>CAXXYE010000001.1:0-455088 GCA_963674865.2 Candidatus Hydrogenedentota bacterium
CCACCCTCAGGAGTCAATTCCCACCACCACTGAACAGCCGCATCATTCCGTCGCGGAGCCGAGTCGGTTGCCGGCCCCTCTGTGTCGCCGGTTGCAGACACGCCGCCCGCCGTGATGGGCGCCGAGCTATAGACGTCCACCTTGGCCGCGATCTGGTGCTGGGCGCTCGGCTCGATGGCCCGAGCGTCCTGCAATGATTGCAGAGTACCTACCGCCGCCACCCGCTCTTGCAAGTTTCTCGAGCGAAGCTGTTCGAGTGCTTTGTCAGCCGCGCCCTCCTCGGGCGGCGCGCCGTCGGAGGAAGCAGCGCGTACGACATCTCGCCCGGCCGGCTCCGGCGGCGTAAGTGTCTGTGGGTTCTTGGAGCCAATCTTGGGCGATGCGTCGGCCACGAGGGCGGCGCCCAGTCCTTCAAGGACGGAAATGGCTTCCTTGAGAAACAGCCGGAGATTTGCCAGCCCCTGGGACTCCGGATATGGCACCTTGATATCTTCCAGAGCGCGTTCGGCCTTGGCGGCGTCGTCGGGGCAAGTCGGGGCGGCCAAGAGGATGGCATAGTGCGCGATGGCTCTCGACTCGGGGCCAAAGGGCATTCTTGGCGGCTCATACATGTCCAGGCGCGACTCGTACGCCCGGAGCGCATTCACGTAGGCCTGGAAGAAGAGCGCCTCCTTGCCCTCAATCCGCTCGGAAAGCTCCGGTATTTCGTGAAAGGTCATGGACATGTACATCAACTGGATGGAGCATATTGTCACCTCCTCTTTGCTGTCCCGTAGTCGATTCGTCAGCGTTTCATACGCGTGCAGGAAGCCCTGTCCCGCGTCTTCCCGCTGAAGGAGTTCCGCAAATCCATCGTGGAATATCCGCAGCCGATCGAATCCTCTGAAGATGTCGCCGAGAATCATCATGTCCATACACAAATCGCCGCCCGAGAAGAACTCATCCGCCAGTTCCACCGTGCTCAGGCTCTGCCAGTATTCGCGCGGCTTGCGCTCGCCTTTCCAAGGATAGGATCCCTCGTCTTTCGCCCTGAGCAGAAGCCGCTGATAGTCCTGGCGCGCCAGACTCTCCTTCTCTTGGCTGATCTCTTCCTTTCTCTGGGCAATGTGCTCCAGCGCCGCGCTGATCTCCTCGGCGACATCGTGGGATGCGTCGTCAAGCAGCTCGCGTAGGGGGCGCTCGGCCCGCGGATCTCCAATCTGCCCCAAAGCCCAGATGACATCACGGTTCACGTCGCCGCTGTCCCGACGCAGGGCCGCCAACAGAGGTTCGACTGATAGCTCGCCCATGCGTATTAGGCCGCGCAGGACGGGATTATCCAGCCTATATTGTAGGTTCCGCTCGGAAAACGGACGCCGGTTCATAAGGTAGAAGGATATGCCGTCGATCGAATGCACTAAAGGCTCGATGACGCGCGGGTCCTGGATTTCGGACAAGATCCCAGCAGCCACCCACACTACATAGGGATCTGGATCATCGAGACGTGCGATGAGGGCATCGAGGACTTCCGGCTCCCTGAAGCCCCTGAGCGAAAGAGCCGCACCGGCCCGCACGTCCTTGTCGCTGTCTTCCAGGGCCTCGATGAGGGGGCAAACCACATGCGGGTCCTCGTACCGGCCCAACGCGGACGCCGCGTAATGCCGCACTGTGGCGTTCTCGTCGCGTAAAGCGACTATTAACGCCTCGATGACGCGGGGATCAGCCATCTCGTGCAGCGCGCCTATGGCCGCGAGTTTGAGCTGCCAGTCGCCCTCCTGCAGGGCCTGGATCAGTGGCTCAATGGAGCGCGAGTCATTGAGCCGCTCGAGCGCCTGCGCCGCGGCATAGCGCACATTGGTATCGGGATCGTGCTGCAAGACGGTGATGAGAGGCTCGACGGCTTGGGGATCGCTCAACCTCTGAAGGACACGCGCGGCCTCCAGGCGTTCTCGGGCATCAGTCGAGCTTAGGCCCGCGAGTGCCTCGTCGATAGCCGAGGATTCGGGGGCTGCATGCTCGGCCAGCAACTTCCAGCGGATGCGGACGCCCGGCGGCATCGAAAAGATGTAGCCGACAATCTGGAGCAGGCCCATTCCTCCCTCGCGCGTCTTGAACATGTAGGTTTGAGGCAGGTTGCCTATCTGCTCCGTGATGTTGCCGAAACCGAGTTCGCCGCTGCGCAAAGAGGTATTGGATTTCACCTCGGCAGCAGTCGTCCTTTGCCAATCGGTTTCAGGTGCCGCGCAGAGAAAGGACTCCGTGCTCGCAACGTAGCATTTGTCATGCCGGATCTTGACGGTGATGTCGACGCCGCTCTCCTTCACCCACGCAAGGAGGGCCTCCGGATCGCGACTTTGCAGCAACTCCCGCGGCACCGCGACGGTTTGCCTCGCGTCCAGGTCGAGAAGCGTGCCTATGCGCTCGGATGTTGCCTCGCACACGCGCTCAGCGACGCGGCCGAAGCCGTTTTGCTCGTCAGCAGACTCTTGCGCGAGCGCTCGATTCAGGAACTTGTACCTGACGTGGATATTGTGGCCTCGAACCTCTGTGATTTCGAAGACGCCGATGTCTCCGTCTATTGTCTTGAAGGCCCACGCATAGGGGACGTGATGAGGCTCGAGAGCGCCTGTGAGCCCCTCGATCGCTTTTCCGAGCGGGGCGATCGCAACGTCCCTGTTGTGCCGCGCCTCTTCCGGCGCTGACGGCAGGTCCTCTGGCGTTTCCGCGGCCCACAAATCTGTTTCAGGCATCTCCGCCGTTGTGTAGATCTTGTGGGGCTCCAAGCCGGGGATAGGTTTGAGCGGGCCGCACCAGATCTCCATCCCGTGGATTTGCAGTCCTGAAGAGCCCTGCCCGCGTTCCCCAGCCATTCGCGTCCAAGCCAGATATACATAGGTTTCATCCCACCTGACAAAGCTGCCTGTTGCCAGGTCGAGTACCTTCCCTTCTCGCAAGTGCTCAGGCTTTAGAACGGCTGTGACTCCATTGCCTTCGATGTGCGTGGCCTCTCCCTGGATGTCTGTCGCTGCGTCAGGTATTCCTTCATCCGTTTCTGTCTTGGAGTCCTCTCCGGGCCGTGAAGCAGTTTCCTTTTCCCCCAGCGGCAGAGCCAATGCCACGCCCACAGAAACCAAGCCCGCGAGCACCGTTCCCGCCAGGGCGAGGCGCGTCAGTTTGCGGAGGTAGTCGCGGCGATCGGAAAGAATCGCCTCCACGCGTTTGATGAAGGCGCTCTTCGAGAGGATGATGCCCGCGGCGAACTCGGAGGCGGGCGTCCGCCGGGGGAGATCCTCGGCCAACCGTGTGAGGAGTTTGGCGTAGGAGACGGGCGCGATGGCCGACGCGAGGACGGCGTCATCGGCGGCCAGTTCGGCCAAGGCCGCCACCTGCCTCGTGGCCAGCCAGACGAGGGGATGGAAGAATAGCAGCGTCCGCACCAGTGCCGCGAACGTCAGGACAAGGGCGTCGTGGCGTTTGGCGTGGGCCGTCTCGTGGAGTCCCACGGCGGCCAGTTCTTCATCGCTCAGGCGGGCGCCCAGGTCTTCTGGAAGCAGGACGACAGGCCGGAGGAGGCCGACGGTGATCGGTGCGGCCAGTTCCTTCGCCTCGCGAACCTGAATGGGGCGGATGACACCGAGCCGCTCGCGGGCCAGGCAAAACGCCTTCAGCAGGCGCGCGTCCGTCACTGGCCTCGAATGCCGCTGCCAGGAAGCGATTCGCACGTGGCCGGCCACGAACCAGGCCGACAGTGCCGCCGTGCCTGCCATGTAGGCGAGCAAGGCCAGCGCCCAAGGATAGTCCAAGGGACGTAGCGGAGCGGCAGGGGACTCTGCGGGCGCCTCGGGCAGCGTGATCGCCGTCATCTCGGGAAGGGGCGCTATGGGCGTCGGCAACGCCGACGGGTGCGCCGGCGCCTGGTACACGGGAAGCACATTGACGGGCGCCTGCGGCGTCCCCGTCGAGGTGGCCAACTCGCCCAGTGCGGGCAGGAAAGGGGCCGCGATGAGTGCGGCCAACCAGAGAAGATGTCGAGCCGATGCCGGCCTTCGACGAAGCCAGTGAGAGACACTTGCTACCGCCAGGAAGAGAATCGATGACTGCCAGAGTACCGCCAACAGGTAGCGCATCAGCGTGTATCCGGCCCCGTCCAGCCATGCCCACCACGCGTTCATTTCTCTTTGTTCTCCTCGTGCCGGCGGACGAGCCGGCGGGCCTCCGCCAGATCGTCCTTGCCAACCATCCCCTGTGAAACCAGCGCCGCTACCAGGCTCGACGCCGACCCTTCAAAGACGCGGTTGATGACGTCCTTGAGAATGCGCGTCTTGGCCTGATCCGCCGGAATGATGGCGCGGTAGGCGTATCCACGGCCTACGCGGCGGCGTTTGATGTAGTTCTTGTCCTGCAGGATACCGAGCATGGTGCGGACGCTAGGCAGGGCGAGAGGGCGGCCCGCTTTTTCGAGGGCGTCGGCGATGGCCTCGACTGTCACTTCGGATTCGCCCCACACCACCTGCATGATCTCGAGTTCCAACTCCGTCAGTGTCCGGCTCTTTCTGCGCGCCATGGTGCTCCTCCCAGATTCAGCGGTATAGCCGTTCGTGCGCCCAATCGCGAATTCGTTCGCCCATCAATCTAGCATGGCGCCGGCGGGCTGTCAATAGGTATCGCGAATTTTTTCGCGGCTCCGCTTCCGCCTCAGGCGGCCACACACGTGCCGCTCTCCTTGAGGCGCAGGACTGACGCGGCTAGAATCGTAACCAGAGTGGCTGCGCGTCGCGGACGCGGTAAGGCTGCTTCGTGTAGTGGAGGGAAATCGCAAGAGTGAACGTGCTTTCTCACGGCGTCCCGTTCGACAACGGCTATGGCCCGCTGGAGCTGTACGGCGGGCCGCATGATATCCGTTCTCTGGGTGGACATGACGCCGAGGGCTATCAGCAGGACTATCGCTACGATGCCTTAGGCGAGTGTTGCGCGGATATCATTGGCCGGGTTGCCAAGGACTGGCCGCCCGACTTGCTCATCTGCTGGTATCCCGAGAAGATCCCCCCGCCGCGGCATATCGAGGACGCGCCGGTGCGCACCATCGGCATCGCGTCCGATTGGAACCTTTTCTATCCGGCCCTCGAGAAGAATCTCGCCCGCTTCGACGTGGTTCTCTGCGATAAGCCGGGCGTCGAGGTGCTCGCCAACGACCTGGTATCGCCGCAGTACCTCTTCCCCCTCTATGCACAAGACAGCCGCGTACACGTGCCTAATCCTGTCGAAAAGGACTTCGACGTGGTGTACATCGGCGCTCAGAATCCCGCGCTTCGCCCGGAACGCTCGCGGTACCTTGAGCGATTGGCCAAGCTTTCGGATGAATTCCGTATCTTCATCGGCACGGGCGTCGAGGGCGACGCCTACGCCCGGATGCTCTCCCGGGCGCGTATCATCTTCAATCACTCGGTGCGTGGCGAACTCAACCTACGCGTCTTCGAGGCCCTTGCCTGCGGCTCCCTGCTGTTTGTGGAGGAAGTCAATGCCGAAGCGCCCGGGTGGCTGCGTGATGGTGTCGATGTCGTGCTCTACAATGAGGACAACTTCGAGGAGCGCCTGCGCCACTACCTCTTACGCCCGGCGGAGGCCGAAGCCATCACCGCCCGAGGACACTCCCGGGCTTCCGAGTTTGCCGGCGAGAACCGGCTCACCGTCCTTATCGACTGGGCCGCCGAGCAGTCCGGCGGCGGGCGGCGATTCCGCGACCTCCCGCCGGCCGAGCGGGCGTTTCAGGATATCCTGCTCTATGGCTACTCATGGCTGGAGCCTTATCGGAGCGTCGAGAAGGCGCTGATGACGCGCTTCGTCAGCACCTATCCCGAAGAGCCGCGCGCGTGGACGGCCGTGGCGCGTTACCTTATCAATCCTTACCTGGCGGCGGAGAAGGCATCGATTAGGCAGCCCTGCCTAAACGCGCTCGACAGGGCCCATAGCCTCGCCCCCGCGTCGGCGCCGTATGCCATCAATGCCGCGTGGGGGCACGCGTGGTTCGATGAGGAGGCCGCCGCCATCAAGGCATTGGAGGCGGCGCTAGATGCCGATTCCCTAGAAGGGGCCGACTTGCTCGTCGGCGAGTATCTCGACCCCTTCTGGAACCGCTGGCTTGGAGCCGTTGCGCGTAAGCGGGCAAGCCTAGGCATGCTACGCGCGGAAGCGCATGTTCGCCTGGCTCATCTGCTCGCCCATAAGGGCAGACGCCGCGAAGCCGAGAGCCACCTGGACGAGGCCGCCGCGTTTGACGGCGAGAACCGGAATGGCGTTGTCCTGTTGGGCGAGCTTCTCTGGCAGTCCGGACGCCGAAGTGAGGCGGCCGACCTGCTCCTGGGCCAACTGCCGCATATGCCGTTCGCGTTTGACAGCCGCAGCCGCCTGACAGGCATGCTGCGCGAGCTTGGCCGCTCGCAGGAGGCCGATGCACTCGAGGACGAGAGCCGCCGTATTGCGAAGGCGTGCTCACGGGCCCCGGGAGCCGTCTGAGCCCACGGCCCCGGCTGCCTGGGCTGACTTATGGTGGGCCAAACATGCTATACTAGCCCCTCTTGCCGGGGGCGGCGGTTCTTTGGAGGGAGAGACTATGGCGCTTCAGCTTGGCAGGGCGACAGGGATTGCAATGCGGACGGCCCCCTACGCGCTTTACCGCGGGGGGATCTGCCTGGCCATGGGCGTATGCGGCGTGGCGATTCTCGGCGTGCTCGGAGTCATCGGGCATGTATTCGGCGAAGGCGCGTTCTGGGTCAGTCTCGGCTTGGTCTTGCTGCTCAGTGCCGTGCTTGGGCTGCTTAATTTCGGCCTCTTCCACCTATCCATCAAACCGAAGGCGGGCCATATCGCCCTCCTTACCGAGGTCGTCAATGAAGGCCTCGCGCCGCCCGGGATCGCGCAATTGGACTGGTGCAAGCGCCAACAGCCGCTTCGGTTCAAAGAGGCGGGCACATTTCGGTTGTTTCGCTCCCTGGTGAAGCAGGCCATGCTGGACATTCACCGCGGGCCGCTGGAGGTGCGGGCGGCCGTGCCCTTCCCCGGAATGGAAGGCTCGGAGCGTGCGCAAGGATGGGCCGTTCACCTTGCACTGCGCTATCTCGACGAGTTGATCCTCGGCTATGCCTTTCGCGGGCAGGAAGACGACGTGTTTGAGTCGGCCCAGAAGGGGATTCTCCTCTATTGCAGTCGCTGGCGCCGCCTCTTCGAAGACGCCTTCCGGCTTACTCTGCTCGCCTATGGCGTGGGGTTCTTCACCGCCTGCGCGTTCATGCTTCCCTTGGGCGTCGTGGCCTCGTCGCTGCCGCCTGCGTGGATGACCACGCGCTTCATCCTCTATGCGGTAGCGCTGTTCTTGGGGCTATCCGCGAAGTGGATCGTATTCGACCCGATTGCCCATACCTCCCTTCTCATTACATTCTTCGAAGAGACCGCGAAGGTAACGCCCGATGACGCTTGGGAGGAATCGCTTGTAGAGGAGAGTGAAGCCTTCTGCCGGATCAAGGAGCTGGCCGAGGAGGGGTTCGAACCGGACCTTTCATAGACGTGCTGCGGGCGTGAGGGGCACGGCGGAATAAGTGGCTCGAATTCAGAGTTCTACTTGGCGGGGACTGAAGAAGGCTCTGTGTACACGAGGGGGCGCGTTCGCCTCCTCATCGTTTTTTCAGGAATGCAATCCGTGGATACCAAAGAGAGGAGTCTCAGAATGAAGACCGACAAGAACCTGGAAGCCGCGTTTGCCGGCGAAAGTCAGGCCAACCGAAAGTACTTGGCGTTTGCCGAGAAGGCCGACAAAGACGGATTCCCACAAGTGGCGAAGCTGTTTCGGGCCATCGGCGCGGCGGAGACAGTTCATGCCCATGCCCATCTTCGTGCCATGGGAGGGATCAAGGATACGGCGGACAACGTGCAGGCTGCCATCGACGGCGAAGCTCACGAGTTCAAGAGCATGTATCCCGAATTTCTTGCCGCCGCCGAGGCGGAGGGAGAGAAGCGGGCGGCAACCAGTTTCCGTTATGCACTCGCCGTCGAGGAGATCCATCACGGGTACTACGAAAAGGCGCTCGAGCAGATAAGAGCAGGCAGCGACCTGGCCGAGGCGGCCCTCTTCGTGTGCCCCGTGTGCGGCAACACCGTGTTCGGTGAAGCGCCTGACAAGTGCGAGATTTGCGGCGTGTCCAAGGAGAAGTTCTTCGAGGTGAAGTGAGCCTCGGAGTCTCCCTGGGAGGCGGCAATCGCAGAAGCCCCGGATTCGTCTAGGCAAGGCAGGCCGCCGGGCGCTTTCGGAGGAGAAGTATGTCAGATCAAGTGAAGAAGGCCTGGATCTGCAACGTGTGCGGCTACGTGCACCGCGGGCCCGAGCCGCCTGACACGTGTCCCGTCTGTGGGGCTTCCAGTGACGACTTCGAGCCTTACGAGGAGGCGCCCGAAGCGCCCGCCGCCGTGTCGAGCCAATGGCGGTGCCTCGTATGTGATTACGTTCACCAAGGCGATGTGCCTCCGGAGAAATGCCCTTTGTGCAGTGCCCCGGCGGGCCGTTTTGAGCCGTTCGAGGGCGCCGGGCCAGACGCAGAGGGCGACGGCGCCTGCTCACGGGCGGTGGTCATCGGCGGGGGCATTGCCGCTGTTTCGGCCGTGGAGGCGCTGCACCAGGCGGCGCCGCACGCCGAAATCACGATGATCTCCACAGAATCCGGCCTGCCCTATTACCGACTGAATCTGACGAGATACCTGGCCGGCGAAGTCCAGGCGGAGGACCTGCCGATCCACCCTGAGTCGTGGTACGGCGACAACAACGCGCACCTCAGGATGGGCACGAGCGTCGATGCTATCGACCTCGATGGCCGCCAGGTCGCTCTGGCCGATGGGGCGGCCGTGTCCTTTGAGAAGCTCATCATTGCGGCCGGCGCCCATCCCTTCATGCCTCCCATTCCCGGCGCTTCCCGCGAAGGCGTATTCACCGTGCGAACGATCCTCGATGCGGACGCCCTGCTGGCGGCCGTATCCCGGGGAGGCCGGTGCGTTTGCCTCGGCGGGGGGATCTTGGGACTGGAGACGGCGGGGGCGCTGGCCAAGCGCGGCGTCCAAGTGGAGCTCCTGGAGGGCGTTCCACGCTTGCTGCCGCGGCAGTTGAATGAACAGGCAGCCGAGATCCTTGAAGGCTACGTCAACGGACTGGGCATCAAGGTGCGCACCGGTGTCTCCGTGGAAGCCTTTCTGGGCGACGAACGGATACGGGCGGTGCGGCTGGAGGACGGCGCCGAGATTCCGGCGGACGCTGTGTGCGTCACCACCGGGGTCCGCCCGAACAGCTACCTGGCGCGACGCGCAGGCTTGCGCGTGAATCACGGCATCATCGTGGATAACCTCATGCGGACCTCCCATCCGGATGTCTTCGCCGCGGGCGATGTTGCCGAACACGGCGGGATTCTCTACGGCCTCTGGATGCCTGCCCTCTACCAGGGAAGCATGGCGGGGGCGAACGCTGCGGGGACGGAGCGCGAATTTGGCGGCATGCCGCGGGCCAACACACTCAAGGTATTAGGCCTGGATCTGTTCAGTATCGGCGTGGCCGTGCCCGAAGATGCCAGCTACCGAAGCTCTTCCGAAGAACGCGAGGGCGGATACTTCCACTTCGTCTTCCGAGATACACACCTCGTCGGGGCGATTCTTCTCGGCGACACGAGCCTGGCCGCGGCAGTAAGCAAGGCCATTGAGCATCGCGCCGACTTCTCGGCCCTCTTGCGGGGGAGGCCGTCAGTGGCGGCAATTCTCGGCCATTTGGCGCAGAACGCGCAATAAGCGCGGCGGAGCAATCCGCGCCTTCTCAAGAGGCGCCGCCGACACGCGGTATCGATCACTTGACACGGTGAGGGGCATACGGATAGTTTTGCTGGGGCCTTCAAAGGGAAAGGGGAGAACACGATGGCCAATAGCAGGGTTGTAGGCATTATCCCGGCGCGATATGGTTCAACTCGCCTGCCGGGTAAGCCGCTCGTGCCCATCCTGGGAAAGCCGATGATCCAGCGCGTCTACGAACGTTGCCTTCTGGCGAAGCTCCTCGACTCGGTGTTCGTCGCTACGGATGACCGCCGCATCGCTGATGCGGTCGAGGGATTTGGGGGTCGTGCCGTCATGACCTCCCCCGAGCATCCGAGCGGCACGGATCGATTGGCCGAAGCGGCGGCCCAACTCGAGTGTGATATCGTCGTCAACATTCAGGGCGATCAGCCCTTCATGGATTCCGTCATGATCGAGGAGGCCGTCCAGCCCCTGCTGGCGGAACCGAATCTCGAAATGACCACCCTGATGCATCCCATCAGCAGCCCCGAAGATTTGCAGGATCCCGCCGTCGTGAAGACCGCCGTGGATCTACAAGGCAATGCGCTGTATTTCTCTCGCTCCCTCATCCCTTATCCGCAGAAGGATGTGCCGCACGATATATATGAGCACGTTGGTTTGTACGTATACCGGCGTGATTTCCTCATGAAGTTGACGCAGCTCGCGCCTACGCCGCTCGAGCGAATCGAGTCACTTGAGCAATTGCGCGTGCTCGAACACGGATACCGGATTCGCGTCATCGAGACGCACTGCCAGGATAACGCCTTCAGTGGCTTCAGTGTTGATACTTCGGAGGACGTTGGCCGGGCCGAGGCCATGCTGAGGGAGCGAGGATTGACGTAGTAGGGCATTGGATGCCGGAGGAAGAGGTCGAGTATGAGCATTGATTTTCAGGCTATCGAGGCGCTCGAGCGCAAACTCGACGCGGCCGTTCTTGAACGCGTGGCGCAGGCTGGCGACTGCATTGCCGAGGCGAAGGAGCGCGGGGGCAAAGTGGCGGTCGTTACCGGGAGTGGCCCCAATGTCCACGAGGGTGTGACGACGCTCTTGGCCGAGTTGATGCGAGTAGGCATTGTAGATGGCGTGACAACGAGTTCCGCCGTGGTCGCCCACGAGATGGGCGGAGTGCTCGATAAGGTGAAGCGGGTGCCAGGTATTCCCCTCGGCCTCAAGAGTGAACTCCTACCTCGGGGAGGCGAGTTTGAACTCACTTTGCTCGATGACGAAGTTCTCGCGGATATCGCACGCGAAATGCCGCTCGATGCTGAGTTAATCGCCAAACTCAAGAAGGTTGAAGGCAGCGTGATTATCAAGGCAGCGGGCAATTTGGGCTATCCCATGGGACTCTGGCTTGAGCGTCTCGCTACGGAGATTTTGGCTCTGTCCCGCGCTCATGGCTCGAGTTTCGAGGAGACGGCCGGCCTCGGTGCGGATGAGCGCACCATGATCGGTGTTGGCGTGCGGAAGGGCCTGCCCGTTCTGGTGACAGTGCCTCAGTTGATCGGCGGCGGGGCCGTCGGACTGGCCATCGGGGACAGCTTGTCCATCACGGAGCGTGCCGCCCGTCTGGCCGACATGCTGGCCGGCGCGGATGTGATTGTCGAATCGGCGGTGGCGCTCACCCAGGAGGTTCACGACGGGCCCTTCGAGACGCATACCGGGCACGGCCTATGGGCGGCGTGGCAGGGACATCCAACCTATTCGCTCGATGGTAAGCGCCTCGTCCGCATCGACCTGGACCCCGCCTTGGAGAAGGTCTGGCAGGCGGAGCGAGGCGGTGGTGAGGTGCAGCAAGCCATCGCGAAGGGACTTCCCAAGACGAAACTCTTCAAAGTGCCTTTCCGCATGGAGATGTCGGGATTCGCCCGGCACGACGGAAGCATTCCCATCGTCGGCGACATCGGCGTCGTCTGGCCCATTCTGGCGAAGCGGGTGGCGGAGCGCCTCGGTATCGAACTCGAGTTCATATCCCATCCGCAGGACACCGAACAGGGCCGCCAGATGCGCGAGTGGATCGCGGGGGAAATCAAGGCACTCGACAGGCGCAAGATGATCCAGGGGCTTCGGGCCAAGCACTAACGGAGGCGCGTCTCTTCTCAGCAATCACGGCCTCGCCTCTGGGATGTCCTATCGCTTCACTCTTTCCCGGACAGTGCGCGGGGAACAGGCGCCGGCAAGGACAAGCGCTGTAAGGATGCAGCCGGCCACCAACACATCGCCTCCGCTTCCACGGGGGGGATTTGCCGCGCCGATGTCTCTTAGCGCGCCGCAGCCACCAGAACTTCCCCCCGTGCCGCGCTGGCCGCAGTCGGCCTCGCTGCACAGCCCGGTTCCGCAGCTATTTTCAGCCTGCACCCAGTAATAGTAGGTTTGGCCTGAGGCCGCCGATGTATCGGCGTAGGTGGTTGTTGTGACGCCCTCGGCAAGCTCGGATGCCTCCGGAAGATCGTCTGAAGTGTTCCTGAAAACGGTGTAGCTGCTTGCGTCGTCGACGGCGCTCCACGTTACCTCGACGCGATCGGTGTAGGTGCCGTCCGTTGCGCTGACGTTCTGAGGGATGCCGGGAGGGATACACGTGCCGGGGTCGGTATTGCTGTTGGGGTCGCTACCGTAGGCGAGTTCGACATCGTCATTGATGCCGTCCCCATCGGAGTCGGCCTTCTCAGGATTCGTCACATATCCGAAGGTGCCGTTCTCCTCATCCGTATCAGACAGCCCGTCGCCGTCTGTGTCCGTCCCCGGTGAGGCCGCTGTCAACTGGATCGGCACGGGGATGATCTGTCCCGCCGTAACGGCCAGTCCCGTCTGCGCATACGCAGCGTATCCTGTCGCGTTTGCGGTGACGTCATAGGTTCCGGGGGCCACGCAGGCAAACGTGTAGGCGCCATGCGTGTTCTCCGTTACGGTGAACGTACCGACCTGCACTGTCGCGTTCGTGATGTGGAGTAGCGAAGCTACATCCCACACGATGCACTCGACGGTTGCGACTTCCAACGCACCACTCTTCGCGAGGATGGGAGTTACGTCAACGGAGCCTTGCACAAGGGCCGTCACCTCCGTGGGATCCTCCGAACTCCACTCGTTGTTCTCCATCGAGACTTCCTCGGCGCGCTCATTGAGAACGACGATCCCGCTGTCCGTATCATCGAAGACGTTGTATCCTGTCTCCGGGTCGTCCTCTTCTCCGAAGCTCTTGTTTGTCAAGGGGTTAAGGGTCTTGTCGTCTTCTCGGAACACGACCGCGTAGTCGGTGATCTGGGTGAAGATGGAACGCCGAACCGTTGGAATGCCCCCGAAAATCTCCATGCCCATTCCCAGCACGGCGAAGTAACAGTCGCTTACTACGGAGTCAGCCGGAGCTTCTCCGCGGCACACGATAGCTTTCGCGCCCAGGGCCACGTCGCCCTGGAAGATGACGTTGAGGACGTCCATGGCCACGTCGTTCATTTCGAGAAGGACGGTGTTCTGTTTTTCGGGAGTAGCGCCTACGTGTAGGTTTCTCAGTGTGGAGCCGTTCGCACCCGTGACGAGGGTCGGGCCGCCGCCGAAAAGGAAGACGTTCCCGTTGAGGCTGCCTGCCAAGCCGAGCCAAGGCTCGAGGGTGACATTCTCCAAATAGCTGCCCGGCAACAGTAGTAGTTGGGCGGGGTCTTGCTGGGTGGCGGCTACCTGCGTTATGGCATAGGCGATGGTTTGCCAGGGCGTTGCCAGACTGCCGTTTCCGGTGACGTCACTTCCAGTTCCCGACGACACGAAGTATGTCCGCAATGGACTGTCCGGATCATTCGGATTTGCGCCTTTCAAGTACTCCTCGAAATTTGTGAAACCGTCATCGTCCGCGTCTGCTTCCGCGTCGGTGATGTCACGCGGATCGAGGGCGTATAGCGCCTCGTAACCGTCGGGCATGCCGTCAGCATCCGTATCGATATCATTGGCGTCCGTCCCCCAGCGCTTTGTCTCCTCGTCGTCGGTGAGCCCATCGCCATCGCTGTCTGCCCCGGCGGGAACGGCTCCGGCGAATTCGTAGGCGCCCATGTCGACGCCGTTGCCTTGCGGACGCGCAACCGAGAGGATATCAGTCACAGGGGCGCCGGTGGCGGTGCCGGTGTCGATGCACGGCGAGCCGGCGGTGAGTTGGAAGTCCTCGTTCAGATCATCGACAAACAAGGGGTCGTCGTCCAGCACGCTGCCGATATTGCCCGTGCCTTGGTATCCGCCCAGCACGCAGGAATACGATACCGTAGCTGCGTTACCTGGGAAGTCGTATATCTCATCGGGGGTGTTGAGCCAGAGTACGCAGTTGGTAACCGTGGGGACAGAGGACAGGTTATTGGACATCGTTCCCCCGCCGCTTGTGGCGGCATTGCCGGAAAACGTGCAGTTGGTGATGGTTGGGTTAGTGCCTGCGTGCGCGTTGCACATCGCGGCGCCCCAGGAAGTCGCCTCATTCCCGCAGAACACACAGTTCGTTAACGTGGGCGAAGCGCCTTGTATGTTGCACATGCCGCCCCCGTCGGGAGCGACATTGTCGCAAAACCAACACGCCTCGAAGGTTGGTGCACCTCCGTTGTTGAATACCCCTCCGCCGTAGGTTGTGGCTTCATTCTCGGAAAACGTGCAGTTCACTACCTGCGGGGAAGCGCCGACGTTGTATAGGCCGCCGCCCCCACCTGCCTTGCCTCGCGTGATTGTGAATCCGTCGATGGTGCAATTGGCGCCGACAACACAGCGCCGTGTGTTTTCCCCATCAATCGCCGTGACATGGAGGGCTGGGCGTCGATCAGTTCGCGCCGCCTCGTTGCCGGCGAAGCCGCCGTACACGTTGACGTTGGCCCTGAGGGAAACCGTCTGCGTGTAGATGCCCTCGGCCACCCACACTTCGCCGCCTCCCGCGGCCGCGTCAATCCCTGCCTGGATTGTCGCATAGGCCGTTGCCCAGCTCTGGCCATCGTAGGTTCCCGAAACATTGTCTTGATCGACGTACCACTCCACCGCACCGGCCCAGGAACACATCATCAGGAGCGCCCCAGCGAAACTGATACTCCCTCTCACCGGAATTCCCTCCTAATCCCGCCGCACGGAAGGACACCAGCTCCTTCGAGCGTGTCTCGCGGACGGCGTGACGCCAAGCAGCCTTCGAGACTCAGGCGCAACCTTCCCTCATCTCGAATCCCCGCCATTGTTATGCGCAAACCGAGCAGGTTTGTCAAGAAAATAGTGCCTGCCCACTATTATCGGCAAGTTCGGCCCTGAGTTGAACACGAATCTTCAGCCGCCCGGCTTGAGGAGCAATGCGTCCCTGTGTTGGGCCGATGTGCATGCAAGAAGGGAGGGTAGCGGACCTTGCTGCAAAGCGGGCGCACGGATGCTACGACAGATGGGAGAACTTGGCGTAGGCCAGAGAGGGCGCACATATATTCGTGAGTTTCGTGAGACGGATGCCGGGGCGGTGGTCGGGCTGATTCACCGCACGATTGACGCCTGCTATACGGGCGTCTATCCGCCAAGGGCCATTGCCTTCTTCAAAGATCTCCACTCCCGGAATGGCCTCCTTGAACGTTCAAGGAGCGGCGTCATACTTGTCCTGGAGCGGAATACAGACGTCATAGGCACCGGTGCCCTCGTCGAGAACGAGATCTACGGCGTCTTCGTCGAGCCGGAGATGCACGGCCGCGGCTGCGGCAAGGCCATCATGCGGGAGTTGGAGTCCCGGGCCGTTGCAAGGGGACATGGCGAAGTCGAATTGAGCGTTTCCCTGCCATCCAGAGGTTTTTACGAAGCGCTTGGATACGAAATCCTCGGGGAGGCGTCCATGGACGTCGGCGAAGGCCAGGCACTGTGCTTCTGGAAAGCAAGGAAGTCATTGCGGATATCTGGATTGTGTGCAGATCTCCGGCGCCTTCCTTGAGGAATCCCGGGGGGCGGATTGCCAATTGCGCCGCGCGTCAAGCCATTGGAGACGAATACATTGGCAAGCCCAACGTCTCTTTGCCCTTCCGGTGAGCATTTCACGATGGACGAGGCGTCTCGATGTATCTTGTGCGCGGCGCAGTCGAGTTAACCGGCGATGTCGGAGGAACGCGCCATGTTCCCGAGGATGCGGATACGTCTCCTGAAGCGGTGTTCGCTAGGCCGACTTGCGGAAGCGAGATGCCTTGGAGAAGCGGCGCCGGCGGAAACGCTTGGCGTTGACGTTCCGTCCCTCACCAGCGGGCTTGAAGTGGCTGAGGACGGTTACCGCGCCTTCCCAGTCGCCCCTGGGCAGGTTTCTGCCCAGGGCCTTCTCAATTGCGCCCAGCTCGACGGATTCGTTGGGGGAGACAAAGGTGATGGCGTCACCTTTAGCGTTGGCGCGGGCCGTACGTCCGATCCGATGAATGTAGTCGTCGGAACTCCCTGGAATATCGAAATTGACCACGTGGGTGATTCCCTCGACATCGAGTCCGCGCGCTGCCACGTCCGTGGCGACCAGCACCTTGTATTGTCCTCTGCGGAATCCGTCTATGGCCTGTTGACGTTGCCGCTGTGAGCGGTCGCCATGGATGGCTTGGGCCTTGACTCCGGCCTTTTGTAGATTCCTGGCCACGCGGTCCGTGCGGCGCTTGGTGCGTATGAACACGAGGGCCGAACGCACGTGCGGCTTGTCCAGTATCTGCGTGAGCAGCTTCATCTTGTTGTCCTGGGCTACGGTAAATACTTCCTGCTGGACGGCATCCGCGGGTTTGGCAACGGCGCCTATCTCTATCCGTACAGGGTCGCGAAGCATATTGGACGCCAAGCGGGCGATTGCCTGAGGAAAAGTTGCTGAGAACATGAGAGTCTGTCGGTCCTTCGGAAGGTTGCCAAGAATCCGTTTGATGTCAGGCAGGAATCCCATGTCCAGCATGCGATCCGCTTCGTCCAGAACCAAGACGGATAAGGCGTCGAAGCGCACGTTATTGCGCGCAATGTGGTCGAGCAGGCGCCCCGGCGTGGCCACAATGATGGATGGGCCCCGGCGGAGGGCTTTCGCCTGGGGCTCAAGCCCGACGCCGCCGTATACGCAAACGGCGCGCAGTCCCATGGGCTTGCCGAGCCGTTCGAGGACGTTGTGTACTTGGTGGGCCAGTTCGCGCGTCGGGGTGAGGACGAGCATAGCGCAACGGCCCTGTTTGGCGTCGGCCAGACGAGCGAGTGTGGGCAGGCCGAAGGCCAGAGTCTTGCCGGTTCCCGTCTGGGCCACGGCCACGACGTCGCGGCCTTCGAGGGCCGCAGGCACGGCTTTGGCTTGGATGGGCGTGGGGTGAGTGATGCCTTGGGCTTTCAGTACGCGCAAACAGCGCGGGTCGATCCCTAGTGTTTCAAATGACATGGTTATTTCCCTTTCTTTCTTGCCGGCATCATCCGGCAAGGGGCTGGTTCTGCATGCTCAGCGCCTACAAAGTGGGAGACAACACACACACGTGGAAACCCAGGATTTGAAGTGAGCATTGAGTAGGAGAGGGGAGGGGTAAAAGACCGCCGACTTCCTAACAAGCAGGACTAAAGTTGACGAGACTATACCTGACGTTTCCCGCGAAGTCAAACTGCGCGTAGGTGCAAGGTGCGCTAGAAGCGATCGGTGATGACGACCTCGGCCATAGGCAGTTGCCCGCCGCGAGGGCGGGCCGCCTTCATTCCTTTGCCGATGGCCACGAACATGGCAACGACGTGATCCTCGGGTAGATTGATGAGCTTGCCGACTGCGTCGTAGTCGAAGCCATCCATGGGGCAGGTATCGTAGCCCATTGCTTTGGCCGCCAGCATGATGGTTTGGGCGGCGATGCCGCAGGAGCGCATCGCCTCATCGCGCTGGACCCATTCACGGCCGCGGTAGTACTGATCGATAGCGGGAACGATGAAGTCTTGAACCTGTTTCGGGGCATTGCGCCAGTAACGGGCGGGCTCCTTCTCCCAACATTTGGTGTCCGCACAGAGGACGACGAGCAGGGAGGCGTCCGTCACCTGAGCCTGATCCCACGCGACGGCCCGGATCTGTCTTCGGAGGCCCGGGTCGCGCACGAGTACGAACCGCCAGTTCTGGATATTGAAGGCCGTCGGCGCAAGCATCGCCAGCGACATCAGTTTCTCGACCCCCTCGTTGCTCATCTGATGGCTAGGATCGTACTGCTTGACGGCTCTACGGCTCTCAATGGCGGCGAAGGTATCCATGGGCGGTTCCCTTTCATGGCGGCGAGGCACCCTCTGGCAGGCGCCTGCCAGCCGTTTTCCGCAGCATAACATCCTTTATCAACACTTACACTTCCGCGTGAGTCGAGTATTCCCGAGGCAGCGCACGGACGGCTCGTGCCTTTTCCCCTGTACCATTTTCCCCTGCGCCCTTTGTACCTTGCCCGTGGTGATCGCGATTCGATACACTAGCGAACGGCAACGACTTGAGTTGTAGCATGGCAAGTATGATTTGAAGGGATTCGTATGCCGTTGAGTCCTGAAGAGATGCGCAGTATCTACAAGCGCACGACGATTATTCGGCGGCCGACCTACGGCATCGTCAGTGGCTATCATGAGTTGCCCTATGTGTGTCTGGGCACATCGATTGAGCCCCGTTCAGAGACCACTGAGGTAAGGGGGAAGATTCAGGTGTCGCCGCGTTTCATCATTCGGCCGAGCCACTGCGAGCCAAGCTACGCGGAGATATTCGGGGAGGACAATGTGGACGTGGCGCTCGCGGGACGTCTTTTTGGATTTATGGGCTTCCGAGGTCGTCCGGTTGAGTGCAAGTCCGAACATTTGGCGGTGAGCCATAGGCAGGGGTCGGTGGACCATGTGCTGTCCGAGACGCTAGACGAACTCGAGCGGCACGAAGATATTACGACGGGTGTGATTGTTACGCCGGATAGCCGGTACTATCCGGTTTCCCTGGAACGGTTTATATCGACAATTCTCGAGGATGAATTTTCCGTCTGATAGGAGGTCGGGCATGAAGAGCGCATATGAACTGGCCATGGAGCGCCTGGAAAAGGAAAGTGGGCCGACTAAGCGGCTTTCGGACGCTCAGAAGGAAGAAATCGCCGAGATCGAGCGCAAGTTCGAGGCCCGAATTGCCGAGGAAAGGCTCAGTGGGGAGGCGAGGATTGCCGGTGCATCGTCCGCCGAAGAACTGGGCAAACTGACTGCCGAGTTGGCGGAGCGGGTGAGTGCTATTGAGGAGCAGCGCGAGAAGGCGAAGGAGGCCGTATGGGAGCAGGAATAGGCTTCGCTCGGCCCTCTCGTCTGGCTATGCCTCTGGGCTAGACTGACTTATGCCACTGTCCAGAGTGCGAACGGCTATCGGGGGTGCCTGCCGTGGCTGATATGCTTCGAGGCAAGCGCCGGACCTTTCGCCGCTGGTATCCTTTCTTGGCCGCCTTGCTTCTTTTGGGCGCCGCCCTTTGGGGTGATTCTCGCCTCAAGACCTCGTCAATAGACGGCTACTGCCCCGAAAACGCCGAATGGGTTTTGGCTGCTGAGGACGGCCCTGCCTTCTGGCGTGATGTGGCACAGTCCGCGGAGTGGGGGTATTTCAGAGACGCTCTGAAGGGGCGATTGGCGAATGCGGAACTGGCTGTCTACCATCTTGCCGGCGTTCGTCCAACGTTGGCCCGCTGGGATTTCTGGATGGGCCGCCGATTGCTTATCGCCGGGGCCGGCGGGGTGAAGGGATTCTGCGTACGTCCCGGGGTACTGCTACGCGCGGCCCATTTTGTCAGGGCGCGCATGCTCGGTACGGAGAGCCAGGATGGGATCTGGGCCTATCGTTCGTTTTTCTATCGCTGGCACGAGGGTTTTCTCATCGTATCGTCATCGCGGGACTATGTCAGTGCCCCCCTGTGCGAACCTGTGGTGGAGCCCTCCAGGAGCCCAAACGAACTGCGGGGACATTGGCGGGGGCATCGCGATGGTTTCGTCAGTCTCGCCATGAGTCCGGCGCCGTCGGTGTCCGGCTGGATTAGGATGAAACTGACGCAACGCGATGCGCCCCTTACGCTGACGGAGGCGTGGCCCGAGACGCCCATGATTAGCTTGAACGTGTCTCGCTGGGAGGACCTGCGTGCGTTTTACCTTCTCCTGGATGATGCGCTGGGCGACACTGCCGGCTGGCAAGAGTGCGAGCGCGTGGCTGGACTGTTCTGGGAGCGTTGGCGCGGGGGGGATCTTGCCAGCGATTGGGATGAGGATATCGCGGAGTCCGGATTCGCTCTGCTGGACATAGATACTTCAGAGACGCTGCCCATCCCTGTTCTCGCGGCGGTGTTTCGGGCCACGCATGCGGCCGGCGGCACGCATCCCTGGGAGCCGCTCCTGGCCGGCGTCGACGGACTCCGTTTCGAGTGGGAGGGAGAGCCGGGGGTTGTGGCGCCGCTCATAGGCGAGAAGGCCGCGCTGTGTGTTGGCCGGTACGGTTACGACTGGTTTGTGGCTAGCCAGGAGCCTGTCATGGCGCTGTGTGTTGGCGGGATGCGGGATGCCGCGCCCCTTGATGCGGACGCGTCGCTCCGGCTTAGCTGGCTGAAAGCAGCTTCCGTGGCAGCCGATCTGCTGGGCGAGGCGGCTCGGCTCGAGTTGATTCGAGGGGAGGATAGCCAGAGCATCGATGCGGACTTGCTGCCGATCGTTGAGGCGGCGGGCCGGCTTGGTGCGCTGGCGCTGCAGGGACGCCGTGAGGGTGAAAGGCTGGTTTTCGAAGGGCAACTCGCCACTCACAACGAGGAGGCCCCATGATATCCTCTATCGCTGCATGCTGCCTGCTCCTCGGGCAACTGGGCCTGTCGGCCGCGCCCGATTATGGCTTCTGGGAAGAAGTATTCGGTGTCTCCGACGTCGTCGCGGCTTCCGGAAACGGCGGCCTGACGGCATGTGTGAATGACCACGGCCGCGTCTCCGTGTGCAAATGGCCGAGTCCAGGTTACTATGATCAGCTCACCTACCGAATTCGCTCGCGTAACGAGAAATTTCCCGGCGTACCGCCTTCGGACGGCCTGAAGTGGGGCCTCCGGATCGGCGGCGAGACGAAATGGCTGTGCGGAGAGCCTTGGAAATCGACTCAATGCTATGCGGCGGTGGATTCGACCGTTATCAAGACCCGTCTGGCGTCCTCGGAGGCGGGACTGACGGCGACACAGTATCTGTTCGTTTGCCCTGACGCGGATGTCCTCGTCGTGCATCTTGTTGTTGAGGGGCTTGATGCCGCTCCAACTATCTTCTGGCACGCCGACTTCTCGCCGTGCACCCGCCTGATCCCGGAAGTACCTATCGGCGATTGGCTATTGGACGGGGCGAATGATTTTGCCGTCTTCGAGGCAGGCAACCATGGCGCCATATGCCATTTCCGGCCCGAGGGCGCGACGCATGACGACTGGGCCCGGGCGCGGGAATTCGCGGCCCAAGAGGCGGGGCCGGATGCTTGGAGAACGTTCCGTCAAGGTGTGTGGATTGTTTACGGTTCACCCGACGAAATCCTCGGCTTCCAGTGTGGGCTCGAAGGTGAGGACGCCTCCGCCTTCAAGCAGGCCGATTTGGGACGCCTGAGCGGCTCGCGAGCGGCCGTGGGTTCATGCGATTCAGCTATTGCACTGCGGCCTGCCGTCAAGGAGGGCGCCTATGCGGCGACGGTGTTGGTGGCTTTTGGGGAGAGTTACGACCAGGCGCGTGAGCGGTTCATGCAGGCCAAAGGCAAAGGGTACGAGCGTCTGAAGGAGGAAGCGGATGGCTATTGGCGGGAATGGCTCCGAGGCACTATCCTCCCTGCGACCGACGACGAATCCCTCACGGCCTTGATTAAGCGCTGTCTGCTGGTTCTGGCGACGGCGATGGATCGCCGCTCGTCGGCAATCGTGCGGGCGCCGCTTGTCCAGCCGCCTCTTGCGCTGGACTGGCCGCGCCACGGTGTCTGGATGACGACGGCCCTCGACCTTGCGGGCCTTCATGAGCCGGCCAGTCGGCATACGGGATTCTACGCCGAAGGCATTCGGGGCAGCGACCTGCCGGGGGCGCGCGCTGGCTCGTTCCCTGCGGCGTTCTATGCGAATGGTACGGCGGCGATTCCCTCTGCCGTCCTGGACGTGGAGGCGCCGGCCTGGGTCTTGTGGTCCTTCTGGCGGCACGGCCTATCGCTTGGCCCTGCTGCACGCCCAACCTACTTCGCGACCATTTGGGATGCCACGCTTCTTTCAACAGAGTTTCTGGCAGGATGGAGCGATGTTAACACTGGCCTGCCTCTGCACTCATTTGATCCGAGTCTGGTGCGGGACACGCGTTCTCCGGAACTGCTCTTGACCGTTTCGACGGGTGTGGCCAGCGGCCTCCATATCGCCAATGCGCTGGGGCAAGATAGGCCTGGTTGGAGTGCGCGGGCAAATGAGATGGAGGCCCTATGCCTGTCGACTTGTCTTGATCGGGAGCGGCAATGGACGTTGCGCGATCCCCTATCTTACTGGCCCGCGGACATCATTCCCGCCGGGGACTCTCGCTGGGACGAGTACGCCGAGGCCCGTCTGAAAGCGTTAGGCGATTTGCGCGGATACGAAGCAGCTCGGTCGCTCTGCGATATCGCCATGGTATGGCAGAACCGTCCGGCAAAGCTTGCCCTCGTGCGACCCCACCTTCTCGCTGCCATGAGACACGCCCTGCGTATGGAGGAGGGGCCGTCCCTCGCGTTCCCGGATGCACTTCATGCTTCGCTTGCCTTCATCGGGGCGTCGGTTGTGTCAAGCGCGTCGCCTTGAGTTGGCCGCCTTTCTCGAGCGAAAGCCGGCTTTCAGACGGGACCGACATTGACAACTGTCCCGCTTTGTACCAGAATCGCCGGTGGTGCAGGGCTGTGGGCCGGCCCCAGCCCTTGAGGGGAGCAAGGCTCGTCTCGCGTTCGCAACACCATAGAACAGGGAAGAACTCCGAATGACCACATTTCCCAGCGCGGCAGCCGTGACAGAGGCACAGCCTGAGGCACGTGTGGCGATTTCGCTCACCGATGTCTCTTTTGCCTACAACGGTGTGCCTGTGCTCGAAGATGTCACGCTAGCCATTCCGGAAGGCGAGTTCGTTACGGTGGTGGGCCCGAACGGCGGTGGGAAGACCACTCTTCTGAAGCTGATCCTGGGCCTTTTGCGCCCCAGCAAGGGCCAGGTCCGCGTTTTTGGCGAAATGCCTCAGCGCGCTCGGAGTCGCGTCGGCTACGCGCCGCAGCATATGGGATTCGACCCGCGTTTTCCGGTGACGGCTTTGGACGTGGTGTTGATGGGACGACTCGAACGACGGCTGCTGGGCGGATACACGAAGGCCGACAAGCGGGCTGCCGTTGCCGCACTCGGGGAGGTGGAATTGACGGAATCCTGGAGCCATCCCTTCAGCGCCCTTTCCGGCGGACAGCGCCAACGTGTTCTGATAGCGCGCGCATTGGTGTCCGAGCCGGACCTGCTGCTTCTGGACGAGCCCATGGCCAATGTGGACCCCGCCATCGGCACCCAACTGCTCGATATCCTGAAGCGACTCAGCGAGCATATGACGATTCTTCTTGTGTCCCATGACCTGGGCTTTGTGTCGACTGTCGTGGAGAGCGTGATCTGCGTTAACCGGCGTGTCGTGGTGCATCCGACGAGCGAACTCACCGGAGAAATCGTCCGGGACATTTACGGGGGCGATTTTCGGATGGTGCGCCACGATCACCGTTGCACCGAAGGGGGACACGAGCATGGCTGAGTTCCTCGAGGCGCTCAGGCAGCCCGAGATGGCTTTCTTGCGATACGCGTCTATTGCGGGCGTGCTGGCGAGCGTTCCCTTTGGAATCATCGGGACGTACGTGGTGGCGCGAAGGATCACGTATATCGCCGGAGCCATCGCCCATTGCGTCCTCGGCGGCATCGGGGCCGCGCTCTATTTCCAGCAGAAGCTCGGGTGGGACTGGTGTCAGCCCATGTACGGCGCCGTGGCGTCGGCGCTACTGGCCGCCGTGGTCATTGGGCTTGTCAGCTTGTATGGCCGTGAGCGAGAGGACACGGTGATCGGGGCGCTCTGGGCTGTCGGCATGGCCGTCGGGCTGCTGTTTCTGGCCAAGACGCCAGGCTACATCGACCCGATGAGCTACCTTTTCGGCCAGATCATTCTGATCTCGAAGCGGGATCTATGGCTCATCGCCGGTTTAGATGTTCTGGTCGTAGGCTTGGCGCTTCTGTTCCACAGCCGGTTGGTGGCGGTTTGCTTCGATGAGGAGTTTGCCCGGCTGCGCGGCGTGCCGGTGGGGCTGTACTACATCTTGCTGCTCTGCCTCACTGCGTTGACGGTGGTGCTTCTCGTCACCGTGGTAGGCATCGTGATGGTGATCGCTCTGTTGACGCTCCCGGCGGCAGTGGCCGGGCTGTTTTCCCGACGCATCTGGCAGATGATGCTTCTTGCGGTGCTCTTCTGCGCCGCCTTTACGACGTTAGGTTTGGGCCTCAGCTACTCCTGGGATCTGCCCACTGGGCCGACCATTATCGCCCTCGGTGGCCTCGTGTACCTTCTTGTCATGGTAGTGACGCGATGGCTCAAGAGGCTTCCGACGCCGTGAGCCGCCTCATCCATGCCGTTATCGGAGGGATTCTTGTTGCGGGGGCCGTGAGATTTATGCATACTTCATTATGAAAACTGCGAGAGTACTTGGAGAAACGCTATATGCGGCTCGAAACCTCCCGCTTTGGCCCCATTGAGGTCGACGACGGTGCCGTTATCACCCTGACGCAGCCCATTTTGGGTTTTCAGGAATTCCGACGCTTTCTTCTGCTGCCCGGCCCTTCGGACAGCGCGGTGAAGTGGTTCCAGTCCGTGGACTCGGGGGACTTAGCCTTCATTTTGATGGATCCGCGCGTGGTAGTTCCGGATTACAAAGTCACCCTTCGCCGTGGAGAGCTGGCGGAGTTGGCCGTAAGCCGCGAGGATGAACTGGAGGTTTACACGCTGGTCGTTGTGCCGCATGATCAGGACCAGGTTCGCACCAATCTGAGGGCGCCGGTCCTGATCAACGCAAAGCACCGCCTCGCCAAACAGACCATTCTGGAAGGGAGCGACTATCCCATTCAGTTTTTCCTTGCGCAGGCTCAACGGGGCGCGTCTGAGTCCCAGGAGGTGTCCAATGCTCGTACTGACGCGTAAGGAGGAAGAGAGCATCATGATCGGGGACGACGTGGAAGTCAAGGTCCTCGATCTTAAGGACAACCAAGTGAAGATCGGGATTGTCGCCCCACGTTCCGTGGCGGTCCACCGGCGCGAGGTGTACCTCGCGATTCAAGCGGAGAACACCGAGGCCGCCTCCATCGAGCGTGTGGAGGATATCTCGAAGCTGCTTTCTCAATAAACGGGGAGAGATGCGCACATGGACGTGACAATCGACGGGGAGCGGAATTTCCGATTCGAGGGGGAACCGCCGGACATGATGTCGGCCCTGGTGGCGATTAACGATTTCCTGCGCAAGAATAGACGGGGCATGTTGGCTGTCCGGATGGATGGGGCAAACCTCATGCCCGATGAACTTGTGGAGGCCATGGCAGATAAGCCTGTCAGCGGCGTCAACACGCTTGAGATTGATTCCGAAGACCTGCAGATGCTGGTGGATTCCTGCTTGAGTGAGATGGAGGAGAACCTGCCGGACTTGCCTCGCGTCTGCCATGAGATGGCGGAGGTGTTCCACGGGGAGGAGCCGACGCAGGGCTTCGAGCCGTTCGAGCAATTGGCGGCCATCTGGCGGAACATCAAATCCCGAGAGATGCAGGTAGCCACGGCGCTCAATATCCCTTTGGCCGACCTTGAGTTGGAGGGACAGGCCGTCCGCGAAATGCACGAGGAACTCAATCGCTTCCTGAAGGAGGCGGTGGAGGCGCTCAAGGTGCAAGACTGTGTGGTGCTGGGGGACTTACTCGAGTATGAGTTGGCGCCGCGCGCCGAGGCCGAGGCCCGGATTGTCGCTCTGTTACGTGAGAAGATGGAGGAGCAGTCCGGTTAACGGGGCGAGGGGCTACCGGAGTTTGGAATCTGACAGCTGTGGGCAATGACAGAGAAGAGCGCATGAGCACGTTCAAGCCGTGCCCTGCCCATGAGGCTACTTCCTGGCCGGACCTCTAGGTATGGTCGCGCCGCGCATTCTAACCTTCAATTTCCACGAACCTTACCTCTGCCTCATGGCAGAGACGGGCCTGCCTCTAATCGTCGGGGAATACCAAGAGGGGCCGCTGGCCCGGACTTGGCAGACTCGCTTCCGGCCCATTCCTAAGAACATTACGCTTGTTAGGGAGCATGTCTGGCGGGAGAAACTCGAAAAGGGCGATTTCGACGTCGTTGTGGCCCAAAACGAAACAAACGCCATCGATGTCGTCAAGCACAACAAGCGCAAAGTACCGGCCCTGCTTGTCTGCCATAATCGCCGTAGTTTTCTGAGAACGACCATCCGTGAGGATAGAGAAAACGGCCTTGAGCTCTTCGACAAGCTCCTAGAACGGCTTCAGCAGGCGTTCGAGTTCATTTTCATCTCCGAGTCGAAGCGCGATGACTACGGTGTGCCCGGCCGCGTCATTCGGCCCGGCATTGATGTCGAGGCCTACGGCGGATATACGGGGCGGATACCAGAGGTATTGCGCGTCGGGAATGCCATGTGCGCCCGTGATCTTATGTTTGACGTTGACTTTCAGGAAGCGGTTTGCCGGGGCATTCCCAATCGGGTGTTCGGGGATGACCCTGCCATCCCGGGCGCCCGGATGTCGGCCTCGTTCGAGAACCTGTTGGATACCTACCGGGATTTGCGTTGCCTGTTGCACGTAACTCGCGAAGCTTGGGAGGATGGCTACAATCTGGCGATGCTCGAAGCTATGGCCTGCGGCATGCCGGTTGTGTCATTGGCCAACCTGACATCGCCCCTCACGGATGGTAGGGACGGCTTTGTCTCCTACGACGCCGACGTGCTACGCGCCCGTATCGAGGCATTGCTCGACGATCATGACTTGGCGCGGGGCATCGGCGCGCGAGGCCGCGAGACAGTCGCTGCGAAGTTCCCGCTGCGGGCCTTTGTGGACTCGTGGCGCGAAGTGCTTGAGACGGCTGCGGAAAGAAGCCCACGGCGTACGGAGCCGGCCGGCCCGCCCGCCGTGCCCAGGCTAAATATTCTCCTCGACTATGTAGCGTCGCCGCTGACGACGGGCCGTTATCTCGAACGGGCAGCGCGCAAGCGGCACCGCGTTGTGACGGCTGGATTGCGCGCACCGGAAGCCGTGCTCGCGAACTGGGGCTTTCCCGAGCCGGTGCCCGGTTATTTGCCTCATGAGATCGACCTGCCGCTGCATGCCACGTACCGCGAGATACTGGCGCGGTTGCCCGAGGGCTTTGAGCCACACCTTTACTTCTGGGTGGACTCGGGACTGAAGGAGATTGCACCGGACATCTCCTTGCTCAAGGCGCCGAAAGTTTGTTACCTCATTGACACGCACTTGGCGCTGAGAGCCAGACTCGATATCGCACGTCACTTCGACTTCACCTGCCTGGCCCAGAAGGGTCAGGTGGCTTCCTTCGCGCGAGCAGGGGTGCCCAACGTGGCATGGGTGCCGCTGGCCTGCTCCCGCGAGCTGCATGATGTGGGCGAGATGGAGCGGATCTATGACGTGGCTTTCGTGGGCGCCGTTGAGGATGATCAGTGCGAGAGGCGCCGCGAGATCCTCGAGCGGATTCGGGAGCGCTTTCCCGACGCCATTATCGGCCGATTTTGGCCGGAAGATATGGCGCGTGTTTACGCGCAGTCCAAGATTGTGTTCAACGCCTGCGTCAACCACGACGTCAACATGCGAGTGTTTGAGGGGATGGCCTCCGGGGCCTTGCTCATTACGGATGAGGCCGACGGCCTGGAAGACCTGTTTGAGGATGGAAAACACCTCGTCGTCTACCGGGACGATGCCGATGTGGTTGCGCTGATCGAGCGATACTTGGCCGATGAAGAATCCAGAGAGCGGATTTCCTCGGCGGGCCGAGAGCTTGTGCTCTCGCACCACACCTATGACCGCCGCATCGAACAGATGCTTCGGATGTCCCTCGAGGCGCTGGGCGCCTTTGGCGGCCTCTCCGGAGAGTCGCGGTACCACGTGGGCGGCTACTATCGATCCCCGAGGCCGGAACTCGTGCGGCACGTGCCCGCTTGGGCAAGACGTGTTCTCGATGTAGGCTGCGGTGCCGGCGACCTTGGGCGTTTTCTCAAGCAGTTTGGCGTAGCGGAAGTGGCCGGCATCGAGATGGACGAACGGGCGGCGGAAATTGCACGGCAGAACCTGGATGACGTCCTGGTCGGAAACGTCGAGGAAGTTGCGCTGCCGTTTCCGGACGCCTATTTCGACTGCATTGTCTGCGGGGATGTGCTTGAACACCTGGTTTGGCCCGGCAAAGTGCTTGAGAAACTGAAGCGCGTCTTGGCGGACGATGGTGTGATCGTGATGAGCATTCCCAATGTGCGGTTCTTCCAGGTTATCGAGATGCTCAGCAACGGGCGATGGGAATACGTTGATGCGGGCATTCTGGATAGGACGCATCTCAGGTTCTTCACGGCGCCCGAGATGCGAGCCATGATCGAGTCGGCCGGCCTTGAGGTGGCCAAGCTCGAACCGCTCTCGATGGCGGATGCCGCTAGTCTCCCGCGCCGGGATGATGGGTCGGTTGGGCTGGGGCGTGTGACTATCCAACCGGACGGCGATGCCGACTATCATGACCTGCTCGTGTATCAGTACCTCGTCATTGCTGCGAGGCCGGGGGCCGACCTGTTGGCCGGAGCTCAACGCGCCTTGGACGACCGCCAAAACGAGATGGCCTACGAGATGGCGAAGGGCGCCGGTGACGTGGACGAGGCGCGGCGACGCGCGATCATGGCGAAGGCCCTCGCCCGGCTCGGAAAGCTCGATGGCGCCGAACAGCTCTATCGAGAGGCCCTCGACATGAGTTCCGACTCAGCGGACCTCGCTGGGGAATTCGGGATGTTGCTTATCGCCATGAACCGGGCGGGCGAAGCGAAGCCGTACCTTGAGCGTGCGCTCGCCGCCGACCCGGCAAACGATCGTGTGATGGGAGCTTTGGGCTTGGTCGACCTGGCCCAAGGCCGGCTCAATGAGGCGTTTGAACGCTTCAAGGCAGGCCTGGAAATCGATCTGAGCCAAGAGGCGCTGATGGCGCACTTGATTGGCCTTGCGCATAGACTCGACAGGCTGGAAGAAGCTGAGGATATCGTCCGGCGCTTTGTCGAGTTCTATCAGGGAAACGTGCAGATCGGGTGCGAGTTTGCCGCGATCTTGCAGGCGCGTGGGAAGATGGACGAAGCTCGTCAGCGGCTCGAGACGATTCTACTGCTCGCACCGGGCCACGCGCGTGCGCAGGAGTTACTGGTGGCGATGGATGGCGAGGCGGAGTGAGGTGGCGTGAAACCGGCCCGTGAATGGATGAAGGATCTGGCCGACGTGGCGCTCGACGAACGAGTCGTGCGAGTCGAAGGGCGCGGCGGCGAGCCGACCTTGCGCGTAGACAGCGTATTCCTCCACAGCCGCTACAATCCGCGGGAAGAGGCCGTCCGGCTGATTGATTCCGCTGGACTCGACCTTGCGCGGCCTGTTCTGGTGGTCGGGCTTGGATTGGGCTATCACGTGCTCGAGCTTGTTGCCCGAGGCGGCGATGTGGCGGTTGTGGAGCCCGACGTTCGCGTGGGGAGGCTGGCCCTCGAGGGGCCGATGCGGGACTCTGGCGTGCTCATGGGCGTCGGCGACTCGGAGATAATTGCGGCAAGCGACGTGTTCCGAGAGTTCGTGGCGCGCTCGCCGCAAGTGCTTGTGCATCCGCCAACCGCGCGTCTGCATCCTGCCTTTGCCGCGGCCATCTCCGAGGAGGCCGCACGCGGGGCGCTCAATGACCGCCGCCTCAGCGTGGCCGTTGTGGGGCCCCTCTACGGCGGCTCCCTGCCCATCGCGCGCTACCTTGAACGGGGCTTTGCCCGCCTCGGACATCGAACACTCTTTGTGGACAACAGTATTGCCTGGACGCTGTACGAGTCCTCGACGGGAAGCGTCAAGTCTGCCAAGGCTGCCGGGCAGCTCGGGGCGTTGCTCACCCATTTCCTCAGCGAGTGGAGCTATGCGCGTGTGATGGAGTTCGCTCCGGATATCTGCATTGCCGTAGCGCAGGCCCCCGTGGGGCCCGGCTTCCCTGCCCGTCTGCGCAAGGAAGGCATCGTCAGTGCCTTCTGGTTTGTGGAGAATTGGCGGCACCTTCCCTATTGGCGGGAGATTGCGCCTCTCTACGACCATTTCTTCCATATTCAACCGGGTGAGTTCGAGAAGCAGTTGCGCGAGGCGGGCTGTGTTCATCATGCGTACGTGCAGACGGGCTGCGATCCCGAGGTGCACAAGCCCGTGGCCCTCGACGCGTCCGAGCGGAAGGCGTTTGAGTGCGATCTATCCTTTGCCGGCGCAGGCTATCTCAATCGCATCCAAGTGTTCCGCGGCCTGACGGACTACGACTTCAAAATCTGGGGCGTCGAGTGGAATGCCCTCGAACTGGCGCCGCTGGTTTGTGAAGAGGGTGTCCGGTTTACGCCCGAGCAATTCGCAAAGATTGTCGCGGGCAGCAAGATCAACCTCAACCTGCATTCGAGTCAAACGCATGAGGGCGTTGACCCGGACTGCGATGCCATCAACCCGCGCGTGTTCGAGATAGCCGCGTGCGGCGGTTTTCAGCTGTGCGATCCTTGCAAGGGCCTTGAGTCCCTGTTCGATTTCGAGCGGGAACTTCCCGTCTACCATGACCTCGTTGAACTCCGAGAGAAGGCTGACTACTACCTCGCGCATCCGGATGAACGGAAAGCCATCGCCCAGCGGGCGCGCGCGCGCGTTCTGCAAGATCATACCTACGAGAAGCGCGCTCAACAGATGCTGGACGCGCTTCTCTCGACACACGGAAAGCAAATGCTGAAGAAGGGCATTCGTGCCCAGCGGACAGTGGGGGAGATGGTAGAACGCGTGGGGCGGGATACGCCTCTTGGTGTGCACCTGGCCTCGCTGTCGCCCGACCTCCTTTTCACCCACGAGAATATCTGCGAACGCGCTCCTTGGATGGGAATCCGGCCTGGCTACGTGGAGGGTGTGTTTGCGTATCTGAAGGAACTGCGTACCTCCGCCGAGGCCCTCTTGGCGTTGCGGGAGGAATGATGCGGATCCTCGTAGCCCAGATGACGCGGATGGGGGATGTGCTCCAGACATCGCCTTTGATCCGTGGCCTGAGGCGGAGACACCCGGATGCGTATATCGCCTTGATGGTGCGCCGTATGGGGCGGCCCATCGCCGAGCGCAATCCGGACGTGAACGAGGTGATTGTCTACGACGAAGACACCATGTTCGTGAATCTGCGCGCCAAGGACTCCGACAAGCTCTTGCGGGCCTACGAGCAGGCCGACGCGATAGTCCAGGACTTGTCGGCGCGCCGTTTCGACATAGCCTACAATTGCACGAATTCGATCTGCTCGGCCATGCTGTTGAAACTGGCGCGGATTCCACAGGTTATCGGCGCCCACCTCAGCGATGATTGGCGCTTCGTGCTCCGCGGTCCGTGGACAAATTACTTCTTCACAAGCATTTTCCATCGCGAATACAACGATCTAAACCTCTGCGATATCTTCGCCCATTTCTTGCAGGACGCCCCGGGCGCAGGCAGACTTATCTTCGAGACGCGAGAGGAGGACCGGCGGTTCGTGGCGTCACTGCTGGCGGAACACGGCGTCGATGAGGGCGACTTCATCGCGTGTTTCCAGCTAGGCGCCAGTGAGGGCAGCAAACGCTGGGCCGAGGGGCATTTTGCAGCACTGGGCCGGATGTTGGCGGAGCGTTATGGCGCCAAGATCTTCCTCATCGGTGTCGAGGGGGAAGCTTGCTTGGGTGCGGCGCTTGTCCAGCAGACTCCGGGGATCGCCGTGCCGCTCTACGGTAAGACGAGCATTCCGCAACTGGCGGCGCTACTGGAGCGCTCGAACATACTTGTCACCAACGATACCGGCACGATGCACCTCGCCGCGGCGGTGGGGTGCCCACTTGTTCTGGTGTCCGTCGGATACGTTCATTTCCGGGAGACTGGGCCGTATGGTGAGGGACTGTGCGCGATTGAGCGCCGTCGCCAGACCTTGGGCCAGTCCGGCTGGGTGCCCGGCGGGTTGCAGGAGCGGATGGATATTCTTCCGGAACAAGTGCTGAAGGCGGTTGAGTTTGCCTTGGCCTCAAGAGGCCGGAAGCCCCTCGCGCAGGTTAATGATGGGCCGCAATACTCTGGTGTCGGATTTTACACAAGCCGTATCGCACCGGATGGGTTTCTAGAATGGTATCCCGTTGTGCGCCGGCCGATGACCCGGACGGACTTTCTGAGGACCACCTACCGCGCCATGTGGCTGGAATTCCTCGATGCTCAGATGGATCCTACTATCGAGCAGGATAGTCTCCGGGCTCTTCTCCGGCATTACGTGGGCACAACGGGCGGCGACGTCGAGGCGTGGCGGGATGCGCTGGCAAGCGACTTCAGCTGTTTGGCCGAACTGGCTGCGCGCGGGATCGGCGAAACGGAAGTCCTGCTGGACGTGCTTACTTCGCGGAAGGACCTGCAGGTGGCGAAGGAGATCGCGGCGCGTCTCCATCGGCTCGACGAAGAGGTCCGCATCTTCGGGGAAATCCACGGGCCGTGCAAGCCGCTGGTCGTCATCTCCCGTTATGAAAGGGAGAATCTCGAGGGCGCCGATGCTGTCATCCTCGCGCAGACGACGCTGGCGATCTATCACGATCTCCAGGCGCGTGCGCGCCTTATGCAGGCGAAGGTTGAGCGCGTGGCCGGCCTGTGGGCTGCGTCAGGCTGAGTGGAGTTAATACAGGGAGGGAAGGATGTCGAAAACGGAGGCACATGAAGTACTTAGAGATGTGCACCACATCCACATTTGCGGCGACGCGGACACTTTCTGTGGACATCCGCGCCAGGGCGGGATCTTCAATTTCGGCAACAACGAGATAGCCGTTATCCACTATCACGCGCCCTGTGCTTACCAAACGCGCGACGACGTCAGACACGATTTCGGAGGCTATCATTCGCGTGCAAAGGCGCTTCTACAGCGCTCGCTGGACGGCGGAGCGACGTGGCCGAGCGACCAAGAGGTCGTTATCTACGATGAGGCGCGGCCCCTCGAGGAGCGCCGGGGCTTTGTGGCTGCCACGGGGCCTCGCGAGGCGATAGACCTCTCGTCGCCGGATAGCGCCATCTACTTTGGCAGGACCTACGCCGGGCCGACGGACGACAAGCCGGAAATGGTGTGCTTCGCGCTTCGCTCTTCCGACCGCGGAAGGACATGGGAGAATGTCCCAGCGGTGATTCACCCGCCCGAGCGCCAGACATATGTTCATAAGGACGCGCATCCCATCGTTAGGATGCCTGACGGTAGTTTCCTGGCCGTCATGTCGGCTCGAGAGCCTAACCAAGTCGCACTCTACGGTAGTGATGACAACGGACTTACGTGGGAGTACCTGTCCAGAATCGCCGATGATCCGACGGGGCAAGGCCGCCCAACCTATGCAGGATTGCTCAGGCTTTCCAATGGAACGCTCCAGGCATACACGCTTAACATTCACGGCCTGCGGAACGCGATACAAGTCTCCGAATCGCGCGATGGCTACGCCTGGTCGGCGCCCCGGCCGATAGTCCGGTGGGGCGATTCGCCATGGGTGGCGAGGCGGGGCCAGGGCCAGTTCCGCTTCGGTATGTACTACCGCTCACCGTGGCCGATGCTGTTGGCGGATGGCCGGATTTTGGTGCTATTTGGGCGTCGCAAGCCGCCATTTGGGCTGGGTTGCATTCTCAGCGAGGATAATGGCGCCACGTGGAGTAGGGAATTCATTATCCGCTGTGACGCCGAGCATGGGGACTTGGGCTATCCCGTTGCTACCGAACTCGACGACGGGCGCATCTTCACGGCGTATTACTTCAACCTTCCCGAAGGCCACACGCCTCGCGGTGCGCGCCGGTTTATTGCAGGCTCTTTCTTCCGGTTGTCTTAGGCCAAGCCGGTTGAGGCGTGGCGGTGACTGCGCCACGCAGTGCGTTCACCAGGCAGGCCGATGTCCCTTTCGCGGTTTCGATCACCTCGTCGTGTGTTAAGACATGGGCGTCGCAGCAGTTGTTGGTAATGCAGGAGACGACTGCGGCGCGGATTCCCAGGGCTCGACAGCGCTCGAGTTCGGGCGCCGTGCTCATTCCGACCGCCATCGCCCCGAGCCTCTGCAAACCGATGATTTCGGCACGTGTTTCGTAAGACGGGCCGTGCACCCAAGCGGCTTCCCCCGTGAAGGGGCAGTCGGGGACGATGAAATCCGTTTTGAGGACCTCGGGCTGACTGCGCCAATGGCGGTAGGGCCACAGGCGCATGCGCGTGACGGACAGAAGTTGCCCGGGCGTCATTTCGGGGAGTAGTCCTCCCACGGCATTGGTGAACAAAATCGAGTGAACGCCAAGACCTCTCAGGATATCGACCGTACGCGCCGCCTTGTCCGGTGCATATCCCTCGTAGACGTGCAATCGGCCGCACTGAATGACAACGCGCAGGCCTGAACAGGTGCCCAGTAAGAAGCGGCTCTCATGTCCCGTCACAGTGGACCTCTCCAGACCCGGAAATGACTTGAACGGCCTCGCCTGCGTGACAGTATCCAGCAGTCCGGTCAGGTCGATGCCCGAGCCGGCCACAATGCCGACCTCGGCATTCGGTGCAGCGGATGATGGTGGGATCCGAGGATTCTCAGTGTCGCCACGCAAGGTTATAGAATGGCCCTCTGGCGGCCCCTCCGCGGCGGCGGGGGGTCATACGTTCCAAGGTGTTGGGAAAAACAGCCGCTCGAACAGGTGAAGAGCGTAATTGTCCGTCATGCTGGCAATGAAGTCCACCACCCGGCGCTCGATATCGATACCTGGCTCTCCCTCCGATGGACAGGCCTCGGGGTGCTCGAGCAAATAGCGATAGAGTTCGCGGACGAGTTTCTTGGCCTTGTCGATCTCGCGGCTAATGGCGTCGCACGGATACACATACTCGAAAAGATAGGAGCGCAGCATCTGGATGGCTTCGCGGGTCGCGGGGGTGATGCCGATCAGCCCTTCGCAGCTCCCTTCGATAAGGCCCATAACCATTGTGTTGATGCGTTCGGACGTGGTCCGTCCGATGAGTGCCACCGCATCCTTCGGCAGGTCCTCGACTGTGATAAGGCCGCCCCGGATGGCGTCGTCGATGTCGTGACCTACGTAAGCAATGGCATCGCAAACGCTTACAATCTGTCCCTCAAGCGTGCCGCCCGGCTCGGGGGGCTTCCCTTCGAGGATGACCTTGTTGCGCGAGTGGCTGACAATGCCGTCGCGGACTTCCCACGTGAGGTTCAGCCCTGGGCCTTTTCCCCTTGTTTCGAGAACATCGACGACACGCAGGCTCTGTTCGTAATGGTTGAATCCCGGCTCATAGGCCTCGTCCAGGGTCGCTTCGCCCGCGTGGCCGAAAGGGGTGTGTCCAAGATCGTGCCCCAGAGCGATGGCCTCGGTGAGGTCTTCATTAAGGAACAGGGCGCGTGCCACGGTACGGGCAATTTGGCTCACTTCGAGGGTATGCGTCAGCCGTGTGCGGTAATGATCGCTTTCGGCTGCGAGGAAGACCTGCGTTTTCCGCTTGAGCCGGCGAAACGCTTTGGCGTGGATGATGCGGTCGCGGTCCCGCTGAAAGGCTGTCCTGTAGTCATGCTCTTTCTCGGGATTCTGGCGGCCGCGGGTAGCGCACGCGAGGGTGGCGTGCGGACTCAGGATTTCGCGCTCACGCGCTTCGAGTTGTTCGCGTATCGTCACGTGGGGCGATTACTTGCCTTTCGAGAGACGCTTGGCCAATTCGGGGGGGAGGCCCGCCTTGAGCACTTTTCGCGCGCAACTCTCGATGTCGTATTCAACGCGGCAGAACTGGAAAGTCCTCTTCTCGGAGTCGTATAGGCCGAATGCGGCGCGCGGGTCCCGATCGCGCGGCTGGCCTACCGCGCCCGGATTGATGAAGTAGCGGTTGCCCGGACTCAACTGCTGAACACACGTGGTGTCGATAGCCTGCGTATTCCCCTTTTCCGAGAAAAACGAGGGCCGATGACTATGCCCGAAGAAGCACACATCCACCTCTCGGCCATTTAGATATTCCAGCTGACGCATGGCATCGAGCCAGTCGATGATATAGTCGTCGCGACTGCTCGGCGAGCCGTGCACTCCCAGGCAAGTCCGGTTGAAGACGATTTGTTCCGGGGCCTTGGACAACCACTGCTTGTGTTCGTCGCGCACCTGCTCGAACTGCCACTCGATGGCTTCCTTTGCCGATGCACGAAAGAACCAGGGATCTTCCAGCCCGCACACCGCGGCGTCGTGGTTGCCCATGATCGTCGGGATGTCGCGTTCACGGATGATGTCGATTACTTCGTTCGGATTGGCATTGTAACCGGTCAAGTCTCCAAGGCAGAAGACCTTGTCAGGGCGATGCTTATCGATCTCCCTGAAGACGGCTTGAACGGCCTCCAAGTTGGCATGAAGGTCAGCAACAATCGCTATGCGCATTCAACAACTTTCTGAAAAACTAGATGCACGCAGTCCGTACAGAGGTCGCCTCCAGGCATTAGCCGGTGGTCTTACCCTCCGTGCGGGCGCGTTCACCCTTCTCGATGATCCGGCGCAACTGGGCCACCTTCTTGAGGGCGTGTTGGTTGCGCGGGTCGGCACTGAGGACCTCTTCCATACAATCCAGCGCCTCGCGATACTCGCGACGCTTAATATGTTGCACTCCGACGTTGTATTTCGTCGTGAGGAGCTTCCTGCGTATCCGGCCGGAATGCGGCGTCTTGTCCGCGGCAAGCCGATACTGCACAATTGCCGCGTCATAATTGCGTGTCTCGAAGTAGAAGTCACCCAGACTCTCTTCCTGGCTGAGCTGAGTGCTTTCCTCCTTATGCTTTTTCCGGGCTTCGCGCTTTTCGGCCAGCCGGGACTTGTACTCCTCGGGCGTGAAGACGTTGGCGAGGGCGCTGCGCTCGACGAGCATACTTATATTATTGGACTTGGGGTCGTCGGGAATCAGGAAGAACCTGGGATCATCGGCTGAGTAGCGGTGCAATGTCCGTCCACGGATCACCTCGCTATCATCAAACTCCACGACGAGATCATTTCCTTCGGGAGTCCAATCGCGATACCGAAGGTTCTTGTCGAACTTGCCATCGAAGCTCTTCACAAAGAACACGGCCTTCACATCCGAAAACCGTACGGCTTCGCTTTCGCCCATGGGGGCGAAGTTGTCATCGACCAAGTCCAAATGAAAACCGGAGTCCTTTGGGTTTAGCGCAAAACACACACCGTGCTGGACGCGCCCATCCTTGTACCGGACGACAAGCCGCTGCCGCACGAGTTTCTTGCGCTGGGCCTCATGTTTGCGCTCTTCTTCAAGCTGCCGTTGGATGGGGCGGTAATGCTTTCGGCAGTACAGTTGCCCCTCGTGTTCTGAGATGCACTCCTCACACCCAAGCTCACCGCAGACACAACAATACCCTACTATCTCATTATTCGGGTGGTGCGAGCACTTCATGACGCACTCCTTAGCCGGGGTTTCGGCCGGTGCACCGTCCCCCGTGTCGTGGAGTAACTGCCCTACCTATGAGAAAAGTACCACGAACGGCCACGTCTGTCAAAGGGCGAAAAGTACTTAACTCATTGATAATAGTATATTTCCTTGGCCGCGTCCCTGGCGACTCTACACCGTCATTTCTTAAGGCAACGTGGTCGAAACGCGTGAATTGTCTTCCTGGCCACGTCACGAAGCGTATTCTAGGGCACATCGTCTCAAAAAACAAGTTCAAGTGCTTGGCGAACGGCGTGAATGCTCACGAACAAAGGACCTTGGCTGAGTCGCATCCGTCCTAGGCGGTGTTTGAAGATCGATGCCGTGCCGACTGCTAGGCGCGTTCACCGTGTGCTCGGTCACGATCCTCCAGTTTGCCGGCCGGAATCAGATACAGCTCGGCGGAATACCGGGGTTCTCAGACAAAACCTAGATGTAGTCGGCCGCGGGGCTTGTTTCCGCTCTGAGGATATAATCCCGGCGGGGGACAGATGTCTGTTGGGCCAGTCGCTCGCGGTAGTAAGCGTGTTCTATCGACTCGCAGAATCTCTCGACTTCGCCCGCCGGCACCAGATTAACCGTACATCCTCCGAAGCCGGCGCCCGTAAGTCGTGCCCCTAAGGCGCCCTCCTGGCGCGCGAGGGCAACGAGAGTATCCAGCTCGGGGCAGCTAATCCGGTAGTCCTCGGCGCAGCTCTGATGGGATGCGTTCATCAGCTCACCGAGGGCGGCGGCATCTCCCGCGAGCATCATGTCCCGGGCGCTTTCGACGCGCCTGTATTCCGTACGTTGGTGGCGGGCGCGCGCCTTTAGGCGAAAGCCCTCCTTTGGCTCCTCGAGATCTTCGAGCCACCGTTCGCGTATTGCCTCGGGACTTAGTCCCAAGAACGTCCCCGCCTCGGACAGCGTAGTTGTCTTGCCGGGAAAAGTCTGCTCGAACACGCTTTCGGCCTCTCTATCAGTGAGGCAAAGCATCCCGTTCCACAGGGCCCCGAGGCAGTTGATCTCTATTTCGGGATCCCAATGCTCCTGGAGGTGTTTTTCCACCATGGCGCGGATAAGCCGGCAGGTGAGGGGGCCTTCATTGTAGCGATGGAGCATATTTCCCGATTTCGCGGCTTTGACCAACGAGTTGCAGATCACGATGGCGCCGTCTTGCGGCAGCGACACGCGTTCGGCCCGCAGGGGGTAGAAGTCGATCTTGCAAGCGGCGCCCTTGTCCCCGAGCAGTATGATGGCCTGGTCCATGCCGCCGCCGCGAGTTCCCACATAGCGTTCCGCATCCGCCGCCAATTCCGCCAGCTCAAGGCGCGTGATATCACTCTCAAGCGTCTTACCGAGTAGCGCAAGGTACGCGAGCGCGCATGCTACGACGAGAGCCGATGAAGAGCTCAGGCCGACGGCGGTGGGTATGTCCCCGGCAACGCACATGTCCATGCCCGGGAAGCGCGATACGTCGAAGTGGTGGTTGAGTCCCTGCACCGCCGCCTTGCAGTAGTTGTCCCATATTCCACCCTCGGACGGGACGATGTCGGGGCCGTTGACAAACTCCCGCTCCGGATAGTCGTGGGTGCTGCTGCGCAGTCTGATCGTGCTGTCGGGCCGGGGAGCGAAGGCTACGGCAACGTCCCGATCAATTGTCATCGGTAGGACGGGCAGGCCGTTGTAGTCCGTATGTTCCCCAATGAGGTTCACCCTGCCGGGGGCACGGCATACGCGGGGGGCGGGTGCGTCCGGAAAGGTGTTGTTGAATGCCGCAATAAGCTTCTCTACATCCGTCACGTCGATGCCATCTCTCTGTGTTGTTACTTCACGCAATGCTGCAGCCGGTGCGAGCGTCGCGTGATTGTAATGATAGGTATCCTCATCGTCAACGCTTGCCGTGATAACTGCGGAACTTGTGGCTGCCGGCGGTGTTTGATCCCATGAAACATATGAGGATGCGTGGCCGAACTAGGAGAAAGATAATGGGTAAGCACATTGGCGCAGTGGTCGTGATAGTGGCGGCATTGCTTATCTCAGCGGCGGTTGCCGCCGAGAAGCCGAGGGATTCACGGCCTCAGCGTGGAGCGATGATGGAGAAAGTCGACGCCAACGGTGACGGCAACGTTACGCTTGAGGAGATCCAGGCGGTGCGTCCCGAGATGACGGCGGAGAAGTTCAAGCGCCTTGATCGCAATGGCGACGGTGTTCTCAACAAGGACGATCGTCCCCAAGAGCCGCGGGGCCGCCGCGCGGGACGGCCGGGCGAGGGACGGCCGCAGCTGCAAATGCTACTCAAGAAGGCCGACGCGAACAAAGACGGCAGTGTTACGCTTGAGGAGATCCAGGCGGTACGTCCGGAGATGACGGCGGAGCGATTTGCCCACCTCGACCTGAACCATGATGGCGTGGTTAACAAGGGCGATCGGCCCGAGGAAGGCAAGAGGGCCGCTCCATCTCGTTCCGCGGGCGCTTTGCCCCCGATGATGGACATGCTTAAGGACGCCGATGCCAACGCCGATGGCGCGGTCACCCTCCAGGAATTACAGGCGGCTGTCTTGAAGCGGACGGCGGAACGATTCACCCGGCTTGACCGCAACGGAGACGGTGTGATCTCCCAGGCCGACCGAAATGTGAAGAACTAGAAGTTCCGAGCAATCGAGTAGAAGGCCTCCACGGCCCCCAGTGGCCGTGGGGGCCTCGTGCTGCGTCTTTGTCTACTCCCTATGGCCTCGTGGGGGATTCGCCAAATCGGCGTGGCACTTTTCGCTCGCTTCGGGCATCATATTTGTGAGGACGATCCTCCATCAGCTCATGGAGTCTGTTCGGTTGGGGCCCGGGGACGCTCTTGCGAGTGGACTCACCGGCTCAACGGGAGGGATGTGATGATGAAGCGCCACGCATGGGTTCTGGTTGTCGCGACACTTCTTCTCAGCCTTACCGGCTGTTGGGAGCGGCTGTCCTGGAGTCCCAACGGCCGTTACCTTGCCTTCATCGGCCCCGATGATGGCGCCATCTGGCTTTGGGACACGAGAGAGGGCGAGGCATCACCGCTCGAGGGCGATGCTTTGCAGAACGTTTGGCACTGCCAGTTTTTCAGCAATCGGGGACTTGTCTACTTCCCGCAGCGGGAAGGCGGTAGCGACAAGTGGGACCTTTGGCTGTGCCGGGGACGAGAGCGGAGAACCGAACTTGTCGCGGTGAACTCAAGTCCTTCGCAGTGCTGCGTTTCGGCGGATGGCAAGTATCTCTATTACATCACCCACGACGAGTCTGGGGGAACTCCGGCGAGGTACGTGTTGACCGCGCGGGGACTGGGGCCGTTTGGGGGAACAAAGACGGTTTACGAATCTGAAAAGGAGTTTGGTTATCCGAATGTCAGTCGCTCAGGCTCGCGGATTGTGTTCTGCGGACAGGTTGAAGACAAAGTGGGAATCCACGTTCTGGAGCGGGGGAGCAGCCGCACTTGGTGTGCCGTTCCCGGTGTTTCCGACGAAGAGTACTCCTGGCCCATGTGGGTGGCGAGGGATACGATCATCTTCCTTCGGAAAGTGCAGGGCGATGATGACCAGGTCGCGCGGCTGATGATCGGCGACGTGCAAAAAGGAACGGCCAGGGAGCTCTGTGAGGGGGTGAACATTTGGGATGTGCCGTCGGTCAACGCCGAGCGCACCGAGGCCGCGGTTATGGCCTTTGTCGGAGGTGCCGAGGAGGATGCTTCCACGGGCGATGCGTACAACTGGCAGGTGGTATCCGTGAATCTCAAGACCGGCGAGAAGCGGATCCTCACGGATGAGCCCTTGGGCGCGGGGCTCAGCGCGTACAATCCCAAGGCCAACAAGATCGCGTATATGACGCCGCCGGACTTCGAATGCGACTTTGCCACGTATCGCATTTTGGACCTCGACTCGGGCGTCACCATGATGATCCATCGCGGGGCAGAGGAGCAGCTTCTTGCCACGGCGCTTCAATTAGAGGAGGACGGCGACTTCGAACGCGCCGTCGCCGCCTACGACAGGCTTGTGAAGCAGTATCCGGATTCGCGATTTGCGGAAGCGGCCGGGCTCTATGCCTTCGTATTGCGCCTGCGCTACCCGGAGTTGGGATTGGAGCCTGTTCTGAGCGCCTTGCCGCACATGAATCTCGATGAGTTGCGGCCCAGGGAACGCGTCCTTGCACAACGCCTGCTGGATGAGGTCGCACAGGATTCTTCCGGGAACTAACCGCCCCCTCAAGCACAAGCGGGGGTGGGTGAAGCCGTTAGCGGCTCCCTTCGGGGCTGGCGGGGGGCGGGGGGACTCTGTCCTGGGCGCGGGCGCTTTCGCGGGTCAACTCGATAAGGCCCATCTTCTCCCGCACGAGGCAATAGACCCCCATGGCCGCCAAGGGGATGAAGTTGAGGAGGTGCAGCATGATGGCCGCGGCCTTTGCCTCGTCGGGGCTCGTCTCTGGACTGAGGATCAGGACGGCCAGGACGATGGGGATGTGAAACTGCCCGATCAGTCCAGGGGCGCCGGGCACGCTCACGAATACCGCCAACAGGGCCTGCATCACGAAGGGGCCGTACCAGGGGGACTCGATGTCGAATGCGAAGAACAGGAACAGGGCCGCCACGAGGAACATGGCCCACGTAATGAAGCTGAAAGCCACGGACTTGGCCATGTCCGCGGCCGAGCGGAAGACGTGGAGACCCGCGGCGAAATGCTCGAGGATCTGACGGATGCGGCGGGCCAAGCCCGTTGACACGAGGCCGACGCATCTGTCGGATGCTCGGAAGACGAACGCCTGGTTGACGTAGAGCAGGACCAGCACCGTGAGTACGGCAGCGAGGAACAGCGCCGTGCCTGCGGCCCCCGTGCGGAAGAGGCTGGTTTCAAAGGAAATCGGGGCCGCCGTGCGGAAGGTCTCGGCGGGGATCTGCACCTTGCCCGTCGCGGGGAGCGCGACGGCGGCGATGACGATGATAGGTATCAGGCTGACCAAGTCCGCCACGCGGTCGAGGGCGTTAAGGGCGAGGCACTGGGAAAAGGGGATCTTTGCGAGCCGGGCCAGCACCAGCGGCCGGACGGCCTCGCCAATTCGGGCCGGCAGCGTGAAATTCGCCAGGAAGCCGATCTGGGTGGCGCTGAACATGTGGCGAAAACTGACGGGTTTGGCCGCGCGGACGATGTAGCTCCACCGCTGGATGCGCGTGATGAAGCTGAGAATGATGGGGATTTCCATGAGCAGCAGCCAGCCAAGGTGGGCCTGGCGCACGGCGCCGTATACGCGGTCCCAATCGGTGCCGCGAAACAAGAGCCAGACGAGGAGTGCCCCAATGGCGAAACTGGCAATAGTCCAAATTAATCGCTTCATCATTCCCCACAGCGTTTCAAAGGGCGGGATTATAGCACAGGCCGGATTTCGGCCATGCGGGCGTCGACTACCTCATGGTTAGCCCGAGTACCGGCCCTTAGGTGTAGGACTGAGGCGGCGGGTGTTCTCGAGTCGCCGCTTCTCTTCCATTGCCGATACCACCCCCGACGCCCGCTGCGGGACCTTTGGTGTGTACGCGGCCGGCTTTGCCTTACGCTCGAGCGCCTCGACGGCCCGGCTGAACTCCTTATGGAGTTCGAGGCGGCAGTCAAGGCAGAACTCCGCGCCCATCTGCGCCATGCGGCGGTGGCAGCGTGAGCAGATGGCCCGTGTATCGACGACACGGCGCAGACTGGGGAAGTCTTCGATGATATTGCGTATCTCATCCGGCGTGAGGCCCGTATGGGCGGCGATGTCATCAATCGTCACCGCGTCCCCGAACTCGATGGATTCATGTACACGATCTACGTGGGCCATGTACTCATCGACGCAAGCGACGCACCGGGTCTTCCCAGGCTCATAGGGAAATAACCTGCCGCATCCGGCGCAAGCTACAATCTCACTCGCCACCTTTGCTCAACTCCTTCGCTAATGCGTCCGCACGGGCGTGCAATTCCTGCAGAGTACCCTTGTTCTCGATCACATAGTCCGCCAGCGGGACCTTCTTCTCCGGAGGCGTCTGGGCGTCAATTCGTCGGTTCGCTTCCTCTTCCGTCAGGCCACGCTGAACCATGAGCCTGCGTAGCCGGATGTCCCGTGCGCACGCTACTACGATCAGGCCGTCCAGGCACAACTCCCTCTGGCCGTCCTCAGCGATCAACGCCGCGTCCACGACCGCGAGGCCATGTCCCTCATCGGCCAAGGCCGCACACCGGGCGTGGATCTCACTTCGGATGGCCGGATGCACAATGGCGTTCAACCGGTTGCGGGCATCTGCATCCGTGAACACGATCCTCCCCAGTTTCTCTCGATCAATTCTACCACACGAGAGAATCCTGTCCCCGAAGGCGTTGCGAACCGCGTCGACGGCAGCCCCCCCCGGCGCGATAAGCGCATGGCCGATTCTGTCGGCGTCGACCACGGGAATCCCGGTAGCGAGAAAACGTTCGGCTACCTCTGTCTTCCCGCTCCCCGTTCCGCCAGTTAGGCCGTAGATGCGCATGTATCCACCTCCTATAGCCCTCCCAGAACTGATTCTGCGTCTGTGTGCTCTCGCACCTCACGGCCGCTGCGCGAGCGTAGCATGCACCATTCCAGAGGCACAACTTGCAGCCCACAGGCGGGTTGACATCGCGGCGTATCGGTGAGAAGAATAAGAGCGAGAACGTTGAGGCGCAATGCAGGCTGGCAAGACGATATGAATCCCTTGGACGAATCGCGGCCGCTTACCATCGGTGTGGTGCCCGATCTCTATACGCGCCCTCTATGGGTGAGTCTCAAAGAGACGCTGAATGTCGCCGTCGAGCCGGGGCCCGCCGCCGACCTCGCCGAGCGATTGCGGGGCGGCCAGCTCGACGGCGCGCTATTGCCGGTGCTTGACTGCGCGCGAATGCCCCTGGCACGCGCTATTCCCGGCCTTGGAGTCTGCACGGATGGCCCTTCGTCGGGCGATGCCTTGTTTGCGAAAGTGAATCCTGACTCTCTGCGCCGCGTGGCCGTTTCGCCGCACGACTCCGGGCGAGTGGCCCTTGCCCAGGTATTGCTCGCGGAGCGCTTCGGCCTGACGCCGGAGTACATCCCCGTGCCATCGGCGCAATACGGCCGCGATGATGCCGATGGAGTCATCTGCTCCGGCGATGTCCTGTTGGGCGAGGTAAATCTCTATCCCCATCGCTTCGATCTTGGTGCATGGTGGCAGGAACTCACGGGATTGCCCTTCGTTCACTTCTTGTGGATTGGGACGGTGCTCGCGCCGCTGGCACGCCTAAGGCGTGTCCTTGCCCTTGCCTTGCGAGCGAGCCAAGGGAACCGAGCTGCCCTCGTGACTTCAGCCGCTGCCGAATACGAAATGAGCCCTGAGGCCGTCGAGGAATACCTCTCGAAGGCGGCATACCACTCGGTAGGTTCAGCGGAAATGGACGGCCTGAGAGTCTTCCTCGAGTTGGCCCGGAAGCACCGCCTTTGCGCCGCCGAAGCGAACATCGCGTTCTGCTGACGGTGACATTGCGGGGCTGTCTGCGAGGTCGACGTACGCTACGCCTGAGTCGACGCTTCGCGGAGCGTGACGGCGAGGCGTCCACGCACGATGATCGGCTTCTGCGGGCGGATTTGGACTAGGCGTTCGGGACCCGCCTGTGCCATGGTACACGCTACACGCTCCTCGCCGTTTTCGGTGACGCACGACGCGGCCACTTTCTGCACGTGCTCAGGCACCCGTAGTATCAAGACCTTGATGAGAATGGGGCTATCGAGGGAGACCTGCACCTCTTGCCGGTAGGGGCCCTCGGCGGTTTCGACAAAGCGGAGCCAGCCCTGGCAGACGGGGGTGAAGAGCGGCACGTTCAGCGAGAAGACCCCACGCGGCAAGTGAGGCCTTATCCACAGAATCTGATCGGGAACATTCAATTGGAATCCCGCTAGCGCGTATAGGAGATGCCATACCGAGAGCGAACTCGTGTGCCTTTCCAGGAAGTCGCTTTCTTCGCCTTCCGGCGCCGTATCCCACCACAGGGGCTGATTGAACGACCTGCCCCGGGCAACATGGATGTGCTCGTACATTTTCTGGATGGCGCGGAGTCCGCGGTCGGCCTGGCCATGGGCGATCTGAAGGCAGGCGTAATGGGCTAAGGCCAAGCCGTGCCAGCATTTCTCGACGTTGGGCTTCTCGGCGATGGAAGGCGGGTTCACGCACGCCGACCCGTCCGGCATATAAGCCTCGGAGACGCCCCACGGCTTCTCGTTCGACCAGAAGAGGGCGTCAAGCGCCGCCTTCACCTGCTCCTCGGGGAACAGCTCGCCCAACATGAGGAAGTCCGCGTACCACTGTCCCGCGAGTTGCCCACTGTGGCAGCCTTCGTGCAGGACCTCGTGATCGGCGCCCGCAGCCTTCTCATCATGGTACACGCGATAGAATTTCCCCGGCGCATTCCACAAGTGTTTGTCAAAGCTCTTCAACGCTTTCTGAAGGATGCGGCTGTACTTCTCCGCCTCCTCGACGCGGTTGAGCCGGGCAGCCAGGCGAATGTACGCCCGCAGCGCCGCGATCCACAAACTTGAGGAATAGCTGTTCGCGCCGTACAAGGCCCACCGATCAAACGTGCTGCTGCAGCCATCGTGCTCGGGCAGGCCGTCGCCGTCACGATCTTTGCCGGCCATGTATTCCATGGCCTTCCGAGCCTTGGGAAGGACTTGATCCAACGCGTGCCGGAAGCCCGTCATCTGGTAATTCCGGTAGGCCATGAGAACGAACTTCGGGCAGAGGTCCACGAGGTCGGCGCCCGTGTCGCCACGGGACGGCCGGTGGAAGCACAAGCGCCCCAGCGTGCGGTAGACACGCCCGGGATGCTCGGGATCTTCCGCGTTTGCGAACGCCGCGAGCGCTCGCGTTTCGAGTTGTGGATACAGCAAGAGCAGGCCGATAGAACTGTAGAATCGCCTATCCAACATGCCCATACCGGGGGAGGCCGGAGAGTCGAACATAGCGAACTTGCCGTCTCTCGTCAGCACGCCATTAGTGGACAGTACGCAGTTGTTGTTGATCAGCATGCGGCTGACCCATCGCGGCAATGAGGAGCGGAGCAGGCGCGTCTGCCACGCTGCAATGGCACGGAAGAAGTAGAGGTGGTTCTTGAGCGTGTGCTGGGCCACTTCGACCGCGCTGCGGAACGTGTTGGTGTATCCATTGCCCATGTCGACGCCTTCCACCTCGAAGCGGGGGCAGTACCAGGCAAGGACGTACACGACGCGGCGCTTCTGTTTGGGCGCAAGCTCGAAGCCTTGGCAGACGGCGCCGCTGCGGGCCGCCGGCTCGTCCGTGAGCCGGCCGTCCAGGCGCCCCTCATCATGGAAACTCGTCCAGAACGCCTCGATCTGAGCCGGATCGCGCTCATTCCAGTTGGCTACGGACATTTGGACGCCCGGCTGGAGTTGGCCCATGAGGCAATAATGCCCGTGGGCATTGGTTAGAGGCTTCTCTTTCGATCCGAACTCGAGTCCCAAGCAGCGCGGGCCATCCGGCTTCGGTTCCCACTCATCGTTGAAGGCGTCTTCCGCGCTCATTTCCGGGCGCCCCGCTTCCTTGGGCTCCGGTGCGTTGCGGATGGCCTGGATGATGCCGCGCTTCTCCGGGGAGGAGTCGCGTGTGCAGCCGTTGATGTTCTCCCAGTTGAAGAGGGTGGCAATCTCGAGCGTTCTGTCCGTCGTGTTGTGGACATCAAACGCGAGCAGCATAACGGGAAGCGTGGAAGCCTCGAGATCGTAAGGGACAATGGGGGCTGCGGCGACCCACTTTACCTCCGCGGGGCACTTCGGATCATTGAGCCGATACTCCGCGCAGGGATAGAGACCTCTCCATGACAGATGCTCCTTGGCCGCGTGGGAGGCGAGCATGCCGGCTTCTTGAAAGGCGGGAGGCGAACCGACCTGTAGGAGCCGGGCGTACACCCGGCCGCGCTCCGCGACACGGAGGCCGAGGAAGGCCCCTTCCAACAGGGGGAGCCGCTCCTCGCTGGTGCGGTTATTGTTGATGGTGACGTTGCGGAAGCGCCCGTCCGAGCCCATCTCGATGCATCCGGTGCCGATGCCGCCCACGGGAACTCCCGCCGGGTGAAGGCGGTCTTGGGGCGTTTCTCGTGTCGTTCTACGCTTGCTCACTGCATTGCCTGAAGGGTACGCTCCCTGACGGTGTGTCCGGAATGCGCCGGTGCTTACTCGAGTTCCTTGAGCATCACGACGGCGTCCTCGTTTGTCTTGGCATAATAACGCTTTCGGATGCCGATGGTGCGGAAGGACATGCTGTCATAGAGGTTTCGGGCGCGCAAGTTCGATTCTCTGACCTCCAACGTGGCCACCTTTGCGCCCAATGAGACTGCCTGCTCCAAGAGGTAGTCGACGAGCCTTCTGCCGTAGCCATGACCTCGGAAGGAGTCGCGCACGGTTACGCTCGTGAGATGGGCCTCATCCAGGACCAGCCAGAATCCACCGTAGGCGGCCAGTGCGGGGCCAACGAAGGCCACGTAGAAATAGGAATGCAGGCCCTCGATCTCCTGAAGAAACATAGTACGTGTCCAGGGATCGGGATACGCTTCCGCCTCAATCTTCATTGCATCGTTCAGATGAGCCGTGCTCAGTCTGGTGAACTCGAGGTCCGCCCGCTCCTCACTGCTCATGGCGGCCCTCAGGCGTGCCCTTGTCCGCCTCTTCAGGCTGCGACTTGCGCAGATATACGGGAGCCGCGGCCGCAGGATCCGTACTCACGCCTTGCTCTAACAGGCTGGCGCCCTCGGCGGCCACGGCCCACGCACGCGGCGCCGGTACCGCGGACGTGAGGAAGTCCGCCGGGCGCCGCAAAGCAAGAATGCGTTCTCGGTAGCGCTCTGCTCCAGGGCCGAACACGCCAACACGGCCCTCAAGGCCGACAAAGAGTTCTTCTACCGGGCAGGCGCGGTCTTCGGTGAGCTTCATCCGTCCGTCCGGGCCAAAACGATAGGCTGCTCCGAAGACTTCACCCATCCTTGCGTCGAGGAGCGGAAGCACCGCTCCTCTATATAAGCCTGCCAGGCGGGCCATGGCATCGAGCGTCGGCACGGCGACCAGAGGCAAGTTCTTGCCGAAAGCCAGTCCTTTCCAGGTGGCCACGCCCACTCGTAATCCCGTGAACGATCCAGGCCCCGCCGAAATGGCCAAGGCGTCGATATCGTCGAACGTGAGATGGGCCTCTGCGAGTGCCCAGTCCACCGTGTCCAATAGGCGTTCCGCGTGTCCTCGTCCGCAGTCAACAAACGTTTCGGCGAGGATTCGGCCGCTATCGCATACGGCGACGGTGTTGATAGAAGTGCTTGTATCGCCCGCGAGGATCTTCATGAGGTAGGCTGCTGACAACTACCTTTGAGCCATTCGGACTGAGGATCGCAATCCGCTGCTGGCAAGAAGATTACCAACGCGGATATGAGTGAGAAAACTCCCGCTCCGGAATTGAGCCGCTCCTGGCATATCCGTCTGCTTATACCTGTCGAAGGCCTTCTCGAAAGACGCATGACGTTGTATGTGAGCCCTCCGCCACCCTTGTCCGGCGGGTGGGACACAATACGCGTGTCCCGATACAACGCGCACCACATCCCAGTAGCTCCAAGGCCCGTCACGTGGCTTTTCTCGAACGTGCCTGAACGGATCTAACTGATTGTGTTGCCCGCTGAACCGCCGAAAGCCGGGGGCGGCCCCTGAGGAATTGGCGCGGACTCAGGTTCTGTCTCGACGGGCCCCGGCGTGCTGCTAACCAGTTCCTTCATCTTCTTCCCGGGGCGAAATGTTACGACCTTTCGCTCCGGCACGGGAACCTGGTCGCCGGTGCGTGGATTGCGCCCGATGCGCGAGGCGCGCGTCTTGACTTCGAATACCCCGAAGTCCCTCAGTTCCCAACGTTTACCGTCCGCCAACGTTTGCGAGATGGTGTCGAAGGTCGCCTCTACGATTCGCGCGACATCGCTCTGAGTGATGCCAAGCTTGCTGGCCACTCGAACTACGAGATCCCGTTTGGTCATCGTCACTGAATCAGGCCCTCCTTGCTTGCTATGGCACCGCGGCGCTGTGGGGCGCCGCGCACCGCAAAACGTAGTATGAGAACATCGGACAGTATTATACGAATTGTTTTCAATCCTTGCAAGTCATTCCTATCTCGTGTCTTAACGGGTTTTCGGCGTTTCCTGGGGTGTTGCCGGGCATTCGCCAGGGCAAAGCAGCCATTCGGCCGCTCGTGTATGCGAGGAACGGTTTGTGGAACGAGTGAGTTCTCAGGACACATGCGCCGAATGTTCGGGAGAGTGTTCTGAAGACGGGAAAGCCTCGGCGGACGTAGGGAAGGACTCACGCCGAGAAGCGGGCAATCCTCTGTTCCCTGCGCCTTAAGCGGAAGCAGCCCACCGGCTTCGCCCTGGTGAGAGCTTTGAAAGAAGTCGCCGAAATCCTCTATACTTCGTTCGGCCAGAGAGTTTGGTGTTTCAGCGATGGGCGTGTGCATAGGGCAGACAAAAGCGCGTCCTTTTTGAGGTAAGCATCTTGGGTGGTAGTTCAGGTCTCTATGAGATTCCCATCTACCTTTTTTCGCTGCTCTTCTCGCTTTGCGTGCATGAGGCGGCACATGCGGTCGTCGCGGATCGCTGTGGTGACCCATCCGCGCGATTGCTTGGCCGCGCGACGCTCAATCCTTTCGCCCACATCGATCCCATCGGCACGGTGGTTATGCCCTTGCTGATGGTGCTTACCCAGGTGCCGTTCCTGATCGGCTGGGCCAAGCCAGTGCCGTACAACCCGAGAAACCTCAAAGACATCCGACGCGACCCGCTGCTGATCGCCTTAGCCGGCCCGGTGTCGAATCTGCTGTTGGCGTTTGCCAGCGCCCTGCTTCTGAAGCTCGTGATTATGGTTGAGCCGTGGCTTCCCGCCGAGCAGCTCGTTAATATGTTCGCCCTTCTCCTTTTCACCATGATCATGGTGAATCTCATGTTAATGCTCTTCAATATGATACCGGTTCCGCCGCTGGATGGGCATCACCTACTTGAGTATTTTCTTCCTCCTCAAGGACAGCGCGCTCTTGAACGCATTGGTCCTTTCGGCATTATCATAGCCATGGTCATTGCCTACAACTTTTTGCCAATTCCCTTCCGCTATCTCAACGACTTGGTTTCCTGGTTTGTTCTCGGCGGGCACGGCTGAGCCTGCGCGCCTCACGCGGCAGGAGAGAGGGAGAGCGAGACGCATCGTGACAGGTCCTGTTTGTATGCAGCGATTCATGTATTCCGTACTCGTTGCCGTCGCTCTGACGGTATGGGCGACGGAGGTGGCTGTTGGCGCTGTGGCGACTCAGGGCGGCCCCGAAGCGGGGCCTGTCATCGAGGCGCGTCCTCTCACGCTAGACATGGGCCTGATCTCTAACGAGGCGGGGGCGAGAGGTACCATCACGTTGCGAAACGTAGGCAAGGCGCCGCTGCTTATCGAACGAGTCAAGTCCTCGTGCAGTTGCACGGTGGGCCGTCTGGAAAAGAGCGAACTGGATCCCGGCGAGGCAACGGCACTCAGCATCACCCTCATTCCAGCGAAGATACACGGCTTCACGGCGAAGAAGTCGCTGCTCATCCACTCCAATGATCCGAAGAATCCCATCCTGCGGATCTATGTCCTGGCTGAGATCGAGCCTGAGTACGAAATAGTCCCGCAGTCCATTGATTTCGGCGACGTGCGGAAGGGCCAAGGGGCGACTGCCACGCTGCTCGTACGTCAGCTTGATGAGGAGTCGCTCGAGGTCACGGCCGTCAAGAAGCCTTTGCGGCAGTTGCCCGATGTCGCGTTCTCCGTTGTCAAGCGCCCGGCGGACCTCTGGACCTCGCCCGGGAAAGTGGAGTACGAAGTGACCGCGACCCTTTCCCCGGAGGCGCCCGCCGGCCCGCTGGACGGGCGCTTCTATGTGGTGACGAACTGCGCGCGTGTTCCGCGTCTGATGTGCCGCGTTAAGGGGGAGATAACCGGATCCGGCCTGCGCCGTGTCACGCGATGGCTGAGCGGCCTGTTCGGCTCGGAAGCGTCTCAGTGACGCGGCTTCCCGATGGTTCCTGAGTACTCCCCAGTTTGGTTCTATGTAGGTGCGTAGACCAATCTAGCGATGGCCATAGCAACGGTGGTTCGTCCGATGAATTCGATGAAGTGGTTTCCTGTGGCGGCGAGGGAGAGGGCTCTGTTCTCGGCGGTGTTTGCTTTGAGTTGTTCGCCGAAGTCTTTGGTTTCGGCGAAGGCGCCGAAGGCGCACAGAAGAATGAAGGCAAGCATGACGATGATGAAGTGCACAGCGGTGCGCTGGCGGGAGGTGAGTTTCACTTCGTCCATGCCGAGCCCCCATTTGCGGTTCTTCAGATCTCGAAACATCATTTCAGTCCACCAGCGCTTCGCGTAGATGGATGTGATGGCCCGGGCCTCGCGATCTTCAATGTTTGTAATGAGATACCACGGCTCGTCGGCCTCCCAACCGAAGACGGTGACCAGCCGAAAGGGCGTCTTGTTGTCGGCGTCCTTTTCTCCCATCGTGCCCCAGCCCCAGTCTTTGGGGCGATAGCCTCGCCGTATCCCCAGTTCGGGGAGGGTGCCGATGTGGTGCTCGGTTTCGACCCAATGATTCTTGGACAGACGCTGCACAAAGCACCATCCCCAGTTTGTGACATCGCGTATCCAGCGCTCGTTTCCGAAGCCCCGGTCGGCCACGATAATCGGAGTCACGCCGGGCGGACACATGGCGTGCAGGTCTCGCAGAATCTCTCGTTCAGCTTGGATGAGAGCCCCTTCACTTTCCGTCCCGAATTTGGTCGAATCGATGGAGATGGCGTGGAACGGCATAGAGCGGCCGTCTTGGGGAATGGAGAGAACCAGTTGTTCGAAGGCACCGCGATCCGTCCAATCGACCAGGACCAAGGGCCGTCGGTCTTGGCCTCGCAGGATGTTGAACAACGCCTTGGCAATGGCGAAGGCTTCCACCTGCTCATTGCCTAAGAAGCGATCCACCCTTTTAATACGGTGCTTTGCGAGTGCCGGGCCATCCATGGCGCGTCCCAACGCCAACACGCCGACCCCTTTCATCTTCATGGCTCCTGCCGCGATATGGGCCAGCGTCTTGCGTCGCGACCGTCGCACCTCTTGCAGATTCCGGTCGAACCACTTCATAATCTTGCTCGGGCCAAACATGAAAAATCCTCCTGCTGACGACGGTTTTGGTCGACTTTCGCCAGTATACAGGTCGGAAACTCGTGTTTGGCCCTTATTCATGCACCTATCGCAAAACTGGGGATCACTTAGCGATGGTTCCTACCTGATATGCCTTCCTCATCACGTTTTGCTATAATCCCGCTTCAATTCTGACCTCTAGTGCCCCGATGGGCATGAGCAGCACCTATTTCAAGAGGGATTGACAACCATTTCCGGGAGTGGCTGATGGAACTGCCGAAGAAGTACAAAGCCGGCCAAACTGAACAGTGCTGGCGCGATCATTGGAAAGAGACGGGCGTCTATGCCTGGGACAGCACGCGGGGACGCGATGAGACCTTTGTAGTGGACACTCCGCCGCCTACCGTCAGCGGCTCGCTCCACGTGGGGCATTTGTTCAGCTACGCCCACCAGGATTTCATCGTCCGCTACCAGCGTATGCAGGGCAAGAATATTTTCTTCCCTATCGGTTGGGATGACAACGGCCTGCCCACGGAGCGGCGGGTCCAGAACATGTACAACGTGAAGTGCGACGCGCACCTTCATTTCGACCCGGACCTTGAATTCAAGCGCGGGCGAAAAGGCGAGCCGCTGCGCATCAGCCGGACAAACTTCATCAACCTTTGCGACGAGGTCACCAGGGAAGACGAGGAGGCCTTTCGTCGATTGTGGACGCGTTTAGGCCTTTCCTACGACTGGGATGAAGAATACGCCACCATCAACGATCACTGCCGCCGTATCTCGCAGTACAGCTTCCTCGAACTCCTCGAGAAGGGCGAGGTCTATCAGGCCGAGCGGCCCGTCATGTGGGATATCGATTTCCAGACGGCCATCGCCCAGGCCGAAGTCGTCGATAAGGAGATGCGTGGGGCGTTCCATTACCTGCGCTTTGGCGTGCAGGACGGCGACCGCGCTCATGTCGTCATTGCCACCACCCGGCCGGAGCTGCTCCCTGCTTGCGTGGCCGTGCTGGCCCACCCGGACGACGAGCGGTACAAGCCGCTATTCGGCAAGAAGGCGATCACGCCGCTATTTCACGCGCCTGTGCCGATCATGGCCGATCCGCAGGCCGATCCCGAGAAGGGCACCGGCATTGTCATGGTGTGTACTTTCGGCGATCAGACCGACGTCGAATGGTGGCGGGAATACAAGCTGCCGCTGCGTCAAATCGTTGGTTGGGACGGATGTCTAATGCCGGTTACCTTCGGTGAACCGGGCTGGGAAAGCGCCGATCCGGACGCCGCCAACGCCGTCTACGGGCAGCTCGCAGGCCTTTCCGTCTCCAAGGCTCAGAAGAAGATTGTCGAGATCGCCGAAGCCACCGACGGGGTGCTCGACCGCCCGCGGCTAGATATCACACACGCGGTGCGCGTCTTTGACAAAGGCGACCGTCCCCTCGAACTGATTCCGACCCGCCAATGGTTTGCGCGGATCATGGACAAGAAAGAGGCCCTCATCGGCCAGGGCAACAAGATCCAATGGCATCCTGCCTTCATGCGTACGCGCTACGAACATTGGGTCGAGGGGCTGAAAGAGGACTGGTGCCTGAGCCGGCAGCGGTTTTTCGGCGTGCCCATTCCCGTCTGGTACCGCGTCGACGACGACGGCCAGGTGCGCTATGACGAGCGCATTGTCCCCAGTGCCGATGAATTGCCCATCGACCCACTCGACGATGCGCCCGCCGGTTTCACCGAAGACCAGCGCGACCAGCCCGGCGGCTTCTCCGGCGACCCCGACGTACTGGACACGTGGGCCACGAGTTCCCTCACGCCGCAGATCGCTACAAAATGGATCCTCGACCGGGAGCGCCACGGCAAGCTGTTCCCGATGGATATCCGCCCCCAGAGCCACGAGATCATCCGCACGTGGGCGTTCTACACCATTGTGAAGGCGTATCTACATGAGAACGAGATTCCTTGGCGGCATGTCGTCATCAGCGGATGGATCCTCGACCCCGACCGCAAGAAGATGTCCAAGAGCCAAGGGAACGTCGTCACGCCCGAGCCGCTCTTGGACGAGTTCGGTGCGGATAGTGTGCGCTATTGGGCGGCCCGGGCGCGGCTGGGCGTCGATACCGCCTACGATGAGCAGATGTTCCGCGTCGGCAAGCGACTCTGCACGAAGTTATTCAACGCCAGCAAGTTCGCCATCGGCCGCTTCGCGGGCATCGACCCGGCCCAGCTAGGGCCTGAGGCAATTACCGTGGAGACGGACCGCGCCGTCATCCGTGAGTTGCGGCCGCTCATCGAGCGAGCCACCGCCGCCTTCGACGAGTTCGATTACGCGCAAGCCCTGTCGCTCGTGGAGGACTTTTTCTGGCGGACTTTCTGCGATAACTACCTCGAACTGGCCAAGTCGCGTACCTATGAAGAGGAATTGACGGAGGGCCGCCTCTCCGCCGCGGCCACACTGCGTCTTGTGCACCGTGCCTTAGTCCGGATGATGGCGCCGTATGTGCCCTACCTAACCGAGGAGGTCTGGCACTGGTGTTACACCGATGACCCGGGCATGCACGAATCCGTGCACCGAAGTCCCTGGCCGACGCTCGACGAGTTGGCCGCCGTGCCGGAACCTGCCGGGCCTCAGACTTACGAGGCGACGATTGTTGTCGTCGAGGCCGTGCGTAAAGCCAAGACGGACGCGAACTTAAGTATGAGCGCTCCCGTCAAGAGCGTTAGCGTCACGGCGAAACAACCGGTTCTCGAGCTGTTGGGCGCCACCATCGAGGACATCAAGGGAATGCTCCATATCGAGCAGGCCGAACTCACCGAAGGAGATCCCGGCGAGGGCCTGGTTGCCGTTCAAACAAACCTATCGTAGTTTTTCCATTGCCGGGCCGGTTGACACGGCCGTAAGTCATTGGTAGAATTGCTCTATAGGCTGAGTAGATAGCCTTCGGGACAGGGTGAAATTCCCGACCGGCGGTGAAAGCCCGCGAGCGCGAATGCGCTGATCCGGTGAGACTCCGGGGCCGACGGTAGAGTCCGGATGGGAGAAGGAAGCATAAGGTATGTCCCGTGGGCCGTGGTGCCTGTGGGACGTTTTCTATTATGGGCAGCGATATTGACTACATGCGGCGGGCGCTTGACCTTGCTGCGCGTGCTCGCGGACGTACCAGCCCGAATCCTATGGTCGGGTGCGTGGCTGTCCGCGATGGCGCAATCATTGGCGAAGGCTTCCACGCGAAGGCGGGCGAGCCACACGCCGAAGTGAACGCCATCCGCGCCGCGGGCGATGTCCAGGGCGCGACAATATATGTCACGCTCGAGCCTTGCTGCCATCAAGGCCGGACCCCTCCTTGCACCGGCCTGATTATCGAGCACAAGCCCGCGCGTGTGGTTGTGGCCATGCACGACCCCAATCCGAAGGTCGCCGGCGAAGGTATTTTCCAGTTGCGCGACGCAGGCATTCACGTGGACGTGGGGGTGCTTGAGGAAGAAGCCCGGCGGTTGAACGAGGCTTACATCAAGTACATCACGACTGACACGCCTTTCGTCATTTCGAAGTGCGCCATGACGCTTGACGGCAAGATTGCGACATACACTGGGGATTCCCGGTGGATAACCGGTGAGGCGGCCCGGCACCTGGTGCATGAACTGCGCAATCAGGTCGATGCCATTCTCGTCGGAAGTCGAACGGTTATGCTGGACGACCCGAGCTTGACAACACGCCTTGAACAGGGCGAAGGCAAAGATCCCGTGCGGATCATCCTCGACGCCGACGAGTACCTGAACGGGACATCACGGGTATTTCATCTCGAAAGTGATGCACCTACATGGGTCGTCGTGCCCGAGGGCCACACCTTCAAGGGGGCCGACGATGTCCTGCACGTATCCGCACACGGCAGCGGGGTCGACATGAACGCCTTGATGAAGGAACTGGCCGGGCGGGACATCGTATCGGTTCTCATTGAAGGCGGCGGCGCTACGCATGCCTCAGCCTTCGAGGCCGGTATTGTGGACAGGGTTATGTTCTTTGTCGCTCCGAAGATCGTGGGCGGCCGCGACGCCGTGACAGCCGTGGAGGGACACGGTGTTCAGCATATGAGCGAGGCCATCGGTTTGGAGAGGATGAGCGTTCGCACGGTGGGCGAGGACATCCTGATCGAGGGATACGTCAAAGGAGAACATGTTGCCCACTGAACTTGCCAAGACTGCGTATGCGATGAGGAGCGTCTAGCGTGTTTACCGGAATCATCGAGGAGGTGGGTGCGATATCGCGTCGATCCGGGCCGGATATCGCCATCATGGCCAAGACGGTTCTTGAGGACCTGAACCTTGGCGACAGCGTCGCCGTGGATGGTGCGTGCCTTACCGTTGCGGCCATCAATACCGATAACTTTGTGGTTCAGGCCTCGCCTGAAACGCTCGAGCGCACCACGCTGGCCGGCCTCCGCCCGGGGGACGCGGTGAATCTCGAACGCGCGATGGCGGCGGGTGGGCGCTTCGGCGGACACTTTGTTCTCGGCCATGTGGACGGCGTCGGCTGTGTGGACGGCGTGAGCAATAGAGGCGAGTTCAGCATATGGTGTTTTCGCGCGCCGCAAGAAGTGGCCAAGTACCTGGTTCCCAAGGGCTCAATAGCCGTTGACGGCATCAGCCTGACGGTCGTCGAGCCGGTGGGCGACACGTTTAGCGTGGCGATTATCCCGACGACGATTGCGGAGACGACGCTGTCAACGAAACGCCCGGGCGACGCGGTGAATCTTGAGGCCGATGTCGTCGGGAAACACGTTTACCATTACGTGACGGGCCGCGCAAAGGGCGCGGTGACGATGGACCTGCTCTCCCGGCAGGGATACCTGTAGGAATACGCTATGTTTGCTTCAGTACCTGAGATTCTTGACGAGGTTCGCGAAGGGCGCATTGTGATTCTCGTGGACGATGAAGACCGTGAGAACGAGGGCGATCTGATGATCGCCGCGGAGAAAGTCACCCCCGAGGCCGTCAACTTCATGGCCCAACAGGGACGCGGACTTGTCTGTCTGGCGATGATGCCTGAGCGTATCGACATGTTGAACTTGCCGCCCATGGCCCCCGTGAACACCTCGCGATTCCAGACGGCCTTCCACTGCTCGTTTGAAGCGGCCACCGGAGTGACAACGGGCATCAGCGCCTACGATCGCGCACACTCGATCCGTGTGGCCATCGATCCCGCTTGCGGGGCAGCCGACCTAGTGCGGCCGGGCCATGTGTTCCCTCTGCGCGCCCGGGAAGGCGGCGTGCTCGTGCGCGCCGGGCAAACGGAAGGCTCGGTGGACCTGGCCCGGATGGCCGGCATGAATCCGTCCGCCGTGATCTGCGAGATCATGAGTTCGGACGGCACCATGGCCCGGGTGCCCGAGCTCGAGGTGTTTGCAGAGGAACACGGGCTGAAGCTGTGTTCCGTGCAGAGCATCATCGAGTACCGGCGCAGGACCGAGCGGCTTGTCCGCCGTTCTGCCGAGACTGTCCTGCCCACGCAGCACGGGCCTTTCCGGCTTGTCGTTTACGAGACGGACATTGACGACTACCACCACCTTGCGCTTGTGAAAGGTGACGTGGCGGACAAAGAAGACGTTTTGGTACGTGTCCATTCGGAGTGTTTGACGGGCGACGTCTTCCAGTCGATGCGGTGCGATTGCGGGAGCCAGTTGCACCGGGCCATGGGTATGATCGAGCAGGAAGGACTCGGCGTTCTGGTGTATATGCGCCAAGAAGGACGCGGCATCGGATTGGTTAACAAGATCAAGGCCTACGAACTGCAGGACCGCGGTTTCGACACCGTTGAGGCGAATGTCCACCTCGGCTTCGATCCCGACCCACGCGAGTACGGCATCGGCGCGCAAATCCTGGCGGACTTGGGTGTCACGAGCATGCGGCTTATCACCAACAATCCCGTCAAGCGCACGGGACTGGAGGGCTACGGACTTCAGGTGACGGGGCGTGTGCCCATCGAAATCCCGCCGAACGAAGTCAACGAACGCTATCTAAACACAAAACGAGACAAACTGGGTCATTTGCTGTCGGGAAGGGAGACGTCTCATGCCGAAAGTGATTGAAGGTCAACTTGTCAGCAAGGGGAAGAAGTACGGCATTGTTGTGTCACGGTTCAACGAGTTCATCTCGGCCAAGCTGTTGGGCGGGGCCTTGGACGCGCTGGCGCGCCACGGCGTCAAGGACAACGAGATCACCGTTGCCTGGGCGCCGGGCTCCTTCGAGGTGCCGTTCGTGGCCAAGAAGATGGCCGAGTCGGGCGCTTATGACGCCATTATTGCACTGGGCGCCGTTATCCGTGGCAACACGCCCCACTTCGAGTACGTTGCCAGCGAAGCCGCCAAAGGTGTGGCTCAAGTCGCGTTGCAGACAGGCGTGCCTGTGGTATTCGGCATCCTCACGACCGACACCATCGAGCAAGCGGTCGAGCGGGCGGGCACGAAGGCCGGCAACAAAGGATTCGACGCGGCCGCAGGCGCCATAGAAATGGTGAACCTCGTGGAGCAGCTGTAGCCGTGCCCCATCCTCGGATTGGCAGGCTGGCCCGTGAACGGGCCGCGCAACTCCTTTTTGGCTTGGACTTCACCGGCTATGACTGGAGAGATGCCATCGACGCGTTCTGGCAAGAGTTCCCCGCGCGGCCCAGCGTCAAGCACTACGCGGAGCAGCTCATCGAGGGAGTCGCCGGACATCGTGAGGCGCTTGACGTAGCCATTGTAGGCGCCCTCGAGAAGTGGTCGCCCGCACGCGTGGGACGCGTCGAATGGAACATTCTCCGTGTGGCGCTGTACGAGATGCGGCACATCGAGGATGTTCCTGAACGCGTCGCCATTAACGAGGCCATCGAGGTGGCCAAGCGCCTGGGAGCCGATGATGCGCCGCGGTTTATCAACGGCGTCCTAGACCGGCTGAGGGAGGACGCGCCGCGGGCAACCCATACGTAGATCTGCACCTCCACACGCACTATTCCGATGGTGTTGACCCGCCCGAACGGGTGGTTGCGCGGGCGTGCGAGGCCGGTTGCGCCGGTATCGCCATCACGGATCACGATACGTTGGCCGGACTGGGTGAGGGGGCGCAAGCCGCAGCGGCCGCCGGCCTGGAGTTTCTCCCTGGAACGGAAGTCAGCGCGGTGGCTCAGAACGTGGAAGTGCACGTCATCGGACTCGGTGTTCAGCCGGATTCCGCCCCTTTGTGCGATGCCTTGGCCGGACTTCGGGAGGGCCGCTCGACGCGCGCGGATGCGATGATCGGAAGGCTCAATGAGCTGGGCATGTCCGTCACTCGGGAGCGTGTCGAGGCGCAAACGGGGGATGGAACCATCGGGCGCCTGCACATCGCCAAGGAGGTGCATCGGTTGGGCCATGTCAAAACCGTCCAGGGAGCGTTTGACGCCTACATCGGCGAGGGGCGCCCCGCCTTTGTGCCGAAAGCTCTCCTGCCGTGCCGCGAGGCGATTGAGGTGCTTCATCGGGCCGGTGGCCTAGCCATCATGGGCCATCCGGGCATCGGCCGGGTCGAACGGATCTTGGCAGAGCTTCTCGACCTACCCTTCGACGGCATCGAGGTCTATCACAGTCAGCACTCGTCGGGCCAGGCCAGCGCCTTCAAGCGCATCGCCGAGGAGCGTGGGCTGCTCATCTCCGGCGGGTCGGACTGCCACGGCGGAATCAAAGGCCAGCGCCCCGAGTTGGGCACTGTGCGCGTGCCCTATACGTGCTTTGAGGCCATCAAAGCTGCCCTGATCGCGCGGACGCGTTCGTAGGCCCGAAGGCGGTGCCGCAATCGCCGGATAGCTCAGCGGCGCCGCGCACACGGCGCTTGGATGTGACGCCGTCTCACGAAAGCGATTTACCGGATGGGGGAGGCCAGCCTTCTCGACGGCGTCTTTGTTCCCAATGACTTGAGGCGCGGCACAATCGGAAACGGGCCACCGGGGGCGGCGGTTTTCGTTTGTCCGATCCAAGGTGTTTTCGCTAAGATGCACTCTCTCTTGAAGAGGCGGCGGCTTTGTGGAGGAATCAGCGGTGAAAGCTTCTCATATGCTCTTTGTTTTCCCATGTTTGGCAGTTGCGGCGTCTGCCGATTCGCCCGCGTTTCAGGATAGCGTGTTGGCGCACGGCGGGCGGGTTGATTTCGTTTTCGGTGATGAAAGGTCCTTCAAGGAGTGTCACGCCTCGACGGTTGTTCAAGCCGGCGACGGCACGTTGCTGTGCGCGTGGTTCGCTGGGACGCGCGAGAGCGACCCGGATGTGGGCATTTGGATGGCCCGCTTTGCCGATGGTAAGTGGTCAGAACCTACGCTGGCGGCGAAGGTTAACGAAACGGCCCATTGGAATCCCGTTCTGTTCCGCGATCCGGCCCGTGGCCTGTATCTCTTCTTCAAGGTTGGCCCGAAGATCCCCTACTGGCAGACCTACTGGATGCACTCCACCGATGACGGCGCCACGTGGACGGAGCCCGTCGAACTTGTCCCCGGCGATAAGGGGGGCCGCGGGCCTGTACGGAACCAGCCTATCATCCTGTCAGGCGGCGCGTGGCTTGCCCCGGCCTCCACGGAGTTAGGCAGTTGGAAGCCTTTTGTCGACCGCTCTGAGGATGGTGGGGCGACCTGGCAACGCAGCGAGGACTTCGCCATGGGCTCCGCCGTTGAGGATGACGATGCGTCGGACGAGATATCCGAGGCGGGCGCCTCGGGAACGTGGTCGGTGGCCATCACGCCGTCCACCGGCGCCATTCAGCCTACGCTGTGGGAATCCGAGCCCGGTAAGGTCCACGCGCTGCTCCGGACTACCGCGGGCTGCGTCGGGCGCGCCGACTCCGAGGACGGCGGCAAGACGTGGACGCCCATGCGCGCAACCAAGCTGCCCAACAACAACAGCGGCATCGATGCACAGCGCCTGGAGGATGGCCGGGTCCTTCTTGTCTACAATCCCGTTGCCGAGAACTGGGGACCTCGCAGTCCTCTGAACCTCGCCGTTTCGGACGACGACGGCGACACCTGGCGCGATATCGCCAGCCTCGAGGATGAGGAAGGCGGGGAGTTCTCCTATCCGTGCATTACGCGTACGCGAGAGGGCATTGCCATCAGCTACACATGGAAGCGGCAGCGGGTGCGGTGCTGGCAGATTCCGCTCGAAGCGCTGTAGAGTGGCTCGGGCTTATGCTCACTCCGTTAGGCTTGTGCGGATGCGTTCGAGCATGGCGATGAGCCGCGTGAGCTGACTCGTGTTCAGCGGGCCCATAATGGAGCGGACGTTCTCGCGGTAGGCCTTTTCGACATCTCTGAGGAGCTTCTCGCCGTTGGCCGTCAGGCGGACGATGTGGCAGCGCCGATCGCCCGGAGCGGCTGTTCGCTTGACGAGATCAGCCTTCTCCATGCGGTCGATGAGCGTCGTTATATTTGCCCGGTTCACCAGCATCATACGGCTTAGATCGACTTGAGTCAGGCCGCCGCCCTCGGGACTCTGATACCAGAGCAGCATCATGAGGTTGAACTGGACGTCGGTGAGCCCGTACGCCCTGAAGAACTCCGTGGCCGCCTTCTTGATGCAGGACGATGTGAAGTAGATGTTCAGCAGCGCTTCATGCTCGAGCGTATGAAAGCCCTCGCGCAAGCCGAGTTCGTCTTTAAGAGCCATGGGAACCTCCTGGCACTTCGTTAATGTATAAACTATACATGAGGCACGCGTAATTGTCAATGCGGCGTCCTCATCCGAGGAGAATAGCTATGATTTGGGCCAATCTTGTCCATCTTGGCTACAACATGTGGAATGATCGTGTTGTGCCGCCGCCCAGTGTGCCGCGGCTGGATGCGAAGCCGTATCTCCGGTTTGACGATTCACTCTGGAGAGAACTGGTGCGAACAATGATCGAGGCGGGCCTGAACATGGTGGTCCTGGATCTCGGCGACGGCGTCCGCTACGAGTCACATCCCGAGCTTGCGGTTCAGGGCGCATGGCCGGCGGCACGCTTGCGTGAGGAACTGGCTCTGCTACGCGGGAAGGGATTGGAGCCGATGCCCAAGCTCAACTTTTCGGCGAGTCACGATGTCTGGCTTGGGCCTTATGCGCGGCAAGTGTCGACGGAGACGTACTACGAGGTCTGTCGCGATTTGATCAACGAAGTCATCGCGTTGTTCGATGGGCCGCGGTTCTTCCATCTGGGCATGGACGAGGAAGCGGCGGAACACCAGCGATATTGCGAGTATGTCGTCGTGCGCCAGCATGATCTGTGGTGGCATGACCTGAACACACTTCTTGGCGCGGTCGAGCAGGGCGGGGCAAGGCCCTGGGTGTGGGCCGACTACCTGTGGCGCCACGCGGACACCTTCCTGGAGCGTATGCCGAAGTCCGTTCTCCAGAGCAATTGGTACTACGAGGATGTCTTCGACGCCGAGGTGAAGGAACTCACGGCTTGCGACACATTGAATGAGCATAGGTATGATCAGATTCCCGCGGGGAGCAACTACTCCTATCCCGACAACTTCGAGCGATTGGTTGCCTACTGCACGGAACGCCTAGACGCCGGCCGCCTCATAGGTTTTCTTCAGACCACGTGGGCGCCGACCCTTGAGGAATACCGCCGACAGCATGTCGAAGCCATCGAGCAGGTGGCGCGGGCGCGCGCATGGTGGGAGGCACACTCGATAGCCTAGGCTCCGGCAGGCCTTGCCTACCAACTGCAAACCACGTGAGGCTCCAGTGGCCCCGCGGCCGCATAGGTTCGCAGTAACTCCTCCATCAATTGATCGCGCCGGCCGCGGATGTGGACTTCGTGGAAGAGATTATTGAACTCGCAGGGATCCGCTTCGAGATCGTAGAGTTCGCCATCCTGTTGGCCCGGCCACCAAGTAATGCGGTACGCCTCGCTGTGAAGGCTCATGTGGCGGAAGAGCGGCGATGCCTTGGACCACCCGCAGGAGAATGCCGCCTCGTGTATACGCTCCCGGTGTCCTGTCAGCGCAGGGATGAAGCTCCTGCCTTGCACTCTATCTGGGACGCCGACTTCGGCCAGCTCCATCAAGGTAGGCATCACGTCGGTGTTGCTCATGGGAGCGGCTGTAACGCCGGGACGGACACCCGGCGCCCGCAGAACGAACGGCACGCGTAATAGCGACGCAAAGGGCAATTGGCCCTTATGGAGCAGCCCGTGGTCGCCCAGGAGGTCGCCGTGATCGCTCGTGAAACAAATGATGGTATTGTCGGCAAGTCCAAGTTCCTCGACGGCACCGAGGATGCGTCCCACCGCATGATCGATAAGGGCCACCATGGCATAGGTGTTCTGGATGATCTCGTGAAGGTGTCTGCCCTCCGGCCGTTTGCTTGCCCCGCCATCCGTCGGAAACAGGTTCTCGTTCATCAGCCGGCGATAATGCTCTGGCCTGGTTTCGTGCTCGCCTTCCCGATAGCGCGGCTCGGGCAATTTCACGCCGTCAAACATCTCCGCGTATGCCGCCGGGGGCGTCCATGGATGATGCGGGTCGGGGAATCCACCGAACAGGAAGAACGGCTTGTCCGCGTCAGCGTTCTCCAAGTACTTGATGATCTCATCAGCCACGTAGCTGGAGTGATGCCACTCTGGAGGCAGGTTGGAGCGGTAGACTCCCGGGAATTCGGGCTTCTCCCCATTTGGCCGCGTCATTGAGAAGGCCTCCGGATGGTTGGCTGCGAGCCAACGCCCATAATGGCCGCGTTCGGGACTCGCTGCGCCTTCACCGTGTCCGAGCACGAGAGCCACGCGCTTGAAGCCGTAGTAGGGGCCGTCCCATCCATCAAAACATCCGTCCTTCCACGCCGCCAGGGACTCGCCATGCCGGAGGCCGGCGGGGCTTAGGTAAGGCGTAAGGTGCAGCTTGCCCGCCGCGAACGTGTCGTAACCTCTATCGGCGAAGGCTTGGGCAAGCGTCAATTCCCGCTCGTCCAGAGGAATGCCATTGTCGATGACGCCATGAGCGGGAAGATGCCGTCCGGTCAGGAGCGATGCCCGGCTGGGCATACACACGGGATTGCTCGCATAGTGGTGCTCGAAACGCACGCCTTCACTGGCCAGGCGGTCGAGGTTGGGTGTTCTTGCGGCCGCGTTTCCGTAACAGCCGAGGCCGTCACCACGCTGCTGATCCGAATGAAGCAAGATGACGTTTTTCGGCATCAACGTTTCTTTCCTTCGCGCAACGTTGGGCGCGTCACAACTTAATCCAGTACCGCGAGACAGGCTTCTTCGAGTGGAAGGATACCGTCTCGTCCTTGAAGCGGCCACCGTTCTTCTTGATAATCCGCGCCGAGGCAACATTGTCCGTGTCGCACGTGATCATCACGCGGCGCAGGCCGTGCTCCCGCAGTCTATCGAGAGCCAGGGCCAGCAGGCGTGTTCCGTATCCTTTACGGCGCTCGGAGGGCCTGACTTTGTAGCCGATGTGGCCGCCCTCGTTTTCGAGAAAGGGCGTCAGCCGCCAGCGAATGTAGACGGTGCCAACGAGTGTCTTCTGCTCCCGGACGAGCCAGTAGGTATTCATAGGCACGCGATCCGCCGGACTCCGTACCCCCTGGGCGATTTCCTCGAGACGCGCCAGATAACGCTCAAAGTCCTTTCCCGGCAGAAGCATGTTCGACGGCTCGTAGCGCTCACCGACGGCAGTGTATTCATCGACCATGGCCCAGAAATCCGACTCAAACGCGGGCGATGGCGCCGCAAGCTCAAGTCGCTCGTGATTTCCCGTGTCCGTGTTCAACTTCCTGGCCCCTTCGGGCGTTGTTGGCCGGCATGCAAGCCGTTGGAAGTCTGAGCGCCGGTGTTGTCCGGCTCGTCGTATGTTCCAAATTCCTCTGCTGCGCGGCGCAACGCCTGGAGGTTTTCCCGCCTGCTGCCGCGAGGCAAGGCGCAACCGGAGCCCAGCACGAAGCCGCCGTTCCGCCCCGCGCCCTCAATGCAACGCCGGGCTTCCTCTACGAGTTCTTCCGGTGTGCGATCGACAAATGAGAGCGTGTGAACGCCCCCCATGAGTCCGACACTCGGGCCTGCGGCTTCCCGTGCCTGATGGCATGTGAAGTTTCCGAGCGGATCCAGCGGGCCGATGCAGTCGATGCCTGCCTCGATGAGATCGCCTATGATGGGCAGGCTGTTTCCGCAAATATGACAATAGATGCGCACGCCCGAACCACCATACGTGTGCAGTGCGTCGCAGACGGCCTTCATGTGTGGCGCGACAAAGGCTCGCCACATGGCGGGCGAGATGACGCTCATGTTGGCCACGGAATCGTTGAGTCGCAGTATGCGTATCCCCTGGTCGATGTGGAACTTGCCCTTTTCGATGGCAATGGCAACGCCCTTCTCCATTGCTGCCTGGGCCAATCCGGGACGTTCGATGAGATCGAGTAGGGCGTTGTCCATGTGTCGCAGGACTACGTACCAGGCCAGCGTCGCCGAGCCGCAGTCGCCGAGGAGCGCCACATGAGCGTCGGCCTGCTTCATCACGTCCCGTTGAAAAGCACCGTAGCCGGCCGCTTCGTAGAATGACTTGTCAGGAACCGCGATCTTGCGGACGTCCGTCCTATCCAATACCAGAGGTCGCCGCCTCGCCACAAAACTTAGACAGGCTATTTGGGCGGGATCGTCAAGCCGGACGTGTTGCTCGTTTGCCAGCCGCGTGGCCAGTCCCCCCTGCCAATCGATCGTGCCAATGACGTCGCCGCTCGCGTCGACCTCGAGCATTGCTCCGTCTCTTTCGCGGATGCGGCGCTTCGGGAAGTGGAACAGGCGCGCTCCATCGGCGCCGACTTGGCGGGCCGCATCCACCACGATCCGCATGGCAAGATGAGGGTCCTCTAGCGCCCGTTTGAGCGGTGTTTCCGTCAGCGCCGAGGCCAAGTCCACCCAGATTTTGGGCAGCACCGGCACGCGATCAGGCGTCGCCCCCGACACGGCCTTGTAGAAGCGCTCCTCAGCTGTCACTTCCCTCCGCTTCGCGCCCTCCCAAGGCATCGTACGTGTCCTCCTGGGATCCGTCCCCGTATACACGGCATGTCGTACATTATCACTGCGTTCTCATAAGGTTATCCAGATTCTCCTTTGAGGATACTCGCGCCCATCAAGCCGAAGGCCACATCGTTCGCGATGGCTTCGAAAGTGACGGACGCAAGCTCAACGCCCAGCCGAAGATCAAAGGGGACAAGGTGAGCGATAGTGTCCACGGCGACAGGTAGGCTCTCACCGCGTGTCTCACAGGTGCCTGCCGGGCCGTTGCGCCCGCCGATATTCTCAAATCCGTTGGCGGGCGTATCGAAGTAAGTCCCGCACCAGGTGCTCCAGCAATCGCCGATGCCAAAGGGATTGACAAGGCCGCGCGCGTCTTCCGCCCCGTCGGCATATCGAAGCGTTACGCGCAGGTTGATCACGTGGCTCTGGTTCGGGTGGGTTACGCCGCTCACCATGAGGTACAGGATTGTGCCTCGTGCTCCCGCCGGGAACGTGATCTTAGGTGGAAACGCGTGGTTGTGCAGAGAGACAACAGCGATGTTGTCGCCCTCTCTTGGGGACTTGAACGGGATTCCGTCGGCGGCCCAGGCCACGCCGTCCACACCGATCTTCGCCCGCCATGCTTCATCGCAGGGCGGACTCATCCGGGCGGTGAGGTGGTTCCTCCAATAATCGAATCCGACTTGACTATAGGACATCTCTGGTGCGATCGCACCGTCGGCCGCCTTTTGGGGAGCGTTGGGGACTTCGGCGTTATAGAGGCCTCCCAGATCAAACATGATCCAAGGCTCGAGGATGCCTGACGGTGTGTCCGGAGCCTTCCAGACGTTCCGAGTCATCGGTTCGCGGGGGGCAACGCTCACGCGTACCGGGAGCCATCGGGGACAGTCCGGCCTTTTTTCCGACACGAACAGCAGTCCCGGGCCGGCCGCCCCTTGTGTGCGCCCCACAAGACGGTCCCCCTCGACTCGCGCCTCCGCCAACAGGCACTGTGGATCCAGCCATTTGTCAATGACGACGCCCGGCACGGCCATGTCCGCGACCTCGCTCGCGGTGAACATGACAGGTTCCGGTTGGAAAGGCGTTTCCGGAACAAACGCGACGCTGAAGTTCCCCTCGGTGGCCGAGGGGGCCTCCGCCTCGAGCCATGTCAGGCCGACGCCCTCCCTCAGCCTGAAATCACTTTTCCTGCGGTTGACATTCATGCTGGACACTTCGGTGGCCCGAAGCGGTAGCGTAAGACGCACGCCTGTCTTGACGGGGGAGCGCCATTCGATCTCGATGCGTCCCTCACTTCGCTTGAACGTGAAGGCGAAGTGGGGCGTTTCGATTGATACTCCGTCCCAGTCCTCGGGAAGTTGAGGCGCCAGCGTGACAATTCTATTCAGGCGGTCGACGCGGATTCCAAACAAGCCTTCGGCGACGGCTCGCACCCACATGCTTTCCGCGTCAGCGAATTCGTCGTTGCCTCGCTGCGTGCCATCGACGAAGGCGTGACAGGCCAGTCCGCCGGGCGTTGGCCCATTGAACATCCCCGAAAACGTCGAACGTATCAAGGCATAGGCCACGTCGCCGCGTCCGGCAAACAGGTTCATTTCCGCGAAGTTGAGTTCCTCCGCGTACGCCATCTCGTGCGTGCTGTGAGTATACGAGCGGCCATGGTTCGGGAACCAATCCGAACTCCAATACTGCAAGCCGCCGCCGGGCGTGCGCTCCTGCTTGAGGTGCCCATCGGCCCAGTTAAGCATCAAATACACCTGGAGCGCATCAGCGGCGCCAAACTCGGCGGCATGATACAGGCTCGGCAATTCGGGCTCCCTGTGAAGAAGCCGGTTTCCGCGCGTGTCGCGATACTCGGCGAATGTTCCTTTCCGTGTCTGCCAGAGCGTCTCCTGGAGGGCGTTTCGGATTGCCTTGGCTCCCTCCCTGAAAGGTTCGGGATCCTTGCCAAGATGTCCCGCGATGTTCGCCACGAATTCGTACGCGCGCAACATGTACGCGGACGACTGAGTGCAATGGCCGAGAATGCTCCAATGGGCATCGCTGATCCACGTGTTGAGCGCGTTCTCGTACAGAGGGACCTCAGTCGGGCGTAGGCGGCGGTTCTCCCGATCGAGCATGCCCTCGAGTACCGGAAAGATATCCTCCATCAGGACGAGATCGCCGGTGTAATCGAAATAGTGCCGCGTCATGTCGATGAAGACTTCGTTCATGTTGTATCCGAACGAAGGATTCTCGAGCATGCTGCCTATGCCGCCGCGATCCGGGCCCTCCGTGATCCGTCCCAGTTGGCAGTGCCTCATGATGGACTGTCTGACGCGCTCTGTCCAACCACAACAGACAGGGCCGTAGAGGATGCGCCAGCCAAGGTACGCCTGACGCCAAGACCAGCCGCCGTGAACGTATGCTTGGGAGGCCCACAGACTGTCGTTGGCGAAGGCCATCATCGTTGCCGCGGCATTGAGATGCGCGTCGGGCGTGCGGAGCACAAACCTTCCGGCGATCGATGCGTTTCGAGCGTGCGCGCTCCTCCATGCCTGGTTGGGGTGGGCAATGGCCGCCTCGATGTTGTTTCCCATGCCGACGGTAACGAACGTGTCGATAACGCCTTGAGACAGGGCCGCGTGTCCGACAACGACACAACCTGCTTTCGAGTGGGGCCCATCGTTCTCGTCCGGTTCGACCGCGGCAAGCAGGGCGCCTGGCGCTTTCTCGAACGTCTCCGCAGCCGCGAATCCCAGCGAACCGGATGTGGAGCAGCCCCCTCGCACGGTTGCCTGCCATGTCTTGAGGAATTCTCTCGGAAACGTCCACTCCTGCATGACTCTATCGGAATCGTCAAAGGCCCGCTGCAGCTCGAACGTGTTTTCTGAGATGACGTATGTATTCTTAGCGCACTGCTCCGGGGAGAAGCCGAACTCTGGTGCGCCGAAATCATAGTTGGTGAAGAAGGCCGATGCGCCCCCATATGCCCAAACGAGACGCGCACCGGGGGAGGCGCCCGTGACTTCCGTCCGCACCTGAAGTCCTACGGCGTCCGCCAGTGCAATGGCCGTTAGATTCACCGTCACGCCGCCAAAAGCATTATCACGAAGCGTGTACTCGCAGCGTCCCTCTACGTAGCGGACATCGATGTCTGCCCATGCGTGAAACCACTTGTCGCCTCCACGTGCGTCCGTGAGTCCGAGGCGCAGGTGGCCAAGGAGCCCTCCCGCGGCATGGTAGTCGAACAAGAATCGTGGCGCATTGTAGGCCAGTACCAGCGGCCGGAAGGGATATCGTTCGGTTTGGACAAGCTCTTCCTCGCTGCAGACAAGGGACTTGTCCGCCGGCGGATACAAGGGGCGCCGATGGTTGCGTGGATTCGTCAGGATTCGGCCAATCGGATCTTCCGGCCGCAACCGACCGTAGTCCGGTATCAGCCCTGCTGCTCTATGTCCCTGCCCTATCCGTTCGATAGGCGGAGGGTCGGGCGCGCAGTCCTTGTAGGCGCTTTCCGCGCGTAAACGGATTTGCCAGCCGCCTCGAATCGGCGCGTATCCTTCAGTCACCGGCCGTCTCTCCTGCGTGGCTACCGTGTCCTTGCCAAATATCTTGCACACCAGTGCGGCGCCGCCACCGCGGGCCCGAATCTCTCGCGAGATGTCCTATTGAGCATCTTGCAGTTTCAGGCCATCCATACTACCCTCCGCCGGCATCTTTGAAAAGGATCCTTGCGATGTCTTATAAGTGCGTTTCGTAGAGCCGGGCCGGGAAACGCAAGAGGAAGACAAGCATGAAGTCGAAGTATCCGCCTCCGAACTGGGGTGTACAGCTTTACAGTCCTGGCGAGGTCGGCCGAACATTCGTCACTATGCGCGATGGGGCGAAGCTCTATATCGAGGTCTTCCGTCCGGATGCTCCGGGGCCCTTTCCCGTTTTGTTGTTGCGCAATCCCTATCACAACGTCGGCATGCCGCCTCAGTCCCGTGGCCGGGACACGCATCGTGAACTGGTATCCCGCGGCTACGCGGTCGTGGAAGCTGAGGTGCGAGGAACAGGGCTTTCCGAAGGGCAGTTTCGATTCCTTCATAATGACGGCGACGACGGCTACGACACCATTCTCTGGATCATGGAGCAGCCTTGGTGCGATGGCAACATCGGCCTGATGGGCGGTTCCTATCTGGCGATGGATCAGTTTGCCGTGGCTGCACAGAATCCGCCCGGCCTCAAGGCGATGCTTCCCGAGATTGGCGGCGCCGACCTCTACAATGACATGGCCTATCGCGGCGGTGTGCTGAACCTCTTGCTTATCCGATGGACTATCGGCCAGATAGCGCATATCACGGCGCCGAAGTTCCCCCAATTCACCTCTGCTCCGGAGGAGGTCGAGCCGGCCATCTACGAAATGCAGGAAAAGTGCCACGGTGAGCGCATCCAGGCCAGCGTCGAACGGGCTTTGGCCGGATTGCCCCTGTACGAAGACACTTTCTTCAAGGAATGGATGGCGCATCCCAACGATGGCCCCTTCTGGCAGGAGGTGTCGCCCTACAGTTTCTTCTCCGACATCAAGACACCTGTCTTCTGTCTTGGCGGCTGGTTCGACTTTTTCATCGAGGGCACATTGAGGAGTTTCGTCGAGATCGATGCCCCCAAGAAGCTCCTGATCGGCCGATGGTTTCACGGCGAGAGAGAGGGCTTCGACTCGCTCAACGTGAAATTGCGCTGGTTCGACTACTGGCTCAAAGGGATCGATACGGGCGTGATGGACGAGCCGCCCGTGAGGCTGTTCGTGATGGGCAAGAATGAGTGGCGGTATGAGCAGACATGGCCGCCGCCGGCCACTTCTTCCAAGTTCTTCCTGCGAAGTGGCGACGCTGCCTCAGGGAGTCTCAACAGCGGGAACCTGAGTCTGAGTGCCCCGGGAGATAGCGAGGCGTTCGATGAAATCGCCCACGATCCGGCGCGCCCCGTTCCCAGCATCGCCTATCGAAATGCCGACATCCGCCGTGCGGAAGAGGCCATGCTCACCTACACGACAGAGCCGCTTGACGACGACATCGAGGTGACGGGGCCTGTTGAAGTCCGCCTGTACACATCGACGGACGCCACTGACGTGGACTGGTTCGTGAAGCTGACGGAAGTGCATCCGGACGGAAGCTCCATCGTGCTTTCCTCGGGCGTATTGAAGGGCTCGCACTACCGATCGCATGAGTTCCCTGAGGAACTGGCGCCGGGACGGATTTACCCTCTCACGATTCCGCTGGCGTCGCTATGCCGTGTCTTTCCTAAGGGGCACCGGATCAGGATCGGGATCGCCAACAGCGACTTCCCCGAGTTCAACCTCAACCCACTTGCTTCGACGAGCCGAGTCTACCGCGACGCGGAGCGCGCATCTCACCTCTTGCTTCCCGTCCGCGGCTGACGGAACCTACCGGCAGAGCGCCCTATAGACGCTTTCGGCGATGGCGAGGTGCCCGGTGGCGTTCGGATGGACGGGCTCCGGGCAGAACGTGTCTGCTTCGTGGTATTTGAGGAGTTTCTGGAACATTTCGTGCGTTTTCACGAGGCGCGTTCTGTATTTCCGGCTCATTTTGTGAACCACGGCCACATACTTGGGCAGTAGCCCGAGCACACTGTGGCGGAACGAGCTGGCCGAACGCTCGCGGCTCAGGTAGAAGGGGTCGATGAGGAGAATACGGCATTTCGGAAGGGCTACCCGTGCTCGTGAAAGGATGTCGTTGTAGACGGCCTCGAAGACCTCAGGCGTGACGGCGTCAGGGACATTGCGCAGACAGCTGTGCAAGTCGTTGATGCCGATCTTGATGGACAGCCAGTCCGGCTTGTGGCGGAGCACATCATCCGTCCAGCGTCCCTGGAGGTCCGTAACGCGATTGCCGCCAATGCCTTTGTTGATGATCCGTACGCATTTCTGCGGTTCGAGGATAGTGAACACGTCGGCGAAGAGTTTGACGTACCCGTTGCCTAGCGGGCGTTCCGCGCCGCGTCTCCCGCAGTCGGTGATGCTATCCCCGACAAACAGGATCGTCTCTTTGTTCTTGATCTTCGTAGGCATGCAGTTGCCCTCCTTGTGACGCACCGATATTGCTGGTTGCAGCAGCAGATGCCGCTCCAAGCGCGTCGGGAGGGTATTACGAGAAGACGGAGTAATTCAAGAAGAGCCCGCCGTTCGGACGAAACACATCGCCCGAACGGCGGGGCTTCCGCTCTTGTTAGGGGGCGTGGCCTGAGGCTACCGCGTCAATTCCCGCGCCACGCCGTCGAAGTAGGCGACGCCCTGGGCGATTTCCGGCACGGAATCGTCCCAATGATACTCATACTCGACGGAGAACACAGCTTCGAGGCCCTGCCTCTTTACCTCGGTGAGTATGGCCTTCACGTCGGCCTCACCGGTTCCCCAAGGCACGTCGTGCGTCTCCTTGCTCTTGCCGTACTGGTTGAGGTCCTTGAAGTGGAACGAGATGATTCGCCCCTCCAGCTTCTTGATGGCGTCGACGGGCTTGATGTTCGACCTCATCCAGTGGCCTGTGTCGGCGCAGGCGCCGATACGCTTGCTCCGCCCTTGACAGACCTTTAAGACGGTGTCGGGATTCCAGTAGTGCGACGGCTCGGGATGATTGTGGATGGCGACATTGATCTCGTATTCCTGGGCAAGGCGATCAATGAGGTCAAAGGCATCTTCTGGAGGTTCGGATACGATGGTTTCGATTCCCATTTCCTTGGCGAAGTCGAAGACCTTCCGGCAATCAGCCTCATTATTCGATAATCCGACGACGCCGTAGTTCACAAGCTTCACGTCGGATGCTTCCAACTTCTTCAGGATCTCCTCCTGTAGTTCCGAGGGTAGGTTGTGGTCAAAGCGGATATCCGGCTGCTCCGTGCTGAGGCGCTGCCCGGGATAGGCCTCGACGTAGTGAAGTCCAAGCGAAGCAACCTTGTCGATGGCTTCGTAGAATGTGAAATGGTTGAAGCTGTAGGCCTGACAGCCGAGATGCCATCCCAGCGCCTCCGCCGCGGGGGCCCCTTCAGGTGCTGCGGCATTCTGTCCGGATTTCTCGGCAGCCTGCTGCATGGTGGTGCATGACGTTATCATGAGCGATGCCAACATGCAGACTGCGAACGCTAGTGTCTTCATTACTTCGCTTCCTCGCATTGTCAATTCCTTCTATATTCCAGACAATCCATGATAAGCGTTGCGGCGAGCGCAGGCAAGGAGCGGGGCCTGGGGATCGGCCTAGGACTGGGATTCCATCTCATTCAGCGAGGCGGTGATTTCCTCGATTCTCGACTGCTTGCCCGAGTCATCCATTTCCTCGTGAATTCGGATGAAATCCTTTTCGATCTCCAGGAAGGTGCTGATGACCTCAGGATCGAAGTGGGTCCCTCGCCCCTCCAGGATGATGGCCTTCGACTTCTCGTGGGGGAGCGGGTCTTTGTAGGGGCGCTTAGAACAGAGCGCGTCGTACACGTCGGCCAAGGCCACAATGCGTGCCGCCAAGGGGATCTCTGTTCCCTTCAATCCCATCGGATAGCCCGTCCCATCCCAGCGTTCGTGGTGGTAGAAGGCGATGTCTTGGCCCATGGCCAGAAAAGCATCATGCCCCGCCTCGAGATTGGCCGCCTTGAGCGTATCCCCGCCCATCGTCGTGTGCGTCTTCATGACGCTCCATTCTGGGCCCGTCAGCTTCCCCGGCTTGAGGAGGATCCGATCCGGCACGCCCACTTTGCCAATATCGTGGAGTGGACTGGACTGGTAAAGTGCTTCCAAGAAAGTATCAGTGACCTGCTCCCGATAGGCCGAAGAGCGGGCCATATGCTCACCAACGGCCCTTGTGTACGATCGAATTCGCTCAAGGTGCTCGCCGGTTTCCGTATCCCGGGATTCTGCAAGCTTCGCCAAGCTAAAGACCGCCGCCTGTTGTGTTCGAGCCAACTGCGCCGTTCGTTCGGCGATACGCTTTTCTAGAGTCTCGTTGTAGCCTTCCAGTTGCCGCTGGTACTCGATCACCTGATCTTGGAGTCGCTTGGCCTCGAGCGACGTGTGGATGCGCGCCAGAAGCAGCGTCGCATCGAAGGGCTTCATCACGAAGTCGTCGGCCCCGGCTTGGACGGCTTTGATATTCGCTTCCCGATCGAGCATCCCCGTAATGATGATGACAGGGATATGCCGTGTCTTCGGTTCCCCCTTCAAACGCTGGCATACCTCGAAACCGTCTATTTTCGGGAGTACCAAGTCCAGGAGGATCAAATCCGGCGGTGCTGCCGCCACCTTATCGAGCGCCTCGGCGCCATCCGACGCCGACTCTACCAGGTATCCCTTCGGAGTCAGGAACCGGTTGAGCAGCGTCACATTTTCTGCCAGGTCATCGACGACCAAGATCTTCGGAGGCGCTTCTTGTACCTCTTTCATGGGCCACCTCGAATATCTGCGGCCTGGCGTACGTGCCGCAGCCAAAGGGAACGCCTTCGTACCCTCAAATACATCCTATCTAGCACACTGCACGCCGAATGATACCACACACTGAGCATTTACGCAAGTCCAAGTTCGGGCTTGGCTTACACAACTCTTCATTCTAGGATATTGGCTTGCGTGGCCTTCCCATATTCACTCCTTCCGCGTAATGCTTGTACGTCTCTGTTGATTTCCTTATATTGAGTTCGCCATAGCGTCTTGCACGGCGCCATGGCTCGGAGTCTAGGAGACAGTCTTGGCATATGTGTGGCGTTTAGGAGGAATTGGCGATGATTCGCATAGGGGTTGTTGGTGGAGGAACGTACGGCGAGAGTCACCTGACTGTCTACAAAGACCTGGAGAAGCACGGAAGGATCCAGCTTGCCGCTCTGGCCGAGGCAGACGGGCCGCGGCGCCAGCAGCGTAAAGATGAGTTCGGTATCCCCGTGTACGCGACTCATCTCGAGATGCTTGAAAGTGAGGAGCTGGACGGCGTTACCGTTGCAACGCCGGATCACCTCCATTGTCAGATCGCCCTCGACGTTCTCGAGCGCGGCCTCCACTGTATGGTTGAGAAGCCCTTGGACGTTACCGTGGAGGGATGCCGCCAGATGATCGCCAAGGCTGAAGAGAAGGGCGTGCTTCTCGAAGTCGATTTCCACAAGCGCTTCGATCCTTACCATATGGAAATGCGCGAGTCCTTCCTCGAAGGCAAGTTCGGAGAAGTCGAGTACGGCTACTCTTGGATGGAAGACAAGCTCTTCGTTCCCGTCAGCATGCTTCAGGCCTGGTCGGCCCACAGTTCACCCGTTTGGTTTCTTGGCGTGCATATGTATGACCTCGTCCGCTGGATCATGGGCAATCCGGATCCGGTGCGCGTATACGCGACTGGCGAGAAAAAGAAGCTTGTGGCTATGGGCATCGATACCTATGACGCCGTGCAGGCTCAGGTGCAATTCGACAACGGGGCAAACATCACCTTCCACAACTCATGGATCCTGCCGGACAACTTCGAGGCTGTGGTGCATCAGGGCGTCAAACTCGTGGGGACGGAGGGCATTTTCGAATGCGATTCCCAGTACCGCGGCGGGCGTGGCTGCCTGAAGGAGGAACCAATGCGCACGTGGAATCTCGGCATCAAGTACCGCGAACGCGATAAGCGCAACCAGGTTCACTTGCGCGGCTACTTCCAGTCGTCCATCGCGGATTTCGCCGAGAATCTTCTTTTTCTTGAGAGCGGCGGCACCGTGGCTGACCTCGAAGGGCTCTACCCATCGGGCCAAGACGGCCTCGTAATCACGCAGATGGCCTGTGCGGCCCACGAGAGCGCGGCTTCGGGCCTGCCCATCGACATCGCTGCCGTCTAGCCCCGGGAGATTCTGCCGTCCTAGAGTGCGGGGACAGCCGCTTGGTTGTTCTCCTCGAAGATCTCTTCGATGGCTTGGCTGCGGTCAAGACACACGCTCAGATTGGCCCCTTTGCCCAGTCCATCGAAGATAACCGTCTCCCGCCGCGCCGCGAAATCCTCACTCGGCGAGCCCATCTTTGCTATGGTGCGGCTCGCCAGCACGCGACCTCCGGCGTCCACGATGTCCACCTGAACGTCTTTCGCCGGGGCCGGGCCGATGTTGTGCACCGTGACCTCGATAGTATCGTCCGCTTTACGGTGCACGTCCCGGGCGCTTACGGCCAAGTCAGGCAGCATTTCAGGTTCGGGCAGTGGCTCGATCTGCTCGATCTTGATCGCGATGTTTTTCCTCGGAGGCGCCGTGATGGGGAGTCTGGCGAAGCGGCCCAATTCCAGTGTGTCTGGATTCTGGGGAGTGAAGGCCACTTTGAACAAAGACTCGATAACGCCATCGTCGTTGTCGTCAGATCCTATCGTAACGCGATACCGGCCTTTCGCCAGGCGCCACAAGCGCATGGTGGCCTCGATGGGACGTTCTCGGAAGTTGTACAGATTCACCAACAGGCTTTTCTCATCGGCGTATGACACGAGTCGCGCCAAGTCTTCTGTTTCAATCCCTTCCCAGCTTACGGCGATTCCGATGGGATACGGCTCTGCACGGCCTTGGACGCGGCCGCCGAGCATCGCGGCCACAAGCTCGTCCCGTCCGATGCCCCGCTGGTTATCCGTATGAACGCGTGCCTCGGTAAATCCGAACACCGCTGCGTCATCTGTCCGCTCCACGAGGTCCATCAGCCGCCCCGCCAAGCGTGCGCGCTCGCAAATCTCGTGTGCCGGCGGCTGCGGCGTCGCGCCCCAGTACCAGGCGACGTGCGTGTGCGAGTATTCGAGGACCTCCGCCTCCATCTGCTCGATGAGCGTGGCCTGCTCCTTGTTCCGCATGGCGCGATCGCCGGAGAGAGGCGGCAATCCCTCGGCCGCCCGCCGGGCGTTCGTCGCGCTCACCAACTCGTGGTACCGCTCCGTCGTGCGGAGTTCCCGTTCGACTACGTGCGGTTCTCCGAGGCCGAACGCCAAGGTCAGGCCCCGGCTGCCGATGAAATCCGTAATGTGGAGCGGGTCGATAGGCCAAATATCGCAATAGCCGTCGTGAAAGATGCCCAACGCCTCCAAACCTTCGTAGAAGGCCAGCCATGCCTTGCGCGTGACTTCATCGCCCGCCAGCGGCATGTTCGGCCAACCGAGGAGAATGAAAGGATCGTCGTTGGGCCCGCCCCAGAACATGCCGTCCTTTCGCTGCTGCGCCGCGATCCAGTGTGTCACCTCCCGGTTCAGCCGATACAACTCGCGTTCCACACGGCCCACGCCGGTGCGTTCTCTGGCGTATTCAGCACCATCGGGCGGCGTACGTCATTATCCTCGATCATTCCAAACCACTGGCGTTTGAAGACTAAGGTTCGGTACAGGTTCGCTCGCGCGTTCCCGGGATCGTGCCGCAACACGGCCAGCACGGGATAGGCCATGTCGTACGACCCGCCGAAAACGTCCCACGACAGGAGGCTTACTTTCTCGCCCGTGAAGCGCCAGGGGCGGTAGTTGTACTCCTTCATGTACTGCATCCACGCGGGAAGCATCTCATGCTTTACGTACGTCTGCAGGGCTTTCTCGCGATTCTTCGCCGGAAACGCGGCCAGCGTCGCCGGGTGTTGCGCGTCGCCGAAAATGAGGTCGCAGCCTTCAGCGGACGTCAACTCCACCAGCACGCGATCTTCGCTTGCAACCATAAGGTCGATAATATCCATGACAACGGACACGGCCTGCGGCGTATCAGCCTCCGGAAACTCCACCCGCAGGCACGTCTGCGCCCAGATGCGCGCCGGATTGGCCGGATCGCGCAGCTTGAGCCACCAGTAGTCTGTCAAGGCGCTTGGCCGCACAGCAAATCGATTCCGAGAGTGTCCAAGGCGAAGTCCGGCTGAAATCCGGCCCCGGCCAGATGGACGGCTTGGAGCGGCTGCAGCGTCAGTTTCGAGGCGGAGGCAGGATGCGGCCCGCTCGCGACCACGGCGCGGTCGCCGCTGCTCTTGAGCTTCTGCAAGGCCCCGGCGTAGCGCTCGAATCCGCCGAGACTCAACTCCGGCGACAGGTGCCACTGCCTGCCTCCGTACCTGTTTCCTTCTGCCGCTTTCCTTGTCTCCACCTGCCAGAGGTGTACTTCGTGGAGCCGCGTTTTCCCGCTAAGCGGTAGGTGCGCGCTTCCCTCGAGATCCTCCGGCACGCCGTACTCCTTCACGAAGGGGATTCGCAGCGTCGACGCCCCGCGTGTCTCGATCTTCCGCGAATAGAAGAATGGCTCATAGCCTTCAACGGCGAGTGCCGGCCTATCGACGTTGAAAGTGTCACCATTGCCGGCCAGCACGTTGAGGTCGTCGATCGTGCCTTCCACAGCGATGAAGTTCGGCTTCTCGCCGGGGGCTAGGTCGATGTCGAGCTTTGTCCCATGGAAGTCCACATCGCCTAACACGAAGGTGAAGAGGCGGTACGGATGAGGCCAGGCTAGTTCGTAGCGCCCATCCAGGATCCACCACGCCGGGATCTTCTCGTCATGGCAAGCCTTCACTTCCGTTTGCTTCATGCGCAGGCTCTCGCGCCCCGCGCGAACCGTCGGAAGTTCCAGGCTGTCGAGGTCTCCGTAGAGCGCCAACAACCGCTGCCTGGCAGACGCGTCCAGTGAATCTTCGGAATCCGGTGGGAGAGGGGGCGCTGAGTTGGTTCTGAACAGCGAGGCGACGGCCTCATCCGTGAGGGGGTAGTCGAAGAAACAGATCTCGTCGTAATACGACTCAAGCAGAAACGGACTGAACAGGCCGGGAAAGGGCGTCTGCCACCAGGCGTCCTGTCCCCAATTTGAGGCGATGATCTCGCCATTCTGATAGAGTTTCAGGCCGTAGGCCCTGTCATACACCACCGCGATGTGCTGCCACTCGCCGTCGGCCCAGGTTGCCTCGGACGCATCGACGCGGTGGTACTTCGAGAGCACGTCGCGTATATGCGCGCTGAGCCGGCCCTCCTTATCGACTTCAACCGTGAAGAGGTCGCGCTCCTTCCTGCCCCAGGCCACGCTGCCTTGCATGAAAACGATGCCGGGATGAAGCTTGTCTGTCTTCACCCAGAACGCTACCGTGCCACGATCTCCGTGGAAACCTCCCGCGCCCCAGTAATGCGGCTTCTTGTGCCATTCGCCCCACATCACCGCCACGATCAGGTCGCAGTCCAGCCCGGATTCATTCCATGTGCCTTTCGAGAACGCCGAACCATCCACTATGTGCAGGCAATTGCCGAACCGGCCCGGCTCGATGGCCAGTTTGCGCTCCGTCAGGCTCTCGCGGCCCATCCGGGCGTATCTGTCCGCCTGCGAGACGAAGTCTCGAAGCAGCTCGTCCTCGCTCTCGAATCCCAGGTGGAGGCACACGCCCTGTGGCCCGGCGGCGAGGGCTGGCGTTGGCCCTGGGTGCAGGCCGAGGAAGGCTAGGGCAGCGATAAGACAGGCGGAGGCTGGATGTAGCTTGAACATGGTGGTGTTCCCCTGTTGCGAACCGATTCCGCGAGCCGAACCTATTCGACTCGTTCGCTCTCCGGGATGTGGATCAACATGACGGAGCACTGGCCGAACACGTCGCCCTTGGCCTCGCCCTTCTCGTGCTCGACGAAAGCGCCGTTCCAAAGCACGAAGAGCCGCTCGCCCTTGTCGTCCAGCTTGATCGAGAAAGTGCCGCCCGGCGTGTAGCCGTACTTATCGAGATAGTAAGGGAACGTGAACGCGAGGACCTTCTTCTTGCCCGTCACGGTGTCGTATTGGATCACGGGCGAGCCGTCGGCATAGCCGTGGCCATGGGCACCCGGCAGATAGTAGATATATCTGCCACCCGGGCTCCGATCCATCGAGCACGTATAGCGCTGCTCGCCGCACCAGTTCGGGCCTTTGTCCACAATCTCTTCCTTGTCCGGATCAAACGTGAACAACTGGCCGCCGGAGGTCATGCACCAGAACAGGCCGTCCGGCCCACGGTGGCGTGTCTCCGCGCGCATCGGGGTGATCGTGCCTGGGCGGCCGCCCTTTGGGGAGGCCGTGCCCGTCATCGGCGGCAGGTGGCATTCGAGTTGGTAGAAGCGATTCTTGAAGGGATCGTACTTGATGACGTGCCGCTCCGGATCGGCCTCGCTGTCCCGGTTGGAGGTATACACCATGCCGGTGGTTTCGTCAATCAGGATGGCCCGCTCATACCACCCCATGCCTTTGGGCAGGTAGCCGGCCCACTTCGTCTTCTGCCGGTTCACGTCCCACGCCATGAACTCACCGAACATGCCGACGCCATACATGATGCCGCGTTTCGTGTCCATCCGGTGATAAGGCCACGACGCCCGCACCATGGGGACGCCGTAGTCCACAATATCGCCCGTCATCACGTCGTAGCTCATGATGTGGCCGCCGTCATAGCCGGTTGCGTAGTCGTCCTCATCCGGTTCGGGGTATTTCGCCCAGTATGTGCAATACCACAGATGCAGCCCGTCAAGGTCCTTGCTCTGGTAGAAGTCGAGCCAGCCGTGAATCTTGCCTTCGGCGAACTGATGCTTCGTTCGCCCAAGGACCTTATTCACCTCTGGCAGGCAGGCCACCGTTTTCGTTGCCGGGTTGTACTCGACAAGGAGAATGTGCGCATCGTACTTGGCATGATCGCCGACGGCCGAGTAGAACTTGCCCGTCCGCGTGTCGAAATTGGCCTGGCACCAGTTCGACCACGGCCCAGGCGTATTCGGGATCTTCGAGGTTGATTTCACGGGGGACTCGCCCAACCACATCGGCTCCACCGGTATCACGGCGAACTCGACGACGGGCGGCTCCTCAGCAATGACGTACTCGTCATTCGCCTGGGCCGTGTAATTCGGGTGAGGAGCGAGCATCTTAGCATCCTTGTCCACCACCACCTTACCGGTGTAGAGCAGCCCGGCCACGTCGAGCCGCTCCGCGACCTCCTTCTTTTCCTGCTCCGAAGGATTCGGTGTTACCGGCGCTTCGACGGTTTCAATCCCCTCGTGGAGGACTCCCCAGCGGCCGACCGTTTCCGGTGCGGCCGTCAAGCGCGAGGTGTGGCAGCAGCCAAAGAAACTGAGGACAAAGGATGTGCAGACTGCGGTGCGAATTAGATACCTGCGTGCGTCAAGCATGATAGCCTCCATGATCTCGCCCCGTGTTCCTGCCTATCATAGCAGACGGCCGGTGCGCTCTCCTCGCCACCATGTAACGGCGGGCTTGTCTAGTCCCAAATCGATTCGTCTGGAGCGAGCGGCAGTTCTACCGGCTTGCCCCGGCCTGCAGAAGCGTACATGGCCAGGGCGATCTCAAGCGAGTGACGGACTGTCGCAACCGGGATGATGACCTCGCGATCCTCTCTGATGGCGTCGATCATATCCTGGATAACAACCAAATGATCGTGGAAGCCGAAGTCGGCCGCTCCGCCGGCCGCCGTCGCCTGGACTTCCGAGCCCAGCCGCCGCACGGCCTCATCCTCGGCCCGTTCCTCCTGGAATGTCCAGGTGTGCATCTTCTCGCCGACCATGATGGCCGTACCGCTCTCGCCGTTGATCTCGACTCGCAGATCCGTGCCCGGCCATAGGCCCGTCGAGGCTTGGACCACGCCTTGGGCGCCGTTCTCGTAGTCAAGGAAAGCCAGGAGCGTGTCCTCGAGGTCCACGCTTGGGTGAGACAGATTCTTCATTCGTGCTTCGACGCACTTCACCGGCCCCGCCAGGTATTGAACCAGGTCGATGTAATGAAATGCGTGCTGGATAGTCACCCCGGCGCCGGACTTCCGCGAGGAGCGCCACGCGTCCATGTGGTAGTAATCCGCGGGGCGGTACCATTTCATGTACGTATCCGCGTGCAGCAGCCGCCCGAACCGGCCCGAATCGACTGCGCCCTTGATCGCCTGAATCGCCTCCCGGACGCGGCACTGCACCGTGCAGCCCAGCTTGACGTCCGCCTTCGCGCACGCATCGATCATCTCGTCGGCTTCGGCAAGCGACATGGCCGGCGGCTTCTCGCAAACCACGTGTTTCCCCGCTGCGGCGCACCGTAGTACGGCCTCATGATGCAAGTGGTTCGGCGTTGTCACGTTAACCACATCGACCTCGGGATCTTTCAAGAGGTCATCGAGGTCATAGTAAGCCTGCGTCTCGAACTCCTCCGCCCGTTTGTCGGCCCGGGCGTGGTCCAGATCGCAGATGGCGACTAGTCGGGCGCTGCGCGCTTCCTGGATGGATTTCGCGTGAAATGGGCACACGAGGCCCGCGCCGAGAATCCCGAAACCAAGAGTATCCGTCATCGTACCGCCTTTCCTTCCGTCGAACCCGTGCTATTCCGGAATCAACACACCCTTCAATGCCTTGAGTTGCTCTATGTCGTCGAAGACGCCTTCCCATTGAGACAGCGGCTCTCGGTGGGTGATCAGTTTCTCCGCCGGTACCTGGCCGCTGTGGATCAGGCTGATCGTTCTGTCCCAGGCCGCGTACATGGTGGAGAGATTGAAGACCACCTCGAGCACTTTGAAGGCGAACTTGTCCCACGGGAGCGTCACCTCCTGGTTTCCCGTGAGGCCGATGACACACACCTTGCCCATCTTGCGTGCCAGATCGCACGTGATGGGGATCGCCTTGGGCGATCCGCTGCACTCGGCCACGATATCCGCCCCGATCCCGCCCGTGAGATCCATGACGGCCTCGACGGCGTTTGTCTCGCCGATGTTGATCAACGCGGTGAATCCGAGTTCCTCGGCCGCCTTGAAACGCAAGTCTACATCTCCCGGCGTGCCGATGAGCGCCACGTCACGCGCCCCGGCGGCCCGCGCTACCATGGCCGCCATCAGGCCGATGGGGCCGGGCCCCTGCACAACGACGAAGTCACCCGGCGTGATGCCTGTGCGGAGGAGCAGGTCCGTCACGGTGTTCGCGACGGGCTCGACCACCACGGCTTGCTCCCACGTCATGTCCCCGGGGATGCGGTGCAGCAGGCGTTCGGGATAGCAGATGTAGCGCGCCATACCGCCGTCGATGCCCCAGCCCGGCGAGCGTTTCTCCGGGCAGATCTGGATGTTCCCCGTCCGGCACAGGTAGCAATGACCGCAAGCCCGCGTGTGCGGCTCGGCAACCACGCGATCACCCACGTCATAGTTTGTGCAGCCTTCGCCCAACTCGACGACGGTACCTGTGAATTCGTGCCCGAGAATCACCGGGGGCCAGTACGGGAACGTGTCATGGCGCACGTGGATATCCGAGCCGCAGATGCCGCAGGCCGCCACCTCGATCTTTACTTCGCCCGCGCAGGGACTAGGCTCCTCAACATCCCGCACCTCGATGAATCCGACGCCCTTCTGCGTTTTGACAAGTGCTTTCATGACTGCTCCACTTCGCAATAGTCCGTCAGAAACGTGACGAAGGTCTCCGCGGCATGGGCGATCTCGCTCAAAGCGATTTGTTCCTCTTTCGTATGGGCCATGCTGAGTGTGCCGGGGCCGTAAACCACCGTCGGAATCCCAAGCTGGTTGTTATAGAACCACGCATCACAGGACGCCGTCATCGCATCGATTCGCGCCGGTGCTTCGGCCTTCTCCGCCGCCCGCAATAGCGCCTGCGGGAGATCATGGGCCGGTTCGAGCACGCTGCTGTCGTGCCGGTACGTGAACGTCAGGTCGAAGTCCTCCGCCGACAGGTTCGCGCCGCTGCCGATAAGAGCCTCGCGCATCTCCCGGCAGACCTCCTCCTTCGTCTTGTTCGGCAAGAGTCCCAGCACGCCCTCGAGAACCGCGCGGCTCGGCGCCGCCGCCGGCCAATTCCCCGCCTGAAGCCGCCCAAAGGTGATCGGCATCGGATTAGGATATGGATCAAACAGCGGGATGCCGCGCGAAGCCGCCAGCAAGCCCGCGTGGTACTTCTCGAGCACGGCGATGGCGTCCCTCGCCATCAGCAGCGCGCTCCGCGTTCGCCCGGCTTGGCCGCTATGGCCGGCCTTTCCCTTGAACTCGATGCGAAACCACACCGCGCCGCGAATCGAGGTAAACACTTTGTTGTCCGTCGGTTCAAGTACGATGCAGCCGTCGGCGCGCTCTCCGGCGCGGATCATCGCCAGGCTGCCGTTGCCGCCGTTCTCCTCCTCGCACACCAGGTGTGCGGCCACATCGCCCCGGAGGCGCACGTCCAACGCGTCCAAAGCCTTCAGCGTCAGGTAGATCGACGCCAAGGGGCCTTTGTCGTCGCACGCGCCTCGCCCGTAGACGATGCCATCCTCGACGCGGCCTGCCCACGGCGCCTCCATGCCCTCCGACGGCGGCACGACATCCGTGTGGGCGTTGAAAACGAGGGTTTTCCCCCCGCCGGTGCCTTTACGGCGCACACGGAGGTTGAACCGGCCCTCGTAACCCAAGTCGGGAATTGGGCTGCTGTAGTCCGGGTCGGCGCGAAGCGCGTCCGACATCGGGACGCGCTCCACCTCTACGCCCATCCCCTTGAACGCCTCTTCGAGGAAGAGCATCGCCTCATGCTCATTGCCCGACGTCGAGCGATACGTCATGAACTCGCAGAGGAATCGCTCGGCCTCTGGCAGGAGGCGTCTGACAACATTCCGAACTTGGATATCTTCTGTCATTTCCTGGGCACGCCTCTCTTTCGTCTCTTGCGGCTTGGCCGACTCATTGAAGATTCCCGCGAGGTATCGGGACTCTCTTTACATGCGTCTAGCGGAAAGCCCGCCGCGACCTCAGATAGTCCAAATCGCTCTAGGTACCTCTGCTGCAATGTCGCCAGGCCAGGACTAGAGCCGGATGCTTGTCAGTACCTTCCGCATGATCTCCAGGCTTTCGTCCGCCTCTTCCTGCGTGATCACCAGCGGCGGGGCCACCCGGATCACGTTGCCGTAAACGCCTACCGATCCCACCAGCAGGCCGTTATTGGCGCAATTCTCGATAATCGGCCGGATAAGCTCGGGCGCAGGTTCTTTCGACGCCTTGTCCTTCACGAATTCGAGGCCCATTACCAGGCCCATCCCGCGGACGTCGCCAAGATAGGGACAGTCCTCAGCGATAGACTCAAGTCCTTTCTTCAGATAGGCGCCCATCTTGGCCGAGTTGCCGACGAGATCCACCTGCTCATAGATGTCGAGCACGGCCGATACCGCCGCGCTGGCTACTGGATTGCCGCCCAGCGTGCTCGACATCTCGCCTTTGCTAAGGCACGAGAACACATCGGACGTTGCCGCCACCGCCGAGACGGGAACGCCGCACCCGATGGCCTTTCCGATTGCCACGATGTCCGGTTTGAGGCCCTCGTGTTCCATGGCCCACATCATGCCGGTTCGCCCGTACGAAGCCTGGACCTCGTCCAGCGTGAAGAGCAGGCCGTTGGCGCGTATCCATTCCTCAAGCTTCTTGAGCCAGCCTTCCGGCGGGAAGATGAATCCGGCTGCGCCCTGGTACGGCTCTACGATCATGCCCGCGAGGCTGCCCGTTGAATTCGCCCGTATCACCGACTCCATGTGCGCGAAGTACTTCTTGAAGGCGGGGCCGTCATCGCACCACCCGTAGGGATCTCGATAAGGATTGGGGAAGGGCACGCGGAGCGAGCCGGGAATCGTCGGCCCGTATCCCCGCTTCGGTCCTGCCATGCCGCCCATTGCCGCCGCGCTCGACGTGCGGCCATGAAAGCCGCCCTCGAAGCTGATGACCTCAAACTTGCCCGTCCGCCGCTTCATAAGCCGGCTTGCGGCCTCGGTGACCTCGCTGCCCGTGCTCAGAAAGAAGCACTTGTCCAGATGCTTGGGCAGGGCGTCCACCAGCCGCTTGGCCGCGTGGATGCGCTGGACGTTCGCGCACTCGTAGTTGTTGAGCAGTTGGGCGCTCGCCTCTTGCGTCTTTCTGACGAGGTGCGGGTGGCAATGCCCCACGTTCGTTACCAGCACCCCCGAAGTCCAGTCGATATACGTATTCCCATCGACGTCCGTCACGACGCACCCGCGGCCCGATTCCCACACTACTGGGGCCTGAAAACCAACCACGTCCGCCTCGTACCGGTGCCATTCGTCGAGGAGCTGCTTACCTTTCGGCCCTGGGAGCGGGCCGTCTACGTGCGTGATGCTCATTGGCTGCCTTCTTCCTCCAGTACTTCCGGATTAACGACGCAACGGGCCGGCCGGCCCTCGGCGAAGGCCAGGATATCGTCCAGGATGCTCTTGCGGATCTCCTGGCCCGCTTCCTCCGATGCCCACGCCATATGCGGCGACAAGACGACGTTCTCCAGTCCGAATAACGGATAGTCCGGCGGCGGGGGCTCGACGTCATACACATCGATCGCGGCGCCGGCGATGTGGCGTGCCTTGAGTGCCTCGGCCAGCGCGTCGGCGTCTACCATGCCGCCACGCGATGTGTTGACGAGATATGCCGTTGGCTTCATCCAGTCCAACGACGTGGCGTTGACGATATGTCGCGTCTCATCCGTCAGTGGCGTGTGGACGGTGATGTAGTCCGCCGTTCGGAAAAGCTCCTCACGCGGTACAAGCGGGATGCCCAACTCCTTGATCCGCTCTTCGCTGAGGTAAGGGTCGCAGCCGATGATGCTGAAGCCGAAGCTTTTCAGCTTGAGATACACCCGGCTGCCGATGCGGCCCACTCCGACAATTCCCAGCGTCTTGCCTTCCAGCCGGTACACGGGGAAGAGATCCGAGAAGTCCCACTGGCCCTTTGCGCTGGACTCATCGAGCGTCTTGCGCCCCCAGACGACCTTGCGCGCGCACGCGAAGATCAAGGCGATGGCGTGCTCCGCCACGTCCACCTTGCAGTAGTCCGGCTGGTACGCGAACTGGATGCCCAGCCGCGTGCACGCCTCCACGTCCACGTTGTCGTAACCGATCCCGTGGCGGATCAGCAGCTTGCACGCCTTCAGCCGCGACAGCAGCGACTCCGTCATCTTCACCATATTGACGACGACTACATCCGCGTCGCCGATGGCTTCGACGACCTCGTCTTCCGGCCGGAATTTGAGCTGATACGCCGCGAAGTCTATCCCGCGCTTCGCCAGTTCCTCGGCCTCCCAGTCGAGGTTGTCCTCGATGTAATCGGTGACCACAACTTTTACTCGTTCACTCATTCGATGCTCGTATCCTTTCTCAATGGCCGGTCCTTGTCCGTCTTCAACGGCGGACCTTGGCCCATCGCTTCTCGTTGGCGGATCGATACACCGCCTCTACGACTTTCAAAACCGCAACGGCGTCCTCGCCGGTGATGAAGGGCATCGCATTCTTGCGAATCGCCTCCGCGAACCCGCGCACGTATTCATAGCCCATGAAGCCGCCGTAACCGGCTACGCGCTCCAGCGTGAACTCCTGCTGGCGTATCGGCGCGCCCGCGAATTCCGGCGCGTCGCTGCACACTTGTAGCACGTCGGCTTCCCCTTCAAAAGCCGGCGCCCACGACAGCACACCTTTCGTGCCGCGCACCGACAGGTAGAGATCGCGCCCGTGCGGATATGCGTCCGGCACGGTGTAGCTGATATCGAGCGCCAGAATCGTGCCCTTCGAGAAGCGCAGATGTGCGTACGAATTGTCCTCGATGGCATAGCGTTGGTTCACTTTCACGTTCTGTCCCGACACCTCGACGACTTCGTCGCCGAGCATCCATCGGAAGAGGTCGATCCAATGCACGCCCAGGTTGTAGATCGGCCCGCCGCCCGAACGCTTCGGATCGAGCATCCAGGCTGCGTTCCCTTGGATGTATCGCTCGACGCGTCCCGCGGCGCACCGGCCTTCGGCGCCCACCACGCGGCCCACGGCCCCGCTCTCGATGAGCCGCTTGAACTCCACGGCCGCCGGATGAAGGCGCCAGCAGTAGCCCGTCGTCATCTTCACGCCCGCGGCGTGGGCGGCCCGCGCGACGCGCGCCGCGCCCTTCGCGTCCGCCGCTACGGGCTTCTCCACCATCAGGTGCACGCCTTTCCTGGCGCACGCGGAAGCCGCGGCCGGGCACTCATCGTGGGGAAGGAAGATGGCCGCGATGTCCAGTTCCTCGGCCTTCAGCATCGCGCCGAGTTCGGCGTAGCCCCTAAGGCCGAAGTCGGCGCAGAAAGGCTCCCGGAGCTTCTTGTCGGCTTCGGCCACGGCAACGATCTCTGTGGCCGGTACGGCATCGAACAACGGCATGTATAGCCGGGGGTGCAGATGCCCCAGCCCGACAATTCCCACGTTAAGCACGCGTTTCTTCGCTGTCATGGCTGCTCTCCCAAGCGCGCGGGCGGCGTGGCCCAGGTTATAGTCTTGCGACCTCGACCTCTTCTCCGTTCCGCTCATCCGAAAGATACGCGGCGTAGATCGCCGCCGTCGTGTCCAAGGCCAGATCGAGGCCCGATTGCGGCTCCGAGCCCGTCGCTGCGCACATGATGAAATCCTGTAGTTCGCTCTGGTACCCCATGGTGAAATGCTCGTCACACGGCGAAGGCGACCACCCTTCCTGGGTGCTGGCCTTCTCGACGAGGTACACGTCGGCAAACTGTTCGCCCCGCGGATTGTACGTGTCAACCACATGGACGGGACTGATGCGGCACTGCGTCCGATGATTGTTCGCAAACACCTCGATGTAATCGTACACCCCGCCGAGGACGATTTCGCTTGTCATCACATCGCAGACGGTGCCGTCCTCAAACGTCACGTGCATGAATCCATAGTCCTCGATATCGTGGTAGTCCGTCCGTAGGAAGCCTGCGTCGCGGTACTCCGGCAGGCGCGTGAGTTGGTGTGTTCTTCCGGAGACGGCCTTCGGCCGGATCGGAGCGCCTCCCCGCGTTAGGCCTTCCACGCGCTTCAAGTACAACATCCCCGTCAGCGGGTGGCAGCCTTTCCCGATCAGTGAGCCACCGCCGCTGTAACGCCAGATGCCGTACACCGGCGACGCCGAACCCTTGTGTGATTCCTCGCCCACCATTCGGAGCACCTGTGCCCCCGATTTCTCGATGATCTCACGTTCTTTCTGTACGCTCGGCGTATAGACGAAGTTCTCCGCGTAACCGAAGAAGATACCGGACTCGCGAACGGCCGCCCCGATACGTCCCAGACGGGCGACTACCTCCTCGAACATCGCCTTCTTGGGCGCTGTGTCGCCGCGGTACGCGTCATCCGCATCTTCCGGGCCGAAATAGCCTGTCAGCGGCTTCTCGCAGATGACCCCCTTGCCTCGGCGTGCCGCCTCGATGATAGCCTCCTCATGCGCGTATGGCGGCGAGCAGACGTCGATCACATCCACGTGCTCCAGCATCGCTTCGACGCTGTCGTAGACGGGAACGCCGTGTTCCTGCCCGAATGCCGCCCGGCGTTTCTCCCGCAAGGAGGTCACGCCGGCCACCTCCAGGTCGACGCCGTATACTCGTTCAAGACACTCATGATGGTATGCACCGGCCATTCCAACGCCCACAATGCCCACTCTCAGCCTGCTCATGGGAAATCCTTACCTTGAAGTACGTGTCAGAAAGAAACGCGGAGCAGCGGCCATTATAACCATCCGCCTGCGGCCCCTTGCAAACGCCGGCCCTGCGGTGCAGCAGACCTTGTGAGGCCATATCCTCCGTTTGTTACGCCGCACGTGATGTCGTATCATACTGGGCCTTGCCCGTCTTGCGGAGGTTGCGGCCGGGGCCGCGGAGTCTGGCAACATGACGCATCGGGAACGCTTCTGCCGGCTATACGACTTTCAGAAGGTCGACCGTCCGACCCGCTGGGAGGCAGTCGCCTTCTGGCCGCAAACCGTACGCGAATGGAAGGCGTCCGGCGGGCTGCCCGAAGACGCAGATGTCATGGCCCATTACGGATTCGATCCATGGCCTATCATAACCGGCGGCCTCGGAGGTACCTCCATGCGCCTATCCGGCCCCGAAGTGACGTCGCGCGTCGTTCGGGACGAGGGCGACACCCAGGTTTGGCAAGACGACCTTGGCAAGGTGTGGCGCGTCCGTTCCGATGGCGGGGAGAGCATGCCCCGTTGGATACGGTTTCCCGTCGAGAGTCACACCGACTGGCTCAATAAGATCAAGCCGCGTCTCGATCCCGCCGCCCATGATTACGGCGCCCTAATCGAGCAATCCCGCGCTGTCTCCGATTCTCAGGGCCCGGTTGGCTGCTTCCTTGTTGGCCTTTATGCCTTCTGGCGGAACTTCTGGGGAATGGAGAAGCTCTCTTACGCCTTCTTTGAAGCCCCGCATACCCTCCACGACATGGCCAGGACCTGGCTAAGGATGCACTGTGAATGTACCCCCCGTGTCTTCGAGTCCGTTAACGTCGATTACATGCTCTTCCACGAGGATATGGCCTTCAAGAACGGCCCGCTCATCGGGCCCGACCTCTTCGACGCCTTCATGGCCCCTTACTACCGGGAGTTCCTGGACCACTTGCGCGGGTATGGCCAACATCGGTTCATGGTCGATTCCGACGGCCACAACGGCCCCGTGCTCGACCGCTTCATTGCCCTCGGCATTAACGGCCTTTTCCCATTCGAGGTGGCCGCGGGCTACGATATCGGTCGCGTCCGCGCCGAGCGCCCCGGCTTCTTTATTTGGGGCGGCATCGACAAGCGTGTCCTGCTCGAAGGAAAGGACGCCATCAAGCGTGAAGTGATAGAGAAGGTGCCTGCTGTCTGGGAAACCGGGGGCTTCATACCCGCCATTGATCATGCGATCCCGCCGTGTCCCCAGGAGAACTTCGAGTACTTCCTGGAATTAACGCGAAGTCTGTTCCAATAGCGAAAGCGCGGCCATCGTTGGATGCCATCGTGCGGCCGCTCGCCGGAGGATTGCCGATGTCATGCCGCAAACGTACTCCAGCTCGCGTGAATCCCGTGCTACGCCATGAGGCGGAGAAACGCCTCAATCTCGACGGCCAGTGGGCCTTTGCTCTCGACCCGCACAAGCAGGGCCTGGCCGATGGGTGGCCACAGGATCCCGGCGCACTCGATGGCCGCATCGAGGTACCGGGCACCTGGCAGGGACAGGGCTTTGGCGGGGACGAGAAGGAGTGCGTACGCGATTTCCGCCTCTGGGCGCGGACCTTTCGCGCTACGTACACCGGCACCGGATGGTACGGTAAGGCCTTCTCCGTACCGCCCGAGTGGGCCGGCTCGCGCGTGTGGCTCAACTTCGGGGGCGTTCATCCCAGCGCGGAGGTCTGGCTCAACGGCGTGCGGCTTGGTTATAACAATCTGCCCTTTGTTCCCTTCGCCTTCGAGATCAGCGACTTCCTGCAGCCCGGCAAGGCCAATCATCTGGCTGTCCGCGTCCATGAACGGAACCGCTGGCTCGGCTTCGCTTACAACTGGCAGGGCAACTGGTCCGGCCTTTATCGCGGCGTCGAACTGACCGCCACGGGCTCCATCGGCTTCGAGCGTTTTTGGGTGTGTCCCAGCGTTGAAGAGCGGGCACTCCGGCTGAGAGTGCGCCTTGATGGATTCTGTCCGTCCGGCGGCCCGCTTGCTCTCCATGTCGCGGCCCGTCACATAGACAGCGACGCCGACGTCATCGAAAGGACCTTCGAGTTTGGCCAGCGTGAAGCCGAACTGGCCCTACCCATCCCCGACCCCCGCCTCTGGAGTCCGGACACGCCTAACCTCTACCGCATCGATGCGAGCCTCTTGCAGGATGGCGCGGTCATGGACGCGTGTGCCGAACGCGTAGGATTCGTCAGTCTCGCGGGCAAGGATAAGCAACTCCTCATCAACGGCGAGCCTTACTACATTCGCGGTACTGGCGATTTTGTGGCCTGTCCCGAAACGGGAAGCCCCGACACCGACCGCGGCCGTTGGCGTCGCAAACTCCGGACGCTGCGCGATTACGGCTACAACATGGTGCGCTGCCAATCCTATGTCTACACGCCCGAGTACCTCGACGTGGCGGACGAAGTGGGCCTGCTCATCCAGAGTGAAATGGGTATGCTCGGTGGGTGGGGCGGGATGGACGTCTATCACGACTACTCGTGGCCGATGCCGACGCCCGACTGCCGGGCACTTCTCAAGCGGCAATGGGACAACGTCGTCATGCGTGACGTCACCCACCCTTCCGCCAATGTCTACTGCATGAGCAACGAACTCGCCTTCTTCTACTACGCGCGCACCGCCCGCCAATGCTACGAGGACACCAAGGCCATCAAACCCTCCGCCATGGTCATTTGGACGGACGGCCGCCACCATGAGAGTTTTCCCGCCGACTTCCTGAATGCTGAGGCCGGTATCGACCCGGGCAAAGACGCCGATAAGCCCCTTATCCAGCACGAGTATCGCTGGTGGAGTACGTTCCCTGACGTGCGTCTCGCGGACAAGTATTCCGGGGCCATTCGCCCCTACGGCGCCGAAATGGCCATGGAGTGCGCCGCCGCCCACGGTATTGCCCATGTACTGCCCCAGGCCGCAGAGAATAGCTGCCGCGTCCAGTTCATCGAAGCCAAAGGCAAGATGGAGGCGTGCCGCCGCGAGCATCCCATGCTCGCGGGCATCTCGCATTTTAACGCCATGGACCTTAACCCTTCGCCCCAAGGCATCATCGACGAGTTCTACGAGCGCAAGTACGCGGATGCTTCCACCTGGCGCCAGACTAATGGCGACACCGTGGTTTTGTGCAACCTTGCGTTTGACGGCCGGGCCCTTGCCGCCGGCGACACCCTCCGCTGCGGCTTGGCTGTCTCGGACTTCTCCCATCCGCCGCTCCAACACCCGAGCATCGAGTGGAAGATTGAGAGTGGGGGAGAGGTCCTCGCGTTCGGGCGGGCCGACTTCGACCACCGCCCCTATCGCACCTGTCCCGCCGGAGATATCGAGTTCGTTGTTCCACCGGTTGCGAGCCCCCGAAAGGCGCGTCTGCGTGCCGTGCTCTTCGAGGGGGAGCGGCGCTTCACCAATACCTGGCATCTATGGCTTTTCCCAAGCGATACACGTCTGCCCGCGGGAGTCGCAGTCTACGGGGCGCCGAAATACACTTGGCTGAAGGATGTGGTGGAGTTGCCGGCCGTGGACGAAAGAGGACTCGATGTCGACAGGCTCCGCTTGATCCTCAGTGAGTGTCTCGACGACGCTCTTATTGAGTTTGCACGTGCGGGTGGGCGTGTCCTGCTTGCCGCCTCCGAGGGACTCTTGCGCCCGTTCCCGCCGAAGCTCGGCCTTAATGTGGGCCGGTACTTTTTCACGCCGCCTGCCAACTATCCCCCGTACGAGTCCGGCCACAACGCCACCATCATCCTTGACCACCCGATGCTTGGCGCCATGCCGCATAGAGGTTTCGCAGACCTCCACTTCTACCGCATGATCGCCGAATCCCCCGCTATCGACCTCGAGCCCCTCGGCCTGAACGATACCGACCCCGTCATCCGCGCCATTCATTCTTACCCGGTTGGCCGGTCGCTCGGCTACATCGTCGAGCGCTTCCTCGGCCGCGGCGGTATCGTCATTTCTGCCCTCGACCTCAATCCCGCGTGGCCCGAAGCCCGCTATCTCTTCGCCGAGCTGGCCGCCTACGCAGCGGGCGATGCGTTCTGTCCCAGCGCGGTGCTGTCGGAGGCGGCCTTGGCGGCCCTTATCGAGGCCACCGCGCTTCCCTGATGCGGCTAAGACGCCGCGCGCATACCGCTCGATGCCCCAAGAGCAGCCTTGATCTTAGGGCAGAGGAAGTCCGCGATCAATCCGTGGCCATAGCTGGATGGATGCACGTTATCCCACCAGACGAAGCCATTATCATAGCGCTCGGCCAAGTATCCGTGCAGGTCTACGACCTCTATCGCGTGGGCTTCGGCGACCTGGCGCATGACGGCATGAAGGGGCAGGCCGTTGGGCGCATGCTCAATCGAGTTGGGCTCAAGGCAGAACAGCGTCTTGATCCCCCGCGTCTTGTTGAGTTCCGCCAACTGTGTAAGGCCCTGCTCGAAAGCCATCGGCACCTTGTCATTGTTGCTCAGGTTGACGATAACCAGGTCCGCTTGGAAGGCCAACCACTCCGCCTTGTAGAGTTCGGCGGCCTCTTCGGCCTTCAGGCCTTGGATGCCTGCGTTGATACACTCATAGCGCTCGTTAGGCCCGGCCTTGGTGTTCAGTCGCCTCTCACTCTGCGGGACGTAGCCGTCTGCCACGCGAGTCGCCCCCTCGCCCCATGTCTGAGAGGAACCGAGAAAGAGGATTCTTGTTGTGTTGGGAGCTCTTTCGACGGCGTGTCTGGCCCGGATGGCCTTCCGGGCCCTGGCAACTCTCTTCTGCGCCACATCCGGCTCGACCAAGGCCTGTAGTGTTTGCAGGTACCTGCCCGACAGCGACATGCCGTAGGCCGTGCTCCAGCAGACGCTCACCACCGTCAGGGTCGCGCTGAACACTACCACGGCGATGGCCGTATCGCGGAATCCCTTGATAAAGAAGCGCATAAGCATCCAGTAGGCTATCAGAATGGCTGCCAATGCCGCCGTCGTCTGTAGGATGACCGTGACGATACCTTGCCTATTTGAGAAGTTCTCCCGGACACGTTCGGCTCCGTCCTGCTGGATTACCTTGACATCGTCGATGAAGGCCGGTTCAAGGCCTCCGTGAAAGCCAACGCGTCCCTTCAACGCGGGGACTCCCGGCAAGTCGATATCGCAGCTATCATTGAGCGTCAGCAGCGCCCCGCTCTCATGGAATCTAAGGCGGCAAGTATTCCACGTATTGGCGCGGATCTCGCTGCAATTGAAAGGCTGCTTCTCGAGAAAGGCGCCATCATCGCGCACTTGAAGATAGGCGTTTTCAAAAAGCGGATCTACGGATAATCGAACGGCCGAATACTCCGGACGGCCCCTTCCGAACACCAGATTGACGTAGGCGCCGTCCTGAAGCATGAAGCGGAAGTCGATTTCACGCGGCACGAGCCTTTTCTTGAGGGAGACCTCGTGAAACCCGTGCCACGCCCCTAGATTCAGCCGTCCGCGCGCCAGGGCTTGTGTCCCCAGCACGAAGGGCTTCGCCCCCATAGGGGGCTTCTCGAAGGTCCGTTTCGTGCACTCCCAGCGCGCATTGTGCGCCAACGTGTTCTCGCTGGCCAGAATGCCGAGGCTTGCGGCGGCGACGGTTACGCCCATGGAAGCAACCAGCAGGCACAGCAGAATTGCCCTTCGCCAAGTGAAGTACCGTCGGGACAGCATAATCCTTTTGATTACGCTTATCCTCGAGGTTCTGCGAGGCCTTGGAAATGGCGCAGTAATCGAGCTACGTGTCAACACAATGAGTACAACACCTTCCGAGCGGCAAGGTTCCCCAAGGGCTGTTCTTAGTCATGCAAGGTCCTTCACTACGCAGCCGCTCTATCACCAGAACAGCCCAATGAGGAGGTCACGAACACTCCTCGCTGCCCGTGGATACTGGCTGCGTGGGCCTGCGGGTGGTGGCGGTTGTTCCAGGTGTCGTTGTGGCGTAAGGTGCTGGCGCACAAGCGATTAGAGCCCTTGTCGTAAGGTTTGAGATAAAGGCATTTCTCATCAGGAGTTCGCTCCCTGCGTAGCGGGAAGCACGTCCAGGCTTTTTTATGAGGTGGCCGAGCACTGTACCGAGGCCCCCGCGCTTTCCTTGGACGGGCTGGTGAAAGTTGCCCGGAGTTGCGCCTTCCAACGATTCATTCAGAGCGTGGGCGGGCATGTGCTACATTGTTGAGGATGCATCGCCGACTTCCTATGGGGAGAATTGCAATGAAAGCACGATCAGCCGTCCTGCTATCCGTTGTCTCACTTGCCCTCCTGTACGCTGCTTCCGCCGGCGCCCAGGAAACGCTCTGGTTCCAGGCTTACTCCTATGATGTCCCCGGTGAAGAGGACTACTACATCCAACTGGCCGACGCGTTCGCCCAGATTCCCGGCACCCCGCTCGTCCGCATCACCCTCGACAAGTGGGATCACGCCCACGAACAGATAGCCGCCTGGTTCGCCGGGGGGAAAGGCCCCGACCTCATCGTCATACCTGATATCTGGCTCGCCGAGTTCGCCCCGCATATCGAGCCCCTCGACAACCTCGTTCCCAGTGGGCTAAGGGCCGATTTCTTTGAGATCCTCTACGACAAAGGCATCTACCACGGCAACCTTCTCGGCCTGGTATGGGCCACCTCCACGAAGGCGCTCTTCTACCGGAAAGACCTTTTCCGCGAGGCATCCCTCGACCCGCCCGGCACCTGGGCCGACCAACTCCGCGCCGCCGTCGCCCTCAACGACCCGCCCAACGTCTACGGCATTGGCTTGCCGGGCGCCCGCGAATACGAAACCGACGACAACTTTTTCTTCTACTTTTGGGCCGCCGGAGGGCGCTTCTTCGATGACGACGGCAAGTGCGCCATCAACAGCGAGGCGGGCGTCACGGCCCTCACCTTCTACTGCGACCTCGTCAACAAGTACCACGTCACCCAGCCCGAGGTCACGTCGTGGAATCGAAAACAGACCCGCCGCCTCTTCGAGGCCGGTAAGCTCGCCATGTTCGCCACCGGCCCTTGGGGCGTCGAGCAACTCCGCAAGAACGCCCCCGGCGTCGAGTTCGGCGTCGTGCCCCTGCCCGCGGACAAAGAGCGCGTCACGCAGATCATCACCGACCACGTCGTCCTCGCCCGCTACTCGCCCCGGAAAGATCTCGCCGCCCGTTTCCTCGACTTCGCCTACCAGGATGAGCACCGGCTCGCCTTCGCCAAGCTCGGACTCCTGCCCGAGAAGAAGACCGTCGCTGCCGATGAACACTTCCAGAAGGACCCCGACTGGAAGGTGTTCATCGACGTGATTCCCGACGGCCACACCATCCCCCTCATTCACTGGGAACCCATCGGCACCGCCATCCGCGAAGCCATGTACCAAGCCCTCACCGGCCGCCAGACTCCCGAGCAGGCTCTGGATGACCTGGCGAAGAACATCGACGGAATTGTGGCGAAGGCCGGTAGTGAGAGTGCATCTTGAGGGCGACACCATAGTGGGCGATGTTGTGCGTAGGCCGAGTGAACGCCTGCTCGATTGCGCGAAGGAAGGCGCCTTTTGGGCCAGAAGACGGCATTTGTCAGCCACGCGATCCGCACTATCCAGTGGATTGCATCAGAAAGCGGGTCTTGGCTGTGTCCAGTGCCCTGAAAGGGCAAGGCATACCAGCCCGGCACAACGCGCTTGCGGGTCGGTGAAGAGGGCGCTCCTCTGATGAGGACGCATATGGTTGCTCTGGGAGCCATCGCTTGGCTCGACGAGCATATTGCCTTTTCCGGTGCCCTGAAAGGGCAAGACATACCAGCCCGGCGCAACGCGCCGGGAGAAGGTCGTAACAACAGAATGCAGCCCTGAAAGGGCGTGACAAGACGGGGGAATCAACATGTCGCAGTCGCTATCTCGAGTGCTCCTTCATCTGGTGTTCAGCACGAAGAGCCGGCGGCGACTGATCTCGGAGTCAGTCCGCCCGCGCTTGCACGCGTATCTCGCGGGGGCGTGCCGTGCCATCGGTAGTGAAGCGCTTCGGGTCGGTGGTACGGAGGACCACGTCCATATCGCGTGCACGCTGCCAAGAACGTTGACCGTGAGCGATCTGCTCGCCGAGGTGAAGAGGTCGTCGTCCGCTTGGATGAAACAGCAGAAAGACGGCTGCCCGGATTTCACGTGGCAGGCCGGCTATGGCGCGTTCTCGCTTGGCCAGTCGCAATTGACGGCCATCGTACGGTACATAGACCACCAGGAGGAGCACCATCGGAGCCAGAGTCTCAAGGAGGAATTGCGGGAGTTGCTTCAAAGGTACGGCATTGCGCCAGATGAAGCACACCTATGGGATTGACCGGGGGGATGTCACGCCCTTTCAGGGCTCATTCGTTGGTTTGACCCGGTTCCCACGGCGTTGCCGTGGGCTGATATGTCCCGCCCTTACAGGGCGGCGTCGCGGGCAAGAGCGTGTACCCGTGGGGGGGGAAGGCTTGCGGCGAGGCGAGGGCGAGATACGCGCATAGCGCCAGAACTGGGTGCCTTGCGGGACGAGGCGGGATTTGTGTCTCCCCCTTCCAGGATTTGTTTATCGGCCTGGCCCGATTCCCACGGCGTTGCCGTGGGCTCGTATGTCCTGCCCCTCCAGGGCAGTTTCGCAGCGTACCCAGGGGGGGCACTGCGGTGAGGCGAGGGTGCCTAGGCCGCGGCGCGGCTCGATGCGTGTGTTTCGCGGGACTGAGCTCCGTGCATGCCCCGCCCTTCCGGAGCGGTTTCGCAGAGAGAAGCGGAACGCGTCTGTCACTTGCGAATGCGGGTGGACTGTGCTTCTTCTCTGGCGGGCTTGGGCGTATTATCCCGGGCAGCATCTCTCTCTGGGCACCACGCCATCCGGTGCCCTGAAAGGGCATTGCATACCAGCCCGGCACAACGCGGGCTCGGTGCAGAGGGCGCTCCTCTGATGAGGCCGCATATGGTTGCTCCGGGCGCCATCGCTTGGCTCGACGAGCATATTGCCTTCTCCATTGCCCTGAAAGGGCAATGCATACCAGCCCGGCGCAACGCGCCGGGAAAACGTCGTAACAGCAGAATGCAGCCCTGAAAGGGCGTGACAAGAGATCCTGTCAGTATCCGCCTTTCCGTCCGCCACAGACCGCAGCGCCCTCGAATTCAGGCCCCACGCGTCGTGTCCTCAACACGAGCGTTGCCGTCTCGCCCGTGCGTCACGATGACTCTGTTCTGCCTGTATTCCACGCACTTCTTCCGCCAGAATGGGAAGAAGAACAGGCCCGTCTCGCTGTCTTCTGTCCATTCGCCGTTCTCTTCTCTGCCTTCGACCGTCCACGAACAGGCCGTGTTGCCACGCTTCACCACCTTGAGGCGGCAGCAATCGCTGAAGCCGAAGGCAAAGGCCTCCAGGGCCTTGCTCTCTTCCCCAAACTCCTCGTGCCATCCGTCGAAGCCTACAGTGAATCCATGCCGATTCACTGTGAGCCAAACGGAGAAGCCGGATCCGCTGCGGGCGTCGACGGTGATGGTTTTCCCTTTGACCCTGTAAGAGAGTTCGGGATGTGTCTCAAGTCTTTCTCTCACCTTGTCGATGGCGCTCATTCTCGACTCCCGCAAACAAGACCGTGCCTCGTTCTGTCACGTCAAGATAATCCAGGTAGTGATGAAACGCAACGGAGATCCCTTGCGCTCCTCCTAGACTCTCGACCTTCTCAGATGCCGATTTGTGCACTCTCTTGTCACAGTCACTAGCATGCCCATTGACCTAACCTCGCCGGGCTTGGCATGCTGCTCATTGTTACTCGCCTTGGAGAGTGGGCGGCATAGCAACAAAGGATTCGCAATCAACATGATCCTGCACATTATGGTGGCGAATATGGCGGCGTTTGGGGCGCCGCCTGTGGTGGGCCTGGCCCAATGGATGGGGCCGCAGGCGTGGACGCGTGACTTGGACGAGCCCGTCCTGGCGCTCGGCGACGCGGGCGCGTGGGATGACACGCACATCTTCGCGCCGTGTGTCGCTTTCGACGACGGCGAGTATCGGATGTGGTATCCGGGCTCTTCGGGCGCTGTGGCGGAGCGGATCTTCCGGCTCGGACTCGCCACGAGTGCCGACGGCGTCCATTTCGCGCGCCATCCCGACTCGCCGATATTCGCCTTCGGCGACGGCAAGCGCTCAGTGTTGACGCCGACGCTGCTGCGCCATCCCGATGGCACCGTCTGCCGTGAGGACGGCGCTCTTCGGCTGTGGTTCTCCGCCGCCGATCTCTCTGCCTCCGATGGCCTACACGCCCTCCACGAGACGCGCAGCGCGGACGGCCTCCATTGGGCCGCGCCGTCGCCCGCCCAGCTCGAGTATGTCTATGCCCCGACGATTATCAAGGAGGGCGACGTCTACCACCTCTGGTACACCGATGTGCGCCGCGAGCCGTGGACTATCCGCCACGCCCAGAGCACGGACGGCCGCGCCTGGCACGTGGACGACTACCCTTGCATCGAGATTGATCAAGGGTGGGAGGAGGGGCGCCTGTTCTATCCCTCCGTCGTCAAGGACGGCGACGCGTATCTCATGTGGTACGGCGCGTATTGGGCCGGGCACCCCCACAAGACCGCCCTGGGACTTGCTGTCAGCGCCGACGGACGCGCCTGGCACAAGAACCCCTACAATCCGGTATTCCGGCCCGACCCGAGCCATTCTTGGGAGTCCCACTACACTACGAGCCAGTCCATCATGCGGGCCGAGGACGGCACCTGGCGCATCTGGTATGCCTCGCGCACGGCCCCGCCGCACGTGAACAAGTATTTCGCCATCGGGGCCGCGCACTGGGCCGGGCCGACGGCCCTCACCGGCCAGCCGTGGCCCGAGCGTGCCGTGGCGCTCCGCGCGCGCATGGCGGAGATTCTCACGTTCCCCAAGGATAAGGTTCCCCTCGCGCCGCAAACGCACCGCGAACGCGCGGGCGACGGTTTCCGTATCGAGTCCGTGAGCTACGCCGCCGAAGCCGGCTCCCGCGTCACGGCGCTGCTCTATCTGCCCGAGCCGACTGAGCGGCCCGTCCCCGCGGTGATTCTCGCTTGCGGCCACGGCGGCTCGAAATCCTGCCTCTACGCCCAGTACGCCGGCCAGTTGTACGCCAAACTCGGCTTCGCCTGCCTCGCCGTCGATACCATCGGCGAGGAGGAGCGGCATGTGGACGGCGGCATGGGCACACGCGCGCACGACCTCTACAGCATGACTCTGGAAGAGCGCGTCGTCTTCGTCCAGAAGAAGCTCAAGCGCTCGATACTTGGCAAGATCGTGTGGGATCTCGCGCGCGGCGTCGATTATCTCCAGAGCCGGCCCGAGGTTGACCCCGAGCGCATCGGCGCGCTCGGCTACTCCTTGGGCGGGGCCTCGGCGGGGTCGTTGGCCATCCTCGACGCGCGCATCCGCGCCGCCGTCCTCTGTGGCTGGGGCTTCATCCCAACTCTCGCCGTCTATGGGAAGGAATGCACCCGGCTGCCCTATGAGTCATTCGCGGCCATCATGGGCTGCGACGAGATGACCGCCCTGCTCGCGCCCCACTGCGCCGCGCTGTTTCTCTCCGGCGACAGCGACGCCATTATCGACGATGCCGAAGGCGGACCCGCGCTTGTCCGTCACGTCCGCGAAGGCGTGGCGTCGGCGTTGCGTATCCTTGAGCGGGCAGGCGTGAAAGGCGCGATTGAATGCCGCTTTGTGCCCGGCGCCGACCACCGGCCGCTCTTTCTCACTCCCGATGGCGTCCGTTGGATGCAAGGACGGCTTATGTCCGCCGAGGAGCGGCGGCCCCTTCCCGAGCGCGTCATCAAATTCGGCGATTGGGCCGATGCCCAAGGCCAGAGAATTGAGGAACTCTACGATACCGAGGCCCGCGAACGCGGCAACCTCGTCGTGGATATCGGCGCCGTCCACCACGCCCCCCGCGATCTTGCCTGCTTTCCGGAGCAAGAGTGCCCCGCCCCCGAGTACACCTTCAAAGGGTGGGTAGACGCTGTCCTGGGCGGCGGCTAGGACCTCCGCTTTCCGGCACCGCGCGCTTAGAGTCGGGCTGGGAGGCTGTGCCCCCTAAGCCTTGTCGCACGGATCCTCAGGATACGCGAACGACATTACTCCTCTCCCCCCGCCAAGGAACCAGAGGCCGACGAACAGGGCCGGAATCCCAAAGAAAAAACCTTCGGCCGCCGCTGGCCCGCCAAAGACCAGGCTGAGTGTCGCGGGATAGAGGTACTTCACGGCGCCCAGAATTATCAGTAGGCCTATTGTCCGCACCACAATACCGAAAACACTACGCTCTGTCATAGAGTCGCCTCCTCATTGCTAACCGAAAACACGCGATAGAGAACCACAAGTGCTCGTCTACGCCTGATCGCCTGGCCAGCATGGGCTCGACCAGGCCATGTTGCCCGTTTCCGTCGTGATTCGCACGTACACGAAGTCCTCAGGGCCCAGGGCCACCTGAACCTCCTGCCCTTCTATGACCCGCCTGTCTCCATCCGCGCGCAGTTTCTCCACATCGCTGCCGTTCACGACGACGGCCGCCTCGCGGATGCCTTCCTCCGAAGCCGCCGTCACGGACACCCGCTGCGCCTGCCCTTCCTGCTCCACGTGCACATCGAGGTAAATGCGTGTCTGCGTGGTGGCGTAGGTTCGATGGCTCTTGATGGCATCGAACACTGCATCCCGTGTTAGTGACGCAGCGAAGGCGGCCGTGTAACCGGCGGGCCAGGTGCGCGTGGGGGCGGGGGGATAACTCTCGTTGTGGAAGGCGTCGCCGGGCCGGCCATCGTGAATATCGCCCCCACCGACAAATCCCATTCGGTAACCTCTCCTCAACGCATCCACGACGTGCTGCCCGTCCACCTCCCCGCCGACGTGTTGGATGGCCATGGGATTGCCGTCCGCCGCGGAACGCTCGCTATTTCCCCAGACGGAGTGGATCTCAACGGCCTTCTCGTACTTCGGTTGCCACCCCAAAGACCAATCGACGCCCATCACCCGGTTGGCGCTGTGATGGGGGATGGCGATGGGATCCAGATGCTCCAGCTCGTCCAGCGCCCGCCACAGCTTCGGCAGCGTGTCATAGCGCGGATCCGTGCTGCGCAAGGCCGGACCCCCGGCGCCGCGGAAGTAGATGTTCCGGTGGCCGGGCTTGTGGTTCGTCCACTCCTGGCCGATGAGCGTCACGAAACGGCCCGGTTCATTGTAGTCATTGGTGACTGCCTGGAAATACTCCCACTGGCGGTCGGTTACCGCCTCCATGTGATCCGTGATCGCCCCGAAGTCGAGGAAGCCCTCATCGCGCGCGAAGGCATACAGCTCCTCAGGACACCGGATGCCATCGCTGAAGTACGTCTGCCAGTGCGGATCGCCCCAGAAAATGCGCTCCCGCGGAGCGTTTTCGCTGACGAAAATCGGATTCGCCCAGCCTTCCGTCCCGGACGTTTCGTCGACGAGCCGGATGAAGTGGAATCCGGGCCGATCCAGCCGGAATCCCTCGAACACTCGGATGGGCCGCGTGTCTCCAGGGAAAACGCCCTGCCGCGCCCCGTCAAACTCAAGCCGCGCTGGCCCCGATAGCGCCGCCCCGCCGTCCACGGTAAGCTCGCCGCGCCACTCGGGGAGGCAGTTGTCATGGTACTGAATCTGCCGCTGCACGTTCAGGTTATACGGCCCGTGCAGGGAAGGCTTGCGGGAGTTCCACTGGCCCTGGCACGGAATGGCACGCAGCGGCCCCGTCACCTTGACCTTGAGGGCGAACGCCTCGCCCACCGCGACCCGCGAGGGCGCCGTGCAATGAATCCGCTCAGGTTGTGTCAACGTGTTCCTCCGTGAATGTGTATGCCGCTACTTTGGAGGCCACATCCTAGACGCTCAGGCAGGCATTGTGCCAGCCTTCCTTAGCACTGTGCCCACCGCGGCGGGCGGCTCCTTCCGCCGCAGTGGCTCGACGGCCGCCGATAAAGGTTGACTGGCCCTTCTCGAAGGTGTGAGAGTGGGGGAGTGCAACGCAAGCGCGGGAGGCCGAAGAGACGCCCCCAATTCCAGGAGTACCACCCAATATGAACCACCCTTTTTCCTCAGAGCAGGTGAGGGCCGTCCTCGACCTAAGCGGCGAGTTCGAGCTTTTCTCCGACGACGCTCCGGAGCACGCGCCCGACCCCGTGGCGGGCCGCCGCTTGACGGCCCAGGTGCCTGGCGACATCCATCTCGACCTCCAGCGGGCCGCCGTCATCGATGACCCCTTCTACGACCTCAATTTTCAGGCCTGCCGGTGGGTGGCGGAGCGCGACTGGACGTACCGCAAGGCCTTCACGGTGGATGATGCGTTCATCAACGACCGCGTGGACCTTGTCTTCGAGGGGATCGACACCGCCGCCGACGTGTATCTGAACGACACCCATGTCGCCTACGTCGAGAACATGTTCACCATCTGGCGTTTCGACGTCACCCATCTCGTCCGGCCCGGCGCCAACACGCTCATGGTGAAGATGCGCGCCATCGCCCGCCTCGCCCGCGAACGCCAAACCGGCGAGGAAACGGCCTACGCCTGCAAAGGCCGCGTTCACATTCGCAAGGCTCAGATGAGCTTCGGCTGGGACAACGTCCCCGAGATTCTCACCACGGGCATTTACCGGCCTGTCTACCTCGAATCCTTTGCCGCCGCCCGCATCGCCGATGTGTGTGTGAAGAACCTCGAGCTTCAGGCCGACGCCGCCAGACTGCGCATAGAGACCCACCTCGAAACCCTCGGCCCCGATCCTCTCGTTCTCACGTACAGTCTCTCCCTGAACGGCGAATCCGTCGCCTGGCACAACCGTGAAGTCTCAGGCGATTGGGACACGTTCGAGTTCGCCGTCCCCTCGCCGCAACTCTGGTGGCCACATACGTTGGGCGAACCTGTTCTCTACGATCTTGACGTGGCCCTCAGCGACGGCTCAGCAGTTCTCGACGCCGCGTATCAGGCCGTGGGAATACGCACCGTCGAGGTCATCGAGGAGGAGCAGCCGGGCGATGCGACCTCGTTTATTTTCGCCGTCAACGGTAAGCGGCTCTTCGTCTACGGCGCCAACTGGCAGCCGCTCAACGCCTTCACAAGCCAGGTGACGGACCTGAAATACCAGGCCGTATTGGCCATGGCCAAGGATGCCGGTTTCAACATGTTCCGCGTCTGGGGCGGCGGCATCGTCGAGCGCGACGTTTTCTACGACCTGTGCGATCGCCTTGGCATCCTGATCTGGCAGGACTTCTTCTTCGCCTGCGCCCTCTATCCCACGGATCAGGCGTTTCTTGATGAGGTCGTCCGCGAGGAGCGCCAGATCATCACCCGCCTCCGCAATCACCCCGCCATCGCCTTGTGGTGCGGCGACAACGAGATCGACATGATCTACCACCATCGCAAGCCCGACAACTACAAGGAACTCAATAAGATAAGCTACGAGCTCACCGGCCCGCTCCTCGACGAGTTGGACGGCAACCGCTTCTATCTGCCCAGCAGCCCGTCGAGCAAAGTCGGCCTGCCCATCAATCCCAAGTCGCGCAATATGCACAACTGGGATTTCTGGCACGGCAAGAAGCACCACAAAGAGTTCGCCAAGGATGAATCGCGCTTTCTCAGCGAATTCGGACGTTATGCCGCTCCCCGCTTCGAGCATCTCGCCGCGTTCATCCCGCCCGAGAAACGCTGGCCCTTCGAGAATGAGTCGTACGCCTACCATTCCGGCATTCTGTCCATGGAGCCCCATCATCCCGACTACGCCAACGCGTTGAAGGCTATGCTCAAAGGCTTCGGCGAGCCCAAGGACGCGGAAGAGTTTGTCCGCCTCACCCAGATCTCCCAGGCCGAGTTCTACAGCTTCGCCTATGCCCATCTCCGCAGCCGCAAGTACGAGTGCGGCGGCGGCATTATGTGGAAACTCGCCGACGCCTGGCCCTGCCTCTGCAACAGCGTCATCGATTTCTGGGGCTGCCCGAAGCCGGGCTTCTACGCCCTGAAGCGCATGTTCAGGCCCGTCTCCGCCTTCTTCACGGAGGCGGAACAAGCCGTCTCGGTGCACTTATCCAACGACCTCGCCCGGCCTGTCCAGGCGCGGATCGTGCTCCAGCACCTGCGGCTCGACGGCGACGTCCTCTGGCGAGAGGAGTTCGACGCCTCCTGTCCGGCCGGTGCCGTGGCCGTGGTTCACACCATCGACCTCGGCGCCCTCGATATCACGGACCCCGCCCGCGAGGCCCTCTTCTTGTTGGCCTATGACGAAGACGGCGGCGAAATCGCCCGCGCGCCTCATTTCTTCCTCGATCTCGAGGCCGTCCGGTTCGCCCCTAACGACGTTACCGTTGACTACGGAGAGCAGACGGCCACCGTCACGGCCCAAAGCTATGCCCGCTTCATCGAACTCGAATCCCGCCCCTACGAGGTCTGGGAAGACAACTACTTCGACCTTCTCCCAGGCGAAACCAGAGTCGTCAGAAAGGCGATCTACTAACGCGCCCGTTGCCGGGGACTTTCTGCGCCCCTCTGAGTGTTGAGGCCTAAGGGGCAAGTGGCGGCCAAAGCGCTCGGAATTTTCTAACCCCCGCCAGGAAAGGAGTATGACGTAGCATATGATTATCGAGCTGAAGAAGAATGTCTATTGGGTGGGGGTGGTCGATTGGGGCCTGCGGCATTTCCATGGGCACGAACTCAGCACAAATCGCGGCTCATCGTATAACGCCTATCTCATTCTCGATGAGAAGACCGCTCTCATCGACACGGTGTGGGGGCCATTTGTCGACGAATTCGTGGAGAACCTCCGTGAGGTCGTCGACCCGTCCACCATTGACATCGTCGTCGCCAATCACAGCGAGGTCGACCACTCCGGCGGGCTGCCCGCCGTCATGAACCTTGCGCCCAAGGCCGAACTAATCGTGTCGAAACGCGGCGCGGAGAGCGTCGAAGGCCATTACCACCAGGGCTGGCCGACGCGTGCGGTGACCACCGGAGAACGCGTCAGCCTGGGCCGGAACGAACTCCTCTTCGTCGAAGCGCCCATGCTCCACTGGCCTGATAGCATGTTCACCTACCTCACCGGCCACAACATCCTCATGCCCAATGACGCCTTCGGGCAGCACTACGCCACGGCGTACCGGTTCAACGATCAGGTTGACGAGATGGAACTGTATCAAGAGGCCCTGAAGTACTATGTCAACATCATCACGCCTTACAGCGATCAAGCAGCCGCCAAGATTGCCGAACTGGAAGGCATGGACCTCCCGATTGACATCATCGCGCCCAGTCACGGCGTGATTTGGCGCGAGAATCCCCTCCAGATCGTCGAAACGTACAAGGAGTGGGCCGCTCAGCAGGCACCCGCCCGCGTCGTTGTCCTTTATGACACGATGTGGCACAGCACGCGCCGTATGGCCGAAGCCATCGGCGACGGTCTGGCCGAGGAAGGTATCGAGTACAAGATCATCGACCTGGCCGTTTCCGACCGCAGCGACGCCCTTGTGGAGGTATTCAAGGCTCGCACCATCGCCATCGGCTCCCCGACCCTCAACAATGGCGTGCTGCCCACCATCACACCCATCCTTACCGATTTGAAGGGCCTACGCTTCAAGAACAAGCTAGGCGCCGCCTTCGGCAGCTTTGGCTGGCACAGCAAGTCCGTCGAGGTTATCCGCGAGCATTTCGCGGGCTGTAAGATTCCCATGATCGGGGAAGGGGTGAAGTGCAAGTGGCAACCGCGCCCCGAGGATCTCGAGCAGTGCCGGGCCTATGGCCGCGAGATCGCCGACGCGACGCGCAAGGCTGTCGCATCGTGAGCGAGCAACCATTCGCCGGCCAGCGGCTGTCCATGCGCGAGAAGGCGTAGCAAGAAGGGGACTGATGCAACCGAGCGAGTCTCCGAGCGAGACGTGTCTGTCCCTCTTCTTGTGAAGCGGACCGCAGAAAACTACGTGTGAGGCATTCAGGCTAGAGTGCTTCTCCGAGCTTCTTTTGCAGCTTCTCGAGCCGTGCGAGTAGTGCTAAGATGCGGTCGCTGCGCTCGCTGTCATCGCTCTGCCTCGCGTTGTCCAGCGCCGTGGCGAGGGCGTTGCGCATTGTCTCCAACTCCTCGGAAACCCGCGCGCCCAGCTCGGCCGGCGTCGGGATACGCGTGTCGAGGATGACGTAGGGGCCGCGAAGCATCCCTGCTTCCGCCAAGCCCCCCAACTGCTCCGACTCGCCCGAGAGGGCCGGGCCGTCCATGACTCGGAACAACTCATGCTTGCGTAGGAAGGCGAGCAGTACGTCCTCCTGTACATCTCCGCACGCAGGATCGCCGGCCAGATGCTGGACGAGGACGTGCAGCGGCACCAGCGGATTGCTTACCTGCTTGAGATAACTCAAACACTTTTGCTCAACGGCTTCCAGATTCATGGCGTGTTCCCGTCCAGTGTTCTGACTCACAATTGACGTTGCTTATCTGCAGATAAAGAAGCGCCAGCAAGAAGCGAAAAACGGGGGCTGACACAAGCGCAGCGAAACGAAGACGTGTCTGTGGAGCTGTTGAAAAAGTCGCATTCGCCCCAGAGGTCGAGCGAAACACCGGGACTGTCCCAAACGGAGTCCGCCGCAGGCGGACGCAGACGGGACTGTCCCAGGTCCTTTCGTGGCCTGCATCCGGCGACTCTCGACTTTTTCAACGGCCCCTCTGTTTCTGTTTTTCGCCCTGCTTTTCGCGACAAGAATGAGACGCCGTCAGCGCGAGTCATAGCACTAGGACTTCTCCTCGAGGAGGTCCACCTCCTCCACGGCCCCTGTGCCCGGTTCGATCTGCATCGTCTTGATCTCGTGCGGCGCAAAGGCGAGCTTCAATGCTTCCGGCCGCCCGTGCATTGTTACCTTCGCCTGCGCCTCCTGCCCCGCAGTTTCGTAGCCTCGCACTACCACCTTAGCCCCATCCTCGCTCTTCTTCAACACGCTCACCACGGCGTTATCTGCGTCGGCGCTGAAGAGCGAGCATGAGGGCGGAAGCGTGCCCTCATGGCAACACTCGATATGCGCGAAGACAGGTTCGTTCAACTCCCAGGACTTCTTCACGACGCCGGCCTCACGCCAGCCGCCTGCGTGCGGTACAAGCTGCACGCACACCGTCTGCCAGCCCTGATCCATGGCGGGCCACGGCTCGGAGGCGTTTATGCGGCCGCGGTCGTGGTGTCCGTACAACGGGCTCCGAAGGAGGGTGACTCGCATGTGATTTCCCCACACATCGTAGCTGTACTTCGAGTCATTCAGCACGGCAAGGCCGTAGGACTTCCCGTCAATCGTGCCCGTCATGTCGAACCACTTCTGGCCAGGTTCTTCCCAGCCATCGGTGCCGCGGACCTCGTATCCGTAAGGCACGTCATACGTCGCCTCGCCCGCGTCGATGCGCGTCTCATAGGCAAGTTTGAGCATTGTGTAGCGCTCCTGCCAGTTGACGCGGAACACGCAGTCGATGTCTTCGCTGTCTCGATAGATCGTCACGAATTGCTCCACTGTGGAGTCGCGGAAACGGGACACCACTCGAATCGTCGCCTGGACAGGCCCGAGTTCGAGCCTTTCGAGGACGGCGTTGCTGAAGCGGCCAGCCTCGACGCGGAATTCGTCCACGCCGTGGCTCCAGGTGTCCGAGTGATCCACGATCGCAGCCAATACGTTGGCCTTTGCTACCGTCTCGACCTGCCGCTTCTTGTCATAGAGGCGGCTGATGTGGCCGTGATAGGGATCGAACTCGATCCGCCACCAGTCATTTTCGAGGAAATCGCGTCCGGCTTCGAGCGTGCCGCCGGCCTGTACGTCCTTCTCCTCCGAACGCGCGTGGAAGCAGCGGTAGCCCAGGGCGGGCACTTCCGTCGTGATGCGCCAAGCATGGCCTTTTGTTCGTGCGCCGCGCACCGCCTGGCTTGGAATGACCTGGCCTTCTTCATCGACGAAGTGGAGCTGCTGCTTCAAGGTTCGCCACGCGATTTCAGGGACGGTAATCGTCTGCTTCACCGGCCAGGGGAGCGGGTTAACCATCAGGACGGGATTGCCCTCGCCCGAGGTGTCGATATCCCCGGCGATGGTTTGCCAGGACTCGTTGAGGATCTCGTGGGCCGTGTGACGGGCGCGACCGAGCTGATCGCGGCTGTCTTCGTAGGAGGTCTCGATGCTTGTGCCCGCCAAGATATCGTGGAACTGGTTGTACATCACATCCTTCCACGCGCCCTCGATCCGCTCCTGTGGATACGGATGCTCCTTTAGGAGCCATGCCAGCGTGGCGAAGCGCTCGGCCGTCATCAGCGCGTGCTCGCCGGCGCGGTTGAGGCGTTTGATCTCCGAATGCACCGAGTAGCAGCCTCGCGCGTGATGCTGGAGTTCCGTCGCGATGGTAGGGATAGTCCCGCCTTGCTCCTTGACCGCCCGCTGGAAGTCCTCGAAGAACGCGAGCAGTGTCGAGAAGGGCGTATCCGGTAGCTCTTCATCCTTCTGCGCCTCGATGATTTGCGCGATGGCGCGTTTGGTCGGCCCGCCGCCGTGATTTCCGACGCCGTAGAATCCCATGACCACCGTCTGCCCGGTGTTGAGGTAGATGTTCGACGGCGTGGCCTTGATCTTGTCCAGCACGTTGTCGCCCGAGCCGTAGCCGGTGACGATATTCGAGGCGAGGAGGCGCGAGCCGTCGTCGGCCACCCACCAGAAGGTTGTTCCCTCCGGATAATGCATCTCGGAAACCGGGCCCGGCCGCATGTAGGCGTAGTACTCGATGCCCATCTTACAGTAGATCTGCGGCAATGTGCCGGCGTGGCCGAAGGTGTCGGGATTGAAGCCCACTTTGGCGCGTACGCCCAGCTCCCGTTCGAAGAAGCGCTGTGAATACAGGCCGTGGCGCACCATGGCTTCGCCGCCGGGGATATTGCAGTCCGGCTCGACCCACCAGCCGCCGACTACTTCCCACCGGCCCTCGGCCACCCGTTGGCGGATTTCCTCGAACATGGCCGGATCGCATGCCTTGACCCATTCGTAGAAGCATGCGCTGCTCGCAATGAATTTGAATTCCGGCGTCTCGTTCATCCGATCGAGAGCGCTGCGAAACGTTGCCCGCACCTCGCCGTAGCCTTCCGTCCAGCGCCACAACCAGGTCGGGTCGATGTGGCCATGGCCAATCATATGAATGGTGAAGTCTTTCGGAGCAACCATTACTGCCTTTCCTTCCAATCGATTGTCGGAATCATCCGCGTTGAGTGTGAAGTCCCTTGGATAGGGATGCTTGAAACGAATCGCTATTCTGAGATGAGCCGCCTAGACGCCGCGCTCGCGGTATTCTCGCCGCTTCTGCTCGACGGATTCCATGCCGCCCACATGCCAGCTCTGGTAGATGGTCGGATTTACGCCTTTCGCCTGGAGCCGCTCGACGGCCTCGGCCTGGATGGCCCACAGGGCGAAAGCACCCGCCATGCCGCTGCCCGGACACATCCGCTCGTTATCCTTGGTGTCGACAACGGCGTCACCTACGGGCGTACAGTTATCGACCACGATGTCGGTGACGTCGCCGAGCTTCTTGCCGCTCCCATGGGCGGCCTCGCAGTGCTCCATCTGGTCTTTCGAGCAAATGGCAATGGTTGTGATGCTCCGCTCTTTGCATTGAAGCGCCACCTCGATCACATTCGCCGTCCGGCCCGAGTTTGAGTTGATGATCAGCACGTCGCCTGGCTTCAGCTTGCTCGAATCGAGGGAGATTGCCACGGTTCGCGCCTCGATGGCCGTCCGTTCTTCTGCCGAGGACTTTGCCTCACGGTGATCCACAGGATTTTCAACGTTCAGGTTGTAAGCGAATGGCGTGATGGCTAGGAGTCCGCCGGCTCGTGAGAACGCTTCGCTCCTGAGCATGTGGCCGGTGTCCATGACGGCCAGCACGCCCTTGCCCGCCAGACTCACGGCGACGGCCTCCGCGGCACGTTCAATCATCTCCCGCTGCGTGGAGCGAATCTTTTCAAATATGCCGTCAACCGCGTCGAAGTAGGCGTCGAGATACACGTCGTTTCCTCCTGGCTCCATACATCTTAATGAATTTGATGATGCCCTCGCACGGCTCCGGAACGGGCGGATAGACATCGAAGGTCTTTCCGCTCCGGCCTAACGCGCGCTTCAGCGAGGTTATGACGAGAGGCCCTGCATGAAACACGCCGCCGCTGAGCACTACCGGAATCGGCTGCTTCCGCGCCGTGTGTTGCCGGACTGTTGCGAGGATCAGGCCCGCCAGCTCACGGCCGGCCCCGCGAAGGATACCTTTTGCCACCGCGTCGCCCTCCCGGGCCGCCGCGATCACCGCAGGTACGAACGCGGCCACCTTTGGGGCCGGTAGCACCCCGTTCTGTCCGCAGAACCGATAGACCTCGATCGGGTGGTCGACCTCGAAGACCTCGAGCAACTTCTGCTCGAGCAGCGTTCGTGGCCCCCGCCCATCGATGCCGTGAGCGACGGCGCGAAACGCCTCTCGCCCTATCCAGTAGCCGCTGCCCTCGTCGCCGAACTGCGGCCCATGCCCGCCCGCCACAGTGCCCGCAGCGCGAGGCGTTGTGAAACGTGCGCATGAGCCCGTGCCCGCGATGAGCGATAGGCCCGTCCGAAGGCCGTACCAGGCGAGTGCCATGTCTCCCTCGCCGACCCAAACGAGTTCTATCGGGCCGAATACGTCCTTGATGGCCCGCTCCGCCTGCTCCGGGTGCATCGGCGCACCCAGGCCGGCCAGGGCGACGCGCGCGCCCTCTGCCTCAGCCACGCGTTTTACGCGTTCAAGCAGGCGGCGTGTCGCGCGATAGAAAGGCCCAGGCTTGGTGTACAAATTGCTCGCGGTGCCGCCGACCTCGGTGGCCAGTATACGGCCGGCCGTGTCCGCCAGCATGACACGTGTCTTGGTGCCGCCGCCCTCAAGAGCGATCCACATTTCGTTCATGGTGTGGAACTCATTCGTTGTCCGGGATAAGCGGCGCGCATTGTAGGCAACCGCCAGACCGTTTTCAATGCCTTTCCGGCCCCATTGACCGGCGCGCCGCTGCGAGGGCGGGGGCTGGTTAGCTCACCTCGTGTACGAAGTCGATGAAAGCGGCGGCGGTCCAGTGGTAGTCCGCGATGACTCCGAAGCCAACGCCCCCCTCGCCGCCGATTCCACCCTTCCGGGCGAGGTCGAACGGTGCGGTTTCGGCGACGGCGTCGTAGTACTCGTAGAAGCACCCGTAGAGGACATAGCAGCGCATGACCTCGTTGATGCTCTTTCGCGCGATTTGATGGGCTTCCTCATAGAAGCCGTAGTTCATGAGGCCTCGGTGACAGAGCAGATTCATGTTGAGCCAGGTAGGCCCTCGCCACATGTCCTTTCCGAAGGTGGCTTCATCCATCGACACCGACGGCACTGGAAACTCTGGCCAGAATTCCTTCGGATTCATCATGTGCAGACGCAGCGCTTCCGCCCGATCGCGATCCGGCGCCTCCGCATGCAGCGGAAGGAAACCTGCCGGTGTCTTGACGCGGACAAATTCCCCGACCTCATCGAGGTCGTAATAGAACTGATCCTCATCGCACCATAAGAGGTCGTTTACGAGGCCGGTGATGTTTTTGTGTCTCGCACGCCATTCGGCGCGTTCGTCATCTCTGTGAAGCACTCTGGCCAGTCTCGCGAGGCAGCGGTACTCCGCGGCCATGTAGCATGAGAGATCCACCGCGGTCATGCTCTCCAGATCGTCGAACCGCGGGCTGTTATCCATGCCCGATTCGCCGCCCCGGGCGCCCCGCACGGCGTCGGCGCCGCGCCGGATACTCCAGCCATATAGGCCGGTGTCGTTGCGGCGGCTGGCTTCGAACCACTCGAGATAGCTCACGAGTCTTGGATAGACCTCCTCGAGGAAATCGATGTTCGGCTCATCCTCCGCCAGGTGCCAGGTGGCCCAAGCGAGAAGGGGAGGCTGCGTGTTCTCCTCGCGCGGCGCAACGCCCGGTTGAACAGCCAAATGGAGCTGCCCGTCACCTTCCTGTTTGGCGAACACCGCGCGGATGGCGTCTTCGGCGAGTTCCGGCTCAAGATGCGAGAGTCCGATGCTGTGAAAGGCCGAATCCCACAACCACATATGCCGGTGAGGCATGCGATCCGGCGTCGTCCAGCGGCAGGGGATGTCCTCTTGCGCGCTTTCGACGTTCACCTTTTGGATGCTTGCGGCTTTTAGGTAGGCCCGGCGCAAGTTCGCAACGACATTCTGCGGTATGTCCAAGGCCGCGTAGAATCGCTTGCGCTCGTTGATAGCGGCCTCGATATCGCATGTCTGGGCCGCTCGTGCCCTATCGACGGCCTCGTCCTCGGAGCTATACGAGATGCCGACACCGAACTGCCTGTCCGCCGCCGCGGGCCCTGCGCTCACAGCCAGCCACCAATCCTGTCCTTGTGCCGTGGCCAAGTCCCCGGCCAACGCAAAGCCGGTTACGGGCGCGAGTTCCGGTAGCGCGCCTTCCGGAGGGTCGAAGAAGGCGATTCGCAGCGCCATGGCGGAGCGATCCGTGAAGGCGCCTTCGACAAATCCGCGTTTGCCGTCCACCTCCACCGTGCAGTTCCAGCAGTCGGTAAGGCAGAAATCATCAGGGTGGCGCAATGACACCAAGGACTCGTCGCCGAGGCGGGCGTGGATTTCCACGGGCGGGTCGAGCCAGAACCGCCAGCCGATCCGATCGCGAGCCCCCGCCGCGACGAACGGCTCCCCGTGGCACGTCTCCCCGTCAACTCCCGAAAACGCAAACAGCCCCCCTTGAGGCCAGACGTTGGCGCATTCGTACATCATCCCTCCGCTCAACAGCCATCGCGACCAATCCATGCGCGGCCCGGTCACCGACCGCAAGGCCACAGATTGGCACATTTCTACTGGATACGCAAACCGGTGTTGCGGGGACGTCTCGCCCAGTTCAGCGCGCGGCCCTTGCTGGATCATTCGGCAACCTTGTTTTCTTGCCTTTTTAGTCCGCTCCCGTTGAACAACAGGCGAGAAAAGCGGGCCGCACAAACCTGCCTGTGAGACATCCGGATTAGTCTTGTGCCGGGCGCCCGTTCAGAAGGCTGTCGAACCACGCCAGTACATTGCAATGCGGGAGGCAATCCTGTATTACGAGTAGTAATATAACCTATCTCGCGAAGCAGTGGAGTCGGAGTGTCGCGTCGCCGGGCCTATGCTCATCAGAGCAGCCAACGGGATGTGCACCCATAAGAGGACAGGGGATTACGCGATTGAGGCCGGCGTGTGCGGCGCCGCCGATCCTGTTTCTGTGCGGCGACGAGCAATCCGTGATGACGGCCTATGAGCATGAGTCGCCATTTGGGGAGGGGCAGGGCGCTGGCCCGGCAGGGACGAGAAGGGCGAATAGGAACGCGCGCAGTGCTGTATACACGGTGTGCGGCACGACTGTGTCATCGGTGATGGGCGGGGAAAAGGGCCTCGGCTCCAATCAGAAAGGGGATGTCGGATGAAAGCGTGTAAGTCATGGAATACCTTGGCCTTCAGTCTACTCGTGCTGATTGGAGTGGTGCCCGCCGGCTGCGGCGGCAAGGCCGACCTCGGTTTCCGGCCCACGGCCGGGCAGGCCCGCGCCGTGACACGCTTCCCCTCGGGCAGCGAGTGCGCCCATGCCTGAGGACCATCATGCTGGTCACGATTCTCCAAGCGGCACTTGCGCTGATTGCCAACCACTGCTTGGCCGGGGGAACGTGGTCTGAATACTCCTGGGGAGGATGGGCGGGGAGCTACCTGGTGGGACTGTGTGCTCTCGTCGGCTTTGCGCGAAGACGATGGCTCGTGCCTCCCGTGGTGTTCGGGTGCGGCATCCTGTTCGTGGCCATAACCCTGCGCCATCGGCCATTTCTTCATCCGTGCATACGCCGAGCCCTTCCGTGGGCGGCAGCGCTCCAAGTGGCGGTCTTCTCACTGGCATTCACGACTGCCGCTTGGACTCGAAGTCGATCCGCGTTTGCGCTGGCGATGGTAGGGACTTTCCTCTGCTCCAGTCTAGTCGTGCCGTTGATTCCAAAAGAGACCATTACGCCGAAGGCCAAGTATGAGTTGCCGATGCGCGCCACCATTGCCACCATTGTGGAAGTTGACGCCCGAGGAGATAGGGCGTTGTTGGAGACCGGATGCCTCGTCGGCGATCTGCGCGTCTGGCATCGAGACGGCTGGCTGGACATCCCTGATGAGCGGTTCGCCTACGACTGCCTGCTGGGCTGCCGTTTCCGCGAGAGCGAAGTCCGGCTTGTGTGCCGTCGATTCGATACCGAGATCTGTGAATCCTGTCATCTGGCCGTGGTGGATTGGGACGGCACGTCATGGATGGAGCGACTTAACATGGAACTACCCCTCTCGCAAGTCGCAGTGGCAGGCCAGGGCAACGTGCTTTCGCCGGATGGGGACCTGATAGTCCTCAATGGCGGTAGGTGGGTCGATCTGCAAAGTAATGAGCTGCGTGAGGGGGAGGTGCCCGCTGCTTTCGGCCCGGACACGCGCTTTCTCCAATGGTGCAGCGAGGCAAAACAGGCGGCATTCTATTCTCAGGACACCAACGAGATCCTCTTCTGGGCGCCGCGACAAGGGGACTCAACCACCAACGCGTTGAAGATGCGGCCGCTGGCAAAGCATCCGATCAGCGTGTCGCCGGACGGCCGAAGACTCGTGTATTTCGTCGATGAAGGCAGGAAAGCTATATGCGAAGACCTGTCCGCAGGCCGCATCAGAGAGTACGACCTTGCGGGAGCCATAATCCCTGGATGCTTTGGTGTACTGCCACCCTCGCGCGTGCTCTGGCAATCGGGCCATGAAGTGGTTTTCAACATGCTCGGCGCACTGGCCGTTCTGGATATTACCCGATGCCGGATCACGCGGATTACGCCACCGATGCACGGGGCCTATGATCTGTGGTGTTCTCAGTCTTCGGGGCGGTTGGCCTGGATAGCCGACCGCGGTGACCGCTGGCAACTGAGTTTCCGCTGACAAGCCGCCAGTGCGAGCGAATGAGGGCAGAATGATGGACCTGAGCATTCCAGATGTCATGCTTCCTTGGCTGGCCGGGCGGGAACTTGAGCCGGTTGCCAGGGGATATAGCCTGGCTCGTGTCTTTCGCGTTCCATCGCTTGATGGACGAGTTCTTCTGAGGAGTACCCAGGCCTATCGTGCCTCTCCACACACGCTGGGTGCCATTACTACGTTTTGGAAGTCCTTCGGCTTTCTTCCTACTGAATTGTAGCAACAATGCGCCGAGGCAACACGGGGGTAGGAAGTCGCCGGGCCGGATGGCGCTCATCCAAGACGCTGTTTCAGGCCGTCGCCCGCCTGTGCGACGGGGGGGCGCATCGAATTCCGCCGCTGTGTTGATGCCCATACTCACCCGCAGCAATGGGCCGATACACCGCTGTTATCAAGGCGAAATGCGCTGGGAGCCGCGTGTCTGAACCATCCGCCTCCCCGCCGCAATGGGGACGGCGAGACGGCCTCCCGTGGTCTGCGCAGGCACAAACCTACCGGCCTTGGCATGGTGTTTGCGTTGAACAGGGCGTTCCGTTGTCTAACTGGCTGTCCCTGGTAAAGCACAAGTAAACACGAAAGGATTTGGTAGCGATGGGCTTCAAAACGAGCGGCACGAAAAGAAGAGTCTTACCATACGCCCTGCTGGCTCTTGTCCTCACGGTAGGTGCCATGGGCGTTGCGTCTGCCCAGGATGAGGCGGCTCCTCCCGAGGCCGCCGCGGCTTCCGCTGAGGCCCTGGAGCAGTTGCAGTACAATCTGAACGTGGTGTGGACCTGTGTAGCGGCGTTCCTCGTCATGTTCATGCAGGCCGGATTCGCCATGGTGGAAACCGGCCTGACACGCGCCAAGAACGCGGTAAACATCCTGATGAAGAATATGATCGACTTCGCCGTCGGCTCCATCGTGTTCTTCTTAATAGGCTTCGGCTTCATGTTCGGGGCCAACGCGACGGGACTGATCGGCACCTCAGGCTTCTTCCTCAGCGACATCAACTGGGCCGCCGATGCCCCTACCACGCAGTGGCCCTGGACCTTTCTTATTTTCCAGACCGTCTTCTGCGCAACGGCTGCTACCATCGTGTCCGGCGCCATGGCCGAACGCACGAAGTTCAAGGCCTACCTAGTCTATAGCGCCGTCATCAGCGCCATCATCTACCCGATCTTCGGATCCTGGGCGTGGGGCGGCCTGCTCAACGGCGGCGGCTGGCTGGAAAGCCTCTCAATCCCATTCTGCGACTTCGCCGGTTCCACGGTAGTCCACTCCGTGGGCGGCTGGTTGGCGCTTGCCGGCGCCATCGTGCTCGGGCCGCGCTTCGGCAAGTACGGGCCTGACGGCAAGCCAAGGGCCTTGCCGGGGCACAGCCTTCCGCTGGCCGCGTTGGGCGTGTTCATCCTCTGGCTCGGTTGGTTTGGTTTCAATCCGGGCAGCACAACAGTGGGCGACGGCGAGATAGGCTACGTCGCCGTGACGACCAACCTCGCCGCGGCGGCCGGCGCCCTCGCTGCCATGTTCGCGTCCTGGGCATTCTTCAAGAAGCCCGAAGCCTCGATGACCCTGAACGGCGCACTGGCCGGCCTCGTAGCCATTACCGCCCCGTGTTACACCGTCGGCCCAATCAGCGCGTGCATCATCGGCCTTGTGGCGGGCGTTCTCGTGGTCGTGAGCGTGCTCACCATCGACCGCGTCCTCAAGATCGACGACCCGGTGGGCGCCGTGAGCGTCCACGGCGTCTGCGGCGCGTGGGGCACGCTGTCTTGCGGGCTCTTCAACAGCGTGAACAGCGATGTCAACGGCCTATTCTTCGGCGGCGGCTTCAGCCAGTTGATCACCCAGGCGATCGGCGTCGGCGCCGGCTTCCTCTGGGCCTTTGGCACGGGACTTGTCCTGTTCTATCTGATCAAACTGACCGTCGGCATCCGTGTGACGGCAGACGAAGAGCAGAAGGGCCTCGACATCGGCGAACACGGCATGGAGGCCTACAGCGGCTTCCAGATCTTCGTCACCCAGTAGTGTCCGCGTGATAACCAAGCAAGACAGGAGATTCCAATCATGAAACTGGTGATTGCCTATATCCAACCCGAGAGGCTGGACGACGTGAAGCGCTCCCTGATGGACGAGAAAGTCGGAAAGATGTCCGTAACCAACGCCCTCGGATGCGGCCAGCAGATGGGATACGCGGAGACCTACCGCGGCGTGCCCTTCGAGGTTAACCTCCTGAAGAAGGTACGCCTTGAGATCGCCGTCAACGATGACTTCCTCGACCGCACCATCGAGGCCATCGTGCGGGGCGCCAACACGAACACCATAGGCGACGGCAAGATCTTCGTTCTCGATCTCGCCGCCTGCATTCGGATACGGACAGGCGAAACAGGCTCAACAGCCATAGGCTGACACATGCTGATGCTGCATCCGGTGCCCGCTGGATGCCTTACGCACCTCCCCCGTGCGCTCCCCTCCTCTCACCGGAGGGGAGCGCGCACTTTATGTCCGCGAGATTCCGCTGCGCACACACCCGCCTTCACACCATGTCACCACAAAGACCCCAAGCCACAGGAGACTTCGATGTCATCGTGCCGACGAACACGCAACTGGGCATCAAGATATCTTCTCCGAGCTGTCTTTTCCGTTCCACGTGGCTTTGCGTGAGCCAAGTCCGCTCATCATCTATCCTCTGCGTACCTCCGCGGTCTCTGGAGCTCTGCGTTCACATCTCCGCAACGCCGTGCCGAGCGCCCCCAGGATTCCGCCGAGCAACCGCGCCTGGCCCTTGCCTCTCCCTTCGTGCCTTTTCGTGTTTTTCGTGGCTTCGTGGTGGACAATTCACCCACCCCTTTCTGCGCTGGTTGAAGCGCAGGAGGCCTATCACGATAATGGGGGCCGTTCATCTCCGGCGCCCACGTTGTCGGGGCCTATTTCAGGGGCAGACAGAGGGATGTGTCATGAAGCTTTCCGACCTTGAAAAGCATCTTGTTGCGGCCATGGAATCGTGGGAGATCATCGACTGCCACGAGCACCTCGGGCCCGAAAGCCGCCGCTTGGGCAAAGAGGTGGATGTATTCACCCTCTTCGCCCATTACACCCGCGGCGACCTCGCCGTTGCCCGCATGAGCCAGGATGAGTACCAATCCTTGTTCAACCAGGACATCCCCCTCGAGCGGCGCTGGGCCATCTTCGCGCCGTATTGGGAGCAGATACGGTGGGGGTCCTACGCCCGCGCCGCGCTCCTGGCCGCGAAGAAGTTCTACGGCGCCGACGACATCAACGAAGACACCTATCAGTCGATCTCCGCAGCCATGAAGAAGGCCAACACGCCCGGTATCTACGAGCGCATTCTGAAAGAAGCGTGCAATATCCGGACTTCGCTGACGCAGTGCGGTTCGACCGACCTCGGCGGCACGCCTCTCCTCACGCCGGTGATGCCCATGATCTACGAGGTCGAGACGTGGGCGGCGATTTCACGCCCGAAGTTCGAGCCTGACGCCCATATCCGCTCCGTGGACGACTTCCTCGATGCCATGCGCCGCTATGTTGTGCGCGTGAAAGGGGAGGGGGCCGTCGGTTTGAAGATGATGTCCAATCCCTTCGAGGCCCCGAGCCGCGAAGATGCCATGCGCGCATTCCGGTGGCTTCAGACGGCCAGCGCCGACGAGTTGCCCGCCGGTGACTCCCTCAAGGAATCGCGCGATGCATTCGCGCAGACGGCGAGCGGCGAAAAACGCCTGCCGAAGCTGAATCCACTGCGCGACTACATTGTGGACGAGACGATCAAGATCGCCGCCGAAGAGGACATGGTTGTCTGTGTGCATACCGGCTATTGGGGGGATTTCCGTACGCTCGACCCGCTCCACCTGATTCCCATTCTCCAGCGGCATCCCGACACACGGTTTGATGTATACCATCTTGGCTACCCCTGGATGCGCGAAGCCCTGATGCTCGGCAAAGGCTTCCCCAATGTCTGGCTCAACTTGTGCTGGACGCACATCATCTCGCAGCAATTCGTCGTGACGGCGCTCAACGAGGCCATCGATCTTATCCCGATGAACAAGATCCTCGCCTTTGGCGGCGACTACGGCACGCCCGTCGAGAAGGTGTACGGACATCTTGTCATGGCGCGGGAAGATATTGCCCGCGTGCTGGCGGGAAGGATCGAAGACGGGCAGATGAGCGAGTCGCAGGCCCTGGCCATCGCGAAGAAATGGTTCTGGGACAACCCGGTGGAACTCTACAAGCTCGACGTTTGAGTTGGCCGCCGGCGCATCCCATCTATTTGCGGAGGAGAAACGCAGAATGCGTGCAAAGGCGTTCTATTGCGCGGGCACTCACTGGGATCGGGAATGGTATGAGCCGTTCCAGGAGTACCGGATGTGGCTCGTCGAATTGATTGACGAGTTGATGGCCCTTATGGAGCGGGCGCCCGAGTACCGCTGTTTCCATCTCGACGGCCAGGCCGTTGTCCTTGAAGACTACCTCGCCATTCGGCCGGAGCGGGCCGGACGGCTCGTCAAGCTGATGAAGGAAAGCCGCGTCGTAGCCGGCCCGTGGTACGTGCTGCCGGATGAGTGGCTCGTCTCCGGTGAAAGTTTCATCCGGAATCTGATGACGGGGATGCGCGTCTGCCGCGAACTCGGCGTCGAGCCGATGCCTTTTGGATATACGCCCGACCAGTTCGGCCATATCGCCGCCCTGCCCATGATCATGACGGGCTTCGGATTCCAGACGGGCATCTGCTGGCGAGGCACACAGAATGAAACGCATGCGGCCCACTTCGTCTGGATCGGCCCGGACGGCAGTCGCATGTTGACCTGCAAACTCAGCGATGAGGGCAGCTACGCCCCATTCAAGTTTGCCGTGAGAGACCGCGTCAAACGCGACGGCATGACCGACGAGAGTTACGCGGAGCACTTCAATCCATACTTCGACAGAGAACTTGCCCGGGGGGCCGCACCGCTGGTGTTGATGCTCGATGCCATCGATCATGAGTCGGCCGATCCTGAAATGCCGCGGATACTTGACGACTTGCAGCGGCTCTACCCCGATATCGAGTTCGTCTGGGGCGCCTTACCGGAGTTTGCCGAAGAGCTGCATCGCCGTGCGGAGTCATTTCCCGAATACGAAGGGGAACTCCGGCAGCCGGCACGCGCCTCAGGCCGCGGCGGGCAATACCTCATCGTCCACACCCTTTCATCCCGGTATCCCATCAAGCAGCGCAACGACACTTGCCAGGCCCTCTTGGAGAAGTGGGCGGAGCCCTATGCGCTATTTCATCAGATGGCCGGCGGCACGCCCATCGTGAAATACCTTGACGAGGCGTGGAGGCATCTCCTCAAGAACCACCCGCACGATTCCATTTGCGGCTGTAGCATCGACCAGGTGCATCGAGACATGCGGTTCCGCTTTGACCAATGCGAGCAGATAGCCGACGGACTAATCCGCCGAGCGATGGCTCATTTGGCAAAGGCCGCGGCCGCGAACGAGGCCACCTCCAACATCGTCGTGCACAATCCTCTGCCGTGGGCGCGCCGCGGCGTCTTCGAGATCGCTGTACCTTTCAACACCGACTGGCCCAAGCGCTTCGTCGATGGGCTGTCCACCGGAGAGCGGATCAACAAGTTTGTCCTCGTAAAGCAAGATGGTGGCCGGGTGCCTTTTCAGCTCCACGCCATTGAGCGAAACGTCCTCTACAAGCGCTTGCGAGAAAACGGGCGGAAGTCGAATGGGCGCGGCGACGTGTACCACCTTGCCGTCGAGATGGACCTGCCGCCCTGCGGCTATACCGGCTTCCGCGTCGAGCCCATCGACGAGGCCACGCGGAACTTCGGTAGCCTGATGACGGCCCCTCTGGCCGCCTCCAATGATCTGCTTTCCTTCTCACTGAGTCCTGACGGACTCGGAAGGCTGGTGGATGAAGAGACCGGCCGCTCCTGGGAGAACCTTTTCCTCTACGATGATTGCGGTGACTGCGGCGACGGATGGACCCTTGGCCGAGTCACCGATGACACCGTCTATCGCGGCCCAGGGGCGAGTGTCTCGACCGCCATTGATGAGGACGGCCCCCTGCGCACCGTCTTTCGCGTTGAACGGCACTTTGATGTCCCTGCTCAACTCGACCCTTCGACGGGCGCCCGTTCCCGTGAGCGCGTCGGCCTGGAGATTACCGACAGGATTTACCTTGAGAAGGGCGCGCCCTTCCTTCGCGTGCGAACGCGCATCAAGAATGCGTGTAGCGACCACCGCCTTCGTGTGCTTCTTCCGCTGGGCGCACCTGCCGAGGCCAGCTTCGCCGAGACGCCTTTCGCCATCGTCGAGCGTCCGGTGGCCATCCCCGAGGAAACGGCCGCCTGGCACGAGCGCATCAACCCGGAAACCGCCTTCAGTACCTTTGTCGGCCTGCGGGACGGCTCAGGCGGCTTCGCGGTTTTGGCGCCGTTCGGCCTACACGAGTACGAGGTCCTGCAGACGCCCGAGCGCACCTTGGCGCTCACGCTCTTTCGCGCAACGGGCCAGACGGTTGGCACTCCCGGGGAAGCCGATGGCCAACTCCATGACACCATGGAATTCGAGTACCTGCTCTACCCCTTCCGGGGCGGCTTTGACGCCGTTGAGGCCTCGCGGCTGGTGGCCGGGGCGCAGGTGGGCACACGATCACACGCCACGGAGACGCTTCCTCAGGATCGATCCTTCCTCAAACTGCATGCCGGGGCGGCGGTCGTGACCGCCATCAAGCCCGCCGCGGACGAGGGCGGGGGAATCGTCCGGCTGTGGAATCCGACGGCCATTGACGTCTGCGATGTTCTCAAGGTCAATTGCAGTGTTCTCTCGGCCAAACGCTGCACGCTGGATGAGCAGCCCCTCGAGGCCCTGGACCTGAATGGCGACGGAAGCATATCCATTATCGTCCCCGCCGGTGGGCTGGCTACCGTGCGTTTCACTTGGGCCACAGGACAGGAGTAGTCCCGGCCAGTAACGAGGGGACCGGGCGCTTCGTGGAAAAATGGGTGAAGTTTGCGCATCAGTGACTTGACATAAAGCGCCTGATAACGATAAACTCTTTACAACTCGTGTGATGTGCGTAGTACCACGCAGCAACGCCGGGTCGTGTCGAATGGGGAGTTCAACGGTATTGTTCAATGCGAGCAACGAAGGAGGCAAGGCAAAGTGAGTCACATTCAGCGTATTTCGAGGGAATGCCCGGCTAAGGCCGCTCTGTGGCAGGATGTCATGTGCGAAGCCAACGAGGTGTTGCTTCAGCTATTGAGCGCCAAAGGCGGCGAACTGCCCATCTTGGAGTTCATTTCCGACAAGTGCGACTTGCCGACGGACGAAACCTAGACCGCCAAACGCCTGTCGGGCTCTTGCACACTGCGAGTGGGTGGAGCATGCGCCCCCATGCCTGAAGGTTGACGCCAGGGGGCCTTATTCCCGATAGAGTAGGCACATGGCTACGGCCTATGGCTGGAGGCATGTGTGATCGCGCCCAAGGTGAAGTACTGTCGGGTTGACACTAGGATCGCGGGAGGGAAACGCGCGGAAAACTATTGACAATGCTCAGTTTATCCCGCATAATAGCACCGCTCGACATAGGAGAAACGCGCGTCAATGATTGATTGGGTGAATTCACGCCGGGATTGTGCCGGGAAACGTCGATAGGGGTGGAGGCCATCATGAAAATGAATCATCGGAGGTTCTTGGGGCTTCTCGGGCTGGTCGTAGGTGCTGGAATCATTCTGACGGGTTGCCCGAAAAGCGCAAGCATTGTGATATTTGAGGATTCGGCGCTCGATGCGGCCGTCCGGGACGCCATAGGCAAGCCGTTCGGATTTCTCACGCAGGAGGACTGCAAAGAACTCCTGGCGCTGGACGCCCGCAATATGTCGATCACCAGCCTTGAGGGCCTGGAAAACTGCACGAATCTCATATCTTTGGACTTAGATACCAACAATATTTCTGATATTTCGCCATTGAGCAACCTCATCAATCTCGTTTACGTAAATCTCGACAGCAATGAGATTACCAACATCGCCCCCCTGGCGGGATTGGTCAATCTGGACGGCTTGTCCCTTTTTGACAATCAGGTCGGCGATATCTCAGCCCTCGTGACGAATGCCCTGAACGGCGGGCTTGGCGAGAACGACTTCGTCATTCTCGATGAAGATACGCTGGACGAAGACGCCCTACAGGATGTCGAATTGCTCGAAGCGGCCCCGCCGCTTGGTTTCGGCGTCAACGTTATCCTCGCCACCGGCGCGTAAGCGAAGGGATGACGCACCGGTTCGAGAGGTCGTTCTCTCACGCAGGATCGGCCATTATCTGGGGAGAACGGGCCGAGAGAATGGGAGCAAGAAGACAACGCGACGTTTTCTACTTGGTTTTGACGAGACAGCGTGGGTAGGTCAACGAACGGGCTGCAGGCCCGGAACACGTGGCCCTGCCCTTAGGACTACGGTGAGGGGTTTCCTATGAAACGCTTCCAGCCTTGTTTTCAAGTATTCCTGATGATTGTTGCATGCGCCTCTCTCGTAGGTTGCCCGCAGCTGACTCCCTATCTTGTTGTGTCGCCCCGTGTCATCGATTTCGGAAGTACCGGCGTCGAAGAGAGTTTCACGATCTACAACGCCGGCGCCGGCGCGCTCACCTATACGGTTGAGGTCGACACCGCGGATGACATCGATTGGTTGAGCGCCGACGTTACCGCTGGTACCGTCATCAGCGACATGCAGCGGATCACCCTTACCGCCGACCGGGCTCTCCTCGTTGCGCGGCCCGGATCGCCTTACGAGGCCACCGTTACCGTGGCGACGAACGGGGGAACCGAGACGCTTAACGTCTACCTGACGATGCCCGGCACGCCGCTCCTCAATGTTGTGCCGGCAACCCTGACGCTGGGCGATGCCCTCGATGAGGGCACCTTGACGATCCAGAACCTCGGCGATGATACCCTCACCTGGGACATCACGGTGTTCGATCCCGATAACGAGGACGCCACGGCGCCCGTCACGGCGACTCCCTCCGCCGGCAACACGGCCGCTGGCGGCGAAACCGAGATAACCGTCGAGGTCGACCGCGAGGGACTCGACGTCGGTGTCTACGGCTACACCATTCGTGTCAACTCCGACGGCGGCATTGTTGATGTGACCCTGAACCTAGCCGTCGACGCCAGTGCGGAGATCGGTGTCGAGCCGCTCCTGCTGGATTTCGGCACGGAACTCAGCGAGCTGACCTTTGATGTATACAACACGGGGCCCGCGGGCACACTGCTCGAGTTCACCGTCTCCACCGACAGAGAGGATCTCATCTTTCTTGACCCCACATCCGGCACGAGCGTTGGCGCTATTACCGACACGGGTGACGGTTCACTCGTCGGCGAACTCGACCGACAGACGGTCAGTGTGCTGATTGACCGCACTGCACTGACCAGCTCGATCGACGGTGGCACCATCTTCGTCTCCGCTCCGGGGCTCGACGATGTCGAGATTGCCGTGACTGTCGAGGCGGCGCCCCTCACGATTGAGGGCGCCCTGAACCGGACGCGGCCGCCGTTCCTAATGCGTTTTGTCTTCCTCCTGCGCGATCCCGTCGGTGATGCCATTGACACGACGAACCCCGCCATTTTCACCGATCCCGATGGATTGCGCTTCACCATCTGGGAGGACGATGAACTCATCGACGCGGACGAGACGAACACCTTCATCGCGGGGCCGGAGAGCCTCCGTTTCGATCTCGTCATGATGCTGGATAACACCGGCAGCATGTATAACGCCGAAGGCGGTGGCGGCACCGTGATCGACCAGATGAACGAAGGCGCTAAGGCCTTTATCGAGGATTTGCCCGAGTCATGGCGCGTGGCGGTCATGGAGTATCACGAGCGTCAGCAAGCGAACCGGCTGCTTCAGACTTTTACCACGGACCGCGATCCCCTGATCGAGGCCATAGACACCTTCTCCTTGCCTGAGGCCGAGCACGGCGCGTCGGAGATATACGACGCCCTCTACGACGCGTGCGAGCGCCTCCAGAACGAGGATGTCGGCAAGGTCGCTTTCGACGACGCCGATGTTCGGGCCGTTGTGTTCATCTCGGATGGGCGGGATACATCTTCCATTCACACCCTTGATGAAGTGATAGCCTTTGCTCGCGACGCCGACGTCCGCACCCGGTTCTATCCGATTGGCTTCGGAGAAAACGTCAATAGTGCCCCCCTGATTAAGTTGGCCACTGAAACCGGTGGGCATTACTATCGGGCGGGGGACTCGGACCGACTAATGGAGCTTCTCGAACAGGACCCCGACGCGCTCGGCGCCGACCCGCCAGGCGTGATCGCGACCGACTTGAGCCGTCAGATGGTGCTCACCTACGTGACACTCTTCCAGGAGGGTTCACACACCTACCTCATCGAGGTCGACTACCAGGATGTCGAGGGCTCCTTCGAAGAGGATGCGGTTTACTCGATAGGCGGCGATGTCCGTGCCGGACAGATCGCGATGCACACCTCAGGGATTCAGAGCAACGGCCGTGCGGAAGTCTTCGTGCGCACCGAGTACGTCCCTAGGAATATCAACTACCTTAGGTTCCGTTTCATTGCGCCCGCCGGGCTGACGCCCACTGCGGACAACATTGACCTGCTCGACACCAGCGGCGGCCTCTTGTCAGGGTGGCGCCTGATCGATGAAGGCGGCGGTGTCTTCTCCCTGCTAACCGAGGAGGACAACTACCTCCAATACGGTGCCTTTGGCAATCTCATGCGGCTGTCTTTTGAGGGTCTCGACCCAGCAACCGACAGCTTCGAGTTGGGATTGCGAGTGGATAACTCCGTCTATGTCAACCCGCCGCTAACAAAGTTCTTCCAATACCCCGGCGATATGTTGAATCCTGACGTCACCCTGACGGTTGGGCAGGAAGCCAGCACGGCGCCTCTCAAGCGGATCATCACTGTCGACGATGATTTCGACCCCGATGCGCCGAATGCTTGGGACCGGGACGAAGATGGCGTCCCCGACTTCGACGATTTGTTCCCGGATGATCCGGACCATTCGTAACAGATGAATGATGTGCGTAATTCGGGAGGATGTATCTGTGTCCTTCGCCGACAACGGCAGCGCACGCTGAGGGGTAGCTTATGCTTCGCATGACATCTCATCTTTCCAAGGTTGGCCTCCTTATTGCTCTGGCAACCGCCCTGGGCTGTCCTTTCGCGGGCCCGTTCCTCCAGGTGTACCCGGCGGGCTTTGACTTCGGCGAGAGCCTGGTGACCGACACGTTCAGTGTTGCTAACGCCGGCCAGGCCATTCTCACATGGGTGATCGACGAAACGCCCGACTGGCTCACTGTCGAGCCCTCCTCGGGAACCGTCGAGGCGGGCGAAATGGACCTTGTGACCATGACCGCCACCCGCACGGGGATAGACCCGGGCGTGTACTCCGGCCGCTTCACCGTGCGCTCTAACGACGGTGACCAGACCATACGCGTCAGCATGACTGTCTTGAGCCCGCCCTTGCTCCAATTGACCCCGACAACGCTGGACTTGGGTCTCGAGGAGACGAGCGGTGATTTCGCCGTCAGCAATGCCGGCAACTCCGCTCTTGACTGGTCCCTGGAAGTTACCGAGGGCATCACGTGGCTGGCCGCGACCCCCATTTCCGGCATAACCGACCCCGGCGAGGAGGAGACTGTTCAAGTCTCTGTCGACCGCTCCGGCTTGGCCGCAGGTCTCCACGAGGGAACGATTACCGTAACATCCAACGGTGGTAGCGCCAACGTCAACGTGCGTGTGCTTGTCTCGACGCTGTCCGTTTCACCCACCGCTTTCGACTTCGGCCTTGTGGACACGACAGACACCCTAACCCTTTCTAACCAAGGGGCTTCTGCTGTCACGTGGACCATCGCGGTGCCGACAGCCGACGCAACATGGCTTAGCGTGAGTGCCACCACGGGCGCTCTGGACCCCGGCGAGGAGACCACCATCGACGTCGCCGTGGACCGCACGCCTCTAGGGCCCGGCAGTACAGAGGGAACCTTCACCGTATCGACGGATGTTGTCGATGTCCCCGTTACCGTGAACGTCTCCGTGGCCGCCCTCACCGCATCGCCCGAAGTGCTCGATCTCGGCGAGACGACCGAGAGCGGCACATTTACCCTCAGCAACGTTGGCGACGGCGCACTCTCCTGGGAGGCCTCCCTCGCAACGGGCGTCAATTGGCTTACACTGTCAACCCTGTCGGGCGATCTGGACGAAGGCGCCGACCAGGATGTGACTGTTACCGTTGATAGAGACCTTCTCTCCTCAGGCGCCTACGAGACGCCCGTAACGGTTGATTCGACCGCCGGCACCGTGGTTGTAACGGTGAGGATGACTGTACCGGAGCGGGACCCGGGCCTTGCAGTACTTCCCCAAGTCATGAACTTCAGCATCAACCAGACGGATAAGCTCCTTGCTATCTGGAACGTAGGTACCGGCACCGTCACCTGGAGCATCGACGACAGCGGCTTCCCATCGTGGCTGTCGCTCTCGCCGGCCTCGCCCTCAGGTGCCGTTGGCGGCGCGGCGACCGACTCCGTCCATGTCCTTGTTGACCGCACCGGACTTGCTCCCGGTGATTACAGCTACGCCGCGCCGGGCATCGTCGTATCCTCAGACGCTGGCGAAGCGACCGTGGCTGTCTACATGACCGTGGCGGCCCTTCCTGTTCTCAGCATCGACACCGACGGCCGTTACACCTCGGACCCGGTACCGATTCCGTATGTCTTCGTCGAGGATAATGACGTCACCACGCAGTTCGCCGTAGAGAATGTCGGCACGGGAACCTTGAGCTGGAGTCTCGAAGATACGGACGCCTTCCCAGCCTGGCTCGAATCCGTCCTGCCGCAGTCCGGCTCTGTTGAGCCGGGCGCGACTAGTGTCGTGACGGTGACCATATCCAGGGACGACGAAGATGCGGGCGGTTATCAGCACGAACTCTCCATCACTTCCAACGGCGGCGACGCTACCGTCCGTGTTGAGATGAACGTTCCCCAGCGGGCCACCATCGGCGTGAGTCCCGGGGAGATCAACTTCGGCCTGGACGGAGTCAGTAGTGAATTCTTCGTCGCCAATCTCGGCGATCCCGGCACGCGTCTCGATTTCATCGTTACCAGCGACAAGCCCTGGCTCTTCTTCTATCCCGAAACCGGCCAAAGCATCGGCACGGCCGCAGCCATCAAGGATTGGCAGCAGATCAACGTCTCCATAGATCGCGGCGGGCTTGAAGAAACCGGCGCCGTAGGCACGTTGACGGCTCACGCCTACGAACTCGATAGCGCCAATAACGTCGTCCTTCTAGACGATGTCATCGAACCGGCTACGGTAACGGTATCCGTCGAAGCGTCTAGCCTTACCATCGAAACAGCCCGCGCAAGGACGCGGATCCCCTCCCTTGTCCGGTTCGTATTGCTCATGCGCAACCTCAAGTTCCAGTCCATGCCCCTGCCGTACGAACTTCTCGACGACTATGCGCCGCTTTTCCGCATCTTCGAGGACGATCTTCTCATCGAAGCTGCGGAGACGAACCAATTCCTTACCAGTAGCGCTCACATTCGCCAGAATATTGCCATTCTTCTGGATTACTCAGGCAGCATGGACGCCGCAGCCGCAACGGCTGTGTCTGTCGAGTCGGGCCTCGACATATCGGGCGAGGCCGACCCCCTCCAGGCCCTTTATGAGTTGACCGTTACGCCTCTGATCACCGACCTCCTCGATTTCCTGCCCAATTGCCGCGTGGCGCTTATGGAGTTCCATGACAGAAGCCAGGCTACCCGTGTTGTCTCTGGCGGCGATTTTACCGACGATGCGCCCACATTGATCGCCGCCCTGGAAGGACTCTCCGTGGAAGATCGCGGGGCCACTGAGTTGATCCCTGCCGTGGTCGAGGCAGCCGACCTGCTTGTCGCAGAGGATGCTCCGTTCCTTTCCTTCGACAACGCAGACGTCAAGATGGTCGTCTGCATTACTGATGGACGCATGACCACCCCGCCAGGCGACATTCAAGAAACCGGAACGTATCTCTATGATGCTGCCAATGTCCGCGTCATGTTCGTCGGATGGGGCAACGGGATTAACAACGAACCCCTCGCGCGCATAAGCTCCGACAGTGGCGGGCATTACTATCCCACGCTTCCCGGCGATGGCAACTTGCCTGTCGTCGATAACCTGTACGATTGGTGCGAAGCTGAAGACCTAGGCGTTGACCCCTGCGATCAATCTGTCGCCAGGGACCTTGAGTCCCAGGTTGTCTTGAGCTACGCCACGCTGAACGAGCAGGCGAGTACCGAAGTACGAATCAATGCGGCATTCGACGATCCCAATGACGACGACGCTACGTGCCTTGCCGACCAGGGCATTGTCGAAGGAAGCACCGATCAGACTATCGATTTCGACGTTCTGGTCGGCGATGTTCGCATGGGGCAGATTTCCATGCGCACCTCCGGCATTCTCGGCGACCAGGCCAGTGTGATAATCAGAGCCGAATACATGCCACGAAACATCAGCTCCTTCGAGTTCACCCTCGGCTCCGATCCCGCGCACGACTTCAGCGTCGCGATTGTCCCGCTCGAGGATGGCGGCCTTGTAGAAGGCTGGACCCTCGGCGGACCTGCGAGCGGCGCGGGTACCTACACGCTTACCGCGCCTGCCGGGGAAGTCCTTCGCTACGGCGCCTTCGGCGACCTTCTCGAAGTCACCTTCGCCACCGATACCCCATTCCGCTTCGGGCTAACCGTCAACAACGCCATTTACGCCGACAAGTACTTCATCTATCCCGACACGATACCTGTCGGCGCGGACGATTTCCTTGCCCCGGCCTTCCCAACGCCTCTCGTGACCCCCGAATCCATAGACTTCGGATCCGGTACGGCGGGCGATTTCTCAAGTGCGGCTACATTCACCATCCAGAACATCGGCGGCACATACGACTATCCGCCGGGCACTCCGACTGTTTACTTGCACTGGAGCATCTCCAGTACCTCGGATTTCCTGACGGCCTCACCGCTTGAGGGCTACGTGATACAAGGCACGCTGGACTCCGACACGGTGACTGTCACCCTTGACCGCTCGGCGGTCGACCCGGGAGCGCACATAGGCTTTGTCACGTTGACGTACGATGGCAACCTCCCGCTCACGGAAGGCTCTATCGTAGTCCCGGTTCTCCTGGACATCCTTGACCCGGACATGGCCATAAGTCCCACCACGCTCGACTTCGGCTATGACGAAACGTCCCTTAGTTTCGAGATTGCCAATACCGGCCAGAGCAACTTCGATTGGGATATCACGAGCACCCCGGCCTTGCCGGACTGGATCACGTTGAGCGATACCTCGGGCAACGTTGCCGCCGACTCGCAAGACGTCACGGTGACGGTGGATCGAACCGACGCCGACCCGGGCGTATATGACTACGCCCTGGACGTGCAGGCCTATGACAGTTGGGGCGACGCCTTCGGCGCACCGATCACGGTTCAGGTGCACGTCGTTGTTCCGGGCCTTACGCTCTCGGAAGATGAGCTCGATTTTGGCGAGACGGATACCTCGCTTGTCGTGACACTTACCAACGTGGACGACGAGGAGGCTGACTGCACGGCCACGTGGTCGGCGTCATGGATTACCAGCGTCACGCCCGACAGCGGCATCCTCCTAGCGGGCGCGAGCGCACCGATTACTATTCAAGTTGATCGCACGGGGCTGGCCGCCGGAACCTACGAAGACACGATCAGCTTCTTGGTAAGCGGCGTGGTGAATGTAGAACTCACCGTGGAGATGACCGTCCCCTAACAGAACCTCCCAGCGGTATGCTCAACCGGCCCCTTGGCAGGCTAGGCCAGGGGGCCGGTTTTTCTCTATCATGCTCTTTGCGCAAAGCTCTCCTTTTCACGAGGCCACGTGCCCCTCGGAACTCACGCGTTGGAAGTGGCATGTACGGCCTACGGCGGCCCTAGACGGAAGAGTGGACTTTCACCAACCGTATGCTCGAAACGCTATTTGACCCTATCAATACGGGCCAGATTATGCTGTGGCTCACAGCTCTGCGCGGTAACGCTTTGTCACCTGGGGCCCGGCGGCCACAGCCGGTAGTCCACTTCCTCTTTTTCCTGCCATGGCCGGGAACTGAGTGGAGAGGTCGAAGGCGTCTTGCCGAGGAATGGCGCCCCATGATACTGCTTGCCTTGCCCGGCGAGAGCTAGATATTCGGTGTAAGGTGGAGTATAATCCGCCCGTTTGATAAACCGCCGCCACGCTTTGGGCGGCGATGGGACATAGGCTACGAAAGGAGATTGACTCGAAATGGCTCACGTGATCAGCGATGACTGCACCATGTGCGGGGCGTGCAAAGAAGTATGTCCGTTTGACGCGATAAGTGAGGGCGATCCCAAGTACGCGATCGATCCGGACACCTGCACCGACTGCGGGGCCTGTGTGCCCGAATGCCCTGTCGAGGCTATCAGCGAAGGTTAAGATATCCCGCGAGCTGGGTAGTCCCTTCAGATTTGGGGCAGAACCAACAAAAAAGAGGGATGCGCGCCAACGGTGCGCATCCCTCTCTTCGAATGACGCTCGAGGCTATGCCTCGGGGGTATCCCCTTGGCACGGCTCCATTTGTGCCAACTTCGTATACAGGTCGAACTTCGCGGCCACGCGCCTATCACCCTCCGACATGTACTTCTTCACATTTTCGGGATTAGTCTTCTCAAGCGCCCGGAAGCGCTGCTCACCCATGGCGAAATCGCTGTACTTCATCTTCGGTGCCTTGCTGTCCAGCGTCAGTGGATTTTTACCTTGCTTCGCAAGGTCAGGGTTGAAACGGTAGAGCGGGAAATGCCCGGACTGTACTGCACGCTTCTGCTCCTCCATACCGCGCAGCATGGTGATGCCGTGGGCGATGCACGTCGAGTAGGCAATAATGATCGAGGGGCCATCGTAGGCCTCTGCCTCGACGAATGCCCTCACTGTCTGGATCGGATTGGCGCCCATCGCCACCGTCGCCACATAGATGTTGCCGTACGTCATCGAGATAAGGCCCAAGTCCTTCTTCATCTGAGGCTTGCCCGCCGCAGCGAACTTGGCCACCGCTCCCAGCGGCGTCGATTTCGACGCCTGGCCGCCGGTGTTTGAATAGACCTCCGTGTCGAGGACGAGTATGTTGATGTTGCGTCCCGAGGCCAGCACGTGGTCCAAGCCGCCATAGCCGATGTCGTATGCCCAACCGTCGCCGCCCAGACCCCACACGGACTTCTCAACAAGGTAGTCGGCCAGCGAAAGAAGTTGCTTGCCGGACTTCGTGTCGACGTCCGCAAGCCTGTGCTTCAACTCGCCTACGCGTTTCCGCTGCTCCTCGATGCCGCTCTGCGTTGACTGGTCGGCGTCACGGATCGCGATGAGAAGTTCCTTGTCCAGACTGCTCGAATCGGACTTCACCTCGTCCTCCAGGAGTTCGAGGGCCTGCTGGTTGAACTTGTCTACGGCGAGTCGCATTCCGAAAGCAAACTCGGCATTATCCTCGAACAGGGAGTTTGACCACGTCGGACCGCGGCCATCCTCGCGCTTCGTGTAAGGCGTCGTCGGCAAATTGCCGCCGTAGATCGACGAACACCCGGTGGCATTGGCGATCATGGCGCGATCACCGAAGAGCTGACTCAGCAGTTTCACATACGGCGTCTCGCCGCATCCGGCGCACGCACCTGAGAACTCGAACATGGCCCGCACGAACTGGCTGCCCTTGATGGTCGCCTTGTCGTACAACTTCGGATCCATGTCCGGAATGCTCATGAAGAAGTCGAAGTTTTCGGCTTCCTGCTCCCGAAGCGGGATCTGCGGCGTCATATTGATGGCCTTCCGGCCCGTTGCCTTCTTCTCCGCATCCCGCTCCTTGGCCGGGCACACTTCCACGCATACGCCGCAGCCCGTGCAGTCCTCCGGCGCAACCTGAACCGTATACTTCTTGCCCTGGAACTCCTTGCCCTTGGCATCTATCGATTTGAAGGCGCTCGGAGCGTTCGACAGGTAAGAGTCCTCGTACACCTTCACGCGGATGGAGGCGTGTGGGCAAACCAGCGAGCACATGCCGCACTGAAGGCAAAGCTCCGGCTCCCATGCCGGCACGTCCACCGCGATATTGCGCTTCTCGTACTTCGTTGTGCCCGTGGGCCACGTGCCGTCCGCCGGCATCGCGCTCACCGGCACGGTATCGCCCTTCTGACTCATAATGCGGGCCGTCACATTCTTGACGAAGTCCGGCGCGTGAGCCGGCACCGCAGGCGGCATCGTCATCTTGCCCGCCGGGCGATCCGGCACTTTGACCTCTTGCAGGCCGCCGACGGCGCCGTCAACGGCTCGGAAGTTCATCTGAACGACCTCATCGCCCTTACGGCCATAGGTTTTCTTGATTGCGGCCTTCAGCTTCTCAATGGCCTGATCTGTCGGCAGGACACCGGAGATAGCGAAGAAGCACGTCTGCATGATGGTGTTGATGCGCACGCCCAGGCCCAACTCCTTGGCGAGCTTGATGGCATCAATAACGTAGAACTTAATCTTCTTGGCGATGATCTGCTGCTCGATTTCATCGGGCATATGTTGCCAGATTTCGTCCGCGCCGTAAGGGCTGTTCAGCAAGAACACCGCCCCATCCTTCGCGCCTGCGAGCATGTCGTACTTTTCGAGGAAGGAGAAGTTGTGGCAAGCCACGAAATCGGCCTTTGTGCAGAGGTACGGACTGCGGATCGGCTCCGGGCCGAAGCGAAGATGCGACACCGTGATGGCGCCGGCCTTCTTCGAGTCGTAGACAAAGTAGCCCTGCGCGTAATTATCCGTTTCCGTCCCGATGATCTTGATGGAGTTCTTGTTGGCGCCGACGGTGCCGTCGGACCCGAGGCCATAAAACATGGCTTCGAACCGCCCCTTGCTCTCCACCTCGAACGTCGGCGTCTGGAGACTCGAGTGGGTGACGTCGTCGTTAATGCCTACCGTGAAATGGTTTTTCGGCTCGGCCTCGTCGAGATTGTCGAATACGGCCTTTACCATGGCCGGTGTGAACTCCTTCGAGCCCAAGCCGTACCGGCCACCGACTACCTTCGGATAGAAACCCGTTGTCATCCACTTGGCGCTCTGGGCTTCGCCAATCGCCGTGCGTATATCAATATAGATCGGCTCGCCGATCGCTCCCGGCTCCTTGGTGCGATCGAGTGTGGCGATGGCTTTCACCGAAGGCGGAAGCGCTGCGATGAATGCTTTCGTATCGAACGGGCGGAACAAGTGGATCTTGATCGCGCCGACCTTCTCGCCCTTGCTGCAAAGGTACTCGACCGTCTCGTGCACGGTTTCCGCGCCCGAGCCCATGATAATGATGACCTTCTCCGCGTCAGGCGCGCCCACATAGTCGAAGAGCCGGTACTGCCGCCCTGTAAGCTTCGCAAACTTGTCCATGTGCTTCTGAACAATCCGCGGCGCGTCGAGATAGTACTTGTTGACAGTCTCGCGGCCCTGGAAGAACACGTCCGGATTCTGCGATGTCCCCCGCAGCACGGGGGCGTCGGGCGTCATACCGCGCTTGCGGTGGGTGAAGACCAGCTCATCCGGAAGCATCTTCGCCATGACTTCGCGCTCGACCTCGTCAATCTTCTGTATTTCATGGGAGTTTCGGAACCCATCGAAGAAGTGGACGAAAGGCACACGTGATTCGAGACTGGCCGCCTGGGTGATCAGCGCCAAGTCCATGATTTCCTGAATGCTGCCCGAGGCCAACAGGCCGAAACCCGTGCTGCGGGCTGCCATCACGTCCGAGTGATCACCGAAGATCGACAGGGCCTGGCACGCTACGGACCGCGCCGACACGTGGAACACGGTACTAGTCAGCTCACCGGAGATTTTGAACATGTTCGGGATCATCAGCAGAAGGCCCTGAGACGCCGTAAACGTCGTCGTCAAAGCACCCGAGGTAAGCGCCCCGTGGACCGCCCCGCTGGCCCCGCCTTCCGACTGAAGTTCCGAGACTACGGGGATCGTGCCCCAGATGTTCTTTACCCCCGCCGCGCTCAACTCGTCGGCGGTCTCGCCCATATTCGACGAGGGGGTGATGGGATAGATCGCGCAGATTTCATTGGTGGCATGAGCTACCGTTGCTGCGGCGGTGTTCCCGTCGATCATTACCTTCTTTGCCATAATGCGTGCTTCCTCTTGGTTTCTTGGTGCTGATTCCCGTTTGCTATCCCAGGCTGGCGCCTCTCTGGCCAGGGAATGGAGTTAGCTCAACGCCGCGCGGAGGCACGTGCACAAGCGCGCAAATATACCGCCGCGCAGACGCTCCGATATTGTACAGCCTAGTCACCGGCCAAGCAAGTTTACGCCGGAATTGCGTGAAGACCAGCTTGTGTCTGCGCGGGCAGCGCTGCATCGTTTGCATTTTCCTGCTGCACGCGCTAAACTTCTCCCGGCCGTCGCCGGGTATTCTCCCGATATGGCGGCTCACGCGTACCACGACCCTCCAGGGCGTGGCCCCGATCTCCTTCTTCTTAGCGCAGGCTACTCCTGCGACACTGGAGAGGGTTCTCCTGCGCGGATGTGGTTCGCCTTGCCAATTTCCAAAGTGGGTTGGTAAGATTTCGGCCGACTGTCCTGAGGCTCAACAAGGACCGGGTGATTACTACGATGGGTATGTTGGTGGCTGGCGGTGTCATGCTCGGACTAGGAGTGGTTCTCTCCACTGTGCTGGCCGTCGCTAACAAGAAACTGCATGTCTTCGAAGATCCTCGAATCGATGATATCGAGGATATGTTACCCCGAGCCAACTGCGGGGCGTGCGGCTTTGCAGGCTGCCGTGCATTTGCGGAGAAGCTTGTCGAAGGCGCCGCTAACCCCGCCCAGTGTTCAGCCAACTCCTCCGATATGACCGAGGCTATCGCCGCTCTCCTGGGCGTCACGGTCGAAGCGGGGGAGAAGCGCGTGGCCCGGCTCGCCTGCGCCGGAGGCGACAATGTGGCGCGCTCCCGTGCCATGTATATGGGACTTTCTTCATGCCGCGCCGCCGCTCAGGTTGGCGGAGGCGGGAAGGGCTGTCCCTGGGGATGTCTCGGTATGGGGGACTGCCGCGACGTTTGCCCCTTCGATGCCATCACGTTCGATGAGCACCGCCTGCCCGTTGTGGATGAGGCGAAATGCACCGCCTGCGGCGCGTGTGTGGATATATGTCCCAAAGACCTCTTCGAGATCCACCCTATCAGTCATCGGCTATGGGTGGCGTGTAAGAACCGCGCCGCCGGTAAGGATGCACGCGCCGAATGTGATGTAGCCTGCATCGGCTGCGGCCTGTGCGCCAAGGACGCCGCCCCCGACCTCATCTCCATAGAGAGCAGCCTTGCCTGCGTGGATTACAGTAAGAATGATACGGCCTCGATCGATGCGATACAGCGCTGCCCGACAGGGGCCATCGTCTGGATAGACAGCGAGAAGGGCGCCATGAAAGGCGCCAAAGCGAAGAAGATAGAGCGCGAAACGCCCTTGCCGGTGGGCTGACGCACCACCGAGCACAGTAAGCGCAACTCCCGCCGTTCTGCGGCGGTGCGCAGGGGCAAGGGCCTTATGGACTCCGCAGCAAAGGATGGGTCAAAGAAGCAAATGGCATCCTCTCAGGCCATAGCGAGCCGTAGTTTCCAGCACGGCATACACCCGCCCGAGGGCAAAGAGGTGACGCAGGAGAAGACCATCCAGCGCCTCCCCTTTCCGCCGGAAGTTGTCATTCCTCTTGCCCAACACATTGGCGCCCTCGCCAAGGCCATTGTCGAGAAGAAGCAAGAAATCGTGCGAGGCGAAGCCATCGCCGACCCGGGCGGCTTTGTATCCGTGGCTATGCACGCGCCCCTGTCCGGTACGGTTACTAAGATCGATGTGGCTATGGTCGTTAGCGGCGTGATGACACCGGCGGTCTTCATCAAGGGTGGGGAGACCCCCGAGGAAGATGTGTGCCACGGCGCCCCCGTCGATGTTGATGCTTTCTCCCCACGCGAGATCGTCGCCGCTGTCCAGAGCGCGGGCCTAGTCGGCCTTGGCGGCGCCGCCTTTCCGACCCATGTGAAACTGACGGTGCCCGAAGGCAAGTCCATCGACACCGTGATCGTAAACGGGTGCGAGTGCGAGCCGTGCTTGACCACCGACCATCGCGTCATGCTCGAGCAGATGGACGACCTTCTCGCGGGAATCCGCCTCGCCCTGCGCGCCACGGGTGCGCCTCGCGCCCTTATTGGCATTGAGACAAACAAGCCGGACGCTATTGCCGCTCTCCGAGAGGCCATTCCCGAGCACGATCCCATCTCCGTCGCCCCCGTTCGTACGAAGTATCCCCAGGGGGCCGAACGGATGCTGATCAGGGCCCTGTTGAATCGCGAGGTGCCCTCCGGAGGCCTCCCGAGCGATGTCAGCGCAGCCGTCTTCAACGTGGCCACCCTGGCCCAGATGGGCGCGCTCTTGCCCAAGGGACAAGGGCTCATTGAGCGCGTTGTCACCGTCACCGGCGGCGGCGTCGAGAGGCCCGGGAACTACGTCATACCCATGGGCACAAGCCTGCGGTTTGTGCTCGACTACCTGGGCTTCAAAGGCTCCGCCCGCCAGGTGATCCTCGGCGGCCCCATGATGGGCCCCGCCGCGCCGTCCTTGGATATCCCCGTGACGAAGGGCGTGTCCGGCATACTTGTGTTAACGGAGGACGAACTGGCGGCCCTTCCCAAGAAGGTGTTCCCGTGCATTCGCTGCGGCAAGTGCGTCCAGGTCTGTCCGATGTTCCTCAATCCATCGCGCATGGGCCTGCTCGCGCGGAACGGGCAGTATGAGCTGATGGAGCAGGCGTTTCATCTCAACGACTGTTTTGAGTGCGGATGCTGTGCTTACACCTGCCCATCCAACATCCCCCTCGTGCAGTACTTCCGCATGGCCAAGACCGCGAATCGCAAACGAAAGGCGAAAAAGTGACAGAGGGTGTCGCGCCCATACAACTGCGGACCTCGCCCCACATCAGGCAGGCCGTCACGACCGACGTGATCATGCTCAACGTCGTGTACGCCTTGCTGCCTGTGGTGGCGTTTGCGGTGTTCGCCTTTGGGATCAGCGCCCTGGCGCTCGTATTGGTGGCCACGGCTTCCGCTGTGCTAACGGAACACCTTGTCCAAAAGCTGGCGGGCAAGAAGACCACCATCAACGACTACAGCGCCGTGATCACCGGGATTCTACTCGCCTTGACCTTGCCCCCGGGCTTTCCCCTTTGGATGGCGGCCGTCGGTGGCATCGTTTCGATAGCCCTCGGCAAGGCCCTTTTCGGCGGCTTGGGCTTCAACGTGTTCAATCCCGCCCTGGTGGCGCGCGCCTTCCTTCAAGCGGCCTTCCCCGTGGCAATCACGACATGGAGCCCCGCGTTCATCACCACACGCTTCACGCAGTTCATACCATCGTCCCTCGCCTGGCCTTTCCTGTCTGCTGATGCCGACGCCTTCGCCGCCTATGTCAAGAACGCCGCCATTGACGGATGGACAGGCGCCACCCCGCTCTCCCGAATGAAATTCGAGGGGCAGTTCGAGCCTGTGGCCAGTCTCTTCTCAGGAACCGTCGCAGGTTCCGCCGGCGAGACGGCCGCGTGGCTAATCCTCCTCTGCGGCGTATACTTGGCTGTCCGCAAGATGCTGGACTGGCGCATTCCCGTAGGAATGCTCGGAAGTGTCGTCGTCTTCAGTCTTGTTTTCTACTTGCTTGACGGAACGAAATACCCCAATCCGTTCTTCATGCTCTTCTCCGGCGGCCTGATGCTGGGAGCGGTCTTCATGGCAACGGATATGGTGACCTGCCCCACGACGCCCCTCGGCGTATGGATCTACGCCCTGCTGCTCGGATTTCTGACGGTTCTTATCCGACTCAAGGGTGGCCTGCCCGAGGGTGTCATGTACGCCATCTTGCTCGGTAATGCGGTAACGCCGCTCATCAATATGTACACGCAGCCGCGGATATACGGCGCCAAGAAAGTTACGGCCCCATCATGACCACCGCCACCGATACAACCCCGGCCCCCCAGGCGCAGGCCGCCAACAGCTTCGCGATGATCCGCACCCTCAGCGGCATCGCGCTCGTTTCCGGCGTCCTGTTGGCCCTTGTCTATCAGGCCACCTTCGATATCATCAAAGCCAACAAGGAAGAAGCCGTTAAGAATGCCGTGTTCGCGGTGCTTCCGGGCCTTTCCGAAGCGCATCCGCCCGTCGCGTTTGGACTGAATCCCGACACGGGAGAGCTTGTAGAGCTCGCGAGCGACGGTGATGTTCTGGCGGAGGGATTCGAGAAGATCTACGTCGGTTTCGACGACGCCGGCCAGTTCGTGGGCGTGGCGCTCCCTGCCAGTGGACAAGGCTACGGCGATGTTATCCGTGTCATGTACGGCTACACACCCGCCGCCGAGCAGATCACTGGCCTCAAAATCCTCGAAAGCAAAGAAACTCCGGGACTTGGCGATCGCATCGGCAAAGAGCCATTCCTTGACAACTTCCGCGGCATGGACGTCAAGATGGATGACGCCAGAGAATCGCTCCTCCACGCAATCCAATGGGTGAAGCACGGCGAGAAAACGGAGCCCTGGCAGGTGGACGGCATCTCGGGCGCGACGATTTCTTCCACGGCCATCGCTAGGATGCTTCGGGAAAGCACCCAAAGGCTTCTGCCCGCCGTGAACGCCAAACTCGACGAACTTAAGGACGCGGGCTGATGGCCAACAACAACAGACACGGCCCCTCGGACATGGAGACTTTCCTGCGGGGCCTCTGGGAAGAGAACCCAGTCTTCGTGATGCTCCTCGGGATGTGTCCCACGCTGGCCGTCACGAACACCGTCATGAACTGCATCGCCATGGGCCTCGCGGCCAGCTTCGTGCTCGTCATGTCCAGCGTCCTGGTATCGCTGTTCAGGAAGTTCATCCCCAAGCAGGTGCGGATCGCCACGTTCATCCTCATTATCGCCACCTTCGTTACCATTGTGGACTACGTCATTCAGGCCATTAGCCTGGAGCTTTACGCCAGTCTTGGCGCGTTCATCCAGTTGATCGTCGTCAACTGCATCATTCTCGGCCGCGCCGAGGCCTACGCCTCCAAGAACAACGTCAAGAAGGCCGCCATTGATGCGCTAGGCATGGGGGCGGGCTTCACCTTCGCGCTTCTCTGCCTGGGCGTGGTGCGCGAGCTGCTGGGCAGCGGCACCCTCCTGGGCTATCCGGTTCTCGGCTCCCATTTCGAGCCCTGGGCCGTCATGATTCTGCCCCCGGGCGCCTTCTTCGTACTGGGCACGTGGTTGCTGATATTCAACGCCATGCGCGAGCGATCTGCGCGCAAAGCGCGGGAAAAGGCGGCGTAAATGGATCCGGATTCCCTGAGCTTCATCTTCCTCAACGCATGCATCATCAACAACTTCGTGTTGAGCATGTTCCTCGGCATTTGCCCCTTCCTCGGCGTGTCCGGTAAGCGCGACACGGCCCTCCGCATGGGCGCCGCCGTCATCTTCGTCATGCTGGTGAGTTCCGCCTGTGCCTACGGCATCAACGCGCTGCTTGTCAAGCTCAACGTCGAGTATCTGCGCCTCATCTGCTACATCGCCGTCATCGCCTCGGCCGTCCAACTCGTCGAGATGTTCATCAAGAAATTCAGCCCCGGCCTGTTCCGCGCCTTGGGGATCTTCCTTCCCCTCATTACCACCAACTGCGCCATCCTGGGCTTGGCCCTCTTCCAAACCCAGCGCGAGTACAACTTCTTCCAGTGCCTGGCCTTTGCCCTCGGCGCCGGCGGCGGATTCACCCTGGCGCTGATGATCATGTCCGGGCTGCGCGAGGAACTCGACCTTGCCGACGTGCCCAACGTCGTCAAGGGCGCTGCGCTCACCCTAATCCTCGCCGGCATCCTGTCCTTGGCCTTCATGGGATTTGCGGGCCTCGGCGGCTGAGTCATGCTCTCCTATCTCATAGGAGCATTCGGTGTCCTCATCGTCGTGCTCCTCTGGGTGGGCGTCCAGCGCTGGGCCGTTCACAACTCCCCCGAGCTCCCCGCCGACTGCGATATGCTCGAAGTCGGCCACCGCTGCCACCACTGCGGCCACCGCGACGCCTGCCCTGCCTTCACCGACCACGAAGACGACGCGCCCGGCGAGGACTGACTTACCAAGAGGCGGGTGAGAGGGATTGAGCACGTATTTTCGGATGTAGTGAACCACACCGGATCCCCACTGGTTCCGAAGCGGAGCAGGCCGAGGTGAACCTGGAAAGGTAGGGGATCATCGCCCGAGGCTTGCATCCCGCCGCCCCTTTCTTCTATAACCGAGGTCCACCCACAAGGCGTTGAAAGGGACCCCGTATGACCAGCAAGGAGCTTGTGACTCGCACGATTCGGTTTGAGGGCGCGGATCGGCTTCCCTACGATTTCCCGGAGCGCTACGGCTCCGATTTCGCCTCCGTAGGCATGTCGCCGTCGCCTGATAGTCGCCCTTCCAACGCAACGGATGAGTGGGGGGCCGTCTGGCGAAACATCGGCAAAATGAACCTAGGAGAGGTAAAGGACTTCCCCCTCAAGGACTGGAATGAGTTCGACAGCCTGAACATCCCCGACATTCACGATCCGAAACGCTGGACAGGCCTGGACGGCGCGCGCGAACGTGCGGGCGACAAGTTCCTCCTCGCTAGCGGTATTTCGATTTACGAGCGCGTCCATTTCATTCGTGGATTGCAGAACACGTGGATGGACATTTACACCGCCCCTGAGCAACTCGGCAGACTCATCGATATCCTTGTGGAGATGAATCTGGCCGCTATCGAGCGCTACGCCGCGGCCGGCGCCGACGGCTACATCTTCTGCGATGACTGGGGACTTCAGAACCGCCTCATGATTCCCCCGGAGGCATGGCGGGAGATCTGGAAACCGCGCTATGCGCGCATCTACGCTGCCGCCCGTGACGCCGGCCTCGTGACGTTTCTTCACAGTTGCGGCTACATCGTGGATATTCTCGACGACCTCATCGAGATCGGCCTCGACGTCATTCACATGGATCAGCAGGAGAACATGGGACTTGAGGTGCTCGGCGAGCGATTCGGCGGGCGCATCACCTTCTTCTCGCCTGTGGATATTCAGCACACCATGGTTTACGGCACGCTCGACGATATCCGGGCGTACTGCCGTGAGATGGCTCGTTTGCTCGGCCGCCCCACCGGCGGCTTCATCCCGCGCTGGTACAGCGATCCCGTGGGCGCGGGACACCGGCAAGAGGCGATTGACGTGATGTGCGAGGAATTCCTTCGCGCTGGTGCCTGTGAAGGAACAGAGTAAAAGGGGACATGTTGCAAGCGCCGTCCCCGGCGCGACTACGTGTCCCCCTTTCCGGACACCACGTGAAGACGCCCGTTGTGGCCTAGCTGATACGAAAGCGGCGAAACGCTGCAAGCCCTCGGTTTATGAAGGAGTACGGAAAGAAGTGAGAAGTATCGAAGTGTTTGCTGCCGGTTCCTTGTTCCTTATCATCACGGCCTGTGTTTGCGGCACAGCCGTTGCCGATGACGCCGCGCTTGACCTGGCCTCGGACTGGCGGTTTCAGGCCGATCCTGACAACCGGGGCGAGGCCGATGGCTGGTTCGCCACCGACTACGCCGCCGCCGCTTGGGCGCTTATTGACGCCGGAAAAAAATGGGAGGACCAAGGCTTCGCCGACCTCGATGGCCACGCCTGGTACCGCAAGTGGATCGATGTCCCTGCGTCATGGCGCGACAAAGACGTCTGGATCGCCTTCGGCGGCGTCAACGATTCCTATACGCTCTACTGCAACGGAAGCCGCGTTGGCGCCTACGGCGACAAAGACACGTACAGCACCGCCAAGATGGGGACCTCCGCCGACCTCACCGCTCTTATCCGCCCGGGCGAGCGCAATCTCATAACCGTTGACGTGTACGACTGGGCGCTGAGCGGAGGCATCTGGCGGCTCCCTTGCATCCTCACCACCGACCCGGCCAAGCTGCCCGAGGCCATACTCGTCGAGGGATATAGCTCCGTCGAGGATGAGGAGATCATCCTCCAGATTTTGCCCACCGGCCTCGGCGCCGAGCGGCCCAATATCCGCTTCACCATCGACCTGTATGTGGAAGGCCGGACGAAGCCGTTACAGACAACCACCGAAGTGCTGACGCCCGATCAAGCCGTACTCTACACCACCTTTCACGTCCGCGGCGGGAACGAGACGCGGGAATACACCTGTCGTACTGAGGGGCGCGCGGACAACGGCAAGCTCGTGCCCGGCACCGTTGCGCTGGCCGGCGTTGAATGGACGGGGGAAGCCCGCCCGGCGGCTGCGTACAAAGGAGCCAAGATCCTCAACAACTTCGTCGCGGAACTGCTCAACAAACGCTGCTCCAAACAGAGTGAGGACGAATACGTCTTCGCAAATCCTCGTGACGGCTGGGTGTTCATTTCACTTGACGCTTCCCGCGAAGGAGATAAACCTGTGTCGGCCTCCCGGCCCGAGGCCCATCTGGACGGCGGCGACGCCCTTGTCTGGCGGCCCTATCCCGAGAGCGGCGCCCTCGAGGCCATGCGCTGCCTTCCCCAGGGAGAACACACGCTCCGCCTCGCGGAAGCTCAGGGAATGCGGCTCGTCGTTCGGGCGATCCCCGAACTTATCTTCTGCTATTACCCCCTGAAGCCTGTTCTGCCCGAGCAGGCTACATACGATTGGGACTACATGGCCCGCCATGTCCTCTCAAACGTGAATGGCCTCGTAACGCATCCCGGTATGCCGTTGTCTGAGGAAGAGATCGATCAGTGGGCTCGCGAGGGCCGCAAGTGGATCGCGCGCGCCCCCTTGGCCGGACTCCACCAACCGGAGCCGCCCACGGCCGAGGCCGTCTATGCCAATTGGCGCGATGCCCTTGGTACGACCGATCCGCGCTTCTCCGGCCTTATCGTAGACGAATTCATCAACTCGGGCACCATCGACTACTACAAGCCGTGGGCGGCAGGACTCGAAATGCTCGCGCACGATCCGAATTTCGAGGCCAAGACCTTCTACGCATGGTGCGGCCTGATGGCGCGCTATGAGGCCACGGCGCCTTTCCGGCCCGTGATTACGAAGAATGGCTACCGCTTCGTCTGGGAGCAGTACATGCCGGAGCAAGTTAGCCTTGCCGACGCGCGGTGCTACTTGCTCCGGCGGCTCGTGGCGCACTCCCGCGTGTGGGAGAAGAAAGATCCCGGCGCCGCGCCGCACATCGTCCAGTGCCCGGCCCTCTTCTGCGCGCCGCCAAGCACCGTCAACCTGAATCCCGGCGTCGACTACAGAGTCTACCTCGACATGCAATTCCGCATTATGGCGACTGAACCTGCCCTCTGGGGGCAAGCCGGCGTATTACCTTGGACGGCCAACTACGCCGACGAGGATGTCCTCCGCTGGATCAGCCGCCTGGAGAGGCACTACTGCATCGAAGGCCGGCGTACGCCGATGTCCCAAGATCCCTACCTGCTGCCGCACCTCAAGAACACCGATTTTGACGAGGGCCTCAAGCATTGGGCCGCTGACTCCGCTGCACCCGGAGCGATCACGGCCGAGTACCGGCGGGGCTTTGGTGAGAGTCAGGGCCGCTACGGCATGGCCGGCGCCGGCAACCATTTCATTCTGGTGCGGCAATCGCCTGATCGCGCCAACTACATCCGGCAACCTGTCAGGGCGCTGACGCCCGGCCGGCTCTATTCTCTAAAGCTCATCGCGGCCGACCTCGCCCATCCCGCGTGTGAAGAGATACTCCCGATATCCATCCAACTGGCCGATGCGGATGTGCGGGACGGACTATCCTACGTGTCACGCTATCACGGGCGAAATCTCGCCGTTGAGGAGGGCAAGAACATTCGCCCCGATTTCGATTATCATCGGCTGGTTTTCATGGCGACGGCCTCCGAGACGACTCTGACAATCGCCGATCAGCCAGGCGCCGAAGGGCGCGAACTGGCCATCAACTTCGTCGAATTGCAGCCGTACGATGCGCCTTAGCAAAGACTCTCGCAAGTAGGTGCCGTATTGCTCCAAGAGTACGCGGAGTACGTGAAGGAATGCCGGAAGAAGAGGGGACATGTTCCAAGCGCCGTCCCCGGCGCGACAACGTGTCCCTCTTTCGGATGGGCCGTGCTTTATGGCGGACTCGTAAGTGTGTTTGAAGGGCGCATCGCGCACCAATAATGCTCGGTGTTCGATGGCACGTTCTTGTCGTGATATCGCTGTCTCGGATCTCACCGAATGGAGAGAAACATGGAAGACATCATTGTCGGCGTCATTCAGATGAACGCCCCCTGCGGACGGATCGAGGAGAACCTCGCGAGGCACGATGCCCTGGCCAGGAAGGCCGCGAAGCGGGGGGCGGAACTGATCTGCTTCCCCGAGCTTAGTATCAGCGGGCACTACGTGGACGCCGCCGCATGGAAATGCGGCGAACCTGTCCCCGGAGGGCCTTCCTGCCGCGCCATCGAGGCCCTTGCCCGCGAGTTGAACGTCTTCATCTCCGCCGGCATCGGCGAGCGGCGCGGCAACGCCACCTACAATACGCAATTCCTCGTCGGGCCCGGCGGATATATCGGCAAGTACAGCAAGACGCACGCCTCCGGCGATGAATACTTCTACTTCAGCATGGGTGCTGAGTTCCCCGTCTTCGACATCGGGAAGTGCAAAGTCGGCATGCTTGTATGCTACGACATCGCCTTTCCCGAAGTGGCGCGGATACTCGCGCTCAACGGCGCTGAGGTGATTCTCGCGCCGCACGCGTCCCGCTGCGGCCAAACCAAGCCTGCGGAAGAGCGGCAGCGCGTGATGAACATGCTCAAGTTCTATGATCGCGTCGGCTGGGCCCGCGCCAACGACAACGGCGTATTCATGATCATGAATAATCAGTCCGGTGATGCAGGCAAGCATTTGAAGTTGAACATCGTTCACGGCGGCGGCATGCTCGTGAAAGGCCCTGACGGCGAGACTATCTCCCGATCCAGGCGGCGGCGCTTCGGCGAAGAAGTAATGATAGCTGAACTGAAGGCGGAGGACTTCGTCAAGAACCACGCCCGCCGCTGTCATCCCATGCAGACGCGCCGCCCGGAGATCTACGGCCGTATCGCCGATACCTCGGGCCTTTTAGACAGAACCTAGACGAAAACGACAGGCACAAAGGAGTACACAACATGACGGAGGTCGAACTCTTCCGAGTACGCACCGCGCTGCTTCAGGCGTTCCTGCGCGATAACGGCTACGACGGTATCCTCTTGACCCGGCCCGATAGCTACGCCATGGCCACTGGCGGCAAGCGCAACTACATCTACGTCGCTTCCGACGCCGGCGCGAATGCGCTGTTTATCACCAAAGAGGGAAACGTCTACTTCGTGGGCAATACCATCGAGGAGCCGCGCCAGATGGCCGAGGAACTCGGCCAGCTCGGCTGCGAAGTCCGCGATTTCCTGTGGTTTGCCGATACGCCCGCGGGAGTGATCGGCAAAGAGTTCAGCGGCACGCTTGTGTCCGATGACGGCTCCCTCGGCAAGAATGTCAACGGCGAGTTGGCCGCCATCAAGGCGCTCCTTACTCCCGAGGAACTCGAGCGGTACCGCCGCCTCGGAGCCCTTTCCGCCGATGCTATGACGGCCACTATCGACGCCATCGAGCCGGGCATGCGCGAGACCGATATTGCCGCGCGGCTGATCGCCGAAGGCGCGGGACGCCGCTGCGTTGTCCCCGTGGCTCTCGTCGCGGCCGATGAGCGCATCGAGCGCTTCCGCCATCCTTTGCCGACTGAGGCGCCGCTTACGCAAGGCAGTCTCGCCGAACGCTCGGTGAAAGGCTACGTGATGGTTGTCGGCTGTTTCCTGAGGGAAGGCCTGGTTGTCTCCATCACGCGATTCAAGCGCGTAGGGGAGATCGGTGGCCAGGTTCCCGGCGCCTACGCTCGCGTCTGCGGCGTCGATGCCTTGATGCAGGAGGCCACCGCGCCCGGAAAGACCTTGGGTGATGTGTTTGCTGTTTGCCAACAAGCCTACGCCGACCTTGGCTTCCCCAAGAACGAGTGGCACAATCACCATCAGGGCGGCGCGACAGGTTATGCCGGCCGCACCTGCAAGGGCTCGCCCGGCGAGTCCTTCCCGATACTCGACACGCTCGGCTGGGCCGGAAAAGTCAAAGACATTGCCGGCATCGACGTGGCCTTCGGCAACGCCTTCGCTTGGAACCCATCCGCCGTCGGCGTCAAATCCGAAGACACTTTCATTCTCTTGCCTGACGGCTCGAAGGAGATCGTGACGGCCACGCCCGCATTCCCCAAAGTCGACCTGGACGGCGTACTCGGACGCCGCACGGAGGTCGTGAAATCCGCGATTGCCGGTACGTAGCGGCCGAGTCTTTCTAACTCTGCACCAAAGCATAGAAACGAGGATAGTTGTATGCCCATGATTCCGCGGCCGGACCTCCTGACGGACGACGCGCGAGACGGCCTGGAGCTGTTTCAGTTGACTGACGAGCCGCTGCCGTCATGCCATGTCTACATGGAAGCCCAGATCTTCACGCCTGACTCGAAACGCTTTGTCCTTCACCGCGGCGCGAACCCGCACGGCGCCGATAGAACGGATCCTGAGCATCGCTATATGCTCTGCGACCTCGAGAACGGCGGCGCCCTGTCGCCCCTTACGGATGAGATCGGTGCCATCGCCCCATCCCTTACGCCCGACGGAAAGACTATGTACTACTTCGTCGATGAAACCAGCTCCGAGGAAGGGCGGCTTACGCTGAAACGCGTGAATCTCGACGGAACCGCCCGCGAGACGCTACTCGTCATCGACGGCCCCATCCCCGGTGCATCGCATCAGCCTCGCCACCTGTATTCCTTGTCCACCATCCGCTCCGACGGCAAGAGCCTGGCCTCTTCCGCCTTCCTTGGCGATGGCTCCACTCCCGATGCCCCCTTTGGCCTGCTCGTCATCGACCTTGAGGAACTCACTCCGAGAATAGTCCTTTCGGGCCCCACTTGGCTCAATCTTCATGCCCAATACTCGCGCTCACTTGACGACCCTCACTATCGCGATATCCTTGTCCAGGAGAACCACGGCTGTCATTCCGATGCCGAAGGAAAGATTGTCAAACTCGTCGGGGGAGACGGGGCCGAGATTCACGTCGTGCGCGACGATGGCGATGATTTCCGTAGTCTCCCCTGGGGGCGCGACGGCAGGGAGTTCTGCCAGGGGCACCAGTGCTGGCATGGGCGCGGCATTACCGCCATCACCGCCGCCGACGACAAGACGAATGGCCGAAGAGACCTCGTAGAGTCCCCCGTATGCCCCTTCGCGGGACACATCGGCAACCAATCCCCCGGCGGCACACGCAACCTGCTCTCGCGCGATGTCGAGGCGCCCCGATTTGTTCATTTCGCCACCGACATCGCCGGCGAGTCTTTTGTAACCGATGCCTTGACGGACGATATCCAGTGGCTTGTCTACACGGCCAACTTCGACGCAGATCCGGAGGCCCCATTGCGGAACTGGCGCCATATCGCCAACACCGGCTCGTCAAAGGGCCTCCACCCGCATCCATTCCTTTCGCCCGACGGCCGCTGCGCCTTCTTCAACTCCGACGAGACAGGCCACGCGCAGGCATACATGGTGACGCTCGTGTAACGCCTATCGAGACACCGGCAAAGAAGAAAGGGGCGCGCTTTCAGACGAAAGCGCGCCCATGCTGTAAGTAGTTGTTGTTGTAAGGGTTACTCTACCGTAAACGGCGACGAGCCAGACACGGTATTCTGGGCCGTTTGCACCACTTGGAAGATCTCGTACGTGCCCGGTGCGGTATTCGCGGGGATCTTGAACTGCTGCGTGCTCACCCATGTCCCATCGGCGCGCGTCATCTGCTTCGACGAAACCTGCGACACTACCTCGCTGCCGCGCCTCAACGTCCGCGTCTCCGTGACGGTTGTGCCGGCCCCCGTGCCCAGGAGCGCATACTGAATCGATGCCTCGATCATGTTGCCCCGGTCGACCACGGAGGGGAGGGCCTGCACGCTCTCCAGCGTCAGCATCTCGCCCTGTGTGGGCTGGTAATTGTACTCCTCCACCGTTGCTTCCCGGCTCTTCTGCCGCTTCACCCGGATATCCTTGGCTACGACGCCTGTCAGCGCGCCGACCACGGCCCCGATGGCCGCGCCCTCACCTGCATGGCCGGACTGATTCCCGATGATCGCGCCCGCGCCCGCGCCCAGAAGGCCGCCCGCTGCCGCGGAGCCGCCGTACGTCTGACAACCCGTGGCGGCCAGCGCCATCGAAACCACCGCAACGCATAATCCGTAGTAAATCGCTCTCTTCATGGACAGTCCCTCTCAAAGTGCGAACTTCTGCAATTGCCCTTGTTCTGTTCTCATTATACACGCGGGTAGTGCCAAACAATACAAGATAGCGTGGGGGGGAGCCCCGAGCGAGCGACCTCACGGGACTACATGTGCTTCTTCGTTCCGTACCACTGACTGCCGCCGTGATCGAGATGCATCACCGGAATGCCGCTCAACCGCTTCTCCCGCCCGTACTTCTGGCGTACCGCGACCCCGAAACGCCAGTCGGCGCCCTCGAAGTGGTCGAGTTCCTCGTAGGGAATCTCGGCAAGGCATTCGGCCCGGATACACTGGCAGAAACCGATGGGTACGCTTATCGCCTCCCTCAGGCGAAACTCGCCCGCGCCCTCGAGGAGTTCATTCCATTGCCGCTGCGGGTCGATCTCCCCCAACAAGATGGCCGCTGTGGTGTCCTTGGACAGCATTTTCCGCCCATCCGGAGCGATAAAATGGCAGTCTGCCTCGATTTCCTCGATGCGCGAGAACATCCGAGGATGGAGGATCGTGTCCGAGTCCAGCAGCATGATCCACTCGCCCGACGCCAGCCGACGCGCCTCGTTGATCATGAAGCCCTTCGAGCGGGCGTTTTCTTCGGAAAACGGAGCCCGGACAATGCGTAACTCAGGGTATGTCAAGGACATACTGTCGATGAGATCGTCCGTGGCGTCGATGCCCGGCACGTACGCGATCACCACCTCGATCCGACTGAAATCGAATGCTTCCTGCCGCGCGATACTCCTGAGCACCGCCTGCAACCGGCGGGCGTAGCGTGTGCTGACAATGAGAACCGAGTACTTGACCCCTGCCTCGATGGCGGCCTCGTCTTTCGCTCCCTGCCAAATCCGCACCGTCTGCGTAACCACCTCGAGGTCGATGTTCCACACCGAGATACGCGGCTCGAGCACGCTGCCCAGCCGCGTAGGCACGTAGTGGGCGCCCTCGAATTCCATCGGCTGCACCGGCACGCCGTCTCTGAGCAGCGCGTACCGCCCCTCGGCGTTCACGTGAAGCACAAGCTGATGCGAATACTCGATCATGGGGCAAACCAGCTTGCAGTGCCGTCCCAAGCTGAAGCCGATATAGTCGGCCATCCCGCCCCCGAACGTCACGGCCACCGTCAACGGCGGCGCCGTTCGCGTCAGGATGCTGCTGACTTTCTCCGTGTTCGTTACCGAGAACCACCGGACGCCCCCCGGCATCGCGTGCGTCCATTGCCCCTCGATCTTGTACTCGAACGAATCCACCTCGATGTCGGGCGGGGTGCCGTTCGTCAGCTCCATGGCCTCTTTCGCCAGCGAAGCCGCGGTTTCGCTCATGGTGCTCCGATCGCGGTCAACGGCGTCACAGTACTTCCGCTGGTTTCGGCAGAACCGCAGCGGGTCCAGCACCAATTCCCCCGGCTCGGCGGTTACCGCGACCCCGGGCAGCGCCTCCTTGAAAAGAGGCGAGTCATGATCGCAAATTCGCCGTAGCGAGCAGGTTCGGCACATCGGCCCCATATTCTGCTGGGCTTTTCGCGCCGTCTCCGCGAGAACGTACTGATAGATGTCCGCGGAACTGCCGCGCGGCTTCGGCGTGCTCCGGAAAATCCGCATATGCCGCGTGATCTTGCGAAAGAACCACACCCGCAAGTTGAACCAAGGCCGGAAAGCCAGCCACGGGAACAACTTACTGTCCACGGGATTCCGGAACGACGTATGCTGCGCTAGCAGAATCAGGATGATCTTGCTCCCCGTGATGGGGCCGCGCCTGTGCAAGAGCTTGGCCATCTCGTACGAGGTCTTGTGATACTGCTGGTGGTCGGTGAAGAATTGTTGGCTGTTTTGAGCGAAAACGCGCGTTTTTTCGTCAATCAGGCACAAAGGCAGGCCAATAAGGTTCACTTCCACATCATGCTCGTCGAGCGCCGTCGCCAAGGCGTGCATTTGGCGAATGGTGGCCTTACTCTCATCCGCGTTGCGGCAGGAGCGCGTCCCGTCAAACGGGTCTCCCACGGCCAGGTTCACAACCTTCACGCTGCCTTCTGCGAGGATCTGGGCCAGTTTCTCCGCGTCGAGGTCTGCCGGGAATGGCGCCCTCAGTTGGAGTCGCACAGGCAACTGCACGCGGCGGCAGGCCTCAAACCAGGCTGCCAACGCCGCTGGATCGTGCCCTTCCGGGCACAAAAACACATCGAAGAGCCCTTTTTTCGCCAATTCCGGCAGGTTTTCGGGCGGTCGAGGCGCGGCGGTGCGGAGCGAAAGGCGGACGTCGAGCAACTCCGCATGCTCCAGCAAGCTGTAGAGCTTATCCTCGTGGCCGGGAGCCACCAGAACGTCTATCTTGTCCGTCTTGTAAACCAGACGGTTGATCCGAATCCAGCGTTTCAGGTCCGTTGCCGAGTAGGGCTTCCCCCTGTTGTTCTGGAGGGCGACAAGACCTCGGACGGGAAGAAGCCGTTCCTCTCGTACCTCCACCTCAGACATGACGGAACTCACTCATATTCGGATACTTAGCCCCTCTTGTGCATCTTGGATCCGCAGTCGAGACTATAGTCAGCCAGGGAAGAAATTGTCAAACCTGCCGCGTACTTGCGGAGAAGCGAAAAGCTCCGTTCGGCGCGTGTTTCTGGGCGCGTGCCGCCCGACGTAATGTTCAACAGCCTCACTCCGCCTCGACGGCGTCCTCGCGCTCTTCTTGCACATGTTGGACCTCGACGGGCGGGGGGGAGGCCGCGGGCGGCGGTTCGGTGGCGAAGGTGAACTCCATCTGCTGATGCCGGACGAGCCGGTACCGTTTCAGCAGGCGGAGCATATGAAGCGTGGGGGAGAGGGCATAACTGCCGTTGGCGCTCACGTTGCTCAACAGGTTTCGGAGAATGGCCCCGAATTCCAGGACGTGTCCTACACCCGCCTCCTGAAGTAAGGAGATGGAGCGCTCGCGCTGATCCTGGCTCTGCGGCAGCTCGGAGACTACCAGGATCGTGGTGAAGTCCATTCCGCCAAAGACATCGCCCGCCAGGGCCGTTGACTGGCTGTCGGCGAATTGCGTCAGGACGGGATTTGACTCGACCACGGAGGGATACAGGCGATCTCCATGCCATGCGCGCACATCAACCATGGCGCGGGCGACGCGGTGAATTTCGGTAGGATTGATGGCGAACTCGAGATCGCCGGGCAAGGCGGCATTGGTGTTCTGAACAAACAGCAAGACGGCGTGATCACTGGCGTAAGGCCGAACTTGGCCAGGCGGCCAATACGTCATGGCCTGAAACATGTTCAGCTCGAAGAATTCCCGGACAATCTGTACGTCAACATCGCTCATGGCATGCTCCACGGCGGTCCGGCCGCCGTCCGCCGCTTACGCCTCACGCAAAGCCCGGCCCAACCTGTGCTCCGGATCGAGTTTGCCTACTCGCTCGCCCATTTCCCTGGCGCGTTCACGCTGGCCCAGGCGCTGCAGGCAAAGTCCTTGCTTGACAAGGACGTCCAGGTACGAGAAGGGCTCGCCGAAGGCGGAGTAGTTTCTCCCCTGCTGCGCGCGATCTTCCGCCGCGCGGTAATGCTCGAGGGCGCGTGGAAGCTGATCTTGCACAAAGGCGATTTCGCCCCGGAAAAAGTGTCCTTCCGGCTGCTCCGGCGTCAATTCCACCTGTTTTTCGGCGAGGGCGTCCGCTTGTCCCAGCGCGTCTTCCACAAGGGCCGACTCTCTGACAAGTTTTGCCGCGCGCCCGAGGAGGAAATGGGCGGGGAAACTGGGCGCCCCGTTTGCCAGGGCCATCTGCGCCTCGCTGATGGCCTTGCGCCATTCTCCAGCGGCGAAGGCCGCCGACGCGAGGCCCAAATGCGCCCGGCCGTTCATCGGATCGATGGCGATGACTTCCTGAAAATGCTTAACCGCCTGTTCCGCCTCGCCTGCGCTCAGGAAGGCGTAGCCGAGGTCGATGCGCGCTCCAGTGTATAGCGGGCGTTCCCCTTGGATTCTACGGCCCGTCCGCGGATCGACTTGCCCACTTGCCTGTGCGGGATTCTCCAGAACGACTTGCTGCAGGATCTCAAGCGCCCGGCGCGTATCCCCCCGCCGGAGATGGCACTTGCCAAGTTGGTGGTAGGCGGCGGTGTAATTTCGATCCAGCGAAATGGCCTTCTCGAAGCACTCGGTGGCTCGCTTGAGGTCGCCCTTCATGGCGGCCGTCAGCCCTTCGTCGTAGTAGCTCTCCGCTGATTCACCCCCAAACGGCACGGTTAATCACACTCCCTTCTACTGGGCCCGCAGTTCCTCCAGAACACTCAGCACAAGGTCTTCCGGTACGTCAGTGCGTTGTACTACGTGGCCCATCCCATCGGCCAGAATGAACTTCATTGTACCAGAAACGACCTTCTTGTCATGTTTCATCGCGTGAAGCGTTTCCTCCACCGGAAGGCCGGGCCAGCGCACGGGCAAGCCGTAGGCCCTCAAACACCGCCGCTGGCGTGTCACGAAGTCCTCGTCCACAAGTCCGAGTGCTTGAGCCAGTAGGCCCGCCGCGTGCATGCCTAGGGCGACGGCCTCGCCGTGGATGAATTCGCCGTAGGCGGTCACTGCTTCGAAGGCGTGTCCAAAGGTGTGGCCGTAGTTGAGGATGGCCCGCAGGCCGTTTTCCCGCTCGTCCTCCGCCACTACCGCGGCCTTGATCTCGCACGAGCGGCGAATCGGGTGTTCCAGCGCGTCGAGGTCCAGCCCAAGTATGGCCTCGGCGTTCTGCTCCATGTAATCGAAGAGCTCCGCATCGGCGATCAGGCCGTGCTTGATGGCCTCCGCCAATCCCGCCCGGAGCTCACGCTCCGGCAGCGTCTCAAGAACGGTGAGGTCGATAACCACGGCCGATGGCTGATGGAACGCGCCGATGATATTCTTGCCTGACGGATGGTTGACGCCCGTCTTGCCGCCCACGCTGGAATCCACCTGCGCGACAATTGTCGTCGGGACTTGGGCAAAACGCACGCCGCGCATGAAGCACGCGGCCGCGAATCCTCCGACATCGCCCACCACGCCCCCGCCGAGGGTCAGCACCACGCTCCGCCTGTCGAGATTCGCCTCGAGGAAGTGTCCGCAAAACTCTTCGATACGCGCCAGACGCTTGTGTGTCTCGCCGGCGGGCATCGTACATGTCGCCGTGTTGACGCCCGCCTCCGCCGCCAATTCGGCGAGGCGTTCGCCGTACAACGCGCCGACGTTTTCATCCGTGACAATGGCCACCGTTCCGGAGGCCTTTAGCTCGCGCAGCACCTGTGGAAGCTGGGCCAGCGCTCCTTGGCCGATGTGAATAGGATATGACCTGCCGCCGAGGTCCACGCGCAGTGGAGTCTCCACACCTGATTCCTTTCCTTCCGGGCCTTCCCGCGAAAAGCAGGGACAGACACGTCTTCGTCCGCCTGCGGCGGACTCCGCAGGTGTCAGTCCCGGTTTTTCGCTTCTTCTTGGCGTTTCTTCATCCAGGACAAGCCATGTCAATCATGCGTCAGGACATTAGGAGTCCGGCCTGAAGGCGCGGTTCCTGGTGAGTGTGGCCAGAAAACACTTGTAGGCGCTTCTGTATCAACACCCAAAGCTCTCAGCTTTCGTCATACGGTGGCTCTCTTGCCGCACCCCTAGAAAGGGCGCCGGCCGCAAGATAGCCGGTATTCTATGGCCGCTTCTCTTGCGAAGCAAATTGCGTTTGCCCCGTGCGGTTTATCTCTCGTCGGGGATGGCCTACAATGCGTCGCACCGTCGAGGCGTGTCAATTCGTGGAGTAGACGCGATGAAAGCCATGGTTCTTGAAGACATTGCCCCCATCGAAACGGCGCCGCTCGAATGGCGGGATCTCCCCGAACCGGAGCCGGGGCCGGGCGAAGTGCGGCTCCGGGTGCGATGCTGCGCCGTCTGCCGCACCGACCTCCACGTCATCGAGGGAGAACTCCCGCGGCACACGCTGCCCATCATCCCCGGCCATCAGATCGTCGGCGTAGTTGATAAGCTTGGGCCAGGCTGCGCGGGGGTGGTCCTTGGCCAGCGGGTCGGCGTGGCGTGGCTTCGTCATACCTGCGGCACGTGCGCCTTCTGCACCGCCGGCCGCGAGAACTTGTGCGAATCCTCCCGGTACACCGGCTACCACGCCGATGGCGGCTACGCCGAGTATGCCGTCGTCCCCGCCGACTTTGCCTATCCCATTCCCGATGCCTTCGACGACGTGGACGCCGCCCCGCTGCTCTGCGCCGGCATCATCGGCTACAGCGCCTTGCGCCGCTCAGCCATCGCTGATCGGGGCGTCCTGGCCCTGTACGGATTCGGATCATCGGCCCACGTTGTGCTCCAGATCGCCAAACACCGCGGCTGTAAAGTGTCAGTTGTCTCCCGAGGCGGCGCGCACCTACAACTCGCACGCGAAATGGGCGCTGACTGGGCCGGCATCGATCCCGCCGAGATGCCGGAGAAGGCCGACAGCGCCATCAGTTTCGCCCCCGTTGGCCACCTCGTGCCCCCCGCCTTGAAGGCTCTGAAGAAGGGCGGCGTTCTTGCCCTGGCGGGCATCTACATGACGGATATCCCCCCGCTGAACTACGAGGAACACGTCTTCTACGAGCGCGATATCCGCTCCGTCACCGCCAATACGCGCGAGGACGGCCGCGCCCTTCTTGCCGAAGCCGCCCAGATTCCCATCCGCCCGCATGTCACAACCTTTCCTCTCCGGGAGGCCAACCGCGTCCTTCAGGATCTCAAAGCCGGCCATATCAACGGCACCGGCGTGCTCATCGTCGAGTTAGAATGAGCCGGAAAATGGACAGGATGAACAAGATTTCTAGGACTTGCGTGCTCAGTGTTGCCGGCCGTGTCTCCCAAAGCGGCCTTTCTGGTAATTCTCATAGGCGCGGAAAGCGGGGACAGACACGTCTCCGCTCTGCTTCGCTTGTGTCAGTCCCCGTTTTCCGCTCATCGATACGCGTCTCTACCGGCTAGAAGCTCTGCGGGGCTACCGCCGGGAAACAAGGGCGCTTGAGGGTAACCACGCGCGTCATTCCCGCGCACGCGGGAATCCAGTCAGGTAGGGAGGTGCTTAAGCAATCGCGGTGCCGTAGTCCTTGGGGTGTTCTTGACAACGTGTTTCTGGATACCTGCTTTCGCGGATATGACGCTTGTCGCGAAGAGCCGGAGAGAGGGCGCGAGTCAGTTCTGGGAGGTGCCAACGGAAGGCGCCGTTAGGCGCGGGGCTGCGGCTTTGGTGCGGGCTCATCCGAATACGCGGCACGCGGCGGTTGTATCACAATAGAGCGTGTGAGGAGGTGCGCACCATTGAGGAAGGGCACGTGCGTTTCGGCGTCTTCGTCAACGGTGAGTGGCAGGAGAGCGACTTGACGTTTGCTGCAAGGTGTACCATACTATTGATACAATCTCTTCACGGCTGGACGGGGGAGTAATCCGCATGGTGAACGAGTTCACGCAGGCTGGCTTGCGGTACGTCGCCGTAGCGAAGCCAAGGGCCGGCTTCTGAAAAGCAGCGACAGACACGTCTCGTCCGCCGGAGGCGGACTCGCTTGCGTCAGTCCCCGTTTTTCGCGTTTTCTTGGTGTTTTCTCGTCCCCGGATAAGCGACGTCGATTGTGAGTCAGAACGCTAGGAGGACGCCGATGCACGGCAAATACCGCGCCCTCATCTGGGAACAGGCCCGCCTCGCCGGCGTGCTCTCCGCGTGGTGTCTCGCCGTCGCACTTCTTTTCCTGTTTTCGCTGTGGCTGGGCATGCGCGGGGTGGAGTATTCCCTCGAAGATGCTCAGGAGGCGGCGACGTACGCCGTGCTTTTCGGCGGGGCAGTTGTCAGCGGCCTCTACACATTCAGGTTCGACAACGCAGGCCACCTTGTCCAGGGCTTTGACGCCAGGCTGTATCGCTTGCCTGTAGAGACTTGGTTTCTCGTTACCACCATTCTCGCCTGCCGCATCGTGGGCCTGCTCGTGGTCGTCCTCGGCGGCATCCTTACAAGCAATATGCTTCTTGACACCGGCATTGCGCCGCTCCACGCGCTATGGATCCTAACGCTATACCTGATCGCCCAGGCGGGCTCCTGGAGCGGCAACGCGTTGCCCTACCTCAAGTATCTTGCCGTGTGCGTCCTCGCCGCCGCCTTGCTCCTGATCGTCCGCAGCACTTATCCGGGGCGGATGCCTGTCGATTCGTATGCTGGGCTCTCTGAGTTCTTCCACGGTACGGCGCTATGGGTGTCCGGTTGTCTAGCGCTTGCCTCGGGCGCCGCCGGGGGCAGCTTCGCCTCTATTGTGTGGGATCGCCACGGCGAACGGCGGGGGCCTCGCCCGCTCAGGGAACTGTGGGAGCAATTGGCGGATGTCCGTCGCGGAGACGCCACGCGATTCAAGTCAGCCTTTACCGCTCAGTGCTGGATTGAGCGCCGGCGATTCGGCTGGCTTCTCCCCGTGGCCGTTGTGGGCGGGACACTGCTCTTGGCTATCGCGTCCGTGATGATTGAACTGGCCCTCGAGGACGATCCGCAGCCCGGCAGAGTGCTGGCCAGGTGGTTCTGGACGTTCCCTATCACCTCGCTCCTATTCGGCGCCGCAGTGAGCGGGCTTCGCGCAGGCGCCACGGCCTCTCGGGGAGCGTGGAATAAGACGTCGCAAGGCTATGCGCTGCTCCGGCCGATGACTGACGCCGACTTGGCCGCCGCCAAGACGACTGCGTTATTCGATTCGCTGCTCATCTGATTCGCTTTGGCCTTGGCTATCGCGATACCTGCTTTCCTTGTCTCGAATGCGCCTGCGCTCCACTTGCTTGTGGAAGCGGTTCACGTCGGCGAGCTAACCTCTGGTGATCTGGTTCTCATGGCCGGGAGGCCCATGGTGCTCCTCTTCGCCTTGGCGTGGTGCATGCTCTGGTATGGGCGGCCTCTGTCCGTATCCTACATAGTTCTCCTGGCGCTGCCCTGCGCCATCCCATTGGTTCACTGGCGCATCTTCCCGCAGATCCAAGTCCTTCTTCGAGAGGGATATTTGCCCGCGCTGATCCTCCTCCCCATCGTCGGCGTGGTGTGGTCGGGCTGGACTGCATGGAAGCGGAGGCAGGCTTCCTTGAAACGTGTTGTGGGGGTGGCTCTGGCCTGGGCCTTCCTGGTTGTTGTATTCATGGGCGCCGATCTCTTGAACCAGGCGGCCGTGTTGAGCCTGTCAACAGGCGCCGCCGTGACGGCGTGGATTGTCGCGCCCTTTGTCACACTACCTCAGGCTATCCACCGAGGACGCCATCAATGAGCGTCAGTGGTATGACTGACGCTGATGGCGTGTTGTCGTTGGTGCGAAAAGCCGGGACAGTGGAGCCGTTGAAAAGGTGCGGAATTGCCGCACGCAGGCCGCGAAAGAACCTGGGACAGTCCCGTCTGCGTCCGCCTGCGGCGGACTCCGCTTGGGACAGTCCCGTTCTTTCGCTCAACCTCTGGGGCGAATGCGCCTTTTTCAACAGCTCCACAGTCCCGTCTTCGCTTCGCTCGCTTGGGACAGTCCCCGTTTTTCGCTTCTTCACTTGTGGATAGGTAACGTCAACTATGAGTCAGAACACTAGCGCCGGGCAGACAGGCCAGTTCCCGTGCACGGGGGATGGCCATGAATAAGTTCGGATATTGGCGAGTCATCGTTGTGGGCGCTATCGGTGTGTTTGCCTTGGTATGCGGCTTCGCGCCTGGTCCTGACAGAATCTTCTTTGCCAAGGTGCGCGCCTTGGGCTATCCGGCGACTCGCGAAGATGTGGAGGCCTCCCTCACCGATATCCCCTTCGAGGAGAACGCCGCCCCCGTCTACGGCCAGGCCGTGGCGACGCTGAAAGACTTGTCTCCGGTGAAGATGGCCCGTCTACCTATCTGCGGCGAAGCGGATGTGCCTGAGCCAACGGAGCCGATCCCGGAGCCGACGATGGGCCTCATGCGAGCGTACCTGCGGCGAAACGCGTCGTCCCTCGCCCGGCTTCATAGCGCCACACGCATGCGCAAGTGCCTTTTCCCCATGAGATTCCGCTTGGCGTTTTTTGCCGAGTCCCGGCATCTCCCCATATTGCGAGCCGGCGCTCGTGTCCTCGAATTGGAGTCGCTCTACTGTGCCTCAGCCGGCGAGCCTCACCGGGCAGCCGAAGCGGTGTTGAGCCTGCTGCGCATGTCCGCGGCTCTCAAGGGTGAGCCCTTCGCGCGGAATCAGATTTGCCGCGCCACCCTTGCCTCAATGGCGTGGGACGCGCTCGATCAACTCGTGAATCGGACAGCCTGTTCGGAGTCCGAACTTGTGCGTTTGCAGGAGGCGTTCACGAATCCACTCGAGCCTGGCTTCACCGGCGATGGGATGGCGCGTGAGTTGGCAATGGATGACTATCGCCTGCGGGTATTCATGCTTGAGATGCTGGGGGAACTCGTTCCCGAGAACGTGGATATCGTTCGTTACTATCCAATGGCCTCGGCGGCTAGGCGGGTGGCCTATTGGTGCGGCGTGCGCGACGCGGGGCGTGCGTGCAGTCGCAGGCTGGTGATGCGATACATCGCCTCCAGTCGGAGTACGTATCCGGAGCAGAAACTCGAGGCGCGGCGCATCGAAGATACTGTCGACAACATGCCATTCTGGTATATGGCCCCCTATCCGCTATGGCTCCTTGATGCCTCCCGTGCGGCGGGGGCAGACTGGCTGCATATTGCGCGGATGCGTACCGCGGAAGTGGCTCTGGCTATCGAGCGATTCCGCCTGGCGAATGACGCCCTGCCGCCTAATCTCGGGGCGCTGGTTCCCGAGTGTCTGGCGGAGATCCCGACTGATCCGTTCTCGGAGCAACCTCTCAGCTTCCGCAAGACGGAATGCGGCTACGTGGTGTACAGCGTTGGCCCGGATCAGGAGGATGACGGCGGCACGGTGAGAAAGGACTGGACTGAGGGCGACATTGTGTTTACCGTCGAGCGTCCCGGGCCGCGCCCGCTCCCGGACGGCCAGTCCGAGTCTGACAATACGGTGCAGTTGCTTTCACGAATTCCCGGCCCCGAGGACGGACTCTTGGCATCGTCGAAAAGCGGGGCTTGACAGGCCGCAAAAATTGTATTATAATATCGATACAAAAGAACTCGGTCCAACGGCGCTGAAAGGGCCGTCACATGGACATCAAGCTGACTCAGGGCGACGGCGTCCCCATCTATCAACAGATTATCAATCAGATCAAGTATCTGATCGCCGCGGGGCGGCTCTCGCCCGATGACGAACTCCCGCCCGTCCGCGTCTTGGCCCAGCGCCTGCTCATCAATCCTAACACTGTGGTGCGGGCCTATCGCGAACTCGAAACGCAGGGACTCATCTACAAACGCCGGGGCGCGGGCACCTTCGTGGCGAAGGCGGTATCGCCGCTGGCCCGGCGGGAGCAAAAGCGGATTCTTAGGGAGCGGGCCGACGCCTTGCTTGTCGAGGCGCGGCATCTGAAATTCACGCTGGACGACGTGCTCGACGTGGTGCGCGAGCGCGATCAGGTGTTGCGGGAAGAACGGGGAGAAATCGGAAACGATGGATGAGAATATGGCCGCCGGTGGGGAACCTGTTGTCGAGGTGCGCAAGCTTACGCGCAAGTTCAGGCGGAAGGTCGCCCTCGATGAAGTCAGCTTTGAAGTGCCCCGCGGCTCGGTGTTCGGGCTCGTGGGAGAGAACGGGGCGGGGAAGACGACGTTGGTTAAGCATCTGCTCGGGGTGCTCAAGGCGCAGTCGGGGGACGTGCGCGTCTTCGGCAAGGATCCCGTCGATGATCCCGTCGGCGTGCTCTCGCAGATCGGTTACTTGTCCGAGGATCGCGATCTTCCGGGCTGGATGCGCGTGGGCCAACTCATGCGCTATACACAGGCGTTTTATCCGGACTGGGATGAGGCCTATGCCGAGCATCTTCGGAAGCGGTTTGAGTTGCCCCTGGACGCCCGGATCAAGCACCTGTCACGCGGCGAAAAGGCCAAGGCCGGCCTCCTCGTGGCCATTGCCTACCGGCCCGCCATGCTGCTCCTCGACGAGCCATCCTCCGGCCTCGACGCGGGCGCCCGCCGCGATATCCTCGGCGCCATCATCCGAACCGTCGCCGACGAGGGGCGCACGGTGTTTTTCTCGTCGCATCTCTTGGAGGAGGTCGAGCGCGTCGCCGACATCGTCTGCATGCTCCACGAGGGGAAAGTGGTTTTCTGCGGCCCGCTTGCGGAGATCAAGGCCCGTCACCGACGCGTCGTGCTGCGATTCGACACGCCGCAGGAAACGCCGCCGGCCATCCCCGGCGTGCTCCACTGCGAGGGCCAGGGCCGGGAGTGGGCCTTTGTCTGCGACAGGCCCATCCAGGAGTTTGCTGAGGAGGTTGCACGGCACAACGCCACCATCGTTGATGACGAAGAGCCCTCTCTCGAACGTCTCTTCCTGGCCCGCGTCGGCCATAAGGACCTCTAAGGATATGACTCATACTGGTGATGTGTTCCTGCCGCGAAAAGTAGAGCAAAAACCAGGGACAGACACGTCTCCGCTTCGCTCCGCTTGTGTCAGTCCCCGTTTTTCGTTTCTTCTTGGCGCTCTTTCATCTAGCAGATAGGCAACGTCAACTATGAGTCAGAACATTCGGAGCGTCGCCCGATGAACGATAAGTACCGCGCCCTCGTATGGGAACAGAGCCGGCTCGCAGGAGTGGTATCCGTCTGGTGCCTGGGGCTTGGCGTATCGTTCATCGCGTGGCTCTGGTTAGCGCAGCAGCTGCGGTGGATCTTCATGCATGATGCTCAGGAGCTTGGCGCCCTCGCCACAGTGATCGGGAGCGCCGCCGCGGCGCTCATATTCACGCTGCGCTTCGATGCGGCCGGACACCTCACTTTCGGTTTTGACGCGCGCCTCTTTCGTCTGCCCATCAAGATAGGGCCCTGCACGACGATCATCCTTGTCTTTCGGGCGCTTGGCGTCCTCGTCGTCGCGTTGGGAAGCGTGATCTCCTGCAATGCTCTGCTCGGCGGCAACATCGGTATCTGGCCTGTCGTGGGCGTTGTCGCACTTTACCTTACCACCCAGGCCCTTTCGTGGAGCAAAGATTCGGTTCCGAGCATCAAGTATCTCTTGCCCGCGCTCCTTGTTGCTGTTGTCCTCTTCTTGCTGGGGGGCGGCGGGCGCGCAATAGCGGAGTCGCAATGGACTGAGACTATCAAGTCTTTCGACATCGCCCCTCTCATCTGGGCCTTGGCCCTCATCGTGTCCCTGGCAGCCGCGTACGCGGGCGTCCGGTGGAGCCGTCATGGCGTGCGCCGTGGCCCGGCTCCCCTAGTTGAGTTGATCGATCGGCTTGCCGATCTGCGGCGGGGGAAGGCCAAGCGCTTCCGCAGCCCCTTTCAGGCCCAACTATGGTACGAGCGGCGGCGCTTTGGCTGGTTCGTTCCGGCCACAGTTCTCGTGGCCACCGCCCTCTTGTTTGGCGTCCTCCTGGTGGTGAAGAAGGCCCAGAGGCCCGCGCTCGGAAGCCACGACGCGCTGGCGTTCTTGGGCTTGCTTTCCTTTCTGGGATTCATCGTCGCCGCGTTGATCGCCGGGCCGGTATCCGGCGCCACCGCCTTTCGTCGTCGGTGGGAAACAAGTTCATCGCGCTATCCGCTGCTACGGCCTCTGGCCACGGCGGCCCTCGCTCGGGCCAAGATGGCCATGCTCTTCGACTCGCTTCTGCTGGGATTTGCCCTGGTGTTAGCCATCGCGATACCGGCCCTGCTGCTTGGATATGCTCCCGTGGTTGAGTTGGTGACAGCGGCATTCAGCGATCAGGAACTTACCCTCGATGAACTCGTCTTTATGCTCGGACGGCCCTTGATCCTGCTATGGGCCCTCGGCTGGGTGGCTCTCTGGTTTTCCCTGCGTCTTCCGCTGGCCTGGCTTCTAACCGCCGTGGTGACGGTTGTTGCCTATCTCGTGCTCTTTCAGCGATTTCCCCTCCAAAGGGAGTTCTTCATCGGGGGCCTGCTCGTCGTGGAGGCGGTGGTGTTTCCGATCGCCGGGGTGACTTGGTTGTCCTTGTCGGCGCTGAGGTCGGGCGTCTTAAAGGTGAGGCACTTGGCGGCCCTGTTCGCGCTCTGGACTCTTCTGACGGCGGCATTCATGGGAGCGGAGTGCGCCCACGGTTTCACCGTGGGACGCCTGTGCGCCGGCGCGGCCATCGTAGGGTGGGTCGTGGCGCCTCTCGTAGAGTTACCGATGGCCGTTCACCGACAGAGGCATAACTGAACATGAACCAGATTCGCCGAGACTTCGGACAAACGAATGGAAGGTGCTCATGAGCGGGATACCGTACTGGCGGAGCATGCTGACGGGCACGCTTGTCCTCTTCGCTCTTGTTTGCGGCCTTGCCGGTAGCCCAGGCAGGGCATTTCGGGCGAAGGTGCGCGCTGCCGGATATCCGGCCACGTGCGAGGAGGTCGAGGCATTGCTGCCTGCCACGCCTGCGGGGCGAAACGCGGCCCCTATCTACCGAAGCGCCTCCAGGGCTCTCGTGTTTTTCTCGAAGTCAGACTTCGAGGACGAGGACACGTTCCTCTCGTGGGCCAGCGGCAAATGGCCCGCCGCAACCGAGCCTATTCCCCAGGCCGCCCTGAACTTGATGGCACGGCACCTCAAACGGAATGCAGCGTCTCTTTCTCTTTTCCATGAGGCAGCCCAGTTGCCCGAGTGCCAGTTTACGCCCGCATGGATGGCGTGTGAAGTCGGCAGAGTGCACCACGACAGCATGGCGAGTCTATATCACGGGGCTAGTTTGCTTATGGCCGAGGCCGTCTATTGCGCGGCGACGGGCGAGGCGGGCAGAGGCGCCAATGCCGTTCTCGACGTCGTGCGCATGTCACACGCCCTGGAAGATGAGCCAGACAGCCAACGAATCCGGAGTACGCTTCTTTACATTTCCTATGACGCCTTGGGCCAGCTCATAAACCGGACTGTGTGTGTAGAGGATGATTTGGCTGCTCTGCAGCGGGCCTTTTCCGACGCCGTCGAACCGGGTTTCATCGCGCGGGCAGTCCTGTACGATTTTGCCGCGATGAATTACGATCCGGACGCGTACTATCAAAGTGAACGATTCCGGTCAAGCTATGACGTGGCAGGATGGGTGCGTGTAACGAGTTGGGCTCGGAACAGGCTCAGCCACTGGAGCGCTCGTCAGGACTTCCGGAACGTTTGCGGCCGCCATCTCTTCAGGGCAACCATCGGCACCAGTGATCTGCCCTACCGGCAGCAGGTGGCTTTGCGCGAGGGCCTGAGGGAAAGAGCAGAGGCAATGCCCCGCAGCCTTCGTCTTTCTTCATGGCAGTGGAGACTCGGCTATCATTACATTACTATGCAAGAAGCGCTTGTCGTTGCGCGAATCCGCATTGCCGAAGCCGTTCTAGCCGTCGAGCGCTATCGCTTGGCCAACGATTCCCTTCCGTCCGGCCTCAATGCCTTGGTGCCGCAATACCTCGAAGAAGTCCCGATCGACCCGTTCTCTGACGAACCCCTCCTGTTCCGTAAGACGGGGAGCTGCTACATCGTCTATAGCGTTAACCTCGACTGCGAGGATGACGGCGGGATTCAGAGCAAGGACATGTACAATGGCGATATCACCTTCACCGTCGAGCGTCCTGCTCCTACGGCTTCTTCCTCTGTGTAGGATGAGCCATCCCGGCGATTGGCTTACTCCTCGTCATCCAAGGCCTGTAGCAGCCCAGGCACGTTCTTCGCGCCCGCCGGCACGGTGATGGACGCCCCCTCGAATGCGTCGCCGATAGGCTCGATGCGCCCGCCCAACTGCTGCGCGAGGAATCCTTCCGCCACGGCGTAGAAGGACAATCGGTTTTCCGGCCGGGCGAAGCCGTGTCCCTCGTCCGGATAGAGCACGTAGGTGACGGGAATGTCCTTCTCCTTCATGGCTTGGACAATCTGATCGGATTCCGCCTGCTTCACGCGGGGATCATTCGCGCCTTGCGCGATCAGGAGCGGTTTCCGGATACGATCCACGTATGTCAACGGGGAGCGCTCGGCGAGCAATGCGCGACCCTCCTCTGTCCGGTGATCGCCCACCCGCGCCGTCCATAGCTCGATCATGGGCAGCCAGTACGGCGGAAACGAGTTGATCAGGGTGATCAGGTTTGACGGCCCGACCACGTCCACGGCGCACGCGAAGACGTCCGGCGTGAAAGTCAGCCCGGCCAGCGCGGCGTAGCCGCCGTAGCTTCCTCCGAAGATGGCCACGCGCGCGGGATCGGCGATGCCTTGATCGATGGCCCACTGCACCGCATCGATGAGGTCGTCATGCATCTTGCGGCCCCACTCCAGATTGGCCGCGTTCACGAAATCTTTCCCGAAGCCTGTGGAGCCTCGGTAGTTCACGTCGAGGACGGCGTATCCTCGATTGGCCAGCCACTGGTGCGTTGGATCGAGGCCCCACACGGCGCGCGTCCACGGCCCTCCGTGTACCTGCAACACCATCGGCAGCGGACTGGTAGGCCGGCCATCGTTGTCCGTATCCGTGCCGGGCGGCAGCGAGAGGTAGCTCACCAGGCTGAGGCCATCGCGGGACGTGATGACAACGGGATGCATCGGAACCAGCGGCACGCCCTCGAGTTCGCGCCGGGTCGTAAACAAGAACTGCGCGTTGCCATCGCGCCGATCATAGCGGTAGAACGACGACGGGGCGTCGTCCCGCCGGAAGGCGACGATCCACTGCGTATCATCCAGCGTGCGGCTGACGACGGCGATATCGCCCGGCGAGATAGTCTTCAGGCGCTCGAAATCGGCCGCAACGGCGGAGTCGAAGACTTGCCAGTGCTTTCGCTCGTAAGTGAAAGCCACCGCTTCGACGGTTTTCTCCGTAGGATGGCGCATGATGCCGCTCAGATCGGCCTTCGGATCCTCGGCGATGAGTCGCTGCTCGCCGGTGGCGAGGTCGAGCGTGACGAGCGCCGCCGTGTTGCGCCCGCGGCTGTCCACCAAGTAGAGAACTTGGCCGCTCTTGTCGAAACCGGACGTGTACGTCGTGAGGCTATCGGCCATGCCGATATCCAGGAACGGCTCCCACGAGCCGTCGGCGCCCGGCTGCAGCAATTGCCGCCCGCCGTCGGGCGTCATCTTCGTGGCAAAGCGGATACGATACTCGTCGTCGGTGATGAATCCAGCAAAACCTGGATTCTCCTGGATCAACAGCCGCTCGCCCGAGAGCAAGTCGAGTCGGTAGATATCGTGTAGTTTCGGATCACGATCATTCAGTCCGATGAGGATCTCCTCGGGAGACTTGTAGCTGACGCGCTCGATCTCGGCCCGCACGTCCTCGATCGGCGTAAGATCGCGCGTCGTGCCGCTCGCCAGATCGACCACGTAAACGCGCCAATTCTCGTCCCCGTCCTTATCCTGCAAGTAGACGATGTGCTTGCAGGTGTAGGCCCAGAAGTAGATGCGAACGCCCCGCTTCGTGTCGGCCGTAACAGGCCGGGCGGCGCCCGGATCTCCGGCAGGCCCCACCCACACGTTGAGCACGTTGTCCACGGGGGCGAGGAAGGCGAGTTGCGTGCCGTCGGGGCTTAGCCGCGGGCTGGCTTTGTCCGGATTGCCGAACAAGAGCCGCCGCGCAATGATGGGCGCGGCGATGGAGGCCGCCGCCGTCTTTCCGTGCGTGCCGTGCGAGTCCGTTCCCAAGGCGGCGCAACCTATCAGGGCTGCCGCCATTACCGCGCACATGATCCAGAAGCCGAGCCGGACACCTGTCGCCGACGCTTTGCACTCTCGCATAGTATCTTTTCCTTGTGATCCCGCCTGAAGTGTGATGTCGTCCGTTCTGCCAGATCCGCCTGATGTTGTCAATGTGGTGGGAGGCACCCATCATCTTGCGGCCGCGATTCTATGAGGGAAAGGGGAAAGGTGCAATGGGCGGATGCGTGCGTCAAGACGTGCTACTGTTCCACGACCTCGAAGGGGATGGCCGGGAGCGCGCCAACGGAAATCGTACGCTTACGCGTCGTGCCTTTGTCTCGTGGATCAGGCCTCGCGAGTTCCGCGAAAGCTCCTACGATCAGGTTATTCCTGCCGCCGGCCTCAAGTGCGCCTCCATCAGCAGCCAGTTCCAGAACGAGCATCCCGCGGGAGGCAGCAACGTTTTTGAGAGTGATCCCTTCGGGCGGGTCAAGGAGTTCAAAGTGGACCTCGGGCGGCATCGGGCGTCTGCCGATCTGGAAGTGTGCCCCTGCCGTGCCACCTTCGGGAATTCGGACGGGATCATCCTTGGCGGATCTGATGGGCGCGCCGCCGCGTTTGTCCCCTTTGACGGCGACGATGAACTCCTGCGAGGGCACCAAGTGCCTGTATAGGAACGCCTGCATCATATCCTCTGCCGGTATGGCAGGTTGACGCATTGTTTCGCCGTCTATTTCCGCGCGCCCTTCTATCTTCACGGCGACGGGCCCATCTTGTGGCTTCCGCGGCACCGTCAGCGTCATGTGGATGTGGTCGCGTCCCGCCGGGATCGTGGCGCCACTCAACGAGAAGCCGGGGGGCGCATCGGCCAACACCACATCAATATCCCGATCGAATCCTTCCTCACGCAATGCGTAGACACAGATAGGCGTGGCCCATCCGGCCCGTAGGCTGAGGCTCGAAGGCGTCACCAACAAGCGGAAGCGGGGGCGCGGCGCGGAGATTCGGAATCGATAGGCGTAGGCCTCCCCGCCGTGACGCTGTGCTTCGGACATGTGCAGGCGGTACAGGCCGTCCTGTGGGAGTCGGGCGTGGAGATAGGAATCGGCGTGGTGCGTGAGCAAGCCCATGTCGGTTCGCAGATAGCCTTCCTTCACTTCGTGATCATCATTCCACGCCAAGATCTGCCCGGCGGCATCCGTCAAACGCACCAGAGAATCCACCGGAGAGCCTAATCTGCGCGCCATGACTTCGGCCACGACTTCGTCGCCCGCGTGGCCTTCAAACGCGAACACGTCCACGTCGCCTGATTCCGCGATGAGGCCGTTCACGATCAGCGGCAGTGTGACGGCCTGTGCGTCACTCGCCGTGTCGTTAGGCTCCTTCTCATTGCATTCGGGCAACGTGTCCACGGCATAGGCCACGCCGTTGGATAGTGCCTCGCCGTCGCCCAAGGAAGCCTGTCGGATACGCGCGCCGCCCGGCCGTGTGTCAAGCTTCAGGCGTCGCCGCGGCAGATTCCATCCTGTGACGGATGCAACAGCCTTAGCGTCCTCGCGTCCGCCCAGGGGATACATCCCGGTTATGAATGGCTCTTCTCCAACGGAAACGCGGTATACGAAATCCTCCCGGCCTCGGTAGATGGCATCGTGGATCTCCAGTTCGTACTCGCCGTCGGCAGGCACAGTGTAGAAAAGAACCGGGTCGGGGCGGAACCTGTAATCGTCCTCGAAGGCGAGCTCGTTTCCTCGACTGTCATACAAGGCGAGCGTAGGCTGAAACCACCCAGGGACGGCGTCGGCCAGGAAGGGGATGAGCCGCCGCGCTGACACCTCCATCACGAGTTGCTGCCCCTTTCGCGCCTGGAAGCGAAAACGATCGATGTCCCCGGGCTTGATCTGTCCATTGAACAGCACGGGCAAGTCGGCAGGCGCCATCTTCGTGGCTCTCGGGGGGGGCTCCCCGTCGTTAGGCTCAAGCTCCTGGAGTTCCGGAAGCGTGCCCACCTGAAAACACAGAGGATTCGTCAGGCCCATTCGTGTCTCGATGCGCAACTCCCTGTCGCCGGGTGGCGCATCGGGATCGATCGTCACCTCTATGACCACCATCTCGGCAAGCTGCCTGTTGCGCTGCATCTTCTCCTTGGATGTGAAGAGTTCACGCATGACGTGCTGCAGTTCCAGGAGGCTCAGGCTGTCCAGGTTGTTGAGCAAGGGATGATGAGGAAGTTCCACAGGCCCTGCATCCTCCTGTACCGGCCCTTCCTCTGCGGGTTTTCCGCGCGGCGGCCTACGGCGCATGAGAGGGCCTTCCCTGCCCGTCAGCTCAGCCCAGCGCTCGCTGAGTTGTCTTTGGACCTCTATCCGCTCTTCGCCTTTCAGGCGGAGCTGCTTGGCGTAATCGACGACTTCGGCGTGCACGCCTTCGCCGGTGACGTACACCTGGCGGGCGAGCCGCAGGTATTGCCCTCCCGCCATCACGTTGACAATCGTGCCCTGCTTGCCGCCGGCGGGATAGAGATAGCCGATATGCGGCGTCACGTTCCCCGACTGTCCCAATGCTTCCGTACTGAGCAGGGCGAGAGCCAGGAGCGTCAGGCTGCGTATCATCCGCATGGGCATACTCCTCAACCTACATGATCTCGCGGAGGCGCCCGGCGCCTTCTTCGCTGGCGGGCATGATCTGCACATCGAGTCCTTTGTTGTTCGGGAGCGGAGATTCCGGGTCGATGTCCAGTAACTCGTACATGCTGCCTATCAGATCCTGTGGATACACGGCACGCTCGGCCACTTCCTCGCCTTTCGCGTCCGATGCGCCCACAACGCGGCCCCCCTTGAAGCCTCCTCCGGCAACCACAGCCGAGAAGCACTTACCGTAGTGTCCGCGGCCGCCGTTCCAAGGGGACTCCCATTGGACTTTCGGTGTCCGCCCAAATTCGCCGCTCCACCAGACAATGGTTGAGTCAAGCAGGCTCCGCTCGTCCAAATCCACCAGCAACTGCGCCATTCCCTGATCCATTTCCGGCAGTTGCCGGCGCATCGCCTCGAAATGCTGCTTGTGTGTGTCCCATCCGTGGTAGTTGATCGTCACGTAGGGCACGCCTTGCTCGACGAGTCGCCGGGCCATTAGGCACGACTGGCCGAACGTGTTGCGGCCGTAGCGCTCGCGCATGTCGTCTGTTTCCTCTGATAGATTGAACAGGCGTTTCGCTTCGCCGAACATCATCTGGTAAGCGTTTTCTTCGCAGCGGCTGAACTGGGCCAAGCTGGGGTCGTCGGGCATCGCCCTCCCGAGTGAGTCAAGCGCGTGAAGCAGCGTGCGGCGGCTCAATTGGCGTTGATCGGAGATGCCTTCCGCGACAATTCCCTCCACCGCAAAGGGTTCATGATTGGGATCGCCTCCTGTGGCGAACGGCTTGTAGCGCTGTCCCAGGAAGCCGGCCTCCGAGAAGCGGCCTTGAGGCTCCGTCAGCACGATGTAAGGAGGCACACAGCCTTTGTAACCGTGCTCGTATCCTCGTAGAAGCGATACGACTGCTCCCATACAGGGATATACCAATCGCCCGGGCTGTCTGCCGGTTTGCACTATGTACGACGCCGTCTCGTGCGCGTTTACGCCGTGCGTCATGCTTCGGATGATGGCGTACTTATCGGCCTGCTGTGCCAGGAGCGGCAGCATCTCCCCAATATAGGTACCGTCGACGTTGGTGGGAATCGTGTTCTTCAGCGGCCCGCAGTAATCGCTCCCCGCGTCGGGCTTGGGGTCGAAAGTGTCCAGATGGGATGGGCCGCCCCACATCCAGATCTGGATCACGGCTTTGGCCTTGGGCGAAGGCGCTGTACTTAGTGCGTGAGCGCGGCCTTTGCCGGCGAGCGCCAAACCGGCCGCCCCAAGCAATCCGCGCTTCAAGGCTGCACGCCGTGTCATCATGTCCGGTGTTTCGCTGTGTGTTCATGTCTGTTTACCACCTTGCAGTGGATTGCCGCATGCGCGGGCCTTGCCCTCTCAATGCCGGTACAGGAATTCCTTCGTATTGATCAATGCCCACAAGAGATCGCCCACAGCTTCCGTAAGCGTCAGTCCATCCGTCTGAAGATACGAGTCTGCCGTGTCCAGCTCGGCCTGCGTCGGGAAGCGTGACAAGACACTCAGATACAGCATATTGATCGCCCGCGAGGGATCCTGCTCGACGGTATTGGCCAGGCGGCGTAGATTTCGGCTTCGCTCGATCTTGTTTTGAATGTGCGTCGAATTGAGCAAGTGCAGACACTGTGCGTCGGTAGGTTCATTGTTGCGCTCCGACTCCAAACCTGTGTCGCGGGATGGCCGCCCGAACATCTCGAGAAACTGGCTGGTGATGCTGCCGTCGGCAAGCGTGATGGAGGGCAAGCTCTTGGGGATGAAGCTGAACGGTTCCGGTATCGGACTGGAGTAGCCTTCGCCGATGCCGCTGATGCGAGATAGCGCGTCGGAGAGCACCTCCGCATCCAGGCGCCGTACCGGATAGTGCGCGAAAAAGATTGTCGCCTCCGGCTCATCGCTCCGCGCGATTGATGACTGCTGGTAAGTACACGAGTTGAGAATGAGCCGGAAAATGTGTTTCAGATCGCAATTGCTTTTGTAGAACTCGTGCTCGAGATAGGCGAGCACATCCGGGTGCACCGCCGGATTGTCGTCGCGGATGTCATCGGGCTCATGTATGAGGCCTCGGCCCAACAGCCAGGCCCAGGCGCGGTTCACGATATTGCGGGCGAACCAGGGATTGTCCTCACGAATCAGCCAATCAGCGAAGGCCTCGCGAGGATCTTCGTAAGGACTTACCTCAACAAATGCTCCGTCGGGGAAGACCGCCTTCAAGACGCCGTCGGCGGCGGGGTCCGGGTAGACAATCTCCTCCTTCCATTCCGACGTGCTCTTGTAGGCCACGCGCTCGAAAAACGCAGCCATGCCAGCGCGCCGCTCCTCCGGCCAGTTCTCGATTCGGGCGCCCATGAACGTCAGCGCCACCGCGGCCGCGATGGCGGACGGTTCCGTGTCCTGTATGGCGCGGTAGAAGTTTACCGGGGGAACACGGAAGTTGCTGCCGCTCGACGTCAGCAACTCGCGGACAAACTCGTCATAGGATTTGTTGTCCCGGATCGCCTCGTAGATCCAGCGGTGGTATGCTTGCACCGCGTTCGGCCACAAGTTGATCGGAAACTCCGCCTTGACTCGGAGCAGATCGCACCATTTGAGTGTCCAGTAGTCGGCGAATTCCTCCCGTTCGAGCAAGGAATCGATGAGTATGGCACGCTTGTGTGGGCGTTCGTCGCGCAGAAACCGCAGGACCTCTTGAGGACGCGGTAGCGTGCCGATCACGTCCAGATACACGCGCCTGACGAAAACCTCGTCCGAGCAGAGATGGGCGGGTTGAAGTCCTCGAGAGAGAAACTCCGCCAGTACCAGTGCGTCGATAGTCTGGACTGGCAGGAATGCCTCGCGGCTTTCGTATGAGCGGATCACCTCGGACGCCGCGCCTTGCCCGGCCAGCGCCGCGACGAGAGTAAGTATTGCTGCGGCAGAGGTTTTCATTGACGGGTATGAGTTGCTCCGTGCATCAGGATGTCAGAGGACGACTGCATATGATTGTGCCCAAACATTTGCGCAATGACCACAGAACCTAATCCAATAGGTACAACACCTTCGCAGCGGCGAGGTTCCCATAGGGGATTCAGTTGACTCCTCTTTCCCGCCCGTGGATACTTGCCAACTGGGCCTGGGCAGGCGAACGGCCTTCCTCAGATCCAAAGCGAGGCGACGTGCATGGCGACGCGATCAAATGGCCGGGACTTCCAGATTTGGCCGACTGTCTCCGGCGGCGCGAGGGGGAGATGCGCTCTATGAATCTCGAGAACACCCACCGACAACACCTGACTCACCCATATGATCGACGATTCTGGCCAGGCGCACTATGCATCGTGTTGGCGCTTGCGTCGTGTTCTGTCGTACAAGCGCAGGAGTGGCCGACCTATCGCGGCGACGCCAACCGGAGCGGGATTACTGTAGACGCCGTCCGGCCGCCACTCTCACTGAACTGGAAGTATGTATCGCCGCATCCACCTAAGCCGGCGTGGCCCATGCCCGCCGAGGAGATGCCTCGCACCCATTATGACAATGCGTTCCACGTAGCCATCGCGGGTGGCTCCGTCTACTTCGGGTCCTCCGTCACCGATGAGGCCTACGCCATTGATGCGGCCACCGGCGCGATTCGCTGGAGCTTCGCCGCCGAGGGCCCCGTCCGGTTCGCCCCCTCCGTCTACGAGAACCGCGTCTATTTCGGCTCCGACGATGGCTACGCCTATTGTCTCGACGCAGACAGCGGCGCCTTGATATGGCGCTATCGGCCAGGCCCGAGCGATGAGAAAGTCATCGGCAACGGCCGCATGATCTCCCTCTGGCCCGTGCGCACCAGTGTACTTGTTGTCGACGGCGTTGCCTACTTTGCCGCCGGCGTGTTCCCTTATGAAGGCATCTACATCTGCGCCCTAGATGCCGGCAATGGCGCGGTTGTCTGGAAGAACGACACCATAGGCGACCACGCCCCGGAACTCGAGTACGGAGGCATATCGCCCCACGGCTACATCCTTGCGTCTAAGGACATGCTGTACGTGCCCTCAGGGCGCTCCATGCCCGCCGCCTTCGATCGCAAGACAGGCGCCTTCGCCTTCTGTGCTTCTCCCGGAGCGAAACAGGGCGGTGTCTGGGCTTTGCTGGACGACGATCAACTCATCGCGGGGGTCGACCTTTCGGGCACGCCGCACAAGGAAGCCTACGACGCCAAGACCGGCAAGAGCCGCGGCGATATGTTTGGGTGGTTTCCAGGCATCGACATGGTTCTCACTCGCGACGCGTCTTATGTAGCAGCTCCCGAAGGCGTCTACGGCTTCAGCCGCGCTGTTCACGCCGAGGCAGCCAAGCAGGCCGAATCCCTGAAGCGCGCGTTGAGGCCTCTCAAGGACAAGATGGCCGAACTGCGGGGTGAGTTGCGCGCGGCTACCAGTCCAACAGTGAAGGACGAGTTGAGCGCCGGGCTGGCCGATGTGTCCCGCCAGATCTACGAACTCGCGGAGCGAGAGGAGCGTCTCAGGGCGGCCAGTTTCCAATGGCATCATCCTCAGGAAGGACTGGCCGCTATTGTGCTGGCCGGAGACACGGTCTTCGCGGGCGGCGACGGCTACGTCATTGGCCTGGATCACAAGTCGGGCCGGGAGATCTGGCGTGCTAAGGTGCGCGGCAGGGCTGTGGGCCTTGCGCCCGCCGCCAGGGGCCTTGTCGTTAGCACCGACGTAGGCGGCGTGTACTGCTTTGGGCCAGACATGGGCGTTGCACCTAAGACTGTCAGCGCCACGGGGGCTCCGGATAGCGAGCTGGACGAGACGGTGCGGGAGTTCTACGCCTCCGCCGCCGAAATCATCTTGCGCGAGACGTCGGTTGCAAGGGGATATTGCCTTGTGTTGGATTGCGGCACAGGCCAACTCGCTTCCGAGCTCGCACGATATTCCGATCTCTACATCGTCGGAATAGAAACGGATCTCGGGAAATGCCGCGAGGCGCGTGAGCGTTTGGCCGCTGCCGGCCTGTTGGGCGTGCGGGCCGCTGTCGAGCCGTGGGACTTGTCGGCGCTGCCCGACTGCTTCGCCAATCTGATCGTGTCCGAGGGGATGCTTACCTCCGGCCGGACTGACGCCCCGCGCGAAGAGATCCAGCGGCTCTTGCGCCCGTGGGGCGGCATCGCGTACCTGGGCGCCGGCAAAGGAAGGAGCATTCGCTGGACTCAGCGCCGCCGCGGTCCTCTCGACGGGGCCGGCAGTTGGACGCAGCAGTTCGGCAATCCTGCCAACACGGCCTGTTCCGGCGATGAACTGGTAAAAGGTCCTCTCGGCGTGCTCTGGTTTGGCGGCCCGGGCCCTGAGGGCATGGTCGAGCGCCATGCGAAGCCCGCCAGTCCTGTCGCGATGAACGGCCGCCTATTCGTGCAGGGCGGTGAAGTGATCATGGCCTACGATGGCTTCAACGGTGCTTTCTTGTGGCAGCGCGAGATTCCCGGTGCGGTGCGCGTGCGTGCGGATGCCGATGGCGGCAACCTGGCCCTTGCCGAGGAGGGCCTGTATGTGGCCGCACACGATAGGTGTCTTCGACTTGACCTCGACACCGGCGACACGCTCCGCATCTACGAGGCGCCGCCCTGTGAGGACGGCAGCCCTCGGCGGTGGGGGTGGGTTGCGCGCGCCGGTGGACTTCTCTTCGGCACACGCGCCATGCCTCTCCGCACCGAGTATGCGGCCATCTGGAAGGAACTGTCGCAGGAAGAGGAATTGCCCGAACCTGAAGAGATGGATCACGAAACACGGGAGGTCCTCCAGCAAGACCTGTCGCTATGGGAGGGCTACGAGGACTTCAGGGCCACATATGAAGATGTGGATGAAGAAGTGCTTCGAGATTTCCAGCGTGCGGGCACCCACTGGCGCATTGTGGCGGACTTCCCCGAGTGGGAGAACTACCGTCCCGGGCAAGGGTCGGTGAGCGATCTCATGATGGTGAGTGATCTGCTTTTCGCCATGGATCCGGATACCGGCGATATCGTGTGGGCCTATCCCGGAAAGCGGATCGCGAACATCACCGTAAGCATTGGCGACGGAACAGTCTTCCTCGCGGAAAGTGACGTGACAGAGGCCGAGCGACAGGAGGCGCTGGCCGATCGCCGCCAATGGATTGAGCGCGGCCTGTATCAGGAGTGGCCCGGGGCCGGGCCCGACGACATCGGCGCGGATGTCCGTCTTGTTGTCGCTATCGAAGCCAAGTCCGGCAAAGTGCTCTGGCGCAAGCCCGTTGACTTGACGGGCTGCTGCGGCGATGCCATGGGTACGGCCTTCCAGGATGGCTTGCTATTCTGTTTCGGCAATGTGGGCAACCACGATGCGTGGCGCTTTCGCGATGGCGAAATGCGGTACAAGCGGATTACGGCCTTGTCCGCTCGGGACGGCCGGCTCGTGTGGTCCCGCCCGCTCAACTACCGCACCCGCCCCGTCATCATGAAGGACAGGATCATTATTGAGCCGCGTGCGTGCGATCCCCGTACCGGCGCGATTCTCACTCGGGCGCATCCGATCACGGGGCAGGAGACACCTTGGGAGTTCTTGCGCCCCGGGCACACCTGCGCCTTGTCATCGGCCTCCGCCGATGTTCTCTTCTACCGATCCGCCTCGACCGCCTACTACGATATTGCCAATGATCGCGGCGTCACGGCTTTCGGAGGCGTCCGCCCGGGATGCCTGATCAACATGGTGCCGGCCGGCGGATTGCTTCTCTTCCCCGAGGCGAGTTCCGGCTGCACGTGTTCCTATCCTATCCGCTGCTCGCTCGCCATGATGCACAAGCCGCGGAGGCCGCAGCCGTGGACGGTTTTCATTGCGCATGGCTCCCCGACACCCGCCGCCCACTTCGCCGTCAACTTCGGCGCCCCTGCCGACATGAAGGATGAGAAAGGCGTCGTTTGGTTTGCCTACCCGAATCCCAAGACGCGCCGGCTACACCCATTTCCCGAACTACGGCGTGAAATTCAACCTGCATGACGAGATCTCCGCCGGCCCGGCCTATTTCTGCCGCGATTTCCGAGACGTCGCCTTTGAAGGGACCGAACGCCCTTGGCTTTTCACCTCTGGTTGTCAAGGCGCCTTTTGCTGCGAGATCCCGCTCATCGCGGATGTCTGGGGCGAGTCGCCTGGCGAGTACACCGTCCGACTCGGATTCATGGCGCCCGAGGGCGACTCTCCCGGCCGGCGAGTGTTCGATGTCCGGCTCCAGGATGCTCTCGCACTCGAAGCGTTCGATATTGCTGCTGAAGCCGGTGCGCCGAACCGTGCAGTCGTCAAGGAATTCAAGGACATTCCGGTGACAAACGTGCTCAAGATTGAGCTGGTTCCCCGCGCGCTTGCCCCGACGCAGGATGACGCCCCGACTATCAACTTCATCGAGGCCGTCCGCGAAGATCCTCCGCCTGCCAGGAAGCGCGCCAAGCGTGCGGCGCTATCTGCGGCTGATGCCGAGGAGCTCTTGGCAGACGCGGTGGGCGACGCACCAGACGAGGCCCTTCAGAAATACCACGAGGTCTTCGACCGTGCGGCTTCCGTGGTGCTCCGATGCAAGGCTCTCGAAGGTATGGCGGCCATCGGGAGTCCGGAGTCGCTGTCGCGCATCACGCCCTATTGCAGAGACACGGCGCCCATCTTGCGCAATTACGAGGATGTGCCGCCTGAACTCCGCGACGCTGCCATGCGCGTCTACATTGCCGCGTCGAAGACCCTTGCGCTGAGCCAGCGGGAGGAGGCTGTACGCATGCTCGAGCAGGGGATGGAGATGTGCAGCAAGACAATGCGCAGTGAAGTGATCGCGGCTCTCGAAAGCCTGGGTGTCGAGATCGGTAGGCCTGCGGCCGAGGAGGGATTTGTCACGCGCTGGAGCCTCATCGGCCCCTTCCCGTGGGAAGAGAAGAACCACCCCACTGATGCGCGCTTTGTGGGGGAGCCGAACGTCGACCTGACTGGTGCCTACACCGCGCTCGATGGGAAGGGGGTGGGCTGGCAGCGCTATGTCGCCGAACGGGCCATGGTTGATCTTGTCGATTTCTTCGGCCCGTCTAGAGACTGCGCCGTCTACGCCTATGCTGAGTTTCACCTTGACGAGGACCGCGATATCCTTTTGAAGATTGGCAGCAATGACGGATTCAAATGCTGGTTCAACGGCCAGGAAGTGGGCCGCTTCGAGGAGGGGCGTGGCTACAAGCCCGATCAGAACGTCTACAGCGTTGCGGGGCGGAAAGGCGCCAATACTGTGCTTCTTAAGGTGCTGCAAATGGGAGGCGGTTGGGCTTGCAGTGCCCGGATAACCGGCCTCGACGACATCCCGATCCGTTATCGCGAGAAGCCTCTCGCCCCGCAGGATGTTCGCCCAGCGATATAGGAGTGAATTCGTGAGAGTTTTCCCGGCCGCGGCGGCGCTGTCTCTTGTGACGGTGCTTCTCGCCTGTCCGGCCTCGGCCTGTCGATACAACGTTCGCGATGTGGGCTTTGTGGAACTTGGCGAACGGCCTTACGCCCTCTACGGCTACATCGACAATGCCGTCCCTCAGGATGTTGCCGATCGGCTCAAACACGGCACGTATGCCGCTCTCATTGACAGCGGCATCGGAGTCGAGGTCGTCAATGTGGACAGGGACACAGGCCATTCGGCTCTGCAACACATCCAGAAGCTTGGTGTTGCATCGCTTCCCGCCGCGATCCTTGTCTCGCCGGATGAGCAGCTCTTGGCCGTCCCGGTTTCCGAGCCGGGGCGCCCCTTTGACGAGACGATCTGGCCTGCCCTGGATGGTATCCTGGCCTCGCCGACGCGGGGGGAACTGCTCGATGCGCTTGTCTCGTCCTACGGCGTCGTGCTTCTGATCGAGGGAGTAGACGAGAGCGAGAACGCCCGTGTCCGGCGGGTGGCCGATGCCGCCGTCGAGAAGATTGCCTCCCATATGGACTCCCTCCCCAAGGCGATCAGCAAGCCGCCAGCGATCATAAACATCGAGCGGGCGTCCCTATCCCGCGAGCGAGTATTGCTTTGGGGACTTGGCCTTGACGCGGAGCGTACTCACGAGCCGCACGCCGCCGTCATCTATGGCCGTGCGCGCCGCCTCGGCCCCGTGCTGCGGGGCGATGAGATTACTGAGGCCCGGCTCACCGGCTTCCTCGCCGTCGTGGGGGCCGATTGCGAGTGCGGGCTGGACAGGAGTTGGCTGCGGGGCCCGGTACTTCTGGTTGATTGGGACAGTGCTATCCAGGCCCGCGTCGCCGAGGCGCTCGGCTTCGATCCGGAAAATCCCATGGTGAAACTCGAGGTGAGCCAGATTCTTGGCCTTTCGGCCCAGACAGAGCCTACCGAAGCCGGACGCAACAAGCCTCCGGGCGGGCCGCTGGCATATCAGGAGTTTCCCTTGGAGGCGCTGGCCGGCCTCGCTACGTTGGAGGATGCTCTTCCCTCCAGCCAAGTGGGGGAGCAGGGCCCCGAAGGCGCTCCCGTGGCGGCCGCCCTGCCGCCCAAGGCTCCCGGGCCTTCCGGCCGCGGGCCGTGGACGTACGTTGCCTGGGCCGTCTTCGGCCTGGCAATCGTGATCTTGCTGGCCGGTTTCGGTATTCTGATCCGAGCAGAAAGAATGTAGAAGCCAGAGATTCTGGGGGCGTTGTCGGTGTCAACAGTTCGGCTCATCTTCCGAGAGATCGCCTTCCGAAAGGCCAGCTTCGTGCTCGGTTGTGCCGCGGTCCTGATCGCTGTTGCCCTTTGGGTGGCCTTTGCCACAACGGGCCAAGCCTACCGCCGCGAAACCAGACGCGTTATGCGCGATATGGGCCAGAACCTGCGCATCATTCCTAAGGAAACCAGCATCGACGCCTTCTGGGCGAGGGGCTTTTCCGATCACTCCATGCCTGAGGATTATGTTCACCGGTTCGCCTCCTTGAAGGGCTTCAGCTACACCCACCTGACGGCAACGCTTCAGCAGAAAGTTCTGTGGCAGGGGATCAACATTATTCTTACCGGCATCCTGCCGGAAGTTCTGCCGCTGGATAAACTCCAGCAATCGCCCATGACCTTCTCCGTCGAGCCAGGCACGGCCTATGTGGGACACGAAGTCGCTCGACGCCTCCAGCTTGTCTCCGGCGATACGGTGGACGTTCTCGGCGTGCCGCTGGCGGTTGTCAAGACGCTTTCGGAGAGCGGGAGCGAGGATGACATCCGCGTGTACGGCCATCTTCACGATATCCAGCGAGCGCTTGGCATGGAAGGGCGGATCAACGAGATCAAGGCGCTCGAATGCCTCTGTCTCATCGAGGCCTCCAAAAAGAAGCTCGATCCCTTGGCCGTTGCGCGCGCGCAACTTGAGGAGATTCTGCCTGAGGGCAAAGTCATTCTGCTGCAAGGCATCGCGGAGATCCGCCAGAGACAGCGCGCCGCGATGGAGCAGTACCTCGTATTCGTCCTTCTCAGCGCCCTCATTGTCTGCGGGGCGTGGATAGCCTTGCTCACCATGCTGAACGTCCGGGAGCGCCGGTGCGAGATCGGAATCATGCGCGCCCTGGGATACGGCTCCGCCCGAGTCTCGATGCTCTTCATGGGCAAGTCTGTCGTGATGGGCCTTATCGGCGCCGCGGCGGGCTATCTCCTCGGCACGGCCCTAGCGCTGCGCTTTGGCCCGGAAATGTTCCGCGTGACGGCCAAGGCCGTCCGGCCCGAGTACATCTTGCTGGGCTGGTCGCTTATCGCCGCCCCGGCCCTCACCTGCCTGGCGAGCTTCATTCCCGTGGCCCTCGCCGTTGCCTACGATCCAGTTCAAACGCTTCGGGAGACGTGACGGACGCGCGTTGCCGGGACGGTTCATCGGCTGGACTGCGCATAATCCCGTGATACACTTGGGCAGGGACCCGGGCCTCTTAACCTGCGCCGCGTCATGCTATCGACAGAGAGTCATGAGAGGAACTAATGGACGAACGTACTTCATGGGAGCGATTCCACGACCTTGAGGCGCCCGTATATGACGACTACGAATACACGAAGAACACCGTCAACGAGGTCGATTTCCTGATCGAGGAGCTTGGCGCCTCGCCCGGCGCCTCCATACTCGACGTCGGGTGCGGCACGGGACGTCACTCCATCGAGCTTGCTCGCCGCGGATATGCTGTAACGGGGATTGACCTTTCCACGGGAATGCTGGGCCGGGCGAGAGAGAAAGCCTCGGAGGCGGGTGTTCAGGTGAATTGGATGCGCGCCGATGCCAGGCGGTTCTCGTTTAACGGCGAGTTCGATGGCGCGATCGGCCTGTGCGAAGGTGCATTTGGCCTCCTCAGTGCCGATGACGATGCTATTGAGCGGCCGCTTGTCATCCTTCGCAATATCAGCCGTGCCCTCAAGACGGGCGGCAAGAGCGTCTTCACCGTGCTGAACGGATTCAGGATGATTCGCAGCCACGCTCAGAAGGATGTTGAGGAAGGGCGCTTCGATCCGCTGCGGATGAGCTGGACATCGGAATTCCCGCCCAGAGAGGGGCTCTCCCCGATCCGCGTTCGAGAGCGTTCGTTTGTCCCGACGGAGCTTTCTCTTCTCTTCCAACTCGCCGGAATGCCGGTACTCAATATTTGGGGAGGCACCGCGGGCAACTGGGGGCGAAGGGCAATAGATCTCGACGAGATGGAGATCATGATCGTGGCAAGCAAGGTTGTCGAGGGGCATCTACCGGTGGACTGAAGCTGCTGAGGGATGTCTGGCTGCTGATAGGAGGTTCTTCATGCGCACATTGCGCGTCGGTATCGTCGGCTACGGCTTCATGGGCAAGGTGCACGCGCACGCCTATCGATCACTCGGCTTCTACTACGATCCGCCCCCGGCCCATATCGAATTCGTCGGGGTGGCCACGTCTCGTGAGGCCACGTTGGCGACGGCGCGCGACGCGGGTGGTTTCCGCTTCGGAACGGCTGATTTCCGAGAACTCTGCGCCCAGGCCGACATTGACGTTATCAACTGCTGTGTTCCCAATTACTTACACCGGGATGTCCTCCTGGCGGCCCTCGAACACGGCAAGCACCTCTATATGGACAAGCCGCTGTGCTGTACGCTCGATGAGGCCCGCGAGATGGCCGCTTGCGCCGCTGCCCATCCCGAGTGCATCACGCAGATGACGTTCAACTACCGTTTTGTTCCGGCCCTCTTGCGCGCGAAGCAACTTGTCGAGGAGGGGGCCCTTGGCGACCTTCTCTCCGCGCGTGTCTGCTACCTCCACGCAGGATACGTCGATCCAAACCGCCCCTTTTCCTGGCGGCTCGATGCGGACAAGAGCGGGCGGGGAGGCGCCCTCTTCGATCTCGGTTCCCACGTCGTCGACCTGACGCGCCATCTCCTCGGCGAGTTCGCGGAGGTCCAGCACCTGGGGGAAACCTTCGTCAAGGAGCGCCCCCTCAAAGAGGATCCTTCGGCCAAGGCTCCCGTCCAAGTCGACGACGTATCGCTCCTCATGTTCCGGCTGAAGAACGGCGCCGTCGGCACCATCGAGTCATCGCGCATGGCTACCGGCGTGCAGGATGAGATCCGCTTTGAGGCCCACGGCACCGAGGGGGCCATCCGGTTCAACCTCATGCAGCCCAATTTCCTCGAGTTCTACGACGCCGCCGCCCCCGGCGGCGATTACGGCGGCCGCAGAGGTTTCACCGCCATCGAGTGCGTCGCTCGCTATCCCAAACCGGCCTCGCTGCCGGGGCCCAAGAACACCATCGGCTGGGAGCGTTTCCATGTGCACTGCCTCCACAATTTCGTCGAGCACGTGGTGGAAGGTGCGCCGGCCCAACCTGACATCCTGGACGGCGCCAGGACGCAGGCTGTTCTTGAGGCGGCCCTACTGGCCTCGGAGGCCCGGACTTGGATTGCCGTCCCGGAGGTGTGATGCGCGCGCGACGCAGCGATAGGGCGCGCTCCAGGGAGTCCTCTCCGTGCCTCAGGTGTGTTCTTGGCTCCTGCCTTGTGCTGCTCCTCCTCGTGTCCGCGGCCGCCGGAGAGACGCTCCAGCGCGGCGTGTTCCTCATCCATTTCGACCCGGCCGACAGGGAACTTGCAGAGCAATCGCTCGAGGTACTGGAGGCGGCCCTGCCCGCATTGGCGCGGCGTTTGCCCCCCGGGCCTGTTCCCATCAACGTGTACCTCTGCGCGACACACCGCGAGTTCGCCCGGTTTGCGGGATCGCTCGCCCGCGTGAACGTGGGCGGCATTGCCAATCCCAGCCGGGGCCTCATCGCCGTGAAGACGCCGCGTCTCAAACCCTCCGGCCTGGATTACGAAGGCACCCTCCGCCATGAGCTGGTGCACGTCCTTCTCGAACGCAACGTCGAGATCGCGAACCTCCCGCGCTGGCTCAACGAAGGCATCGCCATGACCTTATCGCGCGAATTCCGCTGGGGCAGCGCGTTCATCGTGGGGGAGATGTATCTCCGGGGACGAATCCTCTCCTACCAGGATCTTGGCCTTGTTCTCGACAACGCCGGCCGTGAGATGGAATTCAGCGATGCCTATGCCCAGAGCCTGTCCATGACGCGGTTCCTGGTGAAGTACCTAGGTGACGACGACTTCTGGCGCGTGATAGCCGCGCTCAAGACTGTGCCCTTCGGCCGCGCCCTGCGCGAGCAAACCGATCTGGACGTGCATGCGTTCATGAACGCGTGGCGCAATTCACTCTGGCGGGTTGCCCTCGTCTCGTCCGTTGTGTCAGGATTTGGGGTGTTCCAGATGGCCGCGCTCCTCACCGTGCTCGCCTACATACGCAAGCGGCGACAGGGCCAACGCATTGTCAAGGCGTGGCAAGAAGATGAGGAGGAAGGCGGCCCCGTGCCGCATGTTTGGGACCAGGCCGAGCGCGAGTCTCAGTATCCTTGGGAAGACAAGGAAGAAGAGGAGGAACCTTGGTAATGGCCAAACCTGACAAGACAAGCGTTGCCGTAATCGGCGCCCGGGGCATCGGGAAGCACCACGCGAAGTGGTGGCAGCTCGAGGGCGCCCACGTCTGCGCCTTTGCGGGCACATCCGACGCCACGGTTGCCGAAACACAGGCTGTTCTCGCGGATCTTTTCGGCTTCGACGGCCGCGCCTACACCGACGTGGGCCGGATGCTCGATGAGGAGCGTCCGGACATCGTGGATGTCTGCTCGCCCCCGGCCCTTCATTATGAGCATGTCCGCATGGCTCTCGAGGCGGGCTGCCACGTGCTTTGCGAGAAGCCTTTCGTGTACCGCCCGGACGCCCCGCGCAAGGAACTGCTGACGCAGGCGCGCGAACTCATCGCGTTGGCGGAATCCAAGGAGAAGCGACTCGGCGTCTGCACGCAATATGCCGCGGGAGCGTCCATTCTCAAGCGCATCTGGAACGAAGCGCGCCCGGACGACAGGCTCTCGCGCTATCAGGGCCACCTGGCTTCCCCGGCCCGCGGACGTCCCAAGGATCCGGTCATCCCGTGGATCGAGCTTTCGCCGCATGTCTTGAGCGTCCTCCTGGGCGTAGTCCCCGGACTGCGTGTCAATTGGGACACCCTTTCCCTCTCGTTTGAAGGCTACTCCGCGCAGGCGCACTTCGACGTCTCCGCCGCGGATGGACGCACAGTCCAGTGCGAGTTGATCTGCGGGCACACGGAGGGACCTCCCGGAAATATCCGGCACTTCGAGTTCAACGGATACGCCTTCGACATCGGCGGGGAAAAGGACGCCGAAGGTATCTATGGCGCCCGTATCGAGACGCCCGGTGGCGCTTCAAGTGAGCCCGACATGATGCGTCTGCTTATCAGGCACTTCCTAGCCGGGAGGTACGCCGCCGATCCACAGGTGTCCTTGGCCAACCTGGACCTCATGCTGCGTATCCTCGAGGCCGCCAAGCAGCAGAGCTGACGGCCTTAATGCCGAATATCGATTTCCAAAGACTGCGCGTGTTGCCGGGGCGTGGCGAGCCCATGGGGGCCGCCGTCCGGCCCACGGGCGTGCGCTTCTCCGTTTTCAGCCGCCATGGGACGCGCGTCCGGCTTGGCCTGTTCAATGACGTGGACGACACGCAACCGGCTCACGAGATCGAGTTTCATCCCGAGAAGCACCGCATCGGCGATATGTGGAGCATGTTTGTGGAGGGACTCGGGCCGTCCACCCTCTACGCCTACCGCGTCGATGGGCCCTCTGAGCCGGAGCGCGGCCACCGATTCGATCCGGGCCGCTACCTCGTCGACCCGGCCTCGCGCGCCTATGCAGGCTGCGCCGAGGAAGGCACCCTCAAGTCCGTCGTGGTGGCCGAGGAGCCCGATTGGTTTGAGGACCTCCGGCCCAAGGTGCCCATGCATGAGACGATCATCTACGAAACTCATGTGCGTGGACTTACCGTCGACGGCTCCGCCGCCGTGGAACACCCCGGCGCCTACGCGGGCCTGATTGAGAAGATTCCCTACCTCAAGGACCTCGGCGTCACCTCCGTGGAGCTACTGCCCATCCAGGAACTGGGGCAGACGCGGCTGGGACACGACAATCCCATCACCGGCGAGAAACTCGCCAACTACTGGGCCTACAATCCCATCGGATTCTTCGCCCCGACGGCGCGCTACGCGGCCGACAAAGCCCCCGGAGGGCAACTGCTCGAGTTTCGGCGTATGGTTGCCGCCCTCCACAAGGCGGGACTCGAGGTCATTCTCGATGTGGTTTTCAACCACACGGCTGAGTACGATGAAACCGGCCCGACGCTCTGCTTTCGCGGCCTCGACAACTCTATCTACTACCTCCTCGACGAACACGGCGGCTATCTCGATCTCACCGGATGCGGGAACACGCTCAATTGCAACCACCCTCTCGTCCGTGACCTCATCCTCGATTGCCTCCGATACTGGGTGGCCGTCATGCACGTAGACGGCTTCCGCTTCGACCTTGCTTCCATCCTGGGCCGCGATCGCGCGGGCAGGCTCGTCGAGAACGCGCCCCTTATCGAACGCATTGCCGAAGATCCCATCCTGCGCAACGCGAAGCTCATCGCCGAGGCATGGGACGCCGCCGGGGCCTACCAGGTTGGCGCTTTCGGCGACGGCCGCTGGGCCGACTGGAATGGGCGCTACCGCGACGAGGTCAGGCGTTTCTGGCACGGCGACGCGGGAGTGAAGTGGTTTTTTGCGGCACGCATGGCCGGGAGTCCCGACGTCTATCGATTCCCCGATCATACGCCCCAGCACACCATCAACTTCCTCACGGCCCATGACGGCTTCACGCTGCGCGACCTCGTGTCGTATGAAACCAAGCGCAATGAGGCCAATGGCGAAGACAACCGAGACGGCGCCGACACGAACTACAGTTGGAACTGCGGCGTCGAGGGCGAAACCGAGGATCCGGCCGTTTTGGCCATGCGGCTGCAAATGCAGAAGAACTTCCTCGCCACCCTGTTTCTATCGCTCGGCGTGCCCATGATGCTCGGAGGCGATGAATTGGGCCGAACTCAGCAAGGGAACAATAACGCCTACTGCCAGGATAACGCCATCTCCTGGTACGACTGGACGCTACTCGATAAGTACAAGGAATTACACAGGTTCTGCAAGCACGTCATACGGCTGCGCAAGAGCCATCCCGTCTTCGTGCGGCCGGCCTTTCTCCGCGATGCGCCTGACGAATCCGGCGCGCCTCCGGAACTGACCTGGCGCGACGCATCCGGTGCGTCTCCAAACTGGGACGATGGCGGCCTCGCCCTCGCCTGCTGGATCAGCGGGACGGTGAACGCGGGCGTGGAGCTCTACATGATGTTCAACGCATCCATGAATGCGGCGGACTTCGCGCTTCCCCCCGGCCCATGGCGCGTCTTGCTCGATACGGCGCAGCCGCCGCCGGGAGATTGCCCCGATGAGCACGCGGCGGCGAGCGTGGGGGAGGGGCCGGTTCACCTGGCGGCGAAGTCCATGGTAGTTCTGGCCGGAGGCGATGTCGGCTCTCGGAATGCCCGATGAGATGAACAGGCATTGTCCAACACATAAGCGAATAGACGCGGCAACAAAGGCACTGACCTAAGCGAGGAGCGGACGCGACGAGGCGGTCTGTCCCTTTCTTGCGGGATGAGAAGACTTATCCTACACCGCCAGTTGCTCGACGATCTGCAGAATGATGCCCACCACGGCCGCCGCCAGGCCGCATGATAGCGCGAGCGCATACAGCGCCAGGCCCGCCTGAATAACGCGCTTCAGCGTCTTGTCCCAGTCATTCGCCAGCGGCAGCGCGGCCAACACCGACAGCGGCAAGAGAAACATCAGCGCCCAGACGAAAAGACTTGCCCCGTTCTCTTCGAGCCAGTTCCATTTCTCAAGCGGCGCAAGCTCCTGGGCCATCACCGCCGTGTAGAGGCGGTGCAACAGCGATACCAGCAGCTTGGTTCCCACGTGGAAAGCTATCGTGGCCGCCAGGATTCCCAGCGGGAAGGCCACCAGGCGGGCCTTATCGACCGCGGGCAGGTTTTCATCCTCCGACGTCAAGTACATCTCGAGATACGCCGCCAGATACGCCATGATCGCCAACGGCCCCGTCACGAGCCCGAGCACGAACGCCACAAGGCGAACCAGCCGCGCGTCCCACCCAAAGCGCTCGGCAATGCCCCCGCACACGCCCAGCCAAACGCGGCCATCGGCGGATAACGCCATCCCTTCCGATGCGCCTTCCTTGGTGAGCTTTGCCGCCTCAGCGTTAGCCGCCGCTGCACAGCGCGTCAACACGGCGTCGACCTCTTCATCGTGCGGCGGGCGCGTGAAATGCTTGAACTCGCTCTGAATCCGCCCTTTCAGGCGTAATACGAGCAGATCCCGCGCCTTCGGTGGAAGCCGGTTGAACCGTTCACCCGCCGTCCGGAGAAAGACAGCGATCTGCCGTTCCTGTTTCTGCGTGAACTGCATCGTCCCCTCGAGCCTTGCACGCAGTATACCGCACGCCTTCGTGGTTTGGAAACCGTGAGGCGGGCCGGGCAGGTTCTCGCCACGCAACGCCTGGGGCGCGGGGCGGCCCTTGGCGGCCACCCCGCGCCCTTGGCGTTTCAGTGGCGTGTCCTAGACCTGACTCACACGGGCGGCGCGCAATTCGCGGATGATGGCGGCCAGTTCGGCATCGGAAACCGGGCCGCATTTCGCTTCGGACGCCTGGATAACCGTCTGATACACGGCTTCTACCTCGTCGGCGGCCAACGCGCAGCCTATGGACTGCGCCTGGTGTGCCACGCCGCGGCGGCCTGAGCGGCCCGTCAGGACGAACTGGTGTCCCGCGGCGTCTACCATGCTCGGCGGGACGCTCTCGTACGTGCGCGGATCCTTGACGATGCCGTCCTGGTGGATGCCCGCGCTGTGGGCGAAGGCATTGGCTCCGACGACGGCGCGGTTCGGCTGCACCGGCACGCCCGTGACTTCGGACACGCGCCGGCTCAAGGCGCTGACGTGCGACAGATCCAGGCCCGTCTCGGCGATGCCTTTGACCGCCAACACGACGCCTACCTCTTCGACGGCGGCGTTGCCTGCGCGCTCGCCGATGCCGTTCACGGTTACCTCCACCTGCGTCGCGCCGCTCTCGACGGCGGCCACAGTATTGGCCGTGGCCATGCCCATATCGTTGTGGCAGTGGGCGGATACGATGACGCCGGGCGGGACAAATGCCGCCACGTCGCGGATCACGGCGCCGAATTCGGCCGGGATGGCGCAGCCCACGGTGTCGGCGACGTTGATGCGACTCGCCCCTTCCGCCACGGCTGCGCTGATGCATTGCCGCAGGAAGGGCCGCTCCGTGCGGGAGGCGTCCTCGGGCGTGAACTGGACAACCTCTGCTTTACCGCGGGCGTAGGCGACGGAGCGCTCGATGGCACGGATGACGTCCGCGCGGCTCATTCCCAGCTTCTTCTCCCGGTGAATATCCGACGTGCCGATGAAGACGTGGATTACCGGACGGGCGGCTCCGCGCAGGGCCGCTGCCGCCGCGTCGATATCCTCCCGTTTGCACCGCGCGAACGCGGCCACCTCGGCCTTTCGCACGACTTGGGCCACGCGGCTCACCGCGTCGAAATCCCCCGGCGACGACACTGGAAAGCCCGCCTCGATGGTGGCCACGCCGAAGGCCTCCAGCCGTTCGGCGATCTCGACCTTCTGCTCCGGTGTTATGTGGACGCCGGGCGTCTGCTCCCCGTCTCGCAAGGTGGTGTCGAATACATATACGCGCTTAGACATGACAAAACTCCTTTGTGTGATGTGCTATTCCATTGACAAGGCAATCCCATCGCACAAAGGGCCAAGCGCTCGGATCGTAGGCCAGCAAGCCCCGATTCCATGTAACACCACCTCCTCTCAATCCGCGCTTTCCGGCCTCTCGCAGCGGAAACCATCCCGCCGCTTGGCCGTGCGCCGCGACGCGTAACGTCGACGCGTCCAAAAAAGCTGAGGCCACGAACCCGTCTGGGCTCGTGGCCTCTGTATTCCAAACCCCGTTAGGGGGTGACGATCAACGAATTCGAGGCATAACGAGCCTGCCTTCCTCCGCGAGGAGGAGTGGGAGTAGCAGGCCTATATGCTTCGAATTGCGCACTGATTACTTCCTCTTTGCCGGAAATGTACCACGTATCGGGCCGTAAACGCAAATTGATTGTCTTGATACACAATCACTTCCTGAAAACACCGACAGCGCCTCGACTATGCCGGGGTGCGCCGCCGTCGCCGCGCGAGCATGAAGACTGTCATCGCCGTTGCCAGCACAACCAAGGCGTCTCCAAGCTCTCTCCCGGACGGCGGCGCCGCTCCATCCACCAACTGTGCGGCGGCGCAGCCGCCCGAGGCCTGGCCATCCCCTTCCCCCAAGAACGGCACGAAATCTACCTCCCCCGCCATCTTGGAGGCGATTTCGGACTCGTCGTACGCGCCCCAGTCATTGTTCTCGGCCTGTGTGCGCTCCGTGCTAGCGTTCATCACGAGGTTCCCGAACACATTTCGGAAGGTGTTATAGCCCGTCGTACTTGTCCTTCGCGCATCGCCAAGCATGGGCGTCTCGATGGACTCGCCTGCCTTCAACACATCCGGCAGACGTACGAAAACCGCGTCGCTTCTGATTCCCTCGAAGGCGGTATCCGTGATATTCACGCCCGAGTTGACGGCCTGGATGCCGAAGTCGAGCCGGCGAAAGGTGCAATCCTCGACAACAGATGCCGACGACGCTGTTCCCGAGATCAACATCCCTAACGAGAACAAGTTGTCGTTTCCATCGAACACGACGTTCTCGGCCGTCATGGCCACGTCGTCTACACGCAGCAGTACCGTCGGCTGAGGATGGAATCCGGGCAACGTGACGAGGCAATCGCGAATAACCGCGCCGTCCGCGCCGTTCACAACCACGTGTTCATCATCGGCCGCGTCGTAATACTGGATCTTCGTCTGATCCGTTCCCGCTCCCCGCAGGATGACGTTCGGACTGAAGTCGATTGGCTCATCATAGGTGCCTTCGGCCACCTCCACCACCGTTTTCCGGTACGCCGAGTAGCGTCCCACCTCGGCCATTGCGTGTCCGATACTTGCCCACGGGTGCTCCGCGCTCCCGTCGCCTGCGTCGTCATCGCCGTCCGTGGCCACATACAGCGTCGCCGGCGGATCCGTCGGATCATTCGGATCGGTGTTGGCCAGGAACTCGTGTAGGTTCGGTATATCATCGCCGTCCGGATCGGTTGTTCCATCGCTTCCGTCGGCCGGATTCAAGTCGTTCTGCTGTTCCCAGAGATCATCCATTCCGTCCCCGTCATCATCACCCGCGACGAATTCGTACGCCCCCATGTCTACGCCGTCGTATTGGGGGCGCGGTACGCCAAGGATATCCGCTTCGGGCGCATTCTCGGTCCTGCCCGTGTTGACGCACGGGGAGCCCCACTGGAGGCGCAAGTCTCCGTTCGCCGCGTCCACAAACACCGGCTCGGCGTCGATGTTGCCCTCTCCGGGATATCCGCCGGAGATATCGGAATAGCTCACTTCGAGCTCGCTCAACGCCGTTCCATTGATTTCCTTGGGCAGTAGATCGTCGAAGATGCAGTTGGCCACGGTTGCGCGCGAGTCGTGTGCGTAGATGCCGCCGTCCGGGCAATTCGCGTTGTTCCAAAGGGTGCAATTGGTGATCTCCAGTGAACTGTGGCTGCAGCAGAGCGTCCCTCGCCCCGACACCACGCTTGAGTCACACGAATTGCCTGTAAGGATGCAGTTCGTGACAACGGCCACGCCAGACTCGATGCTGATCGCCCCGCCCCAGCATCTGCCCTCGTTGCCGTGAAACCGGCATGCGTCAAATGTCGTGTTGCATCCAATGCCGTAGTAGGCACCGCGAATGTACTTGGATGCATTGTCTTGGAACAGACAATTCTGGACAGTGCATGTTCCGCCGTCATTTCTCAGTGCGCTGCCCGTGTCGCTCGAGTTCCCGATGAAGGAGCAATTGTCCACCTTTACAGATTCTCCCGTGAAGTAGGCGGCCGCGGACCTCGCGTTGTTGCCGAGGAACGAACAGCCGGACAGGGAGTCGCCCGTGCCCGTGGCAAACATGCCCCCGCCTGCTTGTCCCGCTTCGTTGGCTTGGAACGTGCATCTCACAATCGTGTGCACGTATCCGCGACCTGCGATGGCACCGCCGCTCCCATACGTGTGGTTTCCTTCGAACACGCAATCCGATACCTTCAGATCCCCCGTCTCGACGAAGATGGCGCCGCCACCACATTCGACCTCGTTGTCATGGAAGTCGCAGCGTGAAATGGTGAGCGGCCCGTTGATGACAGAGATACCTCCCCCGTTGGCCTGTGTCCCGGAGGCAAGACGCACCACCTCGTTCGAGTCAAAGGTGCAGTCCGACACAACCAATACGGACGTGTTGCCGCGGATTCCGCCTCCGAAGCGACTTGCCCTGTTTCCCTCGAAAATGCAGTTCGAGACGGACATGATGCAGTGGCTTGCCCGCAGGCCGCCGCCGTGGAGACAAGCGTCCTCGCCCGTGGCTTCTCCGCCCGTTACGCGGAATCCGTCCAGAGTCGTGCCGTTGCCTCCCTCGATTACGTGGTAGGCCGGCTCGCCGCCACGAGCCGTTGAACCGTCGATGGTGCTGTAGGCGTCGTCCGGGCGTTCCGCACGAGCCGCCTCTGTGCCGAGGAAGCCGCCGTAGAGATCGACCCCTTCCTTCATGAGCACCGAGCCGGTGTCGACGCCGTTGATTTCGGAGATCCGCGGCTCGTCGTAGACGGCCTGTGTCACCCAGACCTCGTCGTAGATCTCCGCGGCGTTGATGGCCGCTTGGATGGTTGTAAACGCCGTTGCCCACGCCAGGCCGTCCTCGACGCCCGAGGCGTTGTCCCTGTCAACGTACCAGACGTCGCCAAAGGCGCATAGCGCCGCCCCCACAGCTATTGCCAGTAACATAGCCTTGCGCATGATGGTTCCCTCCACTTCGGCAAGTCCCCATGTTCTATCGGCCCACCACCGGCCTGCTCTCAACCGTATTATTCTAGCCCATCGTGAGTGTTGTGATCGACCACCAGCGCCTCCCCGAAGCGCTGTCGCGTCCGTAGGAACAGATCGCGCGGCACGTAGCCACGCGTGACGTCAAACTCGAGCTGCTCCGCCGAACCATCCTCCCGCGAACGCATCACCGTGGCGTGCCATATGCTGCCCGCGGGGCCCCGAAACTGCATCCTCGAGTCGGCCAAGAAGCCACGGCGGATCTGCCTACCATTGATCGCCACAATCCGATCTCCGGGGAGGATTCCCGCCACCGCGGCCGGGCATCCCGGCAGGACCTCCTCGACAAGGCAGTAGCTGCCGTATTCCGGGTGATCCCAATGGCGCGTGACGAACAGTCCAACGCCCTCGTAGCAAACGACTTCGTCCGGGGCCCGGTTCTCCGTGAGCAAGCTTAGGACCACCCCCGTGGACACGAGCAGGGCCGTCATCAACACGACAAGCGCCCCGCCGGCGATTTTGAGCAGCGGCGTGGCCAGTCCGCATGTTTCCAAACCTTCGACGGAGCCCCCGTGGGCAAGGTGATCCACCATGAGGCCCGGGCCGGAGGCCGCCGCCGATCTCCCCAGATTCAGGACGGCTGGACCTCCAGCCAAGGCCCCGAGAACGCGCTCACGGTAGGGCGCCGCTGAATAGGGGAGGCACTGCTCGAAGTCCATGGACGGAGCGCGCTCCATGAACTTCTCCTGGAGCTTGAGCCTGCCCAGGCGAAGCCGTTTCTTCATCGTATCCTCCCTCACCCCCAGCGCTTCCGCGCTTTCGGCCACCGTCTTCCCCTCCAGGTAATACAAAGCCAGGGCTTCCCGGAGTTTTGGGGACAAGGACGACATGACGCCGCTGATGCAGGTAAAGCACTCCTGCCGCGCCGCCGCCGCGGCCGGATTGTCGCCGTCGCGCTCGCTTCGCGGAGTCCTTCGCATGGCCAGTTTGCGGCGGCACTCACGATTGCGCAGCCAAGAGGTCGCCGCGTTGCGCGCAATACACCGGAGCCAGGCCGGAAACGCCTTCGGTTGCTTCAGGCGTTCCAGGTTGATCCACGCAAGGAGAAAGACCTCCTGCGTCACGTCTTCCGCCGCGCTCCAGTTGCGTGTCCTTGTCGTCGCAAGCCCGTGAACCGTGGCGTAGTGTCGCTCCACCAACTCGCCGAATGCCGCCTCGTCCCCCTGCTGTGCGGCCGCCACTAGCGATTCGGTGGAGCTTGTCGGAGCCATCATTCTGTTCCTTTCTTGGCCATTTCTGAATTATAGACGCGCGAATCGCCCAAAAGGGGAACTAAACCGGTCTTTTTGACGTGGATTAGAACGCCATCCCCGGGCTTTGCTAGACTCTGGACATGGCTGCGAAGAGAGCGTTTCAACTCCTCATCAAACCCGTCAGCGCGGACTGCAATCTGCGCTGTGAGTACTGCTTCTACCTGCGCGCCAGCGAGATGTATCCCAATATGCCGCGCCACCTTATGTCCGACGAAGTCCTCGAAACCATGATCTCCGGCCTCATGAAGCAGCGTTTTCCCGAGTCCGTGTTCGCGTGGCAGGGCGGCGAGCCCACCCTTGCCGGCGTCGATTTCTTCCGAAAAGTCGTTGAATTGCAGAAAAAACACGGTGTAACGGGGCAAAGCGTCGGCAACGGGCTGCAAACCAATGGCGTCCTCATCGACGACGCATGGTGTCGCCTCTTCCTGGACTACAAGTTTCTTATCGGCCTCAGCATCGACGGCCCGGAGGACATCCACAACCGCATCCGCAAGAATGCGGCCGGCCGGGGCTCGTGGGACAAAGCCATGGCTGCCGCCCGGCTGATGGAAAGCCATCGAGTCCCCTTCAATATCCTCTGTGTCATCAATGCCGAAAACGTCCGGCTTGGGGCGGACTTGCTACGCTGGTTCGTGGGGCAAGGCTTCGACTATGTCCAGCTTATCCCGTGTCTCGAAAGCGGTTTGCCTCACAGCGTGCCGGTGGACGCCTACGGCGATTTTCTGTGCGATACCTTCGACTACTGGGCGAAGGAGGGATTCGGCAAGGTCTCCGTGCGGGATTTCGACGCCATGCTCGCCATGGAATTGGGCGAGCGGACGCCGCTCTGCACCTACGGCCGCGTCTGCAATCATTACATCCTCATCGAACACAACGGCGATGTATATCCCTGCGATTTCTTCGCTTATCCCGAATGGCGTCTCGGGAACGTCACGGAACATCCCATCGAGTGGTTCACTGAATGCGATCGCTACAAGCAATTCGCCTATCAGAAGAGCAAAGTCGCTTCGTGCCGCGGCTGCGAATGGCGCGCCATGTGCTATGGCGGTTGCCAGAAGGATCGCCTCTACGACGGTTCCTTCACCGACCCCACCCCGTTATGCCCGGCGTACAAGAAGCTCTTCGCCCACGCCGTCCCTACGCTCAAGCGTATTGCCAAAGACCTCGCCCGGCGCCAGGCCCGAAGTGGGCCTTAGCGGCATTCCGCGCTCAGGAGGAGTCTAGAGGATGCGTCTGCCCGGCCGGTTCGACGATCAACAAGAATCTCTTCCAGCGGGCCAGGAACGCCGCCTTTGACATCCGCCACAATCCCCCGTTTGGATCCGCCAGGCCTACCGAGTCCTCATGTACTCCCCGTATCACCACCCAGTGATCCAGTGACTCGTGTAGGCCTATAGTTGTCATCGCCGGCCCGCCGTGCTGTTCGAGCGCGTCCCAATCCGCCGTTATCAGCCGTGGCCGCTTCCCCGTGCCCTTGAGCTTCGTGTGGAGGGCTTTGCAGATGGGGAATGCCGATGTCCCGTTGAAGTGGTTTGTCCAGCAGGCCAGGGCCATCGTCCGCTCATCCGTCTCCACGCCATAGCTATACATCAACGTTGCCGCCGCTGCCGCGCCACACGTGAAGGCCGTCGTCTGCCGGCACAGTCCCGCGTTATCCGGCCGCCCTGCGCAGTTCGACGGTTCGAACATCACGCGCGCCGTCAGGCCCTGCACCATTACCGCCAACAGAGCCCAAGCGCATGCAGCCACCAGTATCCGCCGCCATAGACGTCCCATGCGCAGCGTCCCGATGCCCAGCAGAACGAACGCGACGAGCGGCGGCCACCACGGTTGTACGAGGCAGTACCAGTAGTACCTTGAAAGGGGATACTCTGTCCCGGGGAGGAGATAGAACAACGTTCTCAGAGCGATCAGCGCAAAGCATGTCCAGAAGGTCGTATGCAGCACCGTAGCCCGCCGACGCGCTACGCACAGGCCTAAAATGTAAGCGGCGAGGTACGATGCGCCTATCGCAATGGCGAACAAGATGTGCACGGTGGTTCCCTCATGGGGCCGCGGATGTCGGCCCCTATCGATACACCCCGCGAAGATGGCTGCTAATACGACGACACATCGCCGTACGGACTGCCCTCCGTGTTCTCCGATTCCCCGTAGGTTTCCCCGTAGGCCGGCTCCGACAGCCCCGGCAGGATCGGCTGATTATTGGGATGACGCGTTTCGTTCGCGCTTGTCACCCTGACGGCCGGCCGATCCTTGAAGACGCACGACCACTCGCAGATTCCGCACCCGATGCACAAATCAGGATCCACGCGCGGCTGTTTCACTACGCGAGTCGTACCGTCCCGGCGGCGGATTTTCTGTTCAGTGAAGAAGATTGCCTTGGGCGCAACAGGACAGTGCTCCGCGCAGATGATGCAGTCCCGCCCGTAGGCATACGGCAGACACCGCGTCGTGTCAAAGGTGGCGAGTCCCAGTTTGGCCTGCTGCTTCTCTTCCACAGGCATTGCTTCGATCGCGCCTGTAGGACACACCTGCCCGCAGAGGTTGCAGTCATAATCGCAGTATCCGATCTGCGGGATGAGCCGCGGCGTCCAGACGCCTTCCAGTCCAGCCTCGGCCAGCGTGGGATGTAGCGCGTTCGTCGGGCACACTTTCATGCACAGGCCACACTGAATGCACCGTTTCAGGAACTCGCGCTCCTCACGGGCGCCCGGTGGGCGGATGAGCTTCGGATTGAAGCCTTTGGCCTGTGCCTGGGGCGTCAGTCGGAACATGAGGAGTCCGCCTAGGCCTCCAATACCGGATGCGAGCAGCGCCCGCTTCGTGATGTCGAGTTTGCCCTCCGATGGGCGCCGCAGGGGGGATCCCGCCGTGAACTTGATGGCGCCCACATGGCACGCGTCCACACAATTCCAGCAGCCGAAACACTCCGTTGGCAGCCACGCCCCCGGTTTCTCCGGTTGGGCGGCGGCCGGACAACGCATGGCGCAACGCCCGCAATTTGTGCAGGCTTTGTCCGTGTTTGCCAGACGCATCACCGGGCGGCGCGCCAGCGCGCCTAGGAGCCCGCCCAACGGGCAGATATACCGGCACCAGAAGCGGCGCCGGTACAGATTCAACGCCAGTGCCGTCACAAACACCAGAAAGACGAGGGTGCTTCCCCGGAACACCTGCCGCTCCGACGAGAATACGTGGTCGCGAAAGAAGCGGTACACCGGCTCCGTGATCGCCGTCAGGTGAAGAGGCCCGACATGCGGATCGCCCTGGTACACAGCCGTCGAACCGTCCTCGATGGCGTACTGAAGTCCGGGATACACCACGACGGTTGTGCTGCGGTACAGAAGGGAGAATGGGTCGAACACGCCGATCCAATGGCCTCCGAACAGCGCCATCACCAACAGCGCCGCCAGGAGGTAGTACTTCGCGCGTTGCCAAGCCGAGAACGAGTCCGTTGCCCGGCGGTAGCGCCGCACCCGTTTGCGCAGCCAACTTATGCCGTTGTGCAGCGCCCCCAGCGGACACACCCAGCCGCAGAAAACGCGCCCGAGAACAAGTGTCGCCGCCACCGTCACCAACGCCAGCAAGGCTCCCGCCGGGACGGCATGTGCTGATAGCCAAGTCGCGACAAGTACCAAGGGGTCTAGGTTGAAGAAGAGCTGCATCGCCCCCGTGGGCGGCACCTCCTCACGCGCACGCGCCGCGAGGAGTAGCCAGAAGAACAGCAACAGGAAAAAGACCTGCGTCCCCCGCCGGAGCCAGACCACCTTCCTGGCATTCACGAAACGGCAATCTCCTTGTTCGGAACCTTGCGATAGTCTATCTGTCCGAGGCCTGCGGCGTGGCCCGCCGCAATCGTGCCGATCTTCTCCGGCTCATAGCCTAGCAGGCCCGCGCCGAGCGCGTCCATAGCGACGATATCCGTGCCCACGGCCACCGTATCGCGCCGCTCGACATAATCCAGGCTGCCCCCTGTCGGCCCGTTGGCCGTCAATACGCGCACGGCGTCCAATACGCACAGCCGCGGCTTCAAGTATGCCGTGAGATCGCTGATGCACGACGGCAGATCTTGGTGGAAGATGCCGCGCTTGTCGATTACTCCCATGAAGTTCTTCATACACAGCGATACCGTCGTCGCATTGTGGTGCTTACAGATCGGTGCGCTGATGACGAGATCGCTCTCGACGATCTCAGGATATACCGGACAGGTCTTCAATCGCTTTCCATTGATCTCCACCTGCTTGAAGCGCTTCTTGTCTACATTGACGATGGTTGCGCCCGCATCCTTGGCAGCCTTCTCGATGCCGCTGTTCGGATACGTCTGCGCGGCGTCATTGCACGTGTGGTCGCCCACCTTCACTTCCTTTGCCCCGGCCTCCAGGCAGAGGCGCACCAGCGTGGCCACTACGTCCGGATTCGTGTTCGCGGCATATTCCGGCGTGCGGTTCCAGGCGATATTCGGCTTGACGAAGACCACGTCCCCCTTCTTCACGAAGCGGCCCATGCCGCCGACTGCCGCCATCGCCTGCTCCGTCAGCTTGACTGCCATCGCCTGGATCGCCGGCGCCTCCGAGGCCGCCGCGCCTTTCCAGCGCGCAATGGCCATGTCTACCGGCGCTTCCGCTGCGTGCGCGCCAAACGGCGCCAATGCCACGGCGCCGCCCGCCAAAGCCGTCCGCCTCAAGAACTCCCGCCGAGTTTGCCTGTTCATACGACTGCCTCCAGCAATTGCCACGCGGGCAGGTTGCCATCCCGCATACTTCGCTCTCTTACAAGTCCCATTATAGAACAGGCCCCCAATTCCGTCTATTCCGGCCCAATCTGCACCATTCCCATTGTGTCGCCGGGGGGAGCACGAGCAGATCTGAATCGAACTGCCCGGCGCGCCCAGTGGGAAACGGCCTCGCCGGTGCGATATGCTACGCGCATGAGTGACAAGCCCTTTGAATATGCGCTCGATGACTACCCCCTTGCGCCGGCGACGCTGTATCACGTGGGCGGGCCTGCGAGGCTGGCTCTGCTTCCACCGAATGCGGATGAAGCCGTGGCGGCGTACACGTGGATGATGGGCCGGCCCGAGCCGCACCTCATCCTCGGCAAAGGTTCAAATGTCCTGATATCGGATGACGGATTCGACGGCATCGTGTTCTTCACGGGGGGGCTGGAGCGCATCGAGGCGCTTGGGGAGGGACGCTACAGTGTGGAGGGCGGTGCGGGCTTGGAGCGGTTTGTCCGCGATGTCATCGTGGAGTGCAATTACGAGGGCGCGGGGGCGCTAACGGGCATTCCTGGCTCAGTGGGCGGCGCCATCTATATGAACGCCGGCACGGCCAACGGTTCCACCTGTCAGTTCCTGGAATCCATCGATCTGGCGACGCCCGCGGGCCTGAGGACGATCACGATGGAGCCGGGCCTTTATGGATACCGCGGGCAGTCTTTCTGTACCAAGGACGACCTCATCTTGCGTGGCCTGTTTGCCTTCACTGTCTCGGAGGCCGACCAGCGGGCTGTGTATGAGCACTACCTCAAACGGCGCAGGGAGAAGCAGCCGTGGGGCCACTGTTGCGGCAGTGTGTTCAAGAATCCCGAAAATGACCACGCCGGCCGCCTGATCGAGGCATGTGGCTTGAAGGGCGCTCGGCGCGGGGGAGCAGTCATCAGTGAGCGTCATGCCAACTTCATTATGAACGAGAACGGCGCCACATTTGAGGATGTCATGGGCCTAATCCTGCTGTGCGAGGAACGCGTGGCGGAGCGTTTCGGCGTTCGACTTCAGCGCGAAGTCGTGGTGGTTCGGTAGCGGCTTTTCGACGGGTGAAAAGTGTTCCATTGTGGGCCAAGGCCAGTGTATGATCCCCCCAATGCGCCAGCCCGGGGCTCGCCTCGAGTGTGTCGGCGCGATGCTTGGGAGGGTGGGCGAACGCGGCACGCGAAGTGTGTCCGCAACAATCACTGAAGGAGACAACCGGCAACTATGTACGTTCCGTCGAAGGTTTTTCTCACGCGGGGGGTAGGTCAGCATCGGGAGAAGCTGGCGAGTTTTGAGATGGCGTTGCGGAAATGCGGCATCGCCCATCTGAATCTGGTGAAGGTTTCGAGCATCCTGCCGCCGTCCTGCAAAATCATTGGTAGGGAGGCGGGCATCAAGCTACTGAAGCCGGGGCAGGTGGTTCACGTAGTCCTTGCCGAGGCGGCGACAAATGAACCGCGTCGTCTTCTGGCTTCCGCCATCGGCATGGCGGTGCCGCGTGACAAAGAGCAGTTCGGCTACCTCTCGGAGTTCCACGGATACGGCGTCACCGACGACAAAGCCGGTGAGTATGCGGAGGATCTAGCCGCGGAGATGTTCGCCACCGTGCTGGGACTCGAATTCGACCCGGCGAAGAGCTGGGATGAGAAACGGGAGCTTTGGCGTATCAGCGGCAAGTTCCTCAAGACTCGCAATATTGTTCAGAGCGCCTTGGGCCATAAGGAGCGTTGGTGGACCACGACCCTTGCGGCCGCGGTCTTGATTCCGTAGGGGCTGCGTTTCATGACGCAACGAAAATGGCTTTCTGGGGAGCGCATTGCGCCGCCTCCCGTCGCCGCGGGATGGACGGTGGCTGAACTCGTCGACCGCGCGTTCCTCGCGTACAACGGCGGGCGCCTGCGCGAGGCCTGTCGCGTGTTCGCGGAGAAGATGCTGCGGCCGGATGTGACGATCGGCATGGCCGTGAGCGGCGCGCTGACGCCGGCGGGCCTGGGGCCCTCGTGCCTCGTTCCGCTTGTGCAACACGGCATGGTGGACTGGCTGGTGAGTACCGGGGCGAATCTCTACCATGATACTCACTTTGCCCTCGATATGCCCCTTCACGCCGGCTCTCCCTTCGTCGATGATCGGGCGCTCCGCGAGGATCAGGTGATCCGGATCTACGATATTCTCTTCACGTATGACGTGCTGCTGGATACGGATCGCTTCTACGCGGAGATACTTCGGGGCGAGCCGTTTCAGCGGACGATGGGCACCGCCGAGTTCCATTATCTTGTCGGGAAGTATTTAGCCGCACGCGAGGAGGCGCTGGGCACCAAAGGCCGGAGTCTCTTGGTGGCGGCATACGAAGCGGGCGTACCGGTGTACACATCATCCCCGGGAGACAGCTCTATCGGCATGAATCTGGCCGCCGCGGCTCTGTCCGGGAATGGCTGCCGCATCGATCCGTCCATCGACGTGAACGAAACCGCGGGCATTGTCTACGAGGCGACTCGCGCCGGTGAAAGCGCCGTGGTGATTCTCGGGGGCGGCTCCCCGAAGAATTTCGTGCTCCAAACGGAGCCGCACATCCAGGAGATCCTCGGCCTGTCCGACCAGGGGCATAGCTACTTCATCCAGTTCACCGACGCCCGGCCCGACACGGGCGGGCTGAGTGGCGCGACGCCGTCTGAAGCCGTCAGTTGGGGCAAAGTGGCGCCGGAGCGTTTGCCCGACACGGTGGTTTGCTATCTGGACACAACCGTCGCGCTCCCCATTCTCACGGCCTATGCCCTCGAAGCCGGGTGTTCCCGCCCGCCACGGCGTCTGTATGATCGCCGAGAGGAGATCATCACACGGCTCACCGAGGACGTGGGAAGCCAGGGGGCGTAGCCTCATGGCGTCGTCCGGGATGTAGCCGATGTATCTAGGTGAAGACGAGAACTTCCTGGCATTGACGGAAGCCGATTGCCGTCCGGAGCGAGCGGGGGTGGTTATACTCCCGGTTCCCTTCGAGGCGACGTCCTCCTATGGCACAGGTTCACAACACGGGCCGGCCGCAATCATCGAGGCATCGAGAGAGGTGGAGCTCTACGATGCCGCGTTGGGATTCGAGCCGTGTATCGCGGCGGGAGGCATCGCGACCCGGCCCTTTCTCGACGTGGGAGGCTGCAATGGCCCGGCCCTCGCCGAACGGCTTCACGGAGAAGTGCGGAAATGGCTCGAAGCCGGGAAGTTCGTCATCGCTCTTGGCGGCGAACACACCTCCGTGATCGGCGCTGTTCGGGCACACTGCGAAGGCCGCGATGACGTGACGGTGCTCCAACTTGACGCCCACAGCGACCTCCGCCCCGCCTATCTGGACGATCCGTGGAATCACGCATGTGCCATGGCGCGCGTTCTGGATTTCTGTCCAAGTCTGGTGCAGGTGGGCATTCGCAGCCAGTGCCGCGAGGAGTGCTCGGCGGCGGCCCAGCACAACGTACGGGCCTTTTTCGCGCACGATATCCATGCCGCGGACGAGCGGGGGGAGGACTGGATTGGCGAGATGCTGGGCGCGTTGAGCGGGCATGTCTATGTAACGCTCGACTGCGATGTCTTCGACCCGGCCGTTATTCCTGCGACGGGCACGCCTGAACCGGGCGGCCTGACATGGCGGCAAGTGACAACACTTCTGGCGCGCCTGTGCTCGGAGCGCCAAGTCATTGGACTGGATGTGAGTGAGCTGGCTCCAATCCCGGGAGTGCACCATCCCCAGTTCACCATCGCAAAGCTCATCTATCAATTCATTGGCTTCCGGTTTGGTTCTTCGCCGCGCGGTGCTTGAAGCGCATGTGATCCTTGCCACGATTCCCGGAGCGATGGAAGCAGGATTTCGCCGGATCTCGCTACCGTTCCCCGGTGGCCGAATTGCCGATTGTGCCGCGCGTCAAGTCATTGGAAACAAAGAGACTGTCGAAAAGGCTGGCCTCACCCATCCGGTGAATCGCTTTCGGAATACGGCGGCGTATCCAAGTGCCGTGTGCACGGCACCGTTGAGTTATCCGGCGATTGCGGACCCCCACAATCAAGTTCTAAGTGCACAGAGGTGCGTTTGCCGCTGTAGCTGGAAGACTTGGGCTGGCGTTCTGAATCCCAGACATTTCCTTGGCCGATTGTTTATCCTCTCGACGATGTAGTCGATCTGGTCTTGTGTAAGGTTCTGGAAGCTTGTGCCTTTGGGCAGGTAGCGACGGATGCGTCCGTTGACCTGCTCGTTGCTTCCACGCTGGTAGGCGGCGTAGGGGTCGGCGAAGTACACGTCGACACCCAACTGCTGCGACAGGGTCTGGTGGTCACTGAATTCGGTGCCGTTGTCGAAGGTGATGGATTTCACCCAGGAGATGGGCCGTTCCATGAGGACTTGTATGACGGCCTGGCTGACTTCCTTGGCGCGCTTGCTCTGGACTTTCACCGCCTCCAGTAGGCGTGAAGTGCGCTCAACCCGTGTTACGATGAAGCCGTCTTGTCCTTTCCCCACGACCAAGTCCCCTTCCCAATGACCAATCTCCTTGCGTTCCTCCACGGCGGCCGGACGCTCCTCGATACCCACGCGGTTCGGGATCGAGGTGCCCCGCCGGCCTTTCTGCTGGCCCCGTTTCTGGCGGGTCCGACGCTTCTGAGGAAGGTAGTCCTGAAGGTAATCAAGATGGTGACGGTTGGCGTAGATGGCGCTGTAGAGGGTTTCCGGGCACACCCGCATCTTCGGAGCTTGCGGGAAGTCCAGTTGCAGGCAGCCCGATACCAGTTCAGGACTGAGTTCCTCCACGGCGATCTTCTCTTCCACGTACTCGCGCAGGGGTTCGTGGGCCAGCCGGCCCTTGGGGCGACAGGCCTTGCGACGCTCCTCATAAAGGGCCTGCGCCTTTTCGGCGTCATAGCTACCGGCCGTCGAGTTGCGCGTCAGCTCACGGCCCACGCTGGATGCATGACGGCCCAGCATCCGGCCAATGGCGGAATGCGAGTGCCCCTGCTGATGAAGAAGCTCGATCTGCGCACGTTCCATTACGGTAAACTGGGTGTAAGACATCGGGACTCCTTTTCGGTGCTGGTTGTGTAGGAACTCCCAGAATACAGAACTGGGCCCGATGTCTTCCTTTCATCTCCCTGCTGCGCTCCCTACAGCGGCAAACACTCCGCTGTGCACTTAGTATTGGAATCTGCAACCGTTCATTGCGCTGGAATCGGTTGTAGGCTATGATGTCTATTGTCGGCCGATGTGTCCGCATATTGTATACGTAAATGGAAGGAGTCCCGCATGGAGCTAAAGGAACTCTTTGATTTGGTGTTCAAAGAGAACGCGTCGGATCTTCTCATCAGTGCGGGCGCCCCGCCGACCCTGCGGGTCAACGGGCAGCTTCTTCGTACCAAGGCGGATGCGATGACGGCCGAGCAAACCAAGAAGATGATCTACGGCGCGCTGACGAAAGAGCAGCAGGACAAGTTTGAGCAGGAGAGGGAACTCGACCTCTCGATGGCTGTCGGGCGGAAGCACCGGTTTCGCGTCAACATCTACTACCAGAAACAGGCCGTGACGGCGGCGTTCCGACCCATCCCGGAGGAGATCCCATCGCTCGAAGAGCTGGGCCTGCCGCCCGACGTCAAAGCATGGACGAAAGCTTCGCAGGGGCTGATCCTGGTGACGGGCCCGACGGGGCATGGGAAGACAACCACCCAGGCGGCGTTCATCAACGTGATCAATGAGGCGCGCGCCTGCCACGTGATCACCATTGAAGATCCCATCGAGTACGTTCACCACCACAAGAAGAGCATCGTGGACCAGCGCGAGGTCGGGGAGGATACGCTCGGCTTTCACGAGGCCCAGCGCCGTGTGCTGCGCCAGGATCCGGACGTTATCCTCATCGGTGAGATGCGTGACCTGGTAACGATTCAGGCTGCCCTGCGCGCGGCCGAGACGGGCCACCTGGTCCTTGCCACGCTGCACACCAACGACGCGATCCAGACGGTGGACCGCGTGATCGACGTCTTTCCGGGGGACCAGCAGCACCAGATCCGCTTCCAGTTGTCCATGACGCTGCTGGCCATAGTCTCGCAGCGGCTGCTGCCGCGGGCGGACGGCGAGGGCCGGATTCTGGCGTGTGAACTCCTGAAGAACAACACCGCCATCGCCAATCTCATTCGAGAGGGCAAGACCCACCAGGTCTACAGCGTGATGGAGACGGCCACGAAGGAAGGCATGCGAACCATGGACAGGTCCATCAAGGAGTTGTACATGAAGGGGGGAGATCAACTACGATGATGCGGTCGCCCATGTGCGTAACGCCAAGGATCTCATGGATGTAGGCGCCTGACGACGGAACCTTTTAGTATGACAGAGCATTAATCTTTGTGCGGCGAGGGAATGGTTTGAAACGCAGAAAGCGGATGTCTGGAATGGCGGAAGGATTGTCGCGCACAGTTAAGTCGAGCCACGTGAGTCATTTACGTGTCTTGTCTCAAGAGGCCGAGTCCGTTCGTGAACGCGCCGATGAAGACCTTATGCTGGCCCACGGAGAGGGTTCGGAGGAGGCCTTCGAGGAACTTGTCCGGCGTCATCAGAGGGGTGTCCTGAACTATATGTACCGCATGGTGCAGAACAGGCACATTGCCGAGGAATTGACCCAGGAGGTCTTTCTGGCGCTTGTCAAGAACGGGCAGCGGTACCGGCCCATGGCGAAGTTCACGACGTATCTCTACGCCATTGCGTCCAATATTGTCTCAAAGGAATGGCTGCGCCGGAAACGCCGTCCGAGAGTCTTCAGTTTGTCGAGTTTTTGGGGCCGGCATGGTGAAGAAGAGGACTGCAATCCCCTGGAACACCTGGGCGACGAGCGAGCCAACGTCCTCGGTGCGTTCCAGCGCGGTGAGGTGTCGGAGGCGGTGAATGAGGCCCTGACGTATCTGCCTAGGCACCAGCGGGAAGCGTTCGTGCTGCACCGTTTTCAGGACCTCTCCTACGAAGAGGTATCACAAATAACCAACGCGCCTATCGGTACGGTGAAGTCGCGGGTAGTGAGGGCCGAGCGCGCGTTGCGTCCGCATCTTGAGGAATTTCGTGAATACGTGTGAGGGGGCGGTAAGGTTGCGACATCCAGCCCGACATGAACTCTTTGCCTTGGCCGAGAGTCTTGTTGATCGGCGAGGAACTGTGCCGGTGAAGACGGCAGCGCATGTCAAGGCCTGTTAAGGCTTGCGGCGCGGAAGTCCAGGCCATGCGCCGTTCTCTGGCGTTTGTTTCTGAGGCACAGGACCTGCAAGTGTCTTGCTCGATGAGCGTTCAACTGAACCTGGCGGTGAAGGAGCAACTCAAGGCTGCACGAAAGCACCGGAACCGCCGCCGGTCGATGGTGGCGTTGGCCAAGGGCTTGGCGTATGCAGCCGGGTTGGTTCTCGTCGCGGCGGTGTGTTATACGGCGGCCCTTAGCGATCAGACGCCCGCAAGGGCGCGCTCGGCGGCTGGGCCGGCACGTGTGACGGTGGCCGGACCTTCACCGGAAGCTATTCGGAAGGCTGCCGCCGAGATTGAAGCGCTGGCGGCTGCCGTGACGTATCCGGTTCAAAGGCCGGGGAGCCTGTGGGAACGTGAATGCCGCCGGGCGGTGCGCACATTCAACGACGACCTCGGGGCGGCGGCCGCCGCGCTCGAGCGGAATCCGGGGTGCGCCCGGGCCAGATCTCTGATACAAACCAGTATGAAGCGTCAGGCGGATACACTCAGGACGTTGTACGTGGAACGAACGCTATAGGGGCTGCATGGCTCCCTTTCGACGTATATGCGCCGGGTCGATCATCCTGGCGTGCTTTTTTTCGCCAGGAACCGCGCATGGCGAGCAGGGCCTCTTCAGGCGCGTCCGCGACGTGTTCGAGGGCATCAGCCGGCGGCTGAATGACGTGGGGGAGCGCGCGGAAGGCCTGCTGGGCGAGGGCCTCGGGCTGGGCGATATCGACCAAGTGGATTTCACCGGCCTGGTTACCGTTCCTCGCGAGATCAACGAGAGATATCCGTCCATCCTTCCTCCCTTGTATCAATTACCAACGAATTCGGTGAGATTCGGGTGGATTCGTGGGAAAACCAAGTGGTCCAGGTTCTTGCGGAGGTGACGGTGGGCGCGGAATCGGTCGAAGTGGCGGCGGGAATCGCGGAGTCAATCGATATCCACGTCGACCACAGCAAAGACCGTGTCGAAGTGAAGACCATTCTTCCGGATACGCGCGACCTCGGAAGGGTAGCCATCGAGGTCAACTACGCCGTGACGATCCCTCGCGATGCCGGCCTTGTGTGTGAGAACACCCTCGGGGATACCGTGGTACGCAATGTGGGCGGGGACCTGAGCGCGAAGACCCGGTTTGGGATAGTGGACATCCGCGAAGTGGGGGGTATTGCGCACGTATGGGCCCGGGGCGAGTTCCCACTGCAAGCCCATCGGCTCAGGCAGGGGGGCGTTTTTGTTCTCAGCGGGACGCAGGCGGAATTTGGCGAAGTGGGCGGCAAACTCCAAGTGAGCAATTATCGGGGGGCGGTGACAATTAGGGATCTCCTGCCGGAAGTCGAACTCGACGTTACATCCGAGAACGGCCCGATCCACCTCTACCTGGCGGACGGTGCGTCGCCGGACCTGGAGGCGAGCGTCTTGCTGGGCACAATTGTATCCGATGTCCCCTTGCGGCGTGCGACGCTCAGTGCCTTCACTTTGGCGCGTGATGGCCGGCCGGAGGCGACGCAACGGGCAATGCTTCACGCCACGTTTAGCGAAGTTGTCATACACAGGGAAGGGCTGAAGGCCGACGAAGAGGCTACCGGGCCGGCGGAAACGGAACTCGTGAAGCGCACCGTCACGGCGGATGCCCCTGTGGGCGAAGGGGGCGAGGTGGTCGTTGACGCCGTGATCGGCGATGTCCGCGTCGAGGGAGTGGATGAAGACGTTCTTACAGTCTCGGCCAGCCAGCTTGTGCGGCTGCGGTCCAACGCCAGTACGGCCGACGCGCAGTCGGCGCTGGACGCCCTGGAACTGAAGATCGAGGAGGCCGGAGGCCGTCTACGTGTCCGGACGTCGGCTAGGGATGACTTGACGGCGTTTGGATGCGCGGGCTATCGCGTCGACCTGGACATCCGGTGTCCCCGTACCTCTCCGCTCAAACTGCAGGTGCAAAACGGACATACCTCCGTCGAATCGACGGGCGGCTCGGTTACTATTGAGCCAGGCTGCCGGCAGCGTGCACGTCGAGCACGTCAAAGGGCCGCTGGACATCACGAATCACAAGGGGGACGTGGAAGTTGTCGATTGCGCGGGCCCGGCCGAAGTGGCTGCGGCTTACGGCATCGCCACCATTCGGAATCTGTTCGGCCCCGCAACCGTAAGCTGTGAACAAGGCAAAACCGTGATCGACGCGGCCCGGGCCGGGGTGATCGTGCGCAACCGGGGGGGGGGATGTGCGGATTATCGCCCTCGACGGCATTGGCGGCGACTACGACGTCTTGGCCGAGCAGGGAAACTTGAGCATCGTTCTGCCTCAAGACGCCGATGCCATTGTGCTTGTAACCGCCCAGAACGGACTCGTATACAGCGCCCTGCCCATGACGGGCGGTATTGAAAAGGGCCTTCAGAAGTTCCAGACGCGTCTCAGTAGCGGCGCGTTCCGCGTCGCGCTGGAGACGCGAGAGGGCAACGTTGTCATTGACTGAGGGCCTGTGAAGAACGGGAAAAGGGACACGTAGTCGCGCCCGGGCTGCGCTTGGAACATGTCCCCTTTTACTCCGGCATTGCTTCACAGGCTCTGAGCCGTCGTGGCTAACTCTCCCAAACGGTTTGAGCCGCAGCCGCGAATCTCTTGACAACATCCGTGTTTTCGAACCACGGATGGCCCTTGATATAGGTGCGCACCTTGTTCCGGAAGGGCTTCCACCAATGCTCCGGGATGCCGCGCGCGCCGAGGATGGCGCCCAAGATCGAGCCTGCGGTCGCCGCCGTACAGTCATTGTCCAATCCCATGGCCACCGTCATGCCGATGGTCTTGGTGAAGTCCTTCCCGCCGAGCAACAAGCCGAAGATGGTTAGGCAGGCGTTGTTGTTGGTGTGGACGGAGTGCATGCCCTTGAACCGCTCATCCACCGCTTCACGCGCCGCGCGCCAAGAGCGAAGGTCCGGTGCCGTCCTAAACGCCCATCGTATATCCTTCGCGAGCCGGCATCCCTTCGGTATCTCCGTCAGGCCTATCTCGAGCGCTTCTTGCGGTTCGGAAACGGCAAAGGCGGCCGAGATCGCCGCGGCGAAGAACATGGCTCCATAGATGCCGTTTTGGCGATGCGAGATATAGGCGTCTCGATAGGCCATTTCGGCCGCCCGCTCGGGCCAGCCCGGCGCCGCGTAGCCCCACGGGTCGCTGCGTATGTCCGCGCCGATCCATTCCTGGTACGGATTACCATCTGCGGCCGCAGCTGCGGGAACGCCGCTGCGAAGATGGGCTAGGGCATATTCCTCCGCTGTGCAGGCCTCGGGCAGGTGCTTCACCCAGGCTCGGCCGACATCGTCGTATGTGAAGCCGGGGCCGTACTTCTCGAGGATCAAGAGGCCCAGCAGAGTGTACGTCAGGTCGTCGTCAACGGGGATGTAGCGAATGTGGCCTTTGAGATACTCGCGAAAGGTGTCGGCGCCGTAGCGCTTGTGCTCGGGCTGCGGGTGGCCGGGCCAGTAGTCGTCGGGTGGGAAGGCTGCCTCATGGCGTTGAGCCAGTGCCTCCATGTCTGCCACGGGCCAGCCCTCGACGGGCGCGCCAAGTGTGCACCCTGCCGCGCGGCCGAGCCATGCGCCTTTCAGGCGGCTTGCCAGTCCGGCGCGACGGAACTCCGTCCAGATCTGGCGGGGGCCCTTCGGGCGCAGCGACTGGATCTCGGCCAATTCATTTGGTTCCGTAGCCAACGCCGGGCCATCCGGCTCCTGCGCTCGCAGTTTCCTGCGGGCACGCTTCAGCTCTTTGTGCAAATGCTTGATTGTGGCTTTGACCTTAGTCCCTTGTTCGTGGCGAAGGTCTGCCCACAGAGTCACTTCTCTTAGGAGTTCATGAAGATCCTCGAAATACGGCATGGCAGTCCTCCCGCTTCTCCTGGAGTGGCCCCGCGCTACCTTGGGGACATGCAGCATACCATGACAATGGCCACAGCCGGTAGATCATACTCTCGTAAAAGCCAGTGAGATGATGGGGGGAGTGTGCGGATGACGGGCTGGATTCCGGGCCGTGATATCTGGTTGAGAATTTTGGGGATGTAAGCAGGGGGGGGGATGTTGAGACGAGGTGGGGGTGGGCTGGAGTGAGGATTACGAGGGCAAAGAGCCTGGAGGGATTCCGCAGCAATCCACACGCGTGCCGCAGGAATAAGGCGTTCAAGAGCTCGTCGACGCTTTTCTCGAAAGCGCTCAGAGCCACTCGAAGGTTTGGATGATGCGGCGGCGCAGGTCGTCATTGTCGTCGGTGACAACCAGCAGGAACATGTCTTTGCGGGCGACATCGGAGGGGGTGTTGGGATTGGGTGCGGCGCCCAGTTGCTCGCTCAGGTTCCAGGCCTCCACCATGGCTTCGCCGGGCCCCTGGCGCAAGTACTGCTGCTGCTTGGCGATCTTCCCCACATCGTCATACACGAAGATGTCCACCTGCGCCCCGTTGACTTTCATGGCGGTGTGATCGGCGGCCTGGCGAAAGGCGGCCATGGTGCCGGGCCTGATATCGGCAACCTCAAAACCGGCCTCCTCAAACGCCTCGACGATCCTCTCCACGGTGACGGGTTTGGGCAAATAACGCTTCAGGGCGGGCAGGACAGGGATTAGCGCTAAGAGCACTACGAAAGCGATGAGGGCTTTTGTCTTGCCTTCCATTATCCCCCCTATTGGAAGCTTCTCATCAGGCTGCCGATGAGCAAGTACCAGCCGTCGGCAAGTACGAACATAACAATCTTGAAGGGCAGTGAGACGAACACAGGCGGCAACATCATCATTCCCATGGCCATAAGCGTGCTCGCGACAACCATGTCGATAATGAGGAAGGGGATGTAGATGATGAATCCCATCTGAAAAGCGATGCGGAGTTCGCTGACAATGAAGGCGGGGACAAGAACGTGGGTCGGCACGTCGTCCTTAGTCTCGGGACGGCCGAGGCCGGCGATGTTGATAAACAGGGCCAAGTCCTTGGGATTGCTGATCTGCCGAAACATGAATTCACGGATGGGGGTGAGGGTGTTGGTGTAAGCTTCCTGGATGGAGATCTCCTCGGTTCGGTAAGGCACATATGCGTCGGCATACACCTCTTGGTAAGTGGGCGCCATGATGAAAAAGGTGAGGATGAGCGCCAGCCCGACAAGCACTTGGTTCGGGGGGGATTGCTGAGTCGCCATGGCCTGACGCAGGAATCCGAGCACGACGACGACCCGCGTGAAGGAAGTGGTCATGACAAGGATGGCGGGGGCGAGAGAGAGGGTAGTGATCAGTAGGAAAAGGAGGAGCGTGGTGCCGATCTGAGGTCCCGCGAAAAGCTGGTTGACACTTCCGGGCAAGTCGAATTGGGCGTCCCCGGGTGTCTGGGCGCTTGCGATGTTGGGAAATACTGCCAGCAACGCAAGCAGGAAGATGATGTGCTTACTCGTTGGACTCACTGGGGCTGTCCTGCAGGTATCGTTGAAGACGCTCGAGTTCGCCGCGGAGAGAGGCAATCTCGGCGTCGTCGGCATCGACGGGCTCCTCTTGATCCATCCGGCTGGCGCTGGCCCGGAGTTCGGCAAGGAACTGGCTCGTTGGGCCTGTCTCCTGGGAGTCCGCCTCAGTTTCCTCAGGCATTGTCTCAAACATAGCCGAATCGAATTGGGCGACGCGATTCACGCTCTCCTTGGTAACGCCCAGCACGAGCACTCGCTCGCCAATGCGGACGAAGCACAAACTAGCATTCGGCGCTATGTGAACTTTGCCAAGGAGTGTGCCGAGGCGGGGGCCAGCGAACAGCGGGGAGCGGCGGCCGTACTTCTTCAGGAAGTAGTAGGCCATCATGATGAGGAGCAGGACAATGCACAGCGCCCACAGGCCCTTGAAGTAGGGATAGGAGCCTGTCAAAGACCCGCCCGGGGCCTGACGAGGTTCGGCACCGTCGTCGTCTTCGGCGTTCCCTTCGAGTGCCTCATACAAGCCCGCCTTGAAATCCTCCGGGAATTGCGCGGCCTCATCTTGGGCGTCTTGAGCGGGCTGGGAAGGCTGGTAGAGTTCAACCGGTGGAGCGTCGGTAGTGGCGAAGGACTCCGGGGCTGCCGCCTGTTCGGCGAGGGCATCCGCCTCGGCTGGCTGTCCGCTTGCCGCGGCGGCGACAAGAACGACTGTCCAGAGGCTACTCCACATCGCTCTCTTCTCCCGTACGTTCTCCTGTGGTCATTTCCCCTAGACGTACGTGCAGTGTATCACCGATAACGACGACCTCCCCCCGTGCCAATGGAAGGTCGTTGACATAGATGTCAGTCATCTCACCGGCCAATTTGTCAAGAGGGATGACCGACCCACGCTTCAGTTCAAGTACTTCGCGAACGAGCATAGAGCACTTGCCGAGATCGGCGCTCACTTCAAGGGGAACGTCCTTGAGGTCATCGATGCCCAGGCGCTGGGCGCCGACGGCGTCCCCTACGATTTCCTCGAAGGTGTGTTCTTGCGCTTCTTTTGGGTCGTTTGTCATTGATCCGCGATAGCCCATTTTCCGTGGAATACATCGGTGATCCGAATGTTGGCGTCAGGCTGCAGCTGGAGTCGAAGGAGCGTATTGTTCGCTGTCTCAAGAACTTGCCGTTCAATCTCGCTCTTCACCGACTGCTTGGTGAGGTCTTCGCGTTTGCGAAACTGATGGAGGTCGTTGATCGCGGCGTTGAAGCGTGCGCGGTTGGCTTCGACGAGGGCCGCCGTTTCGGGATTGGCGCACTCGAGCGTCACCTGGTAAACGAATTGGGACATAGGCATGTCCTCTTCGGGCATGATGCAGTTGACGAAAGTCTCGTCGAAGGCCACGGTGACGGCACTGGCGGGAATGAGTTCCGCCGGGGGCGTCTCATTTTCCGATGAGGCGAAGAGCGGCGCAAGCGCAAACTTGAAGGTTACCAGGCCCAGAATGGCCGAGATCATAACGATGCCAAGCGCAAGGCCGAGTTTGCGGACTAGTGAGCCCTTACCCTCGCTGGTTGGTTCGGCGGTAGTTTCTTCGTCGGCCATGTCTCAGCTTCCCCTCTGCTCGCGGGCTCGGTCAGCGTTCCGTAACGCCGGCCTCGAGCGCGCCGAGCCTCTCCTGCAACGTTTGTGTCGTTGCTTCACCTAGTTGCCCGCGGATATAGATTTCCACGCGGCGGTTGGCCTGTTGGCCTTCCGGCGTGTCGTTTGTTGCCACGGGTTGGCCCGGGCCGCAAGCGATGATCTCGAACCGTTCAATGGGCATGCCGCTGGTATTGACAACGTAGCGGGTCACGGCGTCCGCCCGAGCATAACTCAGATCATAATTATCGCGGTAGCGGGCCGAGCTAATCAATGGGCGGCTGTCGGTATGGCCGCGGATTTCAACAAAGGCGTTAGGAATGTCTGCAAGCAGGCCGGCGAGGTCGGCTAGGAATGGGTAGGCCTCCTGTTTCACGGAAGCCTGCGCCGTGTCGAACAGGATCTGGCTGGGGAGGCTGATTTTCAGCCCGCCCTGCTTGTCGTACTTGATGTCCACTTCATCTTCTTTGCCGAGAACCTGGAGCCTACGGCGCAGTTCACGCGCAAGGCGTTCGATGGCCTCGGCGGTCTCCTTACTGAACTTGGGAATCGGATTGATCTGCACCATCGTGCGGTACTGGGGCAGAATGCCCAAGGCGCCTTGAAGCGACATCATTGCCTTTTCGAAATCTTCCTGGCTGATAGTGGAGAAGGAAAGGAGCAAGACGAAGAACGTCAGCAAGAGACTCATCATATCGCCGTAGGTTACCATCCAGCCCGGTGCGCCGCCTTCTTCCGCGGCCGGTTTTTTCTTGCGGCTGGCGCTGGACATCCTAGCGCTGCGTCCCGATCTGACGGCGGACGGCCGGGGAGACGAAGGCCTTCAGCTTCTGCTCAACCACGCGGGGGTTGTCGCCCGACTGGATGGAGAGAATGCCCTCGATAATGATCTCCTTGGCGAGGAGTTCGCCGCTCGTGCGGACGCGGAGCTTGCCCGCCGCCGGCAGAAATAGGAGATTGGCCAAGAGCGCGCCATAGAGGGTTGTGAGCAAGGCCACGGCCATGCCCGCGCCTATCGTGGAGGGATCGTCCAGCGTGGCGAGCATCTGCACGAGCCCGATGAGCGTGCCGATCATTCCGAAGGCGGGGGAGAAGGCGCCCATCGCGCTGAGGATCGACTGGCCCATGGTGTGGCGGTCCTCAAGAAAGGCCAATTCGGTGGTTAAAATGTCCTTGATGAGTTCGGGGGCGGTGCCGTCGATGGCGAGTTGGATGCTCTTCTCGAGGAATTCATCCCCCGCCTCGGAAGCTTGGCTTTCGAGGGCAAGGATGCCTTCGCGTCGGGCGACGGTGGCATAACTCACCAGTTTCTCAATGAGGTTTTCGGGCGAGTTGGCCTTGTGTATGAGGGCATTCTTCAGAGTGCCGAAGACGCTCAACACATCGCTGAGGGGATAGTTGACGAGGGTGGCGGCCATGGTGCCGCCAATGACGATGATGACGGAGCTGAAGCTCCAGAACACGTCGGGCCGGCCGCCCATGACGATGGCCACCAACATGAGCCCCGTGCCGGAGACGAATCCTACGATGGTTGCAACGTCCATTCGCGCTATCCTAAGAGGTGAGGTTCACTAACGACCCCCGAGGAGATGGTCGCTGTCGCCGGCGAGTTGCCTTGGCCATGCGGCATGTTCCGTAGCTCCAACGGGGGACAAACCACGACGCGCGTCCGCCGGAGCACGGCGGCCAGCCTCGTCTGCGGGCTGTTCCTCCTCCTCACGCTATGGCGACCCCTCATATACCATTCCCATCATACCATCGCCGACGGGACAGCGTCCACAGCGAGAAGGCGCGTTTCCGCTCCCGTCGCCGCGGGCGAAAGAGAGAGTCAGGGGGGCGTTGCGCACGCCCCCCTGGTTACCGTGACCCCGCTATTCTGTTATCGGACGAGATTAACGGTTTCTTGAAGAAGGGTATCCGAGGCGGTGATCGTCCGCGCATTGGCCTGGAAGCCGCGCTGGGTGACGATCATGTTGGTGAACTCAGTGCCCAAGTCCACGTTCGAGCCCTCCAAGACGCCCCCGGAAACGGAGCCGCGGCCGCCGCTGTCCGGGAGGCCGACCTGCGCCGTGCCGGACGACTGCGTCTCGAGGAACACGTTGTCGCCCGTTCGCAAGAGGCCGCCGAGATTGGAGAATGTTGCAAGGGCTACCTGGCCGATAGTCTTGGTCAGGCCGTTAGTGAAGACGCCGTTAATCGTTCCGTCGCCACCGATATTGAAACTCTCGAGCGTGCCGCGCGGGAAGCCGTCTTGATTGGACACCGTTACGTCGCTGTCCGCGGAGAGCTCCGTCACCTGGGAGAAATCCAGGTCGAACTCGAACGGTGTGTCAGGAAAACTGTCAAGCCCGCCGAAATCGGCTAGGGAGATGGATATTTCCGGATCGGTGTCGGCGCGCGGAGTCAAGACTCCGCCGGATACTGTTCCCTCCGCGACGACTACGCCGTCGCCGTCAAAAGCGATGGTGCCGCTCCCCACGGTATTCGTGGTACCGTCCTCGTTTGTGTATTCAGCCTCCCAGTCCCAAGCGTTGTACGAGGTTGCGCCGATGGTAACTTGGCTGGCTTTTGTATACGTGATGGTGATATCGCGGGCGGTTCCCAGAGAATCATAGACACGGATATCACGCTCAACCGTGTCGCCCACTTCGGCATCGGACGAGAGGTTGCCTACCAGGGTGACGTTCTCGGTGGCGCGGACGATGGCTGTCGCGCCCACGGGGATCGTCAGGTCCTGCAACACGGCATTCACGTCGATCACGCCCGAGCTATCCGCCATGTAGCCTTGCACGCGCAGGCCGCTTGCCGAGTCGATCAGCACGCCGTCTGCGTTCAAGGAGAACGAACCGTCGCGCGTGTAGTAGTTCGCGGAGCCATCGCTGAGCACGAAGAAACCCGTGCCCTGGATTGCGAGGTCCGACGCCACGCCGGTAGTGATCAGGGATCCTTGAGTATGATCCACGTCAATCGAGCCCACCTGAACGCCCAATCCGACCTGCACCGGATTGCTGCCGCCGAAGTTGTCGACAGGTGCGCTGCCCCCTTCCAAAGTCTGCGAGAAGAGATCCTGGAAGAGGACTCGGGACCCCTTGTAGCCGGTGGTGTTGACGTTGGCGATATTGCTTGCAACGACGTCAAGGCGGCGCTGATGCGCAAGCAGGCCTGTGACGCCGGTGTAGATAGCGGTACCCATTCCTTCTTTCCTCCTGGTTAGTAGCGCCGCGTCAGTCGTTCGGCGACGCCCAGGCTTCCCCATGCGGGGTCCAGCCCGTTTTCCGCTTGCGACGGCGCCGCCTCATCTTTGCTGGCGATGATGATGGCGCTGTCGATGTTGGTGAATACTTGATCTTCCATTTCGTTCTGGTCCACTGCCGTGATCACCGTCCGATTGGGTACGCTGACCACAAGGGCGCAGTTTTCCATGAGGAGTAGCGTTTCGCGTGCGCCTTTCTCCGCCGCACTGTCCACGGCTTGGGTGATGCGGCCTTGATCGGCTTCCGTGAGCGTAATGCCCCGCTCATCCAAGCGACGTTGGGCGTGCGCGGAGAACTTCACGGCGCGAAGGCTCTGCGCTTCGCTCTCAAGAACAGCCGAGAACGATTGCTGGGCCGGTGCGGCCCGCGACTGCGACGAAACCGCGTTTGAGCGGCCGTCGATGCTCTCGAATTGGATTCGGTTTACCATGGCGTCTACTCGATCGTCAGCACGCCCGCCATGGAGACGGTTTGGCCATCGACATAGAGCTGTACGACGCTGCCTTCGAGCTGGACGCTTTCAACCGTGCCTTCGACGATGTTGCCGTCGACATCAAGAGCTGTCACATTGTGCCCCACCAGCCCAGTGGCCGAGATGAAGTTCAACTGGTCGATGTTCCCGGCGAGCAGCTCGACGTTCTCATTGAGAGTTGTCATTTGCTCGAGAGACGAAAACTGGGCCAGTTGGGCAAGCATCTCGCTGTTGTCAACGGGATCCATCGGGTCCTGGTACTGCAACTGCGTGACAAGCAGCGTCAAGAACGCTTCGCCGTCCAAGTCGTCGTAGCCGCTCGACGTTTCTTCCGTGCTGTTCTTCTGCGTCACCGCGGCTTTGCGAAGAAGTGACACGAGGCCGGAGGAAGTGTCTGACGCAGCAGCGGTGTTCTCACTCCTGCTGAAGAGGGAACGCCCCAGTGAGCCAATGGCGTTGAGGCCGTGTGCGAGTATGGGGTTCATGTTCTTACCTTTCTTTCTCCTAGACGAACACGTTCAGAGTCCCTTCGTGATGCGTCCTACGCGCTGGCAGGGCATCGGGGGCTCCCTGAGGGGCCTGATAGGTCGTGCGATTTCCGCTCGCCGAACGGCCATAGCCCGTGAAATCGAAGGCCTGCCGTTCCAGGGCGCCACCGGATGTCTGCCCGCCGGGCAAGTCCGTCGACACGGTGACGCGGGTCGCTTCGACTCCCTGGCGGGCCAGGGCATGGCGGAGGTCGTGTACTCGGGCCTCCAGGATTTCTCGCACGCCCTCGTTGGTTGACGCCAGCCGCACGTTCAACTCCGAGCCGGACGACGAGACCTCGAGTCGCACTTCACCCAGCGATTCGGGTTCCAGCCGCACGGTAAGCCGCTTCTCCCCGTTGGCCGCCATGTAGCGAACCTGCTTGATTACAGGTTCCGCTACGTCCCGCCACGAGGGAGACTCTGGCGAGGGCGCAGCTTTGGGCGCCGAGGCTGCAGCATCGACAGTCTTTGGTGCCACGGCCCACCCTCGCGCACTATCCGGGCCTGCCGTCGCATCGGGGGGCTGCTCTTCAACGGATTTACTGGCCGCAGCGGGCGTGGCCGCAGTCGTAATGTCCAGAGCTGCCGGGGTGCGGGCCGCATACTGTAGAGGCGCTCTGCTCTCCGTCGTTGTGACGGAGGAGGGGGCCACCTCCGCGGCATCCTCACTCGTGACTGCCCTTTCGACATGAGCTACGAAGCTCCGGTGCAGAGAGCCGCCACCTGAACTCTCCTCGCTCGTTGTACCTGCATCGGTGCCCGCCGACGCGTTGTCCGAGTGCCCTGGCAGGGCCTCAGCTTCGGCTTGCTGGCCGTACGCTTCGGAGATAGCACGTGCGGGGACATCCAACGAGGTGGCTACCGACTTGCTCGCCGGCGGGCCGGCGACTACCGGCTCTGCGTTCCGTGCAAGTTGTCTCGCTCGGAGCGTCACCTCTCCAGATGGCTCTGGATCGGTGCCGGCCAGCCTCTCCCAGGCCGCGGAGTGACTCGCGGCAGGAAGGTCCGTGCTTGTCGGCGCAGGTTCGTCTGTACTGGAGTCCGTTGACGGTGATGCCGTTTGCCCGGGATCGGGAGTGTCAACATCTCCGGCTACTGCGGCTACCGCGTTGGCTTCCGGTTGGTTCGCGACGTCCTGTTGATCGGGCAAGAAAGGCCCGGGACTACCTGGCGTCATCAACTGACCTGCGACTTGGACGGCATTCTCCGCCCCTTTCGTAGCCACGGTTCCCAGGCCTTCCAGGAGTACCTCCTCGTCCCCGACAAGGGCCACGGGCGTATAGGCCGGCTCTTCCGCGGCCGGCGCAGCCGGCCAAGCGATCCCTTGACGTGCCAGCCATTCGAGCAAGGCTGTCTCAGAGGCGGGCCTTTCTTCATCCGCTTCCTGCAGCGCTTCGTCAGGCTCGCACGGGGCTGAAGCGGATGAGGCTTCACCCGCGCTCAGCAACCACTCGCTCAGCCAAGTGGGCAGCTTCTGTCCACTCGCCGGCGTTGTATCGCTGGCCGTGCCTTCCGTGGCTCCGGCGTCTGCTTGGACATCAATGCCCTGCATGCAGGCGAGCAGCATGGCAAATAGCCCACCCGTTTCGCTGGCGTTCCGGGCCTGTCCGCTTGGAGGGCCGGCTCCGCTTGCCGCCAGCAACTGCTGTACGAAAGATATGGGGATATTCACATGATTCACCTCCTTTCCATATGGGATAGCCGACGGTTGGGGCGTATGCCTTCCCGTCGGGCAAAGCCTGAAATAAGCGTGAAGTCCCTCGACTCAATAGAAGGCAGCGAGGGCGTGAGTGTGGGAAATGCTGTAGCTTGGATGGCCCGCGGGAGCGGGGCCGGGGAAACGAGAGGATTAATTCTCCAGGCGACTTGCCTAGAGGCGCCTTTCCTGAAGGTTCCGCAAGATAATCGCCGCCCGCCGCGGCTCGATCTCGTCAAGGATCTTGCCGCGATCACGCTCCTTGATGAGTTGGAGCACCTCAGCGGCATCTTCCTCAGGCCAGTCCTGCAAGGCCTCGGCGGCGTTTGTGGGCTTCATTGCCGCCAAGGATTTGGCGACGGCGCTGATGCGTTCAGCCCGATCCGCGTCGGCAACGCCAATGGCGTCGTTAATCTGCTTCTGTATCTGCGCGAGTTCCTCGCGGAGTTGATCCAGATCGCGTTCACGCAGCTTCACCTGCGCCTCCCGCTCCTTGAGCTGCTCCTCCCGCTCCTTGAGAGACTCTTGCTGTTTCTTGAGGGCTCTGACAAGCGGGCCGACTTCATCTTCTTCGGTAGGCGCAGCGGCAACCGGCGCTTCGTGCTTCAGCAGTTTCTGCAGACTTTCCTTGTTGAGATTGCCCGTAGCTGCCGTCAAACCCACGAGGACCGCCGCAAACGCGGCCAAGGCAAGGAACATATAGCCAACGATCTTCATGATTGTCGCGTACGGCCCCCATCGACGGCCGCTTGATTGATGGCGGTCTCGTCAAGAACGGCCTGTTCTTCTTTGTTGAGGTCGGCGAAGAGGGCGTCGCGGTGGCGCTCTTTCAGCCGCTCGACTATGCGTTTCTTCTTCATGGCCTCTTCCAGGTCGGCCCTTCGCTCCTCTTCCGTTTCGCGCAACTCCGCGATAGCGGCGTCCTTCTCGACCGCCAGCCTTGCGAGATGCCGCTCGTATTGATAATAGCGGTGGATGCTGCTTGCGTCGAATTCCTGCTGGGTGGCGCCGGCGGCTTCCTCCAACATGCGTTTCTGATTGCGGGCGATCTCATCTCGCTGGACAATGTTGGTGCGGAGTTCGGCGCGTACGCGCGCGAGGGCCACGGCCGTCAACTCCTCACGACGGCTGCGAACCCTTAGCAGGGTGTCCAATCGGAATGGCTTTCTCCTGGGCATGGTTGAATCTAGCCCGCTAGGGCCTTCCTCATTCTTCCTTCGACCTCCTCGAGGGGCGACTTCTCGTAGAGGCCTTGCTTGAGAAACTGGCGGACGGACGGCATGAGGCGGATGGCCTCGTCGATAGCCGGATTGCTTCCCTGTGCGTAGGCGCCGATGTTGACAAGATCCTCCGCGTCGCGGTAGGTGGCCAGAAGGCTCCGAAGTCGCTGGGCCAGGTTCTGATGGCTTTCGGGCGTGACGTCGATCATGACGCGGCTGATGCTCTCAAGTATGTCGACCGCGGGATACTGTCCGTGTGAAGCAAGATTGCGGCTCAGGGCAACATGGCCGTCGAGTATGCTTCGCAGGGCATCACTGATGGGCTCGTTGAGGTCGTCGGCTTCCACCAGCACCGCATAGAAGCCGGTGATGCTGCCTTGAGCGGAGATGCCTGCCCGTTCGAGGAGCTTGGGCAAGAGGGCGTACACCGAGGGGGGATAGCCTCGCGTTGTGGGAGGTTCCCCGACGGCCAAGCCAATCTCCCGCTGCGCCATGGCAAAGCGCGTCACGGAGTCCATCATGAGCATCGCGTCGGCGCCCTGTTCGCGAAACCACTCGGCGATGGCCGTGGCCATATAGGCGCCTTTGATCCGAAGCAGGGCGGGCTGATCGGAGGTAATCGCCACAACGATGGAACGCGCAAGGCCCTCCGGGCCGAGGTCCTTTTCGATGAATTCCCGTACCTCTCGGCCGCGTTCCCCGATAAGCGCGATGATGTTGACGTCGGCGCTGGTGTTGCGCGCCACCATGCCTATGAGCTTGCTCTTGCCGACGCCGCTGCCGGAGAAGATGCCGAGCCGCTGCCCCTTGCCGCAGGTGATGCACGCGTCGATGGCACGCACACCGGTTGCAATAGGCTCCGAAATGGGCTGCCGCTCCAGGGGGCGGGGGGCCGCGGCCATCAAAGGTACGTCCGTTGTCCCTTGGATGACGGGCCCGCCGTCGAGAGGAAGGCCCATGGGGCCGATGACGCGCCCTAATAGATCAAGGCCCACCCGCACGCGCTCTGGGCGGTACGTTGGGATAAGCAGGCTGTCAGGGCCGATGCCGTGGATGTCTCCCAAAGCCATCAGGAGGATCTTGTCGCCCCGGAAGCCAACCACCTCGAGGGGTATGCGTGGCCCGCTGTCCCGGCCCTGGACATAACAAAGATCGCCCACCCGCATCGGTGGGCCGACGGCTTCGATGGTGAGCCCGACAACGCCGACAATTTTGCCGCAAACGGCCATGGTGTTGGCGGCCGCAATGCGCTCGCGGTGCTGTTGAAGGTCCAAGCCCGTCACGGTTGTTCCGTCAGCGCGTCAAAGATCTGGCCGAGTTGCGCCTGCCACTGGGCATCGAGGTAGAGCGTGTCCGACTCAACGACACACCCCCCCGGACTTATCTCGGCGTCGGCCGTCACCTCGACGTGTTTCACGCCGTCGAATTCCTCGAGTAACCTGACCCGCTGCTGCTGCAGCGCATCGAAATCTTGAGGGTGGACTCGTATCAACAAGCGCTCACGGTCGAGGAGTGCCTGTATGGCGCTACGGACGGTGGTCCGAAGGACATCCGGATCATTCTTGGCTTCTCGTTGGAGGATGCGCTCGGTGATGGCGTTGACGAGAGCCAACACGTGAGGCTCGATGTTGGCAAGGAACTCTTCATGGGCCTTCCGGATTGCTGCCGAGGCCTCTTTGAGGGCTGACGCCGACTCGGCCACCGACTCGGCGTAGTGAGTTTTCGCCGCCTCGATGCCCCGTCGCAGGCCTTCCTCGTATGCTTCCCGTACCTTTCGTTCGGCTTCGGAGCGCGCCTGAGTCATGACATCCGCGCCGTCTGTGAGGGCGCCCTCCTCAGCGCCTTCGACAAGCATAGGCTCGAGGACATCGCGCTGGTAGTCGCTGAAGGCCTCGTTGCCGGCTTCGGGTGATTTGATTAGCCTGGACATTGACGTTTGCTCGGGCATAGGCGCCTAGACGACGATCTCGTCCTCGCTGCCGCCGCCGCGACCTTCGATCATGAGTTCCCCGGCCTCCTCCAAACGGCGTATTACGCCGACGATCTTCTGCTGTGCCTCCTCCACGTTGCGGAGACGAACAGGGCCCATGAACTCGATTTCCTCTTGGATCATCTCGCGGGCCCGCTGGGACATATTGCGGAATATCTTGTCGCGGACTTCCTCGTTGGCGGACTTCAACGCCAGGGCCAGATCTTTCTGCTCGATTTCGCGCAGGGCCTTCTGGATGCCGCTGTCGTCGACGTACATCAGGTCGTCGAAGGTGAACATAAGGCGGGCGATCTCGTCGGCCAACTCCGGATCCTGCTCCTCGAGATCTGCCATGATGGCCTTCTCGGCGTTGCGGTCTACCATATTGAGGATTTCGGCCACGTCTTTGACGCCGCCCGCAAAGGTGAATCCCTGGCTGAAGACCGAGGCCATCTTACGCTCAAGCACACGCTCGACCTCACGCACCATCTCGGGCGGCGTGCGGTCCATCGTGGCGATACGCTTAACCACATCCGCCTGTACGGGCTGCGGCAGCGCCGATAGGATGATGGCCGAAGTCTGTGGACTGAGATGGGCGAGGATCAGGGAGATTGTCTGGGGATGCTCATCCTGGATAAAACTCGATATCTGTGAGGCATCGGCCTTCTTGAGGAACTCGAACGGGATTTCCTGAAGACTTCCCTGAAGCTTGGTCAGTACATCCAGGGCCTTTTCCGGCCCGAGAGCCTTCTCGAGAAGATTGCGGGCGTAGTCAATGCCGCCGTGAGTGACGTACTTGTTTGCCACGGCCATCTGGTAGAACTCTTCCAGGACGGCCTCCCGGGTGTCGGGTTCGACGGCCCCAAGGCTCGAAAGGTCGAGGGTGAGTTGCTCGATCTCGTCATCTTCGAGCTTGGCCAGTACGCGCCCCGCCGCTTCCGGCCCAAGACACGCCAAGAAAACGGCGGCTTTCGTCTTGCCGTCGACCTCGTCCAGTTTGCCTGCCGATCTTGAACGTAACGTGGGACTAACCCTCACTCTCGCTCAACCATGAGCGAAGCAACGCGGCCACGGTTTCAGGCTCCTGCTGGGACAGGCGGTCCACCTCGGCCGCCACTTCGCGGCGGCGAAGATCCTCCGAACTGGGCTCCGGAATGGGTACTTCCTCCTCGACTTCGGTAGTGGGAAGCACCATGGCCCGGCGAAGCAAGAACCGAACCAGCAGGAATCCCATGACCAAGAGCACCAGCTTGAAAAGCGGTATACCATATTGTACCAAGGCATCGCGTGTGCCTGCAGCCGCTACGCCTTCGGCGGCGCCCGTGACCGCGGCCAGTTGGGCAATCTTGAAGGGGTGATCGTAAACGGTTACATCCGATGTCGATACGCCGACCGCCGTAGCGATCCAATCCTTGTATTGCTGGACCCGTTCATCGTCAAGTCCCGCGTAGGTCGCCTGGCCATCCTCGCTCTCTTGCGTCTCGCCTTCGATGAAGGCCGCCACCTTGAGGCCCTTGATCTCGCCCGGCTCATGCACGCTCTCGATGAGCGTCTTGGTAGGCTCGTAATTGGTGTAGGTTTCCTCGGTGTTTTCTTCCGTCTGTGTGCCGCCGGCTACGGCCACGCCCTCGGGCAACTGGCTTCTCGCGCCCGGGGCGCCTTCAGGTAGGGATTCATTACTGGAGACGGTGGTCGACGTGGTGTACTCGCTGAGTACCGTTCCTTCCTCGTACTTGTTCGTTGTCTCTTTCCGGTGCTCGTAGTCGATGGTGGCGTTGACGCGGACCACGGCATTCACGCCCAGCCGGCGGAGCCCTTCGGCGATGCGTTGTTCGGCCCTTGTTTCCACATCATTTCGGTACTCGAGCTTCGAACTGGCGATGGAAGCGAACTCATCGCGTGCAGGCAAGTGGAGGAGGTCGCCGCCGGTTGTGGTGAGCGTGATGTTGTCCTCATTCAGGTTAGCGCCGCCGAAGCTGCTTACCACGCCGAGCACCGCTCTAATCTCACTAGCGCTTAGAGAGCGGGCGGTTTCGAGCGTGACGGCGGCTTCCGAAGGGACTTGGTCGTTCACGAAGAGCTGGTCTTCGGCCTCTCGGATGAATACGAAAGACTGCCTTACGAAGTCGAATTCGTTCAGCTGACGCTGCAAAGTGCCTTGGACGGCGCGCACGTAGTTGACATTCTGCAGCCACTGATTCGTCATGAGGTCGCGCTCGTCGAAAAGCTCGAATCCCGGAGCGCCGCCCTGCGACTTGGGGATGCCTTGCTCCATGAGGGCTACGCGCAGGCGGGTGCGCTCCTGGACGGGCACGAGAACGGTACCGCCGTCATCGCGGATCTTGTAAGGTATGTCTTCGTCGCGGAGATAGGATTCGATCGCTGCCGTATCATCCAATTCCAGCCGCGAGTAAAGGCGGACGAGTTGGGGGCGGCTTCCGATGACAACCATGCCGACCACGAGCGCCACGGTGATCATGGCGGCGACGACAATGTTGACGCGGGCGCTGGCTGAAAGCCGCACCCATGCCTGGGCGATTCCTCTCACGAGTTGTCGCAAGAATCCCATGGCAATACCTCACTCTGTGGCGTTTATGCGCCGCCCGGTTGTTCGTGCGTGTCCTGCGTGGTCAGATCGGGACATGTGCCGGGAGAATGGGAGAGACATACCGGCCCCCCGTTCATCCCCGCCGGGATGCTGGAAATAGGTTCAATTCTCATCTCCGCCTGTGAGCTGGCCGGCACCGACCTGGCCTGCCGGTCAACCCTCCGCGTGGACATGGGCAGCGCTACACGACGCCAACGCTCCGGAGTTGTGTCAACCCGACGGGGCGCCGGGGTGGCGACAAACACCGCGCGTCGGCCCGGCCGTGATATACACGCCGAACCTTCCATGCCTACCGCGGTCTGACGGAAAACACGCACAGGCACGAACCTTAAGGTTCCGAAGGCCCTTTCGGCCTCCGGCTATACTTGCATACGCATGATCTCTTCGTATGCGGCGACGATCTTGTTGCGCACGGTCATCATCGTCTGGAAGGCGATATCAGCCTTCTCGACGGCGACCATGGCTTCCGTGACGTCCTTAATCTCCCCAGCGACAAGCTGCTTGATGGTGCTGTCGGCCTCGGTTCTGAGTCGTTGGACCTCCCCGATGGCTTCCGCAAGGACATCCTTGAACGACTTGCCCTCAGGCGACGCTGTAGGCTGAGGCGTGCGCAGTTGACGAGGATCGAGCTCGGGCGGTCGTATCCCGCCGCCGGCCCCTCTGATTGGATCAGGCATGGCCTGCCGTCTCCTCCTCTCTACCGGTTACGCTTCAACCTCAGGCCTGGATGATTTCCAAAGCCTTCTGCACCATTCGTTTGCCGGAAACAACGACCGCGACGTTGGCTTCATAAGCTCGCTGCGCGGCGACCAAATTCACCATCTCCACCGCGAGGTCGATGTTCGGGTACTCAACATAACCGTCAACATCCGCATCCGGATGCCCCGGTTCGTAAACTGTCCTGAAAGGGGATGGGTCCGACGTAACCCGCTTTACCTCAACGCCCCACTTGCCGGATTGCATGGATGGACGCAACTGCTCGCCCCGGAAAATGGCCAACTGCCGCCGGAAGGTCCCGCCCTCGGGGGTGCGTGTTGTCAAGGCGTTGGCGATGTTATTCGCCACGACATTCATTCGTACGCGCTGGGCCCGTAGGCCGCTAACCGCGATTTCTGTCGCTGATACGGCTTGCTGCATTACCCCAACCTGTTGTGTCCCTAACGAATGTTCGTCAACATGTTCTTGACAGTCTCGAAATGCTTCACGAGCAGGCTACCATATATTGTGTAGCGCCCGGTGTTTTCCGAGAGTTTAGCCATTTGTTCGTCCAAGTCAACTTTATTGTAGTCATTCTTAGACAAGAATGCAAGAGATTCGAATTGTGGACGCTCACGCGTCGCTTCGAGGTGCCGGGCATGCGTCCTGCGGAGTTGGAGGCGGCCTTTGCCCTCGATAGCGGCGCGCAACGTCGCCTGGAAATCCATGTTGACGGAATTGTAGTTGGGGGTGTCGGCATTGGCGATGTTGTTGGCAATGATCCGCTGGTTGAATTCGGCCACGCGCATGGCCTCCTGCAACAGTCGCGGCGCCTCGACACCTGCAAAGGACGACAACGGCCCGTTCCTTTCCCGTTCACGGTTTCCCGGCTCAAGCATGTTTTCCGTCGCTGATAGGAAAGCAATCCGTATGCCAGGAACACCGCCGCCCTAAGTTCTTGTTTTTCAATGAGATGCCAAAACCCGATTCCTGCGAGATGCGAGCGCGACCGGGAAAGATCTCCCCAGGAGGGACATTTCTTCCGAGCGGGAGGACAGAAGGGGGAGGCCACGGCGATTTCTGAGGCGCCGAGGTGGGCGATCTCCAGAAGTCCGTGCTTAGTCATTGTATTCCTTCAGTTTGTTTCGGAGCGTCCTGACGCTGATACCGAGGACATTGGCAGCCCGGGTCCGGTTGTTTTTGCAGTGCGTAAGCGTCTGGAGTATCAGTTCTTTCTCCATATCGGCCACGGTAGTCCCGATGGATACGGCCACGGCATCGCCGCGTGCAGGCTTGGAACGGGGCGTCTGGAGAGCAAAATGCTCCGGTTCGAGTACGGGCCCCGTCGACAGGACCACGGCGCGCTCGACCGCATTCTGGAGTTCACGTACGTTTCCCGGCCAATCGTAAGCGAGAAACATCTCACGGGTCCCGGCACTCAACCGCATGGGGCCCCGGCCATTTTCCTGCACATAGCGTTTCAGGAAGTGGTCCGTCAGTGCCGGAATGTCCTCACGCCGCTCGCGCAGAGGGGGGAGGTGGAGCTGGATGACATTTAGTCTGAAGAACAGATCCTCGCGGAATTGCCCCTCTTCCACGGCCCGCTCCAGGTCGCGATTCGATGTGCAGACGATGCGTGTATCCACCTGGATGGGCTCGTTACCGCCGACCCGCTCGAATTCCCGCTCCTGGAGGGCGCGTAGCAGTTTCGGCTGGAGTTCGAGGTTGATTTCGCTTATTTCATCGAGTAGAAGCGTGCCGCTGTCGGCGAGTTCAAAACGGCCCATTTTTCGGTCGTGTGCGCCGGTAAATGAGCCTTTCTCGTGGCCAAACAGCTCGCTTTCGAGAAGCCCGGCGGAAAGCGCGGCGCAATTCACCCTGATAAAGGGCTTGTCTTGTCGGGCCCCGGAGTAATGGATGCTCCGGGCCACAAGTTCCTTTCCGGTGCCGCTTTCTCCGCGAATGAGGATCGTGGAACGCCCATTGGCGACTTTCGCGACCTGCTCGTAGACTTCGCGCATCGGCGCGCTTTCGCCGACCATGGCGCCAAAATCGTACATTTCGTTGAGTTCGTTGCGTAGGTATTGGTTCTCTTGGGCAAGGCGGCCCCGCTCGACGGCGCGTGCCACTGCAAGCTCAAGTTCATCAGGCGCAAACGGTTTCAGGATATAGTCTTCGGCCCCTTCCTTGAGGGCGGCCACGGCGGATTCGATACTCCCATAGGCTGTCATGAGAATGACGTGCGCAGCCGGTGCTTCAGCCTTGACGGCCCTTAGGACATCGAGGCCGTCCATCGGCTTCATGCGGAGATCGGTGACGACGACGTCGTAGGCCCGCTCCCTGAGCATGTCGACCCCTGTCCCGCCGCTGCCGGCGGTCTCGACGGCGTAGCCGGCCCGGGCGAGGGTCTCCTCGACGTATTCACGCATGAGGGCTTCATCGTCGATAACGAGTATTCGAGACTTTGGCATAGATCATTCCACTCGCGGCAAGGACAGAGAGAAGACAGATCCCTTGCCCTCGTCGCTCTGCACCCTAATGGTTCCACCGTGCCCTTCGACGATCTTGGCGGCCACGGCAAGACCTAGGCCGGTTCCTTTCTCCTTTGTGGTGAAAAATGGTGAGAACACGCGACTTACTTGGTCACGCGATATACCACAGCCCGTATCGCTCACCATGATGTTGACGTGTTGCGAGTCCGGCTCGGCGGCAATCCAGATTTCCCCTTTCTCCTCGATGCTCTGGACCGCATTGAGGATAATATTGAGAAACACCTGCCGCATCTTGTCGGGATCGGCCAGGACGGCGAGGTCGGGGGATATCGTGTTAGTGAGGGCGATGGCGCGTCTTCCGCAGTCGATGTATCCGATGGCCGCATCGACGAGGTCTGCGCATGGAGTGGCGCGCAGCCTGAGTTCTACGGGGCGGGTGTACTCGAGCAGGCCGCTGACGACGTCGTCTAGGTTCTTCGTGCCTGTGAGAATGCGCTCGACGAGGCGTGCCCGGGGATCGCCGGGTTCAAGATCGCGGGCGAGTAAAGCCGCGAAGCCGCGCACCCCGCCCAAGGGATTCCGGATCTCATGGGCCACTGTTGCGGCCATCTCGCCGAGGGCGGCCAGACGGTCCTTGCGGCGCACCTGTTCGCGAAGCGCCTCGATCTCGCTGAGGTCCTGAAAGACCTTGACGGCGCCTATCCGGTGGTTGGCCCGATCGGACATGGGGGCGTCGCGCTCGGTGACGGGGACGGGGCGCCCATCCTTGGCCCGGAGTTCCATCGCGTGCCAGCCGGGCGGGACGGAGAACTCCCGGCGGAATACCTCGCCGAAGGTTTTCCCCAACACCTCGACGGCGTCGTAGGCCAGCACATGGCACGCAGCGCGGTTGAAGGTCGTAACGATGCCGTCGGTGTTGATGGCGATGACGCCGTCGGACATGCTTTCCAGCAAGCCGTTGAGATAGTCGGATGTAAGCGCCAGTTCCTGGTTCTTGGCCGCCAGTGCGCGGTCCAGCTCCTTCACGCGGTTTTCCAGACGGCGGTAGGATTCCTCCATTGCCTGGGTTGTCGAGGTGAGGAGCTCGAACGCCTCCTGCAAACGCAGCACGTCTGCGCCGCCGGACTCTGATGCGCTGTTTTGTTTCGTTTGATTCATGCCTTCCTATCGATGAAGCCCGGCTCCGTGGGGCGTTTGGGCGCGTATTTCCGCAACAGCCCCTTACCGCGCTTCAGTTCACCCCAAGTTTCGCGAAGTTCTTCCAGGCGTTGCCCGACGCGCTGGGCAGCTCGCTCATTAACTTGGCTCAGTTGGTCCGCCAGTCCGGCGGCGCGTTCTGCAAGCAGGCGCACGGCGTCGCGGTCCTTCTTCGAGACGTCTGTGGCCGCTTTCCACTCAGCGAGCAACTGGCGGAACTCCTCTTTCATGCGGGCCGCACGCGCCGCGTGAGCCTGGCGGAGTCCGTCGAGTCGGTTCACATTGCCATCGGCCCAATCGTCTTCAAGGGGCGAGAATTCAGCCAGCATCTCCTCAAAGAGGACAATCTGCCGCTTGAAGTACTCCTTCATACGAGGCACGAGGTCCGACGTGCCGCTCATCGCCTACCCCTCCTCAGGTGCGGGGGTGACGGTTTCCCCTCGCAGTTTCTGTTCGGTGCGGGCGTAGGCGGCTTTCACGGCGGCTTCTTCGGCCCACGGACTCCCGGATGCGGCAACGCTGTCAAAAAGGTTGATGCTGCCCCGGTAGTCCGCTACTTGGAGCAGGGCGTTGGCCCGTTGGAACTCCGCCCACTTGCGCTGGTCCGACGCGCCGGGCGCCTTGGTGAGGATCATCGCATAGGCGTCCGCCGCGGCCCTGAAATCACTTCTTTCGTAGAGGTAGTCGGCCCACGTTACAACGGCTTGTTCAAACGCGGGGCGTTCGGCCTCATCCTGCTGGACACGCACTACGAAGTCCATGACGAGGGCACGCGCCCGTGCGCTTCTCTCCGTGGCCAGGCATGCGCCGAGAAGGTGTTGAATTCCCGCCGCGGTGCGCTGGGCGGGATAGTCGATGTGCGCCTGTTCAAGCGCGTCAAATCCCTGGTTCGGGTCAATGCGCAGCAGGGCGCCCCCGTATTCAACCAGGAACTCGTAGGCGGCGGCATCCGTGACTCGTCCCAGGTCGACGCGCTTGGCGACGGACAGCGCCTCATCCAGCGCATCAGCCCGGAACAGTGCGACGGCGGTGTGGGCCAGCACCTCAGGCTCGGATGTTGCGGCGGCAATCTGGCTGAAGACCGCAACGGAGCGGTCCTGGAGTCCTAGGTCTTGGTACATCGCTCCAAGCGCGGTTAGCACCGGTAGCCGTTGCGGCCGGCCTTCCGTCGCTAACGCCAGGTCTTCGAGGCGCTCGACGGCTTTCCGGGGAGCCCCCGACGCGTACAAAGTCTGGGCCATCTCAATACTCCCCTCGAAGGCCTGCGGTGAAGTGGAGAAACTGGTGGTTAGTTTCTCGTAGGCTTCCAATGCTTCCGCGAAGGCCTCGGCCTTCCGGAAGTGGCGGGCGGCGGCAAGCAGCAGGTCGGGATCTTGTGCACCGGCTTCGTCAGCGGCCATCAGCGCTCTGGCGGCGGTCTGTGCGTCGCCCGCGAGGCCGAGAAGTCGCCCCTCGTTCTGTAGAACGGCGGCATTGTCAGGATAGCGCTGAACCGTCTGCGTGGCCAGGCGGATTGCTTCGGGGCGCATTCCCCGATCATCGAGGACCCGGCAGAGTTCAACGAAGGCAAGGGGGGTGGTTTCGCTTTCGGGGAAGAAATCGATGAGTTCGCGCAAGACCTGCTCGGCTTCGCGCAAGTTCCCGGCGGCATGGTGGGCCTTTGCCAACGCGAGGTAGACGCGGTCATTGCCCTCAATCGTGGTTGCCGTCTCAAGCCGGCCCTCGAGTCGCTTGATAGCTTCATCATAGCGCCCTTGTCTGTAGGCCAGTTCGCCCAGCCGGGCAAAGGCTATGGCGCCGAATTCAGTGGTCGGCTGGCCGTAGGCGATTTGACTGTAGATCCGCTCGGCGGCTTCGATTTCGCCGGCGCCCGCGTAGGCATCGCCCAGCAGGAGTTTGGCTTCGAGAGTGAAGGGGCTGCCGGGAAACTGGTCGAGCGTCCAGTGGATATAACGCGCGGCATCCGTGTACTGCTTCAGGCTCAGACAGAGTTTAGCCGCGCTCAATAGGTTCTCGTCGAGGCCGGGTGCATCCGCATAGTCTGCAATGATCTTGTCGTAGGCCCGCCGGGCCGCGTAGGGCATGTCGCTCATTTCATAGAGCTGGGCTTTCCACCGGAGTGCTTCAGGCACCTTCGGATGGGCCGGGACTTCAGCTACCAGTTCGTCTATGGCGCCATGCACGGCATCCGCGGCTTCCGGCTCGGGGTGTGTCCCGAGAGCGCGGAAGGCGGCCTCGACACGCAAGAACCTGGCGTCCGTGCGCTCGTCTCCCGGGGCGGCCTTGGCCACGATGGCGTCGAGTTCCGTGAGCGCCTCATCGTAGGCGCCCATATCGAGGAGATTGCGCGCGTTCTGCACGGCCTGCGCCGTGTCGCGGAGCCGACGGGCGGTCATGAGTTCATCACCGGCTTGGCGGTATTGGTGTGTGTATAGCAGCGTGAAGGTTGCGGCTGTTAGAAGTACACCTGCCCCGACGGAAGCCGTGATGCGTAGGAAGCGGGGGCCACCGATGGCCGAGAGCAGGCCGGGACTCCCCGATTTCGCGCCTCGGGCGCCTTTCTCGGGCACGGTGGGCGGTGCGTCGGTGGCTTCAGGCAGCGACGCTGACGCTTCCCCGGCGGCCGCGCCTTCCTCAGCAGGCTCTTCCGTTTCGGAAGGCGGCGTGTCTTGGGACGCCTCTGCCGCTTCCTGGACGAGCGAATCAAGGACGTTTTGGGGGAGGGGCACATCCTCATCGGATGCCTGTTCAGGCGCCGCCGGTTCCTCGCCTGAGGGCGTTTCCCCGGGGGCCTCCGCCTCGCTTGAGGGCGCCTGCTCCTGTTCAGGCGCCTCTTCCTGAGTGTCCGAAGGACGCTCCGTCAGCTCATCCCGGATTTGGCCCGCCTCATCGACAATCTCACCTGGTACCGCCGCTGCCAGGTTCTCGGTGCTGACAATCGCCTCAGGATCAGGAGCCGGTTGAGCATGTGCGTCGTCTGGTGAGCCACCGTCTTCAACTGACGGGCTCACGGGCGTGTCCATGCCCTCTTCCATAGGCGTATCATCTTCGGCCGTCTGGGCCACCGGGAGCACCGGTTCATCGGGCGCCTCGCCGATCTCCTCGTCCAATTGGGCGCTTTCCTCGGCATGAGGCTCGTCGATGACGTCGTCCAGGTGGTCTTCCTCGACGTGCTCTTCCATTCCCGCGGCGGCCAGAAGGGCCTCGATCTGCGCGTGTTCCAGCGGGCCGTCATCGGCGGGGAGAGCGTCGGGCGTGGGGCCGTCTTCCTCGGGCGCTTCAAGCTCGGGCTGGTCGTGCTTGGCCTCGGGCTCGGCTGGCCTCTCGGGGGACTGGCTGTTTCCCTGTTCGGTGGACATGGCTATCGTCGCTTCGTTTCTTTCGTCGGCCCAGGCCCTACCGTGAGCCGGGGCTGTTGACGACCGGGCCACGATATGTGGTGGTGGCGCACCGCCATCAGCCATCTATCTTGGGTTAGTCTACCACCGACGGGGGTGTCTTGGCAATGGGTTGTATAGGAATATTTTTCCCCGCTCGAGAGGCGAGCCGGGCGCTGATGCTCTTCACGCAGACAAGGAAAAGATTGCCTGATGCCTACGCCGGTGCGAAAGCTGACGAAAGGCTGTCGAGGGTCCCCTCCAGAAAGAGGAGCGTGCCCCGGATTTCGGCGCGCTGTCCGGGAGCCAGGTCCGGCATGAAGGGGTCGGCATGCAAGCAAGGATGATTCGGATTTCCTACTAAGGAGAGCGTGTGGTCGTGCCATGTCATGGCGAGCAGACGCGGCGCTTGGTTGGACATCACCGCCATTACGGGCCAATCCGCGGTTCTGGGTCCTCTACGCCATCCCAGGGAAATCTGTCCGTTCTCGGCGCCGAGGGCCTTCGCTTCAGGATAGGGCATCCAGCCTTTGGCCGGCACATGGACGAATTTGTTATCGAGGGAGAAGTCGGCGAATTCGCGGCAGGCGCGCAAGAAGACACACGTCTGGAGCGAGATGTTGTTGAGAGGCGCATCGGTGCCGTTTTCGAGGTGAAGGCGGAGTTTGACGGCGCCCTCGTCCGCTCTTGTCAATTCGCCGCCGAAAACAACGCCATTCGGCAGTCGACGCTCGCAGCAGAGGCCGTTCGGCGCCGCTTGCCACGTTACCTTCGGCAAATCGGTATAGACAGAGGGCACTCCAGGGTTGATATGGCTCAGGAAGATGAGCCCCTGGCTGGTGAAGATCGCCTCGGGGAAGTCCAGCCAGACATAGTCCTGGCCGGGCCACGGCGGGCTTATCCAGGCGATGTGTTCCCAGGGATAATGGGGACGCCAGCACCCCGGGAGTATTCGTATGCCTTCTGCTTCGGTATCGTACGTGTTGCCCATGATTGGCCGTGGCCGTTCCTTCGTGTGATTCTAGAATAACAAGACGTGAACGGCCTTCTCCTCTTCCGTATCGGGGTGAATGATGACGATATCCTCATTGGCATTGTCGTTGAGATGATAGGGCCGGGCCAGTCCGTAGGCGGGCACCTGGATGGCCTGCCACGGGCGATCCGACACCAGCTTCTTGGGACTGCCCGTGTGTACCACAAGACATCCGGCCGCATCGGCAAAGGCGGTGTCGAGCCAGCCGTCGCCGTTGAAGTCGCCCGAGGTATACGCGATGTTTCGCCGGTCTTCGGGCGCGTTGAGTGTTAGGGACTCGTGGAACTGGGGCTCGGGAGACAGGCCCTCGTCTCCGCACATATAGGCTTCGATCTGAATCGTTACCTTGTTCCGTAAGAAGTAGTTGACGAAGTTCCGCAGGCCGAAAGGAAACTTGAGAAACACAAGATCCCGCCTACCGTCGCTGTCCACATCAGTGATCCACGGGCTGGTGATGACCCCCTTGGCCGTGAACACGGCGGAGGGTTGCTCCGAATAAGTCAGGGAAGGTTGGGCCATGTAGATTTCCGTAAGCACGCGCACGCTGACGTTGCCCTTTGTCTCCGTGACGATCAGGTCCGGCAGCCCGTCGCTATTAAGATCGGATAAGAGTGCCTTTCTGTCGCCCTTTTCCTCGCGTTGAGCGGGAATCTTGAAGCGATTATGGCTGCTCCAGTCCTCTCCGTAGGCGAAGTCGACAGCGTCGCCGGTGACAAACGCCAAGCCTTTCCGCGGCCAACCGGGCTGCTCGACGAGTTCGCGGGCCGGGAAGTGATGAGACACCGTGATGCTCTTGGCTCCAGATATGTCGCTCTCGACATCGCAGCTCACAGCGCCGATCTTGCCGTCTAGGTCGCGCACCTCGAAGCCGCTGGCGACGGGTATCAGCCATGCGTCCGCCCCGTTGTCGTCGAAGTCCATGGCTATGTCCTCGAGAAACACTGGGCGGTTCAGATTTCCTGGGAGTAGTGAATCGAAGCGCTGGGCTGTCAACGGGGCGAATTCGCCGGCGCGGTACGCAAGGATCTCGATATCTTGGGCGCTCGTCACGATCAATTCCACCGGCGGCTTGCCGTCGGCCTCCGCGAGGAAGAGCGCGCCGGACGACGGCTCAAGTGGCAGGACATTCGAGGGCGTCTTTGGGTAGTGTCCGGCCGCATCGGCGACGAATACGGCTAGGTACTTCTGAGGTGAGGCCTCCTCCGTGCTCGAACACAGGGCGAGTATCTCGGCGCGGTCATCGCCTGTGAGGTCAGCGGCGGCCACATCCCAGACAGGAGCCCCAGGCGCGAGAACGCAAACCGTTGGTTCCGTCTGGCCTAAGAGTCCTAGTCCAATCAAGAGCAGTGAAAGCATAGAACCTCCCTGGAGTCTGCATATCGGTATTCCGCCCGGCGTCTGTTTTGACTGCGGAAGGTCGCCGGCGGTTTCGCCGGGACACTCCCAACATACTACCAGCGGGAGGGCAAACGATCACAAGATGCCGGGGATTTGCCCTGTTTCTGTGTCCGCCTATCGTGAATGCGCTCTTGTCAAACGGCATAGGGCGGCCCGGGAGGGAGAGGGCAACAGCGGGAAGAGCCGTCGAGGGGGAGACGGATTAGTGTGCGGCGCCGATGCTCTCGGCAGCGGTTTCGAGGAAACCAACAAACCTGGCGAAGTCCATGCTGTTGGCAAACGTGTCGCCGAATTGGAGCGCTGCCGTTCTTCGCCGCTCGTCCTGGGGCACGACCCGGATAACTTCGGCTGGGCCTACAAAAGCCTCTGGAAAGAACATGCTGTTGGGACACATGTGCGTCGGAATGGAAAGATTGACATGTTGGCCAGGTTCGAGCGAGTGCTTCGTCTTCACCGCCACCCCACTCACGGACATATTCAGTGTGAGTCCCGGCCCGATGAACCGGCCCTTGTGTTCGGGGCCGTCTACGGCGATGGATACCTTGAAAGGAAGGTCGAAGCGAGATGCCGTCCGCCGGTCCTCGCGGCGCTCGAACGGGTCGTCCCACGCCGCGTCGACATCGTACCGTCTACCTCGTGGCATTAGCTGAAATCTCCTTCAGGTCAACGCTACTATAACCGATATCCTCAGTGTTTAGCAAGAATCACTTTTTGCTCACTTTGGAATAATTTGGCTTTTTGAGCACTGTGTCTCTCCGCCAAGGCCAGTCGCTTGGTTTTCTGTCTGTGACGCTGGCGGGGCGCAGAGGGGGGGCGGCACTGGGGACATGAAGTGCGGACACACCTCACGCCAACAAGCTGCCGATAGGCGCGGCTCTAAGACGTGGGGGGAGGGGAGATGGGCCGAGGTCCGGCTAGGCGTCGCCCTCACTGAGCAGTTCGTCATAGAAACTGCTGAACGCGGCGCCGTCCGGTTGTTTCATGAGGGCCATCGCGGCGCGTGGATGCTTATTCAGGACGCCGGTGATCGTGTAGGGGATCTCGTAGCCCCACCGCAACTCCTTCTTCAGTGGGACGAAGTGCTCTTGGATGAGGTCGAGCACGGGCCGGACATCGAATTTGGGATTGTTGAGGAAGCTGATGATGAGTTCAAGGGGGCAATTCCCTGCTGCGCGCCCAATCCCGTAAATGCTGCCGTCAAGATAGGTGATGCCCTTCAAGGCCGCCTCCACCGTGTTGGCATAGGCAAGCTGCTGGTTGTTGTGGCAGTGAATTCCCAATTGCTTGCCGTTGAGCCGGTGGATGTACTTCTCGGCCAGGTAGTGTATCTGCTCCGAGTAGTAATAGCCGAAGCTATCGACGAGGTAAACCATGTCGAAGTCCGTCTGGGCGAGTTGTTCGAGTGCGCCGTCGAGATCGGGCTCCGGGACATGCGACACGGCCATGATGTTCACGGATACTTCGTATCCCATCGACTTGACGTGGTTCCCGAGATGAATCGCTTTGTCGATATCCTTGACGTACGTGGCGACGCGGAAGAGCCGGACGATGGATTGATCGGCTGGGATGAAAGCGTCGTAGTCGGTGCGCCCCACGTCGAGCATAACCGACACCTTGGCGTCGCACTCGTGGGCCACATCGCGCAGGTCCTCTTCGTCGCAAAAGCGCCAGGGGCCGTAATCGGAAGGAGAGAATAGCTTCTTATCGGCGCGGTAGCCGAGTTCGACGTAGTCGACGCCGGCCTGCGCCAGTCCGGTGAATACGTCCTTCACCATGGCCTTGTCGAACTGCCAATCATTCATGAGTCCGCCGTCGCGGATGGTGCAATCCAGGATTTTCGTTTCGGGACGGTACATACAGCGCTATCCTCTGAAATGGCCGAAATACCAACGGCGCAAGGCTACTCGCTCGGCCCGGTGAAATCAACCTCCCGGCCCTTCCGTGATAGCGCATAGGATGATTCGAGTGGCTCGCCTGCTTGGAGCGACAAGGCTCTGACGTGCCGGATCATTCCTCGACGTGCACGGCGATATCGTCCAGTGTAACGTGGGTGACGCCCGGAACCGTGGCGCTATCGTCCGTGTAGACGGAATAGGCCGTCGAGATGCTCTGGTAGTTGGACAACACATCTTGGAGTGGCCGAAGCCGATGGTTTGCGTCGCGCCCACGGCAGTGGTAGGGGGCGTCTCGTCCACAGTGGCGCGGGGCGTGTCGCCCGCGCCGGACTCAGCGCTCTCGGGCGGGGATTCAGCAGGGCTGTCTGCCGGGGCAAGCGCCTTGTCTGGGACGCTCTCGGGTTGTTGAACCGGCGTCGCCAATTCATTGAGCCTGCGGGCATAGTCGATCACGGGCATTACCGTGGCGAATCTGGGATCTCCCTCGCCGAGGATGTCGTTCTCTTGTGCAAACCGCGCATACTCACGCAGCACGCCCATCTGAGCAGGATTCAGGCGCGTGCGCAACGCCTTTTCCCGCAAATAACGATCCAGTAGCGTGTTGCAGGCGTAAGCGACGCCGCGGCAGTCCTGAGGAGGAAAGGAGCTTGCCGGCCTTTCCTGCCTTCCCGCAGCTCGTTGCCTCTGCTGGGTGCAGCGTACGAGTTCTTCGTACTCCTCTATCTTGCGCTCGGCCGCGGCCACGAGCGTCGGCAGCGTACGGCCATCCGGATCGAGTTGTGCGGCGAGCACCGGAACGGGATCGTATATGTCTCCCTCTTTGCGTTCGGCGTAGTTCTGGCAGAAGCGCCCCAAGGAGTCGGTGAGTTCGGCCTTCTCCGAGGGCGAGCCGTTCTCGGCAATCGCCATGAGTTTCTGAACGCGAGGATCGCCGGCAGTGCAGGCCAAGTGGTCGATGAAGCCGGGCCTATCCTTCAATCGGACTATGTCAAACAGTGGATTCCTGTAGCTGGGTGTTCTCACCACTACTGTTTCGCCGGTAGCCGGGTCCTTTTCCAGAACCACTCCAGGATCGTTGTGTAGAACGTCGAGCGTCTCGTCGAGTGTTTCCCGTTGGGCCTTGTCCCACTCGGCCAGCCAGCGCTCACGGAGTTCGGGATTACGTTCGAAAAGGCGCAGGAACTTGGCGTAGGCGCGCGTGTCTTCTATGGAAGTCCACAAGGGCGCCGAGGGATATTTGCCGTTGGCGTCAGGTTCTCCCAGCAGTCCGGCCAGAAGGTCTTCAAGAGTGTCTTCCGTGGTTTCCGATGGCGTCTCTAAGGCTAACGGCGTCTCTTCGACGACAACCTCCTGGGCAGGCGGAGGTTTAGGGGCCTGCATCGGTTCTTTCGTTCTCTCCGAGGATGGGGGCGCCTTGCAGACAAGCCACTACCAGCAACGCAACGAATGCGCAGAATCCCATGGCCAACGCGATCCAACGCCAAGGTGATATCTCGGATTTCCGTGACATGCTGTTCCCCTCCCACCAGGCGACGCCGATGCGAAAGGCACGGGCGGCGCCGCCTTAAATCATGTGCCCCGAGCAGTCTTTTCGTCAGTGTAAACTACTCACCTAACATTGTCAATGTGCCAGGTGCTGACGCCCGTCTGCAGGTTGAGTTGTTGAGAGGTGCTGGCTGGTACATGAGTCAGGCCAGACGATAGGCGGCCTGGGCCCGGCGCGTGGGGCCGTGTCGGGAGCACTTCGACGAGTGTGCGCCATATTCCCCTTGACGGGCGTCTCGGCGGCCGTGCTATCCTGAACTCGGAGTAATCAACCGTGGACAAACTTGCCATCAAAGCCATTGTCGTGATGGGCGTTTTCGCCTTTGTTTTCCTTGGATTGACGTCCATCGCGCTGCGGCGCTCTCTCGATAGGAGTGAGCCTGCGCCGGTGCAGGTTGGCCGGGCCAAGTCTTCTTTTGACGGGGCTCAGGCGTATACCTGTGCGGCGAAGATCGCCAGCCTTTGTCGTGCTACGCCGGGCGAGAAAGGCCATGAAGCCTTACGCGCATTCATCCGCAGAGAATTGGGGCGAGTCGGATTGGAGACGCGGCGTCAGGTATTCAAGGCATCGACGCCGCAAGGCGAGGCGGCGCTTGAGAACCTCGTGGGCGTAGTCCGTGGCGACAGCAGCGGCATTATCATTGTCAGCGGCCACTACGGTTGCCAATGCGGCGTCGATCCGATGTCCGCGCGTGCGCGTGCCGGCGCCTCGACGACGGCGTGGCTGCTTGAAATGGCTCGGGCGCTCGGGCCGACACGCGAAGGCCGATCGGTCTGGCTGTGCTTTCTCGATGGCGAAGAGCCGCAGGCCGGAGTCTCCGCCGCGGAGGATAGGTCCGGCTGCCGCGCGTTTGTCGATCATCTTGAGCAGCGGGGTGAACTGAAGCGTGTGACGGCTGTGATGGATCTGAATATCGTCGGCAGGAGCACCCTTGGCCTCAACAAGGACCCGGAGGCTCCGCATTGGTTGACTGGGATCGTCTGGTCGCGCGCAGACGAACTTGGCTACGGGAGGCATTTTCTTCCTCTAGCCCATGGGCTGGAAGGTGAGTGTGAGGCCTTTCGGGAGGCGCACATTCCCTCGGCGGCCATCGTTGAATCCGATGTCGCTGACGAGGAAGGACGCGGGGGAGATGAGGCCGCATTGTCCGGCGCGGCTTCTCCAGAGGGCTTGCAGGTTGTGGGGGACGTGATCTATCATTCGATTTTGGATATTGACGCCAAGCTGAATGCTTCGGAGATTCACGGTGCCGCGACCTGACAGGCGATTCCGTCCGGTCTTGCGCGTGGACGCGAGAGATGATGAGACGCGGGATCGCACCATGCGAGTGCCTGCGGAAGCATCGCGCGTCTGCCCGAAGGGTGTGGTTCGACATGTGGGGACGGGTAGTTTGTGAAAGACTTTTTGACACGTTTCGACGCGGCGGGGTGGCCTTTCTGGACCGTGCTGTTCTTGGTGTTTGTGGCCCCGTGCATTTACGGCGTCTCGTTGATCACTTTTGAGGGTGTCGGGTGGTATATCCCCGGCATTGCCGGTGTGGTCTGCGCGTCCGTGTTGGCCAGTCTCGTCGCATGGGGAGTGAACAGCATCCTCCAGTCCCGGCAGAAAAAGCTTCGGAAGGCCGCTCGCAAGTCGGCAAAGCGGCACAAGTGACTTTTCCGGCGAGGGTTGAGTGAAGCCTGCCCTCGTCTTCTATAGAGCGTCTGGTGACTTGGCTGAGTCCTACAGGGTCTAGTTATGGCCGATATCTGGGACATCACGCGGTACGTCGAGAGCAATCCCGACGACTACAAGCAGCGCTGGCGTCTGGCCAAGAAGCTCTACATGAACTCCGAGTACCGGCTTGCACTCGAACATCTTCAAGTGCTTAAGAAGGACTGGGAGCCTAAGGTAAACGTTATCCGGTACTTGGGGGCGACGCTGCACCGGCTGGGAAGATACGAGGAAGCTGCCGCGGAACTCCAGGACGCCGTTGATAGGTGGTCCGACGAGTTGCCGTTGTGGGAACAGCTTGCCAAGGTGCTTGAGGCCGCCGGACGTCTCAAAGAGGCCGCATTGACCTGGGAAGACATCGCCGAGCGGTTTCCAGAGCATCCCAGAGCAGCGAAGGCCATGAAGCGTCTGTGGCTCGATTCGGGTGGGCATGTTCCTCAGACCGCGGTGGTCCTCGGGGACAGCGACGAAGGCCCGGGAGCGCAACCTGAGGTGACTTGCCCACGTTGCGGGGCTCGAAACGGGGACGAGATTGGCCGCTGCTGGCGTTGTCATGCAATGCTGGTTGAGCCGACGCCGGCTGCGGAGGCCCCTGTCTCCGCCTTCACCCTGCGGCCGCCGGAGTTGACGCCCGTTCTGTGGTTGCTCTTCGGCGGTTTGGCGGCCGTGATGTTACTGAGCGCCGGCGTTTATCTGTCGGTTCTTGCGCTCTCGACCGCAACGGAGCCCGGTCTTCCTCTTACGGTGCAGGGACTACTCCGCCGCGACCTCGCCCTCAGGAGGGTCATGATCGGCCTTGTATTGGTAGTCGCCTGGCCCGTGATCCTTCGCGGCGTCATTGCCGCCTTACGCGTTGAGCGATCTGACGCGAGCACGGTGGTAGGCATTTTCGGCATTCTCTTGGCCGGCGCGACTCACGTGGCCTCCTTTCTGCCGAAGTCCGCGCTACTTGTCACGGTGCTTGTGGCGGCCATAGGGCCCCTTGCACTGTTACTGAGCTTCTTTCGCCATGATCCTCTAAGGGCGCTCAAGGCTTGGGCGGTCCAGGGACTGTTTATGGGGGTGGTGGGGATGGTTTCTCTTGCGGCATTTATCGGGGTCGGGGCGTTGACGCAGTTTTCCCAGATACGGGCGTATGCGGCCGGCCACGATGCGGCGAAAGAGCCGGGCAAAACCTTCGTTGTGGAGCATGAGACGCCGTTTCTTGTCGACATCGAGTGGAAGACAACTCGCTCAAACTGGCTTGACGCGCGTGCGGGCGAGGTCGCGTTCCTGATAAGCGCTCCGGCCGGGGCCGAGCTGGGTTTTGAGGTGGCTTTCGGGCCTGCCGGGTCGGAAGCACAACCGGCTGAGATGGTTACTTCCGGTGGCTCCACGGGAACCTACGTTGTCGAGCCGGGCGCACGCTATACCTTGCGCGTCGATACTCTTCGCTCCGGGGCGTCCGCCGTTGTAACGGCGCTTGGGGTCCTCGAACCGGTTATGGTGGCCGAGCCGCGACCTGCCGAATAGGAGTCCGGCCGGCGCGGAGTCTCTCTAGTCGCGTCCCTGGGCCGGAGTTCCGCTAAGGGGCCAGCCACCGAGCGGCCCGCTGTTGCATCTGGGGCCGCTCATGGATGGGCGCAACTTCGATCAGGCCCCGCCACGCCTCCTCGTTGTAGGGCCAACGCAGTAGGCATTCTTCGAACCATTTCCGTGCAGCCGTTTCATCTCCCTGCGCCGCGGTTGCCAATCCAAGGCCCAGGTAGACCTCTCCTGTATCGAGGCCGCGAAGCGCCTCTTGGAACTGGTGTTCGGCCTCCTCATTTCGCCCAGCCACTAATAGGGCCATGCCGCATTCGTGATGGACGTAGGCGTGCGGCCAGCGATGCGCCAAGGCGCGCTCGTAGAGCGGCAGGGGATCGCCGCCTGCCAGGTGAACTGATTCGGCGGCGCGGAGGTGGAAACTTGGGAGCAAGACGGCCCAGGCTGAGAAGAACGCCACCAACAAGGTGCACGCCGGCAATCCGTACGCGGCGGCGCGCGGCCGGCGCGCGCCCTGCGCGGCCTCTTGTTCTTGTCCGGATTTACGTCGGGCGAGCAACGCCCCCGCGAATAGCGCCCCGTTGAGGGCGTGGGGCGCGCTATGAAACGGTGCATTGAACAGGGAGAATACGAACAGTGCGGCGAGCGGCCCCCACTCGGGCCCGCGGCAGCGCGCCAAGCGCAGGAGCATCCAGAGCAAGAGGGCGGCTCCCACGGCGCCGGTTTCGGCCAGAAGTTCGAGTGGCGCGGCGTGGGCGTGAACGGCGTGCAGCTCGTTGTGGTAATGGCTGCCTCCCTCTTGTGCGTGGAGTGCCTCGCCGAGGTAGCGCGGACTCCAGTATGCGTAGTTGCCAAGCCCGTGCCCGAGAAGCGGCTTGTCGCAAATCATGCGGACGGTGCCGTCCCAAAACCACAGCCTGGCGCGGACGCCTTGATCTTCCGCCGACAGCGCTCGTGCTATCCGCGCTACCGTGGCCTCTGGGGCCGTGGCCGCCGCGATGATTCCCACGACGGCCAGTGTGCCCATCCAAACTCCCAGCCGCCTGAAGCGCAGGTGGCGGTAAGGAAAGGTCAGTGCGACACCGCATGCGGCCGCCAGCCATGCCGAGCGCGAGCCGGAGATCAGCAGGGCCGCGGCTACGGCGGCCAGTCCGGCCAATGATGCGAGAGGCGGTTGGGGGCTTTTCAAGATGCGCCATGTAAAAAGGGGGAGCGCCATCGCCAGATAGCCGCCAAGCAGGTCCTGGTTGCCGAACACCGAGTACGCCCGCTGGTCATACCAAGCGAACTTGGGAAACAGGAAAGGCAAGAAGTTCCCGTACTGTCCCAGAGCCAGCAAAGAGCAGATGGCAGCCGACACAAGGAATGCGTTGGCAACGCGTTGCCTCCACGGGGGATCTCCAAGGAGGTCGTACGCGAAGGCGGCCATGAGCAGGAGCATCGCAAGCCTGGCGACTTCCACGGCGAGGTCGGCTCTCACCGCAGCCGGCCATAGCAAGCCGTGGCCGATGAGCTCGTATCCCAGGAGGAGCCACAGCGGCAGGAAAGCGGTGACTCCCCGCCAGGTGAACCGTCCTTGCACCGCGACAAGAGCGGCAACCGCGCACAGGCACGCCGCGAGCGCGGCCTCTTTGGCGATCAGAAACGATGTCAACCGGAAAGAGTAGGCCACGGCCGAGAGAAGGATGGCAACGCAGATGGCATAGCCGCGCCACGTGTCGAGCCGGCCCGGCGCGGCCGCGTCGGCTATGTTCTCGCTCCAGGGCTGTGCGGGGCGGACTGCGTCCTGCGCTGGGCTCATGATGCCTCCGCCAGCCGCTGCCGAAATAGGCCTGACAACGGATCGCCCGATGCTATCATGGCCTCAAGCATGGCGTGCCGCATCGCTTGTGCCTTTTCCCCGTATGCGGGGGTGTCGATCAGGTTGTGCACCGCACTGGGATCGGCCTCGAAATCGTACAATTCTTCCGGCGTTCTGTAAAGGAACAAGTCGACCCGGCCGGCGATGTCGGGGTCGTTCTTGGCGGCTCGCCCCATGGCAGCCATGGTTAGGCCCGACTGCGACTCGTTGATGAAGGCCGTCTTACCGTCAGGCCATGCGTTGAAAATGTAGCCAAAGCGGCGATCCTGGATACACCGCATGGGATACGAGCGCTTGGCCGCGGTTGTATTGAACACGGTGAACACCGATTGGCGCTTGGCCTGCGTCTCGCCTTGAAGCAACGGCAAAAACGAGCGGCCGTCCAGTCCCTCGATGGCCGACAGGCCCAGCGCGTCAAGGATGGTGGGTGCGTAATCGATACCGGAGATGAAATGGGCCTTGTCCACTGTGCCGGGGCGCGTCTTGCCCGGCCAGCGGATGATCCACGGGGTGCGTGTGCTGGTGAGGTAGCAGTTCGTCTTGGCGAAGGGGAAGGCCATCCCATTGTCGCTCAAGAACATGACGAGGGTGTTGTCCGCGAGGCCGCTCTCCTCGAGCGCCCGGACCACCGCGCCCACGGTATCATCGCAGCGACGAACCGATGTGTAATACTGCGCGATCTCGCGTCGCACATCGGGCAGGTCGGGCAGGAAACCGGGGATTGGGACCTCCTCCGGGGCGTAGGTGTGGCTCACGGGGAAATGCGTCTCGAATTTGCGGAGCTCGTCATCGCTCCCCGCGAACGGCCGGTGCGGATCGTGGGAGTTGGCCATGAGGAAGAACGGCCTCCCTGACGCTCGGGCCTGCTCGATGAACGCCTTTGTCTCCTCGTAGTACCGGGCGGGCGCTCGGCCCTCGAGCAGCTCCTCGCGATGTACGGCCGTGTCCCAGCAGAACCTGTGGATGGGGGCGAGGTGTTCCGTCTTGCCGAGGATGCCGTTGAGATAGCCCGCGGCGGCCAGATGCTCTTGTAGGGTGGGCACGTCCTCGCTGATGGGGTCGAATCCCAGCGCTCCGTTGTTGTGCGGATACCTGCCCGTCATCAGGCACTGGCGTGAGGGCTGGCAAACCGCGATGGTGACGTGGGCATGGACGAATCGCACCCCTTCGGACGCAAGTCGGTCGATGTGCGGTGTCACGCCCGGAACCGGGGAACCCGTCGCGCCCGGTGCGTCGTAGTTCATATCATCGGCGGTTATCAGCAGGACATTTGGGCGTGGCGTGCTCAACATAGCATCTCCGTCACGGCGTCGCTGTTTCAGGCGTTGAGGAACCAGCCTCCGAGAGGGCCTCCTTAACTTCGGAAACCGCTCCGCCTGGCCGAGGGCGATTATAGCAGCCCGGTGCGTGATATCGCGCTGTGCCGGCGCGAAGCACGCAGGCACGATGGCTTCCCTATGCTATCATCGCGGGGCGATGTAAAGGGCGAGGCGCTTACCAAATCGTCGGGCCTGGGCACGTTTCCGGGCAGTCTGGGAGGACGCATGAGGGAGACAGAGCGACTCTCGGGGATGTCTGGTGGCCCGGAATGCCAAGGCATCACGGCTGCCGGGCGCCTCATGCTTGAGCATGATCCTGAGCCTGAGCACGCCACGCAGGTGTGCAGAATCGCCCTTGAGTTGTTCGACGGGGCGCTCCGGCTTCACGGGCTGGCGTCTGAGCACCGGCGCCTTCTGACAGCCGCGGCCCTGTTGCACGACACCGGCTACTCCGTGGATCCTATGCGCCATCACAAAGGGTCCAGGGATATCATCCTCGCGAGCATTCTCCCCGGTTTCGCGAAGCAGGAACAGGCCATTATCGCCTGTGTTGCCCGCTACCACCGCAAGGCGCATCCGAAAGAGTCGCACAAGGTGTTCTGCGACCTGCCCCGCGGCCTGCAGGAGGTCGTACGGCGGCTGGCGGCGATTCTCCGTGTGGCGGACGGGCTGGACCGCTCGCATTGTGCGAGCGTATGCGCGGTGCGCGTCAGAACGACGAAGACTGAAATCCGCTTGCACGTTGGACAACGTCGCCCAAACGCAATGGATATCAACGGGGCCATGAAGAAGCGCCGGTTATTCGAGGAGGTCTTTGGCCGGCCTCTAGATATCGTCCCGGAGGTCCTGGGGGGCGGGGATGAGTGAACAACTCCTACGCGCGCTATCATGCTGCTTGACAGATTTGTGAATAGGCATGTTATGATCCTTTCTCGGCGCATAATTGTTGATTCGTAGAATTCATCCCCGCAATGGGCTGAAAGGCGGGAGCAAGAACTGATGGCCGGTCTTCACAATTCTCACGACTACCCCGGCATGCTCATCGTTGTGGAAGGGGTCGACGGATCCGGCAAGAGCACCCAACTCGACCTCATGCGTTCCTGGCTCATGCAGGAGGGGTACGACGTGTTCTTCACCGAGTGGAACTCGTCGAAACTGGTGAAACGCACCACCAAACTTGGCAAGAAACGCCAGATCCTGACTCCCACCACCTTCTCTCTTATTCATTGCACGGATTTCTCTGATCGGCTGGAGCGCAGCATTGTGCCGCCGCTCCAGGCGGGCATGATCGTGCTGGCCGACCGCTACGTCTACACCGCCTTCGCGCGGGATGTTGTACGTGGCGTGGATCGCGACTGGGTCCGCGACCTTTACAGTTTCGCCGTGAAGCCGGATATAGGCTTTTATTTCTCGGTGCCGCTTGAGGAGGCCATGCAGCGCATCTTCCGCGGGCGGCCGACGCTGAAGTTCTATGAGGCGGGGATGGACCTCAACATGAGCCGCGATCCCGCGGAGAGCTTCATCAAGTTCCAGAAGATGATTATTGAGGAGTATCAGCGCCTTGTAGAAGAATATGGCCTTGTCGTCGTGCATGGCGACCATCCGATCGAAAGGCAGCAGCGGCGGATCCGGCGGATTGTGCGAGAGCGGATTGAGGCTAAGGGGATGCGGCCCACGGGGAGTAAGAAGCGATGAAAGCCACCTTCTTCGGTGCCGGTATTCCCAGCCTCGTAGACACCGACTTGCGGGGCAAGCTCATCGTCCTTGAGGGGCCGGATTGCGTTGGCCGAAGCACACAGACGAGGCTGCTCCAGGGCTGGTTGGAGCGCATGGGCTATGGCGTTGCCACCACGTCTTTGTGCCGTTCCGAGTTGGCGGAGCCGGGACTTCAGCGGGCCAAGCGGGGCACCCAGATTCGCCGTCGAACGTTGGCCTTGTTCTATGCGACGGATTTGGCGGACAGGCTCGAGCGTCAGATTCTCCCTGCACTGCAAAGCGGGTTTGTTGTCCTTTCGGACCGCTACGTTTACACAATTTTCGCCCGCTACGCCGTGCGCGGCGTGGATCCCGACTGGCTGCGAAAAGCGTACGGCTTTGCCCTTGCGCCTCATCTCACGCTCTATCTTGACCTCAACCTGGAGGCTTTGGCCGAACGTGCGTTGAAGGCCGAGAAGCTGGGATTCTGGGAATGCGGGATGGACCTCAACCTTGGCGACAACCTGTACGACAGCTTCATTGCTTATCAGAAGCGGATGCTGCGGCAGTTCTCGAAGATGGTTAAGGAGTTTGACTTAGCGCGTGTGAGCGCCCAGGGGTCGATCCAAACGGTGCAGCGGCGTTTGCGGCGGAAGGTTAACGCCTTACTCGATCTCAAGGAGACCGAAATCGACAATGGCAGTCCGTTAGGGCCTACGATCGAAGGAATGGAGGACTGAACGCGAGGGGGGCAGCGTTGGGCAAGAAGTGCAACTTGGCTCGAGAAGAGGCCCGGAACCTGCTTAAGTCACAGGTACGGACGCTTCGATGCCAGGTCGCGCCTGTCCGCCGGGGGAGTCCTGAGGGCATTCATGACATGCGCGTGGCCTCGCGCCGTCTAAGGGCGGGGTTGGCCGAGCACGGCCCGATGTTCGACAAGGAACGCTGCAAGCGCTTCCGCAAACACGTACGCCGAGTGACCCGCAAGCTTGGGAAGGCCCGCGAACTCGACGTCAGCATCGCCCTTGCCTTGGAATACCGTGAGAGCCTACACGGCCCGATGCGCTTCGCTCTCAATCACGTGCTGCGGCGGCTGCGAAAGGCGCGACAATCTGAAGCGGACAGCATCCGCGCTGCGCTGGCGGCCGTGGAAAGCCGGGATTTCGGCAGGGACCTCTTGCCCCTTTTCGAGAGTGTAGCATCGCCTAGCCGATGCTACGTCGCCATAGCCTCCCGGGGCCTGGACAAGCGCTTAAGGGCCCTTGTGGCGGCTCATCGGGAATGGGTGAAGTCGCGTTCGGACGCCGACCTGCACGTCCTCCGCATCCGCCTCAAGAAGCTGCGCTACGCCTGTGAAATCTATCAGCCTCTCTACGGTCCAGACATGGAGGACGTAATCCTGCGTGCCAAGACGAGCCAGGAAGTGCTCGGCAAATGGAATGATTGGCGCACGCTTTTCGCTTACGCCCGTAATTCGGCCGCGAAGGCGCCGCCGAAGGCACGTGAGGGAATGCCCAGCCTTTGTAGAGTTCTCGAGCGGGAGGTGGCCGCGTCGCTGGCAGCCGTTGAGCCCGTGGTTTGCCGGCTTCTATCCGTGTCCGCGCGCCGGCGAGCGGCGCTCCTGTTGCGCAGTCCCGAGAGAACCTGTCAGTACTGCCAAGGGTCTCGAAACTGACGGGCGCGGACGGGGTCGTCCCGGGAATTCGCGCTTCCATGGATCTTGTCTCATACTACCCGTCCCATGTAATGCGCTGTGCGAAAAGGACTTAGCAAATAGGTTCTCGCCCTTGTCGCCAAGAAGATTATTTTCTTGACATGCCTTTGTGATTGTGCTATAAGCTCGCCCGTTTGCCTTGCCCGTGTTCCTCGCCAGGCTCCGCAGTGAGACGCTGCAGGCGACGGATAGGCGGCCGGGTCTTGCGGTGTTGTGGCAGGAGGTCGGCGAAAAGCGCGGGCGGACAAGTGGTAGCCTACGATATGCAGAAAGGAGGTGAATGTTAGCCATGCAGTGTCCGTTGTGCAATGAACACATCGAGCCGGATGAACTTGAGTTCGGCGATATCCAAGAGATAGAAGGGGAGTACTGGCATGCGGAGTGCTTCTCCGAGTACTTCGAAGAGGTCCTCGAAGTAGCCTAGCAACCGCCGAAAGGCCGCACATGGTGCGGTCAAGTGTCACCTCGGGCAGTGAGTAAGCTGCCGGGGGTTTTTTCATGTTTTTTGGGGGAACCGAGACTGAATTCAGCGGATAATAGTCTTACCGGTGACTGAGCACGTAACGATGGGTTGCCGCTGTCGCACGATTCAGGCTATACACTGTTCGTCATTCGTGATAGAATACGCGCGGCGTGATGTGGCGGGGCCGGATTTACACCTTTTTCCGGCCTTTTTCGGTACATTGGGAGAGAATGTGCCGTTGCCCCCGGCGGAGGGAGGTATTCCCCCTCAGTATGTCGCGCTTCAGGGCAGTTCAGGATACGTGCATTCCCGTTGGCACGGGACTATGGTTGACGGATAACAAGGAGACCAAGGGCGGAATCATGGCAAAGATGGATTCGAGCCTCCCGTTCGAACGTAGGATTATCGAACTCGAGGGACTGGTGGCCAATGCGTCCTCCGATAAGGAACGGCGTGAACTCCAGGCCGAACTCGATCAGGAGCGTGAAACCGTCTTCGCCAATCTGACGGCGTGGCAAAGAGTTCTTCTTGCCCGCCACCCCCTCCGGCCTCGAATGCTCGACTATACCTCCCGTATCCTGGACGATTTCATAGAGTTACATGGAGACCGTGCCGTCGGCGACGACCCGGCGCTGGTGGCGGGCATTGGCCGTTTCCAAGGCCAGAGCCTGGTGGTGGTCGGCCAGCAAAAGGGCGTTACCACGGAGGAGAAGGTCCAGCGCAATTTCGGTATGGCCCATCCGGAGGGATATCGTAAGGCGTTGCGCCTGTTCCATATGGCTGAGCGCCTGAACATGCCCGTCGTCACTCTAGTGGATACGCCCGCAGCCCACCCAGGCGTCGAGGCCGAGCGCCACGGACAGGGGCCCCTGATTGCGCAGAGTCTTCTGGAATGCAGCGGCCTGAAAGCGCCCGTGTTCGTGGCCATCCTTAGCGAAGGCGGCAGCGGAGGCGCGCTGGCCATTGCATTGGGTGATTGGGTCGCTATGCTGGAATATGCCATCTACGTAATTTGCCCGCCGGAGCGGTGCGCCGAGATTCTTTGGCGGGATGTAGATAAGAGGGAGGTCGCGGCCACAGCCCTGAGGGTGACCGCGAAAGACCTTCTGGATTTGGGTACGATCGACGCGATCATACCGGAGCCGCCCGGGGGGGCTCATAGAGATCCAGACAGCGCGGCGGGCGTCATAGCCGAGGAACTCGAACGCTTCTTGGCGGAATGGAAGAAGGGGAAGTGGACGTTAGCCCGGCGCCGACAGCGCTACCGCCGTATGGGTATGTATCGTGAATTGCCGGCCAAGGCCGCCGATTGAAGACCGGTCTGGGGAAGTCCTGCTGCGCATCAGGGTGCAGCCCAGGGCGTCGCGAAATGCCATTCGCGTTGAGCCCGACGGCCCGATTCGCGTTGCCGTGACGGCCCCGGCGGCAGAAGGCGCCGCCAATCTGGCTGTCACCGACTACGTGGCCAAGGTGCTGGGGCTGCCCAGACGGGCTGTGACGCTGGTGAGCGGCGAGAAGGCGCGGAATAAGACGCTCCGAGTGTCGGGCGTCGCCGCTGCGGAAATTCGGACTAAACTTGCGGGGCTCAAGAGCAGTTAGAGGAGATGGGTGTGTCAGAGGTTTTCAACCAGATAGAGGCTGCGGCGGAAGTCATTCAGAGCCGGTGTGATATGAAGCCCGTCTTGGGCGTTGTCTTGGGGACGGGACTAGGCGCGTTGGTCGAGCGGATTGAGGTGCGCGCCAGGTTCAGCTATCAGGAGCTGCCCCATTTCCCGGTTTGCACGCTCGATACGCATGCGGGCGAGCTGGTATTGGGAGTCCTTGGGCAGCAGCCCGTCGTTGCCATGTCGGGCCGGTTCCACTATTACGAAGGCTACTCACTGCAACAAGTCACTCTCCCGATTCGTGTTGCTAAGGCATTGGGCGTAAAGGGGTTAGTTGTGTCCAATGCGGCTGGTGGCCTGAATCCCCAGTTCAGGGCTGGCGACCTTATGGTTATCACCGACCACATCAACTTCATGGGGGATAATCCGCTCATCGGGCCTAACGATGAACGCCTTGGCCCTCGATTTCCGGACATGTGCGAGCCCTATACCAAGGAGTGGGTGGACTTGGCCGAGTCCGTGGCCTTGGCCAAGGGAATGAAATTGCATCGCGGGGTGTACTTGGCTTGTACGGGGCCATGTCTTGAGACTGCGGCCGAGTACCGCATGATGCGCGTTTTGGGGGCCGACGCAGTGGGCATGAGCACGGTGCCAGAGGTGATTGTTGCCGTTCACGCCGGGCTGAAGGTCCTGGGTTTCTCGGCCATCACCGACGAATGCCGGCCCGACGCGCTCGAACCCGTAGATATCGAGAAGATAATTGCGACCGCCAACGCGGTCGAACCACGATTGACTGATATTGTCGCAACGTGCATCGAGCGGATGAGCTTCTGAAGAAGAGCCGCTTGATAAGCGTCTATATACCAAGGGATTTGTATGTTGTTTTATAATGAGGTCATACTATCATATGTGCTAGGAGGTCATAATGGGTATAAAGATCATACGGATTGTTTTTGTCCTGGCCTGCGTTACGCTGGGTGTCGCGTGGGCCGGACAGGTTGTCGGGCAGATCAATGAATTGCGCGCCGAAGATGCCGCGGAAAGCCTTCCTGAAGGGGCCGATGAGGAACAACTTGCTCAGTTGCAGAACCACCTTATCCACCCCCTGCCGTGGGAGATTCTAGGCGGCCTAACCGGCCTGGCATGCGCTGGGCTTGTATTAGCCGGGTTGCGGTATATCACGCAAGACATCTTCGAGAAACTATCACCCGCTCTGGGGGCCACGGTTCTGGGAATGCTCATCGGCTATGCGGTGGCGCAGTACGTCAAGCAGTTCTGGCACACTTCACCGGATTCGGCACTCCCGCTGTTTGTGACCACGACCCTTGTTTTGCTGTTCGGGTTCATGGGCATCTCCTTGGGACTTACGCGCGCCTCCCATTGGGAATCACTTGTGCAGGCGGTTCACCGTGGTCAGGCTGATCAGGCCAATCCAAAGCTTGTGGACACGAGCGTCGTTATCGATGGCCGCATCGCGGACATATGTCAAACCGGCTTCCTTGATGGTACGCTTCTCATCCCACGCTTTGTCTTGAAAGAACTCCAGAATATCGCTGACTCGCCCGATGCGTTGCGCCGGGCCAGAGGGCGCCGGGGCCTGGACATCTTGAAGCGTATGCAGGAGGACAGCACGAAGGCAAAAGTGCAGGTTATCGACGATGATCCCCCGGACGTTCCAGACGTGGACGCCAAGCTCATGGTGGTTGCCCGCGATTACGACGCCAGAATCATCACAAATGACTTCAACCTGAACAAAGTCGCACAAATCGAGGGAATCGACGTCCTCAACATCAACGATTTGGCGAATGCTCTGAAGCCCGCCGTGTTGCCCGACGAGGCCCTGGCCGTCAAGATCATCAAGGAAGGGAAGGAGCCTCTGCAAGGGGTCGGCTATCTCGACGATGGTACCATGGTGGTCGTCGACGGCGGACAGCAGCACATTGGCAAAGAGGCGTCCGTCATCGTCACGAGCGTGCTTCAAACGGCTGCCGGGCGCATGATCTTTGGCAAGTTGCTCAGCGTGTCGTCGTGAAGGCGCAGTTGCTCATTGCCGCCGGGGGGATGGGGCGTCGGCTGGGCAGCGACTCGCCGAAGGCACTTGTCGATCTCGCCGGAGCGCCATTGGTGGTTCGCACGCTAGAACGCTTCTCCGGCGTGGGCCTTCTCATGGACGCGGTGATCGTCGTCCCTCACGGCCACAAGACACCCTTCAAGGAAATGCTCAATGAGCATCTTGTCGGCGGCAGTTTTTCCCTGGTTGAAGGGGGCGCTGAACGCCAGGCATCGGTGGCGAACGGGCTTCGTGCCCTCGAGCCTGACACGGATACGGTGGTTATCCACGACGCTGCCCGCCCTTTTGTGTCCGAGGAGGCTATCAAGGCGGCTGTCACGGCAGCGGCTCAGCACGGCGCCGCGACGGTGGCCATCCCGTGTATCGACACCATACTCGAGGGCGACGGCGAAGACTTCCTGGCGCGTACGCCCGATCGGGAGGGGCTGTGGGCTTGTCAAACGCCTCAGGCCTTTCAGGTGGACGTTGTCCGGCGTGCCCACGCCGAGGCAGTGCGTCAGGGCTTTCTGGGAACAGATGATGCAACGCTCGTGCGTCGCAGTGGCGGCCGGGTCAAGCTTATCCCCGGGTCCCCGCTGAACTTCAAGGTTACTACGCCCGCCGACCTGGCCTTGGCCGGCTTCGTCTTTCGGGAGGGCCTGGCATGATTCGGATCGGTACAGGATATGACCTTCATCGACTGACGCCCGGACGGCCATTGATTCTTGGCGGAGTGGCCATTCCCTGCGAGCGGGGATTGGCAGGTCATTCGGACGCGGACGTGCTCGCCCACGCCATTACAGACGCACTGCTCGGGGCGGCGGCCCTGGGAAACATCGGCCAACACTTCCCCGACACCGATCCGCGTTACGCGGGCGCGGACAGCCTGGAGCTTCTCGGCGAAGTTGTCGGCATGGTTCGTGAGGCCGGCTGGGCCGTGGTCAACGTGGACGCCACCATCATCTCGGAGGCCCCGAAGCTCAATCCCCACCTGGGCGCGATATGTGTGAAGCTGGCGGATCGAATGTCGGTAGGCGCCGAGTTCGTCTCCGTGAAGGCGAAAACGAATGAAGGACTCGGCCCCGAGGGACGCGGCGAGGCTATCAGCGTACACGCCGTCGCGTTGATCGAGAGTGTGACGCCCTAGCGAGGGGACAGGTTTGCCCTCGCCACAAGTCCTGTGTCCGATGCGTGCGTCGATTGAGGGGGGAGACAACAGCCTCAGCCCGGCCTGAGTGCGTGGGTGCGATGGCCGCAAGGATGTGGAAATGTACGAAGTGTCCGACCTGGAAGTCTTTGTCGTGAAGCGCGTGAGAGAGACTCCCGCGGCAGCTGCGCGCCTCGAGCGGATGCTTGGGGCGATGACGCCGCGCCACGTCACCGAGGTCGACGACGCGGGACTGGACGAGCTTGTTCGGGCGCGGGGCTGGAGCGAGCCTTCGCGGCGAACGGGGGAATACCGGATGACGGGCCCGCCGACATTGATATTCAACGCATTTCGCTGGCTGAAGCCGGAGGCGTTTGGGCAGTTGGGCGACGAGCATCCTGCATTGCGGGGGCATATGTTTCTGGGAGATGGCCCGTGGACCTTCCGGGATCACCGCCATTTCCGGCGGGACTATGACTGCGTGTGCCAGTCCGCCTGGGAAATCCACAGCGCCTACGGATGCCTTCACAACTGCGATTACTGCCATGTGGCGCCGTTCTTCAACATCATGGTGAACCTTGAAGAGTTCGCCGAACGCGTTAGGGCCTTCGGTGAATCCGTCCCCGAGCAGAGCTTGTACAAGTTCGATAATCAGACGGACACGGTGACACTCGAGCCGGAATACGGCGCTTCCGAGGTTATGGTGAATGCCTTCGCGGACTGGCCCGGACGCTATCTGATGCTCTACACGAAGTCCGATAACGTGGAGCACTTGCTCGATCTGAACCACAACGGCCACACGCTCGTCAGTTGGTCGCTGAACGCCCCGACACCGGCCTCTTTGATCGAGAAGAACACCCCGTCCCTTGACGCCCGCCTGCGCGCCATGGAACGCTGCCAAGGGGCCGGTTACCGTGTCCGCGCGCGCATCTCGCCGATCTGTCCTGTGAAAGGCTGGCGTGACGAATACGCTGAGATGGCTGCACGTTTGCTGGAGCGAGTTCGTCCAGACGTGATCACGGTGGACGTGGTGGGCTGGATGAGCGCCCGTCAGATGCGTAATGCCCTCGAGCTGGCCCTGTTCGACGATGCCTATGCGGAAGTTGTTGTCCGGCTCGATGAGGATGGCGTCCAGACAAGAGGCAAGCACCTCTTTCCCCATGAGATGCGGGCGGACTTGCTGCGCCACGTCATTGGGGCCATTCGGCGTCTGCGCCCGGAGCAGGCGGTGTCGATATGCAATGAAACGCCGGCCATGTGGCGCGAATTGGGCCCGCTGATGGGGATGAATCCTGACAACTACGCGTGTTGCTGCGGTCCTGACAGCGTGCCCGGTCACCCGCTGTTGGCGCTGTCGTCCCCGAAGTGCGTGTCCAGGTAGGTCTTGAGAAGCTCCTTGGCTTCGTCGATGCACTTCCCGCAAACCGTGCTCATCTTGGTCCTTTCCTGGAGTTCGTAGAAGGTGCGGGCGCCTTCGAGCACGGCTTCCTCGATTTCGTGATCCGTCACGTTCATGCACTTGCAGACGACGCGGGCTTCTTCTTTCACCACTTTCTCGTTCATGCCGCGCCGCGCGTAATAGTCGTTGATGGCGGCGCGGAGGGCCTTGTCGCCCAACACGGAGCAATGCACCTTATGCTCCGGGAACTCGCCCAATTCAGCGACAATGGCTTTGGGAGTGATGTTGAAGGCGTTCTCAAGGCTCATCCCCTTCACCATTTCCGAGAGTACCGACGTGCTGGCAATGGCGCTTGCGCAGCCATAAGTCTTCCACTTGCAGTCCGTGATGACCTCTTTGGCGTCGTCGACTTGGATAACGAGCATCATCTCGTCGCCGCAGGTTACGTTTCCTACGATGCCCCGCCCGTCTTCCTTGTAGTCGTCCTCATCTTTGAGGACGTTCCGGGGGTGGGTGAAGTGGTCTTTGACCTTGTCCGTGTAGGCCCAGGTGAGGTGTGCGCCCATCAGTGTCTCCCTGCGTAAACGGTTGACATTTCCCGTATTTTCCGGATGACCTCCGGCAGCCTTTCGAGCACGTAGGCCACATCCTCTTCATTTGTTTCCCTGCCCATGCTCAATCGGATCGCCCCGTGGGCCTGTTCGGGGGCCAGGCCGAGGGCAAGCAGCACGTGGGAAGGTTCGAGCGAACCGGATGCGCACGCCGATCCCGTCGAGACGGCAATGCCCTCGAGATCCAGGTAGAGCAGGATGCTTTCGCCCTCGGCGCCCGCAAAGGAAACGTTGAGCGTGCTGGCGAGGCTATCTGTAAGGTGGCCGTTGAAATGAATGTCTGGAATCGAGGCCGTTATGCCGTCCTTCAGTTGCGCCTTGAAGGCCGCCAGCCGCTGCGCCTCATCCGCCATTTCGACGGCGCGCATCTCGACGGCCTTCGCAAAGCCCATAATGCCGAGGGTGTTCTCCGTACCGGCCCGGCGCCCCTTTTCCTGATGACCCCCGCGGATCAGGGGGCAATACGGCACGCCCCGTCTCACGTACAAGGCGCCGATCCCTTTGGGGCCATAGATCTTGTGGGCGGACATCGTGAGGAAGTCCACGCCGAGTTCCTTCACGTTGATGGGGATCTTGCCCACGGCCTGTACCGCGTCGGTGTGGAAGAGCGCGCCCTTCTCATGAACGATGGCGGCAATCTGCGCGATGTCCTGGATGGTGCCTATCTCGTTATTGGCCGTCATCACCGATACAAGGCCGGTGGTTGGCCTGACGGACTCCCGCAGTTGCTCGAGATCTATTTTGCCGTCGCCATCCACTTCCAAATAGGCCACCTTTGTCCCGCGTTGCGCAAGGCATTTCGCTGTTTCGAGCACACATGGATGCTCGATAACCGAGGTGACGATGCCTCGCCCGCCGCGCCGATCGAAGGAACACTCTTTCACGGGGCACGCCAGGATCGATAGCACGGTGTTGTTGGCCTCTGAACCGCTGCCCACGAAGATGATCTCTTCGGCATCCGCGCCGATGAAAGCGGCGATCTTCTCGCGCGCCTCCTCGACGTATTGCCTGGCCAAGCGTCCAAAGCCGTGAAGGCTGGAGGGATTGCCAAACGCCTTCATGGCTTCGGACATGATCTTGCGCACCTCCGGATGGAGTGCGGTGGTGGCATTGTGGTCCATGTAAACCTGTTTATCGGACATGATATCTCTCATGCTCCAGAGCGCCGTGAGTCGTGTTTAACTCCCTGATAGGCAACATTGGAGTTCGCGCAGGCTATTCCCCCCTGAGAGATGCTTCATAATCCTCGTTGGCTGAGTCATAATCCGTGCCATGCTCGAGGTGCCGGTTAAGGCTTCAATTCCCGACGCGCCATTGGGAGAAAGGGGAAGGACTGGTTCTCGCAAATGGCAAGGCCTCGTTATATGAGACGCTTCAATAGGAAGACGGTCAGGACAAGGACACCGGCGAGAGGCATTAGGTATCGGTTCACTCTGAAGAGGTATGTCTTCTTGACATCGAGCGGACATTGGGCAAGGCCCAAGGAATCCACGATGTTGGCTTCGGGACCCCCATTGGCGTACACACCGAGAGCCTTGGTGAAGGCCACACCGAGTCTAGCGCTCAGTTCTCGGCGCCCAGGGAGTCTCTGCGCCCCCAGGTTCTCGGCGACGGCCACGTAGTCACGAGGGGTCACGGCACAAGAGACCTCGCCCTCCGCATTGACCCGCAGGGTCGAATGCTGCCGCCACGCCATTTTCTCGCCGAAGTAGTTTCTCAACCGCAGTCGCACGGTGATAGCGTCTGAGTCTGTCTTGCAGGGAGGGGCAACCAAGCCATGCTCGTGGAGCCATATTAGCCAGCGCTTGAGCCGCTTCTTCTCCACAGGTTTGGGCTCGACCTCGGAGACATCAACGTCCTTCAGCAGGGGACCGACCCAGAATCCAGGCAGCACGGCGCCTCCCGCCACGGCGGCGTGGTTGACGAAGAAGAACTGGAGGATCATGAATACGCCGATACCGATACCGAAATGATCTGGCACAAGCGCCACCACGGCAAAGAGAAGCAAGAGGCATGCGAGGTTCATTAGCTGCTTGACCTTATCCCAGGGGGAGGTCAATTGGATCTCTCGCTTGATCACCGCGTACCACAGCGCAGCCGCCACAATGACGCAAACCACCCGCACGGGTGCCTGCGCGAAGAAGCTCTTGAACCTCCGGTGCAGCAGCGGAAGTCCCAAGAAGACAATCAGAGAAAACAACATGGATTGAGCAAAGGTGCGCCTACCTTGGCGTATCATTCTGTCCGGCACATGCCCTTGCCAGCGGTCGACGTCCTTTCTTGGAAGCCAGCCAAACAGAGTGACCCATGCTGCGAGGATTCCCAAGAGACCACTTGCAGCCACCACGCCTCCTTTCAGTGGCCCGATGGCTTTGACCCCTTGCATAACTTTGGCGGAGAGTGCCGGAGCGGGCGCGGCCGCCCGCAAGAGGTCGGCCCTTTCGCCAAGCACATTCCGTGCCCTTGTCAGGCGCATTTTGACGGTGCTTTCCTTCGTACCGGTGAGTTCGGCGATCTCTCTCACTTTCATCTGCTGCCCGTAGTGCAAGGTGAGTACCTCGCGGCTCCGCTCATCGAGCTTGCGGACAAGGGACCATAGCGTCTCTGCTGTCTCCCGTGCACAAACGGTGTCGCGCGGGTCGGCTGACGTGCCCGTTTGTCCCCTGGCCGATTCCATACGTTGTTCTTGTTGCTTCATTTGCCATGTTCCTCGCATGAAGTCCACGCATAAGCGCCGCAAGATCGAGAAGAGCCATGGAGCAAAGGCGTCGTGGTCCCTCAGCATCGGCAGTTTGGTATAGGCGCGAAGAAACGTCTCTTGGCATAAGTCCTCGGCATCCTGAGGGTCATAGACCCGGGACAGGGCCACGACATACACCTTGGCCTGATAGCGGGAAACCAAGACGGCAAAGGCGTCCCCGTCGCCCGCGAGCGTTTTCTCAACGGCTTGTCTGTCGTCCATCGTCCTCCTCCAGCGGCTGCTCTCACAATAGAAGACGGGGCAAAGCGGGAACGGGTCAATGCAGGGACTCGGATAAATGATGCCACGCCAGCCCTCCGGACGCACGCAGGCGGCCTGCTGGAGGGGACACTTGACAGTCCCCAACTCCCGCATCGGACCGGCTGCTACGCGGCGGCTCATGCGGATACCGTTGTGCCATGAATAAGAACAAAATCAAAGTGCGTAGGATGACATAGTTCGCTTCTCACCGTCGGAAGCTCAAAGGCGGCAGACTGTACCGGAGGCAGTTTCTCAGGCACTGGCCACTGATGAAGTCGATTGAGTCTCGCAAAGGGCTGGTAATCAAGGGACCAGAATGATTTAAGAGGGCGTGGCATTTGGGATCGTGGGCCTGCTTCATAATCTCGGCCGGCTGATTTATAATCCGTGCCATGCTCGAGGCGCTGAACATACGGGACTATGCCTTAATCGATGAACTCGAGGTCGAACTCGGGCCCGGCTTCAACGTGCTCACCGGTGAAACCGGTGCGGGCAAGTCCATCATCGTCGGAGCGTTGGGACTCGTTCTTGGCGCGCGGGCTTCGAGCGATGCCGTGCGCACCGGTGCCAAGGAGGCGCGTATCCAAGCGGCCTTCAGAATTTCGCGGCCCTCCCGTCGCCTGGCAAGCCTGTTGAGGCAGCACGACGTGGCTCTCGAGGACGGCCAACTGGTTCTCTCGCGGGTGATCACCGCGGAAGGCCGCAGCCGCGGGGCCGTGTCCGGCGCACTCGTGCCCGTCGGCACGCTCAGGGAGATTGGCGATGAGCTTGTGGATATCCACGGCCAGCACGAGCACCAGTCCCTTCTCAAATCGGATCGCCAACTCGACCTGCTCGACGCTTTCGCTGCCGTCGAGCAAGAGGTGTCGGACCTCCAGGAGGTCGTTCGGGACCTGCGGAATATTGAGAAGCAGATCGAAGCTCTGGAGGCGGATGATCGCGAACGTGCGCGCCGGGCGGAGTTCCTCCGATTTGAGTTGACTGAGATTCGTGCGGCCGGCCTGCACGCGTCCGAGGAGGAGGAACTGAGGTCTCGGCACAAGATCATCGCGAATGCGGAGAAGCTCTTCGAACTGGCCAACTTGGCCAATATGGCGCTGTACGAGGGAGAGGAGCGCTCGGCAATAGACGCTATCGACGGCGCACTCGACAACTTAGATGAGCTTGCGGCCATCGATGAGCGCTTCAAGCCTACCGCGGAGCAATTGCGCGCGGCCCGGGAGAGTGTGGCGGACGTCGCGTCCGAATTGCGCCGCTACGGCGACGAGCTGGAGTTCGATCCAGCCGAACTGGATGTCCTTAACGAGCGGCTCGCACTCATCGGTAGCCTTAAGCGCAAGTACGGCGATTCGATTCCGGCGATCCTTGAGTACGCGGAGAATGCGGCCCGGGAACTGGATGTATTTGATGGCCGCGACCAAAACCTCGCGGAATTGAGGGAGAAGCGAAGCGCCCTGCTCAACGGTGCTCAAGAAGTCGCGGCGGGCCTCTCCAAGACGCGCCGCGCGGCCGCAAAGAAGCTCGATAAACAGGTTACCGCCGCGCTCGCGGACCTGGGGATGCGCGGGGGGCGTTTCGAGACGCGGATCGAGGCGGTCGACCTCGGGCCCAACGGTATTGACAGTGTCACGTTCTTACTGGCGGCCAATCCGGGCGAGGAACTCAAGCCTTTGCGACTCGTTGCTTCGGGGGGCGAGATATCGCGGATTATGCTGGCGCTCAAGGCCGTCTTCGCCGAGGGGGACAAGATTCCGACGCTCATTTTCGATGAGATCGATGCGGGCGTGGGGGGGCATATTGCCCGCAAAGTCGCGGCCAAGTTGCGGGATCTGGCGGAATCCCACCAGGTTGTCTGTATCACCCACATCGCCCAAATTGCCGCCGCGGCCCAGAGCCATCACACCGTGGCCAAGCACGAGCGCGAGGCGAGAACCACTACGGCGGTCGTACGCGTCAAGGGCAAGGCTCGTGTCGAGGAGATGGCGAGGCTGTTGGACGGCTCCATCTCGGAGGTCAGCCTCAAGCATGCCCGCCAGTTGCTGAAGTCCGGCGGGCAAGATTAGGAATCTGGCCAGAAAGCACTTGTGAGTCCTCTTGTCTCAATGTTCAGGATGCTCAGTTCCCGTCATTTGGTGGCTTTCTGGCCGCACTCCTAGCCGTGTCTAGGGGCGTATCTCTGTCAAGGTGAGAGTCTCGACGGCGGCGCCGCGCACATTGGACACGACCACCCGCACCTGCTCAATGTCTTCCACTAGGGCGTCTAGGCAATGCAGGTCGGCCTCGATGTGCACGGATTGGCCGGAGGCAATGGTGAAGGGGCTGCTGCCGCTCACGGGCCCCCCGCGATAGCGCCAGCAGTCCTCCGAGGCCGTTACGAGCCGGAAGTGGTCGTCACCCGCTTGGCGCACGTGCATCGCCACGCCATAGGTGGGCGAGTTTGCCCATAGCACGGGCTCTCCCTCGGGCCATGGTACATGCCAAAGAACCGGTTTGTGGCCGAGGTTTTCGCAAGTCACTTGGACTCGGCCGCTACCGGGCGCCATCTCCTCAATCGTGAAGAAGACGGCGTCGCCAACGGGAACCAGAATGAGGAGCGTCCAAGCCGCCGCTAGAATTGCCGCGCCGATGCCCACCAGGATGAGGACGCGCCGCCATGATAGGCGCCCCGTGGCAGCGGCGCCTGGTGCGTTGAAGCCTGCGAGGTAGGCATCGAGGGGCTGGTCGATGAAGCCTCCGAGTTCGACCGCGGCGCGCGCGTTTGTCAGTCGCTGGTTTTCACTCAGTTCAGCCTCGATGAGAGATAGGTCTTGCGACAGCGCGCGGTTAGCGTTGTTTGCCGCCGCCGCATCCATACTGCCCCGCGCGGCGCGCTCGACAAGGCGGGCCCGCTGCTTGACGGCGCGGCCGAGGCGTTTCCGCAACGCCTTGCGTTCAGCCGCGAGGCGCTTTCGGAGACGCGCCGCGGCCTGTTGGGCGGCCTTCGAGACTTGTTTCAGCGATTCACGTCGCTGTTCATCCCGATTCCCGGGGGTGGCCGCTTCCGCGAGCAGGTGAGCGCACTTCTCCTGGCAGGACAGTGCCAAGCGAAGTCGCTCTCGCGCGTCGAGGTCAGCCACGTGTCTCCTTATGCGCCAGGGCGGCCTTGACGAAATCGCGGAAGAGCGGCTGGCAGGAGAGCGGCGTGCTCTTGAACTCGGGATGGAACTGGACGCCGCAGAACCACGGATGGTCCTTCAACTCGCAGATCTCGACCAACTCCTGATCGCCCCGGTGGTGCAGGCCGCTGACAACCAGCCCGGCCGCGCCTTCAAGGCGCTCGCGGTAGGCGTTGTTGAACTCATAGCGATGCCGGTGACGCTCGTGTATGACGTCCTTCCCGTAGGCGGCTCGGGCCTTTGTGCCGTCTTGAAGCTCACACCGGTACGCGCCCAGGCGCATCGTGCCGCCCATGTCCTTCACGCCTCTTTGCTCGGACAACAGGGAGATCACTGGATCCGGCGTCTTGGGATTGAACTCCGTCGAATTCGCCTCGGGGAGATTCAGGCGGTTCCGCACCATCTCGATGACGGCGATCTGCATGCCGAGGCAGATGCCGAAGAAGGGGATGTTTTCTTGCCGCACGTATTTCATCGCGCGGATTTTTCCCTCGATGCCTCGCCCGCCGAAGCCCGGGCCGATCAGTACGCCGTCGAACGCGGCGAGTACATCCTCAGGTTGCTTCCCCTGTTCAAATTGCTCGGAATCTACCCATTCGAGGACTACTTGGCAGTCGTTGGCGATTCCTGCGTGAGAGAACGCTTCGTTGATGCTCTTGTAGGCGTCATCGTGGGCGATGTACTTGCCAACGGCCGCGATCCGGACCTCGCCTTTCGAGTTCTTCATCCGCTCTACCATGGAGCGCCACTCGTCGAGGTTCTTTGGTTTGGCCGTCATATTGAGGACGCGCAGCACCGTTTCGTCGAGGCCCTGCTCGGCCAAGTTCAGCGGGATGGCGTAAATGGGGGAGATGTCCCGCGCCTCAATCACGGCATCGCCGCCCACGTCGCAGAAGAGGGCCACCTTCTGCCGCTGGCTCTCGCCGAGGGCATGGCCGCCCGTCCGGCAGACGATGACGTTAGGCTGGATGCCGATATCGCGCAAGGCCCGAACACTGTGCTGCGTCGGCTTTGTCTTGAGTTCGCCGGACGCGTCGATGAAGGGAACCAGCGTTACATGGATGTAGCAGCACTCGTTGGGGCCCAGGTCCAACCGGAACTGGCGGATGGCTTCGAGGAAGGGCAGCCCCTCGATATCGCCGACGGTTCCGCCAATCTCGATGATGGCTACATCGGCGTCGGCGTCGGCTTCCGTGGTGAGCATGCGGACACGCGCCTTGATCTCATCCGTGATATGCGGAATGACTTGGACGGTCTTTCCCAGGAACTCGCCCCGCCGCTCCTTCTGGATGACGGCATTGTAGATGCCGCCCGTGGTGACATTGCTCTTCTGGGACAGGTTGGCGTGAGTAAACCGCTGGTAGTGGCCGAGATCGAGGTCGGTTTCCGCACCGTCATCCGTCACGAACACCTCCCCGTGTTCGTAGGGGTTCATCGTGCCCGGATCCACGTTGATGTACGGATCCATCTTCATTATGGCCACTTTCAGGCCTCGTGACTCGAGCAGGACGCCCAGGCTTGCCGCGAGCACGCCTTTCCCTACCGACGACACAACGCCTCCCGTAATAAACACATACTTCGCCATTTAGCCTTCCCCTTTCTCCGCAATCTTGAGCAATGCCGCCACCTTCCGCATATCTTCAGGGGTATCCACCCCGATGCCTCCGTAATCCGTGCCCGCAACCGCCAAGACCTGTCTGCCCCTGCATTTTTCCGGCAGAAGTGAAATGCCAACATTTTGACTTACGCCACTGGCCCGCTGTGAGTTGTTCGAGGTTTCTAGGCGGGGTATGCGGTGGCCTCGCGTAACATAGCGGGAAATCCCGCCCGGAAACATGCAATTCGATGTGGCGCCAGCCGTCATTTGCGGCATCCGCGAGGTCGCCAAGGCGTGTTCGTATGCGTGGATGACGAGGGATTTGCTGGCCAGAAGGGCGATGACTTTGCCGGGAAAACGGATAGAGGCAAATCGGGCGGGGATAACTGCCAATACCTTCCGGCCCGCCCCAAATGCCATTAAAGCCGCCTATTCCAGATGCACGAATCCCATAACCACTTGCCAGTACATAGGTTAGGAGCTGAGGAAGGGTGTCCCGTTTCCTAACGGGATTTTACTCTACCACAGCCCTCGGCGAGTTTGCAATGGGATATTTGGATTTGGCCAGAAGACCTTTCCCAAGGGCCTCTTCCGCGATAGCTCGCCCGCGAATCAGCCGCAAGAACGCGCTCTACCGAGCACGTGACGGCGATGAGACTGGGCCGAGGAACCTTCCGAGCCAGTCCTTCGTACGTGTTTCGTCGGCACAGGAGTCCTCCGCCTCGGAGATTCACAATCCGCCCTGACTCGCCCTAGAATTGGCTATCGTAAGGCCGGGGGGGGCGTGCCTCTGTCTTGCCCCCGCTGTTCTTCGCACGTAAGCGTGAAGGTCTCTCCGGTTGTCTCGTCCTTGATCTGGATGCAGGCCTTTTCAGGCTCGATGTGCAGTAGTTGGTAGCGCTCGAATCTGTCCTTCTCACGGTACCAGTTGTATGCGCCCGATGCGAAACCAACCTGCGCCCGGGACGTGCCATCCGGCATCACTCGGATGCGGATTAGCCGGAGCCCGGCCGTCTCTTTCGCACGGATCTCCTGAGCCTCGACGGCTTCTGCCTTTCCCGCGGTTGTCTCAATGCCTTCCCGAGGGCCGATACCTTCCTTGAACGACTCCTTGTCGGCCGCCTCGCCTTCGGAGCCCGGCAGGGGCGAGGTCACCCTGATCACGCGGCCGGTTTTCAGACGTTTCAAGAGCACGACGAGGTCGCTACCCTCGGAGTATACATCGAGCACATGCATATAGTAGGGGCCGGCAATGATATCATCGCGTGGGTAAACCGGGCTGATACTGATGCACTCGCCCGTGGCGGGAATCGTTACGCTTAAGGCAGCATGTGGTGCCCCGGCACCTCTTCCGAGACAAGTCCCGCCATACACAGTGGGAAGTCCACATCTTATCTCAGGTTCGTCAGTGGCGACGCCGTAGGAGTCGCATAGCATCATCTCCGGACTGGAAATCCAGATGAACTCAGGTTCGACGCGCCACGCCAGGCTCGATGAGTTTCCTAGCATATTGAGGATTTCGTGGAGAGCAAGACCTTCACCCCCGGCGAATATGGCCCCAACGAATCCGTCACCGAGGTGCACCATCCCAGTGGGGCCACAGCTCCGCCAGCCAGCCCTTTCCCAAGGCAGCGCCGTCGGACTTGACGCCTCGGGCGGCTCGACTATCCTCTGGTCGACGATGATGCTCAGCCCCGCTTCCTCGGAGAGGCGCGCGCAGACGTCCTGGAGGTGCTCATGCTCAAACTCTCCGTGGACGCGCGAGGACAGCGCTTTCCATGTGGCGCTTGTCGGATCCGCCATGTCCGTGGCCGGAGGCGATTGGCTTCGAACGTTGTTGAGCGAAGTTACCCATATGTAACCTGGGTCGGTTGAGAAGGTCAGATTAAGCGGACGTAGTAGTGCCTCGAGAGCGCCGGCCAAGGTGATGTTCTTCAATCTCACACGGCGCACAATACCGTCTGTCACGTATGGGGCAGCCTCGTGGTCCGCGGCCCGCCTGCGTTCGGTATGCTGCCCGGCAGATCTGCATGGCTCGACGACCCGGTAGTCGATAACGATCTCTATATCCAACGGCTTACATAGAGTCTCGCAGATGCTACCGATGTGTTCGTTTTCAAACTGAATATCCACGGGAGCTTGCAGCGCTTCCTCCAGTGCCGGATCTGCGTTGCGTTCAGCGAGGTGTCTGGCCTTGGCCGTGTCGGTTGTAGGCGCATGCGTTTCCGTTACCGGCTGGACGCTGGGTGTGCCTGGCTCGGAATGGCCGGCTGCGGGTGCTGACGTTTCGTCGTCGTCCGACTCGGACGACTCCTCAGGCGCCGCCGTCTCCGTCGTCGCCGTGAGTGTCTCCACGGCCGTTGCCTGTTGGCCGCCGTCGTCCTCGTCCGTCGCGGTGGCGGCCTGCCATGCGGGCAGCGCGGCCAGCAGGAGCGTCGCGGCAAGTGCCGTGCCCTGCCAGGATAGCTTGCGCGGAAGGTTGTCGTGGAACAGCATGGTGAGTCGCTCTTGGAATCCCAAGCGGATATCTGCGCCCAAGGCGAGGGTAGCGGTGGGAACCGCTTTCTCCACGCCCGCCTCGAACACGTCAATCAACGCCTCGGCGTATTCGCGTCGGCCGTCCGGGGCCGCCCAGACGGCCCAGGCGTCGCAGGCCAGTTCGGCGTTCTCGCGAAGACGCCGCCGGGCGCACCAGGCAATTGGATTCCACCACCACAGGCACGTCGCGGCCAGTTTGAGCCAAGCCACCCAGTGGTCGCGCCGTTTGAGGTGGGCCAACTCGTGGGCCAGCACGCCCGGCCAACGCGTCTGCGGCAGGGAGGCAACCAATGACTCGGGGAGGAGCAGCAGCGGCCGGCCCAGGCCCCAAAGGAAAGGCGAGTGCGCCCCGGAAATCGTTCGCACCTGAGGTTTGCGGACTTCGAGTCTGCTCGCGGTATCGGCAAGGAGTTCCTCGAGCCAACCTGGAGCAGGCTTTCCACCCAATGCTAACCGATGGATGCGCAGGATGCGTCTGAGTTGGACAAGGCACACGGCGGCCATGCCGATGAGCCAAATCTCCACCAGAAGCGCGCGGGGCGTGAAGGCGGCCCCCAGTCCTGCGAAGCGTGTGGGTGACGAGCTGCGAGGCGATATGGCCACCGGCGTCGACGCAGGCTGAGACAGCGTCCCCTGCCGTGTGGTTGTCGCGAGTTCCGGCGATGCCAACACCGTGTCGCTTTGCCGCGGGAGTGGCGCCGATGCCGAGATGTACGCCTCCACACGCATTGGCGCGCGTACCTCGGAATAGGCCGGGGCAGGCGTCTCCACATGCGCCGGCGCGGGAACCGACGCGCTCAAGCCGACGGGCGCAATGTGTACCGGAAGCGCCCACGGCCAAGCCATGACAGGAGGCAAGAGCAACTTGACTATAACCACGAGCCACAGGGCGTGCCGTGCGGCCGGCTTGAGCCGTCCCAGGCGGCAAGCGAGCGCGACAACCACTGCCAGAATCCCCGATACCACCGTGCTTTGAATGACCCACGTAGCCATCACTATTCCTCCCACCTCATCATTCTATGTCGCCACGAAGCGGGCCGCTCAGGAATCCGTGCCTGTATCTCCCCCATCAAGATGCTCCAGCATGTTTCGGAATCCCGCGATGTCTTCTTCCGAAAGCTCGCCCTCGTCGAGCAGGGCCATAACCAGGGGCGTCGTTGTGCCGCCGCAGAACTGCCCGGCCAATTCCTTGAGCCGCTGGCCCAGGAGTCTCTTCCTGGTAACGGCCGCGCTGAAAACGTGCGCCACGCCACCCTTCTCACGCGCTACGTAGCCCTTCTTTTCAAGGCGATTGAGCAGCGTCTGAACCGTGGTGTATGCCCATCGATGGCGCCGCGCCCGCAATTCGTCGGAGAGTTCACGCACTGTCCCTGGCCCGCGATCCCACAGAGTCTCAAGTACCGCAAATTCCGTATCGCTGACTGCCGGCTTCCGCTTCATCTCTGCCTGTTCCTCCGCGCCTGTTTTTGGGCTCCTACAGATTGTAGTTAAATCTTACTACATTCTGTAGGAGTCCGTCAACAGGAAAAGCTGTTCTCAATGAAGGTGTTCGCCAATCGGCCCGATCGCTCCCGCGCCGTGGGGCGGGTGATCATGCTTGGAGCAATGAGCAGCATGGGCCGCTCAGAGGACTAGGTTTGAAGTGAGGGGAGTGTTTGCAGCGCGGTCGTCAGGCAGCGCCGCGGCCTACCACGACGGCTCCGAAGGTCTTGAAGAGGATCAGGAAATCTTGCCAGAGACTCCAGGAATCGATGTACTGGAGGTCCAGCTCGACCCATTCTTTGAAGTTTACATCGCTCCGGCCGCTGACCTGCCATAGGCCGGTCATGCCGGGGCGCACGCTGAGGCGCCGCCGCTGGTCCCAGTCGTACTTGGCCACCTCGGCGGGAATGGGCGGGCGCGGCCCCACGAGGCTCATCTCGCCCTTCCACACGTTGATGAGCTGGGGAAACTCGTCGATGCTGTACTTCCGTATGAAGGCGCCCAAGCGCGTAATCCGGGGATCTTTGCGGATCTTGAACACCGGGCCATCCGCCTCGTTCTGCGCTTCGAGTTCTTTCCTGAGGGCCTCGGCGTTCGACACCATCGAACGGAACTTGATCATTTTGAACCGGCGCTGGTTGCGGCCGACGCGCTCTTGCCGGAAGAACACAGGGCCTTTGGAATCCAGCTTGATCAAGATGGCCAGCGCAAGGAACGCGGGCGATAGCAGCGCAAGGAGGATGGAGGAAACCGTGAAGTCGACGGCCCGTTTCAGCGCCAGGCGGGCCTGATCCTCAGGCACGGCCGACAGCGATAGCAGGGGAATCTCCGTTACGTACATGGACAGATTTCGCGCACACCGGCGCTGAAACAAATCGGCCTCTACGTTAACCGGGATGTGCCGCCCCTCGCAGACGCGCACGATCTCCTGCACCGCGTCATAGAAGGAGCCGAGGGGTAGCGTCACATAGACTTCGTCTACGTCGTGTTCCCGGCACACCTGGCGGAAGTCGGCGCATCGCCCCAGATAGGCCACGCCGTGTGCTACCAACTCCTTTGCTCGCTCGCGGTCATCGTCCAGAATGCCGAGAATGCGGCATCTCTTGTGCTGCCGCAGGGCATCGAGCAGCGCGTGGGTGCGGCGGTTTGCCCCCACGAGCAGAACCTGCGCTTCCCCGGCGTCTTCTGCCGCGAGGAACGCGCGCCGGGCGATGGTGCGCCAGACGAGAAGGGTCAAGACGCTTCCCGCACAGAAGGTCGTCAAGAATGCCCGGCCGATACCGCCCGGTGTGAGCGCCGCCATGAGGAATGTGGCGACTACGAACGTGAGCGCCGCCGTCCTGGCATCGGAGCGCAGTGGGCTTGCGGCAATGCATGTGCGGTGACGCGAGCGGGCGTACTGATCCGCTGCCGCGCCGATCCAGCACGCCAAGAGGATCAACATGTGGGGCAGGTGCTTTGTGGCGTTATCGGCAAACGCAGTCTGTCCGTATGCTGTGCGGAGCGCGGCGAGATAGGCGAGAGGTATGATGAGACACTCGACTGCAAAGAGAATTGCCCAACGCTCGAGCCCGTCTCTTTTCGCAGTGCCCGCCATTGTCTAGTCTCCCGTTTCCGCCGCGGCGGTTGGCACAAGCACATCGTGTGTCGGTGCATTCCTCGTTTCGGGAAGTGTGTCTGGCGACGTATTGCAGCCCACCCAGCCTAGGTCACGGCTCCAGCGGCGGATGAACGCGGGTTCAAGTTGCGTCCAGCAGCGCGCGCAGCCTTGGCACGGGTGAGGATCTTCGGGCGACAGAGGCGACGCGCCCACAAGCGCCATCTCGCCCCGCCACACGTGGACAAGCTGAGGCAAGTTCTCAAGCCTATAACGCCTCAGAAAGCCTCCGATTCGCGTTTCCGTGGCGGCCGGCGCGGCAGGCCCGCCGCGCGTTGTCCGGAAGCGCCGCATCTTGAAGGGCAGCCGTTTCCTGCTCAGGCGCCATTGGTAAGTCAGGATCGGCCCCGGCGACTCGGATTTGATCACCGCGGCGATGACGAGCATCAGCGGCGCCGACACGATCAGCAGTATCGACGATAGGACGAATTCTGCCGCCCGTTTCAGCGTCATATGAAGCTCGCGGCCCGGTGTCGGCGCGAGCGAAACCACGGGCAGGTTGCCCACCGATCGCACTGCGCTTACCGCAACGCGCAAGGGGAACAAATCCGCTACCATCCGCACCGGTACTCCGATTCCCTCACATAGGTTCACGATGCGCTGGACGGTGTTGTAGTGCGATTTCAGCGGCAAGGAGACATAGACGCTGTCAACGACGCGATCTACCAGCAGCCGCTCGAGTTCTTCAATTGGGCCCAAGTACCTGACGCCGTACCTTTCGAGGATGTTGCGGCGGCTGGGGTCGTTTTCGAGAAATCCCTCGATGTACCACCCGAATTGTGGACTCGATTGAACCACGCGCACAAGGTGGTCCGTGCATTGATTGGCGCCCACAATGACAGCGTGGTGTACGTTGAATCCGTGCCGGCGCAAGTCCCATAGGCCAAGGCGAAACGCCGCGCGACCCGCCAGAATCAACGCCGCGGCGGCCAGTGTAGACACGAAGAGCTCATCCCGATTGATCGCCGTGGGGCCCCAGAAGGAGGCCACAACCACGGTGAGAACGATCCAAGCCAGCAGGGCCCAAGCCGTGCCAAATACCTGAGGAAGAAAGGCATTAGTGCGCTGCGACTGGAACAGACGGCGCTTTGCCGCAACGACAAGCCACAGCAAGACTACAAGGGCGAGGAAGGGTAGCTGTGCTTTGATATGGCGAGACCATGAGGGCGAGTCCGGGCGCAAGAGGTAAGTCGTTCCCGCATGTGCGCCCACGATGCAGGCGAGGTCGAGTAGGGCACGCGCGGTCATCGCTACAACGGGATGTGCTTTCCTGAGTGACACGTTCCTACATTTCCTTCCCGCCGGTTGTTCCTGCCTTGGCGTCCCCAACTTCCGACGCCCCTTAGAATAGGAACCTGCGTCACTGTCTGCGTATTCCGCGTAGGCGTCGGCGAGATCAGTCTCAGTCTCTTCACTCACGCGGGTTCCACGCTCCGGAATTTGTGTTCACGGCTTAGGGTTTACGTTTCCATATGCGATCCGATGCCACGACATTGCCTTCACCTTCTGCGCCTTGTTGCTGCGCCGCTAGTGGAGCTGCGCTCAAGGGGCGGAACATCGGCTACCTAGCCAGTGAATATCCGGCCATTTCCCATACGTTCATTTTCCGGGAGATTGAGGCGTTGCGGACTAGCGGCGTGTGTGTGAAGACGGTGGCCGTTCACCTGTCTCGACAAGTGGAGCGGATGACTCCCGCAGAGCAGGCCGACGCCGCCGGCACCTACTACATCACGGACACCTCGCCGGCCCGTGTCGCGGCCTGCCACATGCGCCTTCTTCTCTCTTCGCCGCGGCGCTACCTGAAAATGCTAGGCTACACGCTCGGACTTCGGCGCAAGGGGCCCGTACCTTTTCTCAAGCTCGCGGCCTACTTCGCGGAGGCAGGGCTGCTGCTGGATTGGCTTCGCCGGGAGCGCGTGAATCATCTGCACGTCCATTTCGCCAATCCTGCCGCCACGGTGGCCATGATCGCCACCAGCCAGGGCCAGTTCTCATTTAGTCTCAGTGTTCATGGGCCGGACGCCTTCGACAACGTCCCGGGGAATCTGCTGGTTGAGAAGATCACCCGGGCCGCATTTGTGCGATGCATCAGCCACTTCTGCCGGAGCCAGTTGATGCGCCTCGTGCCGTTCAACCAGTGGCCCAAGCTCCACATTGTCCGCTGCGGCGTTGACACGGATGTGTTTGGGCCGCGCCCGAAGCCTAAGAATGCCGTGCCGGAAATCGTGTGTCTCGGGCGACTTGTCCCCGCTAAGGGGCAACATGTGTTGCTGCAAGCCTGTCGCGCCTTGCGTGAAAAGGGCGCGGCATTTCACCTCACGTTTATCGGCGATGGGCCGGATCGCAAGAGCCTGGATGCGCTTTGCCGCGAATGGGGCCTTAGCGATTCCGTGGCCTTCACGGGCGCCGTGGGACAGGATGAGGTGTGCCGACGGCTTGAAATCGCGGATATCATGGTTTTGCCGAGTTTCGCCGAGGGGCTGCCCGTGGTGTTAATGGAGGCCATGGCCAAGGAGATCCCGTGTATTTCCAGCCGGATTATGGGAATCCCGGAACTCATCGAGGATGGAGTGAACGGATTTCTAACGGCGCCTTCCGATGTCGAGGGTATTGCCGAGGGAATAGCGCAGCTTCTCAAGGATGCGGAGTTGCGGAGGCGTCTCGGATGCAATGCGCGTAAGACGGTTTGTGAGCACTACGACATCGAAACAAACTGCCGTAGGATGGGCGAACTCCTCGCCGAATGTGCACATGTCGGCGCGTGCGCCGGGGAGGCGACATGAGCGAGGTCCTACCTAACGTGTTCTTCGCGTTGTGCGGGGCATATGTGGGCGTCGTGACGTTGTACCTTCTGACAGTCACCGTCGCGGCTCATTTCCCACGAAGGACAACGCTGTCGCCTCCCGCGGGCCCGATTTCATTCGCCGTGGTGATCCCGGCTCACAATGAAGCGGGGCAGATCGAACAGACTGTGGCCGCCGTCTGTCACTCGGACTACCTGGGCGAGTGGTTCTCGATCTACGTCATCGCGGATAACTGCGACGACGATACCGCCGCCATGGCCAGAAGCGCTGGCGCGGACGTCCTTGAGCGATTCGACGGAAGCAAACGCGGGAAGGGCCAGGCGCTTGACTGGTGTTTCCGCATGCACCGCTCCATACTCGAGCACCACGACGCTGTCGCCATCATCGACGCCGACGCCGCCGTCGCGCCAGGTTTCCTCGCGGCCATGGCGAAGGCGCTGGCGCAGCCCGGTGTGCACGTAGTGCAAGCAAACAACGCCGTCGCCAATCCTGAAGCGAACTGGCGAACCGCCCTCACCTATGCCGGGTTCGCCCTAGTGAACCGCGTGCGCACTGCCGGCCGTTTCCGGCTGGGTGGGTCGGCGGGACTGAAAGGCAACGGCATGGCTTTTCGGAGCGACCTGCTCATCCAGTATGGATGGCCGGCCCACTCGATTGCCGAGGATGTCGAGTTTGACATTCACCTTCTCTTGGATGGACACCGCGTCGCCCTGGCGCCCGATGCGCTGATCACGTCGGATATGCCCATGTCACGCGGCGCGGCCGACACCCAGCGGAATCGGTGGGAATCGGGGCGGATGCGTATTGCCGCAGCGTACGTGCCCGTCCTGCTGTGGGCCTGTCTCCGAAGGCCGAAATGGCGCTACGCCGACGCGGCCCTCGACCTTCTCGTTCCACCTTTGGCCGCACTGGTGCTTGGGCAGATGGGATTGACGGTGGCGGCGGCTCTTTTCCGCCCCGGGTGGCTTCCTCTGTTCGTTGTATGTGCCGTGGCTACGGCGCTGCACGTTGTATTGGGGCTCCACCTGAGCCGTGCGCCCCGGCGCGTGTGGTTTGCTCTGGCCGCTGTTCCGTTCTTCCTGTTGTGGAAGGCCGGCCTTTATCTTCGCCTGCTCGCCGGGGCGGGGGAGAAGCAGTGGGTCCGAACGGCCCGGGAGTCGGAGGCTGGGCAAGAGGGCACGCGCTGATGGATGAGCGTCAACCGGGCCAGTCTAGTCCCGTCCAGTCTCTCAAGCGGTCGGCCATCAGCGGCTCGGCCTGGACGATGTTCGGATACGGCTCCGGCCAGATTCTCCGGCTCATTGGCAACATTATCGTCGCCCGGCTTCTCTTCCCGGAGGCGTTCGGGATCATGGGAATCGTTTTTGCCGTAATGACGGGCCTCGCGATGTTCTCCGATATCGGCCTCGGGCCGAGTATCATTCAACACAAGCGGGGAGAGGACCCCGCGTTTGTACGCACGGCTTGGACCCTCCAGGCGATGCGCGGCCTCGTCATCTGGCTCCTCGCCATTCCACTCGCCTGGCCGGTTTATTGGCTCAACAAGGAGCCCATCTTCCTCTGGCTGATCCCTATCGCGGGCCTCACCACCGTCATCTCCGGCTTCAACTCGATGTCTCTCTTCACGTATAAACGCCGACTCCACTTCGGCCGCGTCACGCTGCTCTACCTGGGCGCCAACGCTCTCGGCACCGCGGCTATGATTGCCCTCGCCTGGATGTGGCCGAGCGTGTGGTCCTTGTTGGCGCACGGCTTCGTCAGTGTTGGGGCGATGCTTGTGGGGAGCTACATCTTTGTGCCGGATCTTCGCATGCGATTTCAGTGGGAGCCTGCCGCCGCCGCCGACCTTATTCGGTTCGGGCGTTGGATCTTCATCGGTACGGCCCTGACGTTTCTGGTTTCGCGCCTGGATGTCTTCATCCTGGGCGGGCTTGTGGGGATGAGCGTCCTCGGGGTGTACAGCATTGCCAAGAACTTGTCGCGCGCCGCCGTCGAGGCCCTCTTAGCCCTCACCACCACGGTGCTCTTCCCTGTCTACTCGCGTCTCGCCGAACGCGGCGCATGGGCCTTGCGGTACCAAACCATTCGCGTGCGCGCGGTGCTGTTGGCGGTCTTCCTTCCGCCGCTGTGGGCGCTGGCGGTCGGCGGACATCACCTTATCGCCTTCCTCTACGATGAACGCTATCAAGAGGCGGGCTGGATGCTGGAGTTTCTCGCTGCCGGGGCCGTGGCCACCGCCATTGGCGCCACGATCGATCCCGTCCTCTTGGCAAAAGGGGATTCCTTTCGGCACATGCTGCAACTGGCCGCGCGGCTTGCCGTGCAGATCGCCGGCATGGCGGCTGGCGCCTACCTCGCCGGCACGCAAGGTTTCATCATCGGGCTTGCCGCCGCCGACCTGCTCGAATACCCGATCATGGTTGCCCTGGTTCGCAAGTATGGTGTCTGGTTGCCGATTGTGGACGCTCTTGCGTTCGGCGTCTCGGCATTGGTCATTGGCTTTGGCTGGTATATCTTCTAGAGAATCGAAACGGTCGAGAAGCGCACAATGCGGATAACGTTTGTCCAATTCGGAGACTACGCCGAAGCCGTGCACCGATTTGCCAAGGGCGGCGCGGAGACCTACTACGCCCAGCGCTATTCGGTCGAGTTCGTCGGCGACCTCGCGACGAAGGTGGAGGATGTTACCGTGATATGCGTGGATGCCGAGCCTTGCGACGAACGTCTGCCCAACGGCGTCCGAGGGGTCGGCCTCCGCCTGAAGAGTGCGGGAATGCCTGCCCTGATTCGGCAGGTTGCAGCCACGGATCCCACGCATCTTATCCTCTGCACGCCATTGCGCTCGCTGTTGGCCTGGGCGCTCAGGAGGCGTATTCGGACGCTGCCCGTGTTTGCGGATAGCTTCGCTCCTCGCGGCTTGCTTGATCCCCTCCGTCATCGCCGGCTCGCCGCCGCGCTGAACCGGCGCGCCGTTGAGTTCGTCGGAAACCACAACGTCAACGCTTCGCTTTCGCTCAGGAGTATCGGCGTCAGGCCGGAGAAGATTGTCCCTTGGGATTGGCCATGTCACGTCCACCCAAACGATCTCCCGGAGAAGGCCGGCCCCGGCGACCCCAATCGCCTGCGACTCATTTCAGTGGGCCTTGTCACTGAGGCAAAGGGGGTCGGCGATTGCATCGCCGCCCTACAACTTCTACGCGCGCGCGGCGTGCCCGCGGAGTTAACCATCGCCGGGACGGGGGCGGACCTGGAAGCCTTGAAGGCACGAAGTTATGCCCTAGGTGTGGGCAACGCCGTGACCTTCGCGGGACGCGTGCCGCATGATCGGGTCGTGCCGCTTATGCGCGAGCACGACGCGGTTGTTGTCGCCAGTCGCCACGAATATCCCGAAGGGTTGCCGATGACGATCTACGAGGCCTATTGCTCAAGAACGCCTCTCATCACCTCCGATCATCCGATGTTCCGCGGAAAGGTGAATGATGGCGAGAGCGCCTTGGTGTTCGACGCCGGCGACGCGGCGGCCTTGGCCGGAAAGGTGCAGGAGCTAATGGCCTCCCCGCACCTTTACCAGACTCTCTCACGAAACGGTGAGGCTGCGTGGGAACGCATTCAATGTCCGGTGAAGTGGGGCGACCTTATTGCCCGATGGCTAAGCGATTCCCCCGAGGATCGAGCGTGGCTTTCCGCACATGCCTTGGGCTCGGGCAAGTACCTCGTGCCGTCTCAGATGCGGCGCTGATGGACATAGCGCGCCAGCTTATGCCGGGCTAGGCGTGCGCCGAACCGGGGGAGTTCGACCAGTCCCGCGGGTGAACGGCGTTTCCTGCGCCAGCGCTCGAACGCACCCGTTACCGGCCCTGCAAGCAAGTCTATCCAGCGTTGGGCGATCGCCTCGTGCGTGTAGTCTTGGCCGCGTCGCAGGCCGTTCTCGACCATCTGCTGAAAGAGCCCAGGCTCCTTTTTCAGTCGTTGGAATGCCGCCAACGCTTCGTCCGGCGTCGCCACCTCGATATAGTCCAAGTCCGATTGCCGATACTGCTGGAAACCCGATTCGGGGCCCAGCACGGCGGGACATCCGGCCAGCCAGGCATTCTGGAGTTTGGAGGCAGGCTTCAGGTTGATGTCGTATAGCGTGCCCGGTCGTACGGCGAGAACCACGTCCACGTTCCGATAGTCGTGAAAATCGGTTTCGCGGATCTCTAGCCGCATGCCCAACTCGTCCAAGCGGCGGCGAAAGTCCGCGTCTCGGTACTCGCTCTTCAGGTTGTAGGCTACGCCCGCATAGGTGATCTGTTCGATGCGGTGTCCCCGCGCGACCGCGCGCGGCAGCAGGCCCGGGTGCGTCCAATGCGGCATGAAGAAATCATCCGGGCCGTGTACGGCGAGCTTGTTCTGCACGATGCGGATGTGCGCGAGCGGCGCGGCCGGCCGATCCGGCCGGCTCGCGACGATGAACGTCCTGAAGGGGAGTTCCTTGAGCCAAATATCGTCGTAGTGCGCGACGCAGATGGCGTCCGGAACCATATGCGCGACATAGGCCACGTTGTAGCCGCGGCGCTTTAGTTCGAAATAGGTCTGGACAGTCCAGTTGTCATCGCCCTCGCGCAAACGCGGTCCATAGACTTCCGCGGTTGGCACTTCGTCCGCTTCCACAAGATCGCGCCACTTGGCCGCGCTGTGCTGAACGAAGTAGATTGGATACTTGAACACTGTCAGCGCTCCTGATTAGGACTCCACACTGCACGGTCAGTCCTGTAACATGCGCCGACGCCGTGTACATTCCGCAGGTGCCGCGTCGCGGCACATTCCTGGATGCCGCCACTCCTGCGGGATACGTTGGCAGGCTATTGAGGAAGGATCTGTTGGGTGGGCGCGTTCGCCGCGCGCACAGTGAGTATTCCCATCTCCGGCGCAGCGATCTCGATAACGCGCGGCTCGCCCGGCAGCACGTCCACGAAATTGTCGCTGTACACGGCCGCCGCATGCGGCACGGAGACGGCCGCGAAGTGCACGTGCTCCGGGCTTGTGAGCGTCACACGAAACCTGCTTTCATCACACCTCGACGCGACTATCTCGAGATCTGTATCGGGGAGTATCCAGTCTCGACGCAAAGCGGCGTGATAGATGCATTCGCTGGACACTTCCCCGGCACGCAGCTCCGCATGAAGGAACTCATGGGCCGGCTCCTCCAGATGGAGCTCGCCCGGCACTTCGAGCAGACGTGTGGCGGCGTTGGGCATGAGCCTGCCGTCGAAAACGCATTCGCCCAGCGCCTCTCCTTTGTGGTCGTAGCGGCGCAGCCGGACATGACATTCGTAGGGGACCGCGAGATCGTTGACGCCCCAAAACGCCAACGGGCCTTCCGCAGGCTGATAGAACATTCCCATTACCGGTTGGCACGCGTGCCGGACCCAGTAGTAGGCGGCCTTCGGGCGCCCGAAGAAATCCACAAGGCTGAAAGTAACCGCCGGCCACGGCTCGTTGTATTGCCAGATGAGCGACCCGCTCGTGGCGTACATGCGTCGCCGATACACCTCGACGGCATAGCGCATCAACGTGGCCTGCGCCTCCTGCGTCAGCATGATGTACTCGTCGAGCGTTTTGGGATTGCCGAATTCCGGTAGAATTTCGCGAAGCCATCCGCACCGGCCATGGTGGAAGTCCCATGCATTGTGTTGCGGCCCGTTGCGATCCCAAAGGAACTCCCTCGAGATCATGGCTTCGACGGTTTCGCGTTGGGGAACCGAGCGAAAACCGTACTCACTACTGAAGCGCGGCGCATTTGCGTCATACGTGCGCCAGTTCGGCAAGCTGTACCAATCGTGAAAATCGCCGATCTCGCGTGAACGTGTGGTCGGCCCGCCGTAAGGGCTTCCGGGCCAGTAGGGCACGTCCGGGGAGAGGTCCCGAACCGTCTGTGGGAGCACTTGGTCGTACAGCCGTTCTCCAAGATGCCGGCGGGCGCGATCCGGCCAATCGCCAAGAACCCATGCCTCTTGACACTCGTTGTTGCCGCACCAAAGCACGACGCTGGGATGACGCCGCAGGCGCTGGACAATGTGCCGCGCTTCAAGGGAGGCGCTCTCCATAAACGCGGGGTCGTCATCCGGATACATGGCGCATGCGTACATGAAGTCCTGCCACACCATGATCCCGAACTCATCGCAGAGGTCATAGAAGGTTTCCGGCTCGTAAATACCGCCGCCCCAAATCCGCAGCATGTTGAAATGAGCATCGCGGGCGAGTCGGAGAAGATGGCGATAGTGCTCAGGGGAGGACTCAAGACTCATGCTGTTCGACGGAACCCAGTTCGCGCCCTTGGCGAACACGTCTGTACCGTTGATACAGAAGGTGAATTGCTCATCCTGCTTCAACTCCACCGTGCGTACGCCGAACAGTGTCGTGCGCCGGTCGATTTCCGTGCCGCCCGATTCGATTCGAGCATCCAGGTGGTAGCGGAAGGGCTCACCGATAGGCTGCGGATACCACGGGCGCACGGGGTCCAGGCGCGCCTGGACAAGGATCGGTGCATCACCACACAGCTCGACGCTTTGGCGCCAAAGGGCGGGCGCGTCGGGGCTCTCGTGAATGCCTAGATGCAGCTTGGCCGGTTCTTTGAGCGCGCAGAGCGTCCTCATGCGGGCCTCGATAGTAATCTCTGCTACTCCTTGCTCAATGGCGTCCGTCCTTACGTACAGATCATCGATGCTCACTTCCCGATGGCAGAGCAGGTGCACTGGACGCCAAAGGCCGATGAGGGGCAAGCGAGGGGCGAAATCCCAGCCGAAGCACATCTGTGCGAGCCGCATATAGGGCCGGATTTCCTCAGCGTCTTTGCTCACATCGCGGCGGACGGTTTGTTTCATCCGCTCAAGGTCCAGGCGGCACTCAACGGCCAGCACGTTGCGCCCTTCTCGATTGACGTGAGCGCTGATGTCAAACCGGTGTGGATGGTGCGCATTCCGGATGAAGCCCACGGGCGAGCCGTTCAGCCAAACCGTAGCGAAAAGGCTCACCCCCTCGAACAGGAGATCGTAGCGCTCGGCCTCGCCTGCTTCGGGCGGCAGCTCAAACTGGTGACGATACCACCATGTATCGTTCTCAAAGGCACGGAATGCTTCAGCGTCGCGGTCGCGCCACGGCGCGGGTGCGCGGCCGTGCGCGGCCAGGGCCGCCTGAACCGTCGAAGGGATATCCACGCGCATCCAACTCGCGCCTGTCGGTTGGCAATCTGTCTCTTGAGATGCAGCGCCCGCAAGATCGTGTTCCGAGGCAAGAAACCAATCCTTGGAGAGAGTAAGTTCTTTCACGCGCAGCTCCGATCAAACACCGGCGATCCGTCTGGTAAAAAACACCGCCCCTTGGCATCGGGCGATTTCGCCGCCATATTAACTGTAGACACAGCTATCTTCAACGCGGGCGTCTTGAGGCCGTGTTGCCGAGGAATACGCCTCTCTGGGCGGGCGTTTCTCTACAGAGTGTATGAAACGCCGTGCATCTGACAGGTGGACAGATTATGGGTTACGGCATATTGGTCGCGTTGACTTACGCCGCGTGGTTTCCGGTGGTCTTGACGCTTTTCGCGGTGCTTCCCGCGCGGCGGGCCGTACTCATCGGTGTCCTAGCCGGATGGATGTTCCTGCCTGTCGCGGAATACGTCATCCTATTCCTGCCCGAAATCAACAAGATGGCGGTCATCTCGTTTTCCGTCCTGCTCGGCATCGCCCTTTTCGATGGCGCGCGGATATTGGCGTTCCGCCCGCGCTGGTTCGACCTTCCCATCGCGATCCTCTGTCTGGTTCCGGTTACGTCTTCGCTCGCAAATGGGCTGGGGATCTACGACGGTTTGTCCAGTGTCCTCCAATACCTGGTGCACTGGGGGCTTGTCTACTTCATTGGACGGCTGTACTTCAGTGATCTTGAGGGCCTACGCGAGCTTACGGTTGCCCTGTTTATCGGCGGATTGATCTACGTGCCGTTGTGTCTCTACGAAGTACGGATGAGTCCCCAACTTCACCGCATTGTCTACGGCTATCATCAGCACTCCATGGCACAGCACATGCGGTTCGGCGGGTGGCGTCCGAAGGTTTTTATGGATCACGGCCTGATGGTCGGCATGTGGATGACCTCCGCCACGCTTTGTGGCTTGTGGCTCTGGTGGACTGGGGCGCGCAGACGGTTCTTGCGCGTCCCGATGGGCGTGTGGGTCGGGATGCTGCTCGTTACCACCATCCTGGTGAAAGCAACGGCCGGCATCGTCCTTCTTGCGATAGGCGTGCCGGCCCTGGCTGCGGTTCGGTACTTCAGGAGCTACGCACCCCTCGCGGCCTTGACGGTGCTGCCCTTCTTCTATGTCGCCATCCGGCTCTGGGGTCTTTGGTCGGGGCAAGGGTTGGTTGACCTCGTCGAGGACACGCTGGGCCAGGATCGTGCTCAATCGCTCGCCTTCCGGTTCGAGAACGAGGACGCCCTCGCGGAGCGGGCCTTTGAGCGGCCGCTGTTCGGCTGGGGCGGCTGGGGGCGCGCCAGGGTTCACGATAATGCGGGGAAGGATGTTTCCGTCACCGATAGTCAGTGGATTGTCACCTTCGGCAAGAACGGGCTGGCTGGGCTTGCAGCTCTCTTTGTAACCATTCTCCTGCCGGCCTGGCTGCTGGGCCGCCGCGTGCCGTCGAAGTTGTGGGCCCACCCAAGTGTTGCGCCTTGCGTTGTCCTGGCACTGTTGCTGGCGCTGTGGATGGTTGACAACATGGTTAATGCGATGATGAGTCCTGTCTTCTTGCTCATCATTGGGGGGCTCACTGGTAAGCTCGCGGTTCGGGAATTGGTGGTGAGAAGTCCTCAGGCGGCTCCTCAGACTGCAGCTTCCTAGCCTAACGTTGGGAGACCCCCCGGCTGTGCCGGGGAGGCAGCCGAAGTTTGACAGTTCCAGGAGTCCATCGACGAAACTCCTAGGCGTGAGCCGCTCAAGCACACGCAAAGGAGTTCATCGATGGACGATTACCAGAGTCTAAGTCACACGAAATGGGAGTGCAAATACCATGTGGTGTTTATCCCGAAAGGCCGGCGGAAGACGCTGTATAAGGCGCTGCGGGAGCACCTGGGTGAGGTGTTTCGGGAACTTGCGTTGAGAAAGGAGAGCCGGGTTGAGGAAGGTCACCTGATGCCCGACCATGTGCACATGATGCTGACGATTCCCCCGAAGTACGCCGTATCGCAGGTGGTGGGCTACGTCAAAGGGAAGAGCGCGATTCACATTGCTCGGGTCTATAGTGAGCGCAAGCGCAACTTCGTGGGGCAGCACTTCTGGGCACGGGGCTACTTCGTTTCTACCTTGGGCCGAGACGAGGAGGTGATACGGGACTACATCAGGCGGCAGGAGCAGGAAGACCGCCGCCTGGACCAGATGGATATGCTACGCTGACAGCCACCCGATAAGGGTGGCCCCAACGCGCGAGCGCGCTAGCGCCCAGCGCAGCCGCTTTGAGCGGCTCACACGGTAAAGCCCCCGGCTCTGCCGGGGGATACTTACTAGAAGGAGAAGGCGTACTTATGCGTCGGCATTGAAGGCCGCATCTTGCGTAGGCGCTGACTCCTTCAGTTTCCCGTTGCCGCCACTTGCCTTGATTTGCGCGAAGAGCGCGCCAAGGGGTGCTTCCCGCTTTCCGTCGTCGCGCTCCGTGGAAGGCCCCAGCAAGCCAAGAAGCCGACAGGCCAATTCCGCCGCCTGCAAACGCACGCTATCGGACTGCCCCCGCAGCATCAGCTCTAGAATGACGCGTCTTGCCGTGTCCTCGTCAAAATGCCCCTCCGTCTCCGGCCCCGAGGGCGCGGCGCCTTCGCCGCGAGCCGTCTCTCTGGCGCCCATCTCATCCAGGCAGCGGCGGCGTGCCCGCCGTACTTCTTCATTGCCTGGGAATTCCTCTGCCAGCGTATCGAGAATGGCGAGTGCCTCTGCGTAACGCGCCTGATAGAACAGGTCAACGGCCTCACCAAACCGGCGCTTGGCGCTCTCGGAACGCCCCGCGAACGGCGTTTCCCAACCGCCTGATTCGCCAGAACCGTCAGGTCCGGGGAGGGCCGTGCGCTCGGCGTTGGCTGAGCCTACGCGCAGTTTCTGGCCGCATCGTGAGCAGACGCCCACCTTGCCGAAAGCCGCTCGTGGTACCTGCATTCGTTGGCCGCAGGGGCACGTCATGATCAGTCTACGCATCGTCTTGGCTTCCTCTACCGGACGCGGGCTCCGAGGCGACAAATCGCAAGAAGGCCCCAAGGACGTCGTCGTCATCTTGCCGCCCATCGGGAGTAACGCCGGGGTTGTGCACGTCGACGAGAGCAAGGGCGTTGGCTGCGTTGTCCTCGTCGCCGGGCTCGTGGCCGCTTTGCCACTGCGGCGCCGTGGCGCGTTTGCGCTCAAGCCTTGTGACGCGCTCGCGCTCTTCCGCCAGTTCTTCTTCCAGCTCCGGAATGCGCCGCACCGCTTCCTCCGCGGCTTCGAGTTGTTCCTGTGTCGGCCGCTCGCGCAAGGCTACGGCCTCAGCCTCCAACGCCGCGGCCTGTTGCCGGCTTTCTTCGAGGCACGCTTCCGTTTTCTCTAGAACTGCCGCGGATTCCTTCAATCTGCTCCGCACCTCGCGCAGTTCCGCCGCGGAGTCCTCCCGTAAAGACTGCACGGATTCCAGGAGCTCCTGGGCGGCCTTCAACTTACGTCCCAATGCGCGCCGCTGTTCCTTCAGAGATTCCGCGTAGGCCGCGGCTGCGTTGCGCTCACGCGCCAGATGCGCCGATGCCGCCTTCTCTTGAGCCAATGCCTCTGTCAGGGCGTCGTGCTGCCTGTTGGCGCGCTCCAGCGAGTGAATGCGCTGGCGCAACATCTTGAGTTCGTTGAGATTGGCTGCGAGCTTTGAGTCCAACGCCATCTGCGGCTTGGAGCTTGCCTGCGCGGCTCGAACATCCTGTAATGACTTCTCATCCGCTGGCGGGAGGGAATTGCTCACGGCGGTTTGGGTGGGGCGCCGCCCGCCGCGCAAGCGAGCCAGTAGCCGCTTCACCGCTCCCGCCTGCCTTGGGCGGCGCGATGAACTTCGCAGCGCGAGGGTGCGCACTCGCGGCACGGCCAGTGGGTGAACCGGGTAGGGATACCACGCGTCGAATCCCGCGAAATCGTCCGCCGCCCACGGGGCGGGACGTGATGGCCCATTCAGAAAATGCAGTCCAAGGAGATCGGCGTCTTCTACATTCTCCACGCCGTCGATCTTTTCTTTCTGCGGATTCATTCCGTTGTGTCCTAACACGCTTATACCTGCGCCATGCTCGCACGCGCTTCTCGATGCCGCCTGGATGACTGGACACGCGAGCCGGCTTCCGGCTATCAACCATCTTAAGGATCTAACCCGCCCCGATCCGGGCGTATTCCACGCGGGGTGGCTGCTACTTGTATTCAATGAGCTGAGGCCGCGTTCTCAGCATTCTTGCCAGGCGGCAGCGCAAGACGCCCAGCGCCTGTGGGAGTTTGCCCAGCACGCAAAAGAATGCGTAGGCGGCGCTCTCTCGGTTAGTGAACCGCCGTCGGCGCATGTGCCCGTGGATGCGAATCCATTGCACGGCGTAGGCGAGCAGTAGGAGAAGACTGAGCCCGTGCGTAGGCAGTGCGGCCGTGATGACGATCATGGGCAGTACGGCTCCCCAGAGCATGATGCTCGCCGTCTCGCGCACGCAGTACCGTTCCGGCGACCTGCCGTGGAGCAAGGCGCCTTCGGCAAAGGCATGTCCCGTGCGCACATTACGGCGCCACCACTGGCCGAAGCGAGTCATCGCCGCGTCGTGCCAACCCATGGGCGCATTGATGCGCAGAATCTTCCAGCCACGCGCGCGCATCCGGAAACACAATTCCGGCTCCTCGCCGGCGATTAGCCCCTCATGAAATCCATTGCACGCACGCACCGCCTCGACCCGCATCAGCGCGTTTCCGCCGCAACTCCGTGTCTCGCCAACGGGCGTGTTCCATTCCACATCGCACAGACGGTTGTATACGGACGCTTCGGGAAAGCGTTCCATCAGCCGGCCGGACACAGCAGCGACGTCGCGCCGCGCTTCGATCTCCTCGAGTCCCGTTCTCAGCCATTGCGGTGCGAGTTCACAATCGCCGTCCACGAATTGCACGAAGGCAGTCTCCGGGGCCTTCTCGAGCAGTTTCTCAAGGCCGGCATTCCTCGCCCGAGCCGCCGTGAAAGGGGTGGAGAGAGCGAGTTCGGCCACTTCAGCGCCCATGGCACGCGCGGCCGCTTGGCTGCCGTCCGATGAGCCTGAGTCCACGTAGACGACGTGCTCGACCTGGCCCAACACGGACGCCAAGCACCTACGCAGCCGTGCGCCTTCATTACGTCCTATCGCGACTATGCCGATGCCCTTCACTGGGCGACCCCTCCGCGCAGGAATGCGCTGTTGCGGAAGAAATCCCACAGGAACCGGGGAGGGTCCAAGTCCTGTTTCCTCTGAAGGAGGCGCCGGCAGCGCCACAATGAATAGCCCGCGAGCCATGCCGAGTCCGCGCAGAGGGCGTACAGCAAGCCGTGATTCTTGATGAAATACCGCCGCCGCGCGTCAAACCAATACCTGGGCCGCCGCCTGGCCTTCATTCGGGTTTCCGAAATGCCCCCGGTGGATTGGCTCACAAGGTGGATGATCCGGCTCTGAGGCTCATGTCGGCAGCGCCATCCCGCCCGATGCGCCGCGAGGCAGAAGTCGACATCCTCGTAGTATAGAAAATATCCCTCGTCAAGGAGGCCCACATCGTCTAGGACTTTCCTCCGCACAAGCATGGCTGCGCCCGAGACCCAGTCCGTCTCGCAGGAGGTCGCCGGGATGCCTATCGGCACGGCCCAGCGCTTCAGTGCCTTTGTGGCCGGGCCGAATCGTAAGCCCGCGTCCAGCTCGCTCAGCACGGAATGGAATCGAAAGGCCGACACCTGCGGTGTTCCGTCAGGGTCTTCGAGCCGGCTACCGGCAATGCCCGCTTCGGGGTGTGCCTCCAGCGCGTCCACGAGCACACGGAGCGCCCCCGGGCGCACCACAGTGTCCGGATTGAGGAAGAGCACATAGTCCGGCGCCCGGCCTGCATCGAAGGCCCACCGTAATCCCGCGTTGTTGCCGAAGGCGAATCCCAGGTTCTCTTCGAGGGTCAGGAGCGTCACCCATGTGGCCCAACCGCGCTCGGCGATGGCGGCCTTGATGCGTGTGCTTGAGCCATCATCCGACCCGCCGTCGACTATAATCGCCTCGAGGCCGGGGGAAGACTTTCGCTCAGCCTCCAGTGATGCTACGCAATCGAGCGCCATGCCGGCTGTCCGGTAATTCACGATGATTGCGAGTACTCTCATTGCCCCGAACCCTCGCGCGTGTTTCCCAGAGAAAATCCTAGCCTCGCGCCGCGCTCGGGCGCCGCCGCCGGAGCATCGCCTGCGCCAGCAAGAGGAAGAATAGGCTGTCGTCGACCAGATACCGTTTCCAGAGGCGGCGGGGCTCTGCACACAGCCGCCAGAGCCATTCCAGCCCGGCCCGCTGCATCCAGCGGGGGGCGCGTTTCACCTGGCCGGAGACAAAGTCGAGCGAGGCCCCGACGCCCATCATTACAGGCACGCCGCTGGCCTTTGAGAAGCGGCGCATCCAATGCTCCTGCTTCGGGGCGCCCAGCGCCACGAAGCAGATGTCGGGCTGCGCGGCGCGTAGCATGCGCACTATTCCGAGGCCCCTGTAGATGTCCTTCTCAAAGCCGTATGGTGGGCTGTGGACGCCTACAATTCGGAGGCCCGGATACGTCTGGCGAAGCCGCTCCGCCGCCTTCGCGGCTACGCCCTCGGCCGCTCCAAGAAGGAATATCGAGTAGCCTCGCCGCGCGGCGAGTTCACTCACGTGAAAGATCATGTCCGACCCGCTAAGCTTCGCGCGGATACGCTTGCCGAGCAGGCGCCCGGCCCACAGAACCGGCATGCCATCGGCCAGGCTCAGAAAGGCCTTGCTGTACACCTCGCGGAAACGTGCGTCGCGCTGCCACCGGCATATGTGGTCCACGTTCGGCGTGACAATGTAGCCCGGCCGTTCCCACAGTACCCGCTCCTCGATGCGGCGCAACGCCTCGTCGAGGGTTACGTTGTCGATCGGCACGCCCAGTATCTCTATCCGGGCGTGTGCGTCCGTTGGGCCTTTTCCAACGCCACTCGCCGCCTTAGGTGTGTCGGCTGCATCATCGAGCGGCCCCTTCTCAGCCTTTGTGTCCTTTGCCAGCATGCGTGCCGCTCCTTCGCCGCGCTACTTCCTTGCGGTGTCTTGTAGAATCGGCTCCACTGTATCGGCTACCTCGTCCGGCTCTACATCGAGGACTTGAATCTTGGGCAACTCCCGATCGATCGTCCGCCGTCGCTCGCCGGCATGGTAGGTGTTGAACAGCTCAAGGTTCTTCTGCAGGTAGCCGCCCGCGGATGGCCGGATGGCGTTGATTACGACGCCGAGAATGTGTGAATCCAGCCGCTCGAGTTCGGCCACGCAGCGGCGCACCATACCAAGCGTTGAGACACCTGCGCCGACTACCAGCAATACGCCGTCGACCACCGGCGCCAGTAGCTTGGCGTCTGATAGCAGGAGTGACGGCGGCGCATCGATGATCACGTGGTCGAAAAGCTGTTCCGCCTCTTCGAGAAGCTGCGTCAGTTCCCTGGAGGCCAGCTTAGGCGCGAGCTGTTCCACGTTGAATCCGGGGCCCAACACACACAGACCCCGGTAGACTGTCGGGCGTACCACGTCTCGAAATGCATAGCCGCCGGAAAGGACTTCGGTGAGGCCGCGGGCCGGCTCAAGGCCGAAATGACGCTCCACGTGGCCGGCGGGGGAGATATCGACCAGGAGTACGTTACGGTTCGCTGCCGCCAGGGCAATAGCGAGGTTGCAGGCCACGGTGGTTTTCCCGTCGCCCTGCGTTGGGCTTGTCACGAGACAGGAGTTGATCTCGGCGATGGCATCGTCGTTGGCGAATGCGAGCCGCGAGAGAATATTCCTGAACTCGTTGGCCGCCGCCGATTCCGGGTGGTCTGCGGCGAGCGTCGCCAGGACCTCTGGTTCTTTGGCATCCGCCACACTGGTGTGGGGAATGGCCGCCAAGACAGGCTTATTGGTTACGTCCACAACATCTTTCGCCGACCGCACCTGTTGATCCGTTAGCTCACGCAGGAATCCGACGCCCAGGGCGGCCGCCGCCGAACTCAGCAGCGTCAGCAAGATCAACTGAAGCCGGCGGCCTGCTTCCGGCGCCAAGGGGACCGTAGTAGGCGATGCCACCTTCACCCTGGCCGGGGCGTTGCTCTCCACGCCAATCGACGTGGCTTGCTCGCGAAGCGTCCTCAGCACATTGCGCGTCTCTTCCGTCCTCAGCTTGAGTTCATCCAGTTCAGCCAGCGTCCTCGAGGCGTCCATGGCACGTTTATGCTGCTTCTCAACAAGCTGCTCGAACGTCTCTTGCCGGCGCGCGGCGTCCGCCGCCTGTTCCCGCGCCGCGGCAAGCGCCTCCGTCGAACGGGCGAGCATCGAGGATACGACGTCCTCGCGCACGGCGCGTTCCGTCTGGCTTACTTTGCCCCGGAGGGAGGAAAGGTCTTCACGTTCGACCTCGAGTTGGGGGGAGCCATCGGCGTAGCGTTGGGAGGCTCGTGCGAATGATGCTTCCGCTTGGACCAGGTCCTGCCGTAAGGTTGTGACTCGGGGATCCTCGGCCACTTCATCTTCGATTCCGAAGGCAAAGATGGCGCTTGAGGAGCCCGTTGCCTGTTCCTCTTTGATCTTCGCCAGCCGTTTGACCTCTTCCTCGGCGGTGGCGATGCGTGTCTGGGCTCGGGCGGCATCCTCCTCCGCACGTGCAAGGATCTCTCGGTAAGTCTCTGTGTCCTTCACGCCCAACTGCTCGGCGCTTGCCATAGGCACCCCGAGTTCCCGCTGCAGCTCGCTGCTTCGCGCGAGAAGGGTGTCAAGCTCGGCTTGCCGGTCGTCCCGTTCTCTTAGGAGTACGCGGAGCCGTTCGCCGCCCGCATCTGCTTCCTCACCCAAGGCATAACTCATGTACACCGCGAGGGACTTCTCGACAATCAGCTTGGCCTCGTCGCGGTCGGGCAGTGTGCAGGTGATCGTTACCAATTCGCTATTCTGGCGCACCTTGGCCTCGACGTGACTCCGCAGGAACGCCAACGGGTCGGCCTGTCGCCGGATGCAAGCCAGCCCTTGCACCTCCGGATCCTCAAGTACTCGTGACAGCACCGCACCGCCCGTGATCAGGTTGACCTGGGTGTTGAGGAACTTGTCATACGTTGCAGGCAACTGGCCTCCGTCCGAATCGTGCAGCACGCGTGGGGCCGCGGCCAGGAAGCGCACGTCTGCCGTGGCCGTGTATTCGAGTGGCACCTTTCGCCACACGACGAGCAGGCCCGGCACCGCCAGTACAAGGAATGCCGCCGCCATAGCGCGCAGACGCAGCCTCAACATGCGTTTCACGTTCACACGCCGGGAGCCAGGTTCGGTCGGTTGTGCTTCAACAATAAGACTTGTGTTCGCTCTTGATTCTGTTTCCATTGTCTTGAACCGTCCGCATAGGGCGTTCCTTAACGCCGCAAGAGTCCTAGGTTCGCCACCGTCTCGAGAACGGAGAGGGGCGTCGTTCCGTATCGGGAGTCGTCGTCAAGCAACTGGTCGTAACGGTCGCGCGTGTAGTATGCGTCGTAGGCTTTCATGTACAGGTCGAGAATCGGCGAAACCGTCTCCGTCAGTTGCGTGAACCTCATGAGATTGTCATGGAGGCTTACGAGGGCGCCGCGCGGCACGTACAGGATGTCGCCGGCATGCACCTCCGGGCTGGCGCCCGTCTGCAATGCTTTTCGAACGTCGATGAGCATCGCTTCCGTGTGTTGCCCATCGACTTGGCGAAGCAGCACTGCCCCGCGCATCCGCGCCGTCCGCTCGAGCGGCCCGCCCGCCCGGACGAGCAGTTGAAGCACCGTGGTACCGTCGAGAAGCGGATATACGTTCGGGTTCTGCACCTCCCCGAGCACGTAAACCAGATTCAGGCCTTCAGGCAGGTACACCACATCACCCGGAAACACAGGCGTGTCTGAGGGGTGCTCGCCGGGGTGCCGTAAGCCGCGCAGGTCATGCTCGAAGACCTCGCGATGTCCGCTGACGTGACGAATCAGAAAAGCCTTCGTCAACTGGCCTTGCGCGCCGATGTACGACTCGCCCTCGCGTGTGTCCACGCGCAGCCCGCCGGCGAGATTGATCGCTTGCAGCAGAGAGATGGGCCGCTCGTAAGGGTACTCGTCCGGCCGCTCGACATCTCCCATGACGAAGTATGACTTGCTCATGACTTCGTTGACTGTCAGGCTCAGGCGCGGGTTGCGAAACACCGTGCTGTAGGCGTCGCGTACCGCCTCCACCGCTTCCTCGCGTGTCAAGCCGGAGAGCTTGATGTCATTGATCAGGGGGAGCGATACGCACCCATCGTAACGCACTACCACTTCACGGCTTAAGGCCGGGTCGTCGTAGAACTTGAAGTCCAATGCGTCTCCCGGGCCGATGCTAAAGGCCATCGCCATCTCGGCGTGCCGGGCCACTTCCTCGGGACTTGCCCCGTCATGCTCTCCCGTTGTCGGCTGTTCCGGAATCTCGTAGAGTTCATTGGTGCGGACAATTGTCCGCTCCTTCACCACCCCGTCGCTCTTCTGTGTCGATACCACTTCGTGCGACACGCCGGAGGGAGGGGAAGTCGTTGCGCAACTTGCCATAAGCAGAGCGAGCCCGGCGACCAGTATCGCGTAGAAACTGCCTGCGGCTATGTTTGTCAACGTGTCCTTCATGCCCTGTTCCTTCTTGTCCCCGCGTGGACCTTCCACGCGTTCCCCTGCGCCCTGACTTCGGCGCGGCATCTTAGGAAAGGAACCTCCCGTGTCAGATGGCTATTCCTTCGGACATTGCGCGTGGACATCCGGGCGCGCCGACGTGCGGTGGTTTTCGATGGCTTACGATGGGGCTGACGGCAGAGTGCAAGAGGGCTTCCCTGACTCACGATAGGAATGAGTGAGGCAGGTTCGGCGCCATCGCTTGTCCCAAGAAAGCGAAAGGGAGCCGGCCCGTGTTGGGCCGGCTCCCGGCGAAGAAGACTTGAGCCTAGAGACGGTCCTCGATGAACTGCATCAGTGCGTCGTACTTCGGGGCGTCGACGCGAGGCTGGCCAAGGTACTGCATGGCGCCCCAACGACCCCACTTGCAGTCCTTGTAGCAATTCACATAGTGCACGAACATGCCCGCGCCGGATTGGGCCCAGGCATTCAGGTAGTCCGTGTACATCTGTCCCATGCGCGGGTCGCTGTTGACGGCGTCGAAGAGGGCGTTAACCGTGTCATTGTCCTGCACGCCCCAGTAGCCTACCAGGTGCTGGCCGCCTTCGTAGGCCACAAGGTCCACACCGTAGTTGCCGGCGACTCCGGCGCTGCTGGTGATCCACTCGATGCTCTCAGGGAGGGCCGAGTTCTGCAATTCGCCCACCAGGTCATCTAGCGTCATGGCGCTCACCCACGAAGCATTGTCGGGGCTGCCCAGGTATCCGCCGAAGTAAGGCGCTATCGCCAGAACATCTGTGTTCAGGTACGCATCGTTGAAGCTGAGAAGTGTCTCGGAAGCCGAGGAATTCGCCGCCTGTGCGCCCATGACACGTACGAGCCGGTCGGTCGCTCCAAACACTTGCTCGAAGATGCCGAACACCTCCACGCTTCGCGCCGACATGAAGAAGGTAACGGCCTCATACTGATTCGTCGTATAGCCACGCGCCAGGCCCTGGTCGGAGGCATACTGGGCCTGTTGGAACTGCCAGTTCCACACCTCGTTCGAGTATTCGACGTAGACTCGGAGGCCTGCATCCAGCAGGTCGCGCACCTGCGTGGCGAGCTGGGCAATGTAGTCGTCAGTCGCTTTGTGCGGCACGTTGATCCAGGCGTCCGCGTGCAAGCGGTTCGCCAGTGCACAGATAACCTCGATGGGTACGCCGCATTCAGTCCATCGCGCGTCTTCGGGCGTGGGGCGCTCCGACCACGCCTCCTGTTCGGAGTCGTTTGTTGCCATCCAATCCATGAACCGTAAGACTTTGTAATTCTTCACCGCCGCCAGGAAGGCAGGATGAAACGCCTGCGTCGCGTAAGTGTCCTCAAAGCGCTGGAACGTGGTGTAGGGGCACTCAGCCTCGTCGTACCACCAGGAGAACGGATCCTCAGGAGAGGTCCCACCAGGCATGATCACGCGGATGTTCCGAATGTAATCGCCCGGGTCGGTCGCCGTGATCCACAGGCCCCAGCCGCCTTGAGAGGGGTCTACGTTTACAACGTCCCGTCCCGAGGCCGAGGCCGCGTCATCTTTGCACGCCGCGAACTGATACTCGATCGTGCCCTCGCCATCGTAGAGGACAATGTACTCGCCGCCGGGATACATATCCTGCAAGTCCCAGAACAGCAGTGTCTTCGCGACTTGGCCGGATTCCAGCGAGCGGACCCAGCCGTGTTCGTCGACGTCAAGAGTGCGGCCGTCATCCCACGTATAGGCGGTTCCGGAGATCCAAGCTCGCGAGGTCTTGAAGGCGTCGAGAAAGGCCCACTCCGGACTCCAATCCGCTATGGGCGAGAGGTTCGTTCCGAGAGGAGAGTTCTCGTTCGCGTAGGGGCCGATCGGCAACTCGCCTTCTCCCTCGCCTTCTCCCTCACCCTCACCCTCACCCTCGCCACCGCCCAGGTTCAGTGCCGCAGCGGCATCGGCATCTGTCGGGGCCGCATACGAATCTTGTGTTAGGAGCAGCACGTCCAACCTCGGTGCAACGGGCAGGACCTCACGCTTCTCGACGATCAGCGTGTGCATGCCCGCGTCGAGGTCGCCTAGGCTGAGCGGGGAGAGCGGCCCTGTTTCGAGGCCGCCATCGCCGTCCCAGTGCCACTCCTGGAAGTAGTCTCGATTGTTTCCGAACTTCAGAGCGGCGCCGTCGTCAACGCGAACGAGGAATGAGTTGGCGTCGTTGCTGCCCGGATCGCCCGGATAGTAGAAGCGGCCCCAGAGGTACCATGTGCCTGAGGCAGGCAAATCCACCGTATAGGCCACCTCGTCGCCGCTTCCGCCGCCGAAGGCGCTCTCCGTCGAGGCCGGGAACACCTGGCCGGCCACGAGGGAATCGGCGAGTGGGTCGGCATCGGCGCCGTTCGCAAACGCGGTACACACCGCCATGTCTCCGTAGAACGCCGCCGTCGGGTCCAGTGCCGCCGCAATCCATAATTCGGATTGCACAAAGACGCCTTCACCGCTCAACAACACCGAGACCGTACCGCGGGGGTCGTCGGATTCGATCAGCAGCTTTGCCTGGCGAATCCCTTCTTCCGATGGCGTGAAGGCTATTTCGACTTGCGTGGACGCTTCGGGCGCGAGTGCGAAAGGCGGTTCCGGCCCGCCGCTCAGGAGGAACTCCGATGCCTCTGAGCCCGTCACGTCCAATCCCGAGACGGCCAGCGTCGTGCCGCCGATGTTCGTCAGCACGAGCGTGGCAGGCGCGCTACTCAAGCCCGTCGGGACGCCGCCGAAATCGAGGGTGTCGATGTTGACTTGAAGCTCGGGCGGGGGAAGCGCCAATCCCTCGCCGGACAGGGCCACTTCCGCGGCGCCGGCGGGGGCGTTCGACGCAACTACCAAAGTCGCCGCAGCCAAACCCACCTCGGACGGCGCAAACGTGATGTTGAACGTGGCAGAGCCGGACGGATCGAGCGTGCAGCCGTCCGAATTCTCGCATACGAATCCCGCCCCAACAACCGTGGCGCCGGCGATCTCGAGCGTGGCTTCCCCGGTGTTTGTTACGATGACGGAACGCGCTTCGGAAACCTCGCCGACGACAAGCGAGCCGAAGTCCAACGAAGTCGCGTTCAAGGACAGCTCGGGCGCGGGAGCTTCGAGTCCAAGCCCGGCCTCCGCGGCTTCATCGCTTGGGACAAACGCCGGATCGGCTGTCACGACCAGCACGTCCAGGCGCGGCGGGATCGGCTTCACTTCACGCTTTTCGATTACCAGTGTATGATTTCCTGCTTCCAGCCAGCCGAGGTACAGCGCGCTCGGGGCGCCCCTCTCGACATCTCCATCGCCGTCCCAGTGCCATTGCTGGTAGAAATCCTTGTTGTTCCCGAACTTGGCGCGTTTGCCGCCGTCGACGCTGGCTAGGAACGAGTTGGCGTCATTGCTTCCCGGCGCGCCGGGATAATAGAACCGGCCCCAGAGATACCAGTGCCCGGAGTCGGGTAGGGTGACCGTGTATACAGCCTCATCCCCACTGCCGCCGTTGAGGGAGTTCTTCGCCGAATCGGCGAAGATCAGCGTGTCGGTGATTGCGTTTTTCAAGGGGTCGGCATCTGTATCCGCCGCGTAGGCCGCCGAGTAGGTCATTGAGCCGTTGAATGTGACGGCGTCCGCTGCCGCGTTAAGCCAGACCTCATTCACAGATTCCGGTACCACGCCAGTGCCCGACAATGGAATGATCGCATCGCCCGCAGGATCGTCGGAAGCTATAACCAACTCGGCCTCGCGAGTTCCCTCGGCGGAAGGGCAGAAAACCACGCTGACGGTTGCCGTCTCGCCCGGTTGAAGCGTGCAAGGTACAGAGGCATCCGCCGAGAAATCGGCGGCGTTGGCTCCAGACACGCTCAACGTAGACACGTACAGCGGCGCGTCACCGAAGTTTGAGAGCGTTAGGTCTTTCGCCGGCGATGGTTCGGACACCCTTGTGTCATCGAAGGCAAGGCTGACGGGTGTTACCGCCAGTTCCGGAAGTGCCGGCGCCAAACCCAGCGCCTGGACGGCTTCTGCATCGGTGGGGATATAGCCGGCCGATGAGGTCAACACAAGTACGTCGAGGCGGGGCGACTCGGGCGTTACTTCGCGCTTCCCGATGGTGAGCGTGTGCTCTCCCGCCGCAAGCCATCCGAGATATGCCGGTGTGCAGGAACCTGTCTCGACATTGCCGTCGCCGTCCCAGTGCCATTGCTGGAAATGATCTTTGTTATTGCCCAGCTTCCGGCCCGCCCCGGAGTCCACGGACACCCAAAACGAGTTAGCGGCGTTGCTTCCGGGGGTGCCGGGATAGTAGAAGCGGCCCCAGAGATACCAATCTCCGTCGGATGGCAGTTGGACGATGTATTGAACCGTGTCGTCATCCATCCCGGCAAGCGCATCGACCGAGCTCTCGGCGTAAACAAGGAAGTCGCCCAGCGCATCCGCTTCAGGATCCATATCCTGTCCGCCGGAGAACGCATCGGAGAATGTCATGGCCTGACTGAATGCTGCCGTCGCGTCAGACGCCGCGGCAACCCATATGACTCCAGGCGCAGCGCTTTCAATCTCCTTGCCCGGCAAGGTGGCGGGGCAGGCGGCAAGAGTGAAGAGCAGCAGGATCGCGAGCATAGACAATGTGAGCCTGCGCGGAATGTACATGGAGGAACTGGCTGTTCTAATCATAAGCGAGACTCCTAATCGCATACTTCGGTCGGTTGCGAGATTCGAGAGTCTCACTTGCAAGGTGTATGCCAAGGCCTTAGGCCGCACACCTTGCGAGGAGGGATCGGCGTCCTTGAAGCTGCCAACTTCTTGGGCGCCGAATTCTTTGTTGAGTAGCGTTTGGAGCTGATAGGAACGCGCGCTGCGCCCGTCTCCATTCTTCTATACTTGTTCCCGGTTATCTCCTTCTGTCACATGGCATCCCCGGCGACAGGCGGGCACTTACTGGCGAGAGTTCGGCAGAACATCCTGCCGAACCGCCAAACTCCTGTCACCCTATCAGAATGCCGACATGCCGTCAAACGCCGACATGCCTCCAAATTCCACGAACAATATACACAGTTTTCAGATAAAAATCAACCCTTGTTATTTAATATCCCACTGCGTCGTCGCCTGGGGCCGCTCTGGCGAGTCCGAGACGGCGCGCGCTCAGACCGTCTTCAGCTTCACTTTCCCCCGGCCGGGCAACCGCAAACCATGAGCGGACGGCCGTTGCTGACCCGGCCCGCCAATGCCGGCCTGTGGGCCCGGAAGCAAAGGTAATTCCTGATCTTGCAAGCATATGCGCATAAGACTTGAACGATACCGTGTGGCATTTGTGCCGGAGGGTAAGCGCTGAGATGACAATGCCGCCCAAAACCCGGTAAACTCTGCGTTTGAGACGCACTGGAGACACAACCAGGAAGGTTGAGCATGGGAAACGATGAGAAACTGATTATTGGACTTCCGGCCGGCTCGCTGGCCGATGCCTCCCGAGGCGGGAAGCTGGGTGAACTTCTGAAACACGCCGGCTTCCCCACAAAGGGATACGATAAGGGGGGGCCGAGCACTTTCCCCGTCACGGGCTTCCTCGTGGGATGGGACGGCCGCCCTCAGGAATTCGGCTCCCAACTTGTCGTGGGCGAGATCGACATTGCCGTGGCCGGCGACGATTGGGTCCGCGAGCGCGTGCTGGAGTTCAAGTACGAATATGCCCAGGACATTGCCCTTACAAAGGTCCTTTCCCTGGGCAGGGGTGATGTGCGTATCGTCATCATCACCCAACCTCCCGAGGGCGACCTGTCTTGCGACACGTGGCTGAAAAGTCTTCTCGCGGCCAAGCCGTTGGTAACGATGGTTTCCGAGATGCCCTATATCGCCCTTGATTGGTTCCAGCGCAAAGCCGCGGCGCTGGGTTTTGCTGAGTCCCATAAGGCGTTTTCCGTACAGAAGTTTAAGACCCCCCCGCGAATCGATTCCGGTATCGTCATCTACGAGACCTGGGGGAAGACCGAGGCCAAGGTTAAGCACGGCTCCGTGGATTTCGGCCTCGAGATCACTCAGACGGGCGGCGCAATTCAGAACTACGGACTCCACATTATGGATGTCATCATGGAGTCCGAGGCCGGCATCTGGGTTAATCCCGCGCTGAAGGATAGTCCCGCGAAATACGCTCTGGCTCAGATGTTCCTACTTAACCTCTACGGTTCCATCTTTGCCGAAGACAAGGTGCTTCTGGTGTTCAATGCCAAGAAGGACCGTGTAGCCGCCGTGATGGATTATCTTGAAAGCAATAACCTGTTCGCTGACGAGCCCACTATGAAGGAAGGGGTAAACTTCACGGAATTCAGCATTCAGGTTGATGTGAGTTCCAGCGCGCTTCCCTTGGCGCGGGTACGCTACGAGTTGGCTAGGCTGGGCGCCACGGGGATCGAGACCATCCCGTTGGAATCCTCTATACCCGGCCTCGACGTTATTCCGCTCTAAGTAGGGATGCGCGACAAGAGCCGTCTTGCGCGGACTGTTTGCCGCGTCCGATGCCGGCGAGGCTTGCGAGGTATCGTAAGGTCCAGGCTTGTAGGTCGTCGATGAGCGAGTAGAAAAGCGGCACGACGAAAAGCGTCAGGAGCGTTCCCACGGCCAGCCCGCCGATCAGGGCGCGCCCCAATCCGATGAAAGAGACTCTTGCGCCGCCGATGCCCAGCGGCACGCAGCCAAGGATGGTCGTGAGCGCCGTCATCATGACGGGTCGCAGACGGTCCTTGCCCCCCTGCAGGATCGCTTCATTACGCGCCATGCCGTTTCGCCTAAGATGGTTGATGTGATCGACGATCACGATCCCGTTGTTGACGATGATGCCCACCATGAGGATGCAGCCTACGAGCGCCACGCTATCCATCGGCGTCTGTGTGATGAACATGGCCCAGTAGACGCCGATGAACGCCAGGGGTACCGAGGTAAGCACGGACAAGGGAAGGAAGTAGGACTCGAACAGGGTGGCCATGACGATGTAGATCAGCACCACGGCCAAGAGGACGGCCGCGCGGAAGCTGGTCATGGTGGACTTCAACTCGGTGAGTTCCTGGCCCAGCTCGACGCTGTAGCCCGGCGGCAGGTCAAAGGATTCGATCAGGCTCTCAAGGTCGTCACGCACCTCGGAAAGGGCCTCGTTAACCGCTTTGGCCGTCACCGTAACGATATTCTTCGCGTTTTCGCGGCGGATGGCGCGAGGGCTGCGCACCTTGTCGAAACTCACCAGTTGGTTGATGGGGATCAATTCCCCCGTATCGCTCACCACGGCCACATTGTCCAGGTTGGCCTTTGTCTTCCGATCTTCCTCTCGGAACTGAGCCCAAACCGGTATCTCGCGCCCCCCTTGCTTGAGGTAGGTGAAGCGATTGCCCCGCAGGGCTAGGTCGATGCTCCGGGCAATCCGCGCCGGGCTGGTTCCGGCTTGCTCCGTCCGCTCCTCATTGATTCGGACGAGCACCTCTTCCTCATCGCGGTCCAGGTCCGTCTCGACATCGCCAATTCTCGGAACGCTCTCCATCAGCTTTCGCAGTCGCTCCGCGTACGCTGATAGGATCTGCGTATCGTCTCCTCTGAGGCGCAAGGACACCGACCCTTCCGACTGGCCCTGGTTCGCCTCTGCAATGGAGAACTTCAATTCAGCGCCTGGCAGACGCTTGGGCAAGAGTTCCCAGAGAATATCGCGCACTTGCTCCGTGGTAAGAGGCGGCTTTTCGCCGGGCGGCAGATCTTCTTCATCGACCAGGTAGATCTGGAACCGGCCCCCGCGCAAGCCGTGCCTCACGAAGATATTCCGGATGCCCAGTTCCTCGCGCAGTCCGTCGATACGGGCTTCGATATCCGCAAAGAGTTCCTGGGCCATAGGCTTGTCGAAGTTAGGATCCAGATCGACGCGCATGTCCACGCTGCGCATGTCCAACACGGGCACGCTCTCTGTTGGGACCCGCTCTTTCGCGACAACCACCGTCGCGATTCCCAGCAGAGCAACAAGCAACAACGTGGCCAGGCGCCATCGCATCACCAGGCCGAGCGTCCGGATATAGACTTGGACGAGCCTCTTGAACGGGTGGGCGTGCAAGAGTACGGCCAAGCGCGCGCTGCGAGGCCCTTTCGGCAGCCGTGGGGCAGGAAGCGTGGCTCGATACCATGGCAGATGCTCTCGCAGGGACTTCCGCGGTTTCATGCGGCTCACGGCCAAGGGCAACACCGTAAGCGCGAGGATCAGGCTCGAGAACAAGGCCACCGCGACCGGCCCGCCGAACTGCTTCATGTACAACGCCATCATGCCCTTCTCCATATAGAGAACCGGGATGAAGGCCACCGCCGTTGTCAACGTGGCGGCGGTGATCGCCATGCTGACCTCGCTCGCGCCGCGCTGCGCGCTCTCCATCTGATCATAGCCGAGCTGGTGGTACCGGACGATATTCTCGATGACGACAATGGAATTGTCCACGAGCATTCCGATGGCGATGATCATGGCGCTCATGGTGACGATGTTGAGCGTCATCCCCGCGAAGAACATGAAGACGAGGCCCGCCAAGAGGGATGCGGGGATGGCCAGGGCCACCACGACTGTCGGCCTGAGACGCCGCAGGAATAGGAAGAGCACTACCAGGGCCATTACGCCGCCATATCTCCCCGCGCTGAGCAGTCCGTTGATAGACGATGTGATCAATTCGCCCTGGTTGAGAACCATCAGTTTCTCCGTTCCTTTGAATGCCGGTTCGGAGAGTGCTTGATCGAGTTCTTTCTCCAGTGCCTTGCACACGGCCACCGTATTCGCTTCCGATTCCTTCAGGATCGCTACGAACACGCCGCCTTTGCCGTCGATGTGATAGTCGTAATCGATCTCCCGGGCCTGGTATCCCACGTGGGCGACGTCTTTGAGCTGCAGTCCATTCGGCCCCACAATGAGATCCGCGATGTCTTCGGGCCGGGTGAACTCACTTGCCACGCGCACGAAGTATTTGGTGCCTCCGTCGATGAGTTCTCCCGCCGATAGGTGCACATTACTCGTCTGGAGACTGGCGACAATCTGGTAGATTCCGAGGTTCCGGCTTCCCAGGGCGGCCTGATCGAACTCGACGACGACATCCTCCTCCGGCTTGCTGTACACCGTTACATCGGCGACGCCGCCGATCCGCATCAGGCGTGGCACGAGGAATGTCCGCACGAGGTGTGCGAAATCGTCGGGATCCTTCTCGCTGAAGAGCGGGAATGCCATGATAGGCACGGCTTCTGAACTGAAGCGCCCCAGCACCATCTGGTCTACCGTCGCGGGCAACCGCAATCGGAGACGCTCCATGCGGTCCCGCACTTCAGCGGTGGCGAGGCCCATGTCCGTGTCCCAGTCGAAGTGCATATGTACGCTGCACCCATCCGCATCGGAACGCGTGGTGATGCGTTTGAGGTGGGACACCGTCCGGAATTCACCCTCCGCCGGGATGGCGATCTCGTTCTCCACCTGTTCCGGAGTCGCGCCGGGATATGGAATGTAGCAGCGGATGAAGGGCGAATCCATCGCGGGAAGGAACTCGAGCGGTACTTTGTGTAGGGCGACGATTCCTAAACCGAGCACGGTGATCACCAGCATGGACACCGTGACGGGGCGGCGTATCGCGGCCGCTGGCAGCGACACCCATCTCACCGATCACGCCCCCCGAACAGGTAGTAGGCCATGGGGATGATGAAGAGCGTCAATACCGTGGCGGATGTGAGGCCCGCCATCACCGTAATGGCAATCGGCCGGCGTATCTCCGCGCCCTCGCCCGTCCAGAAGGCCATTGGGATAAGCCCGAGCACGGTTGTTAACGTCGTCATTACGATGGGGCGCAGCCTTACCACGCCTGCTTGCACGAGCGCGTCGGTTTTGGCCAGGCCCCGGCGGCGAAGTTGGTTGACGTAATCCACCAAAACAATCGCGTCGTTCACGACGATGCCCGCCAGTACGATTCCCCCGATGAAGACGACCACGCTGAGGTCGATGGAGAGCCAGTCAAGAACATATATCACGCCGATAAATGCCAGCGGCACGCTGAACATGATTAGGGCCGGGTGCCACACCGATTCGAACTGGCAGGCCATCACCACATACACCAGAAAGACGGCCAGGGCCAGGGCGAACATCAGACTGCGGTATGAGGTGCGCAGCTCCCGGTTCTGGCCTCCGAGCAAAAACTGGTAATCAGCGGGCTTCTCGATGCCTTGAATCCGCGCCATGACCTCGTCGCCCACGGAGCCCAGGTCGCGGCCTTCGACGTTCGCCGTGACAACGACCACCTGCTGCTGGTCGATGCGACGGATCTCGCTCGGGCCTTCCTGGACGCGTAGGCCCGCCACCGAGGCCAGCGAGACGGGCGGATAGCCGTCGGTTACCGACATATTGCGCAGATCATTGAGGCTACTCAGTTTAGCCTGGTCGGATCGCACGCGAATATCGACTTTCTCGCCGCCACGGTTGAAGCGCGTAGCCACGTCGCCCTGCACCTCGGTTCGGAGGCGCTCCGCTACCTGTCCGGGGGAGAGGTCTTTGGCCGCGAGGAGATCGCGGTCAAACTCGATGATAATCTCCGGATATCCGGCCCTCACACTCAATTCCGCGTCCTTGAGGCCGTCGATGCCGCGGATTCTCTCCAGAGCTTGTTGGCCTACGCGGCGGAGTTCGTTGGGATCGTCGCCGCGTATCTGCAGTTCGAGTGCATTCTTGAACGTGAAAAGCGTCGGCAGCGTGAAGGTGATCTCGTCGTCGGGGAACATGCCGCTGACCTTGCGTCGCAGCGCCTCCATGATCTCATCCTGCCGCGCCGCATTGCGCTCCCGATCCTTTAGAGACACATTGAACTGTGCAATATTCTCTCCGCGGCTTCCCGCGTCCGCCGACAGTTGCTCGCTGCCCACTTCGGCCGAGACAGCCTCGACTTCGGGCATCCCCATAGCGATCTCTACGAATCGTCGGGCGCGGCGATCCGTTTCCTCCAGACGGGTGCCCGCCGGAGCCTCGAGACGTACGCCGAACTCTCCCTGTTTCATGGGGGGGATCAGTTCCCGGCCCAAGGTCAAGGCCCTGCCCGCCGCGTGGACGGCCAGGCCCCCTACAATGAGAAGAAAGACGGGACTGAGCCGGAGGGCCCATCGAAGACTTGCACCATATGCTTCGCGAAAGGCCTTGAAACTGGTGTCAAATGCCTGTAGAGGCAGCCACAAGACAACGCGGAATACCCAGCCTGCCCCACGTACCACGGCCAATGCCGCGATGGAAAAGAGGAAAAGGCCGGTAATTGCCCCGGTGGCCAGGCCCTTCAAACACGCGTGAATCAACAGCACGGCGCTGAGGGGAACCGTAAGCGCCACCATGGCCACAGCCCTAGACAATAGCACGAGTGGACGGAGGATCTTGGCGAGAAGCGTCGCCCGCGGAGCTCCCGGCTCCGGTGGGTGTTCTCGCACCAGTATGCCTACGGCAGGCCGAAGCGTCGTCTTCGTGGTGATCTGAAGCCACTTCATCGCATCGCGTAGGCCGTAGGGGATTATTAGTGCCAGTGCCGCCGGCCTCCCATGGCTGCCGTGGCGTGCCTCGCGGTAGCAGCGCAAGAGCCACACTACTTCCCGGTCGGCCAACACCGCCAAGCGCTGGCGCGAGACAATCATTGGAATGAGGTAGAGCGCTACCAAGAGGGAGGCGAGCAGTGAAAACGCGACTGTCAGCGCCAGATCGCCGAAGAGCTGGCCGGCCACGCCTTCCACGAACGCGATGGGGAGGAAGACGGCGATCGTCGTGAGCGTCGAGGCCGTCACGGCGCTGCTGACCTCGCGCGTGCCGCGGTCCGCCGCGCTCACTGGATCGTCTCCTTCCTCCTTGCAGCGGAAGATGCTCTCAAGCACCACGATCGAGTTGTCGACGAGCATCCCGACACCCAGGGCGAGCCCGCCGAGGGACATGATGTTGAACGAGATGCCCCGCACATACATGGGAATGAAGGTTGCGATCACGGAGATGGGGATGGCCAGGCCGACCACGGCCGTGCTTCTTAGCTCGCGAAGGAAGAAGAAGAGGATCACCAGCGCCAGTATGCCGCCGTAAATGGCGGTGCGTTGGACTTCCCTGATGGAGGCAACGATGAACTGAGATTGATCGCTGATAACCGCGAATTGTGTATCGCCAGGCAGGCGCGCGCGCAGCGTCTTTGTTTTCTGGCGAGCTCCCTCGGATGCGGGAGACGCCACGCCCGCTTGGCCTTTCGAGGCCCGCTTGGCCAGGGAGCTTGAGATGCGCTCCGACAGTGTCGCCGTGCGCTCAAAACCCAACAGGTCTTTCAGCTTGTTGCAGACGTCGACCGTATTGGCGTCGCCTTCTTTGTGAATCTCAAGGATGACGGCCTCACGTCCGCTGATCCGCGCGATGGTTTCGCGCTCTTTTTCGCCCGAGATGACATCGGCCACCTCGCCAAGTCGAATGTACTTGCCCCCGGGGCGGCCCACGATCACGTCGCCGATCTCGTCAACATTCTCAAATTCATTGAGTGTTCTGACAAGATACTCCGTCTTACCTTCTTTCAACCGGCCTCCCGAAAGGTTGATGTTCTGTTCCGAGAGGCTACCGACCACGTTCTCCGGGCCTATGCCAAGGCTCTTGAGCCGTTCGGAGTTCAACAGGATCTGAATTTCCTCTTCGCGCCCCCCCTTGACAAGCACCTGTGCGATGCCGATTTCCGCTTCGAGGTCATTCTTGAGATAGCGCTCGGCCACTTCTCGGATGCGCGTCAGATCCCGCTGCTCTTGCTCTTGTGCCTCCCCCGCCGTCGCCTCGGGGGATGGGGGAGGGCCGGTGATAGCGATGCACAAGACCGGGTCGAGGCCCGGGTCGTAGCGAAGGATGACCGGCTTCTCCGTGACCTCCGACGGGGCCTCGAAGAGGTCTAGGCGATCCCGGACGTCCTGCTGGGCCATGTTCATGTCCGTATCCCACGTGAACTCAAGGACAATCTCCGAGAGCCCGGGTGAGGATACGCTGCTGATTTCGACAAGGCCGCTGACGATGCTTAGATTCTCCTCCAAAGGACGCGTGAGCAGTTTCTCGACGTCTTCAGGCGCTGCCCCCTCGTACTCCGTCCTTACCGTCAGCGTGGGATAGGAGATGTCCGGCATCAGCTTGATGGGAAGCTGTTGGTAGGATTTCCAGCCGAATACGACGAGTGTCAGGAACAGCATACCCGTCGCCACGGGGCGTTCAATGGCCAAGCGCCGCACAACGCCCTTCTCGATGGGAGCGGTAGCTTGTGAGGTGGTTTCGTTTGCCGGGGCCACTATGGCTTACTCTCGCTCTTGGCCTTCTGCGCACTCTCCTCGCGCTTGCGCGTCGCCTCCGCCAGAGCCTCCTCGATGGGCACATCACCCTTCTCGCTCAGTGCATCCTCCACCGATGTCAGCGTGACCTCGGTGCCGTGCTTGAGCGTGTGCTGTCCCATTGTGACCACCAGCGCGTCCGCCTCGATGCCGTCCAGTATCTCCACAAACTGGCTGTCCTCCAGGCCGACCTTCACCTCAACCTGCTCGGCCACGAAGCGCAGTTCCTCGGGCGCAGCCATGTCCTTCTTTGCCTGAGCGCCATCACCGCTCTCAGACTTGCCGCCTTCGTCCGGTGGGGGGGCTTGGGCCTCTTGCACGTCTGGTTCCTGTTCTTTCGTAGGTTCACGTAGGACGAATACGTACTTTCTTACATTCTTATCGACCACGGCGTTCTTGGGCAGAAGGATGGCGTTATGATGCGTGTCGGTTACCAGGCGCACCCAGGCATAGGCCCCGTCGATAAGCCGCTCACGCGTTTCTGCGTCAAAATCGAGCGTGACTCTGAATGTAAGGCTGACGGGGTCGATCCCCGGATTGATCCGGCGTATATGCGCCTCGAACTCCTGGCCATCCAGGGCGTCGATACGCACCAGTGCCGCCTGACCTTCCCGCAGACGCGGCAAGTCCAGGTCCTGGACATCGATCACGAGCATGAAGGTGTTGGGGTCGACAATGCTGAATACGGAGCTCCCGGCGCTTATGAATTGCCCAGGCTGGATGTCTTTCCGCGTGACAAGTCCCGAGATGGGTGCGCGAATCGTCAGATTCTCCACCTGGATACGCTGCAATTCCACGTTCGCCAGGCCCTGTTCGTAGGTGAAGCGGGCGGCGTCCGCGTCCTGATCGCTATAAAGCGAAGCACCGTCCTCTTCGCGCCCCTTCTTTACACGGTCATAGTCGGCCTTGTTCTTTCGGAGCTGGACTTCCGCCTGATGCAGCGATGCTTGGGCCTGCTTCTTGTCCAACTCCGCCAGAACATCGCCCGCGTCCACCGTGTCCCCCTCTTCGACGCGAACGCTGACGCACCTTCCCGTGCCTTCGGCCATGACTTCGACCCGAGCCTCTGCTTCGACGCGCGAGTTCGTCTCGAAGTAGGACGAGATGTCGGCCCGCGTTGGACGTGTTGCCTGCACAGGAATGGTGGCTGCCTTCGGATCTTCACTCACTGTGTCGGCTGGACTGGCTTTTCCCGCCGTCTTCTTCGGGAAGCAGCCGGCCAAACCGAGCAGGGCTGTTGCTAATACCAATAAAGTCAGTAGGTTACGCATTCCACCTCCACGTCTATAGAAGATCCACCACAGGCCGCACCCTTTGTGGGCTCTCGGCTTCGTCGTGCTCTCGGCGACACATCGAGCAGGCATTGCCTGCCTCAATAACCTCAACTTAGACTCTCATTTACGCGTTACGGTTTCGCCTGTATTGACACCCTTACGAAAGCGTCACGGTTCTTCCGGGGCGCTGTCTCCGAGCCCCCAGCAGAACACCGTTACGTCTTCACTGGACGCCTCGGGAAGTCGCGTCATGTGGGCTTCCACCCAGGCCACATCTTCCGCCAGAAAGTCAAACCGATAGAACCGCCACCACTCCGCCAGGAAGTACCCCTTCGGATGCGCCGCCACGAAATCCCGCAAGGCGGCCACATCCGCCAATCCCGCGATTCCTGACTCGTCCTTTTCCCACGGGAGCGTCCTGCTGGGATACCAACTGTCGCACCGCCCGACGTAATAGAGCGCCGGAAGGTACATCGTGGACAGTACCACCGTGCCGTCCAGACGTTCCCGGACATACTGACAAGGCTGTCGCCATTGCGGGTGTTTCCGGGCGAGAGTAACATCCGCCCCGCGCGCCACTTCCAAGGAGTCTCCCACGAGCCGCGCGGTAGACCAGGCGAGCCGGAGTCCGAAGGCTACGACGGCGATCGCAAGCACCGTCCGTATCCAAGAGCGTTTTGCCGTTGTCAGGAAGCGGGCCAGGGCAACCAGCGCAAAGGAGAAGGCGGCGGCGTAGAAAGGGAAAGCAAAATACATGAAGCGTGGGCGCCGGTAGCCTACCAGCCACGTCAGCACGCACACCGGAACCCAGAACGCCGACGCGGCAAAGAGGCCGCGCCTCCCGGCTCGTGGCAGCATAAGGGCCGTGCCGGCCAATGCGAGCGCGAAATAGGCTGTGCTCAGGTTGTCATAGAGCCACCTGAGGTAGAAGTCCCTGTCTTGTCGGTAAGCGTCCTCAAGGTCTCCGCCCAGTCCGCCGCCGGCGAAGATGGCCAACTGATCTCCCTTGGGCAGGGTGAGCCGGTAGAGGCACAGCGTGACTAGTCCCACCACGGCGACGCCGGCGCAGACCAGCGTCCACCGCGACTTGAGCCGCTTCGCATGGGCCGCCATCGCGAGCGCGTACACTCCAAGGGGGAGCAAGAACAGGATGGAGTGGAGCGATGTGGCCGCACCCGCCAGATAGGCCAGCAGGCATGCCGCCGCCCATTTCATGGACGCCCGGTGACTGTCCGCTTCGAGCATGCGCCACGCGGCGTAGAGCATACACAGGTACAGCAACTGCTGGAGCGCATAGGGCCTTGCCTCCCGCGACCACGCGACGGACCATGGCGACAGCGCCAGGGCGAATGCCGCCACGATGCCGCAAGCGCGCCCGAGGAGCGTTCGCGTCACCACGTAGGTTAGTCCCACGCACGCCGCTCCCAGGAGCACCGACGGCGTCCTTACTGCCGCTTCCCCGTCGCCGAGGAAGCGTATGAAGGCAGCCAATATCGCATTGTATAGCGACGCGTTTACGTAGGGGCGCCCACTCGGGAGTAGGAAGTGCCCCGTGGCGGCCACGCTCTTGGCGACGAACACGTGGACGAGTTCGTCGTGCCAAAGGCTAGGTGTGCCCAAATGGGAGAATCCCAGCGCGAGCGACGTGGCAACAGCCGCCGCCAGCAGGCCGTACTCCCATATCTGCGGCGGGGCGTTGTCCCCCGTGAGGCGGCCGGCATGCCATGGTGGATGCTCAGGCATCTTGCCCCCGGGCGCCTCTGCTCCCCGTGTGGTCCTGATGAATCATGACGGGATTGTAGATGATGGCACCTCGCCACGGCCAGTGCCGCGTGCGGGGCGTTCTCGCCTTCGATGGCCTCGAGTGTGGCGTTGCGGGTGACGCCTAATCGGGGCCTTCGGCCAAGTTGCGGCACGCCAATAGATTATGCTAGTCTCTGTCGCTACGTGCGGGTGTGCCGCAGGGAGATGCTTGGGCGCGGGGAATCGAATAAAACCGTGTCCGGAGCAAACCAATCCAAACAGGCTGAGGGAAGGGAAGTTTCGTGAGGAAACCGCTCATCGCTGGGAACTGGAAGTTGAACAAGCTTGTTGGCGAGGCCATGGAAACCGTCAACGTGCTCAAGCCGCTGGTCGCGGACGTCGCCGATGTAGATATCGTCGTCTGCCCGACGTACACGGCACTGTATGCCGTGGGCGAGGCGCTTAAAGGCTCAAACGTCGAGATGGGCGCCCAGAATGCCTACACCCAGGAGAGCGGAGCCTATACCGGCGAGATTTCGCCGCAGATGCTGTTGGACGTGGGATGCGCGTGGACCATCATCGGCCACAGCGAACGCCGGCAGTACTTCAAGGAAGACGACCAATTCCTCAACGAAAAGCTGAAATTCGCTCTCAAGAGCGGCCTGAAGGTTATGTTCTGCATCGGCGAGACCCTCGACGAGCGCAACGGCGGCAAGATGAACGATGTACTGAGCCGCCAGGTTGTCAATGGGCTTGCAGGGCTTGCGGAAGCCGACTTCGCGAACATGGCTATCGCCTACGAGCCCATCTGGGCCATCGGCACGGGCGTTACCGCTACGCCCGAGCAGGCCGAGGAGGCCCACGCTTTTGTTCGTGGCCTCGTCAAGGAGCAGTTCGGAGAAACCATTGCCGCGCAATTGCGGATTCAATACGGTGGGAGCGTAAAACCCGATAATGCGGCCGAACTCATGGCCAAAGAGAATGTCGACGGCGCGCTGGTCGGCGGTGCGGCGCTGAAGGCTGATAGCTTCGCGGCCATCGTCAAAGCCGGCGCCTAGGAGGGTGTAGCTCGTGGATGGCATCTGGGAATTCATCTGGCGCTGGGAAACGCTCTGGTTCCTGCTGCTGATTGTCTATGTGCCTTGCTGCGTGGGGCTTATCACGATCGTGTTGCTTCAGAAGGGCAAAGGCACAGGCTTCGCCGGAGCCTTTGGTATGGGCGGCGGCTCGGAAGCCGTGTTCGGGCCCAGGGCCGGCAAGAGCCTGCCTGTCCGGCTCACCAAAGTGATGGCCGGGCTTTTCTTGACGTTGGCGCTGATCATGTCCCTGGTGGCCGGCCGCGTGGGCAAAGGCGTCGCGCCGGAACTGGTCGATGAGCCAAGCGAGGAAGTCAGCGGACTAACCGGCCTCGACGACTTGGATATCGGCGGCAAGCGCATTACGGAAGACGGCAAGGTTGCCGACGCATCCGATGGTCAGGTTGAGGCGGCTCCCGAAGGGGGGATGTCGTCGACAGGCGGCGAGTCAACTTCTTCGCCTCCGGAGAGCGGCGACGTGGCCGCCCCAAGTGACCAGCCCGCCGATGACACAGACGAGGACGAAGGCTAGCACGACCACGCCTCGGCGGGTCTGTACCTCTTCCTGTAGAACGGCGCCTCGTCGGAAGCTACCTGTCCTTAGGCATGCCACTAAGCCGCCGTCCGAAGAAGGCAAGAGCCAATGGATAAGATTCTGATCCGCGGCGGCAATCCCCTCCGGGGAAGCGTCCAGGTGCGCGGGGCCAAGAATGCCACACTGCCGCTTATGGCGGCGGCGATCCTCGCCGAGCAGCCCTGCGTACTGCACAATGTGCCTTGCCTCCATGACATCTTCACCATGGACAAGATCCTGGCCGGTATGGGCATGACCATCGAGTTCACCGGCCGCTATATGACTCTCGACGCAAGCACCATCAATGCCCAGGTCGCCCCCTACGACCTCGTCCGCAAGATGCGTGCTTCCTTTTTTGTTCTCGGGCCCTTGTTGGGGCGTTTCGGGAAGGCGCGCGTCTCTATGCCGGGAGGGTGTGCTATCGGTTCACGGCCCGTCGATATCCATCTGAAGGGCTTTGAGGCCATGGGCGCCCATGTGAGCATTGAAGAGGGATACGTCATGGCCGAGGGCGGCCTCCAAGGCGCCGATTTTGCCCTGGATTTTCCCAGCGTGGGCGCCACCGAGAACCTGATGATGGCCGCGTGCCGCGCCAAGGGGGTCACTCGCCTGACCAACGTCGCCCGCGAGCCGGAAATCGCCGACTTGGCCCGGTTTCTCAACGCCATGGGCGCGCAAATCTCGGGTGCGGGCACGGACCTTATCACTATCGTCGGCACGGATTCCCTCGGTGGAGCGGAGCACGTGGTGATCCCCGACCGCATCGAGGTCGGCACGTTCCTTATTGCCGGCGTGGCCACACACGGCGACATCACCGTGCAGAACGGCAATGCCGACCACCTGCCCGGCTTCCTCACCAAGTTGCGTGAAACCGGCGCGGAGGTGGAAGTACACGGCACCAGCATCCGCGCCGCGGCCACAAATGGGATCAAGGCCGTCGATGTCATGACGCAGCCTTATCCAGGCTTCGCGACGGACCTTCAGGCCCAGACGATGGCCATGCTTTCGGTGGCCCAGGGCGTAAGCGTCATCAAGGAGAACGTGTTCGAGAATCGCTTCATGCAGGTGGCTGAACTGCGGCGAATGGGCGCGGATATTGACCTCGACGGCAACGCGGCCGTCGTGCGGGGTGTTTCCGAACTCAAGGGTGCGCCCGTCATGGCTTCGGACTTGCGCGCCAGCGCCGCCCTTGTTATCGCGGGGCTCATCGCGCGGAAGGGCGAGACGGCGGTATCCCGCGTGTATCACATCGATCGCGGATACGAACGAATCGAAGAGCGTTTGGCCGCTCTAGGAGCCGATATCGAACGCGTCAGGACGTAGCGGGCATCAAGAACGGAGTAAGATTGACATGCGTGTGCTTATCACCGGTTCCAGTGGGCAGATCGGAACGAACCTTGCCCTGCGGCTGCTTGACGAGGGGCACTACGTTTTCGGCGTCGATGTCCGGCGAAACACGTGGACGGATAAGATCGAGACTCTCTACCAGGATCTCAGCATGCCCTACCGCAACTTCAAAGGCGGTATCGGGCATGTCGAATACCCCCCGAACTTGGACATTGTTGTCCACCTAGCGGCCCACGCCAAAGTCCACGAGCTTGTCGAGCAACCCGAGCGCGCACTCGAGAACATCACGATGACTTTCAATGCGCTCGAGTTCTGCCGCGCCAATGACCTCCCCATTATCTTCAGCAGCTCCCGGGAAGTTTACGGCGATATCCACCGGTATATCACCGAGGAGTCGCACGCCGACTTCAGCTTCACTGAAAGCCCTTACAGCGCAAGCAAGATCTCGGGCGAGGCGCTCGTCTATTCCTATGCACAGTGCTATGAGCTGCCCTACATCGTGTTTCGTTTCAGCAACGTCTACGGACGCTATGACAACGACATCGAGCGTATGGAGCGCGTTATCCCTTTGTTCATACACCGAATCAAACGCGGCGAGCCCATCACCGTCTTCGGCAAGAAGAAGACACTCGACTTCACCTACGTCGATGACTGTGTCGACGGCATCATCAGAGGTATCGATACGCTGGTGAGCCGCCGCGATCTTGCCGAAACGATCAACCTGGCCTACGGACAAGGCCAGACGCTCGTTTCCATGGCCCAATACATCGGCGAGGAACTTGGCGCCGAGCCTCAAATGACCATCGCACCCACCCGCGTCGGCGAGGTCACGCACTACGTCGCCGATATCGGCAAGGCCCGAGCCTTGTTGGACTACAATCCCACCACGTGCCTCCGTGAAGGCATCGCGAAAGCTATCGCCTGGTCGAAGGAATTCGCCGCACAACATTCGGTATAATCCCGGCCAAATCCAAGTATGCATTCCCTGTGCCAAAGAGTGGAGTGTAGGTGTGTAAGTTCGCGACTTCTTCTTGAGGTTTTTCGACAAAGGAAATGACCGACCATGAAGATGCTCGAGATCGGTGACAAACTGGCGCTCGAAGAGGCTGTGCGTTTGCTAACCTGCCGCGCCGCTGACGGCGGGGTGGGAAGCGCATCGGCCGAAAAAGCCCAGGCTGTGGCGGCCATTGTCGAGGCCGTGCGCGAGCGCGGCGACGAGGCTGTAGCCGAATACACGCAACAATTTGACGGTGTGGCCCTTGCGCCAGGCGACTTCGAGTTGTCCGCCGAGGAGCTTGAAACGGCGGCTTCGCAGGTCGAGCGCCCCTTGCTGGCCGCCTTGGAGCGCGCCTGCGAGAACATCCGCCGCTTTCACGCGAATAACCTACGCGAGTCGTGGGAGGAGACGGCGGAGGACGGCACTGTCCTCGGGCAGCGTATCACGCCTATCGAGCGGGTCGGCGTGTACGTTCCCGGCGGAAAGGCCTTCTATCCATCCTCCGTCCTGATGAATATTGTTCCCGCCCGGGTGGCCGGCGTGTCTGAGATCGTCATGGTATCGCCGCCGTCGTACGAGGGTGCGATCAACCCGGTGGTTCTGGCCGCCGCCCGTATCGCGGGCGCCACCCGCGTGTTCCGTGTCGGCGGGGCTCAGGCTATTGCCGCGCTGGCATACGGCACGGAAACGATCCCGCCTGTGCTCAAGATCACAGGCCCGGGCAACACGTATGTCACCATCGCCAAGCGGCTTGTGCAGTCTGTATGCGCCATTGACACCGAGGCCGGGCCGTCCGAAGTCGTTGTCATCGCTGACGCGAAGGCCGATCCCCGTTACGTCGCCGCGGAGATGCTTGCCCAGGCCGAGCACGACGAAGAAGCCGCCGCGATTCTGCTAACCTCTTCGGGCGACCTGGCCCGCGCGGTACTTGCGGAGATCGACGCGCAAAGTGCGGATCTTGCGCGAGAGGGGATCATTCGTAAAGCCCTGGAAGCGCAGGGCGCTGTTGTCGTCACCCGAAGCCTTGATGAGGCGGCGCGGATTACCGATGAACTCGCTCCGGAACACCTGGTTATCTGTACCGAGTATCCCAGGAAAGTTTTCGACAAGGTGTCGAATGTAGGGGCCGCGTTCCTTGGCTCCATGAGTCCGGTGGCCATCGGCGACTACTATGCCGGCCCCAACCACATCCTGCCCACGGCGCGCCGAGCCCGATTCGCCTCGCCGCTGACAACAGAGGATTTTCGCAAGGTTACCAGCGTCATTTCCTATTCAAAGGAACGCCTGATGAAGGATGCGGACGATATTATCCGCCTTGCCACCGCCGAGCAACTGACGGCGCACGCAAACACCGTGGAGATTCGCAAGTGAAGTACAGACGCGCCATCCTGAAGGATGTCGAAGGTTACGTTCCCGGGGAGCAGCCCCGAGGCGACGGCGTCATCAAGCTCAACACCAATGAGAATCCCTATCCGCCATCGCCCAAGGTGGTTGAGGCCCTGCACGCGCTTGGCGTCGAGGCTGTCCGCCGTTATCCCGATCCTGTATCGCTAGCCCTTCGCAAAGCCTGTGCGGAGCGCTACGGCTACGAAGGGAGTGACTGGGTCATTATCGGCAACGGCATGGACGAACTCCTGGCGCTGGCTATCCGCACCTTTGTTGATCCAGGGGACACCGTGTTGACGACGTATCCTACGTACACGCTGTACGAGACGCTCGCGCGCTTGCATGGCGCGCGCATCGAGGCGATTGAGCTGGATCCGGAGTTCCAGCTAACGGAGACCTTTTTCAGCCAGCGCGCCCGGCTGTGCTTCCTACCGCGCCCGAATGCCCCGAGCGGGGTGTCCGCCCAACGCAGCGCAGTCGAGCGTCTCTGTAAGGAATTCGGCGGGATCGTTGTCGTCGACGAGGCCTACGTGGATTTCGCCGATGACAACTGCATGGACCTGCCGGGCCGCTTCGAGAATGTCATCGTGATGCGCACGTTTTCCAAGTCTTTCAGCCTTGCCGGCCTCCGGGTCGGCGCGGCGGTGGCCCAGCCTGCCGTCATCGCGGAGTTTCTCAAGACGAAGGACTCCTATAACATGAGTGCCCCGAGTCAGGCCGCGGGACTCGCTGCGATGCAAGATTACGCCTACATGGAGGCGAACGCCGCCAAAGTTCGCGCCACCCGCGCACGCCTCATCGAGGAGTTGCGCGCCATGGGATTCACTGTGCCGCCGTCACAGGCGAACTTCGTCTTGGCGCAATGGCAGGGGACCCCCTCCGCTAAGCAGATCTTCGAGCGGCTCAAGAAGCGCCGGATCTATGTCCGCTATTTCAATGCACGCCGCCTGGATGACGCCCTGCGCATCACTGTTGGCACGGACGAGGAAACCGACGCCCTGTTGGATGCCTTGCGCGAGATTCTTGCCTGATTGGCCCGAGTGGCTTGCCCGTCGCCGGCAGCGCCGCCTCTTAGACGTCCATTTCGCGTAGCATTTTCGGCCATGCCTGATCCGCGTAGAAGCGATGCCCTTCTTCCCCAACGACGAGGTGGCAATGCCGCTCTGCGCCCGCCGCCCGGTAGATGCGCTTCAGAGCGCGGAATGCCTTTCGTACGGCGGCGATTGGGAAGATGGGATCCTCCTTGCCTGCCACGATGACCACCGGCTTCGGCGCGAACAGGCCCATCACGTCGGACATCTCCGCGTACTGGTAGAGGCCCGGCACATAATTGTCCATGCAGTGGTAGATGGACATGATCGAGTCGCGGAACGTGCAGAAGTAGCACGACGGCATGGCAAACTTCAGCGGGGGCAGTAACGCGGCGCTGAACAAGGAGATTGTCCCGCCTCCCGAATTCCCCATGACGCCCAGCCGCGAGAAATCGACGTCATCACGCGTTTTCAAGTAATCAATCGCCCGGCCGACGTCGTACACCCGTTCTCCCATGAGCGTTCTGCCAAGCATGAGGGCGTGCATCGTCGCGTCATGGCACCCGTGGGATGAGGCCTGCTTCTGAACCTGTTCCTTGCGCTCCCCGAACGAGCGCTGCTCGATGCATAGAGCGGCCACGCCTCGGGCCATGCAGCCGATGCCAAAGTTGCGGTCGCCGGCGACTTTGATGGGCTTACTGTTGTCTTCGCGATCCACGGCTATCGAGTTGTGCATGCCCGTCGAGTGGCCTTGGAGGCAGATCATCGTCGGATGCGGCTTCGGGCCTTTCCGAGGAATGCACATGAACGCCGGAACGTCTGAATAAGGCTCCGCGGCGAAGACGAGCTTCTCGATGGTTCCCAGCGGATGCTCCCGCTTCCATAGCGAGCGTACATTCAGCGGCACCCGGGGCATCTTGTTCATCGCGGATAGCCCGAGCAGATCGCGCACCTTTCGCCGTAGCCGCCGCTGCCAAGTGGCCACGTCTCCGCCATCGTAGGCGAGCGAAGGTGTGATCCGATCCATGAGGTATCGATGATTCAGGGTGGGGGAGAAGTGGAACGCGGCCTTCTTTGCGCGGCTCATGACCTAAGGACTCCTAAACGGTTGCGCCCCCTAAGGGGCGGACTATGATGACTACTCGCGCCAAAACTCGGTGCAATGTAGTCGAAATCCCGAGAGAATTCCACCCGCAAGCGTGGCCGTGGTTCGCCGAAACCGTTGTTGTAGCAACTTAAGCGGCGTGTCGGAACCGGCTCAAGCCCGTTCGGGACATGACGCCGCTCGCGGGCTCTGCTATACTGGAAAGCGTCAACAGTATAGGGGATCGAAAGGATGAACTTGCCCATCGAGATCGATAGAGCACGGCTTGCCGTCTTCTGCCGCAAGCATCATCTCACCAAATTGGCGCTGTTTGGCTCCGTGTTGACAGACCGCTTCGGGCCCGAGAGTGATGTAGACGTGCTGGTCGAGTTTGATCCGGAACATGTCCCCGGCCTCATCGCCCTGAGCGGCATGGAGCGGGAGCTATCTGAGATCCTTGGTCGCAAGGCCGATATGCGCACGCCCAACGATTTGAGCCGCTTCTTCCGCGACCAGGTAGTGCAAACCGCGCAGGTCCAGTATGCTGCTTGATTCCGATCGGAACCGCCTGCGCCATATGGTTGAGGCCGCCCAAGAGGCCGTGGGATACGTCGAGAGCTTGCCGAGAGACGAGTTTGGCTCGCAGCGCCCGCTCCAGCATTCGGTGGTGCGCTGTATCGAGGTCATCGGAGAAGCGGCCTCCCGGCTTTCCCCGGGATTCTGCAAAGCCCATTCGGATATCCCGTGGCAGGATATGGTCGGGATGCGCAACAGGTTGATTCACGCCTACTTTGACCTTGATATGGACCTCATCTGGCAAACCGCCAGCCGGGAGCTTCCTGACCTCATTTCGCGACTTGAGGCGCTCTTGAAAGAGTCCTGAGACTCCCCTGGCTGGTCCTCAATACTCACGCTGTCCTGTTGACCGCATGGAGTTTGAGGCAGTCTTGACCGCGCCGGGACCAGCCGCATTCGGTTCGCGATGCGGCCGCCGCGACGGCGGCTCTGCGGGAGTCGCCTCCCTTTTTCAGCGGTATTTCGCCCATAATAGAGGAGGGTAGGAACAGGATAAGTGTTTGTGGCCTTGAAAGGTGGAAGAATTGCGCCTACCATGGGTAGGCATATACAGTTTCGCCGATGAAGCGTGCCGCCGTGGAATGGAGGACGTAACTCATGCACGGTAATGCGAAAAACATGGTACTGGCAGCCGCACTAGCCGCGCTTTCCACGATGGCAGCGCCCCTCTCCGCGGCGGCGGAAGCGGAAGAGCCTGAGTTCTTCTACTACTACTTCGACGAAGTGAGGTATCTCTCATTGTGCCCGTACCGTGTCACAGTGAAGTTCGAAGAAGGCCTATCCGAGGCGGAGCAGGCCGACATCCTGATGGGTGAACCTGCGCTCGATCCCGCGGGGGAGTGGTGGTTCGGCGACGGGCCCGATGTGGACGTTATCGGCGTGAAGCCAGGTGTGACCGGCTGGACTATTGTGGAGACTTTGGACAGGTTGTATGCCGCGGACGGCGTATACTATGCCACACCCATATTTGGCCAAGCCGGCGATGCACTCATAGATGACATATTCATCGTGTCGGTGCCCAATACCACGACGTATGAGAGTGTTGCGGCATTCAATGCCAAGCATTCTGTAGAGGTGGTGAAGACCTATGATTTTGGATTAATAGGGAAGACATTGTACCTGATGCGGGTTACGAAGGCTTCAGGTATGAATGCTTTGCTGATGTGCAACGTCTACCACGATACCGACGAGCTGGACGTTTCGGGCTCCGGCCCAAACTTCTGGTTCCTGTACAACATCCTCTGCGGCGGGGACTATGCGTCTGAAGAACTCCATCTGTATCACCAGGCCGGCAGGAGGACCCTAGCTCTTGTGGCTTCCCTGGAGCGTGCGGCCGTGTGTTTCGAGTCCGCCTTGACGAACGCCGAAAAGGAGGTGATTCTCGCCACGGAGCCGGTGTTGGCCCCATCTACCGAGTGGTGGAGGGTCGAAGGGGAGGCATTCGAGATCGTCGGCGTCGTCGCAGGCGCCGCGGAAAACGACCTGTTTGATGCTTTGGATAGGCTTCATGCGGTGGAGGGGGTGGTCTTCGCGACACCTATCGTGCAGTCGAAGGAGGGGTTCGAGTCCGTCATTACCGACGCGTTCTACGTCGAGTGTTCTACTGCCACGGACCTGGAAGCGCTGAACGCGGAGCACAGCGTCATCCTGACGGAAACGGTGATCCCCGGCGCTGATCGCGTGGGCTATTGGCTTCAGGTCACGAAAGCGTCCGGCATGAACGCCCTTGAGATGGCCATCGTCTACGATGATGCTCTCGATGCCTTTCGGGCCTCCCCCGAATTGATTCCTCTCTATGGAAAGAAGGCCGAGCAGGCCTGCTGCCCCTTCGGCTGCGCCGCGGCAACGGTGGGCGCCCCCGAGCGAAGCATGCGGCCTGGTGTTGCCTTCTTTGCCTGTGTGGCTTCCTTGCTGGCGCTCCTGACAGTCCTGCAAAGGAGATCCCCAACACCGTAGCTCGGTTTATTTGCCTCTGCATCGATGGGTGACGACCCGTCCTACGCCGAGGAGTAGGGCGGATTGCAGTCCGCCGACAGTTTTCCATCCCGCCCCCCCGCCATGCTACATTTCGTGAAGGGCACACGGCCTTCAAGGGAAAGGGGACGGATATGGAACGCAGGGCGTTTCTCCAAACGTTGGCGGCGGGTTCCGTCGCCGCCGGTGTCGGCAAGATGGGCGCGGTGTCCGCGGAAGAGGACAAGAACGTGAGCAGCATCCCTGTCTTGGCCAACAAATACGTCGTCGTATATGAATCGCCCGATGCGGAGCGCGTCTACGCCTACAGCCCGGGATTGGCGCTGCTGCCCAGTGGGCGTTTGGTTGCGACGATGGATCAAGGCGGCTCGCATCCGTCCATCAAGATGGACGCCGATGGACGCGCCTTGCGGGGGAAGATCTACACGAGCGACGACCACGGCAAGACGTGGACACACCGAACCGATATGCCCATGATGCACGCACGCCCCTTCAGTGCCGGTAATTCAGTTTATGTGCTCGGCCACAACAGCGATCTGTGCATCATCCGTTCAGACGATGGCGGCGGCACGTGGTCGAGACCCTTCTGGCTCACGCAGGGCCAGCGCTGGCACCAGGCTCCGTGCAATGTCCACTACTGCCGGGGCCGCGTGTACCTGGTTATGGAGCGCGACACGGATCCTGACCTCCCGGAGTGGCCGGTGTCCGTCTTCGCCCCAGTGGTGATGTCGGCCGATGCCAATGCCGATCTGACGCAACGCAGCTCTTGGAGCTTCTCCAGCGAGTTGACGTACAGCCAGGTCATTGAGGAATACGGTAAGCCTAACTTAATCGGCGTGCCCTTCTTTACTCCAGGGAATACGGTTCCCGATGCCGCCGGTGTCCACCGGCCCATGGCCCATGTGGGATGGCTCGAAACCAACGTCGTCCAGTTCGTCGACCCCGACCACGTCTGGTACGATCCCAGCGGCCGTACTTTCCATCTCTGGATGCGCGCCCATACCGGTTCAACGAATTTCGCCGCCGTGGACAAGGCCGTCGAAGCCGAAGACGGCCGGATCACCGTATCGGTTGAGCGTGCTCCCTCAGGCGAGCCCATCGTGTTCGTCCCCTGCCCCGGGGGCCAGATGAAGTTCCACATTCTCTATGACGATAAGAGCCGGCTCTTTTGGCTGCTGTCGAGCCAGGCCACTGATTCCATGACACGCCCTGATTGCCTGCCGCCGAACCGGTTTAACCTACCGAATAACGAGCGGCACAGGCTGGTACTCCATTTCTCGAAGAACTGCATGGACTGGTGCTTTGCAGGACGCGTCGCCGATACCGGCGAGTACGGCCAAGGGCGGCACTATGCCTCGATGATCATTGACGGGGACAACCTGCATGTTCTCTCGCGATCGGGCGACGCCCGCGCTAAAAGCGCCCATGATGGGAACCTGATCACCTTCCACACGATCCCTGGTTTTCGTAGCCTCGTTTACTGAGCTACGCCATGGCGAGCGGCCGGCCGTTTGGGGCGTCGTTCGTTGACCCCCGCCCCCCGACATGCTAGGCTGAAATCGCCGTAGGAAAGGTGTATGGCTAAGGAGACGACTATGATCATCAATCCACAGATCTTCCGCGAATACGACATCCGCGGGATTGCCGGCGAGGACCTGACGGAAGGCGTCGTCGAGCGGATCGGCAGGGCCTATGCCGCGTACATGCGGCGGCGGAAGAAGCACAACTGTGTCTGCATCGGCCGCGACGGCCGCCTCAGTTCGAAGGCGTTCAGCCGAGCCCTCATCGACGGCATTACCGCATCCGGCCTTAACGTGATTGACCTCGGTGAAGTGCCCACGCCTTTGACCTACTTTGGCCTGTTCAAGTTGCCCGTGGACGGCGGTATTATGATCACCGGCAGCCATAATCCTAAGCACTACAACGGCATGAAGGTTGCCGCGGGCGAGTCGACGATCCACGGTGACGAAATCCAGAAGCTGCGCAAGATTGCCGATGCGGGCAAGTTCCCCACCGCGCGCGGGCCGGTGACGATCACCCGTGTGGACATTGCGGCGAAGTACATCAACCGCGTGGCCCGTATCATTAACCTCAAACGCAAACTCAGAGTCGTTGTGGACGCGGGCAATGGCGTCGGCGGCACCTTGGCCGTGCCGCTCCTCGAGAAACTCGGATGCGAGGTCGTCCCTCTTTTCTGTGAAGTGGATGGCAATTTCCCCAACCACCATCCGGATCCCACCGTAGCCGCAAGTCTCAAGAAACTCGTTGCCGCGGTGAAGCGCACGAAGGCCGACTGCGGCGTCGCCTTCGACGGAGACGCCGATCGTCTTGGCGCTGTCGACAACATGGGGGAGATCATCTACGGCGACAGGCTGCTGATGCTGTTCGCTCGCTCTATTCTCAAGTCCAAGCCCGGCGCCTCCATTATCGGCGAGGTCAAGTGTTCCAGGACGCTCTACGACGATATCGCCAAGCACGGCGGCAAGCCCATCATGTGGAAGACGGGCCACTCGCTGATCAAGGCGGCCATGAAGCAGTTCAAGGCCCAGCTTGCCGGTGAGATGAGCGGCCATATCTTTTTCAAGCACCGGTGGTACGGTTTCGACGACGCCATCTACTCGGCCTGCCGGCTGCTCGAGTTCCTCTCCGCGGGCCGGAAGTCTCTTCACGAACATTTCGCGAATGTTCCGAAGACCTTCGTGACGGAAGAAATCCGTATTGAAACGAAAGAGGACAAGAAGTTCAGAATCGTGAATGAGGCCACTCGCTATTTCCAGAAGGAACTTGGCCTCGACGTCAACACCATCGATGGCGCCCGCATCGAGTTCACCGATGGCTGGGGCCTCGTGCGTGCCTCCAACACATCGCCGATGTTGGTTATGCGTTGTGAGGCGCAGTCCCGGAAGCGGCTGAAAGAGATACGCGCACTCGTCGAGAACAAGGTAAACGAACTCAACCAATAAGCGCCGGCTCGGCGGGAAAGAGGCTATGAAGGCGGTACGTTACTACGGAGAAGGCGACTTTCGCGTGGAGGAGGTCCCCGAGCCGAAGCGGCGCCCGGACAATCTGGTGGCGCAGGTGCTTTGCACGGCTATCTGCGGAACCGATGTCAAGCTCTTTAAGCAAGATAATCCACGCTTCAAGAAGGGCCAAACCCTCGGCCATGAGTTCTGCGCCGAGGTGGTTCACGTGGGGGATGACGTGCCCGGATGGGCCCTTGGCGACCGTCTGACTATGGCAACGTCGATCTCCTGCATGGACTGTCCGGCCTGTCGCGCAGGGCGCACCAATCTCTGCGATCACCTCACGCCCATCAGTGCCGATTACCCCGGCGCCTTCGCCGAGTTCATCGAAGTTCCTCCTGCGGGCATCCGAGGCGGCAACGCCGTCAAGGTTCCCGCCACCGTGCCGAATGAGTGGGCCGCCCTCGCCGAGCCGTTGAGTTGCGCGATCAATGCCCAGCAAGAAGCCGGCGTCGGCCCGGGCGATTCCGTCCTGATTGTCGGCGGCGGCCCCTTAGGCTGTCTGCACGTCGAGGTGGCCCGTGCCTTTGGCGCCGCGAAGGTCTTCATCGTTCAGCGCTCTCAGCCGCGTTTGGGCCTATGCGCCAAGATGCGCGTCGATGAGGTGATCGGCGGCGACGAAGATCTGGCCGGACGCGTCAAGGCGCTGACGGGGGGGCGCGGCGTGGACGTCGTGGTGGTGAGTGCTCCCAGTGCGGAAGCCCAGGCCACGGCGCCTGAACTGGCGGCCAAGGGTGGACGCGTCAGTCTGTTTGCGAGCCTGCCTAAGGATGCGCCCGATATCATCATCAACAGCCGAACCGTCCACTACCGTCAAGTGTCCATCCACGGCGCCACCGACTCGACGCCCGCTCAGGTGCAGCTTGCCGTCGATCTTATGGCCTCCGGGCAGATCCGCTGCGATGACATTATCACTCACAGTTTCCCGCTCGAGAAGATACACGACGGCCTGAGCGTCATGATCGAGAAGAGGGGACTCAAAGTGCTGATGATTCCCTAAGGCCGATTGCGCCCGCGTGGTAGGTGCAGGCTAGAACAGGGCCAAGTCCTTGAATGTCTCATATCGCGCGGCAATGGCGGCATCGTCCAGCGACGCCAGTCGCTCAACGCCGAAGGCTTCGCACGTGAATGAAGCCAGGACGCTGGCGTGGATGACGGCCTGACGCAGCGTGTCAAAATCGACGGCGTCCGTCTGCGTCACATAGCCCATGAAGCCGCCCGCGAAAGTGTCGCCCGCTCCCGTGGGATCGACCACTTCTGCCAGTGGTAGCGCTGGCGCCGCGAACACGCGGTCCTCGCCGAAGAGGAGGCAGCCATGTTCGCCCTTCTTGACGACCACGGTGGAAGGCCCCAATTCGCGGATGGCTTCCGCGCCTTTGACCAGCGTTCGCGCTCCCGTCAGATCTTTCACTTCCGAATCATTGATCAGGATGGCGTCGACCCGTTTCAGCACGGCCTTGAGGTCATCCAGCGCAATATCGATCCATAAGTTCATCGTGTCCAGCGCCACAAAGGATGCGCTGGCCTGCTCCATAACCTCCATCTGCAAGGACGGGTGGATGTTTCCCAAGAAGAGGTACTTCGCTTGGCGCGCCGCCTCGGGGAGCTTCGGATGGAATTCCTCGAACACGTTCAGCTGCGTGTCCAGCGTGTCCCGCACGTTGACGTCCTCATGGTATCGCCCGCTCCAGCGGAAGGTTTTCCCGGCCGTGCGCTCCAGTCCTGCCAGGTCGATATCGCGCGTGGCGAGCAGCTCGACGTGCTCTTCGGGGAAGTCTTCGCCCACAACGCCTACAAGATGTACGCGCGTATAGTTGGCCGCGGCCAGGGAGAAGAAGGTGGCGGCTCCACCGAGCCCATTCTCATTCCGTCCCCAAGGTGTTTCGACCGTATCCAATGCAACGGATCCAACAACAGTTACGCTCATTCGCAAACGCTCCATTCTCCGGCTGTGTGTTACTAATAGCCCTTGGCCTGCCCGTCGAGCCGTGCAAGGCTAGGCACCGCGGCACATGGGCAGCTATTGCGCCTTCGCCCGCGTCTCCAATTCATCCGTGATCCCGAGCTGGTCCATCTTATACTTCAAGATGCGCCGCGTGGTACCCAACATCTCGGCGGCGCGTGACTGCACGTCGCCGCACCGTTCGAGGGCACGCTTGATAAGATGCCGTTCAAGGCGACTCGTGGCTTCTTGCAGCGGAAGTCCGTCGAATTCCGCCAAGGTATCCGGCGGCTCTTCCCGCAGATTCGGCAGCACGCCGGCCAAGTGAGGCAGATCGATCTCGTGTTCGTCGAAGTTGCACACGAGCAGGCGCTCCACCGTGTTCTCCAATTCGCGCACGTTGCCGGGCCATGAATAGGACGCCAGAGCCGCGACAGCCCGAAAGGTGAATCGCTTGGCCTTGGCGTTCACCCGCGGCGCGTGCTTTGCGACAAAATGGGCCACCAGGCGCGGCACATCCTCACGCCGCTGCCGCAGGGCCGGCATCTCAATGTGGAGAACATTCACTCGGTAGAACAGGTCCTCCCTGAATATGCCCTCCGTGATCGCCTGGCGCAAATTCCGATTGGTTGCGCACACAACGCGGATGTCCACCTCGATGACCTTGGAGCTGCCAACCGGATAGAACCGCCCATCCTGCAACACCCGGAGCAACTTGGCCTGGGCTTCGAGCGGCATTTCGCCAATCTCATCGAGAAAGAGTGTCCCCTGATCGGCTATTTGCATCTTCCCGACGCGCCGATCCGTTGCGCCGGTAAATGCTCCTTTCTCATGGCCGAATAGCTCGCTCTCCACCAGAGACGCCGGAATCGCGCAGCAAGACACCGGCACAAAGGTCTTCTCCGCGCGTTTGCCTCCCGAATGGATGGCGCGCGCCACGAGGTCTTTGCCCGTACCGCTCTCGCCCGTGATGAGCACTGTGGAGTCCACTTGCATGGCCTGGCGGGCCATGTTGAGCGCTCGTAGGAGCGCGTGGCTCTCACCAATGAGGCATTCGAATCCTCTCCGGTCGGCTTCACGCAGTACCTCGAGTTCTTGTCGCTCCCGCTGTTCTGAAAGCACGCGCTCGACGGTAAGCATGATGCCGTCCACGTCAAACGGCTTGATCACGTAGTCCCGCGCCCCCCGTTTTGTCGCCTCCACGGCCGTCGAGACGGAGTTGAGGGCGGTGACAACGATGACGGGAGTCAGTTCCCCGCGCCGGGACATCTCATCCAGGAACCCCATGCCTCCCATGCCCGGCATCATGAGGTCCAAGAGCACCACGTCCACATGGTTTTCATCCAGGAGTCCCAGTGCCTCCTCGCCGCTCTCCGCCAGCAGCACGCGGTACTGCTCGGCAAAAACCATGCGATAGGATTGCCGGATGCCCCCTTCGTCGTCAATGGCCAGAATCGTCTGCATTGCTCGCTTCCTTGCTTGGCAGGTGAAGCGCAAATGCGCTGCCGCCCTCCGGGTCGTTCACCAGAGTCAGATCACCTTCATGCTGTTTCATAATGCGGTTCGCTATCGTCAATCCCAAACCCATGCCTTGCTCCTTCGTGCTGAAGAACGGCATGAAGATGAGTGCCGCGTCCTGCTCAGGCACTCCCGGCCCCGTATCCGAGATCACGATTTCGCACCCGCTATCGGACATCTCCGTGCGGACTTTCAGCCGGCCTCCCGCGGGCATGGCATCGATCGAGTTCTGGACCACATTCTGGAGGGCCTGCGAGAAATGCGATGGATCTATCTCGGCGTTAGGCTCCTTCGGATCCAAGTGCGTCTCAAGTTCGATGGCCTTCTCGCCCAAGGCCTTCTCGAAGGATCCCAACACGTTCCGCACCGTGTCGTTGACCTTGCATTGCTGGATCACCAGTCGTGGGTGCCGCGCGAAACCGAACAACGTCTCGACGACATTGTTGATGCGGGCCACCTCTTTCTGGACCACGTCAGCGAAAGCCTCGCGGAAGTCGGGCGCGTCGTACTTGCGAGGGAGCAGTTGTGCGAAGGTGTTAATGGCCACCATGGGATTCTTGATCTCTTGGGCCACGCGCGAGGATAGATACTCCCAGAACGGGCTGTATGCGATCTCCTCGGCGGAGGCGCGCTCCTCAGGCAGTTGCGAGAACATGACGACCACGCCTTGGCCTTCGCCGAGGGGCGTCACGCTGAGGCCCAGCGTTGCGTCGATGGCAGAGTCTCGGATCTCTTGCCGGAGCCGCGGCTTTCCGTCACCCAGACAGCGCAGCACCACGTCGGCGAAACTCGACCCGAGTTTCTGAACGCTTTGGCCGATGACGTCCGCCGCACGCGTCTGAAGGATGCGTTCAGCGCTCACGTTCAGCGACGCCACTCGTCTGTTGGGCAGCACCGTCACCACGCCCGCCGTTACGTTGTTGAGGATGCCGTCGAGCCAGTTCTGCTGCTTCGATGTCTTCCGGTAGCGGGCGGCGTTCTCGAAGGTGTTGGAAGCCGCCCGTGTAAGGGCCGACAACATCTCGCGCTCTTCGCGCGAGTAATCGAGTCCCGAGGCCTTGTCGCCTACGATCACCGCGCCGCAAACCTGCCCGTTCTTGAACAGTGGCGCGCCCAGGCGGGCGCCGATTACCTGAAGCTCCTTCACGGCATCGGGCGCGTCTAACACGGCGCGACGATCTATCAGGCATGCATGGGCTTCGAGCCAGCGCATCAAACCTGTCGCATAGTTCAACCGAAGGCTCTCCGACACCGTTGCGGGGATGCCCCTGCTGGCGATCACGCGGACACCTTCCCCGTTCTCCAGCAATACGGCGCTCCGGACGCAATCGAAGATATCCGTCATCGCGTCGAGAATCTGCTCGCTCAGGCGGCCGACGTCGGCGAGTTGACTTGATGTGCGCGTGAGCCATCGCAAAGCCATCTGGTACTGCCCCACCACGGGATCTGGCGCGGACGGTGTCCGAGGGGCCGGTCTGCCATCGGCGGCAGGCGTGGATAGATTGACAAGACTCTCCACCGCGCGAGTCAGAGCATCACACGAAAACGGCTTCACCACGCACGCGCGCGCCCCGGCAAGCGTATAGCCTGCAAGGGTTTCCGCGTCACCACGACTCGACAGCACCACGAGCGGCGTGTCAGGCGCGGCCTCCTTCAGGTGGGCGATGGCCTTCCTGCTAAGGCTCAACGAATCATCCAGAAGGATTACGTCGGGCCTCACCGTTATCAGCCGCCGGATGGCGCCTTCCAAAGAAGGCTCCAGGAGGACGAGGTCCTCTTCCGGCAGCGCAGCACGCAGCGATTCACAGATCGCCCTGTCTTCTGCTATGGCCAGTATTACATTCATTTCCTCTAGACCCCGGTCGGTACCGCTGTTATTGCCAACGGAAGTGTGACGACAAATGATGTGCCTTCGCCCACTCTACTCTTGACGTCGATCTCGCCGCTATGTTCAGTGACGATGCCGTGTACTACGGCCAATCCCAAACCCGATCCTTCCGCCTTCGTTGTGTAAAACGGCGTGAAGAGTTGATCTATGCTGTCCTCGGGAATGCCGGGGCCTGTGTCTGCCACGGTGACCCTCACGCATTCCGCCTCTAAGAGCGTTTGCCTGCCGTTCTGACGCCGCAGGTGCATCCGGCCAAGCTCCGCCCGCAGCGTCAAGCTGCCGCCATCCGTTTGTGTCAGCGCGTCAATTGCGTTGAGCACAAGGTTGAGGAATAGCTGGTGCAGTTGTTGGTCATCCCCGTGCACCTGAATGCTCTCTTCCGGGAAATCCACATGAACCTGTATCTTGGCCTTGTGCGTCTGGTTTTTCACAAGTCCGAGAACGTGGTCGAGGATACCACGCACGTTGCGCGGAGCGAACTCGACTGGTTTGGGGCGAGAGAAATCCAGGAGCTGAGAGACGATGGCGTCGATGCGTTCCACCTCGTGCGGCACCACACTCGCGAAGGTCCCGCGAAAATCCGGATCGTCATACCGGCTCATCAGCAGTTGTGTGAAAGTCTTGATCGACACCAGGGGATTCTTGATTTCGTGGGCCATGCCGGCAGCCAGCGTGCCTATCGACGACAAGTGTCCTGCCCGCTGCACGTTCTGCTCAAGCCGCTTGACCTGCGAGAGGTCGTAGATCATAGCCATCGCGCCCGTTGTCACATTGTCTCGTGTGAACAGGCATGACGATGACATCACGACAGGTACGGACTCGCCGTCGGGCGTTTTGACCACCGTCTCGAAGTCCGTGATGGCGCGGCGCTCCCGGAGTGTTTGCTCAAGAAGCTGCGCGAGTTCCGGCGTAAGCCAGGCAAGATTGCGGCCGATCTCCACCGGGCCGAGTATTCTCGCGGCGCTCTGGTTAACCGTCCGCACATCACCTTTCGTGTCAACCGCTATCACGCCGCCGCGCATCTTGCTCAGAATCTCGCTGAAGTGGGCGTTTACCTCCTCGATCTGGCGATACAGCCGCGCGTTCTCGATAGCCGCGGCCACGGGCGTGGCGATGGCCGTCAATACCATCAGATCTTCCGACGAGTAGATTTGTCGCGAGGTCTTGCGCCCTAGGAGTAGTGCGCCGACGAGCCCGGAAGTTGTCTCCAGAGGAAGGCACAGGTAGGTATCCAATTCCGCGAGGTGCTCCGCCACCGAGATAGATTCCGGTGTTGGCCGCGAGCGAACGAGTTTCTCGAGCACCAGGGGATCTGGATTGCGTTCGAGATGGCGAATCAGCGGCGTATGTCCGCGCAAAGGAGTGCCTATCTCCTTCGTATCGCTCGAGTATTCGATAACAAAGGCTGCCGGATCTTGATCGTCAAGCAGCACCACGCGAGCCTTGCCGATACCTATGGTAAGCCGGAGGTCCTCAACGACGGTTCGCAGAAGCTCGTCCAGTTGAACGATCTGCCCGGCGTTGCGGCTGATACGCGCCACGAGGCGGTTCGTGTCGTACCGCCTTTTCACGATGGCGCGGTCCACGACCAACTGAACACGTTCCTTCAGCGGTTCGATCACAACGGCGATGATGAGCGCCGCGAGGCCCGTTGACAGTATCCTACTCGCGTGGCCGCTTGCACTGAGCGTGAGGTGGACGAGCGATATCGTGCTGAAGAAGGTCAGCATGACGAAGCCCGTCACCACCGCATATACCGTGGTTCGGGAAACGATGACCCGGATGTCCAGCAGGTGATACCGCACCATGGCGTACGCAAAGATCGCCATCATGAGGACGGTGAACATCGGGCCGTAGGGCTCCAGGCCGACGATGTGCAGCGCCGGCGCCACCACGTTTGTCAGGTACGCGAGCGTGGTGGTCAGGAAGATCCCGAGCAGCACGTGTTGGATCTGCAGACGTTCAAGCCCGGAGGAAGCAAGGAGCTTTCTAATCAACGTGGGATACGACAGCAGCATGGTGAGCAGGATGCAGGCTGCGAAGACATACAGGATCGGCCCGTAGGTGACCTCCGGCGGGCCGTCCGGCTGGACGGCGACGTCAGTTACATACCATGGCGTGAAGGCGCCGATAATCATCACCGGCGTCGCCAGCAGGAGCACCCACAAGAGCGGCCTGAAGCCCTGGTACCTCTCCCTAGGGAAATAGCCTACGAAGAGGTGAAACGCCAAGGGCATGGGGGAGGAGACAATGAACGTCACCAGCACCCAGGAGCGCGCTACCGATTCGGCATGGCTGTTGATAATGGCGGCTACGCCCAGTGCCCAGAAGCCCAACACTGTCGCCAACAGCGTAAACGTTCGGTGGGTCGGCTTGTGTGGATTGCGTACGAACACGACTACCGCCAAGATGAAACACGACACCGCCGATACGATTAGCAGTGCGGTTGGCATGGCGGTATTCATCAGTTCACACGCTTCAACACCGTTGCGCTGTGCGTCCCGCCGAAACTCATCGCGGAAACCAGCGCGGAGTCTATGTCATTGAGCCTCGATTGATTCGGCACGAAATCCAGGTCGCATGCCGGATCCGGATCCTCTAGGTTGAGCGTAGGCGACACCACGCCCTCCGAAAGGGCCAGTAGCGCCGCGGCCAGGCCCAAGAGGCCGCCAACGGCATATGCTTGTCCCGTCATCGATTTCACCGCCGAGATCGGCTTGCGGTACGCTGCGTCACCGAAGACACGCTTGTACGAACTCGTCTCACTGCGATCGTACATTTCCAGTGATACACCGTGTGCCTGGATGTGGTCGATTTCCTCGGGACGCAGGCCTGCGTCAGCGATGGCCTCTTGCGCTGCACGGGCGAGCGCTTTGCCCTCCGGATCCAGGATCAGTGGATTCATGCCTTCCGCGGCCGAGCCGCTACCCGCTACCTCGGCCAAAATGGGAGCCCCCCGAGCGTGAGCCCGGCTTGCGTGTTCGAGCACCAGTGCCACCGCACCCTCGCTCAACACGATGCCGTCTCGATGGCGATCAAAGGGACGCATCGCCTTCTCTGGATCGTTATTGCGCTTCGATAGAATTCCCAGGCATGAGGCCGTTGCGTACGACATGGGAAATATGGGTGTTTCCGTCGCTCCAACGAGTGCCGCGTCGGCCCGTCCCAACCTGAGCTGCGTCACGCCCCACGTCAGTACATCCAGTCCGGTGGCGCATCCACTCCCGATCGTGATTGCAGGGCCCCTGAAACCTAGGTCAATCGTCACATGCACCGTCGCGGAATGCCCCGTGAACTTCGAGGAGGCCAGCTTGCCCAGTCGCTTGTATCCCATGGTTTCAAAGGCTTCCTGATGATCCCGGTACTCCTCATTTGGGCTGCCCACGCTCGTGCCGATCGCTGTAGCGATGCGTTCACCGTCGTAACCCGCCTTAGCCAGTTCGGCGTCGCTCACGGCGAGCTTCGCGCTCGCAACCGCTTGATGCACATGCCGGCACCAGTTCCGCACAATGCGCTTACGCATGAAGTCTTCTGGATTGAAATCCCAGAGCTGGCCGCCGATCTGACAGGGGAAGTCCGACGGATCGAACCGATCCACCTGGCGAATACCTGACTTGCCTTGGCGCAACGCATCCCAAAACGCATGGCGCCCAATCCCATTGCACGAGAGGATCCCCATACCTGAGATTACGATAGGTTCTCGCATGACTTAGTTCCCAACTGCGGCCAGCAACGGGGCGAATGGACGGAGGCCGACCGGGCTGTTAGGAACGCACGCACGCTCGTTGAACACCCGTACCAAGTCTGCCAATCCGTCGATATCGCCGCTCGAAAAGCGTTGACGCATCTCGCATCCAAAGGCGTCCAGCCGTTCCCCATTTCCCGTAAACGTAGCTGTCATGGCATCTTGAGGCGACAGGCTAAGCGATACGCCATAGCCGCCGATGGCCTCGGACAATGTCCTGTATTCTTGAAGTGCCCGCCTTGCCTGACGGCTCTTCCGGCTCCAGGCAGCATCAACGCTTTCCCGCTGCCCGGTTGCAGGCGCGCGCTCATCCAGTACTTCGCCCAAGTACTGCCGCACATCCAACGGGGAGCGATTGGCCCGTGCCCACCCATGGACCCGAGGAGTGTCCTCCCACGAAGGCAGCCGAATCTCCGCTGCCGTGGGCCTTGCCCGGGCAACGAGCCGAAGTGTTTCCTCACGTGTATGTTCGTCATCCGCCGCGCAGGGGAAGGTGAGCCCCATGAACGTGCACAGTCCTGACGCGCGGCTTACGCGAAAGGCGCGTTCCACGTCCGAAACGCCGAAATTCCGGCCGTACACGTCCTCGAGCAAGCGTTGGCTTCCCGTGTCCACTTGGAGCGAGAGTCCGACGCATCCTGAAGCGCTCAATAGAGGGTAGGAGGCGGCGTCAACATGTCCGATATCCAGTGCGCGCCAATACCGCACCTTGATATTGCGAGAGAGCAGTTCGCGGGCGATGGCCAGCGCGTGCGGGCCGGGTGAGCCGGCGCCGACAAAGTAAAACGCCCTGCCGCCGTACAATCGTGCCACCGCGTTCATTTCTTCGCACACTGCCGCTACGGGCTTGAGGCGTAGTCGCGTCGGTGAGGGGCGGCTGACGTTGTCGGCTCGTATCTGCCACTGCGCCTTCCTGCTTTCCTCTATCTCGAAGAGTCTGAGCTTTCCGGCTTCTCGAAGCGCGGGATATGTATACGCGTCGTAGGCCGGCATGGCTGACCAGTCGGAGCACGGCCCGGCGCTTCCTGTGCCTCGTTCGACGCTTCCGTTCTTGACCTGGAGTACGCCTCCGATCCTTGACCACTCAGCGGGATCATGGATAAGCTCTGCCAACTGGCAGAGGGTGGATTCCACATCATCCCTGCAAAGGCAGTCGAAGGCGTTTGTTTCCATGAGGATGCGCTCGCCGTAGAGGTCCACCAGCGAACCAAGGCCCAGAATGCGCACCCCTGGGCAGTGGTCTCGTATCCGCTCTGCTATCGCCACGGTGGCGTGAAGGGCGTCGACGTTTTCGATGCGGAAGCATATGAAGTCCACCGCTTCGCGGCTGCTGAGTTCGAAGGCTATCTCATCGCACAGTGCCTTCTGGCGCCTCAGGTACTCCCGCACCCGGCGTGCGTTGCGGATGCCCGAGAGCGGCCATGGAGGCCTTGCGTCCGCCACGCCGTTCTCGCCACGCCCCGGCCCGATGAGGCGTGCCAGCGTCTCGATAGAGCCGTAGTCCTGAATAGTGGTCACGTGCCCGTTCATTTGCAGGTTGGCGGCAATGGTCGCCAACTGGCGGTCGGGCATCAACGTCTCAACTGAAAACGGATACCCCGGGAAGTAGGCCAGCACACTCCGTGTCTTCATGGATGCTCCTTACCGCGAAAAACCATCAAACCCCGAGGACACGCAAATCAACACAAAATGTAGCCGGGGTCACAAAGCAACCCACAACATATGGGCACAATATAGCACGGGCACTACATATATGCAAGTACAAATTTGAACACACCACATTTTGACGGCAAGAACGATTCCCTATATGTAATGTCTGTGCCCCATGTGGGGCACCCGGTACCTGGGGCAAGGGAAGCATAGGAGAGGCGGCTGTCTTCTAAGTGGTTATAATAGATATGTTTACGTGGTGTGGTGTGGGGCGCTTTTGGTTGGGGCGCTATAGGAACACGGGCCTCGTCTCCGGATCAACCTTGTAGCGTCTGCCAGGAGGGGTAACAAGTCGCGCCAGCCACTGCTGGCGCGTTTCCCTTATGTGGTGACACATCAGATTCCATGCTGGGCTGAATGTCCCACGCACAGTTGTTTAGAGCCTGCCGCCCTCGCGAAGGGGGCGTAGCAGCACCTGACTACTCGATGCATACCGGACAAGGCGCGCGTACAACGGCGACTTCCCCGTTGTCATAGGCGACCTCTGCCACGCCCGCCGGTGTGAAGATCCTAGCTTCCTTGGGCGCGCGAGTGTCGCCGAGGGCCGCTGCCTGCGGGTGCAGATACAGCGTGCCGTCACGCCAGATGGGGCCCCAGGCCCATGAATCGAAGCGGAGCGCCCCGCTCACCCACGTGTAGACCTTGTCGCCACTGTGCGATTCCGGTGTCCCGAAAAGCGCATTGTATTCGTTGAGGGACAGGCCGAAATCGCGTGCCTCCTCCGGGAACTCTTCCGCCAGCTCGGTAAAAGTGATGTACAAGTGCGGCGAGGTGTACTTGTACCAGTTCTCGTCGCCCTCATTCTTCTTTTTCAGCAAGATGCCCATCATGCGGCGCATGAAATCGAGCGATGCCGCGCGCTCCTCCTCAGCCAGCCGCTCACCCGCACACTCGAGCAGATCGGCGTGAAATCGCGCCAAGACTGCCGGAATGTATACATAGCTTTCCTGGCGAGCCACGCCATTCGGCCCGCATCCGGACTGGTGTCCCGGCCAATACCACGAGGTCTGGCTGTACGAATCCCGAGCGTCGCGAAGAACGCGCCGGATGCGGTCGAGATAGAACCGATAGCCCGTCGTGCGATACAAGTCGAAGAGGCCAAATAGCGGCAGACTGTCGCGCCCAACAAAACGGTGGGGCCGGTTGATGGCGTAGAACCTGTAATATCCGTCTGCGGCGAGTTCCGCTGTTTCAAGCAGATAGGGATCGCCGGTTTCCCAGTAGCCGTGTACCGCGCTCATGAAGCGCGCGTATGGCTGAACGACCCATTGCCAACCAAAATAGGGCAGTTCACAGGTGTAGAAATCCACATGATTGATGGGGATATCGGCACGCCAATAACAGCACGGGATGGCCTCTTCGCAGAAGCGCGGAATTCCCAGGGCGTGCCCGAGCGTCAGCATAGCGGCTCCGGCGCTGCCGTCGCCGTCGCGAACCGAGCGCCCATACTCGAAGGGGCCGCAGTTCCCATCCCGTGAGAAACAGCTTTCCGAGGTCTTGAGGGCTCGCGGCACGGCCCACCATGAAACAGGCAGCATCCCCCGTGTGGGCAGTGCCCCACACAACGCGTGCCACCAGCCCGGCGCCTGATAGCGGAGCACCTCCGCCCGCGCATCGCCCAGGCTCGCGGTGAATCGAAACGATCGAGCCACCCCGCTTGGGATGAGTTCATCTCCGATAGTCGTTACGTACCATCGGTGCGACTTCGCCCCCAGGTCATCCTTGTGCTTGAGTTGCCCCGTGGTTCCTTCCCGGCGGATGATCCGGTGCTCAGGCACGCCCTCGTCGTACACAAGTTCAACGCCGTAGATCTGTTGATCGAGCCAGGGCTGGAGAACCACGACCCCCTCCTCGGTGCGCAAGGAGCCTGGCCGTTCAGCATCGGCCATGTGTACGGTTTGCCCAAGGTTCAGCGAGACGCCGCCGAGAGCGAACTCAGGCCAGCGCCCGTCCAGCGTCACGTCGACCTCGGGTGCTTCGGGGATGTCGAAGCCTATCACCGGAACGCCGTTAACATCGCTCGCCGGCCCTTCGCGCCGGTGGTTGATGAAATGGGCCGTGGCCTCGATCACCCCGTTTGCGTAGAGGACAAGGTAGAGGTCTCCCTGAACCGTGTTCTGCTCGTTGTAGATGGGCCCGCCCGCCCGAAGAATATCGCACACGGGCCCGCGGTGGATGAAGTCGGCCCGGACGAACTGCCACCAATAGATGCGGTCGTTGTGCCGCAACCCCAGGCGCAAACCAAGCTCGCGGCCCTCATGCCCCAGATTCAGCCGGTACATCTCGTACTGCGTCTTTTCGAGCGGCAAATTCCGCGTCGTCATGATCCACGTAAGGTTCTCGGTATTGCCTTCAACGAGCGTGTAACCAAACGACCAGCCCGCATCATGTTGCGCCGTGGGACTGATTTCCGGCACGCCGGTCAGAGCCGTTTCCGGCTTAGAGTCTATCCAGCGCAGTATCGCCCGCCGCGGCCCGTCGCTCTCGGGCCACACGGCCACGGTCTGTGCCTGCACCCGCCGCCCGGCTAACGTCACGGCGCCTTCCGCCAACGCATCGAGGAGCGCCGGCTTCATATCCTTGGGAACCGGCACGGCCGCCGCTGCTGCGCCGCATGTTAGCGAGCCGGACTGCCGGAATAGCTCCGGCCAGGATGCCTGTGCGTCCCAGGCCGGGCTGCTGTCTTGGGACGCCTGAGGCCCTGTTGTGGCGCAGCCCGCCATGATAGTGAGGGCCACAACAGCCGATAGCGCCACAATCTCAAAATGAAGACTTCTCATTGTCTTCCGCTCCCCTATTCCAATCCCATGTTATAGCTTCCCACTCGACGTACCTGAGAGCATACAGCTCGAACTGGGCCAAGTCGGGCGGACTGAAACGCTTCAGCTCTATCTCATCTCCCTGGGTTCTTCTCACTGGGAAGGCCGTCTGGTGGCTGCCGTCGAAGGCCAAGAGATAGTTTGTGAAACCTTCCTGAAGGACGGGCCATTTGCGCGGCCTGCGGACATCGGACACGAGGCTGCGGCCTTCCTGGCGCCGAACACTGCTCCGCCAAGATGCGACTTGACGTCGGAAGCCGAGCGCGCCGTGCTTCAAAGTCCGCGCGCCAAGGCCGAGTGCCCACGGCGTTCCCTCCCTGGGGTGGCAGACAACGCCGAGGCGTCCGTCGAAGTGAATGGCGCCTATCCGTGCGCGCTGCGTGAACTCATTCAGAATCCAGTATGTGCCCCAGTCCGTCTCGACGCGGATGGCCACAGCGTCCGGGCCGGCCTGATGCGGCGTATCGAGGCGCTCCGCACACGCGATGGGCATCTTTCCATCGCGCCCGTCTGGCTCGTGCACGGCGACGAAGGTGCTCGTCAGGTCTGTGCCCTCTCGCACAGCGTTAACGCAGCGCACGCGGCGTCCCGCGTTCTCCCGTGTTGTCTGGCCGGGCCCATTCGCGGCCTGTGCCGTGTCCACTTGGGATAGCATCCATAGGCGGTAGCACCGGCCCTCCTCTGCCCAAACGGCTTGCCAACGCGACGGCGTCGTCGCGGCGGCCCGTACATCTCGCAGTCCGTAGACATCCTCATGCGCCAGGCTCTGCCCAGTCTCCGGCAGTGGTGGCTCGAGCGGCAGGTCGAGGCCATTGAATGTCAGCGAGCCATTATGCGAGTCGCTTGCCGCAAGTCCGCTGAAGACGCGGTAAGCGTGTTTTTCGCCGCCACTGACGCGGAAGATATCCACCACGAGCGTCCGGCCTTCAGGCCCTTTCAGCAGAATCACCAGCCGCCGGTACGTGTCGCATTGGGCGTAGGCCCGCGAGGATGCCTCGACCACAGACAGTACCGGCGAGGTTGCCATCAACTCGATACGCGGTACGCGTGGCGCGGCCCCGCCGGCAAGCTGGTCGGAATCGTCGACCACCACGAGATTGTGGCTCAAAGCACTGTGCATCCACCGGTTCACGGGCATGTCGCCGACGTAACCCAGGTCGTCCAGGATGGGCGCTCCCCGGACCTTGTAGTAAAGGTCGAGATTGTCATCATGGCGATGGCCCCCGGGCGGCGAACAGCAAAGCGCCAGCACCGTATCCTCGGGCGCGACCCCGTGCCGAAGAATCGCCGTCATCCATGCCGGGAAAAGCAGTTCCGGTGGGGCCAGGGGCGACGCCGTGTTGAGTGCCTTCCCATCGAGCTGGAACACGGCGTATTCGCCAGGCTTAGCCTCGCCCCTCAGTGTCCGGTGTTTCCCCTCGTAGTACTCGGGATAGCGCCTAAGGCCCACTTCCACCACGCCCTGGTTGGGACGCCTTCCCTCCGGCGTGTCGGACAGGGGCAGGTACTGCCCTTCGCCGTCGACTTGATCCACTACGGCGCGCAGCATCAGCCGCAGGCGTGGATCCGTGCCGTAAAGATCAATTGCGCCCGCCCGCCCTGGATGGCCCTCCGGCCAAGTGAATCCCTGTAGCCGCTCCGTCAAACGGATCAACTCGCCAAGATACATGTTGGTGTAGCCGGGACTTTCCTTGCTGAAGCCGTCGTATAGGAACGACTTATCCCGAAGTCCTTCATATCCCCGCAGGGCCGTATCCGCGTACTCCGCCAAGCCGAGGCACTGCGCGATGGCCGCCATCGCGTGATACACCCTCGGCGATTTGTTGTTGACTGTCTCGGCCTTTCCTTCACCTCCCACAAACGGTTCGGCCTCGATCACCCACTCGAGAAGCAAGTCGCGTTCAACACGAGCGCGCGTCTCCTCTGTCCAAAGCCCGTCCCCGTCGGCGTCCCGCGCATCGTGGACTAGGTCGTAGGCGAGGCAGAGGGCGGCCACGGCGCTTATCGCGCCGGTGCTCGGATGAACGCGCCCCGCGCCCCAGTACGATTGCATCATGTGGGCGCGTTCGAGGCTGTCCTTCTCGTAGACTTCCTCGCAAAGGTGACGCTTCCACGTCAGAGGTAGTTCGCGGTCGTGCCAAGCCGCGTACAAGGGGTCGCAATCGGCGAACGTGTCCCAGTAGTCGTGGTACATCCACCCTCGGTAACAGTACGCCAGACGCTGTAGGATGGCTACGGCCTGTTCCGCATACCGCGGCTCACCAGTGAGGCCGTAGGCGTAGCAGAGGCTCGACAGGCCGCCCAGCATGAATAGAACCTTCTTCTCGCGCACCAGGCCTGAAAAGCTGACGTGAATCGGGTGGCCCACCCAGTGCCACGCGTACCGCCCGCTCCGATCGTCCGCGTGTTCCCGCTCCAAGTCGTTGCGATAGAACGTCAATGTCTGGCCGCTTCGGGGACACTTCAGTTCCGCATCCTCGGGGAAGCGGGCATCCGGATACACCTGGCCGCAGCGGCGGCACCGGAAGGTGTCGGGCTCGCGGTAGTTCCATTCGATGAGCGAGGCCCCCGTGCCTTCCTGGGATAACCGGCCCACGCAATTTGGACACGTGAAGCCGTAGGGATTGGTTGGCGTGAGTTCGGGAATCATCGCTTCCACGTAGCCGTCCGGCTGGGCGATGAGGTAATCGGCCAAGGCCAGATGCCGTTCGAACCAAGCCCGCGCCCAGTCGGCCGTCGCAATGTTCCGGCGCGCCCGCTCAAGGGCCTCAGCGCCAAGTAGCACCGGATGCTTCACCGCCGCTCGCGCGTCGAGCATCCGACTCTTCCGCGCCTCGACGGCGGCCCGAAACGCTTCTTCCGCCACGGACACGCCGAGTTGCTGCCACGGCATCCATCCCGTGCCCCGGGCAACGGCTTGGATATAGGCGTCTTTCGAGGCCGGTTGAGGCTCCGAGTGGGCCTCCGCACGGGCCAGCAAGACGGCAAGCAGGGCAATGACGGCTATCCAGGGCTTGTTTGCTCGCCCCGGCGCATTCGCGCTTGACTTGAAAGACATGCCGGTCCTTTCATGCTCCTGCGTCGCTCGAGAGTATTGATGAAAAGGTTATAATCGCCGCTGTCCCGCTACGCAAATGCAAGTCTGCGATGTGCAGGTCGGTGTGTTTCGCGGCCCGAGCGTCTGGAAGGTATAATGGCGTGTCCAAAAACGAGGGATGCTCTTATGAAAACGCTCGTATCGGTTGTCGTGCCCTTCTACAACGAGGAGGATAATGTCCAGCCCCTCGCGGAGCAGATCGAAGCCGTGTTTGATGGCTTGCCCGACTACGACTACGAATGCCTCTTCGTCAATGACGGGAGCACGGATGGCACCCGCGAGCGTCTGGATGCGCTCCGCGCCGAGAATCCCCACGTTCGGCCGCTCCACCTTGTCGAGAATCGAGGCCAGTCCGCCGCGCTTGTGGCCGGCATGCGCCATGCTCAAGGCGAGTATATCCTCACCCTCGACGGCGATCTGCAGAATGACCCCGTCGATTTTCCCCGTATTCTCGAGCTTCTAAAGGACTACGACTGCGTCTGTGGCTATCGAGCCAACCGCAGGGACAACTGGATCCGCAAGCTCTCGAGCCGAGTTGGCAACGGTTTCCGCCAGGCAGTTCTGCACGACGGTATTCGCGATTCCGGTTGCGGGTCGAAAGGATTCCGGCGGCGATGCGTCGAGCATGTCGTGCCCTTCAACGGCGTCCACCGCTTCTTCGCCGTCATGATCCGCAATGCCGGCCTGACGCTAACTGAGTGCCCCGTCACCCATCACCCCCGCCAACACGGTGTGTCCAAGTACGGCATCCACAACCGCTTATGGCGCGGTATCTACGACTTGGTGGGCGTGCGCTGGCTCTCCAAGCGCTACGTGACCTTCCGCGTCGAGGGGGAAGAGTAATTTGCCCGCCGGGGCCGAGAGCGGACTCGCCGCCAACCTGGTGTGGGTGCTCGGTTGGACGGGCGTTGCCATCTTCTACGCCCGCTTCTATATCCAGTGGATCGCCTCCGAACTGAAGAAGCGGGTCGTCATTCCCGTGGCTTTCTGGTACATGAGCGTCGTCGGCTCCGTCTTCCAGTTCATCTTCGGCGCCTGCATTCGCTCGCCGATGGGCACCCTTGGCCAGACCTTTAACCTCGCCGTCTACGCACGCAACCTCGTGCACATCTGGCGCGAGAAGGGGACGCTCTCGCGGCGCAAGGCCATAGCAATCAACACCGCCGCCGCGGCCATCGTCCTGCTCATGCTCTCTGTTTACGGTTCGTACATGGTATGCCGAGTACCTGCACAACCGGACGCTCGACACCTCGCAACAGGCCCGGGAAGCCTGGTTCTGGATTGCCGTCGGGCTTGTGGGCCAAGTCCTGTTTGCATGCCGCTTCCTGATTCAGTGGATTGCCACCGAGATGAAGAAGAAGAGTGTCGTGCCCACTGCCTTCTGGTACGTGAGCATTATCGCGGCCTTTCTTCTCATGGTGAGTTACATCAAACGCCATGAATGGCCCTACGTCGTCGGTTTGGCCTCGACGATACCGGTATACGCCCGAAATCTCTGGTTCATCTACATGAAGCCAGCGCCGCCCGAAGCAGGGGAGGAAGCGTCATGAAGGGGCAGCGGTTTTACGCGGTTATCACGCTTCTGTTCATGAGCGCGCGGTGCTGTTCGGTATGAACATCGGCGGCTACGACCTGTGGCCTGCGGACGAGCCGCGCTTCGGCGAAGTGGCTCGCGAGATGATCCAGTTCGACGACTATCTCATGCCCCGCGTCAATGGCGAACCTTACAGAGAGAAGCCTCCGTTGCTCTTCTGGGCCATCGCCGCCGCCTCGTGGCCTTTCGGCGACGTGACGGCGCTCTCGGCTCGCATCCCTTCGGTTCTGGCTGGCTTGGCAACCGTCCTGTTCACCTACCTCCTCACGAAACGCCTATATGATCGCCGTACGGCTTGGTGGGCTGCCGTTGTGCTGATGACGGGCTTCCGCTTCTGGCACCAGGCCCGGACGGTGCAGATCGACATGCTTCTCACCGCCTGCCTCACCCTTGTCCTGCTGGCGTTCTGGTGCTGGCACGACACGAGGCGAAGAAGGTGGCTGCTCCTCTTCTACGCTGCCATCGCGGCCGGTGTCTATGCCAAGGGCCCGCCCGCCATCGTCTTTCCCGTCCTCCTGGTGATCGCCTTCTACTGGAAACAGAAGGAAGAGCGGCGAAAGGTTCACCTTGTCTGGGGCACTGTTGCTGTTGTCGCGGCCATTGCGCTATGGCTCATACCGGCGCGCATGGCCGCTGGCGGGGGAAGTCAAGGCGCCGAGACGGCCATCGCAGGCAACCTGTTCCGCCAGATCATCGGGCGTTTTTTTCTAGGCGTGAGCAAGGCGCAATGGCCTTGGTACTACGTGGCCCAGACCCTTCCCGTCGACCTCCTGCCGTGGACCCTCTTCGCCCCGTGGACGATCTACTGGACTTGGCGGCGCCGGAAGGAAGGGCCCGCCATGCGTCTGCTTTTGGCCTGGACCATCCCCGCCCTGACCTTCTTCAGCATATGTGTCGGCAAGCGTGCCATCTATATCCTGCCGCTCTTTCCTGCCTTCGCAATATTGACTGCCCGCAGCGTCCTCGATCTTATGGCGGGCGACCGCTCGGTATGGCGGAAGCGCACCGCTGCCGCGTGGGGCGTTTCTCTCCTGCTTTTTGGCGCCTTGCCCTTCGCCCTTCTCCTGACGCCCTACCGCGATGTATGGGGCCGTGGATTCCTCATCCTTAGTCCTTTGCGCCTTCGCATTCGGCGCGGATACGCTGCGGGAGCGTCCCGCCGGACAGACTGCCGCGCCCTGCACGTTGCCATAGCGTCCCATTTCGCAGGTATTGCCCTCCTGAGCGCCTTGTTCATTCTCCCGGCGCTCAATCCGCATAAGTCCGCCCGGTGGATCTGCGAGCCGGTGAGAGGACTCGCTCAGACGGGACGCGAGTTTGACCTCTACTCCGTCGGCTTCTCGCGCGAGGAGTACATCTTCTATTCGAAGCATTTTCACGAGGCCGTATTGACGGATCTGCTGCCTGTCGAGCACCCGGAGGGGATGACGCTCCTCGAAATGGCGAAGCGTCAGAAACGCCTCCGCAAGGCGATTGAGGAAGCCGTCGCCGCCGTCGCGATTGCGTCTTTCGACAAGGTGACGCCCGATGAACTCCAAGCTCTCGAGCGCGCCGTTCATGATGGCCGTCGCCGAGCGAGGCGTTGACGACGCGCTCGCCGCCGAATTCGAGGCCACTCTCCGGCAAGCCGTCGACGAGTTTGCCGCCCGGTTTGAAGGGCCTGCACCGGCGTTCCTATTTGTCGAGGAGGAGCAGTGGCGCTGGCTGCTGCCCATTCACCCCGCCATGGCGCACTATAAAATAGTCCGCCGCGGCGCCGTCGGAAGTCGCAGCGTCCTCCTTGTAGCCAATGAAAGCGGTGCCGCGGAACTGGCCGCGCAAGAGAAGTCGCCTGCTTGACCCGCCGTGCGCGGTGGCATAATCTAGCATCCCGTGACAGAAGCGCCTCTGCGTTTGCGCCCTGAGACGGCTCCAAACGAAAGAGTCCCGAGTTTGACGATAGGAGTTTGCCCGCTATGTTTATCATTGAAGGACTTCAGACGTACTTCCAGAGCCTTTGGGGGGAAGTCGTGAATATCTCCCTCGATAATCCTCTCAGCTACGTCTATGCCATCCTAAATGTCATTCTCATGCTTTTCGGCCTTCAGGTAAGCGACTGACGCTCCTATCCGGTGAGTCCCAAGCCGCAGCGGACGCCGTGTGAAGCCGGGGGAGGGTGCGCGCCATGAACCGGCCCTTGGTTTGGGTGGCCGTCGGCCTTGCGTTGGGCGGCTACCTTGCCGCGGTGGGGCTTCTGCCCGGCCTTGCCGCACCCATCGCACTGTGGTTTGTGGGCCTTCTGCTCACGCTCTTCCCCGTCCGGCTTGGCGGCAAGCGCCTTGTCAGTGTGCTGCTTTGCTTCCTTGGCGCCGGTGCGCTGTTGTGGAACGCGCGCTACGCCGGCCCGCCGGGAGACGCCCTGAGCCGTTACAGCACCGCCCATCCCGACACAAGGTTCACGCTCGAAGGGCGTGTACGCCGAGCGGATCTTGTTCTCCCGGGTGAACGCCGTGTCCAGTTTCTGCTTGATGTGGATCGCGTTATCACGGACGGTAAGGCGCTGGCGCTCGATGGCGGCGTCATTGTTCGAGGCGGAGAGGGTGGTACGCCGCTTTACGCAGGGCAGCGGGTGAGGGTCGCCGGAACGCTACGCCACGTGCTTGGCCCCGTCAACCCGGGGATTCAGGACGTCGAGGACTACTTGCGCCGCCATGGAATCCACAGTGTGCTCCGTCTCCGAGAGCAGGAGGCAGTTGAATTCATTGGATCCGCGCCATGGTGGTCGCCCTTCTATTGCGCGTCCCGCCTCCGCCAAGTGGAGGCGAACCGGCTGGTTGAGGCGCTTCCGGAATCCGTCTTCCCCTTTGTTCTAACCGTCTGGCTGGGCGACCGCAGCGGAGTATCCCGAGAGGAATACCAGCGATTTGTCGAGTCCGGAACCGCCCATATTCTGGCCGTTTCCGGCGTTCATGCCGGCATCGTGTTCCTGGCCTTGTCCTTCTTGCTGCGTCTTGTCACCAATCGCCGCAAACTGCGAACTGCTCTGACGATGGCCGGTGTGTTGCTTTTCGCCCTGGTTGCGGGCGCGAGAATCACGAGCATGCGCGCCGGCACGATGATCGCCATGTACCTCATAGCCGAACTCTTCGACAGGGAGCCTGATGCACCCACGGCGCTGAGCGTCAGTGCCGTCATCTTCATGCTGCTCAATCCCGCCGTGCTGATCGACCACGGCTTCTTGCTCTCATTCGCCAGCGTAGCGTCCATTCTCATCTTCGCCGATCCCATCCAGGCGTATCTCAGCCGTTTGCCCTCGTTTCTGACGCGACTGCTCGCGCCCACTCTGGCGGTGCAGGCTTTGCCACTGCCGCTCGCCGTGCACTTCTTTCACGTACTTCCCCTTGCTGCGCCTTTCGCCAATCTCCTCGTGCTTCCTCTTCTTACCATCACTCTGGGCCTTTGCTTGTTCACGACGATCGCGGCGCTGGTGTTTCCCGGCGTGGCTGTTCTCTTCGGCCATGCCCTTGTACCCGTCGTCTTTCTCATCCGCACCATTGTCGAGGCCGTGGCCGGGACGGGATTTGCCCACCTGAGAGTCACCAGTCCGACCGCGTTGGCTATGGCCTGCTACTGGGCGGGCATCGCGTGCCTTTGGGCCGCGGGGCGCCGGTTTCACAGACGCATGTGGACAGTGGCGGGACTGGCTTCCTTCGTGCTCGTGGTTGTTTGCTGGCGTCCTTGGCGGCCGGAGCCGGAGGTGACATTTCTCGACGTCGGCCACGGCGACGCGGCCGTTATCCGTACCCCTGCCGGCGCAACGGCCCTCATCGACGGCGGCGACGCTAATCCCTATGTGGACATGGGGGAGAGGGTCGTTGCCCCCTTTCTCTGGACCCACCATATCGCCCACCTGGACTGCGTCATCCTCTCGCATCCCGACCGCGACCACATCGGCGGCCTCTTCTATGTCGTCTCGCACTTCTCCGTCGGCGAGGTATTGTTGACGCCCGGCCTCGACGCCCACCAGGCCCAGCATTCGCTCATCACTGAGTGCGCCAAGCGCAACATCCCTGTGAGGCACCTCCACGCGGGCGAGACAGTCTCTCTCGGTGACGCGTCCCTTGACGTGCTCCATCCTCCCGTCGGCTGGCCGGAGGGAGACGACGTCAACGATCACTCAATCGTCATCCGTCTCCGATGGCCGGGCCCCGCCGTCCTATTCACGGGAGACGTCGAAGCCGCTGCCGAGTCCGCCGTCAGGCAGCGTGACTGTGCCGCCCCTGTACTCAAAGTCCCCCATCACGGATCGCGCACTTCAAGTTCGCCCGACTTTGTCGCCGCCGTGGCGCCACGGCACGCCATTGTGTCGACGGGTGGCCATTACGGCCGAGAATGCGTCAACGACGCCGTGCTCGATCGCTACACGGATGAGGGGGCCGTTCTGTGGCGCACCGATGAACTAGGCGGCGTCACTCTATCCCTGGAAGAGGACGGCGCCGCGTTCTTGAGCGCTGCCCGCGCGACTCGTGGCTACCTGACGCAGTCGGACCTTGCCTACGCGGTGCGAACGCTTGTCCTAGGCTCCCATGTCCCTGCCGCGGCGGCGCCGTAGGCTATTCGCCCCGCGCGCCCGCCCGGCACAAGCGTCTCTTGCCTGCTGCCGTCCCAGAAGGAGTTTTCCGGGACGGAGACGGCTCTATCTCGGCGTGTGCCCTGAAGGGGCGACGCATGCCAGCCCGGCGCAACGCGGCGCCGCGTGTCTATCGCCACAAGAGGTGAGCCCTGAAGGGGCGTGACAGGCGGGTTACGGCTCTCTCTCATGCCAGTCAGTGTTCAAGATCCCGTTTCCTTCAAGCGAGCTGCGACAAAGGCCGGGTGTATGTGATAACGTGTGCGTCATCCGATCAAGGAGTTGAATCCACTATGTTCGACGAACTCAAAGCAGAATGCGATGCTCTCGGCAAACCGGACTGGCGGCCCATGCTTCGCTACCTGGCCGATCTGCACGAGCAGAGCACGCATCCAGCCCGGCCGCCGTTCCCTTTTCCGTGGGAGGAGATCGGCCCCGGCTACTGCTACCGCCCCGCCTTCGGGCATTGGGATATTGTCCACGCCATCCTCGATGTTCTCCCATCGGAGCCGGAACACGCAAGAGGCCAGCTTCTCAACAACCTGGCCGCCCAACAGGACGACGGCCTTGTCCCGGGCTCGATCTACTTCCGTGACGACGCTCCTCAGTGGAATCACGAGGTCGGCCATCCCGCCGTGTGGCCCATGGCCGCCGACGATTACCATGAACTCACGAAAGACCCCGCCTTCCTCCAGCGATGCTATGACGCCCTCACCCGACAGATCACCTGGTTCGAGATCCACCGCGCTGCGGAGAATGGGGGATTTTTCTACTGCGACATCGTCAACAGGCATTGGGAAAGCGGCATCGACATAGGCATCCGTTTCGACGACCTGCCCGACGCCCCCTACGCCTGCGTCGATGCGACGGCCCACGTTTTCCTGCTGTACGACTCCGCTGCGCGATGGGCCGAGTGCCTCGGATTGGAGGCGGAGGCTCACGCCGACAAGGCCGCCCAACTCAGCGCTTTCATTCAGGACAAGCTCTGGAACGAGGATACAAGCTTCTTTCACGATGCCTGGCTCGTAGGCTTATCTGCGCCACCGATGGCCTTTGAGGGAATGTGGCCTGTGGTCGTCGGTGCGGCCTCGGAGGCCCAAGCCGAACGCGTCATCGAGGGCAGCCTGCTCAATCCCGAACGCTTCTTCTCGACCCATCCCATCGCATCCGTCGGCGTCAATGATCCTCGCTTCCAGCTCCGCTGCTGGCGCGGGCCGACGTGGAACAGCATGGCACTTTGGGCCGCCCGCGGATGCCTGCGCTACGGCTTCACACAAGCGGCTCGCGCCCTCGTCGAGCACGCCCTCGACGCTACCGCCCGGCAGTTCGAACGTACCGGCACCATCTGGGAGTTCTACCACCCACACGGCGGGCCGCCGGAAGAGGTGGAGCGCAAGCCAAAGACGTCGCAGAACTCCCCTTGCCGGGACTACGTCGGGCACAACCCGCTGATTGAGATGGCCAGAGTGTGGGAAGCCACCGTTTCCGAATGAGTGCCGGCTACTTTGCTGATGCGGCGGTTTCGCGAGCGGCGCCCCTGCGTTCCCGCAGCCAGGACGCAAAACCTATCAAAAGCACAACGCCTTCCGCCGCGTAGAACATGGCCAGTGCCCGGTGTATCCCGGTGGTGAAGCCGTAGCTGTGAAGCCCTATCCCCAACTGGTTCACGCCAAACCATGAGAAGGCGATGATCACCGTCCCGAAGATCGCCGCCAGGTGCAGCCCGTACTGCCGGATGTATCCTCCCAGACGCGCGTGGAGGATGAACAACTGCCACAGCACCAGCATCAGCGCGCCGTTCTCCTTGGGATCCCATCCCCAGAATCGGCCCCAACTCTCATTCGCCCAGATTCCTCCAAGCACCGTCCCGAGCATCGAGAAGAGCAGCGCAAAACAAAGCACGCCGTAAACCATCCGCGTGAGATCCTCGCCGAGACGCCCGTTCCGCCCCCCCAGGGCCTTCCAGAGAATGAATACATGCGCCATTGCTCCCGCAAGTAGCCCGGCCCCGTAGCCGATGGCGATAGTCGTCACATGCATCGCCAGCCAGAAGCTGGTGTTAAGCACGGCAATCATGCTGGGCATGGTGTCCGCGCCTTCCTTGAGCTCGTAGCGGTAGGCAAGGAAGAGGCCCAGTGCCCCGACCAGGGAGGCGACTGGGAGGCCCACGTTTCGGCGAATGATCCAGTCCGACACAAGTGCCGTCACCACGGCTACGGCCGTTGCGAACAGGATGGTTTCGTAGAGCGTTGTCACGGGCGGACGCCCACGGATGACGCACCGCATGACAATGCCCGCCACCAGAAGCAGTGTCGGCGCTGCCACCGCTGTGAAGGTCATCGCCCGCGTCACGGGCTTGTCGGGCAGCAGCCACGAGAGCGCGATCAGAACGAAGCTCAGCACGTAGAGTATCAGCGCAAAATAGAGCGGCCGGAGCCGGTAGTAATCCACCTCGAGTTCGATTCGGCCGTATTCGCCGCGCGCCGAAGCCTGAGCTGTGGTTGACTCATGAAGACCCACGAGCGCCTGCTTGAATTGCTCCGGGTCGTTGGCCCACCGGCCCATCTCATCCAGCAGGCCGAGGACTTCGAGTTGTTGCGCCGAGACGCCATGCCCCGCGAAGGCCCGTTCGGCCAGATCGGCGGGCGTGAGCCATTCCGTTTTGCCCGGAGGCGGCGGGATCAACGCCAACGCCCTCGCCATCCCCGCCATGGTACTCACGTCCTCCAGAAACCGCGCAAGCGTGGCCAAGTCCGGATCATTCTCGGGACGCTCATCGCGCAGCGTCAGATACATCTGCCGCAACGCCGGCGCTTTTGCCAGAATGCCTCCCAGTCGGGGCGCCGGCTGCTCCGGGAAGAGCGATGCAAGCCCCTCGCTCCCGGCCGCGTCGAAGTCGTGCCGTGCAAACCGCAGAAAATCGGCCAGCGTCTCGAACTCGTGGACATTCTCGGCGAGGTTCACCAATTGCGCCTGAACCGGCGTCCGGGAACGAGGCGGGATCCTCCTGAACTTGCTCGCTAACTCGTACAATCTGCCACGCGCGGGAGCCAGGTCCTCATAGGCATACCGGGCCCGCTTCTTCTCGGCTGGCAGTCCGATCGCCGTCAACACCTCCGTGTTGTCCACGCGAAACACCTTGTATTGCGCGGCTTCTTCCGGGCGCAACAGACAGTCCATCAACCATTCCGATGGCCTGATTGTGTCCCCCGCGGCGTTCTTCGTAGCCCGCCGGCCGTTGAGCTTGAGCAGCGTGAATCCCGCGACGGTATCAAGCGGCTTCACACGCCCGCCATCCTGCACCGGCAGCGTCGCGAAGAGGTGGATCGCCTCCGGATCCCAAGGCGCCGCGGTGCCGTCCGCAGGTTCGGCCGCCCCGAAGGCCGCCCCGGCTGTCACCAGAATGCTTAACCAGCCGATCATGCGGCGGCCCTCCGCCGGGACGCGAGGAACATCCCAAGCTTCCGCGCGAGATGGAGCACCAGTCCGAGCGTGACGATCACGCACGCGTAGAGCGGAAACGGATCGGCCGGATTCTTCACCACGGCCAACGTCGAATACAGCCGCGCGTTTGGTCCCGCGTCCGGCGGGCCCCAGCCGGATTGGAAGATGGTGTAGCCTCTATACCGGAGCGGATCGTTCATCTCGATCCGCACCTTCTGCGTGGTTCCGTTCTGCGTCGTCGTTACATCGCTCGCGAAGGCCTTCGGCAGATTAGTCCGCGGATGCAACTCCCGCGTGAACCTGTCCAAGGTGAGCGTGAATGGCAAGGGCATGCGCCGTTTGCGCAGCGTGAAAGTCCAGGCGGCCCCATTCGCTTCGACGCAGAACGGCCCGCGCTCCCCAGCCCACACAATGCCCTCGTGAGGAGTGCTGTCCGATGCTCCTTCTACGGCGGCATACACACCTGGCACATTGCGCTCCCGCTCCTTCTCCGGCGGCACGGCGTCCAGGAAGAAGCCGTCGACCACCCGTACGCCTTGCGCGCTGCCAAGCGCCCCGGCCGGGCGCGGCACCGCATTGACTGTGAAGCCGCTGAGTGTTACGCGGAAAGGTAGCTTCTCGGCGAAGAAGGCCCGTGCCTGTCCTGGCCCGAGTCTCTCGAAGTCCTTCTGCGGGATCACGAACTCCTGCCCCGATTCATCGCCACCGACGGGGGCAATGGCCAATTCCCACTCGTAGTAACTCTCGAAGTAGTCGCTGTGCTCGCCCTCGAACAGCGTTACGTGCCCGTTCTCCGAGAACTCATGCGTAATGAATCCGCCTAGCAGCAGGAAGAGTACGCCGGCGTGAGCCGTGAGGATACCGACGTGCGACCAGCCCTTGCGTGCGCGCAAGATGCCGCCGCACAGCAGGTTCACGAAGAACACGGACAGCAGGAGGTAGCCTCCGGGCAATGGAACCGGAAACGCCCCGAAAAGACGATGAATTAGCAGAAATGACGCAAAATACTTCTGTTTAGCCGCATAAAGCCCATGCTCCACCTGGTGAAGTGTGCCCAGGTACGTTAGAACAAGCAGCAGCGCCAGTAGCACGCACGACAGTCCATACGATCCGAGCAGCCGAAAGAGCCGTTTGAATGCTGCGGCCGCCACTATGGAGTCGCCTCAAGCTCGAAGGATTCGCAGAAGCCGATGAAGCGGGCCTTCTCCGCCTTGACGGCCGCCTCCGGACCAACCATCTTGATGAACAGACACTGCGTCCCTAGCGGACAGAGCGTCGCCAATAGCATGGCCCCATCCTTCGGTGGCCCCATCATGCCCGTATACGTTCCGGCGACTTCGACAAGCGGCGCCGCCCTGCCGAGCACCTCAATCTGCGGGAGATCTGCCGCCTTCTGTTCATCAAGCGGCCCGAGTGCCATTTGGCTTCGCCACCGGTTCACGTTGGCTGTTATGCCTCCAGCATCACCCGGCAGGAGCATCGCGTAACACGTGATTTCCTCCGCCGGGCCTGCGGTGAACGTCACCAGCCGTCCCGGGCGCGAAGTCGCCTCCTGCCATCCTTCCGGCGATTGCCAACGAAGCTGCCGAGACTCCGGTTCGTCTGGCCCGCCATCGGCTACGTGTGGCCCTTTGCTCGCGGGAGCCGACGGCGGCGCCGGCGCATAGCGGAAACGTACGGCGCTCGTCATAGACAGGGCCGGTGTCCGGCCTGCGTCCATGACGGTACGCACGTCAATGATCTCCTTTGCCGCCAAAGACTGCCCACATCCGGTCGGCAGACTCAACGCCAAGGCCAATATCGCCCAAACTCGCATTACTCTCATGCCTGTCACTAACACGCCCAATCAGGTTATCCAGTCCCCGGGGGGGGATGGTAATCTCCCCCCCGGACGGCATTCAAGGTATCCGTCTCATCTCGACATGGTTGAACGCATCCGCGCATGGCACTATTCTGCCTTGTGCAGGAGGACATTCCCATGAGCGAGAAGGACATCCCCGTCAACGACATTACTCGGAGGAGATTCATCATGAGCGCCAGCGCAACCGCCGCGGGCATGGCCGCAGGAGGCTGCGCGTCCGTCCCGGCTGATGACGCCGAATCCGCCGCCATCACGTGGAGCCGAAGCGTCCCCGTGCGCTACGAGGCCGATGTAGCCGTCATCGGCGGCGGCATCGCCGGTGTCACCGCCGCATGGGCCTCCGCCAACGCCGGGGCGCGCGTGATCCTCGTCGAACGCTTCGCCGTCACGGGCGGCAATGCAACCACCGGCGGCGTCGCCTCCTTCTGCGGCGAAACCGCAGGCCAGGGCGCTGCCTTCGACGCCATTCTAGCCGCGCTCGGAGAATGGGATGCCATCGAGTCCTACGCGCCCTATCCAAAGAAGAGCAACCGCAAGTTCGATCACGAGATCCTCGCCGTTGTCCTCCAGGAACTCCTGCTCAAACAAGGCGTCAAACTCCTTCTTCACACCGACTTTGTCGATGTGCGCGTCAGCGACGCGGGCCAGATCACCGAGTGCGTCGTGTGCGGCCCGTCCGGCCCCGAGGCGCTCCGCGCGAAGCAGTTTATCGACGCCACCGGCGAGGCCCTCGTGGCCCACGGAGCCGGATTCGATACCGTCAAAGGCCGGCCTGAAGACGGACTCCAGCTCCCCATGTCTCTCATGTACTTCATCCGTCACGTCGCCGAAGACGACGCCCGCGCCCAAGTCCCCGAAGGCTGGTTTGACGCTATCCGCAGCAAGGATGACCTCCCCATGACGAGCGTCTGGCCCGCCGGCCCGCGCGCCAATGCCATCAAGATCAAGATCCCCATGTTTGACGCCTCCGATACCGAATCCCTCACCGCCGCCGAGATCCGCGCCCGCCGGCGCATGATGGAGGTACTTGACTACCACCAGCGCGTCGAGCAGCGGCCCTGGCTGCTCGATCACTGCTCACCCCGCATCGGTATCCGCGAAGGACGCCGCATTATCGGCGACTATACGCTTACCGTGGATGACCTCCGGGCGGGACGCGAATTCGACGACGCCATTGCGCGCGGCGTCTTCTATCTCGACGGCCACAAACCGGATGACGACAAGCGCACCTACATCCTTCCCAAAGACGCGCTTGCCGTGCCCCCGTACCAGATCCCCTATCGCTGCCTCTTGCCCAAAGACGCCCGCAACCTCCTCGCCGCGGGCCGTTGCCTTTCCGCCGATCAGTTGGCCTTATCCTCCGCGCGCGTCATGAGCACCTGCGCCATGATGGGCCAGGCCGCCGGACTCGCCGCCGCCATGGCCGTCCAGGCCCAATGCGGCCCACGCGACCTCGATCCCCTCGACGTCCGCCGCCGAACCCAATGCCAAGGCGCCCATCTAGACCTCACTCTGCCCACCCCGCCTGAGGCATAGGCGCTGTCTTTACGATACGAGGTGTTTTCACGAGGCACGGGGAAGCCGGGGCGCTCACGCCAAGCCGCGAGGACGCAAAGAGACCACGATGGCAGTAGTGAACCATCTTTCGCCTGAGCGGAGCGAACGGGGAGTAGTCTTCATTCCTGCCACGGATGAACTTAGATGAACACTGATGCGCAGGGGAAAAGGGGCTTTTCTGCGGTTTCTTGTGTTCATTGTGGCCATTACGAACATATGGTTCGTCGATTCTCTTGTTTGCTGGGCGTCTTGGCGTGAGATGCGTTCAACTGGGGATCTTCGATGCCTTTTCCCGTTCGGTTTGACATGGCTTTCGGCTGCTGGTAGAGTACGACTCACTACGTTGAAACGAGCGGAATACAATGAGCGAGTTATGCGCCGAATCGCCCTTCTCATGTACGTGAGAGGGGCTTTTTTTGAGGGATAATAATGGCCGATTCGGATGCGCAAAGCCCCGAGCAGACGGTGATTATGGATGAGGACGCGGTAGGCGCCGCCATCCACCGGTTGGCTCAGGAGATCGCCGCGGATAACCCGGACATCGATTCAGTGGTTCTCCTGGGGATTCTGCGCCGAGGAAGGCCCCTGGCGGAGCGGATCGCCTTGGAAGTGAAGGCGATGTCGGGCACGCATCCTCGTGTCGGCTCGCTGGCCACGACGCTCTATCGCGACGATCTCCGCGCGGGCGTGCGGCCCGCCAAGGCGGGCGGGGGCGAGACGCATTTCGATTTCAACGTGGATGGCGTGACGGTGGTCCTCGTGGACGATGTGGTCTCCACGGGACGTACGGTGCGCGCGGCGCTCGATGAGGTCATGGACTACGGCCGGCCGAGGCGGATTCAACTGGCCTGCCTTATTGATCGAGGCCTGCGTGAGTTGCCCATTCAGGCGGACTATCTGGGCTGGTCGCTGAGTACGGCTCCAGAGGATCACGTGGCTGTCAAGTTGCGCGAGACGGATGGCGAGGACTTGGTTGTCATCGAGCGTGTCGGACGGGAATCGGCGGAGAATGATGGGGGCTGAGAACTTATGACGGAAACGGCGGGCACGGCCTGGACGCGTAAGGACCTCGTGGGACTGGAAGACCTGACGCGCGAGGAGATCGAATTGATCTTGGACACGGCCCCGCAATTTGTCGCCGTTTCCGCCCGCGAAAGCGGCATAAAGAAGGTGCCCCTGCTCCAAGGCCGCCTGGTGGTTAACCTCTTTTTCGAGCCGAGCACGCGGACGCGGCTCTCCTTCGAACTCGCCGCGAAGCGGCTCAGCGCCGATAGCATGAGCGTGTCCGCTTCCACTTCGAGCGTCGTCAAAGGTGAGACCCTTCATGACACGCTCGATAATATCGAAGCTATGCACAGCGATATCGTGGTGATCCGCCACGGATACGCCGGTGCGGCCCGGATACTTGCCGAACGTCACAGTTCCCACATCATTAACGCCGGCGACGGGCGGCATGAGCATCCCACGCAGGCCTTGCTCGACGCATTCACCATGCGCGAATGGGTTCGCAACACGCGCCAAGAGCCGGAGGCCGGATTGGACGGGCTCCGGGTAGCCATCATCGGCGACATCACCCACAGCCGCGTCGCGCGCAGCAATGCATGGGGGCTGACGAAACTCGGGGCCAGTGTCGTGCTATGCGGGCCAAGGACGCTGCTGCCGCCAAATATCGACGGCATGGGCGTCGATGTCACGTCGAATTTGGCCGAGGCCATTCACGATGCCGATGTCGTTTACGCCCTGCGAATCCAACTGGAGCGCCAGAGCCGCTGTCTATTTCCGAGCATTCGGGAGTACATCCGGCTATTCCGCGTCGATGCCGACTCCCTGAAGGCGGCGCCGCCGCATGCCCTCATCATGCACCCGGGCCCTATCAACCGGGACATCGAGCTTGCGGCGGAGGTGGCCGACGGGCCGCGCAGCGTGATCTTGCGCCAGGTGACGAACGGCGTGGCGGTGCGGATGGCGATCATGCACGTGCTGGTGAACCGGCCCAAGCCGAATCGAGATGAGTCCTGAGAGGAGGTGCGCGGGAATGAGCTTGTGCATTGTGAACGGCCACCTGATAGGCCCCGTCTCGGGGATTTCCGCGTCGATGGACGTTCTTATCGAAGGTGACAAGATCGCGCGCATCGGCGCCGGCCTCAGCGGAGATGAAGTCATCGACGCCGCGGGTTGCGTCGTTTGCCCGGGCCTGGTGGATCTGCACGTCCACTTCCGCGAGCCCGGCTTCGAATCGAAGGAAACCATCGCCACGGGTAGCCGCGCCGCCGCCCGCGGGGGCTTCACATCGGTGGTGACGATGCCCAACACGGCCCCGCCCATCGACAATGCGGGCATGATCGAGTTCATCCTGCGCCGCGCGCGAGAGACGGCGTGCATCAAGATCTGGCCTGCCGCCTGCGCCACCAAGCAGCGCGCCGGAGAAGAGATCACGGAGATGGGCGAACTCAAGGCCGTCGGCGCCGCCGCTGTCACGGATGATGGCGATGACATCGCCAGCGGCTGGGTGATGCGCCGGGTGCTGGAATACGCGGATATGTGCGGCCTCACCTACCTCGCCCACTGCGAGGACAAGTCGCTCATCGAAGACGGCGCTATGAACGAAGGCTACAACTCGACGCGCCTGGGCTTGCCCGGCATACCGAAGGCCGTCGAAGAGATGCGAATTGATCGGAACATCCGCCTGGCGCGGCTTGCGAATGCGAAGATCCATATCCAGCACGTGACCTCGGCGGGAGGGCTGGCCATCATCCGTGAGGCCAAAGAGGCGGGCCTTCGCGTCACGTGCGAGACATGCCCGCACTACTGGACGCTGACGGATGAAGCCGTAACGACCTTTTCCACCAACGCCAAGATGAACCCGCCCTTGCGGGAGCCCGAAGACGTGGCCGCCATCAAGCAGGGGCTGGCCGACGGCACCATCGACTGCGTCGCTACGGACCACGCCCCGCACACGTTCACCGAGAAGGACGTGGAATTCCAACTCGCCCCCTTCGGCGTGGTGGGCCTCGAGACGGCGCTCGCGCTTGTCATCACCGAACTTGTTGAGCCTGGCCTGATCTCACTCGAACGGGCCGTCGAGCTGATGACGAGCGCGCCGGCCAACATCCTCGGTTTGCCCGTGGGGCAATTGGCCGAAGGCGGCCCGGCCGACGTGCTTATCTTCGATCCGAAGGCGGAGTGGACGGTTGAGCCGCATGAGTTCGCATCGCAGGGCCGAAACACGCCCTTTGCGGGCCGCACCCTCCGTGGGCTCGTGAAGACTACGATCTGCGACGGCCAGGTTGTCTACCCCTGGTAGACGTAAGTCTCACGTTGTTTTGTAACGCAGCAAGCCCGGTTTCATTGGCCTGCGCGAGCGAGGTGAGGACTTGCGGCTCTCTTCTGAGCATGTGAATGAATGCGGGAGGAAAAGGGGACATGTTCCAAGCATCGTCCCCCAGCGCGACTACATGGCCCCTTTCCGCGCACGGAACGCTAGTGTCCTGACTCATAACTGACGTTGCTTATCTGCAGATGAAAAGGCGCCAAGAAAAAGCGAAAAACCGGGACTGACACAAGCGGAGCAAAGCGAAGACGTGTCTGTGGGGCTGTTGAAAATGTCGCATTCGCTCCAGAGGTTAAGCGAAAGACCGGGACTGTCCCAAGCGGAGTCCGCCATGGGCGGACGCAGACGGGACTGTCCCAGGTCCCTTCGCGGCCTGCGTGAAGCAACTCCGGATTCTTTCAACGGCTCCTCTGTCCCTGCTTTTCGCGGCAAGAATAAGACGCCATCAGCGTGAGTCACACCACTAGGCCATCGTCCCGAATGCAGTGAATTGCCGTCTGCGTCTGTTAAGTTAGAGCGCCCGCGACGGCCGCGTACAGCGTGTCGGGGGCGAGGTCGGCCCCGTTTGGCCAACACACCGCACCGAACTCGTCAATCGCCACCTGCTGGAATGCTTCGGGATCCTTGAGCGGCTCGAACATGGGGCCAAACAGACGTTTTGTGAGATCCACTTCTCCCTGTACGCCGTCGGCAAACGCCACCCGTAGACGATAACCGGCAAGTGGTTCAACGGAAACAAGCCGCCACATGATCTGATCCTCCCTTATGTCCCCTAGACAAGAGGCTTGATCGCCTTGAGGGGCATGTGTTGCTCAGTGCGGTGCCAGTCCTCGTCCAGTTCAGTTCGGTGCTCCACGGCCCACTCCAATACCAATGCCAGTGCGCGCCGCGGCAAACGGCCCTCCATCACGGCCAGAGTCTCAATGGCGATTGACGCTTCATCGTCTCCGTAATACGCATGAAAGTGCGGCGGGCCATGATCGTCGTAGTACATCCGGATGGCTATGCCGAAAAACACGCTTATGGTGGGCATTGTCCATGGCCTCCAGTAGGCTAGGCCTTCTCACGAAGTGCTTCACTCTCTCATTCTAGCGTAAGGTAGCGGGCTGCTCAAAGGATCAGCATCGCGTCGCCGTAGGAATAGAAGCGGAAGCGCTCCTGGACGGCGAAGCGGTAGGCGTTCATGATCAAGTCCGTCCCGCCGAACGCGCATACCAGCGCCAGCAGACTCGAACGCGGCAGGTGGAAATTCGTGAGGAGTGCGTCGACTGCCTGGAACTCGTAGGGGGGGTAGATGTAGCAGTTCGTAATTCCCTGTCCGCTCTGGAAAGCACCCCCCTGGAACTGCGTTTCGAGGACACGGGTAGAGGTGGTTCCGACGGCAATGATGCGTCCGTCACTGGCGCGCGTTTCATTGAGCAGGGACGCCGCGGCGGGGGAGACCTCAAAATCCTCGGCGTCTAGTTGATGCTCCTCCAGGCGTTCGGCCTGGATGGGCCTGAAGGTGCCGTAGCCCACGTGCAGGGTGAGCGTTGTTCGCCGAATGCCCGCGTGCTCCAAGCTCGCGAATACCTCGTCCGTGAAATGGAGCCCCGCGGTGGGGGCGGCGACGGCTCCGGGTGTGCGGGCGTACACCGTCTGGTACCGCTCGGCGTCGTATTCATCCGGCCTCTCGCGCCGGATGTAGGGGGGAAGGGGAACTTCGCCCGCCTGTTCGAGCACATCAAGCACATCGGCGCGATCAAAGGCGACGCGCCTGCGCCCGTTGGGCAACACTTCTCCCACCGTAGCGGCCAAGTCGCACGGGAGCAGGACGGAGGCCCCCGGCTTCACCCGCGCGGACGGATTGACGAGAGCCTCCCACGTCTCCGGCCCGTCCTGATGAAGCAAGAAGATCTCAACCCTTCCCCCTGTGGCCTTGCGCCCGCGAAGGCGAGCCCGGATGACGCGCGTATCGTTGAGTACGAGACAATCGCCGCGACGCAGCCATCGCGCAACATCGCGGAACACCTCCACGTGCCGCGCTCCGGTGGCCCGGTCGAGCACCAGCAACCTTGACACGTCGCGCGTCTCGGCGGGACGCTGGGCGATAAGTTCCGCGGGCAGCTCGTAATGCAGTTCAGATGTCTTCATTGGGATGGCGTGCGCCTTCTTGTGGGCGGGCGACTGCCGCCCCGGGTAGGGGACGCCGCTCCATCGCGCGTCAAAAGGCGTCGCTGGGCCGGCTCATCGGGGCCCACGTGAAAAGGACGGCTGGCTGGACGTACTTGCGAATGACCAACTCGTCGCCCTGATCCAAGTTGAAGTAATCGGGGCAGTTGTCGAACGCCAGCACGGCCGGCCCCCGCGTGATCCGCGCCCGAACGGTGATGTGGTCGGGGATCACGTGATGATTCGTGTGCTGCGCGGTGTATTTGAAGGCGATTCCCATGCCCTCAAAGAAGACGCCCCGCGTGATCTGGTTGTAATAGGCCGTGCTGCCGAAGGGCGTACAGACGACAAACCCATCGCCGATGATCTCGGCGCCGTCCTCGTATGGCTCGTCGTCAAGCCACAGCATGAAGCGGACGGCGGCGTTGATGCGGCCGTTATGGAGATTGAATTCATTCATGGCCGTCAGATAGCACATCGCCTCATCGTGCCCGCTCTGATACACCGCGCATTCGAGCTTCCCGTACTCGGTGCGGCAAAGCTCATCGTGGGCGAGCCGGGCGATTACGGCCTCGGGGGGATGGGGGATACACCGCTCGCCTCGGCGGCTGTTCTTTATCGGCACCTTGGGTATGCCCGGCCAGCGCAGTTCAGCCGACAGGAGCGTCCCGTCGCCGCCATAGCAGACGATGACGTCCGGGCGCGACTGCACCAGCGTCAACTCCGGGTGTTTTTCGATCTCGGGACGAAGGTCGTCGGCTTGCGCCCCGAATAGCAGTGTCTTCATGTGGATAAGTGTACACGCTTCCCGGTTGGATTGAAACCCCTGCGCAGGCCGGAGGTTACGGGATTCGAGCCGGAGAACGACGCATGAGAGCCGCTAGCCTAACGTTGGGAGACCCCCCGGCTGTGCCGGGGAGGCAGCCGAAGTTTGACAGTTCCAGGAGTCCATCGACGAAACTCCTAGGCGTGAGCCGCTCAAGCACACGCAAAGGAGTTCATCGATGGACGATTACCAGAGTCTAAGTCACACGAAATGGGAGTGCAAATACCATGTGGTGTTTATCCCGAAAGGCCGGCGGAAGACGCTGTATAAGGCGCTGCGGGAGCACCTGGGTGAGGTGTTTCGGGAACTTGCGTTGAGAAAGGAGAGCCGGGTTGAGGAAGGTCACCTGATGCCCGACCATGTGCACATGATGCTGACGATTCCCCCGAAGTACGCCGTATCGCAGGTGGTGGGCTACCTCAAAGGGAAGAGCGCGATTCACATTGCTCGGGTCTATAGTGAGCGCAAGCGCAACTTCGTGGGGCAGCACTTCTGGGCACGGGGCTACTTCGTTTCTACCTTGGGCCGAGACGAGGAGGTGATACGGGACTACATCAGGCGGCAGGAGCAGGAAGACCGCCGCCTGGACCAGATGGATATGCTACGCTGACAGCCACCCGATAAGGGTGGCCCCAACGCGCGAGCGCGCTAGCGCCCAGCGCAGCCGCTTTGAGCGGCTCACACGGTAAAGCCCCCGGCTCTGCCGGGGGATACTTACATGAGATTCATTCTTCAGCGGAAGCGTCGGCGAGATCGTGTTCGACAAACGCCTTGACGGCCTCATGATCTTCATCGCTCATCTTCGTATAGAGGATGGCGACCTTGAAGTGATCATCGCCCTTTTCGTGAGGCTCACACCGGACAACGATCCCTTCGCACTCGACGCGTCTCCCGCTGGGCGGGGGAAGTTCCAGGGCAATGCTCATTTTCGTCATGAGGGGAATAGGTTTTACCGTATGGCACAAAACGCCGTTGGCGCTGATATTGTCCACATGGTTAAGAACACCCGGGGCGGAATCGTCTGTAATAACGGGAAAACCCCGCCGACTTCGCGGATACCGCCGGCGCTCTTCGCCGGAGTGCTGCATTTCCCTGTCCTCCTCGCGCATTGCCCACCGCCACGCCCCCAAGGGACGGTAACTATGGTATCCCACACCCCGCCGTGAATGCAATCGTTCCGCATCCGAGGAATGGGCACGTAACCACACTCTTGCGGTTCTTGGTGCGCCTGTGCGCGTGATGCCTTGTCCATTCGCCAGATTGCCGTGTTCTAGCGCTCGTGACGCACTCGGCTTGCCCTGCCTCCTTTGATCCGGCCAAGCCATTCCCTTTACAGTGTGCCTGAAGAAGGCAAAGACCTGATGGCGGTGAAGAGACATTCGAGGGCGAGAGGGGCATGTTCAAAGACAAGAAGCTCATCGTGGTCATGCCGGCGTACAATGCGGCCCAGACGTTGCGCCAAACCCATGAAGAAGTCCTGGCGCAAGGCATCGTGGATCACATTATCGTTGTCGACGACGCTAGCGTCGACGAAACTACCGCTATTGCCCGGAGTCTGCCGAAGACTACCGTCTTCACCCATGAGCGAAACCGAGGCTACGGCGGTAACCAGAAGACCTGCTACAAGCTCGCCCTCGCCATGGGCGGCGAGATCATCATCATGGTGCATCCCGACTATCAGTACACGCCGCAGCTCATCCCGGCCATGGCCTCGCTCATCGGCAATGGACTCTATCCCTGTGTGCTCGGCTCGCGGATTCTCGGGGGCCACGCGCTGCAAGGCGGCATGCCCCTCTGGCGCTATGTATCGAATCGGTTCCTCACGCTCGCCGGCAATGTGCTGATGGGGGCCAAACTCTCCGAGTTTCACACCGGCTACCGGGCATTCTCACGCGATCTGCTCGACACCATCCCCTTTGAGGCGAATTCCGACGACTTCGTATTCGACAACCAGGTGCTGGCGGAGATTCTCTGGCAGGGGCGTATGATAGGCGAAGTAAGTTGTCCCACGAAGTACTTCACGGAGGCCTCCTCCATCAATTTCCGGCGAAGTGTTCAATACGGCTTTGGCTGTCTGTGGACCGCCGCCGTGTATCGCCTCGCGAGAATGGGTTTGGCAAGATCCAGACTCTTCTCCAAGAGCGGATAACTCTCTGAGCATGCATGCCAACAGCGGCGCCTCGGGCAGCCCACGTCCCGCCTTCTGGGTGGCCCTGTTCCTTGTCCTTCTATGTTTGGGGGCCTTCTGGCCGGTATTCCGGTACGGCTTCATTGCCATCTATGACGACGACCTCTACGTCACGGAGCGGCCGGAAGTTCAGGCCGGGCTCAGTCCCTCCGGTGTGGTTTGGGCCTTCACGACCACGGCGGCCTACAACTGGCACCCCTTGACGTGGCTCTCCCACATGCTGGACTGTGAGCTATACGGCCTGAACGCCGCCGGCCATCATACATCCAGTATCTTGATCCACGCGGCGAATGCAGTGCTGCTATTCCTTGTATTGGCGCGCATGACAAAGGCCGTCTGGCCGAGCGCGTGGGTGGCGGCACTATTTGCAGTCCATCCCCTGCACGTCGAATCCGTCGCATGGATCGCCGAGCGCAAGGATGTCCTGAGCACCCTTTTTGCGCTCCTGGCGATGGCAGCCTACGCTCGGTACGCTGCCCGCCCCTCCATCCGGTGGTACATGGTTGTCGTTGCCGGTTTGGCGTTGAGCCTCATGGCGAAGGCTATGTTTGTGACGTTGCCCCTACTTCTACTGCTGCTGGATCTCTGGCCGCTGCGGAGGTTCACTTCTGACGGCGTTTCGGAGGGCAGTGCGCTTCGGCGGGCCGGACGTCTTGTGCTCGAGAAGGCGCCGCTCCTCGCGCTATCCGCACTCTCCTCGCTCGTGGCGGTGCTGACGCAGCGCCACGGGGGCGCGATGCAGACCCTTGAGCGGTTTCCACTTGGCGTGCGCCTGAGCAACGCGGCCGTCGCCTATGTCGCCTATATCGCCAAGACAATTTGGCCGGCGGGATTGGCCGTCTACTATCCCCATCCGCAAAACGCCCTTCCAATATGGCAAGTGGCTGGCTCGGCAGGCCTTCTCGCGCTGGTGACGATTGCGGCCCTGACGTGTATTCGGACGCGGCCGTACCTCCTTACTGGCTGGCTCTGGTACCTTCTCACGCTGGCGCCCGTGATCGGCATCATTCAGGTTGGCCAACAGGCCATGGCTGATCGCTACACCTACTTTCCCATTGTGGGCCTTTTCATCGGCGTGGCCTGGGGACTGGCAGAGAGCGTGGGCCGCCGAAGCGTGGGCCGCCAAGCGTTAGCCTGCTGCGGCGTGGCTCTTATCGGTGTCTTGAGCCTCGCGACGGTTTTCCAGGTGCGCCATTGGCAGAATGGCAGGACGCTCTTCGAGCAAGCAATTCGCGTTAACACAGATAATTCACTGGCCCATCGCAATCTGGCCATGTGGTTTGCTCGCCGGGGGCTATACGATGCCGCGGAGGGACACCTGGAGCAAGCGTTGGACATTGACCCCGCCTACGTGGATGCCCATAACGCCCTTGGCATGGTGTTTCTTACGCAGGATAAACTCGAGCCTGCGGCGGAGCATTTCGAGCGGGCGATCACGCTGGATCCGCACTACGCCGCGGCCCACAACAATCTGGGCGTGTCCCTTGTGCGTCTGGGCCGAAATGAGCAAGCCGAGGAGCAATTTGCGGTTGCTCTAGCGCTCGATCCCGATAACGCAGAGATGCACGCCAACTTCGCGGAAGCCCTCCAGAGAGAGGGCCGGTGGGACGAGGCTGCGGCCCACTTTGGAAGGGCGCTGCAACTGCGGCCCGGCTTGGCCGCAGCCCAAGCGGGACTCGAAAGATGTCGTGCCGAAGGAAGTCAGAGTCAGTGAGAAAGCGTGCGGCATATGACGATTGAAGACGCCAAGAGTACGTGCCTCCACCCGGCGGGAAGTGAGCTCGAGCGGCGCCGTGCAGGCGTCATCTGCTTGGCCCTTTTCGTGCTTACGTTAGGCGTATTCTGGCCCGCGCTTCACGGCGACTTCCTGAGCTACGATGATGACGGCTTCGTCACCAATAACCGCTACGTCTCCCGCGGTTTCACCAGCGAGGGATGGGCCTGGGCCTGGACCACCGGGCACTACGGCCTTTGGCATCCCCTCACGTGGCTCAGCCACATGCTCGACGCTGAACTCTACGGCCTGTATCCAGGCGGCCACCATGCAACGAGCCTCTTCATTCACGCCGCGAGCGTCGTGCTGTTATTTCTTTGGCTTCGCAATATGACGGGCGCCTTGTGGCGCAGCGCCTGTGTCGCGGCGCTCTTCGGCCTTCATCCACTTCGCGTCGAGTCGGTGGCATGGATCGCCGAGCGCAAAGATGTGCTTGGCGCGTTCTTCTGGATGCTCACTCTCTTGGCGTACGCGCGATATGCGGCAAGCCTCAAGAGCCGGGCGGGGGCAGGCCCAGGCGTCAAGGACCTCGCTCAGTCTGCCGAATCGAAACCCGTCTGGCTGCGGTATGTCGTGGTGGTTTTGTGCTTTGCCTTGGCGCTTCTTTCGAAAGCCACGGTGGTTACCTTGCCTTGTGTCCTGCTTCTACTCGACTGCTGGCCGCTGAGGCGTCTTGATCTCAAGGAAGGCGACTTCAGGAAATTGGCGGAGGACGGGGCGAAATTGATCGGCGAAAAGGCGCCTCTCTTTGTCATGTCGGCGGCCGCCGTGCTCGTCAATGTGCTGGCCTCGCGACACTCCGGCGCTATGAGGCTCCTGAGTGGGCTTCCCAGGACTGCGCGCTTCGAGAATGCCTCGGTGTGCTACGTCAAGTATCTCAGCAAGATGTTCTGGCCAAGCCCCCTTGCCGTGTTCTACCCCCATCCACTCGATGCACTGCCTGCGTGGCAAGTGGCGAGTGCCTTGGCGCTGCTTCTCGGCGTGTCTGTTGGCGTGGTGCTGCTTGTGCGTCGGAGGCCCTACCTGTTTGTAGGCTGGTTCTGGTATGTGGGCGTGCTGGTGCCTACCGTCGGTTTTGTCCAGGCCGGGACTCAGGCCATGGCTGATCGCTATAGCTACTTGCCTTCCGTTGGCATCGCCCTCGCCGTCACTTGGGGCGCGTCCGACGTGCTTGGCGGCTCGCGGCCGGGCCGGGCCATTCTGTCGACATGTGCGGCACTGGCGCTCGTGGCTATGGCGGCAGGCACGCGGGCGCAATTGCTCTATTGGCGCGATACGGCTACGCTTTTTGAGCACACGCTCCGCGTGACGGAGAAGAATGCCGTTGCCCACAATAACTTCGGACGCGCCCTGTACCGGCAAGGGCGCTACGATGAAGCCGTCAAGCAGTTTCGCGCCGCATTGGCCATCCGGCCCGACCACCCCTGGGCGGCCTACAACATGGCCAACGCCCTTCTGGCCAAAGGAGACACGGACGCGGCCATTGCCGAGTACGACAAGGCCATCCCCCTTAATCCGGAGGCGGCTATTATCCGCATCAACCTCGGCAACGCCCTCTTGCAGAAGCACAATGTTGACGAGGCGATTACACGCTATGGCGAAGCCCTCGCGCTGGATCCGGATCAGTCCGGGGCGCACGCCAATCTGAGCGTCGCGCTTCTCCGGCAAGGCCATTCCGAGGAGGCGCTCGATCACGCGGCGGCCGCCTTGAGCCTCGATCCGAAGAGTGCCGATGCCCATCACGCCCTCGGGCGCGTTCTGGCCGCACAGGGCCGTATTCCCGAGGCAATAGAGCACTATGAGGAGTCCCTGGCGCTTTCGCCCGAGAACGCCCAGGCCCACAACGACTTGGGCAGCTTGTTGGCCCAACAAGGGCACTACGCCGAGGCCGGCAGCCATTTTGCCCGCGCCTTGGAGCTGATGCCGGACTACTACGCCGCGCTGGTGAACATGGCGATCTTACTCGAAATCGATGGGCAATGGGTGGCCGCCGCGGAGCACTTCGCGCACGCCTTGCGTCTTCGTCCGGACTCCGAGGCGGCCCGGGATGGCCTGCAGCGCGCGGAGGCGCAGAGGACGGAATCCGGCGCTGAGGGTGGCTCGATCGAGCAAGCGCCGGACTCGGAAAGCCCCGCGGTGGTGGAGCCCTGACGTGGCAAAGAGCGCGCCAAACCGGTTTCAAACCTTCTTCGGAGAGGGCAAGTACCTCGTTCTTAAGAACCACCTCTACAACTACTTGCTCCGGAAGCGTGCCATCACCCGCGCCCTCGAGGAAGAGGCTCCCGCGCTCGTCCTTGAGGTGGGCAGCGGCATCTCGCCGATAGTGACGGATATGGAGCGGGTCGTCTATTCCGAACTGTCGCCGAAGGCGTTGCTGACGCTCAAGGAGGCCTTCGGGACGGGCGCCCACGTGGCCGCCGATGCCGCCCGCTTGCCCTTCGCGGATGGGGCGTTCTCCCATACCATCTGTTCAGAGGTGCTGGAGCACATCGAGGATGATCGGCGTGTGCTGCGAGAACTCGCCCGCGTCATGCAACCATCAGGCAAACTCGTCATCACGTTTCCCCACCGGAAGTTCTACTTCTTTGGGGATGATCGATTTGTGCGTCATATTCGCCGCTACGAATTGGACGACATGCTCGCCCGATTGAAGGAGGTCGGCCTCGAGCCGCTTTACGTGCGCAAGATCCTGGGGCCTCTTGAGAAGTTTCTCATGACGGCGATAGTCATTTGCTACGCCATCATCCAGAAAGGGCGTCCAGCTACCGCGGAGAGCCAACCGCCCTCCGGCTTGGGGGGCGTGGGGACGTGGCTCTTCAAATGGCTCAATCGATGTCTCGCGATTCTGGTTTGGCTAGATGCCCGGATGATGCCCCGGGCGCTGGCGAGCGGCTTACTCATCGTCGCGTCCAAGTCGTAACCCTACGCCACGGAACGGTATACAACCTGAGTCGACAAATGAGGTTTGCCGGTGTCTCGCTGTCGAGCGTATAATGATCTGTCTGAAGGAGGACGGTTATGAGGCTGGTTCGGATAGGTGTCGCGGCTGTTTCGGTGAAGGTCGGCGACTTCGCCGGGAATGTGTCGCGGCTCGCGGAGGTCGTTGCCGCCGCTGGGGACGAAGGCGTGGACCTGCTGGTGACGCCGGAGCTGGCCATCTCCGGCTACAGCCTCGAGGATCGCGTGTGGTGGCCCGACATCGCGCGCCGGAGCTGGGATCGCCTGCTCGAACTCGCCGAAGCCTGCCGGGGCATCACGGCTTTTTTTCGGACTTCCCGTGCATCGGGACGCCATGATGTATAACGCTGCGGCCCTCGTCCACAATGGGCAGGTTCGGGGCCTGATTCTCAAGAAGTTTCTCCCTACCTATAGCATCTTCTACGAGGGCCGGAATTGGACGGCCTGGCGGCAAGGTGTCACGACGATCAACGGCGTACCGGCGGGCGACCTCGTCTTCCGCCTGCCCTTCGGCGCGGTTAGTGCCGAGATCTGTGAAGACCTCTGGGCGGCGGACTCGCCCGCGCGCGCGCGTGTGGCGGCGGGGGCCGAGATCATCTGCAACGGCAGCGCCTCACCCTTTACCCCCCGCAAGAATCAGCAACGCCGCCGCCTTGTCCTCGGTGTCGCGGAGAATCTGGCGTGCGTGTATGCCTACGCGAATCTGCTCGGATGCGACAGCAGCAGGCTCGTGTTCGACGGCGGCGGCATTATCGCCTCGCCCGCGGGCATCATCGCCGAAGGCGACCTGCTCTCGAAATCGTACTGGACACTCGCCAAGGGCGTCGTCGACCTGGATCATATCACCCGTGTCCGCGCCGAGAATAGCACCTGGCGTCAGAACGCCGCGTCGGGCGATGACGCGTCTCCCACAGCCACGATCGATCTCGCCCAAAATGTTCGTGCCCCGGCGCCTCCCAACGGCGCCGACCTCGCCGAATACGTGGGCCAGTTGCCAGCGGACCTATTTGTCGCCGAATCGGCGTCTACCTGCGACGAGACGACGGCTTATCTGGATGAGTTGTTTGACGCCCTTGTGTTGGGACTCCGGGACTACTTCGAGAAGGTTGGAATCTTCAAGCGCTTCTTGGTGGCCGTCTCCGGTGGACGCGATAGCGCCTTGTGCCTTCTGCTTGCTGTACACGCGGCGAGATCGCTCGGAGGCAGTGAGAGCAGGGAAGCTGACGCCAACAAGGTATGGACGGTTTACCTGCCCAATCAGAAGTTCAGCAGCGCCGCCACCGAGCAGGCCGCCCGGGCATTGACGGAGGAACTGGGCGTCAGTTTCAAGGTCGTCGCCATTGCCGAGGAGGCCAAGGTCGCGCTCGACAAGGCTGCCGAACTGATGGGCGGCGAAGACAAAGTGACCCCGCTGGCCCGGCAGAACCTTCAGGCCCGCGTACGCGGCAACATGATGCTGAATTGGGCCAACAGCGCCGCGGCGCTTCTCTTGGTAACCTCCAACCTAAGCGAGGCCGCCGTGGGCTACTCGACCACGGGCGGCGACAACCAGGGGGGATATGCTCCCATCGCCAATATCCCCAAGACCGTTGTTACGAGACTCCTCGAACATATTGCCAAACGGGACGGGATCAATGGCATTGACGCCGTTCTTGCCTTGCCGCCAAGCGCCGAACTGGCCCCGGATCAGCAGGACGAAACCGACCTGATGCCTTACGTCATTCTGGACGACCTGCTCTATCTCTTCGCGCGCCGCCGCTTGGCGCTGCCGGATTGCTGGCGCGTGCTCTGTCAGCGCCACAAGGATGCGGAGCCCGAGCAATTGCGTGAATGGACCGCGCGGTTTGGCCGCCTTTTCGCCGCGAGCCAGTGGAAACGCGAGCAATTGCCCGTGGCAATGAAGATCATGGATCTCGACCTCGACCCGAAAACGGGCTTCCGATTCCCCGTGACGCAAAGCATGCAGGACGAGTTGGACGAGTTGGCCTCGGCCGAGCTGTAGATGGTGTCTACAAGATCCCGACTCCGGCGGCCTGTTCTCGCTTCGGTAGAGGTCGCTTTGCTGGGCCGGGATCTCCCATGGATAGCGCGTTTTCTTGTGGGGACTCTTGTTGCCGGACGGGATTGAGCCGCAAGAGAGGGAGGCTATGAACCAGTCGAACAACGAGTGCCAGGCGCCGAATGGAACATCCTGTGTCTTCCGCAATTCTGTTCTCTGGCCGCCCTTTGCGGCCTTGGCATTGGCAACGCTGATCGTGAGTCCCGTGGCCGACTTCCCTCTGCACGATGACTGGATCTACGCCAAGATCGTCCGTGGCCTTGTCACGGAGCACCGCTACATCCCGCATTCCTTCGCCGCTCCAATGGCCGTTACGCACATTGCTTGGGGCGCATTATTCACCTCTGTGTTCGGCCTGAGCTACACCGTGCTGCGGTTATCGACGCTCGTCCTGGCGGGTGTGGCCTTGTGGGCGACGGCGCGATGCGGCTTGGAGCGGCGTCTATCCCATTGGCTGGCCCTGCTCTGTGCGGCGGTTTTGCTATGCAACCCGATCTTTTTCAATCTGGCCTATACCTACATGACGGATGTGCCGTTTCTCGCGCCGCTAATCCTGGCGGGACTCTTCTATATGCGAGCCCTCCGCCTCGGGCGTGCGGGCGACGTCGCGCTCGGTAGCCTGTTCGCGGTATTGGCCGCATCCATCCGCCAGTTCGGCGTATTTGTCTCGCTGGCCTACGCATCGACGGCGGCGCTGCTCTGGCTGTGCCGAAGGCGAGCCGTACGCCCCGCCGAGGTAGGCGCCTTTGCAGCGCCGTGGCTCGCGGGACTCCTCCTCTTCCTCTTTCTCCCGGATTCGGGCCAGCGCTCACCGGCCTTGGCGGACTTTTCGGAATTCAGTGTCGCTGCGGCGCTATTCGACACCTTGTGGTTTCTCGCCGCCGCGGCCACGTACTTGGGCCTGTTCATGCTGCCACTTACCTGCGCTCGCGGGATCCAGCTTCTGGCACGCCGCGCTCGATGGACCTACCGCCAGTGGATCGCCTTTCCGTGGGTGTGTATCTTCATCTTCGCTGGCCTGTGCAAGCTCCGCGAACTCAAGATGCTTTGGATGCGGCCCATGCCGGTACTCGGCACCATCCTCTACGACTTAGGCACGGGATGGATTAGCCAGCCTGAGATCCATCTCATGAGGCAGGATCAATGGACCCCCGTCAACATCGGCCCCTGGTGGTGGCTCATCACTTTCCTCGCCATCGGCTCCGCGGCCGTGCTTTTCGTCGACATCGTTCCCAGGCTCTTGCGCCCTCTGTTTCGCCGCGGCGCCGCGACGCAGAATGATACATCTTCTGATACCGACACAGCCCAGGAGCTGTTCCTGTTCTTCTGGGGAGTGGCATTCCTGGCGGCGCCCTACCACATCCTAATGCGGGCGACCTTCGATCGGTACTTCCTACCCGCCGTTCCGCCTTTTGCCATCCTCTGCGCGCGCTCCCTGGGATCGGTGCCAAAACGCCGCCCCATCGCCGCGGCCTGGATGGTGTGCGCCTTGGCGTTCACCTTCTCGCTGGCGGGTGTGCAGGATTACCTGGCATGGAACCGGGCGAAATGGCAGGCCATCGCCCATCTCACAAACGAGCTGAAAGTCCCGGTGGGCCAGATTGACGGTGGATTCGAGTACAACGGCGTGTATACGAGTGAGGCGTATCAAGAAGCCACGGGCACGCATGCCTTCCATGAATGGGGGAACCTAGGCTACTGGATTCTCGACAATGCCTACGTAGTGGCGTTCAAACCCCGCGAAGGCTACGCGGAAATCAGCCGCGTTCCCTATTTCTCGTGGCTGGGCATGAAGACGCGCCACTTGCTTGTGCTCAAACGCGACGAGACACCCCCGTAATCACCGCCACCCATATTCATAGCCCGTTTCGTACATGGCCACGATGTTTTCCGGCGGGCTGACGGCCTGGATGTTATGGCAGGGCGCCAAAATGTAGCCGCCTCCCGCGCCGAGGATACGGTAGTTGTCCAATACTTCTTGGCGCACTTCCTCAACGCTTCCGAAGGGCAGCGTGTACTGATTGTCCATGGCGCCGTGAAAAACCAGTTTGTCGCCGAAGTCCCGCTTCAGCCCTTCGCGCTCCATCCCCGGGCAGCGCCATTGAACCGGATTCAGTACCTCGATGCCCGTCTCGATCAAGTCGGGGAGAATATCCCTGGCCGCGCCGTCGGTGTGGTGGAACACGTGCGAGCCGTGTTGTTTGGTGAGGTCCATCATGCGCTTCATACGGGGCAGGAGGAACTCGCGGATGTGCTCGGGGGCGTACAGCAGCTTATCTTGCCCGCCTAGGTCCTCCGCCACGTAGGTGATGGCCACCTGGCCGGGAATCATCTCGAAAATCCGCAGCGTGGACTGGTAGGCGAGTTCAAACAGCTTATCCAGGCAATAGTGCACAATCTCCGGATTGACGAGCAGATCCATGAACGCCTGCTGATCGCCCCGCAGGTTCTTATACAGCAGGAAGGGCTCCGAGCCGCCGCCGCGAATGACGCGATGCTCCTTGCCCTCGACTTCGCCGGCGAGATGATCGTACGCCCAATGATCCGGACTGGGCCACGCATATCCGGCTTCGATCTCTTCGACGGAGGCGAACTGCGCCAGAGGCGACGTGACGGCCTCGTTGTAGATCCCTGTGCCGTAATCGATCTCGCGATACGAGATTCCCCAGATGTCTTTACCTTCCTCCGGCGGCGGCCCGGCATATCGCCCGCCCACGCCCAACGGCGGATCGATGTGCAGCCGTGCGCAGACCTCGTCGAAATCGCAGCCGAGGTGCGCGCACAGTTTCTCCGTCGCTTCCGGCGTCCCCCAATAATCCATCGGCACGCGATCCGGCGTCTCACAATTGAGCACGGCCAGCCACCGCTCACGGGGCGTCATAGTTTCCTTCGGCACAGGCTGCTCCTCCTCTGCTGGTAGAACGAGTCTCAATCGACGCTGCTTAGCGCCAAGCCAAGTCACACTTGCTACAGCGCAAGAAACGGGGACTGACACAAGAGAAGCGAAGCGCAGACATGTCTGTCCCTGGCTTTTCGCGCTACCGAACATCCTTTCCCGAGATGCCGCCCACTGTCAGGTTCGGATCGGGGAGGCCGTCATTCGCGGGAATAATATCCCTCGAATCAACGTATTCCGCGTGGCCATCGGCGAAAAGGTAGTTCCGCTTGCCGCCCCACCCAAACCAGCCTGGATCATTCGCGAACGCGTCATGATTCGCGTACCACTCGCCCAAGAGGATCTTCTTCGTGGGATGCCGCACGGCTCCGGCGCGCTGGGACTTGCTCGCCATTGGATTCTGGAAGGTGGCCGTGTACGAGTCGGTGGAATCAATCTGCTCCGGAGAGTGGTAGAAAGCCATCGAGTATGCGTACGACGTGCGCTCGAAGACCTCTACACTTTCCAGCCGCTGATCGGACGGACAATGGAACACGCCGGGCCGCTCCTTGTCCCCTGGCACGTACTCCGCCAGCAACGTGCGCCAACCACGCCCCATCCACAGCCAATAGTGAGGATCCGCGCTGACGGGATCCGGCGCCGACGGATACGTGTCGTCATGATCGGCCAGGTACATGTGAAAGGCCAGGCCGAGCTGTCTGAGATTGCTGATGCACGACGTCCGGCGGGCGCCTTCCTGCACTCGGAAGAGTGTTGGCAGCAGTAGCGCCATCAGGAGGCCAAATATGGCCAGTACCACCAGCAATTCGACCAGCGTGAATCCGCGCCTGTGCGCGAGTGGATTCGTTGAGAATTCCATGTCTTTCCTCGGAAACCCATTCTTAGGTTTGGCCCCCGGCAGGCAAGACTGCCGTCGCGACCCCTTCAGCCACACGGCATTTGCGCTGAATTCCCCGATAGGCCAGGTAGCTTTTGTTACCACATCAGATCGTCAGGCACCGCAAACTCGTCGCCATACTCCTCGCGTTTCCCTTCGCTGGGCGGCGCGTTCAGCAGCACCACGTACTCCGGCGCCCGCTCGATGATTTTCTCCGCGACGGCCGCGGGAATGACGACATACTGCCCGTCAAGCGTCGCGACAGCCAAGCGGCCCGTTGCCAGAGCGTGATGTATCTCCTCCGTCACCTCAAGCTGCTTCACGCGTCCGGCGTCCGCGAAGTGGTGCGCGACGGATCCCTTGAAATGCGCAATGCGATGGCTCGTTAGCCAGTCGCGAACCTGCGCCTCCGCCTCACGCCGGATACGCTCCTCTTCACGCCGGCGATTCAACTCCTTATCCCGGGCGGCCTTCTCACGACGCGCCTTGGCCGCTTCCTCGGCGATGACCTCGGCATCGGACGGCGCCTCATCCGGCGCTTGCTGCTTCCGTGCCTGCTTCGCCCGCTGGCGCATCTCGTGCTCGGCGGCCTTCGCTTGCTTCTTAGTGGCAAGTCCCGCCTTCCTGAGCTGTTCGCGCAACGAATCCGGCACGGGCGACTCCTCTCTGTCGCTGTCAACGGAAGCAATTCCTGCCCAAAGGATAGATTGCCCTGGACCTCGCGATCAACGTCCCGCTCGCCCGCTGCATGCCCGGTGTCCTGTGACGGCCGCGCATGCCGGCTCGCCGCAACGCCACGGTCACGCGGCGGGTGTAACCTTTTGCCCACGTGGCTATCTCGGCCCTGTAAGGGCCGCGCATACCAGCCCGGCGCAACGCGCCGGCTAACCGTTGTTCTGGCAGGAGGATAGCCCTGTAAGGGCGTGACACAGCCCGCCAAGCCCTGCACGCCCGGTGTCGTTCCAACCCCGCACCGTTTACAATGGATTCGCGATTTTCCGTGTCGGCGGCAACAGAAGGGTGGAACGTGCGAACCAAGGAACAAATGAGGGAGATCGACACATGAGCCAATCCGACACGGTGCCCATGGCGCGCTGGACCGCCTCTCGCGACGCCGACGCCTTCCAGGAGCTTGTCGTCCGCCACGTGCGGATGGTTTACGGCACCGCCCTGCGCATTCTAGGCAACGCCGCGTCGGCGGAGGAGGTCGTCCAGGAATGTTTCCTCGAGTTGGCTCAGCGCCCCGGGCGCATTCGGCATACCGTTGGCGGCTGGCTCCATGGCGTAGCTGTCCGAAAGAGCCTTTCTCGCCTGCGGGCGGACGGGCGCCGGCTGCGCCGCGAGCAGGCCTATGCCTCGCAGCGTTTGGAAGCGTGTGCGCCGGACTGGGACGACATTCGCCCGCATGTTGACGAGGCGGTCGCGGAACTGCCCCCGGAACTGCGCGACGTCATTCTCCTCCGGTTCTTCGAGGGGCTGAAACACACCGAAATTGCGCGACGCCTCGATGTTGCCGAAGCCACGGTGCGCTACCGCATCGACAGAGCGCTCGAAAAGCTGCGGAAGTCCCTCGCCAGAAGAGGTGTGTCCGCAAGCGCGGGCGTCATCGGAGGACTTCTCGGCGCCCATGCCGCCGAGGCGTCGGCGCCGGCGTTATTGGTGGCATCTCTCGGCAAGAACGTGTTGGCCCATGCCGCCTCGGCAGCACCCGTCGTTTGCCTGGGGACATGGCTTGCCGCCGGTGCTGTGGTGAAATGGGCCGCGGCGGCCGTCGTCTGTCTGGTAGCCGCCCTATCCATCTACACCATGGCGGGCGACAGAGCTGCTCCGCCCTCTGGCTCCGGCCAGGACGTGACGCGCGGTGACGCCCGCGAGGGCGCGGACGAAAACGCCAAGGAGGCGGTGACGGAGTCGAGGACTGACGATGGACGCAGCGCCGGTGCGCCCAAACTCGCCGAGGCGGTTTCCGACGAGACTGGCGACAGCGAGCCACAGGCCGGCCAGGGGCGCATCACCGGCCGCGTCATCCGCGCCGACAACGGCCAGCCGGTGGCCGATTTCAGGATGCGCGTCCAGTGTTACCACGGTGTTTCTCCCCACGGCAATCACGATTTTCTCTGTTGGACCACCACGGACGCGGAGGGGCGCTTCCAAATCGATGCTCCGGAGGCCACATACTACTGGTTTCTCACCGCCGACGACGTCTTGGCCCCCGTCAATCCAGAGGATTGCTATATCGAGTTGAAGGAGCTTGGCGAGGTCCGCGACATTGTCATCAAGGTGACTAAAGGCGCCGTCGTGACGGGGCGAGTCTTCGATAGCGATACGGAAAAGGGCCTTCCCGGAATCAAGGTTGTATGGGCCGGCGTCCGCCTGAGCGTCGAGACGGATGAACGCGGGCACTACCGCATAGGAGGGCTCCGGCCAGGCCGCCACGCCATCGGACTGAGTGATACCGGCGAATACGTCAACAACGCGATCCAAGGCTCGAACGCACCGCTCATCGAAGTCGAGTGCGGCAAGGCCTACACGCTTGATTTTCGCCTTGTGAAGGGCCTCCGCCCGCGCGGCCGCGTGCTCGACGCCGCCCACCAGCCTATCGAAGGCGCCTGGGTGTACATCGAAGATGCGGGAGCTCGTGGCAAGTACTCGTATACCTACGTACACACCGATGCCGAGGGCCGTTTCCTGCTGTCGAGCCAGCGCGCCGGCGTCCCGCTCACCCTACGCATCAGCCCGCCGCAAGAGCCGACGAACGCATACGGCTACGTATACCATTGCGAGGAAGTCGATCTTGCCGGATGGCGAAACGAGCGCGTCTTCATCCTACAGGACGCGTCCAGTGTAAACGGCCGCGTCGTTAACGTCGCCACGGGCAGTCCTGTGACGGAGTTCGAGGTGGCCCATGGAGGCGGCGACCGCACGCTGGATGAAACCATGCTGAACATCTTTGTCCCCCACCAGGACGATCAGGGGCGGTTCACATTGAAGAATATCCAGATTGGAGAGACCACCATCTTCGTTAGAGCGGAAGGCTGCGCCGCCGCTCGTAAGGTTGTTTCCTTCGATAGAACCAGCCAGACCATCCAGATCGAGATTCCATTGGAGGGCGGCTGCGTCGTCGAAGGTGTGGCCCTCGACGCCGCCGGCGATCCCGTGCCTCGCAGCGGCGTGTTTGTTGACGACCTGCCCGCAGGTTCCGCGCGTTCCCATCGCTACGCCCCGGTCAAGGCCGACGACAACGGCCGCTTCCGTATTGATGGCCTCATGGCCGGTGCGCACGTGTTTCACGTCGTCAAAGACGGCTTCCGCCCATCGAGCGTGGAGACGACGCTCGATGAGGGAGAGACCGCAATCCTGGAATTCATCTTGAAGGAGGGCGGTGTCGTCGCGGGACACGTCACCCTTGACGGCCAACCGGCCGCGGGCGCCCGTGTCTCCGCTGAGGCCGATGACAGGAGCTTCGCTGATACCACGGGAGAGGACGGCGCCTACCGCATCTCAGGCATGATCGATTGCACAACGGAAGTTCGCGCTTCACTCAAGATAGGCGAGCGCGGCCTCGTCCTGCATCGCACGGCGGAAATCGCCGACGGCATGACCACTACCGTCGACTTCGACTTCTCCTCACTCGCCGCCGTGATTGAAGGAACGGTCCGCGTCAATGGCCAGGCGCCGCGGGACACGGCATGGATAGTCGGCGTCTCGGACGGGGGCGCCAAGTTTCATACCGAGGTCGAGAACGGTGCGTACCGAATCGAAGATGTGCCTGTCGGGGCGATCAATCTGCACGCCACTTTCCACGGCGACGGAATGCACGGCCGCAGCTTTCACAAGGTTGTCGAGACCGCCGACAGCATGATCTCCAGGTGCGATTTCGATATCGACCTCTCTCAGAGCGCCACGTTGCGGGGGAAGATCTCCGGCTTCAATATCGAACGGAGCAACTACATGGTGCTCGAAGGGCGTGTCGAGGCCGGCGGGCTGGACGAGCTAGAGGCGATGTTGAGCCCATCTGGCCTCGGTGTGGCTATCGTCGCCGCCGAACAGCGCATCGCCCCCGATGGGAGTTTCGAGTTCCCCGGACTCTTGCCCGGCGTCTACACCATCCTGACCGTTGGTGAAGGCGCGGACGGGGAAATCCAGTACATCCTCCGAACCTTCGAGATCGGCAAAGAAGATGTCACCCTCGACATGCGCGCCGATTGACATCCCATGTTCCCAACACCCCGCCGTTGTTGGCGCGCGAGAACTCCACCGGCGGCTCACTGCCCACGCCAGTCAACGTCATCATCCCCACGTACTCCAGTTAGGGAGCGCGTCACAGCGGCTCTTGATCAGTGTCCATCTGCGTTCATCTGTGGCAAGAACGAGGATTACTCCCCGTTCGCTCCGCTCATGCGAAAGATGATTCATTGTTTCCATGGCCGCCTCTTGGCGGTCGCCACGGCTCTGCCGCGACGGCACGCGACGGCGTTCCTACGCCCGATTCTGTAAATCTTGTTCATCCTGTCAAATAGGGATCTTCCGTCTTCTCCTCCCAGCCACCGGCCTTGCCGCTGGCCACGGACTTTGCATTACTCCCCGCGGTTGCCGATAATCGGATCAGCGTCAACGTGGAGGGCGAGGGATATGCCGCCTGCCGACACAGATACGCAGCACCCGAACATCTTGCTGATCCACGCGGATCAGCACCGGTTTGACTGCCTCGGCGCATATGGCCACCCGGACATCCGTACGCCGAACATCGACGCTCTAGCCGCCGACGGCGTGCGATACGAAAACAGTTTCTGTCCCTTTCCTGTGTGCACGCCTTCTCGGTACTCGCTGCTATCCGGCCAATACGTGCATCAGCACCGCGGCTGGGACAACCACTGCACCTTTCCACCAGGCACGGAAACCTTTCCCGCGATTCTCAAGCAGGCGGGATACAAGACGGCCGCTGTCGGCAAGATGCATTTCACGCCCACGTACCTTGACGTAGGCTTCGACGAGATGGTTCTGGCGGAACAGGACGGCCCCGGCCGCTGGGATGACGACTATCACCGCCAACTGCGCGTCATGGGCCTTGCGGACGTGAACGACCTCGAGGATCAGCGCCGTGAGTACCGCGAACGCGCCCGGCAGGAGTACTGGGACAGCCGAAGCGCTTTGCCTTCGAATCTTCCCCTTGAGTGGCACACGACGGCCTGGACTGGGCGGCGCGCTATCGAGGCGCTCGAGCAATGGGATGAGTCGAGCAACCTGCTCATGGTGGGATTCATCAAGCCGCACCATCCCTTCGACCCTCCCAAGGAATGGGCCGACGCGTACGATCCGGAGAGCTTGCATCTGCCCCCCGACTGGACCGAATCATGCTTCCCGCGCGATCTGGCCCTCAGCAAAGGCCATTTCCCGCACAACACGCTGACGGAGGAAGATTTCCGCCGCATTCTCGCCGCCTATTATGCCAACATCACGTTCATTGACCGGCAGGTGAACCTGATGATCGACGCGCTTGAGCGCAAGGGCCTGTACGACAACGCGCTCATTATCTTCACGAGCGACCACGGAGATTACATGGGCTGCCACCACATGGTTGGCAAGATGAACTACATGTATGATCCGGTGATCAAGGTGCCGCTGATTGTGAAGTATCCCGGGGGACGCGACGCCGGGAGCGTATCGGACGCGCTGGTGAGCAACATCGACCTAACGACGACCCTGCTTGCCCAAGCGCACTGCGCCCCCGCGGCGGCCATGAAAGGCCTTGATCTCGCGCAAGATACGGCGGGGAGGGAACTCGTCTTCGCCGAAAGCCATGGCGGCGCTCAGGTTATGGCTCGTTCGAAGACAAGGAAGCTCATTCGCCACGCGGGACACGACGTTGCCTTCTTCTGTGACCTCGAGAAGGATCCCTACGAGCAGGTGAATTGTCACGGAGAGCCCGCCTATCAGGACGAGGTTCGTGCATTGACGAGGGCGCTCGACGAATGGCGCGACGCTGCTAGCCTTCCCAACAAGTATCTCGACGAAGACGCCCCGGTTATTGGCAAAACGAACGTCCCTCTGCGCCACGACAGCCACCGCGACGAGATCAGCGCCTATTACCGAGAGAAAATGGCCGCCGCCGGGGCCGCAAACCGTCCCGGCTAACCGGCCAGAAGACCTGCCACCCGCTCCAGTTCGCCCTCGGCGTCGGTGACGAGTTCCGTCATGATGTCGGCGAGAGGTTTGACCTCGCCCGCGAGCCCGACGCTTTGCCCGGCCATAAGCGAGCCCCGCTGCATGTCGCCGTCCTGAACGGCCCGCCGGAGCGCGCCGACCCAGAAGTTCTCGACCTCGTACATGGCGTCCAGCCGGCGCACCTCCTTGGTGTCGAGTTTTCGGATGAGTTCGAGCTGAAGGGCCTTGAACTCCTCCATGCCCTCATTCTTGAGCGCCCGCACGGGAATCACGGGCAGGCGGGAGTCGAAGGAAGGTGTGGCGACGGCGTCGCGCGCGCGGGCCTTGCGGAAAGCTTCCTTGAAGTTGGCGTGAACGTTGCATTCCTGTGACATAACGAAGCGCGTGGCCAGTTGCACGCCCGCCGCGCCCATGAGCATGAGGTGGGCGATCATGCTGCCCGTCGCGATGCCGCCCGCCACGAAGACGGGCACCGAGCCGCGTACCTTGAACAACACTTCCTGGAGGAGGACCAGGCTCGATATGGGGCCGATGTGGCCGCCGGCCTCGTAGCCTTCCAGGATGATCGCGTCGATTCCGAGGCCGACCATACGAGTCGCCACCGCCTCCGTGGGGGCAAAACACAACGTCTTGGCCCCCGCATCCTTCGCCTTTCGGACGGATGCGCCGTCCGGAAGAACGCCGGCGAAGACGACGTATGGGCAGGCCATTTCAGAGACAATGTCGAGGTGCTTGCGCGAATTGGGCGCCACCGTGATCAGGTTGACGCCAAAGGGCTTATCAATCAGCTCGCGCGTCTTCAGGATCTCGGCCTCGAGGCGTTCCGGCGGGAGGTTTCCCGCCGCAAGCAAGCCGAAGCCTCCGGCCTTCGTCACGGCTGCCACAAGATCGGCGTCGCTTATCCATGTCATGGCGCCGCAGATGATGGGGTGATCCACGCCCAGGAACGCTTTGCCTTGTTGGGCGAATTTCTCGAATCGGGGATACATAAGCGGCTCCTTGCACGCGGCCTATCTGCTCATACTGGAAAACGGGAAATATGGAGCCCATTCTACCAAAAAAACGCAGCACAAGGCCGAAATCCGGGCCAAAAGGGACAAAAAAGGAGACTGTGCCCCGTGGCGGGTGTCGCCGCCGGGCGGAGCGCCTTGCCGATGTCTGCTACCCCTGACGTTGGGCCAGCATCTCGTTGACTTTGGCCATAACAGCAAAAGCGTCAGCCACATACAGGACATCGGTCTTGCCGTGCGCCCAGCCGCAATTCGGGTCCATGTTGACGGCGCGGCGCTCGTTGATGAAGCGCCAGCCGACCACGTGCGGCTCTTCGCCGTGGCAACACGTCGCGAGGCCCTTGGGATGCCGGGGCGTAGCGCCGGTTTGCCCCACCTGGTTGAGGTGCGTCATGAACGGCAAGACGGCCTCGCCCTCGGCGCTCTGATCCACCATGGACTTGCTGCCGCCCAGGGAGGCCTTTGAGCCGTGGAGGAAGCCCAGGATAAGCTTCTCAGCGTCCTTGACGTGCGCCTGACCGTCGGCCTGCTTTTTGGTCCAGCCCGCGCCCGCCACGAAGAGCACCTCCGCATCGGGGCGGATAGTCTGCTCATCAGTCGGGGGGGCCTGGATGCCGACGACGCTGGTACGCTTGGTGTTATCGTCCAGGACCACTTCCACCGCTTCAACCGAGGGGCTGCCGGATTCGCCCTGCCAGGAAGGCTGGCTGCCGGGATCGACGAGGATGAACCAGGGGCGTTGCGCACGTTTGAGGACCACCTCCATGCGCTGACGGTAGTACCACCGCGTCACGGCGGGGGCGCCGTCGGCCGCGGCCACTGCCGTGACGTGTGGATCAATCCGCCCGTCAAGGCGATGCGCGACGCCCGCCAGTGTTCTGGACCAGCGCGATGTGGCCGGGGCGACCACCACGGTGGCGTTCGCGGCGCGGCAAAGGGCTTCCGCTGCTGCGGCGTCCGTAGCGTACCGGGACGAGCCGAAGTTCTCCCCGGAAACGGCGAGGAACTTGGCCGCGCCACATCCGGCGATCTGATCGGCCGCAGCCTGTGTATCGGCGCCGACAAGCCCGACGGTCAGTTCGACCCCGCCCAGGGACGTCGCGAGGGAGGTCGCGCACCCCAGGGCTTCGAGGGCGGCGGCGGGAAGGGTTCCGTTAGATTCGGTGTGAGCCAGAAAGAGGATCGATTCCATTTCGCTTCTTCCTATGAGCTAGGCCTGCTGGCCGGTGTTGCCTCTAAGTTTTAGAACGAACAGGATCGTAGCCGCGCTTAGATTGAGCGCGTTCACGAGGATAACGTGGATATTCTGGAGATGGATGCCGTAAATGAGCCAGGTGAGGGCGCTGAGTCCGGCAATAGCGCCCAAGCCTAAGGACAGGTCGCGTACTTGCCTGGTCCTTAGGGACTTCACGACCTGCGGCATGAGCTGGATCGAGCCGAAAATGACGCCTAGCGTTCCAACGATGTTCCAGAAGTCCACGGCTTGTCGCTCCTATCCGCGCGGGCCGCGCGTCAGTCCTGGGTGACCCATTCGACAATCTCTTGGGCGATGTCGTCCACCGCCATATCCTTCTCGATGCGCGTATCGCGCTTCTGCTTGGGCAGTTCGACGCTGGCGAAGGTGAGTCCCTCGGCGGCGATAGGGGCCGCTTTGGCCCGCTGTAGAGCGGGCATGACGGTGCGCATATTCATCATGCCGACTTGGGGATTGTTGGGCGGCTCGGGCAGGTTGCCCGTGGCCCAGCCTAGCAGCGCCGGCGGCCCGGCGCACATGGACACCTGGTGTTTGCCGCCTTCGACACGCTCAAGGATGCGCAGGGAGCCGTCGTCCTCGGGCTTGAGTTCATCGACGCCCTGGAACTGATCGAGAATGCCCAATCGCTCGCCCACCATCTGCATGGTAGCGCCCGCGCCGCGCGAGGCCGATTCCCAGCCGCCGAACAAGAGCAGCTTTGTCATGTCGAGCCCTTGGATACTCTCGATGGCCTCCGCGAGCGCCGCCGCCGCCTCGGACGCTTCCGTGAATCCGCTGGCGGGACCGTCGAGCGCTACAAGTTCAAACGGCACCTTCTGGGCGATGGTCATCATGACCTGCTGCAGTTTGGCCTTCGGCGCGAGACTGACAAGCCAAATCTTGCTGTCGGGGGCGTTCTTAGCGAGATGGGCCGCCTCGTAAAGGGCGTGGCCTGCCCACGGGTCGAGCACCGCGGGCAGCATCATCTCGTTACGAAGGGCCGGCCCGGACGGCCCCGTAACCGGTTCCAGCGTCTGCAAGGGGTCGGGTACGATCCCGCCGCAGACGACAATGTGGTAGCCGTTGCTCATGAGAATTGCTCCTCCAAGTGGTCTTGCCTTTTCTTGAGTGATAGATATCGTTACGCGCCGTCGCCAGACGAGCGCAGTCAGTTGCGTCAGTTCTCGGCGGAGTGCAGGCCCCCGGCGCCCGCGCGGAATTCGATGTTGGTCTTCTCGGGATCGTCGGGATGCTTCTTCGAGCAGTTCCAGAGGCAGGCGCCGCAATGGACGCATTTCTCCCGGTCGAACAAGGGCACGCCCCCTTCGGGATTGGTGGTGATGGCTTGGCCGGAGCACAACTCGATGCAGATCTTCTCGCCGCACGATGCGCAGAGGTCGGGCGAGACGAATCGAACGTGGTCGGCATAGCCGTCGGGCGCCTGCACCTTGCCGCCCAGGAGGAGGGCGTCTTGATGGGAGATGAGCAGCTTGCCGTCCCTGGGGATCTCCGGCCAGCCGCACCGCGTCATCAGGGCGTCGTGCAGCGAGTCGCCCTTGGTGGTGCATTCCTTCCGGATCGCCTCGATCGCGCCCGGCGCGATGCGGCCCTTGTAGTAGTCCTCGAAAGTGGGGACGCGCTCGGGAGGCGGCACGGCCCTGCCGGGCACGTGGAGCAGGCCCTTCGTCATGCCCGCGAGTCCCATGCCGATCATCCCCGCAATGAAGCTCCGATTGAAGCCGTCGCGAGATTTCTCCGCGATCTTGGCCTCTTCCTCGACCCAGCTCTCGCGGCGCCGGTTTACGTACGCCGCGTCGAGGTTCTCTTTGGTGAAGGTTTTGCCGGCTCGGAGCAACTCGAGCACGCCCTCGGCGAGAAGCGCGCCCGTGGTCCATGCTTCGTCCACGCCGGAGCCCTTGAGCACATTCGTGCTGCCTGAGCCTTCGCCAATGCGCGCATAGCCGTCCCCGGCAAGGTGCGGCTCGCCGCGCCTTCCCGCCTCCTGGAGGGATTTGGCCCCCCACGAGCGCAGAGAGCCGCCTTCGAGATAGCGCCAGAGGTACGGGTGCATCATCCAGTGTTGCAGAAGGCGGTAGGAGGTCCGGACAGGACAGTCGTACCAGGATGGCACGAAGATGCCCAGCGAGGCGACGTTGTCTGGATACACGTACATGAATCCGAAGATCTCAGGTTCGGGATATCCAAATGTGTGGAGCACCGTGCCGGGCTTGAGGTCGCAGCCTTCGGGGAGGTCAACGACCATCTTCATGCCCACGGCCCAGTCACGGCGATGATGGCCCTCCGGCAGGCCGAACCTCTCGTCCAGGGCGCGGCCGACGGGCCCGACGGGGCCATCGCCGATGACGGTGAGCGCTGCGTGAATATCCATGCCGGGCATGAAACCGGCCGCGGGATTGCCGTCCTTGTCGGTGCCTTGGTCGGCCAGGCGTACGCCGGTGACTTTGCTGTCTTCAACAAGCGGTTCGGCGACGGGCGTCCCGGGCCAGATCTGGACGGCGCCGGACATCATGAGTTGCGAGCCGACCCATTGGTTCAACTGGCCGATGCTGAAGAGCATGCCGCCTTCCTTGCGCAAGAACGGCGGCGTGTAGGGCAGTTTCATGGCGTGATGCTCGCAGGGCAGCATCCATTTGAAGGTTCGGATCGCCGCGTCGGCCATGCGCATAAGAAAGGGCCTGCGGCTGGCGCCCACGGGGTCGAGCAAGTAGAGAACGCGCTCCTCGGTGACGGGCGTGGACAGGGGAACCTGGCCCGGGTCGAAGTCGGGGAAAGATTCCCGGATGCCACGCGCCTCGGTGACTACGCCGGACACGCCAAAACCGATGTCGTCGGCCCGCTCGTAGCACAGCACCTGGAGGGGCATGCCCGGCATAACCGTGCTCTCGATGGCCGGCGTGCCGTCTTCATTCACGAGTTGGCGCGACAAGGTCGTCAGGAATCCCGCCGTCGCCGGGCCGAATCCGACGCAGACGAGATCAACGTCCATACTCTGGCGCGCGATTTCCGGTTGTTCTTGCGGGGCGGCTGCCACGTCTTTTCTCACCTCACGTTATAGGGGGTAGTCCAGTGCTTCAGGGATCATGACGTTGGCCACGGCCTGCGCGGCGCGGTCTTTCGCGAGGCGTGCCCCGGTGAGGCAGCCGTCCATCTTCACGCGCATGCGCGTGAACTCTTCGAGGCCGTCGAGCTTGACGCAAGGGCCGGCCTTCTCGTGGGTGGCCTCATCGCAACAGGCCTCGCACGGCTCGTGGTCCCAGGCGGGGTGCCGGCTGTATCCGAAGACAAGCTCCGCGCAGATGCGGCCGACTTCGCCGGCGGCGCGCGCCGACTGGACGTGGCACAGGTCGGTGTAGAAGTTCACCAGGCCGGTAAGGCCTTCGGCCAGAGTCGGATTCTCCGGGCCTTTCTTCTCCAGCTCGAGCACATCAAGGATTAGATGGCGCGCGGCAAGGAGCCAGCTCAGAGCGTCGGCTAGGGCGAACGTCACACCTTGGCGCGGGCTGTGATAGAGCTTCCCGCCGTCGGCATCCTTGGCCCCTTGGAGGTGGTTTAGCGACCACAGCCACATCTCCATGGCCGTGGCCAGGGTGCACGCGCCTGTGCCGGGCCGCTGGGAGGCGATGCGGCGCATCTCCTTGGCCCAAATGCCGAACTGCGCGAGGAAGACCTTGTCCACCATGGTGATGCTCAACTGGCGGCGCTGCACGGCCTCCGGGCCTTCGTAGGTGGCTTCAAGCTGGGCGTCCATCCATTTGTGGCCGAGGAAGCCGGGGCAATCCTCCGTGATGCCGTAGCCGCCTACCAGACTGACGGCTTCGCGCATGACGGTGGCGCCATAGCCGGTGTTCCAGAGCTTGCAGGCTGGGCAGAGCACGTTGGCCTGTGCGTCGAGGACGAGGAAGCGCACGAGGGGATTGTCTTCCAGCGCCTTGAGGCGCTCGCTATCGCGTTCCTGTTCGGGTTGAGCGCGAAGCTCGATGCATTCGATGGCGTCCTTCTGCAGGCGCCGAAGGACTTTGAACTGCGCCATGCCGGGCTTGACGCCTTGCTCGGCGAAGATCTTGTCTTTGTCGCGTTCGAGCGGATCGAGTTCATCGAACAGGCGGGCGGCCTCGAAGCCTAGGGACGCGCTGGCCTCGCCGGCGGCCCACACATCCACGAGGCGGTGGAGCGAATCTTCCTTCTGCTGCAGGCCGAAGCTGTGCCGGGGACTGCCCTGTTCGACGCCTTCGCCGCCGCGGAAACGCTCGCGGTGGTAACGAATAACCGGCTCGATGGCAGACAGGAGTTTGGCGGAGGTCATAAGAGCGACGGTAACGCGCGTGCGCCGGAACACGGCGTCGATCACCTCGCCGTGGCTGTGATTCGGGACGATGACGCCGTCCTGAACCGTGTATCCGCCGATGATGCGGCTGGCCGGGACCTTGAGGCTGAGAACGGGATCGCGTGTCGAGGAGAGCTGGTGAACCAGTTTGCGTGTCGGCGTTCCGCGGTCGAACAGGCCCGGGTCGGACTCTTCGAGCACGATCATGCACGAGCCTTTGATGCGCTCGTCATCCGAATCGACGGCCGCGGCGACGAAGTCGGCGAAACCCATGTTGGTGATGAAGCGGCCGCGCTTGTCGACTTGGAGGATGGGCTCCTTGCCGTCCTCCCACTCGACGATGCGCATCTTGCCGCTGACGCGGTTGGTTTCGACGCCGACGTAAGGGAGAGGCTCCGTCAACGCGAAGGCGCCGCGCCACGTCTTGCGGTCCTCGCCGGGCTGGGCGGGGGCGCAGCGGGCCATATAGGTCTGCTGCTGCTCGGGCGTGCCGCGCTCGTGGATAGGCGCAAGGGCCAGATTGCCCGCGAGGCTGCACGTGGCGGCGCCGGCGTCGACCCAGGCCAACTCGAAGGCGACGAGGGCCATGGCGAAGTTCTTGGGCCCTTCGATGAATCCGCCGTACTCCGGATCCAGAAAACACGCCGACACTCCGGAGGAGTCGAACACGCCGAGAAGTTGCGCCTTATCGTCCGTCCATTCGTGGGAGTTGCGGGCGCCGTTCGCTACGAGATGGGCCACAGGCCCCCGGGCCACGGCCCGGGTGGATTGAACCAGCATCTGGAGGTCGTACCGATCGCCGAAGCGCCACATGATCTGGCGAATATCATCGCCGGGCAGTGTGCGCAGGGATTCAGATTCACGAGCAGTATCTTGCATGGGATAGTCCTCTCTCCGCAGTGTTGTGACGCGGAATGGTAGCGAATCCCCTTTTGCTGAGTCAACGAAGGGGTGGTGTCCGCATCGCGGGATAACTCGACCGCGCCGCGCACACGGCGCTCTGAAACGGCCTCGTCTCGCGCTGTCCACCTACCAAGGCGGTGAGGGCCTCGGTTTCGCCGCGGTATTCGCTTCCAATGACTTGACGCGTGGTGCAACGCCCGGACACGTCGTCTCGATTGAGCGCCCTGATGCGGATTGCCCGGAGCCCCGAACGGGGCGGCCGTATGTAGCCGTGGGTGAGCGAAGCGAGCCCACGGACAGAGGCTCTCCCCATCAAGAGCCCCGAACGGGGCGATAGCGCCGTTGCTTCACAGCCAAATGTGCTCATACCGTGGGCCTTCAGCGGTTTGATATCCCGCGCGGAATCCGAAACCGAACCATCGGGCCGCCACCGCAGAACGAGATGCGCGTTGTCGGCCGGCCATCGGTGCAGGCATGGCGACGCCGTCTACGGCTCTTTCCTGAGTCTCCGGAATCCGCGCACGAGACGGTTTCCGAAGGGGGCAAGCAGGGCGGGGTGGAGGCGGTGGAGCCACCAGGGCAGGCGGCCGTGGGTGAAGGGGAAGACGATGACGGCGCGGTTCTTGGCTACGCCGCGGAGAATGGCCCGGGCGGCCTTGTGGGCGGCCATCATCTTGACGGGAATCATGCCATACACCTTGCGCCGGTCGGCGTTGACTACTTGGGCGCTCTCGTAAATGGCCGTGTCGACGAAACCGGGGCAGACCACGCTTACCTTCACGCCCAGGTCTGCCGCTTCGCAGCGTAGCGATGTGGACAGCCCGACCACTGCGTATTTGCTTGCCGCGTAAGGAGTTGCCGTCGGACAGCCGATGAGGCCCGCCACGGACGCCGTATTCACGATGTGCCCGAAGCCTTGCTCAACCATGAGAGGATACGCGGCGGCGACTCCGTGGATGACGCCCATGAGGTTGATCTCGATGACCCGCCGCCAATCCGCCGCGCTCAGGTCGCGCGCCTCGGCGGCTTGCGTTACGCCGGCGTTGTTGAAGAGGTAGTCGAGGCGGCCGTGTTCGCAGGCAGTGTCCTCGATGAGGCGCTGAACGGCCTCCGCGTCCGTCACGTCCAGGATGGCGGCCTTGGCTTTCGCACCTTTCGCCGCTATGCCTTCGGCGACTTGGCCCGCGCCGTCGCCATTGACGTCGGCCACGACGACGCTGGCGCCGCGCGCCGCCAACAGCTCGCACACGGCGCGTCCGATGCCCGAGGCGCCCCCGGTGACAATGGCGACTTTCTCAGCGTAGAGGTTGTTCATGTTCACCGCGGCTAGAAGAACCGCTTCCAGTAGGTAATGAGGGTTGGCCCGGAGAAATCGTCGCCTTGGTCGATGAACCAGCTATATTGGGCGTTGAGACAGAGCATGCTGTGTTTCGTGACGGGGATGTCGACGCCCGTCGTCAAGCCAAGCGACCAGGGATTCCAGACGTTGCCTTCTTCGACGCGCATCAGGCGCCGGAAAGGCCCGAATCCGGCCTTAACATCCGCGTCGAAGGTGAGGTAGTTCCAATTCCACGTGGACGCGAGGAAGGGCTTGGCATGTCTGAGCCGGGACTTCAGCGAGCTGTACTCGCCAAGTTCCGTCATTCCGAAGGGATGAAAGGACACGCCGAGACTCGTGAAGAAGTTCGAGCGCTCGATAGTCACATCCGTCTTCAGAGGCATGAGCAAGAGGCTGATATTACTGGCCTTTGTGCGGATCTCGCCCTGGCTGTACCCAGCCTGGACGAACCAGTCCCAGCGCTTCGAGATGGTTCGGCCGCCGCCGAGGAATAGAGAGGCGATCATCATGTCATCGCGCTGGTCGGCGAAGGTCTTGACGTCGTCGAATCCCGGGGCGATCAAGCGAAAGGGCCTGTTGATCCGGTGATCGATCTCTTTGGTAGCGTCGTTCAGTCTTGGAAATGACTGCACGACGCCTCCGAACACGTACCACTGCTTTGCGAATTCATCCGAGGCGGGTGGGGCAGCGCTTCTGTCCGTTTCCTCGGCAGCGCCCGCTGAGGTGAAGTCGTCGGCTGCGGCACGCTGGGATAGGGGAAGGAGAATGGCTAGGAAGAGAAACACTGCTCCCGCGGCCGTTGCGCAGGCCATCCGTGTCCCGACGGTGGTGTCTTGCTGCTTTCGCATGACTCCCCATGTCGCGCCGAGAAGGGTACTACGTCGCGAGGGTGAAGAAAGGGCGACATCCCGCCACGCCGTGCTAACGAGCCACGAGCTATGCGCGGCCTCGATATCCTGCCACGACGTCGCAGCCGATTCAACCTGCATCGCGATGACTCGGCCCGCGTTACGAAGGTGATTCTTCGGTGATTAGCACACAGGCGCCTTCAGGAATCCGTTCAAACGCCTCGATCACGTCGTCATTGCGCAAGCGGATACAGCCGTGCGATGAGGGCGTGCCCACATCGGACTCGGCGTTTGTGCCGTGGATGTAGATGTTTCGCGCGAAGGAGTCCACCTTGCCGCCTTGATTCAGGCCTGGCTCCTCGCCTGCCAAGACAAGCACCCTTGTCAACACCAAGTCCTCATCGGTTTCGTCGCCCGGCCGCCACACCTGGCCCGTGGCCGCGCGGCTTCGGAAGACACGTCCCCAGATGGCGTCATCGCCGACCTTGTTGACGACAGAGTGCCAGCCCAGCGGCGTCTTGTTGCTGTCCATCTCCGAGCCGGCGCCATTGGCGGCGGTTGCGCAGCGCGCCTGCCATGTCGCCTCGCCGCCTTCGATAAGGCGCAGCACTTGCTCGTCCATTGATATCCAGACGCCGAGCTTGTCGCCGACCCACTCACGCCAACCGTGTGCTTCAAGGAGAGCCCTCTGTGCATCGGACAGCTCGGCCTTCGCGTGAGTAAGCGACCCGCACACCTCGACTCTGGCGCCCTCGGGCGCCTTCACCTCGACCGGGACACCGGGAGGCGTCGTCACGCGGAAGCCTGTGGAGCGGTCGTATTGGACGGTGACGGATCCGCCGGGAATGGGCACCGCGATGGCAGCGTGCTCGACGGCGGGGGGGAGATGGGGCTCGAACCGTATCGTCCTCCATCCGGGCGCGCCGGGCCGGAGTCCCATCACGCGCTCGCTGATGAGGTACACCGGGCTGCTGCTCCACGGATGGCACCAGCTCGTGTTCCATTTCTGGTCGGGCCCCCACGCCTCCATGCAGGTTGTGGCGCCGTGGGTGAGCATCTCACGCCAGGAGTGCTTGTCGTGCGACGTGATAAGGTCGTAGGCGAGGTCCGATGCACCCGCTTCATAGCAAGCCTCGATGACAAACGGGGCAATGTAGACGCCGCAGCTCAACCGCTTCTCGCGTATCAGCGCGATGATGTTCGGGGCCACCTCAGCGGGGGCCAGGCCGAAGGCCACCGGGAGGGCGTTGGCGTGAAGCGAACTGTGTGATGATCCAGGTGCGTCGAGGAACAAACCGGTTTCCCGGTTGAGAAGCCGCTCGACGAAGCTGTCCTTGACTCGCTCCGCCTTGGCTTCGTAAGGCCTCGCATCGAGGCCCACTTCGCGGCAGATTTCCGCGGCGGCGCATAACGCCGCGTAATAGAAGGCGTTAAGTACCGCGTTCTCGCGATGTTTGGCGTACTCGTAGTCGTAATCGTCCCGTAGGTTCTTGGGCCAATCGACAAGGACCCATTTCTCCGTCATGTTCGTCAGAAGGCCCGCCTCGCTCTCAAACCGCGCGAAATAGTCGAACAAGCCGGGAAAGACGGCCTCGACCATCTTCTCAGTGAAAAGGAAGTCGCCAGTGTATTGTAGGTAATTGCGGAGCATCATGGGCCATTGGAGCGAGTACTCGGCGATTTCCTGCATGAAACTTCCGGGTGCGACGGCCATCAGGCCCGGGCAGATGCGCTGTGATAACTGGAAGTCCGTCAATGCTTTGCGCGTCAGCGTCGGGTCGCCCGTGCAGACGAGGTGACTGTGGCTTGTAATGAAAGCGTCGCCGAGGTATTGCCCTTTCTCACGAGAGGGACAGTCCAGGAAGCCGCCCTGGCTGCCGTAGCGCACGCCGTTCCTGCAAAGCTGCCAGATCCGGCTGAGCAGGTCGTCGGATGCGTCTAACCGACTCGCGGCGGGATCGAACGGATGATGACGGACATCCACCCATACTTCCGGTTCGCTGGGCGCGTTGAGGATCTCGATGTAGCGGAAACACCGGTAGTCGTAAAACTCGACGGTATCGTCACTTCCGCTCAACACGGGGAACTCCTGGTAGCGGCAGTTGGCGCGCATCTCGTACCGAACCGCGTCGGGCTCGAGGAGTTCCTCGCCGTGGCGTACCTCGATGACGTGTCCTGGCTGGCCGCCTTTGGCCCGCACCCGTGTATGGCCGACGAGAACCGTGCCGAAGTCGTAGAAGTAGTGGCCTTCCGCCTTCTGCTTCGACAGGACGGGCCGCGCGATCCAATGCTCGAGCGGCGGGGTGACTTGCTCGACGAGTTGGTGGTCCTGGCGTCCGGTGAGGGGCGCTGCCCACTCCGAATCGTCGAAGCCGCCCTCGCGCCAGCCTTTCGGTATCGCGCGCAGGTCGATGTTCTCCAGGAACTGCGTTTCGTAGCCGGTGATGTCACCCGTCGGGAAGGCCTTGAGCGTCAGGCAGCGCCACGTATCGTCCGTTGTAACAAGGATTTGTCGGCCGTCCTCGAAGGTCACATTCAGGGCCAGCATAAAGCCGGAACGGTTGTTGGCGCTGTTCCACACGCGATTGCACAGGCCCTGATAGTAGACATGCGCCGCAAAGACATTGTCTCCCTTGTGCAAGAGGTCCGTAACGTCCATTGAACAATAGGGATAGGCAAAGGGATACCCAGGTTCCGGCCCTTGAAATGCAAATGCGCCGTTAATGTAGAGCTTGCAGTAATCATCCGCCGTGATGTACAGGCGCGCGGCTGTAGGTTTGGCCGACAGCGTCACCACCTTGCGAAACAAGGTATGGACGTTGCGCGGGCCTTCCAGTGCCGGCCGCTCCGTCTGCTGCTTGTGCTGGATCCCGATGACCTTGACCCCGTCGAAAGCCGGGTCGCGCAGCCATTCGGCGCCCTCAAAGACATCGGCGACCGCGGTCGTCGATACCGCGACGAGCAAGAAGAAAAGCAAAAAGGCCAAAAAGCACTCCAATCTTCCCGACTCCCTACCGGTTCAGCCCCGTTTGGCCCGCCTATCGTAGCAACAACCTGCGGGGAATGCCATCCCAAACCACCTTGAACCTGGTGGGCCGCGGCTCTATCCTACGCTCTCAAAGCATCTGCAGGTCAGGAGAACGCGCAATGGCTGAGAACAGGCGGATAGGGCGGCGGGAAATGCTGGGTGCTGTGGGATTGGCCTTGGGCGGCGGCGCGCTCGGGTGTTCGGCACTCGGGCGGGGCGCGGGGCTATCCCGAAAACGGCGGAAGAAGCCCAACATCATCTTCATCCTCGCAGACGATCTTGGATACGGCGACCTGGGTTGCTACGGGCAGCAGCAGATCCTAACACCGAATATCGACCGCCTGGCTACGGAAGGCACGCGTTTCACGGACTGTTACGCCGGGAGCACCGTGTGCGCGCCGTCGCGATGTGTGCTCATGACGGGCCTGCACACGGGGCACTGCTATGTTCGGGGAAACAAGCGGATACCGTTGCCGGCTGAGACGCCGACCGTGGCCAAGGCGTTGAAGGGGGCCGGGTATACCACGGGCATCATCGGAAAGTGGGGATTGGGCGAGCCGGACACGACGGGCACCCCGAACCGGCAGGGCTTCGATTACTGGTTCGGCTACCTAAACCAAGGCCGCGCACACAATTACTACCCCGGTTATCTCTGGCGGAATGAGGAGAAGGTACCCCTGGAAGGCAATGTCGAGGGGGAGGAAAACCCGAGGGTATCGACGAAGTGCGCCCAGTACTCGCATGACCTTTTCGCCCAGGAGGCGCTGGACTTCGTGGAGCGCCACCAAGATGAGCCGTTCTTCCTCTATCTGGCCTTCACGCTGCCCCACGCCAACAACGAGCGCGGACGTGCGGAAGGCGACGGGATGGAAGTCCCGAGTTATGAGCCCTATGCCGACAAGCCCTGGCCTCAACCTCAGAAGGGACACGCGGCCATGATCTCCCGCCTTGACGGGGACGTTGGGCGACTCCTTAACCGATTGGAAACGCTTGGGTTGGCGGACGACACGATTGTCTTCTTCACGAGCGATAACGGCACACATAAGGAAGGCGGCGCCGACCCCGCCTTTTTCGGCAGCTCGGGGCCTCTAAGAGGTTATAAACGCGACCTTTACGAGGGCGGAATCCGAGTTCCCATGATCGTCCGCTGGCCGGGATGCATCGCCGCCGGCGACGTAAGTGCCACGCCCTGGGCGTTTTGGGACTTCTTCCCCACTGCGGCGGAACTGGGCGGCGCTGCGGCGCCTGACGGCCTGGACGGTGTTTCGATGGCGGCCGCGCTCAAGGGCGGGCCTGCTCCTGCGCACCAGCCCTTCTACTGGGAGTTTCACGAGCGTGGGCTCACCCAGGCCATTCGTATGGACCGGTGGAAGGCAGTGCAGAGGGCGGACTCGCCTATGGAGCTATTCGATCTGGCGAGGGATATTAGTGAGCGGAACGACGTGGCAGCCGAGAATCCACATGTTGCCCGGACAATGGAGGAATACTTTGAAACAGCCAGAACGCCGTCCGTTCACTGGCCGACTGAGAAGGACAAATAGGGCCACCCTATGCCGTAAGGCGATGTTTGTCAATGATCTAAGCAATGCAAAGCCTAGCCAAATTCGTAGCTAAAGGATATCGAGACATAATGAAACATAAGCGCGTTTCGCGAAACGCTTTCGCCGTCCCCCTTCGCGGCATGAAAGTCATAACATGTGTTTTGTCAGTATTCTATGCCGTTGTAAGTTCTGCCGACGAGGGCGTTTCCGGGCCTCAGTATGAGGCAAACCCCTTCACCTTCACTCTGGCCATCCCCGGCCCCGAGGATAGCGCCGGAGGACTGATTGCCTGCGACCTGACGTGCGACGGTTTGCTCGATTACTTGGTGACTGTGCCTGGTCATATTGCTGCCTATGGTCACGACGGCACGAAGTTGTGGATCCTTGACACGGACGTGCGGGTCGGGGGCTCGTCCGAGCGAGTGGGATTGCCCGGTCATCACGGACCGGGAGTTCAAGCCGGGGATATTGACGGCGATGGCAAGGTGGAAGTCCTTTTTCTGACGCAGGATAGCGTGCTGCATGTCGTGGAAGGCGACACGGGCCTTGAGCAATGGACGGCGAAGCCGCCGATTCCGCCGGGGACGGAGCGGTGGGAGCACCTGGTGGTGGCTGATTTCCGCGGCGAGGGCGAGCGGGACCTGCTGCTACAGACGACCAACGCGAAGGGCTACCGCGTCGGGCATCATCTGGCAGCGTATCGTCTAGAGGACCTTAAGCAGTGCAATTACAATACCTTATGGGTGCGGGGCGACTTCAAGACCTGCGCTCATAACGGCGCGCGCGTGGCTGATATTGATGGCGACGGCAAGGACGAAGTTCTTGGTGGGACGCTGGTAGACGATACGGGCGTGTTCCTGGCCAAGGTCCCGCTTCGCGGGCACATCGACTCGATCTTCGTGTATGACGTGCGGCCCGACCTGCCGGAACTGGAGATTGTGGCGCTCGAGGAAGGCGGCGACACTGAGGAAGCGGGCGGGAACCGAATCTTCCTGTACAACGCCGAGCGGGTTTTGTGGGAGACGGACTACCAGCATTGGGAGCCGCAGAACGCCGCCGTCGGGGACTTCGATCCGAAACGGCCGGGCCTCGAGGTCTGGTGCCGGAGCCGTTTCAACGAGCATCAGAAGCCCTTCGTCTTCGACGCAAAGGGTGAGCTGATAAGCCATTACGCCATGGACGACGTCGCGCCGGAGGGATGGACAGTTGCCGGGGTCGAGGTCATCTGGACCATCGACTGGACCGGCGGGCCGAAACAGCTTGCCGCAGCCAAAGAACGACACGAATCCGGCGATATCGGCGTGTTTGACCCCATTTCCGGCGCATTTGTGACGCGTTTTGCGGACAAGGCGGACCGGCTCTACGTGGCGGATGTATCCGGCGACTGGCGTGAGGAGCTTATCGTACTGCAAGGCAATGAGTTGCGCATCTACCACAATCCCGAGCCCAACCCAAATCCCAACCACCCCCGCCTATGGACTCACCCCCACTATCGCCGGAGCAAAATGACCTGGAACTACTACAGCCCGTGAGACTTACATTGGTCGTTGCGGCCACTAACCTGAACGCTGCCAGCGAGGAATGGGGAGGAAAAGGATGCGAGAGCTGTGGGCCGATGTGGTGATAGTTGGAGGCGGGGTGGGGGGATGTGCGGCGGCGCTGGCGGCGGCGCGCAACGGCCAGCAGGTCGTGATGACTGAGGAGACCGACTGGATTGGCGGTCAACTCACGGCGCAAGCCGTGCCGCCGGACGAGCATCGGTGGATCGAAACACATGGCGGGACAAGGGCTTACAAGGAATACCGCACGCGGGTGCGTGACTATTACCGGCGGAACTATCCACTGACGGCGGCCGCGCGGGCCGATGAGCGTTTGAACCCCGGGAACGGGGGCGTGTCCGCGCTGTGCCACGAGCCGCGCGTGGCGCTGGCGGTGCTATGGGAGATGTTGGCGCCTTATCTCGGCAGCGGGCGTGTCCGGGTCCTGCTGCGTCATCAGGCGGTCGAGGCAGCGATAGACGGAGACGAGGTGACGGGGGTCACAGTGCGGAACCTCGATACAGGGGCTGAGATAGGGCTACAAGGCACGTACTACCTTGATGCAACTGAACTTGGGGATCTGCTGCCGCTGACGGGCACTGAATACGTGACGGGGGCGGAATCGCGGAGCGAGACGGGTGAGCCCCATGCACCGGATGAGGCACAACCGCATAATGTACAAGCGTTTACGTACTGCTTCGCCATGGATTATCTTGAGGGCGAGAATCACGTCATCGACAAACCGCGCGACTATGACTTCTGGCGCTCCTATGTTCCCGAACTCACCCCGCCGTGGCCCGGCAAGCTCCTGGACTGGACGGCAACCCATCCCACCACGCTCGAACCAAGGACGAAGCGTTTCGATCCGCTCCATGAGACGCGTGAGAACCGCGGATTGTGGATCTTCCGCCGGATCGCCGGTCGCTCGAACTTCACGGAGGGGTTCTACCGGAGCGATATCTGCCTGGTGAACTGGCCGCAAATCGACTACTGGCTGGGCGATATCATCGAGGCGAGTGAGGCGGAGAGGACGCTGCATCTCGAGCGGGCCAAACAACTTAGCCTGTCCATGCTCTACTGGATGCAGACGGAGGCGCCGCGGCCCGACGGGGGCACGGGGTGGCCGGGACTCCGGCTCCGGAGGGACATCGTCGACACGGCCGATGGGCTGGCGAAATACCCCTACATCCGGGAATCGCGCCGCATCCGGGCGGAGTTTACGGTGGTCGAGCAACACGTTGGCGTGGACGCGCGGATGGCCGCAACCGGCCGGGAGCGGGAGGGGCTGGCGGCCGAATCGTTCGCGGACTCCGTGGGTGTGGGGAGTTACCGGATTGACCTGCATCCGAGTTCGAGCGGGGACAACTATATCGACATCGATTCGCTCCGGTTCCAGATTCCCCTCGGGGCGCTGATTCCCCGGCGCGTGGAGAACCTGCTGCCAGCCTGCAAGAACCTGGGCGTCACGCATATCACCAACGGCTGCTACCGCCTGCACCCGGTGGAGTGGAACATCGGGGAGTCGGCCGGGTCGCTCGCGGCGTTCTGCCTAGAAAGAAAGGCCGTGCCGCGGCAGGTGAGGAACACGCCCGCGCTGCTCAACGAGTTCCAGGCGTTTCTTGCGGGGCAGGGCGTTGAACTTGCCTGGCCGGAGGAGGCGTAATTGAGCATTGTGTCCCCAAGATTGCGTAGCCGCCTTGAGATTGTTCTGCATGGTTCGAGGGGATGTGCCCTATGACAGACTCTCTAGACGAGGACGCAAGGGAGAGTGCAGACATGCAGCAGAAAGAGATCTCCGGCTGGCGCGTTGTCGGCTCTGTATATGCATTCATTCACCTATGCTATCTGGTGAGAGCATGCTCTGAACTCTTCTTCGGACTTGCAGACCCGCATGATCCTGCTGGTCGAATGATACTTAGAGATCAAGTTGTCGTGGCATTTCCTCTTTCGCTAATTCTGGCGCTGGCTATCTGGGCCTTGATTACCAAGGCTGTGGGAGGGCGCTGGCAAGTGTTCTTCTTGCTTATAGCTGGAGTTGTCTGTTTGGACCTTGTGTCGAATTTCCTTAGTCTGTCGATTGGGGGGGCTCTGGTACTTGAAGGCGCGATGTTCCTACTGATGTCAATGGCCGTTGCTGCTGTCCGTCCAAGTGTGATGCCAAAAGGCAGGGAGAGTGGAGGCACGTCAGGGGGAAAATGAAGGGGAAAATAAAAGGACAGACTACGAATTAAGTTGAATCTCCTGCCCGAAGGCGCTACACTCGGGTCATGAGTCGGGTAGCGCGAGTGGTGGTACCGGGGTTTGCTCACCACGTTACGCAACGGGGGAATCGGCGGGCCGACGTGTTTGAGACCGACGGGGACCGCAAGGCCTATCTCGGATATCTGAAGAGGTACGGTGACAAGCACGGCCTTGAGGTGTGGGCGTACTGTCTGATGACGAATCACATTCACCTGGTGGTGGTTCCGAGGCGGGCGGATTCCCTGGGCCTGACGCTACGCGACGCCCACACGGTATACGCCATGCACTTCAACGGGCGCACGCATATGACCGGTCACGTCTGGCAGGGGCGTTTCTGCTCGTGCCCGCTGGACGAGACGCACCTGTGGGCGGCGGTTCGGTACGTCGAGCGCAATCCGGTGCGGGCGGGCTTGGTCGAGCGCGCGGAGGAGTACGCGTGGTCCAGCGCGGCGGCCCATTGCGGTTTGCGGCCGGACGGCGTATTATCTGAGGAGTTCCCCCCGGCGGGCGTGATACAGGACTGGCGCGCATGGCTGCACGAAGGCGAAGAGGATGATAGCGTCGAGCGCATTCGCCGCGACACGAAGACCGGACGGCCCTGCGGCTCGGCATCGTTCCTTGTCCAACTGGAGCACCTTCTCCGCCGGACCTTGCGTCCTGGCACACGCGGCCGCAAACCAAAGTCCCGACTGGATTCAGCACGGCCGCCTGGAAAGAAGCGGAGAAATTCGTAGTCTGTCCCTTTATTTCCCCCTTTATTTCCCTCAAGGAACACGTGTCCTCTTGAGGTGAGTGAGAGCATCAGAAGCTGCAGGTACACAACTAAGGCCAAGTCTTGAACAAGACACAGCGGAGATTCTGGGCGGCAGGCGGCCTCGCCATCGCATCGGTGCTCGTTGGCGCCGGACTTGCCTCATTGGGCTCCAGGCAGACCAGTCCGATGCTACCTCCCTTCCTGCGGATCCCGTGTACGATTCTGATAGCCTGTGGTGCTGGGACAGGGCTTTCTGCCGTGCGGAGTTCAGCGCGGCAGCGGAGACTTGTGTTGGGCCTCGGGCTTTATGGATGGGCGGCCTTGCTTTATTCTGCAGCAGGAGGCCCGTTTCTGACATGTTGGCCCATCTTTGCCGTCGCATTGGGCTCACTCCCCGGTGTAGTGTTGGCTGGGAGATTTCTTCTGTCTAGGGATCGGGAGCCCTCACGGCGAAGGATGCCTGAGATTTTCGGAAGACTGTTCGCCGCGCTTTGCGTTGCTATGGGCACTTGCTCTCTGCTGGAGGGCGGCAAACCGAAGGCGCTTGCCCTGCTGCTATCTCTGCCCCTCATCGGGCTCGGGCTTTGTGGACTCATATTCATTGAGGATTCTGTGAAGCGACATGGCGTGGAGAATAGAGGAGGAATGCGGGAGAATCTATGATAGGGAAATATAGGGACAGACTACGAATTACCTTGACTGCCCTGCCCTCGGGTGCTAGGCTCGGGCTATGGGTCGGGTGGCACGAGTGGTGGTACCGGGGTTTGCCCACCACGTGACGCAACGGGGGAATCGGCGGGCCGACGTGTTCGAGACCGATGGGGACCGCGAGGCCTATCTCGGATACTTGAAGAAGTACGGGGACAAGTACGGCCTTGAGGTTTGGGCATACTGTTTGATGACGAATCACATTCACCTGGTGGCGGTGCCGAGACGGGCGGTTTCCCTGGGCCTTACGCTACGGGACGCCCACACGGTATACGCCATGTACTTCAACGGCCGCACGCACATGACCGGGCACGTCTGGCAGGGGCGTTTCTACTCGTGCCCGTTGGACGAGACGCACCTGTGGGCAGCGGTTCGCTACGTCGAGCGCAATCCGGTGCGGGCGGGCTTGGTCGAGCGGGCGGAGGAGTACGCGTGGTCGAGCGCGGCCGGGCATTGCGCATTGCGGCCAGACGGTGTATTATCCCAGGAGTTCCCCCCGGCGGGCGTGATACAGGACTGGCGCGCATGGCTGCACGAAGGCGAAGAGGATGATAGCGTCGAGCGCATTCGCCGCTACACCAAGACGGGACGGCCCTGCGGCTCGGCATCGTTCCTTGATCAACTTGAGCACCTTCTCACTCGCACGTTGCGTCCGGGCAAACGCGGTCGGAAACGCAAGTCCCCAACGCGTTCCCAACAGGCCCCGAAACAAGGGCTTAATTCGTAGTCTGTCCCTGAAATTCGCCCTGAAATTCGCCGTCCCTGAAATTCGCCTATTTCTCATTGCTGAATTCTGAGGGAACATGATGGGAATTCCGGGGGATAGAGTCTTCGATTGCTTCCACGTAGATCCCTCAACCGCGGTCGTGTGCTCTTGTGTGGGATGGGCCGGGGAGGTGCTACTCGGCGGGTATGATCTCGATCCAGGCTTTCCGGGTGCGGGGGCCGTCGAATTCGGCGAAGTAGATGGATTGCCATGTGCCGAAGGCCAGGCGGCCGCCCTCGATGGGCACGGTGACGCTGAATCCCATGAGGCTGGCCTTGACGTGGGCGGCGGAGTTGCCTTCGCCGTGGGCGTAGTTCCCTTGCCAAGGGATGAGTCGATCCAGCACGGCTTTGATGTCGCGCACGACGTCGGGGTCGGCGTTTTCGTTGATGGTGATTCCGGCGGTGGTGTGGGGGACGAAGACATGGCAGACGCCGTGCGCAACGCCCGATTCTTCGACGACGCGCTGGACTTCGCGGTCGATGTTGACGAATTGGCAGTGTTCTTTGGTGCGAACGGTGAGTTGTTTCATGTTGGTAGTCTCTCCTTGGGAAAGGACCTGGGACAGTACCGTCTGCGTCCGCCTACGGCGGACTCCGCTTGGGACAGTCCCGGTGTTTCGCTCAACCTCTGGGGCGAATGCGATTTCTTCAACAGCTCCACAGTCCCGTCTCGTCCGCCTGCGGCGGACTCGCTTGGGACAGGCCGCTGCTTCTGTATTCTCTGTGGCTGCTCGATGTCGACTATTGGGGAAATCAGGGACAGACACGTCTTAGCTTCGCTTCGCTTGTGTCAGTCCCCGATTTCCGCCGAGCCGCGTCCTTGCATGCCGTGAGTTGTTAGAACTCCATGTTATTGAGGTTCCTGAGGCCGAGGCGCATGGGCACGATCATTCCGAGGCCGCTTACGACGGTTACGAGTACGAGCACGCCGCCCAAGGCCCACCAGAATGCCGCGGGATTCTGGAAGAGGCCGAGGACGCGCCAATTGAGTACGAGCGTTTGCGCGCCTACGACCACGGCGACGTAGGCGACGCTGAGTACGAAGTTCAGGGTGCCGCCCATTCCCGATACGATGCGCGCGGGATTTTCTTCGTGAAAATTGGGATACAGCGTCCCGAGGCCCACGGCCAATCCGGCGAGGCCGAAGTTCGTGATGCAGACGCTGTATACGGAGAGGATGAAGTAGATCGAATTGAGTTTGAGCATGATGCCGGAGAGGACAACCAGGCCGACGGTGAAGGTGGAGGTTGTGGCGACGCTGAGCCAGAACTTCTGCCAGACGATGCGGCGGAATGAGATGGGCGCCAGGCCGAGCACCCAGAAGCGGCGTCCCTCGAGGCTCACGAGGGGAAAGACAAACCGGCTCGTCAGCGTGGCCAGGATGAGTGTGCACGCGCCGATGTTCAGGCAGGCGACCCAGTTGCGCCAGAAGTCGTTTTCGGTGTACATCCGCGCGTTGCGGAGGTTGGCGATGTATACGGCCATGATTCCGAAGAAGATGACGAACTGCGACCACTGGGTCGGGTCGCGCCAGAAGAGTTTGATGTCTTTGATGACAAGCACGCGGGTGGGATTGGGCAGCCGGTGCAAGAGCGAGTCCAAACGCCCGAGAATGCCTTTGCCCAAGGGCCGCAGGCGTTTTCGGTCCTGCCCTTGGAGGAACGACCAGCCGGGGTAGAAGAGCCGCGAGGCCACCTCGATGGCCATCCAGGTGGCCATCAAGGCGTTGGATAGAAGCAGCAGGAACTGGAAAAGGCATTCGCCGAGGTTGCCCGTTGCGGCGGCCAGAATCCCTCGCGAGGTCCAGAAGCTCGGAAGGAATGGGGACTGCGTCTGGGCGGAGGCATCGAGCAGTACGGGGAGGAAGTTCTCTTCGGATAGGCGATCCGCGCTCAACTTGATCCTTACGTACACGAAGAAGAGCCCGAGGACTACAGCGGCCAGGAGCGCGAGCGTCTTCGGGCGCAGGCGTGGAAAGATCCGTGCGAGAACCAGGGTGAGCAGGCTTCCCGTCGCGGCGGGCAGCAATACGAAGGGCGGATAGAACGCGGCCGAGGCGACGTAGAACGCGGGGCCTGCGCCGTTCACGAGGCCGTAGGCCAGAATCATGGGCGAGCCAAGGTACGCGAGTGCCCATGAACTGAAGACGATGCACTCGGCGAATCGCGCCACGAAGAGCGTTCGGTAGGACATGGGACTTTGGACGAGGTACGCGACTTCGCGGGATCGGTAGAGGGTGGAGAAGGCCACCAGGACATTCGAGAAGATGAGCATGAAGAACACGGCCAGCGTCAGCACCGACAGCATGCGCGCCATGATGACGTCGCCGATAGTGAGGGCGAAATCGCCGGCGGTTCCCCCGAAGCGGGCCAGCCAGCCGAATCCTTCGAAGAATACGCCAAACACGAAGAGCCAGAGGCCGATGGCGGAAATGCTGATGACGGCTACCTTCAGCCTGGACTCGTTCCGCACGGAGGCGACGGCGTGCACGCCCATGCGCAGCTTCACCCAGGCAATCGTGGCGACCTGGCTCACGCGTCCTCTCCCTTAGTGAGTTCTAGAAAGACATCCTCGAGGGAGCCGGGGCTCTGGGAGAGGGCCTTGATGGCGTCGAGGGTGCCGACGTGGAGCAGGCGGCCCCGGTGGATGATTCCGATGCGCTCCGCCACGTTCTCGATGATGCTCAGGCTGTGCGTGGACATGAAGACTGTAGTGCCGTTGCGCGTCTTCTCTTTGAGGAAATCCTTGACGAAGCGGATGTTCTTCGGATCGAGGCCCACCCACGGCTCGTCGACGACGGCCACTTTCGGATCGTGGAGAAAGCACGAAGCGAAGGAGAGCTTCTGGCGCATTCCGTGGCTGTAATCCTCGACGAGTTGGTCGCCCACCTCGCGGATTTCAAAGAGTTCGAGCAGCTCCTCGCATTTCGCGGCGAGATGGTCCTCCGGCATGCGGTAGAGGCCCGCCACGAAGCGCATGAATTCGCGGCCCGTGAGTTTTTCGTAGAGAAAGGGCGCGTCGGGAATATAGCCGATGAGTGCTTTGGCCTCGAGAGGGGACTGCTGGATGTCGAAGCCGCGGATGAAGGCGCGGCCTTGCGTGGGCTTGATAAGGCCGGTGAGCATCCTGATGGTGGTGGTTTTCCCGGCGCCGTTGGGGCCTAGAAAACAGAAGAATTCGCCTTCATGGACCTCGAGGTCCAATGAGTTCACGGCGACTTTCGGCCCGAAATGCTTGGTGAGGTTTTCCGTGCGAATCATTCGATTTCGAGGACCTCCAATTGCAGTTGTCCGAGGTAGGCGGCGAGTTTTGGCCAGTCGCGGATACCGCCGGTGACGAGCTTGACGTGTGTTGCATCGGCGATGCGCTGGCCGAGGGTGGGATCCATCCAGATCCAGCGGCCGGCGTAGACCTCAGGCCAAGCATGATAGCCGAAGGCGCCGTATTCATCGCTCCACACCAGTCCGAGCACGATGCGCGTGGGAATGCCCGCGGCGCGCGCCAGAGCGGTGAAGAGGACGGTGTGCTCGTTGCAGTCGCCCTCGCGCGTTTCGAGTACGTCGAGCGCCGAGGGCATGCTGAGGAGCGGGGCCTTCTCGATGTTCTCGTACACCCACTGATAGACAAGCGTGGCGCGTTTCCACGGATCCGCTTCATCGCCGACGATTTCGAGGGCCCGGTGTTGGATGCGGGGATGTTCGACCTGAACCAGCGGCTCGGCTTCAAGCTCCTGCTCGAGGGGCGGGACTTCCGTTCCTGGCGCGGGGGAGGGAGGGGCGGTGATGGTGTATACGCCGGGCGACGTGGTGCGCTGCGTATCGTCCGTGGGGACGGCGTCGGCGGGCGTCGTTCCGCTCAAGCGGATAGTCATGCGTTTTGCACCGCGGAAGACTGACCGGCCGGTGGGATAGACGGCCGTCAGGGCGATCGTGTCTCCCGCGGGAAGTCCGGTGGCGGCCAAGGTGGCCTCGGCGGGACGTATCTTCTCGAGAACAATGCCGAAGGGCGTCTCCATGCGGATGACCTCCCCGGACTCGTCCACCCACGCTTTCGATGAGAGCCCGCCGCTCGAGATCGTCACGATGCTCGTGGGGATGTCTTCGCCGGCGGCGTGGACGACTTCATCGCCTTGGCATTCGACGCGCGCCCTGCCCATGGAGAGCGTAATGGGATCGAAGGTTTCGGCCTCGTAGACTTTTCCCGGCTCCAACCGCGGCACGTCGAGCATGGCGCCCATGCTGCCCCAAAGCATCAGGTCGTCCTTCACAGGGAGTTGGAGTGGAATGACCTCTCCGGCCGTGTGCACCTTTCCGTCCAAGCGTCCCTCGCCGATGGTGGCCTCGACGCGCAGGTCGTGTTCGCCGGACTGGACTCGGAACTCGAATTCGGCCTTGCCCGGGTCATCGGGCACCCAGGCCGAGCCAACGATTAGGATCTCCGAAGGCTGTCCGAGAAAAGTCAGAGCGAGTTTGGCGTTGAGGAAGGTGCTGACGCCTGGGATCCCACGGCGAAGGCCTGGGGCATTGCGCAAGTTGACGAATCCAACGCGGTTGCCGTCCGCGGTATCGATGCCCATCCAGGTATTGGTGGGCCTCCGTGAGGCGTTCCGGGCGTCGTTCCACGAATCGATGTGTGATACGAAGATTTCGCGGCGGAGCAGCAGGCCAGACATGACGAGCCAGAAGAGGATGATGCCCGTAACGACTAGAGATTTGTAGTTTCTGCGCCGCAGCACTTCTTGTATTTCTTTCCGCTGCCGCACGGACAGGGCTCATTGCGGCCCACGCGCTGCGCGACACGGATGGGCTTTTTCTTGGGCCGTGGGGCTTCCTCACCGGGCGCGCCGGCGCGGGGCGCCGAGTCCTGGCCGGCCAGTGCGAAGCGGCTCGTGTCGTACGAGGCAAAGCTCCTGTCCTGCTGTTTATCGGCGGCCACGTAACTGTAGCGCGAGAGTTGCTCGAACGGGTCCTCACGCGCCGCCATCACGCCCTGCCGGGCTTGAAGCGCCCGCGTGCGGCGGACCTCCGGGTCGGTGATGCGGAAAAGGGTCTGGGTGACATTCTCCTCAATGGACTGCATCATGGTTTCAAACATCTCGAAGCCTTCCGCCTTGTACTCCACCAACGGGTCTTTCTGCCCGTAGGCGCGGAGGCGCACCGAGTCGCGGAGGTAGTCCATGGAGTACAGGTGATCGATCCATTTCTCGTCCGCCGCCCGCAACAGGGCCATCAACTCGTAGTCGTGGATTCTCTTTCTGGCCAGGCGAGTGAAATCGATCTTCGTTTCATCGCCGCCGATCTGTTTGCGGTACATGTCGCGGATCTCGTCGGCGATGAGTTCTTCTCGGCGTGCGTATTCCGTTAGAACCTGGTCGAGTAGTTGCTCAAGCAGGGGCTTGGGTTCCTTCGCTTCATCGCCCACGAGGTCCGGCTCGAATCCGAACATGAGCCGGAATCGCGTGGCGAGGCCGTCGAGGTCCCACTCGTCAGGTTGCACATTCTCCGGCGCGTATTCATCCGCGGCATCGGCGACAACGTTCTCGAAGATCTCTCGGAGCCGCTCCGTCACGTCGTTGTCTTCAAGGACATCGCGCCGGATCTCGTAGATGACCTTGCGCTGCTTGTCCATGACGTCGTCGTATTCTTTGAGGTGCTTCCGGATCTCGAAGTTGTACTCTTCGACCTGACGCTGGGCGCGCTCGATGGAGTTCGAGACCATCCGCTGGTTGAGCGGCTCGTCATCCATCTGTTGGCTGCCGAAGAAGTCCAGAAGCCTCTTCACCTTATCGCCGCCGAAGAGGCGGGCAACTTCATCCTCGAGGCTGACGTAGAACCGGGTGGTTCCGGGATCTCCCTGGCGGCCGCAACGGCCGCGGAGCTGGTTGTCTATGCGGCGCGACTCGTGGCGCTCGGTGCCGATGATGGCGAGACCGCCCAAGGCGTTGACGCCGTCCCCGAGCTTGATATCCGTTCCGCGGCCGGCCATGTTCGTGGCGATTGTGATGGCGCCCCGCTTGCCGGCGCTGGCGACGATGGATGCTTCGCGCTCGTGGTACTTGGCGTTGAGGACCTGGAAGTCCTTCACCTGGCGCTCCTCGAGCATCTTGGCCACCAGTTCCGATTTTTCGATGGAGACGGTGCCCACGAGGACGGGCCGGCCGGTGTCATGTATGCGTGCAATCTCGCCCACAACGTAGTTCAGCTTGCCCTGTTCGGTGGCGAAGATGAGATCCGTCATGTCTTCCCGGACGAGGGGCAGATTCGTCGGAATTTGAACGACGTCCAATTCGTAGATCTTTGAGAATTCGTGGGCTTCGGTTACGGCCGTACCTGTCATGCCGGCGATCTTGTTGTATAGGCGGAAGTAGTTTTGGTAGGTGATGCTGGCTACGGTTTGCGACTCGAACTGAACCGGGACGCGCTCCTTGGCCTCGATGGCCTGGTGAAGACCGTCGGAGTAGCGGCGGCCCTCCATGAGGCGTCCCGTGAACTCGTCCACGATGAGGACTTCGCCGTCTTTCACCACGTACTCGTCATCGCGCTTGTAGAAATGGCGCGCCCGGAGCGACTGCTCAATCATGTGGACGATCCCGAGGCCGTCGTCGACGTAGAGGTCCTCCACACCGAGAAGCTTCTCCGCGGTGGCCATGCCCTCCTCGGTGAGCATGACGTGGTGGCCCTTCTCCTCGAGTTCGTAGTGCGTGTCTTTCTGCAGGCGGCGGACGGCTTCATCGACCTGGTAGTAAAGATCGGTGCTTTTTTCCGGCCTGCCGGAGATGATGAGGGGCGTGCGGGCTTCGTCAACGAGAATCGAATCGACCTCGTCGACGATGGCGTAGTGGAGGCCTCGCTGTACGCGCATCTCGGGGCGGATGGCCATGTTGTCGCGCAGGTAGTCGAAGCCGAACTCATTGTTGGTGCCGTAGGTGATGTCCGCGCGGTAGCCGACCTGGCGCTCGGCCGTTCCCATGTCGTGCTGGATGAGGCCGACGGTGAGGCCGAGGAATTCGTAGATGGGGCACATCCAGTCGCGGTCGCGTCGGGCGAGGTAGTCGTTGACGGTGACGAGGTGGACGCCCTTGCCTTCGAGAGCATTGAGGTAGATGGGCATCGTGGCGACGAGCGTCTTCCCTTCGCCCGTCACCATCTCGGCGATGTTGCCCTGATGAAGCACGATGCCGCCGAGAATCTGTACGTCAAAGGGGCGCATGCCGGCGACGCGTTTGGCGGCCTCGCAGACGGCCGCGAACGCCTCCGGAAGGAGGTCGTCAAGCGTTTCCCCCTGGGCCAGTCGGGACTTGAAGTGGCCTGTCTGGGCGCGCAGCTCGTCGTCGCTCATGGCGACGCACCGGGCCTCATGCTCCCGAACCGCCTGAAGGACGGGCGCCAAGTGCCTGACAATGTAGCGCTTGTTCTCGCGCTCGGGGCCGAATACTTTTCGCAGAACCGCTTTAATCAACGGGAACTGGCCTCCCTTCATATGTGAATGCTACCATTCATGATAGCAAACGCGTTCTTTGAGGACAAAAGCCGGGCACGTGTGCCGGCACTCGCAGAAGACTTATGAGAAGCCGCTAGGGGTATACGAATGATCGCATTGTACGTGCTTTCTCTGGGGGCCTCAGCGGCGATATTCGGCCTCTTTGCCCGGCAGGTGCTCGGGGGGCAAGGCTATGTCCCGGGCTTCATGCAGGGGGTGCTGCTCGCGGGCGCCGTGGCTTCCGCGTACGCGGGCGTTCAGTTGCTCTACATGGCCCTGCTGCGCTTCATTGCGCCCACACGGGCGCGGAGCGTGCCTATTGCCGAAGGGCTGTCGCAACTTTCGGCGGTTGTTCTTGTACCTCATCTGCTCCACGTGACGATCCCGTGGCCGGATCCGATTCTTCATCGCGCGGGACCTCTTATCTACATCGCCGGATTCGCGTTTATTCATTGCTTCTTCAAGTTGATGTCCTTCTTCGCCGGCGTCAAAGGACTGCCCGGCCCTCGCCTGGGCGCGTTGGGTTGGGCGGCGGCGAGTGCGCTCAGTTTCTTGGCGGCTTTTTCAGGATTTCACGCGTGGTTGCGTCAATCGGAGGAAGCGCGTCCCAAGGCGCCGGAGTCGGTGCAGATCTACCGTGTCGGGGATGCCTACGCGCCGGCACGCGTCATGCCGGAGAGGGCCGTGTTGGCGTATTCATTCACAGCGTTTCCGGATGCGTGCCTGACGTTGCGCTTGGCCAATGTGCCGGAGGTGGACGAGGAGAACCCGCCCCTGGATGACGTGTATGTGGCCGTCACGATGGAGGCGGCTGAAGGCTTCGAAGTCACTGAAAGGGTGCGGCTTAAGGAAGGCTGGGCGGAGCTGCGAGTGCCACTTGACGCAGGCGGAGAAGGAATCCGGGAGTGTCGCGTCGTATGGAGTGCTACGAAGGAGCCTCGCTGGCGCAGGCTCATCGGTATCCGGCCCATGGTGAGTTCCCATCGTCGTGTATTGCTTTCCGGGCCGTTCCTGCATGAGTGCCGAGGGGACGAAGCGGACGCAGTGCAGCGTAGCGTGGTGCTCATCATGGTGGACGGGCTGGCGGCCGGCCACATTTCGGGACTGGGCTGTAAGCGTGAAACCACCCCAGCGATGGATCGCGTGATCCGCCACGGCACGGCGTATCCCAATATGTTCGCTCCGGCTCCCGAGGCGAGTGCGGGCTTGATGACCGCCTTGACGGGGCGTAACCCCTTGATGCACGGTTTCTTAGGCGATGCTCACGGCCCGCTTCCCGAAGGCTTGACCACGCTCGGTGAAGTCATGTCCGAGCGCCACTACGCTACGGCGGCATTCACGGAAGGCGAGGCGGGAGGCCTTGGCGACCTGACGTTGCGTTCGGGTGCGGGCCGGGGATTTGAGCTGTTTGATGCAGCCTATGACTCGAACGCCGGTTCCGCGGCAACGGTGGGCAGAGCCCGGCGTTGGCTCGAAGCGAATGAAGATGTTAAGTGTTTTTTGTTCCTTAGGTTACGCGAGCTTGCCGACTTAACCTCGCGAGAGCGCTACGTGCCCGGGTGGGTAGAGGGGCAAGAGAGTCCCCGTGCCGTGGACCTTTACGATAGTGCGCTCAAGTACCTGGACAGGCAACTCGGGCCGCTCATCAAGGAGGTGCGCGATAGATCGGCGCAGAATCCAACCTGCCTCTTGCTGACGGCGCCTTGCGGGCATGCTTTCTCGCCGGGGGGCGGCGATGTGACGCCCGGCCTGTCCGAGGAGTGGCTGCGCGTGCCCGCCCTTTTCCAGATGCCGGGGCTTGCGCCGGGCGTGCGACGGGAACCGGCCGCGCTGGAAGATCTTCCCGCCACGCTGTTGAGCCTTGCGGGGATCGACCCATCGGGCGTGATTCAGGGGCGCAGTCTGTTCGGGACCTCAACCGATCCGGCGGCTATCTCGATGTGCGGCAGCCCGTTGACGCTATCGATCCGAACCGAGGAGTGGCGTTATACGTGGGAAACCGGCGCTGTCGGAAGGGTCGCACTCCATCGAGTCGACGATCTGGTGAAGGGGCGCGTCCGCAATGTCGCCTCGCAGCATCCGGAGGCCGTCGGCGAACTTCAGGCGCAGCTCGACGAATATCTCGCACGCTATGCCGTTGGGGGCGGCGAGTAGCGCCCGCGCTATTGCGGGGGAGATGGGACTCAGTCCGAATCGTGTATCACAGGCCGGCCAGTTCGACTTCCCGCTGCTCTTTCAGGGATAGGTCGAGGGCGGTGAGGACCTTGATGGGCTCGAGGATTTGCTCACGGGAGAGGGGCCACTTGCCGGTCTTCATCGCTTCGATGAAGATCTGCATGCCGTGGTAGTAGGCGGTGGCGCTATCGATCTCGCGCTGGCTCCATCCGTCTTTGCCGATGGCGAGGATGTGGAAGGGGCACTTCGCCTTGTCGTGATGGGGCAAGTTGAGCGTTACGACCGCGCCGCCGTCGAATTTGCAGATCGCCACGACCTTTTGCTCGTGCGAGGTGGCGCAGACGCTCCGACATCCGCAGTCCCAGACGGCGTTCATCATGTCGGCTGCATGGATTCCGTAAAAGAATATGCCGTCGTACTGGCTTTCAGGATCGGCAGGGCTGCTAACGACGCCGCACGCCAGGGGGCCGGCGGACTTCTTGAGTTCGGCGATCAGTTCCAGCGTGGCCTGTGAGACGCGAAGCGTGGAAAACGAAGTGAAGCCGATACCGGCGCTTTCCGCGGCGTCCACGAGACGCGTGGCATCAGCGATATTGCCGGCGAGGGGTTTGTCCACGAATGTGGGAACGCCGGCCTCGATAAAGGGCAAAGCGTACTCGAGATGCTTGCTGCCGTGCCGCCAGACGCATGCCACACCGTCCACCTGGCCCAACATGGCCTCGGGCGCGTCAACAATGTGGGGAATCTGGCCCTTTTCGGCGACTTCAGCGGTACGCTCCGGATCCGTGCCGTAAATGTGCGTGACGCGGGCGTCCTCGACGCGCAGGCCGTTGTGTCCTTCCTCAATGTTGGCCAGTCGCGAGAATGCGATGGCGTGGCTGTTGTCTGAGCCGATGATTCCGAGCTTGAACATGCCGTCCTCCCACCGCAGGTTTGTTTATGTACGTGTTGGGGCCGTCATTCTACAGGTTTCGGCTCTCGTGCGCATGTTTTCTGAGTGTGCGGAGGATGGAACGATTGCCGCGGAGGAATTGGGGACGCCTTGTGTGGCGATTCTATATCCCGTTGGGAGCGGCGGACTTAGTAATACGAGCCGAGTCCATCCGGGATGATGGGACTCGTCACTTCGATGTTGCTATTCGGGCTCCTGTAGGTCGTCGTCGAGATGCCGAGGGGGACGCCGTAGTGCTGCCACAGATACTCTCGGCGCGCGGCCTCGGCCTCGGCCTGAGGATCGTAGAAGTCGTAGTACTGCGTCTCGCCACCCAGGTAGGACTGCTCAAGGATGGCCTGCTGATCCGCCAGAAGGTCTTCTTGCCGGCGTTGCTCTTCGGCCCTCTGCTGGGCCATCCAGGCCTTGGCCGCGTCCTGTCGACGGCGTATGCCGACACTTATCTGTTGTCTTGCGCGGAGGACTTCCTCACGCTGTTCCTTGGACAGGCTTTCCCATTGCGCTTTTCGCTCACGGGCGTAGGTCTGCGATGCCTGCCGCATGCGGTCCACCTCGGCTTTATCGTTGGAGATGGGCAAAGGCGCCGGAGCTTCCTCGACGTCGCCCGGGATGAATCCCTCTTTCTGGAGAAGGCTGCTCAGGAGGGCGCCGTCTTCGAGGCGAATGTCGCCGTACATGAAGCCTCTCGGAGAGACGCGGTCGACAAGGAGGGTCACCTTCTTTCCCTGCAGCAGCTTTTCGGTGAATGCTTTGCCCGCCGATCTATCCTCGATCTCCACTCCGGGCAGTCCGAACACCTTCTCGCCCGCGGGCGTCTCAACCTTGACGACGCTCCCCGAAATCACGCCGCTTACCGTGCCGACGACTTCTTCCGCCCAGGCCCCCTGTACCAGCAGCGCCAGAGCCAGCCACACGACGCCAAACTTCTTCATGACCCGTTCCCTCCTGAAGGCCACGCAAGCAACTTTCTGCGCCTCAATTGTACAATGTTTGCAAGGAAATGGATAGAAAAACCGGATAATTCCCGGAGCATCTCGTGCTATGCGGGCCTCGCCGGAAGATCCGTGTTATACTCCCGCGATCTCGGCCGGGAAGATTGGTGTAGCGATGATCTGTGCGTCACTTGCGAGTCTTGTGTGGATATGTTCCGGCGTTTTCTCGGCGGGGCCCATTCTGTCGCTTGATCTGACGGAGGGCTGGACCGGCAAGACGAGCGGGGCGTGGCGCATGCGTGTGGACCACCGGGACCTGCTCGCCATGCGTCATCCCTGGGAGCCGAGCCAAGAGGGTGCGTTTGCCTCGTACCGCGCCGAGGTGTCCGTGCCCGAGGACTGGCAAGGCCCGGTTTCTCTATCCTTCTACTGCTCCGATGACTACCACACGGACACGTGGCATCCGGATGGATCATGGCTGACGGCGGAGGGGTTCATCAGGCACCGGTACAAACGGGTGCTCGTGAACCAGCAGGTGGTGTGGAATGAGGACGTCAGCGATCCGGTGGCCAAGGGTGTATCGCCTCGGTACCGCGTCGCGCTGCCCGTGAAGCCCGGGGACACTTTCCTGCTCACGCTGCTTGCCTACGATGGGGTGTCTTCGACAACAGCCTTGGCCGAGGACTTCTACCAATCCGCTAACGATGAGCTGAAGCGCGAGGCCGATCCGAACGCGGCGAACTTCATGACGCACGTATACTGGGGAGATGTGACGCTCATCGACGGCGATGTGGAACTCGTTCCCGGGAAACGCCTCTCGGAGAGCAAAGTGTTGGCTGTCCATAACAACAGATGGCCGCTGCCGCCCTTCGGCGAGCCTTGGCCCGGCCGTGTTGCGCGGCTCGATGTGTCGGCGCCTGCCGGTGTGCCGGCGCCGGGATTCCCGTTGCAGTGCGGTGTCCCGCTGCACGCAGGCAAGGCGCCGGACTTGGACAAGGTCCGCCTGCAAACGCCTGAGGGACAGGCCATACCTAGCCAGAAGGCTGTCTTGGGTGAATGGCCCGATGGCTCCGTACGTTGGGCCTTGTTTGACCTCCCAATGACGTCTCGCCAGAAGGTCGTCGACCTCGCCTTTCAGAAGGATTATGGCTCGTTTCAGGAGAAGGTCCGCGTGAAGTCGCCCGAACCGGACGTCACGCGCGTAGATGCGGGGCGCTTGTCATTCGCGGCGGAGGCCGGGCGAGGTCTTCGCGACGTGTGTTTGCGACGGAAGATACTGGTGAAGGCCGTGGATCTTGTCCTGTGTCGTGGGGATGATCAGATCCCAGCCACCACGGACGGCGTGTCGGTCGTCGTTGACGGCCCCTTTCGCTGCACGCTTGAACTCGTGGGGCGCTTCGACACGATGGAAAAGACGGTGGGATCCTATCACCTCTATTGCTCCGCGTATGCGGGGTTGCCCTACCTCAAGTTTTGGGTACGTCTTTTCAACAGTACGGGCGAGGACTTGCCAGTTTCAGGACTGCGGTTGGAGTTCGACCTGCCTGCCGTGCCGGAAGAGTTGTCCGTGCCGTCCGGCAGCGTCCAGAGCGTGTTTCGGCTCGTGCAGCAAGATGAGAAGACGCGCCTCCTTGGAGTGACGCCCGTGGACGCTGCCTCTCCGGCGTATCTCGCTTGGGCGGATGGCGTCATTGCCGTGCGGGATTTCCGTGAACTGTATCCCAAGCTGATGGCGGCGTCCGGCACGAAGCTTGTGGTGGATTTGGTGGCCGGTGGGCGTGCGCCGGTGGTTTTCACGCCCGGCGAGGCCAAGAGTCATGAGGTGTGGCTGGCCTTAGGCGACGTGGACGCGGCGCAGTTCGCGGCCACGGTTGAGCGCCCGCCTATTCTCCAGAATGCCGCCTATTTCTGCGCGACTGGGGTGTTGGGGCCCGCCCGCGTGCATGAGGGCGTGCCCGTCCTGGACGAGGCGATGATGAATGGGTTCGGCGACAAGCAGTGGGAAGACTTCGGCCAGCGGTTCGGCGTGCGGGACTTCCCTGATTCGCCTTATTATGGGGGCCTGCCCGAGTGGTCCAACAACTATTATGAGCGGATGCTGAATCTCTGGTCGGAGTGGTTTCTCAGCGGCGATCGGCGCTGGTACGACTTGGCCTTTGATGTTTCCCGCCACATCATGGATGTCGCCATCGTGCACTCGGACGTGCCCGGCCATGATTGGCTCGGGGCCATGCACGGCCCCGGCAAGAACCACGTCAGCGGGCCTTGGAATCCGAATCTTCGTGTGGCGGGTCTTGCGCTGTACGAGAAGCTTACGGGCGATCCTGAGGCGCGGGACGCAGTTCTCGGAGTAGCGGATTTCTGTGTGCAAACGGATGCGGGTGTGGACGGCGGGAGTGTGCGTCAACAGGCGGGGCCCTTCGACGCCGTCTGGAGCGCCTTCACGGAAACGGGCGACGTCGCCTACCTCGAAGACGGGGCCGGCCGCGTGGAGAGCGTATGGCGTGCGATGGATCGGCGGCGGGGCGTTTGGCCTGACGAACACGGATCGCGCGTGTACCGGGGAAACGTGCCGTGGATGGTTGCCCAGATCGGCCGCCCGCTCTACTTGTGGTACCGGGCCACGGGCGACGTGTCGGCCGCACAGGCCCTGGTAGGCCTCGCGGAATCGATCATCTGCGAGAACACCGATTGGGATCATCCCGGCGTGGTCTCCGGATACTCGCACAATCCTCATTTCAAGGTGAGCGCCGGTTACGACCTGCTGATCACGCCCATCATCTTTGCGGCCTACGAACTCACCGAGGATCGGTTCTACCTCGATGCGGCCATGGCGCAATGGGATCGCTGGATTGCCGAAAAGGCGCTGGATTCGCCTTTGAACTGCTACTGGAACACGCCCTGGCTTGTCTGGTACCTCAAGGAATACGGCGTGCTCAAGGCGGAGGGAGAGGACAGCGCATCCGCAATGAAGGCGGACACGCCAACAGAGACGGCTGCGAGCCAGTAAAGGCTGTGAACCAGCGTCCGGCCTACCGTGCCGCCTTGGCGTAGAGTGCGTGGCCGTTTGCGGCGAGCTTGGCGATTATCCAGGGGGGCGCTTCGGAATCGGCGCAGCGGAATAACACCCTCTGGCTTCCGAAGGGCGGGACATGGACGGGGGCGCGGCGAGGCGTCACGGACGCTTTGCGGCCGCCGAGTTCCGGCCAGCATTCCGGCGGGATGATGAGTTCGACGTAGCCTTCGGCCGCGAGTCCGCTACGATTGATAGCGGTGACGCGGAATTCGGTGTCGTTTCGGGAGATCTCGATTGCGAGGGGGGCGTCGTCGAGCGCGAGTAGATCCTGATAGCGGCGGCCGCCGTAGGTTGTCCAGGCCACGACGCCGCCCGTTTCATCCAGACCTCTGCGGCGGAGTACGAGCACTTCCTGTTCCGCGAATTCTCCGGGCGCAAGGTCGTAGTCAAAGGTGGTGGGACTGATGGTCCAACCTTCGCTTGCGTAGAGGTGAACCGTGCCCTGCAAGGGCAGGCCAGTCAGATTGTTGGCAATCAGCGCGGTGATCGCGGGGGAGTCGTCCTCAAGACCTCCGCGCAGCAGCATGCTCACCGGCTGGAAGCCCAGCGGGGCGGCGCCGGAGCCGTGGCGCCAATAGCGCGTGAAAACCGGCCCGTTGGGATCGATGCTTGGACTCAGCTCGGCGGATTGCCCGCGGGGCGCGCGGGAGGAGGGTGCGATGCCGACTGTCTTGACGTCGAAGGCTGGGACGCGGAGCACAATGAGATTCTTGTCGAAGGGAAGCGGGTCGCCGCGGGATTCGAGCGGATTGGATTCCCAGGCGTCGCGCACTGAAGTGAACAGTCGCAGATTCCCCCCCCACGGGCGGCCGGTCGCTTCGTAGCCGCGGACAGTGATGCCGTCGCGCGGGGCCGGAGTCTGGTCGAGCATCGAGGCGAGGTTGAATCCTGATGGTTTGAGGGCCGTCAGGATGAAGTCGGCATTCTGAGGCTCCAGGAAGCCCTGCTGGGCGGGAAGGGGGCCGAGGTGCAGGTCCGTGACTGCCCCGACGAACGCTTCATTGTAGGCGTGGGCGGCCTGGGGCACGCGGGCCTCGCGCCAGGTGTGAGCGAAGGGCAACAGTGCGTAATGGAAGGTGTGCGTCCCCCCGGCGGAGTGAATGCCCATGTTGTCGCCCTCGGGCGTAGTCCATTGCGCGTCATGCCACAAGCCGAGGACGAGTGTCCCGTCGTGTCCCGTACCGGCCAAAGCCGTCCCTGGGAAGAGCACTGCCAGGCCGCTATCCGGCTGAACTTGACGTTCGACAGGCAGGAATGCTTCGGGAGGCATGGCGTAGACGCCCGTGGCACGGACGGCTTGGGCGAATCCCTCGGCCAGTGACACCGTCGTGGTATCCGTATGCCCCGCCAGCAGCAGCGTCGGTACGGGGGGCTGGCCGTCCGGTACGTCGATGTCCTCGAAAAAGAGCACCGCGCCTTCCGTCATACGTTCCCGGAGGCGCAGAATCGTCCTTTCCGTTAACTGGAGGAAGAGGTGTTTGGAGACGATATTCTGCTCCGGACTGCCCACGACGACACGCATAGCCGTGCCGTAATTCAGATCGTCGTTAAGGTTGGGGAACTCCGTCGAGTCAGTCCAGATGGTGCTTAGGCGGCGCGGGCGATCTGTCCACGTGGCCGAGGGAATGCCTCGTGACGCCAGCGCGGCTTGGATTTCCTCGGCCGCACGCCGCAGCGCGGGATTATCTCCGTGGACAACGGCGCAGGGCCCCAGCGGGGCCGCCGTGTCCGGCCCGGCCTCGATGTGGTCGTTGGGCGACAAGGCCGCCCATCGCAAGGCCGGCTGCATTCCCGTCCCGCTCGTGTTAACGCCATCCTCGGTTTGCCAATCGAGCGCCTGCGTCCCTTTGCGGCCCACCACGGCGCCAAAGCGTTCGCCGAAAATGGGCGCCCGGTTATCGGCGTTGACTTTGAACGTCGCCGCGAAGCAGTGGCCGCCCGCGTCGACGCCCTCGAAACGGGCTTCACAATCCACGCGCGGCACTCCGCGATAGAGTGTCACTCGACGTGTGAGTTTGCCGCCGCGGAATGGACTCGTGATGACGGCCTGTTCACAGAGGCCGGATCGGGACACCGTCACCTCGGGTTTGTTCGCGCCGGCGCGGACAATCTCTCCCGAGGTCCAAAGATCCCGTCCGCCGTGGCTCTTCGATGCGTCCTCGCGCAGGGCCACAATCTCATTGAGAGGGCCTTGGGCATGATCTATATCCGTCGCTTTGTCGAAGAGACTTGTGATAGCGCCCGTCTTTCCGTCGATCAGGACGCGAAAGTACTCGTTCTCGATTTGTGCGCCGGGGCCCTGGGATGGCTTGGGCAGCGCGCCGCGTGGGCGGAGGTAGTAGGTTTTGTATCCCAGGGCCGGCACATCCGTCGCAACGAGCCGCACGCGTGCGCCCACGAGGCGGTTCCTGCTGACGCGCAGCTCATTCGCCAGGAAAGGCGTGTCCTGTCCCGCATCGTCGAAGATGGCCAATCCGCCGCTCGGGGGTATGTCGATGTCCAGGTGACAGACATCCGTGCGTGGCCACGAGGAGGGATTGAAGACCACAAGGGCGAGCACGCCTTCGGTTCGGTCGGGTGCTGCCGCGTACACGTCGGCCTCTCGCGCCATGTACGCGAGGGACTTGTCGCGTACCTCCGCTGCGAGCGCGGCCGCCTCCCGGTAGGCGGCCAAGGCATCGAGATAGCTCCGGGGATGGCCGCAGAAGCCCAGTGTCGAGGCCGTGCTGTTGTGGAGCAGTTGACGCCACGCCATATCCAAGGCGGCTTCGGGATACGTCGCGCCGAGGAGTCCGGCGAGTGTCGCCAGCTTCTCGGCGGTCAGTACCAGATTCTCAACGGCGCTGTGCGCTTGTTTCAGGTCCGTTTGCGCCAGCAAGGCACCCAACTGATAGGAATTCGTTAGCCGGGCCGCAGTGGGCACCGGCACGGCCTCGACGTCCGCGCGTGGCCGGATGTCTTCGAGGAAGCGTTGGCCGCCTGCGCCCGTGATCAGGAGCGCGGGAATGCCGTCAGCGAGCGTCTTGCATGCGCCTACCAGGAAAGGTTCCGGCGACGGCAAGACGCTTTCGTTGATGAGAATATCCGAGTCGAGGCCGCGTTCGAGAAGTTCCCGGCGCTGGAGGAGGGCCATTTCGTGCAGCTTGAAGGCGGCTGTCGGCCCCGGGGCGCTTTGTTTTCGGCGATGCAGGAGAGCCGTGCCGTCGAGAGCTTGGTGCCGGGATAATTCCGGGATGCCCAGTATCTGGAGGTTACTGACGATCCCCTTCAGGCCCGCTTGCGTGAGCAGTTGGGGGGTCTGCGGAGCTATTGCGGGTGTATCCCAAGCGAGGTAGCAGGGGTTCATGTTACGCAGAACTGCCCACGCTGTATGATGGCCGTACGCTAGGTTTCGGACGAGCAATTCCCCGGAGGCCAGGCGTTCATCGGGTACGGTGTAGCCCGCATGGGCCGCGCACCGCGCCCCGCTGACGGCGTCGAGCAGCTCGGCGCGCGCCTCAGGATGGCATTCAAGATAGGGCTTCCACAGGTCGAGTCCGCCCAGGCTGAAGCCGTAACTTGGGTCCTGTCCAAGAAGCGCGACCTGGCGGTCCAATATGGCCAGGCGGTCGGCTGTCGAGGCGGGTCCGTCCGCGGCGGCGAATAAGTGCTCGACGGGTACGACATAGACTCTGCCGCTTGGAGGCGGCGTGCCGACGGTGATAGACGAGGCGAAGGCGGCCTGCTCGCTGCCCGCCTCGATGGTGACGTCGACCCTGAGCGCATCGCCGGGGGCTCTGCCGGCAATGGGGATGGGCATAAGGGCCTCGGCCTGTGTTTCGGGAGTGATGGGGCCGAGGGTAACCTCAACGGGCGCTCCCATGCCCGAAGCCGTTGCCTGGACTTTGACGGCCGGCGAGACTTCCGTGTAAGGGTTGAAGACAGTTAAGCGAACACGCTGGCGCAGGTCCGCGCCGCGTCCTGCGAATGTTCCGGTGCTCTCCAGTTTCGGTACATAGGCGGTCTTGCTCATCCGCTCCAGCGGTAGGATACGCAGTCCGAATTCAAAGCCGGACGTTTCCTGGAGCATGGGGCGGTTCAGGAAGCCTTGCGTCTTGAAGTGGGACATGTCGACGCCAGTGGCTTCGGCGAGCGCTTCGAGTGAGGCGCCCGGTATCTCTAGAACGAGCAGGTTCGTGCCCGCGCGAAACATCGTCCCGAGCCGATCTACGCCGGCCGCGGCCGCCGGTGCGGCGTGTATCTCCCGCAACGGGAAGCCGTTGAGGTACGCGCGAACGCCAAGGGGACTTTGGATATCCAGATAAACGAGCCGCTCCCCCTGGCTCACGGCGTAGAAGGCCGCATAGGCGACGCCTTCCCGGGTGTTTGGGAAAAACGGCGAGAGATCGAGCGTCTCGTCCTTCGATCCGGCCTCTTGCCATACGGCGGTTCCTGCCGGCGTTTGCACCTTCATCAGGTGCTTGGGCCGCATCCGCGCGATGCCGCCGGCGGGCGCCATGAAGTCTGTGTCGCCCAAAGGCGCGTCGCCGCGCCGCACAGCGGCGACGATTCCCCCCTCTGCGTCCGGTGTAAACGGCCCGCAAACGAGCCAGTGGGCGACGTATCCCCGATCGAGGATGGTGTCGAGTGATTCCTGCGCGTAGAGGAAGGGCGAAGCGAGTATGGCGGTGCAGAGGATGATGAATCGTTTCACACTAACTCCGGCCATTGCTTGTAGGTCCAGAACTCAAGAAAAGGTCCCGAAAGACTCCCGAAATTGGAAAGAGAGCCACGCGCTCAACAGCATTCCGGCGAGAAGTCGTAGGGGTAGGGGCAACGGCCATGGCACCTCGCTGAAGACGAGGCCCTTGCCGCGTTTCCCGGCCCTCTTGAAAAACCAGAACCGCATTTCCCATTATCTCCGCCGCGCGGAGGCATTCTTGCTTGGTTTCGCGGGGATGTCAAATCGTTGGATGCGTGCGGCACGATGTCGTGGATTGGGGGAGTGGGTTCCGGCGGATTCAGTTCGGGGATAGTGGGCGTCGCTTCCGTACAGGACGAGTGAGCGGCGTTGTGGTATGCTCAGGTCATGGGGACGTTACGGTGGCGAATACGGACTCACTGGAACCGAACAGACACGGTTGTGCTGGTGTGCAACACGGTGGCTTTGGTCCTCCTCATCGGCAACTGCTGGTGGGAATCGGTCGCAGCCTGTTACGTTGCTCTGCTGTTGCCGCTCTCCTTCCAGGTGCTTCACGCCTATCGCGACGCCGGGCCTCTGCGGCGGGGCTTGCTTTTTGGCGTGCTCGTAGCCGCGGTGTGGCCCATTGGCGAGTGGTTTATCGTCAATGTATTCGGGTGGTGGGGAGAGTATGTCGGTGCGGGGCCGCGCGTCCTCGAAACTGCCGTCTACTGCATGCTCATCGGATGGCTGGCGTCCACCTATTGCTACTACGTGGGTGAGCGGACGATGGACCTCGGGTATTCGGTTCGCGCTGCGTGTTTGGTGGCGGGAGGCAGCGCTCTGGGCTTGGGGATCGTCGGCGAGAACCTTTTTGTTGCGGCGCGTATGTGGACTTATGTGCCTTCCGCGTGGGAATGGGGGGCGGTGCCTGCGTTTCTGCCCGTGTCCTACGGGATCGGCTATGCCACCGTGCCGCTCTTCCGAAGGTCGGGCGTGCTGCCGACAACTATCGCCTTCGCTTCCGTCCTGTTCTCTGTGAGCATTGCCTTGGGCTTGTTAACCGGTTTTCTGCCCCGGCCCTGATGCCTACTGAGGTGTCTCAGGCAATGTCAGGGGGCGCGGCAACATGTCCGTTCGCGGGGTAATCGACACGGTGAGCGAATCATCCCTCACCGCGCGTGTTTCGAGAACAGTCCATTCCGTTGTCTGCTTCCCGCCTTCACGTGCCAATTCGTAGGGCCACGGGACGGCCTCTAGAGGTGAGGCGCGGTTTAGGCGCACCGTGGCCGTGTCGGGACTCCAGCCGAGTATTTCGGCACGTATCGGCTTGGCCTTGTCGTAATGCAGGGGCAGCAGCGGGCGGACGGGCAGAGCCCGGCTGAACGGTGTGTCATGGGCAACGGCGTCGGAGAGGCACAGTGGCGCGCCGAGGAAGTACTGGTAATCGAGCACGAGGCCGAGCGTCTTTCCGGAAACGTCAGTGTCTTCCTCTGCTTGTGTCTGGAATGACTCGACGTAGCGGCTTGCGTGGCGCCACGCGCACTCAGAGCGGATCTCAAGAGCAAAGAAGACGATGCACAGGATCGTCGTGAAGCTTACAATTGGATGGCGCCATTGGGGCGGCGCCATCATGCGGTGAAACATGGCGACGAAAGCCACGTTGAAGAGCGCATTGGCCAACAGAAGCTGTCCGCCGCCGACGAGGTGCACCGGATCAATGAACTGCCCGCCCTGGAATAAGCGCACTGCAAACATGGCCGTCAAGCCGAAGAGAATCGCCGGTCGCTTCGCCTTCCGCTGTATCAGCCATAGGATGATGAGCACGACGCCCGCCGCCAGCCAGCCGAGCCAGGGCTTCTCGTGGAAATTGCGGGCCGTTTCAGGCAGGTAGCCTAGCGGATAGAAGATGAAGTACAGAGGCGCGAACATGCGGGCGGGGTGGAGGTTTTCCATGCGGAGCATGTCGACGTGAATAGCCTCGGCGGCGAGCGCCAGCACTACGAACGGCGTGAGCCGCATGAAGCAGCGTTCGCCGCGTTCCTTGATGATGAACTCGAATAGGATCAGGGCGAAGATGAGGGAGAGATTCTGCCGGTGCGGAAGGGCCGCCAGGGCGAACAGGATCACGGCCACTGCCATCTTTTTGCGCGTCGGCTGCGTCGAGTGGGCGGCATAGGCCCACAGTGCGGCCAAGGCGAAAAGGCAGGGGAGAAGGTCGCCGACGCCCGACAAATTGAGCACCGCCTCGCTGTGCACTGGATTCGCCATGAAAAGGGCGCCAGCGAGAGTACCAAACCAATAAGGCCCTTTCCCGGCGAGCCGCACAAGTTGATATAGGCACAGCATGCAGCCGAAGAGCAGGATAAGATTCACGAGATGGTAGCCGACGACCCAGGTTCCGAAAAGCCGCATCTCCAGGGTGAATAGCTGTGCCGCGAGAAAGGGGAGATGCTGTGCGGGGGCGGCCATGCAGGCGTAGTCGCGCCCCAATGGCCCGATCTTGAGCGACCAGACGTAGACGATGCTCAGGTAAATGAGCATGGCTACGCCGTCGAACACCGGGGGGCAGCTCCTGCGCAGTCTGGCTATGAGTGGAAGTTGTTGTTCATCCATCGCGGGCAGAGTCTAGCGCTCAGACAGGGGCGTTTTCCAGCCCAGGCGACGTCTGGTATGATGAGCTTTCGGAACATCTCAGATTACTTCGAGGAGGACTCCTGATGCTCGGAAACGCCGAAATAGTCAAGAATGCCCTGCGGGAGCACGTCACGATCCCCGCCTTCAACGTCCCTTATCTGCCCATGATCGAGCCGGTGATTCGCGCCGTCGCCGATCAGGATTCGTTTGCGTTTATTGCCAGTGCGCGGCCGGAGTGGATCAAGTTCGAGGCGAAAGGTCCCGACGCGGTCATGGCCGAGTACAAGAAGTGGGAGCGCCCGGAATACGTTCGGATGCATCTCGATCATGTGCCCGTGATCGACGAGGACAACGAAGAGGTCGATTACGTGCCGATCATCGAGCAGGCCATCGCTCTGGGCTACCATTCCGTGATGGTTGATGGCTCGCGGCTCGATCTGGACGGCAACATCGAAGCGACGCGGTGCATATGCGAACTCGCCCATAAGGCGGGCATCCCTTGCGAGGCGGAGCTTGGCGCGGTGCTCGGCCATGAGGAAGGGCCGCTGCCGCCCTACGAAGAGTTGTTTGCGTCCGGCAAGGGTTTCACGGACGTGGATGCCGCGCGGCGCTTTGTTGAGGAGACGGGCTGCGACTGGCTCTCGGTGGCCGTGGGCAATATCCATGGAGCCATCTCGGTTGCCCAGCGGGACAAGAAGAAGGTGGCCGCGCGGCTCAACCTCGAACACCTCGACACGCTGCGGGAGGCCACGGGCGTGCCGCTTGTATTGCACGGCGGCTCGGGCGTGCAGCGCGAGTATATGCTCGAGGGCGTCAAGCGCGGTATTGCCAAGATCAACATCGGCACGGAAATCCGGCAGGCCTATGAAATGGGAATGCGAGAGGCGGGCAGCGTTGCCGACGGCCAGGAAGCTGTTTATCAACGCACGTGTGAGCTCATCAAGGATTACTTCGGCCTTGCAGGCACGCGGGCCAAGGTCGCTGGATAGCCGTTTGCGCTGCGGCGAATAATCCTACTCAATTCAGCGTTGACTTACACTGGCGAGTGCGATGCTGTCCCCAGTTCTGTGAACTCGGAGTCATGGTATGAGTTTTCGACCTGATCGCTACGACGCGATGTTGTACCGGCGTTGTGGGCGCAGCGGCCTGCGGCTGCCTGCGATCTCCCTCGGCATGTGGCATAACTTCGGCACTTATGGCGACCACGCCGTGTGCCGCGGCATGATGCGAACGGCTTTCGATCTTGGCATCACCCACTTTGATTTGGCCAACAACTACGGCCCCGAGCCGGGCAGCGCCGAGGAGCGTGCCGGGCGGATCCTGCGCGAGGACTTCGCCTCACACCGGGATGAACTCATCGTCTCCACCAAGGCGGGCTACCTCATGTGGCCCGGCCCGTATGGGGAGTGGGGGAGCAAGAAGTATCTCGTGGCCAGTCTGGAGCAATCGCTGAAGCGCTTGGGGCTGGACTATGTGGATATCTTCTACTCGCACCGCCCGGATCCGGACACGCCGCTCGAGGAAACCATCGGCGCTCTCGAACTAATCGTTCGCCAGGGCAAGGCGCTGTACGCGGGCGTCAGCAACTACCGGGGCGTCTTGTTTGTGCAGGCGGCGGAACTTGTCGAGCGCCGGAACTGGACGCCCATCACGATCCATCAACCTTGCTACAACTTGTTCAACCGATGGATCGAATCCGACCTGCTGACGTACACGGAGCAATACGGAACAGGTGTGATTGTCTTCTCGCCACTGGCCCAAGGGCTTCTCACCTCCAAGTACCTGGATACTGCTCATCCCATTCCCGATGACTCGCGCGCGGCCGACCCGCATGGGTTCTTGAGGCCGGAGCAGGTTACGCGGGAGCGCGTGGAATGCGTTCGGAAGTTGAATGAAATCGCCAGTGCCCGGGGGCAGACGATGGCGCAGATGGCCATTGCTTGGACACTGCGTGATCCGCGGGTGACGAGCGCGCTTATAGGCGCTCGAACGTCCGAGCAGATCATTGACTGCGTCGGCGCTCTGAAGGGCCTGTCGTTCGCCGAAGAAGAACTGACGGCAGTGGACGCGATCGCGCCCGTCGCATAGGGGCGTCCGGACTCAGTGAAATGGAACGCGGCTGCCGGCGTTTGCCGACAGCCGCGCTATACGTGTCAGGCTCGTTGCAGAGTGCTTGCTAGACCTTCTTCGGGACTTCGAAGGGCTTGCGATACTTGCGCGTGAGGAGCTTGTTGGCCTCACGGGAGTTCGTGAACCGCTCTTTCTCGGGGTCGAATTCGAGGCGTCTATCCGTACGGTAGGCGATGTTGGCCAAATGGCAATGGGCTGCGCCTATGTGTCCGTCCAAGGCGTTTCCGTGTACATCCGCGAGCCTACGGCTGCGGACGGCGTTGAGGAAGTTTTCGAAGCAGTTGCCCGTGGACAATTCGTTGGCTGCGTCGGGATTGGGATCGGGCATTTCCTTCCCTTCCTTGTCGAAGAGTTTCCTCTCCGCGAGGTGGCCCTCGGAGCCGTAGAATAGGTTGCCGATGCGTACGCCTTCCTCGTCGTTGGTATACCGCCCGCGCACTTCAAACACAGTCATGGCGCCGTCGGCGTAGGTCATGGTCGAAACGAGGGTGTTCGGCGTTTCGGCCTGATCTTCGTACGTGTAACGGCCGCCCTGGCTGTAGACCTCGACTGGGAGTCCCTTGTTCATGCCCCAGACGGCGACGTCCATCTGATGGACGCCCTGGTTGCCGATGTCGCCATTGCCAAAATCCCAGAACCAGTGCCAGTTGTAGTGCACCCAGATGCCGCGGTCGCCTTCTTTGTTGGGGTAGTCCATATACTGGCGCGCCGGGGCGGGGCCTTGCCACAAGTCCCAGTCCAGGTTGGCCGGCGGGTCCATGGGTTCCCCGAAGCCGATGGAGTTGCGCCGCTTGTAGCACAACGCCCGGGCCATGTAGATATCTCCGATCTCGCCGTCGCGCATACGTTGGATCGCGCGAATCCAGCCGCGATCAGAACGGCGTTGCGTACCGTGCTGGACGATGCGGCCGTACTTCTCCGCCGCTTCAACCAGTTTGCGGCCTTCCCAAATGTTGTGGGATAGGGGCTTCTCGACATAGACATCCTTGCCGGCCTGGCAGGCCCAGATGGTGCCTAGGGAGTGCCAGTGGTTTGGCGTGGCGAAGGTCACGACATCGATGGTGTCGTCGGCCATGACGTCACGCATGTCCACGTATGTCTTGGGGCGCTTCCCTGTGTTCTCCTGTACCTGTGCGGCTCGCTTTTCAAGAACTTTGCGATCCGCGTCGCATAGCGCCACGACTTCGGAACCAGGTAAGGTGGTAAACGCCCCGATGTGGCTGCCGCCGCGGCCGCGTATGCCTACGCAGGCCACCCGGATGTTGTCGTTTGCGCCAAATACTTTCCCGTTTGCCATGGTGCCCGCCGCTACGACGGCCGCGGCGGAGGAACCTAAGAACTGCCTTCGCGTCACTTCCATCACTCTCGCTCCTCACTAAGTCAAGGCTCTCCGGTAAGCGGCCACCACAGAGACTACCGACACTTGGCACAGGATGGCTTCCCGAGCGCTCGTGGATGGGTGGGCGGCGTAGGCCGGATATGCCGGTGGAAAAAAACCGCTAACGACCTCTCGCCGGCTATGATGGCCCATAGGTGAGAAGAAAAGCAAACCTCAGCCGCGTTTTCACCCTTGAGGTATAGTCTGTAGCCGTATGTGGGCGAAGAATTACGGAGATTATGCGATCTCCGGCACTTCAAAGTTTTCGCGGTAATCTCGCGCGATGTACTGGTTGGCCTCGTCATCATTGACGAAGCGCTCAGTTGCCGGATCGAAATCGAGCGAGCGCTGCAATCGGTAGGCGATGTTGCCTATGTGGCAGTGGACGCAGGAGATATGGCCGTCCAGGGCCGGGGCACGCAGGTCCTCGGGCTTGCGCGATCGCACCGCCTTGAGGAAGTTGCCGATGCGGCCGTTGGTCGTTGGTAGTTCAGCATCTTTCGGCAGGGGGATGGGTTCGTTCTTGTAGTTGAAGAAGCCCGCGCCGCGGACATAGTATCCCTCCGAGCCAAAGAAGCTGTTGCCGCATTTCGGGCCGCCGCCCTCCCAGAAAGAGCCGATATTCCGCACCTCGAAGGTGAGCATGGTGCCGTCTGCGTAGGTGAAACTGGTGGCTTGTGTATTCGGCGTCATGCCGTCGTCATTCCACGCGTAGCGTCCGCCGGTGCTGTAGGTTCGCACCGGCAAGCCCTTGTTCATGCCCCAGACGGCGACGTCCATTTCGTGCACGCCCTGATTGCCGATCTCGCCATTGCCGTAATCCCAGCACCAGTGCCAGTTGTAGTGGACGTAGCGTGTACTGAAGGGCCGCGCGTGGGCGGGGCCTTGCCAGAGGTTCCAATCTAGGTAGTCTGGCGGCGGCGCGTCCGGGTGTGTTCCCATCGACGCGCGCGTTTTGTAGACGTAGCCTCGGGCGTGGAAGATGTCCCCGATGAATCCACTATGGATGAGCGCAATATCGCGCATCATTTCCGGAATCGAACGCTGTTGCGTGCCGTGCTGCACAGTCCGGTTGTACTTTGCCGCGGCATTAGCCAGTTGGCGGCCTTCCCAGACGTTGTGGGAAAGTGGCTTCTCGACGTACACATCCTTGCCGGCCTGACACGCCCAGATTCCGGCGAGGGAATGCCAATGATTCGGCGTGGCGATGCTCACGACGTCTATCGAGTCGTCCTCGAGCAAGTCACGAATATCGGTATAGCCTTTGGATTTGCGTCCCGAAATCTCCTTGGCCTCCGCTCGCCGCTGCTCGAGCACCTCCTTGTCGGGGTCGCAGAGCGCCACCACCTCCGCTTCATCCGATAGGCTTAGGTAGCTCTTCATGTGGCTGTTACCTTGGCCGTGCACACCCATGATCGCAACTTGGATACGGTTGTTCGCGCCCATAATTCTCCCCTGTGGGAACGTGCCGGCCCCGGCCGCCGCCATTGCCGAACGTCCCAGAAACTGCCGCCGTGTTATGCCCATAACTGCCTCCCAGTGGTTATTCTATGTCCGAACGGCCGTGCTTTTGTCCAGGTCGGTAATGCATGCCCGGCCACGCTTTTTATGCCTGGGCTTTGTCGGCCAGTTCGCCGAAGCGATGGACGACGGCGAGGGCCGGGTCGAGCGGTACTTCGGCGTGCTTGGTACCGGGAGGCGTATCGATGGTTGGGGTCGCGCGGAGTGTTTGCCCGGCGAACCGCGGCAGCCATTCTTTCTCGGCCTCGAGCATTTCCGCGGCCATGTCACGCGTTTCTTTGAGCGTGAGCACCGCCGATGTCAGCGGGTCCATGGCGCAGGCCGCCACGACAAGTTCGGGATCCGCCTGTATGGCGGCCTCGACGGCAAGTCCTTGGACGGTGACATTGCTCTGATTCAGCGCCGCTAACTGGGAGGGCAAATCACCCACGAAGGTGGGGTGCAGGCCCATCCGGTCGACGAATACGGGCACCTCGACGCAGCACCCCCGCGGGAGGTTCGTGATGTAGCCGTCGTTGCGCACATTGCCTTGGAGTTTGAAAGGGACGCCGGTTTCGAGGGCCTCGAGGATGTACGAGCAATACTCGACGCTGCGCCTGTCCAGGCTCGTGGGTTCATCGGCGAGGTTGTCCTCGTTCTGCAATCTGTCCGCGATGAGCCTGCACCACTTCAGGTAGGCGCCGCTCTCGCCGCCGAAGGAAGGCTCGTCGCAATAGAGGTCCAGCGCCTTCTGATTCTTGCGGAACCACGGCAGGTACTCGGACAGGTGCCCGGTGCTTTCCGTCATGAAGTAGCCGAAATGGCGCATCACCTCGATACGCACCTTCTCGTTGATGTAATACTCCGGTTGCTCGCATTTTTCCTTGAAGAGGGGATAGAGGTCTTTCCCTTCGCGCTCCATTTTCAGGAACCATGCCATGTGATTGATGCCCGCCGCGACGAAGTCGATCTCGCTCTTCGGCAGGCCCACATATCCCGCGATTAGGTCCAGTGTAGTCTGCACGCCGTGGCACAGGCCGATGGACTCAAGGCCCGGCACCGTGCCGAGGGCCCAGCAAACGGGGGCCATCGGATTGACGTAATTCAGCAGGCAGGCGTTCGGGCATAGCTCCTGCATGTCGTTGGCCAAGTCCAGCATGACGGGAATGGTGCGTAGCGCGCGGAAGAAGCCGCCTGGGCCGAGGCTGTCGCCGATGCACTGATCGACACCGTGCTTCAGCGGGATCTCGTAATCCGCCTGGAAGGCGTCCACGCCGCCGATCTGGAGCATGGCGATGACGTAATCGGCGCCTTCGAGCGCTTCCCGGCGATCAAGCGTGACGGAGGCTTTGGCGTCAAGATGATTGTCGGCGATGACGCGATCCGCGAAGCGCTTGACACGTTCGAGTTTGGGCATCGTGCGGCTCATGAGGCATAGCTCGCTGTCCCTCAGGGCAGGTGTTGCGAGAATGTCCATCGTGAGAGTCTTGCAGAATACGATGCTCCCCGCTCCAATCATCGCGATCTTCGGCATGGCATGTTCCTCCCGATTCGGCTGCGGCCGACGGCCCGATCAATCCCTCGTAGAGTTGCTCGTACTGAGGTACGATCTCCTGCTTGTTGAAGAGTTTTTCCACGCGTTCCCGGCCAAGGCGGCCCATCTCGGCGGCGCGGCTCGCGTCCTGTAAGACGCGCAGGGCGTGATCGGCCATGGCATCCGTGTCGCCCACTTCGCACAGGTAGCCGGTGACGCCATGCTCAACCACCTCACACACGCCCCCGCTGGCCGTGCTCAGTACCGGTATCCCACACGCCATGGCTTCGAGAGGCACGAGCCCGAAGCTTTCGTGCTCGCTAGGCTGGAACACGAGGTCCGCACACGGCAGGATGCTCTCGATGTTCTGGGTGTTTCCGAGGTAGCGGATCTTGTCCGAGACGCCCAACTGTTTTGCCACGCCCACGGCCGACATTCTCTCGGGGCCGTCGCCAACCATCACAAGCCTTGCGGGGATGCGATCGACGATCTTCTTGAAGGCTCGCACCACATCCGTGACACGTTTGACAGGGCGGAAATTCGAGATGTGCATGATGATCTTCTCGCCGCCTTCGGCGAGGCAACACGGCGGGCGCCTGATGCTGTCGAACTTGTCGAGATCCAGGAAGTTGTAGATGCGCTTTGCCGGCCGGTTCAGTGCGAATTCCCGCTGGGTTTCCTCCGCGAGCCAGTCGGAGACGGCCGTAACCTCGTCGCTTTGCTCCATGGCGAACTTCGTCAGGCGAAAGAAGGAGGGATCGCTTCCGACGAGGGTGATGTCGGTGCCGTGCAGCGTCGTGACAATCTTGAACCGCTTTTCCGGCGGAAGCATGTCGCGGGCGAGGATGGCGCATGCGGTGTGGGGGATGGCGTAATGCGTGTGCCAGATCTGCGCTTCGTGTTCTTCGGCCACCTCGGCGATGCGCGTGGCGAGCGCCAGCGAATATGGCGGGTATTTGAAGAGCGGATAGGAGACGAAATCAACGTTGTGGCAGCAGATATTCTCGTGGAACGCCGGGAGCCGAAAAGGCTCCTCGAAGGCGACGAAGGTTACTTTGTGGCCGCGATCGGCGAGGGCGATGCCCAGCTCTGTGGCCAGAATGCCGCTGCCGCCGGCCGAGGGATGGCACGTAATGCCGATTCTCATGGGGCTTTCTCCAGGCCGGGCAGTCCGGCGATGGCTATCGGCCCGTCCGCGTAGAGCGGCTCGCCGTATTTTGCGTTGATGCGGTGCCCCCAGTACAACGCGCGGGTGCGAATCGTTTCCCAGAAGGCCTCCGAGGATATGTGTGTCGCCTTACCGGAATAGGCCGGATTGAAGAACTGGGACTTGTGCGCCCGAAGGGCGTCGAGTTTCGCCTCAAAGTGCTCCGAAATATCCACGACTAGCGGGGGGGACTCGCGGTCATCATCATAGGGGTGGTAGTAATAAACGAGCGGCGTCCGGTAGGGATCCTGGCCGGTGTCGATTCTTGCGAGGCCCGCGAAGTAGTTGGCATCTCGGGCGATGTCATGGGCTCTGTTGTGATCCGGGTGTCTGTCGGCGCGCATCGGCGCCAGCAGGACGTTGGGCCGCAGGCGTCGCAGGAAGGGGATGACATGCCGCTGTTGCTCGGCTGTGTTTGCTAGGCCGGCGTCCGGCAGGCCGGCCGTCTCACGTACGGTAACGCCCAGGATGTGCGCGGCTTCCTGTCCCTCTTGCCTGCGCTCTTCGACGGTGCCGCGCGTGCTCATCTCACCCTCGGTAAGATCGAGGATAGCTACAGTGTGCCCCGCCGTCGTGAGCGCATGGAGTAGGCCGCCGATGCCCAGTTCGACATCATCCGGGTGGGCGCCTATGGCCAGGACGTCTACCGTCACAACTCGATCTCATTCATGGTGAATGATCCCACGTCCAAAGACTCGATTAACCTGGGAATGAGATCCCAGCCCTGCTCAAACAAGAAGGAAAAAACAGTATACACGCGTTCCTGCGGTTTCCGCCACGGCGCCAGGGCATGGGATAGTCGAAGCACCTGGCTGCGCGTGGCCTCGATGCGCGCCTTATCACCGTGTACGATGGCCCGCTCGAGGCGGTCGAGTTCGGATGCCAGCTTCTGCCGGATGCCCTCAGCCATGTCGGCCCAGGCGGGCCGCGCCTTCGCGAGATCCTTTTGGAGGGCCTGGACGGCATCTTCGATGCGGGGCCGGTGGGCCTGAACGTGCGCGAGGGCGGGACTCGTTGTGGTATGGCGCAGGACTACTTCGAGGAGTTCGTCGAAGGGGGCGGCCAGATCGTCTAGGTCCAGGCCCAGTCTTGCTCTCAGCTTGTTGAGTTTCGTTGATGTGAGTGTACACCGCGCGCGAGGATACACCACCGGCATGGACAGCTGGAAGCGCTCGAAGAGAGGCTTCAACTGAGCCCAGTAGGCCAGTTCTCCCGGCCCCGCCACGTAAGCCGTTGTCGGAAACAGGTGTTGCTGGACGATACACCGCAGTGCCACGTTTGGGCTGAATTGCTCCGGCGACGAGTCGAGCAAAGCCAGGAGTTCGTCCGCGGTGAATGACGCGCCGGTATCGGGCAGTTCAAACCGGCTTCCGCTGAAGAGCACCCGTCGCCGTTTGGCATCCACCTCCAGGAAGAAGCTGCACGCATCGGGATCCTTGGCAACCTGCTTGGGGAATCCCATCGCCGCCAAGCGGTCGCCTGTTTCGTTGAGCAGCCGGGTCGAGGCCAGGGGATCGAGGAGTTCCTGCTCGATAATCGGTGCTGCCGCGGCGCGGGCGGCAGGCAAGTGCGGGGAGAAGAGCACCAGCGGGGTGTTTCGGAATAGCCGGGCAAGGAGGCGGGCGCACCAATCGGATAGTGAGTCCGCCGCGTCCAGGGCTTCATGGAGCGTTGCCGCGACCTCTTGTCGGAACTCCGAGCCCCGCGTCTCGGCCGCAGCGCGGTCTATGAGGCCGTGCAATGACGCCTCGACGGGCACGTGATACATCGGCGTGTCGTCCACGGTGGCTGTGGGCTCGTATGTCAGCGTCAAAGGCTCGTCCGATTTCGTCAGAAAATGGGCGCTTTGGGCCTCTTCGAAATCGTGGTCCTCGCTCCCGCACCAGAAGACTGGCAGGCATGGCCGGCCGGTTTGCTCGCTCAGCTTTCTGGCCAGGATGACGGCGGTCATGGCCTTGTAGATCGTATAGAGCGGGCCTGTGAACAGGCCGGGCTGCTGGCCGGTGATGATGACGGCCTCATTGCCCGCGAAGGCGGGGGCATTGCCGAGGCAAGCTTGGTATTCCGCCAATGCTTCGGCGAGTTGAGGCGCCCACGGCCCCGCCGTGGGGACGCTCCGCCAGAGGGCGCGCGGCGGATGGGCGAAGAACGCCAGCAACTCCGGCGTCTCGTTCAGGTATTCGGCCACGAGGTCGCGCATCGCTTATGCCTTTCGCGCCAGGACGATCATGCGGGGCTGCTCATCCGACGGCGGAACGCCCGAATAATCGCCCCACACGCGTTCCGCTAACAGGCCGCCTTCAGCGAGTAGCGCCTGGAACTCGTTCGGATCGTAGAGCCTCACCGATTCACCGAATTCGGCGATAGGGTGGCCGTCCTTGAGCACATTCGTTGTCTTGTTAACACGGCAGCGATCCGTATCGATCCATCGCTCTTCGACTATTTGGCAGGCGTCGTGATGACGTACGGAGTGGGGGACAAGCGTGTTCTTCACGTGCGTTGGATTGAGGTAATCGATGAACAGACGCCCGCCGCGCCGCAGGGCGCGCGATACGCCGCGTACCACGCGCAGATTCTCCTCGGGCGACAGGAAGTAACCGAAGCTCGTGAAGAAGCTTGTGACAACGTCGAATGCCTCGACAAAAGGGATGCTCCTCATGTCCGCTCGTACGAGGGCAGCTCTCGTGTCTACAGATGTCCGGGCGAGGGCCAGCAATTGCGGGGAGTAGTCCAGTCCTGTCGCGTGAGCGGCGTGGCCGGCCAGATGGAAGAGGTGGCGTCCGTTGCCGCAACAGAGGTCGAGTACGCGATCCGTGGGCCGCAGGCCCGTTTGACGGATGGCAAACGCGGTTTCCGGAGCGGCAGCGGCCACGGTTCGGTGAGCGTAGACGATGGGATATAACGTCCCGAAGGCATCCCGATACCATTCGGGCGCGATGGTTGGATGCTCGTCAGACATACTGTGAGTCTCGCGGATTTGCGGCTTCTAGGATTCGCTTGGCTCCGAGGATTTGGCTTTAGCTCGTCAACCACGAGGCGGGACGCGCCATCCTACTCCTCACTTACCGTATGGAGCTTCAACAGGTTCGTCCGTCCACCGACGGCCAAAGGCATCCCGGCAACGATAACCACCGTGTCGCCCGCGTTGGCAAGGTGGTTATCGGTGATGATCCGATCCACCATACGCACCATTTCATCCGTGTGATTGACCTCGTCGGCCTGGATGGCATCGACGCCCCGGTTGAGGGCGCAGCGCCGGCGCGTTTCTTCGCTGATTGTCAGCGCGGTGATGGGAGTATTGGGCCGAAATCGCGCGATGGCCCGCGCTGTATGGCCGGACATGGTGAAGCAAACGATGCGCTTAACGTCGAGCACCTGCGTCATCCGGCATACGGCTTGTCCGATGGCCTCGCTGAAGGAGCCGCTTCGGATCCCCGAGCTTCGCAGGCGCGAGACGGCCTCACGCGGGGGCGAGGCGCCGATGGCGGTGTCGGTTCGGTTGGCAATACTCGCCATGACGCGGACGGCCCGGAGTGGGAACTTGCCGGCTGCCGTCTCGCCGGAAAGCATGACGGCGTCGGTGCCATCGTAGATGGCGTTGGCGACGTCCGTGACTTCAGCGCGCGTCGGGCGGGGATTTGTCATCATGGACTCGAGCATCTGTGTGGCCGTGATAACCGGTACGCCGCGATCATTGCATTTGCGGATAAGCTGCTTCTGAATCTGCGGCACCTCGTCGAGGTCCATCTCGACACCGAGGTCGCCCCGGGCCACCATGACTGCGTCTGTCAGCTCCAGAATCTCATCGAAGCGCTCGACCGCCTCGGGGCGCTCGATTTTGGCTACGACGTGCGTGTTCTTTCCTGCCGCCTCGATGTGGCGCTTCACCGCCCGGATATCATCCGGGCTTCGCACGAATGAGAGCGCCACGTAGTCAACGCCGAGACTCAGGCCAAACTCCAGGTCCGCCAGATCCTTCTCCGTGAGTGATGGCGCGCTCACCTCTACGCCGGGCAGGTTGATGCCCTTGTGCTCGCCCAGGGCGCCGCCATGAACAACGGTGCAGTGCACATCCGGCGGGGCGACCTTTTCGACGCGCAGTTCGATGGTTCCATCGGCGAGAAGGATGCGGTCCTCCGGGCGGACATCGTCCGGGAGGGCGGTATAGGTCGTGGAGATGAGGCCGGCCGTGCCTAGGACGTCGCGAGTCGTGACGCAGAGCGCCTGGCCCTCGTCAAGGTCAATGGCAGCGCCGTTTTCGAGCCGCCCCGTGCGTATCTTGGGCCCCTGCAGGTCCATCATGACGGCGACGTCGCATTCGCACTCGTCGGCAAGTCCGCGAATGGTGTCAAAGGCCCTTCGATGGTCGTCGTGCGAACCGTGTGAGAAATTGAGACGGGCAACATCCATGCCGCCGGTGATGAGTTCACGAACGATTTCCGGAGCTTCCGAGCTTGGTCCGATGGTGCAGACGATCTTGGTCCGTCGCATGCTTGTATCCCCTATCACCCCCAGTCAAGGAAGGCGTCGTAGATGCCGCGGACGGCGGCGCCGAGGTCCTTTTCCTCAATACCCACAATGATATTCATTTCGGATGAGCCCTGGTCGATGACACGTATGTTGACGCCGGCGTTGGCGAGGGCGCCGCAGAGCCGGGATGCCACGCCGACGTGGTGAATCATGCCTTGCCCCACCGTGGCAACGAGCGCCAGCCCCGGTGTGAGAGTGACCCGGTCGGGATCGCAGCGACGCTCGATGTTTCTCACGATTGCGGCGCCGTGATGGGCCATCTCCTCGTCGGCGATGATGAGCGAGATCGTGTCGATTCCCGTGGGCATATGCTCGAAGTTGACACCGTGCTCCTCAAGAATTGTCAAGAGACGCCTGCCAAAGCCGATCTCGTGGTTCATGAGGGTTTTCTCGATAGTAATCATCGTGAAGCCCGTTTTGCCGGCGATGCCGCACACCGGATGCGTTGCGTCGCGTTTCGACACGATCATGGTACCGGGCTGTTCCGGCTCACGGGTGTTTCGGATATGGATGGGTATTCCCGGGGCGCGTACGGGGAAGATCGCCTCGTCGTGCATCACCTTGGCGCCCATGTACGACAACTCGCGCAACTCGGCGTAGGTGATCTCCTCGATGCGCTTCGCTTCCGGCACCAATTCCGGATCCGTCACGCGGATTCCGTTGACGTCGGTCCAGTTCTCGTACAAGCTCGAACTGGATGCTCGCGCCACGATGGCTCCCGTCACGTCGCTTCCGCCGCGTGAGAAGGTCTTGACCCGGCCGTCGGGCAGTGCGCCATAGAAGCCGGGTATAACGAATAGGCCTTCGCCTGCAAGGCGTTCCGCCAACAGGTCATAAGTCGTCGGGTCCAAGGCACCTTCCTCGTCGAACTTGATGCATTCCGCCGGTTCGATGAATGTCGCACCGAGGAGTTCGCTGACGAGGCGGCCATTGAGGTATTCGCCCCGCGAGGCCATGAAGTCCGCCTCTCTTTGCCCGACTACCGCCTCGGAAATCTCCGCCAAGTGGCCTCGCACGTCAAACTGCACCTCGAGCGCTTCCGCCAGTTCAATGAATCGCTGGGCGACCATGTCGGCAGGCTGCGAAGCATCCAGGCCCTGTTTGGCCAAGCCGTGCCAGGCATATAAGAGGTCGGTGATTTTTTTGTCGTCCCGTGTGCGTTTGCCGGGGGCCGACACGACGATGAAGCGCCTCTCCGAATCGGACTCGATGATCTCCTTGACTCGCCGGATACATTCCGCGTCAGCCAAGGAGCTGCCGCCGAACTTGCAGGTGATGCTACTCATGATGGGACACGTTTCTCCTATCCTTCTTCCATGTTTCAAGGCGCCGGGCGCCCACGGGGGCTTCGTGCTGCCGCCCATCCTTTGTGCGCCGGGCCGGGACTCCGACTCAGGGGATGATGCTTTTCACCCAGCGATAGACGTCATTATAGGTGACAAAAAGAAACAAGACGAGAATGAGCGCGAGTCCCACCTGCTGGACGCGTTCGAGCACGCGGACGCTAATGGGCCTCTTACGGATCCTCTCGATGCCCAGGAAGACGAGAAGTCCTCCATCGAGCACGGGCAATGGGAGTAGATTGAGAAAGAAGAGGTTGATGCTGATGAAGGCCGTCATCTCCAACAGCCAGGAGTAGCCGAGCCGCGCGGCATTCGTCGTGATGCGGTAGATCATAACCGGACCGCCCAAGTCACGGACGCCGAGGCTGTCGCTGAAGATCAGCTTCATGAGTGTGTCGTAGGTCCTTCGAAGGGCCACGTAGCCTTGATAGAACGCCTCGGGCACGACTTTGAGGGGCGGCATCCGGTAGAACACCGTCTTCTCGCCCCAGATGATGCCCACCACGTGGGCGGGTGTGACGGGGATGTTCAGGACCTTCTCTTCCGCCTTCTGAAGCAGGCCGTATCCGATGGCGGGCCGCTCGATCTTCACCTGTATTTCCTCACCCGGGCGGCTCATTTCAAGGTCGCGCATCTTGGCGACGGTGGCAGGCTCGCCATTCACCTCGATGATGCGGTCCCTGCGTTGAAGGCCGAGCTCCTCCTTCACTTGCGCGGAGACGCCGGCCACCGTAGGCTGCATTGCTTGCTGCTCCGGCTCTTCCGTAAAGAGGGGCGGTTCGAAGTAGATGTCCTTGAACCTGCCGACGAGCGTCGGCTCGACATGTAGTGGTAGGCGCTCACCATCGCGTTCCACTTCCAAATCGAGAGGCTGCGACTCGGCGTTTTCAATGCGTTTCATGAATGTGAGGCTGTCTACGGGCTCGCCATTCATGCTTAGAATTACATCCCCGGGCTCAATACCTGCCTTCGCGGCGGGCAGGCCCGGGAGCGTGCGGTCGACAAGGGCCGTTTGCCACGGCGCGATGCCTAGCCGGGGCCGCTCCTCGCCCTCGAGCACTCTCGGCCTGACGGGCGAGTAGAAGCGCGTCGTTGTGCCGTCGGGCGCACGCCGCTCGAGTTCCACGTGCAAGGTGTCCCCGGCGTTCAGCACTGACTCGACGTTGACATCCATGATGTTCGAGATGGCGTGCCCGTTAATCTCAATGATCTCATCTCCCGGGCGCCATCCGATGGCGTCCGGGGGCCCGCTGATGTTTTCGGGGATGTGGCCGTCCGTCATGGCATAGAGGGGGGCGGTCTCGGCAGGCGCGCCTTCTTCAACCAGGCCGATGGTATTGCAGACTTTGGTTTCCGGCACCCAGGCGCCCACGGCTGCCACAATCCCGTACAGGACAACACCGAGCACCATATTCATGAAGGGGCCCGCGACAACAACAATGGCCCGCTGCCAGATGGGCCGGCTGCTGAACCAGCGCTCTTTGGGAACGTGGGCGTATTCTTCTTCCTGCTGCTTCTCGTTCTTGGGGGCGTCCTCTTGGCCCGCCATCTTGACGTAGCCCCCGATGGGCAGCGCACCCACGCAGTAATCTGTTTCGCCGATGCGGATGCCGAACAGGCGCGGGGGCATTCCCAGACTGAAGCGATCACAGTAGATGCCGCAGGCCTTTGCGGCGACGAAGTGCCCCAACTCGTGGAAGAAAATCAAGACACCCAAGACAACGGCAAACAAAAGCAAGTCGTAAATCAACATTTGTCCCTATGCTCCTAAAGCCGCGACACACTTCTCGGCGGCATATCGTGCCGCGGCGTCGGCCGCCAGGACCGAATCCAAGGTCATCGAGTCATCTGCGGGCAATTGCTCCAGTACTTTGCCCACCACATCGGCGATTTGCAGAAAGCCGATGCGCTCCTCACAGAAAGCCGCCACTGCCGCCTCGTTTGCGGCGTTAAGGATGGCCGGGGCCGTGCCGCCTTGTTGCGCGGCCTCGAGGGCGTGGGCGAGACAGGGGAAGCTGTCAAAGTCCGGCGCGGTAAACGTCAACTCGCGCATCTGGGTGAGATCCAGCCGCTCCATGGCCGATTCCGCGCGGTGCGGCCACGTCAATGCGAAGAGGATCGGGAACTTCATATCTGTTACACCCATTTGGGCCAGAATACTCCCGTCAGTAAATTCCACGAGCCCGTGGATGATGCTCTGGGGGTGGATCACCACCCTGACCTTGTCAAGTGGTAGATCAAACAACCACATGGCCTCGATTACTTCCAGGCCCTTGTTCATGAGCGTCGCGGAGTCGACGCTAATTTTCGCGCCCATGTCCCAGGTTGGGTGCTGCGTGGCCTGGCCGGGCGAGACGTCGCACAGCGTATCGCGGTGGCGGTTGTAAAACGGCCCGCCCGAGGCGGTCAAGTGAATGCAGCGCACGTCCGCAGTGTCATGTCCCTCGAGGCACTGAAAAATGGCGTTGTGCTCGCTGTCAACGGGAAGGACTTCAACACCACGCGCGCGGGCTTCGGCCATGATCAGGCTGCCGGCCATCACCAGAGGCTCTTTATTGGCCAGCGCGATTCGATTGCCCGCTTCGATGGCTTTGAGTACTGGTTTGAGGCCTGCGGCGCCCACGTTGGCACACAGCACGATGTCAACGTCCAACACCGCGAGGCGCTCTAACCCTTCCGGGCCTTGCCAGAGCGTGGTATTCGAACCGGGCAATTCCAGAGTCGAGGCGGCTGCAAGATCAGAGATGGCCACATACGGTGGCTGGAACTCCTGAATCTGGTTTGCGAGGAGCGCCGTGTTGGAGTGCGCCGCCAATCCTACGACGTCGAAATCGCCGGGATAGCGCCTGACGACCTCGAGTGCGCTTCGGCCTATGGAGCCTGTGGAGCCAAGGATGCAAACCCGTTTTGCCACCGGCGACTACTCCTCTTCGGCGCCTTCGAGGGCAAAGTCGGGCCCCAGGCGGGACAAATAACGCGTAAGCGCGTTGCTCCGGGCATAGCGGCGATCCAATTGCGCCCTTATCTCTTGCACTGTGGCGAGCGCCAGTATGCGTTGGGCGAATCGGCGCGCGGACGACATCCTCGTATTGGCAATTTCGGCGCGAACCACGGGGATGGCTACGGAAGACATACTCAGGGCGCGGACCCCGAGGCCCAGGAGCAGCTCGGTGAAGCGCGGGTCGCCAGCCATCTCACCGCAGATATCACACGGGATCCGGGCTCCCTTTGCGGCCAGGACCGTCTGGCGGATCATGCGCAATACGGCCGGGTGCGCCGGCTCGTACATATGCGCGATCTTCTCGTTGACGCGGTCTACAGCCAATGAATACTGGATCAAATCGTTTGTGCCGATGCTGAAGAAATCGCATTCCTCCGCCAGTCGGTCGGCGATCATGACCGCTGAGGGCACCTCGATCATTGTGCCCACGTGCATGTCCTTTCGGAAGGGAACGGAGCGCCGTTCGAGGTCCGCCCGCACCTCGTCCAGTACCTTCCTGACGGTGCGCATTTCGTCCAGGCCGCTGATCATTGGAAACATGATCTTCACGTATCCATGCACACTCGCGCGAAGAATGGCCCGGAGCTGGGCTTTGAAGATGTCTTGGCGCTCCAGGCAGAAACGAATCGCCCGCCACCCAAGCTGCGGATTCAATTCGGGGGCCATGTTTAAGTGCGATACGAACTTGTCGCCGCCGAGATCGAGTGTTCTCAGTGTTACGGGATCCGGCTTGACGGCTGCCGCCACGCGTGCGTATGCCTCGAACTGCTCTTCTTCCGAAGGTAGTGAATCGCGATTGAGGAATAGGTACTCGGTGCGATACAGCCCGACGCCCTGGGCGCGGGCTTTCAGGCTGTGTGCAATCTCGACGGGTAGCTCGATGTTGGCGCGAATGGGAACCGCGTGGCCGTCCAGGGTGGATGAGACGGCATCTTCCTCGGCCCTGAGCAAGGCTTCCCGCTGGGCCTCTTGCCGCCTCTTTTTCTGCGTATACTCGGCGAGCGTGGCCTCTTTCGGCCGAATGATGACGATTCCCGCCACGCCATCTAAGATAAGCGGGTCATTCGGCGTGACGTGGGCGCCCACGTACTTGAGGCCGACAACCGCCGGGATCTCGAGGGCGCGCGCCAGGATCGCCGTGTGCGATGTCGGGCCGCTCAGGTCGGTGGCGATGCCCAGCGCATTCTCAATGTCGATATTGGCCGTCTCCGAAGGGGAGAGGTCGTGTGCGACCACGATGCTCGGGCGCTCGAGGTGATCGAGGCCGTCCAACTCCGTGTTGAGCAGCTTGCCGAGGATGCGTGTGCCCACGTCGACGATGTCGGTTGCCCGCTCGCGGATATGAGACTCCTTCGTTTTTTCGAGGGCCTTCGAGTAGTAAGCCATCAGGTCATCGACTAGGTACTCGACGTTGAGCCTCTCCTCGTTGAGGCGTGTCTCGATTTCCGTGCGCACGGTGACATCATCGAGAAGCATGAGGTGGGCCGAGAAGATGTTTGCGTGGTGGTCGCCGACCTTACTGACGAGACTGTCTTGAAGGTGGGCCAGTTCCTTTCGGGCTGCCTCAATAGCCTTATCGAACCGAGCCATCTCGGCCTCAGTGTCGGTTACTTTGTATTTGGGGATATCGAGACTGCGTACGCCGAAGGTGAGGGCGGGGCCGATGGCGATGCCAGGGGAGACGCCTATGCCACGCAAGGTGATCTCCATCGTCGTCCTATTCCTCCCCGAATCCGGACTCGACAAGGGCACGGACAGCCTCGAGCGCCTCTTCCGCGTCAGGGCCGTTGCAGGTTACCGTAATCCGACTGCCCTGGCCCGCGGCCAGCGTAAGTAAGCCCATGATGCTCTTGGCGTTAACCTGTTGGCCATTGCTGTTGAGTTGGACGTCGCTTTCGAACTTGAGCACCGTTTGGACTAGTGCCGCCGCCGGACGCGCGTGCATGCCCAGTGAGTTGACGATCACCAGTTCGGCGCTGACTTCACCCATGCTCAACTCCCTGCCATCGTGCGGGGCTTGGCGCCCAAACGGCAGACAGCTCCGCACACGGTTCTATGCTCAAGGCCCGCCCCCCGATGGTGGGAGCCAGACCCGGCTTTCTCCATCACATACACGCGTATGATACAGAAATGCAAGAAGCGATGCACCTTGTGGGACTCATGTCTTCGTGCGCACGACTCGTGGGCTGACACTGCAGCGCGGCTGCTCAATAGCGCGGTAAATGAGGGAGATGTCTTCGAACTTACGCCGGATCGCCGGGATCAGATAGATCCCGGTGGTGTAGGCGGACATTGGGGCGTATCGTGCGCAAGTAGACGGTGAGGGCGTGCGCAACCGCCACACTGCGATGGCGGCCTCCCGTACACCCGACTGCGATGGTTAGGTAGGATTTCGGCTCGGCCTCATAGCGGGGAAGAAGGAACTTCAGAAGTCCCTGGACCCGGTTTATGAACTCGACGCCGTAAGGGTTTTCGAGTACATAATCGCGCACTTCAGGGTCGTCGCCCGTTCGCGGCCGCAGTTCGGGGTCGTAGTGCGGGTTCGGCAAGAACCGCACGTCGAACACGAGGTCGGCCTCTTGAGGCACTCCATGTTTGAAACCGAAAGACAGCACGGTTACCACAAGTTCAGGCCGTTCTCGCGGGCCTGAGAACATGGAGGCGACCCGTTCGCGGAGTTCAGCTACGGGCGTCGCGCTCGTATCGACTACCAGGTCGGCCCGAGCCCGAATCCGCTCCAAGAGGGCGCGCTCCCGCCGGATCCCCTCTTCGATGCTCCCTGTCGGGGCGCAGGGATGACGCCGCCGGGACTCGCTGTAGCGGTGGATGAGAACGTCGTCAGAGCTTTCCAAGAAGAGTGTTTCGGCTCGGACGCCCCACCCTGCCACCATATCCAGGTAGGCGGGCAGATTGGCAAGTCCCTCGGTAGTGCGCGCGTCCACGCACACGGCGACACGTTTCCGATTGATCTCCGGTTCGAATACGAGTTCCGAGAACTTGGGAATCAGGGGGGCGGGAAGGTTATCGACGCAGTAGTAGCCAAGATCTTCCAGAAACTGGAGTGCCGTGCTCTTTCCCGCGCCGGAGAGCCCTGTGACGAGTACAAATCGCGGTGAGTCAGGCATTTCTGCCGTTCATCAGTTTCATGACGCGCTGGTTTAACTGGACTGCCGGGTGCACGCCAAGCTCCTTCAACCGGTGATTGAGGGCGGCCACCTCGATGATGATGGCTATATTCCGGCCGGGGCGCACCGGGATCCGCAGGTGGGGGATCCGCACGCCCAGGAGGTCAACGAACTCCTCCGTGAGTCCCGTCCGGTCGTAATGCGCCTCTCGATCCCATTCTTCGAGTTCGATGACGAGGCCGATCTGCTTCGAGTTGCGCACACGCCCCACACCGAATACGCTCTTGATGTCCACGATGCCGACCCCCCGGATCTCCATGTGGTGCTCGACCACGGGGGAAGTCTCCGCGAAGATAAACTCGTTGCGGCGGCGCTTCAGTGTCACGAAATCGTCGGCCACGAGCCGGTGGCCGCGCTCGACAAGCTCCAGAGCCGTCTCGCTTTTGCCTATGCCCGGCGCTCCCACGATGAGGCAGCCCACGCCGTAGCAATCCAGCGCCGTGCCGTGAACCGCCGTTTCAGGTGAAAACTCCTCGGCCAAGAACAGGATGATCTGGCTGATGAGTTCATCCGTGCTTCGCCGCGAGCGGAGAATGGGCATGCCCCACCGGTTGCACGTGTCTATGAATACGCGGTGCGGCGCCAAGTTGCGGGAGAGTACGAACGCGGGGATCTCGAAAGAGAATATATTGCTGAGTCGGTGTTCGAGTTCCGACACCCGCAACTGCTCCATGTAATGGATTTCGGTGTTGCCGAGGATCTGGACGCGGTCGTTGGCGAAGTAGTCTAGGTAGCCGGCGAGGGCCAGGCCGGGGCGGTTCACATCCGCGCTGTATACGGGGCGCCCGATGCCTTGGAAACCCGCCATGACCTCGAGATCGAGTCCCTCGGCCATCCGGTCGAGGAGACGCGCCACGGCGATACTCTGCTTGCGATTGACGGGCAGATTCTGTGTATCCATGGTTGTTCCCCGGGCATCAGGCCGCCATGGACGCGCGGCCCGGCGCTAGAACTTCGGTTCGATAAGACCGTAGGTCCCGTCATCTCGTGCATAGATGACGTTTACCTGCTGCGTGTCCGCATTCACGAAGACGATGAACCGATCATCCACCAGCTCCAGCTGCATGGCGGCTTCCTCGACGTTCATGGGCTTCATCGTCAGTTTCTCGCGGCGCACGATTCGATGGCCGGACGTTGAAGGCTCTTCCTCGGGTGCTTCGGCGACCTCTCCGGCGACCAGTTCGATCACGCCGTGGTGGTAATCGCGAGTCTCTTTGGCCGTGCGGGGCTGGTGCCGGTTGATGCGGTCCTTGAACTTCCGAACCTGCTTCTCCAGCTTCTCCAAAACCGCGTCCACGGACGCATACATATCCGGCGAGGATTCCTTGCCGTGGATGCGAATCCCGTTGGCGTGCAGGTTGATCTCGGCGATGTGCCGGTGTTTCTCAACACTGAGGACGACGTCCGCGTCGATAACCTTGTCAAAATGCCCCTTGAGTTTCCGCAGGGCGTTATCCGTGTACGCTTTCAGGGCATCGGTGATTTCCATGTGGCGACCCGTAATCGTCACATTCATAAGCTTCGTAACCTCCGCTGAATACCTCACCTAATTGCTAAACCTTTATGGTAGCACCGCGTGAGCCTGAGTGTCAATTTCGCGCTATGTGCAAGGCGTACCTGAAGTTATTGGTTTACAAAGGTTTATCTCTCTGTCGCTCGCATGTCGGCCTCGGCCAGGAGGCTTCCTGCCTCGCCCGCGACGCGCTCAGCCAGCAGCTCGTAGCCGTCGTCGTTCGGATGGATCTGGTCATACATATACTTCGGATTGCCGAACACGCCCGCCAACGCGTCCTGTACCAGAATGGCGTGCCGCTTCTTGGCAATAGTCTTGAATCCTTTCAGGTAGGGATCGCCGAAGAGTCCGAACCGGCAGTGAACCAGAATCACCATGGCCCCCGCATCGACGCACCGGGCGACAATGGCGTCCAGATTGGCGAAAGTCTTTTCTCGAGGGACGCGCTCAAGCAAGTCATTGCCCGTGAGTTCGATGATGACGAGGCGAGGCGATCGTCGCAAGACATCCCGCTCCAAACGGGCGAGGGCCGCTTCGGTGGTATCGCCGTCGGCCCCTGCATTGATGACGGGCCGGTTCAGAAGCGCCGACAAGCGGGCCGGATAGTCATTGCCGCGCCGGGCGCCGTATCCCCGGGTGATGCTGTCGCCGAAACAGATGATGGCTTTCCCGGATGAATCGAGATTGGCCGCTTTGGCGTAGGGCGTGTCGCATTGCGTGCCGGTGGCCAACAGGAGTGCCAGAAGGGCAACCAAAGGCAGGGAGAACGACGCCTGCTTCCCTGTTTCCCGCTCCCATCTTGTTGTGAAACCACTCATTACGCTTTCGGAACACGCGGCGTTGTCTTGCTTTATTCCCGGTGTCTTTCTATAATGCACCCGGATGGCTCCTTTCGGGAGGGACGCAATGCCCATGCAGACGTTGGCGAAGCGGGAGCGAATTATTGAGGCCGTACGTCACGGCTTCGAGGGGGATGCCGCCGTCGAATTCATCCATCAGAACGGCTATGCCATGAGCACCGCGGGCATTGCGCGGCATCTCCGTGCGATGGGCGGCCGCGGCAAGATCCAGGACCTCATTAACGACGGAAAGACCAACCGCCAGGTTCTCGAGATATGCTTTCCCGAGGCCGATCTGTCGGAGGTTCCGTGGGTGGAACCGAGTCAAGGCGAGCTTTTTCACGCTGAGAGCGAGCCCGTGGGGCCGGTGACGGACGAGGACGAACGCCGGCCTTTGTATGAGACGGCCAAGATCTCGGCCCGCGTTCCCGCCGACGTATATGAGGCCATCCGCCTTGCGGCGAAAGCAGAGCACAAGAGCCAGAACCAGCTCATTGTCGAGATCCTCACAACCGCTCTTTCCAATATGCCCGCCGTGTTGGAAGCGGGCGGGCATGATGCCGCCGGCACGGTCTAGCGGCTCTCTTAGCGCATATTCTCCAGGGCGACTGATGCGTTCCGCTTTATCCCTTTGCACTTCGCGCGCATAATCGGCGTGCCGCTGAACCGTTTTCCGAAGTCATCTTCCGACATGGCCGCGAGTTCGCTCAAGTCCGGGTTGGCCTGTCCCTCCCGTGGTAGAAAGTCCGCTTCTGAAGTGAGCCGTGGAACTCGGTTCCAGGGACACACTTCCTGGCAAGCATCGCACCCGAAAACCCAGTCGCCGAATGCCGGACTGAGATCGGCGGGGGCCGCCGTCCGGTTCTCTATCGTGTGGTACGAGATGCAGCGCCTAGCGTCCACCTCGCGAGGGGCTACGATGGCCCCGGTTGGGCAGGCGTCTATGCAGCGGGTACAGTCGCCGCATCGATCCGGCGTGGGGGAATCGGAGATGAGATCCAGCGTCGTTACCACCACGCCAAGGAGCAGCCACGACCCCGTGTCTTGCCGCATGATCAAGCCGTTCTTGCCGATCCACCCGATACCTGCCTGCGCCGCCCAAGTCCGTTCGAGCACGGGGCCTGTGTCGACGCAGCAGTAGGTTTCCGCGCCGGGATCGATGGTGCGAATGTGGCTCGCGAGCGCCTTAAGCCGTTTGCCCAACACACGGTGGTAGTCCCGGCCCCAAGCATAGCGCGCGACCCGCCCCGTACCTTCCGGCGCTTCGGGGCGCGGGGCATAATAGTTGGCCGCCACCACGACTACGGCGCGTGCTCCGGGCAGGCACTTGCTCACGTCCTGGCGGACGGTCCTCGTCGTTGCCATCCACCGCATGTCGGCGTGGTAGCCTGCCGCAAGCCACGCGCCCAAGCGATCCTCCGGATCCGGCGGATCCGCCGCGGCGATGCCGCAGGCGTCGAATCCCAGACGGGCAGCTTCCGCTTTTACATCCGCCGTGCGCGCCTTAGTCTCGTGTGTGCCGGTGCTCACCCGAGCACCGGGCTGTGGCTTGTGGCCGGCGGCTTCATGTCAGATTCACGCGCGCGCCGTAGTCTTGGATCATACGCGCATTCCACGCGTCTCCATCGGGGAGATTCGCCGTCTTGAAGATGGGGGGCTCGCGCCCCGCCTCGGCGAAGCGGCAGGCCACTCCGTAGACGATCTGCTCCATGATGGCAATGCCCACCAGGCTCGATGTCGCTGCTGTCTGCAACTCGGTGGCCGGAACGTCGAGCGCGGCATCGCCCGCACATCCGCAGTTGTCGATGACGACGTCGCATAACTCATAGAGCTTCTTGTCCAGCCCGGCCCCGTACCGTGCGGCTTGCGACTGGGCGAGCGATGTGATAGCCACCGTGCGCAGCCCCTTATCCTTCGCGCACATCGCCATCTCGACGGGCACGGCGTTCTTGCCGCTGTTCGACACGATAGTCAACACCTCGCCCGGCTGGACGTCCTGCTTGTCGAGCACGATCTTTGCCAATCCGGGAAGGCGTTCGAGGCGTGTGCTGGTGGCCGGGCCTTCATGCTGCATCAACGCGGGGAACAGGATCGCGTTCACCGGGACGAGCCCCCCGGCGCGGTAATAGACCTCCTCGCCGACGAAATGCGAGTGGCCAGTCCCAAACACGTGCCATACGCCGCCCTTTATGAGACTATCCGCAATCAGAGCCGTCGCCTGCTCGATGGCCGCGGCCTGACTTTCCTCCACTTTCTTGAGAATCTCACGCGCAATCTCGAAATAAGCAAGCATTGAGAGGTCTCCCGTCAGATCCTACGCTGTCATGCGCCGCCGCGCGGCCACGTGAGTATAGCACCCATGGCCCGCGGGATCGCTCCCTACGGCGGGGCATGTCAAGACTCTTTAGAAATGTCACATGTTGGGACTCATTAGAAATGTCCTATGCTCGATGGTTGCAGAAGCGAGTTATCCAAGGTCTGTGGTCAGGTGCGTAGCAGCTGTCCCCAGACCGTCATATCCACATCCAGCGCGAAGCGCGCGGGCGCATAGCGCTCGTCGAGGATGTGGATATGTGGGTAACTCGCGTGCTCACCTTTCTTTTGCGTTCATGAGAGGTAGGCGTTGGACGTTGGGCCGCCAGCGCTTGTAGGGCGCGGGGGGAGCGTTCTTCTTCTTGGGCTTGGCGGGGGGCTGGACCTGTTGGACTCGTTGCTGCCCTTCTCGTTTGTATTGCTTGACCGTGAGCCTGCGGTAGTCAAGGTCCTGGTCTTTGTAGAGCAGCCTGATGCCGCCGTGCAGATGGGTGCGGACCAGAATCCTGTCTTTGGGCCGGGGCAGAGGACTGTTGTTCTTGAGGATTTGGTAGTAATGATTCCCGAAACGGACGGTCCAGTCGTTTTGGACGACGCGCAGTTCCTCGAAGCAAAAAATGTCATGCAGCTCAAGGCCTTTGGGTGGAGGACGGTGATAGTCCAGTTCCTCACGGGGCGCAATGGCGAACTTGGCGTTCAGAGCGTCACAAAAGCTTTCGTAGAGCAGCTTGTCGGCGGTGGCGATGGTGGTGATGCGCCGCAAGGCGAGTTCCTTGACGAACCGGTTCTGGTATGTGCCGTTGGAGCGCTCGACGCGGCCTTTGGCTTGAGGCGAAGTCGCGGGGATGATGACGATTCCCAGCTTATAGCAGGCCTCTCCGAATTGAGTCAGCGGCTCGCGCCCCGCCAGTTGCTCTTCGAGCGTGGGCTCCCGGCCGGTGATGTAGACGTTCTTTCGGTCCGTATACAGCGCCCGAGGAATACCGTATTTCTCGATCCACCGCCACAGAAGCTGCATGGCGGCCTGCTTCGTTTCTTGCTCGGCCATGAGCGCCAAGGTTTCTCCTGTGGCGTCATCTATCATGTTCATCAGACAAGTTTGGCCTTGGTCCGGCCCGAACCAGTGGTGGTGACTCCCATCCATCTGCACCAGCTCTCCGAAATGGGCTCGCCGCTCCCTGCGGGAGCGATGCCGGCGCCCGGTGTCTCCCTTCGCCCAGAGCCCCTGCTCAAGCAGCCAGCGCCGTAACGTCTCGTGGTCGATGCACAGGCCTTCCTCCGCCAGCTTCTCCGCGGCCAGGGTCGGCCCCAAATCGTGTTCTCTATAGCGTTCCTGATAGCGCCGAAGGACTTTGTCCCGGAACGCGGCAGGCTTGGCTCGATTAGACGCCCGGCCCCGGTTGCGATGCACCAACCCCTCATCTCCCTCTGACACGAAGCGTGCGTGTATCCGCAGCGCCTGCCGGTAGCTCACTTCCATGCGCCGCGCCGCTTCCGCCAGGGTCATATGCTTTCCCACAACAAGCTCCAACAACGACTTACGCATCAATTCCTTGCGACTCATCTTCAAATGCCCTTCCACGGCAGCCCTCCAAGTGAAAGGCTCCAATTGTGACATTTCTAATGAGTCGAGGGGGTGACACTATCAAAGAGTCGCGACATCCCTACGGCGGGGCATAGCAGCAGTTCCGCTTCATGCGCCCGACTCTATACCTCTTACCAAAGTGACGCGTTCGCTGTAATTCCTCGGATATGACACGTGCGCGTGGTGTCGTGCGTCCATCTGCCCAACGTACTAAGGCGGGCTTTTGAGTACGCTTCGGGATTGTTGTACATTGATGCTATCGGGGTGCTTTAGACAGAGGAGACTCGCCGTGAGAACCTTGCCATCTGTGCTATTCCTGCTTTTCACTTGTGCGACCCTCTGCCTCATCTGCGCGGGGGCGTCAGCCGCCGCAGGCAATTCAATTCGCGAAGTGTCTGTGGTGGTTGGCCCGGATGAATCGACGCCGCTGCAGCTTGCGGCGTCGGACTTGGTTCGGTACCTCGCCCTCATGACGGGGCGGGACGTGCGTCTCTATACCGCGGTACCTGAACTTCGAGGGGACGTGCGTGTGTTTGTCCTCGCGACGCCGCTTTCACGAGATGCTCTTCCTGCGGCTCTCAGCGAGTATCTTGCGGCGGAGCGGCTCGGCGCTCTCGGCCCGGACGGCTGCCTGGCGGTGCGTGAAGGCTCGTACCTACTCTTGGCGGGAAACACCGGCCCAGGCGCCGCCAACGCCGTTTGGACGTATCTCGAAGAGTATTGCCACGTTGGATTCTCTTGGAGCGGCGATCATGTCCCTCACCTTGACGTCTTGCCCTTTGATGACGTCGCCTTCAGCCACAGACCTCAGTTCGAGGAGCGGTACATGAACCTGCCCGGCGGCTATACGCTCGCCGAGTACATGGACTGGTCCGAATGGAAGCGTGAGATCGATTGGCGTGTCCACAAGCACCACAACATGACGTTCGGCCCGGCATGCGATCTAATCTGGCCACAAGTCTTCGCCGAACTGGACGGGCGTCCATGGGAACTGAACGAGTCCGAGCAATGGCGGGAGGATCTGCACAAGAAGATCGCCGAGTACGCGCGGGATCGCGGCCTGCGACTCGTCATGCCTGGACTCCTTGGCGAGGTCCCGGCCGAGTTCGTGGCGGCTCATCCCGAGGTCCGCTACGTCGGCGGGACGCGATGGGGCGAAGTGCCTATGGCCAAGCATGTCTATCCCTCCGATCCGATGTTCCACGAGTTATCCCTTCGCCTGGTTCGTGCCTACACGGCCCGCTACGGCCCCACGGACTTCTATTTCGTGCCGCCCTATCCTGAGGCCATACCGGAGGCGGAAGGCCATGTTTTCGGCCAGGAGTTGGCCGAGAAGCCGGAGAAGAAGCACAGTATCAAGCGCGATCTGGCCGAAGCCGTCCATCGTGTTATCTGTGAGGCCGGCCCCGAAATGATCTGGCTCACGGATGCGTGGGCATTCCTGAGCTCGGAGTACTGGACGCAAGACGAGGTCCGCGATTTCTGCGAGGCCGTCGTCGATAATGATCGCTTCCGCATCTACGACACATGGGGCGAGGAGCGCCCCATGTGGGCCATCCACAACGCGTTCTGGGGACGCAAGTGGACACTGGGGATCCTCCACACCTTTGGCGGGAACTCGACGCTTCACGGCGACCTCCACGCGCTTGTCCGGGATATTCAGCGCGTCGCGACGGATCCGGCGGCGGGTGATTGCGTGGGCGTGTACCTCGTGCCGGAATCGGAACATCATAATGACCTCTATTTCGATCTGGCCATGCGCCTTGCGTGGGATCCCGCGAGCATCACGTGCGATGGCTCGCGCGCCGAGTTGGGCCCATTCCTCCAAGACTATGCCCTTCGGCGTTATGGGGCCGACTCCGCGGCGCGCATGGCGGGCGTCTGGGAGGTGCTCGCCCGGACGGTGTATGCGTCCAAGGACAACTCACAGCCGCTGTACCTTCAGCAGCTTTTCACCATCTGTGACTTCCCAAACGCTTCCGTCTACATCCCGCCGGAGCAGGTAGCTAGAAGCGGCGAGCTTCGCGCGGCCGTGGCCACGGTCCTCAAGGAGGCCAAGCGCCAGGCGGATAATCCGCTCTACGAGCGCGATCTCGTCGACTTGGCCCGCCGGTACCTGGGCGATCTCTTCAACGGCCTTGTCCCCGAGATCTTGCACGCGTGGCGTGCGGGCGACGAGAGGCGCTTCGACCGGGCCGCACGCGGCATGCAGCGGCTCATGGATTGCATTGAAGGCGTGCTGTGGGCCTCGCCGCAGTACCGATTGGACACTCACTTCACGAAGGCGCAGGGCCGCCCCGGGGGCGCCGAACTGCCCGTGCAGACACGTAACATACTCTCCATCTGGGAAGGCCGGGATGATTTGTTGGACTATGTCCGCCGCGACGACTTCGCGGAGCTTGTGACCGGCTACTACCGCCCTCGCGTCGAGACGTGGCTCAACTGGCTGGACGGCGTCGCGCCCGAGGAGTGGGGGAAGATACATGATGATCGAATCAAGCAGCTCTGCCGGCATGCCGGCGAGGAGTTCGTCAAGCACAGTGCGAAGCGGCCGGAATACGCCGAATTTGATCATGTTGCCGTGGCGATCGAGAAAGCTTTGGCGGTGGGACGCAAGCTCGAGCGGTATGGGCCCAAGGCCAACCGGCAACTCCGAAATCTCGACTTCCGCGCGGGCTGGGATGGCTGGGATCTTTCAGCGCGCAGTATGTATCTCTCCTTCAGGCCGGGGGAGGAACGCGGCCTTCGCGATGAACTCCACTTCGAGTCATGGCCGGGCGTGGGCGGCGGCAACATGTACCTGTCCCAAACCGTTCGGGCGCGCGATGCGGAAATCTCTCTGGACTTCAAGGTGGATACGTGGGGCGAGAGCGGCTTTGCCGGACTGCGCGTCGAAGCTTACGATGCGGCCTTCAAACGTGTTGCCGAGTGCACCTATCAGGCCGGCGACGCGTGGAATTACTGGCCAGATCGCTACCGGCCGGATAACGTGACACCTGAATGGAGCGTGGGCGCCACCCCGTTCTTCTGGTGGTGGGTCGGCCACTACGCTATCAAGGAGCGCCTCGACGCCCGGCCCGGCGAATGGGTGCACGTGGATGCCCGTCCGGCGCGTGACATGGATCGCATCCACGGTACGGGCACATGGGAAAGCCTCAATGTCGCCGCGCTGCGTATCGCCCTCGTGGCGAGCAGGCGTCGGGAGGAAGATCCCATCGCCGGCGCGTTCACCGACTTGGACGTCAAGCTCATCCGCAAGTAGTCCGGCCCGCGCTTCGGAGATGGACGCCTCAGTTGCGCGCCCTACTGAGGCTTAGGCCAGCGCCTTGCCCTCGAAGTCGTCCGGGACGGGCACGCCCAGGTAGTTGAGCGCGGTGACGCCCAAGTCCATGATCGCCGGCTCTACGGCGAGTGCGGTGTTCGAGAAGAGCATGCCGGGCGCGATGGACACGTCCGTTGCGACGTGGTCGCCGCTCCACTTGTCCACATTGGACTCGAACAAGTCGTGCGGGGCGGCGCCCTTCGCGGCGCTCTTCGTGGATTGATATCCCGCCACATAGCCGAGTTCGAGGTCCGGCGCGTTCGCCACGGCCGCGCCGTGATAAACGTCAACCGTGTGCACGTCTTTGAAGATCTTCGCGCCGGTCTCCGGGTCGGTGACTTGGAGGAGTTTCTCCCTTATCTCCGCTCGCAGCGCGGGCGCGTCCTCCGGTGCGACGGTTCCCTGCGACTCCCTGTCTTTGAGGTTCAAGTAGACGGAGCCTAGGCCTAGTCCGTAGGCTTTGGTGTGCGCCCAATCATAGCCCAGCAAGAACCCTTGGTCGTTATAGCTGGTTTTCGGGTCGCTCTGGCCTTTGACGGCGAGGTAGCCTTCGCGGATCAGCCAGGTGTTGACATTGAAGCCCTTGCGAAAACTGTGGAATCCGTGATCCGAGAGGACGATAAGAAGGTCATTCTCCTGGAGCTTGCTCATCACCTTGCCGACGATTTCGTCCGCCTTCTCGTAGGTGGACTCGAGCGCTTGGCCGTACTTCTCCGCGCCCTCAGCGGTATAGAGCGGGTGCTGCGGATCCCGAAAGCGCCAGAACATGTGCGCAGCCCGGTCGGTGGCCGTCCAGACGGAGATCAGCATGTCCCAATCATCGCGACTCATCTCGTCGAGGGTGAGTGTTTCGCGCCACGCCATGGTGCGCCGGATATCTTCGAGGAACATGTCCTCCGTGATGGCGTCTTGACGCAGGGCGTGCGTGTCATAAGCCCATCCGATGGTTTTGTAGAGGCCGTAGCGATCGGCCAACTCGGCCGAGTATGACGGCGGAGACGTAAACACCATGTAAGGGTCCTTCGGATGGAATTGCAGGCAGGTCATATAGATCTGCACGCGTTGGCCCACCTCGAGGATATAGAGCCGGCTGAGTGCCCGAACCTTGAATTTCGGCGTGACCTCGAAGGTCCACTCGAACCAGTCGGACCACCGGCCCTGCTCGAGCGTGACCTCCTTGTCCTGAATCGAGATCGCAGCAGTGTGCGCCTCGCGGTCGGCCTTGACGGTGATCGGCGCTTCGGCGTAGACGCCCCTTTGTTTCGTGACGTCCGGTGGGCCAGGGATCATCGTCTTGGCGACGCCTTCCTCGAACTTGAGAGGGATGCGCATGCCGCCGGATAGGCGTTCGCTCAGTTGCTTCGACGTGAAGCTGTCGGAAAGGGAGAAGAAGGTACTGGTTGTCCCGCGCAAGTCAGGTACGCCGAGGGTGCAAAGCATCTGTCCATTCGCCAGGTCGTCAGCGGGAAATGAAAAGGGCATGGAGAGGACTTTGCACCGCGTCCCTTGCCCATCGGCGATGGCCCAGAACGTGTCTCCTCGCCGAAAGCTATCGAAGCGCGCAGGCTTGGCGAGGGAGCCATCCGGGCCCAGAACAGGTTTCACGATTGAGCCGGCCGCAATGCCTGGGAAGTATGTCTTCGGGTCTCTGCGCAGGAAATCGTAGATGCCGTGTTGGCCGGGATTCTTGCACGTGGCAAACGAGGCCCAGGCCGTGGGCGACTGGGGTGGGATGGTTGAGCGCAGGCGTTGGTAGCCGCCCTGCTTTCGGAGGGCATCCAGATTCGGGAGCCTGCCCGCGGAGAGCATCGTGTCGATAATGCCCGGTTCCACGCCGTCAAAGCCTAGGATGACAACGCGACCCTTCTTCTCTGCCTTCGCGACTTTGGTGCGGCCGCACGCCGCCGCGCCTGCCGCGGCGCTTGCCCCTAGAAAGGCTCGCCTGGAGATCTTCCGACTCATACTGCCACCTCCCTGCCGAAGCAACCGACCTCCCGGGGCGCCTGCCCCGCGCCGGCCGCTGTCTGCTCTTGGCAATGTGACGGGATGTTGTCTCGTGCTCTTGGATTACGGTTAGTATAGTATGCGCAGCACCCCATGGCAACTGCCCGGCACGTCCCGCTCGAAGTCATTCACCGTGACTAAACACTGCAGCGCGGGCATTTGTGCCCGAGGGGGCCCCGGGCGGGTCAATCGCCGCATGGGCGGGAATCGCACGGGGCATCCCGGCCGCAGCAGGGGCGGTTCCGACCGCATTTTGTCGAAGCGTTCTTATAGTCGGTGCTATAGAAGCCGGAGCCTTTGAAGATGACGCCTGCACCGCTGCCAATTAGGCGATGCAGTTTCCCGCCGCACTCCGGACAGGCTGCCAGCGGCTCTTCGCTCATTCCCTGGAAATGCGCGAAACTGTGGCCGCATGCCTTACATTCGTATTCGTACGTTGGCATGTCTTCTCCCGTTCTCTTTGGTTTCCGCGCGTGTCCTCAGTATCGAGACTCAATGATCGCAGATGTTGTCGCCCGTTTCCAGCGTCCCGTCGAGATAAGCCTTGACGAGTGTCTCCGGTGTGTCGGCCGAGGCTCCGACGACTACGCGGATCTCGTTCTCCGCAAACAGCTGCTGTGCCCGTTGGCCCATCCCACCGGCCAGAATCACATTTACGCCGAGGCCATGCAGCCATTTTGGAAGCACTCCCGGCTCATGCGGGGGCGGCGTCTCTCGGGATTGGCTCAGAATTGCCTTGGTTTGTTCATCGACTGTTAGGATGGCGAACTCCTCGCAATGGCCGAAATGCATACTGAGGCGGCCCTCCGCCAGCGGAATCGCGACAACCATTTGATGATTTTCCTCTCCATCTTCTTGTGTTTCGTGGCCGTTATCGGCGCTTGCCTTCTTGGCTACAATACGACTTACGATATCGGCAAACGCAGCGCCGCCGGCCCCTTCGGAATCGCGGCTCAACATGATTGAGCCAGAGTCTCCCGAAGCTACGATGGCCGGTTCTATAGGGATGCGGCCTAGAAATGGGGCGTGCATCTCCCGGGCCAGTGTTTCGCCGCCGCCCGTCTTGAATACGTCACAGCGTTCGCCGCAATGGGGGCAAACAAAGCCGCTCATGTTCTCGACGATACCGAGTACCGGCAGAGAGACGGTGCCGCAGAAGGCGATGCACCGCCGCACGTCGGCGATGGCGAGGTCTTGGGGCGTGGTGACGATGACGGCTCCCGCCGGCGCCCCCACCAGTTGGGCCACCGACAACGGTTCGTCGCCCGTTCCGGGCGGTGAGTCGACGACGAGGTAATCCAGAGGCCCCCACGCGACATCCTTGAGGAACTGCCGGATAACGCCATATTTGCGCGGCCCTCGCCAGATAACGGCCTCATCGCCCCGGGGGAGGAGAAAGCCGATGGACATCACCTTGAGATTGTCGTTCACGCGCGCCGGGTAGATGATCTCCCCGTTGGACTTGATGGGATAGCCTTCCAGGCCCATAAGTTTGGGGATGCTGGGGCCGTGGACGTCGACGTCGAGCAGGCCGACGGTATTGCCCTGGGCAGCCAATGAAGCCGCCAGATTCGCCGCGACAGTGCTCTTGCCGACACCGCCCTTGCCTGACAGGACAAGCAGTTTATATCGGATCTCGTGCATCCGGCGCAGGAGCACCAACTCCTCCGGCTCACCATTGGGCTTGGCGGCGGTTTTGCTGGGCTCTTCCGATGGACTGGACATAGGTTTTCGTACTCCTTTCACATGATTTTCAATTCTTTGGCGTCGACGCACTGCGCGACCCGACTGTTTGGCTGGACTGTTGGGGGCGGCCTGCGCTCCCCCCTAATGCGTGCCGCTGCCCCCTGCCATAGGACACGTGCCCGATGGGCAGGTGGAACAGCCTTCATCCGCACCGCCCCCTTGTCGGGCGGAAAACGATGACAATACTCTCCGCGTCTGCTTCGATCCGCACTCAGCGCAGGAATGGCTTCCCCGCGCGTCGGCCTTCTCCAGGAACTCGGTAATGTGGCCGCATTGGCTGCATTCGTATTGGAAAAGCGGCATCCTTCATCTTCCCGTCGGCATCGACATATCCGCTGAATCTGTGCAGACACTGTTTCATACTTGCTTATGGCATCGCAGATCAAGGTATTTCGCATGGGACGCTCGGAGCGCGTCGCGGCCGGCGCCGCAATCTTTCCCGCCCCGAATGCATCACAGGGCCCAAGGCCCCTGTCGGAGAGGTGCTTTCAATCGCCGGCCGCAAGTCCGTGTCGCGGAGTTGTCGAACTAGAAGTAAAGATCGCGTTCCTCGCTCTCCTGAATCCTATGCAGCCTCTCGACAAGCTCCGCCTTTCTGGGGCTTTGTGGGAGCCGTTCGAGTTCCTCAGCGATGGTCCTCCTTCCGACTGCCAGTGTGGCGGGAGAGGCGTAGTCCACAAGGTACTCCATCAGCGTGGTAAGGGCGTTGGGGGTGCAGAACTCCTGGATGAATCCCGGGATAGCGAACTCCATGAAATGCTCGCCGGTTCTCCCGAGCCGGTAGCACGCCGTGCAGAAACTTGGGATGTAGCCGTCCGTCAGCAGCTCGCGCATCACCTCGTCCAGCGGCCTTATGTCGCCAAGGGTAAACTGTTCCCGGTCCTGTACTTGGGCATCCCCGACCTCCGTGTATCCGCCAAGCTCGATGCGGCTCCCGGCGTCAATTTGAGAGCATCCGAAGGCCATTACTTCCCGCCGTAGTTCCGGACGCTCCCGTGCGGTCAGTATCATGCCCGTGTAAGGAACCGAGCAGCGCAGGATGGCGATCAGGCGTTTGAAGTCGTAATCACTTACGAGGTGGGGCCATGTGCTCTCGACGCCGTTGGCTGGACGCAGCCGGGGAAAGCTGATGGTGTGGGGGCCGACGCCGTATCTCTCTTGCAGTTGGAGTGCGTGGGTGACAAGGCCGAGGACCTCAAATCTCCAGTCGTATAGCCCGAACAAGGCGCCGATGCCCACGTCGTCGCAGCTCGCTTCGAAGGCCCGGCTGAGTCCGTCAAGGCGCCAAAGGTAATTCGCCTTTCGCGTATTCTTGGGATGGAGGTCCGCATAGGTCTTGTGATGATAAGTTTCCTGAAAGATCTGATATGTGCCGATACCTGCCGCCTTGACGGTGCGGTATCCAGCGTGGTCCAGGGGCGCCGCGTTAATATTCACCCGGCGTATCTCGCCATGGCCTACCTTGAAGTCGTAGCACGTCCTGACGCACTCAGCAATGAACTCCGGGCTGTAGGCGGGATGCTCTCCGAAGACCAGAATCAGGCGCTTGTGGCCCACGTTTTCGAGCGCCTCGAGTTGCGCGCGCAGCTCCGAGGGGCTTAACGTGCGGCGTACCGCCCCGGTGTTTGACCGGCGGAACGCGCAGTATGCGCAATCGTTGACGCAGTTATTGCCGATGTAGAGCGGCGCGAACAACACGATCCGGTTGCCGTACACGTGCTGCTTCAGCGCCCTGGCGGTCTCGAAGATCTCCTCGACGAGGCCGCGATCCTCCGCGGCCAGCAGGACCGCAGTTTCCTCGACGCGTAGCGGCTGTTTGGCCAGACTCTTGTCGAGCACTTCCCTCACACGGGCTGGATCGGCGGCCGTGTTTTCCAGCAGCGCCGTCAGGTGGGAATCGTCAATGAAATCGTGAGCGCCCTCGCTAAGATGGTGAGAATCCATCTCACAGAGCGCACCACCTGCCTTGCTCATTTCCACTTCCTCTCTATCGAAACCTGCGCGACGTGATCGGGCCTTTGCTGAACTCCGCCGGAGCCATTCTCCATGCTTAGGACACGCCTCGCGTCCGGCCGTGGTTGGCCGATGTCCGAAGCACACGATAAGAATCTGCCGGCCGGCTACATCCAATGCCCTTCAACGTTTGCTTCGTCGAGTGCCTCCAGTTCGCCGTCCGTGAGTTGAGCCACCGCATCGCGTACCGAGCCCCCCGAGACTAGAAAGATCTGTACATCTCCCGCCCGAAGCGCCGCGAAGGCCTTGGGACCTACATTGCCCGTTATTACGGCCTCTGCGCCCAGCTCGATGACCTGCTGTGCAGCCTGGATGCCCGCTCCCTGCAAGGCATTGACGTTTTGGGCGTTGTCATGGGCGGTGTAGCTGTCGCTATCCGTGTCGGCTAGAATGAATTGAGCGGCCCGGCCGAACCGTGGGTCCACCTCGGATGTCGGCGTGGGGCCTTGTGCCGTGACGACGATCTTCACTTGATGTCTCCTCTTGCCTCGCTGTCCGTCTCATCTGGGTGTTGTCCTCTCTGGGACGTTACTTACGCAACGTATGTGCCAAGAGAACACGACACCGCTAGGCTTATGTAAGTAATTGCGAGGCAGTGTTTTGGGAGCCTATAGCGCGCCAGTCTTGGTTGTTCGCAATTGCATAATGCAATGATCCGGGGCCGCCTGTTCGCAATTCGCGAATTTTCAACCAACCGAACCTCAAAGGAAACGGGCCGGCGCGCCAAAGAACAACGCGCCAGCCCCTAATGGCCTCTATCGGTGAGCGGTACTCCGCTTGCTGCTCACGCCCGCCTGCGATTCAGATTATCCGTGCGGGCACTTCTTGAGGCACATGAACCAGTCGAGATAGGTGAGGTCCGTGCCCGCCTGTTCCTGGCGTTCCTTTGCCGTGCCGCACGAGCCCGGGGGCGGGACGATCACGTCATCGCCCAACTGCCAGTTCGCGGGCGTGGCGATGTTGTGCTCATCAGCGTGCTGCAACGCCGTAAGGAGCCGCTTGATCTCGTCCATGTTCCGCCCGGTGGACAGGGGATAGTAGATAATGGCGCGGACGATAGCGTTGGGGTCAATGACGAATACCGCTCGAACCGCCTGGGTCTTGCTCTCGCCAGGCTGAACCATACCGAACTTCTTCGCAACTTCCATCGTCAGGTCGGCAATGACGGGGAACTCGATCTCGAGATTCCGCAGGCCCTTGTACTCGATCTTGTCTTGGATGGTCCTTGAGCCAGGCAATGTGCGCGTAGATGCTGTCGATAGATAGGCCGATCAGCTCACAGTTCAGTGATTTGAACTCGTCCGCCATGCTGGCAAACGTCATGAATTCCGTGGTGCACACCGGAGTGAAGTCCGCGGGATGCGAAAAGAGCACGACCCACTTGCCTGTGTAAATCATCGGGGAACTTCACCGTGCCCTGTGTGGTTTCGGCTTCAAACGATGGGGCCTTATCGCCAATGCGCGGAATGCGGGATTCATCTTCGATCATGGCCATTCCTCCCTTCGTAGAGTTGTTGCAAGAGATGCTTTTCTAGACATAGCTTTCTCTTTGGGCATCAAAGAGTCACCCCTTTAACACAGGGACCGCGGCGCCTTATTCCTTTGGCTATGGAAGGACCCTGTGCTTCGCGCAAGCGGGGGCGTTGTCAGGAAGCGGTAGCCTGCGGGGGGGGCGGGAAGATGGCTCACGTCTCGGCCTGTGACTCCGCGGGCGTTTCTTCCCCAAGAAGCAGGTTGTACAACAGAAGGCTCACGTGGCGTTCGTCCTGGCGATCCACTTCCAGAGTGACGGTGTAGCGGCCCGTCGAGAGGGGGAGGGACTGTCGGGATATCGATTTTGGCTGGAAGCCAGGGCCCGGCGCCCGAAAGCGTGCCGATCTCCTCATTGTTGACGGTGACGGGTGATGCGCTGGTTCGGCACCGGTGAGGCAATTGTCAGCCGAATCCGGCCGACGGGCCCCGCTGCTGGTGAACACGATGCTCGAGCGATTGGCCGGCCCCATGGGGACAAGCACGCTTCCGTCCGCACCCCTTTGCTGTAGGCCCCAGTAGCCGCGCAAGTACTTCCTCGAGTCGGGTGGGGCCGAACACAAGGGCCTTGCCCTCGGGAAGGGAAAGGTCGGCTGGCTGGCCGAGAGAGAACACGG
>CAXXYE010000002.1:0-237324 GCA_963674865.2 Candidatus Hydrogenedentota bacterium
CTGACAAGCGTCAGGCCGCATGTCGGCGCCACTAACCCCAGCCGCGATGAGCGAGCTTCCCCGCTGGCCGTCAACGGCCGTCCGCCCTGCGCCACGACCTCAGCCGGGCCCCTCCCTCCGGCGCGCCGCGTCTCCGCGTACAACTGCAGTGCGAGCATCCCTGCTATAGCTGATACGAGGAACAGCAGCAACACCCACGCGACCACCGGATCTGGATTCCGAGCGCATGCCGCCAACAGCATGAAGAACGCCATCAGAAAAATGTAGTGATAGTGCCGCTCCTCCTTGCGATGAAGCAGTAGGGCGCCACTGAATGTAGATCACGGAGTATCACGACCGTGTCGTATAGGCCGACCACAACGAACGACACCGGCAGCACGAACAGGAACAACACGTCGAGAGCGGTTGTGAGCCGACGATAGGCGCTGTAGCTGGCATCCAGCCGCTCGCCCATACGTACGAGCGGCAAGACGAGCAGCGGTATTACCAGCATCAGCCCATTATAGAGAGGCGTCGCCGCCAACGCGGCGTAGCCCGCCGCCACGAGGCCGGCCGTCGCCAGGCGCAGTGCGCTCTCCGCCCGGCTACGCACGTACAACCTCCTCCGGATCGATGACCCGGCCCCGTCCCACACCCGAAGGGGCGCCCCAGCGCGCCGGATCGGGCGACACAAACATTACGGCCGCGTGTTCCGTCTCGCCCGGCGGCGGCCAGGTGAAGCCGCCCGGCCCCGGCGCCGAGATCTCGAGCCGGGCAAGCATATCAAGCACGTTCATCGCGTGCGGCTGGCCCCTCGCCGAATGATACCCATGTCGACGACGTCACCACGGCCACCTTGTACTGCCGGTTGACCAGCGTCACCGCAAGCGAGGCGATCAAATCTACCGCTTCCTCGAAGCGATCCTCAAAGTCGGCCATGTGCGTGCATCGCTGCGACTCCAGGGCAAGTATCACGTAACGCGAGCGGTCGAGTTCCCACTCCTTCACCAGCAGGGTGCCCAGGCGTGCGCTCGCCCGCCAGGCAATATGCCGGATATCATCGCCGATGGCGTACTCACGCAACGAGAAGAACTCATCCCCCTCGCCCCGTGACGACCGGGCCGCAGGCATGCCCGCGCCCAACTGCTCCAATCGGCCGGTGCGAAGCGCCGATACCCGCGGATACACCACAATCTCCGCCCGCGTCTCGAAGCGGCGCCGGCTTTCGATAAGGCCGAAGGGAAACGCCGTCACCAGATCAATATCCGGAAGGCGGTGAACGCCCCGCTTGTCGAACACCTCTTTCAGCTGGAACATCACCGTCCCGCGCTGGGGGATCTTCACCGCGTAGCCCGCGGACGCCCCCGGATGCGCGGCCGACTCCACCCGCACCGAGACCGCGGGCAAGAACCGGCTCGCGTTCGTCACCCGGAGGGGGATCACAAGCTCCTCGCCCCGGTGGACGGCCTCCGGAGCTTCCCGCGTCACATCAAGCCGCCGTAATGCCCAGCCGCAAAGCCCCCACGACATCACGAGGAAGCTCATGAAGCCCCCGGTGATGATGTAGAGCATGTTATCCGCCGTATTCCAGGAGGCCAGTAGAGCCAGCAGGGTGAACGCCATGAAATAGAGCCCCGTCCTGCGAATGCGCTTCGTGCTGTCCGTTTGGCGTCGCTTCATGGCTTATTACTTCGGAACGGCCACCCGCTCCACGATGTTCTCGATGGTGCGCGCCCGCTCATGGGCCGCGGCCACCAAGTCCCGGCCCCGCGACTTCACAATGAGGCGATGCGCTAAGACGCTCACCGCCATCGCCTTGACGTCCCCCGGCGTGACGTAGTCCCGGCCCTGGATCAGCGCGTGAGCCTGCGAGGCCGCGTACAATTCGACGGAGCCCCGGGGGCTGGCGCCCAGTTGCACGTAGTCATGCTCGCGCGTGCCCTGCACGATGTCCATGATGTACTGTGCCACGCTCTCATCCACTTTGACCCGCTGCGATTCGTCCTGTAGCGCAAGCACGTCTTCTGCGCTCAACGCCGGCTTGAGGTTCTCCAGCGCCTTGAGCGGATTGCGACGCCGCATAATCCGCAGCTCGGCGCCCTCCGGCGGGTAGCCGATTTCAATCCGCATCATGAACCGATCAAGCTCCGACTCCGGCAGCGTGTACGTTCCCTCGTACTCGATCGGATTCTGCGTCGCAAGCACCATGAAGGGCTGCGGCACCGCATACACCCCGCCGTCCATCGAGACCCGGTACTCGCTCATCACCTCCATCAACGCGCTCTGCGTCTTCGGCGGCGTACGGTTAATCTCGTCCGCCAGAATGATGCTCGCGAAGATCGGGCCTCGCCGGAACTCGAAATCGCCGGTTTTCGGACTCAGAATCGACACGCCAAGAATGTCCGCCGGCAGCATGTCGCTCGTGAACTGGATCCGGTGAAACGAACAGTCGATGGAACGCGCAAGTCCTTGTGCCAGCGTCGTTTTGCCGATCCCAGGTATATCCTCGATGAGGATATGGCCTCGCGCGAGCAGGCCCGTCACGCACAGCTCGACCACCTCGCGCTTGCCGAAGATCACCTGCTCGATATTGTCAATTAGACGCTCAATACGATCTTTCGAACTCATTTCCATTGAAGAAACCCCACTGCCCTGTTTTGGTTCCGGGCACAGCTATACACCGCTTCCCTCCTCAGAGACATTAACACACGCCGATACGGAACCATTTCACGTGCCGACGCCGGATCCCCGTACCCTCGAAAGCATCCCCTCGTACGCCGGTCGCCCAAAACGGATGTGGGGAGAGCGAAAGCCAAGCCCATCGGCAACGGATGGGGCCTATGCCCGGGTACTCCATCTGCTCACCCGTCTCCCGGCTACCGTTTAGCGAGCCGGCAATCGCGAAAACCGGCAGTGCTGCGGGCCTAAAGCCAACGCTCGAACCACTCGTCCGCCTTTTCCAGGGCCTCCTGCGGCACGCAGTGGCCCGCGTCGTGGACGTAGTCCTCCAGCGCTTCCCCCGCGCCCAGAAGTTTATACACGTTCCGTGCCTGCCGCGCCGCCTTGCCGCAGCTCCGCGTGTTCGAAAAGACCGTGTCATTCGTCGCCGTCAACAGCAGCGTCGCACTCGGCGCCCCCAGCGCAAGAACGTGCTCCCAGTCAAAAGGGAACTCCCCTGTCTTCACCGCCTCGCGTAGTTTCGGCAGGTAGACAAAGCCGTTGTCTCGTACCCACCGCGTCGGCTCCTTATCGTCCGCGAACCGTGTGAACCCACAGCTTGATACGCACGCCTGTATCCGCTCGTCGAACGCCGAAAGAAGCAGCGCATTGTGCCCGCCCAGGCTGTGCCCGATGACGCCCACCCGTCCCGGATCGACCCGGCGCGTTTCGCAGAGCACGTCGATAGCGAGCGTGTGATCCCACAGCATCTTGCCCAATGCCGACATCTTCGGGCGCTCTTTGTAGAAGCTCTTCGTGTCGTAAGGCTTGAGGTTGACGGATATCCGATCGCCCGCCGTGATGCAGTCCGGCGCAAGCGTAGCGTAACCACGCTCGGCGTAGCGTTGCGCGAAAGCCAGGGCCGGGTCGCCCTCCAGTCCGGCCGGCTCATCCTTGCCCTGCGGCGTCGTCTGGTGGCAGCACAGCACGCCCGGCACCTCATCCTTGCCCTCGGGAACGAACAGCCACGCCGTCACCCGCTCCCATTCCTCGACGAAGTAGTTCACCCGTTTGCGCACGTACGTTGGATACGACGTCTCGTCAATCACCTTCAATTGCAGCACCGGCCGCTGCTTGGGCATCGCGCCCAATACCTCGCGCACCGTTGCCGTAATCTCTTCGCGCAACTCACGCCACTGGGTGAGGTCCTTCACCTTGGCAAGGTCTACCATCGCGTCCTTATCTCCCAGCCTCGTGGTTCCATGCTATCAACTCCACAACCTGCAGACAATGATCTCTTCTGCATGGTAAAGGCCACTCTGAAAGAGTTCAACTCCATCTTGAGTGGACTGTCCGTTGCGCCGCGTTGCGAGTCACTGGAACTCAGCGCTCAATAAGAAACTCCGGGGAGGACGCGATGACGTACTCCTCGGCACCCGCCATCATGCCGGGCTGCGGGAAACTGTAAAGGCTACCAGAGTACGTAAAATATCATACTGTATATGCCATGGCTCGCGGGCTGCTCTCGGGAGATCGCTCGCGCCATGATCGCACATTTGCGCCATGGCTTCATGCGAGATCTGGCCGCCATCAAATTCGACGCCCGGCACAAGCCGGTGGGGGCTTCGACGTCCGGATCCCGACCGGATTGTGAATTGTGCTATTATGTCCGCCTGCCCGGATCGTGGGTTTTCAAAGGGATCAAAACGCCATGTTTTTCGACGGAAAACGGCCCAAAACGGCCCAAAATCGCATCATTTCGCGCCGTTTTTGGCCTTACTATTTCGTATTGCTAGTAGTATGTACTGTATTTACAGGCAATGCGCTCACTCAAAAAGACACCGTTGGCCCCGTCCATTTCAGTGTCTATGCGCCCGATTGGACGTGGCAGAAACGGGATATCAACATCCTCGTCATCCTCGAGAATGCGGCAACTCAGGAAGTCCCTGTTATGATTGAACTTATGCTGCCCGAAGGCAAGGAAGACCACTTCCAGGTCGCGGGCCGGGGGGAGGACACCCGGCCCCTTCCCCTGGAGGTCGTTGTTCCCGCGCAAACCACGGTACGTCAAGCATTTCCGACGATCACCGCCCTGGCCGGTGTCCCTCGTCAGACCTACGATTTCGAGGTCCGCGTCGCCGTAGGGGACCGAGAGGCCCGTGTCGGCTACCCCATGACGACGATTCGAGGCGCGGTCGTAAGTCCAGGTAAATGGGCTCTTTACCTGCCCGCGGGACTGGCCTTGGCCTGGTGCATTGTCTTCGCCGTTGTCATGCGCCGCCTTTCCCGGCCCGGCGCCTGGCGCGTCGCCAGTCCGCCTATCGCCGAACCCGCCCAGAGGGAGCCATGGATCGACCAGTGAACGATACCCAGTCAACGCCTCGCCCATGGAGCCTTAAGCCTACGTTACGCCTTGGCTTACGTGGTCTACTCATGGTCGGAACCGGCTCGCTCATCGCCTCCTTCTACATCGGTACCGGCGACGTCACCATCGGCACCAACATGGGCGCGAAGTTCGGCTTCAGCCTCTGGTGGACGTACTTCGTCCTAGGCATCGCCGGTTGGGCCCTGATCGACATGTCCGTCCGCTATTTCCTTCAATTCGGCAAGACCCCGATGTCGATGTTCAAGGATGTTCATTCCGTCTTCTCGGTGTACATGTTCCTCGCCGTTGTCGTGTGCGCCACGTTCGGCTCGTACAACCAGTGGAGCGCGTGCGCCATGGTGATCACGGGATTCTTCCCGGCGGTGCCGCTGGAGGTGGGGGGGGCGTTGGCGGCGCTGTGCGGGCTGCTATTCTTGGTGTTTGGCGCGTACCGCCGGCTCGAACGCGCCTTTGTGTTCGGGCTTGTCGCGTTGATTGTCTGCTTTTTCGGCTCGGCGCTGATGGCGGGGATCGATTGGGGGGAAGCGGCGCGCGGGCTCATTCCGAATGCGCCGGGGAAGGGCTGGGCGTCGCTGTTCATGTCGAACGCGGGCAGCATGATCAACGCGTGGCTGATCCTCATTTACCCGTACACGATGATTGAGCGCGGGTGGTTCACGAAGCGGCTCCAGGGCAAGGTGAATATCCTTCATCGTGCGCGGGTGGATTATGGGTGGGGCATCCTGGCCGCGGGCGTGGTGGCGCTGCCGTTGATGGCGGCCGCGTCGGCGGTATTGCGACCGTTTGGGATTGTGCCGCGGCACTACATGGATCTGTCCGTGCTGCTTGAGCCGTTGGCAGGGACGTGGAGCACGTACTTGTTCTTGGCGGGACTGTTCCTTGCGGCATGGACGGCGGGCGTAGGATGGTGGCTCTGCGGGTGTTACGCGCTGTTGGATCTCTTCAATCTCCCTATCAAACTCGACTCGAAACCGATGCGCGTGTGTCTAATCCTCTTCTTCATTCCGTCGACGCTGCTTTTGTTGCTGCGGATCAATCCGACGTACCAGATGCTTATCTTCGCGGCGTTCCTGGCGGTGGTGTTCCCGGTGATTGGCCTGGTGATGCTCTACCGGGTGACGCGCGCGGACATGGGCTATTTCCGGTGGTCCGTGAAGAGCCTAACGGGTGTGGCGATTGTTGCCGTGGATGTATTCGCCATCGGGTTGAGCGTTTACATCGGGTGGGTGCGGATCGGGGCGCTGTTCGTGGCGCGTTAACGGCCACGGATGCACGCAGATGGGGATTGGTGAGTGGTTCTCCTTTTTTCTGGACAGGATGAACAGGATTAAGAGTATGGACGGGGGAGTTCCGCGGGCTCTGCGGCTAAGGATTGCAAGATTGTGAACGCGGAGGCGCGGAGATCGCGGAGGTGCGCAGAGGGGGAGCGATCATAGGACGGCCGCGGCGAATTATTCGGGACGCCATGGGAGGGTCACGCTCCCGCGCGGCCGCGGACGCGGAGGAGCACGTCGCTCCCTGTGAATAGCCCGTCATGGCGGGCGGAAGCGTTTAGCCCCGGGCGTCAGCCCGCGGTAGAAGCTCGCATCTCCAACACCCAGCCCCGTCAGGGGCGGCATAACCCTCCCCGCGCCACGGACGCACCACGCCCCATCCGGCCAGTCAAATCCATCACCGGAGACGCGTTTGGACTCCAAGCTTCAGCTTGAAAACGCGCAAGCCTCGTACAATCTCCATAGACACGCCCATGCGGACTCGAGCCTGAAGGAACGCGATACCGAAGCAGGCAAGATGCCTGCGCCACAACCGGAACGGTGCCCGCGCTATCAAAGGCCGCGTCCCGGCCCTGTAGGGGCCGTGCATACCAGCCCGGCGCAACGCGCCGGGAAAGAGTCGCATTACACCGTTCAAGCCCTGGAGGGGCGCGACATGGGAGCCGGCAGGATGCCGGCACCACAACCGGAAGGATGCCTCCGCTGCGTATCGGACGGGCCTTGTCACGTGCGATGATTCATATAGGCCGATATTATCCACCGTCTATGCGCGAGGAGGATCAGGGCCAGGGGCATGAGGGCCAGGCATAGGACATCGGCGGACGCGGAAGCACGAGGGGCGGTCTGCAGCATCCCGGCGGCTCCGGCGCAGCCGTAGGGGAGCGGGCAAGCACGCTCGAATACGGCCGTGACGGCGGCATCGTCGGTAATGGTGAAGTCTGCCGGATTGGCTGAACCTGTCAGGTCGCCCTCCCAGTGATCGAATAACCAGCCTGCGGCCGCCGTGGCTTCGAGGGTGACGACATCATTCTCGGTGTAGGTGTATTCGCCGGGGGCCGGATCCACGTCTCCCTGCCCTTGGACGGAGACGGTGAGGGCGAACGTGGGAATCTCGATGAACACGGCCGTGACGGTGCTGTTATTGGTGATGGTGAGGGCGGCGGGATTGGTTGAGCCTGTCAGAGCGCCTTCCCAGTGATCGAATAACCAGCCGTCGGCGGGCGTGGCTTCGAGGGTGACGAGGTCGCCCTGCGTGTAGGTGTGGTAGCCCACGGGCTGCGTCACATCTCCCAGCCCATGGGCGGCCACCGTCAGCGTGAAGGCGGGGATCTCGGTGAACACGGCCGTAACGGCAGCGTCGGCGGTGATGGTGAGTTCAGTGGGGTTAGCGGAGCCCGTCAAGGCGCCTTCCCAATGATCGAACAACCAGCCTTCGGCGGGGGTGGCTTCGAGGGTGACGACATCGCCTTGCGTGCAGGTGTGGTAGCCGAGGGGCGGCACCACGTCCCCCTGGCCCACCATGGCCACAGTGAGGGTGAACGTGGGGATCTCGGTGAAGACGGCCGTCACGGTAGCGTCGGCGGTGATGGTGAGGTCGGCAGGATTGGTTGAGCCTGTCAGGGCGCCTTCCCAGTGCTCGAACAGCCAGCCGTCGGCAGGGGTGGCTTCGAGGGTGACGACATCGTTCTCGGTGTAGGTGTGTTCGCCGGAAGCCGGATCCACGTTGCCCTGTCCTTCTACGGCAATCGTCAGCGTGAAGACCGGCGGGCCGTCGTATTCGTAGGCGCCCATGTCGAAGCCGTCGCCCTGAGGCCGGGCGATGCCGTCGAGATCAACATCGGGGGCGTCTTCGTCCGTTCCCGTGTCGACGGCGGGCGAGGCGGTTCTGAGGTGGAAATCGCCACTGGCCTCGTCTACGAACAGGGGCGGGGTGGAGAGATTGCCCTCGCCTGTGTGCCCGCCCTCCACCAGGGAGTACGTCACCGAACCGGTGGAGGAGCCGGACAAGTCGATCTCGTCGGGCGTGTCGTTCCAGAAGATGCAATTGCGCACGTCATATTCCACCTCATCCAGCCGCAATGCCCCGGCCGTGTGGGTCGCCGTATTGCCGTAGAACGTACAGTTCGTGAGGTATACGGATGTCGACCAGGCAGGTCCTTCGCTCTGGTATATGCCCGAAGCGTGGATGGCCGCCCCGTGGCCTGCGGTGTTGGTGTCGAAAACGCAGTTCTCGAAGGACAAGTGCATGCCAGCCCAGTACAGGTATGCTACGCCGCCCGTGCCCCCGCGTTCGTCGATACTGCTCCACGCACGGTTCTTTCGGAAAATGCAACGAGAGAAACTGCCATGCCCGCCATAGGAGGATATGACCCCCCCTAGTGTTCCCTGGTTTGCCTCAAATGTGCAGTCCGTTATCGTGACAGAGCTGGGATTGCCCAGGTGGATGGCACCTCCCCTTATCTCAGCCACGTTCTTGTCAAACTCACATCCGTGAAAGCTTGAGAGGCCTGAGCAAGTGATAGCTCCACCTCTTTGAGCTGAGTTCTCAGTGAAGCGGCAATTGGATACCGTGGTTGCTCCCCCCAGACATGCGATGGCACCACCGGACTCAGCACAGTTATTCGTGAAGGTGCAGTTCCGAATCTCTGGGGAGGTGTCAGCGCTGAGGAGGCCTCCACCCAGTTCTACGCTAGGGTCCTCCGCGTTACCTCCCGCGATGGCAAGCCCGTCCAAAACCGCATCGTCAGCGCCAACGACCACATGGCGAGCGGGCTCTCCGGAACGCGCCATCGTCCCGTCAATGATAGTTGGGTGGGCTTCCCAGTCCCGCTGCTCGCGGCTGTCCTCAGAACCAGCGAATCCACCGTAGATGGCCACGCCCTCTTTCATCACGAGCGAGCCGGTATCTATGGGTGGATCGTATAGAAGGGAGGTCCTCTGCTCGTTGTAGAGTCCCTCGACCACCCACACTTCGCCCCCGCCGTCGTCATAGGCAGCGTCGATGGCAGGTTGTATGGTAGTGAATGCGGTTGCCCAGGATGTGCCATCTTCCGTGCCTGAAGCGTTGTCTTTGTCGACGTACCAGACTGCGGCAGAGGCCGTCGGCCCTAAGAACAGCGTCGCTACAGAAACCAAAGCCCACCATCTCATGATTCGTACCTCCCCCGGTATCCCGTGCCTCTATGTGAATGCGTTGATTCGCGTAAACTGGCCCAATAGGCTCATGGTCAGTCCAAGTCAACGGCCATGTCTTCCCGCCGGAACGCCCCGGTTGTCCGCGCGGCCGCGGCAGTGCTTGCCCGTCGACGGCGGCACACATACGCGAGTATAGGACGGATAGGTGACGTGGTCAATACATACGCGCGCGGCGACGCCGGCAGCGCGACGTGTACGAAGAGCCGTATGCCGCCCCTGACGGGGCTGTGCGGCGGGGCGGGCGCTTTTCCCACGGCTCACGCCGTGGGCTATAGCATGTCGCCCGCCGCGGCGGGCTACGGAGCGCAGGTACCTTCTCACGGCGTAGGAGGGAACGGGCCGTGGCCTCGGCGGGGCTGGGATCACAGTCGCGCTCCTCGTGATGGTTGGTTATGCCTTCTGTGTGTTTCTGCTTGTTATAGACGCTTGAGCGGCGAGAAAGGGGAAGTGGGAGGGGGGAGTGCAGCCACCGATGGACACCGATAGACGCAGATGGGGATTGATGAAGGGGGCACTTTTCTATTTTGACGGGATATACAGGATTAGAAGGATTGACGGGGGAGTCCCGCGAGCGTTGCGGCTAAGGATTGGAAGATTTTGAACGCGGAGGAGCGGAGATCGCGGAGGCACGCGGAGGGGGAGCGATTATGGGAGGCAATGGGCGCCGCGCCCATTTTCTGGGAGGATTGACAAGATGGGATAGGGGAATTACGGATTTGAGCTGGCGGATCTCAGACAAGGGAATCGCATACCGGACCGCCAGTGGTATTTGACATCGCCGCGCCCTGATGGCATAGTGTCTGCCATCACCTACCTGCCGTGACTGGCGAGGCAACGTGGAGATAACCACGGTGGAGCGGCAGGTGCATTTGTGCCGTTCGCCTGGGCGCCAGGGCGTTGGGCAGCATTCCCACCCCTGGAGTCAGAGCACTGATTGACAGCCCAAGGAATCCGGCCTGAAGAACCGGTTCTTGGCGGGGCGCGGCCTGAGAGCATTGCCTAGTCTTTCCGGGCCGGTGCATTGATCGCCAGTCCCGCCGTCTACCGGTCTTTCGGCCTTATCCGAAGGTGGCTGTCCAGGAGGCGGCCATGCGGCACACACCCCTCTATGAGGAGCATCAGTCCCAGGGCGGCAAGGTGGTCAATTTCCACGGTTGGGCCTTGCCTCTGCAGTTCTCCGGCATCATTGCCGAACATCACCATACGCGAACGTCAGCTTCCCTTTTCGATTGCTCCCACATGGGCGAGTTCCTGCTGAAAGGGCCCAAGGCCATCCGCGCGCTCGAAGGGATGGTCTTCAACGACATGATCTGCCTGGGCGTGGGACGCTGCCGCTACACGAGCCTGCTCGATGTGTGCGGCGGGATCATCGATGACGTGATCGCGATGAAGCTGGCCGAGGATGAACTCCTGGTGGTGACGAATGCCGTTCCGTATAACAAGGTCTCACGGGTGATGCGCCGCGTCTGCCAGGCGGAGGATCTTACCGCGGCGACGGCGAAGATCGACGTGCAGGGGCCGAAGTCGCGGGAGGTGTTGCTGCGCCTTGGGCTGACGGATATCGAGCCCCTGCGGTATTTCAGCGTGTGCCGGACAAAATGGCGTGGCGTGGACATCATCGCTTCGCGGGCAGGCTACACAGGGGAACTGGGCTACGAGCTGTACGTGCCGAACGACTCGGCCGTGCCGGTTTGGCGCGAATTGGCGGCGTGTCCTGAGGTGGCGCCGGCGGGCCTCGGCGCGCGCGACACGCTCCGCCTCGAAATGGGCTACACGCTCTACGGGCAGGATGTGGACGAGTCGCACACCACCCTCGAAGCGGGCATGGCGCGGTTCATCAATTGGGAAAGCGATTTCCACGCCAGAGAATATCTCCTGATGCAACGGGAAATGGGGCGTTACAAGGTGCGCACCGGCATCCGCTCGTTCGACCGCCGGGCGCCGCGGCACGAGCACCTCGTCTACCACGAAGGGCGGGTCGTCGGGGCGGTGACGAGCGGCACCTTCGGGCCGAGCGTGGGCCATGGGATTGGCATGGCCTATGTCCCCGTGGAGCTTTCGCAGTCCGGCAACCGGTTTACCGTCGGGCCCAAGGATTTGCCCGTCGAGACGGTGTCCTTTCCTTTCTACAAACATGGCAGCGTGCGGGACTGAAAAAGGGAGAGAGCGTATGTATCCGAGCAACCTAAGGTACAGCAAGACGCACGAGTGGATTCGCGCCGAGGAAGGCCAGTGGGCCGTCGGCATCACGGCGTACGCGGCGGAGCACCTGGGCGAGGTAACCTATTTGGAACTCCCCGAGCCAGGGACGGAAGTGAAAGCCGGAGATGAGGTCGGCGCAATTGAATCGGTAAAGGCCGCGAGCGAGATCTACTCCCCGGCGGGAGGCACGGTGGCGGAGGTGAATGAGGCGCTCACGGACAACCTGGAACGCATCGGCGCGAGTCCTCACGACGAGGCGTGGTTCTTCAAGCTGACGGGCGTTGACGAGGACGAGTTGGCAGGCCTGATGGACGCCGCGGCCTATGAAAAGTACCTGGCGGAGCTTGACGAATGAGCTGGATATCCACCACCCCCGCAGAGCGAGAGGAGATGCTCGCCGCCATCGGTGTCGAGACGATTGACGACCTCTTCGCCACGATTCCCGAGTCCGTCCGCCTGAAAGGACTGGACCTCCCCGGGAGCAAGTCGGAGATGGCGGTGGCGAAGGCCGTGGCGGATCTGGCGTCGCGCAACACGCCCGGCGTCGTGAGCTTCCTCGGCGGCGGATACTACGATCATTACATTCCGGCGGCTGTGGACGCGCTGGCGTCGCGGAGCGAGTTCCTCACGGCCTACACGCCGTATCAGCCGGAGTGCTCTCAAGGAACGCTTCAGGCGATCTACGAGTACCAGTCGGCGATCTGCCGGCTGGCCGGCATGGACGTGGCCAATGCCTCGCTTTACGACGGCGGCACGGCGGTGTTCGAGGCGGCGACAATGGCCGTGCGCGCGACACGTCGTGAGCGCATCGTGTGTGCGCCATCGCTCAATCCCCTATACCGGCGGATGCTGGCGACGCACATGGCGAACCTCGGACTCGAGATTCTCGACGGCGACAACGCGGAGGGCGCGGCGTGCGTCATCGCCCAGAATCCGAGTTTCCTCGGTGACATCCAGGACTTGACGGACTTGGCGGCTCGGTGTCACGAGCACGGGGCGCTGCTGGTGGTGTCGTTCTATCCCATCTCGCTGGGCCTGCTGAAATCTCCCGGCGAGATGGGCGCGGATATCGCCGTCGGCGAAGGACAAAGCCTTGGATTGCCGCTTGGCTTCGGCGGGCCGTACCTCGGCATCATGGCGACGCGTAAGAACCTGATCCGGAAGATGCCCGGCCGTATCGCGGCGGCTACGGCGGACGCCGAGGGCCGGCGAGGCTACGTGCTCACCTTGCAGGCACGGGAGCAGCACATCCGCCGCGAGAAGGCCATGTCGAACATCTGCTCGAATGAAGCGCACTGCGCGCTGCGGACGCTGATCTACCTTTGCATGCTCGGCAAGGAGGGCCTGCGGGAGGTGGCGGCCCAGTGTCACGCCAAAGCCGAATACCTGAAATCGCGCCTGGGCTTCGCGGAAACGCTCAACGCCGGCCCCACATTCAATGAATTTGCCGTGCGCCTACCGCGCAATGCCGCCGACGTGGCGCAGCGCCTGCTCGATCAAGGCTACACCGCGGGACTGCCGCTTGCGTCCCTTGATGCCGGCGGGCCGAACGACTTGTTGATCGCCGTGACGGAGCAGCGCACGCGTAAGGAAATGGATGAATTCGCAGCCGCATTGGAGAACGCATCGTGTCACTGATCTTTGAGCAATCCCGTTGTGGCCGCCGGGCCATGAAACTCGAACCTTTGGACGTCCCCGAGGCGCCGTTAGCGGATGCGCTTTGCAGGCAATCGCCCGCCGAATTGCCGGAGGTGAGCGAACTGGACGTGGTGCGCCATTTCACGAACCTGTCGCGCAAGAACTTCGGGGTGGACTCCCATTTCTATCCGCTGGGATCGTGTACGATGAAGTACAATCCAAAGATTGCGGACGTGGCGGCGGGCCTGCCCGGATTCGCGGGACTCCACCCGCACCTCGCGACGGAACATACCTATTGGCCCGCGTGCGGCGGGGCATTGGCGCTTATCCACGAGACGGAGCGCCTGCTTGCCGAAATCGCAGGCATGCGCCAGGTCAGCCTGCAACCTATGGCCGGCGCCCACGGCGAGCTGGCGGGCACGCTGTTGATCGCCGCGTATCACCGCGATAAGGGGAATCGTAAGGATACGATCATCGTGCCGGACTCGGCCCACGGAACAAATCCGGCGAGCGCGGCCATCGCAGGCTACAAGGTGGTCGAGGTGCCGTCGGACAAGGACGGGACGATCCACGTGGATTCCTTCCGCGCTGTGCTGAACGAGTCGGTGGCGGGCGTGATGCTGACCTGCCCCAATACGCACGGGCTGTTCGAGCCGGCGGTTCAGGAACTTGCGAAACTGGCGCACGAGGTGGACGCGCTAATGTATTACGACGGCGCGAACCTCAACGCCATCATCGGCAAGTGCCGTCCAGGGGACCTCGGTTTTGACGTGATGCACTTCAATCTGCACAAGACGTTCGGTACGCCTCACGGCATGGGTGGGCCGGGCTCGGGGCCCGTCGGCGTGGGTGAGCGGCTCGAACCCTTCCTTCCAGGGCCGCGCGTGATACGCGCCGGCGAAGATCTGCGAATCGCTGTGCCGCCGAAATCCATCGGGCAGATGGCGCCCTTCTTCGGCAATTTCCTGGTTGCCGTCCGGGCGTACGCGTACATCCTTCAGTTGGGAGGCGAAGGGCTGAGGGAAGTGGCCGAGAACGCCGTGCTCAACGCCAATTACATGCTCGCCCGGCTGCGAGCGGCCTATCAGCCGGCGTTCGAGTCGGGATTCATGCACGAGTGCGTGCTCACCGGCACGCCCCAGGCCAAGCAAGGCGCCAGGGCCCTTGACATCGCGAAGGCCCTGCTCGACTATGGATTCCACGCCCCGACGGTGTACTTCCCGTTGACAGTGAAAGAGAGTCTGATGATTGAGCCGACTGAGACGGAGTCGAAGGCCACGCTGGACGCTTTCTGCGAGGCCATGCTCGAGATCGCGGCGGCCATCGAGAAGGATGCGGCGTCCCTGGCCGATGCGCCCCGCACCACGCCCGTGGGGCGGCTCGACGAGGTGCGGGCGGCGAAGGAGCTGGACGTCGCCTACTGAGGGTGCGGCCAGGCCGGACTACTAATATGCGCTTCCTCGACGTTTCGCTTGACGAGCCGGCGGAGAATCTCGCCTTTGACGAGGTGCTACTCAATGAGGCCGAGTCCGGCCGGGCGGGCGAGGTGCTGCGCCTATGGGAAAGCGGCGTAAGGTTCGTGGTGCTGGGCGTGGCGCAAGTCCTGTCGGAACACGTCGACGAGAAGGCGTGCCGCGCGGACGGCGTACCGATCATGCGGCGCTGCTCGGGCGGCGGATGCGTGCTGCAAGGGCCGGGATGCCTGAATTACTCCCTGGTGTTAGCGCACGCGTCGCGGCCGGAACTGAAGACGATTCGGGGATCGTACCGGCATATCTTCGAGGCCCTGTGCCGTGCCTTTCAGGAACACGGCGTATCGCTGCGTCAAGAAGGCATTTCCGACTTGGCCATTGGGGACAGAAAGATCTCGGGCAACGCCCAAAAACGCCGCAGAAGGGCCATCCTTCATCACGGAACCTTGCTCTACTCGGCCGGAAACGCGGCCGCCGGCACGGATATGGCCGGCGCGTCCGAACGCTACTTGCGGGAGCCCTCGGAGCGGCCCGCATACCGCGGCCAACGGGCCCACGGCGACTTCATGGGCGTGTTGCCTATGGAAGCCGCGCAGCTCAAGGCTATCCTGAAGAGCGCATTTGGCTGTGAAAGACTGTCAGAGTCTCCTTCTCAACAGGAAACACAGGCACTGCGGGAATTGGCGGCAGAGCAATACGCCTCGGATGCGTGGATCAGGCGGCGATAGCCCGCCGAGGGAAAGCCATTCGAGCCGGGAGGGAGGGGATGCGATGACACAAGAAGCGCGCGTCTGTGCGATCATGTACGGCGGGAGTGGCGAGCAAGACGACCCCATCGCCGCCAACGTGCGGGAAGTCTCCGCGCTCATCGATCAGGCCGCCCAAGATCAGCCGGATCTTATTGCCCTGCCGGAGTGTTTCAACGCCCTTGGCCTGAAGGATAAGCCCTTGACGTCGACGGCGGAACCCATCGACGGCCCCACCGTCGCCGCCATCGCCGCGAAGGCGCGGCAGTACAACACCTACATCGTCTGCCCTATCTACGAGCAAAAAGAGGGGCTCCTCTACAACTCCGCCGTGCTCATTGATCGCGCAGGCCATCCCTTGGGCGCTTATCACAAGATGTGCCCCACGCCCGGCGAACTCGAGGCGGGCGTCACGCCCGGCGAGGACGCCTGGGTGGTCGAGACGGACTTCGGCCCGGTAGGTTTCGCCATCTGCTTCGACCTGAATTTCCGGGCCGTCGGCGAGGCGAACCGCCGGCAGGGCGCCAAGCTGGTGGTGTTCTCCTCGATGTACCGGGGCGGGCTCTCGGCGCGCATCTGGGCCTATGATTTCGGCTGCTATCTCCTATCGTCTACGCCGTCCGAGATGAGCCATCTCTGCGATCCTTTAGGACGCGTCATCGCGGACCTCTGGCACTACCAGCCGGTGATGGCGCGTTCCATAAACCTCGACTTCGAGATTCTCCACATCGATGAGAACGGCGCGAAGTGGCCGGAGATCCGGAAACGCTTCGGCCCACGGGTGGCTCTCGACATCCTCGGCCCGGAAGGGGTCTTCATGATGACGTCTCGGCATCCCGAAATGAGCATTCGTGATATAATCGCCGCGCTCGAACTCGAGCCGAGGACAGACTACTTTGAGCGGGCTTCGCAGGCCCGGGAGCGCGCCCTGAAATGCGGCGGCCGGCGCGCTGACGCGGTGGCTCAGACACCCCGTACGTCCCCTGCCGCTACAAAGGATAGGACCCCCTCCGCGGATTGACGGTTTTCAGGGGGTCTGATACCATTGACGTGTCAAGATTAGCAGCGATACATCTGCCGCGGTGGCTCGCGGCGGCGGGCATCGGCGCAGCGGCGGCCGTCGCCACATGGACGGCCGTACATGTTGGTTTCGCCTCGCCCGAACATACCGATGAGGGGGCGCCTTTGAGCGACAGCGTCGGTGTAGAGAGCGACGCCGTTCCGCAAATCGGCAGCGCAATGCGCTATGCCCGTGCCGTCCAGGAGGGCGATTGCGAGGAAGTCATCCAATCGACCCAATGGATGGTGGAGCGCCTGGAGCAGGTGCGTCTGGAGGCGGGAGAGTCCGATGAAGTCGACGTCGCGCGCGACGGCCTGTGTAAGAAGATGCAAGTGAGACTCGTCGAAAGGAACCAGCTCCAGACTGAAGGTATTGAAGACCAGTACCTGTTCAGCCCCGGCGCCGACCTCGAAGTGGCCGGAACCGATGACGGACGGCAGCACCTCGCCAGGCGCGTCTGGGAACGGACGTGGATACGCGTCAGCTACCCTTCGCGGCATTGTGCGCCCCGCGATGAGCTGGGGCGCCCGATCAAGTCGCTCCTTGTCGGCGTCAATGTATCGGCGGATGGCCGCGTGCTTAAGTCGGGCGTGCTTGGAAACCTGGACATCGACCGCGATTCCATCGTATATGATTGGGAAAGCGACCAGTTAGGAGGTCCGTAATGCCGCTGGCAAAGTGCCCACGCTGCAATCAGCTCTTCACGAAGAGCGAAGAAGTGGTTTGCGCACGCTGCGAGCCGGCCGAGCGGGCCGACTATGAGATGGTGCGTGAGGCCCTGCAGAAAGTGCCTCACCTCAACGCTGAGGAAGTGGCGGAAGAGACGGGCGTCGCCCGCGACTGCGTACTCCGCATGATAGACCAGGGCCTCATCCAGAACGTGTCCGTCAACAAGACCGTTCGCTGCGGACGCTGCGGCAAGCCGGCCATCAGCGTGAGCAAGCGGTTGTGCCAAGCGTGTCTGGAGAAACTGAATGCGCAGCTCGCGGTCGAGCGGGCGAGTGTGAAGTTGCCGCCCGAGAAACAGGCGGATGTTGCGGAGATGAAGTCATCAGTTCGCCAGATCCTCGATGCGAAACGCAAGAGTCCCGAGGAATCATAGGCAAGGCTCACTCGGCGGCCTTCCTGAGGCGCCCATTGGGAGTGCATGCAAATGACGACGAGCGATAAGATCGGTGTGGCCGTGCTGGTGGCGCTCTTTCTTGCGCTCATGGGCACCCTCGCCTGGACCCTCAAGGGCACTGGCGGGGGCTCTCACAATATCGAGGACAGTCCCATTATCAAGCAGCGGATCATCAATGTTCAGAAGAGCAAATAGCGAACGTCGCCCGGCGCTCCTGAGACAACCATCATCGTGAAGTTCAGCATGTTTTCCACACGTATACCTTTAGCGCCCGTGTTTCTTGCCTATGCGCTGGCTCTTGCCGCTGCCGCGCCGGCCGGGGCCGAAGTGTACGCTTTCCGCCTGACGCTTGACGGCGACGCGCGCGTCGCGACCGTGCCCCAACGGACACACGAAGGCGCGCCGTACGTGTCCTTGCGGAGTCTTGTACAACAGCTTGGCGGCGCATGCGAGGTGGTTCACGGCCGCGCACAAGTCGACTTCCTGGGGAAAAGCGCGTGGATCGCCATCGGCGACAGGGCCGTTGATGCCTCATTGAGCCGGTTTTTCCTCAACCATCCCGTAGTGCGCGATAATACCGATGTCCTCATGGCCCTCAGCGATGTGTCTCTCTTCTTCGCCCAGGCCTTCCGCGCCGCGCTCGAACGGGAGACCCTCTCGGGCACGGCCGCTCCGGCCGAAGAAAAGGAAGTGCCGGTAGTCGCGGAAGAATTGCCCGTCCCGGGCAGCGCCCCGGCGCATAGCGCTCCATCCATGTTCGCCGAGCCCCCGCCGTATCATCCCATTGAAACCGTTATTCTGGATGCGGGCCACGGAGGCGCGGAGACGGGCTGTGTCGGCTCCGCCGGCTTCGCGGAGAAGGACCTCACCCTCTCGCTCGTTCGACGCCTCAAGCAGCGGCTCGGGGCGTCCACCCGGCTGCGCGTGTTACTCACCCGCGATGAAGACGTGGCGCTCGCGGCAAATCAGCGCGCGGACCTCGCGAATATCCAAAGGGGAGATGTGCTCATCAGCATTCACGGCGGCGCCAGCTACTCACCGACCGCCCACGGCGTCGAGGTCTTCTGGACAAGCGGAGGAACGCGCCCCTCGAATCTGGGCGCGCGTGGCATGGCCGCCCAGAAGGACTACGGGCCGGAGAGCCAGGCCGTGGCGGCCGTGGTGGCGGAGTCGTTGGCGCAGGAAACGGGCGCCCCGCTTCGTGGTGTGCGGGAAGCGCCGTGTCTTCTCCTCAAGAAGGTGACGATGCCGGGACTGTTAATCGAGGTGGGCTGCATGACGACGGCGGCCGAAGAGTCATTGCTTCAAACCGACGCGTACCAAGAGAAGATCGCCGACGGAATTGCCGCGGGACTCTCGCGGTATATGGCGGCTGGCGAATCAGGGCAGGCGGCGCCATGAGCGGCCTCAAAGTACGTCAAGTGTGGGAGCGGGCCCTCCTCGCAATGTGGGGAATGGCGACCTTGGTATTGCTCTTCTGCGTGGTGTTCCTGGCATACGCCGTGGCGCAGCGAGGGGAGAATCCCCTGCGTCTATCCGGCGAGGCCGCCAAGCCGCGTGTGAGGCAGCCGGAGGCCGGGGGCCAGTCGCTTCCTAAGGAGGTCCAGTTATTCTTCGCGGATCGCAACGGGGCCTCCCTCGTGCCGGAATCGCGCACGTTGGAATGCGGCGACAGCACCGTGGAGAACTGCCGGCGGGCTCTCGAAGCGCTCATCGAAGGGCCGCAGACGGAGTTGACGCCCATCTTCCCGGCGGGAACGCGCGTGCGCGCGCTTTATCTGCTCGACGATGGCGAACTTGTCATTGACTTCTCCCGCGAGCTGGCCCGCCCCAAGCAAAGCAGCGTCTCCATGGAGGCGTTACTACTGTACGGCGTCGCCGGCGCGCTGACGCAGCCCGGCCTGCGCGGGGAAAATGACGAGAGCGTGCGCACGGTTCGGTTCCTCATCGAAGGGGCTCCACCGGGCGACTCGTTTCGGAGCCACCTGGACTTGTCGCAGGCTTTGTCCCCCGATCGGCGCTGGGTGATGCCCGTTGAAAGGCGCTAGCGCCGTGGAGCCCGTGTGCAGCGGCGCGATCGGGGTGTTCGACTCCGGCGTCGGGGGGCTCACCGTGGCGGGGCGCATCATCGAACGCCTGCCAGGCGAAAGCATTCTCTACCTAGGCGACACGGCCCGCGTCCCCTATGGCACGAAATCACCGGCGACGGTGATCCGTTACGCCAGAGCCTGTGCGGGGATCCTGCTCGATCGGGGAATCAAGCTGCTCGTTGTAGCCTGCAACACGGCCTCGGCCCATGCGTTGCACACGCTTCAGTCGGAGCTTACGGTGCCGGTGATAGGGGTAGTCGAGCCCGGGGCGCGCGCCGCGGCCAAAGTCACGCGCAATCAGCGTATCGGCCTCATAGGAACCGCCGGGACGGTGGCGAGCGGGGAGTACCTGCGCGCTATCGACGCTGCCGCGCCGGACGTCGAGGTTTTCTCCCGGGCCTGCCCTCTCTTTGTTCCCCTTGCCGAGGAGGGATGGACGCACGGCCGCGTGCCGGAACTCGTCGCCCGGCAATACCTCGACGAACTCGTCGGCCTGGGAATCGACACGCTGATCCTCGGCTGTACGCACTACCCCTTGCTGCGACGGACGATTGCACACGCCGTGGGCGGCTCGGTGACGCTCGTGGACAGCGCCGAGGCGACGGCGGAAGCCGTGGCGGAGGTACTCATGGCTGCCGACTTGGCGGCGCCGCCGGAGGCGACGCCCCATCACCGCTTCCTCGTGAGCGATGCGCCCGAGGCGTTCGCGGCCGTGGGCGAGCGATTTCTTGGCCAGGCGATCCAGGACGTCCAGTGGGTGGACTTCTGAGCCATGACTGCCGACGAGACAACAAGCACGGATACGGATCAACTAGGGGCCGAGCCGGGCAAGGCATCCGCCGAGGCCAAGGGGGGGCCTAGACTCGTGCCGAACGCCTGGTGGAAGGTGGGCGCGGGCCTCGCCGCTTCCCTGCTTGGCGCCGTCCTCTGCACACTCTTCCTGCTGGCCTTCCTGCGCGCGCGGCCGATGGACCTCGTGGGACACACGGAGCTGCTCGCGGGCGTGATCGAGGACGTTCTCATCACGAACCATGTTCCCGCAAGGGCGATCCGCCGCCGGGCGGTACAGTCACGGGCCGATGCCTCCGCATCCTGGCTAGGCTTTGCCTTCGACGTCGCCGTACCGCCGGAGGTGAACGTGGCCGGCCTGACGAAAGTGCTACGCAAAGAACTCGCCCGCCGGCAAGTGACGCTCGTCGAGACGCCCGAGGCGGACGGCGCCTGCATGCTCGTGCTTGTGATGGCCGAGCGCGAATTTGCCCGTGTGCGGCTTACGCCATCGGCAAGGCACGCGGGCGATGCGCCGGCTGTAGCAGGCGAGCCGGGCGCCGCCGGTGCGCCGGAGCAAACAGCGACGCCGGACGAGGAGACGCCGAAAACGGAAGGCGCGCCGGAGGAGAAGACGGCCGTGCCTCGGGCCGCAATTATCCTTGATGACGGGGGATATGGCGGCCCGGTTACGGAGGCTGTCCTCCAACTCCCTCCCGTGCTGACGCTGGCCATCCTGCCGAACACCGCTCACGCCACCGAGACGGCCACGCGCGCCGCCGCACTGGGATTTGAGGTCATTCTCCATATGCCCTTGGAGAATTCAGCGGATAGCCAGCCCTTCAAAGGCGAATTGGCCACCACGATGGACGAGGCGGCCATGGCCGCGCTGACGGAGGACGCGCTCCGCCAGATTCCAAACGCGGTGGGCGTCAACTACCATCGAGGCACCAAGTTCGCCGCCGACACCGACGCCATGCAGAGGTTTCTGGGCGTTCTCAAGGGAAAGCCGCTATACTTTGTCGATAGTCGAACTTCGGCGGCATCCGTCGCCTACGACACGGCGCAAGCGATGGGCATCCGAAGCGCCGTCCGCGATGTGTTTCTCGATCCCGAGGTCGACGAGGCCATGATCCGCAACCAGTTCCAGGAATTGATCGCCGTGGCCCAGGCCCAGGGCAACGCTGTCGGCATAGGCCATTTCAAGTCGGATACGGTGGCGATTCTGGCCGAGATGCTATCGAGTTTTGAGAAAGCCGGCGTGGCTTTGGTGCACGCCTCGGAGATGGTGCAATGACTCGCGTGTTAGGTATCGAAACATCGTGCGATGAAACCGGCGTGGCCGTCGTGGAAGACGGCAGGCGCATCATCGCCGCGGAAGTGGCCTCGCAGGTGCCGGTTCACGCGCGCTTCGGAGGCGTCGTTCCCGAAATCGCTTCACGACAGCACACGCTCTGTATCAGCCGCCTCGTGGAACGCGTCACCGCCGCGGCCGGCGATGGCATCGAGGCCATCGCCGTGACGGCGGGCCCCGGCCTCCTCGGCTCGCTTTTCGTTGGCGTGAGTTTCGCCAAAGGACTCGCCTACGCCTGTAAGAGGCCGCTCGTGCCCGTCCATCATATCGAAGGCCACATCTTCGCGCCCTTCCTGAGCGACGATCCGCCCGAGTTCCCCTTCCTGGCGCTGGTGGTGAGCGGCGGCCACACAAACCTCATCGATTGCACCGCCCCGCACCACTACGAGATCCTCGGCCGCACGCGCGATGACGCCGTTGGCGAGAGCTTCGACAAAGTGGCGCGCCTCTTAGGCCTGTCCTATCCCGGAGGCCCCGCCATCGAGCAGGCCGCCCGCGAGGGCAATCCGGAGGCCGTAGACTTCCCGCGCGGCATGATTCAGGATGATTCGCTCGACTTCAGCTACAGCGGCCTGAAAACGGCCGTCCTCTATCGCATACGTGAGGAAAAGGACTCCGTGCCGGATCTCGCCGCGAGCTTCCAACACGCCGCCGTGGACGCCCTCATCATAAAGACAAAGCGGGCCATCGAGCGCACGGGGACAACGAGGCTCGTCGTGGCCGGAGGCGTGGCCGCGAATCAACGGCTCCGGGAGCGTCTGAGCCGCGAACTCCACATCAAGGTGCACCTTCCTTCCATGGATCTGTGCATCGATAATGGCGCGATGATCGCCGCCGCCGGCCATTCCCGGCTCCAAGCCGGACTCCTCGGCGATCTACGCACCACGCCCAACCCCAGTCTCCCGCTCGCCTAAGCCTGGCGTTGAAACCTATCTCCACGACAAAGCCACGTTTTGGCTCATGATTGACGTTGCTCGTCCGCAGACGAAGGAGCAAAAAATGGGGACTGACTACTAATTAGACTCTCCTTCCCCAAAGAAATAAAGGGACAGAGGAGCCGTTGAGAAAGTCCGGAGTTGCCGCACGCAGAAAGGACCTGGGACAGTCCCGTCTGCGCCCGCCTGCGGCGGACTCCGCTTGGGACAGTCCCGGTCTTTCGCTCAACCTCTGGGGCAATGCGACTTCTTGAACAGCTCCACAGACTACTTTCTAGGCTCTTCTTCTCCGAGCAGCGGCGCTGAATCCGTTGGGGACTTGGGTTTGCGGCCCCGCTTGCCGGGACGCAGCGTGCGGCTGAGAAGGTCCTCAAGTTGATCAAGGAAAGATGCCGAACCGCAGGGCCGACCCGTCTTCGTGTCGCGGCGAATGCGCTCCACGCCCTCATCCTCTTCGCCCTCGTGCAGCCATGCGCGCCAGTCCTGTATCACGCCCGCCGGGGGGAATTCCGTAGATAATACGCCATCCGCCCGCAGCCCGCAATGGCCGGCTGCGCTCGACCACGCGTACTCCTCCGCCCGCTCGACCAAGCCCGCCCGCACCGGATTGCGTTCGACATACCGAACCGCTGCCCACAGGTGGGTCTCGTCCAACGGACACGAGTAGAAACGCCCCTGCCAGACGTGCCCGGTCAGGTGCGTGCGGCCGTTGAAGTGCATGGCGTATACTGTGTGGGCATCGCGTAGCGTGAGGCCCAGGGAATCCGCCCGCCTCGGAACCACCACCAGGTGAATGTGGTTCGTCATCAGACAGTACGCCCACACCTCAAGCGCGTGCTTGTCACCGTACCTCTTCAGATATCCGAGATAGGCCTTGCGGTCCCCATCGGCCTCGAACACATCGGCCCGCCGATTCCCGCGTTGGGTTACGTGGTGGGCAAACCCCGGTACCACCACTCGCGCTACCCGACTCATGACCCGAGCCTAGCACCTGGGGGCAGGGCTGTCAAATTAATCCGTAGTCTGTCCCTGAATTTCCTTTGCGGTCCCCGTCTGTCTCGAACACGTCGGCCCGCCGATTCCCGCGTTGGGTTACGTGGTGAGCAAACCCCGGTACCACCACTCGCGCTACCCGACTCATGACCCGAGCCTAGCACCTGGGGGCAGGGCTGTCAATCTAATTCGTAGTCTGTCCCTTTATTTTACCTAATCGTAGTCTGTCCCTGAATTACCGCGAATTGACCTTTATGCGAAGAAGCTGAGGACGATTACGAAGGCGCAGGGGAGCCACACAGGCACCAAGAAGACCTGCCCGCCGTGCTCCGGATGAAGGAGAAACCACTTTGACTCCTCTCTGTGTCTGCTCCGCAACCATATGTCGAGGGCAAGCACAGGACCTACCGTGAGAATAACAGCCACGGGCTCGATCAGTTTCAGGCCTCGTGGGGAGAGAAACGCTCCTTCAATTCCAAAAACAAGTAACCCGCATAAGACGAACAGCGCGATCTCCAATACTGCGATGAGGTTGAATATAAGGTACATTAGGGCCATGCTCGTACCTCCATCCGTGATTCCCCAAATGGAACCGCCTGCGACTATCCATCACAGACTGATTCCCCGTCATTGTAGTCCCGTCTGTCGATGCCGTCAATGCCAGTTGCGCTGTCATGGTGGCTGTGATTTCGTTCACGGTCCAATAGCGGCCATCGAGTGCGACGGTGATCGCTGTTCGTGCGAATCTTGGCGGGCTTCGCCATCGATCCGCAGGGCTTACCCGTCTTCTCATCTGGGCGCCGAGTCGCCCGGCAGGCGCGGATTGTCCCCGCCGTTTTATCTTTGCCGCGTTGGTAGAGTACAATCGCCGCGTTGTGCCCGGGCAGCCCGACTATCGTTGCGCGGGCAAGACGCTCGAAGTACCGCGGCGCCCGGCTTAAGAGTGATAGCGCGCCGCTTGCTGTTTCTGTGCGTCGGCAAAGGCCGGACAACGCACGCGAAGGGTCCTCTGGAGGTCCTGTTTGTTCAAGTTTGAGCTTACCGATGGGCTGATATTCTCGCGCTCCCGGCGGATGCCGCAGTGGATGAGGAACCTCCTCCTCAGGGCGTACCCCGTCTACCTGGACATCAAGCACTTCTTGCAGTACCGCACGACGAACATGTTCGAGACGGTGTGCATCGAGTCGCACTCCCAGTGCAACAGGAAATGCACTTACTGTCCCAATTTCAAGCACACACGCCCCAAGACGGTGTTGGATCTCGCGCACATCGAGAAGGTGGCGTCGGAGTTGGCCGCCGCCAAGTTCCGGGGGGACATCGCCCTGACGGGCTATAACGAGCCCCTGATGGATAAGCGGACGGATGAAATCGTCGATATCATCCGGAAGTATCTCCCTCACAATGTCATCAGCGTCTACACAAACGGCGATTTCCTGACGCGCCGGCTCTTCGACCGCCTGCTCGAAGCGGGGGTGTTTCTGTACGTCACCATCCACCAGCAGGCGGAGATCACCAATCCCGAGCTGCGCGAGATTTACGAAAACGCGACACACGCCGAGAAACGCCAGTTTCACCTGAAGTTCAACATCGACAGCGACATCCTGTCCACGCGCTGCGGCGCCGTGGAGGTCGAAAACCCGGAACACCAAGCGCGCTGCATCATGCCATACGCGGAGTTTCATGTTGTCTGCGACGGGAGCGTGATCTTGTGCTGCGATGACTACTTCCGGACAGTCACCTTCGGAAACATCAAGACGGAGCGTGCGCTCGACATCTGGCATAAGCCCCATTACACGAAGATCCGGCGGGAGCTGCGGCATGGCCGCGCCTCCCTGCCCATTTGCCGGAAGTGCCTGGGCCTCGCCGAGGAAAACGCGGCCAAGGAGCGTGAGGAATCGGCGGAATAGCGCCGGGGCGCGTATCGGCGCCGGCATGAATCAGGAGATCGGGACGAATGATATCTCGCGAGAACGTCCGCACGATCCGGAGGCTTTTTGCGTATAACGGCGTCCGCTGGACGGCCTGCTGCCTCACGTACTACTTCTTTCACTACGCCTTCAAGTGGGATATCCATCTGCTCGAAGTGGCCATGAGCCGCCTCGAAGAGAAATACAACCTGCCCGGCATCAGCTCGACGGACATCAACTACCGCGTCTGGCAGTACTGGGACTGGGAAGACGGCGGCGAGGAATGGAACGTCTCGCCCGAGTGGAAGGAATCCGTCATCAACAGCATCATGCGCAAGCACATCGAGCCCGGACGCGACATCCTCGAGCTTGGCCCCGGCGCGGGGCGATGGACGGAGCCGCTCCAACAGATGGCGTCGCACTTGACGATCGTCGACTTGTCCGATGAGTGCATCGACCTCTGTAAGAAACGGTTTGCGGCCTGCGATAATATGGCGTATTTCGTCAACGAAGGCTCGAATCTGGACTTTCTCGCCGATGAATCCATCGACTTCATCTGGGCCTTCGATGTATTCACCCATGTGAACCAGGAAGATACGCAGCGCTACGCCCAGGAGTTCAAGCGCATCCTGCGGAGCGGCGGCCGGGGCGTCGTAACCCACGCAGGCAAGGGCCGCGTGCATGATGCATGGCCGAGCAAGGTGCCGGCCGACATGTTCACCGAGATTATCGAGCAGGCCGGGCTCACGGTGAAGACGCAGTTCTCTTCCTGGGAGGATGGCCAGACTTTTGAGTACTCACCGCGTTTCCACGATTGCGTCACGGTGTTTGAGAAGTAAGCCACCCTACATAGCGGCCGTTGCTGACTGAGGCGCCTATGCATCCCCGCGCCGGCGTCGCTCTTCGCTCGGGGGCGCACACAAAGGAATGACTCAATGCGAGGACACGTGATTGGCGTGGTTGTGACGGCGGCCCTTCTGGCCTTGATGTCCGCATGCTCTCAGCAAACACCCGGGGCGGAGAGCACACTCCCTGACACCACAACAACACCCGACGCCCCCCTGCGCGTCTTTGTCAGCGTGGCCCCCCAGGCGTATCTCGTCGAGCGCGTGGGAGGCGAACACGTCGAAGTCGAGGTACTGGTTCGCCCGGGCGAGAGTCCGGCCACCTACGCGCCATCGCCGAGGCAGATGGCCCGGCTCTCCGAGGCGGCGCTGTACTTCCGAGTCGGAGTGCCTTTCGAGAACGGCCTCATGCCCAAAATCGAGAGCGCTATGCCCCGCCTCCGCGTGGTGGATACACGAGCCGGCGTCACACTGCGCAGGATGCAACACCACGCCCATGCGGACGAGCACGCCGCCGAACACAAAGAGCATGCCGAGGCCCATGAGCATGGGGACGATGGCTACGACCCGCACATCTGGTTATCGCCGGCGGCGCTACGCATTCAGGCGCACTCCGTGGCCGACGCCCTGGCAGAGGCCGATCCGGGCCATGCGGAAGCGTACCGAGCGAACCTCGAAGCGCTTCTCCGGGATATCGACACCACCCACGCCCACATCACAGAGATCCTCAGCCCATTCAAGGGCCAGGCCTTCTTCGTATTTCATCCCGCCTACGGCTATTTTGCCGACGCCTATGGACTCGATCAGGTACCCGTTGAAGTGGAAGGCAAGACGCCCTCGCCCAAACAACTCCAGGCGTTGCTGGAAGAGGCGAAGGCCAAGCGGGTCAAGGCGATTTTCGTTCAGCCACAGTTCAACCGCACCAGCGCCGAACACGTGGCGGCGAGCATTGGGGCGAAGGTGGTCGTGCTCGACCCGTTAGCCGAGGACGTCCTGCGGAACCTCGAGGAAATGGCCGCGCGAATCGCCAACGCCCTGGCGGCCTGACGCTGCACAACGCTCCCCTTCCGGGATTGCCGGTTCTCTCCGTTGCGGAAGGCGCCCACTTCTCCTTCCGCGTCGCTGAATCCCGGACTCTTGCGAGACTCCTACTACTCAAGAGCCAAGAGCCCCGCGCCGACACGCCCGTAACGCTACTAACCGCGCTCGTATGGCAGGACTTTGCTCTCAAGCGTAGTGGAGACGATCTTCCGAATCTCCCCCGCCGGCATGCCGCACGCATTGCACTCCGCGACGGCATCCTGCAGATGCATCTTCACCATCGCACCCGCCTTTCTGCGGCAGATATCGGGAGCCGTGCCCGTGACGGTAACCCCTACGCCGCGACGCGTCACCACCATCTGCATCAGCTCAAGATCCCGGTACGCCTTCGTAACCGTATTCGGATTGATGTCGAGCATCATGGACATCTCCCGAACAGATGGCAGCGAGTCGCCTGCCTTGAGCCGCCCGGAAGCAATCGCGAACTGGACTTGATTCTCGATCTGAACATACACCGCAATCGGATTATCGAGATCGATACAGTATGGCTTCCTGTCCTCTAATGACATAGTTCGTACCCCCCTCCTCAGTTTGTCCTTCCTCACCTCTGCATCATAGAAGAGCCAAGCGTGATTATAATTATATGCCGTTAGTAGTTTATTGATCAAGCCTAGACAGCAAGCGACCTCGCTACTGGTCAAGCCGAAGGATATAAATCGTCTCTGTGGAATAGGAGAAATGGTTAAGGGGAACATCTAGATCGGCGGCCAGTCCCCGGGCGAAGTCATCATAGTTCTTCGCCATGGCTTTGCTCCGCCCCCCGATGGAGCGCGTAGGGAATGACATCACGGCATGCGGCGCGCGTATCCGTCTGAGCAGGCGGGCGCAGGCGCCCTTCTCCTGTCGCTCGAAGCACGGCAGGCACTTGAGAAGAAGGACGAGGTCCGCCCGGGGCAGCGGCGAAGCACTAAGCGCGTCGTGGCAGGCGGCGAGCGGCCGACGATGCTCGAGCCGCAGGTACCGGTTGGTGAGATCAACGAGCCGGTGGTCGACATCGTACGCGAAATAGGACGCATCGGGATCTAGATTCATCCACGGCAGGGCGAAAGGATTGAGCCCGGCGGCAAGGTCGAGAATGGTGCGCGGCCGCCCGGTGACCCCGAAGACGTCGTCGAAAATATCGTCGAGCAGATCCAGGCGCTCGGCCGTGGAAACGTGACAGGCAAGCACCTCGCGGCACAAGGCGCAGCGCTCCTCGGGCGGGAGGCCTTCGACAGCGGCCTCGACGAGACGCTCCGCACGCTTGAGCTGCTTAGGATCGATGTACGCGGCGGTGATCTGGTGGAGCTTGCGCTTGGCGGCCTTCACGGCCTTGTCGACCGTCGGGTGACGTACCAGCGCCCAATCCGCAACGCGTTCGATGAGCTCCCTGCAAGTGAAGCGATACTTCCGCGTCAGGCTCAGACGATGGACCACCTCTTCGCGCAGTTCATTGCCCATGGGACACAGGCTGGCCGGTTTCCGCGCGAAGGCGCGCGATCAATCGGCTGTAGAAGCGAAGATTATGGATCGTCGCGAGCCGGGCGGCGACGCCCTCGTCCGCGTTGAAAAGGTGATGCAGGTAGGCGCGCGAATAGCGGCGGCAGCATAGGCAATCGCAGCCGTCCTCCACCGGCTCCTGATCGCCGGCGTGCTTCTCATCCTGCATGTACAGATGGCGATAGAAGCCGTCGCCGTCGAGCGCGACCCTGCTGGGATCGCCGTCGAACACGTAGAGCCGCTTGCGACGGGCGTCGCGCGTCGGGAGAACGCAGTCAAAAAGGCGATAGCCGGCGCGAAAGGCCTGTGCCAGATTATGCGGCTTGCCGATGCCGAGCCCGAACTTGGGGAGGTGGCTGGGAACCAGGCTGGCGGTGAGAGCCACCATCTCGCTGGCGCGCCCCTCCTCGTCCACGGGCCAGCCGCCGTAGCCGTACCCGTCGAAGCCAATCTCCAGGAGTTGCTCGGCGCATTGCCGCCGCAGCTCGGGATTCGCGCCGCCTTGAATCACCGCGAAGAGGAGCGGCGCGCGCGCGTCAGGGCCGCGGCGCTCCATCAGCTTGGTGAATTCCGCCTTGCAGCGTTGCCCCCAGCCGACGGTAAGCGCCACGCTCTCGCGCTGGCGCTCCTCATCAGCTTCGAGCGAAGTGCAGCAGTCAAGACAGAACATGATGTCCGAGCCAAGCTGGAACTGCCGCTGGATGCATTTCTCGGGCGTGAGCATCTTCTTCGAGTGGCCCTTGTCCAGGCGGTAGGAAAAGCCCTTCGGCGAAACGCTTCCCATGCCCGGACGGCCCTCGATAAGCGAGAGCACTTGGAATCCGCCCGAGTCCGACGCAACGACGCCCGGCCATCCCATGAAGCGATGAACACCCCCGAGGCGCGCCACCCGTGACGTCCCAGGCCGCGTCGACAGGTGCAGCATATTCACCATAATGGCCTCGATGCCCGAGGCGGCAACATCCTCCGCATCGAGCGAGCGCACAACGGCCCGCGTACCGTCCGGCAGAAAAGCAGGCAAGGCCAAGCGGCCGTGGCCCGTCTCCAGGCCCCTCACGGCCCATCTCCCGCGTCATCGTCCGGAGACTTGGCAAACTTGGGATGATTGCCCGCGATGACGACGGTGATCTCGCCCTTGACCTTCACATCCCGGAACTCCCCCGCCAAGTCCTTGAGAAAACCGTGATGGACCTCCTCGAACTTCTTCGTAAGCTCCACACACACGGCCGCGCGGCGATCGCCGAGCACCTCGTAGGCATCGTCAAGGAACTTACCGATGCGGAAGGGCGACTCATAGAACACGAGCGTATGAGGCGCATCACGCTCCATCTCGACGAACCGCTTGCGAGGCCCCGGCTTTCGCGGCGGGAATCCCTTGAAGGTATAGCTCGACGTGGGCAATCCGGAAGCAAGAAGGGCCGTCGTGGCCGCGCTCGCACCGGGAATCACGTCTACCGCGTAGCCTGCCTCGACACACGCGGCGATGATGCGGTAACCGGGATCGCTTATCCCCGGGCACCCGGCGTTCGTACTGAGGGCGACATCAGATCCTTGCTCAAGCAGGCCAAGGATACGGGCGCCCGCCTTCTCCTCGTTGTGCTCGTGGTAGGAGAGGATGTTCTTCGGCCGCGGGATATCGTAGCGCTCGAAAATGATGCGCGTGTGGCGCGTGTCCTCGCAGGCCAGCACGTCCACCTCGCCCAGGAGTCTCACGGCGCGGTATGAGATATCTTCAAGATTGCCGATGGGCGTCGCTACGACGTATAACCTGGCCATCTTGCCTCCCGACTCTGTTGGCTCGGCCCGCAACGGGAACTTGCCAGAGATAAAAGAAGGGCCGCGCAGCCCACAGTGCGCTTGCGCGGCCCTTGTTCAGACGTTGATGGTGGGAAGGCTCCTGCTAGCCCTTCCTACCGGCGATGCCCTTCGTGGACTTGGTGATGGCCTTCGCCTTCTCCTTGGGGCGCAAGCTGCGCACGGCCGCGCCGGCCTGCCACATCTCCGAATCGCGCAGGGTCTTCAGTTCCTTGCCCAGGCGATCCTGATAGTCCTTCTTACCGCACGCGGAAATGACGCGTTTGGTTTCCTTGCCGTCCTTCACCGCCTTATAGAGTTCCTTGAACACCGGCATAACCGCCTTCTTGAACTTCGGTTTCCAATCCAAGGCCCCGCGCTGGGCCGTGGCAGAGCAATTCGAGAACATCCAGTCCATGCCGTTCTCATCGACAAGGCGGATAAGGCTCTGTGTAAGTTCCTCAACCGTTTCATTGAACGCTTCGCTCGGCGTGTGGCCCTGCTTCCGGAGAACGTCGTATTGAGCCTCCATCACGCCCGCCAGCGCGCCCATCAGGATGCCGCGCTCGCCCGTGAGGTCGCTGTACACTTCATGCTCGAACGTCGTCGGGAACAGATAGCCCGAACCGATACCGATGCCGAGGGCAATGCACCGCTCCTCAGCGCGGCCCGTGGCGTCCTGGCCCACGGCATAGCTCGAATTGATGCCCGCGCCCGAAAGGAAGTTGCGGCGCACCGACGTGCCCGAGCCCTTCGGCGCAACCATGAGCACATCCACGTCCTTCGGCGGGATGACCTTCGTCTGATCCTTGTAGACAATGGAGAATCCGTGGGAAAAGTAGACGGCGTCGCCCGGATTCAGGCACTTCTTGATCGTCGGCCACACGGTGCGCTGCGCCGCATCGCTCACAAGCATTTGGATAACGGTGCCCCGCTCGGCGGCCTCTTTGATATCGAAGAGCGTCTTCCCCGGCTTCCAGCCATCCTTCACCGCGCGATCCCAGTCCCGCTTGAACTCCTTCGATTGCCCGACAATAACATTGAAGCCGTTATCCTTGAGGTTCAGCGCCTGAGCGGGCCCCTGGACGCCGTAACCGATGATGGCGATGACCTCATTCTTGAGGACCCGGCGGGCCTTGGCGAGTGAGAACTCCTTACGTGTGACGACCGTCTCTTTGACGCCGCCGAAATCGATGCGTGCCATAATCTCTCCTCCACTTAGGTGTGATCTGGGAAAATCAGTTCAGCCTGCCGGCCTGTGCCGGGTGCTCACAGAATCCTGTAGTCATGCGCATTCCGGCCCGTAACGAGAAGCCCGTCAGGTTCAGATCCCGCAACAACCCACGAGCTTACCACTCCAACCCCGCCCATATCAATGCCTTGCCCGAGCTCAAAACACCCTCTGAGTCCCGCCGACAGAGATCCTCCGCCCGGAATCTGAGGCCTGTCCTCTATGATCCCTCGTTTGAGATCCGCCATTTCAAATCTGCAATTCCCCTATGCCATTCCGTCAATCCTTCCAGAGAATGGGCGAGGCGCCCATTGCCTCCCATAATCGCTCCCCCTCTGCGTGCCTCCGCGATCTCCGCTCCTCTGCGTTCAAAATCCTCCAATCCTTAGCCGCAACGCTCGCGGGACTCCCCCGTCCATACTCTCAATCCTGTTCATCCTGTCCAGAAAAAGGGAAAACCATTCACCAATTTCCATCTGCGTCTATCGGTGTCCATCGGTGGCTTCACTCCCCCCTCCCACTTCCCCTTTCTCGCCGCTCAAGCGTCTATAAGAAGCAGAAACACACAGAAGGCATATCCAACCATCATGAGGTGCGTGACTGTGAACACAGCCCCGCCGAGGCCATGGCGCGTTCCACCCCGCGGCGTGAGAAGATGGCTACATTCCGTAGCCCGCCGCGGCGGGAGGCATACGGCTCTTCATACACGTCGCGCTGCCGGCGTCGCCGCGTGCCTATGCATTGACCACGTCACCTATCCGTCCTATACTCGCGTATGTGTGCCGCCGTCGACGGGCAAGCACTGTCGCGGCTGCGTGGACAACCGGGGCGTTCCGGCGGGAAGACATGGCCGTTGACTTGGACTGACCATGAGCCTATTGGGCCAGTTTACGCGAATCAACGCATTCACATAGAGGCACGGGATACCGGGGGAGGTACGAATCATGAGATGGTGGGCTTTGGTTTCTGTAGCGACGCTGTTCTTAGGGCCGACGGCCTCTGCCGCAGTCTGGTACGTCGATAAGGACAACACCTCGGGCTCTGAGAATGGCCTATCCTGGGCCACGGCATTCAGCACCATACAACCTGCCATCGACGCTGCCTATGACGACGGCGGAGGGGAAGTGTGGGTGGCCGAGGGACTCTACGACGAACTGCGCCAGTCCCCTATTGACGTGTATCCATACTCTGAGGATGAGTGGCTTGTTGACACCGGTTCGCTCCTCATGCGGGAACAGGTCGATCTCTATGGCGGATTCGAGGGCATCGAGGCCGAGCGTGCGTTACGTGATTGGGGCCGCCAGGCAACTGTCATCGACGGATCAGCGGCGCGCAGCGGCGAAGCGGCCTATCATGTCGTTGTTGGGGCAGACTCGGCGGCTCTGGATGGGTTCGTTATCACGGGGGGTAAGGCCGATAGCCAGGAGTTCGCCAGTCTGAAAACCGGCGGGGGCATGGCCATCTGGGGCTGCTCACCCACGCTCACTCACTGTGACTTTCTAAACAACACCGCCAAGAACGCAGCCGGCCTCGCGATAGCTGACTCTTCCTCGCAGATTACCTATTGCCGGTTTGCGGGCAACACCGCAGACGGTTATCCTGGTGGGGCCGTGAGCTGCGGTGGGTTCTGCACGGCAACCATCTCGTTCTGCACTTTTGAGGACAACACCGCCAGCTCCGGTGGCGCCATATACTCCGCCAACGCCAGTCCAGACATCACCATATCTGACTGTGCATTCGTCGGCAACCAGGCCCGGTACGGTGCAGTTCTTGCAACCTTCGGAGGAACGCTTAGATTCTCGCGTTGCGTCTTCCAAGGGAACGAGGCCGCAGCGCCTGAGCCTTACACCGGCGGCTCCGGAGGCGTTGCCGCGTTGCGATATTCGCACACGGAATTCGAGAACTGCCTGTTTCTTGGAAACTCCGCGGAAGTGGACGGAGGAGCCGTATACGGAGTAGGCGAGTATCTCAGCGAAGGGCCGGCGTGGACAACGTCCGTCTATCTGACGAACTGCACGTTCTACGGCAACACGGCGTCCAATGCGGGCGGGGCACTGCGCCTGGACGAGATGGAGTATGACGTGCGCAATTGCATCTTCTGGAACGACACGCCCGACGAGATCGACTTGTCCGGCTCCTCCACCGGTTCGGTGACGTATTCCCTGGTGGAGGGCGGGCACACGGGCGAGGGCAATCTCTCCGATCCGCCCCTGTTCGTAGACGAGGCCAGTGGCGATTTCCACCTCAGAACCGCCTCGCCCGCCGTCGACACGGGAACGGACGAAGACGCCCCCGACGTGGATCTCGACGGCATCGCCCGGCCTCAGGGCGACGGCTTCGACATGGGCGCCTACGAATACGACGGCCCGCCCGTATTCACACTGACGCTGGCCTTGGAAGGGCAGGGAGACGTGGAGCCGGCCCCCGGCGAGTACACCTACACCGAGAATGATGTCGTCACCCTCGAAGCCACCCCTGCCGACGGCTGGCAATTCGATCACTGGGAAGGGGCTTTGACGGGCTCAACCAATCCAGCCGGCCTCACCATCACCAACGACAGCACCGTGATAGCCGTCTTCACGGAGTTCCCGACGTTCACGCTCACGATGGCCGCCCATGGATTGGGGGATGTGACGCCGCCCGTCGGCTACCACACCTACACGCAGGGCGACATCGTCACCCTCGAAGCCACGCCCGCCGACGGCTGGTTATTCGATCACTGGGAAGGCGACCTGACAGGCTCAACGAATCCAGTCAACCTCACCATCACCAACGACAGCACCGTTACGGCCGTCTTCACGGAGTTCCCGACGTTCACGCTGACGGTGGCCGCCCATGGCCTGGGGGATGTGACGCCGCCCGTGGGCTACCACACCTACACGCAGGGCGACATCGTCACCCTCGAAGCCACGCCCGCCGACGGCTGGTTATTCGATCAGTGGGAAGGCGATCTGACGGGCTCCACCAATCCCACCGCCCTCACCATCACGGCTGATGCTACGGTTACGGCGGCGTTCGTTGAGATTCCCGCGTTCACCCTCACCGTCTCCGTCCAAGGGCAGGGAGACGTGGATCCGGCCCCCGGCGAATACACCTACACCGAGAATGATGTCGTCACCCTCGAAGCCACGGCGGCCGCAGGCTGGTTATTCGATCACTGGGAAGGCGCTCTGACAGGTTCAGCCAATCCGGTAGACTTCACCATCACCAGTGATGCCGCCGTAACGGCCGTATTCGAGCGTATTTGCCCGCTCCCCTACGGCTGCGCCGGAACCGCCGGGATGCTGCATGCCGCCCCTCGTACCTCCGCGTCCGCCGATGTCCTTTGCCTGGCCCTCATGCCCCTCGCCCTGCTCTTCCTCGCGCGTCGACGCCGGATAGCGTCGGCCTATTCTAACCATCGCACGTGACAAGGCCCGTCCGATATATAGCGCGGGCATCGTTCCGGCTGTGGCGCAGGCATCTTGCCGGCTCCTATGTCGCGCCCCTCCAGGGCTTGAACGGTGTAATGCGACTCTTTCCCGGCGCGTTGCGCCGGGCTGGTATGCACGGCCCCTACAGGGCCGGGACGCGGCCTTTGATAGCGCGGGCACCGTTCCGGTTGTGGCGCAGGCATCTTGCCTGCTTCGGTATCGCGTTCCTTCAGGCTCGAGTCCGCATGGGCGTGTCTATGGAGATTGTACGAGGCTTGCGCGTTTTCAAGCTGAAGCTTGGAGTCCAAACGCGTCTCCGGTGATGGATTTGACTGGCCGGATGGGGCGTGGTGCGTCCGTGGCGCGGGGAGGGTTATGCCGCCCCTGACGGGGCTGGGTGTTGGAGATGCGAGCTTCTACCGCGGGCTGACGCCCGGGGCTAAACGCTTCCGCCCGCTATGGCGGGCTGTCTAGGGGGAATGGCCGTGTTGCGCTGGCCGGTATGCGGCATCCTTTGGGGCGAGGGAAGGCCGGTGTTCGATGGCATAACGAAGGTGGGGGGGCGCGGGTGTGCTGTCACCCCTTCGGGGCTACGGATTGTTGGGGTCCTATGTCCGTGGGCTCGCTTCGCTCACTCACGGCTACATGCTGTCGCCCCTTCGGGGCTATCCGTGAGGTGCGTGCGGGTTCCGTGGGCTCGCTTCGCTCACTCACGGCTACATGCTGTCGCCCCTTCGGGGCTATCGGTGGGCGCGTGCGGGTTCCGTGGGCTTGCCTCGCTCACCCACGGTTACACACTGTCACCCCTTCGGGGCTATCCGTGAGGTGCGTGCGGGTTCCATGGGCTCGCTTCGCTCACTCACTGCTACATGCTGTCGCCCCTTCGGGGCTATCCGTGAGGTGCGTGCGGGTTCCATGGGCTCGCTTCGCTCACTCACTGCTACATGCTGTCGCCCCTTCGGGGCTATCCGTGAGGTGCGTGCGGGTTCCGCGGGCTCGCTTCGCTCACTCACGGCTACATGCTGTCGCCCCTTCGGGGCTATCCGTGAGGTGCGTGCGGGTTCCGTGGGCTCGCTTCGCTCACTCACGGCTACATGCTGTCGCCCCTTCGGGGCTATCCGTGAGGTGCGTGCGGGTTCCATGGGCTCGCTTCGCTCACGCACGGTTACACACTGTCGCCCCTTCGGGGCTATCGGTGGGGCGTGTGCGGGTTCCACGGGCTCGCTTCGCTCACCCACGGCTGCATGCGAGCGTCGCTTTGAAGCGCTGGGCATGGGTGCGTCATGCATGTTGCCGGGGGGGCGTATGTGCATGGGCCGGCTTTTGGATAAGCGGGATGTGGGTGTGGTAGGCTTACTGGTGCATCGGGGAACTCGTGCTGAAGTCTGTCCGGGCCAAGAGGATACGCCGATGTGCCCGGTGAGTGGACTTCGGCAAGTGATGTCGTTTTCAGGCGCCGTGTGCGCGGCTCTGTCGCGTTATCCGGCGATGATAAGATGCGCGTGCAGTTGAGTCTGGGCAGCAATGTCGGTGATCGTGAGGCGATCCTGGTTGCCGCTATGGAAGCGCTCGAGCAGGAGCCGGGCGTGTCGATTGCGGCGGCGTCGCATTGCTACGAGTCCGAGCCGGTCGGTATGCGCGAGCAGCCTGATTTCCTGAACCTAGCCGTGGAGATTGAGACGGATCTTGAGCCGCTTGAACTCCTTCGTCGGGTCAAGGATATCGAGCGCCGGCTGGGACGCACGCCGTCGGTCCGTTGGGGGCCGCGGGCAATTGACATCGACATTGTGCTGTGGGGCCGGCGGGCGTTGACGTCCGAGGAACTCACGCTTCCGCACGCGGCGTTCCGCGAACGGGCCTTTGTGCTCGCGCCGCTGGCGGAGATCGCGCCTGGTGCGGTCGATCCTGTTTCGGGGTTGACTGTCGCGGAATTGGCTGAACGGCCCGAGGCGCGCGGCAGGGTCGTCAGGAAAGCATTGCTGCGCCACTGAACCGCTCCGCTTGGAGCCCAACTAGGGACCGGGACGGATGGGGCGGGCCGCTCGATGGCGGCTCACCGGCGTCACGGTTCAGGAGGATTCGGCCATGGCACGTGTTCGTACCACCTCCCTCCGGAAGCGTAAGCAGGAAGGCGAGCGAATCGCCATGCTTACGGCCTATGACTATCCAACGGCAAAGCTCATGGACGCCTGTGGCGTGGACGTGATCCTTATCGGGGATTCGTGCGCGGATAACGTGATGGGGCTAACGGATACGCTCGGGATCACCATGGACGATATGCTGCACCATGTGAAGATGGTGTCGCGCGGGGTCGAGAATGCCATGGTAGTGGCGGATATGCCGTTCCTGTCGTATCAGGTCTCGCCCGAGGAGGCGTTGCGCAATGCCGGGCGTTTCATCGCGCAGGGGGGCGCGCAGGCGGTTAAGCTCGAAGGCCCGGCGGACAAGTTCGGCGGGGCCATCCGGGCGATCGTTGACGCGGGTATTCCCGTTATGGGGCACATCGGATTTACGCCGCAGTCGGTCAACCAGATCGGCGGGTATAAGGTCCAGGGGCGCGGGGCTGATGCGGGGCGGCGTCTCAAGGAGGAGGCCCTTGGCCTTCAGGATGCGGGCTGCTTCGCGATTGTCCTCGAACTGGTAACCGCGGAGTCCGCCGCGGAGATTACGGAGATGTTGTCCATACCGACTATCGGCATCGGCTCCGGCGCCAAGTGCGATGGGCAGGTCTTGATCATGCACGACATGCTGGGGTTTGGCCGCGGCCTGAAGTTCGTGAAGGTGTTTGGTGACGTGAAGAGCGTGATGGAGCAGGCCTTCCGGGCGTATGTGGACGAGGTGAAGTCGGGGGCTTTTCCGACGAAGGAGCATGAACACCATTGAAGGTAATCGATACACCTGATGAAATGCGTGCGTGGGCGCTGGCGCGGCGCTGCGAGAGAAAGAGCGTGGGGCTTGTCCCGACGATGGGGGCGCTGCATGAGGGGCACGCGAGCCTGATGCGGGCCTCCGCTGAACGGGATGATGTGTCGGTTGTGAGCGTTTTCGTCAATCCGACGCAGTTCGCGCCGAATGAGGATTTCGACAAGTATCCGCGCACCTTCGAGACGGACTGCGCCCTCGCGGAGGAGATTGGGATGGACGCGGTGTATGCGCCCACCGCGAAGGCCATGTATCCCGAGGGCTACGCCACGTATGTCGAGGTGGAGCGGATTACGCAGCGCCTCTGCGGCGCATCGCGTCCGACGTTCTTTCGGGGAGTGGCGACGGTTGTCACGAAGCTGTTTGTGACGGTGCTGCCGCACCGGGCGTATTTCGGGCAGAAGGACGCGCAGCAGGCTGCCGTCATCCGCCGGATGACGCGTGATTTGGACTTGGGCCTCGAGATCGTGGAACTGCCGATTGTCCGAGAGCCGGACGGCCTGGCTATGAGTTCCCGGAACAAGTACTTGAGCGTGGAGGAGCGGGAGCGGGCGTTGTGCCTGTCGCGGGCGCTATTCGAGGCCGAAGGGATGCTCGAACAGGGAGAACGCGACGCGGACGCGGTCGTCGCGGCGACGCGGGATGGTATGCGAGAGGTCAAGATTGATTACGTCGAACTGGTCGACGCCGAGACGATTGAGCCGGTTGCGCGCGTTGCGGGAACCGTCTTGCTCGCCGTGGCGGCGTGGGTCGGTGAGACGCGGCTGATAGATAACATCAAATTCACGGTTTCGCCACAGGGGTGAGCCGAGGTCGAAAGGAACGCGAGCGACATGCTGGTTACGCTGTTGAAGAGTAAGATTCACCGCGCAACGATTACGCAGGCCGAGTTGGATTACGCGGGCAGCCTGACGTTGGATCCGGATCTCATGGAAGCGGCGGACATGCTGCCTTTCGAGCGGGTGCAGGTGCTGGACATCAATAACGGGGCGCGCTTCGAGACGTACATCATCGAGGGGGAGCGCGGCAGCGGGACGGTGTGCCTAAACGGCCCGGCCGCCCGGATGGGTCAGGTCGGCGATCTCGTTATCGCGCTGACGTACGTCCAGATGGACGCCGAGGAGGCGAAGTCGTTCCGGCCGAAGGTTGTCCATGTAGACGAGAAAAACCGGATTAAGGCGGTTGACGCCCAACCGGCGTAGGAGAGGGCGCTCGCGGGCAGGAGGTCGAAGTCGACGAACACCGTCATGGCCGGTGGTCGTCGATTCACGCTACGTTAGGTCGGCAGAGATTTCGCGAGATTGCGGTTCAAGCCCATATCGCGGCTCTGGAGTTTGCGTTGCCAACGCCCTTCGATCTCCAGAATATCCTCGTGATTCGCGGCGGAACCGGCGACCTCAAGCACAGCCACCTGATAGTCACTCGGTTCGCGTGATTTCAGGCCCGCGTTGCCGCCATGTCCGGTGTTGTAGTATTCCATCCACCGTTGCCAGAATCCGTTCTCGCCCGTCGCCGATCCTACGTATTGTTCCTTTGTCCTGGGACACGTAAGGATGTAGACGCCGCGCGATGATCGCAACGCCTCAATCCAAGTGCGCGGCAGCTTCCCTATTCGGGAGAGAGGTTCGATGAAGTTGATGAATCCGGGGAAGGGCGGCTCGCTTTCCTCTGGCCTCAGTTCGAGCACCTCCTTGTCGTGGCGATCCGCGTACTGGACCCACGCGAGTTTGGCCGGCCCCCACTCGATAACCAAGCGTCCGATCAGGTTTCGAAGTCTATCGTCGAGTCTGAGATCGTACATGTCAGAGGAGCCGGCGCGATCGATCTCGCCAACGATGTGCGGCTTGGGACGGTCCTTTTTAAGCAAACCGCGATATGCGGCGCTGTAAAGTCCTGCGAATACGGTATCGTCGAAAGCGTCCGAAATGAAGACCGCCCAGTACGGCGCGGAGAATTTCTTCCGGTTCTTTGGGTTTTGGCTCGATTGATAGGCCTGAAACGCCTCCGGGTCATCGCGCCAGAGCTCGTAAGGAGAGCGACCTCGTGACGCCCTGTTATCTTTGTGGCGGACCAATCGGACATCTCTAGGCTCAATGCCGTGTTCTCTCAAGATACTGTTGAATGAGATTGTTATTTCAGGCCGATCCTTGTGCTGATGTGCCGTTTCGTTGGATGAGTCTCTGACTCGCTTGACGGATGCCGTGGATTTCCCCGTAAACACATAATCGTCCTGGTTCTTCCGACGCCATGCGCGGCCGTCCAATAGCGCGGCCGGCGGGGAGAACTGCTGCGATAATACGCCGTATGCCTGTGGGCCGCAAATACGAGAACCTGGGATAACGGCCATTCTCGCGTATCAAGCACAAGCCTCGGTGGACGTGGCATTCACGCCCGCTCGAGGTCGGTGAAGGTTTAATGCGTTGTCGCGCCCTTGCAGGGCTTGAGGCGTTGTGGCGACGGTTACGCGGCGCGTTGCGCCGGGCTGGTATGCGTCGCCCCTTCAGGGCGGAGAATGGCCCGTGTGCGATGGTGCAGGAGGGGGGCTGGTGTCCGGGGGGGGGGTGACGCTCAGACTGGGGTAGGCGCTATCGCCCCGTTCGGGGCTGTTGCTGGGACGGGCTGAGTTCCGTGGGCTCGCTTCGCTCACCCACGGCTACACGCGGGCGCCCCATTCGGGGCGTGGGATTGTTGGGATCTTGTGTGCGTGGGGCTGCGGTGTTCACCCACGGCTACATGCGGGCGCCCCTTCGGGGCGGGGGGATGTCCCGTTTGCGATGGTGCAGGAGGGGGGCTGGTGTCCGGGGGGGTGACGCTCAGACTGGGGTAGGCGCTATCGCCCCGTTCGGGGCTCTTGATGGGGTGGCCGGGTTCCGTGGGCTCGCTTCGCTCACCCACGGCTACATGCGGGCGCCCCTTCGGGGCGTGGGATTGTTGGGATCTCGTGTGCGTGGGGCTGCGGTGTTCACCCACTCAGACTGGGGTAGGCGCTATCGCCCCGTTCGGGGCTGTTGCTGGGACGGGCTGAGTTCCGTGGGCTCGCTTCGCTCACCCACGGCTACACGCGGGCGCCCCATTCGGGGCGTGGGATTGTTGGGATCTCGTGTGCGTGGGGTTGCGGTGTTCACCTGCGGCTACGTGCGGGCGCCCCATTCGGGGCGTGGGATTGTTGGGATCTTGTGTGCGTGGGTTGCGGTGTTCACCTGCGGCTACGTGCGGGCGCTCTGTTCGGGGCGGGGGCAGGATTATGCTGCCCCTGATGGGGCTGGACGTCAGGGTGGTGTCGTGAGCTCGGGCTGGCGCCCGGGGCTGGGTTCTTCCGCCGGCCGTGGCGGGCTATTCAGCGGGAAGTGGGTGCGTTGCGATAGGGAAGCGCGGGGATTTGAGATTTCGGATCTCAGAGGAGCAGATGCGTGGGGCTGGCGTGGTGAAGGCGAGGGGATTAGAGATCTCGTAGAGGAGGCGGATTCGTGCGCGTGAAGCGGCGGGGAGGAGTTGCTCCTCGATGAGAGCCCCGGTGGCCGGGTTGCCAATTGTGCCGCGCGTCAAGTCATTGGAAACAAAGACACTGTCGAAATGGCTGGCCTCACCCATCTGGTGAGTCACTTTTGGAAGCCGACGCCACATCCAAGCGCCGTGTGCGCGGCACCGCTGAGTTATCCGGCGATGTGGGATGAGAGCGTGAGATTCGACTTATTGAGCCGTGCTAGGGCATAATGCGGCATCCCGCCCGTGTCCAGCGGATAGGCCGTCCGGGTCTTTGGAGAAGTCGTTTTTCAGGTTATTCTGAGCGGCTTCGCCTATTGCCGCGCCAATGAGGACGCGCGTGTGGGCGGGACGAGGAAGGATTATGGATAAGGTGAGCAAAGAGAATGTACGGCCGACGCCGGGCCTGGATTTCATCCGGGCGATTGTTGAGGACGACCTCCGAACGAATAAGTGGGAGGGACGCGTTGTCACGCGTTTCCCACCGGAGCCGAATGGCTATCTGCACATCGGGCACGCGAAGAGCATCTGCCTGAACTTCGGGATCGCCCAGCAATACGGGGGCGTGTGCCATCTTCGCTTTGATGACTCGAATCCGGTTACCGAGAAGGTGGAGTACGTCGACTCGATCAAGGAGGATGTCCGCTGGCTCGGGTTCGATTGGGGCGAGCACGAGTACTACGCTTCGGATTATTTCGATCAGCTCTACGAATGGGCAGTTCAGCTTATCAAGGCCGGCAAGGCGTATGTGTGCGACCTCGATCAGGAGGAGTTCGCGAAGGAGTACCGCGGCACGGTGACGCGGCCGGGCAAGAATAGTCCTTATCGCGAGCGCTCGGTTGAGGAGAACCTCGACTTGTTTGAGCGTATGCGGGCGGGTGAGTTCGAGGAGGGCGCGCGGGTGCTTCGCGCCAAGATCGACATGGCGCATCACAATATGCTGCTGCGTGATCCCGTGATGTATCGCATCCTCAAGGCGCATCATCACCGGACGGGGGACAAGTGGTGCATCTATCCGATGTACGATTTCACGCACGGCCAGTCGGACTCGGTTGAGAAGATTACGCACTCGATCTGCACGCTTGAGTTCGAGGTGCATCGGCCGCTCTATGACTGGTATTTGGATGAATTGCGTGTTTACCATCCGCAGCAGATCGAGTTTGCCAAGCTTAACCTGACGTACACGATGACGAGTAAGCGGCGCTGCCTGGCGCTTGTCGAGGAAGGGCGTGTGCGGGGATGGGATGATCCGCGGATGCCGACGTTGTGCGGGCTGCGGCGGCGGGGCTATACGCCGGAGGCCATTCGTGACTTCTGCGGCCGCATCGGGATGGCGAAGGCCGAGAGCATCAACGAGATCGAGCAGCTCGAGCATTGTGTGCGCGAGGATCTCAACAAGCGGGCGTCGCGCGTTATGGCGGTGTTGGATCCGCTCCGGGTGGTGATCGAGAATTATCCCGAGGATCAGGTTGAGGAGATGGAGGCCGTCAACAATCCGGAAGACGAGGCCGCGGGCACGCGGAAGGTGCCTTTCTCGCGGGTGATCTACATCGAGCGCGAGGATTTCATGGAGGACCCGCCGCGGAAGTTCTTCCGGTTGGCGCCGGGCCGCGAGGTGCGCTTGCGGTACGCGTATTTCATCAAGTGTACGGACGTGGTGAAGGATGAAAACGGCGAGATCGTCGAGCTTCGCTGCACGTACGATCCGGAGACGCGCGGCGGGAATAATCCGCCCGACGGACGGAAGGTCAAGGCGACGCTGCATTGGGTTTCGGCGGCGCACGCCATCGACGCCGAGGTCCGGCTCTATGAACGCCTGTTCACACGGGAGAATCCGCTCGATATCGAAGAGGGCGAGCATTGGATGGACTATCTGAATCCGGATTCATTGGAGATCCTGCCCGCGTGCAAACTGGAGCCGAGTCTGTCCTCGGCCAAGTCCGGCGAGAAGTATCAGTTCGAGCGGAAGGGGTATTTCTGCGTCGATCCCGATACCACCGCAGAGAAGCCGGTATTCAATCGTACCGCCACGTTGCGCGATACGTGGGCGCGTATCCAACAGGCCCAGGCGAAGAAGTAGGCCGGCACGGGACAACGAGCATCGGGCCGTAGTGCGGCGGTTGGGTGTGTCATTGTGCTTCTAGGAGAGGACTCGTTGATGACAAGGTGTATTCCGCGGCTCGGAGCATGCTGTTTTCCTGTATTCGCGGCGTCAGTCTTTCTTTGCCTTGGGAGCGCTTCGGCGGGCGATTTCACGCCTGTCGGAGATGAAGCCTATTCTATCCTCAAGGCGATCCATGACTACGACGCGACAATTCCGCTGGAGGCGCGGGTCGTCGAGAAGAAGGAGAAGGATGACTGCGTCCGGCGGAAAGTGGTGTTTCGCGGTGCGCGTGGCTTTCTCGTGCCTGGCAATCTCGAGATTCCCACGAAGGGTGAAGCGCCTTATCCTTGCGTGCTGTTGCTTCACGGCTGGTCGGGGTCGAAGGAGAACTGGTGGGACGAGGACAACTACATCAGCGGCGGGCATGTGCGCAAGGCGCTGGTGAAGAAGGGCTATGCCGTGTTCGCCCTCGATGCGCAGGGACACGGGGATCGCATCGCCGAGAATGACTACCAGGTCGTCAATATCTATAACGAGCCGGACGCGCCGCCGCGCAAGAATTACTTCACCCTTCGGGATATCGTGCTGCAAACCAACGTCGATTACCGCCGGGGCATCGATTACCTTGAAACAAGGGATGATATCGACGCGTCGCGCATCGGCCTGGTGGGCTACAGCATGGGGGGCAACCAAAGCGTCTCGCTGACGGCGGTCGAGCCGCGCATCAAGGTGGCTGTGGGGTGCGTGGTGCCCGGCACGGCGTTCGACGACATTGTGCTTCTGTCGCACAACTATGCGCGTGGTATCGGGGATCGGCCCTTTCTCATGTTGATGGGCCGTGATGATCCCTTGTGCAAGGAAGAGCCGGCGCGTGAGCTGTACGGGTTGCTCGAGGGCCCGAACACGAAGCTCGTCTTCTACGATGCGGGCCACAAGCTGCCGTCTCGTTATGCCAAAGAGGCCGCAGCCTGGATAGCCGAGCATCTTTAGTGGCGTGAGTCGCGCTGATGGCGTCTTATTCTTGCCGCGAAAAGCAGGGACAGACACGTCTTCGTCCGCCTGCGGCGGACTCCGCTTGCGTCAGTCCCCGTTTTTTGTTTCTTCTTGGCGTTTCCGCGTCTGCGTGGGGCGGGCGTATCGAGGCGGGCTGTATTCCGGGCTCTTTCTCGTAGTATAGTCTCGCGCTAGGAATCCGGCCAGAAGGGGCGGTCCTAGTGACGGTTGCTCGAGGGGAAGATTACCGTGCAGGTGTTCGTATCTCCGGAAATTGATCGCATTCTGGATGAGGCGGCCAGGTTGAGCGCGCGCCGGGGGCAGTATTTCGTGGGGGTGGAGCATCTCTTCGAGGTGCTCATGGGCAATCAGACGATGCTGCCTCGGGAGGTTATGGAGCACCGTTTTCGGGCCTTTCAGGCGGCGGCCACCGAGCTGGGGCGCAATCCTTGGCAGGGCACGATGCCGGCCGTTGGGGCGGAGTGTTTCTACACGCCTCGCTGCGCGGCGCTTATCAATGACGCGGGCCGGTTTGCCAAGCGGCTCGGATGGGCGAAGCCCGGGGTGGGGCATCTCCTCATGGCGATGTTGGCGGATGCGCACGCGGCGCCGTGCCGCATACTGGATCAGCGGGGCTTCGATCGCGGTGAGTGCATCAAGGACCTCCGGCGGGCGCTGTTGAAGAGCCGGCCGGCCGCTTCGCAGGACGCGGGGACATCCGCAGCCGCGCCTGAGGTGAAAGCCCAGCAAGCTCAGGCGGCCGTTACCACTCAGGATGATCAGGCGGAGAAGGCGCCGTTTTCGCTGGAAAGCATCACGCGGGATCTGACGCAAGCCGCGCGCGCGAAGAAGATCGAACCGGCGATTGGCAGGGACAAAGAAATCGTCGAGATGCTTCAGATCCTCATGCGGAAGAACAAGAACAACGTGATCCTCGTGGGTGACGCGGGCGTGGGGAAGACGAAGGTGGTGGAAGGGCTGGCGGTTGCGGCGGCGCGCGGCGGCGTGGGGGAGGTATTGGCGGGATACCGCATTCTGGAGCTGAATCACGCGGCGCTGATGTCGGGCACGCAGTACCGGGGGGCCTTCGAGGAGAAGGTCATGGCCCTGCTGGAGGAGCTGAAACAGCGCAAGGACGTCATTCTCTTCATCGATGAAATTCACTTGATCATGGGTGCGGGGGCCACGGACGGTGGGGCGGTCGATCTGGCCAACCTGTTGAAGCCTGCGTTGGGGCGGGGCGAGTTCCGGTGTATCGGCGCGACAACGCTCGACGAGTATCGGAAGTTCATCGAGCGCGACCCGGCCGTCGAGCGGCGCTTCCAGATGGTGCGGCTGAATGAACTCACGGAATCGGCCACCTACGCGGTGCTCAAAGCGCTCCAGCCTTCGTTGGAATCGCATCATGGTGTGCGGATCAGCAATAAGGCGCTGCTCGCGGCCATCAAGATGACGCAGCGTTATATGCCGGGCCGCAAACTGCCGGACAAGGCCATCGACGTGCTGGATCAGTGCTGCGCGCGGTACCGGCTGAAGGCGGTGGCGGCGAAGGCGGTGGCCGGCAAACGGCCCGAATTGGGATCGGCTGTGCGGCCGAGCGCGTCGGGCCGGGCGACGAATGCGGTGTTGCCTCATGACGTGCGCAAGGTGGTGAGTCTGATTACGGCGATCCCGTTGGAGGAGATCACCGCCGAGGAGCGGCTGCGACTGGGCGATTTGGAGCGGCGGCTCAGGCGGCGGATCGTCGGGCAGGATGAGGCGGTGGCGCGTGCGGTGGCGGCGGTGAAGAAGTCGCGCACGGGGCTGGCCGATCCGAACCGGCCGACGGCCGTGCTGTTGTTTCTCGGGCCTTCCGGCGTGGGCAAGTCGCAACTCGCCAAGGAATTGACGGACACGGTGTTTGGCTCGTCGGATCATCTCTACACGTTCGACATGTCGGAATACGTCGAGGAGCATTCGGTCTCGCGGCTGTTGGGCGCCCCGCCGGGTTATGCGGGAAGTGATGAGGAGGGGCGTCTGGCGCGGGCACTTCGGAAGTCGGCGTTCTCGGTGTTGTTGTTTGACGAGATCGAGAAGGCTCATCCGCGCGTGTTCGATATTCTCTTGCCGATTCTGGATGAGGGGCGGTCGAAGGATTCGCGCGGGCGCGATCTCAACTTCAAGAACTGCATTATCATTCTCACGTCGAATGTGGCCGCGGCCACGCTCAGCCGCTCGCGTGGGAAGCAGGCCGGGGCCGTGATCAAAGAGCTGCGGCAGCATTTCCGGCCGGAGTTCATCAATCGAATCGACGAGATTGTTCCTTTTCATCCGCTGCTTTTCGAGGATATTCGGACGATCCTGCATTTGCATGCCGAGGATCTTCGCCGGCGGCTGAAGGATCGCGGCGTGGGAGTGCGGATCTACCAGGGAGCGTACGAGCACCTGGCGGAGCAAGGCTATAGCGAGGAATTTGGGGCGCGCGAACTGCGGCGGGTGTTTGAGCGCCATGTGATCAATCCCGCGAGCGACCTCTTGCTCGATGAGTCGTTCGAGCGAGGAGATGTGATCGAGGCGCTAATGGAGGATGGGAAACTGGTGATTCGCAAAGGGCAGCGCCAGGAACGGGAAGGAGCGGCGCCTGCATGAGGCCATCCGGTTCGCCTGATTGTTTTGTCGTGGTCAACGGGCCTGAGGACGGCACGGAGTTCCCTGTCACGTCCGCGCCGTTCTACATCGGCCGGGATAGCGGCTGCGCCGTGAACATCCGGCTGGACTCGGCCGTGCCGCCGACGGTTGCGCACGTGTCGGCCGTTTCGGGCGGGTACCGGGTGCGAAGCGCCGATGGGGCGGGGGTGTTTGTGGACGGTAGGCGCGCGGGTACGGTGCGTTCTCGGATGCTTCGCGATGGGGGGATGGTTCGGGTGGGCCACACGGTGCTGGTGCTGGATTGCGCCGCCGATGGGTTGGCGAGTCGCAGTTGGGGCGTCGGGTCGGAAAGCGATCTCTTGTGGGCGGGCCGGCAAGGCGTCAAGAGTCTTTGCGGGGCGTTCCGATGGATGGTTGGCCTGCTTCTGAGGATGGCGGGGCCGTTCGCGCGTCGGTGGCGTCGCAGCTTGGTGATCGGCGTCGTTCTCCTATGCCTTGTCTATCCTCGGTTTCGATACACGTTGTACGGGCTTTTCCTGAGTCTATACTACCGCGTTGCCCACGCCATCCAGGGCCTTCTCCAGCAGATTCCCCAGTAGAGCAACTTGTCTTCTCAGTCATCGCCACTGGAGATCTGGGGACACGTAGTCGCGCCGGGGACGGCGCTTGGTACATGTCCCCAGATGTCTCAGCAGATTCCACAGTAGGGGGCGCATCCTTTGTTAGGGGACAAGGGCGCCTCACCCATCGGATATGGATAGAGGCGCCCTTGGTATGTGTCTGATCGCACTGGGGTGTTGCGGCCACCGGGGTTACTTGCGCATAGCGAATCCTCTTGGCTCCATGCTGTGGATCGCGAAGCCTGTGGCGCCGAAGGGGAAGGTGTTATCGTTGAAGATGGCCGTTCCGTTGATCTTCTTGTATAGGTTGTCGAACTTGTTCCATTCAACGTGTCCGTCCATGTAGAGCACGTTGCCGCCGCTGGGCCAGTGGGGGAAGTGCTCCACCATGCCGGCGCAGAGGCCATCCCACATGACGGCAATGGATGCTTGCGCCTTGGCGCCGGCGGCCATATCGTTGACGTCCGTGATGAAGTACCTCTGGACCCCCTGCCTGAGGCGGTAGATGGTTGTGGGGCCGGTGTAGTCGGCGGGCGGAGCAGGGAATTCCAGGTCCTCGTTCTTCATGTAGGCGCCTCTTTGCATCTGCTCGAGGAGGCCGTCCGTATTGGCGTTCGCGCCGGGGCGTATCTTCATGTCCTTGTTGAACACCCAGCCGCAGTACTGATACGGCGCGGAGGTGATTTCGCATCCCTCGACGATCCCGTTGCCTGTGCCTTCCCATACCGTGCTCCACGTGTCGCCTACGTGTCTATCGTAGCGCCCGATGCCGTCGGTGGCGCCGTACCATGACGGGCAGATCAACGTGTCGATGTCGTCCAGGTACTCGGGAAACACTTGGCTGCCTTCAAACATGAGGCGCCAGGGGTTGTATTCGCCGGCGCAGGTCCATGTGTGCTGCTGGGGGTACCTTCCGTGTGATTCGTTGGCGTACATGCTGAAGGCCAATCCCAATTGCCTGAGATTGTTCTGGCAACTGGTACGGCGTGCCGCTTCCCGGGCGCGGCTGAGCGCGGGCAACAGGATGGCCATCAGTATGCCGATGATGGCAATGACAACAAGCAACTCTATCAAGGTGAAACCGTTCTTGGTTCTATACTTCATGGTGTAATTCCTTTTCATTTTGGCAACGGCGAAGCGGCCAATATGCCGCCAGGCCGGTGTGGCCGCTCCGTGGAGCGGCGCGTGTCGGTAGCCGGATTGCGTGCGGTATTCGCTGTGTTTGTGTGCGGCCGCCAACGTGGGTAGCGTCAAATGATTGTGTCGCGCCATATACCTCTACCGCCTGCCGCTCGGGGCCTGTGGCGGGACTACGGACGGGTTACGGCCGGGCACACCACAGGCACAGCATGGGCTGGTTAGAGAGGGGGTGATGTGGGGTGGTTAGCTGAGGGGCGGGGCGCGGGGCTCGGACTTGAGTGCGAAGCGTCGGCTTATTGGCACTTCGCAGACGGGAATGGGGCCGGCACGGCCTGAGAATAGCCACGCCAGCGAGGCGGCGCTGAGGCCGAGGAGGAGCGGGGTGTAGATGAGAAGGCAGAACGGGCAGTTCGCGTGATCGTGGCCGTGTTCGTGGCCGAGCAGGACGAGGAGCAGCTCGTGCAGGACGGCCGCCATGAACAGGGCCACGAGCACGACGGCCACGACGCGGAGAAGCATTGCTCCGTCGCATGCGCGTGCGCCGCGGCGTATCCTGACGCCGGCCTTGGAATTAGGTCCTAACACAAAGCAGCCCTTTACGGTACTCTATCAGCCGCCAAGAATGTTATTGCAGCATATGCGTGATGTCAAGCAAGACAGCACGTTCTGTCCGCACGTTCCGGGCCGGGATAACGAGAGCACTGTGGGCCAATCCAGCAAATTGTATGTTGGGGAGTTACTGACTGCAGCGAGATTCGGTGATTCTCGCTACGGGAGCATAGGGCACCTTGCAGCCAGAGGCACCAGTAGCGATAATTCTGGATGCATAGGTCAAGTTAAGGCGGGGGTGAATGAGATGAGCATGTTCTATGAATTCCTAACACCGGATGTAGTTAGGGCAGTTCTTACGAACGCACTTGGAACATTATGTGGTGGCATGAGTTTGGCGCTCTTCGCTTTCTTCTTTGGGGATTGGCTATTCGGAATTCCAAATGTTCACGGCCACTGGTACTTCGTAACCGAGACAACGAGAGCACGGAAAAGTGATTACAAAGGCATGCGCGTAACCTACAAGGCTCTCCTTCGACAGGAAGGTAGCCACATCGAGGGCAGTGGCGAGAAGGTCATGGATCAAACGGCTGACGGGCTTGAGACTATCTTCGAGTTCAGCAAACGCGTCCAGGTTAAGATCTCTGGCTGTGTCAGAAAGCGATACTTAGGCAGATCCCAAGTTCTCATTCATATCGAAGAAGACGGTAGGCAGCGGCCTACCTCAGCCCTTCATACTCTGGCCAGAAAGAATGGCGACCTTCTCGGCGGGACGTTCACATGGACGGCCTCAGATAGCTATGGAGGAGTCGTATGGAGCCGGTGGCTTCCGGTGGCACCGTCCGATATCGTCCATAAGCGTACTCGGAAAGTCCGCTCAATTGACAAGACTCTCGCAGGAATTGTGTTCGTAGTGGGAAGGATGTTGGTAGCTATGAACGCATTTGGCTTGCACGACAGACAGGACGAGCTCTTGCGCGCGTGTCAGTCACTTGACTTCACGAGAGCCCCGTCTCTGGCGGTCGACATGCTTGGACTCGGAGAGGACAGAAGGTACTACTCTCATGCTGGAATTGATCCGCGAGGTATTGCGCGCGCTATATGGATGTTTCTGAAGAAGAACGAACGTCAAGGCGGCAGCACCATCGAGCAACAATTTGTGAGGACACTGACGAGCGACTTCGAGTACACAGTAGTCCGGAAGGTGCGCGAGATGGCGCTTGCGACTCTTATCAGCAGAAGGACACCAAAATCCCGTATCGCGCATTTATATCTCTCCGTCGCACATTTCGGATATAGGATGGAGGGCATCGATGCAGCATGTAAGAGTCTGGGAAAGGATGTGGAGAGCCTAAGCCCTTCTGATGCAGCCGAACTCATAGCGAGGCTCAAGTATCCGCAGCCAAAGGATGTTACTCCCGTTTGGGAGGAGAAGCTCAAACGAAGGACAAAGCATCTTCTGAGTCTTTATCAAGGGGATGCAGGGAGAACTGACACGATTTCGTAGTCCAGCGGAAGACTGCGGAGGCGGATGCATATCCGGTGAATGTGGGATTGTCAGGACACGCCACGCAACTCCCGTCATCCGCTCGTAAAGCCCTTATATTGCTTAGGATACGAAGGCCTAAGATCGCGTGGCACCGCGCGCCTTGACAACTCCCATGTGCGGCGGGCTTTAATAGGTGCGTTGCCGGACGGGGCCTCGAGCTGGAAAGGAAGAATCATGCGAAGGGCGTTTTTGTTGAGGGCTTATGTCTTTATCGTTGTCGCGGTGCTTGTAGCTTGCGGCGTGTGTGCCGGGGGGGCGGCGTCGGCCGATGGGAAGGCCGGGAAGCTGCGCTTCAATGAAGACGGGCGTTTTCGCATCGTCCAGTTTACGGACATTCACTGGAAGGCCGGCGAGGAGGATGATCAGAAGTCGATTGCCTTGATGGGTACGGTGCTCGATATCGAAAAGCCGGATCTCGTGGTGCTGACGGGCGATATCCTTGGCGGGGGCAAGTGCAAGGCGCCTGGGGCCGGGCTGCAGGCCTGCGCCGCGCCGATGATTGAGCGGGGGATTCCGTGGGCGTTGGCCTTCGGCAATCACGATGACGAGTCCACCATGAGCCGTGATGAACTCATGAAGCTGGCGCGCAGTCTGCCTTACGGCGTTTCTCAACGCGGCCCTCGGGATATCACCGGCGTGAGTAATTATGTCCTGCCGGTGCGCGCGTCGAAAGGCCGGAAGCAGGCCGCGACCATCTATTGCATCGACTCGAACAGCTATTATTACGTGGGCGAGGAAAGAGACGGCTACGACTGGATTCATCCGGATCAGATTCACTGGTATCTAAAGAAGGCCGAGGGCATCCGGAAGCGGAGCGGGGGAGAACTCCTGCCGGCCCTGGCGTTTTTTCACATCCCGATTCCGGAATACAAAGATGTTTGGGATGCCGGCGGGTGCGTGGGCTCCAAGTACGAGGATGTGTGTTCTCCGAAGGTGAATTCGGGCTTCTTTGCCGCCTTATTCGAGGCCGGGGATGTGATGGGCACCTTCGTCGGGCATGATCATGTGAATGATTATGAGGGCGCGCTGCGCGGCATTCGGCTGTGTTACGGCCGGGGCAGCGGGTTCCGCGCTTACGGGCGAGAGGGATTCCCGCGCGGGGCGCGGGTGATCGAGCTTATCGAGGGGCAGCGCGTCTTTGCCACTTGGCTCCGTCTTGAAGGCGGCAAGAAGCTTGTGCTGTGTGAGGATCAGCCGGCGGCCGGTGAGCGGTAGGCGGGGAGAGTGGGCGATGAGAAGTCAGCGATACGAAGAATTGACCGCGCACGAATTGAGTGCAGCACTGGCCGAGACGTCACTCGTGTACGTGCCAATCGGCTCCCTTGAATTCCACGGGCCTCACCTCCCTCTCGGGCTGGACACTATTCACGCCTACGAGTTTTGTAGGTGCGTTGCGGAGCAAACAGGCGGCGTGTTGTTGCCCCCTACGTATTGGAATGCGAACGGGCACGTTGGGTGGAAGGGGAGCCTTCTCATCCGAGATAGCACCTTCTGTTCACTTGTTAGCGATATCCTACGGCTGCTCGCCGAGCAAGAGGTGAGGCTTGCGGTCCTATGCACCGGGCATTGGCCGGCCAAGCAGGGCGCAGCCATTGCCGCTCTTGCCGAGAAGGCAATGAAGGAAGTGACAGACTCCCCCAAGATTCTTGTGCTTGATCCATTTGGCTGTAATCCAATCGATACGGATCCCGGCCATGCCGGCAAGAAGGAAACATCGCTCATGCTTGCGCTGCGGCCTGAAATGGTGCACATGAGCAAGCTTTCAGAAAGTGAGAACGCCTACGACGGGATCGGGAAGGACGCGGCTGAGGCTTCCGCCGACTACGGAAAGGAGTACTTTGCGGCCTCGGTGCAGAATTGCGTTCGCATTGTGAGCGAGGAACTTGCTCGCTTGCGGTAATCTCGACGCGAAGGCTGCGCCGAGCGCAAGGAGGACTATCTGAAGGTCCGGCTAGACGCCGTCATCTAGCAATGCTCCAAACCTGTCGGCGCACGTTGACAAATAGTCCAGAAATGGGTTCGCAGCATGGGAATCTTTCTAATAGCGTTTGCCATGGTCGCGGTTTTTTCTATGGCGGCAATTTGTCTTAGAGCGGAAGCTCAAGAAACTCCGCATCTAGGCCGCGTGTTCGACCTTTCCGAGACGCCGATGGTCAATGTTCTCGGCCCGCCCGATTTGCCGAAGTCAATGGACACGATGCCTTTCTATCACGAGGGCGTTTGGCATCTGTTTCATATGCAAAACGGTGGCGCCCTCGCCCACAGAACAAGCCGCGATCTGGTCCGCTGGCGCGTTGAACGCGTGGCTCTCTGGAGCGGGGGGCGGGGTGAGGCGGATGCCAATATTGCAACGGGTACCGTGGTAAGAGGCCATGATGGGCGTTTCTACTATTTCTACACCGGCAACCAGAACGTCTGCCTGGCAACCAGCGATGATCTTTATTCATGGGAAAAGCATAAGGGCAATCCCGTTCTTGTGGGCGATGATGTCGGAGCCTCTCGCCTGAACTTCCGCGATCCATTCGTCTTCTACAACGATGAAGAGGCGTGCTGGTGGATGCTCATCGGGTCGCAGGCGCCAGGCCGATTCTATCAACGTTCGGGCTGCGTGGCGTTGGCTAAGAGTCGGGATCTTCTTGAATGGACGCTAACGGCTCCGCTTTGGGCGCCAGGTTTTGGACAGCAGTGCGATTGCCCGCAGGTGCTGCAGCACGGGGGGCATTGGTACCTGTTCACGCTGGATAGAAACGCGCATTACCGAGTGGCGAAGAGCTTGAAGGGGCCATGGCAGCGGCCACCCATTCGGAGCTGGCTTCCGTATCCCACCTTTGCTATGTCGCGCCCTGCAACCGATGGTGTGCGATGGATAACGTTTCCTTTTATGTGCAACCGCGCAGGCGATGATGATCTGGGCGATATCGTCCAAGGCAGGCTCTATTCCGTTCCTCGCGAGTTGGCTTTTCGGCAGGACGGCGCCTTGACGGAACACGTGCCGCGCGAGGTGGTGGATGCGATTCTCGCCAAGCCTGAGCTGGAAGGAGAGGTCCTCAAAGACGCCGAGGACGTTGTCGGAGAATGGCGCATCTTGGGCAATACGCTGGAGTCACCATCAAGCGAAGCCGGCCTCTTACGGTTAGGGACATTGCCTGCCGATTTCTATCTGGAAGCCTGGCTTGAGCTATCGACTAGCAACATGGACTGCTCGGTGCTGTTCCGCGCCGCCGGCGATATGAGCTTTGCGTATGTGCTGGATTTCCGGCCTGGGGAAAAGCAGCTTGTCTTGCGGCCCTACAAGAACTGGGACAACCGAGCCGCTCTTGCGACGAATTACTGCGAGATGCCCATCGGGCGGCGAATGAAGTTGCGCCTGTTTGTCTTTGAGACTGCGATGGAGGTGTTTGTCGACGATAAGTGGTCGTTGTCTCACAGTGTCTACCAACGCAGGGGCAACGACGTCTTCATCGAGCATCGTGATGGGAGCATGGCGCTGTCGGACATCAGAATTAGGGCGCTTGGAGGAAGGTGAGTTCAGGGGGACGTTCTCCGGGGCGATAGGTGCCGCAGCCGATTGGCGAAGGGGAGACTGCCGGACGCGGAACTCAATCCATCCATCGCGCCGCGCTCCCGCGCGTGTGCGGCCGGGCGGCCCCCTATGAGCCATTCTCTATCACGTGGCGGTGAACGGCCTCGTATACATCGTCTTCGGTGCCTGTAGCATCCACGAAGTGGACTTCCGGCCGGTTGAGTTCCTGCAGAAATCGCCAGATGTCCAAGTGCTTCTGATCTGAGGTGTAGACATGCGGCGGGTCGTAGTGGCCGGGCCTCGCCTGATAGCGGCTTCGGATGCGCGTCATGCAGTGTTTGCGGAGACAACGGAGAATGACGGGAAGGAATACGGTGGACGGATGCCGCTCAACGATGCCGTCCAGATGGCGCCAGTGGAATGGCCATCCGAGCGAGAGGTCCAGGATCACCGATATACCGGATTGGATGACGTCTTCACACAACTTGAACAGGAGTTCGTATGCGAGCCAGTAGGCATCGATGTCATTGCCCTTTGTTGCCGCCGAGTCCTTGATGGCGTGGCCGATGGTGTCTGAGCTAAGTCTTGGAATGCGAAAGTCGGCGGAGAGTCGTTTCGATACGGCCGTCTTGCCGGTTCCTGCGAAGCCGCCTATGGCGATAAGCAGGGGCCCGTGGGCGGGTGTTGGTGGTTCATTCATGTTTTCAGCACGTTTCCCCACGGTTTGCAGGTGCAGTGTATCACAGCACTCGTGAAGGGGATGCGTCCTGCTTGGGCCGTGCAGAGACGGCCGCACGAGCCGCAGGCGGAAGAAGTAATTATGTATTGTGTCCCCTTATTTCCTTATTTCCCCATTTCTCCTTATTTCTCAGGGAAGGTCAATCCCGCCAGCGGCTTGCCGTCAAGGTCCGTAAACCGCATGAAGAAGCCCCACTCCCCTTTGCGGTTGTAGTTCTTCACCAAGAGGGTGGATTGTCCCTCAGGGAGTTCGACTTCGACGATGTCGGTGTCCTCTTGGACGCCGCGGACGCCGGAAAAGCGGTATATCTCTTTTCCGTTTAGCCATATGACGGCGTCGTCGTCTGATCCTACGCGCATCTGAACTCGTTGCGTCCGAGGGCTGACGACTTCGCACGTCGCATAGGCCACGCAGTGGGTGGTCAGGTGATCGTCTCCGAAGAGAGGTGTCAGGTACATGAATCCTGCCGCAGACTGACGTTCGATCCAACTAGTCTTCCCGCGCTGCCCCGCATAGACGCCGGCCAGGTCAATGCCTTCCTCCGGCGGAAAGACAGCGTTGAGGTATTCGTCGTTGGCATCGTGAAAGGGGGCAATTACACGCCAAGCGGGCGCTAAGCCGGGCACCGTGCGAGGGGTCTCCCAGAATCCCGCGGGCTCGATGCGACGCTGCGCCAGTTCCGTCGGTTCGGGTGCTACCGTGAGTCCGCCAGTGGAGCGGAGCTCCTCGCCGGCCTCCCGCATTACGTTCTTCATGTGCGTGTAGTCGGCCCAACCTTGAATCGTATCGGAGGTCTCGCATTTGAAGGCGATCAGTCCGCAAGCCCCCTCGCGTACATAGTCCTCCATCTCCTCGCGTAGTTGCGCACTGGTGGGCATGGCATGGTTCCCCGTCGGATATCCGAACGCCTGTTGGACGCCAATGAAGGGGATTCCGGGAACACGCTCTCGCGCCGTCATGAGCATTCTTTGGAGATAGAAGGGTATGCGTTCGCGCTGATATCCCCGCCAGCGAGCCGGATAGATATACACCATCATCACGTCGCAGACGCCCGGCCCAAAATAGTGCAGGGGGCCGAGAAGGCTGTAGCCGGCACAGACAGGGTGGCTCGGGTTCGGATCAATGCGTTTGACGAGTGCATACAGGGCGCGCAAACCGGACAGGACATCTCCAGGTGGGTCATCGAGGACGTAGTAACCGAACAGGTTCGGCGAGTCCTTGATCTCTTCTATTTCAGCCGCGCACTTGTCGGGGAAAAAAAGATGAATGCCTTCGTGGTGGGCAGTCGGCTCGGTGCCTCTGAATCCTCGCTGAGCGTCGCGTAGTTCGGCCTCACCTCTCGACGCATAGCGGATCAGCTCGTCCTCCAGTTGGATAACGCCGGATTCCGGGAGGGCGTTCGCTTTGGGGAAGAGCAGGGGAATGACGGTTTGCTCCGCGGTAACGGGCGCCGCCAAACGGGGCCTCCCGTAGATATGCCTTGTCAGGGAAACCATGACTTTGATTCCGTGCTCGCGGCAGTAGGCCCCTTCCGGGGTCGCGGTATCCAGGTGCTCTCGCTTCCCAAAGACCACGTTCATTCCGATGTCGTGGCCGCCGCGAGCCCGGCCGGGGTTTCCCCACCGTACGTCCCAAAGACAGGTTGCCCGTTCACAGGGAATGCCGTGTGGAGTTTCAGGAACCCGCTCGTTGCTGAACGAGACTCCTCTTCGAGAACCGGCAATCCACGTTCAAGCGGATCGGCCGACCCTTCCGTCTCAGGAAGCACGCTGTTGTCTGCCATGGCTAACCCTCCCCATATGATCGCCGTCAGCGAAGCCACCGTGAGGAGGATGTGTTTGATGGACATTGTTCCCCCCTTCTGTCCGCGTTCCAACCGGCTGATGAACTCCGATTTGTGGGCCGCAGTATACGTGAGCATATGTGCTGTCGGCAAACGTCGTCTCATGGCTCGTCATGAAGCCGGAAGAGCCTTATTCACCCACGATGACACGGCCTCCCCGTGGTTTGCCCGTTGCTCAACAGGCCATCGGTCATTGGCCGACCGGACACCATATATAGAAAGTATATGCGGTCGGGCAAGGTCTTTGTACAATATGTAGTGTTTTGGGCTTTTGCCATCGCCGTAAGCCGTTGATACGAAACAAGAAGAGACACGGGGCCGGGCCATTTTTTTGTTGACTAATGGGGCGTGAGGTGGTAGAGTCGAGTCGTCAAGTGGGGCAGAGTGGTAGGAAAGGGCGAAAAGCCGTGTATTTTGGGGAGAGCCAGACGCGCCTGGATGATAAGGGGCGGATCACGGTGCCGCGGCGGATGCGCGACACAATGCGCGTCTTGGGCCATGATGTCTGGTACATGACGCAGGGCTTCGATCACGCGGTTTTTCTCTTCCACCGGGATGAGTGGAACAAGATACGGGGCCAGGTGAGCCGTTACTCCTCGATGGATGCGCGGGCGCTGGATTTTCGGCGCCTGCTTTTCGGGAGCGTCGCGGAGGTGCGTGTGGATCGTCAAGGGCGGGTGCCCGTGGCGCCGCACCTTCGGGAGCACGCCGGGTTGGATGAGAAGGGGGACAGCGAGGCGGTCCTTATCGGCGTGGACGATCATCTTGAATTGTGGAGCAAGAATGCTTGGCGGGCATTCAAGGATAGTCAAGAGGCGGACTTCAAGGAGATGGCGACCCGGTTGTTTGTGGGAGAACAGGGCGGGGACGCCCCAAGCGAGGAGAAAGGTGGGCCAGGAGATGATCATTGATCGCGTTGACATGGGGAGTGCGACGGTACTGCGCCTGGAAGGGGATATCGACGAGCAAGGGGTGAAAGAGCTCCGGGCTTTCCTCTTGGGCTGCATCAAGGAAGGCCGACACAACCTGATCGTGAACCTGCGTGACGTGAAGTACATCAGCTACATGGGCGTGGGGGTGTTGGTGGAGCGTTTGCGCCAGTGCCGTCTTTTCAACGGCGATATGAAGCTGACAGGGATGAACCTTTACTCCCAGCGGCTTTTCCGCATGGTGGGCGTCACGTCGGTATTCGACACGTACGAGAGCGAAAACCAGGCGGTTCAGGTATTCCAAGAGGCCGCGTAGGCGGTGCACGTTCCCGTTCTTGCCGAATCCGCGTTGGCATGGTTAGATGTGCGCGAGGGCGGGACTTACGTTGATTGTACGGCGGGCGGAGGGGGCCATGCCGAAGGGATTGCCCGTCGCCTTACGCAGGGGCGGCTGATCGCGCTGGATCGCGATCCGGCGGCGGTGGCGAAAGCCAGCGAGCGACTGTCCGCGTTTCCCTGCGCGAAGGTCCTCCACCGCAATTATGGTGAGTTGGGCGAGGTCTTGGACGAACTCGCTTTGACGTGTGTGGATGGTGTTCTGTTTGATCTAGGCATTTCGAGCATGCAACTTGACACGCCGCATCGAGGATTCTCCTTCCAGGCGGATGGGCCGCTGGACATGCGGATGGATACGTCGTCGGGAGTGACTGCCGCGGAATTGCTGATGACGCTGGATGAGCGGGCGCTGGCGCGCCTGCTGCGCGAGTATGGCGATGTGCGGCCGGCCAAGCGCATTGCGGCGGCGATACGCCGGCGCACCGCGGGGGCGGGGATCGCGACGACGGGCGACTTGAAGCAGGCGGTTGAGGAGGCCTTGGATTTCGTCAAGGGCGTGCCGGAAGAGGTGCGCACGGTTTTCCAGGCGCTCCGCATGGCCGTGAATGAGGAGTTGCGCTGGCTCAAGAGCGGGCTGGAGCAGGCCATTGATGTATTGGCGCCCGGCGGGCGGCTCGTTACTATCGCTTTTCACAGCGGCGAGGACAGGATCGTCAAAATGGTGACGCGGGCGGCGTCGCGCCCCCGGCATGAGCGCTATCCTGACGGGCGGACACGGGCGGTTTTCCCCGCTCGTCTGAAGGTGCTGACGCGCAAGCCAATCGGCCCGGACGCGGCGGAGATCAGTGCGAATCCCCGGGCGCATAGCGCCCGGCTGCGCGCTTTCGAGAAACTGGCGGAGGAGGGAGGGTGCTCATGAGACGGGCAACGCGGACGCATCGATATAGGATTGCCCTGCGGGGCTGGTTGAAGTGGACGCCTTTCTTGGTGATGCCTTTCTCTGTGTTGTTTGTCGAGACGCAGTTGCACGTGAAGATTCTGGCCAAAGACTATGAGATCTCGGCGGTCAAGCGGCAGATCCGGGCGTGCGAGCAGGCCATCGAGCAACTCGAAGAAGAGGAATTGAAGCTGAAGGCCATGGATCGGATGGCGGCCAAGGCGCTTGAATTGAACCTTGTCGAGCCGGAGGTGAACCAGATCCAAGTGGTTCGCAGGGAGGCGCCTGAGGATTCCGCGCCGATTGCGCGGCCCGACATGGCTTTGGCGAGTCTTGCGAGGCCCTTCGAGTAAGAGGGGCGCGGCCGAAATGGAAGTGGGGTGAATTGTGACGCACGGTACCGTATCCCGCCGGCGCAGCCGTGTGGAGGCGTTTAAGCCGGCCAGCCGTGTCCATTGTGTTCGCGTCCGCTTTGTAAGATGGCTCCTCCTGTTTCTTTTTCTCATGATCGCGGGGCGTTTGGTGCAATTGCAGACGGGGCCGCACGCCAAGCTCACGGAGCAGGAAGCGCGGCACCTCGCGCATCAGGACATCCACGTGCCGCGCGGCACGATCTTCGATCGCGGCCACCGTCCTCTCGCCAAGGATCGCCAGGCGCCGTCGCTCTGGGCTGATCCGCGGCATCTCGCCAATCCGGAAGCACTTGCCGCGCAGCTCGCGGACACCCTTGGCGTAGGCCAGCGTGTTCTTGAGAATCGCTTCAACCGATGCGACTCTGAAGGCCGGAAACTGAAGTTTGTTTGGGTGAAGCGCTGGCTTACGGACGAGGAGATGGTGACGCTTGAGGAGCAGGGCGTGTTGGACGCGCCGGGACTCTATGTGCGGCGCGAGCCACGCCGGTTCTATCCGGAGGGAGACTTGGCGGCGCACGTGCTGGGTTATGCGAATCGGGAGGGGGTAGGGTGCGACGGCGTCGAGGCGGCGTATGATCGCTATCTCAGGAGTCTCCCGGGGCGACGGGTATCGCGGACGGATGGGCGGATGGATCGCACGATGCTGTTGTCGCTGACGGTGGCCTACGAGCAGCCCGAAGGCGGGCATGATGTGTTTCTGACTATCGACGCGGGGCTTCAATATGCCTTGGAGCGGGAGCTTGACGAGGCGCTGGTGCGTTGCGAGGCCCCTCAGGCGATGGGGATGTTGATGGATCCGACGACGGGGGCGATCCTGGCGCTTGCTTGCCGGCCCGCCTATGATCCGAATGACTACGCCGATTCCGAGGCGGAATATTTGAAGAATCGCTCGGTGATCGACGTGTTTGAGCCGGGCTCGTCGTTTAAGATTGTGACGGCGGCGGCGGCGCTCGAGCATGGGCTCGTGACGCCGGACACGATGATCGACTGCGAGGGCGGTTCGTTCAATCCTTACGGCCACCGGATCCGTGATTTCCATCCTAAAGGGGTGATCCCGTTCTCGGAGTGCTTCTCTGAGTCGAGCAATATCGCGATGATCAAGGTGGCGGCGATGCTTGGTCCCGAGCGCCTGGAGGCATGGATCCGGCGGTTTGGCTTCGGGAGCAGGACAAGCCGGGATTTTTGTCTGGAGAGTCGCGGCATCTTCCGTCGTCGCGAGCAGTGGTCGGGATTATCCATGGGCGCATTGCCCATCGGACAGGAGATCGCCGTGACGATGCCGCAGCTCGCGCGTGCGTTCAGCGTGATCGCGAATGGGGGTCTTCTTGTTGAGCCTTATCTGGTGGATCGGATTGTCAGCCGGGATGACAAGCAGACGTACCGGCGGCAGCGGATCGCGCCGGATCGCATCTTGTCGCAGGGGACGGCGGAGACGATGAAGGCCCTGTGCCATCAGGTTGTGGTGCACGGCACCGGGACACGAGCCAACATCCTCGAGTACCGTGTGGGCGGCAAGACGGGCACGGCCCAGATGGCGCGGCCGGACGGGGGCGGCTATTACTCCGACAAGTACACAACGATTTTCGCCGGTTTCGCCCCGCTCAGGGATCCGAAGATCTGCGCCGTGATTGTGGTTCAAGAACCGGCGATCCGGTTGCATTACGGGGGGTATGTGTGCGGCCCGGTATTCCAAAAGGTTGTCCGGGAGGCGCTGATCAAGTTGAATTGTCCGGAGGACCCGGTTGTCGATCCCGCTGAAGAGGGGGCGGACGGCGCGGAATCGCACGACGCGGATACGTTGGTGGCGCGCGTTGAGTTGGATTTCGTGGAGCCGCCCATGGAGGACGTGCTGGAATCTCTCGACGGGCTGGCGCTGGTTTCCGCTGCGCCGGAGGCCTCGGAGGGAAGTCCGGGTTTGCCGGATCTGACGGGATTGACGAAAGGGGAAGCGCGCAGGGAACTGGTGTCCCTGGGCATTCGGTGGGACGTGCAGGGAGTCGGGCGTGTGGTCGAGCAGAATCCCGCTCCCGGGACGCCGTTGAGCGATGTTGAATTGTGCCGGCTCACCTTCGGGCAGAAGGTGGGCGCAGACGAAATGTCATGAGATTAGCCGAACTGTGTCAACGCGCCGGGTGCGATGCCGCCCACGTTGCGGATGCCGCGGTAACGCGCGTGACCGCTGACTCGCGGCGCGTGGCGCAGGGCTCGGTATTTGTCGCCACGGTAGGAGAACACGCGGACGGGCATGACTTCGCCGCAGCGGCGGTGGAGTCGGGGGCCGTCGCGGTGATGGGGGGCCGGCGTGGGCTGACAAGGTTCGCGGGGGCGCCTTACCTCTGCGTTGAGCATCCCAGGCGCGCGCTTGGCGTCCTTGCGCATGCGTTGGCGGGCGATCCGTCGAGGTCGATGACGGTGATCGGCGTGACGGGCACGAATGGCAAGTCGAGTTCGGTGGCTCTGGCGGGCCACATCCTCGACGCATCGGGCGCACGCACGGCGGTGTTGGGCACGTTGGGCTACGCCGTCGGCAATTCGGTGACGCCGGCCCCGCTGACGACGCCGTTCGCCGAGGATCTGGCGGAGCTTTTCCGGCGTGCCCGCGAGTCGGGATATACGCACGCGGCGATGGAGGCCAGCTCGCACGCCCTCGAACAGGAGCGCGTCGCGGGCATTGACTTCGACGTGGCGCTCTTCACCAACCTGAGTCAGGATCATCTCGACTACCACGGCGACATGGAGCGCTACAAGCGCGCCAAGGTGCTGCTGTTCGAGCGTATTCACGGCCCGGGGCGATTCACGGTAGTCAACGCCGACGATCCCGCTTCCGATGCCTTCCGCGCCGCCTCGCAGGCGCCGTGCCATACGTACGGCCATGCCGGCGAGTGCCGTCCGCGGGAGGTGCGTATAGAACGGGGCCGCACCTGTTTTGGCGTGGTGACGCCTTGGGGCGAAGCGGACATCGAAACGCGGCTCCTCGGGGAACACAATGTCTACAACGTGCTCGGAGTCATCGCGGTGTGCGCGGGTCAAGGCGTGCCGCTGGATAAGATCGCCGCGGCGCTGCGCACCTTTGAGAGCGTCCCGGGGCGTTTCGAACGCGTGGATGCAGGGCAGCCCTTCGAGGTTATTGTCGATTACGCCCATACGGAAGACGCGCTCCACAATGTCTTGCGCCTTGCCAGAAGCATTTGTGAGGGGCGGATCATTGTGGTATTCGGGTGTGGCGGCGACAGGGATACGACGAAGCGGTCCAAGATGGGGGCCGTTGCGGCGACGCTTGCCGACTTCCCGATTGTCACTTCGGATAATCCGCGAACCGAGGATCCGGAGGGGATACTTGCGGATATCGAGCCGGGGCTAGTGGAGCGCGGGAAGGTCAAGGGTCGGGACTTCGAGAGCATTCTCGACAGGGCGCAGGCGATCCGCCGCGGCATTGAGATGGCGCGTCCGGGCGATTTGGTGCTTATCGCGGGGAAGGGGCACGAGGATTATCAGATTTTGGGCACGGAGCGGATCCATTTTGACGATCGCGAAGTGGCGCGCCAAGTCTTGGAGGCGACGTAGTGCAGATGGGTTGGGCGTGGACACTCGACGAACTGGCCGCCGCCATAGGCGCTGAGCCGGGCGAGGCCCGCGGAGCGTTCGGCGGCGTGTCGACGGACACGCGGACAATTCGTGCGGGCGATGTGTTTTTTGCGCTTCGGGGCGAGCATTTCGACGGCGAGCGGTTCGTGGGAGCCGCTTTTGAAAAGGGCGCGGCGGCGGCGGTAGTCACGCAAGAGCACGCGGGGGGCGCGTGCCTGGCGGTGAAGAATCCGCTGGAAGCGTTGCAGCGCTTCGCGGCATATCATCGAGGACGCTATTCACTCCCGCTGGTTGTTGTGACGGGGTCCTGCGGCAAGACGTCCGCCAAGGATTTCATCGCGGCCGTAGTGGGCTCGCGCTGTCCCGTGGTCAAGACGCAGGGCAACCTGAACAACGAGATCGGCGCCCCGCTGTCGTTGTTGCAGATTCGGCCGGAGACGGCGTTTGCGGTGATCGAGTTGGGGGCCAATCATCCGGGGGAGATCGCGTACCTTTGCACGCTCGCGCGCCCCACGGAGGCGGCCATCACCATGATTGCGCCGGCGCATCTCGAGGGATTCGGCTCCATCGAAGCGGTCGCTGCGGCGAAGGCGGAGGTGGTTGAGGCGCTGCCCGCGGCGGGAACGTTCTACGTGAACGCGGATGACGCGCGGTGCGTGGAGATTGCGGAGAGGTTTTCGGGGGAGAAGGTCACTTTTGGGCAGTCCGGCGATGTGCGGCTCAAGGATTGCTCGTTTGACGGGTCGGGTGAGATGGCACTTGACGTGGAGCCGGTCGGCACGCTGCGTTTGCCGTTGTTCTGTCGTGCGCACGCTGTCAATGTGCTCCTTGCGGTCGCGGTCGGCCTTCGGCACGGCGTCGAGGAGTTCGAGGGTCCCCTACGGGAAGCCTCCACGGCGAGCGCGCGGTTCAGGTTGTTCACCGCAGGCGGGATTGAGGTCATCGACGATACGTACAACGCCAATCCCGCGAGCATGGCCGCGGCCCTGCGGGCTCTAGTTGAACGCCCGGGGAATGGCGCCCGGATCGCCGCCGTGGGCGAGATGTTGGAACTCGGCGACGCGGCCGCGGATCTACACCGTGAGGTGGGGGCGCTGGCCGGCGAGTTGGGCGTGGATGTCCTGTTTGCGAGGGGGCCTCACGCGTGTGATACGATTGACGCCGCTCGATCCTGCCGCGTGCCCCACGCCGAAGTGATTGAAGACCACCATGCCATGGCCGAGGCCGTCCATCATATTGCGCGTCCCGGAGATACGTTGCTTGTGAAGGGGTCGCGCGGGATGCGGATGGAGCGGGTCATCGAAGCGCTCCAAGAGATTATCGGTTCGCAGAAGGCGGATGCAGGTTCCGATGAACCTGGCCGCCAGGAATAGTGAATGTTTTACTATCTTGCCCAGATTCTCAGGCCTCATTTGGGGGCATTCAACGTTTTCACCTACAACACGGTGCGTGCAGGGGGGGCGATATTCACGGCGTTCGCGCTTTCGATCCTGTTCGGGCCGATGATCATCCGTTGGCTTCGAGCGCTCAAGATCGGCCAGTACATTCGCAAGGAGCACGTGGGCGACTTGCACGCGCTGCACAAGGGCAAGGCAGGGACGCCGACGATGGGGGGCAGCATGATTGTGCTCACCTGTCTCGCGACGCTGTTGTTGTGGAGTCGCCCCACGCGTCTGTTGGTTGTGGCCGTTGCCGTGTTTGTGGCGTTGGGCGCCGTGGGTTTCTTGGATGACTACATCAAGCTCCGGCGCAAGCACAATCACGGTTTAAGCGCCCAAGCGAAGTTTACCGGCCAGATCCTCGTGGGGCTGGCGCTCGGCGTCTATCTGTACTTGAGTCCCGTGACGCTGGCGCGTCCGGAGTTGACGTACGACGACGTACGCGATTGGGGATGTCTTGTTCAGCGTCTCGATGATGAGGCCCTTCGGCGGCCTTTGGGGGCGGCCTGGCCTGGTCTCAGTGATGTGCCGCGCGGGGCCGTTCCGAATGAGAGGATGAAGACGCGGATCCTCAACGGGCTGAACCGACTGATCTCCGAAGGGCGGGTGCACGCTTCTGAAGGTGATACGAGTCACGCCGGGCTCAGTCCGGAAGCACGTCGATTGCTTGAGGCCGGGGCCTACGCGCGAGGTGGGCCGGCCGCCGCAGAGCTCAACCGACTTCTACTGGCGGATATGTTTCCCGATGCTTTCCACCGGCCCACGGAAGGGCTCCACACCAAGCTGGAGATTCCGGGCCTTAAGCAAGTCTTCATCCCTCTGGGGCTGTTCTACATCCTTTTCGTGGTGCTTGTCATCGTGGCGTCATCGAACGCGGTGAATCTCACCGACGGGCTCGACGGCCTGGCTATCGGGGCGTCCACCATATCGATCTTTGCGTATACGGGCATTGCCTACGTCGTGAGCCGGGCGGACTGGTCCTCGTATCTTTTCCTGATATACGTTCCGGAGGCCAGCGAGCTTACCGTATTCGGCGCAGCTATGCTGGGCGGGGGACTTGGATTTCTTTGGTTCAATTCACACCCCGCTGAGGTGTTTATGGGCGACACCGGTTCGCTCGCGCTCGGCGGCGCGCTCGGCACGATGGCCATTCTCACGAAGCAGGAGCTGCTGCTGCTGCTTGTGGGTGGGTTATTCGTCGTGGAGGCGGCGAGCGTGATCATTCAGGTGGTCTCCTTCAAGCTGCGCGGCAAGCGGGTTTTTAAGATGGCTCCGATTCACCATCATTTCGAACTCATGGGATGGTCGGAATCGAAAGTCGTTATCCGCTTCTGGATCATCGCGGTGCTCTTTGCGCTGTTGAGTCTTGCGGCGCTGAAGTTGAGGTAAGGTGATGGACGTCCGCGGCAAGAATGTCACCGTAGTCGGCCTGGGCAGGACAGCCGTCGCGCTTGCGGCGCTGCTCCAGCGCCAGGGGGCTCGGCCGTTTGTCACGGATCACGCGGACACGGCGGCGATGGGGGATTACCGGAAATCGCTCGATGAACTGGGCGTGCCGTGTGAATGCGGCGGGCATAGCGCGCGGGCCTTTGACGAAGCGGACATGATCATCCCGAGTCCGGGAGTGCCGCCGAATATCGCTCCCATTCGCGGGGCGCGGGAGGCGGGTGTTCGCGTGCTGGGCGAGATGGAGTTCGCCTGGAGATACTGCCGTTCGCGGGTGCTCGCGGTGACGGGCACGAATGGCAAGACGACCACGACGGAACTGCTGACGAAGATGATTGAGCACACTGGGGGAGAGGTCGTACTGGCCGGGAATAACGCGTTTCCCTTTTCCGCCGCAGTGCTTTTGGAGCCGGCGCCGGAGTTCGTCGTACTCGAAGTGAGCAGCTACCAATTGGAATTGGCCGATACGTTTCGTCCGTGGATGGCCGTGGTTCTGAACGTGACGCCCGACCACCTGGAACGCCACGGCGGGGCTGAGAACTACGCTGCCGTGAAGGCCCGGATCTACGCGCGGCAGGGCGCGGGCGACGTGGCCGTCGTGAACCAGGACGAGCCCTGGACGCGCGCCATGCCCATCCCCGAGGGGGCCGCCGTCTGGACCTTCAGCTTGGAGCAAGCTCAGTCCAACGGGCTGTGGCTTGACGGCGAGGCGATCCGGCAGGGCGAGGAGACTGTGGCGGCGCTGTCCGACATGGCGCTTCGCGGGCGACACAACATTCAGAATGTGCTGGCAGGACTCACCATGATGCGGGCGGGTGGTTTTGACTGGGGCAAGACTTTGGCGGGACTCAGCGCGTTCCGAGGCGTCGAGCACCGGATAGAGCACGTGGCAACCATTGCGGAGGTGGCGTTCTACAACGATTCGAAGGCCACCAATATCGACAGCCTGAAAGTGGCCTTGGAGAGTTTCGCGTGCCCGGTTGTCCTCATCGCGGGCGGCCGGGGCAAAGGAGCTGATTACCGCGTGCTGCGCGACCTCGTCAAGGAGCGTGTGAGGTCGCTTGTGGTGATGGGAGAGGACGCCGATCTCTTGCAGGCGGCGTTTGGCGATTTGGCGCCCACCAGTGATGCGGCCGATATGGATGAGGCTGTGGCGCTTGCCGCATCCGGCGCCCTCCCGGGAGACGCCGTGCTGCTATCACCTGCGTGCGCGAGTTTCGATATGTACAAGAACTTCGAGGATCGGGGCAGGGCTTTCAAAGAGGCCGTGCGGGCCTACGGGGCGCGCGCTGAGGCGGGCCGCAGCCATTCGAGGACGTGAGCTATGAAGCGTGAGACAAACCTGGTACCTATCACCGTTTTCGCGATGCTTTCGATTGGCGTGCTTATGGTTTACAGCGCCAGCGCGGTTCGCCCGGGGGCCTCGCCCGAATTTCAGAAGCACATGATTTACATTGCGCTTGGCCTCGCGGTGATGGCCGTGGCGTCGCGGTTCGACTACCACCGTCTGCGTGATCCGGGCGTGTACCGCGGGATCGTATTCCTGTCTCTTTGCCTGCTCGTGCTTGTTCTTGTTCCCGGGATCGGGCGGCGTGTCAACGGCGGCATGCGCTGGATCCGGATCGCGGGTTTCTCATTCCAGCCGTCCGAGTTCGCCAAGGTGGCGCTTATTCTGCTGTTAGCCGTGAAGCTCTCGGCGGGCCAGGAGCGAATCACGAGTTTCTGGCGCGGCGTTTTTCCCACGATGCTAATCGCGTTCCTTTTTGCGGGGCTGATTGTGTTGGAGCGCGACCTGGGCATGCCGGTAGTCCTGATCGGCGTCACGCTCATGATGCTGCTCATGAGTGGGGCACGATGGGGCCACGTGGTCGGCAGCGTAGTGCCGTGCGTGGCCGCAGTGGCGGCCCTTACGGTGATCAGTCCGTATCGCGTTCGGCGATGCCTTGTCTTCCTTAATCCGTGGCCTTACGAGGACGGCGATGCTTGGAATTTGGTTCAATCGCTCGCCGCCTTTGCCCGAGGCGCCATCTGGGGGCAAGGCCCTGGCGCGAGTGAGCAGAAGTTGTTCTATCTTCCCGCCGCCGATACGGACTTCATCTTTGCCATTTGGGGCGAGGATACGGGATTGGTCGGTACACTGGTGATGGTGGGCCTGTTTGTCACCTTCCTGGCCGTGGCGCTTCGGATTGCGCTTCATGCGCCGGACTTGTTCGGCACGTTGCTCGCCGGGGGAATTGCCTCGGTTATCGCGCTTCAGGCGGCCTTGAATATGGCGGTGACGACGGGGCTGGTGCCGACGAAAGGCCTGCCGCTTCCTTTCGTGAGCTACGGCGGAAGCTCGCTTCTTATATCGTTGGCGTTGGTGGGCGTGCTACGCAATATCGGGCTTCAGTCGTGCGAGGCGGTTCCGGAAGGGAAAGTGGCTTTGGTGCGGTGAAAGCGTGTTTCCGGTTTTTCGAGTGTAGCTCTCGTTATCTTACCTGCCCTTTCTCACTTGCGTGTAGTATCATCAGGGCGGACTCGCTGTTTTTCGGAGTGGGTGTGACATGCGGATGATTGTGACAGGTGGCGGCACGGGGGGGCATACGTCCCCGGCCGTGGCTATCATCGAGGAGCTTCAGAAGCGCGATGCCCGCCTCGACCTTCGCTGGGTCGGGCGGAAGGGGAGCATCGAGGAGCGCGTAAGCGCGTCCCTGGCTATTCCTTTCCGCTCCTTGCCGGTGGAGGGGTGGCCGCGCGAGCGCAACCTGCGTAAGTTGTGGGTGGGAGCGAAGATGGCATACAGCATCGCCTTCGGCTCCCTGCTCGTCTGGAAGTTCCGGCCCCAGCTTGTCCTTGGCGTGGGTGGGTACGTGTCGGTTCCGTTGACATGGGCGGCGCAGCGGATGGGCGTTCCGACGGTGCTGCATGAGCAGAACAAGCGGCTCGGAATGGCAAACCGCTTGCTGGCCCAGCGGGCGAGTAGGTTGCTGTTGAGCTATCCGGACACCCTCGGGGATTATCCCGCGGAGAAGGCGCGCGTTGTGGGCAATCCCGTTCGCGCGGGTTTTCTGAAGCTGCCAGATCAGGCCGACGCAAAGCGGGCCTTTGATCTGGACCCCGAGCTGCCGGTAGTGCTGATGACGGGGGGAAGTCAAGGGGCGCGCACGCTCAACACGGCCATGGCGGAGGCCCTGCCCAAGTTTGCTGCGCAAGAGGTCCAAGTTCTCTGGGCGGCGGGGAATGCGGGGGTGACGGCCGCCCGGAGCGCCGCTGAGTCGGCGCCGGTGGCGGTGCGTGTTTTCAGCTACATCGACGAGATGCCCGCGGCCTGCGCGGCGGCGGATCTGGTGGTGGGCCGGGCGGGGGCCTCGAGTACGGCGGAACTCGCCGTGGCGCGGAAGCCGGCTATTCTTGTGCCGTATCCTTTCGCTACGGATAATCACCAGCTCGATAACGCGCGTGCCTTTGAGGAAGCGGGTGCGGCTATCCTTGTGCCGGATGACGAGTGCACGGGGGAGCGGCTGCTGCAAACGATCCGCGGCCTCATAAACGAGCCGGCCCGGTTAGATGCAATGCGCCGCGCGGCCCCGTCAATGGGCCATCCCGGCAGCGTGGAGCTCATTGCCGAAGAGATTCTATCTCTGGTTTTCTAGGATCTGTCTAAGAGGCCTGATGTTTCCTGGTTTTTTTGCGCCCCGCCTTTCCGCCCTCAACGCACTTTCGGACGCCACACTCCCGCCATTTGTAACGTCTGTGCTTTGAGCGCCTTACCGATAGTCTGCGCTTGTGTAGACACGCTTGGGGAGCATCGCGGGACGGGGGACTTCCACTCTTTGGCCCGTGGCCGCACTTGACAAATCAAAACGTGTATTTTAAAATACTTTTTGAAACTAGTTTTTGACAGGACGGCGCTGGATGATGTATTTGCCCAATTGGTAAGGCGAGATGCGTTGGGCTAGGTGAGGAAGCGAGGATGAAGGACACACGACAGACGCTACTTGAGAGCGCGTGCAGGATATTCGCTCAGAAGGGGTTTCACGAGGCGAACGTCGCGGAGATCTGCAAGCGTGCGAAGGCCAACATCGCGGCGATCAACTACCACTTCGGCGGGAAGAAGCTCCTATATATGGAGGTCCTGCACCACGCGGCAGAGGTCGCCGATCGTGAATTCCCTCTCATTTGCAGGGATTTGGGAATTGCTCCCGAGGAGCGTCTGCACCGGTTCATCCGGGCGCAGTTTGATCGCGGATCCTGCAAGGGATTGGCAGGGTGCTTCGACCGGCTGGTGGTGCACGAGATGATCAATCCGAGTTTCGCGCATGGCGCCCTTTTCAACAAGCAGATGCGGCCTCGGCGTGAGTACCTGTTCGCGCTGGTGCGGGAGCTGTTGCCGTCCGGTGCGAGCGAACACCACGTGCGGATATGTACGCATCACGTGGTGGGCCTCTTTGCGTTTCACCATTTTCACGAGGCGCTTCGTGTGCGACACAGGCGGATGAAGCTTCCGCCTAAGCCGCCTAAGCCACCAGCGCCTTCGGAAATGGCGCGGCACGCGACGGTCTTTGCCCTTGGCGGCATTCAGGCCATTTCCCAGCAGGTGCTGAATGAAGACAGCGCCTCGGAGGGCGATGTGCGGGAAGAAGGAACGTCGTAATGAAGATTGCTTCCATGAATCTCACGGGCGTGGCCTTGGCGGGGCTGGCCTGTTTGTTGACATCTTGCGCCACGTTTGCGCCTCCCGAGCGCGGTGCGGAGGACGGCCGGCCGCCGGATGCGTTTACCTTGTATGAGAGCACCGCGCCTTCACCGGAGCGCTGGTGGGAGAGCTTCGATTGTGAGGAACTGAACCGGTTTGTGGAGGCGGGCCTGGATGGGAACCTCTCGCTCCAGCAGGTGTATGCGCGCTTGAGGCAGGCGGAGATGGTGGCTCGCCAGACGGGCGCACTCCGTTGGCCGGAGGCAGACTACTCCGGGGGGGCCTCGACCACTCGTTCCCGAACAGATACGGGGGGCTTGAGCACGGCGGCGAAACTGAATGCAGCCAGCACGAGAGTGCAGCAGGCGGAGCAATTGATGCAAGGCGTGGCGGCCCTGCCGTCGGCGCCGCTGGCAGGCCTTACGCAAGCCGGGGGCGCCCTGGATGGATTGGCCACTGACACCACGTCGGCAACGGACACTTCGACTACTGAATCGTACAATCTCGGGCTCACCGGGAGTTGGGAAATCGACCTTTGGGGACGTGTCCGCGCGGAACGCCAAGCGGCGATGCTTGACGTCGAGACGTCCAAGGAAGACCTCTACGCGGCTATGTTGAGTCTCTCGGGCACGGTTGTGCTTCAGTGGCTCGATGTTGTGGCCGCACGGCAGGCATTGGCGCTCATCGAAGAGCAGCGAGCCCTCAACGACACCTATCTCGAACTCATCGAGCTGCGTTATCGGAAAGGAATGGCCACGGCGCTCGATGTGTACCAGCAGCGTCAGATTGTCGCGCAGACGGAAGCGCTTGTCCCGTCCACCGAGGCTTCGCTCGAAACGGCGCGCCACGAACTTGCGGTGCTCCTCGGCCAGGCGCCCCGGGCGGGCTTGGGTGTCGAGGCTGCCTCATTGCCAGCCATAGGGTCCCTCCCTGAGCCGGGCGTGCCGGCCGATTTACTGGCGCGCCGGCCGGATGTCCGTTCGGCGGGACTCCAGTTGCGTGCGGCGGATTGGCTGGTAAGTGCGGCGCGAGCGGATCGGTTGCCTTCGGTGACGTTGACGGCCTCGGCCAGTTACGAGTCGGGCGAATGGGAGCTGCTTTTCGACAATTGGATGGCCACGCTGGCGGGGAGTCTGACGGGCCCGATCTTCGATGCGGGCAAACGTAAGGCGGAGGTGGCCCGCACGCGCGCGGTCGTCGATGAGTATCTGGCCGCGTACCGCGAGAGTGTGCTTGGGGCGGTGCAGGAAGTGGAAGACGCGATGTTCCAGGAGGTCAAGCAGGGGGAATACATCGCGGCGCTGAAGCGCCAGCTTGAAGCGGTTCGCAAGACTCACGAGCAGGCTCTCCAGCGGTATCAGAAGGGTATGGATGATTACCTGCCCGTGCTTCAGGCTTTGTCGGATCTGCAGGTTCTGGAACGCACCTTGGTTCAGGCTCAATTGGATCATCTCATTTACCGGGTGCAGTTGTGCCTTGCTCTCGGTGGCACATGGATGAAAGAAGAGCTTCTGGCTCCGGAGGAATAGACGGATGGCATCACAGAACAAAGGTCTCGTGGGCGTATTGCGTGGCATGATCCTGACGATCGTGGCGTTGGCGTTGCTTCTCGTGGGCGTAGCCGGTTCCCTGTACTTGATGAAGACGGGCCCCAAGGCCCAGCGCAGGCGTCCAGAGGATACCACTACGCTTGTCGAGGCGAAGCTGCTCCAGGCGGAATCGCGCCAGGTTGCGGTGTCGGCGCGGGGCACGGTGATTGCGGCAAACGAGGTCACGCTCCAACCGCAGGTAAGCGGGGAGGTCACCGAGATTCATCCGAACTTCCTCGAAGGGGGCGTGGTGAAGGCGGGCGAGGTGCTCGTGCGCATCGAGCCGAGAGACTATGAGTTGGCCGTCGTGGTCCAGGAGGAGCAGCTGGAAACAGCGCGCTATGAGTACAAGGCCGAGCAGGGCCAGCAGGATGTTGCGCGGCGCGAGTGGGAACTCCTCGCGGTGAAAGATGCCTCGGAACTGGATCGGGAACTGGCCCTTCGTCAGCCCCAGTTGCGCCAGAAAAAGGCCGGCTTACGCGCCGCGGAGGCGTCACTCGAACAGGCCCGTCTGGACCTCGAGCGTACGGCGATCAAGGCGCCGTGCAACGGCATCATCCTGGAGGCCTCCGTGGACGTAGGCGATATGGCCACCACACAAACGACCCTGGGCACCCTCGTAGGTACGGACACGTATTGGGTGCAGGCCTCGGTTCCGGTGGACAAGCTCAAGTGGATTGTACTCCCGCACGGTAGTGGCGGTGCCGGCTCCCAAGCGCGCGTGTATGCCGGAACGGGAGGGGTGCGGGAAGGCCGGGTGCTTTCGTTGCTAGGCGACCTCGAGCCGGAGGGGCGGATGGCCAGGATCCTGGTCGAAGTGTCGGATCCGCTCGCGTTGGGCGGAGGGGGCGTCTCGAATGTCCTGCTCCTGGGTGAATACGTGCGTGTTGAGATAGAGGGCCGGCGTGTCGACGGCGTGTTTGCTGTTGCGAGAGACGCGCTTCGGGATGGGCACAAAGTGTGGCTGGCTGGCCCGGATAGCACGCTCCAGATCCGCGATGCGGAGATTGTTTGGGCGGATGAAGCGACGGCTTTATTGCGCGGCCTTTCGGATGGCGAGCGTATGATTGTGTCGGATATCGCCGCTCCGGTTGAAGGTATGGCCCTTGACGTGCGAGAGGGGGCCGCCGAAGGCGTTGAGGAGGTCTCGCAGGACGTCGGCGCTGCCGCCGCGGAGGAGGCCGCATAATGGAGATCAGACGTCAAAGAGGGCCTATCGCATGGATGGCCCAGCATTCGGTGGCCGCCAACTTGATCCTCCTGTTCTGTCTGGTGGGGGGGTACCTCGCTCTACACATGATTCAGAAGGAAGTGTTTCCGGACATCACCCGCGATATTGTCACGGTAAGTGTCTCCTATCCGGGGGCAAGTCCGGAGGAAGTTGAGCAAGGCATTATCCTGGCGGTCGAGGAGGCCGTTCGTGGCCTCGATGGCGTGTACCAGGTGGAATCATCGGCTGCCGAAGGAAACGGCACCGTCGAGATCGAAATGATCGAGGGCGGCGATCTGCAGAAGCTTGCCCAAGATGTGCAGAGTGAGGTGGATCGTATCACCACGCTACCGGAGGATGCCGAGGAGCCGCAGGTATCGGTGGCTTCAAGGAAGCACGATGTCCTGAGCATTGTCGTGTACGGGAAGGTGGAGGACACCGTCCTGCACGAACTGGGTGAACAGATACGCGATCAGATGTTGCAGGATCCGGATATCACGCAAGTCGAAGTCTCCGGTCTGCCGTCCCTGGAAATCAGCATCGAAGTCCCACAGGCGAAGTTGCGCGAGTATGGCTTGACGCTCAGCGAAATCGCCTCACGCCTCAGTGATTCCTCGGTGGAGCTTCCCGGCGGGGGCATCAAGACGCAGGGAGGCGAGATTCTCCTGCGCGTGAAGGAGCGGCGGGACTATGGGCGGCAGTTTGCCCTGACGCCTATCATCACCACCAGGGATGGCAGTGAGGTCCTGCTCGGAGAGATTGCGACCATCCACGATGGATTCGAAGATACGGATCGGTGGGCGCTATATAACGGCAAGCCGGCTATCATGGTGCGGGTGTACCGCATCGGGAAGCAGACACCGACGCAGGTGGAGAGCGCGGCACTGCGCCAGATGGCGGACATCAAGGAAACGCTGCCGCCGGGCATAGGCGTTGATGTGCTCCACAATATGGCGGATGTCTACCGGCAGCGGGCGCATTTGCTCGTGCGAAACGGGCTTTTCGGCCTTGTCCTGGTGTTTGTGATGCTGGGGCTTTTCCTGGAACTGCGCTTGGCCTTCTGGGTCATGATGGGTATCCCGACCTCGTTTCTAGGCTCTCTCCTCTTCTTGCCCTCGATGGATGTCAGTATCAATATGATATCGATGTTCGCCTACATCATCGCTCTGGGCATTGTCGTGGACGATGCCATCGTTGTCGGCGAGAACATCTATTACCACCACCAGCAAGGAAAGCGCTTTCTCGAAGCGGCCATTCTTGGGGCGCGCGAACTGGCGGTCCCCGTGACCTTCAGCATTCTCACCAATATCGTGACATTTATGCCGCTCTACTTCATTCCCGGGACGATGGGCAAGATATTCAAGGTTATCCCGGTGGTGGTGGGTACTGTCTTTCTAATATCCCTGCTGGAATCCGTCTTTGTGCTGCCATCGCACTTGGGACACCACAAAGAGCGTCGGCGCCGCGGCATCAACCGGTGGCTTCACTCAGCACAGCAGCGTTTCGGGCGTGGGTTCACGCGGGCAACGCAGGTTGTCTTTGGCCCGACTCTCGATTTCGTCCTGAAACGCCGGTATGTGGTGGTAGCGGGCGCGGCGTGCCTCTTTTTGCTGACGGTTGGGTATGCGGCGAGTGGGCGCATGGGATTTGGGCTGTTTCCGAGGGTGGAATCGGACTTCGGGCGGGCCGCTATTGAGCTGTCCTACGGCTCCGCCGTCGAGAAGACGGAGGCCATTCTGAAGAAGATATACGCAGGGGCGGAGAAGGTGATTGCGGACTGTGGCCGTCCGGAACTCGTCCAGGGGATCTACGAAGATATCGGCAATGGCGGCAGTCACTCCGGCTACATCCAGGTCTACCTGGCCGACGCCGACGTCCGTGACGAGATCATGAGTACGCAGGAGTTCGTGCGCCGGTGGCGCGAGGCCGTGGGACCCTTGATGGGCGTGGATACGGTGGATTTCTCTTCGGACTTTGGCGGGCCGGGCCATGGCGCGGCACTTACGGTAGAACTAAGCCACCGGAAGATGAGCGTGCTGGAGGCGGCGGGGAGTGATCTTGCCGGTATGCTTGCCACGTATCCGTTGTGCAAGGATATTGATGACGGGTTTCAGCCCGGCAAACAGCAGATCGATTTCAAGATTAAGCCAGAGGGGAAGAGCCTTGGCTTGACAGCGCAATACGTGGCGCGCCAGGTGCGGAGCGCCTTCTACGGCGCGGAGGCCTTGCGGCAGCAGCGTGGCCGGAGCGAGGTGAAGATCATGGCGCGCCTGCCGGAGAAGGAGCGCGCTTCCGAGCAGAATCTCGATGATTTGATATTGCTTACCAGCGATGGCGTCGAGGTGCCTCTACGTGAGGTAGTCGAAATGACGCGTGGCCGCGCGTATACGACGATTGAGCGGCGCAATGGGCGCCGTGTGGTGCAGGTGACGGCAGACGTGGCGCCTCGGGAAAAGTCCCTCGAGGTGCAGAATGAACTTGTGGCCACGGAGTTGCCTGAGCTTATGTACAAATATCCCGGCTTGAGTTACAGCTTTGAAGGGCATCAGGCCGACATGCGCGATAGTATGGCGAGTTTGAAGATAGGTTTCGCCATAGCGCTGCTCGCGATTTTCGGTTTGTTGGCCATACCGTTCCGGAGCTATAGCCAGCCGCTTATCATCATGGTGAGCATACCGTTCGGCATTATCGGCGCGGTGTTGGGGCATCTGATCATGGGGTTTTCGCTTTCCGTGATCAGCATGTTCGGTATCGTGGCGTTGTCCGGCGTGGTCGTGAATGACGCGCTGGTATTGATCGATGCGGCGAACCGGCGTCGCAGGGGGGAGGGCATGTCGTGCCACGAGGCGGTCATGAATGCGGCGATCCAGCGTTTTCGCCCGATCCTGTTGACGACGGCGACGACGTTTTGCGGCCTGGCGCCGATGATCTTTGAGACGTCGATTCAAGCTCAGATGATGATTCCCATGGCCATCTCCCTCGGATTTGGGATCGTTTTCGCGACGCTTATTACGCTGCTTCTGATACCGTGTCTGTACCTGGTGGATGAGGATGTGCGGCGCATGTTGACGTGGCTGCGCGGCGGCGATGCGAAGGCGTCGGAAGGTCCGGCATCGGCCACGGAGGCGGCATCCGTACTGGATTCCGCGAAATGATGGAGCCGTCCCAACTGGCCATATTCATCGGGGCCGCCGTGGTTTTTATCCTGGCACGCGGCCCGGATATCGTCTTCGTTGTTACACAAGGCATTTCCCATGGGCGCCGGGCGGGCATCATCACCGCGCGCGGCGTGAGCGCGGGCAACCTGGTGCACACGACGGCGGCGGCCTTCGGGTTGTCCGTTGTGTTCCGGGTGTCCGTGGTTGCGTTTACCGCGCTCAAGGTGTTGGGAGTGGCGTACCTTCTCTATCTTGCGTGGAAGACTATCCGGCATAGAAGGGATGGTTGGGCCGTCGGCCCGGCGGATGGGCCGGAGAGGGGGCCCGTCGCGGCCCAGATGGCTTTGCTTGGCTTGGTATTCGCCATTCTCGTAATGGTGATCTTCGGCTGTGCCGGGGCGTTCTCGGGGGCCGTGGGAGCTTCCGTTAGAAGCAGGGCGGGTGAGCGAGTTGCCGCGGCGTTGGCTTGGGTGGTGGCGGGTGTGTACGTTGCCATCGGCGGTCGGTTGGCGTTTCTCCGTCAGTAATGGCCATAGCCGGGCTTCCTTTCCTGAGGGATACATAGAAGAGGTTTATGAAGCGCACTACGGCGAAACTTACGGAAGGGTCGGTTGCCCGGCGGCTAACGGCGCTAGCGGTGCCGATGCTCGGCGGCACCTTCGCGATGACGGCGTTCAATCTAACGGACACGTATTTTGTGTCGCGGCTTGGCACGCTTCCGCTGGCCGCCATGGGTTTCACCTTCCCGGTTGTCATGTTTGTCACCAGCATCGCCCACGGCTTGGGGATGGGGGCGACGGCCGTGGTGTCGCAGGTTCTCGGCGAAGGGGATCACGCGCAGGCGCGGCGCATCGCGACGCACAGCCTGATCCTTGCCTCGCTGGTCGTCATCGCGATGTCCGTCATCGGCCTTGTGAGCATGGGGCCTGTATTCCGGATGCTCGGGGCTTCCGATGAGGTGTTGCCGCTGGTTCATGAGTTCATGCTCATTTGGTATTCGGGGATTGTCGTTGTAGTCATTCCCATGATGGCGAACGGCATTATCCGATCGGCGGGGGATGCTGTGTTTCCGAGCGCCCTCATGGTGTTCGGCTCGGTGCTGAACGTGATCCTCGATCCGATCATGATCTTCGGTTTGTTCGGTTTTCCGCGTCTCGGGCTGCGCGGCGCGGCGCTCGCGACGGTGCTGGCGCGCGCCGTGACGCTGGTTGTGACGCTATACGTGCTGCACCGGCGGCATGGACTTCTCGAACTGTCTGTTCCTCGAACTTCCGAGCTTTGGGCCTCGTGGCGGCGCGTGATGCACATCGGGATTCCCAGCAGCGCCACGAACCTGCTCCTGCCGATCTCGAGCGGGATTATCACGCGCATCGTGGCCGGATTCGGGGAGACGGCTGTCGCGGCGTGCGGCGCGGGGAGCCGCATCGAGATGTTCGCTTTCATGATTCCGATGGCTTTGGGCGTGTCGCAGGTGCCGTTCATCGGACAGAACTGGGGCGCGGGGCGGATCGACCGCGTGAATCTCTGCCGGAAGTACAGTAATCGGTTTGCGCTCTACTGGGGCATCTGCTGTGCAGTGGCATTCATGCTGCTGTCGCATCGCATGGCCATGTTCTTCAGCCACGATGCGCGCGTGGTGGATATCTTGACGCTGTACCTGTGTGTGATTCCGTTGGGATATGGCATGCGCGAAATCCATCGCTATGTCGGCTTCTCATTCAACGCCGTGGGGCGCCCGCTGAGTTCCGCGGGGATCAACGTGATTCGTATCGTGGGCCTGCTCATCCCGTGCACCTTCCTTGGCGCGCGGTTCTTCGGCCTGACGGGGGTGTTCTGGGGGACGGTGGCGGCCGACCTCACCTCTGCTTGTTTGGCCTTGCTCTGGGCGCGTCACCTGTTCCGCGGTCTTGAGAAGAGTTGAGGAAGAGCGAAGAGATCGATAGTGGCAGGAGCGGAGGGCGCATAGTGGTATGGGTTGGGCTGACGGTGTCTCATTCTCGCGGCGAAAATCAGGGACAGACACGTCTTCGCCCGCCTGAGGCGGACTCCGCTTGCGTCAGTCCCCGTTTTTCGCCTGGTTCTGCCCGACGGTTCAGCGAGGGACTCGCGCGTCCTATGACTATTCAACGAGGTGAAGCTCGCCGTATCCTTCGTGGTGGTGGTAGGAGGTGATGGGGAGCTTGGGGGTCATGGTGAGTTCGGGGCCGGAACAGGTGAGGTAGCGCGAGTAGTTGTAGCGCGCCACGAGGATGCGCCAGGGCGTTTCCGGATCGAAGCGGTCGCCGTGGCGTGTGAGTTCGGCGATCGGTATGGCCATCTCGCCCGTCCAGGCTTTGTCCTTGTCGTGCCAGTCGTTGAGCGTGCCGTCGCACTTGGCGGCGACGTGGAGCTCCATCTCGTATTCGTCGGCACTGGGGAGGCCCAAGCGGCCTCGGCCGGGGAACCAGAGATGGGTCTTGTGCTGGTGGGGGGTGACGTAGAGTTCCCAATACCAGGTGTTGGCGGGCGGCTTAAGGAAGAGTTCGGCGAGGTCGCCGGAGAGGTAGTGGTGGACTTGGTCCTTGTCGACTTCGGCGACGATGTCTGAGTCTTGGAACTTGACGGCCAGATAGAGGTTCTTGTCGTCCCAGGCCAGGCGGACTTCTCCGGGTTCCTGGAGCTGCAGGCCTTTTTCGATGCGGTCATCCGCGAGGGAGAGGGCGTACGCTTTGGCCTTTTGCCATACCGGCTCGTCGAGGGCGCCATCGAGGGTTACCGGTGTGGACGTGTAGAGGGCCTCAATGATGGGCGGGGGGGCGTCGGCGCTCGTAGGCGCCTCTTCGGGCTCGGCGGCACTCCATCCGCAGAACAGGCCTACGCACGTGACGGCAATGGACCACAGCATCAGATTCCTCATGTCCAAGCTCCTCTATTCGTTTTCTTCGGCGGCTAATGCCGTTTCCACTTCCTCTTGATCGAGTTCATCCAGGTTCTTGTGGCCGACAACGGAGCCATCATCTCGGGCGTCGCGCTTGACGGTACGGAGCATGCGAAACAGCTGGCCCAGATTGTGGAATCCACCGATACCGAGCCAGATGGTGATGGCCGCCGCAAGTATCACGATGAGCCAGCAGTATCCGTGCCAAAATGTATCCCATGCGGCATTCGAGATGCCATGCCGCAGCGCGTAGAAAGTGCCTACGAGGAAGACGCCGAAGAATATGAGTATATAAGCGTATGATCCCAGGAAGACAACCTTGTCTCCTCGGCTGAAGTCTTTGCCTGTTCCCAACACTTTCCAGCCCGTCGCCGGGAGGGCCTGTTCGATGGGCTCATCGTTGCGGGCGTATCGTCCGCGATGGAGCATCTGCTCGATGTTGAATCCACCTTTGGGTGAGGTGAGGAGCGAAGCGATGACGTAACTCACTGACGTGGAGAGCATGGTGAATCCCCACAAGAGTTGGGCGTTTATGGGGCACTTGGTTCCTTCGGGGCCGCCCGCGAGGGCGGGCCATCGTTCGAGGGCGCTGGCCCAGAGTGACGGTGCGGTGGCGGCGGCGAACTGCTGGCAGTTCGGCCAGAAATAGGTCATGTACCAGCCTCCGACGGCGAGGAAGGCTCCCACAATGGCGGCGGTCCATGCGCCGGCAGTAGTGCCGTGCCGCCAGTAGAGGCCTCCGACGATGGCGGCGCCGGCCCATCCGAGCCAGATGGTGCCCGTCAAGGCGAAGAACATGAGGATGTCCTGCTGCTGCTGAAAGAGGAGGCTGAACAGAAAGATGAACACTGCTACGCCGGTGACGGCGGCGCGCAGCCAGCGGATATGCGCCTTCGGGGATAGGGGCTCGCGGTCGCCGCGGAGGGTGTTGCGTATGGGCAGGACGATGTCTTGGACGAAGATGCTTCCCCATGAGTGGAGGTAGGTGTCGTGGGTTGAGACGAAGGCGGCGAACATGACGGCGGCGAAGATGCCGGTCAATCCGACAGGCAAGATGTGGGTCAGTGCCACCGTGACGCGGAGTTGGGATTGGAGCTGGGGGTTGCCCACGGAATCGAGCACGCCATTGACGACACGGGCTCCCTGGGCGAAGTCCACATGATGCAGGAAGGTGAAGGCGCATACGGAGAGGAGGACGATGGGTAGGGTGGTCACTAAGGTGCGGTATACGCCGAGGACGCGGCCCATCTTGGCCTCGTGAGGCGTGCGCGCGGCGCTGTAGTAGCCTTGGGAGCCCTGCCATGCCATGAAGGTGAAGAAGCTTCCGAAGGCCCCTATCAGAAAATAACTTACGCCGAAATTGTCGGTGCCCGAGGTGCGTATGGGGTCGATGAGGGAGGCGTCGGCCTGTGCCGTGGCGAGGGCCTGGGAAATAGTCGTCCAGTCGAAGCGCCACAGTAGGAACAACATGATGACGACGAGGGCTACGTTGCAGAAGAAGCCCTGGAAGAAGTCGGTTACCATGACGGCGATCTGGCCGCCCATGAAGGTGAAGGCCAGGGAGATTGTGAGGAGGATGAACATAATGCCGGCGTAAACAACGTCGATCTCGAGCGCCCCAAGGGACACGAGATGTGTTGGGAGGCCGCAGAAGTATTGGAAGAATCGCCCGCCGACGGCGGGGAAGATGCCGAAGTTGATCGTGCCCGAGACAAAGGCGAGCATGCCCGCGAACACGCGGAACCGGCGGCTGTAGCGCACTTCGAAGAATTGGGCCATGGTCATGGCGCGGGTTTCGCGGAAGCGGTACTGGATCCAGCCGGAGAGGGCGACAATCGTGGTGACGGGCAGCAGCATGCTGGCCCACCAGACGGCCGTGAATCCGGCCTTGTAGTACATCTCGAAGAAGGCCACGATGGAGACGGCGCCGAGGCCTGAGATACCCTCCGAGACGGCCAGGAGATACCGGCCGGCGCACCGGCTTGCGGAGAGGTAGTCGGCGACGGACTGGGTGTACTTCTTCGTGCCGTAGGCCGTGCCGCAGATGAATAGAGCCAGCCCGCCGAGGATCGCCCAGTCCAGTAGATGCATGTTCACGCCGCTACCAATCCTCCGAAATACCACGGCTCCGGACGAGGGGCCAAGACACGGGCCGGCATGACTTGATGGCCGCCCGTCTTGGCGTATGTTCGGAGCGTGCTCGTGCCCTCCGTTTCTTCTATGCTCGGCGCAAGGGGGCCTCTCTGCAGGCAGAAGATGTGCCGTGCGCCCAAGGGGAACGTTCCTTACACAAGATGGCCGCGTCCTTCTCAGTGGCGGCCCTTGAAGTGTAAGCATCGGGCGGGGCACGTTCAAGGACGTTGTCGCTCGAGGCGTGAAGCAGGAAGTCTTGCCGTTCACGCACTTGATTCACCCCGGTAGGGCGGATAACCTTGCTCGAGCAGGCCGTCAGAGGTCGGGCCTGCACGTTCGGGCTATGGCATGGGGAGAACCGATGTACCAGTCGACGGCACCTTGGGATTACTTAGTTATCACCGCATCGAATGACGCGCAGGCGGCGGCCTATGAGGGCCAAATCCGTCTGCGGCGGGAACTGGGCTTTCTGAGCGGGGCGCGCGAAGTGCTCGTGGTGGCGGATCCCGGGGGCAGACGGGTCGGTAGCGGCGGAAGCACGATCTATTGCCTGATGACGATCCTGAACCGGGAACTTTCCGGTGCGGCGGGAGAGGCATCGAGGCGGGAAGACTGGGAGAAGCTGCTCCGGCGGCTGCGGATTCTTATCGTCCATGCCGGGGGCGATTCGCGGCGGCTACCGGTGTATGGCCCGTGTGGGAAGGTCTTCATTCCCGTGCCCGGCGAGAGCGACGCAGGCCTTTGTATGACGTTGTTCGATCGGCAGTTGCCTACGTATCTGGCGCTTCCGCCGGCAAGGGCCGGTGAGGGGGAAGTGGTGATCACGTCGGGCGATGTGCTGCTCGGATTCGACCCGGCGCAGGTACGATTCCGGCCCGAAGGCCTCACAGGGCTCGGGTGCTACGCGGATCCAGAGGAAGCCAGCCGGCACGGGGTGTTTTGCAGCGGCGGCGAAGGCGAAGTGCGCTTGTTTCTGCAGAAACCGAGCGCTTCCGACCAGGAAGAGACGGGGGCGATGGATCGCTACGGCCGCTCGATCCTGGATATCGGCGTGATGCGCTTCGATGCGGCGACGGCCGGGGCGTTCTTGGCCTTGTGCGGCGCGGCGCCGGACGAGGCGGGGCGCTTGGTGTGGACGGGTGGCATCGGCGGCCGTATGGCGGAGCATGGGCTGGACTTCTACCGCGAGATCTGTTGCGCTTTGGGCACAGAAGCAACCGCAGCCCACCACGCCGCCGACGCGCGGAAGAGCGGCGCCACGTGGGGCGATGATGAATTGGCACGCATTCATGAGGGCTTGGCGGGGATTCCTTTTCATGTGGACGTGCTCGGACACTGCTCGTTCCTGCACTTCGGCACATTGCAGCAGATTGTGGCGAGTGGCCTGGACCTGCTTCGGGGCGACCGCGGCGGCGGGGCGCCGCCGGAGTGTTTGAGCGTCAACAACGAGATCGCCGGGGAAGGCCGGCTTGACGGCAAACGCGTTTGGGTGGAGGGATGCCGGATAGGCTCGGAACTCCAGCTGGGCGGGGGGAATGTGGTGGTTGGCCTCGATGTTGAGGGGCCGCTTACGGTTCCCGCCGAAGCATGTGTGGATGTGCTCAGCGGGAAGGGACGTGGGGAAGAAGCGGTCTGGTTCTTTCGCTGTTATCACGCGAGGGACGACCTGAAGGGAAGCGGCCCGCAGGGAGGTACGATCTGGCGCGTTCCGGTTGCCGATCTGCCGAGTTTTGCCGAGGCCGAGGATAATGAGATTTGGCCCTTGGATATTCCACGCGAGGAGCGAGGCATATGGAATGCCAGGCTCTTCCCCGCGATGTGCGAGCCCGGCGCGTATGGCGAGTGGTGGTGGCTCTTGACGCCCGGCGAGGCCAAGGCGGAGGACTGGGCCGCGTGGCGTGCGGCGGAGCGGTACAGTCTCGCGGAGATCGCTGAACTGACGGATCAGGAGGCCTTTCACGCGCGCCGTGCGGCGATTCGCGGCGCGGCCGTCCTTGAGTCGCTCCCGATCATGTTGCGGCCGGAGAGCGAGTTGTCGTCGCACGAAGTGGCGTACCTGATGGCGCGAGACGTAGACAACGCAGCATGGCTGGCGCGGCTGATGCGGGAGGCCTGCCGGTACCACGTGGGTGAGGCCAGGGCGCCTGGGGTGGAGGGGCTAGGCTTTTCCCGTGTCATCCACATGGCGGGGGCGGTTGCGGAGCGGCTGGAGCGGGAGCGACCCGGTTGGCTGGGGCGTGCGGCTCAGGCGGCGGCGGATGCGCTTTCCGTGGCCGAACGGGAGTGGCTAGATAGTGTCGGCTTGGCGTTTGATAAGGCAAAGGATGCGGAATCGTGGGCGGCCCACGCGAAGGAGCTTGCCTTCCAGCATCTTGGGGCGACAATTGCTTCCAGCGCTGCGGCGCTGCTTGAACCGCCGAGGAACGCACTGAGGCAGGATGAGATTGTGTGGGGCCGGGCGCCGGCGCGCTTGGACCTCGGCGGCGGCTGGAGCGACACGCCGCCTTACTGTCTGGAGCGGGGCGGGTGTGTGATCAACGCGGCAGTGGATCTGAACGGGCAGCCGCCGATTCAGGCGTATGCGCGCGTGATCGAGGAGCCCGTCATCCGCTTGGGGTCGATAGATTTCGGCAAGCGGCTGGAGATCACGGAACTGGCGCAGTTGCTGGATTACCGGCACGCCGGGAGCGAGTTTTCGTTGCCGAAAGCGGCGCTGGCCATCTCGGGTTTTTCCCACGAGGCCGCGCCATGGCCTGCCGGGGCGGGCTTGCGGGACATGCTGGAGGCGTTTGGCGGCGGGATCGAGTTGACGACGCTTGCGGCTATTCCCGGCGGGAGCGGGCTGGGTACGTCGAGCATTATGGGGGCGGTTGTGCTGGCGGTGGTCCAGCGGATCATGGGCGAGACGCTCAGCCAGCGGGGACTGTTTCACGGTGTTCTGCGGCTTGAACAGGCGTTGACGACGGGTGGGGGTTGGCAAGATCAGATCGGCGGAGCCGTGGGCGGGGTGAAGATCATCACCACCGAACCGGGGCTGGTGCCGGATCCTCGGATTCATTTCGTGCCCGGGGACGTGTTGGATCCTGCCGCTAACGGGGGATGCACGCGCCTTTATTACACGGGGATCACGCGGTTGGCGAAGAACATCCTGCAAAACGTCGTCGGGCGCTATCTGGATCGCGATCGGGCGGCGCTGGAGATCATGGGACGGATTCATGGCTTCCCGGCGAGAGTTTCGGATGCGATGGCGCGCAAGGATCGTCAGGCGTTCGGGCAGGCCCTCGCCGAGGCGTGGGAATTGAAGAAGGCTATCGATCCTGGTTCGACGAATGGCCAGATCGAGGCCCTGCTCGAGCGGATTCATCCGTATAGCGATGGGGTGAAGCTGATGGGCGCGGGAGGAGGGGGATTCCTGCTGATCGTCTGCAAGTCGGCGGGAGATGCGGCGGCGCTTGAGGCCGACTTGGAGGCGAATCCGCCCAATGCGCGGGCGCGTTTCTTCGACTTCAACGTGAGTCCGCAAGGGCTGGTTGTGACGGTCTGCTGAGGTCGGCTGAACGCGGAGTCGCAGAGCACGCTGAGGGCCGCAGAGGAGAGGCCACGTGTAGCGCAAACCGGGGGTTTGGTGAGCGTTGACTTGACTCGGAAGGCCGACAAGACGCGTTGTGTCACAGGGGGCGGTGTTTGCGCCAGAGGAGGCGGAGGCGGGGGAAGAGGGCGGGGAGGTAGCCGTTGAGGAGGCGGACGCGGAGCCATTCTATGGGCCAGAGGAGGCCGGCGTGGCGTTTGGCGAACACCATCCATTCGCGGGCGGGATGGCAGGGGCTGGTGGGGGTGGATAGGAGTTGGAAGCGTTTCCGGAGGGGCAGTTGGGGGTCGCGGTAGGAACTGCGCAGGGGGTGGAAGGCGCAGGCGCCCAGGTATCCCGGGGCGATCCAGCAGGTGTATCCGGCCGCTTGGGCGCGGAAGCCGTAGTCGGCGTCTCCCATGGAGTGGGTGAAGGCGTTGCTGAGGTTGCCCACGTCGCGGGCGATGTCGCGGGGGACGAGGACGAGGTTGCCGGCGAGCACGTCGCAGGGCTGGGATTCGTCGGTAGGCGGCACGCGGCGGAAGCGGAGCGGCGCCCACCCGTAGGGGCGTATCCGGCCGCCGTAGGTGTGCCGGCCTGTCTCGGGATCGCGGAGCGAGCCGACGATGATGCCGGCGCGTCCGGTGTGCTGGCGTGCGGTTTGCGCCGCGTCAAGCAGCGTGCGGATGGCTTCGGGAAATAGCTTCACGTCGTCATTGAGCCACACGTAGTGGTCGTGATCGGCCTTGATGGCCTCGTCGAAGGCGAGGCGCATGCCGCCGCACCAGTAGAGGCCGCCGTCGCCGCGCAGGATGTTGACTTCGGGAAACCGAGCCGCGACTTCTTGGGGCGTGCCGTCGGTGCAGCCGTCGTCCACAACGTATACCTGCACGCGGACGTGCTCGGGGAGGTCCTGAGCCATGAGCGCGTCGAGGCAGGCGAGGGTGGTGTCGCGCCGGTTGTGGCACGTTATCAGGACGGCTATGGATACGGTGTCCAAAGACGAATCACCTCTCGTGCGTTGCGCCCGGCGGGCAATGGCGGCGTTTGCGGTGGCAGTGGAGCCACAGTCGTGGGCAGCAGGTTCGCATAGCGAGTCCAGCGAGCGCGATGGCCCAGAGTATTGGCCAGCGGAAGCCGCAGTGGCGCCTGATGAAGCGCATCTTCTCGCCGATGGGCATGAGGGCCGTCCGGCTCGACATCATATCGAGCCGCTCGGCGATGGGGAGGTCGGCATCCCGAATGGAGCCGGTGACAGTATGTGATGCGCAGGCGCCTGCGTAGCCAGGCATGATCCAGCAGGTGTAGCCGCATTCGCGTGCGCGCAGGCCGTAGTCGTAGTCGGCGATTCCGTGGGTGTAATCGGGGCTGAGATTGCCGACGGCGGCGATGATTTCGCGGGGGATCAGGAGGAAGTTGCCGTTCGTCGTGTCGCAGGGCAGGGGCTGATCGCCGGGCGTGACGATGGCTGGGCCGAGGGGCGCCCAGGGGTTTTTCCAGACTCGGCCGCCGTAGTTGAGTTCGCCTGTCTCGGGGTCGCGCGTTGAGCCGGCGAGGATGACGGGATGACCCTCGCGCTCTTGCAGCATGCCGGCGCAGTCAAGGGCCGTTCGCAGGGCTTCGGGGAAAAGGAAGGTGTCGTCGTTGAGCCACAGGTGGTAGTCGTGGTCTTGCTCGACGGCGGCGTCGAAAGCGCGCCGCATGCCGCCGCACCAGTAGAGCGAGCCGTCGCCTCTGAGTAATGCCGCGTCGGGATAGCGGGCGGCGATGGCCTCGCCGGTGCCGTCGGTGGAGCCGTCGTCGACGATGTACAGGTGAAGGGAGACGTCATCAACGGAATTCTGAGCCATGAGTGCGTCGAGGCAGGCGAGGGTGGTGTCGCGCCGGTTGTGGCACGTCATCAGGACGGCAATGGAGGTCTCAGCCACGGAATATCAACCTTTCAACGCGCCGGGCGAGGAAAGCCGGGACAGGCACGTCTCCGCTTCGCTTGCATCAGTGGAGCCGTTGAAGAAGTCCGGGGTTGCTGCACGCAGGCCGCGAAAGGACTTGGGACAGTCCCGTCTGCGTCCGCCCGCGGCGGACTCCGCTAGGGACAGTCCCGGTCTTTCGCTCAACCTCTGGGGCGAATGCGACTTTTTCAACAGCTCCTCAGTCCCCGTCTTCCGCTTCGTCTCAGCCTTTTCTTGGTCTGGCATGGACAAGTTCAATTGTCACTCATTGCCACCAGAACGTTTACCACTGTACCAGCGTCCATTTGCCTTGCCTCGCGTCGAACTCGCAAGCCGTGCGGGGGCGGATGAGGCCAAGCCTGCTGAGCATTCGCCGTGTCTTTCCCGAGGAGGCCACGAGGAAGCGTGCGAACGCCTCGGCTTTGCCGGTTATGCGGCCCCCGTGCTGTTTGAGGGCCGCTTGAGCTTCTTCAATGTAGGCCTTCATCTGGACGGCGGTTTTCTGATCGCCGTGCAGGCGAAATCCCGCGAGGGGCGCGCGGACGCCGATCAAATCGGTGTGCTGGTAGAAACGCGCCCACAGGTCGAAGTCGCCTGCGAGGCTCAGGGAGGCATTGAGGTATCCGCCAGCGCGTTCCCACAGGGAGCGGCGCCAGAAGGTCGATTCCTGTTGAATCCATCCCGAGTTGCGGCGCCCGGGCGAGTTCAGGTGCTCGCCACGGAAGAACCCGCCGCGGGTGAATCCGTGGGATTGGCGGCAGTGGACGGCGCGGCCCTCTTTGTCCCATTGCATGGGGAAGAGCGTGGTAATCCACTCCACCTGCGGCAGTGTGGCGAAGATCTCGGCCACGACGGCAAACGCCCAGGGGGTGTACATGTCGTCGGAGTTGAGCCAGGCCATGATCTCGCCGGAAGTCTGGGCGAAGCCTTTGTTCAGGGCGTCGTATTGCCCGTTGTCCGGCTCACTCGTCCAATGGGTCAGTCGCGATTCATACTTGCGGATGATGTCTACGGTTCCGTCTTTCGAGCCGCCGTCGATAATGATGTACTCGAGGTCTGCGTAGTTCTGGTCGACGACGGAGCGGATGGCCTGTTCGATGTAGGCGGCCTGTTGGTAGGATGGCGTGACAATGCTGATGCGGGGGCGGTGGCACTCATTTGTGGTTTCAGATGAACCGGGCCGTGGGATATCACCTGGACGGGCTGCTGCCGGCATTCCCATTGCGTCGCCCCCGTCGGTTTTCATGGCTTGTCCTCGGTATGCGGGCCAACGGGAGCCGAGTCTTTCGGGTTCTCTCCCCTGTTCTTTGCGAAAAGGGCGTCCATTGTGTGTCTCTGCTCAGGGGTCGCGTAGGAATGGTACTTGCGAAAGGGGCCGTTCTCGCGAACGAAGGCCAAGTCGATCTGCGCGAGGGCGCCATCCAGAGGGCGGCAACTGGCGCCGAAGACATCATAGACGACAAAGCCTCGTTCCTTCATAAACGCCACACAGTCGTAGAGCTGCGGCCCGCCTTTGAAGAACTGAAACAGCGACGTCTCCATCGCTACAAAGTCGGTGTCCGCCAACGTCTCCTCGGCGCCGCGAAGGGCTTCGAGTTCGGCTCCCTGGGTATCGAGCTTGATAAGAAAAGGGCCTTGCGCGTTACGTTCGGCGCAGATGGTATCGATAGTCAGGCCGGGGACGGTCCTGGTCACATCATTGAGGTCTGAGCCTTCATCCTCACGGTAAAGGGTGGAGCCAACAAGATCCTTGTGCACGTGAATGGCCACGTCTTTCGGCGTGCTCGTGGCGGCAGCCAGCACATACTCGGCATCTTGGAGGCGGCGCACGATGCTCTCGAGTGCTTCGGTGTTCTCGGCCAACGGCTCGACAAGTATGTGTTTGGCCTCAGGGAAGGTCTCGTACAATGCTTCTGTCCCTGTCGCAACGCCAATATCCAGCACCGTGCGAGGCCGAAGGCCGTTGCGCGCCGCGGCGCGCAGACAGTCTTCGAGTGACTCGCTCGGAGCGCGCCCGCAGGTGTTCTTCCTGAGCTTGATATCGACCCCGAGGTGGGCGAGCGTTTTTCGGATACGGGATTTCAGGCTACGTGCGGCCATTCGCTGAACAGCTCTCCCGTGCGGCCAACGCGGTTGCGTTGGCGCGGTGATTAGGATGCGCCAAGGACACGTGATTAGAACAGTGTTCGGTAGTCAACTCTGGGAAACACCTCCAGTTGGCCGCCTACCGTGGCGTTAAGAACTCTGACGCCCAAGGTATCGCAAACGGTCTTGGCCTGCTGGTAGTGGAAGATCATGCGCTCAACATGGGGTTCATGCCACTTCGATCCCGTGCCGAAGTAGTGCGGGTCGAAGTGGTTCATGTCGTCGTTAGCCGTAGAGAGAAGCCCATCCGGGTTGCTGCAATCCCGCCTGACGGTTTGGGACACGTTGTACGAAGTATCGCACCCGATAAGGTAAATGGGATTGAAGCCCAAGTACACGGCCAACTGGAGGGCGGCCACGGTGACGGAGGCGACTTGAGACACCCAGGCCGACGCGTCGCGTGTGAAGAGCCGTTCCGGGCGTGCGTCCATGCCTCGCCATGCCTCTTTGTACCAGTAAATGTTGTCGCGAGACGTCAGAGTTCGTTCGACCCGGAAGTGAAGGGGGAAGAAGAATCCAGTCCGCGGGTACTCCTGCGTCATGCTCATGATGGTTTCGGCAATGTCGGGGACGACGCGCACGTCGACGGCCACATAGAAGGATGGTCGCCAGTCAATCCTATCGAACAGCAGGTAGCACTTGTTCGTGCCCCAGACAAGTTCGTCTTTGAACAACGCCAAATCCATCTTGTTGAGGCTGGGCCCGTTCCCCATCACGAAGCACCGTTGTCCCGCGTAGCGGCCTCGCAAAGCGCGGAGTCTCATCTTCATCTGCCGGAGGTTCTTGTCCTCAAGGGAAAGGAGGCCCTTGGCCATAAGGGACTTGTACCTTGCGGGAGAGGCGAGGTTGTCGATGTAGCGGTAGATCTGAGAGCGCATCGGTTTTGGAAGCGTGCTCCGGTATAGGGAGAGTAGTCTATCCTTCATGCCCGTCAACATATGTCCTTCTGCCACACGCATGCCGGGCCAAGTCCGGCTCCGGTCGCGTTTGTTGCCGTCTACGAGGGCAGCCCGCCCGGGGACTGCGCCCAAGGCGTGGCTCTAGCGTTCCTCTGTTCCGACGTCCTCATGCGCACTATGCTTAGGGGGGGCGCCGTTCAAGACGCGGATGCAGTCCTCGGCGGCGCCGAGTTCCATCAGGTATCGTGAGGCGCGCGCCGAGGCGCCGATGTGTGCGGTGAGGACGACATTGTCCATGCGCGTCAAAGGCCCTTCGTAAGGTTCATTTTCAAACACGTCGAGGGCAGCGCCGCTGAGATGTTTCTGGCGTAGCGCGTCGATGAGGGCCGATTCGTCGACCACGCCGCCTCGGGAGGTATTGATGATGAGCGCGCCGGTTTTCATGCGTGCAATCCGGGCGCGGTCGATGAAATGGTAGTTCTCCTCGCACAATGGGATGTGGAGGGATACGACGTCGGAGCGGGCGAGTAGATCGTCGATGGGGCACCACTCGACGTTGGGTATGGCGCGGCCGTGGGCGGCGGGGTCGATGTCACTCGCAAGGATGGTGGGCTGGAAAGGCTGGAGCAAATCGATGACGATGCCGCCGATCCGGCCAACGCCGATGATGCCGATGGTTACCTCGCGGACGAGGCGTCCCATGAAGCGGTTCCAGGCGTCCTCGCGCACGGAGCGATCGGACGCGTGGATATGGCGGAGCAGGTTGATTAGGTTGGCCAAGGTGAGTTCGGCCACTCCTTGCGAGGGCGCGTCGGGGGTGTACGTGACGGTAATGCCGCGTTTGCGGCAGTAGTCGAGGTCGACGCTGTCCAAGCCGATGCCAACGCGGCACACTGCCTTAAGGCGCTTGGCGTTGGCGAGGGTATCCTCCCGGTAGGGTTCGGTGCCGGCGATGACGGCGTCGACGTCCTGTATGTGGTCGCCCACCTCACCGGGCTTCAGGCGGCGGCGGTGGGGATTGAATATGACTTCCCAGCCGGTGGCCTCGAGAAGGTCGAGGGGCTTCCTTCCGGTGGTGCCGAAGGGAAAGGTTGCGATGAAGACGCGTTTACGCTCCACGATTATTCCTCGATCCGCTGCGCATAAAGGGCCAGCAGTTCCGCGAGGCGGAAGGTGAACTCGTCGTCGATGTCGGTGGATTCGATAGTAGGCGTGGGAAACATCATGGGGTTCACGCCAATACGGCGTTGCTTCTTGGCGAAGGACTCCTTGCTGAAGATGTAAATGCAGGAGTTCTCTTCGTAGACGGGGTCGAGATCCTGGGTGCGGATAAGGTTCTCGGGATCGTGGTTGATGGGTGTGCCGTCGGGGAGGTAGAAGCGGGATTGGTGTCGTGTGACGCTGAACAGCGAATCACAATTGTCTTGGTTCTCGACGAATGCCTTGAGGGCGTGGGCGATGGACTCCGAACTGAGCAGGGGATTGGTGGCATGGGTTTGGAGATAGATGTCGGCATCGGACTGGGTCAGGTCGTGCTCGATGACGCGGTTCATGCTGACGAAGTCACCGCGGATGGCCTCGGGGCGTTCAATGACGCGAACCTTCTGGGACAGGCCCGGCGCCTCGCTCATGACTTGTTCGCTGTCGGTGTCGATGAGTATCTCATCGACGGCATAGGTGCGGTCGAGCGCGTGAAGGATGTGATGGTAGAGGGGTTTGCCGGAGAAATCGCGGAAGTTCTTGCCCTTCACGCGTTCGCTATGGCCCTTGATGGGGACGAGGGCCGCGACGGATTGACTATGAATCATGATTGGGTCCCTTTCGTGATCTCCCGTAGGCCCTGCCGACAGGCCGTTCCGAGCATGGTGATGTCGAGACTGTACGCGATCATGGAGAAGCCCTCGGCGATGCGTTCGAGCGCCTCGTCCGGGCGGGGCTGCACCACATGAACGCCCGCGCGGACGCCGTGGCGTCGGCATCCATCGAGGATGTCGGCCCGGGCCTTGAGATAGTCCGGGTGGTCGAATTGCGCCGTGATGCCCATGGATGCCGTGAGATCATAGGGGCCGATGAAGGCGGCGTCAATGCCGTCGACGGCGAGAATGGCGTCAAGGTCTTCGACGGCCCGGATATGCTCGATTTGGACGCATACGAAGGTGTTCTCGTTGGCGGCGGCCATGTATTCGTCGAAGGCGAAGCCGTAGCCGTGGCTGCGGCCGTAGCCAACGCCGCGGTCGCCGATGGGGGGGTACTTGACGGAGCGGACGAGTTCGCGTGCCTCCGCCTCGGAATTGATGAGGGGCGCGATGACGCCCATTGCGCCCGCGTCGAGGTAGCGCTTTGTCTCGTCGTAGCGGTTGCCCGGGAGGCGCACCATAGGCACGCAGTCGGGATTGCCGGCTTTGATGGCCTGAAACATGGCCTGGGCCTGCGGCACATCGATCGCCGAGTGTTCGGCGTCGACGACGAGATAGTCGAAGCCGGCGGCGCTCATGATCTCGGCCACAATGGGACTGGCCGTGTTAATCCAACTGCCTATGAGTGTTCGGTCCATTGCAGTGTGCTCCTGCCTAGCCGGTGGGCCAGACTATGTCTTGTTCACCTCGTTCTTGTCGTCATCCCGCTTCTTCCCGCAGGACGGAGCGAGACGTTGAATCTTCGCATCGATATCCCACCGCTCACGCGCCCTCAGGACGGCCGGGTGGCGCGTAATGCTCTTTACCAGGCGCATCAGCGGGCCGTTCGGATCGCGAAGCGTGCGGAAGAAAAGCACCACGTCCCACCGGTCGATTCGTCGAAACGTGCGCGCCGTATGGGCAGGGTCATCATAGTCCCTATACTGGGCCGTATGCACTTGCTCGTATGTTGAGAGCGTTGGGTCAAGGTGTCCCCAGCGCTCCAGGAGGGCTTGCTTGTCGTTGACGCCGATCTCTCGGTTGGACTTGCGAACCGTCAGATTGGCGTGGCGATGGTGTTCGACGTACGAGTCCGGCGAATCGATGCAAGTGTAGCCTTCTTGCGCCATTCTCAGGCAGAGGTCGGCGTCGGCAGCGTAGAAGAAGAACGTGTCCTCGTCGATGTAGCCGACATCCTCAAGGGCCTTCTTGAGGTATAGGCCGTGATTTACGAAGATCGTGCCATAAATGCGGCTCACGAAGTAGCTGTCATTCAGCGCGGGCCTCTCGCGGTAATAGAACGCGACTGCGCCGGTCTTCTTGCCCTTCTCAAGCTGCTCCTCAAATAGCCTGTAACCATTCATAATTGCTCCGGGCACCAGAAGGCAATCATCACTGATCATGCAGACGTACTTGCCTTGCGCGGCTTTGAAGCCGAGGTTCATGAAGTAACCCCAGCTCTTTCGCTCAATGGCCTTGCCCCGCCAGACGCCCCGATTATGCTGCACTATCGTGATGACATCTTTTTGCCGTGTGAGATAGGCCAACGCCCCGTCCGTAGAGCCGCCGTCCACGACGATAATCTCGTAGGGGACGTCCATCCCGTGCTCTCGCACATTGTCGAGGGTAGCGCGCAAGTAGCGCTTGCGATTATAGGAGCCAAAGACCACTGAGATGACGGGTTTCATTGTTTTGCCGAGGAGCCCCCATCTGTATCTCGTGATCGTGTCGAGCACGCTGTCTTCATGACGCCAGGCCTCGGTAGACATTTGCCATTCGGCAGGCCGCTTCTTTCCAGGAAAAGCGTCGCACGCGTTCTCGCCCTTTGGCGGTAAGGCGGGCGGTATCCTTGCCGTCAAGCAGGTGGGACATGGCGTTGGCCAGGTCCTCTTGGCTTGCCGGGTCGAAGAAGAGGGCAGCGTCGGCGGCGACTTCGTGAAACACCGGGATGTCGGAAGCGATAACGGGAGTCCCGCAGCTCATGGCTTCAAGTAAAGGAATTCCGAATCCTTCGGCCAGGGAAGGATAGATGAAGGCCGTCGCTCCGGCATAGGCGCGCCGCAGGTCGGCATCCGACAAGCCGGGCAGAAGGTGTAGCCTGTCCAGAAGTCGCTGCTGCAGGAGGAAATCCGTCTGAGGTATATCCAGCGTGTCGTTTCCGCCTGCCACGACGAGATGCATGTCACTTTCGAGGGCGGACATCGCGAATGCCCTCAACAGAGTGTTGAAGTTCTTGTACGGATTGCGAGAGCCCACGTAGAGCCAGTACCGTCCGGGGATGTCGCAGCGACTTCTGAACTCTTCGGCCTCTTTGGATGTGGTGGGAGATTCCAGGAACACGCCGCTTGCGGCCGGGTAGATAACGCTGATCCGTTCTTCTTTTGCGTCGGTTCGGCTGAGGATTTGGCGCTTCGTTTCATGCGAGATGGCGACGATCGCGTCGGCTGTTTCGATGGCTCGTTTTTGCTCGGCGACAAACGCTTGTGCATTCTGTCTGAGAAATGGGAATTGGGCGAAAACGAAATCGTAGACGGTGAGAAGTGTCTTCACGTCGGGCGATGGCGCGGGTTGGTAATAGGTTGAGTGAAAGACATCCGGCCGAAAGGACTTGATGAGAAGCGCGTTGGCAAGGGGTCTGAGCCTTTGGGGTCCTTTCTTGAATTGCTTGAGCCGGCGTATGCGGAATGAATCCGGCAGGGGGGTCCGCGAGGGGCCCGTTTTCTGAAGGGCGGGGATGATATCCTTGTGATCGCTGAGGATATTCTCGAGAATCTCGATGAAGTAGCGGTTCACGCCGCCGGCCGCTTGCATACGGAAGATCATGTCATCGACGAGCACCCGTGTCATGGCGCACAGTCTTTCCTGGCAGAGGGCGGAGTTTCCTGGGGGGGGCTTGATTCTTGTATCGCGCCGTAGGCCTGAAAAAACTGTTCTTCCCATTCGCTCAGAACAGAGGTGTGCGCCTTGTCCCCGTGTGCGTACCAGCCCCGCCGGTAGCGTCTCTCAAAGGCCGGGGAAAACGACGGCGTCATGGGCGTGAAGATGGTCTCCTGCCTCTCTCCCTTGCTCAGGAGTTCCTCGGTCTCCTCACCCATGACACGGCGCTGGTACTCTGAGTAGTCGGTCTTGGCGTAGAAGGAAGGGTAGGCCGTCTGGAGAGAGGGGAATAGGTCATTGTAGGAGTGCTTGTCCGAGTACTGCCAGAAGAACGTGTCTCCGGGGGCCCGGCCGTCGAAACCGAGGAATAGCACGTGGTTCGCAAGTGTGGTCGCGAGGGGTAATAACATCAGATTCAGGACATTTCCCACGCGCGGCAGGGCAAAGGTGCGTCGCAGGTCGAGATTGTGGATGTCGCCTGAGGCGGGGGCGATGGGGATGCCGATGGTTTTGTCTCTGTTCCCGGCGAAGTCGCGGGCGACAATCTCGTCGAAATCCGAGGGGTAGACAAAGCGTGTGGACTGAGTGCCCAGAAGACATGCGAGGTCTTCCCGAAAGGCTCTTGAATACGTTGTGTAGCCATAGTGGTACACGGCGTCTCCGGCGGCGATGAAGTGCGGTTGCAGGCGGGTGAGGAGGTCGTGATCCTTAACGATGGTGTTGCATACGAGGCGATAGCCATCGGAAAAGTCGAGATGCTCCGCCAAGCTGAGCGAAGGGCCGGTACCGAAGACGTAGCATCGGTCGTACTTGGGAAGGGCGGCAAGATAGTCGAGAAAACGTGCCTGGTGGGCTTCGAGGTCAAAATGGTGGTCCACCAGGCGGCTGCGTAGGCGCAAGTACTCAAGCGCCTCGAGAGGGTCAGAGAACCGATCCAGTGTCTTCGAGGTGACTAGGCCGCGCAAGAATACCCGGACAAGTTTGGCCTTCCCGGACGGCGGCTCCTGCCGCCAGCGAATGAGCGTCCCGCGCCTACGGAGCGCCTTCCAGACGGCGCACGCGAAGGGGAACACGCCTCGCACAACCTGTTGTTTGCCTTGGGGTTCGGGCATTGCTCCAATGTGCTCCGGACGCTCGGCGGCGTCGACTGTGCCGGGGCCCGGAAAGAGGAGGGTTGCGTCGCACTCCGGAAGATAGTAGCGAACACGCCAGAACTGCTCGCGAGCTTCTTCAGCGGAAGTGAAACGAGGCCAAAGAAGTACGGGCGGAAGGGACGTGCTTGAGGTAATACCTAGTCTCAGCAGGTGGCCGACGCCTCGCCCAATGACGGCGACAGCGCGCTCAACAGCCCGCTGAATCCTGTGGTAGACGGCGCGCAGAACCTTGAGAAAGGGGCCTGGAGTCTCTTGCTTGATGGGGCCTGAATGTGTCCTATTCATTGTCAGCCTGTTTAGACTGCTTCCTAAAAACACAGTGTATCTGGCCTTCACGCACCCGCCGATATAGGTCTATGTAGCCGTAGGACTCAATGAGCGAGATCGCTTCGTCTGCGGAGGAATCGAAGTACTGCAGGTGCTCGGGGTGTATTTCGATGAACAGCGTTCGCGGGCTTTGAGGCGATGACAGCAGTTTCTCCATCCCCCGCAAGGCTAGGATTTCCGCGCCTTCGATGTCTATCTTCATGACATCAGGTGCGGGGAGAACACGTTCGGCGATTGCGGAGTCCAAGTCGCGAGTTGCGATGGTTATGGATTCACCGTGCCTAGGGGTCTTCTCCAGGCTAGGTGACACTTCGCCCACGGGGCCGCTTCGATGCAGTGTCGCTTCGCCTGCTTTGTTGGAAACCGCCCAGGGCACGACCGTGATGTTCGCGAAGCGGTTTAGCGCCACGTTTGCCTCAAGCCTCTCACGGTAGCTAGGCTCGGGCTCGAAGGCCCAGACGCTCGCTCCTTTGGCTGCGGCGTTTATTGCGATGAGGCCGACGCAGCCGCCAATGTCGAAGAAGACGTCGCCGGGCCTGAGTTCGTCAAGGATAAGTCCTGTAAATTCTTGCTCGTCGCCATAGTTCTCGATACGGATTTCTTCAATCCGGGTTGTGATCCGGAAGAGGCAGCCGTCCTCAACAAACGTCTTCATGCGGATCGTGCGGGGAAACGGCGTAACAGGTTGCTTGACGAGGAGTCTGTAAAGGATGCTCATCTTCTCGCGGAATGACGTGATGATCTCGATGCCATCCACGGGAATATGGAATTTCTTATAGTGCGGCGCGAGACGCTGGGCCTCCGTCTTCATCATTTCCCTGGCGGTTCTCCTGACCCGCGTGGAGATTCTTGTTAGTAGGCTGGTGCTATTCATCTTCCGGCTCTTTGACTACTCGATCATTTCTGTTTCCCATGGGATATCCATGAGGATCATACCGGGCCGCTTCTGGAGGAATCGTGCTTTGTCTCCGTCGCGGCGGTCGTGCAAATGAAAACGGAGTACGGAGGGATTTCGGTAGACTACGCTGCTGTACGGCACTCCCATACTGAAGGAGATGGTGTAGTGTCCCTCGTTCAGGATGTCTGTCGGCAGCCGGAACCGGGCGCGGTAGTGGCCCGGGGCGCGTGGTTCGAGCGCTGAAGCGTCTACATCGGAGTCGGCCGTGCTGACAACAGGGGTCTCCGTCTCGTTCATGATGTGGCAGATTACGTGACTATGTTCCACAAGGGCGTTTATGTCGTACTCGGCCTCGATCCACGCGTCTTGGCCGCGGCAGAGTTGGGATTCATAGGTTCCGTCGTTACCGACAATGGCGACTCTGCGTAGACGCATGGGGACGGAGGGGTCCGCGGAAAAACTGACGCAGCCGGAGTTGGCCTCGCCGCAGTCTTCGAGATAACGTTCCACGGCTTCGTCAATAGTCTCTATGCACTGGATGCGCCCTTGGCTCAGGTAGACTCCGATGGAGCAGAGCCTTCGGATCACTTCCATGTTATGACTCACGAAGAGGATGGTGCGGCCCTCTTGTGAGACGCTGTTCATTTTGCCCAGGCACTTTTTCTGAAAGGCGGCGTCGCCTACGGCGAGTACTTCGTCCACCAGGAGGATTTCCGGGTCGAGATAGGCGGCGACGGCGAAGGCAAGGCGGACGCTCATGCCACTTGAGTAGCGTTTGACGGGGGTATCGATGAACTTCTCGCACTCGGAGAAGGCGACGATCTCATCGAACTTCGCGTCAATCTCGCGTTTGCGCATTCCGAGGATGGAGCCGTTCATGTAGACGTTCTCTCGGCCGGTGAGTTCGGGATTGAAGCCGGTGCCCACTTCGAGAAGCGAACCGACGCGGCCATGGATCTCCGCCCAGCCCTCGGAAGGTTCTGTGATTCGCGTGAGGAGTTTCAGAAGCGTCGACTTGCCTGCACCGTTTCGTCCGACAATTCCGATCACTTCTCCACGTTTGACCTCGAGATTGATGTCGCGAAGGGCCCAGAATGTGTCCTCGCGGAGCTTGGGGTTCAACGGAATACTGCGTGCACCGGATTCGGGTGGGGCCGCTCTGCCTTCGCCCTGTCGGGAGGAGCCGCCACGTCTGCCGCGGAGCCGCCTCAGGGCGCGCCGGTAGTCAATGGTCTGGCCGATCTTGTAGCACTTGCCAAGTCCCTCGGCGCGAATCACCACATCACTGTTCATGGGATCGAGTTCTCGTAGTAGACGACAGACTAGACGATATCTGCAAAGGTCTTTTCCGTGCGCTTGAAGTAATGAAGTCCAAGAACAAGAACAACAACCATGACTGCCGCGCCAATGGCGACAATCCGCCACGGCGCCTCGACAGGGACTCTGGTTGTCTCTTCGATGAAGGCTTGAACGGTATTGCTCTCGGTGGCTCTAACAACGACCTTTTGTGCAGTTGTCAAGGTGTCGGGAAGCGCATTTCCTTCGAGCAACGAAGTAGCTGTTTTCTCGACAAACATGTGCGAGTGAAGGAGACACCACCTGAATCCTTCGACGACGCCCGCCATGGGATTAAGTCCGTAGAGATACCGCCAGTTGCCCCAGGATTCCGGCAGGCGGCTGAAGGGGAGGATCACTGTGCAGTACATCCAGATCTGGACGAGATAGGCGAGCATCATGCGCACGTCACGGTACTTGACGTTCAGACAGGCCAGGATTAAGCCGGAGCCCAGCGCCGTCCCCACGGCAATGAGCGTCAACAGGGGAAGGAACAAGGCGGTCAGGGGAATGGGAATGCGGTACCACATCATCATTCCGACGAGGATTAGGAACGCGACGAGGAAATCGACCAGGAAGGTGATACATGTGCCTACAGGGATGATAAGTCGAGGGAAATACACCTTTGTGTACAGCCTGGCATTGATGACCAGGCTGTTGCTGGTAGCCTTGAAGGCTCCCGCGAAATACTGCCAAATGAGGAGTCCGGCATAGTAGAAGATGGGGGCGGGGAGCCCATCCGACGGCAGGCTGGCCAATTTCCCGAAAATCATGGTGAAGACTATCATCTGAAAAAATGGGGCGAGAACGGCCCACACGGGCCCGAGCAAGGTCTGTTTGTAGCGGACGACGATCTCCCGCCAGACGAAGAAGAAGAAGAGCTCGCGGTAGCGCCAGAGTTCGGCGAAGTCGATGGGGACCCACCCTTTTGAGGGGCGGATGATCGTCACCGGGGGCGCTTCGCGCACCGGAGCCGCCGAGTCTATCGCGGTGGAGTCGCCCACTAATGCTCCCTCTTGCCTAAGAGTAATAAAATCAACACGTTGCCTGTCCGAGAAGATAAGCCTAACACTATCTTCGCCGGAAACCGCATCTTATGTCAAACGGCCTCCGGATCGTGTGGGAATAGGATGGGTTCGGTGTTGTCCCAACGCCTTGAAGGCCTGTCGGCGCGAAGGCCCTTGGGCCCCGCGTTGAGTCGCTCAGAATATCCCCTTCCCCGCATACCAGGGGCGCACCATAGCACGTGCGGCGGCGCTGCAACAAACGCGGGGTGCCTGGTGGCTGTATGAAGGGCGTCTGGACTTCCTCGTGCGGGCGAGACGCCGCAGGGCGGCCGGCAGGATGCCGGCACCGTGATGACTGCGGCCACATCCGGGAAGCCACTTTCTGGGGCCCGTCAATCGAGTGCCATTGCCGGGGCGTCGTGTCGATTGGGGCGTGCATTATCTGGGGTTTGCCTCTATCATGGTTGCCCTACAGTATGAACAGGCGGCAGAAGGAAGGGCTTAGACAATGAGCGGCAACTCCGGAAGCAAGCTCCTAGCCTCGGGGCCACAGCGGACTTATGCGGGCAGGCATCTCACCACGATCTCGTTTCCTTTGGGGGGCATCGGCACGGGAAGCGTGGGGCTTTCGGGCCAAGGCGGCCTGGTGGACTGGGAGATCTTCAATCGGCCCAATGTCGGTTCGCGGTTTCCGCGAACATTTCCGCTGATTTGGGCGCGCGAACAGGGCGAAGCGCCGGTGTGCCGCGTGCTGCTGGGGCCTGCGCAGCCGCCGTTTCAGGGGCGGGGCCATGGCGATCCGCATGATGCGGGGGAGGGGCTTCCGCGCATGACGGCGTGCACCTTCCGGGGGGAGTATCCCTTCGCGTGGGTGGATTTCGCCTGTGAGAAGCTGCCCGTGAAGGTCTCTCTCGAAGCCTATAATCCATTCATCCCGGGCGAGCCGGACGATTCGGGCCACCCGGCGGCGATTCTCCGCTACACGCTCACCAACCGCACGCAGCGGCCGGTGCGCGCGACGGTTGCCTGGAGTCTGCTCAACATGATCGGCTCTATCGGCAATGCCGAACGTGATCCAAGCTTCCGCGATGTTGATTTTGGATTCGGGCAGAACGTTAACACGGCTTTGGACGATGGCGGCGTCCGCGGGCTGCTGTTCACGTCGGAGAAGTATCCGGAAGGGCATCCGCGGCATGGGTCGATGGCGCTGGTGACGCCGGAGCGTTCGGTGACGGTGTTGCGGCGTTGGGCGCGGCTGGGCTGGTTCGACGCGTTGCAGGATTTCTGGGACGGATTTGGCGCAAAGGGCGGCTTTGAGGGGTGTGAGGAGGACACTCCTTCGGAGGAGGGGAAGACGGATGCGGGGGCGTTGGGCATCCGAGTGAACCTGAAGCCGGGTGCTTCGCGAACCGTTACGTTCTATCTGACGTGGTACTTCCCCGTGTTCGAGAAGTACTGGGGCAAGGTGCCGTGCTGCGATAGCCCGAGTTGCTGTGGGGCGGGCGGCCGCGCCACGTGGCGGAATTACTACGCGGGGCAGTTCGATGACGCGCTCGATGTGGCCAAGAAATTGCGGGGGAAGGAGAAGCGGCTGCGGGAGACGTCCTTACTGTTCCATGATGCGCTTTTTTCGACGACGGCGCCGCCGCAGGTGCTCGATGCGGTTTCGAGCCAGATGGCGATCTTGAAGACGGCGACCTGCCTGCGCTTGACGGATGGGACCTTCTACGGCTTCGAAGGCTGCTCGCCGGTTTCGGGCTGCTGCGAGGGATCTTGCACGCACGTGTGGAATTACCAGCAGGCGTTGCCGTTCCTCTTCCCGAGCCTTGAGCGCTCGATGCGGTCGGCGGATTACCGCTACAACATGCGGGATGACGGGGGCATGTGTTTCCGGCTGCGGTTGCCGCTCGGGTCGCCGCCGGACACTTTCCACGCGTGCGGGGACGGGCAGATGGGGGGCGTCATCAAGACGTACCGAGACTGGAAGATCAGTGGGGATGACGCGTGGCTGCGCAGTGTCTGGCCGAGCGTGAAACGCGCCCTCGAATACGCGTGGGTGCAGTGGGATGCCGATCGGGACGGTGTGATGGAGGGGATTCAGCACAACACGTACGATATCGAGTTCTTCGGGCCCAATCCGTTGATGGGGGGCTTCTACCTCGGAGCGCTGGCGGCCGCGTCTGAGATGGCCGAGTATCTCGGCGATACGGCGGCCGCGGCCGAATACCGAGAGGTCTACGGGAAGGGCCGGGCATGGATTGAGGAACACCTCTTCAACGGGGAGTTCTATGTTCAGCAGTATGATCCCGAGAAGGCGCCGCGGTATCAGTTCGGGGCGGGCTGTCTGGCCGATCAGGTGCTTGGGCAATGGCTGGCCAAGGTGGCCGGGCTGGGCGACGTGCTGGATCGTAAGCAGGTGCGCCGGGCGCTGCGCTCGATCTACAAGTGCAATTGGAAGGAGGATTTATGGGGCCACGCCAATGCCCAGCGCGTGTATGCGTTGCAGGATGAGGCGGGGCTGGTTATGTGTACGTGGCCGCACGGCGGGCGACCCGCTTTTCCGTTCCCCTACGCCGACGAGGTGTGGACGGGCATCGAGTACCAAGTTGCGAGCCATCTGATCATGGAGGGGATGGTGGCGCAGGGGCTGCGTATCGTCAAGGGCGCACGTGAGCGCCACGACGGCCTGCGGCGGAATCCGTGGAATGAGTTCGAATGCGGCAACCACTACGCGCGGGCGATGTCGTCTTATGGGCTATTGACAGCCGTTGGAGGCTTCACCTTTGACAAAGGCGCCGGGCGCATCGGCTTCGCGCCACGGCTGAATCAGCGCGATTTTGAGACGTTTTGGGCGCTTGACGGCGCTTGGGGCACCTATTCACAGCGCGTAAAGGGCGCCAAGGTGCATATCGAACTCAAGGTACTACATGGCGCGCTGAAGGTGCGGCAGATCGATCTCGCCCCGGAGCTGATTGGGGCGCGGGAGGGTGTGAGGTTGGCGCGGCCGAGGGTTTGCCGTCCGGGGAAGCCGTTGGTTATGGCCATTGCGCTGAAGAAAGGCCGAGGGCGAGCGTCCAGTTCCGTCGCCGATGCCAGCTTGCGAGAATGTGACGCCTTGAGATAGGCTGTCTTGAGGGTTAGCCCGTGCCGACGAGCAGGTTGGAATGGGTCCCGACCGATTTGATTTGAGAAGCCGAGCCGTGCCGGCCATCGAGTCGCCGGAGAGGAGGAATCTCGGATGATTGAGGACCCGGAACTCCGAAGAATGCTTGAGGAAGAACTCAAGGTCGTCCGCAAGGAGCGCGAAGGGCTGGTGGCGGAGGATACGGAATCGCTCCGCCACGAGCGAAAGCTGAGGAACCGCGAGGAGGAGATCGAACGGTTGCTTGGACTGCGCAAGCATCCGCCGGATGCCATTGTGCAGGAGCAGAAGAAGCTGAAGTGGCTGCTGGTGGTGCTGGCTTGTTTGGTTGCGGGCCTCGGTGTCTTCGCCTGGGCAAGTCAGTCGCGTCTAGCGGCCTTGGAGCAGGGCTTCAAGGACCACGAAGAGCGTCTGCTGGGGCATGAGACGCGTGTCAAGACGAATGAAGAGGCTCTGTCAGGGCATGAGGAGCGCGTGAAAGCGAATGAGGAGCGTCTCCGGGAGCATGGTGAAGGCCTACAGCGGCATGATGAGCAGCTAAGGCAACTGATATCGCGTGACGTGTCGCAGCCCTGAGCGAGGGCAGATAAAACAAGGAACGGGGCGAGGCGCAGATAATGACCTGCGGCCTCGCCCCGTTGTTGTCTAGGATCGCTTAGTAGCGTCCGCCGCCGCCGCCGCCGCGCGGCCCACGCGACTCGCGCGGACGGGCCTCGTTGACGGTGATCGTCCGGCCTTGAAGGTCGGTGCCGTTGAGCTTGGCAATGGCGGCCTGCCCTTCAGAGTCGTTCGACATTTCGACGAAGCCGAAACCGCGGGAGCGGCCGGTGTACTTGTCCTCGATGACGCGGGCGTCATCGACCTGGCCGAACTGCGAGAAGGCTTCCTTGAGGCTCGCATTGTCGGTGTCGTACGAGAGATTCCCTACATAGATGTTCATTCTGTCATTTCCTTTTCGACATGCTATTGCGGAGAGTGGCCATCAGCATCAGTCGTTAACCAGTCCAGGCAGGCATGACGTCGGGTGAGGAAATCACGCGGCGGGATCAGGTTTGGATTGGGTCTGTAGCTCACGAACTCCAAACTGTGTGCACCCATTGCACGTTAAGTATTGTACGAAATACGCAGCCCTCTTGTCAAACTTTTTCGCGAGGCCTGAGTTCTTATTGTAAGTGCAACATGGTTGGGTGAGTGCCCTTTCCCGTCGGAGCCGTTCGTCGCTCACCCCTGAGCGGCGGCGGACGGCGACAGCGGGAAGGGCCCCCCTTTCCTGTAGGTGAGTTCTGAGCACAAGGCAGACAGAACAAGGAAGGCATCGAGGAATCCGTTCGGTACACTGGTTTTTTGCACGAACCAAGAACCGAAAGGAGTCTCGATGCCCTATCGCCATCTTACACCAATGGAACGCGGACAGATACAAGCATGGCTTAGCCAAGGGCTGAGTCAACGGGCCATTGCCGTCCAGTTGGGCCGTAGCGCCTCGACGGTGTGCCGGGAACTGGCTCGGAATCGGGCCCCGTCCAAGGCATATTCCGCGGCGCGCGCCCAGAAACGATACGAGCAGGTCCGCAAGACTTGCCGAAGAACCACCTCGCTCAGTGAGCCGGCGTTACGGCGCTATCTCTTCGACAAGATGACGGAAGGATGGTCACCGGAGCAGATTGCGGGCCGCCTCTGGCTGGATTTCCCCGGCCAACCGCGCATGCGCGTCAGTCCCGAGACCATCTACCGCTCGTTGTACACCGATGAAAAGCTAGGCAATCCCTTGATCGGTTGTCTTCGACGCCGGCGGCCGCGCCGCCGCAAACGCGGGGAGCGCCGCCCCACGAGGCCCTTCATTCCCAATCGCGTCGGCATCGAGGCCCGGCCGCCCGAGGTCGCCACCCGAAAGCGCTACGGGGATTGGGAAGGAGATCTACTCGTCGGGGCCAACCAACAGGGCGCCGTGCTTACCCTGGTGGAACGTAAGTCCTTGCTGCTACGGGCCGCACTGCTCGGCTCCCGTCATGCCGACGGCGTCGCCCAGGCTGCCATCGACCAACTCCGGCACCTGCCCGCCCACTGGACAAAGACCATCACCTTCGATAACGGCAGCGAATTCGCTCACCACAGACACATCGCCGAGGTCTTGGGCCTCGACACCTACTTCGCCAATCCCTATGCCGCCTACGAGCGCGGCACCAACGAAAACACCAACGGCCTCCTACGCCAGTATCTCCCCAAGAACACCAACTTCAGGGAAATTGCCGAAAGCCAGCTCCAAAGCTACGTCCGTCAACTTAACAACAGGCCACGCAAAAAACTGGGATACCGAACTCCTAACGAAGTCTTCAAGCTACACGCCGTTGCACTTGCTCCTTGAATCCAGCGGGCGCGCCCTCCAGGATGCCGGGTGGCTGTCTCTCCTCGCGCTCGGGGGAACGCACGAGCATGCTTGGACTGCAAACGGGACGGGCAAGGGGCCGCGTCGTGATGCGCCTGGGGTGCGGGCTGGGCGTTGTGTTTCCTGTGGCGTGACGCCTGCGTATTCGCAAGCAGAAGAGAAGGTCGTCGCCTGGTGCAGAGAGGGAGGGGAAGAATCCAGCATTTCACGTATGTTTGCGAAGAAGGTGAAGGCAGCTGCCGGCTTCTCTACCGGCGCGCAGTGGAAGCAGGGACGCCATCAGAGCCAGAGGAATACCCTCCTCAAACACCCGGTGCAGGAGCGAGCGCTCTTCGCGAGGAACCGGAGTGATGCGACGTGGAATGCGGCGCCGCCGGCCGGGCCTTCATTCGAGCGCAGCGTGAATGGCGGGGCTGCATGAGCGCTACTCGTGCTCCAGGACGAGGTGGAGCTGCTGCATATTCCATCTGTAGTTGGTGGAGTGGCGGTCCCGGGCGTCGGAGTAGATGAGGTACATGGTTGTGCCGTCGTCGGTTATCCATTTGGGGGAGAGTTGCGGCATGTAGAGCCTGTTGGCGGGGTTGTCGCCGTCCCAGACTTCGTCCCAGTGGAATGTGCGCCAGGGGCCCCAGGGGTGCTCGGCCCAGAGCAGCATCAGGCCGCCGGTTTCGTAGTGCATGAAGACGTCCATGACGGGGCCCGTGCCGGGGCGCTGGGTGCCTGCACAGGCCATGATGAACAGGCCGAGGGGGTCGTTCCAGACGACGCTGGGCGACCACGAATACCATCCCCAGCCCTCGGGGAAGGTGTGTACGTCGCCCCGGCGGGCGAGGTCGTCAACGGCCCATTCGGCGTTTCCATCGCCGGTGCGCTGGACGAAGTACTCCCACTTCGTGCGGTCGAGGATGTCTTTCTTCTTCACGCGGGCCAGGTTGAGGCGGTGGGCGTTCTCACGTCCGTTGGGCGAGTAGAGATAGACGTAGCCGTCTTTGTTATCGCGGTAATCCTGGCCAAACTGGGCGATGGTGATGAAGGAGAAGGCATAATCCGGCTCGTTGTGGAAGAGGAGTTGGTTGCCGCCCTGTCCCGCGAACCAGCGATCCTCGTCGTTGGCGTCCGTGCCGTTCCATCGCAGCCAGCGCGTGGCCCCCTTGGGCCGCCAGATGAGTTGGCATCCGTCGAACCATCCCCAGCCGCGGCGGTCGGCGCAGTGGGAGATGAATTGGTAGAGGGCGCCGTCTACCGAGGCAATGCCGTAGGCGTACCAGTTCCAGGATGTCACCTCGGCGCCGGTGTCCGGATCCACCCACCAGGTGTCATCGCGCTGCTTCTTCTCGTTGTAGCGCCTGGGCTGAGTCTCGCCATCGTAGACGGGTGCGTCTTCGAGGGGCGTCGCGCGGAGTGTCGCCGCGTCCGGGCCGCCGGCGATGCGATAGATGCGGTTGTTCTGGAAGCCGCGTTTCTCACCGTTGTCATCGGGCCATCCCGAGCCATCGCACATGGAGGTGTAGAGGTCGCTGTCCGCGGCCCAGGTCATGCACCAGTTGTCGCCGGATCTGCCCAGACGCGTTACTTCGGGAGTGAACTCAACGGCGACGGGTTTCATGGCCGGCTCTCCGCCATGGGCGCGCCGGGCCGCCATGCAGCCGGCCAGCAGGCATGCGAGCAGCACAATGCAGGAAACGGCGGAAATCCACATGGCTGCGCTTCTCCTCAGGTGTCCGGGTGTACGCAATGGTGCTACTTGCCTCCGCTTATCAGTCCTTCCGCCACACAGGGACGTGTCCCATTGGTTCATGTCGAGTTGTGTGCACAAGTTGCGTTTACTCTACCGCAAGTCTCATGATTCTTGCGAAGCTGCGAGAGGTTGTGACGATGTGTATCCGGGAAAGGGGATGTGCAGCGGCATGAGTTACGCGGATGGCGTCTTATTCTCGCCGCGACAAGCAGAGCGAAAAGCAGGGACAGAGGAGCCGTTGAAAAAGTCCGGAGTTGCTTCACGCAGGCCGCGAAGGGACCTGGGACAGTCCCGTCTGCGTCCGCCCATGGCGGACTCCGCTTGGTACAGTCCCGGTCTTTCGCTCAACCTCTGGAGCGAATGCGACATTTTCAACAGCCCCACAGACACGTCTTGTCCGCCTGCGGCGGACTCGCTTGCGTCAGTCCCCGTTTTTCGCTTCTCTTGTGCGTCAGCAGATGGGTGAGTTCGATCATGAGTCAGAACAGTAGTCGCGCCGGTGACGGCGTTTGGAGCATGTCCCCTTTTTCTCGGACATTCCTTCACATGCTCTGAGGTTTCTAAGGAGTGGATTATGGCGACAACGTTGGATATTCGGAATTATCTGTTGGCGCACAGTCCGTGGGTGGACGCGGAGCGGACGGTGGATACGGTGAAGATTGGCGATCCGACGGGGGACGTGCGGAAGGCGGGGGTGACGTGGTATCCGGCGATGGACACCATCCGGGCGGCGCACGCTGCGGGCTGCGACTTGCTTATCACGCATGAGCCGACGTTTTGGGAGCATGCGGCGCCGGAGCGGCGTTGGCGGCACACGGCGCCGGGGGCGTCGAAGCGGGCCTTCCTCGAGGATACGGGGATGGTTATTCTCCGCGCGCATGATACGTGGGATAACTGGCCGGAGATCGGCATCCGGGATGCCTGGGCCGGCGGCTTGGGGCTGACGAAGCGCGTGCTGGAAGGCTCGCAGCTCCGCTGGACGGCGATGTACGAGATTCCTCGGCAGACGCTGCGGGAGTTCGCGCAGTACGTGGCCGATCGCATCAAGGTGCTGGGCGAGGATAGTGTGCAGGTCATCGGCGATCCGGAGATGGCGGTGCACCGGCCGGCGCTCGGCGTGGGGTGCGCGTGCCCGGATAAGGAGATGGTCGATGCCGGGGCGGATGTGTTGATCTGCTGCTACGATGGTGCGTCCTATTGGCAGTCGCGGGAGCGGCTGGCGGAGATGGGCGTCGGGGTCATCACTGTGGAACACGGGACGAGCGAGATGTGGGCGATGGAGCGGTTGTGTGAACATCTGGCGGAGCAGTTCCCGTCCATCGCGTTCGAGTACTTCGCCGAGCACCCGCGTACATGGACGGTACTGGGCCGGTGAGGCCGGGGAGCGGCAAGTAGTGAGCAAGTTTGGCGTCACACCGCGCAAGGAAGCGGAACTCGCCGAGCGGATGGCGGCCTGCGGCATTCAGGAGGCCGATCTCGACGAGTCGTTCGTCCGCTCCGGCGGCCCCGGGGGGCAGAAGGTGAATCGGACGGCCACGTGCGTGCGATTGGTGCATCGGCCGACGGGCCTGGACGTGAAGATGCAGCAGGCGCGATCGCTTGGGTTGAACCGATTCTACGCGCGGCGGCGGTTGTGCGAACTGCGCGAGGCCGAACTCATGGGCGAGCGGAGTCCCGAAGCCATCCGGCAGGAGAAGGTTCGCCGGCAGAAGGCGCGCCGTAAGCGGCGCACGCGGCAGAAGCAGGCTGATACCGAGTAGGCCCGCGCGTTGTCCCGCGGCTACTTCGCGCCCATATCGACGGCGGCGAGGGCGGCGTAGAGTTCCGCGCCGTCCGCGTAGCGTTCGTCGGGATCTTTGTTGAGGCACTTCTCCACGATGGCGGCGAGAGCGGCCGGCGCATCGGGCGCCGCGTCCGTCAAGGGCGGCGGCAGGGTGTTTACGTGATGGAACGCGAGGTCGCCTTCGGGGAAGGGAGGCGTGCCCGTGATCGCTTCAAACAAGATGATTCCCGTCGCGTACACATCGGTGGCGGTCTTGGGGCGTTCGCCCTTTACCTGCTCCGGCGCCATATAGCGCCATGTGCCCATGACGGAGCCTTCACGGGTGAGGTCGGATTCCGTGTCGATACGCGCCAAGCCGAAGTCCATGATTTTGACGTCGCCTGTGTCGGTAACGATCATGATGTTCTCGGGCTTGATGTCGCGATGGATGATTCCGCGGGCGTGGGCGGCCGCAAGGCCTTCCGCAATCTGTTTTGTGACGCTGACGGCCTCGTCGGGCGGCAGCGTCTTGCGATCGCGGAGGATCTCGCGGAAACTCTGCCCTTCGATGTATTCCATGGAGATGTAGCTCTCGCCCCATTCCTCGCCGATGTCGTAGACGGCCACAACGTTCTTATGATTCAGCGCGGCAACGGCGCGGGCCTCGCGAACGAAACGCGAGCGAAGCTCATCATTCTTGCTGAACCGGCTGGGCAGCACCTTCAGGGCCACCTCGCGATCAAGCTTGGTGTCGCGGGCGAGGTAGACGACGCCCATGCCGCCTTGTCCGAGTTGGCGGATGGTTTCATACCGCTTCTTGTGTGAGACGGGCACGGTTACCTGCGTGCCCGCGGGGGCCGACGTGTCCGGCGCGACCGTTTTCGGCGCAAAGACGCTGCTCATCTCGTCAATATGTTCCAGGCGGCCGGAGACGTCTTTGTAATAGTAGTCGACCACCAGGATTCCCTGGAAGACTTCGCGGGCTTCGTCGTACATACCTGCCTGCTCGTAGGCGCATCCGAGGCCGTAGAAGATGTCGATGTTGTCGGCAACGATCTCCTCTTGGCCGACGAGGGCCTCACGATATCGATCCGCTGCGAGGTTGTACATGCCCTTGTTCATGAAGCATTCGGCCAGTACCTTGAGCGCCTCGTGTCCGAGGTCCGGATCGCGCGTCACCGGCTGGAGCAGCTTGATGGCGTCGTCCACGCGCTCGCTGCCGAGATAGAGCCGCCCGAGGCCCAAGGCGCCGCTCGCGGTGAGTTTGCCGCTCTTCGCCGCTTTCTCGTAGGCGTCGAGGGCTTTGTCCATGGCACCGGCCTTCTCGAATAGATTGCCCGCGGCGGCGAGGTCGCCGCTTTGCAGGTGGATCTCGGCCGCCTTCACGGCGTCTCCGAGTTGGGCGAGGAGCTTGGCGGCTTGGGCGCCGTTGCCGGCGGCGGCGTAACAGGAGGCGGCGCGTTCGATCATGTTGACGTGCTCGAAGCGGGCGGCGGCTTCGGCGAATTGGCCGGCCTTCTCATAGAGATCGGCGGCGCTCTCGACGTTGTCGAGCCTATCGGCCAAGGCGGCGGCCTTGGCGTAGTCTTCGATTTGAACGTATAGCTCGACGGCGCGGGAAAGCTCGTTCTTCGCCTCGTACAGCGCCGCTGCTTCGCCCAGCATGCCGCACTTCTCGTAACTGCGGGCCGCGCGAAGAAGGCAATCGCTGAAGCGGCGGACGACGAGGCCCCGCTCAAAGTGCCCGAAATAGACGGTTTGGCCATCGCCCGAGGCGGCGATCTTCATCACCCTATCGTCGACGCCGTCGCGCCAGAGGCAGCGCCGGTTGAAGTCGAGCATGAAACTGCCTTCGTTACTGCCCACGAGAAGGCGCTCATCGCGCCAGAACTCGGCTCCCTGGAGAATGCCGTCGTGCTCGTACTGCCACACGAGGTTCTCTTCCTCGATGTCGTAAAGGCGCAGTTTGTCGAGGCCGATGACGACGGCGGCGTACTTGCCGTCGGGGCTTATAGACAGCCGCGATACCCACTCGCCGGTGTTTTCCTTCCAGATGGTCTGGCCGGCGAAGTCGATGAGATAGAACTTGCCGTCGCCGCATCCGGCTAGAATACGTTCGCCGGCCTGATGGCTCGCCAGGTGCCAGACTTTGAAATCGGTCTCGACGGTCCACGCGTCGCGCCCCTCGAGAGTCAGGGCCTTGACGCGTCCATCCGTGCAGCCCGCGACCACGAGTCGCTGGGCCTCCGCGAGGGCCACGCCGCGGACTTCGCCGCCGAACTCCCGCTTCCAGAGGAAGTTGCTGGCTTCGTCGAGGAGGTAAACGCTTCGTCCCTTTGTGCCGATGGCCAAGTGGGATGCGTTGGCGGTTACGGCCACCGAGCGGGCCCGGACTCCCATGGGGAGTCTGAATCGCCAGAGCCGGTTGCCTTCGTCATCGAAGAGAAAGACTTCGGGCCCGCCAAGGCACACCGCCACACGGCGTGTTTCCGGCGCGAGGGCGAGGTCACAGACGGGCAGTTCGGCAGCGACTTCCCAGACCTCGTCGGTTGCGTACGTTGTGCGGTAGAGTTGCGCGGCGCGGGCGGCGGTCGCTTTGTCTCTGTCGTACATTCGAGCGGCGTCGTAGAGGCGGTGGTCCGCTTCGAGGACCTGGCCCGCTGAGGCAAAATCGCGCGCCTCGCGGAAGAGTTCGGCCGCGCGCGCCGTATCGCCGAGCTGTTCGCTGTACTGGGCCGCCCTATTGAGAAGGCCGAGTTCTTCACATAGCGTGATGGCCTCGGGGATGTCTCCGGCTTTCTCATAGGCGGCGATGGCCTGCCGCTTCATGTCGGCGCTGACATAACACGCCGCCGCCTCGCGATAGACCTCCATCTGCTCGTAGATCTCGGCCGCCCTCGCGTAATCTCCGCTGTCGGCGCACGTCTTCGCGGCGAGTTCCTTACGGTCATTATCGAGGTAGACGCGAATGGCCTGTTCGCGGTCGCCGCCTTTCTCGAAAAGCCTTGCCGCCGTGATGTGCATGCCGGCTCGTTCGTATAGCTGTGCGGCCCGGGAGAAGGCGCCGCCCTTCTCGAACATTTGGGCCGCTTCTTTTGGCTTCTGGGCGTTGGCCAGGAGTTCGCCCGCCTCGACGTAGGCGCGTCCCATGGCGAACATACGGGCGGCCTCTTCGAGACTTCCGAGCGATGCAAGGAGCTTGGCGCCATAGACACACTCCCCGGCCCGCCCGTATTGCTCGGCGGCCGCCTCGAGTTGGCCGAGCTTCTCGTACATCTGGGCGGCGCCCATGCGGTCGCCGATCCGGAGATATTGCGCTAAGGCGCGTTTGTGCCTGCCCTTGGCGGCAAGGGTCTCTGCCTTAGCCTTTGCGTCTTTTGCTGCCCTGGCCATACTGGTCACCCCATGTTGTCTCCCGCCTGTCGGCGGGTGCTACTCTCCAAACAGCGAGGCCTCACTGATCCGCTCGATTTCCGGCATGGACAATGGGTTCTTCATCTCGCGATCCCGCGAAACGAGGGGGGCTACGCGAAGGATTTCGTCGGCGGTGGTTATGCCGCGGATGACCTTGAGCGCCCCAATTTCATTGATGGTGAGGAACGGCATGGTTGAGCGCGCGACTTTCAGTACCTCCGAAGCCGGCGCTCCCGCGAGAAAGGCCTCGCGCAGGTCGTCATTGACGGTGAGGGCTTCGAAGACGCCGGTTCGCCCGGCGAAGCCGGTGTTCTGGCATTCCTTGCAGCCTTTGCCGTGGTAGAAATCGTACTTGGACGGGTCGAAGTCCCTGATGGGGAACTCGCGGAGGGCCTGCTGGTCCGGTTGAAAGACGGCCCGGCAGTGCGGGCATATCCTGCGTACGAGCCGTTGGCACACGATGGTGAGGGCCGTGGACGATCTCAGGAAGGTCTTGATTCCCAGGTCGGTAAGTCGCAGGAGCGAGCCCACGGTGTCATCGGCGTGGAAGGTGGTCAGCATCTTGTGGCCCATCAACGCCGACCAGAGCACGTCTCTGGCTTGGGTGCTGTACGGGATCTCGCCTACGGCGATGACGTCGGGGTCCTGATGGATGGCGGCGTTGATGACGTCGGCGAGGGTCGACCCTCTGTAGGAGGACAACTGCGCCTGGATTGTGCCGGGCAAAATAGCTTCGACGGGCTCTTCGACGGTGACGATCTTGGTGCCGGGCCGGTTAAGGTGGTTCAGCGCGGCATAGAGGGAAGTGGTCTTGCCGGATGCGGGGGGGCCGGCGAAGATGATCATGCCGGAGGCATAGTCCAAAGCCCTTCGGCACATGGCGTAGACGTTGGGCGTCATGCCTACGTCCTCGATGGCGATCATGTCGGTGTCTTGCCGGAAGAGCCTGAGCACGAGGGCTTCTCCAAGCATGCCGACTAAGATGGACACGCGCATGTCGACTTTCACGTCTTCGAGGCGTCCCATCAGGCGGCCTTCCTGCTCTTTGTGCGTTTCGGAGACGTTCAGGCCGGAAAGGACCTTGATGCGCCTGAATACGGCATCGCGGATGTTGAGGGGAAGGTCCATCTTGCGTGTGATGATGCCGTTTGTGCGGAACCTCACCTGGACGCGGTTGTTCATGGACTCGAGGTGGACGTCGCTTGCCTCCTCATTGATGGCTTCGTTGATCAGGTAGTTGACGACGTCGACGGCTTGTGTCTCGACGGCGCCCCGGCGAAATCGCTCGCCGGCCATGTCCATTCGCCCGACCTCATCCGCGGCGAGCATCTCATCTTCCGCCCCCTCCTCGGCCAGGCCCGGTACGGTGGTCTGTTCCAGCAGGCTGTCAATGAGTTCCTGGATTCTCGATGGCGGGCAAATGGCGAGTTCGATATCCTGGCCGAACACGTTCTCCAGGAGTTGGCTGGTGGCTTCGTCGAGCAGGCCGGGTACGAGCACCGTGGTCACGCCTTCGCGTTCGGCGAGGGGCAGGACCTTGTTATGGCGCATGAAGTCGGCGGGGAGCCGGGTGAAGACGCGCCTGTCTACGAGGCGCTGATAGGGGACGATATAGGGCATGTCGAGCTGCTCGCTCAGAGCTTCGGCGAGCTGTTCTTCCGTAATGATGCTGCTGTCGATGAGGGTTTGGCCGAGTTGCTGGCGCGTTCCGTCCTTCTTGCCGAGGGCGGATTCGAGTTCTTCCGCAGTGATGATGCCCTTCTCGAGCAGGTATTCGCCCAGAGGTATGCGCCGCTTATGCTCTCTGATGACGTATCGGAGCTGGCGCTTGGTGAGATAGCCAAGGTCGACGAGTATATCGCCGATGCGGCTTTGCTCTTCCTTCTGGACCTGCAACGCCTCAGCGAGTTGCAGGTCGGAAATCATTCCCTCTTCGCAAAGAATGGCCCCTAAACGTGTAGCCGCCATGAGATTGCACCTCACCCGCTAGTGTGTCGTCTCTCCGATGGAGCGCAGGAACCCGGTTCCTCAAAGGGTCGGGCGCCGTTCAGAGCACCCATCCTCCTGCGCCGCCTGCAATATAGATGAGAAGGCGCGGGCTGTCAATGCCGTCAACGCACCAGGACCGGCCTGCTCTTGCGGGGCGCTTGCTTGCAACGGCCTTGGAAGGGCGGGATAATCGCCCTATGAACGCCGCGTTTGCGATAGTGTTGGCGTTGTTCGGTGTGACGCAGCTGTGGACCGAGCCTGGTCATGTGGCTGTTTTCCCCGACTCAACGCCTGGGCCGGGGGCGTCGCGGGCGGTGCGTCTTTACGCGGCGCGTGGTGAGCGGGAGTCCTTCCAGATCTGCATCCGGCCGGGGAAGAAGGGGCTGGAAGAGGTGGAGGTCCGCGCCCCGGGATTGGATGAATCCATCGGCCCCCCCGAGGTCCACCGTGTCGGTTTTCTCCGCCTCGGGGGCTCGTTGGATGTCGATGGTGTCCTGTGGCCTGATCCGCTCTTGACGCCCGCGCCGTTCGAGGCGCCTCCCAACGAGACGCAGGCCGTCTGGCTTACCTATGCGGTGCCCGAATCGGCATCGCCGGGGCTGCACTACGGCAAGGTGGCAGTGGCGTCGAAGAAGGGGCGGACGTGGGCCTTCGACGTTACCATCGAGGTGTTTGATTTCGTCTTGCCTGAGACGCCTACGCTGCAGGCCGTGTTCCCACTGTGCCGGCGCGCCGTACGCGATGTATACGGCATAGACGACACGGACCTCGAAGCCTGGAAGCCTATCTACGGGGCGTTCGCCGGTTACCGGTTGGCTTTAGGGCTGTGGGACGGAGGTGACCTGGTCAAGATCCAAACGAGCGGAGAAGTCGATGCGACGGCGCTCAAAGAGCATCTGGCGTACATCGTTTCCACGGCGCACTTGAGCGCGGCGCCCTTGGGGCCGGGGCCGGAGGGCCTCACCGTGTTTCCGCGCCCCTTGCCCGGGGCTGTCCAGGATCCGCTCCAATGCTACCTGGGGGCCATGGGCGACTATCTTGAGGAGTGCGGACGGCTTGAGCGGGCCTGTTTTCAGCCGATGAGCATTTCCGAACGTCGGCGCTGGCCCGAGGCGCGCGCCGCTTGCGAGCGCGTCCGGCGCGCCGATGGGCGCATTCGCCGGATACTTGTCGGTGGGATGCACCCGTTCCTCGAACGCTATACAGACATCTGGGCCGTGCCGCTTCGCTTCACCGATCCGCTCGCAATCGCGCGGCTGGAAGCGGGATTGTCCGTCGCGGCAAAGGCGCCGTATCGCGCTATAGATATTGTGGCCTCGTCATCGGGCGGCCCGTCCGATCTTTCACCCTTCGCCAGTGCGCCGGAAGACGCCTACGACGGCGCGCTGGTTACCTACTGGGTTTCGGATGCCGAACCGAGCCGGAAGGCGCCTCAATGGCTGCAGATTGCGCTTGCGGAGCGTGTGCGGACGAACCGCATCCGTGTGGGTTGGCAAACGGGGCTCGAATCCGACGAGGTCCGGGTGCGCACCTCGTACGAAGGTGAGTCGTTCAGCATTGCCGATGTTTCTTGGGAACATCACCCGGCGCACGCTCCGTACGAGCGGAGCTGGTCGGAGGGGCGGTTCAAACGCGACAAGGCATTTACCGCCATTCGTCTCGAGTTCTTGAAAAGCACTTCCGGCGGGCCGGTTGGGATCAGCGAGGTGGAGCTGGGCAAGCCGCCCGTACCTGATTCCGTTGGCAAGATCGAGCCCGTCGAAGTGTGGCTAAGCACCCGCGAGGGCGATTTTCCTTCGTTGGCGGCCGGAGGGCAGCCCATGGAGTCGAGGCTGCTTCCGTGGGTGTGTTGGGCTTGCCGGGCGCGCGGCTTCACGCATGATGCGTTGAACCGGTGGCCCGGCGCGTGGGTGAACGCCGCGAAGGAGCAGCCTCCCATATGGACGGCCACCGAGGGAGAGATGGACGCCTTCCTCTTCTATCCTGGTTCTGCTTCTGCGATTCCCTCCATCCGCGCGGAGCTCCTGCGGGACGGCATCGAAGACTTCGAGTACTTGTCCGCCGTCAGCGATGCCCTTGAAAGTGGAGTGATCTCGGATCCCTCCACGGGTCGATACTGCGCTCGTCTTGTATATTCTCCGGAGCGCTCACGGGCGAACATGGACGAATTGAGCCGGCGCGTTATTGAGGGGCGTGTTGCCATGGGGCGGGCGCTGACGGACTTGGCGAGGGAATAGCGAGGCAATCGGCGGCCGGGTCGCCAATTGTGCCGGCCATCAAGGCTACTGGTATCTCGGGGGGCAATCCGATATCATCTGGCGCCGTCACCGAGAGCGGGTTCTCGGTGATGGGTACATGGCATGGCGCAAGTCGCCCTGTGGGGCAGGAATGATGCCGCGGCAGGGGAAGGAGAGTATCGATGGCGAAGAAGCGACTTCGGGTTGGCGTGATCGGGTGCGGCGGCATTGCACAAGGATGCCATTGGCCCAATTGGAAAGAACTTGCGGATGAGGGGCGCGTCGAGCTGATCGGGGCGTGTGACAATGTCAAAGAGCGCGCGCAGAAGGCGGCCGACGAGTTCGGCGTTAAGCGCGCCTTCAACAGCTACTCCAGTATGCTCAAGGCCGAGGAGTTCGACATTGTCGACGTGTGCACGCAGAACCGGCTGCACAAGCCGATCACGGTGGCTGCGCTCAAGGCCGGGGCTCATGTGATCGTCGAGAAGCCGATGGCCATGAACGTGCGCGAGTGCAAAGAGATGATCGCGGCCGCCAAGGCGGGGAAGCGCAAGCTGATGGTGGCCCAGCACATGCGGTTTGAAGCGGCCAACGAGCGGTTCAAGGAAGTGGCGGCGAGCGGGGCGCTCGGGCAGGTTTACCACGCCAATACCCACTGGATCCGCCGGCGCGGCATTCCGGCGTGGGGGCGCTTCCATATCAAGAAGGAATCGTGCGGCGGGCCGTTAATCGACCTTGGCGTTCACGTCATGGATCTTGCCGTGTGGCTGATGGGGTCGCCGAAGCCCGTCGCCGCTTCCGGCAAGACGTGGTGCATGTTTGGTGATCGGGACGATCTCGTCAACGGGAGCTGGGGGCGGGGCTATCCGGCGTCAGAGTACGACGTCGAGGATTATGCGGCGGCCTTTGTCCGGTTCGAGGACAACATCACGATGTCCATGGAGGTCTCGTGGGCGGCGAATATCGGCCAGGAGCGTCACGGCTTCTACATTCTGGGCGACAAGTCCGGGATCGGCACGTATCCGCAAGGCGTCTACGGTTATCGCCAAGGCGCGCTGACGACGACGAACTTCGACTGGCTTCCCAAGCAAGAAGGCCACCGCATGGAGATCCGGCACTTCACGGAGTGTGTCGAGAAGAATCTTCCGGTGCGGGTGCAGCCGGAGGAGTCCCTCAATATACAGAAGATTATCGACGCTATTTACGAGTCGTCGAAGAGGAATCGCGAGGTACTTATCAAGTAGCCGCGAGAATTCGCTCGAGCGGGGTGTCAGATTAGGTAGGCGGTGCGACGGCTTTCGTCGGCCGCCTTCTTCTTGTCAGTCCGCGGGGCCGGGCAGGGCTTCGGGAGGGAGGTGCCTGACGAGCATGTCTTGCACGGTGTGCAATTCGGCGCCCTTGGGCATTTCGTCGGTTGCTCCGGCGTTTTGCATGGCCCGGCGATCGTCATCCGGCGTTGTGAGGAATACGATGGGAAGGGCTGGCGAGATCTCCGGGTCCTCCCGGAGCATCTTGCAGGTTTCGCATCCGTCGAAGACCGGGAGTGAGACGGCGAGAAAGACCATGTCCGGTTGCTCGCTCAACGCCATCTCATAGGCCTCGTGGCCGTTGTAGGCGCATAGCGCGTCATGACCTGCACCGGCCAGCGCTGCCGATAGGATGTCGAGGGTCATTGCGTCGTCATCCGCGACTAGAATGCGCGCCATAGGGATTTCCTTTCCTCTGGCGGCATTATAGGGCAGTTCTTCCACCTTTACAATGCTTGACTTCGGTTCCTTTCGAGCCTAGAATGGCTGGAGTAAAGCCCGTTTTAGGGTGTATTTGCGCCCGTTTGCCCAGATTCAGAGAACTCTTCGGTTAAGCAGATCGAATCAGCGTATGTGGGGTTAGAGTTATGATTCGCGTTCTCCTATTGCTGTGCGTCCTTGGTGTGGGCAGCGTCCTGGCCAATGCGCAGGGAGATGACATGGAGGGCGCCGCTCCCGAGGCACCCATGCCTCCCCCCGCCATGCCAAAGCAAGGGGACGTTGTGATGTTGAAGTCGGGGGCGGTGCTGGATGGGGTGCAAGTGCTTAGGCACACGCCGAAGGAGTACGAGATCGAGCTGGTGGAAGGAACGGAGCCTCTCCGGATTCCATCCAAGCAGGTGCTTTCGGTGGAGTACGACGATATTGACCCGCTCCGGCTGCGGCGGCAGCAGGCCCTGATGCAGAAGCAGGGAGAGGGCAATCTCATCCCCGGGCGGCGCCTGAAGCAAGAGTTGGACGAAAAGCTGCGCGTGGATCTTTCCGGATTATCCCTTGAGAAAAAAGAAGGGGACTTGGTCGACATTCTTGCCGGCCTCGGAAAGGAGTTGGGGGTGAATATCGAGGTCTCCGAGCCGGTACGGGCGAGGCCGGTTGAGCAGCGTCAGTGGTCGCTTGCGCTTGCCCCCGGCATGACGCTTCCTGCCTTGTTCAGAGAGAGTCTGTTGAAGGACTTCGGTGGCCTGGAAGTCGTCTATATGTTTGACAAGGTCCTGGTGACCACACAGGAGGACGCTAAGAAGCTGGAAGAGAGCGTTCTTCAAGGGGAAGCCGAGGGCCAGCCGGAATCCGCGAAAGAGCCAGCGCCTCCGAAGGAGCCGGAGCCTCCTGCGAAACCCGCTGCGAAGCCCGCTCCGCCTAAGAAACCTGTTCAGGATCCCTTCTTCGCGGGCTGATCGTGCATCTGTCGAGGGTGTAAGACGCTTGGGCAAGACACATGCTGCCCGCCCGATGCCCCGTCATCTTCTCTCAGACAATTGGCCCGAGCGGAGTTCCTACCAGGGCGTGTCGGGGGAGTCCGTAGTCTCGCCTGGAGGTTCCTCTTCCGTCACCGAAGGGGCGACTTCACCGAACGAGAGATCCTTGGGGACGTCCGAATCGGAGTCGTCGTCCTCCTCCTCATCGAAGGACTCCTCCTTGTCGTCATCTTCCTCCTCGTCATCACTGGAAGCGATCTCATCGTCCTCGGAGAAGGTCTCGTCGTCCGTGTCTTCCGCGTCGGACTCGTCATCGTCATCGACGAGTTCGAGATCCTCCTCTTCCGAGACGCTCGATTCTTCTTCCACGGGCTTGGGTGTCGCCTTTCCAGGAGCGGGCTTCGACGGCGTCGCCTTCCCTCGGCGTTTCAGCGATGGCGCCGTGCCGGCTGAGGAGGAGTCATTTCCTCCACCGATGCGGACCAGTTCAGCTTCGCAATCAGGGCACTTGAACTTCAACTTCTCCGCACCCCAGTCCACAAAGCGCCTGCTGCATTGCGGGCACTGATACTTCACCGCCATGGATGATGTTCCCTCCTCGATATGCTGCGAACGCAGCCCATTTTCCGGCTGAAGCGGGGGGATTATAGCAGAACATATTCCGGATGTGAAGCATTGAATATTGCCTTGGCACAAGGGCGTAAGTTGTTGTGGGGTAGGGTATTAACGACGGCTGTCGGCGGGGCGGTCACGTGCGGGACAGTCTATGCGCAGCCAAGGCAGCCATGGCAATGGCCAAGGCGCCCGAAGCCACCGTGTATATGGACCAGGCCGGCCCAGGGAGGAGAGAAAGCGCGGATGAATTGAGGTAGGTTGCGCGGATGTAGTCCAGATTGCCCGCCAGCCCGGGCATCCATTCGACTATTCGCGAAGCCAAACCGATCCGGAAAATGCTCGCCGCAGCGGCGAGGAGCACGGCGCCGTAACCTGCGCACATCACCCATCTCTTGAGAAAGGAGTGTCTTTCCTGCGCCAGCATTGCGCTGCATCGGACACGTACCATGACGCTATCGTGCAAGTGGGCGGGCGCCTGGCGCGCGGGTTCATCGCGGAGGGCCGATTCGATAAGTCCGTCCAGGTTAACCGGCTTCATTTGTCCTACTCCCTGCCATCTCCTCTTCAACGATGCGGCGCAGTTGCTTTCTTGCGCGGTGCATCCAGGTCTTGAGCGTGCCTAAAGGGATGCACATGAGGGCGGCGATTTCGTCGTAGGTAACTTCGTTAAGGTAGTACAGCGTGACGACTGTCGCGTAGCGTTCGGGTAGGCGCGCTACGCACCGGCGGATCAGTTCTTTGGCGTCTTCCGATTCGACAGAGGGCCGGACACTCTCTTCGGGATGGCCAGGTCGTAAGGCGACCTCGCCCCGGCGCTTGCGGCGGCTCAACTCCGTCAAGCAGACGCTGCATGTAACTTGATAGAGCCACGTCGAGAAGGCGCACTTGCCCCGGAAGCCTTTTAGAAGCCGGAAGGCCTTGAGGAACGCTTCCTGTGCCATGTCCTCGGCGGCGGTCGGGTCGCGCATGAATCGGAACGCCAAACCATACACGGCATTCTGATGGCGTAGGACCAAAGCGGAGAACGCTTCGACCTCGCCGTGTTTTGTGCGCTCGACGAGCGTTTGATCCGGATCGTTTGTCATTGGAAGCCCGGTAGTTGCCGGCCAGCACGGTATTGCCTGCGCTGTCATTCCGTATTCCTCGTGATCCAGATGTTGCCATTGAGCGTTTCGACGGTCAACTTCCTACCACCTTCGCCTATGACTCCCTTCAATGTTTTGCGGCCCGCCACGCCCGCCGAGGCATCCACCGGCACGCCGGCCCGGATCATGCCTGTCTCGGTGGCGGCGCTCACGACGCCGGCGGGCTTGCCGTGCAGCACGAGTGTTATACCTCCATTCTGGCTCTTAAGCGTGCAGTCGCCCACGGCGTCCGTCAACACGCGCGTCAGGATGATCCCGTTCGCTGTGGCTGCGTCGAGCGCGCCGCCAAGCATGTGCGCGTAGATGTTGCCGTTAACCGTCGCCAATGTGGCGCCCTGCCGCGCGCCCGTCACGCGTACGCGTCCGTTGGCGCTTTGCACGGACACAGGGCCCGAAGGCCCTTGAATCTCGACATCCGCGTTGTGTCCAAGTACGGTGACGGCACGGCACCCGTCCTCTACCCAGACGTTTCCGTTGGCGTTTTCTATCTCGACGTCGGTGGCCGTGGGAACCCACACCTCGTAGTCGACACGAAGTTCGACGACGTCGGGCCGTGGTAGCGGCTCTGTGGTGACCCTCAACGTTCCGTCGGCCCGGCTCACATCAAACAGGGTCGCCGCATAGGCCCGCACTTCCTTTGCCGCGGACCTTTGCCGGGCATACACCCGGACGCGCGCCGCGAAGCGCATTTCGTCCTGGTCGTGTGTGCGGATGCGCACGGCCCCGTCCGCGTTCAAGAGGTGCAACGCCAAGGCTTTGGATTCGACAAAGACCCGCTCTTCCTCGATCAAGGGCGGCCCGACAACGGCCGGCAGGGCCGGCGCGAGGACGCCTATCGTGAAGAGCAGGACCGCCGTGGCGATGAAAGAAGCCGTAACTATGCTGCGGAGAACCGTTTTCACATTATTTTGACCCGGACTCCAGCGGCCAGGTTTCACCTCCCGCCGTGCGGTTCCGGGACGTCTTGAAACCTTGCGCCTTCGAGCCGGGTCGTAAGGAGTAGAAGACGGCTCCTGGCTTGCCGGTCATTTTAGGCTAAGTGTTTGTATCACGTTGGCTTAATGAGCTTGCGCGGCCGCCCCGGCGCTCAGGCGGGCAAAGCCATGGTGTTGAGCGAAGCCGAAAAAACAGGCTCTAAACATGGGTACTCTTCTCGTTGTCATACTGTTCGTGGGCATAATCGTTACCATTATCTACGGCATTCTCCGCTCCTTGCAGCGGGTCTGGTTGCACCACCGGCTCAAAATGGCGCTCTTGCAGAAGCTCGAAGCCACTCCGCACTTGCTCGAGTCCCCTGAGGCGGTTGAGGCATTGCTCGGCACGCTTACCGCGGACGCTGCGCCTCGGCGCGACCTTGTGATTACCGGCGCTTCTCTTGCGGCCATTGGCGTGGCCTGTCTCGTGCTGGGGAAGGCCATGGCTGTCGGACGATTGGCCGTGGGGCTCTACCTGGGTGGGTGGATCTGCATTCCGCTTGGCTTGTTCATGGGATTTGCGGGCTGGATTGTGGGGCGTCTGACGGGAAGACAGGGCGCTCTTGCGGGGGGGAAGCGGCACGACGCCTGATGAGGGGGACGGCGGGGCGGAACGGCCCTTACGATACCAACGGGCCTACCACGTGGAACCAGGTCGCGATGACAGCGCCGAGCAGGGAGGTGACGAGGAACACTCTCGCAATGGATGCGGGCAGCCTCTCGGACGGCAAGGCTTTCAGCGTCAGGTACTGCACGAAGACGAGGGCGCAAAGGCAATAGGAATAGAGCGTCCTGAGCCCGCGGGCGGCTGCGCCGTCGAGGAAATGCAGGCCGATGCCGACAATCCACAGAGACACAACCAGGATCACCGAACAGGCGATCCACCTCAGGACCTTTCGGTAGTGCGGCGCCACGCTTGTGGTCGCATTGCACTTTGATACATCTAGCATGCCCATGACGCTCCTTGCGTCCTCTCTCCTGCCATGGGCCCAACGACGTGGCCTACTTCCGGTTTGCCCGGAAGCATTCCGTCAACGCCCCACCCAAGCGCTAACTACCCTATATTATACACGGTCGGCGGCCAGGTGCAAACGCAACTTGCAGAAAACGAGCGCGCCTCTCATCCATTCCTAAAGAAGGCGTGGCAGAATTTCTTCGAGGCTGCGGGCTGCTGAGTAGACATGTGTTGCGTCTGTCTGAGCATCATTTTACTGCCCGCGATTGAGAAGGACTAGAGAAAATGAAACAAGGTTATCTGATTGATATGGACGGCGTGATCTACCGAGGCAGTGAGATGATCCCCGGTGCTTTGGAGTTCGTGCACGGGCTTCGCTCCGCCAGTATCCCCTTTGTTTTCCTGACGAATAACAGCCAGCGGACGCAGCGGGATATTGTGGCCAAATTGCGGCGGATGGGATTCGACGTAGACGAGAGCCACGTGTTCACCTGCGCCATGGCCACGGCGCGGTTTCTGGCGGAGCAGAAGCCGGATGGGACGGCCTATGTGATCGGCGAGGGCGGGCTCCTCAACGCCCTCCACGCCAAGGGCTACGCCATTGTGGATCACGATCCGGATTACGTTGTCGTGGGGGAGGGGCGCACCTTGAGTTTCGAGATGATCGAGACGGCGGTGAACATGATTCTTAACGGCGCCCGGCTCATCGCCACCAACCTGGATGCCAGTTGCCCTACGCCAAGAGGTATTCGCCCGGGATGCGGCGCCGTGACGGCCCTGCTCGAAGCGGCCACGGGCGTCAAGGCGTTCAGCGTCGGCAAACCTAGTCCCATCATGCTGCGCGCCGCCCGCAAGGAACTCGGCCTGGTGGCCTCTGAGACGACGATCATCGGTGACACGATGGAGACGGATATCCTCGGCGGCGTCCAGATGGGCTATCGTACGGTGCTGGTTCTCTCCGGTGGCACGCGGCGCTCCGATGTACGCAAGTACGGCTACCAACCTGATGTGGTTATCGAGTCCATCGCCGAGATGAGCCTCGATGGCGAAATGGAAGCGGGGATGATGACGCTGGCGCTGCCGATGGGCCCCGTTCCGGCCAAGGCAGTTTCGTGAAGTCAGGGAGGCTGCCGGAGTTGATCCGGTGCCCGAGCGCGTGCAAAGCGGCCCGCGAACTTGGCTCTTCCGTTACGAATTCATAACACAGTGACACGACTAGTGTTGCGGGATCCCCGATACCGCGCTAATGGTTCGCGATACGCCGTAATTGGCACCAACGCTGCACAAGCAACCGCACAATTCAGTCCCGTCTCCGCAATCTGTCTAGGCTGTATCGGACCGGCCGTACTTCTTGAAGAACTCCTCCTTTGAGCGTACAGCTAGTATCTCATCCGGACGGCAGTCCCTCCCGATATAACCTTCCGATGAAAAGATGTGGGCTTCAGGATTAACAGTTCTGTGATAATGGCTGAGCAAGTCCATCCCGAATGACTGGCGGGAATGGACCTCGTTCGGGTCTATCATCACTTCGACGACGACAGGACTCCCAATCTGCTCGAGCCTTCCAGCAATGTCGGCATTGCTCCCATCATGCATGAAGGGCTTGAACACAGCTTCACCACCAAAGAAGCGAAAGAAGTTCTCCGTGCCCCGTCGCTCGTTCACAACCAGATAACGCGACATACAGAACCATATTCTCCCCTCTCGAAGTAAATCCTGCAAACTAGGGAAATACGCCTCCCACCCTTGCTCCAGTCTGTTTTTCTCATCGACGGTGAACCTATTGCCGAACTCCTCCAAGAACCTCTCGCGGTGTCTCTTCCCGTCGAGCACGCGTAGTCCTCGTGATTCAAAGAATCCTGCATATGGTTGTTTCGTGCAGTGGCAGGCAACGACACGATGCCTTCTAACGAAGGTGTCAAGAGCCTTAATACATTCAGAGAGTGACGAATTGTGCCTCAATGAACCAAGGAACCTCTCCCCCTGAAGCATGGGCGTCGCCCGTCGCAGCCGTTCCAAGATCTCGCTTGGAATGATGCCCGGATTATCAAGCTCAATCAGCCTCTTCTCGACCACGGAGTGTAGGTCCGACCTTCCTTATGGCTCTGGCTAATCCGCCGCCGCGATCCGGCTTCTCCCGAGGAAAGTGTTGCCGACAGGCGATTCTCTTCGCTCAACAGCCTCCTTCACGCCTTTCGCAACGAACTCGTTGAGACTGATTCCCTCTTCACGGGCGGCACGCGCCGCCTCGCGATGGAGTTCGGAGCCTATACGCACGTTGAAGCTACCCTTGAAGGGCTTCTCGGGCTTCTCTTTGAGTTCCTTGCACATATCAAGATAGCCGTCTACTGCATTCCGGAACGACTCGCGCAACTCGTCTACGGTTTGTCCCTCGTAGCTCACGAGGTCGTTGATGAACTGGATTTTGCCAAAGAGGCAACCGTCTTCAATGCTGACCTCGACAGAGCCAGTGTATCCTTTGTACTGCAAGGTCCTACTCATCGCTATAGGTCTCCGTTTTCCTCAAGGATGTCCAACGCCAGCCTGACCTGGTAAGATCTTAGTTCCTTTCGAGGGTGCGGTTCGTGAAGGAACAAGATGCGCCGCTTACCCTTCTTGAAGAAGCGCCTTCCAGAACCCTTGACGGCCATCACCTCGTAGCCCAGTGAGGCCATCATTCTTCCAAATTCATCCCAGGTGAAGTCTCTCGGTCTTGTCTTGAAGCGCTTGACGAGTTTCTTCCTACTCGACATAAGTTTACCTTACAGACCCCGATTTGGCAACTAAATATCAGTTGCAATGCGCCGAGAGTTAGACTGGCACAACTCGATTCCTCAAGAGAGGGACACAGAGTCCATTCTTGAAAAGCTTATCGACGCCACTTCGCCCTGGCGGAAAGGCAGCTTTGTGGTCGTATTCTTGCTCACCTATAAATATGCTATCAGGATGCCCCTTAGGATAGTCCGCGGCTCTTCCGCGTTTCAAGGAGAGTGCCGCCAGTGGCACTGGTTTTCGAGTCCCTTGTGCCTGGCACAAGTCCCCACGTGATTACCAGGACTCCTTACCCGCTGCTCGATCAAGTTTTTGATTGTGAGGAAACCGCGCTGATTCTCGGTGGGCCTTCGACACGGGATGCCTCTACGGAGACGTTGCCGTGATCCCAGACGATGACGCCTGTGCCCATGCGCTTTAGCTTTACTTTGCCGCCGGGAACGCGAAGCGTTAGCGGCGCAGGCGGGCCGTAGTATCCGGCCACCCAGAGTTCTTCATCGGGATTGGCGCATATCCAGGCGGGATGTTTGCCGCATTGGAGGACGGCCCCGGCGGCTTCGAGCCGGCCGGAGGCGTTCTGCTGCGTTAGCGGTGAATCGAATGCCGGCCAGCCGAGGTCGCCGTCTTGGTTCCAGCGGCGCATGAGTTTCCAATGGACAAGGTCGATCTGGATTCCGAGTTTCCTGCCGCTCCTTGCGTACTCGACAGTCCAAAGGCGAGCCGCATCGTCCATATAGGCGGTGAAGGGGCTTTCAGCTTCGTCGTGAAGATTCCCGGAGGCGACGGCCTTGGCGAATTCGGGCGCGCTGGCGTAGTCGGCGCGTTTTGCGGCTTCGACGTAGAATCCGCACTGCGGCATGCCTTTCGAGAAGCGGCTCATGGGGTCGATGCTTTGCGCTTGGCCCATCTCGCCTAGGTAGTTGTACATCTCCAGGATTAAGTTGTTCTCGACGACATTCAGCCGCATGGGCGCCTCGAATCCCATGTTGGTGCAGGTTAGGGGACGGATGGCAAACAGCACGTCTCCCATCTCCGTGACGGCGACATCATCGGGGCCGAAGGCCGCGGGGAAGGCCTCGACCTCATGATCATTCACCCAGATGGCGTCCACGGAATCGCGTTGCGCCCAAATTAGCGTTCCTTTGGCGCTCGTGAATTTGTCGAGGCTGCACGGGGCGAGGCTCTTTGGATACTCCGGCATGCGCGGCGCGTAGAGTCCAATGGCGCGGGGGCCGTCCTGTACGCCGTAGAACATGCCGCAGTCCCAGACGTCGGAGCGCTTCGAGCGATCCGGTTCTGTTGTCGGATCGCCAAACCACGTGTCGTCAATCAGATAGCGCGCGAAGACGACGCCAGGTTCGTTGCGCCCCGGGATCGGATAGTGCAATGAGAAGACGTTGGTTTGGCGGCTGATCTCTCGCGAACCGGTGCCCATGGCGAATTCGGGCGTCACATAGGTGGTCATGCCGATGTCCCAATCCCGGATCACGCCTTCGTCGAGTTGGAATACCGGCACGGCGTCGCTCCGGATACGCGTGATCCATGAAGGCAGCGCGTCGCACTGCACCCACCATTGGAGCATGGAGGCCTCGGACTCCCAAGTGCCTGTTACGGAGGGATAGTAGGCGCGGCCATGGGGGGCTGCCAAGCGGCCTGTGGGCTGGTGGATATGCAAGGCATAGGACGCGGCCAAGCGGGCGTTTATGGTACGCGCGAGGATGCGGATATCTTCGTTCCGTGTGTTCTTGGCAAGGCGGTTGAAGGCGATGATGCACCAGCGGGCGTAAGTGGGGGCGTTGTACTCGAAGAGGTTGCCGTTGGCGAACATCACATCGGCGAACTCGCGTGTCTTGGCGTAGCCGTATTCGGCGATGGCAGCATCTTCGAGCAGTTCGCCGGCCAGCGCCGTCTCCGCGCACGACAGGCGCGGCGATGTTCGAGTAGGTAACGGCGACGTCCAGGGAGATGACCTCCTCGACGGCCATGCGTATGCAGTCGATGACGCGTGTGTGCATGGGCTCGGGCAATCGATCGCCGTGTTCGATCATCATGGGAATGAGGGAATACAAGACGAAACAAGCCGCATTGCGGTCGGGAATGCCGCTCACCGATGTGCTGTAGGAGAAGTTGCCCCGATTGACGTGCCCTTCGCGCGTTTCTTGCTCGGAAAGCACCACCTCGAGATGCTCCTGCGCGAGCGCTATATCCTCGGGGCGGCCGGAGGCCAACAGCAATTCGGCGATGGTGGCGTTATGCCGGAGGAATCCCGTCATGCGGTATCCATAGGAGCTACTGGAAGCGGCGCCCACGGCCCAGTGCATCCGGCCTGCGCTGTCCTCGATTCCTACCGCGTCGATGGCGATGTGCTCTACCGCTCCCGTGGTGTCGAAATGCAGCTTGAGGCGCTGTATCGGCGCGGAGTGAGAACAGGGGATCTTGGAGACGCCGTATGCCGCTTCGCCCTTCAACGGATCGACGCCCTGCCAAACCGTGTGTTCGTCGCCGTCAGGTTGAAGGACTGAGATACGCGTCAAAGTGCCGGCGTTGTTGGTTTGATGGACGTGAATGGAGGCGGGGGCGATGGGATGGGCGTATCGGAGGAGCAGCCATTCTTCGCCTGCTGCTTCCTCAAGCGGCATCCAGGCAGTGGGATGTTTGCCGGGACTCGGTGTACCGGGGGCGCCAACCGCTTGATCGGCGGTGTAATCCAGCTTCTCGAGTAGGCCTTGCGCATATGCCGGGATTGCGCAGGCCACGCCGATCGTCACAAACAGTAGCAAGGCCGCGAGATACTCACCGGATAGTTGCATTTGTCTCCATCTTTCGCCTGTTTACCGCCGTCTCTTGATGCGTTGCCGTCCGTGAGTAGCATACCACGCCCTTTTCACGAGCCGCCGCGCCAATTCCCCTCGAGGCGGCCAAGGCCCGGCCGGCCAACAGCCTCCCCTTTCACTGAATGGCTTTCTCGCTCAAGAGTTTCGCCATATCGCTCTGGAAGGCCTTGTCCGTCGGCTGCTCCTCGCCCGGCATCCCAACCGCGGCCGCCAATGCCTTGGGAAATGGATCATTCACGAACAGGCGTGTTTCCACGCCCTTGAGACAAGGCTGAACGATGCAGGCCAGCACGACGAGCAAGCCGGCAAACACGGCCATGAGCGATCTGGCTACCGCCCCGTGGTACAAGCCGTACTTCTTCGGAGCCTGAAGTGCGCTCACCATGATGACGGCTGACGCGACGAGCATCACGCCTCCCGGCAGCGCAATCGAAAGCATAACCACGGCCCATGTGGGAAGCTGATTGCGGGACATTGCCTCTGTGGCCGCGCTCGCGCCCACGAAGAACCAGGCCGCTATCATAGGTGTGGCGAAGGCGGCCACGAAGAGGTAATAGCTCCGGCCAAGCGCCGTGGCCGGCGCTTCTATGGAGAGGGCCTTGCATCTGGCGTGGAAGACGCGCATCGATGTGCCATAGAGGAGGGAAATCATCGTGATGCTGAAAAAGGAGAAGCCAAGGAGGAAACGGCTGACTTGCGCGTTCAAGGGCACGTCTTGTCCTATGATTCGGCTGAGCGCCAAGTAGATGGCGAGCGGAAAGAGAAATCCCGCGACGGCGATGCGCACGGCCTCTCGCCACGTTGGCAAGAGGAACAGCGGATGCAAGGTCTTTGCGGGCGAGGCCCCCGTTTTTCCGCCGTGGGAGGGCGCCTGCCCTGCTCGGCGCCAGCGCCATGCCGTGGCAAAGGCCGCCAGGATTAGCACGACAACGAAGGCCATCAGAGCGCCAACGCCAATACGATGCATGACAACGAACTCCAGTTTCCGATGATAGCGTAGTTCGTCGGCGCTGACGTGCACCGCGGGAAGAATGGCCAGCATTGCCTTCTGGATGATTCCCGCGCTTTGGACATAGGCGCGAATCTCGTCTGTCGTCGGTTGTGGATCATACTTGTCTCGCAGCGCGATAATGCGGGCTTGGCGGCTCGTGAGTTGTTCGGCCTTCAAGCGAATGCCGTGCTTTTCGTAGAACTGAGCGGCGGGCTCATATGCTCTACCGATCCAAAAGGCCGTGCTCCAAAGCTCATGGGAGTGGGAGATTTCCGCCAGGCGCGATTCGGCCATTCGCCACGGAGTGTCGATCAGGCAATTCGCATCCTCGACGCGTCCGGCAGCGTAGAGGTGCTCGGCGTATAAGGGAAGTAACTTGCGTCCCCTTGACAAAAGCGAGTCGTCGCCACTCCCCCTGGCCATTTGGCCGAGAGTGAAGAGGATCTTCGCATACTGCTGCTCGAAGTGTTTCGGCTGTCCGAGCATCGCGAGTTGCTTCGCCACGATCTGGTACTCGCAATCCCTCATGAAGGGTTTCTTCTTTGCCTCTTGTAGTTGTTGGAGGGCAGCATCCAGCAGGGCGGGATCGCGTATGGTGATCTGAGCCGCAAGTGCTTCGTCGACGCTCTGGCTGTCGCCGATGCCTTGTACCGGTTCCTTGAGTACATGCGCCCGGAACAGGTACAGCATGGCAAGGAGGTAGTTGTAACGGGCATTGTCAGGCTCAACCTTGGCAGCACGGAGGATCTCCTTTTCAAGCTCCTCTACGCTGCTGTGTTCGTACGGCCATTGACGCAGCAGCAGGTTGACTTGGTGCGCACACTGGATCGCGTCCTGTGGCTCGTCCTCTGACGGTTCATAGAGCTCCTCTTGCCACGGCTTCCGCTCTCCCGGCGGTAACATCCGTAGAAGGCAGGTATACGGGCCTCTAGCCTAACGTTGGGAGACCCCCCGGCTATGCCGGGGAGGCAGCCGAAGTTTGACAGTTCCAGGAGTCCATCGACGAGACTCCTAGGCGTGAGCCGCTCAAGCACACGCAGAGGAGTTCATCGATGGACGATTACCAGAGTCTAAGTCACACGAAATGGGAGTGCAAATACCATGTGGTATTCATCCCGAAATGCCGGCGGAAGACGCTGTACAGGGCGCTACGGGAGCACCTGGGTAAGGTGTTTCGGGACCTTGCGTTGAGAAAGGAGAGCCGGGTTGAGGAAGGGCACCTGATGCCTGACCATGTGCACATGATGCTGACGATTCCCCCGAAATACGCGGTATCGCAGGTGGTGGGCTACCTCAAAGGGAAGAGCGCGATTCACATTGCTCGGGTCTATAGTGAGCGCAAGCGCAACTTCGTGGGGCAGCACTTCTGGGCACGCGGCTACTTCGTTTCCACCTTGGGCCGAGACGAGGAAGTGATACGGGAGTACATCAGGCGGCAGGAACAGGAAGACCGCCGACTGGACCAGATGGATATGCTACGCTGAGAGCCACCCGACGAGGGTGGCCCCCAACGCGGGAGCGCGGCAGCGCCCCGCGCAGCCGCTTTGAGCGGCTCACACGGTAAAGCCCCCGGCTCTGCCGGGGGATACTTACTCACGCTGAGGATGTCTTCTCCACGATGCCATAGCTGAACGCACAAGATGGCCGCCACCAGGATCGAGGCAGGCACAAGAGCCCTTCGCACGGCCATCCGGGCCAGGGCGCGCAGCTTCATGCGGCGCCTATTGGCCTCGAGGAGTCGCTTGCCCACCTCCTCGGCCGGGCCGAAAACCGCGAGGGCCCGCCCCAGGCTATCGGCTTCCGACGTGCCTTCAGCGAGGTAGCGATCGATAGTGTCGTCGATGTGGCTCTGCAGCTCGGCGCGCACGTCGAGACAGAGTTCGGGATCTGCCTTGAGGGACGAAGTGGCCTTGTCGAGGACGCGTGCGATGCGCTCCGCTTTGTCCATGGCTTAGGCCTCGTGTGAGCAGAGAAGAAGGGCGCTTACCGCGGCCGAGAAGGATGTCCACTCACTCACCTTGTCCCTCAGAAAGGCGCGTCCCTTCCGCGTGATTCTGTAATACTTGCGCTGCTTCCCGCTGGTCGCCTCCCGCCATTCGCTGTCAACGAGCTTTGCCGCTTCCAGCCGGTGCAGGCAGGGATACAGCGTGCCCTCTTTCCACTCAAAGGCCTGGTTGGTGCGTTGATTAACGTCCTTGATGATCTCATAGCCGTACATGGGGCGCTCGGCGACAAGCCGGAGCACGATGGGCTCGGCGACGCCGCGTATCAGATCGCTGCTGAATTTCATGGCTCGATCCTCCTCAATCGGGGAATGCCTCGGCACGCAAGGTATAATACCTCGCGTGGCAAGGTATGTCAAGGGGGCTGAGGCGGGGGCGATCCTCCGAGTCTCTATGCCGTAGCCGGTGGACGCCTGAGTTGCCGGCCGCCCAGAAGTTGATCTTGTAAGAGAACAAAGGTTACAAGGCTCCCAGAATCAGGTGCAAAGCGCGTTGAGGGCGTCACGTAGGTGCTTTCTTGGTGCTGCCGCCCGGCCCGTCCTTGTGCGGCTACACACGCGAAGAATCACGCCGAGTTTGGATCCAAGCGAATGACACATGTGAGAGAGGGCTATGAAGAAGACTATTCGAGTTCATCGATTGCTGGCGGGCATCGTCATGCTGGCCGTTGCGTCCGGGGCTTACGCGCAAGGCCTCGAGGATTACCGGTTTGAGGCCGGGCGCTACGCAAGCCGCGGAATTGAGAGCCGACAGCAAGTATTTGACGGCTATACCAATCACTGGGAGCGACGCGAGTGGACATGGCATTCGGCGCGCGGGCTGTTCTTGCTTTCGCAGCCATCCGCGGAAAGCGAGCTTCTTGCCATGGAAGCCGAGATTGGGAATCAGCTTCTGTTGGACGAACTCTGGATTCAGCCAGGCTTCATGAAGGAATTTGCGCAGCGTTCCGTGAGCGTCTTGAATTCCCCGTCACGGAATGAGCTGGAGAACGCGCTGCGCGATGGCGATGCCCTCGCTTGCCTGGTGGATCGGGATCCGCTCGCGAAAGTGCTGTTGGCGCAACTTCCGGAGGCTTCTCAGTTTCGCCGAAACCGGGCGTTCTTCTTGTGCAATGAGGGCCGCATGATCTTCGTGCTGGCCTGCCAGTCGAAGGAAGAAGTGGACAGGCTGCGCAGCCACGTTCAGGCGGCGGCCGAAGTCGTCCGCGACTTCGATTTCCATCGGGGGTTGGCCGGCGTGAACACCAGTTATCTGGCGATCTCGTCGGTGCAGCGCACGGATCCGTTCACCCTCGTTGCCACGGCGCTTCAGCTCAGGTGTTCCTGGCTCATGGTGAGCGGGTACAACGACTGGATGCTCCCGGGGCCGGTAAGGGCCGCGTTGAGCGAGGTCGATTTGCCGTTTGCGTTTATATCAGGGCAGTCGGTGAGTGGCGGCGTGCTCTATGGCTTGGAGCGGTATCCAGACATTCAGGACAACACCATTGACGAGGCCCTGGACGCGGCGGAGCAGGGGGGCGGCTTCTACTTCGGCAGTCTGTCGAAGTCCGAGGAGGAGCAGGCGGCACGGTACGATGGCTATATCCTGGGCGGCCCTTCCGGACAGGAGCAGATAGACGCTTTGAACGCGCCTTTTGTGGTACACGCCGGCGAGATCGGTGCGCGTACGCCGACGAGCATGGTGGTGTTTCTTGAGAAAGGTACGCCGCCGACTCAGGATTCCGTTATGGACGCCATTCTCGCGAGGCGGGCTGTGGCGGTTTATGAGAAAGGCGTCGTGGCCGGGCCCGCCCGCTTTCGGGACGCAGTCCGAATGCTCCTCTTGGAGGGAGTGTGTGTTGAAGAGCAACTCGGAACAGGCGTAGCGGTTGACGCCGTCATAGAGGGCCGAACACTCAAGGTTCGTCTTCGCAATCGGAGCGAACGTGTTGTTCGTGGCGACGTGCGAGTGCGGCTCGGAGAGACTGTGGAGATAAGGCGTAAGGCCGGGCCACGGCGACTGGCTCTTGCCCCGGGCGAGTGCCGTGTCATTACCTATCCGCTCAGCTTCACACCGGCGGCTGGCGGCAGGGCCAATCTCGTCGCTGTGGATTTCTGCGGCGAAGGGCGGGCGATACATGCACTGGCGCACGTGGAGCTTCCCGCGGTGATAGAGATGCATCCCCTTATGCTGGATGTGCCTGGCGAGATCGTGTATCCGATAACCGTGTGGAATATGTCAAAACGCAATGAAGTACCTGTAGCACTTGTTGTCTCGGACTCCTCCAGCGGGGAGGAGGTCCTGACTATGAGTCAGGCGGTGCGGGTGCGTCCTTGGCAGACTGCCCATGTCGATCTTGCGCTAAACCTGGAGGCCGGCGATTACATCGCGGAGGCGACTGCGCTGGGGACGACGACGAAGGGAACCATCGCGGTACGATCGCAGCCCGGCGAGGTCGTGGCCCGCGAGGAGGACATCGACGGGGATGGCATTCCGGAGATTGTTATGGAAAACGACGCCGTGAGGGCGGTAGTCCTTCTGTATGGGGGAAGAGTTATCGAGTACACCTTGAAATGCCGGGATGAGAACCTGTTGTTCAAACTCTGGCCGGAGAAGCCTCCAATGCACGGGAAACCGGGGGGCACGCGCCAGTTCTACCCGTACGGCGGGCTGGAGGAGTTCGTCGGTTATCCTTACATAGGCGGAAATATCGTCTATCAGTACAAGGTATTGAGTTCCTCCGGTTCTTACGCGCGCGTGAAGGTTTGGGCCAATGTCCACGGGAGCAAGATCGCGAAGTTCTACACGCTCTACGGGGCAAGTCCGGTGCTCGAGGCTCGCTATGCTTTTGACGACATGACGCCCACCCTGAATGTCATCGGCATCAATCCGCTGATCCAGATCGGGCCTTCGACAGGGCCGGAAGATCGGTACTTCTTCCCTGAAGAGCACCAAGTCGAGACGCGCCCCGAGTTGGAGCGGTACTACGGCAGGGCGCTGTTTCCAAAGGAAGGATGGGCCGCGGGATACGATAGCGAAATGGACATCTCACTAATCGTCGGATATCCCGTAGACGACACGCTCTACGTGCACCTGTGGAACAACCATCCCAACAACAAGCCAACGCCATACTTCTATACCGAGATCCAGCCATGGATCGAACTCAAGCACGGCACAACCACTCACTATTCCTATTACCTGTTCGGCCGGGATGGCCCGTGGGAACCTGCGCTGGCGGAGTTCAAAGCGCTTGGCGTGGCTACCAAGACGGATAAGCTTTGGCCATGGGACTACCGATGACGCCTGCGAGCTCCTGAGTGGGCCGAACATCTTGTCTCTTCGCTGTCGCGCTCGTAGCCTCTGGGCAATGAGCGCCGCGCTTCCGGGCTTTCTAACCCATTGTTATCACTGTGATTATGGAAAGTCTTGGTGCTTGCGGCGTGCGGACTTTAATGGCATGTATGCCACATAAAGGAAATGATGTGCCAATCTCACGGTACAGGCAGTTTACGCACCTTTTTGAGGATTGCTCAAGGAGTGGAAAAGGAAAGGCCACTTGCGAAACGCTGTAAGTGGCCTTTTAAGAGTGCTTTATGATGGTCGGGGCGGCCGGATTTGAACCGGCGACCCCCTGCTCCCAAAGCAGGGGGATGTGACTCAGAACTCACTGTATGTCAACACATTACGAGCCCTTGTCAGGGCGCTTGCACCAATGCTTGCACCAAAGACGATCATACCAAAGGACAGGACTGCTTTCTATCCGTCGTCCAGCTAATTCGCGAGATGGGGCCTAAAGACAGGCGCTTGTTGAGGCAGTTTTTGAATGTTGCATGCGAAGGAGAGGGTTGAGCTTGCTAGATGCTGCTCGGCGTGCAAATATGTCTGGTGTGCGTGCCCGCGGCGAGGACCTCACGCTCCGTGGCCCGGGATTGGAATGCGGCGGACATCTTAGGGAGAGGATACCGGAACAGTTGGCAAGGAGGGAACTGATGCCCCATTTGCGGCAGACACAAACCATACTCGGGGTGTTTGCGCATCCCGACGATGATGTTGTGCTCGGACCCATGTGGGCCCACTACGGTCTACGCGGCGTCAAGGTCTACCTCGCCTTCGCCACCTCCGGTGACCAAGGAGCGACAGCCCACGCGCGCATTCCTGCCGGAGCCGAACTAGCTGCTGTCCGGGAAAGGGAGGCCCAAGCAGCATGCAAGGCCTATGGTATTGAAGAACCCGTGTTTTTCCGGCAGCCGGACCGCGGGGTAGGCCGGAAAGAGAACAGGGAAGCGATCCTCAGGGGCCTCACCGGCCTGATTGAGAGTTTGCGGCCTTCGGTCATTGTCACCTTTGGGCCAGAAGGGGTAACGCATCACCCTGACCACCTGGCAATAGGCAATCTGGTGTCGGAAGTCTTCCAGCGATGGCGGCAGGGGGAAGGCCATCTGGAAGCTCCGAGAAAACTCTACTACGTTGTCTTCCCTCCCGGTCAGTTTCTCATCGACTCTTCAGAATGGAAGCAGAAGTACTCTCCTTGGGTAGATACGGAACTCATCTCGACGGAGATTGACGTTGCCGATGGTGCGGCCGGCGCGGCTGAAGCGCTGCAATGCTATCAGAGCCAATTCTCTCCACAAACGATGAGAACCATAGCGAAAGCCTGGGCCAACGCTCTCATGGGAAAGGCGTATCTTCGGCTTGCCATGTCGCGGGAAGAGACAAGTTGTGAACGCGACCTACTGTTGCGCTCAGTCAACCTCCCAACACCCCGTTCCAAGAGCACATGACGAGACTCGCAACGAACGGTCCATCTCGAGCACCTTCGTCGCTAACTCTCCAGCATGCTCCTGCGCGCACGTTGGCAAGTCCAAGGCGGGCGTAGTCCGCGGAGGCTTGAATCCAGGGGGGCACAATCATAGGCGCTGTCGGATACCACACGTCCTTGCACCCTCGCGCCGGTCCTAAGCTGCGGAAGGAAATGGTATGGAACGATTCTTCTTCTCTGTCTTGTCCCTGACTCTACAGTGGTTTCGACCTCGCTACGATGCCCAGCATTGATTCTTGGAAGTGCAGATTCGGATTCTGCGCTCCCGGACTGACGCGATCCGTGTTGTCCCAGCTCCGAAGGACAAAGCTGTGCGCGGCGCCGTAGAAGTGAAGCAGGTGGATATGCTGCGCTCGACAAGGATGGTGTCTTGAACGCTGGAGCGAAATAGCCCCCGCGCAGCCGCTTTGAGTGGCTCGCACGGTAATACCCTTGGCTCTAGGCGGATACATACAGAGCACACCGCGAACCGAATTCGTCCTTCATCCTGGCGCACTACTCCGGAGAGAAGTGCTCCTTGGATACGCCACAGACTGGGCAGACCCAATCGTCCGGCAAGTCTTCAAACGCTGTACCAGGCTGAATACCGTTTTCTGGGTCACCCAGGTTCGGGCTGTACATGTAGCCGCATCCGTTGCACAAGTAAGCTGTCACGCTACAAGGTCTCCTCGCCTTCACGGCATGAAACTCATGACTCCACTCTAACGCTGCAGAAGCTAACACGTTTTGTCAGAAGGCTGCAGCGAGTTTTCTTGGTCGCCGTGGCTTCTTTCCTTTCCTGGCTTGCCCAGCTTCGAGCGTCGAAAAAACGTGGCCCGGTGCGCTACACCGCTACGAATCAAGAACCTAGTATCCAGTAATCTATCCGCGTCGGTGATCAGTTCAAAGGCCTCATTTCTTAAGCGTCAGGGAATCAATACGATCTTCACCGTGTCTGCTACGCTTTCCAAGACGCCATCGCTCACTATTAGCTGGAAGAATAGCGTGCACGGACGGTCCGTAACGATGGTAGGACTGACAGCGTAAGGGTCCGAGATAGTAATTTGCTGGCACGTTCCAGCCGATTTGAGGCTCCAAAAATACATCAGCGCATCGCCGTCCGGGTCGTAACTTCCACTGCCGTCCAATTGGATCGTGTCGCCAACACGGAGCCGTTGGTCGGGTCCGGCGCTCGCTACGGGACGACTATTGACCGTGCTAATCTCGACCGTGTCAGGCGCGCTGTCCAGCATGCCGTCGCTCACGACTAACCCCACGACGTATTCCCCGGGAAGGTCGATCGTAAACTGTGGTTGGACCGCCGCCGAATCGTCCAGAACGGCCGTGCTTCCCGCTGGTCTGGACACGAATGCCCACAAATACGCCAGGGGGTCTCCGTCCGCATCGTAGCTGCCGCTGCCGTCCAGAGTAACCGTTTCGCCGATGTCTTCCGTCTGGTCAGGCCCGGCGTCAGCGACAGGCCGGCTGTTGATAGTGCTGATCTCTACGGTGTCCGGGGCACTGTCCACCGTGCCATCATTTACGATGAGTTGTGCGATGTATTCACCGGGTAAATCGATCGTAAAACTTGGGGTTACCGCCGTGGGGTCGTCAAGCATTGCCGTGCTCCCGGCAGGTTTCGACACACAACTCCACGAGAACGCCAGCGAGTCTCCGTCGACATCGTAGCTGCCGCTGCCGTCAAAGGTGATCGCCTCGCCCACGAGGGCCGTCTGGTCGGGTCCCGCATCGGCCACGGGCGGGCTGTTAATGGTGCTGATAATGACGGTTTCCGGGGTACTGTCTTCTTGACCGTCATTGACGATGAGCTGGCCGATATACGTGCCCGGTAAATCAATAACGAACGTCGGGTTCACCAAGGTGGGATCGTCAGCCACGGTCGTGCTGCCCGCCGGTTTGGAGATACAGGTCCATGAGTAGGTGATCGAGTCGCCGTCCGGATCGTAACTACCGCTGCCGTCGAGGGTAACCGTGTCGCCGACCAGTCGGGTCTGGTCGGGTCCGGCGTCGGCCACTGGCGCGCTGTTCGTGGTCGTGACGTGCACGTTGTCCGGCGCACTGCTTACGGTGCCGTCTTTCACGACCAAGGTAAGGATGTATGTGCCTGGCAAGTCAATGGCGAACGTGGGGTTCACCGCTGCGGCGTCGCTGAGGCTGGCGGTGCTGCCGGCGGGCTTGGACTCGAAGCTCCAAACGTAGGAGATCGAATCGCCATCCACGTCGTAGCTACCGCTGCCGTCCAGGGTGACGGTGTCGCTCACCAGCCGGGTCTGGTCGGGCCCCGCGTGGGCAACGGGCGCGCTGTTCACCGTCGAAATAATGACCGTGTCCGGGGCGCTCTTAACGGTACCGTCGTTCACGATGAGTTGGCCGATGTACGTACCCGGAACATCAATGACGAACGTCGGGTTCACCAACGTGGGACCGTCTGCCGTCGCGGTGCTTCCCGCCGGTTTCGAGATACAACTCCACGAGTAGGTGATCGAGTCGCCGTCTACATCATAGCTGCCACTGCCGTCCAACGTGATCGTCTCGCCCACGAGCGCCGTCTGGTCCGGCCCGGCGTCGGCCACGGGCGGGCTGTTGCTGGTTGAGATCTCGACGGTATCGGGCGTGCTTGCCACGACGCCGTCGTTCACGATCAACTCGAGGACGTAGAGGCCCGGAAGATCAATGACAAAGACGGGATGGACCGCAGCTGGATCGTCCAGCGTGGCGGTGCTACCGGTGGGCCTCGACGTGAAGCTCCACGCGTACGTCAGCAGGTCGCCGTCGGGGTCGTAGCTGCCACTTCCGTCCAGCGTAACCGTGTCACTGACGAGGCGCGTCTGGTCCGGTCCCGCGTCCGCGCTCGGGGCGCTGTTCTCGGTATTGACGAGCACCGTGTCGGCAACGCTGTCCACGGTACCGTCGTTCACGACCAACTCGAGACAATATGTTCCGGGTACATCTACCGAGAACGTGGGATTCACGGCCGCAGGGTCGTCCAGTGTCGCCGTGCTCTCTACAAGAGCACTGACCTCGATGGCGGAGATCTTCGGATTCTCGACCTCGTGAAAGAAGTCGATATCCAGAGAGTTGTCGGTGACAGTCACGTGAAACTCCTCGATGGTGGCGACCCGGAAACCCACGCTTGACAGGAGGTCGTAGTCATCCAACACAAGCTGCCCCTCGATGGCCACGTCAAAGATTCTGGGGTTTGCGGGCGTGATCCCAGCGAAGATCTCCGCGAAATGGAGCCGGACTGTATAGGTCCCCGGCGATACCGGGAAGCTGTACCGCGTGTTCGGGTCGGCCGGGCGATCAAAGCGCTCGGTTTGATACAGGGCCGGGTCGTCCGTGCCGCCGATTCCCGCGGCGACCGAGTATGTATGACCGGTATTGTAAAAACCGGTGTCGGGCGCCCAGACCTGTCCGTTGGTGTCCGTATACGCCGGCCCGCCCGCGTTGACGCGGTACAGAACGTTCTCGCCCTGGGGTATGCAGGTGAAGGACCACAAATACGTGATGGTGTCTCCGTCGACATCGAAACTGCCGCTGGCGTCCAACACGACGTTGCCGCCGACAGGAGCACTCTGGTCGGGCCCTGCGTTCGCGACGGGCGCACTGTTGGCTGTGTTGACCCGCACGGTGTCGGGCCCGCTGTCTTCAGTCCCGTCGTTGACTACAAGTTCAAGGACATATGCGCCTGCCCGATCTACGGTGAAAGACGGAGTAACGGCGGTTGGATCGTCGAGTGCGGCGGTACTGCCTGCGGGCGTCGAGGTAAAACGCCAGGCGTAGGTCAGCGGTTCGCCGTCTACGTCAAAACTGCCGCCGCCGTCCAACACGACGGTGTCGCCGAGGAGAGGCGTCTGGTCGGGGCCGGCATCGGCGACGGGGGCCCGGTTCTGTGTAGTAATTGTCACGGTGATGGGGGTGCTCTCGACAATCCCGTCGCTCACGACGAGCTGCACGACGTATTCGCCCGGGACATCGATGCCGAATGAGGGCGTGGGCGCTGTTGAGTCATCGAGCGCCGCTGCGCTTCCTGCCGGAATCGAAACCAGGGTCCACGTGTAGGTCAACGAGTCATTGTCAACGTCATAGCTTCCCGTGCCGTCAAGATGAACCGTATCAACCAGGAAGGCCGTCTGGTCCGGGCCGGCATCGGCGACGGGGGGACTATTGAGCGTGACGATCTCGACCGTATCGGGTGTGCCGTTGACTGTCCCGTCGTTCACGATAAGCTGGGCCACGTATGTACCCGGAAGGTCGATGACGAACGAAGGGTTCGCAGCGGTCACGTCATCGAGGACTGCCAAGCTGCCCGCAGGTTTCGAGCTGAGGCTCCAGGAGTAGGCCAGAGCATCGCCGTCCACATCGATGCTTCCAGTGCCGTCGAGCGTCACCGAGTCTCCGACAAGTGCAGTCTGGTCGACTCCGGCATCAGCGACGGGCGGGCTATTTACCGTACTGATCTCTACCGTGTCCGGTGCGCTGCCGACAACCCCGTCGTTCACGATAAGTTGGGCCACGTACTCCCCGGCTACATCAATTGTGAACTGCGGCGCCACGGCCGTGGGATTCTCCAGCGCGGCTGTGCTGCCCGCCGGTTTCGAGACCAAGCTCCACGTGTAGGTCAGTGGGTCGCCGTCGAAGTCGGAACTGCCACTGCCGTCAAGGGTGATCATTTCGCCGACCACACCGGACTGAGCCGGTCCCGCATCGGCTATGGGCGGGCTGTTTAGCAGGCATATCCGGACGGCGTCCGGAGCGCTGTCAACCGTACCATCGTTGACGATCAACTGCACGATGTACTCACAGGGGAGGTCAACAACAAACGTGGGGCGGACGGAGCTGGGGTCGCTCAGAGTCGCCGTGCTTCCGGCCGGTTTCGAGATGATGCTCCAGAAGTAGGTCAAGGGGTCGCCGTCAACGTCAAAACTGCCGCCGCCATCCAGTTGTATTGTCGCGCCTATCGAACCGGTCTGGTCGGGCCCGGCATCGGCCACCGGCGGGGTGTTGACGGTGTTGACCTCGACGGTAACAGGCGCGCTATCCACCATACCGTCGCTCACGACAAGCTGCAGGACGTATTCCCCCGGCAGATCGACTTCGAAGGTGGGATTCACCGCGTTCGGGGCGTCCAGCGTGGCCGTACTACCAGCCGGCTTCGAGATAATGCTCCACACGTAGGTAAGCGGGTCGCCATCCACGTCAAAACTGCCGCTCCCGTCCAGTGTAACCGTGTCGCCCACAGCAGCGTTTTGGCCAGGCCCCGCGTCCGCCACGGGATGGGTATTGACGGTGCTGACATCTACCGTGTCGGGCGCACTGTCCAGCGTGCCGTCGTTGACGATGAGTTGCGCGACGTACTCGCCCGGCACGTCGATCACGAAGGTCGGATTGACCGCCGCCGGGTCACTAAGCGCGGCGGTGCTGCCGGGGGGTATCGAGACCAGGCTCCAAGAGTAGATGAGCAAGTCGCCGTCGACGTCGGAACTGCCGCTCCCGTCAAGCGTGATAGTCTGCCCGACGGTACCCGCCTGTTCTGGGCCTGCGTCGGCGACCGGGTGCGTGTTGGCGGTGCTGATGTCCACTGTGTCGGGCGCGCTGTCCAGCGTCCCGTCGTTGACGATAAGCTGCGCGACGTACTCGCCCGGCACGTCGATCACGAAGGTCGGATTGACTACCGCCGGGTTGCTGAGCACGGCAGCGCTGTCGGGCGGTACCGAGACCAGGCTCCAAGTGTAGGCGAGCGGGTCGCCATCGACGTCGAAGCTGGCGCCCCCGTCGAGGATGACGGTCTGACCGACCGCCCCTGTCTGCTCGGGGCCGGCATCGGCGACGGGCCGGCTGTTCAGTGTACTGATCTCGACGATGTCGGGTTCGCTGTCCAGGACACCGTCGCCGACCACCAGCTCGACCACGTACTCGCCGGACACATCGACAACGAACGACGGGTTGACCGCCGTGGGGTCGCTTAGAGTGGCGCCGCTACCCGCTGGTGTCGAGACAAGACTCCAGAAGAACGACAACAAATCACCGTCGACATCCGTACTCCCAATACCGTCGAGCACGACGGTGTCGCCTACGGCCCGCGTCTGGTCCGGTCCGGCATCGGCCACCGGGCGGCTGTTCTCTGTCGAGATAGTCACGGTGTCCGGCGCGCTATCCACGGCGCCGTCGTTGACGATTAGGGCCACGACGTAATCCCCGGCCACATCAATGAGAAATGTGGGATTCACGGTCGCCGGGTCATCAAGGGCCACCGTGCTCCCTGCGGGCGCGGACACGATGCTCCAGCGGAACTCAAGCAGGTCTCCATCCACGTCAAAGCTGCCACTTCCGTCGAGTACGACCGTGTGGCCTACGGCCCGCGTCTGGTCCGGTCCCGCGTCGGCTACGGGCGGGCTGTTCTCCAGACAGACTCGGACGGTATCCGGCGCGCTGTCGGCCTTGCCGTCATTCACAATCAACTGGACCACATATTCGCAGATCAGGTCCACCACAAACGATGGGTTCACGGCGGCGGGATCATCCAATACAGCGGCACTGCCATCAGGCTTCGATATGATGCTCCACCGATAAGTCAGGGCGTCGCCGTCGACATCAGAACTCAGGCTACCGTCCAGGACCACTGCCTCGCCTATCTCAGCCGTCTGGTCCGGCCCGGCATTCGCCACGGGCGGGCTGTTCACAGTATTGACTTCCACGGTATCGGGGACGCTGTCAACCGTTCCGTCATTCACAACAAGCTGAAGCACATACTCGCCGGCTACGTCCAAGAGGAATGAGGGCGCGACGGCGGTCGGATCATCAAGCATGGCGGCGCTACCCGCTGGCTTGGCGGTAAGACTCCATTTGTAAGCCAACGCGTCGCCATCGACATCGAAACTGCCCCTGCCGTTCAGGACGATGGCCTGGCCCACCTGTCTGGTCTGGTCGGGCCCGGCGTCGGCTACGGGCGGGCTGTTGATCGTGCTCACCACGACCGTATCGGGCGCGCTGTCCGCCGAGCCATCGTTGACGATCAGTTGGATGACGTAGGTGCCGGCTACATCCACCGCGAAACTGGGGGTGAGCGCCCCCGGATCGCCGAGGGTGGCCGCACTACCCGCGGGTCGCGACAGGATGCTCCAAGAATACGCCAAGGGGTCCCCATCCACATCATAGCTTCCTGCACCGTTCAAGATAGCCGTCCGCCCAACGGCGCGTGTCTGGTTAGGCCCGGCGTCGGCTACCGGCGGACTGTTGGCTGTCGTCACCGCGACCGTATCCGGAAAGCACTGAAGGACGCCGTCGCTCACGAGCAATTGAAGCACGTACGTGCCGGGCAGGTCAGGCACGAAAGTGGGTCGTATAGCTGTTGTGTTGCTAAGGGTTGCATTGCTTCCTGCTGGTTTCGCGGCAAGACTCCAGCGATAGCTCAACGCGTCCCCGTTCACGTCATAGCTTCCGCTGCCGTCCAAGGCCACGGTGTTGCCTACCTGTACGGTTTGGTCCGGGCCCGCGTTGGCGACGGGACGGCTGTTGCCTGAGCTAATGACCACAGTATCGGGCGCGCTGTCCAGTTGTCCGTCGTTGACGATGAGTTGCAGGAAATAGTCCCCGGAAACGTCGAAGCTGAACGAGGGGTTGATTGCTGTTGGGTCACTTAAGACTGCGGCGCTCCCTGCGGGTTTCCATGTGAAACTCCAGGCATGGGCGAGCGTGTCCCCGTCCACGTCAGAACTCGCGGCGGCGTCCAGAGTGACAATCTGCCCGGGCGAAGTTGTCTGATCACGTCCGGCGTTGGCCACGGGGCGGCTATTAGTCGTCGAGACATAAACCGTGTCGGCCAGGCTGTCCACAATGCCGTCATTGACCACCAACTGCGCAACGTAATCGCCCGGCGTGTCGATTACGAAGCTGGGCCTGACGGCGTTGGCATCTGCCAGAATTGCTCCGCTGCCCGTGGGACGCGACTCGAGGCCCCACCGGTATGTCAGTAAATCCCCGTTCACGTCAAAGCTGCCGCGGCCGTCGAGCATTACAGTGTCGCCGACGGCTCGGGTCTGATCCGGGCCGGCATGGGCGACAGGTGGGGTGTTTCCGGTCGTTACAATGACCGTGGCCGGCCGGCTGTCTTCCCTGCCATCATTCACGACGAGTTCCAGGACGTATTCGCCCGGAACATCTAAGGTGAACATCGGCATCGGTGACCTGGGGTCGTCAAGGGTAGCCGAGCTCCCTTGCGGGCGGGACACAAACCGCCACGAGAATGTCAGCCGATCGCCGTCGGCGTCCGTACTTCGGTCGCCGAAGAGGGTCACGAGCTCGCCAACGGCGCGCGTCTGGTTCAGGCAAGCATCCGCGACGGGTGCACTGTTGGTGGTGCTGATGATCACCGTATCCGCGGCGCTGTCCAAGTTCCCGTCGTTGACCACCAGTTCGAGCACATAGGAGCCCCGAGCATCGAGCACAAAGGTCGGGTTTACCAAGCTCGGATCGCTCAGCACGGCCGCACTGCCTTCTGGTCGGGCCACAAGCCGCCAAGAATAGGCTAGTGGATCCGAATCGACGTCAAAGCTGCCACTGCCGTCGAGCGCCGTTGTCTCCCCGATAGCGCGCGTCTGATCCGGGCCGGCATCGGCCACGGGGGGGGTATTGGGTGAAGACAGGCAGACGTGGTCTCGCTGCACGCAAGAGGCCCGCGACCCATCTGAGAAGGTCACGGTCAGGGCAATCGTATAGCACCCCGGCGCCGTATACACATGGCTGACATCCTGGCCCGTGCCGGTTGCGCCGTCCCCGAAATCCCACAGCCATTCGACGATCCGGATCTGGTTCGGGCTCAGATCGCGGAACTTGGTCACGATCTCGTAAGGCGGGATCGCTGTCGCGGAGCCGTGGAACTGCACCGTCAGGTCTGGAATCCCCGTCCGCGGGGTCGCCGTGAAAGACACGGTGGCCTGTTGCGGTAAGGGGCATCCGGTTAGGGCGATCGCCAACAGGGCCAGGAGCACGAGGGTTATACGAGGTGCATTGTGACAAAGTCTCATCGCGAAGGGCCTCCAATCTAGAAACCAGCCTTTCAGCGCCCGTGGTCCGGCGGGGTTAGCGAACAACCAGGGGACTTCGGGCTGAGATTCCATGACTTATCGTATATCATACTCCGTAGATTAGGGACTTGGCCATTGCTCAGTTGTCGCCCTACGGTCCTAGCGGCTGCAGGTGGTTTCCAACAGGCGTGGTGAAGCAGGACGCGCCTGTTCCTTGAGATTCCTGGCTGTGGCCCCTACAATCAGTGAAAGCCCATTCTGGATGGGCGGGGCGGTACATGTGGCAGATGTCGCATCATGGGAAACAATTATGGCGGACTCATCTGTTGTTAGTATTGTTGCACTCTGTTTGTCCATAGACCAACTGGCAGCTGACGTCTATTCCCACCTTGCGGAAAGCGCAACCGGGCAGCGCTTAGTCAACCTCTGGCAGGAAATGGCGCAGGACGAGACTGTCCACATCGCCTACTGGCGCAAGTTGCTTGAACGCAACAAGGATAAACCGTTGCCGCCTGTCTTCGAGGAGCCCGATTCGGTCATGCGCGAATTGGAGCATACCGCCAAGATCATTCTGAACCTAAAGACAAAGAGCCAATCAACGCATGATATACATGCTGCTTTTATCTTGGCCTATCGCTTGGAGTTCTACCTTCTTCACCCTGCTTTCGAATCGCTGTTTCACCAACTTAGGCAGGAAGTGGGGGGCGAGTCGCCCGAGGATGATTACGCGGAGCACATAGGCCGGCTTGTGGATGCGGCAAGAGAGCTTGACGCCGTGACTCCTGAATCGGAGTTGCTTACAGAATGCATGAGTCACCTCTGGCAACGAAATCGACAGTTGGCGAAAGAACTTTCCAACGTGGGAACACTTAGGAGCCTGATACCAATCTGTGCTTCGTGTAAGAAGGTGCGCGACGACAAAGGGTATTGGGAACAAGTCGAATCCTACGTGACCCATCGAACGGGAGTTAGTTTTTCGCATAGTGTTTGTCCCGAATGTATGGCGAAGCTATATGGGTTTCCCAAGAAAAGCTAGGTCGCCCCTCCCGCAGGCGTGTTTGTCACGCCCTTGTGCGAAGCGGGCCACGCGCCGGACAGGCTCCGATTGCCTGTCACAGGTCCTCAGCGAGGCAGGGTCTAGTGTGCCTACGACCTCGGGGAGAAAAAAGGTGCCTTGCCGATGAGAGAATTCCCTAATGACGCATACCGATTCGCGCTTGAAAACACGGTCGACGCCGTTGCCATAACAGATATGAATAGTATCATCCAGTATGTGAACCCGGCATTTACCGCGACAACGGGTTTTCTGGCGGACGAGGCGCTTGGCAGAAAACCGGCCATACTGCGTTCGCAACATACGACGTTCGACACGTACAAGCGCATGTGGTCTGTGATCTTGAGCGGGGGCTGGTGGCGCGGCGAAATCGTCAACGTCAAGAAATCTGGGGAGGAGTGGTATTCCTACCTCTCGATATCTCAGATTCGGGATAGCGATGGAGTTCCTTTTGCCTATGTCGGGATTTCCAGAGATATCACTGAAATGAAGCAGTTTCAGTTCCGTCTAAAGGAAGCCAGCCTCGAAGCTATATTCATGTTATCTTTGGCCGCGGAGGCCAAAGATGAGATAACGGGAAGCCACATTCAGCGCGTCCAGCACTATTCCAAAGAACTCGCCCTTCGGCTTGGCCTGTCCCAGATAGAGGCGGAGGAGATAGGGTACTCAAGCATGATGCATGATGTTGGAAAACTGCATGTCCCTGACGCGATTCTCAAGAAATGCGGCCCTTTGTCAGATGAGGAGTGGAGGACGATGCGTGAGCACCCTCCTCAAGGCGTGGAGATTCTCCGTGAAAAGCCTTTTTACAGAACCGCCAGGGAGATCGCCGGCAACCACCATGAGAAATGGGACGGAACCGGCTATCCCGAGGCGAAGAAGGGGGAAGATATCCCACTTGCTGCTCGTATAGTCACCGTCGCGGATGTTTTCGATGCACTAACAACGAAGCGCCCCTATAAACCAGCATGGTCGGAGGAAGAGGCCGTACAAGAACTGGTCGCCAATAAGGCCAGAGCCTATGATCCTAAGGTGGTTGACGCATTTGTCGCACTGCGAAGAGATGGCGTTGTCGCCGACATCCGGCGGCGGTTTCCCTCATCGCAGTAGACTATTACATAGTATGTATCCCCCGCATGTGAGCCACTTAAAGCGGCTGGGCGGGGCGCTGCCGCGCTCCCGCGTTGGGGGCCACCCGCGTCGGGTGGATCGATGCCCTTTGTACATGGATGGGCTCCACATAGGGACTGAAATCCAGAAAGCACAGTCCGCTTGCGAACGCTAGAGCCTCATCGTCAGTACCAACTTGCCCTTTGAGCAATGGACCGAGGGCCTGGGCAACGAACGCCTCACCGGCGCCATGCTCGACCGACTCAACCATCGCGTCCACATCATCGAGGCCAACGGACAGAGCTACCGACTCAGGGCCGCCAAACGGCGGGCAAAAGGAAAAGCAAAAAGAAAAACCATGAAAGCTTGCCTCCCCCGGGGGAGGGCAAGAAGGAAGACTGACCCAAAGCCTACTTGAATACCTACAGTTAGCCGGAGATACTTGCCGCATCGGGTGCTACACTCTTGGACCGCCACCCGCTGTATTTCTACGCCGCCGCGACAACAGAATACGCTACTCGACCGGAGCTGGTCTTCTCATACAATCTGACCATTTGGAATTACATCTTCTCTGACGCGCACGCTTGCAGGAGGCCTACTTGTTATGACATCCCATGGAGCTCAGACGCCGGGTGCCGATGTCCGGGCGCTGCCGTACTACGACAAAGAGAAGATGAGGGTCAGTGGAGACTGGATCGTGGCGCCGATCGACGCAAAGACTGGTGTGTATCGCACCGCGAACCACCATGAAATCGTGCTGTCTAACGGACTTATCACCCGCACGTTCCGCCTCGTGCCCGGTGCCGCAACCGTCGGGTTCGACAATCTGATGACCGGCGAGGCACTGCTGCGCGGCGTGAAGCCCGAAGCGCGCATTACCGTGAACGGCGCGGAACTCAATGTGGGCGGCCTGGTGGGACAGGAGAATTATGCCTATCTGACGCCTGAGTGGATTGAGGCCCTTACGAGAGACCCTAACGCGCTGCAATACGCTGGCCACGAGGTTTCGGACACAGGAGCGCCGTTTACCTGGAAACGGGTGCGCTACTGTCAGGATCTGCCCTGGCCTCCGCTCGGCAAACGGCTGACCCTGGGTTTCGCGGCACAGCCGGGAGGTGGTCAGATGCCTATTGTGGTCGACGTCCACTACGAGATGTACGACGGCATCCCGCTGCTGGCCAAATGGCTCACTATCCGCAACGGTTGCGATTCCGAAGTGACCCTGGATTCCTACACCGGCGAGATCCTGGCCGCGGTGGAGATGGCGTCTCTTGTGAGCGGCCAGCCGACTCACTTCAGTACGCCCAACGTCCAGGTGGTTACGGATTACATGTTCGGCGGTGACAGCCTGGACGTTGCCGGCAAAGCTGTGCACTGGGTGAACGATCCCGACTACAAGACACAGGTCAACTTCGCCCTCCAGGCGAAGGTTCTGCTGGAAAGTCGCCCGGTCATCGGCCCGGCGGTAGCGCTGAAGCCTGGCGAGTCCTTTACGACCCATCGAACCTACGAACTCGTCTTTGACTCGACAGAGCGCGAACGCAACAGCCTCGCGACCCGCCGCATGTTCCGCACCATTGCCCCGTGGACGACCGAAAACCCCATTTTGATGCACGTGCGCAGCGCCGACCCTGATGCGGTGCGCCTCGGGATTGACCAGTGCGCAGAGTTGGGATTCGAGATGATCATCCTCACCTTCGGAAGCGGATTCAACATCGAGAATGAGGACCCAGCCTATCTGGCGCAATTGAAGGAACTGGCCGACTACGCACACGCCAAGGGGATCGAGATCGGCGGATATTCGCTGCTGGCTTCGCGCACCGTGGGAACGGAAACCGACGTGATCAATCCCGAAACCGGCAAGCCCGGCGGATTCGCCACGTTCGGCAATTCGCCGTGTCTCTGCAGCGCATGGGGCCAGGACTACTTCCGCAAGCTCTACGTGTTCTATGAGATGACCGGCTTCGACCTCCTCGAACACGACGGCAGCTACCCGGGCGACGTCTGTGCATCGTCAAGCCATCCCGGACACCGCAGTGTGAACGATTCCCAGTATAGACAGTGGCGGGCCATCACGCACTTCTACAACTGGTGCCGGGGCCGGGGCATCTATCTGAGCGTACCTGACTTATACTACTTGAACGGATCCAACAAGTCGGGCATGGGCTACCGCGAAACCAACTGGTCTCTGCCCCGGGCTGAACAGGTTATCCATGCCCGCCAGAACATTTATGACGGTACGTGGGAGAAGACGCCGAGCATGGGGTGGATGTTTGTGCCACTTACCGAATACCATGGTGGCGGGGCAGCGGCCACACTAGAGCCTCTCGCCGAACACCTGAACGTGTACGAGGCCCACTTAGCCAACCTCTTCGGCACAGGCGTCCAGGCCTGCTTCCGCGGCCCGCGCCTCTATGACACGGACGACACCAAGGCGGTCGTCAAGCAGTGGGTCGATTTCTACAAGACGCACCGCGCCATTCTTGACTCCGACATCATCCACGTGCGCAGGGCGGATGGCCGCAACATCGACTGCATGATGAGCGTCAACCCGCGCCTCGAAGAGCGCGCTTTGGCCATGGTCTTCAATCCGCTTCAGGAAACCGTCAAGCGCACGCTCCGGCTGCCGCTTTACTACGCCGGCCTGACTGACACGGCCACCGTCCGGGAACGTGAGGGCAATCCAATGCCTTATCAACTTGACCGCGACTACAGCATCACGCTGGAAATCGAGATGACGCCACAGAGTGCTACGTGGTTCGTTATCGCGGAGTGAGGCGGGCACAAGCACACCAACAGGCCTACTCCTCTTCCTTGTTCACGCAGTTTGCACCCAAAGACCCCTATCAAGCCTGTCCACCACCGGTTCGAACGGCTGCGTGAATTGCACACCGCTAGCACCGAATCTCACCCAGAGTCTGCGCACTTGCTTATGCGGCGCCGTATGGGCGCAAAGGGTATCTGTGAATGGTCTCCAGTGCGCTTGCCGGGAGTATTTGTTTAGGCGCAAAGTGTGGCAAGGAATTCAAACGATAATAGGGCTGTTCTTTGTTTGGAAAGGAGGAGAACATGATGACAGTATGGATCTTGTCCCTTTTGGCTGCGTTGGCCTTTACTGCAATGCTTGGGGGGTGCTCGACAGCTACCGTGCCGCCGGGAGCCCCTGTGAAAAGTGTACTGCAGCATACAATGTACGACATAGATGGCCAGGCAATTGATCTCGCGCAATACGAGGGTCAGGTCGTGCTGGTTGTAAATGTGGCGTCGAAATGTGGCTTCACGCCCCAATACGAAGGTCTTGAGGCCCTCTACAGACAGTACAAGAATGAGGGTTTCGTCGTACTGGGTTTCCCGGCCAACAACTTCATGGGTCAGGAGCCGGGCACTAATGAGGAAATTAAGGCGTTCTGTTCAACGAAGTACAACGTCACTTTTCCAGTATTTGCGAAGATCTCCGTGAAAGGCGAACACATGGCGCCCTTCTACCAGGATCTTGTGTCGGAAGAGTTCAGCGGCTCTCATGCCGGCAGCATCAAGTGGAACTTCACCAAGTTTCTGGTGGGCCGCGACGGCTGCGTGCGGACGCGCTTTGGTTCGCGCACCAACCCATTGGACCCCAGGGTGCTAGCAGCGGTAGAAGATGTCCTCGCTGAAGGCAAATCTTGACGCTCAGCCCCATAGGTAGGCTTTCTAGCCAGTGACGTTGCTGTTGTGTCTGCAGGCTCGCCAGATTTATTGTTTCTTAATTCGGGTCACTTCTCTGGAAGTTATCCAAGGACCCCTGGGGCGCTACCGCGCGGAGACAAGCGTGCCTGAGGCCAACTACTTCCCGCTTTGCCGCACAAGCGGGAATCCAGTGCTTTCGGGCTGTTTCGACAATGTGTTTCTGGATGCCCACTTCTCGCGGGCATAACGTTGCGAGGAAAGCTAGAGCTGCATCCGGTTTTGGGATAGCTTCTCGATGTGTGCCTCAAACAACATGCTTCAATGGTTCGTAGCGGAGCAGGTCGAAGAGGAAGCAGTTGCCGAAGCGATTCTGCAGAACCTCAGACCGGTTGCGGATCACCCACAGGGCCTCTTCATGATGGATCAGGAGTTGGGTAAGCGGCAGGTCCCCGTCGGTCCAGTAGCTGAAGAGACGGAGTCGTGAGGCTTTGTAGACTGGGATCATGCACCGTGTATGTCGTACTAAAGGGCGTGCCTGGGTTGACCCTTGCACGTAGCTTCTCGAGACTGACGATTCACGCAACCGCATCGTGCGAATAGCGCAAGTGCAGAACATGGAGCAGGGGAGTAGGATCATGGTTTCCAGTTGTGACCTGGCAAACAAGGAGTGTGTGCCGTGTAGAGGTGGCGTACCACCAATCACTGGCTCGGAGCTCTTATCACTCCACGAACAGCTTGGTGAGCAGTGGAGTCTGGTCACCCTGTCATCGACCATGTTGAGGCGCGTGTGCGGGCGTTGGAGGCATACGAGATGATTCGGCGATTGCCATGAGCAATCCCAAGAACAGATTGGTTCTAATCACGGGAGCCACCGGCTATGTCGGAGGGCGGCTGGCTCCGCAGCTGATCGCTCGCGGGAAACGGCTTCGGTGTCTCGCGCGGTGTCCTGAGGCCTTGGCGGATAGACTGGTGGCGTACTCGGAAGCTGTGCAGGGGGATGTACTGGACGCTCCCAGTCTTGATCGCGCACTTGCTGGCGTGGATACGGCCTACTACCTTGTCCATTCCCTGGGCACAGGCAATGACTTCGAGGCTACCGAGACGGAAGCGGCGCGAAACTTCGCAGTAGCCGCGAAGACCGCCGGGGTGCGGCGGGTTATCTACCTCGGGGGGCTGTGCGACGAGGAGCGGCTTGACTTATCACCGCATCTGAGGAGCCGTTGCCGAGTGGGCGAAGTGTTGCGGGAGTACGGCGTTCAGACCGTCGAGTTCCGCGCGTCTGTCATTCTCGGTTCGGGAAGCCTCTCGTTCGAGTTGATCCGAGCCCTGGTCCAGCGGCTGCCAATGATGATCACACCGAAATGGGTATCCGTGCAGGCGCAGCCGATCGCCATCTCCGATGTACTCGAGTACCTCATTGCCGCCCTCGATCTGGAAGTGATGGGCCACCGAACGTACGAAATCGGCGGGCTGGACCAGATGTCCTACGGCGACCTTATGCGCGAATACGCCCGCATGCGTGGCTTAAGACGGTGGATGATCGCAGTGCCCGTGCTCACGCCGCGACTCTCGAGCCTCTGGCTCAATCTGGTGACGCCCGTCTACGCTCGAATCGGCCGTAAACTCATCGATAGCATAACCTCGCCCAGCGTGGTCCGCGATGATGCCGCCCTACGAGACTTCGACATCCGTCCGATGAGCGTGCACGAAGCGCTTGAGCAGACGCTGCGGAACGAAGACCGTGAGTTCGTTGAGACCCATTGGGCCGGTGCCCTCTCGTCCGTGGAGCCCATGCGCAGTTGGGGTGGCGTTACCTTCGGCAGCCGCATCGTCGACTCGCGAGACGTCCGCACTGCAGCTCCCCCCGAAGAGGCCTTCGCCCCTGTCAAGCGCATCGGGGGCGCGACCGGCTGGTACTACGGCAATTGGCTCTGGCGCCTGCGGGGCTTCGTAGACCGCCTTTTGGGTGGCGTCGGCATGGGACGCGGGCGGCGGGATTCAGAATCGCTTCGCGTCGGCGACGTGCTGGATTGCTGGCGTGTCGATTCCTATGACCCGCCTCGACGCTTGACGCTGGCGGCCGAGATGAAGCTGCCCGGCCGGGCATGGCTACAATTCGACGTGGAATCCGACGGCGATGGGTCACGCATCCGGCAGACGGCACTGTATGACCCTGTGGGGTTGTCTGGACTCCTCTACTGGTACCTGCTGTATCCGATTCACAAACTCGTGTTCGCAGGTATGTTGCGTAACATCGCGCGCGCCGCCGAGCAGGGAACACCCCCGTGACGTCGCGTGGCGCCAAGACGACCATCTGGATTCTGGGGGACCAGCTCACGCCACAGGCAAGTTCGCTTGAGGGAGTGGCGCCAAGCGATTGTGTGGTCCTCATGGTCGAGTCCATCGAGCACTGCCGACGCCTCCCATTCCACAAACAGAAGCTCATTCTGGTCTGGTCCGCCATGCGCCATTTCGCTGAAGAACTCCGGCAGATCGGATACGAAGTCGACTACCACAAGGCCGCGTCGTCCTTTGAGAGCGCGTTGCGAAAGCACGTCAAACGTTATCGACCGCAGCGGTTACGCGTGATGGAGTCTGCCGATTTCGGCGTGTCGGAGCAGTTGATTCAGGAAGCGCTGCAAAGGGGCCTCTCGGTGGAGACGACGCCGAACACCATGTTTGTCAGCGACAAGGAGGCCTTCCAGCGGGAGTCCAAGGGCAAACGCTCACGCGTCATGGAAGCCTTCTATCGCAAGATACGCAAGCGCACAAAGGTCTTGATGACCGGGCAAGAGCCCGTCGGTGGGAGATGGAACTACGACGCGGAGAACCGGCAACGCCCTCCGAAGGGCCTCAGGTGCCCTGATGTTCCCAGGTATACGCCCGACGCCGTCACCCGTGAGGTAATCGCGCTCGTGGAGAAGAAGTTCCCGGAGCATTTCGGACGCGCAGACACCTTCCGATGGCCTGTGACACGCAGAGATGCCCAGCATCTCCTTAACGATTTCCTGGAGCATCGGCTGGCGCAGTTCGGGCCGTACCAGGATGCTATGGTCTCGGGCCAGCGCACCCTCTTTCATTCGCTGCTTTCGCCTTTGCTTAACTTGGGACTACTGGATCCTATAGAGCTCTGCCGCAGGGCAGAAGCCGCTTATGCCGACGGCAAGGCCCCGATGAACTCGGTCGAGGGATTCGTACGCCAGGTTCTGGGTTGGCGCGAGTACGTATACCAAGTTTACCACTGGCGCATGCCAGACTACGCCGGCATGAACCACCTCGAGGCGGATGCGCCGCTTCCCGAGTGTTATTGGGACGGCAACACGCGGATGCGGTGCATGCGCGAGGCGGTCCAAGCATTACTTGAGGACGGTATCAATCACCACATCCAACGTCTCATGATAACGGGTAACTTCGCCCTGATCGCCGGCCTCAATCCCCAACAGGTCAACGAATGGTATTGGCTTGCATACGTGGACGCGCATGAGTGGGTCGTGACCCCGAACGTCCTCGGGATGGCCCTATACGCCGACGGCGGCATCCTGGGAACCAAGCCCTACGCGGCATCGGCGAACTATATAAACCGAATGAGCGATTACTGCCGCGGATGCCCTTGCGACCCGCGAGCCGCAACGGGCACAGACGCGTGTCCCTTCAACGCGCTCTACTGGGATTTTCTTGCGCGGAACGAAACCAAGCTGAGCAACAATCCCCGCATGGCACTGGCCTACCGAAATCTCGACAGGCGGAAGAACGAGGACCTCAAGGCCATCCGAACCCACGCAAACGGACTACTTGAGCGCCTTGGTAGCGGCGGAGCAATATGATGACTACCTGGCAGCCTATGTTTCCTGTCAACTGCGCGTAACGGTCAGCCGATTGTCACGATGCCCAGATAGCCGTCCACCTGGACGCGCGTGCCTGTGGCGACCATATCAAGTGCATCCTGCACCCCCGTGACGCATGGGATGCCGTATTCGCGTGCAATGATGGCTCCATGCACCAGCATGCCGCCGCGGCACTCGACGATTCCCCCGGCTAGAGGCATGACGAACGTCATGGTGGGGTCGACCGCGTCACAGACGAGTACCTCGCCAGACTGGAACGCGAAGAGGTCCTGCGATCCCCGGATGACCCGCGCGCTTCCAGCCCCGAGTCCGGGTCCCGCAGGCTGGCCGGTCAACTGCCTTGCCTGCAACTCGAAACCCGATACAGTCTGCGCAATCGGCTTCACGGCATGCTGCTGCCCTCCCGTGGGCCGCATCGCGAGGTTTTCTTTAAGCTTGGCAGGCAGCTTCAGACCGCGGCACTTCGCCTCGTCGCTGGCGATATCCACCTGGCGGGCAATTCGGCCGAGGTAAAGGTTGTCGTCGTCACGTAACCGATAGCTCGCACGACCCAGGTCGAGCAGTTCCTCGGCCTCCTTGCGTTTCTTGCCGCGGCACTTCGCGAGAAATGCCTTCTCCAGAATGCGCTTGTCCCGCCGTGGTCCACTCGTCTTTGCCGAGGGTTGCTTTGCCATCTGGACGAGAAGCGCCGAAATCGCTCTTCGCCCTTCGGAACTCACGACCGCTTCCCCGACGTCCGCTGCGAATGCCGATCCGAGAGCGTCGAGATCCGCCCAGAACGATTCCTGGCCCGCCGGGGCTTCGCTCCGCTCCAGTGCCGCGAGGAGCCGCTTGTCCGCGCGCACACGGGCTGCCAACCGCTGCAACACTTCGTTCCGCTTGACACTCAGCAATCCACTCCCGCTGAGCAGCTCGACGAACTCGTAGGGGTCATCCGGCTGCATTACGTCGTTGTAGAACTGCCCGAACAGCCGAACGCCATGGGCGAAGGGAATGCACTCATCCCAGTAGCGGCTCAGCCATGCCTGGTACCGGTGGTGTCGCCTGGCCACTTCCGCGAGCAATTCACTGTCCGCAAGACCGTGGAGCTTCTGCTGTTCGCATCGGTGCGCCTCTGCGTCCATTTTGGGTATTAGATCATTTTCGATGCGGTCACGAAGTTGGAGTAGGTTCTCGACGCTACGTCGCAGGCTGAGGTACCAGGCCCGCTTGTCCCCTTCACTCGCGTTCCCCGTAGTGATGGCTCTAGATTGAAGGACGTAGAGCCGTGATCGCCGAAATGTCCATTCTACGTCCTGGGGCTTGCGGAACCGTTCACCCAAACGCATCGCCTGCGTGTAGACACGCTGGACGTCCGCGTCAGACAACGGCGGTCGGCTGGCCCGGATCTTCGGCAGGGGCCGCACCGCCAAGCCGTCACGGGACAAGGCGACATACGCCTCCCGCTCTGCCGGGTGGAACTCCACCAAGTCCCCGCTGCGTCGGTCCAGGGTCCAGCGATCCGGCGCCACCGTGCCGTCTACAAGCCCCTGGTTCAGGCCGTGTACCGCCTCAACCGCCACGCACTCTGATCTGACGGGATGTCGGCCGAAAACCACGCCCGATCGGCTGCCCGATACTAGCTCTTGAACTACGACCGCCATGGCGCTCTTCTCAATGTCCAACGCAAGCTCTTTTCGGTAGAGAAGTGCGGCGTCCGACCACAGTGAGGCCCAGACCAGACGAATATGCCGCAGCACGGCCTCGGCTTCGCGAACGTTCAGGTATGACTCGTGAAGTCCCGCGAAAGACTGACCGGACGCGTCCTCGCCCGGCGCGGACGATCGCACGGCAACGGGCCTTCCCTCAAAGCGTTTACGGACCGTGCGGAGGAGCGATCGACGGACCTGGGAAGGCAACGGCGCTTTCAGGAAGGCGTTGCGAATGCGCAGCGAGGCGTCCCACATCTCCTCCCAGCGCATCTGGTCGACGGGCCGCCTCGACAACTCGCGGCGGATCTGATTCGCGACGCCAGACGCCTTAAGGTACAGGTGGTAGGCTTCGGTGGTTACGGCCAAGCCGCCCGGCACCACCGTCCCCGACTGAGAGAGCACGGCCAAAGATAGCGCCTTTCCGCCCACCAAGGGGGCATGCTCCGGACGGATCTTCTCAAACGGCATGAACAGCACGATCAAGCCACCACCAGTTCAATCACTTCCTGGAACCGCCTGACCATCACGTACTTTTCGACCCGCACCCGTAGAAACGCGCAGTTAGGCGACAGGACAAACTCCTCGAGATGCGGATGTCTGGCGAGAAATCGCTTCAAGTTTGCACTACGTGGCGACTTCGAGACCTCCGTGGCCCGCCCAGAGGCAGTCACGCCCACGGCCTCATAGAAGTCCGCCGCGGCCCGCATTCGGTCGTCGAACGTCATTGCAACGCGGTCATCCGCCACGATGTTGGTGAATTTGCGCGTCGTGCGGGCCGTCGCGAAGAAGAGGGACTTGAGGTTCGGCGATACGCTGAAGCCGACCAGGGTCCCATAGGGTTGTCCCTGGTTATGGGTTGCGAGAACGGCAACCTGCTGGGACTCCAGAAGTCGGCGGACCGTGTCGAGAGGGTCAACTTGGCCAGCGCTTCGGGTAGCCTTCTTCGTCATGGTCTCCTCTCCGGTGAAGGTCCTAGCGGTTCATCATACACCATGCGGGGAGAGGAATTGCAGCTGACAGCTGCAATGAATGCCCTCTAAGAGATTGTCTGAAAATGAGGTACGGTGTTAACAGAACGGCGAGGTGGCGGGGTCTGAGGAGTGCAACGAGTGACACCGGCTGAGGATTGCCCCGCGAGTTGGTGTGTCCTTTGTCCGAAGGTAACATGATCTTGGGCTCTCTTTCGCTCTTGTTGCCGCTGTAGATTGCCTACGACGTTTACACGCGTTCCACGCTATCTACACCTGAGTTTTCCAGCTGAGATTGACCGAGAACGCCGCCAATAAGGCCCGCTGGCGTCGGGTAATGGGGTCCACCATTCCTTACGCATCGGTTCTACTCGAGGTCCATCTATGCTGGGGGTGCGAACGCTTGAAGATTCTTGATACGTGGTCTGGCTTTCTCCTCCAGCACGCGAAGTCGCACTGCTGCGAGCTCAACAGGCTTGATGCGTTCAATGTGTTTGTTCCCGATGCTCTGGCCTTCCGCAAGCTCTTGCCAGTTGTCGTGGGCGGTGCGGCCTTCTAGCACATACCTACGGACGCGCTCTCCGTGGGCAATGTCCTCCTGGATGACGACCTGGTCGATCTCGCGCGGCGTCTCAAACTCAAGGGCAACGACATCGCCCTCGCCCTGTGTCCATCCCGCCGATTTGCTGAAGCGTTTGCGCAGCGTCTTGCCGAAATCTGCCATGCGTTCCATATCGGGTTGTGGAACTAGCCCCTGATTATTGACCACCAGGCCAATTACGAGGTTGCAGTTGCGGCCCACGGAGGCGTCGTAGATGTTAAGAAGCTCCTCTACTGAGTATTGCGTGTTGTCGAAGCCCGGCCGCCAGGACCAGTCGTGCGCGCCTTGCCCGCGCAGCACAATGTCCACCATAGCGGGCGACCAGACTGAGCCTTCCGGATCACCGTGATAAAGGTATTCCTTCCATACGTCGCTGTTGGGTGAAACGGGCCCGCGTTCAAGACCAGGCATGGCCGCAAAGCAGGGGCAACCAGCGTGCCCTGCCTCGTTCCCGATCCAGCGATGATCCGACCGATCTGCCGAATGGTAAAAGACGCTGTTGGGTTGGTGTTTCTCGAAAATCGGTAGTACGTCCGGCCCACTTTGCGCGGGCGTCTTGACCCCCGCATCGAACCAGATCTGCACCAAGTCACCATACCTTGAACATAGTTCTTCAACCTGCTTCTCGGCGATTGCGTTGTAGGCCGCCTGCTTCGCCGTGCCGCGGCCCTTGCCCCAGTCGACATAGTGCCCCCAAACCGTCTGGTACGCGTTGCGATGCGTCGAGAGGTAGATACCGGGCAAGATGCCGACCTTGTGGCATGACTCGACAAAGTCGGCCACGATGTCCCCCTTGCCGTCGCGCCACGCAGCGTACTTGAGGCTGTATGGGTACAGATCGCTTTGCCACTGCATGAATCCATTGAAATGAGTGGCAGTGAAGACAGCGTACTTCGCGTCGCCCGCCTTCGCCGCCGCCAACCACTGGTCCGTGTCCAGCTTCTTTGGGTTATAGCACTTGGGAGCGTACGTCTGGCGTGTATGGTTGTTCGGCGTGAAATCGCCGGCGGCGACCGGCATGTCCAAGTGATAGATCACACCCATCTCACAGTCCTGCCAGCGCAATTGCGCGGCCGTAGGCGTAGTGACGCCTGACGTCTCGACATTCGCGAGTACATGACGACTGCCCGACCCCAGAAGCGTCGTTCCAACACCAGCCGCTGCTACCTGCAGTATGCGCCGACGCGTCAGTTTTTCTTGCATGGCTATCTCTCCCTACGTTTATGTGTCGGCGTTACTCGCGGTAATCCCACTGATGTTCGCTGTTGTTGCGTGTTCTGCTGCCGTTTAACTTACAGCCGCCTTGGCGTCAACTTCAAAGATGACGAGATGCCCCCTGTGATCTACACAGGCGAGTGCTGCGATTAGGTGGCGCGAGAGAGCATTCAAGCTCTCCTAGCACCTGCAGCCCCAAGCTGGCAAAGCGAAGTTCTTGTGGATTGGGAGCGGGGCAAGAGAGGATTCGAGCAATGGCCGAAGGCCACCCGATAAAAGGACTACCGCGTGATGCTGGACAAGCAGGGCAATGAAATTGACGCCGTTATCGTGGCGATACCGGACCACATGCACGCTTTTGGGGCGTTGGCCTTCAAGGATGAAGAGGAATTCGCGACGGGGACACGGTGTTTTGTTAAGTTGTTGGGAGAGATCTTAACACAGGAGGCCTGCTACTATGAGGAAACTGCGTTTGGCATCTCGGAGCATTTCCTTTAAAGCTATGGCGCTGGTCCTCGTCCTGACGGGTGGGGCCCTGACTGGTTGTCCGTTGCCGCCGGAGACCGTAGCGTTCGTTGACTTGGAGCGCTACATGGGGCTGTGGTATCAGGTCGCTGGCTACTCCTTTTTTCCTACGCGGAATCTGGTTGGGGTGACGGCTGAGTATACTCTTCAGCAAGACGGAATGGTGAGGGTGGTGAACCGCGGCTTCGATGGAGGCTTCGACGGACCGGAAGAGGTCATCGAGGGTACCGCGCGCGTCGTAGACCTGACAACAAATGCCAAACTCGAAGTGATATTCCCTTCGATCCTGGCGGGGCTCTTGAAGGGCGAATACTGGATTATTGCCCTCGACGATGTCGCCTACAGCTACGCTGTCGTATCGGACTCGCGGCGCGCCACGCTCTTTGTCCTCAGCCGCGCTCCCGTCATGGCGCCTGACGTGCTCGATGCCATCATCGAGGACCTCGTCGCACGCGGCTATAAACGGAACCGTATCGTGTACTTCCCGCAGCTTGATCAGTAGAACTCAAATAGGTTTGATTCCGCGAATCTCAAGACGCGTTGGAAGAAGCTCGTTGTGTGTCCTAGATGTTCGATCCTGAAGGATTTATGAGTTGCTGATTCGCGTGAAGCAAAGACTGAGTCGTCGGGTGAGCTAAGACTGGGCATCCTCGGCATGATTCAACAACCGACGCCAGAATGAGATCAGTCTCAGGAGAGATACCAGACGCTGCCTCCGACCTCATTGTGGGAGCTGGCCTTTCCGGGTTGTTGGCTGGTCGCCAACTCCATGATGCAGGGATCTCTGTCGCGATACTGGACAAAGGCCGAGGCGTTGGTGGGCGGTGTGCCACGAGGCGTTTTGCAGGCCGGAGATTCGACCACGGAGCACAGTTCTTCACGGCACGCGCCACAGCTTTCATCAAGCTCGTACAGAAGTGGCGTGAAGCCAGTCTGGTAAGAGAGTGGAGTCATGGGTTCCAGGCAGGTGGTGACTCGCCTGGGAAAGGCGGCAATCCCCGTTACTGTGCCGTCAATGGCATGAATACCATTCCCAAAGCACTTGCCGCTGGTCTACCTATCTATACGAGAACGAGAGTCGTGGGAGCCGAGCGGACGAGCGAGGTGTGGCGGGTGCGCACCGAGCGCGGGACAACTGTCCAAGCGAAACGGTTGATACTGACAGCACCGCTACCTCAATCCCTAGCCTTGCTGCCAAAGGACGTACGCGCCGAGTTGACCGAACGGCATCCGCGCATCCAAGAGGTCGTGTACGAGCCGTGTTTCGCGGTGTTGCTGTTGCTGGATGGTCCCTCGGCTTTGCCACAACCCGGAGGCATGCGACTCGATACCCCGGATATTGCATGGATCGCAGACAACACCATGAAGGGACTTAACACGGGCGTCTCGGGACTGACAATCCACACGACGTGCCAGTTTGCGGAAGGCCGCCTCGAATCGCCCCACGATCAAATCGCAAACGAGATCATTGCTCAGTCTCGTCGTTGGCTCGAGCGCAAGGTTACGCGCCGACAGGTACACCGATGGCTGTACAGCAAGCCAGTGAGCTTCGTCGGAGAACCTTACGTGGCGCTGGGGAATCCACCACACCTATTGCTCTGTGGCGACTGCATGCTGCCACCGTCGCGCATCGAGGGAGCGGTTCTGTCTGGGATGGCGGCCGCGGAGGCCCTGCTCAAAGGCGGTGTTTGATGGACCAGATTCCCAGCCGCGAGACTCCGGTGGGCCATTGGAAAGGCTCAGTGGGCATTTTTGCTTGGTGTAAACCTGGTCGAGTGGCTTGCCTCACGTAGCGAAACAGTTATCCGAGCGGACCGTTCTTCGGGGACACTGCCGTTTGAATGATTGGAGGACTCATTGATCGATGGACATGATGCCGCAATGGCTTGAGACGCTTCTGGCAGCGCATCAAAACGCGCTATGGTTCATCACCGTGCTACTCGATCTAGGGATGACCCTGGTGCTGTTCCGAGTCTTTGGCAAGACAGGCCTATACGCTGTCGTGGTGTTGAACATCATGTTGTGCAACATTGTCGGCCCGAAGATCACAACCATATTTGGACTCAACACCAGTATGGGAGCCATTATCTACTCCGGGATCTACTTCGCCACAGACCTTCTGGGGGAACGATATGGCAAGCGCGAGGCCAATCGCGCCGTCTTCGTGGGATTCGCTGTCAGTGTGTTAGTCGTGGTTTTTGGCATGATCAGTCTTGCATTCCTACCCTCACAGGATCAGCAGAAGCGGGAGTTTGCCGTAAGCATACACGGCGCCTTGTCGCTTCTTTTCAATTTTACGCCACGCTTTATCTTTGGGTCGCTGCTGGCTTACCTCATCAGCCAAACCCACGACGTGTGGCTCTTTCACCTCTTGAAGCGGAAGACGCGGGGCCGGCACCTCTGGCTGCGCAATAATGTATCGACGATCGCTTCGCAGGCGATCGACACCGCCGTGTACGGTCTAGTGGTGTGGGGGGCCATCTTTGACTTGCGCACCGCGGTCGAGCTTGCCCTGGCCAAGTATGTTTTCAAGGTAGTGATTGCTCTCCTCGATACACCCTTCATCTATTGGGCTCGGACCTGGGACGTGCGCGAGCGCGACTGGAACGAGGGCCCTGGAATCGCCGAAAGCTGACCTGAATTGAAGCCTACGTTCGCCGCATCTGGTTGCTCCCTGCGGCTCACTATGTTGAAGCATCAAGAACTACAACAAGAAGTGAGTCAAGGCTACACGCAGACCGGCGTTCTCATCGCAGTTGCAGCAAGGGGCCAGCGCGTTGTAGGAGGGGCAAGTCAAGTCATTGACGGTATTGGCACACAGCATTATAGTGTCAGGAACTGAGTTTACGATAGTGGCAGGCGTTTCGGCATGGGAAATCTCGGCCAAGGTCCGAAAGATTATTCGCTTATGCGATTGCTTCGCTTCGTGCTAACTATTAGCTGCCTGTTGACATTAAATGCGGCGTTCGCGCAAGCCGATCTCGGCACGCTATTCGCTCCACGCCCGAAGGACCTGGAAACCGAGCTGCAACTCAACCTCCGAGTCTTCGGCACCGGTGAAATCTCAGACACGAGCGATTCACTTGGCCTCGATGAATACGAGCTGCGTTTTCGTGTCCCCGTCCATGAGGATGAACGGCAGACCCTCTCGGCCGGGGTGGCCGTGTATGGCCTTCACCTCGACATGGACGGCTTGCTCGCCCCCGGAATCGGTCTTCCCAGCGACCTTTACGACGTGTCCGCCTCTTTGGCGTACCGTCGGGAACTCGACCGCGGCTGGACTCTTGGCTGCAATCTGCAATTCGGTTCCGCGTCGGCCAAAGTGTTCGATAGCAGCGACGGACTCTACCTGCGCGCCACGGGACTCTTGCGCATTCCCAACGAGCGAAATGCATGGCTCGTGCTTCTCCATGCGGACACACGGTTCGAGTGGCCCGTCTTCCCCGGCTTCGGCTATCAGTGGCGTTTCGAACGTGGCCATTATCTAGCGCTCGGGCTGCCCTTCTTGGCCACTGGTGTATCCCTGACCGAGCGGCTGCACTTCGAAGCGGCGTACTTCCCTATCAACAACGTACGCGCCGCCCTACGCTACAAGATGACCGACAGTACCACGCCCTACCTCGCCTTCAGCTGGAACTCCCACTACTTCAAACGTGCCGATCACGACGCCGACGAACACCTTGAATTCGAGGACAAGCGCATCGCCGCAGGTGTTGCCTTCAACCTTGGCAAGCACGCCAGGCTTGATTTCGAGGCCGGCTACGCGTTTGACCGGTCGCTTGATGAGTACGAAGATTGGGATCATCGTGACAAGGACAAGATTGACCTCGAGGATGCTGGTTTCTTGGGCGCCTCATTCCGCTCGCGTTTCTAAGCGGGTTGGCGTGGGTGCCGCCGGTCGGAAAGTGCCCTTAGCGCTGCCCAACAGGTGTGTTTATCTGATTCTACGGGTCTGCAAGGGGTGCCTGTTCGCCAACGATCTTCGCCAAAGGGCCGACCAGTTCGAGACAGGCGTGCCGGCCTGCGCCCTCGAAGATTAGGCCGCCACTCCGGGCGTCCTCCAGTCGAACCGACACGGTGGATGTCATAGTCTCAGCCACGCGCTTGAGCATTACCCGGTCGTAGGGCGCATGAAGAAGCGCACCGCCCATTTTCTGGGCCTCGATGGCGAGTCGGTGGGTGCGATTGTGGAGCACCAAGTGCAGGTGTCTATCGGTGATGAGCAGGTCGTCGATAGCGCTATTGTTGTAGGTGGTGAACTGGTGGAGCGTGCCATCGAGGAGGAGCCCTGCAAGGAAGCCGCGAAACGACCCCGTCAGCCAAGGAATGGTGGCGACCGACGCCGTAACGCAAACGCCGGGGCGACCGAAGTGATTACTCTGAACCCAAGTGTAGGCTTCGGGGAACCCTTTGCCCCAATCCTTCTCGACGTAGCCACGCCCGCCGTCGAAATCGACGAGGACACCGTCAACTTCCACTTGGCCTTTCAGGCCGTGGTCCAGCCCGAGTATGCCGTGGTAGCACTGCATGAAAGGTGCGAACGCGTAGGGGCCCATGGCTCCGGGCCGCGTCATGGTCACGGGCCATGGGAGCCACGGCTCGAATTGGACCTCCCCGCTCACTTGGGACAGTGGCTTAGAGCCCTCGGCCTGGAGGTCGAGGGTCATGTCCGTAGTCCTGAAGCGATTGGACCCTATGCGTATATCCAAACGGTCCGGCGCGGCCCTGAACTTTTCTAAGTCGAATCGATGATAGTGGGACGACGCGGCATTGCCATCAAGCACCTGAATGAATGCATGACGATCCCGGCCGAGGAATACACCGGGTATTACCGCCATTGGCCTTTTCCCCATTGGGTCGACGATTTTGAAGTACCATCCTTCGAAGACGTCCGCCGGACGCTCTAGCCGATGGGCAAAGTGGAAGCAGGCCGGTCGCCACGTATTTCGTAGTCGGTTAAACATGATGGAGAGTCTAACGACTTTGGGGGTTGCCGCGCCACGCGGCAAGGGATCTTGCGATGACCACCAGCGCACAGCTATTGTAGTCGCGTCGTTAGTGGTTGCGCATTAAGCGATTAAGGATCTCTTCCATCTTCAAGAGACAGCGAGCGAAAAGACATCCATCACGGCATGGAACCTGCGTGCTTGCGCTCTTTTGCTGCGTCTTCTCGGCCTACGCGGCTCAAGTCAAGACCGACAAGGCCAAGGGCAAGGCCCCTTCACAAATCAAACGGCATGAGACTGAGGCAGAGAAGAAGAAGCGTTGGTATGTTCGATTCGAAGGGCTAAACATCTACCCCGAACTGGAGGACGAGAAGCTGCTGGAGGGGCCGATAAACGCCGCGTTCCGAGTGCTTACGCCCAAACACGAGGGGTTCGAAACCTTCAGTCAGCAGCGTGACCGCGCAGGCCTATGGGCACCTCAGATCGGGATTGGGCGCGACCTGGGTGCCCACCTATCTCTTTTCACGGCGGTGGGTTATTCCTCAGATATTCTCCGTACAAATCAGTGTCACCCGACGCTACTGCTGTTCCCTATGCGATCCAGCCTGGAGATGCGGCGCGGCGGAACCTATGTCGTGCTTGGGGCCGACTACTACCCTTTCGGCCTTCCAGACCAGCGACGCTACCATGGGCTCGTCGAGCGGCTGCGAGAAGCCAAGCCCCTGGCGGGCATACGCGTCTCGTACAACCGAACCGTGTTCGACGCCAACATGAACCTTGGTGGTCCGCCGCTCAACCGTTTATTGCACTTACGGATTGACAAGGCCTGGGGCATCTTCAACTTCTATCCCATCCTGGGCGCGGAGATGCCCATCACGCGGGATACTGCCATCAGCCTCGGTGCCACCTACGACTATCCGAGCCAGCAGAAAAGAAACCTCCGCGGTCCTGGCGTCTACATCGCGTTGAAGTGTTACTTTCGCTAGTATCTGACCAATGGCGAAGCGGAAACACATCGACCGGCTTCTAGCCGGCATTTTGCTTTACACTCGGGCGATGTCGAAAGCCAATAATATTTGTAGTTCCGGAGTATGTTCCTTTTGGTTCTCCGACCGATGACAGCTAAGTACACGACTCTTCCCGTGGTCCTATTGGAGCAAGAAGAACTCTGGGCGCAGTTCTCCTGCTGTCTGTTTGGGCGACTTTCAGCACTAGAGCAGCGATCGCCCCGAATGACACGTCTAAGTCGGATTGACCCGAACGAGTTGAAATGCCCCAAGCACTGCAATACCTTCCAATGCCAACTGTTCGCCAACATGGAGTTTGTCCGGGCAAAGCGGCCTTCAAGGGGAAAGCTCGGATTGTCTGGGACGCCGTCACAAGGAGGGCCTGTCTTTTGAAAGCGATCTTCTGCCTTATTCTTGTTTTGTCTCTCTGTGCTGACACCGGGGCGTCTCACGCGGCTCCGGCAAACCGGCCAGAACGTCTTGATTGGTTCCAGGATTTGGGACTCGGCATGTTCATCCATTGGAGCATGGATGGGCAGCTCGGCGTTGTTATAAGCCACTCGATGGCTGGGGCCAGTGACGATTACCTGAAGCGGTACGTGGAGGAGTTGCCGCAGACGTTCTATCCCGGGAAGTTCGATCCGAAGGCCTGGGCCAGGCTTGCCCGGGTAGTGGGTATGAAATACGTGATGTTTACGGCCAAGCACCACTCCGGTTTCTGCATGTTCGATACCGCCACCACTGATTTCAGCATCATGCACACGCCGTTTAAGCGGGACATCGTCGCTGAAGTGGTGAACGCCTTCCGGAAAGAGGGGCTCGCCATTGGGTTGTACTTCTCCGCAGACGATTTCTATTGGCTGTACAAGAACAGTAAGTTGATCGACCGCCGTGCGGAACTGATGCCTCCCGCCCAGCCGGAACTGATGGGCTACGCCAGAGCCCAACTCAAAGAGCTGTTGAGCAATTACGGCCGCATAGACCTGATGTTCTTCGACGGTCATTCACAGGGACTGACCGATTTCGTCTGGGATCTTGTTCCGGATATGGTGATTACCGCAGGCGGCATGAGGGTCACCGAGCAGCATATTGCCGGCACACCCTCCGCCGAACCGTTCGAAGCCTGTTTTACGATGGGCCAGGAATGGAATTACCGTCCCACAAACGACCGCTATAAGAGCGGTACGCAGATGATCGAAATGCTGATCGAAACGCGGGCAAAGGGCGGCGTACTTCTCCTGAACGTAGGGCCGACTCCGGATGGGGAGATTCCTATCGAGCAGGAGAGCCGCCTTCGAGAGCTGGCGTTGTGGACCTTTGTCAATGGAGAAGCGATTTACGCGGTGCGGCCATGGATCGTGACCAACGAGGGTAGCTACTGGTTCACCAAGAAGAAGGATGCGAACACGATTTACGTGTCCGTATGTGAGCCCTGGAAGTTTACAGAACGGAAGACGCTGCGGTTGGGATCGGTGCGGGCCACGGCAGATACCGAGGTCAGTGTGCTGGGGCAAAGTGACCAGTTGATCGAATACCGTCCCACGGAAAACGCCAAAACGACGTGGACTCAGGAAACCGACGGCCTGCATATCAGCGCGGCGCGCGCCCAGCGGTTGTACACCCGCGGCGTTTGGCCCAATCCTGTTGTCTTGAAGGTCACCAACGCAGAACCTGCGCTCAGCCCACCGAAAGTGGCTACGACCGACTGGGAATGGGATTCGGCAACGGAAACCGCCGTGTTTGAAGGTGAGTTGGTGGACCTGGCCGGAGCGAAATCGCTCAAGGTCTGGCTCGAATACCGTTCGCTTAAAGGGCAGGACACCAACGAAAGAACACTGCCGTGGATGGCCACGGCACCGGAACCACGCACGGCCCCTGGCGCCTTCTCGGCATCGGTTAAAGAACTGGAGCCGGGTGAGACCTATGAGTTTCGCGCGGTGGTGCAACACCCGTTGTTGGCGCTCTACGGCGAGGAAAAGAAGGCCGTCTTGAAGTAACGATGCTTCCTCGCGAATTCACCATATCCATCGCGTAGATGTGAAGACGCCGGTCGAGAAATGAAGCGATTGGCGTGGCCGGCCGAGCGTCCTTCGCCGTGGGCTACGACGTTCCCGCACGGAACGGCGTGGAAGAACGCTAGGTGTCAAAACGACATACATCGAGCCGGGCAGCCCTAGGATAAGGGATACAACGAATCCTTCAACGTGAAAATATCGTTGGGCCTTCCCGCGCAACAAGTGCACCGCAGCTCAATAGGGGCTCTGTTAGGGCGAGGTCATCTTCGTAGCCAACATCATGTCTTACTATGCGCATCATCGTCCGGCGCGTCTATCAGCGGGAGCGATTCCGACAGCTGCAGGACGGCCCCGGCCTGACTCTGAATGAAGTCGCTCATCGCCGTCTCCTTTACCCAATCGGTCCGGATGGCCGATAGCCCGTAATAGGCGCCGGCCAGCTGGTCGTAGACTGCGCCGGTAGTATCAACGTCGTCGCCTAGATTCACCGCCAGAAGGACCCCTTCCTCAAACGTGCTGCTCTTGAAGAACGCCCAGAGGGCCGCTTCGAGGCAGTCCACAACATAGCCGGAGCCTCTGACCGCCGGCGGGTTGCGAACCTTGAAACTGCCGTCTGCAATGGCGCCTATCTCCGGACACAGAGGCTGCCTCTCCCAGCCGTCCTCCACAGGACAATACCGGGGGCCAAGGAGGCGCTCCTTCTCTACACCGTGGGCCGCGCCTACGAGGAGCCCGCCGAAGTACCGGCATGCGTCGATGCATGTGCGGGCAACGTGCGTCGTTCTCGCGCTCTCACCTGATTTCTCGACTGCGTGGACGGGGGCGCCCGCGTACGCCAGCGGCACCGGGGCAAGGCGCATGATGCATCCGTTGCCTGCCGAGTAGGTATCGGTGGGCCCCGGGTAGGCTTCACGGGTGCTCTGGAACGTTCTGAGGGCTTGGCGTACGGTGTTCCCGATATTGAAGCACGTCCCGGTGCAGCTGAGATGCCCTTCCTTCCACCAGCGGACGTAACGGTCAAGCTGGTCGATGGGGTCGAATCCCCGACGCACAACCAGACTCTCCGCGAGGCAGAGGGCCATGGAGGTGTCGTCCGTCCATTGTCCGGGCTCCAGCCCAAAAGGCCCGCCACCAAGCATGTCCGCTACCGGTTCGAACGTGCCGAGCTCCTGGAATTCCACTGTGGTGCCGAGCGCGTCGCCAATGGCTAGTCCGATCAGGCACCCTGCATAATGGTCGAGCAACGTCATATCCACGCTCTGCGCACCACCGGCTGCTTTATGATCTCGTTGACCCTCGCCGGGTCTAAGCCTCGAAGGTGTGGGACACCCCATGGATCAGAGCCGGCAAGTCCAATTCGACTGAGATGGACGGCTCCATTTTCCGACGGGGCCTATATCGGATATCTGAATCCTGAAATGCGCCGACAATGCCCTCCCGGTCCCGCAAACCGAGCGCAAGAGCAGCCTCTACCCGCTGGCGCAGACGGGCATCTGCCTCCATGGGTATCAGGAACAGCCTCATCGCCCCGAAAAGGCTGTGCACTGCCGCGCTGAGTTCAGGATACCGGGCGAGGAAATCGCCAATTGTGTTCCGGGAGTCAGAGCGCCACATGCCATCCCAAAGTAACACCTTCTCACCTCTCGAGAACGCTGCCGGCTCCCAGATGCGGTATCGGCCGGTGAGGTAACTCTCGGCGTGCTCGGAAAGGCGCTCGGTGAAAGAGCGCCCGGTCTCGCCGACATAGTAGACCAGGTAGCCTTCACGATACGGTATCGTCCAAAGATAGATACCGGCCACGTCCCGGCCCGCATCAAAGACACAGGCCGGGCCCGATGTCCAGGTATAGGGACCGGAGCATTTCAGATGAAGAGACGATGCGGTCATTGTATAGCCCCAGCGCTGGAACGTCAGGTCGATGACCTGGATCACGCTTAGCATAACCATGCCGGCAAACGGTTGTCCACAGGGCTGTGTTTTGCTGCGTCTTTGCAGGCTTCTTCATGGAAAAGTGACGCTAACGCGTGTGGCGTTTACAAGGGCCAGAATCGGGTCGAATATGGGGCAGGCAATGACCCCAGAAACGGCCGTCGCCTCCCGCGTATGCGGGCGCTGACGACCGATCCCGCTTAAGCTCTTACAAAGAAAGGTTTTGGGCGAGCAGAAACTCCCTTCATTGGGTTGGTTTACTGACAACAAATGACTACATCCTTGCGTTGGTCTCTTAATGGGGCAACCATCCTTATGTGGTTCATCTACAGATCAGCCGGCCTACTGTGCGGGAGGGCCGCCGAACGGTCGTCCAGCCTGGCGCCAGCCTCTAGATGGCACAGGGTGCACAGACCGGGCACGAAGCAAACCATGCCTCCCTCAACTTCGAGTAGTCGGTGACCTGGACCTAGAGAAAGGCCCTTTCTTGGCCTGCTTGGGCCTGGCAAACAAAGAAGCACTACGCTCCAGCACGCCCAAGATAACGCTCAAGTGCCTTTAGCATAATTACTTAGATGAGCCAACCTCGAGCCTCAGTCGCTGGGTCTTCAGAGGCCTCGCCCTTCGGTCTGACTCTTAGAGGCTTATAGAAGAGCAAGTACTTGTGCTCGCCGGCAAACCTGCCGGCAAAAGCCGACACGACTTGACAAGGCCTGGCAAAATGTTGTAGTCTCGCATTAGCCGGCAAACTTGCCGGCGACGGAAAGGTCTTTTGAAATGCTGAATGTGAGATTCAATCCCGCTAACGCGGACATGGCCTCGGCTCATGAAGCGGGGTTCCGTTTCGGTGACAAAGGCACGCACACGAGCCGCACGATGATGCTGGCTGAGGCGACGCACGTCCTGGACGCTAGGCCCATTGACGCTAGGCGAGACGATTACGCCACAGCCATCATTGAGGAGAATTGCCTGGGGAAGCCGACGGCCTCCACGCGCCGACTGACCAACCAACGCCTCGGTGAGTTGTACGGCCTGGATCCCGCGATACCTCTGTTCCAGGTATTTCGGACGCTCTGGGAGAAGGACAGCCGCAGTCGGCCGCAGTTAGCCCTGTTGTGCGTCCTTGCCCGTGACCCGTTGCTGGCTGCAACGACAGATGCCGTCATGCAACTCGAACCCGGGTCCGAGTTCCTTCGTGAGCCCATGAGGACGGGCATTCGTTCCGCAGTTGGCGACCGTCTCAATGACAGCACTTTGGATAAGGTCGTCCGAAACGCCGCGAGTTCGTGGACACAGAGCGGGCACCTTGAAGGCAGAGCGCTCAAGCGCCGCTGCCGCGTCACGCCCACTCCCACCAGCGTTGTGTTCGCACTCTACCTTGCCTATCAGGTCGGGTTTCGCGGGAAGGACCTCTTCAGTTCCGGGTGGGTTGCCGTGCTGGATTGCAGTGCTTCCCGCGCACAAGAGTTTGCGCTTGAGGCCAAGCGCCTTGGGCTTATTGACTTTCGTATGGCGGCGGACGTCGTCGAAATCAGTTTCAACCGGCTTGAGCAGCCCGTATAGGGGGAGAGCCTATGTCGCGCATTGAAGAACTGGCAGAACACTACGCGAAGCACATCGCCACGCCCTGGCAACGGACGGTGGCCGGGGCCCAGCGCGTAGTCATGATTGTCTACAACAAGGAACTCGAGCGCACGCTAAGGGCTCGAAAGATGGCTTTCGAAAACGCGACGCGGCAGGCCGGCCACGACTGGCATGAAATCGACGTCTCGGGTGCCTTCTCCCAATGGATGGCGAACGACGAATACCGCGATGCCTACTTCGAGTCCCCTGAGGATCTGCAGATCAAACTCGATGCCGAGTTTCCCGAGTTTCTCGCCGACTTGCTTCGTGACACGCTCACCAAGCCTGAAGTAACGGACAAGTCGGTTGTGGCCGTCTTCGGCCTCGGGGCACTGTTTGGATTCACGCGTGTGTCCGAGGTATTGAAGCTTGTTGAAGGGGACATCCGGGGGCGACTGGTGCTCTTTTTCCCCGGACAGCTTGAGGGGAACAACTACCGCCTGCTCGATGCACGCGACGGATGGAACTACCTAGCCGTGCCGATCAGTCAGCATGGAGAAGGAGCCTGGGTATGAAGATCAAGGAAGTACTGCAACGCGACCCCGCCTCGCACGGCCTTGTGAACCAAGGCCAAGCACGCATCGTCGATGCACGAGGCGACCGTGCCATGAACGAGCTTCGGGGCGAGCTCTCCACGTTCGTCTGCGAGGGACAATATGCAGACGGTATTCAGCGGATCATCCGCTCGTTCCTCGACGACCTTACGCGAACGAGTCAAAAGGGCGCATGGGTCAGTGGCTTCTTTGGTAGCGGCAAATCCCACGTGCTCAAGATGCTCTGTCATCTCTGGCAAGACACGGAATTCCCCGACGGTGCCACCGCCCGCAGCCTGGTGCCCGTTATGCCCGATGAATTGGTGGCACTCCTCCGCGAACTCGACACGGCAGGCAAGCGGGCCGGCGGTCTTGTTGCCGCGGCGGGGGCGCTTCCGAGCGGGACGACGGAGAACGTTCGACTGACTATCCTCGGCATCCTTCTCCAGGCGGTTGGCCTTCCGGCGCAGTATCCACAGGCACAGTTCTGTCTCTGGCTGCATTCCCAGGGATACTTTGACCGGGTCAAGAGGGACGTCGAAGCCGCAGGTAAGGTCTTCGAACGTGAGCTCAACAACCTCTACGTCAGCGGCCCCATCGCGAAAGCGGTGATTGCGTGCGACGCCGATTTTGCCAGCAGCGAAGCCGAGGCGCGTAAGACTCTCCGAGCCCAATTCCCACCACAGTCGACGGACATATCGACGGAGGAGTTCTTGCGGACTGCCAAGGCAGCTCTCCTTCTTGCGGGGCGTGATGGCCGTATGCCGTGCACGGTCCTGGTGCTCGACGAGGTACAGCAGTTCATCGGCGATTCCACCGACCGCTCCGTCCTCGTCACTGAAGTTGCAGAGGCGGTCTCCAAGCAACTGGACAGTCATGTGATGGTTGTGGCCGCGGGTCAAAGCGCGCTCACCGACCAGGCCCTGCTCCAAAAGATGCTGGACCGCTTCACCATTCGCGTGCCTCTGTCAGATGCCGAAGTTGAAACGGTTACGCGCAAGGTGCTTCTCCAGAAGAAGCCGTCAGCGGTTGCGGACGTGCACAAGGTCCTTGATGACCATGCCGGCGAGGTCTCCCGGCACCTTCAGGGCACCAAGATTGCCGAACGCACCGAGGACCACAAGGTAATCGCCGAGGACTATCCCCTCCTCCCGGTGCGTCGGCGTTTCTGGGAACAGTGTTTTCGGCAGATTGATGCCGCCGGCACCCACAGTCAGCTTCGATCTCAACTCCGTATCATCCACGACGCCGTGGCCAAGTTGTCGGACAAGGCACTCGGCTCAGTCGTGCCGGCCGACGAACTATACGAGGCTCTGGCGCCGGAGATGATCAACACCGGCGTACTCCTCCGTGAAATCAACGAGCGCATCATCCAATTGGGTGAAAGCGAGGGGAAGCTGGCCCGGCGTGTGTGTGGACTAGTGTTTCTCATTGGCAAGGTACGCCGGGAGGACACCGGCGACATTGGCGTCCGGGCGTCGAAGGAGCACATTGCCGACCTTCTCGTCGAGGACCTTACCGCGGACAACGGGAAGCTGCGCGCGGATGTCGAGGAGATCCTCGACAAGCTCACGGCTGACGGTGCCCTTCTGAAAGTCGGTGATGAATACCGGCTCCAGACCCGGGAAGGCAGCGAATGGGACCAGGAATTCCGCAACCGGCAGACTAAACTGCGCAACGATGCCGCCTCGATCCAGTTCAAGCACGACCAGCTTCTCTATGCCGAACTGGACAAAGCCGTTCGGTCCATCAAGCTGCTTCAGGGCGACGCTAGAGAGGCGCGCACTTTGGCCGTGCATCGCGAACAGACTCCACCGCCCAGCGACGGGCAGTCCATTCCGGTGTGGATTCGTGACGGATGGTCTTGCAAGGAAAAGGAACACGTCGACGCCGCAAGAATCGCCGGCGCGGACAATCCGACCATTTTTGTGTTTGTGCCGCGCCAATCCGCGGACGACCTAAGGCGGCTCATTGTCGAGGCCGCGGCCGCCCAGGAGACGCTCGACACCAAGGGCAGTCCGACAACGGATGAGGGTCAGGAGGCGCGGCAGAGCATGGAAAGCCGCCGGGCCCGGGCCGTTACGGAGCGTGACCGGCTCATCCAGGCCGTCGTCGCCAATGCGAAAGTCTTCCAGGGCGGCGGCAACGAAGTCTTCAGTGTTGAGCTTGTAGACAAACTGCGAGAGGCGGCCGAAGCCAGTCTGGTGCGCTTGTTCCCCCGCTTCAAGGAGGCGGATTCGAAGGCCTGGCCGTCGGTGATCAAACGCGCCAGGGATGGAGCGGAACATCCTTTCGAACCCACCGGCCACACCGACGCCACCGAAAAGCACCCCGTGTGCCAGCAGGTGATAGCCAGCATCGGCGCCGGGAACACGGGCAACGAGATTCGAAAACAGTTGCGGAGCAGCCCTTTTGGATGGCCGCAGGACGCCATTGACGCGGCGCTCATAGCCCTCCACCGCGTGCAGCACATCAACGCCACGCTGAATGGCGCTCCGGTCGCGCCAGGGCAACTGGATCAGAACAAGATATCGAAGGCCGAGTTCCGTGTTGAACAGGCCACGCTGTCCGTGCAGGACCGGCTCGTGCTGCGAAAGCTGTACCAGGCGGCGGGCATGACGTGTAAGAGCGGCGAAGAAGGAACGAAAGCACCCGAGTTCCTGGCCAGAATGCAGGACCTTGCGCGGTCCGCTGGCGGGAGTCCACCCCTTCCCGCGATCTCCGGCACGACGGACCTGGAGGACATTGAGAAGCTCGTAGGGAATGAACAACTCGTCGCCATCAAGGATAAGGCGAAGAACATCGAACAACGCATCAAGCAATGGGCGGAGTTGCGCGACCTGGCGCAGGAGCGGCTGCCGAAATGGGAACTGGCCAATCGTCTGGCGCGGCATGCTCAGGGATTACCGGAAGCAGAACCGCATCGGGAACAATTGGATGCGATTCGCGACGGACGCCAATTGCTGGGGGCTTCGGACCCCGTCACGCCCCAGTGTAAGGCGCTTGCGGACCTATTGCGGAAGAAGGTGAAGGGGCTCCAGGCCGAGCACGAGAAGGCGCACAAACAGGCCCAGGATACGCTCAAGGCCAATGATTCGTGGCAGCAATTGGACGCCACTGAAAAGCAGACCGTGCTCGGGGAAGTTGGGCTTTCGGATCCCGCGAAACCCGACGTGTCGAGTGACGACAAACTTGCCGGCCACCTCGAGACGAGACCGTTGTCCGCGGCGCAGGCCGAGATTGCAGCCGTGTCGTCGCGCATGAGTCAGGCCATTCAGAAGGCTGCGAAACGTCTCGAGCCCGAAGTGCAGACCCTTACGCTTGAGAAGGTGACGTTGCGGACAGAGGCGGATGTCGATACGTGGCTGGATCGGCAGAAGAAACGCGTACTGGACGCCCTGAAAAAGGGCCCCGTGCTGATTGACTGAGGGGATCTCTAATGGCATCGCTGGACCGCACACTACGACGACAACTGGAAAACACGGTGAAGCAGGCCAGGCGCGTGGCAGAGGCCGGTGCGCGGAAGACCCTGGAATCGCTAGCCGTTCACCATCACGAGCCTCATTCGAGTATGTCCTCAGAGCAAAGGGCGTTGCGGAACCGGCTGCGCGCCCATGGCCGTCAACTGGGCGACCGCCGCGACGAGCGGCGCGGTACTCAAAGCATAGACCGCCTCGTCGGCGAGTGCGCGTACGAGCACTGGCACCGCATGCTTTTTGCCCGGTTTCTCGCCGAGAACGATCTGCTCATCGAACCGGAGAGTGGTGTTGCTATCACGCTGGAAGAGTGCCGGGAACTGGCGCGTGACCAGGCTCTGGATTGGCTAGAACTCGCCAGTAGCTATGCCGTCCGCATGCTGCAAGAGGTCTTCCGGGCCGATGACCCCGTGCTCGAAGTAGTGTTGGCGCTTGAGACCCGGTCGGAACTTGAGGACTTGCTGAAGTCGCTGCCAAGTGACGTTTTCCTCGCCGATGACAGCCTCGGCTGGTGTTATCAATTCTGGCAGGCGGAACGTAAGGACGAAGTCAACGCCTCCGGTAACAAGATCGGCGCGGAAGAACTGCCAGCAGTCACGCAGTTGTTCACCGAAGATTACATGGTGGACTTCTTGCTCGATAACACACTCGGTGCATGGCACGCGGGCAAGGTTCTCACCGCTAAGCCCGCGCTGGCCGAGACGGCACAGGGCGAGGAGGAACTTCGTGACGCCGCGGCACTGCCTGGATGTCCGTGGAAGTACTTGCGTTTCATCAAAGGCGAGGATGGCAAGTGGACTCCCGCATCCGGCACCTTCGAAGGTTGGCCAAAGCTAACGCACGAACTCAAGTGCCTCGACCCGTGCATGGGCAGCGGGCATTTTGTCGTGGCGATGTTTCAAAGATTGGTGGCATTGCGCCTGGGGGAGGAAAGCCTGGACGAAGCGGCGGCGGTGGCGGCGGTGATCAACGACAACCTGTTCGGTTTGGAGATTGACCCGCGCTGCACACAGATTGGCGCGTTCAACTTGGCGCTGGCGGCGTGGCGGCGCGTGGGGTATCACCGATTGCCCGCGATGAAAATCGCATGTTCGGGCATCGCACCAAACGCCAAGCGCGAGGATTGGCTGGAACTAACCGAAGAAGCGCCCAATCTGCGCTTTCAGATGGGCGCGCTATACGACCTGTTTGGGAAAGCCCCCATCCTCGGAAGCCTAATTAATCCGAGCGTTGACGAGGCCGTAACTTACGGCGGCGCACTACGTGATCTCAAGCCACTTCTGGAAAAGGCGAAATTGCAGGAGACCAAGGATGACACCGAGCATGAAATGGCTGTGACCGCGCACGGCTTGTTCAAGGCGGCCGAGATTCTCTCCGGCCAGTTTACGCTCGTCACTACCAATGTCCCTTACTTGGGACGTAGAAAGCAGGATCAAGTATTGCAGGACTACTGTGATCGAGCTTATGAAGAAGCCAAAGCAGACCTTGCAACATGCTTTGTCCGACGTTGCTTGGAATTTTGTGCCTCAAACGGTAGCGCGGCACTAGTAACACCCCAGAACTGGCTGTTTCTCAAGACTTACCAGAAGCTCCGGAAGAATCTCTTAAATCAGGCTAAATGGGATTATATTGCTCGGCTTGGCCCAAAGTGCTTTAAGACTCCGATGTGGGACTTCAACGTAGCGCTCTTGTCACTCACTGCAGATGAGCCACGGGACGAAGACAGGTACTCAGGAATTGACGTCGGAACAGAAAAGAACCCAGCCCTAAAGGCGAAGAGTCTGGAGTCCAAAACTCCTATCAGTGTCCTGCAAAAGGACCAGCTAAACAACCCAGACTCTCGGATAACGCTGGGTGAGAATGTAGAAACTGCTCTATTAAAAGTCGTCGCCGGTTCGACCGCAGGAATGTTGACCGGAGATGGAAATCATTTCTGCCGGAGTTTTTGGGAACCGATCGAGATTTCGCCGAATTGGGAGTTTCTGCAAAGCACGGTAAGCAAATCTATCCTGTGTGGGGGGCGTTCTCAATTGGTTCTCTGGGAAAATGGCAAGGGCCAGCTCTATGAGTATGCGGAGAGCGTCAAACACCTCAATACAGCCGTTCAAAGATGGCGCACCGGTCAAGAAGTTTGGGGGAAATGCGGCGTGGTTGTCAGTTGTATGGGGGGGTTGGATTGCACTTTGTATCAAGGAGATCGTTATGACAACAATGTGGGGGTCATCGTTCCATTCGAGCAATCACACTTGCCAGCTATTTGGGCCTTCTGCTCGTCCCCGCAGTTCGCAATTGAACTAAGACGTATCGATCAAAAAGTAAATGTCACGGCGGCTACATTTGTCAAGGTCCCATTCGACCTTGCTCATTGGCAGAAAGTAGCAACCGAGCAATATCCAAATGGTCTCGCCGAACCATACTCCAACGATCCGACACAGTGGGTATTCCACGGCCACCCCTGCGCCAGTGTGCTTTGGAACGAAGAGAAAAAACACATCGAGGTAGCCTCTACTCCTCGCACGGACGTGGCCGTGCTGCAAGTAGCCGTGGCGCGGTTGCTGGGTTACCGCTGGCCGGCGGAGAAGGACGGCGAGATGCGATTGTCGGCTGAGTCACGCAAGTTGGTGGCCCGGTGCACGGAGTTACACCACTTCGCGGACGCCGATGGTATCGTGTGCCTGAGCCCCATCCACAAGGAACATCCCGCCTCTCAACGGTTGACTGAACTTCTTGCCGCAACCTACGGCGAGGATTGGTCCGCCGCCCGGCTCAATGAACTCCTCGCCGCCGCGGACTGCAAAGGCAAGACCCTCGACGACTGGTTGCGGGACAAGTCTTTCGAACAGCACGTCGGCCTTTTCCACCACCGTCCCTTCATTTGGCACATCTGGGACGGACTCCTCGACGGCTTCAATGCGCTGGTGAATTACCACAAGCTCGCCGCGCCGAACGGCGAAGGCCGGCGCACACTCGAGAAACTCATCTACACCTACCTCGGTGACTGGATAGCACAACAGCGCCGGGACCAACAGGCCGAGGTGGAAGGCGCGGACGCCCGCCTGGCCGCAGCGCTCCACTTGCAGGACGAACTGAAGAAGATCCTCGAAGGCGAACCGCCTTACGACATCTTCGTCCGCTGGAAGCCGCTGCACGAACAACCCATTGGCTGGGACCCGGACATCAACGACGGTGTCCGGCTAAACATCCGCCCATTCATGATGGCGCGTCCCCTCAACGCGCGGGCAAAGAACGCCTGCATCCTCCGCACCACGCCCAAGAACATCAAGTGGAAGAAGGACCGCGGCAAAGAGCCCGAACGCCCCAAAGAAGACTATCCGTGGTTCTGGGGCTGGGATGAGAAGGCCCAGGATTTCGCTGGCGGCAGCAGATTCGACGGTAATCGCTGGAACGACCTCCACTACACCAACGCATTCAAACAAGCGGCCCGCGACCAGAAGAAGAAGGGCTAGGATCATGGCTGAGCAGCGAACAGAAAAGCACGAATTGGCGCGGAACAGTTTGCCCGAAGACTCGGTTCCCGTATTCGATGACCTCGTCGCCGACTATCGATTTGCTGCCACCAAACACCACGGTTCCCCCTTTGTTTCTTACGTCGTCCTTGCCGACCTAGTGCGTGCCGGCTGGCGGCTAACGGAAGAACCGGATGCCGCAAGGAAACAAGCGCGCGCGCTGCAGGAGATGTTCCGAGGGCTTCCTTCCAGCCAAGACTCTGACGAGTTCTTCTACTCCATGGACCGGTGGGAGAGCATTGCTTCCAGCTATCGCCGCGCTGGAGACTTACTCTGCGATGTGGTACTCAACACCAGTCCCCGCGACACAAGCCTAGTTTTTCCGATTCTGTTTTGCTACCGCCACTTCCTTGAGGTAAGTCTCAAGGGTCTTATTCAACTTAATGCGGATATTCCAACATCAACGCCTATCAAGGCTCCGATGAGTCACCTCCTAGACAAGCTGTGGCATGTGCTGAACGACAATCTATCTGAGAACACGAAGTCCACCACAATGTGGCAAGACGCGACGGTTGAGGATGGCAAGGTGCTCGCGGGAGTGCAGACCGGCAACGTTCAAGACGATTTGCAACTTCTTAACCATTGGTGTGGCCAGTTTGCGAAAGAAGACCCGACGTCGGATCGCTTTCGTTACCCGGAAAGTCGGCAAGGCGACCCTTACAAATTTCCACGCCTGCATGACCTTTTCGGTCTCGACGATCTCGACAAACTGAAGTGTGAGATAGACAAGCTCGGGCAAGCGATTCACAACATAGGATTGGCCATTGCCGGGGAAATCGAATTCGGATGAATACCAGAACGAGACATCCGAGGAGAGGAGCGTTGCGCATGACCTGGCAGGCACTAAGAATGACCTGCCCTCTGCCAACGAGCACAAGGAAGTTGTGCATGGCAAGAAGAGGGGTAACTGGCCATGGCTGAAGCTGAACAAATGCACCTGCTTGCCCCGCCTGAATTACGCGAGCAAATCCGAGAGTTCATTGCAGGTCTTGTTGCGAGCTATGTGCAACCGTCGGCAACGGAGTTGTTGCATCGTCTCGAAGAGAAACTGGGCTGGACGGTCAGATGGGAACTCGAAGCGGCTCTTGGTGAAATGCAATCCGATACGAAGCTGTCCCGAGCAGTTCGCGGATATGTCTACGGCCTGTTGGAAAGTGGCGAGGTCGCAGAGGCACTTCGAGGCAAAGATGTGCCTGACCGTGAGACTGCAACGGGCATTGATACTTTGATTCAGTCGAGCCGGGACTATCGTGGCTCTGAGGCCTTTGCCGACATGATTACGTTCATGGCCCGCTTTCGCGAGTACGCGCCGTACAATAACATGCTCGTCAAGGTACAAAACCCCAGCTGCAGCTTCTACGCGCGCGAAAAAGACTGGCGTGAGCGTTTTGACCGTCATTTGAAAGAAGACGCGCGCCCAATGCTGATTCTTGCTCCGATGCATCCGGTGATGCTGGTCTACGATGTTGACCAGACCGACGGGGCGCCCCTGCCCGAACACCTCACCAAGTTTGCCACTTTCGAGGGTGAATTCGAACCGGAGTGGCTCGAACGGATGACAAAGAATGCCGGAAGCTATCGCATACGCGTGGATGTCAAGACACTCTCATCCACGAATGCGGGATTCGCAACCGTAGCACGCGGGTCAGGCGACTGGAAGATGCGTATTGCCCTCCACGAAGGCCTCAATCCCCCGAGCCGCCTCGGGGTCCTGTGTCACGAATTGGCCCATATTCTTCTCGGGCATCTGGGTACGGACCGTGATCTATGGTGGCCCTGTCGCTCAAACCTCACTCATCAGACCGTTGAGATAGAAGCGGAATCCGTCGCCTACATTGTAATGTCAAGACTGGGCCTGGACGGCTCCAGTGCAGCATATGTTTCTGGACATCTTAAGGGCGATACCTTGCCGCAGTCGGTGTCACTCGATTTGATCGCCAAGGTTGCGGGAGCCATCGAGAAGATGGCCCGCGAAAGCGTGCCGCCGAAGAAACCAAGACCTGAAGCCGGCCGTAGGAGAAATCAATGAGCTTGAAGGCCAATACAGGCCGCCAGACTGTCATCGATGCTATCAGGGCATCGATGGTGGCGGCGCTGTGCGTACCCGAAGGCGTGGCAGAGCCCGTGGCGTTGCTGTGGACGGATGCAGATGGCCAATGGCGCCCTCTTATTCAGGCCCTCCAAGTGGCGCTGCCGCAGCTCTATGTCCTGGGAGAATATAGCCCGGACACCCGAACCGGACCTGTGATATGGCTTCGCTGCATCGTGGATCGCGCTTTGCCGGACATGGCGCCGCCGGAAGGCGTGACGCCCATACTGTATCTACCCAATGTGAGTCGGCAACAACTGCGTGCCGGTGGGGACTGTCCGAAACATCTCCAGCCGCTTATCGAGCTCCAGTTCCGTGGGGCCGTGTGGCATCAACGCAACGGGCGGGACTGGACCGTCGAGGCGTTCCTGACCTCTATCGACACGCTTGATCTCGACATGGCAACGGATGCCCGCACGAGAGAAGCCATGATGCGGGCGTTACCGCTCTTAGCCACCGAGCCCATTGGAGCGCTGTATGGCCGGCGCCTCGAAGCCGAGGACTTCGACCGGTTGGCCGTGGGTGATCCTATTCGGGACGTCCTCACGTGGATGAGCGATGACGAGGGATTCCGGGGTCGGTGTGATGGGGCACGCTGGGAGACTTTCCGAAGCGTGTGTGGTCGCGATTTTGACTTTGATCCTGACAAATCCGGATCAACCCAGGCCGGGGAGCTTCTGCTCGAAGGGCACGGAAACTGGGAAAAAGTATGGCAGCGGTTTTGTGAAGCGCCCCAGGTATATCCTGGCATCGCCAAGGTGTTGCGCGATACGACACCGCCCGATTTGCTTAGCGATCCTGCACGCCAGCCCAAGCGAAACGCCGATGAGGAGGAGAACCTCCGTTCAGCCCTGGAGAAGGTTGTGAATCTGCCTCACACGGAGGCCTGTGGGCGTGTCCTCGAACTGGAGAACGAGCATGGACCACGCCGGCAATGGGTGTGGGCCCAACTCGGCGAGAGCCCATTGGCCCAACTGCTGGAGCCGTTGTCACGCGTCGCGAGTCTGGCTCAGAAGCCCCTCGGCGGAGCTACCGTAGAGGCGATCACGAACGCCTATGCCTCCGAAGGATGGCGATGCGATGCTGCCGCAATGGAGGCCTTGGCTCTGACCAACTCTGGCACAGATACGACGCTGGTCCGTGGCGTCTTGAACGCCATGTACAAGCCTTGGCTGGAAGAATCGGCGAGGCATTTCCAGGACGTGGCGGCAAAACACCCCGAAGAACTCCGTAAAGGCGCTATGGGCGTCCTGCCACAGGCCGAGACGTGCATCGTGTTCGCCGATGGCCTTCGGTTCGACGTGGCCGGACGTCTCGAGGAACTGCTCGAATCACGGGGCTATCGAGTGCGCCTTTCCCATCGACTGGCGCCGGTACCTTCCGTGACGGCTACTGCTAAGCCCGTGGCCTCGCCGGCGCACATGGCCTGTGAGGAGACGGCCGAATATGGCGATGACCTAACGCCCGCTATCGGGGAACTGCACAAGGCTTCGAATGCGCAACGCCTGCGCGATGAGATGGCCCGACAGGGCGTTGAAGTGATGGAAGAGGGCGAATTCGTGATCCCGTCGGGCTCGCAGGGCGGATGGACGGAGATCGGCCACCTGGATTCGTTGGGCCACAAGCTCAATGCCGGCTTGGCGAAACAGATCGCAACAGAGGTTGAGGAGATCGCCGAGCGGGTTGCCGGGCTGCTTTCTGGCGGATGGATGAAGGTGCGGATCCTGACCGACCATGGCTGGCTTCTCCTTCCCGGAGGCCTACCCAAGGTGGAGTTGCCAACGTATCTCACCGAGACAAAATGGTCACGATGCGCCGTCGCTCAGGGCGAAACGCCGAAGGGGTTCCCGGTCTTCCCGTGGCACTGGAATCCGCACGTGCAAATCGTGTCGCCACCTGGGATTGGCAGTTTCTTTGCCGGCAAGGAATACGGCCATGGGGGCATCAGCCCGCAGGAATGCGTAGTGCCGGACATGGTCGTGGAGCGCGGGACAGAAGCTGTTAAGGCGAAGATCGCCACCGTTCGGTGGCGTGGCATGCGGTGCCGAGTGACGGTCGAAACTAATGCGCCTGGCGTGCAGGTGGACCTCCGGCTGCATCCGCGGAAGGAAGACTCAAGCATAGTAGCGTCGGTCAAGGAAGTAGATGAGAGCGGCGAGGCCAGCCTGGCGGTCGCCGACGACAGTCATGAAGGCGCTGCGGCCATCGTCGTGCTGTTGGATGGCGCAGGCCATGTCCTAGACCAGAAACCGACTCAGGTTGGAGAAGAATAATGGCAATCGAACTTGATCACCTCGACAAACTGGCGGCATCCGCTTTTGACGGTTACCTGGTCCGCAAGGATCTGGTGCGGAAGTATTCGCGGCAGTATCCTGTGCCGACCTATGTGGTGGAATTCCTCCTGGGCCGTTACTGCGCCACTGTGGATGAGGAGGAGATCCTAGAGGGCATCGGAATCGTCGAGAAGCAGCTCAAGGATCGTACCGTCCGGACAGGCGAGGAAGAGCTGTTCAAGGCCCGCGCCAAAGAGCAGGGCTCTGTGCGGCTCATCGACATCGTGAAGGCTCGGCTAGATGCAAAGAATGACTGCTACGTCGCGGAACTGCCAAGCCTCGCGCTGAGAGATGTTCGTGTTGCCGACGACATGGTGCGAGACAACGAGCGGATGCTGACGGACGGCTTCTATGCCGAGGTTGAGCTGGATTATGACGCGATCATTGCGCAGCAGAATGCGGGCCGGCCTTTTGGCATCCGTGGCCTGCGGCCCATCCAGCTTTCCAAAGCCGACGCGGTCGACATCTTTGCCGAGGGGCGCCAGGCATTCACGACGCAGGAATGGATCGAGTTTCTGCTTCGTTCGATAGGCCTCGAACCGGAAGCATTCGACGAGCGTGCAAGACGAGTGGCGCTGCTTCGGATGGTGCCGTTCGTCGAGCGAAACTACAACTTCGTGGAACTCGGCCCCAGGGGAACTGGGAAAAGCCATCTTTTCCAGCAGATTTCCCCGTACGCGCACCTGATCTCTGGCGGTAAGGCCACCGTGGCGAAGATGTTCGTCAATATGGCCAATGGCCAGCGGGGTCTCGTGTGCCAGTACGACGTGGTCTGCTTCGACGAGGTCGCCGGGATTTCCTTCGATCAGAAGGACGGCGTCAACATTATGAAGGGCTACATGGCCTCAGGGCAGTTCAGCCGCGGCAAGGACAATATCCGGGCCGATGGATGCATCGTCATGGTCGGCAACTTCGATGTGGATGTTGAGCAACAACAGAAGGTCGGGCATTTGCTGAGTCCGATGCCCAAGGAAATGAGGGACGATACCGCATTCATGGACCGCATCCACGGTTTCGCGCCCGGTTGGGACTTCCCGAAAGTCAGCCCGGACGAACATCTCACGGACCATTTCGGGCTTGTGAGTGATTTCCTGAGCGAGTGTTGGAGCCGCCTTCGGACGGGGAATCGTCTGCCGGCGCTTCAGGGACGCGTGTACCTCGGCGGAGCGCTCAGCGGTCGTGACATTGAGGCGACGAACAAGACGCTGAACGGCCTCATGAAGCTGCTATTCCCGGATCCCAGTATGCCCATTTCCGATGAGGACATCGAATGGATGGCGCGTTTGGCCCTCGAGTCGCGTCGGCGCGTGAAGGAACAGCAGAAACGGGTCTTCAAGAGCGAGTTCCGCAATACGCACTTCAGTTACACGCTCGGGCCGGACGGAGTCGAGCAGTTCGTCTCAACCCCCGAGCTCCACAGCGATGAAGCCATTGAGAGTGATCCGCTGCCTCCCGGGCAGGTTTGGGCGGTCAGTCCGGGTTCTCCAGAGGCGGGGCCGGGTCTGTATCGCATCGAGGTGACGTGTGGACCAGGCGGCGGAGTGAAGATCCTGAATCAGCCCACGCCACCGTCGTTCCGCGAGAGTGTCAAAGTCGGCGAGCAGAATCTCTATACGCGGTCAAAGGAGCTTGTGGGCGACCGGAATCCGCGGGAAGAGGAGTTTTCCATCCAGATGCGCCCCATGGATGCCGACAAGTCCGGCGTCGGGTTGGGACTCCCGGTACTTGTCGCCTTCTGCGGCTCCCTGCTCGGCCGCAACACCTGCGGCGGAACCATCGTGGTGGGTGCGCTCAACCTCGGCGGGTCAATTGAGATGTTGCCCAATGCCGTCAGCATCGCCGAACTTGCCGTTGATAAGAAGGCGCAAACGCTGCTGATGCCCGTCTCGGCGCGCCGGCAACTCAACGATCTTCCCGACGACCTGTGGACCAAGATCAGCATCGAGTTCTACAAAGACTCCGCAGACGCGGTGTTCAAAGCGCTGGAGGACTGAGCCTGCACGACCCCAGCCATCTACAAAAGCCGCAAGCCAGGGAGATGATTGCGAGCTTCGAGACTGAGGGCACTTCAACGACCGACCCGCGAAACAAGTGAGTAAGGAGGGTCAGCCCCGTGACGAGTCTGTCGACTCCTCTGGTAAAGAGTTCTGGGCCAACTCCCTGTAGCTGCCTGGGCGCTCTTCCTTTTCCATGCGGGGTGACACATGTCACGCCCAACTGAGAACAATTGCAGGGCACTTGAGTGGCGGTTTCTTCCAACAGCTGGTCTGAAGAAAGGTAAGGGTCATGGAACTGGCCTCTGAAGAAGAGTTGGTGGCAGCGCGGGATGAGTTACTTAATGCGGCCTTCAGCATTCTTGGTTTGCTTAGCAACATCGAGGAAACTCTCGAATGGAGAAAGTCATTTCCGAGACCGGCACATGGCAAGGACCTTCTTGAGGAGATCAAGGACTATATGGAGAAGATTCACCTTAGCTTCAGCGCCAGAAGAGTGGGCTGTCACCTGGATAAGGTTATTCCTACGCTTGAAGTCGCAAACGCCGAGCGAGGTCTCTTGGACAAAGCGATAAACTTGGACGAGTACTTCTACCAGTCCGATGACTCCGAACACACCAATCTGCCTGTTTTGACTCTGTGTACGACCTCTCATGAAGAGACTTTTCAGCGTGTCTTTTCTTTGCTCCTATCGTTAAACGGCGATATAGCCCGAATTGCGGATGATATTCCCAAAGGTGACGCCCGTTACAGCAACATAGTGATTGAGCGAGTCTCTTCCGCGCTAGAGAGGATCAGAAGAGTGATGCCCGCTTACAAATCTCACGAGCTTGGTAGGAATGTCCGTGCGGAATGCGCTAGGGCACTAGCGTATGTTCGGGCGCAAGACAGGTCACAGAACCGTGGCAAGCCCCAAGTCCGACCAGACATTATCCAAACCGGTAGGTACGACGGCGATGTGGCAAAACGCACGGCACAGCCTCGGGTCACCAGTAAGCGTGCAGCAAATAGGACGTGCGGCCGCCCGAAACACTACGACGCGAAGAAAGACAAGGAAATCCACGACAAATGGCTCGCTTGGAACGGTCACACCGCCCTCGGGAAGAACCGAAAGCTCATCAAGGATTTTGCCCCCACGATTAGGCTAAAGCCCAAGCAGGTCAGGAACGCGATTAACCGATATTCACACGTCCTTCGACGCCTAGAGCCTTAGCCCTTCCACCCCTGTCAATACCCTCCGGATTTATTGCGTCCAACGAGTCACCAGCTGTCCCACAGTGACAATAAGTGCGTTCCTTCCCCCGTTGGTCATAATAACGCTTCGTCATATTCTTCGCCGGACTTTTTATTTCCAACGCACTGGGCATCATGTGGCACGTGGGTCGAACGTAGTGTTCGCCCAAAGCAACAGGAGGCCGCAGAATGCCTGATAAGTCCTCAAAAAGAGTTGGTGTCGAGGAGCACACGGAATCGGCAGAGCAACAGCCCGGGAGAATGCTCGTTGATGTTAGGAGGGTGGCCTCCCTTCTGAATTGCAGCCCGCGCACGGTGTACCGGCTCTCCGATGGGGGACGCATGCCACGTCCAGTGAAACTCGGGGGGCTGGTGCGTTGGCGCCGGGACGAGATTGCGTCCTGGATCTGTGCCGGTTGCCCAGCGATCCGGTCCCGGAAAGGGGGTGCCCAATGAGCGCCTCCGCAGGCGCGTGCGCGGCCCCCGGCCGCCGGGACACCGTTACCGGCTACGACTACCGTTATGACGCGCCGCTCCCGCCAAGCCAAGCCATCCGGGCGCATTGCCTGGAGTGTGTCGGGGGAGAACTGGCTGAGGTACTCAGGTGTACGGCCACAAACGAGGAATGCCCCCTGTGGCGCTATCGTTCCGGCCGCGGGAAAGACACCTCGCGGCCTTCCAACGGGCTGACCCGCCTGCAGGCCATCCGCCAGGAATGCCTGCGCTGTATGGGCGGGAACAAGCAGTTCGTCCGGGAATGCGCGAGCAGCCATTGCCACCTGTGGCCGTACCGGTTCGGGTGCCGGCCCAAAGACCATCCGGTGTTGTCGGTGCGCTCGGGGGGGAGATCGGCAAAACCTGCGCGCTAGTTCCTGAAGATCCAAACACAGCAAAGAGTCTACAAAGCATCTCAGGGCAGTTGGTGTGTGGCCATGCGGGCCCGGGTGCAAATCGTGGGAGAACGACACATGAAGAAATCGTTCAGGCAGATACTCGAGGGGAAACACCTGGAGGACCTCACGTCCGCGTGGGCGTCCACCGAGGCGAGCGAGGAGTTTGAGCCCCTGCCGCCGGGTGAGTATCTGGCGCGTATCGTTTCCGGGGGTTTGTTCGAGGCCCAGACCGGCACGCGCGGATACAAACTCACGTTCCGCATTCTCGAAGGGGAACATGAAGGCCGCCAGGTGTGGCACGACATCTGGCTGACGCCCCCGGCGATGGGCATGGCCAAACGGGACCTGGGCAAACTCGGCATCACCGACCCGGCCCAGCTCAACGAGCCGCTCAAACCCGGTTTCCGCTGCAAGGTGAAGGTCGTGCTGCGGCGCGAGGATGACGGCACCGAGTACAACCGGGTTCGCCGGTTCGAGGTAGTCGGTATCGATGACGTAGCGGATGACCTGTTTCCCCCCAAGCCGATGACGGACGACCCGGACGAAACCGAGGCCAGTCACGCACCGACCGAGCCGACCGAACCCTCGTTGCCGGGGGTTGTGTCCGAGGTGGCCCATGGTATCGCGTGAATATCCCTACGGGTTCCGCATTTGCGGCCCCTGCAGCGGCGAGCGGCGTCTTACAGACGCCGCCGCCGTGTTTGCGGCATACAGCGCCTGTGACGAACGGTTGGACCTGGCCGCAGAGGCCTATCTATCGGCCTACCAGTACCCGGGGGTGTTTGCCCAGCACCTCCGGGGCACAGGCAGTACCAAAGGGTATAGCGGCCCCTGCTGGGCCCCGTGGGTCTGGGTAGATATTGATGTGCCCGGGGATCTGGCGGAGGCGACGGACCAGGCCCGTCGGTACTGCGCAACGACGGTCCAGAACGCGGACAGTCTCGGAGACGATGACGTGCTCGTGTTCTTCTCCGGGTCCAAGGGGTACCACATCGGGCTCCCCACGGTCCTACTGGACGCCAAGCCCGCGGCGGATTTCCACCAAACCGCCCGGGCCTTTTGCGAACACCTGGCCTCCGAGGCCGGCGTGTCCATCGACACGGCCATCTATGACCGGGTGCGGGCGTTCCGCGCCCCCAACTCCCGGCATCCCAAGACGGGCCTGTACAAGCGCCGACTACGGCTGGAGGAAGTCATGCACCTGGCGCCGGAGGGCGTGGTGGCCCTGGCCTCCAGTCCGGGGCCTTTCGAGGTGGGGCACCGTGAAGACGTGTCCTTCTACCTGGCGCGGTGCTGGGCGGATGCCCAGGATCAGGCACGGGTCAGGGAGAAGGAGCGCGCGACGTGGAGAACCTGTTCCGCTGGTGACGGAGGTCGTCTAAGCCAAGCGACACGGGGTTTCCTTCGGGACGGCGCGGAAACGGGCGAACGCGCCCGGCGGCTGTTTGCGGCCGCGGCGGAGCTGACCGAACGGGGCTGCCCGCCGGACCTCGTCCATAGTCTCCTCGAAGAGCCCGCCCTGGACAGCGGCCTGACCCCGAGTGAAGTCCGCCGCCAGGTGGCCTGTGGCTGCGAGCACGTCAAGGATGATGATCGTGCCCACGTATAGGGTGGCCGAAGACGTCCTGGACACGTTGCGGGAGAACCTCCTCTCCGGGAAGACGCCCGTCCGCTACCCCGTTGGGAAGGATGAGCTGGCACGGATCGAACTCGGTCCTGGCCTGGTCGTTCTGGTAGGTGGCGCGCCGGGTGCCGGTAAGACGGCCTTCACGATGCAATGCGTCACGGATGCGCTCCGGCTTACGCCGTCGTTGCGTGCCCTTGTCTGTAACGTGGAGATGTCCCCCGCGGTCTTGCTCGAACGGCAACTGGCGCGGTTGTCCGGTATTGACCTCACAACCATTCGCCGCCGGACCCTCGGCGAGGAGCATGCGGACCGCGTGGAGTTCGGGCTCAAGACCTTGGGGAGTGTTGCGGACCGGCTGGCCTTCCTGCGCCCTCCGTTCACGTTGGAGAATGTGGCGGACAGCGCGGACGCATGGCGCCCGGACCTGATTCTACTGGACTACATCCAGCGGCTCGTACCGCCCGGCCAGCATGACAGCCGGCGCGGCTCCGTGGACGCGACGATGAATCATCTTCGCGAATTCGCTGACGCGGACACGGCCATGCTGGTGGTATCTGCCGTGGGCAGGTCCCGGGACCAGTACGGCCGGAACACGTACAAGGGCGAGGGCCTGAACCTGGCCAGCTTTCGCGAGTCCAGCGAGTTGGAGTTCGGGGCGGATTCCGCGTGGATACTTGTCCCGGGTGAAGACCCTGAAGAGGCAGGCGTCACGCTGAAACACCTCAAGGACCGGTACGGTGAGATGCGGGACATACGGCTACAGTTCGACCGACGGCGCCAGGCCTTTTGCCCAGAGACTTAGAAAGCAAGAACAAGGATGGCGTGAATGAAGACTGATAGGGTCCTGAAAGGGTGTGAAGTGCTTCCTCCCATGGAGGAGACCGAGACTGCAGCATCGCCGAAGAAGAGGTCCAGGAAGGGCCGACGCTTCCGCGTGCTGAACGATTTTGTGGACTACACCCTGGCACGGGTGCCGCGTACCGATGCCGCCGTGTGGCTGGTGCTCTACCGCGATGCACGGAATGGTCTGGCGCGGACGGCCCAGGCGGACCTTGCCCGGCGCGCCGGTGTTTGCCGGCGGACCGTGGTGCGGTCGATCAAGCGGCTCAGGGACTCAGGATTGCTTGAGCTGGTTCGGCGCGGCGGACTGAACCGCGGGCCTTCAGTGTACCGGGTACGGGCCGTAGGGCCGTAGGGCCGTAGGACCCGGCGGATTTCAGGTGAGGGGCGGCAGCAGGGAAGGTCCTAAATTGTCGCTGTACCCCCGAAAAGCGCCTCGAGAGTCGACGAACGGCCCGTCCGGAGGGTCATGGTAGCCCTAAAGGGAGAAAAGCGTTTCTTGGGTCCCGAAATGCAGGTTTTTGTGCATGGCAAAGCAAGCTACCTCAGCAGGTGCCACGTAATGGCACAGGCACGTGTGACAACCAGGGTCGTTTAACGGTGCCATTAGATGGCACAGATCCCATAAAGGGAATGGGTGCCGTGTGCATAACACGGGACACAGACACAAAGAATGGGGTATAGGATCACTTGAAAAAATGATGACGGAAAGCCGGGATAGGGTAATGGACATCTCAGACGTATTGATGAAGACGATACGACCCGAGCTGTCTTTTGGCGGGGTCATGGGGATATGATGATGAGGCAACGGGGATAAGCGCTCTAAGCGTGAAGAATGCAGAGAGGTGGTAGCCGTGGGCACTGTGTTCAAGAAAACCTATACCAAGCCGCTGGCCGAGGGGACGGAAATCGTCACACGCAAAAACGGGCGGTTTGCGCAATGGCGAGACCGAAACGGGCGAAAACGATTGGCCAAGGTGACGACGGGCAGGGGCGGCACGCCGCGGATGCTCGTGGAATCCGGCGTTTATGTGGCAAAGTACCGGGACGGGAGCGGCCGCATTGTAACGGTGTCCACGGGATGCCGCGACAAGAGTGCCGCGCTGGCCGTGCTCTCCGACCTCGAGGCGCGCGCCGAGAAGGTCAGGGCGGGGGTCGTAACGCCGGCTGAGGATGCAGTGCGGGACCATCAAGAAACGGCCCTGGCTCAACATATCGCTGAATACGTCAGTTACCTGCGTGCGAACGGCTCTACCCAAGGTCATTGTGATGACCGCGAGCGGTATCTCCTCCGCTTATCGCGTGATTGCCGGTTTGGGATGCTGCGTGACATGGACCGCACATTGTTGGAAGGTTGGTTAACGGCGCGGGCGAGCGAAGGGATGTCCGCGCGTAGCCGGAATGCTTATAGGACAGCCGCGTTGGCGTTCTGCAATTGGTGTGTTCGTGAGAAAAGACTCATGGCCAACCCGTTTGCCGGAACACCTAGGGCCAATGAAAGGGTGGACCGGCGCCGGCAGCGCAGGGCGCTGACTGCGGACGAACTACAACGTCTCCTCGCGGCGGCGCAACAGAGGCCTTTGCTGGATCGGCTCAAGAAGAACCGCGGGGCGGGCGTCGCCAATCTGACGCCCACAACACGACGAAGGCTCGAGCGCCTGGGTCAGGAGCGGGCGCTGATCTACAAAGCGCTCGTGCTTACCGGACTGCGAAAACGCGAACTGGCCTCACTGACGGTGGGGCAGCTGGAGCTCAACGGGAGCAGGCCCTACGCCGAACTCCTCCCCGCGGGCGAAAAGAACCGGCAGGGGTCACGGATCATGCTCCGACGGGACCTGGCGGAGGACCTAAGGTGCTGGCTCGATGCAAAGCTCAAGCAGCGTAGGGAGGAGGCCCGGGCGCAGGGAGCGCCGGTTCCCGTGCATTTGCCCAGTGCTACGCCGTTGTTCACCATGCCCGACAAGCTGGTGAAGATACTCGATCGTGACCTAGAACTCGCGGGCATACCGAAACGTGATGAGCGTGGTCGGACGGTCGATGTGCATGCGCTGCGGCATACCTTTGCCACGCACCTGAGCAAAGGCGGCGTGCCCCTGCGCACGGCTCAAGCGGCGATGCGGCACAGCGACCCGCGACTTACGGCTAATACATACACGGACCCGCAGTTGCTAGACGTGGCGGGGGCACTTGAGGTGTTGCCGTTGTTACCTCTCGCTAACGACGAGGGCGGCAAGAAGGAAGGCGAAGCTGCTGCGACAACGCGAACGCTTGCACCAATGCTTGCACCAAATCCTGGCCTAGCATGTCCATTAGGGGGCAAAACTGACAAAAACGCTGGCAAAAGGGGCACGAGGGTGGGCGTTAGGGATGCAGCAAGAAAAGGCAATAATGACAGGGGTTTTCATGCCCTGACACGTGATGACAAAGAGGAAGAATGGTCGGGGCGGCCGGATTTGAACCGGCGACCCCCTGCTCCCAAAGCAGGTGCGCTAACCGGACTGCGCTACGCCCCGACGAGGTAAAAGGATCTTATCACAAGTGTTGGGGGGCGGCCAAGCGGCCGCGCCAGACGACTTGGCGATTGGGGGATGTCCTATTTTAGCGTCAGCCGCAGCGTGACGACCTTCTTTTTCCCGACGTCGAATCGCAGGGATTTGCCGCGGGCCTGCAATGGCGTGATCTCTTCTTCTTCCATGGACACCAGGGCGGCGGCGTCGATGGCTCGGAAGAGCTTCAACTGGCCTTGGGCGGCGCGGTTCGTAGGATTGAAGACGCGCACGATAATGCCGTTGCCGTCTTCTGCCTGTTTGATGGCACTCAGCACCAGCGCCCCGGGGGACAATTCGAGGAAGCTCTGACGCTTCGGCAAATCGCCGCCATGGGCGCCTGTCTGGGCGGGCTGCATGGGCACGGCCAGGTGTTCCGCTTCGCACTGGACTTCGGCCTGATCCCACGTGCCCGCGTGCGGGTAGATGAGGTACCGGAATTCGTGGGCGCCGGGGCTTTGGGAGAGTCGCATCTCAGGATGCGGCTCCCACCGCCAACTTACGGTGGTTAGTGAGACCTCGTACGCGCGCATCAGGGTGAGGGCGATGGTGCGCTCGGCGTCGGCGGTCACCTGGTACTCGCGCAGGCCGTCGTTGATCACCGCCAAACCGGTGATCGCGTCGCCCACGTCGACGAACCGCTGCATGGGGAAGGTCGCGTTGACGCCGCCGTACCAGGGACTGTCCGGGCCGAACTCGATCTCCCGCTCGACGACGTCGAAGGCCGACTCGACGTGGCAGTGTTTGGCCGAGGCGAGGCCGGTGGGGAACATCACGCGAAGGCGGTGGTTGTCGGCGGTGTTGTCGAAGCGCGTCAGCACCTCAAGGCCGCGGGCGCCCTTGCGGAGCGTGATGTATGAGGTGATCGTGAGCGGGCGCGTCTCCGCGGTGCGGCGTGAAGCGCTGCCCGCACCGTCGAGGCGCTGCCAAGGATCGCCGCCGTTCTCATCCAGTCCGGCGGGCACTGTCATTTTGTACTCGATGCGGTAGCGGGCCAGCAGGGGGCCGTTTTCTTCGAGGGCGATGGTAACGGGACAGCCGTGGGAGGTGACGATCTCGTCGATGGCCGGCTCGATGTGCATCCACGCGTGGCCCGCCTCGCCGCTGTCCTCGAAATAGTGGAGTCCTTCGAAGACTTGGCCGGTGCGTTTGTGCTTGATGGTGAGTGTGCCATCGCCCGCGATGCGGACGCGGAGGTTCTCGTTTTCCATGGTGTTACGGCCGCACACCAGGCCGCCCCGCGTGAAGAGGCCCTCGCGGTCGACGCGGTAGGTGGCGTAGCCCATCGGCGGAATCTGGTGGGCGTCGAGATGGATGGTTACCTGCTCGCAATCCATCATTGCCGTGGCGTCGCCGGGGTGATTGACGACGGCGTGATGCGGGCGGCGCGTTGCCACCTGGACGGCGGCGGGGCGCCCGTTGTCGGCGCGAACCAAGGCGAACTCTTGCGAGGCCAAGTCCTTGGGAATATCGAGGACGGCCGTGATGACCTCGGAGCGGCTATGGGGCGACGCGTTGAACACCGTCAGCACGACATCGTCCTTGCCGACGTCGGCATTGTCGATACGGCTCTGGATGTACTCGAGGCTTCGGCGTCTGAGTCCGCCGGCGATGTTGCTCACCTGGCGGAGGCGATCCGTCACGTCGCGTTCGATATCGTCTACGCCGCTGCCGGCGATGCTGTCGTGGGCGTGGCACTTGAGGAGCGTCTTCCACGCGAGATCGAGGAACGACGCAGGATAGGCCGCGCCCAGGCACGACGCCAGGGCGGCATAAGGCTCGGCCCAGCGCTGGAGCACGTGCTCGGCGAGTGCGTTGAGTCGTTTCATGCGAGTACGGCTCGACAGCACGTCGCTGTATAGATGGACGCGGCCGTTCATGAGCTTCGGCGTGCGGCGTTCGCCCTTGAGCACCGTCAGGTTCTTGGCGGCCTTCTTCACCTTGGCCATCAAGTCGGGGAGGGTGCTGTGGGAGATGGTGTCAGGCGCCAGGATCTCTTCGGCTTCCTTGATGATCTTCAGTTCGGCCTCGTCGCCGATGCTGCTGTCATGGCCCATCATGAAGGCCAGAAACTTCGTAGTGGCGACTTCAGTCTCTGCGTCGCGCAATTCGCGGAGGCAGCGCTCGAGTTCCTTCCGGTAGAAGTGGCGGGGCGGGTCGAGGAGAAGGTGCTGGCTGAGCGCGCTGTCTGTGTCGCACAGGTGGAAGGGGAGCCCGCCTTTCGACCAGTCGTACTCGCGGTCGTAGAGCCCGCCGCCGCAGACGACGGGGCGGTAGACGAGGTGGTAAAAGTTGTAGCGGGCCATCGAACTCATCTGCGAGGCGAGTATGCGCGTGCCGTCGGCGCCCTCGAAGAGGAACTCGTTGGGCACTTCATCGTGGGAGACGCCGTGGTAGAAGAGCATGGTGTCAATGCCGAATCCCGCGTAGATCTGCGGCATCTGGGAGTTCTGGCCGTAGGAGAAGGGCGTGTGGCCGACCTTCATCACGTTGCCTAATGCACCGGCGACGCGATGGCCATAGAGGAGGTTGCGCACGAGCGATTCGCCGTTCACGTTGAATGCCTCTGGGCAGGTGTACCACGGCCCGACGAGCAGGTGCCCCGCGGCGACTTGGCTCTTAACCTCGTCGGTGCGCTCGGGCCTTATCTCGAGATAGTCCTCGATGGGCACGGCCTGGGAATCCAGGAGAAAAGAGCGGTACTCGGGGTGCTTGTCCAGAATATCGAGCAGCCCGTCCAAGAACTCGGCGAGCATCATCCGCGTTTCCTGGAAATTGCACAGCCATTCCCGATCCCAGTGGGTGTTCGAGATCACGTGAATCTCGTGCGTCTTCTTCGGCATCGTGTCTCCTCCACGCGCTTATTCAGCTTCGCTTACTTTGGCCCGCACAGAAAGGTCGTGTTCACCAAATGTGACTGGAACGGCCTATTGTTGGCCAGTGGGAGGGACTTGTCAAGCTCCTTACACGCTCGGGCGGCGGGCAGGGGCCGTATCAGCCGTGCAGTTTCTTGTACGCCCGGCAGGCGGGGCAGTACTTCTGGTAGGAGGCGATGGCTTTGGCGAGCTTGGATTCGGGACGCCAGCGGCCGTAGATACAGACGGGGCAGAGCGCGCAGATGAACGCGAGGATCTTGTTCATGATGCCTCCTCGGCCGCGGCGGCGGCCATTAACTGGTGACTTCCGTTCCCACGGGGCAGCGGAAGCAGCGATCGCCCAAGGCGGCCATGAACGCTTGCGTCGCGGCTTCTCCCGTGCAGTGGGCCAGTCCGATGTGCTCGACGTCCCGGGGAAATAAAGCGGAAATAAACGGAAATAAAGGGAAATAAAGGGACAGACTACGAATTAAGTTGAATCTCCTGGCCGAAGGCGCTACACTCGGCACATGAGTCGGGTAGCACGAGTGGTGGTACCGGGTTTGCTCACCACGTTACGCAACGGGGGAATCGGCGGGCCGACGTGTTCGAGACAGACGGGGGCCGCAAGGCCTGAGGTCGCGGGACGCCCACACGGTATAGGCCATGCACTTTAATGGCCGCACGCACATGTGCGAGGCCCACCTGTGGGCGGGTGGTGTATGATCTACGGAGTTTCCCCTGGCGGGGACAACATCGGATTGGTGCACATGGCTGTACGAGGGCGAAGAGTATGACAGTGTCGAGCGTACTCGCCGCGACACGAAGACGGATCGGTCTTGCGGGTCGGCACCTTTCCTTGCTCAACTTGAGGAGCTTCTCAGCCGTCCGCTGTATCCCGGCAAACGCGGTCGCAAACCCAACTTCTCAACGCGTTCCCAACAGGCCCCGAAACAAGGGCCTAATTCGTAGTCTGTCCCTGCAATTCCCCTGCAATTCCTGCAATTCTCTGCAATTCCTTAATTCGTAGTCTGTCCCTGCAATTCCTGCCTGCAATTCCTCTGCAATTCCTGGACGAGACCCACCTGTGGGCGGCGGTTCGTTACGTCGAGCGCAATCCGGTGCGGGCGGGCTTGGTCGAGCGCGCGGAGGAGTACGCGTGGTCCAGCGCGGCCGGCCATTGCGCATTGCGGGCAGACGGTGTATTATCCCAGGAGTTCCCCCCGGCGGAGGTGATACAGGACTGGCGCGCATGGCTACACGAAGGGGAGGATGATGACAGCGTCGAGCGCATTCGGCGGGACACGAAGACCGGTCGGCCCTGCGGATCGGCATCGTTCCTTGTCCAACTCGAGCTCCTCCTCAGCCGCACCTTGCGTCCCGGCACACGCGGCCGGAAACGCAAGTCCCGACTGGATTCAGCACGGCCCCCTGGAAAGAAGCGGAGAAATTCGTAGTCTGTCCCTTTATTTCCTCTTTATTTCCTTTATTTCCCCTTTATTCCCCCACCTCCACTCTCGCCTGAGTCGTGCACGGATAGGGAGAAAAACTCAATGAAGCGAATTTCCAGCAGGTTACGTGCGTTCAAAGGGCGGAGTTGGCAGTTCATGTTGCCTTGCCTGTTTGCAGCCCTGACATGTGTCCCCATCGCGTGGGCAGAGCTGGCAGAGATGTTGACGGAATTCCACACCTCTGCAGAAACAGACAACTCTCAAGAGACAAGTCCAGCGCCCGATCAGTGCGAGGCGTGGATTGCCAGGTTTGAAGAGGCAGTTGCTGAGAATCCGGATGACCCGCGTCTGCCATTCGCCACGAACGAACTCGCAACGCTTTACGCTTCCATAGGCGAGGAGAGGGAGGCCTTTCGACTCTTTGAACAAGTCCATGACAACGAGCGAGCGAATCTTGATGCACGTTTCGCCGCAGTTCAGCGAGCGCAGAACCTGAGGTTGAGGAATACCGACTCGGGCCACGATGCCTTCCCCTATTTCGACAAGATGAAGGAGCTGGCAGGATTTGCCGAGAGCCAGGGGGCGGTACTGGTTGCATCAGAGGCCGTTCAGAATGCCAGAAAGACGAAGTACTACAAGGCGCTCATGTTGCAGCAAGAGGCCAACAGAAGGGCTGCCCAACTTAAGGAGCAAGGTGACACTGACAAGGCGTACCAAGTCAAGCTTGACTATCTCACCGAATCCCTCGCGTACATGGACGAAGACCTTCAAGATACGCGTCCCAACCCGCGAGATGTGGCTGGCGACAGCGCTCGAGCTTGGGTGCTTCTGGAGGCGGCCAAGATGGCTAGCCAGCAGGCGAAGCTCGGAAGGACCCTTCATGTGGAGGAGACCGAAATCTCGCATTCACATGAGCACTCCGTTGCCTTCTGTGAGGAGATCCTGACAGATTACCAAGATAGCGGGCACGCACTTCAGTTGGCGGGGGAACTGCTACTCAGAGAGTCATTTCCGATCATGACCTCACCAGAAGCCTATCTTAGACGAGCGCGGGAACTCAAAGGCCAAGTGGATGTGGGCCTGGAAGTCATCAGTGCTCTGCTGAGCGTGTCGAGCAAACTGTGCAAACCGACGCAAACGCCCGTAGAGCTAGCACTCGCCACCGGTCTGCTGGACCTTGCCCTGGAGCTTGAGGAGGAGTGGTACGCGACGGAGTTCAAGTCTCACGGCGGCTACCATGAAGCCCTATTGCGCAAGGGGATCGCTCTAGTAGGCCTGGGGAAGATCGAGGAGGCCCAGGAGCTTCTGTCACTCCAGGCGAGGCTGAACCCGGACTACTTCCCCTCCCTTCGCAAGAAGCTGCAACTCCAGATCGAACATGCAAGGGGCGAGGCTCACTCCTCGTCACGCAACTGCTTGAAGAACTTGACGAAGGACCTGCGGACGACACGCAAGCGTCCGCACCTGACTCCGCAGCCACACCCTCGACCTCTTCCACCCGGTCCGACGCCCGAGCCCCGGCCCAGTCCTCGGACTCCCGACAAGGAGGGTCACTTGGTGTAAAGGCCTTGGCTGCTCTCGCTTTGCTCTCAGCAGCCGCAGTCGTGGTGAAGCTCGTGGCAAGCCGGGGCCGGCGGAATTCTTCGGAGGATTTGGATGCTTGACAAACGTCTCCTTGAAGCGCGCAGGCGAACACCGTATGCCCTTTCTTGGAATTGCGCAACGGTCGCGCCACTCGTGCTGGGCGCCCTGATCTACTGTTGCATGGGTGACGCGGCGTCGCCGATTCAGGGGAAATTCGGGGGAAATTCGGGGGAACTTCGGGGACAGACTACGAATTTATCAGGGCCCGTTGCGTGCTTGGCTGCTGGACAGCGGGGCGTATCAGCCGTGCAGTTTCTTGTACGCCCGGCAGGCCGGACAGTACTTCTGGTAGGAGGCGATAGCTTTGGCGAGCTTCGATTCGGGACGCCAGCGGCCGTAGATGCAGACGGGGCAGAGCGTGCAGATGAAGGCGAGGATCTTGTTCATGATGCCTCCTCGGCCGCTGTGGCGGCCATCACCAGGCGATTTCCGTTTCCACGGGGCAGCGGAAGCAGCGATCTCCCAAGGCGGCCATAAACGCTTGCGTCGCCGCTTCCCCCGTGCAGTGGGCCAGTCCGATACGCTCGACGCCCCAATCGCGGAACGCGGCGATGGTTTTGGCTATACGCTCCTCGGATGCGCTCCCGAGGTGCATGCCTCCCATCACCGTGTGGATGCGGGACTCGCCGGTGAACTCTTTCGCCCATGAGACGGTGTTCACAACGCCCGCGTGCGCGCAGCCGAGGATAATCGCGAGTCCTTGCTGCGTCCGCAGCACGAGGGCCATATCGTCGGGAAACGCGTCCGGCTTCTTGCCGCCGTCCAGCTCGACAAAGAACCGGTTGCTGATGGGCTCGAAGGCAGTGCTGCGCGGGACTTGGCCGGTGGTAGAGACGCCGGGCATGATTTCGAGCGGCTCGGCGCTGAGTTGGACGCGCCCGGCCTGGGCACGTACGTCATCTTCCGAAATGCTGAAGCCGGCAAAACGCCACGCCCCGTCCGTCTCGTGGACGTACTTGCTGTCGAAGACGGACGGATGGGCGAATAACGCGGGGCGAGATGCCTCCCGCAATACGGCTTCCAGACCTCCGACGTGATCGTAGTGGCCGTGGCTGAGGGCGATCCATGATAGTGTTGATAGCTCTTTGCCGAGGGCCTGGGCGTTGTGCACGAGGGCGTTCGTCTGTCCCGTGTCGAAGAGTCCCGCGCCGCCGTCGCCTTCAATGAGAAAGGCCAAACCGTGTTCCGCGGCCAGCCCGCGGTTGGCGTCGGCTTCGTTCTCCATCAAGACGGTGACTTTGTGCATCACTAGGCGTCACGTTATCAGGTGGGGGCGACGGTTTCAGGGAAGAACATGGCCTCGGCGAACTCCATCTGAAAGGCCGGGTCGAGTGAGAGATCGACGTGCTGCGCGTGCCGGGCGATCTCCTCGGCGTGGGCGCGTGCTTTCTGCGATACGGCGGCGGCCCATGCTCCGGCCAGGGAGGCGTTCCCGACGAAGGCCATTTTCTCATGGGGCAGGTCGCTGGGAAGCAGTCCAATGCGCTGGGCGTTGCTCCGACGGATGAAGTTGCCGAATCCGCCCGCGATGTAAACGCGCTCCAGATCACTCACCTTCAATCCGGCGCGCTGGAGGAGGATGGAGATGCCGGCGCGGATGGCGCCGGTGGCGAGTTGGAGTTCCCGTATATCGCGCTGGGTTAGCACAATGGACTCTTCCGTGCCGGATTCGTGACGCTCGGCCAGGACAAACACAGTTCCGTTGCCCTCTTGTCGAACGCGCCGGCGGATCGCCTCCGGTATGTGCTCAGGCATGAGGTCGTCACCGAGCAGCAGGCCTTCGCGGATCACCACGCCGATGCGCAGCAGCTCGGCGACCACGTCTATCAAGGCGGAGCCGCAAATCCCGATGGGCGGCATGTCGCCAATCACGTTGAGGCGAACGTCCCCATCGAGAAGGACCTTCTCGATGGCACCGGCGGCGGCGCGCATGCCGTGGTGAATGCGCGCGCCTTCAAAGGCGGGGCCGGCCGCCGTCGAAGCGGCCAGTATCTGGCCATCATGGCAGAGGACGATCTCGCCGTTGGTGCCGATGTCCACCAGCATCGCGGGCGCGTCGGTGTCGGCAGCTTCGGTGGCCACCAGTCCCGCGACGGTATCCCCGCCTACAAAGCCGCCGATTACCGGGAAGGCGTAGGCGCGTCCCCGCGGATGGATGTTGAGCTCGAGTTCGTTGGCTTCGACGAGCACGCCACGCCTGGCGACAGGTACGAAGGGCACCTCGCCGAGGGCGGCGGGATCGAGTCCCAGCAGTAGTTGCTGCATGGTCGTGTTGCCGGCGAAGGTGGCCTCGTAAACGTGTTCGCGCGCCACTCCGGCCTGCTCGATGAGTTCATCGATCATGCCGTTGACCTCCGCCACGATGGCGTCGTGTAGGTCCTTCAAGCCGTCCGGCTGCTCCCGCGCGTGTAGGATGCGGCTGAGCACGTCGTCGCCGAAGGTCGTTTGCGGATTCAGCCGGGAAGTAGTGGCTCGCTCGCGTCCATCGTTCAGGTCGAGCAGGACGCCGACGAGGGTCGTGGTGCCGATGTCGAAGGCTACCGAGAAGCACTGCGTCCGCGTGTCGCCTTCCTCGAAGTCGATGAGCCGGTGGTCGGCGAGCACGGCGGTGCCGCTGAAGCTCCAGGCCCGCAGGCGGCGCGGCAGTTCGGCCAAGAGACTCAGGTCGGACTTGAAGTTTCCCAGCACCTCTTCGAGGCGTTCCAGGTCGGGCGCGGCATGTTCGCGCGAGGGGGGCGTAAGGGTGAGGAATTGTTTGCGCACCGCAGGATTGATCTCATCGGCTGTCGTCTCCGACTCCGCGCCGAGGATCTGGTACGCGGCGCCGATCACCGACGCCCGCGGAATCTCGATGGTTGTGGGGCCGCAGATGCGCGATTGACAGGCGAGTCGCATGCCTTCGGCGAGTTCCTCCGCGGAGAATGCCGCCCGCTCGGCCTCGTTGGGCGGGCAGGCGTTCTTGACGACGCGGACGCGGCATTTCCCGCATGTGCCTTGGCCGCCGCATGGGGTGTTGAGCAAGGCGCCCGCCCGAACGGCCGCCTCAAGGATCTTGGTTTTCTCCAAGACGTAGACGGTTCTGCCGAGTGGTTCGAGGACTACGGGTATTTCTGCTTCGCGCATATTCCTTCCTTAACGGCCGATACGATGTGCGTGTCTAGCGCAGCGGCTCAATCGTCATGCTTCGGACAGTAATACGTCGTGTTTCCGCGAGATTCGCCGGCCACCTCGCCGCTGCGAAGCAGGTGCTCGATACTTTTGATCGCCTCATTCCGATGGATGCCCAGTCCCTGGGCGATGTCTTCGAGGGAGCACGGGCGGCGCCGCAGCATGTCCAAAACGTCCGAAGGCGAGGTGCCTTTGAACCGTTCGTGCTTATCGTAATCGAAATCGGCGACCACCTCGGCGCGTTCGCCAAGCAACTCCTTGAAGCGGGCCATGTCTTCCGGCGACACCGGCTCGGCGCTCGATTCGGCGGGCGGCCGCACGGCGGTATTGAGTTGGATACGATCCGGCTGGATGCGGTCGATGAGGCCGGCGAGTTTCCCGACGTGTTCATCCGTCCCGGTGATGCCTTTGAGCAGGACCACCTCGAGCCACATCGGCCCGGAGTACACTTTTCGGAACGCGACCAGCCCGTTCACGAGGTCGTCGATCCGCAGATCGGAGTGGGGGCGATTCACCAGGCGGTAGGTTTCCTCATCGGCGGCATCGAGCGAGGGCACGACAAGGTCCGCCCTCAGCAGCTCTCGCTGCAAGGCCGGATCGCCCAGCAAGGAGCCGTTGGTGAGCACCGCGATGGGCACGTCGGTGCGGCTTTTCACCGCCGCGATGAACTCGCCGAGCCGGGCGTAGAGCGTCGGCTCGCCGGAGCCCGCAAGAGTGATGTAATCCGGCGCGGCGCCGGCGGCGAGTTTTCGCTCGATCTCTTCGACAACGTCGGCAAGAGGTACGAACTCCTCGCGGGTTGTAGTCTTGGCGGTGGTGCAGCCGAGTTGGCAGTAGATGCAGTCGAAGGTACACGTCTTGAAGGGGACAAGGTCCACTCCGAGGGAAAGACCAAGCCGACGTGATGGCACGGGGCCGAAAACGTATTTGAAAGGGGAATCATTCATTATGTGACCGCCGGATAGTTCGATGGCGCCGCACATACGGCACCGGGAAAGGGTACTCGTTCGTATGGACTTACTTCAAAGACGTATCCCACCAGAAGGGGCTCACGACCTCAAGATCCATGCAAGGAGGGAACGCCACCTTACCGTCTCGGGCGACGGCTCAGAAGTGGCTTTCCCTCCTCACAGGTGAACCGCAGCTATTTCTCTTGCGCCTCTTGAGCACTCAGCTCGTCGAGCCGCTGCTTGATTTGTTCCAGTTGCCCTTGGAGCGCGCCCATCTGGTTCTCCAGGAAGGCGCGTTCATCGGCGGCCGTGGGCTGGGCGTATCCAGGCGCGACGACCGGGGGGGCGTAAGCGCCCCAAGAAGCGCCGCCCCAGAAACCACGTCGGCCCCAGGCCATGCCGCGGCCCAAACCGAAGCCCCGGCCCCGACCCATGCCGCGGCCGAAGCCGAAGCCTCGGCCAAATCCGCCACCTGCGATAGGATTCATGTATCCGGGCATGCCGTAGCCGGCGCAGTAGCCGGCCGCGCGACCTGTCATCGGCCCCATGCCCATAGGTCCTGTTCCATCTCCACCTGGCATTGTTTTTTCCTCCTTAGCGGACGCGCAGGAGCACGTCTGTTCCTTAGATCCAGCTAAACGTCTTGGCCGAGCTCATCGGCCTTCCACTTCAAAGTCTGTTCAGCGTCCGCGGCCTTGCCCGCGGCCTTGGCCGCGCCCCTGACCGCGTCCGGCGCCTTGACCTTGACCCCGGCCCTTGCCGGCGCCGCGTCCAGCGCCCTGTCCCCGGCCTGCGCCGGGATTCTGCTGCTTGCGGCCGCCGCCGCACGGTCCGAGGCCGCGTCCTGTTCCTGCTCCCTGACCGGCAGGTCCCGTTCCATCTCCTCTAGGCATATCGTTGTCCTCCTAACTGTTTTATTTCGAGTGCGTTACCACAGAGGTCCGCGGCCACGGCGCCTGCGAAAACGCCAGCGGCCGCAACGCCGTCCTCCCGCGCCCATCATGGCGCGGGGCTGCAATTCGCCGAGCACGAGGCCTTCCAGAGCATCGGCAGCCTCGCCGGTGACCCAGGCGTACAAGGCCAGGCCACATCCCGCCAGGCAATGGGCGGATACCGGGTCGATGCCGCCGCAGATGACGACCTCGACGCCGAGTTCCCGGAGCCTCCGAGCACGCTCGACGGGCGGCAGTCCGGCCAGCCCCACTTGGCTACGCTCGCCCGCGCTTCCCGGGCCAACATCGGCCACGAGGAAGTCGGAAGCGCAGTCATAGCGCGGCGCAATCCGGCTACCAAACAAGGGAACTGCAACTTTCATCAACTTAACCTCCGGCTAGAGGAAAGCAATACTCATGCCATGTTCCTGAAATGTCGTAAGATATTGTTTGAGAGTGGGTTAGATGCTGGCACCTATTCAGGCGAGACAAGGGGGTATTGCAATAATGCAAGATATTGCATGCAATATGCGAAGGAGGAAGGGGGCGAAGCATCACGCGAAGCTTTGGCGAGGCCGCAGGCTACGCGATGCCGTAGCGTTTCATCTTGCGCCACAGGGTGGTGGGATGGATGCCGAGGGCGTCGGCGGTGCGTTGCCGGTGGCCGCCATGGCGGCTGAGGGCGTTGCGAATGGCGGCGGCCTCGGCCTGATCCAGGGAACCGGGCTGGGGCTGCTCGGCGGGGGCATCGCCCGCGGCTTTCCGGCAGAGCTCGGGAGGGAGATGCTCGGGGCGGATCTCGTCGCCGCGACACAGCACGAAGGCGTGTTCGATGGCGTTCTCGAGTTCGCGGATGTTGCCGGGGAAATCGTGCCGCATGAGGACGGCGCAGGCCTCGGGGGAGATCGACGTGATGGCCTTGCCTTTCTCAGCGTTGAGTTTCTCGATGAAGTGGTCGGCGAGGAGAGGCACGTCCTCCCGGCGTTCCGCGAGTGGGGGCAGCGCGATCCTGATGACGTTGAGCCGGTAAAAGAGGTCCTCCCGGAACACGCCCCGAGCGACGAGTTCGGCCAAGGCGCGGTTTGATGCGGCGACAATGCGGACGTCGGCCTTTCGCGGCCCGGTGGCTCCGAGGGGCTCGTATTCCTTTTCCTGAAGGACTCGGAGGAGTTTCACCTGCAACGCGGTGGACACGTCGCCGATCTCGTCGAGGAAGAGCGTGCCGCCTTCGGCCATGGCAAAGCGGCCGGGCTTGTCGCGCCGGGCATCGGTGAACGCGCCTCGGACGTAGCCGAAGAGCTCTGACTCGAGAAGCGTATCGGGCAGGGCGCCGCAATTGACGGCGATGAAGGGGCCGTCCTTCCGGGGGCTGAGATTGTGAATGGCGCGCGCGAAGAGTTCTTTGCCGGTGCCGCTGGGGGCCTTCGATGAGGACGGTGCTCTCGCTGGCGGCGATATCGGGCAGGATGGCGAGGATCTGGTGGATTTCGTGATTCTTGCTGACGATGTCGCCGACGGCGTAGCGGCCGCGGATCTCGCGGCGGAGCAACTCGATATCGGAAAGATCGCGGAAAGTCTCGACGCCGCCTATGACCGCGCCGGATTCATCGCGCAGGGCGGCCGCGCTGACGCTGATTGGAATCTGTCGCCCTTCGCCATCCAGGATGGATACGCGGACATCCACAAGGTTCTCGCCGGTGTCGATGGCGCGATGGAGGACGCAGTCCGTCTGACACACGTCGGCGCGGAAAACGTCGAAGCATTTCTGGCCGGCGGCCTGCTCCCGTGGAACGCCGGTGATCTCCTCCGCCGCGCGATTGAAGGACGTGACATTCCAGTCGAGGTCAATCGTGAACACGCCGTCCGCAATCGAATCGAGGATGATGTCTCTGTCGGCCGTGCCCATGGGCCTATTATGCCCGGTTGGCGCGGTGAGCATCTACTGCGAGATGCACCAACGGGGAGGAGGAGCGGCGTCATCGCTTGAAGTAGGCGTAGGCGGCCGGTTTCTGCTTTCCGTCGGTGGTCATCGTGGTTGTGATATCGCTTGTTGAGCGCTCCCAGTAGTAGAAGACGCCAGTTTCCGTGCCTACCAGGAGATCGAGAACACCGTCGCGGTTCCAGTCGGCGACAACGGGGCCGTCGGTGTGGCCCATGAGTGTCTTGGAGATGACGCGGCCCATGTATTGAAGGACGAGTTTGCCGTCGTTCATTCCGATGTTCTTCATCCAGTCGACGGCGGGCTTGGACGAGAATATCAGGTCTCTTTTTCCATCGCCGTCCCAATCGGCGAAGGTGATCTTGAGCCGGCCGCTGCTTGGGCCCGTTCGTTGGTTCAGGAGAATGGGCTCTCCGGAAGGGAATATGAAGTCTCTTTGGGGCGGGGCAAGGCGTAGCTCGCCGTTTTCATCACGATAGCGCGGATACACGGCGAGGTAGTCTTCATGATCGAGCATTACCAAGTCGTTCAGGCCGTCCTTGTTGAAGTCCATGATGTAGGGCGAGGTGCGCCATGGTGCCAGCAGCTCGTTTCCATGGGATTCTCCCGGCACCCAGTCAGGCTTCCGCGGCTCGCCGGCCCATTCGACCTCTATGGGCTTCGCCGGCGCAAGCTTGGGGGCCGTGCGCGTGCCGACGTTTTCGTACCACAGCACATTGCCGTGGTGGTGGTTGACGAGTATGTCGGGGAGCCCGTTTTGGTTCCAGTCGCCTACGTCTATGGTGGTGTATCCCCACCGGGCGCCGGGGGGCAGGATTCTAATCGGCCGGCCATCGGCCTCCAGCAGTTGGGGCGCTGCCCAGGTGGGCTCTTTGCCTCCCAAGTTCTTGATGAAGCCGATGTGGCCGACGCCGTTTCCGCTGATGATGTCATCGAGGCCGTCCCCGTCCCAATCGAACACGCGCGGGGCGGTGAGTGCGCCAAAATCCACGAATCGTGCTTCTTGTTGGAAGAAACGGGGAGGAAGGAACTCCGGCACGGCGTCGGTTATCCGCCCGGTGTTTCTGAGTAGTGAGACTTTGCCGTCTTCATCGCCCGCGAGTATGTCGACGAAGCCGTCTTTGTCCCAGTCGATGGCGGTGGGATGAATGGCGGCGCGGCATTCCATCTGGATGGGCGTTCCGTCATGCTGCATTACCTGCCCATCGGCGAAGGCGTAGCGGCTTGTTGTTCCGGTGTTCTCAAAGTAGACGAAGCCGAAATCCTTCATTCCGATATAGTCAACGTCTCCATCATTATCGAAATCAGCGAACAGCACGCTGACGGTTGCTTCTTCAGCGATCGACCTTCCCGTCTCCGTCTTCAGGACTGTCGGCTCGCCGTATTGCACCTCCTCATCCGTGGCGGTGTTTTTCAGGAAGAGGAGTTCATCGGCGGCCGCCACGAGGTCCGTTGCGCCGTCGCCATCGAGGTCGATCATCTTCCATTGGGAGTATCTGCTGTCGCGAAGATAGTCGTGGCCGCCCGGCGGCAGCTCAATATTGCTTCGAATCCAGAAGACGTTTTGTGGGACGTCCCGATATAGCCGAAGTCTGTCATTCGCCCTGTCCGGCATCAGGATGTGAACATGGCCCTTGACGTTGGATACTTCGAAGCGGTCCCAGGCCAATGGGAAGCGAGGAGAAGAGATTTGCATTGAATGCCGAAAGATGGGCATCTCAACATTGCCGCTGATGTTCTCAAAATAGAACACGCCGCATTCGGCGTAACTCCCGGATTCAGACACCAGTATGTCGCAGTCGCCGTCGCCATCGAAATCCATCGGCAGCGGCACGGACTTGAAGCCGACGTCCAGATCAACAGTTGCACCAAGGTTGTTGTACTCGAGCTTCCGAATCTCCTTCTGTGGAGCCGGCGTCGGTTCACCGAAGCCTTGTTGCGGATTGGACAGGAAGATAAGCACAAGAAGCGATGCAGCAATGCCGGATAGATGTTCCTTCATGGAGCACTCCATTCTTTGGCCGACGTAATTGTGATTTGAGTTGACGCCTCACAAGAGGAAGGGCCCCATATCTCTCCGGCAGTACAGAGAGAGGAGAAGATGGGTTGTGGCCCGCCAGCAGAAGCTCATGAGGGCTGGTGTCAGTCTACCGGATGTTAGGAGGCTTCGCAAGGATGATCGCGACAGAACGGCGGCTACTCGTGCATTGAGGAAGAAACATGCGTCCGCAGATGTTGTGAAAATGTGTCTGGAAACGACGCAGGACAAGATAGGGGACCCCTGTGATGAAACGGATTCTATGTAGTCTTGTCGTGGTTTGCCTGGCCGTCGCCGTGGCTCCGAAGGCGGCTGCGCACCGGTTGGTGCCGGACGACGGTTCGCACACTACATCCGAAACGGCGATCTTCCTGGACGATGTGGACCTGTCGCAAGTGGTCTATCACGAGGTATCGGCCGAGTCGAACCACCTGTGGCTCTCGTTTGATGGCGTCCCCGGAGAAAACTTGTACTGGCAGCTCGGCGTGCCCGTCATCGAGGGACTCGAGGACTATCGGCCCACGGTTGTCGTGTTGGGTCCTGGTTTGCCGGAGGTGCAGGTGCCCTTCACCATCCCCGAAGGGGTCGGCGGTATTGTGGTGGACACGGAGGGCATGCCGAACGAGTTCTTCGACGAGCGCTTTACCGGCACGGAGGACTGGATAATCCACGCGGAGGAGGGCACCCTTGAGCAGGCGGGGCGCTACTACATCGTCGCGTATCATCCGGATGGCACGCCGGGGAAGTTCTGGCTGGCGATCGGCCGCCGCGAGGAGTTTGGTCTGGCGGATATCCTGAGCTACGCCGATGTGCTCGCGTTTGTTCGGGAGTACCACGAGGTTCAGGGCCAGCCGCTTCCTTTCCTGCCAAGGTTGCTCCTGATGCTGTCGAGGGTCATGCGTCTTGTTTTCAGTCTGTTCATGTTCGCCTAGCGTTTGACGGCACAGGGGCCAACGGGGCGGGTCTTGGCGGTTGGGGTCCGGCTCATGATGGGGCGTGTCGGGCAGCCTGATACATGGCCAGGCTCTTTTCATGTGGGGGCAAGCGTATCTGCTAGACTTCCGAAAGAATCTTCGCTCTGCAATGGCCAGCAAAACCAGTGAGGGATGAAGCCGTTGGCGACAATAAGTGACGCACTCGTGCGCGCTGGGATCAGCGCGGTATTGGTATGCGCCACGCTTGCCTGTATCTCTCGGGCGGCACCCGCTCAAACAAGGCGCAATCCTCGCATCCCTTCCATCGGGTCAAAGAACTTGCTGCCGAACAGCAGCTTCGAGTTGGGTGCGGATGGATGGTCTTCGCTGGGGAAACCGACGGCGTGGGGGGGCGATCTCTGTGGCCTCGTAGGAGCGATACAGGCGGGCGATGCATTTGTCGGCACGCACTGCCTCCGTATCGAACTTGCCCCCGGCAAGACGCCCGTCACCCATTCCGACTACACACTAGCCGCGTCCAAGTCGGTCATACAGGCCGCGCCGCTCGCGGCCAACCTGGGATGGATAGACGTAAGCGTCGGCCAACTCTACACGCTGTCGGCCTACATGCGGGCGGACAGAGAGGATGTCCCCGCCGACCTCGTGTTTCGCTTTGGCGGCGACGTCAACTCGACTTTCGGCAGCGACACGCACACAAAGCGCGTGAGCCTCTCACAGGAGTGGGCTCGATACTCCTTTTCCATGACGGCGGAGCAGCCGGACGTCTTCGTAGCCGTGGGCCCCAATCTGAGCGATACGCCGGATGCTTCGGCCACGGTTTGGATTGATGCGGTACAACTTGAAGCGTCGCCCGAGACGGCGGAGGCCTCCCCGGCGCCGACGGAATATGCGCCCCGCGAGCCGGTGGAGGTGGGAATCGACGGTGGGCATTACGGAAACCTGTTCGATGTAGGCGAGTCCGTTGGATTCTCTGTGTACGCCTCCAACACGACAGCGTCATCTCACACGGTTGAAGTGCAAGCGCGTCTGGAAGATTACTTCGGAGAGCTCGGGCCGGCGTCTCTCTGCTGCGTGAAGGTTCCGGGGAAAGGCCGCGCCAGCGCATTCCTGCCGCTTGCTGCGCCCGGCGCGGGTTACTACAAGGCCCAGGTGTCATGGAACGCCGCAGGCGCTACTCATATCCGGACAATCAAGATGGCCGTAATCGACACGTATCCATGGAAAGACTCGCCCTTTGGCCTCAACCATTTCCCCACGACAGCCGCCGCGTGTGAACAACTGAAGAAGGCCGGCGTTACCTGGGCCCGCGACTGGTCAATGAAGTGGGAGTCAATCGAACCAAGAGAAAGCACGTACGATTTCACAGAGATTGGTCGGCAAGTGGGACGGATCTTGGACCTCGGCGCGAATCTGTTACCTCTGCTTCCCCCGCAGCCGTCCTCGACCTGGGCCTCGGAAGCCCCGATGGGCGAACTCACCGCCGTGAAGCGGGCCGCATATGCCCCTGCGCCCGAGCACCGCGCGCAATTGAACGCTTTCATCACCGCCACCGTGGAGCGGTATAAGGATCGCCTGGACTACTGGGAATTCCTCAATGAGCCGCTCTGGGTGCCGTGGTACTGCTTGCCGACTAGCGCGGGATACACCGTGGACACCTACTTGGGCCTCTTGAAAGGGGCGTCTGCTGCAATGAAGGCCGCCGATCCGACGTGTCACGTGATCGGCGGCCTGTCCTGCATGGCAACAAGCAAGTTGGGGGAGGAGTTCATTCAGAAGGGCGGGCTGGCCCACGTGGATATCTACAATCTGCATCCGTATCCGGAAGGGGATGCCCCTGAGTCATTTATCCCTTCGATGCAGCGTATTCTAGCCGTTATGGACACGTACGGCGGCCGCAAACCGATTTGGGCCACCGAATTGAGCTACTGGGCCACCGATGACAAGCCGTGGTCGCCGTGGGCGCCTCCAAATCCCGATCACTGGGCGGCCAATCGCCAGCAGTCCAGCGAACGGGAGGCCGCCGATTTCAATATTCGGGAGGCCGTGATTCTACTGGCGCACGGCGTGGTGAAGATCTTCTGGCACTCGGGACTTGAGGGAGAGCTCAACAACGGATCGCATGACCTCGAGAATCCGCTTCTCGACCCGGAGGCCATTCCGCAGAAGTTCTTCGCGGCCCAAGCGGCCTTGGCCCGCTTGCTGGGGCCGGCCCCGAGCTTCGCAGCCGCACTCGAGAAGCCGGAAACGGTATCGGGCCACAGTACGGACGATGTACACGGATACGCGTTCGATACGCCGAGCGGCGCCGCCATGGCTGTTTGGGCGCCGGGCACGCTAAACGACGGCAGACGTAGTGACGAGTGGACGGCGCCGCTTGGTGAATCGCCCGTCTACGTCACGACTCGGGCGATGACGGCCCTGGAACTGTCCCGGGCTTGTACACTTATCCGCAACGCAGACGCGTGGGCTCTGGAAGTACCTGATTGCATTGTCGTGCAGACGATTGTGGGCACTCCCATGCTCACAGAGGGGCAGAAGCCTGTTCAAGCGGGATCAGAATCCGATCGATGACTGCATTAGGCTGTCAATGTGCCAGAAGACAAAGGAATACAGCTTTGTGCTTCGGCATTCGAACCGCAGCCGTACCGGTTTCCCCGCCAGGTCTCCCACATCGGAATCGCCGTCGCGCCACTCCGCGGACACCATCCGGCCGTCGCCGTTGATGTGCCGTGCATCCGCTAGGCCGTATCCGGGGATTTCGTTGCCCGCCGCGTCAAGGATGGCTACGCGTGCCTCGCCACTGGCCGAGGTGTTGATGTTGAGAGAGAGCCTGTCGCCTTGGAATGTGAGGGGGGCGGTGATTACCGTCCCGCCCTCGTATTCAAAGTCGAGGGAAATGAAGCCGTCATAGCGCTGCTCCACGCGGAAGATCCCGCCCAGTTGACGGCCACCCTCGCCATAGCGGGCCTGGGTGTCGCCGTGCGTGAAGGTGTGGCCCACGAAATACTGCGCCAGGCCGTGTTCCTCATGGATGATGCCGGGGATCATTATTGCGACTCTCACGTTCAAACCATCGTATTGGCCCGTGGCAATGTAAGGTGTGCGGTAGCGCGTCCAGGACCGGCCGTCGCGGCTGGTGGCCAGTTGGGTGTCGATAGCGCCGTCGTCGGACATCCCGCCGCGCGTCAGTGCGGGAACGTTGAGGTGAGCGCGCTCAGCGGGCTCATTGTAGTGGTAGTAGGGCGTCGGGAATCCGAGATAGGCCGTCTCGTACTTCTCGCACGCGTTCGTATAGAGGTCCAAACCAGGCGGATCGGCATCGTCGCGGGACATGACCACCGGAATCTCGTCCGGCCACGGTTCATCGATCGTGCGCGTGGTGAAGAAGCCGACCGCGCGGGCGCCATTGTGCATCACGCGCGGGTAGTGAAAGTACCGTTCCCGTTCATTGTCCCAGAAGGTCGAAATCTGGCTGTCGAAATGGGGCGATGGCATCTGGCGCCTTTGCATGGTGAAGTGTACGCCGTCGGGCGAGGCGAACAGCTGCGTCCCGAGTATTGGATCGCTTGAGATGTAGGCGTAGCGGTATTCGGGGTCTGCCTTTGGATCATGAATGACGGCGCCCCCCCGCTGTCCCCAGCTCACCAGGTTGTTGTCTTTCGAGCCCTTCCATTCGACGACACCGAGGGATGGTTTCTCCCAGTGGACCCCGTCCTCGGTTGTGGCGAGCGCCAGGCCGAAGCCCGGCTCCACGTCCGGGCAGACGCACCCCATAGTACAGCTTGCACTGCCTTGACGTCGGCTGGCGACGCTGGTTGCTGTGATCCCGGAAGACGTTGCCGTAGCTCGCAATACCGCCCTTCTCCCACGGTTTGTCGGCGACTATCACCAGTTCATCGAAGCGCGGCGGGTTGACGGTTAGTTTCGCTCCTTCGACGGTGTCCAAGAGCATCTTGTCCAGGAATAGAAACCGACCAGAGAGCGCGAGAGGCTCCTCGGCGCCGGCGGCGAGGACATACGCGATCAGCGCCATCACAGTGAGAGCGAATCGAGGTTGAGGGTGCATGACTCCGAGATCTCCCATAGGCAAGGCGTACCGCCATCGCAAACTCATTTCCCGTCATTGTAGGCCCGTTTGCCGGTACCTTCAATGCAACTTCTGCTGTCGAGGCGGCTCTCTTGTGTCGTTTACAGCTTAATCGTGGCGGAGCTCAAGATGACGTCGCCAAGTGGGAAATCCGGGTCTAGAGTCATCCATCAACAGACGTGTCGTAAAGGCATTTCGAGCGTCGCGGGCGTAGAGTTCCTTGAAACCGCTAGCGTGTACGTCTATGGTAGCGGAAGGCCTGCCTGCGGCGGTGGCCGGCCGTCCTGTATAAAAACACCTGACCACATTGAGCGACCGCATAAGAAGGATGCAGCCATGAACTCGTGGAGTCCTGCCGTTCTGCCGCTTTGTCTATCATCGGAGTTAGAGGCGATCTATCGGGATGCCGTCAAGGTCCTGGAAACCATCGGTGTGGAATGCGCGCACGAGGAGACGGTGCGGCGCCTGCGCGATGAGTTGGGGGCCTCCTGTGCGGATGGGCGGGTGCGCTTCCCCGCGAAGGCCGTCGAAGCGCACGTTGAGGCCAGGCGGGGGCAGATCGCAGCTTCGAATGTTGATGAGCCGGCGTTCTCGATGGGGCGCTGTTGGGCGTGCCTCAACTACTGCGATCCAGAGACGCTCGATGTTCGGCCTGGGACGAGCGAGGAAGTCGCGCTGATGGTTCGTTTCTGGGATGCGCGGGATCTCGTGGGTGTTGTTCCGCTGCTCCCGGGAGACGTGCCGCCTGAATTGGCGACTTTGGCCGCGGAGCGTATTGGGCTGCTCAATTCGCGGGGTCTTGGGGGAACGCTCACGGTCATGGATCCCGAGGAGGTGCGTTTCCTGATCGACATGAACCTTGCGGCGGGGCGGACGTACAAGCTCGAGGAGCAGGTGGGCATGAGTCCGCTTAAGTTCAACGCGAAGGGCCTGGAAACGATCATGAGCTTCATGGGGAATCCGGACGTGCGGCTGAAGCTGGGCGGCTCCATCCCGATGGCGGGGGCCAACTGTCCGCTCGATCCGCGCGGCGCGGCCGTTCAGGCTACTGCCGAACGCCTTGCGCTCGATATCCTGTGCGCCGTGCTCGATATCGAGGGGCCGGGGCCCAAGATCCGCATCGAGCCCTTTGATATGCGGTATTCCACGATTGTGTTCGGTTCCCCGGAGTGGTGTCTGTACATCGGGATGGCGCTGAGTATGAACGAGTTTCTCATGGGGCGGAAGGATCGAGCCGGCATGTTTCGCAGCACGGCCAAAGGCCCCGATCCGCAGGCCGCGTGCGAGCGCATGGCGTCCGTGCTGTTCCAGGCGCTCATGGGCGTGCGCGTGTTCGGGGCGGTCGGGCAACTGAGCATTGACGAAGTCTTCAGTCCGCAACAGGCGATCATCGACGGCGAGATCCTGGCCTACGCGGCGCGCGTGGTTGAGGGCTTCGATTGGGGCCGCGGCGACTCGGTTGAGATGATACGCGAGGGCATGGCCGGGGGCGCCTTTATCGATACCGAGGATACCGTGGCACGCTTCCGGGAGTTCTATCATTTCTCCGATCTCTTCCGGCACTGGAATGTGGGGCGCTGGCGTTCCGAAGGCAGTCCGTCTGTGCTCTCCGAGGCGTGGGCCCGCGCGCAGGAGACGATTCGGCAATCTACGTTCGAGTTGGCGCCTGATCAGCGCAAGCAGGTTGAGCGTCTCTACTCAGAAGCGGAAGATTATATCCGGACGCGAGCGTAAGGCACGATACGGCCGCGTTCCAAGGACTGCTCGAGGCGGTCAGCATTGGCCGCGGCGGGAGACGGCGCTCCGCAGCGGGGGACGGACGCGGTGATGGTAAGGGCTGTCGGTTTCGAGCTGACAGTGATAGATTTCGATCAGGCGCATCATGGCGGCTTCGGCCGCGGGCGTCTCGAGGCCCTCGCCGATGAAGCGCTCCCGGTCGAGGATGGCCCGCAGATACAGGATTTCCCAGCGCCAGTTTCGCTTCGCCCATGCGGGCAGGCGGTCGTTTACCTCTTCCGCCAGCCTGTAGGCCCGCTGGACGCCGTCCGCGTCTACTGGCTGCTTGAGGTAGGATCTGCTTGCCGCAGCCTCTAGGAGGTCGATCATTGCCAAAACGTCTTCAGTAACTCCTGGCCCGAATTCGTATACGATGTACTCCGCGAGCGTCGCGCGTGCGGATTGGTCGGCGTCCCAGTAGAACTGGGCAATGACGACCTTGTTGGCGTCCTCGTAAATGCCTTCGCTGTAAGGGAATCCGCCTTTCACGACGTGCTTGACTTGATCCCATAGGCGCTGAAACCGGGCGGGGAGCGGATTGGCGCCCACCGCCGCCCCAGGGCCAGTTGCCCCACATGCTGATCTCGGGGAAATTAAGCAGGGGCAGGTTGCCTGGGACGCCGACGTCCAGGGGATAGCGCGGATAGTCGTTGTGGGAGTCCGCGAGGATATAGTCCACCCATCCGGGATCGGTGCTAAGGGCCTCCGTGAGTCCTTCCCACTCGCCTTCGGGAGGTGTGTCGAACATCCAGGTGCTCAGGATTGTCTCTAGGTTGGGGAAGTACTCGCGGCCAAGCCGCGTGAGGTCGCGGGACAGCTTTAGGAAGCCGTTCGTGCCCCACGGTAGGCATTTCTCACAGGCACAGCCGCCTTCGTCGTAGGGCCAGTACATGAGCATATCCAAACCGACGTCGCGCAGGCGCTCGAAGAATTGCCGCGCCTGCTCCATGATGTAGGCGTGGCCCTCCGGGTTGCTCGGGCAGACGGGGTTGCCGCTGTTGCCGCGCCGGTGCAAGGGATCGGGGAGCGGCGTGGCGCGAAGGGCCTCCGGCACCCCGCTGAAGAGGGCGTTGTTCAGCCCCATGCTGAAGAGGAATCCGAGCTCCTTGGCCATCCGGCCGTATCTTTTTGCCATCTCGACGGCCTTGTCGGCTTCGGGGTCATCCCAGTCCCGGAAATCGATGAAGGGGAAGCAGATCTTTAGGGCGTTCACGCCCCACAAGGCCAAGTCTTCCAAGTAGCGCGCGATCTCGTTATCCGGGGCCTCGTGGTACCAGTTGTGGAAATGCGATGCGAGGTACATGCCCCGCATGCTGCCCCGCGGCGCTGAGGCGCCTCGCCAGGATGAAGGCGTGAAACCTTCGTCATAGCGGCTGGTACGAAGGAACTTGCCGATACCGTAGAGCAAACCGCGCGGCGACCCGCCGGCGACCTGAACCGCCGCGCCGGCCTGGTCGATGGAATAGCCTTCTGGGGGCAAGGTGTCGGCAGTAGCCAAGATGACCTGTGCCTCATTATCGGACTCCACCACCTTCGCCGAGCAGCGCTGCTGGATGCGTTCCTTCAGGATTGTGAACGCTCTAGCGGCCAGCGGATCCGGATTTGCCTGTACCTTAACCTTGACCTGATGTGTTTCGCTCATGTTCTCACCTTGCAGGATGCGTTTCGCCGGGGGCGTTGGTGTCTCTGTACCGGATTGTCGAGGTCGTTATGATACAGGCCGGCCCGTTGCCTGTAAACGAGAAGCGTCTGAGGTCCCCCTTTGCGAATGTCCCCGGAGCGGCGGCGATGAATGACTTGAAATCGGCCCTCGGTGTCCCTGATACTGGGCACAAGGGGGATGACTCGTCCTGTAGTCTCACCTGTCTTACTGCCGAGTAGGCGCTGTCAGCGGGCGGCGAGTCCAGTGGCCCCAAGAAAAAGAGGAGGGGAGTTTCATGAAGTATAAGGTTGTTTCTCGTTTAGCCTCTGGTCTCGTTTGCGCTCTTCTTGCGGTGTCACTGTTGGGCTGTCCGCCGTCGGGTACGAAAGTCACCGTACCTGACGTCGTCGGTATGACGCAGTCCGCGGCGGAGGCAGCCATCGTTGCGGCGAGTCTCAGTGTAGGTACGGTTACGACCCAGGCCAGCGCCACGGTAGCCAGCGGGCAAGTCATCAGCCAGGATCCATCCGCGAGCAGCCAGGCCAACGCGAACAGCTCCGTTGATCTTGTCGTGTCTACCGGTGCGGCTACGGTCGAATTGCCGACGCATAACTTCACCGCAGATACGACGCTCGCCGCAGGCACCTATCTAGCTACCGGCAGCGTGAGTGTCACGAATTGCACCCTCACCCTCTCTCCCGGCGTCACGATCATCTTTGCGCAGGGCAAGGAGATGACGGTGCAGCCCACGGGCCGGCTCTACGCGGTGGGCACGGCGGCCTCGCCGATTGTGCTTACAGGCCAGGAGGCCATCCGCGGCCACTGGGGCGGCCTGCGATTCTATGGCTCGAACTCCCTGACCAATCAGCTCGAATACGTGACGATTGAATACGGCGGTGGCTACTGGGACGCCAATCTGGTGGTGAACGGCTACTCGAGCAGTGAAGCTCGCGTCAGCGTGGTCAATTGCACCTTGCAGCAAAGCGAGACGTACGGGCTCTACGTAAACTCCTACAGCGTTCTCACCGGCTTCTCGGGCAACACTATCACCGCGAATACCTCCGGCGCCGCCCAGATGGCCGCGGATGGCGCGGGTTATCTCGATGACACGAGCACGTACACCGGCAATGACGAGGACGTGGTCGAGATCTGGGGAAGCGCCGTGTCCATCGACGCTGCGTGGCCGGGCATTGACGCCGTGTATTACCCGACCGGAACAGTCACGGTGCAGGCCGAACTGACGCTTGACCCGGGCGTCTGGATCGCCTTCGGGTCAGGAGCGCAGATGGACGTCGATCCCAGCGGAGCGCTGATTGCGGTGGGTACCGATGAGGCCCCGATCCTGCTGACGGGCATGGAGCACGTGCGCGGCTACTGGGGCGGGCTCCGGTTTTACCAGACGAACTCGCCGGATAATCAACTCGACTATGTTACCGTCGAGTATGGCGGCGGGTATTGGGACGCAAATGTCTTTGTCACGGGGTCGTCGGGCCATGCCTGCCAGGTAGCCATTACCAACAGCACACTTCAGGAAAGCTTGGAGTACGGCCTTCGCTGCAACTCCTCTTACAGCACGATTACGTCGTTTTCAGGAAACACGCTGACGGCCAATACCTCCGGCGCCGCCCTGCTGGACGCCAGTTCTGCCGGGTACCTCGACGACACGAGCACGTATATCGGGAATGACTACGATGTCGTCGAAATCTCGGGCGGGGTAGTAGATGCCGATGCCACGTGGGCCGGGCTCGACGCCGCCTATCTATGCACCGGCAGCCCGTCCATCGATGCCGACCTGGTTATTGAGCCGGGCGCGACTATCCTCTTCGAGTCCGGCGAGTATACGTCGGTCAATACCAATGGGAGCCTGTCTGCGGTGGGCACGGCGGCTTCGCCGATTGTCTTCTCTGGCGCGCAGGAGGTAGCGGGTTACTGGGGCGGCATTCGCTTCAACCAGACGAATTCGCCGAATAATCAGCTTGCCTATGCCACCGTCGAGTACGGCGGCGGCTATTATGACGCGAACGTATACATCACGGGTTCTACGAGCTATCCGACTCAGGCGACGGTGGCTAATTGTCACGTCTCGGATAGCAGCAAATGGGGAATTCTCGTCAATACAGGTTATGCCACCGTGAACGCGGACATCACCACGGCCAACACTTTCGCCAACAATGCGAGCGGCAACGTCAGCCTCGTCAAATAGTCCGTCGATAGGGAAACGGCTTGGGGCAGGCCTGTGTGGCCTGCCCTTTTCTTGTGGGCCTGGCGGGTAAGGTAGGTTACAATGGCCGGGTGTGCGCGGTGGCTGCAAGCAAGGAGGAGAAGAAAGGCAGTATGCAGAGTCCATCGTTCAGCCGACGCGAGTTCATGCGAATGGCAGGTGCGGGCGTGGGCGCTGCGGCCTTGGGCGGGTGTGCGACCTTGCGGACGCGGCGCCAAGCGGCACGTCCCAACGTGCTGTTCATGTGCATCGACGATCTCAATGATTGGACGGGCTGTCTGGGAGGCCATCCGGATGCTAGAACGCCCAACATCGACCGGCTTGCGTCTCAGGGCGTGCTGTTCACGAACGCCTTCTGCGCGGCCCCGGCGTGCAATCCGTCGCGAACCGCCGTGCTGACAGGCGTTCGCCCATCTACCTCGGGCGTCTACATCAACAAGCAGCCCTGGCGGGAGAACGCGATGCTGCGGGACGCCGTCACCATGCCTCAGCATTTCATGGCGCATGGCTATACGGCCCTTGGCAGCGGCAAGATCTTCCACGGGCTTGACCCCGACCCGCCCTCCTGGGACGCCTACTGGCCTTCAATGACGGAGGCGATGCCTCCCGAGCTTACGCCGCCGAAGGAGCTTCTTCCTCTGAACGGCATCCCCGATGCGCGTCAGTTCGACTGGGGGCCAATCGACGTATCCAATGAGGCGATGGCGGACTGGCAGGTGGCCGATTGGGTGATTGAGCAGCTCCATCGGCCCTATGATAGGCCCTTCTTCTTGGGGTGCGGGATCTTCCGGCCACACCTTCCGTGGTATGTTCCACGTGAGTACTTCGACATGTACCCCCTCGAAACGCTCACGCTGCCCAACGTGAAGGAAGACGACTTGGACGACGTCCCTCCGATGGGGCGCGCAATGGCCCGAACACATGACAATGCGAGGGTGTTGAAATACGGCCAATGGCGCGAAGCCGTCCAAGGATATCTTGCCAGCATCACGTTCGCGGACGCGTGCGTGGGCCGCGTGCTCGATGCACTGGCCGACAGCCCTTACGCCGGAAATACGGTCGTGGTCTTGTGGTCCGATCACGGGTGGCACCTCGGCGAGAAGCTCCATTGGCGAAAATACGCGTTGTGGGAAGAGGCCACGCACAATGTGCTGGTCTTTGCGGGGGCCGGCGTCGGGAACGCCGGAATGGCTTGCGATGTGCCCGTCAGTCTTCTGGACCTTTACTCGACTTTGAACGCCCTCTGCGGACTCTCTCAGCGGGAGGAGCTGGAAGGCGACAGTCTTGTGCCGCTGCTCGATGATCCCGCGGCGGGCGTGGAGCGGGCCGTTGTGACCACGAACGGCTGGAACAATCATTCGGTGCGGTCGCGGGATTGGCGTTACACACGCTACGCCGATGGCGGCGAGGAACTCTACGATCACCGTAGCGATCCGCTTGAATGGTGGAATCTCGCCGGGGAGCCTACTTGCACGGGGGTGAAGCGAGAACTTGCCGGGTGGTTGCCGAAAGAGAACGCGCCGCCGGACCCACCATTGCCGGCATAGCTTTGCTCTGATCTTGAGAACATCTCCGACTCCCGCTATGATGTGAATTGCCTTGAGTGTGGCGTCCGCAAGGACTCGCGTAGGACTTCGGTTGAGGGAACGGGCTCTTCTGATGCAAGACCTCTCGCCGAGAACGCTGTGCACATGAGTGTCTCCTGCTTATCGCAGGACAGCACCGTAGGCCGCCTCCTTGATCCTTTTCCAAAGACGTCTCCCCACACTCGCGGCAACGCTGCGGGCGGTCTAGCGCAATATGGGCGTAGCGCTGGCCGCGGGATGTTGAGGCGTTCGGGTGCAATGCGTTACGTCGTGCTCGCGCTCCTCTCTGCAGTTTCCCTGAAGGCGGCGGCAACGGAAGGGGTGTTCCTGCCCGGCAACGGGCCCATTCAACGCAGTCGTGCCGGCGCCGGCGCCGCAAGCCCTCGTGACGCCTCATGGATGCAACTGAATCCGGCCACGATCACCCGTCTTGAAAGGCGGATAGATGTTGGGCTGGACGTCCTTCTCTCCGATGTGACATTGGCCCCGGGAGGCGTCATCGGAAATCACTCAGCCGGGGACCTGACGGACGCGCAGTACTTCTTCATACCGTCCGTCGGCATCATCTGGCCCACGGATGATGCAGTCTTCGGCTTCGGACTCTACGCCCCTTCAGGTATAGGCGTGGATTACGCTGCGTCACGGGACGCCATCTCTCACTTCCTCCAGAATAATGCCGACCGCCGCCTCGATTATCGCCACATTCGATTAATAGCGGCTTGCGGACACGAACTGCGCGGAGGCTGGTCTATTGGGTTCAACGTGAATGTGAGTCTGTCCCGGTTTCGAACCGATAGCCTTACGCTCAGGCTGGTCCCGACTGAGGGCAGCAATGTGTGGGACGATGCTCTTGGCGCCGGCTTCTCTCTAGGAATCTACAAAGTATGGGACAGACTGGCTTTCGGCGCCTCATACCAGTCGCGGCAGTGGTCTCAGTCGTTTGACCGCTATGCGGACCTTCTCTGTTCTTGCCTGGACTTGCCCCAGTGTGTCCAGCTCGGAGTGGCGTATTCGTTGACCTCTTCCATCGAGATCGCCGCGGACTACAAGTTCATCGATTGGGATCAGGTGGCTGTTACGGGGAAGGCTCCGCTCGCGGGGGGCTTCGGCTGGGAGGAGCAGCATCTGGCCAAACTGGGACTGGAATGGCGGTTGAACGAGCGCCTGACAGCGCGCGCGGGCATTTCCCACGGGAATTCTCCCATTTCCGAGGAACACATGTTTCTTAACGCCCTCGTGCCCGTGATCACGAAAGACGTCTTGGCTGTGGGAGTATCCTGGGCGGTTGACGAGCGCAACGAGGTCCATCTATCGTTTGCCCATGCGTTTGCGGCCACAGTCACGTCGCCTAGAGAGGGAGGCGTTTTCTCACTTCTGAGTGCCGGAACGTACACTCGACTTGAATATGACGCACTCACAGTAGGCTATTCCCACAAGTTCTGAGGGGAGGAGAGCAGATGGCCAGTGACGAAGCGGATCATTCGGAAGAAAGACTTGCCGAAGCGCTGGCCAAGGCGTCGTGGATGCGCCGCGACCACTTGGCGGCCAGCGTTACGGCGCTTGTCGCAATCGCGGTTCTGAACGCCCTCGGGCTGGCACATTCCGACATGGCCGGGATATTCATGGCCGCCGTGTTTGTGTCCTGCCTCAACCAACCTTACCCTTTCCTCGTTCGTCGGATCAGGAATGCCGATCTCCTCTTCACTTGGCACCTTGCGTTTGACGTTCTTGCCATCACGGCGGGGCTGCATTTTGTGGGCGGGGTGACCGCTCTCACCATGCTCCTCCTGTATCCTCTCGTGCTGATATATGGCGGAGGGCTTCTTAATCGACTAAGGACTTTCGCCCTGGCCAATTTCGCCGGCGCGGCCTGTGTCGGACTGGTGAGCGCGGAGCACGCCGGTCTTATTGAGGCGGTGGACTCTTTTGACGCGGTCATACCTTCTCAGTCACGATTGGCCTGTGTTGTTCTCGCGTGGCCTCTCTTGAACGTTGTCGCGCATTTTGCAGCGGAAATGAGCAATTCTCTGCGTGCCAGGGAGAGCGAAGTGCGGGCGCGGAACCTGCAACTTCAGGAGGAGATCGCCGAGCGCGAACGCACCGAACAGGCACTGCGTCAGGCCAAGGCGGAGGCGGAGGCGGCGACACGGGCGAAGGCCGCGTTTCTCGCCAATATGAGCCATGAGATCCGTACGCCGATGAACGGCGTCATCGGCCTTGCGGGATTGCTCTTGGATACGGAGTTGACGCGCGAGCAACGGGACTATCTGAAGACTCTCACCTCCTCTGCCAACGCGCTTATGGCTATCCTCAACGACATACTTGACTTGTCGAAGATCGAGGCGGGAAAACTCGACCTGGAGGTGATTGACTTTGACCTCCGGCTAACCGTGGAGGAGATAAGCGATATTCTTGCCATCAGGGCCCAGGACAAGGGACTTGAGTTTGTTTGTATGGTCGATCCTGAGGTGCCGTCCTGGGTCAGGGGCGACCCGGGGCGCATCCGCCAGGTGCTGGCGAACCTGATCGGCAATGCGGTGAAGTTCACATCTCAAGGAGAGATAGTGGTTCGCGTAACCGCCATTGCGGAGACGGAGCAACACGTTACTCTCAGATTTGAGGTGGCGGACACGGGCGTGGGGATAGCGCCGGACAAGCTTGATTCCGTCTTCGAGGCCTTCAACCAGGCAGATGTCTCCACGACTCGCCAGTATGGCGGCACGGGGCTGGGGCTCAGTATAGTGAGAGAACTCGCCGAGATGATGGGGGGGGAGACGGGCGTCGAGAGTGAGTCCGAACAGGGCTCGACATTCTGGTTCACGGCGGTTCTAGAAAGACTCCCGGTTCCCGATACGGACGACTTCTCTGAAGACTTGGCGGAGTCACTCAAGAGAACGCGAATCCTGATCGTGGATGACAATGCGACGAACCGGCTCGTTTTGACGAGACTACTGGCATCTTGGGGGTGTCGCAGCGATGAGGCGGAGGGGGGCGGCGAGGCTTTGGCCAAGGCCATTGCCGGGGTCGAGGCCGGCGAGCCGTTCCAACTGGCCCTGGTGGACATGCAGATGCCCGGCATGGACGGGGAAACCTTTGGAAGGAAGGTTTTTGAGCACGACGCGCTACGCGACATGCTGCTTGTCGTCATGACTTCGGTCGGTCAGCGGGGCGATGTCGCGCGCCTTGAGGAGATCGGATTCGCCGCCTATCTGACCAAGCCTATCAAGCAGTCCATGCTCTATGACTGTCTAATAACGGTTGTGAACAAACGTACGGTTGAGTCGTCGCCGCATCCGCCTCGAATTGTGACGCGGCATAAGGTGGCGGAGGAGAAGAAGCGAAGAACGCGCATCTTGCTCGCCGAGGACAATCCCACGAATCAATTGGTGGCTCTGAAGATCCTGGAGAAGCTCGGTTATAGGGCCGATGCCGTTGCCAACGGATTCGAGGTGCTTCGCGCCCTCGAAGCAGTTCCCTACAACTTGGTGTTGATGGATGTCCAAATGCCGGAATTGGATGGGCTGGAGGCCACCCGGCGCATTCGCGATGCATCGTCGCGGGTGCGTGATCACCGGGTGCCCGTGATCGCCATGACGGCCCACGCGATGCAAGGCGATAGGGAGGCCTGTCTGGCGGCCGGTATGGATGATTACGTGTCCAAGCCCGTCCGGCCCAAGGAATTACAGGAAGCGATAGAGCGCCAACTTGCCTTGCCGGGCACGGAAGACGGGGCGACGAAAAACGGATCCCGCGAGGCGGCTTCACATGAGGCTGTCGTCGAGCGTGAATAGCTGCTCGACAAGAACGTATCCGTCTCTGGCAAGGCTTTTGTAGAAGGATCTCACCGGCTGGCCGGCAATCGTAGATGGCCAGTTCCCCCCTCCGCATTCTGTCCGGCGCATGTGAGCCATTGGTAGCGTGGCGTCTCCGAAATGCCGGTATCCCATTTGTTTGTCGAGACTTCCAGCAACGGCCCGGTTCGGCAATCAAGGTCGATTCTGACGGCGTTAGCCGGCCATCCGGCCTCAAGAGCCTGATCTTGCCCGACGGGAATCTGTTCTTGAGGGCGGGCCTGTGGTTTTAGTATACTCGGCGATCTTGATTCTGTCTGTTTTCGCACACCCCCATTGCGTGAGGGTGAAGCCATAACCGACCGGCGGGTGTCCGCCTCGAGTCACGGAGCAATCGGAGGAACTCACATGGCAAGTGTCGATGCCAGCAAGGTACGTAACGTAGGAATCCTGGGCCACGGCGGCACGGGTAAGACAATGCTCATCGAGCACATCCTCCACGCGGCGGGCAAGACCTCGCGCATTGGGACGATTGCCGACGGCAACACGGCCGGCGACTACCTGGAAGAGGAGATCGAGCGCCAGCAGACCATCGCGATGAAGCTCATGCACGTTGAATGGAACGGCTCCCGTGTGCACCTGGTGGACCACCCCGGCTATGTGGATTTCATTGGCGAGGTGGCCGCATCGGCGCCGGTTCTCGACGGTGTCGTTATCGTCGTGGACGCGACGACGGGCGTGCAGGTCGGCACGGATAACGCTTTCGGTTACGCCGAGCAGTACAACACGCCCCGGGCCTTCCTTATCAACAAGCTCGATCGAGAGAATACGAACTTCGACGAGGTGGTTGCTCAACTCCAGAACACCTACGGCAGTCATTGTGTGCCGTTGGTGATACCTGTGGGCCAGTCGAGCCAGTTGTCCGGCGTCGTGAACGTCTTGACGGGCGACAACGCGGAGGTGGCCGACGAGGTCGAAGCCATCAAGGCGAGCCTGGTTGACGTGGTGGCGGAATCGGATGACGCCCTCCTCGAGAAGTACCTCGAGGAAGGGGAGCTTTCTCCCGAGGAGTTCAACAGGGGGCTGCAGCAGGGCATCCAAACGGGCAAGATTGTGCCGATTCTCGCGGGAAGCGTCGAGAAAGAGATCGGTATCCAGGAGATGATGGATGTCGTGGCCAACAGCTTTCCTTCGCCGCTCGACCGCAAGGTGGTCGGCAAGAACGATGCCGGCGAAGATGTGCCTGTCGAAGTCACACCGGACGGCCCGTTCCTCGCTCAGGTGTTCCGCTCGATTGTTGACCCCTTCGTGGGCCAACTGACCTTGTTCCGGGTGTTTTCCGGTACGCTGCGTTCGGACACGGAGTTCTACAACGTGACGCGCCGCACCAAAGAGCGCACCGGCAAGCTCTTCATGCTTAACGGCAAGGAGCAAACTCAGGTAAAGGAAGTGGGCCCGGGCGACTTGGCCGCCATGACCAAGCTCAAGAACACGCATTTTAACGACACGTTGGGCACTCCGAATACGGACTTCCAGTTGCCGGCCATCGAGCTGCCACAGTCGATGGTGAAGCTGGCGATCGAGCCGAAATCGCGCGCCGACGAGGACAAGATTGGTGAGGCGCTCAACCGCATCGCCGAGGAAGATCCCACCTTCGCGCACTATCGCGACGCCGAGACGAACGAGCACGTGATCAAGGGGATGGGCGATCTGCAGCTCGATATTCTCATGGAGCGCATGAAGCGGAAGTACAATGTCGAGGCCGAGACGAAGACGCCGAAGGTGTCGTATAAGGAGACGGTGCGCGGCAAGTCGGATGTTCAGGGCAAACACAAGAAACAGACGGGCGGCCATGGCCAATACGGCGACGTCCACCTGCGGATCTCGCCAAACGAGCGCGGCGCCGGCTATGAGTTTGTCGACAGTATCGTCGGCGGCGTGGTGCCGAAGCAGTACATTCCGCACGTGGACAAGGGCTGCCAGGACGCCTTGTCCAGGGGGGTGATCGCCGGCTATCCGGTTGTTGACATCATCGTGGAACTGCACTTCGGTTCGTACCACGACGTCGATTCGTCGGAAATGGCCTTCAAGCAGGCGGCATCGATCGCCATTAAGAAGGGCGTCAAGGAGGCCAGGCCCTGCCTGCTGGAGCCGATCATGGAGATCGCGGTAACCGTCCCGGATGAGTTCATGGGCGATATCACCGGCGACCTCAACAGCCGCCGCGGCCGTATTCTAGGCATGGAGCCTGCAGGCGGCGGGCGTCAGTGCATCCGGGCAACCGTGCCCGAAGGGGATGTGCTGCGGTACTCGACGGATCTCCGCAGCATGACGGGCGGACGCGGGAGCTATCAGCTCAAATTCGCCAACTACGAGGAAGTACCGGAGCACGTCGCCCAGGGCCTTATCGCTGAGTACGAAAAGGCGCGGGAAAAGGGCGAGTAACGCCCCGCCACATAGCACGTTTCTTACAGGCCCGGCCTTTAAGGCCGGGCCTTTTTTCTGCGAGTATGGCTCTAACTTATTGACTCACGCTGATGGCGTCTCATTCTTGCCGCGAAAAGCGGGGACAGAGGAGCCGTTGAAAAAGTCCTGCGTTGCTGCACGCAGGCCGCGAAGGGACCTGGGACAGTCCCGTCTGCGTCCGCCTACGGCGGACTACGCTTGGAAAGTGGAGCCGTTGAAAAAGTCCGGAGCTGCCGCACGCAGGCCGCGAAAGGACCTGGGACAGTCCCGTCTGCGTCCGCCTACGGCGGACTCCGCTTGGGACAGTCCCGGTGTTTCGCTCAACCTCTGTGGCGAATGCGACTTCTTCAACAGCGCCACAGACACGTCTTCGCTTCGCTCCGCTTGTGTCAGTCCCGGTTTTTCGCTTCTTCTTGGCCCCTTTTCATCTGCAGATAAGCAACGTCAGTCATGAGTCAGAACACTAGCGGGTTTTACCTCCTTTCTGTCGCGTGATATTCTTGCTGAGCAACAGGCATGGGAGGGATGGCATGGGCAAGGGTTTGAGTGAAGGCGACTATATTGTGGGGATCGACATTGGCGGCACGAAGATGATGGCCGCCGTGCTGGACCACAAATTCAAGATTGTTGGGCGGTGCAGGAAGAAGAGCCGCTCGTCCAAGGGCGATGAGAAAACGGAGGATCGCTTGACGCGCGTCGTGAAGACGGCGATCGAAGAGTCGGGCGTGTCTGCCGTGGCCGGCATCGGTGTGGGATCGCCGGGCCCGCTCGATCCCGAGACGGGCGTGATTATCGATACGCCTAACCTCGCCTGGAAGGATTTTCCGCTTGCCAAACACCTGTCGGACGCCTTCGGCGTGCCGGTGGCCGTGGATAATGACGTCAACATGGGCACCTACGGCGAGTGGCACTTCGGCAAGGTGAAGGACTGCCAAAACGTCGTGGGCATTTTCCCGGGGACGGGCATTGGCGGCGGGCTGATTATCAACGGTTCCATGTTCCGCGGCGCTACGGGCGCGGCGGGCGAGGTCGGGCATACGACGGTGGAGGTGGATGGCCCCTACTGCGGGTGCGGCAAGCGAGGCTGCCTCGAAGCCGTGGCCTCGCGCATCGCCATCGCTTCGCAGGTGGCGGCGTTGGCGGCGCGCGACGATGCGCCTTATATCCTGGAAAACACCGGCACCGATGTGAGCAAGATCCGCAGCGGCGTTTTGGCCAAGGCCATCACGGCGGGGGATACGATGGTCGAGGGGGTCGTGCGGAAGGCCGCGTATTACGTGGGCATTGCCGTGGCGAATCTGATCAATATCCTCAGCCCCGATGCCGTCGTGCTTGGCGGCGGCCTGGTGGAGGCCATGGAAGAACTCTACATGAGCGAAGTGGAGCGGGCGGTGAAGGAACACGCCATGCCGTTCTTACGGAAGGGCGTGAAGATCGTGCCGGCGAAGCTGGGCGATGACGCGGTGCTGTTGGGCGCGGCAAAGCTGATCGCGGAGCGGTTGGAGTCGGCGGCATGAGTATCCGTCTTGGCATTGCAGGCTGCGCGCGGGGCCGGGGATTTCTGAAGGGATTGCAAGGAGCCGGATTCGAGGTCGTTGCGGCGATGGATCCGGCCGAGGAAGCGCTGAATCGCTTGTCCGATGAGGCCGGCGTCGGCCCCGAGTGCAGATACACACACTACGAGGATCTACTCGCGCACGGCCTGGACGCGGTGCTGCTTTCGTCGCCGATGCCGAACCACGCGCCGCAGGCCATCCTGGCGCTCGATAATGGCGTCCACGTCCTGTCCGAGGTGCCGGCGGCCGTCAGCATCGATCAGTGCCGCCGGCTGCGTGACGCCGCCCGAGCCTCGAAGGCCGCGTACATGATGGCGGAGAACTATACGTACCGGAAGCCGTGCCAACTGGTGAAGGCGATGGCGCGCGCGGGCGTGTTTGGCGAGCTTTACTACGCCGAGGGCCAATACCTGCACGACTGCCGGAAGATGAATGTCGCCGCTGATGGCTCGCTCACGTGGCGGAAGCGATGGCAGATGGATCAGCGGGGCGTCACGTATCCGACGCACTCGATCGGGCCGGTTCTGCAATGGATGGATGATCGCGTCGTCTCGCTCTCGGCGCGCGGGACGGGCAGTCACACGGATGACAGGTTCGAGGGCGATGATACGGCGGCGATGCTGTGCCGCACGTCGCGCGGGGGCGTCGTGGAGATCCGCACCGACCTGCGGTCAAACCGGCCGCACGCGATGACGTACTACCTGCTTCAGGGGACAGAGGGCGCCTATGAGGCGGCGCGCGGCTTCGGGGACAAGGACAAGATCTTCCTCACCGATCGGCACGAGAAAGTGGAATGGCATGGGCTCTCTGAGCTTGAGGAGGAGTTCCTGCCGGAGATGTGGCGAACGCACGGGGCCGCCGCCGAGTTAGCAGGCCATGGCGGCGGGGACTTCCTTCAAATGCTGGATTTCGCGGCGGCGTGTCGCGGCGAGGCTACTGCCATCGACATCTACACGGCGCTGGATTGGACGCTGCCGGGGCTCGTGTCGGCCTTGAGCGTGGCGGCGGACGGCGCCTCGCTCACCGTGCCGGATCCGCGCACGGCCGAACTCGACGATGCAGCCGACGACGAACGCCGCGAAGGGCGTTTCGACTGGTTCACGGAGAGCGCATAGAGGGACGTCCGGCGTGTTGAACTTGCAGGGCGAAGGGGACTTAGCTAGAATGCCGACGTTTCACTGCGGCGAGCAGCCGTGAAGGGGTCGAATGAAACCTGGCGAGGAAAGGGGCATGACTGCTAAAGCGCTCTCCTGGGTCCTTTGCCTTATGCTGGTCACGGGGTCCGCCGTTGCCGGTGAGAACCAGCGCAGGGGAGACAAGAAGAGCATCTTTGATGCGGTGGTAGGCTTTTTCCCGAAGATCGGGGGGGCCTTGAGCAAGGGGCGGACGGTCGGCCAAGGACAGAACGACCACGCGATTCCGGGGCGGAAGGAGTTCGAGAACTTCGACCGGCAAGATCCCGGCTTCCAGTCCTGGTTGAAGCGCAAGGAAGAAGAGCGCCGGCGCAAGGCCGAGCAAAGGCAGCGCGAGCGTGAAGCTCGCAAAGCCTATTCCAACAAGGGCGGCAGCCAGTACACGATTGTGCCGGAACGCGCCAAGGGGGACAATCAACTCCAGCAGATTCTCGACGGCTTCAAGAACAAGGATACGAGCGGGACTTCCACGCCGGGAGGGACCATCTCGGCCTGGAAAGAGGAGAAGCCGGTCTCCGGCGCCAATGAGAACAAGAAGAGCACGGAGAAGCGCAGAGAGGGAAGTAAGAGCGGAAAACAGGATTGGCTCGGGGAACTGCTGAAAAGCAAGGGCAAGTAGTCTGGGCATGACGGAAAGGAAGGGGAAATGACCGGAAGAATTGTCTCACTGTCTGTGATTATCGGCATTGCGGCTTGCGGAGGGGCCTGGGCGCAACCGGCCGAACCGGCGGGGCCTATCCTGCAATCGGTATTCCAACTGGCGCGTTCTGATGCGGAAGACGTCATCTACTTCCGCAACAACGATGTGCTCAGAGGCGAGGTGCTGAACGAGAAATTGAGCATCAATACGCCATACGGCTTCGTCCAACTGCCCCTTCGGGCCTGCGCCGGGATATCCTTCGAGGGCGCCCGCGCCAACACCGAGGCCCTTATCACGATCAACTTCAACCGGCTGACGGGCATCATCAACGACCGCGTCATCAAGTTCAAGATCAGTTCATCCGGCGCCGAGATCGACATTCGTAAGGAGAAGATCCGGCACGTGTTGCTCCAATTGGATCTTCGGGAGGCGCAGTTGATGGATCCGGAGGCCAAGAGCGATCTCTTTGTTATGGCCAACGGCGATCTTCTGTCCGGCCAGCCTGTGGAGAAGGTCTTCACCATCGGCACGGACTATGCCGACATTCCCGTTTCCTTCAAAGAACTCAAGATGGTCGAGATGCAGGGCGGCGCCAACGTCACCGCCGTGGCGACCAAGAAGAACGGCGACGTCATGCGCGGGACGCTCCAGACGGAGGAGATCTCGCTTGACCTCGATATCGGCGTTGAAGTCGAGGCCGTATACAAAGACAAATTCGCCAAGGTCTTCGTTGATGACGGCAATGTTCAGGTGGCCGCCCAGTTTGGCGTAGCACAGCCGATCCGGGGCGAGTCCGACGGTAGCGCCTTCGGCGCAACAGCCGTGGCCGCCGGAGGCCCGGAGATCACCAACTCCATCGGCATGAAGCTCAGACTCATCCAGCCCGGCACATTCAAGATGGGCAGTCCGGAGGACGAGGCGGGACGCGACGATGACGAGACGCCTGTTCGCGAGATCACCCTCACGAAGCCTTTCTACATTGGCGTCCACGAGGTGACGCAAGCGCAATGGGCCGAGGTCATGGGCAATAATCCGTCGAACTTTGTTGGCAGGAACCGGCCTGTCGAGATGGTTTCCTGGGAGGACGCACAGGCTTTTCTCAAGAAGCTCTCGGAGAAGGAGAACGTCGAGTACCGGCTTCCGACAGAAGCCGAATGGGAGTACGCCTGCCGTGCGGGAACCGAGACGCCCTACTACTGGGGCGAAGCCTGGGATGATGCCTATGGCTGGTGCAATGAGAATTCAGGCGGCAGCACGCACGACGTCGGTATGAAGAAGCCGAATGCGTGGGGACTTTACGACATGAGCGGGAACGTGTGGGAATGGTGCCAAGACTGGTATGACAAGTATCCCGCGACGTTCAAGGACACTGATCCGCCCGGGCCGTCAGGCGGCAGCTCCCGGGTGTTGCGCGGCGGCTCGTGGAACTCCTATCTGCAGTACTGCCGTTCGGCGAGCCGCAATCCCTACTATACGCCGGCCTACCTGAACAGCAGCCACGGGTTCCGTGTAGTGCGGACTCCGTAGCGTTCCTCGCGTCTGCGGGAGGGACTGCAGGGCGGGATCTTGTAGCCTTTGTAGAGGGGGCCAACGTGCGGGGGACACAAACAGCATAGGCCACTCACGAAGTACCGCAAGTGGCCTATTGTTGGTTGTCTATAATGGTCGGGGTGAGAGGATTTGAACCTCCGACCTCTTCGTCCCGAACGAAGCGCGCTAACCGGGCTGCGCTACACCCCGACTGTAAAGCGGCGGGTAGAGTATCGCCTGGAGGGCGTGGATGTCAAATGTGCGGCGGGGGAAACCACGGCGTCGCGCGGCGGGGGGAGTAGCGTCCACGGATGAACGCAGATGAACACAGCGGGGCAAGGCTGGAATCGAGCCGAGTCAGGCTAATCTTGCTGGAGCAATAGCTGCTGAGTCGGCCTGAGTGGTTTGGCTCCATCCGTGTGGGGAGATGAAAACGCAGAGGTCTCAGAGGACGCGGAGCCGCGCAGAGAAGAGGGAACCGGAAACCGGCTGAAGCCGGAACTCCGAACGCGGCGCGGGTGTGGGGAAAAGCGTGTGGCATCGGGGAATGGGTACGGGGAGAAGAATGGCCACGGATGAACTCACATGGACACTAATGGGCGCGGGAAGAGGGGCTTCACGCCTGGCGGATTACAATCCGGCGTATACGCTACGCGCCTGTTTGCGGCTTTGCGTCTTGGCGTGAGGGAATCCGGTCTTCGAAACTCACGCAAAGGGATGTCACTCATGTGAAAGAGCTATTGTGATGTCAGTTTGGACAGGATAACAGGATGGAGAAGACTGGGCTCTGAAATCCTGTAGATAAAGGACTTTTTTCGGCGTGTGTGGACTGGGGGAGCATTCTCACGCAAAGCCGCCAAGAACGCAAAGGGGCCGCCACGGAAAATAGCAGATCATCTTTCACACGAGTGAGGCTAACGGTGAGTAGTCTTCATTCTTGCCACAGATGAACACAGCGCAGATGAGCACTGACTGGAGATTTAGGGGCACGTGGTAGGCCGGAGTTGGGGAAGTGCGGTCCTTGGCACATTTCCCGGAATCCTGGTGTTCTCTCTATCCGTAAGGGTAGATGGAAACGCAGAGGCCTCAGAGGACGCGGAGCCGCGCAGAGAAGAGGGAACCGGTTGAAGCCGGAAGTCCTAACGCGGCGCGGGTGTGGGGAAAAGCGTGTGGCATCGGGGAATGGGTACGGGGAGAAGAATGGCCACGGATGAACGCGGTTCAAGCGCTTTGTTCTGACGGGATAACAGGATGCACAACATGTCTTGAGCGTACGATTTCCTCCTTGGGAGACAAACCGCCGCGTCTGCATGCATTTCTGCTGTGCGGCTGTGAGAAATGCGGGTTGCGGCTCTGGTATGCTTGCGTGCGGGGCGCGGGCCGACGAATATTTCCGACGCCCGCTGTTATGAGAGGAAGTGAACAGTCGTTCTGCGTCGCGCAGAGGAGGACTTACCATGATGAAACGGCGACCCGAGGTCGTCCGCAAGGACGGGGAGCATCCGATCGAACTCAACGTCAATCCGCGGGCGATCGTGCTTGGGCTCGTGATCCTTTTGGCGGTGTTGTGGTTTGTGCGAGGCGGGCCGGCCTACACGGTGGCGCCGGATGAGGAGGGGGTCGTGTTGACCTTCGGGAAGTACACGAAGACCGCCCAGCCGGGATTCCATTTGAAATGGCCATGGCCGATCCAAACGGTCGAGACGCCGAAAGTCACGGAGACGAAGCGGCTCGAGTTCGGCTTCCGGTCGGTGACGCGAGGTGGGAGCACGACGTATACCTCTTTCGACGGGAACAGCGAAATGCTCCACGAGGCGCGGATGCTCACGGGCGATGAGAACGTGGTGGATTGCTCGATGGTGGTGCAGTTCTACATCCGGGATTCGCTCGAGTATCTCTTTAACTTCCGCCCTGGTGATGTGGAGTCGGCTTTGCGCGATGTGGGCGAGGCGGCGCTCCGCCAGGCGGTGGGCGATCATCCCATCGATGATGTGCTTACTCGAAATAAGTTCCAGGTTCAGGATGAAATCAAGCAGAAGATGCAGGAGTTGGCCGATTTGTACAAGATGGGGGTGACTATCGGCCAAGTGCAGTTGCAGGACGTGCAGCCGCCCAGCGAAGTGGCCAACGCCTTTAAGCAGGTGGCCTCGGCGCGGGAAGAGCGTGAGCAGATCATCAACGTGGCTCAGGCCTATGCGCGGGAGGCCGTCCCCAAGGCCGAGGGCGAGGCGGCCCGTGTGAAGCTCGAGGCCGATGCCTATAAGGAGGCCCGCGTCGCCGAGGCCCAGGGGGCGGTATCACGGTTCCTCGCTATTGCCAAGGAGTACAAGTCTTCGCCGGAGGTGACGCGAACGCGCATGTATCTCGAAGCGCTCGAGGAGGTCCTACCGAAGATGAAGCTCACCGTCGTGGACAAGGAGGCCGGGATCGTCAACCTCAAAGCCTTGGGCGGCGGCGGCGTGAGTGCCTCGCCCGGCGTAGCGAGGAGAGGAGAGCAGCCATGAGTACCGGCAATGTTGCAACCGGCGTGTTCGTTCTCGTGATTGTGCTGGCGGCGTTCGTGGCGTCCACGTGCTTCTTCATCCTCGATGAGCGTGAGCAGGCGGTTGTCACGCGCCTCAACCGCCCGGTGCGGATCGTAGTGGGAGATATTGCCGAGGACGCGTTCGAGCAGTTAAGGCAGGAAATCGTCGCGACGGCACGCCGGACGGAATCGGGCATCGGGGATGGCATACGTGTCGATCAGGGGGCGGGGCTCTATTTCAAGATGCCCTTTGTGGACAGTATCGAGCGCTTCCCGGATACGGTGCTCGAATACGATGTCGATCCTGAAGACACGGTTCTGGCGGACAAGAAGACGTTGCGAGTGGACAACTACGCGCGCTGGCGCATCGTGAATCCCTTGCTGTACCGGGTCCGTGTCCGTACGGAGGTGGCTGCCAGGGGCGTGCTTGACGATGTTATCTACTCGGTGCTGCGCGAGGAATTGGGCAAGAGCGACCTGACGGAGGTCATCCGCACGACCAATAACTACGTCAACGAGGACTTGCGTACCGAGGAGGAGGAGGCGTTGGGCGTGCGAGAAAGCCCTTCCCGCGAACTTGTCGAGCGCGGCCGCGAGGAGATCATGAACGCGGTGACGAAGCGGGCCAATGATGTGGCGAGGCCGCAATACGGCATCGAGATTCTCGATGTTCGGATCAAGCGTGCCGAGCTTGTCGAGGTCAACCTGGAGTCCGTGTTCGAGCGGATGAAGGCCGAGCGTTCGCGCATTTCGAAGGGCTACCTCAGCGAGGGTCAGAAGGAAGCCGAGATCATTCGGGGGGACACGGATCGCCAGGTCCGGGTGCTCTTGGCAAACGCGAACCGGGAGGCCGAGATCCTCCGAGGCGAGGGCGACGCGCAGGCGCTGCGCACTTATGCGGAGGCCTTCGGGGCCAACGCCGATTTCTATGAGTTCCTGCAGTCCCTCGAAGTAATGAAGAACGCGACGCAGCCGGGCACGGAGTTGATTGTCGGCCTCGATTCGAGCATCTACAAGCTGTTGCGCGGCGATTGATAGGACGTCTGGTGGGACGTCGGCAAGGACAAGCTAGTGGTGTGACTCACGCTGATGGCGTCTTATTCTTGCCGCGAAAAGCAGGGACAGAGGAGCTGTTGAAAAAGTCCAGAGTTGCCGGACGCAGGCTGCGAAAGGACCTGGGACAGTCCCGTCTGCGTCCGCCTACGGCGGACTCCGCTTGGGACAGTCCCGGTGTTTCGCTCATTCTTGGCGCTTTTTCATCTGCAGATAAGCAACGTCAATTATGAGTCAGAACACCAGTGCCTGAGCATGAGCGCGTTTCGCGAAGCGGGAGTGAGGCGGTGTTAGTTGGCCTATCAGATGGCCGGGCTCGCACCTTTGCCCTGGTATCGGCGTGGGTGTGCTATGCCGTTCTGCCTTGGGCCTTTGGCGGCATGCAGTATCTCTGGATTAACAGCATATGGCCTTTCGGAGGGCCGGGTAAGGGCCTGAAGCTGGTTGGAGTTCTTCTGTACGGCCCGCCGATGCTCCTGACTAACCTGTCGCCGCTCCGGCTGGTGGGCGGCCTGAAGCTATCCACGGGTTCCTTTCTCGGGCATGGCGTCGGCTACTACTACATCGTGCTGCTGCCGGCGGTGCTGGCGTGGGCCCGTCGCTGGCCTCGGCCGAAGGCGGCGCGCATTCTCGGCGCGGTGCTTGTCGTGCATCTCCTCTTGGGCCTCACGGTTTACGCGATTGTGCGGGCCTCGTGAGCGTGCGCATGAGTCTCCTATAGGCAAGACGGGGCTATGCCATGGGCCCCGGCTATTTGGTAATGACGGGAGACGGCCGGACACGGCTCCGAGGCGCTCTGCAACGTCTCTTGAGGGCAGGTGTTGATATCGAACGCTTTGGCATTCCCGTGTGGTTGTAAGAAAATCGGGAAAGCCATAACCTGCTGAATTCTCTAGGCTTTCTTGACTTTGGTGACGGGGCTATGGTATTTTCCGCGCCATTCTTGCGGCCTTCCAGGCAGCATTTGAACCTATCTTGGCCTTAGGTCACGCCCCGTCGTAAACGTGAAGGCTTGTGAAATTGACAGAGTATCAAAAGACAGTAAACCTTCCCGAAACGGCCTTCCCCATGCGGGCGAATCTTACCAAGCGCGAGCCGGAAATGCTCGAGCGTTGGGAAGCGATGGACCTCTACGGCCGCCTACGCTCGGCCTCCTCGGGACACCCGCGATTCGTCTTGCATGATGGGCCTCCGTACGCCAACGGCAAGCTCCACGCCGGACACGCCCTCAACAAAGTGCTGAAGGACTTTGTGGTCAAGTCCAGGCAGATGAGCGGGTATGACGCGCCTTTTGTTCCTGGGTGTGGACTGCCACGGGCTCCCGATCGAGTACAAGGTCCTGAGCGAGCTTGGGGACGAAGCTAAGTCGTTATCGCAGGTAGAGATACGCCAGCGATGCAGGGCCTTTGCGCTCGACTTCGTGGATCTCCACCGGCAGGGCTTCAAGCGTCTGGGGGTGACGGGCGAGTGGGAGCATCCCTACCTCACCTTGAGTCCCGACTACGTGGCGACGATCATCCACGTGTTCAGCGAGATGTACCAGCGGGGGAGCATCTACCGCGGCCTCAAGCCGATCTACTGGTGCGCTTCTTGCCAAACGGCTTTGGCGGAGGCCGAGGTCGAATACGCAAACCGCGTATCGCCAAGTATTTACGTTCGATTCAAAGCTCTTGATTCGATTCCCGGGATCGATGGGCCCGCCTACTACGTGATCTGGACCACCACCCCGTGGACTTTGCCGGCCAACCTGGCCATCGCGGTCCATCCCGATTTCGAGTATGCCGCTTTCAAGGTGGGGGACGAGACGCTGCTCATGTCGAGCTACTTGGGCCCTATCGCGCTCAACGCGTGCGGCATCACTGACTTCACCCAAGTTAAGAAGTTCCAGGGTAAAGACTTAGAGGGTCTCAAGTACAGCCACGCTCTTTTTGAAGAGCGGGTATGCCCCGTCATTCTGGCCGAGCACGTCACGCTCGAGGCCGGCACCGGGTGCGTTCA
>CAXXYE010000003.1:0-180000 GCA_963674865.2 Candidatus Hydrogenedentota bacterium
GTCCCTGGGGGAAGTCGACGGTGACCTCCGCGTCGGGAGCCTCGGGACGCGGCTTCGCGGGGGCGAAATCGAGCCAGTCGAGAAAGACCTCGCCGCGCGCCCGGCGATAGCGGCGAAGTCCGAGCAGGGCTTCGACGTGTCCCATTCGCTCCGATAGATACGCCGCCCTTCAGGTGGTAGAAAGGATAGCGGTACTCCTGTGGGAATGCCTGGATTTGGGTGACGCCGCGCTCCGCGGACGTGCCGCTCGGCGGCGTCGAGCAGGCCCTGTCCCGCCGTGCGGCATCCCGGCGCATACCGCAGAAACCGCAGGACGCCCTGGTCCTGGTCGCTTAACGGCCCGGGGCGGCCGATGGCGGCATCCACAAATCCAACCATCGCCTTCCCTTCCAGAGCGACGAAGATCGCTCTTTCGCGAAGCGGGGCCGTCTTTGCGCCGTCCCCATCGGGGACGCCGTGACGGACGCCATATCCTTTTCCGCCACGGGATAGCAGTGGGGCACGTCGCGCACGGCCTCGTTGTAGGCGGCGGTAAGTTCGGCGTTCAAAGCCGGCTCGTAAGGGAGGATTTCATATCGTTTTCCCCACTCTTGATTCTGAAATGGTAGCTCTTGGCCGGGGCTGGGGGCAATGGTGTGGAAGGCCGGACGGACTGGGCCTGTCCTTGAGCGCCACCTGCCTGCGTCAGATGGCCCGCCGGACTCTGGGGGCTCGTCAGCGATGTTGTGATGATTTACTACCATGCCGTCGTCGCGTTCATCGCGATGGGTAGCGCAAGGGTCTGAAAGAGGGCCTTGATGTCGCGTATGCCGCCGATGAAAAACCAGACGGTTGTCCCCGTGCCAATGATGAAGATGATGAAGACCTGACACCGCCAGTATACGGCCCAGGCGTCATCGGAGACGTCATGCGTCAGGTTGTAGACGGTGCGAAGGCGAAGATGGCGAACCAGGTCAATGACCACAGCAGCTTGGCGTAGTAGATGCATTTGTCGGCGAAGGTGAATTCCTGGGTGGGCAGGCACGCGCGCAGGCCGCTGGCCGGTTTGGAGACGGCGGCGAGGCGGTCTCCCTTGAACGCGAAGCGGCCGCGATGGAGAAGGCGGTCCATATCGAACGGGGCCTTCTTCAGAACGAAGGCGCTGAAGAGCGAGCATGCGATGTAGGGCGATGATGGCGCTGATCATGGCGAAGAAGTTGACCCACTGTCCATCGATGGGAAATTCCTCGGGGCCGACCTTCCAGTTGATGCCCGGCACGCGCCCGGCAATGCCTTCGAGGACGGACTTGAGGCCGTCGAGAAGATGCGGTGCCTCCGCGGCCATCCACGGGTAGAAATGCGCCGCCCAGACTTGCTGCAGGATGATGCCCCCCACGGCGATGACGGCGCCGACGATCAGGGCGGCCCACGCCCCGCCCGTGGTGCCGCGTTTCCAGTAGAGGCCCCCGATGATGACGGACCCGGCCCCGCCAAGCCAGATGGCGCCCGTGATGGCGAAGAACATCAGGATGTAGTCGTTCTGCCGGAAGAGGAGGCTCCAGAAGAAGATGAAGACGGCTACGAAGGCGATGGACAGGCGCAGGAGAAGCAGGTGCTGTTTCACCGTGAAAGGCTTCTTGCGGAAGGGGAGGATGACATCCTGGACGAAGATGCTGCCCCAGGAGTGGAGGTAGGTGTCGTGGGTCGAGATAAAGGCCGCGAGCATAACGGCGCACAGCAAGCCGACGATGCCCACCGGGAGGGACTTGGCCAGCGCGACGGGAACGGTCATCTGCGTGCGTATGGCTTCATTGTCGATGCCGTCGAGCACGCGGTTGATCTCGGCCGTAACGTGCGCGTGGCCGGGGTGGTGCATGACCACATACGCGCCGATGGGCAGGAGGGTGATGACAAGCAACAATACCAGGCCGCGCCATTCGCCGAGGATGCCGGCCATTTTGGCCTCGTGGGGCGTTTTGGGAGACCAGAAGTAGCCTTGGGAGCCTTGCCAGGCGCGGAATCCATATACGGTGACGAAGGCGCTGATGAGGAAATAGAAGACGTTGAAGCCTTCGAGCTTGCTTGTGTGGAAAGGATGGAGCATGGAGGCGTCGGCCGGGGCCGTCTTGAGCGTGTCAACGATCGTGGCCCAATCGAAGATGCAGAAGATGGCGACGAGGATGGCCAGGAACACGACGTTGCAGAACATGCCCTGGAAGAAATCGGTGATCATCACGGCGATCTGGCCGCCGAGGAACACGAAGAACAAGGAGATTATCAGCAGGAAGGCCATGACGGCGGCGAAGGTGGAGAGGCCGAGATAGGGAACGGTTTCGGGCAAGCCGCAGAAATAGATGAAGAATCGTGCGCCGACGGCCGGAAAGATGCCGAAATTGACGATGCCGGAGATCCAAAGGATGATTCCCGCGAAGATGCGCAGGGGTTTACTGTAACGGACCTCGAAGAACTGGGCCAGCGTGAGGACGCGTGTCTCTCGGTATCGGTAAGTCACCCATCCCGATAGCGCCATGACGAGCCACAAGGGGGCCATCATAAGACCCCACCAGGCGGCGGTGAATCCCGCGCTGTAGTACATCTCGAACATCGCGACGACGGTGATGGCGCCCAGGCCCGCGATCCCCGATGAGATGCAGAGGAGGTACCGTCCGGCGGTTCGGTTGGCGGCGAGGAAGTCGGCGACGCTGATGACGTACCTGTTGGTATAGACGGCGGCGGCGAGGATGAAGGCGAGAAGTGCAAATGTAATCGACCAGTCGATCCAATGCATATTCACGCTATAGGATTCCTCCGAGGATGAAGACACCGTACCAGATGCGGCGGCGTCCGTCAATGGGCGTAGGCCCGATGGCCGCTTATTCGGCACGAAGGCGTTCGGACTGACTCGTCAGCGTTTGATGTCTTTGGGGAGCCAGACTTGGACTTGTTTCGTCTGGCGGCCCCATTCGAGGGCCTGTTTGTGCTTCTTGAAGAAGAGGTCGATGTGGTCGCCTTTGATGGCGCCGCCGACGTCTTCGACCTTACCGTAGCCGTAGCCGGGGATGTACATGACGGTGCCGAAGGGATAGCGGGACGTGTCGGCGGCGATGGTGCCGACGTGGCCTTGCGTTCCGCTCGCGGTGACGCCGACCTTCTTGCGTTCACCCTTGTTGGGGCCGGTGGCGTAGACGGGGGCGCCGTACCAGTTGCGGCGCCAAGCGCAGCATTTCTTGCACTTGCAATAGCCGGTGGTTGTCATGGGCCGCACGGAGGAAGGGGGGCCTTTGACGGGGGCGCGCGTTATGCAGGCGGGCACGACGACGGCGAGGGCCGCCGCCAGCAGCGTCGCGCGTAGTGCATACTTCGTCAACATGTTGATGAGGCTCCTCGGCAAGAGCAGGGACAGACCCGTCTCGCTCCTAATGTCGCTCGCTTGCGTCAGTCCCTCTCTTAAACATGTTTATACCTTAGCGGATTCCTTCATGAATCCGGAAACGTGCCTGAGGCGGTCGAGGGCCCGCTCGACGGCGGACGCGCAGGAGCGCATCCCTCCCTCAAGGACGCGCGGGAGCACGTCCCTCCCTGAATCTATCCCGAGCCGGCCCGTTGGGTTTCCTGGTCGAAAACCTCCGCGAGCACGGCGTCGGCCTTCTTGATGAGCGGCTTGAGCACGGCGGCCAGGTCGGCGCCGGTTGATGCGGCGGCGTCGGGGCAGGCGTCTTCGAGGTCCTTGATTGCTTTTCGGAGTCTGTCACGCGCTTTGTTGGAGGCGTCGAGCTTGTTCGTGACGCCCCGCCCTTTGTCGTCCACGTCGGGCAGGAGTCCCACTTGGCGCAGGGGGTCTTCGGCGCGGCGCGCGATGAAGTAGGAGACGAATACGTCTTCCAGTCTCATCGCGACGGACGGGGATGGCTGGATGCCGCGTGAGCGCAGGTAGCGCCCCCATTGCCTGAGCAATCGAAAGAACAGGGGGCGTTCCTCCGCGGGGACGAGGCCGTTCCCCTCGTAGGGCCCCAGGACGTTCTCAATGAGATGAGTTTTCAGAGCGGCGTTCATTGGTTCCTCCGTCTTGACGTTGGCCAGCCATTTCTCGGTCCAGAGCCACCAACAAAGTTGATGGCATGACTCAAGCTACTGACGTCATGTTTCTGCCGGGAGAGGCGGTGCGAAAAGCAGGGACAGACACGTCTGTGTCCGCCGGGGGCGGACTCCGCTTGCGTCAGTCCCCGTTTTTCGCTTCCGTTTGGCGCTTCTGCGTCCGCAGATAGGCGCCTTTAGTTGTGAGTCACTGTGAGAAGTGACCTCCCCCACCTTTTGGACCACTCCGTTGCAGTGCGAGCAGCGTTAAACGACTTCTGTGTAGTGACTTGAGCGCGAGTTCACTGCACCAAGGTGGGCTTAGTTGGTAGAGCGATGTGAAGGAGCAGAGAGGTTCTTGCCATGGTGAACTGGCTGGGGAAGCTGATGGGCAAAGGCGGACAGCGCGCGGCAACCGAGACGCAGGCGGCCGGGTTCCGAACGGTCTCCATTGCGGAGGATGTAACGAAGTTCGGGAACGCGTTCAACGAATTCGTGCGGCTGCCCAATGAGACGCCGTTCTTCATGCTCGAAGTCTACCGGTTTCTCCGGGACGCGATCCCGGATATCTCGGACGCGGTGTGGACATGGAAGCGGCTGTGCCAGACGGGCTACGACATCGAGATCCTCGAACCTTCTTCCGAGGTGGCCAAGCGCCGGGCGGAACGCCTGCTTCGCGATCTGGACGCGCGGGTCAACAGCGGCGACCGGGGCATGGACGGCTTGCTGGATATTTTCCTGACTTCCCTCTTTACGTACGGGGCGGCCGCGCTCGAGATTGTGCTGACGCAGAGCCGTGAATCGGTCTTTGACGTGGTGCCGGTGGACGTTTGGACGCTGCGCTTCCGGCGCGAGAACGGCGGATTGCAGGCCTATCAATTGCACGAGGGGGACACGATCAAGTTGCCCATGGACCGTTTTGTCTACGTGGGGCTGGACCGCGACGGCACCAATCCGTATGGGCGTTCCATGCTGCGCTCGATCCCTTTTGTCGTGAAGATTCAGCAGCGGCTTCTCGAGGACATGGCGAAAGCCACCCACAACGCCGGCTGGGCAAAGCTTCACGTCAAATACACGCCTGAAGCGCGGCAGCGGGGCGAGTCCTCCGAGGCGCACGCGCAACGGGTCGAGGGAACGTTCAACCAGTTGCGCGAGCGGCTGAACGGCCTTGAGGCGGATCAGAACGTTGTGACCTATGACAACGTGAGCATGGACGTGGTCCGGGGGGATCAGAGTTCGCAGGTGTTTTACGCGAACCACAAGGCGATCGAGGAACAGGTCATCACGGGTATGCACCTGATGCCGATCCTGTTGGGGCGGAACTACGGTACCACGGAGACCTACGGGACGGCGCAGTTCGAGATCATTAACCGCCACGTAGAGGCCGTGAACCGGAGCATCAAGCGCCTTCTCGAACGGCTGTACAACTTCGAGCTTGCCCTGATGTGGGGCGAGGCGCGTGCGCGGGTGAACATGCGGTCGAACCGCACGGTGGACGTGCTCAAGGAGGCCAACGCCCGGGGCCGGGAGATCGATAACGCGCTGAAGTTGCGTGACAACGGCTTTCTGGACCATGCGGGGGCCGCGTCGAGGTTGGGGATTGATATCAGGCAATAGGTTTGCGGCCGCGCAGCGGGTGCGGCGGAAGGGGAGTGGGCAAGGTATGGAATTGGAACCATTCGTTTTTCGACACGAGGGCGCGCTGGTAGGGATGCGCGCCGACGCCCAAGGGGATTCCGTGAAGGAGGCGGTGAATCGCTTCGCCTTGCGGCCCCTCGATGGCGACGAGTTTGTCGTCTTCACGCTGGACCTGTGCCACAACAAGATTGACCGGCACTTCAGCCGGTTTCCCGACGAGGAACTCGAAACGATCAGCACGCTCGTGCCTGGCCGGCCGTTGATGGAGCGGCACGACCTGCGCGGGTCGCTACCCCGGGGGACGTTCTTCCGCTCTCACCTGCACAGGAACGACGAGCGGGTCTCCGTGCGCCCGGACGTATACGTGTTGCGTACGCGGGACAACGAGGACTTCATCAAGAACATCGAGGGCGGCGTGTACCGTGAGACCTCGATTGGGTTCTCGTTCAAGCTGCCCGAATGCTCCGTGTGCGGCCGTGACTTGCGCACGTGCGACCACGTGCCGGGCCGGTCCTACGGCGATGTCCTTTGCCACTACATCATGCGGCACGTGCTGGAGGTGATCGAGGGGTCGGTCGTTCCGTCCGGGTCGCAAGGGACGGGGTTTGTGGCGCAGGAACGTGCGGAGCCGCTGCAGGCAGCACTTACCTCGGCGCGTCAGCTCTACCACGAGCCGATTGAACTCACGTCGAGGGGCCTCTGGGCGGAAGAGTAAGGAGACGGCCCATGAAAAGCGCATGTGACCCGTGCCCGTATGAACTGGCCTACAAGGTGCAGTTTGAGGGGCTGAACAAGGATCTGACGGAACTCAATGAGCGGGTGCGGCGGCTGGAGTCGACTTTGGCGCGCGGCATCATGCTTTTGGTTGCGAACCTGGTGGGCGTGAGCGTGACGCTGGCGCAGCAGGTGTTTCTGTCGTGAGCGCTTGTGAAGTGCGGGAAAGGGGACACGTAGTCGCGCCGGGGACGGCGCTTGGAACATGTCCCCTTTCCCTCGGCATTTTCTCACAGGCTCTGGACGCTACGAGGAGGTAATCGACGTGTTTTGGAAGGTGATTTGCGAGGAAATGCCCGTAACGTCCGAGGTGCGCGACCACAAGCCGGCAGGGCGGTTCGTTTTGCACAGGCACCACGATTCCGGCGGCGTGCACCTTGACCTGCGGCTCGAACAGGACGGGTACCTGTTGGGCTGGCGGATAGACGGGGCGTCGTTGGCGGGTGAGCCGTGGGCGACGGAGAAACCGCCCCATCCGATTCGCTGGCTGACCCAGGATGGCGACGCCGTGCGCGACGACGGGGGAACGTACGCGTGGGTGGAGCGGAGTGCGGACCGCCGCGTACTCGAATTGATGGGCCAGGGCGGCGTCGAACGGCTGCGTCTGGAGCGGGTTCCCGGGCCTTCATGCCACGCGGCGCGCGCCATAAGCGACGCGCTCGCGGCGTGTGACGTCGCCCCAGAGGAAGCGGCGGGCCTGATCGCGGACGGCGTGACGGCGCGCCGGAGGGCCGTGGCCCGCCTGCTTGGTCTTGGGCGTGAGTTGGATGGGAGCGGGTTCGACGAGGTGGTCTGGCGCAAGACGTTAAGCGACTTGACGCTGGACGAGATTCATTCGCAGTTGCGCTCGTTTGAGCAGCGCTTTGACAAGTTGCACCCGCCGCAGCCGGTGTCCAAGCCGGAGAGCCTGCACGATGACGGCGGGGAGGGCCGGCGCTCGGCGGCGATGGCTATCGCGCGGGAGTAGGGCCGGCGGGCTTAACCGATGAACGAAGGAGGATGATACCGATGGCATATGGAGATGTTGGGGGAGCGGTTACGGAACTGGTGATTACGTGCCAGACGCCTGCTTCCGGTGACGTGAGCATCGCCAAGGGCGATGCGTTGAAACTGGCGGGCGGCTACATCGTCGATAACGCTACCGACGCGGAGGACGTGGTATTCGGCCAGGCATTGGTGGCTACCGACGAGAACAGCGCGCCCATTCCGGTGAAGGTGCGGGGGATCTGCATCTTCTCTTACACGGGGGACGCGCCGACGGTTGACGGGGAAGCGGGCGTGCTGGCCTCGGCGACGGACGGGAAGGTGAAGGCGCCGGCGTCGGGGAACGGCGTCGGGATCAACGTGAAAGTGGACACGTCGACCCCTGAGGTCCACGTGTTGCTCTAGCGGCAGAACTCACGCTGCGGAAAAGGGGGACACGTAGTCGCGCCGGAGACGGCGCTTGGAACATGTCCCCTTTTCCTCCGGTCTTGCGCCGGCCAATGAGGCCGGGACTGTTGCGCGCTATGAAGGCCGCAAGACTTAGGTCTACCGGCGGGACTCATGTTAGTGACGATCTATTGCTGCCGCGAAAAGCGGGGACAGACACGTCTCGTCCACCTGAGGCGGACTCGCTTGTGTCAGTCCCTGTCTTTCGCTTTCTTTGACTAGGAGGTAAGAGAAGACATGGCCTATCGAGAGGATACCGTGAAGGAGCGCTTGACGTTCCTCAGCCAAGAGCCGGCCGGGCTGCGCACGATTCGTGGGCACGCGCTGTATGACCGGCTCCAGTCGCTCGGATTGACGCATTCGCAGTTCTTCCGGGCGTTGGGCACGAATGTGCAGGATTACTGCGCGGAAGAGTTCGGGATCGACCTGAACCGAATCACCGTGGATCGGTTTTTCCAGTCGGACCCGAACGCGAAGTGGTTGTTCCCGGACCTGGTCCGGGATGCCGTGGTCACCGGGATGACGCGGAAGCCCGTGTATCCGGAGCTGATCATCCGCGACGAACGAATCGAAAGCACGGCGTACGACGTGCCGTACGTGACGGAGTCCGCCGCCGAAGAGGAACTGCGGAGCGTGGCGGAAGGCGCGGCGATTCCGGAGTCGGAGATCACGTACGGCGACCGCATCGTGAAGCTGGACAAGAAGGGGCGGGGCGTAATCGCTTCGTACGAGGTGATTCGCCGGATGTCCGTGGACATGTTGCGCGTGCATCTGCGCCGCATCGGCGAGCGGCTCGGGCGCAACCTCGACGCGCGTCTGGCGAGCGTCCTTGTTGACGGGGACTCGTCCGGGAGCGGCACGGCGGCCGTTACCGTGGACACGGCGACGGCCTCGACGTGGACCTATGCGGACATCGTGAACGGCTTCATGAAGCTCACGTTGGACCACTACTTCACGCCGACGCACATGCTGGCCAACGCGGACCTGTGCAAAGCGATCCTCGGTCTCGACGACTTCAAGGAAGCGGCGCTGTTCGACTTCGCGAAGACGGGCAACCTGCCCACGCCCCTTGGCGTGCGGCTGATCCCGATGTCCGACCAGCCGGCGGACAAGTTGACCATTCTCGACGCCGGATACGCGGTGCAGAAGCTCACCGAGCAGGACCTCCTGGTGGAGAGCGACAAGCTCATCAACCAGCAGTGGGACCGCACGTATCTGACGGTCGTGACGGATTTCGCGATCATCTATGACAAGGCGCGGGTGGTCGTGCAGAGCGACTGGTCGTAGCTTTGGTTCTCGGGCCGGGGCGCTTGGTGTGCGCCCCGGCCCGGTGGCGTTACTCGGCGAATGGGAAGGATTGGGGTCATGGCGAACTTCGCAACGGAATCGGCCGTGCGGCTCAAGTTTCAGCTTGAGGATACGGCCTCAGCGTCGTCGGAACTGATTGAAGCGGCAATAGGCGACGCCCACACGGAGATACTTCGGTTTCTTGACCCGGAGGTCGATACCGTGTCGCCCGAAGACGGGCTTGTTCTTGGCGAGACCCTGTTGGCGGGGGCGCACGTATTCCGTTCGCTGGCCGCTCAGGACGCGCACCGGCAGAAGCACGTGACGGTGGGTCAGCAGCGCATCGAGGAGGGCAGCCGTTTCGACGCGCTGACGTTGCTTGTCACGACGCTCGAAGCGCAGGCGTGGTACGTGCTGGAGCCTTACGTGAAGGGCTGTTCGGCGCGGAAGGTCGGCGAGGCAACGGACACCGTGGCGGTATTGGGTCTATGACGGCGGGCGAGGAGGGGTGAGAGGTGGCCATTACGCTAGGGAGCATCGTTTTCGATGAGGACCGCACCACCGTGGCGGAGAAGTACGAAGAAGTCGGCGGCCGGGACGAGCGGCGCGTCACGGTGACGGGAGTGATCGTGGGCGAGTCTGCGTTGGCGGCCGTCGAGGCTCGCCTGGACGCCATCCTTGCGGCTGTGCCGGATGAGGACTATGCCGTGGCCCTTTCGGTCCGCGCGGGGCGGCGGATTCATGTGGCCCGAACGGGGTTTTCGCGCGAGGTCGCGCGGGACTCGCTGGTCGGGTCTTTCGTTCTGGAACTGGCGGCGCGTGATCCCTACGAGGAGTCGGTCGAAGAGACGACTGTGGCCTGGAGCGTCACCGCATCCGGGGCCACGCGGCAGGTGACATCGAGCGGGAACGTCTTCGCAAGGCCAATCATCGCGCTGGCGGCGAGCGGCGACGTGGTCAATCCGTCGTTCAACGACGGGATGCGCACGCTCCTCTACAGCGGGGTCGTGGGCGACGGGGAGACCCTTGTGATCGATGGCGCTTCAGCTTGCGTCACGCTGGACGGCGAAGACGTGACGCCGTATACGTCGGGCGACTTCCCGTGCCTTGATCCGGGGGAGACAACGCTGACTTATGTGGACGATGCGAGCAGCTCGCACACGGCGTTGGTGACGATCTCCTACCGGGATCGGTGGTGGTAGCGATGGGCTACCGAGTCGAGGTTTGGGACACTTGGAACCGACGGATCGCCGCGTACGACGACGTGCCGCTGCTCGAGGTGACACGCGCGTTTCCGGACGAGACAGATCGGATTCGAGGACTTCTGCCCGCCGGCACGGCGGACCTTGGGCCGGGCTACAGCGTGCGCGTGCGGGTCGACGGCGAGCCTTTCGCCGAGGCGACCGTTACGTCGGTGAGCCCGCAATGGGGCGACACGCGCAAACTTGTGCTGGACCGCTACGTTCATTTCCATGAAGTGATCGAGTTCGAGGCGGCACGGGGTCCGCGGGACGGCAATACGACCGTGTCGCCGACTTACACGAACCGCGAAGTGGGGGCCATCGTCAAGGACGTGATCAACCGTGCGCCGGGGGCGATCCACTATCTGGTCGACCACAACGACTACCCTGGCGGCGCCGAGCGGGAGTATGCGAAGTTCCTAGCGCGTAAGACGGACGAGAACGAACTGGAGGTCGGCGGGATTGGGGCCGGCCAATGGGTAGGCAGTGGGCGCATCGATGCCGGCGCCGCGTATGCCAAAGACGGCGACACCATTGCAGGGCTGGTTGTCGATGGTGTTGCGTGGCCCGACCTGCGGTTCATGCTCATCGATTGTGAAGAGACCAGCCGCAACAGCCACGCGGTCAAACGGCATCCGGAAGTCGCCGAATGGACTGATGCGCGGTATGCGGCGAGCGGCTACAAACTGCGCGGCGACGCGGCGAAGGACGCGTTGCAGAATTGGCTCGACACGAAGGGCATTGACTACATCGAGCTGAATCCGCACCAGGATGCGGCGGGCGTGTATGACGACCGGGTGGACGCGTATGGGCGCTATCTCGGACTGGTCTTCGGCGGGGGTGAGTGTTTCAACGCCGGTCTGGTCGAGCTTGGGCACGCTGATGTCTATCTCTACGAGGACGGGCGCTATCTTGTGCCTGAAATGGAACTCAAGGATTTCTACTCCTACTCGAAGGCGAATGAGGACAGCGTGGAGGCGCCCGGCATTGTCTTGGTCGATTTCGACGTGACGGGCGGCGTGCTCGAGGTCCTGACGGCGTTGGCGTATGCCGGAAACGGGTACGTGTGGTCCATCACGCCGGACTTGGCGGTTCGATTCCGTCGTGCGACGGATCCTGACCGTGTACTCTACTTCGATCCGGTTCAAATGGGGGTAACGCTCGGTTCGACGGCGAGTCCGCTGCGGAATGTGATTCAGTTCTCGGGCAACCCTTTCGCGACGGGTCTGAGTAAGACGTACTCGCGGGCGGCGAGCATCGACGAGTTTGGCAGTCAGTATCACCTCTTAGAGTATTTCGCGCTCGATCTCGCGGAGGACGCCGACAAGCTGGTCGAGGGCGTGTTGAACGACGTGGCCTACCCGGAGCCGTCCGGTTCGGTCGCGTTCTTCCACGGCGACAACGACATCCGCGTCGGCGACATTCTGGAATTGCGCGGCGGGCCGCTTCGGCGATTGGAGCGCGAGGCGGCGGGGGAATGGGACGGCCGGTTTGCGGGGAAGCTGATGGGGCGGGTCAAGCGAGTATGCCACCTCTTCTTTGGGAAGGTGATGACGACGGATGTGTCGTTGACCTCGCCGCTGCGGTCCGTCAACAGCCCGCTGAGCTTCATGGTTCGGAGCCAGCCTAGCGCGTACACGCTCTACGAATTCCGACTGGATGACGCGACGGTGGGCCTGGACATGGGCTATCACCTGGATTAGCGGCATGACTCACGCTGATGGGCGAAAAGCAGGGACAGAGGAGCCGTTGAAAGAGTCCGGAGCTGCTGCACGCAGGCCGCGAAGGGACCTGGGACAGTCCCGTCTGCGTCCGCCCGCGGCGGACTCCGCTTGGGACAGTCCCGGTCTTTCGCTCAACCTCTGGAGCGAACGCGACTTCTTCAACGGCCTCACAGACACTTCTTCGCTTCGCTCCGTTTGTGTCAATCCCTGTTTTTCGCTTCTTCGTCTGTCGGTACGCAACGTCAATCGTGAGTCAGAACACCGGGACCTTTGAGAATGACTGGAGGACACCATGGCGATTAAGGGACAGGGATACACGAAGACCACCTGGGCATTCGAGGAGCGTCCGGTGGCATCGTCGAAACTGAACTCTTGGGACGACCGGATTGAAACCGCACTGGAACTGATCCACCGCCTCTTGACACTCGCGTGGGGCGGCGGCGACGGCGTTATCCGTGGCGTGACCGATGAGGAGCTGGCGGTCGGCGCCACGTCGCCGGCGGGATTGTCCGTGGAGGTGGAGCCGGGCTATGCGTTCATCTCGGGCTTTCCGTACAAAGTCGCGGAGGCCATTGAAACCGTTGAGATCACGCCGCCGGAGACCCATCCGCGCATCGACCTGGTGCAAGCGCGGTTGGACACGTGGGACGTGAGCGTGAAGACGGGCTCCGAGGCGGCGTCGCCGTCGGTCCCGAGCGCCGACAGCCACTGCCTGGGTCTGGCTGAACTCCACCTGCGGGTAGGGATGAGTTCCATCAAGAACACCGATGATTCGGTCAACGGGTATATCACCGATGTGCGCGCGTTCTTGTAACGCAGGCCGAAACGACGCGGCCCTGGCGGTCGATGTGGACGGCGAGCGTGTGAGCCATTTCCGGCTGCGGGAGTTCGAGAACCACGAAGGACTCGCCATGGTGCACGCCTCGACGATCGAGTCGCTCGAACGGGTCCGGCGTGACCTGTGCGCGGCGGCGGGCGAGACCGTGTGGCTCATCATCACCGACGCCGTTCGGACCCAGGCGGACTTGGAGCGCTTGGCGGCGCGGTACGGGTGGGTGGACGAAGGCGGCACGGTGGCGCGGAACTCGAAGCATCTCGCGCGCCACGGGGGCATCGCGATTGATTGCGTCGCGGTCGTAGCGAGCAGTCGTGAACGCATCCCGCAGAAGGAACTGGGCGTGGTATGCCGCCGGTACTTCGACTGGGTCAAGGCTGACTACAAGGACGGCCACGTGCACGCGGACAACAGAGTACGGGGAAGAGGCTAATCAACTACCGCCGGTCGAGTCGGCTGACTTCCGGCTTTCTGTGAAAGGAGACGGATAATGAGCATTGCAGACATCGTACACTCGGAATCGGGCCTGACGCTCGTGGGCGCCGCCCTTGGCGCGTTGTGGACGTTCTTCAAATCGCGCGATTGGTATCAGGGTGTTCGGCAGCAGCGATACTGTCGTGCCGTCCAGGCGCTGGAAGCGGGGGTGGAGCAGACGTACCGGACCTACGTGCGGGCGATCAAGGACTCGCGGGAGGACGGGAAGCTCACGGAGGCGGAGATGCGTGATGCCCGGAGTCTCGCGCGTCAGACGGCCCTCGAGTACGGACGGACGGAGGGCATCGATGTGCTCGCGGAGCTTGGCGACGCCTATCTCGACCTTTGGACCGCCAAGCTCGTCAAGCGCATGAAGAAGGGATGACCGCTCGGCGGGAAGAGGTGACCCGGGCCGGCGAAGCGGCTGAACGGAAGAAGAGCCGCGATTGCTTACGCACCTCGCGGCCTAGACGGGAGCCGCGATTGCTTACGCACCTCGCGGCCTAGACGGGAGCCGCGATTGCTTACGCACCTCGCGGCCTAACTGGATTCCCGCTTTCGCGGGAAAGACGGTCTTCGGGAACGGTCGCTTCCCCTGGCGGCTTCGCGGAGGTCTGGGGGTAGCTTGCACCCGAATGGGAGGTCACTGCTCTAGCTTCAGAACCCGCTGCATGAAGGGGATGGTATGGGTGCCGTCCCAACGGTGGGGGCCGTGGAAAACGTCATGCGCGAGGTTATCCTTTGCTCCGAGCATGCGGTACACCGTCGATGCGATGGCGAGCTGGGACTCAACGTTCTCAAGGCCGCTTGCGCCGTTGAGCGGGTCCTCATCGCCGGATTGAATCATGAGGGGCCGGGGGGCGATGAGCGCACCGAGGTCGCCGTGGTCGGCGTACTCCCAGAGATGGGGCACGTAGTTGCAGGAGCAATTGCCGTGTTTGTCGAGGAGGGCTTCCTTGACGCCGTAGAAGTACCCGCTGACCACGGCGGCCTTGACGCGTTCGTCGAGGGCCGTAAGCCAAAGCGTTTGGAGCCCCCCGCCGCTGAGGCCGGCGCACCCGAGGCGTGTGGCGTCGAAATCGCTGCGCGTTTCGACGTAGTCGATGAGACGCTGGAGATCCCAGACCCACATGCCGGTGACCGTTTGCCCGAGGGGTATGGCCATGTTGTTGATGAACCGGCAGGAGGCGTCGAGGGGATTCTCTGCGGTAATCGCTTCCTGGCGTTCGCCGAACCCGCGGGCGTCGGGGCAGACGCTGACGAATCCGGCCCGGCAGAATGCCACGCCGTAGGCATAGTTGTAGTGCTCGATCGCCTTCTGGTAGACGGGATCGGTCGAGCCGACGACGGACGCTTTGCCGCCGCCTCCGTGGCCGTGGGGATTCAGCATCACCGGGTACGGCGGCGTGCCTGCCTTTGGAATGAGGATGTACACGGGCATGTGCAGGCCCGGCTCGACTTGAATCACCACCCGTTCCCGGATGTAGTCCCCGCAGTCCTCACGTTCGGTGACTTGGGGGGCGAGGTCGCAGGTCTGCATCGTGTCGAGGCCGATTAGTCGGCTGAGTGCCGTGCGCGCTTTTGCCTGCCACGGGGCAACGTCTTCGGGCGCCTTGCCGTCGAAGCGCAGGCTGCGGCCTACGGCGTCGAAACGCTCACGGAGATGCGAATGAACGGTGAATACGGGGACGGCTGGGCCTGCCATGGACTCCTGCTCCTTTGGTTGCGGCGTTTCGGCCGCGCACGGGTCGGCGCACGCGCACGTCCACGCAATGGCGAGGGACAACACGGCATTCGCCAACGTCTTCAAACCATGCCCTCCGGCGACATGCGCCACGCGGTTGGCGCTAACGGGGTTTCACTTCCTCGACGATCTTCATCAGCCGGCGGCCATACTCGGTATAGGTCTCGTAGAGCTGGCCTTCGCTGTTTGCCTGTTGGCCGGTGTGGATGATGGCCGCGAGGTGGGGCTCTATCGAGATGCCGCCGTCGTAGCCGTTGGCCAGGAGATCGGCGAGCGTGTCGTGCACCCGGCCGTCACCCTCGCCGCAATAGGTGTAGACGTCCTCGCCATCGACCTTCCTGGCATCCTTGATGTGGACGTAGATGATATCTTTGGCGACGGTCTTGTAGTACTCCCACGGGTCTTGCCCGTAGGTGACGGGGTTGCCCGTGTCGTAGAGCACCTTCAAGGCCGGGCTGTCGACCTCGCCGAGGAGGATGTTGCTGTTCTCGGCGGATAGGCCGCCCCAGCCGCTGCAGTTCTCGTGGGCGAGAATGATGCCGCCGTCCTCGGCCATTTTCGCGAGGACCTTCATGCGGCGTATGGCTTCGTCCCGCCATTCGCTTTCCGGCACGGGATTATCCTTGTCGTTCGGATAGCTCATGACGCGGATGAAGGGCGTGCCGAAGCGTTGCATGCGCGGGATGGCGACTTTGAGGTCGTCGATATCGATCTGCGGGTCGCATGTGATGGGGCGCGCCCAGTTCGCGATGGCCCCGCCGAAGCACGAGACCTTCATGCCCGCCGCGGTCACTTTGTCGAAGACCTCGTCGAACTTCGCGTCGGAGATAGCGGTGATGCCTTCACCGTCTACCAGGCGCAACTCCATATGCTCCCAGCCGAGATCCTTGTGCGCCTTGATCTGGGTGTCGATATCTTTTCCTGATTCATCCGAGATTCCCGAGAAAAACATGTGCCAATCCTCCAGGGATGTTATGCCGCGGTCAACACGCCGTCCGCAGCTATTCTTCTGCCTGCTTTGCCGCGGGCAGGTGATGTCCTATGGCCTGACGAGCCCCGCCTCCACTTCCTCACGCTTGGCCCGGCCCACAAGGGCCTCGGCCAGCTCGAGCGCGAAATCCATCGCCGTGCCGGGGCCGCGAGAAGTGATGACGTGCCCGTCGCGCACCACCGGATCGGCCACGCACGTGACGTCCGGCAGGTTCATTTTGTCCAGGACGCCGGGATAACTCGTGGCCCGCTTGCCCGACAGGACGCCCGCGGCGGCGAGGACGGCCGGGGCCGCGCAGATGGCGCATACGAAGCGGTTGTCCGCGGCCATTTTCTTGACGAGCTGTAGAATACGCGCATCGTTCTTCAGGTGGTCGGCGCCGGGAAGGCCGCCGGGCAGCACGATCATGTCAAAATCCGCGTCGAGCACCTCATCCAGCGTGGCCTGCGGTTGCAGCACCACGCCGCGACTTGCCCGAACGGGTTGGTCATCCAGCCCGGCCGTAACGACGGTTACGCCCGCCCGCGTGAGCAGGTCCACCACGGTGACGGCCTCAAGCTCCTCGCACCCTTGGGCCAACGGCACGAGCACGTTGGGCATCGTTCATTCCTCCCTCGTACGGCGTAGTTCCTTGAGACGCTTGGTATGAGCAATCGCAGCCCGCTCGAACCGAGTTACAGGATGGTTAAGTCTAATGGCCGGCGGCTCGTGTTTCAACCAATCGCCGGTGGGCCGGTTGCGAAGAACGCTGGGCTCTAAGTGGGTCCACGGATGAACACCTATGGTGAGTGATGACGGGGGCACTTCTTTGTTCTGACGGGATTCACAGGATTGGGAGTATGGACTGGGGAAGTCCCGCGGGCTCTGCGGCTCAGGGTCGAAGAATTATGAACGCGGAGGAGCAGAGATCGCTGAGGCGCGCAGAGAACAAGGGATTACGAAATGGCCGTGGCGAGTTGCTTGAGATGCTGTGGAAGGGCCATGCTCCTGCGTCACTACGGACGCGGAGGACCGCGTCCCTCCCTGTGAATAGCCCGCTGTGGCGGGCGGAAGCCTTCGAACACGGAAGTCATGGCAGCATTGGCGATTGCGACACGTGAGTGGGTTTGGACGCCTAGTCCGCGGCGATGTACTCTCTCTTGCGGGAATGGCGCGCTTTGGCGCAAGACGCCGCCCAATGGTGCGCCCGTTACCTCAGGAAAGGACGAGATAATGCTCATGCGCCGCTTGTTTATGCTTGTTGTCGCTGCCGTCTTGTGTTGTGCAACCGGCCTGGCCAAGGAAGGGCCGGTGTTGCACACGCGCGAGCAGGTTGCGCCGGCACGTGAGCGTTGCCGCACCGACGCGTGGGCCATAGGCATCCGCGAGAAGGCAGAGCAGGACGCGGCGCGCTGGGTGGATATGTCCGACGAGGAACTCTGGGATTTCATTCTCGATGCGGAGGTGCCGCGCGCGCTCAACGTCCGCTTCGGCGTGGGATGTCCGGTTCACGGCGAGGCGGTCTTTCGCGAGGGCGGCCACTATCCCTGGCTCACCTCGAGGGCTCAGCCGTTCAAGGTCACGTGTCCCGTGGGCGGCGAAGTGTATCCGAGCAATGATTTCGATGCGTACCTCAAGGGCGGATGCAAAGAAACACTCGACACCACGCAGCCTTACGTGGACGATGGCAACGGGTGGGTCGATAAGAACGGCGATCGGTACTTCTTTGTAGGATATTACATCTTTTGGCAGCGCTGGAAGGTGGAGATCATGGGCGCCATCGACGCCCTCGGTAGGGCGTATGAGCTCTCGGGCGGCCCACGGTACGCGCACAAGCTCGGCGTGATGCTCGGACGCTTCACTGAAGTCTATCCGCGCATGGATTATCCAACGCAGGCGTACCACAACGGTAAATGGCCCGCTGAGATCAACGGGCGTATCTTCGATTACGTCTGGGAAAACCGCACCATCCAGCGGGTGGCGCGGGCCTACGATCAAGTCTACGACGCTATCGATGAGGATGCCGCGCTGGCCGGCTTTCTCGCGGAGCGGGGCATTAAGGATCTCAAGCGCGACTTCGAGCAGAAAGTACTGCATTTCATGGCGCGTGACGTGATGGAAGGGCGCATTCGCGGCAACATGTACTATCAGCCCACGCTGGCCGAACTGGCCCTTGTCATCGACAACCAGGATCCGGCCTACGGCCCCACCACCGAGGAGATGCTCGATTGGCTGCTCTACGGCGACGGCGAGGTCGGCATTATCTTGCACAACGGCTTCGATCGCGACGGCGCGGGGGGGGAGAGCGCCCCAGGATACAGCTCCACCTGGAACGATAATTTCTGCAACCTGGCCGACATGCTCGTGCGGCTCGGTGTGGATATCGCCGCCGAGCCGCGATGGCGCCGGATCATCCGCTTCCCTTACAACGTCACCGTCGCGGGCAAGCACGCCCCGCGCATCGGTGATTGCGGCGGCAACATCCTCACGAGCGAGCCGCTGATCAGTCCAACCGTGTTGAAGTTCGGCTTCAAGCATTTCAAGGACCCGCAGTGCGCCCAACTGCTGGTTAAGCAGAATGCCTTCGGCGACTCGCTCTGGGGCGACGCACTCGACCGCGCCGAGGTCGAGGAGGTCGCGTCGTCCGCGCCCGATCTCACAACCTTCGGAACGCGCAACCTGGGCGGATACGGACTCGGGGTCTTCGAGTCCGGCGAGCGTGAGAACCGCCGGGCCGCTACGCTCTACTACGGTTCGCCCAACGCCTGGCACGGCCACCACGACCGCCTCACCATCGACTACTGGGCGCACGGCCGGACCTTCCTCCCCGAGATGGGCTATCCCGCCCACTGGGACGCGAAGGGCGAGCGCTTCACGCGCGGCATGCCTTCCCACTACATCGTCGAGATCGACGAGAAGCGCTCGGCCAATCACAAGGCCCCCGGCTTCCTCGATTTCTTCGCGGCGGGATCCCGTGTCCGCGTGATGCGCGCCCACGCGGCCAAGAACCTCTATCCGGGCGTCACGGAGCTTTACGAGCGCACGCTGGCCATGATCGACGTGGGCGATGAGTCTTTCCTCGTCGATCTATTCCGCGTTCGCGGCGGTGGCCTCCACGACTACCATTTCCACGGCCTGCCCTTCGGCGCGTTCACCACGGAGGGCCTCGAACTCGTTTCCGCCCAGGAGCGAGGGACGCTTCTCGGCGAAGACGTGGCCTGGGGCGAGGACACTACGAAGAACTCCAGCGGATACGACTTCTTTCGCAATGTCCGCCGTTACCGCGCGGGGGGCGTGTGGTCGGCGCGCTGGGCGGGACGCGATGACTGCCGCCTTGCCTACTGGATGCCCGCTTCTCCGGAGGTCATTGTTTGCGATGGCGAGCCGCCGGTGAAACCGGACTATCCGGCCTCCATGGAGTTCGTCGTCGTCCGCAACCGGGCCTCCGAGAGCCGATTCCCCGCCGTGATCGCTCCCAGCCGGGATTCGGACGTCGTGCAGTCCGCCGCGTTCGATTGCCGGGAGGGCGCGGCCGTCTACGAAGTGGAAACCTGTGAGGGCACTTGGCGGGTGGTTATCCAAGACGACGGCGGATTCGAGGCGGTGCTCACGCAGGGCGGCCAGTTGATCTACGCCTTCGCGGCGAACAAGGAGAGGTTCGCCTGCAATGGGCAGCGACTCCGGCCCAAGGATAGCCGCCGCTACACCATCACCTCCGTGGACTGCACGTCAAACGAGGTCACCGTGGATCGCCGGATTCGGAAACCGGAGCAGCTTGTCGGCGAGGTGGCCGTTGTGTCCGGCGGCGGCAATTCCGGTTCTTACACGGCCACGCAAGTAGAAGGCCGCGCCATCCGGTTCGACGGCCCGGCAACCATTGGCATGATTATCGTGGACGACCTCGCCGGCAACGTGGTGACCACCAGCACACGGCTCCGCGGCTATGGCCGACAGTTCGGCTCCCGCGACCTCACCGGCATCGCCCTCATTGGCGAGGACATGCGGCATCCCGTCCACATCATCGCCGTCGAGGAGGCTAAAGAGGAGCCCACCCGCTTCACCCTCGCCGAGCCCGTCGCCCTGCCCGACGCGGACAACGACGGCCGCCGGCTCGCCTATTTGACGGATCTCGCGCCGGGATATGACCTCAGCTTTACGCCTTGGGCCGAGATCGAGGGCGAGCATGCAGGTGAGTGACATCGGGCCGCAGGCGTCTAAAGTTCTTTAACGCAAAGACGCAGAGGCCGCAGAGGAACGCAGAGAGTCGTCTTCGCACATCCGCAAATCGGTTATGTATCGGCTTTCATCTCCAGTTCGAATGCGCTCAGACGTACACGGGAAGAGACCGCCCGTTTTCGTGTTTCTCGTGGCGGGTGGCTCAGGAGTTCTTGAATGGCTCGTGCTGTTTTCAACCACCAAGGCACAAAGGCACGAAGAATCTTGGTGTCTTCATGCTAACAGAGGATTCAAACACGGATCCTTGCACGTGGACGATAGGCCCTGGGCGGATCAGCATCCGCCCAAAGCCATTACGATTCCTCCGGCGACGCAGCGGTGGACGAGGTCAGCGGCCCGAGTTCATTGAGGCGCCGGGCATAGTCAATGAGGGGGAACACCGTATCCATGGTTAGATCTTGCGAGCCGGCGATGCCGTTGTCCTCAATAAAGTGCGCATACTCCCGCAGAAGGCCCGTTTGCGCCGGCTTCATATTGCGGCGCACCTCCGCGTCGGTTAGACAGCGATCAAGAATACTCCTGCAGGCGTAGGCGACGGCCCGACAATCCGACGGCAACGCCCTGTTAGGTTTAGGAAGGCCGAGAGTCTCCGCATCCAGTGCGTCTTGGCGCACCTCCGCTTCGTACTCCTCAATCTTGCGTTCGGCGGCGCTAACAATGATAGGAAGGGTGCGTCCGTCCGGATCAAGTTGAGCCGCAAGGACCGGGACGGAGTTCCCGAGATCCGCTTCGCGGCCCTCGGCATAATCCCGGCAGAACTGCGTAAGCGCATCGGCGAGCTCCTGTTTCTCCGCCGGCGATCCGTCTTCCGCGACGGCCATGAACCTCCGCACCCTAGGCTCGGCCGCATCACAAGCCAAGGACTCATTGAAGTCTCGCTTAAGGATGACAAGAATCCGTGATGTCCGATGCAACGCCGTGTGCGTCCAATGGCAGTTCTCATTGTGAAGATGCCAAAGTGATTCCTCGAACGTCTCGCGCTGCGCCGTGTCCCAGTCGGCCATCCACTTGGCGTAGATCGTGGGATTCCGCTCCAGGAAGCCCATGAATTTGCTGTAAAGCTCTGTCTTCTCGACCACGGCCCAGAAAGGGGCCGAAGGAAGGTTTTTGCCACCTTCAGCGTTGTCCAGAACGCCGGCCAAAAGGGATTGCATCGCTTTCGGCGGCTCAGGGGCGGTTTCAGGGGGCAAAGCCGGCGCACCCTCTTCAACTGGCGTCTTTTCTTCGACCGCCGGTGCCGGTGTCGCCACTGAAACGCCATCGCGCGGCCCCGAGCGCATCATCACGACGCACACCACGGCTATCACGCAGAGAAGTCCTATCAGAATCACCCAAGCTCGAACTGACAACCTGGACACGGTACTGCCTCCTCCCGGCTCCGACACGATAGCCTAAGGTGGCAAAAGACGCGCTATCGAGAACGATATAGACGCCCAATGCCTATCGCTTTCCCCACGCAGAGAACAGAAAAGAGTATTGGGTTATCTATTATTACTGACGTAGTATATCATACGTTCACCGATAGGACCTTTATGAATTGGACGCCATCTGCAGTTCCCGGCATCCTGCCGGCGCCAAGTCACTAGTCGGCTTCGTGCCTTTGAGCCTTAGTGGTAACAAAAGGCCCAGAGCATTCAGGCGTTGGTCTTTCTTCATCCCCGTCATGCAAACCGGCGCACTTCTGCGCGGTACACATCTTCTTCGCATTGTTTTGCGAACTCGGTGGCGCTGCCTCTGGAGTCCTTCAACGCAAAGACGCAGGGGCCGCAGAGGAACGCGGAGAGTCGTTCTTCCCATCGGCAGATTGGCTATGTATTTGCATTCATCCTTATCGCGGATGAATGCATATGCACACGGGAAGAGGATTCCAGTTTTCGAGGCCCTTGGTGCTTTTCGTGGCCGATACCGACATGTGGCTCGGGAGTCCTCCCCGTGGTCTCCTCTGCGGATCAGAAGCCGAATCCGAACAACTCCGGCTCCTGGTGTGTCTCCAGGAACATGAGCGCAAGGAAAAGAAATCCCACGCCGTCCACGGCTTCGTAGGCATGGGCGCCGGGGCGGCCAAGGAACATGCCGTTTTCGACGAGCACGGACAGCGCCTCCTCGGCCAATTGCGCGGCGCCGGTGAGGAATGCCTGCTCATCCAATTGCAGTCCGGCGCGGGTGAGTGAGTGAATGCACCGGCCGTAGCTCTCGGCGTAGGCCCACGTTCCCGTCGCGCCGGGGCGGCTGTCGAGCGCTATGCGGGCCCACCGGAGTGCCGCGTCGAGAAACGACTGCTCGCCGGTGAGGGCGTGGAGCGATAGCGACGCTTCGGCCAGGGGCATCGGATAATCGTGGGTGGGCCACTGATCCGTATTCCACGGATCTGCGTACTCGCGGGGCCAGTAGCCTGTCTCGCTGGGCACGACGGGCTGCCCGTTGCTGACACTGACCTGGCCGAAGTACTTCCCCGATTCCTCATCGTAAGCATGCTCGAGATAGGAGCGCGCCGCATCGCACGCCATGCCGATGAACTCGTCATTCGACGTGTAGCGCCCGGCCCGGACGAGGCATTGCGCCCACAGGCCGATTTCACTTGTGCAGACGTTGGCGTCCCACCGGCCCATATCGGGCTCATTGGGCACGAGTCCTGTCGAAGGGTTGCGATGGCCGTAGCTGTACCGGGCGATCTGTCGGGCCATCTCCAGCAGTTCGTTGTCCGTTGTCTTGCCGTAGAGCCAAGCCAGCGACTCGCTCAAAATGCCGCCCGCTTCGATGAAGGCGTGCCCTTTCTTGCCGTCGTCATGGCGATTGAAGCCGCCCGTGGCCGGATCGTAGACGTGACGTCTCGCCATCGAGCGGATATACGTCGCCGTCTGTAGCGGGGCATGCCGCCAGAAAATGTCCCACGCGGGCGTGATCGGGCGCAACTCGTGGTGCCCGTGGTGGAACTCGACCACCTCGTTTCGGAACACGTCGTAGTAGGCGTGGTTTCCCCAGCGGAACATGCCGGTATCCGATACGCACCGCGATAGGAAGGCGTCCACGTAGCGATCGGCGGCTTGGCCGTATTGCGGCCGGCCCGTCAGTTCGGATAACGCCTTGGCGGCCACGATCATGGGCTGATCCCAGTAGAGCGTGCTCCCCCGCGGCGCTCCGATGAGTCGGTAGACGCGTTGCGGCACATGCTCTCCATCCGGGCGCCGTCCGGTGCGGACGTCGAGCACGCTCGGCCACATACCCCCGGCATCTCCAGAGGCCGATATCAGCCTCTGCAGATGGCTTTCAAGCGCGGCAAGATACACGCGTGTTCCTTCCTTCCGCTTACGAACCCATTGGCCTGGCCAGGATAGCACATCGTCGTCTTGCCCTTAACTTGGTGAGGCGCTGGCCACGTCACCGTGCCGCCGGCGTGAGGATAGTCCGATGGGGGCTATCCGCATTGGCAGGGCCTGTAAACGGTTACAAGAAAAGCAAATAGGCTTCCTGAGAGATGAGGCTATTGCCCGCGTTGGCGGTCGGTCCCGCGTGCCGGCCCGGCGACAGCTCGCCAGCTAGTTGATGTGCGCATGCGTCATGTTCGTGTGTAACGTATTGTCTTTCAGTAGCTTATGGCGCGGCCCGCCCGGGTGAAAGAAGCGTCCGACGCTGTCTTGTCTAAGGGTAGTCGTACCTCTTGACAGAGGGCCAAGGATGTGTTACGATTCGCGATTGTTAGCACTCGGTTGTGAGGAGTGCTAACACGAAATTGCCTCGGGCAAACACCCAAACAGGGTTCATCAGTGGATTCAGAGGAGGTACTGCAATGGCCAAGCAGTTGAAATTCGACCAACAGGCGCGCGCGGCCATGATCGCGGGGGCCGACCAATTGGCGAACGCGGTCAAGGCGACATTAGGTCCCAGAGGCCGGAATGTCGTGTTGGAGAAGTCGTATGGTGCGCCGAATGTGACGAAGGACGGCGTGTCGGTGGCAAAGGAAGTCGAGTTGCCGGACCCGTACGAGGACATGGGCGCGCGGATGATCCGCGAGGCGTCGAGCAAGACTCATGACGTGGCCGGCGACGGCACGACCACGGCGACGGTGCTTGCGCAGGAAATGGTTCACGAGGGAATGCGCCACGTGACGGCGGGCGCGAATCCGATGCATCTGAAGCGCGGCATGGAGAAGGCGCTGGCGGCGGTGTTGGCGGACATCGAAGCACAGAGCAAGAAAGTGCGCGACCGCAGTGACATCGAGCATGTGGCCACCGTGTCCGCCAATGGCGACACGGAGATCGGCTCGATGATCGCCGAAGCCATCGAGACGGTAGGTGATGACGGCGTTGTCACCATCGAAGAAGGCAAGGGGCTGACCACCGAGCTTGAGGTCGTTCAGGGCATGCAGTTCGACCGCGGCTATATGTCTCCCTACTTCGTCACCGATGCAGAGACGATGAAGACCGAACTGGAAGACTGCTACATCCTCTGCCACGAGAAGAAGATCAGTTCCATCCAAGAGATCCTGCCCTTGCTGCAAGCTGCCGCGCAGAGCGGCAAGCCGCTGCTTATCATCGCCGAAGACGTCGAGGGCGAGGCGTTGGCCACGCTCGTGGTGAACCGGCTTCGCGGCATTCTGAACTGCGCCGCGGTCAAGGCGCCGGCGTTCGGCGACCGCCGCAAGGAAATCCTGCGGGACATCGCGGTGCTGACGGGCGGCACGGTTCTTTCCGAAGACCTTGGCGCCAAGCTCGAGAACATCACCTTGGAGGAGCTTGGCCGGGCCAAGCGCGTCGAGATCACCAAAGACAACACCACGCTCATCGAAGGCGCGGGCGATAAGAAAGAGATGCTCGGACGGTGCGAACTCATTCGCAAAGGCATTGAGACCACGACCTCCGACTATGATCGCGAGAAGCTCCAAGAGCGCCTGGCGAAGCTGGCGGGCGGCGTCGCCGTTATCAAAGTCGGCGCCCCGACGGAAATTGCGCTGAAGGAAAAGAAGGCGCGCACCGAGGACGCTCTCAACGCGACGCGCGCGGCCATCGAAGAAGGCTTTGTGGCCGGCGGCGGCGTAGCCTTCCTGCACGCGCGCAAGAAGGTCGAGGCCCTCAAGCTCGAGGGCGATGAGGCGACGGGCGCGGGAATCGTGGCCAAGGCGCTCAGCGCTCCCGTCACGCAGATTGCCAACAATGCGGGCCTCGAAGGGGCCGTGATGGCCATCGCCGTGTCTAAGGCGAAGTCCAACGTCGGCCTGAACGCGGCTACGGGCGAGCTGGAAGACCTTGTCGAAGTGGGCATCATCGACCCGGCGAAGGTGCTGCGTTCCGCGATTCAGAACGCCGTCAGTGTGGCGGGCGTCTTCGTGACTACCGAGTGCATGATCACCGATATCCCCGAAGAGAAGAAAGCTGCCCCGGCGATGCCTGCCGGCGGCGGCATGGGCGGTATGGGTGGCATGGGCGGTATGGGCGGCATGGGCGGTATGCCCGGAATGGGAATGTAATCCCGTAGTTGCCGCGCGGCTGAATACCACGGCGCCGGTCTTCCTGCGAAGGAGGCCGGCGCCGTTTTCTTTGTGTTCTCTTCGGGCGCCGGTTCCGATCTCGAGGGCGGTATACGCTCCCTTCTCAGTCTATGCTATATTGACAGGGGGATGTTGTCTTGATGCCTATCATGAGGGACCCGTCATGAAGAAGACTGCGGTATTGCTCACTTTCCTTGTGTTGCCCCTTCTGCTGGCCGGCTGTCCTAGCCCTTCCGCCGTGAAGATCCCGGACACGACCAAGGTCCTGGACGCGGCGACGCGCGATTGCCTGGTGGCGGTGTCGGAAGTCTATGACCTCACGTTCTCGGAAAGCACCGGGATGCTTGACGGCTTGGCCGTGGGAGATGTCGTGGTCTGCGGCGTAGGCCAGGCTGCGCCGGCAGGGCTTCTCCGCAAGGTCGCCGGCTTTACGCCCACCAAGACGGGCGTCATCGTCCAAACAAGCTCGGCGGCGCTCGATGAAGCGGTCGAGGAGGGGACGCTTGACGCGCATAAGACGCTTACCACGGCCGACCTCCAGGAGGAGAAGTACTGGTTCTCCGGGATTAGCCTGGAACGGGGCATGTCGGCCAAGAGCGGGGATGATTTCCTTGTGACGTTGGACAACGTTGCCGTGTACGAGTCGGGCGATGACAAGATCACCGTTTCGGGGGACGTCACCTTCTCACCGAGTTTCGACCTGACGGTCGATTTCGAGGCTTTGGCCGTGAAGGAGATCGCGTTTGAGTATGAAACCGATGTGGAGGCCAACATCGAGCTCGACGCGGAGTTCAGCCATCAACTTCCGGAGACGTGGGAGGAGAGCATCGCGACCTTCGTGTTTAGCCCCATCGAGTTTTATATCGGCACCGTGCCCGTGGTCCTCGTGCCTCAATTGGACCTCTCCTTGCAGGTGGATGGCGATGTGATCGCCGGCCTGTCGGCAAATGTAAGCGATGAGGGATCGCTCACGCTCACGGCCTCCTACCAGGGCGGGACATGGACCACGGCGAGCGATATGTCCGGCGAGGCCTTTGACTATTCGCCGCTTACGGCGCCCGACGGAGGGGCCGCCGCTTCCGTCGAGGCAGGCCCCGGCTTCAGTCTGCTCTTCTACGGCCTGGCCGGTTCCTACGGCAATGTTCAGGCGTTCATGGGCGTCGAGACGGCGATGGAAAAGGCGGACGTCCAGTGGACGCTGACGGGGGGCTTCGACGGCTGCCTCGGCTTCGATGCCGCCCCTCTCAGCCAAGGCATTGCGGACTGTTCGCTCGCCACGCCCTTGAACTACCGGACAACCATCGCGTCCGGGCCTACGGCGTACACGGATGTGACGGTCGAGGAGGGCTATCAACTCTGGCAGTCCGGGGTGTTTGTCCTCGATGTGCGCACCACATCCGAATATGAGGCCGGCCATCTTCCCGGAGCGTACAATATCAACGTGAGCGAATTGCAGGGCCGTCTCGATGAGATCGACGAACACAAGAACGACACGATCCTTGTGAATTGCAAGAGCGGCGGGCGAAGCGCGACGGCCTCTCAACTGCTGGCCGGCGCGGGCTTCACGAAGATCAAGAATATGCTGGGCGGCTTCCTCGCGTGGGAAGACGAAGGCTATCCCGTCGAGTACGGCTCGTAAACCAAGCGCTAGGGGGGCGTCACTGCGTGGGCGCGTCCTCCCCTTGGCCCGCCCCGAGGGCGCGCGCGACGTTTGCCGGAAGGGGAACCGACTTCCCCGTCTTCTGATTGACGACGACGTGCGTCGTCCTCAGGGAGCAGGCGCGCCGGCCTTCGGCGTTATGAAACACGTAAGCGAGCGTGAACTTCCGGCGCCGGACCTTCTCGACGGTAACGGTGATCGTTACCGCCTCGCCGGCCCAAAGTGGCACGCGGTAGTCGCTCTCGGCATGCACCACGGGAATGATGTAGCCGCCTTCGCGGATCTCCCGGCCGAAGTTGATGCCCTGGCCGTCCATGAAGGCCTCATAGGCATCGTGGGCCAGGGCGAAGTAGTTCGCGAAGAAGAGCACGCCCGCCGCGTCCGTATCACGCAGTTTGATGCTCGTCTGGCACGTGAACGTAGTCACTCCGCCGCCAACGCTTTCGTCAATGCCGCGGCCTCGGCCCGCATGCGCATGACTTCGCCGTAATCCATCTCATAATCACGCAGGAAGCGCGTGATGTCGCCGAGGGCGAAGCCTTTGCGCGTAGCCTCCTCGATGCGCGCGCCCAGCAGCGCGCCGGCTTTGGCCACAAGTTCCGGCTTCCGGTTTGCGCTTTGGGCGGCATCGGCGGCGGCCTGGAGCATCATGAAAGCGCGCACGTCCTCGATCCCGTCGCGATAGGCTTCCCAGCGCCGGCTGATGACCTCGCTTTCCGGTGCGGCGTAGTTGGCGCCGTACTCGGAGCCGGCTTGGCGAAGGAAAAGGTCATTCCCGCCGTAAGCGGCTCCGCTGTAAAGCTGCGTCCAGAAGCCCGTCCCGGACAGGCCCAGTTGATAAGCCATCCACGAATTGGCCCGGTAGTAGCCGAGCGGCCTGAGGAGCTTCACGTCCCCCGGCGCTTCATAGCACCATACGGGCTTGCCCGTGTCCAGGAAGAACGTGGCCATCTCGCGCGAACGCCTGAGCATGCCCTGCTCGGGGCACCACACGTCTACCAGCGGCACCATGCAGGCCATGGTTTCGGGCGTTACGAAGCCGGAAGGATTCGCGTAGATGGGCGCCTCGGGCATGGCCTCGCGAAAGTGGGAGGCGATGACTCTGAACCGCTCGATGCGCGTGCCGCCGTAGAGGCCCGGCTCGTCTACCGGATACAAGGCCCACCGATCGCGCCCCCAGTCCTTGGCGGCGAGGTGGGCGTCGAGCTGTTGAAGCCACGCCCGCTCGGCTTTGACATGCACCGGGCCGAAGCGCTCGACTTCAGCGGGAGTGCGCACGCCGTCGCCCGTGATGAGAATGACGCCGTCGGGGCCGATCAGGTCGAGGTCCTCGTCAAACGCCGTCCAATCGACTTTGCCCGTCAGCTTGCCTCGGCCATCGCACTTGGGCGCCGGCGCTCCCATGACATGCACGTTCATGCCATGTTCACGCGCCACGGCAATGGCGCTCATGTCGAGTCCCGAGCCTCGGAAGCGCTGCGGCGAAGACCAGTTGCAGCTACGCCAATCCGGTGCATCAGCCAAATCCAGAGCGTCCACTTGCGCGCGCAAGGTGAGGGACACCGTGAAATCATCCCATCCCAGCGGCAGCAAGAGAACGGGCAAGTCCGTCGTTCCTGTCTCGAGCGCCTTGCCGTTGAACGTCATCCAGAGCCGGCGCACTTCGCCCGGGGCAATGCGAAGCGTCCACGCCTGATTCATGTGGGCAAGGGCGTCGTCCACCGATGTCCCGTTGGCGCGCGGCGTCTCGACGACCTCGTAGAAGAGCACGCCCGCGAGGGTGGACTCCTCAGGCCGCACCTGCAGGATGACGGGCTCCTGCTGGATGTTGGCCAAGCACAGGCAGCGGCTCTCGTATTCCCCGCCGTACATGGCGGCTTCCACCGTGGGATCGGCGGAAAGCGCCGCGTCGTCCAGCAGTGCAGGCGTCTCATCCCACGGATTCGGATCCTCCCACACGGCCACCGGCGCGCCCGGGCGGATCGTGTTGGCGGCGACGGTTACACGCGCCAGCGCCACATCCATATCGATGCCCGCCCGGAAGGCCTGAATCTCTTCGAGCAGGGCGTCCGCGTTGGGCGCGCTGGTGAAGTCGAGTTCGCGCGCCCTCCGTTCGAGAGCATCGAGGGTCGCCTGACGCCGCGCGATGCGTTCGCGCAGCAGCAGACGCGCACCGAAGGCCTCCTGCGGCAGTGCATCAGCCTTGTCAGCGAGTTTTGCCAGAGACGCGTCCACTTCCTTGGCAAACTGTTTGAATCCCGCGAGTTTCACCTCCGCCTGCCACGCGCTCATGGGCCGCCAATCCTCGGGCGAATACACCTGGATGCGAATCGTGTGCTTGCCGGGGCCGACGAGGTCGATGGGCAGGCGTTCGGGCAAGTCGGCGGGGGCCAGATCGAGTACGCGAGCGAAGCGCCTGCTGCTCGCGTCCATCGTGGCTACTTCGACGACCACCCGCTCGCCCTCGTAATCAGGCCACGAGACTGCCACCTCGTTCGTTCCCCACGTTGGGGGAGAGGCCCACGCGGCGTCGAGGACGCCGGGACGGCCTTCCGGCGGCGACGGGAGCCGCGGGTTTTTCAGAGGTACGCATCCCTGGCGGGCGTCGTCGTAGCGCTGACTCATCCAAGGCGCCCGCGCACCTTGCGCTTTGCCGCCGAACGTGAAGCAGCGTACCAGCCCTTGTCTGGAGCCGGAGAGGATGATGTCGAGCCCGCCGTCCTTGTCCACGTCGGCCACGAGGGGCGCGCAGTCGGCGCCTCCGGGCATTTCGTATGCGCCAAGTACGCTCCCATGCTCATCGAGGACGAACCAGGACTTGCCGTCCTCGTTGGTATCGCGGACGGCGCCGATGATTTCGCACCGGCCGTCAGCGTTGATATCGACCACCGCGGCCGTCCAGAAATAGGCGTGGCCGCCGGTGGTTGTCTTCCAGCGTTCCGTACCATCGCCGCTGAAGCAGTAGATGGTGTTCGAGCGAAGGGGCAGGATGACTTCATTCGAGCCGTCCCCTTCGATATCGGCGATGGCGGCGGCCGTGTAACCGTGTAGATTGAGCCGCGCGTCCCACACCAGGGCGCCGTCGCCCGCATCCAGTACGACGAGGCGGCTGTTGGGATTGTTGTAACTCGTATTGATGGCGACCTCGTAGTCCCCGTCGCCGTCCAGATCGCCGATGGTGGGATTGGTGCGCGCGAATTGACTTTCCTGTTGGGCCAGCCAGCGGAGTCCGCCGTCCGGGCCCAAAGCGACCACGTGGTCATTCTCCGTGCCGTATACGATCATGGCGGCGCGGCCCTCAGGCCCGAGCGCCACCGCCGCCGGCGACACGCGGTACGGATCCACCTTCACGCGCCAGAGGAGTTTGCCGTCGCCGCTGAGGCAGTTCATATAGCCTGCGATGTCGCCGCAAATCACCTCGCGTATCCCGTCGCCGTCCAGGTCGGGCAGGACGGGCGCGCTCCAATCCTGCACCTTGCCCATGAGGGGATGCCGCCACAGTTCCACGCCCTTGCCGTCGAGCGCCACCACTTCCCCTGCTCGCGTGGCCGTCACGATCTCCGGCGTGCCGTCACCGTCGAGGTCGCCGACGGCGGGCGTCGCGTCGGCGATCTCTCCCAGGTCGGTTGCCCAGACTAACTGTCCGTGTCCGTCGAGCGATATGATCTTGCCGGGGCGCTCGATGATGATGATGTTCTCCGGCGACTCGATGCCCGGATAGAGCACGGGCGTTCCGGAGGTTTCCTCAGCGCAGTCGTATTCCCACACGAGTTCGGGCGCGGGGAGCACGGCCGGCTGGCCGCTGGTGAGTGAGGCCACAAGACAAAGACTGACGGCGATGGCGTTCACTGGATCATTCTCCTTTTTCGATGCCGCTTCGGCGTATTTCGCGCTAGGATTTCAGGAAATCCCAGAAATTGCCGCCCAGGAGTCGGGCGACGTCGCGCGCGATTTCATCCTTCGTAAGCGTCCAGCCCGTGGCCACCATGTCGGCGTACTTGTCGCCAAGCACGTCGGCGATGATAGCCCGGGAATGCGTCCATTTGTAGATAAGCTGATCCAGGATGCGGCAGTCCGAGTGCTGCGGCACGACGCTCAGGCCGAGGAGCTCGAAGCGCATCCGCGTGATCTCCTCGATCAGGCTCGGATCGTTGAGAAACCACCAGCACCCGAACAGGCACAAGTTGCGGAACTTCCGCGCCGCCACGCAGCAGGCATGCTGGTTCTCGCGGGCGAGCATCGTAAGCATGAATTTATTGTCCGGATAATCCGCGCACAGGCTCTCCACGGCGCCCACGTCCCCGTAGCCGACGCCGTCCGCGGCCAAACGCAGCGGCGGGTTGACGTTGCGCTTCACGCCGATCATCATCGCGAAAGGCACGTTGTGCTCGCGCGCCACGGGCAGCACGCACTCGGTGATGAGCGTCGTCCGGGACGTTTCATCCGGGAACGCGAACGTCGGCGGCAGCGAGACGGCCATGTAGAGGGCCTTGATACGCGTCAGCCACTCATCGAGGAAGCGGCGCACCTCGCTCCGCGTCTCGACGCCCAGCGATTCCTCCACGGCGTATCCCCAGCCCTTCAGGCACTCGCACGCCCGCGGCCAATCCGTGAGGAGGGGGTCGATACGCAACGCCGCATGGAAGCGCGGATCTCCCTCGACGCCCGTTTCCCATAGGGGCCGCTCCAGATCATCGAAGGGGTCATTCGTCATGACGACGGACTCGATATGGGCCGTCTTGAAGACGGTGTCGACGTAGTCCTCCACCGCCTGCTCGGCGAAGTACGCGCGGTACGCATCCAGATCGCGCGCGGCCACGTCCAGGCCCAGCTTGTTCAGCACGGTAAGGACGCCCCGGCACGCCTCGCTGATGGGCGAGCGCTCAACGAACAGCTCCTGCCAGATCAAGTCGGCCTGCTCGCGCTTGCTCATGGCGTAATAGGCGTCGTACGCCACGTCCGACGCACGCAGAGTTTCCGCGATGAGATAGTGGTACGTGATCAGCTCATCCACGCCCCACAACAGCAACTCGCCGAACGGCGGGCTGTACAGGTGCGTGTGAATATCCGTCACCGGCGTGTCCTGCACCACTTGGCGGACGGCTGCGCGCATTTCCTCGGTTTGGCTCTGTTGGAATGGGCCTTCGGACATGATAACAACGGCTCCTCTCACGATGCTGTGGTGGATATACTTGCGCCGCCCGTAGCATACCGCAGCCGCCTCCAGCGGGGCAATTCGCGATCTTGCGGCGCCGACATCTTGCCGGCACGCGGAAGGCGAGACGCCTTCCGCGCAGCTACCGAGACGGTGGCGCTACTGTAGTCCGCCGAAGGGGCCTGCGTCAGTTTCCGGGATATTCCCGTCCAATGCGGCCTTCTCAAGGGGACCTCGCTCCGGTAGAAGTGTGGCCTGAACCTGCGGTTCCTGGTGGGATGCGGGAACGGGCCTCCTGTCGGTGGGGCGTGTGCATAGCCCGCCGTGGCGAAAGCCCCGAACGGGGCGGCCGCGACTGCCATCACCGCAAGACGGATTTCAGGCAGGAATTCAGAGCGCTGTTGAAGGCCCACGGCGTGGATTTTCGACGAGGAATACTCTTGGCTGTGAAGTGAGAACGCTGTCGCCCCGTTCGGGGCTCTTGATGGAAAGGTCCCGTGTCCGTGGGCTCGCTTCGCTCACCCACGGCTACACGCGAGCGCCCCGTTCGGGGCGCCGGGCAATCGCCGCTCAGGTATACTCGGAGGGATTATACAGATGCTCGTCATTCGGCTGTGGTTTGAGGGCAATCGCCGCTCAGGTATACTCCGCCCGATAAGCTCATCGCCCCGAACCGTGCTGTGGTTTGAGGGCAATCGCCGCTCAGGTATACTCCGAGCTTGTCTTGCTTAGCAAGGCGCAAGCTGTGGTTTGAGGGCAATCGCCGCTCAGGTATACTGACGGCCGCGTCGGCAGCGTTGTTGAACAGGCTGTGGTTTGAGGGCAATCGCCGCTCAGGTATACTGACGGCCGCGTCGGCAGCGTTGTTGAACAGGCTGTGGTTTGAGGGCAATCGCCGCTCAGGTATACTGACGGGCAGGTCGGAGACGGCCTGGAAGGAGCTGTGGTTTGAGGGCAATCGCCGCTCAGGTATACTACGCGGGGAACTCGTTGTGCGCGTCCGGAGGCTGTGGTTTGAGGGCAATCGCCGCTCAGGTATACTCTTGTCGGCCGAGCATAGACCAGTGTCGCCGCTGTGGTTTGAGGGCAATCGCCGCTCAGGTATACTCGACACCGGTTCCGTTCCATTGTTCCCGGTGCTGTGGTTTGAGGGCAATCGCCGCTCAGGTATACTCCGTTGCGGGTGTTGCGCAATAGACGCGACGCTGTGGTTTGAGGGCAATCGCCGCTCAGGTATACTCGACCTCATTATCTCGCATCCTGTAGTCGAGCTGTGGTTTGAGGGCAATCGCCGCTCAGGTATACTGAGTTCGCGCTGTGGTACGGCGAAAATCAGGCTGTGGTTTGAGGGCAATCGCCGCTCAGGTATACTTAAACTCCCTGTAAATGCTTTATTTACAGGGGGTTTCCTGGCATTTGGCGCTGAAAAACCTGCCTGAAACCGCGGTTCTTGGCGGGGTGCGGCCGGAAAACATCTGCCTTCCATTTCGAAAACCGGCACTTCGGCCCGCTCATTCGGCGGCGCATTGGCCGCAGCCTCAGAAGAGCATCATCTGGGGCGGGGGCTCCTCGGGACTCTCCCGCCTCTTTCCGTGAAATACATCCATCTTCCCAAACTGGTGGTCCGTTACGGCAAGGAGGCGGACATGCCCGCCGGATGGAATGGCCTGTCTCACCCGTTTGCGATGCACCTTGCTCGCCTCTTCGCTTCCGAAGTACCGAGCGTATACGGAGAACTGCATCATCAGAAAACCGTTCTGCAAGAGCGTTCTGCGGAAGCGAACGTAGTTCCGCTTCCCCTCGGGCGTATCCACCGGTAGATCGAACATCGCGAAAAGCCACATCCCCCGATACTCCGATATTGCCAAGCCGCCCTGCGCCACCTCACACCTCCGGCAGCGCCAGATCCCGCCGCTCGCCGGCGAAGACTTGCGCCAAGGAAGCCGACATCCGCGCCGCGATGTCAAAGAGGGAGCGCTCCTCGCCCTTCAGCGTATACCGCGCCCCCAGCGCCCTGAGCAAGGCGCCCTTCGCCTCTTTGTCCAGCGGCCCCGCCGCGCCCTTTTCCCAAACGTGCCGCGCTACCGCCCTATCGACCACGGGCCGGTACGGCTCCATGAGGTCATCCGCCAGCCGGTAGGCGTCGTAGCGGTTGTGATGGTGCAATCCGAGCGATGGGTGCAGGCCCGCGCCGCAGATGGCGCGCGCCACGATCGCGCGCAGTACGCCATAGCCGTAGTTCAATTGAGCGTTCTGATCTTCCGCATCGCGGTTGCGGCGAAATCCGGGATCGTTGAACAGCGCGGGCCAATACCGCCGCGACGCCTGCCCCTCGATATTCTGCGTGTCCCCCGACTTCACCTTTTCCGCCCAAGCCAACAGGCCGCGATCATCTCCGTGCAAGTTTTCGAGCAGCCGCCCCTGCGCGCGCACCTTGGCGCGGATAATCTGCTGCCAGAGCCGCTTACACGTCGGCCGCGACGCCTCGGCCTGCTGCGCGAACCGCTCCGATTGCAGGTGATGCCCTTCGATGGGCAGCATCATAGCCACCGGCATATGCCGCTCGTCGCACGCCACGAACACGCCCCCCGCTTGGGCGAGTCCCGCCAGCACCGCCTGAGTGAAGATCACTTGCCGGTGCGACACAATGAGTACGGCCAGCTCCTCCAGAGGCAGCGTGGTTTCGCCGCCGTCCCGCTGGAGAATCACCAGCAATCCCATTCGCACCGCGAGCTTGGCGGGCCTTTCCGATAGATCAAGAACGGTATCAGTCATTCGCCGGAAGTACCTCTCCCAAAGGCGTCACGCTAACCTTGCGGCAGTTGACGGAGCGCAGACTCGCTATGCTTGGGCGGTATTGCCTATTGCGGGCGTTCCCGGACCTCGGAATGTCTGCCTTCTTGCGGGCGTCGAGCATGTGAACACACTCCAAGCGTCCGGCCTGTTCTTGAGAGACTCCCCGAACCACGTACAACTCTCGGGCAACCTCCCCATCTTCTGTTTTCACGTCCACCTCAATCGTGTCTCCCTGCGTGAGCGAAAAGAGGAAATGCCGTCGAGGCTCCGATGTTCGGTGCACAATCGGCTCTTCGCTGCGCAGGCGTTGATGGGCCTCCAGCCGTGTCACGACGGCGCCTTGCCACTGCTTTGCTTCGCCTTGGGCGTCGAGAACGGCCACGACCTCCACGTGGCTGTTGCCGCGTGTCCAGACATGCCGGGTGCTATGGCCGTGTCCTATGGCCGTGGTCTTTCTCTTGTACCTGAGCCGCGCTTTGTGAATGGGAATGCGCCGGCCGTTTCTCGCTTCGATATGTGGATGATTCTCCGGGAATTCCAGTTTCTTGACGTCGCCCAGCTCCTCGATCTTCTCGCGCACCTTCTCCCTGATGTGGTCGTCCACAATGGCCGCAACGTCCCCCGCGCTCAAGTCCTTCAACGGCTTCCGCACGTAGGCCCATCCGTCCTCGGCAGGGGCCTCTCCGTAGAACGTTTCTTCGTGTAGGCTGCCCCGGATCTTCCGGGATACGCGGTGCGATACCACAATGTGATCGATGCATCCCTGAACATCCCGCAGGAAGCCGTCCCAGGGCGTCTCCAAGAGCTTCCACCATCCTCGGCTCCGGCCTTTTTCGTGTAGCTGCCGCTCCGAAGCCTTGCTCATCGCGGCCACCGTCCGGCGATCCGTCAGCGCAATCACCACAGCGTCGATGGCGTGGTGCCGGTGATCGGCGCGTGATTTCCCGCCGCCGTCGCCGAGGATCTTGTTCAGGTTCCAGGCCCCGCGCAGATAGGCCGTTACCTTGCCCGGACTGACCTGCACGCGGCTCCGCGCCGCCTCGCCGTAGAGCCAGGCCAAGTACTTCATCGCCTCGCGGCCCGCGTAGCGCGTGTCGTTGAGCTTGCTCGACGCGAAGTCATCGAAAGGATCAAGATTCCGCAGTTGGAAGCGTTCGAGTTTTGCTTTCGCCGCGTCTCCCCGAAACTGCTTGACGCGATCGACGATCTCTTCCCACCTGTCCGAATCGCCGCCGTAGGCCTCAAAGGGCGTCTTGTTGCCTTTCCGACTCTGGTTTTCCTCGTGGTAGCAAAGCGTCTTGTTGAGGAAGGAATCATCCAGGCAGCGGCTGAAGGGGATGATGTGCTCCACGTCAAACTGCGGGTGAGCACCCACAAGCCCGGCAATGGAGATAGGTTTGCCCGTGTAGGGGCACTTCATATTCGACTCAATGGCCAACAGGACCTTCTCGATATCGGCCCGGCTCGGTTCTTTGTTGCCCGTCTCGTCCAAGATGAGCCTCGCGGCGTCTTTGCGCTTGGACTCGCGCTTGCGGCTGTTTTCCCATATCCGCTTGCGCTGCTCGCGCGGATTCTTCAAGTCTCGCGCCAGTTCCAGGCGGATGGCATCCGGCTTCCCGTATTTCCTGATGACTGCATTCACCACCTTGCGCAACTCGGTGAGCGCGCGGTGAACCGCCGGATTGCGCAGCGTCAGGCCTGCATCGTCCACCGAGGGCAGCTCGTCCACCGCCAGCTTCTGCCATTCCCGCGGATAGATCTCCGCCTTGGCCGTGGCAAAGGCCGTGCCCTCTTCCATAATAGGCAGCAGTTTGCGCAAGGCCCGGCGTGATAACGCGCTGTAGCCCTTCTCCAACTGCACTTTTCCGAAGGCGGCCGCCGCTTCCGGATCCAGTGCCCATACCTCTCGCCCCCGCCGCGCCAAGACCGATTCCTTCTGAATACTCCGCACGTCGTCAATGATGCTTTCCCGTTCGGCGTCACACAGCGAGTCCCAGCGCGCTCCAAAGATCTTGCGCAGTCGTGCGGCGGTGCGGTTGCCTGGCAGCTTCTTTTCCCCGCCCCGCTCGAGATTGAATTCGCACCCCTTCAGCTTCAGTAGTGTCCTGATGCTCCCGAAGGTGGCATCCTCCTGTTGCTCCAATTTGTCTAGGAGCTTCGCCCGCTCCTCGGGCGTCAACGGCCTAGGTTGCCCCTCTGGTGGGTGAACGCGCAGATCGTTGACCTTTTGCAGCAGCCGGAATCGCTGCGCTTCCGGGAGCGCCAGTGCCGCCCGTTTTCGCCCTTTCTCAAGCTCGCACTTGCCGATAAGGTGCTTCGCGCTCTTGAGCGGACGCTGGTAGAAGATCGCCCGGCGCACCTGCCGGTGTAGCTTCTCCGTCAGCAGTTCAGGATGATATGCCTGCTGTGCTTGCCAAAGAGCATCAAACTCTTCCTCGTACATCCGCCGCGCCGTCAAGCGCTTCCTGAGCCGCCGCTCCAGAATGGGATCAACTTTGGCGAGGTATTCGCCTAGCGTGCGAGCGCCTGCCTTCTGAATCAGTCCCGCCAGCTCACTGATCGCGGGCCCGACTTTGCCCTTTTCGTCATCATCGAGAGGCGTCTTGCGGTTGCTCAAGTATCCGCGTCGCTGTGCCAAGTGGTACAGAGCGCGGCCGAAGGCATGCAACTCAAGCCGTTCATCCAGTCCGCGTGCTCGGAGGAAGTACGGCAACTGAGTCAGGGCCGGGCGAAGCGGCGCGTCGGCCGCCGTTTCCGCCTCGAACGCCTTGTAGAGTTCATTGTCTAGTTTGGCCAGGAGTGCGTGGCGTTCCGCGCCCCCCTTTACATCCCCGGGCGGCAGGAGTCCTGAACGCTGCAATAGGCCGGCCAGTTTCCGCATCCGCCGCGCCTGCCTGTCCGTTTGACGCCGTCGCTGCCGGGCCTCCCGCCGTTTTGCGGAGCGGGCCTCATCTTTGCCGGACTCGATCTGCCCCTCGACGCCTGCCTCGAATACTCGCACGCCGGTGGCCACCAGTCCGACAGGCTGCCCATCCTGGTAGGAGACGAGCGCCCATCCCAATGAGTTTGCCCCCAGGTCCAGTCCTAGAATTCGTTCACCACCACCGCTATTGTCCATCTGATGCTTCCCTCGCACATTCTCCTTGACGCCAGTCCTAATACGGTGTAAGATAGCCATAGTATACCTGAGCGGCGGTTGTCGGCAAATCATAGTAATGAGGCAATCGTCTCGCAGGGCAACGCTTCACAGCTTCAAGCTGTCAAGCGCCCTACCGGCCCTCTCTATGGGGGCTTTTTCTTTGAGGAACTTGGCGGCGCGCCGCGTCGATCTTCGTCGCCTTCCGCCAAAGGCGTGGACGGCGGCTCAGGATCCGTCCCACGGACATTCGACGGTGCAGGTGGGGCGCGCCGTGATCTTCCCAGATCCGCACGTAAGCCGGGCAGGTTTCGCGCCAATCGAGGGAATATGCAGGCTGGAAGCCTGCGCCACAATAGGGCCTTTCTTGGGACTGTGGCAAGCGGTTCCTGACAAAGGGCGAGCGCGCCGGAGATTGTAGCGCGGGCATCCTGCCTGCTTCCGGCGCGCGTGCTTGGGATTCAGGACCACGCTTACGTGCGGATTCTGGATCTTCCGAACCCCTTGCGTTCCAAGGTGGTACGTGCGATAGTGTGAACAGGTTGCCAACCGTGGGAGGTGAGGGGTGACTAAGGCGGAACCACAGTGCCTGAGTGTCCGGCAAGAGGAGCCGGCGTACGGTACGCCAAAGGGCTCCAACGTGCAGTCTTTCCTGCTGCACAGCCGTCTGTTGGGCACCCGCCTGTACATCCATGCCCTCGTCCGCTTCATCGTCGTCGGCTGTATGATCGGCGGCGCGTTCTTCGCCCAGGATGTTGTGGGCATCGAAGGCCTCAGCGTGTCGAGCCTGGCGCTTCTCGGCATTCTCCTGGGCCTCTATAACATCGTCATCTTCGCGGTGGTTCGGCGCTACTACCAGGACACGGAGGCCACCGCGTCTTCTTACCCTTTTCTGACGCGGCTCATGCACACCACCATCGCCGCGGATTTCGTCTTCCTCACGACGGCGCTGTGGCTTGTGGGCGGGGCCAAGTCGCCATTCAAGGCTTTCTACGTCATCCACGTGATTATCGCGGTGATCCTACTGTCTCCGCGGGCGGCGTTCGCGCACGCCCTGTTCGGCTTTTTGCTGCTCACGGGACTTGTGGTGGGCCAATGGCTCGGATGGATTCCCGTCCTCATGCCGCTGGGAGCCGTGAACAGCACCGCCCCCCTGGACGGCCGCTACGTCATCACCGTGTTAGTGGTCCAGGGCATGCTGATGGCGCTTACCTTGTTCTTGCTGACTGGACTGGTGCACCTTCTTCGGAGCGGCGAACAGCGGCTTCGGACGGCCAACACGGAACTCGAGCGGCTTTCGGAAATGCACCGCGCCTTCCTGCACATCGCCATCCACGATCTGAAGGCTCCCGTGTCGGCGGCTACGATGCTCCTGGACACGCTTGAGACGGGCGGGCAGAGCCCGTTGACGGATGAGCAGCGGCTCATCATGGGCCGCGTCCACGCGCGTCTCGAGGAGGTGACGGCCTTCCTGCGGGATTTCGAGGTGCTCGCCGCCCTGGAAACGGCAAGTATCGAGAAACATGGGAGCGCCGTGGACATCTCCGCCCTGGTGCAGGAAGTGGCGGCGGAGAATACGGACTTGGCGAAGCTGCACGGGCACACGCTTTCCGTCGAGTTGAAGGAGGCGCTGCCGCAAGTGTACGGAATCGAGCGGCTGATTCACGAAGCCGTGGCCAACCTCATCACCAATGCCATCAAATACACGCCGGACGGCGGAAGCATCATGGTTCGCGGCCTGCCGTGCAATGGCTATGTCTGCGTCGCCGTCGAGGACAACGGCGTGGGCATTCGGCCGGAGGATCAGGGCCGGCTGTTTCAGGAATTCGTCCGGATCCGGCGGGCGGAGCAGGCCTCCGCGAAGATGCTGAGCAGTGGCTTGGGCCTTTCGATTGTGAAGAGAATCATCGAGGCCCACGGAGGCAAGGTCGAAGTCGACAGCGAACCGAACAAGGGCAGCATCTTCACGATACGGCTCCCGCTCGACGCGGGACGAAGCACCGCGCGTAACTGATTATTGGGGGGCGGCTTTCAGGCCGCACCTCCAGACGCCTACTGGTAGGTCTTGATGATGGCCGCGTTGTCGAGGCCGCCCCAGCCCTTCTCGATGGCTTCCTTAAGCAGGGCCGCGTGCAGCTCGGAGACGGGCACGCGTGCGCCCGCGCCGGCGGCGAGTTCGATGATCAGGCGCACGTCCTTCGCATGCTGGGCGAGCCGGGCCTGCGGCTTAAACTCCCGCGCGAGCATCCTGTCCCCTTTGGTGTCCATCACGCGCGAATAGGCGCCGCCCGACTTGAGGATGTCGAGCATCTGCCGCGAGTCCATACCTGTCTTTTCGGCGAGGGCAAGCCCTTCGGCCAGGACGAGCCGGTTCAGGCCGAGCACGAGATTGGCGACAAGCTTGGCCTGATGGCCTTGGCCGGCGCGGCCGAGAAAGAACACCTTGCTCGCGAAGGCCTGGACGATGTCTATGTAGTCGGCCGCGGCGGATTCGGCGTCGCCGACGAGCGCCACGGCGTCGCCGTCCGCAATGACGTGGCTGGAGCCGATCAGCGGCACATCGATGAAGCGCACTTGGTGCTCCCGGAGCTTGGCGTGGTGGCTCTCCGTAGCCTGTGGCTCCGCCGTCGTCGTATCGAGAATGGTCGTGCCTTCGGAGCACAGCGGCGCGATGCCGTCGCCCCCCCAGAGCACCGTGTCCACGGCGGGCGAGTCGGTGAGGCTCAACAGGACGACACGGCATCCATCCGCCGCGCCGGAGGCATCGGCAGCGACCTCCACGCCAAGCTGCCTTGCCAGAGTTCGGGCGGCTTCATCGACATCGAATCCCTTGACGACGTAGCCTGCGTCGAGCAAGCGCCTCGCGAGCGCCTTGCCGACGAGTCCCAGTCCGATAAGTCCAATGGATTCACGGCGTGCCATGGTGCGGTTCCCTCATGCTTGTCCTGTGGTGGCGGCATGTGCGTGCAAGGCCGTGATGAGGTCCTCCACGTCAAACACGAAGCCGTAAGACAGGGCGACGCGCCACAGGGCCAGCTCCTTGCACACTTCGTCCCGGGCCGACCCTTTGCTTTCGACGGCCGTCGTGGCCTGGCGCAAGGCGGAGCAGAGCAGGCCGTACCTCTGCATCTCGGCCATCCCGCCGGGGGACAACAGGAGGCACCAATTAATGGCGAAACCGGCGTAGACGAGGTGGTTGACGCCCGACTCCTTGCACAAGGCGAACAACTGGCGGCCGTTCTCCGCGATGCCTTCCTCGCCCTGGGGCCGTGCCTGGGGAAGGAAGTCGATCTTCTTGCAGCCGCGCTCGATGTCGGGCGCATTGTCCGCGCCGGGGTGGACGTTGTCGTGGCGAAACCGGCGAAGGGCCTCGTGCGCGGGATCGGCTACGACCTTCTCTAAGGGGGGAGGCTCGGGGCCGGCCAGGTCGCGCGCGCGCTGGTAGCCGGAATAGGACTTGAAGTACTCCCCGCCGCCGACGACGTGGAAGAGAGGCAGCCCGGAGGCACGCACGGCTTCGAGGAGGCCGGGAAAGATGGTGCGGGCAATTTCATTCGCGCGGGGGATGTAGGGAACCGTTCGATACCAGCCGGGGTGCTCCTCGAAGGAGCCGGTGTCCCAGGCGTGCATGACAACGACGGCGGTGTGCCCGGGGGCGAAATCGAGGGCTTTCTTCTTCCAGCCGCCAAATGCCTCCTCGGGCACATCGAGGTCAAAATCGGCATCGAAGTGCTGGTAGTACCACGCGGGAATGGGCCACGGCTCGGACATTGCATCTTCTCCCGGGAGGTCCTGCAATTCGCCGAGAGTCTAACGAAAAACGATGAGAAAGTGAAGCCGCTTTGAACTGCCCGCCCACCCCTGCTAGATTGGCGTGGATTCCGCGATGAACCTGCCAAGCCTATGAGGATGCAGATATGGATTCACCATTTTCCGTCCAGGCAGCGCCGGATTGGGAGGCCCTTAAGGCCTGCTTGCTCCGCGAAGGGACGCCGAAGCGCGTACACCACATCGAGTTATTTCTCGACGCCGAGATACAGGACGCGATCTGTGAGCGCTACGGTGTGCTCGATGGGTTGAATCCGGGCGATCCTTACTTCGCCGAGCGGAAGCAGATTGCCCTACAGTCTTTCCTCGGATACGACTTCATCCGGTGCGGCGTCGAGCGCCTGGAAATGCCGCTCCACTACTGCACGGCGGACGACACGGCTTCGCTGAAGCGGGACGGCGGCCGCGGCTTCATGAATGAGCACCGGGGGCCCATCACGAACTGGGAGGAGTTTGAGGCATATCCATGGCCCGATCCTTCCTCTGCGTCCGCAAGGGCGCTCGAGTTCTACGAAGAGAATCTTCCGGAAGGCATGTGCATCATCGGGGGCGGGGGCTTTGCCCATTACGCGGAATATCTAACTTGGCTTATGGGCTACGAGACGCTTTGCTACGCCCTGTACGAGCAGCGGGATCTCGTCCAGGCTATCGCGGATCGGCTCAATGAGATTTTCCGCGTAGTGCTTGAACAGATGTTATCCTTTGAATGCGTCAAATTCGTCTGGGGCAGCGACGACATGGGCTTTCGCGGCGGCACGCTGATCAGTCCGGACGACCTGCGCGAGTTTGTGCTTCCCGGACACAAGCTCATGGCCGCTATGTCGCACGACACGGGACGGCCCTACCTACTCCACGCCTGCGGCAACCTGGCGGCCGTGATGGACGACTTGATCGACGACGTGGGAATCGACGCCAAACACTCCTTCGAGGATACGATTGAGGACGTGCGCAACGCCAAGCGCGCCTACGGGCAGCGCATTGCCTTGCTGGGGGGCATCGACGTGGACTTCCTGTGCCGCGCGAGCGAGGCCGAGGTGCGGCAGCGCGTGCGCGACACGCTCGACGTGTGCATGCCGGGCGGCGGCTACTGCCTCGGCACCGGCAACAGCGTCGCCAACTATATCCCGGTGGACAATTACCTGGCCATGCTCGACGAGGGCCGGAAGCACGCGTCGTAACCAGCGCTCTTGCCGGGCTGCTTATACGAAGGCCTGGCGTCCCTCGCCGCGCGGCCCTACCAAATCCGTCTGCCCCTTACCTCGGACGGCCTGCCGCGCGCCGTCCAGGGAAGGCTTGACGTATTCCATGAACCACGCCTCCAGCCGCGCCCGCATTGCCGTCGCGATCTCGGCGTATCGCGCATCGTCCACGAGATTCTCCTCTTCCCGTGGATCCTCCGCGAGGCAGTAGAGTTCATGCGGGCCGTAGGGATAGCGGTGGATGTATTTCCATTCGCGATCGCGGATCATGCGCACGGGCCCGTACTCGTCGCACACGACCACCGCCTCATGCCCGCCCTGTCCGGCGCCGCGCAGGACGTGGGCGAAGCTCCGGCCCGGAAGGGGCTCCGTGGCGGGAGCCTCCAGGCCTAGGTAGTCGAGCAGCGTCGGCATGAAATCGTACTGGCTGAGGAGGTCGGAGTTAACCACACCGGCCGGCACGCGCCCGGGACAACGGGCGATGAAGGGGACTTTCACCGACTCCTCGAACATGTTCATCGGGAAAGTGCCGTTGCCCTTGCCGCGGATGCCGTGGTGGCCCATATTGAAGCCGTTATCGCTCAGAGAGAAGACAAGCGTGTTATCGGCGATGCCGAGGGCGTCCAGCTTGTCGAGGATACGGCCGATGGCCGCGTCCATCGCCGTGATCGTCGTGAAATAGCCTTGGATTGTCTCGTGCCGCTCCTCTGGCGTCGGATCCCATCCGCCCCATGGATGGGGCGGTACGGCGGGCACGGAGGAGAACTCGACATCGGCGTAGGAGCGCCAGATCTCGGGCGGCTGCTCCTCCTCGCGCCAGGGGGCGTGGGGCGCCGTGTAATGCACGTTCAGGCAGAAGGGCTGCTCGCCGCGGCCGTAGCGATCCAGGAAGGCGATGCCGCGATCCGTGAAGACGTCGGTGACGTACTCCGTCTGATGCGTCATCTCGGCGCTGCCGTCGAACATAAAGTAGTTGGTATAGCTGTCGCCTCCCAGGGAGTGCGTGTGCCAGTAGGAGTAACTCTTCTGGGGCGTGCCGCTGGCGCCGAGATGCCACTTGCCGGAGAAGCCGCAGCGGTAGCCGTTTGCGGCCAGCACATCGGTGAAGGCGGTGAGCCCTTCGAGATACTCGATGGCGCGATCCTTGCCCACGCGCGTCACGCCTTCCGGATCCTCGATGTTGCCGTATTTGAGCCAATCGTGTACGCCGTGCTGAGAGGGAATTCGGCCCGTCAAGAAGGAGGCTCGCGCCGGGGAACACACGGGCGATGCGCAGAAAAAGTTGTCGAAGCGCGTCCCCTGCGCCGCGAGGCTGTCGAGCGTGGGCGTCCTCAATTCCGGCGTGCCCGCGCATCCCATGGCCCACGGCCCCTGATCGTCCGACATGATGATCAGGACGTTGGGCCGGTTATCTTTCGCTCTTTCATTCATCGACATGCTCCCTTCTCCGGCACGTGGCGGTAGCGGCTCAGGATTTCCTCTTGTAGATTCGGCTTGAGCTTGACGAAATGCGCGCTGAAACCCGTGACGCGTATGACGAGGTCGCGGTGGCGTTCCGGGTGGTCGATGGCGTCCCGAAGCATCTCGGGCGTGGTTGAGTTGATGATGACTTGCGTGCCGCCAAGACGGAAAAAGCCGCCGATCAGGCTCAAGAGCGATTCCGCCCCGTCGGCGTTGTCGAACAAGGCCGGCGACACGTCGAGGTGCAGCGGCGAGGACGCGCCCCGGCCCGGCTGTACCGCCGCCACCGAGCGCGCCATGGCCGTGTAGCCTTGCCGGGCGCAGCCTTCCACGGGATTGGCGCCATGGGCGAGAGGTTCCCCCGCCAAGCGGCCGTCGGGCGTGGCCTTTGAGGCGCGTGTCGTGGCGTGGCAGACGTAGCTGTAGAAGCCTGGGAGGATGTGGAAGCGGCCATCCGGAGGCTGGGCGGTTTGCGCGGCTTTCACGCAGAGGTCCCGCACGCGGCGGGCGATACCATCCGAATGCGCGCCATCGTTCCCGAACTTCGGTGCCTGTTGCAGGGCCGCGCGCAGCGATGCGTGTTCGGCGAAATTGCCGTCGAGGGCTTGGTGGATCTCGTCCCACGCGTGCGGGCCGCGGCCTTCGACAACGGCGTCCAAGGCCGTGAGTGAATCGACCACGTTGGCGAGTCCCATCAGATCGGCGACGAAGTAGTTGTATTCGAGCGCCCCGTCAAACACGTCGCGAGCTTTCTCGATGGGGCCGTGGCCGAACAGCGATCCGACGAGTTCGGGGAAAGCCCGCCCGGCCTCATCGAGGTGGGCGTTGTAGCAGGCGCCGGCGTACTCGAAGGTATGGCCCACTGTTTCCTCGAAGAACTCCCAGAGCCGTTCAAGGCTCGGCTGGCCGCCCTGCATCATGCGATCCCACGCCGCCGACAGCGCGGCCGCCAGGTTGAGCTTGGTTCCGTCCGCCAAGCCGTAATGCCTGCCCGGCACCGTCCACCAGTGGCAGCCTCCGTAGGCATAGGTGCGCGCCACGGACTCGGCCATGCCGTTGGCCACGAGGCCCGGCGCTATCGCCGCGTCGTTCACGAGCGTCGGCGTGCCTTCACCCGTCTCTAACAGGCAGCGTGCGGCGAGTTGCAGAAGGTCCGGGGGCGTCCCTGCGTGGACTCGGAGGCCGATATTTGCAGGGCCGCGAATCTCACGCCATGCCTCGAGGACGAGGTACGAGACACGATTGGACGCATCGTTCCCCTCGGCGTCCGTTCCCCCGATGCACATGAAGTGCGTGTCGTGAACGAGCAACGCCTTGAGCAGGAAGCGGGCCTGTCTATCATCCAGCCGGCCCGCGGCGGCGTCCGCCTCGTAGAAGGGATGGAGCAGGAGGTCGATCCGGCCGATGACGTTGGAGCGGTTGTAGGCCCGGTTCAGCGTCATGAAGAGCGAGAGCCAGATCATGGCCTGCCCAAAAGTCTGAGGCGGGGCCTCCACAACGGCGTCGATGTCGTTGGCCAGTTGAAGCAAGGCTCGCGCTTCTCGGCCCATTGCCGACTCGGCCAGTTCCCGGGCGTGGACAGCATGCTTTCGGATGAATGCTTGGGCGGCCTCGATGATGGTATCCAGTGCCTGCAGGTAGCGAAGATCGTCGCCGGCCCGGCTGGCCTGGGCCTGGTGGATGCGGCGCCGGATGCCGCCCCAGCCTTGGGCGAGGCCGATTTCGAGGTCGGGCGCCCAGTGGCCGGGCATGCCGATGTTCACGTGGCACCCGCGCGCGCCCCACAAGGCATCGCGGTCGATGCCGATCCGCTCATCGTCAAAGGTGGCTTGCTCCAGGAGGTCCCACAGGACGTATCCGAAGGCGCCGGGGAGGGGATCGTAGGCTTCGACGAACGGCGGCGTGGCTTCCAGCACGGCCGCATACTGCCGCGCCAGGTGAATTGGACAACGCCGCCCGGAATCGAGGCCATCCTCGATCCGCGGGCGCGGCAATCCGTCCAGAGGACGCCTTCCTGTGTGATCGGTGTTCTCGTTTTCCAGCGCCCCGGCCCAGGCGGCGCGGCGTTCCAGCAGCTTCTCGCGGCTCTCGGCTAGGTCATAGGGGAAGGCGTTCATGGTTCTTCGCTCACACCGCGGACACGCAGGAGCGCATCCCTCCCTTAGCGCCACCAGTTGGCCCGGAGGTAGTCGATGTAGAACTCGGCGTTCTCCACGGGGACATTGCTCGGGATGTGATTGCCCACCGCGAAGATGAAGCCGGGGCAAGGCAGGGCCAGTTCGAGTGTGGCGTCAATCTCGGCCTGGATGTCTTCCTTCGTCCCGAAGGTCATGGTGCGGCAATCCACCTTGCTGCCGGCAATCACGTGCGTTTGGCCGTACTTCTCGACGACGGGATCGAGGGCCGTCATCGGCTCGAAGATGAATCCGTGCGCGCCGGCGGCGGCGATGTCGTCTATAAACTGGGAGTAGGTGCCGTCGCTGCAATACAGGATCCGGATGCCGGCCGCGTGGAGCACGGCCCATAGCTCGGCATAGCGCGGGAAGATGACGCGCCGGTAAAAGTCCGGGTGCATGAACGGCCCCTGCGTCCACACCATGTCGTCATGGCAGATGAACACCTTGATGGAAGTCTTGGCCCATGCCTTGATGTGGTGAAGGGTGAGGCGGAAGAAGGAATCGAGAACGTGTTCGAAGCGCTCCTGATCGGCCGCGGCGGCGAGGAGCATGTCCCAGCCGAACGTCTGGATCGCGCCCGAAACGATGGTTTTGTAATAGCCGCCGGGGAAGATCCAATTGGGATGCGCCGCCTGTGTCTCCCGGTAGGACTTGTCGTAGTAGGCGATGAGTTCGTCCGTATCGGGAAGGCCGTATTCCTGTACCGCGTCAAACTCGAGCACCTGCTCCGGATCGGTGAAGGGACTGGGCGTTGGTTGGCGCCGATCTACGCCGCCCTCGAGGAACTCGGCGTGGCCCATGTCGGTGACGCGTCCGCGCTCTTCCCAGGGGACGGGGCCGTCGTTGCAGTTCCACGTGAGATCGAATTCCCAGGCTTCCGGAAAGGAGCGCCCCGTTTCTCTCTCGATCTTGCGTTTAAGGGAGTCGTTGGAGCAGTACTCCGTATGAGCCAGCCGCTCCGTCGGCTTCAGATTAATCGTGTCCATTCCGATCTGGTAGCTCATGATGCTCCTCCGTCGCTACGCGCCTCAGGCAAGTGAACATAACCTTACGAATCCGTGAAGGGAAAATCCATCATTTCGTCATGCGTTCCAGCGGCGGACTGTAATCCGCCGATACCGCTACGTGTCCCCCTTTCCGAGGATAACGGGATTTGCAGGATGTTTTGAGTGCCCATTCGCGCGTACTCAGTGGCAACATGCGCGGTTCCTCATCCCTTCTCTCTCTCTACGCTATCCTCTCTCGTATCCGCTCAATCCTGTTATCCCGTCCAAGAAGAAGCAAAAAGCGGGCACTGGCGCAAGCGAAGTCCGCCTCAGGCGGACGAAGACGTGTCTTTTCGCTGGTGGCACGTACCGGTTTGGGAATTACGCGGGCGGGCGGGATTGTTCTATCAGTCAATGGCCATATTCTTGGCTCGACGCTCTCTTGGAATGGTAAGATGCACGCCAACTGGATGGATAATTCCTTGATCAGCACGGACGAGATACAAAGCTGGCTCAGCGAGGAGGAGCCAGCGCGGCTGGAGACGCTCTGGCGGCGGGCGAACGCCGTGCGCCGGGAGTGCGTGGGCGAGGAGGTCCACCTGCGCGGATTGATCGAGTTCTCGAACTACTGCGCGCGCCAATGCGCCTACTGCGGACTCCGCGCTCCCAACAAGGCCGTGGAACGCTATCGCATGACGCAGGATGAGGTGATGGACTGCGCCCGCCAGGCCGTCCGCTACGGCTACGGAACCGTGGTGCTGCAATCAGGCGAAGACTACGGCATCACCGGGGAATGGATGGCGGAGGTGATCCGGCGCGTCAAGGCGGAGACGCCGCTGGCCATCACGCTCAGTCTGGGCGAGCGAAGCGACGCCGATCTCCGCCTCTGGCGGGAGGCCGGGGCGGACAGGTACCTCCTGCGGTTCGAGACGTCCAACAGGCGCTTGTTCGACATCATCCATCCGCCGCGCGCGGGCGAGCACTCCGATCGGGTGGCCATCCTACGCACCTTGGCGGAACTCGGCTACGAGGCCGGCAGCGGCGTCATGCTCGGCATTCCCGGACAGACGTATGACGATTTGGCGAGGGATATCGCGCTGTTTGCCGAACTGGACTTGGACATGATAGGCGTGGGGCCGTTCATCGCCCATCCGGGCACGCCGCTCGGCGAGGCCGGGGCGGAGGGGCAGGCCCCTGAAGGCGAGCAAGTCCCCAACACCGAGCTGATGACATACAAAGTCGTGGCCCTCACGCGGCTGGCATGTCCCTACACGAACATCCCGAGCACCACGGCGCTGGCCACCCTCAACCTCGCGACGGGCCGCGAGAAGGGCCTCGAACGCGGCGCGAACGTGGTGATGCCGAATCTCACGCCCCCCAAGTACCGCCTGCTCTATGAGATCTATCCCTCCAAAGCGTGCATTCACGAGACGGCGGGCGAGTGCCATCGCTGTATGACACGCCGTATCGAATCCATCGGCCGCACCGTCGGCAAAGGCCGCGGGGACTCGCCCAACAAGCTGCGCAGAATGACGGCGGTGAAGTAGCCTCGCCTCTCGGCAACCGTGCCGTCCCCCATCTATTTCCAGAGTCGCGAACGCTATCCAACTCCACTTCTGGCCCTCAACTCACCAATGAGCCAAACAGCGAGTGCGAGAATCTCTGCGAAACTTCTGCAATACCATCCCCCTTGCCTCCGTGCCATGTCTGCCTTATACTGTGCTATCATCAGGACGCGGAAACTGGCGGCAATAGCCTAACGTCCTGTAAAGAAAGGCTTTATGGGAGTTCCGTCGGGGGTCTTATACCGCGATGGCCCGGCCCAGAGGTCTAATAAGGAAGCCATATGAACGTTGTTCGAGCAAGAGGACTAATGGAATCTTCATGAACGAGCCTTCCCGCGTTTCTGGGAGATATTCTTCGAGGTCTTCGAAGCCCTGCCCAGGCAGGGCCCCGGCAATCGTGACTGCGCCGTAAGAGCGCTCCGTTTTTGCGAAGGGCTCCCGCATGCACCGGCAGTCCTCGACCTGGGCTGCGGAGTTGGTGGACAAACCTTGCAGCTCGCCGAACTCACATCGGGCTTCATCACAGCAATCGACAGCCATGCTCCGAGCATTGAACGTCTCAAGAAGACTCTCGCCGCGCGAGGTCTCTTGCAGCGCGTTCAGGCGCAGGTTGGCGACATGGCGCATCTAGAGCTGTTGCCGGAAAGCTTCGACCTTATCTGGTCCGAAGGCGCGCTGTACAACATCGGGATTGGTAACGCCCTGCGCACCTGTCACGGCCTGCTGCGGCCCGGTGGCTACCTCGCTTTCACCGACGCGGTCTGGCGCAAGGACGACCCACCACCCGAGGTCAAAGCGATCTTTGAGTACCCGTCCATGGGGTGGGCCGATGATATCGTGGCGGCGACACAAGACTGCGGATTCGAGCTGGTTGGGCACTTCACACTTCCTGACGAAGCGTGGTGGGTCGATTTCTACACTCCTATGGAGACTCGCATCACGGAGTTGCGTGGCAAGTATGCCGACGATGTTGAAGCCTCAACCATACTCGATCAACTCAGCCAAGAGCCTGAAATGCATCGCAGATATTCGGACTTCTACGCCTATGAGTTCCTTGTGGCACGTCGTCCCCTTGCGCAATCGGGCGGCCGGGATTAGTAAAGGACTTGAACAGGGCGCTCCAGCGGGGCGAAGCCGCTGGACCTCGATCGTTGAGAGGGTGGTAGAATGAAGATCGTCGCGGACTGGCACATCCATTCGCAGAATTCGTGCGATCAAGCTTGCATGACTCTTGCCGACCTTGTCGCCGAGGCCGACACCAAAGGCATCCGTGATTTGGGCCTTACGGATCATCTGCACACGCCCTACAACCTGCCGGATGTTGCCAAATCCCGAGCGGAATTCCTCTCTATCGGGCCTTCTCCCCGTTTCCATTTTGGCATCGAAGTAAGCTGTGTGTCGCAGTGGGAGCTTGAGGAAATAGCACGTGGAGAGTACCAAGATCCCACCTACGGGTTGCGCTCAGGAGGCCGAGCCGGGTGCGAATTGGCCATCGGGATCACGGCGGAACATATCCGGGCCTATCAGATCGAATATGTCGTTGGCGGCACACACTGGCCCCTGTACGTTCCCATGGAACGCCAAGCCGTCATCCGGGATTATCACCGACAAAACATGTTTCTGGCGACGCATCCGCTCGTGGATATTGTCGCCCATTCCTGGTGGTGGATGGGACATTGGCAGGACAGCAACGGGGACTACCCGGCCGAGCCCTGGTTTGACGATTTTGGTGTGATTCCCTGCTCGATGCACAATGAGTTTGCCGCCGCAGCGGCGGAGTCCGGCACGAAGGTGGAAATCAACATTGGGGCCAACCTCCTCAATCCGCATTATCCCGAGAGGTTTGTCGCCGCATACTTGGAGTACCTGTCAGAACTGCAATCGCAAGGAGTCTGCCTCAGCATCGGTTCGGACTGTCACTCCGCTCACTATGACGTCGATTTCGACAGGGCCGCTCACATGTTGGAAGGTGCAGGAATCATTGATGACTTCTGGTGTCTTGGGCCGAGAACAAACGAGAACAGGGCTGCCAAGAAGCCAAATGCACGCGACGGCTCATAGCCGCGCGTGATCCGCGGCGTCGGCAAGGACCGGGGTGATTCCTCCAACAAGCTGCGAAAAGCGTCGGCCGTCAAATAGCCTCGCCTCTCGGCAACCGTGCCGTCCAGGAGTCCTTCGAACTCGCGTCCCAGCGCCTGCGCGACCTTGTTGGCCACGCGGGGATTGCGCGTTCGCCGGAGGCGAATTGCCGACTGGCAGGGACGTGTCCCGTGGAACGCGGCCGCGTTCAACACAGGCCGAAAGATGCGGCTCGTGCCGGACGTATCGAATGGCCGAGTGCTTGCCCTCACCGGTGAGGATGGGCGCCAGGGCGCGCCTCGTTGGTTTCCTTGCCGCCGAAGATACCGAGTTGCTTCAGAATCATGGTTCGGGTTTCTTGTTGTCTTGGGAGTTAGCCCAATGCTGGCCTCGTCTTCGGGGTGTCATGCGAGTTTCACGTTGCGCACTGACGCAGTTGAAACCGTCAGTCTTGAGATGCAAAACTGGATGCGGCAAGTAGGCCGGGGTTTGCTGCCGTCCCGCAGGACAACGACAGGGGAGGATTTCCTGGACTGATGGGTGAGGCGAGAAGCGACAAAAAGAAATTCTCTGAAGCCAGTCGACTCTATGCGCAGGGAGAGTATCAGCAGGCACTCATGCTCCTTGAAGAGCTGCGCGCCGCCTATCCCGGCACGCAGAACATCATGTTTCCCATTGCTCTATGTCTACGAAAGCTCGGCAAGCATCAAGAAGCTGTCCGGCTCTGTAAAGAGCTCGTCGAGAAGTTTCAGCATTCCAAGGCCAAAGAGCTCAAGCAAGAGATCCTCGCTAACCTCCGCCAACAGCGGAAAACCGCGCCACTCCAAACGGGCTCGCTCAAGAAGACCCCGAGCAAGCAAGCACGTCACGCAAAGAACGGCAATGAGCCGCGTGATAATGTGCGGCGGCGCGGCGTATTCAAGCTGAAGAGAGAAGAACTCATGACGCTTGCAGAGAACGACCCCGATGAAGCAGTGCGGGAGGCTGCGGCGCGGCGTCTGGAGGAGGCATATCCCAAATGGCAGCACCCAAATCCCGAAGTGCGGCTACAGGCTATTGCCGAACTATGCGACGAAAAGATCCTATCGAACCTCGCACAGGGACACGCTGACGAAGCTGTACGCGAAGCCGCCTCGCAGCGCCGGGATCAGGTGCGCCAGGAGAATCGGTTGCTCAGCTCGTTTCAAACGTTCAACACATGGAAGCATGAACTCACTTCTGACGAGATCATGTTTGGACTCGTGAGGTCCGTGTGTTTGAGCTCTGATGGGCGACTTGTGCTAGCAGCAGGTACGGAAACAGTGAAAGTGTGGAGTGCAGAGACCGGTTCCTTACTCCGTACGTACGAAGGCCACGCCGGAGAGTCATGCTGTCAGTTGCACTCCGTCAATATCAGCGAGGACGGGCAATGGGTTCTGTCTGGAAGCGCTGGCAGTGTGCAGCTATGGAACGTCGAAACGGGTGAGTGCACATATACATTCCGCGGCCCCACACCACTGGCAATCGAATCAAGTCACCTGAGCGCGAATGCACAATGGGCCTTGTCCGGAGGCGTGGATAAGACAGTGAGGATCTGGGAGCCCAAGCACGGTGGACGTAGAAGTACTCTTAAGGGCCACACTGACGGGGTTAACGCCGTCTGCCTGAGCGCGGATTCCAGATGGGCTCTATCCGGAAGCCTGGACAAGACCGTGCGCCTATGGAATGTGGAGAGCGGCGAGTGCACCCGCATCTTAGAGGGCTCCACCGGCGGGGTCAGGGCCGTGTGCCTGAGCGCGGACGGACGCCGTGCCCTCTCGGGAGGCGGTGACAGCACCGTGCGGCTCTGGGACCTGGAGGCGGGCATCCGCATACACACTCTAATAGGCCATACGGGCGACGTGACCAGCGTTTCGATGAGCGCGGACGGACGATGGGCCCTGTCCGGCAGCTCTGAAAGTAGCGTCCGACTTTGGGATTTGGAGGCCGGCAAGTGTATGCGCACTTTTGAGGAACGTGATTTCAGCGCATACTCCGTTTTCCTCAGCGCAGATGCGCGGTGGGGAGTGTCCGGTGGCTATGGCGACACCGTGAACCTGTTGAGGCTCGCGCCCCTTACTCTGGGAGAACCGCCACTATCGGAGATTCTCGCCTCTCACCCGGGCGCACTCGATGTCGCGAGAGACGCAGAGCCGACTTTGGGGGCGCTCTCTGAACCGCCGAAGAAATCAGCCGAACTTAAGTTCTACGGGCGGTGCTCTCATAGGGCAGGAGTATGTCCGAAGTGCTGTTTGCACTGCGCCGTTGAGGCCGGCAGTATCAGCGACGTGAGAAGTCTGCTTGCGGCCAACGCAGATCCCAACCTGCTCTGGGTAGACGGGGGCCCACTGCACTACATATGGCATGGACCGGAATATGGCCCTGACACTCTTGACAGTCTCTTGAGGATCCTCATCGAAGCCGGTGCGGACATAGAGCAACGCAATTATTACGAGCAGACGCCATTACACCTCGCTGTCGTCAATGGCCGGCTTCCAGTGATCGAGAGACTGCTTGCGATGGGGGCTTCCAGAAAGACCACCGACCTTGATGGGAATAATCTGCTCCATTCTGCAGTTCTGTCCGATATCCCCAGATGTCAGCAGAATCGCAGACAGATCATCAGTGCTCTCATTGAGTCCGGCGTGAGCACATTGGACTGCAACGCTCGCGGTGAGACTCCGAAGGAACTCGCTAAGTCGAAAGGACGCTCAGGGTCGGTTGTCAGGATGCTGTGAGCGTGGCCCATCGGTAGTGTGATGAGCGTCAATCCGCTGGATGGAGGCGGGTGATAAAGGGGGCAGCAAGCCGTTATTTCCCAACGCCGCGAAATGCCACATCCAATTCCGGGCAGTCGGTGCAGCCGTACTCACGCGTGTTGCCGGTATACCTCGAGGGCGGCGGGGAAGGGTTCGAGGGCGCGTTCGAAGATGCCGAGGCTGTAGGCGATCACCAAGCCGTAATTCGAGATGGGCACGCCGGCTTGGCGGCAGCGCAGGATGCGGCTGAGCATTTCCCGCCGGTTGGATGTGCACGCGCCGCAGTGGATCACGAGTTTGTAGGGCGACAGATCCTCCGGGAAGTCGTGGCCCTGCACGTGCTCGAATTCGAGCTTGCCGCCGACGTATTGCGTGAGCCAGCGGGGGATTTTTACGCGGCCGATGTCGTCGGCGATGGGATGGTGGCTGCAATGCTCCGCGACGAGGACGCGGTCGCCCGTCTTGAGCTTGTCCACCGCGACCGTGCCCTCGACCTGGGCGGTGAGGTCGCCCCGGAAGCGGGCGAAGAGGATGCTGAAGCTCGTCATGGGGATGTTGGGCGGCGTGTCGGCGGCCACCTTCAGGAAGGCTTGCGAATCGGTGACGACGAGCTTCGGGGGAACCTTCAGGCGCTCCAGGGCGGCGCGAAGCTCGCGCTCCTTCACCACCATGCAGAAGGCGTCGCTGTCGAGCAAGTCACGTATGGACTGCACCTGCGGCATGATCAGGCGTCCTTTCGGCGCTTCCTTGTCGATGGGGACGACGAGCACGGCCATCTCGCCCGCCCCGACGAGGTCGCCGAGGATGGCGGGGTGGGTGACGAACTCCTCCGGCGCGGCTTCGAGCAGGGCCTGGCGGAAGTCCAGTATGCCGCGCCCGCTGGGGGCGTTGGTGCGAACCATGCGGACGTTGAGGCCCGTCAGGCGCTCGACGATGCCGGGATTGGGCTCCTGGAGGTCGATCTTGTTGAAGACGACGACAATGGGGACATTGCGCGCGGCGAGTTCCTCGAGAATGCCGTCTTCGAAGGGCCCCCAGTGGCCGGCCTCGACGACGATAACGCCCAGGTCGGTGCGCTCGAAGACTTGACGCGTGCGATCGACGCGGAGTTCCCCGAGGGCCCCGATGTCATCGATGCCGGCGGTGTCGATGAAGAGCACCGGGCCGAGCGGCAGGAGTTCCATGGGCTTCTCGACGGGGTCGGTGGTGGTGCCGGCCTGATCGGACACGATCGAGACCTGCTGGCGCGTGATGGCGTTCAGCAGGCTCGATTTGCCGACGTTCCGGCGTCCGAAGAGGCCGATGTGAAGACGAAAACTCTTGGGGGCCTTCTGCACGATGTCATTCCTCACTCGTGACTAAGCCGCCAGCGCTGCTGGTGGGAATCGACACGGCTTTGCCGTGCCGGCGTTTCTTTCTGACGGGATAACGGGATGTGCCCAAATCCGGAGGCTCGAAGCCCGCGCCGCAATATGCAGGCTGGAAGCCTGCGCCACAATACGCAAGCCGGAAAACCGCTCCACAATCCGGAGGCTGGAAGCCTGTGCCACAATAGGGCCCTTCTCTGGACTTTGGCGAGCGCGCCGGAGATTGTAGCGCAGGCATCTTGCCTGCCGGAGATTGTGGTGCAGGCATCCTGCCTGCCTTCGGCGCGCGTGCTTGGGATGCAGGACCACGCCCACCTGCGGATTCTGGGATGTGCAACACACGTTGATCTTACGATTCCCTTGCTTGGCTTGTGCGGAGAAGGGCCAATTCTGTGAATCTTGTACATCCTGTCCAAAAAGCTCTTCGGCCCGCTCAATCGGCGGGCGGCACGGGCGGCGTGCCCAGCCGGCAGACGGCCTCGGGACTGATGCGTTCGTCGAATTGCTCCTCCGTGAGCCATCCTTCGGCCAACACGACCTCCCGGATGGTTTGCCCTGTCCGTTGGGCGGTTTGGGCCACGGCACAGGCCCGCTCATAGCCTAAGGCGGGCAGCAGCGCCGTGACGGTAGCAGTCGAACCGTCCACATGGGCGCGGCACCGGGCCTCGTCGGCCTCGATGCCCTCGACGCAATGGACGCGAAGTACATCGCACGCCCGGGCGAGCAGGGCGCAACTGTCGAGCAGGCACGCGGCCACCAGCGGCAGGAACGCGTTGAGTTCAAGATTGCCCGCGGCGCACGCGGCGGCGATGGTGGCGTCATGGCCCATGACAAGCATGGCCACTTGGCTGACGGCCTCCGGGATCACCGGATTCACCTTCCCCGGCATGATGGAGGAGCCGGCCTGTTTAGCCGGCAGGCGGATTTCGCCGAGCCCCGCCTCGGGCCCCGAGGAAAGCAGCCGCAGATCCGTGCACACCTTGAGCAGCGACGCGGCGCAGGCCTTGAGAATGCCGGATACTTCAACGAAGACATCCGCGTTCTGCGTGGCCTCGACGAGATTCTCCGCGCGGGCGAAGCCGATGCCGGTGAGTTCGCGGAGGGATTCCACCACACGGAAGATGTATTGCCGGGGGGCGGCGAGGCCGGTGCCAATGGCCGTGCCGCCGAGATTGACGACGCGCAGCCGCTCTTCGCACTTGTAGACGCGCCAGCGATCGCGCGAGAACGCTTCGGCGTAGGCGCCCATCTCGCGTCCGAGCGTGGTGAGCACGGCGTCCTGGAGTTGCGTGCGGCCGACCTTGACGACGTGGGCGAATTCCTTCTCCTTGGCCTGAAAGGCCTCCTGCAAGGATACGAGGCGCTCTTCGAGCACGTGCAGGAGGCGGATGGCGGCCAGTTTCAGGGCCGTCGGGAACGTGTCATTCGTCGATTGGTGGCGGTTGACGTCGTCGAGAGGCGAAACACGCTCATACCGGCCGTGCGGTTCCCCGAGTAGTTCGAGGGCGCGGTTGGCCAGCACCTCGTTGACGTTCATGTTGGTGCTCGTGCCGGCGCCGCCTTGGAGCCTGTCCACGACGACGTGCTCGGTGAGTCGCCCTTCGGCCATCTCGGCACACGCCCGCACGATGGCGTCGGCCTTGGCGTCGTCGTCTCGCCAGACGCCGAGGGCCTGGTTGGTGAGGGCGCACGCCTGCTTCACGACGCCATAGGCCGCGACGAGTTCAGGATGCACGGGCCCGGCGCCGAGTGGGAAGTTCTCGAGTGCGCGCGCCGTATGGACGCCGTACATCGCGTCCTCGGGCACCGGCTTCTCGCCCAGCAGGTCGTGCTCAGTGCGATGGGGCTGGGACATGTAAGGCAATCCGACTACGGGTGGTCAAAGACCATTTTCTGGACTTCGACGCCCTCGATGGCGGTAAGGTCTTTGGCCAGGGCGTCGCAGGCCGCATCATCATCGACGATCTCCAGGATGATCAAGCCGTTGGGCGAGCAGACATTGCTGCTGGTTTCATGGAGTCCGAGGCGGGTGCGGATGACGTCGCCATGCTGGGTGAAGGCATCCTGCACTGAGCCGGCGCGTTTGACGCGATCCGTGATGTGTACACCGAGAACGTAGTGTTTGTCCATGTGCCTATCTCCTTACGCTACAGGTTTCTACTGGTGTGCGTCATCCTGATGGGCCATTATCAGAGAAGGACGCGCAAGCGTAGCAAAAAAAGGACTGACGCATGCGAGTCCGCCAAAGGCGGACGAGACGTGTCTGTCCCTTTTCTTGCGAAACGAGTTCTGCATAATGGCCATTAACTCCAAAGCGCCCCCCTAGCAGAAGATGTCCCGCTGGCCTTCGCGAACTCGCTCGAGCAGCTTGCGGGATGTCTCCCGCGGCTTCGCCTCCATACGGCGGAGCGTCTCCTCGATCAGCCGCTCTCCAACAACTTGCGTCTCCGGGCTGCCGTAGTCGAGCAGGTACTCCTGGAAAGTGGACAGGGCGTTCGGGTCGCAGTGTTCCTTGATTTTCCCCGGCTTGGCCAAGTCCATGAAGTCCATGCCCGTGCGGCCAAGGCGGTAGCATGCCGTGCAGAACGAGGGAATGTAGCCGAGCGAGGCCACGTCTCGGATGACCTCATCGAGAGGCCGGTGGTCGCCAAGTTGGAACTGGCTGCTGTCCTCGACGTCTTCCGCGTAGCCGCCGGGATTAGTGCGGCTGCCCGCGGAGATCTGGGATACGCCGAGGGCGAAGGTTTCGCGCCGGATGTTGGGCGTTTCGCGCGTGGACATAATGATGCCCGTGTAAGGTACCGTCAGCCGCAGAATGGCTACGATTTTCCGAAAGTCGATGTCGGAGACGGGCATGGGTGGCTGGCTGGCCAACTGGGCGCCCACCGCAGGTTCAAGCCGCGGCACGCTGATGGTGTGCGGCCCCACGCCGAAGAGCTTCTCGAGATGGCGGATGTGCTGCATCATGGCGAGGATCTCAAACCGCCAGTCAGCCAATCCAAACAGCACTCCGATGCCTACGTCGTCAATGCCGGCTTCCATAGCGCGATCCATGGCGGTAACACGCCAGTCGTAATCGGCCTTTTTCCCCGCAACGTGGACGCGCTCATAGGTTTCCCGGTGATACGTCTCCTGGAAGAGCTGGTAGGTGCCGATTTCCGCCGCCTTGAGCTGCCGGAATTCCTCGACGCTCAACGGCGCGACGTTCACATTGACGCGCCGGATTTCCCCGTGCCCCTTCTTGGTGCCATAGATCGTGCCAACGGTCTTCAGGACGTAGTTGAAGCCCTCTTGGGGATAGGACTCACCCGCCACGAGCAGGATGCGCTTGTGCCCTTGCTCGATGAGGATGGTGACCTCCCGGGCGATCTCCTCCTGAGTCAGCGCGCGTCGCTGCACTTCCTTGTTGCGGGCGCGGAAGGCGCAGTAGAGGCACTCGTTGGCGCAGAGATTGGAAATGTATAGAGGCGCGAACAACACGAGGCGCTGCCCGTAGATCGTCTCCTTTACGTACCGCGCCGCATCAAAGAGTTCGCTGAGGAGTTCGGGATCGCTGATGCCCGTCAGGACGGCCGTCTCCTCCATATCGAGTCCCTTGAGTTCGCGTGATTTCGCGAGTACCTCGCGAACGCGCGCGGCATCGCGCACGTTTCCGGCTTCGAGGGCTTGGTTGACGCCGGGTTCGTCGATAGGCACCGTGCCGTATTCGGATGTCTTCCCGATAGTGGTAGTCATGAGGCACCTTCCTGAATCAAAGTATCGCCGGACGGGGCCAGCGGTTGGGGGATTTCAAACCAGAACTCGGCCCACTGCCCGGGCTCGGAGCGCGCGTCTATCATACCATGATGGAGCCGAATGATGCGCCAACAGGTGTACAATCCCACGCCTGTGCCTTTCTCCTTCAGGAGCTCGGGCGTTGTGAGTCTGGAGAACTTCCGAAATAGCTTGGAGCGTTCGCTGGGAGGGAACCCCGGCCCTTCATTGCGCACGCTTACCTTCAGCGCGGTATCGCTCCGCGATACCGCGAGTTGGACAAGGCCGCCGTGTTTCCCGTACTTGACGGCATTGCCGAGCAGATTGACGGCGACGATCTTTAGCAAGCGCGGATCGCACTCGACGGGCGGCAGGTTCTCCGCGATATCGCGTTCGAGCCGCATCTCCTTCTCCTGGAGGGCCGGCTCGATCACCTCAACAGCCGGTTCAAGGACTGTCTTGACAAGGTCGACGTTCTTTTCCGGCGACGCCTCCAGTTGGCCTCCCTCGATCTGGGCCAGATTGAGGTAGTCCCGGGCCAGATCCAGCACGAATTGGGCCTTACGAATCATGCGTTCGACCACGGCATGATGCTCCGGCGCCATGGGCCCGAAGTAGTCCTCGGTGAGGGCGTAGCCATCCGTCATGATAGAAGCGAGCGGATTCTTGAGCTCGTGGCTCACGAAACCGAGCATCTCGAAATAGGCCTTGTTTGCGGCGGCAAGCTGTTCGATGCGATAGGCCTTCTCGACGGCCTGGCTCAAGCGCTCCGCCACGTCAAGATGCATCCGTACCTGGTGCTCGTTGTAGGTTTTGGCTTGCCGGGAACTCCTGAACATGACGCCAACGATGCGGCCGTCCACGCGCAGGGGGCAGGTCATGCTGGAGCGGACTCCCTCACGTACCAGGAGCTTTGTCGAGGCGCTGTCCGGATGATCGGCGAGATAGGTTTCCAGGTCGTTGATGATGCGGACGGTCCCTTGCTCCAACAGCGCCTTGAGCGAGCCGCGACGCAATTCTTCGGAGTAGCCCTTCGCGAGGACAAGCGGCTCGTAGAGGGCGCGCGCCCAATGCGCCGTGATCCGGACCCCCTCGTCTTCGAGAAAGGCAAGTCCGATCCGATCACACGGGCATATATCGCGCGTCGACGCGAACAGAAAGTCCATGATCTCCTCGAGGGACTCCGCTCCGGCGATCCGTTGATTGATGGCGTCCAGGACGTCTCGTTCACGGGCCGCCAGCGGCGCCTCGGAAAGGCCGGGCTCCGTTGGATCGATGTAGCGCAGGTTGCCGTTGTCGGACGTAATCATGTCTTTCCTAACACGATGCCGGGGCTAGCGGCGTTCTCCATGCGGACTCTCTGAGCCGAGATTCGGCGTGCCCACGAACATAGGCGGGATGACTGCCGCATACCACACAACTTCCCTTGTTATAACAAAGCGCCTCGTCAGGCCATTCCACAAAGACGAAGATGCCGGACGAGCATATCACCCGTCCGGCATCTTGGCGTAATAGGTTCTTTCGACTACGCCGTTAGGCGATATACTTCCCTCGCGGCGTGTAGTGCGTGTGCAGGAGCTTGTGGCTCAGATGCGAGCACGGCCCCTCCGTCAGGAACTTCGCGTAAATCTCGGCGATTGCCGGATTCTCGTACGACTTGCGGACCTCGGAGGCGGTGTCCTCGGCGTAGATCGCCTTGGCGCGCTGCGCGCGGATTTCCGGACTCGTCGGAATCGGCTGTCCGCCGCCGCCCAAGCACCCGCCGGGGCAGGCCATGAACTCGATGAAGTGGCACTCGCTGAACTTGCCGCCCGCCTTGATATCGTCCATCACCTTCTTGGCATTGGCCGTACCGTGCGCGACGCCTACCTTGAGCGTGGCTCCCTTGAGCCATTCCCAATTCGGCACGAGATTCTTCAGCAGGTCCGGCACCGGCCCTACGTCTTTGATAGGCAGTTCCACATAGCGAACGCCCTCGAATCCGCGAACGGGAATGATGTCGGCGTGCTCGAACAGGTTCTCGACCTTGACGCCGCACACAAGTTCAATAACCGTACGCAGCGCGGACTCCATGACGCCGCCCGTGGCGCCGAAGATGACGCCCGACCCGGTGGCCGTGCCGAAGGGGTCGTCGAAGTCGGACTTAGGGATATCCGGCAGATGGATGCCCGCTTCGCTGATCATCTGGGCCAGTTCGCGCGTGGTCAGGCCGTAATCGATGTCCTTGTAGCCGCTGTCGCACATCTCGGGGCGGTTGCACTCGTACTTCTTCGCCGAGCACGGCATCAACGCCACCGTCACGATGTCTTTCGGATCGATGTTGTTGATCTGCGCGTAATACGTCTTGATTACCGCGCCGAACATCTGCTGCGGACTCTTCGCGGACGAGACGTGGTCAAGGTACTCCGGATAGAAGTGCTCGATGAATTTGACCCAGCCGGGCGAACAGCTCGTGAACTGAGGCAAGGCCGCGGACTCGTCCTTCTCGACCAGCGCCTTGTAAAGGCGCAGCAGCAACTCCGTGCCCTCCTCAATAATGGTGAGGTCGGCTGTGAAGTTCGTGTCGAAGATCTTGTTGAATCCGCACAGGCGGAGGGCCGTGTTCATCTCGAAGGTCAGTGCGTGGCCCGGCTCGAGCCCGAAGCACTCGCCGATGCCCGCGCGCGGACTTGGCGCCGTCTGGATAACGACGTGCTTGGTGGGATCGTCGATGGCCGCCCAAACTTCATCCGTCGGGTCGTTGGCCCGCAATGCACCCGTCGGACAGCGGTTGATGCACTGGCCGCAGTTGATGCAGACCACGTCGGCCAACGGCTTGTCCTTGAACGTGACGATCTTCGTCTCGGCCCCGCGGTTGGCGGCCTCCAACACGCCGACCTCCTGGAGATCGATGCACGTGCGGACACAGCGCCGGCACAGGATGCACTTGTTCATATCCCGCACGACGGAGTAGCTCGAGCGGTCGAGTTCGCACAGCGGCTCATCAGGGTGGCCAAACCGGAAGAAATCGACGCCGTACTCTTTGGCCAGACTCTGCAACTCACAATTGTTATTGCGGAAGCAGGCGTAGCACTCGCCATAGTGCTTCGACAGGAGCAGGTCAAGAATGTGCCTGCGCGCCTGCCGGACCTTTCGCGTATGCGTGTGAACCGTGATGGGCGCCGTGATCGGATAGGCGCAAGACGCCTGAAGCGTCCGCTGGCCCTCGACCTCTACGACGCACACACGGCAGACGCCCGCTACACAGAGGTCATCGTGATGACACAAGGTCGGGATACGGATGCCCAAGGACTTGGCCGCCTCGAGGATTGTCGTACCGATAGGGACCTTGATCTTCTGGCCGTCGATGACCACCGAGACTTGTGCCCCGATGGCGCCCATGTCCGCCGGGGCTTCCATCTTCTTCGCCCGCTGACTCACTGGAGCGCGGGAGTCTTTGTTGTCAACAGGTTTCTTGTCGGTCATGCTCAACTCCTCGGGCCTGTCACACAGGCTGCTGGCACCGGCCCATGATTTCATCCTTAAAATGCTTCACGATCGAAAGAAAGGCGTTCGGACTGGACTGGCCGAGGCCGCATTTGGAGGCCAGTTGCATGGTTTCGCCGAGGGCGCCCAGTTCGCGGAGATACTGCATCGAGCATCGACCTTCCTTGAGCATCTCGACCCCTTCAAGCAACTTGACGTTTCCTTCGCGGCAGGGCGTGCATTGTCCGCATGACTCCTCGACGAAGAACTCGAGGAAGTTCAACGCCACGTCAAGCATGTCGCGCTCCGGCCCGAACACAATGATGGAGCCGCCGGTGGGGATGTCCTCATACGCGATAGCACGGGAGAACTCCGAGGCCGGCACACAGTGCCCCGAGGCGCCGCCGACTTGCACCGCTTTGGCGCTTTCTCCGCCCACTTCCTTGAGCAGTTGGGCGACGGTGATGCCCATCGGAAACTCGTAAACGCCGGGATCCGCGCAGTCGCCGGACACGCTGAAAAGCTTCAGGCCGGTCGACTTCTCCGTACCAATGGCTTTGAACCAATCGGCGCCTTTAGCAAGGATGCAGGAGATCCAGGCGAGGGTTTCAACGTTGTTTACGGCGGTTGCGTGGCCCATGAATCCCGTATCAACAGGGAACGGCGGCCGGTTGCGTGGCTCTCCACGCTGGCCTTCAAGCGATTCAATGAGCGCTGTTTCTTCGCCGCAGACGTAGGCTCCCGATCCGAGCACGATCTCGATGTCGAAATCGGCCTTCTCCTTGCCCTTGATGGCCTTACCAAGCAGCTTGTTCTCACGGCGCTTGGCCAAGACCTCCTCCAGGTGAGGGCGCAAATACGTGTATTCGCCGCGCAGGTACATGATGCCCTTCTGGGCGCCGATGGCCAGGCCGCCAATAGTCATGCCCTCAAAAACCAGGTCGGCGTAATCCGAAAGGATAAGACGATCTTTGAACGTGCCCGGCTCGCCCTCGTCGGCGTTGCAGACAATGAACTTCATGTCGTCTTTGACGGCGGCGGCGAGGTTCCATTTCACGCCCGTCGGAAAGCCTGCTCCGCCACGGCCCTTGATTCCGGAAGCGCTGATCTGTCCGATGATGTCGGCCGGACTCTTCTCCAAGGCAGCCGCAAGACCGCTGTCTGGACTGATGGAGGCAAACGTCAATGAACGCTTCTTTTGAGCGGTCATACCAGGTGCCCCTCCTTTCTCTGCTCGGCGTGGGCGCCGAAGACCTTGCGGCACCCTTCCAGAATATCGTGGACCTTTTCGGGAGTTACTTGCGTGAAGACTTGTTCGTTAACCAGCATGGCCGGGCCCTGGTCGCACATCCCGAGGCAGTTGGCCCATTCAAGGGTGAACTTCCCGTCGGGCGTCGTCTCGCCGAACGCGATACCGAGGTCATTCTCGAGTTGCCGCGCTACACGGTCCTTGCCCTGCATATCGCACGCGATGGTGCGGCACACGCGGATGACGAACCGCCCTTTCGGCTTGTCGTCGAGGAAGCTGTAGAAGGACACAACGCCGTACACTTCGACGGGGTGGATGCCCAACAGATCCGCGACAACCTGCATGGCGTACTCAGAAATCTGATAGTACTCACGCTGGATTTCCTGCAGGATGGGGATGAGAGCGGACCGCTCGCGTCCGTAGCGATCGGCCAATGCTTCAATCTCGCCTTTGAGCCTGTCTTGTTCACTCAAGAGCATGCGATCAGCCCTCCTCTTTCTTGAGCAGTGCGGCGACCTTCTCGATCAGCACGTCGGGTTTGGCGGGCTTCTCGAGGAAATCATCCACGGGAACGACGGACTCGTTCTTGCCGTATTCCATGCCCGTAACCTTCCCGATGCTTGTCAACATCAGGATCGGTTTTGTGAAGCCGCCGCGCCGCAGCTCCTGGGCCATGGCAATACCGTCGTCGGGCTGTTCCATCATGACGTCCAAGATCAGCACGTCCGGTATGGACTCGCTGATCGCCTGCATGCCCGTCTCGCGGCTGCAAGCGGAGGCGATCTCATAACCTTCCTTCTTCAGGAAGAGAGTACACGCCTCCACGACATCCGGGTCGTCATCGACAATCAGGACCTTCGCCATCTCGCGCTCCTTTCCTTCACAACAACTCGCTACTAAGTGTAAACCGAGAAACGCTGGGTTCGGAACTCTCGCCGCCAACGGGACCGGGCAGGAGAGCGTATCACCCTAGCTGGTGGGAACCTCGAATCACTCGCCGCAGCTAAACTTGCTGTGATTGTAATCACAATGAACCCCACTTTGCAAACGGACTGCAAGTTACTTTCAACACAGGGGCGATTTATCTCGGCAATCCCAGTCAAGACGGGCCAAGAACGGCCGGTGGCCACCCGAGTCGCGAGTGCCATGGCCCTTCGGATGGGACTTGCGGCCATGCCCTGGGAGCCATCAATGCCTTTGTCCTCACCAAGCGGCCGGGGCCGGCTAAGGCGCTTCTACCTCGAAAGTATTTAGGAGCAATAACTTGCAGGCTACGCCCTTTGTTGAAAAGACCTTCATCCGTCCATATAATGCCCGGCCATTGTCCGCGTGAGGGTAGCCGCCCGAGCACAATGGGCTGTCCTTAACCTATCGCCGCACTCAGAAGTCCGGCGCGAAGCCGCTGGCTTCTGCGCTGATTATGACACAGAGAAAGGAGTGCCGCATGGCGACCCTGGACCCGAAAGCTATGGCCGACTGGGAAATTGCGGAAGCCGCCTCCGAGCATATGAAGACGGTGACGCAACTCGCCGGGGAAATGGGACTCGATCCCATCGAGCTGCTGCCCTATGGCCACCACGTGGGCAAACTGGATTTTGGCCGAATTCTCGATCGTTTGGCTGATCGGCCCAACGGGAAGTACATCGAGGTTACCGCCATCACGCCCACGCCTCTGGGCGAAGGGAAATCAACTACCTCGATGGGCCTAGTGCAGGGGCTCGGCCGGTTGGGCAAGAAGGTCATCGGCGCCATACGGCAACCTTCCAGCGGGCCGACCTTCAATATCAAAGGCTCGGCCGCGGGGGGCGGACTCAGCCAGTGCATTCCATTGACGGATTTCAGCCTCGGACTAACTGGGGACATCGACGCCGTTACCAACGCCCACAACCTCGCCATGGTGGCCCTTACCAGCCGCCTCCAACATGAATACAACTATGCCGACGCGGTGTTGGAGAAGAAGGGCCTCAAACGCCTCGACATCGATCCGAGAAACATCGCCGTCGGCTGGTGCATGGATTTCTGCGCTCAAGCGCTTAGAGAAATCGTCATCGGCATGGGCGGCAAGATGGACGGCTTCATGCTGAAGAGCGGATTCCAGATCTCCGTTTCCTCGGAGGTGATGGCCGTGCTCGCCGTCGCCACCAGCCTCGCGGATCTGCGGCAGCGTCTCGCCAAGATTGTTGTCGCGTATGACAAGGCTGGAAATCCTGTGACGACGGCGGACCTCGAAGTCGACGGGGCCATGACGGCCCTCATGAGCAAGGCCATCAATCCAAACCTTATGCAGTCCATCGAGGGCCAGCCCGTTCTTGTTCACGCCGGCCCCTTTGCCAACATCGCCATCGGCCAGTCCTCCATCATCGCCGATCGGGTCGGCCTCAAGCTCGCCGACTACCACGTCACCGAAAGCGGATTCGGTGCGGATATCGGCTTCGAAAAGTTCTGGAACCTGAAGTGCCGCTTCAGCGGCCTCGTGCCCAACTGCTCCGTCATTGTGGCCACGATACGGGCGTTGAAGATGCACGGCGGCGGGCCGAAGGTCGCGCCGGGCAAGCCGCTTGACAGGGCCTACACGGAAGAAAACGTCGAACTCGTTGAAAAGGGCGCCGAGAACCTGATCGCCCATATCGAAACGGTAAAGAAGAGCGGGATTCCTGCCGTGGTGTGCATCAACCACTTCTACACCGACACGGATGCTGAAGTGGCGGCGGTTCGCAAGGCCGCGGAGGCGGTTGGGGCTACCGTGGCCGTCTCCAAGCATTGGGAGAAGGGCGGGGAGGGCGCCGTTGAACTCGCGGAGGCTGTAGTGGCTGCGTGCGAAACCGAGCCCAACTTCCAATTCCTCTACGAGAGTGGAATGCCTCTCAAGGAGAAGATCCGCCGTATTGCGACGGAGGTCTACGGCGCGGATGACGTCAGCTACTCGCCGGATGCCGAAGCGATGGTACGGCAGGTCGAGGCCGATGATGAACTGAAGCAACTGGGCACCTGTATGGTGAAGACCCATCTCAGCCTTTCCCACGACCCGAGCGTCAAGGGGCGCCCGAAGGGATGGACGCTTCCCGTGCGCGATATTCTGATCTACCGGGGCGCCGGCTTCGTGGTGCCGGTTGCGGGCGACATCAAGCTTATGCCGGGCACGGCCTCGGATGCGGCCTTCCGGCGGATTGACGTGGACGTTGAGACGGGCAAGGTGAAGGGACTTTTCTGAGGGTGCGCGGGCATCGCAGCGGACCTCCGCGTTCCCCTGGAGCACAGAACAGGGCCGCTGTGTCATTGAGCACGTGATGGGACCGGACGGAACTGGGCAAGAAGAGATTCTTCGAGGTCGTGCCGCGGTTGTCGATGGTGAGAATCCCTGCCTGTGCTACCAGTGTGCCAAGTGCTCGACGGGATGCCCGCTCTCGAGCGAAATGGACCTGCTTCCCCATCAAATCATCCACCTGCTCTCGCTGGATATGGAAGAGCGGGCGCTCAAGTCGAAAACCATCTGGTTGTGCGCCTCGTGCTATACGTGCGCGGTGCGCTGCCCGAACGATATCGATATCACTTCCGTTATGGACGAACTGCGCGGCAAGGCGCTTTCCCAGGGCGTGCCGTGTCCCTTCCCTGAGATCCTCACCTTCCACAAGAACTTCATGCGGGACCTCATGCGGCGCGGCCGGGTGCACGAACTTCGGATGATGGGCGAGTACAACCTCCGCACGGGACACCCGTTCCACGATGCCCTGCTCGGCCTCCGCATGTTCCTTAAGGGGCGTCTGCGGCCGCTTCCCCCGCGGGCCGCCAAAGGATTCAAACGCTGGGCGAGGAGGCTATGGAAGTCTTGAGCGAGCGCCGCGTAGCCTTGTTCCCGGGATGCAGCCTTGAGGGCACCTCAAGTGAATTCCTGGCCAGCCTGTTGGAAGTGTTCCGCGTGTTGGATATCCAGTGCCCGGCCCTCGATAACTGGAGTTGCTGCGGCGCCACCTCGGCCCATGCGCTGGACCACGAGATGCACCTGGCTCTGAATGCGCGAAACTTGGCCGCGGCGGAAGAGCAAGGGTATTCCGAGCTTCTCGTGCCGTGCGCGGCCTGCTATCACCGGCTCGCCAGTGCGGCCTTCGAGTTGCGTGACAAACCGGCGCGGCTTGCGGAGGTCAACGCAAAGACGGGCCTGGACTACCGCGGCGGCGTTGCCGTCCGGAACGTACTCGACTTTCTGGCCAACGATACCGGCACGGAGATGATTGCGGCGCGCGTCAAGACGCCGCTGGCTCACTTGAACGCCGCCTGCTACTACGGATGCCTTAACACGCGCATCCCCCGAATGCCCGCCTTTGACGACGTGGACTATCCGATGTCCATGGACCTCGTCGTGCAAGCGCTCGGGGCCAAGACGCTGGATTGGTCTTATAAGACAGAGTGCTGCGGCGCGAGCCTCTTCATCACAAAGGAAGAGACCTCCGCGCGTCTTGTGGCGCAGGTTCTGCAGGATGCCTTGGCGCGAGGGGCGGACTGCATCGTCGTGTCCTGCCCCATGTGCCACAACAACCTGGACACAAAACAGGCCGCGATTCGCGAAGCCTTCGGAATTGCCAAACCGGTGCCGATCCTCTTCGTCACGCAGCTCATCGGACTAGCCTTCGGATTGGACGCCGGCCGGCTGGGGCTGGCGAAGCACTTCGTCCCGGTGGCGCTGTCGGCAACGGGAAAGGCCTGCTGAGATGGGCGGCGGCAACGGCAAGGTAGGCTCGGTACTGGTTGTCGGCGGAGGAATCGCCGGCATGCAGGCGGCCTTGGACTGCGCCAACTCCGGATTCAAGGTCTACCTCCTCGAAAGCGAGCCGGCCATTGGCGGAAACATGGCAAGGCTCGATAAGACGTTCCCGACGAACGACTGCGCCATGTGCATGCTGTCGCCCAAACTCGTCGAAACCGGCCGCCATCTGAGCATCGAGATCATCGCCTACGCCGACCTCAAGAAGCTCGAAGGGCGGCCGGGCAACTTCACGGCTACGGTTAACAAGCGCGCGCGATTCGTCGATGAAGAAAAGTGCAACGGCTGCGGCGACTGCGAGCAGGTGTGCCCCGTCCTCATCAAGGACACGTTCAACGGCGGCCTCATCGAGCGCCACGCTATCTACCGGCCCTATCCTCAGGCCATTCCCAATGTCTACACCATTGACAAGCAAGCCTCGCCTCCGCCGTGCCGGGGCACGTGTCCCGCGGGCGTGAACGCCCAAGGTTACGTCGCCCTCATCGCCAAGGGGAAGTTTCTCGAAGCGCTGGATGTCGTGCGCAATCGCATGCCCTTCGCGGGCATCTGCGGGCGAATCTGTCACCATCCCTGTGAAAACAACTGCAACCGCACGAAGATCGACACCGCCGTATCGGTTCGGAACCTGAAGCGGTTTGTGGCGGACTACGAGTGGGACTTGCTTCGTCAAGGCAAGTCCATTGAGCGCCCGCCAAGCGAAGAAGCCGAGGAAGAAAGGCAGGCGTATCCCGAGAAGGTGGCCGTTGTCGGAGGCGGCCCGGCGGGGCTGGCCTGCGCCAACGATCTGGCCGCGCTGGGACACTCCGTCACGGTGTTCGACGCCGCCCCGCAGTTGGGCGGCATGATGCGCACCGGCATCCCGCCCTACCGCCTGCCGCGCGACTTGTTGGATCACGAGATCGACCTCATCCTCGACGAGCGCATAAGCGTCCGTACGGGCGTGGCCCTCGGGCGGGACCTCTCCCTCGAGGACCTTGAGCGAGACGGCTACCAAGCGTCCTTCCTCGCCACGGGCGCGCAGCTCCCCAAGAAGATCCCCCTCGAAGGCGGCGATGCGAAGGGCGTTCTATACGGCATCCCTTTCCTGGGCGAGGTCAACGCGGGCGCGAAGCCCGAGCTGGGGAGCAAGATCGTCGTTATCGGCGGCGGAAACGTGGCCACGGACGTAGCCCGTTCGGCGCTGCGGCTGGCCGATGGCGGCTCGGTGACGCTGTATTGCCTGGAGTCGCGGGAGGAGATGCCCGCGCACACGTGGGAGATCTCGGAGGCCGAAGAGGAGGGCGTGGCGATTCGCCCGTCCTGGGGGCCGAGCCGCGTGATGGTGAAGGATGGGCGCGTAACCGGACTGGAATTGGTGCGGTGCACGGCGGTGCTTGACGAGGACAAGCGCTTCAATCCGGCCTTTGACACGAATCAGAAAGAAACCGTTGAGGCCGACACGATCATCTTGGCCGTCGGCCAGGTGTGCGATCTGTCCTTTCTGGGCGACGCCGTCCAAACCAATCGCGGCCTCATCGAGGTCGACCGCCTGACGCTCGAAACCTCCCGCCCCGGCGTGTTCGCGGGCGGCGATAACGTTCTAGGGCCGGCCTCCCTCGTCGAGGCCGTCGAGCAGGGCCACCGGGCCGCGGAATCGATTGGCCGCTATCTGCGTGGCGAGGACATGCGCGCCGACCGCACGCCGGTTGCGCGGCCGACGGAGTTTGCAGACATCCCGGACTGGGCCGATTGTTCGCCCGCGCTGCGCCATGAGGCGGCTCAAGCGGATGTGCAGCACCGAAGCACGTCGTTTGTGGAGATCGACAGCGGATACACCGAGGAGATGGCCGTCGCCGAGGCGCAGCGCTGCCTCAATTGCGGCGGCTGCTCCGTGTGCCGCGAGTGTGTCCGCGTGTGCAAGGCCGGAGCTATCGACCACGACATGCAGGACGAGCTTCGCGAGCTGAACGTCGGCGCCGTCATTCTGACAAACGGCTATGACACCTTCGACGCGACGCGCAAATCCGAATACGGTTACGGCCGCTATCCCAACGTGGTTACGAGCATGCAGTTCGAGCGCATCCTGAGCGCGTCCGGCCCGTACGACGGCCACGTCCGCCGCCCGTCCGACGGCGGAACGCCCAAGAAGGTGGCTTGGATTCAGTGCGTGGGCTCCCGCGATGTAACCGTGGGGAACGACTACTGCTCCTCCGTCTGCTGCATGTACGCGACGAAAGAGGCCATCATAGCTAAAGAGCATGAAAGCGATATCGAGCCTACGATCTTCTTCATCGATATGCGCGCCTTCGGCAAGGGATTCGAGACCTTCTATAACCGCGCCAAGGACGAATGCGGCGTGCGCTACGTCCGCAGCCAAGTCTCATCGCTCAAAGAGAATCCCGAGAACCAGAACATCATCGTCCGGTACGTCCAGGAATCGAACGGCCGGCAGCGCGTCGCCGAGGAGGAATTCGACTTGGTAGTCCTCTCCGTAGGACTCGTGGCGAAGCGCTCGACGGAGGACGTGCTGGGCCTCTCGGACTTGGCCCGCAATCGCTACGGATTCGCGGAAGGGAAGCCGTTCACGCCGCTTCTGTCCAGTAAGGAAGGCGTGTTTCTCTGCGGGGCCGTGAGCGGGCCGAAGGATATCCCCGAGACCGTGATGGAGAGCAGCGGGGCCGCGGCCCTGTGCGGAGAACTGCTCCACTCGGTGCGCGGCACCGAGGTACAGGTGAAGGAGTATCCCGTCGAGAATGACGTGGGCGGCGAGGCGCCGCGGGTGGGTGTGTTCATCTGCCATTGCGGCGCGAACATCGCATCCGTGGTCGACGTTGCCGCTGTGACGGAAGCCGCCAAGCGTATTCCGGGCGTCGTCTATGCGGAGCACACGATCTACACCTGCTCGCAGGATACGCAGGAGCGCATGAAGGAGATCATCGCCGAGAAAGGCCTGAACCGCGTCGTGGTGGCCTCGTGTACGCCACGCACCCACGAGCCGCTTTTCCAGGAGACGCTCCGCGAGGCCGGATTGAACAAGTATCTCTTCGAGATGGCCGACATCCGCGAGCAGTGCTCCTGGGTGCATCGCGAGGAGCCGGACAAAGCCATGGACAAGGCCACGGCCCTTGTGTGCGGTGCCGTCGGCAAGTCAAGATTGCTCGAGCCGCTCCAGTTCAAGCGCGTGGGCATCACCCGAGCGGCACTGATCGTCGGCGGCGGGATAGCAGGCATGACGGCCGCGCTATCCCTGGCGCGGCAGGGATTCCGCGTGCACCTAATCGAGCGAGAGGACCACCTGGGCGGCAACCTCATCCACCTGACTCGCGGCCTCGAAGGCTACGACTGGCAGGCCCATCTGAGCGAGGCGATCCGGCAGGTCGAGGACGATGAGGCCATCGACGTCTTCCTGCAAACGGAGGTGGACGAAGTCGCGGGATTTGTCGGCAACTTCCGGACACGCCTGCGAGGCGCGGCGGAAACGGAAGTCGAAGACGGGGCGATTATCGTCGCGACGGGTGCGGAGGAGCATCAGCCCGGAGCATTTCTCTTCGGGCAAGTTGAGCGCGTCATCACGCAGCGGGATCTCGAAGCCCGGCTCAATAACGGATTCTCGGCCCGGCACGTGGTGATGATCCAATGCGTCGGCAGCCGCGATGACGAGCGCCCCTACTGCTCGAGGGTGTGCTGCGGCGAAGCCGTAAAGAACGCCCTCGCCATCAAGGAGAAGGATCCCGGCGCCAGCGTCCACATTCTCTACAGGGACATCCGCACCTTCCAGTATCGCGAGGAGTACTACAGGAAGGCCCGTGAGGCGGGCGTGATGTTCATCCATTTCCCCGATGATCAGTATCCCGAGGTGGCCGACGGCGGCGCAGGCCTGTCCGTGCGCGTTCACGACACGGTTCTCGGTGAAACGCTCGAACTGCGCCCCGACTACGTGGTGCTCAGCGCGGCCGTCGAGCCGGATCGGGCGAACAACGGCCGGCTCGCCGAGCAGCTCAAGGTATCGCTGAACGAAGACGGCTTCTTCATGGAGGCGCACCTCAAATTGCGCCCGGTGGATTTCGCCAACGAGGGGATATTCGTCTGCGGTTTGGCGCATTCGCCCAAGTACACCGAGGAGAACATCACCCAGGCGCTGGCGGCGGCCGGCCGGGCGGCGTGCATTCTCTCGAAGGAGTCGCTCGAGGTCGGCGGCGTGGTATCGCACGTGGATCCGGATAAATGCGCGACGTGCCTGACGTGCGTGCGCGAGTGCATCTACAACGCTCCCTTTGTCAACGCGGACGGCAAGGCCGAGATCGAAGAGGCAAAATGCCAGGGGTGCGGCAACTGCGCCTCGGCCTGCCCCGCCAAGGCGATCCAACTCCGCACGTTCACCGATGTGCAGGAGCGGGCGCTGTTTCGCAGCATTCTCGATGAGCAAGCGCAATCCGACTACATGGTTCTGGTGGATGAATAAGGACGGACAAGCCGCTCCCGGCCGCGAGCCGGGAGGCGACTGCAACACCCATGACTGACGAACCGAACATCATCGCCTTCTGCTGCCACTACTGCGCGTTCACCGCGGCGGATCTGGCGGGAACCATGCGTCGCCAGTATCCGACGAACATCCGGATTGTCCGGCTGCCGTGTTCCGGGAAGGTCGATGTGAACCTCATTTTGCAGGCGTTTCTCGACGGGGCCGACGGCGTGATGGTAGGCGCGTGCGAGCCCGGCGGCTGCCATTTCATCCAAGGCAACCTGCGGGCGCGGAAGCGCGTCGACTACGCCAAGCGCCTGTTGGCCGAGGTCGGCATCAGCCCGGAGCGGCTGGAGATGTACTACATCGCGGCGTCGCAAGGGCCGCTCTTTGCGCAGCGGGCGACGGAATTCACGGAGCGGATCAAACAACTCAACGCCGAGGCGGCCGCGCAGGCGGAGGAAGTCGCTCAAGAGGCGAGTGGAGAGGCGACATGATTGTTGCGGAACGAAAACCGTTCGATGAGGTGTATGACTTCGCCCGGCGCCACGCGAAGGTGCTGGTGCTCGGATGCGGCACGTGCGTCACCGTGTGCATGGCCGGCGGCGAGAAGGAGGTCGGCATCCTCGCCAACCAGATTCGCCTGGCCGCCCGCGAGCGCCACGACACGATTGAGGTCGCCGAGCACACCATCGAGCGCCAGTGCGATCGCGAGTTCTTCGACGAGGCCGTCAGCCGGAAGATACACGAGGCCGACGCCGTCATCTCGATGGGCTGCGGCGTCGGCGTGCAATACTGCGTCGAGTGTTTCACCGAGGCCATCGTTTATCCCGCGTTGAACACGAAGTTCTTCGGGGCGACCATCGAGCAAGGCGAATGGGCTGAGCGCTGCGGAGGCTGCGGCGAATGCCGGCTCGACCTGTTCGGCGGCGTGTGCCCCGTGGCGCGGTGCTCCAAGCACTTGCTCAACGGGCCCTGCGGCGGGTCGTCCGATGGGAAATGCGAAGTGGATCCGGAGAACACCGATTGCGCCTGGCAGTTGATCTACGATCGCATGGAGAGGCTCGGCCGCTTGGAGGAACTCGAGGATGTTATTCCCGCGAAAGACTGGCGTTCCGATCGGGACGGCGGGCCGCGGAAAGTGACTAGGGAAGACGTGAAACTGTGAGCGAAGAAGCACTGAAATCGGGCAGCCGCCTTGAAAAAGTCCTGACATCCGGCCAATTCGCCGTCACCGCCGAACTCGGGCCGCCGAAGAGCGCCGATGTCGAGGCGATCAAGCAGAAGGCCGGCTATCTCAACGGCGTCGTGGATGCTGTCAACATCACCGACAACCAGACGGCCATCGTGCGCATGTCGTCCATTGGCGCGGGCGTCTTGGCGAGAGAGGCAGGCCTCGAGCCCGTGGTGCAGGTGACGTGCCGCGATCGGAACCGCCTGGCCATTCAGAGCGACCTCCTGGGGGCCTACGCATTGGGCATTCGCAATGTGCTGTGCCTCACGGGCGACCACCAATGCTTCGGCAATCATCCCGCGTCGAGGAATGTGTTCGACGTCGACTCCATCCAGCTCATCCAGATGCTCAAGGATATGCGCGACGACAAGGTGTTTGCCTCCGGTGAGGAGATACGGAACACGAAGAAGGCGCCCATCGTCGAGCCGCGCTTCTTCATCGGGGCAGCCGCCAATCCCTTCGGCGATCCGTTTGCTTTCCGCGTCATCCGGCTTGCCAAAAAGGTGAAAGCCGGCGTCGATTTCATCCAGACGCAGTGCATCTACGACATGGATCGCTTCAAGCAATGGATGGAGGCCGTCCGCAATCGAGGGCTGCACGATGAGGTCTTTATCCTTGCCGGAGTCACGCCGCTGAAATCCGTCCGGATGGCTGAGTACATGCGCGACAACGTCGCGGGATTGACGGTGCCCGAGCACCTCATCGAGCGCCTGGCCAAGGCCGAGGTCCCGCGCGATGAGGGAGAGAAGATCGCCGTCGAGCAGATGCAGGAACTGCGCGAGATGCCCGGCATCAGCGGCATCCACATCATGGCCATCGAGGCCGAAAAGAGCGTCGCCGGGCTCGTCGAGAAAGCCGGCCTGCTTCCCCGGCCCCAAGTCGCGTAGCGAAAGCCGCAAGTGGCGTCGCCGTCGCATCGCCGCGGATGCGGCAGATCTCAAAGCAAGGAGAAGGCGGATGCTTACAAGTGCTTCCTATGCGGGCGTCATGTTCGGCGTGCTCCTGGCCGCCTTCGTGAGCGCAGCGGCGGACGACGCCTTCCCCGGCGTCGAATGGGAACAACGCGAGCCGGGCGCGCTCGGCCTCGACGGCGCTGAGTTGGACGAGGTGGCGGCACGCCTAGGAGGCCGCGGCTGCGTCATCAAGGACGGCTACATCGTCAAGTCCTGGGGCGACCTCGCTCAGTCCGGCGACTGGCTGTCATCCGCCAAACCTGTCTTGAGCACCATCCTCTTCTTCGCCATCGAAGAGGACCTCGTTAAGAGCGTCGATCAGCCCATCGCGGAATTCGGCTGGGATTTCCGCCCCAAGGACAAGGGCATCACCTTCCGCCACCTCGGCGCCATGAGCAGCGGCTATGCGCGCCCCGAGGGCCCCGGCGAGGCGTGGGCCTACAACGACTTCGCCATCCAGCTCTATCAGAGGACCCTCTTCGACAAGGTGTTCAAAGGCGACGCGAAGGAGATCGCCGAAGCGCCCGAACGCCTCGGCGCCCTCGGCTTGCAGGATGGACTCCGATTCAACGGCAAACGCCGCATCTACGCCTCCGTCCGCGATTTCGCCCGCATCGTCTGGTTCTGGCTCAACCGAGGCAACTGGAATGGCCGTCAGGTGCTGCCCTCGCGCTATTTCAACGAGTACATGCGCCCGCAAACGCCCAAGGACCTGCCGCAAACCGCCAAGGCCGAGACGGATGACTACCTCGGCATCGGCTCCTACGGCGGCGGCTCGGACCACTTCAGCGTCGCCGGGCCGGGCATCTACGGCTTCAACTGGTGGTTCAACGACACCGGCCGGCTCCATCCCCACGCGCTGACGTGGCCCGATGCGCCGCCGGACACCATCATGAGCCTCGGCGCGGGCGGCAATTCCAGCGCCTTCATCCCCAGCCTGAACGTGGCCCTCGTGTGCGCCCAAGGCGACTGGGGGAATGTGCGCGGTGGCGAGCGCGACGCTGAGATGAACCGCGTCCTTGGACTCCTGGCGGAGGCGTGTGGATACACGCCCGAACCTGTCCTCATCACCGGCGAACGGCGGCAATGGCGCCCCATCACGCTTTCCTTCCGGGGAGACGATCTCGCCGAAACCGGCGAACCGAACCCCTTCACGGACTATCGCCTGAACGTCGCCTTCTCCAAAGGCGGCCGCACCCTCGTAGTGCCCGGCTTCTACGCCGCGGACGGAAACGCCCTGGAATCGGGCGGCGAGGCCGGCCCCGTGTGGCGCGTCCACTTCGCCCCGGATGAGGAAGGTGTCTGGGAGTATCGCGTGTCGTGCCGGACGGGCCCGGGCATCGCCACCGCTTCCGAACGAGACGCCGGCCAACCTACGGCGTTCGACGGCCTCTCGGGAAGAATCGAGATCGGCCCCGCCGACCCCGCCGCGCCCGGCTTCATCGCCACGGCCACGCTCCGCCACACGGGCGGGCGCTACCTGCAATTCGCCGGGACGAAGGAGTACTTCATTAAAGGCGGCGTGGACAGCCCGGAGAACGTGCTCGCCTTCGCGGACTTCGACGGCACCGTGCCCACCCACAAGTACGAGCCCCACGCCGGGGACTGGCGCTTCGGCGACCCCGTGTGGCACGGCGACAAGGGGAAGAACCTGATCGGAGCGCTGAATTACCTCGCCGGCAAGGGCATCAACTCGGTGTATTCACTGACGATGAACGTCGGGGGCGACGGCAAAGACACCTGGCCCTGGATAAGCGACACGGAACACCTTCGCTTCGATTGCAGCAAGCTGGATCAATGGGATGTCGTCTTCCGCCACATGGATCGCCTCGGCCTGATGCTCCACGTCGTCACGCAGGAGCAGGAGAACGACCAACTGCTCGACGGCGGCGAACTCGGGCCGGAGCGCAGGCTCTACTACCGCGAGTTGATCGCCCGCTTCGCCCATCATCCGGCACTGGTGTGGAATCTCGGCGAGGAAAACACGAACACGCCCGAGCAGCGCCGCGCCTTCGCCGCGTACATCCGCGCCCTCGACCCCTACGACCACCCCATCGTCATCCACACCTTCCCCAGCCAACGCGACGAGGTGTACACGGACCTCCTTGGCTTCGCCGACTTGGACGGCCCCTCCCTGCAATTGGCCGATATGCGGGAAACGCACCGAGAGACGCTGAAGTGGGTGCAACGCTCACGCGAGGCCGGCCGGCCATGGTGCGTCTGCCTCGACGAGATCGGCCCTCCGAGCGTGGGCGTCAAGTCCGATGCCGAAGACCCCGACCACGACGACGTGCGGCGCTACGCCCTCTGGGGCAATCTCATGGCCGGGGGCGGCGGCTGCGAATGGTTCTTCCAGAGCGACAACCACTGTGAAGACTGGCGCGCCCGCGACCGCATGTGGGATCTGACGCGCTACGCCCGTGCCTTCTTCCAGCAATATCTTCCCTTCCACGAGATGGTGCCCGCCGACGAACTGGTGTCGGGCGAAGGCGCGTGGTGCCTTGCCAAGCCCGGCGAGGTGTACGCCGTCTACACGCCGAATGCGGCGGAACTGCGCCTGGAAGTCCCCGAAGGCACATATGACGTGGCCTGGTACGATCCGCGGCACGGCGGGGCCTTGGCCCAAGGCAAGCCGATCACCGGCCCCGGCCGCATCGCCCTCGGCCCGCCACCCAGCGACCCCGACAAAGACTGGGCCGTCCTAATCCGCCGAGCGGCCAGGCATTAGCGTCGCGACTCAGGACAAGCGCCAAGAAGAAGCGAAAAACGGGGACTGATGCAAGCGGAGTCCGCCTCGGGCGGACGAAGACGTGTCTGTCCCTGCTTTTCACGCTTTTCAGGTGTCAAACGCGAACGTCATGCCCGCGAAAGCACAGCAAAAAAGGGACTGACGCATGCGAGTCCGCCCGCAGCGGGCGAGACGTGTCTGTCCCTGCTTTTCCAGGCGGACGCAGACGTGTCTGTCCCTTTTCTTGCGCATCCTTGTCATCCCGTCTAAGTCTTGCCGTTTTCTACGCTGCTCAGTCCTGTTATCCCGTCCAAATCTTCGGCGGGCCATGCCCTGCCGTCTTGGCTATCTATCCAATCCTGTTATCCCGTCCAAGTCTTGCCGTTTCTTGCGCAATCCTGTCATCCCGTCTAAATCTCCCCGTTTTCCACTCAATCCTGTCATCCCGTCAAAGAACCTCACTACACGCCCACCGGGCAACACCCCCCGTGTCGACACAACCACTTGCCCCCGTGCCATGTCTGCGCTATACTCTCCTGCCATCGGAATGGGGAGGAAGAGGGGACATGTTCAAAGCGCCGTCTTCGGCGCGACTACCTGTCACCTTTTCGGGCCATCCTTTGAACCGGGGCGGCAAGGGCCTCAGGAGCCCCGTGGATGATCGGTAGAGGGGAGAACGAAGGAGCAGTACACAAAGGCCATACATCCCCTGAGGCCATTGCCGGACATGGCTTAATATATTGCAAATACAGGCTTTAGGCCAGCGTTTCCGGAGGAGCTTTATGCCGCTTTCGCCCGGCCCGAAGACGGGTCGCGCATCACTTGGCAGCCATTGGGGGAGGTACGAATGAGGAGCCTGCGAACTATTGCTAACGAGGTCAATCGCGCGGCGAGCGCCTACCGCATGGGTGAGTTCCAGCTCATTCGCCAGCGCATCCATGGACTTTCCCGGTCGAAGACGCGACAGATATTCACGGCTCAGACAATAAGGGACACATATGCATTTCACTCCGGCGGCCGGAAAGAGATCCAGTTCAATATCGGTTTCGAGGGTGACGCCAAGGAGTATCTGCGATACGGGCTGGCGTTCTCGCTGGAACCAAGCCGGACGCTCCCTGAGCCACTGATGCTCAAGCCGAAGATCCTGAGGCTGAATGAATACATCAGCACGAACTCGTCGGAACTCGATGATCTGCGATTTTGGTACTACTTCAACGAGGACAGAAGCCCCTCCCGTCCCGTGACTCCGATTGCTGAGGCGCTGATCCGCAAGCGCACGTTCCTGTTCTTAGGAAAGATGTCGCCACGCGAGACGGTGCAGTCCCAGGAGATTCTGTTCCTGTTCGATCGCCTACTCTCAGCATATGAGTACGTGGAAGGCAACACGCCCCTACCGAAAACGCGGACAGATCTGCGCAAGGGACTTCAGTTCAAACCAGGTTGCTCCGAGAAAGCGCCTGCGTCAGTGCGTCATCCCGGCACCATGACGAAGTCTGTTACGCTTCGGCACACTGAGCTTGAGAAGGCCGTCTACACTATTCTCTTGCAGCGCCATGGAGAGGAGAACGTCGGGACGGAGAATGACACAGGCCGGGGCTCGCGAGTGGACTTGGTTGTGCGGGATGGCAAGCAACACATCTACTATGAGATCAAGACAAGTCCAGACATCAGGACCTGCCTGCGCGAGGCAATTTCGCAGCTTCTAGAGTACTCGTATTGGCCCGGCGGCAACGAGGCCACCGCTCTGGTCGTTGTGTCGGAGAATCCCATGACACACGACGCACGGAGATATCTGGCCACACTCAGGAATCGCTTCAATATCCCGATCTACTACCGGTATCTCGAGATGGGATCAGGCACACTTGGGAAGCATGAATAGGGACAGCCCCAACATCGACCTTCAGGCCAGAAGGCCAGCGCGGATCGGGGCCATTCTTGCGCTGAGGTCAGGCATTGTATCGTGCTGAAAGGAAGCGTCCCAACTAAGAAACACTATCCGCTTTGCGGCCTGGACTACTATGGCGGGACTCAGGACTTCAGGTGGTACTCACAGATGGTGATTCCTGTGGGCCAATCGGTGGCGCAAGGGTGTCAAGAACCCCGAGAACTATCTGCAACGGGGAGAACGAAGGGCCACTAGTACAGACGCCGTCTGTCTGTCTGTGTCCATTGCACAGCATGACTTAATGCTCTGTAAATAAAGGCTTTGGGCCAGTCTTGCCGAAGGGGTCATATGCCGCAATCGCGCGCATCGAGCGGGCGTCCTCCGTCCGTTGAGCCGCCGCCGGGCCGTTCCCCTATTGAAGAGAAGAAGGGAATCTGATACATCATGTCCATGGAACCTGAGAGCATACTCCACGATCTGACCCGTCGCACAGGCCAGGCCGTTGCACACTACTGGAGGACGCGAACCGGACAGCAAGACCGGCAACGCCAGACAGGCAAGGCTGACCAGGGATTGCGCAGCGCCGTAACCGGCGGCGCTCAGATGGATGGTTTCATCGACCTCTTCACGGAACTCATCGTAGCGACTGGGATTCCCGAGCGTTGCGTCTTCCGGAAGAAGGCCGTTGAATTGCCGGGATTCTTCCGTCCCACCAAGGAATGGGACCTGCTCGTCGTACGGGAGAAGACGCTGCTGGTTGCCATCGAGGCGAAGTCTCAGGGCGGGCCGTCGTTCGGGAACAACTTCAACAACCGAACCGAAGAGGCGATGGGAAGCGCCCTCGACTTATGGACTGCCTATCGGGAGCGCGCATACCTTGATAGCCCCCAGCCCTTTCTCGGCTACTTCTTCATGCTGGAGGATTGCCCCTTGTCCAACCGCCCCGTCAAGGTCAGGGAGCCGCATTTTCAGGTCTTCCCCGAATTCCTTGGCGCATCATACATGCGGCGGTACGAGGTATTCTGCCGCAAGCTCGTGCTGGAACGTCACTACACTGCGGCAGCGTTTGTCTCATCCACGGCAACCGACGGCATCCAGGGACATTTCGCGACGCCGGCGGAGGACCTGTCCGTCGAGCGTTTCGCCAAGACCCTCGCGGCGCACGTGGCCGCCTTTGCCTAGAGCCATGGAGACCACCGTTCATAGACTCATTAACGGGGATGCCAGAGAGCTTGCATTCCTCGATGACGCGTCCGTTCATCTCGTGGTGACGTCCCCTCCCTACTGGAACCTGAAACGCTATAACGAGAATCCAGACCAGTTGGGACACATACAGGACTATGAGGCCTTTCTGTTCGAGTTGGAAAAGGTGTGGCGGCATGTCTACCGCATACTCGTTCCCGGCGGAAGACTTGTTTGCGTGGTTGGGGATGTCTGCGTCGCCCGGCGGAAGTTCGGCCGCCATCTCGTCTTTCCTCTCCATGCCGACATCTGCGTTGTCTGTCGACGGATCGGATTCGACAATCTCAATCCGATCATCTGGCACAAGATCGCCAACGCCTCCTATGAGGTCGAGAACGGTTCGAAGTTTCTTGGGAAGCCCTATGAACCAAATGCCATCATCAAGAATGACATGGAGTTCATCTTGATGCAGCGGAAACCGGGAGGCTATCGGAAACCCACGAACGAGCAACGCGAAGCAAGCAGAATCGAAAAGGAGACATTTGATCGCTGGTTTCAGCAGATCTGGAACATAACCGGGGCCTCCACCAAGAAGCACCCGGCCCCGTATCCTCTGGAGTTGGCGACGCGCCTTGTCCGGATGTTCTCCTTCACGGATGACACGGTTCTCGATCCCTTCTGTGGCTCCGGCACCACCATGGTTGCCGCCTTGCGAAACGGGCGCAACAGCATCGGGATCGAGATCGATCCCGACTACTGCCACATGGCCGCCCGCTACCTGAAGGCGGAAACGGCGGATCTTTTCTCGACAGCGGAACTTCGCTTTGAGAAGGCGCCCACCGAGACAACTGCCATGGTGCGAGAAGACAAAGCACTGTACGAAGTACGGCCCGCCAAGAAGAAGCTCGAATAGGCAAGCCATCCTGCATCGCCTTGCCACGCGGAATTCTCCCTCATGAAGGCCCGCACGCCGTGGCGTGGTACAATCCACGGCATGGCGGGGCGTTGGCCCAAGGCGAGGCGCGCGCGCCTCTTGGCACAGTGAAGGCAGGGATGAGTCATGGCCGGTATGCTTCCGTTTCTTGCGGCGATCTCCGTTTTGGCGGCTGATGTGCAAGCCAATCCGGCTCGCGAGATCCTATTCGATGATGATTTCAGCGGGTTGCCGACGGGCCTGCTCGGCAGCGTACTCGGCGCTCATGCGGAGTACCACTACCTGCCCGAAACGGCGCCCAAGGGCTTCTGGGGCATCACCGCGTTCCGCTCGGATCCCGGCTCGCAACGGGCCTGGCGCGTCTGTCGCGAGGATGGGCGCGCGGTGTTGGTGCAGTCCTACGAGAACACGAAGAACTACACGCATCCCATGATCATCGCGGGCGACCCGCTGTGGTCGGACTACACGATTACCGTCCGTTTCGCGCCGGAGAGCGACGCAGGCCAGAGCGGCATCATGTTCCGCTATCGGAATAACCGGTGCTATTACTTCTTCGGCGTGGACGGGCCGAAAGTCGTCCTCAAGATGGTGCGCCACGCGACCGCATTCCACGAGCCGTACGAGGAGATTCTGGCGGAGCAGGACTACGCCTGGACGCCCGGCGAGTACCTCACGGCCGAGGTCGCCGTCGCCGGGAGCCACATCCGGGCCAAGCTCGACGGGGCCGTGCTCGAAGCCGATGACGCCACCTACACGGCGGGCAAGATCGGGCTCACATCGGACATCCCCACCCGCTTCTCACGGGTGACGGTGGAAACCACGCCCGAAGTGCGAAAGCGCATCAATACGCTCATCAGGAGCCGCGAAGCGGAGCGGGCGGCCCTCCAGGCCGAGAATCCGAAACCCGTCGTGTGGAAGAAGATCAAAACCGAAGGCTTCGGCGTGGGGCGGAATCTCCGCTTCGGCGACCTGACGGGGGACGGCCAGGTCGATGTCCTTATCGGCCAGGTGATTCACCACGGGCCGAAAGACCGCAACAGCGAACTCAGTTGCCTCACGGCGATGACCTTCGATGGCGATATCCTGTGGCAAATCGGGGAGCCGGATCCGTGGAGAGACCACCTCACAAATGATGTGGGATTCCAGATCCACGACTTCGACGGCGACGGCCGGAACGAGGTGGTCTATTGCATGGGCTGCGAACTCATCGTGGCCGACGGCTCCACGGGCAAGACGAAGTTCAAGGCGCCGACGCCCGAATCGCCCAAAGACAGCAAGCCGCCGTACAACCGGTTTCCGCGCATCTTGGGCGACAGCCTGTATTTCTGCGACCTGCGCGGGCAGGGCCGCGCGGGCGATGTCATCATCAAGGATCGCTACCAGCACCTGTGGGCGTTGAACGACCGCTTCGAGGTCCTGTGGGACGCCGAGTGCAACACCGGCCACTATCCCTACGCCTACGACGTGGACGGCGACGGCAAGGACGAACTGGCCATCGGATACTCCCTGTTCGACCACGACGGCAAGGTCCTCTGGACGCTCGACGAGGTTCTCAAAGACCACGCCGACGGCGTCGCCATCGCGAAGTTCTCCGATGACAAGGACGCCGAGCCGAGGGTGCTATGCGCCGCGAGCGACGAGGGCATGATCTCTATCGACCTGCGCGGCAAGATCCTCAAACACCACTACCTCGGCCACGTCCAGAATCCGGCCATCGCCAATTTCCGGCCCGATAAGCCCGGCCTCGAGGCCGTTTCCGTCAATTTCTGGGGAAATCAGGGGATTATCCACCTGTTCGACGCGGAAGGGAACGTCTATCACGACTTCGAGCCCTTCCAGCATGGAAGCCTGTGCCTGCCCGTCAACTGGGTGGGCGGGGGACAGGAGTACTTCGTGCTCTCCGCCAACGTCGAGGATGGGGGACTCTTCGACGGTTGGGGCCGGCGCGTCGTCGCATTTCCCGCCGACGGCCACCCGGACATGTGCTACGCGGTGCTGGATATCACCGGCGACTGCCGCGACGAGATCGTCGTCTGGGACCCCTACGAGTTGTGGATCTACACGCAGGACGACAATCCCAAGTCCGGCCGCCTCTACAGACCCCGCCGCAACCCCCTCTACAACGACTCCAATTACCAGGCCATCGTTTCACTGCCGGGCTGGACGGAAGAATAGCGAATCCCGGTAAGTCATCAGGTTGAGGGCGAACAAGCTGCGCCGAACTCTCTGTTGCGCGTTTATTTTCGCACTTTTCCCATATCTCCGCGCCTGAAGGGCGACCATCTTGCAGTGGCATTGCATAATATATGCAGTGAGGATGCAGGAGAGGGAAATACGTAGCCACGCCGTCCCCGGCGCTCGGAATCTGGGCCCCCTTTCTCCAACGGCTCTTCACACGCCCTGAAGGAACTCACCGCGGGCCAAAGTCGACTTCGGTGACGGCGTTGGCCCGGATGGTTACCCGTTTGGGCGGATAGACGAGTTCCCACCCCGCGCCGATGCTGCCGAGCGCTGGGGCCGCCATGTAATCGCCGGGCGGCAGGCACCGGAGATAGTACTCCAAGTGCCGGATCTGCACGTGGCTGATCACCGTGGCCAGGCCCCTTGCCAACGCCGTCACAGGCTCCTCGGACAACACATCCTCCAAGGGTGCATCAGCGATCCAAATCCAGGCCCTTGCGCCAGGTGGGAAGACAGAGGGGGATTCCGGTATTGCCATCTTCCCGTGAATCCCGCCCGTCTCGCCGCCTCTCAGGCTTACAGAGAGTGTTTCACCTGCGCGGACGGCGCCGAAATGCGGATAGGCTGTATAGACGGTACCTTCGTTTCGGTAGTACTCCGGCTCGGCCGCGTGAGGTGTGAGAGTGGTGATTGCGGCGCTATAGGCGCCGGGGCCTACGCGGAACGAGAAGGTATACGGATCGCCCTCCGCCGCCGAAGTGGTGCTGAAACAGGAGCATGGGCGCATCGAAGCCGGTTCAGCGTACAGACATACTTCCCAGAGCGTCTCGAAGGCGTTTGACGCGTTCGTCATCGAGAAATCGTAGGCCGGCTCATAACTCAGAACGACCTCGCCGCCCTTCTCCAAGGCAATCCGAACGCCTTCGGTTTTCCGGTTCGGCTCGATGTTGATATCGGGCGCGTATCCTGGCGCGTAGCCTTTCGCGCGTGCTTCGAGCGTCCCGTTTCCAGCAAACACGCGCTCCAAAAAAAAGCGCCCCTTCTTATCCGTCAACGCGCCCACCGAAGAACGCCGACGCCCCCCGTAGTAGCGGAACGCGGGCGAATCGCTCGATACCATCTCGACGTGCGCCCTCGGAATCGGCTCCTCCGTCGCCTTGTCGACGACGACCCCAGTCACCTGCCCGAGTTCCCCGATCTTCTCAAGGACAATGTCCGCTTTCTCCGAGCCTGCGGGAACGTCGTCGAGTCTGCCGAGGCGGTACTCCGGGTGCGCGAAGAGGAGGGTAGAGCCTTCATCGGAATCCAGGGGGACTACACCGAACAAATAGCGGCCTCTCGCATCTGTGAATGTGGAGAGCAAGTTGTTCTGTACATGCACATCCTCGATGGGGTCGCCGTCCACGTCATACACGTGTCCGGATATGTTCCCCCTATCAAAAGGCAGGACCAATTCCACATCCTCTACCTTCTCATTGGGCAACAGTTCTACCTCCCAGTACTCGCCGATAAGATCGCGAGAGATGCGAGTAGCGCCAAGATGTGCATCGACGTGGAAGTAATAGCGGCCCGGCGCGAGGCCGGTTGACTCGAAGAGGCCCTTGTCGTCAGCGATGGCCTGCACTACCGTGCCTTTGACTTCCTCGGCCATCAGAACGAAGTACACGCGTGCGGCCGGTACGGGAGTCCCGTCGAACAGCGATACGGAGCCCGCGATCTGCCCTGTGCCGTCAGGCACGAGCGGCGATAGCTGGAAGTCGAGCACAACCGGCGTCTTATCACCGATGAGCGCCTTCTTCGTCATGGCGCCATAGCCCTCCGCGCTCGCCCGCACGCGCCAGGGCACGGAACCGGACCTCAAGGCCGCGAATGCTTTTTCCGCAGCCACGGACACTACGGCACTTCCTGACAGAGCACGGTGACGAAACTCCGCTTCCCGGATAGCGGCGTCATCAATGGTTCGGATGATCGGGATCTCAAGGCGGTAGGCGCCGGCTTCGTCTGTGGTCGTGCCGTCAACTTCAACCGAGCCGAGCTGATCCGGAAAGAGTGCGGATAGAGTCTTGGACAATCCTGCGCTTACCTGGGCGCTCGCGATGGGCACGCCATCTTCCGCATATACGTGCCCCGCCAGCACGATATGCGTCAGCGTTGGCGCCACGGCCGGCTTTGGCGGCTCGGGCGGAGGTGTCTGTGTCGATGCCTCCGGAACGGCGACTTCCTCAGTCTCACCCGGAGCATGCCGAGGAGGCGTTTCCCGTTCCCGCAGCAGGAGCAAGACAGCCAACAGCGCGATGAAAACGACAACCGCGATAGCCCATCTGGCTCTCATCTACACCCCCGGTGATGTTTGCCGTGGCAACTGTCCCTGAGAACACGTTCCTTTACGGCGCGGTGCTGAATTTCAGATCCCGGATAGGCTCCCCCTTGGCATCGGTAATGCGGAACACGAAGCCCCAGTTGAGCAGGCCGTTGGTTATCTTGAGCAGGATCGGCGTGGTGCCTTCGGGCAAGGTCACCGGCGCGACGTCGCGGTCGAGGATCGCCGTTCCCTCAAAGGGGTAGTCGTAAACCAACTTGCCGCCGACCCACATCTTCCCGGCGTCATTGGTGCCCAATCGAATCTGGACATCCATCGCTTGCGGCGCCGTCACGTAGCACAGCGCGTAGGCCGTCACGTGCTCCGTTGGCTCGTAGATGCTCTTGAAATTCACCGAGGTGGCGCTGCCGGCCTGCCGGTGCGGAGTCCATCGCACCTTGCCCTCTACGCCTTCGTATTCGGCGCTCAGGTCGATCTCCTGCTCAGGCGGAAACACGGTGTGATGTCCCTCGAATTCGCCGGGGCTGGGGAATGGCCCGATGATCATCCAGTCTGTCTGCGTATTGAAATGCGCCTTGAGGTCGACGACCTCGCCGTGGAAGAGGCGCAGTCCGAGGTCCCAGATGTCGTCCGTGGAGCGTTCATCCGCCCCGGCGCCGAGCAGGTTCTTAGGCATGAGGCCGACGCGCACCTTGTCGTCGGGGGCGGCTACCTGCGGCGTTGGTAGGACGCCGAGATCCGCTGAGTAGTCCCGCAGGGCCTTCCGGCGGAGTTCCTTGGCCAAGGCCACATATTTCGGCGTCGTGACGACGTCTCTCTTCGTGAGCACGTCCAGGTAGGCGTTGATGTCCTTGTCGCCCGTGTACTTCTCCAACTCGCGGCCGATGCATTGCTCCTGGCAGTAGGAGCCGTAGATCCAGCTATAGCGCGGCGACATCATGAGTGTTGCGGCGTATCCTTGGCGGAAGGCTTCGAGGTCCATCGTCGGCCCGAACAGGCGCACGTCATCCGAGCCGAAAGGCCAGAAGCCGGCCGCGATGGTGCACTTCTCCATCCAGTACTTCGTGGCGCGCTTGCTGAGGGCCTTATGGAAGAGTACGTTCGGCAACCAGGCGTGGCCCAGCGCGTACCGAATGTTGGCGCACCGGTACGTGGACTCCATGCAGTAATGGATGCCCTCCGGCGCATCGCGCCGCGCGGCTTCCTCGATCCAGGCGCAATGAATAATGTTCCCCAGTCCGAGGCCCTGCTCGGGAAACGTCAGGAAAACCATATCGGGGAATTCGTCGTACAGGATCTGGATGACGCGCGTCATCCGCTCATCGATCTTGTCAACCAAGTCCTCGCGCGTATAGCCGTCGTAGGTATAGCCCTCCCAGTCGTAGCTGTACTGCTCGCCCACGTACTCGATGTCGAGGGCGATGCCGGTGAAATCGGCCTCCCGCGCGAAAATCGCGAACTGCCGGAAGTTGTTGTCGATTCGCTGCCAGGCCACGTCGTTGAACCACTCAAAACAGTGATCAAAGGAAATCTTCAGGAACGTCTCCGAGCCGATGCGATTGCAGATCGCCGCGGCCTGTTTTGCCTCTTGCAAGGTTTCATCCGACTCGCCGATAGTCCAGGGCTTGCCGTCGCGCGCCCAGATGTCGGTGGACCACTCACGGGCGACGTAGTCGACGAAGAACGCCTGTACGCCCCGGCGCGCCCAGGTTTCGGCATCGGCGATGATATTGTCCACACCGGCGCCGAAGAAGATGATCTTGGGGAGGGATAGCTCATCGGACTGGCCGTAGGTGAGCCCCGGCATGGGCGTCTCCGACTCCTCGCGCATCAGGAGCACTCTCGGGACGGCCTCGACGCCGGCCTCCTCCGATTCCGCCGCGACGAAACACGCCGCGATTGCCAGTAGGATCAACACTGAGGATACTTTGTTCATGATGCGCCTCACTTACACGTTCTGACTTGCCATGGAGGGATGTCCGGCCACCAAGTCACTTTCGCACGAAACCGGAAAGAAAGGCAAGTTTCGCTGCTTCGGGGGTGCGTCAAGGAGGAGGCCAGGAGTCGTGTCCCATGGCCTTGTGTCCGCCCGACTGACGTGGCATAGTGCTGAAGCAAGACGGGCAACACGACGCGGGGATCTTCGTGTGGAAACACGGAAGGCCGGGGAGGACAGGCTATGGAGCCGGCGATCGCTGAACGAGACAGCTTCACGGTTGTGGGCGTTGTAGCACGCGGCGATGCGTCGAGTCTGGACTTTGCGGCCATCTGGACAGAGCGATTCATGGCGTACTACGCCCTGCTCATGCCTCGCAGTTCGGATAAGGCCTGCTATGGCGTCAGCTTTGCTACCGAGCGCGCCGGCATCATCGACTACGTGGCGGGCATGGCTGTGGATGATGTACCCGATCTTCCCGAGGGCCTTGTCGTGCGGGAGGTCCTCGCGGCGCGGTACGCCGTATTCCGATGTACCGTAAATACCATCGGTGAGACATACGAACGCATCTTCAAGGAGTGGCTCCCCTCGGCGCAATGCCAACACGATCCATCCGCACCTGCCTTCGAATTCTACCCGCCCGGCACTGTGGGCGGGGAGTCCCCCGTGCAGATCCACATTCCGTTGAGATAGAACGGCCCATCGCTTTTCGGGCAGGCGATGTTGTGCCGGCTCGCCTGACGCGTCCCCTACGGAAAGCCAACTGCCCGGCAGAGTCCCGCAATCTACCGTATTCGCACCAAGGCGTGACGGAACTGGCCAAGGTAGTGCTCGCCCCAGGTAATGCGGAACGGGATCGCGTAGAGCCCTGGTGCGGCGTGCTCCGAGGCCTCGATCCACACACGGGCCGCGCCGTCGGGGCGTTCGCACCAGGATGCCGCAAAACCGTCCGTACGGCTGGGCACCTGCACCTGTCCGCCGCCTCGTTCCGTGTCCCAACGCCATCCCTCGGGAAGAACCGGAGCAACCTGCGCCTGCACCAGCTCGTCGCCGTGATTGGTGAATTGGACGTCGATGGCCGCCGTTCCGCCGGGGCAGATCTCCTGCTCGTAGGGGCACGTGCGCACCCACCATTCATCCACGGCGAAATCGGCGTTCGGCCACGGAACCAGCTCCTCGATCAGCCGCTCCCGCGTCTCGAGCATGTTGTCCATGTAATCGAGTTGCTCGTCCGTGAATGTGAACGCCTTGCCCTGATGCTCGTTCATAATGAAATCCGGCTTGCACTGCCGCCAAATCTCGATGCACCGGCGAAAACCGCGACCCTTCCCCAGGAAGTTCCGGTTTCCGCAGCAGTGATCGTCGATGCCCGTCGGCGCGCCGGAATCGCCCGAGACGAACAGACGCTCACCGTGTCCCTCGACGAGCAGCCCGCTGTGATAGAGCGTCTGCCCCGGCAGGTGGAAGGCCGTCAATTGGAACTCATGCCACGTCCACGATTCGCCGTCTTGCGTTGCCCGTGCCACCGGGGCGTTGCACTGCGCGATGCAAGGCAGCAGGAAGCGCTGCGGATGCTCGATGATCTCCACCATGTGTCTATCGGTGATGATGGGGCAGCCGAATATCGTCACCACCCGCTGCAGCGCGTCCACGTGATCGTCGTGGTAATGCGTGATCCAGCACCCCTCAACCGAGGTGATGGTCCCCTCATCGCGCCAACGCCGGAGGGTCGTCACCACGGAGTCGTGCCCGCAATCGATCAGTAACGCGGCGCCCGTCTCGGAGACGATGGCGAAGCTTGTGAAATCGACACGCCGGAACCAGTCGGGCGGCTCGCAGGTCGGTTCCGCTTTCAAACGCTGCGGATCGTCCTTCGTATCGTCGAAAAGATGTGGGAAATAGTGATTAAGCGATGACGTGGCCGTGTAATTCCGCCAAAGGGCATCGAGGCGTTCGGCCAAGAGGGCTGCGGCGCTTCGCGGGCCATGAATCACGTCGCCGTGGGATGGAACCAGCACTTGTGCATTCTCGGACACTTCCTCAAGACTGGCCAGCAGTTTGGCGCGATTCCCGATGAAGCCGTGGTAGTCGCCAATCATGGCGAATCCCTTTTGGAGCGAGTGCAAGTCCCAGACTTGCCCGGGGCCGTACAACACATCGCCCGAGAAGCACACGGTTTGTCCGTCCACTTCGACGACGTATGACACGCTGCCATCCGTCGCACCGGGCGTATCCAGCACCGTGATGCGATAGCCTTCCCACTCGACGCTGTCGCCTTCCTGCACGCCTCGGGCCACGGGCAGCGCCTCCGCTGGCACCTGCGGGCCGGGCTGCTGTTGGTAGACGTGCCACCGGTTGCGCCAATCGTTCCAATGGGCCGCCGGATCCTCTATGAGCCGCCGTTCGGCCACGGGAACAACTAACTCCGCGCCTTGCCGAACGTATAGGCCGGCGCCTGCCGTGTTCGGCCGACGGTGTTGTGTGCACAGAATCATGTCCACGGATTTCACGCCCAGTTCGCGCAGCCGCTCCGGCGTCACCGTGTCGCAGCAGTCGAAAAGAATGGCCCTATCGCCGGAGATGAGCACCCCTGTGTTGATCCCTCCCGAGAGAACGTGAAGAGTTGACGAAATCTCAGTTGCTTTCACCGCCCAATCTCCTTGTGTCTTCCTTCCGAACGCAGCATGAGCATACACTGGATGTCCGGCGGAAGCGCTCTTCATCAGAGGGCGTCCCACTGCTCGTCGATGCAATGGGACGTGCCGTTACAGGCGTGGGATATAGGGCCGGATGCTCCGGCCGGCGAGCCATTTGAGTACGGGCCCGCGCGTGGCGTCAGTGAGGTAGTCAAACTCGATGCCGCAGTTGATTCGCCGCGCCTCACCATCATGTTTGGCCCAACGTACCGTCCCCGCGCCTTCAATGCGCGTGAGGGCGCCCGAAGCGAGCTCCACACGGAACCCGATAGGGGAATGCGGCTTGGGCCTTGCTCCCGGGAAGCGAAGAAACATCCCCCCGCGCCCGAGTATAAAGCCCTTCTCTTCTTCGCCCTCAGCCAAATTGGTGAACTGGCGTTCCACAAACCGCTCACTCGCCTTTGCCGGGGCGGCGCTCCAGCGCGACTCCAGTGGGGACAGAAGACGAGCGACCCTCGTGACCAACGCCCGCAACCGAAACGGCTTCGGGACCAATGCCTCCGCGCCCAAGTTATACACCTCCATGGGAGCAATGTCCGCGTATCCTGAAATGAAGATCACAATTGGCTTACAAAGGTCCACCTCTTTCAGCCGGCGCAGAAGCTCGAGTCCGCTACTCTTGGGCATGCGGATGTCGCTGACGACGGCGTCCACCTGCTGAGACTGGGCAATCTCGAATGCTTCGAGGCCATTCTTCGCCAGAAGTGTCCGGCATCCCAATGACTGGAACTCGAATCGAAGCATCCCCAGCATGTCGGACTCGTCTTCCACCAGCAATACCGTAGCGCCCTGCAGACGTTCCATGGGCAATTCCTCAGCTCATTTCCCGGGATGTATTTTGGGAAGCCTTATGACAAACCGCGTATGCGGGCTTTCGGGATCGATGAACAGCGTCCCACAATGATCTTCGACAATGCTCCTCGAGATGCTCAGTCCGAGGCCCATACCCTGCCCTACCCCCTTGGTTGTGAAGAAAGGATCAAATGCCCGGCCCGCGAGGTCCGGGGGCATGCCGCTCCCGCTATCCGTCACCGTCAAATCCACGACGTCTTCACGGTCCGTCACGCCAAGCTCGACCCACCGCTCCGGCGCATCGGCTACCGCATCGTAGGCATTGTTCAGAAGATTGACGAGAACCTGAGATATCAAGGCTCGACGGCACTCAATCATAAGGCCGTCATCCACACTCGGAGTCTGAGTCCTGATGCCCCTTAGCCTGAATCGAGTGCGCGACAGGGCAATACTGTCCTCGATGATGGCCTTGAGGGGCACCGCGGCGAAGGAGTCTCCGCTGGCGTCTCTGGCCAGGTTTTGCAGGCCGTGGATAATCTCGTCAATCCGATCCACATTGCGCATGATGATGCCGGTCAGGTTCTCGAGCATGTCGGTATCGGCGCTGGCGCGGGATAGGAGCCGCTCGAGTTGCTCCGCGGCGGCCGAGATGTTGGCCAAAGGGTTCTTGACCTCATGCGAAATGCCGCCGGCCATCGTGCCAATGGAGGCCAGCCGGGAAGAGGCAATCATTTTGACCTGCTGAGCGGCAATGACCTGTTCTGTCCGTTTCCGCGCCGTGATGTCCACTGCCGTAGCCGTCATGAACGCCGGCTCGCCTTCTTCGCCGTAGATGATCGAACAGTTCATTAGTGTTGGAAAAACGGTGCCGTCTTGGTGTTTGTGCCAGACCTCTTCGGCTGTGAAGGAGCCCTCTCGCTTTAATGTCGTCAGTAATTTGTTAACACGCCCCATCTGCTCTGGCGTGTGGAATACCGAGAGGCTCGCACCCAAGATATTTTCAGGCGAGAGACCATGCATGCCCGCGAACGACTCGTTTGCGTAGATGAGATAACCCGCTAGATCGACAATGGCGACCCCGTATCCCGCGTGATCCGCGATGGTCTTGAACTTTTTCAGTTCCTCTTCATGGCGCTTCCGGTCGCTGATGTCGCGGAAGAAAACGAGGTCAGCCGGCGCCCCGCGCCATGTCGTCCGTGTGGTGCCGACCTCGACGGCCAAGGCCGTCCCGTCCTTGCGGACAATGCGTGACTCGTAGTGTTTGGGCGTGGACTCCCCTCGTAGCCGTTTTTCGAGGCGGGCGCAAAGCGCCGGAGTTTCCTCCGGGTGCGCCAGGCCCTGCATCCCTATCGTCAGCAGCTCCTCAAGGCTGTATCCTGTGAGCTCCGCCGCGCGCGGGTTTGCATACACATGGCGCCCCTCGGCGTCTGCCACGACAATACCGTCGAAGGCGTTCATTGCCAGCGCCTGGAAATTCGCTTCGCCCTGCCGCGCCGAATAGAGGGTCCCAAGAATCGACGCGTACAGCTCGAGGAAGTTGACATCACTTTCGGTGATGGGCTCCTGCCGGCGCAGATTGTCGGTGACGACGAGTCCGATAGACTGTCTGCCGTCCCAGAGGCTTGCTGCGGCGAAGCTCCCGTGGCCGATCACCTCCCCGTCCACGTTGCGTAGCGGCCTGTCGTGCTCTACTTCCGACGCCTGTTCTCCAAAAAGCAGCGCGTGCCACTTCGAAGCGGGACGGATAGGCCGCCTCAGTGTGCGCTCGTCAAGCAATTCCCCTTGAGCCCCGATCCCAAAAGAACCTCGAAGGTACGAGGGATCCGTGTCGACAAACCAGATCGCAATCCGATCAAAACCCAGGCGCTCCCGGCCCAGCTCGACGGCTATCCGGCACAGGTCGTCGACTGATTCCGCCTGGGCGAGGGCGCCCCAGACATCTGCGAGAACACCTAGACGCTCGAGGGATTTCTCCACCAAATCACCCTGACTCCGTCACATAACCTGTGTCGCACTGGCCGCGCTTCTCATCCCCGCGAAGATTGGTGCGGCCAGGAGGGAGAGCGTGGAGGTCCCGCTCCTCCCCTCCGGCAAAACACATGTACCATAAGCATATGCCATGTGACACGGTTGCGCTTATAATCGCAACCCCTCTCTATTATACAGGACACTCCGGATAATTGCAGTGCTGTCTTTCCGGCCACGTGCATCAAGTGCCGACTCAGAGGACCCCAGTGCGGAACGAATGCCGCGTCCCCCACCAGTGTGCACGCCGTTGTTCAGTCACCAAAGCCAAAAGCGTAGAGCGTCGCCGCCTCAAGTTCAAACCTCAGCGTAACCTGTTTTCCCAGATAGGGGCCGAGATCATGCGATCCGGGCCACATAATCGGGGCATTCGTGACGTTGCCCGAAATGGGCACGCAGTTCTCGAGTCCCGGCACGCCGCTGCCGCCGAGCGCCACACGGACGACGCCCCCTTGGGCATCCGCCGTTACGTAAAGGTGTTTGCCGGAACACAAGAACGGCTCGGTGACGATCGTGCCGGGAGGCCCTGCCTCGATTGTGGACAGCCCCGCGAAGCCGTCCGGCCGGAGCCGGGCCAGGCCCAACGCGCCGGCCCGCCATCCGGAATGGGGGCCATCGCTGCCCCCATAGTAGAGTCGGACCTCGTTCGGGAGAATAACCGGGCAAGCCGCGGCGTAGATGCACCCGCTATCGAACGATCCCTCCTGCCCACGTGGTATCAACGGTGAGCCGGGGCATACGCGCGTCCAACGCACCGTGTCCGGACTCCATGCCAACTCGCAATCCACCACGTCGGTGGTCGTGTCATACATCATGACGAGGCCCAGCCAGACATTGGCATGGCGAAACACCGGCATCGCGTACGGCTGCACGGCCTGGCTGCCCCGGAGTACCTCCACGGCTTTGGACCACCGCTCATAATCCGTACTCTCCGTGCGGCCGACGATGCGCTGGTTGTCTTCCCAGAGTCGAGTAATGCCCACGTAGCGCGCGTTCTCCTGGAACCAGAACGCGTTATTGTGCGTGTCGCCCTGCGCCTCGATCTCGGGACAGGCCTGGAAGGGCTCCCAGTGGAGTCCGTCGGGGGACGTTGCGACTCCGCCCTGTGCAAATGCCTTGTATCTACGCCCCGGGTCGGAGTCGTGCCCATCGCGCCACACGCCGGTGCCGTGAATATGCCGCATAACCAGATTGTTGGCCGTCGAGCCCGCAAATTCCACGATCCCAAGTTCGGGCTTCTCCCAGTGAATCCCGTCTGTGGACTCGGCGTAGCACACGCCCATCTCACGCTTGCCCGGGCGGTACGGTTTCCCCTCGCGCTCCTCAGGCGGCGTGTTGGCCGTGACTTCATCGAGGATAAACGGGCAGTACCAGGCCCTGTAGACGCGCTTCTCGCCGTCATACAGCACGTTCGCGTAGAGGTTGTCGAACCGCACCTCCCATGGCTTGTCCTCGACGAAGAGGGGATTGGCAGGCTCCTTCTCGACGCGTCCCAGCGCGAGCTTCACATTCTCACTCGACGCGACCACGCGCGAATCAAGCAGCAGGTACTTGGCGCTGAGGGATGGATCGGCATGCATAGACTCTTCTCCAGTCTGAGCAGGGACGGCCATGGATAGAGAACTAAGCAATACCACGGCGCCCACGCTCAAGCAAGTGCAGTTTCTCATAATTTGCCTTTCTTGCAGGCCGAGCGCTTCCTTCCCGCTATCCTCACGCGCAGCGACTCGGATGGGCTCACGCGAGCCGACTTCCGCCTCAAGCGTGGCCCAACGATGTCCTGATGTTCTGACTCATAATTGACGTTGCTTATCCGCAGATGAAAAAGCGCCAAAAATGAGCGAAAAACCGGGACTGACACAAGCGAAGCGAAGCGAAGACGTGTCTGTCCCTGCTTTTCGCGCTGCTTTTCGCGGCAAGAATAAGACGCCATCAGCGTGAGTCACACCACTAATAGCCAATGGCGCACCCGTCCTTGCGCGGATCCGAACCGGCAAAGTAGCGGCGCGGATTCTCCTCTCGCCAGATTCCCTGATAGCCGCCGAACGCACTCAAGCGCGAGCCCATCCGGTGGCCGCGCTCTTCCAGGCCTCGGCGCGTGGCTTCGGGGATGTGCCGTTCGAGTCCCACGGTACCTCCTCCCGTCATTCTCTCGCCTGTCGGGGTGGAACTCCCGGAATGCGCGACGCGCGGCTGATCGCCCGCCTGCTGGGGCGACATGCCGAAGTCCAGCATGTTCATCAAGACTTGGCTCTGACCTTGAGGCTGAAAGTCTCCCCCCATCACGCCGAAGGCGAACACCGGCCGGCCCCCTCTTGTAACGAATGCCGGGATAATTGTGTGAAAGGGCCGCTTATGGGGCGCCAACGCGTTCGGGTGCTCCGCATCCAGTGCGAACGACATGCCCCGGTTCTGCATCGAGAAGCCCAGGCCGTCAGGAGCAAGGTGCGAGCCCCAGGCATGGTAGGTGCTCTGAATGAGAGACACCATGTTGCCTTCCTTGTCTGCGGCGGCCAGGTAGATCGTGTCCGATTCGGCCCTGATTCCGGCCTCGACCTGCTCCGATGCATGCTTGGGATCGATCAACTTAGCCCGTTCCCTGGCGTAGTCTTTCGAGATGAGCCATCCCACGGGCACCTCAGCGCACGCCATGTCCGCGCAGTACCGTGCCCGGTCTTCGAAGGCCAGTTTCTTCGCCTCGACGAAAAGGTGGAGGTGCTCGGCCGAGTTAGGCGCCAGCGTTCCGATGTCGAAGTGCTCCAGAATGTTCAGGATCTGGAGTGTTGAGATGCCCTGCCCACTGGGAGGCATCTCCCACACGTCGAACTCGCGGTAGCTTGCACTGACCGGCTCCACCCACTCGGCCTGGTGCTCGCGAAAGTCACGCATGCTGAAGTGCCCTCCGCCGGCCTCGGAAAGAGCCACGATGCATTCGGCGATTTCTCCCTCGTAGAAGGCGGAGAGGCCGTCGCGAGCCAGAAGCTCAAGTGAATACGCCAGGCTCTCATTAGTTATCACATCGCCGAAGTGCGGGGCGCGGCCGTTGGACAGGAACGCCTTGGCCAGTGATGGAAAACGACGCGCGTCAAAGCCCCAGCCCGCGGCGATGACAGGCGATACTGGAAAGCCTTTCCGTGCGCATTCGATGACGGGCGCGAGCAGCGTCTTGACGGAACACCGCGCAAAGCGCTCATGCAGCGCGGCCCAGCCGCTCACACATCCCGGCACCGTCCAGGAAAGCGCACTGTGCGGGGGGATAGCATCGACGCCAAGTCGCCCGGCTGAGGCTAAGCTCCAGTCGTACGGCGACCGCCCGCTCGCGTTGAGGCCATGCAGCTTCTGGCCCTTTTCATCCCAGATGATCGCGAACAGATCGCCGCCGAGTCCGCAACTCATGGGCTCCACGAGTCCGAGCATGGCGTTCGCGGCAATGGCCGCGTCTACCGCGCTCCCGCCGGCCTTGAGCGCGTCCACACCGGCTATACTTGCCAAGGGCTGACTCGTGCAGACGACGCCGTTCCGGCAGACGACGGTAGAACGGTTCTGATTGCGGCCGGCCAGCATGTTCTCATCGATGAGCATGGGACTGCCCTCTTTGCCTGACGGCGTCTGCCTCGGCTTCAGCGAGTCGTCATCCTGTCTCATTGTACTCAATGTGCCCTCGCGCGATCCCTGCCCTTGTGCGGCCCCTATGGAATGGCCTGTTCAACGGAGGCGGGAGGGCTATGCCAGCGCGTAAAGGGGTGCTATCGCGCGGAGAACCTTGGCCTGCCTGCATCCGCCCGTGCTTCGCGCAAGCATTGCTGGTGTATACTAAATCGCAGTTGTGGTCGCGCTTTCCTCGCGAGAGATCCGCGCGAGGTGAGAAGTCCGCCAGGCTAAGGGAGGCTCCCGTATGCCCGCTCCTAAGAAGCCCACGAATGCCGCACGACGCAGCCGTCCACGGGGCGCATCGCCCGCCAAGCCGCCCCGAGGGAAGCCGGCGGACGCGCGCGCAAGGGAGAAGCGCCCTGCCAGGCGCACTGCCGGCGGCAGTAGTCCCGCCTCGGCTCACGAAGACAGCCGGCGCCTTGAAACCTTGCTCGCCAACCTTCCGGGGATGGCCTTTCGGCGTCTCAACGAGCCGCGCTGGCCCATGGAGTTTGTGAGCGAGGGATGTTTCGCTCTGACAGGCTACAAACCGAAGGGCCTTTGCGGCAAACGCGCGCCCCAGTTCGGCGATCTGATCCATCCAAACGATCGCCAAATGGTTTGGGACAAGGTGCAGAAGGCCATCAACGCCGGGCAGCCCTATCAGGTCGAGTACCGGATACGGACGCGTCAAGGCAAGGAGAAGTGGGCCTGGGAACAGGGAAAGCAGGTGGAGGTCTCAGACGAGGGCGTTGCCGTCCTGGAGGGTTTCATTACCGACGTGACGGAGCGGAAGTGGGCCGAGGAGCGGCTCCGCCGGAGTGAGGAGAGGTTCAGGGTCATTGCCGAAAACAGCACCGAAGACATCTGGCAGCTCGATACGGAAGGCAACGTCACCTACGTGTCCCCGGCGGTAGAAGGGCTCTTCGGCTATTCGCGTGATGAGGCCACACAAATGGCCTTCGCCGACTTCATTGCTCACCATGCACGGGCGGCGGCGACAGAAGTGTTCGAGGCGGCGCTCTCCGGCGTAATGCATCAGTTGGTGGAGATTACGGGCCGGTGCAAAGACGGTTCGGAATTCCCGCTCGAGGTCAGCGTTACGCCGGTGGCGGAGCACGGGCAAGTGGTAGGTGTTCAGGGCATTGCGAGGGACATCACGCGCCGCAAGGAGGCCGAGAGTGCGGAGCTCGCCGCGCGCCGCATGTGGCAGAAGACCTTCCAGGCTATGGCCGATGGCATCTGCGTCATCGATGCCGATGGAACGATTCTGCAATGCAATGAATCCATGGCCGCCTTCGTAGGAAAACCACCCGAGGAGGTCGTTGGTAAGAAATGTTGGGAGGCGGTTCACGGGACGTCCGAGCCTGTCGATGAGTGTCCTTTCCCGCGCATGCGACGGACGCTCAAACGGGAGTCGGTTACGCTGCAAATGGGCGGCCGCTGGATTCAGGTATGCGTTGAGCCCATGCTCGACGAGAATGGCGCTCTCGCGAGGGCCGTTCACATTATTACCGACGTTACGGAGCGGAAGCTTGCCGACGACGCGCTGCGGCGCTCGGAAAGCATGTACAAAGACGTTGTCGAGAGTGCGACGGATCTTGTTTTCACGATGGACTTGCAGGGCGACTGCCTGTTCGCCAACCGCGCGATTGCCGCCCTCTCAGGCTATTCGCCGGAGGAGCTTCAGGACCTCAACTACCTCGACCTCGTCGTGCCCTGGCAGCGGAAACGGGTGCAACGCCATTACATGCGGCAGTACCTGAGAAGGGAACTCACAAGCCATATCGAGTACGCTTTCCAGACGAAAGGGGGGCAGATCGTGTGGTTATCCCAGAACGCCACCCTCCTGGTCGAGGGAGAGCAGATAAAAGGCTTTCATCTCATAGCCCACGATATCACTGAACGCCGCCGGGCTGAAGAAGAGTTGCGACTCCACAGCGCCATCGCGGATCAAGTTTGGAACTCGATTGTCGCCACGGACACGGACTTCAAGATCACCTATCTGAACAGGGCGGCGGAGGAGCTTTTCGGCTACAGTCTGGAAGAGATTGCTGGCCAGAGTCCCGGCCTGTTTAACGCCGAGGAACAGGCTCAGGAGATACAAAATGAGATCTACGAGACACTGGCGGCGGGGAGGCGGTACGAGGGCGAGTGTCTAAACAAGCGCAAAGACGGCAGCACCTTCTTGTGCAACTTCCGGCTCTCACCTGTCAAAGACGCCGAGGGGGAGGTGGTCGGCTATATCGGCGTGCAGCGTGACGTCACTGCTCAGAAAAGCACGGAGCAGGCGCTTCGCGAGAGCGAGGAGCGCTACCGAGCACTGGTTGATTCATCCAACGACCACATCTTCATGCTCGATCTTGAGGGCGTGTACATCACCAGCAACGGCCGTGTCGAGGGATTCAAGCCTGGAAAGGGCGAAACCGTCGTTGGACAGCGTATTGAAGGTGTACATCCCCCCGAGGCGGCGGAAATCTATCGCGAGCAGTTTCAGCACGTCCTTGCCACCGGGGAGAGCGTCACGTTCGAGCACGCCATGCCCGGGCCGGACGGCGAGCACATCCATGTCGATACTCTCTACCCTATCCGCCGCGACGGCGTGCTCTGGGCCGTTGGTGGATTATGCAGAGATGTCACGGCGCGCAGACGCACCGAGAAGGAGCTCGAGGATCGCCACGCCGAACTCGAGCAGATCTTCGCCGCCATACCCGCGTCGATCATCTTTGCGGACACGGAGCGGCGAGTTCTAAAGATCAACCGGGGATTCACCCGCATATTCGGCTACGAACCGGGCGAGGCCGTGGGGAAGACAGCCCGGATGCTCTACACGAACGACGACGATTATGAACGCGCAGGGGCTCTCCACTTCAATGCTCTCTTGAGGGATGTCTACGAAGGCGACGAGGTTACTTATCGAAGAAAGAGCGGCGAATTATTTGTCGGTGAGACGGTGGGTACGCCCGTCCGCGACGCTGCCGGCAACGCCCTGGGCTTCATCGGCATCGTGCAGGACATCACGGAGAGAAAGAGAACGGAGCAGGCGCTGCGCGATAGTGAAGCGCTCTTGCGAGAAGTGATTGACACGGTCCCAACCTGCATCTTCGTGAAGGATGAAGGTGGCAGATACTTGCTCGCAAACCGCATCACCGCTGAACTCTATGGAACCACGCCCGACAGGATGGTGGGCCGGACGGATCTGGATTTCGCGGTCGATTTGCACTTGACAGAGGAAGAAGCCCATGCGTTTTCGTCCGCCGATCACGAGGTCATAGCGCGTCAGGAGGCCCGGTTTGTTCCTGAAGAGCCATACACGCGGAGCGACGGGGAGATCCGCTGGTTTCAAACCAGCAAAGTGCCGCTCACGTACCAGGGGCGGCGCTGCGTGCTCGGCGTGGCCTCGGACATCACCGCCCACAAGCTCGTCGCCGAAAGGCTGCGCGAAAGCGAGAGTCGCTATCGCCTAGTAGCGGAGAATGTGTCCGACGTAATCTGGACGATGGATCTCGAACTGCAGCGAACCTACGTGAGTCCGTCCACCACCCAGCTTCGAGGATTCAGTGTTGAAGAGGTAATGAGTCAGTCCTTGTCCGATACGCTCACCCCGGAATCCTTCGAGAGGATCCGCCCGGTAATCGAGGAGGAGCTGGCGCTGGAGCAGCAAGGGACGGCCGATCCGAACCGTTCCAGGACGCTTGAACTCCAGGTGACGCACAAGAACGGAGGCGCTGTTTGGACAGAGACAACGGTGAGCTTTTTTCGAAACGAACAGGGGAAGGCCATGGGCTTCATCGGCCTAACACGGGACATCACCGAGCGGAGGCAGGCGGAGAAGACGCTGCGGAGGTACCAAGTCGCTGTGGAGAGTGCTACGGAGATGATCGCGGCCTGCGACAAGGAATACCGGTACACCATGGCCAACAGGGCCTACCTCGACTATCACGGGGCTTCGGCCGACGAGGTAATCGGCGGAAGTGTCAGAGATGTCCTTGGCGAAGCCTACTTCGAGGACATGGTTCGGCCGCTGCTCGACAAATGCCTTTCCGGAGCCCGTCTCACCGTCGAAACGGAGCGCGAGTTTCCCGGCAGAGGAAGCCGCATCATCAGCATGAGCCTCTCGCCCGTGCAGACGCCAGACGGCGAGATTGTGGGCGTCATGGCCGACATTCGCGATGTCACCGAGCGCCGCCAGACGGAGGAAGCGCTTCGGAAGCGTGAGCAACTTCTCAACGATATGGGGCGCATGGCGGAGATAGGCGGCTGGGAGCATGATCTCCGGACAGGCGAGGCCGTGTGGACGCCGGCCCTTTACGAGATTGTGGAAATCGATCCGGGCACGCGCCCGCCGGGCGTCAACGAGCACCTCGATTACTACGAGCCCGAGTCCCGGCGTGCTCTCGAGGAGGCCTACAACCGCACCATCGAGACGGGCGAGCCCTTTGACCTCGATCTGCAGGGCCGCACTGCGAAGGGCAGGTCGTGCTGGTGGCGGGCATTTGGTGAGCCGGTTTGCGACGGTGATGAATGCGTGGGCCTCCGCGGCGCCTTTCAGGACATTACGGACCGCAAGCTGGCGGAAGAAGCGTTGCGCCAAAGTGAATTGCGGTTGCGCGAAGCGGTAAGGGGGGGCAACATCGGCCTGTGGGATTGGGACCTCGATAAGAACGAAGTCTGGTACTCGCCGGAGTGGAAGCGACAGATCGGGTATGAAGACCACGAGCTCTCGAGTGCCTTCGACGAATGGCAATCACGGGTTCATCCCGACGACCTTGAAGGGAACTTGCAGTCTGTTAACGCCTTCCTGGAAGCGCCCTGGCCCGATTACCGCGTCGAGTTCCGGTTTCGCCATAAGGACGGCTCCTACCGCTGGATCCTGGCGCTGGCCTCGCTCCTGCGGGACGAAGAAGGCAAGCCCACGCGCATGCTGGGTTCGCACGTGGACATCACGGAACGCAAGCAGAATGAGGAGTTCTTGCGCCAACGTGAAGCGCTGTTGCGCCAGGTGGAATCCCTCTCAAAAGTCGGCGGATGGGAGTACAACGCCGTGTCCGGACAGGTTACTTGGACCGGGGAAACATACCGGATTCACGACATCCCCGTTGACCCGAACATTGAACACATCAGACGTAGTCTTTCTTGTTTTCATCCCGAAGATAGGCCGAAAGTGGAACAGGCTTTTGAAAAATCACTTGCTGAGGCGGAGCCCTATGACCTGGCAGTTCGATTCACTTCCGAGAAGGGCCGCCCCTTATGGGTGCGTACTGTGGGGCGACCCGTCTTGGACAAGGGAAAGGTGGTCCGTGTGGTGGGGAGCTTCGTTGATATTACCGCGCAGCGAGAGGCTGAGAAAGCGTTGCGTGCGAGCGAGGCGCGCTACCGCGAGTTGTTCAATAACATGAGCAGCGGTGTTGCCGTGTACGAGGCCTCGGGCAATGGGAACGACTTCGTGTTCCGCGATATCAACAGCGCAGGCCAGCGCATAAGCCGGGTTGCCAAAGAGGATGTTATCGGCAAGGAACTGCGAGAAATCTTTCCAGGAGTGGCGGAAATCGGCCTGTTGGACGCGTTCAAACGGGTTTGGGAGACGGGGGAACCCGAGCACCTGCCGCTCACGCTCTATCAGGATGAGCGCATCACCGAGTGGGTCGAGAACTACGTTTGTAAGCTGCTTTCCGGGGAGATTGTTGCGATTTACGATGACGTGACGGAGCGTGAGCTGGCCGCCAGGAAGTTGCGTGAGCACGCTGAGTTCGTCGAGACCCTCCTCGACACCATCCCCAGTCCCGTGTTCTACAAAGATGCGGAAGGCATCTATATGGGGTGCAACAAGGCCTTTGAGGAGTTTTTCGGGAGGTCACGGGACGAAATCGTCGGGAAGGGCGTCTACGCCATAAGCCCGGAAGATGTTGCACGGAAGTATGCGGAAAAAGACGACGAACTCTTCCGGCATCCCGGCAGACAGATCTATGATTGGCGAGTCGCGCGAAAGAATGGGGAGATACGGGATGTCGTCTTTTACAAGGGCACGTTTGAGGACGCTCAAGGGGCTGTGGCGGGCATCATCGGAGTGGTCCTCGATACTACCGAGCGGGCTCAGGCCGAGCGCAGGCTGCGAGAGGCCCATGATCGGCTGGCGGCGTTGTCCGGGCGGCTTGTCGAGATTCAAGAGATCGAACGCCGGCGTATCGCGCGGGAGCTTCATGACGAGATCGGACAGGCGCTGACGGGCGTGAAGCTGATGCTGAACACCATTCCAGTGGGGCTGTCTAGAAAGGCGGGGCGCTCCATCGCCGAAGCGCAAGACCTGGTGGATGACCTGATGAAGCGTGTCCGGGAGCTTTCACTCGAACTGCGCCCTCAGATGCTAGACGACTTGGGCCTGTTGCCCGCGCTGCTGTGGCATATTGAGCGCTTCACGGCCCAGACGAATATCGCGGTTGATTTCTCTCATGCCGGCTTGAGCGGGAGGTTCGCGCCGAATATCGAGACGGCCGCCTACCGGATAGTGCAAGAGGCCCTTACCAATGTGGCCCGCCACGCGGGTGTCGGGAGTGTCTACGTCCGCGTGGCGGTGGATGGGGAGCGCCTGGTTGTGAGTGTTGCCGATGAGGGGAAAGGATTTGACGTTGAGGCCGTTGACGCAGAGTCGCAGACGTGCGGCTTGGCGGGCATGCGGGAGCGCGCCGAAGCGCTGGCCGGCCATCTCTTGCTTCGGACGGCTCCGGAACAAGGCACTTTCTTGACAGTCGCGCTGCCCTTGAGCCAGGATGGCGCCGGCAGCCATGAGCGCAACGAGAATCATACTTGCTGATGACCATCCGGTGGTTCGCCGGGGACTGGCCGGCCTGCTGGCCGCTGAGCCGGGCATGGAGATCGTTGCGGAGGCCGTCGACGGGCCGGGCGTTCTCGTGGCGGTTCAGCGCGAACAGCCCGACATTCTGCTGCTTGACCTCATGATGCCGGGCCTCGGAGGTCTTGAAGTGCTCAGACGGGTTCGTGGACTCTCACCGGCCACGCGCGTCATTGTCTTCTCCATGCACAGCGTGGAGGCTTACGTCCTTGAGGCCTTTCGTGGGGGGGCCATGGGCTATGTCCTCAAGGATGCCGCCGGCACCGACCTGGTGAAGGCTATTCATGAGGTGCAGGCGGGCCGTCGCTATCTAAGCCCGCCTCTATCTGAGCGCGCCATTGCCGCCCTCATGGAGAAGGAAAGCGACACCGAAGCGGGGACGTACGACATACTCACTCCCAGGGAGCGCGAGGTGCTGCACTTGGCAGCCGAGGGGTGTTCCAGTCATGCCATTGCCGAGCGTCTCTTCATCAGCCCACGCACCGCGGAGACGCACCGAACCAACCTGATGCGCAAGCTCGGGCTTCACAGTCAAGGCGACCTGGTTCGCTATGCCCTAGAGCGGGGGTTTTTTCCACCTTCCTCCCCGTGAGCGCCACCTTCTTCGTTGCCTTCCAAGCCACCCTATCATATCCCTAAGTTGCTGGGCGATAGTTGTTTGCGTGTTCTGCCCGCGCTTGTGGGGCGGCCCCCTTCCTCGCGATTTACGTAGGTTTCCGTATGGACAAAACAAGGTTCTTGGGGGAAACTTGGTACTGAGTGAGGGGGCCAATGCCGCCTCCGAGCAAGAGGGCTCACACAAGTGCAAGAAACCAAAGAAGAACCGATCAGGGTATTACTTGTCGACGATAGCGCCGTTTTTCTTCGCTCCGTGACAAGTTTTCTCGAAGAGCATAAAGAAATCGCCGTCGTCGGCTCGGCCCTTGGGGGGCAGCAGGGCCTGGCCAGGGCGCAGGCGCTCCGGCCTGATGCGGTGCTGGTGGATCTGGCCATGCCCGACATAAGCGGATTCGAGTTGATCCCGCTGCTGCGGAAGATACTGCCGGCATCCGCCATCGTCGCGGTGACGCTCTTCGACACGTCGGCCTACGAAGAGGCGGCCATGGAAGCGGGGGCGCACGCCTTCATTACGAAGACGAACCTGAGTGCCGATTTGATACCGGCAATCTACAACAGCGTCGAGGCCGTGCGAGCGGGGCCGTCGGCAGCCGATCCATGAGGTGAACCATTCTGCCTGAGGCATCCGTGAGTGGGTGGAGGGAGAAAGTGATATTCGCGTTTCTGAGGGGTGGCGCAAGCGATATGCGGGTGTGGCAACCACGGTGAGCGTGCGGACTATGAGCAACCAACCGAGACGAGCCAGGGCGGAGGCGCGTCCATCGCCTCAAACGACGCCGCTCTTAAGCGAGGAGGGTGCAGAATGACGCCGAGAAGCCGGCAGGACGACGCGGACGCGAGCGTGAAGACGCTCACGCGGCGCGTGAGAGAACTTGAGAAGGCCGTGAAGGCGGCCGCCGAACGTGAGGCGGAACTGGGCCGCAAGGCCGATGTATTGGACGGTATGAACCGTGTCTTCCGAGAACGCATCCGGTGCGAATCGAGCGAAGAACTGGCCAAAACATGCCTTGCCGTGGCGGAGGAATTGACCGGCAGCGAGTTCGGCTATATCGGGGAGCTTAACCCCGCGGGACTTCTCGACACCATCGCCATCAGCGATCCCGGATGGGCTGAATGCAAGATTCCAAATTCCGAAGCCCTGAAGGTGATCAACAACATGGAAATCCGAGGCGTTGATCGCTCGCTTCTCAAGGATGAGAAATCACGGATCGTCAATGACGTCCCAGCCCATCCGCAATCCGTCGGCATTCCGGAAGGCCATCCGCCGGTGCATTGCTTCCTCGGTGTCCCACTCAAGCAGGGAGGCCGAACCATCGGCATGATCGGCCTGGCCAACAAAGAAGGCGGCTACGATGCTGCCGATCAGGAGGCTGTCGAGGCCCTCTCAGTAGCCATTGTTGAGGCACTCAACAGTAAGCGGACCGAACAGCAACTGGCCCAGCAGACCGAAGAGATTCTTGAACTCTCCACGCCCGTGATCCAGATATGGCGGGGCATGCTGGTCGCTCCCGTCATTGGCACGCTCGACAGCCAGCGCGCTCAACGGCTTATGGAAGAGTTGCTCGATCGCATCGTCGAGACCCGGGCCACCGTGGCATTAGTCGATATCACCGGCGTCACGAACGTGGACACGCAGATTGCGCAGCATCTGATCGAAACGATCAGCGCTGTTCGGCTTCTGGGATCCCAGGTAATTCTGACAGGCGTCAGCCCCGCTATTGCCCAGACACTAGCCCACCTCGGCATTGACCTCGCGGAAGTCACAACGCAGTCATCCCTGGCTTCCGGACTTCGGATAGCATTCGAACTGCTGGAACTCGAAGTTACCCATCGTGAAGAGCGTGCAGAGGGCTAATCCATGAGTGATAACACGAACAAGAAGCGTCTCGAAGAGGAAAAGGCGGCCCTTATACGTCAGCTGAAGGAGCGAGAGGCCGCGCTTCGCGAGCGCGAAAAGGAGCTTGCTTGTTTGCACAAGCTGGCCATGCTGGCCGGCGATCCGAGCAGGGCACTCGAAGACGTATTGCAGGACGTTGTGGACCTCATACCGCCCGCCTGGCAGCATCCGGATATCACCTGCGCCAGAGTCTTGCTGGACGGACAGGGCTTCACAACGGCTGGTTTTGCGGAAACTGCCTGGCGCCTGAAGGCCGATATCCGAGTCGCGGGTTCAGGAGTGGGCGCGATCGAGGTCTACTACCGGGAGGAGCGGCCCGAGGCCGCGGAAGGCCCCTTCATCAAGGAAGAGCGTGAACTCATTGACACCATAGCCGATGAGGTGGGCCAGTTCATCGAACGCTCGCGCGCCAACGAGACGCAGCTCCGGCTGGCGGAGATCATCGAGAGCATTCCGGATTTCGTCAGCTACGCCAGTCCTGATGGCCGGATCCTCTTCATGAACGAAGCCTATCGCAAAGGCCTAGGTATTGGGCCTGATGAAGATGTCGCACGCATGAAGATACCCGATCTCCATCCCGTCTGGGCCTGTGAGGTGATTATGAAGGAGGGCATTCCGGCGGCGGAGAAGCACGGCGCGTGGTACGGCGAGACAGCGATCCAGAGCCGGGAAGGCAAGGAGATTCCTGTCCGTCAAGTGATTGTGGGCCACAGGCCGCCGACAGGTGAAATTAGCTATTTTTCTACGGTTATGCACGATATATCGGAGGAGAAAGCGTCCGAGCAGGCATTGCGCCGAAGCGAGGCAACTTACCGCTCGCTGGTTGAGAACCTTCCACAGAAGGTCTTTCTCAAAGACCCCGAGGGCGTGTACGTCTCCGTCAACGAGAACTATGCCCGTGACTTGGGACTCACAAGCGAGCAGATGAAGGGCAAGAATGACTACGAGTTCTACCCCAGGGAACTTGCCGACAAGTACCGCGCCGACGATCAGCGCATCATAGCCGGCGGCGTTACCGAGGAACTTGACGAAACCTATGTTCGACAGGGTGAGGAACGAGTCGTACATACGGTGAAGACGCCCATCAAGAACGAAGCGGGCGAAGTTGCCGGTGTCCTCGGCCTGTTCTGGGACATTACGGATCGCGTGCGCGCCGAAGAGGAACTTCAACGGCACCGTGAGAAGCTCGAGGAGCTCGTTCGCGAAAGGACCGCCGAGCTTGAAAGCGAGATTGAGGAAGGGAAGCGCCGGGAAGGCGTGATCAATGATCAGGCCCGCGAAATCCTCGAGTTGTCCACGCCGGTGATACCCGTCTGGGAAGGCATCGTGATTGCGCCGATCATCGGCGCCCTGGATAGCCAGCGCGCCCAAGGCCTGATGGAGGAGTTGCTCGAAAGGGTGGCGGAAAGCCAGTCCCGTGTCGTGCTCATGGATGTTACCGGCCTCGCCGCAATCGATACCCAGGTGGCGCAACATCTTATAGATACGATCGCCGCGGTGCGGCTGCTCGGGGCCCAGGTGGTCCTCACGGGGATGCGGCCCGCGATCGCCCAGGTACTGACCCACTTAGGGATCGACCTTTCCGGCGTGGTTACAAAATCGTCTCTAACGGCGGGGCTGGCCGTCGCGATGGGATTACTCGGCTACGAGGTGCGAAGCAAGGACGCCGGGTAATCTGTCCCTTTTCAAGAAGGAGCAAGGTACGGATGAGCAAGAACACGGAAAAGCGCGAAGGTAAGAAGGCCGAGAAGCCTCAAAGCAAAAGGGGGGGCGGGCGTGCCACCCCGAGCCCCGCGCCACAAGCGGAGGCACGGGAGAGCGGCCCAAGTCAAGGCCCGCCGCTAAGCGCACTCTTCGACGACATCGAAGAAGTCGTCGTGTACGTGAGCGACCCGGAGACGTACGAGTTGCTTTACTTCAACGACGCCTTCGAACAAAGCTGGGGCAACGCTCTAGGCGAACAATGCTACAAAGTTCTTCAGGGAAGGGACGCCCCCTGCCCGTTCTGCAGCAATCCCCACATCTTCGGCGAGAATCTGGGGCGTACGTACTCGTGGGAGTTCCAGAACGAGATTACGAGACGCTGGTATCGCTGCCTTGACAAGGCCCTTGACTGGCCGGGTGGGCGGAAGGTCCGATTCGAGATGGCCATTGACATCACGCAGCTCAAAGAGGCCGAAGAGGTGATGCGAGCGCAGGCGGACGAGATCATCGAGCTGTCCACGCCGGTCATCCCCATTTGGCGCGGCGTCGTGGTGGCCCCGCTCATCGGCTCCTTGGACAGCCGCCGGGCCGCCTCGCTGGCGGAGGATCTTCTTACGCGTGTAGCCGAGACGCAGTCGCAGGTGGTTCTTCTCGACGTAACCGGGCTCGCGGCCATAGACACGCAGGTTGCCCAACATCTCATCGACACGATCACCGCCGTGCGTCTTCTTGGCGCGCGGATAGTTCTCACGGGCATGCGCCCGGCCATTGCCCAAACGCTTACGCACCTGGGAATTGACCTTTCAGGCGTCGCGACGCGCTCCTCCTTGGCCGGAGGGCTTCAGATCGCTTTTCAGGAAGTAGGCATGCGTATTGTGGACGAGAAAGCGGAGAAAGGAAGGAGGGCCTAGCATGGCTGCCGAAGCCTTATCGGTCATCAAAGTGCGCGATATGCTTCTTGTCACGGTTCCACCGGATCCGGATGACGAGACAATCACGGCCCTTCAGGACAGAGTCCTCGAGGCCATGGAAAGACACGCGCCTAAGGGACTTATCCTCGATATCACGACGGTGGAATCGCTTGATTCATTCTTTGCTCGCACTATCGCCGAGACCACCCAGATGGTCGCGCTTATGGGAGGGCTCACCGTAATCGCAGGTATGCGTCCTGCCGTGGCAATCACGACGACCCAACTGGGCCTGACGCTGGGCAGCACCCTGGCGGCGCTGGACGTCGACATGGCCATGGACCTCTTGGCGAATCACGACTAAAGGAGTAAGGCAAAGTGGGCGTCCCTCAGTCGGGCGAAATGGCGATCCACTGTGAGTCGGACCTGATCCAGGCACGCAAACTCGTCCGCGAACTGACGACCGACCTGGGCTTTGGCGTCACGGATGTCACCCGGATCATTACCGCGGCATCAGAACTCGTGCGGAACATCTATCGGTTTGCGGGCGCGGGCGTCATGCAATGGCAAGTGCTGGAGCAAGACCGCCGTGTCGGAGTAGAACTGAGCTTTGTCGATCATGGACCTGGCATCGCCGACGTCGAGGTGGCCATGCAGCCGGGCTTCACCTCGGGCAACGGTATGGGTATGGGCTTGCCCGGCATCAAACGCCTGATGGATGAGATGGAACTCAAGACCGAAGTGGGCAAAGGCACCGACGTCACGGTTCGGAAATGGCTCAGAGGTTGACACTGTGGCCTCGAAGATTGAAAAAGCCACCAATGTCAGAGGCGAAGGCGACGTTGTGGTCGTACGCAGGGCGGCTAAAGAGTTGGCCGGGCAACTCGGATTTGCCGCCAAGGACGCGGAGGAAGTTGCTCTGGCCGTGAGCGAATTGGCCACCAACCTTGTCAAACACGCTGGTGGCGGCGTCCTGACCCTCAGAGAGGTGGAGGCGGAGAACAAAGTCGGCATCGAGGCCGAATGCCTCGATGCCGGGCCGGGCATCCCTGACGTCGAGCACGCATTTACCGACGGCTTCTCGACCGCGGGAAGCTTGGGCTATGGACTCGGAACCGTGCTGCGTCTCACCGATGAGGTAACCGTCGAAAGCTTGGGCGAAAGGGAGAGGGGAACGCATATTGTCTGCCGGCGTTGGCGTCGTCGCCCGTCCAGTCGCGCCCACCGTTGCCCTTTCGTTTTCGGCGCCGCCTCGCGGGCGCATCCACGAATGCCCATCAATGGCGACGCGTTCATCATCAAGGAGTGGGACGGCGCCGCCCTCGTGGGAGTCATTGATGGGCTGGGGCACGGCCAATTCGCTCATCGCGCATCGCAGACGGCTCGGCGTCAGGTCGAAACTCACTACGATCAGCCCCTGGAGGAGATCTTCCGCGGTGTTGCACGCGTCTGCCGGGCCACGCGCGGCGTCGTGATGGCCCTTGCGCGCTTTGACTGGGAACGGCAGCGCGTAACCTTGGCAAGCGTCGGGAACATCGAGATTCGAACCTACCGGACGGCTGAGCCACTGCGGTTTATGGTCCGGCGCGGCGTACTGGGAATCAAGACGCCGTCTCCCCACGTGTCTGAGCATCGCTGGGAGCCTAGTTACGTGCTCGCCATGCATTCTGATGGTATCTCCACGCATTGGCAGTGGGCCGACTTCGCGCACGTGCTTTCGGAACCTCCCGCCGCTATAGCCCGGGCCCTTCTGACCGCCTTGGCCAAAGACACGGACGACGCCACGGTTGTCATCGTCAAAGGAGCAGCGGCATGAGCGCGGCGTCTCTTCGGCAGGAGCTTGAGGAAGCCCGCGCCACGATTCGTGCACTGCACGAGGAACTCGAAGAGACTAACCGTGGCTTGGCCGCCCTTGCTTTCGAACTTGAGGAGCGAGTGGACGAGCGGACCGCCGAACTGCGCCGAAGTGAGGGCATGCTCCGAAGCGTGTTTCGCGCCGCGCCCGTCGGGATTGGAGTCGTGTCGAACAGAATCCTCGGATGGACCAACGACAAGCTCCGGGAGATGACGGGCTACTCGGCCGAAGAACTCGAGGGCAAAAGTTCACGTATCCTCTACGTTTCCGATGAGGAGTATGAGCGCGTTGGCCGAATAAAGTACGCGCAGGCTGAGGCCGGGGATGTTGCAGCGGCGGAGACGCAACTCCTGACGAAGAGTGGCGATACTGTCGATGTGCTGATGAACGCGACCGCGACGGACGTTAGGGACCCGCAGGCTTCCATCGTGTTTGCCGTGATGGACATCACCGACCGCAAGAGCGCCGAGAAATCGCTCAGAGAAAGCGAGCGGCGTTTTCGGCGGGCGATCGAATATGCCCCTTTTCCCATCATGATCCACGCCGAGGATGGTGAGGTGATTCAGGTCAACGAGGTTTGGACGGAACTAACCGGCTATCCGGCCGCCACCTTGCGCACGACAAACGAGTGGACCGAGAAGGCTTACCGAGATCAAAAAGGCCCGGTTCGCAACCTCATCGGCAACCTCTACGGGATCGATCGACGAGTGAGGGAGGGTGAGTTTGAGATCCGAACGGCCGACGGTGACTCGAGAATATGGGACTTTGAATCGGCGCCGCTTGGCCGGCTTCCCGATGGCCGCCGGATGGTTATCAGCATCGCCAAGGACGTGACCGAGCGCAAACAGGCGGAACAGGAGGTCCAGAGGCTGAATGAGGATTTGGAGCGGCGCGTTGATGAGCGCACGGCGGAACTTACGGCCGCAAATGCCGAACTCGAATCCTTCAGCTACTCCGTATCGCACGATTTGCGCGCTCCGCTGCGTGCTATAGGCGGATTTGCACAAATGCTTGAGGAAGAGTGCGCGGAGACGCTCGACGAGGAAGGGCGACGCCTGCTAAACGTCATTCGCTCCAGCGCAAAGGATATGGGACAGCTCATTGACGATTTGCTGGCCTTCTCGCGTTTGGGGCGAAAGGCCATGACCTTCACGGACGTCGAAATGGATAAGTTGGCCCGAGAGGTCTTCCAGCAGATCAAGGTGTTCGAGCCCGAACGAAGTGTTAAGTTCGTGGTACATGATATTCCCAGGGCACGGACTGACCGTGCAATGATCAGGGAAGTTCTCGCTAACCTCATCGGTAATGCATGCAAGTATACACGTCCCAGAGAACGGGCCATTATCGAGTTCGGCGGACGAGCCGGCGACGCGGAGAACGTATATTGGATCAAGGACAATGGCGTCGGCTTCGATATGAAATACGCCGAGAAGCTCTTCCAGGTCTTCCAGCGACTCCATAGCGCCGATGAGTTCGAAGGCACGGGCATTGGACTGGCTCTCGTCGAGCGCATTGTCAAGCGACATGACGGCCGGCTGTGGGCCGAGGGCGTGGTGAACCAAGGAGCTACCTTCTTCTTCGCGTTGCCAAGCAGGGGGAAACATGATGAGTCAGACGAGTCCTGTTGAGATTCTGCTGGTTGAAGATAATCCTCATGACGTTGAACTGACACTACGTGCCCTCAAGAAGCACAACGTGGCCAACCGCCTTCACATGGTGAAAGACGGCGCCGAGGCCATCGACTTCCTGTTCGCGTCGGGCGCCTACGAGGACCGGGACCCGAATGACCGGCCCAAGCTCATCCTCCTCGACCTCAAGCTGCCCAAGGTTGGTGGCCTGGAGGTGCTGCGGGCCGTTAAGTCCGATGAGCGCACCAGAAACATTCCCGTTGTCGTGCTGACGTCGTCTCGGGAAGAGAAAGATATTGTCGAAAGCTACCGCCTGAGCGTGAATAGCTATATTGTAAAGCCGGTGGATTTCGACAAGTTTCTCAATGCTGTGGGGGAAGTGGGCCTCTACTGGCTCCTGCTTAACGTTTCCCCGTTCTAACACGGCCTCTGGGTGGAGGTGATCATGGTGGAAGAGCTACGCATCCTGATGGCTGAGGATATGCTCACCGATGCGGAATTGGTGATGTATCATCTGAAGAAGGGAGGGATCGTTTTCACCGCCAGGCGTGTGGAGACGCGCGAAGCGTTTATCGAGGAACTCGACGCCTTTGCGCCCGATATCGTCCTATCCGACTACATGATGCCGCGGTTTACAGGCAGGGAAGCGCTTGAAATCGTCAAGGAGCGCCAGTCGTACACACCACTCATCATTGTTACAGGTTCAATGAATGAAGAGACGGCGGTTGAGTGCATGAGAGGGGGAGCGGCCGACTACGTTATCAAAGAGCACCTGACGCGGCTTCCCATGGCCGTCATAAGCGCTCTTGAGGCCAAGGCCGTTCGTGCGGATAGGGAGCGGGCGCAAGACGGTCTTCGGGTCGCTGCCCGCGAATGGCGCGCTTCCTTCGACGCCATTAATGAAGCCGTATCCCTTCTAGATGCTCATGGCGTGGTGCTCCGGTGCAACCAGAGCATGCGCGCCATGCTCGCCAGACCGTGGAAAGAGATCATGGGCACGCCCATCCGGGAACTGCTGGCCAAAGCAGGTATAGGCCTCGACCTCGCTATGATCGCCCAGGCGCAGGAGCAGCGAGCGCGTCAACTGGCAACATTTCCGCACGGTGAACGCTGGATACACGCTTCCGTCGATCCAGTGCTCGACAAGGAACACGAAACGCTCGGAACGGTCCTCATTCTAGCTGACGTGACCGAGCGCAAGCGAGCGGTGGAGCGGATTGACCATCTGAACGTGGTACTGCGCTCGATCCGAAACGTCAACCAACTCATTACGAAAGAGAAAGACCTGGACGCGCTTCTCAAGGGGTGTTGTGACGCCTTGGTTAGCCAGCGCGGCTACTCCCATGCCTGGGTAGTCTTGTTCAACGACGCCGGGGAGTTCAGAACGGCTTCGGAATGCGGACTTGGCCAGAGCTTTGACGTGCTCAGGTCAGACTTCGAGCGGAACCAGTTATCCGAATGCGCTCGAAACGCCTTACTCGCCGAAGACGTTCCTGTCATCACTGAGGCCCCGAAGGACTGCTCGGACTGCCCGCTCTGCGAGACGAAGAATGGCTACGACTCCATGGCCATCCGCATAGCGTACGACGACCGCATCTACGGCGTCCTTTGCGTAGCCTTGCCCCCAGGCATTGCCCACGATCAGGAGGAATGCTCGCTGTTCTCCGAGGTAGCCGGTGATATCGCCTTTGCTCTCCAGAACATGCGTCTTGAGGCCGAGCGTGTGGCGGCGACCCGCGAAATCCACGAACTCGCGCGTTTCCCTAGTGAGAACCCGAATCCTGTAATGCGAGTTGGTGAAGACGGCACCGTCCTCTACGCGAACGAGGCCGCTTGGCCTTTGCTAATGACCTGGCAGACAAAGGCTCAAGGGACACTGCCCGAGCAATGGCTCGATGTTATACGGCAGACGCTGGAATCCGGCAGCACGTTCCGGACGGAAGAGTCCACCGGCGATGGCGCCTATGCCCTCGCTTTCGCCCCCGTTAGGGCTTCCGGCTATGTAAACATCTATGGCATGGATATAACCGAGCGAAGAGGCGCTGAAAAAAGGCTCGAAGCAAGTCATAGGTTATTGAGGGTGCTGTATGGGCCGGATGACGTGCGGGCTTTGCTGGAACGATTTCTTGATGAAGTACGTGATGTGACTGGTTGCAGCAGTCTTGGCGTCCGCCTGTTGGATGAAGAGGGGAATCTTCCCTTTGAAGTTCTCCGTGGACTCGACAGAGAATTCTGCAATGGCTGCCGTCCGCTCTCGATAGGCAGCGCGCGATGCGTTTGCGCCAACGTCGCCAGCGGGAGGACTGACCCCGCGCTGGACTACTACACGGAGGGCGGGTCATTTGCCGTGAACGATGCGGGAGATTCGGCCGACGCCCTCTCCCATTACGGCTTCGACGGCGCGCGAAAGGCTTGTCTGGAGGCCGGTTATCAGTCCATCGCCATCATTCCGATCAGGAGCGGGCGAATTACGCAAGGCGTGCTCTACATCGCCGATGTCCGCGAGAACATGCTGCCGCGAGGAATGGTACACGTGCTTGAACGTGCGACCACACAGCTCGGGGGGACGCTCAGCCGCATGCGCACAGAGGCCGAAAACGCGCGACTGGTGGCGGCTATCGAACACGCCGGAGAGGCAATCCTCGTTACCGATGCCGGGGGCGTGATCCAATACGTCAATCCTGCCTTTGAGCGCATCACCGGCTACCATCGGGAGGAAGCCTCCGGAAATACGCCGCGAATGCTCAAGAGCGGCAAGCAATCGCAGGCATTCTATGAAGAGCTGTGGACAACCATCCAAGGGGGAGACGTCTGGAGCGGCCGGCTTGTTAACAAGAGGAAGGACGGGAAGCTCTACGAAGAAGAGGCCACCATTTCTCCCGTCTATGATGGCAAGGGGCAAATCGCCCACTACGTCGGCGTGAAGCGTGATATTACCGAACAGGAAACACTTGAGCGGAGGCTCCGACAGGCTCAGAAACTCGAGGCTATTGGGACACTCGCCGGCGGCATCGCCCATGACTTCAACAACGCCCTCGCCGCCATTGTCGGCTACACGCAGATGTGCGCTGAAGAGTTGCCCGAGGACAGCACGCAACGCGCCGATTTGGACCACGTTCTCGCGGCGGCGAGAAGGTCCACGGACCTGGTGCGCCAGATACTCACCTTCAGCCGGCAGGTGGAGCAGGAACGCACCCCTATCCGGCTTCACCACATCGTCAAGGAGACTATCAAGCTGCTGCGTCCGTCGCTTCCTGCCACGATACAGGTCAGCGAAAACGTGGACACCAAGTGCGCCCCTGTTCTGGCCGACCCGACTCAGATGCACCAGGTCTTGATGAACCTGTGTACCAATGCCTACCATGCAATGCGAGAGGGCGGAGGTACGCTCACCGTGCAGCTCGAGTCCTTTTCAGTTGACGAGGATTTCCTCACGAGGCATCCCAGCCTCCAGGTGGGGCCGCACGTGAAGCTGACGGTTTCCGACACGGGCCATGGTATGGACCCGCAGACGATGGCACGGATCTTCGATCCTTTCTTCACGACCAAGAACAAGGGGGAAGGCACCGGTTTAGGCCTGGCCACCGTCCACGGTATTGTCCAATCTCACGGGGGCGAGATCGCGGTTGCCAGTAAGCCCGGTGCGGGGAGTGAGTTTGAGGTCTACCTGCCTTGCGTTGTGGCGGAGCGGGCCGAAGAGCATCTCGATAGAGCGCCCATTCGAGGCGGGCATGAGCGCATCCTCGTTGTCGACGATGAACAGGATATTGCGGAAATGACGGCCAAGACATTGCAGAAGTTCGGCTACGAGGCCGTTCCGGTGACAAGCGGCACCGAGGCGCTGGCGGCTTTCAGCGCCGACCCCGACCTCTTCGATCTGTTAGTCACTGATTTCACGATGCCGAAGATGACCGGCGATGTTCTGGCCAAGGAGATACATCAACTGCGTCCGCGCGTGCCCGTCATTCTTACCACGGGATTCAATGAAAAGGTGTCGCCCGAGACGGCGGGAGAGCAAGGATTCGCCGCCATGCTCATGAAGCCTGCCGATGCCCATCAAATCGCCCGAACCGTGCGTGAAGTTCTGGATCGAGCAGCAGAGGAGAAATCATGAGCTCAGTGCCGACACGCCCTGAGATGCCGCAAGACGAGGCCACGCACAAAGGAGCGAGAATACTTGTCGTCGACGATGATGTTCCTGTGGCCACGTTGCTTGCGCGGCAACTTGAGCGCATGGACTATGCGCCTAGTGTTGCCCACGATGGGCGTTCGGCGCTGGAGTTAATGGGCGAGGAGCCCTTTGAAGTGGCGCTGATCGATCTTGTCATGCCGGATATGGACGGCATCAGCGTTCTCAGAGCTATGGCCGAAAGCGATTTCGACACGGTAGGCATCGTCGTATCCGGCGCGGGAACGATCGGTGGGGCCGTCGAGGCGATGAAAATCGGTGCGTTCGATTTCGTCGAGAAAGGCTCCGGACTGAATGACCTCCGGGGCACTATCGAGCGCGCCATCCGGCATCGCGAACTGAAAAGCCATGACCGCTACATGACACGGGCGGCCCAGGAGTGGGAGACGACCTTCAACGCCGTGTCGGATCTCATCGCAATCATAGACGGCGAGCACCGCCTCGTGCGCGCTAACAAAGCCATGGCCGATAGACTCAAATGCGCGCCGGATGAAGCTGTCGGCTGTACGTGCTACGAATCACTGAATGGCATGTCCGCGCCCCCGGCGGAATGCCCTCATGTGCTTTCCATGCGCGACGGACAGGAACATACCGCCACCATCTACGATGAACGAATGGACGGCTACTTTCTCGTGAGCACCTCGCCGCTGCTCGACGGCGCCGGCCGGCCGCTGGGAACTGTCCACGTGATGCGGGACGTCACGGCGCAGAAGCGCATTGAGCAGGAGCTGCGCCTGGCGCATGCGGAGACGGAGAAGCTACTCGCCTCCATGTCTTCGTTTCTGATAGCGGTGGACGGCAACCTGAAAGTGACACGGTGGAATGCGGCAGCGGAGATAGCGTTCGCTGTCAAAGCCGAACAGGCTATCGGGAAGGACCTGAAGGAATGCGGAATCAAGTGGAATTGGGACACCATACGCAACCAGCTCGATGCCTGGCTTCGCGGAGGTGAGCCGATTCGACTCGGTGCCACAAAATATGCCCGGCCCGATGGCTCCGAGGGATTCCTCGGGATCACCGTTAATCCCGTACGGAATGGCGATGCGACCCTTTCGGGGTTCTTCCTTCTGGGCGCGGACATTACTGAGCGGCTCAGTCTCGAGACCCAGCTTGTCCACGCCCAGAAGCTGGAATCGATTGGCCGGTTGGCCGCGGGCATTGCCCATGAGATCAACACGCCCATTCAATATGTTGGAGACAATACACGTTTCCTTGAGGATTCCTTTGGCGACCTCCTGCGCCTGCACGCGAAACAGGCCGAGGTGGCCCAAGCCGCGGAGGAGGGTGCGCCCGATCCGAGCCTTATCGAGGCGTGCAAGGCGCTGGCCGATGAGATCGACGTAGCCTATCTCAATGAAGAGATCCCGAAGGCGATTAGCCAATCCCTGGAGGGGGTGGAGCGAGTCGCGAAGATCGTGCGGGCCATGAAGGATTTCTCGCATCCGGGCACGGGCGAAAAGGCGCCCTGCGACCTCAACAAGGCCATTGAGAGCACAATTACCGTGGCGCGCAACGAATGGAAATACGTGGCCGAGGTCGTCACGGAGTTTGACTCGAGTCTTCCGCTGGTGGCGTGTCTGCCGGCCGAGTTTAACCAGGTTATACTCAACATCATCGTCAACGCTGCTCACGCAATCGCCGACGTGGTCGAGGAGGACAGTCAAGACAAGGGCGCAATCACCATCCGGACGCGGCAAGAGGGCGACTGGGCCGTTGTGAGCATCAGCGATACAGGCACCGGCATTCCCAAAGAGGCGCAGGGGGCAATCTTTGATCCCTTCTTCACCACGAAGGAAGTCGGCAAAGGCACGGGACAGGGCTTGGCAATTGCCCGCAACGTGATCGTCGACAAGCACGGCGGTACACTGACATTTGAGTCTGAACAGGGCAAAGGGACGACGTTTGTGATCCGTATGCCGATCGAGGTGTGAAACGAGAGCGAAGTGCAATGAAGAAGAAGATCCTATTCGTTGACGACGAAGCCGACATACGCGAGATGTTGCGGCGTATGCTGCGAAAGCAGCAAGACGTTTGGGACATGCGTTTCGTTGGCTCGGCCGCAGAGGCGCTGGAGGCCGTGCAGGCGAACTCTTTCGACGCGATAGTCTCGGACGTCAGAATGCCGGGAATGGACGGATTCGGCCTGCTCGAGAGGCTGCGCGCCGACGAGAAGACCAAGGATATACCCATCATTATCCTGACGGGCGAAGGTGAGCCAAGTCTCAAGCGACGCGCGCTGGATATGGGGGCTACAGACCTCCTGAATAAGCCGTGCGATCATGAAGATCTTCTGGCGCGGGTTCGAAATGTCCTTCGCATAAAGAGCTATGAAGACAGATTGAGGCTCCAGAACGAAGTTCTGGAGCAGCGGGTTCGTGAGCGGACCTCCGAGCTTGAGGAATCGCGCCGGGAGATCATATGGCGCCTGGCAAAAGCGGGAGAATACCGCGATGATACGACCGGCGATCATATCGCCCGGGTCGGCTACTACAGCCGCCTGTTGGCGCAGGGCATAGGACTGGAGCCCTCTGTCGTCGAGATGGTCTTCCTGACGAGTCCCCTCCATGATATCGGGAAGATCGGCGTTCCCGACAGCATTCTCCGCAAGAAGGGGCGTCTGGACCCTTCTGAGCGGACTACCATCGAGCGCCACCCCGCCATTGGCACGAGTATCCTGACGCAGGCGTCCAAAGGCATGGATGCCTTCCTGGCGTGGCAGTATGAAGAAAGCTCAAGCGGCCAGCCCGATATCCACAATCCTCTTACTGCCATGGCTGCGTCCATCGCGCTCAATCATCATGAACGGTGGGATGGTAGGGGCTACCCCGGCCGCCTCTCCGGCGCGCAGATACCCATCGAAGCACGAATCGTGGCCTTGGCCGATGTCTACGATGCACTGAGTTCCGACCGCCCCTACAAGCCGGCCTACCCCGAGGAAAAGGTCCTGGCTATCATACGGGACGAGGCCGGGCGCCACTTCGACCCCGGTATCTGCCAAGTCTTCGAGGAGGCTATTGACGAGATTCGCGCCATTGGAAGGCAGTTTCCGGAGAATATCGGCCACGAACGTGCGAGGACGGCGAAATGAAACGAATCCTGTTCGTTGACGACGAGCCGAACATCCTCGCTGGGCTCAAGAGAATGCTCCGCCCTATGCGTAGTGAGTGGGATATGACCTTCGCGGGAAGCGGGCAAGAGGCCCTGGCTATCATGGAGAAGCAACCCGTTGACATCATCGTCACCGACATGCGCATGCCCGGCATGGACGGTGCCGCGGTACTCAACGAGGTCATGAACCGCTATCCGAGCACCGTCCGGTTCATCCTTTCCGGCCAGTCCGACAAGGAGACGATACTCCGCTCCGTGGGCCCTGCCCACCAGTTCATCGCCAAGCCGTGTGAGGCAGAAACGTTGAAAGCCACCGTTGACCGCGCCTCAGGACTGCGCGATCTCCTGTCAAACGACAACCTGACCCAGCTCGTTTCTCAGATGCCCTCCCTTCCGCCGCGCCCCGAGCTTTACACGCGTCTCATGGAAGAACTCCAATCGCCCGACTGCTCGGTTGGCGCCGTGGGACGCATCATTGAATCCGATGTCGGGATGACCGCCCAGATCCTCCACTGGGCCAACTCCGCCTTCTTCGGTGTGCGGCAGAACGTGTCCAATCCCGTTCAGGCCACCAGCCTACTGGGATTGGATACCATTCGGGCGCTTGTCCTTATGGTGGGGGCCTTCGCTCATGCTTCCGAGTCGAAGTTTCCTCCGCTGTTCTCCTTTGAGGTCTTCTGCCAGCACAGCATGGCCGTCGGGGCCTACGCCCAGGCCATCAGCAAGAGTCAGGGAGTAGATGATAAGGAGGTGAACAACGCCTTCACCGGGGGCATTCTGCATGACGCCGGGCGCTTGGTGCTTGCCGTTAATGCCCCCGCCGATTACAGAGAGGTCCTCCGCCGCATCCAGGAAGAGCATGTCCCGATTACCCAGGCGGAGCAAGATGCCTTCGGATGCACCCATGCCGCGGTTGGCGCCTATCTCCTGGGCCTTTGGGGCATCCCTGATTCCGTCGTTGAGTCTGTTGCCTTCCATCATCGCCCAAGCGACTGCCTTGCCAATGCATTCGGCCCGCTAACGGCCGTCCACGTTGCTAATTGCCTCGAATACGAGGGCCGCCCCGGCGGTGAAGAGGAAGTCCATCTGCAACTCGATGCCGGATACCTGGCCGCCCTCGGCCTGGATGAGAAGCTATCGGCCTGGCGTCAGGTTTGCCAGGAAATCGGGAAGGGAAAGGACGAATAGCAGATGAACGAAAAGGTGCTCTTTGTGGACGACGACCCCAACATCCTCGCCGCCTACACGCGCCAACTCAAGAAGGTCCTCAGCGTTGAGACCGCTGTCGGCGGCCAAGCGGCCCTCAAGCTCATGGCGGAAACGGGCCCCTTTGCCGTAGTGGTGGCAGACATGATGATGCCGGGAATGGACGGCATTCAGTTTCTCATGCGAGCGAAGGAACACGCACCCGATACCGTGCGGATGATGCTCACTGGACATGCCAACATACAAACGGCCGTTGAGGCCGTCAATGAGGGCAACATATTCCGCTTCCTCACCAAGCCCTGTCCCGCCGAGGCCCTCGTCCGTGCGCTGGCGGACGGCATCAGTCAGTACCGCCTTGTCACCGGAGAGCGGAGCCTGCTCGAAAACACTCTCAACGGCAGCATCCAATTGCTTACAGAGGTTCTTTCCATGGTGGACCCGGACGCCTTCGGGCGCGCGATGCGCCTTCGCGAAATCGTCCAACCTCTTGCCATAGCCATGGGAATCACCGACACCTGGGATATCGAACTGGCCGCCATGTTCTCCCAAATTGGCTTCGTGACCATCCCATCTGAAGTTGCGGAGAAATGCCGCGCAGGCGAAGCGCTGGACGCAGCCGAGGAAGAAATGATCCTCTGCGTTCCTGAAACCGGCGAGAAGCTTCTTGCCAATATCCCCCGGCTTGAAACCGTTGCTCAGATGGTGCTCTATCAGAATAAGAGCTACGACGGATCGGGCTTTCCACGCGACGAGGTAGCCGAGAATCACATCCCCCTGGGATCCAGAATTCTCAAGGCGGTGGCGGACCTAAGCGACATCACCGACTCAGGCGCAACTCGACAGGAAGCCGTCGAGCAAATGCGCGAACAGAGAGGCCGGTATGACCCCGCTGTTCTGGAGGCAATCGCCGCCCTGCCTGATGAGGACAGCTCTGAAGGAGAGGCGTCCTCTGTCAAGGTGCTGGAGGTCCCCGTGGCCGATCTGCACATTGGCGACGTCCTTGCCGCGGATCTCCAGACTGTCGATGGACGCCTCCTCATTGCCACCGGAAACGAGGTCACTCAAGTCGTCATGGCGCGGCTTGGAAACTATGCCAAGGTCGTAGAGATTCAGCAGCCTGTTAGGATTATGCGAAGGGCGGTGGCCAGGAGATAGGCAAGCGAACCAGGCAGATGCGGGCTGCTCCTGCATGCAACACCAGTCCCGAACGCACCAATTGCCGTCGCTGTAAGGCCCCCCAGGAGGATAGTACGTGACGATAAGGAAGAAGGCACTGCTTCTCATCGCACTGGTGACGCTGGTGCTGGTTGCGGCCCTATACGGCGCGGGCAACCTTCTCATGGCCTCCGGCCTGAAGACCGTTGAGGAGGAGCACAACCGAGAAGTGGTCCTTCAAGTGGTGGCAATGCTGGAGGATCAGATTGCCACACTCTCCGCCACGGCTGCCGATTGGGGCGTGTGGGACGACGTATACGCGATTGCCGCAGATCCCGACGAGGCGTGGCTCGCGGCGAACGTCGACGAATCGCACCTGGCGAACCTAGGCCTGAACCTGTGGCTTGTCCTTGACCCTTCCGGTGAACTGGTGTGTGGGAGGACCCGCGATCTCGAGGGAGGCGAGGAGATCTCCCTCTCGGCCGAACTGCTTGAGGCGATACACGACAGCTCAGTGCTCTGGGATTTCGAGAAGGACGACGCCGGCGCGGCGGGACTCATGCCTCTGCGGGAAAGGCCGGCCTTCATCGCGTCACACACTATTCTCACGAGCGAGGGCCGTGGGCCCGTTCGCGGCACACTCATTATGGCCCGCTATCTGGATTCGCACAGGATTGTCGAACTCTCCAAGAAGGCACATATGAGCCTTGCGTTGTTACTGTTTTCCGATCCAGGCATGAAGGAGCTGTTTTCCGACCTCGGAGCCGTCTCTTCGAAGCAGCCCCCGCTTGTCGTTCGCCCTGTGGACAACCGCATGATCGCTACGCACGTGTTGCTAAACGATATCAACGGGAATCCTCTCTTCGTGTTGCGTGCTCAACGGCCGCGAAGGATCCTGATGGCGCTGCACGACAAACTCGCCCGTATAGCGCTTCTTCCCGTGGCGCTGGGCGTATTGTTCGCGGCGCTCACCCTGCTGCTGCTCGAGCGAACGATCATCTCCCGCTTGGCCCGGTTGAGCAGTGCCGTCGCCCGCGTTTCTGCCAGCGGCGACCTGACGAAGCGTGTGCCCGTTGACGGAGAGGATGAAGTGGCAAGTCTCGCCGGACAGGTCAACCGGCTGCTCGAAGGATTGGAGGATTCTGAGGCCGCCCTACGGAATTCAGAGACAACGTTTCGGACATTGTACGAGTCCACGAGCGACGCGGTAATGCTTCTTGATCAAGAGGGCTTCTTCGACTGTAATACGGCCACGCTCCGTATGTTCGCGTGCGCTTCCCGCGAAGAGTTCTGCACCAGACACCCCGCGGACCTTTCTCCTCCTACCCAACCTGGCGGCCGCGACTCGCAAAGCCTGGCAGATGAACGCATTGCTACGGCCCTGAAGGAGGGCAGTTGCCGTTTCGACTGGATGCACCGCCGAGCTGACGGCGTCGACTTTCCTGTTGAAGTGCTCCTTAACGCCATGAGACTTCAGGAAAAAGACGTGCTCCAAGCGGTTGTCCGCGACATATCTCAGCGCAAGCGAACCGAAGAAGAACTCCGGCGCGCCAAAGAGGCGGCCGAGGCGGCCGCCGAAGCCAAGTCGCGTTTCCTCGCGAACATGAGCCACGAGATCCGTACGCCCATGAACGGAGTGATCGGTATGACGGGGCTGCTGCTCGACACTGACCTCGCTCCCGAACAGCGCCAATATGCCGAGGCCGTCGATAACAGCGCAAATGCGCTGCTCACCATCGTCAATGACATCCTGGATTTCTCAAAGATCGAAGCGGGGAAACTCGATATCGAGATGCTCGATTTCGATCTCCGCACTGCGCTCGAAGAACTCAACGACATCCTCGCCGTTAGGCCCCAGGAGAAGGGCTTGGAGTACACCTGCGCCATCAGCCCCGATGTGCCCGCCTTCCTGCGCGGCGACCCCGGCCGGCTGCGCCAGGTTCTTACCAACCTTATCGGCAATGCCTCCAAATTCACCACCGAGGGGGAGATCAACGTCGAAGTCTCACTCGCAAATGAGTCCGATGCCTCCGCCACGATTCGCTTTGCCGTGCGAGATACAGGCATGGGCATTTCGACAGAGCAGCTTGAAGGTCTTTTTGAGCCTTTTTCTCAAGCGGATACCTCCGTCACCAGAAAGCACGGAGGAACAGGCTTGGGCCTAGCCATCTCGAAACAGCTTGTCGAGATGATGGGCGGCGAGATAGGAGCGACCAGCGAGGTGGGCAAAGGCTCCACATTCTGGTTCGCTGTCCCCTTCGGCAAACGGAAGGCCGCTTCCGATCCGAAACCGGAGGTCCCTGCGGAGATTCGCGGATGGCGTGTTCTCGTTGTTGATGACAACGAAACCAATCGGTTTGTTCTAAGGCAGCAGCTCCTTTCCTGGGGGTGCCGCCTAGACGAGGCTCCGGATGCGCGGACGGCCTTGGCCAAACTGCGGGAGGCTGTTCAGGAGAGCGATCCCTTCAAGATGGCCATACTCGACATGCAAATGCCCGAGATTAACGGCGAGACCCTCGGGCGAGAGATTCAGAGTGATGAATCTCTGCGCGCCACGGCACTTGTCATGATGACCTCTATGGGAAAGCGCGGCGATGCCGCGAGACTCGAAGAGATCGGTTTTGCCGCTTACCTGACAAAGCCCGTACGCCAGGCGCGCCTGTACGATTGCCTTCTCGCGGTGGCTGGCTCGCAATCCTTGCCTGATCATGTGCGTCCGAGCAGAATCGTCACGCGTTACAGTGCCGCCGAGGGCAAGAAGCGCCGTGTCCGCATCCTTGTGGCTGAGGACAACGCGACGAACCAGGTCGTCGCCCTCAAGACACTCGAGAAACTCGGCTACCGTGCCGATGCCGTAGCCAACGGCCTCGAAGCCATCAAAGCCCTGAGCGAGATTCCTTACGACCTTGTGCTGATGGATATCCAGATGCCCGAGATGGACGGCCTTGAGGCCACTCGGAAGATTCGCCACGCCCAGTCTCCGGCCCTGAATCCTAACGTGCCCATCGTGGCGATGACTGCTCATGCTATGGAAGATGATCGCGACAAGTGCCTCCAGGTAGGCATGGACGGTTACATCACCAAGCCTTTGCAGCACGGCGAACTGGCCCGCGCAGTCGAAAGCCACGCGACCCGAGGCTTTTCCGCTGAACCTGCGGCGTCTCCTGCCGCGGCCGCACCCGTCTTCAGGAAGGATGAGTTGCTCCGGCGCCTTGGGGGAGACCAAGAGGGCCTGGATATTGTTCTGGGCGTGTTTCTTGAGGATACGCCAAAGCAACTAGGTTTGTTGACGGCAGCACTGGCGAGGAAGGACGTTGCCGAACTCCGACGGATCGCCCACTCGCTGAAAGGGGCGACGGGGAATCTTGGGGCGCCCGCCATGCAAGAGGCGGCCCTCCAAGTCGAAACGCTTGCGGCGAGCGGGAATCTCGCCAAGGCAGAAGAAAAAGTCTCGAAGATTCTCGGCGAATTCGAGAAGCTGCGGCCTGTCCTCGAGCGTCAGCGCGCCGGGCAGTCCTCTGCGGTATGCGAGGGACAATCATGAAGGCACTAATAGCCGAAGATGACACGACGTCGCGTGTCTTGCTGAAGGCCATGTTGACCAAGTGGGGCTATGATGTGACCGAGACATCCGATGGGCTTGAAGCCTGGGAGGCGCTCCAACGGGACGACGCCCCGAAGCTTGTCATTCTGGACTGGATGATGCCCGGCATGGACGGCGCCGAAATCTGTCGCAAGGTGCGCGAGCTAGACAGATTGCATCCCCCTTATATCATGCTCCTTACCGCTCTTGGGCAGAAAGAAGACATTGTTACCGGCCTGAACGCCGGCGCAGACGACTATCTCACCAAGCCCTTTGACAAAGATGAACTAAGGGCTCGAATCCAAGTGGGGCAACGCGTTTTGGAACTACAGGACGCTTTGCACCAACACATTCACGAGCTTCAGGAAGCCCTTGAGCACGTCAGGACCCTCCAAGGCATCCTGCCCATTTGCATGCACTGCCATAAGATTCGCAACGACCAGAAATCATGGCAGCGCATCGAAAGCTACGTCGAGGCCCATTCGGACGCCCAGTTCAGCCACGGCCTCTGCCCGGAGTGCCTTGAGAAGTACTATCCGGAACTCGAAGAAGAGTAGCGCACGAAGGCAGCTACGCCCGTGCTCCCCTCGCCCCATTTCATCGCACGACAGAACGTATTTATCCCCCGATGGTGTTCCTTATTCAACATGAATGGCAGCCCGTAGGGGATTCGAACCCCTGTGACAGGACTGAGAATCCTGCATCCTAAACCACTAGATGAACGGGCCGTTGTCGAGCAAGAATGGCTGCCGGACCAGGGCTCGAACCTGGAATCTCCTGATCCAGAGTCAGGCGCCTTACCAATTTGGCTATCCGGCAGAACTCGCCGAGATATTATCGAATCCACATTGTGGGTGTCAAATCGCCTGTCAAGTCATGGCTGGTCCGCGGCCGTGCCTTCCGTTACGATGACTCTTCCGCTTCCGGCTCATCGGACGCCACGAACGCAAACAGGTCACCATTCTTGAACTGAAACTCCAGGCGGATAAGTCTGCCCGCGAGGTCGCGTGAAGCTGCAGCCTGCCAGGCCACCTTCTGGCGCATTGCGTCGCCCTTGAGGGGCTCGCACGCCTCATAGCCGTATCCCTCCAGCGGCTCACGATAGATATCCGTCACTTGGACGCGCATTTCACCTCTCGCGACGTCGGCATTCACCAACAGATCGCCGCCGGGCCACAAGAGCGGGCGTGTGACAACCGTGCTCATCTGGCCTCGCTCGTCGGCCTGGATGGCCACGAGCCGCTCCTTGCCGAACTTCAGGAGGCCGAGGCCCGCCTGCCGATCCCGCACGTCATGAAATCCGTCGTATGCGGAGTAGTAGAGCCACCACTCATTGCCATGCTCGATGACTCTGTCGCCGCTGAACGTCATGCCGTCATCCCAGGCGCCTTCCTGCCCGATGGGGATGATTCGCGGGCGGCCCGGCACGTGGTGCCATTCGAATCCATCGCGACTGTGAACCAGCTCCACCTCGATGGATTGGGGCGTCTCCGCAAATTGAAGCAGCATGCCCCAGTAGACGCCGCCATAGAGAAATGTCGGCATGCCGTAGAACCGGCCCGCGTCATCGCGATCCGGCAGAAGCACCGTCGTTGGCATCGCGCCCCACAAGGCCCATAGCTCCGAGCTGGATAGGCGCGCCATCATGCGCGTGTTGCCCTTCTTCGGATCGCCCTTCGGCGCCTCGAAGATCCGCCGGTTCCTGAAGAAAGTGACGAACTCCTTCCTAGCCTCGTCATAAACGATGGTGTGGTAACAGTCGATGCGGTGATCCAGGATCATCTCCTGGCGCTCCTGCCAGTGGATGCCGTCCTCCGACGTGGCGAGGTAGTGTTTGGCATCCCCGTAGTACATGACAAAGCGGTGTCCTCGGAGGCAATCGGCTGGCACGGCTCCTAGGTTTTGTATCCGCCCGCCACGCGGTGCGTCGGCGACGAGAACGTGGGGAACATGCGCCTCACTTTCCCCCAGGATAACGATATTTGTCCTCTCGTGAGTCCCCCAAGGATGGATATCCATCAGAGGCTTTTCCCAATGGACGCCATCCGCTGATTCAGCGTAGCAGATGATGTAGCGCTGCGAGGGATAGCCCGGCTCGCCTTTGTTTGCGTTCCAGACTTGGTAGTAGAGGCGAAACCGGCTCGCTTCAGCATCGTACACGACGGAGGGATAGCCGATGCCGCGCGAGTCCCACGGCCAGTCAGGATTGCCCGTAAGCACCGGCTCCGGCAAGCGCTTCGGCTGCATTAGCACGTGGCCTACGCGCGCCGAGATGAACTCCTCGTTATAGCGGTTTTCTACGAGATAGTCGTCGACGAACATCTGCGGCTCGTTGAGCCGGATCACCCGATACGTTTCGGGCGCGAGTCCTTCTGGTATCTCGGCCTCGGCGGCGCACAGGGCACTCAATACCGGAATAACGGCCAGCGCACTCATTGTCCTGCCCTCTCTAGTCAGTCCCTATGTCCGCGATCGCCGGTTTACATATCGCCACGTTCACGCATGCGCCGGACATAGTCCTTTGTTTCGTGAGCGACAACGCCCGAGAGTCCGAGAAGAGCGATCAGGTTGGGAACTGCCATTAACGCGTTAAGGTTGTCGGCGATCGTCCAGACGAGATCCAGCCCGCTAACCGTGCCGATGATAACGAAGAGGCAGAAGACGAGCCGGTAAGGCTTTACGGCCCAAGGCCCCAGCAGGTACTCCCAGCAGCGATCCCCGTAATACGACCACGAGATCATCGTCGAGTACGCAAAGAAGACAATGCCCAGCGCCACAATCCATTGGCCTACGCGGCCGAGGCCCTCCTCGAAGGCGGAGGCGGTTAGTGCGGCGCCTGTCGGGACGGGATAGTATTCCCCGGCCTTGTCTCTGAAGGGCGCGCCCTCCTCACCGACGTGCCCGACCACTTGCATCCCCTGGCCGTCAACTTCCGCGCGAACCGACACGCCCTGGCCGCCGGGACCGTACAAGAGCGCGCCGTCCTCTGCGTGTACTTGCCACGTTCCCGTCACCACGATGACAAGGGCTGTCATCGTGCAGACGACGAGCGTATCGACGAACGGGCCCAGCATGGCCACGAAGCCCTCGCGGATCATCTCCGTCGTCTTGGCGGCCGCATGCGCCATCGGCGCCGAGCCAAGCCCCGACTCGTTGCTGAATACGCCGCGGGCGACGCCCTTCTGCACGGTGCGCTGCATGACAATCCCGACGAACCCGCCGCCCGCCGCCATGGGCGTGAAAGCGTAGCGGAAGATCTGGGCCAGCGCGCCGGGCACGGCAGGTGCGAACCGCACCAGAACGATCAGTGCGCCCAGGATGTAAAAGGCACACATGAAAGGCACAATGTGTGCAGCCACTCGGGCGATTCGTCGGATGCCTCCGAGGATGACAAGTCCGACCAACACGGCCAGCACCACGCCGATGACCGGCTTGAGCAGAACCGTGCCGCCGGCCAAGGGGAGCGTCTCCGGCAGGCGAGGGCCGTGGAAGCCGGCCGGTATAAGGCTCAACAAGGCGTCAGTGACGGAGTTGGACTGTACGGCACACCCGATGCCGAAGGAGGCGAGCCCCGCGAACAGCGCGAACAGGACGCCAAGCCACTTCTGTCCAAGCCCTAGACTCAGGTAGTACATCGGGCCGCCCGAGGCGCTGCCGTCGTCATGGATCATCCGGTACCGCAAAGCCAGCGAGCAGCTTGTGAATTTCGTGGCCATACCGACCAGCGCCGTTACCCACATCCAAAACACCGCCCCGGGGCCTCCCAAAGCGATAGCCGTCGCCACGCCCGCAATGTTGCCGGTGCCTATTGTGGCCGACAGGGCCGCGGCCAGCGCCTGGAAGTGCGAAATCTCGCCTTCCTCCGTGGGATCGTCATAGCCGCCCCAGATGCACTTCAAGCTATGGCCCAGGTATCGGAGTTGGACGAAGCGGAGGCGAACGGTGAGGTAGAGTCCCGTGCCGACGAGGAGCAGGATCATGATCGGACCCCACACCAGGCCGTTCATCCGTGCCATGAGGTCGGGGAACGATGTCATGCCGGTTGGCTCCTTCCGCGCGTTGCACGTATTGCAGGCTATGGTAACGTGTTGCCCTAATCGAGGCAAACGGCAATCGCCGAATGACTGAGAGCCCGCGAAGGAATATCGGAGGAAGAGGGACACACTCGCCGCTCTCAAAGACCGGCGAGCGATCTCACAATTGGCCCTGCGTGCGGTGCAATTGGCAACTCGGCCACCGGGCGAATCCGCCGGAAGTCTTGAATGGCCGGCACTGAGCTGCTAGTGTTCTGACACATCATTGACATCACCTACTTGCACAGCAAGACCCGCCCAAGGTGTGCTGGAGCATGGAGATCCGGGTGCGCTTCGACGTCCCGACCTCAGCAGGCGCCCCGGACATGGCTTGGCAGCCCGGGAGAAGCGTCTTCGAGTACTCAGACTGTGGCAGAATATTCGTGAGCGTGTGCAGCGTCTTGTGATTTCCAAAGCATTAGAACGTCCGCCGGCCTATCCCGGATGGACAGTGCGAGGCCCCTCCCAGTGACTGTGTTTTCCCAGCTCAAGACCGCGACAAGGATAGCCCGTCTTGTCGCGACCTCGAAACAGACGTTGTCATTGGCCTATCTGATTACCATGCGCTGCAATGCGCGATGCAAAATGTGCCTTTGGTGGCGAGAGGTCTACGGAGAGAGCCGGCAACACGATAACGAATTATCGCTAGAGCAAATCGACGCGTTTTCACGAAGCGTGGGGCCGCAAGTGAGGATCGAAGTAACCGGCGGCGAACCCTTCCTTCGCAAAGACATAGAGGACGCGCTCCTCATTCTAGGCCACAACTGCCGCCCTGTGGTGTATACCATTAGCACCAATGGAAGCCTTACCGAGCGTATCGTCAAAGCTACGCGAGCGCTGTGCAAGGCCGTTCCGGATACGCATGTGCGCGTCAATATCTCTTTGGACGGCGTCGAAGACACCCATGATGAAATACGCAATTTCCCAGGTCTTTACCAGAGAGCCCGCGGGACCTTCCGCGAACTTCGCGCCCTGCGCGGCGAATACCCAAATCTCACCGCCAATGTCACCACGGTGCTCTCCGGCTACAATCATCACAACATCAGCGAGATTCTCGATGGCCTGCGCCGTGATATGCGCCCCGATCGTTTAGGGATTATGCTGGCGCGTGGCCACACTCCCGAGGAGAAAGCGAAGTCTGTTTCGCTCGACGAATACGCTCGCGTTTTGGAGGAAAACCGGCGGGGGGCGATGTCGCCGGAAGAGCGCCCCCATTATCTCAGCCGCCTCGGACAAGCTCTCGATAGCGAGCTGACCAAAGTCATCCTGCACAACGCCCGTCACCAATGCCAGGCTATCCCCTGCCTGGGTGGTATCAAGCATGTCATGGTCATGGCCGACGGAACGCTCCTCCCGTGCGATGTCCTGGGGCCGTTCCTCGAGGAGCATCCCTGCAAGGCCCTTCCGGATCCTATCATGGCTCGCCTTGAAGACTACGACTACTCCATTCCCAAAGCGCTCGAATCCACACGGGCGCGAAAAGTGCAGGGCTTCATCCGGGGGGGCGGTTGTTGGTGTACGTCCGATTGTGGAGTTCTGCCCAGTCTCATGCTGAACCCGAAGCTATATCCAACGCTCGCATGGGCGGGAATGCGCTGCGCCTTGCGAAGTCTTCGGACGACGTCCCGTTAGTACAAGGGCTCAACGGTTGGATGGTGCATTGGCCCTGCCATGGCGCGGCACCGTAGAGTCCTTCCTGCCGCTGCTTCCCACCATTGCCAATTCCACCCCGAGTTATGGCAAGATAGAGGTCAGCTGGCAGGTGGTCAAGGCGGTGGATAGGCCCCTCGCCTTCGAGCCGGCCCGCCGCCGCCGGAGACCTAGCGGCGACGTAAGCGCGTGTGGGCATTTTGGGGAATCCGGCTCTTGCCGGATCGAAACATCGATGCGTGGAGAAGGAAGAAGAATATGAGATTCAGGCTTATTCCGGTGCTTGGGGCTGCTTTGGTTGTATCGGTGCTGACGCTGTCAAACGTCTCCTCGACATTTGCTCAGAGGGAAGGCGCGGACTACAAGATCGGGATCGTCGATCTGCAGCAGGTGATGAACAGCTATGACAAGCAGACTCAGAAGAGCGAGGAGTTCAACAAGGAAGCCGAGAAGCAGCGGGAAGAAATCAAGAAGCTCAAAGAGAATTTCAAGGAAGAACTGACCCAGTTCTCCGAAGAGCAAGCGGAATTGAGTGAAGCCGACCGCAGCGAACGGGAAGCGGAACTCGACCGGAGGGCGTGGGAACTCGAGGGTGAGGAACGCCAGGTTGAGGCCAATCTTGCGCGCAAGTACCGGCGCCTCAAAGAAGAGTTGCTCAAAGACATCGTGAAGGCCGTCGACGAAATCGGCAGCAGAGACAACTACCACCTGATCCTGGAGGCGGATCCGGAGACCCGGACGGGCGTGCTGTATTTCACGCCGACCATCAATATGACCGCCAAGGTGATCGACCTGCTTAACAAGACGTGATCACGCACAACGTGCGATGAGGATCGCGGGCAGGTTAGCTGGGCTTCAGTCCGGTGAGCCGGTGCAGGCGGTTGATCTCGCTGTCGTTAAGGTAACGCCACTCGCCGGGCCGAAGACCCTTCACGCGAATGCCGCCCACGGCGATGCGGCGCAGTTCCCGGACGGGGTGCCCAACCGCCTCGCACATTCGCTTGATCTCACGCTTCCTGCCCTCACGCAGTACAAGCCGGACAAGCGTTGTCTGCGCCCCCGTGTTCAGGATAATGACCTCCGCCGGGCCCGTCTTGCCGTCTTCGAGTTTGACGCCCTTCTCGATCCGTACCGCCGTCTCCGGCGTCATGACCCCATTCACCCATGCCAGGTAGATCTTGGCCACCTGGTACGAGGGATGGGTGAGACGGAAGGCCAAGTCGCCATCGTTGGTGAGAAGCAGGGCCCCCTCTACATCCTTATCCAGGCGTCCCACGGGGAAAACACGTGCCCGAACGCCCATGACACAGTCGATGACGGTTTTTCGATCGTGGGTGTCCTTGACGCTCGTTATCACGCCACAAGGCTTGTTGAGAATGATGTAGACCTTGCCGTCCCGATCCAGTGAACGGCCATCGACCGCCACTTTATCCACCGCCGGATCAACCACGTCGCCGATACCTGCGGTCTTGCCGTTTACGGTTACGCGGCCGGCGCCGATGAGTTGCTCCGAAGCCCTGCGGGAGGCTACGCCGCACTCGGCAAGGTATTTCTGGAGTCGTATCACGCCCTTAACTCATTTCCCGAAGTTCTTCTATCGAAGGAAGCTCCTTGAGATTCTTCATCCCAAAGTGGAGCAGAAACTCGTCCGTGGTGCGGAAAAGTTTCGGCCGGCCAGGGACCTCCGCCACGCCGGCAACCTTGATTAGTCTGCGCTCGAGCAAGTTATCGAAGGCGTAGGAGACGCTTACGCCGCGAATGGATTCTACCTCGGCCCGCGTGACGGGCTGTTTGTAGGCGATGATGGCGAGTGTCTCGAGCAGGGCGCGTGAGAGGCGTTGGGCCTTCTTCACCTGGAAAAGGCGGCGCACGAACGGCGCAAACTCGGGCTTCGTCGTGAGTTGATATCCGCCCGCGATCTCCCGCAGTAGGAAAGGCACTTCCTGGCTGGCCAGGTCCTCTCGCAACTCGGCCAACAGATTTGCCACAACATCCGGATCGGCATCTCCCAAGGTTTCCGCGATGCGCGTGGCGCTGATGGGTGAATCGCTGACGAACAGCATGGCGTAAATCGCCTGCCTCGTCTCATCACGACTAAGCGTTTCGACGGGCTCCAGCTCGTCGACATCCTCGGTAGGTCGTTCTGTCATGACTCTTATAGCGTCTTCCCGACGATTTCGAGCAAAGAAGGAATGGACTTCATCAAGTCCCCGAACCTCTTAGGCGTAAGCGACTCGGCTCCATCTGAATAGGCTACCTCAGGATTGGGGTGGACCTCAAGCATGAGTCCATCGGCCCCAGACACGGCCGCGGCCATGGCCATCGGCGTGACAAGTTCCCAATGCCCCGTGGCATGGCTGGGATCAACCACGACCGGCAGATGCGTCAGCTTCTTGAGAACCGGTACGGCGCTGAGGTCGAGGGTATGCCGCGTCTCAGTCTCGAAGGTGCGAATGCCGCGTTCGCAAAGGACGACGTTCCGGTTGCCCTCCGACATGATGTACTCCGCCGACATGAGCAATTCCTTGATGGTTGACATCATGCCGCGTTTCAGGAATACGGGCTTGTTTATTCGACCTAACTCCTTGAGCAAGGCGAAGTTCTGCATGTTGCGCGCGCCCACCTGAAGCATGTCGGCATGCTCCGCCACCAGGGACACCTTCTCCGGTGTAAGCACCTCGGTGACAAACGGCAAGCCCGTTTCGGCTCGCGCTTCGGAAAGCAGCTTCAGGCCCTCGTCCTCAAGCCCCTGGAATGAGTAGGGAGAGGTGCGAGGCTTATATGCGCCGCCCCGCAGCATCACCGCCCCCGACTCCTTGACGCTCTTCGCCGTCGAGAGTATCTGTTCACGCGACTCGACAGAGCACGGGCCGGCGATCACGGAAAAGTGCTTGCCGCCAAATCGGGCCGGCCCGACCTCGACTACCGTGTCATCGTGTTTGACCTCGCGAGCCGCCAGTTTGAACGGATTCAGGATGGGCACGACTTTCTCGACGTGGGAAAGGGATTCGAGGGACTGCAAACGGTGTTTCCCTCGCTCATCTCCTACGGCAGCGATGACGGTGCGTTCAACACCGACAATGAGATGTGCCTTGTAGCCCAGTTCCTCGACTTTGGCTACGACGTGATCGATGTCCTCCTGCTTGCGGGAGGCCATGACAATGATCATGGGCCGGATATGTCTCCTTTGTGAGCCGCCATGTCTCATTCCATCAAGAAGGGAGAGTATAATGTTTGCCCGGAACGAAAAGCAACGCGCCCGTGAGCGCAACTAAGTGATCCCCAGTTTTGCGATAGGTGCATGAATAAGGGCCAAACACGAGTTTCCGACCTGTATACTGGCGAAAGTCGACCAAAACCGTCGTCAGCAGGAGGATTTTTCATGTTTGGCCCGAGCAAGATTATGAAGTGGTTCGACCGGAATCTGCAAGAGGTGCGACGGTCGCGACGCAAGACGCTGGCCCATATCGCGGCAGGAGCCATGAAGATGAAAGGGGTCGGCGTGTTGGCGTTGGGACGCGCCATGGATGGCCCGGCACTCGCAAAGCACCGTATTAAAAGGGTGGATCGCTTCTTAGGCAATGAGCAGGTGGAAGCCTTCGCCATTGCCAAGGCGTTGTTCAACATCCTGCGAGGCCAAGACCGACGGCCCTTGGTCCTGGTCGATTGGACGGATCGCGGTGCCTTCGAACAACTGGTTCTCTCCATTCCCCAAGACGGCCGCTCTATGCCGTTCCACGCCATCTCCATCGATTCGACCAAATTCGGGACGGAAAGTGAAGGGGCTCTCATCCAAGCTGAACGAGAGATTCTGCGAGACCTGCACGCCATGTGTCCGCCCGGCGTGACTCCGATTATCGTGGCCGACCGGGGCTTCGGAAACGAGCGCTGGATACGCGATGTCACAAACTGGGGATGGTGCTTTGTGCAGCGTCTGTCCAAGAATCATTGGGTCGAAACCGAGCACCACATCGGCACCCTCCCCGAACTGGGGATACGGCGAGGCTATCGCCCCAAAGACTGGGGCTGGGGCACGATGGGAGAAAAGGACGCCGACAACAAGACGCCCTTTCGGCTGGTCACCGTCTTCGGTTGGGAGGCCGACGAGCCGTGGTATCTCATTACAAACATTGAAGATCGCGAGGCCCGGGCCATCACATCCATCTACGCGAAGCGCTGGTGGACTGAAATGATGTTTCGAGATCTGAAGAACCGCAAATGGGGGCTCGGCATGGACGAAGTGAAACTCACCTCCCGCCAGCGCACCGCTGTGCACTTCATCATCGTCATGCTTGCCTTCATTCTTCTGTGCGCCTTCGGCGCCTTCGCCGAAACCAAAGACTTCGGCGAACAACTCAAAGCAAACACCGCCGAGAACAGAGCCCTCTCCCTCGCCGCCACAGGAAACCACTTCATCGAATTCATCGGACGAACCACCGTTGCTATGGCCATCGCTAGATTGGTCTACGCACCTACATAGAACCAAACTGGGGAGTACTCAGTGAGCGCAATAGTGAGAATTCTTCGAACGATATGCCAAGGTATCGCCGCGCTGCCTTGCCTTGCTGGAGCCCTATTCAGCCCCGGACTACCCGCACAACCAGATCATGCCTAAACTCAGGTGTCATGAGGTCGACACGCCCGCCCTTAATGCCGGCCCAAGGTGAGTAGAGGCCCGTCACGGGCGAGAAGCAAGCCATTCTGAACGGCCCCTCAGGCAACTCAAGCGTGAGGGAGCCGCTGATCGGCCCGCCCGCGCCCGGGACCTCGATTTCGCGCTCGTCGGCGAGGTAGACGGCGTAGTCCTCTCCCTCGACCGCAAATACCGCCTCGACGGTGTTGGGGGGCTGCTCTTTCAGCCATCCCCGGAGCGGGCGTGCCTTCGCGAGGTCCATGCTGTGGACGAATTCCGAGAGATGCTTCATCCACGTCCGGATGCACCGCTGTGAGTCGGGCGTGCCCGTCTCGATATTTGGCAGGATGGAGAAGTCGATGTAGTCATAGTGGCATCCCGAGAGAAGCGTCACCCAAGCGCGCTTCCTGTGTATCGTCCAGCCGTCCACATCTCGAAACCGGCTTGCCACGTTGTCTTCGTCGCAGTTCAAGGGCTTCCGTTCCCCGGCCGTATCCAGGCAGAAGTCTCGCAACGCCCGCAGCTTAAGCTCCTTCGACATGAACGTCCCCATGTCGTAGTTCCTGTCTCCGTAGGTCGTATTCGGCAAGGGATGAATATTGACCACGTCGAAGAACATCTCGGAGAAAGACAACTCCGACCCTTGCTTGAAACCATCATGCCGGTAGGCCTCTTGCCCCCCAATGAGGTGCCTGTTTTGAGGCCCTCCCTCCGCATCGCGGATGACTTCCGCCAACACCGTCTGCCAAGCATTTACCTCTTCCTGGCTCGGGCCGCCTTCAATGCCCGGCGTTTCTCCCGTCGGCTCGTTGCAGATTTCGTAGATGACGTTATCGTAGCCCTTTGTCTCCTCGACAATCTTCCGCACGAGGCTGCACTGCCTCTCGAACAGCTTCGGGTGGCGCATCGTCAGATACTCGGGATGCGAGATGGTCTCCAAGTCGTTGACATTATTCCGAGCGTTAAGCGGATTGAGCATCCAGATATCATCATTGTACGTGTTGCTGAGTATCACCACCTCCACAACAATCCCGTAGTCGCTGGCCAGCGATAGGAACCTATGCAGACGCTCGAAGAACTCAGGATTCCACTGATCCAAGTCGTATTGCGGCAGTCTGTCGATGGCCTTCTCGGGGCCCGTGCGTGGATACGGAGCTACGTAGTCCGTGGACTCGGGCTTACACGTCGAATAGGGATTCTGCGCGTGCTGCTGCTCGCGAAACAGCATGAATAGCCGGGTGAGAGTCTGTGACTTGTCCCGTGCGTCGGCCAGGTAGCGCTCAAACCGAAACGGCCGGTTTATCACCGACCCATAGTGCTCCGTGGCGCACACCAGGACACGCGGTTGGCCGCGAAACTCGAAGCAGCGGGCGTTCTCGGGATGAATGCAAATCGGCTTGGCCATGGCGTCCTATCTCCCTTTCTCAAGACGGTGTGATGACGGGCGCCTATTAGACCAGGGAGAAGGACGGGCTTCAACCGCGTCGGGGGAGAGCCCCTGCCGGAAAGGGCCGCGAGGCCTACCGACTGTCTTCCAGGCCAAAAAGCCGCTTCACGAGATGCAGCACCGTCTTCGGATCGTGGTGGGCAATTTCGCGCTTCAGGCCGCTCATTGGACGCTGAAGAATGTTGTTGACGAGGCGTTTGGATAGGCGATCTATTTCCTCCCGCTGCTTCTCCGTCAGTTCGGGAAGCGCGGAAAGCGTCTTCTCCACCTCTCGACTGCGAATAGCCTCCAGTTCGCCTGCCATCGAGCGAATCGCCGGCTCGGCTACCAGGCTGCGAAGCCAGTCGCCGAACTGTCCCATGCCGCGCTCGACAATGGCCAAGCCTTCTTCGACCGCCTTGCGCCGCGCCTCAAGATTCTGGGCTACCACGCGTTTCAGATCGTCCACGTTGTAAAGATACACGTTGTCCAACAGGCCAACGTCAGGATTGATATCCCGGGGAACAGCGATGTCGATGACGCACACCGGCGCCTGGCCCCGGCGCTTGAGTGCTTCCTGAAAGTCCTTCGGCTCGAGTATGAACTCCGGCGACGCGGTCGAACTGATGACGATGTCCGCTCGGTGCAGGTGATGCCGCAGATCACTCAGCCCCATCGGCTCCCCGCCGCGCGCCTCCGCGAGTACCCGCGCATGCTCCTGGCTTCGGTTGGCGACCAGCACCCGCGCGGCGCCATGCGCCACGAGGCTCTGGAGCGTAAGCTCACCCATATCCCCCGAGCCGATGACGAGCACCGTCTTGCCTTCGAGTTCCATGAAGATCGATGTGGCGAGGTCTACGGCGACGGAACTTACGGAGACCTTTCCTGCCCCCACGCCCGTCTTTGTCCGCACCTCCTTGGCGACGGAGAAAGCCCGCTGGAAAAGTGCGTTGATGATTTTGTCCGTCGTTTGCTCAGATTTCGCAAGAAGGTAAGCATCGTGAACCTGCCCGAGGATCTGTGTCTCCCCGACTACAAGGCTGTCGAGGCTTGCCGCTACCCGGAATAGGTGCCCCGCAGCGTTGTCGTCGTCGTGCTCGTAGAGCATGTCGTTGAACGCCGTTTCCTCGATGCCGTGCCAGGCGCTCAAGAATCGCCGGATGCCTTCAGCCAACTCCGACGTGTCACTCGGGCTGTTTGCATATGCCTCCACCCGGTTGCAGGTGCTCAATATGACCACGCCCGCGCCGCCGAGTTCTTTGTGTAGGCGTAACAGCGCTTGGGGAAGAGCCTTCTCCGAGAAAACCAGCCGCTCTCGAAGCTCCAGGGGGCTTGTCTGATGGTTCAGGCCTACGACCACCAGGCTCATACGCTTTTCCCCCAGAAGTTGTACGTTCTGAGATGCAGGATCGCCAGCACCAAGTACGCGGCCAGGAGCAGGGAAAAGCCTACTACAACCACGTAAGCGAGTTTCGGCCCCCTCAAACGGCCGAATTGCCGCGCATGAAACGTCACGGCGTAGAAAAACGCCATGACGACGGACAGCAATACCTTAGGTGCAATCCACCAATGGGCGCTCAGCAGATCGCGGTCGAGATACACCCAAGTCAGCCCCAGAAGAAGCGTGATGACAAAAAGTGGGTATCCGCAGGCAACAAGCCGGTACAGCGTGCGGTCAAGCTGCTCGAGCGGCGGAAACGGCCGCGACAGTGCCTCATCCGGGCGCCGCTTCAGTGTTCGCGCCTGACAGACGTACGCCACACTTGTGGCGCTGGCCGCGAAGAAAAGGGCATACGCAAGAAAGGCCAAGCCGACGTGGACACCGAGGGGAACGCTCGGCAACGCTCGAGGCGCTTCATACAGGTTGGTGTGCGCCACTGCTGCGTTCAGCAGCGCGATGGCCGCCAACGGCGGCGCATAGAAGGGCACGAGGACAAGGGCCCCCGTTTGGCGCAGCGCGAGCAGCATCACGAGCGTCGTCAACACCGTCAGGAGGTCCAGGGAATCCGTGGTGTTCGTGAGGGGAAGCGCCCCCCAGAGATACCACCGCAAACCGAGGTTGGCCGCGAAGGCGATAGCCCCCGCGCCGGTGAGCCGGCGAGCCACCTTGAGGACTTCCGGGGCTGAGCCCAGCGTGTGCGCCAGCGCAGTGGCCGCGGCGGCCACGTATAGCGCCACTCCTCCGTAAAACGTGATGCCAACTGCCCATGCCATGTCTATTCCTCTCTCGATCCGGCGCCGCCGACGAAGGGAACCCTTCTCGTGCCCGTATTCTATACCTCAGCGGGCAAAGCGGCCAAGGAGCGACGACTCGGAGCGGCGCCAAACGACGGCGGGCGCCTATCCCCGTATCCGTTCTCAGAACAGGCCGCGGGCATCCAACACTGCGTTTTCATCTTGGAAAGGTAGCCGCAGGTATGTTAAACTGCCAATACGACTTTACTTAGGGGAGGCAATACGATGGACGCCATAGTCGCTCACTTCCAGGACCATCTTATCGCTTACATTGTTGTCGCTGCGTGTGCGCTTCCCGTGTTATTCGTCTACCGAAAGTATGTGGTGCCCATCTTCGCTTACGCGTTGGAAGTCTGCATCTACATGGGTTTGCTGCACTCGGTGCTTTTTCTCGTCGTGAAGATCATCCGATGGTTCAAGATGGAGTCCTCCTTCGAGGCGATCGGTGCGAAGACGGACCCCGGGTGGGGCATTCCCTGGATGCACTTCTGGAAACACGACCTTTTCAATCCCCACTGGCTAGTCTATCTGGAACTGGCCTTCATGGTGATCTTCGTCTATTTCGTCTGGAAACTGCGCCCCATGCGGATCCAGAAGATCAGAGAGCGCGGTGCGGCGCGAAAGCCGGGCGCAGGCAAGAGTGGCGTGCGCCCACCCGCGAAAGGTGCGTTTGCCAAGAAAAAGTTAGGAGCTAAGAAGAGATGATTCCGGAGTATTTGCGTGGCCCGATTGCGCCCGTTTTCACGGCGTTTGACTCAGAAGGACGGCTGGACGACCTCGGCCAAAGGGAATTCCTCGATTTCTTGTCCGAATCCGGCGCGATTTCCGCCTTTTTCCTGCGTTGCGGCATGGGACAGATGCGCGAATTCTCATACGACGAGGTGAAACAGATTGCGGATAACGCCTGCGCCCATATGAAGGGGCGAGGGCCGGTAATGATAGGGACCACCGGCATCTGGGACCGCGACTACGACCGCCTGCCCGATCCTGACGTGTTCCTTCGGGAAGCGGTAGAACTCAGCCAGTATGTTGAGAGCGTTGGGGCGGCCGCCTGTGTCCACACCGTGCCTGAGGCGATTGCACCAAAGGACGGCGAGACCACGGCCGACGTGACGCTGCGGTATTTCGAGGCCATCGACGCCGCCGTTTCCATCCCTGTATTCATCTACCAGCCGCCGGGCACGCGTCCCGAGTACATCGTGACGGTGGATCTGATGCAGAAGCTGGCCGATTTGCCCAACGTCAAGGGTATGAAAGCTTCCACGGCCGACGCCGGCTACATTCTAGACATGACCTGGGCAACAAGGGACAAGGACTTCGGCTATATCGTGGGACACGAGGCGGCGTTTTTCGCGGGCTTGTGCTCCGGGGCCAAGGCCACCATCGGCGGCGGGGCCTGCGTCAACCCGCAGGTGCTCAAGGCCGTCCAGGATCGGTTCGAGCAAGGGGATATACCGGGCGCCATCGACGCCCAACGTTCCGTGAACAAGCTGTGGCAGGGCATCCCCGCGACAGTGGAGTTCCTCAAGCGCTACGCCGCCGACAAGGGCTACAAGGTGCAGCCGTACCGGAGGAGCAAGCAGAAGGACGCCGCCTACGGTCCTGTGGATGTTTCGATTCCTCAGGACGTCTACGAGGCGGGCAAACACCTGCTGGAGTCCGAACTGGCCCTCTACGCCTAGTGAATACTGTGACACGCGTCTTGACGCCGGCGGCCGGGAAACTGCCGCCGGCGTTTCTCGTCTTCGTTGCCCGCTCGGGTTGAACATGCTTACCGCGGATTCTATTATCGTGCGCTATGGCTGAATCGACCATCGAACTATCCCATATCGCCAAGAGCTTCGGCGGTGTACCTGCCCTTCAGGATGTGAGCATCACCTTCAAGGCCGGCGAAGTGCACGGCTTGGTGGGGGAGAACGGGGCCGGGAAGAGCACACTAATCAACATTGCCACCGGCGTGCTTCGCCCCGATCAGGGAGCCATCCGCCTAAGTGGACATCCGATCACGCTGTCGGATGCGCGTGATGCGACGCGGCGCGGCATTGCCGTCGTGCACCAGGAGGCGGATCTCTTTCCTCAACTCAGCATCGCCGAGAACATGCTCCTTGCTAGGGGGCTTGTCCGGGCGCGCACCGGGCTGATCCAATGGCCTGCAACATACCGCCGCGCCGCACAGTTGATGGATGAAGTGGGGGAGTCGTTCGATGTACGGGCCACCGCCGGGGGACTGTCCGTCGCGAGGCGCATGATGGCCGAGATCGCTGCCGCGGTTTCGTGGGACCCGGTTGTCCTATTCCTGGATGAGCCCACTTCGGCGCTCTCCATGAACGAGATCCGGCGACTTTTCGGACAGATTCGGGCGTTGAGTGACGCAGGCGTTGCCATCGTCTACGTCAGCCACCGGCTCGAGGAAGTGCTCGAGATTTGCGGGCGCGTAACCGTCCTTCGCGATGGCCGGTTGGTTGCGACCCAACCCGCATCCGAACTCACCATGGACCAGATTGTGTCCGCCATGGTGGGGCGCGAACTGGCCCAGATGTATGCGAAGCGGGAGGTGCCGATTCGCGATGTCCGACTCGAAGTCGCCGGTGCGACGGCAAAGGATGGCGCCTTCAAGGACGTGTCCTTTTCCGTACGTGCGGGCGAGATCATGGGGATGTACGGTTTTGTCGGCGCGGGACGCAGCGAAATTGGCCAAGCCCTCTTCGGCCTCCGCCGGCTCTCGGAGGGGAAGGTTCTAGTCGATGGTAAGGACGTAAGCGCTCGCTCGCCGCGCGACGCCGTACGCAGTGGAATTGCTTACGTGCCGGAAGACCGCCTTGTCCAGGGGATCTTCCGGGGGCAATCCGTCCGAGCCAATGCGACAGTGGCCATGCTCCGGAAATTGTCGACCCTGGGCTGCATCCGCTCCCGGCGCGAGGTGGCCCTGGCGACGGCGGTGGTCGACGAGATGCGTGTGCGAACGAGTTCGATTGAACAGCCTATAGCTACGCTCAGCGGCGGAAACCAGCAGAAAGTGGCCTTTGGCCGCTGGCAGTGCACGGCCCCGAAGGTGCTCATTCTTGATGAGCCCACGCGGGGCGTCGACATCGGCGCAAAGGCGGAGATCCACCGCCTGATCTGCGACTTGGCCGAGAAGGGAACGGCCATTCTGCTGATAAGTTCCGAACTGCCCGAGGTCATGGCCATGAGCGACCGCGTCATCGCCGTTTCCGAGGGGCGGATAACCGCCACATTGGACCCTGCGCGGGATGGCGAGAAGGCGGTCGCGACGGCGGCCGTACCCAAGGGGACTCAGGCGGAAGCGGCGGCGCCTCGCTCCGAGCCGAAGCTTCTCAAGAGGTTGCTTCATCTTCGGGAACTGGGACTCATTGGATTCATAGCGGTTCTTTCCGTTGGCATGACGCTTGTTGCTCCCGGCAAGTTTGCGACCGTGCCGAACTTCCTGGACATTCTCTCAAACGCGGCGCTGCCGGCAATGGTGGCGCAAGGCGCTATGCTCATCATCTGCGCGGGGGGCATCGACATCTCCGTGGGCTCGATGCTCGGGCTCGTGGGCGCGATGGCGGCCATGGCGGCCACGGCCGGCGCGCCTCCGTGGCTGTGTCTTCTGCTTGCCGTCAGCGCTGGCGTTTGTCTGAGCCTGATCAACGCGGGCACCTCGCTGCTGGCGCGGATTCACCCTATCATTGTGACGCTGGCCGGCATCAGCATCTATCGCGGCCTCATGCGCGTTGTGACCTCCAACCGCGAGATCATGAACCTGCCCGCGGGCTACCGCGCCCTTGCTGACGGCCGTGTGTTTGGCATCCCAAAGATCTGCTATTACGTCGTCGCCGTGACGGTGTTGGTTCACCTCCTGTTGCGCTACACGCTGTGGGGACGCCGTGTTCTGGCCCTTGGCAACTCGGAGAGTGCGGGCAGGCAGATTGGCCTGTCTAAGGCGCGCCTCACGCTTTTCGTCTTCGCGGTGTCGGGCGCGCTGGTTGGGCTGGCCGCCGTGCTGCATGCGGGATACTACGGGAAGGTTCAGGCCAACACGGGTGAGGGAATGGAACTGAAGGCTATTGCCGCGGCCGTGATCGGCGGCACCAATATCCTCGGCGGGCGCGGTTCGGCCCCGGGGACGCTCCTCGGCGCGTTTCTCGTGGCGCTTCTGTATAACGTCCTCATCCTGGCCGACATCAGCTCTTATTGGCAGAACCTGTTCGTGGGCGCGCTGATTCTCGGGGCCGTTGTCGTGGATGTTCTCCTGAACCGGCTGCGGGGGGCGGGGTCATGATCCGCCGCGTGCTCGCCATGCGAGAAGCCGCATTGGCCTTGGTTGTGCTCGCTCTGTTCGCCGTGTTTGCGTTTACCGTGGAGGGCTTTGCCGACTGGTTCAATCTGTGTGAGCAATCCAGACACTGGATTGTGCCGGGGATGATCGCGGTACCCATGACCCTTATCATTACGACGGCGGGCATCGACTTATCCGTTGGCTCCATGGTTGCTCTCTGCGGCACCGTGCTCGGCCTGCTCTATCGCGATGCGCAATGGCCCATCGCCCTGGCCGCGATGGCGGCGGTACTGGTGGGACTGAGCTGTGGCACGCTGAATGGCGTCGTGAGCAGCTACCTCGGCATCCCGCCGTTGGTAGTGACGCTCGCGACCATGGCCCTCTTCCGCGGCGTGGCCATGGGCCTCAGCCAAGCGGAGCCTGTGACGGGCTTTCCGGCGGGCTTTCGGTGGCTGAGTCAAGGGGACCTCTTTACGATTCAGGGAAGCGGCGGGCCGGTTGGCCTGCCTGCCCCGCTGGTTGCCCTCGTGTTTGCGGTGTTGCTTGGTTGGATTGTCATGCGGCGCTCGTGGATGGGCCGCTACATCGAGTTCATCGGGGACAACGAGACGGCCGCCCGCTTCGCCGCCATTGACACCCGCCTCGTGAAGTGCGGCCTCTACGCGGCCTGCGGCGCCATCTGCGGACTCGCCGCCATATTTCACACCGCCCTTTTTGCCACCGCCAAGGCCGACACCGCGCAAGGACTCGAGTTGAGCGTCATTGCGTGCGTGGTGGTCGGCGGGACGCGGATCTCCGGCGGGCGCGGCACCGTTATCGGCACGTTGTTCGGCCTCCTGATCATCGGTATGCTGGGCTTCGGACTCGATATGGCCGAAGTCGATTGGCTCGGTTCGCAACACATCGTGATATTTGTTGGCGCCTTGGTTATCGTCACGGCGATTTTCAATGAGTGGATGGCCCGCTGGAAAGGAGACCACCAATGAGAAAACTTGTCATAGCGCTCTTGCTGCTCCCGATTATGGGCGTGGGTTGTGCGCCGGAGTCGCAGGAGGGCACGCCTTCCCCCGGCACGGCGCCCGACGAGGGCACGGCTCCGGAAGCGGCCACCGACGCGGAATTCACCATCGGCGTGATGCCGAAGCTTGTCGGAATCGACTTCTTCAACGCTACGGAACGGGGCGCCTTCGAGGCAGGGAACGAACTCGGCGTCCATATGGTGTTCGACGGGCCGGTGACGAATGATGTCAACGCCCAGGTTCAGATGCTCGATAAGTGGATCTTCAAGAAATACGACGCCATAGCCGTCGCGCCAAACGATCCCGATGCCATTGCCCCGGTGCTCGAGAAAGCCCGCAGCCGTGGCATCACTGTCGTCACTTGGGATGCCGATGCGCAGGTGGGGGCGAGGGACTTCTTTGTCAACCAGTGTACTTCGGCTAGTGTGGCGAAGACGCTTATGGACGTCATGGCCGAGGGGGCGGGAGCCGAGTCCAACTACATCATTGTCACCGGTTCACTCACCGCCTACAACCAGCGGATTTGGATGGACGAGATGGAGCAGTACCGGCAGAGCGCTTATCCCGGTATGACAAATCTCTCCGAGACGCCGAAGGCTTCCGAAGAAGATCAGGCTCTGGCGACGCAGGTGACCACGGATTGCCTGAAGGCCTATGACACCTTAGAAGGCATCTTCGCCATCACTTCCGTAGCGTTGCCGGGCGCGGCCGAGGCCCTGCGGAAGACGGGCCGCGCCGATGATGTGTTTCTCACCGGATTAGCCACGCCGAATGCCATGCGCGAATACGTGCTCGACGGCACCGTCAAGAAGTTCGTGCTCTGGAATCCCGTCGACCTTGGCTATCTGGCAGTGCAAGTGGCCGTTGCCAGCGCCAAAGGCGAACTGCAACCGGGAGTGGAGACATTCAAGGCCGGGAGACTCGGAGAGTTGGCTGTCAAAGGCGACCAAGTGATTCTAGGCGATCCCATCATCTTCGACAGTGACAACATCGACCAATACGACTTCTAACGGCAAAAAGCTCTGAGCGGCGTCAACTCTTAATCTCTTTGCGCGTCGTCGCGTTGAGAATCCGCGTGTCGTGGATGTGGAAGTCGGAAACCGACTCGACATCGATCTCGCGGCCGAAGACGCGCGCGATCTCGTCGAGATACTCCTTGTTTTCATTGCGTAGGCGCCGCGCGACGTCGGGATGTACCTGGAGAATGACGTGCTTGTGCCGGCTCTCACAGAAAAGGCTTTGTAGCTTGCGGAGGGCCTGAAACGTCATCGTGGTCACGGAGCGGACGAGGCCGCTCCCTTCGCAGTAGGGGCAGGACTGCGACAGCGCCTTGACGATGTTGTGCTTCACCCGTTTCCGCGTCATTTCAATCATGCCGAGTTCGCTCACCTCCGACACGGTGCTCTTCGCGCGATCCGCTTTGAGGCATTCCTGCAGCTTCCGGAGAAGGTCACGCCGGTTGCGCTCGATTTGCATGTCAATGAAGTCGATGACGATGATCCCGCCCATATCGCGCAGCCGGACCTGGCGGGCGATCTCCTCAGCCGCCTCCATATTGGTTTTGAAGACGGTTTCCTCCAGCCGCCGTTTTCCGGTGAAGCGCCCCGTGTTGACGTCGATGGCTACCAGCGCCTCGGTTTGCTCGATGCAGATGTGGCCGCCGCTCTTGAGATAGACCTGCTGGCGCAGGGCCTTGTCGATCTCGCCTTCTATCTCGAATTTGTCAAACATCGGACGCTTTCCCTGATACAGCTTGCACCGTTTGCGGAGATTCGGCGCGAACGTGTCGAGGAAGTTCAGGATGCGGCTGTATTCAGTGCCGCTGTCCACCGTTAGCCGCTGGAAGTCCGATGAGAAAGTGTCCCGTATCACACGCAGAATGGGCCCGAGGTCCTCATGCAGCAGGCACGGCGCCTTCACCGATTCCATCTTCGACTTGACCTTGCTCCAGACCTTCGTGAGGTAGGCCAGGTCGCTTTGGAACTCCTTCTTGCTCACGCCTTCTCCGGCGGTGCGGGTGATCAATCCGACGCTCTTGGGGCGGATTTGCTGCAGGATCTTCTTGAGGCGGTCGCGTTCTTTTTCATTCTCTATCTTGCGCGACACGCCCAACTGCGTCACGGTGGGCATCAGCACCAAACAGCGCCCCGGCAGTGTCACAAAATTGGTGAGCCGCATTCCCTTGCTTCCGAGGGTGTCCTTGCTGACCTGCACCATGATGTGCTGATTCTTGCGAAGGATTTTCTCAATGGACGTTTGCCTGGCGTGACGTCCGCGCGTGCGCGGCCGCGCCGTTCCATCCACGAAGTCGAAATCGCCCGTTCCGGCCGCTGCGGCGATATCCGAGACGTAGAGGAATCCGTTTTTCTCGAAGCCGATGTCCACGAAGGCGGCTTGGATGCCGGGGACGACCGCATCGACACGTCCCTTGTAGATGTTGCCGACGATGCTTCGGCTCTCCTGGCGCTCAATGAGCAGCTCTGCCAGGCGCTTTTCCTCTAGGAGGGCGATACGCGTCTCCAGGGGACCAACATTGATGACAAACTCTTTCATAATAGCTCCATATTCTTTTCAGGCATTCGGCCATGGTAAATGGCCGGCCTTTGTCTTCTCATTTCGCGAAATACCCCTTCCGCAGCGGCACGCTCAGAAGCACGCCGACACACGCCATGGTGGTCAGGCAAAACGAGCCCCCATAGCTCAGGAAGGGTAATGGTATGCCCATGACGGGCAGTAATGCCAGCGTGACCGCGACGTTCACAAATGCGTGAAAGCCGAGGACTGTCACCACGCCGACGGCAAGCAGCGTTCCCGATAGCTCGTCGGAATCCCGGCCCAGCTTCAACGCGCGCAGGAAAAACGCGGCAAAGAGCGCGAGCAGGCCCGCGGCTCCTACAAAGCCCTGCTCCTCGGCGAGCAAAGCGAAGATGAAGTCGGTGTGATGCTCCGGAAGCCAGCGCAGGTGAGTCTGTGTGCCTTTCAGGAATCCTTTGCCTTTGATCTGTCCGCTGCCGACGGTGATCTTGGTTTGGCGGGGCTGCCATCCCAATTCTTGCCCCTTGGGATCGAGTTCAGGATTCAGGAACGTCCGAATGCGCTTCTTCTGGTAGTTATCCTCATCAATCTGCCGCCACAGTATGGGCGCCGCCACGAGGCCGATGAGGATGATGGCGGCAAGGTGCCAGCGTTTACATCCCGCGGCGTACAACATGACAAACGGCAACGGCAACAGCGTCAGGGCCGTTCCGGTGTCATTTTGAAGCCGGATCAATACGCACGGCAGGCCAGTGATGACGAAGGCTAAGAGGAAGTAGGGCAGTTTCGCCACCCGCTTGCCGATGGTCGAAAGATACCAAGCCAGCATATACACGACGGCGATTTTGCTGAGTTCGGACGGTTGGTAGCGCAGCGGCCCGATGCCCAGCCAGCTCTTACCGCCGCGGGCCTCGACACCGAAGAACAGAACCAGAACCAGCAATCCGATGGCGACGCCGTAGATGACGGGCGCCAATGAAACAAGGAAGCGATAGTCCGTGCAAACGATCGCCGCTGCCACGATGGCTCCGAGGATGAACCAGACGCCCTGCTTCTCGAAATTGGAGGTCGAGCCCGCCTGGCCGTGACCCGCGCTGTAGAGCGTGATGAGCCCAATCCCCGCGAGCACGACGGCCAACAGCACCAGCACGCGATCGACGCGGCGCAAGTTGCGCACGTCAACCACGCCGATGTGAGCATGCATGATCTGTGAGTTATTGATTGCCAATGTCCTCGGAGACCTCTCCCCCCTTCGCCAGAAGGAGTGATTCGAGTTCTTGGCCATAGAAGAACTCGATTACCTGCCGAGCTAGGGGCGCGGCCGACGAACTACCGTGGAGGCCGTGCTCGATGAGCACGCTGACCGCGATAGGCGGGTCGCGGTCGAGCACGCCCGCGACAAACCACGCGTGATCGCGCAGTTTGTATGGGATATCTTCCTCGTTCTCGTAATGATCATACTTGTCTCGGGACACGACTTGGGCCGTCCCCGTCTTCCCCAGCACAACCATGCCGGGGATCTGCGCTTCTATACCGGTTCCTCTCGGGAAGGTCGTATGTTCAACACATTTTTGCATACCCTTCCGGACTATCTCGATGGTCTTCTCGCTTACAACGCGCTTGCTTGCGTCGAGCGCACATGCGGCGTCCAAGTAGGGATGCACCTGATAGCCGCCGTTTACCACCACCGCCATCACCGTCGCCGCCTGAAGGGGCGTTACCGTGACGTATCCTTGTCCGATGGCAAGGTCCGCGGTCTCCGCGGGATACCACTTCCGATCCCACGGATCGCGCGAAGCGAAGAGCTCCGCCTTCCACTCGCGGGACGGTATGACGCCGATTACCTCGCCCATGCCGAGGCCGCTCGCCTCCCCATATCCGAGACGAACGGCCCAATCATGGATCTGATCCACTCCCAACATCAGGCCGACGCTGTAGAAATACACATCGCACGAGTAGGCGAGTGCATCGACTATCGATACGTCCCCGTGCCCGCCGAGACGCCAGCGCCAACACCGTTTCTGGTATCCTGGGCGCTTGAGAAAGCCGTTGCAAAAGAAGCTCGTGTTCTCGTTCACGGTACCGTTCTCGAGAGCGGCGATGGCCACAAGGATCTTGAACACCGATCCTGGAGGATAGTGAGACTGAAAGCACCGGTTGCGCATCGGGGCCGCCTTGTCGGATAGCACGGCCCGGCGCTCGTTTGAGCGGCTCCCCTCAATGAAGATGGAGGGGTCGTAGCGCGGCGAACTGGCCAAGGTGAGAATCTCGCCCGTCTTGGCATTGAGCACCGCAATGGCCCCCACCTGGCCGGCAAGGAGTCTCTCGGCGAAGGCCTGAAGCTCGACGTCGATGGTGATATGCACCGCCCGTCCCGACTGCGGGTCGATGGACCATTCCGCCTCCTCTTCCAGTGTGCGCCCGAAGCTGTCTACCTCGACGTACGGTTTCCCATAGGCGTCCGTGCGCATTTGAGGGGCGCTGTCCGGGCGTCTATTGTTCACCCAGATCTGCCCGTCGGTGCCTCGCAACTCATCTTCGTAGAGCTTCTCGAGTCCCCCGATACCTACAATATCGCCCATCTTGTAGCGGGGGGCGCGGCGCTTCAACTCGTCAGGGCCGATCTCGCCCAGATAGCCAAGGAGCTGCCCCGCCACCGGCCCATGAAGGTAGCGTCGATGCGGGCGAACCACCGTGAAGATCCCCGGCAGAAGAAAGGCGTGTTCCTCGATCCGGTTGAGCGCCGTCCGGGAGATGTCGCGCTTGACCTCAACCTGCTTGTACGGCTCGTCGGCGCTTTCTTGGATCTTGGCCAACAGCTGCTCGGCGTCCACGTGAATCAGGTCTTCGAGGAGAACGCATACGGCCTCCGGGGCCGTGCACTCCTTAGGCACCACGACCACATCCCAGGCAGGTCGATTGTCGGCAAGAATGACTTGCTCATTCCGGCCATAGATGGTTCCCCGCGGCGCCTCCACCCGCAGCACGCACATTCTGTTTCTTGTGGAGAGTGCGCCGTAGTCCGCCCCGTGGACCACTTGGAGCTGCACCAAACGCGCGACCAGGACACCGAGCGCGATGATGAGGGCCACGGCGATGTGCCGCGTGCGCCCTTCAAAGCGATGGCGGTGCCTCTGGTTATAATTGGCGAGCATCTAGTCCGCTCCCGCCTGCACCGTCATAGAGGATCGGAAACAGCGCTCCAGCACAAAGAAGACAAGCGGCGTCACGAGACTCGTGTAAAAGGCCGTGGGGACGGCGCTTGTAAGGATGGTTTTGAGCACACCGATCTCCGGTTGCTGCACGTAGCGTATGCCCGCGAACAAGATCCCCTGCGCCAAGCTGCCAAGAAGGACGAGGCCGGCCTTCACTGCCGCGTGTTCCGTAATGAGGCGCGTGGCCAATCTCCCTACGGCATAGGCGACGACCACATTGCACAGCACATGGTGCCCCAACGTCGTATCGCTTGCCACATCCTGCAAAATGCCCCCGACGGCGCCCGTGAACATCGCCCGTTCCTCGCTCTCCGCAATGGCGAAATAGACCACAAGAACGAGGACAAGGTCGGGCAGGACCCCCTCGACCCGGACGACTTCAAGCCACGTGGTCTGGACAAGGGCAGCCCCGACCACAAACGCGAGCCAAAACAAGTTTTTCCGCATGTCTCGTCTTCAGAGATTAGGGCGCTAATCGCTCCTGTAAGGGCCGATCCTCCGGCACATCCGTCGCCTGAACGAACGCCGGCGCCGTCTCCTCCGTTCCTGCGAGATCGTCGACGTCCTCGGCCGCTTTCCGCACGAGGAACACCTCATCTATGCGATACGGATCGGCCGCCGGTTGGATGGACGCCGCCTTCACCAGCGTGCCGCGGTTACTTACGTCGGTAACGGTGCCTATGGGATATCCGCTCGGAAAAACGCTTCCCCCACAGGTGACGACCCTATCGCCCGGACGCACGTCATCCTTCAAGTCGATGTAATGCATCTCGCAGACGTGTGTCAGGTCGCTTCCCGTTCCCTGGACCCTTCCGTAGACGCGGCCACGGGCCGTCACGGCGCCCACGTTGCACTCGGGGTGGTGCAGTGTTGCTATGTAGGATTGAAAGGGCATGACCCGCCGCACGACGCCCACGATCCCATCGGCCGACATCGCGCACATCAACTCGCGCACGCCATGAACCGCGCCGCGATCTACGATGAGTGTCCCCTCAAACCGTCCTATGACCTCCGCGGGCTGTAGCGTCAATCTCGGCTCCGTCCGCTCAAAGGCGATCATGCGCCGAAGGCGATCATTCTGTTCCCAAAGCTCCGCGCGGTCGGCGGCCCGCCGCGAGGCCGAGGCAAATCGCTCGCGCAGGAAGTCGTTTTCGTCGCGGAGTGCGTCGTACGCAACGACGAGCCCCGTGAGGTAGTCGGTGCCCTTGGACATGGTGTGGGCAACGATCCAGAAGGGATGGGCCACCACGGATACCGCCGTACGCAACGCATTCCCGATGACGGCCGAGGGGGTGCCGGAAGTCAACGACAGAAGCGATAGCCCAAGCAGGACAACCAGAACCGCTGTGGGCCGGTTTTCCGCTATACGCCGGGCAAGACTCAACGGTTACATTTCTTCCTCGTCCAGGAAACTCCGAATGCCCTCGAGGTACTTGCCGGTTCCCAGCACGACCGCGGTGAGAGGGTCCTCCGCCACCGTTACGTGAACGCCCGTCTCCTTCGACAGGAGTTGGTCAAGACCGCGCAGCAAGGAGCCGCCGCCGGCGAGTACCACGCCACGGTCAACGATGTCTGCGGAGAGTTCCGGAGGGGTGCGCTCCAGCGTGACACGCACGGCGTCGACAATGGCGCTCACGGGCTCACGAAGCGCTTCGCGAATCTCCTCGGACGTAATGGTGAGAATCTTGGGCAGCCCCATCACCTGGTCGCGGCCCTTGACCTGCATCTCCAATTCGTCCTTAAGCGGGAACGCGGAGCCGATATGAATCTTGATGTCCTCCGCCGTTCGCTCGCCAACCATCATGTTATACGTGCGCTTCAGGTGTTGAATGATGGCTTGATCCATCTCATCGCCCGCAACGCGCACTGATTTACAGAAAACGATCCCGCCAAGGGAGATCACCGCCACCTCAGTAGTGCCGCCGCCGATGTCGACGATCATGCAGCCCTGAGGCTCCTGCACCGGTAGGCCCGCGCCAATCGCGGCGGCCATGGGCTCCTCGATGGTGAACACCTTCTTGGCGCCCGCTTGAGCGGCGCTCTCGGTTACCGCGCGCTTCTCAACGGCTGTGATGCCGGAAGGAACACAGATGGCGACGCGCGGCCAGACAAGCCTGCGCCGGTTATGGACCTTCTGAATGAAATAGCGCAACATGGCCTCCGTGACCTCGAAATCGGCGATCACGCCGTCCTTCATGGGCCGGATAGCCACGATGTTGCCGGGGGTGCGCCCAATCATGTTCTTGCCCTCGTTGCCGACGGCACGCACCTTGCCCGTATCTTTGTTGATCGCCACAACCGAGGGCTCGCTGAGGACGATGCCTTGCCCCTTCACATACACGAGGGTGTTGGCCGTCCCCAGGTCGATCCCCATGTCATGTGAGAAAAGGCCTGGAAGTAAACTCAGAATACGACGCACAGCGACTCCTTTGTTCCAGCCAAAGCGACCTGTCGCTAGTATGGGCTAAAATGCTTTAACAAAAGGACTTACATGGCATGCACTTCAACCGGCGGCATTATAGCAGAACCCATGTTGGATTCCAACAGCAAAAAAGTCGCCAAAGTGCAAGCAACGCCGCTGCCTGCGGCGTCGCTAACTCAAATCCTCGAAAGCCCCCTACAAGTTCCTTCTCGACGAGGGAGACCCTGTGACAATGACTAGGGCTGCCCGGTAGAATACCTCTGATGGCGGGATGGCGTCTGTCCTGCAAAGGCTGCGCCGACACCTTCTGAGGAGGTCTATTCATGCGGTTCCTATCGTTGGCGGTATGTCTACTCGTGACGCAGACGGCGTCGGGCCTCGAAGGCCTATGGCAGGCCGATATCGGCCACGGCGCGCGTTCGCTGCCGGTGGTGGCGGATCACAACGCCGACGGCTCATTGGATGTATTGGTGACCACCCGATTTGACGGCACGGTCTGGATTGTCGGCGCCGACGGGAAGCAGCGCAACCGGTTCACGCAAGATTATTGGCTTGAGGGGCTTATCGCCGCCGCTCCGCAGCCCGGCTCGCGCGCGCCCCTGTTTGCCTATCAGGAATCCGCCGGCGACATCGACCTTTCGGACTACACCAAGCGGCTCAATCTTTGGCTGCACGTGGATGGCGAAGCGTGCATCGGCACCGGACCGTGCCTCGCGGACCTCGATGGCGACGGGAGAGCGGAAATCCTTGTTGCCCGACGGAACGGATGCGTCACCGCGGTGGATCAGAGACTCAAGCCCCTCTGGCAATTCGACGCCGGCCTGCCTTTCGACTCTTCTCCCGCAGCGGCGCCCGTTTTCAAGGATCAGGCCGGTGTATATGCTCTGGCACGAGACGGGGCCGTGCATGGACTTGCAGGAAATGGCGCCCCGCTGTGGCGTTTTCAAATGGCCCACGCCGCACCGCGTTTTCCCTCGAAAGGGGATCTCCTCGTTGTTGAACTTGTTCCAGGAAAGCCCACCGTCTTGGCGGGCGATGCGGAGGGTTGGCTGTACGCCATCGATGCCGTGACGGGCCGGGAGCTATGGCATGTCAACCTCGGTGGCGAAGCCCTCGGGACTCCGGCGATTGCCGATGTTCTTCCATCGGAAGGCAGAGAGATTGTCGTCGTTAGTGAGGCGGGGCATATTGCCGTTGTCGATCCGCACGGCGTCGTTCTACTGCGGGGCGAACTGCCCGAGGGCCGCTACGTGCCCCGTCCGCTGCTGGCGGATGTAGATGGCGATGCGGAACCCGAAATTGTCCTGGCAGCGGAGCCGTGGGCCGTTGTCGTGGCCGGCCTCGATGGTAATGTGGAGGAGCGTATCGAGGTCCGCGGCAACGTGAAAGAGGGCGTCCTACTGGCCGACCTCACGGGGAATGGGCGTCTGGAATTGCTTGTGGCAACGGAGTGCGCGCGCCTCTACTGCTTCGCGACGGAGGCGGAACAGGGCTGGACGCATCCCCGGGGCGGCCCGTCATTAAGCGGGAGCGTGCCGCCTTTCAGCCGTGAGGCAGAAACGCCGGATATGGACACCAGCGGCCGTTCGGTGCGGCTGCGGGACGTGTTCGCGCCAAGGTATGAAAAGGGGATGCCCCTCGCCAAGGCAGTGTTGTGCCTGCGCAGACCTCCGGCCTCGGGATATCTCACAGCCAAGATCCGCCTTGGAGATAGTATCGTCGGAGCGGCGGTGAAACCGGCCGCTTCCTCCACGCTCACGATCCCCTTTGTCCAACTCGCCGATGAGCCATACAGCCTCGATGTAGACCTCGTAGATGCAGACGGAAAGGTGACGGCCTCCACACGCAACACCCCCATTCGGACTGCTCCGCTCAAGGCTACGGAGCTTGCGCCTGTCGGCGACTTTATCGATGTGCTCGGGGCATGTGCGGACGCGTTCACCCCGCCGGAATGGTGGGCGCCGCCCGAGGTCGGTGGTAGCGACTCGTGGCACGTGGCGCACTACATGCCTGACAAATGGCGCACCTATGGCCTGGATGACGAGCCCTTCATCCGCGACGCGATCCCGAGGATTCCGGCGAGTGCGTCGCGTTCCGACGGAGTCTTTGGTCCAAGCCACGCCGCCTGGGAGCCTATCGCCGGAGACACCAAACCCTTCTTCATCATGAATGACTACTTCCGGCCGCGCAAAGCATATTCAGACGACGCGTATGCGCGGATCCTGAAGATGGCGGGCGAGCGATTCCTCGGTTTTCAGGTCCATGAATGGGCCTATCACGTGTGGAAGAACCTCCTGGAAGACAGCGCCACGCCGCCGGCATCGCGGGAAGCGGCCACGGCGGTGATGAAGGAAGACTTCGAGACGGTCCTGGACATGTGTCATGGCCGCATGTACGAGGGGCAGGGCTACTGCCTGTTCCACCACCAAGCCTTTGCCTGGGGGGCGCCGCTCGGATATGCCGAGGTGGGCGAGAACATCCCATGCGCCCCGCTACAGTTCGCGTTCCTCCGAGGCGCCTCGCGCCAATACGGCGGCCGCCCATGGGGCGCCTACCTCTCCAATTGGTTTCGCGGAACCGTAGTTGATACGCGCTACAGGCCGGAGGATGAGCGTGTGCGCTGGGGCAAGTCGGATTATGCGGACGGGCCCGACTGCGGCCATTCAGCCTCCCTGGAGTTCAGGCTGGAAATGGCCGCGCATCTTTCAGGGGCGACCTTTGTCCACCATGAGTCCGATGCGCACCACGACTCGATATTCATGGAAGAGTCCGCCCCGGGCGAGTACGGCCTATCTGAGTTCGGCACGGCGATGAAAGCCTGGCATGCCTACACGCAGAAGTATCCCGAGCGCGGACTTCCCTACACGCCTATCGCTTTTCTCGTGGACTCCGGACAGGGGTGGCGGCCTCGCGAGGACATCTACGGGATATGGCCCAGGCAGCGCGGAGCCCTCGGCATGGAGGGCGTCTTCGCGCACGTGTTCCCCTATGGCGGACGCGTGGACTTTGAGCGCGGCTACCTTGCGAATGGCCCCTATGGCGACATCTTCGATGTGCTCACCGACGAGGCCAAGGCCGACGCGCTTCACGGCTATGCGGTAGTGTGGCCCCTCGGGGAGATGTCACTGACCAAGAGCCGGCAGGAGGCCTTGACGGCGTACGTACGCGCCGGCGGCATCCTTGTCTTGGACAGTGCCTCGGCGTCTTCGTTCTCGAGCGATTTCCTCGGACTCCGCTTTCGAGGGCGATTTGCACACGGCGACAGCTTTCAGACTGCCCTCGCCTCTGTGCCACGCCTGCGCGCGCCGTACCGATATCTTCCGATGAAGATCGATAAGGATTCGCGTACGAATATCTTGGCGTGGACGGGGACGGGGGAGCCCGTCTTGGCTTGGCGCCGCGTGGGCCGCGGCGTCGTCATTGTGTCGGCTACGCATCATTGGCTGGACGAGGCGAACCACCTCCTGCCCATCACCGGGATACTGCTCCAAAGTCTGGCCGAAGCCCTCCTCCCCCTATCGGTTTCCGCGGATGTTGAGTACATACTGAACCGTTCCCCAAGCGGGTGGGTCGTGGGCTTGTTCAATAACAACGGCATTGCCAAGGTCCCGACGCTGCCGGCGCAGAGAGACTCCGCGGGTGCGCGAACGTGCCTAGTCCGCTTCGGGGATTCAATCCCCCTTCAGTTCATCCCGCGTCTGGGCGAGTTTCGCTGGGACGAACAGGCCCACGGATTGCGGACGCAACTCAGCCCGGGGAATGTGGCCGTTGTGGAAGTGAAATTCTGACGGCGCCCTCGAGTAGAACCTAACCATATTGCATGTCGGCTTGCGTGAATGTCCGAGAGCGATTGCGGGCGATTCTGGCGAAGCCGCTTCTAGACGTGCCCCCGCGAGGCCAGCTCATCCCAGCTCTGCGCCATTCTCACATGCATATCATTGAAGGCGCCAAAAGCTTCGGCGAGTTCCGCCTCCGAGCCTCTCGCCACGCCGGCCTGAAGGAAGATGTCATGCCAGTGTCGGGCAAGTTGCTGGCATTCCGCCGCCCCCATCTGTCCTGCGGTGCAGGTCGCGCCGGCCGCCCCGACAGTCGCCACGAGCGCCTTGGCGTCGGAGGCATGCTCCGGCCTACGGTGGTGATGGATGGCCTCAGTGATTTCCTTCGGAAATCCCCATTGAAGCGCCAGCTCGTAGCCCGCATCCGGGTACGTGAGTCCGAGCAGTTCTTCCTCCACGGAGAGCAACTCAGCCCCCGTTGCGTCCGGCGCGATGGTGTTATACAACTCGGGGACAACCTGCAGCAGGGCAACACGTCCAACGCTGTGCATCATGCCCGCCGTGAACGCCACCCGCTCATCCGCCGTCTCGAACTTCCTTGCGATCATTCTTGACATCGTCGCGCAACACATCGCGTTGACCCAATAGGCCTTGTAGTCGAAGTTGCGCGATTCGTCGAGCATGTTTACCACGTCGAGGGACAGGACAAGGTTGTACGTGTCGCGCAGCCCCATCAGCGAAACGGCCAGCTCGATGTTGTCCACCCGGCTGGGAAACCCATAGGCGGCGGCGTTGGCAACGCTGAGTATCCTCGCGGCCACCGGCGGGTCCGTACACAGTATTTCGGCCGCCTCGTGCACGGAAACCCGCTTGTCGGCCATCGACTTGCGGATGCGTTGCACCGTTTCCGGTAGTGCGGGAAGCGCCCTGAGCTTCTGCAGCAACCGCACCAGACTCTTGGGCCCGATTCGGCCGTTTTCGGGGGCCTCCTCCGTGTCCGGCTCATCCTGCTCGTCGGCACCGTGCGGATAATTGCGGTTGATGGCGGCGTGAATATCATTGCGCGAGCACAACATGGGCTTCACAGTGAGGCCCGTTGTTGCCTCCAGCTCATTGATGGCGCGCGAATCGAGCGGGCAAGCCATGCCTAAGGTAAGCAACCGGCCCAGACGGTCGATGGGGAAGACCTCGTGCTTCCTGGCAAGCTCCTTGGGCACAAGATCGATGATTTCCTTCGGCACCTTGTAGCTCAACAACTCGATGCTTGAGACGCCCGGTTGCCGTGCGAGGAAGGCGGCAAACTTGCGTGGGTCCATGAAACCCAGCGAAATGAGTGCCTCGACGATCTTGACGTGGTTTGTCTTCTGTATGGCCAAAGCGGCTTGGAGCTGCTCATCCGAGATGACGCCGGCTTCCACCAGCATCTCGCCAATCCGCTTCCTATCGCCGCTCTTGGCGTATTCCCTTACAGGAGGCTTCCTGAAGAAGAACCCGGACGCTCTTGCGCCACGTCTAGATTCTTTTCTGTGCATCTCTCGCCTGCCTTCCAGGAATGCGCCCAGTTATCCGCAAGAACCTGCCCATCGACGTCCGACGCGTTTCCCCGACGCCAGAGTTAATTACTGATCCGCGCCTGTTGCATTGTACAAGATTGCCCTCACATCGGCAACCGCCGCCGGTACTGGTTGGCGCGGCCGCGCGCCGGCCTGAATCCAGAGCGGCAACGGCTTTCACTGAACGCGTTCCAGGCCCATCGGAACGGCATTCACCACGGAAACGCTCTCTCCGTCAAACGCGGCGGCGGCGGCCAGTGCTTCCTGTTTGGAGGCGCACAGGCCGAAGATTGTGGGGCCGCTGCCGCTCATGGCTGCGGCGCAGCAGCCCGCCTCGATGAGCCGTTGCTTTGCCGCCGCGAGATGAGGCTGTTCGTCGAACACGACCTCTTCCATTCGATTGAAGACTACCCCGGGAAGATCGCCTCGCTGAAGCGCGGCAATCGCCCGCCGAAACGAGGCCGTTCTTCCCGCAAACGACTTTTCTCCGCTGAGGCGCAGCTTGGGGCTGTTATAGACCCGGCTCGCACTGACGGCCATGGGAGGATGCAGCAGTACGGCCCACGCGGCCGGGACATCGGCGAGAGGCGTCAGCTGCTCTCCGCGCCCCCCGGCCGCCATCGTGCCTCCGATCATGCAATAGGGCACGTCCGATCCGAGTTCGAGAGCCAAACGTTGAAGTTCGGCCAGCGTCAAGCCCAAGTCCCACAAATGGTTCAGCGCGAGGAGCGTGGCCGCGGCGTTCCCCGAACCTCCCGCGAGGCCCGCCGCGATGGGTATCTTCTTCTCGAGATGGATGCGGGCGCCTTGGGAGCAATCCGTCTTGCGCTGGAGCAGCGTCGCGGCTCGATGGACGAGGTTCGCCTCGCCCGAGTCAAGCTCCGAAGTCGAACATGTCAGAGCGATCCCGCTGGCCCGCTCCGTGAAATGGAGTTCGTCGGCCAACCCGACGCTCTGGAATATCGTCTCAATCGCATGATATCCATCGCGTCGCCGCCGCAGGACCTCAAGGTAGAGGTTAATCTTGGCGTATGATCGGTAAAGAATGCTTACCACGTTTCTCTTGACCCTATCCTATCCGCTCTCGGACTCGTCTCTCCGCTACGGAAGCTCATGCGGTGCGTATCGCCGAGCTCTCCGGCCTCTTAGACAGAGCCTAGTTTCGCTCGAAGACAAGCTCAAAATCCCCAGGGGACCCTGCGGCTATATCCATCGAACAGAGCTGATCACCCTCCTTCGTGCGTAACCGGCACCCCTCCCACTGGGCGGAGCGAAGCGTCCAGGGCTTGGGCACGGCGAAGAAAAGCGTATGGCTCTGCTGGCTCTTTCCCCTGAACGAGCCGTAAAGCCGGGCTTTCTGTTCGTCCCAGGTGATGGTGTTGAGATTGTCCAGCAGAAGCGCGAGTCCGGTATTGGCGCCTAGCAGGCTGGGACAGGAGAGGATGGGGGAAACTCCAAAGACGGCAAGCGTGTCCGTCATCGGTACGGGCCCTTGTCCTAGGTCTTCGAACTGCCCTTTGTTGACGCGCCAGATGCGAGTCAGCGCATCGCCGTCGATCTCCAGGTCGCTCATTCCCCATTCAGCCGCCCCGGGGAATGCAATGACGGAATTCCCTCGGCACGCGCCATCCTCGCCATGCACACTGATCTGCCATATGTGCGGGGCCCTCCGGAAGGTATCCAGGGGTCTGCCTGCGAGCCGTGCCGGAGGAAACTGCTTTAATGCCTCCCGATGCGATGCCTTGGGCTTCCCGAGGAGTTCGATGGGGCCGCCGAAAAAGCGCCAGACAATCGGCAAGTTGGGGTCGATTCCCTTCGTGCGGTCTAGGTCAAGACTCACCGGCGCCGTGGTTAAGCCATATCCCTTCATGCGGCTGGTGCAGCTTGCCGCTTCAAGCCAGGGCTCCAAGCGCCCGTCCATTGTCGCCGCGCTTGCCGGGAGCACAGGCAGCCCCCCCGAGGCCGCTGCCATGAGCTTGAAGGCAAGCGTGTCCGCCTCCTGCCTGGTCATCTGGAACTCCTGGAGCACCGGGTCCGGGATCTGCGAGGACTCCACGACGAAGAAGCGAAATCCCCAATCCACGAGTTTTTTCAGGCGCCCGAGGACATGTTCCCTTGCCTCGGACGAAGACAGGTTAACCCACGATTGGCCGTCCGGGCCCTTGGCCACCCACCCGGCCTTACCCCCCTCTGCCGCCAAGGGATCGACGGATAGCCCCGGCGTCATGCCCAGAATCTGGATTTCGGACGCCACCTTGCGCATCTCCCGCGGATACGCGGGGGCGGCCCCCTGCAAAGATCCCGGCCTTCCTTCCCAACCTCGCGGCACCAATACTCCTTGTACTCCCGAGCCCGCCCATGCGCGCGCGGCCGCATACAGCTCCTCCGCCGAGGCACCGGCCCGGGCGGAAACCCACGTTTCGGGGACGGACTCGACAGCAGGAGGCGCTACCAGCTTGCTGAAGGCCCATGCATAATAGAGGTCCATTCGGGCAGGTTGCCGTGTCCCAAACGAGACCCAAACAGGATCCGCCGCCAACGACGCTCCAGGAGCCACTTCGACCGGGGGGCTGAACACCGACGCGGCCTCGCCCTGCCATGCGTCTCCATCCGGCGCAAACCAAAGGCCCGAAGTCGCCTTCCCGTGAGGCAAGAGGCCCAGGCCCAGCGCGAATCCTCGATCCGGATCCGAGAAGAACGCCACGAGTGACGACGCCCGTGTGTCGAAGATCGGATATCCCCCCCGCATAGTGAGGCGGCGGACATTCGATTCCGAAGCCATGCTCCAATCGTCCATGCAACCGGGACCGATCACGGCCGAGTTGATGCGGCTGATTTTCAGCGGCTCCGTCCCCGTATTGCGGACTTCCACCTCGACGATAACAAACGGGTAGTTCTTGATGACCGTAACCGCCTGTGTCAGCGCCAGCCCGCGCTTGTGGCTCAATTCGACGGAGAAGCGTGTCGCTTTGCCCAATGCCGAGTCGACCGTCGTCCGATCCGTTCCCGTTTTCGTGCCGTCGGTGAGTAGAACTTGCGTGCCGTCGGTGAAGTGTACCGCCGCGCCCACCTTATCCAGAACCATCCCCTGTCCGGCGACTTCAACGCCCCATTCGCCGTTGGCCGCGGCGTGCATGAGCTTCGCTTCCCCGACGCCGTACTCGTAATGATCTCGGAGCGCCCACGGCATATCTCGCTCAGAGGCGGCGGCTATCCCGGCCAGGGCGGCGCTTAGGAATAGCACGGAGCCCAAGAGCGAGTAGACCGGTATGTATCTCCCGCTCCTCTGGGCGCAAAACCCCCGCACATATGTCAGGCGGTTACCCACACGGGACAGCCCATCAGCCCCCTGTCCAACCTTCAACGTGGCATTCTCCTTGTCTGCGTAAAACCTTGCCGTGCGGCCAATTATGCCGACGCCCGGACCTGTTCTCAGGCAGGCTAGGCCCGTTCGCTCGCAAAGACTGCGACCGCCTGACCCTGCGCGGATTATACACTAAAGGGGAAGCTTCCAGAAGCGCGTCAAACGCCCCAACCGCTGAGTGGCTCGGAGGTGCTTCATACGCGGTGCCTTGGACCTCCTCTGTTTTCTGGCAGTCTCCCGGCCGAGTGGATAAGGCCCGCTCATCTCACACTTATAACAGCCTGGCGCGCAGTGTAGCGAGCAACTCCGCCACCGCGAGCTACGACGGTGAGCCCCTGCGGCCCAGCGCGGCCCGAAACAAGCTGCGGTAGATGCGGTAGGAGTCCCTCAGGGCGCCGAAATGGGACGAGCTGTTGCCGGTTTCGTAGATGGTCTGTATCGGCACGGGAACGACCTTGTACGGCCCACGGACTGCCAGTACCACAATCTCCATCTCCGTCTCGTAACGCCCCCCGGGGATGACGCGGAGGACCTCCTCTAGGAACCTTCGTGAGTGTAGGCGGTAGCCGGATTGTGTGTCCGGAACTTCTTGCCCCAGAAGAAGATGCGTGATAGTGCGGGTGAGTTTGTTGCCGACGCGGCTTCGTAGCGGGACATTGCGCTCGTCGAAGACGCGCGAGCCTATCACCAGGTCGGCCTCTTCCTCGCGAAAGGCCTGAAAGAGCCTCGGAAGCTCGGTGGGGTCATGCTGCCCGTCCGCATCGATTATGGCCACGCAGGTTACGGAAGGAATGTCCAGTGCGGCGCGGAAGCCAGCCAACATCGCATGGCCCTTGCCCCTATTCTCGGGAAAAGCGACCACCCTTGCAGCCGTGTCCGCCAGCGCCTCGACGGCGCCATCCGTGCTGCCGTCGTCCACAACAATAACGTGCTCCAGTTGCTGCGCGAGGCCTTCGACAACGGGGCGGACCCGAAAGCCTGCGTTGTAACAGGGCACCACGGCTGCCAGCGAAGTGCCGGGCATTCCGCTATCCACGTGAGATGCCTTATCCATGCTCTCCACCGCTTCGGCCCACGGTTGACGAACGTATTAGACAGGAAAGGGCCTTGCCAATTCCAGGATGCGCTTGGTGGGCGCGTTGCCAATTGCGCCACACGACAAGTCATCGAGAGCGAATCCACGGCAGCCCTTCTGCCGGATAAGGAGGCCCCTCTTGCGCTCTCCGGGGGTGTTTGGTACGATGGCGCGGCCCCGAAGTGGTCTTGGCTCTTGCGGGCTGCACTTGGAGAACGGCATCAATGCAGGGCAAAAACTCCGTCGCGCCGGGCCGAAGCGGACGGGCAGTCTGCGCGCTGCTCTTCCTCATTCTGTTCTATCTCTATGTCTGGCTGCGGATTGACCCCCGCCTGAGCTACCAGATTCAGGCCCCCCCTTTCTACCTTACCGGGCGTTTCTTCTCCCAACTGCTTCATACGCAGGTGGGCGGACTCTGTGAGTACGCCGCCGCATTCCTGGTGCAGTTCTGGCGTTTTGACTGGGCTGGGGCGCTCATTATCACCATTACGGCCTGGCTCATTGGGTGGAACGCGGGGGCGCTTATTTCCCGAATCCGCGGGAAGCAAGCGGTTCATCTGCCCTATGCCGCTGCCCTATTCGTGCTGTTTGCTCACCAGGACTACGGCTACCCCTTCTCCATCACCGTGGGCGTACTGGCCGCCCTTCTTGCCGCAAACGCCTTCCTGCGGCTTGTGCCCCGGACTCCCCTTGTCAGGGCAGGCGCCTTCGTCGTGCTGTCGGGCCTTCTCTGCGCCGCCCTCGGCGGGCCTGCCGTTGTATTCGCTGGGGCATGTGCCATCGCCGAGTTTGCGGAACAGCCGCGAAAGTCCCGGGCGTGTCTCCTGGCCGTCTTCTACGTGCTCTTCGGCACTCTGACACCCTGGCTGCTGGCTGCTTGGACGTATGACGAGCCAACGTCCACCACCTACGCCCGGCTCATTCCCAGAGAATGGAACGCCAGCCTATCCATCGGCGCCCTCACTCTTTACGCGTTTCTTCTCGCCGCGGCTCTCGCAGCGGTTCTTCTGAGAGGGCGTTGGGGGCCGGACAAGGCCGGGGCGCCGAAGGAAGGGCCTCGGGGGAAACTGGCCTTCCTGCTGCGCCCGGCGGCCTTCCTCGTTGTTCTTGCCGTGGTTGTTGTGGCGCGGTTTGACCACGACGAGAGGGGCCTCATACGTATGGATTACCTGGCCCGCCATGAGATGTGGCCCGAGTTTTTGGACTATGTCCGCGGCCATCAATCGAATCCCGTGTTCAATGTCCTGGACCTTGGGATACAGCACCAGACGATACTCGTCATCAATGATACTGATCGTGCTCTGTTCCATACGGGACGCCTGCCCTATGACATGTTCTCCTATCCGCAGCTTGGCAAAGCCCCGACACTCACGCTCTTCGATCGCGACTTCTGCGCCAAGCACAGGCAGGCGCATCTTCGCAGGGCCGAGCTGCTCTTCGAGTTAGGGCGGATTAACGAAGCGGAGCACATGGCCCACGAGGCGTGGGAATACTTCGGCGATCGCCCGGGAATCTTCCGCCGGATAGTGCTCGTCAACATACTGAAGGAGCGCTACGATGCGGCCCACACGTATCTCAACCTCCTGAGTACCATGTTGTTCGAGCGCGACTGGGCCGCCTATTACCTTCGTGCCCTCGACGACAATCTGATCCTGTCATCCGACCCAGTGCTCCAGTGGGGACGGGCCGTCATGTTGCAGAGCGACTTCGTCGGCACGACGGCCTTCGGATTCGAGGACGCGATGCTTACCCGTTTGCTGCGCGACCACAGGCACAACAAGATGGCGTTTGAGTACCTCATGGCCCACTATCTGCTGGCGGACGAACCAGCCAAGGTTGTGGCCAACCTGGGAGGCTTGGACGCATTCAACTATCCGGATATCCCGCGACACTACGAAGAGGCGGCCCTGGCCTATATGGCCGAGAGCGGCGTGGCCAACATCAATCTGTTCGGGCGGACGATAAGACCGGAGACTTTGGAGCGTTTCCGCCGATTTGAGTCCTTGCGCGTCCAGTATGGACAAGATTTGGGCCGATTGTGGGACGCCACTGTAGCCGAGTTCGGGAATACTTTCTGGTTTTACCGCGTATTCGGAATTACAGGCTTCGGCAAGGAAACCAAACCTGGCCCTTACGACATAGTGACGGGAGCGTCGTGATGAAAAGACTGGCTTTTGTGGCTGCCAGTTCCCTGGTTGTCGCCTCCGTTGTTGCGCTTGTTCTGCACCACACTCTCGCGCTGCAGGCACTCGGCGAGGCTAGTGCTGAATCGGTGGAGCACCCTCCCCATATTCGACCGGATTTCGCAGATATCGTTATCCCTCCGAACATAGCCCCCCTGAACTTTCGGGTCGAGGAACCCGGGGAGGCGTACCTGGTTCGACTCGCTTCCGCCCGCGGCGACGCCATTGAATTGACCTCAGATTCGCCGGATGTTCGAATCCCTATCGAGCAATGGCGGCGGCTCCTCAAAGAAAACGCGGGGGAAGCACTCAGTATCGACATAAGCGTCCGCCAAGAGGGCGGCGGATGGCGGCGCTTTGCGCCGATCACGAACACGATCGCTGCAGAACCCATTGACGGCTACCTGACCTATCGTCTCATGAAGCCTTGGTACACGAAGTTCGGTTCGATGGCGATATTTCAGCGCAATCTCGCTAGTTTCGAGGAGCGACGGCTCATCGATACGGAAGTCCTCGGCCACGGCTGCGTCAATTGCCACGCCTTCGTCTGGAATCAGCCCGAGACGATGACCTTGCACGTTCGCTTCCCTTTCGTGATGCTCTTGGCCCGCGACGGCAAGATATCCCCCATTGAGACGCGCACGGAGTTTAACAAAGGGCCCTTCGCCTATCCCTCTTGGCATCCTAACGGCCGCATGGCCGCCTACTCCGTGAATAAGATCCTTCAGGTGTTCCACACGTTCGGCGAAACGCGCGATGTGGTGGATTTCGCATCGGATATCGTCCTCTATATCGCCGATACGAACACCGTGACAACCACCCCCGCCCTTTCCGACCCATACTACTTGGAGACCTTCCCAGCCTGGGCGCCCGATGGGAAGACGTTGTACTTCTGCAGTTCCCCGGCCACGCCCACCGATGATTTCAAGCGTTTCCGTGAAGCCCGCTACGATCTCATGCGCGTTAGCTTTGATCCCGAAACGCTGACCTGGGGTGAACGTGAAACCGTGCTCCGGGCGGGCGATGTGGGCCTGAGCATGGCCACCCCTCGCGTATCGCCGGATGGGCGGTATATCCTGCTGTGCGTGAGCGACTACGGCACCTTCCCCATCTTCTTTCCCGGCAGCGATCTACGCCTACTGGATATCGAAACGGGTGTATTGCACGACATGGCGTGCAACAGCGACAAGACGGAATCGTGGCACGGATGGTCCGTCGACAGCCGCTGGATCGTATTCACAAGCAAGCGCTACGACGGCCTCCTGGCGCGGCCGTACTTCAGTTACATAGACGACGAGGGAAATGCGAGCAAAGCCTTCGTTATGCCTCAGGAAGATCCCTCGTTCTACGACGATTTCGTCAAGACCTACAGCGTTCCCGAACTCACCGTCGGCCCCGTCGACTTCGACATGCGTGATTTAGCGGGAAAGATACAGGACGCGGGACTTGTGACGGCTGCCAACCTCGACCCCGCCGTACAAGCCCGCCAAGCCGCGGAGCCCCATCCCGACAAGCCGTTGTGGTCCGAAGCGCCACCGCGCGATGGGGCGCCCCCCGCCGATTCGGAGCCCTACGACGGTACTTCGCCCGTGAGTTGATTCTCCGCCAGAGGGGACGGGGCTGAATGCTTATCGCAAGGCAGGTGTGCTACTTCTCGCGTACGACGCGCAAGCCCACGAAAAAGTCGCGGAAGTCGTCCAAACGGCCTCCACGATCGGCGGAGCGGCAGTACTCGCCGTCATTGTACCAGCACCCGCCTCGATCGACATGATAGCGTGAGCCGTCTGAGTTCAGGGGGTCAACTTGATCGGAGGATGGGTAGCGGCCGTAGTTGTCCTGACACCATTCGTAGACATTGCCTCCCATGTCGTAGAGGCCCCAGGGATTGGATTTCTTTCCGCCGACGGTGTGCGCCGCTCCCTCGCTGTTGTCGCGCGCCCAGGCGAAATCGCCGCTGAATCGCGCTCCCCAGTAGAATTCCGTCTTTGTGCCCGCGCGGCAAGCGTATTCCCACTCAGCCTCGGTGGGCAGCCGGTAGCGGGCTGAATCCTTCTCGGAGAGCCGTTTGCAGAACTCCTGGGCATCGTTCCAGGAAACGTTTTCCACCGGGCGATTGGGATCCTTGAAATGGGCCGGATTGCTTCCCATCACGGCCTGCCACTGGGCCTGGGTGACCTCGTGTATCCCAAGGTAGAACGGCTTCGACAGGATAACCTCGTGAACCGGCTTCTCATCCGCGTTGCCCCTCTCGGAACCCATCGTAAAGGAGCCGGACGGGATAAGCCGGAACTGCATTCCCAGGTTGTTCGTCAGCGTTTGTTCGGGATTTGGGGGGGGGGCTTCTTCGTCAGGCGCTGCGGGCGCGATGGCCGCGAACACTATGGCAAACACGGCGCCAATGGCAATCGAGGGTCTGTTGTGAGGCATGGCCTACCCTCATCGAATGGGCCGCGCGAATGTGCGCCGACCCGCCTCGTCCTTCCTGGCTACCGGGGCTCGAAGGCCACTTCTCCGTCCATCTCGAACAGAAGTTCTCCGCGGCATACATCCGCGACGACGCATACGGCGGGGAACGGCGCCAATCCGCGGGCCTCCGTTATTTTTCGATAGACCTCGGCGTCTTCAGGACGTTTCACAAATATAGTCGCTGCGCACACATTCCGCAATGTCCCGCCCACAGGTTCAAGCAGCGCGTCGACATTGTCGAATGTGCGCTCAATTTGGCCGCGCATGTCATCGAGAAAGATGCTGACGCCCTTTTCATCGATCGCGGCCGTCCCGGACACCTGTACCTGGACAACGTCTTCCTCACGAATCAGAGCCCCCCGGCTGAAAGAGGAGCCGTATTGAAAAGCATCCTGTTGCCGAACATTCGTCATCTGGATGATCTCAGGACGGGCGTTCGGGGCATCGGCGCTGGCCAGCAAGTCCAATGCGCCCGCTGCGCCCAAGGGGAGATCCCCGCTGATGCCCGTGCTCGCGGGCAGAAGCAGCCGGCCGGTTTCGGGACTTGGACACAGCCCGAATTCGGCGTACTTGGCGCTGCGGGCCTTGTTGAACTCACCGTACCAATCCAAGATATTCGAAAGGTAAAACCATGTCCGGACGACATCGCGGTACGAGAGTCCTTCCTGTTCAAGAATTCTCTCCGCGCGCGCAATCATCCGCTCGGCCTGGCGTGGCCGCGAATTATCCGCTTCCGAGCCTTCCTCCAAGCCATGCAGATTCTGGACGATAACAAAGGAAGCGCCGTTGCGCCGCCATCCTCGCCCGCATGGGCGCTCACCATCACGGATCGTCCAGACCTTGTTGCCCTCTCCCGCCGTCGAGACGGCCCTGAGAATGGCTCCCGCGAAACCTTCGCCCCAGGCGGGGTGCCCCTGGATGTAAGTCAGCGAGCCCTCCGAATCAAGACCGCGGGCACCCAGGCTCCGCGCGCGCGCGTCTCTTATCACGCCCTGGGCGCTGAGGCTCCCGAAGAGCCGCTCGTGGACTACCTGCATATTCTCGCTGACGAGCAGGTCGGCCATTTGCTCGTAAGCTGCCGCCACAGACTTCGCCGGATCTGCGCAAGGCGCAGGATTTGCAACCAAATACATCTGCCCGTTGCCCGCCGGAGTGGCGCATACCGTGGCAGGTTCTCTCTGGTAAATTGTCGTACTGCCCATGCACTTCCCTTCCCCTGGCACTCAGAAATCCGCCGCATTATACATGTCCTTGGGGGTGGCGTCCACCTTCCGCGGCCCGCCATGATAGCGTGCGTTCGACCCGGGCCGCAGACAACTGCGGGTGAGAAATCCAGGCTAGGGGACACCATCCCTAGGCGACTTGCGCGCTTACTGCGACGAGTAAAGGGCCGCAATCGGCAAAGACAGATGGCGTCGCATGTGTCGGGGAGGGCTATGAAGGACCGACGCGGAAAAGAAAGCAGCACGGAAGAGCAGCTCACTCATCCCTAAGCAGCAAGGGCTCGAAGCGGCAGGACGGACGCCTCAGGGGGCGGCGATCTTCGCCTGGACCCTTTCGGCTCGTTCATTCTCATCTGCGCGGAGAAAAGTGGCTCGGGCCCGTTCGTAGCGCGTGCCGCTCAGTTTTCGCAGAGAGAGTTCCCTCTCCCTGTCTCCCTGGTTCTCGTATTCCTGCGCAGCACTGGAGAAGAACGCCCGAGCCCGTTCGGGCTCCGCCTGATGAAGCAATGCTCCAAGCCGTTCCGAGACAAAGGCCCGATAAGGCCTGTAAGGTGTGTTCTCAAGAGCCTTTAGCATGTCATGAAGTCGTTCGACCTGCCGGGCTGCGGGGGAGACTGCGCCGGCCCGCTGTTCTTCTCGACGCTTCCAGGTGGTCGCCAGATCAAGAAAAGAGCTGCGGACATCCTTCGTATCCTGATGGAGTTCCTCGAGATACGTGATTATCGGACCGACGACGCTCGTCAGCGCCCGTGAAGGACGCGGCGTGGGGGTGTCCGCCGACCCTTTCGTTTGCGTTCGACGCGCTTGTTCCGCCGTTGCCCTTTCGAGGTTCTGGCTTACCAGTTCGAAGTCGCTCTCAAGCATCTGAGAGGCCAAGTCCAGATACATGGCGCCCTTATCCGTTTCCTCGACGGCATTGGCAAACAATTCGTCCACGACGAAGAGTGGGACCTCGACCGCGCGCATGATGTTGCGCCCACTGAGCAGACACGAGATCATCTCGTGGCAGTAGCCGCTGAAGACGTTAGGCCCGACCGACTGGGACTTTGTCTTGATGGCTTCAAGCTCGGCCCGTATGTGCCGAAGGAGGAAATCGGCGGCAAGCACGTAGCCCCGTGCCTTATGGTATTCCTTCCCGTCCGCATTCGAGCGGGGCATTGTGTCGAGCTGGTTTTTCAGCTCAAACGCGGTGAGATAGAATCCCTTCTCCTGGGCGATGCGCTTGATGCGGTTGAGGTATTCCTGCGCCTCAGATTCATCCAGTGAGGGAAAGGCAAGGAAGTGCACGAGGTGACGCTTCAGGATAGTGGCCAAGCTCGGCCCAGGCTCCCGCCATTGGACAGGGCCGGCTTTCGGCGCTTTCCGGAAGGGAGGCGGCGTGATGAAGGTCGTAAGCTTCTTTAGCACATCCATTCTCGGGCAATCCTCAGCGCGAACATCATAACACACTTCCCCTCAAACGGGAGGATTCTTTTGGGACTCATCTTGCCGGGCGGAGGCCATACATCTCCGAAGCCGAAGCAGGTCATCTCCCCCGTTGGGGCCGCGTACCCTCGTCAGTATCCGGTGCGCGTTCCGCGCTCTGTCCACGGCTCATTGGGCCATCTGTCTCGGCTACACGAATACGCCCGCACTGGCGCCATCCAACTGCGGGAGTGCCCGCTGCCAGGCGCGTTTTCTGGAGATGGCGCGTGAGGGAGCATTGAGTGGACTTGGACACGTGTGGAGTTCCGGCCAGGCGCGAGGCCTTTCCAGAATCCATTACCGGCCCATGGCCAGGAGGGCATCCAACATGTTATTAACGACGGTGATGACGCGCGCAGACGCCTCGTAGGCCCGCTGGAACTGGATCATGAAGGTGACCTCTTCGTCGAGTGACACGCCGGAGACTTCCTCGCGGCGCTGATCGAGGTCATTTACAAATGCCACCTCCACATCCAGGATCTGCTCGTTGGCCTGGGCATCAATGCCAATCTGCACAATGGTGCTCTCATAGTAGTCATTGATCGTCGAAGACTCGGAATCCAGCAGCATGGCGTTCTGGAGTTCCGCCATAGCAAGCGCGGCCGTATTGTCGCCTGTTTCCAGCACGTCGGTGCTGTAACCGGAACTAAGGAGGCGCGGATTGTCGGCGATAACCTCACTAACGGCGATAGTACTCGCATCGTAACCTGTGAATAGTCCATTGATGCCCAGGGCTGTGAGGGCGCCGGACGTGTCATTCGAGAACGTGAAGCCCGATGCGGCGCTGCTAATGTCCAGCGTGTCTCCGCCGGATACCGACGCCGTGATGCTGGCGCCCGCGAGGGTGGATGCCGTATTGATGGCTGTAGCCAGAGCGGTGAGACTCGCCGTGGGGTCGACCGTCACCGTGATGGTGGTCGGATTGCCCGAGGCGTCGTATTCAATGATGTCAAACGTACCCGACGACACGTCAAAAGGAAGGCCCGCGGCGTTCAAAGCCGTGACGGCGTCAATCGTTGCATTGGTGCTGGACACCGTGCCGGAAAGGTTGTCCAAGCCATTGGACGTGCAGTGGATAGCGTTTATTGCGCTGATGACCGCGGCAGCAAGAGTATCGATGCGGTCGTCATACGCCGGTATCTCAACATCGCGCATCTGCAACGCACCGTACAGTTCGCCGTCGGTAACCTCGACAAGCTCCCCGCTCTCGACGAACCGCACCTCGACCAGGTCATCGCGTTCCGAGTCAAGGGCCGGATTCCGCACGGCCTCCAGTTCCCGCCAGCCGGTCGCGTCCACAAGCACATCGCTGCCCACAAGTATGTTGACCTGTCCGTCGGACTGCTCGCGGACGGTGATGTTGACGAGTTGCGCGAGTTCGTCTATCAAGACGCCGCGGTCGTCTCGAAGATCATTAGCTGTCTGGCCGCTGAGTTCGCCATCGCGAATAGCGATATTGAGCGTCGCGATCCTCTCGCTGAGCGAGTTTATTTCCTCCACCGTGTCCTTCACTTCCTCATTGGCCTCACTTCGGAGCATGTAGAACTGTTGAGCCACATCGTTGAGGCTGTTCGCGAAGGTTTCGGCTTCCGCCAGTACCGCCTGGCGTGTGGGCAGGTCTTCTACGTTGGTTGCGAACTCGTCCAGCGTGTCGAAGAAGTCATTGAGACGCGATACGAAACCCGTGTCCGCGGGTTCCAGGAAGATGTCCTCAAGACGGGCGTAGTACTTTGCCTGGACCGTGGCATTGCCTAGGGCCGGAACCTGAAGCCGGTACGCGTAGTCCAGGAACTCGTCGCGGATCCGGGTTACGGACGCGACGCTGACGCCCCGGCCCAAGGCGCCGTAGGTAGTGTAATTGGGCAGACGGGATACCAGTTCGACGCGCTGTCGTGAGTACCCGTCCTTGTTAACGTTGGCTATGTTGTGTCCAGCGGTGTCAATCTGGACCTGGGCGGCGAGCAGCCCGGACCGCGCGATATCGAGTGTGCTGAAGAGTGTGCCCAATCCTGTTCCCTCACTTGGCCGGTTTTGTGCTCTGACCCCTTGTTTGGCCAACGCCTTGCCATGTTCCGAGTTTCTCCCGGAGCTAGTTACGCAAGTGTCGTTCCAAGTATCGGCGAGGCGCGTAAGAAGCTTTAGCTGTTAAGTTTACATAGGTGAGCCCTGTTTTCGCGGCCGCTATGAACGGCAAACGGTTCCTTCAGCCGGAAAATCTTGCACGCCGCGCATTTACAGTGTCAACGAGAGACAAGGGCTTGGAAGAAGCGCCGGGACGGCGCAAATGCAGGGGGAGGCGCCGGTATTGGCGGGGGCTCGAATGGGGGCCTCACGAATGGTCGCTGAGAGTCTGCCCAACGAGGATGATTGGCTGGAGAAGGCTGGTTCACTTCCCCAGAAAAAACTGGGCTGAAGGCCGTTTGCTACAGCCTTCAGCCCGCTATCTTGATCTCGCCTGCAACGGCCTTTGGGGGCCCCTGCCGCGAGTTATTTTAGAGGCCCAGGGTTTCGCAACTCAAGGGCCTCCGCGGAAGGAGAAACGCCACATGTGGCGTTGACCAGCAGAATTTTATCATACAAGCGGCCAAATCGCAAGCTTTGGTTTAACAACTATTTACATATTTGCGAGATATCGCAATCCTGCCATTTTTGGCCCAACGCGCCGAGGCACTTCCACTTGTCTGTTTCCGTGCATTCGCCATGTAGTTCTTAATGCCTGTGGGCCGATGCAGGTTCCCTCAGGTAACGCGGCCTCGGCTCTTGCGCCTTCGTGGATTTCTTCGGTAGAGTGCGATTGAAAGCTGTTTGGAGCAATCTGGTTGCCGCTGAGGCACACGCTCCCGCATTCTTGTGTAAACCGAGTCCCAGACCTGCTTCCTCGTCTTGTTGGGAAGGTGACAAACCGTGGCCCGTACGTTGCTCATTATAGGGTGCCCAGGCGCGGGGAACGCCGTGAAAAGCAGAGCAGGGGAGTTGGACATCGACGCCGTGGTTGTCGAGGGAGTCCCTGACCTCGGTGAGGTCGTCCGGATAGGCCGGGAAACGGGAGCCGGGGGTGTCTGCGCCGCCTGTGAGGCGAGTTGCGAGGCAGCCGCTCAGGGGGCTGAGGAGTTGGGATTGCCGGGGCCCGGGCCCGAAGCGGCCCGATGCATTCGCCACAAGGGGGAATTACGCTCTGTCCTTGCCGCGGCGGGCCTCGCGGGGCCGCGATTCAGTCTTCCCCGAAGTCCACAGGAGGCGGAGGCGCAAGGACGAAGGCTTGGCCTGCCCGTCATTGTGAAGCCGGTAGACGCCTCGGGCAGCCAGGGAGTGATGCGCGTCGACCACCTGGAAGACATGCCCTTGGCGTATGCCAGGGCCTCGCGCTGTTCCCCCTCGGGCACAGTGTTGCTGGAGGAGTGGCTGCCGGGGGAGGCGTACCACGTGCACGGCGTAGTCGAATCGGGCCGGTTCACTCCCTGTGCGATAAGCGCGCACGAATTATCCACACCGCCGTATTGCTGCGATTGGGGCGTTTCCCTACCGACTCGTTTCAACCGCCGGGAGCGCGAGTTGCTGTTCGGCGCGGCAGAAGCCGTCGTTGACGCCATAGGTCTTCGCCTGGGTGTTGTCCATATCGAGCTTGTGATGGGCGAGAACGGGCCGGGGGTGATAGAGCTTGGCCTCTGCCCGTCGGCCGGCCACGCGGCCACGCAGCTCATGTCGTTGGCGGGAGGCCCTGACCTTCTCTCCGAGGCTATACGCCTCGCAGTGGGCGAGTTGCCAGGCGGCCTGACGGCGCCCGAGGGCGGGGCGGCCCAATATTGGCTGAGGTCACACTCAGGCATCGTGACGGACGTGACGGGCGTGGAAGAAGCCCGGGCCATTCCCGGCGTCGTGGCGGTGGAGATTGGTGTGAAGCCCGGCGATGTCCTCAGGCACGCCGTGGATGCGGCGACGCGTAACCGTGTAGGCTATGTCATCGCCGCCGCGGGCAACGCTGTGGACGCCGCGGCGGTGGCAAAGGCGGCGCGGGAGTGCTGCCGTATCGAAACCGCGTCGAGTTCGGATGATGCGGCGCGTTCGAGTTCTGGGTGATGAGTGAATCCCTGTGGAGGAGCAGCGTGCGGGCGAGGGCCATCTATATAGGATTTGTGCTGGCGCTTCTCGGTTGTGCGCACCTGGAGGACAATTTCCGGGTGGTTGAACGCGGCCGTTTCTACCGCTCCGGCCAGATGAGCGGCCGCGAGTTGGCCGCGGCGATCAGGAAGCACGGGATTCAAACCGTTCTTAACCTCCGGCACGTGTGTCCTGAAGAGGAGTGGTATCGACGCGAAATCGCGACGTGTGCCGCGAGTGGCGTAACCCATGTTGATCTGGAGTGGAGCAAGAACCACCTGCCGGAACCTGAATCGCTGGCGCGGTTCGTCGCGCTGTGCGCCGAGGCGGAGACGCCCATGCTGGTGCACTGCCAGGGAGGGACCCACCGCACGGGGATTGCTTCGGCGTGTTATGTGATTTGCCGTGGCGGGTCGGTGGAGGAGGCCCGCGGCCAGTTGGGGCCGTTTTTCGGCCATGCTCCGATTGGAGGCCTTCTCGATTTGTATGAGGGAAGCGCCATGCCCTTCTCCCAGTGGGTGGAAGAGGTTTATCCGGGCCTGTATGCAACACTGGAGGAACGCGAGGACGCCCCGAGCGCCGAAGCTGCACCATGAAGTCGGCAGGGATATCTGTTGAGCCTATGGATGAGCAATCCTTTCGATTTGAGGTCGAGGCACGCGACCCGCATTGCGGGGCGCGCACGGGCAGGCTGCATACTCGCCACGGCACCGTGGAGACGCCCGTGTTCATGCCTGTAGGCACGAAAGGCTCAGTGAAGGCCTTGAGTCAAGAGGATCTCAGGCTCATTGGCGCACGACTTATCCTCGGCAATGCCTACCACCTCTACCTGCGCCCGGGCACCGAGATCCTGAGTCGCGCGGGAGGGCTGCACGGTTTCATGGGATGGGACGGCGCCATCTTGACGGATTCCGGCGGCTTTCAGGTCTTCAGCCTGGCCCAATTGAGCAAAGTCTCCCCTGAAGGAGTCGAGTTTCAGAGCCATATCGACGGAAGCCGCCACTTTCTCACCCCTGAGGGCGTGATCGATATACAGTCCGCCATCGGGGCGGACATCATCATGTGCTTTGACGAGTGCACGGCCTATCCGGCGACGCGAAAGGAGGCGGCCGACTCCATGGAGATGACGGTTGCCTGGGCTCGGCGCTGCAAGGCCCGGTGGGCCGAGGGCGAGCGCGAGCGCCCGTCCCAGGCGCTCTTCGGCATCGTTCAGGGCAGCACCTATGAGGACCTGCGCGTCCAATGCGCCGCGGAACTGGTGGATATCGGATTCCCAGGCTACGCTATCGGCGGCGTGAGCGTCGGCGAGAGCAAGGAGGAGATGTACGATGTTGTCGGGTGGACGGCGCCCCGCCTGCCCGATGAGGCGCCCCGCTACCTGATGGGGGTCGGGCCGCCGGAGGACATGCTCGAAGCCGTGGAACAGGGCGTTGACATGTTCGACTGTGTGATGCCGACGCGTAATGCGCGCAACGGGTGCCTTTTCACTTCGGAAGGCAAACTCAACATCAAGAACCGGCGTTTTTGCGATGATTTCGAGCCTCTGGATGCACGGTGCAGCTGTCCCGTTTGTACGACCTACACCCGCGCATACCTGGCCCATTTGTATCGTTCGGGCGAGATTTTGGCCTTGCGGCTGAACACTTTACACAACCTTTTCCATATGCTAGAATTGGCGGCCAATGCCCGGAAGGCGATCCGGGCCGGCCGGTTCCTGGAGTTCAAACGAGCCTTTCTTGAGACGTATTCCGCTTGAGACGGCCGTCATTTGTCTATCCACGCGATGCGGTATGCGTTCGCCTCGGGCCGTGGGCTGTGTTGATACGCCCCGAGGTTGTGGCGCGCCGCAAGGAGGTTGATGCCTGTGTGGAACCTTGTTAACGCCGCGGCAGCGACGGTGGCTGACGCGCCCTCGGAGGATGCAACGCAGGGGTCGGGGCGCAGTCCGTTCGGCGGCATGCTGCCCATGTTGCTCATTTTCTTTGCCATCATGTATTTTCTCATGATCCGGCCCAACCAGAAGCGCGAGAAAGAGCGCCGGGAGATGTTGTCGGCCCTCGCCAAAGGGGATAGGGTTGTCACGAGCGGGGGGATCTGCGGCACTGTCGTCGGGCTGAACGAAAAGACGGTAGTGTTACGCGTGAATGAGGACGGACACAAGATGGAGTTTGTTCGGGGCGCCGTCTCGAAGGTCATGGCCCGAGGCTCGGAGAACGAAGGCTAAGGCGAGGCCCAGCCTCCGATAGAGAGGCGTGGCGGCGGCAACCGCGGCACATTCGGATTCATCCCACCGCGATTGGAGTTACCAATGCAGAAGCACACGTACCGTACGATTCTGATTTACGCTGTCGGCATCATAGCGCTCTTGTACATCTATCCGACCCTCGGCTGGATGACGCTGTCCGACGACGCCCGGCAGGCCCGGCTCGATAAGTGGGCGGATGAGGACACCGTCTACGAGAAGCCGAGTTTTTGGCGGGACTTTGGGAAGGGCGTCCGGCGCTGGGCCGAATTCGATCGCTCGAAGGTGCTCAACCTTGGACTGGACCTGCAGGGCGGCATCCACATGGTGGTTGGGCTCGACCTCAAGAACATGGACCCGGAACGCTACCAGGAGTTCAAGGACGCCGATCTGTCGGATGCCCAGATCGAGGAACATCTTCAGCACATTGTTCTTCAACGGATTCGGCGGCGCATCAACGATTTCGAGGCGAAAGAGCCCGTTATTCAGGCGCTGGGCCGAAATCAGATTCAGATTCAGCTTCCCGGCGAGAAGGACATCAAACGCGCGACGGATCTGATCATGAAAGCGGGGTTCCTCACCTTCAACCTCGTGGCCGGGCCCGACGAGACGGCGAAGGTGTTTCGTGATATTGACAAGCACTTCAACAACAACTTTGTGCCGTTCTTGGACGTTCCCGGCGGGCGTAAGGCAAGTTTCTATGTAGTGCCTGTCGAGAACTTCGAGCGCGTCGAGCGACTGGTTGACGCCGCGCAAGAGGTGCCCGGGCTGCTTCCCGAGGGTAAGATCATTGCCTTCAGTGCTCCGCCGAATGCCTGGGATGATCCGGTGTACTGGATCTACCTGATGGATGAGAAGCCCCTGATGACGGGTGAGGGGCTCAAGCGAGCCGATCCGCGCACCAATCCCGAGGCGCCTTCGCAGTGGCAGATTCTCTTTGAGTTCTCAGGCCCTTCGGTGAACAAGTTTGCCCAAGTCACCGAGGAGAACATCGGGCGCAATATGGCGATTGTCGTGGACGGCGTTGTGTGTTCGGCCCCTGTCATCGAGGACCGCATCGTCCGCACCGGTGTGATCCGGGGCAGTTTCACCGGGGATCAGGCCAAAGACCTCTCGATTGCGCTGAACTCCGGCTCGATGCCGGTGCAGCTCACCGAGGAGTACACCGCTGTTGTTGGGGCGAGCCTCGGCGCCGACTCGATCCGCCAGGGAGTGCGTTCCACCATCGTCGGCCTCATCATTGTCGTCTCGTTCATGTTGCTGTACTACCGGATCGGCGGCTTCATTGCGAATATCGCTCTGCTCATGAATGCGGTCTTCGTCTTGGCCGCATTGGCTTACTTCAATGCCACCTTGACCTTGCCCGGCATCGCCGGCTTGATCCTGACGATCGGTATGGCCGTGGACGCCAACGTACTGATTTTTGAGCGTATTCGCGAGGAACTCCACAACGGCAAGTCCCTGCTGGCGGCGATTGACAGCGGCTACAAACGAGCGACGGTAACCATTCTAGACGCCAATGTGACCACCCTCATCGCGGCGGCCGTGCTGATGGAGTTCGGGACGGGCCCCATCGAGGGATTCGCCGTTACATTGAGCATCGGTGTTTGCTCCAGCGTATTCACCGCCCTGGTTGTAACGCGGGCCATTTTCGACTTCCTGTCCAACCGTAAGTGGCTAACGAAGCTGACGATGATGTCGATCGTGAAGCCTGAAACGCACATTCGGTTCCTTGAGCGGCGGAACTGGGCGTTCGGTGCGAGTATTGCCGCGATTGTTGTAGGCATGACGCTCTTCGCAGTTCGTTGGGATGACAGCTTCGGCGTCGATTTCACGAACGGCACAAACATGACGGTGACGTTGAACACGAGCCAAGTCGTCGGTATTGGCGAAGTCCGGGACGCGTTGGCCGCCGCCGACATCGAAGACGCCGTTGTGCAGGAGGTGGACGAGAAGGGTTCGACGGTTATCAACCGCTTCCTCATCCGAACTAGTGAGACGGGCTCGGGGCCGGCAACGGCGACTGCGGAGGATACGTCCGAGGCCCCACCGGATGCCGAGGAGACGGAGACTGTTGCCAGCCGAGTTGAAAAGGCATTGGCTCCGCTGTGCGCCGGCGGCGAAATG
>CAXXYE010000003.1:185000-421206 GCA_963674865.2 Candidatus Hydrogenedentota bacterium
TTAAGCAACTGCGGCGTTCTTGGGCGAATACGGAGGCAGGGGACTCGGAGTCTTGATGGAGATCTTCACGGCCCGCCGCCGGCGGGTTCTTATCCTGAGCACTCTCATCGCGATCATGGCGCTGGGGGCCGTACTGCGCCTGGAAGGACTCAGTTCCAGCTTCTGGGGGGATGAGGTCGTAACTCGGGAGCGGGCATTGGAGCCCGTTACGTCGCGCCTCTTCCGCGATGTGTATCCGCTCTATCACTTGTTGGCCCATGGCTGTCTGTTTCTGGGCGATAATGAGGTGACACTGCGACTTCCGGCGCTGGCAGCAGGACTGGCCGGCATCTTGGCGGTCTTCTTCATCGTCAAGTCCCTGTACGATCCGACGGCCGGACTTGCGGCCGCTCTCGTGCTTGCCGTGTCTCCCTTCCATGTTTTCCATTCCCATCACGCCCGCTACTACACGCTGCTGATGCTCTTCGGCCTCTTGTCAACCTGGTTTCTCACACGTGCGGCAGGCCACGGAGGGCTGTGGAACTGGGCCGGATACGCTGTCTGCGCCTTTCTGGCACTCATGTCGCATGTTTTCTTCCTCCCCGCCTTAGCCGCCATGAACGTGGGAGGGGTGCTCTATCTCCTCACCGCGCGGCGTATGTTACTTGGCAGCCGGAAATGGCAGCGTATTATCACGCTCCTCCTTTGCACCCTCGTCGTCAGTCTGCCAACCGTTGTCCGTGTAGTGCCGAAGTATTTCGAGTCCTTTGCTCCCGTGCTGACGGACGACGAGCGAGGCCCGGCGCCGGAAGATGTCGGAATGTCCGAAGCCGGGAGCCGGACGCTGAAGACGCCTACTCCCGAGGCCGAGGAAAAGGGACACTTTCTGTCGCTTTTCGGCGAAGGGGGCTATCTTGCCTTTTTCAAGCGCTACTTCTGGGTGCAATCGCCCAGGCTACGCGACCTGCTAATCCTATTCGCCCTATGGGGCCTTGTGGACCTCTTTCGAAATCACCGGGCCTTTGCTTGCGTCGTGACAAGTCTCCTCGTGCTTACGCCGCTGCCTTTCTTCTACATGTCCGTACACCATTGGCATCACCCGCGCTACTACTCCGCGGCTTACCTCCCCTCGCTTGCGGCCGTGGCCATTGGGCTGATGCTGATTCCTACGTATTTGGCTCGCGCCTATGCCTTGCGAGGACGGGATGCTACTCAATGCTCCGGCGCAGAGGATCGAGTTCGGGCCGTTGAGTGCGTTCTCGTGGCGCTTCTGCTCGCCGCGCTTGGCCCGGCGGCGGTCGATGCATTGCGCACATACCGCGTGGAAGGGTGGCTCTTCGAGAGCCATGTCACCGGCCCCACGTTGCCCGTCCATGACTGGAAGGGGCTGTATCATCGCATGGCCCAGACCTACCGGCCTGAAGACGTCGTATTTCACCTTGCCCCGCGGGAGCACGCCGTCCATTACCGGCGACTCTACCTCGAACGCTTCGTGGGCAATGCCGCCGCCACGCCTTACAAAGAATACTGCGGGAAAGGCCCCGATCCGGAGGGGATCAAGAAGGCCTGTTTTCAGAATCCTTTCGTGTCCATTTGGTTCACCGGCCAGCGGAAGTTCGGTGCGGGGCGGTATGCACCGCTGATGTATTCCCTGTGCGGCGGGCCCGTCATGTCGAATCTTAGTTCCTCTTCGACGGGGGTGTCTCTTTGGATCTTGGGAGAGCCCACGGAGAACCTGATCGGCAACGGTGGATTTGAGCGCCAGGGCGCTACCGTCGACGCTGAGGGAGATGGCCTTGTCTTTGTCGACCGCGGCTACGAGGGCAGGGCCTGCCTTGGCCTGGGCGCCCCGGGCAATGTTGCCGTTTCGCAGGCCGTGAGTCTGCCAATCGGCCCCATGTCCTATCGATTGCGCAACGCGGGATTCGAGCTCTGGAAAGGCGGGCGGCCAGTCGGGTGGGATTTGAGCCGGGAGCGGACGGAAGAGGTGGGCGAAGTGGCTGGGGCCCGGCCTGGTACGAAAGCGCTCGCCCTCCAGGCTGGGGCTGCGCCGCTGCTTCTTTCGCAACGCCTCCCAATGGGTTTGGCGCCGGGGCGTCACGTCCGGATTGAGGCAATGGCGCGCGCGGATTCACCCGGCGAGCTTGCCCTCGCGTTGAAATACGATCTGCCCGGAGAAACGCGCCGCGTGGCGGTGCACCATCCCGGTGGCGGCACATGGGCCCCGTTGGCTCTGGATGTAGCTGTTCCAGCCGACGCCGATTCCGACTCAATGGCCATCGAGATTCGGCGAGAGCAGGGGAAACGGGGCGATGCGGCCATTGACGATGTGACGATTGAGGTGCTGGCGGCCGAGTGCTGCCTCGACCCGGCGCTCACGTACACGCTGTCGATGGCGCTGCGCTACAAGGACTTGTGGCGGCTGCGGGGGCCTTACAGACGAGGCGGCTTCATTTCCCTCGTCTACAACACAACCGGGGGCGAGTCCCGCTCCGTCAAGCTTGCCGAGTTCGAAGGTAACCGGGACTGGTATAGTCCCTCGCGCTGCCTGATACCGGGCCGCACGTTTCCCGTGGACGCAACAGATCTGCGGGTACGTGTTGGCTTGGAGAATGCCACGGGCACTCTATGGATCGACAATGTTCAGTTCGAGCCGAAAGATCACCCGACGCCTTTTACTGAAGGGGTGCGGCCGCCACACGATGAGTTTATGGCCCGCAATGGCTTAGAGCCCGACCTCTGAGACGTTGGCAAAGAACGGATTCGACCACGCGCGGCGCCCGTCATGATCGACCAACTCGACACGGACGAACTTGGAGGGGATGAAGTTCTCCGGCAAGCGCGAAGCCTCGAGGGCCATGCCGTCGGAGGCGTGATCCACGTATCCGACACTGCCGAATGTGCGCCAGCGGACTTGGGCGACGGGATCGCACGTGATGTGCGCCGTGAACCGCTCGATGTGGATGGCGTGGAAACGCGGCCCCTGGGTCGAGTAGAAAGCGCCGCGTTTCAAAGCGGCCAGGATGGCCTCGCGGGAGAAGTCCTCGGCCCATATCTCCACCCAGGCCCGCCCGGCATCCGAGAAGAAGGTCTTCCTAGGATTCAGGTGGGCATCGTCGCCCGCGACGCCCCAAATCCGCCTTCCCTGGCCGAGAACCATATCCCACAGTTCCGTGGCCAGCCCATTGCTGTAGGCCTCATCGCAGTACGCGTTGACGATCTCCATGGCGTCGAGTTCGGGGCATTCCATAATTGTTTCGGGGAGAACACCGGAGTAGGTTGGGTGTGCCATGATCGTGAAAGCGCCCTGCCCGGCCAGAGCGCGAATCCGCTCGCCCAGGTCTTGTTTGCGAGGAGCAGTTATGCGGACGCCGACGGCCACGATGTCCGGATGGCCACCGTTCTCAGTTGCGTCAATCCCGATGAAGTCAGGGCCGGAGAAGGGCTCCGTCGGTGTGACGCGCCAGTGATCCGTTATGCCCAGACATCGAAAGTCCTTTTCCCGGTAGCGAGCGACGGTTGCCTCCGGACTCAATCCACCGTCGGAATTGACGGTGTGACAATGGAAACCGGCCTTGATCCACTGGCCCTCGGCCCCGAAAGGCGATGGATCGAAGAAGAAATCGACACTCATGGATCCGCTCCTTGATGCTAATGCGAAACTTAACACGCCAAGGATACCTTGAACCGGTTGTCAATTCCGAGCGGGCGCGCTATCCTGTCCAGCGGGCCGGTGCGGCGCAGGAGGGCGCGCAGGCCCGCCGCCGGAGGGGGGGGCGGCCTGACGCGTCATTGTTCCTTCGAGCTGAGAAAAGTGAATGCGCAGCGCTGTCGGTTGCTTCGCGACGGCGCCGGTGCGAATAGCGCTATTGCGCAACAACCTTAAGGCGACTCAAGGGTGATTCCCCATAATCGCATAACCTGGGATTCGGCGGAGACTGCTGCCGCCGCCGCCGCGGTTCAAAGCGGCCAATGGACGTGCGGGCCGCGTGTGGCCGCACTCGAGCAGGAATTGGCCCGGCGCGCGGGCGTTCAGCACGCGGTCTGTGTGGCTTCGGGCGTGAGCGCTTTGCGCTTGGCGCTGCGCGCGCTCGCCATTGGGCCGGGCGCTGCCGTTCTTGTGCCTGCGTATTCCTGTGTAGCCTTGGCAAATGCTGTGCTCGCTTGCGAAGGGCGGCCGGTATGCGTTGACGTCGAACCGGGGGCCTGGAATCTGGCTCCCGAAGCGGCGGAGGCAAGCCGTTCGACGGCGCCGAAGGCCGTTATCGCCGTTGACACCTTCGGCATGCCTGCCCGGATCGAGAGACTGCGGCGGCTGGGGGCGCCCGTGATTGAAGACTGCGCACATGCCTTCGGAATCCAACATGAGGGCGGTCTTCTAGGCGGGCGGGCGGATGTGGGCATCCTTTCTTTTCACGCCACAAAGCTGATTGCGGCGGGCGAAGGCGGCGCGGTGCTCACGCAGTCCGAGGCCATAGCTGAATCGGTGAGGGCCTGGCGAGATTATGCCAATCGTCCCCCCGACGGCACACGGCTGAATGACAGCATGACGGATATCGAGGCCGCCTTGGCGCTGTGCCAACTGGAGCGGTTGGACGACATGCTGGAGGCACGCCGGCAGATTGCGGCGAGGTACGACGAGGCGCTTTGCCCTTTAGCGGAAGCGTCCGGGGCCTTTCATGTGCCCGCTACACCGCAAGCGAGGGTGTGGTATCGCTACGCCGTGGAGATGACGAGCGCCTCGGCGGAGAAGGTTATCGACGAACTGGCGCAAAACGGCATCGAGGCCGTCCGGCCCGTGGTGGACTGGCGGCCGGCCGACGGGCCTTCATGTCCGGTGGCTGACGCCGCATACGAGCGCGTCGTCAGCCTGCCGCTCTATCCTACGCTCTCTGGGGACGAGCAGGCCGAGGTCATCGCTCAGTTTCGTGCCGTATGCGAGGCGATTGCGTAGTCCCTGCCCCCTATTCGTCCTTGCCGGTGTGTATGGATACCATGGTGCTGTCGTCGGTGGCATGCAGGGTGACGTGTACGCGGCGCCCGTCCTTCGTGTAAGCGAGGATGCGCATGTCTTGTCCCATAGCCATGGCCATGGTTCGCTCTTCTTCCCAATTCCTGCTCTTGAGTTCTTTGCCGTAGTAGGCGGCGATCTTGTCGATGCCGTCCGTTGAAGTTGCCTGAACGGCGTAGTCCTCGGTTCCCGGCGCCGCCGAGGAACCAAGCAACTGAAGGCCCGGATACAGGGGGACATCGTCGGGGAAGCCCTTGGGAAGCGTAGTGTTCTCTCCGATAGAGATCTGCGTCTTGCCGTCCTCAGACGTGAGCGTTACGCCGCCGTCTTTGATGTTGACGTCGACGTCTTGGCCCTCGCCGCCGGCATCCGATTCGATGGCTTTTTCTATGGCGTTCTCCGAGATGACCTCAGCCGCTTTGCTGCAGCCAAGGCCCGCCCAAACCAATGCAAGAGCCAGCGCGAGGCCCATCATTCCATGCCGCAATGTCATTACACATCCTCCGCGTGTTGAATTCCTCTCGTTTGCGAGGCAGAGGTTACCGGGGTGGGCGGCGGAGATCAAGTCCGGAACACCTAAGGTGCTGCAAATATCACTCGTAATGCCTATCGCGTGATGGCGCGGCCCCGCACGCCTGATGCCGGAATCGCGCTACGCGCCGGGGGCCATACGTTTGCTCCCAGGCCTTGTCGAAGAATCCAGAGAGCTCGGCGGGAAGTGTCTGATCCCGTCCAGCATGATGGCGGAACGGGACTGAACACGTGGCGAACGGGCCTGTCTAGTCGATTGGAATGGAATCAGAGGCCATCGGCGTGGTCTGTCTTGATTCAAGCTCCTGTTCGACAACTTGGCGCAGCTCCTGGACCTTCCCAGTGATGGCGGGCGCATTGCCTTCGTGGAATGCCGCCAGAAGCTCACGGTATTGGGCATTCAGCGCAGCGTGCCGCTCCGGCGCCTCATTGCCTAGCAACGCCAGTCTTCCTCTCAGCCACGCCAGGTTCTCTCGTACCGTCCGGAATGGGACATCCCGCTCGAACGCGTCTTCGAGCTCTTGCGCACACGCGCGGATAGAGCGCAAGGCGTCCGCGTAATCCCGTGAATGCATCGTCGCGCGATAGGATGCGCGCAGCTCCGCCAGACTGGAGAGATCGACCGCGGATTCCTCGGCCAAACGGATGTCCAACTCGAGGATGCCTGATTCGTTTGCGCAGCGCCCTTTGAGGATCGCCTCGATGTCTCGCCGAGCTTCCTCTTCTGGGGCGATGCAGAACAACTTGCCGCCGCCGGGGGGCAATGCCACGGGAAGGAGAAGCGCTCCCGTCCTGCGTTCGGTAGAGCACGCTGCCAGTGTCTCCAGATCGACGATCCGGCGCTCACGGACAAAGGCCTGCGACAGACTGATATCCGCGGTGTTTCTTATGAGCACGTCGTTGTTGAAGGCCACGAGGTAATCTACATCGCGGCTGCGGGCACGGAGTCGGCGCACCTCAATGCCGAGGCCCGGAGCCGGGGTCGGGCGCCAAGTGGCGATGGACACGGCGGGGGCCGCGACCTCAGCGTTCACAAGTACGGCGCCCAAGGGAATGAGTTGCGCTCCAAGCCGGGCGATCTCATCCCAGAGAGGCGTTTCCTCGCCGTGCATCGAGGGCCTCGGATTGCCGAACTCATCGGTGAGATAGCTGTAGCGGAAGTAGTTGATTCCCTTGGCGCCGCCCGCGATGGCGAGCCATGTCTGAAGGCGCAATTCGGGGACGGTTGGTTGGCGCCAGCGAACATTTCTGCCGTCGCCTGATTCGAAGACCTGCAGCGTGATCCAATGGGGATGTTCCCCGGTGAGGCTGCGGCAAAGGTCCATCCACTCGAGAATGCCTCGCGTGCCCCACGTGCTGAAGCGGCCCAAGTTATCTGCCATAGCCAGGGGGCCGCCCTTGACGGCGAAGTGGGGGCCGATGGAGGTGCCGTCATGCATGTAGCCTATTGGATAGCAATCCGTCAGGAGCACAGGCTGATGGGCCGCGAAGGCCGCGGCCGAATCGGGGCGGTAAAAGAGGCAGAGCGCGGACTGGCGCGGCGCTACCTGTTCAAGCATGGAGCTGTATTCGAGGAAACTGGGCAGAAACTCCGGCGGCGGCTCGTCGCGGATGTACCACGCCAGTATGTTGGGCGCGTTCTTGAGGGCTTCCGCGGCGTGTCGCGCGTCGTCAAGCGTGACCTTGAGCGACTTCTCGTCGGCTGTTGCTCCGACGTAAGGCAAGACATAGACGCCGTAGCGAGCACAGAGGGCCACCTCATCCTTCAGCCGCGCGACATGCTTTTCCGCCGTTGCCTCCGCCGCTCCGGGATCAAACGCCCCGTAGAGACGCGGGGAGGCTACGAGGCAGTTCATGTTATGGCGCCGCATGTCGCGCAGGAGTCCTTCGAGGCCCAAGTTGACGGGATGGGCATCCCATCCCCATAGGCCGAATGTGAAGGGCATCTGAACCGCTTCGGCATCCTCGGTGAGTGTCTGCGCCGTTCCCGGTGCACAGACGGTGATCAATGAGGTGCACAAGATGAGACACAGGGCCGCTCGCGCGTCGTAGAAACTGGTGGGCATGGCCAATTCCTCCCATTGCCGGCGAAGTCTCTGAGGGTCTCATCGTAGAAGGAGGCGTGCGCCCAGTCAACGTGCGCCAGTGCATGCCAAACGGCATGTGCTATCATTCCTGACACGGATGACGGCGCAGGAAAGGCGAGCGGCCATGGCGCCAAGCAGGAGGGGAGCGAGCATGAGGTTCAGTATCGAGTGTCTTGGATTGGTGGCCTTAGCGGGCCTTTGGATCTTGACGGCGCCGCGCGCGGAGGCGGCGGAAGAGGCCGTGCTCGATATCGGATCGCGGCTGGAGTTGTTTGTTGATCGCTTCCTCATCGAGCGCATGGAGGGAACGGCACTGGCGCTCCATGCTCCTGTCGAGGCTGAATCCGTGATAGCCTTTGATAGGCCGTGGGAAGGGAAGTATGTCGGCTACGTCACGATCATTCAGGACGGCGATCTCTTCCGAATGTACTACCGGGGGATGCCCGAGGCAGGAACGGATGACTCCGACGAACCGGTGACCTGCTATGCGGAGAGCAAGGACGGCGTCATCTGGACTCGGCCAAACCTGAGTCTGTTCGAGGTCCACGGGACAACTGAAAACAACGTCATTCTGGCCGATATGCCGCCGTTTTCTCACAATTTTGCGCCATTTCTCGACACGCGCCCCGGTGTCCCTGCCGATGAGCGCTTCAAGGCGGTGGCCGGTTTGCAGCGTTCCGGACTGTACGCGTTTGCCTCCGGGGACGGCGTCCACTGGCGTCGTATGCAGGATGAACCTGTCATTACCGAAGGGCATCTGGATTCACAGAACCTTGCCTTCTGGTCGGACGCGGAGCAGTGCTACTGTTGTTATCTGCGCCTGTGGGCGGAGGGGGTGCGTACCATCGGCCGGGCCACCTCCACCGATTTCCGGACTTGGACGTCTCCCGAGTTTATGCGCTTCGGGGACACGCCCATGGAGCATCTATACACAAACCAGACCCACGCCTACTACCGCGCGCCCCACATCTACATCGCGACGGCTGCGCGGTTCATGCCCAAGCGCCGGGTCGTGTCCGTCGAGCGATTCGAGGCGCTCGGCGGCGATGCCGATTACTCAGGTGACTGCTCGGATACGGTGCTCCTATCCAGCCGCGGCGGACTGGACTACGAGCGGACGTTCATGGAGGGCTTTGTGCGGCCGGGCATGGGCCTGAGCAATTGGACTTCGCGAACGAACTACCCTGCCTGCGGTATTGTGCCCACGGGCGACGGGGAAATGTCGATGTACATCCAGCGGCATTACGGCCAGCCGTCCCACCGCTTGCAGCGCCTGACGCTTCGCACGGATGGATTTGTCTCGGTGAACGCCCCATATGCCGGGGGCGAAATGTTCACCAAGCCTTTACGCTTCAGCGGGAAGCGTCTCGCTATCAACTTCGCGACTTCCGCCGCCGGCAGCGTGTGGGTAGAGATTCAGGATGGCAAGGGAACGCCCATCGATGGCTTCACCCTCGATGATGCCGACGAGATCATTGGCGACGAGATCGAGCGCACGGTTACATGGCAAGGCACGCGCGATCTGAGCGCCCTCGCAGGGCGCACCGTGCGGCTCCGCTTCGTCATGAAAGACGCCGACCTCTACTCGCTCGCTTTCCGCCCCTAGGCTGCGGAGGAACGCCCCGCTCTCAGTCCTTCATGTGGGGATAGCGATAACTCGTGGGCGGCAGGAAGTTCTCCTTGATGGTTCGCGGAGACACCCACCGTTCGAGATTCAACCACGAGCCGGCCTTATCATTTGTGCCGGATGCTCTGCTTCCGCCAAAAGGCTGTTGGCCGACGACCGCCCCGGTTGGCTTGTCGTTGATGTAGAAGTTGCCTGCGGCGTGCACCAGGGCCTTGGTGGCCTTCACGACCGCGCCGCGATCCTGTGCGAAGATCGAGCCGGTAAGGGCGTAAGGGCTCGTCTGGTCGCACAGCGTCAGCGTATCCTCGTACTCCCCATGCGGATAAACGTGAATGGTGAGCACGGGGCCGAAGATCTCTTCGGACATGAGCCGGGATTTGGGATCCTTGCTCAACACCACAGTGGGCTCGACGAAGTAGCCCTTGGAGTCGTCATATCCACCCCCGACGAGGATCTCGAGGTCAGGATTGTTCTTGGCGTACTCGATGTAGCCCGTGATATTGGTGAACGAGCTGGCATCTATCACGGCGCACATGAAATTCGAGAAATCGCAGCAGTCGCCCATCGCAACGGTGCCGATCTCGTCGAGGAGTTTCTGCTTCACCTCAGGCCAGACGGAATCGGGAATGTACGCCCTGCTGGCGGCGCTGCACTTCTGGCCCTGGTACTCGAACGCGCCGCGCACCAAAGCGGCCACCAGCGCATCCTTGTCGGTGGATTCGTGGACGAAGATGAAGTCCTTGCCGCCGGTTTCGCCGACAATCCGCGGATAGGAGTAGTACTTGCGGATGTCTGAGCCCACGGCGAGCCAGATCGTCGAGAACACTTTCGTGCTCCCCGTGAAGTGAATGCCGCCCAGGTCCAGATGGTCGAGCACGGGCGGCCCGATCACCGGCCCCGGCCCGGGAACCAAGTTGATGACGCCGTCCGGCATGCCGGCTTCCTGGAGGATCTTCATAATGTAGTACGCGGGAAGAACGGCGCTTGAAGCCGGCTTCCATACGACGGCGTTGCCCATGAGCGCCGGCGCCGTGGGCAGATTGCCCGCGATGGAGGTGAAGTTGAAGGGCGTGATTGCGAAGACGAATCCTTCGAGCGGCCGATGCTCCATGTAGTTCAACACGCCATGGGTCGACATCGGCTGATCGTCGTACACCAATGTCATGAAATACGGATTGAAACGCCAGAAGTCGATAAGTTCGCAGGCCGAATCAATCTCCGCCTGGAAGCAGGTTTTGCTCATGCAGAGCATCGTGGCGGCATTAAGTGTCTGACGGTACTTGCCCGCCAACAGCTCCGCCGCCTTCAGCAGAACCGTCGCCCGGTTGGACCACGGCATGAGCGACCATTCCTTCTTGGCCTCATTGGCCGCGGCGATGGCCATGTTCGCGTGATTGGCGTCAGCTTGGTGGTACTGCCCCAAAACGCAGTGATGATCGTGGGGACACGTCATGTCCACCAACCGGCCGCTGCGCACTTCCTCCCCGCCGATGAAGCACGGCACTTCGACGGGATTGTCGAGCATCTCCTGAAGCTTTGCCTGCAATTCCGCACGCTCCGGCGTGTTCGGGGCGTATGACAGGACGGGCTCATTCTGAGGTCGTGGAATGTGAAAAAGGCCGTTAAACATGAGTTCCTCCCCTAAACAACAGTTTGCAGCCACGTGACGGGACGCCTACGCGCCCACCCTCCGATGCCGGCCGGTAGGCCGTCCGCCCCCGTCCAGCGAACGACGACGGGAGGCAATTCTTGTCCAGGCACGGACGACTTGTCAAGCCCATATCCTTTGCGTTACAAAGGGTTAGCGTCAAACAGCTTGGAAAAACGGAGGGGAGCGGGTGCCTGTCGACAAGAGCACTAGTGAATCTCGGGGCATCGCACAGTCACAGACGGCCGGTGCGCTGGGCGAGTCGCGAAGGCGCGCTATTGTCTACGCCGTGTGCGCCGGCTTGGTGTTCTTGACGGTGGCCGTCTTCTGGCAGACGCGCGCGTTCCGGTTCGTCAACTTCGATGACACGGAATACGTCACGAGGAATCCCCACGTCCTGTCCGGGCTGACATGGGAAGGGATACGGTGGGCCTTCATGCATCCGCATTTCGGCAATTGGATTCCCTTGACGTTGATGTCCCACATGCTGGATTGCGAACTGTACGGACTCGATGCGGCCGGCCATCATTCGACGAACCTCCAATTGCATCTGCTCAATACACTCCTCCTCTTCTTGTTTCTCTCGCAGGCCACAGGCTCGGTATGGCGAAGCGCCTTCGTAGCGGCCGTGTTTGCGGTGCACCCCCTCCACGTGGAGCCTGTTGCCTGGGTGTCGAGCCGCAAGGACTTGTTGAGCACCTTGTTCTGGATGCTGGCGCTGCTGGCCTATGTCGCTTACGCGAAGCGCGGAGGCGCCGGGCGCTACGGCCTTGTCCTCCTTTGCTTCGTACTGGGCCTGTTGTCCAAGGCGATGGTGGTTACTCTGCCGTTTGTCCTGCTTCTCCTCGACTATTGGCCGCTCGGCCGTTTGGGCGCACCGGAGGAGCCTGCCGGCGCCGGCAGGTCTCTTTGGCGCTTGTCTCTTGAGAAGGTCCCGTTTTTCATCCTGAGCGGGGCCGCCGTGGCGATAACCTTCTGGACACAGCAGGTGAGCCGCTTCATCGTGTCCTCGGCGATGAGTCCCCTTTCTCAGCGGCTGGCAAACGTCGCTGTGACGTATGCCGCGGTACTGAGGCGTACACTCTGGCCCGTGGGCCTTTCGCCCTTCTATCCGAATCCCGGACATGCTCCGCCTGCGTGGCAAGTCGTCGGGGCACTTGCTCTACTTGGCTTCATCTCGGCGGCTGTTTATGCCTTGCGTAGACGGCGGGCTCTTACCGTAGGTTGGCTTTGGTACATCGGGGCCTTTGCGCCGGCTGTCGGCTTTGTGCGGATCGGCAGTTTCATCACGGCGGACAGATACACCTACATTCCGCTGATTGGCCTGGCTATCATGGCGGCCTGGGCCGTGCCCGATCTCGAGCCGCGGCCTGCTCGTCGCAAGGCTCTTGCCCTGCTGGGGGCGGCAATCATCCTCACAGCCACCATATGCGCCTTGGCTCAAGCACGCGTCTGGCGCGATGGGCGGGCGCTGTTCGCGCGTGCCGTGGCAGTCACCGAGAATAATTACGTGGCCGAAGACGGCCTGGCGGTTGCCCTTTATGAGGAAGGCCAATACAAAGAGGCCCTCGCCCACCACGAGGAGGCGCTCCAGATCGCGCCGGGCTACGCGCGCGGCTGGTTCAACTGCGGGAATACGCAGCTTGCCCTCGGTGATTTGGAGAAGGCCGCGGCGAGCTTCGCCAAGGCGGCCCAGTTGGATCCCAGTCTTGCCGATGCGAGCAATAACCTGGGGAACGTCCTGTGCGATCTCGGCAGGCATGAGCAGGCTGCCGATGCCTATCGTGTAGCCCTTCGCGCGGACCCGCGCCATGCCCTGGCCCACGCAAATCTGGGCCAATTACTGGCGGAGAGGGGCGAGGCGGTCCAGGCCGAGGAGCATTTTGCCCTGTCCCTGGCGGCCGATCCCCGGCAGCCGCTTACGCACTACCTCTTGGCGCGTGTGCTGGAACAGCAGGGCGACCTCGATGGGGCGGCGCTCCATTTTGGAGCAGCCCTGGAACTCGATCCGCACTTCACCCAAGCCGCGGAGGGCTTGACGCGGGCGCGGGGGCCAGGCGTGGGACAGGACGAGAGTCCGCTGGCGCCAGGCCCGGTTTCGTCTGTTCGATGACGAATTTTGTCACTGAGTGACGTTCTACGTACCGAGATGAGCGCTCAGGTGCGCGTTTCGATGGGTGTGGTCGGTGGTTAAGGTATTGTTGTGTAAAGAGTTAAGATTGTGTTCTGGCATTGGCATACATGTTGCTCTATGGACGGGCAAGAGTTGAGAAGTGCTACGAGGACGGGGCCAGGGCTGTTTACCCTAAAGGGAGGAAAAGGATATGAAGAAAAACTCAGGTTTCACGTTGATTGAGCTGATGATCGTCGTGGCGATTATCGCGATTATCGCGGCTGTCGCCATCCCCAACCTGCTGCGTTCCCGCATGGGCGCGAATGAGTCGAACGCCATTGGCGCGCTTCGTACTGTTGCGGCGGCGCAGACGTCCTTCCGTTCGCAGGACACGAGCCGCACGTATGCGACCAGCTTGGGCACGCTCTCCGGCCAGACGCCTCAGTACGTAGACGATGTACTGGGTGGCGGTGAGAAGCACGGCTACAAGTTTGCCGTTGCGGGCGCCACGAAGTATGTGTGGCAGTGCACGGCTACTCCGGTAACGGTTGGCAAGACCGGTAACCGGACCTTCTGCGTCGATGAGAGCGGCGTGATCTTTGAAGGCACCTGCGCGGCGGGTACCCCGATCGAATAAGCGACGACATCACGTCACCGAAAAAAGAGGCGTGGCGGACCACAGTGTCCGCCACGCCTTTTCTATTGAATGGGCTACCTGAGCAGTCCAAGGTCAGAGCGATATCAGGCTTGGGTCGTATCCCTCCGGCCGCTTGAAGCCCATGAGGTTTAGAAGAGTGGCGGCCACGTTGCTTAGGCCGGCCCCCTGGACCTCGCTCCGGCGCCAGTCATTGGCCCCGGAGTAGTCCTTGATCAGGAACGGCACCGGATTGAGCGTGTGGGCCACCATGGGATCGCGCTTTCCCTTCTTTTCCGTGAATAGCACATCGGCATTTCCATGGTCGGCTGTGATGGCCACTACCCCTTTTGCCGCCGTCACTGCCGGCAGCAGCCGACGCAGTCCCAAATCCACCGTTTCGACCGCAATCCGCACTGCGGCGGCAATGCCCGTGTGGCCGACCATGTCGCCGTTGGGGTAGTTCAGCCGAACAAACTTGTATTTCCCGCTGCGTATCGCCTCGATGGTGGCGTCCGTGATCTCCGCGGCCTTCATCCATGGGCGCTGATCAAATGTCACCCTATCCGACGGAATCTCGGTGTATTTTTCCAATTTCTCATCGATATAGCCTGAATTGTTGCCGTTCCAGAAGTACGTCACGTGGCCGAACTTCTGCGTTTCCGAGATGGCGAAGGAAGTGACTCCGGCTGCGCAAAGGTATTGGCCGATGGTTTGATCGATTGCGGGCGGCTCGACAAGGAAGTTCGCCGGAATGTGGGCATCGCCGTCGTACTCCATCAGCCCTGCGTAGAATACGTCCGGCCGACGGACGCGGTCGAACGCCTCGAAGTCCGGCTCGTCGAAAGCGCGGGAGATCTCGATGGCGCGGTCGCCGCGGAAATTGAAGAACACCACGGCGTCGCCGTCCTCGATTGTCCCCACCGGCTTGCCGTCCGCGACGATGACAAAGCTGTCGAGATACTGGTCGGTGATAGTGGGATCTTCTTCGTAGTAGGTCCGAATCGCCTCGGAAGCGGACGCGAATCCCCTGGCCTGCCCGAGCACGTGGGCTTTCCACCCGCGCTCGACGACACTCCAATCGGCCTCGTATCGATCCATCGTGGTAACCATGCGGCCGCCACCGGATGCGACGCGGTAGTCGCGCCCTGCCTCGCTCAGTGCCGCAAGCTTCTGCTCCAGAGGCTCGATGTATTCGAGGGCGCTTTTCTCCCCTACATCGCGTCCGTCAAGGAGGGGATGGAGGCGCACACGCGGCAGCTTGTCTGCTGCACAGCGTTCAAGCAGGGCGAATAACTGATCGATGTGGCTGTGTACGTTGCCGTCGGAAAGGAGGCCGATGAAATGAACGGTACCTCCGTCTTGTGCCTGTTTCGTGAGTTGTTGCCATGCCTTCCCCTCGAAGATTGCCCCTGAGCGGATGGCTTCGTTTACGAGCTTCGCTCCTTGTGAGAACACGCGGCCGGCGCCCAGGGCGTTGTGGCCCACTTCCGAATTGCCCATGTCATCATCGGTGGGGAGGCCCACGGCGGTTCCGTGCGCCTTGAGCTTCGTGAAAAGGGGCTCCTGGAAGAGGTCGTCGAGCACCGGCGTGTTGGCCAGGAAGACGCCATCGGATTCATCGTGTTTCCCTATCCCGACACCATCCATGATCACCAGGACTACCGGGCCGGGAAATGCGTTGTAGCCGTTGAGTTTGGCAAGTTGCAGTGGACTCATGAGTCTTAACGATCCTTTCTAGGCTGCTTCTCGTATGGAACACGCGCGTGCAACGCCGTTATTTCGCCGCCCCGGCGCAGCCGAAGGTGTCTTGATGACGCGAGGCACGTTGAGCTCACCTGCCGAGTTTCCGCCAAGTGCTTACGTGTGCCCGGGGACCACCTGCCCGGACTGCCTCCGTCATTATCGCTAGAAGAAACGGCTATTGGGGGAAAAGGTAATCGACCAGTGCCGGGGTGTCGCCGAAATCGGGAACCATGATGTCCGCGCCTGCGCGAATGAGGCGCTCCCGCTTCTCCTCGTTCCAGCCGTGTCCCTCGACTTCATTCGATGCCACGCCGATGGCCACGCAGCCTGCGGCCTTGGCGTTGCGTATCTCGACGGGTCCGTCGCCCACCACGAGCACCTCGACGCCGTGCAGGTCGTGCGTGGACATAATATCTTTGATCACCTTCTCCTTCGAGTATTCCTCGAACGTCTTGAGGGCGCCCCAGATCTCCTTGAAATAGGGCGCTGCGCCGACCTTGGCCGCCTCGTTTCGCACATCGGCGCGGTCGGTGCCGCTGAAGACGTACATGGCAAGGCCCTTGTCGCGCAGCTTGGCGAGGAAATCGAGCGATCCTCGCAGCGTCACATCGCCGACGGTGAACTCGCCGCTTTCGAGCTTGGCGATTCGCTCGCGGACAGGGACCATCAGCCGATCATTGTAGACTTTCTTATAGCCTTGGGCGTCGAGGATCTGGTCTTCGGGCACAAGGCCGTGGGCGCGAACCATCTCAACCAGGTGTTGCATCTGGAGAATCGTCTGGATGCCCGTGGACTCTTCGATGTATTCGTATACCTCGTGCTCGATTTCGGGCGTGGGTTCCGTAGCGCCGCAGATCATCTCGACCATAACCGGGGCCATGATGCGTTGCCAGCCTTCGCGCATGAGACTGACGGTTCCGTCGAAGTCAAAAAGGCCGTGCTTGAACCGGCCGCACTCTACCTCGTTAACGATCTCGATCTGGGTTCCTGGAAGGCAATTGCGTGACATTTGTGATTACTCCACCATAAACTCAACCAAAGTGTGTACAGGCAGTTCGGCCAGCTTCTCGCGGCCTTTCAACGGAGGTAGTTCGACGACGAACGCTACCTCCACAATCTCCGCACCGAGTCCCTTTACCAAGTCGGCCACGGCCGCCATCGTGCCTCCCGTGGCCAGAAGATCGTCCACGAGGACGACGCGGTCGCCCGGCTTGAGGGCATCGACGTGCACCTCGACGGTGTCGGTACCGTACTCAAGCTCGAAATCGGCCGAGATGGTCTCGGCCGGGAGTTTGCCGGGCTTGCGGACGGGGATGAACGGCAGCTCCATCGCATAGGCCAGTGCCGCTCCAAAGATGAACCCGCGGGCCTCAGCGCCCACGATGGCGTCTACGCCCTTGTCGGCATACCGCGTCTTCCAGCCGTCGATGATGCTCTTGAAGGCATCACCGTGCTTGAGAAGCGAGGTGACGTCCACAAACTGGATCCCGGGCTTCGGGAAATCGGGGACAATCCGGAACAGCCCCTTGAGTTCCATGCGTTGACTCCTTTTTGCTATCGCTGCACTGCGCGGGAACCGGCCGCGGCAGGCCGGTCGATGACGACATGCCGCTAGACGTGACCGTGGAGTGGCGGAATCATCGCACGCACATGCGTTGGGAAGCAAATGGCACGTCACTCGGTGATATTCGGTGGAAGCGCTAAGGCTCCCGACCTTTCGTAAGGCGGTCTTCACCCGTCTGGCATCATTTGGTATCATAGCCGGGTGTGGGCCGCCGGTATCGCGGGAGGGAACCGCGATGTCGGCGGAGGCGCTGCGGTTAGCAACATGCGGAAAGGAACCCTCGGAATGGGACGCAAGTACGTACTTGGATTGGATTACGGTACGGAGTCAGCCCGTGCCCTGCTGGTGGCTGTTGACAATGGGGAGGAAGTGGCCACGGCGGTAGAAGCCTATCCCGACGGCGTGATCGACACCGAGCTGCCCGGCTCAGGCAAGCGACTCGAGCCCGATTGGGCTTTGCAGAATCCCAAGGATTACTTGAATGTACTCGAGAAGATCGTGTCCCAAGTGCTCAAAGCGTCGGGCGTGAGCGGCGAGGACGTCATCGGTATTGGGACGGACTTCACGGCTTGCACGATGCTGCCTATCGACGAGGACGGTACGCCGCTTTGCATGAAGCCGGACTTCGCCGACAATCCCCACGCGTGGGTGAAATTGTGGAAGCACCACGCGGCGCAGCCGGAGGCGGATCGCATCAATGATATCGCCCGGGAGCGGGGAGAGGACTTCCTGGCGCGCTATGGCGGAAAGATCTCGAGCGAATGGTTCTTCCCGAAGGCGCTCCAGATTCTCGATGAGGCGCCGGAGATCTACGAGGCGGCTGACCGCCTCATCGAGGCCGGCGATTGGCTCGTTCTGCAACTGTGTGGCGAAGAGAAGCGTAACGCCTGCGTGGCCGGCTACAAGGCCATTTGGGATGAGGGCTATCCCGACAAGAGCTTCTTCAAGGCGCTGAATCCTCGCTTCGAGAATGTCGTTCAGGACAAGATGAGCGAAGACATCTATCCGGCGGGCGTCAAGGCCGGCGGGTTGCTGCCCGAGGTCGCGGCGAAGCTTGGCCTCAATCCCGGCACGGCCGTCGCCACCGGTGGCGTGGACGCCCACGTGGCCGTGCCTGCTGCCACCGTAAGCGACGCGGGCAAGATGGTGATGATCATGGGCACCAGCCTGTGTCATATGGTGTGCGGCACGGAGAAGAAGGTCATCGAGGGCTTGTGCGGCGTCGTTAAGGACGGTATCCTGCCGGGATTCTACGGCTTCGAGGCCGGGCAAACCGCGGTGGGCGACATCTACGCCTGGTTCGTGGACAACTGTGTCCCCGGGTGGGTCGAGGAGAAGGCCAAAGAGGCCGGGGTGGATGTCCACGGCTACCTGAGCGCCGAGGCCGGCAAGCTCAAGCCCGGTGAGTCGGGCGCCCTATGCCTGGACTGGTGGAATGGCAACCGTTGTATCCTTGTCGACGCCGACCTTACCGGACTCATGGTCGGTATGACGCTCACGACCACCCCCGCCGAGATGTACCGCGCCATCATCGAGTCCACGGCCTTCGGCACGTACAAGATTATCGAGCAGATGGAGCAAGGCGGGTGCCCGGTGACGGAGCTGTACGCCTGCGGCGGCTTGGCCTCCAAGAATCCCTTGGTGATGCAGATCTTCGCCGATGTCACCAACCGTGAGATCAAGATCAGCGCCAGTGATCAAACCGTGGCCCTCGGGTCGGCCATGTGGGGCGCGGTGGCGGCGGGCGCCGCGGCGGGCGGCTATGACACCGTTGCCGACGCGGCGGGCAAAATGGCCCGGCTTCGCGACGAGGTCTACACGCCGAATCCTGAAGCGCACGAAATGTACGAGAAGCTCTTCACGGAATACGAGCGCCTGCACGACCTCTTTGGCCGCGGCGGCGACAACGTGATGAAGAACCTGAAAGAGATTAAGCTCTCCGTGCGGGGAGAATAGACGGCGCCGGAAGTCGCCGAGTGGTTTGATTCAGCAATGCGAGGCAGGCAGACGCCTGCCTTCATTCTTCGGGAGAACGATGTGAAAGACGAGCGCATTACGCGATTAGCCGAGAATCTTCTGGGCTATTCCGTGAGGATCCAGCCCGGCGAGAAGCTCATGATCGAGTCGAAGGGCCTCTACAGCCTTGAACTTGTGAAAGAGCTGATCCGCGTCGCCACCGAGAAGGGCGCGGTGCCCTTTTGGTACTACAATGATGACAGCATCTACCGGCAGTTCCTCCAGGGCGTTACGCCGGAGCAAATGGATGGCTTCACTGAGATGCACTTGACGATCACGCGGATGATGGATGCCTACATCGCCATCCGCGGCAGCGAGAACGCCTTCGACCTTGCCGATATCCCCGAGCCGCAGATGCGGCTGTTCAACCAGGTCTTTGTGAAAAAGGTTCATCTTGAAGAGCGCGTCGAGCACACGAAGTGGTGCGTGCTTCGCTTCCCCAATGGGGCGATGGCCCAACTGGCGGAGACTTCCCAGGAGGCGTTCGAGGACTTCTTCTTCCGCGTGTGTAACCTCGACTATGCCAAACTGTCCGTCGCCATGGAGCCGCTCAAGAAGCTTATGGAGGCGACGGATCGCGTCCGCATCACCGGCCGGGGACGGATCTGTCATTCTCGATCAAGGGCATCCCCGTGGTGAAATGCGATGGCGATCGCAATATCCCCGATGGCGAGGTCTATACCGCCCCCGTGAAGGAATCGATCAATGGCGTTATTACCTTCAACGCGCCGTCCTTGCGTCAGGGCATCGTTTACGAGGGGATTGCGCTCGAGTTCGCCAAGGGCAAGATCGTGAAGGCCACGTGCCGCGCCAATGAGGAGAAGCTCAATGAGATTCTCGACACCGACGAGGGCGCGCGGTACGTCGGCGAGTTTTCCATCGGCGTCAATCCCTACATCCGGCGCCCGATGAAGGATACTTTGTTCGATGAGAAGATCTATGGAAGCATGCACCTGACGCCGGGCAACTGCTACGACGAGGCCCCCAACGGCAACAAGAGCTCAATCCACTGGGACTTAGTGTTGATCCAGACACCGGAATACGGCGGGGGAGAACTCCATTTTGACGATATCCTCATCCGTAAGGACGGTGAGTTCGTCCACCCGGATCTTGCCCCCGTGCTGAACGCAGATGCATTCGACCGCGCGCCGGCGAAGGACAACGGCTAGTCTCCGCTGCTTCGACTCGCTTCGGGTTCGCCACGCAACCCGCGCGTCGAACCCCCGAAAAACTCTTTCTGCCATGGGGCAGCATCGAGGGAAGGTTCTCGCCTCTCGCTCGATCTGTAGCTTCTTAACTCGTGTGTTTACAAGTGCTTGTGGTGATCATCTGCACAATGGCGTGTCCGGAGTTCTTGACAGAAAGGACCGTGATTGATAGCATATTAACTTGAATATACCGTAAATCCCGATTATCAGGGCGGGGCAGCGAACCCGCGGCGAAACAAGGGGACCTGAGATGAGGGAGAAGGTGTTTACCACCGGCGAGGTGGCTGTAATCTGTGGCGTGTCCGCCGACACAGTTTCGCGGTGGTTCGACCTGGGACAGATCGAAGGGTATCGCCTGGGAGCGGGAGGGGATCGCCGCATCCCCTTTGAGATGTTGCGCAAGTTTATGCTCGGCCACGGCATTCCCCTCGAGCGCCTGGAGAAGGACGAGCGCCGCGTACTTGTTATTGACGACGACCCACACTATTTGGACATGTTCCAGGCGGCGCTCGAAGAGGCGGATGAATTTGAGGTGGCCGTCGCGTCCACAGCTTTCGACGCGGGCGCCAAAGTCGTTGATTTCAATCCGCATGTCATTGTCATGGACTTGCACCTCTCCGATATGAGCGCCCGGGTGGTTTGCGAGCGCGTGAAAGCCCGCCCGGAAACGAAAGCGACGGCTTTCATTGGCTTGTCGCGATATCCGGATGCTAGTGGCTCCTTCCAGCTTGAAGACATGAATCTGGATGCTCTTCTTAGCAAGCCTCTTGAGGGGAATGAGGTCCGCGAGCACGTTCGCCGTCTGTTCGAGAAGCCCAAGCTCCGAAAGGCGCGCGCACGCCCCCTGCCCCCGGGGCGCGCCTAGGGCCTTCTCTGCCGTCAACCGTCATCACGCCAGGAGGATCTCGTGCCTTACTCACCGCGTATTGTGGATGCCTTCCGTCTCGCCTACGAATTGCACAAGGATCAGGTGCGTAAAGGCTCCGACAAGTCCTACATCACCCACCTCACGTCGGTGGCGGGGATCGTCGGCGAATACGGCGGCGACGAGGAGCAGTTCATCGCGGCCCTGCTTCATGACGCCGTCGAGGATCAAGGCGGACAAGCGACGCTGGCGCGGATACGGGACATGTTCGGTGAGAAGGTGGCGGACTATGTGGTTGGGTGTAGCGACGCGGACACAATCCCGAAGCCGCCGTGGCGCGAGCGAAAACAGCGCTATCTGGAGCAAGTTGCCGACGCCTTCCCCGAACAGAAGCTGATCGTCGCCGCCGACAAACTCCACAACGCCCGCGCCATCATCAACGATCTCCGCGTGTCCGGCGACGCGCTGTGGGAGCGCTTCAACGGGGGACGCGACGCGACGTTATGGTACTGCGGTGCCGCGGTCCGCGCCTTGGCCAAAGGATGGCGCCATTCTCTTCTCACGGAACTTGAGGTCACCGAAGAAGCCCTTCAACGCCTCGCTGCGGAAGTGCATCAGGCAGGGCCTGAAGGGAGTAGATAGCACCTCTCGCATAGGCATTGTGCCGAGCGATTGTGCCATTGAACCATGTCCAACTCACCTGGTTTGACGTACCAGGTGCCGAGACAAGCCCAAGAGCGCTGCCGCGTTCCGCAAGCAGCTTGCAGATCTATCCGTTGTTCCCGATAAGGATCTATCACTTGAGCCGGAGTCGCGTCAGTTCGTCAAGCATGGGATGGTAGTCGCTCGACCAGTCATAGGGCGGGTTCTGGCCGTAGTCCCCACTGTGGCGGAAGCTAGTGAGGCGGAACCACACCTCGGTTGCGCTGAACTCGCTATGGGGCACCACCAACGCGATCGTGTTTCCGAGGATGATGGCGCGGGCGGCGCTGGCAATGGCCGTGAATGCGTTGTTGCGGGCATCGGTGACGACGAGATGCCAGCCTCCAGAAGGACTGTACTCGACGGAATACCACAGATCCGTGCCCTGATAGTAGTCGTTGGCGTATTGAGCGAGGGGTACGTAGTTGTTGTCTGGGTTGCCGTCGGCATCGAACACGAAGCCGAATTGGTAGTAGTTGGCTGCGTCGTTCAGCGGGACATCGGCATCGAAGATCTGGGCCAGCAACTGCCACTTCGCGTCTTCCGGAAGCGTCGCCGAGATGTCCGGGCAAACGGTGTAGCCGTTCGGGCCGTCCCCACACGGAAAGAGGGGATCGCCCTGCTTGAAGCTGTAATTGAATGTGAGGCCGATGTTCTCAAGCTCGAAACTCGATCTGAAGCGCCCGATACCTTCGACTTCCGGCTCGGGGATGAGAGCGGCCAAGAGCGGATTGGAGTTGAAGCGATAGAGCCCGAGCGGCAGGCCCTTGATGCCGATGGGCACCTCCTCGACGTACGTCTCGCCACGGATGACTCGCATGATCTCCTCCATGTCGAGCAAGGTGGTGTCGGAGCGGAGATTTCCGAACATGCTGACGGATGCCCGCTGATCAGGATTGCCGCCGAGGGAGGGATCTGTGCGATAGAGCCCAAGTGTGAAGGGAAGTTGAACGGTGTCGTCGGCGTCGAGAGGGGCCACAGTCTGCATCTTCAGATAGCCAATATCCATCGGGCTGATGACGCCCTGGAGTCCGCCTTTGATCTGATATGGCGAGGGGAGATCCTCGACCACGTACCAGACTTGCTGATCCAGCAAGTTGTCGAGGCGAATGGAGCCCAGTTTCTTGGGGACCTCCGAGGTCGGCTCTATCCCCGTGAAGAAGGTCCAATGCAAGTCGTAGGTTTTCAGATATGGCTCAGGTTGTAGGAAGGGGCATTCTGTGTTTCCCATTGAGAAGAGTGCGATGGGGAGTAATGCAATGATGCCTGCGACGGCGTGCCTGCGAGGTTGGCCGGAATTCATGCAGTTCACGAATGCGCCCTCCGCGGTTGTACTACAGCCAGTGTGCCTGTACTACCGATGCTTCTCTCGGGCACGTGTTCCGTATAGCATGAGGGCCCACGTTTTGGCAAGGTGCGGATGCCGGACTTCAGGGGGACAGGCGCGAGGGTACGACGAACCGCACGCGGACTTCCGGCATGGAAGGCGCTGCCAGCCAGGCTGAGGGTCTAGGGCATATCGGGGTTCTGCAGCATTTCTTCCTTGAGTTGTCCCATCTTCTCGGACAGGACGACGCGGTAGATCTCGGGATTGCGGAGCCGCTTGAACTCCTCGGGAAGCGCGGCGATTTGGTCGAGCGCCCACCGGCGTACGGATGCGATGGGCGGGGCCTCTGTCAAGCGCCGGCCCTTGTTGAACACGCACTGCAGGAGTTCCCGGGCGCTTTCGGCCCCGCGCAGTCGGGCCGGCTGGTGGGGGCGTGTGCGATGGCGTCCAAGGATAGTCTCCGAGATAGGACACGTCTCGTCTTCCCCGTAGATCATGTCGCCGACGGGACGTCCGTCGCCGTCGTAGTAGCGAAGCAGTTGCTTTCTACCGGGATCCGTCGCTTTGTCCATGTTCGAAGTGATCTTGATGCGGGGCAGCCATTGCCCGTTCTCGCGGATGGCCACGAGCTTGTAAACGCCGCTCAGAGAGGGAGAGTCGCTTGCCGTGATGAGATGCGTCCCAACGCCCCAGGCATTGATCTTGGCGCCCTGCCGCTTGAGATCCGCGATGATGTCCTCGTCGAGGTCGTTGGAGCCAACGATGAGCGGGTCCTCGAAGCCGGCGTCCGTCATCATCTTGTAGGCTATCTTGCTCAGCTTGGCCAAGTCGCCCGAATCGAGGCGGATGGCCGGCCGGGCATTGTGGCCGGCGGCGTGTAACTCCTTGAACACGGTGATGGCGTTGGGAACGCCGCTCTCCACCGTATCGTAGGTATCGACGAGAAGGGTGCAGCGTTCAGGATAATTACGCGCGAAGGCTCGAAATGCTTCGAGTTCCGATGGGAAACTCATCACCCAACTGTGGGCATGGGTGCCCGATACGGGAATGCCGTACACTTTCCCGGCCAGGACATTCGACGTGGCCATGCATCCGCCGATGTATGCGGCACGCGAGCCGCTCAAGCTGCCGTCGGGGCCGTGGGCGCGCCGCAGCCCGAACTCGTGCACCGGTTCGCCGTTGGCTGCCAGGCAGACTCGGGCGGCCTTTGTGGCGATAAGCGTCTGGAAGTTCATGATGTTGAGCAGCGCACTCTCGAGCAACTGGGCCTCGAAGATGGTGCCCTCAACCTGGATAACCGGCTCGTTCGGGAAGACTAAGGTTCCTTCGGGGATTGCCCGGACGGTGCAGTGGGGCTGGAAGTCCTTAAGGAAACTCAGGAAAGCGGCATCGAATATGCCAAGAGAATTGAGGTACGCGATGTCGTCCTCTCGGAATCGCAGGTTTGCCAGGTACTCGATAAAAACCTCAAGCCCGGCCGTCACGGCGAAGCCCGCATGGGGCGGCAGGCTCCGGAAGAAGTACTCAAAGGTAACCTGCTGTTGATCCCGGCCTTCCTTCAGATGTCCGGCCATCATGGTGAGCTCATAGAGGTCGGTGAGGAGCGCCAGGCCCTCGCGGTTGTACCATGCCTGCGGCGGGGCCGTCATGTGAGGTCCACCGAGGAGCAGAAGATCACGCCCGCTTCAGTCATTTCCTTGAGCGCCAGCTGCACGCTTCCCGGGGGCGCGTCCACCCCTTTGCACGCATCCTCCAGGAAGATGACCTCGAAGCCTTCGGCCACGGCGTCCAAGGCGGTGCTCTTGACGCAGTAATCCGTGGCAAGGCCGCAGACAAATGCACGCGTTACTCCCCGATGCCGGAGATCATCCGCCAGGCCCGTTTCCTGGAAGTCGCTGTACGCCTCCCGTTCGGGCGTGGTGGCCTTGCTCACGCGCAAAGCGTCGTCGGGGATATGGAGATCCTCGTGGAACTCTGCCCCGGGTGAGCCGCCCACGCAGTGGGCGGGCCAGCTTCCATCGCAGAACGCCGGGGGATTTCCGAAGCTGCAATGGTTGGCCGGATGCCAATCGCGTGACACGATTACATGCTTGAACAGGGGCGACATCTTGTTGATGACGGGGATGATCGCGTCTCCATCTTCTACAGCCAACGCCCCGCCCGGACAGAAATCCTTCTGCACGTCTATGATGATCAGGGCGTCCGTCGAGGTGATCTTCATATAGCCTTCTCCCAAAAGAGACGCAGCGCCAATGCCATGAACGGACGTTTCCAACTTGACGGCTCATCCAGGGACTTCCGGCCCGCTCAGGAAGACGGGCCGAGCACGATACGTCTCAGGCGTGCGAAGTCCGCTTCGTCCAATTCCTCGCAGAGCGAGCGCCTTGTCAGCGCGGGATGCGCCAAGTCAACACGGAGCCTTTCGATAGCGTATGCCACGATGGCGTCGTGGTCAAACACGAGCCCCTCGACATCCCGCATGGCCACCCATTGCGCCTCCGCGGCGTCATCCCCGCCCCGTGGCCGATGGCGGCGTCTATCGACCACCGCAAGATACGCCACCGAAATCGATCGGCCGCGGGGATCCCGTTCGAGGTCGCCGAAGGTGTGTAATTGTCTTAGGGAAATGCCGTCGAGGCCGGTTTCCTCGTGCAACTCACGGACTACGGCTACATCGAGGGGCTCATCCATCTCGACGAAGCCGCCGGGGAGCGCCCAGCGTCCGGCGAAGGGCTCACGCCCGCGCCGAATCAGCAGGATATCAAGCCCGTCCTCGCCAAGGCCAAGTAGGACGGCGTCGACAGTCACCATAGGGCGGGGATAGGGATATGTGTACTCCTTCGTGGCCATCGGGCTCTCGAATTCTTCTCTTCCAAGGTGTACTCCCGGCGCGGCGATGAAGTCAAGGGGACGGGCGCGACGAGGATCGGAATCGGGGACAGTCCCGTCTCGTCCGCCTGCGGCGGACTCTCTTGCGGCAGTCCCCCATTCCTCTCGACGCGGCGATGGAGTCAAGGCGCTCCGCTGGCCGGCAACAGCCCTCGCGCCGCACGCTCGGCGGGCAGCCAGCGCGATAAGAGATCACGGCAGTTCAGCACCTTTTCGGCGAGGTCGAGGGGGACATAGAAGTAATGGTTTGTCGCTTCGTAGCCGATACGCGCGTCCCTGCGCTGAATCGTGTACAGGCGCGAAGCCAGATTGCTCTCGCTTTCGAGGAGATCCTCAAGGCGAGCAATGGCGCGTTCGGCGTCCTTGGCGATGATGGCTTGGGCCAGGTCGCGCCGTGCCACTACGAAGTCTGCCTGATTCGCCACGCTCCGGAAATGAATCGCGCAGACGCGCGCCACGTCGAGTTCGCCGGCCAGCGCCCTGGCGAAGGCCTTTTCGAGGGACATCTCTCGGGCCGCCGATTCGAGCTTCTCGATAGCGGTGTCGAAGCCCTCCGCCACTTTCCGAAACTGCGCGATGAAGACCTCCGGGGGGAATACGGCGCGCCAGGCGTCCAGATCGTCGTAAGGGAAGCCAACCATGGAGGCCTTATGGCCGGTGGGTTCGGCCCAGAGAGGATTGGCGGGGCCCGTTTGCAGGGGTGCGGTGTAGACAAGTCCGCCGTGGTAGGGAAACTCGCTGAATGCTGTACTGAAGGCTTGCCATGCTTCCATGATGGCCGGCGCCATCGTCGGGCCGTAGCGCCGCTCGGCCACGGCACGCATTGCATCCTCGGGGGAGGGGGCATCGGGGCGGCCCGTCTCGGCCACTACTTCGAGGTTGGGGGCGGGATACCCGCCGAGACTCCAGCCGAGCATGATGCCGTCCACACCGGCGCTGCGCAGATTAGCGGCGTGCTTGGCCACGTTGGCCACCGCCGGGATATACGGAGCCGCGGACAACTCCCAGGTGTTGTTGGCCTGGATCTTAGCCACGGCGCGGAGTCCCCGTTCACGGGCAAGGGCCCAGTGCCGAGTTGCGCGTGGGCCGGGGCCGATCACGGAGATCGAGTACTCGCCCACGACGCTCGATATGCCGCCGCGCTGAATGGGGATGCTCCATTCACTCACGCTCACCAAGGACGCCTTGTCCGGTAGCTGCGCGATGATCTTCGGAGCGTCCTCGTCTTTCCAGCCCCAGTCCCATGCGAGCAAGCGTGCTTGGCTTCCCGAAGCATCGATGCCTTGTTGCACCAGGGCGTTGACTTCGCCGATGACTTCCGCCGCACCTCTGGCGCCGCAGCGCGGGCATTCGCCTCCGCGATGGTGCGACCAGCAATTGGTTAGATTTTCCGAAGCCGTGATGGTGAGGAATCCGGCCAGATCAGGCACGCCGCGGCACACGTGAGCCACGGCATTGCGGAGATAGTCTTGGATGGGCGCGGCGCTCGTACACAGGGCCGCGTGCTGCCCCTCTTCAACGCCTTTGAGGTCACTACGGGACTCGAAGAACTCAAGCGGCATGGCGCGGGGCTCGTTCAGGTAGAGGTAGACGCCGAGGCCGTGCTTGCGCGCTCGGGCCGTGAGCCTACGCAGGTTCTCGATCCGCTGCTCGTGCGCCTGACTCAAATTCATGTCCCAGGGGAAGGGGGCGAGCTTATACAGCACTGCATGAAGCCAGATGCCGTCTACGCCCGACGCGGCCAGCCTGGCCAGGTAGCCCTCGGGATAGCCCGCGGCCTCCAGGTCGAGCAGCGGGTCGCCATAGAGCGCGAAATAGGACGCGCAGAAGCGAGGCGAGAACCGGCCGGCTGGCGCTTCCTTCTCTTGTGCTCCGGGCGGCTCGGATAACCGATTCACGAAGCCGAACAGCGGATCCGTGCCTTCCCCAAGGCCCGCGGGAAACGCCTCGCGCGTCCAAGACGCGATCCGGGCCTCCTGCGCTCGCGCTACCTCGTCCGGTGGCGTGTACACGATGGGTTCGCAGCGGGGTTTGAGGTTGCCGAGTTTCACGAAGAGGAAGTCGTCTTCGCGCAGGGTGTAAGCCAGTCTCTCGGCGGACCAATCGAGGAGTGTCAGCAACTGCTCATACGGGAGAAGATGCCAGTTGCGGCGGATGATCGTGATGTACGACCGCCGCCAGCGCTCCTCCGAGATCGCGGGGGCCGCGGGCAAGCCCATCGCCTTGCCCATCTCGACGATTTGCGCCGGTGTCGCCCCCACCACAGCGGCCAGGCGCTCCGGCGGAACAAGCTCCCAATTGCGCCATACGTAGGCATGGAGCAGATCGGGAAAGTGCGCCACAGCCACCGGTGGCGGCGCGGAGCCAGCCGGCAACTCGACAGCGTGCAGCATGGCGCCCAGCAGAGCGAGCCAAGGCATAGTCTGAAGCCTTTCCTCTTTGATGTGCCGCGAGGAGACGCCACGCGGACGCCGTGACGAGACACCTATTTACGCTTGCCGTAGATGTGTGGATTCTGGCGCTGGCATTCCTCGATGACGGCAATCTGTTGGCGTACTTGCTGAGGCGTGATCTCGAGCGGCGTGCCCTTCGTCAGAGTCTTGTAGAGCATGGAGTAGAACGCCCCCGACATGCTGTCAAAAAGGTCATGCTTCTTGCTCGGGACTTTCCAGGTTCGCTTGTGCCACTTCAGCGTGTCCTTGCAGTAGCTCGGCGTGCCGTCGGTTTGGGCGAGCGGCCGGCGAATTAGGCGTTGCTTCGGCGCTTCCTTCGGATCGTAGAACCGCCACTCGATGGCCGACTTATCGCTCTTCAGTCCGCCGCGGGTGCCGTAGACGTTGTACGTGAAGAAGCGGTAGCTGCAGCACGAAGAGATCTCGAGGTTGATGATGGGGCGTCCCTCGCCCGTCAGGGTGAGCAGGACATGGTCTTCCGCATCACCGTAGCTTGTCGCGTTGCGCATGACGCAGGCAACGTGGGGCATAACGTCCGTCCCGAAAAGTTGCAGGGCCTGATCGAGCGGGTGGGGCCCGGTATTGAGCAGGCTTCCTCCCATCTCCGACGTGAGCGTCTGCCAGTCGTACCGGCGGCTGAATCCGCCGAAGGCGATGCACACCTGCACGATGTCCCCCAGCACGCCCGAGTCGATCACCTTGCGGACTTGGCGGAAATACGGCGCGAAGCGCGATTGCTGGAAAATGGCCAAGATGCGGCCCGAGCGCTCGGATGCCTGAATGAGCTTGTCCACATCGGCGGCTCGGGACGCCAGTGGCTTCTCACACAGAACGTTGAATCCCCCGCGGAGGAGTTCGAGGGAGATGGGCACGTGAAACTTGCTCGGTGAGGCGTTGACAACGAGGTCCAGGTCGCTGCGTTTCAGTAAGGGTGCGTGCGTGCGATAGGTTTCGGCGCCGGACTCGCGCTCGGCGCGCTCCCTCCGCTCCTTGATGGGATCCACCACGGCCACAATCTGATACCGCCTCGTGTCTTGGAGCAGGTAGTTCATGTGGATGTCGCGTCCGCTGCGGCCCTGTCCGATGATGGCAACGCGTATCTTCCTCATTGGAGCATTCTCCCTCCCCTGTCTACGGGATTTCGGTGCACTAGGCAGATGATCGACCGCTCGGCCGTGTATACGTGGGGGCGATTATAGAGGCGGACGGATTGATCTTCCACACGACGCCGAACTCTGTGGAGGCCGGATGTCGGAGCCGTGGCCCGACGCGTCAATCAATCTCGGTTTGTGCGATGAGCGCACCGTAGTAGGCCATATTCTCCTGGCGAAGTTCCACGTGGCGATGACATACATCGCACTGGAAACGGTTGCCGATTTCTGCCTCTTCCGGAATGCGGATGTGCGTGCTGCAAAACGGACAGGCGACGCTCTTCTCATCCGAGGCGAGGAAATCTTGCATGACGCGCTGGATTTTCCCGTCGCGATAGCACCGGACGAACGCGTCCACGCATTGCGGATCGAATTGCCCCCCCTTGCACTTCTCAAGTTCCTCGATAGCCACTTCGGGGTCGAGCCCCTTTCGGTAGGGGCGGTTACTTGTCATGGCGTCAAAGGTATCGGCCACCGCGATGACGCGCCCCTCAAGGGGGATGTCCTCTCCCGCCAGTCCATGAGGATAGCCTTTGCCGTCATAGCGCTCGTGGTGGGCGAGGCAGAAAGGGATCACCGGCTTGAGCATGGCGATATCTTCCATGAGCCGGGCGCCACGCTCGGGATGGACGCGCATCTTGGCGAATTCGTCGTCGTCGAGCCTGCCGGGTTTGCGCAAGATGGCGTCGTCCACGGCGAGCTTCCCTACATCGTGGAGTACGCCGCCCATCTCACAACGCCGGATACCCTCCTCATCGAAGCCGAGTTCCCTGGCCATTTCCATGGCGAAACGTGTTACGCGCCAGGTGTGGCCCACGGTGTAATGATCCCGGAGCTCGACCGCGTTGGCCAAGGCGATCAGCGTGTCGTGGTAGGCCTGCTCCAGCTTGCGCACGTATTGGGCGTTGCGGATGGCCGTGGCCGCCGCCCCCGAGAACGCGACGAGGAGTTCCAGGTCGCGTGTCGTGAAGGCGTTGGCCGCGCCGCGAGTATCCACGTACAAGACGCCGAGCGTCTCCTCCTGATGCGCCAGGGGAGCACACATTGCCGAGGAGATGTTCTGCGCCAGTATGCTGGCTCCTGCCGCGAAGCGTGGATCTTCCGTGGCGTTATACGTGAGCACGGCTTCGCCTTGCTTGAAGGCGCGGTCTGCGATAGTCGTGCTGACGACCACCCGGCCTTCGCCCGTGGCGGAGCGCACGTAAGCCGGCTCGAGTGCGGCGGATTTCTCGTTCTTGAGCAGAATCACGCCTGTTTGCGCGGGAACCAGTGAGAGCAGCTCGTCCATGATGCAGGCGAATAGCTTCTTGAGGTCGGGTTCGCTCGCGATGATCGCGTTGGCCTTGTATACGGCCTGTAGACGGCGCTGCGCATCCTGCAACTGCTCGGCGGATACGGCGGCGCCGGGGGCGGCGAAGAATGTTTGATAGAGGTCTTCAGCGCGGGCCGTTTCGATGGGCCCCGATACCTCGGCGTCCTCAAGCCGGACAGCCTGAGGCCCTTGAGGCCGTGGGGGGGAGGCCTCTGCAGGGGCCGCTACGCGTTGGTACCGCAGTTCGACCTGGCCCACGCGAATGACGTCTTCCGGTGCGAGGCGATACTCTAGCACGCGTTTCTCGCCCACAAATGTGCCGTTCCCGCTGCTCAAATCCCGCAGAATGGCGCCTTCGGGCCTTCGCTCGATCACGGCGTGCTTGCGTGACACCTCCGGATCGTCGAGTTGAAGGTCGTTTTCCGGGCTGCGGCCAATACTGATACGCGTTTCGAGGGACAGTTCGCGCCCCTCAAGAGGCCCCGTCAGCACTATGATTCGCTCAAGCTCCATGCGCATTGCCCCATTGCGCGTAGAATCCGTGCGCAGTCGTCGGACTCTGTACGCCTGCCCCCTTTATATCATGGCGGCAGAGAACTTGCCAGTGAATACGGCGGTACAGAGGTTCAAGAACAGCGTTTCCCGGTCTTCTAGCTTCGTCGTCGCTCTTCTTGCCTCCACAAGCGCCGGGGGGGGGCACGTTGCCGGAAGGATTCGCACCATCCTGCGGCCCTCATTGCGCTGCGGATACTATATATTGTTGTTTTTTGGATGCGGTAGCCCTATATCTAGCCCATAATTGCTTGACAGGTCCACACCGATTCTATAGAATATACGCGGAAGTTCTGGAGAATGAAGCCCTTAGCCCGGCCACGGCTTCCTGCTCGAAACGGGCGAGCGGAGACGCGTGCCAAGTGTTGAGATGTGTCTAGGTTTGTGACGGGTCCGCGGCGAAGGGCCGGCGGGCAATGCGCCCAGCCGTAGTGAGAGAGGAATTCCCTGGCTCACGCGCCGTAAAGGCAGCATCCTGGGCGCCCCTTCCGGTGGACGCGGGCGGCGCTTGCTGCTGTAGCCATGGCGAAGGGAAACAGGCGAGCACATGAGTGACAGTGAGTCCCAGTCGGTCCTGGCTTTCTTTGGATTGCGAGAGCAGCCGTTTGCTCCGACGGCCGACCCTGCCTATTTCTATGCAGCACGGGAACACAAGGAATGCCTTTTCCGGCTTTGGCACAGCGTTGACGAGCGCCACGGGATCGCCGTTATCCTGGGGAACTACGGGACGGGCAAGACAACGCTTCTCCGTAAGCTTCTTTCGGGCATGAGCGTGCAGCCCGAGCGGTATCGTACCGCCGTCATCGGCTCGCCTATTCCGTCGTGGACCAGCTTCGCGCTTCTCGAGGCGATCATCACGCAATTCGGGCTTCGGCCTGAGAAGCGGTCGTTCGTAGCCTACATGGAGGCGCTTAACCAGGACCTGCTCCGCCATCGCGGCCAGATCAACACGCTTATCATCGACGACGCCCAGAATCTCAATAAACGCGGTCAGTTAGAACTCCTCCGGCTTGCCCAGAACCTTGAGACACAACAGCACAAGTTGCTTAACCTTGTCCTGCTGGCTCAAATGGAATGGGCCGCCGTGCTTAGGGCGCGGCCCAATTTCGAGCAGCGCATCAACATGACTTTCGTGCTGTCGCCGCTCAGTCTCGAAGATACGCGCAACCTGATCGAGTTCCGGCTCAATATGGCCGCGTCCGCGCCCGAGAAGCGGCCTGCTTTCGACGATGCGGCCATCCGCATGATCTACAGCTATGCGGAGGGCAGTCCCCGCGTCACCGTCACCATGTGCCGCAATGCACTCCTGGTCGCGGCGCAGGTCAAGACCCGTCGTATCGGCCAAGATGTTGTCTTGCACACGGTTGACAAGACGACCTTGCCCGATCCTGAGAAACGTTCGCGCCTTGTGGCGCTGGCGATGCAGACAACCGACGTGCAGGTTCGAAGCGCTCCGCCGAAGCGCCCCGAGACACCGCCGCCGAGTCCGACGGAGCGCCTGGGCCAAGGTCCCCGGGAACAGCGAGCGGTCGAGCTGTTGCTGAGGGCTGCCAAGTCCAGGGAGAAGCACGGCTAGGCTATCGATGGCCACCAGCGAAGACTACAACGACGAGCTTCCGGAGCGGCCCCGCGAGGTCAAGCAGGAGCTTGACGCAATGGACCGGACGCTCGCCGACCAGATCGACGAGGACGAACGTGTACAGAGCGGGATCCCGTCCGAACAGCGGGGCTCCGACCTCGATTTTATTCAGATGACGGGCCTGACACGCCCTGCCTCCCTCGCTGAACCTGCGCCCACGCCTGTCCAGCAATTCGACAATTCCCTGGATCCGGATGATCCAGTGAGTTTCTACGAGGAGGGCGTGGCCGACGTCGATGCGTCGATGGAGCCTCCGTCACTCGATCATGCGTCGGGGAGCGAGGACGAGGAAGTAGTGGTCGGCAAGCGCGAGGATCGCTCGCCCATTGCGGGGCTCAAGGAGATCATCGCCGATCTGACGCGTGAGGAGACGGCCGACGAGCCGGAGCCGCCCGTGGCGGAATATGGCGAGGTGGACACGCGTGCTCCGCTGAGTACGCTCTTGCCGCCCGAGGAAGACACGACGATCGAAGCATCGTCTTCGGGGCCTGAGGAAGAAGAGCCAACGGCCGACGATGTACCGGAAAAGGTTGGTGATACGAAACCGCCCGCTGAGATTGGATCGCAATGTCCGGCTCCCGATGACGAAATCGTGCCCGTTCCCGTTGCTCCGGAAGAAGCGGGCGAAGAACCGGAGGAGGTCGTCGAAGCCGCACCGCCCGAAGCGCAGAGACTTAGCCAGGTTGAGGGCGCTCCATCCGTAGCAGGCGCTGAAGAAGCTTGTCTGCCCTCCCTCAAGACCTCCGAGGCCGATGACGTTCCCATGCAACAGCCGGGGGAGGCGCGCGATGAGGAGGTGAAGCAGGCGGCGGTTGAACGGGACAGTTCGGTGTATCGCCGGCCGCAGACGAGGGCTCAACGACGCCGCTCGAAGCGGCAGGGCCGGCGCCGACGCAAGCTCATCCGCTGGGGTGTACGCTTAGTGGTTCTTATCGCAGTCGGCATCCTAGGTTACAGCGTGCTTGCGTGGAGTAGGGCGCAGCTGGCTTCTCCCGAATCTCAGTTCGCGGCCGCGGAACGGCTCGCCGATGAGGGTAGGTATCGCCAGGCGTCGGAAGCGTACCTTGATTTCGCCAACAGGTATCCCAGCCACCCTTTGACGCCGGATGCGGAGTTTGAGGCGGCTTTCTTGCTTCAACGGATTGAGGAGCCTTTGGGCAACGCCGGGCAAGCGGCCCGGGAGCGGGCGTTGGAGCTGTTCGGCCAGTTTGTCATGGCGCATCCTACGCACACCAAGGTGGCCCGAGCCGAGGGTTTGATGGGTATACTCAACTTCCAACTCCATCGCTATTGGGAGGCTATCGACGTTCTTCGCGATCCGGAACTCCAGTTGAGAGATGCAGGAATCGCCTTGCCCGCGATGCGCACCCTCGCGCGTGCGTATGCGAGCCTGGGCGACTACGCTGCCGCCGAATCCGCCTATCTTCAGGCCGTGTCCATATCCGAGAACTACACGCCCGAGGTGGATTACCACGAGTTGGGGCGCATGTACCACAGGATGGCCGAGAAGGATGCCGTGTTGGCGACTCGTCGAGAGCATATGAAGAAGGCCATCCAGTATTGGGATCATGCCGTGCGCTCACCCGCGATTGATCCTATCGCAAAGAAGGAGATCCAGCGCCAGCGCGACGTGCTACAGAGCCAACTGGAGGAAACATACACTGACGTGCCGGCCGCGGACGCCGCCGACCCGGTAGGAGATTCCCTGGATGAGGCCGTGGCGGCCGAGCCCGATCCTCGGGCTGAACAGGCTTTCTTGAATGTGGGGGCGGAACAGGCCCGCGAAGCGGCTTTCGCGGCGCCGATGGAGGCAGAATCCCTTGTGCTTCCGGAGGAGTGACGTGAGAGTAATTGCCGGGGCTCGATGCAGGGCAACGGATGCGTTGAGGAGAATGCTCATGATGAGGTCATCCGGAATCAGATGGGTACTGGCCTTTTCCCTGTGCTGTTGCTGGGCTGCCGCGCAGCGCGAGCTGCCCATCCGTCCGGGCGACTTCCTTTTTGTTGATGTCTATCGCTTCCCCCAACTGTCCACGACAGCGCAGGTTGACGCCACGGGCGCCATTGAAATCCCCCATGTCGGCAAGGTCGCCGTGTCGGGGATGACGGAGGACCAGGCGACCCTGCAAGTTGTTCAGGAGCTCCGGCGGATCCTCAAGCGCGACCCGCGGGTCACGGTGTCGCGCAGCGTGTTGGGGACCTCTATTCGGGAACCTGCCCGCACGCCCGAGATGAAGACCGAGGTTATTCCTCTCGACAATTCCAACGCCGAGGCGCTTTGGACGGCCCTCCAGGGGATGAGCTCTGAGGGCGGTGCTCTCGGATATGATCGTCAGACGAACACGCTTATCGTCACGGATACGGCCAGCACCATCCAGAACATGCAGGCCGTGATAGCCCGTCTTGATCAGATGCCGACCCAGCGCGTTCAAGTGCGCATTGAGGCCAAGATCGCCGAGGTCCAGGTGGGTGCACTGAAGGAACTGGGCCTGCGATGGTTTGTGCAAGGTGAGGAGGGTATGGGGGGGTACTACCCCTCCACACGGCAGGATGTGGATCTCACCGCCATGCAAGGCGGCACGGGCGCTCTGGCCAACGAACAGGTTGAGGGCGTCCAGTCCAGTCTGCAACAGAGCGCCTCCGGCCGCCGCTATGTGGATGAGCCGAATTTCACCCGCCGCCTGAACGTGCCGGTACACATTCCTACGCCGGGGCAGCTCTTCTTCGGATTCTTCGATGGCCACGTCGATATCGGGACGCTCCTCAACGCGTTGGTTGCCAATGATCGCGGCGAGATGCTGGCTGAACCTTGGACGTTTACCGTCAATCACGAGCGGGCGCAGATCAAGATGACGGATGAGTTCCCTTACACGGAGTACGGCACGGAACTCACCGGGGCCACGAATTACTCTACCAAGTTCATGGACCTGGGGATTATTCTCGACGTCACGCCGCACGTCTATCGGGATGCGACGGGGCCGTATGTTGAGCTGGAACTCGCACCGGAGGTCTCGTATGCCCTTGGTACGAGCAACGGCATCCCCGTCCGTTCGGTGCGTAGTTCCAAAACCGTTGCCCAGGTGCGCGATGGGCAAACGCTGGTTATCGGCGGCATCTCGCAGAATGACAACCGTGATATCGAACAGCGGGTTCCCGTGCTCGCCAAGGTGCCCCTCCTGGGGAATCTATTCAAACACACCGAGAAGAAGCGAAGTCAAACGGAATTGATGGTGTTTGTGACTCCGACTATCTATGAGCGCCCGGAGGACATCACGTGGGATCGGATGATCAATGTATCGAGTAGCGCGCCGATAGCCCCCCTGCTTGAAACGATCAAAGAGTCCCGAAAGGATTGAGCGCCTATGGCGTCGGATCCATCTCTAGAGAGGGCGGCCAAGCAGGATCAGGCAAACCAACTGCAGTTTGTTGTTGCTGTTTCCCTGCGCTGGTGGCTGATGATCGTTGTTTCCACGTGCCTATGCAGCATCGGACTGGGCGTGTGGGGGCTCTTCCATCAGCAGAGTTCCGCCGTCTATGAGGCCCAGACAGATCTAGCCATCAAGCAGAGCGCTTGGGAAAAGGGCCTTCTTCAGCGCGTCGGCGGCGTACCTCTGGTTCCTACACAGCCCAAGGAAGTCATGAACCGCGTTCTGCCCGGACTGGCCGAGGAGGTCGCCCGGGTCCTTGTGCAGCACGACGTTACTAACGGAGGAGCTTGGGGAGACGTCAGCACCGAGGATGAGTACCAGGCGGGGGCCGTAGCCGTCAGAAGCGCCCTTGAAGTGTCGGATGTTCCCGAGGCCGGCATTATCCGGATACGCGTCGACGGAAGCACGGAAGAGGAAGCCCGCCGTATCGCCGAATACACGGCGCGTGTCTTTGTAGACCGCGCGCGCCGCCTCCAGCTTCAGGAAGAGCAAGAAACCTACGAGCTTGTGAAGCAGCAAGTCGAGGATGTGCGCGCACGGCTTACGGAAGCCGAGCAGGCGGAATGGGCCTTCCAGAAGCAGATAGGCTTTCGGACGAAGGGCCAATTGGCCGATGACATGACCTCGATGAAGAGCGACCTGGTCGAGGCCAAGGCCGCCCAGGAACAGATCCTGGCCGAGATGAACGAGATTGAGGAGAAGCTGCGCCTTAATAACGCGAGACTGCCCCAGGTCCTCGGACAGGTATCCAATTCCGTTGTCGACAAGCTCTTCGATGAGCTTGATGAGTTGCTCCAACAGGAGGTGGCCCTACGGATCGATTTCACGCCCGAGTATGAAGGCTTGCAGTTGCTTCGGGAAGAGATCGCGGCAAAGGAACAGGCCATTCTCGAGGCATTGCGGGAAATGGACGCCGGCGCAGGCGGCGGCACAAGCGTCTGGCAGGAGCAGCAGGATCTCCGAACGCAGTACATGCACCTGCAGTTGGAGCTTACGAAGGTCCAGATCACGGAGCGAACACTCGAGGCCCGGCTCAGGGACCTCGTCGAGAATCTACCGGAGCTGGCCAACCAGGATTTCGCCTACCGCCAACTTACGGAGCGCACCGACCAGCTTCGAGGTCAGTTTAACAAGTTGATTGAGACGGAGTTCGAGATCAGCAGTTCCATTGACCGCAATTTCGGACAGGTTGTTAGGCAGAATCCCGTTACCGCGTCGGTCCTCGCGCCGCCCGGGGGAACGCTCAAGCTCTTCTCGCACTTCATCGTCGGAGGCTTGGTGGGCTTGCTGATCGGTTTTGGCCTGGCCATCATGCTCGATGCCATGGACACCTCGATTCGCACTATCGACGAGGTTAAGCAATACATCGGCCTGGAAGTTATCGGTACTATTCCCCAGATGCGGTTCGGCAAGGGCAAGAACCCCCGTCGGCGGCGTGGCACGCTTGTCGCCGCGACGGATGAGTCCGAGATCGACGCCTGCATTGTGACGCAGTACGATCCCAAGTCGCCCATCAGCGAGTCATACCGTGCTTTGCGCACGAACTTTCAGTTCGCCACCATCAGGAAGAAGCCCAAGACGATCATGGTTACGAGCGCCGTTCCCGGCGAAGGGAAGACCACCACCGCCGTCAACATGGCGGTAACCATGGCGGACAGCGGCATGCGTGTCCTGATCATCGATACCGACCTGCGCCGTCCCAATGTCCACCGGGTCCTCAAGATGGAGCGTGGCCCCGGCTTGGCCGATGTGCTTCGTTCCGGCCTCGGCTTCCGCACCGTCATGCGGCCCACTCGCGTCGAGAACATGTGGATCATCTCGAGCGGGCGCGTCCCGCCGAATCCCTCGGAATTGATCGGCTCGGAGCGGATGCGGGAATTCATGCGCGAGGTAGGCGAGGAATTCGATGTGGTGGTGTGCGATGCTCCGTCGATATTGGTGGTAACCGACCCGGTTCTCCTGGGAACGCGGGTCGACACGGTCGTGCTTGTGGTGGCGGTCAATCGCGCCCGCCGAGAGACCATCCTGCGGGCAAGAAAGCTCCTCGACGCGGGGCAATCGGGCATTGCGGGCGTGGTATTGAATGGTATCGAGGCCACCCGTCGCCACTATTATTATTACTATTATTATTACGATGACGCTGCCCGGGGGCGACAGCGGCGTTGGTACCACCTGTGACGCGTGGGCGCGTGCCGGGGCGGCGGTTTGCCTGGGCGTGTGACGCGGATCGTGCCGCGGTGTGTCGAGTCCGCCTAGTCTCGTTGCGGCGCAGGGAAGGTTGATGCCTCATGGCGCTATTCCGTTCTGAGCGCGGCATCGGACGAGGCGAGGTCGCCGAGAGCCGCATCGAGGTGCCATTCTTCGCGGCCTTCATGGCCTTCTGCGCCGTCGCGGTGCTTGTCTTTCACATCTATGTGCAAGATCCCAACCTCACCGTGGCGCTCGCCGTGAGCATTATTGTCTTCGGCCTCACCATCCTCCGCGTCGATCTGGGCGTGTACGTGCTTGTTATTGCCATGCTCCTGTCGCCGGAAATTGAAGGGGGCGAGATAGGGCGAAGCGGACGCGTCACCAAGCTTCGCTACGACGACATCCTTATCATTGTCATCTTCCTTGGCGTGATGGTGAAGCTCGCTTTTGAGGGCCGGCTGAGGTTCTGGCAGCCGAGTCCGATCAACCTGGGCATTACCTGCTACTACGGCATCTGCATCATCTCAACCTTGCTCGCACTGCGCATGGGCCTGCCCGCCTATGATACAAACGCGGCCCTCTTCGTCATGTTGAAGATGGCGGAGTTCTATATGGTTTTCATCCTCGTGGGCCACGCTTTGCGCGACATGAAGGAGGTACGCAACCAATTGGTGGTGTTTTTCCTGGTGGGATTGATCGTATGCATCTATTGCTCCCTGCAGATCAACGCTCCCTGGCGGATCAGCGCGCCCTTCGACGAGAAGGGCGGCACCGAGCCAAACACCCTCGGCGGCTACCTGATCATTCTGATGTGCATCGCGGGCGGGCTCCTCACGCAGGCGCCCACGTGGCGCCTCAAGATGATGTTCCTTGGAATTGCCTTCGCCGCGTTTGTCCCGTTCTTGTTCTCCTTATCGCGCGCTTCTTACGTCGCCTTCATCGTCGCGCCGCTTGCCCTAGGGCTGATGACGAGAAAGTACTACGTCGTCCTGGTGGTCGCGCTGGTGCTCTCATTCTCAAGCGTTTTGATGCCTGCCGAGGTGAAGGACCGCGTCAACTACACGTTCCAGCGTGGGACGGGGGAGCCTATTGTCATCGCGGGGCGGCACACGGGACTCCAGGTGGACAAGTCGACGTACGAGCGGATCTACGTCTGGCAGAAAGTTCGCTACAATCTCAGAGTCTGGCCTTGGCTCGGCGGCGGCGTGGCCTGGCAGAGCGTGCTTGACAGCCACTACGCGAGGGTGGCCATCGAGACGGGACTGCTCGGTTTGGCGGCGTTCGTGTTCATGCAACTTCAAATGCTGCGAACCTGCCGCGATGCTTACCGGTGGTCGCGTAGCTGGCTGGGAAGAGGAGTGGCCTACGGCACGGCCACCGCGTTGGTCGGGATCATTGTCCACTCGCTGGGCACCATCACCTTTCTCATCATCCGAATCATGGAGCCTCTGTGGTTTTTGCTTGCCCTGACTGTCGTCGTCCGTTCTCTTGCCATCGAGGAATACCTGAAGGAGCGCGACGCCGAAAGCGCCGAAGCCCTGACGGGAGTTGACCCCGTTCCTTCGGAGTTGTAGCCGCGCAGGAGCGAGCAGTGCGACTGTCTAGATTAGAATCGCCTCGTCCCACCCGAGCTTGACCACGTCGATCCGAGCCGGGTCGGCGATGCCGAGGGCAAACTTGTCCTGCGCGACCTGGATGTGTTTGGGCGGTACAAGATAAGCTCGTTCTTCACCGAATACCGTGAGGCGCTTGGCGGTGAGGATGCGCAGTCCGGTTGCGTCTACGGCGACGGGATCCGCGCCAACGATCAATCCCTTGTATGGCCACAGGTAATCCGCGTTGAAATGGTGCGGCCCTTTGCCATGAAAGAGGGGCGTGAGCATGACGAGGATATTCAGCCGTGTCTTCCCCTTAACCATGGGCAGATCCCAAAGCCCCGCTAGGTTGGCGCATGAGTCGTCGTGCCAATTCGGTGGACTCTCAGAGAACGGGATGTAGTTCTTCAGGCAACTTCCGACACCTGCCCAATGATGCGTGCGCATGGGCCGCATGTTGATGAGCGCCGTGGCCCGATGAAACAGGGGATTGGTGCGGACGCCGCGGTCATCCACGCCGATCCGCTCCTCGGATACGCCCGCCCGCTTGATTCGGGTAAGGACGGCCTGTTCCAGTGGGGGCGGCGTCCTGAGAAAGCGCCACACGTTGGTCTTGATCCCGACGGTATCTTCGGCGGATACCAGGCGCTTCCAGCAACTCGTCACGTCCGACTCGCCGAGAAGAGCCTTGACGCCGTCGTCCAGCATGCGCTCGATAACCGTAGGATCTAGGTTGCCGTCTCCGTCAAGCACGGCGGCATCGCGCACGAGGACAACTCGAGTCCGTGCGCTGGCGGCCGCCTCAAGGGACTTGGCCGCGGGCGTTGCCTCCTGAGCGGACGCTGCGAATCCTGCGCCCAAGAGCGTCGCGCCGGCTGTCCCGCGCAAAAAGTCCCGGCGGGTAATGGCGAGGTGATTCCTCTTCCCATCACGCATGGCCAGCCGCTCCTTACCGGACGCCAAACGGTCCCACCTCACCACAATATAGTGAAACGTGGGGCCGTCCGTTTGCAAATCGCCGGTTCATTATGCTACCTTTTTGATGCTTCGAAGCGCGCGTACCCGTGGCTCAATTGGATAGAGCACTTGGCTACGGACCAAGGGGTTGGGGGTTCGAGTCCCTCCGGGTACGCCATTTTCTTGTCTTCCCGGATCGGGGAATATTCTTGTTCCCTGCCTCGCCGCTATTTTCTCCAATGCTTCTCCGCAAACGCCAGATACTGCCGCAGATCGTATGTGGCGAGGTCGTGCTTGCCGGTGCGATAGTGGTAGCCGATGGCGTCTCCGACGGGGTGGTTTAGTTCGGGCATCTCGGTGACGCCGAGGCCGGGCACGCCGAGTAGGCAGTACACCGGGGCCGCGTGTGCGGCGCTCAGGAATTCACCTCGCGGGTCGGCCCACCCATCCTTCTCCGCGCTGGCGATGTATACCAGGCGAGGCGCCATCAGAGCGATAAGCATGTGCTGATCGACGGGCAGGGCGGCCTCATTCTCGTTGTACTGTGAGAAGTTGTCACAGAACCAGTGCGGAAAACTCCTGTTGATGCGTCCCACCGTTTCGCCGTAGCACCGGCGACTCAGCGCCGCCCCGGCGCAGCCGGAGTCGTTTGAGATCACGAGGGCGAATCGCTCATCCTGCGCGCCTGCCCAAAGGGCGGTTTTCCCCATCCGTGAGTGGCCCAGCACGGCGACGCGGCGAGGGTCGATGCGGTCGTCCGCCTCCAGATAATCCATGGTGCGGCTCAGTCCCCACGCCCAAGCGCCGATGGTGCCCCATTCATCCGGGGCCGGCCGCGTTTGCCCATCCTTGTAGAATAGTGGGTGAATGCCGTTCTGGAATCCGTCGTCGAAATCCGGGTCGATGTCGTCTTTGTTCAGCGTTGCCATGGCATAGCCGTGCTCAATAACCACGCGTGCGGGGCACGGGCACGCCTCGAACAGGCCCTCCTCGGCCCCGCTGTCCTTCGCATCGCCGGCAGCGGTTTTCCTCGCGGCCTCCAAGTCTCGGCGCGCGGCTTCTTCGTCCCAAAGGGCGAGGCCAAGGAACGCCGGTACGCGGCCTTCAACGTGGTTCGGGAGGAAGAGCAGCACATGCATTTGGGGCCCGCCTTTGTCCGCTGTGAAGTAAACCGTGACCTCCTTCCTCGTGGCCCTGCCGTCCAGGGCGCTCGCGTCCACCGAGGTAACTTCCCAATGCATCCCATCCGGCCTTCCGGGGCTTCGTCCGTACACATGTGTGCGGAAAAGCTCCAGGATCTCCGGCCGCCGCTTGTCACGCCAGGCGGCCGCGTCCGTCACCCGCTCTCCATTCGCCAAGATTAGCAGGTCGGGCAATGTGTACTTGGGTACCTTCTCTTCATCGTAATTAGGTTTCCATTCCTCCGCCGCAGCCGCGCAGGATATCGCTGCTGCTCCAATAAATGTTACTGTCGCAAACACAGCGAGTATGAGAGCCGTATTCCAGCCGTCGCTGCTGTTAGAATGTATACTCATTGTGCCGAGAACCTGCCTCCCTGTACTCGATAGAAAAGCCAGGGCGAATGCCAGTGCGCAAGAGGCAAGAATGCGTATGAGCGGGCCTATTCTGCTCTGCACCTCTTCTTCTCCTCAGTTGGACAAGCGCCGCCAACGACGCCGGGCTCGTGCCATGAAAGCGAACGCCGCAGGATAAGGAATTCCTTACGTTGAGGAATGGTAAGACAGGAGGCGGTTTCGGGACAAGGACTTGTAGAGGGATTCAGTTTGGCGTCGATTGGAAGTGCCGAAGCTCTGGCCAAAGAACGGTCCCGGCATGTCTTCGCGTCAACATGCTTCCTGAAACATCCCGGCGAACGCCTATATGCCTTGCCCGCCCGATCGCTCCAGTTAAGACGGGGCATCGATTCAAGGCAGTCTGAATGACATCCTACTTGAGCGCATTAGCGAGTAGAATGAGCGCCTGCTCCTGGGGCATCTCAACCGCAAGATGCGCACGCCTCTCCAGGGACTGTGCGTAATGAAGTGCCGTTACGCGTGGTTGGCTCTCTAGTTCGTCAGCTTGCCGCGGTGTTTCTGGACAATCTCCACGAGGAAATCACGCGCTTGGCTGGCACTTAGCCGGTAAGGGTCGAGTCTGCCGCGCCAAGCGAATTTCAAGACCACCTGTTCATCCAAGTCGCTAGATATGAGGAACGCCATGGACCAATCCGCAAACTCCCTTGCCTGGATGTCGGAATATTCGAGCAAGGTCACATCGGTGTGCCTCTTGTCCTTCTGAATGGCCGCGTAAAGGTCGTTGACCGCCGCCCTCGGTCCTTCTAAACACTGCATGAAGAACAAGGGATCGTAACAGAGCACACCGGTGATATCTTTCGTTTCGTTCTTCTCGCGTGATACCTTGAGGATCTCCTGGAGCGCGGCCGTATCGCACTCTTCCGTCATGCGGCTCACATAAATCAGCCTAACCATATGTGTCGAATGCTCTTCGCTGCTCATTTTGTAAACACCTCCGTAGTTCGACCACACCGGATCAGCTTCGAACGTCTTATGATAGGCCAAGACAGGGCGCGTCCACAACACACAATGGACCACTATCGTAATCCACACGCCGGCCGCGTTTCTGGGGGGGCATGTCACGTGTGTAGGGATTCTATCCACAGGCAGCGCAATGAATGGGCGGCGCGTCCGGACTGGCCTTTGGAAAGCGATGACTTCCGTGAGGGGATAGAGACGAGACGCGCGCGAAGGGCTGTCGGCTAGGCCCTATCCCAGAACTGGTGTTGGACGCTTAGGCGACGGGCCAAGCTGAGGGGAAGATAGGAGTAGCGGGCACCCAACGTGAATCCGGCGTACTTGAGACAAGTGCGGAGCAATGCCGACGGGATAAGCCACGGGGCGTTGTGCGCAAGGTAGGCGAATTCCGAGCGCAAGAATCGCGACCCTTCTCCCTCCGCGGCGCCAAAGCGCTCGCGGATCCACGGCTGTTGGTGGTGGAACGCGCCGATGTCGAAATACCTGCCGAACTCGGCCCGGAATGTGTAATCATGGGAATGGTACACACAGGCGTCGGCGCAGTAGGCGATCTTCTTGCCCGCGAGGATAAGCTTGCTCGCGGCCAAGGCGTCCTCGTTGACGATAGTATGCGTGTCGAATCCGCCGACGGCCATCAGGTCGGCGCGGCGCCATGCGCCAAAGGAGTTCGAGAAGAAGGATGTCTTGATACCTAGCTGCGGGACCTCTGCCAGACTGCGGACCTCGCCCATATCCGGATAATTGAACGCCCGCGCGTGTGCGGCGATATGGCCCGCGTCACGGTGGGGGAGTTGGCGGCCGTATGCGGCGGCCACATCCGGGTCATCAAAGCAGGCCGTTAGTTTCTCCAGAGCCTTCGGCTGGGCCAGCAGGGCGTCTTGAGTGAGGAACACGACCACGTCTACGTCGGTAACGCGTTCCGCCGCCTGCTGCCGCGTCTTGCCGTGTCCAAACGCGGAGGCGTGGAGAGACTCAACCTGGAATCCGGCATCAATTGCCTGAGTCGCGGCGTCATCGCTGGACGACGAGTCCATAATCAACACTGGCTGCGGACGGAGCGTCTGAGCGAGGACGGCATCGACCCACGCCGGCCAACACGAGCCGGGATCGCGCACCGGACAGATCAGCGCTATCTGATGTTGCACGGAACCCATTGCGCCGGCCTTTCCCCTCCGTTACAGTCTTTTGCATCCACGCATACCTTATCACACGGACTCAGGCGAATGAACGGGGTGAGAAAGGGTATACTCAAGAGAGGGGGTGTGGCCAAATAAGGAGAAAGGGTGCGCGGATGAGCGGCGACTACGTAGGCTACGGGCGGCTTGACGTGACGGGGGCGTTGGATCGTGCAATCCAGCACGCTAAGCGGGTGCTATTCCGGCCGTTTGACATGGGGAAGTGGTTGAGCTTTGGCGTCATCGTCTTCCTCGAGGTGTTGCTCCAAGGCGGTGGAGGGTTTAATTTCAACCTCCCCTCGAATCGCTCGAGCGGCAGCGGGGCGGACGTTGGGGAGATCGTCCGAGCGGGCCACGACTGGGTGGTGGCGCACCTCGCCGTGATCCTCATGATAGGTATTCCATTGCTAGTCTTTGCGTTCGCCTTCGGTATTGTCATGCTCTGGCTGAGAAGCCATGGGCAGGTAATGCTGATCCGGGCCGTAGCCGAGAATGACGCCCGTATAGGGGAGAACTGGCGTGAGACTCGGGCGGCGGCATGGTCGCTCTTCCTGTTTCGGTTGGTGTTGAACCTCATTTCATTCACGTGCGTTGTGTTGGCGCTGGCCATTGGCGTTGTTCTTGTTCTAGGTATCGCCTCGCGCGGCGGGGCGTCGGCATGGCATTTTGTCATGGGGCTGCTGCCGCTTCTCGGGGTGGGGCTCACCCTCGCTCTGGTATTGACGCTCATCCAAACGCTCCTGCGGAACTTCGTCTCACCGCTGATGGTTCATCTCGATCTGCCATGTCTGGCGGCGTGGTCGAAGTTCAGGGAGATCGCCCGCGGGAACCTCCTTAGGATTGCCCTGTTCATCCTGATCCGGTTCGTCTATCTGATCGCTTTCGGGATCGCGGCGTTGCTGGTGGGGTGTCTGACGTGCTGTATCGGATTTCTGCCCGTGATTCATCAGGCGCTGTTCGCGCCGTTCTACGTGTTCGACCGCGCCTACTCCCTCTATGTGCTGGAGTCGGCGGGACCTGACCTGCGCATCATTAGCCCTCCCGAAGCGCAACTCGTCACGTACGATACAATACCTGACGAGACGGACGACATTCCTCCGGAGAATCCCCCCTTGTAGTCTGCGGGCGCCCTGGCTAGAGCAGGTGGTCCTGGGCGTAAATGACGGCATTGCGGAAGACGGCAAGGCCGGCGCCCTCCTCGGGGAGGTTCTCTCGAGACCAGCGCGGGTGGTTGGTTCTGTCCACGTAGGCCTCCGGATGCGGCATGAGGCCGAAGATGCGGCCGCTGGGGTCGCATATCCCGGCGATGTCATCCGTCGAGCCGTTGGGATTGCTCGGGAATTCGCCGCGGGCGGGGGCGCCGTCGGGAGTGCAATACCGCAGGGCGACTTGGCCGTTGGCGCGCAGCCGTTCGAGCGTGCTCTCGCTCTCGGGGATGAACCTGCCTTCGCCATGGCGGACGGGGAGTTCGATGGCGTCGATGCCCTTCAGCCAGATGCAGGGCGTGTTGTGCGCGACCGCGAGCCGAATCCAGCGGTTCTCGAATCGGCCGGAGTCGTTGTGCGTGAGTGTTACCTGTTGGGCGAATTCACCATCAAAGAGCGGCAGAATGCCCATCTTCACGAGTACCTGGAAGCCGTTGCATATGCCGATAATCAGCTTGCCGTCGCGCACAAACTTCCGGAGCGGCTCCCCCAGCTTGAATCGAAGGCGATTGGCGAGGATCTTGCCCGAAGCCACGTCATCGCCGAATGAGAATCCGCCCGGAACCGCGAGAATACAGGATGCGTTGAGGAGCTCGGGCCGCTCGATGACATCGTTGAGGTGGACGCGTTGAGCGTCCGCCCCGGCCCGCCTCAAGGCGGTTTCCGTTTCAAGGTCGCAGTTGATGCCGAATCCCGTTAGTACCAACGCGCGTACGTTCACGTCCAACACCTTTCTGTCTGTGCGGGCTACCAGCGCAGGGGCCGCTGCCAGGCTTCCTTGAGTTCGGCTAGTTTGGCGTCGATGCCGGCTCCGGAACGACCTTTGAGTACGAATCGCTCCTCGGGGATGACCTCGCCGAGTCGGGTGACGGGACATCCTTCCAGGGCGGCCTCGAAGGCAGAGGCCGCACCGGGCGTCGTGGTGACAATGAAGCGGCTCTGGGACTCGCTGAACAAGGCGACGATGTCGTTTTCGATGCCTAGTCGCGTGACATCGAGTTGCATGCCGAAGCCGCCGGCGAAGGCGGATTCCGCCAAGGCGACGCCCAAGCCGCCGTCGGAGCAGTCATGGCACGAGGCCACCAGGCCCTTGTCTATGGCCGCCGAGAGCTTCTCGTAGATGGCCCGCGCCTGGCGCACATCCACTCGCGGGACATTGACGCCCAATTGCCCGTGCAAGGCGAGATACTCGCTTCCTCCCATCTCGTCCTTGGTTTCGCCGACAAGGTAGACGATATCGCCCGGCCGCTTAACATCCATCGAGACGGCCTTCGTCACGTCATCCATCACCGCGGCGACGGTGAAGAGGACGGTCGGCGGGATAGAGATCTTCGTGTCGCCGATTTTGTAGTCATTCTTCATACTATCCTTGCCGCTGATGAGGGGGATGTCGTAAGTGAGGCAGGTGTCGTGGAGGGCCTGGCAGCATCGGACAAGCTGCGCTAACTTGGCCTCGCCGTCGGGCGTCTTGTCGCTTTGGAGCGGATCCGGCCAACAGAAATTGTCCAGGCCGGCGATAGTCCCGAGCTTCGCGCCGACGCAGATGAGATTGCGAACGGCCTCGTCGACGGCGGCAGCCATCATGGCGTACGTATCGATGTCGCTATACTTCGGGCAGATGCCGCAGGCGATGGCCAGGCCGCGTGTCGAGTCCGGCACGGGCCGCAGCACGGCGGCGTCGCCCGGCCCATCCTGATCGACGCCCTGGAACTGCTTCAAGACGCTCTGCGCCAGGACCTCGTGGTCGTACATCCGGACGAAGGTCTCCTTGCTGCACACGTTCAGGGAACCGAGAACGGCCTTCAAGTCGGCGGCAAGGTCGCCATCCTGGACGATGACTTCCGGTTCGAGTGTTGGCGGGGCCTCCACGGCCTTCAGGTGCATCTTGGGCACGCCCTCATGGAGGAAATCCATGTCAAGTGCGCCAATGAGGCGCCCTTCGTAGTAGCACTCCAGCCGGCCGGAATCGGTGTACGTGCCGAGTACCGTGGCCTCGACGGCCCGGCGCTTGGCCAGATCCATGAAGGCGTCCAACTTATCGGGCGGCACGGCCAAAGTCATGCGCTCCTGGGCCTCGGAAAGGAAGATCTCCCAAGGCGCCAGGCCGGCATACTTCAAAGGAGCGCGATCCAGGTGGACCTCGGCGCCTCCCGAGCCTCGCGCCATCTCGCCGACGCTCGATGACAATCCGCCCGCGCCGTCATCGGTAACGCACGTGAAAAGTCCGAGGTCGCGGGCTTCCATCAGGAAATCGGCCATCTTTTTCTGCGTGATGGGATCGCCAATCTGCACCGCAGTGGCCGGGGAGCCTTCGTGCAGTTCCTCCGAGGAGAATGTTGCGCCGTGAATGCCGTCTTTGCCGATCCGCCCGCCCGTCATCACCACAAGATCGCCGGGCCGGGCGCTTTTCTCGTGGCTCGGCTTGCCGCAGGTGGTCGCGGGGATTAGGCCACCGGTGCCGCAAAACACCAGGGGCTTGCCGAGGAAGCGCTCGTGAAACACGATGGCGCCGTTGACATCCGGAATGCCGCTCTGGTTGCCGCCGTCTTTGACGCCCTGGTGCACGCCCCGGAGCACGCGGCGCGGGTGCATAAGGCGGGGCGGAATCTCGCCGTCATGGAAAGGCGAGGCGAAGCAGAACACGTCCGTGTTGAGAATACACCGGCAGCCAAGGCCCGCGCCAAGAATATCGCGGTTGACGCCGACGATTCCCGTGATTGCGCCGCCGTAGGGATCGAGCGCGGAGGGGCTGTTGTGAGTTTCGCACTTGAGGGCGAAGTGGAAGTTGTCGTCGAACTTGATCAAGCCGGCGTTGTCATGGAAAACGCTGACGAGCCAGTCGACCTTCTTGTCCATCTCGTCGGTAACCGCCTTGACGTACGTCTTGAAGAGGCTATCAATGGCTCGTGTGTTGCCGTCGGCATCGATGTATTCGATCTCGGCGTTGAATATCTTGTGTTTGCAGTGTTCGGACCACGTCTGCGCGAGAATCTCCAGTTCAATATCCGTGGGCGCGGCGGGCAAGCCCGCGGCTTGCCTGTACTCCCGCACCTTCTTGTCCCGGTAGTAGGCCTGAATGGCTTTGAGCTCGTGCAGTTCGAGGGCGAGCATCATGTCGCGACTCAACTGAGCGAGGTCGGTGTCGGGGATTTCAATGTCGATAGGCCGGACCTCGGCGTCGCTTTCGCCGGTGACAACGGGCAGGCCGAGCAGGGAAGTCCCCTTGAGTTGCGCCATATCCTCAGCCGATCGGACGGCCCATCGCTGAATCAGCTCGTTGGCGAGGAGATCACGCGCGATGCGCTCGCAGAGTTTCTCAGAAAGGTCGCCTTTCAAGGCGTACTGCGTGGATTTGAACACGGCTTCGCCCGAATGAAGGTCGCGTCCAAGGACGTCGGCGATGCCCTCCGCCGAACTCTTGCCCACGTTGTCCGTGACACCCGGCCGGAAGCCGACCTCGATCAGGTAGTCATAGTCCCGCGCAAGGGAGCCGTCGGCCACGGACTCCTGGATCACCGGGTCGGTGAAAAGTTCAACGCGGACGCGCTCCAGCTCTTCAGCGGATAGGGCGCCGTTGACGGTGTACACATCTACCACCCGGACACTCTCAACGGGAATATCGAGGTCCTCCACGATTTGGCTACGGACGCTTGCCCCCGCCGGATCCGGCAGGTCGCGTTTCATGGCCACTTCGATCCTATTAGGCATAGCGCAGATTCCCCACGTATTGCACCGTGTTCTCGCCCGGGACGACTTCACCGATCACCTTGGGCTTTTCGCAGGCCTGCGTCAGCGCCGCGACGGCCTCTTCCACCTCATCCTTCCCGACGATGACCAGGAAGCCCATACCGAGGTTAAATGTCCGAAGCATCTCTTTGTCGGTGACGTTCCCTGTTTCACGAAGGAAAGTGAAGATCGACGGAACTTTCCACGCTCCAAGATCGATTTGCACGCCAAGCTTCTTGGGAAGGGCGCGAGGGAGATTGTCGGTGATGCCGCCGCCGGTGATGTGGGCCATGCCCTTCACTTTCACGATCTTCATCAGGAGTTGGATGATCTTCGAATAACTGCGATGCGGCTCCAGCATTGCCTCGCCGACAGTTTGGCCAGTGCCGGGCAGTTCGTCATCGCAGGAAAGCCCGGCCACCTCGAAAACGATCTTCCTCGCCAGGCTGTAGCCATTGGTGTGCAGGCCTGAAGAGCCGAGCCCGATGACCGCATCGCCCGGGTTGATGGTAGAGCCTTCGATGATTTTCCCGCGGTCGACAATGCCTACGATAGTCCCTGCCAAATCGTACTCATTGACATCGTACATGCCGGGCATCTCGGCGGTTTCGCCCCCGATGAGAGCGCACCCGGCGTAGCGGCAGCCGTTGGCCACTCCCTGAATGACCGACGTCGACACCGAGGGGTCCATCTTGCCGCAAGCGAGGTAGTCCAGGAAGAAGAGAGGGCGCGCGCCCTGGACGAGAATATCGTTGACGCAGTGCGACACGAGGTCGATGCCGACCGTGTCATGCTTGCCCGTCATGAAGGCCAGCTTCAATTTCGTTCCGACGCCGTCCACACTCGATACCAGCACGGGCTGCTCCATGTTGGCAAGATCGAGCTGGTACATGGCCCCGAAGGTCCCGATATCGCACAGGACATTGTCGTCAAAGGTCTTTTGCACCATTTCTTTCACGGCGCGAACCGTCGCGTCGGCGGCGTCAATATCGACTCCGGCATCCCGGTAACTAAGGCTGGGGCGTTCCTGGCTCATGGCTGAATCCTCGCAATAGTGTAATTAGGCCCGCAAGGTGCAACATGCCTCAACGCAAGAGCTCGACCACCTGACAAGCCCAGCGCCCTTGCGATAACGCCGCACCCGAATGGGGCGGATAGGTTGAGAATACCCCTCATACTATGATAAAGCAAATGAAATGTTGTGATGTATTGATAAGGAAGGCTTATCATGACGCTCGAAGGATTACGCTGCTTTTGCGCGGTTGTTGAGGCCAAGAGTTTTCGGGGCGCGGCCGCGCGTGTCCACCGGTCACAGCCTGCCGTGAGCCAGCAGGTAAAGGCTCTTGAGGAGGAGTTTGGCCGTGTCCTGATCGAGCGGAAATCGGGGCGGCCGACGCCCATTGGACAGGTCCTGTACACTCGGGCGCGGCGGATCCTGAACGACTCCGCCAGCCTGACGCGCGAGTTGGGGGAGTTCGACGAGGCAAAGGGCGGGGAACTGCGGGTGGGATCGAGCGACACGACGGCGCTCTATTTCCTGCCCCCGATGGTCCGGGAATTCGCCAGGCGCATGCCGTTGACCACGCTGGTGATGGTTAACCGCCCGTCGAACGCCATTGCCGAGGGAATCGTCCGGGGCGAGCTTGATCTCGGGATCGTGACGCTTCCGTTGTTGCGGGACGAACTGGAGGAACAGGAACTCTTCCAGGAGCGGCTCGTGCTGGTGACACCGCGCAGCCACCGGTTGGGCGGGCGCAGGCGCGTGCGTCTTGCCGACCTCCGCGACGAGCGATTCCTCCTGCTCGACGCGAGTACCCGTACCGGAACTCTGCTCCGCGAGCATTTTGAGGCCGAGGGTTTCGAGCCCCGTGTGGTTCTGGACAGCGGCAGTTTCGAGGTCATCAAGCGCTATGTAGCGGAAGGGGTCGGCGTTTCGTTCTTGCCCGAGATCGCCGTCGGCCCGGCCGACGAGGCCCTTGCTACCGTCGAAACCGTGGGACTCCCATCGGTGCGGATCGGCGTGACATGGCGGCGGGGCGCATACCAAGGTGGAGCCGAGAAGACTTTCTTGGACGTCATCGCTGGACGGGGTAAATAATTGTTCTAACACCGGTTAGGCGAAAGCGGGGGCGCGAGAGTTCACGTGAAAACAAGGTCTTGACACAGGAGCTTTGTTGGTATATAATTCATATATTAACAGTTGATGTCTGCGCATAACGCCGCGGCGGTCGAAAGGAGCTTGTCATGAAACCAAACCGTATGGAACGAGGCCCCTGGAAGCATCGAGTGCTCATCTTCGGATTCAGCGCGTTGCTCGCGCTGCTCTTGGTGTGGCTCCTTGGTTTTGTGTTGAGGGATATCGGGCGTATGCCCGGCCCCGATCGTGCAGCCATCGAGAAGAAGTACGTGGCCCAGTCGCTCGTGGACAAGAAAACGGCGTTGGGGAAGGAACAAAATGACCTTGAGAGGCAGGTGGCCAATCAGCGGGAGATTCAGAGCATCCTGCGCACAAGCACCGACAACTCCCAGCAGACGATGAACCAGCTTCTTGAGATGTACCGGCTGGGCCTGACGAAGGGAGTCACGCCCTCCGAGCAGGAGCAGGCCTCTCTGGCAGAGAGCGAGAAGCAATTCCTCGAGAACCAGAAGCAGTTCCAGGTGGCCAATCAGGAGATCGCGCGCCTCAGTGAACGCCTGAGGGTGATTCAGCAGGAAATCACCGCTCTGGACGAGCAGATTGAGAATAGCCGGAAGCCGGCTACGGAGGAGTACAACCGGCTTCGTGAGCGTCACTCGCTGAAGGTGGCCGCACTGAAACTCGGTTTCCTGGTGCCTTTGATGTTCCTTGCCACCTGGATGGCCGTCAAGATGCGGACGAAGCCGTATGCGCCCTTGGCCTACGCCGCCTTCGGCGCCGCCCTCTGGCGCACGGGCACGGTGATGCACCAGCATTTCCCGAGAGAGTACTTCAAGTACATCGCCATCGGGGCCGCCATTGCGATTGTCCTCGCCATACTCCTCCACCTCATCCGTGCACTCGTGGCTCCGAAGAAGGACTGGCTGCTCAAGCAGTACAAGGAGGCCTACAATAAGCACCTCTGCCCCGTCTGCTCTTTTCCGATGCAGGGCGCCGCGGCTTCTGGTTTGCGCCGGTTAGGCAGGCGGGGCGCTGTTATCATGCCGTCCATGGACGCGGCGGGGCAGAGCGGCATAGAGCCATACACGTGCCCCTCCTGCGGCACAGGTCTCTTCGCCCCCTGCGCATCTTGCGGCAAGACAAGACACGCGCTCCTCCCGTATTGCGAGCACTGTGGCGCGGGATTCGAGTCGCAGGAGTAAGATAGCAATGAGATGAGAGCGGCTCGCCTATGCGGGCCGCTCTCATGTCGTCAGTGTGTGGGACGGGGAACGCTACGCTTCCGGCGCCTTCCGAGGAGCCGCCGGCTTTGACGACGATACCGGGCTGGCAGCCGGCGTTGCCGGGGACTCATCCGCGGCGGACTTGAGCTTTGCGAGGTACTCGGGAATCTCGACGCCGCCGATGTCCTTCATGACCTGCAACATTGGGGGCAAGGTCTTGGCCATGTTCTGTAAGAAGCCGGCCGTCGCGCCGTTACCGTCCTTGCCGCCGTTCTCCCAGACGATGACCTTATCGAATTTGATGTTCGAGATGGCCTGGGCGGAGGCGTTAGCCAGATTGTCCAAGTGCTCGAGCATAAGCATCTGGAACGCGTCCTGGCTCGTGCCACAGGCGTCGATGATGCGCTGGAAGCCTTCACCCTTCTTGGCAAGAATCTCATATTGGCCCTTTGCTTCGGCCTCAAGTCGGGCGAAAATGGCCGAGGCTTCACCTTCGGCCTCGATGCGGCGCTTCTCCTTCTCGGCTTCCGCCTCAACGATGGTTCTGGCCTTCTGCGCCTTGGCCGGCGCTTCGAGTTGTGCGCGTCGCTCCTGCTCGACCCGCTCCGCCTCGGCCACCGCGGCCTTGGCCATGGCCCGGTTCTGAATCTCGAGCACGGCCGCCTCAGACTCCCGTTTCCGGCCTTCACCGATCTGGTAAGCCTCCGCTTCTTTCACGTGAAGTCCGGCGTTGGAGTTGGCGATTGTGGCTTTCGAAGTGTTCTCACCCTCGATGGCCTTGGCATTCGCATTGGCTACGGAGATGCGCATCTCGCGCTCGGCGTCCCGGATCTGGGCCTCGCGCTGGAACGCGGCGCTCTGCTCACCAATCTGCTGCTCCTTGTCCAATTCCGCCACACGCACGGCCTGCTCTTTCACGGCCATCCGTACGCCGACCTCGCGCTCGCGTTTGGCTTCGGCAACCTTCACCATCTTCTCGCGTTCCGCCTCGGCGACGCGGACCTCGCCCATCCTTTCCTGATCGGCCACGTCGCCCCGGGCCTGCTGAATCGCCTGCGAGGCCGCCTTCCGGCCGATGGCCTCGATGTAGCCTGATTCATCGGTAATATCGGTGATATTGACATTGATGAGGACTAGGCCGATCTTGAGGAGTTCCGGTTCGAGCGAGCTTTGGATGTTATGCAGGAACTTCTCCCGATCGCGGTTGATCTCCTGGATGCTCATCGAGGCGATCACCTGGCGGAGCTGGCCGAAGATGATGTCCTCGGCCTGTTGCTTGACCTCATTCGTATTGAGGCCCAGGAGGCGGATGGCCGCATTCTGCATGAATTCCGGTTCGGTGCCGATGGCCACCGTGAAGACACTAGGCACGTTCACGCGGATGTTTTCGAGTGAAAGCGCATCCTTCAGTGGGATCGCAATCTGGATCGGCTCCAAACCCAGAAACGAGTGCTCCTGAATAAGGGGCCAGACGAACGCCGCGCCGCCGTGGATACACTTGGCGGTCCTGCCGCGCTGGACCTTACCGTAGATGACCAGGATGCAGTTGCTGGGGCAACGCTTGTAGCGTTTGACAAGGAGCAGCACGAAGCTGAAAAACAGAATGGCCGCTAATACGGCGGCAATGACCATAAGACCGTGCGTGCTTATCAGCATAGACAATCCTCCCCGTGTGCCTCACTTCAATCTGTCTTCACATTGCGGGCCGACGACCCGCCATGACTACGCGACTCGATCCCAGGGCGTGCCGCGACGCCTACGGCAACGCCTCCACCTCGAGGGTGTCCGAGCTGACGATTCCTACAACCGTGACGCGTTCGCCGCTCCGGAGTTCACGCTCCTTCATCGTCACGGCCTGATACTCCATGGTTCGATCCTGGATCTTCACCGTGACTTTCCCGGCGCCCTCCCGGTTGGGTGGGATGCCAAGGTACACCGTGGCAGTCTCGCCTACGGCCGACTCAATACGGACGTTCCCTTCCGAACTCAACTTGTGCAGCATATTCATCAGCCAGGCCACAATAAACATGGCCACGGCGCCGGCCGCGAGGGCCGCGACAAAGGCCAAGTACTGCGAAAGGCCGGCCGAAGTGCCTATGAGTCCGCCCAGGCCGAAGAAGGCCACGGCGGCCACAATCGACTTCACACTGAGCATGGCGAAGAACCAGGAGCCAAACTGATCGGCGTGGTCCATGTCGACATGGTGATCGGCGATGTGATCGTGCCCCACATCGACGTGATCGCCGCCGAAATCGCCGTGATCACCAGCGAAGTCGCCGTGGTCCCCGCCCGCGTCCGCGTCCTCGCCCCCCAGGCCAATCAAGGTGAGTAAGAACTGGCAGACCAAGACCGTGCCGCCCGCCGCCGCGAGGACCGTGTACAGTGTCACCATGCTCATCGCTGCGCTTCCTCCCTTTCGAGCGCGTCGGAACCGCGGCCGGCGGGCCTTGTGGAAAAAGCCGTCCGCCCCGGCATCCACTGAAGCTCTACACCTGAATTGATGATATATTCACTCGCTTGACCAGTCAATGACATGGTCGGCCAGCGTCATCTCCCGTGCTGGCATCAAAGAGAAAGCAACCTTCATGCCCACGCGCGTTAGCGCGGCAAGCGGTTTTTCGAAAGGTGCTTAGCCTCGCTCATCACGCCTGAACCGGTTCGGCACCCCTGGCTTTTCCGCCAACAAATGGCGAAGCCGGCCAAGTCAGAGGGCTTCCCGGCGCGTGCCCCAGGCTCTGTACTGCTCGCCTCGCTCGATCATGTCCTGCGCCAATGCGCGGACGCGGGCCATGGCTCCGCCATCGTGGACGCCATTGAACCGCCGCAGGCACATAGGCTGTGCTTCGATGAGTCGCCGTTTCGTAGCGGGATCGGTGAGGGCCGACTCGATGGCCGCCTCTATCTGAGACTCACTGCGGGCAATGAGCACAGCGTCGGCGTCGGTAAATAGCGGCCCGAGCCCCTCCTCGAAGACCTCGGCGGGAACCGTGTCCAGCACGATGTTGACGACGGGCTTGCCCCAGAGAATGGCCTCGATACCGAGGTTTGATTCTATGCAGACGAGCACATCCGAGGCGGCCAGGCATTCATGTGGGGGGGCGAAGTCGACGTACAGAGGCGGTAGGCCGAGCTTTTGGGCATGCTCCAGGAGTCCTTCGAGACCTCGCCAACCGCCCGGGTGCGGCCTAATGATGAATTGCCAGTCAGGATAGCGTTGCTTCAGGCGGGCGCACGCGTTAAGGGCGGCCTCAGCCGTTCTGAGGCCGTACTCCAAGTTGCCCAAGGTGGCGACGCTAATCCCGCTGCAGCGCGTAAGCCCAAGTGCGACAGTGGGTAGTCTCGGATCGAGTCCCATGCGCGCACAGACTTCCTCCTTCAGCCCAGTGCGGGGAGGACGCGCGTAAACATCCCAGTCCGGATTGCCCGTGACGCGGATGCGGTTCGGATCGTCGACATAGGGAAGGAAGACGGATTTGGCCGCGTCGCTGTACACCGCCATCATATCGGCGACAACCGCTTCATGGCCATGCTGGGTGCCGTAGGGAAACCCATGGAGCACGTGCAACGCGGGGATGCCAAGCCGCTGGGCCGCGCGTATGGCCGTCTTGGGATCGCGCCCCGTGTCCTCGGGCACGAGCACGAGGCGAAGATTGCTTTCCGACGCGCATCGGCGCACAAGGTCCACGAGAACGATCTGCTCGATGAGATCTCGCTGAAGTGCCTTGAGAAGCCTGGCGCGTGTGGTGGCCCATGCTGTGTCGCTGAACTCCGGCCAAGCGCGGCGGAAACTCGGCTCGGAAAGCGCGTGCACGATGGCCGCAAGGCGCGCCTCGGCCTCGGAGACGGCATGCTCGCGCATCTCGGGCGTAAGGAGGTCGTCCAGCCGTGTGTGCGCGATGCCGGCCTCCGTCAACACGCGGGCCGTTGCATCGTGAAGGGCTACGAACTTGAGGTCGGCCCGCTCAAGAAGGGCGCGTGCGATAGCATCGCTGCCGCGGATCATTCCGAGCAGGACGGCCGGGATCACGGCGCGTCCTCCGGCGATGCTTCGAGGAGGGCGTTCATGATCTCCGGGCCTAGAAGGTATTCGTCGGCCTCGCCCAGATTGACGCCGTGATATTCGAGTGCCGCCCGAACGTCCGGGTGGCGGTGCCAGTTGGCGGCGAATCGCAAGGCCGTCACCTCGAAAGGATGTTTACTGCGCGCGGTGGCCGCGTCACGCTCCCTAAGTCCGTCGTCCATTCGGGAGGCGTCTCCTCCTATGGTTGGCCTAGCCTAGACTGGGCCGTGCCCTTGGCCGTTTCAGACGCGATCGAATTCCGTGCGCAGCAGAATCTCGGCCTGCATCTCCGGCGAAAGGCGCGTGAAATAGTCGCAATATCCCCCGATGCGAACCAAGAGATCCCGATAGTGCTCAGGAGATTCCTGAGCCTTTCGCAGGACATCCTTGTCCACCACGTTGATCTGTGTCTCAAATCCTCCGCGCCTCAGAAACGTGGTAACCAAATCCCCCAATCGATGATGCGCCTCCGCGTCTTGAAAGAGCGACTGGTTGAATTTCATGTTATAGGCGGCGCCGCCGATGAAGGGGGCTTGATTCCATGATGTCGTGGACAAGACCGCCGCCGTTGGGCCGGTGCGTTCACGCCCTTGGGCGGGCCCGCACCCATCGGCAAAGGGGAAGCCCGCCTGACGGCCGTCCGGGGTCGCCCCGCACTTGCGGCCCAGGAATTCGTGCATCACCCAGCAAAAAGACCCCGGCACGAACGGACTGCCATCAGGGAGCATGGTCTGTTCAGCACAAGCCGCCACGCACCGGTTGACGGTGTCCTGTACGAGGGCGTCAACTTCGGGAGAATCATTGCCGTACTTGGCGTGCGTCTGGAGAAATCGGATGCGGATAGGTTCGCTACCGGCGAAGTTCGCGTCCAGCAACGCCTTCATTTCCGCGAGTGTCAGTTGTTGCCCGCGATAGACCTCCTCGCGGATCACGTTCATTGAGTCGGCCAAATTGGCCAAGCCGACGAAAGAGCATTCGACCCAGTTGTACACCGCGCCGCCATCATCGACGTCCTTGCCGCGCGCAATGCAGTCACGCGTGAAAACGCTCTGCAGGGGCTTCCTGCCGCGGACGCGGCGATGCTCGCGCGAGCGATTCTCCTCCGTGGCGGCCTCGGCGATGTGTCTTGCCAACCGCTCGTGATAGCGCTCGACGAACGCCTCGAAGGTTGCCGCCGGTGCGCCGGACGTAACCTGCTCGGCGATTTCTTCAAGGAGGTATTGGCAAAGGGGGAAGTACGGCGAGGCCACCCACACATTGCTGGCGCCGACGGGCGTAATCTCGACACAGGTTGAGTTGATGTAGTTGCACGCCTGCTCGGGCGGGGCGCCGAGCTCCTTCAGTCCGCGCTGGATTGTCTCGTCGCCGAAGAACGCCGGCGTCGAATATCCCTTTCCGATAAGCTCGATGGCGAGGGCCGTCAGGTCCCGGGGGGTGCCTTCGTGCCAGCAGATGCCCACCGTCGGATAGATCAGTTTTGTCCGCCGCACGGCTTCGAGGCCGAGGTAGGACAACTCGTTCGTCACGTCCGTGCCCGCGGCGTCGCGTCCGCCGACCATCACCGACATGGCCAAGCCGTCCGGGATGAGTTCATTGATCAGCAGGTACAGGCTCTCGACCAGAACAAGCGCCTTGTCTCTTGTGATGCGGCCCGCGGCTTGATCCGCCTCGTAAAATGGGCGAAGCGTGCGGTCGATATGGCCCGGTACCACCAGTCCGACCCCCTCGCCTACCATGACGGCGAAGTCTACCAGCCAAAGCAACTGAATGGCGTCGCGGAAGGTGGCCGGCGGCTCGTGAGCGACCCGCGCCAACGACTCGGCCATCTCGGCCAATTCTTCACGCCGCGCGGCATCCGCTTCTTCCATCTTGCCCTGGACAAGCGCATGGGCGTGCTCGATCATGGTGGAGAAGCCATCAAGCGCGTAGAGGAAGGATTGATACGCGTCCTTCTGCTCCCCGGACGCGGCGGATAGGCGGGCCGCGATGTCTTCCCGGAGCCCGGCCACGCCGACGGCAAATAGGCGCGAGAGATCCAGCTCGCAATGGCCCGTCTGGCCTCTTGAGCGGACATGCTCGCGCCAGTACGTGTGCGCGGCTTCGTGTTCCTCCTCGGAGCCCTGGTTCGGGCAGGGCGCGCGTCGGCCGGCCAGAAGCTCCAAGTCGTCCAAGGCGAATTCGACCGCCGCCAAGGTATCGCGCGTCAGGAGGCCCTTGCGAACCTGCCACGACGCGATGTGCTCGGATCCTCGCATGGATGCGGCGCACACCAGGAGATTATCGCGGCAAGCCTGTTCTTTGCGCTCAATACACCGCCACCGCAATGTCGCGATTCGTTCGTCGTCGGTTGCCATCGTTCAAATCCTTCAATTCCGTCCTGTCAACGCACTGCTCTGGGCCGTGGCCCGGGCGGCAGAGACTACAGGTATCCTAATCCCATGAGCTTCTTTCGGATCTCTTCCTGCTCCTCCTCGGAGAGGCCCGAGGCATCATCGCCGTCACCGGCGTCGACGTGGCAAGAGGCCACCGGGTGCTCGGCCAGGTACTGCGGATCCAGCAAATGCGTGAGCACACGGCCGTCCATGTCATCCGGCACGGGCTGATCGAGCAAGTGCAGGACTGTGGGGCCGATGTCGATCAAGTTGGCGTCGTCCACCGTTCCGGTGCGAATCCCCGGGCCTTTGGCGGCAAGCACGCCCTCCATCCGGTGGTTGCCGAACAAGGTGTTGTTCTCGTATACCGGTTCCTTCGAGGTGAATCCGAAGAAGCACACCGGCAGATACTTCTCCGCCAATGGGAGAGGCATCACATCCGGGCCGTACTTCGCATAGGGGCCGTGAAACATCTCGGCGTTGGTGGTTACCGGCCCGCCAACCGGCTCACCCGTCATGGGATTCACAAGTTCCTTCCATCGGGCCACCAGCTCGTCGCGAACGGCCTCGTAATCCTCCGGCGCAACGCAGCCATTCGGGCGGATGCCCTGTGTGTTGATGAAGATCCCGCTCCAGCCGAAAGGGGCGAAGGCCCGCGTCCGCGTCCAGTCCACATCGTTGAGATTGAGCATGCCGGGGATGTTGATCGCGCCCGTTGATTTGCGTATGGCCGCTTCCGGTGAAGCGGCCTTGAACCGCCCTGCAAGTTTGAGGATGGGCGCCAGCAAGCGCGTGGCATTGTGCGGTGTTACGCCAAGATCCCACAAGAACCTTTTGAAGCGGACGCCGAAGCTGTCCTTAAGTGTGATGAATCCTTCGCGGAGAAGCCAGCTATTGAGGTCAATGAAGTGATGCGTCGCCCCGAAGCCGTGGTCGGATATCACGAACACGGCGGCGTCCGGGCCGGCCTGCTCGGCCAGACGGCCGATGTGCTCGTCGATCATGGCATAGTAGGCGTCGATACGTGGGCCGAACCGCTCTGCCATACGCGGGTCGTAGCGTGGGTGGTCAGGATCCATCCAACTCCACAACTCGTGCTGCACTCGATCCGTCCCCCAGATGTGCAGCATCGTGAAATCCGGCTGGAAGCGTTCGGAAAGCTGCTCGGCGACCTGGAACTTGGTCTTGTCCATGAGCTCCAGCTCATCGAGGAAGCGCGTCGCGTTGTACTCGGAGCCCGCGCTGACAAACGCCATGGACTCGAAGAACAGCGGATACGGGCCGAAGTCCGCCTCCAGTTCATCCACAAGCTCATTGGGATAGGCGAAGTCCTTGGCGCCCGCGGGCGTCAGGAAGCCGCTGATCATGGCGCCCTGGATGGGCCTCGGCGGATACGTGGTCGGCACATTGAGGACTAGCGATGTCTTGCCCGCCGCGCTCAGGTATTCCCAAAACGCCTTTCCGTGCCATGCATGCGCATTTACCGGAACATGCGTTTGGGTGTCGGGCTGATACACCAGGAAATCGAAGACGCCGTGCTTGCCGGGATTCTTCCCCGTCATGAAGGACGGCCAAGCCGCGGGTGTTTCGGGAGGATAGATGGAGCGGAGGTCACCCATGGCGCCCGCTTCCGCGAGACGTTTGAGGTTGGGCATTTGCCCGGCCGCCATCCTGGGCTTGAGGATGTCCCAGTGGGCGCCGTCGAGGCCGATTACAACAACGCGCATTATCGTAGCTCTTTCATAAGAAACGCCCCGTTGGTTCGGGGTCGTCAAGTCTGTTTTGCGCATCCGGCCGTGACTCTAGGGCCTTTCGGCGAATGCGCCATACGTATCTTCAGCGTATGCGGCTCTCGGCGGCGCCGAGCCACATGTCCACGTTCTCGCCGAGATGCTGTTTCAAGGCGATTGTCGCTTCGTCAAGCGCTTCGAGCGTCTTCTCGTTGAGGCGCAAATCCACGGCCGCGCAGTTGCGCGCCACCTGAGCCGCCTTGCGCGCGCCGACCAACACCGTGCTCACACCCGGCTGCGCCATCGACCACGCGAGGGCCACCGTTGCCATCGGCTGTCCGAGTGCGTCGGCCACGGCGCGGATCTTACCGAGCGTCTCCATCGTCAGATCTTCGCAACCGTCCTCACCGTGGCGGGCGCCTTCCCGCGAGCCGTCGAAGTGCCGTGTACGGCGCCGCAACATGGGAATCTCATCCACTGTGCTCCAGCGCCCCGCGAGCAGGCCTTGCATGAGCGGCATATAGGCGATGATGCCGACGCCGTGCTCGATGCAGGCCGGGACAACGCCGTACTCGACGGCGCGGAAGATGATGTTGTAACCCACCTGGTTCGATACGGCTGTGCCCTCAGCCATCCAATCGGCTAAATCCAGCGGGCCGAAGTTGGAAACTGCGATGGCGCGAATTTTGCCCTCATCCTTTAGTTGCACCATCTCCGCATACGTGTCCGCGAAAGACACTTCGCGGCAGGGCCAATGCACCTGATAGATGTCGATCACATCCGTCCCCAAACGTTCGAGGCTGGCCTCGCAGGCTTGGCGAAGCTTGTCCGGGGCGCAATGCTGAGAGGAGACTTTGGAGGCCAGGATGATATCGCCGCGTTTCCTTCCCAAGGCTTTCCCCAGAATGCGCTCGGATTCGCCGCTGCCGTACATCTCCGCCGTATCAAACAGGTTAATTCCAACATCGATGGCCGCGTCGACGGCCGCCTGCGGGTCGACGTCCGGGTCGGTTCCCCAGAACTCGGGATCGCCGATTTGCCATGCCCCGAAGGAGAGGACGGAGACATTGAACTCGCTATCGCCGAGTCTGCGGTATTCCATATTGGCGCCTTTCCTGCGATTACCGTGATATATCGGATTGGGAAGGCAAGTTTGGCACAAAGCCCCGGCGTGCGTCCACCCGAAGCCGTAGAATGCGCACGAATGACAAGGGAGCTCAGCGCACGACCTTGTTCCGGACGCGGCGGAAGTTGTACCAGAACTTGCGTACGCAGTCGAGGGCTGTCTCGTCCAGAGCCTGCGGCGAATACGCCGAGCGTACGTAGAGGTCGGTTAGGCCGGTGGCCTCATCGCGCAGCGTGGCCAATTCCCCCGGGAATGACTCGATAAACTCGTACGGCGTCTGATCATCCCGCCGCGGCGTGCCGAGGTCGGCGGCCAGCGCGCACAGGGCCTGGTATGCGTACTCGATCTGATCGGCCACGGACATGGACTCGCTCCGCTCCGGATCGCCCAGGGGATTGGTGTAATTGACGCTCAGAGCGACGCGCCGGCTGATTCGCGGGCGGCGCTTGGGCATTTTGAGTGACGGGAACTTGGTGAACTTCTGGAGCAGGCGATCGATGAACTCCAGTAGACGGATCAGCCAGCGGGGCAGATGCTCGTGCTTGCGGACAAAGGCGGCTGCGGCGGCGCCGAACGTGCGCAGCAGGCCGTAGGCAAGAAACAAGGCCAGAATGACAATCACGCCTCTCCCGATTCGGTTGAAGGCGGTGTTCTGACGCAGGACGGCGGCCGGGGAGACGCCCAAGTCGCCGTATTTGTACTTGAGGTAGCTCTGTGAATCGATAATGCCCCCGGAATCGTCGATAATCGCGGGGCGCGGGAACGCAGGCAATGGCAGCGTGCCGGCGCCGATGAACACAGCCACAATCATCACCGCGCCCAGGCCGACCCAGAAAGGGCCGATGCCCGCCGGGATCCGCACGCGGCGGAAGCGGAAGTACTCGCGCAGGCCTCCCAGGCTTGTCAGCATCAACAGCGTGAGGGCGGAGAGCGTGTAGGCGCTGACGTACAGATGCCCCTTGCGCACCGCGAGCGTCCCCTCGGCCAGAAGCGCGCGCAAGCCCAGCCCGAAGATGAGCATCACCGGTATCGAGAAGTAGAAGATCGATATGCCCGGGTGGCGTTTCGGCAACCGCTCTGCCGCTGATAAGGGCGGAGGAGCCTGCTGTTGCTCAGGCTTCTTCCACTCGCTGGGATCGATGGGCTCAAGTTCCATGCTCGGAAACACATCGGTGTTTTTCTTCTCACGTTTCCCGGTGGGTGTGGCCGGCTTGGATGTGGCTTGCTTTCCGAGGGACTTCCGGACAAGGCGGGCGGTACCCGTGAGGATCCCAATCTCGCCCGACACCGGTTTGGTATCTACGCAGCACTCGTGCGTTAGCCTGTTGGCCACCCACCAGACGAAGCCGACCACGCCTAGGTTGAAGAATAAGGCCACTCCCGTTGCATCCAGGAATCCCCCGGCCACGGGGGCACCGTAGAAGCTTGTCATCGCCACCGTGTAGAGCGTAACGGTCATGCCCAGGCCGATGATGTAGAGGACGGACTGCTCCTTGCCGTCGCGGGCGACCAGCCGGTTCAGAGCCACAACACCGACGACAAAGCATATGGCCACGAAGCGCAGGTTCTCCTCGAAAGCACTTGTGAAGGCCGAGCGTACATCAAGGAGGAACTGCACCACCGAGAGCACCATGATGAAGATCATGATGGGAGTGAGTATATCCACAAGCCAATCCGTCAAGGTGCGCTGCTGAAAGTGGCGCCGACCCGTCTCAACGCTGTCCCGCAGCGACTGAAAATCCGTGGCCACCGGCTCGCGGACAGGTGCTTGAACCGACGTCAGCGACTGAAAATCCGTTCGCTCGATCGGCTGCGGGGCCTCCGGCGGCTCAGTGTCCGATCTTCTGGGGGGATAGCTCATGTAAGTCCCGCTCGTGTTCGATATGGAAGACGTTGATCTCGTGACGGGCGAGCAGCGCTGCGGCCTCGGGATAGTGCTGCCGGTCGTTGATGAAGAAGACGCTCACGGCAAATCCCGAGAGCTTCATAGCTGCGAGCGTCATGGCTAGTTGCTCCGTCACTTGAGGCACCACCGGCAGAAGCGCCGCATCGCGCGGCAGCCTGCTGAACTCTGTCATGATGAGGTCCTCGATGCCTAGGCCGTTCCCGGGCACGACCCGCGCCAGATTCTCAATGATATGCAGTGCCTGTGCAGGACTGCGGCGCGTGGGCACTTGCAGTGGCCGCAGCGTATCGGCGGCATCCTCTCCGACGACGTTTGTCTCGACATCGCTCCGGGCCAGGCTCTCGCGCGATGCCACGTCATACCGAGCGACCTCGGCGGCGTCACGCGCGTTCGTCAACATCCCCACCTGCTCGCCCGACGTCTGCAAGAGGTAGGCGATGGAGGCTGTTGTGGTGATGGCCAACTCCATTCGGCTCTCGGCATCCTCGCGTACGTAGTTATCTTCATGCAGATCAAGCACAAGCGTGGCGCCAAGCACGTTCGACGGCTCGATAACCTTCGAAAAGAGGGAGCCGGTTCGCGCCGATGCCTTCCAGTGAATCCGGCTCAGTGGATCCCCGGGGATGTACTCACGAACGCCGGAGATTCTCGTGGGATCTTCGTAGATCCGGTTCGCAATTCGCACCGGCCCTTGGGGCCGGCGCGCGGCGATGTTGAAGGTGTCGATGTAGGCGACATTTGGCAGCACGGAGATGTAGCTCTGCTGCCGGCCCGTGCGGAATCGCTTCTGGAGGCCGAACAAGTCGCCGGATTCCATAACGAGCGGCCCGACCCGGTGATAGCCGCGACGCGGGCAGGTGAGCCGGTATTTCAGCTTGATGGAACGCCCCGGCATGAGCACGGCGAGACGCGTATTCTCACCTGAAAGATGGAAGCCTCCTGGAATCAGATCCTCCAGGAAGATCCAAGGGATGGGCCATCCTCGGCGATTAGTAGCGGTGACCTCGACCTCGAGATCCTCGCCTTGACGCAGCGTCGTTGCACTGAGAACACGGTGCGATTCGAGACCGGAGAGCCATGCCAGCGAACTGAAGTGTCCGATTAGCACGAGAAGCAGGAACGCATAGATGGCAAAAGCCATGTACGGACTTTTGGCCAGGAAGGCCACCGCGAGGGCGGCGCATGCCGCGATGAGCCAGAAGGCATTTTTCATCACACGTCTCCACGGGCAATGATGAATAAGCTCGCGGGGAAATACAACCGAGCCAATCGTGCAAGGCGACAAGCCGGCGGAGGGCCGCCTCTACTCGACCCCGGTGTGCCCGAATCCCCCGTCGCCCCGGGACGTTTCGTCCAACGCGTCAACGGCTTCCCACTGGGCCTTGGCAACAGGCGCAACCACCAATTGCGCGATACGATCGCCCCGCTGCACCGTGAAAGGCTCGTTGCCCAGGTTCACCATCACCACGCGGATCTCCCCTCGGTAGTCCGCATCGATGGTGCCGGGCGAGTTAAGCATCGTCACGCCGTGCCTGATGGCGAGTCCGCTCCGGGGCCGGACTTGCGCTTCGTAGCCGGCCGGCAAGGCGATGTGGAGTCCCGTTGGCACGAGAGCGCGCTCCCCGGGCGCGAGTGTCAGCGGCGTCTGCACGCTCGCCCGGAGATCCATGCCCGCCGCATGTGGAGTCTCATAAGCCGGGAGGGGGAGGTCCTCACTTCCCGGTTCGCGCGTTACGCACACTCTCACGGGCGTCGTCACAGGCACAACTCCGGGGCCGGGCGGCCGTCCGTGGGGCCGAGGATCACCGCGGCGCACTTGTCCAATTGAAACGCCTCCTGCGCCGCCTGCTGCATGCCCTCCGCGCTAACCGCGTCTACTTTCTCAATGATCTCTTCGAGGGGGATAATCCGGCCATAGTAGAGCATACCCTTGGCCATGCGCGCCATGCGATTGAACGTGCTTTCGAGCGACATGAGCATATTGCCTTTGAGCTGCTCGCGATTGCTCTCAACCTCGGCCTCGGGCGCGGGCTCCTCGCACATCTTCCGCAATTCCTCACTGCAAAGCTCCATACTCCGGGCGAGATTCTCCGGGGCGACGGCCGCATAGACGCCGATAGTCCCCGAGGCCAAGTAGCAGGAATGGAACGAATAGATCGAATAGGCAAGGCCCTCGTCCTCTCGAATGCGCTCGAATAGCCGGGAGGTGAACCCACCGCCGAGGGTGTTGCTGAGCATGTCGAACGTGTAGCGGCGCGCGTTGTCTAAAGGAGGTCCCGGAAAGCCAAAGCAGATGTGGCTCTGAGCAATCTCGCGGCCCACCACCCGCTTGCCTCCGCTGAACCGGGGCGGGGGAAACCCGTCTGGCGGCGTGCGCCGGGGCAGCGACTCAAACTCCCGTTCGAGGAAGGCCAGCACTTGGTCCGGCTCGAAGTTGCCCGCCACGGCAAATACCATGTTCTCGGGGCGATACCAGGCATCGTAGTAGGCGCGGATATCATCCAGGGACAGTGCCGATACGGTTTCGTAGTGGCCGACAATGGGCACGCCAAGGGCATGCCCGGCCCAAAGCTGTTCGGCGAACAAATCGTGGGCGTATTCCTCCGGCACATCGATAGCCGAGGAGATTTCCTCGAGAACCACATTGCGCTCTTTTTCGAGGTCGAGGAACTGGGAATGCTTCACGATATCCGCCAGGATGACAAGCGCGTCCTCGACGTGGGTGTCCAGCGTCCTGATATACACGCACGTGTATTCGCGTGCCGTGAAGGCGTTGATGTGGCCGCCCTTTCCCTCGATGGCCTCGACGAGTTGACGGGCGCTCCTCGTGGCGGTGCCCTTGAAGAAGAGGTGCTCGAGGAGATGGGATATGCCCGCCTGCTCGGGGGCCTCATTCGCCGACCCCGTCTTTATCCAGATGCCCACGCTCGCCGAATGGAGATGGCGCAAAGGCTCAAGGGCCACTACCATGCCGTTGGAAAACCGGTGGACTGTCGCCTCACCATTGGCCCTTGACACGATATGTTGCATACGGACTTCCCTTGTGAGCGAACGGCGCCCCCGAAGAGGGGGCGCCGTGATAGGACTGGGACGATTAGCGGCGTCTTCGCGATTGGTTATCGCGGCCGCGCCGATCCGAGCGGCCGGAGCGATCTGAGCGATCCGAACGGCCCCGATTGTCGCGGTCTCGTGGCTCGCGGCTCTGCGAGTTGGAATGACGCTCCAGCTCGTCCTCGGACAGACGGCCCAACTCGATGTCGGCCGCAACCTTGGAGAGGTTAACCCGGCCCATACGATCGATCTCGGTGACCTTCACGTCAATCTCATCGCCCACGTTGACCACGTCCGTGACCTGGTTGACCCGGCCCGGCGCAAGCTCAGAGATATGGACGAGGCCCTCCTTGTTGCCGAGAACGGCGACAAACGCGCCGAAATTCATCAGGCGCGTCACGGGGCCGTGGTAAACCTTGCCCACCTCGACCTCCGCCGTGATGGCCTCGATCATCTCGATGGCCGCGTCGGCGCTTTCCTGATCAACGGCGGCCACGTTGATGGTGCCGTCGTCCTCGATATCGATGTCGGCGCCCGTCTTGGCCTGGATCTCGCGAACCACCTTGCCGCCAGGCCCAATCACGTCGCGAATCTTCTCGACGTCGATCTTGATCGTGTAGATGCGAGGCGCGAAGGGCGAGATCTCCGCACGCGGCTCCGCCAGACACTCCTGCATCTTGTCGAGGATGAACAACCTGCCGAGTCGCGCCTGCTCGAGGGCGCGCCGCATGATATCGCTCGAGATCCCGGCGACCTTGACGTCCATTTGGAACGCCGTGATTCCCTCGCGGGTGCCACATACCTTGAAATCCATGTCGCCCAGATGATCTTCGACGCCCAGGATATCCGTCAGAATGCGAACTTCGTCGCCCTCTTTGATCAGGCCCATCGCGATCCCGGCCACGGGGCCTTTCGTCGGAACGCCGGCGTCCATGAGACTCAGTGAGCCGCCGCACACCGATGCCATCGAACTCGACCCATTGCTCTCCGTGATGTCCGACACGACCCGCACCGTGTAAGGAAAGATGTCTTCCCCATCGAACGGCAGCGAGCCCTCAAGGGCGCGCTCGGCGAGCTTGCCGTGACCTACTTCCCGCCGCCCCGGGCCGCGGATGAAGCGCACTTCACCAACCGACCACGGCGGGAAATTGTAGTGAAGCATAAAGCGCTTGAATTCCTCGCCCGTCAACTCGTCGAGACGCTGTTCATCGCGGCTGGTCCCGAGCGTCGTCGTAACGAGAGCCTGTGTCTCGCCGCGAGTGAACAGGGAAGAGCCATGCGCGCGGGGGAGTACCCCCACCTCAATCGAGATGGGCCGGACGACGTCCAGTCCCCGGCCGTCGATACGTGTGTTGGTGGCGACTACCTGCTCGCGCATGAGCCGCTTCTCGAGCTTATCGAGGACCTCGCCGATTTCGCCCGTGCATTCGGCGTAACGCTCTTCGCCGTAGCGCTGCGCAAGCTGCTCGTTGACTTCCTGCTTAAGCGCATCGATGGCGTCCTGCCGGGGCAGTTTCTCAGCGACCTTAAGGGCCTCCGCAAGCCGGCTGGCCGCAAGGTTCTCGACGTCGCTTACGACGGCCGTATCCAGTTCAACGGCCTCGACGGCCATCTTCTCGACACCAACTCGGGCGCGTAATTCTTCGATGGCCGCGCAGATCTCGCGAATGCAGTCATGGCCGATCTCGAGGGCTTGGATCATGACGTCCTCCGGGACCTCGGAAGCCATTCCCTCAACCATGAGGATGGCGTCGGCGGTACCGGCGATCACGATGTCCATAGCGCTATCGGCCATGTCTGCCATCGGAGGATTGACGGCCAACTCGCCGTCGAAGAGGCCCATGCGGACGGCGCCAATCGGGCCGGAGAATGGGATCTTTGATATGTGCAGTGCCGCCGACGCGCCGTTAATGGACATGATGTCCGGGTCGCGCTCGTTATCGGCGGAATACACCGTCGAGCAGACTTGCACCTCGTTGAGAAAGCCTTTGGGAAACAAGGGGCGGATCGGACGATCCGTCAGGCGGCAGACGAGCACTTCGCGCTCGCTGGGGCGCCCTTCACGGCGGAAGAAGTTGCCCGGGATCTTGCCTGCGGCGAAACTCTTCTCGCGGTAATCAACAGTTAGTGGAAAGAAGCCCTGGCCGGGCCGCGCATCGGGTGAGACGCAGGCGGTAGACAGGACGACAGTCCCGCCACTCGAGACCCAGATGGCCCCGTGGGCTTGTTTTGCGACACGACCGGTTTCAAAACCGATCTCCGTGCCGCCAACGGTTACAGAGAGACGTTCAATCATGTGCATTGCACTCCTTTGCTGATGGAACGTCTCCCACGCCGTCCCCAGCGTCTTGTTGGAACTCGGATTCTCCTAGTTCCTATGTCTTTTCTCGTTTTCGCGCAATTCCGGGCTTATTTTCGGAGCCCGAGGGCTGCAACGACACTCCGGTAGCGTTCGATGTCGATGCCCCGGAGGTAGTTCAGCATGTTGCGCCGGCGTCCGACGAGCCTGAGAAGCCCGCGGCGTCCGGCGAAATCCTTGCCGTGACTCTTGAAATGTTCCGTCAGGTGGTTAATCCGCTCGGTGAGCAGGGCGATCTGGACTTCCGCTGAACCGGTATCCCCTTCGTGCCGCCCGAACTCCTTGATGATTTCCTGCTTCCGGTCTTTCTCGATTGCTGGCATTATGTCACCTTTCCTTTCTAATCCGCCCTGTTCCCAGTGTGCCGCCGGTGGAACGAACACCCGAGAACCGGGTAACTCCGGGGAGCCGCCGCATAGCGCCCCCCAATTCTACTTGTTGCTAAGCCTTATCCGTTAGGGCCGCGAGTCCGGGAAGGGTCTTCCCTTCCAGCATTTCCAGTGACGCGCCGCCCCCTGTTGACACATGGGACATCTTGTCCGCAAGGCCGAATTGGCCTACCGCGGCAGCCGTGTCGCCGCCGCCAATGATACTCGTCAGGTCCAGCGAAGCCAATAATTCGGCGAGGGCCTTCGTCCCCTTGCTGAACGGTTCCATCTCGAATACGCCCACAGGGCCGTTCCAGACCACGGTCTTGGCCTTCTTGATCGCCTCGGAGGCAAGCTCTGCCGTTTTCGGGCCGATGTCAAGGCCCTGCCAGCCCGGCTCAATTTCTCCCAGTGCAGCAACCTTGGTGTTGGCATCCTCCGCAAATGCGTCCGCCACAATCGTGTCGACCGGCAGCAGAAGTTCCACGCCTTTTTCGGCGGCCTTGGCTATGGCCGCCTTGGCGGTGTCGATGCCTGCCTCATCGAGAAGCGAGTCGCCAATGGCGTGCCCCTGGGCCTTCAGGAAGGTATAGGCCATGGCGCCGCCGATGATCAGCGTATCCACCAAGTTGAGCAGGTTATCGATGACGAGGATCTTGTCGGACACTTTGACGCCGCCCAAGATCGCCACCAGGGGCCGATCTGGATTGCTCAGTAACTGCCCGAAGTACTCAATCTCTTTTGCCACGAGGAAACCCGCAGCACTCTGGGCCAGGTAATGCGTGACGCCTTCCGTCGAAGCATGGGCGCGGTGCACGCTGCCGAATGCATCGCTGACGTACACGTCGCCCAGCTTGGCAAGTTGCTGGCTCAACTCAGGATCATTCTTCGTTTCGCCCTTGTTGAAGCGGGTGTTTTCGAGAAGGATGATGTCCCCGGGGACCATGGCCGCTACGGCTGCCTCGACCTCGGGGCCGACGACATCGTCTACCTTTTTCACGTTGCCGCCGACCAATTCCCTCAGCCGGTCGGCAATGGGGTCCATCTTGAGCGTCGCGTTCTTCTTGACGATCTTGGCCTTCTCTTCCTCGGACTCGGCCTTGCCCGGGTCCTTGGGCCGGCCCAAGTGAGACATCAGGATGAGCATGCCGCCGTTCTCGCGCACATAGTTGATGCTTTTCAGCGCGGCCCGGATCCGCATGTCATCGCGCACCGTACCGTCTTCGTTCTGCGGCACGTTGAAATCGACACGCATCAGAACGCGCTTCCCCTTAACATCAAGATCTTCAATGCTCAGCTTGTTCATTGCTCCGGACCTCACTTTTCATGAAAAGGGCTGGCGCGATATGCCGCGCCAGCCCGTATCCTCGTCGTTACGCCATCTTCTTGAAGAGGTCGACACAACGGCAGGAGTAACCCCACTCGTTGTCGTACCAGGAGATGACCTTCGCGAAGTTGCCGTCCATGACCGTCGTGCAAAGCGAGTCGAAAATGCTCGACGCCGGGTTGCCCACCACGTCGCGCGACACAATCGGATCTTCGCAGTACTCGAGAATGCCCTTGAGTGGGCCTTCGGCCGCCGTTTTCATGGCCGCGTTGAGCGCTTCCGCCGTCGTGTCCTTCTCAAGTTCGACGACGAGGTCGACTACAGAGCCATCGATCGTCGGGACACGCATGGCCATACCGTCAAGCTTGCCGTTCAGGGCCGGCAATACCTTGCCCACGGCGCGGGCGGCGCCGGTCGTCGTCGGAATGATCGATGCGGCTGCGGCACGGGCGCGACGCAGGTCGGAATGGGGCATGTCCAGCACGCGTTGGTCATTGGTGTACGCGTGCGTCGTCGTCATGAGGCCGCGCTTGATGCCGAACGACTCGTGCAGCACCTTCGCGACCGGCGCCAGGCAGTTCGTCGTGCAACTGGCGTTCGACACGACGACGTCGGAATCCTTCAATGCGTCGTCATTGACGCCCATCACCACGATGGCGTCCACGGCATCCTTCGGAGGTACGCTCAAGAGGACCCGCTTGGCGCCCGCCTCGACGTGCATCATGCACTGGTCCTTCTTGCGGAATACACCCGTCGACTCAAGGACGAGATCCACGCCCACCTCTTTCCAAGGAAGCTCGGCGGGATTCTTGATGGCCGTGATCGGGATTTCTTTGCCATCAACGATAATGGCGTTGTCGGTGCTGGAGATGGACTTCGCATAAACGCCGCTCACGCTGTCATACTTGAGCAAGTGCGCCAGGGTCTTGGCGTCCGTAATGTCGTTGACGCCAGCCACTTCGAAGCCGGGCTCGTCCATGAGCAGCTTGAACACGTTGCGCCCGATTCGCCCAAAGCCGTTAATTCCAATTTTCGTAGCCATTGTTTTGCTTCCTTTCGTCCTGAAGACAACGGGTTCAAAAGGGTTCCTGCGTTCTCCCGGCAGAACCTGCCCCGCCCAAGCACAGGGCAGACTACACGTGCAGATTGGGGTGAACATCGCAGAAGACGCAATTGCGCCTCGCCCGGACAAGCCCCGGCATGCGCCCAAGGCTATCCCTTGCCGCCTCTGCAATTGCCGCGTACTATGCCATACTCCGGGCGGCCAAGTCAAAAACCCCTCAAGCCGCTGAGTCTGCAAGCGCCGTGCGCCGGAGACCTGGGAGCCCGCTCCTTCCCGAGGCGGAACGCCGCCCGATGGGAGAGCTCGGTTTTCTCGCCAAGTCACTGTTCTCAAATGGCTTTGGCGCGCCCTTGGCGACTCGGCCGCCGGATCGCGGCGAAGCCGGAAAGGCCTGCACAGGAACCGCCGGGCCTTGTGCCTGCCCGGCACAATGGCCCGCGGCCCCTGGTGTCGTCCCATGAGTATGCCCCCGTACCCCCGGCAGCGCCGCACGCGTTAGCGCGTGAGCTGCCCCTCCTAGCCCGCCTCGGCCAGCTTCTCCTCAAGTACGGCTAGAGCCGTGTCGATACCGTCGAAGCCGTTTTCCTGGACGAGTTTACGAAGCTTGGGTATGGCTCCGCCGACCTTCCTGCCACCCCGTAGGGTGCCGAACAAGTGCCGACTGACAGTAGACTGCGCCAAATCAAGGATTTGGGCGATATCTTCCTGAGTCTTGCCATACCTATAATAGAGCATGACGACTTGACGCTGCCGCGAGGTGAGCGTCGAGTCGATGAGTTCGTCGACGAAAGGCGTAACCGCCCTGAAGAAGTCTTGAAAAGCATACCGCCGTTGCCGATCCTCCGTGGATTCAAACCACAGGGACCGCTCCGCGGAGATGCTCTCAAGGACCTGCGAGTCGACTGAAAACTCCCTGAAGTTGAGATTCATCTGGGCCATTTTGAGCATTTCCTTCGTTTTCGTAGAATCGGACAGAGAAGAATGTGGTTGGGGCGGCGGAAGCCGTCCCGTTCGGGTTCGCGGTATGCTGTGCCGGAATTCGTACGCGTGTGAATCGCATCGCTCGTTCCTCCTTCGGTGGTGGTTCTTCGCCAACGTTCTCATGCGCCGTCAGGTACATCCCTTTCGGCGCGGTAGCCCAAAATGAAATCGCCGCAGGTCGGCTGATCCGGCCTGCGGCGATTGGCGTCGAATAGTTTTGCTGAGGAGTTACGCCATAACGCCTACCTCGCGGCCGGACCCGAGGGCGGTAATTCGGTGCATTCTTACCGTCGAGGGTGCCTGGGCACACGTCACCACACGCCACACCGGCGACGGTATAAAGCTCTGATACTTCATGTGGTGCGCTCCCTAGGTTAATGGCCGCGGCTTCAAGTGCTGTGTTGTGAGAGTATGATATCAGGATGACCCGCGAAGCGCAAGCCCCGGCGGGCTCTGAAAAACCACATCTCTCGTTTACAAAAGGGACTATGCATACTTTTTTAGGTCCGAAAACGAAGTAGACCGCACAATTTTGCACAGATTGTCAGTCTAGCGCCCGTTTTGGTCAAAAGCGTACACTTGTCGGGGCATAGCCTTTCTTTCTAAGTGCTTTTATATGAAGATGTTATATCGTCGCTCCGATCTGGCACGCCCCTTGCCTATAGCAAAGGCACGTTTACGATAGGGAGGAGGCGGTAGACATGACGAACGGTACGGCGACGCTTCCCGAGCGCGGCGGCGTCGGACACGACGCCGGGAGAGCGCCCAGAAGTCCTCTGGGTAGGGCCCGCGTCTTAGTGGTGGACGACGAAAACGGCCCAAGACAAGCACTCAGGATGCTCCTTAAGGAGACCTACGATGTGCTTCTGGCCGAGGACGTGCCCAGCGCGCTGGAAGTCCTGGAACTCGAACCCATCGATCTGGTCATTACCGACATCCGCATGCCCATGCAGTCAGGCGTGGACCTTCTACGCCACGTAAAAGAGACGCATCCGGATACGGAAGTGATCATTCTGACGGGCTACGGGCACCTGGAGACGGCAACGCAGGCCGTCGAGTATGACGCCTTCGCCTATATGGAGAAACCCTTCGACAATGACTCGATGCTGAGGCGCGTCGAGGGCGCTCTGTCCAAGCGGAGCCGGGAGATGGAGCGTCAGGCGCTCGAACAGCTTGCCCTCGAGGCAAACCGGTTCGAGACCTTGGGCCACGTCGTTTCCGGCATGATCCACGACTTGGGGACGCCGCTTTCGGTGATCGGCAGTCAGATCGAGATGATTGTAAGGTCTCCGGAGACGGCGGATGGCCGCCTCGAAACGATGCGGACCCAGGTGCATCATTGCACGGAGATCGTCCGCTCGACCATGAATTTCCTTCGCACACAACCTAAGCATATGGGAGAAGTGGACTTGAACCAGGCTGTGCAGGCAAGCCTGGACATGGTAGCGCCCTTGCTTCGGCAGCAAAGAGTGGACGTCAGGTTGGACCTGTCGGAAGACCTGGCCCGCTGCCGCGGCGACTTCGTGCTCATAAGGCAGGCGCTGCTCAACCTCGTGACAAACGCCTGCCACGCCATGGAGGAGCAGGACCAACCGGCCGTCATACAGGTTCGCACGCGCCAGGACGGCGCCAAAGGCTACGTGTCGGTGACGGACACGGGATGCGGGATTCCCCGCGAGGTGCGGGACCAGGTCTTCGACACCTTCTATACAACCAAGGATTCAAAAGGAACGGGTTTGGGCCTGGCGGTCGTGAAATATGTCATGCGCCGCCACGGCGGCGACGTCGTCGTTGACGACAATCCCGAGGGGCGCGGCACGCGTTTCGAGCTTGTCTTCCCCTTGATCGCCGGCACACCCGAAGAAGAAACGTAGGGAAGGACGTGCGCAAGAGGGCATCGATGGCCGGTCCACGCGTGAAACGGCGTTGACCGGCCATCAGCCTTTCCAGTTCTTGCATTGAGCGCCCGGAAGGGAGCACCCCGCAGGCCATTGCCTTTGAGCTATTCGGGCTGAACGAAGTTCGTGCGCTCACGATCCGTCAGCAGTATCACCCGCTAGGCTCTGAAGTTCCCGCCAGAGAACAGCGTCTGCCTCGATGCCTTCTGCAAGGCCCGCCTGCCGCCGATTTTCGGATCGTTCCCCTGGGCACTGGGCGTCTGCAGCGTGCACGGCCTCGACAAGCGCCGCCATCGACTCATGCACGCGGGCCGCTGGGGCAAAGGCATCGCTCCGAAAACCCACCAGCAGAAAGCCGTAGTCGACATAATCGGCCGGTACGGGCGCGCCGCCGCACAGGACCCCGGCCAAGACCTGTACAAGAAAGGCCAAGGCGCTGCCTTTCGGGCCGCCAACGGCGAGGATAGCCCCCTCCTGGGCCGCCTCGGGAGCAGTGGTGGGAAGTCCGGCCGCGTCAATGGCCACGCCCTCGGGCAGGGGCAGGCCCGATTGCTGGGCGTTCATGACGGCTCCGTAGGTGATCGCCCCCGGGGAAAGGTCGGCGACGAGAGGATGATCCGGGCCGGGACACGCAAGGGCAATGGGATTGGTGCCGAACACGGCGCGAGTCGCGCCATGAGGCGCCAATAGCGGACAGCAGTTGGCCAAAGCCAGGGCGAAGTGGCCTTTCATCGTGACGAGCCGGGCGTAGTAGCCGAGGGCGCCGCAGTGCCGGGTATTCCGGCAGCCCACGGCGACGAGCGGGAGCCGGCCCAGACGCTCGATGACCTCCTGGGCAGCCCGGTATGCGGCGAGGTAGCCGAGGGCGTCGCCGCCGTCCAGCGCGACAAGGTGGCCGGCATCGCGGCTCACATGGATGTTTGCCGAACCGCGCCCCGCGGCCTGCTTGACGAGACTTGGGATTCGGATGAGCCCGTGGCCCTTGCGTCCCGTCAGCTCCGCGTCGATCAGCGCGTCGCGCAGGATCGCCGCATCCTCGGGGGGCAGGCCCGCCCGCTCGAACACGGCCGCAACCGTGGCTCGGGCCTTATCCACCGCGATGAGCATAGGTTCAGCCACGTTCACCTCCAAAGAGGGCAGGGGATAGCGCTACGGTCTTCTCTGGAATCATCCAACACCATACTGGCCGGAAGTATACGAGCCGCCCCGGGGCGGGTCCAGTGTCGCATCCTGTCTGGTATACTTTCTTAAGAGAAAGCCGACGCGGAGCCTATGCTTGCGATGATTACGTATCGGTGCGATGGATGCGGTCGCGAGATGGCCAAGGACGCGCTACGCTACACGGTCAAGATCGATGTCCGTGCGGCGTACGATGAACTCGAGATCCACCTGGCCGACCTGATCCGGAACCACAGGGCGGAGATCCTCGCACTGATCGAGCGGCTTAAGGACAAGGACCCTCGCGAGGTCGAAGAAAGCGTCTACGCCTGCCTCAAGCTTGATTTGTGCCCTTCATGCCAGCGGACCTTCATCCGCGACCCGCTTCATTTCCACCCCGAGCAAGGCGCGCCCGCGCCGGAAATGGACATTGATGACTTCCTCCGCTCCCTTGACCTGGGCAACGAGCGCGGGGAGCGCGGAGAGCGGGAACGCTAGAGGCGCACACCTCAGTCGCGTGCGTCATGGGCCTGCAGGAGTTCCGCCGCGCAGGCGACGAGCATGTCGCCGGCTTCGTGGGCAAAGCAACTGGACCAGCAGAACGTCGTCTCGTACCCGCCTCGGGCGAAGGCCTCCTTGTGGGGGATGTAGCCCAGGTGCCCATTGGCGTAGCCGACGACGAGGCCATGACGCGGATGGGCCGCCTCCTTGATCCGCAAGCCAAGCTGCACGAAGAGTTCCGCGGGTTGGCTGACAAAGGCGTACTCATCCATGAACAGCACCTGCACTTCCGTGGGGTGGGCGCTCTCTTTCTTGATATGCTCTACAAGGGAGGGAATATGGCGGTCGTAGATGTCCGGATTGACGAATCGCTGGGCGCCCCGTGTCGTGCCCTGAATTTCGTCCTGCGTGACCTCGCGATAAGGCAACATGATGGTTCTGGATGCCGCTCCGAGGCGCAGCGAGTCGCGGAAGGTCATGCCATCTATAACCCCAAGGGCGTCTTCGGCGATTTTGCCCCCCGCATCCTCCATTGACGCGTCCCTTCCGCGACAGGCGGGGTTAGCGGTGTGCAGGTTCCCGCAAGAGCCCGTCAAGTAGAGTGAGACGGGGCAGCTGCGCTCCTTCAGTGTGCGGGCGACCACGCCCGGGAAGCCGGCGGAGAAGACGGGCTCGGGGCCGTGATGCGTGGGATGGCACGCGAAGTTCACGATGGCGCCCAGAAGCTCGCCCTTCTTGTTGCGCGCCGCCACAACTGCCACTTCGGGATCGACTGGGCCCTCGATGTACAGGGCTTCGGGATCATTGAAGTTGCCGTGAGTGCGAACCGTGCCGTCCCGCATTACCACCCGGCGGTTGTGGGAAACGTTAAACTCGAAACAGCTTCCAAATCCTATCTCCGCATCCTCAAGGTTGTCCCTGGCCTCTGCGAAGGCTTGCACGATCTCATCGATAAGCTTCTCAACATAGGGCTCATCCCGGCGGGCGTCGCCGCACGTCGCCACGGCAGGGCCGGCGTGGTTGTGCGTGGCGGCCACCATGACGTGATCGCCGGGGAATCCGAACCGGCTGGTGAGTTCCTCCCGAATAGTCCGCACATCCTCCGCCTTAATCAGGAGGGTGTCGAGCTGGATAAAGGCAACGGCTTCGTCGCCGCCTTCGAAGATCGCAACGTGGGCATACAGCGGATCGAGGACCTCGTGGCCGATAATCTCCTTGATCCATCCGACCTTCACGGTTCCCGGGGGTGGAGTGATGTCAATTTCCGCAAAGCCGGCGCGGGTGCTCATGTTCTTCCTCCTAGAGCGTGGCCAAGTGCGGCCATCCTGTCATCCAAATGCCATTGTGGTGTCATCAACTGGGATAGACGGGCTTCCAGGGATCGGACGGCCAGTCGATCCGATACTGGGAGCGCGGCATAACGGGCGGCAATTCCGCGGGCAAGAACCGGCGCTGGCCTCGCCAAATCGCCAGAAGCTCATCCTTCATGTCGTTCAATTCTCTGGAGCAATCGGGAATGCCCGCAAGGTCTTCGAGTTCCCACGGGTCGGCCTCAACGTCGAACAGGTGGTATTCGAGGTCCGGCCATTGGCCGTACGGCGCTGTGCCGAACAACTTGAAAGCGCCGCGCCGGAGCATAAGGTGTGAGGCGGGGGCAGCGAAGTATTCGCTGTAGATCGCCCGCTCCGTCCAACGTCCCTTGTCTTCAAGCAGCGGGCGCAGGTCGCGGCCTGGAAGATTACTCGGCACGGCGGCCCCCGCGGCGCGCAGGATGGTGGGGGCCAGATCCGCGTGCATGACCAATGACGCTTCCTGCCGTGCACGGCCTACGCCGGGCCAGCGCACCAAGAACGGCACGCGCGCGGCGCCTTCATACATCACCCCTTTGTAGAACCGGCCGTGCTCGCCGATCATATCGCCGTGGTCCGACACGAAGATGACGATTGTATTGTCGGCCTCGCCGAGCGCCTCCAGCCCATCGAGAAGCCGGCCCACCTCGGCGTCGAGTTGCGTGCAAAACGCAAAGTAGTGCGCGCGCATGTATTGGCCGTCGCGCTCAGTCAACGGCTCCCGTCCGTTCTTGCCCGGCCGCCACCACGCATTGAGCTTCGTCTGGTCGAAATTCGGCGGCAGGCCCATGTCGGCGGGATCGTAGAGCCGCGCATACTTCGGAATGGGGCCGTAGGGATGGTGGGGCGGAAAGTAAGAGGCATGAAGGAAGAACGGCGTGTCCGGCCTGCGTGCCTTCTGATCGCGTATGAAGCGGAGTGACTCCTCCGTGATCCACCGTTCCGCCGTCAAGTCTTCCGGTATCCAATCGGCGTTGAACGCGATGGTCTCCACGGCGTCCACCCAACTTTTCTTACCGGGGCGGGGGTGACTCCAGGACTTCGGCGCAATACCGCGCTCTGCGAGGTGTCGGCAAAGGAAAGGATAGTAGTGGCTTATGCCGCCGGCCGTATCGTAGAACTCGTGGTGCATCACGTACTGAAAGTCCCGGCGGTGATGATAGGGCGCGTTGTGCATCTTGCCGATGCTCGCCGTGGTGTAGCCGGCCTCATTGAGCAAGGCAATTACCGTGGGCACGTCGTCCCGCATGGGAAAATCATTGTGGAGGACTCCATGCTCGGACGGGTAGAGTCCCGTGTACAGCGTGTGGCGCGTCGGGGCGCACACGGGACTGTTGCAGTAGCCGTTCGTGAACCGCACGCTCGAAGCGGCCAGCCGATCCAGATTCGGTGTGAGCGCGGGCGTTTCGCCGGTGCACCCCAAGGCACGGGGGCTGTGCTGATCATCGATGATCAACAGGATGTTGGGACGCCTTGTGCGCGCGCCTTGCCGGAGTCCCGCACAACCTAGCGCGGCTGCCGCGCCGCCCGCGGCCACCGAGCGGGCGAAGCCGCGTCTGGAGATCTTCCGCTCCGGGAACCTAGCGCTCATGAGGCATCCCTCCAGTGACGACGCCACCTATCCCGCCGGCGGGCATCGGCATCTTCTGCCACAGGCTTGTGCCATTCCCGCAGGGGATATTGGCCAACATCCGCAGTCTATGCCAGTTGATCAAGATTCTCCATCACCTTGCGGATGGCTTGGGCGATCTTCTCCGCCACCTCCGTGCCGTTGGGCGGCCTGATGGGGGCCACAAGGCACGTGTGCGTATCGCAATGGCGGCGCGCCACGGGATATTGCGCGAGGCTATAGTCGACAGGATTGGCGCCGGGGAAAGTCCAGGGATGGCCGCCTCCGTAGGCGTTCTTGGCCTGAAACACCGTCATCCCCGGCAAGACAAACCGCTGCCAAGCGCCGTTCGGTACGCCCTCGGCGTTGATCGCGCCGACGATCGCGTCGCGTGAGGCCGCCGCGTTATCCGCGTGGCCCAAGGCCGCTGCATCGAAGCGTATGGTGTGGTTGTACCAGTTGTGCTTGTGGCCGGCCGGCTCGACGGGCAGGATGAGGCCGGGAATGCCTTGAAGGCGGTCGTTCAGGATGGCCGCGTTCTCTTCGATGCGCTCGAGATAGCCATCGAGTTTGGCAAGCTGGGCGCGCCCGAAAGCGGCCACGAGATCGTTGCCGTTGTATTTCCATCCCATGGCGTAGGCATGGTACGCGGGGTCCTGGGCCGGGGCGCGCGTATCGGAGAAGGCCATAATCCACTTGGCCTTTTCGACGAGTTGCTCGTCATCGGACACGAAGAAGCCGCCCTCGCCTGAGCAGAGGAGCTTGTTCTGATTGCAGCTGAAGCCCGCGCAATGGCCCCATGTTCCTGCCCTGCGGCCCTTGTAGGTGGCGCCGTGCGCCTGGCAGCAGTCCTCGATCACCTTCAGGTTGTGTCGCCGCGCCACCTCCATGATTGCGTCCATAGCGACACACAGGCCGTGCAGGTGGACGACGAGAATGGCCTTTGTCTCAGGCGTAACGGCTGCCTCGATCTTGTTCACGTCCACGTTCATGGTGTCGAAGTCGATGTCCACGAACACGGGAATGGCGTCGTTGTGGATGATGCACGTCGCGGAGGACGGCCACGACCATGCGGGAACGATTACCTCGTCGCCCGCGCCGCAATCGCATGCCGCGACGCACATGTGCAGCGCGGCCGTTCCGGCGTTGGTGGCCACCGCGAACTTGTTGCCGTTCCACGCTGCGAACTCCTGTTCGAAGGCCTTCAGGTTGTCGCCGAAGACATGTTGATGGCCGTCGAGTGAGGCGACCACCATGCGCCTGTCGGCGTCGTCAATGGGAGGCCAAGGTTGGATGACGCCTTCGGGGATGGTTCTTTCGCCGCCTTTGACGGCTAATCGTGTGTACATGGAATGCCTTTCGTGTTCTCGTTGACGCTGAGGGATGCGCTCGGCCGGAGAGTGTTAACTCCGGAAAAGGGGACATGTTCAAAGCGCCGTCTTCGGCGCGACGACGTGTCCCCTTCTTCCGGGCTCTAAGCGCATATCCTATCCTATATGATTGACCGTTCTGCGTTTCCCGGCTCGTTCATGTACCTTGATCTCACAATATGCTTGGAAGTATAGATGAAGATAGCTCAGGCTCCGGCAAGAAGAAATGGCTGAAACGAGCAATTACATATCCGAAACTACCATCATTCCCCGAGACTCCGTTGAGCGCGTGCTGCCCCTTCAATCGCCGGGGGCGGCGCCGCTGCGTTCAGCGCAGGTCGTGGCGGCGGGATTGAGCGACCTTACGCCGGGCTACGAGATCGTCCGCGACAAGTCGGCGCTGCATGTTCTCGAATACACGTTGGCGGGCCGGGCGCGTTTCCGGGACTCCGCGGCGGATACCTCGCTCGAATCGGGCATATTGCTCCTTTGCCCCGCCGGGACGCGCTATCGGTACTGGGTCGAGAAAGGGCATTGGAAGTCCATGTGGTTCTGTCTGAGCAACCATGGGCCGTGGCGCACCTTGGCCGGACAGGCGCCGCAGGTGCGCCCGGCGGGCGTGCCAGACGAGCTAACGCGCGCCATGGAAGGCTTCCTTGCCGAGAGTCTGCGGCGGGAGCGAGGAGCGGACAGGCTGTCCCGGCTCTTCGCGGAGCAGATCGTCGCCTACCTGGAGCGGGAACTCCTTGGCGCGCGTCTGTCTGCGCGGGAACGCTCGATGGCGCGCCACCTTGAAGCGCTGTGGGACGAGGTGAACCGAAGCCTCGATGGCGACTGGAATGTGGCCGCCCTGGCGGCGCGTCTGAATATGTCGCCCTCGAACTGCCATCGCGTTGTTCTACGCCACGCCGGGCGGAGTCCAAGTCAGATGGTGCACGAACTGCGGATGCGACGGGCGCAGGAATGGCTGATCCGCCATGACCTCCCGATCAAGGCCGTCGCGGCGCAACTAGGCTACAGCACGCCCTTCGCCTTTTCCAAGGCGTTCAAGCGCTATGCCGGCGTGAGTCCGGCGCAGTATGGGAATCAGCATGGCTCCGAGCCGGAAGAGCGGCCGGCCCCGGATGGGGAGCCGTGAAGGGAGGATGCCCCGCCATGTCAGAAGGTAAGTTATCTTGCGGCGATTCTGACGCCTAGAAGCTATCCCGAAACCCTTTCGGACTGGCGCCGCGAGACAAGGGCACGTGAGAAGCAACCATTTCCGTCTTTTTCGCGCAAACGGGAATCCAGTGTTTTCGGGCTGTTTCGGCAATGTGTTTCTGGATGCCCGCGTTTCGCGGGCATGACGTCGCGCGCAGAGGCGAAGCCTAATCCGGTTCTGGGATAGCTTCTAGGGACTGGGCCTTTGTCGGGAAACAAGGGGAAACGGTACTTTCTTGGTTTTCTTCGCCCTCACATGACGCAGAAGTCAGAGCGGACGCTTGTCTTCCTCGTGATCATCGCGTAGCTCAGGCACGTCATGTTCAATCCAGGGGCAGTGAAGTTAATTCCTAGCCTAACGTTGGGAGACCCCCCGGCTATGCCGGGGAGGCAGCCGAAGTTTGACAGTTCCAGGAGTCCATCGACGAGACTCCTAGGCGTGAGCCGCTCAAGCACACGCAGAGGAGTTCATCGATGGACGATTACCAGAGTCTAAGTCACACGAAATGGGAGTGCAAATACCATGTGGTATTCATCCCGAAATGCCGGCGGAAGACGCTGTACAGGGCGCTACGGGAGCACCTGGGTGAGGTGTTTCGGGAACTTGCGTTGAGAAAGGAGAGCCGGGTTGAGGAAGGGCACCTGATGCCTGACCATGTGCACATGATGCTGACGATTCCCCCGAAATACGCGGTATCGCAGGTGGTGGGCTACCTCAAAGGGAAGAGCGCGATTCACATTGCTCGGGTCTATAGTGAGCGCAAGCGCAACTTCGTGGGGCAGCACTTCTGGGCACGCGGCTACTTCGTTTCTACCTTGGGCCGAGACGAGGAGGTGATACGGGACTACATCAGGCGGCAGGAGCAGGAAGACCGCCGCCTGGACCAGATGGATATGCTACGCTGACAGCCACCCGATAAGGGTGGCCCCAACGCGCGAGCGCGCTAGCGCCCAGCGCAGCCGCTTTGAGCGGCTCACACGGTAAAGCCCCCGGCTCTGCCGGGGGATACTTACTCTGTCCCTTTATTTCCCCGGATCGGCCTTGTGCCTTTCCCTGCCTAGGTCAACGCTGGCGAAGTACGGTGTAGCTCTATAGTCTTCGGACCAGATGCCTCGCAGCAACCATATGAGCCATGGTGCGCTGATCCCCAGCAACATAACCGCACCGATAAGAAGGTGGGTGGGGTCACTTTCCAGGAGTGAAGAGCCTGCGGTTTCGGCAGTCAAGTCTTCGGCTAAAGCCGTCGCTAAAGAAAGGGCATTTCCGATGACGTGACATGCTATGGGAACTGCGAGGCACTGCGTCCGAAGGTACAGTGCGACCATCACCAGCCCGAAGGCAAAAGCAGCGGGCTTTGATTGATGATAGGATGCGAAAGTCACCGACGAAAGAATCGCAGCCCACTTCAGATTCCATTTGCTGCTCCAGTGGGTCAGGAGAATGCCTCGGAACAGCACCTCTTCAGTGACCGGGCCTATGACAACAACCAGGAAACCGGAACCAACATACGCGACGATCATCCAGATGTTTGTTGACTCGAACGCGCGGTCGAAGTATTGCAGCGCCGAGGACTTCTCAGGTGCAACAAGCTCCCCAGGATGAATGAGTTGTGAAGCGGCGTATGCCTCAGCGCATACCACCCCAACCTGCAGAATCATGGCAAGGATTAAGTAGGCGGGAAGGAGAGACCACGTCCGTAGCTTAGGCGACTGGCCGGCCATTCGTCGCAAGTCGCCGCCGGACAAACCTGAGTCAACAGCCAACCACAGCCATACAGGCGTGAACAACATCGCCCAAGAAAAAAACGCCACAATCGGGTATTCGTGGTTCGCTGGACTCAGGCGACGCAACAAGGCCGGAATACTGAGGGCCAGGAAGTATCCGCCGCCTATCCACAGAACCAGCGACACGAGCGCGTACTGCCCAAGCGGACTGCCTGGATGCTCGGTCTCTTTGAGTGTGAGGTGAGGCACGTTTAGAAGACCATGCTTCCCTGAGCGGGATGCTGCTTGAAGATCGTGCGTCCCAACTTACTCTACCTCGCCACCGGGCCTCGACCCACTGTCCTGAAAGACAGGCTCGACTCGCGGCCTGCAGATTCCACTGTCGCGCCGTATGGTGGCTCGCGATCCCGGCTTTGAGAGATACCACCAGAAACTCACTCATAGCCAAACAAGAGGCGCGGCGTTCACTCCCTCGGCTGCAATGTCCACTCGCTGCCTGCGAATTCAACTACCTTCGTTTCACCGTTCTCGACAATCGTTGCGGTGGGTGGACCCGGTTCCCGGAAATGGACCTCTTGCGTCTCGACCCAAGCCGTGTCCATAAGTATGCAGGCCTGATGCGTTGATAAATCGATCATAGTGTCAAACCTACCATCAGAGTTTAGGTCTTTGTACGTGAATCCTGCTTTGAAGTCGGGGTCTAGCAGCAAGACAAGGTCAACACGGCCAAATCCCCCCGCGCGGTCATGGTTCGTGAATGCTAAGATGGCGTGCGGGCCAGATGGATTGCCTACATGCACGGCCAGTGTTTCTGCCACGCCATCGTCGTCCTCGTCCTCGATGTCGTACGTCAAGGCTCTGTCCGTATCACGCCAAGCGAATAGCGTCCACTCCTCAAGACAACCATCAGCGTCTGTGTCGAGGCATAGCTCGCTCGCCTTGCTGGGGCCAGGCCATCCGAGCAATTCCTCGTGGGGTGACAACTTCTTGCGCACGACAGGAGCGTCAGTGGTTACTCCACAGGTTCTGTCTATCAGCGATAAGGTCGCCACGGAGCTGGCGACTGCGACCACTAGGAAAGCGGCTCCTAGCTTCACCCCTGCTCGGATTGCCATGCTTCGTTCTCCCCTACTATCCCGCAAGCTTGACGCAGAGAGCATATTTCCGTTCGGCCTCCTCGACCTTCTGCCAGAGATCCTTACAGTAGGTTGAAGTGTCCCCTATGCCGCCACACTCGTTGGTATATTTGAACTCCAACTCCCGTTTCCTCCTAAGTGCCTTCATGCAGGTGAAATCCATGCACGATTTGTGGGAATTTCCGGGACAGACTGCGAATTAAGCCCTTGTTTCGGGGGCTGTTGGCAACGCGTTGGGCACTTGGGCTTCCGACCACGCTTATCGCGACGCAAGGCGCGGCTGAGAAGGTGCTCAGATTGATCAAGGAAAAGTATCCAGCCGCGGAGCCAACCCGTCTCAGTGTCGCGCCGAATGCGCTGTACGCGGCCATCATCCTCCCCTTCGCAGAGCCATGTCCGCCAATCCGATATCACCCCCGGCGGGGGCAACTCCTGCGATAATACACCATCCGCCCGCAACCGGCAATTGCGTGGCCGCGCAGCCAATGGCCGCCCCAATTCGCAGTCTGTCCCTCTCAATTCCACCAAGCGGGGTTGCGATTCATTCCACCCGCGGAGCGGGCTGCGCGGGGATGATGCTCAGGTCTTGTGCGACGGCCATGAGGGCGCCGATGGTGTTCACGAGTGGGAATTCGATGCCGGCGGCGAAGAGTTGGCGCAGCTCGTCGGGCGAATCCGTGCCGAAATAGTTGATGCGGATGTCCTTTTCTTTCAGGACAGGGGTGAATTCGGCCATTTCCGGCGCGAAAGGGCCGTGAATCTGGATGAAATCGCATCCCATGGCGATGGTTTCGTTCACGTAGTCCCATGACGACCCTTGCCGCTCCATATTGCAGATGAGCACGCCGAGCTCGGCCGCCCGGGCCGCACTCGCCGCCTCGGAGTTGCAGGCCAAGAAGGCCTGATGGAGGCGGCCTGCATCGGCAACCGCCTGCGCCGCCCGCTCACCGAGTTCCCCGCCGCCTTTAAGTTCCACGTTGAGCCAGATATTGCGCGGCATCACGGCCAAAGCCTCCTCGAAGGTGGGGACTTGCTCCCCGGCGAACGCGGGGGCCATCCAGCCGCCTGCGTCCAGCGCTTTGAGCTCGGCCAGCGTCAAATCGGCGACGTTTCCTGTGCCGTTGGTGGTGCGATCCACCGTGGCATCGTGCATGAGAACCATGGCCTTATCTCGCGTCAGTTGGAGATCAAACTCGATCATATGCGCGCCCAGGCGAATCGCCTCACGGAATGAAGCAAGGGTGTTTTCCGGATGCGTGGCCATGGCGCCGCGATGGGCGCATAGGCCGCGCTCGGGCAAGGACATGTGTGTCATTCCGTCTTTTCCTCCGGCGATGCTGCAATCGAATAGAGCCACCAGCGGATCTTCTGCTCGCGTTTCGAGCGGGCCTGCCGCTCGAAGTAGAGTTTCATCTCCAATCCCTCAGCGGTCTTCACGCGAAACCAGTGTTTCCGAGTGTATTGCTCCCGGCTTCCGCTGCGGCATGGGCCCGTCTCGCGCCATTGCTCGAGCACCTCGGCGATGGCATGCTCCCGGCCGCGCCATAAAAACCGACGCGGCACACCCGGCCCGCCCGGCTCGCGGACAAGTGTGTCGATGACCTCCCCGGCGCGTTGAATCGGCTCCGAAATCAGTTTTTCGCGGGGCGATGGTTCCCGGGGCGTCATGGAAGTATTCCCTCCTCCTGGCGCCGCCACGCTCGGGCCATCTGCAAGGCCTCGCGCAGGTGCTCGGTGGTGATGCCGGCGCTCTTGTATATCTTTCCGCCAGGCGCGTGGACTAGGAGCCGGTGGGCGTTGAACTTGTCGCCGGTGATCCCCTCCTGAAGTCCCGTGACGGCGTCGCGTTGCAGAACCACGGTGCGGCCGGGGAAATGGTATTCGAGCTGCATGGATGCGCCCCCAAGCTCGATTCGGTAGAAGGAAGTCCAGCAGAGGCCGTAGGCGACGGCACTGACAGCGGCGGCCAGGGCGCCTCCCAGTAGAACGCCCAAGCTACGTGAGGCGCCCCAATGGCGAAATTGCGGCCGCCGAACGCTCGGATAGGCGCATAATGCGTATACCACGGCGCCGATGGCGACGCCGATTACCGTGAGAAACCAGAACATGACCGCGGCCCCGGAAACGCTGCCGAAGTCGTAGGATCGCATGCGATTTGTCCCTCCCGTGCCAAGGTTCATTGCTTCGGTTATAGCGCTCCGCGGAGGCAGGCTTCAATCGGGGCTTGCCGCCGCTCCCACGCGGCTGCCCGGCGGCTCCGCACATACCTCGCCCGGGGCGGATTCTGTGCGTCCAAAACCACGAAAATACCTCTTGACAAGCCCACGGGAACGGCATAATTTAGGGAGGCGCAGGGGATGGGCCGGCATGGGGCCGCGCTGGGTGGCGGGCTGTGAGAGCAGTGTCGGCCACCTGCTCACTGAGGAGGAAGCTACAATGAAGACGCAACGAATTGGGCTGCTGGTTCTCACTGTCTTTACCGCGGCGGCGGTGGCCTGCTGGGCTCCGAACGCGGCGGCGGGCAGGCCAACGATTCCCCCGAGCACGATTGAAACGATCTGGCAGCTCCAGGCCAAGGGGATCGCCGGTAGCCTTGGCCTGGCCGAGAAAGACGCCGAAGCGCTTGTGGAGGCTTACAAGGCCGCCCGGAAGGCATACCAGGAAGGCGCCGAGAAGTTGCCCGACGGGGAAGATGTGGACCGTCAAGCACGGCGTGAAGCGATGCAGAAGCTTCGTGACGAAAGTCGGGGAGCGCTTGAAGCCAAACTCAAGGCCATGTTGAAGGAGGAGCAGGTTCCTCAGGCCATGGCGACCCTGGGCTCCTTCGACCGCAACTGGGATCGCTACGTGTGGCGGATCACCTTCTTCGAGCTTGATGATGAGCCGCTCGCCCAGGCGGTGGCTTCTATCAATAAATACGTCATTGACGTGAACAAGTTGACGAGGCCCGAGGCCGATGCTGATCGCGATGCCTGGCGCGAGAAGCGCGGCGATCTGAAGAAATCGCTCGACAAGGAACTCAAGAAGATTCTCAACAAAGAGCAATACGATCAGTGGCTGCTGCATACGCGGCCACACGAGCGTGAGCGCGCGGCATAAACCGCCGCCATATCCGATTCTCGCGAAGACAGCGGGGATGATTTGTCCCGAGTCTCTCCAGCTTGGAGAGATGCCTCAGAGGGGCGGGTCATCCCCGTGATGTTCTTCAGGTCCGGCCGCTTTTGGGCGCCGATGTCCGCCGCCCGGGCGAGTTCCTTACGTCGAATACGCGGTAATGTCCCTGCCTCGTTATGCGCCGGCCGGGCGGACGAGGCAAACGCGCGGGGACAAGAGGTTGCGCCGCGAGCCGTGGCTACCTATCATGGCCGGAGAGCCGTCTAAATGAGGGGAGTCGTCATGCGAACCGTGAAGACCATCCAAATCGTTGCTGTGCTGGTGTTGCTGTCATCGGGGTGTCAGAGCCTGCGCGAGGCCGCCGGGCCAGCCGCCTCCAATATCCGGCCTGCTGGCATATTTACTGACAACATGGTGCTTCAGCGAGATATCGATATCCCCGTGTGGGGCTGGGCCGATCCCGGCGGGCGGGTGACAGTCGCCCTCAACGGCCGACAGGCACGTGCCAAGGTTGGCAGTGACGGCGCATGGATGGTTCGGCTCCGCTCTATGCCCGCCGGCGGGCCGTATACCATGACGATTCGAGGCGAGGAGGCCTTGATTTTGCGCAACGTAATGGTCGGGGACGTCTGGATATGCTCCGGCCAATCGAATATGCAGATGCCGGTGAAGATAGGGGATTACGGCGTCGAGAATGGCGATGCGGAGGTCGCTGCCGCGCGGTTCCCGAATATTCGCCTCTTCATGACGCCCACGGTGACCTCCTTTGAGCCGATGGCCGATATCCCGCCCGTTCCCGAAGAGAGTCGGCTGAGTCCGTGGCAAAAGGATAGCCGGCGTTGGTTGATATGCGGGCCCGATACGGTTCCTCCGTTTTCGGCGGTGGCCTATTTCTTCGGCCGTGCCGTGCATCGCGAGCTTGATGTGCCTATCGGGCTCATCCAAACGGCCTGGGGAGGAACCGTATGCGAGGCATGGACCGAGACGGAAGCCCTGCTGCCATTGCCGGACCTCGCGGCGGCCGTCGCCGAGATGGAAGCTTCTGTGTCGAAAATGCCGGAGCTGCAGCGCGCCTATGAGCGGGAAAAGGCCGCGTGGGAGCAGGAGCACGCGGCGTGGTGGGCGAAGTTTCAGGCCAGCGATCCCGGATATCGCGATGGCGAGCCACTATGGGCCAAGCCGGACTTTGACGATGGCGACTGGCAAGTCATGGAACTCCCCGGCTACTGGGAATCAGCCGGATTACCTGGTTTCGATGGGAATGTGTGGTATCGAAAGGATGTGGTCTTGTCCGGCGATATGGCCGGAAAGCCCCTGACGCTCAGTTTGGGCCCCATCAACGATATGGACCGCACGTGGCTTAACGGTGTACTTGTAGGCACCACGGAAACCGACGGCCAGTATCAGACGCCTCGTGTCTACAGCATCCCCGCGGGGGTGGCCAAAGCCGGCAGGAACGTCATTGCCGTGCGCGTCTACGACATGGGCAACAAAGGCGGCCTGTGGGGAAAGCCGGAAGAACTGCGACTATCCGACGGGGACTCCAACGTTTTCTCATTGGCCGGTGTGTGGCGGTATCAAACGGGGGCTTCTCTAGCAATGGTTCCTCCGAAGCCGATGCCGCCCAAGTACCGTGTCGGCAATCCCAATTTGCCCGGCGTGCTTTACAACGCCATGATCGCGCCGCTGATGCCCTTCGGCATTCGAGGCGCCATCTGGTACCAGGGCGAGTCCAATGCATCGCGGGCAGAGGAGTATCGCTCACTCTTTCCCGCGATGATCCGGAACTGGCGGCAGGCTTGGGGACAAGGCGACTTCCCCTTTCTCTTTGTCCAGCTCGCGAACTGGACGAGATATGAGAGCGGCCAACTCGTGGACGCCGGGTGGCCCGAGCTCCGCGAGGCCCAGCTTATGACGCTCGCCCTCCCCAGCACCGGCATGGCCGTGACCATTGATATCGGCAATCCCGAGGACATCCATCCCAAGAATAAACAAGACGTGGGTAGGCGTTTGGCTCTGGCCGCGCGGCACGTAGCCTATGGACAGGATATCGTCTATTCGGGGCCCGTCTTCAAGGCGATGGTGAGAGAGGGGGACGCCATTCGCCTGCGCTTCGATCATGTCGGCAGCGGCCTTGTTGCCAAGGGCGGCGATGACCTCAAGGGCTTCACCGTCGCGGGCATGGACCGCCGGTTCGTTCCCGCGACGGCTCGGACCGCGGGCGACACCATCGTCCTCTCCGCTGACGGCATCCCCGATCCCGTGGCAGTCCGATACGCGTGGGCCATCAATCCCGACTGCAATCTTTACAATAGGGAAGGTCTGCCCGCGTCTCCTTTCCGGACGGATCACTGGCCGGCAGCAAGCCGCTAGGCACGCAAGAAGGGCTTCGGGACGGGACTGCAAGGCTTGTTTCCCAAGGCCGTGATTACCTGCAACGCGACCAAATCGCGACAGGCGCCGGTTCACCGGGGGCGTGAGAACACGTTTTCTTTGCCTTTTTGGGGTCGGTATTCTTTTTTTTCTCATTAATCTATGTAATTGGTAGAAAAAAACGCGTGCATCATCTAAGAGACTTCGCTAAGATGATAACTCACGTGTGGGGTGACACGCGGTGTGTTGGCGATTGCCAGCAGGGAAAGACAGGGTTGTGGGGCACTAGTGTCGGGTGGGACGGTACGTCTACAGTATCCGGCAGTTGCGACGGGGGTCAGTGTTTACGGATGAGAGTTCAGGAGAAGCATTCTCCCTTGGCCGGCCTCCTGACGAGGCTCGGGCACTTTATTCGGGGACATGGGCGCGGCGAGGCGACTCTCTGCCTTCTTGGCCCAAGCGATTCGTACGACAAGCTCCTACGCAATTCGCCATCGGCTTGTGCTGCTGGGCATACGGATCCACACCGTCACGACGGCGTGCTGTTTCCCAACATAGGCAGTATGTAGAGCATGGGCATGAGTGAGAAGCACCCCCGCCTATTCACCACATGCAGGGCCCTGCGGCGACACCTGCCATTTGTGCTCTTCCTCGTTGTCTTCTATACCTACTGCTCGCACTGGCTGGCGCGTCTTGCCTCTCTGGACCTCTCCAATGACGAGTTTCAGTTGTTTGAACATGCCAGAAGCCTGATAGAAAACGGACGGTTTCAGCGCATCAACATCGACCCCCTCTTTCTGCCGGGGCTGCCCCGCGGCGCTGTGTTTGCCGTGCTTGCCGCCGCCGCCATGCTGGTGCTGGGCGTTACGGAAACGGCGGGAAGACTGCCCGCCTTGCTCTCCGGCGCAGCGTGCATGGCCTGTTTCTATGTCATTTGCTATCGTGTGACGCGTCGGCGGGGAATGGCGCTCCTGTGCCCACTCCTGCTTGCCCTTACGCCGCTTTTCATAAGGTGGCACTTCTGTTGCCGGTTCTACACAACGATTCTGCTTTTTCACGTCCTCACACTGTACTTCTTCTTCCGCGGCGTGGAGAAACCACTCGCGTCCGACAGGGAGACGCCGTCAGACGAACCATCCAGTCCGAAACACCGACTCGCTAGCCTTCTATGGCGGCCATTTCGACGCTTCTTGGACGCGGAGCGGCTTAGCCCCGTCTATCTCATTCTGTCTTTTGTCTGCTTCTGGATGAATCTCAACCAGCACCTTGCGCTTGCCATGGCCGCCTTCGGCCTTTGCGGCTACGGTGCTGTAATGCTGTTGCTAAATGTTGGCGCCCTCACGGCTCGTATCGTTCGCAGGAAGACGGATTCACTCCCTGCCCCTCCCCTCGCCCAAAGATTCTATGCCAAGTACGCTGTGCTAACGGTTCTGTTCTCTGCGGGTGTCGCTCTGGTTTGGGAGGCCCGTGCCGGCCACGGCGGGTGGTCCACCGGCATCGCGTTGTTGGATCAGATACCGGCGTCGGTGCACCGCCATCTCGATACCAGCTTGGGCCAGGCGAACACGGCAATGCTTAAGGAGTTCTTTCCGTCGGCTCATGGGTGGGCGGTGTGCGCCCTTATGGTTCTGGGCGTGATTGCCTTCTGGCTCTACGGGCACGGCACGCGGTATTACGGCATCTTCTTGGGTGTGAACTACTTGCTCTGCCTGCCCATTGCCGTGTACGGATGGCGGCGTTGTGAGCCACGGTATGGGATATTCTTCCTCGCCATGCACGTCCCTCTCCTGGCGGCGGGCGTCTATGCCTTCGCCATGGCGCCGTTGGGCATCTGGGTGCGCATTCGGCGTTCGCGCATTATTCCGATGATGGGCCACGTCATGCCAACGGCGGTCGCCTTGGGCCTTTTGGCCGCGCTCTATGTGCCGACTCTGAGAACCGGCGCCTATTTCTCTCGTGCGTTCGTGAAGCCCTTTCGCCAGGTTGAGTACCGGGAGGGCTACGGCTATCTCTTCGCGCATCTCCGGCCCGGCGATGCCGTGGGTTTCCAGTTCAGTCGCGACTACTATGTTAAGCTCATGGAGAAGAAGCACGGCGTCACTCCGGAGATGTACCATTCCTTCTCGCTTGAAACGCGCCAACGATTTCGATTCCGCACCTTGGCCGCGATCATGAGGGAGCATCCGAGCGGCTGGCTGGTTTGGGCCACGCGAAAGGCCGGGCACGTGACGCCATCGGTTCGCGACTTCTGTGCCAAATACCTCACCGAGCACCACCCGACTAAGAACAACACAATCGTCCTTTACTCCTGGAATCCCGTGCAGACCGCGGAGCTGTTCAGGAAGGTTGACGAGTACCGGCGTGACGGCGAGATTACCTTCGCTATGCTCGTTATTGACTTGGATGTCCGCGATAGGTGTCACGCATTCTGGAGCCAGCTTTTCGATTCTATCCCTATCGGTGATATTCCGATGAGCGAGCTGCTGAGACAGCCACTGGACCTCGCCGTTGTCAGGCCGCAGTCTCCGGAAGATCTTCTTCCGGAGAGCCTTCCTCGGCTGTTGGGCCGCTATTGCCAGGACTGTGATACCGAGAAGGCCATATACGCCACGATCTTCATGAACGGGAAACAGGGCCTTCTCATTTGCCAGCGTTCATGATGCCTGTCTGCAGTACGCCTGTTCGTGAGCCCGCTTCTGTGGCACTTCAGGGAGATCTGTGAGCGGCGTCTTGGCCATCAGGGACGCATCAGCGGCGTGACAATTCCCACACCGAAAGGGTATAAAGGGCGTTCGGATAGGATGTGTGAGTGCTCAGGAAAGTGTGCGCCCGCGCATTTCCTGGCCGCTTGGGGCGGCATAGAGTATTCTTCATCCAGTTGGCCGCGTAGGTCGGCAGTCGCCGGAGATCTGAACCATGCCAAAGGTTTCAACATATACCGTCGTTCCCAAGCTGCCCGGGAGGCTCGAGCGTCTTCGAGAGTTAGCCTACAACCTCTGGTGGTGTTGGAATCCGGAGGCGATCGAGCTGTTCTTTCGCATCGACCGGGACCGCTGGATTGCCACCTTCCAGAATCCCGTACGAACGCTCGGAGAAGTCGGGCAATCTCGCCTCGAAGAGCTTGCCAGCGACGATAGTTTCTTGGCCCACCTCGATCGCGTGGTACGTCAATTCGACGAGTACATGGGCACGAGTCGCTGGCATGAGAGAAATCCTGAGGCGTCGGAGGATCTCCGTGTAGCCTACGTGTCCGCGGAATTTGGGCTGCTGGAATCGATTTCCATCTACTCGGGCGGCCTTGGTGTTCTGGCCGGAGATCATCTGAAGGCGGCCAGCGACATGGGCCTTCCCCTTGTTGGGGTAGGGCTTCTGTACCGTGAGGGCTACCTCCGCCAGTATCTAAACGCCGACGGGTGGCAGCAAGAGCGCTATCCCAGAAACGACTTCTTCAACCTTCCACTCAGCCTCGAACGAGATGCCGCGGGGCGGCAAGTCACGATTGAAGTGCCTCTGCCCGAGGGCGTCGCCAAGGCGCGCGTATGGCGTTGTCAGGTGGGCCGGGTTCCGCTCTACCTGTTGGACGCCGATTACGACGACAATGACGCCGATGCCCGAGAGATAACAGCCCGCCTATACGGTGGGGACCGCGACATGCGGATCCGGCAGGAGATTCTGTTGGGTATGGGGAGTGTCCAGGCGCTCCGTGCCCTGGGTATTCAACCCACGACCTATCATATCAATGAAGGCCATGCGGCGTTTATGACCTTCCAGCGGATCAAGGAGCTTATTCAGGAGGAAGGGTTGGGCCTGGGCCATGCGATTGAGGTCGTGAAGGCAGGCAGTGTTTTCACCACCCACACGCCGGTTCCCGCGGGCAATGACTTGTTCTCGCCGGAGATTATGACGCACTATTTCAGCGCCTATGCCGAGGAAGTCGGCATGTCTATGGAGCAGCTTCTCGGCTTTGGCCGACAGGATCCGGACGATTCCCGAGAGCCCTTCTGCATGACCGTCCTTGCTCTCAAGCTCTCTGCCGCTGCCAACGGCGTCAGCAGGCTGCACGGGGAAGTGGCACGAGGCATGTGGACGCGAACATGGCCCGGCATTCCCGAGGATGAAGTGCCTATCACGGCCATCACTAACGGCGTACACACCCGGTTCTGGATCTCTCGCGATCTCGCCGGGTTGTATGATCGATACCTCGGTCCGAGCTGGATTATGGCCCCCGACGACCAGGCAACGTGGGGGCGCGTGGACGAGGTGCCCGACGCCGAATTGTGGCGCACGCACGAGCGGCGGCGCGAACGCCTCGTCAATTTCGCCAGGAAGCGGCTCGTGGCCCAGTTGGAGCAGCGAGGTATGCCGCGGGCCGAGACGGGCGCGGCAGGGGAGGCGCTTGACCCCGAGGTGTTGACCATCGGCTTTGCGAGGCGCTTCGCCGCCTACAAGCGAGCTACCCTTATTCTGCAGGACCCCGAGCGCCTGGTGAGGATCTTGACGAATGAAGACTGCCCGGTGCAGTTTATCATTGCCGGCAAGGCTCATCCCGCCGATAACCAAGGGAAAGAGGTCATACGCGCTCTCGTGCACTTTGCGCGGAATCCCGAGGTGCGCAATCACTTCATCTTCGTGGAGGATTACGACATCAACGTGGCCCGTTACATGGTGCAGGGGGTGGATTGTTGGCTCAACACGCCGCGCCGCCCCATGGAGGCCAGCGGCACCAGTGGGATGAAGGCCGCCGCGAACGGGGCCCTCAATATAAGCATTCCCGACGGTTGGTGGTGCGAGGCGACGGAGCTCGGGGAAAACGGCTGGAATATAGGCCGTGGCGAAACGTATGCGAGCACGGACGAGCAGGATGTAGTCGAGAGCCAGATGCTCTACGAGATACTTGAAGAGGAAGTTGTCCCGCTCTTCTATAACCGCGGGCGGGACGGTCTTCCGCGAGGCTGGATTCAGCGTATGAAGACGGCCATCCGAACCACGTGCCCTGTTTTCAATACAAATCGAATGGTGCAGGAGTACACGGATCGCTTCTACATGCCGTGTACACGACGGCGCAACAAACTGTGCTCCGACGGCCGCGCCGGCGCCAAGGCATTGGCCGAGTGGAAGACTCGAGTACGTAGCGCTTGGCGGAAGGTCCGGTTCACCGAAGTCCAATCCGGCCCTACCGAGGGCCTGCCCTATGGCTCAACCCTTCAGGTGACGGCGGATTTGTTCCTCGATACCTTGAGCACGGACGACGTGGTTGTTGAGGTTTACTACGGAGATCTCGATGCCCGTGGGGAAATCCACCAGGGACAGACTTCGGTTATGGATTGCACCAAGCAGGCCGGCGACGGCCTCTACCGGTTCGAGGGGGCCATTCTGTGTGAGCAGACGGGCCAGCACGGTTACATGGTGCGTGTCATGCCAAGCCACGTGAATCTAGCCCAGAAGCACGAGATGGCCCTTATTCACTGGGCATGAGGCCCCGGCCCCAGCGCAGGGAAAGTGAGCGCGCAGGGGAAGAAATAAACGGCTCGGCGGAAGGCGTGGGGGCTTGACGATAAGTCTGGCGGGATCTTAGAGCAAGTCGAATAGGCCCAAGTCGCCTCCCTGCATGATCAGTTCGGCCACGGTGACGAAGAACTGCGTGTCGACTTGGCCCTGGAAAAGATTGTCCAGGGCGTGGAAGAAGTCCACGAGGCTCTCGATGCTTGCGACGAGTTCACTTGTTTCGGCTGAAAGCTCGGATGTGTCCTCTTGGGTTCCGCTGTAAACATAGAGTCCACGCAGCATCTCGATGGCCGCACGTTGAATGTCGAGGCCGGCTAGTTCCTCTTGGGCAAACTGGGCGCCCTCGTCCAACTGCATTCCCAGTTCCTGGACCGCTTCATAGATTGTCCGGGCCGCTTCGATATCGCCCGTTTCCTCGTAGTACTTCCCGTACTCCAGAAGCGTGTCGCCAAGGCCGCACAGGAAGTCGCGCTCTTCGGCGCCGGCCGTCAGTGCCGTTAGGAGCTTCGCCGCCTGGGGGTCCATACCGCTTTCCACGAGCGCTTGTTCGCGATATGCCGCCGCCTGCAGGGCGTACGCGCTTGCCTTGTCCAGCGCGCGGGCTTGGGCGAGCATCGCAAGCGCCTTTTCTAGGTTGCCGTTCTCCAGGAGGAGCCTTGCTTCCATGTAGTAGCTCAGGGCGTTGTCGGGATCCAGGTCGTGCAACGAGGCGAGTTGAACGGGTTCGGTGGCCGTCGTGGTTCGCTCAGAAGTCTTTCTGGCTAGTGCAAACCGCAGGTATGGGTCATCCGGCGAGTGCCCGACAACCTTGAGAAGGAGCAGTTCGGCTTCTTCCGGCGCAAGGGCTTGACATGCGCCGACAATCGCCGCGTCCGAGGCCTCCGCACGTTCCGCCACGGTGCGTGCCTGTTCCTGGGTTAGTGACGCCCATTGTGTCAGTCGCTGCAAAGGCCCGTTATCCGCGCCGCCGTCCCGTCGTGCGGCGATGACGTCCTGGATGGTCAATTGCGCCAGGTCGGGAGGCGTGGTTGCTTCCATCGCCGTCTCATCGATAATGCTGGGGGGAGCCGTGGGCTCCACCGGTAGCTCAGTGCCCTGTGCCAAGTGGAGCTCCGGATTCTGGAATGTGCCGGGTAATGGCGTCGGTGCTTCATCTCGAGACGGTGCGCCGTGCCCTTCGGCCGGGCCGTGTGCCACACGTTCCGGCACATTGGCGTTGAAGCTAAGTAGCCACCAGGCTATTGCTACGCCGAGGGCCACGAGAACACCAGCGGCGGCGGCCGCCCAGTTCACAGTGAAAGTGGGGCGCCACCAGAGGCGCCGCAGGGCAGGCGCCTGCTCGGGCGTCGCGGTGAGTTTCCGGACAGCGTCAAGCACTCCCGGCACCAAATCCCTATGCGGCACATCAACGAGTAGGCTGTCGCCCAGTGCCTCAAGGTCAACCTTGGCCCCCACGAGCCACTCGTACTCCTCACGGCACGCCGGGCAATACGCCAGATGGCGCTGGATCTCCTCGGCTTCCTCCGCATGCAGCGCATTCTCGACCAAGTCAAGTAGCCTGGCCCCATATGTCTCACACGCTCGTTGGTTCACAGGTCCTTCCTATGCGGCGCATAGCGCTCACGAAGCGCCCGCAATATCCGGTGGAGTTTCGTCCTAACCGCGCCTTCCGTGCTACCGATGATCTCGCCAATAGCCCGCGCCTGCATCCGCTCAAAGAACCGCAAGACAACAATCTCTCGCGATTCCTCGTCCAGCGAGTCAAGTGCCTTCAGCAGAAGCTCGCGGCGCTCCGCCTCCATAAGCTGCTCATCCGGGCTGTCGGCAGCGGAGGGGAGCACCTCGCCTGACGCTGCCCGCGCCGTGCTCGCGTACTCCTCAAGGGATTCCATCGGCACGGCCTTCTTGCGCTTCAACTCATTCAGGCACAGGTTTCGGGCAATACATAGAATCCAAGGCCGGAACTTTCGCTTGGGGTCGAAGCGCGCCCGTGCCACGTACACCCGCACGAAGGTCTCTTGAGCCATGTCCTGTGCCCGCTCAACATTTCTCAAATAGTGCAGACAGAAGCGGAATATGTCATCTTGATAACGAGCCACGAGGGCAGCCACTGCCGCTTGATCGCCGCGACAAAGCGAGGCTACCAGTTCCTCGTCCGTTCTGTCGGCCGCGTTCACAGGCCGCTTCGCTTCTTCCACTAGCCCTTGTCCCGCCAGCCCTGTGCCGCGCGAGGCGCTGCAACGGGCGGGACCCGGTGCAAGCCTGCACCCAATATACAAACGGGATCGGCAAACATCACGGGCCTTTGGACCTCCATTTCAGAGCATTAAGCTCCACGAAAACAAGTCTAATTCGTTCGTTATCAATATGTTAGTGGCGATCCGGGCTTCCGGCGCCCATTACATCTTGGAATGCAGCAGGCGTCGCAAATTATCCCGCGAATTCTGCCAAGCCAGCGCACGGTCGTAATCCCGGTAGGCTCTTTCGCGGCGGGTGAACTCCCGCGTGTGTATCCGTCGGCGACCCGAAGCCAGTTCCTCGATGCCCAGCAGCGCGTGGAGCATCTCATGAAACACGATATACCGGACAAAGTATCGTGGAACAAAAGCCTGGTCGAGGAGAGGATGGACGCGAATGAGCTCATCCTCGGATGAATAACTGCCGAAACGTATAGATCGGCGTGGCCGGACCGCGGGCATGCGCCCCCAAGTGATACGTGCAGTGACGGGCTGGTCGAAGTCCTCGCGGTTCAGTTCCTCAAACAGCGCCCACAGGTCAAAGTGGGTTCCCTGGGAGCGGATGGTGCGTCCGTTGTTCGGGCGCTGTCGGATCTGATGTCGATTCTCGCGGATGAATTCGTCGATCACCGCTGCTGCGCGCGGTGCCGAGCCTCGAGCGGTGAGCCATCGGGCCAGTGCATTCACCACGGCCGGACTCGCGCACAAGAACATGTGATGAAGACGCAGACGCACAGCGCCCTGACGCGCTCTCGGGGCGGTGCTTAACACCGTCGAGGTGTTATCCGTGATGGTTAGATGCAGGCGGAGTCCGCTGCGCGCCTCCAGCTCGCGGTGCAGCGTCGCTCCATCCCGCCAGGAAAACTCCAACTGCATTCACATTCCTCTGAGTTCTCGCCTTCTTGCCAGGGGGCATAGGGTCGGTTCTGTGTTGCTCATACTAACACGTGCCCCGACGGTTCTTGGCCGGTACCTTCCGCGGATGTCCCGTTCAATGCGAGTACACGCCATTGGGCCGGAGCTTGCTCTGAGATCATGCCTTGGGCGTATTCATGAAAAGGGCTTCCCAACGCCCCGGGGTAGGCAGCGCGCAGTAATCAGCGCACGACTTCTCACGAGTCGAGCGTATAGGAGCCTACCTCGATTGTCAAAGCCTACCGGGGTGCTTGGAACACCTTCGAATGATTCTGCAAGAGTCCAAGAGCGGACATCGATTGTCCCTACGTTGCTCGATGTGGCGACGCCGCACGTTAACGGCGTTGACATCCCTGAGTTAAGGAGATACAGTGGATGCAAGATAAGCGCTTTGGGACTTGACCGCAGCGGTGGTTTACGGTGCATCCGTAGGCCGAAGTTGTCGGTATGACGGTAAGGCCGAAGAGTCTGGGGCGGGATCTTCGGCTCGCCTCTCGAACGGGGGGGACTCGGTAAGCAGGCATACGGAGTGACTGGCCGGACTGGCCAAGGAATCTGGGGAGGGCGTATAGGAGTCTTGCGCTTTCCAGGAGTCGTGGGTTGGTGCGGGCCATTGCTCTCGCCTGCGTTGGCCGAATGCCTCGGAATTCCCGTGTAGGAGGGACCATGGGAGAAGATGTAGATTACCTCGGCACGATGGGCGGCAGGGATACGGCGGAGGCGGGGCCGCTCAAGGTACTCCTGATCGATGATAGCCAAGCGTTCTACGAAGTCATCCGAGACATGCTGACGACCGTCGACGGGCGTGATTATCACCTCGACTGGGCGGCGACCTTCGATGCCGGGATGGAGGCTCTTCTCAGCAACGAGCATCACGTATGTCTCCTGGACTTTGTCCTTGGCGACGGTGATGGACTGGCGCTGCTTCGAGAAGTCGGTGAGCGCGGATGCTCCACTCCGGTCGTTATGCTGACGGGGCAGGGCGCACGGAGGATCGACATTGAGGCGATACGGGCGGGGGCGACGGACTACGTCGAGAAGCTTGACGTATCACCGCCGGTTCTTGAACGGACAATACGGCACGCTATTGTGCGTCGGCGCGCGGAAGAGGCTTTGCGACAAGCACGGGACGCGCTGGAGGACCGCGTAAGAGAAAGAACGGCGGAGCTTACGAAAACCGTCTCCGCGCTTGGCGCAGAGATCGCCGAACGAAAGCGCATCGAGAAGGCTCTCCGCGAAAGCGAGGCCCGGTTCCGCAACCTGATGGAACACCTGCCCGGCGTCGCAATCCAGGGATATCAGACCGACGGAAAGGTCGTTTTCTGGAACAAGGCCAGTGAGGAAGTCTACGGGTATTCGGCTGACGAGGCCATAGGAAAGTACCTCGGCGATCTCATCATTCCAGAGGATATCAAGCCGCTTCTTGAGAAGGCACTGGTTTTAGGCGCTGAGGCCGAGAATTCCGGCGAGTTCATGCCGTCTGGCGAGTGCGACCTTCTCCGCAAGGATGGCTCTCTGGTTCCTGTCTACTCGATCCATACGGCCGTGTGCGTGCGCGGCAGCGCCAACCTGCTTTTCTGTATCGATGTTGACCTCTCGGAGCGAAAGAAGGTGGAGGACGCGCTCAGGAAGAGCGAGACCGAGTACCGCCTGCTGGCCGAGAATCAGAAGGACGTGGTCCTGACGATCTCGCCGGAGGGAATCCTGACGTATTGCAGCCCGGCGCTTAAGGAATTGGCCGGTTACGAGCCCGAGGAAGTTGTCGGCAACCATTTCAGCGAATACTTGACTTCGGAGAACGACAGGACCAGGGCGGAACTTGCCATTGGACGGGCTTTCTCCGAGCAGGTGTCGGGGACGTTTGAGTTTGTGCTCATATCGAGGTCAGGAGATGCCATCCCCGTCGAGATCACAGAGAAGCCGCTGGTGGACGCGGGGAAGGTGGTGGCACTTCAGTGCGTACTGCGCGATGTTACGGAGCGAAGACGTGCCGAAGAGACGGCTGTCCGGCTTGCTGAGGCCGTCGAGCACGCCGGTGAAGCGATTCTGATCACCGATTCGGATGGGAGCATCCAGTACGTCAACCCGGCCTTCACCGAAGTCACCGGCTACACGCGGGAGGAGGCACTTGCGCGCACCCCGCGGTTTCTGAAGAGCGGTGAGCATGATGAGGCGTTCTACCACGCGCTCTGGGCGACCATCTCGAGCGGCGAGGTCTGGCAGGGCCGGATGGTCAACAAGAGGAAAGACGGCACGCTCTACCGCGAAGACGCAACGATCTCGCCGGTGCGTGACCCTTCAGGAGTGATCGTAAACTATGTGTCCGTGAACCGCGACATCACAAAAGAGGTCGAACTCGAGCAACAACTCACGCAAGCCCAGAAACTCGAATCTGTCGGGCGTCTCGCGGGCGGCGTTGCCCACGATTTCAACAACCTGCTCTCGCCCATTCTGGGATACGCCGAAATGGCGCTTGCGAAGCTCGATCCGAACGACCCGATGTACAGTGACTTCGCTCACATCCGCGATGCCGGCCAGCGCGCTACGGACTTGGTCCGTCAGCTACTGGCTTTTGGCCGAAAACAGATGATGGCCATGAGGGCAACGGATCTGAACGAGGTGGTGACAGGGGTCGAGCCCATGCTGCGGAGGCTGATCGGAGAGGACATTGAGGTCGTGGCGCGACTGGCCTCTTCCCTCTACCAGGTCACGGCGGACCACTCCCAGATTGAGCAGGTTATTATGAACCTGGCCGTCAACGCTCGGGACGCTATGCCCAAGGGTGGAGCATTGGCCATCGAGACGGCCAACGTGGTAATCGACGCAGAGCGCGATGAGGCCCATCCCGGGGTCCCCCCTGGACAATACGCCACGTTCACCGTGCGCGACACCGGCCATGGCATCGACCAGGAAGCTCTGGCGCACATTTTTGAGCCGTTTTACACAACGAAGGAATTGGGCAAGGGTACGGGCCTGGGGCTGGCAACGGCCTACGGGATCATCAGCCAGCACAAGGGGCACATTCGCGTCGAAACCGAACCTGAACGCGGCACCGCCTTCATCATTTACGTACCTCGTTCGGATGCCGGCCCCGTGAAGGATACGGAGTCCTCTGTCGCGGGCCGAGGATGCGAAGGCAGCGAAACCATCTTGGTTGTCGAGGATGAAGAGATGGTGCGGAAGCTTGCGGGCGATGTGCTTGCCGCTCACGGATACAATGTGTTGCAGGCATCGCACGCGCAGGAGGCCCTTTCACTGGCGGACAAGCACCCTGACACTATCCACCTTCTTCTGACCGATGTGATCATGCCCCAAGTCAACGGCAAGCAGCTTTTCGAGCAGCTGGTCAAGTTGCGTGAAGACCTTAGAGTCGTTTTCATGTCCGGATACACGGATGAAGTCATCGCGGATCATGGTGTGCTTGACGCAGGCATTCACTTTCTCCAGAAGCCTTTCTCTCCTCGGAGTCTCACGCAAGCCGTGCGCGATGCTCTTGATCAGTGAGTCCAACGAAGGCGCTACAGGGGCCCTGTGACTAAGCAAGTCGGCGCGCATCCGCCGCAGCTTTCTCTATCCCCAAGATGGGCGCCCATTGGGCAGGTGCGCCGCCGCGGTTGAGGGGCCACGTGGCCTTGTGTAGTATGTAACCGTCAACCTGTAGGAGAACGCCGTGAGAACGATCCTGGTAACGGGCGGGGCCGGTTTCGTAGGCTCCTCACTTGCTCTCCGCCTGCGAAGTTCGCGGCCGGATCTTCGTATTGTCGCCTTGGACAATCTCAAGCGCCGGGGCTCGGAGCTGAATCTGCCAAGGCTGCGCCAAGCCGGTGTCGATTTTGTCCACGGGGATATCCGGAATCCCGAAGATCTTCGCGTGCCCGGTTCTGTGGACCTCATTCTCGAATGCAGCGCCGAACCGTCCGTCCTGGCCGGATACGGCGATTCTCCAGCGTACGTTGTCAACACCAACCTGATGGGTACGTCCAACTGCCTCGAACTTGCCCGGCGGCATGAAGCGGGCATCATCTTCTTCTCGACCAGCAGAGTCTATCCGATGAGCGCCATCAACAGCCTGGCGTTCAAAGAGGCCGCCACACGTTTCGTGCTGGACGATGCACAGGGCGTGCCGGGCGTATCCACGGCGGGGCTGAGTGAGGCGTTCCCGCTCGACGGAGTCCGATCTTTGTACGGGGCCACAAAGCTCTGCTCCGAACTACTCCTGCAGGAATACCTGGACATGTATGGACTGCATGGCGCGATCAATCGCTGCGGCGTCATTACCGGCCCCTGGCAAATGGGGAAGGTGGATCAGGGAGTTGTCGTGCTCTGGGTGGCCCGCCATGTCTTCGGGGGGGCGTTGAGCTATATTGGCTACGGGGGACAGGGAAAACAGGTGCGGGACATGCTTCACATCGATGACCTGTTCCGGCTCGTGCTCTATGAGATCGAACACCTGGACACGCTTTCCGGAAGTATTTTCAACGTTGGCGGGGGGCACGCCGTGAGTGTTTCGCTCCAGGAACTCACGGCAGTCTGCCGTGAGGTAACGGGAGAAGCGTTGGATATTGGGAGCGTTCCGGCCGAGCGCCCCGGCGATGTTCGGTGGTATATCACGGACCACGCGCGTGTAACGCAAGAGACCGACTGGCGCCCGGAGAAGGATGTTAGGGCAATCGTGACGGACATTCGCGACTGGCTTGTCGCCAACGAGACGGCTCTCCGCCCCATTCTTGGTGTGAGCTGACCTGCGCGGAGGAGGACGGGGCTCGCCCGTAGTCTTCACGGGCGGGCAGCAAGATCCACTATTGCCTCAAGGCTCTTTCTCGCGGCAGCGTCCATGTTTCGCTCCGCCCCGCCGCCGCGAAGCGGTGAGCACATCTCGTAGGCCACGTGGCCGGAGAAGCCGCCTTCTTTCAGTCCCGAGAAGAACCCCTCGAGGTCCAAGAAGCCCTCGCCAAGAGGAACGGCAAGCACGCGTTCGGGCATCGGCCGATAGGTCACCAAGCCCGGCGAATAGCAGAATCTCCGAAGCTTCACATAGTCGGCAAGCGTTGTCTGAACCATCCGCGGGGCAAGTTCTCGGGCGCAAGCTCGCAAGTCATCTCCGTGTAGTGCCGGGGCCCACGGATCAAACATGGCGCGGCAATTGCGGTGGTCCACATCGTCGAGGAACTCGGCGAAGGATTCCCACGCCACGCCGATGTCGTGGTGGTTCTGTACGCCGAGGGTCACACCATAAGTCTCGGCCACGGCGGCGCATTCGCGGATAGCCACAACACACCGATCCCAATCGCTGCGGTATGCGTCGGGATCGGTCGAGTAGCCCGTAAACACACGGACGTTCTTAGCCCCCAGCCGGATGGCCATGGCTGACAGCGACTGGACATAGGCCACTTGCATCTCAACGAAGGGCACCTCCGCGGCGTTTTTCCCCGATGTGAAGTCCGTGTAGCCCGCGATGGTGGCTATCTCGACGCCGCATTCAGCGGCAGTTTCCGCCAGCGTGTCCAACAGAGGATCGTCAGCGTCCACGACGGAGAGATGCGGCCGCTTCCCCATAATCTCGACTGCGGAATAGCCCAATGCCGCCGCCCTCTGAATAAACGATGGCAGGTCCAGGCGTGTCTGGCCCCACAGTCCGGCATAGCTTACTGAGAAGAGCGTCGGCGTCATCATAATCTTCCCACCCTCCTTGTCGGGCGCATCCTTAGGCAGGCCACTCGTCCCCTACGCGTCGGTTTCCTTCGGCCCGGATTGTGCCTTTGTCTCCGATATCGAACTCGTGGCCATCAGATCATCTCGAATGAGGAGCGATTCGAACCAGATCTTCAGCAGCGTACACAGGTAGCGCCGGCCCATCTCTTTGAGCCGCAGATTTGATGACCCCCAAGTCCGCCCCGACCAGGATAGCGGCAGCGTAGCAATCGCGTAGCGCCTTATCAGAGCGGACAGCGACATCTCGATGGTGATGTTGAAATGGGCGGCCTGTAAGGGGCTTATGCTCTCTATTACGTGGCGTCGGTATACCTTGAACGCATTGGTGAGGTCATTGTGGGGCGTGAGAAATAGGACTCGCAGCATGTTGTTGACGATGCGGTTGACGATGAGCTTGACCTTTGGATAGGCCGTCACCTTGCTTCCCTTGATGAATCGGGAGCCGAATGCGCAGTCGTATCCCTTCTCGATCTCCCGGTAGCATGCGACGACGTCCTCCGGGGCGTCGGAAAGGTCTGCCATAACGATGGCCACAACTTCGCCCGAGTAATGCTCCAGGCCGCAGCGGATCGCTCGTCCGAGACCTCCCGGCGGCTTGTTGTTGACAAGCCTGAGTTCGGGAAAGTGGTCCTTCTCGGCCTCGAGAATCGCGGCCGTGCTGTCCGTGCTGTTGTCGTTCACGACCACCAGTTCGAAGGGTATGCGTTCACCGCGGAGAGCGTGCGCCATCGCGGTTGCCGTCGGCACAATATTGCGCTCCTCATTGAACGCGGGGATGACGACTGAGTAGAGGAGCGTGTTCGGCGGAATAGGCTCGAGGCTGGACGTCCGGCCTGAAAGCGCGCCCCTAGGCTCTGGCTTCGAGGCCATGATAAATCTCCTCAAGGATTGCCTGGAGATCGTACTTGTATTGCCAATCGGGATAATGGCTCTGGAACTTGCGCACATCGCTGATCCACCAGACGTGATCGCCGATGCGATTGTCCTCGACGTAGGTGGTCTTCATCGCCCGCCCCGTTAGCGCTTCACATAGACGGACCGCCTCCCGAAGCGAGCAGTTGCTGTGGCGGCTCCCGCCCATGTTGTACGCCTCGCCTGCGCGCGGCCTCTTGTAGAACTGGAAGAAGCATTCGACCAGGTCGGCCGAGTGGATATTGTCACGTACCTGCTTACCCTTGTATCCGAAGATGCGATACTCGCGGCCCGTGACGGCGCACTTCATCAAATAGGCTAAGAACCCATGCAGTTCCGCGCCGGAATGCCCCGGGCCCGTGAGGCAGCCGCCGCGGAAACAGGCCGTCCTCATCTCCCAGTATCGCCCGTATTCCTGCACCATCACGTCGGCGGCCACTTTCGAAGCACCGAACACGGAGTGCTTTGTCTGGTCGATGGACATGGACTCGTCGATACCGTGTTCCGCGTAGGGATGCGTGTCCTCCACCTCCCATCGATCTTCGAGTTCGATCAAGGGCAGCCGGTTTGGCGTATCCCCGTAGACCTTATTCGTCGATGTGAAGATGAAAGGCGCCTCCGGGCAGTGCTTGCGAGTCAGTTCGAGTAGGTTGAGGGTGCCATTAGCATTTACGGTGAAGTCCGTGATGGGCTCCTTAGCGGCCCAATCATGGCTAGGCTGCGCGGCCGTGTGGACGACTAGTTCGATCGCTCCCGCGTACTCCTCGAAAAGCCGTCCGAGCGTTTCGTAATCTCGAATATCAATCGCATGATGGCGGTAACCTACCACCTCTTCCTGGAGGCGATCGGAAGACCACTTCGTCGATGCCTCTTTGCCGAAGAAGTACGCGCGCATATCGTTGTCGATGCCCGCGACGGTGAGCCCCTCCCGCGCAAAGCGGCGCACTGCTTCCGCGCCGACCAGTCCCCCTGCCCCCGTAACGATCGCTACTCCCATCGCCCTTCCCTTTTTGCGCGCCGCCCAAGCCGAAGCAATGCGTTCTCAACACATGACAAGACGAAATCGCGCCTTACGCGACTCCGCAGGCTTCTCACGAAATACCGGGCCGCACCATGTCCGGCCAGTCTTCCTTGAACACGAAGAAATTGACGCCGTTGGCGCCACTCTTACGCACGAGGTCCGCCGTCTTCGACATAAGCGGATCATCGATGTAGATGATAGGCGCGAGTTCCTTATCGGGGCCGATGAGCGCCCGCGCGAGCGCAGTCTGATGGCCCACGGCTTCCGGCGGAAGCGCCGTTTGAACCTCCTTGATGGTTCGCTCTTTCACGATATCGGCAAGGCTGGCCCAAGCCAGGATCAAGCCCATCGCGGTGGCTTCGGCCGGGGACTCGGCAAGGCCCAACTCCTCAGGGATCGCTGTCAGTTCCCAGTTGAGGCAGGCGGGCCCGGGCCGATCCGGATAATTGCGGTAGATCATAGGCGCGAACACATCCATGATTTCGCACAAGTCCGCATAGGACTGTCCCACTAACGGTGCTACAGAGGGCGTGAAGATGTAGACGCCCGTGCGTTTCCCGCCGTCATGAATGACTTTGCAGACGTCCCGGAAATGCTCCGTGGCACACATCCGCCTGAACTGGAGCCATGTCACAACGCCCGGGTGAGCTGCCATCCATTCGAGCACGCCGGCGGGCGTCGCAAGCCACAGGGCGCCTCTGCTGCCCGCCTGCTTGTTGACGACGGCATCATAAAGAGCCTTCACGTCGCGCTTCATCGCATCGAAGTCGAGGCCCAGCGTGTTTGCCTTTGCCTTGCAGGTATCGCAGAAGCACGTGAAGTACGGATTGAGGCCCGAAGCGGGGGACGCGAAGCGGCACCCGTCCACGAGGATGCCTTTCACGCCGTCCGTGGCGGCCATGCCCTTATAGGACTTGATGTTCTCCTCTCGGAGTGTCGGGTGATTGGGACAGCCGGAGCCGAACCAGATTTGGGGCTTCCCCGATAGGTCCTTCGCCTTGAAGGAATCATCATCCTTGTGACTCCCGAGGCCGAACGCGCCTCCGCAGAGCCAGGCTTCCATCCCTGCTGCGTTAACGGCGTCGATGACAGCCGCGCCGCCGGCCACGACCACGTCGAATCCGGCCTCCTTGAAGGCCGCGGCCGTCTTCTTGGGATCATCTCCCCCAAATCCATGCATCCAGTATTTGCATCCGCTCACTGGGCGCTCCTCCTCGCGTGCCTCGGCGTCTCCTTCATTTCCTTGGGCCACGGATGAACCACCGGCGGCCAGATGAACCGCCCCGGCTGCGGCTACACCCAAGAAAGTACGCCTTGCCACCTTGCCGGCCTCGGGCTCTTCCATGACGAATCTCCCCTCCCATGCTGACAACGTACCATGGTGTACCACGCGCAGAGCGCAAAAAACAACGACATACTCCCCCAGCAGTCACGCTACAAGATGCGTCGCGCCGCGACTAACGAGCCGCAGTGACGCTGGAGTCCACGAACCACTCGGCATCTTTCACCCGGCCCGCCGGATGCAAACCCCGCTGCGCTTCGGCGAAGACGGCGGCCTTATCCGCTCCTTGCACCAAAAACCAGCGGCGCTTTGCGGCATTGAGGACGGGGAACGTCAGCGTGACTCTGGACGTCTTTAGTGCGGGCACCTCGTTATTCACGACTGCCCGCTCGGCTTCTTCAAGCGCATCCGTGCTGGGGAACAGAGAGGCCGTGTGCCCGTCCGCGCCCAAACCCAAGATCACCAGGTCAAACACGGGAACGCCGGCCGTATTGAGCGGCACAAGGCGCCGCAGCAAGCGTTCATAGTCCTCCGCTCCGAGAGGGCGCTCGGCCTCCATGCGGTGGGCGCGCACCTCGGATACTCGGGCGAGAATGGTGTCTGCCAACAGCGTCCAGTTCGATTCCTCGTGTCCAGGCGGAACGGGCCGCTCGTCAACTTGAAACAGTGTGAGGCGATGCCACGGGACTTGAGACTTGTAGACGGTGGCCAGCAGCATGTACAGCTCGTGCGGTGTTCGCCCTCCCGAAACGGCGATGTTCCCTTTGTCCAGATTATTGGCCAAGGCCACGAAGCGCCGTGCAAGAGCCTCCGCGGGGCGATCGCTCACGTGAACCTGCGCCCCCATGCTAGTTGCCCTCCTTGCGGTATCGGCGCCGGGCAGCGGCGGCTAGGAGCAATGCGAGCGTCGCGGCAATCGTCGAGAGATCTCCCATTGCGGCACTCGCCGAACGCTGTTGTGCAGTGTCATTCACTCCCGAACAACCTGCCGCGGGCGCGGAATAGTCGCACCAGATAGGGGAAGAAGCGGCCTCGTCATTCCTGCCGTCTCCATCATTATCGTCAGTTTGCCTGACGATGACGTAGTAGTAATCGGCTCCGGAGGACTCCTCGTCGGAGAAGTGCACAGAGAACGCGTTCCCGCTAACAGGCGCTATCTCAAGCAGATCCCCATTCCGATAGAGCCGTACCTCCTCGAAGAAATCGCCGCTGTTGTCATGAGCGGCGACCTCGAACTCGCGCTGCACACCGGTTAGGCGCGAACCCATGGGATATCCCTGGCAGCGGAAGTCCAGGCATAGATCCTTATCTTCCGTGCAGTAGAAACGCCGCTTCTTGTAGGCATCAACGATCGCCTCGCGCGTCAGATCCTCGGCGAGCACCGCCGTCCTGAACTGGTTCCGCGTACCCCAGTCGCCGCCATGATTGTCTTGCCCGGCAAGCGGGCCCAGATGCCACCCTTGCCGGTTGCCGGCATCCCAGTAGCTGCAGGCGCTATCCCAACTACCATCGTAGTAGTAGCGATCCAGCCCGTCGCTCTTGTTCAGGAGTTCGATGCCCACCATTTGCGGGATGGCGCGGGCGGAGGGGCGGAGGTGCATGAATTCCAGTCCGAGATCATCTTGTCGGCCGGGGTGATTGAAGCGGCCAAAGGCTTCCGGGCGTCTACTTAGCCAGCGAAACAGCCCCTTCAAGCGTGGGGTGATGAAGGCGTTCGTGAAATCCTGAGAGTTGAGGATGTTGACGTGCCCCCAGATGGGATTTGTCCACTCAAATCCCCAGAGCGTCACATAGCTCCCCGGCGCATAGGTTTGCTCCGCCACGTCCACCAGCTCAGCCCATTTGTTTTCCCAAGGCCAAGAGACGAGTTGCTCGGCGTGATCCGTAAGGGCGAAGAAATCCATGCCGCCTTGATCGCGCGCATACGTGTAGGCGTCGAAAGCTGTGCCGTTGCCGTCCGAAAGGGCGCTGTGAGCGTGCAAGTAGCCAAAATACGTGTTGTACGCTACACCCGCTTCGTAAGACGGTGTTGTCGCGTGTGTTGGCAAGGGAGAAACATCAAGGCCTTTCTCCTCCGGCGGGAGTGATTCCGCGACACTCGTCCAAGAGAGCCGCGAAAGTCGGCGCGCCACAGCCGCCACGTCCGGCGTCGCTCTGAAATTCGAGCTAGAGATCTGTTCCAGCAAGACTCGGCAGTGCTCCCACGAGAGAGAGGTCTCTCGCCCCCTCATCGCCTGGGAAAGCGCCCTGCTTCGGCTTATGCTTGTGCGCTCTCGAAGATCGCGGAGCAACAGGTACTCATCAGGCATCGGCTCCCTATCCTGCGTCAGTCTGTAAGTGAGCACTACGTGCTCGTCCCACGAGACGGCCTTGGCGTAGCCAGGTGAATCGAGGAAGGCCGCCAAGCTCTGTAAGCGACTCCTCACTTCCTCCTGCTCGTCCGCCGACAGGCCCTTGTCAGCTGAGGGGCAACCGGCCAGCACAAGCATGAGAGAGGCCACTGTCCCACGTAGAAGTGCTCTGGAGGATTGCCTTTGCCGCCAGCCGGCGCGTAGTGCCCCAAAGTCAATAGGCCGGCCGGGCATAATGATGTTTCTACGCATTGTTATCATGTGCGCTATGGTCGATCGTCCGTGATTTGGGCAGGACAACTACACCTCTCGCGTTTCCTGCAATATACGCCTCCGAAGACATGATAGGTGAGGCGGGTGGGATGCGCCAAACGTTGCGGCCGGCGATATCAAGTCGTTAACATGACAACACGTTTGAGAGTCTCCGAGCGTACATTGCCGCGTTGGCGGACACGGCTTCAACAGGCGTACGGAGTGCACACTTCGGGAGGAATTCGTGTGGCACGAAAGACTGCACGGAGCTTCGGCATAGGCGGGGTGGCCTTAGTCCTTTTCTTACTCGGCCCCGTTGTCGCCTATCCGGCCGAGACGCCTCTGCCCGAGGCCACGGCGCGGCAGTCCGTCCTCATTCTGAATTCCTATCACAGGGGCCTTCAGTGGTCGGATGACATTGTCCGAGGGATTGAGGCCGCCCTGCCCGCCGAAGTGGATCTCACTGTTGAGTACATGGACACGAAGGTTTACGCGACGCCGGAGTACTTTCGCCTCCTTGGCACTCTTTACGCCCACAAGTATAGGCGTCGCCGATTCGACTGCATCGTTTCCACGGATGATAATGCTTTTCAGTTCCTCCTTGAGCACCGCGACACTCTTTTTCCCGATACGCCCGTCGTCTTTTGCGGCGTAAATGATTTCAGCGACAATATGCTTGTTGGGCACCAGGATTTCACCGGCTTGGTGGAGACGCTGGACATTCGCGATAGCATCGAGGTGGGCCTCCGGCTCCGGCCCCGTGCGAAGCATGTGTTGCTGGTCACGGACAACACGGTGAGTGGCCGGAGCAACCGGCGCTATCTTGAGGCGCTTGCCCGGGCGGCAACCATACCGGCTGAACTCGTCTTTCTCGACGAGGGTGAAGGATTGGATGTTCCGGAGCTTCTGCACAAACTCGAAGCGGCGCCGCGCGACAGCATTGTCTACTACTGCGACCTCTTCCGGGACAAGCACGGAGCCCTTGTACGACATGAGCGGACGCTGCCTCTCCTGAGCTACCGAGGCGGACTGCCGATCTTTAGCCAGTCCAGCATCTATCTTGGGCACGGTATCGTGGGCGGTAAGCTCATCAGCGGCTACTACCAGGGCGAAATGGCCGGGGGTATGGCTGCGCGGATCCTAGGCGGCGAGCCCGCCTCCGAGATACCCATACAGCGCAGAGAAGCAAACAAGTACATGTTCGATTACCGCAAACTCCAGCGATGGGGCATTCCGCTTTCTGCTATTCCCAAGGAGAGCATCGTCGTCAATGAACCCACCTCCCTTTACCACACCCACCGCGGCGCCATCTGGGCCACTGCGGCGTTTCTGTTGTTGCAGTCTATCGTTATCGTCGGACTTGTCCTGAGTGTGGTGCTGCGGCGCCGCGCGGAGCGAGAGCTGCGCGAGAACCGGCGCCGGCTGGCCACGCTCATGAGTAATCTTCCCGGAATGGCGTACCGCTGCCGCGATGATCCCGATTGGACGATGGAGTTTGTCAGTGAAGGGTGTTTGGCACTTACCGGATATCAAGCGCCTGATCTCATAGGCAGTCGGCGCATTTCCTACGCGGAGGTAATTCACCCCGATGACAGGGAGCGTGTGTCCCAAGAGGCCCGAGCGGCTATCGACGCCCGGGAGCCCTTCACCCTCGTCTATAGGATCGTCACCGCAGCCAGCGAAGAGCGCCACGTTTGGGAGCAGGGGCGCGCCGTAACATCATCCGCCGGTGAGGTCCTTGCGCTTGAGGGATTCATTATTGACATCAGCGAGCGGGCAGTGGCCGAGCGCAGGATCCGCGAAAGCGAGAGGCGCGTGCGGACCATCCTTGAGACGGCAAAAGAAGGCTATGTCGAGATCAGTCCTGGCTGGGATATACGCGTTGTAAATCCGGAGATGTGCGCGATTCTCGGGCGTGAGGCGTCTGGTATTGTCGGCCACCGCCTCCATGAGTTTGCCGACGCACGAAGCCGTGAAGCCCTCCTCCGCGAAGAAGAGGAGAGCATCGGCGTGCAGCGAGGCACGTATGAGGTGACCTTCCAGCGTCCGGACAAGACGAAGGTCCCCTGCCTCATCAATGCTACGCCGCTCTTTGATGACGCCGGGCAGCCGCAGGGGGCGTTCGGCATGGTGTCTGATGTTACAGGCCTTAAGCAGGCGCAAGAAAGGCTCGGGCTCTTTGTTACGCACGCCCCGGCGGCTATGGCCATGTTCGACAGAGAGATGAGGTATCTTGTCGTCAGCCAGCGCTGGCGCGAGATGTACGATCTTGGCGAGACGCCGCTCATCGGCAAGTCACATTACGACATGTTCCCGGAACTTCCCGACAGGCACCGCAGTGACTGCCTGCGGGCGTTGGGGGGTGAAGTCGTCACGTGCGAAGAGGAGCCCTATCGCAAGAAGAGCGGGGCGATGGAGTGGATTCGCTGGGAGATTCATCCTTGGCACGACGATACAGACGATATCGCCGGCGTCATCATGATCCATGAGGTCATCACCCAACGCAGGCGGGCCGAGGCAGAGCGCCGCAAATTGGAGACCCAGATTCAACAGGCGCAGAAGCTCGAGAGTCTGGGCGTCCTGGCGGGAGGCATTGCCCACGACTTCAACAATTTGCTCATGGGCATCCTCGGCAACGCCAGCTTTGCCTTGGAAGATCTTTCTCGGGACTCGCCACTCTACGAAAGCGTCGAAGAGATCGAGCAGGCTGGGCGGCGGGCGGCCGACCTTACACAACAACTTCTAGCTTACTCAGGCAAGGGACGCTTCATCGTCGAGGTCGTCGATCTAAACGAAGTGGTTCAGGAAATGGCCCACTTGCTGCGTGTTCCTATCGGGACAAAGAGCCAGTTGCAGTGTGATTTTTCCGACGAAGGCGTGTACATCAAGGCGGACGCAACGCAGATCCGCCAAGTGGTAATGAATCTGATCACGAACGCCTCCGAAGCCCAGGATAACAGGCCCGGCGTCATCACCGTGACCACGGGCGCGGTCGAGTGCGATCGGGACTACCTGGCGGACACGCTTGTGGGTGAGGACTTGGTTGAGGGCCGGTACGCCTTTATCGAGGTCCGCGATACAGGATGTGGCATGGACGAGACTACGCTCGATAGGATTTTCGACCCGTTCTTCACCACCAAGTTCGCGGGGCGAGGGCTCGGTTTGGCCGCTGTCTTGGGCATTGTGCGAGGGCACCACGGCGCCCTGAAGGTTCGTACCAAGATCGGGGAAGGTACGACCTTCACGGTGCTATTCCCCACGTCCGAATGCGCAGAGCAGCTCGCCGACTATGATCTAGAAGAAGAGGACGAATGGCGGGGGAGTGGCCTCGTTCTAGTTGCCGACGATGAGCCGTCCGTCTTGTCACTGGCCCGGCGTGTCCTGGAGCGGCGGGGGCTTACCGTCCTGGCTGCCACGGACGGGCGCCAAGCCGTCGACCTGTTTCGCGGGCATGCCGATGAGATAGTGGCGGTGCTCTTGGACATGACTATGCCTCACCTCAGCGGCGAGGAAGCCTTTCGGGAAATCCGCGCGATCCGCCCCGATACATGTGTAATTCTCTCGAGCGGCTATAGTGAGCAGGAGGCAGTGCATCGCTTCGATGGAAAGGCTCTGGACGGATTCATCCAGAAGCCTTACCGCCCCCGTGACCTCATTGCGAAGTTCCGCACCCTCCTCGATAACCAAATCTAGAGTTCGCCCATCGTGGACTTACCGACGTCCGGGAATGGGCGAGGCTCGGGCGTGCTATTCGACAGAAACCAAAGGCCGCACCGCTTCGAGCTTCTTCGGCCCGATGCCATGAACCTTGGTGAGGTCGTCCACTGTCTGAAATGGGCGCCGGGCACGATACTCGATAATCCTTTGTGCCGTGATCGGCCCGATGCCGGGCAGTGCCTCCAGTTGTTCTGCCGTGGCAAGGTTCAGATTAAGCAGGCCTGCGCGTTTCCTTGGCGCCGCATGTGTGGCGCCGGCTGTTTGGGCGGATACTTCTGAGGCTGTCTGTCTCCCCGATAAGGTGTACTCGCGTCGATTCTGTGCGCTGCTCAGTTGCGATTGGCGTCCCACCAGTTTTCCTTGCTCAATCGTCACCCGCCGGGCAGCGGGCACCGTCAATGTCGTCGCATCGATGAGTTGAGCTGCCAGGTTGATATCGTGAAGGTTGGCCTCCGGCAGAGCGCCCCCGGCCGCCTCCAAGAGGTCTCGAACGCGCGCGTCGGCGCCGAAATCATACACGCCCGGTTCGTGTACGGCGCCGCGCACGCTCACCATGATGCGGCGGTCGTCCTGCTCCGGCAAGGCTTCAAGCAGCACTGGTCCAGGCAGGGCAGCAGGCGCAGCCGCAAGAGGCTCCGCCGGTGGCCTGCTTTCCTGAACCGACTCCGTTTGGATAGGCGGCGCCGCTTCCCGTGGCTGTTGCTGGTCGTGCATATACAACGCTACGGCGCCGAGGCAGATCGCCGATCCGACGGCAAGAAGAAGAAACTGCTCTCGCCTCGTCATCAACTGACTGAGCATCGCCCCATTCCCCGGTAGTATCCGGCCCTGTTTTCTCGCGACTACTCTACACCAGGAGGGTTTTGTGCGTCCATTGCTTACTGTCCAGAGGGAGTGCGGCGCTTGCTTCTGAGTTCCGGTACTACGGCGAGGGAGTCGTCGGGGCGTCTAGTACGCCCTGATAGAGGGCCTCAGGATACGAAGTGAAATCCGCACGCGCTCTCGATATAAACTGCTCGAACGCAGAACGCCAAGGCACGCCTGCGGGTGCCGGGGCTTCATGAGGCGAGGTGAGCAAGGCCCGCACGTCAGTCACGATCCTGCCGCGGAGGTCTCCGCCGAAACGAGCGTCCAGCGGCGAAAGGGCGGCGAGGAGCTGTGTCTGCATCCACATGCTTTCCTCGGCGCCCAGGACTTTCTGCTCGGCGCCGTACCGAATATCGAGAAAGAGGAAATAGAACAGCCAGAGAAGATCGATGTATAGACATGCGTGGTGGCCAGTGCCAAAATCCTCCTGAATCCTGGCCTGGGCGAATTCGCGGTGCTCCTCCAGCTTGGCCACGATTCCGGCGGCGGTGTCATAGACGCCGGACTCTTGACGCGACCAGAACGAAAAGTTCCAGGCGGTTCGCAATACCGACGCGGTTGTGTCGCGCTTGTGGTGATGAGCTACGGCGCATGGCTCGAAGGCATAATGGAAGCCTCTTGCTTTCAGTTCATAGCAGAGGCTGACATCTTCCTTATTGGTTCGATACTTCTCATTGTACATCCCCGCATCGAGTACGGCCTGACTGCGAAGTAGCGTATTGCTCCCGGTAATGAAGAAGTAAGGGAGAGGGTCCTCGATTGCCGGTTCGAAGCAATGAGCGGGGGCCATGTAGATCCGGGCGGCGCCTTGATCTTGGGACAGGTGCCGGCTCCGCCAGAAGTCGGCGGGGGTGTCTCGATAGGCTTCGATCAATCGCCCCCCAACGCCGGCCAACTGAGGAGATGCGTTCTCGAAAGGCATCATGGCGGACTGGACATAGTCAGGGGCCGCCGCGACATCCGCGTCCACCGAGGCGACGAAGGGCGCCTCGATAGCTCGAAAGGCCGTGTTGCGCGCTGCTGCAAGGCCCTTGTTCTCGCTCTTACGGATCAGGCGTACGGGATACGCCGCCGCAATGGCGGCGGACTCGTCCGTGCTGCCGTCGTCGACGATGACGATCCTGTTGAGCGGCTGACTTTGGCCTAGGAGCGCGTCAAGCGTGGCTTCCAGACGCTCCTGGGCGTTGTAGACAGGGGCGTATGCGCTCACGCTCGCCGCCATGGGGAGAACGTCAAGGTACAGATGCACTGCCGGCGGAGTCCCGTGCTCGAGATGCGCCTCCAAGCAAGTCATATCCATCTGATAGGGATTCAGTCTCAGCGATTGGCTTATGACCCGCCGCGCAAGGTCCGGCTCCCGAGCGTGGGCGAGGTATTTCGCCGTGAGGTTCAGGCAGACGGTGTCGAACTTGTCATGCGCCAACGCCGATTTCGCGACGCGCAAGGCATTTGTCACATCATTTCGACTCAGGAGAAACTTGGTGAACGTGTAGCGTTCCCAGACGCCCCAGAGATCATCCGCCCGTTCAAGTAGGTGGGGCCACGCGTTTGGCTCGAAGGCCAAGGTGAGGACGGCCGATGCCAACTCCGCTTCCGTATCGACGCCCTCAGCGCGCGCAGCTGTCGCGCGGAGTGATGCGATGTCGCGTGAGGCGGCCAGATAGTAGAGAAGTTCCCTGTAACGCCCGTGCTTGGCAGCGCGTCTTTCCAGCCGCTCGCGTTGTATCCCGCCGAGGTCCATATCAACATCCCGCGCGGCGCTTGACGGAGTTGACGCTGGGACGTCACGATGCCGCGCCCCGTCTCCGGGAGCTAGAAGAAACTGCTTGTCAGGCGGCCTCAGTACGTGCCTGGGCCGTTCCTAGCGCGGCAGAGGCAGCTCGACGATGCGCTTCTCTCGTGCGCTCAGGTAGGCGGCCTGGGCCACTTCGACGGCTTGCATGCCCTGCTCTCCGGGGATGGTGATGTCATGCTCACCCAGGCAGGCTTCGATGAACTCGCGCACCTCCCTATCCACCCCGGGCTCATAGTCCTTGCCGATATCGTCGAACGGGATGACCTCCTTCTCCTCATCCTTTCGGGCAATGCGCGCTTCGCGTGCAACGTTGTCGTAGTAGATCGTGCCTTGCTCGCAGTAGACCTCACCTGTGTTTCTTCCGTGGAAGTCGCATGCGCCCGAATTGATGCTGCCCATAGAGCCATCGGCGAAGGATATCTGGGCGGTGATGTTGTCCTCGAAATCGAGGGCGTCGTTGATGTAGTTCGCGCCGAGGGCCATGACGGCAACGGGCCGGCCCAACAGGCAGAGCAGCAGGTCAATTTCGTGGACGGAAACCTCGAAGAGTGAGCCGCCGCAGGTTTCGCGGTTGAGGCGCCATGAGCCTCGCCAAGCGCCCCAAGGGCCGCCATTTCGGATGATGCGGGCTGCGAAGGGCTTGCCCAATTCTCCCGAACGGACCTTGTCGAGAGCGAAGCGATAGACGTGCAGGTAGCGCAGGACCTGGCCTATCATCAGGCCCTTCCCGGCAGCCTTCGCCGCCGCGAGCATGGCCTCGCATTGCGACACGTCGAGCGCCATGGGTTTCTCGCAGAAGGTGTGACAGCCCGCTTGAAGCGCGGCTATGCTCAACTCGGGGTGGGCATATTGCGGCGCCGCGACCACAACGCCGTCCAACTCGCCCGCCGACAGAAGCTTGTCATGGCGATCGAATGTCGGGACGCCATCGCCCGCAACATCGCTAGCCTTGGCGAGGGCCTCCGGATCGATATCGCAGAGTGCGGTTACCTCGGCCTTCGGATTCGCTACGGCCGCCTTGAGAAGCGTGCGGCCCATGTCGCCCACGCCGATGAAGCCAATACGTGCTTTCTTTCCCATTGTCCCCTCCACTCTCGTTGTATCGCACGGCGGATGGCGAATGATGGAGGATGAGGCCCCGCCAGATCAAACCGAAGGCAATTCTTCTGCGGCCTGAGAAGATCGGGAAATGCGAGGGGATCACGGGAGATTGGACTGGAGGCGTCCGGCCAGTGTTTCGCCGCGTGCAGAGTCACTGATACTGACCGCGCCAAGTACGTAGCGCCCGACCTGCCGCATAATTGTCCCCTTGTAAAGGGGATCCTGTGCAAGAAGGGTTCGGTATCCGGAGGATGTGTCCTCTCGCAGCGTTTTGTCGGCGTTGTATTCCTTGAGATACGCTATGTAGTCATCCAATCCGGCGCCGGCGGCTGCCTGATCAACAAATATCGCTACGAAGACACGCGCCGATTCCCCTTCCGCCTCGAAATTCGCGACAAGGCCCCGTCGCAGAAAGGCGTAGCCAAGCAAGCTTTCCCCGATGTACCTCACGCTGCCGGGATCGACCCCCTCGAAGCTCAGGATGCCAAGTTCCTCGGGCGGCGTCTTATTGCCTGGCAGCCGTGCGGCGATTGCGGCTGCGCATGACAACAAGTCTGTCTGTATTTCGTCAGCGTCCCCAAGGCCGTTGAGTCGTACGAAATACGTGTCCTGATAGAACACGAGTTGGTGGTCGCTCAAGACGCCCTCGCTGCCGACGGATACGCGCTCGGCGCTGGGCGCGCGGTAGTTGGAATAGATCCCGAATGCGTCCAGGCGCGAGCCCATCCGGTAGACGCCGGCGTCAATGGTGGTGCCGGGAGCGTCCGTCCGGCCATAGGTGATGGCTGCCGCCTCCTGAAAGCCGTAGGGGAAATAGAGCTCGGCCTCGCCGTCAATGTAGTCGAAGAGTGTGTCCGCGTCGTACACCTGCACTTCGGCCGTGTTCTGCCAACTCTCCTGGAATCCCTGCGCCGGCAGGACCTGCCCCGCAGGCACCGGGCCTCTCGTGGTCGAGCAGGCCGCGATCACGAGCGCGAAGCACGTGGCGACCACAAATATCGGGACAAGACAGCGGTACATGCCTAATTCTCACCTGTCCAAGGTCGGAATCCGAGGGCGCTACGCGAACGCCGCCCGGGCCGCCCCCATCCGCTCTTCGATGTTAACACCATACGGGCAGCGAGCCACACACGCGGCGCAATCCCCGCACGCAGCGGCCGTATGCGCCCTGGGGATCGAGCCGTACGTATTGCGCGCCAGCTCCATGTCTTTGTAGCCTTCGGCGTACATCAGACTACGATTGATCGTGCAGATATCCACGGCGTTGGGACACAACTCCCCGCAGCTATCGCAGCCGCGGCAATAGTAGGGCCTTATGGCGTCGCGATAGCGGCTGAGCACTTGCTCCTCCGTCCGCGACAAAGGCATTCCCATAACCTCGGTATCTTCCATCACCTGCTGAAGATCGATCATTGCCGGCACGGCGCACGTGATGTTTGGATTTTGCAAAACCCACTTCAGCGCGGCCTGATGAGGACTGATGTCGCCAAGCTCTTTGGTGGCATACCCGCCTGCCTGTGTCTTCATGGCCACGACGCCCAGATTTGCCTTGGCGGCCCGCTCAATGGCGGCCGCCAGATCCTTCACCTTATCGCCACGAAGCTCGGGCGACTGATCGCACGTGAAGTTGTACGTAACCAACACCATGTCGTAGAACTTGTCGGGATCGGCAAGCATCGTGTCGATGACGCCGATCATGTCCTTATGGGTGGTGATGCCCGTGAATCGGATCTTGCCCTGTTCGCGCAGGAGTGCCAGGGCCTCTTTGGACTCCTCGTGGAGGACTTCCTCCTTCGCGGGTTTGTGCATCTGAAGCACGTCGATATGATCGGTTTGGAGGGCTTTGAGGCTTTCCTCCACCGACTTCACAATTTCCTCTTTAGGGCCGGGCTTGTGGAACTTCGTGGCCACAATGACCTTATCCCGGTATCCTTTGAGCGCTTTTCCGACGATGTTTTCATTCTCGCCACCCATATAGCATCGCGCTGTGTCAATGTAGTTGACGCCGCGCTCAAAGGCGGCCTGCATGACGGCAGGTTCGGAAGTGCGCATCGCCCCCATGCCTACCATAGCCACCTTGAGCCCGGTGCGGCCTAAGGTTCGCTGCGGCGGCTTGTCCGTGGCGCCGGCCGGGCTCGAAGGCTCTTCAGCCGTGGAACGGCCGGTTACGGCCGCTGCTGCTCCGAACGTGCCCAGCTTGAGAAAAGTGCGCCGGCCCAGTTTGCTCCGATGGGTTGCATCATCCATTGCAGCTTGCCCTCACGGTGAAATCTTGTCTTGCAGCCTGGGGCCTCGAACATGCGATAGCCTGCTCGTCGCAAACGAGGCGTAAACATTCTATCGGAAGTGGCGTTCCTTGGCAAGCGCCGGACACTTTGTCCTAAGTGATCCCCAGTTTTGCGATAGGTGCATGAATAAGGGCCAAACACGAGTTTCCGACCTGTATACTGGCGAAAGTCGACCAAAACCGTCGTCAGCAGGAGGATTTTTCATGTTTGGCCCGAGCAAGATTATGAAGTGGTTCGACCGGAATCTGCAAGAGGTGCGACGGTCGCGACGCAAGACGCTGGCCCATATCGCGGCAGGAGCCATGAAGATGAAAGGGGTCGGCGTGTTGGCGTTGGGACGCGCCATGGATGGCCCGGCACTCGCAAAGCACCGTATTAAAAGGGTGGATCGCTTCTTAGGCAATGAGCAGGTGGAAGCCTTCGCCATTGCCAAGGCGTTGTTCAACATCCTGCGAGGCCAAGACCGACGGCCCTTGGTCCTGGTCGATTGGACGGATCGCGGTGCCTTCGAACAACTGGTTCTCTCCATTCCCCAAGACGGCCGCTCTATGCCGTTCCACGCCATCTCCATCGATTCGACCAAATTCGGGACGGAAAGTGAAGGGGCTCTCATCCAAGCTGAACGAGAGATTCTGCGAGACCTGCACGCCATGTGTCCGCCCGGCGTGACTCCGATTATCGTGGCCGACCGGGGCTTCGGAAACGAGCGCTGGATACGCGATGTCACAAACTGGGGATGGTGCTTTGTGCAGCGTCTGTCCAAGAATCATTGGGTCGAAACCGAGCACCACATCGGCACCCTCCCCGAACTGGGGATACGGCGAGGCTATCGCCCCAAAGACTGGGGCTGGGGCACGATGGGAGAAAAGGACGCCGACAACAAGACGCCCTTTCGGCTGGTCACCGTCTTCGGTTGGGAGGCCGACGAGCCGTGGTATCTCATTACAAACATTGAAGATCGCGAGGCCCGGGCCATCACATCCATCTACGCGAAGCGCTGGTGGACTGAAATGATGTTTCGAGATCTGAAGAACCGCAAATGGGGGCTCGGCATGGACGAAGTGAAACTCACCTCCCGCCAGCGCACCGCTGTGCACTTCATCATCGTCATGCTTGCCTTCATTCTTCTGTGCGCCTTCGGCGCCTTCGCCGAAACCAAAGACTTCGGCGAACAACTCAAAGCAAACACCGCCGAGAACAGAGCCCTCTCCCTCGCCGCCACAGGAAACCACTTCATCGAATTCATCGGACGAACCACCGTTGCTATGGCCATCGCTAGATTGGTCTACGCACCTACATAGAACCAAACTGGGGAGTACTCAGCACTTTGTCACATTTCCGATCTCAAGGGCAGAGTCGCCACGCATGAACACAAACTGCGAAAGGCGCTATAATTGTACTCAGTGAGCATAGGCCGAGTCTTCGTCTTGTCTGCGGAGCGCGGTGGGAGGGAAGCCTAATGGAGTCGGCGGAAGCGCGGGAGAGATTTCGGCAAGCCGTCAGCCTGTATCGCGAGAAGCGGTATGGGGCCTGTCTAGTAATCCTTGACGAACTAGACGCCTCTTTCCCTTACACGCGCGAGGTGATGTACGCGCGTGCGCTCTGCCTTGCGTCCCTGAAACGGCTCGAGGAGTCCCAGACGCTGTGCGACTACCTCATCTCCGCTCTCAATGACAAACAGGCGGAGGAGCTTAGGGACCGGCTGGATGAAGAGATCGCGGCTACCGGCTTCGAGGGCATGGAGAAGTGGCATCTGGCCAGTACGGGGCTCGGCACGAAGCGGGCCAGGCGCCCCTCCAGGTTTGAGGGCTGGTTCCGCCGGTCGGGCGAGAGACTGCATTTTCTCATTCCCGTGACGCAAGTGGTCGCATTGCTGCTGGCCATAGCAGTAGTGCTGTTCGCGATCGTTTTCTACGTCGAGAACTTCGATCAGATCCGGCGCGGTAAGTCCCTGAAGTCGTTTGTTGCCAATCGGCCGAGCGCCCATCCGGAAACGCCTTCCCCGCCGCCAACAGCACGGCCGAAGAGGCAGGCCGTTACACCCACGGACGAGAAGCTCAACGAGTCGTTTCTGACGGAAGAGGAGCTGCAGTCGCTCACGCCATTCAAGCCCCAGGGGAGGATTCGTCAGCGTCGAGAGCCGAAGCCAACGGACCCGGTTGTGTTAAGTATCAGAGGCGCACTCACTTTCCTGGCGCTCTTCTTGGCATTGCTGACTGCGAAGAGATTGCCCAGCCCTCGTATGATGAACAACATCCTGTCCGTGGCGCTCGTTTCGATACCTGTTATCGCGGCCCAATTACTCCTTCCCTGGTACTTCTGGTTCGTCTGGTTTCCACTGCTCTTCTTCCTGCTGAACCTGGCTTACGAGATGGAAATCAGCGAGTTCCTTATCTTCTGCGCCATGTTTACCGTACTGCATGTGATGGGAACCGGCGTCATAAACGAGATATACTCCGGCCACTTTCTCTGAGGCCCCCGCGCCTCATAAGGAATGGGCGTGCCATGCGAAGGGACTCAGCTTGTCGCGGACTGGGGGGAGCTTCAAGAGACTCTAGGATGCGTCCTGTGTCTCAGAGAGGCGCTTTCGGACGCGTTTCCAGGAGCGTGTGATGAGGAAACTCTCGTCCATGTTGTCGATCATCTGCGTGAACTTGCCCATGGGCACGGCGAAGCTGAGGATGTCCGCCGCGACGAAGTCGCGTGCGGCGACGTCGAACATGCCCAACACGCCACGAGGATGTTCTTTGTACTTCTCGAGATAGGGGTGCTGGACTATCGAGCCGCAGCCCGCCGAGAACGGCGCCACGACGCCGTGAAGATCCGTCTCATCGAAGTTGGCGAGGGTGAACAAGCCGGCCAGTACATCCGGACGGGCGAAGAAGATCGCGACTTCAGGTTCGTCCTCGCTCTCCAATCGATCCCAACGCTTGAAGACGATATATGGCTCTGGTGCGTGGAACGCCGGACTACTCTTGAGGAGTTCACGGACAAGCTCCGGCGATTTCTTGAATCGCTCTCCTTCCACGACGGCGGGGATGCCGCAGGAAAGGAAGTGGTCGAAGTGAGGCATAAGTTGCTGTGAGAAGCCCAGATAGCGTTTCGCGCCGGGGCAGCCCACCGAATCGACGCCGTACGCCATCGAGCGGCCCTTACGTACCTGCGCCAGTTGCGCGATGAAGCAACGATACTGCTGACTGGCCGGGGCAAGTTCGACAGAGCCGGGCGCGGCGGCGTAGTGGAACGTGATCGGCAGTTCGGCGCCGGGGAAATACCTTTCCCACGAATCGATGAATCTGTCTCGAAAGGCGAGATCCAAAGGGGCCTTTTCCTGACTTGTTTATGAAATAATCGCCTTGCGCCAGCGCGTTCCTCAACAACGCGTTGAGAGTGTAACATGTCTTCTACAGCGTTTCATTCCGGCGGGCCGGCCGGCCAGAGGAGGATTGAAATATGGCAGCGTCGAGTTCCATACCGAAGGAAGGGGCCAAGGCCCCGGCATTCTCACTTCCCTCAAGCGCCGGCGCATCCGTTAGCCTGGCGCAGTTCAAAGGAAGGCCGGTGGCGCTGTATTTCTACCCGAAGGACAGCACCCCCGGCTGCACCATCGAAGCGAAGGAATTCCGAGATCATCTGGCCGGCTTCGAGGCTCGCCAGGCCGTTGTGCTCGGTGTAAGCCCGGACAGCGTCGAATCGCATTGCAGGTTCGTTGACAAACAGGATCTGAACTTCACCTTGCTTGCCGACACCGACCACCACGTGGCCGAAGCCTACGGTGTGTGGGTGGAAAAGAGCATGTACGGCCGCAAGTTCATGGGGATCCAGCGCGCCACGTTTCTCATCGACGGCGCGGGGAAGATTGCCCGGGTGTGGCCGAAGGTTTCTCCCAAGGGGCACGCGCAGGAGGTACTCGAAGCGCTCGATGCGCTATAGTGTCATACACTTTCGCGATCGGCCGTGTCCCTGAGACGCCCCGGGCCCAGACGGCCGGCCGCGGCACGACGGCGCGCATGGGCACGGGGGAGGAGGTCGCCGACCCAGGCGTGAAAACCGGGAGGGGACAAGAATGCTGCGCATTGCCATCCTCGGGGCAGGGCATTTCGCGGAAGCCCATCTCAAGGCATTGGAGCGACTCAGCGGCCGCGGGCGCGTCGTATGTATTGCGCGGCGACGCCTTGACGCGCCGTTGGCGGAGGGCGTTCCCGTGGTTGCGCCCGAGGCCGCCATCGAATCCCCGGAGGTCGACGCCGTCGCCGTCTGCCTGCCGAATAACCTGCACCGGCGTTATGCGGAGATGGCTCTGAAGGCCGGCAAGCACGTCTTCTGCGAGAAGCCGCTGGCGCTGAACGCGGCCGACGCCGATGTGGTGATCGCCGCCGCGGAGCGGGCGGGGCGTATTCTGACGGTTGGCCATCTCACGCGTTACGTTCCCGCCTACCAGGCGGCGGCCGATGTACTGACGAGCGGACGCCTCGGGGCGATCCGGGCGGCGTACGCCTCGCGACTCCAAGTCGGAAAGGCCCAATCATGGCGGATGGATCCGGACGTGGGCGGTGGTGTCGTCTTCGACCTCCTGATCCACGACCTCGACTTGCTGAACTGGTACCTGGGCCCGCCCGAATCCGTCTACGCGCAAGGGCGACGGCATACGCAGGGCGCATTTGAACACATGGGCGCCGTGTTCACCTACGCAGGCGGTGCTGTGGCCATGGCCGAAGGGAGCTTCATGCTGCCTCAAGGCGCATCACTAACCGCGCAACTTCGCATCCTCTGCGAGAACGGCGTCATCGAAATTGTACCGGGTGATGCGGCCGCTCCCGTGCGCGTCCGGGAAGCCGGACAGCCGGAGGAGCACCTTGCCGTCAAGACGGAGGATCTGCTTATCGAGGGACTCGTCGGGGAGTACGAGGAGTTCCTCGACGTTATCGAGGGCGCCACATCACGCCGTCGCCTTCATCTCGCCGATGCACGAAGCGCCGTCGAAGCCGCGGCCCTTACGAACCAGGCCGCCGCGAAGGGGCAAGTCATCTCATTCGGCCCGGGAAAGCACGCCGACACGTCCAGAGACGCAGAAAGGAGGGAGCGGTGACTAAGCGCTACGAATATCGCGTCGAGTACCTCAAGCTGACAACGGGCAAGGGCACGCTAGAGCAGATCGTTGAGGCGCTCAACCGCTTCGGTGCGGAAGGTTGGCGTTTCAACCGGATGTACGGCGAGGCCGGCCTGCGCTCGTTGACCTCATGGAAAGGGGGAGTGAACCTGCTCCAGGAGCGGGAAACTGCCGCCTGATGTCACCCGTCATTCAGGCCCTTCTCGAAAGTCTGGGAGTCACCCTTGTGGCTGCTTGCGGTGTGGCTCTCGGCTGGTGGTTTTCGAACCGGCGCAAGCCGCTTTGGCTTATCGGCTATATTGCGCCGTTCCTTCTGCTTATTCTCGTGTCCCTTCCCAGGCGGCTCCCACGGCTGGAGCTCGTCATCCCATTCCGATGGATCATGGCCGGCCGCCGGGAATTCGTCGTGATGGCCCTTGTGTGCACCACCCTTCTCGTGACACTGCTGCCCAAGCTTTCCCGCCGGGGGGAGCGGGCGATGGTTGGCCTCTTCGCGGCCTTCGCGACGCTGTATATCGCTGTACTGCCTTTCCTGATGCCCGCGCTTGACTACGGCCGCCAATCCCGTCTCAACACCCGGTTCGACGACAACGGTGTGTGTCTCCAGAGCAACTCCTACAACTGCGGCCCGGCCGCGGCCGTGACGGCGCTGCGCCGCTTAGGAGTCCCCGCTGAAGAAGGCGAACTCGCCGTGCGCGCACACACAAGCTTCGTCGCCGGCACCTCGCCCGACAGCCTGGCAGACGCCATCCGAAGACTCTACGGCCTTCCCTGCTGTGTGGCCCATTTCTCCTCCCTCGACGAACTCCGAGGGAAGGAGCCCCTTGTGGCACGCGTGAAGCACAGCATGTTCATGGATCACTTCGTCACCGTACTTGCCGTCAGGGAGGCGGACGTGGTTATCGGCGATCCCTTTACCGGCCGCAGTACGTTGAGCCACGATGAGTTCGCGCGAAAATGGCGCAAATGCGCCGTGGTGATCGAGAAGGGGGACGAGCCAAGCGAACAGGAAGGCCGGTAGCTCACATCACACGTCACGATCACCGGCTGCAAGCCGGCCCGCCCCCGGGATCTCGCCACGGCTTTCCGCGCGCGCAGGCGCTGCCGCGATATCCACATGCAGCCTCAGTTGCCCGTAGCGGAGCTTCACCCAGAGCGGGATCAGCGTGCTTCCTGCGAGCAACACGCCAAGGGCAAGTAGCCCGGACTCCGGGCCGAAGGCACCGCCCACCCATAGCTCCGGGCCGTGCTGCTCGGTGGCGATGACGGTGGCTGAGACATACGCGTACCCGCTTATTGGGAAGCCGTAAACGTTGCTTTCAAAGAAGTTCCACGCGATATGCAAGCCGATGGGAATGGCCAACTCCCCCGTCAGCACGTAGCCGAGTCCCATGACGATTCCGGCCAGGGCGATGTCCAGTATGCCGATGAAGCACATGTGCGGATTGCCCGCGTGGAACAATGAAAATCCAACGGACGACAGGAGCAAGGCGAGGATGATGGAAGCCCGCGGCCCGATGCGCCACCAGTTGAGGCCTTCGGCGAGGTTGGTGAGATGATAGCCTTGTGAGAGCATTTCCTCATTCACGCCCACCAACACGAAGAGCACCACTGGCAATAAGATAGCCAGGGCAAACGGTATGTCTGGATCTCGTGTCGCCAGCACTTCCGTTACCGTCACCCATCCTGCGGCGAACTCAATCAGGAACACGCACGTCACCAGCGAGCCGCCCAGCACAAATCCGAACGCGAGATCGATCCACCAGTTTCTGTCGAAGTGGAATCCGAAATCGATGAACCGGCGCCTGTCCAGAAACCGGCCCGCTACGTAGATGGAGACAAGGACTGTCAAACCAGAGAGTATTGCTCGGCCAGGCAACGTGTGTGGAATCACCCGGACTCCCGCCGTAGCCTCGATCGTGTCACACACCCAGACGACTAGGAGCACCTGTGCTATCACCAGGAGCGCCTGTAGCACGAGCCGCCACAGCGCCCGGATTCGTCCTTCACGCCGGTTCCAGAAGGCAGCGACAATGCAGCCCATGCTATGTGCGGCCCCCTTGTTGTGCCGTCATGCGCGCCCCTGTTTCGCGTGAAGTTCCCGGCATCATGCCACGTCTTGCTTACGTGTGCAATTCCACCACATCGCCATCGTGCAGGATGTGATCCCGCCCCACGAGTTGCCCATCGTGGACGCCCGCGCCCCACAGCCGGGCCGTCTTGAGCTCCCGGATGAAATCATGATGGACATGCGCCGCGAACTCCTCGACGCTGCTCCCTTCTTTCAAGACAAAGGGAGATTCGAGTTTCGGCTCTTTGCCGGGCGGCTTGCTGTAGACTCGAATGATTCCCAACTGCCCGAACACCGCTTGCCGCAGTGTGTCGAGATTGCGCCCCGACTCGGCCGACACCGACAGCATGGGCCATCGGCCGCCCAGAAGCTCACGAAAGACCTCGAATTCCTCATCCCAGTTCCCATCATCATCCTTGTTCACCACCACCACGCACGGGATGCGCGCCACGTATCGGCGCCCCGGCGCTCCTTCATCCTCATTGCCGAGCGCAATCCGGTGCTCCTTGAGCAGGCCGACGGCATCGTCGAGATCTTGGATGGGATGTCCCTGCAGGTCGACGGCCAGCAGGAGCATGTCCGCCGTCTTGATCAGTCCGAAAAGCTCCGGCTCGACATGTTCCCGGCTCAACGCCGGCGTGTCGATCAACTGAATCTGGATGTCGTGCACCGGCATCATTCCCGGCGTGGGCGTCCATGTCGTGAAGGGATAGGCCGATACTTTCGGCGTGGCGTGCGTCAGCGCCGCTATCAGTGCGGATTTCCCGACGTTCGGCGCCCCGACGACAACCACGCGCGCCGGGCCCTCCTTCTCGACGTGGTACACCGAGCGATGCTTGCCGGCCTTCTTCTGGCTCTCGATATTTGTCTTCAGCCGCGATAGCCTGCGCCGCAGATCCGCGCGAAGCTTGTCCGTGCCCTTGTGCTTCGGAACCGTTGTCAGCAGTTCTTCAAGACAGCGGACCTTCTCCTCCTCCGACTCCGCCTCGCGGAACCGCTCCTCCGCGTCGAAGTATTCTGGTGGCAGGTTAGTCGGCATTGCCCTATCCGGCCTCCCCCGTCCTAGCTCAAAGGCGTCTCTCGTTTCCTGCTTCCAGCGAGCTCAGTCCTGCGTACGGAGATTCTTGAAGTAGTAGAGGAATCCGTCCTCGGCACCCGCTACGAGATCGGGCACGCCATCGCGATTCCAATCTACGATGGCGGGGCAGGTGGTGTGTCCCGCAAGCCGCTCCTCCGATAGGTTCCCAAGATTCTTGAACACGAACTCGCCTTCTTCCTCGGCGATATTCCGCATGAAGTCGATATTCAGGCTGTTGATCAGGATATCCAGACGGCCGTCGCCATCCCAATCCGTCATGACGAGTTTCCGCCGGCCGCTGCCCCCGGCGCGCTTCTCGCTGAGCCGTAACGCCTGCCTATTCTCATCGAGGAAGATGCGCTTGCCGGGGAGTAGCTCCAAAACGTCGTCAGTCCTCCGGCGCTCGAAGAACGCCAGGTAGCCTTCGTGATCGAGCATGATGAGGTCGTTCAATCCATCGCCGTTCAAATCGCGCACCAAAGGACTCGTGCGCCACTGCGTGACGAGCTGATTCCCTTTCGGTTGCCACCACGTCCACGCCGGCTTCGGCGGCGCGCCGTCCCAGGCCACCTCGATCCGCTGCGCCGCTCTGAGCTTCGGCGTGGTGCGCGTGCCGGCGTTCTCGTACCAGAGCACCTCCCCCCAGATCGAGTTGATGATGATGTCCGGTAGCCCGTCGTGGTTCCAGTCGGCCACATTCGGCACCGTATATCCCCATTTCGCCTCGGCCGGCCCCTGGATGGAGCCGTTCGGCCCGGCCTGGATACGGATGACAACGCCGTCGGCCTTGAGGTATACGGGCGCCGCCCACTGCGGCGGATCGGCGTTGTCCAGGTTCTCAACGAAATTCAGGTAGCCTGCGGTGTCGCCGGCAATGAGGTCTTCATCGCCGTCGCCGTCCCAGTCGACGTCGAAGGGAGTGCACAAGGCACCGATCTTGACGTTATCGGCCTCTTGCTGGAAGAAGCGCGGTACCAAGAATATGGGCATATTCTTGGCCATTCGGCCTGTGTGTTCGACTAGGGCGACGCGGCCATCCTCCTGGCCAACGATGAGATCCGTGTCGCCATCCTTGTCCCAGTCCAGAGCGACGACCTGGAGCATCTCTAGGTCCATGTGGATGGGCTCTTTCCCGTCGGTAAGATAACGTCCTTCGGCGTATTCCGGCGCCGAACGCGTGCCCTTATTCTGGAAGTAGGTGAGCTTGTCGAGGAATTCCCCGCAAACGAGGTCGAGGTCGCCATCACCGTCGAAGTCGGCGATATTCGGGGAGGGGCAGCCGTAGACGTCCACAGGTTCGCCTCCGGCGAGCACGCGCTCAGGCGCGCCATACACCGGGGCCTTGTTGGTTCCCGTGTTCAGAGCGATGAACACCCAGCCGTGCAGCGGCCCGGCCGTCCATTCCCCCTTCTCGCTGAACGCGTCATCCCATCCGTAATCACTCCAGGAACTGACGCCCAGCACGAGGTCCATGCGGCCGTCGCCGTCGTAGTCGGCGAGTTTCCACTGCTCCGCCCGCACCCTTTCGATAGAGAGTCCTGATTCGTATGACATCTCTTCAGGTTTGGCGCTGCCGCTTGCCAGGAAGTCGGGATAGCGATGGCCGGGCGTCATGACGAGGGCGCTGTCGTTGACGTACGACACCGTCACGTTCTTGAGCCCTTCATCAATGCGCACCGCCGCCTTGAACGTCGGATATTTCGCATCGCCTTGCGTGTTCTCAAAGAAGTAGGTGCCGTTCGATGGCTTGTTCCTCGTCGAAACCACCATGTCATAGTCGCCGTCGCCATCGTAGTCCATAGGCAGCGGTTGGGCCCACAATCCGACGCCCAGGTCGACCACCAAATCCGGGTGGTTGTACTTCAGGCGCTCGAAGGTCTTTGATGTGCCCTCGACCTCATCGGCGAGAGCCGGGACAACCAACACGGCCGCGGTGATGCACAGTGCGATGTAGCCACGGCTAAGGCGCATAAGGGATAGTCCTTCTTTGGATGACGGCCGACGAAGGCCGATCCTACGGCGCGGAGTTCCGGGCCGGCACTCACTCAGGGGCGGCGTCCGCGGGCTCCACAGGCTTCGGCCTCTTCAGGCGCTTCTCGAAGTACTTCTCGATATTGCTTGCCCGCTCCCCTCGAATAGCACTGCGGTCGTTCGGGCTTCCGCTCCAATCATAAAGGATGGCGATCTTGCGATCCTTGCCCAGGGGCTCGAACAGGCAGGCATCACGTACGACAAGCGTGTACTGCCCGAGGCCGCGGGTGGGATCGCCCGTCTCGGCGTAGGCGTCGCCCGATACCTCCAATACGAACGCCAGGAGCAGCGCCCGGCCCTTCCCCGTTTGCTCCTTCACGAGGCGCAGGTACTTGGCCTTCTCCGTGTCCACGGCCACCGGGGGCGTCGTGAGCCGCCAGCTCCAGTCCTTCTCGCGTATGTCGTGCTGCCCGACGGCCTGTGCTTCCGTCGCGAGGCCGCTCTGCTCCGCGGCGGACACTTCGCCCTGGTAATTGCCCCGGCCAAAGAACGTGGCCGAGACTTCCAGCCCGGAGTACTGCTCCTTGTTGGCGTCATAGCCGTCCAGTTTGAACGGCGCCCCCAGGACAAGCCATTTGCGTTCGTATAGTCGTACGCTTTCGCGCTCGGAAAGGTGCGCTGCCCATCGCGTACGGAATTCCTCGTCCGTCTCGAATTCGCCGCGCGGCGCCGGCTCTCTCAATGCATGCGTCGCTTCATACGCCTCCTGGACAATCGACTGCAACCAGTCCTTCTCACTGCCTTTGACGACGCCCAGCGGCTTATCATCAGCCAGGACGTTTGAGGCTGAAAGCAGTAGAACTACGGACGCTACTGGCCTCAACAGGCCCCTCTTCCGCCTGGTTCTCATGAGAATGACCTCCTTCGCTTGTGCCGTGTCCGGCGCACCGACTATGGCCAAGCTCCTGCTCGTCATGATGCCAAGTTCAGTATGGCTACCCACGGATAGCAGTTCAAATCCCGCCGCCCGGGGACTTGCATTCCCGCCCCGGGGCAGGCGAAGATCGCGCACGTATTCGAGAGTCGAAATGCAGCCATCCTTTATCTTGAAGAGGAATGATATGTTCTGTGCTATCCCAGCCCTCTTTCTGGCCCTGTCCGTTCAGAGCGCCTCCCCGGTAGCGGCAGGCACCCCTCCACCGCCCGCGATGGAACTCACGATTTCCAGCACGGCCGATGGCACGTCCCAGCCATGCCTCGCCATCCCTTCAATACGACGCGGGCCGCAGCCGCTGCTGGTGGCGCTCCATCCCTGGAGCCATGGATACAACACCTACGACATGTCCGACTGGCGCAATGCCGCTGTCGAGCGTGGATGGCACGTTATCTTTCCGCACTTCCGCGGGCCGAATAAGCAGCCCGACGCCTGCGCGTCGGCCTTGGCGCGTCAGGATGTCCTCGACGCAACGGCGTATGCATGTGAGCACTGGAATGTTGACGAACGCCGCATCTATCTCGCGGGAGGCTCCGGCGGCGGGCACATGGCCATGGCTATGGCGGCCCACGCGCCGCACGTCTGGGCGGGCGTGTCCGCCTGGGTGGGCATCAGCGACCTCGCCGCGTGGCACCAAGAGTGCAAGGCCGCCGGACGGAAGTATTGGCGCGATATCGAGGGCGTGGTCGGGGGGGCGCCGGGTGCGTCACCGGAAGTCGACGAGCAACTTCGATACCGCTCGCCCATCCATCATCTCGCCGCCGCCAAAGATCTGCCCATGGATCTCAACGCCGGCATCCACGACGGCCACACAGGATCCGTCCCCATCCACCACACCCTCGACGCCTTCAATGTGCTTGCCCAGGCGTTGGGCGCCGCCCCGGTAACTGACGAGGAGATCGCCACGCTTTCCAAGGAGGAGCCTCTGGCGAGCCGGGAGGAGCAGGATGCCACCTATGGCCGGATGCTGTATTTGCGCCGCACCGCCGGGCCTTCGCGCGTGAGCATCTTCGAAGGAGGCCACCAGGCCATCCCCACCGCCGCCTGCAAATGGCTCGCACGGCAACGCCGGCCCGTGGAGCGGTAGAGGCGAGCGCCTACGAACTCTTATCAGCCTCTTCGGGGGCGATATAGCAGAGGACGTGCTGGTGTACCGTGTCGGCATGGAGCCGGACGGTTGGTTGGCCCGGCAAGTCTGCCGCATCGAAGACCTTGACAAGCTCCTCTTGTCCGGCGGCATCGGGCAGGAGGCTTGCAAGCTTGTTCGGACACGCCTCGAAAAGTGTCTTGTTGAGCCAGTGGTCCTGCTGGTTAGGCATCACTGCAAGGTACAGGATGTCCATCTCCACCATCTCGCTGAAGAAATGTGTGCCCATGGATACATCCGGGACCAGGTCATCGCGCATGGCCACGATCTCGCAGAGCACGGATATGGTGTTGATCTCGGCAAAGGACACCGGCACGCCCAGCGAAGGCGTTGTTGTGCCCCAGCGCCCCGGCCCCAACAGCATGGTAGATGTTTGCTCGTTGCCGCCGTCCAGATGCGTAAGGCGGCCGATGAGGCGGGCCACGGCATACCGCTCGCGCACGGGAAGTTGGCCGTACACCGCCGGCACGATGTAGATGAAGCGCTCGACGGTGTCGATCCGGCTCGGGCCGATAACGGGGCCGGTCGTTTCGATGATTCGGTGCTCGTCATCGATATTCTTCGGCGGCTCGGCAACGGGCGCCGCCATCTTGGCCTGGAGCGGGCGGCATTGCACAAGGTTTACACGGTAGTTCTCGTCGTCCTGGAAATTCGTCGTCCATTCAACGTCTACCGGGCACGCGTAGGCGTCCTCGAGGGCGCGAAGCATACCGCGCATATCCTCCACGAACCGGGTGCGCTTCAATAGCCGGTCGAAAGTGAGAATGCGCTGCGGCTTTGTATTCCGGCCCTGCTCGCGCGCGCGGCGGGCCATGCGGGCGTCGGCCGAGGCGTAGAGATTGAGGGGCAGGTCGGGGCTGTGTGCCTCGACCGTGGCGAAATCGGACGTGATAAGTTGGTTCCCGTCCAGATCGAGCACATCCACTTTGTACTGGGCCCGACGCACGCCGTCCTCTTCGCCCGGATCGGGCCGCCGATCGGGAGCGTTAAGGGCCACAATCCGCGTGTAGTCGTCATCGGAGCGATCCACGGCGCGTGTTCCAAGGCCGAATACGATGCGCAAGAGGCCGGCGCGGGGGTCGATGGCTTCGTTCCAGACGTATGGGTTGAACGAGAATCCAACGCCCGCGACCTGGGGATAGAATAGGTGCTCGTGGAGCGCACCCGATACACGCTGCACCAGCAGCGCCATCTGTTCATCGCGGTCAAGCAGGCCGTGGCGTGCGCGGTACGAGAGCGCCTCTTCGCTCATGCTGCTCGCGTATACCGTCTTCACGGCCGACACGAAGTCCTCGAGGCGCTGGTGCCGCGAGCCCTGGTTTGCGCAGAAGACGCTCTCGTATTTTCCTGCGAAGGAGTTTCCGAAGTTGTCCTCCAACAGACTGCTGGAACGGACGATAATTGGCGCTTGTCCGAAGTAGTCCAGCATTTCGGAGAAGCGCTGTTCGATATCTTCAGGAAATGTGCCCGTGAGGATGCGCCGGCGCGCCGGCACGGCCCCTTTCAGGAATGTTTCCGGCTGCTTCTGGTTCTGCCGTAGCCACCAGACGCCGTTGCGGACCAGGTAGGTGTAGAAGACATCAGACGCGATGTAGAACGAATCATGCGCCTCGAGAAGTCCTATCCAGCGAGAGTCGGCGCGCTTAAGGATCGCCCGCGCGAGCAGCATCCCCACGGACTTGCCGCCGATAAGTCCGGTGCCGATTGTCCGTTTGCCGATATCGAGCACGTCGGCGATATCGAAATAGCGCTCGGCAAGCTCGAGTACGCGCTCGTCACGGGATACGACCATTCTCAGCAGGCGGTGGAAGATCTCGTCGGCGCGTTCCCTATCGGGGGCCTGTTCATCTTCCTTAAGGCTCTCCTCAGCCTGGAGGAACGCGCGATTCCAGACATCCAGTCGGTCGATGGCCGACTCCAGTGCCGAGCGAGGTGTGGAGGTAAGAACTTCTGCGGCAGTGCAACTGTCTGTCACGGTTTCGAATTGGTTATCATGCCAGGCGTGCAGCATATGCATCGTGGGCGAGTGCCGCTGTTGTACCTTGAGAGGGCGTACGTACACCTGGTCTGCGTGATGGTAAACGTCGATGAAGAGCTGCGTAGTTGTGCGGATGGGAAACGTGGCGTAGGACGAGTGGAAGTTCCGGAGCAGCGCGAAATAGGCGATCGTTTCCATGTCATACAGATAAGGGCAAGTCAGCCGGAAGAAGTTGCCCAGCATCTGATCGCTGAACCAGTCCGCCGCGAGGTCGGATAGGCGGTCGAACACGTAGAACGCGCCCCTTCCCGCTTCCTCGATGGTTCCGTGAATGGCGTCCAGAAAGGGCTCAAAACCCATCTGCGGGTCGAGTTCTCGCTTCTCCACGCCCTCGGCATCCGGGATCAGGGCATTATGCCGCGCGAAGCGGAAGTAGATGAAGGGCCGGCCCGCGGCCACGGCGTGACGCCAGAAGGGCTCGACAAACGCCGTGTAGTCGGCGATATCGTCGACCTGCCACACAATATTGTCACCGGGCATTAGCCCGCGCACCAACTCGTCGAGTTCCTTGAGTCCCGTACTTAGTTGCCTGTTCGACTGCGCCATCTCTTGCCCCTCCGCCTCAGAGCAGAGAGGCCCAGCGGACGAATCCCCTGGGCCTCTCGGACGATTTCAATTCTAACCGAAATGCGGAAGCTAGACCAGCCCCTGGTCGAGCATCGCGTCCGCCACTTTGACAAAGCCCGCGATATTCGCGCCGGCGACGTAATTGTCCGGCAGATCGTACTCCTGCATGATCTCGTACGCTTGCGTGTGGATCGCCTTCATGATGTCCCGTAGGCGCTGGTCGACCTCGCCGCGTGTCCACATCACATGCTGGGAGTTCTGAGCCATTTCAAGTCCGGATACGGCCACGCCGCCCGCGTTCGCCGCCTTGCCCGGCCCGAAGAGCACGCGGCTCTTAAGGAACACATCGACGCCGCCCGGCTCGGTAGGCATATTCGCACCTTCCGCTACCAGGAAGCAGCCGTTCTTCACGAGCGTCTGCGCGTCATCCTCGGTGATCTCATTCTGCGTCGCCGACGGGAAGGCGCAATCGCACTTGACGGGCCACGGACGCGTGCCTTCGCGGTACTCGACGCCCGAGAACTTGTCCGCGTACTCGCGAATCCTGCCGCGGCGCGTATTCTTCAGCTCCATGACAAACGCGAGCTTCTCCTCGTTGATGCCGGCCGGGTCGTAGATGGTCCCGTTCGAATCAGACAGCGTCACGGCCTTGCCGCCCAGCTCGTTGATCTTCTCCACGGTGTACTGCGCAACGTTGCCCGACCCGGAGACGGTACAGACCTTGCCCTCAATGCTGTCGTCCCGCGTAGCAAGCATATTCTCGGCGAAATAGACGGCCCCATAGCCCGTTGCTTCGGGTCGGATGAGCGATCCGCCCCAGTTAAGCCCCTTGCCTGTCAGCACGCCCGTGAACTCATTGCGCAGGCGCTTGTATTGGCCGAACATGAAGCCGATCTCGCGGCCGCCCACGCCGATATCGCCCGCGGGAACATCCGTGTCCGCGCCGATGTGGCGGCTGAGTTCCGTCATGAACGACTGGCAGAAACGCATGACTTCGCTGTCTGACTTGCCCTTCGGATCGAAGTCGGAGCCGCCCTTGCCGCCGCCCATGGGCAGCGTCGTCAGCGCGTTCTTGAAGATCTGTTCGAAGGCCAGGAACTTCAGGATTCCGAGGTACACCGTCGGATGAAACCGAAGGCCGCCCTTGTAAGGCCCGATGGCGCTGTTGAACTCGATACGGAAGCCCCGGTTCACCTGCACCCCACCCTTGTCATCCATCCAAGGTACACGAAACATGAGCACCCGCTCCGGCTCGGTCAAGCGCTCAAGGATGCAGCCCTCTTCGTATTCCGGATGTCGCTCGATGACCGGATTCAGCGATTCCAATACCTCCTTGACCGCCTGGTGAAACTCCGGCTCACCCGGATTCCGCTTCAGGACCAACTCCATGACTTTGTCGGTGTACGCCACTTTCCCTCTCCTTTGTTTCGCCACCCGCTCGAACGAGTGCCCAATGAACAAGCCCAAGCCAAAGAACCGGAAGTATACAGCCGGTTCCGGAGATAATACCCATTCCCTCTCAACATGTCAATGCTTTAGTCTCCCGTCGCGATAGTGTCGAATGGGCTCGTTTTTGAGGCCTATTACCCCTTATGACTGGTGTTAGGCTCAGGTTCTTCTCGTGCCGATGGCTCGCGTGTATTCTTTGAGGCAAGACACTTATCCGGCAATTATGCCGTATAATCTTGACTTCTGGTGCATGGGGCGTTTATTGTCCCCGGTAGCGGCGCCGCCGCAGACGAACGTGGGAAGGAGAAACGACGAAATGCGTGACGTGAAGCCCCCGCGCAACATGGTAGCCATCCTGCGCGTGCTCAGGGATGCGCCCGGCCCGATGGGGAGTGAACGGATAGCTCGCGAACTGCGGCTTTCAGGCATCGATCTGAGTGAGCGGACGGTGCGGAATTACCTATTCGAGGCGGATGCCCATGGCTGGACGACTAACCTGGGCCGCCGCGGGCGCCGCCTTACCGGACTCGGCCGCCGGGAGGCCGATGGCGCGCTGGTGATGGACAAGGTAGGTTTTGTGGCCGCGCGGGTCGATGAACTTACCTATCAGATGACCTTCGACCCTTATGAAAAGCGCGGACGGGTCATTGTGAATGTCTCCACCTTTCGCCAACGTGATATACGGGCGGCGGCCCGCGCCATGCTCGCCGCGTACGAGTCCAATCTCGGAATGGGCCATCTGCTGGCTATTGCCGGGCCGGGCGAACGGATTGGCGACTTCGAGGTGCCCGCGGGCTTGATCGCCGTGGGGACAATTTGCAGCGTTAGCATCAACGGCGTGTTTCTCCGTGAGCACATCTCGACTACGTCCAGGTTCGGGGGATTGCTCGAACTCGAAAGTGGGCAGCCGAAACGCTTCGTCCAGATCGTCAATTACGACGGCTCAACACTCGACCCCCTTGAGATCTTCATCCGAGGCTACATGACGCGCGTCACCGACGCCGCGGCCAGCGGCTCCGGGATCGTCGGCGCAAGCTTTCGCGAGGTACCTGCCATTGCCCTGGCCCAGGTTCGCCGTCTGGCCTCTCTCTCAGAGCAAATCGGTTTGGGCGGCGTCCTCGCCGTGGGGCGCCCCAACATGCCTCTGCTCGAGATTCCCGTGGCTCAGGGGCGCGTTGGCCTCATCTTGTGCGGCGGGCTCAATCCCATGGCCGCCGTTGTCGAGAGCGGCATTGCCACTACCAACGCCGCCATGAAGACGCTCTGCGAATTCGACAGACTCGTCGAGTACACCGCCCTCAGAGAGTTGGCCTCAGGCGGCAGGTAGTCCCGGCCTGTGGGCAACTACACGTGAGGTGCCCGCGCTACGGGTGCAGCCGCTCCAGGGCCTTGCGGATCCGCAGGCGGTGTGCCATCAGGGCAGCGTAATCCAAGTCATAGTCCGCCGCTTCGCGGGGCATCCCTGTGAGCGCTTCGCTTGCTACGTGTGCCACGGCCTCGTCAAGAACCTTCTTCGCCGCCTCATCGCCTTTGGCTTCCGCCAGATCGCGGAGGGCGCAGACGGCGTTGAAGTCCTCGATGCCGTCGCGTTGCGCCTCCCAGCGCCGGCTGGCAACCACCGCGCGCCCATCGCACGTCACCGCGCCGTAGGCCGGCTCCTGCCCCGGGCCGGTGCCCCACAGATCGCTGCCATGATAGACCCACCAGCCGCCGCCTTCGATGCCCCAGTGCAACGCCAGCCAAGGCTGAGATCGGAAGAAGCCCAGGGGCCGGAGAATGCGGCAGTTCCCCGGAGGCGTGTACGTCGCGATTGGCTTCCCGCCCTTACGCATGGCGGCGACGTATTCGGGCCCGAGGAACTCGATGGTTTCCATCCCGGGCTGCCAGACATCCGTGACGGGCCACATCTCCTCGATCATTTCCACGTTGATGCCGCCCCATGGATTCGCGTAGTTCTGGACCTTGGGGTCGATGGCCTTGTTCTCCTGTGCCCGAGCCATATAGTGCTCGATAGTCCCCCGGAGTCCGGGCTCGTCTTCCGGGTAGAACATGAAGTTCTCATAGTCCAGCCCAAGAGTTTGTAGGTGCGCCACAAGTGCTTGGATGTAATTTCGTTGGGCCGTTCGCCGAAGCTCATCCGTCATGACCGTCCCCTCTGGGAAGCGGGGAACGGGGATTCCGCCGTACAGTATCTTCTCGATCTGGCCCGCCTCCTTGAGGATGGCGTCGTGTTCCGTCCAATCCAGTTCGCCCACCAAGGCGCCTTCAGCGTCCACATGGGCCGGCGGCAGCGGAACGGCATACCAGATCGTCTGCAGGTGCTCGCTCAAATCCGGCACGGTATCAAGCCCCTCAACGCGATTCTGCGACCAGTAGCCGGCCAGAAACCGACTCTTCTCCGGTAGCCGGAAAGACGACACTTCGAGCCGTATCGCCAGAGCGCGACTGGATGCTGCTGCATCGAGCGTGCGTATGGGCCAGTTCAGCACGTACGTGCCCGGTTCGAGGTCTTTGGTGTCGATATTGATCCAGAGCTGCTGAACCTCCCCGGGGGCGACATCGAGCAGATAACCGTCGCCCAGTTCCGGCAGAACGTCAGGCACGGTTTCGTCGAATTCGCTCGGCAACCAGACGGCACGATGCAGCTTGACCACATTGTGGGCCGGCATCAGTGGCTCATCCTCACCCTCTCGTGCCAATGTGCCCGGCTCTACACGAAGCGTCAGCCCACGGGACGAGAGGTTTACGGCATTCACGCACACCGACTCGATCTCATTGCCGAAGGCCCAGGCTTCAATGACGCACGGCGCCGCGGCCGTAGGTAGCGTGTCAAGCGGGTCGACGTTGTCCCAGGGATTAGCGTCCTGCCATAGCGCGAATGTGGGTACGCGGCCCGCCGAGGTCTCGGCGGCGACCAATCCCGCGAAGCGCCTTGTTTGCTCGAGAAGCCTGAAGAAGTCGTCCACGTATTGAGCCAGCGCATCGCGATCCGCGGGGGCCATCGTATCCACCGCGGCGGCGCGGGCCTTGAGCACGGCGAGCGCCGCCTCAAGTTCGGCCTGGCGCCGCGCTAGTACCACGGTGGCCTCCGGGGTGGAAGTCTGCGCAACCAGGTCCTTGGATTCGTCAAGCGCTTCAAGCGCAATATCCTTCGCGGCGGTGAGGACTGTTGTCACGTCCGCCACTTCCGCGGTGAGGGTCTGCCGCGCCAGTGCGCCCTGGCCGGTGTCATAGGCAACGCCATTCCATAAAGCCAGGGCACGCATATCCACTTTGTAAGCCCCCGCCATCCAAACGGGCCAAGCGATCTCCGACTCCCGCGCTCCCGGAGACGTCTTGAAGACCTCGATCTGCCGTGTCCCGTCGGGGAAGGTCGTGGCGACTTCGATTCCCAGGCCGAGGGTTTTCGTGCTCGACGGGGCCTCGACAACCGGCAGATTCGCCACACGGACTAAGTTCCTTCCGAAGCGCGCCTCCGGCAACGCCTGCACGAACTCCGCATTCTTCGGCGTCGACGAAGTCCCTGCTTCGGTGGGTTTTGAAGAACGCAAAGGGTAGGCCGGCAAGCTCCATACGGAAGCCACCACGGCGCCCTCTGTTGCCGGGCCGCCGAAACTGTAAGCCTTGACGTGTCCCTCCTTCGACGTAACCACCACCTCGAGCACGCCGTCGCGGTCGATGTCGGCCACGAGCGGGGCCCCATAGCCCCGATAGTGCGTGTATCCGGCCAGAATCTGCCCCTCGGTGTTAAGCACATACCAGGCATTACTCTTTCCGTCACGCGAGGCGTCGCGCACCGCACACACGATCTCGAACTTGCCGTCGCCGTCCAAATCGGCCACGGAAGGAGGCGCCCAGATGCCGCCGCCGTCCAGGCGTGTCCGCCACCGGAAGGCCCCGTCCGCGGCATACGCGGCCACGCTGCCCGCCTTGTCCGCCGCGAGTATGCCGCGGATGCCATCGTCGAACTGTACGACATTGCAGCCGTTATACGCCTTGTGAACGGTGACGCCCGTCCACTTGCGGCTACCGTCACTCCCATTGAGGCAGATGAGGCCCGTGTCTGAAGCGATCATGGAGGACATGCTGTAGATCTCGGCGTTTCCATCACCGTCGAGGTCCGCAATGCGCGGACGCGTTCTGCCGAGGTGGAAAGGGGGCTGGTGGCTGTCCCACAGCAAGGTACCATTTGCCTTCAGCGCAATGAGATGGCGTGTCGCGGTGCCGTACACCAGTTCCGGCTGCCCGTCATTGTCTATGTCGCCGATGGCCGGCGTGGACGGGCGGTAGGCCTCGACCTTGGAGCGCCAGCGAAGAACTCCCTCGCCGTCCAGGCAGACAATCCACCCATAGAGATTGCAGGCCAGGACCTCGGCTCGGCCGTCGCCGTCGAGGTCGGCCGCATTGGCCATTTCCCAGGTATCCAGCGGAGAATCGAGGTCATACTGCCAAAGGATTGTACCGTCCGGCTTGAGAGCGCAAACGTACCCAGTCTTGGCGCCGGCGATAATCTCCTCGATCCCGTCACCGTCCAGATCCGCGGGCACCGGATCGAAGATTCCTCCGCCCTCGACCTCTTCGCTCAATTGACGATCGAGGATGACTTCGCCTTGACCGCTGATCCTGACAATGCGGCCGCCCACGGCCACCAACACACTATCGGGGGCGTTGCTCGGATACGCGATCGGCGACACACCGAAGTCCACCGGAGACTCAATGGTTGTCTCCCATTCCTCCGTTGCCGCGGGCAGGGCTGTCGCCGGGTGCGGAATAGCGAGAACCAGCAAAGACCCAAGCAGAACCGCGCGCAGTATGCTCTTTGTGCTCATGGGACGACCCTCCCTAAGGCCCGTGAATGTGTCAAGATGGTTGAGAAGCCGGACGTTCACATCGTAGCCGCCGATGCCCTGCCTGTCAACCGACGGCGGCGTTCGGCCGACAGCGAGGGCGCCTTCGTGTGTTGTCTACCTCACAATTGCGCATCGGCGGAAGGTAAGGGGGGCAAAACAAAACCGGCGGGATGCCCTTCAGGGCATCCCGCCGGTTTCGTCTTTGAACTCAGCTCGACGTTCCCAGCGTTTCCATCATGTCGATCATCGGCAGGAACAGGGCAAGGGCAAGGAAGATGACGATGAGACCGATGATGATGGTGAGAACGGGCTGCAGGAGGTCGCCAAGGGCGCTGACGGAGATGTTGACCTCCTCCTCATAGGTGTTGGCGACTTGCTCGGCGATGTTGTCGAGGGAACCGGACTCTTCACCGGTGATGAGCATGTCGGTAACGACCCCCGGGATGATCCTCTCGGCATCCCTGAGGGGCTCCTCCATGCTGCCGCCTTCCTCAACGGTATTGCGCACGTTCTGAACAATCTGGGCGACGGCCTGGTTGTGTATGGCGCTTCGCACCAAATCAAGCGTGGCCATCATGGAGAGGCCGCTGCGCAGCAGCAGAGAGAGTGTGCGTGTAAACTCGACGATAGCGTTCTTCTTCAGGATGCCCCCAATGATTGGGATCCTGAGCTTAATCCGATCGGCCGCCAAACGCCGGAGCGGATTGTTGACGTACCACAACTTGTAGAGAACAATCAGGCCCACGAGCCCGAGCAAGCATATCCACCACCATTGGCCCGCGAACTCGAAGGTATTAATGAATCGCTGACTGAACTTGGGGACATCCACACCGGTTCTGTCAAACATCTCCATGAAGCTCGGGATGACCCACTTCGAGATGATGAGCACGACGCCCAGGCAGGCGAACACGAGAATGACCGGGTACACCATGGCCCCCTGCACGCGCTTACGAAGCGCTTCGCGGCGCTCCCGGTAGTCGGCAAGTTGCTTCAACACGGGCACCAGCGTGCCGCTCGCCTCGCTCGCTTTGATGAGATTGACAAAGACAACGCCAAAGTAGCGGGGATGGCGCTCGAACGCCTGCCAGAGCGCGTTGCCTCCTTCGACATATCGGGCGATATCGCTGACGAGGGCTCGTACGCCCGCCCGCTGACTACGCTCGGCGAGCGTGTTCAGCGATTTCATGATAGGCGTTCCGGCCTCCAGAAGCATGATGAGCTGTCGCAGGAAGGCGGTAATGTCGGCGTGGCGTATGCTGCCTGCCGACAGGAAGCCTCCGGGGCCGGTGAGCCACGATGGCTTCGCGGGCACGACCTCTTCGACAACTGCGCTCGACTTCGCGGCGGTTGTTGCCGCCTTCTTCTTTGCCGTGCGGCGCGGTCGCCTTGTTTGCCCGCCCGATTTATCGCCGTTGGTCGCCATGATGATGACTCCTCCCTTTCCTCGACTCCAGACTGATATGAACCTGTCGTGGCCGCGTCTAAGCGCGCCACGCGGGGTTTACTCCACTGTCTCGCTCCAGTAACACGTCTCCGGGGCGCCGTTTTCAGGGAAGTAAACGACGGCGTCGTAGCGGCGCGTCGTGGTGTTGTACAGGCTCCCGTCCTGCCGGACGCGCCCGAGAGATGCCGTCCCCTTCAGCCGGTAGCAGCGTGACGCAAGGCCGAGGGCTGCGGGGGGGAGGTCCGGCGCATCGGTCGATGGCGCGACGTTGAACTCGGCCGGGGTCTTCCCGGCCGCGGCAGCGACCTCATCGAGCGTCAGGAACGGCCGCCGGGCGGCCACGCTTTTGGCGGTTTGGAGGTCGATGTTGAGCACGGCCGCCAAGACCGCCGGCGGCGCCGAATTCACATTGATGTAACTACCGGGATTGGCGTGGTCGGGCACACTGTAGACGGTAAGCAGGTCTTTGTTCAGCATGGCGAATGACTGCCCGTCCAGCAATTCGTTGTTGAGCAAATCATCAACGCTCGTCAACCACCGCCGTGCGCCCGCTTGACGTTGGATATACTCGGCGCCGTCATCTCTGGGAAGGCTGCTTCGAATCTTGCGCGCCGCGGCGCGGTCGATGCCCGGCAGGGCCTCAAGCACCGCGCGCGGGGTGTGGTTGAGATTGATCTTGGCGCATTCGTCGGCCACGCTTATGCTGACCTCGGCGCGCCAGTCCGCGCTCTCGGACCAGCCCTTGGCGTCTTCATCATCACGCACGTGAACGGGGAATGTGTAAGGACCGAGTTCGGCCGGAGGCGTCTGGCCCGAGTCGATCAGGCGCTGAAGCTCCGCCGCCCCTGCGCGCATACCCCCCAGAGCGACTTCATCGGCCCGCATGGACTGAAGCTGCAATTGCGCGTCGTCCGATTCAAGGCTCATATAGCGCACATAGGCGGTGCCGAGGAGCAAAAAAAGCAATAGCAGACTCAGCGCGGTGATGAGGGCTACGCCCGCGTTTTCGTGCCTGACTCGTCTGTGTTGCTGCATAAGAGATTCCTAATCAACGTTGATGCTGAATACCGCTGTGCGTGCGACCTGATAATCAACAAAGACGGGGTCGGATAACACGAGACAAACCCGGACGTTGTCCGGAAGCGCCTGCTTCGTCCAGCCCCGGCTCCAGTCTCCACTCCCTTCGGCATACTCTATCCGCATTCCCACAACCCCCTCGCAGAGGTCGATACGACCGTTTTGCGGATCGTCCCACACCGAGGGGACCCACCGTGCGGACGAGGGCGTCCTTCACCTGCTCCGTTGCGTCCTCACCCGCTTCCCGTGCGATCTTGTACATGACGGACGACTGCGATACCGTACGGCTATCTATTCGCCGCCGCCGGAACTTGGACGGGAATGACGATTCGGTCGTCGGCTACGGGCACGTGCTCGAGCATTTCAAGACGCGCCTGGTCCTCAAAGCCGCGCAGAGGGACCTGCGAAAGATTCGCCGACAGCACATGGGCAAAATCTGCGCGCATGCTGTTGAAGATCCTGTCCGCTTTGGCGTCGAGTTCGGCACGGACCAGTATGCGCTGCCATCCGTCGGACATCTTGTAGAAGAGCACGCTGCCCAACGTGCTAATAACGCCAAGCAAACCGATTACGACGATGATCTCTATGAGAGTGAAACCACGATGGCGTTGGGCTGCTTTCACGACATCTCCTCCAGAAGAGTTCGCGCTAGCGCGGAGCTAACCGTCACAAGACGCTCACGGCCCTTGTCGTGCCACCGGATGACTACGGTGACATCGGCGTAGGCGGCGTCCTCACGAGGCAGACGGGCGTAGGCTTCCCATATGAACTTGTTATAGAAATTCTCTTCGCGGTTATAGGCCCGCTCCGCGATAGGCAGGCTGGGCGGCGGGGGTGTCCGGGGGGTGATGTTGTCCCTCTGGCCACGCAGCGAGACCGGGGCGAACGAGCCTGCGGGCACGTCGTTGAGCTTGCAGACGAACGCGCCAGGGGCCCGCTCCATTGCCGCGAGTTGCTCGGTGGCCAGGGCTGACGCCACTTTGGTGCTCCGGCCGGTGTCGGCAAGGTCCATCGTGGCAAAGAAGAGCGAGAACATAAGAGAAGAGGCCACGCCGATAACAGCCAAAGCGACGAGTATCTCAACAAGGGTGAAACCTGGGCGTTTGGCCCTAGGCCCCGTGGGGGAGGTGCAGGTCTGGGTCACTCGATGCTTCTCCTTCCTGCGGCGGGCGAGACGCAATAACCCCTCGGCGGCTTTGCGCGTCTGGCGCACCACGCGCCTTCGCGCAGGTGCGTCCCCTCACCCGTTGACGAGTGTCTCCGCCATTTATTCTCGCTATCGTAGATCAACTTGCGCATAAATGTCAACAAAATATTCACCAGGCCTTCGTCGACCCTTCTTGTGTTTGGCAATTAGAGTGCCTGCTCCCAACGTGGCGAGGCAATGTGTGCCAGAGGCACCTGGAAAGTGTCCGGCGCGCCCGGGAGAGCTTTGAAGGGCCGCCGGAGCATGTGCGGGCGATGTGCTAATATGGACGCGATGGCGCCCACTAACAACAGATATCCGGTGACACTCTCGGACGTGGCATCGGTGGATTTGCCCAAGGAAAACGCCGGGGGCAGTGTACTGGCGTGCCTCGACCTGACCACCGTGCCGGCCACGCCCGGCTGCTATCTGATGCGCGACCGAGCCGACAAGGTTATCTACGTGGGAAAGGCCAAGCATCTCCGGAACAGGCTGCGAACCTACGTCAATGATCAGGATTCGCGGCACATGGTGAAGTTCCTTGCCCAACGCCTTGCCCGTGTCGAATTTCTTATCACCACCACCGAAAAAGAAGCCTTGCTGCTTGAAAACAGCCTCATCAAAGAGCACAGGCCTCGGTATAACGTGCGCCTGCGCGATGACAAGACGTACGTCAGCGTGCGCCTTGCGGTGCAGGAGGCGTTTCCCCGGCTGATGGTGGTGCGCCGGCACAGGCGCGATGGCGCCTGCTACTTCGGCCCTTACTCGAGCGCCCAAGCCGTGCGGGAAACACTGCGCACCATTAACCGGGTCTTCCCTCTGCGCAAGTGTTCCGACAGCGTCATGCGAAACCGCACGCGCCCGTGCCTGTATTACCAGATGGGTGAGTGCTTGGCGCCGTGCGTCGGGCTCGTTGACCAGGAGACCTATCGCGATGTCGTCAAGCAGGTAGTGATGTTGCTTGAAGGTCGAGATGACCAGCTCGAGAAGCTCCTGTTGGATGAGATGAACGCACAAGCGGCCGCCCTCGAGTTCGAGAAGGCTGCTGTGTTGCGGGACCGGCTTCAAGCCCTTCGTCACACCCAGGAACGCCAGCGTACCGTGGCTTTGCACGGCGCACCGGACCGCGATGTGTTCGGCCTCTATGAGCAAGGCCGGTATCTGGAAATCATGGTGCTCTTCTATCGGGGCGGCAAGATGCTGGGCGGGCGTGCCTTCAGCTTCGTAAGGACGGAGATGCCGCGCGAAGAACTGTTCAGTTCATTTCTCTTGCAGTACTACGCCACGACGCCCTCAGTCCCCGCTGAAGTCCTGACGCCGCTCGAACTCGAGGATGCGGAGGCATTGGCGAGCGTGCTCTCGGATCAACGTGGCTCAAAGGTGACAATCCACGCGCCTCAGCGCGGCGAAAAACGTGCCCTTGTCGAGATAGCCTCACGCAATGCGCGCTCGAGTTTCGAGGAGAAGCGCCTCTCCGAGAGGGCGCACCGCGATGTGCTCGAACAGATACGTCAAGCGCTGCATCTTCGAGAAATCCCCGCCCGGATGGAGTGTTTCGACATCTCGACGATCCAGGGGGAGAAGGCGGTCGGGGCCATGACGACTTTCACGGACGGCGCGCCGGACAAGTCCCGCTACCGCCGCTACACCATCCGGCAGGTGCAGGGGCAAGACGACTACGCCATGCTCCGTGAGGTCCTGCTCCGGCGCTACCGCCGCGGCGTCGAGGAGCACGACCTCCCCAATCTCAGCGTGGTCGATGGCGGGAAGGGGCAACTCAATGTCGCGCTGGCCGTGTTCAAGGATCTCGGGATTGAGGATGTAGCAATAGTGTCGATAGCAAAGGCCCGTTCGCTTCGCGAAGAAGGCGGCCACTCGCCCGAACGCTTCTTTGTCCCGGGGCGCAAGAATCCGATCATCCTGCCTCAGGATTCACCTGTCGTGCATACCCTTGCGCGGCTGCGCGACGAAGCGCACCGGTTTGGCATTACGTACCATCGACTCCGGCGGACACGCTCAACGGTACGCACACGACTTACCGAGATCCCGGGCGTGGGGGCGAAGCGGGCCAAGAAGCTCTTGACGAAGCTCGGTTCTGCCGCCAGAATAGCCCAGGCTTCCGAGGAACAGATAGCGGCTGTTCCTGGCTTCAGCGCATCCCTGGCGAAGACGATAAAGACGTACTTCGACGCCGCGAAGATGCAGGCCGACCAAAGAGAGGATTCCTGAAAGTATGTTACTAACGGTGCTGATCTGTATTGCCGTTCTGTTCGCGATAGCGTTTCTCTACTGGATGCTCCTTTCCTCTGCCCTGAGCATGCCCAGCGGCGCCGACGAGGTGTACGCCGTGACGACGGCGGACCTGTGGGAGGTCCGGCTGTACCGGTACAAGCCCCGGCAAGGCGGCGGAGAACCGGTCTTCCTCTGCCACAGCGCCATGGCGAACCAGTTCAATTTCACCTCACCGGCCGGTGCATCACTCGTCGACACGCTTGTCGAAGACGGCTACGATTGCTGGATCATTGAGTTGCGCGGCTCGCGGAGTTCGATTCCTCCCTTTGGGCGGAAGCGATGGTCGGCGGTGCCGGACGATTTCCTGCTGCAAGACATTCCATCGGCACTCGATTTCATTCGCAAGAAGACGGGATATGACAAGGTGCATTGGGTGGGACATTCGCTTGGCGGCATGCTCCTCTACGCGTATGAACTCGTACACGGCCGAGATTGGCTGGCGAGCGCGGCCACGCTGGGCTCACCGCCCGGCTTCGCCGGCGTGTCCTTCAAGACGCCCCACACCATTCTGTTTCTTCAGCGCATGTGTCCGCCCCTGATCGGCTTCGTCATGAGGGGGCTTTCGCCGCTGCTGCTTGCCCTGCGCCCGCGGGTGGGATTCGTGCCCGTCAACTGGGAGAACGTTCATCCATCCGTTACGGCGCGAACCTTCTTCAATATGCTCGAGTCGCCGCCGCCCGCGTTGGCTCAAGAGCTGACCTTCTGGGCCGCCCACAACCTCTGGCGCATGAATCACGACGACGTGGATGTTGTGGAGGGACTGAAGACGCTGCGGACGCCTCTATTGGTGTTTTTCGGTGCGGCGGATCCGCTGACACCCGCCGCGACAGCCGAAGCGTTTTTCAAGGAGTTGCCGGGGCGCGACAAGAAGATGATCATGCTAGGCAAAGGCCACGACTGCTCCGCCGACTACAACCATGCAGACCTTGCCTTTGGGCGGAACGGCGCCGAAGAGGTGTTCCGGCCCATCGTCGAGTGGTTTGGCAAGCACCCCATCACGGAACGCCTCAAAGGAAAGCAAGATATCGAGGTGGCATTCCGCGTTGAGCAAATCGCGCCGAGAAGGGCCGAGGGCTTGGAGGAAGCCCCTGAATCCGCAAAGGTCCGCGCGGCCTCGAAGAAGCCCGCGGCTAAGAAGAAGCCGTCAGCGAAGAGGAAGCCGGCGGCGAAGAAGAAAGCGACCTCAAAGAAGGTCGCGGCCAAGAGGCCTGCGGCCAAAGCGCAGGCCGGGAAGAAGCGCGTCGCCAAGAAGCCGCCTTCCGACTGAGCCGGAGCGAAGCAAGGGGCCGATACTTGGAATTCACGCGGAGGCGTTTCCTCGAGACATTAGCGGCTGCGGCAAGTTGCGGCGCCGCGGCGGGATCAAGGAAGCGTGTAGGAGCGGCTATGGCCAGTCCCACGGTATGCGTATTCTCGAAACATCTGCAGTTCATCACCGATTTCGCCGAACTTGCACGGACCTGCAAGGCACTTGGCCTCGGGGGCGTCGATCTCACTGTGCGCAACAAGGGGCACGTGCTTCCGGAGAACGCAGCCCAGGATCTCGATTCGGCCGTTCAGGCCTTTCGGGCGGAAGGGCTGGATGTGCCCATGATCACGACGGGCCTGTGTCGGGGCGACGATCCTCATGCAGAGTCGATCCTCGCGGCCGCGTCGAAACTCGGCATCCACTACTTCCGGGTGGGCGGGCAGCACTACGCAGACACCGGCGACATCGTCGAGCAATTGGCGCAATTCACGGAAGGGCTTCGCAGTCTGGCGCGCCTCGCCGAGAGGTACGGAGTGATCGCCGGTTACCACAACCATTCGGGCCACAGCAACGTCGGCGCGCCGATCTGGGACTTGTACCGCATGTTCGAGGACGTCGGCTCGGATGCTCTCGGCTCCAACTTCGACGTGGGCCACGCACGCGTCGAGGGCGCCTATGGCGCATGGGAGATCAACGCGCGGCTGATGGCGTCCCGCGTAAAGATGATGGCGGTGAAGGACTTCGTCTGGGACGGCGACCAGCCGCGATGGGTGCCCCTGGGGCAGGGCATAGCGCCTACCGCACAAACGCTGGCCATCTTCCGGAAGGTCGGCTTCGCAGGGCCGATCTCAATCCACATCGAATACAAGACCGACTCGCACGACGCCTTGCTTGAGGAGATCCGCCAGGCTGCGGCAACCCTTCGGGCCGACATGAAACAGGCCGGCTATTGAAGGCCTCTGCTGGCACCGGCTGAAACTGCACACCGCCCGGAAAAACGATGGAGGAGCGGCACATGAAAGGACGATTCCTTACAGCCTCTCTCGCAGTTGTCTTGGTAACCGGTGTGGCCTGCGGCCACAGTTCGGCTGGGGGGGCGGTGCTCGCGTCCGCGGCTTTTGGCCAGGTGCGCTCCGACCCCGCGCCTGCCACCGGATCGGAGGCGCCGTCCACATCCACGAGCCAAACACCCATCCGATACGCCCAAACCAAGCCGGGCGCCCTGCTCTTCAAGAACAGTGATTTCGAGCGCGGCAACCTTTCGCACTGGGAAGCGACGGGCGAGGCTTTCGCACAACAGCCGACCAAATGGGACAACCCGACGGCCCGTGGCTCCGACATGCCCGCGCGGCACCAAGGCCACTACTGGATCGGCACGTTTGAGGAATACGCGGGCACAGCAGGCCAGCGCCCCGGGGCCACCCAGGGCGACGAGCCGCAAGGGACGCTGACCTCGGAGCCCTTCACGATCATGGAGCATCGCATCGCCTTCTACTGCGGCGGCGGCCGCCTTATGAGCATGGCCTACGTGGCGCTTCTGGTGGACGGCGAGGAAGTCCTGAAGGCCACCGGCAAGCAAAGCGACTCGATGCACGAAGTCGTCTGGGATGTCTCGAACTATGCCGGCAAGAAAGCACGTATCGTGATACGGGATGCCTCATCGGACGAATGGGGCCACATCAGCGCGGATTACTTCCGCTACGTATCCCCTCAGACCGAGCCTCGGGGCGGCGTCGTCACGCGCCCCGTTCCCGAAACCCGCCCCGAGACTCCGGGACAACGGCCCGATGCAGCTACGGAGATAGAGCATGGCGTAGCGCCGCAGCACTAACCGGCGTGGTCGTTCGACGTCGGAGGCGCAAGGCAACGCCAAGAATCCGGAATCGGTTTCACTAACCATAGACCATCGGCCCGGTTGCCGGGCCTCAAAGAAGGAGTAGGCGATGAGCGGAACCAGCGCAGACGAACCTATGATCTGGGGATATCTCATTCATCTTGGCTACAACATGTGGGTGGATCGGGAAATCCCGGAGGAGAACCGGCCCTACATCACCGCAAGGCCCTACATGCGTTTCGATGACAGCCTATGGAATGACTTGGTCGAGCGATGGGCCGACGCCGGTGTCAATATGATTGTTATCGACCTTGGGGAAGGTGTCCGCTATGAATCCCACCCGGAATTGGCTGTTAAGGGATCATGGCCCGGTGAACGCCTGCGCGAGGAACTGGCCCGGCTGCGAGACAAGGGCCTTGAACCTATTCCCAAGCTCAACTTCTCCACCGCGCATGACGTCTGGCTGGGCGAGTATGCGCGCTGTGTCTCGACGGAGCGGTACTACGGCGTCTGCCGCGACCTCATCGCCGAGGTGCTCTCACTATTCGACGGCCCCCGCTTCTTCCACTTAGGCATGGACGAGGAAACGGCGGAACACCACCGTCGCCACGCCTATGTCGTCCTCCGGCAATACGACCTCTGGTGGCACGATATCGAGTTTCTGTTCGAGCAGGTGATACGCGGCGGGTCACGCCCGTGGATTTGGTCCGACTATGTGTGGCACCACCCAGATGCCTTCTTCGAGCGGATGCCGAAGTCCACGATGCAGAGCAACTGGTACTACGGCGACAAGTTCGACGAAACGGTGGAGTATGTCAAGGCGTATGACGACCTCGAAGCGAAAGGCTATGAACAGATCCCGACGGGGAGCAACTGGTCGAACGACGTGAATTTCGAGCGGACGGTCGCCCACTGTCGCGAACACATCGCACCTGAACGGCTCAAGGGATTCTTGCACGCGCCGTGGCATCCGACGGTCGAGGAATTCCGCCGTCAACATCTCACGGCCTGCGACCAAGTCGCCGCGGCGCGCGCCGCCTGGGAACAGAAGTAGCGGCCCTCCTGCGCGGAGGGGGCAGTGATTCGGTGGCGCTATCTGCTCACCACGCTCCTTGAGGTAGGCGCCCACCGGAGATCCGGGGGATATCGCCGCGATGGCGCTTCGCCTACCGGCGGAGGGCGGGGGAGTGGCATCCTATTGCCCCGAGATGCCCGGTGTTGCGGAACTTTCTGCGGTATGAGAGAATACAAGACGCGGTACAAAGGTTCTGCCAGGGCACAACACCTAGTGGTTGCCCTGGCCATTCAGCCTTATATAGTGTGGGTATCGATGCGTGCTGATCGCGCGCGGTTTCTAGGATAAGCATGTACGACCAGTTCCGGCACCGATTCGGCGATGGCGGGCCTATGCGCAGGGCCGTCACGGTGTCTGTGATCCTGCACGCCCTGGCCTTCGCGGCCCTGGGCGCTGCGGTCGTCGTCCACCGGCCCGCCGTCAAGCCGCCGGACTACGAGGTACAACTGGTTCAACTGACGAATATTCAGGAGCCGGAAGAGGTTGTCGAGACTGTTGTCAAGGAGCCCGAACCTGAGCCGGAACGCGAGCCTGAGCCAGAGCCCGAGCCAAAGCCTGAACGCAAGCCAGAGCCGGAGCCCGAGCGAACGCCGGAGCCGAAGCCTGAACGCAAGCCGGAGCCAGAGCCCGAGCGAGAGCCTGAACCCAAGCCGGAACTCAAGGCCGAGCCGGAGCCTGAGCGAGAGCCTGAACCCAAGCCGGAACTCAAGGCCGAGCCGGAGCCTGAGCGAGAGCCTGAACCCAAGCCTGAACCCAAGGCCAAGAGTGGTATATCCGTGCAGCAAGAGATGCCGAGCGTGTTACTCTGGTGGAGTCGACAAGTCCAGCGCAAAGTGGATAGGGTGTGGGAGGAACCCGGTGGGATTCGACTGGACGCCGAGGACAACCAGGCTGTGGTAAGCTTCTGGGTGAACCGTGCCGGGCGGCTGTTGAGCGATCCGGAGGTCATCAAGCACGCTAGCGAAAAGGCGGTGGGGGAGTCGGGTGTTCGGGCTATCAAGCTCGCCGCGCCTTTTCCACCGCTGCCCGAGGCGTTCGAGGACACCGAACAGGAAGTCGTGATCACGTTCACGGTTGGGAAGGACTAGGAATGCTGCCAGAGATTCACCGAATGACGGGGACTGAGAGTTTTGGGCATTGAGACAAAACGACGTACAAGTGCTTTCTGGCCGCATCCCACCAGGAATCGTACTTTCAGGTTAAGCTTCTAGAGAACAGGAGGATATCGTGAGACTCGTTCTTATTCTTCTAATGCTTTGGGGACTCTGCGCCGGTGTCTGGGCCCAAGACGCGGTACGGATCGACCTCGAGCGGCAGCTCGACTACCGTATCCCGATTGCCGTGCCGGACTTCGCGTCCTCCCCCGGCCAGGAGGCCCTTGGCCAACAAATGGCCGCCATCGTCGCGCGCGACCTCCAATTCACGGGACTTTTCAAGGTAATCGCACCTGACGCCTATCCCAAGAGCTTCTCCGGCTTCTCGCAGGACCCCACTCAGATCGATTTCGCCGCGTGGCGTGCGTCGGGCGCCGAGCACCTGGTGTATGCCCACGTAATTGACGATGTTGACGCCATTGTGGCCGAATGCCGCCTTTTCGACGTATTCAGTCACCAGCAGGTTGTTGGCAAGCGGTTCGTGGGCAAGAAGAAATGGCCCCGGCCAGAGCGCCTAGTCGCCCACTACTTCGCCGACGAAATCGTACTCTTCCTGACGGGCGTCGCCGGCGTCGCGTCCTCCGAGATATGCTTCAGCGCGGACGCCTTGGGGCATAAAGAGATCTTCGTTGCTGATTACGACGGGATGCAGGTTACGCAGGCTACTCAGCACGGCTCGATCTCGATCCGCCCCAAGTTTTCGCCGGACGGCAGGAGAATTGCCTACCTCTCCTACAAAGATCGCTTTCCCTTCCTGTACGTATATGACCGCGAAACGGGCAAGTCGGTGCCGTTGTCGAAGAATGTAGGACTTAACGTAAGCGCCGCTTGGGCGCCTGACGGGGCAAGCCTGGCCATGGTACTGAGCAAGGACGGGAATCCCGAGATCTACCTCAAGAACGCCGACGGATCGGGGGAGCAGCGACTGACGCATGACAAGGCCGTGGACTCATCGCCCGCGTTCGATCCCAGCGGAAGGCGCATCGTGTTCGTCAGCGAACGCGGCGGAAGCGCCCAACTGTACGTTATGAACGCAGACGGCAGTAACGTCCAACGCCTTTCCTTCCAGGGAGGGCGTGCCTACGATCCCGCTTGGTCGCCAGACGGCAAGTCAATTGCCTATGCCGTTGAGAAGCGCGACGAGGGCCGGCAGATTTATGTTGTAAACGCCGACGGCTCCAACGCGAAGCGCGTTACCACCTCGCCCGGCTCCAAGGAATCCCCGAGTTGGTCCGCCGATTCCAGGCACTTGGTCTTCGCCGCGACGCGCGGGGGCGTGTCGGAACTCTGGACGGTGACCCTTGAGACCGGGGAAGAACACCGCGTTCCTTCATTGGGAACTCGCTGTGAAGGGCCGTTCTGGGGGCCGAGGAGGAACTAGCTGACGCCGTCCAAACTCGTTTCTTCCTGAGCGGGGCCTTCCTGAGAGGTTTCCTGTGAATCTTCAGCGGCCGCCGGCGCCGCATCACTCTCGTCCGAGGCTTCCTCATCAGGCTCTTCGTCGATCCGGAGTATTCTGGCTTTGTAATCCTGGTTCACGTACATCGAGTCTTGCGGCACGCGCTGCCGGAGGTCGTCGAGATAGTCGTTCAGGCGCTCACGGATCCGAGTCGTCAAGAGCATTTCGCGGATAGATTCCTTCTGCTCAGGCCATTTCTCCTCCCAGTCGGCCTCGGTGGGCGGCGTCCGCTCGACCAACTCGACGAAGTAGATCTGCCCGATGAAACTCTCGATGGGGCCGCCGAAGGCCCCCGGCTCCCCCTTGCCCACCGCTTCGTACACCTGCCTCGGATCCCAGAATAGACCGCCTGTGTAACGGAAGTCCTTCACGGTGAACGGCTCCGCCGTCTTGATCTCAGGATCGAGTTCGGGGCAGAGCTTCTTGATGTCTTTCAGCGCGTGGGCTTCCTGGGCGATTTGCATCGCGTAGCGCTGGATTTCGGCCCGGTGTTCCGGCGATTGTTCGATGGCCTGGATCGTGTCCCGCAACACGTCCTCGCGGACTTCCTCGAAAGGCCGCAGCACCGGCGGGGTGATGGATGCCACCTTCGCTATGTAGAGATTCGCCCGTCCGGCGATCACATCGGACACACTGCCTTCCCCGAGTTCGGCAAGTCCCCGCCGGAAGGCCAAACCGTCCTCCCGCGGCACATTGTCGATGGAGACGGTATCCGCGGAAAAGGCGCCGGAAGTGCGGACCTCGAGGTCGTATGCCGCCGCGGTAGCGGCCAAATCGCCGGATTCTTTCGCTTTCTCAGCGATCTCGGCGGCCTCGGCCTCGCGCGCGGCGCGCTCCTCGTCATCGAGTTGCGGGCGAAGGACGATCTGCCGCGCCCGAACATCGCGCTTCTCCGTTACCTCGTCCGTCCGCTCCTCTTCGACTTTGTAGATGTAATAGGCGTTGGGCCCCTCGACGGGATCGCTAACGGCGCCCACCTCAAGCGCAAAGAGCGGCTCTTGATGCTCCGGAAGCATGAGTTCTTGGGCGACCCAGCCCATATCGCCGCCCTTTTCGGCGTCCGGGCCCTCGGAATAGGCCTTCGCCAGTTCGGCGAAGTCCTCGCCATTGCGGGCGCGCTCGACGAGTTCGTCAAGCAGCGCCGGCGCGGGCGGCTTCAGCGACACGGCGATGAACTCGGCCGTCCGCTTCTCAGGGTGTTGATACCGGGACGGATCCGCATCGTAGGTAGCTTGAATCTGCTCTTCCGTAGGCTCGATCTTTGGCTCAATCGAGACGTACTTGACCTTTATCTTCGTGTTCTCGTCCTCGAACCTCTGGCGAACGTCGGCGTCCAGCACACGCGCCGAGGCTGTCGCCAACACGCCAAGCACCTGTCTGCCAAGTTGGCGCTCGATGTCCACATAAACCGCGCTCCAATTGATGTCCTTCGCCGTCGTGATGAACTGGTTCCACAGGGCGGGGTCGAATTGGCCGCTCTCATTCTGAAACCGCGGGTCCTGCTTCATCTGCTCCGTGAGGAAATGCCGTGTGAACCTGAGCCCGCGCTTATCCGCTTCCGCACTGAAGAGCTTGGAGTTCACGAGTTCTTGCAGCACTTGGTCGGCCGTGCCGTCCGCGGCGAGGTCGCGATAATCCTGCGATTGGCCCTGCTTGGCGCGCCGCTCCAATTCGGAACTGAGGGCATTCCGATACTCCTCAGCGGTGATCGGCGCTCCCGCCACATTCGCCAAGGAGGACGCAGTCTCCTCCTTTCGCTGTTCAGTCAACAGGTGCCTTGACCAAGAGCCCAAGATCCCGAACGAGATCACGAGCAATACCGTGACGACCCAAAGCATTGGTTTGCGGTACCGGTGCAATACATGAAGCATGTTGTGAGATTCCTCTGAGCGATCACCCATTCCCCGCGTGATTCAGATGTTTTTGCGGGAACGTGACGGGCCCGGATTACGAAACGGGCGAAGCGTATCATACGGGTGGCGGGGCGTGCAAACACCCGTAGCGCGAAAGGTTACGTGTACTTGTGAGAAACTGCGGCCGGGCGAACGGATGGGGGCCATTAGTCGCGCTCGAACGCCGCCGCCTTGAATACGCGCAACCCTCAGTCCTCCGTCTGGGACGACGGCTTCGGGAGTTCGGATGGCGGGTGTTTGAGCTTCTTCGGGGCGTTCATCCACTCCTTAGAGCCGTAGAGCCCTACATCACGAAGGTCGATCGGCTGGAAACCTAGCTCAAGCGCTGGGGAGTCCGAGGCGAGTCGAAAATCGAACGCTTCGGCTCTTCTAAACAGTGGATCGGTGATGATCGAGTTCAAATCCTGGCCTATATCCCGCCACTCGTCAAACGTCCGGCCGGCGAAATCGATTTCCTCACTCGATGTATCCCAGTAGCAGTTGCGGTCGAGCCGGTAGTGCCCGTTCTTCCAGTTACTGCCGAGGAGCCGGCCGTTGTTGAAATAGACGATATTCCTCTCGAAGAACAAGGAGATGTGTTCCTCTTCGCGCGTACGGATGACTTGGCCCTCGTGGGCGAAGGCGAACACGTTGTTGAGTACACGGTTTTCCTTGCCGTAGTGCTGATGGAACCCGCCCGTCTTCGTGTTGTACACGACGTTGTTTTCGATGAGCAGGTCGCTGCTGCCTTCATCAGGATAGATGCCCCAGCCGCCGTACGTGTACGAAAACACATCATGGATGAGGTTGTGACGGAGGATGGTGCCCGGCGCGACGCCGAGAGTGTAGATCCCGCCCATATCACTGAGCATCCCTTGCCCGATGTGATGTATGTGGTTGAACTCGATGAGGTTGTGATTGGCCGAACTGGGCGCATATCCCCAACTCCAACCGACGGACACGCCGGTGTAGAACAAGTCCGAGATTTCATTGTGCGACACCCGGTTGTACGAACTCCGGCCGATCCACACCCCCACCGCGGCGGGAAAGATCGTGCCTCCATCGTGGATCCAGTTATTGTCCACCCAATTGTCCTGGGTGACGTGATGATCGGTGGCCGGGTCGGCCCCGTCCCCGATGCGTACGCCGCCTGCGCCCAAGTCATGAAGGTGATTGCCCGCGATGCGGTTATCCCGGCAGCCGTACTGGAACCAGACGCCGTAGTTGCTGATGTGCGCGACCTCGCAATCCACCAGCGAGCAGTACCGGGCGCCGCTCGCCTGCACGGCCCCGTGGACGGGATAGGCCGCTTGGGCGTTATTCTGGCCGTCCGGCCCCAGTGGAAAAGCGGTATGGTGGAAGCGCAGTCCACACAGGTGCACATGCTCGACAAGGCGCCCTGCTTCGAGATCGCCCTCCAACTTCAGCAGTTGAGACGCCACGGGAAGAATGACCTCCGCGGTGTCCGGCCTCTCGCCCTTCTTCGGCCAATAGTAGAGCACGCCCGTTTGCCGGTTGTAATACCACTCGCCCGGCTCGTCGAGGGCCTCAAAGAGGTGCTCGATGTAGTAGCGCTGCTCCTTGCCCCAGTTCTCGAAGGGCCAGTTCGGGCTCGTGGTGAACCGAACGACGCCGTCCTCTTCGTCGATATCCGCGATCCTGTGGTACGAAACATCCCACGAATGCAGCGCAACAACGAGGGCATCTTCGAGGTTATCCCACGCCTGAATATCCCCAGTCTTGAAATGGAACCCGTTCGGACTCGGACGCTTCTTGTCCTTCATCTCCTCCGGCACAGGCAGTGTTCCGGCCGTGAGCGAGAATCCTTCATTGGGAGTCCGGGCCGGAGCGCGATACTCCCCGTTTACCCACAGCGCGCTGATCGTCTCGCCCGGCGCCCACCAGTCCGCAACATGGGCCTTCCACAGAGCCCCCTCACGTTCCCAGTCCGTTACTCGGCGGCCCCCACTGATCACCGGCGACTCCCCCGGATAGGCGGCGTACGTGATCGGCGCACGCCACGTGCCCGAGTCTTCCGGCCCCAGCGTAAAAGGTTCCAGAATACGGTACGTGCCTTCACGCACCAGCACCTGAACGGGCCGTGTCAGCTCGCCTTGGGCCTTCATCCGGCGGACGGCGTCGCGTGCCGCCGCCAGAGAGGCCAGCGGCCCGTCCGAGCCGTCGGCTGTCGGGACGGGCTCGGCGCCGCTCCATTCATCATTGCCGTTCTCTGCGACATAGAGGGTGATTGCTTCCTGCGACATAGTTGGCCTCGACGAAACCGGCGCGTTCGGCCGGACGGGGAAAGAGTAGCAAGACAAACCTGAAAGGATAAGCATAACTGCCATGAGAAGTCGCTTGGACACGCTGTGTCTCCACTTGCTGTTTTCGACAGGGCGCCTACGCGCGAGCCCTCACGCGCGCCGGCAAGCGCATCCTAAACGCCACATTGCGCAAAGTCCAGTTCCCTTGACGGAGGCAGTTCAATCAACGTATTCTTCCGCCCGCAGAGGGCGATCACGGCGTATACCGCGCCATGAAACAGCGGATCCACCGTATTGCTCTGGCAACTCATCCATTCGGCGCCCCGATAGTTCAGTGGATAGAACAAGTCCCTCCTAAGGATTAGACGAAGGTTCGATTCCTTCTCGGGGCGCCATCTTTCTTTTGTTTGCAGTGGTTTCAGGCGCTTCGGCGTCATTGCCAACAGGAGGAGTTCTCCCTTGATAGCGATCTTCTGCCTCGTACTCGTCTTGGCCCTTTGTGTCACTACCCGCTCGGCCCACGCGGAGCCGGCAAATCGCCCGGAACGCGTTGAGTGGTTCCGGGATCTTGGCCTCGGCATGTTCGTCCATTGGAGCGTGGACGGGCAGCTTGGCGTCGTTATCAGCCACTCGATGGCCGGAGCTTCGGATGATTACCTGAAGCGGTATGTGGAGGAGCTGCCTAAGACGTTCTATCCCCGGAAGTTCGATCCCAAAGCTTGGGCCAGACTCGCCCGGGTGGTGGGCATGAAGTACGTGATGTTTACTACCAAGCACCACTCCGGCTTCTGCATGTTTGACACGGCCACCACCGACTTCGGCGTCATGAACACGCCGTTTCAGCGGGATATCGTTGCGGAAGTGGCAAGCGCCTTCCGGGAGGAGGGGATCGCCATCGGACTGTACTTCTCCGTAGATGATTTCCTCTGGCTCTACAAGAACGGCAAGATGATTGACCGCCGCTCTGAGCTGATGCCGCATGCCCAGCCGGAGTTGCTGGAGTACGCCAGAGCGCAACTCAAGGAGCTTCTGAGCCACTACGGCCCAATAGACTTGATGTTCTTCGACGGGGAATCACAAGGACTGACGGACTTCGTTTGGGATCTTTCCCCGGATACCGTAATTACCGCTGGAGGCATGAGAGTCACCGAGCAGCACATCGCCGGTGTTCCCTCCGCCGAACCGTTTGAAGCCTGCTTCACCATGGGCGGGGAATGGAACTACCGGCCCACAAACGACGACTACAAGAGCGGCACGCAGATGATCGAGATGCTGATCGAGACACGGGCGAGGGGCGGCGTTCTTCTCCTCAATGTGGGGCCGACCCCGGACGGCGAGATTCCCATGGAGCAGGAAGACCGCCTTCGCGAGGTCGCCTTGTGGACCTTCATCAACGGCGAAGCCATCCATGCCGTGCGGCCCTGGATCGTCACCAACGAGGGCAACTACTGGCTCACGAAGAGGAAAGATGAGAATACGGTGTATGTGTCCGTGTGCGAGCCTTGGGATTTCGCGGAGCGGAGGTCGCTGCGCTTGGCTTCCGTGCGAGCCACGGCGGACACCGAGGTCACCGTATTGGGACATGGCGGCCAGTTGATCGAATACCGTCCCCAGAAGGATCCCAAGACAACCTGGAGCCAGGAAGCCGACGGCCTGCATATCAGCGCGCCGCGCGGCCAGCGCTTATACACCCGTGGCGTTTGGCCCAATCCCCTCGTCTTGAAGATCACCAATGTAGAGCCCGCGCTCACACCGCCGAAAGTCGTCACAGGCGACTGGAAATGGGATCCTGCAACGGAAACCGCGGTGTTTGAAGGCGAGCTGCTGGATCTGGCCGGAGAGGAAGCGCTTGAGGTCTGGCTGGAGTACCGCTCGCTCAAAGGGCAGGATACCAATGAGCGAACGCTGCCCTGGGTGGCCGCATCGGCAGAACGGCGCACCACGCCGGGGACCTTCTCGGCCGCGGTGAAGGGACTCGAGCCGGGCGAGGCCTACGAGTTCCGCGCGGTTGTGAAGCACCCGCTGTTGGCGCTCTACGGAGAGGAGAAGAAGGCCGTCCTAAAGTAGCCGTCATTCGTGAGGAGGCCGTGACTACTCAAGATATGCCCGTTGCGGCAGAATCACATAGGAGGAGTCCAGCAATGCCAAGAAGCAACGTCATCTTTTTCCATGCCGAGAGTTGGGACGGCCGTATGCTTGGGCCCTTGGGAAATCCGGCACTCCGGAATGCCACGCCGAATATCGACCGCCTAGCCCAGTCCGGCACGCTGTTTGAGAACACGTATTGCTCCCATCCCATCTGTTGCCCTTCGCGCGCCAACATGTGGTCGGGCCGATATACGCACAACTGCGAGAGCTGGAATAACTACAAGGGCCTCGAAAAGGGCATGTGGGCTTTGCTGGATGAATTGCCCGCGACACACACCCTCGGGACATTTGGTAAGTTGGACTATTTATCGGGAGGGCATACTCAGCTTGCCCGCCTCAGTGCCTGGCTTGGGCCGTCGGGAATCAACAAACCCATCTTTGACAATGATCAATCTCAGTGTTTCACCGTGGCGGACAACGATGACGTGCGCTACCACAAGAACGATTGGGAGAGGGTCGATCAAGCCATTGCTTTTCTGAAGCAACAGCAAGATCGGGAGAAACCGTTCTTCTTGTACGTGAGCACCGGCCTGGTTCACGCGGCCTTTCGCACGAACAACTACTGGCTAAGCAAGATCCCCGAGGATGCGGTGGATATCCCCCCCATGGATCCGGGAGACCACCCGGTGCGGCAGTACCAACTGATGGCCAAGGCTTGGCGCTACGGCCACGATGAAGCCACCGTCAGGCAAGTCCGCAGAATCTACATGGCCATGTGCGCCGAAGCGGACGCGATGGTGGGCGCGCTCCATGACGCCATGCAGGACTTGGGATTAGGACACGACACTTACTTCGTCTTCTCAAGCGATCACGGCGAGATGGCTATGGAGCACCAGGATTGGTACAAGATGTCGATGTACGAGGGGGCTGTCCGCGTGCCGCTCGTCATGGCGGGGCCGGAGATTCAACAGGGGCAGCGCGTCCCCAATCTCGTGTCGCTGATCGACTTGTGCCCCACCTTATTGGAGATGGGGGGCCTCGCCGCGCAGGACGGTTTGGACGGGGAATCATTGATGCCTCTCGCAACGGGACAGACGCGGCAGAGTCGCGACTCAGCCTACGCGTGCTTTATGGGCTGCACACTCAATACATCCGCTTTCATGCTTCGCAAGGATCGGTGGAAGTACGTCGTGTATTCAGGCTACGGGCCGCAACTGTTCGATATGGTGAACGACCCACAAGAACTCGTCGATTTGAGCCGGAAAGAGCCCGATGTGGCCGGCCTTCTCGATGCCGACCTGCGGGACATCGTGGACTACGAACAAACACACCGCGACTGGGTGGCTTACTGCAAAGAAGCATTCCGGCAATGGCGCCGCCAAGCTCTGCGGGGGGTGTATGTTGACGGGAGCTACTCTCTCAGGGAGAATTCCTCGACGGATTACTGGAAGATCATGGACAACTGCTTCACCGGCTACGACCAGGACGACGAGAAGAAGCTGATGGCGTGGCTGGACGAGGAATCTTAGCTAACAAGGTGTTCCAGCGGGTGTGGACAAACCGCGTCGCCGATCCGCCGCGTTCATAGACAGAGACGGATGAGCACGTGAATGCGGTCAATATCCTCCTTGTCTTCAGCGACCAGCAGCGCCGCAAGGGGCGGGCGAGGCCCTCTTAAGGTCCCGTGACGCATCGGATGGCGAACTTCTCGTTCGCGTCCGGCGTAGTCACGCCGAACTTGGCCTTATTCCAATCGTATATCCAGTAGAACCGGTTGGGACCAGTGCCGTAGCACCAATAGAAGCCATTGCCCGAGTTCACGAAGGGTAGCTCCTTTGGGCTGAAATCATCCGTGGGAAGCGTCATAAGCTCCCCCTTCGTCGGAATGCGCCAACTACTGCGGCCCGCGAGCTCGAGGCCGTCCGCATAGTGCCGGTAATCGGTAGTCCGCCCCGGCCGCGGCAAGCCGTAAGTTTTGCCGCTATCGCCCTTCTGCCAGATCAACATCGTGTCGTTGTCGAACACGGTTCCATCGCCCCTGTCGACAAGCCGTCCGCCCGCGTATTCCTTGGGCCCGGCCGGCGCCGGCGTTTGGGCCTTGGCCTCGGCAATCTTCACGGCCGTCGTTTCGGCCGGTTTGCCCTCCGTTGGCCCGGCCGCTGTCTTCGGCGCTTTGTCCGCGGCCTTCTGCTCAGGCTCCTGGGGAGACGCGGCCGCGGGCGGTGCCTCGGAAACCACCGCTTCCTTCTCCTCCGGTGCCGTCGTTGAATCGGCAGCGTTCCCCTTCGGCTCCGCCGCCACGGCTATGGCGGCGGCTTCAGTTGCTTGGCTCGTAGCGGACGCCTCCACTCCTTCAGGCGCCTCCGCCGCGGCAGATGCCTGAGGAGAAGTCGTCTCGCCCTGCGTGCCCTCGTTCTCTGCGTCGGCTGTCGCCCCATCTGTTTTCGGCCCCTCGGCAACCACGTCCGCCGCCGGGGGCTCCTCGGGCCGTGCGCCCGGCGTCTCGTCACCGTCTACCTCGGAAGCCTGCGGTACTGCAGTTGCTTGTGGCGGTGTCGCTGCGTCGCGCTCCGTGGTCTCTGTCGATACCGAGGCAACCTGCGGCGGCGCATTGTCGGAGGTTGTGGGGGCGCCGGCCCTCGTTTGCCCGAGCCTGAAGGCGAGGAATACCCCCGTGCCGCCTATGGCCAAGAGGCATAGCGCCGCGGCAACGAGCAGGAGCGGGCCCCGGCGCTTGCCCGTGTCCCGTACCGCGGACGGGGCCTCGGGCGTCTTGCCTTGCGCTGACGCCGCTTCGACGGGCACTCCCTCCTCGGGGGTGACAAGTCTTGTGGCCTCTTCGCTGGCCCGCACGGTGACCGCTTCCTCGATGGGAAGCTGCGAATCACCCTCACGGAGCCAGCGTTCGATATCAGCTTCGAGGGCCTGCGCTGAGTTGTACCGGTTCGCCAGGTTCTTGGCCACCATCTTCTTGACGATGAAGGCGACGCCGAGAGGCACATCGGGATTGAGGTCGCGGACCGCGGGAAAGTCGGACAGGGCAATCTGGCTCATCACCGCCATCGGCGTGTCGCCGACATAAGGCGGCCGGCCCGTGAGCATCTCGAACAGCATGACGCCGAGGGAGTAGATGTCGGTGCGCAGGTCGACGGCTTCACCTTTGCACTGCTCAGGAGACATGTAGGCTGGTGTGCCCATCGCCGTGCCCGTCGCCGTCAGGGCCGACGCGCCTCCAAGCACTTTCGCCAGCCCAAAATCCATCACCTTTACGCGGCCCACCTGATCGCACATGATGTTTTGCGGCTTAATATCGCGGTGGACGATGTCCTTCTCGTGAGCCTCCGCCAGTGCCTCCGCCGCCTGAAGGGTGATATCCAGCGCGCGCCCCACTTCGAACCGACCCTGCTCCGTGATCTGCATGGCGATAGTCTTGCCCTTCACGTACTCCATCGCCATGAAGTGCATGCCCGCATGCTCGCCCACCGCGTACACCGTGACGATGTTCGGGTGAGTCAGCCGTGCCGCGGCCCGCGCCTCACGCTCGAACCGCGCCACAAATTCGTCGTTTTCGGCCAAATGCGCAGGAAGGATCTTCAAGGCCACCACGCGCTGGAGCGACATCTCGTGCGCCTTGTAGACAACGCCCATGCCCCCACGTCCCAGCTCACGCTGGATCTCGTAGTTGCCCACAATCGTGCCGATCAGCGAACCGTCCTTACTCATTCCCCTCACTCTCTCCACGCGCACAATGGCGCCGGCGAAAGAACGCGCCTACCGCATGCGCAGCGTTTGGCCCTTGCCGATGGTTCCTTCCATGACCTCGCCGATCGAGAGCTTCTCCCGTACATCCGTGATCCTGACGCTGCCCGTCTTCTCCTCGATGACATCGAGAATTAGCCCCGTGTCCGGGTCCTTGATCTCTTTCGTTGCCTTGTAGCCCTGGAGCACCATGTCGGGCTTCATATTTCGGTTGCTGCCCGCGTTGATGTATACCTTGCCGCCTTCTGCCTCGGCCACGCGCGCGTAGAAAGGCACGCGCGCCATGTGTTCCGTGATGAAAGCGACGGCTTCACGGATGGCGTCCTCGGCGGCCTGAGCCAACGGCTCTTCCTTGGCGCCGGCCCCGTTGAAACTGAAGCCTCGAACATAGGCCCCGCCCGCAGCTGATTTCCCCGAGGCCGTACCGTCGGCGTTTGCCGTAGCGAGGACCTTGCCGGTTGTCGTGTCCACCAGCCGGATATTCACCTTGACATAGGCCGTGTTCTTGCCTCCACCTAGTCGCAGGCGGCCGACGTGCGGCAGCGGAACGCCCACCCCGCCTCCACCGCTCGAAGCGTTCTGCTCGAACTGCGTCACCGCACCCATAACGAGGATGCTGGCGCCCAACAGGTCTCCCACCTTAGCGGCCGTCGCCATCGTGGTCCGGCCCTCGGCGGCCAAGTCTTGCTCATCGAGCACGTCGCCCAGCTCCGCCCGTTCCACCACGATGAACCGGCCCGTCTTCATCAAGGCGTCCGACAACATCGTCCCCAGAGCTTCCCCCGTGTCCCATCCGATACCCGATGTGCTCTTGAACTTCGTGACCGCAATGATCTTCTTCGGCCCCTCATAGACGCCCGCGGGAGACGCCTGATTCTCCGAAACGGCCCCGTCTGCCGGTTTATCCAGTCGCTTTCCTACCAGCTTGTTTCGCAAGCCGGCGTGCGCCGATTCGGTGAAACACCCGAGCAACACCAGAGCCGCCACGATACCTATCAGGCAAATCGCCTGTCCCACACTACGGTTGGCTTTCACAAGAACCATTGCCGGCCCTCCCTTATTCTATGCGGCTCGTGCGAGCCCCCGAACGGGGTCGCTCCCTCGCCCGTGTTTGCCATACTAAGCCGTCTTCCTCACAGCCACATAACGAGACTGCACGCATGGTATGCGGAACGGGCATCTTACCTCAAGATCCTCGACTTGCCGCAGTCGCCGGGCAATTCGACTGTGCCGCGCACTCGGCACGTCGGATCGACTTCGTCTTTTGCGATGTTCTCACCCACACCTATCAGGTTTAGGCGCCTGTTTTGCCAATACCTTCATTTCTAATGACTCAACGAGCGGCACAATTGGCAACACGGCCACCGGGACTTGGAGAATCTCGCAGACTGGCCCGCAATCTCCTCGACACTGTGTCATCAACAAGTCCGTTTACGTCGGACGACAGGTGAGAAAAGCGGGGCGTGGACGACTGCGTGTGATACGTTCAGGCTACGCCACACTGGCGGCAAGCCATCAAACGCCCCCACCCCCACCCCGAAGGGCTGTTCCGGAGAGACGCCATTACGCGTGCGGATGGCTGTCGCGGTAGACTTGTTTCAGCCGGTCGATGCTTACGTGCGTGTAGATCTGCGTGCTGGACAGACTCTCGTGGCCGAGAAGCTCCTGGACCACGCGCAGATCGGCCCCCGCGTTGAGCATGTGCGTCGCGAACGTATGGCGGAAAGTGTGCGGCGATATGGATTCGCGTTCCGGCAGGGCCTGACGCACGTACTTCTCGACGATACGCTGCACGCTGCGCGTGGTCAGTGGGCCGCCCCGCGCATTGACGAACAGGCAGGCGTGCTTGGCTGTGCCCAGTTGCCCGCGAATTCCAAGATAGGCCCGGATAGCGTCCAAGGCGTAGGAGCCGAGCTGAGCGAGTCGCTCCTTCCGTCGCTTGCCAAGCACCGTCAGTGTTGCCCCAACCAAGTCCACGTCGCCCAGGCGCAGGCCGGCCAACTCCGCGGCGCGAATCCCACTCGAATAAAGCACCTCGAGAATGGCCCGATCTCGGATGCCCAGCGGCTCACTGATGTCGGGCGCCTCAAGAAGCGCCGTCACCTCCGGGATGGACAGGACCTCGGGGAGATCGCGGGAGAGTTTCGGTGATTTCACGGATTCGGCCGGACTCGCGGCCAGATCGCCCGAACGCACAAAAAAGCCATAAGCCGCCCGGATGGCGGCCAGCTTCCGCGCGGACGTCCGCGCCGAGCCGCCGGCTGTTCTGACATGGGCCAGGAACGCGCGGACATCATTGCGGTTGGCCGCCGCCAGGACCTCGAGCGAAGGGGCGGGCCGCTCCTCGCCGGACTCCCGTTCGAAGGCTGCCGGGCCCGAAGCAAGGTAGTCGCAGAATTGAGCTAGGTCGTTCAGATAGGCACGGAGCGTATGGGGGGACACATCGCGCTCCCCCTTCAGATGATTCACGAACCGCTCGACGTCAGGCGAGAGCATGGCTCAACGAATAAGCCCCGGCGGTTGTCAGTCCTATCCGGCGCATCACAGGCCCTTTGCTCCTTTTCTCAGTCCTGGTCGTCGTCCTCCGGCAGCGTCTCCTCATGGCCGCAAGCCGGCGCCGGACAACGCCGGACCGTCGGCTTACTCCGAGACCTGACGACCGTAGTCCAGGCGTGGCCGCACTTGGGACAGGGCGTCTCCTTGTCGAGTTGTCCATAGGCCGCGAAATCGCACTTGGGATACTGATCGCAACCGATGAAACGGCGCCGTCCCATCCGCTTCTCCACCAAGTCTCCTTCGCAGCCTGGCTGCGGGCACTTGAGGCCGAGCTCCATGGGCTTGGTGAAGCGGCACTTAGGATACTTCTCGCAGCCGTAGAACGGCTCACCTCGACGGTTCTTGCGAATCAGGAGCGTCCCACCGCAATCCGGACAGGTCTGATCGGTTCGGACGGGCTCTTCCTTGGGAGGTTTCTCGACCTTGTTGCCGTGCTCATCGACGTTATGAGTTTGCTTGCACTTCGGATAGTTCGTGCACGCCATAAACCGGCCGAATCGGCCCGAGCGGATGACCATCGGCGCGCCGCACTTCTCGCAGATTTCATCCGTCGGTTCGGTTTGCGCCTTCTTCCGAAGGCTGATGCGCCCGTCGCATTCATCCTCCTGCTTGCAGCGCATGTAGGCGCCATACCATCCCTCGCGAAGCTCCATCTCGCCGCCGCACTTCGGGCACCGGACATCCTCGCCGATGGCGTCCTTCACCATCTTGCGTTGGGCAAGTTCGAGGTCCCTGGAGAAGTCTCCGTAAAACGCCCGGATAACCTCATGCCATTCACGATTCCCCTCTTCAACGTGATCCAACTCATCCTCCATCCGGGCTGTGAAGGCCACGTCCAGGATGTCGGGAAAATGCTTCACGAGAAGCTCGTTGACCTGTTCGCCAAGCTCGGTCGGGACAAGCCGGCCCTTCTCCCGTGCTACGTAGCCGCGCTCTTGAATCGTATTCAGGGTGGGAGCGTAGGTGCTGGGGCGGCCGATGCCCTTTTCCTCCAAAGCCCGGATCAGGCTGGCTTCGGAATAGCGGGGCGGGGGCTTGGTGAAATGCTGATCCGAAGTCAGCTTGTTGAGCGAAGCCGACTCGCCTTGACTTATTTCCGGCAGCGCTTTCTGGCCATTTTTCTCCTCGACATCATTGTCCGAGGACTCCTCGTAGAACTTGGTGAATCCCGGGAATCGGACAATGGTCCCGACGGACCGGAACTCGTAATCGCCCGCGGCCACGTCAACGGTGGTCTGGTCCATTACCGCGGGCGCCATCTGGCAAGCCACAAACCGCTTCCAAATCAAGGTGTAAAGGGCCAATTGGTCCTTATCCAGGTACGGCTGCACCATCTCGGGCGTTCGCGCGGCCGCCGTCGGGCGGATTGCCTCGTGCGCGTCCTGCGCGTCTTTCTTGCTTCGGAAGAAGTTCGGCTTCTCCGGCAGCATGCCCGCCTCGAAGTTCTCGGCAATATACCGCCGGACCTCGTCAATGGCTTCCCCGGCGAGTCGGGTGGAGTCGGTGCGCATGTAAGTGATCAGACCGGCGCGCCCCTCATCGCCTAGCTGAATGCCCTCGTAGAGCTGCTGGGCTATACGCATGGTCTTGCGAGGTCCGAACCGGAGCTTGCGCGAGGCATCCTGCTGAAGGGTGCTCGTGATGAAGGGCGGATAGGGCCGGCGCCGGACTTCCTTGCGTTCGACCGAACTCACCTCAAACCGGGCGCCCTCGACCGCCTTCATTACTTCCTGCGTGTGCGCCTCGTCGGGCAACTCCGCCTTTTCGCCGCGAATTCGGTTGAGGCGGGCCGTGAACGATTCGTCCCGGATGGTCAGGAGCTCGGCGTCCAACGTCCAGTACTCGACGGCCACGAAACTCCGAATCTCGTTCTCACGATCGCACACCAAGCGCGCGGCAACGGACTGAACCCGTCCGGCGCTAAGTCCTTTCCGCACGCTCCATTGGAGCATGGGGCTGATCTTGTAGCCCACAAGACGGTCCAGGACACGGCGGGCCTGTTGCGCGTCCACGAGATTCGCGTCAATGGATCGGGGATGCTGAGTCGCTTGAACGACGGCCCGCTTTGTTATCTCATTGAAAACAACCCTCGAAATGGGCTTCTCAGTCTTCTTCAGAAGTTCAGCCACGTGCCAGCCGATGGCCTCCCCTTCCCGGTCCGGGTCGGTCGCGACCAATACCTGGTCGACCTGCTTCGCAGCGTCCGTCAGCGCCTTTACGGTTTTTGACGCGTCGCGAAGGCGGACGTAGGTCGGCTGAAAATCCTTCTCGACATCCACGCCGAGCTTGTTCTTGGGCAGGTCGCGCACGTGCCCATTGCTCGCCTTGACGATGTAATTCCGGCCCAGGAACTTGTTGATGGTTCTGGCCTTGGCCGGTGACTCAACGATAACCAGAGACTTGGCCATTCAGATCCTTCCATTTACATGACAATGACGCCGCACTCCCTTAGGAGCGGGCGTCAAGCGTTCGGATTCCAGCCTCGTTCAGTGCAACGAGTCCCCTCGCCCCTCCATGACGGTATAGATGGTCTGCTGATACTCCACATCCCGGACACTGCACACCAGCCAGGAGAGCGTGTAGTCCAGTTCGTCCAGGCCGACGACGCCTTCCATTTGCGTAAGGCGTTCGAGGAGCATCTCCCGCTCGGCGGGGCTGATAAGCTCATACATGTCCAGTCGCACGATGGCATCCCGGACATCAACACTGAGTTTGCTCGCTTCGAATTCAGAAAGAAGTCGCACGGAATGCGGACGGTGCTCGCTGACCTCCGCCGGACGCGTGAAGCGGGGACGCACCAACTTCATGGCCGCATCGATGTCCCGCTTGCTGTAGCCTTGCTGGCTCAACCATGAACGCAACCCGCTTTCGGACGGAATGTGCTCTGGGTCTTGCTGAATCTCGCGTAGGATTACTCCGACCAGCTTAACCAACGATGATTTCATTCATTACTCCCAGGCCCTGCACTCGGAAAACAGCCGCAAACGCTTCCGCGCGCGTGTATTGTAAGAGCCACGGCCTGTTGTGTCAACCGTACGCCGGCCGTACGGAAGCACGCCCCATCGGCGCAGCTAGGCCGCAGCGGCCGCGCCAAGCGGGCAGCCCGGCGGCCCAGATGGCCTGAGGTAATTGCAGACGGAATCCGATCAAGTGCCACGGTGTGATGTTATAATGGGGATACTGGAAAATCGGTTGTTATGGCTGGAAACGGTAATAGATGGACGATTTAGAAAAAAACTGCGAAGAACTCGTCGCCGAGGTGCGCGCACTGCGTGAGCAAGTCGAAGACCTCCGCCGGTGCGAGGCGGCGCACGACCGCGTCGAAGAGCGACTCCTGCACAAGGAGAAGACCTTGCGCCAACTGGGCTCGAGGCTTGCCACCCTCGTGGAGGTGATGAACGAGCTTTCCATGACGGGTTCGGTGGACGGACTGTGTCGAAGGGCGGTGGAGCTTGCCCGAACGCGATTCGAGTTCGATCGGGCCGGGATCTGGTTCCGAACCGACGAGCCGAATACCGTTGTCGGGTCTTTCGGCGTGGATGAGACGGGAGAAATAAGCGATGAGCGCGTCTTGAAGCGCCGCGTGGACCCAGACGCGCCCGACGGCCGGGTTTTGTTCAGCAAAGAGCCGTTGGTGACGACCGGAGCCGTTAAGGTTAAGGAATTCGGTGATGCCAGGAATCTGCCGGAACAGGCGTTTGCGGCCATCTGGGATGGCGAGCAGGTTATAGGCCATATCAGTGTGGACAATCGACTGCGCCACGAGCCCGTGACGGAGGAGCAATGTGAATTGCTTCGGCTCTTCGGTGCGGCCATTGGCTACCTGTGCACGCGCAAGCGGGCCGAAGAGGACAGGGAACACCTTATAGCCGAGCTGCAAGAAGCCCTGGCGAAAATCAAGTCCCTCAGTGGCCTGCTTCCGATCTGCGCGGCGTGCAAACGGATCCGCGACGACAAAGGATACTGGGAGCAGATCGAGCGGTATGTTGAAGCGCATTCGGAGGCCGAGTTCAGCCACGGCCTCTGTCCGGAATGTGCCAGGAAGCTCTATCCCGGCCTGAAATTGTCGCAATCCGAGCCCGCCGAGGACGCAGGAGCCCGTTCCGAGCGGCGATAGCGGACCATCCGGGGTGAAGAACAAGTACCAAATGCTTGGGAGGAACATGATGGCGCGTTGTGTGAGGTTGGGATTCATAGCCGTGTGCGCATTTCTGGCGACGGCAGCCATGGCTGCCGATGAGCCCTTCGCCGCCACATGGGAGTCGCTCGACAGCCGCGTCTGTCCTGCCTGGTTTGACGAGGCCAAGTTCGGCATATTCATCCATTGGGGAGTCTACTCCGTGCCGGCGTGGGGGCCGAAAGGCCGGTACGCGGAGTGGTATTGGCACGACATGCAGGACAAGGGCGGCGAGACTTGGGCGTTTCATGAGCAGACATACGGCCCCGGCTTCCGCTACCAGGATTTCGCGCCCATGTTCAAAACTGAGATGTTCAATCCCGACGAATGGGCCGACTTATTCGCCCGCTCCGGCGCACGCTACATCGTACTCACCTCCAAGCACCATGAGGGCTTCTGCCTCTGGCCCAACCCGCAAAGCTGGAACTGGAACAGCATGGATATCGGGCCTCATCGGGACCTCGCCGGGGAGTTGACGACGGCCGTCAAGGCGAAGGGACTCAAAATGGGCTTCTACTACTCCTTCTACGAGTGGTACAACCCCCTCTACCAGTCGAATGTCGAGCGGTATGTCGAGGAGCATATGCTGCCTCAGATGAAGGACTTAGTCAGCCGCTACGAGCCGTCCATCGTCTGGCCCGACGGCGAATGGGACCACCCAAGCGAGGTATGGCGAAGCACCGAGTTCCTTGAGTGGCTGTTCAACGAGTCGGCGGTTAAAGATGAAGTCGTCGTAAACGACCGGTGGGGCAAGGGGTGTCGCAGCCACCATGGCGACTTCTACACCACCGAGTACGGCAAGTATGCCGAGATGGACCAGATTGGCGCCCAACATAAATGGGAGGAATGCCGCGGCATCGGTGCGTCCTTCGGCTACAACCGTAACGAAGGTGTGGACGACTACGCCTCGCCGGCGGCCCTCGTCCACATGCTGATCGAAACCGTATGTCGCGGCGGCAACCTGCTCCTCGATATCGGGCCTACCGCCGATGGGCGTATCCCCGTCATCATGCAAGACCGGCTCATCGACCTCGGGAAATGGCTCGAAGTCAATGGTGAAGCCATCTACGGCTCACGGCCTTGGCGCCAGGTGGCTGAAGGCGACAACATTCGCTACACCGCGAGAGACGGCAAAGTCTACGCGATCTGCCTGACCTGGCCCGGCGATGAGCTGGTTCTCGCTACGCCGCGGCCTGCGCCCAGCGCCGAGGTCCGCCTGCTGGGCTATGAAAGGCCGCTTGCCTGGCGGCTGGAGGACGGCACAATCTACGTGGATCTCTCCGGCATAGGCCCGGACGCCGTCACCTGCGAGCACGCATACGTTTTCGAGATGAAAAGCGTCAACTGACCTGCTTCTCTCTCGGCACTGCGCCGAGACTGCGCGCATGTTCTGTCGTCTGCATCACGAACCTACTCTTGGTGGACCTGGCACAACGCCGCGTGGCCCTCACGCGCCACCTGCCATCTTCCTTGCCTTACAGGCCGGCATGTGATAAACTACTATCTTGTAGTATATGGTTTGCTTTCATACGTTGGCGTACTTTTGGGAGTCTAGGATATGTCCCGCAAGCCCTCGGGTCCTCAGTTTCGACGGGAAGTCAGCGAATTGGCGCTGCTTTTTGAGATTAGTCAGCTGCTCGATGAGAGCCTAGAGTTGCGCGATGCCTTCGGCCCCGTTCTTCAGGCTATTGCCGATAATACTCCTATGGTAAGGGGCACCTTGGCTCTGTATAGCCGCCAAACGGGGGAAATCACCATCGAAGCCGCCCACGGCCTGTCGCGGTCACAGCAGGAGCGAGGCCGGTATCGGCCAGGCGAGGGAGTGACGGGCCGCGTAGTCGAGACGGGCAGGCCCATGGCCATACCGCGCATCGCGGAGGACCCCATGTTTCTCGACCGAACGCGGGCGCGGAAGAATCTCAAGAAAGAGAACATCTCGTTTATCTGCGTTCCCATCAAGATCGGCCAGGAAGTTGTGGGGGCCTTGAGCGTCGATTCGCTTTTCGAGGACTCCGTTTCCCTTGACGAAGACGTCCGCCTCCTTACCATCATCGCTTCCCTCGTTGCCCGTGCCGTTCGGGTGCGCCAGGAGCGTCTCGAAGACCGCCAGCGTCTGCTCGACGAGAACGCGCGGTTGCAGCAGGAATTGAAGGATCGATTCCGCCCGGCCAACATTGTCGGCCGTTCAAGCGCAATGCAAGAGGTCTTCGACCAGATAAGTCAGGTGGCCAAGAGCAACGTTACGGTCCTTATCCTCGGCGAAAGCGGTACCGGCAAAGAACTTGTGGCCAATGCCATACACTACAACAGCCTCCGCGCAGAGAAACCTTTCATTCGAGTTAACTGCGCCGCGCTGCCCGAGTCCGTCATAGAAAGCGAGCTGTTCGGACACGAGAAGGGCGCGTTCACAGGGGCCGTGGCCCAGCGTAAGGGGCGTTTCGAACTCGCCCACCAAGGCACCATATTCCTCGACGAGATTGGCGATCTGCCCCCCGCCACTCAGGTGCACCTCCTCCGCGTTTTGCAGGAGAAGGAGTTCGAACGCGTCGGCGGCAGCGAGACGATTCGTACGGATGTCCGCGTCATTGCGGCGACAAACAGGGACCTGGAGGAACTGATGGCTCGCGGTGAGTTCCGCCAAGACCTTTTCTACCGCCTTAACGTGTTCCCCATTCGCGTGCCGCCCCTGCGTGAACGGCGGTCGGATGTTCTACTCCTCGCCGACTATTTCATTGAGAAATGCAGCAAAGCGAACCACAAGAACATCCGGCGCATCTCGACGCCGGCCATCGATATGATCACGCGGTATCATTGGCCCGGCAACGTCAGAGAATTGGAGAATTGCATCGAGCGGGCCGTCCTCATGAGCACGGACGACGTGGTCCATGGGCACCATCTCCCGCCGACGCTCCAGACGGCTGAATCCAGCGGCACCATTATGCATGAAACCTTGCAAGGCAAGCTGGACGCTGTCGAGCGCGAGATGATCGTCGAGGCGCTCAAGAACACCCGGGGCAACATGGCCAAGGCCGCGAGCGCGCTCGGGATAACGGAGCGCATCATGGGTTTGAGGATGCGGAAGCACGGGATTGACTACAAGCAGTACCGCACGAGGCGATTGACACACGCCAACTAGGCTGCGGCTCAGTCCTCTATGCTATAGGACCAGCCCGTTCATCGTGCCCGCTGCGGCGGTGTGCATTCAGTTGGGAGGGCGCCGGGCCAGTGAATTTCCCGAAGAGTTCGGCTTTCGAGCATGGTTCCCTGCGGTCTCGTGTTACCCTCATGGGGTTGAGCAACAAGCGGTTGAGGATCCGCCGCGCAACTCTGTGCATGGCACTCAGGAAACTACGCAATCGTAATAACAAGAGCAATAAAGCCACGGTTCTGTAGTTTTGTTGCGTATCCGGCTCGAATGTGCGGCCGCGGGATCAGATGACGCATAGGACTCGATCAGGTAATTAGGCCTTACTGACGCAATGATTCACGACAAGGTTCACGGACGCATAGGGAGTTGGCATGACGATTGCAAATGTTGCAGGAAAGCCCGTTTGCTGTCTTCCCTGACTCGGCGGGCGTCAACGTAAGGCACCGGGCAGTCCTTCATTTCAGGTGAAGCAGTGGATGGTTTCCCTTCCCGGCGCAACGCCATCAACTTTGAAACGACAGGAGGAGTGAGCGCGATGCGAAAAGATTTCAGCCCAAGCGACGTCCTGAAACTCTGTGAGAAGGAGGCAATTCAGTTCATCGACTTGCGCTTCATGGACTTTCCGGGCCTGATGCAGCATTTCACGGTGCCCCTCGCGGAACTGACGGAAGATACGTTTTCTGAGGGCTTCGGATTTGACGGGTCCAGCATACGCGGCTGGCAGCAGATCCATGAGAGCGACATGCTCGTCGTCCCCGATCCTAAGACAGCCACCGTCGACCCCTTCGTCGAAATTCCGACGCTGATCCTCTACTGCAACATCCTCGATCCCATCACCAAAGAGCGGTACTCGCGCTGCCCCCGGAACATCGCCCTCAAGGCCGAGAACTACATGATGTCCACGGGGCTGGCCGATATCGCGTATTTCGGCCCCGAAGCGGAGTTCTTCATCTTCGACGATGTCCGGTTTGCCTCTGAGCCCAACGCGGCGTTCTACGAGGTGGACAGCGTCGAGGGTATCTGGAACAGCGGCCGCGACGAGAACCCCAACTTGGGCAACAAGCTGCGCCACAAGGAAGGGTATTTCCCCGTCGCGCCGGCGGATGCCACGAACGACCTCCGCAGCAGGATGGTTGCCACCATGATGGAATGCGGACTCACCATAGAGTGCCATCATCATGAGGTGGCCACCGGCGGCCAGGCCGAGATCGACATGCGCTTCGACGCCATGACGACCATGGCCGACAAGCTGACCATGTATAAGTACATCATCAAGATGGTCGCCCATCAGGCCGGCAAGAGCGTGACCTTCATGCCCAAGCCGCTTTTCGCGGACAACGGCTCCGGCATGCACACCCACCAGAGCCTTTGGAAGGACGGCAAGCCGCTCTTCGCGGGGGATAAGTACGCCGGCTTGAGCCAGGAAGCGCTGTGGTACATCGGCGGTCTCTTGAAACACGCCAAGGCCCTCGCGGCATTCACCAACCCGACCACGAATTCCTACAAGCGCCTCGTACCGGGTTACGAAGCCCCCGTCAATCTGGCCTACTCGAGCCGGAACCGAAGCGCCTGTTGCCGTATCCCGATGTACTCCCCGAGCCCGAAGGCCAAGCGCGTCGAGTACCGCACGCCTGACCCCTCGTGCAACCCGTACCTGGCTTTCTCGGCCATGCTGATGGCCGGCCTCGACGGCATCCAGAACAAGATCGATCCGGGCGAGCCGATGGACAAGGACCTCTACGATCTGCCGCCCGAGGAGAAGGCGAAGATCGAGCAGGCCCCGGGAAGCCTCGGACAGGCCCTCGAGGAACTCGAGAAGGACAACGAGTTCTTGCTCAAGGGAGACGTATTCACCTCGGACGTGTTAAGCACCTGGATCGATTACAAGCGCGAGCGCGAAGTCGAGCAGGTGAACATTCGCCCGCACCCGTACGAGTTCTTCCTCTACTACGATATCTAGTCGGCCGTACGAAGCGGCAAAGCACGGAGGTGGCGTAGAGGACCAAACGTCGCTGACAATATGGCGAAATGAATCCAGATAGACAAAGGCCAGTGCCGTGTGGCGCGGGCCTTTGTCTGTTTTGCTGGTAGCCCGTGTGCCACGGGGAGAAGTCGCCCCATGGCGTCGAAAGATAGCGGCCCTTGAGACAAGGGCCGCTTATTTGCGAGAATGGGAGCCCCGCCGGAATCTCGGCGGTGGGCGTCTATCACGCCAGCAAGACCACTCGACAAAAGAGGTTGTTCCCGATGCGACAAATTTCTGCTGAGGGGCTCTATGCCCCCTGTTTCGAGCACGACAGCTGCGGGGTTGGATTTGTGGCCAATTTGTCCGGCCCCCCCACCCATACCATCATCCGACAAGGCATTCAGGTACTTGAGAACCTGGTTCACCGCGGCGCTGCGGGCTGCGACCCCGATACGGGTGACGGCGCAGGCCTCCTGCTCCAAACGCCGCAACGCTTCTTCGCCGAACAGGCGGAGGCTCTTGGTTTTCACCTCCCCACCGCGGGCGCTTACGCGGTGGGGATGCTTTTTATGCCCCACGATGCGAAAGACAGGGAGGCGTGCAGGAAGATCGTCGAGAAAGCCGCGGAGCACGATGGCGCCGCCGTCCTCGGTTGGCGAGACGTGCCCCGGAACTCCGAAGCCCTCGGCTGGCTGGCTCGGGAAAATGAACCTGTTATTCAGCAAGTATTTTTTCAGCGCCGTGAGGGGCTCGATGTCGACGGCTTCGAGCGGCGGCTCTACGTGATTCGGAAGGTCATCGAAAGCGCCGTTGCCGAGTCGGACATCCCCTCAAAGGAACAGTTCTATATCGTGAGCCTGTCCGCCCGGACCATCTGTTACAAGGGCCTCATGCTGGCGCACCAAATGGACGCGTATTTCGAGGATCTCTCTGAGCCGTCTTTCGAGAGCCGGCTCGCCCTGGTTCACCAACGCTACAGTACGAACACCTTGCCGACCTGGCCCCTGGCGCAACCGTTCCGGTTCCTCGCGCACAACGGGGAGATCAACACCCTGCGCGGGAACATCAATATGATGACGTCCCGTGAGCCCCATCTGGCCAACTCCTATTTCGGGGAAGACATCAAGAAGCTCCTTCCCATTCTCACGCCGGGCACAAGCGACTCCGCCATGTTCGACAACGCCTTTGAGCTGCTCATTCGCACCGGGCGGACGCCCTCCCAGGCCATGATGATGATGATCCCCGAGCCCTGGAGCGGCCATGAGAGCATGCCGGACGACCGCAAGGCCTTCTACGAGTACTACGCGTGCGCTCAGGAGCCTTGGGACGGCCCCGCCTCCATCGCCTTCACGGACGGCGTGCGCATTGGGGCTATTCTCGACCGAAATGGGCTCCGGCCTTCCCGCTACTGGGTGACGGACGACGACTTCGTCGTAATGGCCTCCGAGGTCGGCGTGCTCGATATTCCTCAGGAGAAGATCGTCAAGAAAGGGCGGCTGCAGCCTGGCCGCATGTTTCTTATCGATACGGAAGAACATCGGATCATCGATGACGAGGAAATCAAACAGCGTCTCTGCATCATGCGGCCCTACCGCCTCTGGCTGGATATGAACCGCATCGCGCTCCCTGAGAAGCCGGCGCCCATCGGCTGGCCGGAGCCCGAAGAGCCGCTGCTTCAACAACAACAGATCTTCGGCTACACGAGTGAGGATCTCGAGATCATCCTTGCGCCCATGGCCAATGAGGGCAAAGAGCCCATCGGCTCCATGGGCAATGACGCCCCGCTGGCCGTCTTGTCCAATCGCCCGCAGTTGTTGTTCAGCTACTTCAAACAGCTATTCGCCCAGGTGACTAATCCTCCCATCGACCCCATTCGCGAAGAGCTCGTCATGTCGCTCGAAACGGACATCGGCCGCGACGGCAATTTGCTCGACGAGACACCCGAGCATTGCCGCAAGCTGCATCTTATGTCTCCCATCCTTACCGATGCGCAGCTCGATTACCTGAAGAAGCTCGACCTCCCCGGACTCAAGGCGAAGAGCGTTAGCACCCTTTTCCCCGTGGACAAGGGACCCAAAGGCATGGCCCGCGCGCTGGACCGGATCTGCAAAGAAGCCTCTTCAGCAGTCGACGAGGGATACGCGATCCTCATCCTCTCGGATCGCGGCGTCAACCGCGCCAATGCCCCCATCCCCAGCCTGTTGGCCACGAGTGCCGTGCATCAGCACCTCATTCGCGAGGCAAAACGCACGTTGTGCGACCTCGTCGTCGAATCCGGCGAGCCGCGCGAGGTGATGCATTTCGCCCTGCTTTCCGGCTACGGCGCCGCGGCCATCAATCCCTACCTGGCCTACGAGTCGCTGGATGAACTGCGCCGCCAGGAGGCCGTCACTGAATCGCAGCGTGGGAAAGGAAAGAAGAACTACATCAAGGCCGTCGAAAAGGGCCTTCTCAAAACCATGTCCAAGATCGGGATCTCGACGCATCAAAGCTACCGCTTCGCGCAGATTTTCGAGGCCATTGGACTTAGCAACGAGCTTGTGGAGCGCCATTTCACCGGTACCGCCTCGCGGGTCGGCGGGATCGGTATCGAGGATGTTGCGAAGGAAACGCTGATGCGGCATGCTGTCGCGTATCCGGCGCGGCAGGCCAAATCCCCGGCCCTCGATCCTGGCGGCCAGTATCGCTGGCGCCGCCGCGGCGAATTCCATCAATACCGCCCCGAAACCATTGCCAAACTGCAACACGCGGCCCGCACCAACGACTGGCAGGTGTACCAGGAGTTTGCCGAGGCCATCAACGATCGGGAACGCACCCTGGCCACGCTGCGCGGACTGTTTAAGTTCAAAGAGGCCACGGCCATCCCCCTTGAGGAGGTCGAGTCCGCAAAAGAAATCGTCAAGCGATTCTGCACCGGCGCCATGTCCTTCGGCTCGATCAGCAAGGAGGCGCACGAAACTCTCGCCATCGCCATGAACCGCTTGGGCGGTCGCAGCAACACCGGCGAGGGCGGCGAAGACCCGGCTCGTTTTGAACCCGATGCCAACGGTGACCTGCGCCGGAGTTCCATCAAGCAGGTTGCCTCAGGGCGGTTCGGCGTCACCAACGAATACCTTGTCAACAGCGACGAATTGCAGATCAAGATGGCCCAAGGCGCTAAGCCCGGCGAGGGCGGCCAGTTGCCCGGCCACAAGGTCTTTGAAGAGATCGGCCGCGTGCGCTACTCGATGCCGGGCGTCGAACTCATTTCGCCCCCGCCCCATCACGATATCTACTCCATCGAGGATCTTGCCCAGCTCATTCACGACCTCAAGAACGCGAACATCTACGGCAAAGTCTCTGTCAAACTCGTGGCCGAGGCGGGTGTGGGAACCATCGCCGCGGGCGTGGCAAAAGGCAAGGCCGACCTCGTGCTGATCAGCGGCCATGACGGCGGCACGGGGGCGTCGCCGCTCAGCAGCATCAAACACGCCGGCCTCCCATGGGAACTGGGCCTGAGCGAGACCCATCAAGTACTCGTCGAGAACAACCTTCGCAGCCGTATTCGCGTGCAGGCTGATGGGCAGATGAAGACCGGCCGCGATGTGGCCATGGCCTTCCTCCTCGGCGCGGACGAAGTCGGCTTCGCCACGGCTCCCCTGGTGGTCTGCGGATGCGTGATGATGCGCAAGTGTCACAGCAACACCTGCCCCGTGGGCATCGCCACTCAAGATCCGAAACTCCGGCGGAAGTTCGCCGGCAAACCGGAGCACGTCGTCAACTACTTCTTCTTCGTGGCGGAGGAACTCCGCAGGATCATGGCATCCCTCGGATTCCGCACCGTGAACGAGATGATCGGCCGCTCCGATCTCCTCGAATTCGACCCCCTGCCCGACCACTGGAAGGCCAAGACACTCGACCTGTCCCGTGTCTTGAGGGCGCCGGAGCCCTGGGAGGGCGAGACGCTCTACTGCAGCCAACAGCAAGATCATGACATCGAGAAGGCACTGGACCACGAACTCATCAAGAAAGCCCAGCCCGCCATCGAACGCAAGGCGCCCGTGCGCTTCAAGCAAGAGGTACGCAACATCTACCGCACCGTCGGTACCATACTCTCGAGCGAGCTAACCAGGCGTCACCATCTGGGCATGTACAGCGGAGTGCTGCCCAGCGACACCGTGTGGGTGGACTGCAAAGGGTGCGCGGGCCAGAGCTTTGGCGCCTTTGTCATCCGCGGCGTGACGCTCTGTCTTGAGGGCGAGGCGAACGACTACCTCGGAAAGGGGCTGTCGGGAGGCCGGATAATTGCTTATCCGCCCACGGAGTCCAGGATTGTCGCCGAAGACAACATCATCGTCGGCAATGTGGCGCTTTATGGCGCCACCGGCGGCGACTGCTACTTCCGCGGCATCGCGGGCGAGCGGTTCTGCGTGCGCAATAGCGGCGCCTGGGCCGTTGTTGAGGGCGTCGGCGACCACGCTTGCGAGTACATGACCGGCGGCCGCGCCGTCATTCTCGGCCCCACGGGCCGCAACTTCGCCGCGGGAATGAGCGGCGGCATCGCCTTTGTGTATGACGAGAACGGCACGTTTGACTCGCGCTGTAATACCGGCATGGTTGACCTGAAGCCGCTCCATGAAGCCAGCATCTCCGAGCTTCGGATGATGATCGAAAACCACTACCGATACACCGCCAGCGTGGTCGCGAAACGCATCCTCGATGATTGGGAGCCATCCCTGGCCAAGTTTGTTCGAGTGATGCCGCGGGCATACGCCCGCGTGATGCGCGCGCAGCGTGAACGCGAAACCGAGGAGGTCACGCATGTCCCCCAGTAGTAAGAAAGAGGGTCGTTTCCCCAGCAAAGAAAAGGGTTTCATGGCCTTCAAGCGGGAACTCCCGCCCAATGAGCCGGTTCATGAGCGGATCAAGCATTACCACGAGTTCGTGGGGGAGTTCACGGCGGAACGCGTGCGGGAGCAGGCCTTCCGCTGCATGAACTGCGGCGTGCCCTTTTGCCACAATGGCTGCCCCCTGGGCAACATCATCCCCGACTTCAACGACCTCGTGAAGGACAACAAGTGGCGCGAAGCGCTTGACCTCCTGCACTCAACCAACAACTTCCCGGAGTTCACGGGCCGCGTCTGCCCGGCGCCATGCGAGGCCGCTTGCGTCCTCGGCATCAACGAGCCGCCCGTCAGTATTGAACTTATCGAGCGGGCCATTGTCCAGCGTGGCTGGAAAGAAGACTGGATCAAGCCTGAACCTCCCGAGGCCCGGACGGAGAAGCGCGTAGCTGTGGTGGGCTCAGGCCCGGCCGGCCTCGCCGCCGCCCAGCAGTTGAACCGGGCGGGGCACTCGGTAACGCTCTTCGAACGCGCCGACGAGCCAGGCGGCCTTCTGATGTACGGCATCCCCGACTTCAAACTCGGCAAAGAATCGGTGAAGCGGCGTGTCGAGCAGATGCGTGCCGAAGGCGTCGAGTTCCGATGCGGCGTGAACGTCGGCAAAGATGTTTCCGCCAAAGCGCTTGCCGATGAGTACGACGCCGTACTGCTGACTATTGGCTCAACCCATTCCCGCGATCTGAGTATCCCGGGACGCGACCTCAAGGGCATTCACCTGGCGATGGAGTTCTTGCCGCAAGAGAACCGCCGCGTCGCCGGGAAAGAGGTCCTGGGCGAGGCGCTCACCGCGAAGGACAAGAACGTCGTCATCCTTGGAGGAGGCGACACGGGCTCCGACTGCCTGGGCACCTCCATCCGCCAGGGCGCGAAGCGCATATGGTGCCTCGAACTCCTGCCCGAGCCGCCCGTAGATAGAGCGCTGTCGAATCCCTGGCCGTACTGGCCTTTCATCCTGCGCACATCGTCGAGTCACGAAGAAGGCGGCGAAAGGGACTGGAGCGTCCTCACGAAGGAATTCTCCGGAACGAAGAAGGGCCATGTCGAGAAGCTCCATGCCGTGCGCATCGAGTGGGGCGAGCCGGATGCCACGGGCCGGCGCGCCATGAAGGAGATACCGGGAAGCGAGTTCACCCTCGAATGCGATCTGGTTCTGCTGGCGTTGGGATTCCTGCATCCCGAGCACGACACGGCCGTCAAGGATCTCGAACTCGAACTGGATAAGGCAGGCAATATCAAGAGCGACGACTGCTTCCAAACCAGCCGCCCCGGCGTCTTCGCCGCGGGCGATGCGAGGCGTGGACAGTCTCTTGTCGTGTGGGCTATTCACGAGGGGCGCGAGGCCGCACGGTGCATCGATATCGCGCTGATGGGCACTTCCGACCTTCCCAGCGCAACGGACTTCGGCTACTCAACGGCGGTCGGTTAGCCAGCCGCCGCTTTGCTCGCCGCCCTTAGGTAAGGGGGGCCTTCTCCTGCGTCCAGATGGAGAGGTTCGTCAAATCTCGCTTCTTCGCCGGGAGCAGAGAGGCGAACAGGAATCCGACCACGAACATGACGATGTGCCCGATAATGCCCGTGTAGTAACTGTCGACGGGCAATTTCGCGGCTTCGGGGAGCAGGTTGTAGCGCACCAGCGTCATGTAGAGCGACCAGACGATCGTGGCGACGATGGCGATGCCCACGGCGCGGGCGTCGCCGCGCGTGGTGAGGAAGCCGAGAAGGTACAATCCCAACAGCCCTCCCGCCAGAATGGAACTGAGGGCGGTGCCCGTGTCGCCGATCGTCTTGTTATCCGAATAGGCCAGTACGACGGCGCCCAGAATCATGATAACGGACGCCGCGATGGCGATGATGCGGGCGACTAACAGGTAATGCGTATCTTCGCGCTCCTTGACGAGGTGGCGCCGGTAGAGGTCCACGATGCTTACCGTCGAAATCGCGTTCAAGCTCGAGTCCAGCGACGACATCGCCGCCGCCAGAACGGCCGCCAAGACAAGGCCCGAGATGCCGGCCGGCAAGTAGTGCATTACGAAGTACGGCAGGATCTGCTCCGCTTTCTGCGCGCCCGTCAGCATGGCCTCCGTGTCAGGAGTACTGAAATTGCCGTTCTGGAAGAAGACGTACAGGCTGGTTCCCAGGAAGCGGAAGAACGTCCAGATGAGCATGCTCGAAATGCAGCAAACCAACATGGCCTTACGGGCTTCCCGCGCGCTGGCCGATGCCGCGTACCGCTGCACGACATTCTGATTGCACGCATATTCGGCCATGTAATGCGTCAGCCCAACGAACAACATCATCACGATGGTTTTCTCTCCCAATATCGCGTGAAGCGACTCGGGAAACCAGGTGGCCGGACGCAAGGTGCCGTCCGCCATCAACTCGGAGAACCCAAACTTCCCATGGGCACTGGCCACGGAGAAGATCTCGCCGAATCCACCGGGAAGCAGCGTGACGACCTTGAATAGGCATATCACGCCGCCCACGGCTAGGACGATGGTTTGCACGACGTCCGTCCACACCACGGCCTCGATACCCCCGGCCACCGTGTAGAACGACACAAAGACGCCGCTCGCGGTGACGCACACCCACAGCGGGAAATTCGTCAACTCGTGCATCACCAGGGACAGCAGATAAAGAACCATGCTGAGGCGGAACAACTGGGACAACAAGAATGCGCACGCCCCGTAAAGCCGGGTGGATGGGCCAAAACGCCCCTCCAGATACTCAAAAGCCGAGGTGATCCGGTTGCGGCGGAAGAAGGGCAGGAAGACATACGCGCCGGCGAGAACCGCCAGCGGGAAGACGGCGCCGATCAGATAGCGCAGCCAGGCCGTCTTGTAGGCGTCACCCGGAATGCCCAGAAACGAAATCGAGCTGATGGATGTGCCCACCAGGGAGAGCCCGATGGCCCATCCCGGGAATGAGCGGTTGCCCAGGAAGTACTCCTCGGTGCTCTTATTCCTCTTTGCGAAATAGATGCCGGCGTACGTGACGCCCGCAAAGTACAACGTCATAACGATCACGTCCAAAATGGGAATCTTCATGTCCTCTCCCCACCTTATTGCCAGGTTGCGCGTAGGCTAAAACCTAGCATTAGGAGTGCGAGGCATTCAAGAGTCGGCGTAATCCGCAATCGCCCCTGGATAACTCAGTGGTGCCGCGCACACGGCACTTGGATGTGACGCCGTCTTCCGAAAGCGATTTACTGGATGGGTGAGGCCGGCCTTCTCGACAGTGTCTTTGTTTCCAATGACTTGACGCGCGGCACAACCGGCAATCCGGCCACCGGGCGGAATCCGTCCGTCACGGAATCGAGGAAGGGGTGGGGCCCTGCGGGGGGATCTCGCCCGCGCGCTCGAGGGCCAGCTTGGTGAGGATCGGGCCGATGATCTCGAACACAATGCACGTTGCCGTGATCGTGGTGAGGACGGAAGCCCCGATGGCGATGGGATGCTCAAGCCCATACGCAGCGCCGAGTTGGCCGAATTCATGATTCACGATCAGCGAAAGCCCAATCGCCACGCCCGCTTGCGACAGGATCCCCCAGCCGATGTACTTCGTCACCTTGCGCTCCATGCGCCCCAAGATCCCGCCAAGGCTCGCGCCGCCCATCAGCCCCGCCGAGCGGGCCAAGACGTAGATTACGCCCACGCCGCCGAGGGCGGGCAGGGCGCTCAACTTCAGGTGCGCGCCGGCCAGGCAGAAGAACAGCACGAACAACAGCGGCATCACCTCGAGGAGGGGCGCCGTCACGCGGTGTACCAGCGCTTCCCGGCGCGTATTGACCAGAACAAAGCCAACCACCATGTTCGTGAGAATGAGCGAAAGGTGCCACCGGAGCGAAAGACCCGTTGCGACGAGGATCGTGCCAAACACGATGATCAGCATATCCCGGGAGTTCTGGAGCTTCCGGGCGAGTTGGCAGAAACCCAGGCCGACCACGCCCCCGACAAGCAGGCTAAGCGCTATCTCCTTGGCCGGGCCGAGCATGGCAGGGAGAAGCTGCTCCGAGGTCCCCGTGGCCTCGCCCAGGAGGAGACTCTTCGCCAAGGCCGCCGCGAATCCGAAAATGATGATGGCCAAGCCGTCGTCGAATCCGACAACCGCGTAGAGAGCCTTGGTGAGGCTCCCCTTCGCCCGGTACTCCTGGATCACCGCCACCGTGCCCGCCGGCGCGCTGGCCGGCGCCATCGAGCCGAAAACGAGGGCCAGCGGCAGGTCGCGCGTGTAGATATACACCGCGCCCAAGACCGCGAAGAAAGCCATGAAGGACTCAAAGAAGATGATTGTAATGATGCCGTAACCGAGACTTTTCAGCGATTTCAGGCTCAATTCGGCCCCAATGCTGAAAGCTACGAACCCGAGGGCAATCTCCGTGATGAAGCCAAGACGTTCAAGGAGGGGCTCCTCGAACAGGTGCAGCGCCGACGGCCCGAGTATGACCCCCAGTACCATATAGCCGATAAGCGATGGAAGCCGGAGCCGACGCGCGACCCCGCCCGCGTAGAAGCCCACCAGCGTTGCCGCGCCCAGCAGGGTGAGGGCCGACAGTTTCAGGAATGATAGGTCAAGCGACATGTTTTGGTTCTCAGGACGTTAGGCGCCGAGCGCCCCGGCCGTGTAGGTCAGGTCTTGTAAGGTAAGCAACACGTCCTTCCGCTCATCCAACCCGCCCGTCAGATCTTCGATCCGGCGTATTGTCTCGTTTGCCAGTTTCTTGTCCACGAGCGCGACGATAAGCCGGCAGAATTGCTCGGGCGCGTCGCTCCAAAAAGCGGCGAAAAGGGGCAACTTCGCCAAATAGGCGCCCGAGTTCTCCGCGTCAAGCACGACGATGGAAGTGCCCTCGATGGCGGCGAGAACCTGCAAGATGTCCTCGAAAAGTCGCTTTTCTTGAATGAAAACGTGAAAAAGCGTCTTCTGGGGGCGTTCTTTGGCGTCGACCTCGTCACGGACGTACCGGAGGAAACTGTCATTCAGGGCGTCGGCTGTCCGGCAGCGCAAGAACTCGTCGATGGCGCCCGGAATCTGGAGTACCTGCGAAATGGCCGATAGCAGCCGGATGTGGTCGTTCGATTCCCGGGCCGGGGCCACAATGAACACGATGACCCGGGCCGCTTGGCCGTCGAGGGACGCGAAGTCCACACCGTCCGGCACCGTAATGACCCCCACCACAAACTCCTGAACGGCTTCGAGTCGGCAGTGGGGGATGGCGATGCCCTTGCCGAAGCCCGTCGAGCCCAGAGACTCACGCTCTGTCAGGGCGCGGAGGATAGCTTCCTCATCGACCTGGGCAAGGGCCGGGCACGCCCGCGCGGTCCGGGCGACAAGCCGCAGGGCCTCCTCCTTATTCGGGATGGTTGCCCCCGGGTGGAGGCACTCTTTTCTCAAAACGTCTATGAGTTTCATCGAGACGCTCCCAATCTGTGCTGCCTCCCGTGCGGCAGTGTGCCTAGGGGTGCGGCCGGAAAGCCACCGAATAACTGGGCAAGAGAGTCCTTGGCATTGAGACAAAAGGACTTACAAGTGCTTTCTGGCAGCATCCCACCAGGAACGGCGTTTTCAGGCCAGAAGTCCAGCGTCTTCACGACGCGCTATCGCCGAGCAGAGCGCAGACCGCTTCCGGGCCGCGCGCCGCAAACAGTTTTTCGCGCAACCCCTCGTTCTTGACCCGTGCGCCTATCGTGGCCAAGATGCGTAGATAGTGGGCGTGCTGCTCCTCAGCGGCGCCTACCATCACAATGAGCCGCACCGGCTTACCGTCCAGGGACTCATAGTCGGCGACACCTTCGTCGCTTTTCCCCACGGCCACTACCAGGTCGGACACCGAGGCGAGCCGTACATGCGGAACGGCCACACCAAGACCGACACCGGTGCTCATAAGTCCTTCGCGGCGAAAGATTTCCGACCGAAACTCGGCAGGATCGCGGACCTCCGGCATCTCGGCCAAGCGATCCACCAAGGCGTTGAGCGCATCGGCCTTATTCGTGCGGCCAAACATGATTACTTGCCTCGGGGCCAGCACGTCGCCCAGTGCCACAGGCGGGATGGTAAGGGACTCCCGCCTTCCTCCGAGGCGCTCGTCAACCCACTTCTCGATTTCAGCGCGCTTGAAGCGCCAAGAAGTACCGAGCTTTCCGCCGGGAATCTCGCCTTTTTGAGCCCAATCGTAAACGGTTCGGTCAGATACACGCAGGTACGACGCAACTTCTTCTATAGTGAGAATGTCGTGGTCCAACTGTTGTGATCCGTTTGTTTATCGATGCGATGTTGCAATGTTAGTCAATCATAGCCGTGTTTTCTTCTATATGCGATATTTTACATGATTTTCAAGATAAATGCAATATGAATAACGATTTTCCTTTAGAATTGCGCGATTGGAAGGTGGAGCCAGTGGGCGAGGATTCTCTTTCGCCTTGGCCTTTGGCTACTTGCCTTGGCGAATGGCGGAGGTCTGGCAGAGGATCAGGTAGGTGCCGATCCGCATGGAGCAGAGTGTGAAGATGGCTATCCGAAGGCCAAGCGCGTTTTGGCTGAGCCAGGAATGCAGTCCAATGAGGAACAACATCATTAAGATCCGGCCGAGGGCGAGAGGCACTTCGCGCGCGCTCATATACTCGATGCGCTGGGCGGGTTCCTCAGCGGATTTCATGATGGTATCCAGGCGGAGGCTGGCGTGGGGGATCCCAAACATCGGGCCGGAGATCGAGCGCAGAAACCCGAACACGATGAGGGTGGTCAGCGTCAGGCGCGTCGCCACGATGGCGGCCCCCGCAACGAGGAAGACGGTGCCCCAGAGCATGTAGCGTTGGCGGTTCCTAGGCGCGATTGCAAGGCCCATCAAATACGCCGCGACGAGGCCGGCGATAGCCTGGAAGGAGGCCAGTCCGCCGACGCTGAGTTCATCTCCCGTTTCGAGGAAGATCAGCAGGCCGAGAAGGAACGCGAAGATGTTTTCCCGGCCGCCCTGGACGATGGTGGCCAGCATGATGAGCCGCCAATCGCGCTGCTCCTTACCGGGAAACAGTGCCCGCCGCAGGCGGAACGGCCTGGGGGTGTTGTCTCTCGGCATGGCGAAACTGAGGGCAAAACACATGGCGTACAGGACGATCACCACCCCGAACACGCGGTGGTAGCCGTCCAGACGCTCCGGAGCCAGCTTGATGACTAGCCCTCCGAGCAGGGGGGCGAATAGCCGGAATGCGCCGCGGGTGGTCTGAAGCAAACCAACGAAATACTCACGCTTTCCCTGCACGCTCACGTCAAAGTTGAACGTATTGGACGCAGCGTAGAATACGCCCCAGGTCACGCCGAGGAAGGCGCCGAGAACCACCGCGTAGTCCGGCGAGCGCTCGCGCAGGGCCAGGAGCAGGCAATAGTAGGCCAAATGCAGTACCAGCCCAAGCCGGTACATGTGCAGGCGATCCCGTGCCTGCGAATACCACCCCGCGAGAAGGAACACAAAGGGAGTGACGATGTACAGGGCCAGATAATGACGGCACACAAGGCCGAAGTCGTGGCTGTTAACCCACAGATAGACACTGACAAAGACGGCGGCGAGGGCCTGGCCGCTTCCGTAAATCCCTGTCATCAGAAGTACGACCCACGCTCGGGGATGGAGTTGCCTGCTCTTGTTCATGCTTCTTTCATTGTCCCGTACCGGCCGGCCTCGCGCAACCTTCGCCTCGCTCGTAATCGCCGGCCGGCAGGACGGTGTCTTTGCTTCTGATGACTTGGAGCGCGGCGCAGTCGGCGACCCGGCCACCGGGCTCGCGCCGCAAATTGACACGCCTTTCCTCCTTGGGTATCATTCCGCCCATCTGCCCAAACAGGTGATCCGGGCGGATGGATTCACTTACCTGCGTGCCTGTTTTGTGTCTACGGGCGTGCGCTTGCGTTAAGAAGTGCGTCGATTTCCCACATCGCCGCGACCCGTTGGGCGTGACACTGCCCACAACAAATCATGTTACGGGCGCTTGCCTGGGCCTTGCCGCGGCGCCCCCATGCTGGATAGAGGAGAGAAGGGCCGATGTTTCGTATTGTGAAGAAGGCTGCTTTGGCGGATCAGATCAAAGAGTTCGAGGTCGAGGCGCCGCTCATCGCCGCGGCCGCCAAGCCGGGCAACTTCGTCCTTGTGCGCGGCGACGAGCGCGGCGAGCGCATCCCGCTCACTATCGCCGACAGCGACGCCGAACGGGGCACCATCACGCTTGTGGTTCAGGAAATCGGCCAAGGCACACTGAAGATAGGCGCGTTCGACGAAGGCGACGCGTTTCTGGATGTGGTCGGCCCGCTGGGCAAGGATCGCGAAATCACCGGCCCCGACAAGACGGTGTGCTGCGTGTCGGGCGGCGTCGGCGTGGCGCCGATGTATCCTCAGACGAAGGCGTATCATCTCGCGGGCAATCGGGTGATCTCCATCACCGGCGCCCGCACGCAATCGCTGCTGTTCTGGCAGGACAAAATGGCGGCCGTCAGCGATGAGGTCTACTACAGCACCGATGACGGCAGCTTCGGCCATCATGGATTTGCCACCCAGATACTTGAAGGACTCATCACCAAGGGGGAGAAGATTGACGAAGTGATCGCCATCGGCCCCGTTCCTCACATGAAAGCGGTGGCGGACTGCTGCAAGGCGCACGGCGTTCCGATAGTCGTCAGTCTTAATCCCATCATGGTGGACGGCACGGGCATGTGCGGCGGCTGCCGCGTGACGGTGGACGGTGAGACGAAGTACGCCTGCGTGGATGGGCCGGAATTCGACGGCGCTTTGGTGGACTTCGACGAACTCGTCGCACGCCAGCGGGCGTACAAGGATATCGAGAAGAAGGCCGTCCATGAGGGCGAGGGCCATTCGTGCAAGCTCGAAGAGGCCGTGTCCGATACGCCGCCGCCCGGCTTCGAGGAAGTGGCGAAGGTGTACACGGAGGAAGAGGCCGTTGCCGAGGCGTCTCGCTGTTTGGTGTGCAAGCGCCCCGTGTGTGTCGCCGGGTGCCCGGTGGAGATCGACATCCCGGGCTTCATCAGCGCCGTCAAAGAGCGTGATTTTCCCCGCGCAGCCAAAGTCTTGAAAGACAAGAACAATCTACCGGCCGTCTGCGGCCGCGTGTGCCCGCAGGAGACGCAATGCGAAGCGCGGTGCGTCCTGGGCAAGAAGGGCGAGCCCGTCTCTATCGGGAAGCTCGAACGCTTCGTGGCGGACTGGGAAGCCGCCAACCTGAAGTCGGAGCCGCCGGTTATCCAACGCAACGGCAAGAGCGTGGCGGTCATCGGCTCCGGCCCGGGCGGACTTACCTGCGCGGGCGACCTCGCCAAGATGGGCTACAACGTCACCATCTTTGAGGCTTTCCACAAGACCGGCGGCGTGCTGCGCTACGGCATCCCCGAATTTCGCCTGCCCAATGGCGTGATTGATCGCGAGGTCGAGTACGTGAAGGGACTCGGCGTCGAGATCGAGCACAATATGATCATCGGCAAGGTACTCACCGTCGAGAAGTTGCTCGCCAACGGATTCGACGCGGCCTTCATCGCCGTGGGCGCCGGGGCGCCGATGTTCCTGAACATCCCCGGGGAGAATCTTATCGGCGTGTTCTCGGCCAACGAACTGCTGACGCGCGTGAACCTCATGAATGCCCATCGGGGCGATGAGTACGATACGCCCGTCCTCATTGGCGAGAGCGTGGCCGTGATCGGCGCCGGGAATGTGTCTATGGACGCCGCGCGCGTCTCGCTGCGCCTTGGGGCCAAGCGCGTCGCCATCGTCTACCGCCGTTCAGAGGCGGAGGTCCCGGCCCGGGCCGAAGAGGTCGAGCACGCTCGTGAAGAGGGCGTCATATTCGAGTTCCTCACCAATCCCGTCCGAATCCTGGGCGACGAGACAAACCATGTCCGCGGGATGGAGTGCATCAGGATGCGGCTGGGCGAACCGGACGCCTCCGGCCGGCGCCGGCCCATTCCCATTCCCGACTCGGAATTCACCTTTGAGTGCGACATGGTGATTCCGGCGCTTGGAACGCAGGCCAATCCCGTTCTCACCAAGAACACAGAGGGCCTCGAACTCTCCAAGTGGGGAAACATCGTCGTGAATCCGGAGACGTGCGAAACGAACTTGCCGGGGATCTACGCCGGCGGGGACATCGTGACGGGCGCGGCGACGGTGATTGAGGCGATGGGCGCCGGCAAGATCGCCGCGCGCTCCATCGACAAGTATCTGAAGGACAAGGGCTGAAAGCGGGATCTTTGGCGGGGGGGGCACCCGGAGAGCACTCACGTGTTTTTCTTGACGCCAAGAGCCTTCGTGCCCGTTATTCGGCGGCTTTCCGAGTGCACCCTTAGTCGCGCCGGGGACGGCGCTTGGAACATGTTCCCTTCTTCTCCGGCATCCGTTCACATGCCCTGACGCTCTGCGTCACCCGCCCGTTGACGGGGCGCGCGCTATTTCCCACCTTGACATAGCGCCTTGTGGGCTTCTTTAAGCTGGGCGCGGATGGGGATGTCTTGGGGGCATTTCTCTTCGCACGCGCCGCACTCGGTGCATGCGTCCGCCGGGAGATGCTCTTCGCGGCGCGTCTTAACCATCCGCCCGTAGGCGCTTCGCGCCGACTCCCACAGGCCATATACGCGCCCCTTGTTGTACAGGTCGAACACGCGCGGGATATCGACCCCGGCCGGGCACGGCATGCAGTACTTGCACCCGGTGCAGTACAAGTCGGCCATCCTCTTGAGTTGGTCGAGGTGTCCCGTGAGTGCCGCCTTGTCTTCCTCCGTCATGCTGACGGGATCGCTAGCGGTACGCACATTCTCCTCGACCTGCTCCATCGTGCTCATCCCCGACAGCGCGACATCGACATTTGGATTGGCCAATACAAAGCGCAGCGCGAGTTCGGGCACGCGCTTCACGCCGGCCACAGTGTCTTGAAGTACCTCGCTAGGTTCTCCGAGCCGTCCCCCGCCCACCGGCCCCATCACGACGACGCCTATCCCGTGTTCGTGGGCGTATGCGATTCCCTCGTCGAGTTGGCGGTCGATGATGTTGTACTGGAGGGTGATGACCTCGGGATAGCCTGTGTCGACGATCTTCTTCAGGGCCTCGTTGTCGTCGTGGAAGGAGATGCAGACGTGCTTGATCAGGCCCTGGTCCTTAGCCTTCCGCATCCACTTGCCGACGCGCGGCTCTACGTGCTCCAGGTAGCGCTTCCAACCGACGCCGTGGTTGTTGTACACGTCGATGTAGTCCACCTGGAGCCGCTCGAGACTATCCTCGAGATGCTGCCACCATTCGCGCTCGTCCTCGCAGTAAAAGTGGTTCTTAGTGGACACGATGATTTTGTCGCGCCAGCCTTTAAGTGCATCGCCGACCGCGCGCTGGCTGTCGGCGTTGCAGTACATGATGGCCGTGTCGACGTAGTTGACCCCGGCCTCAAAGGCGCGGTGGATCATAGGTACGGCCAGCTCGCGGTTGACGCGCGCGTCCGGCCCTTCTCCGAGCATGGGCAGGCGCATCGCGCCAAAGCCAAGCCGCGATACCTTGAGTCCCGTCCGGCCGAGTTGGGTGTACAGCATAACAACTCCTCAGTCTTCAGCAACAAGCAGTTTTGTGGCGGCCGTCAAGCGGAGGGTGCGGGCGAAACGGCCCTTACCGGCCCGCTGGGCGGGCACGCAAGGCATGTCACCTTTGTACGAGTAACGCCCTCAATCTGGCGCCTATTCCCGAGGGCCGTCTGCTTAAGACGCTTTGAGTGAATGGGTTAGCCGCTGCGAAACAGGGGGCCGCCTGACGGAGCATAGCGTCCGCCTCGGGGCTTCCGGCGGAGTTCCCCGCTCAAGCCGCGCCTTTCCGCGTTTCATGGGCGCGGCCTAGGAATGCGGCCAGAGAGCCACCGAATGACGGGGACTGAGAGTTCTGGGCGTTGAGAAAAAACGACTTACAAATGCCTTTTGGCCGCATTCCACCAGGAACCGTACTTTCAGGCCAGACTTCCAGGCTATTCCTTCGGCGAGAAGGAGAGTCCGTCTAGGGGATTACGCTCAAGGTCCACGAACCGCATGGAGAATCCCCACATCCCTTTGCGATTGCAGCACTTGACTCGGATGGGTGTCTCCCCGGCGGGGAGTGTCACGGGCACGGCCTCTTCGTCCCGGTTCAGGCCGTTGGTTTCATCGTCGTTTGGCCGGATCTCCCAAGGCCGCAGAACATCCTTTTCGGAAAGCAATTCCTCAACGGAACGCCCATTGTTGAGCGATGCCGTCTGCTGGTCCGTTCACTGTCCTGCCAGTGGTGGCGAGACCTCGGCAACGATAACAGGGATCTCGATGATAGGCTGAGCCGGACACGACGTGCTGATAGCCAGCATGCCGTTGAGGCGACGCTGGTACTTGCCTGGGGCCGCAGTGAGCTTCACACGTGTGTTCGACTCACTCACACCCTCGACCTCAACGTCCACATGTGACATGTTGACATGAGCTGAGAGCACCTTGAATTCGGGGCCTTCAAAGGTGATTCTGACGCTGGCTTTCACCGGTTGGTTGTCCGTGACAAAGAGAGAAAGGCGTGAGGGATACCATTCAATTGGAAAACTCGCAAATCCCTGGAGTGTGACCGAGGTAAGATGAGGTGAGCCATCGGACCACATGTGGACCCGTTGGCGGAACGTCTCCCTGGGCCTAGGCCGGAGTGCCAGACGGATCAGGGCTTCTTCTCCTTCAAGCACTTCACGCGCGTCTTCCCAATCCGAAACAACGCAAGAACAATCTGCCTTGACGTGTGTTATGTGTAGTGGAGAATCACCTGTGTTCCGGAGACAGATAGCCGTGTGCAAGGTCCGCGATCCATCCAGACATACCTCGCCGAGATCCATGACCGGTGGCGTCATAAGCTGAAGCACGGGGCCTTTCGGGCCGCACGACAGCAGCCCGCACAACAGGAAAACCGCCAGGAAAGCGCGAACGGCACTCGCTCTCCTCTGCAAGAGGCAGGATGGATTTCTCGCGGCCGTTGTCAACTCTTGGCCCGTATTCGCCGCAGTCCAGCCAATACAATTATTGTGAGCGCAATCGTCACTGCTAGAGAAGCTATAGCCATGATTCCGTTTCTCTCTTCGGCGCCTTCTGTCACCTCCGATATCCCCTCAGCAGGCGAATCTGAAGATGTCCGGTGTTGTCGCTCGACGAGATCATCCGATGCGGCAACGTCAATCTGCGAGGTCCCAAGTTCTCTCCCAAGCACCGTCGAAACTTCCTCCCGCGCCATTCCGCCAACGTATCCAGAAACGCCCAGCATCTTGTTCACTAAGTAGCTCCCCGAGGGGAAGACGATCTTGAAGAGCCCTGGATCAAGCGAGTCGCTGACGTCCCATCCCTTCACGTCGATCCGCCAAGGCCCGTCGTCTTGGGCAATAACACGCACGGACTTCGTGTGCTGTGCAGCTTCCTTTGGAGGCATGGCTTCAAGCTGGACACGTGTGTAGCCGTCGAGGATCACCTTTTCCTTCGTATAATATGTCACTGTTCCGCTGACAGGAAGCCAATGCCCTTGTACCTGTTCAAGCCGGATATGGTCGACCACTTGCCGAATTCCTGTTCCGCGGGAATCGCATTCGCCCAAGGGCAGGACTTCGGAGGAATTGTAGTTCTCGATTCGCAAGGGGCGATAGTCGCGTTTGCGGTCGAGCCAGACCTTGGACGCACGTTGATAGGGCTCTTCGGAACCGTCGGGCAGCGAGAGAAAGCCTACCACCGTGAATGCAACTTCAATACAAGGACGGCCTTCGATACGACTCTCAGTAGACAGAATCTCAAGATGCTCCGCTTCTTGGAGGCAGTCCGCCAGCGTATATCGGTCTCGATGCTTTATCGCCTGTCCCAACAGAACTCCCGGCGAATTGACGCTGTCCAGCTCGGCACCTAAGGCGCGAATCGTTCCTCCGAACGACTCTTCTTGAAAGGTGTACATCTGCTCGCCGTCAAACGCGTACATGTCATGAAGGGCTGTTTCCTTGCCATCATCGTAGTAGTACGTCTTGCCACGGAGGAATCCCTTTACTCCCTCGCGAGCCCACTCTCCCTCCCAGCGGCGTTGGCCTGTACTGACATTTGTGATGGCGCCGGAAGCTCGTAGCGCCGTCAGTCTACTCTCGCCTTTCGCCACTTGCTGAATGAGTTCATCAGGAGTAAGCGCATAGGAAGGGTTGGTCACTAGAATTGCTGCTACCACCGCGGCTACAACTTGAAATCGTCTGTACATGTGCGCTCCTTCCTGTTCGCTGCTTACGAGGTTGCTGCAATTCAGGGAACGAGAGGACGGCACCGCTAGAAGTTTGAGCACTTTGCGATATTGTGTGAGCCCTGGTCGCTGCCGAACTCACCACATCCACAATTGTAGGACGGATTCTGACTAGTGACGCACTCCGCATTGTAGGACTTGGAGCATGTCAGATAGTAGGCGGTAGTATCACACTGATCGTTTTGTGTCCCGGTGTAGGAACAGACAGGGCTACTACCAGTACCGTCCACTTTGGTGCATGTTCCCGAGCATTCCTCACCGTCGTATGAACACCCCTCGAACTCCCCGTCGTCGTCAACGAGGATTGTCCCGTCACTGCACATGAACTCATCATCGCACTCGCTCTTACAGATGTAGGCGACGGCACTCGTGAACGATATGGAAAAGAGTCCAACGACGATACAAACTGTTGCAGCATGTCTAGGCTTAGTCTTCATGATGTCCTTTCCCTTTCCTTACACGGTGGAATATACCCACAAAGAGGAGAACACTGCTGTGGCCCCCATGCGTCCTTGGAGCCCCTTCGTCCCGCCGCCATAGCTTATCGTGGATCTCTGAAACTCGACTCTTTCCTATGTGAGCCTTTCCTCCAAGAGGAGGGATTTCATAGCAACTCCGGACTATTAATAGTGTATCATGTGCTGATAGAAAGTATGTCAGTCATGAGCTAGAATGACCGTAGGAGCACATCCTACAAAGACTGCCCCCGAGTACAGCTCCGAGGCCGCATTCAGTGCAGTAGGGCCTGGGCCTCACTCCGATCTTGCTCCACCCGGTGGATTGCAGTCCGGGCTTCCTGGGCCCCCTTGGTTGTGCCCGAGTCGGGCGTACTCTGCAGGGGCATGGTTCCCTGGGGAACCATGGGGTCGAACTTCATCGTCGTCCATTCGCAAGGGGCCAAGGCTTCTCAAGGAGACGGTGCCCCGCGACGGGTTTCGCCGATACCTCGGGCACATCAACGTGCAGGTAGTCACGGAACACTGACTGCCTTTGGCCGTGGCACCGGTGTCTCGGACCGTGGAATCGGGCTATTCTCCCGGCGAAAAGGAGAGTCCGTCTAGGGGATTACGCTCAAGGTCCACGAACCGCATGGAGAATCCCCACATCCCTTTGCGGTTGCAGCACTTGACTCGGATGGGCGTGTCCCCGGCGGGGAGTGTCACGGGCACGGCCTCTTCGTCCCGGTTCAGGCCGTTGACGCCCTCGAATCGGGCCACCTCCTTGTCGCCGAACCACACGAGGAGGTCGTCATCGCGGCCGAGGAGCATCAGCGCCTGTTGCTCGATGGGGCTGGTGACGGTGCACACGGCGTAGGCGGCGGTTCCGGCGGTGTAGGCGTGAGGGCCTTGGAGTTCGCCCAAGGCGACGACGCCCCATTGCGTCGGCCGCTTGAGCCAGCGCACCGGGCCGGACCTGCCCTCATGGACTGCCTCCAAGTCCCAATGGCCTTCCGGCGGGTGAACCGCAGCAAGATAGCCGCGATTGGGATCATCAAGCGGCCCGATGACGTACCACGCCGGGATGATTCCGGGGATTGGCCCCGGCGTCTCCCAGATCCCTTTAGGCTGGACGCGCGCTTGGGCCATCGCCTCAGGTTCGGGCGATACTTCGAGGGCGCCCGTATCGAGGACCTCCTGGTGGACTTCGCGCAACACGTCCTGGACGGCCTCACTGTCCGCCCACCCTTTGTATGTGCTCGGGTGATGGCATAGGAACGTGATCAAGCCGCAGGCGCCTTCCCGGACGAAATCCTCCATCTGCTCGCGAAGTTGCTGCCGGGTCGGCTCGCCACCGAAGCCTTCGCCCCAGAATGTCTGGAAGATCCCCGCGAATGGAATGCCCGGCACCCGCGCACGGGCCGTGGCCAGCATCCACTGGACTTTGTGGCTGATCAGGAGGCGGTTGTAGCCGCTGTCGCTGATGGGATACCAGTAGATGAGCATGAGGTCGCAGACGCCCGGCCCGAAGTTGGCCAGCGCCCCATCGCTCCCGAATCCGGCGCAGATGGGCCGGTGTTCGGAATCGCCTTCGACGCGGCGGACGGTTTGGTACAGGGCGCGAAGGGCGGAGATGGCGTCGCCCGGACTGTCATCGAGGACATAGTAGCCCCAGAGATTGGGTGAGTCCTTGACCTCGGCGACATCCTTCGCGCAGGCTTCGGGATTGAAGAGGATGATGCCTTCATGGTGCGCCGCGGGCGAGGTGTCGTCCGCGCCTCGTGTGCATCCGACAAGCGCCTCCGGTGTGAACCGCTCGTAGCGGATGAGTTCATCCTCGATCTGGACGGCACCGCCGTCCTCGGGGAGCGTGCCGCCGCGCTTCGGATCGAGGGGAATCTCCGTCTGCTCCGCCGAAATGGCAGAGGCGAGGCGGGGGGTGCCGTGGATATGCTTCGTAAGGTGATAGAGAACCTTGATGCCGTTCTCGAGCATGAAGGCTCCTTGGGGGGACGCCGGATCGAGATGTTCGCGGTCGCCGATAACCATATTCATGCCGACCTCGTTGACGAGTTCGAGGTCCTCAAGTGATTCGGCGACGTACGTGCCCAAGAGCGGCTTTCCGTCAACGGTGCAGCGCGGATCGAGTTTCATCACATCTCCCTCCAAGGCGCCAACCGGCGCGCTCGCCGCCATGGCGAGGCACGCCAACAGCGCGAGCCCCACAGCGCCCTGCCTGTATTTCGACAATATGGGCAGTACCTTCACGCTTCTGATCCAAGTCTTGTTCATTTGAGAGTTCTTCCCACCTAATCTCAAGGTAAACCCATACTACACGGCCCCAAATCGATGGAAGCGTAGACGCCGCTGCAACCGCGAGTCAAGGGAGGAGCGCGCCCGCATTCATGAACCACCTATACGCACGGCTCAAGCTGTGCCGTGCGGCACGGCATCGGCGTGCATCTGAGTTCATCTGTGGACTGATTTGGCGCGCGGCGCCACGGACAATCCGGCCATCGGGATCTTGGAAACACGCGTGGCCTCCGGTACACTCGGAGTCCATCGTTGAAGGGCAGAGGAGAAAGCGCCGTGCCGGGCGAACAGCAAGAGCGTAGGCGAGGCTTGAGTGTCTCCTTCGTGTGGCTATCGGCCTGTCTTACCTTGGCGCTGCTCGACACAGTCTTTGGCCTCGTGTCCCGGCCGGACGAGTGGGAATGGTTTCCGGAACTCCTTCCCGCCCTTGCCGTGAGCCTATGTGTGTTCCTTCTCATCTACGGCGTCCTTTTCGCGTTGGCGCGAGTATTGGCCGCTCCTTTCCGGATCGCACCAGCCGCTCTCGCCTTCTCCGTGGCTTTGTTTCTAGGCGTTATAACGGTTGTTGGGCTGCTGGCGGGCCTTCATCTGTCGGACGTCGAACCGCGCCTTATTCTTGATGCCGCCTTCAAGGCCGCCGTGGCCGTGTTCTTGGCTTTGGCGTGCGGCGTTCTGGCCTATCAAGCGTACCGCGCATGGGATGAGCGCCCCGGAATGCGGAGGGCCGTCTCCGCGGCCGTGTTTACCTTGCCCTTGGTGGCCGCCGAAGGGCTTGTCTTCCTTTGGTGGTCGAAGTACCGCCTGCCGGATTTCTTCGAAGGCGCCTCCCTTACGGCGCTGGCGATCTTTCTGGCCGTCGCGGCTCTCACGCTGGCGATATCAATTCCACTGGCGCGCCGAGGCTGGGGATCGGCGATCTCGGCCGCCCTGACGCTCGTCATCCTGATGAGTCCCGCCGCGACCTTGGTGGAAAGGCCACGGCCTGAGGGGCTTGTCTTTCCCTACGGCGCGAGCGGCGAGCACAAGGTGCCCCGCATCATTCTCGTCGTTATCGATTCACTCCGCCGTGACGCGCTCCGGGCATACGATCCGAATGGCCTGTCGCTGCCGACGCTGGAATCCTTGGCCGGTGAGTCGATGGTTTTTCACGAAGCCTATGCTGCCGCGCCATGGACCTTGCCCTCGGTAAGCTCGATCATGACGGGACTGGACGCCGATGCGCACGGCGCGATTTCGTGGAACTCCCGGCTGCCCGATGCCTGCAAGACGCTTTCCGAGCGCCTGAGCCGGGCCGGCTACTACACGGGCGCTATCGGGAAGAATGTGTTCCTCACGCGGGCCGCGAATGTCTGCCAAGGCTTCGCTGACTACACCTTCTTTCCTCAGTTGGTGGGCACGGAGGCGGAATCGATTGGCGCCAATGTGCTTCGCCGTCTGTCGCGTCATGCGGAAGTCCCTGAAGGCACGACAGATGAACTGAGCGAGCTGGCCTGCACATGGCTCGAAAAGCATCGCGACACCGATTACTTCCTCTATCTGCACTACCTCGACCCGCACTGGCCGTACACGCCGCCGGCGCCCTTCCGGCCGGAAGGCGAGCCGCCTCCCGCAATCGCCAATGCCGTTGATGCGTGGACGGCGCTGAGGACGGGTCGGTTTGCCCCGACGGCGGAGGAACGCGCCCATATCCGCGCTCTATACGATGGGGAGGTCCACTATGTCGATCATGCGCTGGGGCGGGTGATGGATACCTTGAAGCGGCTCAGTCTCTATGAGGACACGCTGCTCATCGTGACACACGATCACGGTGAGGAGTTCTGGGATCACGGTGGATGGGAGCATGGCCACACGCTCTACAATGAACTGATCCACTCTCCGCTGCTGATCAAGCTGCCGGGGAATCACGCGCGAGGTGATACGAACCAGCCGGTGTCGTTGACGTCGCTGACGCCGTCCATCTTGGAGATCTGCGGCGTGCCGTTTGAGCCGTCGGCGATGTCTGCGCCCTCTTTTGCGCCCCTCTTGAGCGGCGGGGGGGGTGATGCGCCGCCACCCGCGTTGATGAGCGCCGGGCTGCTCTACTACGACGACCTGGAGTGCGTCATCTTCGATGGCCTGAAGTACATCCGGGGCCGCATCACAGAGAATACCGCCCTGTACGATCTCGATCAGGATCCCCAGGAGAAGTATTCACTCGTCGCGGCCAGGCCACAGGCCGTGGCCGACGCGCGGGCCTTGCTTGAAGCGAAGCACGCGGATACGGCCGCGAGCAGGAAGAAGCTGGAACTCGATGCGCCGGACAAGGCGCGGTACGACGAATCCGTGCTCGAAGAGCTGCGTTCCCTTGGGTACATGGAATGAGGACGTCGTGACCTCCCGCGCTGCAAGCGTGCCGCCACAGGATGAACGCGGCGGGCCACTCCCGCGCAATGCCGCAGAGGGCTGGGCGGCGGCGCGCGGCGCCGTGCTTTGGCTCCTGTTCTGCGGGGTGGCCGTGCTCGTGCGCGGCGTGCGGTGGGATGAGAGTCTCGAACACGCTCAAACGATCCTGCGTTTGGTGCGCTACCCCGAGGGCCACCCACACTTCATCTTTTACAGGAACGCGTTCAATCTGCAACTCTGGGCCGCGGCCGCTCAGTTGCAGCTCTTGCCGAGTGCAGCGCTGCTCTGTTGGACGCGGAACACCTTGTTTCTCGCCGCGACGGTTGTCCCCGTCTACTTGATCTCGGCCTTGCTGACGCGGCGGGCGCTGTTCGGGCACCTTGCCGCGGCCCTCGCCCTGGCCGGGATATACCTTGAGTTCTACTGCAACTATGCCCTCGCCATCTGGCCGGGGTATTACGGCTACGGCCCCATCGGCACGGGCTACGCCCTGCTCACGCTGTACCTGTTCATGAGCGGCCGCCGCGCCGCGTACTTCCTCTGCGGCTTCATGCCGTGCGTTCATCTGGGACAGACTCCCGCCGTTGCGCTGCTCCTCGTCATCCACCTCGCCCTCACGATCCGGGAAGCCGGCTTCCGGCGTGCCGTCCCGGCGCTCCGGTGGGCGGCCGCGGGCGCGGCCCTATGCGGGCTGTTCTGGCTCATCCATCGAGGATTCATCGCGGCTCTGCCTACCGAAGGCCCTTACGCGGCGGCGGGGGATCCGCACGCCATCTGGGCGGGATACACATTTCACTTTGATCGCCATCGCAGCTTTCCGGTTGGCAACGGCCACATCGCCCTGGCGGGCCTTGTGCTCTTGTCATTGCTTACAGCACGCGCCGAGTCGCTTCGGACAGGCCGGTGCGGCCCATGGCGTTGGCTATGCATCTATGCGCTCGCTGTGGCGGCCATTGTCTGGGGCGCGATGGCCGCATACCTGCTGCTAGGCACGCGGACGCCGTTCCTCTTGATCGGCTGGATGCCGTATCGGCTCATGAATCACGCGCCGCCCCTGCTGCTCGCCGCCATGGTAGGTATCCTCGGCGCAGCGAACGGCAGAGACGCAAGTTCGGGCGCCCGGCGGCCGTCCGTTCCCGGCCGCCTCGTGCTTGCCGGCGCGATGATGCTGGCGCTGGCTCGCCCGGCCCTCGCCGTGCTGCTGCCCGAAGTGGTGTACGCGCGATATCTCGCGGGAGGGGAGTTCATCATGTTCGGGCTTTTCGGCGCGGCGGCCGCCCAACTGCTCGCGACGGTAGATGGCGGGAAGTTCGCCCGCGTAGCTACCTTGGGACTTGGCGCAGTGGCCCTCGCGGCTTTGCTGTACACCCATCAGTTCGGTGCGCTCTGCGTGTTCGTGGGCGCGGGGGCATTCCTGCTTGTCGGCCGCGTCTGCCGCGGGGAGAAAACGCCGGCGGCCCGCCCGCGCGCGTGGGCCTCGCATTCCGCGACGTTAGGCGTGTTGTGTTTCCTGTGCGTCGGCCTGGTAACGGCCCAAGAGTGGCGGCATCGCGAGCATCTCCCGACAACGGCGTTCGAGCGCGAAGTGCGCGCCGTCCTTGCGTCACAAGGTGAGCCGGACGCCTTGCTCGTGGCCGATCCCTGGGAGTTCTACGTCCAGGTGCGAACGGGCCACCCCGTGCTTGCCGCTCCTGAGACTCCCGTATCCATCATCAGCTACATGCCCCAACTGGCCCCCGCCGTTCAGGCCATTTACGGCGATATCTACGGCGTTCATTTCACGCTCGATTCCACCGAAAGTGTCGCCTACACGTGGGAGGGCGTGTGGGCCGCCCGCACCGCCGAGGAATGGCGCACCCTCGCGGCGAAGTACGCCTTTCGGTATGTCATGGCGCCGCGAAGCGTGCCCTTGCCGCTGCGCGAGGTGGTTGCAGCCGATGACAATGTCCTTTACGCCGTCAACGCGGGGCCGTCACGCTGAAGACGGCCCCGCGCCCTTCGGCGGCCACCTCATGGAATCGAGGCGAGCCGTGGAGCTGGTCGGTGACCTCCGGAGCCACCGGTGCGGTGTCGGGGCAGTAGATGTACTCCACGCACCAGTCGCGGACGAACTGCTCGCGGTAGACGTTGTCCTCATCGGCCGAGAAGAACCGGCTCACGCCGCGTCGCATGGCAGATACCGGCTGATCGGACAGACTGAGTGCCCCGTCGCCTATAAGCGCCCTATTGCCCGGCCGCAGGGATATCACGTCGCCGAAGAACGGGTAGTCTTTGTACGGCGTGAGCACCACTCCGGGGCCGAGCGCGTCGAGGAGGCGGGCGTCCGTCTCGCTCATGACCTCGCTATGTGCCCAAGCGAAGGGGCCGCGGCCGGGAACATGCCCGAGCGGGCCTTGGAAGCACGCCGCGGCGACAAGGATCGAACACGTCCCGCATGTGAGCATCGCGCCTGCGATAGCGCGTGCGCGGTGTGCCGGCATCCGGGCGAGGGACTGGGCGCTGAGCATCGAGATAGGCAGCATCAGCAGCACGGATAACCGATTCGGCCCCCATCGCAGGAACCAGCCCCGGCCGAAGGCGGAAAATGACAAGGCGAGGAACAGAAGCAGCCATAGCGTCAGCCAGGCGTCCACATCGTTTATCTCGTCGCGGGCTCCTGCGCTCCGCTTGCGCCTCCATGCGAATAGGAAGCCCGGCAAGAGGCCGAGAAGCGCCCAGTCGGACACGGCAACGGGCGCGGCGTGATCTCGGGCGATGAGCAGGTTGCCGTGGTAGCCTTGGTAGGCCAAGAACAGCACGGCGAAGACGCCGAGATATCCCACAACGCTCCATGCAAGAACGGCGGGTGGGCGGGGAAACCGCCGGAGATTCAGTCCAACCTGTCTCGGAACCGTGAAGAAGTGGAAGAACACCACGCTCAGGAAGGGCGACACCCACAGCGACAGGCGGCCCAGTTCGAGAGCGTTCACGGCAAAAGTTGGATTCGCCCGGAGCAGGGCGAGCGCCGCCCCTACGCCGAGGCCCGCCGGGACGGCATATCGCGTGGCGAGCTCAAATCGGCGGCGCCAGGAACCTCCGGGAAGGCAAAGCACGTAGAGGGCCGCGACGCCGCCTAGCATGGCGCCTGTTCGGGCGTTCAGGAGGCCGCCCACGAAGATCAGTCCCATGCTGAAGGTGCCCGGGAAACGCCCTTTGCGGACACCTCTGATGAAGCGCGTCAGTCCGTAGATGCCTATGGCCAAGGGCAGCGTGTAGTGCAAGCGCGGCAGCAGGAGGTGCGGGGCGAGATACGTCCGCTCGCACAGCTCGTAGTAGGCGAAGCGCATGAAGTAGGACTCAAACGCCGGTGCGTCGTGCAGGCTTAACAGCCCTGTCACGAGGTACAGGAGCCCGCCCAGTCCGCCGCCCACGGCGAAGAGCGAGAAGGCGAGATTCGCCCGTTTCGGCATTACCTCTCGTATGAAGACGTACGCCGCGAGAAGATATAGCGCTGCGCCGGCCCCGTTGGCCAAGCCGAGCATGAGGAAATCATCTAGCCTAAGCAGGCGGCCCACCAGGCCGATGAGGCCGAAGAACCAGAAGGGCGTGGCGAAGTATCCCGCGTACTGCTCGCCGTGGGGGGCGCGGCACGTAGCGAACGGCGACCTGAATCCCGTCTCGAACATCCGCATGTGGTGCAGGTAGTTGACGCTGTCCACCGTGTGCAGGCCCGTGGACGCCGTCCCAGGCGGTGGGAAGCAGGCCAGCCAAACGTGCGTCAGCGGCTCGATGGAGGCCAGCGCGAGGATGATCCCCCACACCCAGGCCGGAATCCGTGGGCGCGAACTCATCCGTCGCCGCCCTTCTTCGTCAGCAGCTTCTCGAGTTCGGCAGGCTTCAATGCACTCGAACGTTGAATGCGCCGGCGCTGTTTCCAAACGTGCGGCAGACAACCGATGACGGATAGCCACGCCGTCAGAAGCATCACCGTGGCCCGCAGTGCGCCGAACTCATTGCGCGCGGCGGAAAAGAGCCGCCGCGTCTGATGCCATCGCTCGGCGAGAATGGCCGCTGCATGCCGAAGGAGGAGGCGTCGCGGCATGTTCTTCAGCACGAGCAGCGCGTGATTCCGGTAGCACTGGCGCGTACGCCACCACGTGCGCGTGGCTATGCTCGCGGAGCCGACGTGGTAGGCGAGCGCGTCCGGCACAAGTTCGGCGGTGAATCCCGCCAGCCGGGCGCGGAAGCTCAAGTCGCTATCCTCAAAATAGGCCACGAACCGTTCGTCAAACAGCCCGACTTTGTCGAAGACCTTGCGCCGATACAATCCCGCGCACGCGGATACGCCGAAAATCGCTTGCGGCGGCGTGAAGTCCGCTCTATCTCGCCCGTGTCCAATGCTTTCCGGGCGGCCGTTGGCCCGTTGCCTGTCCCCGGCGCCATAGACACGCTCGGATTCATCGCGCCACAGGATCAGCGGACTGAACAGCGCCGCCGCGCTCCGTCCCGCAGCTTCGACAAGACGCGCCAGGCAGCTTGGCTCCAGCGTCACGTCATTATTGAGGAGAAGGATGAGCGGCGCACTGGCGCGCCTGACGCCCGCGTTCGCGGCGACGCAGAATCCCTTGTTCTCGGACAGATCGACAACCGTCGCCCAGGGATGACGGCGGGCGAGGGCTTGCTTCGTGCCGTCCGTGGAGCCGTCGTCCACGACAATCGCCTCGAATTGCTGGAATGTCTGCGCACGCAGCGAATCGAGGCAGGCCGTGAGGAGTTCCTTGTTGTTCCAGGTAGGAATGATGACGGATAGCCGCGGGCGCATGCTAGAAATCCTCCGGCTCGATCCAAATGACACGCCGGTAGCATACGCCGAGATGCACGCGGCACAACAACGGCGTGCACAGGCGGAGGAGGGCCTGGAACAAGGCGTTTCCCCGGCCCGGCCATCCGCAGATGAGTACGCGCCACATCAAGTGCCAGAGCCACAGGTTCGCGTTTTCGCCAAGCGTGACGCGGCGCGCATCGCCGACACACTGACGCAAGGTGGTCGTTGCGTCTTCAGCGTCCGGCAATTCCTGAGCCGCATGTTCGGAGAACCACCGGAATTCCCTGCCGGTGTGCCGCCGGTAGGCTTCGCGGACGCGCCGCTCGGCGCGGGCGGCGGCTTCGCCCGAAGGGAAAGCGATCGCGGCCGTGCCCGGCGCAGCCAAGACGCGGGCCGCCTCTTCAAGCGCCTCCGGGCGTCGCTCGGTTGCGATGTGCTCGAGTGTGTCGATGCAGACGCACAAATCCATGGCGCCCGCTCGAAACGGCAAGGCGGCTGCATCCGCGGCCACGGGCAACACGTCCTGCGCCTGGCGTGCGCTGCGCAGACTCGCGAGGTCCGCGTCGACAACGATAACGCGTACTCCGGCGAAGCGCGCCAAGCCGTTCTCGTTGGCCCCGATCTCGAGAATTTGTCCCGCCGCTGCCAATGCGCCGCGTCGGCGTAGCCTGCGCACCAGGGGCATATACCGCAGCGCCCAATCCGGATAGCCCCGGCCATCCTTCTCTGCGTAGGCCAGTAGCCGTCTGTGCAGGGCCTCAAGCATGGCGCCGCCTACGCAGCCATGCGCCCACGCCCGGCACGCGGCCTAGATGAAGCGTGTCCATGATGAAGGCCGCGTCGAAGGCGTCGAAGAAGCGCGTGGAGGCCATGATCCCGAGGTAGCTCACGAGGAGCCATGCGCCGGTTCCGAGCAGCACTGCTGCGTTGGGAACGCGGCCGGTGAGGCCCGAACTGAGCCAATCGCCCAGGGCGGCCACGGCCAGCCCGGGGGCTGCCGCCAAGCATGGCCATAGCACGGCGCCGCGCAGGATGGCACGGGCCTTGAGGCCTGTCACCGGTTCGAGCGCGACGAAGAACCAGCCGCAGGAAAGGAACATCGACAGGGCCGTTGCAATGGGAATCCCGTAGAAGCCCATGGCGTAGACGAGAAGCAGCGTCAGCGCGATATTGGCGATCATCGCGATAAGTCCGGCATTCATTTGGAGGCCCGGACGGCCCTTTCCCAGAACCAGCGTCACGCCGGGGCCGGGCAGGACGTTTGCCACATAGCCGAGCGCGATGATCCGGAGCACCCATGCTGCCGTGTCGAGGCCGGCCACGTCGCCCATCCAGGCCCGCATCAGCGGCCCCGCCGCGCCGACGAGGAAGGCCGAGGCGGGGATGCCGATAAAGGCCACGTACTTCGTGCCGCGAAGATACAATTCCCGCAGGCGCTCTTCCTCGCCGCGCGCATCGAGGTCGGACACGGCGGGCACCAGCGCCGTGAGAAGCAGCCCGGGGATCTGCCGAGACTTGTTGGCCCACAGAAGGCCGAGCTCGTAGAGGCCCACCAGATGAAGCTGCCCCAGGAACACGAGTCCGGCAATCACCTTGTCCGTCTGGAACATGATCAGGTTGGCGAGGCGCGATACCTGCGTCTTCCATCCAAATCCAAACAAACGCCCGAGCGTCGGCAGCTCGATCCAGCGCGGCGACACGCGAAGCGAGGGAACCAGCCGGAATGCCGCTACGATACTTGCGGCCCCGAAGACGCCAAAGGCGGCCGCTTCTGCGTACAGCAATCCGCGTACGCCGTGGCCTGTCTCGATGAAGCCAATCGTCGCGCCGAGTTTCACGAGGGACGCCACGAAGCTCTGCACGTTCGTGATGCCCATGCGCTGTAGGCCCGTCTGAACCGCCGTGAAGGCGGAAACGCAGTTTGACGCGCAGAAGAGCACGAGGGCCCAACGCAAGAGAAATCGCAAGTCGGCGAGTAGCCCGGCGTCCGCCAGATCTCCTACGCGGGCGGGCGCAAGCCGGCCCAGGGCGCCGATGATCAGGTCGATAGCGGGCCATCCCAGCGCGATGAGCAGGACGCCGAGGAAGAGATAGAAGAAGAATCCGGTGCTCACGATCCGCGATATGGCCTGCTCTTCCTTGCGCGCGGCGTGCCCCGCGATGTACTTGGCGTAAGCGCTGCTGATGCCCAGATCGAACAGCGCCACATATCCCGTGAACGCGCTAAGCAGTGCCCACGCGCCCCACGCCGCGAGGCCCACACGGGGCACCACATACGGCGTGAGCACGAGCAGCGCGAGCAGGGCCTCCCACGTCCGCCCCGCCGCGTTGAACAGCGTATTCCTGGCTATGGTGCGCCGCGTTGACACGCTCACGTCCCCTTCAGGGCCTATCTTCGTCGTCTTCACTTGCGGACGGATATTGGAGCGCATAGAGTTCCACGCGCTCGGTGCCCGCCGAACGAGCCCGCGCAAGGTCGAATGCCTTCACCATCGCAAAGTGGCGAGGGTCGTGCCGCCAAGTATTCAACAGGTCAAGCAGCCCGCTTTGTGCGTAGCCGGGCGACTCCGTCACGTAGGATTCAGGATAGAACAAGTAAGCGATGCCACGAGATTGTAGCCAGGCTAATTGCTCATCAAGCGGCGCGCCGCGCATGCGCTTGAGGGCCTCGAAATTCTGGAAGGTGCGGCCCTCGATGTAGTAGCTGCGCGGATCGAGGGTGAGCACGGTGTCGGACGGCGGGATGTACTTGTTCACCCACGCAAACGCCGGATAGCGCTCGACGCGCTCCGCAAGATACTGCTGACGCGGCTCCAGCCGTAGGGCGGCGGGAATCTTGAAGTGGACGGCGGCCACGTCGAGCGCCAACTGGTAGGCGAATACGATCGCGAGGATGACCGCGATGGACCGCTGGAGTCCCCTGAGCCGGCACGGCGCCAGCGCCGCCACCACCATCATGGGAACGAAGAAAGGGAGCAGGTAGCGCGCGTGCTGCCGGAAGAAGAAGAGGCAGGTTCCCCCGGCCAGGCTGAACGCCGCCAGCCACCAGGCGCGTCTGCCGCCCACAATCAAGCCCACCGGGCCGAGGATGAGCAGCAGGGCTCCCGGCGATTTTGTCCACCCATCGTACCAGTGCGGACGCATGATAATGTTCCAGGGGAACATCAAGTAGGCCCGCAAGCCGGTTCCGCGGAGTGACTCGTGCACGCCCAGGGCGGAGATCTCGGCGTCGGCTACCGTGTTCGGGGAGAGAAGCGACATGAAGAAGGGATAGACGGGATTCCCAACGAGCAAGGTGCTGCGAAGCATCCACGGGAAGGCCCCCAACACCGCCGCCCCGGCATAGCAGGCAACCGCCGTGAACCGGCGAGGCCCTTTGCCCAGGAGCACCGCGATTAGAAGCAGCAGGCCGACAAGATATCCCGTATGCCGGACACCGCAAGAACTCCCCGCGAAAAAGCCGGCGAGGACCACCCAGCCTGCTTTGCGCTCGTCATGCCAGGCGAACACTGCCGCCAAGGCCCCCGCCGTCAACGCGGCAAAGGCCACATCCAGCGACACGGTGCCCGCTTGATCCAGGAAGATGGGGGCCGTGGCGAAGATGGCCGCGGCGATGATTCCGCATCGGCGGCCGCCTACTCGGCGTCCTAGCGCGTAAACCATGAAACAATCCAGGACGCCGAAGAGCCAACTCATCAGCGCGGCGGCGGATTCTCCCCCTTCGACATAGGCCCCCGTGAAAAGGCAGTGCATGAGATGAGGATAGGCGGAGTATGCGTTTCCCTCGATGAGCATGATGCGGCCTTCGCGCGCGTAGTCCGCCGGAAGCGCCAGATGGGCGACGGCCGCGTCCCAGCTCGTCACCGGCGCCAACGCCCCCAGCAGGGACAGCATCAGCGCCGCGGCGATAGCCGACATCCCGAGACGCTCGAGTCCCGTCAGGGCCGGACGCGGCACCAGCGCGCGTGGTTTGGCTTCCTTCCGCCTGAATCGCCATAGGAACAGTTCAAAAATGACGCCTGCCGCCGCGATGGCGTAGAGCGCGAATCGCGCCCACCTGAGCGAGATGCTGCCTAACGCCAAGATGACTATGGCAGATAGAATCAGGCCGGCCAGCATCCGGAAAGACGCGCCCTCAGGATCTTTGGGCAGCTTGAGAGGGCGCAGCGCCCATGTGCCCAGCAGAGCGGCCGCGATGATGAGTATTAGAAACGACATCCTCTCCCCAGCTCACGCCTGTTCCCGCCCAAACGAGCGCAGCCTTCCAGTGATGACTTATCGACCATAGGAACGATAGCACGCCGTCTGCGCGCAATCCACCGCTCCGCCCGGCCCAAATCTGCACGTAAGCCGGGCAGGTTGCGCGCCTATCGCGGGAATACGCAGGCTGGAAGCCCACACCACCATATGGCCCTTCTCGGAACGTTGGTAAGCGTGTCTTGACAAATGGCGAGCGCGCCGGAGATTGTGGCGCGGGCATCTTGCCTGCCGGAGATTGTGGCGCGGGCATCCTGCCTGCCTCCGGCGCGCGTGCTTGGGATGCAGGACCGCGCTTACGTGCGGATTCCGGCCGGACGGCGAAGATGCCGATCACGCAGGCGTGATGCTCACGAACTTCGTTTCGTATGGCTTGAAGAGGATCTTGTCATCCCCGCCTGCCACAGGTTCCTCAATGGCATTGACCTCCACCACGCGCGATGTCTGGGCCAGCGACTCCGGCATATCGAGTTCAAGCGGCGTTTCCTTGCCCTCCAACTCGCGAAGCTGCACAACGAGGCCGTTCCCATCGTGCGCCGGGCGCATCTGGACGAGCAGTAGGTTCGGATTCTTGATTCCGAGCAGCGAGGCGGATGCAGGGCCCGCATCCACGCTCCGCGGCCCTGAAACACGCGCCACAAGCGGGATCGTTGTTCCCCAACCGAAACGCGTCGCCGCGATGCTGGACGTATCGCTTCCCGACATGAGCGCGTAGGTGCACATCCACTCCCCTTCCTGCGCGGCGCGGAAATTCGTCCACCAGTAGTTATTCATTATCCAGGAGTAGACATGCGGCTGCTCCACCTCGGCGATGTCCTGCCACTTGCCCACGTTGATTTCGCCGAACTGCGCCAACGGCGCCTGCGGGCTTGCCAGCGTCACCTGACTATCCTCGCCGCGCACCGTCACGAAAGTCTGAACCGTGTGCCAGTCGGACGCCGTCCGCGGCAACTGATCCTTCCCCGGCCTCGCGAGGCCGCCCTGCGCCTCATAGACGAGTGTTCCGTAGCGGGGCGCGAACGGGAAGGCTACGTAGATCGCCTCCGGCGTGGTGAGGGCCTTCTTGCGAATCGCATACGTCAGTTCGATCCGCTTTTCCGGTTTGAAAAGGCGTACTTCAACGCGCACGCCGTTCGGTGTGTCGCACCCATCGGCCTCGCCGGCAAGCGTCACGGCCTTCCAGATCGGCGTGTCGCTCACGCTAACCACGTATGCGCCCCGCAGAGCGCGGCGGCGGAAGGCATCCCGATTGAAGACGCGGCCCGAATCGTGGCGCGCGCCTTCCTCCACGGGAAAGTCCTCGTAGATGAACTGCCCAAACCGCCACGGGCCGTCCGGATCGACCAACTCCTTGTCCGTCTCCTTATCGACGATGCTCGTGATCGCGCCAAGACGGGCGTCAAACTCCACCTTGTAGAAGGGGCTTTCCAGTATCTCGACGGGAGCTTTGTCGGCCTGCTTGCCGTCCTCGGCGGGCTCGCCTTCCGGAGCGATGCGGAAGGTCTTGTAGCCGAGTGCCGGCACGTCGGCGGCCCAGAAGCCGATGAACTGGCCCGCGGGCCGCTCATACGCCAGCGTGTGTCCGGCGGGGCGATCATGAGGGCGGTCATTCAAGGCCTGGGCGGGCGCGGCCCGGCCGGTGTCCTCGTCGATAATCTGAAATCCGGCTCCGCGCGGCGCAAAGTCGTATTCCACAAATACGCGCACGAATCCGGAGCGTGGCCAATTGAGCGTATTGAACACGGTGATGGTGGGGGCCTTGCGTTGAGGGAGGAGGCTCTCGATGAGGCCCCAGGTTTCCTCGCGAACCATGGCCGCGTCCTTTACACCTTGCCAGGCAAAGGCCGCCTTCTCCTGCCACTGAACCATCGTCGTCTCGGAATAAGGGTCGGCCAGGCTGTCCACGGAGCCGAAGGTATGCTCATCGTAAAGGAGGATCGCCTCGTGGGCATCGGAGAGGCGCCGTTTCGTCTTGTCGGACACTTGAGCGCCGAGAATGGATGCCATGGATAAGAGCCCCGCGCTGGACTGCAAGGCGGCATGGGCCTCGCGGGCCGCGCCGGTTTCGCGCGCCGCCGAGCCGAATCCGTCTGTCCACCAATCCGGCCAGGCAGCGCGAAATACGGGCAGGTCGTCGCCGTGGTGCCGCTCCATGTGTCCCGGGAACTCCCCGGCCGTCGCAATGCGCACCTTCGGCCATTCGTGGCTGGCGTTCCACGCGCGAACGAGGTCGCACTGAACCATGGAGGGCGGGGAGTTATCGGTTTCGTGTCCGGAATACTGCGCGGCGATGCGGTCGAAAGGATAGCCTTTCTGCTCCAACTCCGCGAGATACTTCGGCAGGGCCTCCTCCACGCGTACGCCCTCGGCCTGTTCCGTGCCGACCCAATCCCCCACGCGGCCCGTCGCGTTAAAGCCCAGCCAGTTGCCGCAGAAATAGTGGTCGGGCCGGAAGGCGAGGAGTCGCTGGCCGGAAGGCGACTCCCACCAGAACACCGTCGGAACGTCGAAAGGCACCAGCGAGCGAAAGCCGTGGACGGCCGTGGTCAGGTAGCGCACGCCGCATCCGCTGAGGTAATCAGGAAGGGCCCAGGCCATCCCGTTCACATCATTCTGCATCGCCGTGGTGACGCGGACGCCAAGCACATCGATGATCTCACGCAGGCCCGCCAGCGAAGCGACGAGGCCGTTCTCCGGCGTGATCTCAGACATGTTGAAGAGCAGCGCCGTCAGTTCGATCCGGCCCTCCTCGACGCGCCGCTTCAGGCGTTCGATTTGCCGGGAGGGGCGGCGTCTCAGGTACTCGCGCACCGCCCAGGCGGTCTCGCAAGTCCAGCGGAAGCGCGCGTCGTCGGGATAGTCATCGGTAGCGTCACAGAGGTCGAGAGCCTGATCGATGAAGCGCAAGTGCGCCGGGAGCATCTCATGCTGTGCCGCGGTGTAGCCAAAGTCCGTGTGCGCGTGCTGTACAAGATACACGGTCCACTGCCGTGCGGGAGTCATTGGACAGTCCTTGCCGGTTGTCATCGATGTCCCTTCTTCGGGTGTTGCTTCAGGAGTGTGCGGATGATATCCCCCACGAGGGGTGGGATCAATGCGCGGGAAGAGGGGCGCGGAAAGGGGACATGTTCCAAGCGCCGTCCCCGGCGCGACTACCTGTCCCCCCTTTCGCGAGTCTCTAGCGCTTCGAGGTTGTTCTCGGCGTCCGTCATCCCCGGGGCCAAAGCCAGTGCCCGGCGGAAACACTCCCGTGCCTGCACGCTATATCCCATCGCCGCGAGCACCACGCCCAGATCGTTTTGGGTGAGCGGGTCCTCATGATCCAGACGCAGGGCCTTGACGAGCGTCGCCAAGGCGCCGTCCGCATCCTCGGCATGGAATAGCGCCTCGGCCTCGCGGCGCAGATCGTGTGCGGCGAGGCGATTCTGGAGTTCGTCCAGCCTTGGCGCGGTGTCCAGGGCCGCCGCCAAATGCTCACGCGCGGCGTCCGGCTCACCAAGTTGCTCCAAGGCGCGCGCCAGGTGTAGGCGGCCCATAATCGACCTCGGCTCGGCCGATACGACGGCCTCAAAGCGGCGTCGGGCTTGTCCGGGGTCCCCCTGTTTACAGGCTATGGCGCCCAGCGCGATCGCCACGTGGGGCGACGTGATGCCTGCCTCCTCGAGTTTGAGGAGCAGCGCCTTCGCTGCGTCCAGATTCCCCCTGTTGAGGTGGAGATTCACGATCATAGTGGCCGCGCCGAGATGTAGCGGGTCGATGGCAAGGGCCTTTGCGCAAGCTTCCTCGGCCTCACCGGCCATGCCGCATGCGAAGCACTGCTCCGCGAGGTCATGCCAGGCCTTGGGGTCGGCCGGCCTCGCCTGCACCTTCCCCTGGGCGATCGCCAGGTACCGCTGCGCCTTCTCTGCGGCACGCGCGCCGCCGGTGAGTCCGTGATGGTGTATGACGATGGGCTCCGCCCGGACAACGCCGCCGTACTCGCGCACGCTCTCGGTGATGTTCTCGTGAACCGCCTCGCGGTACTCGAAGCCGCGCCCATTGCGGAAAAGGCGCAGCAGGCCCACCGGGATGTAGCCCGAGCGGCCACGGGCGAAAGGGGCATCCGGCTCGACGGGCGCCCAACGCCATGCGCGTGGTTCGTCGCAGTAATTCGCGAGGATAACCTCGATCGCATCCGCGCCGAAACCATCACCATCGACCAGTTCGCGGATTCTCGCGGCGCCCGCCGGATCTACAAGCTCGTCCGCATCAAGATGAAGCAGCCAGTCGCCCGACGCCTCGGCCAGCACGCGATTTCTTGCCGCGGCGAAGTCGTTTTCCCAGGGGACATCAACTACCTGCGCGCCATGGCCTCGCGCGACCTCGGCCGTGTCGTCTTGCGAGCCGGTATCGCCCACGACGATCTCCTGGGCGATGGCGGCTACACTTGAAAGGCATTCCCCGAGACGGGACGCCTCATCCTTGACGATCATCACCACGCTGAGTGAAGGCATGTGCTACCCATGGCAGTGTTCGTGGAAACCACGACCCCAAAAAGAACCAGGAGCACGGGCTCGCCCGTGCTCCTGTTGCTCGTTTGAATCACCTCGCCCGGTGTATCGTCAGGCTAGGGAAGATACTTGCTGATTCGCTGCGCGACCACCTGCACGACCTCGGGACGTTTGTAGTCGCCCCGCTCGATGCTTTCCTTCGCTGCGGCCACCTTCTCGGTACGAATGCCCGATTCGTCGGCGGATGCTTCGATGATTCTTGCTACGTTCGCGGCAGCTTGTGCCTCACTACTAATGAGGACATCGTCTTTGGCTTGACTCCCGTCGCCGACGTCCTTGGCTCTCCGGTCACGAACGTTGGCCGGGCGTTCTGGTGTCGGCTCTGGTACGCCGCTTATCCCATTTATCCCAACCATTTGCACCTCCTAACCACGAACCCTCACGAACCTGGTTCGCTTGTTCTCGCATAGCTTATCGGCAGAACCAACCGTGACCTTTAGCCGATCCATGCCAAGAAACCGTTTATCACAGGCCAGTATCCGGTTTCAAGCAGTTTTATCATTTAATGTCCACGAGCCCACATCATCCTCCAAAGCCCGCGTGGGCTTGCAGGAAGAATCCAAGCACTTCTTCAAGGGTCGGCTCGCCGACTTGGTTCTTGAATCGGGATCTATCGCCATAAATACTGTTGGCGCAGTCTTTTAGGTCCTCTTCGGTAACGCCGGCATCCTTCGCCGCGCTGGAGACGCCCACATCGTGCATCAGGGCCTGAAGGGCCTCAACGATCTGCTCCGAGGCGTTCTCCGGCGTGGGTTTCGCCGGAAAACCCAGTGCCGTGGCGATGGCCGCGACTTTTTCGGGCTCGTGCTGCGCATTGTACCGGAAAACGGGCGCCAGGAGCACGGCGTTGGCCAGTCCATGGGCCAAGCCGAAAACACTTGTTAGGTAATAGCCGAGGCCGTGGACCAGCGTCGTTCCGCTCTGAGCGATCACACACCCGGACAGCATCGCGGCGTACATCATCCGCTCACGCGCTTCCAGGTCCTGGCCGTCGGCCACGGCTCTCGGAAGCCACTCCCGGATGATTCGGCATCCTTCGAGGGCCAGTGTGTCGCCTTTGGGCGTGCCGCTCTTCGATACCATGCCCTCCATGACCTGGCTGAGGGCGTCGAGTCCGGTGTTGGCGGTCACATGAGATGGCATGGTCGCGGCCAGCTCCGGATCGAGCAGGGCCGTAACCGGGAACAGGCCCCGGCCGCTGACTGTCCGCTTGATTTCCTCGGCAACATCGGTGATTACGGCGTAAGGAGTCACCTCGCTCCCCGTGCCGGAAGTCGTCGGAATCGTAATAACCGGCAGGTTCGGTTCCGCGTACTTGTCCGTGCCGAAGAAATCGGCGCAACGGCCCGGATTGCGCGCCAGAACCGCGATGGCCTTGGCTGCGTCCATCGGGCTGCCCCCGCCGAGGGCCACCACGAAATCACAGCCCGCCTTTCGGCACTCCGCGCCCCCGCGTTCGCAGGTCGTCGTGCTGGGATTCTCCTCGACCTCATCGAAGACGCTTGCCCCCGGAAGTTGCGCCAGCACGCGATCCAAAGCGCCACTGGCTCGGGCGGAATGTTCCCCCGTGACGAGCAGCGCCTTGGCGCCCAAACCTGCGCAACGGAGGCCCAGTGAATCCAGAATCCCCCGACCCAGGACCACTTCGGTCGGCATGAAGTAGCGGAAGGGCTGCACGAATTCAGCGCCTCTTCCTGAGGCGAGCGGCGAGCGAATCCACCACTTTCTCGGCGCTTCGCTCGACGTGATGGATCTTCTTCTGTGCCTTGATCGCCGCGCTCGACCCCGGATCCGCCGCGATGGCCTGGCGCCAACTCGCCACGGCCTCCTTCACCCGGCCCTGCTGGTATAGCGCGTGGCCGAGATACGTGTGTGCCAACGCATAGCCATGATCCGCCATAACGGCCTGGCGGAACACCTCTTCCGCGCGCTCATAGTCATGGTTGTTGTACGTCCGGCGGCCCCGTTCGACTAACTGCACGGCGTCCTTGTGGTGCTCCGTCTCCGTGGCCTTGCCGAAAGCGTGTGCGACCTTCTTGGTATCCTTCGAGACGCCGTTGAGTGCGTCACGCACACTTTCCTTGCGCAAGACAAACCGCTGGACGTGTTTGCCCAGATTCTTGACGTAGGTTCTAGCCGTTAGCCCCAGGTCCTTCGGCATGGCATATCCTCCCGCATAATCGGCTGACTATTTTAGCACTTTTTGCAGGAGTGTGCAATCCGTACGCTGAACTTGATACCGGCGCTAGGCCGTCCGCCGCCCCCGGCCCTAGACGGACACCGCCCGTCGGGCCGCGGCGGACTCATAGCAGGCAGCAAGGACCTGTTGGCTTCTCAGGCCGATCGCCGCGCCCACGGGCGGCTCCGAGTCATCCAGCACGGCTTGGGCGAAGGCTTCAACTTCGGCCCGGTACATGTTGACTGCGGCCGGCGCGATGGCCTCGCCATCGCCGATATCGCGGGCCTGCTGGGCGTCGTAACCGCCGCCGGCATCCTGCAGGAAAGCCGTCATCCGGCCTGCTTCGCCCTGTCCGATAGTCCCCTCGGCCAGAATGCTCCCCTGGGAGCCGTACAATTCGAGCCGGTTCTTGGAACTGGCGTCTGGGACGTTGAACAGGTTGTCCACCACGCCTTTCGCGCCGTTCTCGAAAGTCAGGAGCGCGACGGCGGTGTCCTCGCTCGCGTAGTCCTGCACGAGATTCCCCGTAGCGCAATACACCTCCACGATGCGTCCGAAGAACATCTCGAGGAGGTCGATGCAGTGGCCGCCCATGTCCATCAGACTGCCCCCGCCCCCTTCCTTGGGATTCTGCCGCCAGGCACCCGGGATGGCGGGATACCAGCACGACAACTGCGCCCGCGCCAGCACCGGCGTGCCGAGCTTCCCCTCGCGGATGAGCCGCAGCGCCTCCTGGTGCTGCGAATGAAACCGCATCATCAGGCCGATGCCGAGCTTCACGCCCTTATCGTTGCAGAGAGAGACAATCCGCTCGGCCTCCGCAACGGTTAGTCCTAGAGGCTTCTCGCAAAGGACGTGTTTGCCGGCTTCCGCGGCCCGGGCCACCTGAGCGCAGTGAAGCTTGGCCGGCGTCGCGATGTAGACGACGTCGCAATCGCTGCCCAGCAAATCATCTTCGGACACGCACGCCGGCGCGCCGAACGTACGCGCCACTTCGGCGTTCGCCTCGGCATCCGCGTCATAAACCGCGACAAGCTCGGCGTTCTCCGCTTTCGTGATGCCTTCCGGAATCGTCCGGCGCCGGGCGATGCCTCCCGAGCCCCATACCGCCCACCTGGTTTTCATCGGAAATCCTCCTATCACTCGCTACTTGGAGAACGCGCTGATGACTTTGCGAATGCCTTTGGCGATGCCATGCATGTGCTCCTCCTCAAAGGTAGGAAAGATGAACGTGATGAACGTCCGCGCCTGATGCCACACCGCGTTCGGCACATCCACCCGCGCATAATCTACCGAGGCGGGACTCGTGTACTCCTTACTCTCGAACGGGAACTTGGAGTTGCCGAAGCCGTTGTGCTCCGTAAACGCCCGTTCGGTATGGCACTGAGGCCAGAACACGTTCCAGCACGGTGCGCCCTCGGCCCCCAGCGCTTCGAGAAATGTGTTGATATCGCAAGTCATGTGCTCGATGTCCAGCGTGATGGGGAAGACGAACCAGCCGTTCTGTCGCTCCGATGTATCCACCGGCAGATGGAGTACTTGGGGCACCTCCTTGAGCGCCTCGATCAGAATGTGAGCATTGCGCCGGCGGCGAGGTAGGTTCCACGTGTCAATGCGTTCGAGTTCGCAAAGGCCAATCGCCGACTGCATCTCCGTCATGCGGTAATTCCAGCCCAGCATGTTGTGGATGTACGGGAGTTTCTGCTCCATTTCGAGCAAACGCAGCCGCTCCTGCACATTGTAGCCGTGATCGCGGAAGCTCCGGCAGCGCCACGCGACCTCCTCGTCATTCGTCGTCACCATGCCGCCTTCGCCGCCCGTGGTGAAGGTTTTGTTCTGGCAGAAACTGCACGCGGCGATATCGCCCAAGGCGCCGGTCTTCGTGCCCTTGTACGCCCCGCCGAAGGCCTGGGCGTTGTCCTCGATCACCGCCAAGCCGTGCTGCCGCGCCAGTTCACGGATGGGATCCATATCCGTGACGTTGCCGTATAGGTGCACCGGCATGATCGCCTTCGTGCGCTCGTTGATGAGTGCGGCGGCCGATGCCACGCTGAGGCAGTGATCTTCCCTGTTCACATCCGCAAACCGCGGAATCGCCCCCGCCTGAAGCACGGAGAACGACGTGGCGATGAAGGTATAACTCGGCACGATAACCTCGTCCCCGGGGCCGATTCCCAGGCCGGCCAAGGCCGTATGCAGCGCGCTGGTGCCGTTTGAGGTGCTGATGGCGAATTTCGTGCCCGTCCAGGCCGCGAACGCTTCCTCAAACTGCATGCCCTTCGGCCCCGTCCAGTAGTTCACCTTTCCGCTGCGCAGCACCTCCGAAACCGCGCTCACCGTGCTCTCGTCAAAGGCCGGCCAGCCCGGCAACGGCCCCTCGACGGCGCGTTCTCCGCCCCGAATCGCAAGCTCCTCACTCATTGCCCGCTACCCCTTTCGTTTCCCGTGCTCAAGACTATGCGACACGTGTCCCACGCGCCGGTTCTCAATAGTGCGTTCTTGTATTGGGCCTATGTTGTTCAGCCGGGAGGGACGCGCTCCTGCGCGTCCGCGGCTCGCCACAGACGAAGAAGCGAAAAACGGGGACTGACGCAAGCGAGTCCGCCGTAGGCGAACGAGACGTGTCTGTCCCTGCTTTTCAGAGCGACAGGTTCTCCTGAATACTCCGCACTGCCCGCTCGATATCCTCCGCATGGCCGAAGGCGCTCAGCCGGAAATACCCTTCCCCGGCCGGGCCGAAACCGGAGCCGGGCGTGCCGACCACATGCGTTTCCTCGATCAGCTTGTCGAAGAAGTCCCAGGACTTCATGCCGTTCGGCGTCCTCAGCCAGATGTAAGGCGCGTTGACCCCGCCGAACACCCTCAGCCCGAGCTTCTCAAGTCCTTCACGGATGATCCGGGCATTGTTCATGTAGTAGGCGATCACCTCGCCGCACTCTCGCCGGCCCGCTTCGGACATCACGGCCAGGCCGCCTTCCTGCACGATGTTCGAGGCGCCGTTAAACATGGTGCTCTGCCGCCGGAACCAGAGCCGGTTCAGCCCACCCGGAGGCGCATCCTCGCATGCGAGGGCCTTCGGCACCACCGTCCACCCGAGCCGCACGCCCGTGAACCCCGCCTCCTTCGAGAAGCTGTTGATCTCGATGGCGCACTCCTTCGCGCCTTCCACCTCGAAAATGCTTCTGGGCAGAGACGTGTCAGAGATGAACGCGGCATAAGCGGCATCAAACAGAATCACCGCCTTGTGTTCCCGCGCGTAATCCACGAAGCTCTTCAACTGCTCCTTCGTCGCGACAGCGCCCGTCGGATTATTCGGACTGCACAGATGAATGAGGTCCACCCGCGCCGTCGGCAACTCCGGGAAGAACCCGTTCTCCTCCGTGCACTTCATGTACACCAGGCCTTCGTACTGGCCCCCGGCGCCGCGGCCTGTGCGGCCCGCGATGACGTTGCTATCGACGTACACCGGATACGCGGGATCTTGAACCGCAACCACGTTATCTGTGCCGAAAATGGACAGGATATTCGCCGAGTCCGGCTTGGCCCCATCGCTGATGAAGACCTCGCTCGGATCAAGCTCGACGCCGTATCCCCGGTATCGCGCAACGAGGGCCTCGCGCAGCGCAATGTCGCCCTGCTCGTCACCGTATCCGGAGTACGTTCCCACATCGGCCAATTTGTCCACGCCGCGATGCAGTCCCGCGATCACACTCGGAGGCAGCGGCTCCGTCGTATTGCCGATGCCCAGCCGCATAACCTTGATTCCAGGATGCTGCTCCTCAAAGGCCCGCGTCCGCCGGCCGATCTCCGGAAACAAGTATCCCGCTTCGAGCTTCTCATAGTTCGGATTGATTTTCGCCATCGCTGTCTCAGCCCTTCCATACTCTCTTGTCGGCGCGCAATCACAACGGAACCGCCATCATACTTGATGGCCTTGCGCCAAGGGAAACGCGCTGGAATTCCCCCCGCGCGAGGGTGTAGCCTCGCTCCATGGCTCGCGTTCAACTCGCCATAGAAGACATGCCGAATCGGATGACGCTCCGTGCTCTCTTGATCGCCGAAGGGCATGAGGTGGCCGACGCCGCGCCGCAGGTGGTTATCACGGATGATGTGGCCGCTGCGCTGGAGTATGCCAAGACGCATCCCACGTTGATTCTGGCCGCGGCGGGCGAGATACGCGATGCCGTGGCGGCCATGCGGGAAGGGGTGTTCGGATACCTCTTCGTGCCGTTTCAGCCCGGTGAGGCAGGATTGATGGTGAACCGAGCCGCGCGGGCTGGGACACTTGAGGCCGAGGAGCACGAGCCGCTGATTTCGCTGCAAGAGGCCGAGGAGCGCCACATCCTCGACGCACTGCGCCGCTGCCGCAATAACAAGGCCGAAGCGGCCCGGGCGCTTGGCATCGGCCGGAACACGCTCTGGCGCAAACTGAACAGGATACGGCAGCAGCGTGAGCACGAGTAAGCTTGGTTGGGCCAGCCTGGGCCAGTCCTTCGCATGCGAATGCGGCGTCACCCACGCGCTTCCCATCGAAGCGTGCCACGTCGGCTTAGACGCGGCCCGCCGACTGGCGGCTTTGGCCCGCGAACGCTGCGGCCCCCAAGCGCTGGTAGTGTCGGACGAGAACACTCGAGCCATCGGCGGCGAGAAGCTCTTGCGCGCGATGTCCGACGCGGGCAAGCACATCCGCGAGAAAGTCTACGGAAGCGCGCCTTTCGAGGCGTCCATGGACTTGGCGGAGGAGGTGGCCCAGGCCGGACAAGCATCGGATTTCTTCGTCGGCATAGGCTCCGGCACCGTCTGCGACCTCGCCAAGTATGCGGGGGACAAGTTGCACAAGCCCGTGCTGCTATTCGGCACGGCGGCGTCAATGAACGGCTACACCTCCGGCATCGTCGCCCTGAACGTGCGCGGCCTTAAACGCACGCTTCCCTGCACCCCCGCGCTCGGCGTATTCGCCGATCCCGAGGTGGTTGCTACGGCGCCCCGCGAGATGTCCGCGGCGGGAGTAGGGGACTTCCTGTCGAAATGCGCCTCATCCTCCGATTGGTACGCGGCGCACTTCCTGCGCGGCGGATACTACTGCCCGCGCCCGCAGGAGTTCTTCGAGGGCACCGTCGAGCGCGTCCTCGCCGCATCGGATGGCGTTGGGCGGGGCGATGCCGGCGCTATCGCCGTGGTGATGGAAGCGCTGCTGCTTGCGGGGCTGTCCATGCTTGCGGCCGGATCATCCGCTCCGGCTTCGGGCGGGGAACACCTGCTCTCGCACTATCTCGATATGCGGCACGCCGTGGCCGGAACGCCGAATGATCTACATGGCGCGCAGGTCGGCGTGGCGACGATCCACTGCCTCGGACTGTGGGAGAAGATTCTTGCCCTTCCTCCCGATAGCCTCGACATTGACAAGCTTGTCGAGGCGTCCCCCTCAGAAGACGAGGTCGAGCAGCAGATCCGGGCGGACTGGGGCCCGATTGCGCCCGAGGTCTTGGCCCAATGGCGCACGAAGGCCCTGGATCAAGGCGGCTTGCGTGAGGAATTGACGCGATTCCAAAGAGGCTTCGGCGAATTGCGGGAGGCGGTGTCGGGGGAACTGCTCCCGGCTGCTGAGGTGGAGCGGGCCATCCGCGCGGCCGGCGGCCCTGCAACGCCCGCCGATTTGGCCGCGCACCTCGAGGAATTCGAGAATGCCCTGCGAGGGGCTCGGTTCATTCGCGATCGCTTCACCGTCCTCGATCTGGCAGCGGAATTGGGACTATCGTGATTATCCTGCTCCTTCACTGCGCCGCTCTGGCGGCCGATCCGCTGGTGATAAACCCGTTTTCCGAGGCCCAACTTCAGCCTGCCATCATCCAGGCCGTTGAGGGGCGGCTCGCCTCCGATGAAACACTGCTGGATTACCACCGGGGATACCTCCGCTTCCTGGAAACCCACCCGGATGCGGCAGCGGCAGAAGAGGCTTACGGAGGCCTCCTGGTGCTGCTGCGATTCGGGCCGCTGACGGGCGCCTTCGAGGAGGCGCTGATGGCGGACAGTGAGGCTTGCACCGCATGGGATCAGTACACGGCCTTTCTCGCGGAGCATCGCGACGCGCGGCTTGCCGTAGATGGCTTGTATCGGTGCGAACTGGCCGAGCGCCGACACGCGCGCACCATGGGGCCGGCCATGGCCTACCTGCGGGCGCATCCGAGCGAGGCTATGCGCTACCTCGACAATCCCGCCCGCCTGGCGCCTACGCCCGAGGCTCTGGCGCCGCTGCACCTGTTCTTCAAGACAAGGGATGCCTTCCGCGCCGAGTTGCTGGCGTTCTTCCAGCAGCTTGATGAGCAGGCGTTGGCCCACGCCCGTCTGTATCCGTGGTGGCGAATCGCGGGCGACACAGAGCGCGGCGTTGGGGAGGAGCATGCCACGCTCATGGCGTACTTCGCCACGCACCCGCACGAGTTCTGGGTGTGGCACCGGCGCGCCATCGCGCTGGCCGGCGAGCCGCGCGCCAGGGGCTGGATTCGATACTGGTATGGCCTCGTCCGGCGGGACACCGCCTTGGCGCGGTATTACGCCGCATACCTGCAGTATTTGAGGCAGGCGCCGGAGCATGCGAAGCTGATTGCGTCCCGGTGGGAGGGTGAGTTTGGCCTCGCGCCGGCGTGGCCGCCCGAGGGAAGGCCGCCCAGGCTTCAGTCAACTGGCCTCAAGTTGCACACTGTCCCATTGCCCACATTCCAGCGGCGCCCGGCGATCCCACGCTTCTCGCCCCCGCCGAAGCCCCCGCGGCCCGCGATGCCGGAGATCCCGGCGCGGCCGGAGAGGCCCGAGGTGCCCGAATCACCTCCGCGCCCGGCGGAATAGGCCACGCCCGACTTACCGGCCGCTGTCCGGAATGCCCGTCCGGGCAAAGCTGTTTCTCTTCCGATAGAGATAGCAAGCCGGACAGGGAGGATGAAGCCGTGCAGGCCGTTGATAACGAGCATGCGCCGAATCGTCTGATCCATGAGACGAGCCCCTACCTTCTAGAACACGCGCACAATCCCGTTGACTGGTATCCTTGGGGCGCCGAAGCCCGCGCCAGGGCCAAGCGCGAGGATAAGCCGATCTTCCTCTCCATCGGCTACTCCGCCTGCCACTGGTGTCACGTGATGGCGCGCGAATCTTTCGAGGACACATCGCTTGCCGCCATGCTCAATAAGCACTTCGTGAGCATCAAAGTGGATCGCGAGGAGCGGCCCGACCTCGACGAAATCTACATGGCGGCCGTGCAGATCATGACGCGGCGCGGCGGTTGGCCGATGAGCGTGTTCCTGACGCCGGAACTCGAGCCGTTCTACGGCGGCACCTACTTCCCCCCGAAGGATCGCCCCGGTATGCCCGGCTTCCGAACCGTCCTGCAAGGCGTAATCGAAGCCTGGGGCGCGCGCCGTAGCGAGATAGCGCGAAGCGCCGCGGAACTGACGCGTCTCATCCGGCAAGCCACCTCCGGGCCGCACGACGGCGCCGCCACTCTCGATGCCTCAATCCTGGAAGACGCCGCGAATCGCCTACAGCAAACCTCTGACGCCAAACACGGCGGCTTCGGCGGGGCGCCGAAGTTCCCACCCGTCCACGCCCTTGGCTTTCTCCTGCGGCAGTGGCACCGGACGCGCGATGCGGCCCTCCTCGACATGGTGACGTTGACGCTCGACAGGATGGCTTCCGGCGGCGTGTACGATCACCTCGGCGGCGGATTCCATCGGTATTCCGTGGATGATCGTTGGCTTGTGCCGCACTTCGAGAAGATGCTCTACGACAGCGCCCAACTCACCCAAGCCTATCTCGAGGGATACCAGGCCACGGCCAATCCCGCCTACGGCCAGGTGGCGCGGGAAACGCTCGACTACGTGCTCCGGGACATGACAGACTCCTCTGGCGGATTCTACTCGAGCGAAGACGCCGACAGCGAAGGGGAGGAGGGCAAGTTCTACCTTTGGACACACGGCGAGGTGGTGGCAACGTTGGGGGCGGAGGACGCGGCCCGCTTCGCTCAGGCCTACCAGGTTACGCCGGATGGCAACTTCACCTCCCACGAGGCATATCACGCGAGAAAGAACATCCTGCACCTGTCCGAGCCGGTGACTGACGCGGCCCTCGGCGCACTTCTGGCGCCCATGTGCACCAAACTGCTCGCCGCACGGAGCGTGCGCCCGCGGCCCGGGCGCGATGAGAAGTTCCTCACTTCCTGGAACGCCTTGATGATCAGCGCGTTCGCAAAAGGACATCAGGTATTGGGGGACGAGCGCTACCGGACTGCCGCTGTTCGGGCCGCGGATTTCGTCTTGACTCAACTGGTGCGCGACGGGCAACTGTTGCGCACAAGAGGCGGCGGCGAGAGCCGACTCCCGGCTTTCCTGGACGACTACGCCTCGATGATCGCCGCCCTCTTGGACGTATATGAATCCACATTCGATCGGCGGTGGCTTGCGGAGGCCAATATCCTGGCTAGGAGCATGATTGAACGCTTCTGGGACGGCGAAGCCGGTGGCTTCTTCTTTACCAGCGATACACACCAGGGCCTGATCGCTCGAACCAAGCCGATGTACGATGGGGCGGAGCCCTCGGGCAATGCCGTTGCCGCCCTGGCCCTGATGCGCCTGGGGCGACTCGTCAACAACGATGAATACAGCGCGAAAGCTCAGTGCCTTGTTGAGGCGACGGCGGCGGGGATGACAAGCGCGCCGGAAGGCCATCTGCGGATGCTCTGGGCCTTGGCGTTTCACCTGACGCCGCCCAAGGAGATCGCGATCATCGGCGCTTATGACTCCCCCGAGGCCGCCGCCTTGCTCGATGCATTGCATAGCCGGTTCGTGCCCGGTAAGATCATCGCCTTCGGCAATCCTGAAGCCGAGGATTTCGCGGAAGCGGAGAAGGCAATCCCGCTCCTCGCGTCGAAGAAGCCGGTTTCGGGCCGCGCGGCCGCCTACGTGTGCGAGAATTACACCTGCAAAGCGCCGGTGACTACGCCCGAGGCACTTCTCGCGGCCCTTGGCGAAGGCCCTGAAAGGGAGATGTGATGACACGGCCCATGCGTAGACTAAGTAAGGCGCTTGCGATCTGCCTCGCCTTCGCCGTGGCCTGGCCGGCGCTGGGCCAACTCGGAGCGGACGGGCCGTCGATGCGGCTCGAAGCCTACACGGAAACCGACGCCGGCCACCCGGGGGAGAGCCTGCGCGCGGCCGTCGTCGCGAACCTGACGCCCGGCTGGCACGTCAACGCCCACAAGCCGCTGGACGAGTTTCTCATTGCGACGGAGTTGTCCATCGAGGAACACTCGGGCATCCGTGTCGAGCAAGTTGCCTATCCGTCGCCGCTGATGACGAGCTTCAGCTTCTCGCCCGATCAGGTGGCCGTCTACGAAGAGCGCTTCACGCTTGGCATCGTGTTATCGCTCTCCGAGGACCTCGCGCCGGGGGACTACGTTCTCAACGGCACATTGCGATACCAGGCCTGCAATGACAAACAGTGCCGCGGACCCGCTACTGCCGATGTCGCAATTTCCGTGAAGGTTGTCGCGGCGGGGCAGCCCGTGAGTCCGCAATACGAGAAACTCTTCAAGGACATCATGTTCCCCTCCACCTTGGAGGATGCGCCGCCCGCTGATGACGTGCCTGCGCCTGATGCCCAAGAGGCAACGCACGAAGCTCCCGGGCCATGGCAGCCCCTGGCCGAGCGGTTCACGATTACCGCTACCGCCACCGGCTACATGGACGCCGGGGAGTTCTCGGCCTTCCTGGACGCCTACGAATCGGGCGACGCCGCACGCGAAATGGGCCTGTTCGAGGGGAAAAGCCTCTGGTTAGTGCTCCTGCTGTGCCTCCTCGGCGGCGCCGCGTTGAATCTGACGCCCTGCGTCCTGCCGTTGATTCCTGTGAACGTCGCCATCATCGGCGCGGGCGCGCAGGCCGGAACACGTACTCGCGGCTTCCTGCTCGGCGCGATGTACGGCGCGGGGATTGCCCTTACCTACGGCCTGCTGGGCGCGGCCGTCGTGTTTACCGGCGCGACTTTCGGCGCCCTGAACGCGTCGCCGTGGTTCAACGCGGGCATCGTCGTCATCTTTGTCGTGCTGGCCTTGGCTATGTTCGAGGTGTTCAACATCGATTTTTCGCGTCTTCAGGCGAAATTCGGGGGAAAACGGAACGAAAGCGGCCGTTTTCTGACGGCCTTCGCCATGGGATGCATCGCGGCGCTGCTGGCCGGGGCCTGCGTGGCGCCGGTGGTTATCGCGGCCCTGCTGTTCGCCCAGGACCTCTACGCCAAAGGCTCCTGGGTGGGACTCGTTGCCCCCTTCTGTCTGGGCGTGGGAATGGGACTGCCCTGGCCCTTTGCAGGAGCAGGACTCTCGTTCTTGCCCAAGCCAGGAAAATGGATGATGCGCGTGAAATACGTCTTTGGCGTCTTCATGCTGCTCCTTGCGGCCTACTACGCCCACCTGGCTTATTCGCTCTTCGATCAGCGCTACTTCGTCGATCGCGACGCCGTCCGCGCCAGCGCCGACATGAACGACGAGGGATGGCTCACAGCCTTGCCCGACGCCTTGGCGCAGGCCGACAAGGAACAGCGGCCCGTGTTCATCGACTTCTGGGCCACGTGGTGCAAGAGCTGCATGACGATGAACCAGACCACCTTCAAGAACGCCGACGTGAAGGCCCGCCTCAAAGACTACATTCTGCTCAAGTACCAGGCCGAGATCCCGGACGACGCCGCCACCCGCGAGGTTATGAAACACTTCGGCGTCGTCGGCCTGCCCACCTACGTGATCTTGGATCCGCGCTAGTCCCGAGGGGACGTCATTCGCTGCCGTTACTGATGCGGTGATCCATCTCGAGTGCGGGCTGATCCACGCGGGCCTTCCCTACTACTTTTGCGGGCACGCCCACGGCCGTGGAGTGCGGCGGAACAGGTGTGAGAACCACGCTGCCCGCCCCGATCTTGGCCCCTTCGCCGATCTCGATGTTGCCGAGGATCTTCACGCCCGCCCCGATCAGTACGCCCCTACGAACCTTGGGATGCCGATCGCCCGATTCCTTGCCCGTGCCGCCCAGGGTGACCTCATGCAGCATGGATACATTGTCCTCGACGACGGCCGTTTCACCGATGACGACGCTCGTGGCGTGGTCCATCAGCAGCCCCTTTCCGAGGCGTGCCGCCGGATGGATATCGACGGAGAACACCTCCGATATCCGGCTTTGCAGGTACAGGGCGAGGGCCTCGCGGCCCTGTTGCCAGAAGTAGTGGGCCACGCGCTGCGACTGGATCGCGTGATAGCCCTTGAAGTAGAGCAGGGGCGCCGAGTACCGGCGGCAGGCCGGGTCGCGCGTGCGGACGGCCTCGATATCGGCGCGGAATCCCTCGCCGATGACGGGATCATTGGCGAAAGCCTCGTCGATCAAGTCCCGCATCGAGGCCGCCGTGATCGTGGAACTCTCGAGTTTGTTGGCCAAATGGAAACTGAGGGCGTCCTCGAGGCGTTTGTGGTTCAGCACAACGCCGTAGAGGAAGCTGGCCAGTAGCGGCTCCTCTCGGACATCGCGCTCGATTTCCTCGCGGATACGCTGCCAAACCGCGTCATGCTCTGGATTCATGATTAGCCCTCCGCTCGCTCCGGAAGTCCTCCGGTTCACGTCGGCATATTCACCTCAGGTCATGCAGATTGATGAGCTTCTCCGCGCGCAACTTCAGCGCATCATTGGTGGGCACGCGGCTGTCTTTTTCGTGGGCATTGGCCTGGATGAGCATTTCGAGGATGTTCACCGTTTCTTCGTGCTGCCCCTGCTTTTCTCTACACCGCCCCAATCGCTGGAGATTCCACCAGTAATTCTCGCCGTTTGGATAGCGATCCATGGCCGTCCGAAACACCCGCGCGGCCTTCGAGTATTGGAACGTTGACAGCAGATACTGTCCCAGTCCCGATAGCCCGGCTTCATTGCGCACGTCTGCCCTCGCATCTGCGCCGACGGGGCCCGTCGTGTATTTCTTGAACATATAGTTCACGCCGCCGCTGCCCATCAGCCACACAACCCCCACGATCACGGCCGCGATGATGACCCATTTCAGACTGCCCATGCTTCCATTCCTCCTGCGGTTCCCTGCTCACACCTCAACGACGGCAGTATATCCAATGAAACAGGCTGTGTGACAATATCCTTCCTCGTGCGGGCAAGTCGGGCCGTAGTGCGGCCCAGCACCGGGGTCGAGCCGGCGGGGGCCGCCGTGCTATGCTCTGCGGACACTTGCGCTTGGAGTATGAAAGCGGCTTTCAAGTATGTGCGAGGAAAATCACCAACCGGCGGCCGTTACGGGCCGCGTGTTCGATATCCAGCGGTTCTCCATTCACGACGGCCCAGGCATTCGGACTACCGTCTTTCTGAAGGGCTGCGTCCTTCGCTGTGTCTGGTGCCACAATCCGGAAGGCATCGCGCCCGATACCGAACTCTCCTTCATCCCCGAGAAGTGCATCGGATGCGGCTACTGCTTCCGCGTCTGCCCGCACTCGGCCCATGAATTGTCAGGCGATACGCACCAACTGGCGCGGAATCGGTGCGTCGTCTGCGGCGCCTGCACCGAGGAGTGCTACGCCGGCGCCCTCGAACTCGTCGGCAAGCTCAGGTCCGTCCGCGAAGTGCTCGACGTGGTGCTCCGGGATCAGCCTTTCTACGAGACCTCGCACGGGGGCCTCACCATATCCGGCGGCGAGCCCCTCGTCCAGATTGCCTTCACCGAGGCGCTGCTCAAGGCGGCCAAGGAGGAGAGCCTGCACTGCTGCCTCGAAACCTGCGGCTACGCCGCGCCCGAAACGCTTTCGCGGATCGCCGACCTGGTGGATCTATTCCTTTTCGACCTCAAGGAGATGAACGAGGCCCGCCACATCGAGTACACCGGCGTGTCGAACCGGCCCATCATCGCGAATCTGAAAGCCCTCTATGAGCGCGGCGCCCGCATTCGCCTGCGTGTGCCTGTTATCCCTGGCTACAACGACCGGCCCGACAATTTTGAAGCCGTCGCCGCCCTCGTGGCCGAACTGCCCAACCTCGAAGGGGTCGAGTTGATGCCTTATCACCCCCTGGGAGAGGACAAGCGCCTCCGGCTGGGCTGGGAGGGAGAACGCCCCCCGCTTCCCCGCACGCCCGACGACGCCCAGATCGCCGCGTGGATCGCCGCCTTTGCCGACTTGGGCGTAGCGGTAATGAACCGGTAGCGACAGTACGTTGTTACATGGGCTCTACCGGCATTCAGTCGACCCCTACACAGAGACGACGGCCGGCTCGGGGAGTTCGCGCTCGATCTTGCTCAATCGGTAGCCGAAGCCGGGGCCGCGGACGGTTGACAGATCGAGCATGCCCTCGCGCCGCTTGTAGAGGCCGGGATGGACGGCTTCCTCAGGCAGGGACGCCTGGGGGTAGAACTGCATGCTGTTGGTTTCCACGCCCATGATGGTGCCGGCGTGGGCGGCGAGGAGAGCGTGGGGGATTTGCGCCAGCATGGGATTGGTGAGGTCCTGCACCATCACCGTCATGCCGTGCGCTTTGGCCCAGCACAAGCTGAGCAGGGCGCCCGTTTGCGTCTTGCACGTTTTCAGGGCGACGCCCGTCCAGCCAAGGCCGCGCCCGAGGCGGACGAGCCGCCAATCATGCGCGCTCTCGTCCATGAAAAGAGGCTTACGCGCCGACACGCCGTGAACGTCGATCTGGTTTTCCTCGAGATCATACGGAAAGGGCTGCTCGACGTAGAGGATTATGCCGTAGATGCGGGGATGGGCCGCCATGAGCCGATCCAGGATGGCGTTGACGTAAGCCGGATTGCTCACGGTGCAGTTGAAATCGGCCGATAGCCAGTCGACGCCGTTTTCCGCGCCGAGCCGGCCGACTTTCACGAGGCGCGCGTAGTCCCAATCGGGGTCATTGCCGCGCAGTTTCACCTTAAGGCACTTCAGGCCGTCCCGCCGTATCCAGTCCGACAGCAGTACCGGATAGCCGTCATCGGGTTCACTGCCGTCCAGTTCGCCGGCGTCGATGGGATCTTTGCCGCCCACGAGGTGCCACGCCGGCAGCCTGTCGACGCGGGGCCGGACGAGGTAGTGCGCGGGAAAGAGTCCCTTGAAGGAAACCGCGGCCCCCTCAGCGGGCTCAAGATAGGCCGAGAGGTCGTAGTTCATAAAGGCCTCATCGTACGTATGATAGATGGAGGCCTTGCAAAGGACGCCGTAAGCATCGTGAAGTGCGATATCGAAGGCGGAGGCGCAGACAAGGGCCGCCAGCCATGGCATCGGCTCCCGGCCCGGCCGGCCCGCGTTGAAGTTCCGGAGCAATTCAGGCAGCGCCTCCTGCTGGAAGGCATGGCCGATCTCGATGGGATGTCCCGTGGTGTCCAGGCCCGGCCACGCGGCGGCCAATTCCTTGCAGAACGCCGTCAACGCCTCATGGCGCTCCTCATACGGGGCGGCACTGGGCCAAACCCATTGCACGCTCAACGGCGTCTCGCCCCAGCCGGTGGCGCTTCGCCCCCCGCTGGCCGCTACGGCCAGCGCCACGCGGGCGCACGTTACATGCGTCAACGTTTCCGAGCCAAACTTGAGCGGCACCCTCGTTTTCACCGGCAGAAACCAAAGGGATGCCCCTTTCACGCGGATATCGGTACTTTTCGACATGCTTTGCGCCTCCCCCGACTGATTCCCGCTCAAGGGCCGCGTCCGCGCGGCCTACTCGGGCTTGGTTTTCTCGTACAGCTTCTTGACCTCCCCAGGCGTGAGAGGTACATCATAAACGCGCACGTCATCCAAGAGGCCCCGGACGAAGTAGACCTCGTCGCCCGCGGCGTAGCGCCCCACCAGTAACGCGTTCTCGCTGGCCCGAGGGCGGCCCATCACGCGCTTGCGGCCGACCTCCTTACCGTTGAGGTAGATGCGCATGTTGTTAAATCCGAAAGTGGCGGCGATGTGCTGCCATTCGCCGGGAATCGGCCGGCCCGCGTCCAGTGTATCGACGCCCGCCATGTAGAACCGCACCTGGTGGTTGTAGATCTGTAGGAAGTACCCGGCCTCCTGCCACGCACCTTTGCAGAGCAGCACAGGCATGCCCTCCAGGTCGTCGAGATTCACCCAAAGGGAAAGCGTGAGCGCGTGATCCGGATCCCATTCAGGCTGAGGCGGCAGTTCAGCCCAGCCGCGGCCGCCCAAAGCAAGGCCGTTTTGCGTGAGTTGCGCAAGGCCCTCAAGGAAGGACTCGTCCTCGAATGAAAGGCGAACGAGGGGTTTGAGCGGCTCTGTCGAAGAAATGATGCCGATGCGCTTTGACGGCGGCCCGATTCGGCCGTCCGGTGTTACGGCCGCGACGGTATACGTATACGGCGTGCCCAGGGCAACCTGATCGGAAATCTGGAGGTAGTAGCCGTAATCCGCGTCGACATACGTCTCCTCGATGACCTCGTGCTTCTCGTTGAACTTGAGTATGTAATACTGCGCCGCCTGCGGCGCGTCGCTCTGCCAGCCCACCACGATCCGGTTGCCGTGTGTGCTCACGCGGACCTTCTCAGGCGGCTGCGGCAGCGGCAACTCCGGCACCCAAACCGGCACGGCGCTTGTCGCCGTCGCTCCCGTCATGATATTCCGCGCGACGACCGTGTAGTTCAGCGCGGCGCCCGAGAGCGGGGCCGTGTCTTCGAACCAGCCATCGCTCAGCGTTGCCAGCGTTTCCCCGCCGCGTGACACCGTGTACTGCTCGCCGGGGCGCGCGGCCCACGTAAGCCGCACGCTGTAGCGGCCGGGCGCCGCCTCGGCGTGCACCTCCACCGGCGTCGGCGAGGATGGTGCGGGCGCGGGCCTCGCGGATATGGGTGGCGCGGGCAGTCGAAGCGCCGTCTGCGCATGGGACGGGAAGCCCGCCGGCCAGCTCCACGTCTTCCCGCGGCCGCCTCGCACGTCGACGCCGTACTCGATCCCGCCGGCCGGGCCTATCTCCGCTGGGAACGTGAGGGCGAGCGTGGTGCGCCCGAGCTGCGGCAGGTTGTGTTCAACAAACGTCTTCTCGCCGATAGCGCGGGCCTTGACCTCCCCGCGCAGCCGCCCCTTCGGAACAGTGGGGGCGATCACGCGGTCGGGCAGCACATGAATGGCCGCGCTCTTCTCGAATCGCTCCGGCAAGGCCTCCAACTCGGCCAGTGCCTCTGCGTCCAGGCCGCTCCGTTGGCGAAGGTCGGCCCACGCCTTGCAGTTCATCGTAGCCAGCACGCCAAGCTCACCCTTGTTGCGTATGAGTCCCGCGTACGCATGCATCGCATCGGCCAGGCCGGAATTGCGGATGTGCTCGACAATCGCTTCGGGCTCGCCCTTCTCGATTAGGGGGTCAAGAGGGCCGCCCGGAACCAGTCCCGCCGCGGCGCGGTCGAAGGCCAGGACATAGGCGATGCGGTTGTACAAATCGGCCAGCGCGAGATCGTGCGGCGTATTCCCGGAGGCGGCCAGCAGGGCGTCGATGGGGCGCAATAGCACGTCTGCGCCCGGAATGCCCGCGAAGGGCCGCCGCAGAAGTCCAGCGTCCGGCTTCAATTCCGCGCGAATCTCTCCAAGGATGCGGAACAACGCCACCCGATTCGCCTCATCCCCCACGCTCCAGGTAAATGATCCGCACTCCTGCTGCCCCATCCCGCCGACCCAGCGGTAACCGAGTTTTTCCAGACGAATGAGGAGATCGCTGCCCCACGCCGCCCGTTCGGAACCGAACAGATCCAGGGCGCGGCGCGCGTAATAGTCCTCGACCGTTGCCTTCGGATTCCACGCGAACCGGGCGCAATAGGTCGCCGTGTCCTCGACGGCCCGAGTCCGCCAGTGGATACCGAGCATGCCTTGGCACCCCTTGTCGAGGGCGTCCAGGCAGGCCCCCGCCGTGGGATAGAGGTTGGGCTGGGGCATCCATTGATCGCCGTCGCACTCAAACCACAGAATCGGCCAGCGCTGCCGTTCCGGGGACAAGGCGGCGTAGGCGGCGCTGACCTCGGGTGTCACGCGGAAGTTATCGAGTGCGGCGAAGACGATATCTTTGGGGAGCACCTTATCGAGGCAGGGGTAGAAATCCGTGAAATGGAGCCACTCGTCTCCGCCCCAGCCGCTTAACACGAGCGTGGTGTCCGGGCCGACGGCCGTAAGGACCTGATGGGCCTGCAAGGCGAACAGGGCCATGCGCACGGCCTCGCCTCGCTTAGCCGGGTCCTCGATGGACTCAAACGCGCCCGCCCAGCGTTGAGCGTATGCGTCCCAAAGACTGCGGTTCAGCGGCTCGTCCCCTGGATTGTCCGCCATGCCCTCAGGCTCCCAGAGCCAGACATAGTCCAGCATCGGGTAGGCTTCGAGCAGGGCCTTGAGCCGGGCCTCCAGGTGCTGCTGCGTGGCGGCGTTCAACGGGTCGCCGCTAACCTCGAAGCCCATGCATGTCCTCAGCCCGCGGCTTTTCGCATATGCCAGCGCGTCCCGCAAAACCTCCTGCGCCGCGCGAATGGAGGCCTCGGAATCCTCGACAAACGAACTTGCCGCGCCGAAATGCTCGCGAGCGAAATACCGGCCCGTCCCGGCAAAGAAATGGCGCGCCGCCAGGGGCTCGGTGCTCCAGACGGCTTTGCTGGTATTGCCCAAAGGCGCCCCGCCGACGAGGCGGCCCTCCCATTCATAGGCCGCGAAGGGCTCGGAGTCGTAGCTATGAAAGCCCACGAAATTGCACCGCATCCGGGCAAGCTGATCGATGTAGGCCTTGAAATCTTCAGGTTCCCAGGTTGTCGGGCTGTTCAAGAAGTTGAACCAAGGCAACGTGCCCCGCACCTCGAAGGCCGGCGAGTTTGACTTGTGAAAGTGGGGCCCCTCCGGCGTGGTGAGGTCGGGCAGCGTCTTGGGCATTGTCTCCCCGCCGAGGTAGAAGCCAAATCCAAGCGATTCCAGAAAGGCATACATCCCGTTCTGGACACCTTCGGGAATGCTCCCGCCGATGACGATCACGCTGTTTGCTAAGTCCAACGAATGGAGGAGGTATCCGTCCCCCTCGGGCGGCTCAAGGCCGAAGGGCCATTCCGTGCCTGTGTCCGGCAGGCTGTCGGGAGTCCCGAGCACGATGGCCGGGCTTCCCGGCGCGACGGTGTCCAGTGTCTGGATGGCAGGCAAGTCCCCGCTCACCGCATAGAGACACCGCTGCAGCTCCATGGCCGCGGCGTGCTCAATCTGCGTGGCCTCAGGTCCCAGGCAGATGGCCGGGGCCGCGGCCGCGCCCGCCGCGACAACGGCCGCCAGGATAATGGACGAGGCGAGACAGCGAAAAGCCATTCGTCTTCCCTCTCAAGTTTGGTCGGAATAGGAACCACCCACACCCCGCTAGTGTAACCCAAGGCGCCCTCCAGACAAAATGCCCCGTTGCGATACACCGGCATTGCCGCACAAGTCGACGGCGCCGTGCGGGCGTGATCGAGTCCAGCCCTGAGTACTCCCCAGTTTGGTTCTATGTAGGTGCGTAGACCAATCTAGCGATGGCCATAGCAACGGTGGTTCGTCCGATGAATTCGATGAAGTGGTTTCCTGTGGCGGCGAGGGAGAGGGCTCTGTTCTCGGCGGTGTTTGCTTTGAGTTGTTCGCCGAAGTCTTTGGTTTCGGCGAAGGCGCCGAAGGCGCACAGAAGAATGAAGGCAAGCATGACGATGATGAAGTGCACAGCGGTGCGCTGGCGGGAGGTGAGTTTCACTTCGTCCATGCCGAGCCCCCATTTGCGGTTCTTCAGATCTCGAAACATCATTTCAGTCCACCAGCGCTTCGCGTAGATGGATGTGATGGCCCGGGCCTCGCGATCTTCAATGTTTGTAATGAGATACCACGGCTCGTCGGCCTCCCAACCGAAGACGGTGACCAGCCGAAAGGGCGTCTTGTTGTCGGCGTCCTTTTCTCCCATCGTGCCCCAGCCCCAGTCTTTGGGGCGATAGCCTCGCCGTATCCCCAGTTCGGGGAGGGTGCCGATGTGGTGCTCGGTTTCGACCCAATGATTCTTGGACAGACGCTGCACAAAGCACCATCCCCAGTTTGTGACATCGCGTATCCAGCGCTCGTTTCCGAAGCCCCGGTCGGCCACGATAATCGGAGTCACGCCGGGCGGACACATGGCGTGCAGGTCTCGCAGAATCTCTCGTTCAGCTTGGATGAGAGCCCCTTCACTTTCCGTCCCGAATTTGGTCGAATCGATGGAGATGGCGTGGAACGGCA
>CAXXYE010000004.1:0-773631 GCA_963674865.2 Candidatus Hydrogenedentota bacterium
GGTCAAGTTTTTCATCGACATGATCGAGAGCGGCGAAATCCAGCGCGTCGCCGGCTAATCCTCTTCTCGCCTTCCCCCGAGCCTGGCCTCACTCCCGCGCGGGTTTGGGCCGCCATCCGAACCAGGACAGCAATCGGTACCGGAGCACCATGGCGATCATCTTCATGCCGAGGAAGAATGCCTTCACCTTGCTTCCGGTTACGGATGATCTACCGACGCGCTTCTTGTAATTGACGGGAATCTCAATGAAGGGGATGCCGTTGAGAATGGTGAGCAGCGTAATCTGCGGGCCGAAAGCGGAGCCTCCCACGGAGAACTGAGGCGCGAGCGTTTGGTATGCATCTCGACTGAGCAGGCGCATCGAGCAGCCCACATCCGTCAGCAAGGTCGTGTTGAACAGGAACTCGATCATCTTCCCCACGGCCCAATTGCCCCATTTCAGGAAGAATCCCATATTGGCGCCTTCCCAGACGAATTCACGTTGAGTTCGAGTGCCGAACACGACGGGCACATCGTCGGAGTAGGCCAGCAGTTTGGCCACATCGTGGCCCGAGAACGTGCCGTCCGGCTCGGCGATGATCAACAGATCGCCTTGGGATTCTTCGAGGCCCTTCCATATGGCGTAGCCATAGCCTTGCCGGGACTCGTAGACAAGCCGCGCCCGCGTCGGCCTTACCTCATCATCGGTTCCCTCGGCGGCATTATTGTTGACGACCACGATCTCGTCCACGTATCCGCTGGCGAAGAAATCGTCGACAGCGGCGCGGATCGACGCCTTCTCGTTGTAGGTGGGGAAGACTACGGAGACTTTCTTGCTATTCCACATCAGTTTGCCGTCACACCATTTTCCAGATCTACCAGTACGTGAACAAGCAGGACTCTATCAGCCAGCACTGCACGGTGAGAAAGGCGCATGTCGCGATAAGCGGGCCGCGGGAGCGCGCGGAGGCGCCGAGCCGGTTGAGCTGGTAGGCCGCCGGTACCGCCAAGAAGGGCAACACGTACATGGCCGAGCGCTCCCCTTCGCCCCGGCCAAGGTAGAGTGCGCTCAGGACAAGGGCCGTCAAAGCAAAGGCGATGGACAGGCCGCGGCTGTCTTTCGCTGGGCGGAACACCCGCGTCAGGAACAGCACCGACACCGGTACGCCCGCGAAGAAGAACCAGCAGGCTGGATTGAGTAGGCGCCAGGCCCACGAGGGGAAGCGGGGCGTCAACTTGTCGAGGTGAACCTGGTCGGTGTCGAACTGGGCCTTGCATACGCGGAAACACTCGATCATGTCGAAGCCGGACCAGAGGCGTATGGCGAGGTGGAAACCGGCGAACGCGACAAGCATCATCGCCGCCGTCTGGATCACCGCCACTCGACGCCCTTTCTCGGCCAAGCGCCAGAGGCCAATGAAGGCGAAGAAGGCCCCGAGAGCGATTAGCGAGAAGGAGAGGACGGAGCAGACGCCGTAGAGAACGCCCGCTGCGAGGGCGTAAGGGATCGAGCGTCGATGCAGAGCGCGCCAGAACAGGAACAGGGCCGTGAGGTTGAACGGCATAAACAGCGTATCGATGCTCGTCGCCGTGAATAGCGCAATCGACGGCATCAAGGTGTAAAGCGCACAGCAAGTCAGGGCCACGCGCTTATCCGCCATATCCTTCACCCAGAAGTAAAGCGGCACCACGGCCAAACTCCCGCCCACCATAGTGGCAATGGAGAGCCCGAGAGGGGAGCGGCCCACGACGAATGAAAGCACCCACAGCAGCGCCACCGGCCCCGGGGGGTGAACCTTCGAGTGCATCGAGAGATACGGGTGCATCTTCACGTAATTTGCGAAGAGTCCACGGAGGCTTCTGCCTCGTCCGATGTCGTCTATGTATTCATACTCGTGGCGGCTGTAGGCCTGCGCGATGCCGTCCAATCCTCCCCGGGTCATGGCCAGCGCCGCCGAGAACACGAAGAGGAATACCACCAACGCCGCCAGCAGCCAAAGTGTTGCCTTATGCGAAGGCTCCTCATCATTCCAACGCAGCTGGCCAAGTACAACAAACATGGCCACGAGCCAGGTTGCGCCGATGGCCAACACAGGTAGGTCGTGCGACACCGCTGCCCATCCCGGGCCGAAAGCCTCCGCGAAGGGCGTCTTGAGCAGGTAGTGGTCGAGCAGGAGGGCTAATCCGAGCAGCCCCAATGGCATGGCCCAGTCGAGCGGCTGGGCGCCGGCTATGGCGGAGTTTCGAGTTGAGAGCACGTGCTTCACCACAAGATAGCCGCACCACAAGACCGCCAGGAGAGCCGCCGGGATGAAGAAAGATGTGAATCGGGGCAGCCAGCGGCAATAGAACGGCGTGACATGGCCGTAGATGGCCTCGATCCCGAGTTGCCAGAGCACGACGAGCGCCAGGAGGTACCACAAAGTGCATCGCACATACAGGCCCGTCAGGCGGCGCGCCGTATCCTCCGGCGACGCGTGGAGCGTGGATTCTGACAACATGCGCGATATTCTACCCGCCACGCCGCACGAACTCCAGAGGCAAGACTTGCTGCTCGGAGCGTTGATCTGCCGGCGGGATTTTGCTAGGTTGAGCGCTTTGCGAGGCCCATGTGGAATGGACTTGTTTGCGGCTGGTTGGACGTGTCTGTGGAGTCCTTGATGAATCTACCGAATCGCATGTTGTTGAGTGGAAATGAGGCCGTGGCGTTGGCGGCGCGTGATGCCGGGGTGGCGCTGGGCGTCGGCTATCCGGGGACGCCGTCGACGGAGATCCTCGAGAACTTGTCGCGGCTGGGAGGCAGCGCCCAGTGGTCGCCGAATGAAAAGGTGGCGTTCGAGGTGGGCCTGGGCGTGGTGTTCGCCGGGGCGCGCGCCGTGGTTACGATGAAGCATGTCGGGCTGAACGTGGCGGCGGATCCGCTGTTCACGGCGGCTTACACGGGGGTGAGCGGCGGCCTCGTGGTGGTATCGGCGGATGATCCGGGGATGGCCTCGAGTCAGAATGAGCAGGATAACCGGAACTACGCGCGCGCGGCGGGTGTGCCGACGCTGGAGCCGAGCGATTCGCAGGAGGCATACGACTTCACGCTCCGGGCCTTCGAGATTTCGGAGCGTTGGCGGACGCCGGTGATGCTTCGTATGACGACACGCATCTGCCACTCGAAAACCATTGTCTGCCCCGACGATGCGCATCGGCCGGCCGGGCCGCATGCGCCCTCTTTCGTGCGCGATGTGAAGGGGCGCGTGATGATCCCGGCGTATGCGCGGCAGGCCCATCGGCGGCTTCGCGCCAAACTCGCGGATATTCGGGCCTGGAATGAGGCTTCGGAACTCAACAAGGAACTCGGGGCGGATCGCTGCCTCGGAATCATTGCCGCCGGCGTCAGCTACACGCACGCGCGGGAGGCCGCCCCTGAGGCGGCCGTGCTGAAGCTGGGGATGACGTACCCGTTGCCCATCGAGAAGATTCGGGCCTTCGTGGAGAGCGTCGATCGCTGTGTGGTTATCGAAGAAGGGGACCCCTATCTCGCGGAGTCGATCCGGGCTTGCGGGATGGTTGTCGAGGACAAGCCGGAGATGTACCGCTTCGGCGAGCTTGACGTGGAGCGTGTGCGGCGCATTCTCTGCGGCGATGTGTCCCCGGAGGCGAGCCCGCCTGCGGGGAAACCCCCGCAGCTCTGTCAAGGCTGCCCGCATCGCGTGGTGTTCTCGGCGCTATCGCGGCTGGACTGCATCGTGGCCGGCGATATCGGCTGTTACACGCTCGGCGTGCTCCCGCCCTATGAGGCCATGGACACATGCGTTTGTATGGGGGCGAGCATCGGCGTTGGGCTGGGCCTGAGGCATGTTCTGCCCGAGGAAGAAGCACGCCGCGTGGTGAGCGTGATCGGCGACAGTACCTTCGTTCACAGCGGCCTCACCGGGCTGGTGGAGATGGTTTACAATCCGCCAAGCACGGGACACGTGGTGCTGATTCTCGACAATGACACGACGGCCATGACGGGCCTCCAGGAGCATCCGGGTACGGGCCGGAGGCTTGACCGCCAGCCGACGAACCGGTTAGTCATTGAAGAGGTGGCGCGTGCCATCGGCATAAGCCAGGTGCACGTTGTGGATCCGACGGCCGGTGTGAAGGCCTTTCAGGAATTGCTCTCGAGCGCCTTGTCGGGTGGGGAGCTGGTGGTCATCATAGCGCGGAAGGTTTGCCAACTCGCGGCAAGGAAGAAGTCTTGATGAGCGAATCCTCGAAAACAACCAACGTGGTTATTGCCGGACTCGGTGGCCAGGGTGTCTTGAAGGCGTCTGATATTCTAGCGGACGCACTGGTGCGTTCAGGATGTGATGTGAAGAAGAGCGAGGTGCACGGGATGAGCCAGCGCGGCGGTTCCGTGCACAGCGATGTGCGCTTCGGCAGCGAGGTACTGAGCCCGATGGTGCCTCCCGGCGAGGGGGATTTCCTAGTCGTACTCGACGGCACACAGATCGAGGCCAATCTTCACGCCTTGCGGGATGGGGGCGTGCTCATCACCCCGGCGACGATCTTGGGTGAAGAGGGGGATATGAAGGCGATTGAGAAGGCCGGCGGCCTGCCGCTCACCCGGCAGAATTTCAACGTCGCGCTGCTTGGGGCCTTGAGCACCCACCTTGCACTTTCCGAGGAGCATTGGCTCGCGGCGATTCGGGCCAACCTGCCTGAGCGGGCCCACGCGGCCAATGCGGAGGTGTTCGACTTTGGCCGGGCGGCGGCTCAAGGGGATAGGCCCGCGCTATAGTCCAGGCCTGCAAGGGCTTGGCTGAAGGGCTGTCGTCGGGGGACGCAAGACTGGGGGCGTTGGCGTGCGTGGATTTTCCACTTTTCTTCTTATGCGGGTTGCCATGAGCTTTTGATTGGCGTATACTTCTGCGCCATTGGAGGGAGCATAAGGCATTCCGGGCCGGTGTTTTCCGAGGCATCCCGCGAAGGCTTTCCTGCCTCTTCTCGCAGCACTTGGGCATTAAGCGTCACAAACGTATCGAACAGGGAGAGTGCTCCATGAGTGAGTTCTGGCACGACGCGGGCTGCGCCTTCCACCCCGTCAGCGGACCTGATTACCTACCCCCGAAGCAACTGCGGCAGCTCCAATTGCACCGGCTCCAAATCATTGTGAACCGGGCGTATAGCAATGTTCGTCTGTTCAAAGAACGCATGGATGAGCGGGGCGTGAAACCGGAGGCCGTCCAGTCGTTAGCTGATATTGCCAAGCTGCCGTTCACCGTGAAAGACGACCTGCGCGACGCGTATCCCTTTGGCCTGTTCGCGAGCCCGATGCACGAGGTCGTCCGGCTTCATGCTTCGAGCGGCACGACGGGAAAGCCCACCGTTGTGGCGTACACGCAGCAAGATGTGAACGTTTGGGCGAGCGTAATGGTGCGCACCTTTGCTGCTTGCGGGTGTCAGCGGGGAGACATCATCCAGAATGCCTACGGCTACGGACTGTTTACCGGCGGGCTTGGGGCACACTACGGGGCCGAGGCGCTGGGCGCCACGGTTATCCCGATCTCCGGGGGGAACACGGATCGTCAGATTATGGTGATGAAGGACTTCGGGGTGACGGCGATTTGCTGTACACCGAGTTACTTCGTACATCTTCTTGAGCGGGCGGCGGAACTGGGCGTGGATCTGAAGGAACTGCCGATCAAGGCGGGCATCTTCGGGGCGGAGCCGTGGACGGATGCCATGCGTGCGCGGATCGAGCCTGAGGCAGAGATCAAGGCTTACGATATCTATGGCCTGTCCGAGATCATCGGCCCGGGCGTGGCGAGCGAATGCGAGGCCCAAGTAGGCCTACACATTTTCGAGGATCATTTCTATCCGGAGATCATCAATCCGGAGACAGGCGAGGTGCTTCCGGATGGTGAAGAGGGCGAGCTGGTGTTCACGACGCTGAGCAAACAGGCTATGCCGCTCATCCGCTACCGTACGCGGGACATTACGAATTTCATCACGGAGGCGTGCTCATGCGGGCGGACCGTGCGCCGGATCAAGCGCATCAGTCGCCGTAGCGATGACATGTTTATCATCCGTGGCGTCAACGTTTTCCCATCTCAAGTCGAAGCGGCGTTGCTCGAGGCCGAAGGTACGCTTCCGCACTATCAGATAGTGCTGACGCGGGACAAAGGGCTCGACCAGATGGCGGTTCAGGTTGAAGTGACGCCTGAAGTGTTCAGTGATAAGGTCGGCGCCGTCGAGAATCTGCGCCAGAGCCTGAGCCGTGCCATTGAGCACACGGTGGGCCTGCGTGTGGCCGTCCGGCTCGTCGAACCGCACACGATTGAGCGCAGTATGGGCAAGGCCAAGCGCGTTCTGGACCAGCGGGGCGCTTCGTGACGATAAGAGGCACAACGTGGGCGCCCGGCCGCACGGCGGATGTGAGCGCCCCGATAGACGGGAGAGGGCCGACATGAAGATTCATCAGCTATCCGTGTTCCTGGAGAATGAGACGGGCCGGTTGAGCAGGCCTTGCGAGGCGCTTGCCAAGGCCGGGATCAATATTCTCACGTTGTCGCTGGCCGACACGCAGCAATTCGGCATCCTGCGCCTGATTGTGCGTGATTGGGAGAAGGCAAAGGCCATCCTCGAAGAGAGCGGCTGCGTTGTCAACGTCACCGAGGTGGTCGCCACTGAGGTAGCGGATCGGCCCGGGGGCCTTGCCGAGTTGCTGAAGGTGATGGAGGCGGGAGGCATCAACATCGAGTATATGTACGCCTTCACCTTCCGGTGGGAGGATAAGGCGGTGATGATTTTCCGCTTCCAGGATCCTGACGCCGCATTGGAGACACTGAAGAAGGAAGGCGTGAACGTCGTGGGCGGTGTCGAACTATACGCCCGTGCAGAGGCATAGCTATTCCCATACATGTTGGGCGCAGTTCATTGCGCCCAACACGTGCATTGGTTGAGAGATCGAAGAGAGGTTATGACGAAGTCAGCAGTAGAGAATCGAATCTGGGACAATGCGGAAGCCCTGCTGCGGGAGGAACTCGAGGCCCTGCAACTCCAGCGGCTGCGCGAGTGCGTTGCCCGTGTGCAACACGTCCCCTTCTACAAAGAAGCGTTTGGGCGCAATAAGATCGACCCCGCCGGCCTGTCAAGTCTGGACGACCTTCGGCGTCTTCCCCTGACCACGAAGGAGGATTTCAGGCAGCACTATCCTCTCGGCCTGTTGGCGGCGCCGCGGGAGGACATCGTGCGGTTCCACGGTTCCTCCGGTACGACGGGAAAGCCCACGTTTGTGGCCTATACTCGCAAAGATTTGGATACGTGGTCCGGTTTGTGTGCACGATTTCTCGTAGCGGGCGGGCTGAGGCCGGAGCATACGGTTCAGATCGCTTTCGGATACGGACTTTTTACGGGCGGTTTCGGGCTTCACTACGGCGTCGAGAAGGTGGGGGCGGCCGTCATCCCCGCCGCGTCCGGCAACACGCAGCGCCAGCTCATGCTCATGCAGGACCTGGGGAGCCAGGTGCTTGTCTGCACGCCGAGCTATGCTCTTACCATTGCTGATGTGGCGCGTTCCCAGGGGCTGGACCCGCGGATGCTTCCTCTCAAGTATGCCCACCTCGGCGGCGAGATGTGGACCACGGACATGCGGGCTCAGATCGAGGATGAACTTGGCCTCAAAGCGTTTAACAACTATGGCTTAAGTGAGGTCATCGGGCCGGGTGTAAGCGGCGAGTGCTCTGCCCAGGACGGCCTTCATGTTCAGGAAGACCACTTTATTGTCGAATGCCTTGATTCGGAGACCCTTGAACCGGTTAAGGATGGTGAGTACGGGGAATTGGTGATCACCTCCCTAACCAAAGAGGCCATGCCGATCATTAGGTACCGGACGCGGGATATCGCCGCGCTCGACAGGTGTACTTGTTCTTGCGGCAGGACCACGGTGCGTATGAGCTGGGTGGTCGGGCGGACGGATGACATGCTGATCATCCGCGGCGTCAACGTGTTTCCTTCGCAGATCGAGGAGGCGCTGCTTCAAGTTGAAGGTACAGCCCCTCATTATTGTATCGAGGTCAAGCGCCCGGGTACGCTGGATGAATTGACGGTGCGGGTCGAGGTCCGGCCACAGGACTTCTCGGATACCATGCGGACTATGCAAGGTCTTCGGGACCGCATCACCCGCAGGATCCAGTCCGTCACCGGGATTCGCGCCAACGTCGAACTGGTCGAACCGCAGACGCTCGAGCGCTTCATGGGGAAGGCCAAACGCGTTATCGACCACCGGCTTGAAAGAAAGTGAACCAACGAGGCGTCGGAGCCGTGTAAATATCGCCCGGTCGTTGGGAGGGGCCAGGTTCTGCGCCCCGAGCGGGCGGACAACATTAGCGGAAAGGAGGTGGGGAGTATGCTCGGGATGGCTGACGGATGGATCGCTACGGTCTACATACTGTGCTTGTTGAGTGCGCTGCTCTGCGTGGTTTATGGCGTCGTCAACTGGAATAAGGGCGACGTGGCGGAACTGCCCACGGATGACGACAAGCACTGGGCGGAGGAAGAGGACAAACTGGAAGACGAGCTCTAGCCGGCGGCCCGTGTCGCGCGGGATGAGGAACCTGCTTTGGAGCTGAAACCTTGGGGAGGGGCAACACGACATGGATGGCATGTTTTTCCTAACAATACTTGTGCTGATATATCTGTTTTTGATCGGATATCTCGGCTATAGGGGGTATCGGGGGACCCATACGGCAACGGACTATCTCGTGGCGGGGCGAAAGATCCACCCCTTTGTCATGGCGATGTCTTACGGGGCGACGTTTATCAGTACTTCGGCCATCGTAGGTTTTGGGGGCGCGGCAGGCGTCTTCGGCATGGGCCTCCTTTGGCTGACATTTCTTAACATCTTCGTGGGCATCTTCATCGCCTTTGTCTTCTTCGGTGCGCGCACCAGGGCGATGGGCCATCACCTTGATGCGCACACTTTTCCGGAGTTATTGGGCCGACGCTACGATTCGAAGTTTATCCAGGTGTTCTCCGGCCTAGTAATTATCCTTTTCATGCCTTTGTACACAGGTGTTGTGCTCATGGGCGCGGCGAAGGCTGTTGAGGTGCGCACTGGAACGCCCTATGCGGCCGCGCTGCTCTTCTTCTCGGCCATTGTCGCCCTGTATGTGATTATGGGCGGCCTCAAAGGCGTGATGTATACCGATGCCCTTCAGGGCACGATCATGTTTGTGGCCATGATCGTGATTCTCCTGCTGACTTATAGCAAGTTGGGCGGCGTCGTGGAAGCGCATCAGCGGCTGACTGACCTGGCCTCCCATCTTCCCGAGAAGCTGGTGAAAGGAGGCCACCAGGGATGGACGGCCATGCCGAAGTTCGGCAGTCCCCTATGGTGGACGCTGGTGTCGACCATTGTGATGGGCGTTGGCATTGGCGTGTTGGCGCAGCCGCAGCTTGTAGTACGCTTTATGACGGTGCGCAGCTCACGCGAACTCAACCGCGCCGTGTTGGTGGGCGGAATCTTCATCCTGATGATGACGGGGGTGGCCTTCGTTGTCGGCTCGCTCTCCAATGTGCTCTTCTTCGATAGCACTGGCAGCATCGCCATTGCGGCCGCAAAGGGACAGGTGGCTCAGATTATCCCGATGTTTATGAAGGGCTTCATGCCCTGGTGGCTCGGAGATATCTTCCTTGTGGCGCTCATCGCGGCAGCCATGTCCACTGTCAGCAGTCAGTTCCACGCGATGGGGGCGGCGGCCGGCCGCGACCTCTATGAGGCTACGGCGGGCGTAGCGTCGAGCGACACCGGCTCGATCTCGGCCACCCGCGGGGGGATCATCTTCACGTTCTTGTTGAGCGTTGCCTTGGCCTACATTCTGCCGGTGAAATACGGCGCGGGCGGCGCGGCCATCATCGCGCGTGGTACGGCGCTGTTCTTTGGCCTGTGCGCCTCAACCTTCCTGCCCATGTACCTTGGCGGCATCTACTCGCGCAGGATCACCAAGGCCGGGGCGATCTCGGGTAGTCTTGTGGGCTTCCTTGTGAGCGCACTGTGGCTTCTCTTCATTCATGATAAAGAAGCCGCCGCCCTGAAGGTTTGCCAGGTCCTAACAGGCAAGACGAGCCTGCTGGCCGGGGTGAAGACAGGCTTCATCTTCTGGCCGGAAGTGGATCCGCTCCTTGTCGCTTTCCCGCTGGCGATCATCGTGACTATTGTCGTCTCGATGGCAAGCAAGCCATTCTCTAAAGAGCACGTGGACAACTGTTTCGCCAGTATCGGACGGTAGGCCAGGCTGGCCGCGCGAGGCGCGGCGTCCTTCCTGTCGAACCGTCGCTATTGCCGATTTCTGGTATGCGGAGCCCCGAGTGGTACCACTCGGGGCTCCGCCTTTCCCGGGATGTGCTTCACCCTTATCGGCTGATGGCGGCGTCGCGCCGAATGCGATCAGGATTTCACTTAGGGATATTTGCGCTGGCGCGTGTTACAATATGCGGCGGATCCGGCGCCAGGGGTGCGGGATTCATGAATCTTCTTCAATAATCAGTCCTGCAGCGTAGCGGACCACTCGGGAGGGCCCGGAAATGACCATGGAAGAACTGATGCAGGGGGCGCTCGATCAAAACGCGTCGGACATCCACCTCAAGACCGGTAATCCCCCGATCTATCGCGTGGACGGCCAACTGATCCGTCTTGACGGCGGGCCGCTTAGCGAAGATGACATGATGGATTTGCTGCATTCGATCGCTGAGCCGGCCGATGTCGCCAAGTTCAACAAGGTGATGGAACTCGATATCTCTTATATGATGGAGGATGTCGCCCGGTTCCGCGTGAACGTCTGCAAAGACGATGGGGACACGCGAATCGTGCTGCGGGTCATCCCAATGATCATCAAGCGGATCGATGAACTTGGGCTTCCCGACGTGCTGAAGAAGATCTGCTTGGGGAACAACGGCCTGATCCTTGTTACGGGCCCGACAGGGAGTGGCAAGTCCACGTCCCTCGCTGCGATGATCGACGAGATCAACGACAAACGCTCCCTTCATGTGGTGACGGTCGAGGACCCGCTGGAGTTCGTGCATCGAGACAAGAAGGCGATTGTGACGCAGCGTGAGATCGGCCACGACACCTTGTCTTTTGCCAACGCCCTTCGAGGGGCATTGCGCCAGGATCCTGACGTTATTCTGATCGGCGAGATGCGCGACCCGGAAACCGTGCGTACGGCCTTGGCCTCCGCTGAGACAGGCCACTTGGTGTTTTCGACGCTTCACACGGTTGACGCCGTCGAGACGCTGAACCGTATTCTCGACTTCTTTGAGCCGCACCAGCAGCCGCAAATCCGCAAGCAGCTCGCAAGTGTGCTCCGTGCGGTGGTCTCACAGCGCATCTTGCCGCTCAAGGAGGGCAAGGGCCGGTGCGTGGCGGCGGAGATCCTCATGGGAACGCGCGCAGTGCGTGACTTCATCGAACAGGGGAAGAGCTTCAAGGAGATCAACAAGCTTATTGAGGAAGGCCACGATCAGTGGGGGATGCAGACCTTCGATCAGGCCCTTTTTGATCTCTGGAAGGACAAGGTAATTTCCGAGGAGATCGCGCTCCACTACGCCAGCAGCGCCAAGGACCTCAAGCTTCGTATGCAGGGACTCCGATAGCGCACGGCGCGAACAGCCTGGAGCAGAGCGTCCGAGAAGGTTTCTGCGGACGGGAAGCGGGCGCTCGCTATTCCTCGAATTGATGGCCGCAGAAGCGGCATTTCTTGGCCTTGGATCGGACCTTCTCGGCGCACTCAGGGCACTCTTTCATCTCTTCGCTGTCGTCTTTCGCTATCTCATGCCCTTCGCCGCAGAAGGATTCGAGTCGACGTCGCTTGTTAAACGAGGCGTGATACGTCCACTCGAAGTAGTGTGGCTCGCCGTCCGGCGTGACTACGAAATGCTTGCACTTTCCCTCGGGGCGGTCGTATGTGAGGATGGCTAGGTGTTTGTTCAGGTTGTCGTGGTCTTCTTGCGGTATGAAGTTCCGGAGGCTTTGGCCAACAAGTTCCTCGTCGTCCGCACCGAAATAGGCGGCGAACGCCTCGTTTACTAAGGTGAGGCGATAGCTGGGCAGGAACTCGCAGACAAGTTCAGCCGGTGCTTCCTCTTCCTTCTCGTCCTTCTTTTCTTTGGCCGGCGCCGCGTCTGGTGTTGCTTCCTTATCGACCTGCGCCTTGGCCCTCGTAATATCGCGCGCGGACCACAGGATCCCGGCCGTAACGCCGTCCGCATCGACAATGGGACTTCTGTTGACGTGCAGCCAACGCACTCCTTTCACGCCGGTTACCTGTTCTTCATCCGTCTGCATCACGCCAGACTTCATGACCTCGCGGTCGGCTTGACGATATGCCTCGGCCTCCTCGTCCGGAAACAGGTCGGCATCTGCCTTGCCCATGATCTCCTCGGGGGGCTTCCCAAGAAACTGACAGAAGGCTGGATTCATCGCTTGGTAAACGAGGTCGCGATTCTTCAGGGCAAGGAATCCCGGCATGGCCGTGAGAATGGTCTTGAAGAGAATGCGGAGTTCTTCCAGGTTCCTCTCGGACCAAGAGACCTCTACGGCGTAGCGGACCACCCGGGCCAAGGAATCCGGTGTGATCTGATCCTTCATCAGGTAGTCCATCGCGCCTGCGTCGATCGCCTTCTGGGCGATAGAAACCTTCCCTGCCTCGACCAAGGCGATCACCGGCACCGGGATCTGGCCGGCATAATCGGCCAGCGCGTCGAGGAAGTCCGTCGGGCTCATGTCCGGCGGTTTGCCATCCAGCAAGATGCAGTCGGGTCTTGCCTCGTTATACCGCTCGATGCCCTCCTGGCTGGATTCGACGTGAGCAATAGCATAGGCGAAGTCGGGCGCGTCGCTCAGGATGGTTTTGTAGCATTCCCATTCCTCGGCCTCTCCGCCCACGATGAGTACGCTGACCTCATCGTCATTCATGCAGTTCTTCTCCTCTCGGCTTATCCCATCGCCGTACCGGCGCGGCACAATAGGCGCTCCTACGAGACAGGATACCTCTCGTATGCTCGACTAAGTGATACACGGAATGAGGCACAAATGGCAAATGAACGGGAGTGCGGGAGGCGCTCGTCGCCTTTCGCGATGTCAGTTCCGGTTGGCGTCGCGGAGGCGTTGACTGAGGGCCGTGACGATGTTCATCAGCAATCGGACGACCGTTTCACGCTGCAGCGTGCGCTCGAAGACATCTTCGTTTACGACGAGGAGGCTTGTCGGCTCCATGATGACTGCGGTCGCGCTGCGCGGCTCTCCGCTAACCCATGCCATTTCGCCGAACATCTCACCGGTTGAGAGCATGGCGATCTTCTGCTCACCGTCGCAGATTAGCACCCTGCCGCCCAGGATGACGTACAGATCCTTGCTTTCCGAGCCTTTCTCGAAAACGATGTCGCCCTTTTCGAGTTCCTTCGTGGCGCCCGCGGCAAAAATCCGCGCGACGTCCTCTGAACTGAGTCCTTTGAAAAGCCGCATGCGTCGGGCCAGAATGCCGTAAGTGTCGCGCATGCTGTCGCGCATGACGTCGATCATCTCCTGCATCATTCCTGAGGCGGCTTCCATGACGGAGCCTGCACGTGCGGGGCGTCGCCTCCGGGCTCTTACAGCCACGGTTGTTTCTTCCTCCCGCTCCTCCTCTTCCTCGGGCTCTGGCTCCAGCAGGGCGTGGACCGCCGTATCTTCCGCGGCGGCGCGCTCGGCGTCAGCGGCCAATTGGGCCAGGTCCTCTTCCTTTCTATCCAGCTCGGCCCGGAGGGCGGTCAATCGCTGGGCCGCTTCATCGAGTTCCGCCTGCTTCTCTTCGAGGGAGGCGGCGAGCCGCTGACGCTCCTCAGCGGCGGATTTCAGCTCGGATTCGCGCTCCTTCAGTGTCCCGGCGGTCTTCTTGCCTTCCTGAATGGCGGCCTCCAGTTCGGCTTGCTTGGTCTTGAGCGCTTCCTCGGCGTGTTCTCGAGCATCGATCAGCGCCTGAAGTCTGGCCTCCTTATCATGCAAGACGCTCTCGGTGCGCTTGCCCTGTGTAACGGCCTGCGTGAACTCACTCTCCTTCGAGCGCAGCACCTCTTCGGCGCGCTTACGTGCGCTCGCCGCAGCCTCGAGTTCGGCGTCCTTCTGTTCGAGCAACGCCGCCGTACGCTTGCCTTCGGCCATGGCCGCTTGTAGTTCGGCCTCTTTGGCCTTCAGGGCCTCCTCGGAACGGGCACGCTCGTCAACGGCCAACTGCAGTTCGAGTTCGCGCTTCTTGAGGGCCTCGGACTTCTGATCTGCGTCAGCCTTGATGGCTTCGAGTTCAGCTTGGCGTTTGGCAAGGATCTGGGCGGCCTCCGCGCCTTCCGCACTGATGGACTCCAGTTGGGATTCGCTTTCCTTGAGCAGGTCCGCGGCCCGCGACTGCTCGGCCACCAGTTTGTCGAGTTCGGCCTCTTTCTTCTGGAGGGCATCCGCAAGCCTCTGGCGCTCGGCGGCCAAGGCCCCCGACTCCGCTTCCTTTTTCTTCAGGGCGGCCAAGCTCTGCTGGATCTTTTCCTCGGCAGCCTTTAGCTGGGCCGTGTGCGCCTCGAGCGCCTTGTTGACGCGCGCGTTCTCGTCCTTGGCGGCGCGAAGCTCCGTCTCTTGCGTCTTCAATGTGTCCGCAAGCCGGCTTGCTTCACCCTTGAGGGCCTTAAGTTCGCCTTCCTTCTTCTGTATCGCCTCTGCGAGTCGATCCCGGTCGCTCGTGATAGCCTCAAGTTGGGCGGCGGTCTTTTCCAGGGCGGCCGCGGCGCGTTTACCTTCTGCGCTCGCAGCCCTTTTCTCGGCCTCGCGGCGTTCCAGTTCACGCTCGGCTTCGCCACTTTCGGCAAGCAGGGCCTCGAGTTCGGCTTGCTTGGCGCGGAGCGCCTCATTCGCCTCCTGGTGTTCCTCAATTGTTGCCTGTAGCTCGGCTTCCTTCTTCTGAAGGGCTGTAAAGGCCTGCTGCCCCTCGGACTGCGCTTGCTCGAAGTCAACCTGCTTGGCTTTGAGCGCAGCTTCGAGTTCCTGGCGTTCGGCCCGCACCTGTGCCAGCTCGGATTCTTTCTGCTTCAATGCTTCGGAGGTTGTGCCCGCCGTCGCTGCTGCGGCCTGCTGTTCGGCCTGTGTTTGCCGCAGCGCCTCCTCCGACTGCTTGCGGGCTTCGGCGGCCGAATTCAATTCTGCCGTCAGCCGCTTAAGCTCCTCTTCCGTTTTCGCGCGCTCGGCCGTGACTTGCTTGAGTTCGGTTTCGCGAGCCCGGCATGCATCTTCTGCGTTCTTACGCTCCGAGGCAATGGCGTCGAGCTGCTCTTTGCCCTTGGCTAAGGCCTCTTCAGCGTGCTTCAGTTGGGCGGAGGTAGTTCGCAGTTCGGTCTCGGCTTTGCGCAATGCCTCGCTTTGCTCGGCATGCTCGGCAGAAAGCCGTTCGAGCGCCCGCTCCGTCTTGGCCAGAGACTCAGCGGCGCGTGTCTTCTCTTTGGTGGCATCTTCGAGTTCGGCTTCCCGAGCGCGAAGCTCTTCTTCCACGCGCCGGCGTTCCTCGAAGGCAAGGGCGGCTTCGGCCTCGGCCTTCTTCAGGGCTTCTCCCGCATGAGCGGCCTCATCCGCCGCAGCCTTTAGTTCCACTTGTTGCCGGCCGTATGCCTCGCCGGCAGCCTTCTTGTCCGCCTGGGCTTTTTCCAGGTCGCCTTCCCGTTCCTTCAGCGCCTCGGCGAGCCGTGCCACCTCTTCGGACGCTGCCTGGAGTTCGACCTCTTTCTGTTGCAGGGCCTCGCCGTTCTGTTTGCTCTCCAATAGGGCGGCGTCAAGTTCCTCTTGCCGGTTCCTGAGCGCCTCCTCGGCCTGTTTGTGTTCCTTGGCCAGCGCCGTCAACTGGGCTTCCCGTGTTGCCAGCGCCTCGGATGTCTGATCGCGCTGCGCCAATGCCGCCTCAAGCTCCGCCTGCTTCTGCTGCAGTAGTCCAGCCGCAGCCGCTTCCTCCGCGGGGGCGCGAGGCCCCGGCGGGGCTTCCGCTTCGGCAAGAGGCTTCTCGATTACGACCTCCGCCGTCAGGTCGGGCGGTTCCACTTCCTCGATCTCAGCGGCCGTATCCGCCGCTTGCGCCTTCTTCTCTGCAGAGGGCAGAAGGCCAAAGTCCGCCGCGGACATTTCGACCGCGTCTTCTCCCTCCTCTTGTCCCGTCCCGAAAAGCCGCTTGGATACTCGCTCGAAGTGATCCCAAGCGCACAGAATGGGCTTGATACGTAGCTCGGGACACGCCGCACGAACTGTCTCCAGGGCCTCGGTGTCCAGAGGATTGACCATGGCCACCGTCAGGTTCTTGCCAAGCTTGTCAATGGGGAGCAGGCGGTACTTCAGGCATATCTCCCGAGGTATGAGCTTGAGCTGCTCTTCGTCGATGAGGGAATCGAGCAGGGGAAGGTGGGGGATCTTGCAGTGCTTGACGAGAAAGGAAGTCAGTGCATTGCCGTCGAAGCAGCCGAGATCGATGAGAATCTGTCCCAGGAATGCACCGGTTTCCTGCTGTTTGGCGAGGGCTTCTTGGAGCTGCTCTTGGGTGATGGCGCCCTCTTCGACAAGCGTACTTCCCAGCGCTTCAGGACTTCCCGTGGGGCCCGGCACTGAGGCCGGTGCTACCGCCGTCGGCTGTTCAGGGGCGGGGGCTTTCGCCTGCGCGTCCGATTTGGGACTTTCCGCGGCGCCGGTTTTCGCCGCCGCTGCCGGTTTGGTTGTTTTCTCGCCTTTGTCTTTGCGTCTACCCAGCACGGTGTCGGAGTCTCCAACCGGCCCGATTGAGGCCTGCTCAAACAACTTAGGGACCTGCCCACCACGGGTTATTCTATCACCGAGTGGGCCTGTCATCAAGGTACAGCCGCCTACGGAGGCTTGCTAACTCGTGTGGTTCGAGTGGGTTTGGGGGAAGGCGTCGTGCAATGTGTTCCCCTTGTTGTATGCCGCTGCGCGAGCGCCTTCTCCAGGAAAGGGCGTTCAATGAGGTGGGGGGAGCGCCGCTCTACACTTGCATGATCCCCTGTGTAAGCGGCATCATCGACGGTACAAAACCCATCTTCCGCCGCCGGCCGAGTAGTCCGAACAAGGAGGAACGATGTTGAGAACGCCCCGCAATGTGACACAATTCATCCTGCCCCGCCTCAGGTACGCCGGTATTCTGGTACTTATTGTGGGCCTATGGGTGCAGGCCGGATTCGCGGCCGAGACTCCTACGAGATCTGAGGCGGCCGCGGCGCTCGATAAGGCCGTCGCCTTCTTCCGTAGCCAGGTTGCTACGGAAGGCGGCTACCTCTGGCGCTACAGCGCCGACCTGGCGCGGCGCGAGGGAGAGGGAAGGGCCAACGATGTGACGGCGTGGGTGCAGCCTCCGGGGACGCCGAGCGTGGGAGAAGCCTATCTCTACGCGTATCAACGGACGGGAAGTGAGCCGTGCATGGAGGCGGCTTTGGCCGCCGCCTACGCGCTTGTTTTCGGGCAGTTGACGTCCGGCGGATGGGATTACCGGATCTGTTTCGACCCCTCGGAGCGGGCCGACTACGCCTATCGCATTGCTCCGGCAGGCGAAGGTGGGCAGAACGTCACCACGCTGGATGATGACGTGACGCAGTCGGCTGTGCGCTTTCTTGTCCGAATGGACAAGCAAGTGGGCGGCGGCAGCACGCTTATTCACGACGCCGTCGCCTATGCCTTGGAGAGCCTGCTTAAGGCTCAGTATCCGAATGGCGCATGGCCTCAGCGATACTCAGGGCCTCCGAATCCTGACGATTTCCCAGTCAGAGCGGCAAGCTATCCGGAATCGTGGCCTCGCTCCCGTCCCAAGAAGGATTACCGTTCGTACTACACGTTCAATGACAATACTATCGCCGACGTGATTGTCACGATGCTGGACGCGGCCGACGCCTATGACGACGAGCGATACCGTGCCGCCGCCAAGAAGGCGGGGGACTTCATCCTGTTGGCGCAGATGCCCGACCCGCAGCCGGCCTGGGCGCAGCAATACGACGCGGATATGCATCCCGCCTGGGCGCGGAAGTTCGAGCCTCCGTCCATCACGGGACTCGAGTCTCAGGGCGTGATGCGCACGCTCTTGACCCTCGCTCGGCGGACGGGAAACGCCGAGTATCTCAAGCCCATTCCTAAGGCCATCAGCTATTTGAGATCATCCCGCCTTCCTGACGGCCGGTTAGCGAGGTTCTACGAACTCAAGAGCAACACGCCTCTGTACTTCACAAAGGACTATAAGCTCACCTACAGCGATGACGACATGCCCACCCACTACGGATTCAAGGCATCCTGCGGACTCGACGCCATCGAGGCCGAATACGATGAGATGGCCTCCAAACCGTCCATCGAGGTCGAGAAGCCGCGTCCGAGGTCCGTGCGGCTTACCACCGAACTCGTCGAACGCGCCGGGGAGGTCATTCGGGCGATGGACGAGCGCGGAGCTTGGGTGGAGAAGAGCCGCCTGCGTTACCACGGTGATGATGACCCGACCACGGAAATCATCGATTGCCGCACGTTCAGCGCCAATCTTCGCATCCTCGCCGACTACATTGCCGCCTGCGGTGCCGAGTCACAACGCTGATCGGCCCTAGACGGCGTGGGCGATTACTGCGCGGGGCAAGCCAGGTTCAGAGCGCGGGGGAGCAGGTCGATGGTGACAGGTGTCTGGCCGGGCTGTTCGCCTTCGAGGTTGAGGAGCACGGGCTCGTCGGATTCGGCGTGGATTCGCTCCGTGCGGATGTAGCGCACGATGTCGGTGCGATCCTTCAGTGTGCCCTTGTACAGCCGATGCATGTTCGCGATGCCCTGAAGGCGACTTACGTCGCCGATGATATACACCTCGAAGACGCCGCTATCGAGCTTGGCTTGCGGCGCCACGTGCATGCCGCCGCCGTCGTACCGGCCGTTCGCGATGATGATGTCCTGACAAGGCTGCTCCAGCGTCGCATCGCCGATATCTAGGCGCATATTCTTGGAGCGGTGCGTCAAGAAAACCGATACCACCCCCCAGAGGAAGGACGCGAATCCGCCGAAGGCCTTGGTTGTCCGGTTGACTCGGTTGGCGACCTCACCCCCCATGCCGATATGGGCGCAGTTGAGGAAGTACTCGCTCTTCTCACCGCCGCCGGGCAGCGCGAATCGAGCGCGGCCCACGTCGGCGGCGAGGGCGTGATCCTGGCCGAGGACCTCCAGCGCCCCGGCACCCATGGTGATGCCGAGCGTACGGGCGAGATCTGAGCCGGTTCCCTGGGGAAGGATGGCCATGTGGGCGTCCGGGTTGACGGGTTTGTCGCCCTCGAAGAAGCCGTTGACTACCTCGTGATGCGTCCCGTCTCCGCCTACGCTCACGATGCGCTCATGTCCCTCGCGTAGGGCGTTGCGAGTCAACTCTTCGGCGTGTCCCGGGCCCTCGGTGATAAGCGGCGTGAACTCCTGGAGCGCTTGCCTGACTTGGCTCTCGATTCTCGGCCACTGCTTCCCGGTACGCCCGTTAGCGGCCCGGGGATTCACGATGACGGCGGCCCTACGCTGATTCTTCATCGGCACGCTTGATCTGAGGGGCCAGCACGTTGAGGACGGAGGGAATGACTTCAATCGTGGCCGGCAACTGGCCCGGCTGCTCGCCGTCGAGGTCCAGGAGGACGCGTTGCTTTGAGCGCGCGACGATGCGTTTGGCGAAGAAGTAGCTGATCTTGTCGGTGCGTTTCAGCAGGTGGCCGCGGTAGAGTTTGGGCAGGTTGACGATGGCCTCCCGGCGCCCCACGTCGCCGATGACGTACACCTCGAAGGCCCCGCTGTCGAGGCGGGCTTCGGGAGCGACGTGCATGCCGCCGCCGTAATACTGGCCGTTGGCTACGATGACGTTATTGCAGCGGCCCTCGATGGATTCGCCGTCGATCTCGATGTGCATTTCCGGATTGCGGTACACGAGCAGCGTGCTCACGACGCCATAGAGGAATGAAAGGAATCCGCCGAAGAATTTGCTTGTGGCGTTGACGCGTTTCACGACCTCGCCGCCTGCGCCGAAGTCGGCCACGTTGATGAAGTAGCGCACGCCCTCGCCGCCGTCCGGCAGCCCGTGGGTGACGCATCCTACATCGACACGGACGGGCGTCTCCTCGAGGAGGTGCGGGATGGCGAGGGCCCCTCGGGGAAGTCCCAAGGTCCTTGCCAAGTCGGCCCCTGTGCCATAGGGAATGATAGCGAAGCGGGCCTCCGGATTGATGGGTTGCTTCCCGGCGAACAGCCCGTTGACGACTTCGTTGTGCGTGCCGTCGCCTCCGACGCTCACGATGCGCTCGGCCCCTTCGTTTACAGCCTGTTTCGCCAGCTCGGTGGCGTGGCCGGGGCGCTCGGTGATGAGTAGGGAAAACTCGCCCACGGATTCGGCAAGAGCCAACTTGAGCGCGGGGATGTGCTTGCCGACGCGGCCATTGGCCGCGGCGGGATTCAGCACGACCGCCACACTGTGATGCTTCGCCATGTTCCGGCCTTGAAGTGTCCTGCCTCGCCCCCTACACGCGCACGTCGGACTGCCCGCCCAGGCGCCCCCGGTGGCGTTCGAGCACAGGTTGGATATGGTTTTCCAAGAATTCGTCCACCTGTTGCGGCGCCCGGCCGACGAACTGTCCGACGTCGAGCACCGCATCGATCTCTTCCCGGGACATGCCCACCGCGGGATCATTCACGAGCCGGTCGAGCAGGTCATTATCCCGCCCTTGCTCCTTGACCTCGGCCGCGGCCGCGTGCGCGTGTGTTCTGATGACTTCATGCAGTTCCTGGCGATCGCCGCCGCGCTTGACGGCGGCCATGAGGATGTTCTCGGTGGCCATGAACGGCAGTTCGGCGTTCAAGTGCTTCTCAATGACCTTGGGATAGACAGCCGGCGCCTCCATGACGTTGAGGTAGAGATTCAGGGCGCCATCGCACGCCAAAAAGGCCTCGGGCAGGCTCAGCCGGCGGATGGCGGAATCGTCGAGCGTGCGCTCGAACCACTGGACGGCGGTGGTAAACGAGCCGTGAAGCGGGGCCGTCATCAGATACCGCCCCAGTGCGCAGGCCCGCTCGCAGCGCATAGGATTGCGCTTGTAGGCCATGGCTGAACTGCCCACCTGGCTCTTCTCGAACGGCTCCTCGACCTCCTTCAAGTTGTGCAGGAGACGCATATCCGTGCCGAACTTGTGGACGGACTCGCCGATGCCGGCAAGCGCGTTGAGGACGCGTGTATCGACCTTGCGCGGATACGTCTGGCCGGTGACGGGATAGCTCGCAGCGAATCCGAGCTTCTCGGCGACGAGTTGATCGAGTTGCTTCACCTTATCGGCGTCGCCCTCGAAGAGCGCCAAGAAGGACGCTTGCGTGCCTGTCGTGCCTTTTACTCCGCGACAGCGCAGGGCCGCTCTCAGCGCCTCGATAGCCTGGACGTCCATCAGGAGATCCTGCGCCCAGAGGCACGCGCGCTTGCCCACGGTGACTACCTGCGCCGGCTGGTAATGTGTGTAGCCTAGCGTAGGAAGGTCTTTGTGCTTCGTAGCAAAGCCGGCCAGCTTGTCGAGTACATTCACTGCCTTGGTGAGGATGATGTCCAGGCCCTCGCGGATGAGCACCAGATCGGTGTTATCGCCCACGAAGCAGCTTGTGGCGCCCAAGTGGATGATGGGCTTGGCATTCGGCGCGACAAGCCCGAAGGCGTGGATATGGGCCATTACATCGTGGCGAGTTTCCTGCTCGAAGCGCTTCGCCGCCTCGAAGTCGACGTCGTCGAGATGGGCGCGCATCTCGTCAAGTTGCTCGTCGGAGATGGGCAGGCCGAGTTCCTTCTCGGCCTCCGCCAGGGCCAGCCAGCAGCGCCGCCATGTGGAGAATTTCTTCTGCGGGCCCCAGAGCCGGGCCATCTCATCGGTGGCGCAACGCTCAACAAGGGGCGATACGTATTTCGTGGTCATGCGCAGGCAGCTCCCGTCGCTTTCGATGACTAAAACATGCCGTCCAATTGAAGGTGTTTCCCACGACGAGAGTATAGCATCGATTCGGCAGGCTTTTCCGCCTGCTGACGAAACGTCTTGGCAAGCTAGAAATCGTCCGGCGTTAGCTCCTGCTTCGGGAAGAGCTTCTCGAATTCCTCTTTCCAGCGGCGCTCGAGATCCTCCCGATGGAAGGCCCTCATGAGGCCGTAAAGGAAGGGGCCGCAATGCTTCTGGCGCTCGAGGGCGATCTCGTGCGTCGGCTCGAGTTCGACAACGCGGCGGTAGTAGAAGAGGGCCTGATCGTATAGGCGGAGTTCCCGGAAGCAATCGCCCAGGAAGAGCCAGGAGGCCGGGGCGTGGGGGGCGTGATGGGCGGCTTCGGCGAAGTATCCCGCCGCGAGCACGGGGAGTTTGGCGTCGAGCAGCATCCAGCCGCCGAGGAAGTAAGGCTCCCACCGGTGCTCGGCGGCATCGATGGCCTGTCCGAGGATGCTGAGCGCGTCCTCGCGGCTGTCAGGGTCTTGCTTCAGCAGCAACTCAGCGCGCGCGCACCAGGCATAGGGGGAGCGGCCGCTATCCGTGATGCTCACATCCGACAAAGGCCACGCCTCGGCAGCGCGGCCCCTGTGGGCCAGGACGACGACGCGGGCCGCGTAGAAGGGCCTAACTTGGCGGTAGGCGTCGAGGGCTTTCGCTGAGGCGGCGTCGGCCTCGTCGATCTTCCGGGCGCGGACAAGGCTGTCGATGTATCCGAGCCGGGCGGCGTAATGGTGGTCATCCAGGCCGACAGCCTTGTCGAAATAGGCCGCGGCCGCTTCGAAATGCCCCGATTCGCGCAACGCCCTTCCCGCGGCGTAGAAGGTGGCGGCGTTGTGGGGCTGTTCTCGCAAAGGCTTGCGAGAGGGCCTGTTTTCCCGCGGGCCGCCTTCGAATTCGAGCCAGTCAAACCGATCCATTACTCAGGTTCCGTCGATGGCCTGTTTTGGAGGGAGGATACGGGGCGCGCCCGGTGCTGCGCCCACTTGCGGAGCCGCTCGACGTTCTCGCACATGAGCTTGGACAGCGGCACGGTTTCGGATATCGCGCGGAGGATATCGGTGGTGGCCAGTTCGCGGTTCTCGAAGAAGCTGTCGTGCAGGGCCGAGATAATGGCCTGCTCGATCTCCGCCCCGCTGAAGCCTCTCGAAGCGGTGGCCAATTTGCGCAAGTCGTACTTGCCGGGATCGCGCTTGACGCGCGTGAGGTGAATCCGGAAGATCTCGCCGCGCTCCCGCGTACGTGGCAGATCAACGAAGAAGATCTCGTCCAGGCGGCCCTTCCGCAACAGCTCGGGGGGAAGGCCCTGGACCTCATTGGCGGTGGCTGTGACGAAGACGGGGGCCGTCTTCTCCTGGAGCCACGTGAGCAGCGTACCCACTACCCGCGCGGTGGTGCCTGCGTCGGAACTGCCGGATCCCTCGACGCCGGAAAACGCCTTCTCGATCTCATCGATCCAGAGAATCACCGGCGCGAGACTCTCGGCGATGCCAAGGGCCTGGCGCATGTTTTGCTCGGAACTGCCGATGTAGCCCTGAAAGATGCGGCTCATGTCCATCCGCAGCAGCGGGAGTTGCCACGAGGCCGCGATAGTCTTGGCCAAGAGGCTTTTCCCGCAGCCTTGCACCCCCATGAGCAGGATGCCCTTCGGCTCGGGCAAACCGTAGGCGCGCGCGTCCGATGAGAAGGCCCGGACGCGTTTCTTGAGCCATTCTTTGAGCAGGTCCATGCCGCCGACCGCCGAGAGCTTCTCGCTCGTGTCGTAATACTCGAGAACGCCTGACTTACGAATTACCTGCTTCTTCTCGGAGATGACGGCTTGGATGTCATTCGCGTCCAACACCTTATCCTGCACGATGGCTTTGGCGAAGGCGTTCTCGGCTTCGGCGAGGGTGAGGCCGCGCGCCGCGCGGACGAGGGCCGCACGTTCATCGGCGCTTAACCTAACCTGGAACTGACGCGATGCGCCGGGCCTGCCGATCTTCTCGGTGAGCAGCGCGCCAAGCTCGTCAACACCCGGAAGAGGCATGTCGACAATCGTCATCTGTTTCTCAAGTTCGGGCGGGATCTTGAGCACCGGCGAAAGGACGATCAGCGTCTTCTTCGTATAGCGGAGCGCAGCGTCCAAATCGCGAATCTGGCGCACGATTTCCGGCGTCTCGAGATACGTATGGAAGTCTTTTAGCACGTATATGGACGTCCCACCCGCCTGGAGGATGGTATTGAGCACCGCCAGCGGCTTTCGGCTGCGCTCGTTGGCCTCATTCTCCATACGGGGGCCGTGGATGCGGCGAAGGCCGTCCGTGATACTCCACTCGAAGAGACTCTTCTGCTGCGCCTCGGCTAGGCTGCGCAGCGTCTGGCGGGCGCGTTCCTCCTCCGGTGTCACCACGTAGATGAGGGGATACCGCGCGCGAATGAGCTGATCGATCTCCTCGTGGAAAGGACTTGTCATTATCCTTGTGCTGCGTCTTGTATCGCGAGCTCGAATCCCGTCTTTGTAGCCACGGCGGCAACCGCCGTCACCGGATTGGTTCTCTCTGCAAATACACCTTTGCCCAGGATGAATTCGCAGGCTTCATTGGCCGTTCCCGCGCCGTAGTCGCCCCCTTGGGCCTCGGAGAGGAGGTTCTCTTCGTAGGTGGCCACGTAGAAGAACTGGCCCGGCGCGAGCGGCATGCGGCGGACATCGAGGCCGGTATGCCGGACGATGCCTAGCCAGCCGGAACCTTCGCCGCGCTTGTCTACAACGGAGCAGATCCGCGGAGTATTATAGTCGTCTTTTTCATAGTCCAGGGCAATGAGGGACAGAACCAGGGCATCGCGAGCCGACATGCCTGAGTCCATTTTCTCCGCGATGGGATCCGTCTGGCTACCGTTGGTGACAACGGCCACGTCCCCGCCGCAGACGATCCGGGCGCAGTTGTAGGCGATGTAAGGATTCTTCTGAACGTCCGTCTCATGGCCTGCCTTGGGCACGATACTGACTTTGTCTTCCTTTAAGACTGCTGTGCGATTGGGAAATGAACGGCTGGATACGCGGTAGGCGGCGCACAACTCGCCAGCCGGCGTCATAGCTACGCTCACGATGCGTCCGATATACATGCTTGCTCCTTCCTAATAGTCCAGTTGGAAATGCGTCCCGGGGGATATTATAGCGAAAAGGCCGATTCTTGAGAACCTTGATTGCCGGGCCCACCAGGAATCGCGTTTCTCAGGCGAGGTGCCGCATCCGAGGTGGCTCGGGATAAGGACGGTGCACGCAAGGTGCCGCATCCGGAGGTTGCTTCGTTCACCCACGGCTGCACGCGGCCTTCCCATTCGGGGCGCCGGTTCGTTAGGAACTGCGCTCCACGAAGTCCTTGAAGCGGGACAGGCCCTCTTGAATCTGATCGACGTCGATGCCTGAATAGGCCAGCCGGATGAACATCTCTTGCTCATCGGAGAGGGGCCTGCCGAAATGGGTTCTTGTGCAGAAGGACACGCCGGTATGTTTCAGCATGTCCGTCCGGAACGCGGCGTAATCCTGGTACTTCAATCTCGCCATAAGCTCCGTCACGTTGGGGAACAGGTAGAACGTGGCTTGGGGCCTGTAGCACCGTACGCCTTCGATGGTATTGAGGATGTCGACCGCCGCGTTGCGGCGGGCCTCGAGTGTGCGCACGATGCGCTCGGGGCCTGACGCGTCTCCCGTCAGGCCCTCGAGCGCAGCGAATTGGATGAAGTGATTGGAGCAGGATTCGTCATTCACGTTCAGCTTCGCGATGGCTTCGACGGCACTTTTCGGGCCGATAGCGGCCCCAAGACGCCAGCCTGTCATGGCGAACTTCTTTGAGAACGTGTAGAGAATGACGCATCGCTCCTCCATGCCGGGGAAGGAGGCCAGGGATTCCGAGCGTCCTTCGTAGCGGATGTCGAAGTAGGCCTCGTCACAGAGCACCCACAAGTCATGCCGTTTGACGAGGTCGGCCAGCGCGGCCAGCTCCTCGTGGGAGGACTCCGCGCCCGTGGGATTCTGCATGTTGTTGAAGACGAGGAACTTCGTTCTGGGAGTGATTAGCTTCTCGATGGAGGCGATGTCCAGTTCGAATCCGTTGGCGCCTTCGACGAAGGTGTAAGGCACGGCGACGCCGCCGTGGAACTCGATCTGGGACTCGTAGATCGGATAGCCCGGATTCGGATAGAGGACTTCGTCCCCTGGATTCATCAAGGCGAGCATGAACTTGCCGATGACAGGTTTCCCGCCGGGCTGAATGGCGACGTTCTCTCTTCCATAGTGCGTACCGCGCGCCCTGTTGATGTCCGCGGCCAGGGCGTCGCGCAGCTCCGGTATGCCATAGTTCGAGCAATATCCGGTTTTGCCGGCGTCCATGGCCTTTTTCGCGGCGCCGATGACGTTCTCCGGCGTCTTGATATTCATGTCGCCGAGGTGGAAGGGATAAACGGTGTTGCCAGCGGCGGCGTGCGCCGCCGCCTCGGCCGAGACGGCAAACGCCGTCTCGGTGCCCAGTCGTTCCATGCGGTTGGCCAGCGCGGTCACGATGCTCCTCCTTTTTGAAGCGCCTCGTCCTGGGGGTGTCCTTACGCGATGTAGGTAGACGCCGCCGTGTCGCCGCCGCGTCCTGTCCAGTTCGTGTGGAAGAACTCGCCGCGGGGCTTGTCGACCCGCTCATAGGTGTGCGCGCCGAAGTAATCCCGCTGCGCTTGAAGCAGATTGGCCGGCAGGCGCTCAGAGCGGTATCCGTCGAAGTAGGCCAACGCGGTGCTCATAGCCGGCACCGGGATGCCCAGGTTGATCGCGGTCGTCACGACGCGCCGCCACCCGGACTGCGCTTTGACCACGGCGTCCTTGAAGAACGGATCCAGGAGCAGATTGACTAAGCCGGGATTCTTGTCGAAGGCTTCCTTGATCTTCCCGAGGAACACGGAGCGGATAATGCAACCGCCGCGCCACATCAACGCGATCCCGCCGTAGTTGAGATTCCAGCCGTATTCGGCCGCCGCCGCGCGCATGAGCTGATATCCCTGGGCGTAGCTGACGATCTTGGATGCATACAATGCTTGACGCAGGTCGTTCACGAAGGCGGCCCGATCGCCGTCGAAGGCGCTTGTCTCGCCCGGGAGTACCTTCGCGGCTGCGACGCGCTCTTCCTTGAGGGCGGACAGGCAGCGGGCGAAGACCGCTTCGCCGATAAGCGTCAGCGGTTGCCCTTGGTTCAGCGCCTCGATGGCCGTCCATTTGCCCGTGCCTTTTTGGCCGGCGGTGTCGAGGATCAGATCCACGACGGCATTGCCATCTTCGTCCTTGTAGCCCAGGATATCGCGCGTGATCTCGATGAGATAGGAGTCCAGCTCGCCCTCATTCCACTCCGTGAAGACGGCTTCCATTTCCTCGTTCGTCATGCCGAGGCCGTATCTCATCAGGTGATACGTCTCGCAGATCATCTGCATGTCGCCGTATTCGATGCCGTTATGCACCATCTTGACGAAATGCCCCGCGCCGCCTTCGCCCACCCAGTCGCAGCAGGGCGAGCCGTCCTCGGTTTGCGCGGCGATGGCCTGGAAGATGGACTTGACGTGCTCCCACGCGGCCGGTGTGCCGCCGGGCATGATGGAGGGCCCGAGCAGCGCGCCTTCCTCGCCGCCCGAGACGCCGGTGCCGATGTAGCACAGCCCCTTGCTTTCCATGTATTCCGTGCGCCGGATCGTGTCGGGGAAGTGGGAGTTCCCGCCGTCGATGATGATGTCGCCTTTTTCCAGATACGGGACGACCTTCTCGATGAACTGATCGACGGCCTCGCCCGCCTTAACCATGAGCATGACTTTGCGGGGCGTCTTCAGGTTGGCGCACAGCTCTTCGATGCTGTGGCAGCCGAGGATGTTCTTCCCCTTGGCGCGCCCCTCGACAAACTTGTCCACTTTGGCGACTGTTCGATTGAAAACGGCCACGCCAAAGCCTTTGCTTTCCATGTTCAGGATGAGGTTCTCACCCATCACGGCCAGCCCGATGAGTCCGATATCCATCTCTGCCATCGCTCGAATTCTCCTTCATTGTTCAGTGTGTGACGTCCGGCCTGAGCTCGGCGCGTCTGTGCTGGACGGTGGCGGCCGCGTACCGAGGGTGAAATGGAAACGTCCCTGCGGGCCGCCGCAACCGGAAATGCCCGACAAAGCCCCGTCCGGCGACGCGGCTTGTCGTTGATGCCCATGGGCATCATATCACACGCGGGATGGCCGGTTCAGCCTATGAGAGCGCCCAATCGTGGCGGTTGGGCGGTGTGCCCGCCGTGTGGGGGAGCGTTTGGGCCAGGGCTTGGTATGTGGTGCATGTTCCGGTAGGATAAGGGGCAATCAACACCCGCTATGGTGGTTCCCGTTTGTACCTAAATCTGTGGCCGGAGGCGGAAGCCATGAACACCGTTGCGATTGCAGCACTCTTCTGCGCCTTTTTGACAGGAGCGCCGTCGGTAACCGGACACGTCGTTGATTCGGCGGGCGCTTCCATTGCCGGCGCCCGTGTATTCCTCGAACCCGGGCTTGGAAGGGCCCTTTTTGAGACGCGCTCCGGGCCGGATGGGAGCTACTTGTTCGACCAGATTCCGCCGGGATTCGCCGGCGTCTTCGCCTACGCGGAAGGCCGCTCCTTCGGCGGGGCCAGCGTCGATGTTCCGGGCGAAGGCGCCGTATCGGATGTCGATATCCGGCTGGCCATGCCGGGAGCGGTGGAGGGGCGTGTTCTAGGGCGGAAAGAGCATCCCATCGAGGGGGCTCAGGTGACGCGCGTCCTTCTTGAGGTTGATCCGAAAGTGAGCATACCTCTAGCCACGCTTGCCGCAATGGGCTTTCCCGCGGTGAAGTCCGATGCGGAAGGCCACTTTGTCGTGCCGTTTCTGCCCAACGGAGCATCTGTAGCGTTGAAGGTCGGGCATGTGGAGTATGCGCAGAAAGCGGAGTCCGGCCTGGCGGTTGGCCGTACGGACGTCGTCGTGCGGCTGCAGCCCGGCGTGTTGGTTCGCGGTAGAGTGGTGTCGAAGGATGGAGACTTGCCCTTGGTTCAAGCGGCCGTGCTGGCCAAGAGCGCGTTGCCGCCTCATGATACCGCCGTTACGTACAGCGATCACATGGGCGCGTTCAGTCTCCGGCTCAATCCGGGTGTCTACGGGTGCCGGGCGACGGGCGGGGCCTACCAAAGCGCCGGCTGGCAGAGACTTGAGGTCTCCGGTGTTGAGCCGATGCAGCGTCTCACGCTCCGGGTGTCGGGCCTGGGACAGATTGAGGGAGAGGTTCGCGACGCCGCATCGGGCGGCCCTGTAAAGGGCGCACGACTCGAGCTGGTGGCCGCAGGCAGGCGTGCGGAAATCACGAACACGGACGAGGCAGGCGAGTACCGCTTTCAGACCACTGAAGGCGACAACGTCGTGAGGCTGCTCGAAGCGCCGGGTTTTCAGCCGCCCGTGCAGCCGATGATGCCGGTGCCGGTTGTGGAAGGAGAGACCGCGTCCTTGCGGCCCTTCTGGTTGGCGCCTATCCCCACATTTCGCTTGCAAGTTGTTGATGGCGAAGGGCAGGCCGTGTCCGACGCCGTGGTGAGCATCCTGCGGCCCCCAAGGTTCGGCTGGACTGTGGCCGACGACGAAGGCCGCGTGGAACTGGCATTCACACAGTTGCCGAAGGACGGGATCATTGTCGGCAAGGTGGAGCACGTTGGGCGGCCTCTGGGGGCGGTGTTCGCGCTCGGGCGCGATGACGCCGCCGGGGCCCAGGTAGAACTGATGCCGCTGGCCCAGGTGACGGGCGCGGTGGTCAACGAGCGCGGCAAGCCCGTCGAAGGGGCCGTGGTGGCCGGGGTGTTTGCGGACGAGACGCTCGCGGGGGAGGTCGTGCTATGGCGGACGCTCTCCCGCAAGGATGGAACGTTCGCCTGGGATGGCGTGGCGCCTCGGATTCCGTTCCAATGTGTTGTGGCGTCGGGAGGATCCATAGTGGTTGCTTCGGAGCGGCTTATGGCCGACGTGGGGGAGGCGAAGGCGCTCGCGCCTTTGTCGGCGGCGGATGCGCCGAAGGGTAAGAGCCTCTGCGGGAAGACGCTCAAATGGTATGAGAATCCGGTGCAGGTTGGGGAGATTCCCGACGAGGCGGCTCGGGCAAGTCGGCGATACGTGGTGGCCTACTGCGATGCCGCCGACGCGGCCATGGTGGTAGACGTTTTCAAAGTGGCCCAGAAACTCCTCGCCCCGCGGGGGATAGGTTTTGCTGTCGTGGTGGACGGGCCGTTCTCCGGGGAGGCCGGGCCTATTCCCGTGCTCAAGGGCAGTGCTCCTGCCGCGGCGACGACGTATATTACCTCGCCCGTCGGCACCGTCGTTCTTGAGACTTTCGGCATGCCTCCTTTGCGCGCCGTAAGCTCGGATGTGGAGGTGGCCTCCGAGTCGGGAAGCGGCGCGGAATAGGGGGGAGCTGTTGATGTCTTCGTTTGGAATCGCCTTGGCCCTTATGCTCGCCGCCGCGCCCTCGCCTATTGCCCTGTCCGGGGTGGTTGTGGATTCGGCGGGGCAGCCGGTTGCAGGTGCTAGCGTCTGGGTGGCCCAGCAAGACGACATCCGTTCGATCGATACGGATGACGAGGGCCGATTCGTTTTCGAGGGGCTACGCCCGGCGCCCGCAGGCTTGCTCGCAAGGCATGAAGGGCATGCCTTGGCGAGTCTGCATGTGCCCGACACGTTGAAGTGGCGTACCGTGACGCTGCGGCTGGACGCCGCGGCTTCCGTGAGGGTGCTCGTCGTCGATATGGCCGACCGGCCCGTGCCCGGAGCGCGGGTGACGCATCTTTTCCTTTCTGACAACTTCCACGTGCCTGTGGACGACCTTGCGGCCGAGGGCTTTCCCGCCATCCGAGGCGATGATGCCGGGCATCTCACGATTCCGAACCTCGCCTCCGGCCACGCGGTTCGCTTCGTCGTGGCCCATCGTGATTACGCCGACACGATGGTTAGAGGCATCCACCCGGGCGATGGCGAGAGCACGGTTATCATGCGCCGGGGCGTCAGGCTCGTCGGCCGTGTTGTTGACACGACAGGAAAAGGGGTGTCCGGGGCGCGCGTGATCGCGCGAGGCGCTGGGAGTGCTGAAGATCAGACGGCCATGGAGGTCAAGACGGATAGTGAAGGATTCTACGCCGGGCGGCTAGTTGGCGGCGTCTATCGCCTCTACCTGAACCACCGCGACTATGCCGCGCCGAAGCCGCAGCTTGTCGGCCTACGTGAGGATATCGACCCTCCGATCATTGACTTCATCATATCTCGAGCGGGCGTTGTCGAGGGGAAGGTTGAGGCATCTGACGGGGAAGCCGCGAGTGGTGTGCTGGCCCTGTATCTGGTTGATGGCGTTGTATATAGCGCGGCTGCTACTAACGAGGAGGGCGTGTTCCATCTCGACGTGCCGCCCGGCGAGGGCCTGGTTCGCATCGTTCCGCCCGAGAACATGATGTGCGAGTCGACGGAGGAACGCGTTGTGGCCGCCGAAGCGGAGGGCGTAACCGATGTCGGCACATTCCGGCTGGCCTCTCTGCCGGTGATCGAAGGCGCCGTCCTGGATCCGGCGGGCGCGCGATTGCCTAACATCCTCATCGTATCGGAGAATATCGCCCCGATGATGTGGACGCTCTCCGACGAGTCCGGTTGCTTCCAGCTCCAACTCCATCGGGCGCCCGTGGGCGGGGAGGTGCGATTCCGGCTAGAGCATGCCACGGAATTCCTTCGCGGCGAATGCGCTGTAGACCTCCGGCGACCCGAGAGGCCCGAGGTCGTGCTCAAGCCTTACGAGCCCGACCTTCTCACGCCCGTCGAGGAGACTCGCGCCGCGGGCTATTTCGACGAAGTAGGCCTGCCCGCACCCAAGGTCGTCTGCGATACGTGGTTCAACAGCGGCCCGATGGCCCTCGAAGAACTGCTCGGGAAGGTGGTCCTGCTGGTGTTTTGGTATGATCTCAACGACGAGGCCACGGCTTGCCTACTGGACGAGGTGCGCGCGCTATACACGCTCCTCAAGACCACGTCCGACGTGCAAATCTTGGGGATATACGTCGGCCCCAAGGAGTCGGCGCTTGTCGAGCGGGATGTTGCCGCGGCCGGACTGGCGTTCCCCGTCGGATGCAACGCGCAATACGCGACGGTGGAAGGTTATGCGCTCGATACGCTGCCTCTGCCGATTCTAATCGGTAAGGAGGGGCGACTGGAGTACGCTGGTGTGTCGGGGGATTTGCTGGGGGTGATCAAGGAGCTGCGTCGCGAGCCCAGATAGCGCGGAACAAACGAACACCGCGAAGCTCGTCGGAACTCCGCGGTGCTCGGGGGAAGAACGATCTACTAGCCGGCTGTGCTCTTACGCTGCAAGGCCGACTTCTTTCGCGCCGCTGCGTTCTTGTGAATGACGCCTTTACCGGCGGCACGATCGATCTCCGATAAAGCGGCCGGAAGTGCCGCCTTAATCTTGTCGGCGTCCTTGGCGTCGAGAGCCTCTTGGGCCTGTTTGATGAACGTATTCATGCGGGACTTGGACGCCATGTTGCGCTGGCGCCGGAGTTCGTTGGTGATGACCCGCTTGCGCTGTGACTTGATATTCGGCATGCTCGAAAACTATCTCCGTTTCAACCCGGTTTTCGGACCTTCAGTAAGGCGCGAATCATACCAAACGTTCGTGGCGTTGTCAAAAAGCGCCCGGCCTATCACCAGTGCATGGGATTGAGCACTTTCTCATTGAGCACAGGTTCGAGCTCGTCTCTCAGTGCGTTGAGGATTTCCGCGGGCAGCGGCCCCTGCCGGATGAGGCGTGCGCTCTCCTCGACTTGTTCGGGGGATTCCGCGCCCACGACCAGAGGGGCGGCCAACATGGTGCAGAATCTCACCGCGAGTTCCTTCTGAGGGATACCGAAGCGGGCGGCCAGCGCGTGCCACCGCTCAGACGCTTCTCGTGCCGCGGGCAAGCGGGCCGCCACGGCCTCCGGCGGCATGGTGAGCAGTCCCTGAAGGTAGACGCTTCGGATGCAGCAGAGCTGTCCATGCTCCCGCGCACTATCGAGCACGCCCCGTCGCACCATGCGCCGATCCCAGGCGCTGGCGGCGACCTGGAGCACCTCCATGTCCGGGTGGGCGAGGCAGCGGGGCGCGTCCTCCGGGGCGATGAGCGATACACCGAGATGTTCGACCCGGCCGTCCTTACGCGCCGCCAGCAGCACGCCGCCGAGTCCCTTGTCCCAATGATCGAGCCAGTCGGGCCGGTGCAGCATCATGCACCAGAGGCGGCCGCAGCCCAGTCTGTCCAAGGTTCGCTCAATGGACGCGGCGATCTGTTCCGAATCGGTGGGATCTAGCGCGGGGGACAGCTTCGAGGTGACGCTGGCTTGGCCTGCAATGTCCAGTTCGCGCAGGCACCGGCCCAGGACGGCCTCGCTTTCGCCATACGCTTGGGCCGTGTCGAAGTGGCGGACGCCTTGACTCCACGCCGCCTCGACAATGGTTCTGGCCTGGGCCGGGTCGGGCCGGCCCTGCGTGTTGGCGACGCCGTAAGGCATCCCCAACTGCACCGTGCCGAGGATGAGCCGGGAGACTATCTCCTCGCGCCATGGGATATCACTTGCGTGCGCGCCTTCCGGCGGGTGTGCGGCGTGTTCCGTCATGAATACTTTGTCTCCTGGCGGGTCAGATGCACGTCCGATCGTCACTACGCGGATCCTTGATGAGCCGGCCGCTGTGGAGGGTGCCCTTCATGGCGCGTTCGCGGTACGGCCCGGCGGCATCGTAGAAGCGCTGCCCCGTATCCACCGTGTTCAGCATGACCCCGCTCCGGTGCAGTGGCAGCGATTGCTGTATGCGTCCGTCGGGTGTAATGAAGCAACTCGGCCAGCTCTGGTAGTGGGCCGACGAGTTGTTAGCGCTGATCCACAGGTAGTTTGAGGCGGCCCGGGCCTGGAGCGTGGGCGGCATGATCACGGAATGGATGTTCCGGCTGTCCTTTCGGGCGTTGTAGAAGGAGTGGAAGATGCATTGGACGCCGAGTTGCTTGTACTTGCGGTAGAGTTCCGGAAACCGCACGTCGTAGCAGATGAGGAAGCCGCATTGGACGCCGCGAATCCGCACCGTGGGGAGGTGATTGCCCGGGGAATAGTGCTTCAGGTCGCCTCCCGTGCAGAAGCACTTGTCGTAGCGCTCCACCACCCGGCCTCTGGGGTCGATCACGTAGAGGCTGTTGTGGGGAAGGCGCTTACCGGAGAGGCGGTGGCTGCTCCCCAGGATGATCCATAGCTTGTGCTCCCGCGCCAGGGCGCAGATCCCGGCCGTCTCATCGCGGAGGCGTTCCCAGTCGTATCCCTTCCAGGTTTCGACGTCCACGCCCGCGTAGCCGGAGAGGGCCGTCTCCGAGAAGTGGAGCACATCCGCGTCCATCTCCGCGGCCTTCACTACTTGCTCGCGAACGTACTTCGTGTTGCGGGTGATGTCGCCGCTCACCGGGAACTGGGCCGTGGCGATCTGCAAAACGCTCTTATTGGCCATGCACTTCTTCCTGCCGGCGCTTTGGCTTATCGGCCCTGCACCTGTTCTTGTGTGTCTTGCCCCGGCTGAGGCCTCCTGACGGTTAGGCGGCAGGTCCCTCGCTCGGGATCCATGATGTCGAAATCCACTTCGTAGCCGAACGCCTCGATTAGGGGAGGATAGAGCCAGCGGCAATGCTCGCAGTACTTCGGGTAGGGTTCGATGTGCCGCGCCTCGCGCAGGAGCCGTACGCTCGGGCACTCGTGCATATCGAGGACGAACGTGTCATCGTACAGCGACAAATGGTGCCGGCCGCCCTCCTCGCCCAGGGTGCGCGTCCAGTACCGGTGCATGCCGGCCAGCCCGTCCTCGCGAATGCACTTCCGCAGCTCCGTCAGGAATTCTTCCGAAAGGCCCTGCCAGAACTCGACAACCTTCTCTTCTCCCCCCTTCTTCTCCAGAAAACGGAATAATTCGCTATATACCCAGATGAATTCGGTGCAGGAGATCATGTCTTGGCCCTCCGAAAGCGCTGGACGCAACGCCCGGCCTCCTGATCGTACTCTACCTCTGCGGTGAAGCCGGCCGCGGCGCACACGGCCTCGTTCACCATGCGCGTGTGCTCGCAGAAGTGTTCGGCCACGAGGAAGCCCTGTTCCTGAAGGTGGGTGACGGCCGGACACCGGTTCACACGCAGCTCCAAAGTGTCTCCCTCGGCGCGTACGTCGAAATCCCCTCCTTCCAACTGAAAGACGGTTTGCCAGTGGTCCTCGATGGCGGCTAGTCCGCGAGCGCGCACGTCCTCGACGAACGCGGTGTAGACTGTCTCCGTCAGCCCCGACAGGAATTCGCGCACGGCGTCGATGCCGTAATGCTCTTCCAGAAACTGGAGCCCAAAGCTCAACACGCCATGGAAGTCCTTGTGAACGTTTGACATAGCCACCTCCCTATTCGGGCTCCTTGGTAGCCCGAAACAGCCCGAACGAGTGGATGGCCGGACAGGCCCGTGCTCTGACGATGGTAAGCCGCACCTTCCGCGCGGTGGTCTCAGGGAATCGGTTCAGACGCTTGTGGCCTATTGTGGTCCCCGCCGCGACCTGCCGCCATTCCGCTCCGTCCCACGCCTCGATCACATACTCCTCGACCCGTTGGCCGAGCGCGACCTGCTCCTGCACCATGCTTCGGTTGAAGGTAGTCTCCTCGCTGAGGTCGATGGTTACCGAGGCGCTGGATACACCGTCATCCGTCGCCCAGTACGTAGCGGGATTCCCATCAACCAATCGACCCGCGCCGAAAGCGCCGTCGTCGCCGCGCACATTCGAGGCCTCCACGGCTTTGTCGAGGGCCAGATTCGTCTTGAACGTGTCGGCGAGGATGGTGTGCAGCTCACGGAGCCGGGCGACATCGGCCTCGGGCAGGCGTCCGCGCCGGTCGGGGGACACATTCAACAAGAGCGTCGCCCCGTGGCCCACGGAGCGGTAGTAGATGTCGAGCAGCTTTTCGACAGTGTGGAGCGACGCTTCATCGTCCGTGTGGAAGAACCAGTGGCTCTTACGGATAGGGACATCGCACTCGGCGGGCCACCACACTTGTTTCTCGTTTTGTTCCTGCGCGTTCCAAAGCGTTTCGGGGGCTAGGCCGTCCTCGTTGCCGACCCAGCGTATGTCTGGGCCGCATATAGCGATAAGGGCATTGGGCTGGGTTTCCCGGATGAGCGTGTAGTAGCCTTCCCAGTCGTATTGATGGCCCTCGGAGCCGGCCCCGTCGAACCAGACCTCCCCGACCTTGCCGTACCCCGTCAGGACTTCCCGCAACTGGCTCTTGAAGTGCTCATCGTAGGCGGCACTGTCGGCGTACTTGGGCTCATGGCGGTCCCAGGGGGAGAGATAGAATCCGAACATGACGCCTAGGTCGTGACAGGCGTCGGCCACTTCCTTGACGGCGTCCCCCTTGCCGCCGCGCCAAGGGCTTGACGCGACGCTGTATGCCGTGTGGGCGGTTGGATACAGGCAAAAGCCGTCGTGATGCTTCGCCGTCACGACGAGGTAGTGCATACCCACCTCTTTGGCCACCTGAACCCACTGGCGCGCGTCGAAATCGCTCGGGTCGAAGGTCCGTGGGTCCTTGGTGCCGTCCGTCCATTCCTCATTGTGAAACGTGTTGATGCCAAAATGGCAAAACATGCCGTATTCCATGTCCTGCCAGGCGAGTTGCTGCGGCGTGGGCAGCGGGGGGAGCGGCGTAGGCGGAGGGGTGCCGCTTCCTGCGGCGAAAGCCATGAGTGCGTAACCGGCAAGCATGAGAAACTCCTTTTTCACCAGGCGGTTAGCCCGCCGTCAACCATGAGATTGATGCCCGTGATGTACCTTGAGGCGTCCGAGGCCAGGAACACCACCGGCCCCGCGATATCGGCATCGGTGGCCATTCTACCAAGGGGGATGCGTTGGTTGTAGCGTTCTACGAAGGACTCCGACTGGCCGGAGAAGTATCCCCCCGGGCTGATGCAGTTCACCCGGATGCCTTGGGCGGCGAAGTAGGCGGCGCAATAGCGCGTGTATTGGATCAGGCCGCCCTTGTGAAACGCGTAGGCGGGCGGCGAGGAGAAAGGCAGTCCCTCGTAAGTCCGGAAGTCCGGCGCGACGCAGCCGTAAATGGAGCCGATATTGATGAGCGAGCCGCCGCCGCGTTCGCTCATGCCGTGGCCGAAGACGCTGGTGCAGAGATGCACCCCCGTGATGTTGACGCGCGCCGCTTCCGCCCATTGCTCGGGCGTGGCTTCGTCGAAATGCGTGGGGGAGCGATACACGGCGTTGTTCACCAGAATATCCACGCCGCCACGGCGCGAAGCGATCCGCCCATGCACTTCGCGGATGGACGCTTCGTCGCCCATATCAAATGCCTCGGCCTCGCACAAAAGGCCCTCATCACGGAATTCCGCGGCCCGCTCTTCGCAGCGCTCCCGGCTTCGCGACGCGATGATCACCGTGGCCCCGGCCTGGGCAAGCGCGCGCGAGATGGGTGTGCCGTAGAGGCCCGCTCCGCCCGAGACAAAGGCCACCTTGCCATCCAGGCGGAGCATCTGGTTTACATTGAAATCTTCGTCAGGCATAGCTGCTCCTTTACGTGATGCCGCGCTTTTCAGAACTGAATCGTCACAGGATCCTGCCGTGTTAGCCCGAGAGCCTGTGCGGCATTCCCGAGGTTGACAGCGACCTCAAGATAATCGGAGCTGCCGAATAGCGCGAGGGCCGTTCCTTGGGGGGCCTGGCCATACGTAGTATGGAGGCCGTTCACATGGATTTCGCCCGCCACGACCTTCTTGGGTGTGCGGGCGCCCAGATCTGTGCGGTGAATATTTGTTATGAGATTGCCAAACCGATCAATGTGGATGATCTCGCCCCGCATCGTGTTCTTGTCCGGACTTGTGGGCCGGGGGATGTCGAGCAGGGCGATATCCTCGATGATGGGCCCGAGGTCGGCCGGTTGCGCGCCGCCGGCCAAGTGCGCGGCGGTGGGAGCGAACACGTCCCGTCCATGGAACGTTGGACTGATGGCCTCTGCCATGAAAGACGGATTGATGATATGTCGCACTTGCCCCAGAGGACACACACGCGCCACCAAGGTAACGAGTCCGTTGTCGGGGCACACGAGCCATTGTCCGCCGATCTCCGCTGCGATGGGACGACGCGCGGTGCCGACGCCCGGATCGATCACTGCGACGTGAATGGTTCCCGCTGGATAGGGCGGTACGGCGCCGGCAAGAAAAAGCGCCCCCTCCACGATGTCGTGGGGGGAGATATCGTGGCTCATGTCAATGCAGGTGACGTGCGGACACAGGCGATGAAGCACGCCCTTCATGGCGGCAGCGTAGGCATCTCGTGTCCCGAAGTCGGTAGTGAGCGTGACGAGCGCGGCCACGCCTTAGGTCCTCGTCGTGTGGATGCAGTTCCTGCCGGTGGACTTGGCCTTGTACAGGGCCTTGTCGGCGGCCGCGATGATCTGATCGACCTCCTCGCCGTCGACAGGCCATTCGGCGAGGCCCTGACTGATCGTTACCTGAAACCTCTCGCCTTTGTAGTCGAACTCGCGTGTTTCAAAGGTCTTCCGGAGCCCCTCGGCCATCTTGAGGGCGTCCGCCATCGGCGTCTGGGGAAAGAGTATGATCACTTCATCGCCGCCGTAGAGGCCTGCGTGGTCCTGAGGACGCAGTGCTCCGCGGATCATGGCCCCCATCTCCCGCACCACCATGCTCCCGGCGAGGTGTCCGTGAGTGTCGTTGACCTCTTTCAGGCCGTCAAGATCCGTCATGGCGAGGACAAATCGCTCTCCCGGTTGAGCGCGCAGGATCTCCTGATCGAGGTAACGCCGAAAGGAGTCCAGCGTCAGAAGGCCCGTGAGCTGATTGTAGTGGATGAGTTCGTGAACCTTCTTGTGAAATTGGGAGTCCGCCTCATCCTGAAGCACGAACTTGAACAGCACATCGCCGACTTGGATCTTGTCCCCGTCGTTTAGCTGGGCATTTGATACGGGGGCATTATTGACGAATGTGCCATTGCTGCTGTTGAGGTCGCGGATCTCGAAGTGCTCGTTGTCGGGTTCGCTGATGCGCGAGATGCGTGCGTGGTAACGGCTTACCAGGGGGGAGGCCAAAGGAATGGCCACCTCAGGTGCGCGGCCCAATGTTTGCTCGTTGGTGTCCAGGTCGAATTGCTCGCCGATCTCGGAACCGCCCAACACGATTAAACTCGCGCGCTGCTGGCCGCCCACTATGGGCATATCCCCGTCGTTCGCGACGGCCGTCGCGTCGAGCATCTTCTCGCGGCGTGTGGGATCGTCCTTGCTCATGATCCCCCAACTCCTCCTCCTCCGTTAGGCAATCATAGCATCCGAAGTCCGACTGCGCAACGAGTGGTGAACGTTCTGTCGCGACTCTTTGATAGTGTCACCCCCTCGACTCATTAGAAATGTCACAATTGGAGCCTTTCACTTGGAGGGCTGCCGTGGAAGGGCATTTGAAGATGAGTCGCAAGGAATTGATGCGTAAGTCGTTGTTGGAGCTTGTTGTGGGAAAGCATATGACCCTGGCGGAAGCGGCGCGGCGCATGGAAGTGAGCTACCGGCAGGCGCTGCGGATACACGCACGCTTCGTGTCAGAGGGAGATGAGGGGTTGGTGCATCGCAACCGGGGCCGGGCGTCTAATCGAGCCAAGCCTGCCGCGTTCCGGGACAAAGTCCTTCGGCGCTATCAGGAACGCTATAGAGAACACGATTTGGGGCCGACCCTGGCCGCGGAGAAGCTGGCGGAGGAAGGCCTGTGCATCGACCACGAGACGTTACGGCGCTGGCTGCTTGAGCAGGGGCTCTGGGCGAAGGGAGACACCGGGCGCCGGCATCGCTCCCGCAGGGAGCGGCGAGCCCATTTCGGAGAGCTGGTGCAGATGGATGGGAGTCACCACCACTGGTTCGGGCCGGACCAAGGCCAAACTTGTCTGATGAACATGATAGATGACGCCACAGGAGAAACCTTGGCGCTCATGGCCGAGCAAGAAACGAAGCAGGCCGCCATGCAGCTTCTGTGGCGGTGGATCGAGAAATACGGTATTCCTCGGGCGCTGTATACGGACCGAAAGAACGTCTACATCACCGGCCGGGAGCCCACGCTCGAAGAGCAACTGGCGGGGCGCGAGCCGCTGACTCAATTCGGAGAGGCCTGCTATAAGCTGGGAATCGTCATCATCCCCGCGACTTCGCCTCAAGCCAAAGGCCGCGTCGAGCGCTCCAACGGCACATACCAGAACCGGTTCGTCAAGGAACTCGCCTTGCGGCGCATCACCACCATCGCCACCGCCGACAAGCTGCTCTACGAAAGCTTTTGTGACGCTCTGAACGCCAAGTTCGCCATTGCGCCCCGTGAGGAACTGGACTATCACCGTCCTCCACCCAAAGGCCTTGAGCTGCATGACATTTTTTGCTTCGAGGAACTGCGCGTCGTCCAAAACGACTGGACCGTCCGTTTCGGGAATCATTACTACCAAATCCTCAAGAACAACAGTCCTCTGCCCCGGCCCAAAGACAGGATTCTGGTCCGCACCCATCTGCACGGCGGCATCAGGCTGCTCTACAAAGACCAGGACCTTGACTACCGCAGGCTCACGGTCAAGCAATACAAACGAGAAGGGCAGCAACGAGTCCAACAGGTCCAGCCCCCCGCCAAGCCCAAGAAGAAGAACGCTCCCCCCGCGCCCTACAAGCGCTGGCGGCCCAACGTCCAACGCCTACCTCTCATGAACGCAAAAGAAAGGTGAGCACGCGAGTTACCCACATATCCACATCCTCGACGAGCGCTATGCGCCCGCGCGCTTCGCGCTGGATGTGGATATGACGGTCTGGGGACAGCTGCTACGCACCTGACCACAGACCTTGGATAACTCGCTTCTGCAACCATCGAGCATAGGACATTTCTAATGAGTCCCAACATGTGACATTTCTAAAGAGTCTTGACACGAGTGGTGAACGTTCCCGGATTTATGTTCTAAGTGCAGTGTTGTGGGGAGCATGGTGGTTGCTAGCCCCTTTTCCTGTTGGTGGGTCTTGATCGAGAGGAGGCGCGGGGAGTACAACGCCGTCGGACTGGAAAGTCGCGACCTCAATGGGGCGCCACGGCTATCGCGCAAGAAATGGTAGTGTACGTGGGGGAGGTCACGTCGAAACCTACATGACACACGTGCCTGACGTGGCTCTAGGGAGCGATGAAGATGAGCGAGGAACTGGAGATGACGTGCGGTAGCGAGACGCATATTGGACTGTGGGAGAAGGTTTTCGCGTCGCCGCGTGACGAGTACATCCCGATACCGTGGTGGGCATGGACGGGCGCCTTGGCGCCTGAGCAACTCGAGCGTCAGCTTCGGCTGATGTGCGCGCAAGGACTGCGAGAGTTCTTCATCTTCCCCATCTACGGCATGGACATCGCGTTCATGTCGCCCGAGTATATCGAACGGATCGGCCAGGTGGTTGCGTGGTGCAAAGCGTTGGGGATGAAGGTCTGGATATACGACGAACTGAGCTGGCCAAGCGGAACTGCCGCTGGACTTGTCCCGCGCCGCCATCCGGCCGCGGTGGCGCGGCAGTTGCGCTACGAAGAGTGCGGCGAGATGACGGCCGCTGAGGTGCAGAGTCTTTTGGATGATGAGGATGTCGTTGCTGTTTTCGAGCTCAACGGGGAGGAGCCCCCTCGTTTGCTGGCGTATGACAGTATTGATTTCCCGGATCCTTGTCAGGTGATTCTATTCCGACGTAGACGGGATGAAACGCAGAACCTGACGACGCGAGGCTGCCTGTGGACGCGGAACGAAGCCGGTGTTCTGGATCTTCTGTCTGCGGATGCGGCGGCGGCGTTTATCGAGGAAGCCTATGCGCCCATTGCGAGGGCCTTTCCTGACGAACTCGGCGTCACGATCAGAGGCTTCTTCACCGACGAGCCTCAATTCGCTCCGGGCACGCTGCCTTGGTGCGACGGACTGCCGGAGCGTTTCGCGGCGCGGTACGGCTATGAGCTGTTCCCATCTCTCCCCGCGTTGTTGCGCGGATGCAGCGACTCAGCCCGAGTGCGCATCGACTTCTGGGCGCTGGTATCGGAGGAAGCTTCGGATGCTTTCACGGGCCAACTGGCCTGCTGGTGTGCACGGCATAATTTGGAACTTACCGGCCACTTCCTCTACGAGGAGAACTCGGACTCGGTGTGGGCCCACGGCGACACTCCCGAGCACCTGCTCAAGTTGACGATCCCTGGCTGTGACTTGCTCTCACTATGGACGAGTTTCGATGAGCGGAACGACTGCTATTCGTCTGGGGCGAAGTCGCTTGTCAAGACCGCCAAGAATCCGGCGTCTGCTGCACGCTTCAGAGGCCGGCGGCGCGTCATGTGCGAAGCGTTCGGCATTATTCCGTGGTGGAAGACGGCAGCAGACGAGAAGAGGATGACTGACTGGCTCGCCGCCCTCGGCGTGAATCTCATAAACGATAACAGCCTCATTACAGATATCTGCGATTTTCGAAAGCGTGCCATTGCAGGAAAGCATTTCACCCAGCCCTACTGGCCGTACGAGCACCTCTTCTACGCCTACGCAGGGCGCACGTGCGGGCTCGTCGCGGAAACGCTCATGGACACCGAGATCATGCTGCTGTATCCGAGCAGCACGTGGTGGGCCGAGTTAGAGCAACCCGCGGCCACCTCATCCGCACTGCGCAACCTGGAGCGAGCCTTTGACGCAACTGCCGATGCACTCGTCCGCAAGCAGTGGCCTTTTGAACTGCTATTCGAGCAGGTTCTGGACGAGGCCACCGTGAAGTCCGGCGTTCTCGTGACGGGCCACGGGGAGTTTCGTGGCATCGTGATAGCCGGCGCCACTCGGCTGAGGGCCGCGCAAGCGGCCAAACTGGAAGCGTTCGCCGCGAGCGGCGGGGCCCTGTTTCTCGTTCATTCCGACGCCAAAGTGATGACGGCTGAGGGCGAGCGGCCCCTGTGTGTTCCGGGGGCCGAAGCTGTCGGCGATTGGGAATCGTCGGCTTTTCCGGACAAATTGAGCGACATGCTGGCCCGGCGCGTTGTGCGCCCGTGGACTGTGGAAGGAGACTGCGCCAACGAGGTGATCTCGGCTGCCCGCATAGACGAGGACGGCAACCGTTATCTCTTTGTGGCTAACATGACGCCCGGGAGCAAAGATCTGCGGATTTCGTGGCGCGAGGGGGGGCTTGCCGAGTGCTGGGATCCCGACACCGGCCGTCGGTGGGCGCCGCGGCAGGAGCCTGGGCGGATGCGCTTCACTTTGCCGGAGGGCCAATCGGTGTGGATTGCCCAGACGCGGAAACCGTGCGCGAGCGAGGAAGCGCCGGCGCACTTCATGCCCATCGACCGATCTGCGGTATTGCTCGACGGGCCTTGGGAATTCGAGACGGACCGCCCCAATCTATACCGGCTCGACCACCGGCTTCGCGTTGACGTGGGGGGGACGCTTGATGCGGCGCGTGCGCAGTCTGAAGGCGACGCCTGGATCGATGTGGCGTGCGGCGACGCGGGTGTACCTCTGCGGCCGGAGGATATGGCCTGCTACTGGCTATCGGCCGAGTTTGAGCTGCTGGAGTCGTGCGTCGATCTACAGCTCATTGTGGACACTTCTCTGTTCGGCAATGCCTGGCTCAATGGTGTGGACTTGGGTGAGAGCGCACCTGCGACTGTCTGGGACGACCACAACCGGGCGTGGGAGCTCGGGGGCCGCGCTCACCCCGGCGTGAATCATCTCCTGCTTCGTGCAACGCCATCTCCATATAATGCCGAACATATCGCTCCGTTCACGACGTCTATCGTGGAACCCATCGTGCTCCGGGGCCGCTTCGCGGTGGACGGGCGAGGTCGCTTGACCACGCCGCCCAGGCAACTTGGCCCAGGCGACTGGGGGGCTCAAGGATTTCCTCACTTCGCGGGTGTGGGCACGTATCGCATGCGTTTCGCTTGGGACGGCGGCGACGCCCTGATAGCTCTAGAGGCCGGACGGCATGTTGCGGAGGTCCTTGTGGACGGTTGTTCTCTGGACAAACGCGCGTGGGGGGCACGTCACTTTCTGGCCAAGGATCTTGGCGCGGGCCAACACGCCCTGGAAGTGCGCATTGCCAATACGCTGGCCGGAATCCTGCGTCGTTCCTATGGAGGCGAGACAGTAGCCGATATTCCCGAAAGCGGCCTACTTGCCCCGCCGCGCATCAGCCATTACCGCGACTAGGCGGCGAGCCGGAAGGCGATAAGTTCCAATTCGATGATGAGGTGGGCGAGGGCCGGCATGAGCGCATTTCGCCGTTTGGCCGCCCAGTAGGTGACGGCCAGTGAGAAGACGAGCATGCCGGCCATCTCCAGCGGCGGCTTCTGAAGGTGGTACAGCGTCTCGGCCAGTGGCACAGCGAGCCAGCCGTAGCGTGGCCACTGTGTCTGGCAGCGGCGGAGCAGGGCATACCGATGGAGGTACTCCCAGCCCGTCAGCCACGACAGCGTCCAGACAACCGCGTGCCATGCCTGCCGGGATGATGTGAATGGGGGATAGATCCCCCCGAGGCTAGGCACAACGGCAACCAAAGACACCGCCAACGCGCCCGCGCCCATCAGCGCCGCGAGGATGATCCAGTCGACTCTCCTCCAACGTCTTGTGCCAAACCATCCTAGGTCGATGCGCTGTAACGTGAACGCGAAGGGCACAACAAACCACACCGTGAACTTGAACAGGTCGAATCCGCTCGGCAGACGCCATCTGAAGAGCCGCCAGTCGATGATGGCCGTAGAACCTTGGGCGGCCAGTGTATCCGCAATGTGGACTACGGCGACGTAGGCGAGCAGGAGGATGGTGAGCGCCAACGTCGGGGGACGGACCTCTCTTGCCGGTTCAGGCATGGCGCTACTTGGCCATCTTCTTGCCCTGGGCCGTATCCGGGAACGGGCACAGGTCGACGAGGACGCAGGCCGAGCACTTCGGTCCTCGGGCGTGGCATACGGCCCGGCCGTGAAAAACAAGGCCATGCGAGAAATCCGTCCACGATTCTCGAGGCCACACCTTAGCGAGGTCCAGCTCGATCTTGTCGGGATCGTTGTTCTTCGTAAATCCGAGACGTTGCGTCAGGCGGCGGCAGTGCGTATCGACAATGATGGCGGGCTGCCCGAACCAGACGCCTAGCACCACGTTAGCCGTCTTGCGGCCCACGCCTTCCAGTCCCACCAGTTCCTCCATCGTCCCGGGCACCTGGCCATCAAAGGCATCGACAAGTGTCCGGCAGGTTTTGAGGATGCTTGCCGATTTCTGCCGGAAGAAGCCGCAGGTGCGAACTTCTTCTTCGAGACGTTCTTTCGGCGCCTTTAGGTAGTCCTCGGGCGTCTCGTACTCCTTGAAAAGGTCCTTGGTAACGATGTTGACGCGTTCATCCGTGCATTGGGCGGCGAGGATGGTCGCCACGAGGAGTTCCAGGGCGCTCGCATGGTTCAGCGAGCATTCCGCATGGGGATAGGCCTCGCGGAGCCTCGCTAGAATCGCCACCGCCCGTTCACGGTTAGCGCTCTGGGTAAGTTTCAACTTCGCCATGCCAGGACCTCCGCCGCCGTCATGCAATTCAGCAGGTTGCCTCTTTCAAGCCACCCTTTCCGGGCGATGCCCAGGCCGTAGCGCATATCGTCGATGGCCTCGGGATTGTGTGCGTCCGGCCCGATACAGAGTTTGACGCCTTTGTCCTTTGCCCGCTTGACGAATCGCCAGTCGAGGTCGAGGCGGTGGCAATTCGCGTTGATCTCGACGGCCACCCCGTTGCCCAGGCAGGCGTCGAACACGGCCTCCATATCAAGAGGATAACCCTCGCGCGCCAGCAGCAGGCGCCCCGTGGGATGGCCGAGGATGGCCGTGTGCGGATCCTCCACGGCCCTGATGATGCGGCGCGTGGCCTCGGTTTTCGTCATGTTGAGCTTGCTGTGTACCGACGCGATCACCAAGTCGAACCGCTTAAGTACTTTCTCCTCGTAGTCCAGCGACCCGTCCGGGCGAATATCCGACTCGATGCCCTTGAGGACGGCGAATCCCGTCACCTTCTTGTTGACCTCCGCCACCTCCGTGTGTTGTCTCGCCACGTCCTCCGGCGTGAGCCCCCCGGCGTAAGCTGCCGACTGGCTGTGATCGGCCAGGACGAGGTAGGCGTAGCCTTTCGCACGCGCGGCCTCGGCCATCTGCTGGATGGTAGCGGTGCCGTCGCTGTAGTTGGAATGGCAGTGGAAGACGCCGAGCAAGTCCTTGGCTTGGACTAGGTTAGGAAGGACCTCGGCCTCGATTTCGCCCATGTTTTCCCGCAGCTCCGGGGGGATGAAAGGCAGGTCCAGTACAGCGAAAATGGCTGCTTCATCTACGCATTTGATGTTCTTTTCGCCCCGAAAAAGGCCATATTCGTTCATTTTCAGGCCGCGCTCCTTGGCGCGCTGACGCATGGCCACGTTGTGTTCCTTGCTTCCGGTGAAATGGTGAAGGGCATAGGGGAACTGGCTGTCCGACACGACGCGCAGGTCGGCGGCGATGCCGCTTGCCAACACGACGCTGGATTTTGTATCGCCGTGAGCGGTGACAGAATCCACATTGTCGGCGCTCACGAATTGCGCCATGACATCGCCCGGCTTCTCGCTGGAAGCGAGGAGGTCGATGTCCTTCACGACTTCCTTCCTCCGCCGAAGACTCCCCGCGATCTCCAGGCGAATCACTGACTTGTCGTCCGCGATCCGGTCGCGGAGCCGCTCAGCCTCGGACAGGGCCGCGTCGAACAGATGGAGGTCGCGGTGTCTCTTGGCGAAGGCGATGCCCTCCAGAACCTTCTGCTGCATCTTCGGCCCGAATCCTTTGAGGGACACGAGGCGGTTCTCGGCGCAGGCGTACTCAAGTTCTCCCAAGGACTTGATGCCCAACTCATCATAGAGGGCCTTGATGCGTTTCACGCCAAGGCCCGGGATGCGCAGCAGGTCGAACAGCGTCTCGGGGAACCGGGCTCGGAGGTCCTGGTGGTACTTGAGGGCGCCGGTGGTCACTAATTCCGCGATCTTCTGTTCCAGGGCGTCGCCTACGCCCTTCACCTCGCGCAGCCTCCCCTCCCGGACGAGTGCCTGGACATCCTCCTCGTGTTGCTCCAGAGCACGAGCGACGTTTGTATACGACCGCGCTTTGAAGGGATTCTCGCCGGCCAACTCCAGAAGCGTCGCGATTTCTTCGAGAACGGCCGCGACTTCTTTCTTGTTCAAAGGCATTCAGGAAACTCCCTTAGGCGATTATCAGCAGGCGCAGTGCCGGATTGCAAGAGTAGGCGTGCGGCGATGCGCAAAGGGAGCGGCCCGGAAATGACGCGCTTCTGGGACTTGACAAAAGTAGATTATGGGTGTATAGTTAAGACAGCAACAGTTGAACGTTGAGCATGTGCCGCGCGAATGGTTGTCCCGGGAGACATCCGTTCTGCCTTGCGGAACTCCGGCGTTATCTTGCTGTTACTCATTGTGTTGTGCGCCAGGTGGCGACGCCGGAGAACTTGTAGGCCGAGCGTGCCTGAATCCGTGCTATGGTAGATGCGAGGCGGCAACGTCTTGCACGGGGAACAACCGGCCCCGCAGGGGCCTCCGGAGCAGGGGATGGATGAGATGTTCGGAATTGCGCTGGTTCTTGGACTTGTGGGCCTCATAGTGGGAGGTTCCATCTGCGGCATCGTGGCGGTGATAAACCTCTCCAGGCTCGGGAAGCGCTTAACACTCCTTGAGTCGAAGTTCATGCGCCTCAAGATCGCGTCACGCGAGAGAGCGCCGGCTCCCACGCCGCCCTCTTCGCTGAGGCCGGTGGCTGGCGCCCCGCCGCCCGCGCCCGTTGCGGCGAAAGCAGCGCCACCGGCTGAGGTGGCCGCTCCGTCCGAGCCGCCCGGGCCGCCGCCTGAAGCGCCCCCCGCAGCGCCTGTCGCCAAAGAGGCCGAGATGTCTCCGGCAGCTCCTCGGAGCGTGCCGCCCGTGTCGCCGCAGCCGAAAGGGATTTCCCTTGAACTGATGTTGGGCGGGAAATGGCTGCTATGGGTGGGCATGCTGCTCTCGTTGATCGGCGTCGGCCTGTTCCTGAAGTATGCCTACGACAATGCCTGGATCGGCCCGGCCGGGCGTTTGGCGATTGGTACGGTGGCCGGCATCGTGGCGCTTGGTTTCGGTGAGCGCTTCCGCAGGAAAGACTGGGCCGTCCTGTTTCAGACGCTGACGGGGGGCGGCATCGCCATCTTCTACATCTGCATCTTCTTCTCCTTCCAGGTCTATCACCTGTCAGGCCAAGAGCTTTCGATGATACTTGCGACACTCGTAACGGTGCTTGCGGTCGTAATGGCAGTGGCGAACAACGCCGTGTCCATAGCGATTCTGGCGATGATCGGCGGCTTCCTGAGTCCGGTGCTGCTTTCGACGGGCCAGAATCATCCCTATGCGCTGTTCACGTACATCATTATCCTGGACTTCGTGGCAATAGGAGCGGCCTATTTCCGGCGCTGGCGCGCCCTCGATCTGCTCAGTTTCGTCGGCACGGCCCTCATTTACCAGGCCTGGTATACCAAGTTCTACGGCGCTCCCGATGAGCCCAGTCAATTGCTTCCCGCGCTGCTTTACACCTCGTTGTTCTACCTGATCTTCTTGCTAGTCCCGAGTATGCACAGCCTCGTCCGCGGATTGGCGGGCACGGTGGAAGGCGTTGTCCTGGTGGTGGCGAACGCCGTATTCTCGTTTTACTACTACTACAACGTGCTGTTCGACGACTACCGGCATGCCTTGGGATTCGTAGTGCTTGGCCAGGCGGCACTCGTGTTCCTGCTCTTCCAGGTGTGGCTGAAGCGCGTCGGGAAGCAGGAGCAGATGGGGGAGAGTCTGCTCGTTATCGCCCTGGCCCTCGTTACTATCGCCATTCCCATCCAGTTGAAGCTCTATGCCGTTCCCATTGCCTGGGCGCTCGAGGGAGTCCTATTCGTCTACCTTGGCATCCGGTTCCGGCGCGCTCTGGTGAAGGCGGGCGGCGTAGTCGCGCTCTTCCTCGCCGCCTGGGGCCTGCTCGAACGCCTTCCCCTGCATCGCCTGCCCTTCACAGCGGTGTTCAATGTTCCTTTCGGGTCGTGGGTGGTCGTGATCGCCGCGGCGGCGGGCGGGGCGTACCTGTTCCATCGGCTCGATACGGAGGATTACGCCAAGGCGCTTGCCACCGTCGTGTTCCTCCTGGCATTTGTTATGGCGTGCATCGTTGTTACGTTCGAAGTGTCCAGTTTCTGGTCGATTCTCAGGCCGGCGAAGGACTACCGCATCCATATGTGGAGTTCTCTGGCCGTGCTGTGGGCAGTGATTGCGGCAGGGACGGCGGGTGTCCTGGATCGCAACAAGTTCCACCGTTGGAACGAACTGGCCCTCGCGTGCTACGGCGTCAGTGTGCTTGTGTTCTTCGGGGGACTCGTGCAGGGAAGACACTTCGAACTTGGGAGCAAGGTACTTATCTTCAACGCGTTCTTCCCTGCCCGCTTGGCCGTTATTGTCGCCTTGTGGTGGGGCGGGATGTTGATTCGCCGAAGCAGGCCGCCGCACGCAGGCAATGTTCTCACCGTGATCGGACACGGGCTGCTCACGATCCTGTTGGCGGTGGAAATGATCAGGTGGGCCGACAACACAAACCTGATCTCGAGCCGCATGGCCGTCGGCGTGATCTCCGCGCTCTGGGCGCTTCAGGCGTTTGTGCTCGTCTGGCTGGGCCTTTTCAGGCGCAACCAGGCCCGGCGCGTGCTGGGCTTTGCCCTGTTCGGGCTGACGGTGGCGAAGGTGTGCTTCTACGACCTGAGCACGCTCGAGCGTGTGTACCAGATTGTGTCCTTCCTGGGAAGCGGCCTGTTGCTGGTCGGCGCGGGCTATTTCTATCAACGCTACAGCCCGATGCTCTTGGAGCATATCGATAAGGAGGAACAGGCATGAAGCGCATGCTGCTAGCCGCGATGCTTGTGGCGGCTTCGTCGCAGGCCGGCGCGGCCTTCGACCTGGAGGATTGGACATGGGAGGCGGCCATCGATGCCGATGCGGCGCCCGGCTTTGCGCGCCTCGTGATTGGGCCTGAGATCCTCGACAAGAGCCGGCCCGACCTTCACGACGTGAGGCTCCTGGACGACCGCGGCGAGCTTGCGCCCTATGTATTGCACTGGGGGCGTGAGCGCGGGCATGTCGAAGAGGTGTGGAGGTCGGCCCGTTACTTGAACCGTACCTATCAACCGAGCGAGTACATGCGCGTAACCGCCGATTTCGGCGAGGCCGTCGAGAAGAACCGCCTGAAGGTGCAGTGCTCCGGTGCGAATTTCCGCCGCCGTGTCCTGCTCGAGGGCAGCGAAGACGGCAGGGAGTGGGCCATTGTTCTCGAAGATGCGTGGCTTTTCGACGTTAGCCTGGAAGGCAGGCAATTCCGTGTTGATACTATCGAATTCCCATCCAACAACTTTCGTTTTCTCCGGCTTACGGTGTTCAACATGGAGGACGACCCACGCCGCATTGAGATCGGCTCTGTCCAAGCGGCCCTTCGCCACGTGCTCGCGGAGGCGGAGCTTGTCGAGGCGCCGGTGCAGGGCGCGGCGTCCCGGCGCGATAAGGAGCTCAAGAAGAGCGTCTATGAGTTCGATCTTGGATACAGAAATCTGCCCGTCGCCGCCCTTGAATTGGCCGTTGAGGAGCCTTACTTCTATCGCGCCTACGAAATCCGCGGCCGCAATGCCGCCATGGAGCAGGTGAAGCGTCGGACAGAGACGGGCTGGGATGAAGTCGAGCAGGAGGCGCCTTGGACAACTGTCCGGTGCGGCGTGTTCTACCGGATTCAGGGCGGGACGAAGGTGTCGGAGTCGTTGCGTATAGATGGCTTGGACGTGCGCTATCGCTTCCTGCAACTCACACTTTCCGATGAGGATAACCCGCCTCTCACCGTGGACTTAGAACGCGTCAAGGTGTTGCGTCGAGAGGTTAGCCTGGTGTTCGACGTGAAGCCTGGAGGGCGATACAGGCTTGTCACAGGTAATCCGTTAGCCTCGGCGCCACGGTTCGACCTGGCCAGGTCGGTGACGCAGGTGGATGATTCCGGCCAGCCCATGTTGACGCCCGGGCCGCTTACGCCTCTCGATACCGAGCCTGAGACGCCGCCGTGGAGCGAGAGCCATCAAGTGTTTATGTGGCTGGCGCTTGCGGCAGGCGTAGGGGTAATGTTGGTGTTGATCCTATTCAACTTGGGGAAACTCAAGGACGTGGATGGGGCATCCAACCACCCGGACTAGGGAGCCGGCCAGAAAGCCACCGGATGATGAGAGACGAGAGTTCTGGACGCTGAGACAAACTGACTTACAAGAGCTTCCTGTCCGCATCCCACCAGGAACCGCACCTTCACGCCGGACTCCTGAGCGCACTGGCGCGCACAGTCGAAGCAGAGGAGTGTCCGATTTCCGTGCTGCGTCTGGAAGTCCGCAGTGGTATTCACTCCGCCGGGCGTTCGCAATCTCGGAAATGAGCGTGATATGATGCGTTGTTCTCGTTGGAGTGAACATAAACTCTTGCTCAAACGGGGCTTGTATCCCTGATGTCGGGGCGGCCAATTGAGTTGCGCCCTGAGCCTTTGGCGGTGAGAGCTTTCGCGATATAGGCAGACTCACCCACTCGGTGAGCCGTTTTCGGCAGTGAAGTTGTATCCAAGCGCCGAATGTGCGGCAGCGTCGAGTTGCCCGGCGATTGGGATGTCCTCTTGTGGAGGCCGATATGCAGAAGAAGAACAGCAAGTCCGAATTCCTGATCCTGCTGTCGTTTCTTGTCGTTGCGACGCTGGTGCTCACCAACGGCTTCGCGGGGCGGATCTTGGCGCAGGAAGAGGATACTTTCAGAAAGATCGAGCCTATTGCCGACGTCCTGGACAAGATCCTCAAGAATCATGTCTACGAGCCTGACACCGACAAGGTAGTCGAGGGAGCGCTCGAAGGTATGATGAGGAAGCTGGATCCGAACAGCGAGTATGTTTCGCCTGAACGCTTCGAGCAGCTTACCGAAGACACGCAGGGCCAGTTCGACGGCATCGGCGTATCCATCAAGCCGGATGATGACGGCCGGATCATCGTCTTCCAGCCCATCGCCGGGTCGCCCGCGGCGAAAGCCGGCTTGCTCGCGGGGGACTGCATTGTTGCCATTGACAATGCGCCCACGGAGGGCATGGACGTCACGCAGGCCGCGGAGAAGATCCGGGGTCGACGCGGCACCGTCGTGCACCTGACGATCGAGCGAACGCTCAACGGCGAAGCCGAGATTCTCGAGTTCGACGTGAAGCGCGACAAGATCGCCCTTGAGAGTATTTCGGAGGCCCGGGTTCTTCCGCAGGGGATTGGCTACATCCGTATCCACGATTTCAAGAAGAATACCGCCGATGACCTGGCGAACGAGATCAAAGAACTGCGCGATGAGGGTATGCGGTCGCTCGTACTCGACCTTCGTTGGAATCCCGGCGGGCTCCTCAACGCGGCAAAGGATGTCTCCGAACTCTTTCTGCCTCGCAACACCCTCGTGACATATACAAAGGGCCGTGAAACGGATGAAGTGCCGGCGGACAAGATGGAGTTCTATACAGAACGCGCGCCCATCCTCCCCGAGAACTTCCCCATGGTGGTCCTGGTAAACGAATTGTCCGCAAGCGCATCCGAGATCGTGACGGGCGCACTTCAGTTTTACTCAAGGGCCATCGTCGTGGGCACCAAGACCTACGGCAAAGGGAGCGTACAGACCCTGATCGCATTACAGCGTCCGCCGGGCAGCGCGCTTCGGCTTACCACCGCGTTGTACTACACGCCGGCCCGCGTCACCATCGACCGCATGGGCATCAAGCCCGACGTCGAGGCGCCGATGGAGAGGAAGGAATGGGCCGCCCTTTGGACGCAGATGTACAGCTACTATGAAGGGGAGGACCCCTCGCTCAAGAACCAGCAGAACCACGGGGCCGTCACCGGCAACGAAGTCACGGAAGACACCGTTGAAGATGTCCAACTGAAGCGGGCCGTCGAGATCCTTCTTGAGGATCCTGTGTTCGACAACTTGATCGCGAAATACCACAAGGACCCGCACGAGACTCAGGTTGCTGCCGCGGAGAATGGCGGGCCCGCGCCTGACGAGACGGCGCAGGAAGATACCTATGAAGTTGAGGCCGAGTGAACGCCACGAGCGGACACCTTTCGCGCAGGGCAATGTGAGTTATGGCTGAAGAGCAGATGTCAGAGCGGCCGGGCGGGCGAGCCGATGATGCTATGCGCCCCGTCGCTATCCAGCGGGGGTACACCCGGTTTGCCGAAGGCGCCGTCCTGATCGCTTTCGGCGATACACGCGTCCTCTGCACGGCGACTATCGAGAATCGCGTTCCCGGGTTTCTCAAAGATACCGGCATGGGGTGGGTTACCGCCGAGTACGCCATGCTGCCCCGTTCGGCGCAGGAGCGTATCCCGCGGGAGGCCGTGAAGAGCGGCCGCGCCAAGGAGATCAGCCGGCTTATCGGGCGTTCGCTCCGATCTGTCGTAGATCTCCACGCTTTGGGGGAGCGGCAGATCATCATCGATTGCGATGTCATCCAAGCCGACGGCGGCACGCGTACGGCGGCCATCACGGGCGGCTATGTGGCGCTCCACGATGCGGTGGACGCCTTATTGGGCGATGGGAAACTCGAGCAGTCGCCCTTGGTTGGCCAGTGCGCGGCCGTGAGCGTGGGAGTCGTCAACGGCACACCACGATTGGACCTCTGCTACGAGGAGGATTACGCGGCCGAGGTCGATATGAACGTCGTCATGCGCAGCGATGGCAACCTGATCGAAGTCCAGGGCTGTGCGGAGAAAAAGCCCTTCTCGCGCGCGGTCATGGAGCGGATGCTCGACCTCGCCGAGTTGGGCATCAAGGACCTTTTCGATGTGCAAGCCGGGGCGCTGGGCCGTGCCTGAGTCCCTGCTCCTCGGCACGGGCAACCGTGACAAGGCGGCCGAAGTGGCCGAGTGGCTGAAGGGTTTGCCCTGGGTGGTCAAGAGTCTGGCCGATTTTCCTACTGCGCCTGAGCCCGTCGAGGACGGCGACACCTTTGAAGCCAACGCGCTCAAGAAGGCCCTTTACTACGCCGAGCGCTTCAACGTGCTCTGCGTGGCGGACGATTCGGGACTTGTCGTCGACGCCTTGGATGGAGCGCCCGGCGTCTACTCGGCTCGCTACGCCGGGGAGGCGTGCTCCTACGCGGACAACAATGCCAAGTTGCTCCGTGCCCTCGAAGGCACGGCGGAATCGCAGCGGACGGCGCGGTTCATGTGTTGTGCCGCGATTGCGCCGCCGGGGCAGGAGCCGCACGTTGAGCTGGGCACGATCGAAGGCCGGATCGGTCTTTCTTGCCGGGGAGCGAACGGATTCGGCTACGATCCCCTCTTCATTCCTGAAGGTTCTGATAGGACCTTTGCGGAGATGTCCCGCGCCGAAAAACAGGCGATCAGCCACCGTGGGCGCGCGTTTCTTAAGGTGCGCGCCTATCTGCAAACGCTGCGATGACGCCCTTGTCTCCCAGTCGCGAAGGCTTGGCCATTGCCGCCGCATGTATCCGTTCCGGCGGCATTGTTGCGTATCCCACTGAGACGGTGTACGGACTTGCCGTTGATCCCTTTTCGGAGGAGGCCGTTGCCGCCCTTTTCGAAGCGAAGGGGCGCGCGCCGGAACAGCCCGTGCTGCTTGTTATCGCCGACCTCGACCAACTCGGCCGGGTGGCTGGAGCCGTCTCCGAACGGGCATCCGCCTATGCGGAGGCGTTCTGGCCCGGGCCGCTATCCCTGGTGCTGCCGAGGGCGGATGCTTTGCCCAAGGCCGTTACGGCGGGACGCTCGGATGTCTGCGTCCGGTGCCCGTCTTCGGATGTGACGCGGGCCTTGTGCCGGGCCGCGGGGATGCCGCTGACCTCGACCTCCGCCAATCGCTCCGGTGAGTCGCCCGCGCGTTCTCTGTCCGAGATCGATTTGCCCGGCGTGGCGTTCGGCGTTGACGGCGGCCGGCTTGAAGACAGTCCTCCTTCAACCGTGCTTGAGCCGGAACGGGGCGCGGTGTTGCGGGAGGGCGCCGTGAGCGCGGCGGCGTTGGAAGCCTTCGCGCGCCGGGCCGGCTACTTGTGCTAGGATGGCATGAAAACGCCCCGTCCCTGTCCCGTGAATCGGGACGTATTCAGCAAGGAGTCGCATAAATGAAGATTGCCGTTGGCAGCGATCACGCCGGTTACGAAGAGCCTCCGCCCTATTACAAGCCCGCAATCATGGAGCATCTGACAGCGTGCGGACACGAGGTCGTTGACTGCGGAACGTCGGGCCCCGAGTCCGTCGATTATCCGGACTACGCCCAGCGCGTGGCCGACGCCATTCTCCAGGGGGAGGCGGAGCGCGGCGTACTCATTTGCGGCACGGGCATAGGCGTCGGCATTGCCGCGAACAGGAATAAGGGCATACGCGCCGCTGTCTGCGCCACGCCGGAGATGGCGCGCCTCGGGCGGGATCACAACAACGCAAACGTAATCTGCCTGGGCAGGCGAATCCTCTCGCTGGAGCAGTGCATCGAGTTGGTAGACATCTGGCTCGAAGCGCCTTTTAGCGAAGGCGAGCGGCACAAACGGCGTGTAGCGAAGATGGGTTGAGGTGTCCATGAGCCAATTGACGCCGCGCGAGATCGTCCAGGAACTGGACAAGTACATCATCGGCCAGGATGACGCCAAGAAAAAAGTCGCTATCGCCCTGCGCAATCGCTGGCGTCGCCAGCAACTTCCCGAGGAGCTGCGCGACGAGGTGGCGCCGAAGAACATCATCATGATTGGCCCCACCGGCGTCGGCAAGACTGAGATTGCCCGCCGGCTCTCGCGTTTGGCCGATGCTCCCTTCGTCAAGGTTGAGGCATCGAAGTTCACCGAGGTTGGCTACGTAGGCCGGGATTGCGAGTCGATGATCCGCGAACTTACGGAGATGGCCATCGGCCTTGTCCGCGCCGAGATGGAGAAGGGATTGCGGGCGAAGGCTGCCGAGAATGCCGAAAAGCGTCTTCTCGACCTATTGCTGCCGCCGCGCCCGACGCGTCCGCAGCGGGTGTTTCGGCCCGGCGATCCGGGTGCCGGCGATGAGGCGCCTGCCCCTGTCCCGGCCGAGGATGGCGCGGAAGTGCGGACTCGGGAGGTATTGCTCAAGAAATTGCGGGCGGGAGATCTGGACGACCGCGAGGTCGATGTCGAGGTTCGCGAGATGGGCGCCACGTCCATGATGCAAGTGTTTTCCAACGCCGGTATGGAGGAGATGGGCGTGAACGTCCAGGAGATGTTCGGCCGGTTGATGCCTCAGCGAACGAAGCGGCGGAAGGTAACCGTGGCGGAGGCCCGCGAGATCCTCCAGCAAGAAGAAATGCAAGACCTTATCGACACCGATCAGTTGGTGGTGCAAGCCATCGAGCGCACCGAGAACTCCGGCATCGTTTTCCTTGACGAGATCGACAAGATTGCGGGCCGGGGTGCGGCGGGCAAGGGGCCGGATGTGTCGCGGGAAGGCGTGCAGCGGGATATCCTTCCCATTGTCGAAGGCTCCACGGTGACGACGAAATACGGGCCCGTCCGCACGGATCACATCCTCTTCATCGCGGCCGGGGCGTTCCACATGACGAAGGTATCGGATCTGATCCCGGAGTTGCAGGGCCGTTTTCCCATCCGCGTGGAACTGGAGAGTTTGGAGGCGAAGGACTTTGCCCGCATTCTGCGCGAGCCCAAGAACTCGCTTATCAAGCAGTATAGGGCGCTGATGGCCACCGAGGGGGTGACGCTCGACTTCACCGACGAGGCGGTCGAAGCCATCGCACAGGTGTGCCAACGCGTCAACGAGGAGAGCGAGAATATCGGCGCCCGCCGGCTGCACACCATTATGGAATGCCTGCTCGAGGATCTTTCTTTCGACGGCCCCGCGCGCCGAGGAGATTCGGTGTGCTTTGACGCGAGGGCAGTTGGCGAGAGGCTGTCCGGTGTTGTCGAGGATCGCGATCTGAGCAGGTACATTCTGTGATCCGCTTCGAGGCGTTCGAGCGGCTCGGGGCGGCCGTCGCGGCCATTTCCGACAGATCGGACGGAGATTGTGGACTACGGACGGCCTCTTCAGTTTCCGAAGCAATTGCCGCTCGCCAAGCCGTCTGCGGCTCGTGCGGCGTCGATAGCGATAGCCTTGTATGCGCCCAACAGACGCACGGGACGGCCACTGTGTGCGTAGACGCCTCCCAGCGCGGGCGTGGCGCCCGGGAGTGGGAAAGCGGATTGCCCGACACGGACGGGCTGATTACTCGTTCGAGAGGGCTGCCTCTGGCTATGTTCGTGGCGGATTGCGTGCCTGTTTACCTGCTCGATCCCGAGACGGGAGGCGGAGGACTTGTCCATGCCGGGCGCGAGGGAACCTATCGCGGCATAAGCCCTTTGGCTGTTGAAGCGATGCAGCGGGAATTCGGGACAAAACCGACGGACCTCCACGCGCTCATCGGGCCGTCAGCGGGCCCATGTTGTTATGAGGTATCCCCCGAGCTTGCCCATGCCTTCGCGGAAGCGGGACTTCCCGTCGACGGCCGGCATCTGGATCTCTGGCAAGCGAACGCGCAACAGCTTACGGCGGCGGGACTCTCTCCCGGGCGGATTACCGTGAGCGGTATCTGTACCATTTGCGACGGGCGTTTTCACTCCCACCGCGCCCAGCCGAACGCCGGCCGCAACATGGCGCTGCTGATGTTGTGACGCGAAACAAGAGCGGGGGAGGGGAGGGCAAGAACCTGTGGACGTGTCACGTTATTCCGATCCATAGAGTTGGTAGTGAACGACGCCTTGCGGATCCCGAGCCGCTCGGTAGGCATGGCTGTCACGTCTCACGAAGGCCATATCCGTCTCTCCTGGCTTCCGCTCTACTACCTCCTCAAGCGCGACATCGCCGTGATAGCTACTGCCATTCCAAGGCTCTAAGCTGCCCTGCTTGAGTCGCTCAGGTGTACTGATGAAGACGGTATCTTCGGCTACAGTGAAGCTCAGTCCAAATGGCCTGAGCAGGACGTTTAGTCCATCGCGCAAGTTGGTGTTCCAGAGGGCCACGTTGAGAACGTCGTCTGTAGCGGCTGGTGTGTGTGGAATCGCCGCCGCGTCGAGCGTGAATTCCTTGTCGAAGGCCGCTGCAAGAAGTTGGCAGGTTGTGGCCAGGTCCGGCACGTCGCAGAACAGCTCGACGGCCTCGCCCATGAATGGGGCGTTTTGGCCTGGGATGTTCTCATACACACCGGCTTCTCTCGCCAGCATCTTGGGCGAACTGATCCAGATGTAGCCGTTCTCGACGGAGTAGGCAAGGTTCAACGGCCGCAACAGGGCAGGCAGCACATCGCGCAACGCGATTTTGTTCATGTCGATGTAGTACACGATGCCGTCCGTCACCTGCAGGTTCGTTGGCGAGCCTCCTTGCCGTTCTTCTTGTTCATCTGCGGCCATTCGCTCCAGTACCTTCTCCGGCGGCTGCACAACGCGGGAATCAACGGCAACGTTCATGTTGAGGTAGTTGCCTACGAACTCGAGGATGTTCATCACGTGTTCGCCCTCGAACACTAGGCCCAAGGGCGACGCCAGTTTCTTTTCGATGTTGTAGCGGTCGTAGCGCTCATCGGGCAGCGGGACGACTTCCTTGTGGATCTTGTCCGGCGTGCTGATCCAGATGAAGCCTGGCTCCTCGACGAAATCCAGGCCGAGGGGGTAGAGCACGTATTCGAGCATCTCGAGGGCGGAGACATTGTCCACCCTCACATGCTCGACCATGCCGTCCGTGGCATATTCGCCGAACAAGTCAGGTCGAGCCAGGCATCTCTCTGTGGGCCCGTCATCGCCCCGGCGCACGCGCGTACCTCGGGATGTCTTGAGCACACGCCGATCCACGGCAATGTTCACCTTGAGATACTGGCTCAAGAACTCGACGATGTTGACAATACTCTGTCCTTCGAACTCGATGCTGACGCGAGTGTCGAGGGCCTTTTCAATGATGGGATTCTTCTGGCGTTCTTCGGGCGGCGTGGTGGCGGCGTTTGCTAGGGCATTGTGAAGTGTCTTGGCCAAGAGCCTTTGGCCGGCGGATTCCTCTGCATTTCCATCGTGCGACGGCCTGTGTGAGTGCGACGCCGTAGTGGCCGTGATTGGCGCTGGCGCTGGCTTCGCCACTAGAGCGACCTCCTCTTGGACACTCTTCACCGACGGTGTCGCCTCGGACTTGTGTCTGGATGCCACGATGTACACCAGTCCGGCAGCCGCGATGATGACCACGAGCGCTGTCGCCGCCTTGAAGGCCGTGGCGGCTCGCGCCGTTGAAGCTCCCGTGTCGGCCTCAGACATGCGTTGGCCCTTTGGGAGCAGCCACGATGCCTGGCCGAAGGGAATCACCGCGAGGATCCGCCCTCTTAGATCCTCTGAGGGGCCGTCTGAAGCGAGCGCGGCCACGGTTTCCACCTCCAGTATTCCCCTTAGTCTCTTCCGCCCCAGTTCTAGGCGTTTCTTCACTGCGTCGGTGGTGACTCCGAGGAACTGGGCGATCTCGGCGGCTGTGTAACCTCCGATATAGTGGAGGGAAAGGCTCTCGCGGTACTTCACCGAGAGGGCGCCCATCTTGGCCAGGATCCCGGCCCGCAGTTCATCTCTTGACAGGGCCTCATCGGGCGGCTCGGCCGTCAGGCAGCCTTCGCTCCGAGCACATGTCGTGTATCGTTCCATCGCGTTCTCCCTGCGGGAGCGTGCCCGCAGCCACGTCAGACACTGACTCCGGACCAGACGGCCGAACCAGCAGGGGAACGCGGCGGGGTCGCGGATGGTGTTGAGCCGGCGGTAGCAATGGACAAAACTCTCCTGCACCACATCCTCGCGGTCGCTCCCGTGTCGGATGTAGCCGGCGGAGAGCGCCCATGCGTAGGCTGTATAGCGTTCGACCAGGTCGGCAAATAGCTCCTCTTCTCCTGCGAGAATGCGGCTGATAGCTTGCGCGTCCGTCACGGTTCTGCCTCCTGTATGTGTGTGCCCTACCGATCAAAGGATGCCAGAAAGGCGGGAAAGGTGAAAACCGCAGGCAACAGGGGATTGCGGTCATCAGGCGCTTTATGCTAGGATCGGGAACGGAGTAGTGTGGTTTTTCGCAAGAGTGGGTTTAAACCCACTCTTTTTAGTTGTCCGAGTTCCTCGCTCGCGAGTTGGAGAGCTGCCATGGAGTCGAGCCAGATAGTCCGCCGTGTCTGGCAAGAACTCGAGCCCGAACTCGAAGAGCAAGGGTTTGAGCTTGTCGAAGTGGAGTTCGGACAACATGGCGGGCCGTTCAGCTTGTGTTTGTACGTCGATAAGGAAGGTGGAGTTACACTGGACGATTGCCAGGCCGTGTCGCAGCTCGTGAGCCCGCTCTTGGATGCAGGCGACTTCGTGCGTGGAAGGTACATGCTCGAGGTCTCGTCGCCCGGTATTGACCGGCCCATTCGCCGCCCGAAGGACTTCGAACGGTTTGTGGGCGAGAACGTAGTGATTACTGCCCTCGTGCCGGTGGACGGGCGCAAGCGGTTCAAGGGCACGTTGCGGGCGTTTCGGGACGGATTGGTCTCAGTCGAGTGTGATGGGAGGACCGTCGAGCTACACGTTGAGAATCTGAAAAAGGCAAAGCTGGACCGTTAACCAGACGAGGTGCGCTGTGGACGCGAATTTGCAGGTGATCCTTCAGCAATTGGAGGCGGAGAAGAGTATCGACCGGGAGACCTTGATCCAGGCGATCGAGGCCGCAATCGAGAGTGCTGCAAAGAAGAGTATGACCCACGCCGCCAACGTCACGGTGGAGGTGGATCCGGGGACGCTGGAGTTCAGAGTCTTCGAGATTCGGACTGTGGTAGAGAAGATTGAAGACCCCGCCGGCGAGATCCGCCTCGACGAAGCCAAGGCGCTCAATCCTGAGGCTACTCTGGGGGATCGGTTGAAGATGCGCACAGAGCCCAAGGACTTTGGGCGGATAGCGGCGCAGACGGCCAAGCAGGTCATTATCCAGAAGATCAAGGACGCCGAACGAGACAATATCTACGACGAGTTCAAGACGCGCGAGGGGGAGGTCATTTACCGGTCTTGTCAAGCGGCTTTCTCACGGCAACGTCATCCTATCCATCGGGAAGGCCGAGGCGATTATCCCGGTGCGGGAGCAGTCGCCGCGGGAAAACTTCAAGCCCGGCGACCGCCTCCGGGCATATCTGTTGGAAGTCGAGAAGGCCTCCCGTGGTCCGCAGGTTATTCTCTCCCGAACCGTGCCGGAGTTGGTGCGGGCGCTCTTCGAGCTTGAAGTGCCGGAGATTTTTGACGGAACCGTCGAGATCAAGGCCGTGGCACGCGAGCCGGGGAGCCGGACCAAGGTGGCCGTTCGCTCGAACGACTCGAATGTCGATCGGTGGGTGCATGTGTCGGCATGAAAGGTTCGCGCGTGCGCACCGTCGTCGAAGAATTGTCGGGCGAGAAGATCGATATCGTCCGATGGAGCGATAATCCCGTCGAGTTTTGCGGCAATGCCTTGAATCCGGCGGATATTCTTGACATAACAGTGGACGAGGCCAGTCAAGTCATCCTGGTGGTTGTTCCGCACGACCAGCTCTCTCTCGCTATCGGAAAGCGCGGGCAGAATGCTCGGTTAGCCTCGCGGCTGATCGGCTGGAACATCGACATCCGGAGTGACCTCGAGCTTCGGGGGGAAGTACCGGAAGAAGGCGCTGCGGAAGGCGCTGCGGGCGAGTCGGAAGTGTTGCAGGCGGAGCAGGAAGACACGGATGGCGCGGCCGCGGCTGACGATGCGAGTGCGTCCCCCGACACGGAGACCCCGCCACGGCAAGAGCACGAGGATACTACGGGCACCGGCACGTGACGTGCGCGGCATCAACGCAATAGCATCAGGTTCGGAGGTGGTAGTAGATGCAGACGATTGCCAGTCTGGCTGAACGACTCGACATGACCGCGGAGGAAGCGGTAGAGAAGCTACGCTTCATGATGTTCGAGATCGAAGGCGTCGACTCGGTCATTTCGGACGATGAGATTGACCTGCTGATTGACGTGGATGACGATCCGTCCGTAGCCGAGCGCACCCGGGAAGCCAAGCTGAAAGAGATTGAGAAGGCCAAGAAGCGCACGGAACGACTGAAGCAGGCCGCCAAGAAGGCCGCCGCGAAGCGGAAGGCCGCCGCCGCCAAGAAGAAGGCATCCGCCAGTAAGGCGAAGGCCAAGACCAAGGCCAAAGCCAAAGCCAAAGCAAAGACGAAAGCTAAGGCTAAGGTTGAGGGGAGCGCCGAGGAGCCAGAGGCTGCGGAGGCCGAAGAGGCCAAGGCCGAACTTCTGGTTGAGGCCTCTGGCGAACCTGAAGAAGCTGCCGTGATTGAGGCCGTCGAGGAGCCAAAAACGGCAGCTAAGCCCGCCAAGAAGCCGAAAGCGGAAATTTTGCCCCCGAAGCCTCCCGAGGAAGAGGCGGAGGCCGAAGAAGGAGAGGGGCCGGGCTTCACTATCGGGCACGCAATCGAGCATGACGCGCACTCGGTGGAAGTGGTCCGTGCGGATGGCACTCATCTCACTAACGTGCCTGAAGTGGAGATTCCCGAATCAGAGGCCGCTGACGAGGTCGTTGAAGAAGAGGAAGAGGAGCACGGGCTCCTGGCGGAAGCAGAGCGGCGCCAGGAAGAGGAGGAACGTCGCAAGGCTAAGGTCGCTGCCGCTCGTCCTCTCCCGAAGCCCGATCCCGCGGTGGTGGCCGAAGTCATTCGCCGCGCGTCTGAACGGGCAAGAAAGGCCCAAGCCGCTCCCCGTGGCGCGGTGGGCAAAACGGGCAAAACCGCCCGAAAACGGCAGAAGAAGGCGGAAAAGGTCCGCCAGGAGCAGGAAATGCGAAAGCAGGCGGCCGCAGCCGTCCGCTCTTTCCAGGCGGATGGATCGCCTGGACTTGGAGCCAAGCGGCGTAAGAGGCGGCGACGGGATGATGATAGTGCCGCCATCGCTGAGGACTTCGTTCAGCCTAAGGTCATTGAGGTCGAAGAGAGCATGACCGTCGAGGAACTTGCCGGCGCCATGGAGATGGGCGTCAACGATCTTATTCTCGAGTTGATGGAGTTCGACATCCTGGCCTCTAAGAATCAGACGTTAGATATCGAGATGATCCGCAAGATCACGGAGGACACGGAGTTCGAGATCCGCGCGGTCATTCCGCAGGAGGCTGAACTCTATGCCGAGGAGCCGGACGACCCCGCCGAACTCTTGCCCCGCGCACCCGTTGTCACGGTGATGGGCCATGTCGATCATGGAAAGACCACACTCCTCGACCGCGTCCGCAGTGCCCATGTAGCGGAGGGCGAGGCCGGCGGCATTACGCAGCATATCGCGGCCTACGAGGCAAGAGTGGGTGATGGCCGCGTCGTGTTCCTTGACACGCCGGGCCATGAAGCCTTCACGCAGATGCGCGCCCGTGGCGCCAGCGTTACCGACGTTGTGGTACTTGTTGTGGCGGCCGACGATGGCGTCATGCCGCAGACGCTGGAGGCCATCGATCACGCCAAGGCCGCGGAAGTGCCGATTGTCGTGGCCGTCAACAAATGCGATAAGCCGGATGCTCAGCCCGACCGGATTCGGCAGGAACTCGCCCAGCACGATCTTCTAGACGAGAAGTGGGGCGGTAAGACCGTCATGAGGGACATCTCGGCGAAGATGGGCGAGGGCGTCGACGAGTTGATGGAACTGCTTGTCCTCGAGACGGAGATGCTCGAACTCAAGGCCAGTCCGAACAAGCGGGCGCGGGGGGCCGTGCTCGAAGCAGAGTTGAACCGAAGCATGGGGCCTGTGGCCTGGTTATTGGTTCAGGCGGGCACGCTTCACGTTGGTGACGTTGTTCTTGCCGGTTCCGCTTACGGGCGCGTGCGCGCCATGCAGAACTCGCGCGGCGACAACGTCGAAGAGGCTGGCCCCGCGACTCCCGTCGCCGTAACGGGCCTTAATTCACTGCCCGATGCCGGCGATGTGTTCGTAGCTGTGCCTGACGAGCGCGTGGCCCGGGCGGTTGCGACGCAGCGTGAGCAATTGGCACGGCGCAAGCAGGGCCCGGCTGTGCGCCACATCACTCTAGAAGACTTTCACGAGCGCATGCTGGCCGGTGAGAAGCGCGAGCTTAACGTGGTTCTCAAGGCTGATGTTCAGGGCTCCGTGGACGTACTCGAGTCCAGCCTGGCGAAGGTAGGCAACGAGGAAGTTCATGTATCGCTGGTTCATACCGGCGTGGGGAGTATCAACGAATCCGACGTGCTCCTGGCCAGTGCGAGCGATGCCGTGGTGATAGGTTTCCACGTGACGGCCAATGCGAAGGTCCAGAAAATGGCCGAGCAGGAAGGCGTGGACATTCACACCTACCGGGTCATCTACGAGGCGATTGAAGATGTTCGCAAGGCGCTCGAGGGGTTGTTGGCCCCCGAGAAGCGGGAGGTCGTCACCGGCCATGTAGAAATCCGCGAGGTCTTCCGCTCCTCTGCCCTCGGAAACATTGCCGGGTGTTACGTCCAGGATGGCGAAGTCAATCGTGCGTCGCTCATTCGGGTGGTGCGTGACGGTGTCGTGGTATACGAAGGCAAGATTCAGTCCTTGCGGCGCGGCAGAGAAGATGTCCGTGACGTTCAGTCCGGCTTTGAATGCGGCATCAAGGTCGAGAAGTTCGAGGATATCAAGGTGGGCGACATACTCGAAGCCTACCGGGTGGACTCGGTTGCGAAGACATTGGCCTAGCGGCCAATCGAGCGGCGAATGGCCGGGTTTTGCGATCGCTAGCTTTGGTACAGAGAGATTTCCTAGCGCCCTCCGGACGTGTTCCCGCCCCAGGTCGGGCCGTCAGGCCGCACTGCTAGGGTGGTTTCGTGACAATTGGCGTGCTTGAGTTTGAATTGCTCATTCCCGGAGCGAGGGCTCTGAAGGATAAGCGCCGGGCGCTGAAGAGCCTCAAGCAGTTGCTGCACAACCGCTTCAATTGCTCCGTCGCCGAGACGGGCCACAAAGACCTATGGGGCCGGGCAGAGCTGGTCGTATGTGTTGTTTCAGACGACAGTAGGCACGTCAATTCCCAGCTCGACGCCGTGGTGCGGTTTGTATCGGGCAAGCACGATGTCGAGATCCTCGACTATGGAATTGAGATGTTATGACGCGAAAGAACAGACCTAAACGGGTCGGGGAACTCGTCCGGGAAGAGATTGCAGGCCTGTTGATGAAGGGCCTGAAAGATCCGCGGATCGGTTTTGTCTCGGTTATGGACGTCCAGATGTCGCGCGATCTACGCGTGGCGAGCGTGTACGTGAGTCTCTACGGTTCCGAGGCAGAGAAGAAGAGTTCTCTCGTCGGGTTGCGTCATTCGGCCGCTTGGCTTCGGCGCGAGGTGGGGCAGCGGCTCGCTCTCCGTTTTGCTCCGGAGATCCGGTTTTTTGAGGACAAGACGCTCGATCGGGTGTTTCACCTCGATGAGGTCTTCCGCCGTATGCATGATGAGGAAGAGGAATAGGGCGATGGCGTCTATCGACCTTGCCGGGATCGCGGCGATATGCCGCGATGCGGATTCTTTTCTTCTGACGACCCATGTGGCTGCGGACGGTGATGCCCTCGGGAGCATGCTGGCGGTCTATCACCTGCTGAAGGGCCTTGGGAAGCGCCGTGTGGCCTGCGCCATCGAGGGGCCTGTGCCGCGTATTTACCAGTGGCTTCCTGGCGTCAAGCAGGTGCGGGAATCCTCCGAAGGCGATACTGGACAAGAAGTTGTGATTGTGGTTGATGTGTCCCGCCGCGACCGGCTTGGTGCGGCGGCCGACCTGATAAGCCCGGACGCCAAGGTGGTCGTCATCGACCATCATCTGGACGATGATCCCTTCGGCGATTTCACCTTCATTGACCCTTCATACGCGGCTGTGGGAGAGATTATCGTCGAGCTTTTTGATGCGGTGAAGAAGCCGCTGTGTCGTGACGCCGCGACGTGTGCTTATGTAGCCCTGGCGACCGATACCGGGGGATTTCGCTTCTCAAATACGAGCGCGCGTTCCCATCGCATCGCCGCCCGACTGGTAGACGCGGGCATTGACGTGCGGAATATCTCGTCCCGTGTGTTCGACGCCATGTCAATGGCCAAGTTCCGTCTCATGATGCGCGTCTTGGAGAAGGTTCATTTTTGCTACGACGGCCATGTAGCCGTTGTGGAGTTGACGGAGCAGGATCTGCGCGATACCGGCGCCGAAGAGGAAGACACCGATGGGCTTATCAACTTGGCCCGGAATGTTGAAGGAGTAGAAGTGGCGATTCTTTTCCGCGAAGTCGACGCGGCGACGACCAAGATCAGTTTTCGTTCCAAGCAGACGTTCAACTCGGCGGATTTCCTCCGCCAATTCGGTGGCGGGGGCCACGCCGCCGCCGCCGGCGCGACCCTTCCCAGACCTTTGGCGGAGGCGCGCGAGGCCATACTGCAGCGGGTCGGTGCGTTGGTGGGAGGCAAGACGTGAAAGGGATTCTGCTTGTCGACAAACCCTCCGGCCTGACCTCGCACGATGTTGTCGACCGGGTGCGCCGGGCCGCGCACACACGCCGCGTCGGACACACTGGCACGCTCGACCCTGCCGCCACCGGACTCTTGGTGTTATGCCTGGGGGCGGCGACCCGGTTGTCGCAGGTGCTCACCGCTATGGACAAAGTCTACGAAGGCTCGATGCGCCTGGGCGTCGTGACGGATTCGCACGATATGGATGGCAAGGTTCTGGCAGAGAGCCCCGTACCCGACCTGACCGCCGACGTCCTTGAGGCGGCCTTGGCGAAGTACACCGGCTCCCTGCTCCAAGTGCCGCCGATGGTTAGTGCTGTAAAGATTGATGGGGAAAGACTTTACAAGAAGGCGCGGAAGGGCGAGACCGTTGAGAGAGCGCCCCGGCCTGTGACTGTCCACGAGTTCGCCTTACTTGGATACGAACCCCCGGAGGCTCGGTTCCGGGTGCGTTGTACGCGAGGCACCTATGTGCGGACGCTTTGCCATGACGTTGGGCAAGACCTCGGATGTGGGGCGACGCTCGCACTGCTACGCCGGACGTGGGTCGGCCATCACAGTGTTGAGCAGGCCACGCCGCTGGATGCGCTCCAAACGCCCGACGACGTGCAGGCCCACCTGGTACCCATGGGGGAGGCTCTCGACCTGCCGGCGGTGATCGTTCGCGAAGCGAGCCGAGGGGCGGTGGCATCAGGAGGGCCATTGGCCCGGAAGGACTTGAAGGCCACGTGTTCGACCTGCGACGGGTGGATTCAGATCAAGGCTGAATCAGGGGAGCTGCTAGCTCTGGGCCAAGTCGAATCGGGCCCGCTCGGTCTTTTCATCCAACCCAAGCGGGTGTTCTGCGGGCGGCCATGAGGGTCGTCGAGGATGTCAGCCAGGTAAATTCCTCCTTCCCCCACCTTGTCCTCACCATAGGCAGTTTCGACGGCGTCCACCTCGGGCATCGGCGTATTCTCGACGAGGTTACGAGATCGGCCCGGACGGCCGGGGGCTCGGCTGCTGTGCTTACCTTGCGGCCGCACCCTCGGCAGGTATTTTCGCCGGACCACGCGCCCAATCTACTCACTTCCGAGTCTCACAAGTTGCGTCTCATCGAGGAAGCGGGCATGGATGTCGTGTTTTTTCTCCCTTTTGGCGGAGAGGTGGCCGGCATGAATCGGATGGACTTCCTGCGGTGCATCATTCTTGAGCATTGCGGCGCCAGGGAGGTGGTTGTTGGGCACGATTTCCGCTTTGGTAAGGATGCATCGGGCGATTATCATTTCCTCTGCGCCCAGAGTGCGCAATGCGGGCTGGTGGTGCGACAGGTTCCGCCTCTCTTCATAGATGGCGAACGCGTGAGCAGTACGCTCATACGGGAGCAGATTCTGCAAGGCGACCTCGAGCGTGCCGGAGCCTTCCTAGGGCGGAGATTCTCGATGGTGGGCGTCGTCACGCCCGGACGCGGGATCGGCGCGCAACTCGGATTTCCGACGGCGAACATCCGGCCGGGAGACCTCGTTACTCCGGCGCAAGGCGTCTACGTGGCCGAAGTCCGCGTCGGCCCCAGGCGCTATAAGGCCGCCGTCAACATTGGCGTTGCGCCGACCATTCGTCATGAAGATACTATTCTCGAGGCGCACCTCCTCGGTTTCTCCGGCAACCTGGAGGGGCAGGAGATCGAGGTTGTGTTTCTGAAGCGGCTGCGACCAGAGAAAAAGTTCCCCTCTCACGATGCATTGATGGAGCAGATTGGACGGGACATTGAGGCGGTACGGACTCATTTCGCCGAGACGGCTGAATAGAGTTGCCTAGGCGGCTGTAGTTTGGGCGTATGACGCCCGGCACGACGCGTCCAGGGGCTCAAGTCTGAGTCACCTTACCGCGTCCGCCAACGTCTTATAATGGGTTCGTCTTTCTCTGCGAGATGGAGGCAATTGATCGCACGCCGCGAACTTGCTCATGTGTAATGAGCAAAGTGCGATTACATGCCGCAGCGGAGTATGCCGCGTCATCTCCGAGGCGACTTGGGACGTGTCTTAAGTAAGGAGGTCCCTGTTCCGAGGTCGGGGATCTCGTAGTATGGCCTGTGTCAGCCCTCAAGACGTAACCTGAAAGGATCTCCAACGGTGCCGAAACAAGGTTTGTCCGCTATAAGTAAGGCGGCTGTGGTCTGCGCCTTCGTGTGCCTCGTGTCCTGCTCGACAACCCATTACAAAGAATCCGCTGATCGCGAGGTCTACCGTCTCTTGGCCGCCAAGGGGGCGGCCGTGCCCGGCATGGAGGCCAACTTCACCATCGAGGCTGCCGAGATTCAACTCGAAGGACTCCCGGTCATGGCCGAAGAGGCCACGGTTGAGTTCGGCGACGGTACAAGGGACAAGTTCCTCGGGGAGGCGGGGCAAGCCGAAGTCGGCGCCCACATCATCTCCTTGGCCAAATCCCTTGAGTTCGCCGTGAAGAATGGCCGTGAGTACCAGTCGAGGAAGGAATCGGTCTATCTCCAAGCCCTAGGCTTCACCGAGACCCGGCAGGATTACCGGCCGGTTTTCTCAGGCTCCGCCAGTGGCGCCCTTTCGGCGGAGGCTACGGATGTCTCGAAGCAGACGGGAATGGCCCAGGCCGCTGAAGGGGCGCCGGAGCTCATTGCTGCTGTAGGGGAACTTGTGGGCACCCCGGCCGATCTACTGAGTAGCTACGCCAATCTCGTCGGCGCCACCGTTGCCGTCACGGGGATAGCGGAGCCCTACACCGCGATTCACCAGGAGCGAGATATCTCCGGCCGGACCACCCTGGGCGTCAACATGCTGATGAGAACGGGCACCGAGATCGCCGTGGGGCTCACGTCGAACTTCCTGCGCTTCTTGACGGGGGATCCGAACGTAAGTACCTCCTCGGCCCTCGTGGCAAGCATTCAGCAACCTCTTCTCGGGTCGAGCAGGCGCACCGCCGCCGAAACGCTGACGCAGGCTGAACGTGACTTGCTTTATAGCCTTCGGTCGTTTGCCCGGTTTAGGCAGAGCTACGCCATTGATATCGCATCGGACTACTACCGCGTGTTGCAGTGGCGAGACCAGGTGCGAAACGCCTACCTCGGATACCACGCCTTCAAGAAGAACCTCGAACGTTCCGAGGCGGAAGCGGAAGCCGGAAGGATTACGAAGACCGCTCTCGGGAGAACGAAGGAGGAGGAACTACGCTCCAGGAATACCTGGGTGACGGCGATCCAGTCGTACAAAGACAGTCTGGACGAGTTCAAGATTCGCCTCGGGCTCTCGACGGATGCCCAGGTGGTGTTGGATGACAAGGAACTCGAGCACCTGCGCGAGCTCGGCTTGATGTCGCCGCCGCCCTTCTCCCTTGAGGATGCAACTCAGGTGGCTTTTGCCGCCCGTCTGGATTACTACACGGAGCGCGACCAGCTTGATGATTCGGCCCGCAAGCTCGGCTTGGCGGCGGATGGGTTGATGCCGGATATTGACCTGGCTTTCGATGCCTTCGTCAACAGTCCGGACGGAGATCGCTTCCAGGAGCTGGACTTCAAGCGCTATGCGTGGGATTTGGGTTTGGACGTAAACCCGAAGCTTAACCGCAAGCCATATCGCAATAACTACCGGAAGGCCTTGATCGGTTATGCGGCGACCCGCCGTGATTTCGAGGAGTATGAGGACAATATCAAGCTGGAATTGCGTCAGGCGTGGCGCGCCCTCGAGCAGGCGCGCGTCGCCTTCGAGATCCAGCAGAGCTCGGTGGCTGAGAGTGAGCGCCGTGTCCTTCAGGAGGAACTACTCTTTGAAGCCGGCCGCGGTGACGCACTCGACCAAATCGACGCGCAGAACGCCCTCAACAGCGCGCGAAATGGGCTTTCCGAGGAGCTTGTCAACCACACGATTACGAATCTGCGCCTTTGGCGGGACATGGGCATTCTCTACATCAAGGAAGATGGCCAATGGGAGGACGTAACCGATGTCGAGCAGTACACCAAGCCGGAACCGTCCGCTTAGACGTCTTCTACACTCTCGTTTTCTCTGGATAACGGGTGGTGTCATTCTCATCTTGGTTATCGGCTCCTCACTCTTCGGCGGGGAAGAGGAGGCGAGTGCAAGCGCGACAACCTTCGAGGTGCGCCGAGGCAACCTGTCCATCACGGTTGTCGAGGGGGGGAATGCGGAGTCTCTCGAGCCGCAAACCATCAAGTGCGAAGTAAAAGGGCGTGAGGGGGTGAAGATCATCTCCATCGTCGACGAGGGATACCGCGTCACGAAAGGGGATGTCGAGGATAAGAAACTGCTCGTGGAACTCGACTCCTCGGAACTCGAAGACCGCATTAGGGAGCAGGAAATAAAGTACCAGACCGCCAAAGCCAGTCTTTCGGAGGCCCAACAGAAGTATGAGATCCAGGAGAAGCAAAACGAGACGGATATTCAAGCGGCCGAGCGTGAGGCCAAGTTCAAGGGCATGGATCTTCAGAAGTATCTGGGGGATGTCCTGGCCGACGAGTTGATCGCCTCGCTGCATAGTCGCCGTGCCGCGGAGGAGGCCGGAGAAGTGGCGCGCGCCGCCGAAGAGGCGGCGAAGTCGGCTGAAGAGGCTGCCAAGGAGCAGCAGGCCGCGTTCGATAAGGCCACGGAAGAAGCGGAGAAGAATAAGGACTCTGCCGGCGCCGATGCGACGCCGGCCGCCGCGGATGGCCCCGCCGATGCGGCCGAGGAGAAGAAAGGCGAGAGCCAAGATGAATCCTCCGCAGATGCCGCTGTGACTCCGCCAGCGGAGAATCCGCCGGACAGGATCGCCGAGACCAAATCCGAGCCTCCAAAGGAGATCCCTGAAGGCCCCGACCTCGACGCGTTGGCAAAGGCCGCCCGGGCGTCCGCCCAGAAAGCCGAGGAAGCTCGCAAGGCTGCGGAGGGAGCTTACAAGAGATTCGCCGAAGCTACGGAAGCGGCCCAAGGTCATGTGAAGGAGCGGGAGGGGGATAAGCGCTCCTTCGAGTCCGCTTTTGAACCTTTTGATTTCCGGCCGCTTTCCGACGATGCGCGGCTTGGGGGGGAGGCGGATCAGGAACTCGACAAGCTGGTTACCGATATCCTCCTGGGGGAGGAGGAGCTTCTCGCCGCGCGGAAGAAGCTTGACGGTACACAGAAGCTCTTTGATAAGGACTTCGTTACCGAGGTGGACCTCGAACAGGACAAAATGGCCGTCAAGCGGAAGGAGATCAGCCTGGATTCGGCGAAGGTGAGCAAAGACCTGTATCTCCGCTACAAATTCCCCAAACAGGCCGAGGAGTTGTTCTCGCAGTATGAGGAAGCGCTACGGAAGCTCGACCGAGTGAGGAAAGAGGCCGATACCAAGCTCCTCAATGCCAAGGTGAACGTAGACTCGTCGGACGCCCGTTTTCATGTACAGGAAAAGGCCAGGGATGAGGCGCTCGAACAGCGCGACAAGTGCAAGATCGTCGCCGAACACGAGGGACTCATTGTCTACGGCGACAGCAACAACTGGTACTCATGGGGACGCGCCGAGCCGATTCGGCAGGGCTCGCGGGTCGGCCATCAACAGACGCTCCTGACGATACCTGATATCACGCAAATGGCCGTGAAGGTGAAGATCCATGAGTCGGCCATCAAGAAGATCAAGAAAGGCCAGAAGGCCAAGATAACCGTCGAGGCATTTCCAGATGAGAATCTGTCCGGTGAAGTGACGAAAGTGGGCGTGCTGCCCAGTTCGGAAAACCGCTGGCTCAATCCCGATCTGAAGGTCTACGAGGTGACCATCTCCGTGGAGGGCGTGCACGAATGGCTGAAGCCCGGGATGACGGCCGAGGTTGAAATCGACATCAACACGCTCGAAGACGTTCTCTATGTGCCGCTCCAAGCCGTGTCGAGCCAGGGCGATGACCGCGTCTGCTTTCTCGCAAGTCACGATCAGCGCGTGGTGGAAACCGGCGAGTTCAACGACAACTACATTGAGATCAAAGAAGGGCTTGAGGAGGGAGATGTCATCCTCCTGCGTCCTCTCCGAGCGGATAGCGAAAAGGAGCCGGGGGACAAAGGCGGCGAGGCGAAGGAAGAGCAGTCCTCGGAAGATGAGACCACAACCTAGGCGCGTTTCGCGGGGAACGACGGATTTCAGTGCGGCACTATGGAAAACGTACACATCGCAAAGACCGAAGACCTCACCAAGACCTATATGATGGGTGAAGTGAACGTCCAGGCTTTGCGGGGCGTGTCCATCGAGTTTCAGCAAGGTGATTATGTTGCCATCATGGGGCCTTCGGGCTGCGGTAAGTCGACGCTCCTTAACCTGCTAGGTTGTCTGGATCGCCCCACGTCGGGGCGGTACTACTTGGGCGAAGACGACGTATCCCGGCTGGATGACGATGCTCTCTCTACGATTCGAGGCACGCGCATCGGCTTCATTTTTCAGTCGTATAACCTGATTCAGCAGTTGACGGTTCTCGAGAATATTGAGGTGCCGCTCTATTACCAGGGATACCGCGACGCGGAGAGCCGCCAACTGGCAGAGGACCTCGCCGGTGTCGTCGGATTGGAGCAACGCCTCGGCCACCGCCCCTACGAGCTTTCCGGCGGGCAGCAGCAGCGCGTGGCCATTGCGCGCGCCTTGGCCAACGACCCGCTCATTATTCTGGCCGATGAGCCCACGGGCAATCTGGATTCCGCGTCCGGCGCCGAGATCATGGACCTTTTTGCGGAACTCCACGAACTGGGCAAGACGCTCATCGTGGTTACCCATGAAGATGAGATTGGCAAGCGCGCCCGGCGCTTGATTAGGCTTCACGATGGACAAGTTGAGCAGGACACTCGCAACTAGTCGCCGCCCTTCCCAAGGCAGGCCGCATCATCCGCTGGCCCCCGTGCGTCTGAAGGGCACGGTAGCGTTGGGGCTGAAGAGCCTTTGGAATCACCGGCTGCGCTCGCTGCTTACCATGCTGGGCATTGTGTTCGGCGTATGCTCCGTCATTGCCATGTTGGCCATCGGCGAGGGCGCGAACTATGAGGTACAGGAGCAGATCCGCCAACTCGGCAGCAACAATATCATCATCCGGAGCGTCAAACCTGTCGAAGAAAAGAAGAGCACCTCCGAGGCCACCTATGTTGTCGAATATGGCCTGACGTACGATGACATCGACCGCATCAAGACGACTATTCCAAGCGTGGAGATAAAGGTGCCCGGCCGCATCATGCGTAAGGACGTGTGGCGCGGCGCCAAGCGCGTGGACTGCGATATTTACGGCACCGTCCCCTGGTATACCGAAGTCAATAACCACCATGTTGCCTATGGCCGCTTCTTCAATCGCGTCGAGTTGGAGGAAAAGGCCAACGTGTGTGTCATTGATGAAGGTACCGCCGAGACGCTATTCCCGCTCGACGCCCCGATTGGGGCCACCGTTCACGTCGGCGCGCAGTACTACCGCGTCATCGGCGTGATGGAGCCAAAGTCGGCCCGGGCTTTCCAAGGAGATACCGAGAGCGAACAGCAGAATAACGGCGGCGGCAGCGGCGGCCATGCCGCGCACACGATCTTCATACCTCTCACGACGGCCAAAGAGCGCTTTGGCGAACTCCTCGTTGAACAGCAGAGCGGCTCCCGCTCTTACGAGCGCGTCGAGTTGCACGAGGTGACGGCCCAGGTCGTCCGGCAGGAGGATGTCATCGAAACCAGAGAGATCATCGCCGCCCTCCTCGAGCGCCATCACAAAAAGCAGGACTACGAGATTATCGTGCCGTTGACGCTTCTTCGCCAAGCCGAGCGTACGAAGCAGATCTTCAACGTAGTGCTGGGCGGTATTGCCGCGATCTCCCTTCTCGTGGGCGGCATCGGCATCATGAATATCATGTTGGCCAGTGTGACGGAGCGCACGCGTGAGATCGGAATTCGCCGGGCCTTGGGCGCGAAGCGAAAGGACATTGTGGTTCAATTCCTCGTCGAAACCGTCATCCTCGCTGGTGTCGGCGGCCTCATCGGCGTCACGCTCGGGATCTCGATACCTTTTTTCATCACCCATTTTGCCAAGATGAAGACCATCATCACCTTGTGGTCGCCCCTAACCGCATTCTCCATATCGGCCCTTGTGGGGGTGGTCTTTGGACTCTATCCCGCCTTCCGAGCCGCCAACATGGATCCCGTCGAGGCCCTCCGCCACGAGTAGGGAGCATTCCGAGGCCACTTCGCGAGTGTGGGCCGCCTCCCTTCGTCAGATTGTGGTAAGATCCTCCACGAATACGTTCCTGGCTGCTCGGACGACTGAGGAATTCAATGGATATCGTTGCCAAACCTGTCGAAACCGACGAGGAGCTTCGCCTGGCTCATGACCTTATGGCCAAGGTTCATTTCAGCGACTATTTTGCCGGGATGCACTGGCTCGATGCGTATGGCGAGAGCTATCCCGGCTTCCGCCGCGAGCATACGCGCGTTGCGCTTTGTGAGGGCCAACTCGCGGGAGCGCTGCGCATCTACACGGAGACCATCCGCATCGGCGAAGCCCGCCTCAAGACGGGCGGCTTCGCCGCGGTGACCACGGCGCCCGGCTTCCGTAACCGGGGGATCTGCCGGCGGCTCATGCTTGACGCCATGGCCTACATGAAGCGGCACGGCTATCACATCTCGATGCTCTTTGGCATCCCGAACTTCTACCACCGCTTCGAGTTCGCTACCACGCTCGCGGACTACGCCATCCTCGTCGAGGTCGTCGAGGCCGCCATGCCCCAGACGACGTGCAAGGCGCGGCCCGCCAAGCCGGGCGACATCCGCGATATCCAGAAGATCCACAACATGAACGATCAAGGCGTCGCCTGTTCGCTCCTCCGCAGTGCGGCCCACCTCACCAACAAGTGGGAGCGCTGCAAGAACATGCAAGTGCTTCTCAACACGCAGGGCAAAGTCGTAGCGTACTTCACCCCGCGCCGGGATAAGGAGCAGTTGACGGTTGATGAGGTGGGCGTGGCCGATGAAGTGGCCTGCGAGGCGGTTCTGGCCGCAGCGGCCAAGGTTGCCGGAGAAGAATCCGTCGGGCGCATCCGTTTCCACGTCCCGCCGCCGCATCCTTTTGCCCGGTTCCTGCTCCGGTACAAGTCACGGCACGAGACTTACATCCTGCGTGACGCGGGCGGCATGATGGCCTTCATCGACATCGGCGAGTCGCTCGAACACATGATCCCGGAGTGGGAGAGTCTCCTGGCGCAAGCAGCCGCGCGCGATTATCGCGCCGAATTTACGCTGCTCGTTAACAAGGCCCAGTTCCGCGTGCGCGCGAATCGCGGCGCTATCGATGTGGCCGGGCAATCCGGCAACAACAAAGTCAGCCTGAGTCCCGGCGAACTGATGCACCTCCTCACCGGCTACCGCTACGCCGAAGACATCCTCGCTACCCGCCGCCGCATCCTCACCCCCGAGGCGCGTGCCCTCATTATGGCCCTCTTCCCAAAGCGCACACCGTTCGTCTGGAACTTCGACAAGTTCTAGTTCCCTTTCGCAGCGCGCCACGAAGCGGAACAGATCGAGGTACTCATCGTCCTTCTTGCGACTCGGCGGTATCCTTTCTGACGTGAATCTGGTCTTATACGTAGAGGACCTTGATAAGGACATGCCGGCATGAACGAGTTGCGTTGTTTGGTGGAGCAGGCGCGCGCGGGCGATTTGGAAGCATTCACGGAAGTGGTTCGGCGCTTTCAGGACATGGCCCACGGCTACGCGTACTCCATCCTGGGCGACTTCCACCTTGCGGAAGACGCTGCACAGGAAGCGTTTGTGGACGCGTACTACAAGCTGGACAGCCTGCGCGAGCCCGCGGCTTTTCCTGGATGGTTTCGCCGCATTGTCTTCAAACACTGCGACCGCATCATCCAGAAGAAGCGCGTGCCCGCCGTGCCGCTGGCGGAAGGTATGCGCGTAGCCGAATCGGACCTGCAACGCAGCGAGATGCAGGAGCGCGTGCTCGAAGCGATTCGCGAGCTGCCTGAGCGCCAGCGGGAAACAACGACGCTCTACTACATCAACGGATACTCGCAAAACGAGATTTCGGACTTTCTCGAAGTCCCCGTGACGACAATCAAGAAACGCCTTCACGATTCGAGGAAGAAGCTGAAAGAAAGGATGCTAGGCATGGTAGAAGACACCCTTAAGAACAACGCGCCCGATGAGCGCTTCTCCCGGAAGGTGATTGATGAATTGCGCGCGAGGCCGAATTTGCTCAAGCTGAGTGACCACCCCGTGGCCAAGACGCTTGAAGCCATCATGCAGGCTTTGGCTGAGTATGAATACGTCGAAGGCGATGAGGTCATTGCCAGGACGGATCCGCGGAATGTCTACACGATAGACGTGCCCAAGGAGGCCTATCCTGTTGATGATGACCACGTCTTGCGCACCAGTACCACGCCCATCGTGGAGCGCGCCGCCGTGGGGCGAACTCCGCCGGTTCACTTGATCACCGCAGGCCGAGCGTTCCGTTCTGGGGATGTTGACGGCCATCCGCATAGGGCAAACGTCTTTCACATGGTGGATGTATTGTGCATTGCGCCGGGAGTCACGGTGGACGACCTGCGCCGCACGTTGAAGCTGGCCGTGGCGGCTGGACTGGGTGAGCAGATCACTCGTTGGGAATTCGAAGAAGCGGCGTTTGCAGGCTATGTGGACTGCCTCCATGCGCGAATCCAAAACAAGGGCAGATTCCGCCAGGTCGCCGGAGCCGGCATGATTTCACCGGCCTCGCTTTCCAGCGCCGGTTTCGATCCAACGTCGGTGAGTGGCTTCGCCTACGGGATTGGCTTGGAGCGACTTACAATGCTTAGGCTCGGCTTGGATGACATCAAGGCGTTGTGGAAACCGCCCTATGTCCGCTAGCCAGTGCCGAGGATACCGAGTGAGTGGCCTTGCCGTCGGCTATTTGCTCAAATACTCTCTTTGATCTAGCCGCGTCTCTTGGATATACTCTCGCTCCGTGCCGGGGTGGCGAAATTGGCAGACGCACCGGACTCAAAATCCGGCGGGAGCAATCCCATGAGGGTTCGAGTCCCTCCTCCGGCACCACTCCTAACAATGCTGCGGGGGGACACGATCTACCGGCGCGGCCTCCGTGCGTGCCTTGCGCGAGGGGGCTTGATCCCACCTGGGGGCTTGTCTACCATCCTCTGTAGGCGCTCGGGGCGCCGCATACCTTAATGAGAGTGCCGGTGGCATTGGTCCATAGCCAAGGCCGCTAGAGCCCGGCTCCAATCGGCAGCGTTGACAGTGGGAAGTGAGTGAATTGTCCGACACGTGGGAAGTCTCTGGTGCAGGCAAAATGATGTCGTTTGCACCTCGTATATGTGCCTATTGGGTGGCCGGGGGATGCTCTGGATGAGCGAGCACATCACGGATAGCCCGGCATCTGATGGCGAAGTCGCGCGAGCCGGCCCGGCTGGTGATGGCAATGAGCAGCGAATCGGCGTCCACTTCTGGGATCTATGTGCTCTCATCGTATTGACGGCTTTGGCCCTCGCATTGCGCCTGCCCTTCCTCGGGGGGAACAGTCTCTGGCTCGACGAGTTTAACATCCTCGATTTCCTCAAGGCGCCGACGCTCTGGGAGGCTATTAGGAGTGTTCCGCCGCCACACGGGCCCGGCTTGGCGGTGGTTATGTGGCCTTTTCGGGCGCTTTTTGACACGGATTTCGGCCTCCGGCTCATCCCGGCCCTCATGGGCGCCCTGAGCGTGCCCATCCTCTATTGGATAGGCAAGCGGCATTTTGACAGGACTACCGGCTTCGTGGCGGGCGTCCTATTGGCATGTGCTCCCGCCCACGTCGATTTCTCACGCCAACTCGAGTACTACCCCCTGTATGTCCTATGTGCCATCCTGGCTGTTTGGGCGTTCCTCGGAGCTTGGGAACGGCCGCAGGCGACGCGGTGGATACTGGCGGGAGTCTGCCTCGCCGCCACGCTGTTTTCGCACATCTTTGGCGTGTTCGCGCTGGGCATGGTATCGCTGGGCTTGGCGATGGAGGTGGTTTTTCGTCGAGAGCGCTTGCCGCGTCTGCTTGGCCTCGGCCTGACGTGGTGCGCCGCGGCCGCGCTATACCTGCCGCTGGTGCTGTATAGGCATGCCCATGACACGGTAAGCCGTGTGAAACTGGGCGCCAAGGTTATCGAAGGCCCGCATGAGCAATGGTTCTACTGGCTTTGGCGGCACGTCTCCAACCTGTGGACCGGCGGCCTGTATCTTCGCGACTTCCTGGTGCCGCCTGCTGTTCTAGCGTTTGCGTGCGCGCTCGTTTTGGCAGGAGTTGTTGCCTGCGCGAGGCGTCGCCGGGCGGCCTTGCTCGCGGCGCTTTTCCTGACGCTCTCTCCCGTTGCGACAATCGGATTCTGTATGTGGTATGGCTACACGCCCCACGCGCGCTATTCACTTGCCTTTCTTCCCGGCCTAGCGCTTCTGATGGGTATGGGGACGTCGGCCCTGTGCCGCGTGGGGGCGCGGGGGGGAGTCGGGGGCGCGGCAGCGATGCTGGGCCTCCTAGCCGCGGCGGCGACGATTCTATACTGGAACGGAATGGCCCTTGCCACCTACTACACGGCTCCGGCCTATGAGGACTTCCGCGGTGTCTGCGCTTTGCTCGAAAGGGAGGCCGACGAGGAGGACGGGATCTTCTCTGACCTTCTGGACTACAGTTCGAAGCGAATGTTTGAACGCTACGCCCCCAGTCTGGCGCCCCGGGTGATAGACACGAGCATGCAAGATATCTTCGAAGCGGCGCCGCCTTTCTTTGAGCGGGGAAAGCGCGTCTGGTATGTGGATCGGTGGTCGATGCGTCCCAAAGTCAGCCAATGGCTCGATGAGTTGGGAGTGCGCATGTATAACGTCGCAGGCCCCGGTGGCTACGTGGCGCTCCTGATTCCCAATCCTCCCTTCTCGCGGCAAGAGGCTGATGAAATGGCGTGGTCCGCAATGAATGTGGCGCTGGATGTCTTTCCGAAAGGCCAGCAGAAAACGCTATGGGAGATGGGCGAACTCGTCTCAACGATGCAGGGGGGGGAGAGGCCGCCGCCTGCATGGTTTTTTCAGCGTCGTGCGCGAGAACTGGAGCGATGGCTGCGTTTCACGTCCATGTCCCGCCATGTGCGGATGCAGGTGGGGAAATCTTATTTCGCCGCGGAGGACTATGCAAACGCTGCTCGTTACTTCGCGTGGGCGCTTCGGCTCAGTCCCCCGCGGAAGCAGGCGCACTGCCGGGATGAGCTTGTCCTATCGCTCTTCAAGCTCGCCGAGGAGCTGAGCGCCGCAGGGGCCAGAGAGGTGGCCGCGGACGCGTATGTGCGCGCGTATGGAGAAGCTCGCCCCAAGAGCGTAGAGGCGTTGCGTTGTGCTGCCGCGATGTACCTCAAGAGTCCGGATGTTGCACAGGCGATTGCAGCGTACAGAGAGAGGTGTCGGAGGGAGCCGCGTAGGGCCGAATGGCATTTCATCCTTGGCACGCTGCTTTGGGAAATTGGGGAGAAGCAGGAAGGATGTCAGCACCTTCTATCCGCTGCCGAACTCGAGCCGCAGAACCGGGCGTTTGACAAGGCGCTCGCCGACTACTCTATCAGGCGTAAGTACTAGGCCGCAGCGTGGCGCTCATTGTGGGGGCGCGAGCGGCGGTGTTGGCGGACTCGATAGGGCGTACCTGTCAGCAGCGATAGACTTTGGCTTCCGTCACGACCATATCCACTGGAACATCATGGACTTCGACGGGGGGCTTTTCGACGATTTGCAGATCGTACGCTAATCCGATCTTTGTGCCTGGAAAGCCGGCCATGAAGCGGTCGAAATAGCCCCCGCCATAGCCGATTCGGTATCCATCCGGCGCAAAGGCAACGCCAGGTACGAGTACAACGTCACCTGCCGTCGGCGAGGTCGGCCGCTTGAACTCCGGTGCCGGCTCAAGAATTCCGAACCGCGCCGGGCGGAGTTCCGACAGGGCGTCAAGTCGCGACCATGTCATATGCCCGCCGGGCTCCGCGATGGGCACTAGCACGTCCTTCCCTTCGGGCAGCAAGGACTCGATAAGCGGCCTTGTGTCTACCTCATTGTCCTTCGACGCGACATACGTGAGAACGCGTGTTGCCTGTTGAAACGCTTCGAGCGAATGCAGGCGTTTGACAATGGCCATACTCTTATCCCTGACTTCCGCCAAGGCCATGGCACGGCGTGTCTCCAGCATCTGCTTCCTAAGTGCCTGTTTGTCGAGCATATGCCTTTCCCGCATGGCAATGTGATTCAGTTGCGCGGATTATGGGCCAGTCCCGTAGGAACGTCAACACATCGGCGCCCTTCTTAAGGGCTAGAGCAGGCCCATCGCGTTCTAGGAAAGGGTAATGGGCCGTGGCGAATTCAGCGGCTTATGCCGTGTCAACGACCTTCCGGATGGCTCGGGCAAGGTCGGCGCCGATGATGGGCTTCATTACGTGGTGCTGAATCTCGCCTTGGTTGGCCGCCGTTTCCCGCATAGTCTCCGCGAACCCGCTGCACAGGATCACCGGAATATCGCGGCGGATCTCGTGGAGCCTTCGGCTCAACTCCGTTCCCTTCATCTGCGGCATCATCTGATCGGTCACGACCACGTCAAAAGCGTCGGGGCTCTCGGAGAAGAGCGCCACCGCGTTGGGGCTGCTGGTTTGAACAGTTACCTTGTATCCCAGTCGCTCGAGTGCGGCCTTAGCGAACTCGCCTATGGGTTCTTCGTCGTCCACCAGCAGCACCCGCTCCGTGCCCCGCAGTTTGGCCAAGGGCACCTCTGCTTCGGCAGAGAGGCTTTCACCGGGCATACACGGGAGCAAGACCGTGAATGTCGAGCCCTCCCCCGGATGGCTGTATACGTGAATGGCGCCTTGGAGGTCCGTCACAATGCCGTGGATGGTTGACAGTCCGAGCCCGGTGCCCTCGCCTCGCTCCTTCGTGGTGAAATACGGTTCAAAGATGCGGGCCTTCGTCACCTCGTCCATCCCGTGCCCGGTGTCATGGACCTCAAGTCGCACGTACTCGCCCGGGGATAGACTGGGATCCCGTTCGACTTCGCTCTCGCTTATCTCGACTTGGGCGAGTCGCACTGCCAGCAAGCCGCCTTTCTCCTGCATGGCGTGATTGGCGTTTGTGCAGAGGTTCATTAGGATCTGGTGGAGTCCCGTCGGGTCGGCAAGCACCGGCGCGCAGGTGCTGTCGATGTCCTCCTTGATCTCGATGGTTGCGGGAATCGACCCGCGTAGCAGCTTCAGCGCTTCTTTCACGACGGATTGAACTCGAACTGGTTGCGTCTCGCGTTCACTCTGGCGGCTGAAGGCGAGAATCTGGGCGACTAGATCCCTCGCACGCCGCCCCGCTGTAGCCACCTGGGAGAGGCTCGACCTCACCTCGCTATCCTCGGGGAGGTCGTCCATGGCGATATCCGTATAGCCCATGATCGCGCTCAGGATGTTGTTGAAGTCGTGTGCGATCCCGCCCGCCAATGTACCGATGGCCTCGAGTTTCTGAGCTTGTTGAAGCCGGTGTTCCAGTGCGATCTGTTCCGTGATATCACGGGCGACGGCCACGAAATTGACGATATGTCCCGCGTTGTCGCGCACGGGGGACGCGGTCACTTCCTGGGTGCAAAGCATGCCGTCGGGCCGCTTGAACTGCAGCCTGCCGGACCACGACTTTCCCGATGCGACGGTTTCCCATAGCTGCCGGAGCGCCGCTTCCCCGTCCTGCCCGCCGAGAATCGTCCGCATGTCGACGTCTAGCGCCTCCGAGCGGGATAGCCCGGACAGTTGTTCCCATGCCGGATTAGCGTATCGCGCCACGCCCGAAGCGTCGGTGATTACAATAGCCTCCGCCGCTTGGTCGATGGCCGCGGCGAGTTGCCGCCGCTCGTCCTCTACCCGCTTGCGCTCCGAGATATCTTCGACGATTGCCGCGAGATACTGCTCATGGGTAGTGGCTACGCGCACCAGCGACAGCGTAGCTCTACAGAACAAGCGCTGGCCGCGCTTTCGCAGGTATTGCTTTTCGCCCGACACCCATTCCACCTCCCCCTGGGCGAGTCGCTGTCTGTCGGCCTCGTCCGACTGGTGGAATTCCTTGCAGGTGACATCGGCGGTCGCCCGCCCGAGCAGCTCTTCCTCGCTGTATCCCAGCATGTCGCAGAAGCGGTGATTCACCCGTAGGAACGTGCCGTCAAGCGAAATGTGAGCCATGCCGACCGCGGCCTGCTCGAAGCTGCTGCGGAATCCCGCTTGGCTTTCCGCGAGCATGTGGCGTGTGCGCAGATGGGCCCGCATCCGAACACGAATCTCCTCAAACTGGAATGGCTTGGTGATGTAGTCCGCTCCCCCGCAGTCGTAGGCGGCGACTTTGTTAAATGTCTCCCCCAAGGCACTGACGAAGATAACGGGGATATCACGTAATCGTGTGTCCGCCTTCACACGGCGGCACACCTCGTAGCCGTCCATGCCGGGCATGTGGATGTCGAGAAGGATCATGTCGGGCGGGGATGCCTCGACGCTTCGCAGGGCTTCGTGGCCGCTGCGTGCCACGCGGATGGTACACCCCTGTTTCGTCAGCATCTCCCGTAACACGCGCAGGTTCTCGGGATTATCGTCTACGACGAGCACCACTGCGCTGTTCAGATCTCGTTCGCGGGCATCACTCATACTTCGTCTCCCCCTGTGTCGAGAAGCTCCTCGATTTCATGCAAGGCGAATTCGCGGGCGCACCTTTCTATGAGGGCGGCCAATTCAGGTGCGCGGTCACGCACCTCGCCGGCGATGCTGCAAGCGTTGTCGATGCTTCCCGTTACGACGGCGTGCCGCAGTCGCTTGCGGACGTCTGCGGGGAATACCTCCAGAGCCTGCGCCGCCAATTTCAGCGACGTGTCCGTGGGGCCCTCGGTAGGGGCCGTACGCCCTTCTTCATAGTCAAAGGCGACATCCGCGTGGCGTCGGATCAGTTCGAACAACTCATTATCGCGGAAGGGTTTCCTCAGGAGGGCGTCGGCGCCCTCGGAGAGTGCCTTCCCTTGGCCTTCCTCGAGCGCACTCGCCGTCACGGCAATGATGGTAGCTTTCTGTCCCTCGGGCGAGAGGCGCATCTTCCGTATGGCTTCCCAGCCATTCATCACGGGCATGACCAGGTCGATCAAGACAATGGCGGGATGCCAATCGTTGAACGCGGATAGCCCTTCAGCGCCGTTCTCCGCCTCGCGTGTTACGAATCCCACTTTTTCCAGTAGCCTGCACAGCAGGTCCCTATTCGTTGCGCGGTCATCGACTATGAGGACTCGTATTTCCTTCTGGCCCGGACTCACGTGCTTCACATAACGTTCGGGGGCTCGGGACTTCGCGTCTGTTTCGGCGCCGGCCTCGGCGAGCATGGTGAAGAGGAACCGGCTGCCTACGCCCAGTTCACTTGTCACCGTGATGTCGCCTCCCATCATCCGCGCGAAACTTCGGCTGATCGAGAGCCCCAGCCCCGTGCCCCCTCGTCGCAAAGCGGCCGACCCCGCCTGCTCAAAACTCTCGAAGATCGAGTCCAGTTCCTCAGGCTGAATGCCGTATCCCGTATCGGCAACTTCGATGGCCAACGCGCATCCCGTTTGCGATGCGTTGGGATCCAGTCCCACCTGTACAGATATTCGCCCGTGGTCGGTGAACTTCACGGCATTACCCAGGAGGTTGACGAGGACTTGACGGACGCGTCCTTCGTCGGCGCGAATAAACGTGGGCACGGACTCTTCCACTTCCGTGGTCAGTTCGAGGCCCTTGGTGTTCGTTCTTACTCTAAACATGACCTCCATGTCCGACAGAAGCCCCCGCATGTTGAAGGTGGCTGGGCGCAGTTGGACGCGACCGGCCTCTATTCTCGACATCTCGAGCACGTCGTTGATAAGCGCCAGGAGATGATCCCCGCTCCGTGCAATTGCATCGAGAGCGTGCTGCTGATCGGGCGAGAGGTCCGCATAGCGTTGGAGAAGCTGCGTGTAGCCAAGAATGGCGTTCATCGGCGTCCGGATCTCGTGCGACATGTTTGCCAGGAAGGCGCTCTTCGCCAGATTCGCCGCTTCGGCAGCCTGTTTGGCTTCTCTCAGCGCGGCTTGGGCGTTTCGCCAATCCGTCACATCATGTGTGACTACCACCGCGTGGGTGATATCTCCGTTGGCGTCGGCGTAAGGATACATGGTTACTTCGCAATGGCGTTCGCCTCGGTTTGGCAGTTGAACGACCGACTCCTGTGTGACAAGGTCTCCTGACAGACACCTGCGAAGATTCGGCCATATGTTATCTCCCGCGACCTCCGCCGGCCACACCTCTGAAAGCCGTTTGCCTACCACGGCTTCACGGGCCATGCCCATGGCCGAGCACCACGCTGTGTTGATCGCCTCATAGCATCCCTCAGCGCTCAACACACTCATCATGTCGCCCACCGTGTTTACGATGAACTCGTACCGGAAAAGCACCTCCTCGGCACGTTTGCGAGCCGTCATGTCCGCGCCCACGCATAGGACCTCTTTCAGACTTCCCTCCTCGTCGTACAGTGGGCAATTCGTCCACGCCACCCACACGTGGTCCCCCGACTTCGTCATGTTCTCGTTCTCGTTGACCTCGTACTTGTCCGGATAGGAAGCGAGGTCGGCCATCAACGCGCGCAGGCTGAGGCCCTTCGCATCGGCCTCCGGAACGATGGTGCCTACGACGTTTCTCCCGACAAGCTCCTCCGGTGTGTAACCGAAGAAGCGCTCGGCAAACGCGTTGATGAACACCACGGTTCCTTCGGGTGTCATACGCAAGATGACGCTATTGGCGCTCTCAACCAGTGTGCGGTAGTCTTCCTCGCTGCGCCGGCGTGCTTCCTCGGCGTGCTTCCGAACGCGAATCTCTTTCCTAAGGCGGCGGTTGTGAAGCCCCAGCAATCCTAGGAAGAGAAGCGCCACCGCCACTACTCCGGCCACAACTCGCACTATCCGGCCCACGTCGATGCCCGGCTCGACGGATACGCCAACCCACTTCTTCCGAATGGTGTTGGCCTCCTCCTCGGTAATGCTCGCGAGGCCCTTGTTGAGAATGACCACCAGCTCTGGCCAATCACTGCGAACCGCAAAGTGCAGGTGGCTCACGTTCCGATCTGCCGGCACCGTAATGCGCAGATCCGTAAGCCCGAGTTTGCGGATCCAGTAGCTTACCGTAGCCACATTCCCTACGGCCGCATCGGCTTTCCCCCGGGAAACCGCCATGAGGGTCGTCTCTACCGAGTCGAAGAGCAGGGGCGCGATGTGAGCCTGTTCCACCAGGAAACCATGGTGCGACGTGTCCGCCTGCACCGCGACCCGCAGTCCAGACAGGTCGTCGATCGTGGAAACCAGCGGCCCATCCCTCTTCGTCACGATCACGCGATAGAAAGATAAGTAGGGCCTGGTAAAAAGGAAGAGTTTTCGACGTTGTTGGGTGATGCCCACACACGGCAGCACATCCAGATCGCGCGTCGATGCCAGGTCGAAGGCTTCCAACCACGACGTCTTGTGGACCACCTTCATATTGAGCCCGAGCCGCTGATTCAGGAGCCGGACATAGTCTGAAGCCATCCCTTCGTATGAGCCGTCTTCGGCAACGAATTCAAACGGCGCAAACTCGGGATCCACACCCAGCCGGATAGCGGGATGCGCTCTGATCCACGCCCATTCTTCGTCGGACAGATTCACCCAATGGGGCACAACGGTATAGCGTGCGATGATGTCGCGCTTTTCGGCCGCGCCCAGGGCGTCGATGGCCCGGTTCAGAATGGCTACGAGAGGGCCGAAGTCTTTGCGCACGCCAATGGATAGCTTGAGTGAGGCTACTTCCGGGCACCAGATAGACTTGAGGCCCATGATCACGTTCCGGTCGATAAGATACGACGACACGGCCGTATTGCCGATGTACGCGTCGGCCTCCCCGTCCGATACCTTGAGCAACGCCTGTAGCGAGCTATCTACAGGAACCAGCTTGATCTCGGGGCAGTCCTTCTCCAGGACTTCGTGCGTCCAGTAGTCCTTCTCCACAACGACGACCCTGTCCTTCAAATCGTCCAGGCTTGTGATCTGGTTCTCGCCTTCACGGACATAGATGGCGTGGGGGAAGTCGAGCAGTGGCTTCGTGAAGAGCAGGCTTCGTTTCCGTTGCGGCGTGGTCGCTAGGCCGGGACAGACGTCGAGCTCGCCGGCCTTCAGCATGTCGAACAGCTCCGTCCACTTTCCCGTGACGATCTCGATCTCGAAACCGACGTGTTCGCCCAATAGCCGTAAGAGGTCAGCGCTGATCCCCTTGTAGACACCGTCGGCGTCCACGTACTCGAAGGGCGGCCAGTCCGACGTCGCAGCAACGCGGAGGATGGGATGGGCGGCGAGCCAGGATTTCTCTTCAGCGCTGAGCACGAGGGGCGCGCGGGCCCCCGCAGGCTGGCCTGAACCGGCTGAGGCGCCCTCCGCATGGGCCGCCGAAAGGGAATCCGCGGAGGATGCGAGAGGATACAGCGACCCCGCAACCAGTAAGGTTAACAACCGGAGTAGGAAATGCCTACACGTCATACAGGACGCCCCCAGCCGGTGCACAGCCCGCTTCATCGCGCTACTAATGTGCTCACGTTTGCTTTAGTCTAGCAGATAAGTTACGAACACGAAAGGGCAAATCTACCTTTATACGCGGGGTCCATCAGGTTTTCGGCCTCACGCCGGAGAAAGGAGCGCGGCGATTCGTCGCGAGCATTCGTGATCTTCTTGTCGTGGGCCAGTCATAGATAGAATGGAAAGGTACTTGGTGGTGTATAATAGATTGGGGAGGGGGAAAGCGCCGCGCCTTCTAGGAATTCGGCGCGAACAATGCAAAGGAGAGGCTGATGAGCGCATCGACATTTCCCTTGAGAGTCGCCAGTGTGGCGCTGCTCGTCGTTGCCGCGCACGCTCTAGTCGTTGGCGTTGCCCAGGCGGACTGTGGATCGGTTCCCTTCTCTGCCCCCTTTGAGGGGCTCGGTACGTTGAGCGTGCAGAGTCTTATGCCCGGGCAGGCGAACGTCAAGCTCGACCCGCTCAACGTTGTCGTCTACGAGCCGGGCCAGCGGGCGATCATCCTCTGGAATGGAAAAGAAGAGATCTTGCTTCTTTCCACGGAACTGAAGACCTCCGATCCGGTGAATATCCTTGAGGTGATCCCATTGCCCGCGAAGCCCACGGTGCGCCTTGGCGAGTTCGAGACGTTCGAGAAAATGCAGAAGCTCCTCGTGGATAAGACTATGTGGAAGGTTGCTTCGGGCGGCGGCGTGCCCGGCGTGAACGCTCCGGCGTCGGCAGTCCGTATTGAGTTTCATGAGTTGATGGGTGCCCACGACCTTACGGTCGCTCAGGTGCTTAACCGCGATGGGTTCGTTGAGTGGGTGAAGGAGTTTCTCGAGGCGCGTGGTGCGGAGGAGCCGGAGGTCCGGCCCGAGTTCGCGGCTATCGTGGCCAATTACCTCGACAGAGGCTTTCGATGGTTTGCTTTCGACGTCATTCGGGCCTCTGACGAAGTGCAAAGCCGCCAGCCCATCGAGTATCGTTTTGAGAGCGACGCAGTGTTCTACCCGCTTGAGATTTCCTCGTTGGAAACCGGCAAGACGAATATTGACCTTCTCGTGGTGACGCGGGAGGAACTCGACGAGTATCCCGTCGTGCGGGCCTCACTGAAACGCAATGCCCCATTCTCGGCGGCTTCGGAAGAAATCCGTCCCATCTCGGCGGAGTGGGCTGTGTTCATGGGGCCGGGAGAGCTTCGTTTGCAGGAGTTCCGGATCAAGGGCAGGCTCCACAAGATGAAGACGGACTTCGTCGCCAAGTAAAGCCAAAGCTTTTCTCATAAGGCTGCGGGCGGCCGCATCGGTTCAGCCCCATGTCTTGGGTGGCGGTATGGAAGCGCGTGAGCGAGAAATGCCCGACACCATGCGGATTAACCGGCGTGCCGTGCGGCACGAGCGGCTGAGAAGGCGCGTTAAGCACCATTGGCGTCGCGTTCTCTACGGGCAGGCGGCGGCGTATGCGGTTGTGCTTGTCCTTTGGGCCCTGCCCCTCCCTAATCCCGTCAAGTTGCTCGCCGTGACGTTTCACGAGCTTTCTCATGCTTTGGCGGGACTTCTCACCGGCGGGCGTGTGTTTGGCTTTGCGATCGCGCCGCGTGGCTCAGGCGTAACCTTGGGCCTCGGGGGCAATATGTTCCTTATCCTGATCGCCGGCTACATCGGTAGTTGTCTTTGGGGTGTCTTTCTCTACTACCTGACCACGAAATGGAAGCCCATCGCCTGCTTGCTTGCGCTGGAACTCGTCGTGATCGGCTCATCGCTTTTCGGTTGGTTGAACGCCTACACGATGTTTTTCGGCACGGGGGCGCTGATCATCATGACCGGCCTCCTGTTTGCCCCCGATACGGCCAAGATCTTCTTTGTCCGTATGGTGGGCTCCGCGTGCTGTCTGTATGCGCCCTTCGACATCATCGGGGAGGTCTTCAAGCGTAGCGGCGCACCGAACGTCATGGGAGTGGAGACGCAGAGCGATGTGACGCAACTTGCGGCGCTCACGGGTGTTCATCCCGTCCCTATTGCGCTGGCGATACTCATCGTTCAGGCGGGCATCTTGATTTGGCTCATACGCCTCACATGCTCCGGCGGGGCCAAGCAGGCGGTTACCAGAGAAATCGCCGACGGGAAGGCGAGGCGCCGACTCTGGCGTGACATCCACCCCGAGCAGAAGCGCTACGTTATACGTTGTCGATAGCGGATGAGTTCCCTGCGTCCGGGGGAAACAGGGGCTCACTCCTCAGCGGACTCGGTTTGCACGCAGGGGTGCTTCTTCTCGTCCCCATGACACGCTGCTATCTGTTCCGGCGTACATTCCTTTGGCGTGGTCTTCAGGGCTTCGACATTTCGGCAGCACTTGGATTTGTCGCACATTGCTCTCTCTCCTTTGAGCAGGCTTGCTCTTGTCTTCTGGTCGCAGCGCTCGGCTTTAACATATTGTCAAAACAAGACTTCCAATCGGAAAGCGTCTGTGTGTCTATGCGGTAGTGTACGTAGTAGCCGCGCCGCTCTGGAATGACGACGCCAGCCTCTCGAAGTACGCGGAGGTGCTGTGACACGGCGGCGGGGGTGATAGCGAGTGTGCGCGATAAAGCATTGACGCACAATGCCTTGGCACTCAGGAGTTGAAGGATCCTGACGCGCGTCTCAACGGACAGCACCTTCGATACGGCCGCCAAGCGTTTCGCGTCATTTTCTATTGCTGATAATTGATTAAGCATCTGCGCATATACTTTATCAGTCTTTCTCGCCGGTGTCAAGTTGGTTGGGCCTCACGTGCCTATAACCGTGTGTCAATGGCAGGCAACATGCAGAATCTTCCTTGTTTTTCGGCAAGATTTGCTGGACTTGTCTCGAGTTTGTTTTCTGGGTGGCATGCTGTAAGTTACTTTTCCTCAATAACTAATGAGCCTCTTGTGCTCTTGTCGCGCCTTGGCACACGCCTTGCTCAACCACTGTTGGACCTGCCCTCTGAGTCGCAGGTCTGTCCTCGTGAGTGGTTGGCCCGGACGAGGGAACGGTCCCCATTGCCGTTCCCGGCCGTCGCGAAGCTACGTTCCGGTGCCAACCTGGAAACAGCGCCCGGGGAGTTACCTTGGGCGATTTGATATACGCGGTTGAAACGAGTAGGGAGTGGGGCGATGATCCAGGGGTTGTATGCGGCCGCCACCGGCATCATGGCTATCGAGAACCAGCAGGCGTTGGTGGCCAACAACATAGCGAACGCCGGCACTCCTGGATTTCGGCGCCAGGACGCAGTCAATAAGGGATTCTACGAGGTCTTCCTTAACAAGCTCGTCAGTCCCACGCGTCTGAACCAGGAGGCTGGCCCCGGGGGCGGGGTGAAGGTTCTCGAGACATTCACCGACACGCGCAATGGCGTAGTCACCACGACGGGCAACCCGCTCAACGTAGCGCTTATGGGGCCCGGATACATTGCCGTGGAAACGGCCCAGGGAGATCGGTTCACCCGCAACGGTACGCTCTCGGTGGATACCGAGGGCTATCTCGTCACTGAAAGTGGCTACAGAGTACAGGATGTGGGCGGCGGGTACATCGATGTCCGTGGCGGGCAGGTAGAGATCGACGGTGACGGGATGATCAGAGTGGACGGCGAAGTGACGGGCCAGATCCGCCTCGTCGAGTTTGAGGACCCGCACGCGCTTACGCGCGAGGGACATGACCTCTATGCGGCGTTGGATGAGACACTGGCGGCCGCTGCCCCCGCGGCGGAGACCCAGGTTATTCCCGAGTCTCTGGAGGCGTCCAACGTACAACTGCCCGTTGAGATGATCAAGATGATCGTCGGCCTGCGCGCTTACTCTGCCAATCAGCGCGTCATCAATTCCATCGACGAAACCGTGTCCAAGCTCATCGAGCAGGTCGGTTCGCCTGTATAGCGAGGAGGGATAGTCATGATCCGCGCCCTGTTTACCGCGGCCACCGGCATGATCGGCCAGCAGTTGCACATTGACACGATCGCCAACAACTTAGCGAACGTCAACACAAGCGGATTCAAGAAGAGCCGTGTGAATTTCCAGGACTTGCTCTACGAAACGCTCAAGCCGGCCGGTACCGAGACCTCGGCGGGCACCACCGTGCCCGAGGGAGTTCAGATAGGACACGGCGTACGCGTTGCCTCGGTGGCCAAGCTATTCTCCACCGGCAACCTGATACAGACGGACAACCCCCTAGACCTTGCTATTGAGGGAGACGGCTTTTTCCAGGTCGATCTTCCGGACGGGCAGACAGCTTACACGCGCGATGGGGCCTTTTCTCTCGATGAAAACGGGCAGATCGTAACGGTTGACGGTTATCCACTAACGCCCACGATCACGGTGCCCGACGATTACCAGACAATCACGGTGGGATCCGACGGCGTCGTGTCGGCGACTGTCCAAGGCGAGACGACGGCCCAGAATCTTGGCACGCTGCAACTGGTGCGCTTCGTCAATCCGGCGGGGCTTGACGCTCGTCTGGGCAGCAACCTGCTTCTCGAAACCGAGGCTTCAGGGGCGCCCACCGCCGGCGAACCGGGCATCGACGGGGTCGGCCTCGTGCGCCAATACTTCCTGGAAAACTCCAATGTTCAGGTTGTCGAAGAGATCCTACAACTTATCATTGCCCAGCGTGCGTACGAGGCCAGCTCCAAAGTGATCCAGGCATCCGACGAAATGCTTCAGCTTGCGAACAATGTAAAACGCTAGATCTGAGGTAGGAACGTGTTGAATTCGCCGCACATACCTGTCGCGCTTGTCGTGCTCGCGCTTGCCGCTATCGGCGCGTTCGGCGACACCGTAGTGTTGAAGGAAGAGGCCTACGTGAAGGGCCCCAGTGTTACGTTGGGGGACATTGCCGAGATCAAGGGCGATAACGCCGCTGTGCTGGCCGCCATTGAACTCGGGCAGGCCGCCGCACCGGGAAGCTACAAGCGGCTCAACGCGGCTATCGTTACGGCGCGCGTGAAGAACGCCGGTGTTACTGCGGAAGACGTGGCCATACAAGGCGCCCGGAGCGTGCGTACCAACACGCTCCATCTCGAAGTCAGCCGAGAGGCCATCGCGGAAGATCTCCGCCGCTACATCGAGGTCGAGATGCCCTGGGATCCGGCCGAAACCGTGGTCGATGTTACTTTGCCACTTCAAGATGTGATCATCCCCGAGGGCGTGCTTGCGATCGCGTGGTCCCCGAATCCCCAATATCGCTACATCGGTTCCGGGGCGTTTCGGGCGGAATTGGCCGTAGACGGGCGTGTCGAGAAGACCGTTCTCTGTAAGGCATCCGTCGAGCCGTACGTGGATGTTGTCGTTGCCGCGGCCAGCATTCGGCGAGGAAGCCCCCTTGCGGTGCGGGACGTCACACTCGAGAGGCAGGCACTGTCGACGCTCAAAGGACAAACTTTCCGCGACCTCGACGAACTGGCCGGCTATGTGACGCGGACTTCCCTGTTTCCCGGACAAGTTATCACCACGCGCAATGTTGCGCCGCGCCGTCTCGTCAAACGCAACCAGGTAGTTACCGTCGAGGTGCGTACCGGCGCGCTGCTCGTCCAATACCGCGCCCGGGCGTTGTCCGACGGCTGCGCGGGCGACCTGCTCATGTGCGAGAACATTGACTCGGAACAGGAGTTTCAGGGGCGGTTGGATTCCGACGGCGTTGTGGTTGTCGAGTAGGGAGGACTGCCATGCGTATGTTTGTTGTCTTGGTTTCGTTGTCCATCGTGTTTGCCGGAGCGGCCGACGCCGACTCGCTCTTTACCTCCGGCGCCGCACAACAGGGAACGTTGATCTCGGACAAGCAGGTCAAGTTTGAGGTGGGCGACATCATCACGGTCCTTGTCCAAGAATCCATTGACGCGTCAACGGAGTCCACTACCGACACGAAGAAGGAATCGGCAATCCAGTCTGAGGCCGACGCCTCGGACAACCAATTTCTTGTGGCCGATAAGCCGAGTGGACTGAATATCATGCCTGCGGCCCGCCTGCCCAATTGGCACATAGAGATGGAAAACGAGCACAAGGGCGCAGGGGCCACCCGCCGCGCAAACAAGCTCGTTATGACAGTCGCATGCACCGTGACGAAGGTCTATCCCAATGGCAATGTTCGCATCGAGGGAGAGAAGCTGGTGACGGTGAACCGGGAAAAGTCCAAACTCTCTCTCAGTGGCCTTGTTCGCGGGCGGGATGTGTCCCCGGCCAACACGGTTGCTTCGAGCCAAGTCGCCGACGCCACCATCGAGCTTAACGGCCAAGGTCCCCTGTGGAATAACCAGCGCCGCGGCATTCTGACTAAAGTGCTGGACTGGTTCTCTCCCTTCTAGCGAGGTATGACATGCGCATCAACGGCACATTTCTTCCCCTGACATTCTGTGTGCTGACGGCGGCCGTTCTGTTCGCACCGGGCGCGTCGGCCGCCCGCCTAAAGGATCTTTGCGAGATTCAGGGGGCGCGGGGAAATGATCTGAAGGGCATTGGCATCGTTGTCGGCCTGGCGGGCACCGGTGACAAGACGGACGCCGCCAAGCGGGCCCTCGACCGCATGCTCGACCGGCTCGACATCGAAGTGTCAGACATGAAGGAATTGAAGTCGGACAACGTTGCCATCGTCGTCACTACGGCCGTTCTGCCACCCTTCGCGAAGGAGGGCACCCGGTTTGACGTGCTCGTCAACTCCATCTACGACTGTGAAAGCCTGGAAGGCGGTACGCTCCTCGAGACCTATCTCAGGAGCGTCGGCGCAGACAGCCCCGTATACGCCGTGGCGCAAGGCCCCCTTTCCGTTGGCGGATTCAACGCCGGTGCGGGCGGGACGGGGGTGCGCAAAAATCACGTCACCGCCGGACGCATTCCCATGGGGGCCCATGTCGAGCGCGAGGTACCGGCCACCATTACCGACGGCGAGCGGCTGACCCTTCTTCTCAAGCGTCCTGATTTCACCACGGCGGACAACCTTCAGCAAGCCATCAACTCCGTCATCGGAGTCGACTGCGCCACGGCTTTCGGCGCGGGCGCCGTCAATGTGATTATCCCCCCGGAGGCGCGGGCCGAACTGGTTTCCTTTGTGGCGCGCCTTGAGGAGATCAACGTCGAAACCGATGCGCCCGCCCGGATCGCCATTAATGAGCGCACCGGCACCATCGTCGTTGGAGGGCAGGTGATGATACGGCCGTGTCAGGTGGCCCATGGGAACCTGACTATTCGTGTTGCCGAGACGCCAATGGTATCTCAGCCGGGCCCCTTTAGTATTGGCGAGACGGTCAAGGCGCCGCTAACTGATGTGCTGCCCGAGGAAGAAGATGCCTATTTGATGCCGGTAGAGGGGACTTCCGCCAGCGATGTTGCGGCCGCCCTAAACAAGCTTAAGGTCACGCCGCGGGACATGATCTCCATCTTTCAAGCCTTGCGCGAAGCAGGCGCCTTGGAAGCCGATCTGGAAGTGATGTAATGCTCTACATTAATCCCCTCGCCACTCCATTGGCCCTGCGAGGCGCCGGAGATAGCAGCAGTCCGGCACGAGAGAAACTGGCTTTGCAGGAGTTGGAACACTTCTTCGCGCTGCAAATTGTGCGCGAAATGCGCAAGAGCGTGCCGCGGGATGCCCTCTTGGATGGCGGGCAGGCCCAGAGCTTGTTCGAAGACATGCTGGACGACGCCATCAGTGCCGAATGGGCAAAGAGCGGCCAGCTCGGCGTGGCTGCACAGGTGGAAGCCCAACTGAGAGCCGCCGAGGCGCAGCAGGGCGTGGCGAACGCCGAAGTCATGAATGGCGCGTGAGATAGGCCCAGGCCGCAGTCCGGTGCAACGGGCGATAAGACTCAAGCCGGACGCCGGTATTGCCGACAAATAACACCGAAGAGAGAAGAGCATGATCGAGAAACGTCTGGAAGAACTGTGTAGCCTGTTTGACACCGAGCTTGAGCGGCAACATGACGTTCTCGCCTTGTGCCGCTCGCAAGGTGAGGCTGCAAGGACGCATGACGTGGAATGCCTCAACGCAAAGACGATGGCCCTCGAGATCCTCTTTCGCGATTCCCTTGAGGCGGAGCCTGAGCGGCATAGGCTACTGCACGAAGTTGTGGCCTATTATGACCTTCCCCGCGAAAAGCAGACGCTTACCGATCTGATCGCGGTGGCGCCCGAACCATGGCGCAGGCGCTTGGGCGAGTTCCAGAGCGGCCTTCGGAGTACGCTCGACGAGATCCGGCGTGCTGTCCGGGGCAATGCCGGAATCATGCGGCGCTCTCTCAGGAGAATCAACCTGTTTCTTCGACTCCTCGGAGGTCCTGACGAAGGGCGCGCGAACGATTACGACGCGCGTGGTAGCGAACCGGCCCCGAGTTCTCTGCGTCCCGTGGTGATCGACCAGAGAGGATAGCCAACAGCAATGACTGTATTGCGTGTTACGCCACAGATTATCGCCCAGAGTACGCTCCAGAATCTCAACGGCCAGATCAAGAAGATACTGGAACTCCAAGAGCAGCTCGCTACGGGCCTCAAGGTTAATTCGCCATCCGATGACGCGACTGCTACGGGGCAAGCCATCAGTGCGCGGACCGCTATTGCCAAGCAGGAGCAGTACCTCGCCAACATGTCGGCTGTGGGCCCGCAGCTTTCCGAAAGCGAATCGGTGCTCGACACGGTGATCGATGTCATGCAGCGGGCGTACGAACTGACGACGGAAGGCGCTAACGGCACGTTCAGCCAGACGCAGTTGGACGAGATCGCCACCGAGATCAACCAGCTTCTCGAAACGGTTGTTTCGGAGGGCAACCATATCACCGATAACCGCTATATCTTCGCCGGCACGCGGACGCTCCAGGCTCCCTTCGAGGCCACTCGCGACGCCGATGGCAATATCACGGCTGTTGCTTACGTCGGCAATGATGAGAGCATCGAGGTGGCTATCGGTGATAACGTTAGCCTTGTCGTCAACGAGACAGGCTACGACGCTTTCCAGTCCACCCAGGATATCTTCCAACTTCTCATCGACATTCGCGACGATTTGAGCACTGGCGATCAAGGCTCCCTGAGTGAGGTCAGGCTCGCCGAGATCGATACTGCCATCGACCAGTTGCTGATGTCTCTCACCCGCGTAGGTTCCATCGAAGCACGCATCGAAAGCACCACGGCGTCCGCAGAGGATTCCATCATCCGACTCAAGGAGGTGCTTTCCGACGCCATCGATGCCGACTACGCCGAGACCGTTGTCAATCTGAACGTCCAGAGCAATGCCTACCAGGCTGCTCTCGACGCGGCCAGCCGCGTCATCCAGCCCAGTCTCCTCGACTACACCTGATAGGCCGTTCCCGGCGCGGGCGGGCCACGGCGGCGTCTGAGAGTTCGATTGCGTGCCGTCCTCCCCGAGTAAATGTTATACTCCCTCTGCCGGGGCATTAAGCATGTGGATGTGGCTGCGTGCGTCAGGCCGGCTCGGCCACAAGGCCGTGCGCAGCGGCATCTAGACGGAAAGGAAGGTCGGGCGTGAGAAAGTGGCTCACTATCGCGGCAATAGGTCTTGTCCTGAATGCGTGTGCTCGGACGCCGGGCGAGGTGGCCGACAAAGTGCTCGTTGATTTCGGCATTCGCGCCAAGCCCGAGGGCTACAAGAGCGAGTCCGACTCGGTATTCGATCAACTCCCGAAAGTCGGTGCCGTGGAGCTGAAACGGCTCAACCAGGAGGGCCGCAAAGGGGAGGTCAAGTTCCAGGATGAGGGCGGCCTGTCGGGCAAGTTCTACAAGGAAGTCAGAGTCTACGAGAATTTCTATCCTTTAGAGGCTCGCCCTGCGTCCAGGCAGGACTCCGAAGAGGCCGCGTACATCGGCTATATCGAGTATGCCTATCGCGTCCACCAGAGCGCCCGCAAGAATTCCCGGGCGGAGGCCTCGGTTGCTGCCGCCGATATTCCCACGACGGAATATGGCCGGGAGACTTACCGGTACAAGTTCAGGCGCGGCGGGATCTGGAATGGTGAAGAGGGCCAGAAGGCGCGTAAGTAGGCCTTCGCATGTTTTGGATTGCCGCTGTTATGGCCCTTTCGCAGGCTGCGAATAATCCCGGCGCCCTCTGCCGAATCCGGGTGGATGCCTCGCAGAGGGAGGCCCGCCCCATTCCGCGCCGTTTCTTCGGCCAGTTCGCGGAGCACCTCGGCACAAACATCTACAATGGCCAGTGGGCTCAAGTCCTCCGTAATCCCGGTTTCGAGGGATACGAGTATTTCGAGGACGAAGTCGAGAAGGCCCAGCGCTGGTACGACTTGCCCGGCATCGCCGACGGGCGCGAGCAAGGCCTGGCTTGTTACTGGCTTCCCGAGGGAACCGCGACGTACGCCTTGGACGGCGACGCCTTCAACTCGAAATACTGCCAGCGCATTGCCGCCGAGACTTCCGGTGGGATCCGCACGCCGCTCATGCTTCCGCTGCACAGGGAGCGCCGGTATGTCTTTGGCGTATACGCCCGCGCGGCTCGCGCCCTCGACTGCGATGTATCCCTCCGTGTTGCGTCGAGTGGCGGAGAGGTAGCGTCAGCACGCCTCCGCGTGCCCGGCCCCTCCTGGACAGAGTGTTCGGCCGAACTCCACGTGGCGGACGGGCCGCAAGCCGGTGAGCTATGCTATCTTGCCGTCACCTTCCAAGGCCCCGGGACGCTCTGGTTGGATCAGGCGGCTTTGCTTCCGGCCGACGCCAAGGACGGCCTGGACCCCGATGTGGTTCGGCTCACCAAGGCGGCCGGAACGACGCTGCTGCGGTTCCCCGGCGGCAATTTCGCCTCCGGCTATCACTGGCGCGATGGCATCGGGCCGCGCGACAAGCGCGTCTCGATGCTGAATCCGGCGTGGGGCGGCATCGAAACCAACCAATTCGGCACGCACGAATGGATGGCCTTCTGCGAAGCCGTCGGGGCGGAGCCCTTCATCTGCGTCAACTGCGGGAATGGCACGCCCGAGGAGGCCGCCGACTGGATTCGCTACTGCAATGAGCCGCCTGACGGCGAACTCGGCCGCCTGCGCGCCGAAAACGGCCATCCTGAACCGTACGGCGTGCGGTTCTGGGAGGTCGGCAATGAGTTGTGGGGCGATTGGCAGGTGGGACATTGCACTCCGGAGGAATATGCCGGGCGTTACGATGCCTTCGCCCAGGCCATGCTCGCCGCCGATCCGTCCATTCAACTCATCGCTAACGGCGGCGACGGCGACTGGAATCCCCGCCTCCTCGGTGCCGTGACGCAGCCCGTCCGGAGTCTCTCGATCCACCGCCTCATAGGCTGGGATGTGCCCGCCGATGCGGATCCGCAAGATGTCTTTCTTGCCCTCGCCGGCTACGGCACGCTGTTTGACGAGCAACTGGCCTCAATGCAGCAGCTCATGCGTGATCACGGCATCGCCGAGCCGAAACTCGCCCTCACCGAACTGATGAGCACGGCCCACGTCGGGCCCGATCGGAGTTGGTATAACTTCCTCGAGGTGCCGTATTTCGCCGGGATGATGAACGCCTGCATCCGGCATCGCGACGCGGTTGAACTCATCACCCGCACCGCCGTCGTCAACCACGGCGGGGGCCTCGCCAAAGTGCGCGAAGTCACGTTCCCCGAGCCCGTCCATTTCCTGAGCCGCATCTACGGGAGCATGAGCGGCCGCTGGCCTGTCGCTTGCAGCGTTACCTGCCCCCAATACGATGTCGATGTCAAAGGACTGCCCGCGCTTAGTTCTATGCCTGCCCTTGAGTGCATGGCGCTTCTGAACGACGACGGCGACGAACTCACCCTCATCGTCACGAACCGCGATCCGCGCAACGCCTATGCCGCAGCCATCGACCTGAGCGGATTCACTCCCACGAAGGGGGCCAAGGTTCGGACGCTGGCCGCGCCGCCCACGGCCATCAACACCTGGGACAATCCCGATCAAGTCGCGCTCGCGGAAGGCACGGCGGACGCCGCACCCACCTTCGACCACACCTTCCCACCCGGGGCGTTCACGGAGATCGTCCTGGCCAGAAAGCCTTCTTAAGGCCGCTGAAGGCTCCCGGCCTCTCGCCAACGCGCTCCTTTACATTGTCTGGCCTTCGTTATATTCTTATGAATAATACGGGGGAGCTCATACACATGTCTGAAACGACACAGACAGGACGCGAGCCGCAGGTATTCCGCGTCGCCCTGCTCCCTCGGCTGCTCTTCGCGGCCGTTTACGGCGCGCTCTTCATGATCGTGGTAGGCTGCGTCAGTATCGCACATATGGGGAGTGTTCTTGATATTTACACCTTCGAACTCTTTGCCGATCTTGTCATCGGCTCTGTGGTTGCCTTCATTCTCGCGGCTGCAGCCGGGCATATCATGGATTCCTTCCGGACAATCCGCATCACTTCGGATGGTATTGAGCGCTGCAATGCTTGGCGCAGGTTGTGTTCTTGTGGCTGGGAGCAGGTTCAGGATGCTCGTATTCTCCATCGAGGCGGACTAAACTTCCTTAGACTGGCTTCAGGGAAGGGAACACCGACTCTCAGGCTGCCGCTGTTTGTGAAGCGCCCGCGCGAATTCCATGACGCGCTGATGGCGCTGGCGCCAGAGAACAGCCCTGTGCGAGCGCTCCTTCGAGAGCGGCCATCTCCGGGATTCCTTGCACGGATTTCCAAAGCGTGTTTCATTATCGCGTCGCTTGCGGTGTTCCTTGCCTTGACGGTTCTCCTCTCTGCGAACTGGATCGCGAGTTACCGACTCAAAGCGGAGTTGGCCAGGCTGAAAGCCGGCGGCGCGGTGCTAACCGCCTCGGATATTCCCCTCGTCTGGCAAAGAAGGGCCCCGACCTTCGATCCGCCAACGCCACCTGACGGCTCCTATGAGAACAGCGCCGCGCATTTCCTCATCACCAAGCTTGCAGGAACAGACGGCCCTTGGCCTTTCCCCGACGCCTGGGATCTACCGAAACATGTGCCGTGGAAAGGGGCGGAGTGGACTCAGTTGCTGGCCTCTTGTTCCCCGGAAGAGGATGCGAAGATCAGGGACTTGGCGGCGGAGTACGCCGACAAGACAAGCACACTTATCGAGGTAAGCCAGCTCCCTCCTTCCAGTATGGCGGACGTCGTGACGGCCTGGGCCGTTTATGGCAGGCCCCTTACCGTGCCGCCGTTTCCGAATCTGTTCACGCTGCGTAGCGCGCTCAACCTGATACTCCTAAGGGCATTCCTTGCCTATAAGGACGGCCAGCCTGAGGAGGCCGTCAAGATCTGCCGTTGCGCTCTGGCCTTTGCAAACCATGTTCAGGACCTTCCCTCGGTGGCCGTGGCATGTAGAGGGATCTCGCTTGCAGAAATGGCCTTGAGGCCTATCGCCTTCCTGAATATGCATGCTGATCTTTCGGGGGAAACGCTCAGGCCGCTGCTCAAGGAGTTGGTCATCTCAGAGCGCAGGGACGCATTTGCCCACAGTATGGAATATCAAAGGTACGTTATCGCCGACTACTTCAGACGTCCATGTTGGCCTGAGTATATACGTATGTGTATCTACGAGCCTTTCAGCCGGACCTTGTTCAACGATTTGTACTGGAGTCGGCCCTTTAGTTTCTGGCGCTGCTCGGACGAATTGGCGGTACTGCACGCGTGGAATGGCATTGTCGAATTGGCGGATCTTCCGTTTTATCAGGCCCGGGAGCGCCTCCAGGTAGTTTCCGAGGCTGACGCTTATCTGAGGTTGCACCCGCTAAGATATCCCGCCTCAGTTATGATCATCGACGGAGTTGCATTTGCAAAGACTCAGGCTGTACACGAGGCAACAATGCGGTTGGCCCGCGTCACACTTACCTTGAGACAATACGAACTATGCCATCGAGAATGCCCGGATGCGCTTGACGAACTAGTCCCGGAGTATATGGACTCCGTACCTCTCGACCCGTTTTCAGGGGAGCCGTTGCTCTACCGCCCGCAAGAGGACGGCTTCCTGTTGTACAGTATCGGCAGGAATCTAAAAGATGACGGCGGCAGGCCCGACGAATTCGACGGCGACTGGATCTGGCCCATGAAACACCGGCCCCGGTAGTCCTTTTCACATAGACGCTACCTTCCGTTCTCCGAACAGTGAGGTATCGTCCCATATTCTCCCGTACGGTTCCGGCCTTTTGACGGCCTGCGCACCATCAGGTATCCTCACTCCTCTTGTTGCCTCCTCTGGGATTCCGAACGAGGGATTGTCATGGCATCTGCTAAGCCTTCCGGCTGTGACCACGCGAACGCGTTCATTGGGCCTCTCGATTTCCTGGGCCGGCACGACCTGATTTGGGAAGTGCCGCCGGCACGTTGGCTCGAGGGCATTCCCCTGGCGAATGGCGATATCGGCGCTCTTATGTGGGGCGATGGCTCCCCGCTCAGGTTCACGCTCGACAAGTACGACGCGTGGGAGTGCCGTGAGAAGTCCTTCGGGGATGAGACGTACCAAGACTTGCGAAGGATGATCGAGGAGGGCCGAAACAAGGAGGCCGAGGAGCTTCTCTACGTCTACCGGATCTATGCCGAAGGGCCGCACCCGACGCGGCTGCCCATGCCGCGTTTCGAGATCGACTTTGTCCGGCCCTTCATCTGGGAAAGCGGCCGGCTGCGGCTGGCAGACGCCACCGTTGACATCACAGGAAGCATGGACGGTGATCCCGTGCGCCTTCAGGCGTTGGTACATGCGAATGCCAACGCCCTGCTCATCCATTTGGACGGGGCGGCGGCGAAAGAGGCCCGCCTGCGGGTGGGCTGGGATCACCTGAGCGACGACGCGAAGGAAAAACTGCGCGACTGGGATTATCCCGAGCCTGTTGTTACCGCGGAGGCAGACTCCGGCACGTGGTATCTTGAGACGCCCGCGGGCTATGAGGTCGCCGTGGCATGGGCGCGCACCTTCCTCGACGACGGCCGGGGCTGCCTGATTCGCCTGGCGCTTCAGTCGACGGCCGACGCCCCGGAGCCGCTCGAGGCGGCCAAGCGCCTGTCCCGCGTGAGGACTAACTTCGATGGCGCATGCGGCGAGCATCGCGCGTGGTGGCATGCCTACTGGAAGCGCTCGCATCTGACGATTCCCGACACGCGACTCGAGGCCCTCTACTACGCGGAGATGTACAAGCTGGGCTGCTCGTCGCGCCCGGGGAAGATGCCTATCACATTGCAGGGACTCTGGACGCTTGACGGCGACTTGCCCCCGTGGTCGGGCGAGTACGGCCTCGACATGAACGTGCAGCAAGCCTATTGGCCCATCTACACCGGCAATCGGCTCGAACTCGGAGAACCTCTTTACCGCGTGTTCTCGGCTTGCATTCCGCGCTGGCGCGAGCAATGCCGCCAATTCTTCGGATTCGACGGCCTCTGGAGCGGATGCTGCATGGGCCCCGGCGGCGAGCGCCTCTTCGGCTACTCCGGCATCGAGCTCTGGCCGGGCAACGCCGCCTGGCTTGCTCACCATTACTGGCTCCATTACCTCTACTCGCAGGATGAGGACTTCCTTGTCGATCAGGCGCTGCCCTTCATAGAACTCGCCTTTCTCGCATACGCCAACCTGCTCGAATCGGACGAAGACGGCGTGCTGCACGTGCCACTGAGCACCTCGCCGGAGTGGGGGGAGGGGAGTGTCGATGCCTTCTGCAGAGATCCGAATTGCGACCTCGCCCTGATCCGCTTCCTGGCCCGCGCGATTGTGCAGGCATACCAGACACTGGGCAGGCAAGGCCCCATCGGCGAGCGTGCCAACGAGGTGCTGGACAAGCTCACGGACTACATGCGCGACGATAACCGCCTCCTCGTGAGCGCCGGTACGCCGCTTTCTCACTCCCACCGCCACCATTCCCATCTGATGGCCATTCACCCCTTGGGAACGCTCACCCTCGACGGCAGCGAGGGTGAGCGCGACCTAATCCGGCGCTCCCTCCACGACATCCGCAAGAAGGGCACCGGCGAATGGACGGGGTGGTCCTATCCCTGGATGTCCCTCATCGCCTCCCGCGCGGGACTAGGCAATATGGCCTGGCAGATGCTCGACGTCTACGCCAACGGCTACATCACGCCGAACACTTTCCACATCAACGGCGACCCGCGCATCTTCGGGCTGTCGCTCTTCGAGTACGAGCCCATGACGCTCGAAGCAGGCTTCGGCGCGGCGGCCGCGATCATGGAGATGCTCATCCAGTCCTACAACGGGTGCATCCGCCTGTTTCCGTCCATTCCCGACAGGTGGCACTATGCCCACTTCGCTGGCTTGCGCGCCGAAGGCGCCTTTGTTGTCTCTGCAAGACTGGCCGCCGACGAGGTGCTTTTTGTCCGTGTCCGTTCCGAGGCGGGGAAGATCTGTCGCTTGAAGAACCCCTTTCAGGGCGGCCCCGCTGAGTTGGTGCGAGTGGCGCCTGGCTTTGAGCAAGCTGTTGAGAAGCCTCCGCGACTCGCCGGCGAAGTTCTCGAATTTGAGACGGAGACGGGCGCCGAGTATCTTGTGTACGCGGAGGGGCGGAGGCCGGCGGCGAACGAGATGGAGCCGCAGCCCTTCCCCGCGGAGGAGCGCTTCGTCAACTTCTACGGCAAGAAGCGCTTTAGTCGCTTCTGAGGTGCGGCGACGGCGGCTTTGCGCTGGTGCGCCCGCCCTCGTTTGTGCTGAACCAAGAGAAAGTCGGGAAAGAGTGAAGGATGGGAGTTGCGCAGGTCTAGGCCGCGCCCGTTACCGCTTTTCGCAGTCTCAAGCCTATTTCCAAGGAGATCGATCATGCTTCTGAGGACAAGTCTGGTTTCGGCGTTGTTCATCATGATGGCGTTTGCTGGCTGTGCCCGCTTCGGCGGCCCGGGGCCGGTGCGCGGGGAATCCCTCCTAGAGCCGGACGGCATGATCCGTATTGACGGGCAGCGCTCCTTCATCATCGGGCTCTACGAGAATCCGAAGGATGATGCCAAATTGAAGGAGGCGGTCCAGGCGGGATTCAACCTTGTGCGATGCGCCCAAGACAAGGACGCGCTCGACCGCGTCGCCGCGGCGGGGGCGCGGGCCTGGGCCAATACGGGGAGCAGGATTGATCTAAGCCAAGATCAAGAGGGGCGGATTGAAGCGCTGAGCGAAATGGCGGCGAAAACGGGGCACCACCCGGCCCTGCTGGTTTGGGAGGTGCCGGATGAGGCCCTATGGAACTGCTGGTACAGGCCCTACAGCTATCGCCTAGGCAAGGAGCGGGAGAAACTGGAGGCGCGTATCGAGGCGCTGGAGGATTCGTCACTGGCCGCGGACCTCACCGAGGAATTGGAGCGCGCCCAAGCGCTTTTCAAGGACGGCTACTACGGCGAAGCAGAGCGTTTGGCGGATGACTTGTGTCTAAAGCTCGGCGAACAGCCTAACGACGACATGAAACTGACGACGGCGCCGGAGCGCGCCGCCGCGATGGCCGAAGGTATGCTTCACGGCTATCAACTGCTCACAGAGATCGACCCCGTCCATCCCATCTGGATGAATCATGCCCCGCGCAATCCCATTCCCCAATTGGCCGCCTTCAACCGCGCCGCCGACATTGTGGGATGCGACATCTACCCGGTTCCTTCGCGCGAAACGGGCCATCCCGACATCGCCAATCGCTCGCTGGCTTCCGTCGGCGCCTACACGCGCATTATGGCCGCCGCGGCTCCCGGAAAACCCGTCTGGATGGTGCTCCAGGGCTGCGGGTGGGCTGACATCGGCGCGGGGAAAGAGGTGAACGGCGAAGAGACGCGGCTCCGGCCCGACTTCGAGGAGTCCCGCTTCATGGCCTACGACGCCATCGTCAACGGCGCTCGGGGCATCTTGTATTGGGGCACGTCCTATGTCGAAAAGGACTCCGAATTCTGGTACGACCTCATGAAGGTGGCAAAAGAGCTGGACGAACTCCAGCCCATCCTTAGCGCACCCGACGCCAAACTCGACCTTGACGTCTCCTACGCCGAAACCATGAGCTCCCTCGACCTCGGCGTAAAGATCCTGGCCAAGGAGACAGATGATAAGCCTTGGCTGCTGGTTGCCAACGAACAGGCGTGGCCGCTCACGTTCACCATTCACGGCCTGAAGTCGCTTGAGGGCACCGTCTACACCGACGCCGCTACAGGCCGCGGCGGGGCGGTGACGAAGGGCACATTGACGCTCACGATCCCCGGCCAGCGCGTCCATGTGCTTGCGCCTTCCGAGACGGGGGAATAGCGGGAGTGGCCGGCGTCCTTCACGAAGGCCCGCGCGATGTCCCGATTGTGCACGAGTGCGATCTGTGCGTTATCGGCGGAAGTTGTACCGGCGTGTTCGCCGCCGTAAGGGCCGCTCGTCTGGGCGCGCGAGTTGCCGTTGTGGAGAACAATGGCTTTTTTGGAGGCGTGGCCACAGCGGGCTTGGTGAATGTCTGGCACTCCCTCCGTGATACCGCCAAAGAGATCCAGATCATTGGTGGGCTCACGGCCGAAGTCATTGAACGTCTTGTGCGGCGGGACGCCGCCATCATCGCGGGCGATACGCCGAGTCGCCATGTTGTGCTCAACAGCGCGGAGCTCGCCATCGAGTTGGACGCGTTGGTGGATGAGTGCCCCGCGATTCGGCCCTTTCTGCACGCCCGTTTCGTTGCGCCCCTCGTCGAGGATGGCCGCGTAACGCATGCCATCATCGAGGACAAGTCCGGCAGGCGCGCCATTCGCGCCGCGTACTTCATCGACGCCAGCGGCGACGGCGATTTGCTGGTGCGCGCGGGATTCCCCTTCAACAAGTACTCGGCAATGCAGCCCCCATCCACGTGCGCCGTTTTTCAGGGCCTGGACGATGTCAAGCGACAAACTCCTGGATTTGATCTGGGCAAGGCCGTCTTCGATCCCCAGCGCCCCAACAGCCTTCCCAGTGGCTTCCTTTGGGGCGCGGAAGTGCCCGGCTGCCCCGGCCTACGGATGGTCGCGGGCACGCGCGTCCACGGGGCCGACTGCGCTGACGCCGATGCGCTGACGCGCGCAGAAATGGAGGGACGTCGCCAAGTACGTGCCATGCGCGATATCGTGCGCGAGAACTTCCCGGGCGGTGAGGCCTTCTCCCTCGTCGCCGTCCCATCCCATATCGGCGTGCGCGAGACACGCCATGCGGTGTGCCGTCATCGCCTTACGGAGGAGGAGGTGCTGGAGGGTGTGCGTTTCCCCGACGCCATCGCAAACGGCAGCTACCGCGTGGATATCCATCACGCGGATCGAGGCGGCCTAACCTTCCGCTATCTTGACGGCACCGAGGAATGTGTTGTTCCAGGCAAGCCTACGGAAAGGGGGCGATGGCGGGAAGCGCGGGAGGTGAATCCTACCTACTACCAAGTACCCTATCGCAGTCTCATACCGGAAGGCGCAAAGAACCTCCTCGTGGCAGGAAGGCTGATCGATGCGGACACCGGCGCCTTCGGGGCGTCCCGCGTCATGGTGAACTGCAATCAATCCGGCGAAGCCGCGGGAATGGCGTGCGCCTTGGCCCTCGAGCACGGTATAGACGTTTCCGATGTCGATCCTGCTGAACTGCGTGCCACACTGTCAGAGGGCGGCAGCGTCATCCTCTAATCATTGCGTGGGTTTGCCGCGAGGGCTATTCAGCCGCGCCTGAGTCCTGCTTGTCATTAACAAAACCGTGGCGCGCCATTTTCCCCCGAATACGCTCCAGCCGGTGCCGGAAGTCCTGGGCGTAACCTTCGTCGAAGTCGAGCGCTCGGCCCAGAGAGGCGCGTGTTTCAAGTAGTTCGAGCGTTTCTACGCAGAGGCGCTCGGCCGCGCCGAACTCGCGCGCTCGATGCTCGAGATATTTCGCCAGTTCAAAGCGCGGCTGGATGGCCCTGGGATGTTCATCGAGTAGGAGCCGCCAAGTGTCCGCCATCCGCGGCCAATCCTTGAGCCGCTTGAGGGCCAGGCCCATCAGCCGCAGGCACTCCTCGCGGATGTAGTCCTGCGTCTCGGATTCCAGTAGGCGCTCCCCGTGCGATACCACTTCCGGGAAGCGCTTCTCACGGAAATGAAGGCGCACAAGCGATAGCCGATCCTCATCATGCTCGAATCCAAGCCCTTCGGGCGTTTCCAGACACTGCGATAGCCAGCCGGCCAAGGCCACGAGCGACAGGATGTCCATCTGGTGATGGTAGAACACCTTCTTCAGCAGGCCCGCGTCGCGTGAATAGAGGTAGTCCAGCCAGATCTGCGGGATCTCCGCGCTCGGTATGTCCCCGTGCCTCTCGACGCCCAGTACCGTCCGCTCGACGTTTCCCAGACTGCAATCGCGAAGGCGGAGCTTGTAGAACCGGCGCGCCGCGTGAACCAGATCGAAGTGCATCGCGCTGTCTAGACGAAACCGCGCGCGATTTGTGATGAATCGCGTCCGGAGCAGCGGTACGTCGAAGCTCTTTCCGTTGTAGCTCACGACGGTTTCGGAACGCGCGAAGAGGCGATCGAGATACTGAAGCATGGCCTCTTCCTCATCGTAATCGCGCATGAAGCACTGCTCGAGGCGGAACACGTCCCCCTCGAAGTAGCCCGCCCCTACCAGGAAGGCCACCGTGCCCGTTCCGCCCGCCAGGCCCGTCGTCTCCGTGTCCATGAAGAGCGTCGTTCTGGGATCAAAGGCCGCCAACTCCGCGTCTGCGGCAGATATCGCAATGTACTCAGGAATCGAATCGAGCGCCCTCCCGAGCGGGACGTGCCCCTGCAGTATGTCCAGCGGGAACTCCTGCTTTACCAAATAGAAGTTGCCTCGCTCATTCGTGACGACCTCCCCCGGCACGAGCCTATCGATTTCGAATTCGCCCGCCGTGCGGCGCTCGGAACGCTCCTCCGCCTGCCGTTGCCATTCCGCGCCCGTCATTATCCCCTTATTCGCGAGGAGGGCTTTGAGCCTATCACTGACTTGCGACAAGATGTGCTGCCTCTATTGGCCTAGAGGGTTGTGGGCCGTGTTGATGCTAAACTCGCGATTGTCACTTCTTCAATCCCTGAAGGCGCTACCATGTTGGATGATGAGGTCCTTCTGATGCACATACGACCAGAACAGAATCATGAACGTGAGAAGTGCATGTCTGCTGGCCGAGGCGAGCACCGGCCAGAATCTCGAGTCACGGATTCGAGCAAGAAACTCAGGCTTGTACCTGACAACTGAGGACATGTGAAAGAAGAGCAGCGCTATGGGAAGTTCCTCGGGGAGCAGGAGCTGCTTCCCAGAGACGGGAGTGAGGAGGAAATCAGAATGGGGCTGGTAGATCAAGTATGTCCGAAGCTGTCTTCTGATCTCGTCCTCTGACTGGCTCAGATCGCCTACTAAGCGTGCCTTAAGAGGTCGAATCGGATCTCCCAAGAACTCGTTCTTGTTCCGCCGTTGGAAGTTCTTTAGAACCTTCAACTTACTTTTGCCCACTGTCGTCGACTTGTCCAGCGTTTGTACCTTGGCGCGTGGAACATCCTTGCCATTCTTCGGATTTGTTATGACATCAAGAGAAATGGCGGCAAGTTGCGGGTGGCGTCCTGTTGCAAGCTCATATTCTATGCCAATATTCCTAATGTAAGGATAGACTTCGCCCATCTTGATCGTTTGCTGCTTCACAAGGGCTTGCCCGGTTATCGTTTTGTAGAACAAAGGCAGGGCGCCGCCTTTTTTCACTTCTATTGACTCTGTCAGGACGCTTTGGCTCTTCTTGCTGTATCCTTTGTAGACGGCACCGTGGTGGCGGTTCCTAGCCAGTTCGTTGTGAAACGGGCCCAGGAGGATATAGATCTTCATGAAATCCAGGATCGCGTAGTACGCTGGTAAGAAGGATACTTCCGTAGAGCCCGTCAAGCTTAGATCGATAAGGTCCAGGGCGGTCTTGACGTGCGAGACGATCTCTTTTGCACGCTCCTTGCCCGTGCCTTTGGCGACCCCGTGGTACCGAGTCATCACATCGAGAACATACTGCGTGGAACTCAGGTATTGGATCAGGGTGAGCACGTCATGGATGGGGTCTAGGTCGGAACAAATGACGTGGTCGTCTTTGTATCTTCCGATGCTCTTCATTCTGTTTGGGCCTTCCTTGGGCCTGCCATGTTATGGGTTGTCCTTGCGGGATCTCGCCTGGCTGAATGGGACAAACATCTTGTTGAAGGTGAGCGTTCTGCCTCAGTTAGGCTAGCACCGTGTCTTGCCGCTGATCGAGAGTATGTCCAGTTGCCCTTTCTTCACCTAGCCCCGTTAGGGGCGGTATGTTCTAGCCCACGGCGTGAGCCGTGGGAAAATGCCCCATCCCAACGGTAAGCCCCGTCAGGGGCGACATAAAACGTGTGGTTACGCCCAAAGCTCTGTCCGGTCATAGGAGACTCCATGTTTCTCCAATAACGCGACCAACTCCTCCTCGAAGGACTGTACGCGATGGTGTTCGTCTTGGCTCTCGATGTATCGAGCGACCGCGCGCGAGCTGGATTGGCTTACGCTGAATGCCCCATACCCACTCTGCCACGCGAAGGCGTACTGGTTAGGCCATTTGGCGTGGATCCATTTCGAGGAATTCGCCTTCACCAGACGAACAATTTCGGCAATAGAACGCGATGGAGGTGAGAGAATCAGCAAATGAACGTGGTCCGCTGTCCCGCCGATCTTTAAGCCCGAGCAATCACATTGACGCAGGATGCCTCCGAGGTAGGGGTAGAGTTCCTGCCTGACCGCAGTGGCGATAAAGGGGCGCCGTTCTTTGGTGCCGAACACCACGTGCGTGAGGAGCTTCGTGAACCGATGCGACATGTTATGTCGCCCCTCCGGGGCTTATGTGGTTTAGGTTGGGGGCGTGTTCCCAGGGCTTGCGCCCTGGGCTAGAGTATGCCGCCCGCCGTGGCGGGCTCTCAATATGACTTGCGGTATTCGTGCGTGCGTGGTACGGAGTGGTCGGGGAGGGGACTTGGATCGCGCAACGGACACGTTCCGTTCGAGCGGCCCCATGAGAAGTGGCATGATTCGGCGGACGGCGCAAGCCGTGGGAGGATGCCTTATCCCGGGAACAGGCTGGGGTGGGGGCTATGTGAGAGGATATACGGCGCAGGCTGTGGGGGCGCTCTGCATTCCGAAGTCGAGCGTCGCCGGGGGAGCGGCGCTTGGATTTGTTGTTCGTATTGCGGTCGGTGCACTGACATCGGGGGGCAGTAGCCCTGTTAGGGGCGGTATGGTTTAGCCCACGGCGTAAGCCGTGGGAAAGCGCCCCACCCCAACGATAAGCCCCATCGGGGGCGACATGACAGAACAAGCAGGACGGGCCGTTGTAGGAGTACTCCTTGCCCGGAGGTCGGGCGTTTACGGGGGCGCGGTGTGTGTGCTTGGCGTTCGTGTTCCGGCCGCAGCATTGACCTGCCGGCGCGACAGCCCCGTCAGGGGCGAAATGCTCTAGCCCACGGCGCAAGCCGTGGGAACAGACCTGAGCCCAACGGTGAGCCCCGCGAGGGGCGACATGAGACGTGTGTCTATATTCAAGACTCTGTCTAATCACGATAGATATCCTGTGCTATAGCTTTTCCTCACCCTCCCAGCGCGGCGCGGGCGAGTTTCAACGCGGTGTCCTTGCCGTGGTTTCCGGCCTCGAGCGCCGTACCCACGCAACTCGGGCAGCCTTCCTTGCACGGGCACTCCGTCAGGAGCGATATCGCGGCTTCGAGAAGCCGCCTGTGATGGGTGTACAACTTGTCGCTGAATCCCACGCCGCCGGGATAGACCTCGTAGAGGTAAATGCTTGGCTGGCCCGAAAACGGCGCCCGCACCATGGGCTGCGCGCGGATATCGCTCGGATCGCACAACACCAGCACGGGCGCCACCTGCCGTAGCGAATTCGCCAGGGCGTGCAGCGCTTCACCCACTTCCTTCTCCTCGAGTCCGTACCGCTCGCCGGTATCTTCAGGAAACGCCAGCCAATACGCCGACGTGTGCATCGTGGACTCGGGCAAATGGATCTCGCCCCATCCGACGTTTTCGTGCGTGCCGAACTTGATCTTCTTGTACATCGTCGGCAGCCACGTCACGCTGACCTCACCGAAGTTCCTCTCGGCGCCGCCCACTGACTCGTTATGGAAGCAGTCCAACACCTTCAGATCGACTTTCACCTGCGCGTCCGTGTAGTAATCGACCTCCACCGGCCGCGCGTACGCCTTGCGATCCTCGAGATCCAAGTCCTCGATGGTGTACTGGGCGCTTTGGTGCATGTATACCGCGTTTTGATATACCTCAACCGGCGCCGAGAAGAGGTCCACCTCGCCGATCACGCGCCCATTATCCGACGTGTCCAGGATGACGACATTCCCCGGGGCGGCCGTCCGCAGGCTGATCTCCTCCGCGGGATACGTATCTGCGCTCCAGTGCCATTTCCCGCCGACATGGCGCAGCACTCGATTCTCCGCCAGATACTCGAGGATCTCGTGAGTCGAGGCCGCGTCCAGGCCAAAGGCCTCCCCGTCCTCAAAGGGCAATTCAAAGGCCGCGCACTTGATGTGGCTCGCCACGATGATGAGGTTCTTCGAGTCTATCGTGCCGCTCTCCGGCGGCTGATCGAAGAAGTACTCGGGATGATTGATGATGTATTGATCCAAGGGCGAACTCGTGGCAACCATCACCACCAGCGACACGCCCGAGCGCCGGCCTGCGCGCCCGGCCTGCTGCCACGTGCTCGCCACGCTCCCCGGATAGCCCGTCATCATGCACACGTCCAGTGAACCGATGTCGATGCCGAGTTCCAGGGCATTCGTGCTGACGACAGTCATGATATCCCCATCCCTTAAGCCCCGCTCGATCTCCCGGCGCTCCGTGGGGAGGTAGCCGCTGCGATAGCCGCGCACCAGGTTGTGATCCTTCGAGAGCCGCCGCACCGCGTCCTTGAGGTACGTCGTCAGAATCTCCACCCGGAGCCGGCTCCTGGCAAACACAATCGACTGAATATCCCGCGAAAGGAACTGCGTGGCCAACCGGCTGACCTCCTTCACCGAGGATTTGCGAATGCCTAGCTCCGCGTTCACGACGGGCGGATTGTAGAACAGGAAATGCCGCTCGCCCGTGGGCGCCCCGTTCTCGTCAATAAGGTGGATGGGCTTCTCGACGATCCGCTCCGCCATCTCCCTCGGATTCTCGATAGTCGCGCTGCAACAGATGAACTGCGGATCCGAGCCGTAGAACGCGCAAATCCGCTTCATTCGCCGCAGCACGTTGGCCAAATGGCTCCCGAACACGCCGCGGTAATGGTGGATTTCATCGATGACGACGAACTCCAGGTTCTCGAACAAGCGCAGCCAGATCGTGTGGTGCGGCAGGATGCCCGTGTGCAGCATGTCCGGATTCGTGACGATGATATGGCCCGCGGCGCGGACGGCCTTACGCGCCGATGCCGGCGTATCCCCATCGAAGGTGTACGTCCCGATCTTGACGCCCAGCTCGTCAATCGTGCCCGTGAGTTCGTTCACCTGATCCTGCGAGAGCGCCTTGGTGGGGAACAGGTAGAGCGCCCGCGCCTTCGGATTGCTCATGATGCGATTCAGCACCGGCAGGTTATAGCAGAGCGTCTTCCCCGACGCCGTCGGCGTCACCACGCAGACGTGTTCGCCAGCCAAGACGGCCTCCGCCGCCTCACGCTGGTGCGTGTAGAGATCATTGATCCCGCGATTCTTCAGCGCCGTGACGAGCGTGGGATCCAAGCCCGGCGGGAATCCCGCATAACGCGCTGGACGCGCCGGTACCGTATGCCACGTCGTCAGATTCCGGCTAAACTGAGGATCTGCCTTCAAACGCTCCACAACTTGAGCGACGTTCATGCTGGACTACCTCTTCTTTGCACCGACATCTGAATATTACATCAGTAGATCGAAAAGCACAACTGTGGCTAATCAAGATGGCGCCAGCACGAACTTGCCGGGAAGCGAGAAAGCGGGACTATCATAGTTGGAGGAAGGCGCGAGCTGGTGTGTCACGTGTCTGCCATATTTCATGAAATAGTCCCACCGGGACGCCCAAATCCCGCCAATCCTGTCGAGATTTAGCCCCGCCCGTGAGCCCTTCTCTGCCCACTGACTGTGCTGGCTACTGTCCAAGGGTGTGCCGGTTCAGGGGGCGGACTCTCGCCCGAAGCTGTAGGCGATTTCCTTGTCGAGGAGGGCGTAGGTGCGTCGGAAATTGCGGCGGAGGGCCTCTTCCGGCGGCATGCTCTGAGATAGGGCCGTCAGCATGTTGAGCATGTTGCGCCGCCCGAAGCTGTCGAGGAGGAACTGGACGGTTGCGAATGCCTGCCGGTAGGCGATGTGCAAGACGCCTGGCGGGAGCTTGGCGAGTTGGCTGTCTTCGAGATTAGCGAGACTGAAGAGCTGGCCGTTATCACGCGCGCGGCGCAAGGTGAGCATGTCCGCGTCCGTGAGCTTCTCCGAGTACGCCTGGGCGAGGCCTTCGTTCAGCCACCAAGGTACGTTGTCGCCCACAAGGTAACGCACAATCACGTGGACGTACTCGTGGTAGAGGCGGCGTTCGAGTTCTTCGGGGGGAATGGCTGCGCCCGACTTATCCCGTAGGGGCACGCGGATCTTGCCGTCGTACACGGCGCCCACGTGTTCGCCGAGCAAGGTTGCGTTCGAGAACTGCTCGGCGGTGTAGATGATCACCGGGACGGGATCGCGCGGATAGACGCCGCCGAACTGCTGCCCGATATCGCGGTAGGCCCGGTCTAGGATGGTGCGAACCTGTCCGAGATCGTGGCCGGGCGTGCCGCGTGTGAAGCTGATGTCGAAGTGACGCGTGCCGGACTTGGCGAAGTTGTACTCGACGCCGTTTTCACGGTTGGCCTTGCTGAGCTTGTCGCTCAGGCCGCGGCGATTAGGATCGCGCTGCGCGACCCACTGCCATTGCGTCAGCGCCGAGGCCAGGTCATTCACGGCGTAATAAGCGTCCCCGAGAAGGTCGTGGGCGTCCACATTCTCCGGATCGAGGTCGAGCGCTTCCTGCAATCGGTACATGGCTTCCGCCACATAGCTGACGCGCAGGTAGTAGGCCCCGAGTTGGATCAAGGGGGACGGATTCTCAGGATCGATAGGAATGGCGAACTCCGAGAGCAGCCGGCAGGCATTGGCGTAGTCGCCGACCTTGGCAAAATCGTTGGCACTGGCCTGGTAGGCGTTGCAGAGGTTGCGCCGAACGGTGGTGTTGTCGGGAACGAGGGCATGGGCCTGCAAGAAGGCCTGGATGGCGTCATCCCACCGCTTCGCCTCGTAATGCTCGATTCCCTGGGCGTTGTATTCGACGGCCGTTGCGCCTTCCGCCCGCGCGGCAAGGCACGCACACAGTCCTGCAAGAAAGATGAGCGCCGCTACGGCGGGCCGCCTTATTCGAGGATACATCATGCTACTGGACGTTACCTGAGCAAGGCAATAGCCTCGACCTCAACCTGAGTGTCCAAGGGCAAACGCGCCGCCTGAACACACGACCGCGCAGGGCAATCGGCCACAAAATACTCCTTGTATATTTCGTTGAAAGCGCTGAATTGGCTCATGTCTGCAAGGAATACGGTGACTTTCACGACCTTGTCGAGTCCCGAGCCGCAATCTTCGAGAATCGTTTTCAGATTTGAGAGAGTTTGGCGAACCTGGTTTTCAAAAGGCCCACCTACAACGCCCGAGCCGTCCGGCGCGAGTGGCCCTTGGCCCGAAACAAACAGGAAGTCGCCTGCCGCGACCGCATGGGAATAGGGCCCCAGCGCGGCGGCTGCGTTTGGCGATGAAAGGCATCGCTTGTCCATAGTTCTCCTCCGTTCCAAGTGTCAGAACGCTTGTCCAAACGGTACCACACGGACTGGAGGCCGTCAAACGATCCTGCGCGCCTTTCGGTGGCCATAGGCAAGCAGCGCCCATTGGATCGGGAAGGCTACCAGTAGAAGCAGCGGCGCCCAGCGAAACGCCACCGTCACGCCCAACCAGCCCGCCAACAGGCCGAAGCCCATGGATCCCACAAAGCTTCCCGTTCCCACGGCCCCCTCATTGACTGCGGCGCGCTGGTGTTTTTTTCTTCTGTCCATCATCCCGTAGAAGGCCGCGGAGCAGAACGCCAGACCGCCGTTGAGGCCGAGGATTATGAAGCACGCCGCCATCAGAAGGATGCTTTGCGTACTAGCCATGAGCCAGTAAGCCGCGACCGCGGCCGCTTGAGCCACAAGGATAGGCCACAGCTTATATTGCCAGCGGTGGGTGTGTCCCATGAGGACGAATCCTCCCGCTCGCGAGGCGTTCATCGAGAAGGCGAGCCAGGAGAACACGGTGGCGCCGGCGATGGCGGGAACGATGGCCGGCGAAGCATCCCACAGCCACGCGAGTTGGCCCGCGGCGGCCAATTCATCCACGCGCTTCGGAAACACCGATCGACTTGCCCCCACCAGGATCCACCCAATGAAATTGGCGAACCATGCCGCGTAGAGATAGGTTTCGCTGGCGGCCACATCCTTTGCGCCTGTTCGCTCCGTGGCTTCATCCGGCTCGACGATGTGCTTCTTCTCATGCGGCAGGGAGATCTGAAGTAGCAGGGAAAGGCCTGCCAGCGTGAAGACGAGGACAAAGGGGAGCCGGTAGTCCAGGTCGTATAGCGGCCCGGCCAGGAGGGGGCCAATGGCAAGGCCGCCGCTCCACGAGAGATTGTAGTAGGCCATGCGCCGTGAGCGGCGTTTGGGATCCGGTTCGGCCCCGAGCCATGACCACATCGCCGGCCACACAAAGGCTAGCGAGCCGAATCCGAGCATTGAGACGACAGCATAAAGGTAAGGATTCCTGAACACGGGCGCAATGCTGAAGAGTAAGGCATAGCAAGCCGTTCCCAGGTAGGCCCAGCGCAGGCCGTTCTTGGTACGCGCCACAAAGGTCGAGGAGATGACGCTCCCCACGCCGTAGAGTCCTGATTGGAGGGCGGCGATCATCCCCGACATACGCGCCGCCCCGCCGAGCTCGTGATAGATGAAGAAGGGCATGGCCGTTGCGCCGGCCATGATGGCGCAATCGAGGAAGAACGCGGCTAGGCAATGTCGAATGTAGGGATTACGCATGGCCGCGGGAGTCTAAGGTTTTCGCGGGTCGAGGTCAAGCAAGTGACGCGAGGCGAACGGCAGAACACCCAAACCAGGCACAAGGCCCCGTTTTCATTGCGCCCCCCATGGCCCCATGCTATACTCACGCCGCGGAGTGAAGGGCTTGGGGACACGACTTCAGTCAGAGGCGTTTACCATCTGTGGCGTTTGATCTTACAACAATCGGAATCGTCTGCGCTGACGTGATGGTTCGGCCTATCGACGCCCTGCCCGAGCGCGGAAAACTGGCGCTGGTGCCTCATTTCGAGCTTCACATGGGGGGGCTGGCCGCCGTTACCGCCACCGTGTTCTCCCAGCTTGGCGGCGAGGCCGCCTTCATCGGCGCCGTGGGGGCCGATGGCTTCGGCGATCACATCATCAACTCCCTTACCTGGCAACAAGTCAACATCGATCGCGTCAGGCGCACAGCCGATTTCAACACCTCGGCCACTGTGGCGCTCATCAGCGATGACGGCGAGCGGACCTTTCTCCATCACGTGGGGGCGAACGGAACGGTATCCGAAGACGATGTGGATGCTGAGATTCTCCATGAGACATCGATACTCCACTGGGGCGGCCCCGGGGTGACGCCCGGACTCGACGGCGAGCCCATCGGGCGCGTTATGGAACGCGCGCGAGCGGCCGGTGTAACCACTTCGATGGACACGTGTTACGATGGGAGCGGGCTCTGGTTTCCGCGCATAGAGTATGCCTTGCCTCACCTCGACATCGCCATGATGAGCATCGAGGAGGCGCGCCTTTACACCGGCAAAGACACGCCGGAAGCCATCAGTGCCTTCCTCCGCTCGTTTGGCGTCGAGACGGTGATGATCAAGCTCGGAGGGGACGGCGTCTTCGTACAAAACTCGGCCGCCGCGCACCGGATCCCCGCGCATAAGGTCGAGGTCGTGGACTCAACTGGGGCCGGGGACGCCGCCTGCGGTGGATTTCTATACGGCCACGGCCAGGGGTGGGACCTGGAGACATGTGGGAGGCTGGCGAACGCCGTTGGTGGCCTGACGGTTCAGGTGTTCGGCGGCGCCGAGGGCGTCAACTCGCTGGATGAGACACTGGCTTTCATGGACGGCGCGTAGAGGAACATGGGCTCAATGAGCATCGGAAGACGACGGTTATGGGGGAGAGTCGGTTCAGAGGCGCGCGCTGTCATAGGCGCGGGGGCGGCCTCCATGCTCGCAGGTTGGATCGCCGTTTGTGCGGGGGGGAGTGCCTTGGCGCAGACGGACTCCAACGCCGCCGCAACCGAGGTGAAGCCGCCGCGCGCGAACTTCGGGCGGATTCCTCTTGGCAGTGCTGAGCCCCATGCCCCAAGGCCCGGACGGCGCCCTGAGGCGTCGCCGGAGCTGAAGGAAGAGCGCCAGACTCTTAGCGAAGCGTTTGCGGACGCCCTTAGTGTCGGCTCGGCCGGCGTCGGATTTTCCATGCCTGACCTGGATCGGCTCGAACTGGAAGGGGCCGAAGCCGACGCATTCGAGTACTTCTGGGAAGACGAGAGCGTCGAGATGACGGGGAATGTGCGGTTTCGCCTCCAGGATATCCATTTCTCTGCGGACACCCTTGTCTTGAAGGAAGACTGGGCCGAGATTCATGCGCTGGGCAACGTGGTGGTGCAACAGGGCGAATCCACGGTGTGGGCCGATGAGATCATCTACACGCCCGCTCCCTTGACGGAGCTCGAGCAGCCTTTGATTGATGCCTCGCCCTCGGGTGAGGACCGGGAACGCCTCCGGCTAGGAACCGTTGAAGGCAAGCGGATGCACCTGGCCGATCCGACGCGGGAGCTTCAAGCCGAGGAGTTCGCTCACGACGGGACGACAAGGGCAGGCGCCTTCCGCGCCGTCAAAGGCCATACGGGCGGATACTACTTCACGGCCGGGGAGATCCTCTTCTCCGGGCCGGGAACCGGCAAAGGCCACGATGTAACCATCAGTACATGCGATCATGACCCGCCGCACTACTGCATCCACTTCACGGATGTCGAAGTCGAGCGGGGCGAGATTGTTCGAGGAAGCAACGCGCAACTCCAGTTCGGGCGGTTGAAGACTCCCCTCTACTGGCCGCGCTGGTCGTACCGTATGGGCGCACCGGGCGCCATCAGTGTGGATTTCGACAGCGGCAGGCGCGCCGCCATCGGCTACTACGTCAATGTTGCCCAGCGCTTCGGCGTAGCGCCCGGCGTGGACCTCGGCGTTCGGCTGTTTCCGACTACCAAGGAAGGCGTTGGACTCGGCCTGGAGGGGAACTACGACTTCATGGACAAGCCGGCCTCGCGCCTTTTCCGCAGCGCCGGCACCTGGCACACCATGTACACGACGGAAGACCGTGGCTTCACGGAGTGGTACCACCGCTACGAGCCGCATGAGGACACCGTGGCGCTCATGCAGGTCGAGCATTGGTACGACAGAGATTTCGTCAAAGACTTCTACTATGATCGGTATCGGGACAGGACGGAGCCTAGAACCTTCGCGAACCTCACCTATACCAGGCCCGGCTACCTTGTTACCGGGACTGTCCGGAAGCGCACCGACAACTTCGTCTCCGAAACCGAGTACGCGCCCGAGATAACCTATCACCTTCTTGAGCGTCCCATTGCCGAGAGACTCTACTTCACCTTTGATACGGTGAACGGCTACAACGAGCGCGAGCCCTCAGGCACGCACGCGCTGCGTCTGATCAATGTGGCCCGGCTGAGTTGGGATGGCGAGTTGTCCGACGCCCTGAACTTCGTACCATTCGTTGAAGCGGAGGCGGCTGCGTATTCGGAGAAGCGCGAGAGCGAGGACCCGGGATACCGATTCTCCAGCACCTTCGGCACGACCTTCCAGACGCGCTTCCACAAAACCTATCCCGGCCGCTTCGGATTCGCCGCGTTCAAGCATGTCGTGGTGCCGTCTATCACCTATTCCTACCGGCCGGAAACCAGCAGCCTCGACGTGGAAGAGACGCCCCGCTTCGACGCCCTCGACAACATGTACGGCCGTAGCCGCGTCGAGAGCAAGATCGCCAATATTGTCTTCGGGAAGGATGCCAAGACGGGCGAGGTCTGGCAGGTGGCCCGGATGACGCTTTACCAGGGCAACGATTTCTGGAACGAGTTGCGCAAGGCCGAGGACTACGAGATCGAACTCGACCTGCGCCCGCGGCCCTGGTGGGGACTCCAAGTAGCCGGCGAGCGCCACAGTATCGCGAAGGATTACGATCTTGACGAGCCCTTCTTCGTCGAGCGAACGCTGCTTCAGGCGTACGAGCGGATACTGGGGCGGCCCTTCGACCAGGAGAAGGCCTACGAATTCAATGCCCGCTACGGTGACTACGACCGCCTCTTGGCGTACCTGTACTACGATGATCCCAGCGAAAAGCGCGGCTTCAACGGCCGGGTCGGCTTCGCGTATACGAAGACGCAGGACCGCACGTTCAATCGCGAAGTACTTTACGGAGTCGGATACAAGCTGGGGGAGAGGTGGGGCGTGGCCATGGAGCACCGCTACGACTTCGAGCGGGACGAGCTCTACCGGCAGAGCTACGAATTGCGCCGCGACCTACACTGCTGGGAGGCCGCCATCCGCTTCACCGACCGCCCCTCCGGCTGGGATATCAACCTGCAATTCACCATCAAGGCCCTGCCAGGTATAAAACTCAAGTTCTAGTTTGGCCGGGCCTCGGAGCCGTCATCGTGGTGGAACCAGGCCCCCGCCAACGATCCCTGTTGTACATTCCGCCGGCTTGCGGTAGAATCCTGCGCGATTGGAGGCAGGGGAGTGTTCCGCGGCGGAAGGGGCGACGTGAAGCCGCGGGGCACGAGCGGAAAGGACCTCGTATGCTTATCGTGCCGACGGGCGACATTGTGCGCCGTTCCAGGGGCAATCCCATCATCACCATCGAGGATGTGAGCTTCCGTGTAGCCGATATCTGTACGGCGGGGGCGATCAAGCTGGATGGCGACTACATTCTCCTCATCACCATCCAGAGCCTCGAAGGGCTGGCCGCCATCTACCCCGCACGCAGCCGCGACGGCTACACGTTCACGGTGAGCGATACGCCGATCCTCGAGCCCGCCCGCGAAGGGCCGGCCGCGGCGTACACCCACCTGGGCGTCATGGACGCCCGCATTACGTGCCACGAAGGGACTTACTACATCCTCTACGACGCAGTGGGGCGGCATGGATACCGACTCGCCATCGCCCGCACAGAGGATTTCACAACCGCCGAGAGCCTGGGCTTCATTTCAGAGCCTGACACCAAGGGGGGCGGCCTTTTCCCCAAGAAGATCAAGGGAAAATTCGCGCGTATCGAACGGCCCTGGCATGGCGGCAGCATATGGTTGAGCTATTCCGACGACCTCAAATACTGGGGGTGGTCGGAGGTCGTTATGACGCCCCGGGGCGGTTTCTGGGACACAAGCCGCATCGGAGTTGCGACGCCGCCCATGGAGATCGATGAAGGCTGGCTCATCATTTACTATGGCGTGAAAGAGACCTCGGCCGGGCCTTTGTTTCGGCTTGGCGCCGCCGTCCTGGACGCAGAGGACCCCAGTGTCGTCAAGTTCCGCACAAACATCCCGATCCTGTCACCGCGCGAGGAATACGAACGCATCGGCGACGTGCCCAACCTCGTATTCTCCTGCGGGGCCATTCTTGAGCGCAATGGTGAGGTCAAGCTGTACTATGGCGCGTCCAACTCGTGCGTCTGCATCGGGACGACGAGCGTGGACGCCATACTGACGGCTTGTCAGGAAAGCGACAAGGAGTTCTAGCATGCCGTACCGGCTTGGACGAGACATCTTCCATCGGTGGGAGGGCAATCCGGCCCTGTCGCTCGAGGATATACCCTTCCGCTGCAATACGGTATTCAACGGCACGACGGTGAAGTTCGGAGATGAATACCTGATCCTACTTCGTGTCGAAGGGCAACAGGGATACTCATTCTTCGCCCTCGGAAGGAGCAAAGACGGCCTTCATTTCACCGTCGAGGACGAGCCGGTCATGCTTCCGGCCCGGGAGGGCCCCTGGGAACGCTATGAGTCGCAGGGCATCGAAGATCCCAGAGCCACCTTGATCGACGGCTCGTACTACGTGATGTACACGGCGTGCGGCGATAACGGTTTTCGCATTGCCTTGGCCAAGACGGAGGACTTCCACCATTTTGAGCGCGTTGCCCTGGTTTCCGAACCGGGCAACAAGGACGGCGTCCTTTTCCCCGAGCGGATCAACGGCCAGTATGTACGCTTGGATCGGCCTATCGGCATGGATGTGGGGAGCATCTGGATCTCCTATTCCAACGACTTGCACGCCTGGGGCGACTCGAAGGTGCTGATCACCCCACGCGGTGGATACTGGGACTCCTACCGGATTGGGGCCTCCGTGCCGCCCATTCGCACCGACGAAGGGTGGCTCGAGATCTACCATGGCGTGAAGATGACAAGCTCCGGGCCGATTTACCGCGCCGGCACCGTCCTGCTTGACCTGGACGACCCGTCGAAGGTCATCGCGCGGTGCGGCGTGCCGCTGCTTTCCCCGCGTGAGGAGTACGAACGCGTGGGGGACGTGGGCAACGTCGTCTTCGCGTGCGGCGCCATTATCGAGCCCGGCGGTACGATCAAGATGTACTACGGCGCCGCGGACACCTGCATCTGCGTCGCCACGGCAACGATGGAAGCGGTGATGGAGTGGACGCTTAACCATCCCGGGTAGACGTTCCTTCTCAACGGCGCAACACAATCCCCCTCAATCTCGGAGGAAGAAATGAGTGGACTACGCTATCGAGAGGACATGGACGCCGTTCGGGACCGCCTGACGCGCTGGTGGAATGGCGAAGACCTTGGGCGTCCCATGATCCAACTCAAGGCGCCGCGTGAACATCCCGTCGAAAACGTGCCTGTGATGCCCGAGCCGCCTGGATGGGTGACCGGTTACTCGACAAAGGATTTCGACTACCGCGTCAATCTGGCCGCCTGTGCATGCATCAACCGACACTACCTTCTCGAGGCCGTGCCGTGGACCTCGCCCGACTTAGCGCCCAACTGCCTTGCTCTTTACCTCGGATGCCTGGGCGTCGAGCATTCAGGTACGGTTTGGTGTGAACCGTGCATTGAGTCTCCCGAGAATGCCCGTTTCGACTACGACCTCGAGAACTTCTACTGGGACTTCACCCTTCGCCTGGGCCGCGAGCAACTCCGCATAGGAGAAGGCAAATTCCTGATCCAGTTCCCTGATCTGATTGAAGGACTGGACACCCTGGCGGCCATGCGCACGTCGGACAGGCTTCTGATGGACCTCATCGAGCGTCCCGAATGGGTGCACGCCTCGATACGGCGCATCACGGACCTCTACTTCCGCTACTACGATATTCTCTACGACATGTTTCGCGACGAGACCGGAGGCTCGATCTTCTGGGTGTGGGCGCCGGGCCGTATGGTGAAGCTACAGTGCGACTTCTCCGCCATGATCGGCCCCCAGATGTTTGGCGAGTTCATGGTGCCCATACTCTCCGAGATGGCCGAGCGCACGTCCTACTCGATGTACCACTGGGATGGCCCCGGCGCCCTCGTGCACCATGACCACCTGCTCTCTATTCCCGCGCTCGACATGATCCAATGGACGCCGGGCGCCGGCGCTGAGCCGCCCGATCATCCCCGATGGTGGCCCTGCTACCACAAGACCGTGGACGCCGGGAAGAAGGTCTACGTTTCCTGGATTGCCTCCGTAGACAGCCTGGCCGGCATGCGGAAAGAGTTCGGCCCCAAGCTCAACCAATTCCTCTTCAGCATGGGTGTTGACTCCCCCGATATGGAAGACGCCGTCCTCGCCGCCGCATCCGGCTAGCCGCGGGCAGGCGCCGTCAGTAAGCATGCCGCTGGACTCCGCCTCGGAAAGACGCATGTTGATCCCACGGGCCGCCTCGCCCCTCCGGCAATTCACATGGACTGGCTAGGGGGGGGACGCGGTCCTCCGCGTCCGTGGCCACGCGGGAGCGTGACCCTCCCATGGCGTGCCGAATAATTCGCCGCGGCCGTTCCATAATCGCTCCCCCTCTGCGCTGCTTTGCGGCCTCGGCATCTCTGCGTTCAGAATTCTCCAACACCCCACCACAGAGGCCACAGGACTCCCCCAATCCATCCTCTTAATCGTGTAAATCCCGTCAAGACAAAGAAGTGCCCCCTTCATCAATCCCATCCGCCTTTATCCCCATCCATTGCTCTGACAAGGCGGGGATTCAAGGGCTCCTCGCCGGCCCTTGCGCGAAAGCCGGAGCAGGGCCTATTGGACCTCAGACATCTGACGGAAGAGGGAGATTCATTGCGGCTCTCCTGGGCCTCTGCTATACTTGTTTCATAATGCGATGGGGCATTCATAGACGGGGAGAATGTGCATGTACAAGCTGGAGCAGATCCTCGCGCATGCGGTGAAACACGGCGCGTCGGATGTACACCTTACCGTAGGCAGCCCACCGGCCGTGCGCATCGACGGCGATATCCGATTCATGGGGGAGGACAAACTGAGCCCGGACGATACGCTCGTCTTCCTGGACGACATCATGGACGAGGGCCAGAAGGAACGCTTTCTGAAGACGGGCGATGCCGACCTCGCCCTGAGCGTTTCCGGATTGGGGCGTTTCCGCGTAAACGCATTGCGCCAGCGAGGGTCCGTGGGCATCATCCTCCGCCACGTGCGAGGAAAGATCCTCGACTTTACATCATTGCATCTTCCGCCCGCTATGGAGAATATCTCCGAAATGCGGCGCGGCCTGGTACTGATCACCGGTACCACGGGCAGCGGTAAATCAACGACCCTCGCTTCCGTAATCGACTATGTCAACCAGCGCCGCAGGCTGCATATCGTTACCCTCGAAGATCCTATCGAGTACCTGCATTACAACAAGAAAAGCATCATCACCCAGCGGGAAATGTCCATCGACACGAAGGACTTCTACGTGGCGCTTCGCGCCGTGATGCGTGAAGATCCCGATGTGATTCTCATCGGCGAGATGCGCGACGCGGAGACCTTTCAGGCGGCTATGTCGGCCTCGGAAACCGGACATCTCGTTTTCAGCACGCTCCACACCACCAATGCCATGCTCACCATCGACCGCATTATGGATATGTTCCCGTCGAACCAGCACGACCAAGTCCGCTCACAACTTTCCCTTCAGCTTCGTGCGTGTGTGGCGCAGCGTCTGCTGCCGAGCGCCGACGGGAAAGGCCGCGTGCCTGCCGTCGAGGTCATGATGAATAATCCCGGCATTTCCTCGCTCATCAAGGACAACAACGTCAAGATGATCCCCAACGCCATCGCGGGGGGCAAGGAGGAAGGATCGCAAACCTTCAACATGAGCCTCGCCAGCCTGATCAAGCAGCGCCTGATCACGGAGGAGGAGGCCATGTGGGCCTCGGACAATCCCGAGGAGTTGCGCATGAATCTCCAGGGGATCTTCTTGAGCCAGGGCCGCGGAGGCATTCTGAAGCGTTAGGGCGCCGTGGCTATCGGCTTCTTCGCGCGACGTGCGGGTGGTCGTCGTAGACGATATCGACGAGTTCGCCGTCGTTCAGTATCGACATGCGCGCCGCTTCCATCACCAACTCGTTGACGCTCGAGTTCGCAGGCGTGGCAACGAGGCCCTTCTTGTCCACCGCGGTGATGATCTCGCGTCGCCGTGTAAGTGCCTCGTCCTCGCCCATGCCGCCCACCTCGTTTTCGATGGCGTGAATCGTGTTGATTGTCGCGGCGACTGAGGCGAATCCATAACCGACGGGCTTGAACCCGTCTCCTTCCCAAGGAACGAGCTGATAGAAGTCTGGACTGACGAAATTGAAGGTTGAGCCGGCGCATCCGATGCCTTCGAGATACGAGTGCGTCACGCCCCGGAACTGATCATTGTGCTTGATCATCCCCGATTTGCCATCCCCCTCGCAGAACATCGTCAAGCACTGCTCATTGCTGCCCGCGCCCTCGTCCGGATAACCGAGGCCGTCGGTGACGGACAGAATCGCCCCATTCTCAAAGATTACGCGCCCGTTGGCCCAGATGTACCCTTCATTGCCGTTGGGGAACCGGCCTTTGACTCCGTTCACCGATACGGCCGCCGGCCTCAGGCCCGTGATGTAGCACACCAGGTCGACGTAGTGGCAGCCAACGTATACGAACGGATCGGTTCGATCGCACGTGAACCAATTCTGGAAATTCGAGGAGCGATAGAAGTACGGCTCGATCATTTTGGCCTCGCCCATGATGAATTCGCCGAAATGGCCCTGCGCGTAATGGCGTTTCGCCATGAGCGCGCGGGTATCGAACCGCTTGTGATACTCGACTCCTACGAACAGCCCCTTATCCCTGGCCAGCGTCTCGATCTCGACCGCCTCATCGTAGCGCAGCACCAGCGGCTTGACGCATAGGATATGATGGCCGTTCTTCAGCGCTTCCATGTTCACCGCATAGTGAAGATGATCGGGCATGGCGACGATCACCGCGCTCCGCGGCGGCATCTCGGCCAGAACCTGCTTGTACAGTTCGGGGAAGTTTCTGTCGGGCCGCTCTTCCAGTGCCGGATAGGGGGCGAAGTCCTGCCCCGGAAAGGCCTGTTGAATGACGGTGCTCTCTTTGAGGGCCTTGAGGGGGGGCGTGTTCAGTGCGCATATCCGGATATCCCCCACGACGCCGGTGCGCTGCAAATGGTAAACGGCGGGGAGGATAAGATCGTTGGTGATCATGCCTCCGCCGACGATGGTTACTTCAACACGTTTCCCGTTGCCCGTACTCATATTCCTCAGCCCTTCCCTAGAACGTCAACAACCCACCGAAAGCGCCCACCTATCAGAGCGCCCCGCCGCGCTCACCAGGCTATTCTTGCTTGGCCGGCTGGGAGGCGGGGGAAGATGTTGCTCCCTGCGTCGGCGCCGGTACATCAGGCAGGAAGGTCTGCACGCCAAGGCGCTGATACGCCTCTTCGATGAGTGCTTGGGCCTTTTCGTGGCCTTTCTGGGCGAGCAGTTGCTCGCTCAGGGTGTCGTGCGCCTCTTCAAACGACACGGTGACGGGAGCGTGCCGGGCGGCAACCGTCAGGATATGCCAGCCGAACTGCGTTCTGAAAGGCTCCGATACCTCTCCTATGGGAGTGTCCCACATGCGTGTGTCGAACTCCGGCACCATCTTGCCGCGCGGTGTCTGCGGATAGGTTCCCCCGCGGGCCTTGGACCCCGGATCGTCCGACACCTCTTTGGCCACCTCGCCAAAGTCTTCGCCGTCGTCGACAATGCGCTTCCGCGCCGTGTCGATCTTCTCCTTGGCGACGGCCCAGTCCGCCTCGTTCTTGCTGTCGACCTTGACGAGGATATGCGCTACGTCCGCTGTCTCCGGAGTCCCCATGAGCCCTTGCGCCTTCGCGCGATCATAGGCCTCCTTCAACTCCTCCTCTGTAACCGTGACGTCTTTGCTCTGGTTGTCCACGAGCTTGCCGGACAAAACCTGTTGCCGGACGCGTTCAGCGATATCCTTCTCCGTAAGATTGTTTTCCTTGAGGAAGTTCTGAAATTCCTCTTCCGAAGGGAAGGCGCTCTTGCCTCTATCGAGAGCCTCCTTGAATTCCTCCTCTGTGACAACAATCCCCAGCTCCTTGGCGACGATTTCCATGAGCTTGGCCCGAATCATTCTGTCGAGGAGGCGCTGGCGCATGGCGGGAGGAATCTGCGGCGGCGTAGCCGGTGCAGCGCCTGTACGCTGCTGGTACATGCGGCTCATCATTCTGGCGGCTTCCTCCTCGGCAGCCTCAAACTCCTCACGCGTGATCGTATCTTCTCCGATGCGTGCCACCACCTCGGGGAGAGTTTCTGAAGCGCCGCCTTCGATGGAGGGTTGGGCCGCCGGTTCTGAGGGCGTGCCGGGCTGGGCCGCGGCGACGGGCCCGAATGCGGCGGCGGCGGTGAGTGCGACTCCGAGGGTGACGAACAACATGAGTCGTGATGGGTACATGACCAAGCTCCTTGGGTTTAATGGGAGTGCGCCTGACGACACACCGATGTGGCCTCGAATGTTCTCATACTAATGGAGAACCGGCGGGTTTCTCAAGCGCGCCATCGCTGTATGTCATCGCTGTAATGTTCGCCGAGCGGCGTGCAACAGCGTGGCTAGGAAATGCTTACCTTCGTGCCTCTCTTGGCCGAACGATAGATGGCCTCGATCAGCTCCACGGAGCGTCGGCCTTCCCGGCCATCCACGGCGGGGGGGCGATCCTCTCTTACCGCCTGGACGAAGTCCTCAATCTGTCTTCGATGGCCTTCGTGCTTGAGGTCGGCTGTGGGATCGCCGGCGCCGGAGCCGAGGTCCGCGCTCTTATCAAGATTGGCCCGGAGCGATTCGTCGTTCTCCCGTTCATCGCGAAAACGCCAAAAGCGTAGCTCACCCGCCTCCACCACGGCGCCGCCGTCCGTGCCATGGAGCTCGACGCGGGCCGGGTGGCCGGGCCAGATAGCTGTGCTCCCCTCGATAACGCCCAGCGCACCGTTCTCAAACGTGAGCAAGGCGCACGCGAGGTCTTCCACTTCGAGCCCCTCATGGCCGGCCAACCGTGTCTGCGCCTGGACAGTCTTCACGGGGCCCATAAACCAAAGGAGCAGGTCGATCTGGTGAATTCCCTGGTTGATAAGACAGCCGCCGCCGTCGAGTTTCTTCGTGCCGCGCCACGCGCCGCTCGCGTAATAATCCTGCGAGCGGAACCACTTGACGTAGGCGTCACCGAGGATGAGTTTCCCGAACCGTCCCTCGTCAAGGGCTTTCCGGATGAGTCGCGGCCCATCAGCAAAGCGACTCTGGAAGATGCATCCGAGCTTGACGCCTGCCTTGTCGGTGGCCGCGATGATTCTGTCGATCCTCTTTGTACTCACCTCCAATGGCTTCTCGGCGATCATGTGCTTGCCGGCGGCCGCACAGGCCTCAGCCACCTCAGCGCGGAAGCCGCTGGGAACACATAGGCAGATCACCTGGATGTCGTCGCGTTGGAGCATCTCGCGGTAGTCGGCATACGCCGTCGCTGAGTGGCCCTCGGCGAGCAACTGGGCGTTCCTCTCAATGACATCCGCCACCGCGACGAGCCGGGCGCCTTCGACTTGCTCGATGCTCCGGGCGTGGGTGGGCGCAATGGCCCCGCACCCGATGATTCCGAATCCTATTTCTTCCACGCAGTCGTACTCCTTGGAAGACGGAGGCCGGCAGGACTCCTTCCACCCCATAGGACAAGCACGGTGTAACGTCCAGTGCGCATTACGGTAGAATACCTCTAGTGCCGCACGCGGCGGCACAGCCCAACACGGACAGTAACTGGGGAGACAGAAAGCCGTCGCGAAAAGGGACGACCTAAGGCCGCAGACGACAGCATATCCCGTCTCCTAGTGTGCTCAAGAAGCCCATCCATTGTCAACAGGGGGCTGCTAGACGACAGCCTGGGGGTAAAACTCATAACTATGCTAAAATCAATACAACATCCTTGTTTGGGCGCAAAAAAGACTCTTGACATTTTCCATCACGGACACTAGCATGCGCCAAAGTGCTTGCGGAAACATGACTTATGTGGTTAAATCAAGCTATTGAGCGGTCCATGAATTGGGGCATGAACCGACTATGAGTACTATAGATTTAGAGTCATCACAGATTCGCCGTCCGCTCCCGGCTCTCGTCAAGAAGGCCCTCACAAAGCGAAATATCGCTGAGGACGATGTCCTGGTCGCTACGGATACGGACCTCGACATTCCCGGCGAATATTCCGAGCAGTGGGTTATCGTGACGAACGAGCGCGTCCTCGTCTTCATGGTTGATGAAGAAGAGGATGAGGCCCTGCTCACGCGGGAAGTAATTGTTAACGAGATCGAGACGGCGCGCACCGACACGCGCGTGGGCTCGGGTTTCCTCGAAGTCAAAATCAACGACGTCTTCGAGGAACTCGCTCGCTTCTCAAACAAGAACGCCGAGAAGTTCGCACGCGTCGCTCACCGGCTCAAATCCCTCGCGGAGGGCAAGCAGGTCGAGGTCGAGGCCGAGGAAGAGGTCATCGGCCGCTGCGAGAAATGCGGGCGCCCGCTTCCCGACAAGCACATGAAGGTGTGTCCAAAGTGTGTGAAGCGGGGCACGGTATTTGTCCGGTTCCTGATACACACGCGCCGGTTCTGGCCCCATGGCGCGCTCGCCCTCGTCTTGGTGATGATTTTCAGCGTGATTCAGTTGGTGCCGGCCCAGTTCGTTCGCGTGCTTGGCAAGAATGTTCTTTCGCCCGATCCCAAGCCGATGCCGCATTGGTTCCGCATCGTTACCGAAATGCTGCAGTTCGAAACGCGGGAGCAATACCTCTACATACTTGTCGGCGGCCTGGTGATCATCACCGCGCTATCCTCGATCGTGGCGTTGGCGCGCGAGACACTGGCTGTCTGGATAGCCAACCGGTTGGCGTTCGATCTGCGCCGCCAAGTCTTCCGTAAGCTCGAGGACATGGCCATCCGCTATCACGATAGCCATCCCGTCGGACAATTGATGACGCGTTGCTCGCAGGACGTCGAAGCGCTGCAAGGCTTCGTGAATCAGATGACATCGGGTTTTGGCTACCAGATCATACTCGTTGTCGCCGTGGCTGTCGTGATGTTCACGATGAACTGGAAGTTGGCGCTCTGGGCGATTGTCCCCGCGCCCTTTGTGATGGCTTCCACGGCAGTCTACTACCGCCGCATTGTGCCTCGGTGGCGGAAGTACTGGAACGCGCGCTCGAGCTTGTCCAACGCGCTTCACAGCACGCTGAACGGCGTCCGCGTCGTAAAGGCATTTGCCCAGGAGGCCCGCGAGGCCGAGCGCTTTGATGGATACAGCGGACGCTTCCGCGATGCCGGCCTCACCGTTGGATTCTCCACCGCCCGCTTCTACCCGCTTGTCGGATTTGTTTTCCAGTTGGGGAGTTTTGGGATCTGGCTTTTTGGCGGCATGGCCATTATCAGGGGCTCGCTGGATTTCGGCGACCTCATGGCCTTCCTCATGTATCTGGGCATGTTCTACGCGCCGCTCAACTCGCTCACGCAGATGTCCACGTGGTTTACCTCATTCACGACGCAAGCCCACCGTGTTTTCGAGGTCCTTGATGAGGAATCGGAGATTGAGGAAGCCGAAGACGCGGTTGACGTGGAGATCCAGGGCGCTATTTCGTTCAGCAACGTCACCTTCGGCTACGATCCGCACATACCGGTGCTTCACGACGTCACGTTCCGCGTGCATCCGGGCGAGATGGTTGGCATCGTCGGGCACAGCGGAAGCGGCAAGTCCACAACCGTCAATCTGATCATGCGTTTTTACGATGCGACGGAAGGCACGATTACAATGGATAGCATCGATGTCCATCGTATCAAGAAGCTCTGTCTTAGGCGGCAGGTCGGACTTGTGCCCCAGGACCCGTTCCTCTTCCGGGGAACGATTGCGGAGAACATCACCTACGGCAATCCGCGCGTCGCGCCGGAACAGGTGCTCGGCTCGGCCTTGGCGGCCAATGCGCACATGTTCATCACGCGTATTCATGACGGCTACGACACGCGGCTCGGCGAGCACGGCTCGGGACTGTCCGGCGGCGAGCGGCAGCGCGTCGCCATCGCCCGCGCCTTGCTGCACAACCCCCACGTGCTGATCCTCGACGAGGCCACGTCGAGCGTGGACACGATAGCCGAACGCGAGATTCAGAAGGCCCTGGAGGCCTTGAGCCTGGGGCGCACGACGATCGCCATTGCCCACCGCTTATCCACCCTGCGGAATTGCGATCGCATCCTCGTATTCGAGGAAGGCAACATTCGCGAGCAGGGCACGCACGAAGAACTCATGGCCCTCGACGGGATCTACCGAAAACTCGTCAAGATTCAGACCCAGCTCACGAGCGATAGTACGAGTATTAACGACGTCGCGAGTGCGGAGGTCATGGAGTATATCCAGCGGGACAGCGAGCAGGTGGCGGCGGAGAAAGCCGCGGCACGGCAACGGCTCGAGGCGCCGCGCATCCGCTACCTGAATCCCAAAAACCTGCACATCTTCTCCATGGATGAAGGCGGGATGCGCGTTGTGTACAACGATGAAGAGTTCGACTATGTCAGGGCGTATCGCTGCTTCCCTGTGTCACGCCCGAGCGAGTTCGTCGCTCTGTGGACGGGAAGCTCGGCGCTTGAACATAATGAGATCGGCGTCATCCGCCGGCTAAAGGAGGTGGCGCCGAGTTCCCGGCTCTCCGTCGAGCACGAGCTCTCGAAGCGCTACTTCATCCACTACATCAAACGCATTGTCAGCATCAAGGAGGAGGTCGGCTTCCTCGAGTGGAACGTCGAGACGGACAAGGGCGATATGGAGTTCCTTACCAAGCGCTTCGAGCGCGATACGGTAGTCGAAGGGCCCGTGAACGCACGCATCATCTTCGATCTGGATAACAACCGCTACGAAATCGAGGATGTGGACACGCTCGATCCCGCCAGCAAGGCGACATTCCTCAAGAATATCTACTGGCTCGACTGAGCAGGCTCCATCTGAGAACCGCGCCCGGCCGCCTGGGCTTCTCTGGAGGTCCTAGCGATCCCCGTAGTGGATTTCATACTGTGATGTATCGAGATCTACGGTGACCCGCGTACCATCGCTGAATGCTGTCCGCTGCTTGCGCCATGAGCCGTCGAGGAATTCGTGGCTCACCATTTCCTGCATGCCGCACCGGCGGGCCAGTTCGGCCGCTTCCTTCACCTGCGCTATGGCCTCGTTGTCCGCGCCGGGATTCACGTACGGCAGGCCCGCGTTGAGCAGGCAGTGTAGCTGGCCGGAATCGTTCTCCGGGATGCCCCAGCCGCCCTTGTCCGTCATCGACCACGGCAAGAGAATCGAGTCGTGGTAGACAAGATTGAAGAGGGGGGCCGATACGCCCATCTCCTTGCGATCTCCAAACGCCGAATAAGGGCCGTGGTGTACGAGGTCCAGCGATTGCACGAGATAGTCGGCGGGCTCTTCGGAGCTGACCACATAGCCTCGCGCGCGCAGTAGGTCGAAGCAATGGCGCCGGTACAGGGCGCAGTCGGTGCGTGTCATGGGATGGGCCGGCTGGAAGCTCTCTTCGAGTGGCACCACAGCGAAGACGTCCAGATAGGCGCCCCTTACCTTGATGCCATGCTGCGCGAAGAGGTCGTGATTGCGCCGGACGTAGCCTGGGGCGAAGCACGGACTGAGTATTGTCTGTGGCCCTCCGCACCACGTGGCATGTTCCTCGCGCGAGCCATCTTGCCGCGTGGCGGCCAATCGATCATCGAAGGATACCGCGTTAAAGTAGAAATCGCGATACTGATCATGCACGGCAAACAGGTAGCCGATCTCATCACAGGTGTCGGCAAAGGCCCGGAGGCCGTCCCAACCGCCTTGTTCCTCGCCGGGCGGCAGTACGTCGGGATGGCCGTTGTCATAGCCGTAGAAGCCCCACCCGTCGAGATGCACGTAGGCACTCTCGACTCCTTTGGCCTTGAGTCCGCGCAAGCCGTCGGCGAGTTCGGCGAAGGTGCGCAGTGAATGGTTGGCCTCAATGCGCTCCTTGTTGAACAGGGACGCCTCCTGGACAAAGTGATACAGCGCGCCTAGGTGGACGACAGGCTTGCCGATGACTTGGTCGAGGGCGGGCGTACGCGCCAGTTTTTCCCTGAGCGAGACAAAGCGCCCCGTCTCCTGGACGTGTCTCCGGTAGCGCTTCGCCATCGAGACATAGGTGGCGTCATCGTCGAAGACGTAGCGTACCACGCGCGTGTAGCCGAAGGCGCCGAGGCTGGCGTACCAAATGGGCTGGATACGCGTCGGGCCTCCTGACGGGTGATCATAGGCGCCCCCAGCGTCGTTTGAGGTCTCTAATATGGTTTGGACGCCGCTGCGGCCGTGAAGCTGACCCCACCAGGGCATATAGAGCCACCGTGAGTTGACCAAGTCCTTGTTGTGGATATCTTGGGGCCAGTTCCCCGGCAGGAGCATGCCTTGCATGAAGGGAATGACGGAGCAGTCCGTTTCGCCGTTGTCCAGCACAATTGGCTTGGGCCAATTGAGCGTCTTCAACGGTGCGTGCATATCCTGCGCCGCGATCTCGAAAACGGCCTCATTGCCGACGAGATTGGCGGTGATGGAAAGGCCGAAACCCGGCGCGGCCTTGAACTCCCCGAACGACATCGTCATGCCGATGCTGTAGCCGGTGTTGAATGCCTCAGCCGATCGGCTTGCGGCGTCGAGCAGGCTGAATGAGCCCTCCTGCGTCTCGATATCGGCCTCGTTGGACGGTTCGAATCGCCAGGTGTAGGCGGGGGTTGTGACCGTCATGCTCATGTCGGACTTCGATACCGAGAGTGCGATGGCGTTATTCCCAATGTGCCAGGAGTCCTCCTCGTCGGCGAAGGCGCCTTGAGGCATCTCGGGGCGTTCGGCGGCATTCGCCCAGAGCCATTGGCGGACCTCGTCCATCTCAAGATAGATCTCGTTGAATTCCGTCTCAGATGCCGCCCCGTTTTCGAGCAGCGTCTCCAAGTTTGCCAGTCTTGCGGCCCTATCGTCGGCCAGACTTTTCGGCACGGTTACAGCCTTGAGCCGCGCCAGGTGTTGTCGAAGCACGTCGAGACGCGGGGCGAGGTCATCGGCCGCGGCGAACTGGGAAGTCAGAAGGAACAGGACTAACATCTCTCAACTCCTCTCCATTACCATCGCACACTGTATTTGAGCGGCTTGTCTTCGAAATGGCTCTTCAGGACAACGGCACTGAGCTCGGCGTCATATGTCCAGCCATGGGACTGCGATTGAAGGGCTGTGCTATCGGCCATGCGCGGCCCCCCGCCTTGCACGCGGATAGGCTCCGGCACGGGGGCCAGCATCGAATAGGTATCGAATCCGGCCACGCCCGTCAGCGTGAACTTGATGACGCGCCGTGCGAGGGAACCCCGGCCATGCCCGATGTCCGCGGCGCTGTTGAGAAAGATCATCGCCTCCGGCTCATCCCCGAACCGGGCAAACCGGATCTCGGGCGACCGCCCGCGCAGGCGGAAACCGTTCATGAGGATGTTCTCGGGGCCGATATCGGCGGGATTTGGCGTGTTCTTAACCATGTTCCAGGAGTCGGGATAGCACCCCTTGCTTGGCCCATCAGCGTATTGCTGCCACTCCGCGGAACGGGTGATGCCCTCGGCCACCCGGCGCCAGTCAAAGGAGTCGTCGAACTCGGCGAGGTCCTGAAGGGCGTAGGCATACACCAGCCCGCACCAAACCACCGGGAGTCCCAGCCATGAATGGGTGAAGAATGTGGAGCCGATTACGGAAATGACGTTATAGCGCATGGTTGGATAGCCGTCGAGTTCCCACATGTAGATGAACGGCAGGCCGCTCCAGGCCCAATAGCGCGCGTGGGCGAGGTATTCGGCGTCGCCCGTCATGCGGTAGGCCTCGCAATACGCTCGAATGGCCTGGCCGGCGGCTAGGATATCCGGTTGGTAGAGGGGGCATTCCCACACCTGCGCCCCACGAGGTACCTCGTAGCGCGCCATCTGCTCCATGGCTTCGAGTGCGTCGTGGCGAAGCGCCGTGTCCCCGGTGAAACGCGCCGCGCGCAGGGCCGTCCAGGAGGCGTGGGCCGCCTGGCCCAAGGTGTGGTCGCCGGGCGCCCCCAGGATAGCGTGCTTCTCATCCTGCGGTTGCCATATCCATAGTCCGTTCTGCCTCGCGTCCAAACGCGCAAGAGCGTTCCGCCGAAAATCGCGCATACTCTCGGCGACGTATCCATACAAGAAGGGAAGCTCGCCCATCACGATATGGCAGCCAGCGTTCGTCCAGAGGTAGTGCGGCCCCTGTTCGCGTATCGCCCGTTCGACAGCCATGGCAACATGACGCTCGATCTCGCTACGCACCTCGGATGAGGTCCCGGCGCGTGCGTCGGCGAGCAGCGGGACAGCATGCCCCACGAGAAGCCCCGGCTCCCAGCCGTGGCAATGCGACCACCCCGGCGGCTCCTCGCTCCATATCGCGTTGAAGTAGGCGTCCCGGCACAGCGCCCGCTCTTCTCCCCATGTGCGCGGCGGGTCGGAGGGGGCGGGAAGTCCGTACACTTGAAACCAATGGCGCATGGCTTCGAGTGCCAGTGCGCCCCTGTGTGGGCCGTGAACCAGACTCTTTTGAGAGTACCTGGCGGCGTGATCGAGCACAAGCCATGACTCTAGGCGCAACACGCCCCCGCGGGGGAGGTGATAGGACTTGTCTGCCTGATACGTGTTCTCGGCGACGTATTCACCCACCGATGGCGCGAAAAGGGACATGTGAATGTGTTCGTAGCCGGAGTCGGGATGGGGCGCCAGAAACCGGGCGGCTGGGCGTTTTTCCTGTTCCGCCCACTCCTGGTTGGCCTCCCACATCAACGAGATCAACGCATTCCGGCCCTGCACGGCCATCAGCGGCGTCGTGATTTTGTATGCGGCCGGCACGCGGCGATCGCTCGACGGATAGGCCAAGTCGCGTTCGGAGGAGGATTCCTCGTCGGCTTCCAGGTATTCCAGCCCGGGGAAGATGGCGAAGTCCTTCTCAACTCCGAAGGCACGATCACCTGCCAAGATAACCGGCCCATAGAAGGCCGAGATATCGAGATCCGCAAACGTCTGGAGCACACTATCCATTTCGATGCGTGGGGAATCGGCGCTTGGTTTGAAGAGGACGCGCACGGTGCAGGGCGCCGCAAGCCCTTCCGTGCCTTCCAGGTCAACGATAAGCACGTTCTCATCCGTCTGAAAGGCCGAAACGCGGAGCGGGACCTCCAGGGTGGCTCCCGCACTTGTGCGGGCAACTAGTCGCGCAAGGGGCCAGAGAGAGCCCACGCGTTGCCAGGCGGCGCCGTTCCACGCCTCGGCGATGGCGTAGCTTGATGACTCGTCAAGGACGAAACTGAGGCGGGACCACGCGTTGGACACGACGGCGGCGATGGGCCGGCCGGGGGAGAGGGAGACATCGGGCTGCTCCGAATGGTTGGTGTCTGTGGCTGGTTCGCGAGGAAAGACTCTGACGGAGGCGGAGACGGGGGAGAGAGCCGGGATCTCGCATCGCACCGCGAGAGGGCCGGGCTGCGCACTCACAAGATTGGGCAAGGCGTACGTGCGGCGCTCTCCGGGCGGCAGCGTCCCGATCGCCGGTGCTTCAACCGGGGCCGGCCCTCCGCAGGGCATTGCCACCTCGACGGAAATCTTCTCGTTGCCGTGATAGACGCCCAGGCCCCTGTTTTCCAGGTTTAGGAGGGCCGAAAAGGGGCGGCCTGCCGTGGCCAAGGGCGAGCTGAAGTCGAGGCCGACAAACCGCAGGCCGGCCGTGTGCGGTGCAACATCCAGGGATACAAGCTTCGCCCCGCCTTCCAAGACATCGAACTGGACAGGCTCGATACGCTGGAAGTCAAGCGGGATGAGGTGGGTGCCAGGCTGAAGGCTCGCCTCTTCGCCGGCTTCGCCCATGCTGAATCTCACGGATGAGGGCGTTTCACAGCGTATGCGGGCCAAGGCTACGCCCGCCGAATCCTCTGGTAGCGCCAGATAGTCCTTCGCGGCCTCAACGGTGACAAGAAGCGGCCGCACGAAGACGGCCCAGTCGTAGCTGGAATTCGCGGCAATAGCGTTGGTGTGAAACGCAATGGCCACCTCTTGGCCACGCCAGGGCGAGAGGTCGACCGCGCGTGCCTTCCAGGCGGACTCAGCCAAGTTCTCCTCGAAAACGATGGCCTCGCCAACAGTCACGGCGAATTTCACGCCGTTTGGATTGGCGTTGGAAGTGTCCCACGGGATGCCATCGCGCAGGCCGATATGGAAGAGGAGCACCGGCTTGCCGGTAACGGAAGCGTCCGGAAGGGATACGGCGGGATAGGTGAGTATCGCGTCCTCTGAAGTGTCTTGCGGATGCAGGAAGATGCCGGGGGCCTGTCTCGACCCCGAGCGTTCACTCTGGCTCGCGGATGCGGCCAGTGCTTTCGCCGGTGTTGCCAGGCCGAATTCGGCTACGAAGTCCTTGAGGACACGCACGCCCGGCTCGCGGGCATCCGCGGGAGTGGCCTGCGCGGCGATAGCCAGCGCAGCCGTGAGGGTGAGGCGGATGCACCACATTCCGCAACGCGTCGGCCTTGTGTGGCGTGCTCCGATATCCATGCATACACCTCCCTTACCGGATGGCCTCCAGCATGATGCACGGGAGTATAGAGTGCGGCTCAGAGTGCTTCAAACCTTCTGGAAGGCGAATTAGCCTCTGGAATTGGCCGAAGAACCCACGCTAGAATGCGTGAAGTGTCCGTGTATCAAGGGGGATGTGCCCGGCGGCCAGTTGTCTGGCCCGAGGGTGCAGCCCTCGGAGGACACCTGAGTCTGGAATGGATAACGAGAAGCGTATAGAAGAACTCGAAGCCGAGGTCGAGCGCCTATCCCACAGGTTGCGCACCGCGTCAGACGGCGCTAGGCGCGGGGCGGGAGCCGGGCTGGACGCTTGGCCGGAAAGCCGTTTGCCGGTTGGCCGCATTCTGCTTGTGGTGATGGCTGCGCTTCTTGTCGGCGCGGCGCTGCTGGTATTCGGCCCGGAGGGCTTCGATATCCGCCAGGCCTTGGAGTTCCCATCGGAGTTGGCCACGCAGGATATCGACTATGTCCTGCTCGCATGCGTGCTCCTTGGACTGATGGCCGTCCTATTCTTTGCGATGCGATGGCGCATTACCTTTCTTTCTTTCGCACTCGCGGCGACGTACCTCACCTATGCGATATACTTCCGGCAGCAGCCCGACGCTCTGAGCCTTTCCTCCCGAGATTACTTCTGGCTCTCGTCCGGATTTCTTACGGTTGTCTATCTGCTTTTCGCGGGCACTTTCATCCATGACGTTCGGCGCTTGGTCCGAGGTCAGCGCCGCGAAGCCGTGTTGGCCTGCGTGAATTCGCTTTTTTTCGTCCTGTTGGCGTCGCAGGCCGTTGGGCGGAGCTATCCTGAGTCCAGGGCACTTTGCGAACTCCTTTTTGCCGCGGCCTTGGTGAGTCTGGCCTTGCTGGCTGAGACCTCCGGCCCGCATCGCAATTACCTGTTCCAGGTTTTCATGGGAAAGGCCGTGCTTCTGGCCACTCTGGCGCTCAAGGATTTCCTTCCCGAAGCCTGGCTTCTCCCGGCCATGGCGGCGGAGTGCTTTGTGCTGGCGTTTATCTACTGCCGCACCGGCGTGGTCGCCTTCAAGGCCCTCAACCTGCTCCTCCTCTTCATCACTTTCGGCGGGGCCCTGTTCGCCGTACGCTCCGTTCGCGCCGTGACGGTGGGGGTGTTCGCCGTGCCGCCGAACTGGCTAAGCGGATTGAGCGTGCCGGGCGTATTCCTGTTAACGGCGTGGCTCTATGAGCATTTCGCCCGCCGCCGCGGCCCTGAACAACGCAGCAGAAGCGGCCACTGGTTTCTCGCCGACACGTGGCTTGATGTTCCTGGGACAGCGACCGCCATTTTGCACGCCGCTATGGGCGCCTTGGTTCTGGTTACCTTCACCATCCTGGAATTCGGTGAGGATCCCGTGCTGCCGTACGTGCTCGCCGGGGAGAGTCTTGTCATACTGGTTATCGGATTCCTTCTACGAACGCCGCAGATCGAAGTCGGCAGCGTTCTGCTTCTTGTGGCCACCCACGTCAGCTACTACTTCTTTCTTGTCACGGCCAGAGACTCCTTTGAGGAGGATGCTTCCCTCGTGCCGTATTCGCTTCTCGTAGCGGCGGTTACCTTCTTCGGGGCCTACCAGTGGGAGCGCTATCTGAAGGGCAACAAGCGACCGGAGTACATTCGTCATGACCTCGTTGAGGCCACGCCCTACCTTCTCGCCACGGCCATGCTTGCGACATTGCTCGGCATGAAGCTGCGGGGAGTCTTCGGGCCGTTGGCTCAAAACGCCCTTGGCGGCGTCCTCATCGTGTCGAGCTTTGCCTTCGGCATCACGCCGCTCGTTTTCTCGGGCATGGCGGCGATGGCCATCGGCACCGGCCTCTACATCGCGCGGATGTACGGTATGCAGCTTCCTCTCGAAGGCCAGCATGCATCGTGGGCGTATCTTGTATTGATACTGATCACCTATTCTACAGCGGAGCGCCTTCTTGTGTGGTTGCCTCGGCCGGGCCGCCCGCCCTCGAAGACGGAGGACGCCCTACGCGCAGTTCTTGTCTTCACGGCGGCCGCTTTGGGCGCTTTTGCGGTGCTCAACATGCTTCCGGCCCGTCATGTCGCGCTGGCCTGGATAGGCCACGCGCTCGTGGGCGTGGTGCTCGGCGCAGTTCTCCGCGAGAGCCGCTACCGCATGGCGGCCCTACTGCTCCTTGCCGGGACGGCGGCGCGCCTCGTGGCCTATGACAGGCACAACGAGCCCATCGAATGGGTGCGTTGGAGCAGTGTGGCCGCCGGGGTGGTGTTCGTGGTGCTTATCATCACGTGGTTCTATTCGCTGCGAAAGAACCGCGTGCCCCGCGCCATGGGCCCTGACGCGAATGAGCATGAATAGGCTCCGCGAAGCGGCGACGGGGATCTGCCTCATCCTTACAGAAGCCGGCCACCGCGCCCTTTTCGCTGGCGGCTGTGTGCGCGACCTGCTCCTCGGACGGTCGCCCCAAGACTACGACATCGCCACCAGCGCCCGCCCCGATGAAGTGGCCGCTCTTTTCCCCAAGACGGTTGATGTCGGGGCGGCATTCGGCGTGCAGGTCGTCGTTTTGCCTGAGGGGGCCTTCGAGGTGGCCACATTTCGTAAGGATGGCCCCTATCTTGACGGCCGGCGCCCGCGGAGCGTGGCGTTTGTCGACGAACGCGAGGACGCATTCAGACGCGATTTCACCATCAACGCCATGTTCTTCGATCCTGCCAGTGAGGCCGTTGTGGACTATGTCGGCGGCCGTACCGATCTCGACGCAGGCGTCATTCGGGCCGTGGGTGATGCGGGGAAGCGCTTTGACGAGGACCACCTTCGCCTCTTGCGGGCCGTGCGTTTTGCCGCCCGATTGGACTATGTCATTGCCGACGAGACGATGGCGGCGATACGCAGCCGGGCCTCCTCGATTGTGCATACTGCCGCCGAACGTGTGCGGGATGAGCTGCTGAAGCTCCTTACGGAAGGCGGAGCGCGCCGGGCGTTTGAACTCATGGACGAAACGGGCCTGCTCGAACACGTGCTGCCGGAAGTGGCGCGGATGAAAGGCGTGGCACAGCCGGATGAGTTCCATCCTGAGGGGGACGTGTTCATCCACACCCTCCTGATGCTTGAGGCGATGCACGACCCCTCCTATGCATTGGCCATGGCGGTGCTCCTGCATGATGTCGGCAAGCCGCTTACGCAGACCTTTGATGATCGGATACGCTTCAACAATCACGACAAGGTCGGCGCACGCGAAGCCGAGAAGGTATGCCGGCGAGTGCGCATGCCTGCCGAAGCCACGGCGCGGATAGCGTGGCTGGTGGAGAACCACATGCGCGTGGCCGCCGCGCCGAAGATGCGCCCGAGCACACTGAAGCGCATGTTGCGGGAGGAGGCCTTCCCCGAATTGCTAGAGCTATTCCACCTGGATTGTATGGCAAGCCATCGGGATATCGAGGCGGTGGAGTGGCTGAAACACTATGCGGAGCGCGTCGAGCCGGACGAACTCAAGCCGCCGCCGCTTCTAACGGGGAACGATTTGCTTGCCATGGGCTATGAACCGGGGCCCCTCTTCTCGACGATTCTGTCCGCGGTGGAGGATGCCCAACTGAACGGAGCGCTGACATCCGCCGGGGAGGCTCGATCATTTGCGCGTTGCCACTGGCCTCCACCGGCGCAATAGCGCGGCCTTCCGCGAGTTCTTGCGGCCGGCCGACTGAATGCGGTATACGGATTCTATGGTGCCTCCCTGAGTGAGAGTCGTGCGGGCGCGAAGTCCTCGGTGTTGATGTGGGCCTGGCGGTATGCTGGGCGGCTGGAGGAGAAGAAATCATGTTGAGGTATCGCATTATATTGTGTGCGGCGGCTGTAGCGGTTGCTTTTTCCGTGGTGGCATTGGCTGCGGATGAAGAGTGGATTTCGTTGTTTGACGGGAAGACGCTCAAAGGATGGATCCAGAAGAACGGGACCGCCACGTACCGCGTCGAGGATGGCGCTATTGTGGGAAAGACGACGCCGGCCAGTCCAAACTCGTTCTTGTGCAGCGTCGGTGAATATGGCGACTTCGAGCTGGAGTTCGACGTCAAGTTGCTCAATAACCAACTTAACTCGGGCGTTCAGATACGCTCGCTCACGAAGGAGCCGGAGGGCGACGCGAAGTTCGGACGGGTGAACGGCCCGCAGGTCGAGATCGAGGCGAGCGGCGAGAAGGGCGCCGAGTCAGGCTACATCTACGGCGAAGCCTGCGGGGGGTGGATGACGCCCAAGGATAAGCTCATCCCCCGGAAGGTGTTCAAGGACGGCGAATGGAACCACTACCGGATCGTGGCTCAAGGACCGCGGATTCAGACGTGGATTAACGGCGAAGCCGTCGAGGATTTATCCGACGCGGCCAAGTTCGCGTCGCATCCGAAGGGCTTTATCGGACTGCAGGTCCACGGCGTCGGCGATGCGGGCCCCTACGAGGTGGCGTGGCGGAAGATCCGCATCAAGGTCCTCGACAAGAAGCAGGCGTAAGGCCGCTCGGAAGATTAGTCAAGAGTCTCCCTGCCACGTCCGTGAGAGTGTGCAGACCCTTTGCGAATTGCGCGTTAGCGCGTGCGAGATTATACTCGCAGAGGCCGGATTGGCCGATGCCGAGGATCGACCCGTGAAACGATTCAACGATTTCTCCCAGTTCTACAATCTTGTTACGGACTACGGCGAAAAGGCCCGGATGGGCCATATGCCCACCGGAACCTGGCAGCCCCTTCTGGACATCTACGAACGCAAGGACAGCATCCTGATTGTCGTCGAGCTGCCGGGGGTGGACAAAGACCGGATCACCGTAACCATCGAGCAGGGCGTGCTCAAGATCGTCGGTTACCGGCCCAAACAAGTCCCCGAGGGAACCGAGCACGTCCATCAGATGGAGATTCCCTATGGCCATTTCGCCCGTTACGTGAAGCTGCCGCCGTGCGCCGATATCGAGAAAGTAGAAGCCAAGCACGACAGAGGCTACCTCACCATCGAGATACCGAGGAAACCGACCCAATGAGCGATAACGAGATATCCGCCGAGAGCATCCCGCCCGTCCAGGAGGCCGATATCCCAGAGAGCTTGCCCGCGCTGCTCCTGACGAATCAGGTGCTGTTCCCGATGGCCGTCGTGCCTGTTCGGCTTGACAAGAAACCGGAGGTGGGACTCGTCGACGACGTGGTCGTAGGCAATCGTCTGCTGGCGACGCTCACGTGCAAAGACGAGGACAAGGATCAGTGCACCCTCGACAATGCCTATGAGTTCGGCTGCGTGGCGCGAGTTCTCCAGCTCCAGCGCCTGCCCGACGGCGGGCTCTTCGTGGTGCTCCAGGCTGTCAAGCGCTTTCGGGTGGCGGGTGTTGTTCAACGCGAACCGTACTTGGTGGTCCGCGTAGAGACACTCGAAGATGAGGCGCCGGATCCCAAGGCGCTTTCCCCGCTGGCGGCCAGCATCAAGCAGCAGATGCGGCAGCTGATCGCCCTGTCCCCGAACATGCCGGAAGGGGCGAGCCAGATTGTCGAAAACGTCGATGATCCTGGTTTTCTCGCCGATCTTGTCGCGGCCAACCTGAGCGTGTCTACGGAAGAGAAGCAGCGCGTATTGGGCCTGACGGACCAGAAGCAGCGCCTGGAGCGTGTGCTGTATTTACTGGCGCGCGAAGTGGAGATGATGGAGGTCACGCACAAGATTCAGGATGACGTGAAGAGCTCCATCGACAAGAACCAGCGGGAGTACTTTCTGCGGCAGCAGTTGAAGGCGATCCAGGAAGAACTCGGCGAAACCGAGGACAGCCGCCCGGAGATTCGCGAGTATCGCGAGAAGATCGAGGCGCTTGGCCTCCCGGAAGAGGTCAATAAGGAGGCCCTTCGCGAGTTGGAGCGGCTCGCGCGGATGAATGAGGCCAGCGCGGAGTATCACGTCATCGCTACCTACCTGGACTGGATTACCGAGCTGCCCTGGAACGCCTCCACCGAGGATCGCCTTGACATTGCTCGCGCCGAAGCCATTCTCAACGAAGATCACTACGGACTCGACAAGGTGAAGCGCCGGATTCTGGAGTATTTGGCCGTCCGCAAGCTCAAGCCGGACGCAGGGGGCCCCATCCTCTGCTTCGCGGGGCCTCCCGGCGTCGGCAAGACCTCCCTTGGCAAATCAATTGCGCGGGCTCTTGGCCGGGAATTCCTGCGCATGTCCCTCGGCGGCATGCGCGATGAAGCCGAGATTCGAGGACATCGCAAGACCTACGTCGGCGCCTTGCCGGGCCGGATTATCCAGGGCATTCACAAGGCGCAGACGAACAACCCCGTTTTCATGTTGGACGAGATCGACAAGGTAGGCGCGGATTTTCGGGGCGATCCTTCGTCCGCGCTGCTTGAGGTCCTCGATCCGGCCCAGAACGACTCCTTCACCGACCACTACCTGAACGTTGCCTTCGACCTCACCAAGGTGATGTTCATTGCCACCGCCAACGTCTTGGACACGATCCCCTGGGCGCTCCGCGACCGGATGGAGATCATCGAGATCCCCGGATACAACGAAGAGGAGAAGCTGCACATTGCACGGCGCTATCTGGTGCCGCGCCAACTCGAGGCCCATGGCATTCCCAAGGGCAAGCTGCGGTTCGCCGCCCCGGCCATTCGCAAGATCATCAGCTCTTACACCCGCGAGGCGGGCGTGCGGAATCTCGAGCGTGAGATTGCCAACGTCTGCCGCGGGTGCGCCCGACGCTTTGCCGAGGGCCACCACGAGCCAATATCGATCAAGCCCGATGTCCTGCGCGAATACCTAGGCAACGAGAAGGTCTTCCGCGAGGTCGCCGAGCGCACGCGCATCCCCGGCGTGGCTACCGGCCTTGCATGGACGCCTACCGGCGGCGACATCCTGTTTATCGAGGCCACCCGAATGGAGGGGAAGGGCGCGCTTGTCCTGACGGGGCAATTGGGCGATGTGATGAAGGAATCCGCGCAGACCGCCCTCAGTTATGTCCGCTCGAACGCCAGGGACTTGGGCCTGGGCGATTACGACTTCGCCAAGTACGACATTCACATCCACGTGCCGGCCGGGGCCGTTCCGAAGGATGGGCCCAGCGCCGGTGTCGCCATCCTGACGGCGGTTGTCTCACTTCTCACCGGCAAACGGGTGAAGAACGGCCTCGCCATGACCGGCGAGATATCGCTGCGCGGACAGGTGCTGCCCGTGGGGGGGATCAAGGACAAGGTGCTCGCCGCCGTGCGCGCCGGGATCAAAGAGGTTATCCTGCCGGAGCGCTGCCGGAACGATCTCGAAGAGGTACCCGCCAGCACCAAGAAGAAGGCCGCCTTCCACTTTGTCTCGCGGATGGAAGAGGTCCTGGCGCTTGGAATCGGGATAGAGGTCTGATCGGACTCCATCTGTCCGGCGCGTCGGCGTTGTCGGCTCTATCGCAGCTTGGACTTTGACGCATCCACAATGGGCAGATGTACGGTGAACGTGGCGCCCTGCCCCGGCGTGCTATCGACGGCGATCTTGCCCCCGTGTTCCTGCACGATCTTGTAGCTGCATGCAAGCCCGAGCCCTATCCCGCTGGACCCCTTGGTGCTGTAGAACGCCTCCGACAGCCGGGACATAGCCTCCGGCTCGATGCCGCATCCGTCATCACGCACCTCAATGAGCCATTCTTCGTCATGGCGGGCCGTTGATACAATCACCAGGCTTCCCGTTTCTTGGCATGCCTCCACGGCGTTCGTGACAAGGTTCAGGATGACGCGGTAGATCGCGCGCCCGTCCACGTGAGCGATCTCAAGATCGCCCTTCTTAACCTCGAGCTTAGGCTTGCCATCTCGTACTTGGAGACGGACGTTCTCAACGACCTCCTCGACAACGGCGTTCAAGTCGGTTCCTGCGCGATCGGGCTTGTGGTCGCGCGAAAACGTCAGGAGGTTCATCACAAGCATGTCGACGCGTCCGATGGCGCGCCGCACGATTCGCCAGCCTTTGATGACCCACTGCCAATTGCGCTCCTGGACCGCCTTATCGATGAACTCCGCCCCGCCAAGGACGCCCGCCAGGATGTTCTTCATGCAGTGGCCTACGCCGGCGGTGGCCTGGCCCACGGCGGCAAGCCGCTCGCGCGCCACGCTCTCCTGGTAGAGGCGGGCGTTCTCCACGGCGACTCCCACTACTCTCCCCAGCGCCGTGAGCAGCTCAAGATCTTCATTCTGAAACGGCCCGGTCTCGGCCCCGGAGTCTACGTAGATGGCGCCTACGATGGATTGACGGCCGCACAGCGGGGCGCACATGGCTGAGTGGATCGCGTAGCCGATGATGCTGTCCGTCGCGCTGAACCGCTCGTCTTGCTGCGCGTCCTGCGTCAGGATGGCGTTCTTCTCGTCGAACACCCGCCGCAGCAGCGTACGGCTCAACGGCAGGCCTCCGAGGCCCTCCTCCTTCGCCAGCGATGCGCGCACCACCGGCTCATTCGTATCGGGGGACAAAGTCAGGATGAATCCTCGGCGGGCGCGGACAGACTCGAAGATGACCTGCAAGATTTGCTCGAAGAGCTCATCCAGGTCGAACACGCTGCCCAGGAGTTGGGCCGCTTTGTAGAGGGTCGGGAGCCGCCCCGAGCCCTCCTGCTTGACGATTCGATCGTAGAGCGTGCTCGCCCGATCATACGTGATGATTTTGCTTCGGGGGCGCTGCTCCTTGGCCTTGGCCACGACGAACCGGTAGTCGCCTATCGTCAGCTCATCGCCGATCTCAAGCCGCCCTTTCTTGACGCGCTTGCCGTCGATGCCAATCCCATTGCGGGATTGAAGGTCCTCGACCATCAGGACGCCTTCTTCCACCCAGAGGCGGGCGTGCAAACGCGACACGTGCGGCCCGGAGAGCACCACGTTGGCTTCGGGCGAACGCCCTACCAACGTGCCATCAGCGCTGATGGGCAAACGCCGAGACTCGCCTTCCTCGCCTACAAACACAAGCGCATAGTCAGGCATGGATTCACTCTCCAGAGTTCGGACGTGGCCTTGTCCGAGGCGAAGGACCCGCATGATAGTGCGTGCCTCTTGCCGTAATCTCTTTTCCGCAGTCTACATCACGCTGTGCGCTCGCCGCCACCTCGCAAGCCTGCACGGCTCTACTTTCCTCGCAAGTCTTGGAGGGGGAAGGGCGCTAAGTCCCACGATTTCACCATTCCGTGCTGCCCATCCTGCAATCCTGTCTCAAACGGCCTTCCTCTTGCGCTCCCCTCCTTTGAAATCCATTCTTTGATACGCTACCTTCACGGCTGGGGCGATCGGAGGCCGTACGCTGGCGCGGCGATTACACGTCTCAAGAGATTGCCTCAGGGATTCGGAAATGTGTTTGGCCGCGTGGGAGGGTCGAGCTCCCGCTCGACCCCGGACGCGCAGGAGCGCGTCCCTCCCGAATTGTCTTGAGAACGGGGCCGCTTGGGAGGCGTTGTGACCTTCTCCGAACAATACGCACAGCTACGGACCCTCGGCGCGGCGTATGCTCGCGAAGACGAGCCTATCCGCGAGGAGGTGGTCTGCTGCGTCTGGTACGACCAACTCTACCAACAGGATGGGCTGTCGACGGATGATGGCCGCTCCATTGAAGTGGTGTCGCCGGGCTGGTGGAACAAGGGGGAAGGCCCCGACTTCAAAGGCGCGGAGGTCCGCATTGCGGGGCGGTTGAAGACAGGCGACATCGAGATCCACCTGGACCACCGCGGCTGGCGCCAACATGGGCACGATCTCGACAGCCGTTACGATGAGGTGCTGCTGGTAGTGTCGCTCGAAAGAGAGCCGCCAGGGCGTCCCCCGCGCAACTCACTTGGCCGTGCCGTGCCGAGTCTGCTCCTGGGCAACTTCCTTGAAGCGGACATACGCGATCTGGCCGACCGGCTTGCCTTCGATGACTATCCCTACGGCGTGGCCCAGGCGGCGGGGCGATGCTCCGCGCTTGTCGAGGCGCAGGGCCCGGCCCAACTTGAGAAGCTCCTTATGCTGGCGGGCGAATGGCGGATGCTCAACAAGGCCCGGACGCTGCGCCAGCGCATGGAAACGGCCGGCCCGGAGCAGGCCCTCTATGAGGCCTTTCTGTCCGCCTGCGGCTATAGCCATTTCAAGCATCATTTCGCGGCCATTGCCCGGCACCTGCCCTATGATCGCGCCCGCCAACTGGCCCGCCAGGACGGACTTCTGCTCGAAGCCGCGCTTCTGAGTATGGCCGGCCTACTGCCGGACGCCCTGCCCGAGGGCACCGCGGCGGCCCATTTCGCGCGGCTGCGGTCTTTGCGGCGTGAGCATCTGCGCGGCCTCAAGCCTCTGCCACTGACCTGGCGCCGCGTCGGCGTGCGGCCTAACAACTATCCCGAGCGCCGGCTGGCGGGGGCGGCGCGTTTCCTGGCGCGCACGGCGCGCGACGGCCTGCTTGACACTTTGAACCATATATGGAGGATGGACTTAGCCGCGGTGGCCCGGCGCAGGGCATTCGAGGAGCTATTCCCCAAGCCGATGGGATTCTGGTCCGTCCATTGCAGTTGGACCGGCAAGAAGCTGGCGAGACCCGTGGCCCTGTTGGGCGCGCAACGCGTCCGATCGATCATCGGTAACGTATTCGTAGCAGGAGCGTTAGCGATTGCTCGGGCCAGGCGGGACCGGGATCTCGAAGACCGGGTGTTCGCGTTTTTCTCGGCGCTGCCCAAGGAGGCCGGAAACGAAGTGGTGCGGGCCATGCTGCCGCGCCTGTTCGGACAGGCGCCCCGCCCCAAGCTCGACTTCCGGCTGCAGCAGGGCATTTTGCAGATGCACCAGGACTGGTGCCGCCCAAACCCCTCATGCGAAAGGTGTTCCGTGATGGGTTACTTGGGCTTGGACGGTGCGCAACGCCAGAAGTGAATGGCTACACTATCGTACCTGAATCAGCCCCGAATGGGCTCCTCAGCGCTCACAGACCCCGCTTTTCCTTGACGGTTCGGTCCACACCGAATGCCCTTGCGTGCAGAGGCTTACGCTGCCCCATACGCATCGTATTCAGCGCCTGACCGACCTCCATGTTCAGTTTCTTGAGGCAGTCCTCGCAAAGCCGTTTTCGAGTGCTGATGGCTCTTCCACCGCAGCGCCCGCACACCGCCGGCTCGGACACCGCCGTGTTCTCAATAAGACCCTCCGCAAGCATGCGGCGCACACAGGTTACGGCGACTCCCGCAGTTTCGGCAAGCGACTCGACCGTCGGGTCGGGATGTTCCGCCAGAGCGTCCCGAATGCGTCTGTAATCGGCCTCTTCGTCGGGCTGGCACTTCAGGCAAACGGCGGATTTCACCTTTGTGAAAACCGCCCCACAACGGGCGCATTTCGCAAAATCAAACCCCATTTTCGTCCTCTTGGGCTCGTTTCCGTGTCAAATGACGACCAACTATTTCATAGTATTCAAGATGTTGACAAAAATCAACCTAGCGGCCATTGTCCAGTCTTGTTGGCAGTTTCAGGCGGCGTCAACCATCCAAAAGCGGCAGGACAACGGTGAAAGCAGCCCCCTGGCCCTCCTCGGAATCGATGAGTATTTTCCCGCCGTGGTTGTGGACGATGCCGTAGGAGACGCTGAGTCCGAGGCCGGTTCCCGCACCGATGTCGTGGGTGGTGAAGAAGGGGTCGAATACGCGAGCCTGATTCTGGCTGGAGAGTCCGGGGCCGTTGTCGGCAAAGCGGATATGGACGGCGCCGCTGTCGTTCTTGGTGGAGACCGTCAGCTCTCTCGGCCGATCGTCGACGCGGTTGAGTGCCTGTTGGGCGTTGGTGAGGATGTTCAGGAACACACGCTGTATCTCTTGCTGTGCGACGGCGACGGGGGGGAGGTCCGCCGCGAGGTCCGTTGAGACTTCGATGCCATCCGTGCGGAGTTGATAATCCTGGAGAGCGAGGGTGTCGCGCAGCATTTTGTTAATGTCGTGAGGGGATTTCTCGGCTTCGCTTTGACGCGCGAAACCGAGGAGGTTATCGACGATACGGCGGCATCGATCGGCTTCGAGTGTGATGCGGTCGAGTCTCTCCTTGGCGTCGTCGGGCATATCACCCGCGTGGAGTAACTGAGCGTATCCCATGATTCCGGTGAGGGGGTTGTTCAGTTCATGGCCGATGCCCGCAATGACGTCCCTGAGGGCGGAGAGCCTATCTGGATCGCCGCTGCTTGCAGCTTCCGGTTGTTGAGGGGCCGGCTCAACAATGAGAATGAGAATTGACTCGACGGCCGCCCCTCCGCCGGGAAGCGGGATAAAGAACATGTCGGCGTCCAACGCGGCGCCGAAGGATGTCGTGGCGGTTACACGCGTCTGCACCTTTGTCTTGGTGTCCCGGATATCGGCGAGGGCTTTGCCGATGACGGCGTGTGCCTCGGGACACACCGCGCTCAGAGGTTGGCCGAGCATGCCGCCGCTTGCGGCGCACCCTAGCAGTCGTGCGGCAGGTGGATTCATCTCCCGGACGGCGCCGCGCGCGTCCGTGAGTAGAATTCCGTGCGGCGCGTCGGCCGCCAAATGGTCGGCACGGGCATTGGCGCGTTGCAGTTCCCGTTCGAGGCGGCGCACGAGGCGAAGGTCCCGAGCAACCGCGACAAAGGCGTGTACGCGGCCGTCGCGGATAATGGCGCTGGTAGATATCTCGGCGGGGAAGCGCGCGCCGTCTTTGGTGCACAGTGATAGAGTAAAGGGGGCTTGAATATCGGCGCCGGGCGATTCGAGGCGTGCTTCGATGAGATCCAGGTTGCCTGGGAGGACGAGGTCATAAAGGGATAGTCCGTCCCGGAGGTCTTCGTCGGTGAATCCTGTGAGCCGCAACCCTTCCGGATTCATGTAAAGGATATCGCCGGCCGTATCGTGAACGAAGACAACGTCCTGTATCGTGCTCATAACGGCTTGGAGCAGGCCAAGGAACTCGACCTCCTCGGTAGGTGGCCGCTCAAGCGCGTGGTCCCCAGGCCAAATGCGGGCGCTTGGCCTAACGCCGCCCAAGGCGGAGATCGTCGTCTTAATGCTCCGCCGCACGGCCAATACGGTTTCCTGGAAGTCTTCCTCTTCTCCCGTTTGGCGGAGCGTTTCGATGGCCTCCGCTTGAAGGGCACGGAGCAGGCGTGCAATACGGGTGTCGGAGATGTTGAGTTCTCTCAGAGGCGTCGTATCAAGTGGTGTATCGACCGTCAAGTTGTCGGCCAACAGACGGGCGATGTCCCCCAAAGGCTGGGCCAAAGCGTCTGCGTCGAGTGTTTCAGCCGCGGCTGCGGCGATCTGCTCCGCGCGTCGGCGGATTCGCGATATCTGAAGCGTCATTCGGTCTCTCCCCCCGAGTCGGCGCAACGTCAAAATAGCGCAAGAGGGTGGGCCGGATCAACCGGTGCTCACGGGCCATGCTCGAAGTATTCTACGCACTGAAAGGGAGGCGGAGGGCAAGGAACTGAGTGAGCCGGGAGGAAACAGATTGACATCGGCGCGGCAACGTGGTTGAATTTGGCGCGGGTCGATTGGGACGGGCACCTTCACGAAAGGATAAGCACTATGGCTCTGAATGTTTCGATTGTAGGTATGGGCGGCATCGGCAATACGCACGCCCGGTGTTACATGAAGGACCCGTTGGCGAAGGTGGTCGCGGTTTGCGATATCATCAAGGAACGCGCGGACAAGGCGGCGCAGGAGTACGGCTGCCCGGCGTTCTACAGTGTGAAAGAGATGCTGGCGAGCGGCATCAAGATCGATTGCTCGAGCATGTGTACAGCCGGCGTCGAGAACGGCGGCGACCACTATAAGCCGACGATGGAACTATTGAACGCGGGGATTCCGGTGCTGGGCGAGAAGCCCATTTCGAACGAGGTCCCCAAAGCGAAGCGGATGGTCGCCTTAGCGAAGAAGAAGCGGCTGCGGTACGGGGTGGACTTGAATCACCGCTTCACGCCGGCGGCCCGGCTGGCCAAAGAGTGGGTGACGAAAGGCCGCTTGGGGCGGTTGCACATCATCAATATGACGATGTGGATCAACAATCCGAATGAGACCTCGCCTCATTTTCATTTGCGCGCGCTGCATCCGCACTCCATCGATGTGATGCGCTATTTCTGCGGGGACGTGGTGAGCGTTCAGGCGTTTATGCTTCGCGGCAAGACACAGGAAGGCAAACAGCGCAAGTGCTGGTCGAACGCTCAGGTGAATATGCTCTTCAAGAACGGGATGGTCGGCCACCTGACGGGCAGCTACGACGCGGGCGGCGGATTTGGCCTCGAGCGGTGCGAAGTGACGGGTAGTAAAGGCCGGTTTGTGATCGAAGAGGCGTGCGAAGAGTTGACGTTCTACACCCGCGCAAGTTCGGAGACGGAGCACTACCACCACCTTGGCGGTATGAAGAGTTTCGGCGAGACGTTTGCGAGCCGTATCCACCGCTGGCTGGAACAGAATGCGAAGAAGGTACGGCCCAGCATGATTGATGGCTCCGGCGAAGACGCGCTCAGGGCGCAGATGATCATTGAAGCAGCCATTGCCTCCTGGCACGAAAAGCGCATTGTCAATCTCCGATACTAGGCCGCATCCAGACAGGTGGCTAGGAGTCTGGGCGAGGCCGCGGTGAACAGAGCAAGGAAGGGCCAAGGCGATGATTCGATTGGGCGTGAACACAGTGTTGTTCGGCAAGCACGACTTCCGGACGGCGATGCAGCACATCAAGTGGGCGGGATTCGACGGCGCCGAGGTCTCGGCAATCAAGGGCATGTGTGAGCACTTGTGCCTGGACACCTGGAAACAGGATGCGGCGGAGATCAAGGCCATCGTGGAGGACCTCGAGCTCCCGCTCATGGCTATGGAGGAAGCAGCCCAGGATGAAGATCGGCTGATGACAGCCTTCGAGGCCGGCGCCGAGATCGGGATACCCGTCGTGAACATCGGCCCGGGGGGGAGCAAGGATAACAACCCGGACGACCTGAAGAAGCTGGTGGCATTTCTGACGAAGATGGCGGAGAAGGCGGAGCCGTTCGGCGTCACGCTCTGCGTGAAGGCGCATGTGGGGGCTTGCATGTGGAACACGCCGACGACGCTGATGGCAATGGCGCAGATCGATTCGCCCGCCTTTGGGGTGGACATGGACCCGAGCCATATTCACCGGGCCGGCGAGGTGCCTAAGGACGCCCTGGCCCAGGTTATCTCGCGGGTCAAGCACGTTCACATCCGCGACTGCGTCGGGCCGGGGCCAAGCCCAGGACCAGCGGAACTGCAGGCGTGCGGGCGCGGAGACATCGACCTGATGGGATACTGCAAGGTCTTGGCGGACCACGCGTATGACGGCCCGGTGGACCTGGAGGTGATCGGAGCGGGCAAGTATGACGTAAGCCGTTGCGCGATCATTGCGGCGGAATCGTATGGTTACTTGAACGCATGTCTGAAGGCGTGCGGGGCGAGGTAGGGATTGATTGCCGGTTGCCTGGGCGGAAGGCCGACAGGAGCGGTGACAGCATGTGGCCGCAGGCAGGACCTCAGTGTGGTTCCGGGCCGCAAGTGAAAGGAATCGAAATGCCGAAGAGGTTTCCGAACATTGTTATTTTTGCCATTGACAGCATTCGCCGGGACCACATGAGCTGCTATGGCTACCCGCGGCTGACGACGCCGTACTTCGACGATCTGGCCCGGCAGGGCGTACTGATCGAGAACGCGTTTAGTCCGTATATTCCGACGACGCCCGCCTATTCCACCATACTGACGGGGCGGGACGTCATCGCTACGGGGCAGCCGTCGCTGCGTCCGCAGGGGCCGCTGGACAAGAGCCAGCCTACCCTTCCGGAGATCTTGCGCCGGGCCGGTTACAACACGACGTGCGTGGGATTTGGAGGGGATTTCTATCGTGGTTTCAACAAGTACCTGAATTTCGAGGGGTGGGTGTCTTGGGAGGATCGTCCCGCGCGGAAGGCGGAGAATCTGAATGCGGTGACGCTCCCGGAGTTGGAGCGGCTGTCCAGGTCGAAGAAACCGTTCATGCTCTTCTTGAGGCACATGGATCCGCACTCGCCTTACCTTCCCCCTGCTCCCTATGACACGATGTTCTATTCCAAGGATCCATGCGATAAGAAGAACAAGAGCATGAAGCCGGTGTTCGATTTCAAGCCGTTCGCCGATTTCCTCGCGTCATGGATGCCGCCGGGATGTACGGATAAGGACTATGTGATCGCCCAGTATGACGGGGAATTGGCGTACATGGACGCGTGCTGCCGGCGCCTCATCACACGAATCGAGGAATTGGGCATCGCGGAGGACACGTTGATCGTGATCACCGGCGATCACGGCGAGACGCTCTACGATCATGGAATCTACTTCGACCACCACGGCCTTTACGAGTGCACGCTCGTGGTTCCGCTCATCTACTACTGGCCGGGGCGTGTGCCGGCGGGTGTGCGCAGTAAGGCGTATTCATTGCACGAGGACATGATCCCGACGCTTCTTGATCTGTGCAAGCTGAAGCGTTTCGCGAAGGGGGTGAAGTTTGATGGGAAGTCCCATGTGCCGTTTTTCACGGATACGGAGGCAACGCATCGGACGGAGTTCTACATCAGCGAGTGCACCTGGATGCGGAAGCATGGCTGGCGGACGCCGGTATGGAAATTCTGGGAGGCGCTTGAGCCGGATTTCCACAACAAGCCGCCCGTCGAGTTGTACAATCTTCTCGAAGATCCGGAGGAGTCGTGCAATCTCGCGGACAAGGAGCCGAAGATTGTCGAGGTGCTGCGCGAACGCATGAACCGATGGCTCAAGCGCCGTGAGCGGCAGACGGGCAAGAAGAACGCCATCCACGCCTACCATATAGGGACGGACGCGCGCATCGGCTCCATTGCGACGGCAAAGAAGCTTCAGGCGCGATAGAAAAACCGATTATCTGGGGGCCTGCTTCCGCCATGGGAGGAGGTCCCCTTTTTCATAACTGGCGCCGGACAAGGAGAGGCCCGCCCTGAAAGGTCTTGTCTACGCCCGGTACTAGATTCTTGCCCCGGCTGTGCGGACTATTGAGAAAGCGTGGCTCCCGTACGTGAGAGAGGCGGTATTTCGTGGCGTGGGAGTTGCAGGAGGCTAGGGGGCGTCCAGGACGGCCGCGATGACGAGTTGGATGTCGAGGGCGTCCACGGCGTCGGAATCGTCGACATCGAGGACGTTTTCGGGCACGGGGACGGAAAAGCCGAGAACGCCGTTCACGACAAGTTGCACGTCTTGTGAGTTCACCTCGCCGTCGATGTTCGTATCGCCGAAGAGCTGCGACTCAGGGAAAGAGTCGCCTTTGGTGGGATCGCTGCCGCGATCGACTTCGAATCCGTCCCAAAAGCCGTTGTCGTCCGTGTCGACGTCATAGGGATCAGAGTCATAGGTGCCGGCTTCATCCTCATCGGAAACGCCGTCATTGTCCGAATCTTCATCAAGGTAGTTGGGAATGCCGTCGCCGTCAGGGTCGCCGGTTCCTTCGGTTTCATCAGGAATGCCGTCGTCGTCGGAGTCGTCATCGAGGTAGTTGGGCTTGGTATCTCCGTCCGGATCGCCGGTGCCTTCCGTTTCATCCGAGATGCCGTCACCGTCGGCGTCAACGTCCAGGAAGTTGGGCGTGGTGTCTCCGTCCGGATCGCCGGCTCCTTCGGTTTCATCAGGAATGCCGTCGTCGTCGGAGTCGTCATCAAGATAGTTGGGGATACCGTCGCTGTCCGTGTCTACGCTTCCCTCAATCTCATCCGAAATCCCGTCATCATCGGAATCGTCGTCGATATAGTTGGGCGTTCCGTCGCCGTCGGAATCCACGGCGCCTTCGGTTTCGTCAGGAATGCCGTCATCATCGGAGTCTTCGTCGATATAGTTGGGCGTTCCGTCGCCGTCGGAATCCACGGCGCCTTCGGTCTCGTCTGGAATGCCGTCATCATCGGAATCGTCGTCAACGTAGTTGGATGCGCCGTCACCGTCGGTGTCCACGGTGCCTTCGGTGGCATCAGGAATGCCGTCATCGTCGGAGTCTTCATCGAGGTAGTCGGGCGTTCCGTCGCCATCCGTGTCCCCGTCTCCCTCCGTGATATCCGGGATCCCGTCGTTGTCGGAGTCCTCCGGAGCGAGCCAGCCTTGGACGATGGGGAAGGTTACATCGAAGCGGCCGAAATAGTCGGGCTCGTCGGTGGCGCTACAGCTTGCGAGGCCGCCCCAGAGCTGGCCGATAATCTGTTGCGTGCTCTCGATCATGAGCGGACTTCCCGACGAGCCGCCCTCGGTGGTGCCGTCGCTCCAGAGCACCTCGTGAAATCGCGTGATGGGCTTGAGCCGCACGCCGTAGAAGGGACTACCGTCGTCGGTGATGGCGCCGAAGGAGATCCGCTTGAAATCGCCGCTGGGGTGATGGATACATACGACATCATTGCCCACCGCCGCGGCGTCGGAGGTCCAGCCGACGTACGTCGGGCCCGACGGCGGGTCATTCCGCAAGCGAAGGAAGGCGAAATCCGAGCCACTCGACTCGCTCGCGCCGGCGAGGAAATCGGCGCCGCCGGTGGTTCGCGGCACGGTGGTGGGAGAGGGCGCCGAGCCTCCGCAGGAGGTGGTCTGATAAAGCCAGTAGACCTCGATGTTCGAGGCGCCGTACGTGCCGCTCTGGCCCGAAACACAGTGATAGGCGGTGAGAAAGTAGGGGATGTCCGTCTCCGGGCTGCTATCGGCGAGGAGCGTACCGGTACACCAGAGAGAGCCGTCGGCGCCGATGGAGCCGATGCCGCCGATGCCTTTGGCGGTTGTGCTCCAGTCGGTATAGCACGAGACGTCCAGGTTGCAGGAACCTGCCGATTTCTGCCACTGAAGCGTGGCGAGATCGACGTAGACGTGGGAAATCTTGTCGATGATCAGCACGAAATCGCTTACGTCTACACCGGGCTCAGCGGCGCACTCGACCACCACCTTTTCAGCGAAGCAGGTGGGACTCCAGAAGTCGGCCTCGCCTTCATAGGGGCGGTTGTAGGGACCATAGGCTTCGCCGGGGGCGTTGGCGTTGTAGACAACGACCTGGCCGCCGTCGGGCACGTCGAGCGCGGAGAAGTGAATCCGTTGTCCGACGGCGTCCGGTGAATGGATCTCGATGGCCCACACAGCGCCGCCATCTGGTAGCGATTCCCACGCGGCATCTTGCTGGATGTCGATGGCAGGCGAAAGCTCGCGAAAGGCGCCAATGCGCCTCGGGCCCTTCGAGAGAGCGGCTTCGGCGGCGTCCTCAGCTTCGAGCTGGGCCAGATCGAGGGCGGGAAGGCTCACGGCATTAGCCAGGGGGATGCCGTGGATTACGCCCACAGGAGTCGGCGGGGCGTGCATTGCCTTATTGAGGGCCCGCGCCGTCTCGCCCCATTGCTCAACGGGGCGCAGTTGCCAGTTCTTGGGGCGAACGCCCATCGCGTCCAGGTCCTGATCGGCGAGCAGAATGCCATCGGCGTCGCGGTAGAGATCGAAAGGCTCACCTCCGTCCGCCGGCCCGATGTGGAAGCCCGTGACAAACTTTCCAGGCTGCCCGGGGAGGGCCTCCTCCCACGCGATGAGCACGGCGAACTCGTCGGCGGGAAATCCCTGAGTCTCGAGATATTCGGCGGCGTCCGGGAACTTCGGGGCGCCGTCTCCGCACTCGAGACATTTGTCAGGAGCGGCGGCTCCGTGTGCGGCCAGAATGAGTGTTACGACGAGAAGAAGTCGAGATGGTGCGCCCGTCGTCCGAGTGGTTAACAAATGTGTTCGACCTCCGTGATTCTTCGCCCGATCCGTTACCACGCACCTTAGACGGTTCTTCGGGAGCCGTTTGGCCCTGCTTTACGAGGCGTGAAGCGTCCCAGCCTTGAACCATGACACCGCGCATGCTAATCTCACGACCCCACTAGGCTTTACCGATGAGCGCGCCGAATGTGTCGCATCATTTTACCCGACGTGTAAGGCCAAAAGACAACTGGGCACGGCTTGCCTGGTGGCCGGGACGCCCCGTGTTCCGCGCTCCAAGTCATTGGAGGCAAGAGCACTAAGGCAATAGAGGGCCTCATCTGCCTGGAGAATGTGTTTCAGAGGATGGGGCCGATTCGGAGCGCAGTATGCGCGGCGCCATCGAGTTATCCGGCCGTGGAGCTGAACCAGCAAGGGAAAGGACCTGTTTCGTATGCAAGTATCTGATATGTTTGCGCTTAAGGATAAGGTGGCAGTCGTCACCGGCGGTGGCGGCGTGCTTGGCGGAGCGATTGCAGAAGGCTTCGGCGCGGCCGGGGCAACCGTGGCTGTGGCGGATCTGCTCCCGGATATGGCGGAGGCGGTGGCCAAGCGCCTGACGGACGCGGGCGGCAAGGCGAAGGGCTACGAAATGAACGCCATGGAGAAGGAATCCATCGAGGCGTGCTGTGAGGCCGTCTATGCGGATTTCGGCCGGGTGGACATCCTGGTGAATGCCGTCGGAGGGAACATGAAGGCGGCGACGACTTCGGCGGAGCAGAGCTTCTTCGATCTGCCTTCGGATGCCATCAGCAAGGTGGTCGGCCTGAACCTCCTGGGCGGCGCGATTGTGCCTTCGCAGGTGTTCGGAGCGCGCATGAAGGATAATCCGGACGGCGGGTCGATCATCAACATCTCGTCGATGAACGCGATACGTCCGCTGACGCGCATCCCGGGATACAGCGCGGCCAAGGCGGCCGTCAGCAATTTCACACAGTGGCTTGCGGTGCACTTTGCGCAGGAGTACACCACGAAGCTGCGCGTGAACGCCATCGCGCCAGGCTTCTTCCTTACTGAGCAGAACCGCTTCTTGTTGACGGAGCGGGAGACGGGCGAGCTGACGGATCGTGGACAGACAATCATTGGGCACACGCCGATGGGGGCGTTTGGCAAGCCGGAGGACCTCATCGGGGCGGCGCTTTGGCTGGCTTCGGACGCGTCGCGCTTCGTAACGGGCATCATCGTACCTATTGACGGTGGATTTTCGGCGTTTTCAGGCGTCTAAGGGAAGGATATCGAGCATGAGTGATCCGGTAGCTGCACTGAAGAATCATCAACCTACGAAGGATTTCCTGATTGCCATCGACTCGGACGGCTGCGCCTTCGACACGATGGAGATCAAGCACAAGGAATGCTTCATTCCCAACATCATCAAACACTGGCACTTGCAGTCCGTGTCGAAGTACGCGCGTGCGGCGGCCGAGTTTGTGAACCTTTACTCTAAGTGGCGCGGCGTGAACCGCTTTCCTGCGCTCATTATGACGTTCGATCTACTGGACGAGTGGGATAAGGTTGCCGAGCGCAACTTCAAGTCGCCCGATGTGCCCGAACTGCGAAAGTGGATCGAGACGGAGTCGAAACTGGGCAATCCGGCTTTGGAGGCTTACTGCCAAACGCATGACGAAGCGGTGATGCACCAGGCGCTGGCATGGAGCAAGGCCGTGAACGAGACGGTGGCCGATATTGTCCAGGGCGGGCTTCCGCCGTTTCCGTATGTGCGCGAGTCGCTTCAGAAGGCCCAATCGAAGGCGGACATGCTGGTGTGCTCCCAGACGCCCACCGAGGCGTTGACTCGTGAATGGGAGGAGCAGGATCTGGCGCAGTACGTGTTCGCCATCGCCGGGCAGGAGATGGGCAAGAAGTCGGAGCACATCGCGTTCGCATCCGAAGGCCGCTATGAGAAGAGCAATATGCTCATGATCGGCGATGCGCCGGGCGATATGAAGGCCGCGCGCGCCAATGGGGCGCTCTTTTTCCCCATCAATCCGGGCGATGAGGACAAATCCTGGAAGCGGCTGTATGAAGAGGGACTGGACAAGTTCTTTGCGGGCGAGTACGCGGGCGATTATGAGGCGTCGCTGATTGCCGAGTTCGATGCGTATTTGCCTGAGACGCCGCCCTGGAAGAAGTAGCGACGGCCAAAGCGAAGGCCGGAGGCAAGATGAAGATCATCGCCGACGAGAATATCCCGTATGTGCGCGAGGCATTTGGTACGCTTGGCGAGGTAACCACCATGCCCGGCCGGGCCATGGACGCGGCGGCGTTGAAGGACGCGGATCTGCTGCTCGTGCGTTCCATCACGAAAGTCAACGCGGCACTGCTTGACGGCTCCGCCGTGAAGTTCGTCGCGACGGCTACCATCGGCGAGGATCACGTGGACAGGGACTACCTCGCGGCGCAAGGAATCACGTTTTCGAGCGCGCCGGGCTGCAACGCGAACAGCGTGGGCCAGTACGTCACGGCGGCGCTGCTCGAGCTGGCGGAGCATTTCGAGTTCGACCTCTGGGATATGTCGCTGGGCATCGTCGGCGTGGGCAACGTGGGCTCACGCGTGCTGGCGAAGGCATCGGCTCTCGGCCTGCGGTGTGTCTTGAACGATCCGCCGCTGGCGCGCGAGACGGGCGATGCGAAGTATCGGCCTCTCGAGGAGGCGCTGGCGTGCGATATCGTGACGCTGCATGTTCCTCTAACCAAAGAGGGGCCGGACGCGACGCTTCACTTGGCGAATGAGGAGTTCATACGCCGGATGAAGTCCGGTAGCGTATTGATCAATAGCTCGCGAGGCCCGGTGGCGGACGGCGAGGCCATCAAGCGCGCACTGGTGGATAAGCATCTTCAAGCCTGCGTGCTGGACGTCTGGGAGGCCGAGCCGAACGTAGACGCCGAACTGCTGCAGCAGGTTTTCATTGGCACGCCGCACATCGCGGGATACTCGTTCGACGGGAAGGTTAACGGCACGCGGCAGATCTATGAGGCGGCGTGCGCATTTCTCGGCGTGAAGCCCGAGTGGGATCCCGCTCCTTTGCTGCCGCCGCCGGAGTGCCGGGAAGTGTATGTGCCCGGGGACGCGACAGCGGTGCAGCGGACGGTTCTCACGGCGGTGCGAGAGGTTTACAGCATCTTCCGGGACGATAAGGCGATGCGCGGCATTCTGGAGGCGCCGGTAGAGGCGCGCGGGACGGTGTTTGACAGGCTGCGCAAGGAATATCCCCGGCGGCGCGAGTTCTTCAATACACGGGCGAATGTGTCGCCGCCCAACAGCAAGATGGAGGCGATGCTCTCGGGCGTCGGCTTCCGGTGTGAGGCAATCTGAATGACGGTTCTGAGCAAAATCAAAGAGGATAGGCGTCTGAGCGACGCGGAATTGGCGGGATTCGTTTCCGAGGTCTTTCAGGACGGCCGGGCCGACGGCAAGCGGGTGCTGTTCATTATCCCGGACAGCACGCGAAGCATGCCGATGCCGGCGATGTTCCGGGCCTTGTTTGAGGTGTTGCACGGGCGCGTGAAGCAGATGGATTACCTCATCGCGTTGGGCACCCATCCGCCGATGTCGGATGAGGCTATCAACCGCCTCTTGGGACTGACTCCCGAGGAGCGAACCGGCACCTTTGCGGATGTGGGCATCTTCAATCACGAATGGCAGAATGCGGATGCGCTGACGCACATCGGGACGATTACGGTGGATGAGATCGGCGAGATCTCCGGCGGCCTGATGCGTGAGAAGGCCGATGTCATGGTGAACAAGCGCATTTTTGATTACGACGCCGTGTACATCGTAGGGCCGGTGTTCCCGCACGAAGTGGTAGGATTCAGCGGCGGGAACAAGTACTTCTTCCCCGGCATCGCGGGGGAGGAGATTCTGAACCTCTTCCATTGGCTCGGGGCGCTGATCTCCAATCCAGTTGTCAACGGGACGAAATACACGCCGGTGCGGGCCGTGGTGGATAAGGCGGCGTCATTCATCGAGCTGGAGAAGCGCTGCTTCTGCTTGAACGTCAAGGGCAAGGACTGCAAGGCCATCTTCTTCGGGACGCCCGAGGAAGCCTGGGACGCGGCGGCGGATCTTTCCGCGCAGACGCACATTGAGTATAAAGAGCATCCCTACAAGAGCGTCTTGGCGATGGCGCCGGAGATGTACGACGACATCTGGGTGGCCGGCAAGTGCATGTATAAGCTCGAACCGGTTGTGGCCGATGGCGGGGAACTGATCATCTACGCGCCGCACGTGAGCGAGATCAGTTTCACGCACGGACACCTCATTCAGAAGATTGGCTATCACACGCGGGACTATTTCCTGGCGCAGATGGAGAGATTCGAGGACATTCCCGGCGGGATTCTGGCGCATTCGACGCACGTGAGGGGCATCGGCACGTATGAGAACGGCGTCGAGAACTGCCGCGTGCAAGTGACGTTGGCCACGCAGATTCCCGAGGAGGTGTGCCACTCCATCAACCTTGGCTATCGCGATCCCGCGTCTATCCGGCCTGACGACTGGGCGGATAGAGAGGAAGAGGGCCTACTGCTGGTTCCTCATGCAGGTGAGGTGCTGTACCACTTGAAGGAGGGCAATCCGAAGCCGAGGCCCTTCAAGGCAGCGTAGGTGCTGTCTCCGTGGCCGATCATCATGTGGCCTCCCAATCATGACTCCGCGTGAGCGAACCCTTGCGGTGTACCGCGGTGAGACGCCGGACGTCGTGCCGTACATGCTGGACTTGTCCCACTGGTTCTATCACAGGAATCGCTTGCCGTGGGATCTCAGCCGGGCATACGAGCGCCCGGAATGCGCCCTGATCAACTACCACAAGTGCGCAGGCGCGGGATTCTACATGCCAAATCTGGGCATGTTCTATGAAGTCCATCACGCACCGGATGTGATGGCTACGACGGCGAAGAGCCCGGATGGGAGGGAGATCACCTGGCGGTATGAGACGCCGCTGGGCACCATCGAGCGCGCGCGGCGGTGGGAGGCCCAGACGTATGCGTGGGGCATCTCCAAGTGGGGAGTCGAGTCGGAACACGACTTGAAGGTGCTGGGCAGGGCGCTGGCCGGCAGAGTCTACACGCCGCGGTGGGACCTCTACCAGGCGTGGGCGGATTGCGTGGGCGACGCCGGCGTGGTGTACCTCTCGGCAGGCTACAGCGCCATGGGCCACCTGCTGAATTATTGGCTGGGCGTTGAGCGGACGGTGTATGCCGCAGTCGATTGGCCCGACACCATGCGTCAAGTGGTGGATAGAGTGAATGCCAACACGCTCGAATGCATCGACATGCTCGCGGCATCGCCCGCTGAGGTCATTATCATGGGCGACAACTTCTCGAGCGATATCCAGCCGCCATCGTTCTTCGAGCAGTGGGCGAAGCCGTTCTACGTAGAGGCCCTGAGGCGGCTGCATGCCGCGGGGAAGTACGTCGCCGTGCATATAGACGGGAGACTGCGCGGCGCGTTAGGTATGTTTCGCGATCTGGGCGCCGACTGCGCCGATGCGGTGACGCCGCGGCCCATGGGCGATCTAGAGCCGGAGGCATGTCGTGAGGAGGCGGGGACGGACATGATCCTTTCGGGCGGCGTATCGCCCGACCTATGGCTGCCCGATGCCGACTTGGAGGACTTCAAAGGCGCCGTGATGCGGTGGCTGGCGCTGAAGCGGCGCAGCGCGCGCCTCATCGCCAATGCGGGCGATCAGGTTCCCCCGGGCGCCGAGGAAGATAGAATCGCGATCATGCGGGATTTGGTTGAGCGACACGGCGCGTATTAGACTACGCTCCGAATATCGACGCAGCAGGCGGTTCACGAACAACAGAGTAGGAGTTACGAGGAATGCCGAGGAATGTGATTGTTGCGCAGTCGGGCGGGCCGAGTCCCGTCATTAACAGTTCGTTGCGGGGAGTGATCGAGGGATGCAAGCTGTTTCCGGAGGCGTTCGGGACGATCTACGGCGGCTGGCACGGGATCGAGGGGGTGCTGAAGGAGGAGCTCCTGGATCTGTCCGCGCAGGATGAGGAGGAAGTGGCGCTGCTGCGTTACACGCCCGCGGCGGGCTCCATCGGGACATGCCGCTACAAGCTGAAGAAGGGGCAGGACGAGGATTTCAAGCGCGTCATCGATGTGATGAAGGCCCATGACGTGGGCTATTTCTTCTACAACGGCGGCAATGACTCGATGGACACGGCGCACAAGGTGAGCGTCCTGGCGAATGAGCAGGGACTGGACCTTGTGGCGGTGGGCGTGCCGAAAACCATCGATAATGACGTGGGCGATTCGGAGTTCAAGCTGATCGATCATACGCCCGGCTACGGGAGCGTGGCGCGTTACTGGATGGGCGTCGTGCAGAACGCGAACGAGGAGAACGCGGGCTCGTGTCCCGCCGATCCCGTGCTGGTGTTGCAGGCGATGGGGCGGAAGATCGGATACATTCCGGCGGCGGCGCGTTTGGCGGATCCGAAGCGCGAAATGCCGCTGCAGATCTACATGGCCGAAGCGGGCGTCTCGCCGGAGGAGATGTGCGACCTCGTAAGCGATCAGCTTAAGAAGGACGGCCGCTGCATTGTGGTTGTGAGCGAAGGTTTCGAGGTTGGTGAATTGGGCGAGACGAAGGATAGTTTCGGCCACACGCAGTTCAGCGCGTCGAAGACGACGGTGGCGCAGCAGGTGGTGACGATGCTGAACGAGAAGGGCTTGCCGGTGCCGGGCGCGGCGCGGGGCCAAGTCTCGGGGACGGATCAGCGGGACACGTGCCTGTACGCGTCGGTTGTGGATCTTGACGAGGCGTACAAGGTGGGCCAGCAGGCGGCGTTGATCGCGGCGTCGGGCGAGAATGGCTGGATGGCCACCATCCTGCGCGAGCCCGGGCCCATCTACAACGTGCGCTACGACAAGGTGCCGCTCGAGGACGTGGCGAACTCCGAGCGCACGTTCCCGCAGGCGTGGCTCAGTCCGAACAAGATCGACGTGACGGATGACTTCGTGCGCTACGCCAAGCCGCTCATTGGCGAAGACTGGGCGAGCGTGCCGGTAGTCAACGGACGTCAGCGGTTTACGCGGTTCAAACCGGTATTTGCCGAGAAGAGGCTGCCGGCATACACGCTCGAGGCGCTGCGGAAGTAGCTGCCTGATAGGCGAGAATTCAGTGGTGGGGCGGGCCTAAGATCCCGCCCCATCTTGTTTTACGCCAATTCCCGAAAAACGCGAAGACATCCGCCGGAATCCTCGCCTTGAATCCGATGAATGTGGGGAACGCAGATAGAATTCCCACACGAGTTGTGTGTATTTACTACTAGAGAGTTGACGCGCTAACGATTGTGGTATAGTTTCGGATAGGATAACGCAACCTTCTAGGAGGTCGATATGAATGCCAAGCTGAAGGACCTTCGAGACATGTGGATGTGGCAGGCGCCCTTATTGAGTGTTACGGTAGGCGTCTTTGTCCTGGTTCCGATCTTGATAGCCTGTGTACTGTATCCTTCCCGCGGCGTAATGGGTCTTATGGCGCTTCCCTTTGCTTCCATCGGCGTTGCCGGGGGGCTGGTGTACGGTTGGGTCGTTAGGAGAGTCGCTCGTTTGCGCCAGTCTGCCTCTGCGGAAGAGGGAGAGGCCGTCTACGGCCTTATCGTGAATGGGATCATCCAGTCGCCGGGAGTCGTAGTCCTGAAGGCCGGCGTGATTGAGTTTCTGCCTATCGTGGGCAAGCCACTCACCATCCCTGTCGAGGCCATCGACTCCGTTCGAACCTGCCGCTGGTTCAATGGCACGTACTATCTCTGGAAGACGGGCTTCTGGCTCAAGGTTCTGGGAAGAGATCGGCTCGGCTTTGCCGTGGCAACCAGTCTTGCCGGTAAGTGGCGCGGCCTGTTAGAGTCTACGAAGGTGCCTGAGGGCGTCTGAAAAGGCCCGCTATGAGTTGTGCGTGAGTCGGGCGAGGAGACGCAGAGGATTCTTCAGCGCAGTGGGAGTCTCCGTGGACAAACCGACGACAAAGAGCCTGTGGCGGCGGTGTCGGCCTCAGGGCGGCGCCACCGATTGCCATGAAGCGGTTCAGCGCATAGGCACAAGAGGCGTTGGGGGGCGAGCCCAATGATTCTTGATCTGCTTCACAACGTAGCCGTCCTCGTCGCTCTATCGGTGGGTGTTCAGGCGTTGGCGCGGCGCGTTGATGCCGATTCGCCCCTCTATGGAATCGCGACGGGACTTCTTTTCGGCATGGCAGGGATCGTGGGAATGTCGACGCCCATGACCTTCGCGCCGGGGGTGATCTATGACGGCCGCTCCATTGTCCTGAGTTTGGCCGGCTTGTTTGGCGGGCCCCTGGCGGCCGCGCTAGGAGGGGGTCTTTGCGCTGCCTATCGATTCTACTTGGGCGGCGCTGGTGTATGGGCGGGCGTGGGCACGGTTGTCGAGGCCTCTGTGCTCGGGATATGCCTCCACTACCTGCGACGCCGTGACGAGGGCTGGGCAAGTCCCTTCTGGCTCTTGACGTTCGGGCTTTTCGTGCACGCAGGCATGCTCGCCCTGCAATTTCTGATACCTGGCATGGGCTGGGAGATCCTGCGCCGTGTCGGCCCGGCGGTGCTGGTGTTCTATCCTATAGGCTTTCTCTTGACGGCGCAGGTGTTCCTCGATGGCGAACGAAGGCGAAAGGCTGAGAAGTCGTTGCGCGAGAGCGAGGAGCGCTATCGTGCGGTGGTGGAAGACACGCCGGTTCTAATCTGCCGGTATCTTCCCGGAGGCGAGATAACCTATGTCAACGAGGCTTTTTGCAGGTATTTCGGGAGAACCGCCGAGGACGTGGCGGGGCAGTCGGTTTTCTCACTGGCTGTGGAGGGTGAGCGGGAAAGGATGATGGCCGACATCGCCGCGCTGAACGTTGCTTCTTCGACCCTATCCCAAGATTACCAGGTGCTCGCCCCGGGCGGAGAGCCCCGCTGGGAGCGCTGGACATGCCGCGCCCTTTTTGGGCCCCAGGGACAAGCCGTGGCTTACCAGGCCGTCGGAGAGGATATCACCCGCCGAAAGCTTGCAGAAGAGGCTCTCCAAAGGAGCGAGTCGCTGCACGTTCTGGCCCGGCGCGCTTCGGGTTTGGGTATCTGGGAATGGAATATCACGGAGAAGAAAGTGTATTGGACTCCTGAGGTCGAAGCCATCTTCGGCTATGAGCCCGGTGAGACCAACGGCGTTCTAGAGGATGTCACTTCGCGTATCCACCCGGAGGACGTGGACGGCTGGCGGGAGTCTGTTGAGGCGTCGGTGGAGGAGGGTAAGGAGCATCGTCTTGATTTCCGTGTCATCTGGCCGGATCAATCGGTACACTGGGTTTTCGTTCTGGGAGACGCCGAACGCGATACGTCCGGCAAAGCCACGCGTATGGTCGGGATCGTCACGGATATAACGGAGCGAAAGCAAGCTGAGGTGGCGCTACGCAGCAGTGAACGTTTTCTGAACAGCGTATTCGAGGCTATCCGGGAAGGAATAAGCGTCCTTGACCTCGACCTGAGCATCGTTCGCGTCAACAAATGGATTGAGGAGAAGTACTCACCCCAGGCGGTTCTATATGGAAAGAAGTGCTATGCCGCCTACCAGCAACGCGATGCCGTATGCCCATGGTGTCCCAGCCTGAAGGCTATCGAAACGGGGGAAACGCAGATTGCCGAGGTGCCCTATGCTGCCACGCAGGGCCAGAACGGCTGGCTGGAGCTGTCGGCTTTCCCGTTGAAAGATGAACACGGCAAGGTAACCGGGGTGATCGAGTGCGTAAGAGATCTGACGGAGCGCAAACTTGCTGAGGCGGAGCGAGAGCGCTTGATGTCGGCCATCGAGCAAGCCGCGGAGGTCGTCGTCATCACGGACAGGGAGGGGGCCATCCAGTACGTTAATCCGGCTTTTGAGCGGGTTACGGGCTACACGCGCGAAGAGGCCCTCGGCCGGAATCCTCGGATACTCAAGAGCGGCGAGCACGATGCCGCATTCTACCGCAACCTATGGGATCGGCTTGTGCAGGGACAGCCTTGGACTGGCCACTTCAGCAACAAGAAGAAGGACGGTACGCTGTACCAGGAGGAGGCGACGATATCCCCGGTAAGGGATGCGACCGGCCAAGTCACCAACTACGTGGCTGTGAAGCGCGATGTAACACACGAGCAGGAACTCGAAGAGCAGTTGTTGAGATCTCAGAAGATGGAGGCCATTGGCCAATTGGCGGGGGGCGTAGCCCACGACTTCAATAACATCTTACAGGCGATGCTAGGGCATCTTGCGTTTGCCATGGAGCGTGCGGCTCCCGGCGCGCCAATCCGCGAGGATCTCCAACAAGTTAGATCGGGCGCTGAGCGCGCGGCCGAATTGACGCGGCAGCTGCTCGCGTTTGGCCGCCAGCAAGTACTGCAGCCGAAGGACATCGATCTTAACCAAGTTGTAGGCGGAGTGCTCAGGATGGTTGAGCGGGTCATCGGCGAGGATATACAGCTTGATTTCATCCCAGGGCATCAACTCGGAACTGTGCTTGCCGATCCAAGTCAGCTAGAGCAAGTGATTATGAACCTGTGCATCAATGCTCGGGACGCGATGCCGCAAGGTGGCAAACTGACGGTCAAAACTCAAAATGTCGTGCTCGATAGCGCTTACTGCGAGATGCATCCCTGGGCGAAGCCGGGGCGTTTCGCTCTCCTGAAGGTGGCGGATACGGGCACCGGTATGGACGAAGAGACGCAGCGCCGGGCCTTCGAGCCGTTTTTTACCACCAAGGAGCTGGGCAAGGGCACAGGCCTAGGCCTGGCCACCGCCTATGGCATCGTGAAGCAGCATGATGGACTTATCCAGGTGTACAGTGGGCCGGGCCGCGGTAGCCTGTTCAAGGTCTACCTACCGGCTGCCACGCGGGCCGCAGGCCAGGTGGAGCGTGAAAGTGAGGGGCCCGTCGGTGGCGGCACAGAGACTATTCTTGTTGCCGAGGACGACGACGTGATTCGCGGCCTTGCGGTGCGCGTTCTGGAGAAGGCCGGATACACGGTGCTCGAGGCGTCGAACGGCGAGGAGGCGGTTGAAGTTTTCAGGGCGCACTCGGGCGAGATTGACCTGGCCTTGTTTGATGTCGTGATGCCAAAGATGAGCGGCCCCGCCGCCTATGACGCGCTGAGGACCATGGGCCCGCAGCTTCGCGTTCTCTTCAGCAGCGGCTACAGTGCGAACAGCGACCTCACGCGATTCTCTCTTGATGAAGGGGTGGAACTTATCCAGAAACCTTACGAACCCAAGGCGCTTCTTCGCAAGGTGCGCGAGATCCTCGACGCGCCGCCGGCAAGCTGAACCGGAGTCCGGTGTACTCGACGTTTCTGTGTTCCCAACGCCTCAACGCCGAGATGCTTAGGACGCAAGGGGATGAATAGGAAGAGGCCTGCGGGGTTCGGCGGCGGGTCCTCCTAGGGCTGTTCCGTTGCGCGTCCTGTAGACCTCGACCACTGTCCCCCGATACGCCTTGTTCTTTTCGATGCCTGCCTTGATGCCAAATTCCCAGACGAGCGTGCCGCTGACGGCGTGAATAAGCACGAGCGTGCTTATGAGCTTCGGCTTGGCCATTCGTTCAGGTGCGGCCAGTGGCGTGGGAGTCGCCGCTTTCGTCTTGTGGCTCTCCAAGCGCATCGAGGATGGATTTGGCCACCAGCTGAGCGAGGGCCTTGGAGCCTTTATCGGTGAAGTGGACGTTATTGGGCCGTTGAAGCTCGTCAAGCCGGGGCAGCGTGAAAGCATAGAGGTCGTCCACGGCCACCTCATGCCGCTTCATGATCTTGAGGGCGGCGGCATTGTATCGCTTCGCCTGGCGGGCCTCGCGGAGAGGGCCTTCGGGTCGATCGGGGTAGGCGGTAGTGGTAGCGAAGATCAGCTTGGCGCCGGTGTCCTTCAGGCGGCGGACGATAACCTCCATGTTCTTCTTGTACTGCCTGAGAGGCACCTGGATATGGCCGCTTTCTTCGAACGCCGAGTTCTTGCCGTTTTCGTCCACGTACTTGAGATCGTGGAGGCCGTGGTTGAAGTGGATGACGTCCCATTTCGTGTTGCCGAGCCACTCGTCGAGGCGGGCGACGCCGTTGCCGGAATGGGTGGCATTGCCGGGATTGTGTACGACTTCAGCTTTTCCCTTGAGGAGCGTTTCAAGCGGCGGTGTGTATCCGATGGAGATGGAATCGCCGATAATGAGCACCTTGGGCAGGTCGGGCTTGATGCCTGTGCTGACGTCTTGAGCGTCTGCTCCGAATAGCAACTGAGTTGATGCAACGAAGAATAGACACATGGCCAAAGCTGCTCCTTTGTCGATTGTGCGCTTTTCGTCAGCCTACCAACACGGCGGAGGAATTGCCACTAATCCCGTTCGTGGGTGGGCCAGGGCCACTCCGATAGCTGGGCCCTACTTGACGACGGCCGACATTGTGTGAGCTACCTTATTCGCAGCGCGTTGGGAGCGTCCTCCGGCAGAGTGCAGTCGAAGCGGCGGTAGCCGAATGCGTCAAAATCCTCGGCGGCATAGGCCCATACCATCTGTTCCTCATCCGTGCCGCGGAAGTGATCGAAGAAGCTGCCTGGTGGACGAATGCCCCTTTCGGGATGATGCGGGAAAGGGGGCACGTTATCGGGATCGACGAAGGGAAGCTCGATTAGGCACTCCGGCAACCGCTCGAAGTAGAGCACCAGCTTCACCCGTGCCCGATCAATGAAACGCTTCTGGTTGATGTCGTGCCCCTCGCTCTCGTTCCTGAGGACGGCGTCGCGGATTCTCTCCTCGAGTGGGATGGCCGACTGCTGAGGCATTTCCTTTTGCTGCTGTTTCTCTCTTGTCTTCAGAATGGCGCGGGATTTCCTGAGTCGTTCCTTCTCGCTCCGGCACGGCCCCAATTCTTGCTCCGTCACCCCCTGGTCGTCCCAGCATACGGCGAAGTGGCCGCCTGTGGCTCTGTCGTAAGGATTTCGCACAATCGTGAAAATCAGATAATCAGCGGCTTCTTCAGGAACGTCGTAGTCATGATGGCCGCCATACCACTGGCCGTCGAAGTACTCGACGAGCCAGTTGTTCATTGACTTCGAGGCGTTGCGCGGGATGCCTATGTAGACGTACTTGTGAGTATGAGAAATGATCATACCGCGTTCTCTCTTCGCTGCAGGACGGTGCCCGACGGTTTTCTCGCCACGAGCTTGTTGACTGGGTGGGCGTGGGGAGGGCTGCCGGGATGCTGATCTTAGAACACATAGCTTCGCTCCAGCAGCGGCTCCCAATCCGAATAGTACGTGAAGATCTCGCCCTCGCGAAACAGGCCAACGCAGAATGCTTTCATATCCTCCGGCGGCGGAATGGCGTCCGTGAACACGACAATACGAACTTCCTTACTAGGCTCGCCGAAGGTCGGCGTATCCAGAGCCGTGTACGCTTTCTCCCAGAACGGACGTGACATGGTGCGCCTCTCCTGCCAATCTGTGCGCCGCTTACATGAAGCCGACACCCAGGACTGCCACCTTGAGGAAAGAACTCCCCTAACCCTCCCCAGCGTACACGCCAAATCCCCTTGCATCAGAGTATTCTGGCTAAAGGTCGAACAGGGGCTCAGGTTGTCGCATCCCAAGAACGCCAATGCCCGTCGAACATCCAACTGTCGCGGCTGTATCCGTAGATCTCAAAATCGCTTCTGTAGATTCTGTATACACGATCAGCCAGTGAACGATCATAGGTAGACGCGTGCGCAATCTGCGGCGTCTAGTTAACACGCTCGGATAGACCGGCGATCAGTTTGTCGGGAGCCCTGAGTTGGCACAGGACGCGTCCGAAATCTTCCTGGAAGGACTCAAAGCGTCCAACGAAATCGTAGTCGATCACGTCGGGAGTCAGGGAACTTGTCTGACTGCGCCAATGGGCGTCTCGCTCCGAGTCCGGCGTCTCCTCGACGTAGCGCACAAAGTCGCGAAAGGCCACAATGCCCGCCGGCTGCCCGTCGCTTAGAGGATAGTCGTTGGCGCGTCGTATCTCATTTCTTGCGTATTCGTACTGCGGGTCGCCCCACATGATCTTGGACTTGTAAGCCGAGAAGAGCCGGAAATAAGGATTGCGCACGAAGCAGAACCGGAACCACTTCCCCGAAGTGAGCATTTCGACAGCTTCAGCGGCCTGGAAGTCGGTCAGCTTGGGTACGAACGTGTGGCCGGGAAGCTCGCGGTGATGAATCTGGCCCATATCTTCAGGTACCGCATAGCCATCCAGTTGGTGGAGCACAAGCTTGATTTTCGTACAGGCGTTCTTAGGAATCGACATGTAGATGTACTTGTGTTTGGGCGAGGCCCAGCAAGGATAGGCGAGATTGCTGTGAGGGTCACCCTTGTGTTTCTCGACAAACTCGGCCAAGTCGCATGTGCGCATTGCGTCTTCCTCTGCGGTGTTTGATCATTCTGATTGATATCTCGCTGACGGCCTACACATTCCTATCTATCAAGGCGTCCATTCCCAATGCCATCCAACCCAAACCAGCGCTCCCCATTTGACGGTTCCCATCTGATCCGGGTCAATTACTCGGACAGAACGCCGCCATCTACCGGGCGCGTTCCGCCAGGGCCTGCCCCCTTCTTCACGTCTGAAAGAAGTTCGGACAGTTCTTTGACCACCTCAGGAAGCTCGGCGTATAGGTTCTTTCTTTCGGCGATGTCGTCCATGACGTTGAAGAGTTCGCCGGGGAGGTCATGCCCCGTGTAGCCGCGTTCGTCCTTGAACCAATCGGGCTCGTGGTTGTCGTCGCCGGTGGGGGCGTCGATGAACACCCAGTCGCCTTTGCGGATGGCGAAGCGCCCGGAGCCGCTATGGTGGACGGCGAAGGTCCTCGGGGACGCACCGGACGAGTCTCCTCGGAGCAAGGGCAGCACGCTGACGCTATCTTCGGCGGCGCCCGGGGGAAGGGGCGTGCCGAGGATATCCGCGCAGGTGGCCATGAGGTCGCTCAGGCTGGCGAGGCCGTCGCATTCGACGCCCGGCTGCGTCACGCCGGGCCAGCGCGCGAGGAAGGGCACGCGGTGGCCGCCTTCCCATGTATCCCGCTTCAGGCCGCGTAGGTGAGCCATGCTGTAATGGCTGTGCTCACGGATGCGCTCGTAGGCCGAGTTTTCCGGGCCGTTGTCGCTGGTGAAGATGAGGAGCGTGTCGCCGGCGATGCCTTTCCTCTCCAAGGCGTCCATGACTTGGCCGACGGCCCAGTCCACCTCGCACACGAAGTCGCCGTATAGGCCGGCTTCGCTCGCGCCTTGGAAGTCCTCCGTCGGGACGATGGGCTCGTGGGGCGCCGTCAGGGGGAAGTAGAGGAAGAAGGGATCGTCGCCGGACTCCTCGATGTACTTCACGGCACGCCGGGTGAGTTCGGGCATGACGGCTTCCAGTCTCCATCCTGGCGCCATGGCGCCGGGGTGGCCGAACATCTCCTGGGGCTTGTCTTCGGTGGGCTGGCTTACGAGCCGGTCTTGCTCGAACCATGTGTAGGGCGGGAAATTCGGCACATCCTCGCCGAAGTAACAGTCAAAGCCGCAATCGACGGGGCCGCCCCGAAGCGGCTTCGTGTAGTCGATGTTCTTTCCGAGTTCGTACCGGGCCGCCGCGTCCCACACGCCGTATCCGACGCCCTTGTTGGCCGGTTGCCCGTCCTTCGTTTCCCAGTGCCAGCCCAGATGCCACTTGCCGATGCACGCCGTGTGATATCCCTGCTCGCGCAGGAGTTGGGCCACGGTGAAACGCTCGGATTCGATGAGAGGCGGATCCCACGGCCAGAGGACGCCGCGCTTGAGCCGCGTGCGCCAGGAGTAGCGCCCCGTGAGGATGGCGTAGCGGCTTGGCGTGCAGACGCTCGAAGGGGCGTGGGCGTCGGTGAAGCGGATTCCCTGTGAGGCCAAGCGATCCAGATGGGGCGTGGGAATTCTCGAGCCGGGATTATTGCATCCCGTATCCCCGAAGCCCATATCATCCGCGAGGATATAGACAATGTTTGGCCTTGCCATCACGTCCCTCTTTTCACGGCGGCGCCTACGGCTGTATGTCGGCGCGCGTGCTCCAGAACGCCTTGCCCGTGGCGTGTTTGGCGTCGTCCCACGCGTCCCGCAACGCCAGCAGCCGGTGTCGCATGTCGCGGACGAGCGGCGCGGCTTCCTGTGCGTGAACGCGATCATACATCTCGTGCGGATCTTCAGATAGGTCGAATAGCTGCGTCGCGCCGCAGGCGTATTCGATGAGTTTATGGCGTCCGTCCGTGACGCCTCGAATGCTGTCAGCGTACGCCAGGTAGAGGACATCGCGGACGGCGTGCTCTGCATCGCTCAGGCAAGATGCGAGTGAATTGCCTTCGACAGACTCCGGCGTGTCGCCCCCGGTGAGGTCGCACAGCGTGGGGAAGATGTCCAGGAGATAGACGAGGGCGTCCCGGCGCGCGCCTTGGGGAATGCCCGGGCCGCGGAGGATCAAAGGTACGCGGACACTGTGATCGTAGAGATTCTGCTTGCCCATCAGGCCGTGCCGGCCCACCGCCAGGCCGTTGTCGCCTGCGAAGACGATGAGCGTGTTGTCGAGTTCGCCCAATTCACGGAGCACGGCGGTGAGGCGGCCGAGCGCGTCGTCGAGGTGGGAGATCATGGCGTAGTACTCGGCAATGTGACGCTTGACCTCCTCGGGATCACGCGGGAAGGCGGCGAGGAGTTCATCACGGATGCGCAATGCGCCCGTGTCGATGAGGTGCTCGGGGGCGAAGCTCTCCGGCAATTCGATCTTCGAGGGGTCATACATCTTGAGAAAGCGCTCAGGCATGGTTCGCGGGTCGTGCGGCGCCATGAGTGACACATACATGAAGAAGGGCCGGCTGTCCTCCCGCTGCGTCAAGAACGCGTGAGCAGCGTCCACGAAGAGCTCCGTCGAGTGTTTGCCGGCGGTGACGTGGTCGCAGGCCCGGTAGCGGAGGGCGTTCGAGAAAGCCGGGTCGGCGACGAAGGGGCACCGCGTATCATACCGGCCCGAAGGATCGAAGTGATAGGCGGGGACATTCCAGTGGTCACCCATGCCGCCGAAGAAGATATCATCGCCCGCGTCGAAGCTTCGCGCAAAGGCGGCCGTGCCGTTGTGCCATTTGCCGGTGCCGAAGCAGTTGTATCCGCGTTGCCGGAAGTACTCGCCCATGGTGGTGTGCTCTTCCGGTATATCCTGCCCTTCCCGGTCGATGTGGAAGAGCGTGCGCCCGGTGTGGAGCATGGCGCGGCTGGGCATGCAGACGGCGCCGCAGGTACCGCCCGGGATATGGGCGCGGGTGAAGACTGTTCCTGTGTTGCAGAGGTCGTCCAGGTTCGGCGTCGCAATCTGGTTGTTGCCGAGGGCATGGATGGTATCGAAGCGTTGGTCGTCTGTGAAGAAGAAGAGAACGTTCGGCGTGTTGCTCATGGAGCCTCCCCAATTCTGAGGACACTTGGCTGTGTTGGGTGGAGCATAGCCCATGACAGAAACCAGCGCAAAGGCGTCGTTGTTCAGCCTGGTTCTGGAGCCGGTTGGCCAGGTGGGGGAGGCGGGAGCGTGTTATCCGGGCGAGGCTATCGCCCCACCCTGGGCAGCACAGGCGGAAATGGCTTCATCCTCACGTAGCCACGCCAGTGCGTCTTCGCGTTGCCTGAACAGGCGCATCGTAGGTGTGTACTTCATCATCTCGGTAAAGGCCTGAAACATCCTGCCCAATCCGTAGTCGACATCCTTGCTGGCGACGCCGGCGGTTTTCCCCCCATGTCTGTTCTTGGCTGCTCTTGAAACGTATTCCGCGATGCTTTGGACTTGTGCTCCCGAGAGCTCGCCGAGCGTGCCATCGGTGAAATCCCACAAGACGTGGAGGCTCGCTTGACCGGCGTAGAAGGTCTTCAGGCTGTTCATGGCCTGATCCAGTGTGACCGCCCCCTCGACGGTGTGGATGGTGAGCAACCCGTCCATTGTGACGCGTGGTGTGGATTGGCATCGTAGCAGCCCTCACTTCCGCTCATGCATAACGAAAACGCGTGCACTTGCCCATGAGCCCGAGCCGTCGCTTATCTCACTAACACCCGTATGGTTATTATACGCCAAAATCGAATAAAGTGCGGCTTTTTCTTTGTTATCACGCGCCGGCGTTTTTTGTAAGTGCCTGTGGAAACACTTGTTAAGCGCTATGCGACATCCCGCCGTTGCCCGAGTTGCGGGTGATTGGACTGCCTCATGGCGGCGTTGGCGGTTAGAAGAGCCCTCACCGGCTATCCCCGTTGATGACGGGATAGGATGCCTGTATGATCTGAGGAAGGCGTGGACGTGTGTTAAAAGTATGAGCGCCGGGAGTGATGCGGAAGGGAGACGACAATGAATTACGTGCCGTTTGCGGGGACAGGCGTCCGTGTGTCGGAGTATTGCATGGGGACGATGACCTTCGGGAATGAAGCCGACGAGAAGACTTCCGTCGCGCTCATGGATCGGGCATTGGAAGCCGGCATTAACTTCTTCGACACAGCAAATGTCTACGTCAAGGGTGTCTCGGAAGAGATTGTGGGACGGTGGCTGAGGGGACGCCGCGAGGAGATCATCCTGGCGTCGAAGGTGCACCAGCCGGTTGGGCCGGGCCCGAATGAGCGGGGAAGTTCCCGGCGGCATATTCTTATCGAGGTGGAAAAGAGCCTGAAGCGGCTCCAGACGGACTGGCTGGACATTCTCTATCTGCACCTGTGGGACGAGGAGGCCGCGCTCGAGCAGTCGCTGGCGGCCGTGAGCAACCTTATCGACCAGGGCAAGGTGTGTTACTGCGCGGTGTCGAACTTCTCGGCCTGGCAAACGATGAAGGCCATTGCTGCCGCTGAGGCAGGGAATCTGGCCCCCATCGTGTGCATCCAGCCGATGTACAACTTGGTGAAGCGACAGGCGGAAGTCGAGATCCTGCCGATGGCGCTGTCGGAAGGGATTGCCGTATGTCCCTACAACCCGCTGGCGGCCGGTGTCCTGACGGGCAAGTATCTTACCGGCGAGAAGGGCCGTCTGGACGAGAACGCTATGTACAAGGAGCGTTACAAGGAGCCGGAATATGGGGAGGTCGCGGCGCGCTTTGTCCAGTTTGCCAAAGGACGCGGTGTGTCGCCCGCGGCATTGGCGGTGGCGTGGGTGCAGTCCCATCCGGCCGTGACATCGACCATCCTCGGGGCTCGGAACATGGCGCAGCTCAATGATACGCTGGGGTGTCTGGACATTGCCCTCACGCCTGAGGAACGGGCGGAAATCGCCTTGTTCTCGAGGACCCCGCCCTTGGCTACGGATCGCTAGACTGCGCGGCGGCGCCTCAATAGCGAACACCGTGCGGACCATCGAGCCAGTAGCCTCGCAGGCCCCCATTGTGCGGCAACCTGCTCAGGGCCGGCGAACTCATAACCTTTGACGAAATCCGACTTTAGCTGTATATATAGATCGAGGGCTATTTATATTGGGTTTGAGGATTGACGGCCGCCCTATGCCCGACTGAGGGGGCCTGTGCCGAGAGGGCCTGAAAGGGGACGCGCGGCCGGCCAAAAGAGAGCCGTGGGGAACGAGCCATGAAAACGGCGAAGATGGGGGCATTTCTCGGGGTCCTGGGGCTTTTTGTCGGGCACTTGGCCTCTGCCCAGATTCACGTTGATGTGAATAGCGATGCCACCACTCCCGACGGCTTGAGTTGGGATACCGCGTACACGACCATTCAGGAAGGCATTGACCACCCCGATGCGACGATCTATCCTGTGTGGGTGGCCGAAGGAGAGTACGTTGAATCCATTGCGCTAAAGAGCGGTGTCAAAGTATACGGAGGCTACCCCAAGGGGGGGGGCACGCGCGACACAGCGGCCAACGTAACGATCATCAACGGCAATGGCGCCTACCATACGGTGACCATAGGGAGCGGCGCTGCGGCTATCACGAATGCCCTTGTGGATGGATTCACCATTAAGGGAGGCAACGCCGACGGTACGGGCGGTGCGGAATCCTATTACGGCGGCGGCGTCTTCTTCGAGAACGCCGATACAACCAACGGACTCGCCAACTGCCTTATCGAGGGCAATCAGGCTGGCTTCGGAGCGGGCATCGCCTGCTATGCTGCCGCCTCGCCGCTGATCTCGGACTGCACGATCAACAGCAATGTCGCCTCGATAAGCGGCGGCGGCCTGGCGGCTTTCGGCACGTGCGCGCCGGGCGTGTCGCGGTGTGTTTTCGCCGCCAATAGTGCGACGCAGAACGGGGGCGGCGTCTACCTATCCAACGGCGATCAGACGCTGAGCAACTGCATTTTCGACAGCAACGATGCCGCACAGGGCGGCGGCATGTACTGCACGACAAGTTCCGGCGCCGCCGTCACCCAGGAGGTCCGGCATTGCACCTTCTACGGCAACACCGCAGGCGAGAACGGCGGCGGCCTTTTCTGCGCCTCTGCGATGCGGGGGAAGGTCTTGAGCATTGCCAACTCGATCTTCATGGGCAATGGGCAGTATGCCGTCTATGAGGCGCCCGATGCCGATCTCGAGCCTAACATCGTGAAATGTCTTTTCTATGAGAATCCCGACGGGGACTATTACGACTCAATGACGGATGCGCAGACGGGCGCCGACAACATTAACCTGAACGTGACGGGGGCGCTGAACAATCTGGAAGGCAACCCGCGCTTTGTGGATGCCTTGGCGGGCGACTTCCACCTGCAAGACGGCTCCGTGGCCCTCGAACGCGGCAGCGCGGACTGGGCCGTTCCTGTGGATATCGATGGAGAGGGGAGGCCCGGCAACGACGGACTCATCGACATTGGCGTGGACGAAGCCGATGCCCTGACGGCCCCGGCTGACGCAACGGCGCCGGTGTCACGAGTCAGGGGGCTGCCCGCTGCGACACCGGCAGCGGTTTTCAACGTGCCCTATCGTGTGTCCGACACGGCGTCAGGCTTTCAGTACGTCGAGTTGTACTATCGCTACAACGGCGGCGCATGGACAAAGTACGGGGGGACTTACGCGGACAATCCCATTTCTTTTGACAGTGCTGCGACGGGGGGGGACGGCCGGTACGATTTCTACACCATTGCTACGGACGAGGCCAACAACGTCGAGGCTGCTCCTGCCGAGGCCGACGACTCAACCGTCGTGATCACAGCGTTTGCCGGCGCCACCGTGTACGTGGATCAGGACGCCACAGGGGCCGAGACGGGCGCGTCCTGGGCCAACGCCTTGCATGAGATTGGCGCCGGTGTCATCGTGGCAATTAACTTCGGGGCCGACCAAGTCTGGGTGGCTGAAGGAACCTACTCCGAAGCAATCACCATCGACGATATCGTCAAGGTCTACGGGGGCTTCACCGGCGTCGAGGCGGATCTGGTTTCGCGCGACCCCGTGGCGAATGTGACTACGATCGATGGTAGCCAGGCTGACTACGGCGCCCCTGCCAAGCACGTGGTCTATCTTGAATACACCACCGACTCGTGGCTCGATGGCTTCACCATCACCGGGGGCCAGGCCGACAGAGGCTTCGAACCGGACAACGGAGGCGGGGGAATCTACTGCGATCAGGTAGACAACACGAATACCATCGCGCAATGCGTGATCTCCGACAATGCGGCCGCGCTGAGGGGGGCAGGGGTCTGCCTGATTAACGCTTCTCCCGGCATTGTGGGCTGTTCCATTACGGAGAACACGTCTCAGGGGTCGGGCGGGGCCATTTTTTGCCAGGACGCCAGCCCGGCGTTGACGAATTGCGTCATCGCTGCGAATACGGCGGTGGGGCCGGGCGGTGCAATTCACTCAGGCCATGATGCGTCGCCAACCATCACCAATTGCTCTATTTGCGACAACACGTCTTCGGGGATGGGCGGCGGGTTCTTCTGCGGGAGCTACAATCCTATCAGCCCCGTTATTACTAACACGGTCTTCAGGGGCAACGCAGAGTACGCCATTTGCCGAAGTAACGAGGGCGGGTCCACTCCGAACCTTCAGGTTTCCTACTGTTTGTTCTACTCGAACCAGTTCTACGATAGCGATCTCGGCGCCGACCAGCCTGGGGACATCTACGACGCCTATGGCGCCGCCAATCCCTACGCGGGGGCGACGGACGTCAACGGCTTGGCCTGGGCAAGCGATTGCCTAGACGGCGCGCCGGCTTTCATAAGTCTGGCTGCCGGCGACTACCGCTTGCGCTACAACTCGGCGTGCATCGATGCCGGAGACAGTGCCACCGGAGGATTGCCGGACACGGACGCTGCCGGTAATCCGCGGATCGTCAACGGCCTGGTAGACATCGGCGCGTATGAATTGAACGATCTCACGGCGCCCGGCGTCGTATCCGTGCTGCGCATGGACCCGAGTCCGACGACCTCCGCCACCGTGCGCTTCAGCGTGACGTTCAGTGAAGAAGTCTCCGGCGTGGATGCATCGGATTTCGCCCTTATCGCGGCAGGGAAAGCCCTCTCAGGCGCCACGATCCAATCTGTAACCGGAGTGGGCGACACCTACACGGTGACGGTAAGCACGGGCACCGGCGAAGGCACGCTCCGGCTTGACGTGAGCGATGACGATTCGGTTAAGGACGGCGTATTCCGGCCTCTCGGCGGCTCGGGGACTGGAAACGGGGCCTATGAGGGTGGTGAAAGCTACACCGTAGACACGGCGGGCCCCGGCATAACCATCAGCGCGCCCTCTTCAAACTCCACGATCCTGGGCCCTGTGTTGTATACCGTCATCTACACCGACGCCGACGCGGTGACACTCGCCGCGGGCGATGTGACGCTCAATACGACCGGCACGGCCGTTGGGACGGTTGCGGTTACGGGCGCCGGCAATGTCAGCCGCACCGTTCAAGTGACATCAGTAAGCGGTGTGGGCACGATTAGTATTTCCATTGCTGCCGGCACGGCTACAGACGCGAACGGCAATCCATCCCTGGCTGCGGGGCCGAGTCAGGTGTTTCAGGTTACCAACCCGGATTCGGACGGCGACGGGATCAACGACCAGGAGGAAGCCGCCAACGGCCTCAATCCCAACAATCCGAATGACGGCGTCGCGGATGTCGACGGCGACGGCTTGCTCGAGGCCCAGGAGATCAACACGTTTGGGACGGAGATTCTGGAGGCGGATACCGACGGTGACGGTATGGCGGACGGATTTGAGGCAATGTATGGACTTGCGCCTCTAGACGATAGCGATGCAGGCGAGGATGCCGACGGCGACGGCCTAACCAATCTTGATGAGTACCTCCAGCGCTCGAATCCCAACGATCCTAACAGTCCGCGTCGCACGTTCTTTGTTTCGACGGCGGGGAGCGACGTCGCCGGCGACGGCACGGCGAATGCCCCCTGGCGCTCCATCGGATACGCCATCGGCCAAACGGGGGCAAAGCAGACGTCCATGGCCATCGTCGTCTTGCCGGGGACGTACAGCGAGACGGTAGTCCTGAGGCCGGGACTCACGCTGCGGGGCTCGCTGACGGGAACGGCGATCATCGAGGGAAGCGGCCCCACCGTAGTTACGGGGGCCGAGGGCTGTGCACTTCAGAATGTCACCATTTCTCAGGCGGCGGATGATCCCACCCCCGAGACGACACTATTGCTCTTGGAGGATGTGTCCGTCGAGGTTCGGGATGTGACGTTTCGCGGGAATACGGCCCGCCAGGCAACCGGTATCGTGGTGCGGGGCCTTCTTCCAGGCACATCGCTAATCACCGACTGCGATTTCAGCCGGCTGGGCATTGGCATCGAGGTGTTCGGCGCGGTTCGGGCCATTCGGCGATGCGTCTTTGACGATCTGGCGCAATACGCGGTGGTGTTCCGCGAGATTCCGGGAGGAAAGAGCCTCTTTGCGGAGAAAATGCTGGGCGACGCTGACGATCCCAATACCGGCTACAACACCTTTGGCGAGACGGATACAGGTATTGCCGTTCGCAATGAGCGGGACGACGTGATCGCCATGGAGAACAACGACTGGGGCGTTGGGGCGAGCAAGGACGCCTCCGACCGTGTCGAAGGGCCTGCCGATCAGGAGCCGGCGCTCGCTGAGGGCGCGGGCTTGTTGGTGGCGGCGGTGAATTGCGTTCTCCTGGACCACTATTCGCTCTCACCAATCAGCGGAGGTTCGGCCACCGTGGGAACGTACACGGTGACGGCGGATACCAACGGCGTCTATGTCTTCGCCTGTGTTGCGCCGGGCACGTATGACATGTCGGCCTCGGCCTCCGATTACAACACGATGACAAAGAACAACGTGGTCGTCGCCGAAAGCGCCGTCATGGCCGTCACGTTTGACCTGATGCCGGATTCGACGGCGACGGACACCGACGGCGATGGGTTGAGCGATACCTATGAGGGGCAAATCGGCACCGACCCGCTGAAGAAGGATACTGACGGCGACGGAATGAATGACGATGTCGAGATTGCCTACGGCACGGATCCTACGGATGGCAGCGACCCGGGCTGCCTTCGTCCCGGTGCGCCTGCCAATGTATCGGCTTCGGACGGCGCCTACGCGGATCGCGTGAGCTTGACGTGGGTGTCCTCCGGCACAGGAGTGACGTACAAGGTCTACCGAAACAGCGTTGATGATTCCTCAACCGCAACGGCCTTGTCGGGCTGGATTTCCGCCACTCAGTACGATGATATGACGGCCGCCGCACCGGCCTCCTCGTCGGGCGGGGGATGTGGTGGCGGGTCGACGCAGTACACCCACTATTACTACTGGGTCAAAGCAAACAACAGCTGCGGCGAAAGCCTGTTCAGTGATTCCGATTCAGGCTACCGCGGAAAAAGCGCCGCCAAGGCCGGTAGCCTGTTGGATATTGTCTCGCATCTAGGGGCCGACGAGCGCTTCATCTACGAGAAGGCCCTGCCGTCGTCGTCCGAAGAAGGCGTCCCGGCTCTGGTCGACCCGGACGGCCCACTCGCCGTGAGGCTGCGCAGCGAAGGGCCGATTGACCCCGAGAGTATCTGGGCCTGGGTGGCATGCTCCGATCCCGAGTCGGTGGCGATCCGTTGGATGCCTGCGGGCGAAGGCGAATTGCGCGATTTGTGGGTTATTGCCGAGCCTCAACGTCGTTGGGCGCCTGGGGAAGAAGTCACGTTTACAGCGGGCGCTGACGAGATCGACTCCGTGGCTTTCCAGTTCCGTGTCCGGATGAAGGGCGGACTGTCCGAGCCGGCCGTATCTCAGCCGGAGGTCGCCGGCCTCAATGAGCCCGCTGTCGAAGTGTTCCAGCTCGACCCTGCCAGCCTTCCCGAGCTGGAGAGCGGCGTCGGCACGGCCTTCAGAATTGGCCCCGCGGAGGTCTTTGACGCGCCGAGACGCGTCTGGTTGCCTCTCCCTGCCGACATGACGGCTGGCCAGGTTGAACTCCGGTATTTCCACGAGGCGGAACCTGGCCGGGGATGGTATCCGGCGGCGAACGTGCTTGGGTGGGCTGAGAGCGCGAGTGAACTCGAATGCACGAGTGCGGGTGTCCGCTACGTTGGCATGGCAGTGCGCCACGGAGGCATTGCGCGGCTCCGATGCGCAAGCCAGGCGACCTCACAATCTGCCGCAGTCTTGCCGCTGGGCGGCCTGAACCGCGGTAACGCGGGCGACCTGCTCATGCTGATAGGCGTGAGCGTCGCACTCCTGCTTGCGGGGAAGCGTAGTGTCGCTCGTAGGAGCCCTGGGAGGCGTTGAGCACCCCTTCTATCGGGGCGGCCGAGACCTTCGGCCTCTCGGGCAGAACCTAGGACTGGCTCGTCTCAGGGGCCATATTCTGCCAAATGTCGGCGAGGCCCTCGCCCCGCTGATTTGGCATGTCAACAGGGCGGGCGCGGTACGGCCCACGTTCGAAGTCCTCCGGGTAGGCAGATGGCCATGGCTGGGGCGTCACGTGCACCTCATAGTACCGCGTTTCGAGCGACTCGAACGGCTCCGAGCGTATCCGCTTCGGTGTGCTGATCCAGATGAACCCCTTCTCGACGGAGTAGTCGAGACCCAAGGGCCGCAGAAGCGCGTCGAGGGCTTGGGACAGGGGAACGTTTTGCAGCCTGACACGCGGGACGTACCCGTCGGTGACGGCCGAAGCCGGCAAGTCTCGGGAGGACGGCCTCGGGGACGTGGTGAGTGTGGTGACGACTGGTACGGGCTGTGCACTGGGCTCGTGTATCGCGGGCCTGGCGGGACGCTCTGAGGCGCGCACCGGCTCGTCAGCGGCGGCTGAGGGCGCTGGCGCCGAACGCAAGGCCCTGATCTGTTTCCATGCCTCGTGCAGGGCAGCCCGCTGCGTCGGATCGGTATCGATCACCACCTGCCGCGGAGCCACCTTCGCCTTGGGCACCGCGATGGCCCGGCCGTCCCACGGCGTCTGGATGTAATACATGGAGCGGCCTTCGCGGACGTACACACCCTCATAAATCTTTCCGCCAAAATGGATTGAGTCTGCCGCGCAGATGCCGCTTATTCCGAAGCACAGGAGTATCCAGGCAAACAGCAGCGTCTTGCGTTGAGACGAGGGCCGGACGTTCTCCCTCCTTGCTGGTATCGAAGGATTCTTACTGGTAGGTCGTAGCTCACACATTGCACTGCCTCTCCCCGGTGTAGGCCCGCCGCCCCTACCTCATGTCTTCCTTCGAACCAAGTATACCATCTACTGACGAAACCTGCTCGGCAAGTTGCACATATGCCAGATGTTAGAGGGTGAGAACCGGAAAAAGTCCCGCGAAAATAGGTTGCGCTCTTTGGTGGGGCCGCTGTATAGTCTTGCAGGGGATATAGTCAATGGGGAGGCATCTTGGGCGAACTTCGACAGACTATCAAAGATGTCATCGCCAATGTCGAGAAGGTGATTCTGGACAAAGGCAAGACGGTGAGGATGGCCCTTGCCGCCGTGTTGGCCGGGGGACACGTACTGCTCGAGGATGTGCCCGGTGTGGCCAAGACCATGCTCGTCAGGGCTTTGGCCATTTCGAGCGGGTGTTCCTTTGTGCGCGTCCAGTGTACGCCCGACTTGTTGCCGACGGACGTCACGGGAGTTTCCGTATTCAACCAGGAGACGCGGAAGTTCGAGTTTCGGCCGGGGCCGATCTTCTCTCAAATCGTGGTGGCTGACGAGATCAATCGCGCTACGCCCCGCACCCAGTCGGCCTTGCTCGAGGCCATGGCGGAGGGCCAGGTGTCCGCGGATGGGACGACCTACAAGCTCAAGCAGCCGTTCATCGTGTTCGCCACACAGAATCCCGTGGAACATGAAGGGACATTTCCCCTCCCGGAGGCCCAACTCGACCGCTTCATGCTCAAGCTGTCTTTGGGCTATCCCAACCTGATCGCCGAAGCGGATATGCTTGAAAGGACACGGCTGAGTCATCCCATCAACGCCCTTGAACCAGTGACGGACCCGACGACTATCCTGCAAATGCAGACTCTGGTGCGCGAGATCTTTGTCCATGAGAAGGTCCGGGACTACATCCTGAGGTTGGTGAACTGGACTCGCGACTCGACGCACCTGACCTTAGGTGGAAGTCCCCGGGCATCTATGGCGCTGTTTCGGGCTTCGCAGGCTTTGGCCGCCGTACAGGGGCGAACGTATGTTCTCCCCGACGATGTCAAAGTCCTCTTCCGGCCCGTCCTGGACCACCGGCTTATCCTTAACCCTGAAAGCAGGTTACGGCGAGTGACGACGGAAGTGGTTCTGCGTGAGACTTTGGAGCGTGTCGCCGTTCCGGCTGGGCAGGCCTCCTGGAAGAAGTAGTCGTATGAAATGTAGTGGCGTCAAGCTTCGCGGGGGCTTGATTTTGCCTTTCTGATTGATTCCAGCCCGTCCTTCCTCTATCATAGTGCTGACTTGTCAAGTAAGAACTGGGATCCTGGCTGAGATATGTTACGACGCCTCAGAATCAAGAAGAAGCCCAAGAAGGACTCGAAGTCGTCCGACCAGAACTTCCGCGACGAGGAAGAGCGGGATGTTGACCTGAGCGAGGCGGAACTCGAGCTGACGCGGGTCGACCGCTACGAGATTGTGGCCCCTATCGGAACCGGCGGCATGGGTACCGTGTACAAGGCCATCGACCGCGAACGGGACCAGACGGTCGCGATCAAGGTCTTGGATCGGCGGTACGACCTCGATAAGAAGCGTCGGAAGCGCGACTACCTCGGCCGCGAGATTCTGATCGCGGCGTCGCTCAACCACGACAACATCATCCGCATGCACAAGGAGATCATCGAGCAGGAAGACTCGCAGGGGAACGTGCGAAGGTGCCTGCTGATGGAGTACGTGGACGGCCACAACCTCCGTAAACACATTGTCGACCGCGACCTTACCGTTCCGCAGATGCTCGACCTGTGCGTTCGCCTGTGTACCGGCCTCGACTTCCTGCACCAGAACAACATCGTGCACCGCGACGTGAAGCCGGAGAACTTCCTGTTGTCGCGGGACTTGAAGCAGGTGAAGATCTGCGACTTCGGCTTGTCGAAATCGAGTGCCAGTTGGCGCACGCGATGGGTGAAAGAAGGCGGCGGCACGCGCCGTTATATGTCGCCCGAGCAGCTGGCCAAGAAGAAGCTTGACGCCCGGTCGGATATCTTCTCGTTCGGCATCACGATGTACGAACTGCTCACGGGGAAGCATCCCTGTTCGGGAAATGACGCTCGGGAGATACAGCGGCAGATCCGGAGCAGTCGCTACAAGTTCGAGCCTCCCTCGAAGTTCTGTCCCGAGATCCCGCCACACCTGGACAAGATTATTCTCAAAGCCCTCCGGCGGAAGCAGGAGAGCCGGTATCAATCTGTCACCGAAATGCTTCTTGACCTGTCGCGCATTGGAGAATCACGCATTTAATGCATGTTCGTAAGAGGGACGATCCGAGTCTCGGCAAGATTGTCGTCATCATTCTCCTCGTTGGCATTGCCCTTCTAGGGATTGCCAAGTTCTCTCAATGGTTCAACGAGAAGTACATCGGGGGCAATATTGCGGCGACCGCGCCCGCGAGTATCGCCGAGGCCGAACAGCACATCGATGAAGGAGCCGTTGAGGAGGCCCGGCGTCTCCTCAATCCTATCGTCAAGCGCCTGGACGACCCGGCCCTCACGCCTCGGGCCATGATGCTGTTGGCCCGGATCGAGCGGGACGCCGGCAACGTTGAGGGCGCGCGGGAATTGCTGGAGCGCGCTTCGCAGGAGTTCCCCACCAGCGCGGAGCAGCCGCGCGCTATGATTGCCTTGGCGCGCCTACTGGAAGACGCCGGGCAGGTCGAAGAGGCGCGCGCCCTATACCAGACGGTGCGAGATAATGCGCCGCCCAAGCTTAGGGCGCCTGCCACGGCAGCCGTCGGGCGGTACGTGGAGCGGGAGGGCGAATTGGCCCGCGCGCGCGATCTGTATCGCGAAGCGGTGTCCGAGGCCGAGTGGGGCGGGGAAGCGTGGAACGAAGCCCTTGATGCCATGGGGCGGCTGAATGTGAAGCTCATTTTCGCGCCCCAGGAAACGCCGGACTGCAAGTACTACACCGTCGAGCCGGGGGACACGATTACGGGCATTGGGATCAAGCTGAACACGACCCAGGGACTTCTTCTCCGGGCTAACGGCATCGAGGATGCGTCGAAACTGCGGCCCGGCCAGCGTCTGAAATACACGCCAAAGGACTTCCAGATCGTCATTGAGCGCTCGAGTTGTCAGTTGTTTCTGCTTGATGACGGCGGCCTGTTCAAGAGATATGCCGTGGGACTTGGCAAGAAGGGACATGAGACGACGCTGGGGAACTATAAGATCGGCAGTAAGCAGAAGGATCCCACCTGGTATTGCCCCGAGGGAAGGGTGATTCCTCCCGGCGACCCCGAGAACGAACTTGGTACCAGATGGATGCCACTCGTTCCCGAGGAGGAGGGCCTTCCCAGCGATCTGGGAATTCATGGTACCATCGCCCCCGAGACGGTCGGGGAGTTCTCTTCAAAGGGCTGCGCCCGAATGATTCCCGAGGAGGTCGAGGAACTCTACGATCTGGTGGTGCGTTCAACGCCGGTCTCCATCGTCGAGACCTACCGTCAAGACGGGGCCGTCACTGAGGGCGGCGAGTGAAGGGCGGCAGTTGGCCAAACGCGCAGTGGGGCCTAGGATGCCCCGGTGATCCCTTGACATAAAATCCATGGTGACGAGATAATCACTTGGTGAGAGGAACACGGGGCATGAACTCCAAGCCGCCTTCCGAAACGCGCGACTTATTCGAGCGCATATTGCGGTGCGAGAAGGAAGCAGAGCACCAATATGGCGGCGACGTGCTTGTCCCGGTGGACCATTTGCCCATCTTCCGGGTCCTTGCCGAGGAAATCTGCAAGCTCATGGCCGAGGAGCGCAGCGCGGGCGTACTTGTCATCGTCGACGGCGCTACGGCCGCGCAGACGGAGTCTCTCGGCCGTCTCAGGACGGCGGCCGACCAGGTCGTCGTCATCGGGGAAAACGGGTTTGAGTGGGGCGGCAAGAACAAGGTCACCGTTTGCCCGACGGCGGAGAACATCACGCCGCAGGACCGGTTTCTCGTCGTGTTTTCCTCCTCTATCGCTCTTGCCGTGCTTGGAGAAGAGCGTGAGGGGGATGATGGGGCACAGACGTTTCACGGGGGGTGGTCCGCGTTGCGGTCGTGCGTGCGGAGAATAGCGCAGGCCCTTCTCGATGCCGCCGGGGTCGACCCGCCCGAGAGTTTCGGGCAGAAGCCTGAGGTGGGCGCCCAGACCCGGGCCGCGGCTTCGGCCATGCATCTTATGGCTTTGGTAACACGCCGGCTCGAGTCTCTGCAGAATGATGTTGTCATGGATAAGAACGAGCTGGCCTCGGTTCTTGACATTCTGAAAGCGATTTCGGCGAATCGTGGTACTCACGAGTTGTTCCTTCAATTTGTCCAGCACATCGCCGACGTAATCACGACAAACCGCTGTACCATCGTGAGTATCTCGGCGGATGCGCAGGAGGGCCATGTGCTGGCCTCGCACGAGGACCCAAGTGTCCGCGATATTCGCATCGACTTGAGTAAGTACCCGGAGCTGAAGCACGCCCTCGAGACGCGGGAAAAGGTGGTCATCAACGATGTCTGGCACCATCCTCTCACCGAGGGATTTACCGAGTACCTAAAGGTGACGCGATTCCGCTCGCTGATCGTGGTGCCCATCGTTCTGTTCGACGACGATGTCGGCACATTGCTGCTGCGGGCTGCGCGGCGTATCGGCTCTTTCGAGCAGCGTGAGATCAGTTTCTGTGAGGTTGTAGCAGAGGCGGCCGCGAACGCCCTTGAGCGTGCCCACCTTCTCGAAAGCCTTACGCAGGCCAACGAGCGCCTCGAACATCTCGCTGTCACCGATGGCCTCACGGGCATCTACAATCACCGCTACTTTCGCGAGCGCCTTGAGGATGAGTATGAGCGTGCCATACGCTACGAAGTGCCCTTGTCGTGCATGATATTCGACATAGACGACTTCAAATTGTTTAATGATACCTTCGGCCACGTGCAAGGCGACTCCATCCTTCGGGAAATCGCCGGCCGGACGTCGGACACGGTGCGAAAAACCGACGTCGTGGCGCGTTACGGGGGCGAGGAGTTCATCGTGATCATGCCGCAGACTGAGATTGAGGGGGCAATGGCTGAGGCGATGCGTCTCCAGCAGGAGCTCAGCACCAAGCCCTACCCAGGGCTTCCGGAGGGGACTCAAGTTACGGTGAGTATGGGTGTCGCCGTGTTGGACGGGGACACGATGAAGGAATGTGAAGACCTTATCCGCGTGGCGGATAAGGGCCTATACGAGGCCAAGGCCGGCGGCAAGAACAGAGTGGTCGCGGCCAGTGGTGATGGAGCGGAACCTGCATGAAGCGTTCGACATTCTTGACAGTTGCGGTGATGCTTGCGGCGGGCTGCCAATCAGTTGTGGGCACGGTGGCGCATGTGAAGCCTGATTATTCGGAACTTCCTGCCGAAGCGGTGCGCGCGGCAGCCGAGCAAATCGAGCGGGATGTGATTGCGGGCCGCCGCGATGCGGATTTGCCTGCTGTCCAGGGACTTTCTCTCGACAGTGCCGCCGTTAAGCAAGCGGTTCGGACGCGGGCGGCGCGGGCGGAACTCGTCAATCAGTTGCTGGATGCGGGATATGCCTGGGAGAAGGGCAATGGCCACATATACCTGCGCCCCAACGGCGCCTACAAGAAGGCCACGACCCGCCAGCAGCGCGATCGGAATGCCATGATCGTTGCGGGGGAGACCAATGACCGCTGGGCTATCTATGAGGGCATCATGGAAGCGAATCACCTTTCTCCCGGAGCGCTCTCGGCCGTTCAGAAGCTCTTCTTCGAGGCCCGGACGCAGGTGATGCGTGATGGGCAGCAGTACGAAGCTGCTTCCGGAGAGGTGGCCGTGAAGGGGCAGCGTTAAGGGGCGGACGTTGCGGGATCGGTAACAGAGCATTCTGCGTAGCTGGGGGGACATCATTCACCTGCAGAATCGGACTGCCTGGGGGCGGGTATCCGGCGAGCACACACGTCCTTTGGATCTGTCAAGACTCTTTAGAAATGTCACATGTTGGGACTCATTAGAAATGTCCTATGCTCGATGGTTGCAGAAGCGAGTTATCCAAGGTCTGTGGTCAGGTGCGTAGCAGCTGTCCCCAGACCGTCATATCCACATCCAGCGCGAAGCGCGCGGGCGCATAGCGCTCGTCGAGGATGTGGATATGTGGGTAACTCGCGTGCTCACCTTTCTTTTGCGTTCATGAGAGGTAGGCGTTGGACGTTGGGCCGCCAGCGCTTGTAGGGCGCGGGGGGAGCGTTCTTCTTCTTGGGCTTGGCGGGGGGCTGGACCTGTTGGACTCGTTGCTGCCCTTCTCGTTTGTATTGCTTGACCGTGAGCCTGCGGTAGTCAAGGTCCTGGTCTTTGTAGAGCAGCCTGATGCCGCCGTGCAGATGGGTGCGGACCAGAATCCTGTCTTTGGGCCGGGGCAGAGGACTGTTGTTCTTGAGGATTTGGTAGTAATGATTCCCGAAACGGACGGTCCAGTCGTTTTGGACGACGCGCAGTTCCTCGAAGCAAAAAATGTCATGCAGCTCAAGGCCTTTGGGTGGAGGACGGTGATAGTCCAGTTCCTCACGGGGCGCAATGGCGAACTTGGCGTTCAGAGCGTCACAAAAGCTTTCGTAGAGCAGCTTGTCGGCGGTGGCGATGGTGGTGATGCGCCGCAAGGCGAGTTCCTTGACGAACCGGTTCTGGTATGTGCCGTTGGAGCGCTCGACGCGGCCTTTGGCTTGAGGCGAAGTCGCGGGGATGATGACGATTCCCAGCTTATAGCAGGCCTCTCCGAATTGAGTCAGCGGCTCGCGCCCCGCCAGTTGCTCTTCGAGCGTGGGCTCCCGGCCGGTGATGTAGACGTTCTTTCGGTCCGTATACAGCGCCCGAGGAATACCGTATTTCTCGATCCACCGCCACAGAAGCTGCATGGCGGCCTGCTTCGTTTCTTGCTCGGCCATGAGCGCCAAGGTTTCTCCTGTGGCGTCATCTATCATGTTCATCAGACAAGTTTGGCCTTGGTCCGGCCCGAACCAGTGGTGGTGACTCCCATCCATCTGCACCAGCTCTCCGAAATGGGCTCGCCGCTCCCTGCGGGAGCGATGCCGGCGCCCGGTGTCTCCCTTCGCCCAGAGCCCCTGCTCAAGCAGCCAGCGCCGTAACGTCTCGTGGTCGATGCACAGGCCTTCCTCCGCCAGCTTCTCCGCGGCCAGGGTCGGCCCCAAATCGTGTTCTCTATAGCGTTCCTGATAGCGCCGAAGGACTTTGTCCCGGAACGCGGCAGGCTTGGCTCGATTAGACGCCCGGCCCCGGTTGCGATGCACCAACCCCTCATCTCCCTCTGACACGAAGCGTGCGTGTATCCGCAGCGCCTGCCGGTAGCTCACTTCCATGCGCCGCGCCGCTTCCGCCAGGGTCATATGCTTTCCCACAACAAGCTCCAACAACGACTTACGCATCAATTCCTTGCGACTCATCTTCAAATGCCCTTCCACGGCAGCCCTCCAAGTGAAAGGCTCCAATTGTGACATTTCTAATGAGTCGAGGGGGTGACACTATCAAAGAGTCGCGACAACACGTCCTTTGGATCTCGCAATGGCGTATCCTGCGTGGTATGCTACGCAGGTTTTTCGAGGCTGCAACCGGGATTGGGCGGAGAACGCCGAAGGAGTGATGCATGTCGGATCAGATCAAGAGCAGCAATATCACCTGGCACGAGGCGACGATCACCAAAGAGGATCGCGAACGCCTTAACGGCCATAAGGCCGTCGTCATTTGGTTTACGGGCCTGTCGGGCTCGGGGAAATCCACCTTGGCGCATGCCGTCGAAGCGGCCCTGTATGAGAAGGGCTGCCGCACGTATGTACTGGACGGCGATAACGTCCGCCATGGACTCAACAAGAACCTGGGCTTCTCTCCGGAGGACCGCCAGGAGAATATACGCCGCATTGGTGAAGTGGCGAATCTGTTCATTCAAGGTGGTGTGATTCCCCTCACGGCGTTTATCTCTCCCTATCGGGCCGATCGTGATGCGGCGCGGGAGATCGCCAAAGGCGAATTCATCGAGGTCTTCGTGAAGTGCGATGTGAGCGTTTGCGAGGAGCGCGATACCAAAGGACTCTACAAGCGCGCCCGGGCGGGCGAGATCCAACAGTTCACCGGCATCTCCGCCCCTTATGAGGAGCCTTTGAAGCCTGAGGTCGTGGTGGATACCGCGCTGGAGAGTATCGAAGAGTCCACGCAGAAAGTCTTGGACTATCTACGTGAGCGGGGGGTCATCGGCTAAGAGCGGTGTCTGTCGGCGGGCAATGTCGTGCTCCTGCAGGAACATCCGAAAGGGCGCCCGTGTTGCTCGAGCAACGTCTTCTCTCATGAACTCTTTGTCTACATAGGCCGGTGACGATGCCCCTCGACTTGAGTAGAGAGACCCGGTTCAGCGGACTGCCTATCAGCCCGGGCGTCGCGTGTGGCCCGGTGTGTCTTTTCAACGACCGTCGCCACGCGCAGGTGCCCGAGCGCAGCGTCGTGGATGAAGAGCGCGGGCGTGAGAAGATGCGCCTGAACGCGGCCATGCAAGTCGTGGCCGAGCAGTTGCATGGCGTCATTGAGGATGTGGCCCGCCGGGTGGGGGCGGTTGAGGCGGGCATCTTTGCCGCGCAGCAGATGATTGTGGAGGACCCGGAACTCCGCAAAGAGATCCTCGAAGCCATCGAGGCGAAAGGCAGAAACGCGGAACTGGCGGTAGCCGAGACCCTCGAACGCTACGAGGCCCGCATGCGCGAGTCGGGGCAGGAGCTCTTTCAGGAGCGCGCCGCCGATGTCCGGGAGATAAAGCACCGGCTTCTGGGTGAACTAGGCGACATGGTTGCGGCCCTTCGGTGTGGTGACGCCGAACACTGCCAGCGCGGAAAAAACCGCGTCATCGTTGCGGAGGAACTCACGCCCAGCCTGACGACGCTGATTGACGCCGAGCATACATTGGGATTCGTGACGGAGCGCGGCGGCGCCGCCTCCCATGCGGCCATCCTGGCGCGCGCGCTGGGCATTCCGGCGGTGAGTGGCGTGCCCGGAATCCACGATATGCTGCGCTGCGGCGTGCGCGTCTTGCTTGACGGCAACACGGGCGAAGTGGTGGTTCAGCCTTCGCAGGAAACCATGCAGTCGCAGATGCCCGATGTCCGTGTTGGGCCGGCGCCTGGGGAGGTCGTGGGGCCCGTCGAAGGGCTCAAGGTGCTGGCCAACATAAGCCGGGCCGAAGACGTCGCCGGGGCGGTCGCGATGAAAGCCGAGGGAATCGGCCTATACCGGACGGAGTTCGAGTTTCTCGCGGCGGACAGGATCCTGACGGAGGATGAGCAGCACGGGAGATATGCGTCCGTCCTCGATGCGATGAAAGGGGCTCCGGTGTATTTCCGGTTGGCCGATATCGGCGGCGATAAGGCTGCCCCTTTCCTGGACCTGCCCGCTGAGGAAAATCCCTATCTCGGCTTCCGCGGGAGCAGACTGCTCCTGGGGCGGCCCGAGATTCTAGAAACTCAGGCCCGCGCCCTGGCCCGGGCGGCCTCCGCGGGGCCGGTGTGCGTAGTCTATCCGATGGTCGTTGAACTCGATCAGTTTGTCGAGCTTAAGAAGCGTTTTGAGGCCGCCCTGCCGGGGCCTATGCCCTCCGACCTGAAGCACGGTGTGATGCTTGAAGTGCCGGGAGCGTGTCTCCAGGCAAGGCCGCTGCTCGAAGCCGCTGATTTCGGGACTATCGGCACCAATGACCTGATTCAGTACCTCTTCGCTGTCGACCGCAATAATGAGCTTGTTGCCGCCGATTACCATGCGGATAGGCCGGTGTTCTGGGCCTTGCTGGCCGATGTCGCAAAGGCCGCGCAAGAGGCAGGCCGCCCACTGTCGGTATGTGGAGAGCTTGCAGGCAAGCCCGAGTATCTCACCAAGCTTATCCATATGGGTATCCGAAGCGTGAGTGTTAGCTCCAGGCTGATCCCGACACTTCGACGTTCGCTTGCTTGACGAACCCGTGCTCTGGGGCCATGAGCGTGCTGTACACCGCGTCTATTCGCCCCTGTGGAACGTTCCGCGCGGGCCTGCTATGATCCAAGCGAACGGGCGTCTCTTTGGAGGATCTCGTTGAGGGCCGTGTCATGACGAAATACGTTTGTGATATCTGCGGCTGGGTGTACAATCCCGAGAAGGGCGATCCCGATGGCGGCATCCCGCCTGGAACCGTTTTCGAAGACCTTCCCCCCGACTGGCTCTGTCCGAAGTGTCTTGTGGGCAGAAACCGGTTCTCGCCCCTAGATTGACTTCACCGGGCCGGCTTCTTCGGTGGGTGTATCAGGGGGAATGTATAGCGTAGTCGTGGTGTTGGCCAACAGCAAAGGGAAAATGCCATGTCCACCAAGACCACGCATGAGCCGGGCAAGACGCAGTTGAGCGTCGTCCTGGTGGGTGCTTCGGGGGACTTGGCCCGCAGAAAGATCCTACCCGCGCTCTTCGCCCTACACTGCCAAGGTTTTCTCCCGGAGCGGTTCCAGATCATCGGCTTCGCGAGAACGCCTCTGTCGGATGAAGCCTTTCGTACGAGAATAACCGAGCATCTGACTTGCCGCTATGCACCTGGCGAGGCGTGCAAGCAGCGGATGGAGGAGTTTCTGCGGCGGTGTTACTACGTCTCGGGCCAGTACGGTTCGCGCGAATCGTTTGTGGACCTCTACGCTGTGATGCGTGGGCTGGAGCGGGCCCGCGAGGCCAACCGGCTCTTCTACATGGCCATTCCGCCGCGCCTTTTCTTTGACGTGTCGAAAGCCATTGGGGACGCGGGATTGGTGGCCTGCGGGCCGGGGCCGGCTTGGTCGCGTGCAGTGATCGAAAAGCCCTTCGGCAGAGATAGGAGCACTTCGGACGCACTGGCGCGTAGCATGGGGCAGATCTTCTCGGAGGAGCAGATCTTCCGTATCGATCACTATCTGGGCAAGGCCCTTGTGCAGAACCTTCTCGTGCTGCGATTCGCCAATACCCTATTCGAACCGACCTGGAATCGCCGGTACATCAGCGCGGTCGAGATCGTCTGGAAGGAAGGTATCGGCGTCGAGGGGCGAGGGGGCTATTTCGACGAATACGGCATCATTCGCGATGTTGTTCAGAACCACCTCCTGCAGATACTGGCCCTGGTGGCCATGGAACCACCCCGGCGCGTGGATGCTAGACACGTGCGAGATGAGAAGGTGAAGGTGCTACGCGCGATTCCGCCGGTAGGCCTTGCAGACCTTCTGGTAGGACAATATCAGCGGGCCACGGCGGGAGGCGTCACCCATCCGTCTTACACCGACGAGGAGTCCGTTCCGAACGATTCGCGCGCGGCGACGTATGCGGCCGCGGTGCTGCGTATCGAGAACGAACGGTGGCAAGGCGTGCCGTTTCTGGTGCAAGCAGGCAAAGGGTTGGACGAAAAGCTTACGGAAGTGCGTATTCATTTCCGGCCTGCCGAGGGCGGCATCTTCTGCGGTGAGGAGTCTTGTCCCCCAAAGAACCAGCTCGTGATCCGGATTCAGCCGGACGAGGCCATTGCGCTTCGCGTCGTGAACAAAGTCCCCGATCTCGGCATGCGTCTGAGCCAGGCCGAGCTGGAGCTTCCTTATGCATCCGCCTTTGGTGATGACATCCCCGAAGCATACGAGTGTCTGCTCCTCGATGTCCTCGAGGGAGACAAGAGCTTGTTTATCCGTTCTGATGAGCTTGAGGCGGCGTGGAACGTCGTTACGCCGGTGCTCCACGAGATGGATGATTCGGGAATCCAGCCGGTGCCGTATGCTTTCGGCGCCATGGGGCCCGAGGGGATTCAGGCCATGGCGGACAGGTGCGGAATCGAGTTGGCCAACTGAGGTGCGGTCGTTTTGGCCGAGAAGGTTCTAGGAACGGAATGATGCATAATGGTTGGGCCTTTCGGGAACAATTGCATTACAGGGAGCGTTGACTAAGGGGATTCGCGGAGCCGCGAGCATGGCGGGGCATAACCTGGGAAAGAACGAAAGACAACAGTGTGAGGGGGGCAATGGGCTTGTCTAGCCAGAGTCCCGAGGCGGCTCTGGCGGATGCAGATTGCTGTATGTGGTCTTCGATCCCGCAATGATGTATGCGGCGCGGATCTTAAGAGCTTCTGTTTGTGACGCCTGAAAAGGCTGTTCGTTTCCTGAGATGGTGGATCTGTCGGTCTTGCCGACCAATGCAGAGGAGAGAACAATGGCGCAGCGACTCCAGTTATACAAGTGCGAGGTTTGCGGGCACATAGTGATGGTGTTCCACGGCGGCGGCGGCACCCTGACGTGCTGCAAACAGCCGATGAAGGCTTTGGCCGAGAACACCACCGACGCCGCCCAGGAGAAACACGTCCCGGTTGTCGAGAAGGTCGAGGGCGGATACAAGGTCAAGGTAGGGAGCGTGGCTCACCCCATGGAGGCGAACCACTACATTGAGTGGATCGAGTTGCTGACGGAAGACACCATGTCCTGCCGCTTCCTGAAGCCTGAGGAAACGCCCGAGGCAGTGTTCAAGAGCGACGCCGAGAAGGTCCACGCCCGCGAGTATTGCAGCGTGCATGGTTATTGGAAAGGAGAATGACTATGTTGAAGAAGAAGATCCAGAAGGCTTTCAACGATCAGATCAATGCGGAACTCTATTCGTCCTACCTGTACCTTTCCATGGCGGCCTATTTTGAAGGCATTAATCTAAGCGGCGCCGCCGGTTGGTTCAAAGTACAGGCTCAGGAAGAAGCCGGCCACGCCATGAAGTTCTTCAACTTCATTTTTGAGCGTGGGGGAGAAGTGACGCTGGGCGCCATCGAAGGGCCGAAGACGAAGTGGGCCTCGCCGCTCGCGGCCTTCAAGGATGCCTACGCCCATGAGTGCAAGGTGACGGCCCTCATCAACAAGCTCGTTGACCTGGCCGACCAGGAGAAGGACCACGCATCCCACGCGTTCCTGCAATGGTTTGTCTCGGAGCAGGTGGAAGAGGAAGCCACGGTGGACGGCATCGTCAAGAAGCTTGAGCTTATGGCGGATGCCCCCGGCGCCTTGTTCATGCTCGACCGGGCGCTTGCCCAGCGTGGCGCAGGCGGCGAATAGGGGCCATACAGTCAGAGCGGACGGAGTCGATGAAGACCTACCGCGCCGATAGGCGCGGGCAGTCCGTAATCGCCGTTGCCTGAGGAGAAGCTCAATGGGTGTTGTATTCAACGCGGATGAAATCTTTGAGGTTGCGAAACAGATCGAGCGAAACGGCGCGGCGTTCTACCGAAAGGCCGCGGCAGGGTCGGAGGACGAGCAACACAAGAAGCTGCTCCTCGGACTTGCTGAGATGGAAGTGAACCACGAGCAGACTTTTGCGGAGCTTCAGGCGGAACTCGGTACCAGCGGGGCGACCTACGACCCGGAAGACGACGCCGTCCGGTACTTGCAGGCTTTTGCCGGCGGCCAGGTGTTCTCGACGTCGAGCGACCCTTGTGATTTCCTGGAAACGCAGCGTGACATCGTTGCCGTGCTCAAGAAGGCCATCGAACTCGAAAAGGATTCGGTGACTTTCTACGTGGGCATCCGGAACATGGTGCCGGCCGACCTTGGAAACGAAAAAGTCGACCAGATTATCCGAGAGGAAATGGGCCATATCACGCTTCTAACCCGACAGCTCGATAACGTCTGATTGCTACGCGTCGCTGTCGGCAGGGCGCTGACAGGTGGCACATAGAAGGATATGGGCGGTTGTAGTCTCTCGACTGCATCCGCCCTTCTTCTTTGCGGGGGTGCGCCATAAGGCGCTGCAAATAAATGGGATGCGTCCTTTATTCTCGCCCAGTGAACGTGAGCAGGGGGACGTCATGGCGGTGCCTATATAATTTGTGTTAGAATGATTCTTACACAATTAATTTGTACACAAAGGAGTTGTCTGCCGTGTGCACCACCGAAAACCTGAACGCTGCTCCTTGCGACGAAGAGCGCGACATTTTCTTCGAGACTTACGGCTTGCGCATTCTCAGAGCCTTGCGGCGCATTATTCAGGCGGTTGACATCCATTCACGCCGGCTAAACACGGAACATAAGGTAACGGCTCCGCAGATGCTCTGTCTGTATTCGTTGGCCCGTGAGGGCACCATGACGCTCTCCGACCTGGCGAAACAGGTAAATCTCGGCACGAGCACGGTCAACGGTATCGTCGACCGGCTCGAGGCGAAGGGATGGGCCAAGCGTAACAGGAGCGACGCAGACAGGCGCAGAGTGTATGTGCAGCTAACGGAGCCCGGGCGGGAACTGACGCGGAAGGCCCCTTCTTTGCTTCAGGATCGCTTTTCGGAGGCCTTCCGCAGGTTGCCGGAACTCGAGCAGGCAGCTATCGCACTCTCGCTGGAAAGGGTGGTCGAACTCATGGCTGCCGGGCACATCGACGCATCGCCTAATCTATTGCCCACCGGCGACTTAGGCGATCCACACGGAGAGAGGACACCATGACCCTATCAAACACTGAACGACAGATCATTCATGCCATAGATGAGGATGCCGCCGTTTCGCGATGGCGCGACTGGCGGTGGCAGATGAGCCATTGTGTGCGGAACCTCGACGCGTTCGAGAAGGTACTTGGCATTCGCCTTGGCGAGCAGCAGCGGGAGGATTTCAGCCGCACGGTGCGGAAGTTCCCTATGTCGGTGACGCCATACTACCTGTCTCTGATCGATACAGACGATGTCGAGAACGACCCCGTCTTCCGGCAATCCTTTCCATCGGCTCTCGAACTGCGGGTGATGCGGTGTGACATGGCCGATCCGCTTCATGAGGACAGAGACAGCCCGGTTCCGGGAGTGACGCACCGCTATCCTGACCGCGTACTCCTTCTGGTGAGCAATACCTGCGCCATGTATTGCCGGCATTGTACGCGGAAACGCCGAGTCGGCGATCAAGACAGCATCCCCGACCGCGCGGAGATCGCCAAGGGAATCGACTATATCCGCAGGACGCCGCGCGTGCGCGACGTTCTCCTGAGCGGAGGGGACCCGCTTCTGCTCTCTGACGGATACTTGGACTGGATTCTGACGGAACTGCGCTCCATCGAGCACGTCGAAGTCATACGCATCGGTACGCGGATGCCGGTGGTGCTTCCTTATCGGATCACGGATGAACTCGTTACGATGCTCAGGAAGCACCATCCAATCTGGATCAATACCCAGTTCAACCATCCGCGTGAGCTGACCCAATCCTCCCGGCGGGCCCTGGCGAAACTTGCCGACGCGGGGATTCCCCTCGGCAACCAATCCGTCTTGCTGGCGGGAGTCAATGACTGCCCGCGGATTGCCCGCGCGCTGGTACACAAACTGGTGGCCAACCGCGTTCGCCCCTATTATCTGTATCAGTGCGACCTCTCCGAGGGCCTTTCGCATTTCCGCACGCCTGTGGGCAAAGGCATTGAGATTCTCGAAAGCCTGATAGGCCATACGAGCGGCTTCTGTGTTCCGACGTACGTTATCGACGCCCCAGGCGGGGGCGGGAAGATTCCGATCATGCCCAACTACCTCGTCTCTTGGTCCACCAATAAGGTGGTTCTGCGCAATTACGAGGGCGTGATCACGACTTACAAGGAACCGGACTCGTACGAGCCCATCTTCTGCGATCGCAACTGCGAGGCCTGCGATTTGCAGCTCAAGTTGGGCGACGCCGAGGAACACAAGGCCCTCGGTATTGAGATGCTTCTGGCCGACCATACCAAGACCATATCGCTCGTTCCGGCCAACAACGAGCGCCACGCCCGCCGCGATTAGCCCCCGAAAGGACGGATGCATGAGCCTCCTCGACTACGCGATATTCGGACTCTACATGGCCACCGTACTTGCCATCGGCATTTACCATTTCCGGAAGAACAAAGACACTGAAGACTACTATGTGGGCAGTCGCTCCGTGAAGGCCCACCATGTGGGCCTGTCGATTGTCGCCACCGACGTGGGAGGCGGCTTCTCGATAGGACTTGGCGGCGTAGGCTTCGCCATGGGCCTGGCGGGAAGTTGGCTGCTCTTTACCGGGCTGGTAGGCGCCTGGCTCTCCGCTGTCTTCATCATCCCCCGCATCAAACGAATCGATGCCAAGCTCGGGATGATGACCTACCCCGATTTTCTCCGCCATCGCTACGATGGCAAGGTGGCCGTGGTGGCGGCCTTAATCTCCGGCATCGGCTATCTCGGCTTCACCGGCGCCCAGATGCTCGCCGGGGCGAAACTCGCATCCGGCACTATCCTGCCCGAAAACCCCTTTGGCATGGACCCGCTTCTTTTCGCGCTACTCGTGATCGCGGCGATCACGGTTCTTTACACCGTCATAGGTGGACTCAAGGCAGTGATCTACACCGACACCGTCCAATGGATCATCCTTCTGGCCGGACTTATTCTCGTCACGATACCGGTGACTTTCGTCAAGATTGGCGGATGGGCGGGATTGCGTGATTCACTTCCGGCAGAGCATTTCAGCCTCACGAACATCAGCTTGGTGACCTTCGTTAACTGGATGGTGACCATCATTCCCATCTGGCTGATCGGCATGACCCTGTATCAAAGGATGTACGCATGCAAGAACGAGAAGGAGGCCAAGCGGGCGTGGTACCTCGCGGGCGTGTTCGAGTATCCGGTGATGGCCTTCACGGGCGTCTTCCTAGGCATGTGCGCGCGGGTGGTTTTTCCCGAGGCGGAGTCAGAAATGGCCTTGCCCATGCTCATCCGCGACATTCTTCCCATGGGCGTGACGGGCATCGTGATTGCTTCCTATTTCTCGGCCATTATGTCTACAGCCGACAGTTGCATGATGGCCTCGTCCGGGAACTTCCTCAACGACCTGATCGAGCGATACTGCTTTCGCCGCACCTTGACGGCGAAACAATCGATCCGGTTGTCCATGATCGTCACGCTGGTTGTCGGCTGCCTGGCCGTCCTGCTGGCCGCACAGTTCAACACGGTGCTGGACGCCATCCTCTATGCGTACGCCTTCATGGTGTCGGGACTCTTCATCCCGACGCTCGGGGCGTACTTCTGGCGTCGAGGCACTTCGGCCGGGGCGCTCGCGGGCATGCTTGGGGGCGGCGTGCTGACCCTCCTCCTGCTTACGAAGGTCCTCCACCTTCCGCCGGCAATGGCCGCCTGGAAACTTGATGCCAGTCTTTACGGCATTGCTCTCTCGGGACTGCTCTACGTATCGGTGTCTTATCTTCTTCCACAATCCGAGCAAGAGCGGCAGGCCATTTCTGCGGACGCCGTGGAGGAGGAATGACACGCATGAGTAGCCCGCACAGACAACTTGACACGATGGAAGATTTCCACGGCGCCGTCATCCAGCACGGCCGCTTGAGTGATCGCATTTACCTCATGAAGGTCGGTCAGGCGCACCCGGAAGAACTGATCCCGGCCCTTGCCGAACTCGCCGCCCGCGAGGACTACACGAAGATCTTCGCCAAGGTGCCGGCCCACGTGGCGGCACCCTTCCTGGAAGCAGGCTACCGGCAAGAGGCGAAGGTCCCCTTGTTCTACAACGGCCGGGAGGATGGCCTTTTCCTCGCGGACTACCTGGGCGAAGAACGTGGAAGCGAGGTCGAATCGGACAAGCTCGGGGAAATCGTGAACCTGGCGCGTTCCAAGAGCGGCGAAGGCGTGACGGGAGAGCTGCTTGCAAATGCCGCCCTCTGCCTGTGTGGCCCTGAGGATACCGCCGCCATGAGCGAGATCTATCAGACCGTATTCGCCTCCTATCCATTCCCCATTGACGACCCGGCGTATCTCGAAGAGACGATGCGCTCGCATGTCGTCTATTTCGGTGTGAAGGTGGCTGGGCAGTGGGTGGCTTTGTCCTCCGCGGAGATGGACGAGGCCCATGCCAATGTGGAAATGACGGACTTCGCCACCTTGCCCGATTGGCGGGGACACGGCTTCGCTGCGCACCTGCTGGCCGAAATGGAAACGGCCATGAAGGAGCGGGGGATAAAGACCTCCTTCACTATTGCCCGGGCCGTTTCACCTGGGATGAACATCACCTTCGCCAAGCTGGACTATGAATTCGGGGGCCGCCTGGTAAACAACACCAACATCGCCGGGCGAATCGAGAGCATGAACATCTGGCATAAGCCCCTGACGCCGTAAGCGCTTCATCGGTCAGGGAAGGCGGTGCGTGCCCTCATTGACAAGACACCTCAGATGCGCCCTGCGAGCGGCGAAACCCCATATAAGGCTTTTCTCTCTTCATTGCGCTGCTTGTAAGCCATAGTTATCTCTTGATTTACAGAGCGCGTCATCTTCGGCACGGAAACTGCTCCTTGCTTTGCCATGTGGAGTTGTTCCCATATGCAGAGCCGTTCCCTCGTAACATACGCGTTGGCTGTGGTAGCGGCCCTTGCGGGCTGCGCCGCCTGGGCGGAGCCGAAGTTGGCTGTGACGCCCGCCAAGCAGCCCGCCCACCCGGACCAACCGTACCGGATCGTCTACGAGGCGACTTGGAGCGGCGCGCCCGGGGCCTATTCGGTGTTCCCTCCCGAATTTGATGCGATCGAGTGGGGCGCTATCGACCTCGTTGAGAGCCGGTCGGAAGTCCGCAACGGCCTGAACGTCGTGGCCCATGTGCTTGATGTAACCCCTTATAAAATAGGCGACTACAAGTTTCCCGAGGTGAGGGTGCAATACGCCGAACCGGCGTCGATGGTGGATGAGGAACAGGAAGAACAGACTTCCGATGTGCCTGAAGACCTGCCCACGCTGCGAGTCGCCCCGCTGGATGTGCAGGTCCGCCATGACCTGAGTCTACTGGCAGGTTTCGGCGCCTTCGCGCTTGTTGCTGGCGGCTGTGCGGGCGTGTGGATGTTCGCGCGCCGGCGGCGCAAGTCGGGCGGGACGGCTGAGGTAGTGGTAGCGGCCGCTGATCTCGGCTCGGTTCAGGACGCCTTGCACCGTGCGAACCAGCGCCGCCTGGACGGGGAGTTCTACGATTTCTTCCGCGAGCTAAGCGAGGCGGCATCCTCGCTTGACCTCGCGGAGGATGAGAAGCGCGTGGCGGAGAAGCTCATAACCCGTGCGCGCGATATAGGTTACGGCGGCGTTCGTCCAAGTGACGATGAGATGGACGGCGCCCTTCGCGAGGTCCAGCGCCTCCTTACACGACGGCAAGAGACGGAATCACTCTAAAGGAGTTCGACCCATGGCAAGCGTGTCCGTAGAAGCAATCCGAAGGAAGGTGGAAGCTCAGTCGCAGTTTGTGGGGCGGCTGCGCAGCGAGATGGGCAAGATCATTGTGGGCCAGCAGTACATGATCGATCGACTGTTGGTTGGCATGCTTGCCAATGGCCACGTCCTTATTGAAGGTGTGCCGGGGCTTGCCAAGACAACCGCGGTGAAGGCCTTGGCGCAGAGCATGGACTGCCGGTTCACCCGCATCCAGTTCACGCCGGACCTGCTTCCCGCGGACCTCATCGGGACCTTGGTTTACAATCCTAAGGATGGCGATTTCACCACCAAGAAAGGCCCCATTTTCGGGAACATCATTCTCGCCGACGAGGTAAACCGCGCCCCCGCGAAGGTTCAGAGCGCCCTGCTCGAAGCCATGCAAGAGCGGCAGGTCACCATCGGCGAGTCGACGTTTCCCCTCGATGAGCCCTTCATGGTGCTTGCTACTCAGAATCCTATCGAGCAAGAAGGGACGTATCCCCTGCCCGAGGCGCAGGTCGACCGGTTCATGCTCAAGTTGAAAGTCACTTACCCGAGCCGTGTAGAAGAGCGCGAGATCATGGATCGAGTCAGTCTCCTGCACGAGCCGCATTTGGAGCCCGTCGTAACAAAACAGGAAATCCTCGAGGCGCGCGAGATCGTCGGCCAGATCTATGTAGACGCCAAAGCTAAGGACTATATCGTGGATATTGTCCAAGCCACCCGGCATCCCGAGGCGTTCGGCCTGGATATCAAGCACCTCATCGAATACGGCGCCTCGCCTCGCGCGACCATCTATCTCCAGCAAGCGGCCCGGGCGCTGGCCTTCTTACAGGGCGAAGGGAACGTCTTCCCGAATGATGTGAAACAGGTGGCGATGGACATTCTCCGGCACCGGCTGATTGTTACCTACGAGGCCGAGGCGGAGAACATGACCAGCGAAGATGTTATCCGCAAGATCCTCGACACGGTGCCCGTGCCCTAACCTGGGAAGAGTCGCGGTGGTAGAACAAAGGAACAGCGCTGGAGCCCAAGCATGATACCGCAAGAAGTCATGCAGCAAATTCGCCGGATTCAGATCCGGACGAGCCACGTCGTCAACGACATTCTCACCGGCCAATACGAGAGCGTCTTCAAAGGCCAGGGAATGGAGTTCAAGGAAGTGCGCGAGTACGTTCCCGGCGACGAGGTCCGCATGATCGACTGGAACGTGACGGCCCGCACGGGCGTGCCCCACGTCAAGCTCCTTGCCGAGGAGCGCGAACTCACCGTGATGATTTTGGTGGACGCCAGCGGCTCGGGGCGCTTCGGCAGCGTGTCGCGGTTCAAGAACGAACTGGCGGCCGAGCTTTGCGCCGTCTTGGCCATTTCCGCCATCAAGAATAATGACAAGGTTGGACTGATCATTTTCACGGACGACGTCGAGTTGTACGTGCCGCCAAGCAAAGGTCGTACGCACGTACTGCGCGTGATCCGGGAAGTGCTCTATTTCGACCCGAAAGGCACGGCCACCAATATCCCCGGCGCCCTCCAGTTTCTCAATGGCGTCACGAGGCGCCGTGCCGTGGCGTTCCTCGTGTCGGACTTCATGGCCGATGGCTACGAAACGGCGCTGCGGGTGGCCAACCGGCGCCACGACATGATTGCTGTATCCGTGACTGACCCGCGGGAAGAATCGCTGCCTGACGTAGGATACGTGGCCGTCCGCGACGCCGAGACGGGACGCGAAGTGCTCGTCGATACGAGCGAGAAGGCTGTCCGTGAAGAATACGCCAAGGCCGCGCGGGCGCGTGCCGGGAAGCGTGATACCACCTTCCAGCGTACGCGTGTCGACGCCATTCACGTGCGGACGGATAGGCCCTACATCGAAGAACTCTACCGGTTTTTCCGCATGAGGGAGAGAAGATATGCCTGAGGGAACGGAACGGCTGAAGGAGTTTCGCGCCCAGTATCGCGGCGGGTCGAGCCAGCACAAGTGGCTGCTGATTATCCAAACCATCGTCCTGCTCGTTGGCTTCGCGGTGCTCTTCACGATGCTCGGATTCGGAGGCAAGGTCGAAGCGCCGGCCCGGTTCAACGCGACCAGCGCGGGCGGTCTCTCGCCCGACGCACTCCGTGAGTATGCGGCGTATCTCGCGGAGAAGCATCTTCCTTTGGCGGCCATTGACGCGTACGAGGAGTACCTAGACAAGGCCGCCTTGGAGGACCCGGAGCGCGCCAAGGTGTGCTACAGCGCGGCGAAGCTCGCCGTTGATGCTGAGGACTATAGCAAGGCCCTGGCCCTTCTCTACCAGGCGGAGTTGCTCGACCCGGAGTCGGAACTGAAAGACGAGATCAACAAGAAGGTGGCCCTTTGTCTGGATAAACTGGGCCGGAATGTCGAGCTCAGACGTGAACTCCGCCGCCGCTCTGACCTCGCGCGCAAGGCGTCGGATTTGTCGGACGACGAAGTGATCTTGGCGGAGTTTGGCGACGAGGTGATCACCGATCGCGACTTGGAGCAGGAAATTGAGGAACTGCCCGGCTCCGTGCGCAAATCCTTGGACGTACCGGAGAATGAGCTCGAGTTTCTCAAGAATCTCGTAGCCGAGCGCCTCCTTGTGGACAAGGCCCGCCGTCTCGAACTCGACAAGAGCGAGGAGATCCAGGAGGCATTGGCGAAGCAACTCGACGCGATGATGGTGCGCCGCCTCATCGACGATGAACTGCGCGATCGCGTTCACGTCACACCGGAGGAGGTCGAGCGCTACTACAAAGCCGAGATCGAGCACTTCACCATTCCGGAGGCCGCCCAAGTTCGTATTGCCGAGGCCGCGACGGCCGAGAAGGCCAAAGTTCTGACGGACTTTCCCGAAGAGGAGGTTACGGTTCAGCGCGGCCGGGCGATCCCGGGACTTCCCGAGAGTCCGGAGACGGTGGACCTCATCTTCGCCACGGATCCCGGTGAGTTGGCCGGCCCTGTCGCGATTGAGGGGAAGTGGTACGTTTTCGAGGTGGTTTCCCGTGCGCCGGAGGAAGTGCGCCCCTTCGAGGAGGTCAAGGAACAGGCGCGCCGCATGCTCCAGTTCACCAAAGAGCAGGAGCAACTCCGTGCGCTCATTGAAGAGACCCTCGAAGCGCGTGATGTGCGGTTGCATCCAGAGCGCCTGAAGGGGACGGCATCCGCTTCATGAACACGTTGTCCGCCATAGCGCTTGCTTTCCTCGCCGCCGCGAGCGACGGCGACGTGACGGCCTCCGTGCGTCTGGCCCCGCCGGTGATCCCATTTCACAGGCAGGCGACCTTCACCCTTGTGGTGGAGGCCCCTTCGGATGTAGAGCCCCAAATTGCCGACATGGCCGACAGGTTTGGCGGGCTCGGGATCTACGGCACGCCTTCTCGTGACGTCACGACGCTCAGGGGCGGCAGGAAACGCATCACGGAAACCTATGTGCTGGATCCTGTTTTCGTTGGCCAATACCCACTCGGGCCTGTCGAAGTAACCTGGGGCGACGGGCAACGCCTTGTCATCCCCTGCCCGGCCTTGCGCGTGCGCGACCTGACGCCCGAGGAGACTGAAGAGGCCATGCGGTTTGAGCCCATCGCCGGAGCGATTTCCCCAGGCATACCGACTTGGAAAGACTGGCGACTTTGGCTGGCCGGCGGGATGGCGGCCGCTCTTAGCGCAGCGGGCGGGTGGTACCTTCTCCGGCAACGGGGCAAGAAGAGCATTGAGGCGCCCCCGGCGCCGCCTTGGGAGGTCGCCTATGATCGGCTGCGGCAGCTTGACGAGCGTCATCTGCCGGAATCCGGGCGATTTGAGACGTTTTATGTCGATTTGTCGTCGATTCTTCGCTACTACATCGAAGATCGTTTTGAATTGCACGCCCCCGAACGCACCACGCCGGAGTTCCTTGCTGAGGCGCGGGACAGCGAGGTGCTGAGTGAGGCGCATCAACGCGTCTTGGCCAACCTGCTTCGCCATTGCGACCTTGTGAAATTTGCCCGGTACCGCCCTTCCGTTGAAGATATGGAGAAGGGCCTTTCCGCGGTGATCCGGTTCGTGGACGAGACGGTGCCTCGCGAAGAGGTTGCGCCGGAGGCCGCCGCATGAGTCTCTTTGCGCCATTTGAGTTCACGACGCTCATGCAGCCCTGGATACTGAGCGGCTTGGTGGGTGTGTTTTTGCTGCTCGCCGCGGAGGTCACGGCCCGAGCGCCAGGCACGCTCATCGTCTCGACGGGCGAGGCCCTCGCTGGCGCTCCCGGCCGACGCCGTGCCCTAATACGGCGGGCGCCGGCTGTGCTGCGCGCCTTAGGCCTGTCATTGCTACTCGTGGCCGCTGCACGGCCCATCAAGGGCCTTCAGGCGCGCAAGGATAGAGCCAACGTTGTGGATATCATGCTATGCGTAGACGTGAGCGAGAGTATGAGGGCGGAGGATTTTCTGGCCGGCGGGCAGCGTGTAGATCGACTGGATGTTACGAAGATGGTGGTGCGGGACTTCATTGCAAGCCGCAAGGACAAGCCCGAGGATCGCTATGGGCTCGACCGCGTCGGCCTGGTTCTCTACGGTAGCTACGCGTGGACGCAGTGTCCGCTGACGCTCGACTACGGCGTTCTGGAGCGAGAGCTGGACCTGGCTCGCATCGCCGAGAACAGCGCCAAATCGCAACGCACGGCCATCGGGTCGGCCGTCGGCCTTGCGGTGAGCAGGCTGCGGAAGTCCGAGGCCGAGAGCAAGGTCATCATTCTGCTTACCGATGGCCAGAATAACTCGGGCGAACTCGGCCCGACAACGGCCGCGCAGTTGGCCAAGGAATACGGGATACGCATTTACACCATCGGCGTGGGCTCGCGCGACGGCTCCATGGGCACGCCCGGTGGACTTTTCGGCTGGATGACGAGGTCGGCCGCGCCCGTGGATGAAGAGGCCCTCAAGGAGATCGCCGCTATCGCGGACGGCAAGTACTACCGTGCGACAGACACCGCGTCGCTGGCCGGCGCCTACGCCGAGATAAGTCAACTCGAGGCGACTGAAATCGAGATCGGCGACTACTACGAACATGAAGAGGGATTTGTGCCTTACGCGATTATGGGCGCCCTCTTCTTACTGGCGTCCGTGTTTAGCCGCCGGCTATGGTTTGAACCGATTCCTTAGGGAGCAAGGCATGGAATTCGGCTTCGCATTTCCGATCCGCTACGTGCACGTTTGGCTTGGCCTGACGACCCTTGTCCTGGCGCTGCTCGTTCTCGCGCTGCTTGCCACGGAGCGGCGTCGGCGCGAGCGTGTGGAGCGGTTTGTGGAAGCGAATCTGCGTGACAGGCTGACGGCGGGGCGTAGCGTCGTGTCACGGCGTCCCCTGTTTTGGTTCACCGTGGTTGGCAGCTTCTTCTTGGCGCTCACGTTTGCACAGCCCCGATGGGGCCGGGCGTGGCAGGAAGTGGACAGGCTAAGCCGCGATATCATGATCTGCCTTGATACCTCCGAGAGCATGTTGGCCAAGAATCCGCTGCCGAACCGGCTGGAAAGATCGAAGCAGAAGATACTTGCCTTGATCGACCGGGCGCCGGGCGATCGCTACGGCCTCGTAGCCTTCTCCGGCGGCGCGGAACTTCAGTGCCCTTTGACGCATGACCAAGGCTATTTCAGAGCCGTACTCAACGCAGTGGATACCGACACCATCAGCTACGAGGGCACGGACATTGCCGCCGCCCTTCATGAGGCTACGGAAGTCTTCAAAGAGGATGCCGAGCAGACGGGGGATTACAATAAGGACGCCCGGGCGATTCTGCTCATTTCCGACGGCGAGCAAGTTGCCGGCGACGCGGTCGAGGCGGCCGAAGAGGCCGCGCGCTACGCGCGTGTATATGTCATCGGCGTCGGCGACCCGAACGGCGCTGAGATACGGATCCCCGATCTCGTGAGACGCACCACACGCGGCGGGGGAGAGGCGACCCATCTCTCGAAGCTTGATGAGGACACGTTGATCAAGGTGGCCCAGTTCGGCCAGGGCGGCTACATTCGTACAACGCCGGACAACCGTGACATCGAAGAGATCCACGGACATATTGAGAGACTTGCGGCGCGGAGCGCCGACAGCGATATACGATTCCACCTGGTGAACCGCTACCAATGGCCTTTGGCTTTAGCCATTCTCTGCTTTGCCGCAGAGGGCCTGTGGGTGGCCGTCCTGCCGAAGTTCCGCTACTGGGGCCGTCGGTTCAGGTCGCCGAGGGAGGGTGTACGGGGCCATGCGTAGAGCACTCGTGACAACCGCCATGCTCGCCCTTGCTTGTGTTGCGTGGGGGGCGGAGTCCTTCAACGAGCGTCTGGAGAAAGGGCACGCCGCGCTGCGAGACGGCGATGTCGATGGCGCCATGGCGACGTATCGTGACCTTCAGACGGACGAGCCCGAGTCGGAGTTCCTGTATTACAATATGGGCCGCGCCCAGTACATCCAGGGGGAGCAGGACCTTGAGGCGGGCGCCGCTGAGAACGCCGTCGATGCATTCAAGAACGCAGCCGACTCTTTCGAGAAGGTAACCGTGTCTCCTGATGAACGCCTGCGCGTCAGCGCCGAATACAACCTGGCCAACTGCCGCGCCCAGATTGCCAAGCAGTCCATGTCGGATGGCGATCGCGAGGAGAGTATCACCGCGTTTCAGGAGGCCATTGACGGCTACGAGGAGTTGCTGCGAAAGCGCCCGGATCACAAGGAGGCGAAGAATAACCTCGATCACATGCGTTACTTCCTAAAGCGGATGATGCAGACGCCGCCGCCTCCACCGCAAGAGCAGGAGAACCAGGATAACAAGCAGGAGCAGTCGAAAGAGCAGCAACAAGACTCGGAGAGCGAGCAGAATCAGCAGGGCGAACACGCGAAGAACCAGGAGCAAGATAAGGACACGCCCGAGTCGGAACCGGGCGAGGATGAGGCGGACGAGCAGCAGCAACAGGCGTCCGAGCAGGAACAGGCCGATGATCAGGAGCCGTCCGCTGGCCAGGAGAAGGACGAAGCCCAAGCTCAACAAGGCGACGAAATGAACGATGAGCGACAGGGAGAGGAGCCGAAAGACCGCCAAGCTATCGAGGCCTTGCTCCAGTCGCTGGAAGATCTGGATAAACGAGAGCAGTACGATGCCCGCCGCCATGGGCCGGACGTGAGGGCCAGAAAGGAATGGTGGTGATGCGCGTGCTGATCGCCATAGCGGTTGCTCTTGTGGCCGCCTCAGCCGCCATAGCCGAGGATCATGTCCGCGTCCATGTCGATCGCACCACCGTGGCGGCGAATACGGAGTTCAGGATTGACGTCGAAGCAAGCGGCGAGTCCGTTGGGGAGCCGATTTTCGACGATCCCATTGAGGGCCTAACGGTACGTCCGAAGCCCATCGGCCAATCGCAGAGCGTGCAGTGGTCCACCGGGAAAGGCAAGACGGTTACGAAGTCCCTCAGCTACGCGGCAGTTGCTACAAAGGTGGGCGAGGTGAAACTCCCGCCTGTTGGCGTTCCCGTCAACGGCAAGCTCCTTTACTCCAAGCCCGTTACCTTGAACGTGGTGGCTGAAACGCAGCCTCAACGGGGACTCGCATGGGAAGACATCATCATTGTCACAAGCAGGGTGGACAAGAGCGAGGTGTATCAGGGGGAACAACTGGCACTTACCCTTGAACAGTGGATCATGAGCAACGAGTCCGTTGAGGCCGGGACGTTCCGCGGGGCCGATATCCGCTACCCGGATACGAGCGGCTTCTATACAACACCCTTAACAACGGATGTTATCCAAAGGACGCGCAACGGCTGGAGCTACGATGTGACGGAATATCGTCAGGTTCTGTATGCAACCACCACCGGCGACCTGGTGATAGGGCCGTGGTACTGGGAGGGCTTGGCCAGGGCCCGAACGCGGTACGGTGTGCAACAGAAGACGTACAATCTGCAGACTTCGGAGATTCATGTCAAGGTCAAACCTTTGCCCGAGGGACCTCCCAACTTCTCCGGGGCCGTGGGCCGGTTCACCCTCAATGCGGAACTCACCCGCGATGAGGTTATTCAGGGCGTGCCCACGACACTTATCGTGCGCGTCAGTGGGGAAGGCAATCCAGACGCGATTGGCGAGCCGCATCTGCCTCCTATCGAGAACGCCTACCTCTCCGATGCTGAGAAAGAGACTGCCGAGACGAAGGGCAGTGGGCTCCTCGAGAAGCGCTTCACTTATATGATAACTCCTCTGAAACCAGGCAACATGATGATCCCTCCCGTCGAGTTCTGCTATTTCGATCCTCAGGATGAAGAGTTCAAGACCGAGGCCGCCGGCCCTTTCACGCTCCGTGTGCTCGAGTCCGTCGAATCAGGCCCACGGACGCTCGTGAGCGATAACAACGTCGACTCACCAAGCCACGCCGTGGGAGTTATTGATGAGGACATCCGCCCCTTGGCTCCTTGCCCGGATGGGCTTCGGCCATCTCCGCCCGCGCCGCTTCGTAACGCCGGCGCCGTGGCCTTTCCGGCGGTGGCCTATCTCGCCGCTGCTATGCTTGTTCGCCGGAAGCGGCGTTTTGAACAGGATTCCACGTATACGCGAGCCTATCACGCGAAAGCGGCATGCCTTAAGCGCCTGCGGGCCGTTCGTGCGTCGGCCCAGCCGGCCGACGATATCTACCGGACGCTGGCCGCCTTCATCGCCGATGAATTCGATGTTCCCGAGGCTGGAATGACGGCGGCGGACGCAGAGCGCCTACTCCAAAGCCGGGGCGTCGAGTCGTCCTTGGCGGACAATTTCGTGAAGATGCTGCGTAAGTGCGAGCGTGCGCGGTTTGGCTCGTCAGCGTTGAGCGCCGATGAGGTGCGGGCGCTCACGCGGGGCGCCGTGGAGTGCGTGGGGGCGCTCGACGGTACGCTGAAGAGACTTAGGAAGAAGGAGCGGACTCAATGACGGCGCTTCTTGGAATACTCCTGGCCTGCGCCGGTGCGGGCGCATTCACGGATGCCTTCGACCAGGCCTGTGCGGAGTACGAGCAAAAGGACTATATTGCCGCGGCGCAGCGATTCGAGCAGTTGGTTGACGAGGATGTCGTGGCTCCGGCTGTCTTCTACAACCTGGGCAATTGCTACTATCGCCTGGGGCGCCTGGGGCCCGCCATCGCGAACTACGAGCGGGCGTTGCACCTTGCCCCCGGATTTGAGAACGCGGCGCAGAACATGGCCGAGTGCATCAAGAAGACGGAGCGCCGCCTCAACCGGGTGCAGCGGCCCGAATGGGAGCGAAGCCTACTCTTCTGGCATTACACATTGCCGCCCAAAGTCACGCGGGCCGTGGCCGTTTTTCTATGGTATGCACTGTGGACAGCGCTTGCTCTCCGCCTCTGGCGGCCTGAGCGCTACCTGTCGCGAATGGCCATTGTGCTGGCGGTGCTCGCTGCGGCCTTCGGAGCCAGTGCGTGGGCCAAGGCCCATCCGCCGGCGCTGGCCGTGGCGGCCGTGGAGCGGGTGCCCGTTCACTACGGCACGAATGAAGATGAGGCCGTGCGCTTTGAGTTGTACGAGGGAGATCGCGTTGCGGTGGATAGGCGCGCTGACGGATGGGCGCGTGTGAATATCTCGAGCGGCGAGCGAGGCTGGGCGAGGGAAAGCGATTTGGTGTTTGTGGGCCCTCCCTATGAGGCGTCACGCGCGCCATTGTGAGAGTCGGAGCAATAATGAGCGAGACCTTTTCAAGACAGGTTGAACTGGCCCAGGCGGATGCGGCGCGTTTCCGGGAGATACCTCGCGCCGATTGTGTCGCCGCCACGCGTGAGTATATCCAGGGGCGGCGCAAGGAGATTCGCGCCCGTCATAACGCGGGCGAGTCCGGCGGCACGGTGCTAAGGAAGCTTTCCGAGACGGCCGACACGGTGCTGCGGGGCGTGGTGGCGTTTGCGGGCGCCTCGGTGGAGCGGGGGCGAAGCGTCTTTTCCCGGGCGGCGGTTTGCGCTCTGGGCGGATACGGGCGCGCCGAGTTGAGTCCGCACTCCGATTTGGATGTCTGCCTGCTCTACGAAGGGAGTCTCGACGGCCGTATCGAGGCCCTCAATGGCTATCTCATTCCCTTCTTGTGGGACATCGGCTTTGACGTGGGATACGCGACACGAAGTGTTCAGGACGCCATCGGCCTTGCCAAGGAAGACATGCACGCGTTTACGAGCCTGCTCGAGGGCCGGCTGGTAACCGGGGACAATTCCACCTTCGCCCGCCTGATGCTATCCGTTCGAGAGCTTCAAGCAAGCAGCATGTTCGATGACTACGTTCACCGCAAGATTCGCGAACGCGAACAGGGACTCGTGGAGCCTCACAATGACCTGTTTACGCCGGAGCCGGATGTGAAAGAAAACGCCGGCGGGCTGCGGGATTTCCATACCGCCCTCTGGCTCCTGATGATTGCCTATGGCTCCGTGAGCCTGGACGACGTCGTCGGACTCGGACTCCTGCCTCCGGAGGAGCATCTCGAGCTTGTCAACGCGCTGGACTTCATCTGGCGCATCCGCAATGAACTCCATTTCCACGCGGATCGCGCGGAGGATCGACTCACCTTTGCCAACCAGCGGCATGTGGCGAAGGCGTTTGGATACGGCCAAGGCGAGGAACACGGTATTTCCCGCCTGATGCAGGACTATTACGGCGCCGCGCGCAGGCTGCGGGCCTTCCTGCGCATGACCTGCCACAACTACGGACAGCAGTCAAACGGCACGGGCCCCGATGAATCGGCGCTCCAGAGCAATGATATCGTCATCGCGAATGGGCAGCTTCACGTCGGGCAGGGCGACAAGAGCTGGTTTGCTGAGGCGCCGGTGCGCCTCATCGAAGTTTTCTGGGCCTGCACACGGCACAATGCCGTCTTGAGTCCGGCGACTCAGCGTCTGGTTGCCGGTAGCTTGGACTTGATCAATGACACTGTCCGGGCGAATGACATCGCCAGGCGCTTCTTTGTAGCCATCTGCAATCGCCCCTTGCAGGCAGGTTCTGCCTTGCGCCAGATGGCGAACGCCGGTGTGCTCGGGCGGTATATGCCGGAGTTCGCGGCCGTGCAGAATGTAATCCGATATGAGGATTTTCATCATTATCCTGTTGATGAGCATACGCTTGTGGCGCTTGAGGCGTTGGCGCGCCTGCCGGAGGCGAAAGGCGCCGCGGCCCCGTTTCTCGCTGAGGCTCTCGAACACCTAACGGATCCCTATGTGCTTGTTTTGGCGATTCTGCTGCACGATCTCGGTAAGGCCGCGGGTGAAGTCCATGTCGATGAAAGCGTTCAGATTACACACGAAGTATGTCGCAGGATGGGCATGTCGGGCGATGACGAGGAACGCATCGCCTTTCTGGTATCGCAGCACCTGTTAATGAGCAATATCGCCCTGTATCGCGACTCGGATGATGAAGATATCGTCCGCGACTTCGCAAACACGGTGAAGACGGAGCAGCGCTTGCGAGCGCTCTTCCTGCTGTCTTATGCCGACTTGGCCGCCGTTGGCCCGGGCGTGTGGAACGACTGGAAGGGCGCACTCCTTCTGAAGCTGTACCTCAAGGCTGAACGGATGCTCCTGGGCAAGTCGCAGCGCCCGGACGACGCGCTATGGGATTCCCCAAAAGCGCAGGAGGTGCGTGAGCACATAGCGGACTCTTTGAAGCCTGAGGTGGAGGAGCATCTGCGCGACCTCGGCTATCGCTACTTCGCCGCATTTCGCCCTGAGCAGATCGCTTCACATCTCGAGTGCGTGTCCGGCGCGGCTACCTCGGGCCTCGAAGTACGGGCGTCGAAAGACAACGAAATGAATATGAGCGAGGTGGTGATCGCCACGCAGGATCGGGCGGGACTTTTCTCCCAGATCGCCGGGAGTTTGGCCTCGCAACTGATCGACGTCAACGGGGCGGCGCTATTCACCCGTTCCGACGGCTGCGTCGTGGACTGTTTCCTGGTAAGCGATGCGCGTCACCGACGCCCCCTTACCGAGCGGCAGTGTGCGGCGGTCAAGCGCACGCTGCGCGCCGTATTGATTGACAAGGAGGATGTGCAAGCGCTGGTGGATAACTCGCGCCGACGGCTGTTTGCGCTGCTCCAACCGCGCGTGCCGGTGCGCACGGACGTGCAGTTCGACAACGACTCATCGCGAACTCACACGGTGATTGACATCTATACCGGTGATCGAACGGGCTTGCTCTACGACATCACGCGCGCCATGGCGGGGGCCGGGCTGGATATTGCCTCGGCCCGCATCGCCACCGACGCGCGCCGTGTCCGAGATGCCTTCTACGTCACCTTGAACAACAGAAAGATAGAAGACAGAGACGAACAGGCGGCCATCGAATCGGCCATTCGACAGGCGATTCACCCGCGGCCTGCCGTCGAAGCAAAAGGAGGTTCATCATGAAGACCTTGCGTGTATCACTTGTGGCCGTGCTGGCCCTGTTGGGCGCTATGGGCACTGCCGGTGCCGTGAGTCCCTTGCTGAAGGAGTTTGAAGACGCCTTCATCAGACTGGGCGAGGAGGTCCGCCCGTGCGTCGTCAACATCGATACGCAAAACGAAATCGATATGCCGAGCGGGCAGGGGCTGCCGGAAGATTTCTTCCGCTTTTTCGGCATTCCGGCGCCCGAGGGGCGGCAGATCAGGCCGCGTCGGAGCGTCCCGGCCACCGGCTCCGGTTTCATCTATGACAGAGAAGGCCACATCATCACGAATAACCATGTTGTCGCCGACGCCGAATCCATCACCGTTCGCCTATGGAACGGGAAAGAGTACAGCGCCGAAGTTGTAGGTACCGATCCGGACACCGACCTCGCCGTGATCAAAATCGATGCCGACGTCGACCTTCCCGTGGCTGCGCTTGGTGACTCGAGCAAGCTCAAAGTCGGGCAGTTTGCCGTGGCGATGGGCAGTCCGCGCGGCCTTGAAGGCTCTCTTTCCTTTGGCCACATCAGCGCTCTCGGGAGGGACACACTTCCGCTGCGCCGCAGCGGATTGCGGTTTCAGAATCTTGTCCAAACCGATGCCGCTATCAATTTCGGCAATAGCGGTGGCCCGCTGTGCAATATCGATGGTGAGGTGATCGGAATCAATGTGGCCATCGTGTGGGGGGCCGAATCCATCGGATTTGCCATCCCCATCGATACCGCTAAGGAGATCGTCCCTGAACTGATAGCCGAGGGCAAGATTACGCGCGGCTATCTTGGTGTCGAGATACGCGATGCCGATGAATTCGCAAAGAGTCTCGGCATGCCGGATGAGCAAGGAGCTTACGTAGAGAGAGTGTTGACCGACACGCCGGCTGAACGCGATGGACTGGCCGTCTACGACGTGATCCGGAAGGTCAACGGCGAGGTCGTCAAGGATTCCACGGATCTACAGTACAAGATAGCCCATTTTGCGCCCGGAGAGAAGGTGACGCTGGAACTCTGGCGCGATGAAAAGACCATCACTGTCGATGTGAAGCTCTCTGAATATGCCGGCAGCGTGGAGAAGGCCGTTCTTGGGCCTGAGGTGCTCGGTTTGCGTGTGCGCACCCTTCCCGCGGAGATGGCCGAGAGCTTGGGCCTCGATTCCGGAACGAAGGGCGTTGTTGTTGCCGATGTTGAGCCGAACAGCGCGGGCGAGTTAGCCGGCATCGAAGTCGGTGACGTTATTCTTGAGGTTGCCAAGGAGAAGGTGACGGATGCTTCCGAATTCCGCCGTTTGGTCAAGGAGCACACCAAGCCGGGCGAAGCCTTGCTCGTGCGCGTAGTAAGCAAGGGCGGGCGCCCGATGACCCGGCTTGTACAGGTGCCCGGCGGAGACGAACAGGACAAGTAAGCTGCTTGCCAGGCTTCCCCGAAGGACATCAAGAAACGGCGCGGGCCGGCCAACGAGGCCGGCCCGCGCCTTGGACAAGAGGTGTCCTCATCGTTAGAATTGGTGGTAGTGCCAGACGCTGAGTCTAGGCTCAAATCACAAGTGGCATACCGATAATGGGGAGACCTGAAGACACCTTTCCTGGCCGAGACGCTGCGTCATCGATTACGAACGCGCTTTCTCGTGGGGAACGGCTCGCCGCACTTGGCATGGCGGCCACTATCGCGCTCGGATTCCTGATAGCGCGGTGTCTTACGCCCGACGCGAGCGGCGTAGGTACTCATGAGCAACTTGGGCTGCGTCCATGCTTGACGATGACCCTCTTTCACCTCCCGTGTCCTTTCTGCGGCATGACGACTGCTTTCGCTTACATGATGCGTGGGCAGCCCCTCAAGGCCCTTGAGGCCCAGCCCGCGGGCGCCCTCGCCTTCGTCGTATGCGCTTTGAGTGCGTTGGCGGCTCTCGTGGTGGCCGTCACGGGCCGATGCCCTGTGTGGCTCCGTAGACCTCGCCATTTGAGGGCGATTGGGATTGTTGCCGTCGGCGTTCTTCTGCTTGCATGGATCTACAAAATAAGGCTAGTAATGTAGTCTATGTGGAATGCCGTAGCATCACGGCTGCCCTGCCCCCGAATTGACATCGGGCCGCCCAACCGTCTAGAATTCCTCTTAGCTTGAGGTGCAGAAGGAAGGTTTTCTTGATGGGGAGTGACTTCAGTTCTAGGACCGTTTTGCTTGTCGATGACGAACCTGCCGTTCGTGACGTGATGGCCCGCATTCTTACGGAGCGGCTCGGATGCAAGATCGCCGCCGAGTCCAGCGCCGAGGCGGGGCTCGACCGCATGCGTGATGAGTCCGTCGATGTGTTGGTCGCTGATATGATCATGCCGGGCCTCCACGGCCTTGAGTTCATTACACGCGTGCGGGAAGCATGGCCCGGCATCGACATCGTTGTGCTTACGGGCTTCCCAGAGAAGTTTCCGTATGTCGACGTGGCCCAGGCCGGCGCTCGCGATTTCATCCCCAAGCCGTTCAATCCTGGCGAGGTGGAAGCGAAGATAGCGCGTATCTTCGAGGAACGGCGCCTCCGTGAGGGACAGGCATTCGCTGAGGAGAAATATCGACGGCTCTTCGAACTGAGCATGAACGGAATGTTGCTTGTCCAAGGTGAGGACTGCCGCATTGTGGACGCAAACCGTGCGTTCTGTGAACTCAGCGGATATGCCGAAGACCAGTTACTGGGAGCGTCTCTCTTCGATGTGATCGATAATGGTGAGGTCCCGCGGGTGAAGAGCGGCGTAGCGCTGTTTGCCGAAGGAGGACAGGGCACCCTCGGAGATGTGCCGATTCGTGCCGCCGGTGGGCACGACATGAGTTTGGACGTGAACGTCACCTTTGTGAGCTTCGGGGGCGAGGCCCTGGTGATGATGGTGTTCCGCGATGTTACGGAAGTACGCCAGCTTGAGCAGCGCCTAAAGCAGATAGCCGAAACCGACGAACTCACCGGACTCGCCAACAAGCGCTCATTCCGCGCCCGGCTCGAGTGGACCATTGCGCGCTCCCGAGGCGAGGGATTTCCCCTCACCCTCGTATTTGTCGACGTTGACGACTTCAAGAAGTGCAACGACACCTTCGGCCACGAAGTAGGCGATAGGGCTCTTCGGGCCGTGGGCAAGGCCATACGCAGCAGCATCCGAACAGGGGGCGACGAAGGTTTCCGATACGGGGGCGACGAGTTCGCCGTGTTGCTGCCGGGCGCCGATTCCGACCAAGCCTCCGTCGTGGCAAGGCGGATGAAGGATCAACTGGCTGCGTCTATCGAAACGAAGACCACCATCAGCATCGGGATCGCTCAGTACGAAGCCCCCATGGACGCCAGCGCATTCATATGCGCCGCCGACAAAGCCCTCTATGCCGTGAAAGCCCGCGGCAAGAACGGCCTCTCCGTCGCTTAAGTGCTTGCCGTATTCTCCGCCATAGCCCCTGTTTTCTTCGTGGCCGCCCTCGGCTTCTTAGTGCGACGCAGCCGGGAACTCGACGCGAAGACCCTGTCGGCGCTCAACATCTACCTCTTCATTCCCGCCTTGGTGTTTCATAACCTTGCGCAGCGGCCTCTTGAGTGGGGACATTTTGGGCGTGTCGCCCTCGGCGCTGCCCTTATGGTAGGACTCATGAGCCTTGTCCTCGGTGGGCTCGCGCGGATGCGGGGACTCAAGGAGCCGCTGAAGAGCGCGTTCTTCATGACCATGTTTCCCAACCTGGGCAATTTCGGGCTTCCCGTGTGCGCCCTGGCGTTCGGCGATGAGGGACTGGCGTATGCCGTCATCGTCATGGTGTGTGGCAGCTTTCTTCAGAATAGCGTAGGCGTCTATTTCGCCCAGCGCAGTCGGCTTGATGTGGTCCGGGCTTTGGTGAAGGTCCTCTGCTTCCCAATGATCTACGCGTTCATCCTAGCTATTCTCTTTCAAAGGATGGGCTGGGCGCTTCCGGCGTGGCTCGGATCGGGCGTGGGAATCACCGCACAAGCCGCTATACCCATACAATTAATGATCCTGGGCATTAAGATTGCTGAGACATCGCTGGACAGGAGCGCCGATGTCTTCTTGGCCGGGGCGATGCGCTTGTGTGTAGCGCCGCTGCTCGCCTTTGGAGTCGTTATGCTGGTTGGCCTGGACGGCCTGCCCGCAAAGGTGTTTGTCCTTCAGATGAGCGGGCCCGTCGCCGTGGGGATGGCCGTCTACGGAGTCGAATTCAACGTCAAGCCCGGATTCCTAGCCAGTGCCGTCTCGTGGACCTTTCTTTTCAGCGGCGTTACGGTGTCCTTCGTGCTATATCTTCTCCTCAGGGTGGCCTTGTAGCGTGTTCGGGGGTGGGGGAGTGTAGAGCTCCTCCGGCGGCACCGGCGGCCACCAATCCACCGGATCCAAAGCTGCGGCCTCAGCGCGGAGGGCTCCCGCCTCAACGGCTTTGCCCTGTCTTTCCCTGACGCGGGCGAGCATGCGAAGTCCCCGGGCGCGGCAGGGACCGGCAGGTAAGGGCTGGACGTCGAGATACGCGTTAGCGAGTCTCTCCGCCCCAATGAGGTCGCCTTCGGAAAGGCAGCGGCGGGCCGCTTCCAGCAGAACCAGCGCCTCGGAGGCGTCCAGGGCCACGGCCTTCTGGGCGTGCAGTTGGGCCTGCTCCGTATCCCGGGTACGGAGCAGGGCGCGGGCAAGACCGGCATGGGCGTCGGCGCGATCGGGATGGCTTCCGACAACGTCTTGCCATATCGTGACTTGCCTCTTCGGGTCCCTCCGCGCTTCGACGAGACACCGCGCCTTGGCGCCCCACACGGGGTCGAAGTCCTCGCATGCGGCCGCATGTTCCTCCGCTTTGCTCTGGCTGCCACCGAGGTACCACGGCAAACCTGTATAGGTTTCGAGGAGCCATGTGCGGGCATGGTGATATTCCGGCTGCAAGGCGACCGCCTGCTCGAACGCCGTGATGCTCGCTTTGGCCCGGAAGGGCAGGGCCGGCCACGTTAGGACGCTATGGGCGGCGGCAATGCTGCTGCACGCGGCAAGTACACCGTCCCAGTAATGGTAGCGCGCCTGAGAGGGGGCGAGCTGGACGGCCCGCTTGATGGCCTGGCGGGCCCGCTTCAAGTCCGCCTTCATGGCGTCCTGAGGTCTTTTGCCCTCATGGCTTGTCATCCCGTAGAAGTAGCACCGAGCCAGCTCAAACTGCGCCGAACTGTCTAAGGGGCACGCCGCCAAGGCTTCTTCAAGAACCTGCTTCGCCTCATCGAGGCGGCCGCCCAGTCGCAGGTTATAGGCCTGGCGTGCGGGGTGGGCCGACTCGCGTCGGTTGTCCTCCCCGTGGGCGGATGCGGAGAGGAGGGTGGCCGCAAGTAAGACGAGGCTCAGGTTAGGAAGTGTTCTCATGGCGCTATAGCCTTTCGTCAACGAGGATGCCAAATGTAGGAACCGAGGCAGTCGATACGTAGATTGTAAGAGATCAAACGATAATAAGTCAAGCGGAAAGGCTGATGCCCGAGCGTGCGGCGCTTGGTTAGGAGAATCGAGGTTATTCCATCGAGTGAGTTCGCCGTAGGAAGTGCCAAGCCGCAACTGTATGCGGTTCAATGCCTTGACCTCCGGAATGGCTGCCCAAACCACGGGCGAAGGGCTCATCCCTTGCTTCGATGCGCGGCCACCGATATAATCCGCCCGGCATGCAGGTGAAGTATCCCAAAATGACTTGGCGCGAAGTAGGGCTGCAGGCGCTCTTGCTCCTGTTGTTGCTTGTCTGCGTCTTTCCCACCACCTTCTTCCGCGGCGAGATGATCGCCCCCGGGGAGATCATGTACGAGATTCCCCCGTGGATGTACTACGGCCCCGATGAGATCGAGCGGACAGCCCGCCTGTGCCTCGACGCGCTCACTGCGATGAACGCCTTTTATGTGCTGGCGGAACGCTCCATCGAGCAGGGGGAGTGGCCGCTGTGGAATTCGATGGAGATGGCGGGGATGCCGCTGCTGGCGAATTGCCAGAGCACGGTGTTCTATCCGCCCCGCCTCGTGCACACGTTTCTTGAGACATTTCTCGCCCTGACGGTATACATCCTGCTGAAGCTGTGGCTCTGCGGCATGACGGCCTACCTGTGCGGCCGCGGAATAGGACTCAAGAAGCCCACGGCGCGCCTCTTCTCGGTGGCGTGGATGCTCAGTGGCTACAATGTCCTCTGGTGCTACTGGCCTCTGCCGGACGTCGCCGCATGGCTGCCGCTGCTTTTCCTTGGCATCGAGTGGCTTCTCGATGGGCGCTACCGCCGGGGCTTCTGGATGGGCGCCCTCGGCGCGGTGCTCCTCCTCCTCGCGGGCCATCCGGAGACGGCCTTCACCATGTCCCTCTCCGTGGGTGTGTACTTCTTCCTGCGCCTGATTCTCGAACGCCGCCGCGGACGTGGCCTCTGGATGCCTATCGCCTGCGCGGCGGGATTCTGGGCGGTAGCCCTCTTGGCCTGCGCCGGGCAGCTCCTGCCCTTCATCGAGTATCTCCGCCACAGCTACAGTTTTGCCCACCGGGCCGTCCGCGCCCACGACCAGCGCATCTTCTTTGTCTGGACCTCCATCCCGGCCTTCTGGATAGCGCGGATGTTCGGTACTTGGATGCATCAGAACTTCTGGGGCCACTGGCACTCGAATGTCACCGGGATGATGTACGCCGGCCTCGCCGCCTGGGCCGGCATCGCCTTGCTGCCCGTCAAGAAGGATGACACCCCCGTCATGCGCGTCCGCATCTACGCGCTGGCGCTCACTATATTCATCTTCCTGCTGACGGCGTTCAACGCCCCTCCGTTCAAATGGGTTCACAAGCTTCCTGTTCTCAATACGCTCTTCGAGTACTACCACATCGCGTTTGTAGCGTTCGGCGTACCGCTTTTGGGCGCCATCGGCCTGGAGCGCTGGTTTGACAAGCCCCGGAGACTCCGCGAGACGCTGTGGTTCTTGCCATGGGTTCTTGTTGCGGCGGGGATGGCCTACGGGATCTTTGCTTTCAATTGGAGCTACTTGCGCCGGCTGGGCGCGTTGCCCTTTGTCCACGTGCAATTCATTGTGGCCGCCGTGTTTGCCGCCCTCACCCTTGGGATCTGCGTGGTGTACTGTTTCTGGCGGCGGCCCAGGCTGCTCATCCTTCTCCTGACGCTTGTCCTCGCCGCGGACCTCATCGCTTCCTCACGCGGCCTCAAGTCGACTTCCCCCCGCAGTGAACTCTTCTTTGAAACGAAGCTGACGAACTTCTTGCTCGAGCGGGAGCAGCCTTGCCGCGTCGCCGTGGGCATGACCACTATCCCCGGGGGACTGATGCCCACGTACGGCATCGAGGATTGGCACGGTTACGACGGCATTTATCCCGAACGCATGCGGACTTGGCGCGAACAGCTTGGCACGGACCTCTGGAAGGCCATGGAACCTGCCTGCGCCATCGACTATTACCTCAACGATGTGCGCTTCCCCGAACCTCTATTCCCGAGGGACGAGTTGAACACCTTCCATCTCGTTGCCACCTTTGAAGGCACCGAGGTCTACACCAATAGCCGCGCTTTCTCGCGGGCCTTCCTGGTGCCCGAGGTGCGCGTTGTCCCCGATCTCGAAGAGATGTTCGAGACAATGCGCGATGAGCGTTTCGACCCCGCGAGCGTGGTTCTGGTGGAGCGCCCGCCGGAAGGGGAACTGCCCCACGCCACGGCGGCGAACCTGGGCGAAGCCAAGGTGACGCAACGCTCCTTCACGCATGAAGAAGTCCAGGTAGACGCCGCCGAGGATTGCGCGCTCGTGCTCTCGGAGAGCTTCTATCCCGGCTGGAAAGCCTTCCTCGACGGCGAGCGCGTCGATCTGTGGCCCGCCTTCTACACCTACCGCGGCGTCCTCGTTCCTGCGGGCGAGCACACCATCCAGTTCCGCTACGAGCCCCTGTCCTTTTACCTAGGCCTGTGGACCTCCGCGATCACGCTCCTGGGGAGCATCGTGGCCGTGCTCTGGCAACTGCGGTGCCGCGCGTCATCGGGCGCTGCGTAGTCGCTGTCGCCCCGGAAGAATCCTGACGTTAGGAGTCGGCAATGCATAGGACGTACCCAACAGCAATCGCTATCATCGCGGCCAGCGCTTTCGCGGCCCACGCGGAGACGGCGCTCAAGGTGATGACGTTCAACATTCGCTGGGCGGAGGCCGAAGACGGCGCCAACAACTGGAGCCACCGCCGCACCATCCTTACCGATGCTGTCCGTGCATACGCGCCCGATGTTGTGGGGACGCAGGAGTGCCTCGAATTCCAGGCGGAGTTCATTGCCCAGACGCTTCCCGAATACCGCTGGATCGGCGTCGGATGCGCCGCCGATGGGACGGACGAGATGCCGGCCATTTTCTACAGGAAGGCCATTCTGTCGCCCATCGAGACAGGCGTTTTCTGGCTATCCGAGACGCCGGAAGTGCCCGGCTCCAAGTCATGGGAAACGCGATGCATCCGCATGGCCACGTGGGCGCGCTTTCGCCATATTCCCACCGACACGACCTTCTACTACTTCAACACCCACTTGGACCACAAGAGCGAAGAGGCTAGGGCGAACGGGGCGAAACTGCTCGTGAAGCGCGCGGCCAAGCTGGCGGGGGATTTCCCTGTCATCGTGACGGGGGATTTCAATGCGCCGGCCGGGACGTCGGAACCCTGGCGCATCTTTACAGACAAGGGATACAAGGACGCATGGCTTGAGGCGGGCAAGCGCATCGGCCCGGAAGGCACCTTCGGCCGGTTTGGCGCTCCCAGGGAAGGCGACACGAACCGCATCGACTGGATCCTTCTCCGCGGGCACTTCCAGGCCGCCGACTGTGAAACCGTCCTCTACAACGAAGACGGCTGGTATCCGTCCGACCACTACCCGGTTGTGGCAAACCTGATCCTCACGCCCTAGCAGAGCGGCTGCCCCGGCCTCTAGAGTTTTGACTCATAACTGACGTTGCTTATCTGCAGATGAAAAAGCGCCAACAAGAAGCGAAAACCGGGATTGACACAAGCGGAGCGAAGCGAAGACGTGTCTGTGGAGCTGTTGAAGAAGTCGCAATCGCTCCAGAGGTTGAGCGAAACACCGGGACTGTCCCAAGCGGAGTCCGCCGTAGGCGGACGCAGACGGGACTGTCCCAGGTCCTTTCGCGGCCTGCGTCCGGCAACTCTGGACTTTTTCAACGGCCCCTCTGTCCCTGCTTTTCGCCGTTGTATGAGCGGCGCTTGCGTCTGATGGTGGCATCACCGCGCAGTTCCTATTCCTTCTCACCCACGGCGACCAAGCGACGGGCGTTCTGATCGTAGGGCGTGCCGTCAAGGCTGCCATAGAGCCGGACTTCACGGAAGCCGGCCTCCCGGAGGCGCTCCTTCAACTCCTGGCCCGAGTAGATGGTATGGGAGATGGTGTAGCTCTTCGCCCGGCCCTTGCGGATGAGCATCCACTCGCTCCGAATGCGTGTCCAATCATCGAGGATCTCTTGATGCCGGACGATGGTGGAGCCATCAGGGAGACGCTCAGACATGATCGGCTCGAGTATCTTCGCCAACCATTCCTTCCCGACACTCTCTATCACGAGCGTGCCTTGAGGCTTCAGGCAGGTGAATATGTTTCGCAGGACGGTCCGATCTTCTTCCTTCTCGTCGAAGTAGCCGAATGATGTGAACATATTGATCGCCAAATCGAAGGCCCCCGGCCGCACGAAGTCGCGCATATCCTGTTCTATCCATTCGATCTTGGCCTTCGCCGCCCGCGCACGAGCCTTGCCCTTCTCCAGGAGGAGGGGCGTCTTGTCCACGCCCGTGACGGCGAATCCCCTTTGCGCTAGGGGGATGGCGCACCGGCCCGGCCCGCAGCAGAGATCAAGCACCGCCTTACCCTTGGACTGCGTCAACGCGAGGAGCTTGTCCACCTCGCCCTCGGCTTCCGCGAAGCGCTCCTCCGAAAACATGGACGGATAGAAATCCCGCCAAAACCCTTCCCTGTCAAAACCACTCCCGCTTACGACGTCTCCCCATGTGGCGTGTCTCCTTTGTGAAAAGGGGCGCCTTATGCGCATCGACATTGTGGCGGATTCGCCGCCTGCTTCCCCCAATTCCGTGAGCCACTCAGCCCTTATCCGCCGATGCACCATCGAAGGGTGTAAGCGAGATATACGAACAATGGCGTCATGAATGCCACGGCCGCCAGGTACGTCGGCAGATGCTTGAGGGAGAAGGAACTCCCCGAGGTGGAGAGAATGACGACGCCAAAGAAGTTGAACACCGACAGAAACGCGCCCAAGAGCGCCAGCCCGACGGATGACCACACCATTTGGCCGTTTACCAGCTTACAGAGCACCAAGGCGAGAACCAGCGTGATGCCGTAGTACAACGCGACCTCGTAAATCAGCGTCTCCGCGGCGGTGCGGTAGGCGTAGTCCGTTTTGTTCAGCACAAGGCGCCCTTCCGCATGAGCGCCGGACTCCGTTTCGCAGACGAAAGAAGGCTTGTAGCGCGCCTTGACCACGCGCGCGATGACTTCGTAGACGATGGCCCCGAACGCCAGATAGGCCACGGTTCTCAAGGCCTGCGAAGGCACGGCGGAGGCGACGGAGGAGTCGACGAGCGACATGAGGTAGAGGTTCGCCGCGTACGCCCCCGCCCGAATAGAGCCGGCCAGATAGCGGCTCACGGCGCGCATCCAGGCACTGTCGGCCAGGCTATCGTGATGCTCCACTCGCCAGCTCCGTGGCTTGAACCTTCGCTGTCCCAGTTTGCACTATTATGGCATAGAAAAGTGGGCAGTACGGAGAGAACTTACACCCGCCCGAATGCTCCGGCCTGGCCCATTTTCAGGCCTCAAACGCTGGGGATGTCTGGCTTCTATCCTCTTCGAGTTGATGGACGAGGAGCGCTGGATCGAGTTCGCGCGGCGTGGCGTTTTCGCGGAGGCTCAGCGCGGCGGCGGCGCCCGCCGCCTGGCCGGTCGCCATGCACGTCTGCTGGATTCGCAGGCTGGCCTGGGCAAGGTGGCTTGATGAGACGCACCGGCCGGCCATCAGCAAGTTATCGACCTCTTGGGCGACGATGGGCGCCGTAGGGAATGTCGAAGTAGTCGCCCTGCCCGCATACGCTCCTCGCGCTCCCCGTAGGCCGGATCGTCTCGCGGCACCGCGGCCTTGCTGTAGCTGTTGGCGGGCCAGACGTCGATATCCCATGAGCAGCGTGCGATGCCTTCGCCCGGCTGTTTCCGGAAACTCCAGGCGTCCTCATCCGACACCGTCGCCAATCCACGGAGTCGGCGCGATGAGCGCACGCCGATCTGGTTCGACGTGTCGAGCAGATAGGCGTCTTCGCAGCCCGGCACGAAGCGCCGGAATGCCTCAGCGCCCTGACGCGCCTGCTCGCGGCCTTCCCGCTCCGCGCGCGTCAGCTCCCACGGATCGAGCGGATCGATTTCGAGCACACGGCTGATCAGGGAAAGCGTCTCCGTTCGCGGCTTGGGCAGTTCCCACAGCCACGACCGGACGTAGTTAAGAAACCGCGTCTTCTCGACCAGCACCGGCGCGTCGAACTCGCCCCGGGCGATGGCCGACGTCAATTCCTCCTCGATGCGCTCAAGCGCGTCCTCGTCTGGCCAGTCCGCCGGCCGTTGGGCGTTGCCAAGTCGAAGCATCTTGGTGAGCGCCATGGCCCACGGATGTTCGCCGTCGCCTTGCTCCCAAGGGACGCCCGATTGTGCCGCGACGATGCCGTCGCCGGAACAGTCGATCACACGCTCCGCGAGTACGGCGCGCCGGCCCGCCCGCGTCTCGACGAACACGCCGTTGGCCTTGCCCTCCTCCAATAGGCACGTGCAGGCGTACGCGTGATGGAGGATGGCCGCCCCGGCCTCCGACACGAGTTCGTCCCACACGAACTTCACCTGCTCGGGATCGACGACGCTGCGGATCTGCCCGCGTTTGGGACATCGCATGAATGGCCTCACGGCATTGCGTTGGCGCAGTCCATGGATATACTCGTGCCAGATGCCCTGGAAATCGGCCCCGTTCGTGCTCAGGATCACGCACACCAACTGCGCTACCGTCGCCCCGCCGAGATAGCCGTCCTTCTCGATCAGGAGCGTGTTTGCGCCATGGCGGGCCGATGCGACGGCCGCGGCGCAGCCGGCGGGCCCACCGCCGCATACGACCACATCGTAAGCGCCCAGGACGGGGACGTCGTTGGCAGGTTCAGGATAGGTTTGGGATGTGTTCCTCAACATTCTCTCCGATACCTTGAGCCGCGTGACTCAGCCTGCGGCGATCTCAGGTTCCTACACATCGACACCCAGGAAGGCGCGCAGTACATAGCCGACGAGAAAGCTGAAGCCTGCCACGCCGAAGCTCACGCCGGCCATCTCGAAAAAGCGCTTCTTGAAGGACTCGTCTTGCGCTACGGATACGTAGTAGTTGAAAAAGGCGATGATGAGCACGGCCGCCCCGAGAGTCCAGCCCAGGCAGATATAGTAATTGTCGAGCATTAGGTACGGCGCCACGAGTGTGAGAACGGTAATGATGTAGGCCACGCCTGTGTAAACCGACGCCCGCAGCGGCTCTTTGGTGGTGTCTTCGGCCTTTGTGGAGAGGTATTCCGAGGCGCCCATGGATAACGCCGCGGCAATTCCCGTGATCGACCCCGTCAGGGCGATCAGGCGCGTATTCTGGAGGGCCAGCGTCAGTCCTGCCAAGGCCCCCGTCAACTCGACCAGCGCATCGTTCAAGCCCAGGACAATGGAGCCGACATAGCGCAGGCGCTCCTCGTCAAGCATGCCCAGCAGCGCCTGTTCGTGATCATTCTCGTCGTGCGCGATGGCGGCGGACGCCTCGATAGTGTCTTCGAGTTGGCTGTAGTTGACCTGCGCCCCTTCCTCGCCCCGCTCCATCAGCTTCACTCCGAAGGTGAAGCCGAATACGCGACTGACGAGATAGTAGAACCACACCTTGACGCGATCCGGCTGCACATCTGCTTCAGTGTAGTTCTTCCACTCTTTGTAATGCCGGAGTTCATCAGCCGCGATATCCGCGAGGACCTTGCTGTTGTCCGGGCACTTCACGGCGGAGGCGAGCTTCTTGTAGATATGGTGCTCGGTGATTTCGTTGCGCTGATAGCTGAGAAGTTGTTGGCGTAGTTCGTCGGTAATCGCCATGCTTCCATCCCTACTCCGGCGCGCTTGCCCGCGCCGGGCGAGCCGCTTACCGCTTCTCCGGGAAGTAGTGGCCTTCAATGAGCGCGCAGAACGTGTGGTAGAGAACCAGATGCGCTTCCTGGATCACCTTGGTTGAATCGCCGGGCGCTTTGATGGCGATGTCGGCGAAGCCGGCCATCTTACCGCCCTTCGGCCCCGTCATCGAAACGACGGTGGCGCCCATAGCCTTGGCTATCGACATGGCCATCAGGCAGTTACCGGCATTGCCCGAGGTAGAGATGCCCATGACCACGTCCCCGGGCCGGACCTTCGCGTAGGTTTCCTGCGCGAAGGCGATATCGCGCATGGGGGAGTCGTTCTCGACGGCGGTCTTCAAGGAGCTGTTAAGGCCTAGGGCAACCGCGGGCAGCCCCACTTCGAGATACGCCGCCAGTTCCTCGCCGAAAGGAAGCTCCTTGAGCTTCTTGGCTACCTCCGCGGGGACGGGGCGCTTGCGCTCGAAACTCTTTTCGAGTTCGCCCACGATATGCACGGCATCCGCACAGCTTCCGCCATTCCCGCACACCAGGAACTGGCCGCCGCCGTCGTAGGCCTTCACCAACGCCGCGTGCAGCGCCAGGAGACTGTCAACGCACCCCGCCAAGTCCGGCCGGCGGGCCAGCGTCTCATCGAGAATCTCTTGTTCAACAGGTAGTAACGCGCCCAAAATCCGTAACCTCCCATACGATCCGCCGCCCCTGATGCCACGGGGCCACCGGACTCAGACTCGGCCCGTTTTCGCTTCACCGCGCTTCTTCCAGTCATCCTCCGGCTCGATGCCTTCTAGGCGTTGCAGGAGCATTAGTAGGAAGTCCCGGTTGTCCGCCGTCATGTAACGCATCGTGCCGCCCATGCGAGCGAAAGTCTTGTTGTACCTGAGGTAGTAGTCGGGATTGTCTTCGGGCGGCTCGCCCTGTGTCCAGTCCCAATGAGACTCCTGCAAGTCCGCGATAACCATGTAGTGGTTGTCGATGTGTCCGCCCCGCTGCATCGTGAGGTTCTGCGCCATCGACAACGACTTCTCGAACACCATAGGCGACATCACCGCCGAGCCGAGCGACATGTACACGCCGCCATCCAGGTTCATGACGTTGTTCGCAAACGCCAGGAAGTCGCGCTGCGCCGTGCGCCCGATGGCCGCGCAATGGTTCATCGGATGCACGTAGATGATATCGTGGCCGATCATCGGATGGCTGGTGAAGGGCACGCCAAACCGGTACGCGGCGGACTGCACGCCGTAGCGCTTGTACGGATGCGGTATCCCCAGCCAGCCCGGTTTGAGGTCGAAGCCTTCCAGGATCTTGAGCATATCGCAGGCCGCGGCCGCTCGCTCCGGATCCGCGTCGATTTGATCCGCGACGACCTCCTTGAGCGCCGCCTTCGACGGAATCTCACAGCCTTCGAGTTCGACGAATTTGCCCACCGATTCGCCGTATCCGAGCCCCTCATAGGCGCCCATGTTGATGGCCAGATTCAAGTACGTGCCTGTTTCTTGCCATACGCCGAACTGCCCCTGGCTAACGTTCGCCCGGACGTCTTCGCTGCTGCACCCCTGATACGCGAATTCCCAGTCGTGAATGATCCCCGCGCCGTTCGTGGCGAGATGTGTCACCCAGCCCGTCTCCATGAGCTTCACCAGCACAGGCCCAAGGCCATTCTTGATGGTGTGGGCGCCGAAGGCAAGCATGCGGGAGCGCCCTGTCTCGCGCGCCTGGCGCATGTGGCCGAGCAACTCCGCCATCACGGCCTCGCCATGCTCGGAGAGGGCCCGTGGCCGTGCCGTCAACGGGATGGCGTCACGTTCTATGAAGACTTTGTTCTTGCGCTCATCGAGCGGCTTGATCTTCAGTTGATGCCGGTTCAACTGGGGAAAAGGCATAGCACATTCCTTCGGTTGTGGTGGCGCGTATCTTAGACGGCGAACTCGACGGTGATGATCTTCTTTTTCGGCGCCTTGACCTTGATCGCGTCGCCCTTCGGCTCCAGTTTCTCGCGGCGATCCTCGTTCAGATTCGTCAGCCAGGCTTTCTTGACAGGCTTCCATACCTTCAAGGTTGCCGTGACGGCCTTCGCTTCGGGATTGAAGAAGCGCACAACGTAGGTGCTCTTGCGATCTTCGGCGCGTTTGAAAGAAGTGAGCTGCAGGTTGCCGCCCTTCAACTCAAGAAAGCTCATCGATTTCGGCAGTGTACCCTTGTGCGGGCCTACCTGTGCCGCCTCGATGGGGAGGTTCAGATCTTCCGCTTCCTCGAAGACGCCATTCGTCCAGTCGCCCTCATGCGGATAGATGGCGTAGCTCCACTCGTGAGGCCCGATGCACTGCGCGAGGTCCATCTCCGGATACACCTCGAACCGGCCGAAAATAGGGCAATTCCGGTAGGTAAACGCCCGGAATAGCGTAATCGCCAGCGGACGCTCGGGCGTGTCCATCGCTTCATACTCGCGAATGCCCTTATTAACGATGGCGAATCCCATCTTGTCGTCGGACATGTCGACGAAGCGGTACATGGGATACTGTGGATTCGGACGGCCGTAGTAGGCATTGCCCTTTTTCACGTGGATATCGCGTGAGATCACATCGAAGGCCGCCTCGCTGTCGGTGGTGTCCGTCTTGAGGCGTGTAGGGAAGACCACTCGCAGCCGGTGATTCCGGCACTGGTTGTCCACCGACGTAGTGACGTCCAGCCGCTTGGCGCCGGCGCGTAGCGTGAACCGGCTTGTCACGACCAGGTCCTTGACCTCCTTGGTTCGCGAGGTGTGATCCATGAAGGCTTCGCGGAACTGCGCCGTCAGCTCATCCTCGATGCCCGCCGGGACCTGCATGCGGTACTCGACGCGCATCCGCGCAAACAGCGGCCCGGCCTCTTCGAGTTCGATGCTGCAAGGGAAGCCGTGCGAGGTGATGACACGGTTATCGTCCGGCTCGACGTGGATCCACGTGTGGCCCGTCTCGCCGCTGTCTTCCAGATAGTGGATGTTCTCATAGGTGTGCCCCGTCGCGCGATGCGTGAGGTTCAGCGTGCCGTCGCTGTTGAACTCGACGCGCAGGTGCTCATTCTGGAGGACATTGGTTTCAGGTGCCAGCGTATCCGGCGTGTTCTGCGTCCGTTCCTCGCGAACAATGTGATATGTCTTGTATCCGAAGGCGGGGATATCGTCCACTTCCACGTGGCACCGCGCCCGCTTCGAGTTGAGTTCTATCGAGATATCCTGGAGATTGCGGACGAGCGTGCTCCAGTCGTAGGGCGTCTTCTGCTGGACACGTCGCTTCTTCCCATCCGGCGTCTCGATGCTGAACGACTCGTAGCCCATGCCCGCGGGCATGTCGATCAAGCACGAGATGACGCCGCTTCGCGGAAAGGGGCAGGGATTGAACACCGTGAGCACGGCGTCCTTCTCCGAGAGATCCGAGTTATCGACCTGGATCTGCACGGCCTGCATGCCCCGGCGCGCCAGGCCCTCGCTGATGATATCCACCTGATCGTACCGGAAGAGCGAATCCTTCTCCATCTGATCGATGCCCGCGCCCGTGATCGTGTCGTGCGGATGGTTGTCGAGAAGGAAACGCCAGGCCCGATCCAGGGCCGTCTTCTCGTAGCGGCCGCCCACCATCGAGCCGATAGCGCTCCACGGCTCCGCGAGTCGCTGCAGATTGACCTCGGCGCGATGATTCGCCCGGCGCAGGCGCGTCCGCGCGCTCAACACGTCGCCCATCAGATGCGTCCAATTGCCCGTCGAGCCCGGATCCCGGCTCTCACCCGTCAGCAGCGTCGGATTCTTGACCTCCTTGCGCATCGCCTCCATGTAATCCGCGAGGCTCGAAAACTTGATCTCATGCTCCGGCAGCATCTTCTGGCACATCTTCATGATCTTTGACTCTTCCGGATCTGGATTTGACGTATCGAAGCCCTGCATCGAGCAGATGTGCCGCGTCGTGAAATGCTCGGACTCGTCCCGCACCAACTTCTGGAGCTGTTCGGGGATCGGCCCGTCATTCCACTGCTTCTTCTTGTCGTCGAGCACGTAGTAATGCTCGCGGGGCCGGCCATCCGTGGCAAGCCGGAACGGCGCCGCGCCCCGATCCCAATCGTACCGCGCGAAGACGTCATCCGAGCCGTACCGGAGCACGCGGTAGATGTAGACGTAGTAGCTGAACCGGCTCATGCAGCCGAAGCGCATGCCCAGCAGGCGCGAGCCGTCCGGCCCCTCCACAACGTACTCGCAATGGGGCGTATTGATGCCGCGATAAAAGATGATCGTGTCGATGTCGAATCCGTTGTAGATCTGCGGCATCTGCGAGGTCTGGCCGTATCCGAAAGGCGTGTAGCCCGTCTTGCACACCTTCCCGTAGGACTGAGCGACCCGGTGTCCCACGACGAGATTTCGCACCGTGGATTCCCCGCTCACCAGATACTCTTCCGGCAGCGAGTACCACGGCCCCACAATGAGCCGGCCCGACTTCACGTGCTTCTCGATGGTTGCCCGCTTTTCGGGGCGGAGTTCGAGGTAGTCCTCTACGCAGACGGTCTGTGAGTCCATCGTGAACGAGTGAAACTCGGGATCTTTGTCGAGCAGGTCGAGTAATTCGTCCATGAAATCCAGCAGCAACAGCCGCGTTTCCTCGAATGGATAGCCCCATTCGCGATCCCAGTGCGAGTTGCTGACAACGTGGATGACTTTTCGCTCCTCAGGCATGACTTCCTCCTCCGCCAAGAATACCCATGAAACCGCCCGATTCTACCACGGGGAAATGGTGATTAACAGGATTCTCTCGCGCCGTGAATACCGACTAGTCCGACGAGACTTCACGCACAAAAGTGCGGCTTTGGACAGCCGGAGGTTCTATCGTCAAGTTGAACCGCGAAGTAGGTTCTGCCACGGCAGGGCTATCTAGATCATCGAGGCTCGCTATTGGGAATACAGCGGAGCCATTCTCTTCAATCAGTAGTCCTGCAAGTGATCTGATGAGCTATCGATAGTCTTCAAGAAATGCCGCCGGCCCGTTCTATCCAGCTGTTTTCTCATGCGGGGGTACCTGGCAACTACGAACGCACATGCACATTGATCTCATCCTTGTTTGTGTGCACATAGTCACAAGATACAATATCAAGTTCGGCTAGAACTCCATTGCGCCACTCGTCAACGGTCCATAGATTACGACGAATGGTGTCACTTGCAAAGAACTCCTCATTGAAGGTCGTCTTCACCGGCACAGCAAAGACAACATCCGCACACATTCCCAACTGGACCCTGAGGGCATCCCGAATCTCAGTTGGCTCATAGTGCTCAAGCACTCCGTGATGCGTAATCAGGTCCACGTGTTCGACAGCTTCCGCGAAGGACTGTTCAAGAAAATCTTGGCCTAGAAAAGTAACATTGGAGGCGTTCATAGCTATAAAGTTGGCCCTGCACATCCGGAGAATTCGTGGATCCCTATCGCACATGAGGAGATGCACTCGCTGAATATGCTGAAACGCCAGCATTCTCTTACCTGGACCACAACCTGCCTCAAGAATGAACTCCCCATCCCCGAGCGCCGTCTTGACCAAATCAAAGAAAGCTCTGTCTCTAGCCCATATGGCGGCTGATTCCTCTGGCGACATCACCGGAGAAGCACTGAAGAAAGAGAACCAATCGTTCACATCCATAGTGATCTCAATACAGCCTCCGTACATCTAGGCTCTCCCGTCGCGGGACATGGCAAACTGGCTTACCCCAAACCCGGACGAAAACAAGAGATACGTCAAACCGATCGCAAGATCAAGTTGGTTGTCCGCTTTGTCAACAAACTTCCGGGCCAAGCGCATAACGTCCTTGTGTTCTGCATAACTGTTCTCCAAATTGTACAGCAATCCTCCGTCCTTTCCCAAGTCATCGAGCGAGCTCCGACGCGTTTCGTCATCGCTGGAATCGGCAAACCACTCAGCCAGAGCGTGACGGGATTTGTCAGCACGGTCACTGGGCTGCTTCAACTCGAACCCGCGAATCGTATCTGCCGCTGCCTTGCGAATCTTGATAACGGCATCAACTCGGCTGACCTCTTGTATCTCAGAGCTTGCCAGGAACTGCGTGACAACGCGAGAAAACTCTACTGGCGACATTATCAGGGAGCGCGTTCGCCCCAAGATGTAGTCCCATTTTAGCAGGTCAAATTCGTTTTTCCGAAGGGAGGCCTTTTGCCCCTGCTTAGAGCTATACGGACATGTCTGGAACTCCTCGAAGAAGCTGTGAGGGGCTAGAAAAAGCGGGTCGTGCCATTCTCTTGGCAACCCTATGCACCTGCCGGTGAACTGCGAGATCGGTGTTGCAGGATTTAGGGTGTCGGCAAGCACAATGTAGGCACGACTGCTCGCGCAGCCGTCTCTAGTGCTCGAGAAGAAACTCATTCGTAGCGGACTGGAGTTCGTTGCCCAGACCTGCAGCGAGCGCTTGATTGGGATTCCAATTCTCGACTTTATGCAGTCCAATGTCCTACCAATCTGGTCAGCGAACTGACCAAACTCGTATATACCGTCTTCGCGGGCGACAGTAGATAGCATGACGGCAAGCCAATGATAGAAATGTATATCTGGGGTGGAAAAGATTATCTCGATGCTGTGGTCTAGATCGTCTATGACGGTACTGAGTCCGGGGAAATCCTCAGATATCCCCACGGGCGGATAGCCGTAGCTAGGCGTACTCAGGAGTAGTTTACACTTCACTATCTCCTCTTGTCTTTCCCGTGCATCGCGTACGGGGGTGTAGAGGTGTTCAGTAAGGACTTGTCTGTATTGTGACCTTACGCCTCGCACAAGGAGCTGGGACTCGGTAAGGCCAGTTATAACACTTCGGGAGTTTCCGAGGGCGGCGCGCGCATACATCTCCGCATTGGCGGAAAGGAAGGCCGCATAGGCGGTTATCGTGAAGCCACCCGAGCCAACGAGAAGTGAGACCAGCACAAATTCCGTAGCTTGTTGGGGCAGCCGAAGGGCCAGAAGTTTGAACACAATAACACTGGCTGCTCCAGCGTAGAGCAGGAGGAACGTCCCGAGAGCAACGCGGTTCCAGGGGAGGAGGAAGTGTAAGCCGTTGCGGGACGCGTCTATGGGCGCGGAAGTGGTGGAAGTGTCACGAGCAAACATCCTCTTCCTCCTCAGCATGTTTGGCGACAAGAGCGACGCAGGAAAACAGTGCGAAGCTAGCAATGGTTAAGACTAGGCTTGCAGCCATAAGTTCACCCCACCTGTAGACGTCGCCAACACGCAGAGTCATTAGCCCAGTAGTAACAGTATGAAAGTCATTGCTGTGGCGAAGTAGACAAATGATAGAGTAGTCACACCAGGCCAACCAGAGCCCCGTGAGAATGCAGGCAGCCAAGGGCCAGCGAAGCTGCGGAAGTAGCACATAGATTAGAATCTGGCAATCGTGGGCGCCTTCAAGAGAAGCAGCTTCTAGCTGCTGAACTGGGACTCGAAGTACAGCATATTCGAGAAACCAAATGTGTATCGGCATCTGTAGGCAGGCATAGACAAGTAGTATCTGTACAAGAAGAACTGGAATAGGATTCGTGAGCGTGATCATTACGCCAATGGCGAGGAATATGGGCAAGAGCACGTACGAGAACAAGGATGTGACGCGGATGTGAAATGCAAGGGAACGTGAGGCGCTACGTGCAGTGAAGTAGGCAGCGGGCAGTGCCGCTACAATTGAGAGCGCGCCAGAGGCAAGGCCAAGTCCTAGAGAATTACGCATCCACAACAGAATGTTGCCTTCGCAGACGACGTTGCGGAGGTGAGCCAGCGTCGGAGGAGTTGATACGAACACTGTTGCGCCCGCATAGAGTTTGGCAGTTGGGACAAGCGCTGAGTTGGCCGCCACCAATAGAGGAATGAAAGGGACAGAGGAGAGGATTACGCAGACCACATGCGTTGCTAGTCTCTGCACTACTCCTATCGCTCCCACTGAGAACTCCACCGAGAGAATATCCCAGCTACCATGAAGATGACGAAGAGGGCAAAGGGCACGACCGTGAAACCGATGGCCAAAGCTAAGGGCATTCGGTTTGAAACTATCCCGATCTCGTAGGCCTTCATAAGTGCGTTCATGAATATGCCACCTGGCCCACCACATCCTAAGATATATATTATGTCAAATTCAGCCAAGTCCAGAAGGAACGAGAGGAGCCAAGCAACGCTGATCGCGGGAAGTAGATAAGGAAGAAGAATATGCCGCCATGCCATAATTGGCGATGCGCCGTCCAAACAAGCTGCCTCATAGAGCTGCGCTGGAAAGCGCCGCAGTGAGAAGAAGATCAACACTAGGAAGAGGGGATATCCCCGCCAAACCATGGCTGAACCAATTGCGCAGAATCCCGTACTCGCGTGGCTTAACCAGCCGACGGGCTGTTGAATGACTCCGCTCTCCAATAGCAGCGCGTTTGCGACCCCTGTCAGGTCGTCAAAGATGCCCAACCACAGCAAGCCGACCACCGAGGGTGGAGCCGACAAGGGGAGCAGGAGGAGATAGTGCCAATACTTCTTTCCGGCCACTTCTGCGCCGATAAGGACGGTAATGGTAATGGTAAGTATGCTTTTGGCCGTCGTCGTACATAGAGCGAGCAACACGCCAGTAACCAACGCGCGGAGAATGTCCCTTGTGGAAAAGACGGCAACGTAGTTCTTGATGAATTGGAATGACGACTGGTTACTTCCAGTAGTCCTGCTCGTAAGACTGATAATGAACATGTGGACCGTCGGAACCACCAGGGTTACCAGAAACAGCAACACAAAAGGGACTAGCAAGTAATAGGTGGACTTCAGTATACCTGAAGGCGATGGCCTACGGCGCAATTGCATGCTGGGCGTATATCTCCTCGACATCCGCTCGAGCCTTGGCCAATGCCTGCTTCAGGGTGAGAGCGTTGTTAACAACATCGTTAAGGACATTTGCCAGTATTCTCCTCTGGAATACCTCGGCCGCCGCCGCCGTGACCGGTCCAGGCCAGCCTACGTGTCTCTCGATCTCAAGGGAATGAAGGCAGGATTGAAGTCGGGGATCTTGGAAAGGTTCCAGGTCCTCACATCCGCGAAGCCATGGATTGACAGCTCCACGACCAGCTGTTATGAGTCGACGGTAATTGCTGGGCTGATAGAAGAACTTCAGGAAGTTAGCCAGGAGGTCTCTCTTTGACGTGCTGCGCAGTGCCGTGAATGCAAAACCTGTGGCGTAGCTGAAGCGTCCAGCAGGACCCTCAGGATAGGTCGTGAGCAGGATGGACTTCGCGAACTCCGGCATTTCCTTCTGAGCAGCGAGTAAGATGGTCGGTGAGTTCATTGTGAAGGCTATTCGCTTTGCAAGGAAATTCCGGTTGTTGGTTATTCCCTGCCATCCAAAAGCGCCTGGAGGAATGAGGCCCTCATTCCATAGGGCCAGGACGTACTCGTATGCACGTTCGGCCTCTGGCGAGTCGATAACAACGTTCCCGTGGCCGTCCACCACGCTTCCGCCGAATGCCCACAGCGTCGCTTGGAGGAACATTGCGCAATCGTCGTCACGTCCAAGCCCAATCCCAAATGGGTAGACGCGTGGCGCGTTGGCCGCCAGCTTCTGGGCTATTGTCAAGGCCTCCTGGTAAGTATTGGCCGGTTGCAGACCCAGTTCGGAAAGCGCCTCCCCGTTGTAAACCCAGAGATGGCTCCAGGAATAGAGAGGAAGGCCATAGTAGCGCTCATCCTTGGTTGTCATGTGGCGCGCTGTCTCGTAGTATCCCGAGAAAGGGCGGACCGTTTCTGAAGCGATATCGGTGAAATCGAGAAGTTTCTGGCTGTATATAGGGATTTTATGGGCGTACGTAACTATGAGGTCTGCACCTGAGCCGCTTTCGATGAACCCGGTGGTCTTAGCGTCTAGGTCTTCGAGAGGAACGACCTCTATTAGGACCTCCACATTATTCTGGTTTCCCCACTCCCGGGCAATCGCCTCGAATTCATTCATGAGGCCTTCGGACCAAATCTCAGCATTCATAATTCGGAGTTGAGAGGGTCTGTTTTGGGAAGGTGAAGGGATCAGCACAGCAACTACTACCAGAAAAAGAAGTCCGGCCGACGCAAGAGCCCACTTCCAGAAGTTGGAATGTCTTTCTTTCTTGATGGCCATAAGGAAATTCTCCCATTACAGCTATAGTAGTAATCACCCCATACTCAGATAATCAATGGCGCCGAGGGAAAACTCAACCTTATCCCCCCTTCCGATTTGTATATCATACATGTAGAAACTTGTCAAGCATAGCACCAATCAGTGCACCAATCAGTGCCATTGCACTAGGATAATTTCGGCCATGTTCGGCGGCGAAGATTCACGTGAAGCCCTTCGCCCCGCAGTATGCCAGTGGGAGCACGCGGCAACGGGTTCAGCGTGACATATGCCGCAGCCCGGCCGATAGCGTATTGGAAAGCGGCCATGACCACAGGCACCCTCAACACGATACACGAAGACCAGGAGGTAGCCCATCCAGAGTAGCCAGTTGGATTGTGGCTCAGTAATCGCGGTCGTGCTTCGGCCTGCGCGGCCGGATATGCGGGCGTTGAGTGAGAGATGCCCCGTGCCGAGATGCATTCCTCCCCGCATTTTTGATACATTCTGGCCTTACACCAAATCACCGAGACTATGGAGACGCACCTTGAAGAGTGATGATATTCGCGCCAGTTATCTGGACTTCTTCCGGCAACGCGACCACGTTCTGGAACGTAGTGACACGCTAGTGCCGAGCAATGACCCCTCGCTGCTGTTTACGAGCGCGGGCATGGTGCAGTTCAAGCCATACTACACGGGCGAGGTGCCCGTGCCGTACCGCCGCGCCACCACCGCGCAGAAATGCCTCCGCGCCGGCGGCAAAGCCAATGACCTCGACGAGGTCGGCAAGACCTCCCGCCACCTCACTTTCTTCGAGATGATGGGGAACTTCTCCTTCGGAGACTATTTCAAGCGTGAGACCATTGCGTGGGCCTGGGAATACTCGACTCAAGTGATCAAGCTGGACCCCGACAAGATATGGATCTCCGTGTTCCAAGATGATGACGAGGCATTCGACATCTGGGAGAAGGAGATCGGTATCCCGGCAGCGCGGATCGTGCGGCTCGGCGTGAAGGATAATTTCTGGGGCCCCGCCGGCGATACCGGCGCGTGCGGCCCCTGCTCGGAGTTGCACATCGACCGGGGCGAGGCCGTGGGCTGCGGCCGGCCCGAGTGCGCGCCCGGTTGCGAGGAATGCGAGCGCTTTCTCGAGTACTGGAACCTCGTCTTCCCGCAGTTTGACCAGCAGCTCGACGGCTCCCGTCCGCCGCTGAAGAATCGCGGCGTAGACACAGGCCTGGGACTCGAACGCCTCGCGGCCATGCTCCAAGGCAAGGAAACGGTCTTCGATACGGACGGCATTTTTCCCATCATCGAGGCCACCCAATCGCTCACGAATGTCGGCTACTCCGCGAATCCAACGCCCTATCGCGTGATAGCCGACCACGCCCGCGCGCTTTCCTTCATGATCGCCGACGGTATTCTCCCGTCGAATGAGGGCCGCGGCTACGTCGAGCGCCGCCTGCTGCGCCGCGCCGCGCGGTTCGGCCGGGAACTGGGCCTGGAAAAGCCCTTCCTGCACGAGGTGGCGCCTGTTGTCGCCGAACTCATGGGCCACCAGTATCCTGAACTCCTCGAGAAAGCCAAGCAGATCGGCAAAGTCATTCTCACCGAGGAGGAGCGCTTCGCAAGCACCTTGGCCAGAGGCATGGACTTGCTCGAGGAAATGTTCGCCAAACTCGACAAAGCCGGCGAAAAGACGGTTCCCGGCGTCGAGCTTTTCCGCCTCCACGACACCTTCGGATTCCCCCTCGACCTCGCCACCGATATCGCCACCGACAGAGGCTACGAGGTCGATCGGGAAGGCTTTGACGCCGCCATGGCCAAGCAGCGCGAGGCCGCCCGCAGCGCATGGGCCGGGAGCGGGGAGGAGGCCATTGCGCCCGTCTATCCGGCCGTTCGCGATGCCGTGGGCGACACCGAGTTCGTGGGATACGAAACGACGGAAACCGAAGCCACCGTTCGGGCCATTATCAAGAACGGCAGTCAGGTTGACAGGCTTGAAGATGGCCAAGAGGGCGAAGTGGTCCTTGACAAGACTTCTTTCTACGCTGAATCCGGGGGCCAGGTGGCCGACACGGGAGTTCTGGAGGCGCGAAATGGCGCGGCGCAGATAACGGGCGTTACGGCGCCCGTGGGCAAGATGACGCTCCACAAGGTTCGCGTCGCCAAAGGCGCCCTGGCTGTCGGCGATACGGTAACGGCCACGGTGACCGCGGGCGACCGCGCCGCTACGGCAGGCCATCACACCGCCACCCACCTGCTCCAGGCGGCGTTGCGCGATGTGCTCGGCGACCACGTCCACCAGGCCGGTTCGCTCGTGTCGCCGGAGCGGCTACGCTTCGACTTCACCCATTTCGAAGGCATCGACCCTGCGCGCTTGCAGGATATCGAGCGCAAAGTAAACCAGTTCATCCGAACCGATAGCCCCGTCGTCACCGATGACACCTCGCTTGCCGAAGCCCGCAACGCCGGCGCTATGGCCCTCTTCGGAGAGAAGTACGAAGACACCGTGCGCGTCGTGAAGGTAGGGGACATCAGCATGGAACTCTGCGGCGGTACGCATGTCGGGCGAACGGGCGTCATCGGATACTTCAAGATTCTCAGCGAGGCATCCGTCGCGGCCGGCATTCGCCGTATCGAGGCCGTCTGCGGAGATCGCAGCGTCGAGACGGTGCAGGCGCGTGAGCGCCAACTCGTCGGCACGGCCCAACTGCTCAACGCTCCCGTCGAAAAACTCCAGGAGCGTGTCCAGGCGCTTCTCGATGAGAACAAGCGCTTGGGCCGAGAGGTTACCCGCTGGAAGCAGGCGGCGGCCACCGGCGGCTCGGTGGACTATATGAGCCGCGTGCAGGAGGTGAACGGCGTGAAGCTGCTTGCCACCGACGTGCCGGGCCAGGATGCCGCCGGCCTCCGGATGGTTCTGGACAACCTCCGCGAGAAACTAGATTCCGGCGTGATGATCTTGGGCAGCGCGGCCGAAGACAAGGTGTTCTTGTGTGTCGGCGTCTCCAAGGACCTCACTGGCCGCGTCAAAGCCGGCGAAATCGTCAAGCGTCTCGCACCGATTGTGGGCGGCGGCGGCGGCGGCCGTCCCGATATGGCTCAAGCTGGCGGGAAACTGCCCGGCAAGTTGCCTGAAGCCGTCGAGAAGGCCCCGGGAATCGTGGCCGAGCTTCTAGGTTGAACGCTGTGTCTGTGCTAGGGCGCATACTCGGACTCGACGTCGGCGATGTGCGCATCGGAGTGGCCGTCAGCGACCCGCTTGGCATCATTGCCCAGCCGCACTCCGTGGTGACGCGAACGGATCTCGACGCCGACCTCTTAGCGCTGCGGCGCCTCGTTGAAGAGACGGAGGCCATACGCATTGTCGCCGGAATGCCTCTCAACCAGCATGGAAAGCCCGGCCCTCAGGCGGAGAAAGTCCAAGCGTTTCTCGATAAGCTACGGCCTGTGGCCGGTGTGGAGATCGTGACGCAGGACGAGCGTTTTAGTACGGCCTCGGCCGAGCGGGCTTTGATTCAAGCCGATGTCAGGCGCAAGCGGCGCAAACAAGTCATCGACAAGGTAGCCGCCCAGCAGATTCTCCAAACGTACCTTGATCGACTCGCCCGGAGCAGGCCCTGAGCATGACCGACGAACCAGCCGAAGCGGGACGCCCCACATCCGGCCGGAAGCGTTTCTGGCTTCGGCTCCTGTTCAAGCTATTTGCCTCCGTGGGCGTCCTCATCCTCCTGCTGCTTATCGCGTTTGCCTTTGTGGGCTTCCTCGTATACCAACACGTCACCGAACCCGGCTTCCCGGGCGAGGTGGTTCGCGTCACCATTCCACAGGGCGTGACGGGGCGCGAGGTGGGGCGTTTGCTGACCGAGCAGGGCCTTCTTGAACACGAGGGATTCCTGCGTATCGCCATGCACTTCGACGATACCGGCAAACCCATCAAGCACGGCCTCTACGCGCTGCCGCGTGGACTATCGCCGCGCGAGCTTCTTCACGTGCTCCAGCAGGGGCCCAACCGCGCGCCCGAGGCCGCGGAAATCCCGCCCGAAGGCAAGGTGACTATCCCCGAGGGCCGGACCCTCCATCAGATGGCCCAGACCTTTGACGATCCCGGCGCTTTCTTGAACGCTGCTTCCGATCCCGCGCTGCTGGAACGGCTGGGAATAGACGCCCCCAATCTTGAGGGCTTCCTCATGCCCGATACCTATTACTTTGACGATGAGCCCAGCCCATCGGCGCTCGTGGCGCGAATGGTAGGCGAGTTCGAGGCGGTTTACGCGGATCTTCTCGAAGAGTTCCCCGAAGCAGGTGCGCGAGACAAGATGGAAGTTGTCACCATAGCGTCCCTCATCGAAAAAGAGGCCCGCGCCGACGAGGAGCGCCCACTGATAGCCGCCGTAATCGCCAACCGAGTGCGGCGCGGGATGCCTCTCGAACTCGACGCTACCGTGCAGTACGCCCTGGGCAAGTTCGGCGAGCGCGTGCTCTACGAGGACAAGGAAGTCGATTCCCCCTACAACACCTACAAGTACGCCGGCCTCCCGCCCGGCCCTATCGCCAATCCCGGCCGCGCCTGTCTACGCGCCGCCATGAACCCGGCTGACGCCGACTATCTCTACTTCGTCTCGAATGCCGACGGAAGAACGCACACCTTCAGCCGCAGTCTATCGGAGCATACGCGCGCCGTGGCACGTTACCGCAGGGCCATTGCCTCGCAGCGCCGCGAACTAAGACAACAGGAACGTGCCTCTTCGCGCCCCGTCGATTGAACGGCGAGGTGACTGTTGCTGGCGGCCCGTTGTGCTCCGCTCGCCGTACCTTCAGGGCGACGCCGCCTTTGAGTCTTACCTTGATGGGGCCGTCTCGCAACAGGATGAGGAGGCGGGCTTGGTGCGAATCAGAAGGAAAACGGGCGAAACCTCGACCACGCTCCCGCGGCTCGCGGCGCGATAGTTGCCCGCCCCACCAATCTCACGACCGGCCGTGGGCGTGTTCCTTGGCTTGGTGCTTGCGGAGGCGCTCCCCGGTGTAGCGATCCCGCAACCGGTTCTCTCGCACTTGAAACGCGTGCACCTCGTTCTGAAGGAGATGGACGATGTCGAGCTTCTCTTCCTCGTTAAGGCACACGTCTGGTTCGCAAAGCACGACCGCAACAAGAGGCCGATCGCTGTGGTGTAAGCAGTTCTTGGTACAGGCCCGCCGTGCCGGGCCGTGGCAGCGGCACTGAATGGCGCCCATGGGGGAGACCTCGTTATCGTGACTGAATATCGCCGTCGCCGCGACATAATGCCTGCAGAGGTTGGTTAGAAAGGGACCCAAGCGTGCAACCTCGATCAACGTACTGCGCTTGATGGACTTGCCGTCTGTGGAACAGAGGACCTCGGCATGGCCGATCCGGATAGATTTCAAGAGTTCGCCGCATAGAAACGCCACGGCGCGGTCCAGCGTCTCGAACTTAGACACAACCGTCACCGCCAAGTCCCTCGTAAATGTGGCCCCAAACAAGCGGGACCGGTGCCCCTTAGGAACTTCGCGAGCACTATTGTATCATGCAACCCCCTTAACGTAAAGGGATTTCTGGGGGGCGTTTCCCCTGCGGGCGTATCGACATCTTACCGCCGAAACTGAACAGAATGTGCAATAATGTGGAGAGCATTGCCTGATTTCCCGTGTGTGTGGCGTGAGGGGGAGGAGTCATGGGATTCACGGGCCTCAACGGCGCAGGAGGCTGGCACATGAGCGGCTTGTCGCACGGCATACGGCTGCTCATCGCGTGGCTCTTTCCTGTGCCCTTCATTGTGATAGGAGTATTCTTACTCATTTTCGGCGTCAAGAGCGTGAGCAGGGCCGGCAAGAGCGTTCACTGGCCGCGCGCGGCCGGCGTCGTCAGAGAGGCATGGGTGGAAGAAGACCCCTTCGACAATACCTACGGCTTCATTCTTCGCTATGAGTACGACGTGGACGGAACCACATACACCGGCGACACCGTGGATTTCGGCGATTACGGTTCGAGCAACCCCTCTCATGCGCAGGGCATTGTCGACCGCTATCCTGAAGGCAAGGAAGTGGCAGTTTACTACATGCCCGAAAAGCCCGATGTGTGCGTGCTGGAGCCTGGACTGAAACCGTATATCTGGCTTGCCCCCATCGGCGGTTTGGTGTTTCTTGTCGCCGGCCTGCTGATGGCCGTGGCTGTGCCGCTGCTGACGAGGAAGTGAGTCGCTTTCCTGTTCGCCCGTGGCCACTCCCGGAATCCGATGTGAAACGGCCATCCCTCGTGCAACTCCCCCCGTTGTGTGTGACTTCGCGGACGCCGAAACGTATACATTATGGGCGACGGGGACGCGAAGCCGGTGGATGGGGAGAAGGGAGACCACAACACGATGAGCAGGGCGAGGCACGGGACGGCCTCCGAAGGCGGGGGAGAACACTTATTGGCACGTGTCGCGACCGGTGAATCGGCGCCTTTTGGGGAATGGTGCGCACGGCTCGAGGCGCCTTTGTTCACCTACCTGCTGCGGCTTGTGGGCGACCGTACTGAGGCCGAGGACCTGACGCAGGAGGCGTTTCTTCGCGTCTTTCGTATGGCTCGCGAACGGCGCCTGCGGGGCGATGACGCCTCCGGCCGCGCGCTTCTCTTCACTATTGCCCATAACCTGGCAATGGATTCCCACCGCCGCGTCCGAAACGTCGTTCCCCTCAAACCATCGGATCCTCCCCCCGCTTCGACCGCCGCGGAACGGGCCCTGCTCCGGCGTGAGTTGGACAAGGCCCTCGGCGATCTTCCTGAGGCGCAGCGCTCCGCCCTCATGCTACGCGAATTCGGCGGCCTGTCCTACGGCGACATCGCCCGCGCGCTCGACGCCAATGAAGGTAGGGTGAAAACCTGGCTCTACCGGGCCCGGCGGAAGCTCGCGGAACTCCTCGACCGTGAGGGCCAGTACATCGGAGAACAACACCATGGCCTGTGACTATGAGCGAATATCAGCCTATTGGGACGGCGCGTTGGACAGCGCAACTCGGGAAGAAGTCGAGGTACATCTCAAACATTGCGAAGCCTGCCGCCGCGAACTCGAACGCTTCAAGCGGACCTCGACTCTCATCGGCGAACTGATCGCGCAACCTGATGTCCACCAATGCCTTATGGAGCGTATCGAGCGCGAGGAAGCCGCCTCGCAGCGTCCGGGACGGAGCCCACGCAGCCGGCGTTGGCTCGCCGCCGCAGCGGTTTTCTGCGTGGCCTTGGCCGCGGCCCTGTACCTTGCCTTGGCGCGGCCCAGGGATGAGGGCCAGCCCGTCACGCACGGGACCCACGCGTCCGGCCCAGTCCCATCAATCGACGAAGGGCCCGACGGTGAGGGAGAAGCGACGCAAGACGTTCCAGCCGTGCAGGTTGCGGCCGTGCCCGGTGAGAGCTTCCACGAGGGGGGCGCTCCCGGCATGGCGCGTGTCGACGAACTGCCTCTGATACTCACCGGGACGACCACCGGGCCCGAACCCACGGCCGTTATCGCCAATATCGAGGAAGACACGTCCGGCACCTTCAGTACAGGCGACTCCGTGCTTCCCGGCGTCGAACTCGTCGAGGTTGCCGCCGACCACGTGGTGCTTGAGAACCAGGGCGTGCGCGAAGTCCTTGAACTCGGCGGGGATGCTTCGAACAAGGGGCGTCCTCCCATCGACGGGCTGTGGAAGTTACGCGAGTGGATCGGCGATCGCTGGCTGGAGGCCCCGCGCGAAATCACGATCAAGCGGCGAGGACATCGGCTTACCTTTGTCAGGTCCAAGGGGTCTGACTGGGGCAAAGCCTTCCTCTCCGGAAACCGCGTTATTGCCCGCTTCATCAACGTCGGCGAAGGCGCCGAGGTGCCCATGGAAGGCGCGTTTAACGATGAACGTACGATGCTCGAACTCGCGGGGCGAATGCGCCTCTCTCCCGGCATGGAGCCGCGCCCCGTCAAGTACGAATTCACGAAGATAGACACAGGCCCCCAGGAACTTGATGAGAAGATGAGGAGGCTCGAGAAGGAAGTCGCCGAAATGCACTGGGCCATATTGGCCTACGCGAAGGAGCATTGCGGCCGGTTTCCTGCAAATCTCGACGAGGCCGGTGAGGAGTATGAACGCACGACCGGCCATTTCGTGGACCTCGACGGCAACGAGCAAGTCTTCCACGAGACGGTGGAGAGCAGGCACGAGCTTTTTGCCGACACGCGGAGCCGCCGTGTCACGTACCACCACCCCACAGGCATCATGCCTGGTACCGGCGTATGGCCACGGCCGTGGCCTGACCACCAACCCTATTCGCCTGAACGACTTAAAGCCTATGAAAGCGCACTCGAACGACAATGGGGCAGCAAGTTCCGCAATCCGGAGCCCCTCCTCACGGTTACCTACAGCGACCCGGCCGTGGTGATCACGGCGGACGTGCTGGGCAGAGTCACGACCGCACCGCGGGCGGGCGGCGCAACGGGTGTCGGGGCGGTGGCGGACGCATCTTCTGATCAGGCGACAGAGGCCGAAGATATGAAGAGGTGCAGGACGAATCTGAGGCAGCTCTCCTTGAGCCTCACCGGCTTTCACGGTTCTGATGCGGGCTCCATGCCTCCGGGTTGGCTGAGTCTCTATGATTACAACCCTCAAAGCTTCTTTAAGTTCACATCTTTCACCTGTCCCGCCGACAAACCTAACGCGATAAGCTACGAAATCGTTTTCCCGGCCGTCAATGAGGAACGCCTCGTCGAGATCGCGCTGGCTGTTGGGACGGCCGTGGATGACCTCCCGGAGGAGCAGGCGCGCCAGCGCCTACGCCTGTTAAGCGACGTGCCCATCGTCATCGAGAAGCACGCCCACCCCGATGGCCGCCGGAACGTCCTGTTCTATGGCGGCCGCGTCGAGTCACTCACCCCAGAGATGTGGGCCATCAAAGTCAAACCGTACCTCAAGTACCGATGAAACAGCGTTGAGCATTGAGGTGGCTAGCCTCGGAAAACGAAGGCCGGACGGCGTTTCCGCTCAGAGAGACGCCGCACAATCTCGCGGGATTTCGACGGACATAAATACTAATACTGAATCTATGTCAATTAATTCACCCTTGTTTCCGGGCCTCGTTGCCGCAGCGACCTCGCCGTCTGGTCGTCCCGGGAGGGTCACGCTCCCGCGTGACCTGCGCCCCTATCCCATTCAGAATCAATCCCTTATGACATGACGTATGCAACACCTTGGGCTATAGGGTAGAGAGGTAAGTCTACCTCTTTGGCTGAGAGCTTATGAAGCGAGGGTAGGGCGCTGACGGGAGGGTCACGCTCCTGCGTGACCTGCGCCGCTACTCGGCGAGGTCGTCGGCCAGGCGCTCCCATTCGGCGTACATGTCTTGGAGGTCGCGCTTCATGGCCTCGTACTCATCCTTGAGGCTCTGGGCCTTTTCGTAGTCCGCCGGATCGACGTGTGCGAAGGCCGCCTCGCGCTCCTCGACCAGTTGTTCGAGGGCCTCGATATCGTGTTCGAGCCCTTCCAGTTCTCGCCGCAGTTTGCGGCGTTGATTCGCCTCGACGCGCGTCTTCTGCTTGGGCGTCTTCTTCCGGATACGCATGGCTTCGTCGGAAGTGGCCGCTGGCGTGTCGTCGGCCTTCTCGCCGCACTTCCAGCGATAGCGGGAGTAGTTGCCCTGGTGGAACGTCGCCTTGCCGTCAGCCACGATGACCAGGTTCTCGACGAGCCGGTCGATAAGCGCTCGATCATGGGACACGATGACCATCGAGCCGGGGAACTCCGCCAAAGCCCCTTCGAGCGCCTCCCGCGAGGCGATGTCAAGGTGGTTCGTCGGCTCGTCCAGCAGCAGCACATTGGCCTGACTGAGGATCAGTTTCGCGATGGCCACGCGGCTCAATTCCCCGCCGCTGAGCGTCCCGATGCGCTTGAAGATGTCATCGCCGGTGAAAAGAAACCGGCCCATGAACGTGCGGACCTGCTCCGGCGAGAAGTCCGGCCGCAAGGCCTGTATCTCGGCGAGGATATGGTTCTCCTGGTTCATGCTCTCGTGCTTCTGCTCGTAGAAACCGAGAGAAACCTTGTGCCCGAGCCGCACGTGGCCGTGGCCGCCTTCGAGCCGGCCCGCGAGATGGCGGAGCAGCGTGGTCTTGCCCGAGCCGTTGGGGCCGATCAGCCCGATGCGTTCGCCGCGATGCAGCGCCAACGACACATCCGCGTACAGGCTCAGGTCGCCGTAGGCCATGGCCAGGTCTTTCGCAGTGATGACCGCGGCGCCGCTGCGCACCACGTCGCCCGTGCGTAGCCGCATGGTCTTTGCCTCGGCCGCGGGGGGCTCGACACGCTCAAGTTTCTCAAGGCGTTTGATGCGGCTCTGGACCTGCCGCGCCTTGGTTTCCTTGTAGCGGAACCGGTTGATCCAGGCCTCCTCTTTCTGGATGAACTCCTGCTGCCTGGTGAAGGCCTTCTCATGCTGTTCCCGGAGCAGCGCCTTTCGGCCAAGATAGGCGTCGTAATTGCCCGTGTACTTCACCAACTCGCACCGTTCCACCTCGACGATGCGCTCCGCGACGATGTTCAGCATCCGGCGGTCGTGGGAGATGATGACGAGCGCGCGGGGCCATGCTTTGAGGAAGGTTTCGAGCCACTCGCGGGCGCTCAGGTCGAGATGGTTCTCCGGCTCGTCGAGCAGGAGGAGGTCGGCGTCCTCGAGTAGGACGAGGGCCAACATGAGGCGGGTGGTCTGGCCGCCGCTCAACGCTCGCGCCGCGAGGTCAAAGTCCTCGGTGGTGAAGCCCAGCCCGTGGAGGACCTGCTTCACGCGCGTTCGGAACGTGTATCCGCCGCGCGTGGAGAAGGTGTCTTGGAGCCGGCTGTAGGCCTTCATGACCGACGGGTCGCCATCGCTCATGCGGTGTTCCAGCTCGTTCAACTCGCGCTCCATGGACTGGAGATCGGCGAAGGAGTGCATCACCACGTCGAAGATGGTGTCCGTGGGGCCCACCTGGGGGATCTGACGTAGGCATGCGACTCTCATCTTCCGCATGCGCTCGACGGTTCCGGAGTCAGGCGGGATCTCGCCGGTGATTAGGCGAAATACCGTCGTCTTTCCTGTGCCGTTTCGGCCGATCAGGCCGATCTTCTCGCCATCTTCGACGCGGAAGTCGACCTTGTCGAGCACCGGCTGGCCGGCGAAGAATTTCGTAATGTTTTCGAGGCGTACTAAGCTCATGATCATAGAAAAGCCACGGGCAACCGGCCCGTGGCGCCGTTGAAGAAGCCGTCCGAAGTATAGCGCACCTATGCGCAGGCTATCCAAGACTTGGGCGTGTGAGGCATGCTGACCGTAGCCTGTTCTTGGACGCGGAAAGCGCGGGACAGACACGTCTCTGCTCCGCTTCGCTTGTGTCGGTCCCCGCTTTCCGCCACTTGGAACTTACTGGGCCTCGATGAGTTCCTCGTACACGCGGAGGTTGCCCTCGACCATCTTGTCGACGGTGAAACGCTCGTGGACGAGGGCCTGCCCGTTGCTGCCGAGCGCGGCGGCCAGGTTCGGTTCGCGAAATACGCGAACGATGGCGTCTGCCAATGCTTCGGGCGCCTGCACCGGGGCCAGCAGGCCGGTGCGCTCATGCTCGACCATCTCGGGTATGCCGCCGCCGGCCGTGGCCACTACCGGCAGGCCGCAGGCCATGGCGTCAAGAACCGACGTTCCGAGGCCTTCCTCCTTGCTCGACAAGACAAAGGCGTCCACCGTGCGCAGGATGGCGGGAACATCATTTCGATATCCCAGGAGATGAACGGAGCCGCCGATGTCCAGGCCGGCGATCAGGCTTTCCACGTCAGGGCGCAGCTTGCCCTCGCCGGCTATCACGAGATGCAAGTCCGGCAACGCGCTGAGAACGGCCGGCATCGCCGCGAGCAGCGTCGCGTGATCCTTGTGGCCGACCAGCGCCGCCACGTTGCCGAGGAGTGGAACTCCTTCAGGAACGCCAAGTTCGTCTCGGGGCAGCGGAGCGACGTCGAAGCGGGCCGGGTCAATGCAACTGTGGACGATGCGGAGCCGCGCTTCGTCCACGCCAAACTGGCGCAAAACGTCGGCGATTCGGTTCGAAATCGCGACAATTCGGTCGGGAAGGCGGTATTTCCAGCGCGAAAAGGGGGCGTTGCTGGGCGCGAAATCCACCCGGCGCGACACGACGACCTTCCCTTGTCCCGCTAGGTGGCGCGCGAGGCAGGCCAGTGTGTGGGCGTGACTCGAGTGGGCGTGTAGGATATCGATGTTGAAACGCCGGACGGCCTTGGCGAGCCGCCACGCCGTCCATAGGTCCACTTCGCCCAGGAATGGTGCAGGAATACGGGCGATGGGCTCCTCGCCGTAATCGTATCCAACAAACGGCTCGTTGGTGCGGCCGGCCACCAAGGCAGCATGGCCGCGCTGTGCAAGGCCGCGGATGAGGTAGGCGGCCTGTTGTTCGCCGCCCCGCCAGCCGCGCTGTTCATCGATGTGCAAGACGTTCACGGTGTACCTCGATGGCGCATCGGTAAGCTTCGACAGTTCGAGTCGCGAATACCTGGACGGTGAACTCGCGGAGGACGCGTTCCCGTCCCGCGCAGCCCATCCGTCCGCGCAGGCCCGGGTCGCGCGCAAGTTGGGCGATGGCGTCGGCCAATGGCTCGACGGTGGCGGTCGGCACTACGAAGCCTTCCTCGCCGTCGTTGACGATCTCCTTGAGTCCGCCGTAATCCGAGGCAACGACGGGCTTCTCGGCGGCCATCTGCTCCTTGAGGCTGAACGAGGAGGTATCGCAATCGATGGACGGCTGCACGCCGATGTCGAATGCCTGGGTGCAGTATGCCATGTCACAACGAAAGCCCGCGAAGGTAACCATCGGGGCGATTCCCAAGTCTTGGGTGAGTTCCCGGAGTTCTGCATCAAGTCGGCCTTCCCCGAGTACAAGGACACGTAGGTGGGGGAGGGTCGGCTCGAGCTGGGCGATGGCCTTGAACAGGAACTCGTGCCCTTTGGCCGGGACAAGGCGGGCGGCGATGCCGCAGACGATGTGTTCGTCGGAGTAGCCAAAGGCGCGCCGGGCCTTGACGCGGGCATCCGTGTCGGGCCGAAACAGCTCGGCGTCGACGCCGTTATGGATGGAGCGCATCCGGGCGGCGTCGAAGGCTTTGAGCCGCGCGAGGTCCTGTCGCACCACGTCGCACACGACGATCTGGTAGTCCGTCCAGGCGCGGTTGAGGATACGGTTCGGCAGATGGTCCGACACGGGATAGGTATTGTGCCTCGTGCGAACCAGGCACGTGCGCCGGCCCAAGAAACGGTTTGCTAAGGCCCAGACCCAGTGGTCTTGAGAGCCGCTGACATGGATTACGTCGGGATGCTCCGTGGTGATAAAGCGCCGTGCCTGCGCGAGGTCGTTTGCCCATGCGCGGGGATGCAGGCCGCTCCGGAAGAAGAACGTGTCGCGACACGCGGCGCCCGCCTCGGACGCTCGCTCGACGAGGATGCTGCCCGGTTTGCAGGCTACGGTGACGGCGTGGCCGAGGAGCACGAGTTGCCGGGAGAGGTTGGCGAGGTAGCGGACCTGGCCGCCGCCTTTGAGATGAGGGTCGGAGATAAGGACCTTGAGGGATTGTGCGGCCACTAGATCTCCAGGACCTTCTCGGCTTCCAGGCGGGGCAAGTGCTCGATGAAGATGCCGCGAAAGGCGATTGCGTCAATATGCCTGGCAAAGAGGACAATGCGGTTGGACTCGCCGAATTCGAGTTGACTGCCCGCCTCAAAGAAATAGGCGACCACCGGGTAGGGGTTGGGCGAGAAGCCATCCCAGGCCGCAATCGCCGGGTAGACCTCTTGTTCGCACCCGTTAACCCAGGCCTTGAGGCCAAGATTCAGGGAGGTCAGATCGATGCCGCACTTGATGGGCGAAGAGGTCATGTAGCCTTCGGGAATGCCTGGAACGCGCGAGGAGGTCCGTATGGGGTCGAAGGCGGCCGGCGGCTCGACGCGGATCACGAAGAAGAGGCGTTCGGGATAGGTCCAGCAGGGGCGGTGCAGTGTGAAGGGCGAAGTGTCGACGTGTTCACGATACACTTCGGGTATCGAGTAGTCGGCGGAGAGCCAGATGTTGCGATCTACTTGCACCGTTTGGGACCAGGGCGCATCGGAGAAGCCGTTTTGCAGCGAGAGGGAGGTTCCGTGCCGCAAAGGCTCCTGCCTAAACGACCAGGCTTCAATGCGGTCCGGGCACGTGGTGCCCGGGAACTGGATCTGTCGTTTGGAGAATTTGCCTTGGGCACGGATGCCGACCTGGCAGCGACTGCCGGGAACACCGGCCAATGTGACTTTGCCGTCTTCGTCCTTCTTAGCGCAAGCTCCGAAGACCTCGGGTCGTTTCCGCTTCGTCGAGGCGGGGGAGCGGCGTACCGCCTCAATGACGCGTGCCTCCCTTGGCTCGAGGGCAACGGCGAGGACGCCGTCGCGCCTAAACAGGCCGTCGTTCGGGCCGAGATAGTTGAATTCTCTTGGATAGAGTTCCCGCAAGACATAGCCGGAATCATGACTTAGGTTGAGCTTTAGCCGGGCTTCCTGCGGGTCGTAGGTGTTGTTGAACAGGAAGACCAGGGCGCCGCGTTCGCTTGTGTAGCTGTATCCGTCGACGGCGCCCAATCCGGGTTCGTCGAGTATTTCCTCAACGTCCAGCAATTCGTTGAGGTGTTCCTTTTCCCATTGGAGCCATTTCTTCGCGAATGCGCGGTCCTCGGGACTCAGATTCGTGGGAATGGCATGGAAACGGTGGCGCAAGCCCGTGGCGATGGCCGAAATGAGGCTATAGCGCCAACCGTCGGCGTCGTGGTAGAGATACCAGGGGTAATGCTCCGTGCCGGGGTAGGGCGCGTCGGGACTGGCTTCGGGCACTACACCGACGGCGTTTCCTAGCCGGCACTTGGGGAGAAGGAAGTCGTGGGAGCGGCGGAAGTAGAGCCGGCCCATGTCGGCGAAGAGGCGGGCCACGTGCAGATCCGGGAGCGGCAGGGGATGTTCTTCGACCAGCGGCGGGACGCTGTCGAAGAGGCGGGCGAGCCCGGCGCCGTAGCTGCCGTAGGGGCGGCCGCAGCGGACGTGTCCGAAGCTCTCTCGCAGTGCTTCGGAGGTTTCGACGAGTCCCTCAAATGCCTTCTGAATCGACTCCGGGCCAATGGCGTGCCCGTGGCCGGCGCTGTAGCAGGCAACGATGGGCGCGCCGCGGACTTCCACATCGACGAAGCGGTGCTCGTCCATGAGTTCGATGTACCGATCGACGAGGGAGTCGCGGAACTCCTCGCAGGCGTAGCAGGGGCCAAAATCGGGGCTTGCGGGCCCGCCATTCTGGGCGAGCGCCACCCAGCTCAGGTTCGGGGACTTCTCCCGTGCAATGACTAAGGCGGCTCGAATACCTTCCTTTCGCATGCGTGTCTTGAACGCCTCTACAAAGGGGTAGGCGTCGAGGGAGGCAAGCATTCTCGGGACGAGGACATGCCTTACTCCGAGCCACTTGCACTGGTCGAGTAGTTCAAACTCGCTCACGCCGAGAATGTCTTCATCCGGGCCCTTGAGTTCCCAGAAGGGCAGTTCCGAGGCGCCGCAGCCGAGCTGAAGGTATTCGTGAAACCACTGCCGCTCGCCCAGGTCAAGTTCGGCGCCGGACTCATGATAGACGTTTGCCCGCCGCCGTCCGGTGAGGGTGTATACGCCGAGGTCGACGGCAAGCGCCTGGAAGCTCCTACCGGGCTCGAGTGCTTCGCCAGGGCAATAGTCGAGGGTGAATGAATGCCCTTCGAGGGAGGCGTTGTAGCCTGCGAAGTCGCCGCAGTAGAAAATGCCTCCCTTCTTCCCGCGGACAAAGGCAACGGGGAAGTACATGCCGGCATCGTGGAGTAGAACGTCGCAGTCCTCAGGGACTTGCGGGCGGAATAGGCAGACGCGCTGGAGAGTGGCTCGCTTCTTGAGGTCGTGAAAAACGATTGATTTCTGGAAGAAATGATGGCCCCGGTGTACGGAATAGGCCAATTCGATGTCGAACCAGTCGAAAGACGCGTGGGTGGCCAAGCAGGCCACATCCGCCGAGCCGCGCGTCTCGAAGTTGGTGAATGCCGCCCCGGAAGTGTTGGCCTTTCCGGTATCGAAGTAGACTTCGAAGGGGCTGAATCTGAGCTGGATTTCTTCGCCGGTGAGTTTGTTGGCGACGATGCCTAACTTGTTCCCTTCCTGGCGGAAGTCAATCCTCAGCTCGATAAGGCCGTTGCCGAGCACGCCGGTTTGTTCGTCGGCGCGCACATAGGCGGGTGCGCGCTGGGCCGTGGCGTCCCTGAGCCGCAGGCGGGGATGGAGTGTCGCTTGACGCATTATCCGCACCTCCTCTCACCCCAACCCGTTTCCTATTCTACCAAATCACACTGGCCACAGTCAATATCTGCCGCTTAACACGCTGACATGTAATGCCTTACATATTGACCGCGATGACATCCCAGGGCGGCTTGAATGATGCAAAGGGAAAGGGTATCGGTGGGGCAGGGCGCTGTAGCTGTGCGGCGCAATCGGGCTCTACGGTGTTTCCTGGGTTTCTTCTGACTTGCCTGAATCGTTGGGGGCGGTGGGGGAAGCGGGTGCATCCTCAGGGCCTTCGCTTTCAGGTTTCTCGTAAGAGCTGAGGAGTTCGTCCACACTGGCGTTGACTTCATCAAGGGCGCCCATCGCGGTGTCCAGTTCCCCGTCGATAGCCGCGAGATCATCGTCTCGACGCACGGAAATCTTGGTTTTCTTGGCCATGTCTGCTTCCTGATGCTCACTCTGGGCCTTCAGCGGCCCAATGGGGGCGTAATCTAGGTACTGGCGGCGTCTGGGCGCTAGAAGGCGGGCACGGGCGCGGCCTTCAGGTCGCGCGTGAATCCGGCCAGCAACTCCCGCCGCTCCACCATTGACTCGGGACCTCCCACGCTGGCGAGCACCTGCCAAGCCTCGCCGTCCTGACACGCAGCGGGAAGGTTGTCGGGGTCTTCCCAATTGTCCTCGTGCGCCGCGAGGTTGGCGATGCGAATGAGGGCGGCCAGCTTGGCATCCTTTGCATCGCTAAGGGGACGGCTCTCATTGGGATGATGGAGCCAGAGGGCGTCCACCAGTGTGCTGGGGAGGTTCCAGCGGCAGGCGAGGGCCGCGCCGGCCTCGGCGTGGTTGAAGCCCAATTCCCTGGCCTCAAGCGCAAAGAGCGGCTCCGAAGGGGCTGTGCGGGCCTTGGTGTCGACCTGGGCGTACACGGCGCGCAATTGGCGCGCGAGAACCATCTTCCCGATGTCATGCAGGAGCCCGGCGATGAAGTCCTCGCCCTGAAGGCCCAATTCCATGTGGGTGGCGAGTTTCTTCGCGAGTGCGCCGACCATTACGGAGTGGCGCCATAGGTCTTGCGCGAGGAGGACAGCGGTGTACTCGTCCCGCAGGGCGGCGAATACGGAGATACCCATGACGATGTTGCGAATCTCTCTAACGCCCAGGATGACGAGGGCGAGCTTGAGGGTGCCCACGTACTGCTTCATGCCGTAGTAGGGCGAATTGCTGACTCGCAGAATCTTGGCTGTCAGGGCGGGGTCGCGCTGGATGGCGTCGCTGACTTCGGACAAGGCGGTATTCGGATCTTCGGTTAGTCTCAGTACTTCGGCCACAATCTCGGGCATGGCCGGTAGGTCGCCCACGCGCGCAACTACTTTGTCCAGGGCACTATTCTCGTCCACGTTTCATCTGCCCCCTTGAGGTCAATCCGGTTTCTTTTTCCAAGCACACTAACAGTTCACTTCACGTAATTCCGCTGTCGCTCAACGCGTAAGCAGCAGCGGGCACCCGGCGTGATTCATGGCGTAGGCGGTCGTGCTGCCCACGACGAACTCCCGCACTTTCGTGTGTCCGTACGCCCCCATAACAAGCAGATCGGCCTTGGCTTCCTCCGCGTATCCCACGATGACTTCGCTTGGATCGCCCGCGCGGACGACGTAGGCAGCGTCCACGTCGTGCGTTCCGAGATATGCCTTTGCTTCCTCGATGCGCTCCTCGGCGCTACGGCCGCCGACGGTAAGGACGTCGAAGGGCCTGTGCCAGTTCTCACCAATATTGGCCGCTGTTTGAAGGGCCTTCTTGGCATGGGGCGAGGCATCGTAGGCCACAAGAAACCGCCCGGAGCCGGGGGCGTCGGTAGCTGTTACGAGTACGGGGCCGGCGGCCCGGCGGACGACGGCCTCGGTGGTCGAGCCGACGAGGCCGTCAAGCCATTGATCGTGCTCGCCGCCGCGGCCCATGACAATGAGGTCGGCCAGTTCGCCCCTTTCGATGATGCAGCGGGCGACAATGCCGACATCCTGGGTCGATTCGCAACGCACCCCGGCCTCTTCGCAGACCTCGCGGAAAGCCTCCAAGACCGCTTTTCCTCGCTCCTCGAGGATCATGGCGATATTGCCCTGGTAGTTGAGGTACGGGGCCGTGCCGAGAGAAGCCGAGATGTCGCGTAGGAATGGCCCCTCAAGGAGTTTGATGTCCACCACGTGTAGCCCGTGGAGGACCGCCTCGTAGCGCTTTGCCAGGGCCGCTGCGTAACGTACGCCAATGGAGGCAGAATCACTTCCGTCAGTGGGCACGAGTATGCGTTTGATCATGATTCGCGTTCCGCCATCCGGCCAAAGGCTTGAAGGATCTTCATGCCTTCGCGCTGACTCTTCTCCGGGTGAAACTGAACTGCATATACGTTGTCCCGGCCCACGACGGCCGGAAAGGTCACGCCGTAGGTGCTGGTGGCGCAAATCAGGGCGTCATCCGTAGGCTGGGCGTGGTAACTATGCACGAAGTAGACGTATGGGCGCCAATCCGCATCCGGCAACAGTGGGCAGGGGTGCTCGGGATTGGGCTCGAGTTGATTCCATCCCATGTGAGGCACCTTGAGGTTTGCCATTTTGGGGTGAGGGAATCGCACCACCGAACCGGGGAATATGCCCAAGCCCTTGGAGCCCTGTCCTTCTTCGCTGTACTCGAAGAGGAGTTGAAGTCCGACGCAGATGCCAAGGAAGGGCCGGCCGCTTTGGGCGGCGTCAATGACGGGCCCCGTCAGATTGCGCTCCACAAGCCCGTTGTAGCAGTCGGCAAAGGCGCCGACGCCGGGGAGGACGACGGCCTCCGCCCGTTCGACATCGCTGGTTTTTTCCGAGATGACGGCTTCGTAGCCGACGTTCTCGAAGCCCTTCTGGGCACTCCGCAGATTGCCCATGCCGTAATCGACGATGACGATCATGTCTCCAACATGCCTTTGGTGGAAGGCACATCCTGGACCCGGGGATCGAGCTGAACGGCCTGGGCCAGGGCCTTGGCGAATGCCTTGAAAATGCCTTCGATACAGTGGTGTGCGTTGGCGCCGTAGCGCAGCACAATGTGAAGGGTGGTGCGGCTATTCATGGCGAAGGCGCGGAAGAACTCCTCGACGAGTTCCGCGTCGAAATCGCCTACCTTGCTGCGAGGTATCTGCGCCTGAAAGGCAAGGAAGGGCCGCCCGCTCAAATCGATGGAGACTTCGGCCATGGCCTCGTCCATGGGGATGACGGCATGGCCGAAACGCGTGAGGCCCTTCGTGTCCTTGAGTGCCTTCTGTAGGGCCTTGCCGAGGCATATGCCGATGTCCTCGACGGTGTGGTGGGCATCGACCTCGAGATCGCCCTTGGCGCGCACGGATAGGTCGCAAAGCCCATGACGAGCCACATGAGTGAGCATATGATCAAGAAAACCGACGCCTGTCGCGATGTCCGCTTCGCCGGAGCCGTCGAGAACGAGCTTGACGGCGATGTCGGTTTCCTTGGTTTTTCTGGTGATATTGCCCTGCCGCATGGAAAGCCTCTCTGCTATCGCCCAAGAGACAGGCGTTCGGCGAGGAAGTGGGGCAGTCCTTCCTCCCGGATGCGGTTAGCGGCGAGTTTGACCTCGTAGGCCACCCGCACCAATTCGTATTCACTTTTCTCGGTGTCGAGGATCCCGAAGGCGCTGCGTGGGTCGCCGTCACGGGGCTGCCCGACTGAGCCTGGATTTACGAAAAACACCTTGCCTTTGTCAAGAATAAACTTCGCCTGAGCGTCCAGTCCATAGGTGCCGTCCGTCGAGAAGATACCGGGACTATGCGTATGGCCAAAGAAACACAGGGAACATCCCTCCGCCAGAACATGGTCCACGTGGGGAAGGATGTCCTCCCATGAGAACAGATAGGTGTTGCGGTTGGCGGGGGAGCCATGGGCCGCCACGAAATCACCGAAGGCGCGTGTATCGGGAAGTTGGCGGAGCCACTCGAGATTGTCGTGGGCGAGGTTGTCGCGAGTCCACATGGCGGCCTGAAGGGCAATCGGATTGAATCCCCACGGTTCTTCGAGTCCGCAAGCGACGGCATCGTGATTGCCGCAGATAGTAGGGATGTCCTTTTCTCGAATGATCTCAACGCATTCGTTTGGCGATCCGTTGTATCCGACCACGTCGCCCAGACAGACAATTTGGTCCACGCCAATCTCCTCGATCCTGTCCAGTACGGCAACCAAGGCTTCGAGATTGGCGTGAAGATCAGAGATGATCGCGTATTTCAAACCGACTGCCTTTCAATTGCTTCTTCCGAACCGGGCCAAAACACCCAGCCACAAGGACGTGTGTTCTGTCCGAAGGCACCCCACCATACCGGGTCTGTGCGGCAAATTACAAGTCTAGAGGACGGGCCCTCTTACCTCATGTTTCCTCTCTTCTTCGCCCGAGCCGACGCCGGGCAAAACCAACGGAGGACACTCATCGGAAGCAGGTGTTGGGCGACCTCCTCTGGTGGGCTCACTCGCCGGACTTCTGACGCCGGCGACTTCTTAACATGATAGCTTCAAAGCTTCTTCGGTATCCGCCCAGGCGTCCCGTAGCCTTGCGTTTGGCCTGATCTAGCCGCACCTATCCTATTGAGTGTGCCGACGCCATTGAACTCTTGCTTTGACTCGTGGTCAAATGCCAGGAGGAGCAGCGATCGACGGAACCGTATGCAGTAGCCTGTATTCCGTGCATCTACCAGAGGCTCGGCCTGAACATGGCCGAGAAACCTGCAAATCCATGGGGTGGAGGAGCAGACAAGGCATCACAGGAGTGAACGCATGAGAAGGCGTGATTTCCTCAGACAGACAACAACGGCCCTAGCGGGCGCCGCGGCGGCTTCGCAGCCCACTTTTTCTTCTGCTGAGGACGCCGTCCGGCCTGACATACTTCTCATCATGCCCGATCAAATGCGCGGGGACTGCCTGTCGGTTTTGGGGCACGCGGCTGTCCGTACGCCAACGTTGGACAAACTCGCAGAGGAGGGTGCGCTCTTTCGACGGGCGTACACGGGCGTAGCGTCGTGCATACCGGCGCGTTACGAGCTTCTTACGGGCCTCCATCCGCAGACAAGCGGGGTGGTAGGCTTCAAGGCGAAACCCATTACCACGGTGAGCATGCCCGCGGCCCTGGCTGCCGCGGGGTATGAGACGGCTCTCGTGGGGCGCTATATGCATCAACTGCCCGAAAGCGGCAATTGCGGCTACAAACGGGAGATACTTGGCTCGACCCACGTGGAGAATGACGAGTATCACAAGTTTCTGCGGGAGGCAGTGCCGGAGGCCAAAGAACTCAGGAATTACTTCACAAGTATGGGCCTAACCTACAATCATTGGCAGGCGAAGCCATGGCCTCTAGCAGAGAACTTGCATCCCACGGCCTGGAGCGTGGCCCGGTCGCGCGATGTAGTGCGCGAGTCCGATTCGAAAACGCCCCTGTTCTTGACAACATCCTTTTATGCACCGCACCCGCCGCTATTCCCGCCTGAAAAGTACTTCGCCCCTCTGTTGGCGAGCGAGCACCTGCCTTCACCGGCGCACGGGGATTGGGTTGACTGGGAGGCGCTGACGCCCGAAGGCGACAAGCAGGGCCACCGCGTGTTGCTGGAGGGTGATGTCCTTCGCAATGCGCAGGCCGGCTATTACGGACTCATCGAGCACCTCGACAGCCAGATCGCACTTCTAATCGAAGACTTCAAGGCTCGAAGTGAGCGAGCGAATAGGCCTTGGGTGATCGTATTCACGACAGATCACGGCGAGATGATGGGCGACCACGGCTATTTCCGCAAGTGCGAGCCATTCGAAGGTTCAGCCAATATCCCGTTTATCATTGCCGGTTCGCGCGAGCTTGGATTCCGGCGGGGCCTGAAGATAAGGCAACCGGTTTGTCTGGCAGACATCATGCCGACATTGCTTGGCCTAGGCGGGGCAGATACGCCTGAGTACGTTGACGGTGTTGACTTGACGTTGACGCTCCGGGGCCGTGAAGAGCGAATTCGGGAATGGCTTCATTTTGAACACGCTCCGTGCTATAGCGAAGCACAGGCTTATCACGCACTGACGGATGGACGCCACAAGTACATCTGGCGCCCCGCGGATGGGCGTGAGCATTTGTTTGATCTCGAGAAGGATCCGCGGGAAGAGCGAGACTTGGCAACGGTGTCGTCGCAGCGTGCCACGCTGGACGCATGGCGCGCGCGCCTGGTGAAGCGTCTTTCCGACAGGCCCGAGGGTTTCGTGGCAGATGGCGGTTTGGCGCCTGGCCGCCCTTACCATCCGCTCAACGAAGGGACCTTGTGCAGCTAGCCTAACGTTGGGAGACCCCCCGGCTGTGCCGGGGAGGCAGCCGAAGTTTGACAGTTCCAGGAGTCCATCGACGAAACTCCTAGGCGTGAGCCGCTCAAGCACACGCAGAGGAGTTCATCGATGGACGATTACCAGAGTCTAAGTCACACGAAATGGGAGTGCAAATACCATGTGGTGTTTATCCCGAAAGGCCGGCGGAAGACGCTGTATAAGGCGCTGCGGGAGCACCTGGGTGAGGTGTTTCGGGAACTTGCGTTGAGAAAGGAGAGCCGGGTTGAGGAAGGTCACCTGATGCCCGACCATGTGCACATGATGCTGACGATTCCCCCGAAGTACGCCGTATCGCAGGTGGTGGGCTACGTCAAAGGGAAGAGCGCGATTCACATTGCTCGGGTCTATAGTGAGCGCAAGCGCAACTTCGTGGGGCAGCACTTCTGGGCACGGGGCTACTTCGTTTCTACCTTGGGCCGAGACGAGGAGGTGATACGGGACTACATCAGGCGGCAGGAGCAGGAAGACCGCCGCCTGGACCAGATGGATATGCTACGCTGACAGCCACCCGATAAGGGTGGCCCCAACGCGCGAGCGCGCTAGCGCCCAGCGCAGCCGCTTTGAGCGCCTCACGGTAAAGCCCCCGGCTCTGCCGGGGGATACTTACTGCAGTCTGAAAGGCCTGGCGCCCTGTTCGCCGCAAGGCAACGAGTGCCGTGGCCGCAGGAGGCCCCCAGTGGCCGGGCTGCCGATTGTGCCGCGCGTCAAGTCGTTTGGATTAAAGCTATTGGCAAGACAAGCACCCTTACCTAACGGGTGAGTATGTCCTAAGAGACGGAGTTGATAAGAAGCGCCCAGTGCGCGGCATGATCGAGTTTCCCGGATGGGCGGGAGAACCAACTTGTTGCATGAGAGAAAGGTGAGTGACGAGGGCCAAGACAAGGTGAGGCCGTTCCGCTCACCTGAGTTCCTTGCGGCTCTTCTCACGTTCACCGTGAGCATGGCCTGGTTCTGTGGGCACCTGAGGCCGGGCACGGAGTTTGGCATTTGGCAGGGGCCCATGCTGGAAGGGGGGGGGCTCCACGCGTTGCCTGTCCTGGCAGAGGGTATGACGGCGATAGTGAGGCGTTTGCCGGGGGGCACGTTTGCCTGGCGCCTGAGTGTCTTGTCGGCGGCCTTTGGGGGGCTTGCAGCGGGGATGGCGGCGTTCATTGGAGCGTCGATTGCGGCGAGAGTCGCGCACCGTTCGGCCGCCCTATTCTGCGGTGTACTGTGCGGCATATGGTTCGCTACGACGCCGTCGGTAACGCATGCCGCTACGGGGGCGGGGCCCGGCACGCTGAGTGCGGCGCTGGGCATGATGTCTTTGGCCGGACTGGTGATATATGTACAGGGGAGGCGGGACTTAGGCGTTCTCTGCGTGACTTCGCTCTGTGCCGGGCTGGCGACGGCGAACCATGTATCCCTGGGACTTCTCGTGCTGCCGGTTCTGCTCGTTTCGTTGATCTGCGATGACGATGGTATCCACGGCTTCCGGCGGGCGGTGCTGGCGCTCGCGGTTTTCGCCGCAATGACGCAGATACCGGTGGCTGTGGCGCTCCTTAGAGGGGAGACGCTGCGCGGTTTTCTTGGGCATGCCGTGCGTGCTCCTTATCCTACCTTTGGCGGCGGCCAGCCACACTTGGGATTTGGGCGGGAGCTCATGGGGGAATTGCCGCTGACGGCCATCGTGGCGGGGCTGCTGGGCGCCCTGATGTTCGCGAGTGCGGCGACGCGTCCGGCCGGACTCATCTGCGTCTTTGTGTTCCTGGTCTTTGGGCCTTTCCTGCCTTTGTTTACGCACCAGGGGGCGGCGGGCTATGCGCTGCGGGATGATGGCGGGCCGCGTCTCTTGGTGCTGGCGGCGACGGCAGTGTTTAGCGGGTGCGGCGTGCTTCTGGCCGTGGAGCGCTTGGCGAAAGGGCCTCGATATGTAGTGGCGAGAGCTATCGTGCTGGTGGGCGTTGCTTGTGCCCTTGTGGCGAGTCAGTGGGCGCCTTGGCCGAGTGGGAGTACCGGTGCGGCGTCCGAAGTCGCGGACGAGATCATGGCCGGTTGCCCGCCCGACGCAATTCTTTTCAGCGGCGATCCCGCGCTCACTTCCCTGGTGATCGCGGCACAGCAATGTGAGGGCAAGCGACAGGATGTTGTGGTGCTGCCGGCCCCTTACTTGGCGAATCCGGTGCAAAGGCGGAGGCTCTCGGCGCGGATTGGCGAAAGGGCAAGCCTGAGCGTGGATTATCCGCCGCGGGATGCGGTCGAGGTTTGGCGGCGGGAGGCGCCTATGCTGGTGCTTCGACTGCTGGAAGGGCGTGCAAAAGGGGAGTTGGGACGAAGCAGCCTGGAAGACCTGGCCTTGTGGGATTTCGTAAAGGAGAACGCCGCGCGGCGGCCTTTGTGCTTCATGGGGATGTCTTCGGCATGGCTTACGGCACGCGCACAGGTTTCGGGCTGTGTGTTGATCTATCCACGGCGCGAAGCGCCCGTCGCGGGCCGAGTGGAAAGGCTTCTCAGGAAGAACTTTGTGGGAGAACATGTGAATCGACGTCCCGACGCTTCCTGGGCCATCTACAACTTGCTGCTGCCGCTGGCCGAAGCGGCCCGACGGCAGGACCGCGGCGATGAGGCCTACCGCTTGGGCAGGTTGGCGACGATTGTCTGTCCTGGAAAACCGCAAGCGTGGTTAGGGCTTGCCCGTGTCAGCGCCCGGGCGGGGCGCAGGGAGGCCATGATGGAATTCGCGGCGGGGCATCTGCATGCGTTGGCCGCTGCGGAAGATGATGAGGGACTGAGCGAGGTACTGGGTTCAGACTTTGAGCGGTACGGGGCCGTCGAAGCGTTCAGGGCGGAATTGGCACAGGAGAGCGAGAAAGGAGTCCCGCGGCCTGATGTACGGAAAAGGGCTGCCGCCGAGCTTTGGGATTGGGATGAACTTGCGGTGTTGGCCGAGGGATATGGGCGCCTACTTGAGGCCTTTCCGACGGATGAGAGCGCGCTCTACCAGCGGGCGGCGGCCTTGGCGCAACTGGGAGATCTGGAAGGCGCTCGGCAGGACTTGAGCCGTTGGATCCGTGTTTCGCAGAGGTCTGAGGCGGAGATGGTGGCGTGTATCCGGGAGGATGGCCGCCTTGCCCTGCTGCGTACCTATGTGCCGGAGGAGGTCGAGCCGGAGTCGCCTGAAGTGGAAAGGGAGGGGCGGCCAACCTTGTAGCTTCCTTTCCTTGGGGCTATGTAGGCTTGTGGCGCCGGGGCCGTAGTCGTTAGGATGTGGCACTACTTCCTTTGGCCCGCGGGGGCAAGGTTGTCAGGCGAGGATTTCGCCGGCCTGGGTATCTCACACGTAGTTGTCTGCGGCCTGCTTTTCTCACCTATCATTCAATGGGAACGGGCTTGGTGAGGACAAGCGGCCGAGGACGTCGTGAGACGCTCAGTGGACTTTCGAACAGCAGGCTTGGGAAGAAGATCGCCCGTTCCTCATGACGTGCGTGAGTCTCGTTATGCGGCTGTGAGAAAAGCAGGCTAAGGGAGTTCGGATATGGGCATTGTTCGGTGGTATCAGGGACTGATCGACGGGCTGCTTGCGTTCTTCCTGGAGCGTTTCGGATTGCCGGAACTGGCGCCGCAGTGGCGGCTACTCTACGAGATAGGCATTTCCCTTCTTCTTGTTTTCATGATCGCGGAGGTCGGCTTACGCATTTATGAGGCCGTGAAGAAACGCCGGAACAAGCGGTCGCTCCTGGAGGACGAGCGCATTATCGAGCCGAAACTGAAGAAGCCGGGATTCATCGATACGATTGAGGCGGCGCATCATCTGACGGGGACAATTCAGCCGCTTCTCAGGGCGAAGAAGTATGATCGGGTCGCGGATGTGTATGCATCGTTCAACATGCATAAGGAGGCCGGCAAGTATTACCAGAAGGCGGGCGATCCGAAGCGGGCGGCCGTTGAATTGGCGAAAGCGGGGGAGACGCTCAAGGCGGCGAAGTTGCTTGTGAAGGCTGAGGATTATGTGACGGCGGCGCGCTTCTACTCGGAAGCGGGGAAGCATGAAGCCGCGGGCGACGCGCTGCGAGAGTCGGGCGATCTTCCGGCAGCGGCGGCGGCGTACTTCCGCGCCGAGCGCTATCCGAAGGCCGCCGAGTGCTTCGCGGATTACTTCGAGGAAGCGGGGGAGGCGGCACAGAGCCAACTCACGGCGGCTGATGCGTGCCTGCGTATGATTGAGACGGAGGCGATTCAAGAGAACGTTAACGCCGATTTCCTGAAAACGCTTGGCGAGACGCTTGCGGGTGTTTTTGAACAAGCGCAAAGGCCGGATTTGGCGCAGCGTGCCCGGGCCGTCTAGCGGGGAATGTCTCGTACGCGCTCGTGTGCGCCGTGATCTTCTCACCTATTGCCCAACGGGGGAGGGTGTTTCGACGATTGAAGGGAGTTGGTGGAACGACTTCACCGGCGTATGAGATAATCGCGGAGTTGGACATCGCGCCTGTAGCTCAGCCGGATAGAGCAACGGCCTTCTAAGCCGTAGGTCGTGCGTTCGAGTCGCACCAGGCGCGCCATATAGAGTATCATAGGCCAGAGGCTGATGGCTGAAGCCCCTGGCCGTTTTTTTATGCTTGCGCGTGGGGGCCTCTGACGCCATTCGGCACGCGGAAGCCCTTGATGAACGCAGCTTCCGTCCGTCTTCCGCCGGCCGCGCGGTATTTCGGATAATGAGATTATTTCCGTCAGGCAGCGAATAGAAAGTGAGAGTGGTTTGAGGCGCAGTGTTGTGTTTGCGGTGTCGCTCGTGATGGCTTGCGTTTTGTTTCAGATGCACGGTATTGCGGATGGCGAAGTGAAAGATCCGCCGATGAAGGCAACAGCAGAGAGAAGTATGGAAGAGCAATTCAAGAATCCACCTCGCGAATTCAGTATGGCCCCGTTTTGGTCCTGGAATGACACGCTCGTTCCTGAGAAGCTGACGTGGCAGATCGATCAGATGATGGATAAGGGGATGTACTCGGCGTTTATGCACGCCCGCTCCGGCATTGAGTCCAGCGAGACGCCCTACTTCTCGGATGGCTGGTGGAAGGCGATCGAGGCGTGTGTGAAGCACGGCGCGGCCCACGGCTTCTACACGTGGCTGTACGATGAGGACAAGTGGCCGAGCGGATCCGCCGGGGGGCGCGTGGCGAAGCGCAATCCCGAGCGCAATCACCAGAAGTCGCTCCACATCGAGGAGTGGGAAGTGGCGGGGCCGGCGGGCGTGTCGCTGGACAAGCCGGAGGCCCTTTACTTCGTAGCCGGACGCCTCCTCGACGACGACTCCCTTGCCCCCGACTCGCTAACGGACCTCACGGCAATGAAGGGCGGGGCATGGGATTGTCCCGAGGGCCGATGGCGCGTCTACGCCTATTCCGTTGTGGACTACAACGAGATGGCCAACCACATGGATCCGGCCACGGTCCGCGATTTCATCGATATCACGCACGAGGAGTACTACAAGCGGTTTGGTGAGTACTTCGGCACAACGATCCCGGGGGTGTTTTTTGATGAGATCATGAATGATGCCGGTAAGAGCGCGGAGCATCTCGTATGGGCGGGCGGCTTCGCGGATAAGTTCCGCGAGATGCACGGCTATGACCTGGCGCCCTATCTGCCGGCGCTGAAGCATGACGCCGGCGTCCTAACGCCGCGCATACGTGTGGACTTCTTCGAGACGTTCACGGCTTTGTACGAGGAGGCCTGGTTCAAGCAGCTCGGGGAATGGTGCGGAGAGCACAAGATTGCCCTTACCGGCCATACGGTGGAGGATCTGAACCGGTATATCACGCAGGGCGACTACATGCAGACGATGCGCCATCTCCAGATTCCTCTTACGGATAATGAGGATTTCCGCTACACCTGGCCGCGGACTATCGGCGCGTGGAAGCCGAAGCAGATCGCGAGCGTAAGCCATCTCTACGGACGGGAGCGTGTGGGCGCGGAGGCCTTGGGCGGGGCGGGGTGGACGTTCACACTCCACGCCGCGCGATACGGGCTAAACATGCTTTCGGCCTATGGCCTGAACTTCTTCGTGCTTCACCTGTTCCACTATTCCATGGCGAATCCGGGGAATATGGACGACTGGCCGCAATCCTGGTGCTACCGCAATCCGTATTGGAAGTACTTCCGCACACTGGGCGATCACATGCGGCGGGTATCCTTCATGCTCACCGGGGGCGATGCCGTGGCGGATGTTTCGATACTCTATCCGCAGGTGAACCAGTACGTCGGTTATGGGCCAGGCACGACGGAGGAGACGCTGGATGCTCTCGTCGCGGCGCAGATCGACGCGGACATTCTCGATTCTCCCTCGCTCATCAGGGCAGAGATCCAGGATGGGGCCCTTGCCGTGGGCGGGATGCGGTATCGCGCCGTGATCCTGCCGGGCGTTCGATGCCTGCGGCGTGCGGAGGCCGATCGGCTGCTCGAATTCGCCCGGGCTGGCGGGATGGTTATTGTCCATGATCGCTGGCCGACGGACTCGGCCGAAGAGGGGCGCGATGACGCGCACATGGCCGAGTTCCAGAGGGCCATGGAAGCGGCGGGCGTCTCGCTCATGAGCCTCGAAGCAACCGTGCCGCATCTGCGTTCTCTTCTGGACTGCGACGCCGTTTTCACGGGCGACAACGCCGTTCCACTTCGCTATCACCATCAGCGGCGCGGCGGGCGCGACATCTATTTCGTTATGAACGGCGGCCGGCGGGGTGGTACGTGGCTCGCGGATTTCCGTGCGGCGGGGACTCCTTCCCTGTGGGATCCGGAGGACGGATCCATCTCGCCGATGCCTGATGCTCTCCATCGCGGTGGGCGCACGGAATGCACGGTGAAGCTCGATGGCTGGCAGGGGATGTTTGTCGTTTTCAGTGATGGGCCGCAACAGGAAGGCGGCGCTATTCTGGCCGACTCCAATCTTGATGACACACATCTGGCGTTTGACGGCGGTCACTTGACTGCATCTGGTTGGGCGGGTCCTGAGGCCGATGCAGCCAATGTGGCGGCGCGTCTGCTTCGCAATGGCAAGGAGGTCCCGATCACGCTTCGGGGCGAAGTCACGCGCGTGCCAGCGGCTATTGCGCTGGACGGGACGTGGAATTTCTTGCCTACGGGTGGTCAACTCGACTATGAATGGCGAACCGATGTGGAAGACAGCGAACTGGAGCTGCCCGTGATGCGGGCGCGGTGGGAACGGGATCCTGAGGAGTCGCGCAAGGCTTGGCACTTGCCGGAATATGATGATGGGCGCTGGCTGGAGGTCCCGGTGCGCGGGAAGTCTGCGCCGGAGAAGGGCGTGCAGCGTTATCGCTCCCGGTGGGAAGCGCGCCATATCTCGTGGCGTTTTCTCGAATTCGAACTGGATCGCTTCTTCGGGCAGCCGGTGGGAGGCAAGGGGCTTGCGTGCCGCAAGGTGTTCCAATTGCCTCCTGAGGTGGCCGGGGGGTGGCTAGCCGTGGTATGTGAAGGCCCGTTCCGGGTGTTGGTGAACGGCCAGTTGATGGGAGAAGGCGCAGGCGGCACCGCCCCCGCCATGATTCAGTTGGACGGACTTCGCGCGGGGAGAAACGTCCTGGCTATCGAGGCGGAAGACGCCAAGTCCATCCTGGCGGAAGGGCAATTGCTCCCGGAAAATGGGGAGCCTGTCCCGATCTTCACGGATGACACATGGGAAGTGCGTATCGAGGGTGAGGAATGGACTCAGGCCTGGGTGTATCTTGCGGCGCATGAAACGCCGGGCGGCGAACCGGAGTATCCGCTTGCTGTGCCGGCGCCGACAGCCGTCTGGCTGCGCCAACCGCTGCCTCCAGGTGTGACGCGCGTTAGCCTTCCCGAGATAGACGGGGATTGGCAGGCGTGGCTCGACGGCGAGCCGCTGGTGTTCTCGGATGGTGTGTGTCGCCTACCTGAGCCGGCGCGTAGCGGGGCCGTGCTGGCCCTGCGCGTTTCGATCGCCGGTGAAGATGAGAAGCCGGGGCTGGCGGAGGCGATACGTGTCGTGTGCGTACCGGCGGCGGAGCGCCTCGGATCATGGACAGAGCAGCATCTAGATTGGTATTCCGGAAGGGCGATGTACGCGAAGGAGTTCGAACTCACTGACGCCTATGTTGAAGAGGATCTGCGGTTCACGCTCGACCTGGGCAGCGTGTGCTATTGCGCGGAGATCTGGGTGAACGGCGAACTCGCCGGAACGCGCGTCTGGCCGCCTTACCGTATCGACGTGACGGACCTCGTCCACGCCGGAAAGAACCGGGTGGTCATCGTGGTGGCCAACCTACTGGCGAATCGCATGCGGTGGGATATGTTTGAATCGGCTAAAACCAACCTGTACGCCCGCCGCTGGCACGATAACACCATCCGGCGCGATGCGTGGGCACTTGAATCGGGGCTTGTTGGGCCGGTGCGGCTCATTCCTCAGCGCAAGGTAGTCCTGACGAGTCCGTGAGAGGCGTGGGATGTCGTGGCCTGCCTATCGATTGCCGACCGTGATGCCGGGCCATGTGTCCGTCCGGAAGGGGGCGGCGGGGAGCGCGGCGCCGTTGTAGAGGTTGCCGATGGGATTCGCGGCCCAGGCATACCGGACGGCAAGGGGCCGGGGCACGTTGGGACTGTTCACCACGACTGATTCGCCTTCGATGCGGGCGTCCGCCCAGTGAAACTCCCGATCTTCCCCTGCCACGGCGAAGCCTTGAAGCGGCTCTCCTTCCGGTGTTGAGAGTCTTTCGGCATGATCGAAGCTGAGGCGAACCTGATCACTATCGATGTGCATTGCGCGGAAGATGGGCCCTGAGCAGGGCACGTCTATTCCGTACACCTTGTGAAGGGCGTCTAGCGCAAGGCGGCGGCCGACTTCCTGCTTGTTGCGCGGGTGGATGTCGTCGGCGTCGCCGATATCGATGGCGACGGCCATGCCTGTGTTGGGGAGGGATAGAGCCATTTGCTGGGCCTCGCGCAATTCCGCCCATTCGTCATCGGTGGGGCGAGTCTGCCTGCGCTGCCAGTTGGCTAGTTGCACAAAGAGAAAGGGGAAATCGCCTTGCGCCCATTGGGCGCGCCAATCGGTTATGAGCGTCGTGAATAGACGCCGGTACTGATATGCGCGATCCGCGTTGGCTTCGCCTTGGTACCAGAGCATGCCGCGCATGCCGTAGGGGACGAGCGGAGCGATCTGGGCGTTGAAGATGACTGTGGGCCGATTGGCTCGGCTGGGCGGCCCGGCCGGGAGGGACGCGGCATCGGCTTCCGCGGGATCAATGCGGTATTTCCATGAGCCGGCCAGGGGCAGCGTTTCGCCGGCGGCAGTCTTGAGGTGCAATTGACGCGGTTCGCCGTAGAGCCCGTTGCGGTGTCCGATATTGAGAGCAAGAACGGTGATGACGTTGCGTCCGGGGCGAATTAGATCCTCGGGTACGGAGTAATTGCGGATGAGGCGACGGCCCGCGGTGCATCCGACTTCTTTGCCGTTGAACCAGGTGATATCGAAGTCGTGAATTGGGCCGAGGGAAAGGATTATATCGCCCGTGGGTTCCTCAGCTAATTCTACTTCCTTCCGAAGCCAAACCATTTGACGCAGGCCGGAGCCTGTCTCTTCCCTCTCTCGCGGCAGTTCAACAGGCGTCCAGTCTTCGGCGTCATATTCAGGAACCTGCCAGCCGCGAGTGTCAGCTCCGAGGCCGGATACTTGTCGGCGCAGCGCTTCTCTCCAGGCGTCGACCTTGCTTTCGTACAGCGCTTGAAATTGTTCGAGCGTGAAGTTCTCTTGCGTCATATTGAGGACGATCTCTCGGAACTCGGGATCGTTGAAGAGCGCGTCCCCGCTCATCCAATTCTCAATGGGGGTCCCACTCCAGGTTGTCTGAATGAGTCCCACGGGGATCCCGAGGCGGTTGTTGAGTTCCCGGCCAAAGAAGTACATGGCCGCGGAGAAATCGGTGACTGTGGCGGACGAACAGGGCAGCCAGCCATTGCTTGTGATGTGGCGGGAGGGCCGATCCGCGGCGGCATGCTCGACTTGGAACAGGCGTATGTTCGGGTAATCCGCCGCGGCAATCTCCTCTTCGCAGCGCAGGACTCGTGCCCAGTTGCTCTTGAGGGGCATCTCCATGTTGGACTGGCCCGATCCGAGCCACACCTCTCCGATCATGATATCCGAGACCTCTATGGTGTTATCACCTGAGACGATGAGATCGAAGGGCCCGCCGGCGGGCATTGGCTCGAGTGTAACTCGCCACGTGCCGTCGGCCTGGACCTCAGAGGACTTGGTCTGCCCGGCGAACTCGACCTTCACTACGGCCCCCGGAGAGCCGTTGCCCCAGATGGGGATGGGGATATCCCGCTGCAGCACCATGTGATCGCCGAAGAGGGGCGGCAAGGTGATAGGGCCCGTGGGGGCCGGTGGGGAGGCGTTTTCCAGTCCGGCGAGGAGGAAGCCGGCTGTTAGGAATACATGCGGGATGGTGAAGGTGAAAGTCATCTGTGAGTCTCGAACAACATGAGGGCAGGTTCCGGTTCCCAATTGCACACGAAGTATAGGTGACGGCGCGGGGCACTGTCGAATTAGTCGGCGATTGCGGAAGCGCCTTGTGTCCCATCGCTTCAGAGGGGCGCGGAGTGGGCAGAGGATGGCTTCGGTTCCTTTCCTTGATGCGGGATGCGGTGTTCGTTACCATTGGGCCGCATCGGAGCGTGTCGCTCTGCGTCAAGATGGCCTCACAGTATAGAAAGACAAGCCAATGAAGGAATGGAAGAATCCCCTGGTGAAGAAGGGCGCGTTGCCCGTCATAGCCTCTGAATCAACGCCGTTTGTGTTCAATGATCGCTTGTACCGGCTTGAGAACTTCCACAAGAGCGATGAGTTTCTCGACAAACCGGTCGACTATCGATTCCACGAGGATGGCTTTCGTATCCGGGATGTGGAAGCGGATCGCGTCGTGAGTGTGCCGCTGCTCAATCATTACTTCGCCATCGCGTATGTCTGGCAGGGGAGGGTTTATGCGTTCGCGGGCGACCTCGGCGAGGATGAGCCTTGGTGGCATATCCGCAAGATCATCATGATCTCGTCGGATGATCTTATCACGTGGACGAAGCCGCAGGTGGTGCTGCGTTCGGAGCGTGGCGAGCGCATGTTCAACACGGGGATCTGCCATGATGGCTCGCAGTTCGTGATGCTATACGAGACGGATGACAAGCGCTGGCCGAAGTTCACGTTCAAGTATCTACGCTCGACGGATATGGTGAATTGGGAGCCTATTCCGAACGCCCTGTATGGCACGGACAAGTATGTCGGCGGGCCGGCGCTCTATTTCGAGGGCGGCTGGTATTACACGCTCTATCTGGAGTCGTTGGGAGAGGGGCGTTACGAGACTCGGATCACACGCTCGAAGGATCTGGTGAACTGGCAGGATGCACCGGCGGGCCGCCCGTTCTTGCCTCACGATCCAAACCGGCAACCTGATCCGGTGAATCATCCCGAAGTGTGGGAACTCAACGCGTCCGATCCGGATTTGTGCGAGTACAAAGGCAAAACCATCGTCTACTTCAACGGGGGGAACCAACTGGGTGTCGGTGACTTTCAATGGGCGGAGTTTGACGGTTCGCCGCGCGAGTTGTTTGAGTGTTTCTTCCAGGAAGAATAGGCCCCTAAGACGCGCCTGAGCACCAAGTTGTTTCCGTGGGATAGAGGGAACGAAAGGCGTCCTCCAGGTATTGTATTCGGGCGGCACACCATCTGGCGTGTGAAGGGAAGAGCCGCCTGTTGAGACATTGCGCGTGTCTGCACCTGTTCGCTTTTGGGTGCTTGGACAGTGTATGGAGTAACTGGAGGATGTCTGGCGAGTTGTTGCGGCCACGGAACCGGCGATCATGAGACGGGGGATTCCTCTTGCCTGCGTCCTGGCGCTTGTTCTCGCAGGGGTCTTCCTGGCATTTCATCGGCGTCAGACGGACACGAATGTAGTTGTGACGGGGGAGGAGCCCGAGGCGACGGGCCGAGCCGTTCGAGCGGAACACGTTCCTGAACGTGAGGGGCCTGAACTCGCGACGTCACCTTCGGAATCGCCCCAGATGTCGGAGGCAGAGGAGCAGCCGCCCGCGCTCGCGCTCCACGGCATTGTCCTAAGCGTAGCTGGGCGTCGCGTCAATGGGGCGGAGGTCCTTATCAATGAGTCCGATGCACAACCGGCGGCGACGACTGATGTGCGTGGGTTTTTCGACATACAGGAGTTGCCAGCAGCCACGCGGACACTGTTTGTGCGCCACGCGGACTATGTCGCCAAGTTAGTGCCAGTCAGGGAGGCGGCCGCAAGTGGAGAGACGCTCGAGATCACATTGAGGCGGGGGGCGACACTTACCGGCACCGTGACTTCCCTTGGGCGGCCTCTTGCCAACCACGAGGTGAAGTCCAATGACTCTGGCTCTTGGTTCTTCGGCCGCGAATCACGAGTTGCCAGGACGGATGGCCGTGGTGTCTATAAGTTCGCGCATCTCAGGTCCGGCCGCTACAGTCCGGTGTGCTTCCTTCACGAGGATGATGGTGAGTCGGCGCCCAGAAAACTGACTGTAGACGCAATTCTCGAGGATGAGAAGACAACGGTTGCGAACTTCGAGTTTCGCGAGTGGAACGCGTCTCTGGAAGGGCGGATTCTGTTCAACGGACAGCCTGCGCAAGACGCTTATGTCGAGGCTGTGTGCCGTACCGAGGACGAGGCGAGGGAGTCATTTCAGGAAAGAGCCGATGCCGATGGATACTACCGGTTTGACATCCTGCCGTCCGGCACACTTGACGTGGCGATTCGGATGCGGGTGGGTACAGCAGAACTCCAGAGAACGACTGTCATCGAGATCCCGGCGGGGGTCGTCACAACCAGGGACTTTGCATTTGGGGGCGCCGGCGCGATCAGCGGCTACTGTCTTGGCCTTGACGAGCATGGTGGCCAGAGAAACAGAATCTCCAAGCCGGAAGTCGTGCTTCTCAAGGGCGATATCTGTGACTCGTTGGCCGAGGTCGGCCTCTTGGGAACGGAGATGATGACGAATATGGACGCGGCCCTTCATGCGTATCAAGAGGTTGCGGAGGACGGCTCATTTCGAATGGACAACCTTGAAGAAGGAGCCTACACCGTCATCCTGGTTGCTGATATTGGACTGAACAGTCCTTTGACGTATGCCTTTTCGTGTGCCGCTGTTTCGGGGGCGCAAGAAACGGAGATTATCCTCGGGCCGGACTTTGTCACGGAGTACGCTGAACCGGGGGAGAAGTAGCGGACTCCGCAGAGGTTCTGGGACAGCTTCCAGTCAAAGTCCTGGTGCGGGCGTGTTGAGCCATGCCAGGTTGAATGTGTGGTGCAACCGGCTGCTGATGAGGTGTATGAGCCCGTTTGCGCCTTGGCAGGAGGCCACGTATCCAGCCGGTTCGGACGTTGTCTTGCTCATCATGCAGAAGCGTCCATCCATCGTCTCTACCATACGTCCCGGGCCGTCGTCGCTCACCGGCCTGCGTATGGGCCATGTTGCGCCATCGTCGAATGATACGGCGCAGTAGAGTCCGGTGATCGGCCGCTCCACACCGGTGGCGTCTTTGATTGGCATGGGTTCATTGGCGAATGATGCGAAGAAGAGCGGGCCTTCGCGCAGTCGCTTGAGCACTACGCGCTGCGAGGAGCGCACGGGGGGGAAGGGACTCGCGGAATAGCTCCATGTCCGGCCCATATCGTTGGAGATGCTCTGGGGCATCATGCCGTCGATATTGGCGTTTCGGCCAAAGGCCAGTAGCCGGCCGTCCGCCAGTTGCGCCACGCCCGCGTGGATGCCGGCGATAGTGCCGCCCGCATCATGCCAGGTGTCGCCGTCGTTGCCGCTTAGCCATAGGGCCGTGCCGTACTGGCCTCGGCCGACAGCGTCGCAGGTGAGCACGACGGTTCCGTCCTGGGCGCGAAAGGCCGATTCGATGGGCATGTGCCGGAGGCCGTGCTCGGGGACGATATACCGGGGCGTGGTCCAGGTGGCGCCGCTGTCATTGGAGGTGCGCATGACGATGGCGATGCTGCCCCAGGTTGCCGCGGCGGACACTCCGATGAAATGGTGGATGCTGTCGCCATCGCGCCAGAGGAGCGAGGAGCCTATCGTGCGATCCGCCGGGCCCCAGAAGGCCGACGCCGGTTCCCATTCGTCTGTGCCATACCTACGGCGGCTGCCTGCCAAGGTTGTCTCACGGCCAGGCTCCTGGACGCAGGTATACCAGCAGGCCAGGAGGTCGCCGTTCGGGCATTCGGTGATCGCCGGTACATGATTGTGATGTGCGAAAAGGGGGCCGTTCGCCCTGGGGGATATGCGTACGAACGGTTGGGGACGGGCGTAGTACGGCTTGTTGCTCGGCGGCGCGGCCTCGAGGTCCGCGGGCTGCTCCTGCTTGACGTTGTCGAGGCACATGGGGAGTGGGGGCGGGGGCAGCGGCTCAGTGTCCGGCATGGCGCCTAGGACGGGGCGGAATCCTATCAGCCAGCTTCGTTCCTCCGGCAGGGCGGCCATGCGGTTGGCCGAGCGCAGGTAGAAGAGTTCCGTCGAGTGGCTTCCGCCGCGTGTTACGCGGAATTCGCCGGACGCCCGCCCGAGCGGGTCCTGCTGCTCGCCCTCCTCGTAGGGGCCGTACCAGTCGAGGCACCACTCTTCGACGAGGCCGTGCATGGCCCATAGGCCCCATGGATTGGGCCTTTTCTGCATACAGCGCAATGTGACAATGTCTTCCCGTCCGCTTCTTCGAGGATCCGGATACCAGGATCGGTGTTGGTTCTTCCGGGAGTATTCGTGCAAGGTCATCCCTGTGCTATAGGGGGTCGTTGTGCCCGCGCGGCAGGCATATTCCCATTCAGCTTCCGTCGGCAAGCGGTATGGCAGGCCCTCTCTGTCCGAAAGCCAGTCACAGAAGCCAACGGCCTCGTGCCAACTGATGAATACGACGGCTTCATCGTCATCTTGGGAGAAGCCGAGTTTTCCGCGCAATTGGGCGTGAGCCGCGTCGAACTGTTCATAGACGGCGTTCGTGACGGGATGTGCCGCCATGTAGAAAGGCCGCGTGATGTGCACGGTGTGAACCGGCTGCTCGTCGTGATCCCCTAGTTGGCGGTGCGGCAATCCGGCAATGCCCTCCGGCAGCGGGGTGGTGTCTACGCCCATGGTGAACGTGCCGGGCTCGAGCCTGACAAGCTGCTGGCCGAGTGAGTTGGTGTGTTCTTTGTCGGAAGGGAACATGATCTTGGGCTCTCTTTCGTCTTACTGTCGGTAAGTGATGTTGGGGGCGACTTCTTTCCCACTCTAGAGGCGCTGGATTGAAGGTTCAAGGGAAGCGCGGCTAGCGAAACACCTGTGCCAGTGCTTCGAGGTATGCCGTGCCGTGCTCGCTGTCGGGTTCAAGATGGCTGCCTTCCGTCCACTCGTTCCAGCAGTTCACGGTGACGATACGCGGCGAAACGCCGCGTGCTTCGATCCAGTCACGCACCGCCCGGCAGGCCGCCTCGAAGTTCTCGGGGGTGTTGTTACCGATAGTGGCCATGAACGGATAGCGCCATGTGTCGAAGGCGTCCGACTGCACGGTACGCGGACTGGGGTCCCAGCCCATGGTGATGTTGGGGAAGTAGGGCACGTCCATGGCTTCGGCATGCGCGTCCGCGAAGGCTAGGTATTTCCTCTGGACCTCGCGGTAGTCGGTTTCGGGAAAGTTCTCGAGCGCCACGTGATGAATCCACACGTAGGATGTTACTGAGTCGAAGTTGAGGGCCTTCACGATTAGGGCGGGGTCCATCGGCGCCGTCTCGCCCGGCAGGATGGCGCGTCCCCACACCACCGCGTTGAGGTGAAGGCCGGGCAGTCCGGCTTCCACGCATTTCGCCCTGAACGCGTCGAGGGCGGCGCGGGTCGCGTCTACGCTCCCAAAGCTCGCGAGCAGGGCCGTGAGGTCGTAGATGGAGAAGTAGGGCCTTCCCTTGATTGTCCAGTAAGAGGGGTGGGGGAAGTAGGTCTTGACGAGAAACGTTGTCATGCGTTCCCATGTCTCGGGGGTGATTTTTCCGGGGAACTGTAACAGGGGTTGAACATGTCGCTTTGCGGGATGGATATCGGTCCAATCGTGGTTGGCCCACATCACGCCGAACTTCAGGCGATTGTTGTTTCTAGCTCCGAGGAAGCCCTTTTCGATGCCGCGTTCAAGGAATGGGCCATCATCATAGTAATACCAGTCAAAGATGAAGGCGTCGATTCCGTGGTTTGCCGCCGCGTCAATCTTCTTTGCCATGATTTTGGGATCAGCCTCGTCTGTGTATCCCCATGCGGGGACTTTGGGCTGATGATGTCCAGGCCAGCGCGGCTTGGCTGCCTTGACGAGTTCCCACTCCGTCCAGCCGGGGCCGTGTTGGGCTTCATTGCGCGGATCGACGTGGTAGTTGGGGAAGTAGTAGCAGGCGATGGTAATGGGATCCGTGGCCGCGGGGGCGGCGGCGAGGGCAAGCGGTAGAAAGATGTGTGCCATTCAAGAGGGCTCCCTTCAGTCTAATGGCTTTCCGATGAGCGAGAGGCCGCGGATAGCGCCTTTGGCTTTGGACAGGCCGGGCATCTCCCAACCGATGTTGATGTGGACGATACGGTAGGCGTTGAGGGTGCCGGGGGAATCAGCCAGTGCGCCGCGTGCCTTCGCTTTGGCTAGTCCATCCGCAATCAAGGGCAGCAGGTCGGCTTCGATCTTGATCCAAGTTCCCTCGTGGAGCGATGGGCGATCCGCGAAGTACTCCCGCGAGGATGGTATGAAGATACTCCGCCGTCCGGCTTGGGGCATATCGGGATTGAAGTCAACATGAAGCGATTCGTCATGGAAGGGCTTTCGCGAGTCGTATAGCGGCACGCCAAACCAGAAGAAGTCATTGCGGCCGGGGGAATCCGGCTGGTCGTCCTTGACGATGAAGAAGATCTGGAACTGAGCTGCGTGCAGGCCGGGGTCATAGCCTTTTTCGGCGTCCTCGATGTTATTGGCCTCCAGAATCCTCGCCTCGAGACTCAGTGTCAGGGATTCCAACCGGCCGAGGAAGGGCGAGTTGAGGCTCTGTTGAACCAGGAGATGCGGCCATCCCTGCGTCGCTTCGCGGAATGCGCCGTGATACTCAGTGATGGAATCGAGGCCAAGGATAAGCATGCCGTCGCTGTGGCGGAACTCGACCAATTTGGTTTCATCGTCGAATACCATGGCGCCATTCTCCATACTGCGCCGTTTGAGGGTGCTTTGCAGATTGAAGCGCGTGTGCCACTGGGCGATCTCCCAGGCCGGCTCCGGCCCGTCGTCCAGGTATTTCTCGACGCGGCAAACCTGCTTGGTAGCGGGATCCATTATTGCGAATCCATCCTGGAAACCTTGATCGCGAAGGATTGTGATGTATTCATCGGCATGTGCTATGCCGGATACCAGGAAGACGAACAGCGCGGCACTCATCATGAAATCACCCCGGTCGTCTAGGTTCCATTTGGGCATACTGGTCGAACAATGATCTCGACGGAAGTGTATCTCACTGAGCCTGCCTGGGGAAACAGGGCGTGAAGCGGATGTCGGCGCGTTTCATGCGTGAGTATGGCGAAACGGCACTCGGCTGGAGGTCATCCGTGAGGCGCGTTAGGTATCCTAACGAGAAACGTGGTTCCGGCCCCATGCCGTCTTTCGACGGATATGTCGCCCAAGTTCATGGTTACTACACCGCGGGCAGTGTCCGGCGTAACGTGCTCTTCTTGAGTTCGGGATGTCTGATGAGGCACGGGGAGAGCGTCGTCGGCGTTCGCGCAGGCCATGACGGGGCGGCGGCTCACGGAGAGTTCCGATACACCGGCTTCGTCGATGGCGGCGCGGATCAGGTGTAGCACATCCGGCAGCGGCCGGGTGGCGATGTGATGAGTGGAACGGCCGTGCGGCCAGAATGTCTCATGGCGCTCGTAGTTTGCTGCACCTTTCGCTTAGGTACTTGAGTCCCGGCCCCGCCAGGTGGCGCCCAAGCGCTGGATGGCCTCTCCCTCGGGGCCGCCGGTGCACTTCGGCGGCCGTGGGGACTAGTCGGCGATGGGAAGACTCACGGTGAACGTAGTTCCCCGATCCGGCACGCTGACGGCGGCCACGTGTCCTTGATGCGTCTCGACGAGCCTCTTCACGAGGCTTAGGCCCAAACCGCTGCCCGGGATCTCAACGGTATGCTGATTCTTGGCCCGGTAGAATTCATCAAACGCGTGTTCCAGTTCATCCTCCGCCATCCCTATTCCGTCATCTTTCACGGTGACATGCACGAAGACATCGTTTTGGGCCACGTGCAAGTCCACGTGGCCGTCAGAGTGGGAGTACTTCACGGCATTGTTGATGAGGTTGCCGAATATGATGAGCAGCGAGTCGGGGTCGGCCAACACGCGTGTATCTTCGGTTCCCGGCGCGATGGAGAGATTCAGGGCGATCTTCTTCTGTTCCGCCTTCTCCCTATTGGTATCGAGCGAGTTTTTCACAACCTCAGAGATGTTGACAGGGGAGCGCCTAAGTGCGAATTTGCCCGCCTTGATGGCCTGGAGGTCGAGCAGCTCTTCAATCAACTCTCTCAGAGCACTGATGCGGAGCAAGGAACGCGTGAGCATATGCCGCTGTTTGTCGGGATCGCCTTCTACCAGGCCGTTAAGAATGAGTTGAAGATAGTTGGCGACCGCCGCGAGGGGGCTCTTCAACTCGTGGGCAACCATGGACACGAACATGGATTTTGTGGTGTCGAGTTTTTTCAGGGCGGTAATGTCGCGCAGGACGGCCACGGCGCCCACGAGGGTGGCGTCCGGCTCGAAGACGGGACTTGCGCTGGCCAAGAAAGTCTGCTTGTCGACGGTGATTTCCTTGGACTCGATGACGGGGCCGGAGTCGGCACTCAGGGCTTGTTCGATGAGCTCGGCCAACATGGTACAGCCGATGTCCGAGACAGGGGAGGAAAGCGGCTGTTGCGCGCACGAGGGCATGGTACTCATGATGGCGGCATTTCGGAGAACAACCTGCCTATCACGGTTGACAACCAGGACGCCGTCGGTCATGCAACTAATGATGGTGTTGCATCTGGAACGCTCGACGGCTACCTCGAGAAGGCGGTTCTCTTTTTCCTCGCGAAGCCGGCGCGCCTCGATTGTCAGCGCGCGATGCTCGATGCCGTTTCGGACGGGTAAAAGCAACTCGTCTGGGGTGAATGGTTTAGGTATATATGCATAGGCTCCGCGGTGTGTTGCCTCAACCGCGGTCTCTATGGTGGCGTAGGCCGTGATGACGAGGATGACGACATCCTTGTCGAGTGCCCGAAGCTTCTCAATCAATTCCATGCCGCCCATGCGCGGCATATTGAGGTCGACTAGAGCCATGGCAAAGTCGTTGCGGCTCTGGAAGAGCTCGAGTCCGGCCACGCCATCCGGGGCATCTTCAACAATGAATCCCTCAGGCGTGAGAATCTTGCGGCATCCCTGGCGCATGCCCTCTTCGTCGTCCACTACGAGGACGCGGGTGACTTCTTCGCTCATTCTGCGTTCTCCCTTGGCTTTGTGGGAGTCCCATGCCCCTGCGGCGACGCGTCCTGTGATGCCAGAAGCCTATGCACTTCGCCCAGCAGTTGTTGGGGGTCGAGAGGTTTGCTCAAGAATGCATCCGTGTTCATGGCCGCGAGATCTTCGTCGGTATGTGGGCGGAAATCGAATCCGCGTTGCGCCGCGGCCGCGGTGACGAGTATGACGGGGAGATGCTTTGCGCTCGTCATGTCTTTAATGCTCCGGGCAAGTGTGAAGCCGGAATCGAGAGCACTCATCATGAGGTCCGTGATCACAAGATCAGGCAGGTTTTCCTCCAGACGGGCCAAGGCTTCCGTGGGATCGGCGCACGTCCGAACACCATATCCTGCTCCTTCGAGGACGCACTTGGCCCAGAGAAGAAAGTCCACGTCGTCGTCGACAATCAGGATGTTCGCCGAAGACTTCGTCATGTCACATGCGCTCCCATGGGGCAAGTTCGTGGTATTCACGCCCCGGATGGCCCCAATCCATTCCTACACCTCCGAGTGGCCCGGCGCTCCGTTATCGGAGACGGGCAGCGTGATCGTGAATGTGGTTCCCTTCCCGACCTCGCTTCGGGCCTTGATATCTCCCGAATGCATCTTAACAATACCGTAGGCTATGGCCAAGCCGAGGCCGGTGCCCTGGCCGATCTCCTTGGTCGTGAAGAAGGGCGTGAAGAGTTTGGCTATGTGCTCCTCAGGAATTCCCACGCCGTTGTCGGAGACTTCAAGGGCGACGCATCGCTCGCTCTCCGGCCAGGCCCGGACTTGTACTACACCACCCGCGCCATCGATTGCATCGAGACCGTTCCCAACGAGGTTAATGAGCATCTGCTTTACCTGGTCGCCGTCGATCATCATGACGGGCAGGTCGTTCTTCACGGAGAAGTCCAGAACCACTTCATGCTGCTTGGCCTTCGGGGCCATGACGACTCTAACCTCTTCGAGCACACGCGTCAGGTCCGTGGCGGCCTTCGATATGCGTGACTGACGGGCAAAGTCCAATAGCCCCCTCACGATCTTCTTGCAGCGATCGGCCTCCTTGACAACCATCAGGAGATCGGTCCGTTTGGGATCATCTTCTTGAAGCTGCTTGAGAAGCATGTGCGAGTAGATCAAAACGGTTCCGAGCGGATTATTAATCTCGTGGGCGACGCCGGCGGAAAGCTGTCCCATGGAGGCGAGGCGTTCGGTTTGTACCAAGCGTTGCTGCGCTGAAGCCAGCTTCACGTGGGAGTTCTGAAGGCTTTCGCAGGTCTGCTGGAGTTCCTCGATGAGATAGGGGAGACACATCTGCGGCTCGGCGAGTCCCTGCCACACCGCAATGGCCTTTTCCCGGCAGGTGGGATAACCGCAGGCTCCGCAGTTCAGTTGGTCCTCCGGACGGAGCTTGCGCATGCTCGCAAGTGTCTGCTCGATCTCTTCCTCGGAGGGCTCGGTGAGCTCGATATTCTGGGCGGTGAAATAGCGCCCCATGTCCAAGTCTGCGAATTCGGCCATGCCCTCGACGAGATCGCGTTGTGCCGTATACCTGCCTTGGACATTGACGAAGTCAACGACGCGTTCTTTTCGGACGAGCATGCTGAGGTCGTTGGCCATTTTCGGCCCACTGATGCAACCTTCACAGAAGAGAATGTCGAAGCATCGCGCTTTGCTTCTTCCTGTGACGAGCTCTTTTAGGACGGCCAGAGCGCGGTCTTTCCCGTCCGTCATCACGATTTCGCTTTCGAGAATGTCCGCTCCGAGGCCGGCCGTTTTGAGGAGGCCACCGGTGATGGGAAAGGTCCGGCCGAAGTAGCACCGCGGGCTGTCGAAGCCGCTCTCGGTCATCTCGGTCGCGTCGAGCCCATCGGCTTCGAGCATACGCCCGAGTTCCGGGAAGGTGAGAACCGCGTCGACGCAGCCAGCTACCGCGGGCTTCCGCATTTCGTTTTTCTTGGCGATACAAGGTCCGATGAAGACGACGGCTGCGTCGGGGCAGCGTTTGCGAACAGCGCGGGCGGTCGCCACCATGGGCGATACGACGGGGGCAAGCACGTCGAGCAGCTCGGGCATGTATTTCTCGACGTAGGCCACGATGGCGGGGCACGCCGTCGCGACGACCTTTGCCCCCGTACGCTCGGACTCGTGGAAGAGCCTGGTGTACTCGCGGGAGACGAGCTCCGCGCCAAACGCGACTTCCCAGACGGCGTGAAAGCCGAGCGCGCGCACGGCCGCGACTACCTGGCCGGGGCTGAGGTCGCTGAAGGCCGCCGGGAAGGACGGGGCTAGGCAGGCGAACACGGGTTTGTCACCGGCAAGAAGCTGCCGGACCTCGACGGTGCTATCCTGGATGTGCTTTGCCTTTTGGGCGCAGACCTTTACGCAGTTTCCGCATGCGATGCAGCGGTTCTCAATCACCACCGCCTGGCCTTCTTCAACCTTGATGGCCTTTGCGGGGCATTCGCGCACACAGGTATAGCATCGCCGACACTTCTCGGGGATAGTCGAGATTACCGGGGGGCGGTTTTCTGCTTCGGAACCGGGGCCTTTCATCGTTTATAGTCCTCTAGACTCGCGTTCTCTCGCTATAGGCCGTGTGCAAGAGATGGTGTGACTTTTCGCCGAGAGGGGTGCCGAGGAACTCTTCATAGAGCTGTTTGATCTCGGGATTCTCGTGGGACTTGCGCAGTTTCTTGCCTTCATCTTCACGGCAGATGGCGGCGATGCGCGCCTTGCGCACTTGATCCGTGGTTACTCGCGGTTGGCCGCCGCCGCCGATGCATCCGCCGGGACAGGTCATGATTTCGACGAAATGGTATTGGGCCTCGCCGCTTCGGATGCGCTCGATAACCTTGCGCGCGTTACCGAGGCCGTGCGCCACGGCGACATTGAGGGCAACGCCGTCGAGGAAGGCCCATTCCGGAAGCGGGTCCTGGATGGTGAGCGACGCTTCTTTGATGCCGTCCAATCCGGCGATGGGCTCAACGCGCAGGCTGTCGAAGGGCAGTTCCCTGCCTGTGACGAGTTCATAAGCGGTGCGGAGGGCGGCTTCCATTACGCCGCCGGTGTTGGCGAAGATATCGGCGGCGCCGCTGGACATTCCGATGGGGGCGTCCATGGTGTCATCGGGCAGGGAGTCGAAGGCGACGCCTGCTTGCTTGATCATGCGCCCAAGCTCTCGGGTGGTAAGCACGATATCTACATCGCGCACGCCGCTGTCGTCCATCTCGGGGCGCTGGGCTTCGAACTTCTTCGCTGTGCATGGCATCACGGAGACGACGACAATGTCGTCGGGATCTTTGTTGATCTTCTTAGCGTAGTAGGTCTTGGCAATCGCGCCGAACATCTGCTGGGGAGACTTGCACGTGGAGACGTTGTCCAGCATGTCGGGATGGAAGTACTCGATGAACTTGATCCAGCCGGGTGAACAACTCGTGAATTGTGGAAGCGCAACGGGCTGCTGATCGACCAGGGCTGTCTTAAGGCGGCTAAGGAGCTCGGAGCCCTCTTCCATGATCGTCAGATCCGCGGCGAAATTGGTGTCGAATACCGCGTCGAATCCCAAGCGGCGAAGGGCGGAAACCATCTTCCCGGTGACGAGTGTCCCCGGCGGATAGCCGAAGCATTCTCCGAGGGCCGCTCGAATGGCCGGCGCGGTCTGCACGACGACGTGCTTGTTCGGATTGTCAAGGGCGGCCCATACTTCGGCGATTTCGTCCTTCTCGCTGATGGCGCCGACGGGGCATACGGCGGCGCACTGGCCGCACTGGACGCAGACGACATCGGCGAGGTCGTTACAGAAGGCGGGGCCTATCACCGTATCGAATCCGCGGTTCTGAGGGAAGAGTCCGCCTACGCCCTGCACTTCGCCGCATACGGTTACGCATCGGCGGCAGAGGACGCACTTGGCGGAGTCGCGGATGAGCGCCGGTGTACTGTCGTCCACGAAGCGCCGGCTCTTCTCACCGGTGTAGGTTATTTCCCGGATTCCGAGATCGCGGGCGAGGGTTTGTAGTTCACAGTCCTCGTTGCGATCGCAGGTCTGACAGTCGCCGTCGTGGTCGGAGAGCAGAAGCTCGACGACGGTTCGGCGCGCCTCACGTGCGCGCTTGCTGTTGGTGAATACCTTCATCCCGTCCGTGGCCGGCGTCGCGCACGAGGCCACGAGCGCCCTGGCGCCCTCGACCTCGACGAGGCAGACGCGGCAGGCGCCGATGGCTTGGGCGCCCTCCATATAGCACAGCGTAGGGATGGTGACGCCGGCGAGCTCGGCAGCCTTGAGGATGGTGGTCCCCTCCGAGACTTCGACGGTGATATTGTCGACAGTCAATGTCGGCATACTTCCTAAACTCCTCTTTATGTTTCCGTTGCCTTCGGACGACATCCAAGGGCGCTAGGCCTGCAGATTCGTCTCGACTCCGTAGTCGCAGCGAAGGCAGCGGCATGCCTCGCGCAGGGCCGTTTTTTCCTCGAAGGGCAATTCCACTTCATTGAAATTCTCTCGGCGTTTTGCAATGGGAAGCAGCTTGATGCATGCGCGTGGGGCCTCCGATGGCTCCGCATCGGGGTCGAAGGAAGTGTCGACTTCGTAAGGCATGCGCCAGAAGGCGTGCTCCTCGTTGGTCAGGTACTTATCAATGCCGACGGCGGCGCGTTCACCGGCGCCGACGGCTTCGACGACGGAAGACGGCCCGCGCGCGGCATCGCCGCCCGCAAAGAGCCATTCCACCGAGGTCTGGCCTGTGAGCCGGTCGGACCACACGAAGTTCCATGAGGTCAGCTCAACGTCAAGGCCGTCGAGGACTGATTCAAGGTCCAACTTCTGCCCGATGGCGGCGATGACTTGGTCGCCTTCTTCGACAAAGGTGCGGCCTTCGCACGCCTCGGGGCGTCTGCGGCCGCTCCTATCGAACTCGCCGAGAGCCATGTGGCTGCACAGTACGCCGGTGACGCGCCCGTTCTCGACGACGATCTCGCTCGGCGAGACGAGCATCTTGAGAAGAACGCCTTCATGCTCGGCCTCTTCGACCTCTTCGGCATAGGCGGGCATTTCCTCGCGGGTGCGCCGGTACAGGATGGTCACGGATGATGCGCCCAGCCGGACGGCGGTGCGGGCGGCGTCCACGGCGGCGTTTCCGCCACCGATAACGATGACCTTCTTGCCAACGGGCACCGAACCGCGCAGGTTGTACTCGCGAAGGAAGCGAATGGCGTCGGTGACGCCTTGGGCATCTTCGTTAGGGATGCCTAGGCGGGTGCCGTGGGGGGCGCCCACGCCGAGGAATACCGCGTCATATCCGTCTTCGCGCAAACCGTTCAAGGTGAAGTCGTGTCCGAGGCGCATGCCGGTTTCGATATCTACGCCGAGGCGTTCGATCATACGGATCTCGCGAGCGAGTTCTTCGCGCGGGAGGCGGTACGCGGGAATGGTCTGGACGAGCATTCCGCCCGGACGCGGCTCGGCCTCGAATACCGTGGGGCGGTAGCCTAGACGCGCGAGGAAATAGGCGCAGGAGAGTCCGGCCGGGCCCGCGCCGATGACGGCGATTTTTCGTTGGGCGTTTTTCTCGTTGTCGCGGACGTCGGGAAGCTGGATCGTCACTTCCTGTTCGACGAGGTAGCGCTTGAGGCCACGGATGGAGACGGCGTCATCCAGCGTGGAGCGTCGGCACTTGTCCTCGCAGGTATGGAAGCAGACGCGGGCGCATACCGACGCGAAGGGATTCCGGTTGCGATGGAGTCGAAGGGCTTCGGCATAGCGCTTCTCGGCGATGAGTGAGACGAAGCCTGGAATATTGACGTTTGCGGGGCAGGCGCTGATGCAAGGGGCGCGCACCAGGGCGGGGCACACGCCCGCCGGGCAGCGCTTCTCTCGGATGTGCGCCTCGAACTCGTCCCGGAAATGGCGGATGGCCGACAGCACGGGATTGGCCGCGGTTTGGCCCAAGCCGCACAGGGCCGTGTCCTTGATCTGGTTTCCAAGGGTGATGAGGCGTTCGATGTCGCCCTCTTCACCTTTGCCTTCACAGATTCGCGTGACAATCTCCAGCATGCGTTTGGTGCCTATCCGGCAGGGAACGCACTTGCCGCATGACTCGTCCTGCACGAAGTCGAGGAAGTAGCGGGCCATATCGACCATGCACGTATCCTCGTCCATGACGATGAGTCCGCCGGAGCCCATGATGGCCCCGAGTTCATTGAGGGATTCGTAGTCAACCGGCACGTTCAGGTACTGCTTGGGTATGCAGCCGCCGGAGGGGCCGCCAATCTGCGCGGCTTTGAATGCCTTACCTTTGGGGATGCCTCCGCCGATGTCGTAGATGATTTCCCCGAGCGCGGTGCCGACGGGCACCTCAACGAGGCCGGTGTTGTTGACGGCGCCCGCGAGCGCAAAGACCTTCGTCCCTTTGCTCTTCTCGGTTCCGAAGGTGCTGTACCAGTCGGCGCCCCTCTGGATAATGACGGGGATGTTTGCGTAGGTTTCGACATTATTGAGGAGGCTGGGCTTTTCCCAGAGGCCTTTGACGGCCGGGAATGGGGGACGGGGGCGGGGCTCGCCGCGCTTGCCCTCGACAGAGCGCATCAAGGCGGTTTCCTCACCGCAGACAAAGGCCCCTGATCCCATCCGGATCTCGAGGTCGAAACTGAAGTCTGCTCCGAGGATATTCTGCCCAAGGAGTCCGTATTCCCTCGCTTGGGCGATGGCGTTTTCGAGGCGCTCAACGGCCAGGGGATATTCGGCGCGGACGTAGATGAATCCCTGGCTCGCACCGACGGCGTATCCCGCGATGGCCATGGCCTCGATGACGCTGTGCGGATCGCCTTCGAGGACGCTGCGATCCATGAACGCGCCCGGATCGCCCTCATCGCCATTGCAGAGGACATACTTCGTGTCGCCCGGCGCCTTGCGCGTGAAGCTCCACTTCAGGCCGGTGTTGAAGCCGGCGCCGCCGCGCCCGCGCAGTCCGGAGCGTTTGACTTCGTCAATGACTTGGTCAGGACTCATCTCCGTGAGCGCCTTGGAGAGGGCCTGGTAGCCGTCCCGTGCGATGTACTCGTCAATGTTGGTGGGGTCGATGACTCCGCAATTGCGAAGCACCACCTTCTGTTGCTGTTGGAAGAATCCTATCTCCCTGAGGGCCGGGACGATCTGCGCCGTCGCCGGTGTCTGGAAGTTCAGGCGCTCGACCACCCTTCCTTTGAGGAGGTGTTCTTCAACGAGGTCGGCGGCGTCTTCCGGTTTGAGGCCTTGGTAGAAGATCCCGTCCGGATAGACCACTGCCACGGGGCCGACGGCGCAGGGGCCGAGGCATCCCGTTTCGACTAGCCGCACTTCTTTCTCAAGGCCATGTTTCTCGAGTGCCGCGCGAATAGCCGCACTCACCTCTAAAGCGCCCGAGGCCACACAACTCGCTCCAGCGCATACAAGGACGTGCGATCGAATGCCGTCCATACTCCACTGCTCTCCTTTCACGTCGGGTTCGCGGAAAATCCCGCCCCGTTAGTCTGCGATCAAATACTCGAGGACGGGTTGTCCGTCGAGGACGTGTTCCTGGACAATTTTTCGGATTCGCTCGGCGTTGAGCTTCCCGTAGTGGTGCTCGGCGCCATCGCCCGTCGCTACCGTCAGCATGGGCTCGCGGTCACAAAGGCCGGCGCATCCCGACTGACGCAAGGTGACGTTATCGACCTGGGATGATTCGAGTTCGGCGACCAGGGCGGCAAGCACGTCGCGTGCGCCGGCGGCGATTCCGCAGGTGCCCATGTGTACGGTGATCTGGATATCCTTGGGTTTGCCGCGAACATCCATTTCGGCACGTGCACTTTCCCGAAGCGCATTGAGGTCCTTAGGATTGTTGATTTTTGGCGACATCGTTTCCCTTCTCCTTGAGCCGGGCCCTTGCCCGTATCCTATGCCTGGTTCACGGGGGAAAGGTCTTCCCTCTCGATATACTCGTCCAGGATCGCCTGGATCTTTGTGGGTTTGACGCGTTGATAGACGTCATTGTCGATCATGATGGCCGGGGCAAGGCCGCAAGCTCCAAAACAGCGCGCCACGTCGAGCGAGAAGAGGCGGTCTTCCGTCGTCTGGCCGACGTCAATGCCAAGGCGTTGCTTTAGCGCCTCGAGTACCTGCTTGCCTCCGCGGACATAACACGCTGTGCCCAGGCAAACACGAATGACGTGCTTGCCTCTTGGGATAGTCGAGAAGAAGGAGTAGAAACTCACCACTCCCGCCACTTCGCTGTAGGATTTGCTGAGGCCCAGACTGATGGCCTTCAGCGCTGACTCGGGAAGGTAGCCGAACATGGCCTGCGCGATTTGCAGCACCGGGATGAGGGCTCCCGGCTTGTCGCGGTAGTCGGCAATGACTTCATTGAGCCGCTCCAGCAATTCCTCTTCTGAGAGCCCTTCCGTACAGGCGCAGGGCTTGGTTTGCTCGCTCATACATCTCTCCTTCTCGATGACATTGTTTCCATTCCCTTTAATGCGTTCGAGCCCCATGGCGGCGTGCGCGGCGGGGCGACAACTGAACAAGGCTGTGAGGTGCGCACGAAGCTTTTCCGAGACGCGGCGTGCGACGACAAGGCCATATCTATCGTCTGAATCGATCTCGCGGGCCACATCCGACACGCGAATCGAGCAATCGGAGCCGTCCGCTTTTATCTGGCACCAAAGGTCCAAGGCCGGGTTTGTACAGACAACGGACGACAAGGTGGTCGCGAGATCGCCCAAGGGCTGGCGGTCCACGTTGCTCAATTGCATCTTGACGTCGACCTGTAGTCCGCCGAGCCTTGATTTGTCCATGGAGAGCGAGCCGCCCGCGCGTTCGGCCGCAGCCTTGAAGAGGCTGAGGCCAAGTCCCGTTCGCTTCCCGTTTTTCGTCGTGTAATAGGGGTCGAGGGCCTGTTCGGGCGTTACCGTCAGTCCAGGGCCGTTATCCTCGACGATGAGCTTAAGCCAATCTTCGGCGCGGCTTTCGGCGATGGTGACCGCGATGACGGAGGCGCCGGCGCGGAGCGCGTTCTCGACGACGTCCAGAATATGTAGGGATATCTCACGCAATTGAACAGCTTCTCCCTGATGCGCCGGCTAAGGCCAGAGCCAATTCCTCGAACGTTGCGTCGTGCATGTGGAACACGGTGTGGCAACTTCCGAGGTCGTCGAGGAAATGACTGTCCGAAGCCGCCAAGACGGGGAATCCGAGGTGGGCGAAGTCCTGGGAACGGCCGGCGCGAACGCCGACAGGAGAGATTTCGATGGCGTCGAAATGAGTCTTTTCAGGCCATATGCCGAGTTGGCTGGTTACTGAGAAAGAGGGCCTATCGACGTGCGAAGCGATGGCCAATGCGCCGTGGGCGTGGGCAAAGTCTACAGCGTCGTCGAGGGAAAGGCGCCATGCCGAGGACAGAAGACGCGACTCTTTTCCGATGGTGTTTCCACGGGATTCCATCAAGCGTTGGGAGCCAAAGGTGTCGCTGCGATCCGCGCCGTTCGGCAGGTCATCTAGAATCGTCCGTCCGGCTCGTGATGCCGCGTCCGCATCCGGAAACAGCGCAAGAACATGGATCTCCTCGGCGGTCGTCATCTCGATGCCGGCGAACACCGTCAGGTTGTCCCCTGCGGCCGTCATGACGGCCGCAGCGTTTCCTGCCGTGTTATGGTCGCAGATGGCCACGATGTCGAGTCCTTTGTTGATCGCTTGGGAAACGATCGCCGGGGGCGTCATTTCCGGGTCGGCGCACGGCGATAGCGCGGTGTGTACGTGCAGATCTGCTGCGAACGCCTTCACTCATTGGGCCCTCGCAAACCAAGGGCGTAAAGACGCCCGACGATGTCAAACGCCGGTTGCCGGGAAGTGTAGAGGGCGATTCCCTCCTCGGCGGCCTTGGCACGGGTGTTTTCATCGGGCCGGCGGTCGGAGGCGAAGATAATCGCCGCCAACTCGGTATGTAACGCCACGGCTACGACGTTGGTGTGTACCTGAACCGTAACAAGGACGCCGGAGCGCGGCGCGTGGGCTAGGACATCGCTCAATAGGTCGGACACGTGGCCGCCCGCTACTTCCCTTTCATCGTCGGGGGTAATTTCGGGGGTCAGGTTCTCTAGTTCCAGTTTTCGAGCGATTTCAGCTAGTTTCACGGGAGTTCCTCCGCCCGCGGCGCGCCTGCGTAGGGGCACGCCGACAGTTTGGCCCGGCCTAGGACGATATCTTCCGCAAGTGCCGAACAGGTCGGGGCGCCGCACACTCCGCAGTTTCGTCCGGGAAGCGATGCGGCCATTTTGTCCATCCGGCCCAGTTTTTCGATGGCTTTGGCCATGTCGGGGTCGAGTCGGATCCCGGCTATCGGCCTTATGTCTTTCAGTCGGCAAACAGCGCCCGCCCGCGCGGGCGCCAAGTGGTCGTTTAGGAGAGAGGCGGCTGTGCGCCATGAGCGTTCAGCCAAGTAGGGGTCTTGGCCCCACACCGGAGAGCCGAAGCACCCCTGTTGACAGGCGTAGAGTTCCAGGACGCGGGCGCCTGGATCGGCGCCGGTCTCGAGCGCCTCGAGAACGGCCGTAACATGGCCAAGGCCGCTTACCTGGAGCACGTCGCCGGGCGCACCTTTCGTCGGCGTCTCGTCGACGGAAGGCGACGGTGTCTTCCTGTCCCGGAGGCCCGTCATGACGGCTTCATAAAGTGCTCGGGCGGAGATCATGTCCGTTCCCGTCAAGAGGCCGGCAGCGTGCAGAACGGCGATCTGGGCCGGGCAGAGCGCGATGAAAGAGGAGTGAGAGCAGGTGAGTTCTTGGCAGGCTGCCTCGATTGGCGTCAGGAATGGGGCCACCAATCGCAATAGCGAGGCGTACCGCAGGTGGATCAGATTCATCACGGCCGGACACACGGGTGAGATGATCGGCCCAAGATTTGAGCGGCGCGCGTAGTTCCTGACGGCCTCGCGAAGAGGGATTTCCCATTCGCTGCTGAGCCGAATCGTCTCAAATCCGAGTTCTCTCAGCGTAGCTAGAATGTCCTGCGGCCGGTAGGCGAGCCCGAACTGGCCAAGGAAGGCCTCCGGCAGTACCAGGCATTTATCGGCTGAAAAGGGAAGCGGCTCCGCGTCGCGCCACACGCCTAACGCCCCGGTATCGCAGGCCTCGATACATGACGCGCAGCCTACGCACAGATGATCCAGGATGGCGGGCGCGTCGTTGCGGATGCGGACGGCTTGTGTTGGGCAGGCGCGCAGGCAGGCCAGGCAAGTGTGGCAGCGTTCCGGATGGATGTGGACATGGCTCGAATGCCGCGCCGGCTCGCCGGTTTCCTGTTGGAGCAGCACCTTGAATCGAACCTGAGTGCCGCAGCCAACCGTGGAACTGACGGAGAACTCATCGGTGTTCCGCCGTATGTTGGGGAAACCCATTCCGGCGCCGAAGCCCAGTTCCCGCGCGCGGGGGGGGGCGGTGGAGAAACCTTCCCGCATAGCCTGAGGGATATCGGATATCCCGGGGCCGGTGTCCTCAATGGACACATCCACCTGAGAGGGATCGATGCCGATACGCATGACGCCTCCTCGTGCGTGGATCACGGTGTTCATCTCGGCCTCGTAGGCTGCGATCATCGTTCTGCGAATGCTCTCCGGCGACGCACCGATGCGTTTCAACATTTCCTTAAGCTGTCTTGTGGCATGCCCCCCGGCCTCGTAGTCGCCTCCGGCGATGTCGAACACCGCCGTCTTCATTGGGCCGGGGTGTCCATGAGTCCGTCGCCAAAGAGGTGGCCAAGGCGGGCGCACGTCTCGCTCATGTCGTGGGGAGACACCATAAGGGCCATACCGTGGTCGGCGACTGCCTCAACCAGTGCCGGTTCGGGCTTGATGCCGTTGAGCAGACAGATGCCTGCTCCGTCCATCAGTGCGACGGGACCCGCCAGCAGGGCGTGCGAAAGGTTGGTGACTAACAGCGTGCCATGTGTTACCTCACTCAACAGGTCGCTCATTCTGTCCCCCCCGTAGGCGCGCGTAATGGCTTCCGTCCCGGGGGTCAACAGACTGGCTTCGATGCTCGCTGCAATGTTTTCTGGTGTCATGAAGGCGCCACCTTTTCTAACCGTGAAAGGAAGAGCAAGTCTCGGGCCAGTTCGGCGTCATTGATCGATGTTGTCGTAAGTGGTGGCGATGCAATGACATGCGGCGATTGCGGGGAGTTGGTTCCGGCGGGAGGCCGTGTTCCTCTTTCTCCCATGGGAGATCTGTGCACACGCTGGGGCCGAGAGCGGGTGGAGGCGGTGGCGTTCGGAAGGCGGGAGGCTGCGAGGCCTCCGGGTGGCGTCGTTACCGGCGGAAAGATTCTGCGCTAAAGCCGTATTTCTTCATGCGCTCGTAGAGCGCTCGCCGCGAAATGCCCAGCATTTGGCTGGTGGCCGTTACCTCGCCGCGTTGCTCGCGTAAGGCTGCCTCGATCACGGCAGACTCGGTGCGTTCCATCTCATCGCGCAGGCGGCCGGCCGTGGCGGGCAAGGATAGGAGCCGGGTCGGATTTCCCGGCGAATCCAGGTCGGGTTCTCCCGCGACGCCGTCGGCGGCGGTGAGTACCATTCGCTCGACGGCGTTCCGGAGTTCGCGGACATTGCCGGGCCACTCGTACCGCAGTAAACGCGCGAGGACGGACTCCGGTACTACCGGAGCGGGGACGCCGTAGCGATCGGCAATCCGCCGGGCAAAATACGAAACGAACAGGGGAATATCATCCGCACGTTCTCGGAGGGGGGGGACGAAGACACGGAGCACGACGATGCGGTGGTAGAAGTCCTCGCGCATATCGCCGTCGCGAACTAATCGCGCCAGGTCCACTTTGGTTGTTGCAAGAAGCCGAACGTCTACCCGGCGCGCGGAGTCCTTGCCCAGTGGCTCAACCATCCCGTCTTCGAGGACGCGCAGCAGGTGCAACTGGGCTCGTTCGGATATGCTCTCGACCTCGTCCAAGAGGAGGGAGCCGCCGGTTGCCGCCACAAGCTTTCCATCGCGGTCCTCGGTGGCGCCGGTGAAGGCGCCTCGGGCGTGGCCGAACAGCTCGCTTTCGAGAAGCGCTTCCGGCAGGGCGCCTGCATTGGCCGCGACGAAGGGCCCGTCCGCACGGCGGCTCTGTGAATGGATGGCGCGCGCGGCGAGTTCCTTTCCGACGCCCGTTTCGCCCACAACGAGTACCGGTGCGTCGGAGCGAGCGGCCATTTCGATCTGCTCGTACACATCCTGCATCGCGGGACTGCGGCCCACCATTCCGAAGCGGCCGTCTTCGCCGGTGGGCAGCATGCTCAGGCGCCTGCGCAGCTCTTCGCTTTCGCGCTGAAGCTCGGATTTCTCGACTGCGCGCTGTACGCGAGCCAGTAGGAAGTCGTCCTCGAAGGGCTTCTCAATGAAGTCGTAGGCCCCCGTCTTGAGGCAACGTACGGCCATGGCGACGTCGCCGTGGCCGGTGATCATCACAATAGGACACGGCACCTTGCGCCGCATGGCCTCCTCCAGGAACTCCTCGCCGTCCATTCCAGGCATCTTGATATCGCTGATGGCGCAGTCGGCCTCCATAAGCCGGGGCCAGGCCAAGGCTGCCTCCGCGGACGAGAAGAACTCGACGGTATAGCCTCGGAGTTGGAGCATTTGGCCGATGGAGAAGCGGGCCGCCTCGTCATCATCTATGACTGCCACCAATCCGTGCCGCTGTTCCGTTCGGCTCATGATTCGTCCGATGCCTCCTGGGCCGATGCGCCGGCCTCCGCAGTTTCGGCGGCGGGCAAACGTACCGTGAAGGTCGCGCCGCGCCCATCGTCGCTGTGGGCTTCGATGCTGCCGTTGTGGTCTTTGACGATGCTCAACGATATCGAGAGTCCCAGGCCTGTGCCGTGGCGGCTCTTCTTGGTGCTGTAGAAGGGCGCGAAAAGCCTTTCGGTTGTTTCCGGAGCGAATCCCTTGCCCGTATCGACGATCTCTATGACGACGGGGCGGTCGTTCTCCGGCTCGTGCCGCGTTCGGATTTCGAGCCGGCGTACCTCCATGTCCTCCATGGCTTGGCGGGCGTTCGTGAGCAGATTCAGAAAGACTTGCTCTAAGCGTATTGCGTCCCCGGACACCGGGGGCAGGTCTTCCGCGAGCGAATGCGAGACGGATACGCCCGAAAGTCTCAACTGGGGCATCACGAACTCGACGGTTTCGACAAGCTTCTGGTTGATGTCCACGAGGGCAAACTGCCGCTCCGATCGGCGGGCCAGTTCGCGCATCTGCGCAATGATCCTCGAGGCCCTGTCCACCTGGCCCGCGATCAGGCGTAGATTCTCCGCCACGTCACCGACATTTTCCCGGAGCATGTAGGATGCGTTTTGGGCGTAGTTCTTGATGCCTGTCAACGGCTGGTTCAATTCATGGGCGATTCCTGCCGCCATCTCGCCCATCTCCGCCAGACGTGTCGAGTGAACCAGTTGCTCCTCTTGTTTCCGGGCGAGTCTGGAAAGCTCTTGGTGCTTGGCCTCGATTCGCTCCATTTCCGAAATGTCATAGACACTGGCCAACACCGCGCGTTTCCCTTCGTATTCCACCAGCGAACTCGCGATGTCTCCCCAGACGGTGCGGCCATCCTTGGCCACGAGACGGCAATCGTAACGCAGGTCGGAAGCGGCTGCGTTCTTGCGAGACGCCACCAGTTCCCGCACCTTAGGTTGATCATCTTTATGGATGAAGTCCCAGAATGGCCGCCCGGCCACTTCGTCGAAGCGATATCCCATGAACTCCTGGATGCGGGGATTGGCGTAGAGAATGCCCTCATCGCTGTAGATGACGATGCCGGAAAGCGACTTCTCGACGATGTCGCGGTAGCGCCTTTCAGAGGCCCTGCATGCCCGGTGTGCCGCAAGGGCCTGATCCCGAACGGCGCCCAATCCGAGGGCCACGACGAAGAATGATACGAGGCGCGCCGAGTCGCCCCACGGATCAGGTGTGGCGACGAGCCAGATCCGCGCGGCAAGCGGGACGGCTGCAAGAATGCCCGCCATAAGGACGCCTTTGCGGCCCCACCACAACGCACTGAGTACGAGCGCCATGTAGGCCAAGGGCGAGAAGAAGCTCTCGGAACGCGCGTTGCCGGCATGCACCACCATCAGAACGCAATACGCGGCCCCCAGCGCGAGAATCGCGGACGTCTGGAGCCATTGTGACCTTCGAGGCATACGCATGGTTCATTCCGTTTTGCGTTCCTAATTCAATTAGCGGGGATAGCGCCACTCGGTGTGGAAGTATGCCGTCGCGAACGAGCCGCGTCAAGAAGTGGCCGGGGACCTCGTCGGTTGGGGTGGCGAGCGCACCGCGGTCTTGTGCCTTGATTGTGGGGAACCGAAGCGCGTGCTTCGGGTGATTCGCCATGAGTCAGGGAAAACGAGGGCCCAAGCCAGGTGGTTGCGCGGGGCATCGGGGGCATGCCGTGAACACGTGGGCTGAGGGGCTCAGTGCGCGGGGACGGAACTTATTTGCTCTCAGTGTGGCCGCCCGCGTGGGGAAGGGCAGCGTCGTGTGGCCTCCCGGGAATGAGCGTCTGCCCGTCCGTGAATCCCTCTGGGCGGCCGCGCAACTGCTCAATCAGGCGTTTGCGCCAGAGCGAAAGCGTTTCCGCATGCTCGGGGGCCCGCGCAAGGTCCCGTAACTCATGAGGATCGGCGACGAGATCGAAGAATTGCTCCGATCCATCATGTGGAAACCATATGTACTTCACTTTGCCGTCCGTGAGGTAATGATTAGCCTGCTCATAGCTGTAGCATGTTGCGTGTTCCCCGTGGACGAATGTGCGGCCTATTCCGTCTGTCCGTCCATGGAGAATGGGTGACAGGTCTTTGCCCTCCACCGACGCGGGAATCTCGCATCCTGCAAGGGAAAGAACGCTGGGCATGATGTCCTGATGGCATACGGGGATGTCGCATACGGCGCCCGCCGCCACGCCGGGGCCAGACATGAGGAATGGCACTCGAGCCGACCCGTCGTACGCATAGCATTTGCGGAAGAGGTAGTGATCGCCGAGCATTTCGCCATGATCACTGGTGAAGATCACGTAAGTGTTACGTAAGTCATCGCGCGACAAGGTTGAAGTCGGACCGAGAAGGCGGTGCAGTTGATCGTCGACATGGTTGATCAGGCCGTAATATCCCGCGCGGGCCGAGCGCAAGGCCTCTCCCTCGAGCTGCACTTCGGCGGATGCTACCGGCAGGCCTTTACCTTTGTTGGGCGGCGGCGTTGCCCAGTCGCCAATCCACGGCTCTGTCAGATCCTGACGAAGATAACGCTCGAGATAGAACGCGGGGGGCACGAGGGGAGGATGCGGGGCGACAAAGGATACCACCAGGAAGAATGGGCAGGAAGGATCACGGCGCTCGAGGAAGCGCAGCGCTTCCGTGACGGTCCATGTGGTCTGATGCAGTTTCTCGTCCAAATGCCATGGGCGGGCCTGCCATCCGTTGAACGAGATGCCATGGGCATTGACGTCAACATCGCCTTGGCTGTTGGCGGCAACGTAGCGATCGTAGTCTTGGCCGTGGAGCACCATCTCATCGAAGCCGTAACGCTTCCGCCGGGGATGAAGATGCATATCGCGCCCCACGATCGCGGTGTGATAGCCGGCGTCTCGGAGCACGCCAGGCATCGTAGGCGGCGCGTCCCATTCGAGGTGGTCCCTGTAGCCGACGACGCCGTGGGTGGCGGGATTCTGGCCGGTCATCAGTGAGCGTCGGGCGGCGATGCAGCTCGGACAACTGGAGTAGGCCTGACGGAAATGGACGCCGCTGCCTCCAATGTGGTCGATGTTCGGGGTGAGCACATTGGGGTGATCCGCCAACGAGAGGCAATCCCCGCGCTGCTGGTCCGTCATGATCAATAGGAAATTGGGGCGCCGATTGCCGCGGCTCATGGTGTTCTCCTCCCGGCTTCTGTGCCGATTCCTTCCAGATTCCTTGTCCCTACAGACTCCAGACGGCTACCTCATGCGCTGCAAGGGAGAATTCATAGGTGTCTTTCGGAGAGCCTGTTTGCGAACCGTCGAGGCGGATGATCCTCCCGCTTGACTGACTGCCAGAGGCCGTGAACATGCCTGCGTCAACCGAGACCCGGCCACAGGCGGCCTTTTCGGGGGCGCCGACAATAACCGTCGGGCCCCGGGGACTGTCGTAAGCGAAGGCCAGAAAGCCTTCGTCGCAGTCCAGATGCAATCCTCGCTGGTTCACGAAACGCGCCATGGTCGTGTTGTGCGATGTGGCCCGGCGCAGGCGCGCCAGGGCCGCGACATACTCTCCAAACTCGGGCTCGTCTTCGAGCGTGCCTTCGCCGCCGTGTACCATCAGGCATAATTGCATGCCCAGCATGAAGGCCAGCGCGGCCCGTTCAAGTTCGTGGTCCACCACCCAGGACAAGATCGTGTGCGGCATGGCGTAGCGCATCATGGCTACGCGCTCGACTAACGAGGGGGAAGGAGCGGCAATCGACCAACTCATCCACTGATCAATGTACGGCGTTGCGTGGATGTCGCACTCCTCGCCAATCACCACGGCTTCTGCATCTCGGCTCAGAAGGAGGTCTCGTACTGCCCCGACAAGTTTCAGTGCCTCATGATGTGTTGCACCGGGCGGCTGTCCGCTACCGATGAAGCCGTAGTCAGGATGGATCTCGAAAGGCTGGTCATAGAACATGGAGCGGTAGCCTAGATCGAGGTAATCGCGTGTCAGTTGGAGCACGCGCTCACGGTGAGCTGGCGAAAAGGGACTGAATACATAACTTTCAGGGCCGATGTGCTTCGCCCAGAGGTCGCCAAAGGTGTGATTGCCCGTCCAGTTCTCCGTGCGGAACGTGCCCGTATAGCGGCGTTGCACGCGCTCCGGCAAATCCGGTGCAGATAGATGCAGGGCGACATTCGGATGGCGGAAGTTAATCAGCGCGCAAGTTCGTGTGCCGTCTTCTTCGGCCTGTCGCAGCCCGCGGCTCAGTAATTCACGCTCCTCGGGGCCGTAGTCGGTTAGGTCGCGGGGATTGTGGCGCGCATAATTCCCGAGTGTGAGCGTGTCCCAGACGCAGAGCATGTCGACGCCGTAGCGGCGTCCTGCGGCGGCTACTTGGGGGATGACCTCAAGGGGGCGGATCGGCGTGCCGTCGAATCCTCTGAAGAATACGTTTTGAAAGCCTATGCGGGAGCGGATTCCCGGGCGGCTGTAGTCGGGCGGGCGCCGGGCGTCGAACCAAGCGCGGTAGCGTTCGGCAGTGGCAGTCCAGTCGCTTCCGTGCGCGGCCAAGCCCATGGGAGGGGAGGTCCACGAGTCCCCGGGCCTTAGGGCGATCATGTGTGCCCAGCCGAACATGAGGCGGAAATCATTGCCGTATCCGGCCAGGTTCTCGATCCAGAATTTGCCGTTCCTGCCTTCTGTCATGTAGTTGAGATAGGCCAGCCCCCCGCCGGGGCCGGAAACATCCACCCAGGGACAGGCCAACTCCACGGGATAATGCCACCCCTTCCTCCTCCCGTTGCGGGCATAGTTGTTGCCCGCGGCGGCTTCCAGTGAGCGAGGGGCGATGATGCTGTTGGCGCCAAGAGCAATGCGGCTGCGTTCGCCTTGGTCGTGCCAGCCGCCCAGGAGGGGGAACGTAGTGTCCAGCACATCTCGCGGCCCCCGATTCGCCACGTGCATGGACAGTCGAAACTCGTCGGGAAGTTCGCCCGGGCTGATTTCTACTTTGACGGCGACGCCGGTTTCTCGCCCGTCCGCGTCCCTCAGGTTAGGATATGCCAGCACGACGCCATCGCCATGGCGCACGCATTCCACCTGCGTCTGATTCTGACTATCGGCATAGCAGGACCACCATGAGTCGGCGGGGATGACTACGCGGAAAAGGCGGGCGTCGTCACGCCCCTCCCGGTGCGCATCCAGGTGGACGTGGCCCGCCACATCATCTTGGATGCGTAGGATCGAGCCGGTGCGTGGGTCGATGGTGACCTTCGTTCTTCCGCTTGTCAATTCCATGGCGAGATGATCCTTTTCTCTGTTGACGCGGGCTGCGTGGGCGACGCGAAGCATCAGGCATCTTGTGTCGGCCAGTTGTGCCTACCGCAAGGCCACGCACCGCGCCCCCATCGTAACATCTCCCTGACATCGTGCTCACTCCTTTTGAGCCGATGCGGTGGATCGGGGGCCTCCAGTGATGACTCTTGTGCGGGCGGGATGTGCTGCATCGCGTTGGAGGGTGCTTCCCAAGTCGAACACCTTGACGACTATGTGCCAGGCTCTTATGCTGACACGAGCCAAGACGGCATTTGTGGTGTCGAGCGGAGCACGACGGATGGAGGAGGGCGCGGGATGCGAGTGCAAGGCTATGTAGCGGGAGCGATGCTGCTGCTGTCGAGTTTCGCTGTCTTTGCTTCGGGGGAGCCTCGGGAGTGGCCGGCATGGCGTGAGGTCCCGGATGGCAGGTTCGGCATTGCCCACGGCGGCGTGGCCGTTCGAGGACGCCTGCCTTTGCACGATTTCTACCTCATGGAACAGGCCGGGATCACATGGACGCGCGTGACGCCGGAGCAAGTTTTGAATTGGTGGGGCGCGACGGAACTCGGCAATCTCGAGTGGACGCCATGGGCGCGTCTTGACAATTTCCTTGGGGAGGCCGCGTGTCATGGCGTGAACACACTTATGCTTCTGTCGCAGCCCATGGGCCACATGCAAACCGAGGATGGCAAGCATGTCTATACATACATACCTGCCGAGGGGGAGCGCTTTGATGAACACATCCGGTTTGTGCGGGAGCTGGCCGCCCGGTGCAAGGGGAAAGTGCATGTTTGGGAATTCGTCAACGAGATGAATCTCCACCACTACCGCTATGGTGTTCCGAGCGTGGACGAATACCTGGCGTGGCTCAAACCGACGTACGAGGCGATCAAGAAAATCGACCCGGAGGCCCGCCTGACTAGCGGCGGGTTTGGCTACCGCCCGATCCCCTATCTCCGGGAGATGATGGAGAAGGGCGCGGGGGCGTTTTTTGACATCCTGAACGTTCACTATTATCCAAATAGGCCGGAGGACATGTTTTTCGAATGGGTCGAGGAACTCCGCGATATTCTCAAGGAGTACGGCCTGAACAAGCCGATCTGGATTACGGAAATCGGTTGGACGACCTCCGAGGGCAGCACAAGTGAGGAGGATCACGGCGATTACATGAGCCGGGCGGCGGTCATGTGCCTGGCCAGCGGCGTGTCCGTCGTGTTTCCCCACATGATCGGCTGCTTCGGACTCGAGCCAACGGATGATGAGTTCAATTTCGGCCTGCTGCGGGTGGATGATTCGCCCAAACCGGCGTGGACGTCATACAAGTCTACGATCCGCCAGCTTTGGGGGAAGGATTTCGTGGGCGACATCCTGGGTGAATTCGGCGACGTGCGCGGATATCTCTTTGAACGCGGCGAAGAGCGGACGGTTGCCTTATGGGCGCTCTATGGGCCTGAAGAGCTCGTGCTCCCGGTGGATACGCCGCTGCTTACGATTGTGGACGCCTATGGCAAGCCCGTTTTCCCAAGCATCGACGGCGGCGAACTGAGACTAAGCCTGAGCGAAACGCCCGTCTTCGTGACGGGCCGCCCACTGGAAGCATTGCGGCGCCGGGCGTGCGTACGCGTCACGGCTCCGGTAGACGCCGCGCTGTCCGGCACGCCACTGCCCGTCGGCTTGGCCGTGGCCTCGAACACCCTCCAGTCGCAAGGCGTAGCCGTGCAGGCCAGGGCATTTCCCGCGGGCACGGTTGAGCCTAGTGAGGCCACTTTCACGGCGGGACAGGCGCCGGTAGAGGTGGCTTTCATCCTCACGCCTGAGGAATTGACAGGCGGCGATCTGGCCACGGGCATCGAATTCACCGTGAAATACGAAGACGGGGCCAAGGTCGAGCGTCAATTCCGCCGGTTCATGCCGTATCCATGGCTCATCTGCGGGCCCTTTCCCAATCCTGAAGGCGAAGTGAAAGAACCTGTCGATGGTACGGGGCTGGACATCGACTACCTTGTCGAACACGGCGGAGAAGCCTCCATCGAACCTGTTTTGGGTATGACGCACACGGGCTCACTCGCGCCTGACGGGGCCGCTGTTTGGCGCAAAGCCACCGAGTATCGTGGGGAACGTGTGGGCTTCGAGCGTGAATTCACAGAGAGCCGCATAGGGGTGGCCTATGCCTACGTGAGCATCCATGCCGACAAAGCCGGCCCGGTGAAGTTCGTCTTGGGGAGTAATGACGGCGTGAAGGTGTGGGTAAACCACAAGCTTATCCACCACAACCACCGCCATCGAAACTCCTATCGCGAGACGGACATCTTGACGGTGAATCTCAACGAAGGCGAGAATCCGTGTCTGGTAAAGGTGGAGCAGGTCGGCGGCAAGTGGAACTTCTATCTCCACCCGTGGCGCAAGGGCGACCCTCCCGTCTCGATGGTGGGGGGCATGCAGGTGGCGGCACCGTTTTTCGTCGCCCCGTGAAACAGTGGCCATGGTGCGGCACCTGCAGAATCCCGCGAGTGTTGGGGGACGGGACACCGTTTAATCAGGGGCATTCAAGCCACGGTAACCTTGTTCTGAGGCGATTTGAGAGAAGATAAGGGGATTCTGCGGCAAGCTCTTGCCCCTTGGAGGCGAGGAACTCCTTTCGGGCGTGGAACGTTGAGGGGATTCGAGATATTAACCACGAGGGGCTGGGGGCCTTGCCGGGTGGTGGCAGGTATCACTAGAGTAGGGCCTCGCCGCTCGCCATGGCCAATTATCTGCAAGGAGACACGGGAAGATGTCCAGGAACTTGACACAGAAACTCGCCTATCCACTTGCCTTATCTCTGGCGGCGATAGCGATCCTGAGCGGCGTGTACCTCGCCTCCGTCGCCAAGAATGAGGATGAGGCGCCCTCGGGCGCCGCCAGGGCCGAAGGGGAGCAACCGGCGGCGTCGCTGCCCGCAGCGCCCGCGGGCGAGGCCGGGATAGTTGCCACGGACACACATTCCGCGAACGGCCCGCCCGATGAGGAGCCGCCGGAAGCGGGGCCGCCTCTCCGACTGGCTGAGCCGCAGGAAGGGATGCTGAACATCATCGGCATGATCCCTTTGCACGGCCAGAGGCTGGAGAAGCAGATTGTTTTGTTCTTCGACGATGACATCGTGCTGCCTACGTCTCCTGATGGAACGCCGGGCGAACCGTTTACACTCTCTCCTCCTCTCAAGGGGCAATTCCGTGTTGAAAGAAACTACGCGGCCTTCCTGCTCACGCCCAACCAAAGCCTTCCGCCGTCGGCCTATTTTGACCTCTGTGTCGAGCCAGGTATCCGCTCGAAAGACGGTAAGGCGCTTGGGCGTGAGCAGGGCAATCTGCGCGTTGCCATGTTCGCGTTTGAGCCTCAACGGGTGTGGCTGCTTGAGAAGAACGAGGAGCGAACCGTTCTCGGCATCTTCTTCCCGGTAACGGTTGACGTCGGGGCGCTCCGTGCCTGTCTCGAAGTGAGGGATGGCTCGGACAGGGAAGTTCCGTTCTCCCTGGAATACGGCACGTCGAAGCAGTCTTTCCGCCTCTTTGTGGATAGCAAGGCGGAGATTCCGCTGAAGCTGAAGGTTGAGGCGGGGCTACGGGACGCGCAAGGCCAGTTCACGCTGGCGCTGGATCGTACGTTCACCTATCCGGCGGATCCCTTCTTCCATGTTGAGGAAGTGAAGTGGGGCGGACGATCGCAGAATCACCAAGATTTGCTGATCCGTTTCACCAAGCCTGTGCGCGGCGAGGAACTGAGGTGGCACGCCGTCTTCACCAATATGGCCGACAAAGAGCGGATATCCTTTGACGTGCCTGATAAGGGGCTAAACACACAGCAACGCGTCCGGCTCATGAGAAAGGGCGATGAGGGAGCCGTCCGTGTAGCGCTTTCGGCCGATCTGCCGGGTGAGCAGGCGACGCGTCTGGTGGAGGACTACACCGAGGTGCTCCCGCCCGCCCCGGTGCCTTTGGCGGTATCGGGGACGCAATGGGGGCCTTCAGCTAACAACGAGTACGTCCTCTTCATCCGCTTCTCCAGTCCCGTGGCGCGCGAGGATCTGGAGGAGCACCTCACCATCGTGGACGAGAAGACGAGCGAGCCGCTCGAGTACACCATCGACACGCGCCAGATCGCTGACAGTCACCGTGTGAGGTTTTCCTACCTTTCGCCTGAAGGGCCGCGCGTCACCTTGAGCGTTTCGGATGGCCTGACGGCGCCAGACAAGTCCGTCCTGCTCGAATCCTACACGACATCGCTCAAGTGGAGTCCGCCGAAGCTCTACATTCACAACCTTGCCTATCAAACTGAGGGTGCTGCCGGGATCGTCGTTCGCGTGAGGCTGAATAGGATAATCAATGTGACGGATCTTCAGAAGCATCTGCAGGTCTTTCCGGACGTCGGCGAGGTGCGGGCGGTTGCGGGGAACCGGATGCAATACACGCTGTACGCGAAGTGGCGTATGGACGTTCCCTACGAAATACGCGTCCAGCCGGGCGTCAAGTTCGCTGACGGCTCGCTTAGCAGCAATACCGCAACGCGCTCATTCACCATCAACGACCTTCGGCCGGCCCTCGCGTTCAGCCACCCGGGCAAGTACTACTTCACCATGCGCGAGGGGACTCCGCTGAGCATTCAATCTTTCGGGCTCCACCAGACGCGGGTGACGGTTCACCGGGTGTTTCCTTCAAACGTTGTCTACGCCTTGGGGAGACTGACGCAGGAGGAGGAATACGACTTCCGTCGAAGGGGGGCGCGCGAATCCGTAGACGACACCATCGCGCAGTGGGCTGAGAAGTTGTATGAGAAGAACATAGAGCTTGCCTACGGCCGGGGGGAGGTCACCGATACCAACCTGGACATGGCGGACGTCTTGCCCGCAGACAAGCGGGGCGTTTTCTGTCTTGAGGCCGAGTGTAAGGTCGGTGACATCAATTACCGTGCCGAGAAGCTGGTTATGTTCACAAACATCGGCCTGCTCTCGCACTGGCAAGATGATCAGGTGGTCCTTTTCGCCCACGACTTGATGACGCTGGCGCCGCTTCAACGGGCGCGTGTGTCGATCTACTCGACGAAGAGGCAACTGATGCACATGGGATACACCGACGGGAGCGGGGTCCTCCGCGCCGGCGGATTCGATACGGAACTTGGGGAGCCGCAGTTGGCCATCGTCGAGTTCGGGGATGATACAGCGTTTCTCGAACTCATTCCGAGGAAGGATGATACGGCCGCGATCAAGCCAGGCATGCCGCGGTACGATAGCGAGGCATACGACGCCTTCCTGTACGCCGACCGCGATCTATATCGGCCGGGCGAGACCGTCCACTTGCGCTGGATGGTTCGCACGGATTTCGGCGATGCGCTGGCTGATGTACCTCTTGAGTTCGTGATCGGCGGGCCGAGGAATCGGGAAATCCGGCGGCAGCCGACGACCTTGTCGGCCTTCGGGACGAACGGATTCGACTATGTGACGTCGAAGACCGATCCCACCGGGGAGTACAGAGTCGAGCTGAGGCTGCCGGGCTCGCATGACGCGCCCATCGGCTCCTACCGATTCCGGCTTGAGGAGTTTGTGCCGAACCGGCTGAAGACGACCGTGGAACTGCCTGCCAAGGAAATGCGGCCGGATACGGAATATCCGATTGTGGTCAAGGCGGAGCACCTGTTCGGAGCGAGCGGCGCGGATCGCAAGAGCGCATGCGAAGTTGTGCTGGAGAAAAGCGACTGGAAGCCCGAAGCCTGGCCGGGATACCGCTTCTCGAATGACAGACACTTCACCCGCGACCGCGTCAACTGTGGTGAAGAGCAGACGGATGAGGACGGTAAGGCCACCTATACGTTCTCCTATGTCCCGGTGGCCGATGCAACATTCCCGCTGCGCGTTACGGCCTTCGGCAGCGTGTTCGAGCTGGGGGGGCGAGTGGTGACGCAGAAGGCCGATGCCGTCTTTTTTCCCTCGGACATATGCCTTGGAGTCCGCGCCAGCAAGCCGTCGGACGGCTCGGGCGTCGAGGTGCACGTCGCGGCCGTCACGCCCGATGGCGCGCCCGCGGACCTCACGTCCGTCAAAGTGACGCTGGAGCGGCAGGTGTGGGACTACTATATCCGGCGCTACGATAGCCGCTACGAATCCAATTGGGCGGACTCGTATGAGGAAATTGAGACGCGCGAGGTGCCGCTCGACGCGGGACGTGGGGCGGTAACGATGGACGTGAAGGGATACGGAAGATACCGCGTTCGCGTCCACTCGGAGCAAACGCCGCAATTCAGCACGTTGTCTTTCCACTCCTATTGGTACGGGGCCCAGATCTCTTTCGGCGATAGCGCCCGGCCCACATTGATCAAGCTGGAGGTGGATAAAGAGCGCTACCGCCCCGGGGACGAGGCGGTGCTGCTTGTGGAGTCGCCCTTTGACGGGCGGGGCCTGGTGGTGGTCCAGGGCGAGGCGATCCAAAACATGATCCCCTTCGAGATCAAGGGCAATAAGGCTGAGGTAAAGGTGCCTATCACGGCGGAGAACGTGCCCAATCTGTGGCTCGAGGTGACGGCGCTGCATGAGCTGAAAACCGACCGCGCCCAGGTCTACCCCTTCTCGAGTTTCGCCATGATCCCGCTGCGCGTCGAGCATGCCAATCGCGTTTTGCACGTAGAATTCCCGGGATTGCCGGAGGAGATCCGGCCCGCCACCGGGGCGCAATTCGAGATAAGCGTGCGCGACGGCGAAGGAAAACCGGTTCAGGCGGAACTCACGCTCGCGGCCGTGGATGAGGGCATTCACGCGATTACGGACTATCGCACGCCGGATCCCTATGGCTTCTTCTCGCGGCCCCGGCAGCCGGACTACCGGCGCGCCCACTACTACGACAAAGTGGCGTACTCCTTTGACAAGCCTGGTTTCGGCGGCGGGTCGGAGCGGAGTAAGCGCGCCCTTACCATCGGGGAGAACTGGATCAGGCCGGTGGCGCTGTGGTCGGGCGTGGTCGAAACAGACGCCGAGGGCAAGGCTCTTGTTTCGATGGACTTGCCGGAGTTCACGGGACAGCTCCGCCTGGTGGCCGTGGCGTGCTCCGCGACGGCAAGCGGGGCGGGCAGTGGAAACGTGTTCGTCAGGCGGCCGTTTGTCCTTCGCACCAGCATGCCGCGTTTCATGCTGCCCGGTGACGTGGCCGACTGCGCCGCCATCGTCTTCAACACGACGGAGCAGCCGGCTCAGGCAGCAATATCTTGGACTGCGTCGGGGCCGGTAAGCACCGAAGGCGGCGAGGAGCGCCTTGAAATCGGGCCAAAGGCCGAGGGGCGGGCCTTGGCGCGTTTCACTGCCGCTCAGGGCGTCGGACAGGGGCATATCACGTGGCGTGTCGTCGTAACCGATGCGCAAGGCCACCAACTGGAAGACCTTAAGCTGGAGGCGCCGATGCCCGTGCGCCCCTCATCGAGCTATCAGTCCGACTATCAGTTCGCCGTATTGGATCCGGGACAGACTCGCGCCTTCAAGAATGAGCGGTTCCTCGAGAACGCGTGGGCGGAGTGTCATATCTCCGTCACGGCGGATCCGCTTTCGCGACTCGAACCGGCGCTGAAATACCTCATCGACTACCCCTACGGGTGCATTGAGCAAACGGTTTCGCGCCTTATGCCGCTGTACTTGCTGCGGTCGAGCCGAGCGACGCTCGGGCATGCGGCAGAGGATAGCGAGGCACTGAGTACGATTATCGAGGCAGGTATCCAGCGTATTTTCTCAATGCAGATGCCGAACGGCGGACTGGCGGCTTGGCCGGGCGGCTATCGCACCTATCCGTACGGCTCTCTGTATGCGCTCCACTTCCTGACGCTGGTGAAGAATGATCGCCAGTTCCCTGTCCCCGGCGCGCCGTATAACGGGCTCCAGCAGTACGCGCGGACAGTCGCCTCCGATTGGTCGGACGCTTCCGAGTCGCACCTGTACCAGCGGGCTTATGCGCTGTACGTGTTGACGCTGGGGGGAGATCTCGAGGCGGCCAAGCAGATTGGGCGGTTCGACAACATCAAGATGCCGCAGCCGGGGCGGTATCTCCTGGCCGCGGCTCTGGCGCGGGCGACGCAGGACGCCGATCGCGTCAAGATGTATCTCACGGAAATGCCATCCGTTCCCTACGAGGTGGTCGAGCAGTCCGGGAGTCTCAGTTCAGACATCCGCAATGTTGCCGTCGAACTCATGGCGCTACACCAGATGGGCGGCGAGCCCGATGAGGTCCACGCGCGGGCGGAGACGCTGATCCGCTATTTCGAATGGCGGCGGCATGGGAATACGCAGGAGACTGCTTTCGCCGTCACGGCCTTGTGCGAGTATCTGGGCGAACTGGCGGCGGGACTCGAGAGCCCTTCGGCTACTATCGCCGGGCCTTCGGGCAGCATGGGCATCGCGGATCAAGGCCTTTACGTCGATAGCCACCAAGGCCCGGGCGCTGAATACACCGTGACGAACACGGGCCAATCGCCCATGTTTGTCAATCTCACTACCAAGGGCTTTCTCGCGAAATCCGAGACTGCCGCTGTCCGCGAAGGCGTCGGCGTGGAGCGGATTATCCTGACAAAGGAGGGGATGCCCATAGAGGATACGGCCGTGAGGCAAACGGACACGTACGTCGTGCATCTCACGATCCACGCCGATGCGCGCAGGGACAACCTTGTTGTGGTGGACATGCTGCCGGCCGGCTTCGAGATCGAGAATCCGAGGCTCACCAAGAACATCCCGGAGCTTGACGGGCTGGACAGAGTCACGCCGTCTCATACGGATATCCGCGATGACAGGATTATCCTGGTTTTTGACTATGTCATGAAAGGAACCTATCACTACCACTATGTCGTTCGTGCCGTGACGCCGGGGGTCTTTCAGTATCCCGCCGCGGCGGCGGAGTGCATGTACGACGCGCAGATCCACGGGAACTCATTGCCCACCACGATCACGGTGAGCCGTGCGGAGTAAGTGAACGTGCTTTCGAGTGAAGAGCGAAGATCCCGCGGATCTGGGGCCGGCCGCCTACGGCTTCTAGCGTCTCTGTTGGACGGCGTGGCGGCGGCCCTTGTTTCCGCGGCCGCCCTGCTATGGCCAATGGATACGGGCCGGTATCTTACCGTGGACGCCTCCGGGGAGGTTCTGGATCGCAATGGGCAGACGCTGATGGCGTTTCTGAACGAAGGCGAGCAGTGGTGTTTCCCGCGTGGTTTGGACGAAATGAGCCCATACCTCAGGCAGGCTACCATCGCCGTGGAGGACGGGCGTTTCTCAGTCCATCCCGGCGTGGATCCGGCAGCCGTTCTTCGCGCTTTGGGGCAGAACATCCACGGGAGGCGCGTCATCTCCGGTGCATCCACCATTACGATGCAGGTGGTTAAGAAGGACGCGGCCTCGTCGCGATCACTCTTGGGGAAGGCGCTTCAGGCGTTGCGGGCAGTTCGCCTTGACCTCCGAGTCGGCAAGGAACGCATTCTGGAGGCGTACCTTAACTCAGCGCCGTACGGCATCAATCTTGTGGGATGTGAAGCTGCCTCCCGCCGGTACTTCGGTGTACCGGCCAGGGAGCTCACCTTGCCTGAGGCCGCTCTACTGGCCGGGCTTCCGAAGTCGCCGACGGGCTTCATGCCGCTGGCGCATCCTCGCTCGGCCCGAAAGCGCCGGGACTACGTGCTCACGAGGATGCGGGAGGAACGATACATCTCCTCCGCTGAGCTTGAGGAAGCCAGGAAAACGCCTTTGGGCGCGGCATGGCATGACTATCCGATGCTCTCGCCCCATTACGGAATGCGGCTGGCCGAGCAGACGCGGGAGCGGAAGCAGGTAGAGACTGCCCTAGATGGCAGTATCCAGGCCCGCGCTGAGGCGCTGGTAAGACGCCACCTGCGCGATTATCCCGGTGAGATTACCAATGCCGCCATGCTCGTCGTCGACGTGGAAAGCGCGGAGGTACTGGCCCGCGTGGGCTCGGGCGACTTCTTTGACACGCCCGGCGGCGGGCAGGTGGACGCATGCCGCGCGCTGCGCTCTCCGGGATCTACGTTGAAGCCCTTCATCTACGGCTACGCTATCGAGCATGACGTGCTCTATCCATGCGAGACGCTGTATGACGGTAGGCTCGACTACGGAGGCTATAGTCCGGAGAACTTCGACGGGGGATACAGCGGCCTCACGACGGCCTCGGAGGCCCTCCACTGCTCGCTCAACATTCCCGCGATCACGGTGCTCGGCCGCGTGGGCGTCTCGGCTTTTCGTGCGTTTCTACCGCACCTAGGTATCGATACCGCCCGGAAGCCCTCGGATTTCTACGGATTGGGCCTCACGCTCGGGAATTGTGAGGTGCGGCTCGAGGACATGGCGGCCGCCTATTGCATGATCGCGAATCTGGGCGAGTACCGCCCGCTCAGACTATCCCCGTCCGCGCCGGCCGCTCCCCCGCGTCGCTGCTTCTCGCGCGGAACTTGCCTGGCGCTCTACGACATGCTCGAACAGCCGCTGCCCGAGGAGTTCTCCGTGGATCTGGTGCCCACGGGACGCCTGGCGCCCCGCGTGTGTTGGAAAACGGGCACCTCCGCGGATTACCGGGACGCCTGGACCTTTGTCTTCAACCGGCACTACCTTGTCGGTGTATGGATGGGCAATAACGACGGCTCGAGCTCAAAATGGCTGGTGGGGGCCGATGCCGCGCTGCCGCTGGCGGCCCGGATGTTTCGCAGCCTTCCGCCGAAAGCCTATCCGGCTTGGCCCGAGGCCGGCGAGGATATGAAGGCTGTCCGGGTGTGCGCGCTCAGCGGCTTGCCCTGTACGGAATGGTGTCCGCACACGCGCACCGCGCTCATTCCCCGCGATCAGTATCTTCTGCGCCGGTGCGATGTGCACTATCCCTCCGCTCGTACCTCGCATGGGGAGGAGGGCCTTTTGGTGCGATGGCCTGGCTCGCCTGAAGCATGGGACTTGGCGTCGGTGGCGGGCGCTATGGGGGATTCAGCACCTGAACCTGACGCCAAGGTCGTGAGGCGCAAGGAACTCCGCATCCTTCAGCCCGTCAACGGGGCGCATTACCTCCTGACGGGCGGCGCCAAGGCAGAGCGCGTAGCACTGTGGGCTTCCACCGAGCACAATACGCCCCTGCACTGGTATGTGGGGCGCCGCTATCTCGGTACATCGGAGCCGGAGACGCCTCTCTTGATGCCGCTGGAGCGCGGCACGCATCGCCTTGCCTGCATGAGTCCCGACGGGGCGGTGGACAGCGTCGTCTTCGAGGTGACGCTCCCGACTGCCACCGGCAAAGCTACTCTTTGATGAGCCACACCTCGGCCACTTGCGCGCCGCGTCCGGTGAGCCGCTGCCAGGTGAGGTCAAGTGTTCCGTCCTCCGTCGCCTCCGGGGGAATCAGGAATTCGAGAGGCGTCACGACGGGCGGCGGGCTGCCCTCTTCGGGGGTGACGATGGCTGCGCTATCGCGCTTGACGGTGTACCGCACGCCCTCGAGCGTATGCCCATAGGCGCCGTGTATCTCGTACTTGCCATCGGCTACGAGGCGGATAATCGCCTTGTAGCGGCCCAGATAGGTGACGCGGACACGGTACGTTGCGTCGGCATCGAGTCCGTCGTAGTGCAAGGTGAGCGGCGTGGCGTTGAGGGCTTCACCCAAGTCGAGCCAGGAGAGTCGATCCGGGGCGCCTTTATCAAAGGTATGCCCTTCGCGGGGCGTGGTCACGCCAGCAGGATCGTCCCAGAGCGGCTTGGGCTTGGCCAGATGGGGCTGTTTCCATGAGCATCCGAGGTCATCGTAGAAACCGCCGGGGCCGGGATCTTCCCAGTCGGCTACGCGAGCCAGCCGGGCAAGGCGCACATCGCCGTCGCCGGGATCCTCCGGCATCGTGGCCGTGAATCGGCCGGTGAGAATGGCGTCGAGCTCATTCTCGATCCAGAGCTTGTTGTTGAGCGGCGTATCGAGGAAATCCAATACTGCACCGCGCTCCGTGCGTTTGGCCTGGTAGTTCTCGACGTCCAACTGCGCCCCGATGCTCTTGAACAATTCCGCGCCTAGCTCGATGATACGCGCCTTGAGCACGTCCGTGCGATCATCCTGATCGGACTTGGCTAATATGGCCCGCGCTTCGGCGATGGCCTGCTCGACGCCCATATCGGGGGCCTTGCGCAGCACCGCGCACGCCCGCTCCTCAATCTCGTTGGCCTTGAGCAGGCGGAGCCGCGTGTAGTGATCGTAGTAGGCGCGAAGCAGGCACTCCTGAAAGCGCCAATTGGCGAGCAGCGCGTCATCGGCGCCGTCTTCGATCGATTTCCAGAGCGCGAACGTTTTTTCGATGTTCGCATTCTCGGCGAGAGGCCCGACAAAGGCATCCTCCAGCGCATACAGTCCCTCACGCACCTTCTCGCCGATGTCCCATCCGAAGAAGAACCGGGCGTAGTCGAGCAGGATGTCGTCAAGGTCGCGATCAGGCTCCCAGCCGAGGGCCGTCCAGACGACTTTGTTCACATCATCGCCGACGCCGTCGGAGTACGTCACGAAGCCGTCGGCGTACTGATCGAAAAGGTTGTGGATCCGCGCGTGCCACTTGGGACGCGGTGCAAAGGGCTCGCGGCCCAGCGTCCGCGCCAACGCGCGATCCCAGGCGGCGACGGGATATTGCGCGCGAACGCAATGGCCGATATCGCAGTAGCGGCGGATGGGATACTTCTCCGGCACGCCGGCGCGCTGCTCGTCCAGCAAGATGCGCGACCACGCGCCGTAGACGACACCCGTCACCCAGTCCGGCTGTTCTTGCTGAAGGTAGCCGAAGAACGCGTTGTTCATCTCAGGCGGGAAGCCTTGGTTGGAAACCCATATGCCCAGGCCGGGGTGAATCTTACGCGCTTCTTCGGCGAACCGGCCCGTCCAGTCGAACATGAGATCGGGCCGCCGGTGATTGCTGCCGCCGTCCCCGCCCGTGAGGTAAAGGTGGTCGAGATGGGGGACGGCGCGCAAGATGGCGAGCTTCTGCGCGAAGGCTTCCTCGACCTCTTCAAGCGGCTTGCCCTCGCCGCCCAGTGCGCCGGTGAACATCCAGAAGTCGAATCCATAGTCGCCGCAGATGCGCGACCACTCGGCGGCCATTTCGCCGCCGGTGAGTTTCGCGTGGGGGCCGTCATGTTCATCTGGATCGGCGAACGCGGTTGTTTCGAAGCCGTTGGCCCCGAATACGGCCATCTCGCGCATGTACTGCTCGTAGGTATCCGGCGTCCATGCATCGTAGCAGTGGGCCAGGCTGCGGTAGCCAATCTGATGGCCGCGATAGGGATAGCGCGGGGCCGTTGCGATGCGGTAGTCCGAAGAGAGTTCTACCCGCCCCTTTTCCATGTGCAGTTGCAGGAGGAGGCGGCCGGCGGCGAACAAGATGCCCCGCTCATCGCGTCCCGCGAGGACAACGATGGGAGCCTCCATGTCCTTGTTGACGGCTATGGCGAAGCCCTCGGCCTTCCGCGGGACATTCATGGCTTGCACAAAGGACGTCAAAGAGGCCGGTGGCTTGTCGGCAAGGCAGAGCAGAATGGTGGGAGATGTTCCCAAGGCGATCGTCGGCGTGTTGGGCATTTCGATGCCCGTTCGCTTGGCCACCTCTTCCGTGAGCATCCGCTGCGCCGTCTTGATGACGGGGCTGTCCTCCGGGCAAACGAGGACGGCCTTGGCAAGATCTATGGCCGCGGGGGCGGCCGCCGCATGCGCCGCGAGGGCCAGAAACACCAACATCAATATCGACTTGCAGGTGACAGAGAACGACTTCATGGCTCATTCTTCCTTCCGAATAGGGCCGACAAGAGAGGAATACGATTCCTCAAGAGTTCGCGCCAATTGCAGCTCACTTTCTCATTGTATACGCTAGCAGGAGAGCGCGCAAAGACGGAGGACGCGGCATGAGCGGCAAGACAGCGTTGGCGGTGTTTCTCGTTTCGGTGTTGAGTGCTCCGGGCGCGTTAGCCGGCGACGCAGAGGAGGGTGCTCATGGCGGCTCGGCGATGGTGGTGCTCTCATGGGATGAATCGGGGCAGTTCGGCCCCCAGACGCCCGGCACCAAGACGGCGGGCTGGCAGGAGGCCATCGACTACTGCGTCGAGCACGGACAGGATCTCTACGCTAAAGGCGGCTGGGGCGGCCGCAAGGCCATTTACCACGTGCAGGACACGATCCGGATTCCCGCGACGCAGGATTTTCGCATCGACGGCGGCGTGTATGTGATCAACTGGGAGGGCCCGGCGGATGATCCGGCGAAGGACCTCATGATCATCGACTCGTCGATGAATTGCGAATACCACTTCGGCATCTTCGTGTACGGCGGGGCGGGGGCGGCCCTTCGTATCCGGCCGGAGCATCCGGTGCCCATCGACGGCTTCCCGGTGGTCGTCGAGACGGAGATCAAGTCGCAGGGGCTCGCCGATCCGCAGCCGTTTGTGCGGGGCGAGCGCCGGGCGGGGACGGGCCTGGTTCTGGATGCGACGCGCGCCGGTATCACGTGCAGCCGATTCGACTTCGTCGGCGGCATCCTCAACTTCCAGACGTGTGTGGCCGCGATGGGCAGCTTCCGGCAGAATCATTTCTCCTGCCTGCATCTTCACACGAACGCCGACAAAAGCACGCTTCTGACGCTCGGCCCGGGATGCTCGCAAAACGTGGTGGAGGTCGCCATCGGCGTCGATATGGGCGCGGAAGACGTGCGGGGCATTGTGGTTGAGGGGAGCAATAACACGTTTCAGATGATGACGCGCGGCAGTTTCCCCCGCGGCAATGATCTGATCCTCGAAGGCGCCGCAGCAGGGAACCGCATTGATGTGATTCATGGAAAGGACGCGTTCGATCCCGCCGATTTCCTGACAGACAAGGCGGACAAAGCGACGAACCGCCTCACCTGGGTGGGCGGCCGCGTGCCGCTCTACACCGTGGAAGGCTCATCCGGGACGTGGGTGTATACGCAACGGCTCTATCCGGCCTGCGTTCGCCTTGTCGGGGGCGACGTGCTGGGGATGAAACTCGTCCGCGGAGAGGACAGCGTCGACTGCTACGAATCCTGCAGAGCCGACATTCTCATGGACGTGGGCGATGAACTGCACGTCATGAGCACCGAAGCCCCGGCCTTGCAGGTGCGGGCCATCGGAGGGCGCTAGGCAGGCGAGAGCCGTCCACAAGTCGCTGCCGCGGGCCGGACTCCCGTCACGGCGCACGGGCACGACACTTCTTGGTGAAGGAAGCCGCTCTCATTTGGGAGTATTCATGCTATAACTGTATGTGCAGTCCGGGGCGGGGAAGCAGTGAAGGGGGGACGCCTTGACGTCGGCGTCGTAGGCGCTGTACGCGGAGTGCCGGCAAAGGAGGTTCGTAGTGGTGGTGCGGATGAGGCCTCTTCTGAGGCGGGGCGGCGGCAATGGCGGACGCCCCGGACATACAAGACTTCCGGCCTGGACGAGCATCGGCGTGTTGGCCGTTCTTATGGCGCTGTTGTGTTTCCCGCGGTACGCCGCCGCGCAAGCGGACAGGGAGGTGTCGCTGTCCGATATCGCCGCCCGCTTGAAGGCGAACTTCGAGCGCGTGAAAGACCTGACAGTCGAGATAGAGTTCTCCAAGACGTACCGCTCTCCTCCGCCGGCGGAATCCCCGAAGAAGCTGCATCAGCGTCTCTTGGTAGCCACGATGGGCGAGGACTGCCTGCTCTGGCGCCAGAGCGAGTCGGTGTCCTCCGAGGAGGCACTGCCGCAGACGTATATCAGGCAGTGCGGCTGGGACAAGGAGTGCTACTGGCGTGAGAGCGAGCCGCTTAGAGTCGGGGGCGTGGGCGGCACCATAAGTCCACGAAACGAGGCGGATAGAATAGTGCTCTCTCTGCCCGCTTCCGGCTTCCCCTGCTTCGGATGGGATCCCTTCCATTTTGGGCCTAGCCTGATCGAAAGTTTGGAGAGGGCCGACGCTCACATTGTCGGCGTTCGGGAGGCAGAAGGGGAGCAGTGCGTTGTTGTGCGGTGCTATGCTGACGTGAGACGCAATAGGTTCAGGCGTAAGGTCTTTCTGTCAAAAGACTTGGGCTATGCTTCAGTCCGTTGGGAGGTTTTCATTAGAGGCCACATCCGCGAGATAGGAAGGGTGACGAAGTTCAAGGAGATTCTGCCCGGCCTATGGTTTCCTGAGGAGTTGATCTGGGAATGGGACGTTGGTGCGGCAAGCTTTGACCGCGTGTCGTGGCCTATGACGTTTAAGGTACTTCATCTGGAGGTGAATCAGGATCTTCCGGCCGACATGTTCGCCCCGAGTTTTGAGCCTGGGACGAAGGTGGAAGACTCCCGCTCCGGCACCGCGAAGATCTTCCTGTGGGGGCTGGGCCCTGACGCGTCTGGCGGGCGGCCTGAGGCGTTCGCGCCTGTGTCCGAGAACAAGTTCAGGCCGGCGCGACTTGCCGCGAAGAAGGCCCCGCCCAAGAGGAGTGGCTCTATCCCGCCGGTGACTCCCGGTGAGGTGGACGGCGTCAAGACTGAGCGTAAGAAGCCTGTTGTGAGCTGGACGGCGTGCATTGTTATCGCATTTGTGCTGGTAGACGTCGCGCTGCTTCTCGCTGCCAGAAAGATCCGGGCGCCGGAGGCCCGGCAGGGCGAAGACGAAGCCGGACTATAGACAGCCACGTGTGGGCCGTTCGGACTATCTGCGTTCACAGCCGCCGCGGTGTTCTGCCTATCTCTCCCGGGCCGAGAGGCGGTGCTCGATGTGGCGTGCGCCGGGCCGGAGCAGGCCTTCCGCCAGCATGACGGAATACAGCACGGTAAGGAGAGCCACCGCCATAGCCACGCCAATTATGGAGGGGTCGTCGACTGTCGTCAGTATCTGCACGAGGCCGATTGCCGTTCCGAGCACGCCAGCGGCGTACGCCGGTGGAATAAGGCCGCGGAGCACCTGAGCCTGTGTCTGATGGAGGGCCTCATCCGGCAGGCGGATGACGATCATCCTGAGCGCCAGGACACCATTGAGCAGGTCCCGGAGGCCGAAAGCCATCAGCCCCGCGCCGAGGGTGACGCCCACTACGATGCAGGCGGCGGTGGGACAGAAGAATATCGCCGGCTCTCCTCCCATCGCCATGGCCATGATGAGGAGTCCCCAGAAACCGATTAGTCCAACAATACCTGAGATGTTCATTCCTTGCCTCCTTCCGCGCCGTAGACGTGTCCCTTACCCGAAGTCCGCTTGAGGGGCCTCTAATAGACGGCGAAAACCCCCGTATCCCCCGAAGGGCCGAGCGCAGGCGCGTCGGCCTTCGGCCTAACGATTACAACGCTCGAATTCCTCCCATTCCTGCTTTAGTGTCTCCCAAGCCCCGCGTGCTCGGCCGGTGAAGGGGCGTGTGAGATCATCCCAAAGCTCGATCCGCCTCCGCACCCATTCGCGGCCCTTCAGCGCGGCCAATGCCTCAATCACGCCCGGTGAGCGGCGCATGCACAAGAAGCAGTAAGGATCTTCCCAACGCTCATCATCGTTCCAGTATCCCTCTTCGAGATCGCGGATGTTTTGGCAGTCTTTCCAGCACGCGGTGGTTTGGAAGAAGGTGCCGTCGACGAGGTGCTGCCTGGGCGCTTCGAGTGCGGCGCGCACGAGACACGCCGTCCCTTCGGCGATCAGCTCGTACATGCGCTCCCCTTCCTCGGCGCTCGCATGTAGGCGGGGATCCAGGCCCCACCACTCGCCGTGATCGGCAGCTATGCGGGACATGTCGACGCGTTCGGGATGCGCCGCCATCATGAAGGAGGTTTCCCACTTCGCGGCGTGATCGGCCACCTTGTAGCGATGCCTCACCACCGGTTCGAGGTCATTGATGCACAGCACCTTGGCCTGTGTATCTTCCCGCATCATGTACTCGCGGGCCGCCTGCTCGTGGGTGTTGATGTTCGGCGCGTTCGTATGGCCGTAGAAGAGCACGATGAGTTCGAACCCCAACTGCTCAAGCTGTCCGAGGAGTTCCGTGAGGTAGGCGCGCACGAGGGCTTCCGAGAAATTGATGCCGCCGTGCGGCAGCGGCTCAATGGGGCCGTGGAAAGCGCCGACGCCGACATAGGATGGCATGTGAACCAGGCCGCCGGTGCGCTGTGCGGTGCGTTTGCACATCTCGACCATTTTCAAGGTGTCTGTGCCGAGGGGATTCTGTGCGTCATGCCATTCATAAATGCCCGAGGGGACGAATACCACCGGGCACGCCTGGATACGCTCCTGAAGTTCCCCCGGCCTCAGCCTATCCATCTCCGCCCATCCAGATGACTCAGATTCCATCGTGTGGCCTCCTCTTTCCCCACTGTCATTATAGCTCCAGGCGGCCGGGGTACCAATTGTGAGACTAGCGCAATCCTCGAGCGAGTGGGAGAATCATGAATCCGAAGTGAAGGTATCTTTGTTCAACGTTCCCTCCACCGACTACCATGCCAGTCTTGTCAGTAGGGCGCCACCCGGAGGAAGGCGTAACTCGACGGTGTTGGAATCTGTAGCGGCCCAGTTCTCAGCGGACGCATCGAAGATTTCAAGTTGGCCGGGGCCAATGAGGGATCGCGGAGTGGATGCCAGAAACTCTTCACGCCTGGGATGGCCCGCGCCGGCGTATGTGCGGTAGCCGAGATTGACGACGAGCGCATGGGTGGGAGAGTGCTCCTTCCCGAAATAGCCAATGATATACCCTTCGACGGGATTGCCCGGTGAGCATTCCTTCGCCGGCACTGGAGGCTCAAACCTGAAGGGCGCATCGGCAGGAAGTTGCCTTGTGCCCGCAGGCAGCATACCGGCATGGTACACCGCAATCGACTTCAGCGATTTCAATTCTCCAGCGATAGCCACGAACTCCTTGTTCACCTCTTTCACGAAGTAATAGAGGGGTGTGGGCGAACCATCAACGAGGTACATCATCGCGCCGTCATGCTCGGGATAGCCGTACACGTAGTACGAGATGCCCTGCGATCCGTAGGCGAGCGTTGTGTTCGCTAGCCATCGCACCTCCTCACCTGTGGGTATGCGCATTTTCACTGTCCAACTGCAGGCCTGCACAATCACCATGAACGGGATTCCGGCTTCGAGCGAGGCGTCCCTGATCTGCGCCAGGTTGAGGAAATACTTGTCACCGTCGCCCTTAACGGCGAAATGGTAGTGGTCATAGCTTAGAAGTTGCGGCTTGAACACCTCGACAAACCTGTGGACATACTCCGCGTAGGCCTTCAGATAGACGGGGTCGCCTTCGGTACCAAGCTGCTTTGCGGAGGCGTAATTCGGGAGAAGGTTCACGTACTTGAGACGCGAGGGATCTTTTTCATCCAAGTACGCCTTCAGTCGGGCAAGAGCCTGAAATGTGGCAGCATTCGGTTCGTCTTTGAAGTGATAGGCATACACGGCGGGATGGTGTCGCACCCCTTCGACGAAGGCGTCCAGTTTGGCCTTCTCCTCGGGTATGTCCAGCGTTGCCGGATTGAGCAGAGGGCTGCTGACGATGGCCCGCAAACCGTGGCGCTGGAGGATGTCGAGTTGGCGGCGATAGTGCTCGATATCGTCAGGAGCCGCGCCTTGCCCCGTGCACCAGGCAAGGTTCCAGTTGCCCTCGGCCATCTGCGTGGCGACAGCTTCCGTCATCGGCGTGGGACCTGCCCAGTAGCTTACGATGGGCGCGCCCATCTTCCATTGCGGAGATTGCATCATCGGTTCTCTCCCAGCCGCCGGAGCTTGGACAACACTCCGGCAGGCAGTAGCCGACAGCACCAATGCGACGGCAAGGCCTGCCATTGCCACGGCGGCAACGCGTCTTTGCTGAGCGACATTCACTTTTGGCTCCCCGTTGAAGACGAAGAGGTGTCGGCATAGGCCCGCGCTATGTGGGACAAGCCCAAGACCTTGACTGGGACCTTGCTTCCGGCATCACTTCGACTCAAACGCTACTTTCAGGCCAATCCCGGGCCAATTCACCTCGATTCCGTGATGTTCTGTAGCCGAATAGGTGTAGGGTTCGTTCACGCCCGGCTTGAGATACTCGAGCGGCACGGGAATCTCGTCAAAGCTCAGGTCGTGGTTGCCCCCGATGTTCTTGACGAGCTTCCGCTCATTGATTCCTATTGCATCCGTGAGCTTGCCGTCCCAAGTCACCAGCAGGAGCCTTGCCGCCGTGGCACGTTCCAGATCTTCAGTGATGTTCACCTTGCAGCGGTGCGTGTTTCCGCCGCGCGAAACCCATCTTTCCGGTACGTCATAAGGCTTGCAGAGTTTAACCGACCTCCCAGTCCGTTCGAGTGCTACATTGTCCACTGCCGGGGTCAGGAAGCTCACACCATTGTTGTCCGTGATGCGTGCCATCAGCTTCATCGGCTTGTCCTGGTCCGGCACCCATTCCGTGTTCCACATCACCCGGAAGGGGGAGTGAGTCGCCGTGCCGACGTGGTGCTGCATCTCGCCGTAGCGGTAGACGTATTGCCACTGCCGCCAGACGTTATCCCCTCGGAAATTGAAGTCCTCGTAGAACGCCAAGAAATCGACCCGCTTCACCCCCGCCGGACTGGACGCCTCGGCCGTGATTGTCGGGTTCTCCGTAAGCGTTGTTCCCTCTGTGGGAAACGTCACTTGCCCAGTAGGGTGCGCGATCGTCGCCGCATAATAAACGCGGAACGTCACGCCGTAGATGAGAAACTGCCCCCAACCCCAGCCACTGTCGCCAGCCGTCAATTCAAAGGTGTTCGTGCCGCTCCGAAGACAATGCAAAGGCACCTCGACAACGGGGTACGTCATCGTCTGATAACGGTGTGGTTTTCCGCCGGGGATGTTGATCGCTTCGGGTATTGAAAGCCACTCTCCGCCGTTCAGCCGAATCCGCTTGTCCGTTGTTCCGGCGTGGCACTGCAACAGCTCAATGCACACCTCCGCGTACACGGCTCCGTCGATGTCGTTGATCTCCACTGAGTTCACAGGATTGGGCAGAAACTCTTTGGCACCAGGATAAGTTGCGCCCGGATCGGTGACGCGTTGCCATACGATGGCGTTCACCCAGGGGCCGTTCCAATGATACTCCCTAAAGACGGCCCCGGGGGCGAAGCCCGTGACCGGAGGCGACCCGGACCCCATGTCCGCCAATGCAACTGAAGCCTGGGCAATTCCGATTAGAACCCAGCTTGCTGTGGCCATCGTGGATACTCCCGTCCCGCACATTCTCGGATCTCCTCAAGACGATGCACCTAAACTGTTCACAAAGAGCGCGTTATCGCGGGGGTTCCCATAAGTGGACGTAGAGATTGTCTCGCCATCCGTGGCTGATGATCCCAAATCGGCCGGGCGACAGCTCGATGATCTTCGTGCCATCATGGTGCTCGAAACGATCATCCAGTGTCCATCGCTTCCAAGAAGTGCCCGCGGGATCGGCCTTCTTGTACACAAAGAGGTTGCACCGGCTCCGATAGGCGTGGAACGGATAATGTTCCCCGCAAATGACCTCCGTCTCACCGTCGCCGTCGAGATCGGCAACGCCAATCGAGTGCGCGCAACGCACGGTGTCGATGACGTGCCGCTTCCAAGGGCCGTTGGCGCTGGAACCGGGGTTTTCGAACCAGGCCAAGGGCGACCACGGCACAATCTTCTTGGGATAATCCATGACTTCCTGGCCCAGGATCACGTCGGGCCGCCCGTTGCCTGTCACGTCCATTGTGGCGACCCGGGCGGGATAGAAGTCTTCCCGATCCGCGATCAGGCGGGTTTTGAACTCGCCATTTCCCAGATTCTCCAGCCACCAACAGCCTGCTATGACGTCAAGGAGGCCGTTCCCGGTTACGTCGCACGCGAGCATTTCTTCGCCGTAGAGGATCTCGGCCAGCGGGCGTTTGGGCCAAGGGGCCGAGGCCGGGTCGTCGGGGATCTCCCAGAGTTCGGGATAGTGAGGAACGGCCCCTTGTTCGACGGCGTGGGCGCTGTGGTAAGTTGTCAAGAGGGCCAGTCTGCCGTTAGGGAGTATGGGCGCAACGACCGACCCGTGGGGCCAATCCCCAATGCCTTTGCCGATCGCATGTCTTTCCCATTTCCCCGAGAGCGGATCGACTGGCTTGAGCCAGCACAGTTCATTGGAGAGCCAATTGGGCCTCTCCTCATCCTTCCTCTTCGCTGTGGCGATGAGTTCCTGCCTGCCGTCCCCGTCGATATCGTAGGCATTGATGACTTGGCAAATTCCCGGTATTAGGAACTTCTCCCAAGTGGGATTCTTGTACCACCACTTGGCACACACGACGTCATCTATGCCGTCACCATCCACATCCACCGCGAGGATGTCGGTTCCCGTTTGGGCTTTGTCCCTATCGATGAAGACGTGGCTGTAGAGAGCAATTGGCGAGGGTGAGTCGACATGGTGATACACCTGGACTTTCGAGACCCAATGTTCCTTGCCGATCACTTCCTCCACGCCGTCCCCATCGATATCGAGGAGCAGGGCCTCATGGGTGCCGGCGCCTTGGTACAGTATCTCGCGATTCCACGTGGCCCCGTTGTCCTTTGAACTGTAAAGCATGACACGTGCGTCGTGGTTGCATTCCTGCTCCCAGCCGCCTCGGGCCATTTCGGCAACCATGATCCGTACCTCGCCTGTGTCGGGACAACGGTTCGCGCAAAGCGAATGTCCATAATAGATACGGTGTTCCAGGTGATGTTCGAGCCAAGGTTGGTCGGGGGTCTCTACCATGCGATTCTCAAACCACGACAGGTCGCCGTCGAGGTACTCGGAGTCGACAATAACGAGGTCCTGCCTCCCATCGCCCGTGATGTCCACCGCTCGCACGCGGCACATCTCGCGCGCGTCCGGCGCCACCACTATCGAGCGCCACGGCCCAGAGAACGGCCCCGCCTCCGGCTGTAGGTAAAGTCGCACGCCGGACGCTATCTCGAGTTTCCCGTCGCAATTGAAATCCGTTGCCGCCAGCCCCTCCTCGACAACGCCTTGCTGAACCACGTGACGGCGCCAGGGCCTTGTCGGGTCGCCATCGCGTTTATAGATGAAAAGGCCCGGTACCGGGCAGTAGCAGGCGTTGACGATCAGCTCGTTTTCACCATCGCCGTCAACGTCGGCGAAAAGCACGTCATGCCCGTCGCCGGTGGGTGCGTCGTCGATGACGTGCATTGTCCAAGAGCCCGACACATCCTGGTCGAACTTGAACCACGCGATCACGGGATTGCCGCCCGGCGGGGTAAAATGGCAGGCCAACTCGGAATTGCCGTCACCATCGATATCTTCGATGGCCAGTCCAACGTGGGCGCCACCCTCCGCCACTATGCCTCGCTCGGCAGTACCTGCGCGGTACCAAACAAGAGCGTCGCCACCTCCGGTGAACATCTCCATGCGGCCGTCATTATCTACGTCGCCCACGGCCAGGCAGTTCAGTGCCCTTATGCGGCCGGAAGGTGTGTCCGCGTCGACAATGGTCAACTCCCATTGCGGGTCCGTGATCTTCCCTACCATTATGTTCTCCTCTCCCGTTCCGCCCTCATTCGCCGACACAAGAAGACATGCCACATCTTGACAACAATTATGGGCGTTGCCCCTGAGGTTCGCAAGGCACGGCTTGACGCGCTGTTACGTGCGTTGGTTATGTGGCAGATGAATCCCTGAAGGCCAAGGATGGCAGGTGCCGCGCCGCTCTCGCGGTTCTTGGATCAGTCAAAGCCACAGAACGCCACGAAGATCTGTGGAGCTTTCATCGTTGTCTAGAAACCGTCCTCAATCACCTGTTTCCCGGTGTGCTCACAATGCTATTCTTAGCGCCGCACGGGGCGTGCTCTGCGAAACAGAAACAAGGAGGCACGGCATGGCGGACAAACGCAGTTTGAGTCGGCGCGCATTTCTCGGTAATGGGGGCAAAACGCTCCTCGGAGGGCTGGGACTGGCCGCTTTCGCTCCCGCAAGGCGAGCACGGGCGGCGCGCGTGGGGCCGAATGACAAGGTGCGCGTGGCGCTCATCGGCTGCGGCGGCATGGGTAGCCGCCATCTCGAAGCGCTCGCGGTGAACGAGCAATGCACGGTGGTAGCCGTCTGTGATGTATTCAAGCCACGCTGCGAGGCGGCCATGCGGACGGCGGAATCGATAACGGGCCGGCCGCCGGACGGCTACCAGGATTTCCGCTATGTCCTCGACAGGAGCGATATCGACGCTATCTTCGCCCCGACGCCGGATCATTGGCACCCCCTGCTCACCATCATGGGCTGCGAGGCCGGTAAAGATGTGTACGTCGAGAAGCCGGCGTGTCCCACGGTGAGAGAAGGCCGGGCCATGGTGGAAGCGGCGCGGCGCTACGGGCGGGTGGTGCAACTTGGCACCCAGCAGCGCTCGATGCCGATATTCCAGAAAGCCATGGAGATCGTGCGGGGCGGGCAGCTCGGCCAGATCACGTCCGCCACGGCCTGGGTGGGCGTCAATGTCTGGGGCGTGGGGGAGACGCCCGGCCAGGTTCCTGAGGGGCTGGACTGGGATTTGTGGCTGGGGCCGTCGCCGAAGGTTCCCTATTCGCCGCAGCGTCAATACGGCCATATGGGCTGGCATGATTACGCGCGCGGGGGCCAACTCACGAACTGGGGCGTGCACCTCATGGATATTCTTCATTGGGGGATCGGCCAGGATCGCCCGCTGAGCGTTCAGGCGACGGGCGGCAGCTATCGCGGCTCCGCGGGCGCGCAGAACTACGAAACCATCGAGGCTATCTTCGAGTATCCGGGCTGCACCGTTACGTGGGAGCAGCGCCACTCGAATCTGTATGCGACGAATCGCGGTTATGGCATGAAGTTTCAGGGCACGGGCGGGCAATTGCTCGTGGATCGCAATAGCTTCGAGGTTATTCCCGAAGGCGCGGGGATTCCCAAGTACATTGGCGAGCCGGAGAAGAGCTGGGCGTGTCCCGAACACCATAATGACTTCTTCAACAGCATCCGAACGCGCCGGCGGCCTGCGGCCGATATCGAGCAAGGCGTCCGTTCGACAACGCCCGTCTTGCTGGCCGGAATTGCTCTAAAGGTAAGGCGGAAGCTGAATTGGGACGGCGAGATGGAGATATTCATCGGCGATGAGGAGGCAAACCGCCATCTGGCGCGGGCGTACCGCGCGCCGTGGCACTTCTAGCCGAGTCGGCCGGTTCAATCAGGGGAGGCGTGGGAATGTATAGATGTTTGCGACTTGGTTTTGCCGCGTTGCTGGCGGTTCTATGTGCATCTGCCGCCGTTGGCGCACCGAATCTGGATGCTTTGGTGGGACAATTGTCGGGTGAGGACGAACTGGCCCGCGCCGAAGCGCGCCAACTTCTTCCCCGGGCAGGAGTGCAGGCCGTTCCTCGGCTGTTGCCGCTGTTGGCCGACTCCGACGCGCGCGTGTGGTGGGCGGCGTTCAACGTCCTGTCCGACATCGGCAACGAGGTCTCGGCGCCGGGGAGGGATAAGGAGCGCGCCGTTGTGGCGGACTACCTGATGGAACTTCTCGCACCGGAGCAGCCGACGGAGGTGAAGCTCCGGGGACTTCGCCTTTTGCCCGTGGTGGTGCCTGAAGGGCACGACATTGGCCAGATGAGGGCGCTTCTGAGCGACTCCGAGTTGAGGGAGAGGGCACGCGTGGCGCTCGAGGAGACGGCCACGGCGAACGCGTGCCGCGCTCTTCGCAAGGCCCTTCGCCGGGCTGACGCGGATTTTCAGTGCGCCCTCCTCAACTCGCTGGGCCGGCTTCAGGACGGCAAGAGCCTCTCCACGATTCGACGCTACACGAAGAGCGATGCGCCGAGGGTGCGTGCCGCTGCTGTCCGCGCACTCTCGTGGGCAGGCGACGCGGCCTCCGTAAAGGCGGTGAGGTCCGTGTATGCCGCTGCCGACGCCGAAACGGCCTTTGACGCTGCCGACGCCATGATCCGGTGCGCCGATGCGGCCGCCTCGATGCATGGCGACATTCAGACGGCTACGGCCATATATCGGGAAGTGTTGGCGACAAGTTCCCACACCGCGTGCCGCGGGGCGGCTCTGGTAGGCCTCGTACGCCACGGCGACGACTCCGCAGCCGATGCCATTGCCGCGGCGCTGAATGCGGAGGGCGGCCGCGAACTGGAGCCTGCCGTATTGGCGGCGTTTGAGCATTCCGAGGGAGAGGACGCACAGGACCTCATGCTCGAACTGTATCCCGTGTTGTCGGAGGAAATGCGCCTGGGCCTTCTAGGCGTGTTCGGCAGGAAGCAGGTACCGATGTTCCTCGATATTCTGAAAGAGGCCGCTCGGGCACCCGCACCGGACTTACAGGCTGCGGCGATAGCTGCGCTGGCCGATTCAAGGTTGCCGGAGGCCGTACCTGAATTAGTGGCAGTGGCCGAGCGCCTTCAGGGACAGGAGCAGGCCGAAGCCGTTCGCGAATTGAAGCGTCTGGCGGACGCTCTGGCCAATGATGGCAAGAAGGAGGACGCGGGCGCGGCCTTTCTCGGACTCTACCGCGTGGCCGATTCCTACGAGGAGCGCCGGCATGCGCTCGACGGTGTCGCGCGGTTCCCAACAGCCGAGTCCTTTGACGTGGTGATGGAAGCAATTGACGCCGGTGAATTGACGGGCCCATCCGCGGCCACGCTATCGACGCTCGCCAAGGGACTCATCGACGCCGGACGCGACTCCGAGGCGGAGCGTGCCATTGCGCTTTTGATGGCACAGGCAAAGACGCCGGACGCCATCGGGGAAGTCATCCGCGTTTCTCAGCGTGGGGGGGGGATTCCCAATCTGGCGAACCGGCTCGGTTTTGTGACGTCATGGCTTATCGCCGGGCCATTCCCCTGGAATCCAAGCGAAGGATTCAAAGCCAGTCGCGTGAATGAGCCCGACATCGATACGCAGGCTGTGTATGAAGTCGACGGGAAAAGCATTTCGTGGAGGCCGTTCACGACACCGGATAGCGCGGGCGTAGTGAACCTGGCCGCCATTCTCGGTGGGGAGAGCAATACCACGGCCTATGGCGTCACCCATATCGAGGTAGATGCCGATATCCAGGCCGTGGCGCGCATCGGCTCCGATGACGGCATCAAGCTGTGGGCCAACGGCGTCGCGATCCATGAAAACAACACGAGCCGCGGCGTTCAGATGGATCAAGACAAGGCGCCGGTGCATCTGAAGGCCGGCAGGAATACGCTACTCGTCGAAGTGACACAAGGCGGAGGTGGCTGGGGATTCTGTCTGCGCCTGACGGAGCCTGACGGCGCGGCTCTGCGCTTTAGCTCCGTCGAGTAGGCCTTTGGTGGGCACCTGCTACCGGCCTGGTTAGGATGCCTCCTCGTCCAAGAGCATTGGTCCGACGGCGGCGATGCGGAGGGCGGGATACTGCGTGTTTAGCAGAGCGTGATCGCCCGTATCCCGGATGCGCTGCCAGGCGAGCGTCATCATCGATTGCACGCGCTCTCTGTAGGCGGGGTCGGCGGCGAGGTTCGTCAGCTCGTAGGGATCCTCTTCGAGATTGTACAGTTCATCGAAGTCGAAGCCGTTCAAAACGAATTTCCAAGGGCCATCCCAGACAACGCGCTGCGTGAGGGTGAAGCGCGTCCCGAAATACTCCGCAAAACCCCTTGTGAATTCCGAGTGGTGCGCCGCGGGATCGGCCAGCACGTGTGCGAAGGAGCGCGAATCGGGCACTTGCTCAAATGGCTCGCAACCTGTCAGTTCGAGAAGCGTGGGGCAGAGTTCATGTGAACCGACTCGCGCCTTGGAGGTGACGCCCCGCGCGACGCCCGGCCCGCGAACGATGAGCGGCACGTTGTACACCTCTTCCGAGGCCATGTAATTCTTGCAGTAGAGGCCGTGGGCGCCGAGATGCTCTCCGTGGTCGGCGGCGATAATGACAAGCGTGTCTTCGAGGACGCCGGCCTTCTCGAGGGCATCCACCAGCCGGCCCCACTGCTCATCGATCTCCGTGATGGACGCGTAGTAGCAGGCGGCGGCTTCCCGGTGTTCCTTGTCCGTGAGATTTGCCCACGTGCGAGCGGACTTCCGGTAGATTCCCGGCCTGCCCGCCAAGTCGTCGTGCACATTAGGAGGCAGTTCGATGGCGGCCGGGTCGTAGCGGCTAAACGCTTCCTGGCCGGCGATGAAGGGATCATGCGGCTCACGGACGCTGACAAAGCAACACCAGGGGTGGTTCTCGCGCGTGACATCTTCGAGGAATTCGAGCGCCAGGGAGGTAGTAACGCCCATGCTCCGCTTCTCGGGAGGGCGATTCGTTACGCCATAGAACATGCTCTGGCGGTAGCCTGGACGGCCTTCGTAGTATTTGGCCATGGAATACTCAGGTTTGGCCGGCTCATCCCCAAGAATGCTGGCCTCCCGCTGCCGGAAAACTTCGCTATGGTGGTTGCAGTCCACCTGCCAACCGAAATCGCCGAGTTGCTCGCTACGCTCAACGTGCCACTTGCCGAAGTAGCCCGTTTGATATCCCTTCTCACTCAGGCGCTGCGCCCAGTGCGGCTTGTTGGTGCGCAGGCAGCACTGATCCTCGTCGACGGTGTGAGTCACTGTGAGCACGCCATGATTGTGCGGCAGCAGTCCCGTCATGAGACTGGCGCGGGCGGGTGAGCACACCGCGTTGGGCGTGTACGCGCAGTCGAAGCGGACGCCTTGAGCGGCGATTCGGTCGATGTTGGGTGTGAGACATGGCGATTCAGGACGTAGCGCACGGCCGCGCATCTGATCGGCCATGAGGAACAGGATATTCGGTGGTTTGCTCATAGTGGCGCGCATTTTGGCATGGTTCCGCACAGCGGTCAAGGGATAGGGCTTGTCAGCGCGTGGAAGCCGTAAGTCAATCGCGATAAGCCGCTGTCCTTCCCGGCCATATCCGCGGTATGATGCTGCGCCAAGACGCGTCGCAGGATCGAAACAATCCCTGGTGAGGTCGTGAATTCCTTTGTTCTTACCATAGTGCTTCTTTCTACCGTCATGCATGCGGCGTGGAATCTGCTCACGCGCCGCACAGGGGCCGAGATCACGTGTCTCTGGCGGATGCAAATCGTGATAGTGCTACTGGGCGCACTCCCCGCGCTTGTCGGCCTGTACGCGTTCCATTGTATGACTCCGACGGCGTGGCTGTGTCTCGTCGGCTCCGGGGTGAGCTGCGGACTCTACTACGTTGGCTTAGGCCGAGGATACGCGACAGGCGATTTCACGACGGTGTATCCGGCGGCACGCGCCCTCCCGGTTCTGCTGGTGGGCGTTTTCGACTTAAGCCGCGGGCGTTGTCCCACGGCTGGGGGCTGGCTGGGCATGGTGCTGGTTGCGGTGGGATGTCTTCTCGTGCCGCTCCAGTCCATCCGGCGGCTTCGGGCCGCGGATTATCTCAATCGATCCACCCTATGGATCGTGGTGACGGCGCTCGGGACGGTGGGCTATTCCGCTTTCGACAAAGTCGGAACTGAATCCATCAGCCCCGGCCCCGGGCAAGCAGCCGTCTATGGATACTTCTTCTATCTTTTCTCTGCCCTGTGCTACGGCCTCCTTGCCGGCGACAGACGGGGCGGCGGCACGGAGGACAAGGACTGCGGCTGGCTTATCCCGGCGGCAGTGGGCATTCTGTGTTTCATGGCCTACTGGCTGGTGCTCTGGGCGTATCAGATGACGCCCCGCGCCAGCTACGTTGTGGCGCTACGTCAATTCAGCATCGTAGTCGGCGTTGTATTGAGCTTCCTTCTGTTCCATGAACCGGGCCGGCGCGTCCGCCTGGCGGGTGCCATTCTGATCACCGCGGGTCTGCTCGTGCTGCATCTATGGGGGAGTGAGGGTTCATAGGCATGGGATTCAAGGCCCGTGATCTTCTATCGGAAGCCGCCACAGAGGAATGGTTTGACAATCTCAGAGGGGCGGCCTGGGGGGCTCTCTACCGGGGGAAGGTTACTCCGTCTACGTTATAGGCGTAGGTAACAACCTTGTCCAGGCACTCTGATTTCATGGTTGACGACCCGCCTGTGGTCTTATAGTATGTTGCGGTTAGTTTTCTTGACAACGATTCAGAAATTCATATTACAAGTCGAAAGGACTAGTACATGGCGGTGCGTGTAGGTTTCATCGGTGCGGGCGGCAACGCCAATTGGCATATGGATTCCCTCAAGAAAGTACCTGAGGCCGAGATCGTGGGCGTTGCGGACATTGCCTTCGATAAGGCCCAAGCGGCGGCCGAGAAGCATGGGGCCAAGCCCTACGCCAGCCATAAGGCCATGCTGGCGGATCAGGCGCTCGATTGCTGCTACATATCGATCCCGCCCTACCAGCACGGCGAACCTGAAATCGATGTTATTCAGAAGGCGCTGCCATTCTTTGTCGAGAAGCCTTTGGCATTGAACGCCGAGCTCTGCGCGGACATTGCCGAGCGCGTCGAGCGTGCCGGCATCGGCACCTGCGTCGGCTACCAGATCCGCTATCTCGACATCATGGACAAGGCCAAGGAGATGCTGGCCGACGCTTTCATCACGACGGCGCAAGGCTACTACGTCTGCGGGGCCATTGGCGGCTGGTATACGCGCATGGCGCTCTCCGGAGGGCAGATTACGGAGCAGGCCACGCATATGATTGACCTCATGCGCTTCCTCCTGGGAGATGTGGCCTGGGTGGCCGCGACGAAGCGGCAAGGCGCGGTAGTGGGCGCCGACTCGCTCGATGCGACGGCGTTGGGGGCGGGGTCGGCCTCATCGGCCGCCGCCGGCTTGGAGTTACACCGATACAACATCTGGGACGCCACCTCCCTGCTCATGCAGTTTGAATCCGGCGTTCCCGCGAATTTCACCTGTTCCTGCCAGGTCAAGTACCTGTTCGAGGTGCTCTTGGATATCTTCACAACGGATTTCCGCCTCAAGATAGACTTCGACAAGATGGAGATCATCCGGAAAGTAGATGGGGAAGTGAAAAGGGAGGTTGTCAAGGCGGACGCCTCGCGAAGCATCGACGGCGTTTTCATCGATGCGGTCCGTACCAATGATTTCTCCGCCGTTCGCAGTGACTACGCGGACGCCGTGAAGAGCCTCGAAATCTCCTTTGCTGCTGTTGAGGCCGCGCGGACCTGCGCTCCCGTCCAGCTCTGACGCCGCTGTGCCATAAGGTATTGTTATGTAATGTTTTCCGGTTTCTTGCAGCGCCTGTTGAGCCGGTCCATGGGCGGTAGGTGCGTGAAACAGAGTTCTGGAAAGTCGTGGGCGTCCTGGGCTGTTTTCGGATTGCCCTTGTTTTCCCGTTGGATGTTTTCTCCTGTTTGCAATCATTGTTGCGCGCTCGTAGAATGGTGCGAAATATGGAAGTGAGGAGAATAAGTATGAGTACCAGAACCATCGCCGTGATTGTTTTGCTGCTCTTCGTCGGCTGCCTCATGTTGGCCGTCTTCACGGAACAGGCTAAAGCGGTCCAAGGGGGATATGACCCTATGGCCGACGCCAACAAGAAGGACAAGCCAAAGGCGCACAAGACGGAGCTGTGGAAGATGGCAGTCGGTTTCGGTTCGATTTTCGTGATGATAGCCGTGATGAAGTGGCTTTGAGTTCGCCTTGCTGCTGCTTTGAGTGAGCAAGACAATAGGGGAACGCGGGACATGGCTTTCTGCCGAAATAGCGCCGGGGGAGATGTGGGCCAACGAATCCTTATCCTCGATGACGAGCCCAATATAATTGAGATTCTTAGCCAGCACCTTGAGGCCGAGGGCTACACATGCGGGAGTACGACGTCCCCGAAAGAGGCACTGGACCTGATTGACAGGGAGTCCTTTGCTCTTCTTATAACCGACCTCAAGATGCCGGAGATGCATGGCAACGAGGTCGTGTCGCGCGTCAAGGCAAAACAAGCGGACGTAGCTATCATCGTCGTTACGGCCCTGATGGAAGTGACCAATGCGGTCGACGCGCTACGCGCAGGCGCCGATGACTACCTCCTGAAGCCTTTCAACCTGGCCGAGATCACGGTTTCCGTGTCTAAGGCGCTTGAGAAGCGCCGGCTCCTCATCGAGAACCGTGAATACCAGCGCCAGCTTGAGACGCGTGTGCGTGAGGCCACCCAGGACCTAGAGCGTACCAACCGCGAACTCCGCGAGACGAAAGAGTACCTTGAGAGCCTGTTTCACAGCACGCTCGACGCGATTTTCACGGTTGATCCCGAGGGCCAGGTTAGCTTCGTCAACGAGGGCACCGTGCTGCTGCTGGGATATTCACGGGAGGAATGCCTGGGGGCTCCGGCTAGCCGGTTCTATCTTGGCGGTGCGGATGAGGCGCGACACATAGGTCGTTTGCTTGAAAGCCAGCAATCTCTCAGGAGCTACGAGACGGAATTCAGGCATAAGGACGGCTCGGTAATCCCCGTCAATGTGTCCGTTTCTCAAGTCAAGGGGCCGAGCGGGGAAATCACTTCGACGTTGATGATCTGCAAGGATATCACGGAGCAGAAGCGCCTCGAGCAACAGCTCAAGGAGATATCCATCAAGGACAGCCTCACGGGCTTGTTCAATCAGGGCTACTTCTATGACCGGCTCGAGGCCGAGATCGAGCGTGCCCGGCGCCAAAGCCATCCCCTGTCGCTTGTACTTTTCGATATCGATCAGTTCAAGACGTATAACGATTGCCACGGGCATCTCGAAGGCGACAAGGTGCTCATGACGGCCGGGCAGGTCGTCATGGAGTGCACCCGTGAACACGTCGACTTAGGTTTTCGCTACGGGGGCGACGAGTTTACCGTGATCCTTCCTGAGGCGGACGAAGAGCAGGCGCGCAGCATCTCTGAGCGTATTCGAAGCACCTTCGAGGGGAAGCACTTCGATGGGCTTACCCTGAGTCTCGGATTGATGTCGTATCGACAGGGCTATTCCCTCAGAACGTTCATCCAGTTTGCCGATGCCATGATGTACGATGCAAAACGCTCCGGGGGGAATCGTGTATATGTTCACAAACCTGAGACAGAGTTTTCGTAAAGAATGAAGGAAGTGAGCGCTGGTTGATGAAATTCGGTATCTGTAACGAGATTTTCAAGGAATGGAATGATATTGAGCGCACCATTGACTACGTGAAGGAGGTGGGCTACGACGGCCTTGAGGTGGCCCCGTTCACGCTGGCAACCCGTGTCACGGAAATCGACGACGCTACGCGTAAGAAGATTGTCAAGCGCGCCGAAGCGGCTGATTTGGATATTCTCGGCATCCATTGGGTGCTCGTGGGGCCCGATGATGTCTACATCAATCACCCCGACAAGGAGGTCCGTGACCGCACGGCCCAGTATCTCATCGACTTGGCGCGGTTCTGCGGCGACATCGGCGGAAAGGTCATGATCTTCGGCTCGCCCAAGCAGCGCAATGTGCATGAATCGCTCACCTATGAGCAGGCCTTCGACTTCACCGCCGAGGCGTTTGAGCGCGCCATGCCTGCCTGCGAGGAGCAGGATGTTACTGTCTGCATGGAGCCGTTGACTCACCTTGAGACGAATTTCTGCCAGTCGGCCGCCGAGACCGTAAAGCTTATCGAGCGGGTGAATCACCCGAAATTCCAGCTCCTGCTTGATACGAAGGCGATGACCTTCGAGGAGGAGGACCGGGCGGCGCTGATCCGCAAGTACGCGAAGTACCTTGCTCACTATCACGCCAATGACGAGAACATGAACGGCCCGGGCTGGGGGGATGTCGATTTCGCGCCGATTTTCGAGGCCCTTCAGGAAATAGACTACCAGGGCTATGCATCGGTCGAGGTCTTCAAGTTCGAGCCGGGGCCTGAGGCCATTGCCGCCAAGAGCCTGGAATACATGAAGCAGTTTGTATAGCCGTTGCTCCGGGCCTGTATGTGACCTAGGACTCCCCGTCCCACATGAATTGCGTGTAGTCTCGCTGTGCGGCTGTGAGAAAAGCAGGTTTAGTCTGCTGTGATGATTGGTTTGAAGACAACGACGGGGGTGTCTTCAAATGCCTTTTCCAGGCGGGCGAAACCTGCATCATCCTCGTAGGAGCCGACAATGGCGCCGCCCGAGCCGGCGAACTTGGCGTGAGCACCGGCCGCACGAGCACGATCAACCATGTCGACATCGAGCGGGTCGATTGCGTAGATTGAGCGGCGTAGGTCGAAGTTCTTGTCGAGCCACGGCCCAATCTCTTGACCGCGGCCCGCGATGAGTAGATTCCGGGCCTCCTGAGCATACTGGGCGAACTGATTCATGGCCTCGACCACCTCCGGGTCATTCATCAACCACCGTTCGCGGATGTTGTTGTGGAACACTTCCGAACCCTCGGCGGCGTCTGCTCTGTAGGCGATGAAGAGGTGCGGCAGCAGGTCGGGGGAAACACGTTCGTAGCGGCCATAGCCGCGGGACTCCATCAAGGTCCGGTCGAAGTCCATAAACACGCAGTCCTCATAGACTTGGACGACTCGGTCCTGAAGCCCTGCGGAGATGCCAAGTTCCTTATTCTCGACGCTTAGGATGAGGTTGGGCTGCTCTTCGCGAGGCACAGTGATCTCGTAGAAATCCATCAAGCACCTCAAAGTGGCTGTGACGAGCGCGCTCGAGCCGGCAAGTCCGACGCGTCGGGGAATGGTCGAGCGATAGCGAATCGAGAAGTTCCGGTCGTGAAGGGGCAATCCCTGCTCGTCACAGTAGTCCACGAAGCGGCGAATGGTGGACTTCATGAGGCGGATGCCACCGTAATAGCCTTGGGCCTTCACGTCTTCCACCAAGTCCCGTATAGAGGCGTATTGGGAGCGATCTTGGAGGCTTGGGACTATCTCCAGTTCCGGATGCTCATAAAGACTGACCTTGGCTGCGAAATCGCGAATGGCGAAACTGATCGTTTTGCCGAAATAGCCATCCGACGGGTTTCCAATCAAACCGGCCCGGGCATAGGCCACCGCCTCGTACGCCATGATTTTCCCCTTTCCACTTCATCCGGGACAGTTGTCAAGAATACCGAACAAGGGACGGCGCGTCAAACTGTTGGGCGAGTTGGTGTTGTCATGGTTGGTACTGTGCATGGTCTAAGTTATTGTCAGGAAGGGCGTTGGCGGTGGGCAAGCTTCGCCGCTTTGAGTGAGGACTTCTGAGGGCAAGATGCTTCCGCAGGACACTCATAGCGCCGTGCCCGGCTGTTGCTGAAGTGGGGTCTCCTTAGCGTTCGACTTGTTGGACCTTCGCACATGAAGTGTGCAATAATGAGTTTGCTTGGGCGGGGCGTCTGAGGCCATCAGGCGTTTCTCGCGTGGAAGCAACTGAGCCTTAGAGAGCGTGCCGGAAGGGCAACTTGAAGGTATGTCTCGGCTCTTAGCGCTAAGGGGCAGAGCAAAGGCGGGGCATAGGTCTTACGGACCGGCCATCAGTTGCGTGACAGACTGATTGCTGACAGGCTACAAGGGCGCTGTCCTTACCGGTTTCATGACTCCAGGTGTTCGCAACTGGTTGTAGTATAGTATCTTGTGGACTCTGGCTCGGTACTTGGCTTCTGGTGAGACCGCCAGGAACATTTGGGCACGGCAGGTAGGGGAAGTCAAGTATATATCGGGACAGCGGGCGATTTAGGGGCGAATGGAATCGATCTTGAGACGAATATGGCTCAAATCGCCGCGAACAAACCGAAGCCCGAGGAGGAACGGGGCCAACTGAGCGGCAGTGCAGCCCATTGGGAAACAGCGAGAGCGAGATATCGCGAAAGGAGGAGACTGTGAGCGGGGCATATGAGGCTATTCTACGGGCCACTCTCAGCGAGGAGAGTCTTGAGAAGCTGATGCGGCTTCCCAACCCTAAGCTTCATCAATTCGTCGCGGATGCCGTGGAGCTCTGCAAGCCTGACGCGGTGTTCGTGTGCACGGACGCCCCGGCAGACATCGCTTACATAAGGCAGCGTGCTATTGAGACGGGGGAGGAGACTCCGCTCGCCATCGAGGGCCACACGGTGCACTTCGATGGGTACCACGACCAAGCACGCGATAAGGCCAACACCAAATACCTTGTCCCGGCGGGACTTGACCTGGGCGTCAACCTGAATTCGACCGCCAAGGACGACGGCCTTGCCGAGGTCAGGGAGTACCTGAAGGATAGTATGGCCGGGCGCGAGGCGCTTGTGCGTTTCTTCTGTTTGGGGCCGGTGAACTCCGAATTCTCGATTGCAGGCGTTCAGATTACAGACTCCGCCTACGTGGCCCATAGTGAGGATCTTCTGTATCGCCAAGGCTATGAGTACTTCAGGAGTATCGGCGATTCCGGTGATTTCTTCTGCGTTCTACACTCTTCAGGTGAGACGGAGAATTGCGTCAGCGTCAACGTGGATAAGAGGCGGGTCTACATTGACATTGAAGACGAGATTGTCTACAGCGTGAACACGCAGTACGGCGGGAACACGATAGGCTTCAAGAAACTCGCGCTCCGCCTGGCGATCAGGAAGGCTGACCGCGAAGACTGGCTCGCCGAGCACATGTTTGTTATGGGCGTGCACGGCCCCCAAGAGCGCGTCACCTACTTCAGCGGGGCGTTTCCGAGCGCATGCGGCAAGACCTCGACGGCCATGCTGCCCGGCGAGACGATCATCGGCGACGACATCGCCTACATTCGCAATGTGGACGGGCAGGCCCGGGCGGTCAACGTTGAATTCGGAATCTTCGGGATCATCCAGGATGTAAATCCTAACGACGATCCGGTCATCAACAACGTGTTGACAACGCCCGGCGAGGTCATATTCTCGAACATCCTTGTCAAGGACAAGCGCCCCTACTGGCTCGGCATGGGATGTGAAATACCTTCCGATGGCGTCAATTACTCCGGAGAATGGTGCGCCGGCAAGAAGGATGCGGATGGAAAGGAGATCTCGCCAGCCCATAAGAATGCGCGGTACACCGTTTCCTTGGAAGCGTTGGCGAATCTGGATTCCCGCGCCGATGATCCCGCCGGCGTGCCGATACGCGGCATTGTATACGGCGGGCGCGACTCGAACACCTGGGTTCCGGTGCAGCAGTCGCTCGATTGGTCGCACGGCGTCATTACCATGGGCGCCAGCTTGGAGTCGGAGACGACAGCGGCGGCGCTGGGACAGGAAGGCGTTCGCTCGCACCAGCCAATGTCGAACCTCGATTTCGTCTCTATCACGCTCGGGCGCTATGTCCAGAACCATCTTGACTTTGGGCAGACGCTTGCGCAGACGCCCCTGATCTTCGCGGTCAACTACTTCCTGAAAGATGACGACGGGGCCTATCTTAACGGCATGGGCGACAAAGGGGTCTGGATGAAGTGGATGGAGCGCCGGGTGCATCAGGACGTAGGGGCCATTGAGGCGCCGACGGGTTTCATTCCGCTCTATGAGGATTTGAAGGTCCTCTTCAGCGAGCTTCTTAACACGGACTACACGAAGGAGCACTACGACGAGCAGTTCGCGATACGCGTGCCGGAGAACCTGGCGAAATTGGAGCGGATAGAAGCCATCTATCGGAAGGGCGCCGCTGATGTGCCCGACCTTCTCTTCCAGGTACTTGAGGCCCAGCGCGTTAGGCTGGTCAATGCTCAGAAGAAGTACGGCGACAGAGTGGCGCCTTCCGCGCTGTGTAAGTAGAGGTCGCGAAACAGGTTGGGTGACTCGCAACGGACTCAGGACGGGAGTCGTAGGTTAGCGCGGCTTGAGCAAGGCGGGGCACGGTCTTCACTGCAAGCGGCACCGTTAAGCCGGCTTCTGGCAAGGGACTTTGAGTGGAGTTGAAACAACCCCTTTGCAAAAGAGTATAGTAGTGTATAATAATTGACAAGGTACGGTGTGGACCGTGGCGATAGAGGAGAAGCTTACACATGAAACACGCGATCGTGATTTCGCGTCTGCCGCAACGGGCTCAGACAGGCGACACTGACATCCCTGATGAGAAGTACGAACTGTGGGAGGCCTTGGTAGATCTGGGCATTGAGTATGCATTTAGGAAGACCGGTGGCGGCTTCTGAAGCTGTTAGTGGGAGGGCCTCAAAATGAAACACCGCAAGCACTGCGTGGCGATCTCGAGCGTACCTGCGGCAGGGCAAGATGATAATCTTGAGCAGAAGTACGAGAGCTTGACGAACATCGTATACGACCTTGCCTATGTTGGCCGGCAAGCGGACTGGGGAAAGATCCATCCGATAGACGACGACAACAACAACAATTGACGAGGCCGGCCAAGAGGTCAGGCATCGCAACATTTTTTTGTGCGACCGGCTTCGCAGGCGTGGGCCTGCGAAGCCGGTTTTCTGTGCGGAAAGGGCTACAGGGCGGAGCGAAGGCGCTTGCCTGTTGGGCAAGAAAGGTGCTTTCTAGATGCGGCTTCGGCCGATGGTGGCGAGCCGTATGCGAAGCTGGTCGCAGTCGTTGAAGCGGTTCTTGGGGTCCTTCTCGACCATCTTCATAATGACATCGCCGAGGTCAGGCGGGCATTGGGGATTGACTTGGTGAGGGTGATCCGGGGTGACATGGAGATGGCAGTGGTACAGTGCGTCCAGACTGTCCACCTGAAAGGGGAGGGCCCCGGTGAACATGAGATACAGCGCGATGCCGAGGGAGTAGATATCGCTCTGGGGGGTGGATTTCTGCTTTCTGATAAGCTCGGGGGCCACATACATCGGCGTAATCTGCTCATTGGCGCCGGGATCAAACAGTGACAAGAGATGCGAGCCGGACAGGGAGTAGTCCGTCAACTTTGCGACGCCTTTCCGAGTGAACAAGATGTTGGACGGCTTCAGATCGTGGTGGGTAAATCCCTTCTCGTGGATGTACTGCAACCCGTTGCATATCTGAGCGATAATGACCAGCCGCTCCTGCAAGTTCCAGGGGCGGTTCTCGATGTACCATTTTAGGTCCGGCCCGTCAACGTATTCCAGCACGAGGCAGTTGCCCTCGTCACCCGTGATGAACTCCATGACCTTGGTTACGTTAATATGGTCGAATTTACGAAACTTCTTGACGCTCCTTGTGAAGTCCTTCAGGTGCAGTCGATTACGGAAGAAATTGGCCCGGAATAGCTTGACGGCTACCACGTTGCCCGACTTCTCGTCAATGGCTCGGTAGACGGTGCCGGAGCCCCCTTTGCCAAGGGTGCGGTCCAGCCGGAACCTGTAGAGCTTTGGCCTGTCCGGCAGTTTGAGGTCTTCGCTCATAGTACGGATCTCATCGAGGTTGCGGGACATCCAACTCAAGGTCGATACGGGGGGCGTCGGCCCACAAGCCGTCCAAATCGTAAAACTCCCGCGCCTCCGTCCTGAAGATATGGACAATGATGGCGCCGTAGTCGAGCACCAACCAGCCGCCCGTCGACTCGCCCTCCGCGTGCAAGGGGGCAATGCCGATGTCTTTCATGCCCACTTTGATCGTGTTGAGTATGGCTCGGAACTGGGGCTGGCTTGACGCGCCGCAAATGATAAGTGCATCGGCGACCAGTGTGAGGCCCCGAACGTCATAGGCGCGTATATCGGAGGCCTTGACATGATAGGCGAGGTCGGCGATCCGCCTGGTATTGGGCATGAAATCGGGCTCAGATCGTTTGGTTTTGGCGACGAGTTTCCCCAAATCGGACTACTTTCCTTTACTCCGTTCCGAGCTTTTGCCTGAGCATTTCATTGACGACCTTCGGATTGGCCTTTCCCTTTGTCGCCTTCATCACCTGGCCCATCAGGAACTGAAGGGCCTTCGCCGTGCCGCCCTTGAAATCGGCCACGGGGCCCGGATTCGACGCGATGACCTCTTGCACGATGCGCTCGAGTTCGCCCGTGTCGCTTATCTGGATCAAGCCCTTCTCTTCCACCAGTGTCTTAGGGGGCTTGCCGGACTCGAATACACCGACAAGTACCTCTTTGGCGATCTTGCGGCTGATCGTACCACTCTCGATGAGGCCGATCATCTCCGCTAGATGCGCGGGCGCGACACGGCACGCATCGATCTCCACCTTGCTGTCCAGAAGCAGACGCTGCAAGTCGCCCATCATCCAGTTTGCCGTCTCCTTGGCCGGGGCGCCGGCTTGGCGCACGGCCTCGAAGTAATCAGCCACCGGACGCAGGGCCGTGAGGGCGTCAGCGTCGTAATCCGATAGCCCGTGGACCTCCATGAAGCGCTTCTTTCGCGCCTGAGGCAACTCGGGCAGTGATTGACGAATCTCATCTTCCCAAGCTTCGGACACCGCGATCGGCACAAGGTCGGGCTCAGGGAAGTAGCGATAATCGTGGGCGGACTCTTTGCTCCGCTGGGAGAAGGTAATCTCGCGCTCGGCGTCCCAGCCGCGAGTCTCCTGGATGATGACGCCCCCGTCTTCGAGGACTTCGCGTTGCCGCGCGATTTCATAGTCGATGGCCTTCTGGGTGCCGCTGAAGGAGGCCACATTCTTCACCTCGGTTTTGGTGCCGAACTCCTCGGCACCGGCGGGGCGCAAGCTGATGTTGGCCTCCGCGCGCAGCGAGCCCTCCTCCATATTGCAGTCACTGGCGCCAAGGTATTGGATGATCTGTTTGAGGGCCGTCAGATATGCGTAGGCTTCGTCCGCGCTGCGGATGTCCGGCTCGGTTACGATCTCAAGAAGCGGCACGCCGCTCCGGTTGAAATCGACCCCGCTTCTCCCGCCGCCAATGGTGTGGGTGTTGCGGGCGGTATCTTCTTCGAGATGCGCCCGGTGGATGCGGATACGCTTGGCGCGCCCGTCCACGTTGACATCGATCGAGCCGTTGCTGCAAAGCGGCAGGTCGTATTGACTAATCTGGTAATTCTTCGCCATGTCTGGATAGAAGTAATTCTTGCGGTCCATCTTGGACCACCGGGACACGCTGCAGTTCAGGGCAAGGCCGACGGCTACGGCGTGGGTGATGGCTTTCTCATTGAGTACGGGCAGTACACCGGGCATGCCCAGGCAAACGGGACACACATTGGTGTTGGGCGGAGCATGGAAGTCCGTGCTGCATCCGCAGAACACCTTCGAGCGGGTGTTGAGTTCGACGTGCACTTCCATGCCTATGACGGCTTCGTAATCCATTCGCTCTCTCTACGCCAGCGGGGGAGTGCCCATTTCGAATCCCCGGTTTCTCTCGTAGCTGTACGCAACCCGGATCAGCGTCTCCTCGTCGAAGGGCTTTCCAAGAAGCTGTAAACCTGCGGGAAGGCCATCTGCCGTTAGCCCGCACGGAACGGATACGCCGGGAATGCCGGCCAGGTTGGTTGAGATGGTGTAAATGTCGCTGAGGTACATCTGCAGCGGATCGGCGGTTTTCTCGCCGAACCGAAACGCTGGCGTGGGGGAGGTTGGTGTCACGATGACATCGCACTCCCGGAACGCTTCGGTGAAGTCGCGGCGTATGAGCGAGCGGACTTTCTGGGCCTTCAGGTAGTAGGCGTCGTAGTAGCCGCTGGACAGGACATAGGTGCCCAGCATGATACGACGCTGCACTTCCCGGCCGAAGCCCTGGCTCTTGGTATCGTGATAGAGGGCCTCCACGTTTTCCGGGGCCGGGGCCCGATAGCCATAGCGCACGCCGTCGAAGCGGGCCAAGTTGGCGCTCGCCTCGGCCGTGCAGATGATGTAATACACGGCGATGGCATAGTCCGTATGCGGGAGCGACACTTCGACCACCTTCGCGCCTTGGGCTTTCAACACGTCAACGGCTTCGGCGACTTTGGAGCGCATCTCTCGGCCCAAGGCATCGGTGAAGTATTCCTTCGGAAGTCCTACCGTGATATCCCCGATATCATCGCGGAGCGCGGAGGTGAAGTCCGGTACCTCAAGCGCGGCCGAGGTGGAATCGCGGGAATCGAGTCCGCAGAGCGTGTTGAGGATCAGGGCGAGGTCTTCGGCGTCTTTGGCGAAGGGCCCTATCTGATCGAGCGAGGAGGCAAAGGCGACGAGCCCATAACGAGACACGCGGCCGTAGGTGGGCTTCATGCCGATGCAGCCGCACAATGCCGCCGGTTGCCGAATGGAGCCGCCGGTGTCACTGCCGAGGGCGAAGGCGCACTCATCGGCTGCCACGGCCGCCGCGGAGCCGCCGCTTGAGCCGCCCGGAACACAGTCCAGATTCCATGGATTGCAGGTTGTCTGAACGGCGGAGTTTTCCGTGGACGATCCCATGGCAAACTCGTCCATGTTGAGTTTGCCTAGGAACACGGCGCCCGCATCTTCCAGGCGAGCCACGACGGTGGCGTCAAAAGGGCTTCGATAGCCCTTCAAGATCTTCGAGCAGCATGCGGTTGATCCGAGCCGCGTACACAGAACATCCTTCAGGCCTACCGGCACACCGGCTAGAGGGCCGACGTCTTCGCCCTTCTTGAGCCGTTGATCGATTTGCGCGGCGCGTGCTAGGGCCGGTTCCTTCCAGACGTCCACAAAGGCCCGGACCTGTGCATCAACCTGCTCGATGCGGTTGAGGAAGCTCTGGGTGATGCCTTCGGCTGACACGTCGCCCTCGCGAACGGCGCGGGCGATTTCGTGGGCGGTGCAGCGATACCAATCCTGGGCCATACGTCAGTCCACATCCAGGATTTGGGGCACCAGAAAGTATTCCCCGTCGGTTTCCGGCGCGTTGCTGAGGGCCGTGTCGCGCTCTAGTGACGGTTGCACCTCATCAGGCCGGTAGACATTGCTCATGTCGAGGACATGCATCATCGGCTCGACGTCAGACGTGTCCAGCTCGTTCAGCTTGTCCATGTAGGCGAGAATATCCCCCAACTCGCCGACTAGGCGCTCTTTAGTCGCTTCATCCAGCGTGAGCTGGGCGAGTCCCGCGACGTATTCAACGTCTTTCTTCGTAATCTTTGCCATGATTTCACACTATCCGAATGGAGGGAATTCCACAGGCAGAATCGTAGCACACGGCGCTAGGACTTGTCCAAAGACGCTCGGCCCAGCCGGAGCTATCCGGCCCGGCCGAGAGGCGTCTCATCGGTGCGGTCACTAGTCCTCCGGCACCATGGAGGATAAACGGTGTTTGATCAGTGAAAGCCATCTCACGCATCATTAGCACGGCCAAGGGGCCGACAACGCGCGCAGGTGATCCGGGTGGCCTGGGGCCAATTGTGCCGCGCGGCAAGTCATTAGAGGAAATGGCGTTCGCCAGATGAGCGATTTCACCTAATGGGTGAGCAGGTTTCTGGAGGAGAAGTCGAACAGAGGCGCCAAGTGCGCGGCACTGTCGAATCAATCGGCGATTGCGGTAGGTGACGTATTGCTGGATTTTGTCGAGTACACTTCAGGACGCAGGCATGCCCGGGTGCGCCGTGAATGGGCGGATGCCATTTCGGGTGCGCTGTTGGAAGGGACGGGATGCGTGTCGGCCGAGGCGGGCGGCCGGGGACGGCTGGTACGCTTCGAGTATGGTGAGGGGCAGGCGCTTATTAGGCGATACCGGCGCGGCGGCGTTGTTCGCCATTTCACGCGGGAATCCTACCTCCTGGTAAACCGCCCGCTGCTTGAGTTGCGGGTGCTCACGCGACTCTTTGAGAGCGGTTTCCCGGTTCCGGAGCCGCTCGGCGTTGTGTGGGAGCGGCGCGGGCCGCTCTACCGCGGTGCGCTGGCAACCGCCGAGGTCGCTGGGGCAGATTTGCATACCTACCTCACGCGCGGCGCCCGAGCCCCCGAGGGCATCATGCGAAACGTCGGCGAGACATTCCGCCGGATGCATGACTTGGGCGTGTTCCACGCCGATCTTCAGGTGCGCAATGTGCTTGTGACGGGGCGCGGCATCGTGCTCTTGGACTTTGACAACGCCCGCCTGGTGGGGGGACTGTCAAAGGTCGCGCGGGCAAGAAATCTACTGCGATTCCGGCGCTCGCTCGATAAGAACGGTATCCCGCTTGCGCTGTTTCAGCCACTGTGGGACGGATATGGCCGCGAGCCGCTGCCTGCTTGGCTTGACAGGTTCTACACGCTCAAGGGACGTGCGTCCGACATACTGGCGGGACGCCGAAGGCGCCGCCGGAATGGATGACGGCACGCCGGAAGTGCGGATCGAGCGTTGCGGAGCACTCACTATCTACCGTGACGAAGGCTTTCCCGCGGAAAGCGTGCGGGCGATTCTAGACACGCCGGGCGAGCCGCTCAAGACCTCCCGCAAATCCACTACGCGCCGTGTGGGTGAGTGGGTGGTCAAAGAGAGCTGTATGGAGGGCGGCCTGGCCATTCTGAAACACACCTTTGCGCGCCGGCGTTACAGACAAGCATGGCGGGCCGGGCGGCATTTGCTGCGGCATGGTGTGCTGGCGCCGCGGCCCGTGGCATTCATTGAGAGGGGACTTGGGGGACTTCTGTGGGGGCACGCTCTGATCTCCGAGTTCCTGGTAGGCTGTGGGAACGTCGAGGCCCACGCAAAGAGCCTGGGGGAGGAGGGCGCGTCTCGAGAAGTGATCCGAGCCTTCCTGGAGGGACTTGCACAAGCCGTTCATGCCTTGAGCGCCGCGGGCGCGTACCACAGCGATCTGTCGGGCAAGAACATCTTCACGCGCGACGGAAGGCAGTTTTACTTCATCGATCTCGACGGCGTCGTGCTCAACCGGCCGTATACGGACGCCATGCGCCTGAAGAATCTCGTGCAGCTATACGACTCCTTCTGCGATCTATGGGGGCCGGATCTCCTGGATCCTTTCATTGCGCACATGTTGCCATCGGGACACGACGTGTCATCTTGGGCGGCTGCCGTCCACGATGGACAGGCCAAGAGGCGTGCCCGTATCGAGGCCATCTGGCGGAGGGAGGGCAAATGCTGAGGCGGGAGTACTCCGGCGAGGAACGGCGAGCCATCCGCGAAATGAAGCGGGCGATATGGACGCAGAAGGGCGCCGGGCGAGAGTACCAGTCCATGGCCTACCAGAAAGATCCCTTTATCCAGGCGGGCAATCTCACGGAGATCGGCTTTGTCAACCGGCACGTTGTGGGAGGCAGGATCCTGGATGCGGGGGCCGGCACCGGCAGATTCACGATACCGCTTCTGGAGGCGGGACTCGAGGTGGTTTCGCTCGACATCTCGCTCGAAATGCTCGAGGAGGGGCGGCGGGCCGGTGAGAAGCGCGGAAAGGAATTGCGGCTTACGGCGGGAGACTTGGAGCGTCTGCCGTTCCCGGACGAGTCCTTCGATTCCGTCGTCAGTATCATCGTCTTGCGCCATTTCCCGAACTGGCGGGAGCTTCTCGCAGAATGCGTGCGTGTTCTGCGGCCCGGGGGGCGCCTCATCTTCGATATGGCCTCGGGCGAGCACCAGGCCTACTTGGCGGCGCATGGCGCGGCGCGGGAGTCCCTGTTTGATCCGAAGGAGTACGCCGCCTCGATGACAGTGAAGGAGCTGACGCGCCTGGCGGGCGAACTGGACATGGCGGTGGTGACGGCGACGCCCTATGACTTCTTCCAGGGGAATGTGCTGCTTGAACGAGTGTTGGGGGACGAGGCCGTCTCGGTGCTGGAGGGCGCGCGGCGCCTGCTCGAGGCGGATGGAGCCATCGCCTTCCATGAATGGGTGACGCGATTCATCTTCCCCTGCCTGAGCCCGGCCTTGACGGCCTCGTGGCTGATCGCGCTCGCGAAAGGTGTTGGGAACGCCTCGCCCTATCGCCCGGCGTATCGCTTGGCCGAGGACGGCGGGGCCATGGGGGATTCCGTGGCAAGACTCTTCGACATCCTTGCTCAATGCCTGGGGGATGTTTGCGAACCGCTCATGGCCGAGGGCGCCCGGATGATGAACTTGCCGGAGGCACGCGAACTGGCATTTCTCATCAAGGACAAGGTACTCTCTTGCTTTCCCCTGGAAGTCCTCTTGTGGGAAGCGGACGGAACGCCCGGAGGCCGGATCGCCGAAGGTCACGTGGCCGGAAGTCAATCAGAGAACGGGGACTGAACTGAATCTAGAGATTTCCGAGATGGTTTACCGAAGGAAGCCGTCTATTTCCATCTTCGCGAGGCGCCTGTTTCTTCTCGCGGCTCTTGTGGAATGTCTCTGCGCCTGGGGCGTTGAAGATAGGATTCCGCTCAACGTTTGGGGGATGAACCTTGGCGAGCCGCGCTACGGCTATTACGCGCTCATCGAGGCCTTTGAGCGTGAGTATCCCAATGTCGAGATCGTCGTCGGCCCCACCGACAGGGGTGAGGATCTTCAGAAACTCCTGTCGGGCGTGGTAGGCAACTCGCCGCCCGACGTATTCCGACGAGAATCCCTCCTATTTGGCGATATCGCCGCCCGAGGCATCCTTAGGCCTCTTGATGACTTCATCGAGCAGGACAAGAGCCGGCCCGATGGCATTCACAAGGAGGACTACCTGGACGCCGTCTGGGAGTCCGGCCAGTACCAGGGGAAGATGTACGGACTGCCCGAGAGCTCCAATCCCGTTGTACTGGCGTACAATCGCGAGTTATTCCGTCAGGCTGGACTCGATCCCGATATGCCGCCGATGACCTGGGATGAGTGGCGTGAGGCGGCGCGGAAGCTTACCGTGCGTGACAAGGCCGGCCGCATCAGGCAATTGGGACTAATGTTCTACGGCCGCGACGATCTGTCATTCTACATGGCGCAGCTGGGCGGGCAGGTATTCTCCGAGGACGGGCGGCGTTGCTCGCTTGACTCTCCTGAGGGGCGCGAGGCGGTTACCTTCCTGAAGTCGCTGTATGACGCCCAGGGCGGCCGGGAGGCCTACGATCAGTTCGGCGCGGCCAACACCGCCCCGGAGCAGTACAATCCCTTCGGCACGGGCAAGATCGCCATGACTGTCCAGGATGATTGGGTGATCTACCGGGTGATGCGGTTTCATCCCGACATGGACCTCGGTATCGCGCCCCTCCCGGCGCCTCCGGGGCGGGCGCCCATCACGATGTCCAGCACCAATCCCATCTACATGATTCCCGTCAATGCAAGGCATCCCAAAGAGGCTTGGGATTTCATCCGGTTTGTCTATTCGCCTGAGGGGCAACTGCTCTTTGCCGATGCTCTCGATGCCCATGCGCAGACTCGCGGCGAGCGGCACAACTACACGGGCTTCAGGACGAATCAGAAGATTGTCGCCGCGCTATCTGAGAAGTACGTGCCGGACATCCCCCGGTTTCGGGCCACGTTTGACGTATGCGGACAGATCCTGAAGACGATGGTGCCCACTCCGGTGAGCCCGGTGTCGGGCCCGTTGCGCGATGAGATGAGGCGTGCCGTGGATCGTGCCGCCTACGGGGAAATGACACCGGAGGAGTCTCTGGCCGACGCGGCGCGGCGTGTCCAAGACAAGCTCGACTTGTACTATCGACGGGAAACCTTGCCGCTCTTTCGGTGGGGGGCAGTCTGGGCCGGTTTCGCGATGCTGATTGGTACGGCGATGCTCGTCCTCAGGAAGCTTACCCATGGCGAGCGAGCGGTTTCGACACTCCAGCGCCATGAGAACCGGATGGGCCTGGTTTTCATCAGCCCTTGGGTGATCGGCCTGCTGTGCTTTACCGTCGGGCCGATGGTGTTCTCGATAGCCATCAGTTTCTGCGATTACGACGTTATTCACCCCGCCCGGTTCTTGGGCGTGGAGAACTACAAACTCCTTTTGACGAACGATCCCCTCTTCTGGAAGTCCTTGCGGAACACGGCCTTCATGGTATTCGCCCTGCCCGTCGGCATGGCCGCGAGTCTGGCGATTGCCCTGCTGCTCGATGCAAAGGTGCGCGGGATGTCCTTCTACCGGACAGTGTTCTACCTCCCGGCCATTACGCCGGCCGTGGCCGCGGCGGTGCTTTGGTACGCGCTACTCAATCCGGACGGCCTGATCAATGGCGTCTTGAATGTCACCATCTGCAAGTGGTTCGACGTGGCTCCCCCGGCATGGCTTCAGGATCCCGTTTGGTCGAAGCCGGCCATTGTGCTCATGCGCCTGTGGGGCGCCGGCGGAGGGATGATCCTCTGGCTCGCCGGCCTCCAGGGCATTCCAAACCAGCTCTACGAGGCCGCGGCGATTGACGGGGCCGGGCCGCTCCGGCGATTCTGGTCGATCACGCTGCCCATGCTCACGCCGTACGTGTTCTTTTCGCTGATTGTGGGCGTTATCGGTGTATTCCAGATCTTCGGCCAGGCCCTGATTCTTACGCAGGGCGGCCCGGCGGACTCGACGTTATTCTACGTCTACTACCTTTTCAACAACGCGTTCCGGTATTTCAAAATGGGATACGCCTCGGCCCAGGCGTGGATTCTCTTCGTGATCGTCCTTGTACTGACACTGATCCAGTGGCGCTTGTCGAAAAAATGGGTGCACTACGGCTAGGTATGGACCGATGAAACGAGTTCTACGAAAACGATTGCGCATCGCGAGCCGCCAAACGCTCCTGCACCTCGTGCTGGTGGCCGGCGGCATCGTGTTTTCCATGCCCTTCGTCTGGCTCATCGTCACCAGCTTCAAGGGGCCGCAAGAGATCTTCGCCGTTCCGATGATTTGGATTCCGGCCGCTCTCAAGCAGGCGCCCATTCAATGGCGCGAGGTGTTCCAGAACTTCATTAGCGCCCATGAATTCATTCCCTTCTGGACGTGGATTCGCAACACGCTTCATGTTACGGCGCTCAGCGTCGTGTGCAGTGTGCTGTCATGCAGTTTCGTGGCCTACGGATTCTCTCGGATCCGCTGGCGCGGCCGCGATACGGTGTTCATCATGGTGCTCGCCACGATGATGCTCCCGGCGCAAGTTACCATGATTCCTGCGTTTCTCATCTTCAACAAACTCGGCTGGTACAACACACTCAGGCCATTGTGGGTGCCGTCGATCTTCGGTGCGGCCTTCAGCATCTTCCTACTGCGTCAGTTCATGATGACGATTCCCATGGAACTCGAGGACGCCGCCAAGATCGACGGCTGCGGCCATTTCCGCATTTACAGCACCATCATCCTTCCGTTGATGAAACCTGCCCTCGCCGTCGTGGCGATCCAAACCTTTCAAGGCGCCTGGAACAACTTCCTGGGGCCGTATATCTACATCAACTCGAAGGAAAAGATGACGATTGCCCTCGGCTTGCAGTGGTTCAAGAGCGAGCATCTGGCCATGTACGGCGAGATGATGGCCACCTCCTTCGTGATGACGTTGCCCATTCTCATCATTTTCTTCTTCTGCCAGCGCTACATGATCCAGGGCATCTCCCTGACGGGCATCAAGGCCTGACAGGAGAGAATCATGCGCAGTGGCACGAGGAATTCGGACATTTCGGGTGTGTGCGCTTGTAAGCGCATTGGATTGCCACAAGGCTTCCATCCTATGACGTTCGCTTTCCCGTCGTGGTATCAGACTTGCTTTCCACCCTTCACTTGAGGTAATATCCGCACTCCTTTCTTCACGTTTTCCCCTGTCAAGATGATTTGAGGATATCCACGAGTATGTTGTCCGCAAGACAGATCCGAAATGTCGCGATTATCGCGCATATTGACCACGGCAAGACCACGCTGATTGACAGCATCTTCCGCGCCACCCGCGTGTTCCGCGAAAACGCGCAGGTGGCCGAGCGCGTGATGGACAATAACGAGCTCGAGCGTGAGCGCGGCATCACCATCCGCGCCAAGCATTGCACCGTCGAATGGAACGGCTATCGCATCAACATTATCGACACTCCCGGCCACGCGGATTTCTCGGGCGAGGTCGAGCGTATCCTCTCGATGGTTGACTCTGTCCTGCTCCTTGTGGACGCCAATGAAGGTCCTATGCCCCAGACACGCTACGTGCTTATGCGGGCCTTGCGCCTCGGGTTGCGCCCGATTGTAATCGTTAACAAGGCCGATCGGCCCAATGCCGATCCGCACGGCGCCTTGGACAAGACGTTCGACCTCTTCCTGGAACTCGGCGCCACGGACAGGCAGTGCGATTTCCCTATCCTCTACGGCTCAGGCCTCCACGGGTGGGTGGTGCGCGACGTAGAGACGGATCAACGGGAGGGCCTGGACGCCTTGTTTCAGGCCATCGTGGACGAAGTCCCCGCCCCACAGAGCGACGCCGACGCCCCCTTCCTGATGCAGGTGAGCACGCTGGGCTGGTGCGATCATATCGGGCGAACCGGCACGGGCCGCGTCCTTCAGGGAAAGCTGAGGAAGGGCGACGCCATCACGCGTATAACCACTTCACCGAAGAACGCCGAGTGGCTGGCGCACGGCGGCGACGCCGACGCGGGCGAGTGGGAAGTCACCGGCTCCGAGGCGAGCCGCGCCACGTACCTGTGGGCGACGCGCGGCGTCCATTCCATCCTTTGCGATGAAGTGGGGGCGGGTGACATTGTCACTATTGCCGGCCCTAAGACGCTTACCATCGGCGACACCATCGCCGCCCCCGAACTCGAAGACTGCGCCCTGCCGCCGCTCGAAATCGAAGAGCCGACGGTGTCCATGCTGTTTCTTGTCAACAGCGGCCCCTTTGCGGGGCGGGAGGGAAACGCCGTCACGATACGTCAGATCAAGGCCCGCCTCGAACGCGAACTCCGCACGAACGTCGCTTTGCGCGTCGAAGATGCGGATCGCGGCGATGGCATGAAGGTTTCCGGCCGGGGCGAACTCCACTTGGCCATCCTCATCGAGGAGATGCGCCGCGAAGGGATGGAGTTGTGTGTGTCGCCACCGGAAGTGATAACTCATCACGACAGCGACGGCCGATTGCTCGAGCCCTTCGAGGAACTCACGATCGATGTCCCCCTCGAATTCCAAGGCACGGTGATCGAGAAGGTGGCCCAGCGCAAGGGCAGTCTGGTGAATATGGACAATAATGGCGCCGGCATGCTGCACATGGAGTTCAGGATCCCCACACGCGGCCTCATCGGATACCGCAGCGAGTTTCTTACCGACACCCGCGGCCTCGGCATCATGGCCTCGCGGTTCACCGACTACGGCCCCTGGTGCGGCAAAGTAGTCTCCCGCAGCCGCGGATCTATGATTAGCATGGACAGTGGCGACGCCACCTCCTACAGCCTTGAGAACCTCCAGGAGCGCGGCGTTCTCTTCGTATCCCCCATGGATCCCGTCTACGAAGGCATGATTGTCGGCGAGAATTCGCGGCCCGGGGATTTGCCGTGCAATCCCACCAAGCGGAAGGCCCTCACCAACCATCGAGCCGCCGGGAAGGACCACACCACCGGACTCGATGTGCCACGCACCCTCACGCTCGACGCCGCCCTCGAATGGATCGCCCCGGACGAACTTGTCGAGGTCACCCCGGCAAGCGTGCGCGTCCGCAAAGCCATCCTCGCCTCCGAAGACCGCAAACGCGACCTCCGACGCGCGGCAACCGCTTAGGCAGCGCAATTGGCGGCCTGCCGCCCCCTTGCCCCTCGCGCTATCCGATAGGTATGCTCGCCCGGCAGTAAGCGAGAGTCGGAGGAATTGCGGATTATGCTCACGCTGTATTCATGGAATGTGAATGGCATCCGCGCCGCCGTGCGCAATGGCCTTCTGGATTGGCTCGCTGATACGCGGCCCGATGTGCTGTGCGTCCAGGAGATCAAGGCGCGAGTGGAGGATGTGGACGAGGCCATCCGCTGTCCCAACGGCTACCAGAGCGTATGGAATCCGGCGGAACGCAAAGGATACAGCGGAACGGCGACGTTCTTTCGCGACGGATTGGCACCGGTTTCGGTGGACGTGCTCGGCGTCGAGGCATTTGATGTCGAGGGCCGCGTCCAGGCGCTCAAATACGATGACTTCACGCTTATCAACGCCTATTTTCCGAACAGTCAGCCGGAGCGCGCGCGAATCGATTACAAACTCGCTTTCTGCAAAGCCATTCGCATGTTCTGCAACAAGCTGCGTCGGCAAGGCGATGACATCGTCTTGTGCGGCGACTACAACATCGCCCACAAAGAGATCGACCTCGCCCGGCCCAAGGAGAACGTGAATAATCCCGGCTTCCTGCCCGAGGAGCGCGCGAGTATGGACACCTTCATCCGCGCGGGATACGTCGATACCTTCCGCCGGTTCAACAAGGAGCCGGGCCAGTACACGTGGTGGTCCTACCGCGGCCGCGCCAGGGAGAACAATGTTGGCTGGCGCCTCGACTACCACTGCGTCAACAAGGAGTTCCTTCCCCGCGTCAAGAGATCCTGGATCTTGCCCGAGGTCCTCGGCTCGGATCATTGCCCCGTCGCTCTTGCCGTCGAATAGGACGCCCCAGCGCATTGCCTGCCCTCGCCCCGTTCGGCTATCCTTGCGTCGGTTCTTCAGAGAGTAGGCATGAACCGGAGGTAGGACGCCATGGCGAAGCCGTTTCGCCTTGCCGTTACCGCGATTACGCTTCCCGGCGGCGACAGTCGCGAGAAGGTCATCGACAAATGCATCGCCGCCATCGCGGAAGCGGGGCGGCGAGGGGCCGACCTTGTCCTACTGCCCGAGGAGCCTGACATCAAGGCTGGGCGCGGCCCGGGCGAGTACGCGCTCGAAAAACACCCTGCCTTCGCGGCATTCACGGAGCAGGCTGCCCAATCAGGCGTCGGCGTAGTGGCAAGCCTGTCCGCGGCCGTGGACGGCGGCTATGCCAACACCGGCTTTCTCCTCGGTCGGCGGGGCGAACTGATCGGCTGCTACCGCAAGAAGCACCCCGCGCCATCGGAAGAGGCTATCATTACGACCCCGGCCGATGGCCAAGACCCCTTCCCCGTCTTCGAGCACGAGGGCCTCAAGCTCGCCATCGCCATCTGCATGGACATCCACTTCCCCGAGATGTTCCGCATTTACGGCCTCAAGGGCGCCGACCTCGTTTGCGTGCCCACCATGTACCTTGACTACACGGGCGATATGCTTGAGAGCATCGAGAAGGCCCGCGCGATCGACAGCCAGATGTATTTTGCACTTTCCCGGTACATCAGCAAGCCTTTCCTGGCCGGCAGGGACATGGGCTATGCCAAAGTCATCTCCCCGGACGGGCGGATTATTTGCTCGACGGCCCACAAGGATGGCGTCGCCATCGCCGAGTTCGATCCGGCCTGGCGTATGCCCTTCTGGGGGGAGGGATACGGCGGCAACCTGCGCCACATGTTCGATGTGGTACGCCGCCCGGACCTCTATGGCGACTTACTCAAACCGCCCGGCAGTAGTTCTGGGGAATCCCCGCGCAGGGGATGATTGTTTCCATGGCAACGGGACGCAAGAAGTGGGACACGCGCGGATTTGCGCGATTACACCGATGTGAGCCGTGCGGCCGGTTCAAAGGAGTGGGAAACATGGCTCTAAGCGGCCATAGGCCGGGGCGTACCTGGATTGCGGTATTACTCGTCTGCGCCTTCTCACCTATCGCTTTCGCGGCGGGAACGGCGCCGGCGAAAGCCGTTGGGCCAACGGCAAAGGCAGTCGTCAAGCCAACGCCGGACGCCGCAAACGTCAAGTACGGGCCGTATGAACGCAATGTGTTGGACTTGTGGTTGGCCGAAGGGGAGGGGCCGAGGCCCCTTGTCATGTACATCCATGGCGGCGGCTTCATCGCCGGCGACAAGTCAGGCCTCGATGCCGAGGAACTGACGGATTTCCTGCAAGCTGGATTGTCCGTGGCGGCCATCAACTACCGGTATTCAACGATAGCGCCATTCCCCGCTCCCATGCACGACGCCGCGCGTGCCGTTCAGTTCCTGCGTTACCATGCAGCCGACTGGCGCCTCGACCCGGAGCGGTTCGCAGCAACAGGAGGCTCCGCGGGCGGCATGATCGCGCTGTGGTTGGCCTTTCATGACGACCTGGCCGATCCGTCCAACGAAGATCCCGTCTTGCGCCAATCCACGAGGCTGACGTGTGCTGCGCCGGTTTCTGCTCCGACAACAGTGATCATGAGCGACTATCTCGAATGGGTGGGCGAACACGCAAAAGTACATCCCGCCACGTTTCCCCTCTTCGGCATTACGACTGTCGAGGAGTGTTCCTCGCCCGAGATACAACGACTCATGGCGGAGGCATCACCCATCGAGTTACTCACGCCCGACGATCCCCCTGTTTTCATGAACTACGGCCTCCCAAACACGCCCCTCGGCCCGGAGTCCACGCCGAAAGAGCAAGTGCACCACCCGCTATTCGGCATTCGCCTGAAGGTCGCCATGGATGCGTTAGGCGTCGAGGCCGTTCTGCGTTATCCCGACCACTGCGAAGACAGCTACGAAGATAAGACTGATTTCCTCAGCAAGAAACTGGTGCCAACGCACCCGGCCGCTGAACAGTAGCGTCCTCGAAAAAGGCAAACATTCCGTCCGTGGCCTCGCAGGCCAAAGCCTCTGCCCGCCGGCGTCCCGCTCCAAATTGCATGTGCTTGCGCACGCGTTCCCCGCATCGGTAGAGTAGCGGAGCCAAGCTGATTTAGACTCGTGGGCAAGGCGAAGAGCGAGGGACGTCGTATGCGGTGGAAGGACGGCAAGCGGTGGGTTTACTCGATCACCTACGACGAGGGATGCGCGGATCTCCTGACGCATGCGCTGCCCATCCATCGCAAGTACGGAGTTCCCGGCCACGTGGCACTGGTTTCGAGCCAGATCGGCGTGCCGCGCGATGTGCCCGGAAGCAGCTACGACAAGATGATGATCCTGTCGAAAGAGCAAGTCCGCGCACTGTGCGATGAGGGGTGGGGCGTCTCGTGCCATAGCATGACTCATTGCGGCGTCACGCTCGACAATGGACAAACGGAAGTGGTCGAGGCGCGGCGTGTGCTCGAAGAGGCCCTCGACATGCCCGTCACCATGTTCTGCGTTCCCGGTGATAATAACGGCCACCCGGGCGCCCTCAAGTACGCCGAACAGGCCGGCTACCGGGCCATCATGACGATCTACGACCGCGTCAACACCAGGGACACCGACCTGATGAGCCTGGGCCGCTGTCCTTTACACACGGAGTATCCCGCGCCGTTCTTCTCTGTGTTCGATCCTTACAAGCGTATTCACCAAGCCATCGACTTTGGTGGATGGATCGTCGACTATTGCCACTGCCCTATGCCGGACAAGCCCATCCATCCCGCGAAGGACTGCACCACGCGGGAGTTGGAGGCGCGTTTTGATGCGGTGTGCCGCGTCGGCGGCGATGAAGTCTGGCTCGCGGAGCCGAATGAGGTGGTTGAGTTTCTGTTGAAGGAGAAGCAGGTGTAGGCGAGGGCGTCCTCAGCCCGCTGAAGTGGGAGGTCCGACTAAGATCATGGCGACAAAACCACAGCACGCGAAATGGGGCGCTCAGGCGCACAAGGACGAGGTCGGCAAGCTGCCGACGGCCTTCCCGAGAACCATCGGCCCGAACGCGGAGAAGTACATCCGCGAGGTACTTGAATCCGGCCTCACCTGCGACATGATGGGCCGTTTCGAGCGGGCCTTCGCCGAGGCGTTGGGCGTCAAACACTGCATCGCGACCCCCGGCTGCACGCCCGCCTTGGCTGTGCTTGCCGCCGCCATGCCGTGGGAGCCGGGCGATGAGGTGATCGTCAGCCCCGTCACGGATTACGGAACGGTGCAGGGCCTTATCGCCGAGGACCTTATCCCCGTTTTCGCCGATACGGAACCTGGCAGCATCAATTTTGGCCCGGCAACTATCGAGCCGTGCATCACCGGCCGCACCCGCGCCATTCTGTGTGTCCACATGACGGGCATCATCAACGACATGGACGCTATCAACGCCCTGGCCGGGAAACACGGCCTCGTGGTGTATGAGGATGCCTGCCAGGCCGTCTTCGGCGAATACAAGGGCCGCCTCGCGGGGACGCTGTCGCATGCCGCCGGATTCTCCTTTGATGCCGAGAAGACTATGGGCTCGGACGTGGGCGGATGCCTCGTCACCGACGACGACGAACTGGCGGAGCAGGCGCGATTCATCGGCCATAGCCGCGGCGCCGTCATGAAGGAGCATTTCGGCCGGCTCCACGCGGCGCCAGGCTACGCCTACCGCATGCCCGGGTGCACCGCAGCCATTTGCTTGGCTCAACTTGAGGTCATCCGCGATCAAGTCGCCCATCGCGACAAGATGATCCGGCTCCTGACGAAGTATCTAGCTGAGATTCCCGGCATCACGCCGCTCCCCATTCCGGATTACATGAACGTCTATTCCTGCTGGATGGCGGGATTCAACATCGATTCCGACGCATTTTCGTGTTCCACGGAGGCTTTCGCCGCGCAAGTGGCCGAGGGCGGCATCCCTGGCGCGGGCATGGGGGAGTATTACCTGATGCCCGCCGCGCTGACATGCCTCCAGGAACGGACGCGGGCGAAGCGGTTCCCCTACTCGATGCCGCCGGCCTCGCGTGAGTACACCTACTCCGGCGACGACTGTCCGGAGGCCCAGGCGTTCCTCCGCACCTTCGTCCGCTGGTCGACCTTCTGCGAGAAGTACGAGCCGGAGCACTGCCGCCTTGCCGCAGACATTGTCCGCGAGGTGGCCGACCGCAACCGGCTATAAGGCGTCTTTCCGGGGCGTCGTCAAAAGGGAGAAAGGCAAGCCCATGAAGGCGTTGCACTTGAGTATGGCCGGCCTTTTTCTCATGGCGGCTGCCGCCAACGCAGGCACAGCCCCCGGCGACTGGCCCGAACCCCGCCAGAATCAGTATCTTACGTGCGTTCAGCCTCTCGCGGGCCGTATGAGCGTCCCACCTGCCCTGCTCGCCCGCTACGATCTGGGGCGCTCCCGGCCATCGGTGCGCCGCAAGGCCACCTTGCCGGACGGGACAGAGGTCGAGTTATGCCTGCTTTCCGGCGCTCTTCAATGCTACGCCGTGTCGGGGGAGAAGGTGTGGGAGTGTCACCCAAAGGGCCTGAATTTGGATCAAATTGTCGAAATTGGCGACTTTGATGGCGATTCCTCCGTGGAAATCGCGTTGCAAGCCGGACGTCCTGCACAGCCCTTCGGGGCCGCGTGCCTCGTTTCCCTCGAGGACGGCGCCCTGCTCTGGCGATATAATGTCGAGCCCATGTCGTACGCCTGGTACTTTCACATCGGCCACTACCTCCCCGATACCTCACAAAAGCAGTTTGTTGTCATCATGCACGGCTATCCACCAGACAAGGACAACGGTTACATTGTCTTGTTCGAGTTCCTTGAGGGGGGGCATGCCCCTAAGCTCAAGTGGCGCTATGACTTCGACAAGTACACGTGCTTCCCCTCGCTGCTCCAAACGGACCTCGACGGGGACGGGATAGATGAGCTTGCCGTCGAATCCCACAGCCGGATGTGGTTCCTGGATGCCCATACGGGCGAATTGAAACACTTTGCAACATGGGATGTTTCGCCCGCGAATGTGCGCAGTTACGGCTTCGTCAAGTTCGTCGATCTCAATGGCAACGGGCGTGAGGATTTCCTCTGCATCGCTGACTTCGCCCAACACCACGAGGTGCTTCTCAATGAGGACGGCAAGATGGTGCAGGCCTGGGCCCACGGATGGCCGGAAAGTGTTACCACGGGGAAAGTTGTGACGACCTGGCCCGATCCGCCCTACGCCGATCTGGATGGCGACGGTCGCATCGAGATCGTGGTGTCCATGTTCAACTCGGAGGGGGAAGGGGCTTGGCTTGTTCGCGCGTACGACGCCGTTACGGGAGAGCTTGAGTATCGCTCGCCGGGCCTTATCGCAAGGCAAATCAAGGACTTGGACGGCGACGGCGCCGCGGAGATACTCGCCGTCGGCTCCACCGACCCCACCCAGACGGCCGTAGAGGGCGCCTACCTCCTTCGAGCGGCTGGGGAAGGATTCGAGCGCCCGTGGGAGGATGACGGGGCAGAGGTCTCCGAACTCCAAAAGGACGCGTTTGTCATCGAAAAGGGGGCCTCCATGTTCAGTTTAGTGGTGAATGATGGGGGGGAGGTCTCCACGCTGCCGTGGTCGCCTCCCGAGACGACAGAGATACCGCGCCCTTCCTTTGTCCCGGAAATCCAAGGGCCGCCGTTCCCGGAACTGCTCATCGCCGATGTCATGGGAACGGGCGTGAACCAACTCATTGTGTACCGGAATCCCGACGTGGAGGTCCTGCGTCTGACGAAAGGACATTTCGAGGTGATTGCCGCGTATCAGTCGGATGCCCTGCCCGTTATTGCCGACCTGGACGGAGACGGCCGCACGGAGCTAGTGCTCTGCACGGTGGGGCCGGAGTCACCGCCCATGGTTGAGGCCATTACGCCCGCCGAGAAAGATAAGGTCTTGTGGCAGAACCAGTTCCCTCCGGCTGAGCGCACCGGCCTGCCGCAGCCTCGGCGCGCGTACATGCGGACGGGACGGTTCACCGGCAAGGCCACGCCCGACGTGTACGTTTGGGCAGGAACGCCCGTCGTGCGTAGCGTGGTCCTTGACGGCGAGACGGGGGCGTTGGTTTGGGAGAAGGGCGAAGTGCCCAATTCCGAGCGTTATTGGGGGCCAAGCGTCAATTTTGCGTCCGTTTACGACTATAACGCGGACGGCAACGAGGATTTGGTGTTCACCAATCCCGACTACTACTGCGTCGCCGACGGGCCGACGGGCGAGTTCCTGCTGGGGCCGCTTTTCCCGCCTGAGATCTTCAATCAGCCAAGCCAAGGGCTGTACACGCTGCCCGCCGTCCTCGAGCGGGCCGGCGAGGATCCGCTCGTCTGCCTGGTGGCGGGCCACTACTTCCAAGCGGCCATGTCGATACGCGCGGAACCGCTGTGGTATAAACTGCCCATGGCCGGGCAGAGCCGTTGCGCGCGGGAGGCATTCATGCCGCTGCCCGATGGCGCGTGGTTGATGGCATTCGGCCGCCAGAACGGTGACTTCGCCTGCGTGAACGTCGCGGACGGCGCTACACGCTGGTTAATGCCCGTCGAGGCGTCTTGTTCGGATGTTGCCGTGTGCGATATCAACGGCGACGACGCGCTGGAGTTCGTCTTCGGCACAAGCCATAAGGGACTATACGCCGTCGCCGACAGCGTGGACGCCGGCCGCGTGATCTGGCGGGCGGATTTATCCGGCGCGGCGGGCGCGCCGGTGATCGGCGACCTCGACGGCGACGGCGCGAGCGAGGTGGTCGTGCCGACGGCGGACGGCTACATCAATGTCTACGGCCTAGGTGAAGTCGAAGATTCCGGAAACCTATGAGAGGATATGCGACATGAGTATTCGGTTGGCTGTTATCCTGGTTGTATCGGCGGTTATCATCTGCGGCGCGACGGCCGCCCGCGCCGCGTCAAAGAATCTCGTGCCGGATCCCGGCTTCCAGAAGGCCGATTTCGCGCCTCTTGTCGATAAGACCACGTGGCGATGGCATCCCATCGCCGCCCCGAGCGAAGCGGCCCTGGACAAGGCCAAGAAAGAGGTTAAGCTGACGGGCGGCAAGACGTTCCTGCATTCCCCGGTGTTCGACGTCACGCCCGGCCATGCCTACGAGATCAAGGTGAAGGCCGAGGGCGCCGGCAAAGTGTCCATTCAGTGCCTGTGGTGGACGGTGTACAAGGGAGACGACATCGGCATGGCCTCGCCGCACTGCACCATGCCTCAGAATCCCGTCGCGCTCGATAACGAAGCGAAAACCTTCGACGTGCTCGATGGCGCGCCCAAGGACGCCACCCGCGCCTATATCCGAGTCATTGTCGAGGAAGGCGCCGTCACCATCTCTGAGCCCTCCGTAACGCCCAGCGCCGAGAAGGTCGAGCCCAAGGTCATTCCCAAGCCGGAGGAAGAGAAGTAGGGTCGTAGCTGTCCCTCCTGTGAATCGTGTCTATCCTGTCAGAAGGTGGGCGGCATGGGGGAGGGGATGATTGTCCCGAGACACTTTGGAGGCGTTTCTGTGCAGAAAACGATGCGAATCGCGACTTCTTGTGCATTTCTGGGACTTTTCATGAGCTTTGGTGTTGCCGCCGTGGGTGATGATTACAACGTCCTGCGCTTTGGCGCGACGGGCAAGGGCGAGGTCCTTGACACCGCCGCGATCCAGGCGGCCATCGATGCCTGCGCCGAAGACGGCGGCGGCACGGTGCGTTTCCCCGCGGGCGCCTACCTCACCGGCACGCTCTTCCTCAAGGATCACGTGCGCCTCGACCTCGACTCGGGCGCGTGCATCCTCGGCAGCCCCAACGTCGAGGACTACCCTCTCATGAGATGCGGCTTTCCCTCGCGGACGGATCGCTACACCGGCCGCGCCTTGCTATGGGGGGAGGGACTCGAGGACATCGCCATCACCGGGCGCGGCACGATTGACGGCCAAGGCGCGTTGTTCAAGGACAACAAGCCGTCCGGCGAGGCGTACGAGAAGCTGCTTGGCGCGTTCGACGACGCCACGCGGTACCGCCCGGCCGAGGCCTACATCAACCGGCCCTACGTGATTCGCTTCGTGAGCTGCCGGCGCGTCCTTATCGAGGGCATCCGCCTGCGCAACTCCGCCATGTGGATGCAGCACTACCTCGACTGCGATTTCCTCACCATCCGCGGCATCGACGTCTACAACCACGTCTGCCACAACAACGACATGATGGATATCGACTGCTGCCGCAACGTAGTCATCGCCGACTGCGTGGGCGACACGGATGACGACGCCCTCACGCTCAAGAGCACTGGCCCGCGCCCGACGGAACACGTCGCGATCACCAACTGCATCCTCCGCTCGCGCTGCAACGCCATCAAAGCCGGCACGGAATCCTCCGGCGGATTCAACGACATCGCCATCTCGAATTGCGTCATCCAGCCGTCGGCGGCGGACGAGGGATTGTACGGACGCCCGGAGGGACTGGCCGGGATTGCCCTCGAGATCGTGGACGGCGGCTCGCTCGAACGCGTGGCCATCTCGAACGTCGTCATCCAAGGCACCACCGCGCCTATCTTCATGCGGTTGGGCAATCGCGCGCGGCAATACAAGGCTGATGCGCCCGCGCCGCCCGTCGGCACCTTCCGCGATGTGACGCTTAACAACATCGTCGCCACGGACGCGGGGGCCACCGGCTGCGCCATCGCCGGCCTCCCGGATCATCCCATCGAGAATGTCACACTGTCCAACGTGCGCATCCGATTCCTTGGCGGCGGCACGGTGGAGGAGATCCAGGCGGAAGTGCCTGAGAAGGAAGGGAAGTATCCCGAGTGCACCATGTTCGGCGCGTTACCGGCCTACGGCTTCTACTGCCGCCACGTCGCCGGCCTGACGCTCCGTACCATCGCCCTCGACTGCGATGCTCTCGACGCACGCCCGGCCCTGGCATGCGATGACGTGCGCGGCCTCCGCGTCGATGGACTCAACGCCCAAGTCGCCCCCGACGCCCCAGCCGTCATGATATTGAAGGCCACGCAAGACGCCTCTATCACCGGCTGCGCCGCCCCGCCCGCGCCAACCTTCCTGAAACTCGAAGGCCCCTGCGCCCGCATCAACACCGCTGCCGACCTCACCGGTGTCCAATCCCCCTAGCCCTCTCTGCAGAAACGCCCGAATCAGCACTGAGTACTGGGGTCAACCAACTTGTCGCGTACAAGGTTGACGCACTACACCTGCAGGTTGATTCTGAGGAGTGGGCCTTGCAGGCCTGGAGCGCGGGAGACCTCGCTTTCCTTGTGTCGCGTGACGAAATGTCAGAGCCTAGCATGCCGGATCTAACGCAGCCCTACCGTGCGCGTAAGCCCGTGGTCGTGAAATCACTCGCCACTGAAGTAATCCGAATCGATTTTTTTGACTTCGTAAGAGGCCGAGGGGGTGACGCCAATGTTGTAGTCGATCATCAATTGTGTTAGTTGGTCCCCGTCGATGAGAATAATCCTGGTATCAATGCGCGAGGCATAGCTGTGGGCTTCACGTGAGAAGTCTGCCGTCGTAATAAAGATGCCTTTGCGTGCACGCTGTCCCTGAAGGGCTCCAGCAAACTTCTGAATCTCTGGGCGACCGACAGTATTCTCCCATCGTTTCGCCTGAATGTAGATAATGTCGAGACCTAGGCGATCTTCCTTGATTATGCCGTCTATGCCTTCGTCTCCAGTCTTGCCAACCGCTTTGCCAGCATCCTTCAAGCTGCCGCCGTAACCCATCTTGACGAGCAAGGCGACGACTGTTGTCTCGAACAGGCTCGGAGGGCTGCTCTTGAGTTGCTGCATAAGTTCGCCCGCCAGTTCGTTTGTTAGACTTTGGTATGCAGCCTCAAGGGCCTCCTCCGGAGTCGCATCAGATACCATATCCTCAGCCGCATCCTTGCCCTTGCTGTGACGAAGAGTCCGAAATGCCCTGAATTCCACAAACTGGTTCAAGAATCTGACGTTGATCCCGGTAGGCTTCTGCCTAAGAACTTTCAACCCACGCTCGGTTATTTTGAAAATGGCTCTCTTAGGCGATTCGAGGAGTCCGGCCTTCTTCATGTACGTCCTTGCCCATCCGACCCTATTGTCGAACACGGGCTGGCGCCCGCTTGGGAGCAGTTCGTGTCGTTCTTTTTCTGTGAGGTTAAAGCGTGTGGCCATATCTTCGATGGCTTGACGCAGGGCATGCTCATGCTGATCTCCGCAGTACTCAAGGAGTGGAAGCATGATCGCCTGATAATCTGGTATAGCCAATTCAACCTCCTTAGTTCATCAAAGAACGGGAAGAAACCAGCTTGGGTATCTCGGGGAGGTGTTCGACGCGCCCCGTCAATGACGACTGTATCACTGGATCGGTTAGGCGTCAACCTGATTGGAGAGGCGGGGTCTTCCCGCGCGATGGCCGGATGATTCGCCTGACGGGGCCGCCGGGATGCGGTTTGTCTGACTTGATGACAGGATTGGCGAGATGGACTCTCTTGCGCGGCAGGCGCAGCGCGAAATCGTGTCAATCCTGTAGATCCTGTCAACGTACACTCCCAGGGATTGCGCGAAATAGGTGCTCTGCGCTGCTCGGCGTCCTCTGCGTCTCTGCGTTTAGATCTCCCCGTTGGGCTTGCTGCTGTTCTTGATCGCAGAGCCGCGGAGTTCGCAGAGGGGCCGCAGAGGATTTTCATCCGAGCCTTCTCGCGACGTGCCTGTGTTACATCTTTGCTCTTGTCGTGGGCCGCATGTGCGATGGCCGGATGATTCGCCTCACAGGGCCGCCGGGAAAAGGACTCCTTGACGGGATGACAGGATTGGCGAGTTGGACTCTCTTGCGCGGCAGGCGCGGCGCGAAATCCTGTTAATCATGTAAATCCTTCAACGTACACTCCCAGGGATTGCGCGAAATAGGCGCTCTGCGCTTCTCGGCGTCCTCTGCGTCTCTGCGTTTAGATCTCCCCGTTGGCCTGCTGCTGTCTTTTGAGCGCAGAGGTGCGGAGTTCGCAGAGGGGCCGCAGAGAATTTTCATCTGAGCCTTCTCGCGACGTGCCTGTGCCTCACCTTTGCTCTTGTCGTAAGCCGGCCGCGCAATGGCCGGATGATTCGCCTCACAGGGCCGCCGGGATGTGGCTTGCTTGACGAGATGACAGGATTGGGGAGATGGACTCTCTTGCGCGGCAGGCGCGGCGCAGACTCTCTTAGTTGCTCAGAGCCCTCAACGTGTTCTTCCAAGGACTCTGCGGAAGGGGTGCTCCGCGTTGCTCTGCGTACTCTGCTTCTCTGCGTTTGGGGCGGCAGTATCTCAACGCAGAGGTGCTGAGGACGCGGAGAAACGCAGAGAGTTTCATCTAAGATCGTTGACGATGCGCTTGATCCCCTGCACAAGCGTGGATTCGTGGAAGTTGATGTTGAGGCCCAGACGGGTGCCGTTCAGCCGCAAGTACGTGAGCGTCTTCACGTGATCCAGCTCCGTCATCTTCTCCTTGGCCTTCACATCCACAATGACTTTCCCTTCGACGAGCAGATCGAGTCGCAGATCCGAGGCCAGCTTGACGCCCTTGTAAGCTATCGGCACCGCCGTCTGACGCTCAAACGCAATCCCGCAAAGATGAAACTCATGGCATAGGGCTTCCTCATATACCGACTCAAGAAGTCCCGGCCCCAGCTCGCGATGAACCTCTATGGCTGCACCAATCACCTGCTCAGAGATCTCGTTCTCATGCATCGCCTCTTCTCCGCTTCTTGCAGTCGTTCTGAACGCAGAGGGTCGCAGAGCCCTCTATCATGCATCAATTGTCCTCTGCGCTTCTCAGCGTCCTCGGCGTCTCTGCGTTAAGATCCACCACCGCCCTAAACGCAGGCGTGCTGGGTTCGCGGAAGGCCGCAGTGCTCCTCATTCAAGGGCTTTGAGGATCGCTTCCTTCGTCTTGTATTTGTCGCAGATGGTGCGGAGTTCATCGCGGGTGAGGGCGGCGGAACCGGCCAACTCGAATTCGCCGAATTCGTCGACTGGGATGACGTAGTTGCTGGGGCCGAGTTGGTACGGCTCGACATCCTGCCACGGCCCGGCCTCACCCTTGAGCCGTACCATGGGAGGGCGTGCATACGATGCTTCGAGCGGGGCCAGGCGGACGCCGAGGGTCGCCCATAGCCGCGTCACCTTGCGGATGGGATCGATGAATATGGGGATCGCCACGCGTGTGTCGCAGGCAAGGTCGGCGTCGCTTTCATACGCGTCGAGCCACGTCAGGGCCGCTTGTTTCGCGGCGTCCACATCGACGGGCTCATCTTCGAGGAAGTTGGGCCGCATTCCGATGTCTTCACAGGCTACGAGGTAGAAGCCGTAGAAGCGTTGGCGCATGGCCGCGAGTTCGCTCGCCAGGTCCGTGCCGCGCTCGCCGCCTTTCTTGAGTCCGCGCAGGGCCTCGAGGCGTTCCACGCCGACGGCCGCCGTCAGGAAGTTCTCGAGAAATGCGTAGGCCCGCGCCGTGCGCAGATAGAAGGTGGCGCACGGCTCAACGCGCAGCCGTGGAGAGACAGAGTGCTCTGCGAAGGCAGTCGCTGGCGATTCGCGCAGTTCCAATTGCCGCGCATGGGTTTCGCGCCGTTTGGTGACGAGGGCCTTGAACGCATCGACTAGGCGCTTTTTGTACTTCGCCGTGAGCAGGAGTTTCTCGCTTTCCTGGCCTTTGGAAGGAACGAGCATGGTTTCGAGTGCATACACCTGGTACTGATACCACCCGTCTTCATCCTTGGGTGTGAGGTCCACCTCGCCGGAGCGAATGGCGCGAATCAACTCGAGCATAAGATCGGCCTCGGGCGGGAGGAAGTCAGTGAACACCTGGCCAAACAACTCATTCTCCCGGCTGGTGGACGGCGGGAATAGCGCCACGGCGCTGTTGTGCGCCCCGAGCCTGGCGGCCAGGGCTTTGAGGCCCTCATCCGTGCCGATCAGTGCGTCAACGGGCAGGCAGACAAGGGGATTTGTCAGCCGTCCGTAGAAGCCGTTGATGGTGCGGTAATCCTCGAGCAGGTTCGCATGCTCGGCGAGGACGGCGGCGATGGCACGAGGGGTGGCCAGATCATCTTCAGTGAATTGGAACTGGAGAAAGCGTGAGAATCGCCACACCGTTTCGAGTTCGGGCGTCCAGGTATAGAAGGCGATGGGCTTGCTGCGCGCTTCGTCACGCCGGAAGTCCGCGAGGTGCCTGTCCCGAACCTCTTGCTCCTCCGGTTCGAGCGCCACTTCGCGTCCCGCCAGTTTCAGGGCGGCGGCAAGGAAAGGTCGGGCCGGGCTTCCCGGGGGCGATTGCTCAAAGATGGCCTCGACGAGATCGGCGGGGGCGGGGGAGAGGCCAAGCGCGCCGCGGTAGCACGCCAGATCCAGCGCGGCATAGAGGCCGTCATCGAATTGCTTGGCCGCGCCGTCCAGCATGTTGGCGCTCGGGAGCAGTTGATGGCCGTGTCTCTTTGCCGCCTCGGCGGCTTGCGTGTAGGACGCGTGCAGGTCGAGGAGATCCGGCTCCACGTCCGGCTTGATGGCAGGACAGTCGAGCCTGATCACGGCGGCGCTCGCGTTCACCCACCAGTCGCCCAGGGGCCGGCTGTCCACCAGGTCTTCATCGAAGGCGGGATTCTTGTCCTCGAGCACGTCATCCACGAGGTTCAGGTCGTCCCGCGGAGGCGTCTCGTGGTATTCGGTTCTCGTCACGATGTCGTGCGTTACGAGCCACCAGACTGCGTAGCCAATGACGGCGATACATCCAAGCGTGAACAGGCAGCCTCTGAATACCGATTTGCGCTTCATGGGTTAGCTCCTCAGAGTACTCTGTAATCGGATTCACCGTTCGCATCGGACGCAGTGGAAATACAGGCCGCATATCAGCCAGAAGTGAAGAATGTCCTCAGTGTTGAGCCCGAAATCCGCTTAGAAACTTGCGGATGCCTCGAATGACCTTGAGTGGCCGACAGGCTTTCGGCCTGTCCTTTGCATTGGCCGGAGCCTTGTTGAGTCTTTGCCCGCCCCACCCCCACACCCTTTCTTCCGCAGTCTTCTTGAATACTGTCAAGTTTCCGATGTCGGCATGCCATTGATAGCTGTCTTCCGTTCGTAGAAACTCACAGAGCAAGCCTACCGACCTGATATGTGAGTCGTCTACGAGCAGGATGCCGCCCTTCTTCAGGCGGAGATCGATGTAATGCCAATCGACAATGGGTATGGGAAAGCTGTGGTTCCCATCGATAAGGGCGACATCGACCTTGCAGGCGCTATCGAGCTTCGGCAAGGCCGCGTCGGAGGTGGCATCCTTGAAGAGGAGCTCTCCTGTGGGCACATGATGCTCCTGCAGGAACTGCCGGATCATTTCGTTTGCCGTTATGTCGGGATTCACACAGATATGCTTGCCGGCGTGGGCGGCAAACACGCAGGTCGACCACCCCCCTCCGGTTTCCAGCGTGGTACAGCTCCTGTCAACCATCTCCGCAATGTACTGCAAAACCTTGAGGGACGTGGCGTGGGAAGCACGTTGCAGACTAGCCGTATCTTGAGCCGTCTGGGAGAGGAAGCGCTCCGAACTCTTGAGGTCATCGGTGCCACTCTTTAACTGAAAGGCAGGAGAAAACGTCTCTAGCAATGAGATGATGCTGTTGCTATCCGTGGATTCAGGCATGAATGTCTAGCTCTCCCTTTGTTTCCGGGCCTCCGGGCAATCCGCACGCGTCTCGGCGGATCTGCTACTCCGAGGGCGACGACTCCTCATCCAGCAGGCCGATCCACTCGATACTCTCTGGCGGGAGCCAAAGAACATTGGCCCAGCCACCGGCTGGAGGCTGATCGAAACGCATCTTGAGCCAGCCATCGCTTCTCTCTAGGAGGACGGCCTTCGTGAAGAAATAGGGGATATCGCCCGTCTTAAGCACACGAATCTCATACTGCTTTCCTATCTCGAGAGGGGGAAGACGATCCGCCTCGCGGCCGTGGGTTTCCGTACCCACAAAGTCGCCGGTGCTTATGCACCCGGCGAATGCCAGGCACAACACCACGCTCAACGCTCCCAACGCGCGCCTTTTCATAAGCGAATCTCCTTGTGTAAGGCGTAATGGCCCCACTTGTTCAGATGGCTCAATCAGCATCTCAGGGCGGATTGTAATCCGCCGATTCCGGTAAGACGGCGGGTCGCGACCCGCCCTACACCTGGCTTCTCATAGGCCGGTATCCTCCCATAGGACGTGTTCTTCTGGTGCTCCCAGGCGTCCACACGGTTCGAACAACGTAGGGCGGATTGTAATCCGCCGATAGAGCTCACACGGTTCGAGAAAGGGGCAGGGACAGGTGCGGAGACGTAAGGCAGCGCCTGTGGCCGTGCGTATGCGTTGTATCCCCATATGCGAATCATGGTGTAGCCCCTCCCAACACCTTGGGAAGAGTCTAGCACATTCACGGCGGCAAGGCTACGCCGTGTGTTGTACGATACAGGCGCGGGATGCGTTTAGCTCGGTTTCAGGATGGCTTCCCGGCTCGAACAGTGGGCGATTCGAAGGGAGACTTAACGGTACCTGTGAGGGCGCTGTGCGGCCGCAACTGGGCTGAGCTGACCTCGAACCTCTCGGGATTGCACGCACAGAAAAGCGTGAAACCTACGTAGAACGTCAACAACATCAACAGGAAGAGGACCAGTAAGGCAATGATCAGCGGCCGCCCTTGAGGATGGCCGCAGTTGCGGCAGAACAGGCTGTATGGACTAATCTGTGTTCCACAAAGCGTGCAACTGCGGAGTTGCGTGGCGGTTTTCTGATTGGCTTCAGGTGTTCCAGACATCATCTGCCCTCCTATAGCTCGATACGAGGAACATCACCAGGTTATGCCCACGAACAGGAAAGACTCTGGTGCGGCCTTGATCTTCCACGTGTTGTCATGCACGGCACACTTTGAAAGCTCCGCAGGATATCTGAGGATGCGTGGTTTGTGGCTAAGCTGAAGTCCTCCCAACGCTGCCACCATTGCGGCGTAGGACCTCTTCCGCCAGGTGTTTCCAGATCGACCTGACCACACTCGCGACTTCGAAATCGGCGTACTCGAGGAGCGTCTTACGCTGTATCTGCGCTTCGGTGAAGCGCGTATCGTAGGGGATGTTCGCCAGCATTTCCGCCCCCATCTGCTGGGCCTTATCAGCGATCTTGGCGGCGATCGCGGCATTCAGGTCGGCTTTGTTGACAATGACGCCTGCCGGAACGCGGAAATGGCGCGTCAATTCGAGAATCCGCTCAAGATCGTGCAGGCCGGATACCGTCGGTTCGGTGACGATGACGGCATAGCGCGCCCCGGTGATCGATGCGATCACCGGACAGCCCGTTCCCGGCGAGCCGTCCATGATGACGCCGCCCGTGCGCCCGGATTCGGAAGCGAGGTCCGTGGCCATGTTGCGGACGAGCGTCACGAGCCGGCCGGAATTCTCCTCGGCAATGCCGAGTATGGCGTGGGCCATGGGGCCGAAGCGTGTTTCCGAAGCGAACCACTTGCCGTTCACGGCGTCGGCGCTGGAAATAGCCTGCTCTGGGCACACCATCTGGCATGCGCCGCATCCCTCGCATGCGCTCAGGTCGATGGCGCACTTGCCGTCTTCCGTTCGCGTGATGGCGTCGAAGCGGCAGACATCCGCGCAGGCGCCGCATCCGGTGCACTTGGCGGGGGTGATCTCAACGGTGATTCCGCCGACGAAATCGCCTTCCTCGATGACGCGTGGCTCAAGCACAAGATGGAGGTCCGCCGCATCCACGTCGCAATCGGCCACAACGCCTTCGTCCGCGAGCTGGGCGAAGCAGGCGGTAATCGAGGTCTTGCCGGTGCCGCCTTTGCCGCTGATGACGACGATTTCCTGGGGGCGCGGCGCGTTGGAGCCGGGCTTGGGCGCGCGCGCGCGCTTTCCGCCGGGCCGGAACAAGGGCTGAATCAACGCGCGCTTAGCCGGCCGGGGGGCGGCGGCCAGGCGGAGGGCCGTATCGAGGATATGGTCGAAATAGCGGCGATAGCCGGGCAACTCCTTGATCACCACGCCTCCCACCGAGTACACCTCGGCGATCTGCCGCGCATCCGGTATCTCACCTACCACGTCCAATTGCGCCTCCTCGCAATACGCTTTGAGGGCGCTGTCATCCAGCCCGGCGCGGTTCACGACGATGGCGGGCTCTTGTCCGATCTCACGGCACATGTTGACGGAGAGTCGCAAGTCGTTGAGCGAGAAGGGGGTGGGATCCGTGACAAGAAGGCAAAGGTCGGCGCCCTTCACCGTCTCCACGGCCGAACAGGCGGTGCCGGGCGGCGAGTCGAGCAGCGTGATATCCGGCCCGCCGTGGTCTTTGAGGGCGTGTATCAGGCGAGGCGACATGCCGCCCACGGCGGTCTTCAAGAGTCCGTAGTGGAAACCAATGCTGCCGCTCTTACCATGTCTGAGTTCACCGATGGGCCTGTCCCCTTCGACGACGGCGTCGCTGGGACAGGCTACCACGCAGGCGCCGCACGCGTGGCAAAGTTCCGGAAAGAACAGCACCTTGCCCTTGATCAACGCCAGTGCGTTGTAGTGACACGCCGAGACGCATTTGCCGCAAGCCGTGCAGGCATCCTCGTCGAAATGCACGGGCGTGCGGACAGTCATGGGCTCCGTACCATCAATTTCGGGCTTAAGGAAAAGGTGTCCGTTCGGGGCCTCGACGTCGCAGTCGAGGTAGGTAACGGCCTTTCCGCGTTCGGCGGCGAGTACGGCCAGGTTTGTCGCAATGAAGGTCTTGCCCGTTCCTCCCTTGCCACTGGATACAGCAACGTTCATCCTGCGCTCCTTGTTGTTGATGCGCGCCCGGGGAGGGCGTGTTCACTCTCAGAATTGGCCCGTCGAAAGCAGCACGAGGGTGCAGGCCTCCAACACCTCCACGCCTTTGGCCTCAAGCCGAGCGGCAAGGCCCGGATTCTCGGCGCCGGGATTGAAGATGATGCGCCGTGCGTTGCAGTCCTCGATGTCCCCGGCGATCTTGTCCGAGCGCGCGGCTGAGAGGTAGACGGTGATTGTGTCCACCGGCTCGGTGATATCGCTCAGGCTCTTGAAGACGGGAGTGCCTTCTATGTCATCGATGCCCGGATGAACCGGGAAAGGGACATGGCCCTTTTCCTGGAGCATCTTGACGGCCTTGTAGCTATAGCGATCCGGCTTCTTGCTGGCGCCGAGTACGGCCACGTTCATCGCTCTCTCCCTTTCGCTAAGTAGCGGCCTATTGGATAGAGGCCTATGCCGGTGGCAGCACCAAACTTCAGACTTCCATGCCGGCTTCAACTGCGCAGTCGGCAGCAACCACTACCCGTTCGTGTCGCCCTGCAGTTGCTTGATGCGTTCGCTCAGCTCCTGGAGGCCCTGGGACATGGCCGCGGCCTGCTGTTTGAGCATGGCCAATTCCTCGTCCTTGCTCAGATCAGGCCCCGCCTGTGCGCCCGGCTCAAGGCTGACGGGGTCCGAGGGGCCTACGCCCATATCCATGCCACGGCCCATGCCGCGGCCGCCTCCGCCTCCCATGCCCATGCCACGGCCCATCCCTCGGCCGCCGCCGCCTCCCATGCCCATGCCGCGCCCCATGCCCCCGGCCATGCCGAAATGACTGGCCACGTTGGGGGCTGCGGTGCTGTCGAGATTGCCCGCCTTGAATTGCTCGACAACTTCGCGAACAGGCCCGGAACAGCCTACGATGATCTGAATGCCTGCCGCGGAAAGCGTTTGGTAAGCGTTCGGCCCGCAATTTCCCGTCAGGACAAATCGAGCGTCCTTGTCGGCCATCAGCTGCCCGGACTGAATGCCCGCGCCGCCGCCCAAGCTGACATTCGGATTCTCAACGGCCTCAACCTCCATGGTGTCCGTGTCGACAATGAGGAAGAACGGGCATCGGCCGAACCTCGGATCCACCTGCGCATCCAAAGATGCGCCGTTTGTGGTGATAGCAATCTTCATATTCATCGCTCCTTTCGACGCGTTGCTGTGGCCATCGGCCTCGCCACGGAATGGTTTGACCTGCGCAGAACCAATTCTCCGACGGTGCATCCCATATCATCAGCAATAACAGGACACTTTGCCTTCAAGGCGAAGAAGATGTCCCTTTTCGCTTCGCTTAACGTCTCATAGTTGCCTTGCCCCTTGGCGATAACCAAGTCGGCGTCGTCGAAGCGCCGGCGGAAGGATTCGCTGCAGTCCTCGATGATGGTGCCAGGCGCATCCGAGCCGTTGTCGATCACCTCGACGATTTCGGTGAGGCCCGCGGCGAGGGCATCGCTCCTTGTAGCGTCGTTGATTACGGGCGCCCCGCGCACGGCAAGCGTCACCTTCTCCAGTGTGAGCTGTTCCACCAAGAGCCGATCAAAGACAATCTCCCCGGCGTTATCGGCCAGGTAAAGGATGTTGTCTGCTGCATGAATGGCCTCGGCGAAGGCGTCGATGTCACCGTTGAAGGGAGCCGCGAGGGCTTCCGCCATAGCCTCGTCGATGTCTCTTTGGCTGACGTGTTGATTCACGGCCACATCGATGATGTTGCCGGCTATTGCCAGGCGCGTGGCGGCTTCCAAGGGATTGGCGGAGCGTTTCACGCGCGATTTCAGCGCGGGATACAGCGCGCGAGCGAGTTCATTCGAGTGTTCCTTCATCTCACGGTATGGATCGCCTTCACCCACGCGCTCGCGTATGAAGCGATGGATTGTCCGGCCCATGGCCGGGGGAGAGGTGCGCATGTCCATGGCGCTGGCAGCCCGCAGTGTCTCCCGCAGTACCTCCTCCTGAATCGCCTCATCGTCCGTTGCGCGCCGAACAGCGTCCAGCGCTTGCCGTACAAAGCACGGAATGCAGTCGAAAAAGGTCCTCATTCGGCTGTTCTCTCTCTTTCATTCGCGATTGAAGAGGCACGGTTCGCCTCCCATTGAGTTGGAAGTGCAAGGCATGTGCCAATTAGGGGGGGAGCGGAAGCGCAAAGGTAAGTCATTGTGCAGTACTGACTTATGCTAAAAGTTGCTTCCGAGAACGGGAGGGGTGTCGTGCAATGTGCACGCAATATGTGCCGTTGGGTCGCAATCTGCAATATCAACGCTCTGCTTCATCTTCGCCTTCACTTACATCGATCCCGAGCGCCTTTATCTTGCGATAGAGGGTGCTCGGGTGAATGCCCAGCTCTCTTGCAGACGCTTTTCGGCTCCCTCGGTGGCGCCGGAGGGCGTCCACGATATGTGTGCGCTCCAAGGCGTCCAGTGTCATTCCTCGTTCGCGCTCCAAGAGCGTGGCTCGTTCCTCAACACGTAGCGGCGGCGGAAGGTGGCGCACCTCGATGAGGCCGCCTCGGCACAAGGCAAACGCATGCTCGACGATGTTTTCAAGCTGGCGGACGTTGCCGGGATAATCATGCTCCATCAGGATGGACAGCACTTCGTCGGATACGCCGACGATGTCTTTGTCTTGAAGACGGTTGAACTTGGACACGAAATGATCGATCAGCAGAGGGATATCCTCCTGCCTATCGCGCAAAGGGGGCAATTCGAGGCGGATAACGTTAAGGCGGTAATAAAGATCCTCGCGAAGGGCGCCGTTCCGAACCTGCTCGTCGAGCGACTTGTTGCTCGCGGCGATGACACGCACGTTGATATTCATTGGCTCGACGGCGCCCAGCGGCTCGATGACTCTCTCCTGCAAAGCTCGCAGCAGGCGCACCTGCATCGCATGCGATACTTCTCCGATCTCGTCGAGCAGAATCGTGCCTCCTTGAGCCCAGGCGAAGCGCCCCGGCTTGTCCTGGCGGGCGTCGGTGAAGGCGCCCGCCTTGTATCCGAATAGCTCCGACTCGAGCAGGTTGTCGGGGAGGGCGCCGCAGTTGATGGCGACAAAGCGGTTATCGCGTCGGAAGGACAGCTCGTGGATGGCGCGGGCGAACAGCTCTTTGCCGGTGCCGCTGGCGCCTTCGATAACCACCGTGCTATCGCTCTCCGCAATCTGCGGCAGGATGTCGAACAGGCGGCGCATGGCCGGGCTTTTGCCGATGATGTCCACAAAGGTGTACTTGCCGCGCAGTTCCTTTCGCAGCGTTTCGACCTCGGTGAGGTCACGGAATGTTTCTACCCCCCCGATCTCCCGGCCGGTTCTGTCATTGAGAACCGCCGTCGAGATGCTGACGGGCACGCGGCGGCCGGCGGCGTCAATGATGTACACCGTTTTGTTGATGATGGGGCGTCCCGTGGAAAGCGTCTCCCGCAGCGCGCATTCGTGCTCGCAGATGCTCGTGCGAAATACATCGCAGCATCGCTGGCCAATGGCTTCGTCCGAGGATACGCCGGTGATTTCCGCCGCGGCGCGATTAAAGGTGGTGATACGCCAGTTCGCGTCGACGGTAAATACGCCGTCCGCGATGGAGTCGGCGATGGCTTCTCGGATTTCTCTTTCGGGCAGTCGTTTCATTGTAGGCCATTATAGCCCCCGGTGGGCGGCTTGCCAATTGGGCGGGCCGAAGCTTCAGGCCGCGCCGTTAGGCTTCCGTGCCACCGCGATCAAGGAGGTGCCGAAGGGCAATCGTAGCCGGTTTCGTACTAAGTGTGCCTCCTGGGAGGCCAGCCACGTGAGAAGCCCATTCACCAAGGGAATGATTCGCAGGTCTCGTAGAAGTGTTTTGACGGATGTCTGGTGGCCGAGCTTTCCGCTCGGACGGCTGAAAAGCTTGCGTTTCGCCCAGATAGGTGGTGAGAGGAGCGACATGAAGTGCGAGGCGTACTCGATCTGAAATCCCGCCTGTTCAAGCTTCTCTTGCAGGCCGTGCCGCGTGTATCGACGAAAATGACGGTTCGCTTCGTCGCAGTAGCTCCAAAGAGAAGGGTGGGCCGGTACCGTCAATACCACACGTCCGCCTGGCTTCAGGATGCGGGCGACCCGGCGGAGGACTTCGACGTCGTCAGCCAGGTGCTCGACTACGTCGAACATGCCGACAAGATCCAACGACTCCTCGAAGGGCGCGTTATGAATGTCTGCCTGAAGCAGGTGGGCGCTGGTGTGTTGCCGGGCGTAGGCCAGGGCCTCGGGGAAGAGGTCCATTCCCATGACAAAGGCATTAGGCCAACAGCGCTCGAAGCACCGTACAACATTGCCCGTGCCGCAGCCGGCCTCCAATGCGCGAAAGCCAGCGCCTCCGTCCTTGGCTAGATGCCGGCAGAGGGCGGCAATAATCCTATTGCGTGCAACGAACCAGAAATGCCGGTTTTGGGCGCGATGATTATGCTCGAATAGCGCGCGATCAAACTTGTGGCCCGATATTTCGTCCCGCACCCTTATCTCTCATTTCCGCTGTCGTTACGCGGTAAGGCGTCCCAGAGGCGCTCCGTCAGTCTTCGGGGACGAACACACCCTTGATGTACCCATCTTCTCCCGTCCGCGCCATCTCGAAGCCTTGAGCCACGTTGGCGAAGGTGAACCGATGCGTGAGGATCTTGTCCATCTGGAATATGCCCGTTGCCACGCCGTGCAGTCCTACCTGAAGGTCGTCGTCAAAGTCCGCCGAAAAGGCGGGGTGGACGCATTGCATCGTCGCGCCCTGGAGCATCAGCGGCCACAAATTGTACGTCGCCGGTTGCATGTGACTCCCCGGCACGAGCATCCGCGCGCCGCCGTAGCGCAGTACCTGGGAGAGAAGCTCGAATCCCGCCGGTTTTCCGCTGAATTCGATGGCGATGTCGAGGCCATGGCCTTCGGTGATCTCCATGATCCGCGCTTTGGCGTCGCATTCCTTTGGATTGAGCACATGCGTAACGCCGATCTCCTTGGCCAGTTCAAGCCGGCTGGCCATGATATCCACGGCGATCAATGACCGTACGCCGGTTTTCGCCAAATACATCAGCACAAGCAGGCCCATGGCGCCGCAGCCCACCTGCGCCACATGCGAACCGAGCGGGGGCGTGGCGGCCCGCGAGACGTTTACGACGCACGCCAGCGGCTCGCCCTGTGCATGCTCGAACGGCACACCCTCGGGCACTTCATACAAGCGGTTGATCGGCGCGACCGCATGCGTTGCGAAGGCAAATCCGAAGGCTCCCGTTACGCGCGCTCCGAGGGCAAGCGGCTTGTCATCCGGCCTTGGATTTGTCTCGACCACGACTCCCGACGCCTCATGGCCAAGCACCATCGGCAGTTCCGCATCAGGATCGCGTCCCTCGTAGACGCCGAAATCCGTCATGCAATATCCGCACGCCTTGATTTCTACAAGCGCCTCGCCGGGCTCCAGTGTCAAATCGCGCTCGCGGATCTCGATCCTTCTCGGTTCAACAAGTACCGCCTCTCGGATTCGCATGATTCTGCCTCCCAAGGTTTGCGGCAAGCCGGATGTGCGCACTACGAGGCGTGCCAGCGGCTCTACGGCCTGGTTGTCATTCTATCACGCCTCGGGGCGGAGCGGGAGAGAGGTCGGGAACGCGTCCTCGCCCGTCCTCACTAGTACACGCGTATTTCGAGCACGCGGGCCTCTTCCGCGCCCCAGGTTGACTGGACTTCTACGCGCAGCTTCGAGGTGGCTACGTCGAGGGCGTGGCGGCAATCGCGCTGGATGTTGCCCTGCCTCGCGTCGATCTCGCGCCAGTTCCCGTCCAGCCGGGCCAATACGCGGTAGTCCTTGACGCATTCGGGATTCGGCCCCGTCGGCTTGTGCAGGCGGCGGTCGAGGTCGCTGTCAAAGCGTACACGCAACTCCTCAATGGGCCGGGCTTCGCCAAGATCCAGCTCGATCCATTGGGGCAGCCCCGGCTGCGAGCGCCATCCGTTATAGGCCTCGCCGACGGGGCGGCCTATACCGTTGATGACGTTGAGGGCCGGTTCTATTTCACTTGAGACGCTAACCGCCGCTCGGTGCGCGAGGTCTGCCGGATCCGTGTTCGGCAAGTCGATGATATATACGTCATCCTTGAGGAGCATCTGCTGTAACTCGCCTACAGGAACTTCGCGGGGCATTAGGCCGTTGCGCAAAGCGAGCGCGGCGGCCGTTCCCACAGCCTGGCCGTCCACCGCGCCCGTCGCCATGAGACGGGTGGTGGCGTGGGCGACATGGGTGGCGCTGATGAGCCGGCCCGCGATGAAAAGGTTCGGTACGTTCTTCGAATACAGGCAGCGGTAGGGAATGCTGTAAACGCCGGGCAACGGTGGGTTATCGGCGGGCTTCTCCTGTGAATCGATGCCCTCGACTGGGTGGAGGTCGATGCCCCACCCCGCATGAACGACGCGATCGGAGAAGCGTTCGGCGCGTTCGATCTCCGACTGCGTCAGCATGTGGTCGCCTTCAAAACGCCGGGATTCGCGCTTGCCGGGCACCGTGCCGATCCAGTCCAGAACGTAGTTCTCGGCGCCATGTTCGCCGCCGTTCTTGATGTGATCCCAGACGCCGTACACGATGCGTTGCAACTCGAAGCGGATGCGCTCCGCATCCTTGATAGTGTTCAGTACGCCGCCGTATTCCAGCCACCAGTAGGCCCTGCCGCCCGTGACGCTTGTATGCGAGCGGTGCTGAAGGTCGGCCTCCGTGAACTTCCGCGCGAACTTCGGCGGTTTGTAGGAAGAGGGATGGCCCACATCGCGCGCGGTGAAATAGAGCGTACTACCTAGGGTTTTGGCGTCTGCGGCCTCCGGCGCGCGGGATTCGTTGAACTCGGCGCGTGCCTCGCGTCCCATGCGATACGCCGCACCGGCGCTTTTCCCGAAGGCGCCATCGCCGCTTGCCTCGATGAAGTAGGCGCCGGCCAGTCGGAAGGTTTCCTCTGTAGCGTATCGATCCACGACGACTTCGGCGATTCGCTCGCCGTCCATCACGGCCTCGCGCGCCCGCGAGTTGAAATATACGTCGAGGTTGGACTCCGCCAGGATCATATCAAGCAAGACCGCGTCGCGCATGGGGAAACTCTCATCGTTGCCCAAGGCCGAGACGGCCAGCATGTACTCCTCGATGATCCCCGTCTCACGAGCGTGACGGTTATTCCCAGACTGCGCGCCGCCCACGGGCACGCGTACCTCGCTCGAAGCATTTCCCCCGAGCACGGGGCGGTCTTGGAGCAGGGCCGTCGCACACCCGTGACGCGCGGCGGCGATAGCCGCACAGGTTCCTGCCAGACCTCCGCCCACCACCACGACGTCGTAGGCTTTCGCAGCGCCCATGAATACCTCCTTTGAAGCTGTTGAATGAACCACTTGCCGCAACGCGTGCCCCTCCGTATACTTGCCCCTCGCCGTGAAATCAACCATGAGAGGCAGCATGCCGGGCACAAGCAAAGAGCGAGTCATAATCTACACCGATGGCGGCTGTGACCCCAACCCCGGGGTGGGGGGCTGGGCCGTCGTCTTGCAGTGTAAGGGTGAGACGAAGGAGTTGTCGGGCGGCGCTCCTGAGACGACGAACAACCGAATGGAACTTACCGCGGCCATCGAGGCGCTCAGGGCATTGAAGCGGCCGTGTTCGATTGCTATCCATACGGATTCCGAATACGTGAAGAAGGGCATTACGGAGTGGCTGCCTCAATGGAAGCGCCGTAACTGGCGGCGCAAAGGCGGCGCAGTGAAAAACCTCGATTTGTGGCAGCAGCTTGACGCCCTTTCCGAGGCGCATGACATCGAATGGCGCTGGGTGGCGGGCCACGCCGGGGTCCCCCTCAACGAGCGCTGCGACCAGCTCGCTTCGGAGGCCATTGCGCGAATCAAGGAACAGGGATTTTGACGCTCTTTCAAGGCGTGTGTCATACTGCGCATGGATTTCAAGATAGTGCAACCCACTGGGAGCTGCGTTTTCACGTCGGATTCCTAGCGGCCACGCGCCCGCTAAACGGATGTGGGATTACTTCCCCAACGACCTCTTGAGGCGGCTCCGTGCGGTGTTTCGCCCGCTGAGGGGCGCTTGCGCGCGGTATGGTTGGAATTGACGGCGCTGGCCCGCAGGGAATTGCACGCCGCCCACCGGGCACACTTGATCGAGGAGTCTGCTGAGGCATGGCAAGAGCACGACGCGCACGGCGGCGTCTTCCCCTCTACGTCATCCCCATCTTGCTTGGGGTAAGCGGCATCTTCTTATCCCGCCAACTGAGCAACATGCTGGCGCAGAGCGTGATGCTTCTCTTCTCGGTGGCCGTGCCATTCTTCTTCTGCGGGCATCTGTTGGCCCGGTTTCATGGATCCCGGCGCGAAAGGCTCTTTCTGGTAATCGGCGTAGTGCTTCTCGCGATTGGCGCGGCGGTAACGGTTTCGGGACTCTCCGACCAGCTGATGGCGCAACAGGAAATCCCAGAGGCTATCGGACAACTCTCCCGCGTACTCGGATTTGTCAGTCTTCTTGCCGGCCTACTCGCCACGCTTCTCTCCGTCGCGCGCACGGGCGAGGCCATTCAGGAGATCGCCGGCCGCTTTGAACACCTCGCCCACCAGATGAGTGAGGGCTTCATTATCACGGACCTCAGAGGAACGGTGGCTTTCGCCAACCGGCGCTTTCTGGAACTCACGGGACTCCAAGACGAGGATATCCTCGGACAGAATGGCGTCGTTGTCGCGCGTGCGCTTGGCATCGATCATTCTGTCATGTGGGCGCCCGACAAGAACCAGGGAACCAACTTGGGAGGCGAGGTATCGCTGTCGGTCGGAGGAGAGGAGCGCTATCTTTCCGTCAACGTGAACCCGATTCTGGATCAGCGAGGCCAGCTTGCCGGCTCACTCACTACGCTTCGAGATGTCACGTTTCAACGCCGGCTTTCGAAGCGGCTGGAGCGATATGCCGCCGATTTGGAAGAACTGGTTGAGCATCGCACCCGCAAACTTCAGGACTCCGAAGAGCGGTTGCGCCAGCTGCTCGTTAACATGAATGAGGGATTCCTTACGCTTGATGCCGCGTATCGAGTCCGGTTCGTGAATGACCGCATGTGCGATATGCTTTTGATACCGCGGGAACAGTTGCTGAAGCGATGTGTTTTCGAGCTTATCGCCGCCGATGATCAGGCTACGCTTCGCGATCTTTTGGATAGGGCCGAACCTATCCGGAACACCCTTATGCGGCAAGAACTTGCCTTCCAGCGTCTTGACGGCGTCACGGTGGATGTCGTGGTGGCGGTTGCCCCCGTGCGCGAGGAGGAGGAGGAGAAGGCGCGCTATTCTCTCGTGATCACCGATGTTACCGAGCTGAAACAGATGCATCACCAGTTGGAGGCGCGGGCCGCCGAACTGGAGGCGGTCAACGAGGAGCTTCGCGCGCACGGGCGGGCGAAGGATAGCTTCCTCTCCAATGTCAGCCACGAGCTGCGCACACCCCTCAGTACGATCAACGGCTACCTCGAGATGCTTAAGTCCGGAGGCCTTGGCCAGGTCGAGGCATCGCAGCGCAACGCCCTGGATGTCATGGAGCGGAACGCGAATCGCCTGATGACACTCATCGACGAGATGATCGAAGTGAGCCGGATGGAGATCCGCGGCGTGCGGGTCCAGCCAAGGCTCTTCGAGGTGGGGCCGCTCGTCCAGGAGATCGTGAGCTCGGCGCAGCCGCAGATTCTCGCCAAGGACCTCAACATCAGCGTTCATGTACCGGGTGGACTGGCGCCGGTGTGGGGAGACCGCAAGGGAATCGGGCAGGTACTGGGCATTCTGCTGTCGAACGCGGCGAAGTTCACGGAGCATGAAGGCACCATCCGGATCGCTGCCGCTGAGCGAGAGAACAACACCTTGGCGCTCGTCGTCAACGATAGTGGCATCGGGATCGATGCCCCCTACCATGAACGTGTTTTCGATCGCTTCTTCCAAGTTGACAGCTCGTGGGCCCGCCATTACGACGGCGCCGGCATCGGCTTGGCGATTGCAAAAGGGATTATCGATGCCCACGGCGGGACGATTGAACTTGAAAGCGCTCTTGGAAGGGGCAGTACGTTCACGATCATCTTGCCCGGCGCTTTGTTCAACGAAGATCGAAACGCCGGCGACGGCTTGGGCTCGTTGAACGTACTCGTGCTTGAGGATACATCGGAGTTTCGTGAGGCCCTCCGTAGCGCCCTCGCCGCAGCGGGATGTACCGTTCGCACGGCCCGTGACTACTACGAATGTTTGCGGCTTTTCCGGCAAGGGGAACCGGATCTTATCTTGGTAGACGACTCAATGCAGGGCAGCGGCGCCGAGAGACTGCTCACGGCATTGGCCGATGAAGCGAAGACGAGCAGGATAGTGCTATTGGCTCAACGGAGAGAGGACGGCCAAGAGGCCGAGCAAGAGTTGCCGGCCAAAGTCTCCGTTTTGCGAAAGCCTTTTACCGTGCGTGAGCTCGTGGCGAACATCTCCCGGCAATGCGAGGCCGACGACGTCACTGGGAGCGCGCAGGAGACGGGGGGAGGAGCGCCTGTTATCCGCCGCGACGGCGATAAAGGCGAGGTGTCCTGAGACGGGCCACGCCAATCAAGGTGAAGGCAAACTGGAAAGGGAAGTAAGTGAGGCGGCCGTTGGGCATTTGTTTGGTTGTTGTGTTGTGTTTTACGGCCGTGGGCGCGGGCCAAGCGTACGCAGGCGAGAAGTCCCGCATGGAGCCCAGCGTCATGTGCATCGAGGCCCAGACGGGCCTGGTCCTCGCGGAAGAGAACCCTGACGCCCCTCGTCCACCCGCCAGTATGGTGAAGATGATGCTCATGCTTCTCGTGGCGGAGGGCCTGGCCGACAACCGCTGGACCCTCGATACGCCGGTCGAGGCTACACAGCACGCTCAGAGCATGGGGGGAACTCAGGTATTTCTCGCGAAGGGGGAGGTCGTTCCTTTAGGACAGCTCATGCGGGCGGTGGCAGTTGCTTCGGCAAACGACGCCGCCATGGCGGTTGCCGAGGGACTCTGGGGCGATGAGGCATCCTACCTCACTCGCATGAATAAGCGCGCGGCCGAACTCGGTATGGTGAATTCGGAGTTTCACAGCGTTCATGGCCTGCCTCCCGACCCTTCCGAAAAACCTGATCGTACCACGGCAAGGGATATGGCTATTCTTGCTCAACAGTGCGTCAAGCACCCGATCATCCTCGAATGGACCGCGCAGAAAGAATTTGTCTTTCGCCCGGGCGAGAGTATCAAGCACAACACGAACAAGCTGCTGTGGCGTATGGAAGAATGCGACGGACTGAAGACCGGTTATATCAATGCCGCGGGATTCTGCCTTACCGCAACGGCTCGGCGGAAGGATATCCGCGTGATAACGGTTTTGATGGGATTTGACCACTCGAACAACCGGTTCAAGCGGGCGAAAGCGCTTATCGAAGAAGGCTTTGCCGAGGTACGAAGGGTGCCTGCCGTTACCAAAGGGCAGATTCTCACGAGGGATGTCCCTGTGGGCAACTGCGAGACGACGCGTACCTCTCTAATCGCTCGGGAAGATGTATGGGTGACTGTGAAGGCGGCAGACGTCAAGCGTATCGAGGTGGTCTTGGGCAAGGCGCCCACACTTGAAGCGCCCGTCGCTGCCGGCGCGCTTCTTCACAAAGGGCAGATCCGGCTGGACGGCGAGGTGCTGGCTACCGTATCCGTTACCGTACCGAGCGATCTTGAAGCTGCTGGATGGGGGGTGGAGGCTGAAGCAGAGCGTGGGGCGGCTTTTCTCTCAGGGAAAAGCGCAAGTCACAGGCACGACCTCCGCGGCCTGACTCACCAACGTGTTATCCGGCGGATTTCAGTGTCTGAATCGCCTCGAAATACGACGGGCTCCTGAAGACATACGAACCCGCCACCAGCACGTTGGCTCCCGCGCGTATGACCTCCGGCGCCGTGCGCGCGTCGATGCCGCCGTCGACCTCCAAGTCGCGGTCGCCGAGCATGGCGCGCATCAGTTCGATCTTCCGCAGCATCTCGGGGATAAAGGCTTGGCCACCGAATCCCGGATTCACCGTCATCAGCAACACCATGTCCACGTAGTCAACGAGATACTCGATGTCGTCCTGAGAAGTACCGGGATTCAGCACAAGGCCCGCCCGGCAGCCGAGGTCCTTGATCTTCATGAGAATCCGATGCGGATGAAACGCCGCCTCCGCGTGAAACGTGATAATATCTGCTCCAGCCTCGGCGAAATCCGCTACATACTGATCCGGATCCGTAATCATGAGATGCACGTCCATCGGCACACTGCAATGCTCACGCAAGGCGGCGACCACCGGTGGGCCGATGGTGAGATTCGGCGCAAAGTGGCCGTCCATTATATCCAGATGAATCATGTCCGCCCCGGCCTCTACCACGGCGCGAATCTCTTCGCCAAGCCGGCTGAAATCACTCGCAAGCAGTGACGGGGCAACCTTGATGTCAGGCACTATCCACTCCTCCTGATGGTAAACGGTGATCGGTGATGACGGGGTCCGCCGTTCCCTGGTAGTAATACGAAACGGCTTTTTCTCCGTCCAGGTAGACCTCTACGGTGACCTCCTCAAGGAAAGACAGATCCACCGTGATCTTTGTTCCCGATGGATATTTCGGCGGCGCGCCGTTAACGAAGTCCTGCGGCAGAGGAAATAGCGTGCTCCTGCGACCATCCTTGTCGATGGCTACCATCCTCACCTCGCGGTCGTACCACGAGAACGGCACCTTGTACACAACCTTGACCTTGCGCTCCGTTGCGGCAGGGCGCGTCGCGACCGACATGCGCACATCGAATATCACTTGCTGGCCCTGGCGGACGAGCGTCCCCGGCGCCGGTTCCTGGGCCAGTACGATGTCATAAGCCGCCCCCGGCGCGTCTACCGGATTCGCGATCGCCTCCAGGCCCAATCCGGCCGCCACCTGCATGACTTCTTGCAGCGGCTTGCCCGCCCAGTCCGGCATAAGTGAGGCTCGGGAACCGAGGCCGTTGCTGACGAGAAGATGGATCTCCGCACCGCGGCTCACATCCCTTCCGGGCGCCGGATCCTGGCCGATCACAGTGTCGGGCCGTGTTGCGTGGGCTATCCGCGCGTGCGTTCCTACGCGAAAATGACCTTCCTCAATGAGGTTGCGCGCCTCTTCAAGCGTCTTGTTGACAAGGTCCGGGGCCGGGACGTGAACCGTTCCCTTGCTGATAGTTGGGATGATTTTTCTTCCCGCGCGCACCACGACTCCCGCGGTAGGGCGTTGCGCTATGACGTAGTGCTGCGGCATGTCATCGCTTACGATCTGTACGGCGCTCCGCAGGTCGAGGTCCAGGCCCTTCTCGATCAGGATGTCCGAGGCGTCAGTGATGTGGTATCCGACGACGTTGGGCACCGTTACGTATTCGCCTCCAGCCACCGCTTGGTTGAAGACGTAGTATCCCGCTCCCGCCATCACTGCCAGGAAGAAGATCGTTGCGAAGGTCCAGCGTACGCTCCACCACAGGAAATGGAATACGAACAGGATAAAGCCTAGGACGCCTTCCGCAATCGCATCAAGAAGAAGCCGTCCAAACCCTCTTCGAGCGGGAGTGTTCGATACTGTCCCGGGCCGATTCTCCACCGACTTAGCCATTCCGGTCCATCTTCAAAGGCGACCTCATTTCCTTTCAGTGCCTGCTCCGCCACAGCCTCTGTTTCTTCCGGGGAGAACGTGCAGACTGAGTACACGATAAGGCCCCCATTCTTGCAGAGCGCAATGCCTGACCGCAAGAGTGCGACCTGCAAACCGGCGAGCTTCTCAAAATCCTCAGGTTGCACGCGCCACTTTAAGTCGGGGTGCCTGCGCATCGTGCCCAGCCCCGTGCACGGGGGATCCACGAGCACCTTGTCGAAAGCTGCTCCAAAGGGCGGACGCGTGCCATCGCCGCACACTCCTCGAACGTTCGACAGGCCAAGCCGGAAGGCGTTCTCCGCGAGCAGAGCCAGCCTGCCGCAATGGGAATCCATCGCCACCACGTCCGCTTCGCCCGAGGCCAACTGGGACAGGTGCGTTGCCTTGCCGCCGGGTGCGGCGCAGAGGTCTAATATCCTCTCGCCCGCCGTCGGTTCCATCAAATGAGCTGGAAGCATGGAAGCCGCGTCCTGCAATACGAAGTGCCCGGCCTGGAAAAACTTCGTGCGCACAGGGGGGACCGTACCCGAGACGGTGATTTCCTCGGGAACGGCGGTGCGCTTCTGTGCGGAGAAGCCCGACTTCGCCAGTGCTGCCGCGAGCGCCTCGGGCGTGGTTCTAATGGTATTGGCACGGAGCGTTGTGGGTGCTTCGGTATTGGATGCCTCGCACAGCCCTTGCCCTGTTTCCTCGCCGAACTCTGCAAGCCAACGCGCAACAAGCCACGACGGCATCGAGTAGCGAACGCTCAGATGGCGCTCGAGATCGCTCTCAGGATCGGGGAGCCGTACTTCCTCGATGCGTTCCGGCGCGCGCTTCAAGACGGCGTTCACCAGGCGCGCAGTGCCTGCGTGTCCTCGGCGCTTCGCCAGCTCGACCGAGGTGTGAACCATGGCGGGAGTCGTCACCTGGGTGCTGAAGAGCGACTGGAAGACACCCATCCGCAGGATCGCGCGAATCGGCGCGGGCAGGTCGTCGAGCGGCTGATGGAGGACACCCGCAAGGACGTGATCCACCAGCAGTCTATGCCGCACCGTACCGTAGACAAGGTGAGTCAGAAAGCGGCGGCCGCGCTCGGATACCTGTCTGCGGCGTAAGCCTTTGTCAAGTGCCTCATCCAGATGCGCTCCGCGCTCGAAGACGCGCAGCAGCACGCCGATGGCGGCGTCGCGGACCAGGTCAACACTCACCCGTAATATCCTCGAATCGATCGCCGCGTGCGATGGTGTGGCCCCGAAGGAAATCGGCAACGGACATGGCGCGTTTCCCGGGCATCTGGATCACGCGGACACCCAGGAGCCCCGCGCCCGTTGCCACACAGAGCCGTTCGTTTTCGACGCGCACGACCGTGCCCGGGGGGGCGGCTGGCGCTTCCGCGATCACCGCCGTCTCATGGACACGGCACACTTCGCCCGCGAATATGCAGTGCGCTACCGGCCACGGGATCATTGCCCGCACGAGATTATGGATGTCTTGCGCGGACGCCGCCCAGTGAATGCGCCCGTCCGACTTTTCAAAACGCTTCGTCAGGGTGGCCTGGGAGTGTTCTTGGGGCGTGAAGACGGCCTGGTTGGACGCAACCAGCGCCAAGCCCCGCACCAACAATTCGGCCCCCAGAGTCCCGAGGCGCACGCTCAAAGAGGAGGTCGTGTCGTCTGACGCGATCGGCAGCTCCTCGCGAAGCAGGATATCTCCTGTGTCCATCCCTGCATCCATTCGCATGATCGTCACGCCTGTGACGCTATCCCCATTCAGGATAGCCGTGGGAATGGGGGACATGCCGCGATATTTCGGGAGCAGGCTCGGATGAACATTTAAGAAACCGTGCGGCGGGACGTCCAAAATGGGCTGTTTCAGGATTCGCCCGTATGCGCATAGACAGCAGACATCGGGGCGTTGTGTCTTGAGCCACGCCTCGAAGGCGCCGTCGTTAAGCTTGACCGGTTGTGCTACTTCGATGCCGTGCTCGAGTGCCCATCTCTTCGTAGGAGGCTGGGCGGGTTTTCCGCTGCGCCCCTTCGGGCGGTCCGGCTGGCACACGACGGCCGTTACGTCATGGTTTGGCGCTACGGTTTCCAGCGATGGGACCGCCAGTTCAGGTGTTCCAAAAAAGACTACGCGCACTAGACTATGAACCTAGATTAACCCGGGGATATCGATACCCCCTGTCAATTCGCGCATCTTGCTCTTCACCAGCTCCTGGACTTGAACGATCCCTTCGTTGAGCGCGGCGCGAATAAGTGTCTCCAACATCTCCGGGTCCTCTTTGTCGATCACCTCCGGGTCAATCTTCAGGGAGAGGACCTCGAAGTTGCCTCGCATAGCGACGCTTACCATGCCGCCCCCTGCTGATACCTCCACTGTCTCGTCGGCGAGCCGCTCCTTTAGCTCCTCGATCTTTCCTTTGACCTCCATGGCCTGTTTGAGCATGTTGGAAAGATCGCCAAGACTCCCTAATCCTTTTGGAAACACGGCAGCTCCTCCGGCATTTTTGCGGGGCCACGACCCAATCGCGGCATAGGTGGGGGAGTATACCTATCAGTCGGAACGACCCGCAAGAACGGAATCGGCATCCCTGAATAGACGGGAAAGCAGTTTGACAAGTGCGCCCAGGTTGCGATATAGCCCCGTCGTGGAAGGCAGAGCATTGACGGATCGAGAAGGAGTCGAGCCATGAAGATAAAGCAAGATGCAGAGGTCCCGGCATCCGCTGTTACATTGCCCGGGGCGGAAAAAGTCACCATGCAGGTGCTGCTTGGGCCGGACGACGATTCGGACGACATCATCATGCGTCTGTTCACCGTTGCCCCGGGGGGATGTACTCCGTATCACACCCATGACTATGAGCACCTTGTGCGCATTCTTGGGGGGCGGGGGAGAGCCGTCGATGAGAGTGGAGCGGAGTACGAGCTGGCCACCGGCCAGAGCATGTTCGTCGTTCCCAACGAGAGGCATCAGTTCACCAATCCTTACGACGAGCCCTTCGAGTTCACGTGTACCATTCCTAATCCCGAGAAAAGGAAGGGTTGCTGACCCGAGGGTGGCAGATGGCTTGCAGCGCGGAATAGTAGGTAGGCTGGAATCCCGCGATGCGCGCGCCTGCTGTGACAATTTGTGTCACTTTTTGCACTTCCACGTCATGCCTTAGAGGGCCCTGCTGCGTTCTTTCTGGCTCGGTTGTTCTCGCAAGTCTTGTCATAATAATGAGTTGACAGATCTTGTCCGTGCGTGGCACACTTGTTGCGCTTCCTTCCGTTGCGGGCTATTGAGGTAAGGTGGCCGAAGGCGGCTCAGGAGATTGAGACTGGGCCGCCGGAAGCGAATGTAGAGGCCGCTGGCCAGAGTTGGCAAGTGAGTTCGTGCTTCCATGGCCGGCAGGGATTATGGGACCCGGTATCAGGAGGGCCCGCCTGGGCACGGGTGTTTGAGGCAATGAGGCAATCAAGTCTCAGATTGCCGGCAAGGCTGCAGTTTCTTTAGAGATGTACACACGCCACAGGTGTGCTGTGCGTCTGCAACGAGGGAGCAGGTTCATGTTGGCTAGAGTGCTCGCAGTAGTACTTACCGATGTCCTCCTGTACATTCTCCTTCGCTTGCTGCTCAACTCCCCGTTCACCGAAGGGCGGGGTAGACTGCCCCTTTCCATGGCCACTTTGGTGTGCATTATGGCTTTGTTCGCCCATGCGGGCGTCAGTCAGGCCGCGGTAGCCTACGCCGCGCTCAATCACGAGCTGCTCTTCGCGATCGTCTGCGCCGTTCTAGGGGCGGTATTCCTGCTTTCGGCCTTCTTACCGATGTTGACGAACAGCCTTGCCAGTACGACCGTCGACGCGGCTTTTGGAGGAATGAACGCTAACAATCAGCCTATGCGCCTGGCATCGGACCTTAGTCGCGCCCGGCTCTTCGCCGACAATAACGACATTGATGCCGCCGTCCGCGAATATCGGCGATATTTCAATAGCGAGCCGGGAAACGCCGAACCGCTTTTGCAGGCTGCCCATCTCTTGCGGCAGGCCAAGCGTCACGATGAGGCTCTCGAGATGTTTCGGGAGGCTCTGCCTCTTGCATGGCATAACACCGCCGCCTGGTCGGGCGCCGCCTTCCATCTCGCCGACCTCCTATTGCGCCAATACTCGGACATCCAGGGCGCCCGTCATCTCCTTCGTGAGATTGTCCACCGCGTGCCCGATTCTCCCCTTGGGCGTCACGTATCCCTGAGGCTGCTCCAACCCCCGTTCACCCCGGCTTCCGCCGACCAGCCCTCCGGGGGGGCCGCGCCTGCTGTCCCCGGCGTCTATCCCGGCCTTTAGTTCTCCCTTGCTTCGGTGCCCGTGCCTTCGGCCGGATTCAACACCTTCCGCCAATGCGCGAGCTTGTCCCTTATCTCCTTCGTAATCCATTCGTTGTACATGTAGTAGTAGTCGCCCTCTTTGATCCTGGCTTCCCGGGCTTTTCCGAGCGCGGTATCAAATTGCACGACGGTTTGCTCCAAGTCGGCTACACCTTGCTCAAGGGAATCCATCGAAGCCGTGCTCAAATACCCCCCGATGTGGTTTGCCGCCTCTTGCTGATACAGCATCGCCCGGACCTCGGCCGCCTCAAACTGCGAACGCTTGACCTCGCTCACGGCCAGTACTCTTACGCGTTCAGGCCAATCAGGTGACACAGCCTCAGCCAATGCCGCTGCTGACTCCGCCAGGTTCTTTGACCCTTTGCGATATATGGTCGCCATCTCCTGTCCCACAGGCGCGGTCGTTTCGGGAATCCATCGATAATCCGCCCAAAGGTGGCCTTCATGTTCCCATCGCATGACATGAGCGAACACAGCCGCCCGCTCCGAGAGGTAGTGAATCCATGGCTCGGGATCCTCAGGCAGTATCCGACTCGCCAGGGCTTCGATGAATCCGTCTGCCGTCATTTCGGCATCCCACATGCCCCGCGCGAATACAAGCAGGTTGGTCATCATGAGAATCGGTACGAAGCTGGTGCCGACCTGAAGGCAGATGTGGGATTCGATGCCGTGCTCCTCGTAGACGCCCATATCATCGAGGATGACCCTAGGTAGAAAAGGATACAGGCCTCGGAAAAGGACGCGATCCAGGTAATACTCAAAGGTGTGCGCGTCATCGATCCCGGCAAATTGCTCTACCCATTCCTCCAAAGCTCCTAGATGCGTCCGGTTGACACAACACGAAGGATCGTCGAGGGCGTGTCCGTAGCATCTTGTTCGTGGCGCGTACAGCAGGAAAGACTCCGGGGGAGGCTGAATCTTGCCCCCGGGAAACAAGGTGTCGTGATAGACGAGCATCGGCACGCGCATCGGCAGTTCCTCATCGCGCACGACCTCTGCAAGGATTCGCATCGCCTGCATGGCCTGATCCGAGGCCACGAACGAGCGGCACGTCGGGCACTGACACCAGCCCCCTCCCGGCAGGTCCTCAGGCCACGCGTGCCACGCGTAGACTCCCTCCGCCGAAAGCTCCTTCAACTTCTCGCGGTAATTCTCCTGGATGATACGCTTTGCCTCGCGACTGGCAACGCAGAAGTTGTAGTCGCTCACCCGCTTCCCGAAGAAATCCGAGGGAAGGTCCATGCGGTAGATATCGGGATTCTCTTCCAGGCGGCCCCTCGGGAGCAGGGTGTCAAGATCATGGCCGCCTATCTCGATGCGGAGTCCAAGTCTCTCGGCTAGTTCGCGGTCCGTCGGCTGACAAAGAGCGTTAAAGCGTACCTTGGCGTAGAACGACGCCCACTCCTCACTCGAGGAGCCGTTGAAGATGCCTCGATGCGGGAAGCGTGGATTGACGAGGGCCCTGCCCGGTTGAAGGGCCATGGGTCTCCCGTTGAGGGGCGGCCATTCACCCTCAGGGCCCGGATAGAGGAAAAGGTAGCCAAGCCGTTCTGCGAGTTCGTAAACAGCGTTAAGAATACCCTTCGGCGTCGTCGCACTCAGGACGACGCCACGGGGCGATACATCCAGTAAGAAACCGTCGGCCACGATGCCTTCCGGCACACCGGGCGAGGTGGGCGAGAGGGCGCCACCATCGGGCCGTAGCTCCAGACGCCAACCGAAGGCGTCGTCCGCCGCGGCGACGACGTTGGATTCAACTCCCAATCCCTCGAGCAACCGCGTCAATTCAGACACCGCGTATTCGTAACAAGACGAGCCGGAGGCCGGGGAGCGCAAGACGGCTATGGCGGATGGCAAAACAACAGCCGTGTCGCTGGAGCCGGACACGGTGCTCTCATCCGCCCAGCCGCCGACGCACAATGTCAAACTCGCCAAAATCAAGACCACGCGTGATGACATGACTACTCCCCTCCTGCGATGTTTCGATTGAACCACTGCCTTCCCGAACAAAGGATATCGATTCGTTGGGGGAGCGGCGGCGCCGGTGGTGAACGGAATCACTTCTCCTGCGGCGCAAGCCGCTTGTTCAGCCGGTAGACAAACGCAAGGATCTCGGCTACAGCGCGATAGAGTTCCCCAGGAATCTCCGTATTGACATCAAGTTTGGAGAGGACGGCCACAAGGTCGGGGTCCTCATAGACGTGCAGGCCGTGCTCATGGGCGATCTCGATAATGCGTTCCGCCAATAGTCCGGCCCCCTTGGCCACCACCCGGGGCGCCTGCTCCTTTTCCTGGTCATAGCGCAGCCCAATGGCTTTGCGCCGGTGTTCCGCCTCGTGCTCAGGGGATGTCATACGCTTGCCTCGAAAGGCCGGAACCGGCGCATGAGCCCGGCGGCGGCGGCGAATCTGTCCCCGTCCCATCCCTCGACCCGCACCTTCGCTCCAGGATAGCCTGCGTCCGCCAGGGAGTCGACCAAGTCAGCGGTGGCGGACTCGATGGCCTTCACCGCGGCCGGCCTATCAACCCGAAACCAACAGCTACAGTGCCCTTGTGTTATCTTCACGCTAATCCACAGACTGCCCAACTGGGTCGTAGCGAGGTCAAGAATCACCGTGGCGTTGGCTGGGTCAAACCGTCGGCCGCCTTTCTCCTCACCGAAGAAATGCACTTGTGCGTGGGTGATGGGACTGCCGGCCCCAAAGGGCAATTCCAGAAAGAGGTAAGGCTGCTCGAATGAGCGCAGATTCTGGAGCGCCTGGCCCGAGAAGCGGGCGTGGATGCGGCTCATTGCCTCTCGAAAGGCGGTTTCTTCGCCCGCGTTGCGTAAGAATCGGCCCAGTCCCTCATGTTCCCGCAGTTGGGCCGCTAGAGCCCGGATGTCCGCGGAGAGCTCATCCAGGAGGTCTTCCAGCGTGCCGGAGGCCGCCGCGGCCGCGATACGAGCCGCCAGTGACTTGCCGCTTCTCGATGCGGCCTGCCGCAAGACCCGGTCGAAGTCGCGCGGATCGGATGCGAAGAGGCGGGCGAGCGCTTCCGCGAACGCTCGGGCCAGTTCCCGGGGAACGACACCCGCCGCCGCGGCGCGTGCCAATGCCGATGAGACGGCGTCTAGGTCTTCCGCCAGGGAATCCCAAGCGGCAAAAAGGGCCAGCAAGTCGCGGACGGCGGCTCCATTCGTGGGCAGATTGCGTGGGAGCAGGCGGGGAGCCAAGTCCGCCGCATGCAGCATGCCCAGTGTCTCGAGCGCGGTGGCAACGGCTGTGCCCAGAGCGGCGGGAGCACCCGAATCTCCGGCGGGGACATTCTGAGGGGATACCTGGAGTTGCAGGACTTGTCCCTCTTGTACAACCTGCGCTGTGACGTTCTGCCCGGGCTGAAGACCACCATCGGCGGGAATAGGAATTCGGAGGGCGCCGACTTGAATGGAAAGGGCGTCGCCTCGCGCCTGGACTGTGGTTTGAAACACCTGCCCGGGCCGTAGGCTCGATGTCACTGAACCTTCGAGCCTTACCAGTGTGGCAGAGGGGAAGTCGACGCTGCCCGCTCCCGCCACGTCAACGCTCCTTGTCCTTGCGCAGGCTGAGGATAAGGCGTACTTCTCCCTTGGGGACGCCTAGCTCACGAGCGATTTGCGGCACGCTCATTCCGGCATCGCTATACTCGTACACCCGAGCCTGCACCGGCGTGACGCCGCCACGTCCGCTTGCTCGTTGTTTCGGCGACGGCCCGGGTCCTGCCGGATGGGTAGCCGAGGGTGGAGGGCCCTCGCCCATATCCAGAAGGGCTTTGAAGGCTTGGCGCGCGGCAGCGGGATCCTCCGGGGCCTCAGGAAGCGGTTCCACTTCCTCCAGCGCGTAGGGATCGCTTCGCGCCTCGCCAAGGTCCAGGCCGACCCAAGCGTCAAAGTCATCCTCCGCATCGCCGTTCTCTTGAGGGCGAACCACCACTTCCAAGCCCGGCCCGGTTGGCTGGGCGTCGTCGAGATTCAGCGCGGGGGGGGGCGGCGTGCCGTGTTCGACAGGTTCCTCCGAGATAGCCTGCTCCCCGGGAATGGCCGTGGACGGCTCTTTCACGTATCCGACCTGCCTCTGAACGCTGGCCAGTTCCTCCCGGATGTCCTCCAGCTGACGCGTGAGAGTTCGCTGTTGGGCCACGAGCCGCTGGTGGGTATCCAGCGTTTCGCTAATGGCCTTACGGATAATGGCGACCTTCTTGTCCAGGGTGGCGTTGAGGTTGCGGGCGAGTTCCTTCTGCTGGCGCACCAGATCGCGCATGGTCTGGAATAGGATGATCATGTTGGTGAGGTCGTCTTGACGCTCACTGGTGAGACGGTTCGTAACGTGTTGCTCACGTTTGTAAAGGACGTAAAGGAGGAATAGGGCTACCCCTAGCGACGCTGTCCCCAGGGAGATCAGGACGTCGGCCATAGTTCCCCTTCTCCTCGAACATGCTTCCGGGCCAGGGGCTTGCCCAATTGCTGCCCCTCCGGTCGCACTGCTTCGGCCCGGCGCCTACGAAGACGCGCCGTACCCGTCCTGTGCCGTGGATTGTCCAGGCTGTCATCCTACCGAAGGCGGCCGACACGTTTCCTAAGAGTCCGGCGGGCTTCGGATCAGGCTGTAGCCTCGCGCGGGTCAGACGGTCACGTCGAGGTGGTGTTCCTCGTCACCATTCGGCGTATCGCCCTCTTCGCGGCCAGGCTTTTCCTGTTGGGAGCCCTTCTTGCGGCGTCTGCGTCCCACGAAGGGAGCGCGGCGGCGACCCTCCGCGTCCACCTGGCTGTGTTCACCGTGTTCTGTCTGGTGGACCTGTGTTTCCTGCTGGACCCTCTCGGCCTCCTCGTCGGCGGCGGAACGCTGTTGTGCCGCTAGTGAGGCCCGATCGGCGACCTGCTGGATGCGTTCTGCGGCCGCAATGCGGGCAACCTCCGTCTGAAAGTCCACTGGTTGCGGCATCACGTGTCTCCTTGTAAGATTCTCCGTAATGTTTTCATTGCCGCGCCATGGATCTGGCAAACCCGTGATTCAGAGACTTCCAGAACAACCCCGATTTCTTTCAGGGTCAATTCTTCATAATAATACAAGTTTAGCACTTTTTGCTGCTGGTCAGGCAACTTGAGGATGGCGGCGACAAGCAACTCCTGGCGCTCCCGTTCTCGGGCGAGCTGCCCCGGGTCGGGTGTCGAGGGATTGCTGACAAGGTCGAGCTTGCGGCCGGCGTGTTCGGAATCCTCCGAGGGGAAGTAGTCGTCGAGGGACAGGGTCTGAGCCGTTTGCAGTCGGGCGAGCGTCTCTTCCACCTGCTCGACGGAGGTGCCCAGTTCGTCGGCTATCTCCTGCGGCGAGGGGTCGCGGCCCTCCCGATGGCGCAGCCGTTCACGGGCAGCCCCCACTTTCCTGGCCATTGTCCGCAGCGAGCGGGGAGCCCAATCGAGCGAGCGTATCTGGTCGATAATGGCGCCCCGCACCCGGATCGAGGCGTAGGTGGAGAACTTGGTGTCCTGGTTGAGGTCGAACTTCTCGACGGCGTCCATGAGGCCCAGAACACCCCAGCCGATGAGGTCGTCCAACTCGACGTTTGATGGAACGTGGATAGCCATGCGTCCGGCGATGTATTTCACCACCCGCATATGCTGCACAATGAGTACATCCCGGGCCGACGCGTCCCCCTCCTCCTTGTAGCGGCGCCAGAGCTCCTTCTCGTGCATTGCCGTCAACGGAGGCTCTCGATCCGTTCCCGTGGGCTGACGATCTCCGTGATCCGAAGGCCGAACTTCTCGTCGACGACGACCACATCGCCTCGCGCAATCAGTTTGTCGTTCACGAGCAGTTCGACGGGCTCGTCGACGAGGTGTCCGACTTCAATGATGGAGCCGGGCCCGAGAGCCAGTATCTCGCTAATGGGCATGTAAACCCGCCCGAGACGCGCCGTGGCTGTCAGGCCGATATCAAGGACGCGATCAATGTTCGACATAATCCGCTGGTCGGGCTCCTTAGCGCGCGCCGAGTCTACCGGCGCTTCTTGTTGATCCGGGGGCGTTTCGCTGTCGAAAGTGCTCAGAATATCGCTCATTTCGGACTCGTCAAGCTGCGGGCCGTCAGTGCCATCGCCGTTGGCGGCAGCCGCGCCATCACCACCGAACAGTAGGTCCACCAGTTTCCGCGGCACGAGCGCTTCCAGGTCCTGCGTGAAGAGCAGGGCCGCGCCGCCGTCTCCCTCGCCATCTGTCGAGAGGCGAAGGTGCGCCACCGTGGACGCGCCGCCCAGAAAGCTCGCCAGGTCGCCGTCGCCTTCCCGAGCAATGACCACTTCGACACTGTCGCTCGTGAACTGCGTCTCAAGCTTCTCATTCAGGTGCTCAAGACCCGCGGACAGGCCTGCGGCGGCCAGATCTCTCAACTCGTCCAGGCGTCCTTCATCCAACTCGGCAGGCTCAGAGGCATCCTTTGCCGCCAAGAGGCCCGCGGCGCCCGCCTCATCCAGCAGGAGTGCCAAGGCGCCTTGCTCCTTGATGCGGCAGCGGACGACGACCGGATGTCTTGCCACCAGTTCGCCCAGCGCATCCGGTGCTAGATCGCTCATTTCCTCGACATCGCAGTCGAACGTGCGAGCGAGTTGGTCACTAAAGGCATCAAAACACCCCTTGAGCATGCCCTGAGCAATGACATTGGAGGCGCCTGTATCCATTGAGCAGTCCTATTCCTCTCGCACTAACGTGACAAGCTGTACGGCGCTCTGCTCGCCTGTACGGCCCGGCCGAGCCAGGAAACGGGCGTGGCCTCCGACTGTAATCGAAACAGGCTTCTTCACGTCCGTATCCAACTGCAGGACATCCCCAACCTGAAGCCGTGCGATGTCCGCCAGCGGCAGTTTCGCCTGCCCAAGAAGGGCATCTACGGGGACTTGCGCCCCTCGTATGACACGCTCAATCCGAGTTCGCATGGCTTGGGCCGTCTCGACACTCATCTTGCGCATATAGTGAGTTTGTTGAGATATCTGGTCGAGAACGGGATTCAGCACCATGAGCGGAATGCACATATTCATGGAGCCAACCGTTTCGCCGATGTGCAGTTCGTAGCCCACCAGTATCACCATCTCGCTCCCCGCAACGATCTGTACGATGAGCGGGTCGCTTTCCTGAGCTATCACGCTGAGTGAAAACTCGACAAGCTGCTCCCAGGAGCGTTTCAGGCTATCCAGGATCATCAGGACAATCCGCTGAACAATCCGGTCCTCGATCTCTGTCAATTCCCGTGGTTCGGCAAGGGAAAGGCCCTTTCCGCCCAAGAGACGGTCGACAATCGGGAAGACCAACGCGGGACTCAACTCGATGACGGCGTTGCCCTCGAGGGGAGACATATTAACTACCGACAAGGATGTCGGGCGGGCCACGGAAAGGATGAACTCGTCGTACGTGAGTTGGTCGATTGAAACAAGGTCCACCCGAACGACCGACCGCAGAAACGGCGGCAGCGTAATGCTCAACTCGCGGGCAAATGCCTCGAAAAGGCTCTGGAGACCCTTTAGCTGCTCCGTCGAGACCCGTTCGGGACGCCGGAAGTCATAGGTGGTTACTTTTCCCGGCGTAACCTCCTCGCGCGTGGGCTCCTCAACGACCTCGCTGTCGCTCACGGCGTTTAGGAGCAGGTCGACCTCTTCCTGGCTCAGAATGTCTGCCATGTGCCCAATTCCTCGCTCCGATGAGGGCTGGATCCATCGTCGCGAGTATAACACAGGGGACATAGGGGCGCAACAGATCCCGATTCAAGGTAACACATTTATTGTGAGACAGATAGCCTATGCGGCCAGGCGACAAAACGGCGGTGCAATGGCCGTCACCGTGAGCAGATTGCGAACTTCAGTCCACAAATAACCAACCCCTGGCCCCCGGCGGGAGATTGTCCTTCGGCAATGCGTACGATAGAGCGGCGGGTCCAAACAGAAGCCTCATTGGGCGACACAGTGCCCTGGGATTCCTGTTGACAGCGAAGTGGGCCTCTGATACCCTTTTTGCAGGCAGGACTTGGAAGGTGCATTTGGCCTCGCGAGTTCGGCCGGAAATGAAGCGGCAGGAAGAGGTAATGGGGAGCCACGCCCAATGGATGTGGGGCGGTAGCCGTCACAAACGGGAGCCGTGCCTGCCGGGTGTTTTGCGTCCATGGGCGTGGGCGTGGTCGTAGCTTGCGAAAGGAGAGAGTTATGCGGAGAAGAGCATCAATCCTAATAGCAGTTCTGGTGCTGGCTCTGGCACTACCCGCGATGGCGGAACTGCAAAATGTCACCGTAGGTGGTACTGTTCGCGTCAAGGGTAACTACATCAGCAACGTCTTTACGAACGGGGCGGCCCCGGGGCAAGTTACGCCCGAGGTGCGCTGGCCCGGCGGCATACTGGGCGGCCGGGTGATAGGGAACGTGTTTGTTCCCCCCTTCGCGCCAAACGACGTCGTGAGCATCTTCGATTGGAGCAGCCGTGGCTCCGACCTCAAGTTTGTCGAACACCGGACACGGCTCAATGCCAAAGCCGATTTCACCGATGAAGTCAGTGCCTTTATCGAACTTGACAGTTATGACTGGTGGGGGGAAGATTTCCGTTCGAACTACATCACCGGCGCGGACGCACGTGCCGCTACCGGCGATGATGTGGAGATTTTCCAAGCCTACATCGAAGCGAACAACATGTTCGACTATCCGGTACGCCTGCGCATCGGCCGCCAGGAAATGGCTTTTGGAAGTCAGTTCCTTGTCGGCACCAATGACTTCGCCTTCTTCTTTACGGGCCTTTCGTTCGATGCGGTTCGGCTTACCTACACGCACGATGTGTTCACGTTGGATGCATGGTGGAGTAAGATCAACGAGGCCAGTCCTATCGAAGAGGACGGCGATACGGATTTCTATGGCCTGTACGCCTCCTACAACGGCATTGAGAATCTGACCCTCGACGCTTACTGGATGATGCTCCGCGACGCCACTTCCGTGACGGACACGCCGGGAAGTCTCTTCCAGAATTGGTGGGAGCACCTTTGGGGTGTGGACGACTATGATCCCACCTGCCTCCACACCATAGGGATTCGGGCTGCTGGCAAGTACGGCCCCGTGGATTTCGAGGGCGAGCTTGCCTATCAGTTTGGCGATGCCGATCGGATTGGCTCGCTTTTCAAGCTCGGTGCCTACGGCGATGACGACGCCGATTTTGACAACTTGGGCGGGCATCTCAACATCGGCTACGCCCCTGATCTTAAGTACCATCCGCGTTTCTTCGTGGACTTCCTCTACTTTGGGGGCGAAGACAATCGCGACGTCACATTCTGGGAACTCCTCAATCCTTTCCGTCGTGCTGAATCCAGCATAAGCTTCAATCGCCTCTTCTCGAACCAGATCTGCAGCGGCTTCTGCGACCTCAATAACGACCTTTCCAATGCCTGGGTTCTTTGTGTAGGCGTTATGGCCGCCCCGACCGAAAAGCTGCGAGCTGCATTCATGGTCACCCGCTTCGACACGCTTGAGGAGTTTGACGCACCTCGCCACTTCAAGCTCGGCCGTATTCGCGTTCCGATCGCCCCTGCCCTCAGTTGGTGGGACCAGGAGAACGACGACCTTCTCGGTTATGAAACGCACCTGACCTTTGCCTACAACTACAGCGAAGATCTCGTGTTCGAGATCGGATGGGCTCACTTCTTCCTCGGCGAAGGCTCCGAGGATGGGCAATTCAGCCGGTGGAACGGCCTTCTGTATACCGGCGGCACGGACGACGACGATGCTGACTACGTCTACGTTGGCAGCACACTGAAGTTCTAGCCTGTCCGGAGTCGGCCTATTGCTGAGCGACAAGTCCCCACGGTTCGCCGTGGGGACTTTCTTTGTGTCCCGCACCCCCGTATTGACGCTACCACCGGACAACTTTCCTGTCCGCGCACAAGGCACTCCAAGATGGCCTCGTCCATTGAGAACTGCTCACCGACTGGATAAGGCCTACTGCCGTCCCCTCCAATGACTTGACGTGCGGCGGAATCAGCGGCCCGTCCACGGGGATGTTACTTGCCATTGGCCCGGCCTTTGCGTATCGTTACTTGCGTTGCGTTCTGCTGCCGCCTTTTGACTGGAGGTCCACTATGCGAAAAGAAGCCATCAAGGAGCTGTCTACCGAGAATTTTCGCGAATACGGAACATTTGCGCAGATGATCAATCCGAAAGCCGCAAGAATCGGGGCGGAACCCATCGAGTTCTTCCGCGACATGGTGCTGCTCGACCTTGGAAGCGCCCACACGGCCTCTTTCTCGACGTGCCGTGTCCTCACGAGGCCGCCCATTGTTGATGTTACGGAGTATCACACCAGTTGCGGCGAGGGCACCTTGCCGCTCGACGGCGACGTCCTCATCCATGTTGCTCCGGCGACGCCCACCGGGGAAGTGCCTCTTGACCGCATCGAGATCTTTCGCGTTCCCACGGGCACGATGGTCGCGCTTCGGCCCGGCGTATGGCACCACGCCGCGTTTGCCCATCAATGCGAATGCGTCAATGTACTGATCGTGTTACCGGAGCGCACCTACGCCAACGACTGCGAGGTCTTTGAGATCACAGAGGCCGACCGCGTCGAGATTCAGGGCGCATAAGGCCCGCCACGGTGCGCTTCCTCTGTAGGCCGTCACGGTGATGATGGAACTCAAACCCACCCAGAATGTGGTTCTTATCGGGATGCCAGGTGTCGGTAAGAGCACCGTGGGCGTGCTCCTGGCCAAAGCGACTTCTCGTCCGTTTCTGGATACGGACGTGTACATTCAGGCCAAAGAGAGGAGGCGCCTCCAATCGATTATCGACGCGGAGGGCATTGAGGCGTTCTGTGCCCTTGAGGAGCGCTATGTACTTATGTTGGCGTGCCGGGGAAGCGTAATCGCCACGGGGGGGAGCGTCGTGTACGGCGGGGCCGCCATGCGCCACCTCAAATCGTCGGGAGTTGTCGTACATCTCGACCTTGCCCTGCCGGATCTCGAGCGGCGTGTGCTGAATCTTGACACGCGCGGCGTGGTGATGGCCATTGGGCAGACGCTGCAGACACTTTTTGAGGAAAGGCAGCCACTCTATCAGCGGTATGCGGACGTCACCGTCGACTGTGCCGGCCTGAACCACGAGGAAGTTGTCACTCGTACACTCGAGATCCTGGGCGAGCGGCCGGATGCGAACTCGCGGGAAGACAGGCATGCCCTTCTTTAGGCGCCGGCTCTCTCCCTTGCGAGACCTTGCGGATGCGAGGGGCTTGTTGGTGGGAGTTGCTGTGAACGAAGCGCCTTTGCGCGAAGACCCGGCCTATCGCGACCTACTCGCCCGGGAGTTTAACGTCGTGACACCTGAGAACGCCATGAAGTTTGGGCGTCTCTCCCATGAGCGTGGGCATTACCACTTTGAGGACGCGGACGCTATTGTCGGATTCGCTGAGAGCCATGGCATGCGCGTCCGTGGACACACCCTTGTCTGGCACATGCTCCAGCCCGAATGGCTTACGGAAGGTACGTTCTCGCGGCAGGAGTGGCTCGACATCCTGCGCGAGCATATCTTCACGGTGATGACGCGCTATCGGGGGCGCGTCTTCGCATGGGACGTGGTGAACGAAGCCCTTGCCGAGGATGGTTCGCTTCGGGATACGATTTGGCTCCGGGGGGCGGGGGAGGAGTATCTCGAGCAGGCATTCCGATGGGCGCATGAGGCCGACCCGGCGGCATTGCTCTTTTACAACGACTACTGCGCCGACGACCTCAGCCCCAAGTCGGATAGCGTCTACCGCCTTCTACGGCGCTTGCTTGAGCGCGATGTCCCTATCCATGGCGTGGGACTCCAGATGCATTTGGAGCTTGAAAAACCGCCCCGCCCTAAGCAGATCGGCAGGAACATCGCCCGGCTCTCGGCCCTCGGCCTCCAGGTACACGTCACGGAGATGGACGTGCGCATGAAAACGCCCGCTACCCCCGCGAAGCTTGTCTCTCAAGCGCGAATCTACCGCAGAGTGTTGCGGGCCTGTTTGCGCCGTGGCGAATGTCAGGCTTGTGTTTTCTGGGGACTCGGCGATGGGCACTCGTGGATACCTGAGTTCTTTCCCGGGGAAGGCGCGGCGCTCCTATTCGATGACCTTTCGCGCCCGAAGCCAGCCCGCCGAGCCGTACAAAGGACTATCCGCTGACGAGGCGGCTCGGGCCGCCGTACGTCCCGGCGCAAGGGCTTCTGCCATTTCGTTGTGCTTCTGCTGCTCGCTTGTGCCATACTCAAACTGGATTTCCGTAGATGCTTAATGAGAAAGGTGACGCCGTATGGATGCGCTTCAGGCCCTGAAAACACGTAGAAGTGTCCGCGTATACAAGAGCGATCCGGTACCACGAGAAGTCATCGAGGATATCGTGGACTGTGGGCGGTTGGCCGCTACCGCACGTAATGTTCAGCCGTGGGAATTTGTCGTCGTAACCGATCCCGCTATGCGCAGCCGCCTCGCCCAGATTAACGATTTTGGCAAATTCATCGAGCAGGCGCCCGTCTGCATCGTCGTTCTCTGTGTAGATACCAAGTACTACATCGAAGACGGCAGCGCCGCGACCCAGAACATCCTTGTGGCCGCGCATGCTCATGGTTTAGGCACGTGCTGGGTGGCGGGGGATAAGAAGCCCTACGCCGACGAGATACGGAGTGCGGTTGGCGCGCCTGCCAACTTCAAGCTTGTGGCCTCCATCGCGCTTGGTTATCCCGAGCAGGTGCCTGCACCGGAAAAGCGCCGCCTGGACGAGGTCATCCACTGGGAAGCCTTCTAGGCTCCACCGGCTAGAGCAATTGCTCTGCGTTTTCCGCCACTTTGCGAAAAGCTGCGGCGTGCTCTGCGATGATCTCCGGCTCATAGCGCTTGAAGTGGGGGATACTGAGGCATCGCGAGGCCGTCTGCTCGCTTACAGGCAGCGAGCCCGGCGCCTGACGTACGTCCCGCTCGGTGTGGGCAAGGCGCGTTGGGCGCCCGTGTCCGTATACGTCCAGGGCATTCAACACAGGATGTAGATGCATCGGACTGTTCGCCCCCCGGATTTGTATCGCTGCCCTCTGCCTTGACTGCCTCGCAGAACTTTGCGATGTCCAGTCCGCCGATCTCTAACGGCCGATACAGGCCCTTCGCCGCGTACCACCCTCCCATCGTCGAACCGGAGTCTTTCGGCGGACGGTGTGCGTTGATGCCAGGACAGCCATCGAGAAGGTCCCAGAAGTAGTTCATCGCTCGCTGGATTTCCTCGATGCGCCTGGGATAATGCTTCAGTTGGACTCGTCCCAGGGCGCTCGCCAGTTGGTTCAAGCGGTGTTTCACTCCGCCGAAGGGATATCCTTTGTATGGGATTAACTCAGGCTCCGTCAGGTCGGCGTGTCTTTCATAATGCCCGAAAGCAATCGCTCGCTCATAAATCCCGCGCTCTCGCGTCACCAGCATGCCCGCCTCCCCGGCCACCAGGGACTTCCCCGACATGAGCGACATCGCGCCCACATCGCCTAAAAGCCCCGTCAACCGGCCCTTGTAGAGACTTCCCTGCGCATGCGAGACGTCCTCGATAACGCGGAGGCCGTGGCGCTTGGCGATGGCCATTATCTCATCCATCTCGCATGGATAGGCGCAGTAATGAACAACGACAATGGCTTTGGTTCGCGTCGTGATGCGGTGTTCGATATCGCCGGATCGATGTTCAGGGTGTCTGGATCGATGTCGGCGAACACCACGCTCGCGCCGAGCGAGAAACAGGGGAGGGACGAAGCCCAGTACGTGATGCTCGGGCAGATGATTTCATCGCCCATACCAATGCCGCAGGCATACATCGCGGCAAGCAGGGACGCGGTGCCATTGCAGTGCGCGAGGCAGTGCGCCCCGTCGTAGTAGGCGCTGAACTCCGCCTCGAACAGCTTCGTCACCTCGGTGCCCGACATGTCCCCCGTGCGCAGCACTTCGAGCACGGCGGCTTCATCCTCCTCCGTAATGATCGGCCAGCGGATATTCTCACGCCAGTCTCTCGTCACGGCTCTCGGCCCACCAAGCAGCGCCAGTTTCTCGCTCATAGCGGCACCTCCATGCGGCTGTTCCGCTGCCAAGGGTAGACGATGCTGCTGCTCATCGGCAACCATGGCCTGGCAAGGAGTGGTGAAGAAAAAAAACGAAGCGTTGCACAGGAAAACAGCACCAACCTATAATTCCCTATGGAGAGGGGAGTGCGAAGTGTGCCTGCTCACCGTGAGGCGCCCGCAGAGGCAAAGCAGGAATATGGACTCATAAGGGAGAGATAGGTTGCCCCAGCCCCTGATAGAGCTGCCATCGACGACGAGGGCCCACCTCATTCTCGTGGCGATCGTCTTCGTGGCCCTCTTTGTAGCCGCCATACTTCTCGATGTCTGGCGTCGTCGCGCCGCGAGGAAACGCCAGATCGAGGGGGAATGGCGTATGGCCAAAGAGATAGCCGATAGCAAGGCCCTGTCCAAGGACGATTGGCGCTTCCTGCGGGCCCTTGTCCTGAAGCACGCTCCCTCCGACCCCCTGCGGACCATCACCGTGCGTCAGCATTTCGATCAGTGCGTGGAAGTTGAGATGAAGGCCCTCAAAGCGGCCGGACGTGCGGAAGCGTTTGACAAGGCCGGTGTTCGCCTACGCGCTATCCGGGGCCGCCTCGGACTCGACTACGTTCCCCTTGGCCAGCCTATTCACTCGACGCGCGAGTTGAGCGTCGGGCAGCACGTGTGGGTCGCCCCGCTCACCCAGGAGCCGCCGGACTGGTTCCGCGTGGGAGTCGAAGCCATTGACGAGGCCCATTTTCACGCGGCCCCGCGCGGTGTGAAAGACGGGGCAACGCCACAGCTTTCCGTAGGAGCGGAAGTGCGCTGCCGGATGTGGCACGAGGAAGACGCCCGCTACGTTTTCGCGACGAGGGTCGTTCACTACGAGTCCGCCCCGCCGATGTGGGCGTTCGAACACACGTCACACTTGGACCGCGTTCAGGCACGGGCCTACTATCGGATTCATCACGAGCAAACGGCTATGATAGGCGTTGTCAATGCTCCCTTGGACGATAACCTCTCCGACGTTTCCCAGCGGCCCGTCATCACAAGGCTTCGGGGGCAAATCATCAGCTTGAGCGCCGGTGGCATTGCCGTTGTTTCCGGACAGCCTATTCCTAAGCAGGTGATTCTGCGAGTTCCCCTTGAATTGGGCCAAGGCACGTGCTCCACCGTGGACGCGAAGATTGTCGTGGCAACGCCCCTTTCCGCCGGGCGTTACCTCGTGCGTGCGGTTTTCATCAACATGGAGGATGATGTCCGAGAAGACATCGCACACTATGTTGTGCAGCGCCAGCAACCTTTGCTCGGTGCGGAGAATCGATGGCCGGAGCGCGCTCAGTGAACGTGTTACGGGAGGCCATTCAAGTAGTCCATCGGAACATCCTCTGTGTTCTTGTCTATGCCCTCATATCGGTGCTGGCGGACGGCGTGAGGCTTGGGGGGGACTCCCTAGCGAGATTGCTTTTTCATGTTGAGGCGCCCGACGCCCTGCCGGCGGCATATTACTTGTTTGCGGATGTGGCCCTGTCGGCTGTGTACGCCCTCATTCAGACGCTCATCTTCACTTGGCTGGGGCGCGAGATAGACAAGCCCTTGTATAAGATCGCGGTGCCGGGTGAGGCCATGAAGCGTTTCTTCGCAATGTGGTTGCTGTTCGGACTGGTTAGCCTGACGCTCTTCCGATTGTCTCTCAGCCAGCATACCGCCGATAACCTCGAACTGGCTCAGGTGCTACTCCTCGCATTCGTCATGTTTGAGGCGTTTAGCATTCCTGTCGGCGCCTGCGTGATGTTTCGCGGGAGCTTCGAATGGCGTTCCCTGCTGGACGCGCTCAGTCCCCTCTGGCGACAATTTCACGCAGCTCTTGGCGTGCTGCTTGTAAGTCTTATGCAGGTCCTACTCGTCCTGGGACTGATTGTCTGGCTGGCGCCGTACAGGGCGCTGCTTCTTCTGGTAGACGTGGCTGCCGCGTACCTCGCCTGCCTCGTCTTTGCCGGCGTATGGCTTGTGTGTATGTCGGACAGAGATTCCGACGACGAGCCCGAGTACCATTTCTAGTCTTGTGAGGCGTCCTTGAGCAGCAACCGGAACATGCTATGACCACTCGCCGCGCACATAGGCCCGCGCCTCCCATGCAAGTCTCCGGGCGCATCCTCCGAGGATGTCTTTTCGCCGTGGGAATTGCTGTAGCTCTGGTGGTGGCCGGAGTCGTGTCGCTGCTCATCGTGAGTTGGCGCAGGCCGGAGGATAGCCCTCTCGCGCGAATGTATCGCACCGAGGCCGATCTTGCCGCCCTCGCCAAGGCGGTGGCCATGTACGCGGAGGCGCACAGCGTCTACCCGCCGCCCGGCCAAGTGGGACTGCGCCTGGCAACCGACTATGTGTCGCGCGACACGGCCTACTTCCCCGATGGGCCGCCTCCGGACGGATGGGAACGGCCCTATCGGTATGTGCCAAGCTCCGAGTACGCCGCAAAGAACTCCGGCGCGTGCCGTGTGGAGGGAGAATTCGCCGCGCCCGGCGCCTTCCAGCTCTACTCTCTGGGCGCCGACGGCGTCGCCGGCCTTGACGACGCGGCCCAACAAGCGGACAATATCACCAGTTGGGACCCGTCAAAAGCATGGCGGGCAATCTATCACGAACAAGAAGTGGCGTTTAGACGCAAACGGCGGTGATGGGCTCTTGTCAGGGGGCGGATCGGCAAGGCAATGCACCGGAGAATGCGAACGGAAACGTATCGCCGCAACGGAGCCCCCTTTTGACGAAACGGGCGAACGTATGAGGCGAGCGCATGAAACTTAGTTTACCTTACGGTGAGACCTTTCTAGAGGCCGATATCGACTGGGGCCGCTTCCTCGGCGTTGTCGATATCGCTGACCGCCCGGCGGCGCCTAGCGTCGATGACGCGGTGGCCGCGGCTCTCAATCATCCCATTGGACTTGAGAAGAGGCTTGTCGATATGGTCTCCGCCGGCGACACATGCGCCCTGCTGGTGTCCGACAGCTTCCGTCAGACTCGGGCGGATCAGATTCTGCCCATTCTTGTGGATGCACTCAACGAGGGAGGTATTCCTGACGAGGATATCGTACTCGTCTTTGCCACCGGCACGCATCGCGCACCTACACCTGAGGAGCAGCGGGCCATTCTTGGCCCGGCTATCGCCGAGCGTTTTCACGGGCGAACGCTCGTCCACGATCCGCACGATGAGGATAATCTCACCTTCGTGGCAACGACGCCGCGAGGCACGCCCGTGTTCATCAACCGGCGTGTCTATGAATGCGACAGAATCATCGCGACCGGCGCTGTCGTACTCCATTACTTCGCCGGATTCGGGGGCGGTCGAAAAGCTATTGTGCCGGGGATTGCCGGCGTTGAGACTATCGCGCACAACCATGCCATGAACCTGGATCCGCATCGAGGCAGGACGAATCCGGCCGTCCGCATCGGTGTCCTCGACGGCAATCCCGTCGCCGAGGACATGCTGGATGCGGCCCGCCTCGTCAATCCGGATTTCATCGTCAACACGGTGCTCAACCGCGAGGGGCAAATCGCCGGCGTCTTCGCCGGTGAGATGGATGCGGCCCACCGGGCGGCGGCCGCCTTCGCATGTGGACTCTTCGCCGTGCCCATCGCGGAGCCGGCGGATCTCGTCATTGCCGCTTCCGCCCACACGCGCAATTTCGTGCAGACGCACAAAGCGCTTTTCAATGCCTACCAGGCGGTGAAGCCTTCCGGGAGGATTATTCTCCTGGCGCCTTGCGAGGAGGGGCTGGGAGGGGAGCAATTCGGCCAATGGCTACGGCTACCGGGCCGGGCGGAGATTATCGCCGCGTTGCGTGAGCAGTCCGAGATCAATGGCCAAACCGCTCTCTCCACCATCGGGAAAGGCCCTATTACCCTTGTGGTAACCGAGATGGCAGAGCGCGATGTCGCCATGCTCCGGGCGGAGAAGGCCGACTCGCTTCACACCGCTCTCGAACTTGTCCGGAAGGAATTGCCCGATGATCCAACGTATTGGGTGATGCCTTCGGCCGCCTATAGCGTACCTTTCCTCGGGAGCCTGCCTGATCCGATTGGGGGCGGAACTACGTCATCTTGACGCGGACCCTCGCCCCAAGGTAGAACCGCTTTCAGCGCGATGGCACGGGAGCGAGGAACAGCGTGGCCGAACTGCACAAATCGGATCTGACGCAGATTCAAGAAGAAAACCTGAAGGCGCGGAGCGCCGCTGCCGGCTCGTGCTCTGACTTGGCCCACTTCTACGCAGTCTTGGGCGAACTCAGCGCACTCCGCGACCTGGAATCGCGCGCCCAGCCCGGCGATGCGTTGGGCCTTCTCACTCTGGATGTCGCCCTCCTCGGTGAAGAGGCGGGCCGCTACGAACGCGTAGCGACACAACTGGAAGGCCAGAGCGACCCCTGGCTCTATTACACGGTGGGCAAGTTCCTCCTCGGCCAGGACCGCGTGGCGGAGGCGGTGCGCGTCGCCGTGTGGGCCATTGCGGCGGATCCCAAGAACACCGTCGTCCTCAATCTCATCGTTGAGTACCTCGCCCATAAGGGCGACTTCGCACTGGCCGCCGAACTGGCAGAGCGTGCGGTGAAGCGCAATCCGCAGCAGCGGGATATGGAGGCGTTCTTGACAAGCGCCTCGCGTGATGCGAGTGGCTTCCCCGAGCCTTATCTCGATGTGCGCCCCCGTTACGAGCAGGTTTCCTTCTACCTCCCGGTGCACAATGTCGAGCGCTTCATCCGCGCGACCCTCGAAGGATTGGTGCATCAGTGCTATCCCCTGCACGAGATCCTCGTCATTGACGATGGCAGCGAAGACGGCTCCATCGAGTTCGCCCAAACCTTTCCGGTGCGAATCATCCGGCATAGGCAGAACAAGGGACTTGCGGCCGCGCGGAACACTGCCTTTCAACACGCCGCCACGCCGTTTCTCGGCGCCTTGGATACCGATGCGACGCCGGAGCCCGGCCTGACGAAGTACATGATGATGGAGTTCGAGAATGCGTCGCCTGATGTCGTCGGCGTCGGCGGTCGGCTCATCGAGCACTACCAGGACAACGCGCCCGACCACTGGCGCGCCGTCAACCTGACGCAAGATCCCGGCGGATTCCGCATCGCCCCCGCAGGCGCCATCACCGGCTCGAAGACGATTTTCCGGCGCGATGCCGTCCTGGAAGTAGGCGGTTACAACGAGAAATATCGCACGAATAACGAGGACGTCGACCTCTGCGCCAGGCTCACCGACCGCGGCTACACCCTCGTCAACACGCCCTACGCCATCGCTCACCACATGCGCACCGATACTGTCCAGAGCGCTTTGCGTACTTGCTGGAACTGGACGTTTTGGGGGCGCTATGAGGCGGGCGGATTCAGGTCGAAGGAGCAGGTGTTCCACAACCTTTGCGTCGAGGTCGAGAACGCGCTGACACTCATCGAGGCCGACGAGCGCGAAGGCCACGCGGACTTGCTCTACATCGATTTCCTGTATCCCTTCCACGCCGCGTGCATGGATCTGGACTTTGCGGTGAAGGAGAGCGTCGTCACCCCCGAGGAGGCGTCTGCCGTCAAGGACACGACGCTCCAAGTCATTCCCGGACTGAACGCCCGCTTCGGCCCGAGGCTATACGAGGCCGTCCGGCGCGACCTGAGCCATTTCGTGCCGTCAAACGCGGCCAATCCCTCCGAAAACAAGGCGGATTTCCCCGGTTTCGGCGATTTTCTGGCCACGTTGAAGCAGATTCTGGGCGCGTTTGATGACGTGTGGTATGAGAAGGTGGCCGAAGCCGCCGGATAGCCGCTCAAACGCGGCCCGAGCGCATGAGTCGTTCCAGGCGGACATTGCCGTCGGCTTCGGCGGCATCATCCCCCTGCACGGCGCCGGCGTACTTATCGAGCTGTCCCTTCGCCTTGAGGGTGTGGAGGGGTGTGCCCTCGATGGTGGCGGTGCCGGATGCTTGGGCCGTGTCAAGGGGGAGGGAGTTTATCAGGCGCTTGGTGTCGTTGATCTGCGCTTCCGTTTCACCGGGGAGGCCGAGGGTGAAGGTCCCGTGGACGGTCATCCCGAGCCGTTTCAGTTCGTAAACGACGGCGCAGGCATGATCCAGGTCGAGGTCCTTGCGGATGATGTTGTCGAGGACCCACTGATTTCCGCTCTCGATGCCGATCTTCACGCCGAAGCAGCCGCTCTCCTTCATGGCCGCCCAGGTGGTCATCGAAATGGTATCAGGGCGGCACATGGCCGACCAGCGGACGCCGATCCGCTGCATCACCTCGCACACGCCCAGGACGTGCTTGTCGCCGAGATTGAATGTATCGTCGTCGAAATAGATGGTTTTGAAGTGGTAGCGCTCGATGAGTTCCGTCAGGAAGGCTTCCAAGTAGTCGGGAGTGTACTTCCGGACGAGGCGGCGGCCCGCGCCATCCGGGTCATTCCCCGTCATGGTGGCCGGCCAGACGCAGAAAATGCAGCGGTACGGGCAGCCGCGGCTGCTCCACACCTGGGCGTGGGGGCGGATGTGGCCCGGGGGGCTGCCGTCCCAATAGCGCTTCGCGTGGAGCGGGTCGTAGTGGGGGAAGGGGGCGGCGTTCATCTCGTGGAGGTTCAGGAAATCGAAGTCGATGACGCCGGACTCGCCGTTGATAACGCGAACGCTGCCCTTCTCGTACTCGCCTTTGATACAGGCGTGGATGGGATGCTGCGAGAGAAATTCCTCCGCGCGGCTGGTGACGGGCGGGCCCGTGAGGACGATGCGCGTTTCGGGGCAGCGGCGGTGGATCTCGTCGACCACGCCGCAATCATGCTCCCAACTCGGACTCGATGTCTCGATGAAGACATAGTCGAACCGCTCGTGGGTGAGGAGCCGGTAATACTTTTCGTAGGATTCGCGTAGGGCGATGCTATCGCGGAAGCGCACGTCGGCGTCCGTCTTGTCCTTGGCGTACGAGGCGGCATAGCCCATGAAGAACGGGTAGGGGAGGTAATCGCCGAACCGGAAGTGATCCGGATTCGACCGGACGCCGCCGGTGGCCGGCCAACGCGAGCCAGCACGCACCCCGGCCACCCAGTAGCCATTCTCGCGCCGCACCCACCAAGGCGGGTTGCTGAACAAGACCTTCACGCGTAACTCCTTTGACGGGGCGGCCTAGGGGCCAACCACCGCGGACAGGCCAGCCCTCTTCCCGTTATCGGCATACTGCGCCATCGACTGTAGCCGATGCAAAGGGCCGGCCCGGGCATTTTCTGACAGGATTCACATGATTTGCATGATTTCCGCGCTCAATCTTGCGGAACTTGCCAATCCTTGGGATTCTTGGCGGTGTTTGCTGCCCAGCCGATCCCGATGTGTAAGACTCGACCCTCCCGTTGGACTGTATCTTGCGGTTTTTCACGTCCCTGAGCACGAGAGAACCTTCCGGAAGAGGGGACACGTAGTCGCGCCGGAGACGGCGCTTGGAACATGTCCCCTGTTCCTCCGCTATTCGATGGCTCTCTGGCCACCCCCTTAAACCTACTCTGCCCTCTACTCTATAGTCCACCTCGTTGCATCCTTCCCGGCGGAAAAGGTTGGTGTGCATGAGGATAGGGTCGCAGGACGACGGAAGCGCCTTGGCACTGGGCGGAGACACCTGGTGAGAAAAGGTCCGCGAAACAAGGGGGATTTAGTAAACAGAGATGTACAATAATGAGTACTATACTACTAGTGCTTGTTTTGGCGCTTTGGCGAGCAACGCTGAATACGGGGGATATCAGCTTGCGAAGTCAAACCGTGGGAGTGCGTCCGACTAATCGGCCCCGCGCAGGAGCATGGGCATGAGAACGGCGTAGATCTTCTCCTGCATTTCCTCGTCGGCCGTGCGGCTCTCGATGAAGGCTCGGACTTGGCGCTCGCGGTGGAGGGCAAATCTCTCGTACTCCGTGTGGACTCGGGCGCATTCGTCGTCGTCGTAAGGGATTCGGACAAAACCGCGTCTGCACGTACTGGCAACCAGGACAACCAGGTTGACTTGGGCGTCACTCCTGACTTCGAGGATGGCAACGCTCCGCTTCTTGCCGTTCGAGAATCGCACACCGTGAGGGATGTGGAGATCGTGTAGAGGCTCTGGAGCGCCCTCTTGGGGAAGCTCATAGGTGTCGTATGGTTTTGCGGCGTCGATGAAATCCGGGTCGTAGTGACGAAAAAGTCCTGGCTCCTTCTCAAGCATCTCCTGGAAGACTTGCGAGGCGAGTTCCTCGGGCCTGGCGGCCCCTTTGCGCTTCGCTTTCTTCTTGTTGGCGATGGCTTTCTCTTCCTTTTGACGGGTCCATTCGAAGAAGTCGCGCAGGTAGGCGTAAAGCCGATCTATCAGTTCCCGTCGTTGCCTCTTGGAGCGGACGCCGAGCATCTGCAAGACAGCATCGTCGAGCGCGCGTCGGTCATCCATATCCAATTCGCACTCGTCGCTGAGGTCCTTGAGCTGCTCCTCCTTACCGGCCTGCCGGTAAGCCATCTCGCGCATCCGCCGCTCGGAAAGGAACTGGACTGGACGACGCCTCATCAATCGAGAGAATGTCCGTGCGATTTCCTCCGACTGTCTGGAGGTCCCGAGCCGGGGATCAGGAACAAGCATGGCGTTGACATCAACAACTTCGGTCTTGAAGTTGCCCTCGACACCAACAGGACGCCCGAACTGGAATTTCGAGAGGATTGTCACGGATGAGTTCAGGATCCCAGCCATAACACGGGAAGGCGTTTCTGCCGACAGATTAACATCGTAGAGGTTGCAGTTGCACTGAAGATTGGCGTCGTTCGTAGGAACCGCATGCTTGTATTGCTGAGACTTGGGCCAGAAAAGGGCGCCACGCTGGTGTCCAGTAAGATCGTACCACTCTCGTTCCTGCGTGACGCGACTGGCGCACGTCGCACCGGTGTGGAAGTTCCTTGATTCCCCCCACTTGATGTAGTCGAGAACGTGAGTTCCTTCTAGCTTCTCCCTCGGCTCGCCGGCCAGAAGGATTAGTCTTGAACAGTCTTCTGGTTCAACCGAGAATCTGTCCACCTCCATGAGGCTGTGGACCTCCGGTTCGAGGTATTGTGCCTCGATGGGCCTGATCTCGCCTCTTCCTTCGCCACACTTGACAAGCTTGAGCTGTCCGGATGCCACGTCACAGCGGGGCACGCCGTACGTAATGAGAAAGGTTTCGGGGTCGGTGTGATTGGCCAGGCAATCAGCGCTGCCATCGATGGGATAGAAGAAGCAGTCCTTGCCGCTTTTCACGCCAAAACGGACATCGGCGAGTTCACCGAGAGGCGCAAAGCGCTTCCCATAGTCATCGAGGAGTTGGAACCAGAGGTCGGGGGCTCTGAGGTGGACGCCCCACTTGCCGCCGTAGTACTCGCCTGTCTGTGAGTGGGAGTCTTCATCGCCCGGGTCCTTCGACTTGCCCATAATGACGCCAAGTTTGACGCCATCGTCCCACAGGGCGCCCTGGCGCACGAGGCGGGCGCGGTAGCGCTCGTTCGACGTGTTCTCCTTGAGAGAGAGGATTTCGTCGCGGAAGGCATCGGCGGCAAGGATCGCACCAGCCGTTGTGCCGTCATGGGCTATGATCTGGGCAACCGGCCGGCGCAATTGGACGAACCGGACGGTGTTGTCCATCCGTTTCTTCTCATCGAGTTGCCGGCGGAGGATGGTTACTGTTGTAGCTACTCGGGCGCCGACAAACCACGGTTCGTCAATGCTTTCCAGGACGGCGAGTATATCGAAGTTGCGCAGGATGTACTCCTGAAGGCGGAAGCCGTATTCAACGTCAAGCCATTGACTCGACGTGAGGAGACAAAGGTAGGCGTCCGGCTTGAGAAAGGAGGCGGCGTGGGGCCAGAAGTAGCAGTGGATGTCGCTGCGTCCGGGAAGGATGGCGCCTTGCTCATCGGCCACCAACTTCTGGTAGTACTCCTTTGTGCCGGGCTCGGGGCCTCCCTTTCCTCTCCTCTTGGCCTTCGGGATTCCCTCCTGCCGAATATAGGGAGGATTGCCCACCACAGCGTCCAGAGGAGCTATGGTGACCTCGCGGTGCTGAAGATTGCCGAGTCCGTTGGAAGTGTTTCGCTTCGGAAGGGCAACGAATGGGCGGTCCGAAACGACATCGAAGAAGTCTTTTCGGACGACCTGAGGATAGTTCTCGGCCTCGACCAGGTCGCGTGTGGCAAGGTTGATGGTGGTAAGGTGGGCAGCAAAGCTGGAGTAGTCCACGCCGTAGAGATCCGACAGGAGCTGGCCATGCTTGCGGGCGGGGGCCAATTCGCGTTTTCGGGCATACGCGCGCACGAGGAATGTGCCGCCGCCGCAGGCAGGATCCATCACTTTCTCGTCGCCTCGACGGATGCAGAAGCTGTTGATCAGGTCGACAATCTCAACACGGGTGTAGAACTGCCCGTACTTGTGCCGTTCCTCCGGCCCGATGAGGCGCTCGAAGATGTTGCCGATAACCTCGTAGTCCAGCTTCGAAAAGTCGAATTCGTGAATCTGACTAATGAGCACGCGCCAGTGAGGTGCCGCGCCGTCGGCGTAGAATGGAATGCGGTTCCCGATGCCGTGGTGCTCCTCGCCGAAGACTGTCTCATAGTCCCCGGTGGTATTCTTGGCTCGGGCAAAAGAGCCTTCGAGGTGCGTGCGGAGCGCATCACCTGTGTCGATGTGTTCGGGAACTGAGAGCCCGTCCATTCTCGTGCCGTAGCGCTTGAGAAGGGCCTCATGGAATACCAGCTTGTTCACGAGGGCGTAGCAGGCAAACTTGGCGGCCCGTTCAAGGTTATCGCGCTCTCCCTCCTTGTCGGAGAGAATTACCCAGCCTTGGTCGTCCCGCATCCACTTGTCGAGTTCGCTCTTGAAGCGGGCCTTCTTGTAACGCTCGGACAATTCCCAATTCGTCAGCGCGATGGGCATTTGGAGCGCGGACTCGAGGGCCTCAATGAACTTCTCGTCGGGAGACTTCTTTCCGAGAGGGGCCGTCCCGCGCAGAATGGCGGCAAAGTCGTTTAGAAAGAGGGGCAGCCAATCCTTTATCGCCGTGATGGTCATTGGCATGTCCATGTGGGATTCCGCATGGACGCTTGTTACTCGCCAGGAGCGGTAGTCACGCTCGCGGAGCGAGTCCTTCGCGGGGGTCGTCTCCCAAAGAGCACATTCGTTGACGTTCCAGGTGAAGAAGAACTCTGACTTCGCGCGGGCCGCCTTCTTGCGGGCATCGTCAATTACCGACTGAACAAAGGGGCTGCCGCCGTCCTTGCGATAGGGAAGTTTGATCTCGCCGGTTAGGCAGACTCGATTGCTCTTGTCCAATAGGGTGAGATCACGCCGCTTTTGGGAGCCTCGGGAGCGCTGTTCGCACTTGGCGGATGAGAAGGGAAGTGAATGGTCTTTGGACAAGAGGATGTTTATCCAACTTGCGACTTCCGCCGTGAATTCCCATTCGTTCATCGCGGGCGTCTCTCCAACCTCAGGGTTAGGACCGTCTTGTGATTCTCATTTGAGGCGGTAGCGCTGACTTGGCAGGAGTGCCCTACCATCGGCAGACGGAAGTATAGCACAACAAAGGACGTGGCCTGAGAGCGCTGCACCGTCACGGAGAGGACAGGAATCGTGGGAGTATGGGCATAGGATGCTTGACATGCCAAGCTAGCGAAAGCTGGAACTCCGAACGCGTAGCGGGCGTGGGGAAAGTGTGTCGGCCGGCCGTTTGAACCACTAAGGCAGAAAGGCACGAAGGGCGTGTGAGGTGGGAGGATGTGGGGCGTGAGCCGCCTGGATGCGTTTCTTCTGACGGCGATTGAATCGTGTGAATCTTGTCAATCCTGTCGATACATCTCCGGCGGGTTGGCCGCGAGGCGCTAAGCGTTGGGCTCGCTTGGTACGGTCCTCGTCTTCGCCGATGTCTGTCGGCTCGGATGTGGGGTGTGTAAAGGGTATCCAGCTAAAGCTGGAACTCCAAACGCGTAGCGGGCGTGGGGATATGAGAAACGGTTGCCTGGTTGAAATACTGGGCGCAGCGAGAGACGAGAGACAGATGTGTATCTGCGCGTCCGCGGTCGAGCGGGAGCTCGACCCTCCCGGGCTGTCGAATGCGCTGCCGAATTCCTGAAGTGAGCGGCCAGAAGTGCGGGCGCGGGGATGTCCGGAAGCAGATAGGTCGGTTGTGGGGTGCAAGGTGGCCTGCAAGCGGTGTGGAATGGGGGAGGGGGATGTCCGTATCATCGGGGGAGTGGCGCGTCTGGGATGTGAGGATCGTGGAGCCAGAATCCGCACGTAAGCGTGGTCGTGCATGGGAAGCACGCGCGCCGGAGGCAGGCAGGATGCGCGCGCCACAATCTCCGGCGCGCTCGCCATTTGTCGGGAGCCGCTTGCCAGAGTTTCGAGAAGGGCCGTATTGCGGTGCGGGCTCTCAGCCTGCATATTGCCGCGATTGGTGCGAAACCTGCCCGGCTTACGTGCGGATTTGGGTGGAGGGTGTTGTTTTGACTTCGCGGGAGCGTTGGTTGGCGGCGGTGCGGATGGCGCCGGTGGATCGGTTGCCGTTTTGGCCGAAGCTGGATGGGTCGTATGCGAGGATGCAGCGGGCGCCATTCAGCGATATGGATACGGATGCGCTGCATAATTGGATGGGCAGCGATAAGCATGTGGGACTGTCCGATTGCGTGGTGGAACGCCGGAAGCGTACCTCGCTGGACGTTGTCGAGGAGGACGGTACGCGGCGGACGTTCTTCACGGCACCGGCGGGCCGGCTGGAACTGGTGGAGGTATTTGATGGGCCGTCGCGTTCGTGGCATCCGGTGGCCCATCCGGTAGCGTCGGTGGATGACGTGGCGTTGATGACGGAATGGTATGAGGACATCACGCCTGAACTGGATATGGATGGCCTCGCGAAGGCGCGCGCCCGGGCGGCGAGCGTGGGGGAGGGGGGCGTGACGGCGATGGGCATCGGCACGTCGGCCCTGATGCACTGGGTGGAGTTCTTGGCGGGGATCGAGAACGCGCATTACCTGCTGATCGAGCATCCGGCCTTAGTGGCGGGGCTGTTTGACGCGATGCACCGCGTCACGCTGCGGCGAGCCGAGATCGCTTGTGAACATCATCCGGCGGACTTGCTGTATATGGTGGAGAACACGTCGACGACGCTCATCTCGCCGCGCCAGTACCGCGACTTATGCTACGGCCACATTCGCGCGTATGCCGAGGCGGCGCGAGACGCGGGGCGGCTGCTGATTCTGCACATGTGCGGGCATCTCAAGGCGCTGCTGCCGGACTTGGCGACGCTAGCCGTGGCGGGTTTTGAGGCGTTCACATCGCCGCCGGTGGGCAATACCTCGTTCATGGACGGGCGGCGGGCTTGTCCGGAGACTTGCCTCATCGGCGGGACGAACGCGGTGCTGTGGACGAAGTCCGCGGAGGCGATCATCGCGGAGATCGAGGCATCGCTCGACGCTTTGCCGCATCATCGGGGGCTGGTGGTGACGTCGGCGGGCGTGATGCCGCCGCTCTGTGCTCCGGAAACCATCAAGGCCGTGGGCGACTGGGTGAAGACGTATCCGGTGAGGATGTAGCGTTGGCGTCACGGGGCTGGAAACCGGCGGATGAAGCGCTGAAGCCACTCAGGGGCGTGAGGGCGCTGACAAGGCGGTTTCGCCTGGAGGTCCGGGCGCTGTATCTGGCCTGCAAGGATTCCCGCACGCCCTGGTATGCGAAGGTGGTGGCGCTGTCTGTGGTGGGTTACGCGCTGAGTCCGGTGGACTTGATACCTGACGGCATCCCGGTTTTGGGCTACCTGGATGACCTCGTGATTGTCCCGCTGGGGGTGATACTGGCGGTGAGATTGATTCCCCCTGAGGTGCTGGCGGATTGCAGGGAACGAGCCCGGGAAGAGACTATCCGCAGGGGCGCCGCGGCGTGGATCGCGGGGGGGCTAATCGTGTTGTTCTGGCTTGCGCTGGCGTCCGCCGGTGTCGGATTGATCCTCTGGGCGACGCGCGGCGGGGCGCAGGCGCAGTAGCGCAAGCAGCCCGGAGCCATAGCAGCCGGGCGCTTGCCTAAACACTCTCGTCAAATAGCAGGCTCTGCAATTCCCGCATCTTCGCGGAGATCTCAAGCAGTTCCTCCGGGGGGATCTGTTTAATGACTTGGTTATTCTTGTCGATAATCTGCGCGACGATTCGCTTGCTTTCCGCGTCCACGTGCAGGCGGGTGCCCGCACGTCTCATCGCGGGGTTCTCGACAACAGGCTGCGCGTTGCCTTCTGTCTCTTTGACGGCGGGGCTGGGACTGGCCCGCTCCGTCGTGACGGCCTCCTTCGCCGGTTCAGCGTTGCGCGGCTGCGGAGAAGGCCTCCTGGAAAGAGACGAAGGCAGCAGGGCCGCCATCTCTTGTCCGCTTACACTCCGCACACCCATAGGGACTCTCCTTGACGTTTACTCAGCGCCTAACCTAGTAACTGCAGCGCGGTTTGCGGCACGATGTTGGCCTGGGCCAACACGGATGTGCCCGCCGACACGAGAATCTGGTTGCGCGTGAAGGTGATGGTTTCGGTAGCAATATTTGCGTCGCGGATGGCGCTTTCGGACGCTTGCGAGTTCTCCTCCTGAATCGCCAAGGTGTTGATGGTGAATTCAAGGCGGTTCTGATAGGCGCCGAGGGTACTCCGCAATGTGCTGACGCTCTTGATGGCGCTGTCGATGGTGCTGAGCGAAAGCACGGAACCGGCCACGGTGGACACGGCCACGGTACTGATCTTCAGATCCGTGGTCGTGGCCGAGGTCAGGCTCATGGAGAGGGTCTGGCCCGGTTGCGCACCGGCCTGGAGCGTCAGGGTTTGAGAGGCACTGAGGACGCGGAGGCCGTTGAACTCCGTGTCGAAGGCGATATCGTCTATCTGCGCCAGGAGTTGCTGCACCTCGGTGTTGAGCGATTCACGATTCTGTGTACTCTGGGTTCCGTTGGCCGCCTGAACGGCTAGTTCGCGCATGCGCTGCAGGATGTTTGTGGTTTCGCTGAGGGCGCCCTCGGCCGTCTGCACGAGACTGATGCCGTCTTGGGCGTTGCGCTGCGCCACCTGAGTGCCGAGTACGACGGAGTGAAATCCCTCGGCAATGGCCAGTCCGGCGGCGTCATCCGCGGCGCGGTTGATGCGCAGGCCGCTGGATAACCTTTCGAGGGACTGGTTCAGAGCTTTCGTCGAGCGGTTCAGGATACGCGCCGCGTTGAGAGCCGGCGTGTTGGTGTTGATTACTAGTCCCACGTCTTAGTCCTCCTTGGCATTCTTAGAGTATCCGTACTCAAAGAACATTGTTATTAGCCGAGCAGTGTAAGGGCCGTTTGCGGCACGATGTTGGCTTGGGCCAAGACGGCCGTGCCGGCCGTCACCAGGATTTGATTTCTCGTGAAATCAATGGTCTCAGTCGCGATGTTGGCATCGCGGATGGCGCTTTCCGACGCCTGCGAGTTCTCCTCCTGAATCGCGAGCGTATTGATAGTGAACTCAAGGCGGTTCTGGTAGGCGCCGAGGGTACTGCGCAGCGTGCTCACGCTGCGGATGGCCGTATCGATGGTGCTCATTGCGGACACCGCCGATCCGACACTGGACACCCTGACGGCACTGACCTTGAGATCGTTTGTCTTGGCGGCATTCAATGTGATGGACAGCGTCTGCCCGGGTTGAGCGCCCGCCTGCAGGGTGAGGGTCTGCGTGGCGCTGAGCACCCGAATGCCGTTGAACTCCGTATCGAAGGCGATATCGTCGATCTGTGCAAGAAGTTGTTGGACTTCGGTGTTAAGCGCGGCCTGGTTCTGCGTGCTTTGGGTGCCGTTCGCGGCCTGAACAGCCAACTCCCGCATACGCTGCAGGATGTTGGTGGTTTCGCTCAGGGCGCCTTCCGTGGTTTGAACCATGCTTATGCCGTCCTGGGCGTTGCGCTGCGCGACCTGCGTGCCCAACACGACGGAGCGAAATCCTTCGGCGATGGCGAGTCCCGCGGCGTCATCGGCGGCGCGGTTGATGCGAAGCCCGCTCGACAAGCGCTCGAGTGAGCGGTTGAGCGCTTTGGTGGATCGGCTGAGAACGCGGGCCGTGTTCAACGCGGGTATATTCGTGTTGATCCTGAGTCCCATTGTCTTACCCTCCATGAGTGCGTCGCGGGGGTATCCCTAGTCCCCACGATTGAGATGCTGTTGTCGTCGGCCTGGCCCGGCTCATTGGGGGCAGCTCAGGCGTCAGGCCGTCAGATGCTCACCTCCCTTCTCAAATGGCCCCAGGGCGCCGGGCCCCGAAGAACCCGGCGCCGGGGCGCCAATCAGCTATAAATGGGGCGTTTATCCCAGCAATTGCAGTGCGGTCTGCGGTACGATGTTGGCTTGGGCCAAGACCGAAGTACCGGCTGATACGAGAATCTGGTTGCGGGTATAGGCAATGGTCTCGGAGGCGATGTTGGCGTCGCGGATGGCGCTTTCCGACGCTGACGAGTTCTCTTCCTGAATCGCGAGCGTATTGATGGTGAACTCAAGGCGGTTCTGATAGGCGCCGAGGGTGCTTCGCAGTGTGCTCACGCTACGGATGGCCGTATCGATGGTGCTCATCGCGGACACGGCGGAGCCGACGCTTGAAACCGTTACGGCGCTCACCTTCAGGTCGTTCGTGGAGGCTGCCGTAAGCGAGATCGCCAGTGTCTGTCCGGGCTGGGCGCCGGCCTGGAGCGTAAGGGTCTGCGAGGCGCTCAACACGCGCAGGCCGTTAAACTCGGTGTCAAAGGCAATGTCGTCAATCTGGGCCAGAAGCTGCTGCACCTCGGTGTTGAGGGCCTCGCGGTTCTGGCTGCTCTGTGTGCCGTTGGCGGCCTGAACGGCCAGCTCGCGCATCCGCTGGAGAATGTTGGTTGTTTCACTTAGGGCGCCTTCAGCCGTCTGGACGAGGCTGATGCCGTCCTGTGAGTTCCGCTGAGCGACCTGCGTGCCCAGCACGACGGAGTGGAATCCTTCCGCAATGGCGAGGCCCGCGGCGTCGTCCGCGGCCCGGTTGATGCGCAACCCGCTAGAGAGCCGCTCTAGAGACTGATTCAAATCCTGGGTAGAGCGATTCAGAATGCGGCTTGTGTTCAACGCGGGAACGTTAGTGTTGATTACGAGTCCCATAGTCATGTCCCTCCGTGAGTGCGTTCTCAGGCATCCCTGCCCTTACTTCATTTGCCTAGCGGCCTGAGAGGACGCGGACCATCTCAAGCCGGACCTGCCGTTAACTTACTGGAGAAGCTGCAACGCCGTCTGCGGCACGATGTTGGCCTGGGCCAACACCGAGGTGCCCGCCGAAACAAGGATCTGATTCCTTGTGAAGTCGATGGTTTCGGAGGCGATGTTCGCATCGCGGATGGCGCTTTCCGACGCCGACGAGTTCTCCTCCTGAATCGCGAGGGTGTTGATGGTGAACTCGAGACGGTTCTGATAGGCGCCGAGCGTGCTGCGGAGCGTGCTGACACTGCGTAGCGCGCTATCGATGGTACTCAGAGAAAGCACTGAGCCCGCTACCGTGGAGACAGCGACTGTCGAGATCTTTAGGTCGTTCGTCTTGGCGGCCACCATCGAAATCGCGAGCGTCTGTCCGGGCTGGGCGCCGGCCTGAAGCGTGATGGTTTGTGAGGCGCTCAACACGCGGAGTCCATTGAACTCCGTATCCATCGCGATATCGTCGATCTGGGCCAGCAATTGCTGGACCTCGGTGTTCAACGATGCACGGTTCTCCGAACTCTGTGTACCGTTGGCGGCCTGGACGGCCAGTTCGCGCACACGTTGGAGAATGTTGGTGGTTTCGCTGAGGGCGCCTTCAGCGGTCTGGACGAGGCTGATGCCGTCCTGCGAGTTCCGCTGCGCCACCTGCGCGCCCTGGACCACCGAACGGAAGCCCTCCGCAATGGCCAAGCCTGCGGCGTCGTCTGCCGCCCGATTGATCCGCAACCCGCTCGATAGCCGCTCCAAACTCCGGTTCAACGACTTGGTTGAACGGCTCAGAATACGGCTGGTGTTCAAAGCGGGTATGTTGGTATTGATTCTGAGTCCCATAGTCCTGTCCTCCGTGAGTGGTCGTGCGGCGCGTCCATGCGCCGTTGTTGCTCCCATTGTTTTCGATTGTCATCGAGTAGCAGGTGTCGCGGTACTCCTGAAACTCGACTCGAGAAAGACCGCCGGATCGGACACCGACCCCGTTGCCTTCCTCTACGCCCCCAGCCGCCCTTTAGCCGACATATGCCACCACGCGCGCCCATTTCGCGCGAGGACGGAGCAATTGTCAGCGGATACCCTCAAGACGCCTCAAGGCTCGATGGTCTTGTCGGAGACCATACCCGCCTTTCTTCTCAAACGCTTACTAATAAAACACTTAAGCCTTGGCGCGCCCACTTGGGCAAGTCCGGCCGGTTCAACTTTTGTAAAGGCCCATTACCCCTTTACCGTCTTGTTTATCGACAACTTTAGCCAGAACTTTAGTCTTTTTTTCCCTGTATCGAGTGAAAGTCAGCGGAATTGTTCTCGAAGGATAGGGGAAGCAAGGCGAGGGCCACGCTGAATGGTCGAAGAGGAAATGCATAAGACATTGCAAAGCAGGGCTTTGGCAGCGCCCGGCTTGGCAGCGTTAAGGAATGGCGCGTATCAGCTCCGGACAGGCATGCGTCCGCGATAGGGCCTCCGCAGCGGATTACCGTGCCGGAGTGTGCGTTGACTCTTCAGACTGGCTTTCCTCGGACGATTCGGGCTGTTCCCCGTCGCCGCCACCTTCGCCGGAGGGTTTCGAGCGCCAACCGGCGGCTCGCTGGCGGGCTCGCTGAACAAGACGGCGCATGTCTGATTCGAACTTGTCCAGGCACAGGTATAGCCTGGCGCGCTGGGTAATGCTCAGGTCATCACCGAGTTGCTCGAATAGCTCGCTGCGGAGATTGACGAGTTCGGTATCTCTCGCGATGACTTCCTTCAGCTTTGCTTCGACCTCGGCTTCCGGCCCGGCGGCGCTCGCCAGTTCTCGCAGTTCTCTGAGCGTTTGATAGCGGGCCTTCCGAAGCTCACGGCTCATGTCCTTGAATTCACCCAGGCGCTTGAGCATGACGACCATCTCGGCGTCGGAAAGGTCGAGTTCCTCGGAAAGACGCGTCGCCATGACGGCGTCCATCATCTCACGGATCTCATCTCTGTCATGCGAGTGCTTATAGAAAGGGACATCTTTGGATTCGGCGGCAAGGGCATATGTGCTCGTCTTCGCCTCGTCATTTGCCTTAGCGGAGACGTCCGAGACGGCGGGTGAGACGGATTCCTCCGGCGGAACGGCATAGGCTCCGCGTGCAGCAATCATGACGGCGGCCAGTCCCATGACAAGCAACATACGCGGGTTCATGTGATACGCTCCTCATTTGCGTACTCTTGCAACACCTGGCTGAAGGCTTCGCTCTCGGCTTCAGTCAGCGATTGAATGACGGTGTTGAGATCTTCCTGTGCTTCGAACGACCCGGCCCATTGGGCGAACCACGGCGTCTCAGCAAGAACATCCACCATGGCCAAGGCTGGGACCTCGTCCAGCTCTTCCACAACCATTGAAGGCTCGGGGAGTACGTAGGCAATGTCTTGCCCCGGCTCCAACTGCTTTTCCAGCGTGGCAAGCAGGGCACCTTCATCAAGGGCGCGGTCGGGAGCCTCGTTTTGCAGGCCGTTTGCCCAGCCGGGCGCGTGGTTGTCTTCGTATACCACGGCAACGGCAAGAATAACCAATACGATGGTTGCCGCGGCGAGCCAAGGCGCCGCCTGAAAGGGCCATCTGGCCCAGTTCGGTTCAGGCTTCCGTCTCACGGCGGCAAGGACGCGTTCGGTGAAAGCGGGATTGCCGACGGGCCCCTGCAGGCCCTTGAGGTGGGCTGAAAGCCTGAGAAGGTCCATGTGCCTTTGGGCGCACTCCGGGCACTGTTGCAGGTGTCGGGCGATTCTGTCAGGATCCCGCGCCTGGCCGTCGATGTACAACGACAATTCGTCCAAGACGTGTTTCGTCTTCATAGTAGCTCTCCGCCGAGTTCGACGAGCTGTTGTCGGAGCTGCTCTCTCGCGCGGGCCAGACGGCTCTTCACGGTGCCCTGCCTGACCTTCACGATCCGGGCTATGGCGCTGTAGTCAAGCCCTTGGACTTCCCTTAGAACAAGCACTTCGCGGTGTTCGGGCGAGAGGCGGCCCAGTCCCACTGTGATCAAGTCCTCAATCTCACGTAACCGTGCCTCGCGGTCAGGGCGTCGGCTTGGATCGGGAATAGCGCGCTCAGAGTTATCCTCCCGCACCAAGGGTTCGCCGCGACCTCGGCCGCGACGCTTTGAGTCGCGGAGGAAGTTCAGGGCCAAGTTCCGCGCAATTCCAAGAACCACTGTCGAGAACTGCGCCCTTTCCTTAAGGCGGTGCAAATGGCGGTGTAGGCGAACGAACGTCTCCTGGGCGATGTCTTCGGCATCGTGTACAGAGCCAACCATACGCTGGCAGAAGTGGATCACCGGCTTCTGGTGGCGTGACACCAACTGCGCAAACGCGTCCATATCACCTGACTGCGCCTTCGCTACAAGCTCCCAATCCGGGGCATCGACCACTTGAAGGCTTACCTCGCCTCTATTCCGTGAAACACCATCTCACGGACCCGGTTCCCTCGACCACTCGTCCAATATGGCGCAAAACGCCGCCATGGCAGCAGTTTACGAACGCTTGACCCGCGGACCGTCCGGCGTATCCTCGATAACCCAACCATCCTCGGCGAGGGCGTCACGAATGGCGTCTGCCTTGGCGAAGTCCTTCTCCCGCCGTGCCTTCTGACGTTCCATAACACGGTCCAGGATCTCCTGCGGGGCCTCCTCGTCGTCGGCATCGCCGAGAACTCCGACCACCATATCAAGTTTGTCTAGGAGACTCAGCGCACGTTTGGCCCCCGCCGCGCTCAGTTCATTGGCATCGATGAGCTTGTTGGTATCTCGTATGAAATCAAAAATCACCGCCAAAGCGGAAGAGATGTTTAGATCGTCGTCGAGTGCGTCGCCGAAAGCGGCCTCACAGGCGGCCGTCTCTTGGGCCAAGTCCGAGCCGTCGACGGTTACGACGTCTTTGAGGCGTAGCCTGAAATCCCGGACGCGGCGCAGGGACTGTCCGGCGGCCTCCAGGGCGTCAAAGGTGAAATTGTTGGGTTGGCGGTAGTGAGTGGCCAACAAGACCCAGCGGATGGCGACGGGGTCGTGTCCTTTCTCCACTAAATCGCGCAGCGTGTAGAAGTTGCCAAAGGACTTGGCCATCTTTCTGCCGTCGAAATAGAGGTGGGCGCAATGGAGCCAGTACTTGACGAAGGGCTTGCCGGAGGCGGCTTCCGATTGAGCGATCTCATTCTCGTGATGGGGAAACATATTATCGATGCCGCCCGTATGGATGTCGAATGAGGCGCCCAGGTACTTCATGCTCATGGCTGAACACTCGATATGCCAGCCCGGACGCCCCTTTCCAAGCTCGGTCTCCCAGAAGACATCGCCGTCTTCCTCGTCGTAGGCCTTCCACAAGGCGAAGTCGCGCGCATTCTCGCGTTCGTATTCGTCGGCGTCGACACGTCCGCTGGCGCCCGTCTCGAGTTCTTCGATGTTGAAATGACTCAGTTTGCCGTAGTCGGGAAACGTGCTGAGCCGGAAATAGATGCTGCCGCCAGTTTCGTAGGTGTGGCCTTTTGCACGCAGGGCTTTAACCAACTCGACCATCTCGGGGACGTGGTCTGTGGCCGCGGGATACACTTCCGCCCGCTCGATACCAAGCGTGTCGAGGTCCTCGAAGAAAGCCTGGCTATAGCGCTGCGTGATGGACTTCCAGGGCTCACCTGTCTTGCGGGCCGTTCGGATGATCTTGTCCTCAACATCAGTAAGGTTCATGACCTGTGTGACTTCATAGCCGCGAAACTCAAGGTGTCTTCGCAGGAGATCCTCAAACATGTAGGCGCGGAAGTTGCCGATATGGGCGAAGTTATAGACGGTCGGGCCGCAGGTGTACAGGCCGACTCGGGGGGGGGACAGGGGAGTGAAGACCTCTTTCTGCCGTGTCAACGTATTGTAGAACCGGATAGGCATATGCTGTTCTCCTTGTCTCGGATTCGTACGGCGACATCCGATTCGCCGCCGGTTCCTAGAGTATCTGCTCAGGTTAGCAGGGCATCCACGAAGGCCTCAGGGGCGAAGGGCTGAAGATCCTCAATTCCTTCACCGATTCCAATGAACTTGATGGGAATATCCAGTTGCTTCTGGATGGCCACGACGATGCCGCCTTTGGCAGTGCCATCAAGCTTCGCGAGGACAAGTCCCGTGACATTCAGCGCTTCGGTGAATTGCCGTGCTTGCTGGAGGCCATTTTGTCCGGTTGTAGCGTCGAGGACGAGGAGGACTTGATGCGGCGCCCCGGGAATCCGCTTGCCGACGACGCGTTGGATTTTCTTGAGTTCTTCCATCAGGTTGACTTTGGTATGCAGTCGCCCTGCCGTATCTACGATAAGGCAATCCGCGCCACGCGATACGGCCGCATCGGCTGCGTCGAAGGCCACGGCCGCCGGATCCGATCCGTCCTGATGTTTGATGACGGCGGCGCCGACGCGTTCTCCCCAAATACTGAGCTGCTCCGTAGCCGCGGCCCGAAAGGTGTCCGCAGCGCCTAGAATAACGGTTTTGTCCGCGGCGCCGAGCTGGGCGGCGAGCTTGCCTATCGTAGTGGTTTTTCCGGAGCCGTTGACACCCACCACCATGGTGACGTGGGGGCCTTCGGGCATCGCCCATTCGATGGCGTGGTCGCCAGGTGACAGCAGGTTGAGAAGATCCTTCCTCAAAACGTCATAGAGAGCGTCGGCGTTTTCGAGCCGGTCTTCCTTGGCGGCTTGACGCAGGTCGTCAATGATGGCGAGCGTTGTTTCGACACCGACGTCGCCCTGGATCAGGATCTCCTCGAGATCATCGAAGAGTGAATCATCTAAAGCCCGGCCAGCCACAACGCGGCGGATGCCGCCCATCAAAGAGTCGCGGGTTTTGCCCAGACGTTCGCGCAAGCGTCCAAACAATCCCTGTTTTCGATCTGCCATTAAGTGATTCCTTACGTATCTTCTTGTACTACAGATGGTTGTAAGATGGCGCGATTCGCGCGCATTGCCCTGGTGAAGGCGAGGGCCCGGCGCCTCAGCCCACGAGGAAGGGCGATGCTACCATGCTCATGAGAGGGGCTACAAACGCTAGCCGCTGCAACTGGAGGATTGTTCGGGCAGCAGTTGCTGTGAAAGGGCTGTGGGGCCGAGATTGTCTGCGAACGAGGATAATGTCGCATGTAGGGCGAGGAGCCGAAGCTGCTAAACGGGAGCCGCCGACGTGGCATTAGTCCACCGCATAGGCAAGGGCCACGTAGCGAACGTCGCTATCTCCGTACTGTGCTTGACACTCGAGGGCGCCGTCGGGCTGCTTGAGTGCAATGCCGATGGCTAGATAGTAGGTTCGGCGTCCGAGGCGGACAGCAGCTGAATTGCGGGCTGTAAGCGAGTTGTTGCGGTCAACACGAGCGAGCCCCCGTACCTCGGCATCCTCCCCGAGCAAAGCAAGGAAGTGAAGTTCCTCGTCATGACGACTCACAATCGCCGTACCGAGCACGTTGCTCGGAGAAGGGTTGTTCTTGTCCACCAGGACATAGCGCCCGGCAAAGGTGCTTCTGCTCACGGGATGGGCCAGCGCCGCGTCGATCTCCGCGGGCGTCACGGGTTCTTCGGCGAGTCCCCGCCACAAGTCTTCGTAGAGCCCGGCCTTGTTCCCCTGCCAGTAGGAGCGTGCCTTAACATTCTCCCGCCCCTCGACGGATACGAGCATTTGGAGAATGTTATTCACGTTGAGAGCCACCCAGAGCAGTACAAGGAGGCCCAGCACAGCAACGGCCCGGGCCAACCAGGCCGACTTGGGTTGGCTCTCGGCCTCTAGGGTAGTACCTTCGGCGACGCGTCTCGCCCGCTGGTCGCGGAGATTATTCCCGCAGGTCTTGCAGAGCAAGGTCCCTTCGGGATTGACCGTACCACAGCGAGCGCACACGGCGTCCGCATCAATGGAGTCCCAGTGTTGCTCGGGCGCCGGGTGCGGAGATCCCTCGTCACCGTTCATTCGTCATTTCCTCATAATGCCATTGCGTTTGCGGCGAGAGTTGTCCTGCCGCCGGGGGCAAGGCCCGTGTCTGCCTAACCTTTCCTAATATTAGCACAGGTTCCACCAACTAATGAAATCCCATAGTGTCTCCATCGTATCGGTTGTTCCGCGAAAGGGCCAATCCCTCTGGCGTTTTCAGGCGGAAGATCCGCGTAGCCTTTTCTGGGATAACCACTTGGAAGATCTGGGTGTGTTGGGAGACGGGTTCCCCCGCCCAGAGAGCCTCGATCCGGGGGTGGGAGACAGAGCAATGCCGCCTTAGCCAGTTGCCCTATCTCGGCGGCTAGGAGCACGGCCACGTGAAACAACATTGGGCCTCACTCCGTGGGTATTTGAGGAGCGCTTACCGCTTGCATGCCGTCAGGCCGGGCCACGTATCCGTCCGGAACGGTGAGGCGGGGAGCCCGGCGCCGTTATAGAGATTGCACTCCGGGTTATCGGCCCACGCGTACCTTACCGCCACCGGTTCGGGCACCTTGTCGGACCACACCACCACCTTATCGCCCTGGATCACGGCGTCGGCCCAAACAAATTCTCTGTCCAGTCCAGCTATAGCAAATCCCCTCAGTCGCTCACCGTTTTTGGCCACTAGGCCGCCGTTCGCGTGCTTGAAGAGCAGAATGATTTTTCCATCGCGGATGCGCATCGCGTGGTACAGCGGCCCTGAGAAGGCAACGTGTCGGCCGTAGGTTCTGTTCAGGGCAATGAGGGCAAGGCGCTTGCCGACATCTTGCTTGTTGCGCGGGTGAATGTCTTTCGCCTCGCCGATGTCGATGATGACGGCCATACCGGTGTTACGAAGGTCAAGCGTCATGAGTTGGGCCTCGCGAAGCTCGGCCCACGCGGATTCGCCCGGCTCCGGCTTGCGCTCAAGGAAATTCGCAAGTTGCACGAATAAGAAGGGGAAGTCGCCTTGGTTCCACGCTGCGCGCCAATCCTCTATCATGGCAGGAAACAGTTCACGGTACTGGTAGGCGCGACCGGCGTTCGACTCGCCCTGATACCAGATGGCCCCCTGGATGGCGTACGGCACCAACGGCGCAATCATGGCGTTGTAAAGCGACGCAGGGCGGTGTGGGTGGTCGAATCCCATGGGCCCCCACGGCCTGCGGGGCTTTGGTTTGCCCTCCTTTTCGGCCGCGGCCGCCTCTTTCTCCCATGCCTTCATCTTCTCGTCATGAACGGCCTTCGCGTGAGGATACTCGGCGAGCAACTTCGTCCATTTGTTGATGATTGGGGCGAAGCACTCCAGGGTGGGGAGGGTCGTCCACGACTCGGCGGGCGTGCCGCCCCAGGCCGTCTGGATGAGGCCCACCGGTACGTCCAGGGACGCATGCAGTTCTCGGCCGAAGAAATAGCCTACCGCGGAAAAGCCCGGAATGGTTCCCGGACAACAGACTTCCCATGAGCCGTTACAGTCATCCTGTGGCGTGTCGGCCACCGTTCGCTCCACACTGAAGAGCCGGATTCTGGGATGGAATGCTGAGGCAATCTCTTGTTCAGCGTTGTTGGAGCGCTCGACTGTCCACTGCATGTTGGACTGGCCGGAACACACCCACACTTCACCCACGAGGACGTCACTGAGCGTTATGGGGCTGTGCTTGCCGTTGATGATCATGTCGAAGGGGCCGCCCGCCGCCACGGGGGGAAGCTCGACCTCCCAGCGGCCGTCGGCCGCCGCCCGCGTGTCTTTCTGAACGCCGTGAAAACTTACCGTCACCGGCTCACCGGGATCGGCCCACCCCCAGACAGGCACGGGTTTGCCCTGCTGAATAACCATGTGGTCGCCAAAGACGCTTGGCAACCGCACCGCGGCGTCCGCGGGCAGGATGGCTCCCGCCAGAATGAAAACCGCGATGAGAAACGTGCAGGTGTAACGGTGTGAAGTCATGATGCATCCCTTTCCCAGAAAGAGTCCCATTTGCTCAGGCCATTATTCCACGGATGCCGCCCATACTCAACGCGCTTTCTCCGCTTCACGCGGCGTCTGGGCATAGCGAAGTGCGCGCCGGAAGTGTTCCGCCGCTGCCGTCTTTTCGCCTTTGTAGGCGGCATATATCCCCAGGTTCATGTTGGCGTCTACGTCCATCGCATCTCCCTCCAACTGGCTCTTGAATTGCTGGAGAACTGCCGGGGTGAACATTTCGTCGGCCTTGTCGGGGCCAAATCCCAATGCCTGTGCGAAATGCTCGATGGCCGGCCGATGCTCCCCGTCGAGGAAGAACACCATCCCGAGGCCCGCGAGCCCGTTGGGGTGGTTGGGAACTAATGCCAAGGCGGCATGGAATTGCTCCTTCGCTTCTTCGAACCTGCCTTGGCCTGCTCTCACCATCCCCAGATTAACCAGCGCGTTGGCGTGATTTGAGTTAAGGCGCAATACCTTTTCGAGCGCCTCCGCCGCTTTGTCAAGGTCTCCTTGGATCATCAAAATGTTGGCCGTGTTGTTCAAGGCCTCAACACTATTGGGATCAATGGCGAGAGCATCGCGATAGTGTTTGAGGGCTTCCGCCAGGTGGCCCTGAAGGTACAGTGCCCTTCCCAGGTTGACGTGCGCCTTGGGATAGGTCGGCTCAATGCGTATGGCGTCGCGGAACTGTTCGATGGCCTCGGGGAGCCTCTCCTGGTCGACCAGGGCAGAGCCCAGGCCGTTGTGGGCCTTGGCGCTTCCTCCGGTCACGGCAAGAGCATGTCGGAAGAGCGTCTCGGCGTTGCGCCAAAATCCCACCTGCCGCCAGGTCATGCCTGCCGCCATTACTAGCGACAGCGACGCCGCGGTGGCCACCATGCCTCTTAGGCGGCGCCGCGATGCGACGAGGTCCGCCAGCCCCCAGGTAACAAGAATAAGGATGCCGACGGAGGGGATATAGGTGTACCTGTCGGCCATAGCTTGTCCCCCGACTTGTACGATGCCGATGACGGGAACAAGCGTCCCGAGGTACCAGAACCAGCCTACCGTGAGGTAGGGTGCTCTTCGCATACGCCATAGGACGAGTCCCGTCACCGCGGCGAGCAGCAAACCGGCCATTACGGCCTGCCAAGACAGCAGTGCTTCACGCGCATGGGGGTAGTAACACGCCAGATTCAAAGGCCACGCCATTTTCCCAAGATACGCGGCATAGGCGACAAGTGCGTTGCCCACACGACTCGCCATTGGATAGCTCGCCACCGGGGCGACCGCACCGCCTTGGCGCTGCGCAAGAAAGGTTGCCACGCTTGCGCCGGCCGCCAGCGCGAAAAGAGGAAGCTTCTCGACGATCACTCGCGACAGCGTCCGGGGGAGGGGCGCCTCACCAACTCGCCTAAGAGGCCAGTAGTCCAGCAGCAGCAGCACGCAAGGCAGTGTGACGAGCATGGGTTTCGCCATGAGTCCCAGCGCCAGCGACACGGTGACGAGGGCGTAGCCAAAGACAGTGCGTTTCCGCGCGTACGCACCGTACGCCAGCATCGTGAGCATCCAGAAGAAGGCGCTGAGCACGTCCTTTCGCTCCGCCACCCACGCCACAGACTCAGCGCGCAGAGGATGGAGTGCGAAGAGGGCTGCTACGAAGGCGCTGCGCCAGCGACAGCCCGTTGTGTTTCGCAGGAACAGGAAGAGAAGGACGGCGCTTGCCGCGTGGAGAAGGACATTAGTCAAATGGTGGCCGCCGGGCGTCTTCCCGAAAAGGTCGATGTCGAGCATCAACGACATCCAGGTCAGCGGGTGCCAATTCGCGCAGTAGCCGGTTTTCAACGCCCAGAGGATGCTTTGGGGCGATAGCCCGCCGTGAATATGGTAGTTGTCGACGATATAGGCGCGATCATCGAAGTCGACAAAGCCGAAGTCCAGCGTCTGGCCAAAAACCAGAGCAACCGCAAAGATTAATCCCACAATGATGAGAAGATCTTGTCGCGTAAGGCGTGGGGGAGAAGAGCCGGGAAGGTCTCCCGGCTGACGAATACCGTCCTTTGGTGGATGCATTCTCAAGCGTTTACTAGACCTCACCGACGCTCGCGCGCCCAGCGTTCCATGCGTCGATCCTCGTGGCGCATCCGCCAGCGCAGGAGATGTTGACAGTACTCAGCCACTTTGGCTGCGTAGGCCGGGTCGGCGGCGCAATTGTGAAACTCGTTTGGGTCGGCCTTCAAATCGAATAAGAGGGGGGGCATGTCTTTCTCGCCGAATTGCACATATTTGAAGTCGTTATCCCGCACCACCCATAAGATGCACTCGTCGGGATTGACGCGCGCCTTCTCCTCGGGCTTCAGGGAGTAGTGGTAATAAAACTCGTAGTGGATGCGCTCGCGCGGCTTCGCTCCGGGCAGTCCGTGGAGCATATCGAGCACACTCCGCCCCTGGAAGCGCTCGTGGGGCGGCAGACCGAGGAACTCACAAATGGTCGGGGCGGCGTCAATCGATTCGCAGAGGCCGTCAAAGCACTGCCCACGGGTCGCATCCGCTCGGTGCGACGGATCGCGCACCACCAGCGGCACGCGCATGGCCGCGTCATAGAAGTGCGCCTTGTCTCTCAGGTAGTGATCGCCCAGTGCCTCACCGTGATCGGCCGAGAAGACAATGAGCGTCGAGTCCCACTGGCCCGTGTCTTTCAATGCCTGGAATACACGCCCCAGACAGGCGTCGAGCTCGGAGATCATGCCGTAGTAACATGCCTGAATCTGTCGTAGTTCAGCCTCATCCTCGAGCTTTGGCCAGCTATTGACGGCGAACCTGCCGAGATACGGATGGGACGCAGCAAGTTCTTCGGGCCGGCGCGTGGGCGCGGGCATGGCCGCGGGGTCATACATGGCGTGGTAGGGAGCGGGGCAGATGAAGGGAGGATGGGGCTTGACGTAGTTGAGGTTAAGGAACCAACCTGTGCCGCGATTCTCCTCGATGTAATCGACGGCCTTGGTCGTGATGAACTGTCCTTCACTGTCCTCGGCCTTGTAGTGGGCGGGGTGGCTGCATGGCAAGCGATCGGCGGGAGCGTCCTCCGGCGCGTCTGGCGTGCAGATGGCTTGACGGTTGCACACACTTTCCGGATAGCCTTTCTGCCGAAGGTAATTGAAATAGGTGGGCGATGAAAGGCAATGCTCGTAGACGAAGTCAAGGCCGGGAAGGAAGTTGTCCTGGCCGACGACCGTCTTGCGCCGGTGGCCTTCGGGGAGGATGCGCGGGTCGGCGGGGTAGTCGTTGAATCCGAGGGAGGCTGTCGGAACACCCTGGTTCTTGAGGTGCATGGCAAGGTTATCTTCGGCGTCCACCAAAGGCGTTCCGTTATCCACACATCCCGTTGAGCACATGTACCGGCCCGTGAATATGGCCATGCGGCTGGGGGCGCAGGGCGTTGCCTGCACGAAGCACTTCTCGAAAAGAACGCCCTCGCGGGCCAGGGCATCGAGATGAGGTGTTTGAATCAGCGGGTTGCCCGCCGCCCCGATGCAGTCCGCGCGGAATTGATCGGCAAGAATGAACAGCACATTCTTCTTCAAGACACAGCTCCTTGCCCAGGGATTATTGTTGCCGCTATGCATACTGTATGGAGGCAGGTATAAGCAACTTCGCGACGGCGGGGGAATGGAAAGCCTGAAGATCCGGACGGGCGCCCCGGGCAAGGATCAGGCGCGGAAATCCTCCTGGTGCTCGGACACGTACACGCGTAGGCGTTTCATAACATCTTTCTCAATCTGCCGGATCCGTTCCCGGGTCAGACTGAACTCGCGGCCCGTTTCCTCAAGGGTGTGCGCCTTTCCGTCCTGAAGGCCGTATCGGTAGCGGATGATCTTCGCCTCACGCTCCGTAAGCTGTCCCATCAACTCGTCCATCTCCTGATCCACTTCGATGCGCGCGATGGCTTCGTTCATCTGTCGGGGCTGAATGCTTTCCGGGATGCCGCGTCCATCCTCGGTGGAGGTGCTTGCCATGTTGCTCAGGGGGGAGATGTCATCCACAAAAGCCTGGAGCTTTCGCGCCTCGGCCTCTTTGATGCCCATTTCCTCGGCGACTTCTTCCGGGCCCGGGTGTTTTCCGGTGCGAATGTAGAGGTCCTCGGCGGTTTTCTTGTAGCGGGAGACGTTGTCCGTGACATATACGGGTATTCTCACGGTGCGTCCATGGTTCGATAGCGCCCTGGTAACGGCTTGTCGAATCCACCAGGTCGCGTAGGTAGAGAACTTGCAGCCGCGGTCCGGATCATAGCGTTTGACGGCCTTCATGAGGCCAAGGTTGCCTTCCTCAATGAGGTCGAGCAGGGGAAGGCCATAGTAGAGGTATTTCTTGGCGATGCTGACGACGAGGCGGAGGTTGGACACGATCAGCCGGCGCCGCGCCTCGGCATTCCCCGCCCTAATCTCTTTGGCCAGGCGGACTTCCTCGCTTGTCGAGAGCAAAGGAATCCTCGAGATCTCGGCCAGGTACGTGCTGAGGCCGTTCTCTCTTACATCAAGCATAGGTTTACCTCAGTAGATACTTCGGCACAAGTGCGCCGCGGCTCAAGCGCCCTTTCCCGGCGGGAACGCCGAGCCGCTCCAGCATGCTCAACAGGGACATGGGCTCCCTGCCTTTTCGGATGATGCGGGGCTCCCCTTGAATTCCCGCCCTTTCGGCGGCATAGCGCACGGCCTCATCCAGGCCGCCGATCTCGTCGATCAGGTTGAGCTTGAGGGCCTGCCGCCCGGTGAAAACGCGCCCATCGGCAATGGACAGTACCTCCTGGCGGGGCATTTGGCGCGAGTTCTCGACGGCCTCAACGAAAATGTCGTGATAGTCGGCCACGAGTTCCTCGAAGTGGGCGCGTTGCCGCTCGGTGAGGGGGGCCGCAAGGGAGCCGGCGCCTTTGAATTCGCCGCTGGTGATTTGCTCGAACTTGACGCCGATGCGCGCAAGCAGTTCCGCGGCGGAAGAGTACTCGAGAAGCACGCCGAGACTGCCGGTGAGGGAACTCTTATTGGCAAAGATGTGATCCGCCGCAAGGCACACATAATAGCCGCCCGAAGCGGCTGTCGGCCCCATCGAAGCTACGATGGGCATCTCATTCTCTTCGCCGGCCTTCTTGATGGCGTTGTAAACCTCCTCAACAACCGAGATGACGCCGCCCGGACTGTCCACGCGCAATACCAGCGCCTTCGTATTCGGATTGCCTACGAGGGTCTCCAGCTGGGCGAGTAGCGGCCGTTCATCATAAAGTTCACCTTCAACATCCAGGACGGCCACGCCGGGCCCGTAAGGGAGTTCGTAGCCGCGTATCGCCAACACAAGGCCGCACGCGGCCACGAGAAGGGCCACCACCATGGTTAACGCCAGGGCGCTCAATACAATGCAGCCCCATCCGGTGCGTTTATTGCGCTCAGTACTCATGTCTCTCCTTGCCGTCTCGGGCCATTCTATCCAACACCCGACACCCCTTCAACCATTTCGGGCGACGTCAACTGTCTCATGCGCGGAACTCTGCATGCGGGGGCGCGTCCAAGCGTTTCCGCTGCTATGAGATACAACCTATGCCGCATTCTATGCAGCATGATACCTCGACTATTGATCCTAGGCCGATGCATACGGTTGCCCGCCGGGTTCCAGAACGGATCCGGGATGAGGAGCGGCCCTAGCTGTTGTGTTCCTCGTGCATGCCGAAAAGTGTAGAAGCCAAGGCTTGCTGTACTTCCGCGTATGAGTTCTCGGACTAAATTGCCCGTGAGCTGGAGGCAGGAGACACGGTGTGCTTCACTTTGGCCGCTCCAGCCTCTGGCCGAGGGCCAGTAACCGCGGCCGAAGTTCGTCATACGGTAGCGCCTGGACAGGGACATCTTTCAGAACCGCCATTGCCGCGGCCACGCCGGCCGATTCTCCGAGGATCATCCAGACGGGTTCCATTCTGATTGATGTCATAGCGATGTGGCTTGCTGAACAGCACACGGGCACCAGCAAGTTTGCGCATTCTTCGCGAAATGGTGTGATGGACTCGTAGGGGATCTTGTAAATGCCGCGATGGCGGGCATCTAAGTAGAGAATGGAGAACTCGCCGCCGCTCAGGGCAACCTTGCCGTCGAGGGCTACCGTTGCGTACGGCCAATCGTCCACACCATAGGAGGCCAAGCCGACAGAATGGGGGGGATCGGTCTTTCCCTCGAGATCCCTTTGGGTGAGCACATACGAAGACACCATGCGGCGCGCTTCGCGCACGTATAACTGGTGCGGCCAGCCGTTGGTATCATCGAACATGCCTTGCTGGAACGTCACCTTGGCTGCAAGTGCCTTCAACTCGGCCGGGGGCGACGGATCCGTGCGGATGAAATGTGTCAGATTGCGGAAGAAGTCCTGTTGAGACTTCCATATGTTCGCCCGCACGGCGCAGTCGCCGTCCGGGTAATCGGCATTACTGCCATATACTGTTGTCGTCAGCAGCGAGCGATTCATATTGCCGAAGCCAACGCGATACAGTCTGCCGTTGTCTTCGCTTATCTCACCAAGTGTGCGCATCTTTCGCGCGCGAAGGAGGTCAAGGCCCCCAGCAAATCCTCGTCGGTAAAGCTCGAACTGCGCCGGGTCATAGTCATCCGTAGGTGTGATAGGGAGTCCGTCGCCGCTCATATCAAATTTGTAGCGGAACGCGTATCCCATCGTCAGTCCGTCCGCGCTTCCGAGTGGCCCGATCTTTCGATCCTGCAGGAGGGGGAGAAGTCCGCTGGCCGGATCGCCGGGGACGTTGTAAGAATCGATGTCATAGAGCCACAAATGCGGCCGCACGCCGGCGAGTGACTCGCCATAGTGTTGTGCCGATTCCCGCCCGAATGAGTAGGACACACCGCTCGCGGCCATGAGGTCGCCTTCATAAGAGCAGTCGATGTAGACCTTTGCTCGAATGGTCACAGCATTGCAGGTTTCCGGCTCGGCAACCGGACAGCCGACGGCATCGGGCGGGGCGTAATCGAGCGAGATAGAACGTATCGACTCGCCATCGCCGTGAACCGCGCTCAGGCGGTGCTCATAGAGCACTTCGATGTTGTGTTTGGCCACGAGATCGCCGAATACGCGGCGGTATTCCGCATTGTCGTACTTGCGCTCCAGGATTGACAGCGATGAACCGCCAACGGCCTCTTCCCGCCCCCAATCAATATGGCTTATCCCGCCGCCCGTCATGCCTCCGAGCCACCGACTCGGCTCAACAATAAGTACCTTGCATCCTTCCAGCGACGCTGCGGCAGCCGCCATAATGCCGCTGGCGGTGCCGGCGTAAATGCAGATTTCCACTATGTGTTCGCATGGCACGTCCGTGTTTGTCGCTGTTGGAGACTCTTTCTGCGAGAGATCTGTGTCGGCCATAACCTCTTTCTCTTGTTTGTTCCGTTCAATAAGAATTTCGTTGGCTATTCTACAAAAAGCCGGGCAGAGCACACACGCCAGTCCGTCCCGTGGCTTGTTCCTTCCGAATAATGAGCCATCCCCCCTTTGAGGTGAAGAGTGTGCCCTTCGAGGATCCTCTTGATGCCACCATTTAATCCATACTGCCTGTCGAAGGCGGTTTAGAGATCAGTGTGCAACTGCATACGTCCCACTTGGAGGGCACGGGCTTATTCCAGCGTAAGGCTCGCGTGACCACGAGTCTTGGCGAGGCCAATTGGCTTTACGCCTGCCGTCTGTAGTGGCTTGTATTTGGGGCTTACAAATGCTATGCTAGGCAAGTCTTCTGCTGAAGCAGCTCGTCCGATGGCATGCGTTGAGAAGACCGGGAAAGGGGTAGCCATGAAGAGCAACCTGTGGAACACAGCATCGATTGTTGTTCTGTTGATCGGTGTGGCCGGTGTGCTTTGGCAGGATCGAGGCATCGTCGCGGTGAACATGGCCGTTGCCTTCGTTATTGGCGCCATTGCCTTTGCCCAGCACATCCGCAGAGTCCAGCGAGTTGACGAGGATGGCGCCGACTCTGTTCGCTCCGTGTCGACAGGACTGATTGGCGACATATGGGGATTCGTTCTCCTCACGCTGGTGGTCGGCCTCGGGCTGTGGGCCGTGTCACGTCTGGGATAGGCGTGGGCATCCGCCATGCACCTGTCAAGGAATGGGTGCACTGCCCCGAGTCATGTCCATGGTTCCTTGGGTGGCTGTAGGACGCGTTTGTAGGGGTGCATATGAGTTGGGGGATTGAGTGCGAAGGTCTTCTTTCCTGGAGTGCCGGGGGCCCGCTTGCGGGCAGGACAACATAGCGGGGGCTGGAGCGGGCAGAGGAAAAGGCCGCCACGGGCTCTATGGGTTGTGCGCGACACGGGCGTATTCTGCAACAGGAAGATTGGCTGAACCTTCGAAGTGGATCCGTTTTCGGGCAGGCATCATCACCCTCACGTGTATTGAATCCGGCCACTTCCTAGGGGGAGCATAGCGAACGCGGGATGGCCCGGCTATCGTTCGCCTTGTTGGTTTAACCAACCAGGATTCACCTCCTCCCTGCGCCATCGCGCGGAATCGAGAATCCGGAGAAACGGAGAAGTGGGCGGTGAAATGGCGCTTCTCAAGCGGCCAATGGTACCATCGGACGCCACACGATGTGCATGACCTCCGCCTATGAATCGCGGCTGGGAGTCCGGCGCCGCTGGGAAAGGAGTTTGGCTGAGTGGCTGGAAAAACGGCGAAGCAACGCCTCCGGTCCTTTGCAGTAGCGGCGGCGCTACTCTGCGGCTCGTCGCTGCTGGGGCTGGCCCTCGTTGAGGTGGGCGTCCGTCTATTTGCGCCCCAGCCGGAGATCGCCGAGTGGTTCAAGGCCGACGCTCGCTACGGCTTTGCCATGAAGCCGCATGCCAGGCAGGCCTACCGATACCTTGGTCATGGCTTCACGATGAATGTGGAAACCAATGCCCAGGGCTTTCGTGATGACGAGCATGACTTCGCCCATCCCTTCGCCGGGCGCACGGTGTTGCTCCTCGGCGATTCGTTCGTATTCGGCTACGGCGTGAACCGGCCGGATCGCTTCGACACGTATCTCCGCGCTGGATTCGCCGGGAAAGATCCTCCGGTACGCGTCATCAACACGGGCGTGCCCGGCTGGGGGACGGCGGTTGAGGTACGCTATGCGCTCGATCACATAAAGGTTTACCAGCCGGACGTGGTCTTATTGCTTTTCTGCGGCAATGATCCCGGAAATGATCGGGGCAGGGACCTGCCGGCGCTATCCGACGAGTCCAGTCGCTTGTATTATCCCAAGCTCCTTTTGCGGAAGCATTCGCACGCATACCGCCTCCTCTTGAAGCAGGTGGCGCTGTTCAGGCATCGCCGAGCGCTCAAGAGCCGGCGGGAGCGGTCTCCCGAGGCCACTCTCAATGTGCAGAGTGCGAGCGTGATCTCGGATGAGGACTGGCAACACTCCCTCTCGCTGATCCGAGACTTCCATGATAAGCTGCTCGGCGCCCGTCCCAACGCGGCCCTCATCGTGATGGCCACTTCACCTGAGGACACCGCCATCCACGAGCGACTCGCCGGCCTTTCAAATGGCAACAGCCTCTTCTACCTCGATCTTGAACCGGCTTTGGCAGAGCTTTCTGAGGAGGAGCGCCGCATGCCTTGGGACGGCCACTGGAGTCCGGCCGTTCACAAGATAGCGGGGGAACTTCTGTGTGATTTCATCGAGGAACACCACCTCCTCGACTGACTGGACATGGCCCGTGGGCCTTGTCGGCCACGCAAGGGGGCGGCTATAATCCGGCGCATACTTCGGGAGGCGCAATAGCTTGAACTACGGAATCGCCAGCCGTGCTTGACGAGAACACGCGATACATGCAGGCAGCCATTCGGGCCGCGGAATCCGCCCTGGAAGCCGGGGAGGTCCCGGTGGGCTGCGTCATTGTACACGAGCGCCAGATCATCGGGAAGGCGCACAACCAGCGTGAGACGCTTCAGGATCCAACCGCCCACGCGGAGATTCTCGCCATCACTCAGGCCGCGGCGCACCTGGGCACCTGGCGTCTAGAGAACACCAAGCTCTATGTTACGTTGGAGCCTTGTCCCATGTGCGCCGGAGCGATCATCCTTGCGCGTATACCTGAGGTGTACTTCGGCGCGTTCGATCCGAAGGCGGGCGCGTGCGGTACCTTGATGAACCTGTTGGAAGATGGCCGCTTCAACCACACCGCGGTCGTTCACGCGGGATTGTTGGGGGACGAGTGCGCCGCGCTGCTAACGGGCTTTTTCCAGAGTATTAGACGTGGTGCGCAATCACGCCCCCGTTCTGATCGGGACGGGCGGAATGGCCAAGGCACGGATTGCCCGCTGCCTGACCCCTTGCTATAATCGCCTCGCTAAACCACACCCCTCAAGGGAGAATCCTGATGAGTGATTTGCTGGCCCAGCTTGTCGAAATGTCCCGCTACCTTGGGAGTCCCGGGAAGAATTACGCAATTCTTGGCGAAGGCAACACGTCGGCCCGTGTTGATGAAGAGCGGTTCTATGTCAAGGCTTCGGGGACGTCTCTTAGCACGATTGCGTCCGACGGTTTTGTCGCCGTATCAATCAAGAATGTCTGTGCTCTCCTCGACGATCCCGACGCCGGGGATGAGGACGTCACGCGCGTACTGAGTGAGGCGCGTGTCGATCCGGACGAGACGCGTCGCCCCTCAGTCGAAACGGTGCTTCACGCGATCTTGCTCCAGTATCCCGAATGCCGGTTTGTCGGCCACACCCATCCCGTTTACACCAATATGCTTTTGTGTTCACAGCGGGCTGAGGAAGCGGTGTCAGGGCGTATCTTCCCGGATCAGATCGTGTCGATGGGACACAAGTCCATCTTCATCCCCTATGTCGATCCGGGACTGCCGCTTGCGCGTGAAGTGCGGCGACGCGTGGCGGACTACGTCGAATCCGAGCGCGTTCTGCCCCGTGTGCTCATGATGCAAAACCACGGTTTGATCGTCCTGGGCGATTCGCCCAAGGCGGTGAAGTCCTGTACGGATATGACGGAGAAGGCGTCGCAGGTGCTCGTGGGAACCTACGCGCTCGGCGGGCCGCGCTTCATGGAGCCGCGCGATGTCGACCGCATATTCACGCGACCTGATGAAGCCTATCGACTCAAGAGCATAGCCGGCTGAGGCCTGTCCGAGGGCACAGCCAAGGAGAAAAGCGTGACGAGATTTGAGGAATACGGGAGGGCTGACGCGCCGCTGCCTTCAACCTACAGCGCGTGGCAAGTGTTCGGAGCGGGATTCGAGAATATTGGGCGCGACGGCAAACCGGTCGAACTTGAACTGCGCCCCCCCGCCGAGGATGAGATCCTGCTTCGTGTAGATGCATTGGGACTTTGCCTGTCGGATATCAAGATCGTGAATCTTGGCGGCAAGCATCCGCGTCTTCGCGGCCGCGACTTGGCACACGATCCCACCGTGCTTGGCCATGAGGCTGCGGTGACGGTCGCGGCGGTAGGTGCGAAATGGAAGGACCGGTTTGGCGTCGGTGAGCGCTATATCGTCCAGGCCGATATCTACTACAAGGGCCTTGGCTACGCCTTCGGTTATCTTATTCCAGGGGGCCTCGCCCAGTACTGCTATCTCGACGAGCGCGCCCTCGACGGCGATGAAGGCTGCTACCTGTTGCCGGTAAAGGCCGACACGGGATACAGCCAAGCCGCTTTGGCGGAGCCGTGGGCCTGCGTCGAGATGTCCTACAGCCTTGACGACCGCCTACGCCCGGGCTGCGGCGACTTGCTTATCGTGACAGATGATCCGGCAGCATGGGAAGAAGCCAATCCCGACGCCCTCATCCTCCCGCCGACGCTCGACACTCTGGCGGATGATCGGTTTGACGACATCATTCTCACCTCCCCGACGGCCGAATTGGTGAATGCGCTGGCGCCGAGACTGCGTAAGAACGGCGCCATGTTTCTCTTAGGCTTTGGCGAGGACGCCGGCGTGACGCTGGACATAGGGCGAATTCACTACGACGGCCTGCGATTCTACGGCGGCGGGGAGGATATGGAGGCCGTCGAGGAGGCGAATGCGCGGCACACGCTCCGCGCCGGGGGGGGCGCCTTGTTTATCGGTGCGGGCGGGCCGATGGGCCAGATGCACGTGCAGCGAGCCATTGAGGTGTCGGGCGGCCCGAAGCGCGTCGTCGTCACCGACCTGGACCGCGCGCGGCTGGACCACATTGCCGCACGGTTCGACGAGTTGGCCCGCGGAAAACAGGTCGAACTGATCACTTTGTCGCCGAGCGAATTCGAAGATCAGGGCGCCATGGACGCGCGCCTGCGTTCCCTCGCGCCGGATGGCTATGACGATGTGGTTGTCCTTGCGCCGGTAGCCTCATTGGTGTCCGCAGCAACCAAGTTCGCGGCGGACAACGGCCTGGTCAATGTGTTCGCCGGCCTGGCCATCGGCACCACGGCCGAGATAGGGCTCCGCGACCTTTGCCGGGGAGTGAAAATCATCGGTTCCAGCGGATCGCGTATTCGCGATCTCAAGAAAGTGCTCGACATGGTCGAGGATGGCAAACTCAACACCAATATGAGCGTTGCGGCAATCGGTGGGCTGAACGCGGCGCGTGAGGGACTTGAGGGAGTGCGGGAGGCCCGCTATCCCGGCAAGACCGTCATCTACACACAGATTCCCTCGCTGCCCCTGATGAGCATTGAGGACATTCCGGAGAAGCTTCCTGAGATTGGCCCCCTCTTGGGCTCGCAGTGCGCCTGGACCAAGGAAGCGGAGAAAGCTTTGTTGGAGAATAACTTATGAGTGAACGCCTGAGCGGAAAGAAGGCCGTCGTCACGGGCGCCGCCCAAGGGCTCGGGGCGGCTATCGTCGAGCGTCTGGCCATCGAGGGATGCGATGTGGTGGCCTGGGATATCAACGAGGAACAGGTTTCCAATACCGCCAAAACGCTGTCAGCGAAGACCGGCCGGCGAATCCTGCCTATGGCGTTGGATGTTACCGACGCGGAGCGAGTGCGTCAGTGTATGGACGCGTCGGCCGAGCAGCTTGGCGGACTCGACGTGTGCGTAGCCAATGCGGGTATCCTGGTATCGGGCGACTCCATCGAGTTCGACATCGCCGCCTGGCGGAAGGTCGTCGAAGTGAACCTGGTCGGCTACTTCATTTGCGCACGCGAGGCGATCCGCGTGATGCTGCCTCAACGCAAGGGCTCGGTTGTCCAGATTAACTCGAAGTCGGGCAAGGTGGGCAGCTACCGCAACAGCGTCTACGTGGCGTCTAAATTCGGCGGCATCGGCGTGACTCAGAGCCTGGCTCTCGAGTACGCCGAAGCGAATATCCGCGTGAATGCCGTATGCCCAGGCAATCTGCTCGACTCGCCCCTTTGGGTGGACAGTCTGTACAAGCAGTACGCCGAGAACCAGGGAGTCTCCGAGGAGGAGATCCGGCAGCGCTACATCGAGAAAGTGCCTATGAAACGCGGGTGTCACTACGATGATGTCACCAACGTCGTCGTCTTCCTCGCTTCCGATGAATCCACCTACATCACGGGCGAAGCCGTCAACGTGACGGGTGGGCAAGTGATGCACTGAGAGTACAAGCGTACCTATGGGCGACCCAGCGGAAACAGAGACGAAAGACGACGCCGCAGCGGCCAAGTCAGAGGGCGAAAGGGCAGCCCTGCAGCCGTGCAGCTATGTGGATTCCGCGGGTGCCCCGTGTCGGTTCAAAGCACTTCGGGGCAAGGACCTATGCTTTTGGCACGATCCCGAGGTGTCGAAGACGGGGCCGCTTGTCGGCCCGCTGCTGGATCGACTGGCTGGCGAGAACGTCAACCTTGAGGGCTTCCAGCTACAAGACGTCGATCTGGAGTGCCGCCGTCTGCCGCAAGCTCTGATGGTTCGGACCAACCTGCGCGGCGCACGGTTGTTCAGGGCTCATCTCGAAGGGGCTCACCTCTTCGACGCGGACCTGACCGGGGCATCTCTCTTCAAAGCGCACCTCTCCGGCGCCAATCTTCGGTCCGCAGACCTCACGGATGCTAACCTGTTGGGCGCCAACCTGAAAGGCACCAAACTGGAGGGGGTGCAGCTCGGAAAAGGCCACAAGGTTGCCAATGAGCGGGAGGGGGATGAGCACAGGCGCAAAGGGAATCGCGAGAAGGCTGTAAAGCACTGGCATGAGGCGGAGGAGATCTACCTCGCTCTGCTCAACAACTATCGCGAGGCCGGCCGCCACGACGAAGCGAGTGAGCTCTTCTACCGGTTCAAGACGGCCCGCCGCAAGATCATGCCGCCCTTCACCGCCGCGCGCTGGGCCTCGGGATTCATGAATATTCTCTGCGGCTATGGCGAGAAACCCATCCGGGTCATTCTGGCTTGGCTTGTTCTTATTGCGTTCAGCTCGTTTTTCTTCTTCTTTCTCGGGTTGCTGGACGCAGACGGGAACCTCGTTATCTTTGACGCCAGTCAGGATATCCTCACCAACCTGCGCGCCTATGCCGCGAGCTTCTACTTCAGCATTATTACAATGACAACAACGGGTTACGGAGATCTTACGCCTACACCGGGACTATGCGGGACGCGCAGTTTCGCCGCCGTTGAGGCCTTTGCCGGATCGTTCCTCACGGCCGTCTTTGTCCTTGTCTTCGCCCGAAAAATGATGCGCTGAGTTCGCGTTTCCAGGGCGTTTCACGCCAACTTACGACGGCCCTCACCTTGCTAAGATCTTACTAATAGAACTCTTGCGTGCTGTTTCATAATGTTTCGCCAGGTGCCGGCGGTTGCCTCCCGCTCTAAGTGTTCTTCGGCGGCATGTTTGCCTTGCCGTTGAGGCGCCGTAGGCGGCGCTGGCAGACTAAAGTTTCGGAAGGTTATGACGATAAAAATCAGCAGTAGGGGTAGAAAAAGGAGATCCCGACGCAGAAAGGAGGCCTATGATGTCTGGCATGACAGCAGTAGGCGGCGTCGGGGCCGCTCTGAGCCAGGCTCGAATCCAGGCCGACTATCAGGTGCGTGTGCTGAAGGAACAGCAGGCTGCAACTGAGGATCTGGGATCAGCGGCGTTGGAATTGATACAACGTGCTTTATCGTTCGAGCCAACACAGCACGACCTCGACGTCACAGCCTAGGACTCAGATGATACTCCTTTGAGGGAGGTGTCCGCACGGAGGCGGCGCCTCCCAACCCTTTTGTAGGGGGGGAAGTGTACAGCGTCAGGGGGAGTTTCGACGTAGCCCTTGGCCGCCTCTCCTCTAGCGATCGCCAAATGCTCGCCTAACATCGCGCCCAGCGCCCGGTGGAGCTCCCTCGGCTCGATGATCAAGCTCCGAGAAGAGCGGCGTTGGCCTCGTCCGGCGGGCCCGATTACCTTGTGCCTTGGAGTGATATCGGCGCTCCCTAATTGACTTGTTTCGGATAAGGGCCGTATCATACCGCCTTCAATACGTCTCAACGTTCTCCCGTGCGCTGTGTAGTTGCACATATCCGGAGCAGACGATTCCAGAGGGCGGGGATGGGCAAGGTCATCGCGATAGCCAATCAGAAGGGCGGGGTCGGCAAGACCACCACCGCCGTGAATCTAGCCGCCTGCATCGCCGCCGCCGGCCGGCGGGTACTGCTGGTCGACCTCGACCCTCAGGGCAACGCCACAAGTGGCTTGGGCATCGACAAGAACGGACTCGAGCACACGCTTTACGACGTCTTGCTCAACAATACACCCGTCGCGACAGCCTACCACACTACACTGATGGAACACCTCACGCTGCTTCCGTCGAACAAGCAACTCGTGGGGGCGGAGGTGGAACTTGTCGATGCGCAGGGCCGGGAGTTCTACCTGTGGCGAGTTCTCAGCAATGCCAAAGAAAACTTCGACTTCGTGTTCATCGACTGCCCGCCGTCTCTGAGTCTGCTCACCCTCAACGGTTTGGTCGCGGCCGATGCGACACTCATTACGCTGCAATGCGAGTACTACGCGCTCGAAGGCTTGAGCGAATTGCTCCAGACCCTTAAACTGGTGCGGGATCGTTTGAATCCAAGGCTGCGATTGCACGGCGTGCTTATGACCATGTACCAACACACGAATCTGGCGGCCCAGGTCATCGCCGACGTCCGTAAGCACCTCGGGGCCAAGGTCTTCGAGAGTGTGATTCCTCGCAACGTGCGTCTCAGTGAGGCGCCGAGTTTCGGCAAACCGATCATCTTCTACGACCTGAAATCGGCGGGAGCGCGCGCGTATATGGCGCTCGCGCGGGAGGTGCTATCACGTGGCTAATCCGAAGAAGAGGGGCCTCGGCAAGGGATTGGGCGCGCTCATCTCCGACATAGGGGACGCGCCTGAATCAACGCGGGAACCCGCGGCAGTACCTCAAGGCGATCACCAGGTGCTTGAACTCGATCCAAGCACCATCAAGCCCAATCCGCACCAGCCGCGCACCCACTTCGACGAGGCCGCGCTGCAGGAACTGGCCGAATCGGTGAAACTCGACGGTGTGCAAGAGCCGATCATCGTCCGTGAACGCGGAGGCCACTATGAGTTGGTAACGGGTGAACGTCGTGTCCGGGCATGCATCATGGCCGGTTTGGATACGGTCCCGGCCATCTGCCGCGAGGTCTCCGACAGCGACATGCTGAAGCTGGGGCTCATCGAGAATATCCAGCGCGAGAACCTCAACGCCATGGAGACGGCCCGCGGCTATCATCGCCTCATCGAGGAGTTCCACTGGACGCAGGAAGAACTGGCACGGCAGGTAGGTAAGAATCGAGTCACCGTGGCTAACATGCTGCGCCTTATCAACCTGCCGGGCGACGTGCAGGCCCGCGTCGAGGACGGCTCGATTACCATGGGCCACGCGCGTGCGCTGCTCGCCTTTCCATCGGCCGAGAGGCAGAGTGCGGTGTGCCGGAAGATCGTTGCGGACGGCCTGTCCGTGCGCCAAGTCGAGAAGATGGCCTCGCCGCCCGCGCCAAAGGCCAAGCAGGCTGCGCCGAAGGATCCGCATCTGGCCAGCATCGAGGATCGCCTCCGCCGCCGCTTTGGCACGCGAGTCAATATCCGTGCCTCGGGGAAGAAGAAGGGCAAGATCGTCATCGACTACTTCAACCTGGATGACCTCGAACGCATCCTCGAAGTGCTCGGCGAGAGCAACTGATCCGTCTTCGCGGCCGGGCCTCATGCGCATGGCGCGCGGTAGGTTATAGATTTCACCTAAGAGAACCGGAAGGATAAACGTGCATGTTGGACATCAAGCTTCTTCGTGACGATCCCGAGGCCATACTCGCCGCCCTCGAAAGGCGCAACAACCCCCTGGATATTGCCCCCATCCTTGCACTTGACGAATCCCGCCGCGCGCTTGTCTACGAGGCCGAGCAGCTTCGCGCGGAGCAGAACCGGGCGTCCGGGGAGATAGCCAAGCTAAAGAAAGCGAAGCAGGACGCGTCCGCCGCCATCGCCGCGATGAAGGAGGTAAGCGATAAGGTCAAGGCTCTCAACGAGCAGGTGAAACAGGCGAATGATGAATTGCGCAGCCAACTCCTTATCGTGCCCAATATGCCGCACGAGTCCGTCCCCGTGGGTGCTGACGAGTCGGCGAACCGCTTGGAGCGTACGTGGGGAGAGGCGCCTGCACTCGACTTCGAGCCCAAAGACCATGTTGACATAGGCACGGGCCTGGACATACTCGACCTTGACCGCGCGGCAAAGATCTCCGGGGCGCGGTTCAGCTTGCTCCGGGGCGCGGGCTCGCGTCTGTCGCGGGGGTTGGTTCAGTTCATGCTTGATACGCACACCCAGGAGCACGGCTACACCGAGTTCCTGCCGCCTTTCCTCGTGAGTTCCGAGACGATGGAGGGGTCGGGGCAACTCCCGAAGTTTGCCCAAGAGGCGTTCTGTGTCCGAGATCGAGACCTTTGGCTGGTGCCCACGGCCGAGGTGCCTCTCACCAACATCCACCGCGATGAGATTGTGTCCGGCGACGACCTTCCTCTGAAGTACACGGCCTACACACCTTGCTTCCGCAGCGAGGCCGGCTCGCACGGCAAGGATACGCGCGGCATGCTCCGCCAGCATCAGTTCGATAAGGTGGAGTTGTACAAGTTCACGACACCGGAGCAGTCATGGGATGAACTTGAGTCCCTGACCGCCAACGCCGAAGCCATTCTCCAGAAGCTCGGCCTGCACTACCGCGTGGTGGCCTTGTCGACGGGTGACATGGGTTTTTCGGCCGCGAAGACGTACGACCTCGAAGTCTGGCTACCGGGCCAGGATACATACCGCGAGATCAGCTCCTGCTCGAATTGTACGGACTTCCAGGCGCGCCGGGCGAATATCCGCTTCCGCCGCGACAAGAAGCCGGAATTCGTACACACCCTTAATGGGTCGGGACTTGCCGTCGGACGCACGCTGATTGCCGTTCTCGAGAACTACCAGCAGAAGGACGGCTCGGTGGTGCTCCCCGAGGCGCTGCGGCCTTACATGGGCGGACTGGAAGTGCTGGAACCGGCACAGTGAACGAGGATCCCCTCGAAAGGGCGGCCGCCGCCTTGGCTGCCGCCAAGTGCGCCATCGCCGTTACAGGCGCGGGGATTTCGACGGAGAGCGGCATCCCTGATTTTCGCAGCGCCCACGGTATCTGGGCTCAGTATCCCCCCGAGGAGTATGCCGGTATCCAGAACTTCCTCGACGATCCGCCAAAGATATGGCGGTTCTGGTGTGAAGTGGGGGAGATGGCCAAGGATTGCGGGCCGAATCCGGGCCATTATGCCCTGGCTGAACTTGAGCAGATGGACTTGCTTCGCGCCGTGATCACGCAGAATATCGACAATCTCCATCAGGAGGCGGGGAGCAGTCGCGTGGTGGAGTATCACGGCAATGCGCACTGGATGCGCTGCATGGAGTGTGGACAGCGCTCTCCTCTCGATCTCGACAAGGCAGGCGGGCGCCCTCCTTGGTGTCCTTGCGGGGGACTGATGAAGCCGGACATCGTGATGTTCGGCGAGATGATCCCACCGGATGCCATGGCCGAAGCCGACGGCTTTGCCCGCAGGGCCGACGTCGTGCTTGTGGTAGGCACATCGGCGCAGGTTTATCCTGCCGCGAGCCTGCCAAGCACAGCCAAGCGTCACGGAGCCTTCATCATAGAGGCCAACCTGAGTGAGACTGTCCTGACACGCACCATCACGGACGCCTTCCTCCATGGCCCAGCCGGCACCACCCTCCCGGAACTCGTCCAGCGCGTCAAAGCGACGGCATAGGGCTCTCGTCCGGCACTATGCCAGTGCCGAAGCGACCTTCTTGATGGCGGCAATGACCCACTCGACATGGTGGTCTTCATAACGCTGGGTGATGCCGATGAGCACCGTTCGCCCGAGGATGTCGAGCGTGCGCGGACACATGTCGGGCGTGTACGTGCGATCCTGATCGTGTGCGGGCGAGGTCCAGGGCCGGCCGAGCGGATCGGACGAGAACTTGTCCATCACGTATTCCCAATAGCGGTAGATATGACGATCCGGGAATCCCTCGTCGTACATGCTTCCGGCGGGAATGCCTTCCGCCTTGAGCGCTTCGCCGAAGCGTCTTGCTTTGTCACCGGAATCGAGAAGGAATGCGGCCGTGATGCCGCAATCGCCCTCGGGACAGGCGGACTGGTGAGGCTGAATTCCCGGTAGATCGGCGATGGCCTCGCAGATCTGTTTCTTAACGGCCCGTGTTCGCGCCAGAATGCCCGCCACGCGTCCGTATTGAACGCATCCCAAGGCGCCTTCCATCTCGTTGAGGCGGAAGTTCTCCCCGGGGAAGGGGCGCACGGTTGTATCCTCCGGCTTCCAGAAAATCATCGCCGAGTCATGCCGGATGGCGGCCCGCTCGAAGATGGAGCGGTCGTCGGTTACCACCATGCCGCCTTCACCGGCTGTCATGATCTTGAATTGCTGTAGGCTGAAGCAGCCCACGTTGCCGATCGAGCCTAGGCGCTTACCTTTGTACGAGCCGCCGCATGCCTGGGCCACATCCTCGATCACGAGCAGGTCGTGTTTTCGTGCTACAGCCATTACGCGATCCATATCGCAGGGGATACCGCGCATGTGGACGGGCATGATCGCCTTCGTCCGCGGGGTGATCTTCTTCTCGATGTCTTCCGGGTCGATAGTGAGCGACTCGTCGATCTCCGCGATCACCGGCACGGCGCCGCAGATCAACACCGCCGAAGCGGACGCGATGTAGGTGTAGCCGGGAACGATTACCTCGTCCCCATCACCGACGCCGATGCCCACCAGGCCGCAAATCAGAGCCGCTGTTCCACCGCCCACCGCCAGGGCGTATTGGCGCCCCGTCATCTCGCAGAATTTCCGTTCCAGTTCGGTGCAGCGGGAGTTCTCGTGATCGAGAAAGCGGAAGACCTTCTTGTTCCGCAGCACCTCGGTTACGGCTTCGATCTCTTCCTCGCCGATTTCCGCGGGCCCATGCCATCCCGCTGGGAAAGGCCCTGTGGCGATCGGCTGTCCACCATCAATAGCAAGTTTTCCGGCGTCGTGTGTCATCTCGTCTCTCCCAAAGCACCTGGTGTGCGATTAGTCCCGCTCAAATGGAATGCAAGGCTCAGGCAACCAACCGCCGGATCTTACTAAACCGCCTCTGGCGAGTCCAGCGAGTTTTGCGTGGTACAATAGACGAAGAAGATATGGGAGGATGCTATGGGTGGTCTGTACATTTCCGCGTCCGGCATCGCAAACGCCCTTCGCCGGAATGATGTGCGAGCCAACAACATCGCTAACATCCGCACACCAGGCTATCGAGCCGCACGGCCTGAGTCTACCGAGACGTCAACCGGCGGGGCGGCCGTCAGCAGCGTCCACCGCGACGACTCCGCCGGCCCCATCGAATTTACGGGGCAGGCCACCGACGTTGCCGCATCGACGGGCTTCTTTGCCGTGCTGATGGCTGACGGCTCCCTGGCTTACACACGCGACGGCCGTTTCGGCCTTAATGCAGAAGGCGAAATCGTCACCAGCGATGGGGCGCGCCTCGAGCCTTCTATCCAGGCGCCCGCCGGCGCGACAGGCGTCACGGTGGCCGGTGACGGCACTGTCCTTGCCACGCTTCCCGGCGGCGGCCCGCAGGTAATCGGGCGCATCGAGGTGTTCCAGTTCCAGAACGCGGGCGGCTTGGCGGCCATCGGCGGCAACCTCTACCAGGAGACGGCCGCGTCCGGCGTGGCATCGCCCGTCTCGACGGCGGTGCAGTTCTATCCGGGCGCTGTTCAACAGTCCAACGTCGATCTCGCGCGGGAGACCGTCGGTGGAATCCTCGATAGGCAGGCCGTCCAGGCCAACGTCAACGCGTTCCGGGCGCAGGCCGACATCTTGGGCGAACTCATCGACATCACCGCGTAAGACGGCGGGCCGTATTCCGTCTGCGTCATGCGTCGGACAAGAGAGTGGTCTCTTTGGAATGGCTCTGCCGGATTCTCCGTGCGCAACTCGGCGTTCTCGGGAGTTCTGCGTCTAGATTCTCTCAACGCGGAGTCGCAGAGCCCGCGGAGTTCCGCCGAGCAGTCTAGTCCTCCTCTGTCTGTCTCAAGTATTACTCGTCGTGATCTGCGCCTTTCTCGGCCGGATTGTCGTTATGCTGCTCTTGCTCTCACGCCATTGTCTGCCTTACGCTAGGCGCACATCCGATTAGAGATTGGAGAAGAGAGGCCCCCATGGCGAAGCAACCGAACATTCTCCAGATAACCACCCACGACTCAGGCCGACACTTCGGCTGTTACGGCCACAGCACGGTACATACGCCGAACATCGACGCCCTGGCCGCCGATGGCGTCCGGATGACGAACTATTTCGCCACTGTGCCGATCTGTTGCGCGAGCCGAGCCTCGATGTTGACTGGACGCTATCCTCAGAGTCACGGCCTGATGGACCTCTGTTTCGCCCCGTTCAACTGGGCACTGAATGATGACGAGCGCCACATCAGTCATATTCTGCATGACGCCGGCTACCGAACGCTCTTGTTCCACATCCAGCACGAAGTTGCGTGGGACGATATCGGACGGCTGCCCTTCGACGAGATCCGCGCCCAGGACAGCTCCCCCACGGCCCTCGATACGGCCGAGGAGGTGTGCCGCTTCCTCGAAGCGGAGTCCGGTGGCGCTGAGCCTTTCTATGCCCAGGTAGGCTTTTTCGAGACGCACACGCCCTTCGATTTCGGGGGCGTCAAGCCGGACACGAGCCTTGGCGTCGAGATTCCACCTTACCTGGCCGACGACGCTGTCGCCCGCGATACGATGGCGCAGTTTCAGGCCTCGGTGCGCCGCGCGGATGAGGCCGTGGGGCGCATTGTGGAAGCGCTGCGCCGGAGCGGACGCGAACACGACACCCTCTTTGTTTTCACGACTGACCACGGTATCGAGGTGCCCCGAGCCAAGTGGACGCTCTACGATCCAGGCATCGCCATCGCCCTCGTCATGCGCTGCCCGGCCCTCGGCCTTACCGGTGGGATGGCCTGCGATGCGCTGGCGGGCAATGTCGATTACCTGGCCACCGTGCTCGAACTCGCCGGGCTCGACGTGCCCGACCGCGTCCAGGGCCTCAGCTTTGCCGGCGCGCTGAGAGGCGGAAGAGAGGCGCCGGGCCGCGACGCTGTCTTCGCCATGTACCACAAGTCGCAAGCCCGGTGCGTCCGCACCCGCCGCCACAAACTCATCCGCTATTTCGACGCCGCCGTGGACTACCATACCGTGCCCGTCCGCTTTCAAGACGTGCTGATGAAGCGCGGCATCAAGCAAATCGAACTCTTCGACCTCGATAAAGACCCCAACGAATTCGCCAACGTGGCGGGGCAAGACGAGTACGCCGACATCCAGCGCAAACTCGATGCCCGCCTTTGGCGGTGGATGGAATCCGTTGACGACGCCCTGCTGCGCGGCCCCATCGCTACCCCCTCATACCGCGCCGCCATCAGCGATTACCAGGCTTGGAAATCACCGTGTTGAGAAGGGAAGCACCACAGTAGCCACTGCCTAGGGGATTCTCACCACGAAGTCACCAAGCCACAAAGACCCTTTGTGCCTTAGAGTCTTCGTGACGACAAGTGAGTAGCCGCGCCTTTCTTGACACATTCTCCGCGTTCCCCCTAGGATAGGGATGATAGGTCAGGCCGTACTTATCGTCATACGTCGGTGCGCAAGCCCTGGGAACGGGCCGCTGCCTCTGGCGTAAGGAAGGCAGGGCGGCGAAACTGGGGGAGGGGTATCTCTCGTGCCAACACGCTTCATTGACAACATCTGGTTATCCGATATTGAGGAAGGAGCCTACACGTTCGGATCCGGCGGCCCGTTCATGACCAACCTGGCGAAGGTCAATATCCTCGTCGGCCCGAACAACTCCGGTAAGAGCAAGTTCATGCGAGCTGTGTTCCACACCAATTTCATGGGCCTTCCGGATGCCCAGTCTCCCGACAGCAGGACATTCGAAGGAAATCGACAAGCCTTGAATCGTTTCTACGCATTGGTGGGAAAAGCTCTTCAGGTAGCAGGACTGCAAGAGCATCACAAGAAGTGTTGCCCGCCCCCCTCGCCTGAATGTTTCTCCCATGAAAACTTGCTCAACTGGCTGAACGCGACTCAAGAGATGCTGAAGCAAACAGGGCTCTGGGATTTCATCCCAGCTACGCAGAAGCAGGCGGTAGAAGACTGCCAGCGTCTTCAAGACGAGGCCCTGGATTCGACAAGAAAGTCAATGCAGATCGATCGGGTGGCCAATGACTTTGAGAAGGTCTATATCCCTACCCTTCGTGGTTTGAGAAATCCGCACAAATTGGCCAACGACTCCTCTGCTCAGGAAGAGAATGACCTCTACAGAAGCCGTACCATAGACGACTACTTCCGCGGGCACGAGCCTGCCGTGTTCACCGGCCTGAGTCTCTACCGTGAGACCCGCTCTCTTCTTCTTGACCTCCGCAAGAGCCGAGACACAGTGAGGCGCTTCGAGAGTTTTCTCTCCGGGAGTTTCTTTGACGGGCAAGAGTTGTCAGTCATTCCAAAGGAAGATCATGATGTACTCTTTGTCGGTTTGGGCCAGGAGAATGAGTTCCCGATCTACGATCTGGGCGACGGTCTTCAACAGATTATCATCATGACGTTTCCAGTCTTTGTCCGTGACGGAAGGAAGGTGATGCTTTTTATTGAAGAGCCGGAACTGTACTTGCACCCTGGAATGCAGCGGCAGCTACTTCAGATATTCGCCGCGACAGACGGGCCGTTCAAGGACACGCAGGTGTTTATGACGACGCACTCAAACCATTTCCTCGACATGACGCTCGAAATGGAAGACGTGTCCGTCTACCGCTTCACGAAGGAACTCCGGGATGGAGAAGGCGAGAGCAGCATCCACTTCCGTATCGATTACACCACGTGTGACAGCCGGGAACTTCTGACGGATCTAGGCGTGCGGAACTCGTCAGTCTCCCTCACAAACTGCACAATCTGGGTTGAGGGCATCACCGACCGCATGTACATCCGCAAGTTCTTGGAACTCTACCAATCAAGCCTGCCAGAAGATGAAGCCCGGTACGGAGAGGATGTCCACTTCACGATTGCCGAATATGCCGGCGCCAACATCGACCACTGGTTCTTTGGCGATACAGAACCAGAATCGGAGGATGAAGCCGAGACAGATGGTTCGCCCATCAAGCCCATTGTCGCCCGCCATCTTTGCGGTCGTGCCCTCGTAATAGCGGACAAAGACGGGGATGACAAGGCACAGAGGCACAAGGAGAGAGTCGAGCTCCTTGGAGACTGCTATCGGCCTCTGCAATGTGTGGAGATAGAGAACCTTCTCAGTCCGGACGTCGTTGTGGGGGCCATCAAGTCGTACCGAACTTGCAGAGACCTCCAGCTCAATACGCCTGGATCAGCAAATGACTACAGTGAGAAACACCTGGGCGCTTACATCGATAATCACATCCTCCCCGAGAACTCACCGCCCACATTCGCTGACCAATCAGGCACTATCAAGAACAAGGTCGGCTTCGCACGCAAGGCATGCAAGCTGATGACTGCTCCAAGACACCTTTCAGAACCTGCGCGCGCATTGGCCGAGGAGATTTGGGGGTTCATTGCCAAGCACAACGCCTAGGAACGTCACTTTCGACCTATCGGACTTTCCAGGCATCTCTGAAGAATGGGAGGGACGTGCTCCTGCACGTCCGCGGTCGCGCGGGAGCGCGACCCTCCCTTGCTTTGCGTCAGATGGCTCCGGCGGGCTACTGGCCGTTGGCGGCGAAATCGTTGAGGCGTTCCCAGACGAGCTCCGAGACGGAGGTGATCATGCTATCCACGTCGTCGGACAGGGCCTGCAAGGCGGTGAGGATTTCGCGGGCCTCTTCGATTCCCTGATTGATGGCCCCGCCGATGAAGTCCACGAACGCTTGGCGCGCTTCATCTTCCTCCAGTTCGGCGTGATTTTCCCGCCAGGCCGAGAACGCCCCGAGCGCGAAGTCGGCGATACGGCCCGCCGTGGCCTCGGCGGAGGTATCGAGGGAGGAGAGGTCCGTTATGCCGACGGCTTCCGCCGCGTCGGAGACTACCGAGCGCAGCTTCTCGTATGCGCGCTCGACCACCATGTTCATGGCGTCGCTCTCTGTCACGGTGCTGTTGCCGAACGAGACAACGTCCGTCGGCACGGATGTGGTGTTGCCCTCTTGCTCAGTGGCGGTGGTTTGGCTAGACAGGCTGGAATACAGACTGAGTTGTGAATCGATGGCGGAAGTGGAGATCACCATAGTCTTACCCTCGTGTTGGGGCATCCCTGCCCCATGGAAACTGGCCGTCGCTATTGGTAGTATCGGCAGGAAAACGGACGGTCTTTAGACAAAATCCGCGGAAAATGCGCGAAAACGGATGAAAACGTTTGCCATGCCCATTCCAGACGATGAGCTGAACATCAGCTTCTACAGAAGCTCAGGCCCCGGTGGACAGAAGAAGAATGTGACGGAATCCGCCGTGCGGGTGCGTCATATCCCCACAGGTATCACCGTCGTAGCCACATCATCGCGCTCGCAGCACCGCAACAAGGCCATGGCCTTAGCGGAACTTGAGCGCCGCCTTGCCGAGCGTCGCAGGCCTCGGAAAACGCGTAAGCGCACACGGCCGACTCCGGCCTCACGCCGCCGCCGCCTCGAAGAAAAGCGCCGGCGGGGAGAGATCAAGAACCTGCGAAGGCCGCCCGGCGAGGAGTAGCACGAGGAGAGGCGTTGATAAGATTATCCAACGGGTGTAACTTGTGAACACTGGGGCATGGGGATTTCCTTGCTCCAAGGCACGGATGGGGAGGCTTGGCCATGACATCAAGAGAGCGCGTGATGAGCGCGTTCGACCACGTTGAGCCGGATCGCGTGCCGGCATGGTGCGGCGCGTCCGAGGAGTTCTGGGCGAAGGCCAAAGCGGAACTGGGCCTTGACGATGAGGCCCTACGCGAGCGATTTCACGACGATTTCCGGCGCGTCCATGCTCAGTACATTGGCCCTGAGTTCCCCATTTCACCTGGCGCAACCTACCGGACGCCCTTCGGCATCGAACGGCACGGCATGGGCTACGGCCAGCCGCTCAGTCATCCCCTCATGAACGCGTCCCTCGATGAGATCCACGCCTATGACTGGCCGGACCCGGCCTGGATGGACCCCTCGGGCATCCGCGCGGATGCGGAGCGCTACGAAGGCCGATACGCCATACTTGGGGGAGATTGGTCGCCCTTCTGGCATGACTGCATCGACCTGCTCGGCATGGAGAACATGTACGTCAAGATGCTTGAGGAGCCGGAGATCGTCGACGCCGTCAACGGCCACTTGGTGGATTACTACGCCGCCGTGAGCGAGCGCATTTTCGAAGCCGCGGCCGACGTTATCGATATCTTCTTCATTGGTAATGACTTGGGGAGCCAGAAAGGCCCTTTGCTCAGCCAGCCTTTGTTCTGCCGCTACATACTGCCGCACATCAAGCGGCTGATCGATCTCGGCCACGACTATAACCTCAAAGTCATGCTGCACTGCTGCGGCGGCTTCGCGCCGCTCATCCCTTCTCTCGCCGCCGCGGGACTTGACGGCCTCCACGCCATCCAGCCGAGCTGCCACGGCATGGATCTGCGGGCGCTCAAGACTGCCTTCGGCGACAAGATGCTCTTCAATGGCTGCATCGACTCCCATCACGTGCTCATCGAAGGGGACATGGCCTTCGTCCGCAAGAAGACGCGTGAGGTAATCGACATTATGAAGCCGGGCGGAGGCTTTGTCGCGGGCGCCAGCCACGACACGATCCTCGAAGAGACGCCCGTCGAGAACGTCCTCGCCATGTTCGACACCATCGCGGAGTATGGCCTCTACTGAGAGTCCTTGGAGGACTGATGATCCGTGCCCTGCAGAGCAGCGCGATCCTACGGGCGCCTATCGCGCTTTTCAGGGAATTCTGCCTGTTCGGCCTGAAGCAGGCTTTCTGCTGCACCTTTGGAGGGCTGCTTCTCCTTGGGATGCTCGTGAGCAAGCTCTGGTATCCCTTCCAGTCTGTTCAGCGGTATGACTTCTTGCTCATGTTTGCCATCGCGGTCCAGAGCGCTTTTCTACTTCTCGGTATCGAGTCTGTCAAAGAACTTCTAGCCATTGGCGTCTTCGTTATCCTGGCCGTCAGCATGGAAGTTTTCAAGACCTCGGCCCATGTCTACTCGTGGCACTATCCTGAATCGTTTGCTCTCGGCATCGGCACGGTGCCTCTCTTCGTCGGATTCATGTATGGCGCCGTGGGCAGCTACGTGGCGAGAGCCTGGCGCTCCTTTGATTTCCAGTTCTCGACCTATCCATCACCGTGGCCGACGATTATTCTGGCAGGCCTAATATATGTGAACTTCTTCACCCATCACTTCATCTACGACTTTCGCTGGGTGTTGTTGATTGTCGGTGTTCTCCTCTTCAGCAGATGTATCATGTACTTCAAAGTGGAGCAGGAATACCGGCGCATGCCGCTCATGATTGGGTGGCTCCTAGTGGCAACGTTCATCTGGATTGCCGAGAACGTGGGAACCTATGCCGGGATATGGCTCTATCCGTTCCAGGTCGACGGTTGGCGGCCCGTTCCTATCGCCAAATTGACGTCATGGTACCTGCTGCTCATGGTGAGCTTTGTCCTCGTGTCGCTTGTTTGGCGGCCGTGGCGGTCGACCTTCGATGAGTCCCAACACACCATCAGGGAACCTTACTCGGCCAACGCGTGACAGAAATCGGACGAGGCCGGACCGACGGGACTTCACCTGCCGCGTAACCTCGTTAGCGTTTCGAGCAACGTATATGACAAACGAAACGTTAGGAGATTCCGGCATGCATGGGATTAGTGACAAGGACCTGATCCAGGCCGCGCTGGACGGGAACCGACGCGCCTACGGCCGGCTCGTCGAGCGCTATCAGTCTGCGGTGTGCGCCATAGCGTATGGAACCACGGGCGACGCAAGTCTAAGCGAAGATGTCGGCCAGGAGACCTTTGTGGCTGCGTGGAAGGGCCTGGCCGGGCTTCGGGACTTCAGCAAGTTCCGGCCGTGGCTTCTCGGCATCGCGCGCAATGTCTCGCTGCTTGCATTGAGAAAGCGCAGGCGGGACACGACGGCGCGTGCCGCGGCGCTCGACGAGGCCAAGGCCCAAACCACGAATGCCGCCACACCGCTCCAGGAGGCCATAAGCCACGAGGAGGCCAGACTCCTTTGGCAGAGCATCGAGCGAATTCCCGAAGCCTACCGCATTCCGCTCGTCTTGTATTACCGGGAAGGATGCTCCGTCCAGTACGTGGCTGAGATGCTCGGCATTTCCAGCAACGCGGCGAAGCAGCGCCTGTTCCGGGGGCGGCAAATGGTGCGCGAGGAAGTCGCCAAGTTTGTCGAGGGCGCCCTCGAGAAGACGCGGCCAAGACGCAGCCTGGCGCCGGGCGTCCTGGCGGCGTTATCCGGGGCACGCCTTATCCCCCTGGTGCGAAGCCTTTCGGGCGTGAGGGCGTCCCTTAGCGCGGCCTTTAAGGGGGCCGTTATCCCGGGATTTGGTGTTGCCGCGGGCGTCGTTTTGATGGCACTGACGGCCATGCTCGTGGTGCCCAAGCCCCCCGAAGCGAAGAGTGCGTCAGCGCTGGCACGGGCCGATGGAACGAGTGATCGACGCGAGGCTCCGATTGCTCCGGAAGCGGCCGCGTCCGCCACGACGGATCCGGATCCCCCGTCCAAGTTGCTGGACGAGCGGCCGTTATCTACAGAATCCACCTCAAAAGCCACAACGAGCGAGGAAGATCCTCGTCAGGCGCGCATTGACCTCGCAAGGGCCGCCTTGCGCGAGGCTTGGCTGACAAAGCCCATGGAGGCGGCCGACTCACTCGTCATCAAGGGATGGACGTACCTGGCGATGCTCGGCGAGCCGGAAGGCAAGAAGAGGCTCATGGAAGTCGTCAGGTCATTGGACAGCCAGGCCCAGCTCGCCAACTGGCACATGCTTGTCTACCTGAACGATCACGATGCCAATGACTACCTGGCTGCTATTGCCGGAGATCCACGCCAACCGCTCGACATCCGCGTGAAAGCCTTCGAAGGCATCCTCGGTGAGGAATTCGCCCCCGCCCAGCAGCTCCGTGTCCCGGAGGTCATTGAGGCATACTACCGCGACAAGATCGTCGAGTCGGACTTCGCGCTTATGCCCATGCGACGTCTTGCCGGCGCTGCCACCGAGTCGAGCCGCCCATTTCTCGAAGATATTGTGGAAGTGTGGGCTTTTGACGGCAATTCGCCCGGAAGGGCTGCCTTCGGGCACGCCTATGCCGCGCGAGCCCGGCTCGGTAAGGCCTACAAAGAGATGACAAATCCCGTTTGTGTCGTTGAAGAGGCCATCAGTGTTTTGAAACGCCTCAACAATCCCGATTCGGTTCCTCTGCTGCGTGAAGTGGCGCTCGACTCGCCGTCGTCGGAACTCCGGTGTCACGCAATCTGTGCTTTGTGCGCCATGGGAGAGGAAGCGTTTGCAGTCGAGCAGATGATGTCACATGTCAGGAATGAGCACGACATCCTGGTGCAGATGGACTACGCCTACCATCTCGCCGAAGCGGGCAATGATTCGTATCTCTATGTGATCCGGAACGCCATGGCGCATCGTGATGCCAACGTGCGGACTCGGGCCTACGCCGGCTTGTGCGAACTGGGCGATTCCACGTTCATCGAGGCCGCCGCCGCCGACTTCAGGGCCTCCACCGGGGAACCTGTCGGCTACTACGACATCCTGGCGGCCAATGGCCACCAGAGAGGATTCCGCCTTCAAGGGCGCCCCGGATACTTGAGCACAGTCTTGCGGGATTACCTCTATACGCTCACCAGGCAATGCCGAACGCCGCAGGCCGAGCACCTCGGACTGAGCGCACTCCTGAGCGGCAGCGACAAGCAACTCCGACTCGTCTTGCCTCTGGCCGAGAAGGTGTTGCGAGAACCGCCGGTAACTTGGCCCGCTGCCGGCCTACCGGACAAGAACACGTCCTGCGCTCATAGCGCACAGGTAATGAAGCTGGTCGTTATGGTGCGAGCTGGCGACGACGGACTTCAAGACCTGGCGGTTGCTCGCGTCCAGGCGATGTACGAACACGACTCGGCGGCGAGGGGTTCGCTCATGTTTCTGGCACGATGGGCACGCTCCCCTAAAATGGCGCCGCTCTTTGCTCGCATCATCGAGAAGACGCCCAACGCCAATGAGCGTGTCATGGCCGCGGCATGGCTGCTCGCCAACGAGGCAGGTGTCCTTCCCGAATGATGTGGGCGCCCTTGGCGGCATGCACCTGTAGGGTCCTATTACTCATCCTACATACTAGTGCAACCTGATCCAGCGCAGCAATTCCCACAGCGAAGGTTGCTTGCCGTACATGAGGATGCCTGTCCGGAAGATTTTGGCGGCGGCCCACATGATTGCGGGGACGGAGAGCGCGAGAACAACGAGGGACATGATGATCTGGAATATGGATAGGTCGGGCTGTGCGGCCAGACGCGTGATCATGATCATGGGCGCCGTCGGCGGAATGAAGGACAAGGATATAGCCAGCGGGCCGTCCGGATACTGCACGATATAGAACCAGGCCGCGAGAGGCAGCGTGATGAGAATCATGAGTGGCGTCATAAGCCCTTGGGCCTCCTTGAGCGTGTTGCAGGCCGCACCGATGGCCGCGAAGAGCGATGAGAACATGAGGAAGCCAAGGACAAAGTAGCACAGGAAATAGCCAAGGCCGACGGTGCTGAAAAGATTGCCCCAGCCTTGGGACAGCGCGACGCCATAGGCCACGACGCCCCATATCAAGACGACTGTCAGGCCGATGGCGCCCAGTCCGAGGATCTTGCCGGCCATAAGTTGGAAGGGGCTGAGCGCCGAAAGCAGTACCTCAATCACGCGGGAGTTCTTCTCTTCAATGACGCTGGTGAGCATGCCTTGGCTCGTCCCTAGTATGCCTAGGAACATCAGGAACAGAAGGAAGGCCGGTGTCATGATCCGGGCGATGGGCGGGCCCAACCGATCAGTCTCCTCCGTTACGTCCACCTGGGCCACGGGGACGGGCCGGCGAATCTCATCGGCAATATCTGGTGACAGGTTGCGTTGGCGGATGCGCGCATTGACGACGGCGTCGCGTAGAAGTCTTCGGACGGCCTGAAACGTCTGCATGTCGCTGATCTTCTTGGCTTTCATGAGCAGCCGTGAGGGCTCTGTTCCAGTCAAGACCGCCTCGTTGACGACGAGGCAGGCAGCGAATTTGCCTTCCCGGACCTTACGCTTGAGTTGCTCTACGCCCCCGGATTTATCCGCTTCGTAGATCGTCGGCGTCATCACGCGTTGAGGATTGGCCTTGTTGTACTCCCTGAAGGCCTGCGACAAATCCTGGGCCACCTCGCCGGAGAGATCGAGGATGGCGATGGCCTGCGCGGACGTAGGGCCGTGCTCGATGCGGTGCTGCATCTTGTGCATGAAGAAGATGATGCCGCACATGAGCACCGGCGTCAGAAACACGCCGAAAAGGAAGATCTTGGTTCTCGCGGTTTCGATATACTCGCGCTTGGCGACGGCCAGTATCTTATTCATGCTCCCCCCGTACAAGTTCGACGAAGATCTCGCGCAAACAAGGTATTTTCACCTCGAATCGCCGCACACGGACTCTCGCTACGAGTGCCTCGAGGAGGTCCTGTGAGTCGGCGCCGTCCCGCAAGATCACCTCCATACCGCCGTTCTGTCTGGTTGCGGCACCTACCATCGGAAGATCGGCAATGAAGGCGGTGTCGCCCTCCGCCTCGATGATGACGGCGCCGGAAGAGTGCTGCGCGCGGATGGCCTCAAGGGGGCCGTCAATCACTTTCGCTCCGTTGTTGATCAGGAGGATCAGGTCGCATAGTTGTTCGGCTTGCTCCATCACATGTGTCGAGAAGATCACTGTCTTGCCGCTGTCGCGGAGGCGAAGCACAATGTCCTTAAGTAGATCCAGATTGATGGGATCAAGGCCGGAGAACGGCTCGTCGAGGATGAGCAGGTCGGGGTCCTTCAAGATAGTGGCGACAAACTGGAGTCTCTGCTGCATGCCACGGGAAAGCCCCTCCACCTTCTTGTCGGCGCAGTCGCTGAGGTCAACTTCCTGCAGCCAGTAATCGATGGCCGCATCGAGGGCGGCGCGCGAGAGTCCGCTGATCGCTCCGATGTAGCGCAGTACATTACGGACGCTCATCTTCGGATAGAGGCCGCGCTCCTCGGGCATATAGCCGATCCTGTGCTTGGCGGCCGCGGCTGAGGAGTTGCCGAATAGGGAGATGGCGCCGCTGTCCGGGCAGATGATGCTCATGATCATGCGGAGCGTTGTGGTCTTGCCGGCGCCATTGGGGCCCAGGAAGCCGTAGACGCTACCGGCAGGTACCTGCACACTCAAGCCATCCACGGCCTGGGTGGCCCCGAAGGATTTGGACACGTTCTCCAGCCGCAAGGCATCCATCAACACCTGCCCTTCTTGAGGCCCTCGTCAGGAAGGCTCCCCTTGCTCTGAGCGATTCCACCCGCTTGCGCGACGTGTGGACTTGGCCGCGGGACTTCGCTGCTGTCAGTGGACAAGTACACCGGAAATCATGCCGTTATTCTGCTTCGGGCGCAAATCGCCCAGCCAAGACGTCCGTGCCCTTGTCGAGGGACTTCTTCCGGCCTGTCACCCAGCTCTAAGCCGTTGGCGCTTGGCCGGGCCATGTGGCGATATGGGCGTAGCTTTTCCCGGCAGTGAGTTTCTGTGCGCGGCGACGGATTTCCGGATTGGGATCGTACAGTGCAAGCTCAAAGACCCGGCGGTGCTCTCCCGGATCCAATGCCGAGAGCAGCGCGGCTGACTCGACGCGCACGCAGCGGGATGGATCCTTCAGGCCGTACTCGATCCAGCCGGCCGCGTCCTCGCCCGCGTGTCTGGCGATAGCCGCGATAGCCGCGGCCCGGACGCGTCTGTCTTCCGAATCGGCAAGTGGGGCGATGACTTCCGGATCGCCCTGTGCGCTCCGGCGCATGGTGTGTAAGGCAGCAACGCGGACCTCGACCGATTCGTCTTCGAGGCACATCACGCACCAATCAAAGAGGTCGGGGACGACGAGCTTCTCCAGAAGGGCTAGGCCGCGCGTGCGTCTCTCAGGCTTGTCCGCCAGCAGGCATTCCAGAGCCTCATCTTCGCGCGGATCGAGTTCCAGCGCGTCCACCTCTGCGTCAAGGTTGATGTTCAACTCGATGGACGTCACCTTGCGATGGGCATGCAGACGGCTCGCATCGATCTCCACACCTTCGAAGAAATCCGGTAGCCAGTGCCGGGCCACATCGAGGAGTTCCGTGGAGTGAATCCGGCCGTCGGGATTGGCCGCGAACCTGGCGGCTATCCATCGGGAGAGACGCAGGACGCCGGGATGGCGCCGACTGACGCCCTTGTAAGGCTTCAAGCGCAGCAAGTCGTTGGCCCACGCCGCGATCTCGTCGGGCGTGGTGGGCTGCTCGGTAACGTGTGGGAATGAGCGAAGAACCGTGACGGGGACCGGGCCGTCCACCGCGATAATCCCGCCGGCAGTGCAGAACACCCGGTGTTTGCCCACGAGAGCCCGTAGCCGGCCAAGGTCGAGTTCGCAAACCAGGATGACCGGGCGGTCATGGGCGCGGCGGGCCTGGGTCTTGGCACGACCTTTGGCATAATGCCTGTTCGCCGCGAACCAAACTCGCCGCGACGGCTTCTTAGGCTTGAATCCTTCGACGCATATCCGCTGGGCCCGCCGGTGCGTGGTGCCGTGGTAGGCGATCATGGCGCGGCCTCCTCAGGCCGTTGGGCCGGCAGGCCGAAGGCTATATGTTATTGGGCGCTTAATCTTCTCAAAGCGCTTTCGGCCTTCTGGACTCAGACACCGAAACGCCTGCGGCGACAAGGTGACGCCCCGGCGCCCCAGACGCGCGGCGATGTTGACGGTTTTCCCGATAACATCGAACCGCTCGCCGCCCGGAGGGCCGAAGCTGCCCGCCAGCACCGGCCCCACGTGAATGTTGACGTTGAGATAGGCATCGAGCCCGGAAGTAAGGGCCAGTTGCCTTGCCGCCTCCGCGAGTTCGCAAAGGGCGAAGATGACATCCTCCGCCGCGTCCGTCGGGAATGCGGCGAGGCCCGCATCGCCCATGCACTTGACGATCCTTCCCTCGGCCGGCTCGATGCGCTCCGCGGCCAGAGTGTAGAACGCCTGCAAAAACGCGGCGATTCGCTCATCTTCATCGCTGGATGACCACTCGGCGAAGCGAGAGAAATCGAAGAAGGCGATGCCGAGTGTTTGGGATTCGACATCCGGGGGCAGCGGCGTGGGAACCTTGGCGTGCTTGGACATAACGGTGCTCCCTGTTCTGATAAGGCATATAACGTTGGCCTCGGCCAGCCATGGCGGCCGGTGATCCAACAAGTTCATTGTATGCCGAAAGCCGCAAAAGGACAAGCACAATTGACACGCGTTCTTGCCGGCCTTACCATCCGGGCCAGTGCGTTTCGTGGCCGGAGGCGATGATGAACAGGCGGTGGTGCATAGCGAACATGGTGTGGCGTATCGGCGAAGTACTCGATTTCCACGAACAAGTGGCTTGGATACGCGAGGCCGGATTCGACGGCGTAGGATTCCATGCCAGTCCGGGGACTCGGGGAGAATGGCAAGGGGTGGATCCCGGCGCTTGTATAGGCGACGCGCGGATGCGGCTGCGCGACGAGATGAGGCGCCTGGCATGTGTGGAGGTTCACGCGCCGTTTGAGATCGAACTCCGAGGGGAGGAGCCATTGTCCAGCGTGTCGGTGTTGCGGCCCATTGTCCAATTCGCAGGGGACGTGGCTGCCGGGATTGTCACGGTCCACGGCCAGCTGCCGGAGGATGATGCGAAAGCGTCCCAATGGGCGGACGCGATGGCTCAACTGGACGCCGAAGCCGTCCACGCGAAGACGGTCGTGGGGCTGGAGCTTGTCGAGGGATTCGATATGCTTAGACGCTGGAACTTATCGAATATCGGCGTTACTCTGGATGTCGGCCACATGTACGCGCGGGATGAGGGTCGCCACTTGGCGTCTCTTGGCGGCATCGGCGCGGTCATTCGACAGCTAGGGAGTTTTCTTGTTCATCTTCATCTCCACGACTACGACGGCGAACGCGATCACATCGAGTGCGGCCAAGGTATGGTTGACTTCGCCGAGATCGCCGCTGCCTTGCGGGACATCAACTACCTCGGCGCAGTGTGCCTTGAACTTAATCCCAGACGCGTGGCGCCCCGAGGGATACTCCGAAGCAAACGGTATCTGGAGAGGTGCTTTCGCAAGGTGCGTGAAACATGAAGCGGCTCTGGATTGCAGATGTGCATGCGAATCTTCGCGCGTTCGAAGCGGTACTCGATGACGCCGGCTCCGTGGATGAAATCGTCTTCCTCGGCGACATCGTCGGATTTGGCCCGCATCCGTCCGCGTGTCTCGAATTGCTTCGGCGAATCGAGGCGCGGGCCGCTGTGGGCAACCACGATTCATCCATTGCCGCAAGAAGGGGGCGGGCTCCTCGGCTCTCAACGCCGGTCGATTGGGATGAGTGGACGCTCAGCCAACTCACTAGAGAACAGCTTGCCTACTTGGCATCGCTGCCGGAGGCGCTTTCGATATCCTCCGATGGGCGCGAGATCGTGGCGATGCACCATCCCCCCGGCGCGCCCTACCTGCACCCCGCCATGCCGGATGATGTGCTGGCTGCCCACTTCAAGGGCGTGTCTGGGGCGGAGGTGTTCTGCGGCCATTCGCACCGCGCTATTGATCGGAGAGTGGAAGGGCGCCGGCTTGTATGCATTCCCGCCGTCGGCCAGTCCCGCAATGGCGATGTTCGCGCCGGATATGCCATTGAGCAGGATGGGGAGCTGCAGTTCCGGTTCGTGTCGTATGATATCGAGCAGGTTGTTCGCGACATAGAGGCCATCGGCCTTCCAGAGCCCTTTGGCACACGTTGGATTGGCTTTCTTCGCAAAGGCTATGACGCTGTGTGGTCGAGGGAATGGCCGCCGCACGAAGAGGCGGCAACCCTTTCAGCCTCAGGGGCCGTACTCGGGAGATCCAAAGCATGACAGATGAAGCGCGGCGAAGACCTGACGATTTCTCTGTTCGCTATTCCTGGCGGGAGGGGGCATTGCCGCCCCCTCATCACTACGAATACGTCATCGAGGTCGGCCCCGGCCCAGTAGGCAAGATCACCTTCTATCCTGATTATCCGATGGAGAATCCGCCCGTGTGGGAAGAGAAACTCGACGTAGAGTTGGAGAAACTCGACGAACTCCATACGTTCCTCGCCAAAGGGAACATGATTCGCGGAGACTGGGAGGAAGCTGAGGATGACGCCGTGGGAGGGCGTCTCGAATGGATGGAGATCAGGTCGAATGGTGAGCGGCACATGGTACCTAGCGGCATTCGCGATCCGGAGAACGTGGTGGGAGTATACCAATTCATTCAATCACTCGTGGGCGATGCGGTTTGGGAAAAACTGATGGCCCAACGCGATGAGTACATGAAAGGCTACGCGGCAGGACACGGGGGGGGATGAAGCCGGGGCAGGCCAGGAGCCTACGGGACGGCGCGCAGGAATTCCTCATATTGTCTGCTCGCTTCCCGTTGGGCGTCGGCGCGTATGCCGTCCAGATCGCGGAAGTGCTGGCCGAGAATGCCTGTGACACGCGGATCCATCTCGCCACCTCGAACCATCCCGTCCAGAATGCCTTTGGCTTCATCCGGACTCATCCCCTTCCGGTAGGGCCGGTCTTCCGTCAGGGCGGTGAACACGTCCGCCACGGCCATGATCCGTGATCCGAGGGGCAGGTCATCCCCGGTGAGGTGGAAGGGGTAGCCCGTGCCGTTCATGCGTTCCTGGTGGAATGACGCCCAGGCCCGAACATCGCCCAGGCCCTCAATGGGTTCAAGGATGCGAAAGGTGTGGTAAACGTGCCACTGCATAACGGCGAACTCACCGGCTTCGAGACGGGCCGGCTTCTCAAGAATCTCGAGCGGAATGCCCAGCTTCCCGAGATCGTGCAGGCATCCCGCAACACGCATCATGCGGCACTCATTCTCTGAAAAGCCATGGAGGCGAGCCAATTCCTCGGCCGTGGCAACCACGCCGCTACAGTGCGTGGCGGTGTAGTGGCTGCGGAAGTCGATGATGGTTCGGAACAGATTGCCGAGATCTTCAAGTCCCCTGCCATCAAGTTCCACGGGCTCCAGGCAAGTGCGGCTCCTGAGGACAGGCGCCACGGAGGGTGAGCCTAAGTCTAGCCAGAAGAACTCTTTGCCGGCTATGCTATCGAATGCCTCGACCAACTCCGGCATGAACATAACGCCGGTCTTCTCCCTGATCTTCTTTCGAATGCTCTGTGTCTGTGTGAGAATGGCCTCCCCGCGTTCAAGAAGGACGGCGACGCGGTCGGCAAGGTGAATGATGTGGCTTCCCAAAGCCACTTCCTCCCCGCCAAATTCCCGGCCACCGCCGTCGGCCCACGGTACATGGTGATGTTTCACGAATTCCGCGGCCTCGGCGAAAGGCTGGAAAGCGGTGAGCAGCTGGTGGCCGATCCACGCGTGTCGGTGAGGTCGGATGAGTTCGAAGTCGAGTGTGTCGCGGCGCTCCTTGGCCGAGAACGCCCCAATGTCGTGAAGGGCCGCGGCCAGGAACACGGCGTTGCGGTGGTCGGGCTCCAGGTCGAGTTCATCGGCGATGGCACTGGCTATGTAAGCCACCTGCAGATGGTGATCCACGACCACAGGACTCAGGAGGTCCATGGCGTCAGAGATGCTGATGATGAGGTCGAAGAGCGGGATTCGGGTCGGCCTGTTCATGCCTCGACGTGCCTCCATTGGCTGGCAATTCGTTGTATGCGGGACGGCCGCTAAGTGCCCGTTATCATAGCATATGGGCCCCCAGTGCGAAGGGCTCGTCGATGCCTCACGTGAAATTCCTGCTTCGATGGCTTCATGGCGATTGTGGGGGAAACGTACCGCATGCTACCATGGCCTGGGACGGGCCAAGGGGGCCGTCAAGGCGCGGAGAAGGACCATGAACAGACTGACAGTGATAGGTTGTGTCGTGCTGCTGGTTGGCGCGGGCTGCGCCACTACTCCGAAGGAAGGCGCCAAGACGCTGGGCGATGCGGCCTCGCCGGCCTGGTCGCTCGACGCCGCGCATGAGGGCATGAAGGTGGCCGTCTCGCCCGCGGGGAAGACGCTGCGCATTGCCGGTTCCTACGGCACCGTTATCGGCGCGGGCGTTGACGCCGTGGCGAACGCGCGATACCGCGAAGCCCTTCACGACGCGCTCGACGACTATGACGCGGCGGGGATATTCGAGGCGCGGCTGAAGGCGCGCCTGGAGGAGGCGTCGTCCAACATGACGCAGGTGGCGCCATTGGGAACGGCGGCGGGCCTGCGCAGCCTGCACGAGGCGGCGGAACTCCGCTACGAGTCTCTAGCCGAGAGCGGGAGGGACATGGTGCTCGACCTCACCATGACTTACGGCATCTTTGGGCCGCAGGGCGTCTTGGTGGCCAAGCTGGACGGAAAGCTCGCCGATGTGCCACGCGGGCGTCGGCTATGGCATGGCACCGTCCTGGCGTCTACGAACGCAATCCTGGCCAGCGACAGACTCGCCGATCCCACCAACCGGATCAGCCCGAATTGGTCGTCGCCGCGGCTCAAGGCGGATGAAGAGGCCATCGCCCAGTGGACAGGGGACGGCGGCGGGACGATTCGGCGGCGTTTCGAGACGGCCGTGAATGGGGTGGTTTCGGCGCTGTTATGCGAGCTGGGCCTGGCCGAAGAAGCGGAAGGGGAGTATTACCTCGGCAAGCTGGCGATGAATAAGAAGGACTTTGAGGGTGCGCTGACGCATTTCCGAAAGGCTGTCGCGCTCGCGCCGGACTCGCTTGACGCGGAAAACGGCTTGGCCGTTACGCTTGGACACATGAAGAAGGTCGACGAGGCCATCGCCACGGCGCGTGCCGTGGCGGATCGGGCGCCGGACTACGGCCCCGCCTGGTACAACCTCGCCTGGTGGTACGCTACAGAGAAGGCCGACACCGCCACAGCGAAAACATGCTACGAGAAGGCTCAGGCCCTCGGCATCGCTCCGGAGGAGCGCCTCGAGAAGGCGCTCCAGGGGAAGAAGTAGGCCGCGTCGTTCTGAGACATCGCGCGTGGGCCAAGGACGATGGCTGGCGTGTTCTGCGCAATCGGCTATGGTTGCTCAGAGGCACGCGGCTCCAGGACGACTTCGCCGAGATCGATTAGCTCGCCGGGAACGCCCGTCACCGATTCAAAGGTTACCGGCTCGTAGGCATCGCCCCGGTGAAGACGCAGTATGATTGGCCGCGCGCGAAGGCAGTCGGCCTTCTCGAAGAGTCCCTGCTCGTCCGTCCGCACGTTGACGACCTCGTATGCTCCGTCGTCATACTCGACTTCAATCGAGAGCGAGGTGCGTGAGAAAGCGGTGCCATCCGGACGCAGCAAGACTCCGGTGAGTCCGCACAAGTCGTCGAGAACGAACGTCTCCTCTGGAAGCACATCGCCGAGGGAAGCGGAAAAGTGCCGACTCGTGGTTACGGGTGAGTCCGCAGTGGGTGGGAACGGCTTAAGTTCCAGCCAGAATTCGGTAACAGGCCAGTAGACAAGGAACACCGTCCGTCCATCGTCGTCCAACCGACGGGGCGATCCGAATGCCTTCTTCTCTCCGTCTAGTGTAACGACCCTCAGTGTTGTCTGGACACTCTCAACCGCCTCTCCTCGCGAGTTGACAACGCGAACGGGGAGGGATATTGGCTCAAATACCTTCAGTTCAGGATCAACACTCTCGCCGCCCCGGAGTGTGATTCGCTTTCCGAACCGGGAGATGTACTCCTGGCTATAGCCGGCATCAAGGGTGTGGAAAGGGCCGGCAAACACATCATATCTGCCGGGCCCAGTGCCAAGCTCGATCTTGAACTCGCCATTCTTATCGGTTTCCCGTCCAAAGCCATGGAGAGTGTGCTGTCCGTCTTTCAGGACGTGAATCCAAACGCCCGGCGCAGGACTGCCGGTCTTCTGAGTGCGCACAACGCCTTGAAAGGTGATGGTGCCGGAAATGACCGCATTCCATACGGTGACTTCGCCCGGCTTGAACTCAAGGCGCTTGTTGATCGCGGTGAGGGGCGCCTTCTTGAGTGGATTATCCGCGTCCTTCTGAACGATGTTTCCGCGGTACTCGAGGGCAGGCATGATGCCTGCTATCTCATAATTGCCTTCGGCGTCGACCTCAGCTTCAAAGCCGGCTTCAGGCCTCCCGCCCGAGTACTGCGTGGACATTTGCGGTTCAGGAAGACTTCCGCACACCGAGACAACAACGCCCTGCGCGGGACGGCCGCCCTGCCATGTCACCCTGCCGCGCAGTGTGGCCGTAGACTGCATCCTGAGTTGAGCATTCTTCTCGGATGTAGAAAGGTTGACGAAGAAGGACTGGCCATATTCCGCCGAACTGACGCGCAGTGTGCACCAGTCGGCGTCGAGTCCGAAGAAGAGGGTAAACCGGCCCGCGGCGTCGGTTAGGGTGTATCCCCGACTTCGGGTATAGCCTCTTCTGTTCCAGGCATGCTGAGTTACCACCAGGGCGTTCGCTACGGGTACCCCTCCAGCCGAGAGCACGCGCCCCGAAAGCGCCTTGCCTGGTACAAGTTCTAGATCAACGCCCTTGGTGTCCTGGCCGAAAGCAAGTGAGACGGTCTTTGAGTACTTGCACGCCCAGTCTCTATGCGCAGCGCTCGCGAGAGCGCTACCGTCAAATGGAATCGCCGCGAAGTGGTACTCGCCGCGTTCGTCGGACGTGGTCCTCATCGCACTTGCGGGCCGCACGTAGCCCGCATCGAGCGAGAACGCCGTGTCAATCTCGGCGGTGTCGACGAGCAACACGTCCGCATCGGCCACAGGGCGGCCCTGATCATCTTTGACGGTTCCACTGAGGGTTGCGAAGCCGCCCTCCGCGAGCGGCTCCTCAGCCTCGTCACTCGCCATGGGCTCCGATGGTACGTCTGCCGTGGGAGGAGCCACCGATTCCGGCGCAGCGGGCGAGGTCGCATCTGAGGATGTCTGCGTCACAGACGCCACTTGGGCCGTGTAGGCCGGTTCTGGCTGCGGATCCTCTGAATGCCAGAGGACAAGCCCGCCGCTCAGGGCGGCAAGACTGCACGCGGCGAGGACGCCGACGATGACAGGGCCCCACATCGCGCCCGTGCCCACGGCCGCCGCGAGAACTCCTCCAGTCGAGGGGCCGGCAAGGGCGAGTTTGCCTATGGAACGGGCAAGGCGTGAGGGGAGCGGCACGGCTTCCGCGAGATGGGCGCTCATTGCCGTGCCGAGAGCACCGGCGGAGACAAGCATGCCGCGGCGCCTAAGGGTCTTCCGCACTTGCTCGATGCCGCGCTGCACGCGCCGTGTCACAGCGGATCGAGAAACGCCTTCTTGCTGGGCAATGGCCTCGTGCGTCTGATCTTCGATGAAGTGGGCGACGATCGCGACGCGAAGCTTTTCGGGGAGTTCCGCAATGGCCTGATCGACGTGTTTGTAGATGTCGTCCCACACCGGCTCTAGGGCCGCATCCCCCTCCTTCGCGAATTCCTCCTCGCGGCGTCTTCGACGCTCGCCGGACTTGAGGTGATCGAGGGCTCGGTTGGTCGCGACTCTATGGAGCCAAGGGCCGAAGGGCCCTTTGGGCCCTCGGGCCTGGCGCGCCAACGTCTCGAAACAGTCCTGGGCCGCATCTTCGGCGTCCGCGGCGTTACGAAGAATGCGGAGGCAGGTGGCGTACACCATGCCCGCGTACTTGTGACATAGCGTTTTGAATGCTTCGGCGTCGTGGCCGCGCGTCCACTTGTTGAATAAAACGTAGTCTGCACCGCTCATGAGAATATGTCCCCGTGTTCGCTTCTGTCTGCGAAGTCCATCTTCGCATATATCACGACACGGCGGGCAGAATGGTGCAGATCCTCATGACAGACCACCCTTACGTTCGGCGCGCGCCAGTTCAGCCTCTTGCCGATGGCGGCGGTATTGAGCCTACTCCTCCGGCTCGTCCTCGAACTCATCTTCCTTGTCATCGGCCTTGGACGCCTCGTCCGTCTGGCGGTGCTCCCCAATGGCCCTGGGCCGGGCTCTGCGGCCTTGGCCGGCCTCGGAAGGCCGCGGAATCCCATTCACGGTGGCCTCGCGCATGTCAAACCACGGCTGTATCTTCCCCGAGGCATCCTCGCCAAGGGCTGCCTTGGCCTCACGAACCAACGTCTCGCCCAACTCGCGGAACGTGGCCCAGGATGGGCTGTCCTTGCCCGTTGCGATCTTCCCTATCAGGGCTTCTCGCTCATCGTAGCCCTTCTGACAGACTGGGCGCAGTTTCTCCAGCGTAGGGGCGTCCAGTTTGGCCTTGAATGTCGCATAGCCCCACAGGCCTTCGACATCGCACAACAGCCTCGGGATGCCTCCCGGGTTCCTGGGCACCCTGGTAGGACGCTGGGCCGTGGCAGGAGGCAGAAGTGTCACCAAAACAAACAGAACGAGCACGACCGCAAGCATTGTCTTCTTGAACATGATGAGTCCTCCCGGTTGAGTCGTCGCTTCATCGGCGTTCCGGCTCTCCGCAAGCCAATGTCCGCTAGTCGGAGAATGGCTGCCCAAGCCCCCGGCACGCCGGCTACCTAGGCCAAGCGGGCGCCAATCTGGCGCGCCTCGTTGAGGCGATCCGCCTTTTTCACGATCTCGCCTTTCTGCGTGACGCCGGGCACGAGAATCTTCGCCACGAGGTCCATTTCGAGGTATTCGAGCGATTTCTCGAAGAAAGCCACCAAGGGGTCCGCCGCGTGACGATCCTGTTCCTCGAAGGGGACGGCGATCACCGCCGATTTCCCCTTGACCTTCGGCCGGTTCTGCGGGCAGTTGAAGTACACGAACCGATCGATGAAAGCCTTCATGAGTGCGGTGGGTCCATACCAATACACCGGCGTGCCGAAGACGACGGCGTCGCTCTCCGCGATCCGCGGGTAAAGCTCGTGCATATCGTCGTGCTTGGCGCAGCCTTTGCCATGCCAGCAGACGTGGCACCCATCGCATTCGCGGATACTCAGGCCATTCAGCAGGAGGAGGTCCGTCGCCACGCCGTGTTCCTCGGCGCCCTCGAGGATCTTTGAGACGAGGATATGTGTATTGCCGTTCAGGCGCGGACTGCCGACCACCCCCAGTACCTTCTTCATCGCTCGACCCCTCTGTGATTTGCAGGAAGGGGCACACGCCCGCCTCTGACAAACGGCACCCCTCGCGGTTTGGCCCGTGCGAGTGTCTAACACCCCTCCATTCGCACAGTGTTCCCGCCTTCCAGAGTGCATACGGCCGTGAAATGGGCCAGGGCCACACCTCACGCCGCTACCGAAACCATTATGCCATATTCGGGCCTTGGAGTCAGTTGAAAGAATAACGGGGGAAAATGAGGCTATCTCCGCCGCTTGAAGCGGCGCGTGAGGATACTGATAAGGCCGTATAGAACGATAACGGCCGCACCGCATGAGACGTACAGGCCAAGGCGAACGGATAGGGGCTTGTAGGTGAACACCACGTCATGGGCGCCGGCCGGGACACGGACACGGCGGAAGAAGTCCTCTTCCGGCTCGACGGGCACCCGCTCGCCGCCCACCGTGGCCACCCAGCCAGGATACCACGCATCGGCGAGAACCAGGCCGGCATTCTGAGGGGACTCGACGTGCACGACGACTTCATTGTTGCGCTCCTGAGTCACCATCGACACGGAGGGTTCGTCCTGTCCCGGCGCATCGCCTTCGAGCTTCAGCCAAGCGCGCGGTTTGGCCTCGAGATCGTCGAAGAGCACCGCTCCTGAGGGAAAGACGCGGCGTATGCGCAAGAGAGGGCGCACGGGGGCAAAGGTAGTCTGAATATCCTGCTTGGTTAGGAGGAGCGCGCCACAGCCCGCGCGGCGCAAGAGAAGGGGCTCCTTCTCAAGACGCTTCACGAAAGCCTCATGACGTGTCAGGCCAACGCCGCTGGGAGCGTGAAGTTGCGGGATGAGGTTGCCGCTGAGAGGCCATTGTCTGAGAGTGGCGGTACCACCAGCACGCGTGCCCGTTGCTTTGAGGGACGCGATGAAATCCGTCTCGGGAAAGAGCAGTTCCGTGGGTGTGTATATCACAGCCGGATGAAAAGCCAGGAACAGATCGACCACCATAATGCCGCAAAGCAGATAGCCGATGAGCCGGGGAGACGGCCGGAACGCCGTGGTCGCCAGCAGAATCACAAAGGCTGCGGCGAGGCCGGCCATCAAGGCGGCCTGGGCCGTTGACGAGGGTACATGATCGTTGCCGTTGTGGCGTAACGTCACGAGCAATATGAGCGCCGCCAGGAGGACGGCAGGTATGGCGATGGTGAGTCGGAGGATGGCGCTATGGCATTCTTCGGGGTCGAGTTCCACCCATTCCAAGGCCGCGCCCGCGGCGAGAAGAGCGAAAAGAAACGCGTTGCCCACCAGGAAATGTTGCGGCTGGAGTCGCCCCACAACCGGGACGCCACCTAGCAGGCGCGGCCACACGAAAGCCAGGCAGGTCATGACGCCGGCCGTGGCCGCAATGGCGTCGATGCGCGCGCGTTGGGCCTTGTCCGCAAAGCCGCGGACGGCGAGCCAGAGCGGCACCGCAAGGATAGGCGCCAGCCCAACGTACAGAAGCCTCGGCAGCAAGACGCTCATCTGAACGCCATCGCGGATCATTAGGCCGGGCCCTCTCCCCAAGAAAAAGGGGAATAGGGCGTTCATCAGATCGGCCACGTGCAGAATGTTTGGCTGTGGCCCCGGGCCAGTTCGTACGGACTCCCGCCACAGTTCGATAAAGGGCAGAATCTGAACCGCCGCGAGGCTCACACCGAATCCGAGTCCCGCGGCCAAGGCAACCAGTGAAGGCATCCGGACCTCAGGCTGTTTTCTTGCGAGCAAGACACGGGAGAACGTGAATACAAACACAAGGAGCACGGCGCCGCCCGTGGCCTCGGGATCGCCGCCAAGGAACATCAGGCCCAAGGCCGCCGCCCCTAAGGGCCAATACCTGGCATGGCCCAGGACAAGGCGCTCGGAGAAGAGAAACAGAAACGGAAGCCACACCACCGTGTCGGATATCGGCCAAGACGAGCGCATGAACACCACGCCGCTCAACTCGAAGGCGGCCCCCACCATCAGCGCCAAGGGCACACGGAATCCGAGCCTGCGAGCTGCGTAGAAGGCGGCCCAGCCGGCAATGACCAACTTCAGGATGGAGGACAACTTGAGGGCGGCCGTCACCGGCAGGAAGTAGAAGGGGAGTGAGAAAGGAGACAGGCATCGGGAACGCCATATGGCCAAGAACGGGACGCCACATCCCTCGTACGGATTCCAGAGGGGCCAATCCTGGCGTGCGGCGGAATCACTTAGGAAGGCGTACCAGGGGTAGTAGGCCTCCGCCATCGCATGGAGGGCCGGGTTACTCGGCCCTTCGAGCCCGGCGGGTCTGGCCTCCTCCCATGGCGGCGCGAAAAGGACGCTATCGGTGGCGATGGGGGCCTTGTCGTAAAGCAGCACGGGATAAGAGACAAGCAAGGCGAGAAAGGCCAAGAGGGCCAGGGCCAGCAAGTTCTCCCCGGCCTTTCGGTATCTGCCGCGCACCTCTCAGCCGCCCATGCACCGTGGACGGCCGGCGCAAGCGTTGCCTGCAAAGGCGCCTATTGCATCTGAGCAGGTCATTTCTTGGGAGGCATTGTGTGAATGCCCACGCCCAAATAGTCTTCCGCGGCTTCCATCATGGCTTCTGCAAGCGTCGGGTGCGTGTGAATCGTGTGGGCAATGTCCGCCACCGTGGCCTCCATAGTCATGGCCAGGGCGGCGGAAGCGATTAATTCACCCGCTTCGGCTCCCATAATATGGACGCCCACGACTTCGCCCGTGCCGGCGTCGCCGATGATCTTCACCAGGCCGTCCGTGTGCCCCATAGCCAAGGCGCGGCCGCTTGCCGTAAGGGGAAACCTACCAGTTTTGACGTCCACACCCGCTTCGCGGGCCTGTTTCTCCGTCAGGCCGACATGGGCCACTTCAGGCGAGGTGAAATTGCAGGCCGGCACCACCCGGTAGTCCATGGCCCTCTTGCCGCCCGTGGCGTTGGTGGCGGCCACGAGCCCCTCGGCCGAGGCCCCGTGGGCGAGGAGAGTCTTGCCCACAACGTCGCCAATGGCATAGATCCCGGGGACGTTGGTTTCCATGTGCCTATCGACCAAGATCTCGCCCTTCGGGCCGAGTTTGACGCCTAGTGAAGGCGTCTTGGCCACCACATCGGAGTGGAATGTCCGGCCAATGCCGACGAGAACAACATCCGCCTCGACGGCGCCTTTCTTGGCTCCGTCAAGTTCGACGTGGACGCCTTTCTTATCGGCATCCACCTTCTTGACGGACGTCTTGGTGCGTACGTCAATGCCTCGCTTCTTGAAGATGGCGCCCAGCCGCTTGGTGAGTTCCTCATCCTCGAGGGGCAACACCGTATCCAGCATCTCGACGAGCGTCACTTGCGCGCCGAAGGCATTCCAAATGCACGCGAACTCGGCCCCCAGCGCCCCGGCCCCAATGACGACGACGCGTTTGGGCACATAGACAAGGTCGAGGGCCTCTGTGCTGGTAATGATCGTCTTACCGTTTGTCTCCATTCCGGGAAGTTGGCCAGGGCCGCTCCCCGTGGCAACGATCACGGCTTTGGCGGTAATTGTCTGCTCGCCCACGGTAACCTTGCCGGGGGCCGCGACTTGGGCATGGCCTTTGATGACCTCGATCTTGTGGGCTTTGAGGAGGCCGGCGACTCCCGACTTGAGCTTCTTCACGACCTCGTTTTTCCGCGCGATCAGGGCGGGCATCTTCACCTTGGGATCTTTGACTTCGATGCCGTAGGCCGCGGCCTGCTGCATCTCGCTGTAGAGTCCAGCCGAATAGATGAGCGTTTTGGTCGGGATACAGCCCCAATTTAGGCAGACGCCCCCGAGTTCCTCGCGTTCCACAACGACTACTCGAGCGCCCAGTTGGGCGGCGCGAATGGCGGCCACGTATCCGCCGGGCCCGGAGCCGATTACGACAACATCACAACTTCGCATCGTAAACTCCTCACAAGTGAATCAGAAGGCCGCTTTCTCGAGAATATCCCTGACGCGGCCAAGAAACTGCGCGGCGACCGCACCATCGATGACGCGGTGGTCGCTGGATAGAGTCATGTTCATCATCGGGCGAATCTGGATGCCGCCGTTAATGACAACGGGCTTGTCCTTGATGCGGCCGATAGCAAGGATGGCACTGTCGGGCGGATTGATAATCGCCGTGAAAAGATCGACGCCGAAGACACCCATATTCGAGACGGTGAACGTGTTGCCCGAATAGTCATCGGGAAGGAGGCCGCCGTCCCGTGCCTTCCCGAGAAGCAGCTTTGAGGCCTGATCAAACTGCTCGAGCGTCATACGCTGCACCTGCCTGATAACGGGAACGACGAGGCCATCGGGGACGGCGACGGCGAAGCCAAGGTTGATATCGCCCACGTGTTCGATGGCGTCGCCGGCCCACCGCGCGTTCACGCCGGGGAAGTCCCTGAGAGCCAACGCCGCGGCCCACATGATCAGGACGTTATGGGAAGGCCGGAAGTTGGCAAAGGTGGTCCGGGACTTCTTAGCTGCCGTCATGTCTACCTCGACGCTGACGTAATAGTGCGGGGCCGAAAAGGCGCTTTCCGCCATGCGCTTGGCAATAATGCGGCGCATGGGGGTCAGTGGCACGTGCTCGACATCGCCGGCTGGCGCCGCGGCGGTTGGCTTGGCCCCCGCAACGTCCTCCTTGGTGATCTTCCCGCCGGCGCCGGTGCCCTTGAGCGTGGTGACATCAATGCCTCGCTCGCGTGCCAGGACCTTGGCTACCGGGGTGATCTTGAGGGGCGCCGCCTTTTCCGCGCGAGCGAGCACGTCCTCTTCGGTGACTCTGCCATTGGGCCCGGTGCCGACAACAAAGGCGAGGTCAATGTCGAGTTCCTCCGCCCGGGCGCGAGCACGGGGGGAGACGCCCCGCTCCGACGGGATGGCGGCGGGGGGCGAGGGCGCCGGGGCCTCGGAGGCTTCGGGAGCCGTCTCAACCGGGGCGGTTGCGGACTCTTCGTCTGCTGCCCGCTGAGTTGTGCCCTGATACTGCGCCAGATCGGGGAGGGGCTCATCGGCGTCACCGACAAGGGCGACAACCGTGAGGACGGGCACGGTAACATCAGGTTCCAGCAAGATCTTACGAAGAATCCCGGCGGCCGTGGACTCGCACTCGATCTCCGCCTTGTCCGTCTGGATCGAAAAGAGTGGCTCGCCCTGCTTGACCTCGTCCCCTTCCTGCTTCAGCCATTCGACAATGGCGGCCTCTTCAACCGACTGGCCGAGCTGCGGCATTTTGATCTCGTGCATGCTTCTTCCCTATTGGCTCTAGGTTATCCAACCTTCTTGACGGAGGCGCTTATCGCCATCAGCGATCAGCCCGCCGAGGGGTGAGTCGTCCGGGATGCGGCAAATCGACTTCAGAACCCCCTCGAGGCCGTGGCGCCGCCTGACTTGCTGCAGCTTCGCGGCGGCTGCATCGCCTGGGTGATCGTACCGAATTGCAGCCGCCGCTGCAAACGCCACCCGGTGCGGCTCGATGTCCTGCTCAAGGCACATCAGGCCGGCGCCAATCAGGCGGTCCTTGGGCCCGAGCTTGCGGACAGGGTCTTTGCAGATGCGCGCGACCTGGTCGCCCAGGGCCTTGTTTCCAAAGCGGCGGATTAGGTCGGCCCAGTGGTCCTTGAGAGCGGCCGTGTCGAGGCCGTGTTTCGCGGTCAATCCCTTGCTGGTCTCGGCAATGGCTGCGTCCGCTTCGGCTCGGATACGCGGGTCGTTGATGGCTTGCCAGATATACTCGTGCCCGCACAGGTAGCCCAAGTAGCCTGTGACAGCGTGTCCGGCGTTGTGAACAAAGAGCTTACGCTCGACATAACCGGCGAAGTCTGGGTAGGGCCGCATGTTCTTCAACTCGGGGAGAGGGCCCTTGAAGGCGTCCGCATCGACGGGTAATTCGCAGTAGGCCTCCACACAAACAAGCAGCGGGTCCTCGGCCTTGTCCTTGGCCGACATGACGGGAACCATCCGCCCGATGCTGGCCTCGACGAAACCTACCTGGTTGTCGAGTGCCCTATGATATGTCGCATCCAGGTGTTTGCGAACCTCCTCCCGCAGGAATGGCCCCGCGTTGATCATGTTCTCGCACACGATGATGTTGAGCGGCAAGGGCTTAGAACGTGAAAACCGCTTTGTCAGGCCCGCGGCAATGAGCGGGGCTATCTTGGGCAGGATGTTCACTCCCACAGCCGTAGCGGCAAGCTCGGCCTCGGCGAGGGCGGAGGCCACGGCCGGGATGTCCGATGCCTTAACGGCGGAGACATTGCCAATAGTCAACATCTCCGGTTCTTCATCGACGATCCGGAGGGGATAAGCGTGGCGCTCGTTGAGGCCGGCGACCACATCATCCACCACCTCTGCAAAGGTGGTGTGATATCCGGACTCGAAGAAGAGCTGGCCAAGGAAGCCGCGGCCGATGTTGCCGGCTCCGAACTGTAAGGCTTTCTTAAACACGCAATACTCCCGTTCGCTGTCGTTTATGACTGGGAACGGCCCATTATAGGGTGTTTCCGACTTATTGTTGAAGTGAAAAAGACGCCCACGCAACTGAACCGGTTGCGGGTATTGCCGAGGCTGCACTACAATACAAAGCGGGTTGAGCGGAAAGGGCTTCAATGGGTGGCAAATCGTCAATAGCCCCGGTGCGCCTCCTCCCGGAGGACGTTGCGAACAAGATCGCGGCGGGGGAGGTGGTCGAGCGCCCGGCCTCCGTCGTGAAGGAGCTCGTGGAGAACGCCCTAGATGCCCACGCCACGCGGATTGTCGTTCGTATCGTGGCCGCTGGACGCAGGGCCATCGAGGTGGTCGACAACGGGCACGGCATGTCCGAACAGAACGCACTCTTGGCCATCGAGCGGCACGCAACAAGCAAGATCCGCAAGGCGGCTGACCTGGAAAACATTGCCACCCTTGGCTTTCGCGGGGAGGCGCTCCCCAGCATTGCGTCGGTATCACGCCTGGAGCTGGTGACGCGTCGTGCACAGGACGAATCAGGCACGCGAATCAGAATTGACGGCGGGGTCTTGCGTGACGTGGCTACCGTCGGCGTCCCGCCGGGCACACGCGTCACTGCCAACCGCCTCTATTTCAATACTCCCGTCCGGGCCAAGTTCCTGAAGGGCATCACGACGGAGTTGAGCCAGGCCATCGACGTGGTGCAGCGGCACGCCTTGGCGGAGGAGGGAGTGGGATTCCAACTACTCCACAATGAAAAAGTCCTGCTGGACATCCCGGAAAATGCCGGCCTGCGCGAGCGCGTGGCGCTCATCTGGGGCCTGAATTTCGTCAATGACATGGTTGAAGTCGAGGGTGAGCAAGCGGGGCTCCATATCCGGGGCCTCATTGGAACTCCGGCGCTGACGCGGGCGCAGCGGTCGTACCAGTTCTTTTTCCTGAACAAGCGCCCCGTGGTCAATCGATCATTGCAGTACGGCCTTCAAGACGGCTACAGGGGGCTCCTAACCATAGGCCGGTGCCCCGTGGCGGTACTGCTCCTGGAAATGCATCCACGGCTCGTGGATGTGAACATCCATCCCACGAAGCGGGAGATCCGGTTTCGGGACGAGCGGGCCGCGCACGACGCAGTCAGAGACCTTGTCCGCGATCGCTTGGCGCAACTGACTGCTTCAGAGCGGCCGGAAGCCATCTTGGCCACTTCCGCGCCGCGAGCGTCCGTGCAGACGAAGGCTCAAGGCCCGCGCGAGGAAATGGACAGCTCACTCCCTGCCAAGCAGGCCCCTCTTCCGCAGCCTAGGGAAGCCCAGCCGGCCGAAGACGGTGGGAAGCCTGTCGGCCCGCCACCTGAGGTACAAACCGACTTCATCGGCCCCGTCATGGAGGGGGATGCGGGGCAGGTTGAGCCATCCGCCGTTTTCGAATCGGTGCGTGGCATGGTGGCCGCGCCGATGCAGTTGTTCGATACCTACCTTCTGGTTCCCGAGGACGACCGCCTCTTGATCATTGACCAGCACGCCCTGCATGAGCGGCTGACGTACGACAGTCTCCGGGGCGACCTGGAGGACACGGAATACGCCGCCCAGCAGCTCGCTGTGCCACTCCTTGTGGATGTGCCGCCATCCCATGTGAAGCTTCTGGAAGCCAACCTCGACCTGTTCGCCCGCGTTGGTATCGAAATCGAGCCGTTTGGGGGAAACACCTTTCAAGTTACGGGCATATGCCACTTGTACGAGGAGTCGAGAGTCCCCGACGCCGTCTACAGGGCGCTGGATGAGATAGCCCAAGGCGACCTGTTCGCCCGCGAGGACTTCATCGCCGACCTGTTGCGCCTGACGGTTGAAGCTTGCCGGGGCTCGGTGAAAGCCGGGGATAGGCTGTCGAATGAGGAGCGGCAGGGCCTCCTTGAGGGATTCAAAAGGCTGCGCCCGCCCTACACCTGCCCTCATGGCCGTCCGATCATCACGGAACTCACCCAGATGCAGATGGAAAAGAGCTTCCGGAGAAGGCAGTGACCCAGCTTCTTGTGGTGACGGGGCCAACAGCTTCCGGGAAAACCGCCGTCGGCATAGCCTTGGCTAGGCGGCTGGGCACCGAGATCATCTCGGCGGATTCCATGCAGTTCTACAAAGGGATGGAAATCGGCACCGTCGCCCCCACCGAGGAGGACCTGGCGGCGGTTAGGCATCATTTCGTGAGTTTCCTGGCCCCGTGCGAGCACTTCTCAGCGGGAGAGTTCCAGAAGGTGGCCCGACACGTCGTAGAGGGCCTGAATGAGCGGGGAAAGACCGCGGTCGCCGTCGGCGGCTCCGGGTTGTACGTCCGGGCGCTGGTAGACGGGCTGTTCCCGGGCCCGGGAAGAGACGCCGAGATCAGAGCAAGCCTGGCGGAAAAGGCCGACACGGAAGGTGTCCCAGCGCTCTACGAGCGTCTGAAAACTGTGGATTGGGAGTACGCCGCCGCCATCAACTCAAACGACCTACGGCGGATTGTCCGGGCACTTGAAGTGTATGAGTTGACGGGACGGCCGCTGTCCGCACTGCACCGGGAACACCGAGAACGAACCAAGCCTTTGGACGCCATCCAGGTGGCCTTTGACTATCCACGGGAGGTTCTATACGAGCGAATAAACGCCCGGGTAGACAAGCTGCTGCAACAGGGACTTCTCGAAGAGGTAAGACTTTTGCTTGAAAAGGGTTACGGTGGACATATCGAGCGGCTGCGCTCCCTCGGATACCGCGAAATGGCTAGCTATCTGCGCGGGGAGTGCAGCCTTGACGAGGCCACACAGCTCATGAAACAGAATACGCGCCGGTTCGCGAAACGCCAGCTCAGCTGGTTCCGAGGAGACCGGCGTATCCATTGGTTCCCTGTTGACACGCAAACGCCTCCTGAAGAGCACACGGAGGCCATTCTCGCCCTCCTCGCCTAGGCGCAAGAGTATCTTCACTGCCACTTCCAAGTGACGCCCCCTGCTTCATAAGCAATTAGTAATAAATCAGTTATGTTATGTTCTGCCAGTCCGCTTCAAACATTTGACTTAAACATACGTTTGAGTTACAATCGCTCTAGTTGTGCGTTGCACAAGCGAGGATTGCCCATGGCCCACGAATCTCACGACACGAAAGAAGCGCTCCTGCTGGCCGCGGGTGAGCTCTTTGCCGAGCGGGGATATGACGGTACAAGCATCCGCGCTATCGCTGAGAAGGCGAAAGCCAACATTGCCGCCATTAACTACCATTTCGGCAGCAAAGACGCTCTCTACGCGAGCGTCCTGGGCCACGTCTGCCGCAAGGTCCATTTCGCGGATGCGGGCTATCTCGAGTCCGTCCGGGGGGCGGCCTCGGCCCAGGAGAAGGCCAACATCCTCCGTGATGCCACTCGGGCCGTCTTCGCCAAAGATTTCGCTCCGGGTCGGCCGGCGTGGCACACGCGCATGATCATGCGCAGCCTTATGGAGCCTTCGCCCGCGTTGCAGAAGGTGGTCCACGATGTATTCCGTCCGGAATTCGAGGCGTTGAAGGCTATCTTCCGCGCGGCGAAGCCGACTCTGACGGAGGAGGATGCGGAGTTCATGGTGTTTTCCCTGGCCGGACAGGAGATGTTCTACTCTTTTGCCCAGTCAGGCGTCCTGATTCTTCTCGGGCGACGGGATTACGAGCCGGCCTTCCTAGAGAAAGCTATTGAACACGTGGCGCGATGTGTCACGGCGGCGCTTGGGCTGCCCGCTCCGTCTCTACCAGACAATCAATCCGGGGATCTTTCAGCATTTGATGAGGAAGGTGAACATGCAGAGTAAGTGGAAACGATGGGTCATCTTTGTGGCGTTGGTGCTCGTCCTGGCCGGAGGCTTTGGCGTCTATGCACGCACGCGGAATAGCGAGGGTGCTGCGAGCGCATCTTCCGAGAGTAGTGCGGGGGCCGAGAATGGGCGCGTTCCAGTTGTCCTGTCTCCAGTAGCAATGCACGACTTCGAGGAGCGCCTTACGGTGCAGGGCAACCTGGAGGCGAAGGACTACGCGATGGTTCCCGCCCGAATCGGCGGTGTAATCCAAGCCATGTACGTGAAAGAGGGCGATATTGCCGTTGCGGGCGAGACGAAACTCTTTCAGGTTGACGCTCTGAAGCCGCAGAAAGCCGTCGAGGCCAACCGGCAGGCTCTGGCGGTTGCCCGCTGCGCCACGCGTGAAAAGGAAGCGAACTTGGAGCGTGTCGAGGCCGACTTCGAGAAAGCCGAACTCGACCTCAAGAGATTCGAGGATCTACATGCTGCGAAGGCCGTCTCTCAAGACGCTCTTGAACAGCAGCAATCTCGATACAAACAAGCGCGCGCCGGGCGGAAGCACGCCGTCAGTCTGGTCGAACTCGCCAAGGAGCAGGAGCGGCAGGCGGAGACTGCCCTGGCCATCGCCGAGAAGGACTTGAGCGACACGCTGGTTCGCGCGCCGATTAGCGGCCGTGTTAGCCTGCAGCTTCAGGAAGTGGGGGAGATGGCGGAGACTGGCAAGCCGGTCTTCAGGATCGATGATCCCGCCGTGCTCGAAATGTCCGCATTTCTGCCCGCTGAGTACTACGCGCGTATTAGCGTGGCAAAGACCATGGCACGCGTCATGGTGGCCGGCACAGATCCACAGGAGTACACCATCTCATACAAGAGTCCGACGATTGAACCGAAACTACGAACTTTCGAAGTGAAGTGTCTGCTTGAACACCCGCCCGAGGGCGTTGTCCCGGGCGCTATTGCCGAGGTGGCCGTATTGCTGGAGAGACGCGCGGCGTGGGGCGTGCCGACGGAGGCGATTCAGGGGCGGGGCGGCAGCAGCGTGGTGTTTACGGTAGACAATGAAACGGCGCGACTAATGGAAGTGGAGCCTGGCCTCGAGACGGATGGATGGACGGAGGTGCAAGGCGAATCCATCGCGGGAGGAATTGGAGTCGTTACGATGGGGCAGCATCTCTTGGATGACGGCTCCCGCGTGACTGTGCGTAAAGGGGCTGCCTGATGTTTCTCTCAAATGCTTCCATCCGCCGCCCCGTGGCGATGTCGTGCCTCATCATTGGGCTGGCGCTGCTCGGATTCAATGCTTACCGCAAGATGGGCCTCGAGATGCTGCCCAAAGTTGATGTGCCGTACGTCACTATTGTGACGATCTATCCTGGAGCAAGTCCGGAAGAGATTGAAACGGACATAGCCAAGCGCATCGAAGATCAGATGGTCTCTATTGACGGACTCAAACATGTGAACTCGTCTTGCATGGAGAATGCCTGCCAGACCTTCCTTGAATTCCAAATTGATGTGGACGTGGACGTCGCGGCAACGGACGTCAGGGAAAAACTGGATCTAATCCGCTCGGACTTCCCAGAGGGTGTCGAAGATCCGCAGGTCATGAAATATGACGTCAATGCCACGCCCATCATCACGCTGGCGCTGACGGGCGACGTGTCGGTTGACGAGTTATATGACTTCGCTGACAACACCCTCCGCGATCGCATCACCGTTATTTCGGGGGTGGCCGACGTCCAATTACTCGGCGGGGCGGAGCGGGAAGTCCACGTCTCACTCGATCGGGAGAAACTGGCGGCGCGAGGGCTATCGAGCATGGACGTGGTCCAGGCGATACAGCAGGGCGTGCGCACCATTCCCTCAGGCCGTGTTCGCGAGGGCGGCACTGAATATGCCGTGAAATTTGACGCCGACTACAAGAGCGTCCAAGACATCGGAAAACTCGAGGTAGCCAACGAGAACGGACAGCGATGTTATATCAAGGACGTAAGCGTCGGCCTTCCGGAGATGGCTACGGAAGAGTTGCGTCAGAAGGCTTACATCGATGGGCGGCCGTGCGTTGGGATTAAGGTGGTAAAAAAAGCGGATGCAAACGCCGTAGAGGTAGTGAGACGCGTCAAAGAAGCGATGGCGCAGTTGAACGAGGATCTTCCCGGAGGCATGGATCTTGTCTGGATAACGGACGATGGGAGCTTCATCGAGGCCACGGTCAAGAGCGCATGGATAAACATTGCCCAGGGCATTCTCTTGACGGCTTGCATCCTCTTCCTGTTCTTGTACAACTTCAGGTCCACCTTGGTTATTGCCGTCACCATGCCGCTGACGATCGTCGTCGGCCTTTTCTTCATGCACTTCGTGGACTTCACGCTGAACGCGATGACTCTTCTCGCTATCGGCATGTCGGTTGGTATTCTTGTCACGAATTCGATTGTTGTCCTTGAGGCCATTGTCAAGCGTCTGGATGAGAGCGGCGACCCCGCCGCCGCCTCGAGAATCGGCGCCGGGGAAGCCGGCATCGCGGTGCTGGCAAGTGCGGCGACCAATGTCGTCGTGCTCTTTCCCATCGCCATGATGGGAGGACGGGTCGGCCTCTTCATCAAACCATTCGCCCTCACCATGGTAATTATGACGGTGGTGTCTCTCTTCATCTCGTTCACGCTAACGCCGATCTTGTGTGCCCTCATACTTCGTCCAAGAGACGCAACACGCCGCGGATTCCTCTACAGGATGGAGACGATGTGGAACCGGGGCATGGATCGCGTCATCCACGTCTATCGAGTGATTCTCCGCTTCAACGAGCGGCACCGCATGGCGGCTGTCTTGGTATTGCTCCTCGCCGTGTTCTCCCTGATGCATTCTTTTTCTCTGGCCAAGAGAATTGGCTTCGGATTTGTCCCGAAATGCGATCGCGGGGAGGTCATGGCAAAACTGGAATTTCCGACGCGATATGACTTAGGCCAGACGGTAGACCGAGTTCTTGAGGCGCAGGTGAGACTCACGGACCTGCCGGAGTTGGAGCATATTCTTAGCCAGGTGGGGAAGGTTGAGGGAATCATCGGGCAATCTACTGAAGGCGTATACCTCGCGCAAGTCCTGCTGAAGTTCTCCGAACGCGACAAGCGCGACATCACGCTGGACGAACTTGTCGAAGAGGTTCGCTCCAGGCTAGCCGGTATTCCCGATACTATTGTCACCGTGATGATCCCAGACATCGTGGGGGGGCAGAGCACAGACATCGAATTGGAGATCGCCGGAGAGGAACTGGACGTCTTGGATAGACTCGCCTTGCGGACGAAAACGCTCGCAGGAGCACTCGAAGGCTTGGCCGACGAAGATACCACGGTGCGAACCGGAAAGCCTGAGCTTCGTGTGACGCCCAAACGGGCGATTCTCGCGGACCTAGGCATTCCGGCCACCGGTATTGGCTACGCCTTGCGCGCGAATCTCGAAGGCATCGTGGCGGGAACATACAAGGAAAACGCGCGGAATTATGACATCGTCGTCAAGCTCAAGGACCGAGAAGGGAAGGACCAGGTAGCACAGTTTCTCTTTCCGGGCGCCCCCGGCCGCCCCGTTATCCTGACTAACCTTGGCAACGTTGAGCAAAGCCTGGCCCCGGTACAGATCACGCGAAAGGACAAACAGCGCGCAGCAAAGTTTCTGGCCAATCTTGAAGGAGGCAAACCGCTCGGCACGGCCGCGGACGACATTAACACCGTCATTCGTGAGCAAGGCGACTTCCCGCCGGGATACAGCCATACCTTTGCCGGCATGTACGAGGTGATGGCGGAAGGGCAGACCGCTATGGGGGAAGCCGCGCTCGTGGCCATCATACTCGTCATTCTGACACTGGCCGCCGTTCTTGAGTCTTTCAAACAGCCCTGGCTTATTCTTGTCACCCTGCCTCTGGCGCTGATCGGCATGTTCTGGGCCTTGTTCATCGCTCAACAGAGCATTTCCATTTTCGTCCTGATGGGCGCCGTGATGCTGATCGGCATTGTCGTCAACAACGCCATCCTGATCATGGACCAGTTCAACGTCCATGTGGGAGAGGGAATCCCGCGTCACCGGGCCATGGTGACGGCCGCCTGCGAACGCTTCCGTCCTGTTGCCATGATCACCCTGGCAGCCGTGCTTGGTATGCTCCCTCTGGCCCTGGGTCGCGGCATCGGCGCAGAAATGAGAAACGACGTGGGTGTCGCATCCGTCGGCGGCATTCTCGTGTCGGGGGTCTTGACGCTCATCGTCGTACCGATCCTCTACGACTTGTGCACTCGGGGCCAGGCAGGGGCTACTGACGCTATCCCGGCCAAGAGCGAAAATGAATGATCCTCCCCGCCTGGACAGATTGTTGCCACGGTTCCTCGGGCTCAACAACATCTTGGAGAAGGCGCGGCGCCAATCGTTGGATGCCGTGACGATACCGAGTAAACAACATCTGCAAAGTGCTATCTTTCACGGGGCAGGCCTACCTACCGGACGAATCCATTTACATCGCCCCCTCTACGCCTTTCCAGAGAAACGCCGGAACCGCAATCCTTGCCGTGAACCCGGCAGATGGTAGAAAGGGATGCAGTGTAGGAGAGGCGCTTCATCCATGTCGTACCCGCTGCGGCTGAACTCCGCAGCCTGAGCCGGGATGGCTCGCTGTGGGCGAGTGCACCGGGGGCTGCGCATATGCTGCGGGTGCTTTTCCCAGAACGAGCAAGCCGCATCGATCGACCTCAAGTCCCTCGCTCATGCCTTAAGCCTGCTCACGCTTGCTGCGTTACTATATATCATAAAACTGCGCAAACCGACAGAATACTCAAGACCAGCCTTGTAGGCCGCCGGACCTGTCCAACTCCCCTGAAACTCGTCTGTAGCCAACCTGTTTGAGGAAGAAAGCCGCGGCACAACTCTTTTGGGCTGAAGCACTTTTGCAGTGTCTCCCCAGTCGGCGCTGTGGGACAGGGCAGGTACCTTGGCGTGGCCACACACTCCTTCACGTCTTTGCATTTTATCTGACTCAAGGTGTACCGTGATGCCATTGCAAGGCGTTAAGACTGAGGGGACTTTCGGAGGGGACCTGCGCGGATGCAGTTTGATTTCGTGAAGTTGTATGAATGGATGCTCAGTGCGCGCGAGGTGGACCGGCTAGAGCTTCAACTCGTCAACCGCGGCGAAGCCTTCTTCCATGTGTCCGGGGCGGGACACGAGGGAAGCGCCGCCCTCGCGCCGCACCTTGTCGAGGCGGATTGGCTGCATTGCCATTACCGCGACAAGGCATTGATGATCGCCCGGGGCATTTCGCCCGAAATGTTTCTGAATAGCGTTCTCTGCCGGGAGGCCTCCCATTCGCGGGGGCGTCAGATGAGCGCCCACATGAGCGACCCCGCGCTGAAGGTCCTCAGTATTGTCGGGCCCGTCGGCAACAGCGCGCTCCACGCAGTCGGCGTCGCGGCCCAGGTCAAGAACGCGCCCGAGAATCCCATCGTGCTCTGCTCGTTGGGCGACGGCACCACGCAGCAGGGGGAAGTGCTCGAAGCAATTGCGGAGGCGGTGCGAAACACGCTTCCCGTGCTGTTCTTGATTCACGACAATCGCTTTGCCATCTCGACACAAACCGATGGACGAACCTTCTACTCGCTTCCTGGAGGTACTTCCGAGTCCTTCTATGGCATGGATGTCCGGCACATAGACGGCAGAGCCCCTATCGCATGCGTGGACGAATTTGGCGCGGTGGTAGCTGAGATGCGCGCGCAGCGAGGGCCTGCGATTATCGTGTTCGACGTCGACCGCCTGGCCTCCCATACGAACGCCGATGATCAGCGCGTCTATCGCAGCGACGAGGAAATTCGAACCGCGTGGGAGAGGGGAGACCCCTTGCGCATTGCACGGGAAGCGCTCCTTGAACAGGGCACGCCCGAAGAGGACGTCGCCCGGATCGAACAGGAGGTGCGGGAGTCAGTCGAGGCCGCATGTGAACAGGCACGCCGCGAACCTGAGCCAGCGCCGTGCACCACGGCCAAGAAAGCCCTCGCGCCTGAGTTGAGTAATCCGGCCCGTGAATACCGAGGCGATACCTCAGAGCCGCGCCTCACGATGCTAGAAAGCATCCGTGAAGTCTTGCGGAACCGGCTTGCGGAGGATGAATGCGTCGTCCTCTTCGGAGAGGATATTGAAGATCCCAAGGGGGACGTCTTCGGTGCAACGCGCGGATTGACGGACGCCTTCCCTGGCCGGGTGCTTAATTCGCCCTTGACGGAGTCCACCATAGTAGGTGTCTCCGTGGGACGTGCGCTCGCTGGAGCGCGGCCCGTAGCCTTTCTTCAGTTCGCTGATTTCCTTCCCCTGGCCTACAATCAGATCGCGACGGAACTGGGCAGTATGTGGTGGCGGACGGATGGCGCCTGGGAAGCGCCGGTGATCGTCATGATCGCCTGTGGTGGCTATAAGCCCGGCCTGGGGCCATTCCATTCGCAGAGCCTCGAATCGATAGCCTCGCATGTGCCTGGCGTGGACGTGTTCATGCCGTCAACGGCCGGTGATGCCGCCGGACTGCTCAACGCGGCCTTCGACTCAGGCCGGCCCACGCTGTTCTTCTATCCCAAGAACCTCCTGAACGATCGAGAGCAGACGACGTCGGCGGACGTGGGGGCGCAGCGCGTGGCCATTGGCAAAGCCCGGACGCTCCGGCGCGGAACCGACCTGACTTTTGTTGGCTGGGGCAATGCCATCGGCCTTTGCGTCCGCGCGGCCGATGAAATCGAATTCGCCGGATACACCTCCGATATCATCGACCTGCGCTCGCTCTCTCCATGGGACGCCGACGCGGTAGTCGCCTCCGCGGAGAAGACGGGGCGGCTAATTGTCGTCCACGAAGACAACCACACGTGCGGCTTCGGGGCGGAGGTGCTCGCCACGGTGTCGGAGCGGGCAGTTCGCGCCGTCAAAACGCGGCGTGTGGCGCGGTTCGATACCTACGTGCCATGCCATTTCGGCAACCAGCTTGCCGTGCTGCCCTCGTTCCAGCGGGTGTTGGAGACGGCGGCGGAACTGCTCGATCTCGAAGTGGCCTGGGAGAATCCCGCCCCCGAGGAACCTGACCTCTTCACCGTCTTCGCGATCGGCTCCAGTCCCGCGGATGAGTCCGTAACCGTTACGGAATTGCTCACAAAGAGCGGCGCATCGGTTCAGGCAGGCGATCTTATCGCCAATGTCGAGGCGGACAAGGCCAGCGCAGAAGTCGCGGCGCCGGTTTCCGGTGTTGTGGCGGATATACTCGTGGAAGAGGGGGAAACAGTGAAGGTCGGCGTCCCCCTGCTTCGCATCCGCGTGGCCGAGGGCGAGATAGTCCGCAAGGCCATCACCCAGGAACAGCCGGGCACGCCCCTGCTCCGCAAGCGGAAGACACGCGCCGATAGGAAGCCTGCGGCCGCCGCCCACACCGTGAGAGTCCGCCAGAGCGAAGTGGGCCTGGCCTCGATGGGCGCCCGGCTCGGGTCGCACGTGGTTACCAGCGAGGAATTGGCGGAGCGCTTTCCCGATATGGACCTGGCCGGGCTGGTGCGCCGTACGGGCATCGAAAACCGGCACTGGCTGGGAGAAGGTGAAACGCCCCTGTCTCTTGCCGTCAACGCCGCGTCGCAGGCGCTCGAACGCGAGCAACTCGCCCTCGATGAAGTGGACCTCATTGTCTGCACCACCGGCACGCCAATGCGGATGACGCCGTCCATGTCGTGCCTGATACTCCACGAATTGAGTAAGTCCAACGGCGCGCACGAGGCCGAGGTCTACGATATCAATGCAGCATGCTCCGGTTACCTCAACGCTTTGCAGTGCGCCTATGACTACTTGCAGTCCCGGCCGCGGGACAAAGTGCTGGTTGTCACGACAGAAGCGCTTTCGACGCGCCTGAATCCCGAAGATTTCGGCACCGCCATTCTCTTTGGCGACGCCGCGACGGCAACGATAGTGTACGGGGCGGCGCACATCGACCGCGCCAAAGCGGTTTACTTCCGCCCGACGCTCTCCGGCAAGGGGGATGACGGCTCCGGACTGTCCGTTCCGCTATCGGGGCATAACGGCGAGTTCGTCCAGATGGACGGCGGCAAGATCTACTCCGTGGCCGTGCGGAAGATGGTGTCTATGCTGAAGCAGGCCTGCACCGAGGCCGAGGTCCCCGTCGAGAGTCTGGACCTCGTTGTCCCGCACCAGGCCAATCAGCGCATTATCGACGCCATCCGTCAACGCCTGAAGGTGTCCTCCGACAAGGTGTACAGCAATATCCGCGATCTCGGCAACACTTCCTCCAGCACCATTCCTCTCTGCCTCAACGAGATCCTGCCCAAGGCCGATCCCGGGCGTTACATCGGCCTGTGCGCCTTCGGCGGAGGCTTCACCTACGGCGCAGGGGTGTTGAAAACGGTATAGGTGATAGTCCGATCACCGTGTTTTCGTACTTCCTTTTGTACTCGTCAAGAGAAGCTATCCGTGTGTATGTCATAGACGGATGTCTATGTGTTTCGCCGAGAACGGCAGGAATGATGAGCGGGAGGACACATCGTGGGCACCGGTGAAACTCACTTCGAACTACCTCCCAAGATTGAGGAGTATCTTGCCGTACTGAGCAGGCTCTATGCGAGGACAAAGAACGCGCGTCTCCAAGAGATCATCGTCAATGGTGCGCCGACTATCCATGAGGAATGGACTTACGACAACTGGAATGGCGGCACATATGGGCACGCACTCACACTGACGATTCCGGAGGAGCTCTTTCTGGATGTCATCGAGGATAAGGGAGACTTCCAAGACCAAATCTGCAAAGATATCAATAGTATGAACAACGTACCGAACGAGCACATTGCCGGGATCTTCATTGAAATGGAGCCTCTGGAAAGTGACGACTGGCGAAAGAAGTCCGGCCTCTTGCGGCCGCAAACGGCTTACGTTTCGGTTCCTCCGAAGTCTTTGGCGCGCCTCTGGGACGTGGGACAAGTTCGTGTGTTCTTAAGCCACAAAGCCGAATACAAGAAGGGGACATCTCAGCTTAAGGATTGCCTCAAGAGATACGGAATCGCGTGCTTCGTGGCGCATGAAGACATCGAACCGACAGAAGAATGGCAAACTGAGATCGAGCATGCTCTTCATAGCATGGACGCCATGGTTGCACTCCTGACGCCGGATTTCCACGAAAGCAAATGGACTGATCAAGAGATTGGTTTTGCATTGGGGCGCGGATTGCCCGTTGTCGCTGTTTGTCTCGGGCAGGATCCCTACGGTTTTATCGGAAAGCTGCAGGGCCTTCAGGGATGCGACTGGCAGCAAGTCGAAGATATGGCAGCGGAGGCATACGCGTTGTTGTATAAACGTCTACCGGACAAGTCGCGGCTATTTGAGGCTGCGCTCGCAGCCTATGCCGGCTCCGACTCATGGGCCGATTCTGCCTGGAAGGTGGAAAACGTGCTTTCCACCTTCGAAACGTTGACACGAAGACAGGTGGAGGATGTAGTCCGCGCTTACAGAGATAATCCTCAGAATTTGAGCTCCTTCGATGGCATGGACGCATTGAAGCCCCTTCTCGAAAGATGGACGGGCGAGAGATGGGAGGTACGCAAGAACCAGCTCAAAAGGGTAAAGGATGCGGAGGTCCACACAGATGGACTTCCCTTTTGATAGCACGGCATAGCACAGTATGACTTGAGGCTAAGATACCGCGATGATTAGGCCGTCGAGAGACGGCTCGGGGGCCTGAACAAGGGCCGCATGCTGTGGCCATGCCAAGAACAGGTAGGAGTCCTGTTGCGACTTCGTAAAGGAGGCCACATTTTCCGTTGAGCGACTCCAACTCGATTTGTCCAAACCACCCCTCGACGACTATCCGCCCCATGGCTCAATCCGGCCTCGGCGCGGGGATGCGCTTGAGTTGTGCGGCGGGTTGGAATCAGACGGAAGGAGATTGGGCGCTTTTCCTGCGGAGTCGGCCTGAGGGGTGTTTCGTCGCCGAGCACGAGGGGCGGGTGGTCGGCACGGTGACAACCATCGACTACGGGGGCCGGGTGAGCTGGATTGCCATGGTGCTGGTTGATTCCGCGATGCGGCGGCGGGGGATTGGCCGGCGCTTGCTGCAAACCGCCATCGACTCGTTGGCGCATTGCGAAAGCATCAAGTTGGACGCAACGCCCGCAGGGAAGCGTCTGTACGATACGCTTGGATTCAAAGATGAATACCAGCTTTCGCGGATGGCTGTGGCCGCGATGCCTGAGGTAACGCCGGTGAACGCGCGTATTCGCGCGGCGGACGAAGCGGATCTGCCGGCGCTCAGGGCGCTTGATGCGGCAGCGTTCGGCGTCGAACGCCCGGAAGTCTTGGCTGGCCTCATGGCCATGGCGCCGGAATACGCTGTCGTGAGCGAAGATCGCGGGGGAGGAGTCACCGGCTTTGCCCTGGGCCGGCACGGGCGGAACCGCGAGCAGATAGGCCCGGTGGTGGCGTGCGACGAGACGACGGTGCAAGGATTGGCCGTAGCACTGTTCGCGAAGCTGCGGGGCGCGCCGGTGCTGATCGACGTGCCGCAGCGCCACACGGCCTGGCTCGCGTGGCTCCGCGGACTTGGATTTGCGCAAGAGCGAACCTTCGTGCGCATGTACCGCGGCCCAAACACCTATCCCGGCCTGCCCGAGCACATGTTCGCCGTCAGCGGGCCGGAACTGGGATAGTGTTCTGAGGGCTTGTGAAAAAATGTGTGGTGTTTGGAAAAGGGGACACGTAGTCGCGCCGGGGACGGCGCTTGGAACATGTCCCCTTTTCCTCCGGCATTCCTTCACGGGCTCGGAGTCATAATTGACGCTGCTTATCTGCAGATGAAGAGACACCAGGAAGAAGCGAAAAACCGGGACTGACACAAGCGGAGCGAAGCGACAACGTGGCTGTCCCTGCTTTTCGCGGCCACGCTTGCAGTCCTGCCTCCCGAACTGCTATTCCATTGGGCGTCCGGTTTAGCCTGCCTGAAATAATCGCTAGGTTGTGCTTTGGAGTTGTCAATAGCCATCGTGCAGAGCTTCTTTCGCAAGAAGAGGGACAGACACGTCTCGTCCGCCTTTGGCGGACTCGCATGCGTCAGTCCCTTTCTTGCTACGCTTGTGCGTCCTTGTCTGATAATGGTCCATCAGGATGACGTACAGCACTAGGTTGTCGAGAAAAGGTGAGGAGGTATCCGTGAGTTTACTGGTTCTCATTGGAGGGGGAGTAATCCTGACGATGGTTCTGGCTGCGGGAATCGCTCAAGCCGAAACGAGCGCGGAGACGCCCGACTGGGAGAACCCGGCCATGTTCGGGCGCAATAAGGAGCCGGATCATTGCACGCTCATGCCGTATCCGGATCGCGCGTCGGCGTTGGAAGGCACGCGCGACGCATCGCCCTTCCACCTTTCGCTTAATGGCACGTGGAAGTTCCACTGGGTGGGCAAGCCGGCGGATCGGCCAATCGACTTTTTCCGCCCGGATTACGGTGTCAGCCAGTGGGACGACCTCCCCGTGCCGTCCAATTGGCAGATGCACGGCTACGGCATTCCCATCTACACGAATGTGCGCTATCCTTTTCCTGCCGATCCGCCGCACATCCCCCACGAATACAATCCCGTGGGATCGTATCGCCGGGAATTCGAGGCGCCCACCGAGTGGGCAGGGAGGCAGGTGTTCATCCACTTCGACGGCGTGAAGAGCGCTTTCTACCTCTGGGTGAACGGCCAGATGGTGGGATACAGCCAAGGCAGCATGACGCCCGCCGAGTTTAACCTGACGGCGTACTTGAAGGATGGGGCGAACACCCTCGCGGTGGAAGTGTACCGGTGGTCGGACGGGAGCTATCTCGAAGATCAGGATATGTGGCGCATGAGCGGCATTTTCCGCGATGTCTATCTGTTCTCTACGCCCACCGTCCACTTGCGTGACTTCTTCGTGCGCTGCGATCTCGATCAGGACTACCGCGACGCCACGCTGCACGTCGATGCCTCGGTGCGCAACTATGGTGATGAGCCAACGGGCGCTTGCACCGTCGAATTGGCGCTGCTCGATGCCGACGACAAGGCCGTCGGGCCGGAGCCGTTGGCGTCTGAAGCTCCGACGGACTTGGCCGCAAGAGTCGACACGGTGGCATCACTGACGGCCAACGTGGCGGCTCCCCAGAAGTGGTCCTGCGAAACTCCCTATCTCTACACCGTCGTGCTCACTCTCAAGAACGCCGCGGGGGAGATTATCGAGGTGGAGCGGTGCCGCTTTGGCTTCCGCAAGGTGGAGATCCGCGATGCACAGCTCTTCGTGAATGGCGTCCCGATCTACATCAAAGGTGTCAACCGCCATGAACACGATCCACTGCGTGGCCGGGCCGTGACGCGCGAGCGCATGATCCAGGACATCGAGATCATGAAGCGTTTCAACATCAACACCGTGCGCACCAGCCACTATCCCGACGATCCGAAGTGGTACGACCTCTGCGATGAGTACGGGATCTTCCTCATAGACGAGGGCAATGTTGAATCACACGGCATGGGCTATGACCTCGAAAAGACACTCGGCAACAGGCCCGAGTGGGAGGCGGCGCACGTCGATCGCGAGATCAGCATGGTGCACCGCGACAAGAACCATCCCTCCGTGATTATCTGGTCGCTCGGAAACGAGGCGGGAAGCGGATGCAACTTCGTCGCCGCCGCCCAAGCCATCCGCGAACTCGATACGACGCGGCCCATCCATTACGAGCGCATGAACGAAGTCGCTGATATGGACAGCGTGATGTATCCCGCTCTCGACGTGCTGATCGAGCGTGGGAGAGAGGCGTCCGATAAGCCCTTTATCATGTGCGAGTACGCCCACGCCATGGGCAACGCCGTCGGCAACCTCCAGGAGTACTGGGACGCCGTCGAGACGCACACACGGCTCATTGGCGGGTGTGTGTGGGAATGGGCCGACCACGGCCTCTTCCGGTACGCCGATGACGAGCCGAACGAGCAGGGCGAGCGCCCCTGGTATTGGGCCTACGGCGGCGACTTCTTCGATGAGCCAAACGACGGTAATTTCTGCATGGACGGACTGGTGTTTCCCGATCGCGCCATCCCGCCGAAGATGTACGAACTCAAGAAGGTCTACCAGTACGTCGGGATAAAGGCCAAAGATGCACTGTCGGGAGTTGTGGCCATCCACAACAAGCACTTCTTCACGAACCTGAGCGTCTTCGACGTGCAATGGACTTTGTCTGAGGATGGCAAGGTACTTCAAACGGGCACACTGCCGCCGCTTGACGTCCCGCCGGGCGAGGTGCGCGACGTGACTATCCCGTTGAAGTCCCTCACTCCCGCGCCGGGCGCCGAATACTGGCTGCGCGTGAGCTTTCACCTGCGCGAGAACACCGCCTGGGCGGAGCAAGGCCATGAGGTGGCGTGGGAGCAATTCCAGGTGCCTTTTGAGGCGGCACCGAAGCCGGTGCTCGACCTCGGCGCCATGGATGATGTGGCTATCGAAGATGTTGGCGACGTGGTTACGGTGCGCGGCACGGCCTTCGCCGTCGCTTTCAAACGCTCGACGGGCGCCATCACCTCGTTGGTGTATGCAGACACACCTATTATCAACGACGGCGCACAGACGCTGAACGGCCCGGTTTTCAACTGCTTTCGCGCCTTCACGGATAACGGCGGCGGATTCAAGAAGGAACGCGGCATTCGGGCCGCCTTCGACGCTGCGGGACTGCGGACTATCACGCGCCGCGTGCGCGGATTCGACGTGCGCGTGCTCAACTCCAAGGCGGTGGAGGTAGACGTGGTGGCCGAGTGCCTTGGCGCCAAAGGCGCAGGCTTCCTTCACCGGTGCGTATACACCATCCTGGGCGACGGCACCGTCGGGCTGGACAATAGCATCGAGCCTATCGGCGAGCTGCCTATCCTGCCGAAGCTCGGCGTGCAGATGGTGGTAAGCGGCGCGCTCGAAAACCTGACGTGGTACGGCCGAGGGCTTTGGGAAAACTACTCGGACAGGAAAACCGGCGCTCCCATGGGCGTGTACCAAGGCACGGTGGCCGAGCAGTATGTGGCCTATCCGCGCCCGCAGGAATGCGGCAGTAAGGAAGACGTGCGTTGGGCGGCGTTGACAAATGATGGCGGAGCCGGCCTGCTCGTTGTTGCCGAGCATCCGATTGCCCTGACCGCCTTGCACTACACGGCAGTCGACCTCGACAAAGCGACGCACCTGCACGAACTGCGGCCGCGCCGGGATGTCGTGCTATGTCTCGACTACGCCCAGTGCGGCCTCGGAAACGCGAGTTGCGGCCCGACGGTTCTCGAGAAGTACGCCGTTCGCCTCGACAAGCCTTGCCGGTACGCCTTCGCCCTTCGGCCCTACGCACCGGCCATGGGCGCCATCGAGGAGGTCGCGCGCCAGGGCATGCCGCGCAAGTAGCCGGCTTCACATAGCCCTCAGGGCAAGATCTGGAACGCGTAGAGCTTTGCGTTGCTCAGGCCGAATCTGAGGCGGATAACCTTGTTCTTGAGCGGCGCGAGGTCGTGGCCATCCGCCCATTCCGCGTTCAGCCGGAGGTCGTCCACGTTTCTGTTGGAAATCGCGTCGTCCCCCGCATAGCCAGGGATGGGCTCGCCGCTCTCATCAAGGATCTCCATGGTGAACTCGCCTTGTGCGGCGTCCACGTTGGCCTCGACACGCGTGCCCTTCAGCACGAAGGGCTTTGTCAGGATCGTGCCCGGCTCCTCGCCCGCGGATAGGCTGACAAAGCCGTCCAATCGCAGCCGCGCAAGTCCGATGGCGCACTGCCAGCGCGTGCCTTCCGGCCGAAAGCGGTAGATATCATGCCGCTCGCGCGCCCCGGCGTAGTAGATCCAGTGCTCGTCATTCCACGTGATGATATTCGGCGCCGGCTGGGCCCAGTCCTTGTCGAAACTCCCATCCGGCCCGCGAGGGATAAGCGGCTTCTCGGCGTATATCCACTGCGTATCCCACATCTCGTCGCCCCGGGCGGTGACGATGTAGTAATTCAGGATATCGCGCTCATGGCGCTTATCGAGATCATATAATCCCTCGCGCATATCGCCCGCCCACTCATAGCACCAGAGCAGGCCGAAGAGGACGCCTTCATACGGCCAGCCGTTGAGGCTGTACACCTGACGCCGCTTGAACTCCCAGGGACCTTGGCGGTCGAAATGCCACTCGCGAACCATAGTCCAGGCCGTGGGATCGGCCTTCACATCCGGATTCGTCATGTCGCGCGTGCCGCGATTCTCGTCGAGCGAGCCGCCAAACCGTCCACGCCCATAGTCCGTGCGCGTGAAGAGCCGGTACACCTGAGCCGACTCGTCCCAGAGAAGCTGGTTTGAGGTGTCGGCGGCCCGCCCGGTGACGGGAAGTCCCTCATTGTACGCCGTCCAATGAAAACCGTCCGGCGAGTGGGCTAGACAGGCCATGATCTTCTTCGGATGCCCATACGCCGACTTGTAGCGGTGTTCCGGATCGGTTTCGTGGCCGTCCAGAAAGCAGCCGAATCCCATCGGATCCGTGATGTTGTTATTCGTGTTCCCCTCGAACTCATAGAATCCGAGGGCGGGCTTATTCCAATGAATGCCGTCCTCCGACTCGGCATAGCCGAATAACTCGCCGCCCATCTGATACCACATGCGGAAGCGGTTTCCATCGCGGAACACCGAGCCCATGCGAATGATATCGGCGTTTTCCCACGGCTTGTCCGCCACCAGGACAGGTTCGCCGCCGTTCGCCTTCGTCACCTGGCCGAGTTCGCGGGTGACATTGTCCATCTCGGCGACAACGTAGTCATCCACGAAGAGCTGCTTCTGATGGCCTACTTCGACACCTTGCGCACCGGCGCACACCGCTTGGATTACAAGCAAACAGACTACCGCAACAGGGACGTTTCCCCTCGTCCTTGGCCAATTACTGCTCATCAAGTTTCTCCCGACTACGTCTATTCCATTTCCTCGCGTGCTTTGATCAAGAGAGCCATCCATTTTCCCACGTAGTGGCCATGATCGTGCCATGTCCGGCCGCTAACGAGGTTGCCATCCACCACGCAGGGCTCATCGACGAAGATACCTCCACACACTTCCAGATCAAAACGGCACTTCGGCACCGTGGCCATGCGCCGGCCCTTGACGCATCCCGCGAACGCCGGGATCTCGACGCCGTGGCACACGCAGCCCACTGGTTTGCCCGCCTCGAAGAAGTGGCGCGTGATTCGCACCAGATCCTCATCGTAGCGCAGGTACTCCGGTGCGCGGCCCCCGCTGAAGAAAATGCCGATGTATTCCTCCGGCTCAACGTCCCGGAAAGCCACCTGAGCCTCGATGGTATAGCCTTCCCACTCCCGGGTGATCGTCCAGCCGGGCTTCACCTCATGAAGTACCATATTGTACCGCCCGGCCTCAGGGGCCGTCACCACGGGCTCGAAGCCGTCCTCCTTGAGTCGAAGATAGGGATACAGCGTGTCCACCGTTTCCGTCGCGTCGCCTACAACAATAAGCACCTTGTTCATATTCACCCCTTTCCGCGCCCCGTTCTCCGTCCAATTCTTGCTCAGTCTAGTGGCAGCTCACAGGCCCGCAGAATGCATTCCTGAACCTCGAGATCGTGGGAGGGGGGATACTCAGACTCCTTCTCGCCGCGAATAACCCGGGCGAAGTCGATGAGCTGATCATCGTAGCGTCCCGTCATCGGGGGCAATCGGACTTCCTGGTATCCCGCTTTGTACTCTCCCTGCGCCTCGGCGAGGGCCATCGTCATCCGCGGCGCCTCAAGAGGCCGGATATCCACGGTGCCGCGATCCCCGCACACCACGAACTGCCGCCGCCGCGTGCCTTCCACCTCCATGAGCGCGCTCCGGATCGTCGCCGTAGCTTTAGGATAGTCGAACACGGCGAGGATATTGTCAGCCAGATCATCCTCCTCGGGGCGCGTGCGCCGGACATGGCCCGTGACGCGCTCCGGCGCTCCGAGAATGTGCACCAGCGGATCGGCCAGATGACATCCCAGTTCAAACATCGAGCCGCCGGGATACTCGGCCAGTTTCCGGCGCCAGTCCGGCCCCACGCTCTTGCTCATCACGCCATGTACCTCGAACACGTCCCCCAACCACCCCTCGCGGACGGCCTTGAAGCAAAGCAGAAACGCCGCGTTGTTCCGAAACATATATCCCATTTGAATCGTGAGTCCGCCGGCCGTTGCCGCATCGAGCAGGGCCTTGAACGCGCTCAGAGATTCCCCGGCGGGCTTGTCCAAGTGCACGTGCATCCCGGCAGCCACACACCGCGCCGCCGTAGGCACCAGGTCGCGCACCTCCGTCTCGACGGCCACCGCCTGGAGTCCCTTCGTATTCAGAAGCTCCTCCTCCGTCATCCACGTCAGGCCCCGGTAGGCATCGTCCTCGGACATGGCCTTGCGCCGCGCCGTGTCCGGCTCGACAACACCCACGACTTCGAAGTCCTCGCTCAGCTTGCGAAACGTCTCCATCTTGCCCGCCGCATGCGCGTGCCCCGCGCCGACTTGGCCTACCTTCACTCTCGCACCGCCCATAAGACCCCTCCCAAAACATGATGAAGCTTGGCTCACGTCTTGTTTCGTTGACTTGCAGTCTGTCTCGCTCCCTCTGCCAATGCTCACAGAATACAACAAGTCGCCGCCCCTTTCGAGGCAAACCGTAGCGGATTTCTCCGGAATGGCGTAGAATCGCATTGGGGAAGGGGACAAAGATTCGGGAGAAGGGAGCCAACGATGGGAAAAGAGCTGATGGGGGCGCTGGATGTCATGGCCTACGGATATTCCGTAACCGTGTTGATCAACGGCACTGATGTCCACATAACGGGGGGGAAGTCGCAGTCCGCACGGCTCTTCGGCGCCGACGATCTGATGGCCGGGGAGTTGCCCGACGACATGAAGTACCTGGCATGTCTGAAAGAGGCGGCGAACGAGATACAAGTGGACTACAAGAGGCTGCCGGATGAGGACTCTACCGGCCTCACCATCGAACTCAAGTCGGAGGAGCAATTCGCGACGGATGAATGCCTCTTCCGCTTCCGCGAGGAGCCTGACGCTGGTAAGGAATCGGGCAGCCTCACAGAGTCATTTCAACTCTAGCAGGCGTAAGCATGACGGAATCACCTGACGGCCCCGGTTCGGCTGCACCGCCTGGAAAATGGACGATGAAGTGCACGAAGTGCGGCGCCGACCTCGGAGGCTTCGACAACGAGGAGGCGTCCATCTGCCTACGCCCTAGAGAGGACGAAGAGACACGCTCCTATTTTCTCTGCGAGGCCTGCGGCGTCTACTCCGCGTGGATATGCATCGAAGACTTCTGGACTGATGAGGACACCATGTTCCCGGCAGGCCCGATCTCGCGCGAGGAAGGGGATGAGATCGTGGAGAAGATCAGGAAATGCCCAAACTCGGATAACGCATCCTGCAAGTGTCCCTCCCACAAGGAAATGTCGCGCTGGATACTCACCAGGTCCAAGCCTCAGGAGCGGAATGCCTCGATGCGGTGAAAAGTCATAAAATTGGCGTCGTGGAAGCTGTGCGAGCCATCCCATGCTGTGCGGCTCGCAACGATGATATCGCGATTCTCGAACAGCCAGTCAACGTATTGGAAGGCGTGGTGCTCCGTGTCCGGGTGCTCGAGCAGAAGCCGCTCGACACGCCAATCGCGCAAGTCCGCGGAAGACACAAGCACCAGGATATTTCGATTTGCTTCGGGATCGCGCTGTTTGTTTACCAACGACCAGTACCGGCCGCTTTCCTCGTCGAATCGAATCGTGAACTTGGTGCGTCCGCCCGGCAGATGGATGAATCCTGTGCCGGGATCAAATGAAATAGTCTTACCATCATCCGACACATCACACCAGGCCGCGGTTTCCCCTTCGGGACACACAACTCGCAGGATGTTTACCACTTTGCTCTCCGGCGTGAGTACAACATTCCCTTCGAGCCAGCCCAGGTTCACTCCTTGAGCCTTCTTGTACCACTCAGGCTTGAATTCCAACCGGTTGGAGAACGTCCAGTTCGCTGCGTCGCGCAAGTCGGCATCTTCGGGAACCGACATCACAAACGCGCGGAAGTGGGAGCCCCAGCCTCCTGGGCCGCCGGCGTCTTCCATGGCGCGCCATAGGCGTCCCTGGTGTCGAATGATGGGCACCGGCGCACAATGGTACCTGCCATCGCTCAGAAGAAGGCCCGTATCCGGGGAATCGGCAGAAGTCCACGTCTGTCCGTCATCGTCGGAGCGCCGGATCACCGTGTAGCCGTACTCGGCGGAGGCGCCGATGATGTACAGTGCGTCATCGTGCAGGAAAAGCGTCGACCAGAACTGCCCCTTGATCTCGCCTTGCCGGGCCCACGTCTCACCTCTGTCGGCCGAGACGTAGACGTGCGTGACATCGCTCGTCGTTTCTTTTCCAAAGAAATCATGGGACGCCAAATAGCGTCCATCCGGGAGGCGGACAATGCTGGGCGAGCCGATATAGAACTTCATCGGCTCCGGACTCTCTGCAATAACAACACCTGGCGGACGATTCGTCACACACATGCTTCTTCCTTTCTACGGCACCAGTGTAGAACAAGAAGAAGGCCAATGAGCTTGTATGCGGCTCATTGGCCTTCCGTGTCATAAATGGTCGGGGCGACTGGATTTGAACCAGCGACCCCTTGACCCCCAGTCAAGTGCGCTAACCGGGCTGCGCCACGCCCCGACCGAATAATGCTATTGGGATTCGAGCAGTTCCATGAGGCCCCGCACTTCGGCCTCCATCTTGTCGAGAAGATCGATGACTTCCTGCTTCGTCTTGGGCCGGCCGACGCCGTAGAGCTCGATGTTGAGCTGCTTGATCGCACCCTCGGTTGTCAGCTTGTCGTGGCGAACAAGCTGCTTGATCCGCCGGGCGATCTCGATGTCCCGCGCCTGATAATACCGGCGCTTGGCCCGATCCCGCTTAGGTTTCAACTGTGGAAAACGGCTTTCCCATTGCCGAAGCACATGGGCAGCAACACCAACCATTCGACTGACTTCGGCGATGCCGTACCGTCGATCATCAGCCTCAGCCATTCTATCCGATCTCCGGTAGGTACCTCAAGCCTAGCCTGAGTGAGGCACTCGGCCGCCGGTTACACACCACAAAGGTGGTGGTTCTAGTCGAGCGGCGCGTTGTCCTGATCCCAGACCGTCATATTCTTCAGATTTCCTTCCCGCCTGGGAATGAGCTTTCCGAGCACAAATCCAACCACAAACATCATGATGTGGCCGAGGAAACCGGCATAGTAACTGTCAATGGGGGAGTTGAACTGCTCCAGGCCGAGCTTTGTGAAGACGCCAAACTTCGTCAACGACATCCACGCCGTGAACAGCAGCGTACACACGATGCCCACGCCTACGGCCCGCCCGTCAGCCGTTCGCGTCAGGAATCCCAGCAGGTAGATGCCCAGCAGGCCGCCGGCGCTCAAAGAGACAAGGACATTCGACGTGTCCTGCAAGGTCTTGGTGTTCTCCGCGGACACCAGAATCGCCGCGCCGATCATCATGACAACGCCAAATCCAAGGCTCACGAGCTTCGCGGCCAAGGTGTAGTGTTTGTCGTCGCGATCCTTCACCATGCGGCGGCGGTAGAGATCGATAATAGCCACGGAGGACGCCGCGTTGATGCTCGCCGACAGTGAGGACATTGCCGCGGCCAGCACAGCGGCGATGACAAGGCCCGACACGCCCGGAGCGAGTTGATTAAGGACGAAGAAGGGGAGAATGCCTTCCGGACTCGCACTCCCAGTAAGCATATCCGTTGCCCCCTGCACCGGTATGGCCTTGTAGAACGCGTACAGTGCGGTGCCGAGGAACATGAACAGCGCCCACGTAGGCACGCTGAATATGCAGCAAATCCACATGGCCTGCCGCGCATCCTTAGCGCTCTTCGAGGCGCAATAGCGCTGCACCAGCGTCTGCTGCGAACTGTACTCCGCCAGCCAGTTGCCAAGGCCCATAAGAAGCAGCAGCAAAATGCACTTCTGGTTCAGGCCGGATATCCAAGGAATCGGATTGAGGGTGCCGGTCTCCTTATTGAGCTCGGCGATGGCGAATTTGCCGTCAGCGATGCCCACACGGAATACCTCGGCAATTCCCTCGAACGGCCCCCCAAGTTTGAAGGCGATAACGAAGATACAGATAAGTCCGCCGACCCAGAGCACCAGTGCTTGGATGAAGTCCGTCCACAGCACGGCGCGAATACCGCCAAGAATGGTATAGGAGGAGGTAATGCATCCGCCGATGATCACGCTCCACATGGGATTCAGCCCGGTGAACTGCTGGATAAGAGCAGACACGAGGTAGAGGATCATGCTGATGCGAATCGTCTGGGCCAGGATATACATGCACGCCGCATAGAGGCGGACATTCGGGCCAAACCGGCCTTCGAGGTATTCGTACGCCGAGGTGATCTTGCCCCGGCGGAAGAACGGCAGAAACACCGTCGTGGCCACCAGGATGCCAACCGGCAGCATGTAATTAGGAACCATTCGCATCCATGCCGTCTTGTAAGCATCGGCGGGATACGCCATAAAGGTGATTGAGCTGATCGACGCCGCAAACATCGAGAAGCCGATCAGCCACCCCGGAAACGAGCGCTCACCGAGGAAATACCCCTCGGTGGTCTTGTTCTTGCTCATGAAGAGCGGCCCCATCGCCGCCATCGAAGCGAAGTAGATGACGAGGACGATGATGTCAAAAATGTGAAAATTGCCCGGTGCTTCCATGATGTTTTCCTGTCCTCTCCCCAATAAGGCCAAAAATGTTGCACAACACTACCAATTCGCCGCACGCCGATCAAGCAGGGAGGGGACCCTTCGAGATTCTAATACTAAGCGCACTGTTTTTCGGTGAAAGTCCTTTGCGCCGCAGCGTGCAACCGGCGCAAAGAAATCCGGCGTGCTATCGAATCGTCCTGGCGCTACCCGGAGCATACCGACTGAAGCCGGCCAGAGGGACCACGTGGAAAGCGCCGGGAGTACGCACCGCCACCGTGCCCAAACGGCAAGCCCATCGCCAGGACGCCCGCCATGGCCCCTCTAAATGGACAAACCTTTGGATGGTCGAGTCCATGTACGGCTAGACTTGTGACGCGGCTTTGTGGTCCTCGCTTCCCCTCTCGTCCGCGTCAGCTAGACTTGCTGCAATCGACTGGAACGTGTCTTGACACTCGAGAAACGCATCGACGACGTCGGGATCGAAATGTGTTCCTTTCCCTTCAATGATGATCGCCGCCGCCCTTTCATGAGGCATAGGAGACTTATAGGGCCGCTTGCAGCGAAGCGCATCATACACATCCGCCACGGCCATTAGCCTCGCTGAGATCGGGATCTTCTCTCCTGCGATCCCTTGCGGATACCCGGAACCATCCCATTTCTCATGATGACCAAAAGCAATCTCTTGCGCGTAATGGAGGAACGAGTGTCGTTGGTCGAGCCCGGCGGTCTCCTCAGCGCGGCACAGGGTGGCGTGTCCGAGGGTAGTGTGCCCCTTCATCACGTCAAATTCCGCGTCGGTAAGCTTCTGCGGCTTCAGGAGAATCTCGTCAGGTACACCCACCTTACCGATGTCGTGCAAAGGGGCGCTCTTAAAGATGGTCTCGATGTTCTCCGGCGTCAATTCACGGCGGAACCGCGAGTGCGTCGAGAGTTGCTCAGCAAGAGTCTTGACATATTGCTGGGTGCGGATGATGTGACGCCCTGTCTCAGGGTCCCTTGTTTCGGCCACCGAAACAAGTCCCACGATGGCACAGTCCTGGGCGACCACCAATTCCTCGGCCCGCTGCGCGCCCAAGCGTTCCTCCATCCGCCAGCGGACTAAGGTAAGCGCCAGGAATTGGACTATCAATGTAAGGGATCCCGGGAGCGGCGAAAGGTACAAGCCATGGGCTTGGAGAAACCAGCCCGCGCCCCACCAAAACGACAACAGGCCCGCCCCGCAAAGCACCGCCGAAACCGTTACGGAAAGGCGGGACAGCGCCAAGGCCAGGCCAATCCCCGCCAAGAGAACGGCCCCGGCTTGAGCCCCCGGGGTCCACGGCGGCGCATGCACAAAATCCCGCCGCACTATTGTGTCAGCCGCAACAGCATGAAGTTGCACGCCCGGAAGGGCGGGGTCGACGGGGGTGGCGTGCGAATCTCCGAGGGCTGCTGCGCTCGAACCGAGGAACACGATCTTGCCCCGCAAGTCTGAAGTCGTACTGCCGGCGCGTAAGAGGTCCGCCGCTGAAATCCGGCCGATTGCTGAGTCCCGGCCTGCAAATGACAGCAGCATGCACCCGTGTCTATCGGTGGGAATAGTGATATCGCCGATCCGAACGCTCTCAACCCCCGCGGCGTTGACTTTCATGTGCACTTGAGAGTAGCCGAGAGCACGCATGACTGCGGCCAAGGAAAGGGAAGGCCAGAGACGCCCCCCGACTTCAACCACCAGCGGCATACGGCGCACAGTCCCGTCCGTATCTGCAAGGGAATTCACCAATCCAACGGTTTTGGTATTCCGCGCAATGGCCTCCACAGGCGATATTAGGCCATGGGCATGGGGAACGGGGACAGGTTCAAGGGCATTCGGCTCCCGTTGTATGATGATCTCCGTCTGGGGCAGACCGCCGACTCCGGGAGCGCGCACCCTCTCAAACACTCCCCAAGCGCCCATAACGACCTCCGGAGATGCCACCGCCTCGGCCAGGAGTAGATCGTTGTCTCTGTAGTCCGGCGGGACTTCGTCGAAATGCAGGCTAATCCCAAGATCTCGCTGATAAGCATCACGGAGTTGGTCGAGAGACACCCTGTCAGGCTCGGGAAAAAGAAAATCGATCCCGATGCTGCCAGGCCGGGCGTCCCGCATCGCCGTCACCAGCCTGGCAACGAGGTACCTGGGCCAAGGCCATTGTCCAAGCAGTTCCAGCGCCCTCTCGTCAACATCTATAATGGCGACTTGGGAGGTCTCCTGACGCATTGGGCGGGACTGCGCCATAAGGTCATACACAACATTCTCGACGCGGACCAAAGGCATCGGGCGACTCGTGAAAAGAAACAGCAAGGCAATTGTGAGTGCAAGGCCAATCAGGAGGGTGCGACGCCTGGCCTCCCGCGAGGGGCCATAAACGCGTAAGGGCCGCAGACCAAACCCACTTTTCCGGCTCGCCACGTCTGGCGAATCAGCGTACAACTATCTCAACCCGTCGATTGCGCGCCTCGTGGACGTTGTCAGCGGTGGGCACCAGCGGGTCGCCTTCGCCGAAGTAAGCAAGCGATAGGGACGTGGGGGCTATCCCCAATTCGAGGAGATGGGCTCTTACAGCGTGCGCGCGGGCATTAGACAGCCGCATGTTGTAATCCGCATCGCCACTCCGGTCGGTATGCCCGTTGATGCTAATGTCACGGGAGTCCCGTTCCGCGGCCGCCTTCACAACATCCTTGAGAAGGCTGAGTGAATCGGCCGTCATTCGGTCAGAGTCCGATTTGAAATAGAGATTGAAGACCAGCGGCTTTTCGGGCTCAACAGCCAGTGCATCCTGGAAGATACCCTCACGCTTCTTCTCGGACATGAAATATGGATCACCGGGCTTCGTTGCGGGGGCGGCGATGACCACGGCTTGACCCGCCTCGGATAGTGATGCGACGCCCGCTTCGGTGCTTACGGTGACGTGACCAGTGTGTCCACGGGCATCAGGAACAAGAACAACAATCGTCCCCTTTGTGGCGCAAGATACGCAAAGGGTTCCCAACAGGAGAACAATAGCAAGTCTCTGGCCCCTCATTCGCACCTCCTGCCTAGGTGACAAACTCTATTTCACCTTTACCAAAAGCTTGGTGCCGCGCACGGACGCAATTCCGTCCGGGGTCTCTAGCTTGACGGAGTCCGGCGCCAGTTTGGCGATACGTCCCGAGACAACGACGAACGTGCCCTTTATCATGTTCAGAGCCATTGAGAAGATGCCTTCACTCGGGCGAAAGTCGAAATCCTTCATTGCCAGCTTGCTGGATGATCCCATGGAGACCGTTGAGTCATCTCGCAAGATCACCCCAATGCTCCCGTCGCGTCCCGTCTGCAACATATCCTGTACGAAGAGGCGCGTCCCCTTTTCAGCGCGAAGCTTAGCCTCTCCACGCAGGACAAAGGCTTCACCCTTGACGGTCTTCACGCTGCCAATCACATTGTCCGGTTCCGCGTAGCCGGTGACGCTTACCAGAGACACAAGCACCAACAGCGCTATCATGAACTTCATAGCTAGGTACCCTCCCAGTACTTGGGGGCGTGCCCTTTTGCCGGCATCTTCCCTCAATCCTCCTCAAACTTTCATTGTCTTATGCTAAACTTTCTTCCCCATTTCGTCAATATGCTCGGGCGTTTCCCAAGGCTCGCGCATGGCCGTCTCAGCCAAGGTATGTTTCCGACTCAAGGGGAAGAACGCATCACGCAGGCACCGAACGCTTGAAGCGGGAGCCGCCTATCCCAACAGGTCGTCCGGCTCGATGAGGGAGGATCCCGCCTGACACAAGGGACAGGCATCAGGAGACCAGCTCTCCATGTCAAGGCGGGCCAAGGGTTTGAAGGGGCAATCAAACCGGGCCTCGCCCGCGCTGCGATCAATCAACACGCTAACGCCGACGACCTCCGCATCCCGCTCGCGCAGATGACTCACCGTCTTCTTCACGGATCCGCCCGTGGTGATAATGTCCTCGACTACGAGCACGCGCGTACCGGCTTTGAGGGCAAATCCGCGTTTTAGGGCCATGGCTTCCTCGCCGTCCTTTTCCGTGAAGGCTGCGCGGCAATCGAGGTGGCGGGCCGTCTCGTATGCAAGGATGATTCCCCCCGTGGCAGGCCCGACCACAAGCTCGACGCCCTGCCCGGCGAATTGTCCGGCCATGGCGGCGCAAAGACGCTCCGTGTAGCGAGGGAATTGAAGAACACGCGCCGCTTGCAGAAATTGCCGGCCATGGCGGCCACTGGTATAGAGGAAATGTCCCTCAAGCAGGGCGCCGGCCTCACGAAACAGGTTGATGGCCTCTTCCGAGTTCACGCGTTCAGTTCCTCCATGATGAGTTCGACGGCCTTTGTGGGACTCTCATGCTTCACAATGGGCCGGCCGACGACAATGTAGTCCGCGCCGGCCGCAGCGGCCTCGCGGGGCGTCATGACGCGAGCCTGATCATCCTTTGCCGCCCAAGCGGGGCGAACTCCCGGCGTTACGATGGCCGCCTTAGGCCCAACCGCCCCGCGCACCAGCTCGATCTCCAGCGGTGAGCAGACAATACCGTGTGCGCCGGACTCGACAGCAAGTCGGGCGAAACGCGGTACCGTCTCAGAAGCCTTTTCCGGAATGCCGATCTCCTCACGCAGCATTTCATCCGAAAGGCTTGTCAGAACCGTTACTGCGAGGATACGCGTGGGCGCCCCCTCGACGGCCTCGCGGGCGGCCTCGATCATCTTGCGCCCGCCGCTCGCGTGCAGCGTGAAGAATGATGCGCCGAGATCGGCAGCGGCCTTGGCCGCCTTGGCGACGGTGTTGGGAATATCGTGGAATTTGAGATCGAGGAAGATGTGCTTGCCCAGCGCCTGAAGCTCCTGCACGATGGGGGGGCCGCAGCGGGTGAAGAGTTGCGATCCTATTTTGAACCATTCACACCGGCCGCAGTCCTGGACGATCTTCAAGGCTTGTTCCCGCGAATCAACGTCTAAGACAGTGATGAGTTCGGTTCCCATGATATTCTCACAGCTCCATCGCACCGATAAGCTCTCTGATGTCAGCGATTTCATGCTGCTCTAGATAGACGGCGATGCCCTCCACGACACGCAAGGCGGCGTCCGGCTGGCGGAATGACATGGAGCCTACCGCGACGGCCGTCGCACCGGCAAGCAAGAATTGGATCGCGTCCTCGGCCTCACAGATGCCGCCCATGCCGATGACGGGAATCGTGAGCGCGGATGCTGCGTTCCAAACCATCTTGAGGGCCACGGGCCGGATGCACGGCCCGCTCAGCCCGCCCACAATGTTCGCGAGCCGCGGGCGGCGCGTCTCGGAATCAATGGCCATACCTAGAAGCGTGTTTATCAGTGAGACGGCGTCCGCTCCCGCCTCCTGCGCGGCCAGGGCGGGATCGCGTATATCCACCACATTCGGGGACAACTTGACGAAAACCGGGAGCCTCGTGGCCGATTTGACGGCGCGTGTGTACTCGGCGACGGCATCGGGAATCTGTGACACCAGCGTTGCTCCCCGAGCCGTCTTGGCGTCGTGAACGTTGGGGCAGGAGAGGTTTGCCTCGATGGCGTCCGCCCCGTCGGCCTCTTCGAGCCGCCGGGCGAGTTCGGCATACTCATCCGGCGAATGGCCGTAGATGTTCGCAATGATGGGCACGCCCTTCTCCCGCAGGAAAGGGGCCTTTTCAGAAAGATACGCATCGATACCGACGTTCTGGAGGCCAATGGCATTCAGCAATCCCGCAGGCGTCTCAACAAGGCGCGGGGGCCTATTCCCCGCACGGCTCGCCGGCGAGATGCTCTTGGTGGTTACAGCCCCGAGGCGCGCCACGTCGAAGTATTGATCGTACTCCTGGCCATAGCCGAAAGTTCCGGACGCAACCGTCACAGGATTCTTCAGTTCGAGCCCGCCGACGTTAGTGCTCAGATTTGGCTTCACGCTTGCGTTTTCCCGCTCACCTGTCGTAGGCAAGGTTGTGGGCATCCCAGTCAATGGTGCGCGTATCGAAAACCGGCCCATCCACACAGACGCGTACCATCTTCTCCCCCTCTTGCTTGCGCTTCGACTCGACCACGCATCCCAGACACGCTCCGTCGCCGCATGCCATCTGGGCTTCAAGAGAGACCTGGCAATCGGCGCCCGCGGCCACAGCCACATCGGATGTCGTCCGCATCATCACCATCGGGCCGCAGACATAGACACGCGTTTCAGCGTCGGGCTTCACGCGCTCAAGCACGTCACAGGCGAAGGCTTTCTCGCCCGCGGATCCGTCGTCCGTGGCGATGTATAGCTTGCAGCCTTGACGCCTGAAATCCTCTGTACAGAGGATCAGATCCCGAGTCCGGGCCGCGATGATCACCTCAGGGACAATGCCCGCACTGACGAGTGCATCCACCAATCCGGGGAAAGGCGCCACACCGATACCGCCGGCGACGATGATGTGCCGCGCGAAACTCGGATCGACCGAGAATCCATTGCCGAGGGGGCCTTGGACGGAGATACTCTGCCCCTGCGCAAACTGCGAGAGCAACCGCGTGCCCTCGCCTTCGACCTTGTACAGAATGGACACGCCATCGCCGGCAATCCGCTCGAATGACATCGGCCGGCGAAGAAATGGGTAGAGCCCGCGGGACACCAGAAACATCCCGAATTGGCCCGGCCGGGCGGCAGCGGCGATTTTCGGCGCGCGAACGCGCATTCGATAGTGCTCAGGCGCCACCCGCTCGTTCGCGAGAATCTCGCAATCTACAACGTGCGGCATGCTATCGGCGATCCAACGTAAGCTGGTTGCGGAGCAGGTTCAGGCTGACTCGGACACGCTCGGCAAGCACCTCGCCCACCCCTTCGACGGCAACGAGGTCATCCTTTGGCGCGCGCATGATCTGTTGGAAGGTACCGAAGCGCTCAATTAGACTCTCGATAATCTGGCCGGATAGACGATGAGTCTGGGTGAGCAACCGGTGGCCGCGCGGTGAAAGGTAGGTGTCCACGCTACGCAGATTAGGGCCGTATCCCAAAGCCTGAGAGATACTGCCCAGGTTCAGTAGGTCATCCTTGGGAATTTCCCGTACCCGCTTGCGGATTTGCTCGAATTTCACGCGGCCTTTCTCGCGGTAGTAGTCTTTGATCACCATTTCCGCTTCTTCGACGGGAATGATCAACTCGCTGAGCTGCAGCTCGATGAGGCGCCCCTCAGTGCCCAGTTCCAGGATATACGGCTCGATCTCCTTGGCGATGCGAGCAACCATTTCGCAGCGCTGGATCGCTTTGCATACGTCGAAAATCGTCACCATATCCTGAAACTCTCGGACGCTCAAGTCCTGCGTCGATTGATTCAGCGCGACGATGTACTTCTCGAGCGTTTGGATAGCCTGCATAGCCTTGTTGAGAAGGGTCGGGATGCTGTCCATCACGTGGCGGTGATTCCCGACGTATAAAGTAACGCTTGAGCGCCGCTCGGACACCGCCACAACGATGCACTCGGCCTGGCGGGCCAGACGCTCCGCCGCCCGGTGCCGGGTGCCTGTCTCATTCGTAGGAATCGAGATATCCGGTGTCAGAAAACGATTGGCATAGGCGATTCGCCCACCGGTTTTGTCGAGAATGATCGCTCCGTCCATCTTCGATAGCTCATACAAGAGCTGCGGCGTGCAAGGCGTGTCGACCTTGACGCCGCCCTCGGACAGTTCGGACAGGCGTTTCGGGTCGCCGATGCAGAGGAGGGCGCCTGTGCGGCTCTGTAGGATGGCCGATATCGCTTCCCGAATCATCGTGCCCGGTGAAATCATTAAAAGGGCTTCATCGAAGATATCCTTGCTTTTTGACTTCTTCTGCCTTGCCATTGCCGCTAACTCCCCAAAGCCTGTTCAAGCGCCTCTGCCACATTGCCGACCGGCAGCAGTTCCACGGGGGTGAGCCCCACATGCTCCACACATCCCGCAGGTAGAATACACTTTGTGAAACCGAAGGTCGAGGCTTCCGCCATCCGCGGCCTTGCCATGTCAACCGCCCGTACTTCACCCGCCAGTCCCACCTCGCCAAAGGCAACAAGGCCCGCGTCCACCGGGCGGTCGAGAAGACTGGACGCCAAAGCAAGCGCCGCGGCCAGATCCGTCGCCGGCTCATTGAGCTTCACGCCCCCGGCGACGTTGACAAACACGTCTTTGTCCGCGAAATGCATCCCGGCGCGCTTTTCGAGTACCGCGAGTAGCAAGGAGATCCGATTCGGATTGACGCCTGTAACCGTGCGGCGCGGCGAAGCGAGCGGCGTCTCGTGAACGAGGGCCTGGACCTCAACCAAGAGGGGGCGTCTGCCCTCGACACTCGGAATCACCACCGACCCGCTGACATCGCGGGGCCGCTCCCCAAGAAACAGGGCGCTTGGATTGGCCACTTCGAGAAGCCCGCCATCCGTCATCTCAAATACGCCGATTTCATTTGTCGAGCCGAAGCGGTTCTTGACCGCGCGCAGTATCCGCAACGCCTGCCGCCCCTCGCCCTCAAAATACAGAACCGTGTCGACCACGTGCTCCAGCAGACGGGGGCCGGCGATTGCGCCATCTTTCGTCACGTGGCCCACAAGAAATATGGGCACGTCCGTTTCCTTGGCGAGCCGGAGAAAGGTATTCGCGCACTCGCGAACCTGGCCGACGGATCCCGGTGCGGCCGTCAGTTCGGAGGAGTAAACGGATTGGATCGAATCGACCACCGCAAAGCGATACTCCCCGGCCGCCAGCCGTGCCTGGATCGCGCCTACTTCGGTTTCCGTGAGGAGGAATAGCCTGTCGCTGAGGGCGCCGAGCCGTTTGGCGCGAAGTCGGCTCTGATCGAAGGACTCCTCGCCGGAAACGTAGAGCACATTGCCCACGGACTCGGCCAGACGATGGCCAACCTGGAGCATAAGCGTCGACTTCCCGATGCCCGGATCTCCCCCAATAAGCGTCAAAGAGCCCGGCACGACGCCCCCGCCGAGAACGCGGTCGCATTCTACGATATCGGTACTCAGCCGCGCCGACTCTTCCCGGCCCGCATCGGTAATCGGCATAGGTTCGGCCCCATCGCGGAAGGAAGGCCGGACATGCTCGCCCCCATCCGACGTCCGCTCCTCGACGATGGTGTTCCATTCGCCGCAATCCGTGCAGCGCCCGGCCCAACGCACGGCTATCGCGCCGCAGCTCTGGCACACGTATAGTGTCTTGGCCTTGGACATAAGCGGAGATCGCCTCCCGGTACTCCCTTGACCAAGTATAGCAAAATGATGCCGTCGATACATCGTGCCATCCGCCCGGTGAGTAGCCGCCGTCGCCCCAATTATGTTATGAATAACGCCATAGATCGTGAGCGGAGGCGGCCCCTTGGGCCGCGCGGAAGGACATAGGAAAGGTTCACATGGAACGGCTTCGCTTCTTGTCGGAAGACCAGGTTCGCAGAATCCAGCGGGAATTCGGCACACCCGTCTACGTGTATGACGAGCAAAGCCTGCTGGCACAGGCACGTGAAGCTTTGAGTATGCCGAATGCCTACGGCCTCAGAGTGCGCTACGCCATGAAGGCCCTTTCCACGGCGGCCATCCTGCGTATCCTTACCGGGGCGGGCCTGGACATCGATGCGAGCAGCGGCTTCGAGGTCGCACGCGCCCTGCGCGCGGGCATCTCTCCTGAACGCATCCAGGTTACCGCCCAAGAGCCGCCCAAGGAACTCAAGGAACTCGTCGAAAAAGGCGTGAAGTTCAACGCGTGTTCCTTACATCAATTGCGCCTCTTTGGGCAAATTGCGCCTGGGAGGGAAGTGAGCATTCGCGTCAATCCGGGCCTTGGTAGCGGCCACAGCAATCGCACTAACACGGGGGGGCCATCGGCAAGCTTCGGAATCTGGCATCAGTATCTCGACGAGGCGCTGGCCATCCAGCGCGATTACGGCTTACGCATCACGCGGATGCACACTCACGTAGGTTCAGGGACGGATCCCGACGTCTGGAACCGCTGCGCCCGGATGTCGCTTGACGTGGCCGCACGGCTGCCCGAGGTCGACACCCTCAACCTCGGCGGCGGCTTCAAAGTCGGCCGTATGGCCGACGAGCAGTCCACCGATCTGCACACTGTGGGGGAGTGCATCAAACGCGATTTCGAGGACTTTGCCGAGAAGCATGGCCGTAAACTCAAACTCGAGGTCGAGCCCGGCACCTACCTCGTGGCCAACGCGGGGGCCTTGCTATGTTCCGTCACCGACGTGGTCGACACAGGCGCGGACGGCTACCGCTTCATCAAGACGGACAGCGGTATGACCGATTTGGTGCGGCCGAGCATGTACGGCGCGCAGCATCCCATCGTCGTCGTGCCCGCACAGGACGAGCCACGCGGAACGGGGAAGTACCTGGTGGTGGGACACTGCTGCGAGAGCGGGGACGTCCTCACGCCTGAGCCGGGCAATCCCGAAGGGCTGGCCCCACGCTTGTTAACGGAGGCGCGGATTGGCGATGCGCTTGTTGTCGGGGGCGCCGGCGCCTACTCGGCGAGCATGGCAAGCAAAAACTACAACTCCTTTCCCGAAGCCCCGGAGGTCCTTCTCCACGCCGAGGGCACGACCCGCCTCATCCGTCAGCGGCAAACACTCGAGCAGATGCTCGCCAACGAAATCATAGACTGAAGCAGATCGAATAAAGGCGTAGGACAAGAAATCCACCGAGCGACCTACGGGCGGCACGGAAGGACGTCGGCACCGCTGTACCGCTGCTTGCGCTCTGCTTACCTCCGCGATCTCAGCTTCTCTGCGTTGACAACTCTCCAACGCGGAGCCGGCAGAGCAACCGGGCCAGGCCTTCGTTCTCGTTCTTGGCGGCTTTGCGTGATATGAAACACGTGTGCCTATCGGCGAATCCGCAAGCCTCCGCCTTTGAGCAACGCTTCAACCTCGTCCTTCGTGCTGTAATTGAAGTCCCCGGGGATGGAGTGGGCGAGGGCGCTGAAGGCATTGCCGAATTGCAGGCCGTATTCCACTCCCTCCATCAGAAAGCCGTAGATGAACCCGCCGCTGAAGGAATCGCCGCCGCCCACGCGATCAACGATTTCGACGTCGAACCGCGGCCCTTCGACAATCTTCCCGTCGTGGTAAGCGATCGCGCCCCACGTGTTCTTCCAGACGCTGATGTTTTCGCGCAAAGTGATGGCCACCGCCTCAAACGAGAACTTCTCAGCCAGTCTCTGCGCCACGATGGCATACGTCTCACTCGACACATCCTTGAAGGACTCATCGTCCACGGAAACATCCCCAGCAATGCCGAAGACTTTCTTCGTGTCCTCTTCCGTCGAGATGAGCACGTCCACATACTCCATCATCGGCGTCTGAACGGCCTGCGCCTTCTCCGCCGTCCAGAGCTTGCTGCGATAGTTGAGATCATACGACACCTTGCAGCCTGCCTTCTTGGCCGCCTTCAAAGCGTCGAGCGTGACGGCCGCGGCCGAATCGCTCAGGGCGGGCGTGATGCCGGAGCAATGGAATAGCCGCACTCCGTCGAAGACCGCGTCCCAATCCACCATCCCCGGCTCGATCTTGCTGATCGCCGAATGGGCACGGTCATACATGACGGAGCTCGGCCTCGGCGACGCACCGAACTCGATGAAATAGAGGCCGACGCGATCCTCGGGCGTCCAGACGATGAAGTCGGTATCGACGCCATGCTTCCGCGCCTCATTGCGAACCATCCGCCCCAGGGAATTATCCGTCAGCCGCGAAACCCACCGCGTCCTGAGCCCAAGCCGGCTGACGGCCACGGCTACGTTGAGTTCCGCCCCCCCGATGCGCGCGTCGAAGCTCGGCGTCTGCTCTAGTCTCATGAAGTCCGGCGGCGAAAACCTCACCATCGTCTCGCCGAAAGTGACGACATCCGCGCTCATATCTTTGCCCTCCGCTTGCGGTTCGATTACCATGGAGCATTCTTGAAATAGGTTGAGCAGCTATTGTGCCATGGCGCTCACAGGAGTTCCAAGACGCACGGCCAGGTTCTGGAGGCAAAGCGATGAGCAGTGAAGCGAAGCAGGTGGCGCTGGTAACCGGCGCGGGGCAAGGCATTGGGCGTGGGATCGCCCTCCGACTCGCACAGGAGGGATTCCACGTTATCATCAACGATGTCGTGGCCGATGAATCGGACACGTCCGGCGGCGCCTACGAGGTGAAGGCGGTTATCGTCGGCAGCGGCGGGACAGCGGATGTATTTCGCGCGGATATCGCCTCCGGAGATGACCGCCAGGCCATGATGGCGTTCATCACGGAACGGTTCGGGCGGCTTGACCTACTGGTGAATAACGCCGGCGTCGCCCCGAAGGAGCGGAAAGACATTCTCGAAGCCTCGGAAGAAAGCTTCGACAGGCTCATGTCCATTAACCTGCGCGGGCCGTACTTCCTGACGCAGCTTGTGGCCAACCGCATGATCGCCTGGAAAGAGGCGGGGATCGTCGAGACGCCGCGCATCGCGTTCATTACCTCCATTTCCGCCTACACCTCTTCGACGGCCCGCGGGGAGTACTGCGTGTCCAAAGCGGGCCTCAGTATGGCGGCCCAACTTTACGCCGACCGCCTCGGCGAGTACGGCATCCCGGTGCTCGAGATCAGCCCGGGCGTCATCGAGACGCCCATGACGAGCGTCGTGAAGGAGAAATATGACAAGCTCATCGCCGAGGGGCTGCTGGTAACGAAACGCTGGGGCCAGCCGGACGACATCGCCGGCGTCGTCGCCGCCTTCGCGCAAGGATTCCTCGATTATTCCACCGGCCAGCGCATCGAAGTGGGCGGCGGCTTTGGCCTCAGGCGATTGTGAGACGGCACTGCGAATCGAGGGAAAAGGCATGAAACCTAAGGGGAGAACCGCTCAGATGCTTATCCCTACGCTCATTATGGCGGTGTTGGCCCTAATCCTTCTCGGCATCGGATACCACCGCGGCCACGGGCAGCATATCGCAGGCATGAAGAGCGCCCTGACGATGACCGTCGAGGTCTTGCCGCTGCTGCTGTTCGCCTTCGTCGTCGCGGGGATGGTACAGGCCTTGGTTCCTAACGAAACCGTCGCGAAATGGGTGGGGGAGAAGGCGGGATTCAAAGGACTTTTCATCGGCACCGTCGCCGGCGGCTTCTGCCCGGGCGGGCCCTACGTGAGCCTGCCCATTGTCGCCGGATTGCTGCGCTCCGGCGCCGGCGTCGGCGTCGTCGTGGCGTTCCTGACGAGTTGGTCCCTGTGGGCCGTGGCACGCCTGCCCATGGAGGTCGGCACCGTAGGCTGGCGCGTGACGACTATCCGCGTCGCCAGCGTGTTCTTCTTCCCACCTATCGCCGGCCTCATCGCCCACGGCCTTGCAAGAATCTGGCGCGCGTGAGAATGGCCAGGGCCTCCCGGCGCACGAGGAAAGAGATGAAACGTATACACCCACTAACCAGCGCCATTCTGTTAGCCTGCTCTATAACGACGGCAGTGGCCGAAAATTGGCACATTCACAGTATCGACAATCAAGAGCGGGGCGCCGATGGAGTCCGGTTTGATGATGTCAACCACGACGGCCTACTCGATATAGCCGTGGGATGGGAGGAGGCGGGGGAGACTCGTGTCTATATTCATCCCGGGCCTGACAAGGTCAAAGAGCCCTGGCCGAAGGTGACCGTGGGGAAAAGTGGACGCGTGGAGGACGCGGTCTTCTGCGACCTCGATGCGGATGGCGCTGTGGATGTGGTGAGCTCCTCTGAAAGCAAAGCCATCTTCATCCACTGGGCGCCGAAAGATCCAGGAGCATACTTGGATGCCGACTCTTGGGAGACGGAAGTCCTCCCATCTTCAGAGGGGGTGCACAACTGGATGATTTCTCTCCCGCTCCAGATCGACGGCAAGCACGGCCTTGACCTCCTTGCCGCGGGCAAGGGCGAGCGACTCGTGTGGTTTGAAGCGCCCTCCAATTCACGCGATGTGGACCAGTGGCGCATGCACGTGATCACAGACAAGGGGGGATGGACCATGGGCTTGGCCGCCGTGGATATGGACCGCGACGGCGACAAGGATGCGCTCGTCGGCATCCGCGACCAACATCCGGGAGTGAAGTGGCTGGAGAATCCCGGCCCTGGCCCGGAGCAGACAAAGCCTTGGCGCCCCCGCGAAATCGGAGTTCAGGGAATCGCTGCGGGATTCGTCGAGGCGGCCGACCTCGACCAGGACGGCTTTCTCGACGTGGTCGCGCCCCTCATGGGGGCGAAAAAGGTACTGATTCTTCGCGGCCTAGATAAACAAGCCACCGAATGGGAAACCATCGAGATTCCCATGCCCAAGGAGCGCAACAAAGGCGTTGCCGTCGGCGATATCGACCTCGACGGCCAAACGGATGTAGTTATTACGCACGAGTTCGGCGATGCTGTCTGGCTATCGTGCGATGGGAGCATAAGCGAGGGCCACTGGACCTACCACATGATCGCGAGTGGCGGAAAGCTGGATGATGTCGCGTTGCAGGATGTCGACCTCGACGGCGACCTGGACGTCTTCACGACGGACGAGAGAGGACTCCAGGTCGTGTGGTACGAGAATCCTGCGCGCCACAAGGCCGAGCATCAGCAAGAGCTGAAACCGAGGCGATAGGCCGAGCGCCCTAGTGCGCCAGCGGCTGACGCGTCCGCACAAATGCAATCACTTGGCAGACACTCGACACGCGTAGTACACTTATCCAAAGAGTGCAATAGACGATAATCACGTCAGGTAAACCAACGCGTGCAAGAACCGATGTCAAGCAGCGAGTCACATCTGTTTGTTGTCCAGCGGAAGGATGGCCCTGCGCGGATAGCCTTCAGCGATGACCTCTTAGCCCGTCTCCCTGCGTATCACGTCCGATTGCTCAAGCGAATCGCCGCCGCGGCCCCTTCTCCCTGGCCGCCGAGCGTCCTATTCGTGAGCGAAGGCGAGTACCGCACGGCTTCCGAGGAAACATGCATTGTAGCGCTACCGAACTCGTTTCTGGACAGAGTCGGGCAATGGGAGAAGAGGCCGGCTGCGCTTCGTCATATGCTGCACATTCTATGGCCCGTAGGGGACTTGGCGAAGTTGGAGGAGGCGATTCAACACTCCCTGTCTGCAAACGCCAGTAGTGAAGACACCTGTCGCCTGGATGGAGATCGGTGCGCTTGCGGCAAGGACTCGGTCTTTGGCCTAAGATTCTGGTTCCGGCTCTGTCCTTTTCACTCCATCGCGTACGTCTTGCTCATCGCTCTATGTGGACTCCCGATACTGGCAATAGTACTGACTCACGCATATCTCAAGCTTCGCCTCAGGATTCTCCTTCACCCTTCGGATAGGGACGCCCTCTTCAGGCTCGCGGAAGTCCGCTACGCCTTCGGCAAAGGCAGGGCCTTCAATCGCACGAAGCGACGCTTGCTGACGCTCGACCTCACCCCTAAGCAAAGCAAACAACTCAACAGGATGGTACTGCCTGAAAACCTGACGACCTTCAAGGTGCTCCTGAGCATCATACGGAGGAAGACCGGAAGCTAGGCATGGCCGGCTCATCCCGGCCGCGAGCAGCCCATATGCCGTGATAAGGCCGAGACAAGACGCCGCTTCTTTGACTTCCATACGCCACTACAGCTAGAATTCGCACAATCACTTAAGCCCTTTTTGCCGGTGGCGGAAAGGGGTTCTTCTTTTTGTTGACATAGATGGGAGCCTATTGTGGAGCGTATCGTCAGTCTTTGTAAGCGGCGGGGATTCATCTATCAGTCCAGCGGTTTGTACGGCGGCATCAACGGCTGCTGGGACTTCGGCCCCCTCGGCGCGGAGCTCAAGCGAAACCTGAAGAATGACTGGTGGTACGTATTCGTCCAGCAGCGCGACGATATGGTTGGCCTGGACGCCAGCATCATCATGCATCCGGGCGTGTGGGTGGCCAGCGGCCACGTCGAGCAGTTTCACGACATGCTGGTGGACTGCAAAGAGTGCAAACACCGCTTCCGCCAGGACGAACTCGAGGCCGAGCGCTGTCCGGACTGCGGCGGCGAGTTAACCGAGCCGAAAGCCTTCAACAGCATGCTCCGCACGCGCCTCGGCGTGAGCGACGACTCCTCTGTCGAAACCTACCTTCGCCCCGAGACTTGCCAGGCCATCTTCGTCGATTTCAAAGAAGTCTACTCGACCTCCCGCATGAAGGTGCCCTTCGGCATCGCCCAGATCGGCAAGGCGTTTCGGAACGAGATCAATCCGCGCAACTTCATCTTCCGCAGCCGCGAGTTCGAGCAGATGGAGATTGAGTTCTTCTGCAAAGAAGATCAGGAAGGCCAGTGGTTTGATCGCTGGCAAGCCGATGTGTGGCAGTGGTATCTCGATATCGGCCTCAGCGAGGACAAGCTGCGCTGGTACGAGCATCCCAAGGAGTCTCTGGCCCACTACTCGAAACGCACCGCGGACATCGAATACGAGTTCCCCTTCGGCTGGGGCGAACTCCAGGGACTCGCCAACCGCGGCAGCTTCGATCTCACGCAGCACACCAACGCCTCCGGCAAAGACCTCTCCTTCTTCGACGAACAGACGAAAGAGAAGTTCATGCCGAGCGTCATCGAGCCGTCGGCGGGCGTCGACCGCACCTGCCTGGCCGTGCTCTGCAACGCGTACGAGGAAGAGGACGTCGAGGGCGAGAAGCGCGTCGTGATGCGGCTTCATCCACGGCTCGCGCCGATCAAGGCCGGCGTGTTCCCGTTGGTGAAGAAGAACGGCCTCGCCGAAATCGCCATGGATCTCGAGAAAAAGCTCCGCAAGAAGTTCCCCACCTTCTACGATCAACGCGGGGCCATCGGACGCCGCTACCGCCGCATGGACGAAATCGGCACACCCTTCTGCATCTGCGTGGACTTCCAAACCAAGGACGACGGCACCGTCACCATCCGCGATCGCGATACCATGGAGCAGATCCGCATTGCGATGGACGAGGTTTCGCCCTACATTGCCCAACGCTGCTCAAACGAACGGGAATAGGCAGCAGTCACTTGGCCGTACGCGCGGGACGTCTCCCGCCATCGTCGTCACAGATGCCTGTCAAGACTCTTTAGAAATGTCACATGTTGGGACTCATTAGAAATGTCCTATGCTCGATGGTTGCAGAAGCGAGTTATCCAAGGTCTGTGGTCAGGTGCGTAGCAGCTGTCCCCAGACCGTCATATCCACATCCAGCGCGAAGCGCGCGGGCGCATAGCGCTCGTCGAGGATGTGGATATGTGGGTAACTCGCGTGCTCACCTTTCTTTTGCGTTCATGAGAGGTAGGCGTTGGACGTTGGGCCGCCAGCGCTTGTAGGGCGCGGGGGGAGCGTTCTTCTTCTTGGGCTTGGCGGGGGGCTGGACCTGTTGGACTCGTTGCTGCCCTTCTCGTTTGTATTGCTTGACCGTGAGCCTGCGGTAGTCAAGGTCCTGGTCTTTGTAGAGCAGCCTGATGCCGCCGTGCAGATGGGTGCGGACCAGAATCCTGTCTTTGGGCCGGGGCAGAGGACTGTTGTTCTTGAGGATTTGGTAGTAATGATTCCCGAAACGGACGGTCCAGTCGTTTTGGACGACGCGCAGTTCCTCGAAGCAAAAAATGTCATGCAGCTCAAGGCCTTTGGGTGGAGGACGGTGATAGTCCAGTTCCTCACGGGGCGCAATGGCGAACTTGGCGTTCAGAGCGTCACAAAAGCTTTCGTAGAGCAGCTTGTCGGCGGTGGCGATGGTGGTGATGCGCCGCAAGGCGAGTTCCTTGACGAACCGGTTCTGGTATGTGCCGTTGGAGCGCTCGACGCGGCCTTTGGCTTGAGGCGAAGTCGCGGGGATGATGACGATTCCCAGCTTATAGCAGGCCTCTCCGAATTGAGTCAGCGGCTCGCGCCCCGCCAGTTGCTCTTCGAGCGTGGGCTCCCGGCCGGTGATGTAGACGTTCTTTCGGTCCGTATACAGCGCCCGAGGAATACCGTATTTCTCGATCCACCGCCACAGAAGCTGCATGGCGGCCTGCTTCGTTTCTTGCTCGGCCATGAGCGCCAAGGTTTCTCCTGTGGCGTCATCTATCATGTTCATCAGACAAGTTTGGCCTTGGTCCGGCCCGAACCAGTGGTGGTGACTCCCATCCATCTGCACCAGCTCTCCGAAATGGGCTCGCCGCTCCCTGCGGGAGCGATGCCGGCGCCCGGTGTCTCCCTTCGCCCAGAGCCCCTGCTCAAGCAGCCAGCGCCGTAACGTCTCGTGGTCGATGCACAGGCCTTCCTCCGCCAGCTTCTCCGCGGCCAGGGTCGGCCCCAAATCGTGTTCTCTATAGCGTTCCTGATAGCGCCGAAGGACTTTGTCCCGGAACGCGGCAGGCTTGGCTCGATTAGACGCCCGGCCCCGGTTGCGATGCACCAACCCCTCATCTCCCTCTGACACGAAGCGTGCGTGTATCCGCAGCGCCTGCCGGTAGCTCACTTCCATGCGCCGCGCCGCTTCCGCCAGGGTCATATGCTTTCCCACAACAAGCTCCAACAACGACTTACGCATCAATTCCTTGCGACTCATCTTCAAATGCCCTTCCACGGCAGCCCTCCAAGTGAAAGGCTCCAATTGTGACATTTCTAATGAGTCGAGGGGGTGACACTATCAAAGAGTCGCGCCATCGTCGTCACAGATGCCTTGACACCGCGTCCTCGTGTATCATATCCGTCGCCGGAACCAGCTCCATCGACACCAGGCAATACACTGTTTTGGACGTGAATTACGACGACATCGCGGATTCGTATGACGACCACCGCCGGGCCGGGGGGCCGTACATCCCTCCCCTGGCGGCGTTGGCCCGTGCGGCGAACGCGCGCCGCGTGCTCGAACTCGGCTCAGGCACCGGCAACGGTACCTCCGCGTTTCTCAACGCCTATCCGTGCGCGTTGACGGGGCTCGAACTCTCCGCAGGAATGCTGGACAAAGCGCGCAAGAAGCCTATCCCGGCACGCTGGGTGCGCGGCTCGGGCACACACATCCCGCTCGCCGACGCCGGCGTGGATTTCGTCTTCGGCTGCTATGTGCTCCATCACGTCCCAGACCTCGAAGTCCTGCTGCGCGAGTGTGCACGCGTCATCGGCAAAGGCCGGGCCGCTTTCGTAACAGCCTCCCACGAATTCATCGAGAACTATCCCATCAGACGCTACTTCCCGAGCTTTGTCGCCATTGACAAGGCGCGTTTTCCAACCGTCGAGCGTATCCAGGAAGCCCTTGCTGCCTCAGGCTTTGAGGCAGTCGACGTCGAGACAATCATTGCCCCGCGCGGCCCCATAGACCACGCCTACGCCGAGAAGATCGCCTCCAAATTCGTCTCCACGTATCGCCTGCTCCCCGAGGCCGAGTTCGAGGAGGGCCTCAGGCGTCTCAGGGCGGACCTCGAACCTACGGGCCGCCTCGACCTCGAGTTCACCTACGAGGCAACCATCGTGTGGGGCGCCAAGTGAACGGCGAAGCGCCATGAAGAAGGTCCGCAAGAAGCGCAAGAAGCGGGTGAGATCGCGGGACTGGCACACCGAAGGGGACTTCGCCTTCTCCCACGACCGCGCCAAGCACTTGCGGACGGGCAGCATTCCTGAGGAGGAAGAGGCGCCGTTGGGCATTCCCGAGGGGCAGGCCCCGAACGGCCTTGTGGTATCCATCGCCGGCCCTTGGGCGTCCGTGCAAATGGGCGACGAGGAGCCGCTTTGCCGGATTGACGAGCGGATGATGTTTGGCCGCTCCTCGGTACTGGCGCCTGGCGACGAAGTCTTCGTCGAGCCCGAAGAGGACGCCCTGTTCATACGGGCCTCCGCCCCCCGGCGAACCAAACTGAGCCGCCCGGCCATCCAAGGCGGCCGCGTGCGCGAACAGATCATCGCCGCGAACGTGGATGTGCTCGTGATTGTCGCGTCCGTACTGCGCCCGCGCTTCAAGCCGGGCCTGGTAGATCGCTATCTCGTCGCCGCGGGCGTGGGGGGCGTGACGCCCCTGCTGTGCATCAACAAGCTCGACCTCGTCGAGGAAGAGCCCAAGGAAATCGCTGTCTACCGCGAGGTGGGCCTTCAAGTAATCGCCACAAGTTGCCTCACCGGCGACGGAATCGAGGAATTGCACGACGCCCTGCGCGGCAAACTGAGCGTGCTGGCCGGCCATAGCGGCGTCGGCAAGTCATCCATTCTCAATGCCATGGACGCCAGTTTGGACATCCGGACGCGCGAGGTGAGCGATTACAGCGAAAAGGGCAAACACACCACCTCCGCCTCACGCTTGTACAACCTGCCCGGCGGCGTTCGCGTCATCGACACGCCGGGCATCCGCGAACTCGGCCTCTGGGGCGTCAGCCACGAGGAACTCACCTTCTTCTTCCCCGAGATCGAGGCTCTCGCCCCCCAATGCCGCTTCCGCAACTGCACCCACACCCACGAGCCCGAATGCGCCGTCCGCGAGGCCGTCGACGCCGGCGAGATCACCCGCCTCCGATACGAATCGTACCGCCGCATCCACGAGAGCCTCTAATTCATGGGCTAAACCACCGGCTCTGCTGGTGAGAATTGATCAGACTCTACTTCCAGCGTTTTCTGCTGACTGGATAACAGGATGTAGAGTACATCTTGATGGGCCAAGCCCTTTCTCGGGAGAGGGGCCGCCACGCGGCCTGCATGCCGTTTGGCCACAAACGGCCGGCACGATGATTATCCGCGCTTGGCTTCTGCGGATGAGATCCAATCCTGCGAATCTTGTACATCCTGTCCAAAAGCTCCTCGGCCCTTCCTTTCAGCCATCCCCAAGTCACCAGCACCGCTGCTAGACATCGACTCCGCGTCCCCGCGACGAATGACACCGTCGTGGCGCGAGTACTATTCGGCGAACTCTTGGGATCTGCAATGAAGTGAGATAGAGTATTGACTGTCCTAAAGGAAGAAGCTAGGCTCTAGGCGTGAATCGGGCAGCGCGCGCCAAGCTGCCGGGATTCCCGCCACCTAACGCAACGCAGGAACCGGCGGGGAATATCGCATTGGCACACAAGGCCACACGGCGGTAAGGATGATGACGGCTTAGACGGCATTTACCGTAGCACGAAGGCGTGTAGGCTTTGCTCGTCCCCTGGACAATCCCTGCGCCTCCGCCGCCGCGTACCGCGTAGGTGTCGCGAAACCGAGTATCGAGGACGTTCAACGCCGCCGGCCAGGAGTGAGTGGGAGTCTGTGTAGTCTATCTCCTATTGGGCTGGCCCTTACGACAACACCAAGGGAGGGAGAACGGGATGGCGCTTGACGCAAGTCCGAGCCACAGTATCTTCAGAAAAGTGGCCGGGCCGAAGTTCTATCTCAGGCTATCCACGATTGCTCTTGGCGGGACTGCACTTGGATTCGTAGGATCAATGCTCACATCCGCGACTTCATGGGAAAGCCTCTTGAACGAGTTCTGCGCTCCCGGAACCTGGCGGCGGGGCCTCGTGATTCTAGCCACACTGACGATAGTCCTTCTAGTTTTCGCTTTCCGAAGAGCCGCAACGCAGGTTGTGCTAAACGACGACAGACTCCTGTTGAAGTCAATGCCCGGCGTCCGCGCCGTTTGTTGGGCTGAGGTATCTTCGGTGGCCTTAACGCGTGGGAGCGGCGGCCAGGTGGAGTCCATCTTGCTGTGCTACGGTGAGGCGAATAGACTACGCCTCCGCGGCTATGACAACATGGAGGCCATGGCAGAGGCCATGCGTCTGCGCATGCCCGGCCAGCACATCGTCGAGGCGTAGGCGACGTCGGGGAGACGGAGGGGATACAAGGTAGACAGAGCGGCATGGCGCCTGTTCGCGGCCCAATCCCTCGGAGCGGCTGGACTTGCGGCGATACATGGCCCGTGTGGCAGCCGGTTGCGTACCTTTGTTTGTCCTTGCTTGGCTCTGATTCATAGGGGACGCGGAAGTTCCGGCAACTACCTCAAGGGAAATGGCTCATGAAACACAAACTCGGGAAGTGCGTTGCTGTGATTCTGATGGTGGCGCTGACTGCCGGCGTATCGAGTTACCTGACTCGACACGTGCTCTGGAAGCAAGGCTATCGTCCCCGCTCCAAGATAATCGAGGGCGGAATGGCTTATGGCTCCCCTGGCCCAAGTGGGGCGGTGGAAAACGAGTTCTTCGGGGATGCTGCAGAAGTGAGAGCCTTCTGGATGATGAAGGCCTGGCACGATGAGCCTTATGAGATGTTCTGCACGCTCAGTGACTATGACGAGACAGGCAATCCGCGGTGCTGGACCATGCGTTGCGGGGATATACCGAAACAGACTGTTGACTATTTCTACTACAAGGGAGAGGGGGCTGTGGTCCACGCGCTCATCCTACCGGGAAAGGAGCCGGGCGCGGGATTCATGTACGAAGATCTGGATGGCGACGGGAGGCTGGACGTGGCGAAAGACCAGACAGCCGGAAAGAAACATGTCCTTGTGGAAAATGTTTGGGCAGAAGTTGTAGAGGAGCAAGAAGGCAGCGCAAGTCTAGAGGAAGCTCGAAGGGCAAGCGCGAAGTTCAGCGGTGAGCAAGTGCATGTCGTGTTTCGAGATGGTGCCTGGCTCTTGCCTGACTAGACTCGCCGAGTGCGCCAAGTAGGTGGAGGATGCATAGGTGTTAGAGATGGAGAAGCAACAGCCCATACGCAAGAGACATATCGCGGTGGTGGCGTTGTTGGCTGTACTGCTTGGCATTGCGGGCGGATATGGGCGCGTACGCTACGCTGAGTCCAACATGAGGCCATTCTATGAGCACAAGGTCGAGAATGGCGTTCGCGTCCTCATGACGCGCCTGTCGCAATTAAGAACTGTCGAAACGAGCTGTGGGCCTGATCCAAAAGATGGCGCAAGAAACTGGAACGTCCTGATAAACGCCACTGCCGGGCCCCTTGCGGAGTACATCGGGGCGGACTATGATTTGGACGGCATTGTTGATCTGTTCATCCTTTCTCTGAAGTGGCCGGGCAAAGACCAGGATTTTACGAGATTCGAGTACTTGCAGGCCTCGTCACCGGACGATCCGGCGCGTTTAGGCTCCGTGCTGCTAGAGCTTGGCGATCAGCCAGAGCCGGAGAAGCGGTGGCTGTATGAGGACACAAACCTAGACGGACGAATTGACAGGCGAGCCCGGTTTGACGGGAAGACGCTCCTTAGCGTGGAGATTCTCTATGCTAATGAGTGGCTGGATGTCCAGCCGTGCAGTTTCGACACAGATGGGCCGTTCACCGTTCACACTGGAGATCGGACGTTCACCTGGAACAGCGGCGAGTGGGCTCCAGTTAGCGGTGGTGAAGGACAGAGTTGATCTCTCGGCGGTGGCTGTCCACCTTCGACTGGTGCTCTGCAGTTTGGAAGTGAGAGGGGTTTCGACGTGCGACGAGGACTGCGTCTCCTTGCTTACCTCCTGATCGCTATCGTTTCATACTACGTTACCGTGGTTGTGGCCGGGCGTGTGATATTCAGCCGCATGGAGCAGCAAGCGGGCTACACGCGGGACGACCACGGATATGTTCTTCGGATTCCGGATTCGGAACTCGGGGTGATCGAGACCGGTACAGATACGTCGGGCGACGGTAAGCAAGACACGTTGGCCGTTCAGATCGGGACGGACCCAGACCATCTCGTATGGTTCGTTGCCCACGACCCCGACTCGGATGAGTGGATGGACACGATGTCCTTGTATGTTGGCCAGGACGGCCGCTATGCGTCTTTTGACGAAGGTCGGTTTGACGAGGTCTCCACTGACTCTTACCAGCAGGTTACCCTCGGGAGCTACACACGGGAGGGCGTGTATTGGATATACGAAGACGTTGACTTCGACGGCGATTTCGACGTCATGCGGTTTAAGGAGGATGAGAATCCCGTCCGCACTCTCCTGCGAGTTGGGAAAGAGTGGCTCGAGGAGGACGACTCACCTGGAAACCCTCCTTACAGCGTCCGGCTGGCGGATGGGACTACTTGTGAAGCTGTCTTCGACTATGACAGGCGGAGTTTCGTGCTGCCCGGGGGGCCAGAGTGACAGGGAGAGAATAGAGGACGGAGTACGTGATTTTCCCGCCTGAAGCAGCTTGGCTTGGGCCATGAGTAGGGCGGCGCGAGTGGTGCTACCGGGACTTTCTCAGCACACAAGCCGGCGCGGGGACCGGCGGGGATGTCGCAATGGTGCACAAGACCACACGGGGGCGAGAATGGTGACAGCTTTGACAGCATTCAGCGTGGCACGAAGAATGGCCGGCCCTGCGGCTCGACACCTTTTGTTTTCAGGCAAGAACGTGGCCGGTAGGCTACTGATTGTCGTAGTCTTGCTGACGGCTGGGTGCTGGCCGGCGAGCTTTCCCAAGCTGGTAACTGTCGACGTTTCGAACTACAAGGGCGACGGGCAGATCTCTATTCTTGGCTCGAATCCAATAAACCAAGGCTTCAAGATTGAGTTCGACCGCATGGATCTGCGCTCCAAGTTCTCGAAGACATACGAACTTGTTGACTTCCCGCACATGGAACAACTTTATGAGTTCGGGCTCTACGTGAAAAGTGAGCGTAATGATCTTGAAGATGATCTTAAGGGTGTGATGTCGTTCACCGTGTCAGCGCCGGAAGGCAAAACCATCTGTCGGGGCGCGGCGCCATTGGCGGAATGGACATATAGCAACTGGTGGTACGAAGGTTACAACCACTACTTCGTCTACTTGCACGAAGAGTCCAACAGCTCTTGCGCGGAACCGGAAAGTGTATCGGGGACGGACGGATTGTCTCTGATCGTCGAATATGACCCCAGGGGCACAACGCTGGACACGTCAGGGGTGATCCAGCTGAAAGTCGGCGGCTTCTACTGAGGCAAGGGGCCGGAATCCTGGGACGCTCTGCGACGGATCGGCTGATGTCTTCTCCCTGCCGCCCTTCCTTCCTGAACGGTCCTGGCGCCCTTCAAGACTGCTTCTCCCACCCGCAAAGGCGTTGTCTCAGCGCGCTCCCGTGCAACGATGATGAGGGAGAGGGTATCCACTCATCAAGGGACTGAAGACCCATTCGCCGCCCAATGCCCTGTCGGCCTTTGAGTTACAGAGGACTTGCGCGCCTCGTATTGCGACAGGGCTCTTGATGGTGGCCAAAATTACTGATTGTATATTCAGCCTTTTGTTGTCACAAACCCCTTTCCCTAGTGGTATCGCGAATGCTATACTAACCTTTGGCACAATATATAGTAGGAGCCACGCGTGAACGGATCGAAACGGAAAGTCCATTTCATAGGTGTCGGCGGGATCGGTATGAGCGGCTTGGCCGAGATCCTGCTCAATCTAGGCTATGAAGTGTCGGGCTCCGACCTCAAGTCATCTGAGATCACGCGCCGCCTCGCCGGACTTGGCCTCGACTTCCACGAAGGCCATGCGCCGGGCCACATCGGAGACGCAGGGATCGTCGTCGTATCGGCGGCGGTGCCTGGCGACAACGCAGAGGTGCTGGCGGCGCGGGAACGCGGCACGCCCGTGATTCATCGCAGCGACCTGCTCGCCGATCTGATGCGCCTCAAACCGAACGCCGTCGCCGTCGGGGGCACGCATGGCAAGACTACGACCACCTCGATGGTTAGCGCCATCCTCGATCAGGCCAACTTCGGCGCGACAAGCATTGTAGGCGGGATTCTCCACCGCAGCGGCACCAACGCCCGCTGGGGCACCGGAGACTACCTCGTCGCCGAGGCCGACGAGCACGACGGCTCCTTCCTGCGGCTCCATCCAACCATCAGCGTCGTGACGAACATCGACGCGGAACACCTCGAATACTACGGCACCCTCGACAAGATTAAGCGCGCCTTCACCGATTTCTGCAATGGCGTGCCCTTCTACGGCTACTCCATTGTCTGCCGCGACGACGCGAACACCCGCGACATCCTCGACGCCATCGATAGTGTGTGCATCACCTATGGCATCGAGGAGGGAGCCTCACTCGTCGCCTCGAACATCACCCTCGAAAAAGGCGCCGCAGTCCAGTCGAGGGCGGCCCAACTCGGCGCGCTCCGGACGCGCTTCGACGTAACCTCCTCGGACGAACGGCTAGGTGCAACGGGCCGCCTGGGCACGCTCGAAGTCAAAGCCCTCGGCGCACACAACGTTCGCAACGCCCTGGCCGCATGCGCCGTCGGCCTCTGCCTGGGCATGCGATTCAGCCAGATCGCCGAGGGCCTCCGTATATACGACGGCGTCCAGCGCCGCCTCCAGGTGTGCGGCGAGATCGGCGGCGTTACTGTCGTCGAGGACTACGCCCACCATCCCACCGAGATCGCGGCCACGCTCGACGCCGTGCGTTGGATCGAGCCTGAGCGGCTGATTTGCGTGTTCCAACCTCACCTTTACAGCCGCACCAAGTTCTTCTGCGATGAATTCGCCGAGGTCTTGAGCCGTGCCGATCGCGTGATTGTCACCGACATCTACCCGTCGCGGGAAGCGCCCATGCCCGGCGTGGATTCGGGCCTGATCGTCGACGCCGCCCAGCGTCAAGGCGCTCGACACGTCGCCCTCATCAACGACATGCAGGCCGTGCCCGGTATGCTCGCTCCCGAACTCGACGCCGGCGACCTCGTGCTCGTGCTCGGAGCCGGAAACATCAACCAGATCGGCCGCGACCTGCTAACGGCATTGAAGGAGCGATGATGGCGGCGCCACGTCGTCGAACACCAAACCTACGGAGAGGCGTCGGAAGCCCTTTCAAGCGGCTCCTGGCAGGCGCCTTCAAGTCCTTGGTGTTCCTGGGATTATTCGGCGGCGTGGCCTACGCGTTCTATGGCTACATCCACGATGCCGGCCAATTCCGCGTGCGCCAGATTCACGTGAGCGGCACAGAGGCACTTGAGCACGGCACGGTGATCGCCCAGTCCGGCATTACCGCCGACACCAACGTTCTCTTCCTCGACACCGACGCGGCCGCGGCCCGCGTCGAGGCATTGCCCTATGTGGCCCATTGCGAGGTCGAGCGAAGCTTCCCAGACACCGTCAGCATCGAAATCGAGGAGCGCGCAGCCACCGCCACCCTCCTCGTAGACAACCACACCTTCCTCCTTGATCCCACCTGCGTGGTGCTTCGCGAGCTGGCCCCCGACGAGCTCCACACCGGCCCCCTCATCACCGAGGTACCGGGACTACTGGGCGCGCTCGAGCCGGGACGACGCCTTGAGCAAGCCGCGTTGGCCGGGGCAATGGCTGTGTGGAGAGCCTTTCAGCAGAGCGACGTGGGCCAGAGCACCACGGTATCGGAGATGGCCGCGCTGCGCGAAAACGACATCCGCATGTACTGCAACGAACTGCCCTTCGAGATCCGGTGGGGGCGCGGCAACTACGCTGCCCAGGCCGCCCGGCTGGACGTTCTCTGGCGTTCATGCGACGGCCCGCCGCCCTGTAGCGAATACCTGGACCTCCGCTTTGACAACGACCTGGCCTGTAAGTGACTACTGCCCTGCCGGCCTTGGGAAATCGGTTGTACGCCGCCCGGTTCGAGTGATAGGATAATTCCAATGGGAATCCCGGGGCTCTGTGAACCAGGTCGGTGGGGCTAAACGCCATGGAGACCGCGACCTATGTCCATTAGCATGTCTGACGAATTCGCTTCCTTTGACCAGCGCGCCGTCATCAAAGTCTGCGGCATCGGCGGAGGCGGCGGCAACGCCGTGGGGAGAATGATCGAGGCAGGCCTCAAGGATGTTGAATTCATCACGATCAACACCGATGCACAGGCCCTCAAGAACTCGCCCGCCGGCACGCGCCTTCAGATAGGTGTCAACGTTACAGGCGGCCTCGGCTCGGGCGCCAATCCCGAGGTAGGACATCGGGCCGCCAAGGAAGATGAGGAGCGCGTTACCGACGTCCTGCACGGGGCGGACATGGTGTTTCTCACCGCCGGCCTTGGCGGCGGCACGGGAACCGGCGCAAGTCCCATTGTCGCCAACATCGCCCGCGAATCGGGCGCCCTCACCGTGGCCATCGTCACCCTTCCCTTCCGGTTTGAGGGCGTAGAGCGCTTACAGAACGCCCTGAAAGGCTTGGCCGCCCTCGAAGAGCAGGTTGACACCCTCATCGTCGTGCCGAACGATAGAGTGGCCACCCTCTGCCAGAACAACATTTCCCTCCTCAATGCCTTTCACCAAGCGGACGAGGTGCTCCACAACGGCGTCCGCGCCATTTCCGAGTTGATCACGGTTCCCGGACTCATCAATCTCGACTTCGCCGACGTGCGCACCATCATGCAGGCCCGTGGCCGGGCCCTCATGGGCATCGGCACGGCGGAGGGCGATGAGCGGGCCAAGCGGGCATCCGAGGAAGCGATTATCTGCCCCTTGCTCGAGCAATCGAACATCCACGGCGCCATGGGCGTCATCGTCAACATCAAGGGCGGATGCGACATCGGCATGCGCGAGGTGCAGGAAGCCGTCTCGACGGTGCAGCAATCCGCCCATCCCGACGCGAACATCATCTTCGGCGCCGTCGTTGACGAAGAAGAGCGGCCGGAACTGCAAGTCACCGTCATCGCGGCCGGATTCCCCAAGGGCGTGTCGGAGGACTTCCTTCGAGGCGACGGCCTTGCCGAGAAGAAACAGCCGCCCAAGGCCGCGCCTGAGTCCAGGAAACCGGCTCCTCCTCAACAGTCCGCCGCCGCGCAGCCCAAGCCCGAGGCGGCGCCGGCCAAGGAGTTTGAGACCCCCTTTCTTTTCCCGGAGGAATCCCGTTCTCCCAAGGAAGAGTCCCCAGCCTCCGGCCACCCCACTCAGGATGAAGACCTGGATATCCCGGCCTTCATGCGCAAACGGAAGAAACCACAATGAAGTTTTTCCAGAAGGTCCTCCAACGAGCAGTACAGCAGGACGCCTCGGATATTCACCTCAAGGTCGGCAGCCCGCCCTACCTCCGGGTCGACGGCCAGCTTTTCCCGCAGGATTCTGAAGCCCTGGTTCCCGAAATGATGGACGAGATCCTTGCCGTCCTGTTGAGCGACACCCAGCACAAGTACTTCCTGAAGCGCGGCGAGATCGACCTGTCTTATACGGAGAAAGGCGTTGGCCGGTTTCGCGTGAATGTCTACCGCCAACGGGGCAACATCTCGGTGGTCTTGCGGCGCATCAAGGCGAAGATCCTTTCCTTCGACCAATTGAACCTTCCCGAAGCGACGCTCAAATTCGCCGAGTTCATGCGCGGACTCGTTATCATCACCGGCACCACCGGCTCAGGCAAATCCACCACGCTCGCGGCCATCATTGACCACATCAACGACCACCGGCAATGCCACGTCGTCTCCATTGAAGACCCCATCGAATACATCCACAATGATCGCAAAGCGGTGGTCAGCCAACGCGAGGTCACCATCGACACCGAAAGCTTCGGCGCTGCTCTGAAATCGGTTATGCGCCAGGATCCCGATGTGATTCTCATCGGCGAGATGCGCGATCTCGAAACCTTCCGGGCCGCCATCAGTGCCGCCGAGACGGGCCACCTCGTCTTCAGTACGTTGCACACCACCAACGTCATGCAAACCATCGACCGCATCATCGACCTGTATCCCTCCAACGAACAAGATCAGATTCGGGCGCAGTTATCCATTAACTTGCGGGCGATCATGTGCATGCGCCTCATGGCGCGCGCCGACGGAACGGGCCGCGTCCCCGCCTGCGAGATCATGTTCATGACGCCCGGCGCACGTAAGCTCATTAAAGATAACCGCGTCAATCAGCTTCCCACCGCCATCCAACAGAGCCGCGAAGACGGCAGCCAGAGTTTCAATGACAGCCTTTACCAGCTCATCAAGAACCGTTTCATCACCGTTGATGACGGCATGCTCGCCTCAGACAATCCCGAGGAACTCAACATGATGATCCAAGGGATTCGCCTTAGCCAAAGCCGCGGCGGCATCTTCCGCTAGGCCACAGGCCTCCCTAAGCTCAACCTGTGATTGGCGGATGTGCGATGGTCTTTTCCAGCTTCGCCGGTTCCCCCACAACCGCTATAGCCGACGCCCCGCTGACGAAGACGGGGGCCTCGGGTGATAGCACCAGCTCGACGCTTCCGCCGCCGACCATGATAGCCAGCGTCTCGCCCATAAGGTTCTTCACGACAATGCTTTCCGGGCCTTCGAGCGCCAGTTCGGCGCGGTAGAACCCTCCCCAACTCCACAACGCGGCCGTGTCGCCCATCCTCATCCCACGAAGGGCCGGACTCAAGCTGAACGCTTCCGGCTCGCCATCCACCATTGTCCTCGCCACGGATGCCAAGGCCCTGTATGCCGGCTTCGGAGTCATGTCGGGCCGGATCACGCCGAAATTGTGCTCATTGTAGAACGGATTCGGCCCATCGCAGCGGAAATCGTACCAACTGATGTTCTGGCACGCCCCTGACGCGACGGCCAACAGGTAACTACGCGCCAGGAGTCCGGCCTGACGGCGCTCGCTCGTCACGCCTCCAAGTTGCGTACTCCAGCCCATTTCGGTGATCCACACCGGCCGGTTGCCGACGAGTTGCGTCGCCTCCCGCAACTCACGCGTGAAACCGCGCTCGGTAAGCGCGCTCCGATACGGATGGATCGTCAGAATGTCGAAGCGCGCTCCCGCCTCCATACAGTCCCGTATAAAGTCCATGGCGACGCCGGCCGTCGAGATGCCGAGGACCTCTGCCTCCGGATCTTCCTCCTTGATTGCCGCGTAACAGTGTTCGAGAAGCACCGGATACAACTCCTTCGGTCCGCTCCAGAAGAAGATGTTCGGCTCGTTGTAGACCTCCCAATGCTTGATCCGATCCTTGAAATGAAGCACCGTCGCCCGCGCATAGGCGCAGAAGTCCTCGATGCCTTCCTCCGTGTAGGCCTGCGTCCAGGATGTCCAGTACGCCAGCAAGCCGTAAACGCTGATGCCGTGTTCCAGCGCCGTATCCACCACCTGATCGTAGAACTCGAAATCGAATTCACCACGCCGCGGCTCGATGCGGCTCCACGAGAACTCCTCCCTCGACCACTTGACGCCCGCGTCCCGCGCCATCTCCGCCGCGCGCCGCATCTGCGCGAGGCCCTCCGGCGAATTCGGATACCGGTACAGGTAGACGCCCATGCCCCAGGGGAGGTCGGGGCGGAGAAAGGCATCGCCCGCGAGTTCCAGCGGGCGCGTGTATGTCGCCGTAGCCTCTGCCCGCTTATCGCCCCCATACTCGAAGTCGAACGCAGCCTCCAGGAAGTTCTTGTCCGCAGGCAAAGACACAGGCAACCGAAGCTCGTGCTTTTCACCCGAGGCAGGCAGTGTCCAATAGCATTCGCGGGTGGCAATCACAGCTTCCTGCCAATCCTTCAGCGTGAGCCGCAACTTGCCCGAGGCCGCCTCCGGCAGCAGGCTCCAGCCGGACACGCGGGCCGTGAGAGCATCCGAATCGGCCGCCTTGTCGAGTTGCGCCATGAGGATGACGGCCCCATCCTCACTCACGCGCGTTCGGCACTTGAGCCACTTCAGCCGGACCTCCGTGGGCTCGGACGGGCCGCTGCCGCGCGATACGGCAAGGCGCTCGAAGCGCAGCGGCATACGCACTTCGCCGTCATTCTCTCCGCCCCAATACTGCCAGCCCTCGGGCGGCGGAGGCGCCTTCAATTCCTTCACGCCACCGTCCAATTCGCCCAATTCCCGCCCGAAACGCTGGAAATGAGAACCAAACTCGATGCTCACCCGGTTGCCCGCGCGGCCTCCCTCCACGGCCAGCGTCAGCGCCTCCGCTTCCCCCTACAGCGACAGTGTCGTGCTTACAAGAACGACCTCGCGGCGGGAAAAGTCCGCGGACAACACACCCTCCTCAAGCGTAGCGGGCCCAGAAACGCCAAGTGCCTCGTCCTGGCCGAACGACGTCACCACGTACTCCGCCTCGACTGACTTCGCGGCGTCCGGCGTATCCTCGGATCCCGGCGCCGTGAACTGAACATCCGCCACCGCGAGCTCTCCCTTCAGCGCCTCAAGTCCCTCGCGCATGACAACCACCTCAAACGCAGTCACCGGCGGATGGAGCAGGCCGTCACCGGCTCCTCCCGCGCGGTAATCCCACGCCAGCATGTCTATCCGCACCGGCTGCCAATCCGAATGATCGAAATCTATCGGCTCGTGCAGCCGCTGGCCCGTCGCGTCCACCACGCCGACGCGCAGCAGCGCATCCGCCGGCTTCCGCACCCGGAACGATGCCTCGCGAACGACGAGCGGCGACTGGAGCACCAACCGCGCAGCCGCTTCCTGCGCCTTCGAGTCCGAGAAGTCGTAGCTCAGGTGGGCCACCCCGGCCTCGTCCAATTCTACGGAGCCCACCGTGCCTTGCTCGTGCCCGTCCTCCAGAGACACCCACGCGCGAGACGCGCCCTCAGAGGCCGAAGCCTCGCCCTGTCCGCACAACACCAGCACCGCACAGAAAAAGCCCAACATGGCAGCGTGCTCCCATCAATTCTATCCAATTCCCATCAGCATACACCGCCGTGTTCAGTTCGAGAAAGCGCATCACGGCCTAGCCGCAGCGCACTTTGACGTCCAGTTCCCCGGCAAATCCCGTGAGGTCAATTACCTCTTGCTTGGCATCGAACGCCTTGTGCGCGACCCCGTTGACGGCGACCGAGCGGATACGCCTCCCTCCGGGCAGACGCAGCCTCAATCTCACCCCCTGCGCGGCGTTTCTTTCAGGCATATGGACGGTGGCCGTCACTTTCCCGTTGGCGATGTCCGACACGAGAGCATAACTCACCTCTCCGAAGCAGGTCGGCGCGTTGCTCACCTCGATTCGCTTGCCCTGTTCGAGCCATCCGCGCGGCGTAGCATGCGCCAGAAACAAGCATTGAGGAAGCCCCGTCTCATCATCAAAGGACTCCCGCACCAGTATCAGGCGGAGCGCAAGCAAGAAGGCCAGGTTATTGGCGCTGTTGCACGAGCCATAGGCCGAGCGATACTTCTCCGCCGGACGCGGCGCGGCGGTGTCGCCTTCGCCGCTGACGAAGGTACCGCGCGTTTGGCCGTGACACAGTTTTCCGTAGAACGACACAAGCAGCCGCTCGGCATCGTCGCGATCAGACATCAAACGCATGTAGCTGGGCAGATACACATTGTCGAACCCGGCCGAGCAGTATCCGGGAAGCCCAGTGGACCGGAATTCCCCGTTTGGCGTCGGATAGAGGTCGAACCGCAGCAGCCCAAGCAGAATTGCCCCGTGATTATGAAGGTACCGCACGATGCCGTCCATATCCGGCCCGTTGACGTCCCACAAGCCGGACGCAAAGGCATACGGCATGCACAAGTTCCAATAGCCGCCCATGCGCGTCGCCGTAACCGGGTCGTAGATCTCCTGCTCCTCTTCCAGCAACATGCTTGGAACAAAGAGCGTGTTGTCCGGGAGCGTCTGTTGGGACTGCGCGATAGCGCTGTACAACGCGTGCTTCAGGTTTGCGGCGACGGGCGCGTAACGCGCGTGTAGATCCGCTCGTCCCACGAGCTTCCAGACGTCGGCCATATCTCGCAGTCCGCGCCAGCACACCGCCTGATGGAAGGTGCAGTATGAAACCTCCGCGATATCGCCGCAGTGCCGCTGCCGCTCCAGCAAGCCGTTCGGATCGGCCTCCATCTGTGTCTTCAGTTCATCGCACAGCGACGCGTAATACTCCGCATGCTCTTCAATGAACGCCGCATCGCGCGTGAGCAGATAGTAGTGGGCGCCATGGCAGAGCCGCTCACCCCGCTCCCAGTTCACATAGTATTTCTCCCCTTTCGTCATCCCCATCAAATCGCGCAGGCCGTCACGAGCCGCATCCGAAAAGCCGTACATCGCGAGTGTGGACATCGCGTCACTGCTCTCGGGCTGGTAGAAGGAATCGTGGTAGACCACCGCGCCCAACGAATACCGCCAGCGGAGCATCTTGTTCTGAATAAGCAGATTCCGCTGGCAGTCCATGACGATCTGCTCAGGTACGACAAACTGCGCGCCCGAAGCCAGCATCCTATCCCAATGGGCCTTGCAGCCGTTCTTCGCGCTTTCATATGCCTCAGCGGTAATAGGTGTGTTCTCGGGAAGCTCGTTATCCGGCGACCACAGAAGATATACAGCCGGCTCGGAACCTTCCCGGAATGCATAGGCGAACTCATTATCATCCTGCTCGGGCGTACCTGAGTAGCGGAGGTCTTCAAAACGTCCTCCCCCAAGGCGGATACGGATAGCAGTCTCCTGTCGGCTTCTCACACTGAGCTTCACAAACAGCACCATCGCGTCCAAGCCGGAAATCCAACTTCCAAAGCTCTCCTGCGCATAGCGGATACCGTGCTCGTCCGTGTAGCCGGTGCGTAGAATCGGATAGTATCCGCCCTCAAGAGACGGGCCTTCGAGCCGATCCAGATTCCCCCCGTACCGCTCCGCCTCCCCACTGCCCACGTGAAACTCCAGGAGCCGATCCGCGTCATAGCGCTCGGCACAAATGCGGCTGCCATCGGCCACGGCGACGAAGCGAGGCGGCTCGCCCCCGTCTGCGGCATATAGGACGTGGTGAACGTCGAAGGTGTCGCGGCTGGCGCCCGTCGAGTAGAAAAGGGGCGGCAGGAAGTCCTTCATGTTCTCGTAGGCTGCGCCGCCCTCTGCGATAACGCGTTCTCCCAAAAGGTCTTTGCCCTGTTCGAGCGCCTGATTGAGCGCCTCTCCCCGAGGTTGCCCCATGACGTGTGTATGCACTATCGCCTCCTTCACGCTCAGGACATATCACAAAGAGCGACTCTCGCCCAAGCGTTTGTTTCCCGTTCGGGCCTGCGACTCCGGGAAGGAACCGAGCAAGCATTGCAACCCTGAGCAACGTGACGGCATAATACGCTTAACGTATGTGTAGCCGCACATTTACGCAACGACGGGCCAAGAACGTACGCGTCGCCTCCGGTGGAAGCGAGGTCAAGGTGCCGTAGATTCCGAGCCGGCGCGTTCCGGAGTACTCCGGAACGTGGGGGATAGCGGATCTTACGGCCGGAACAGGAGCTTATTGATGAGTTGGCAGCAATTTGCCGCGATGGTGATCGTCGGCGCCCTAGTCGTTCTGGCCGGGGCCGCCACGGCACAGGAAGAACCCCCACAGCAGGAGCCTGCCGCGATGGAGAATCCATTGCCCGTCGTGGCCCCGTCGAGCATTCCGGACAGCCAGCAGGAGATCACCTTATCAATGATGCTCAAGAACGGCGGAACGATTCTGTGGGTGATCATGGGCCTGGGATTCATCGCGCTCGTCATGGCGATCTTCTTCTTCCTCACTGTTACGCCCGGACGCGAAGTGCCCCCGGCTTTCGTCAAGCGCGCCATGGCACAGATTCGGGCCGGGGACTTGCGCGGCGCCTATCAGATGTGCGAGGGCCGCGATGAACTCATCGCCAACGTCATCCGCGCCGGCCTGAGAATGTCGGGCCACGACCGCTACGTCATCCAGGAAGCCATGGAAAGCGAGGGCGAACGAGGCGCGGCCGCCCTGTGGCAGAAGATCTCCTACCTGAACAACATCGGCGTTATCGCCCCTTTGCTCGGCCTTCTCGGCACCGTTTGGGGAATGATCCAGGCCTTCGGCGCTATCGCTCTCGATAACGCCCAAGTGCGCGGACTTACCATGGCCTACAGCGTCTCCGAGGCCATGATCACGACGGCAGCGGGACTTGTCCTCGCCATCCCGGCCATGGTGGCTTACTACTATCTCCGCGGCCGCGTCGTGAAGATTATTGCACTGGTCGAGGCCCAAGGCAGCGAGGTCATCGAGCTGCTCACACGGAGTCACGGAGAATGAAATTCGGACGACAAATCCAGGAAGAGTCCGAGAGCATCCAGATGGCCCCTCTCATTGACATCGTCTTCCTAACGCTCGTCTTCTTCATGGTGACCGCCGTCTACTCAACCCTCGAGAGCGAGATCGATATCGCCCTGCCTACGGCCGACAGCGCCGTTCAGTCCGAGCGCACACGCGGGGAGATCTTCATCAACCTGCGCGAGGACGGCAAGATCATCCTGAACGACCGCGAGATGGACATCCAGGAGTTGCAGGACGTGTTGAACCGCGTCGCCGAGTACTTCCCGGGCGGCAGCGTCATCATTCGAGGCGACCGCAACGCCATGCTCGGCCGCGCCGTCGCCATTCTCAACTGCTGCAAGAACGCCGACATCCAGAACGTGGCCTTCGCGGCCCTGACGGAAGAGCCGGAGGAATCCCCCTGACATGCGTGCAATCGCGATCCTCTTAGCCGGATGCTGCGCCGCGGCTGCGCTATGCCCGTTCAGCGCGCATGCCGAGGACCCGGAGCAGGTGAAGATAGACCTCGCCAACGGCTGGTTCAGCCGCGGATTCTATCCCGAAGCAGCCGACGAATACCGCGCTTACCTCACCGCCTATCCCCAAGGGAAGCACGTCGCCATCGCTCTGTATCGGCTGGGGTGGTCGGAATACGCCCAGCAGCATTATGAACCGGCCCTCGATGCCTTCAACCGGCTCCTCGCACGCGGCGGGGAGGACCCAAACCGGCAGAATGCTCTCCTGCGCAAGGGGGAGGTGCTGTACCGTCTCGCGCGCTATGACGAGGCTGAGGCCGCGCTCGAACCCCTCGCGGCAGCCAATACGCAGGCCGATATCCGCGGCGGCGCCCTCTATTACCTCGGAAAGCTTTTGCATGATGCCGGACAGGCTGAGGCGGCCGCCAATGCCCTCAAGACCCTCGTTTCGGAATTGCCCGGCAGCCCGCTCGCGCCCTTTGCACGCTTCCAGTTGGCTTCGGCCTACCTCTCTTCAGGCCAAGGGGAAAACGCCGCCATCGAATTCTCCGCTGTTGCTGCCTCGGATTGCGACCCCTCCCTCCGCATGGAAAGTCGGTTCCGGGCCGCCGAGACCTACGACAAGATTGGTTGGTTCGACGCCGCCGTCACGGCCTATCAACAACTTCAAACCGAGTTCCCCGGCTCCGACTACGCGAAGCGCGCCGCGTACGGATACGCGTGGTCCCTTTACCACGCCGGACATTATCCCGAAGCCCTCGCCTCGGCGGATGACTTCCTCAAGCAGCAGCCTGATCCCGCGAAGACCGCCGGCATACGCTATCTGAAAGGAAACTGCCTCCAGCAGCAGAAGCGATATCCGGAAGCGCTCGACATCTACAATGCGCTCATCAAGGATCAACCCACCTCTGAGTTCGCGTCGCGCGCACAGTATAAGATCGCCTGGGTCAATTACTTATCCGGCAACACGGAGGCCGCGAAGACGGCCGCCAAGGATTTCCTCGCCAAACACAAGGACACCCCTTTTGTCGGTGACGCCGCCTTCCTCCTGGGCACCATCGAGTCCGCCGCCGGCAACCACGAGGACGCCTACGAGGAATTCCGCCTGGTGGCGGAGAAGTATCCCGACAGCGAATTCGGCCCCGAGGCCCTGTACAAATCCGGAGAGGCCCTGACTCAACTGGGGCGCACCGAGGAAGCCGCCAAAGTGTTTGAGGCCTTCGCCGCGAAGTATCCCTCAAACGCCCTCGCCGAAGACGCCATTCTCCGCGCCGGCGACGCCGACTTCTTCAGCGCCGCCTTTCAGGAGGCGGTAGCGAAGTACAAGGCCATCCTAGCCTCCGGGCCAAATCCGTCCGTGGAACAGGAAACGCTTTATCGCCTGGCCATTACTTACCACAACATGCAGGATTTCAAGGCCAGTTCGGACGCGTTCAGCGCCATCCTCCATGAGTTCCCCGATGGCCCCCACAAGGCCGAAGCCAACATGCGCATCGGAGACCACCTCCTGCGCGACGCAAAAGATCCCGTCAAGGCTATCGAACGCTACCAGGCTGCGCTGGCCGCCGCGCCGAACGGGCCCCACGCCGGACGTGCCCTGCGTGGATTGGCCATGGCGCGCTATGAGGCAAAAGACTACGACGGCGCAGCGCAGATCTTTTTGCGCGTCATCGCTGAGTTCCCCGACGTGCGCCTGAACGAGGACGCGTATGCGTGGGTCGGGCAACGGCTGTTCGATGGCCAGCAGTGGACTCAGGCCGCCACGGCGTTTCAGAAGCTCCTCGCGGCGTATCCCAACCACGCGAACGCGGCGGCGGTACGATTCAAGGTGGCTGAGTGCTCTGAGCGCGCCGGCAAGAGCGACGAAGCCATCGCTCTCTACCAGAAAATTGCTCAGAACGCCCCCCGGAGCGCCGCCGGCATCGACGCCACCTTTCGAATCGGACAGATCCTGGAGGCGAAAGGAAGCGTGGCGGATGCCATGAAGATGTATGAAGCCGCCGCCGAGACGAACACGGGGGAGACCGCGGCGCGCGCGCGCTATCGCATGGGAGAACTCTTGGAGGGGCAAGGCGACTTCGACGGCGCCGCCCGCAATTACATGCGCGTGGCCATCCTATTCCTCCACGAGACTCTTTCCCCTGAGTGCCTGTGGCGCGCGGGCCAGTGCTACGAAAAGGGCCAGAAGCTTGACCAGGCCAGGAAGTCTTATGAGGAAGTGGTGAAGGAATACCCGGAAAGCGAGCAAGCAGCCAAGGCGCGTGAGCGGCTCGCACAACTCGGATAGAGGCATCACCATAATGCTGAGTCGTAGGGCCATACTGATACTGAGCGTCGCCTTGTCGGTGGTGTTTCACGCCCTACTGCTTGTTTTCGCCCCCCGCATCCCCATTGTCGGGGCCTCGCTTGACAACTATCGCGTCCTCAACACCTTCCGCGTGGACTTGGCGAAAGTCCCGCCGCCGCCCGAGCCGCCAACGGAGCCGCCAACCGCGGCGAACCGGCCGGGGGAGGTGGGGGATCTGCTCAAGGACGCCGAAGAACCCCTGACTCCGGATGAAGCCCTCCTTCGCGGGGCCGCGGAAGTGCCTATGCTCGAGGACCGCGTCGCCGCCGACCCCGTCGAGCGGGAACACGACCTGGACCTCGATGGGAACACCCTTGAAAAGGTCGACGCGAAAGTCCTTGAAATTGCCGAGGAAGTGGCCCGCCGCGATATCGAGGTTGCCCGCCGCCTGGTTCGTCCCAGTCCCTCACGCATCATCGGCGAGAACGAGTTCCCGACTTTTCGCAGCGAAGGAGGTCTCCTCGGCGGCGAGGAAGTATTAAGCATCCAACGCCGTGGCAGCGGAGGCTGGACTCGGAGTGGAAATAGCCTAGGCGCGTCCGGCGGTGAGGGCAAGCCCGCGTACGAGGAGGGCGTCTTCGACGTCGCCAAGTTGCCGGGCGAGTCCGACGCCCTGCGCCCAATCGACGAGATCGAACTGGCCACCGGATGGGCCCCTGAGATCGGCAGGGCGCGCGCGGAAACGGACTATGCCTTCCTTGACGATCAGGTAGCCATCAAGGTCGACGCCTATTGCCCGGCCGGTGAGGAAGAGGGCTACTTCCGCCTTCGCATTGTTCCCAAAGAGGGGGAGGACATGGGCATCCTCCCCAAAGACATCTCCTTCATCGTGGATGCCTCCAGCAGCATTCTTCAACGGAAACTCGACTCCACCGTCGCCGCCGTCATCCGCGCCCTACAAGCCCTGCGGCCGGAGGACCGCTTCAATGTCATCATCTTCCGCGACACGGCCACCGAATTCCGTCCGGACTTCGTGCCGGCCACCCCGCAGAACATCGCCGCCGCTAGATCGTTTCTTGACGGACTCGAATCCCGTGGTGAAACCGACGTGTACAAGGCGATCCGCCCCGTCGTGCTCCAGCCCCCCCGAGAGGGCGTGCCGAACATCGTCATGATGTTGAGCGATGGCCGTCCCACCGCCGGCGTTCGCGATGGACGCACCATCATCAATGCCCTGACGAGCGAGAACGCACAGCGCAAGACGATTTACGCCTTCGGCGGCGGGGGCGCCGTCAATCGCTACCTGCTCGACCTCCTGGCCTACCGAAACAAGGGCCGCTCGTACGTGGCGCCCCAGATCGACGACATCGAAACGGACTTGAGCCGCTTCCTGGCACGCCTCAAGGATCCCATCCTCGTGGACCTTCACGCCGATTACGGCCGCATCGACGAGAAAGACGTCTTTCCCAAGGAAATCCCGGATTTCTACACAGGACAAGTCGTTACCGTTTACGGCCGATTCGACCCGAAGAAGGACAAGGAATTCGTTATGCGGCTCCGCGGCGTCGGCGGCGACCAGAAAAAGGAAGTCGTCTTCCGGGCCCCCCTCGGAAAGGCTGCAACAGGCGATAGTGACATCGCCCGGGAGTGGGCGTTTCGCAAGATCTACTACCTCATCGGGGAGATTTGCCGCGTGGGGGAGACTCCGGAGCTCTTGGCTGAGCTAAGGCGGTTGAGCCGGGAGTACAACATCCGCACAAGCTACGACGACTGATTCAGCCCCGCGCCTTGCACTGAGGTCGCCGGTTGCCTGTGTTAACATCCCGCACTAGGGGCGCGGCCAGAAAGCCACCGAATGACTGAGAACGACTGTTCCGGGCGTTAAGACAAAAGGACTTACAAATGCTTTCTGGCCGCATCCCGCCAGGAACGGCACTTTCAGGCCGGACTTCTAGGTTTTCGCGGCCCGTATGGTTCATCGCGTACTTACTGTGACTCACGTCCTTTCAGAGGAAGGAGGAAGATGCACCAAGAAACACTCTCGGCGGGGACTTGGCTTAACCAACTCGAGCATCCTACCGGAACCGTGCGCCGCGCCCTCGAAAACATCTACGGCACAGACGCCGCCATCTTGGAAGAGCGCCTGGCTCTGATGCGGCGTGTCATAGCACGCTTCATCGAGCGATTCGGCGATCGCGACCTGCGCATCTTCCGCTCGCCCGGCCGCATTAACCTGCGCGGCATGCACGTCGACACCCATGGCGGCTACCTCAACCTCATGACACATCAGCGTGAAATCATCGCCGCCGTATCGCCTGAGCCCGATGACGCCGTCAACCTGGTAAATGTCAATCCACGCTTCGAGGAAGTATCATTTCATTTCAAGGAAATGGCCGGCCGCCCTGCGTTTGCCGGAGAATGGCTCCGCTTCATCACGCACCCCGACGTTCAAGGAGCCGTCCTCGCTCAAAGAGGCCATTGGGGAAACTATCTCCAGGGATGTGTCCTGAGCGCACAACACCGCTTTCCCGAACGCCGGTTCACCGGAATGTCAGGCGTCATCGGCGGCGACCTCACCCGCGGCGCGGCCTTGAGTTCGTCGACGGCCCTTTCGGTGGCCGTCTTCCTCGCCTCGGCGGGATGCAACGGCGTATCGATGGGCCCGGACGACCTCATCCTCGCCGTGAAGGACGCCGAGTGGTACACCGGCGCGCGCGGCGGTACGAGCGATCAGGCTGCTATGATCCTTGGCGGCGAGAGCGAAATGGTGAATGTCGCCCTGCTCGCGGAGAAACTCGATACGTCCGGCGCGCGGCGCGTCTCCCTGCCGCCCGAACTCCGCGTCCTGGTTATCAACTCACACACGGAACGCTCCTTGAGCGGCGCCCAAGTTGTTGACTACACGCGAAACCGCTTCGCCTATTCCCTCGCCATGGAGATCGCACGACAGGAACTCCGCGCCCAAGGCGCCCCGGCCCCGCTGGTTGAGAAGATCGACCGCCTACCGAGCCTATCGCCCTCGAAGCTCACCGAGATCGGCGGCGCGAAAGCCGTGTTCGGCCTGCTGCGGCGCATCCCCGGGGCCATCGAGATCGATGCTCTTCGGAAACGCTACGACCTGCCCCAACTGGACCACGTGTATACACAGTACTTCGGCACCGTCCCCGAAGAAGCCCGGCCGACCTCCATCGACCTACGCGGGCCGCTCCTGTTCGGGATCGCCGAGTCCGAACGCGCGCAGCTCTTCCCCGACGCGCTCGAAATGGAGGACTTCGTGCGCGCCGGACGGCTGATGTCCACCGGCCACGACGGCGACCGCCGCATCAACGCCTCCGGCGAGCCGTATCGCTACGACATCAGCGACACCGCGCTCAGCCGGCTTGCGACTGAAGGAATGGGCATTGAGTGGTGTCCAGGGATATACGGAGCAAGCAGCCCCGTGCTCGACGCCCTCGTCGACGCGGCCCTCGAAGCCGGGGCCCTCGGCGCCTCGCTCACCGGCGCGGGAATCGCAGGCACCGTGTTGGCCCTTTGCCTTGAGAAAAACGTCGAGATGGTGGCCGAGGCCATCCGGGCACGTATTGCCGCGCCGGATTACCCCCGCCTCGCCAACCGCGATGCTCCCCTATCCGACGATGAAATCGCCTGCGCGGCCACCATCAACCACGCCACCGCACACGCGGGCGAAATAGTCATCCCCGCAGCGGGCCGCGTCGAATAGGAAAAACGGTTAGGGCGCGCGCCGCGATTGGTGCCCCAGCCACGAGGGAATGGCCCCGCCTACATTTCTCCTCGCAAGAGCGCCTTCTTGCGTTCCATGTAGTAGCAGAAGTTCGCCAGCGGCACATCCGGCGGCACTGTGTGATCCACCGTCGGGATGTAACCACCCTCCTCGATAAGCGGCGCGAGGTGGCGGAGGTGCACGTCAATGGCTTGTTCGTCTTTGGCGAGTTCACGCTTGTCCACGCCGCCCCACAGCAAGAGGTCTCGGCCGTATTCGCGGCGCAGCAAAACAGGATCCACATTGCTCGCACGCTCCAGCGGCCAAATGCCGTCCACGCCGGCCTCCATGAAAAGCGGCATCAGCGGCCCGGGATTCCCGTCGGTATCCAGCATGATGTGTTTCACGCCCTTGCCGTGCATAAACTCCGTGACGCGCTTCAGATTCGGAAAGATGAACTGCTTGTACAAGTCAGGCCCCAGCAAGGGGCCCGTCTTCATCGACAGATCCTCATTGATCGCCGCATAATCAGGCGCTATTTCGTCCAGGATGGGCCCGCATACCGCGATGGTGAAGTCGGCGATGAACTCCATCATCTCCGCCATCAACTCCGGCTGCATGTACCAGGCGCAAGACAGGTTCTCCGTGCCCATCCACTCCCGCGCCAGCCAGTAGAAACCCTTGATGCCGCAGTTTCGGCTCAACGCCAGCACGTGCTCCCGATCGCGCCATCCCGTGAGCAGCGCCGTCTGCCAATCCGCGGGCCAGCGCTCAGGCAGCGACGGATCATAGCGCTTCTTCAAAGCGCGGAAATCCTCGATGTTCTCAACCGGAAAGCGCAGGTACTGATCCATCGACATCCGGCCGCCCCGCACAGTGCCTTCGATGAGCGCCTTTGTCACCACCCCGCTGGCATGGCGAATTACCTCGTAGCGCTCCGTCTTCTCGAGCACCTCCGTTTCGAAGGGAGGCATCATGCCCAGGTTGATGCCGATGTACTCCCGCGGATCCATCTCGAAGTACTCTTCTCCGCGAAACCAATCCCAGTGCAGCTTGGACGCGTCGAGCCCTTCGCTTTCCCAGCGCTCGATAGTCTGCGGCCACACGCCCAGCTCATGATTAGGCACGCGATCCTTCGCACCGTAGGCCATCACCGATAGAAAACGCTCGCGAGATGTCATCTGAAGTCCTCCGCAACGGAAATCCCAAGAGCGGCATCGAGTCACGAGCATTGCGGGGAGAGGGGGAGATTGTCAAGAAGACACGGCGCACAAGAGGCTCGTTGACAAAGCATAAGGCTTTATCTCTACAATGGCTCATGATCGCCGCAGGCGTTCGGGGATTATCGCACGGCGAAACAACAGAGGAAGAAGAAATGCTCGTATACGTTTTCTTGGCGCTGCTCTTGGTGGCGATCCCAACTTCGGCGCTCGCGCAGACATACCGGGCAGAGGTTATTGAAACAAAGATCATCTGCGAAGAGCAGGGGCGGTATATCGGCTGGCCTTCGGTGTGCCGGACACGGAAGGGGAGACTCTTGGTGGCGTTCTCCGGCGACCGCGACCAGCACGTGTGCCCGTGGGGCAAGAGCCAAATCGTGATCAGCGATGATGACGGCAAGACCTGGACGCCCCCCATAACCATCAACAACACGCCTCTGGATGATCGCGACACCGGCCTGGTGGAGACGGCACAAGGTACGCTAGTGCTGACTTGGTTCACCTCAGTCGCTTTCGACGGGAAGTCCGAATATGCCCGCCACTCGGAGAAGATGACACCGGAACTGCGCCGCCAGTGGCTTGGTTACTGGACACGCCGCTCGAGGGACGGCGGCGTTACGTGGGAAAAACCGGTGCGTATGGCCGGCACCGCCCCCCACGGCAGCATCCTGCTGCGGGACGGCCGCCTCATGCAGATGGGGAAAGTGGGTGGCGGTGAGATGGCATTGGTAGCGGAGACCTCAATCGACGACGGGCAGTCGTGGCAAGTCATAGGTACGGTGTCGATTCCGCCCGAGGAGCAGTACAAGCATTACCACGAGCCGCACGTGGCTGAGCGGCAGGACGGAACTCTCATAGCGCTGTTCCGCTACCAGCCTGAGGATCACGACCAGCACATCATGAGGCAATCCGAAAGCACCGACGGCGGACGCACATGGACACGCACCCATCCCACCGGCATCTGGGGATATCCCCCGCATCTGCTGATATTGGCGGACGGGCGCATGGTGGTAACTTACGGCCGGCGCAAGGCCCCCTGTAGCGAGCGGGCCTGCATCAGCACCGACGGCGGCGCCACCTGGGACGCGGACAACGAAATCACCCTCTGCGATGCCGTCAACGGGGACCTCGGCTACCCTTCTTCGGTGCAGCTAGGCGACGGATCGATCCTCACCGTCTATTACCAGGACCCCGGCCCCGACAAGGACACGTGCCTCTGGGCGACACACTGGCGGCTCGTTAACGAATAGGCTGAAGCCGGTCACCCGGCTATATCCCGGCGCCGCCTCGGAGAGAATCGGCGAGAGCGGCCGCCTTCTCCACGGCCAGGGCGTCCTTCGACTTGGCCTCTCGGAGCAAGGCGGTCTTCTGCTCGACATCCATCTCCTTATCGCTCGCTTGCCCCAGAATATCCGCGAGGTCCGCATACAACGCCGAAAGGTCACCGGCGGCGTCTGATACCTGCGCAAATTCCTGCCCGATCTCGCCGAAGTACTGTGAAGCCATCCGCCGGCACTCCGACCACACCATGCCGTTCCACCAGTTCCCATGGCTCGCTCCATACTCCTCCACGGCACCGATCCAGTTGTCATAGGCGTCCGCCCCAATCCCGTACTTCGGGAGGATATAGGGCGAAGGATTGCGGTGGAGATCCACCGCATAATCGAGGCTCTCAAGGATGGCGACCTTCCTCTCCGCCGGCGCTATCTTCTCGTAGATGAAGAAGTTCACGTGTACCTTATCGCCAAACTCCTGCCAGGTCCCGAAAGTCAGCTTCGCCGGGGGGAAGGCAGGCACGGCCGGCCACGGCTGCGCGGTAATGAAGCCCTCGGCGTCATAGCCTGTAATGAGTTGATTCTCGAGATTCATCAGCGCGCACGGCAAACCTGCGTCAAGCGCCTCCCTGAGGCGTTTTTCGACCGCCGACCGAGCGTCCGCGTCGCTCTCCGGGGAGAAGAAACCGAGGTCGGTAACCGCTACGCCCAAGTTCTCGACCAAGCGCTCATAACCGGTGCGCTTCCAGCAATACGGGCCGCTCGGACACAATTGCTCATGTATATTGATCAGGAAAGCGTGTCCGGACGCGCCAAAGATCGTGGCATCGCTCACGTCGAAGCCATAGTAGTCCAGCGTCCCTTTGAGCACCCCCATCAGCGTCGTGTTGAAGGGAGGCATGGCCAAGTGTTCCACGTTCATCCCGTGCCCCTTTCTCGTAGTCGCACACCCCATCCCCAAACCGGCCAAACCGGACGACTGCGCCACAACCCTCAAAAACTCCCGCCGCTTCATAGGCCCCCTCGCCGCGGCATGCACTTCAACGCCCCCTCAAAGCGCTTGTCGTATACCTTCATTGGCCTAGCAGAACGCTCCGCCGCTACCGAACGTGAAGTTATTGAGTCGCCGTTGTCGCGCAGTATACTCCCTCTCGACAACACGGTGATCGCTCTCGCCACAGCCCATACTTGCGTTCACCTGAACAACAGCAGTACAGCCAGAAACAAGAGATATGCGAGCACAATCGCGCCAATCCGCCATTTCTGTAGTCTATCGATCATGAATCGTTGCGACGCGGTCTCCTGGGCCATAGCTATGATGAACGTATCCACGGGCAAGCACTTGATCACTGGTGTTCCAGCCACGTCTCGTGGCGACCACAGACGGAAGACAACATTGCCACGGCGACGGATTGGGACGCTTATGTCATCCCAAATGCTTAAGGTTCCGGCAGCCATATTGAGTCCAATCATCAGTTTGCGCCCGACATCCTCTGAACCCTTCTGCCAATCGGACAACCCAGGTTCGCAGCCCAATTCCTCGAGCGCCTCGCGGATAGCTCGCACCTCTTGATCGAACTCTTCCTCAAGAACCGGATAGGCACTCCTTACGCCGTGGTCCGATACTAGTCGGTCCCCGAACCCGGGCTGCGTCGGCCAGAAGCTCCATCGGAGAGATGTAGGCGTTTCAGAAATCCGGCCCGCAGCATCCCCCAGTTTCGACCGCACTCTCTGAATCACTGCCCCATAGGTTACATTGCTTTTTGACATTGGTGCATACTCATCAAATAAGTTTCAGCCTCTTGAAGTGTTGCCGTCGCTGCCGGCAATTTGGTCTCGGAAAACTCTCTGATAGGACGCCTTAAGTCCTAGCAGGGGCCCCTCACACTCGGCGCCAAGACATCCATGGACTATCTCTGTTGCATTGACGATGCACCTGCAAAAAGTCGCGACATATGGGAGAAGGCGCTCAGGCCTCATTGTCGCATACAGCTCAATCTCGAAATCCGATTCGTCTGATGAAATGTCTATGTGGCGTGATACCAAAGCACGGATGTTGTTGTGCGAGTCGCAGCAGAGAGAATTGTAGACAGAACGGTACAGTTGCTCCAAACCTGCTTGCTCGAACTTCTCCTTCTGTTGAAGAGGTCGAAAGTCCTTCTCTTTGAGTTCCGCTAACTCGGATTCCCATTGCGAGAGTATGGCATCCCGACCGGGAGCATCCGAAAGGCCTTTGAGGTACGGATTCTCAGGGTCATCCGCCGCACGATGTACTCTGATCCATTCCTGTAACTCAGCAGCGCGCATATGATAGCCATATTCCCGTTGTTTGCTGAGATTGCTGAAATCTGCATACGCTTCAAGGCTTGATCGGAGAAGGATAGGAACGCCTACGTGAACACCGGCACGAATCAGGATGCAGGCAGAGCCCAACAACTCCAGCATCGTGGAGTACAACATTACCAAAGCTCGGTGCCACGCGTGCCCCTTGTCAAAGTGCAGAGCCTCGGCCATGTCAGCCACAACCTCATGAACGTAGCACATGAACTCGTAGGCACCTCGCAGGGATTCGTCCACTTGCCCGCCAGGAATACCCCCTTCGGGAAGGGCGGCGGCATGCCGTTGCATCGGACATGCGGAGATCAACTCCCCTAGTATCTCTTCGTAGGAGGCGTCTTCCGACTGAGCCTCAACGACGCGTACCATCCGTTCCTTCGTGCCTTCGTTCATTCCCGCATCCATTTTCCAAGCTCACACTTCCGTCGCCGTACCGGTTCCATATATCACGCTGGCTCCAGCCTGTCAACTACTCTTTGCCGCCTATCCTGCGCCCTTCTCAAAGAACTCCACCACCCTTTCCCGCACCTCTTCGATAGTCCACAAGCCGTCGGCCTGGCCCCGTTCCAGGAACGCACGGCAACGCGTGAGACTTGCGTCGTCCACGCCGTCGTCGGGCGACTTGCGCAGGCCATGCCTCGCATCGTAGACGCACGCATGCGCCGATGCACCGTCGGAAGCGTACACCTCATCGATGCGCCGCCGCCTTCGTGCGAATCCGCCGCCCACGCGCAGGAATACCAAGAGGTGAAAGGCATTGAAATGCGCCTCGGACACGCCGTTCTCGACGCATACTTGCTCCCGGGCCTCATCGAGGTCATCCGCGTGTAGGTTTGTCGCCAACATGTGCCCCTGTTGCCTCAACGAGCAGTAGGCGCGCAAGTCCTCGCCCCAGAGGTACGAGAAATACCGCCCCGCCCCGATCTCGTGGCAGACGAAGCAGCGTGGGGGAGACTCGGCGGCCCTGGCGGCCGCGCTCACCACCGGCCCCGTGGCCGCCACCAGCGGCCGCTGCGGCGGAGCGAGGTTGAGTAGCGCACACATCACCGTGGTTTTGCCGGCGCCGCCCGGATTCGCGCCCACCATCAGTGAATCCCCCCGTGTGATCCGCGCCATAAGGTATGCGGCGAGATCGATGTCAAGCGTTCCCGCATCGAGCAGATCGAACACCGACAACATGCGCCCGCCGCGCTGATTGCAGCGGTTCAATTCGGCGCAATGCCGCCTGATAGCCTCCTTGTGCATCGTCACTCCTACTTGCGCCTACGAATGGGAGGGTCACGCTCCTGCGTGACCGTGTACACGCGCGGGATCACGCTGCTACGTGCTCCCCCTTCCCTCGCTATTCCGTGAAGACCTCACGCAAGACCTCGACCGCGTTGTCGACAACCATATCCAGCGCCTCGGGAACCAGTTTCGACCAGTAGCGCGTAGTCGCTTCATGACCGCCGCGCGCGAAGGCTTCGCGCGTGGGAAGATAACCGGCATAGTGGCTTGTGCAATGGGCCACATACGTCGGCCACGCGGGCGACTCCATCTTGAGCCGGAGTTGCCCTTCCACAAACGGCTCGCCCGGCAATCCCACAATCGCCGCCCGGCCCAGCCGCAACACCTGAATCTCGTAATCCAGCTCCGGTGTCCTCCGCCGCAGCAAGTCCACGCTCATCACCGAAGCCGCCTCCATCCACGCGGGCTCGATCTGCGTGGGATCTTTCTTCGACCAGAATGGCTCTGGATGCTCCGACAACATCTGCTTCGCGCGCTCGAGTAATTCCGGCTCCACCTCACGGACGGGGACCTTTACGCACCGTATTTTCCAGTCCAAACGAGTATCCTCTTCGACGGAAAGCGTATCGAGGACTTTGCGCGACGTCGCGGCAAGCATCCGCCCCATGCGCACGTGATCCGGCGCGTAATCCGGATCGAATGGATCCCACGGATTGATATTGCCGCAGCACCCATTCACCACCAGCGGAACGCACCCCTCGCCAAACGCGTGCCGCATCTCCTCCGCCCAAGCGCCCGGCCAATCGGCCGACACATTCGGCTTCGGAAACACGTTGACGGGATGGCACGTGTAGTGCAAGAGGAACGCCAGCGGCTCGAGCGCGGCCGTTTGCAAGCTGATCACGCCGACTTCCGGATCAATGGGCCCCTCCATGTAACGTATACCGGTTGGCCCAAGCGGCGGCTGCCATTTTGGGCCGGGCATATACACCTTCCCGTCGTTCTTGACGGCGCGCCGGTTACACGCCAGACGCCCCTCAACGCCGCTGCCCATCCGTATTCGGGCAGGCGCCAGCGACGCCTCGGCAAGCTCCATGGCCTCGAGGATCCGGTTCAAGGCGAACTCGCCGTACTCGGCCTGGCTGCCGAGGAGCCATTCCATGTCCTCGGGAATACCGGTGAAGTCCTCGTCCACCATGAAATAGCCCAGCGAAGGAGCGGAATGCGTCTGCGTGACGTGTACCATCACCGCGTCCGGCTCAAATCCGAACCGCGCCGACGCCGCCTCGCGAATCCGGGCAGTCCATTCCTCCGTGAGGATCGTCAAATCGAGCGCCACCAGACAAAACTTGCGCCCGTCCTGCTCCAACACCAGCGCCTTGGCATAGAGCCGATCGTAGGCAAACTGCGCCGGGCGGAATTGCCCAACCGCGCCCGAAAGATGAATGCCTCCGTGCGGCGTGATATCCGCTTGCGCCGCCCCAGCCCTCAGCACACCAATCGCCTCAGCACGTGATCCCATAGCCGATTCTCCTTGATTGACTCTAGATGGGGAATTGTAAACGATCGCCTTTGCGAATAGACAGGCCCCGGCCCCAGTGCGACTAGCCTTCTGACTCATAATTGACGTCACTTATCCACAGAGGTAGAAGCGAAAGACGGGGACTGACACAAGCGAAGTCCGCCGTAGGCGGACGAAGACGTGTCTGTCCCTGCTTTTCGCAACCTCAAAGGTCCACACTTGCACCGCGCGGCCTCGTGTGTTCTTATGGGGACACGCCCAGACCCTGGGCGCTACACTGAAGACTCTCGGCCATTCGCAGGAGAACCTACATGCCCACGGAAGACAAGACCATCCGGTTCAACATCGCCTATCACCCAACGCCCTATCCGGACGCCATGCGCCGGGACCTCGAAGATATTGCCGAGGTATGCGACGGCATCTACCTGCCCTTTGCCGAGTCCGACCTCGAATACCGCTCGAACATGGTGAAGCGCTGCATCGACATCGCCCACGAGATGAACCTCATCGTCGTCGCGGACTTCTGGGGATATGGCAACCTCTTCGCCTGCGGCGGCATCCCGAGCCAATTCGCCTGTAAACACCAGGAGCTAGGCTGCGTGAGCAGCCTTGGCCGCACCGTACTCAAGAGCTGCCCGAACAAACCCGCCGTCCGCGCCTTCATGAAGGAAACCATCGAGCAGTTTCTCGACAAGTACGGCGCCGACGGTGTGTTCTGGGATGAGCCTGGCTGGGGCATCCCCCGCCATGCCGGCGCCCTCGAGGAGGGGGAGTGGCTCTGCCGGTGTCCCGACTGCCTGGCCCGCTTCGAGGAGCGCTTCGGCCATGAGATGCCCATGGACCTTACCGAGGAGATCAAGACCTTTCGCAACGAGACGACGCTCAGCTTCCTCAGCGATCTCTGCGCCTTCACCAAGGCATGCGGCGACCACCTCATCACCTCCACCTGCGTGATGCCCATCAACGACGACGCCTTCAAACAGGCCGTCGGCCAGGCCGCCGACCTCGACATTCTCGGCATCGACCCCTACTGGAGTCCCGCCGAGGACCTGGCGCAGGAGCCCTTCATTGCCCAACACGCCGGATTCGCAGGCGAAATCGCCCGCGAGAACGGCAAACTTCTCGAAGTGTGGCTCAAGGCCTACGACCAACACGCCGGCCGCGAGAAAGACGCCTACCGAGCCGCCAAGTTCGCCGCGCTCAACGACGCCGACTGCATCAGCGCGTGGTCCTACCGCGACTGCATATCCTTCGTCCAGTGCGACCAGCCGAACCAGGCCGACGCCGACCTCGTCTGGAAAAACCTTCGCCGCGCCTACCACGAGATCCGTGAGGGAGACTTCGAACTCAACGTGTAACGTGGTGATTCCTGATTAAAGGGCCAAGACAATTGACAGGATAACAGGATGGACGTGACCTCCAGCGCCCCTTTCATTCCCGAGGAAGATCCTTGACCTTCCGCTTGACCTCCACCCGCTCTTCCCCGAAGTTGAGGAGCAGTCCCACCGGCTTTCCTGTGGCTACAAGGTAATTAACCAGTTGCACCTCGTGGGACACAACGATTCGACGAACGGCCTTGAGTTCAAGAATGATGGTGTCCTCCACCACAACGTCAGCCACGAACTCGCCGACCACCTCGCCGTCGTAGCTTACAGTAAGCGACTTCTGGGATTCGGCCCGAAGGCCGAGCTTTCGTAGTTCGATCATCAGACATTTCTCGTGCACTGACTCCAGGAATCCAAATCCCATGGTGTTGTAGACGCGATAGGCGCATCCGATGATCTGTTCCGTCAGTTCCTTGTATTCCATGAATGCCCTGGCCCCCGATCCATACCTTCTGCGACGTTACTCACAGGCCATATGTCTTCTTCATCCTGTTATCCTGTCAAAGAACATCTTTCGGCGTCCCCGCGTTACCCTTTCACCGCGCCGAGCTGAATCCCGCGGACAAGATGCTTCTGCATGACGATGAACAGGACGATCAACGGCACGATATTCATCACCGACGCTGCCATGATGAGATTCGTCTGCTTGCCGTAAACGGTGTCAAAGTACATCATGCCGATGGGCAGCGTGCGCAGATGCTCACTCTTGATCAGCACCAGCGGCCAGAAGAACGCGCTGTAATTCCCCATGAACGTGAAGATGGCAAGCACGATCAATCCCGGGCGCGCCAGCGGAAGAATCACGTCCCAATACACCTGCCAATGCGAGGCCCCATCGATCAGCGCCGCCTCGTCAAGCGACGGCGGGATAGTCAGCATGAACTGCCTGAGCAGGAACGTCCCAAACGCCGTGAAGGCAGCCGGCACGATCAATCCCACGTACGAATCGAGCAAGTGCAGCTTCACCATCAGCGTGTAATTTGGAATCATCGTGACAACGCCCGGGATCATCATCGTCGCCAGATATAGCTTGAACACGTGATCCCGGCCCGGCCAGCGGATACGCGCAAACGCATAACCCGCCATAGAGCTTGTTAGACACACCAGCAGCGTCACCCAGCCTGCCACGAAAACACTGTTGAAATAATACCTCTTGAATGAAATGTCCTTTGAATTCAGCACATCCGTGTAGTTTTCCGCGTGCCATTGCGAGGGAAGGGGATTGAGCCGCTGCACCTCATTGAGCGGCTTGAAGCTCGTCAGCACCATCCAAGAAAAGGGCATCAGCGTGGTAATCGCGACGCAGACAAGCAGCGCGTGCGACGCACCGAACCGGCCGCGCCGAAACCACCACTTCCCAAAACCGCCGCCTTGCTCCCTAATAGCTGACATAACGGCTCCCAAACCGCCAATTCACAAGCGTCACCGCGAAAATCAGCGTGAAGAGTATCCATGCCACCGAAGACGCATATCCAATCTGAAACTCCTCGAAGGCCTTAGTGTAGATGTAATAGGCCAACGTCGTCGTCGTGCCTGCCGGCCCGCCCTGCGTCATCACCCGCGCCTGCTCGAATCCGCCTTGTAGGCCCCCTATGAAGCTCATGATCACGATGAAGAACGTCGTCGGCGCCAACTGCGGCCACGTGACATGGCGGAACTTTGCCCAATGGCCTGCCCCGTCGATCTCCGCCGCCTCGTACAGGTCCCTCGGGATGTTCGAGATCCCCGCGAGATAGAGCAGCATGTTCCCGCCGCCGATGGCCGTCCAGATGCCCATGATGATGAGCGCGTCCCGCGCGCCCAGCCCGAACTGGCGTGAGACAATCTCCACCCGCTCCACGGCCAACGCCAGCACGTTCTTCGTCGAGGCCAACCAATCCGGCGGCTCCAATTGCACCAGGCCCACCCCGTCGAAAACCCACTCCAGCAGAAGATTAATCGGCCCGAACGTCGGATTGTACAGCGCCTTCCAGAGGATGAGCAGCGCCACCCCCGCCGTGAAGCTCGGTAGGTAGAAGAGTGTGCGATACACCACCATTCCCCGCAGCCGCTGACTGATGAGAACCGCCAGAAAGAGCGACCCGGCTATGGCAATCGGCATCCCGAGCATCAGATAAGCCGTGTTGATGAAATAGAGCCAGAACTCCGGCTCCGTGATGAGCTTGACGTAGTTATCGAACCAAACGCAGCGGAGCGGCACCGTCTTCATCAGGTTCCAGTTCGTGAACGACGCGGCCAGCGAAAACACCACCGGCCCCACCGTGAACGTCAAGAAACCTAGGAAATTGGGAAGCAAGAAGCACAGCGCCACAACCGTCCTGCGCGTCTGCCGCGTCATGGCGCCCCCTCCTCGTCATCCCACGCGGGCCGCGCACCCGCCGCGACGGCGCGCTCATACTCATCCCGCAACACGGGATCGATCCTGAGCGTCTCGACGATGGCCTTGTTGATCTTCTCCGCGGCGTCACGCATAGCCTCTGCGGCCGGCTTGAGATTCGCCTTCACGAGGTCGAGCTGCACGAGCATGATGCGCTCCACCGTTTGCCCGTTCACGTAGGAGCTGACCTGCAGCGGCACACTGTCTTCGAGAGCCGTTCGCCACTCCGCGTTGCAATCCTCCTCCGGGTGCTCGGGATTGTGCAGAAACGCGTCCTCGTACTCGCCGTAGTGATACTTCATCACCGGCCCCAATGCATCCGCCTGCCGGTTGACAAGCTGCGACCATTCCTTGCTGTGCAGATACTCCATGAAGGTGAGCGCCCCTTCGATGTGCTGGCCCGTCGCGTTCACCAGCGTGGCACGGCCCCCCCCGAACTGCCTTCGGCTCGGCCCGTGCGGCAACGGGACCGCGCCCAAGCGCATATGGGCGTAATCCTCATCACGCAATAGGCACAGCCACCAACGCCCCCCAAGGGCCATGGCCCCCTTCTCGGCGCCGAACAGACCCAAAACGCCCGTGCCCCACCCGCCGGCGCTCGACATCGCCATCTCCTCCGTCGGCGTCGGCATCACCTCATACCGGTAGATGAGGTCCTGCATGAACTGGATGGCGGCGACCGCCTCCGGCGAATCGAGCACGCACCGCGTGCCCTCGGGCGTGTAGTAATCCGCGCCCCATTGCGCCAGCGCCGCGTTGTAGTCCCAGTAGCCGATGAAGCCGAATTGTACCGGGCGGCCGCGCTCATCACGCACCGTCAGACGCTGCGCAACCTCGATGAACTCGTCCCACGTCCAGTCCCCCGAAGGATACGGTTCCCCGGCCTCGTCGAAGAGCACCTTGTTGTACCAGATGTCGTAGGCGTTGGCGTTGTCCGGATGGCCGTAGGCGCGGCCCTCGTAGACGAAAAGCGGCTTCAGGCAAGGCCAGACCGCATCAATATCGATTCCCCGCTCCGCTAGGGCCTCCGTACAGTCCATGGCGATCCCCGAACGCACATACGCCACAAGTTGCGAGCCCGTGTAGCAATCGAACAGATCCGGCCCGACGCCCGCCAGGCTCTGCACGATCACCTTCTGCATCCCCGAGTTCTGAGGGTCGATACGCAGCCGGTAGCGAGGATAGAGTTCGTTGAAAAGTGCGATTTGCCCCCGCCGAACCGGATTGTCGTCCGTACACCAAACCAGCTCGATCCGATCGTCCGTCTGTCTGGGATGCCACAGCCCCGCCACCACGGACAGCGCCGCCAGTACCGCGAATGACCCCAGAAAAACGTATTTCATCGCGACTCCCATCGTCCCCGCGACGGTGCCGCAGTCTAACCGGAACTCCGCCGCCCTGTCCAACAGCACGACAGATCAGGGGACGCCATCCAAGCGCCGCCTCCGAAGCGACTAGCGTCCCCCTGATGTCCAGACGCACGCAGATTCACACCGGCAGAAAACTCCCATTTTCGCGGTTCTTTGTGTCCTTCGCGGCCAACACGAACATGTGACTCGAGAGTTCTCCCCGAGGCCACACACTCTGGCGTGATACGGTTTCCCGTTTCCTTGGCGCCTTGGCGCCTTGGCGTGAGGAAATCCCCGCGCTGCAACTCACGCAAAGCCGCCAAGAACGCAAAGGAGCGGCGAGGAGAGACAATTGTAAGACAGGGACGGAGGAAAGATTATTCTGGACAGGATGAACAAGATGGACAGGAAGGGCTCTCGAAATCCTGCGTATCTTGTCAATCCTGTCCATTCCTGCCGCTTCGCGGCGATGCAGGCTACTCCAGTGACTCATCTTGCCTTGGTGGTGAAGACGTCCTGCGCCCGCAGGCCACGCATACCAGCCCGGCGCAACGGCACAGCCACCCCGGCCACACCTCCGGGCCCCGCCTCATGCGCAAAGGCCATATCCCGGCCCTGCAAGGGCCGCGCATACCAGCCCGGCGCAACGCGCCGGGACCTTGTCCCAACACCATATACAAGCCCTGAAGGGGCGCGACAATATCCCTCACCACATGACGGCCAGAAAACGCCCCAAGAACTAGTCCGCCCTCACGCCATCCGAGTTGACTTGCAACCGCCCGTCTGCTACGATCCGCCTTCGCACATGGGGGTGTAGCTCAGATGGGAGAGCGCTGCGTTCGCAATGCAGAGGTCAGGGGTTCGATCCCCCTCACCTCCACCATGTAAAGCTTTAAGGGCCAAGAGCTTACTCGAAGCTCTCGGCCCTTTCTTATTCCAGTCCATTCACCTTGCATCTTCCCCGCAGGTACTCGCCAAATCCTCCGGCCCTTGCGATCCTTTTGACTCAGAACTTTCTCGCCCACGTCTGTAGCCCACGCATAATCATCTCCACGGAAACCGTCCCGACAAACAGCGCCGTAATTCTCCCCGTAACTTCTATATAGCGTTCGATAAGCGGCTCCTTTCGCGGACGCACGTAGTCATGCAGCCGCTTGAGGAGAAGCATCACCGCAACCGACAAGAAAACGGCGAACAGAATCGCCGCACAGGCCGCAGCGGGGGCAAGTTTTTGGCCGGCAAGCACGCTCGCGCTGATCGTGCTCGGGCCGATGAGAACCGGCATGGCGATAGCGCCCGCCAAATGCTCGGACTCACCGCGGAGAATCTCAATTGCATCACTCCCTCGAAACACGAACTGAATACCGATGAGCAAGAACACGATACCGCCGAATATCTGGAAGGAGGCGAAGTCCGCCTGCACGAGTCTCGCGAAGAGCGCGTTTCCCGCGAGCGCGAAACAACTGAAAACGGCAAAACTGATCCCCGCTGCACGAAACAAGACCTTGGTGAAGGCGAAGAAATCCAGTTTTCGAACGATATCTGTCAGGTACACAATGACCAGAAAGGGATTGAGAAGAACCAGCAGTAGCGCTGAGGCGTGCAAGAAATCATTCATGTCTCTGTCCTCTTGTGGTCAACGATTCTGAGGGCCACGTCACAATGGGCTGTCTTCACCCAATCAGCGTACATACTCCCGGTAAGCGAGTTAAAGCGGCTCCAGCAACCGCAAGTTACCGTCAGGCGCTGGAAATCCCCACCTCCCGGCGCTATCCTCTTGCGCATGCGCTTCGGATTTCTAATAACGATTCTCGTATTGGCGGCAGTCTGTGCGCTGATAGCCGGCGCCACGGAGGGCGAACGCGTGGCCAAGACCTTCTACGTATCGAAACTGGGCGACAACTCCGACGGCCTATCCTGGCCCACGGCATTCACCAAGGTGCAGACGGCCCTCGACGCCGTTCCCGACGACCTGGGCGGGCACCGCATCATCATCCGCCCCGATATCTACATGGAAGCCAACATGCTCCCGGCCCATCCCGGCGCGGAGGGCGCGTACAACGAGCTTGTCGGCGATTTCGACGGCCAACTCGGCTCCGGCACCTCCGGCCACGTTATCCTCGACGCGGGCGACCCGCGCAGGGGATTCAAGAGCTATGACTGGTGGGGCAATATCCGCGCCTACCAGAAGGGCTGGTCGGAGGAACACACGGAGGAAACCGTTTCCGCCATCAACTGGGATCGCTGGCTCCTCCGCCGCCTCTACGCCACCGGCGGCGACGGCGGACTCTGCTTCGATTGCACCGACCGCATCGAGCCGTTCACCGTCGTCGTCGAGGACTGCATCAGCATCGGCCGCGCCTTCGGCTGCGGCGCCATGAGTTGCCTCTCACGCCCCGACGAGCCCATCACCTTCCGCCGCTGCAACATGTGGTCCCTCGACGAATGGGGCGACACCGCGGCCGGCTACGTCCGCATTGAGAACGAGTCCATGCCCGAACGCCACGATGTCGTCTTCGAGGACTGCACCATGGTGAGCCCCCAGTGCGCCCTCAAAGGCGGCAATTACGGCTTCCACACCTACACCCGCGTCCTCGTGCGTGACTGCAAACTCATCGCCCTGAACTTCTCCCAGCCGCACGGCACGCCCACCGACGGCGTCGTGCAGAGCGTCCAGAACGGCAAGTACCTCCACGTCGACTTCGAGGACTCCGTCCTCATGGGCTTCAAGGTCTTCGGCGTCAAAGTGGACAAAGACACCGCTGGCGATATCGGCTACTCGACCAAAGGCTCCGCCCTGGCCTATATCCAATACACGCAAGACGTGCCGGAGGGCTTCCACACCCTCGGCCACTGGCCCGTCCAAGCCTTCGAGAACATCGCGCCCGCCGCGCCCGTGAGGCCCGCGCCGATACTCGCCAACCGCAGACTCATCATGCGTGATATGTGCGAGCTGTCGCCCGTCATGTGGAAAGGGCGCTTGTGCCACATGGAATGCCACCGCCCCGCGCACGGCGGCGTAAAGGAAGACTACTACCTGCTCCTGCGCGACGTCGAAACCGGCGAGGAGATGACGCGCTTCGCAGTCGGCTACAGCCTTGGTTCCTGCCACGTCCACGACGGCGTCTTCTACGCCTTCGCGTCCCGGTTCGGCGACAACGACTGGAATGATGTGACGCTCTTCAAGTCGGCCGACCTCAATGCCTGGGAGCATGAGCTCGTCATACGGCAGGAGAGCGAGCACCTGTTCAACAGCTCCGTGTGCGAAGGGCCGGACGGATTCCTCATGGCCTATGAATCCAACGACCGCACCTACCCGCCGTTCACCATCAAGTTCGCCCGCTCCGACGACCTCGAAAACTGGACTAAGCTGCCCGACGCGACCTTCGGCACCAACCGCTACACCGCGTGCCCTTGCGTCCGCTACGTCAACGGCTACTACTACGTGCTCTATCTCGAGACTCGCGCGCCGCTCCACTACTTCGAGACCTACATCACCCGCTCCAAGGACCTCAAGACCTGGGAACTCAGCGCCGCCAACCCCGTGCTCAGGCCCATCGGCCTCGACGAAGGCATCAACGCCTCCGATCCCGAGATTATCGAAATCGACGGAAAGACCTACGTGTACTTCGCCGTCGGCGACCAACTCACCTGGATGAACATCAAACGCGCCGAATTCGACGGCACGCTCGCCCAGTTCTACGAACACTGGTACGCCCAACCGGGCATACGCGACTGCGGCGACATGGCCTCCCACCTCGCCCGCGCCGCCCAGGCGAAATGAATCGAGAACGAAACGGCCAGATCGAACCAACGAGCGAAGCCGCGCAAGAATCGACAGGATTGACAAGATACACAAGATTACAGAACTGAATCCTGTCAATCCTGTTAATCCTGTCCAATGTGACCCTTCAATAGTCCCGTCTCATGAGTGGTTTCCCTTTCGCGTTCTTGGCGACTTCGCGTGAGAATGCTCCCATTACGGAGGATTGACGCTCTTCTCCGCGCTCCTCCGCGATCTCCGCGCCTCTGCGTTCAAATCCTCTCTCCCAACAGGTTGACCCCTCCGTCGATCCACCGAGCATAAGGCCCCGGCGAGAATTCTCAGGCCGCACGCCCCTCTCGGCCACGAAGAACACAAGGAACCGCGAAAACAGCGATTCTCCGCTCGCGTGCATCAGTGTCCATCTGAGTTCATCCGTGGTGAACATGAAAACCATTCCCCAGTAGCTTCGGTGATGCGACAGGTGGTTTCTTGCCTTCTCGCGGCCTCTTTGCGTTCTTGGCGGCTTTGCGTGAGAATGATCCCCTTGCGATAGGCCGACACTCTTCTCCGCGTTCCTCCGCGCCCTCCGCGTCTCTGCGTTCAGATCTTCCCCCGCCCACACGAGCCGAAGAGAGATCGTTATCGACAAGCTCGACAAGATACACGAGATTCCGACACATCCTTTTTCCATCCTGTTATCCTGTCCAGAATGACCTTCCAACACTCCCCGTCTCATGAGTGGTTTGACCCCCTCCGCCAATCCGCCTAGAATGCCCCCTCAACCAAACAAAGGACGCCTACCACCATGCTCAAACCCGCCGCCGCAATCGCCTGTCTCCTGCTCGTCACCTCCCTGTCCTACGCCGCGCCCCCCGAAGGCGAAGGATGGGAATTCCTATTCAACGGCACAGACCTCACCGGCTGGAAGATCCCGCAGGAAGGGAAGATCTGGAAGGTCGTCGAAGGCGTCATCGATTGCAATCCCCGAACCGATATCGAAGGCGAGAAACACCTGTGGTCGCAGCGCGACTTCGGCGACTTCGCCCTCCACATCGAGTGGCGACTCAAAGACACCCCCGCCGAAAACACCATGCCCAACATCCTGCCCGACGGCTCCTACGAACTCGGCCCCGACGGCAAACCGGTGACCACGTCCCGCCCCAACGCCGATTCCGGCATCTACCTGCGCGGCTCCAGCAAGTCCCAGATCAACATCTGGTGCTGGCCCATCGGCTCCGGCGAAATCTGGGGATACCGCACCGACAGCAAGATGCCCCCCGAAGTCCGCGCCGGCGCCACGCCCAGGTCACACGCCGACAAACCCGTGGGCGAGTGGAACACCTTCGACATCACCATCGAAGGTGATCGCCTCACCGTAGTCCTCAATGGAACCAAAGTTATCGACAACGCCCAGCTCCCCGGAGTCCCCGCCAAAGGCCCCATCGCCCTCCAACACCACGGCGGATTCGACCCCGAGAAAGAGACATGGAACGCCGCCTCCAGCGTCGTCCAGTTCCGCAACATCTACATCCGCGAACTGAAAAGCGACTCCTGAGCGCGGCCAGGCGCTTACGGACGGCACACGAGCCCCTTGGTGGTTTGTCTCATAAGCTCGGTGACGATCTCGACGTTCTGGGAGGGTCGAGCTCCCGCTCGACCGCAGACGCGCAGGAGCGCGTCCCTCCCTTCACCTCTGCCCGCGACGTCATGCCCGCGAGAAGCGGGCATCCAGAAACACGTCGTCGAAACAGTCCGAAAAGACGGCCCTAGTGTTCTGACTCATAATTGACATCGCTTATCTGGAGATGAAGAAGCGCCAAGAATGAGCGAAAAACGGGGACTGACACAAGCGAAGTCCGCCTTAGGCGGACGAAGACGTGTCTGTCCCTGCTTTTCGCCTCGCTTCTCGCGGCAAGAATAAGACGCCATCAGCGTGAGTCATACCACTAGGTTGGCTTAGGCGCGCTTGTTCCCCCGCGTCCCCGCAGGAGTCTCGGGATAGCTTCCAGGCTATAGGCTTGCGTTCTTTCTAGCGCGCAGTAAGTCCCGTTTCATTGGCGGACGCCGGCGAAGCGAGTGTTTGCGGTTCTGTCTAGAGCCTGTGAGACAACGCCGGAGGAAAAGGGGACATGTTCCAAGCCCCGTCCCCGGCGCGACCACGTGTTCCCGTTCCCGCCCGCTCCTCCCCGTAGCGCCCCGTTCTACTTGTCTAAGTTATCCCCCTTAAGCCTTGACAACCTACGAAAAGTGATATAGGCTTCCCTCAGCGGGGGACCCCCAAACGGCGCAGTATAGGGAATGGGCAAACTCGTTACATGCAACGCACTGAACATAGAGGCCGGCACGGCCGCACAAAGGAACCAGTCACGGTGAAGGTTTTGGTGAAGCGTCAACGAACTCGACTTGGAACCGTGGCTGTGTTGCTTGCGTGCAACGTCATGCTCGGCCTACTCATATTCATCGAGTACCACACGGTTCAAGAGCCCCAGGTCTGGCGTCCATGGCCGTATGCCAAAGACTTCCTGACCCTCGAAGTCGCCCTATGCGCACTTCTCTCCCCAGCCTTTCGGCGGCGGGACTTCCGCGTTCACTTGGACCCCACCTGCACCTCTGATACTGGGCAAGATACTGGAACCCTCGAGGCCACCTATCGGCTCCACGCCTCGTCCAGCAGCAAGACGCCCCCTTTAATGCGCGTCACCGATGTCCGACCGATAATCTCTGAAGTCATTGATGTGGAGGATGCCAACTGTCAAACGCCGAAGTCAGTAGATGTGAGGGTTGAGCCCGAGAACATCCGCAAGACGCCATGCGGCCTACCAACGGACCTCGCCCTCGTTATCGGCCCAAGCGACAGTGCAACCGTACCCCACAACTCGCACCCCTGGAGATGCACAGGTATTATCGTTATCGAGTTTTGTGTCTGCTTCTCGGATGGATCAGAGATGGTTGAGGTCAGAGTACCCGTGAATTCAGTCATAGGATGAGGTGATGCTATGAAACTAACGAAGCGGCCGCACCGCCTTTGCGCGAGTCGCAATCGTCTCTTCGGCAGGAACCGGCTATTGGCAGATCTCTTGCCGGAAGATTTGGAGGACTACTTCGGTGACATCATACAAGACACGGCCCTTCTCTCAAGCGCATACGTGGAAGAGCGGTACACGTCTGACAAGAACAGCGCAATGAATCGGAAGTATCCGGCAGAGTTTCCGGACAATGCCGCTTGCGCCTACAACACGCGAACCGGTCGATGGCGGCGATTGCCTGCGAATTCCGCGCTTCAGAAGGCATATGGCGATCAGATCAAGGACAAGATGGAACTCACTCTGCTCACGGTACTTGACCGTATCGCCCGTCAGCAGAGCCGCATCAGACGTTCTGCAGTGTCTGTCGACCTCCCCTTGAACCGCATGGCCTTCCTCCAAGGCGGCATTGGGAGCGGAAAGACAACTCTCCTTCACCATTTCCACCGCGTCCTATTGCCAAAGCTCGATGGGGAACGACCGCACTCAACTAAGTTCTTCTTCGCAATCATAGACTTCAACAACGTTGACATCGAGCAGGACTCCCAGAAGGCCAAGAACGACGTCATCGACGCCGTCCGCACGGTCGTCGAAAAAGATGCTATGCTTGAGTCCGTGGAGGCGTGGGGACTACTTGCCCGTCCGGAATTGTATGATGAAGCGGGATGCCTGCGCCCGGCAATCGCGACAAGTGCCAACCCGGAGCGCGAGAAGCGACGGATTATCCACAGGGCTTCAAACAGCACAGTTTTCCTCCAACGCGCCTCGCGCCACATTGCAGGGATGCCGCGCCCCGGCATCCCGGTTATCGTCTATGACAACCTCGATTCTCAACCGGTGTTGCGTCAGCTGGCCTTCATCCGTCATCTACAGCACCTCTTAACAAGTATTCCTTCAGCTATCGGCGTCGTCTCGGTGCGAGAAAGAACTCTTGGCCATCTGTGCTCTCTCGGCGCCTTCATGGCATTTGGACACCTCAAGAAGATGCACATGACGACACCCGTGCTCCCGGATCTTATCCAGAAACGCTTCGACAGACTCCTTGCAACCTGGGATCCCTCGATGTATTCCGGCCCGGAGATTCTGATCTCCGAGAGAGCTTCAATTAGTGAATACGATCTGCGCGAGATACTTGCGCACATCAGCAGTGCCTTCCTGCCTCGCCAGAAGCAGACCCGCGTAAGCAGCCGCATCAGGGATTCGTTTGGGCACGAGAGCGTGGATGAATTCCTCCACAATGCAACGAACTCTAACGCTCGACAGGCCATCAGCCTCGTTGTCGAAGGCCTGCAATCCTGGGCGCTCAGGTACGAGCGCCCCATCAGAGACTACGTTGTCAGACGGGATCTCGATCAGCAACACAAGCTGGCTCCTATTGGGGTTGACGAACTCGTGAGACTGGCGGCGGTAGGCCAGTGGAGACTCTACGACCACGGGCAGAACGAGTTTATACAGAACGTGTTCGGTTGGGGCTCGCATATGCCGAACTCGACGGAGGGCAGGTTCCCCCTTCTGTTAGTGTACCGAATGCTGCAGTTCTTTGTCAGCCACGGCGACCATGTTCCGAAGGCGAGAGTGTACGGTGACTTGCGGTGGCTTGGATACAGACAACACGAGATATCCGAACTCCTGGAGTGGCTTATTGACCGCGGGTTCGTGGAATCTTACGAAGGCCCGTGTCTGGATCGAGTTTCGGTGCTCTACACAACAAGAAAGACGTGGTTCTACTTCCATTTCTTCTCGAAAATGCTTGTTTACCTGGAACACATGCGAAACGATTCCATGATCGAGTATGAAGCAAACCCCCACGATTTTGATTCCGATATGGTCACCGATGCTCACTCTGTATTCGAGTTCATCGAATATGTCTTGGATCAGGAGGAGCGTGAGTATGCGTTCGTTCGGACCAAGAAGAAACCCCACCTGAAGCTCTACAAAAAGATTGTTGCCGATCAACCGTTGTCCTGGAAACTGCTCCGTAGCGTGACGAGAAGGCTAAATGATTTGGCGACATACATGCCAAACATGTTCCCAGAGTCTGAGCGTCCTAGATTGGCGAGGCACTGCCGATACATGAAGGCGATTGTTCTGGGCAAAGCCGAGAACGGTGACATCTGGCCACCAACTTGCCCAGGTCGGGGTGATGTCCGCATCCGTTTCCCCATTGCCCCGCCGGCCAGCACGCCTGGAGGGTCTATGGCCAAGCGGGCGGAATGACAGGGAAGACGGCAGGAGGCAGCGAGCCCTCCAATTCCGTTACTCTGTCCACACCTAGCACAACAATTCCGAGCCATTGTCACCCGTAGATCTCCTTCGCCTCCTCCGGTATGATGCGCCCCATGGACGTCCCACCAACCACCTTCGGCCTTATTGACTGGCTCGTGCTTGCCGCCTACCTCGCCGCCATGGTGGCCATCGGCCTCGCGTTGTCCCGTAAACAGGAAGGCGTCAACACCTTCTTCCTCGGCGGGCGCAGCATGCCGGCGTGGGCCGTGTCGCTCTCCATCATCGCCACCTCCCTGAGCGCGGCCACCTTCGTCGGCGTCCCGGAAATGGCCTACGCCGGCGACCTCACCTACCTGATCCTCTATCCCGGCGGCTTCATCGGCGCCTTCATCGTGGCGTTCCTCATCCTGCCGCCCGTCTACCGCGCCGGCACCGTCACCATCTACGGCTACCTGGGCAAGCGCTTCGGCGGCTCCTCGGCGCGCGTCGCCAGCGCCGTGTTCCTCTTCGGCCGCCTGCTGGCCTCCGGCGCACGGCTCTTCATCGCCGCCATCCCCTTCGCGCTGATCCTCCACGGCGACACGGACATCCCCAGCCTCCTCGCCGCCATTCTGCTCCTCGGACTCGTCGGCACGCTCTACACCACCTGCGGCGGCATCCGCGCCGTCATCTGGACGGACGCCCTCCAGATCTTCGTCGTCATCGCGGCCGCTCTGATCAGCGTCTACATCCTTTTGGACGCCATCCCGCTGCCATTCGGCGAGATCGTCAGCGCCCTGCGCAACGCGGACGGCGTCGACAAGTTGGCCATCGTCGATACGCGCTTCGATCTCACCCGGCCCTACACCCTTTGGAGCGGCGTCATCGCGGCGACCTTCGTCAACGCCGCCTGCTACGGCACCGACCACGACCTCGCCCAGCGCATGCTCACCACCAAATCCGCATGGCGCGGCAGCGCCGCCATGATGGCCTCGAAATTCCTCGAATTGCCCGTCGTGTGCCTGTTCCTCGCGATTGGACTCCTCCTGTCTATCTACTATGGCCGTCCCGACCTCATGCTCGAGCACACGCCCTTCGACGTCGTCAGCGAGACAAAGGAGGTTTACCCCCGGTTCCTGTTGAACCACCTGCCGGCGGGCATCCGTGGACTCTCCATCGCCGGCCTACTAGCCGCCGCCATGAGCAGCTTCGACTCCGCCATCAACGCCATGGCCGCCACCGCCGTGGCCGACCTCGGCGCGCCCCGGCGCGCCCGCGCGACATCCAAATCCGGCGCCGACTCCGTACGCGCGCCCCGCATCGCCGTCGTGGCCATGGGCCTGCTACTCACCGCCTTCGCCATGTTCGCCGTCTTCATGCAGGCCGGACAGCGTGGGGGAACGCTCATCGACTTCGCCCTCGGCGTCATGACCTTCGCCCTGGCCCCGCTCTTCGGCGTCTTCTCCGCGGCCCTCTTCACCAAACGCGGCAATGCGGCCAGCGTCATCGCCGCCCTCGCCGCCGGGATGCTCTGCGTCCTCCTCTTCCAGCCCTACATGCTCCAACGCTGGCTCCACTTCACCCTCGCCTGGCCCTGGATCTGGGTGATTGCCAGCCCCCTCAGCTTCGCCGTCTGCATCGCCGGAAAACCGTCCACCGGGCATTCGGTAGGAATGGACGTGGAAGCGCAGCAAGAAAGGGACTGATGCAAGCGAGCGACGTGAGGAGCGAGACGTGTCTGTCCCCTTTCTTGCGCCGAACTGCGGCCGTGTATCCTGAAAACGATGCGGCGCCTCAAGCAAATCCAAAAGGGGACTGATGCAAGCGAGCGACGAGAGGAGCGAGACGTGTCTGTCCCTTTTCTTGCCGCAAGCTGAAAACGATGCTGCGCCTCAGGCAAATCCCGTCTGCGCCTGAACCGTCTCGATGAAGGCCAGCATATTCTCCAGCTGGACATCCCCCTCCACGGCGTGGGCGGGAGAGAAGATGTATCCCCCGGGCCGCCCGGCGTCGAGCAAGCGCAGCGTGTCGGCGCGCACATCGTCCGGCGTCCCGTAAGGGAGCGTCTTCTGCGTAGACAATCCGCCGTAGAAGGCCAGGCGGCCGCGATACCGTTCGAGCAGGCCGAACACATCCATCACCTCCGGTTGGAACGGATTGAAACAGCTCAGTCCTATGGCGATGAGGTCGTCGAAAAGCTCGTCCACCTTCCCACACGAGTGGATCATCACATGCTTGCCCGCGTCACGGACTACCCCGTACATCCGCGCCAAGACGGGCCGGATGAATTCCCGCCACACCGTTGGCCCCATCTGAAGCCCCCGCTGCTGGCCCCAGTCATCTCCGAACGCGACCGCGTCAATATCGTATTCGAGCGCCTGCCGCACCACGGCCACGTTCCAATCGCCGATCGCGTCGAGCAGCGCATGGGCGAAATCGGGATTCGCGTGGAAATCCATCATCAGATTCGCCATGCCGCGCAGCGTCCAGGCACGTTCATAGAGCGAAAAACCGATGGAAAACACCCGGAAAAGGTCCCCTTTAGCCTCAATGCACTCGGAAATGCCCTCGAAATGTGCCGGATCCGCGGCGTCAGGGAAAGTGTATCCGTCCAACGTCGCCTCACTCATGAGGCAGTTGGCGACGATGCCGATATCCTTGTCCACCGAGCGATCCCACACCACGCCGAAGACATCCCGGTAGTTGTCCTCATCAAGCCGCTCGAAACGCTCCACCCGGCCCAGGCCGATGAGGTGGTTCTGCAGCACCCCCGCCCGCAGCCGCTCCTCGCCGTAATGCGCAGTCAGCTTTTCGCGCGCCTCCCGCGTAAACCCAAACGACCACGGCACATACGGCGGCGTTCCCCCATCCAGAACAACCTGCACCACCTCACGTTTCGTCATCCACCGTTCCTCCCGCCGGTAACATCATACAAGCCAATAAACGTGTCATCGGCACGCACATTCTATCATCCCTTTGAGACACACCCTGTGCGTTCCCGTCCCAGCGGGCCACGCCAGCGGCCTGGGCCTTCCAATCCTCGGGGCGACGGCCTACACTGTCTGCATGGCCAAAGGCGAGGCGCGTCATTTGGACACACCTAGGAGAACAGCTGATGGGACCTTTCATCTGCTTGGCGCTGCTTCTTGCGGGCGCGGGAGCCGGCGGAGATACGATTGCTGTCGAGAACGAGTTCACCCGGCTCGTGCTCGACGGCAACGGGCAAGTACTCAACCTGATCGACATCCGATCGGGAGACGACTACGCCCAGCGAAGTCCCACGGCGCCCTTCGCTTTCGTCAAGGTCGGCGCCCAAACGTACAACGTCTCCCACGCTTCATACCATGGCGGCCGCATAACCCTAGCCTTCGATCCGCCCGACATCCGAGCCGTTCTCGCCGTGTCGGCAAAGGAGCGCTACCTCACGTTCGAGGTCCTCTCCGTCAGCGGCGAAGGCTTGGAAGAACTGACCTTCATCAATGTTGAGCTGGCCCTCAAGGGCGCCCTGGAAGAACCTTTCGCCGCGTGCGCCCTCGCGTTAAATCTCCAGACAAACGTCAAGGAAATCCCCGGACTCAACCGCCGCCTCCGGGCCATGTGCTACCGCCGCTTCGGATTCGAGGGCGCGAAGGCCGCCGTCATCGCCTGCCCGACCGCACACCTGCGCGACGTCATGAAAGAGGTGGTGCGCAACGCCGACGGCCTGCCGCAATTCGACCATCCCATCGGCGGGCCTTGGGCCATGGACACCCCCATCAATCGCGGCTCCTATCTGTTCGACTTCGGCAAACTCACCGAGGAAACCGCGGACGATTGGATCGCGCTTGCCAAGGACCTCGGTATCAACCAGATCGATTTTCACACGGGCCACTCGCTACGCTTCGGCGACTGCCGCCCGAATCCCGACCTTTTCCCGAACGGGCGCGACAGCGTCAAGGCGGTTATCGACAAGCTCCACGCCGCGGGACTCGACGCCGGACTCCACACCTACGCCTTCTTCCTGGCGAAGGACACGCCGTGGGTTACCCCCGTCCCCGATCCCCGGCTCGGTAAAGACGCCGTCTTCACACTCGCCGAATCGATAGCCGCCGAGGATGCTCGCGTCCCCGTTGGCGAATCCACGGAGGCCATGTCCACCACGACAGGATTTCAAGTCCGCAATAGCGTCACCATCCAGATCGACGACGAGTTGATTACTTACGCCGGCGTATCCAAGGCCCCGCCCTACGCCTTCACGGAATGCACACGCGGCGCTTGTGGCACCGTCCCCGCCGAACACGCGCAAGGCGCCAAGGTGTACCACCTGAAGGAATGCTTCGGCCTGTTTGCGCCCGGCCCCGACTCAACCCTCCTCGCCGAGGTGGCCGCCCACACGGCCGAAACCTTCAACGAATGCGGCTTCGACATGATCTACCTCGACGCCCTCGACGGCGAAGACATACTCGCGGGCCCCGAAAACGCTTGGCATTACGGCTCGAAGTTCGTCTTCGAGATCTGCAATCGCCTCGAGCGGCCCGCGCTTTTCGAGATGAGCACCTTCCATCATCATCTCTGGTATGTCCGCGGCCGCATGGGCGCGTGGGATCATCCCAACCGATGGCACAAGCGCTTCGTCGATGTACACACCGCCGCGAATAAGTCGGGCGAAGGCATGCTGCTGCCCATGCACCTCGGCTGGTGGGCCGTGAAAACCTGGACGGACGGCCCTCACGTGACGCAGATCGAGCCCACCTTTCCCGACGATATCGAATATCTCCTCTGCAAGTGCCTCGGCAACGGCGTCGGACTGAGCCTTATGGGCGTCAATCCCGAGACAATCGGCTCCGTCCCCGCATACCGGCGCCTTGCACCGATCTTCCGGCAATACGAGCAACTCCGCCGCACGGACTACTTTGACGAAGACACCAAGGCCCGCCTCCGCGTCCCCGGCGACGAATTCACGCTGGAGCAGGGGCCGGGGGAGAGCTGGCGCTTCCGGCCCGTCCAATACACCAAGCACAAAGTCCAGGGCATAGACGGCTGGAGCAACGTCTGGGCCGTCCACAATCGCTTCGAGCGGCAGCCGCTCCGACTCCGTATCGAGGCGCTCATATCGGCCGCGCCCTATGACTCCACGGACGCCGTCTTAGTGGAAGACTTCAGCGCTCCCGCCGTCTTCGACGATCGTCAGCTTCAAGAGAACGTCCACGCGGATCTCCATGCCGCTTCCTCTCCCGTACGCCCGGGCGCCGCTGTGAGCGGGGCATTCGGGGCTTCGAGCACGCGGGAAGACCCGAACGGCGCGTGGGCCAAGATAGGCCGCATCTTCTCCCCGCCCATGAACATCGCAGGCCAGCAGGCTCTTGGCCTATGGGTATACGGCGACGGCCAAGGTGAACTCCTCAACATCCAGTTGCGCAGTCCCCGCCACATCATCAACGGCATCGGCGACCACTACGTCCAAGTAGATTTCAATGGATGGCGCTACTTCGAGCTCATCGAACCGGAAGGCGGACACGCCCAGGACTTCTCCTGGCCTTACGGCGGCGCTTACGCCCTCTACCGTGAATGGGTGGATTACGCCAGCGTCGAGTCGCTTTCCCTGTGGTACAACGACCTCCCTGCAGGCAAGGAAGTGACCTGCTGCCTGAGTCCCATCAAAGCCCTGCCGCTCGCGGAGAACACCTTACGCCGCCCTGCCGTCACCATCGGAGACAAGACCATCGTGTTTCCCGTTGAACTCAGCAGCGGGCAATACATCGAGTTTGACGCGACGGGTAACTGCAAATTGTATGGCAAAAAAGGGGAACCCATCGCTGACGTGACGCCCGAAGGAGATATACCGGCTCTGGAGGCCGGCGACAACACCGTCCATTTTGATTGCGCTCCCCTACCCCAGCGGAGTGCCCGCGCTTATGTAAGCGTCATCACTAGAGGTGAGTTAATCGACTAGTGAGGTGGATAGTCCCCTGCCGCAAGGCCCGATCCGTTCATGACTTGCCAGGCCCCCTACATAATGCGCCGCCCCGGCGTAACACAGCCCGTCGCCGCCCGGTATAGTCTTGTGAATGCGGGAGCCCAATCCTCTGCCGCAGAGCCGATACCCGCACACGCCATAAGTACCGGCAGAACAGTAGGATAACGCACACAAGGCACTTGCCCGCCAGGCATCGGAAAGCTTACGCCGTTTCTGGCTTGCCTCACGGACTGAGTGCAACATGGCACACGCTTTTCAGTCAGATCGGTGGTTTGCCAAACGAAGCGCCTAGCGGTTAAACTGTTACTGTAGCGTTTCGCTCGTTTGTGGGGAGCGCGGAAGCCGGACCCGGCATGGACCGCGACCAGAAGGAGGAGAATTCAATGAAACGTGTTCCGTTTCGGACCTGCCTACTAACCTTGGCCGTCATCGTCGCGGTTTCGGCACTTACCGGCTGCCCTCAGTCACGCAAGACGGGCGATCTCGTCGGCTGGGTCAAGGACACCGACGGCGACATGCTCCCGCTAGTCAAGGTCTCCCTAGACAACGGCGAGGAAACCTACACCGACGGCCACGGCCTATTCACATTCGAGGGCGTCTCCGCCGGCAAGAGCCAGGTGCTGGCGTTCTCCCTCGAAGGATACGCCTCCTCCAGCCGGCCCGTCGATATCGAGGCCGGCGGCACATCATCCGTCGATGCCACGCTGAAACGGCTCGACGACGGCGAAGTGATCCAGAACGCACAGACTGGGGGAGAGGCGGCCGACAGTGCCGGGAACAGCGTTACCGTGCCCGGCGACGCGCTTGAAGGCGGCCAAAGCAAGGCCCTCACCGGACAAGTCACCGTGCATGTCACCGCCATCGATACCACCGACCCCGATGACCTCGAGGGCTTCCCCGGCACATTTGAAACCACGCAGAACGGCGAGACGGTCCTTCTCAACGCCTATGCCCTAGCCAACTTCTGCGCCTGGGCCAACGGCGAGTCCATCCAAGTCCGCGCGGGCGCCCAAGTGACCATCTACCTCCGCCTGCCCAGCGTCACGGACCTCGAAGCGGGCGATGAAGTGGCTCTGTGGTACTTCGACGCCACCGTCGGCCTGTGGGTATCCGCCGGTACCGGCACGGTTGAGAGCCAAGGCGGCCACCTCGTCTTCGTGGCCCATGTCTCCGCCTTCGGCTGGTGGTGTTGCGCCGTCACGTGCCCCAGCCCCCATACCATCGCCGGCCATGCCTACGACCAGGACTCCCTGCCCGTCGAAGGCGCCCTGATCCGCGCCGTGGACCTCGATTACCATATCCGCACCTTCGCCCGAACGGATGAAACAGGCGCCTACAGCGTTCCCGTCAAGCCCGATGCCCAAGTCCGGCTCGACCTGATCCTCCCGGGCGCCTACTACATCGCCGATTCCCTTCAGGTCGCTTCGGGCGCCGCAGGCGAGACAACCACCGACCAGGACCTCTACGCCACCTTCGATTCCTGCATCAGCGGATATGTCACCGAGGAAGACAAAGTAACGCCCATCGAAGGCGAAACCGTCTATTCCTCCACCGGCGGCACCGCCACCACCGACGCTGACGGCTACTTCTGCATTCCCGCACCGGCCGGCACCAAAGTGGCCGTGTACGTCATCGGCCGCCCGCCGAAGGTCGTCACCACGCCCGCATCCGCCTCGTGCGCCACGGGCGGCTGCGCCGAAGTGCTCCTGTCCGTCGACTATCCTGAGGACGGCGACCTCGTAGGATTCATTCTGAGCACCCTCGCCACGCACAACACGCTGTTCTCGGGCGAGGTCAAGGACTTGGCCTCTCTGGCCATGTTCTACTCCGGCCTCGACGGCGACCAGATGGACCTGCTCAACGTCGATACCATCGAAGACTCGTGCGATGTCTACACCACCAGCGTGGATCCCGCCTTCAGCCTCGCCATCTACCTCAGCCTCGCACTCGGGCAAGACCAACTGGCCTTCGACCTCGTGTTCAGCCTCGGCTTCACACGCAATGAACTCTTCAGTCTTGAAGCCGGGGACGTCCCAAAATGCGACAAAATAGGCGCCCTCGACCCAGGCTCGCCCGGCGCCCTCACCGACGGCGTTACCGCCATCGACATGATCTGCCCCCTCGACTGGCTCGTCGGCTTCCGCGGCGACGGCTCGCCCGCCGACCTCGGCTACGCCTTCCTCGAACCGTGGATGGGTGGATTCTTCTACCAGGACGGCCTGTTCGCCCGAAATCTCTTTGACAGCGGCGACACCCTCACCTACTCCTGGCCCGGCGGCATCGACCTCGGCCCCTTCGACGTAGACGGCGTCATCCCCGGCCGGCTCGACTTCACCCTCACCACCGGCCTGGGCGACCTTTTCGACGGCGACACCCTCGCCAACGGCTTCCCCCTCACGTGGGACACCACCGCCCCGGGCGACTTCCTCGTCGTCATGCTCGAGACGGTGCTCATTGACAACGCCAAAGGCCGCTGCGAACTGGGAGCTGTTGTCTGCACCCTCGAAGACGACGGCTCATACACCATCCCCGGCGACGTCATCGCCCAGTTGCCCCAGGCCCAGGGCGACATCGCCCTCCAAGTCAACTACCTCTTCGCCAAACGCTACGCCATCGCCACCGAGGATGTGCCGCTCCGCCGAGGAAACGGCGATGGCTACGTCGCCTTGCTCACCTCCACCGAACCCGCCCGCGCCTGGTCCCTCGACGCCCAATTCCAGGTCGGCAAGGACGGGCAGGAATAACCCCCCCCCGTACTATCCCGCAGGCCCTGTCCACCCCAGGACAGGGCCTGTGGTTTTTGCCCCGCGCCTCGTAGCCCGCGTAGCGGCCGGGAGCACCTGCAACATGCGCCTGGCGGAGCAGGAAAGGGACTGATGCAAGCAAGCGAGTCCCCGAGCGAGACGTGTCTCTCCCTTTCCGCAAAAGGATGCCGAAGAAAGAGCGAAAAACGGGGACTGAGGGGCTGTTGAAAATGTCGCATTCGCTCCAGAGGTTAAGCGAAAGAACGGGACTGTCCCAAGCGGAGTCCGCCATGGGCGGACGCAGACGGGACTGTCCCAGGTCCCTTCGCGGCCTGCGTGAAGCAACTCCGGACTTTTTCAACGGCTCCACTGACACAAGCGGAGCGAAGCGAAGACGTGTCTGCCCCCAGCTTTTCGCAGCAAGAACGAGACCGCATCAGGGCGGGTCGCGACCCGACGGTTAGATTCACCCAAGACCTGGGCTTCCATTTGTCGCCCACCACACGGAGAAGCACCCAACCTGCCTTCACTCCGTGTTCTCCGAGACCTCCGTGGTTCCATGAATTCACTTCCTCAGTTGCCCGCACGCCTCCTCCGCCTTGCCCGTTGATCCGCCTCCGTCACTCCACTATCCTCAGGACACCCGGCTTACGGGAGTCACGCAATAGGGGAGAGGCATGAAGACACACCAGGACGATCAGTTGGCCAAGGCATCCGGCGCGCGCAAGCCTCTCAACATTCTCTGGATCATGACCGACCAGCAGCCGTTGTCCACCATCGGTGCGTATGGCAATCGCCTCATCGAAACGCCCCACATCGACCGCCTGGCCCGGGAAGGTGTCCGGTTCGATCGGATGATCGTCAGTGCGTTTCCCTGCTCGCCTTCGCGCGGCTGCTTCATGACAGGCCGCGAAGCCCACAACCACGGCGTCGTCACGAACGATGTGCTTCTACCTCCCGACATCCCCACCCTCGGCAGCATCCTCAAGGGCGCCGGCTACAACACCGCCCACGTGGGGAAGTGGCACCTGGGCGGACACATGTACCGCCAGTTGCCGAAGTGCGTCCAGGATGAGCAGCAGGTCTTCGACGGAGGATGGCATCTCGACCGCGTACTCCATCCCGACCGCTACGAATTCCAACGGCGCGAGGGCGGCACCGGCGACGACTGCCCCACGCACGGCTTCGACCACTGGCGCGGCGGATGGAAGCAGTACCGAGACTGGCTGCGCGGCCAGGGCCGTGGCGAGTGGGTCGACACATCCGCCGTCGGCGGACACAACATGCTCCAAACCGCGGGCGATGACTGCCACGCTTGCGCCGGAGTGCCCGAGGAGCTTCACGTCGAGACCTTCATCGCCAACGAGGCGGTTAGCTTCCTCGAATCCCAGCGCGATGCCGAAGAGCCTTTCGCGCTGGTTGTCTCCTTCTACGGCCCCCATCTACCCGTCGCGCCGCCTGAGCCGTGGGACACCCGCTATCCCTTGAAAGGTATCCCCCTGCCCGAAAACCATCACGACGACCTGACAGGCAAGCCCTCCCGGCAGCGCCGGCCGCAAGTCTACAAATCGGGTGATTGGGCCGCCGATCAATTCCGCGATTACATCCGCCGCTATTGGGGATTTTGCAGCTATATCGACGCCCAAATCGGCCGGATTCGCGCCACCCTCGAAGCCATTGGAGAGGACAAGGACACCCTCATTCTCTTCACCAGCGACCACGGCGACATGGTGGCCGCCCACGGCATGATCTACAAGCTCGCCTGCTGCGGCTATGACGAACTCTTCCACGTGCCGTTTATCCTTCGCTGCCCCGGACAGGGCGCCCCCGGAACCACCTGCGACTCACTAACCGCCGGTACCGACATCCTGCCCACCGTGCTCGATCTGTTGAACGTCAGCACCGACGCCCCCATGGACGGCCATAGCTTCGGGCCGCTTCTCAACGGCGCCCAAGACGACGCCCGCGACATGGTCATCTGCAACTCCATCGAGCACAACTTCGTCGCCGTGACGCCACGATGGAAGTACGTCCTGAACCTGCCCGACGACTGCGTTCACGAACTTTACGACCTCGAGAATGACCCCGGTGAGATGCTCAACCTCGCGCAGGACCCCGCCCATCAGGCAACCGCAACAGACATGCAGGAACGCGTTCTCTACTGGGCCGAAGCCACCGGCCACCCCTACGCACACACCCTCCGCGCCGCCGCGGAACCAGCGTAGCGGGGCGTGGTTGGCCGCGCGTCCTCTCGCTTACCGCAACCGCTCGACGCACTCGATGAGGCTGGCCGCGATATACTCGTTATCCTCGTCCGACATCACCGGATGAATCGGCACGCAGAACAACCGCTCGCCCAGGCGCTCGGACAGCGGCAGCGACTGGCCCGGCGTGTGCTCCCGGAGAATCTTCCGCGCCTGGTAGGCCGGCCGGTTCGCCACGATGCAACGAACGCGAAAATCATCGGCCAGCATCCCGCAGATCTTGTTCCTCTTCTCGCCGGCCCACTCATCGCAGACGAGACACGTGTAAAGATAGAACGTGTGCACGCAGTCCGGCGGTTCATAAGGCAGAATCAGCTCCGGAATGCCCTCAAGCATTTCATGGCGCCTATGCGCCAGACGCAGCCGACTCGCATTGAAGCTGTCCAACTTCCTGAGCTGCGGCATACCCACCGCCGCCTGCACCATCGTCATCACATTCGACGTGCCCCAGATCTCCGTAGGCCCGCCGTAGAAACGCGTCGAGCGGCAGAACGCCTCCACGTCATCATCATCCGTCGTCACCATGCCGCCTTCCCCGAGCGTCGTCATGTTCTTCATCGTGTGAAACGAGAACACCGTCGCCAGGCCCTTCTTCCCGATCTTCGTGTCCTTGTAGTCGCCCCCACAGGCCCGCGCGGCATCAGTGATGACGGCCAACGGCCCATGCTTCTCGTGCGGATGCCGCTCGGCGACTTCAAGAAGCTCGTCCATTGGCGACGACAAACCGTTCATATGAACGGGAAAGAGCGCCCGCGTCCGCGGCGTGATCCGCTTCTCCACGTCATTCGGATCGAGTTGGAACGTCCTCGGATCCACCTCACCCCAGACAATCTGGCCTCCGGCGCCCAGCACCGCCAGCGGCGCCGCCACGAAATTGATGGCCGGCACAATCACTTCGTCGCCCGGCTGCAGGTCGAGGAACCGCATCATCATGTCGAGCCCCGGCCCCGCGCTATTGACGGCCACGGCGTGTTTCGTGTCGCAGTAGGCGGCGAAGGCCTGCTCAAACTCGACAATCTGCGCCGAAGAGAAACCGAAGCCTTTCCCGAAGTCCATCGCACGGCGTATCGCCCCGACCGCCGCCTCGATCTCCTCCTCCCCGTAGATACTCCCCAAGAGCGGCTCGCCCTCCCAGAGCGTCTCCGGCTTACCCCGTTCAAAAATCGCTTCGCGCTGCTTCTTTTCCAGCATGATCCAGCTCCTTCCACCTGCTGCCGCAAGCCCTTATGGGCGCCCCTATTCACCGATACAAAAGGCACCACGTTATATCACAAGTGCGAGAGGACTGCCACCGATTTCCCCGCCGCCTCCCCATCCGCCGAGGCCGAAGAACCGTGTCCACAACCTTCCCTCATCCGTCGTAAAATAGAGGTGGATCTGCGGGGGTTCACCGTGGCAATATTCGCGCCGCCTGGACGGCAGTGAACCGGACCAGGCACAGGAAGACGTGCACAAGCGCGCCGAAAAGGACAGTCCCATGGACAACGAAGCGACCCCAACCAGCGACAAATCATCCGACAAACCGGCCCTCACCACAAACGCACAGCGCAAACATGGGGAGGGGGCGACATCGCCGCCGCCCGCCCCCAAAGGCCGCCCCCAAGGCGCCCCGAGTCCCCGCGTCTGCCTCGGCCCCGTCGCCGACCTCGAACGCCATCTACCGGCCGATTGGTGGCGAACCTTGTTCAACTCCCTCTACTTAAAGACCGACGGTGACGTCGTCGAGAACCAGGAGGCCACGCGCCAGGAAATCGACACCATCGTCAAGATAGCCGGACTCGAGTCCAACGATCGCATCCTTGACCTCTGCTGCGGACAGGGACGCCATTCTCTCGAACTCGCCCGCCGCGGATTCCGCAACGTCGTCGGCCTCGACCGCTCGCGATACCTCACCCGGTGCGCCCGGAAGCGTGCCAAGAGCGAGGCCCTGGACATCACCTTTCACGAAGGTGACGCCCGAAAGCTGCGCCGCTTCGACAAGCCCTTCCACTGCATCATGGTATTGGGCAATTCTTTCGGCTACTTCGAACAAGAGGATGAAGACGAAACCGTCCTCGCGAAGGCCTTCAACGCCCTCACCCGCTACGGAATCCTTGTGCTCGACGTGGCCGACGGCGAGTGGATGAGCCGCAACTTCGAGGCACGCTCCTGGGAGTGGATCGACCAGAACTACTTTGTCTGCCGCGAACGCAGCCTCGGGCGCGATGAGCGGCAACTCATCACCCGCGAAGTGATCACCCACGCCGAGAAAGGCGTCGTGGCCGATCAGTTCTACGCGGAGCGGCTCTACTCGGCCGACGACCTGCGCCGGCTGCTCGAAGAAGTCGGCTTCCAGGATATTCGCTTCCACGACGCCATCGAGACAAAGTCCGCAAGAGGCCAAGACTTGGGCATGCTGGCCCACCGCCTCCTCGTCACGGCCCGCACGCCCGCGCGCCCCGTCGCCGCCGCGAGCCAGGCCCTGCCTTATCCCAAAGTCACCGTCCTGCTCGGCGACCCCAACCTCCCCGACACCATCAAACTTGGCGGCCACTTCAACGCCGAAGACATGGAAACCATCGACAGAATGCGCCGCGGCCTCGCCGAACTCGACGACTACGAATTCACCTTCGTCGACCACCACGAGAATCTGATCCGGAGGCTCGTGGCAGATCCGCCCGAGTTCGTATTCAACCTCTGCGACGAAGGTTTTGAGAACGATGCCTTCAAAGAGCTGCACATCCCGGCGGTTCTCGAGATGATCGGCGTGCCCTACACGGGCGCCGGCCCCGCTTGCCTCGGCCTCTGCTACAACAAGGGACTCGTGCGCGCAATCACCCAGTCCCTCGATATCCCCGTGCCCATGGAGTCCTACTGCGGCCCGGATGAAAGCATCGTCACCCTGCCCTGCACCTTCCCCGCCTTAGTCAAACCCAACTTCGGCGACTCCAGCGTAGGCATCACCAAGGACGCCGTCGTCCACGACACCGCCCAACTCGTCAAGTACGTTGATGGACTCCGGAGAGACCTCGGCCCCTGCCCCATACTCGTCCAGGAATTCCTCACGGGGCCGGAATACTCCGTCGGCATCCTCGGAAATCCCGGAATGACGTACAACGTGCTCCCCATTCTCGAGGTCGACTACTCCCGGCTCGACCCCGCGCTGCCCCACATTCTCGGCTACGAGTCCAAATGGATTCCCGGCTCGCCCTGGTGGGACCTCGTGCAATACAAACAAGCCGACGTCGACGGCGAAACGGCCCGCGTCCTAAGCGATCACTCCAACCTGCTATTCGAACGATTCGGCTGCAGAGACTACGCCCGCTTCGACTTCCGAACCGACGGCGAAGGCGTTATCAAGCTCCTCGAAGTCAATCCCAATCCCGGCTGGTGCTGGGACGGCAAAATGAACATCATGGCCGGCCTCCAAGGCATGCGCTACGCCGAACTCCTAGACATGATCCTCAAAGCCGCCCAAGAACGCGAGTCCGTCTGACGCCTGCCGGAGGGCGGAAGACGGGGACCGACACAAGCGAAGCGAAGCGGAGACGTGTCTATCCCTGCTTTCCGGACCTCGACATCACCGCGACACCAACAGCCTGCACCAAGACTTCGCGCGCTTTCTCCGCGTTCCTCTGCGTCCTCAGCGCCTCCGCGTTCAGATAAGCCCCCAGGCTGGCCAGTAACCTGATCCGCGCGCATCTTGCCCACCTTCCCGGCCCGTGGGCTATGGTATCCTTCAAGCAACGCGGCGAGCGGGGGAGAGGCCACCATACCGCACGGCACACCATCTACCACCTGCCTGACTCCACTTGCTCATTCCCATCCGTGTGTTGACATCGGTGTTCACCTGTCTCCATCGGTGGCTCTTCCCGCTCCCTCTGCGCTTCGCTTGACAGCCCCCGCCGCCAGGCCCACAATAACCACACGCGGGGAAATCCATGAAACTCACGTAGGAAGGGGCCGGCGAACCTTAACCGGCAACCAATGACATGAACAAGACACGTCTATCCGGTAAGAAAGCCATCGTCACCGGCGCCGCAAGCGGCATCGGACGCGAAATCGCACGCCTGTTCGCCGACGAGGGCGCCCGCGTCATCGCCGCCGACATAGACGAAGACGGCCTCGAAGGAACCTGCGTCGGCCGCAGTGGCATCCAGCCCTTGAACCTGGACGTCAGCGACACAGACAGTGTGAAAACGGGCTTCGAGGCCGCGTGCGCCCAATGGCAGGGACTCGACATCCTCGTCTGCGCCGCAGGCACCGTGGGCAGTAAGTTCGGCGACGGCCCCGCGGGCGAGTGCGCCGAAGAAGGCTGGGATCACGTGATGAACGTCAACCTGAAAGGCGTATGGCGCTGCTGCCGCTACGCCATCCCGGCCATGCTCGACAACGACGGCGGCAGCATCGTCACCATCAGCTCCGTCACCGCGCTCCGCCCGCCCGATGACTTCTTCCGCTCCCACGCCTACATGACAAGCAAAGGCGGCGTGATCACCCTCACGAAATGCATCGCCGCGTACTACGGCCGCCGGGGCATCCGCGCCAACGCCATCGCCCCCGGCATGATCGATACCCCCATGAGCATGCGGATGCAAGGCATTCCCGAGATCATGGCCTATCTCGACGACCGCCAGCCCTTGGGCAAGCTCGGCGCGCCCGCCGATCCCGCCGCCGCCGCCCTCTTCCTGGCAAGCGACGAATCCCGCTTCATCACCGGCGTCGTCCTGCCCGTGGACGGCGGATGGAGCAACCATGGGTAGGCCGAGCAACCGAACCCTACCGCAACTCGCCACGCCCTTCAATCCATCCTGCAAATCATGTTAATCCTGTCACAAAAAGCGCCGCTTTTCGGCACGGGCCGTCTTGATCCGACTACCGCCTGACTCTACAATCGCCCATAATCTGGCCGCGCCTCTTGCGGGCTCGTCCACACGGTAGCTACCAGGGGAAAACTATGATCACTCGACGCGATTTCATGAAAGAGGTGTTGGCCGGCAGTGCGCTTGCCCTTGCGGCGCCGGCGACGGGATGCGCTACACGAGGCAGTTCGACGGGAGCGCGGCCCAACATCCTGTTCATCATGGCTGACGATCAGGCGGCATGGGCGTGGGGACAGGGCGGACATCTCAATGCACAAACGCCCAACCTCGACCGCCTGCGGGGCGAAGGTGCCTACCTCACCAATTACTTCGCCTCATGTCCCGTGTGCAGTCCCTCGCGCGCGTCTATGTTGAGCAGCCGCTACGGCACCGAGGTCGGGATAGTCGACTTTCTCAGCGCCGGCCGCACCCCCAACGTCGGGCTCGACCCCGACCTCCCAACGTGGCCCAGTCTGCTCGATCAAGCCGGCTACGACACCGCCCTTTTCGGGAAATGGCACGTGGGCGGCCTGGATAAGTACCTGCCCCAGCGCTTCGGCTACGACCTCTTCAAAGGCTGGCGGTGCGGCGCAGGCATCTCGAAGGATCCACTCGTCGAAATCGACGGTGAAGAACGCCGCGTCGAAGGCTATACGCCCGATATCATCGCCGACTACGCCATCGATTATCTCGAAGCGGAGCACGCACACCCCTTTGCCCTCTCGGTGCACTTCTTCGCCCCGCACGCCAACACGGAGAACAGCACGGCCGACGGCGACCGCACATGGCTGCCGTTGAACGATACGGACTGGAAGCCCTTTGAGAATCTCGACCCGTCCTTTCCGCAGCCGCAGCATCCGAAGCTCGACATCCCGCGCGCCACGCGCATGACACGCGAATACCTCGCCAGCGTCCACGCGCTCGACCGCAACGTCGGCCGCGTGCTCGATGCCCTGGAACGTCAGGGCCTCGCGGAGAACACCATCGTGGTGTTCGTATCCGACCACGGATACAACATGACCCACCACGGCGTCTGGCACAAGGGCAGCGGCCGCTGGCTGCTCACCGACAATCAGGGCAGCCGCCCCAACCTGTGGGACACCTCCCTGCGTGCGCCGGCTTTCGTGCGTTGGCCCGGCAAGGTTGTCCCAGGCGCAACCATCACACAGACCACCTCGAACCTTGACTGGATGCCCACGTTGCTGGCCATGGCTGGCGTGTCCCTTCCGCCCGGCGCCGTCGTGCGCGGCCGCAACATGGTGCCCCTGCTGCGAGGAAGGTCGCCCCAGTGGAACAACGACTTCTTCGCCCAGTACGTCGAATGGGAATGCCGCAAAACGGACGTGAACATGCGTGCCTATCGCACGCCCGAATGGAAGCTTATCCGCGATCTGAACCGTCAGGGCATGGATGAGCTCTACCACCTTGCCGACGATCCCAAGGAGTTGGTGAATCTCATCGATTCTACCGATCCCGAAACGATGCGCATACGCGGTGCATTAGAAAACAGCTCCGGCGAGCCATGCAGGCCATCGGCGACGACGGCTCCCGGCCAATGTAGCTCCAAGAAGCGCGTCCCCGCCCGCGCAGGGCGCCTCAGGGCATGGATGAGCTCTACGCACCTTGCCGACGATCCCAAGACCACCTCGAACCTTGACTGGATGCCCACGTTGCTGGCCAGTTGGTGTGCGCGGCCGCAAATCTCATCGATTCTACCGATCCCGAAACGATGCGCATACGCGGATCTGAACCGTCAGGGCATGGATGCATTAGAAAACAGGCTCCGGCGAGCCATGCAGGCCATCGGCGACGACGGCTCCCGGCCAATGTAGCTCCAAGAAGCGCGTCCCCGCCCGCGCAGGGCGCCTCACACAGCCGCTCCGGGGATGTTTTGCTTGATTATGGCCGGAGAGCGGGCTGGTGATGAACGATTGGGCTTTGCCATTTCGGCGCCCGCGAATCCTTGGACGGTGTGCACAAGATGTACAAGAATTGCTCGATTTCCTCTCCCAATCCTGCAAATCCTGTCAATCCTGTCCATGAAAAGCTCTCAATAGAGAGCATGTTCATCAAGAAACTCATCAAGGGAGGGCCTCATGGCAATTGAAATCATCGTCTGCGAGCCCTTGAAGCAAGGCGAACTCTACGCATTCTACAAGCGCAACAACATATGCGAAGAAGGCTACGGCGAGGAAACGTCCGAACTCCCCCTCAAGCACGAAGGCGTATGGATAACCGCCTACGATGACGGCGAACTCATCGGTTTCGCTCGCGCTCTCTACGACGGCCTACACGGCATGATCATGGAAGTCGATTTGGACCTCAGATTCCAGAGCCGGAACGATTTCTACAACGGCTGCTTCATCGAAACCGACCCCCACGGCATCGCCAAGAACATGGCCACGGCGCTCCTCAAGGAACTGCGGAGAAGAGGCTGCCATTACTTCTCCAGCATTGTCTACCAAGACTCTTTAGAGAAGGACTTCTTCCGCTCCCTCGGATTTCGTGAAAACACGGGACACGTAGACTACACCATCGACGCCCGCCCCTACGTCCCCGGCGGCCTCGAGAGGGGCAAGCAGATTGACGCCGAAGAAGGAGGCAGACTTTGTTAGCCAGTCAGCAGGACGGATTCGGCCACGCCCTATATGACTTCCACATAGGCAAGGGCTCCTACGAAGTCGATGAACGAGACGACGGCTTTGTCGCGCCCTCCGACGGGCCACCAGCCTACTTCGCGTCGTACGAGGATTGGCCCGAACACCAGCGACAGGCCATCGCCCTGGCTGCGGGCAAGATCCTCGACGTCGGCTGCGGGGCGGGCCGCGTCGCGCTACACCTCCAGGAGAAAGGGCTGGACGTTCTCGGCATCGACACCTCCCCACTGGCCGTCAAAGTCTGCCGCTTGCGCGGCCTCAAGAAGGCTCGAGTCATGTCCATCACGGAACTCACCTGCAAGCTTGGGACCTTCGACACCGTCCTCATGTACGGCAACAACTTCGGCCTGTTCGGCAGCTTCAAACGCGCACGGTGGCTTCTCAGGCGATTCCATGCCATGACGAGCGACCGCGCCCGCATCATCGCCGAGACGACCGACCCTTACGACACCAAACAGCCGTGTCATCTCGCCTACCAGCGGCGCAACCGCAAGCGCGGCCGTATGTCCGGGCAACTCCGCATCCGCATCCGCTACCAGACTTACGCCACGCCTTGGTTCGACTACCTCCTCGCCTCGAAAGATGAGGTGCGCGCGATCCTCGACGGCACCGGCTGGCGCGTGGAACGCTTCATCGATGGCAACGGCCCCCACTACATCGCGATCATCGAGAAGATATAGGAGAAGAAGGCATTGCTCGACGAAATCGCGCGACACAACAAGGAACGCTGGGAGCAGTTGGCTCAGGCGAACATCGCCTATTCGCGCCCCGCGCTCGACCTGGACGAGACCTCCGCCCGCGCCATGGTGGATCCCGAAGACATGATGGGGGACGCGGCAGTAAAGGACGTGTTGTGCCTGGCGGGTGGGGGAGGGCAGCAATCCGCCGCCTTCGCGCTCCTGGGCGCCTGCGTCACCGTGCTGGATCTTTCAGAGACTCAGCTCGAGCGCGATCGCCAGGCCGCTAGCCACTATGGAACGGACGTCCGCACCATCCAGGGCGACATGCGCGACATGACATCCCTCCAGGACAGTACCTTCGACCTCGTCTGGCACGCACACTCCCTGAACTTCGTGCCCGACGCGCGACAGGTGTACCGCGAAGTCGCGCGCGTGCTGCGGCCCGGCGGGCTGTATCGCCTGGAATGCACCAACCCGTTCATCCACGGCACCTGGGAGAAAAGCTGGGACGGCAACGGCTATCCGCTCCATTATCCCTATCTGGACGGTGCCGAGGTCGTCGACCAAGACCCCTACTGGGACGTCGATGACGGCGCCGGCAACGTGCGTCGCGTGATCGGCCCCCATGAGTTTCGCCACGCCCTCAGCACGCTCGTCAACGGCCTCATTGCGTGCGGATTCGTTCTCCTCGGCCTGTGGGAGGACGCCAAGGGCGACCCCGACGCGGCCCCCGGCACCTGGAGACACTTCAAGACGGTGGCCCCGCCTTGGCTCTCCTTCCGGGCACGCCTCAGTCCCGACGCCCCGCCGGCTACTCCATGTGCTGCACGCGCACCTCGATGCCCGGCGTGTCCTTGACGAGTTCCGCCAGTTTCGGCACATCCGTGTTGCCCGTGTGGTAGGGGTAGAGGATCTTCGGCTTGAACGACCTCGCCGCGTCCGCCGCCATCTCCGGACTCATGGTGTAAGGCAGGTTCATCGGCAGAAACGCCACGGCGATATCCTTGAGCCGCGCCATCTCGGGAATGTTCTCCGTGTCGCCCGCCACGTACACCCGCTTGTCCCCGAAGGTGATGACGTACCCATTGCCCGCGCCCTTCGGATGATACGGCTCCCCGCTCGACCGCATGTGCACCATGTTATACGCCGGCACGGCTTCAATCTTCAGCCCTTGCACCGTCTTCACATCGCCGTTCTTCATCACCACGCCGCCTTCGACCTTCTCCGCGCAGCGTTCCGTCAGCACTACTGCCGTCTTCTCCGTGCGCAGCATCTTGATCACGGCCGGATCCAAATGATCCCCGTGCTCGTGCGTGACGAGGATCAGATCCGCCTTGGGCAGCTTCGTATAATCCGCCTCCCGCGCCACGGGATCCACGTGGATGACCTTCCCCTGAAACTCGAACATCAGCGTCGCGTGTCCCACAAACGTGATCGCCAGATCGCCCGCCGTTGTCTTGATTGTGTCCCTCTCGAAGCGCGGCGCCGCCGGCCCTGCCTGCATTCCCGTCGCCCCGGAACCCTCCTCGCCCGCTGCCAACGAGCATACCCCCGCCAACACCAACGTACACGCCAGTAACCAGATATGCATCCCGCGCCCCTCCTCTCATATTCCGGCCCACAGCCCCAACGAGCGCGCCACACCCTCACCTGAGAGTCTCCCGCATAGCTCAGGCGTTGTCAACCGTCTCGCAGCCAACGGACTCCCATCTGTCGAGACATCGCACAACTTCTGCAAACACACGACGCAGATCTGCTCTCCACCTCCCTGTGCTCCGTGGTGAAGATGGCAACATCAGAGAACCGCTTGCCGCACGGACACCGTCACTCCGCGCTCCTCTGCGTCCTCAGCGACTCTGCGTTCGAGTTCCCTCACCCCCGCGTCGGGCAAGCCTTACCCTTCGCCCCCCTCGGCTCCATCGCGCTACACCTACGATTGCGTCAGTACTGAACTTCCTCGGAGGCGCCTTTCGATACGCGCCCCCTGAAATGACTTAGTCGGCTTATGGTGAACGTCCTTACGAGCGTCTTCCCGCGCCAAACGTTCACCGTTTCGAGGCACTTCCCGTCGTCGAAGGCCCCCAAGCCTACCATGGCCGCGATGTAGCGCTGCGCCCGCTCCTCATCGCTGCCCGTCACGAAGATCCCGTCCCGGCCGATGTACTTCTCGGGATTGGCCCAGATGTCGTATTGGTTCATCCGCCGCATCCCCGTGTCGAGGCAGTGAACGAAAGGATGCCCCTTCGTGTAGAACGCGAGCCACGCAGTGATCTGATACCTGTCGCTGAAGAGGAAGGGGCCCGTATCCTTGCCGGAGCCGACATACTTAGACACCGCTTCCCCCAGTTCGCGTCCGCCGATGAGCTTATTCGTGGGATCCTTCGACGGCGAAATCTCGAATCCTGAGAGATGGATGCGATCCGGCCTGTCTCCCTCTTTCACGAAGGGCGCCGTCGCCCAGTACAGTAGCCCGGTTGACCTCGCCCCGAGGCCCAACGCACACCCAAGAACCACACCCGCCACAAGCAGATTCCTCATCTTTTTGCCGCGCGGCACGCCGTACCACGTTAGGCCCAGAGCCGGCGCCGTCGCGAGATACGAGCAAGCCGACCAGTTGGGAAGCGACTTGCGCGTGAAGGCGAGCACGCCGTAGAAGCCGAACAAGACGATGAAACAGAGAAACAGATACGCCGCATCGCGCTCGGCCCTGAAACGCCGGGCCGTACGCACCATCGCCCAGATGAACAACCCAAACAAGATGGGGGACACTACCCCCAACTGCCCCCCGAGAAAATCCCCAAAATACTTGATCGACTTGCCGGGCGAACGGACACCGCGCGCGCCGATGCTGGCCGTATGCTTAACGGAGACCCAGTCGTTCGAGTAGTTCCAGTAGATGACCCCGCTCATCAGCAGAAGAGCGATGAGTACGGCGCAGTACGGTTTGCGAGTAAGCAGCCATTTCCTGTCCACTAACAACAGATAAAGCGCGAACGACACGCCAAGCAGCAACATCGTGTACTTCGAGAGGGTTCCCAGACCGAGGGCCATCCCCGCCGTGAGCCACCATGACCAGCCCCCCTCGTTGACCGCCCGATGAAAGGCGTACATCGCGAGCACCCAGAAGAACGCGAGGATAGGATCAACCGTGAGAATGACCGACCCCGCCCAGATCAACGGCGTGGCCATCAGCGCAATGGCCGCCAGCAGCGCCGCCCGCTCACTCTTGGCGATGCGCAGTGTCAAGCCGTAGACCAAAGCCAGCATCCCTGAGGTGAACAGTATGGCCCCGCTACGAATGGCCCACGGCGCGCTGCCTCCGGCCCCTTCGAGAATGGCGTTCACGTAAGCGACCATCGGCGGTTTGCTGTAGTAACCAAGTTCGAGCCTACGCGACCAGTCCCAGTACTGAGCCTCGTCCCCGGCCAGGTCGAAAAGGTTGAGATGCACGAAAACGAAATTGAACAGAGTCCATCCCGCCAAGAGCCAGAGGAATTTCTTGCGCTCGGGCGAAGCCGCCGCGAAGAGTGACTCCTCCGAGGCCTTTCCGCGAAGACGCTCCACGACTACGGAAACCGCCTTGAACATGGCGAAGCCGCATGCGCCGCCCCAAAAGTAGCCGGCCAATACGTCCAGGGGATAGTGATTTCCCGTGTACACCCTCGAAAGGCCCACGGCCAGCGCAAGGGGAACCGTCCCCCAGAGCGTGCGGCGGTGAAGAAAGAATAACACCGCGGCCACGGCGGCAATGTTGGCCGCATGAGAGGATGGAAACGCGTTGCTCTGCCGCTTGTCAAACGCATACCACGCCGGATCATAGAGTACCCACTTCCCGCCCCGGTGGACGTGCACGTTCTCCAATACGGCGTAAGGCCGCTTCTCATTGAAGATGTTCTTGAGAGCGTGCTCCGTAAGAGCATCGGAGAAAGCAAGGGCACAGACTAGCGCAAGAACGCACGTGCGAACGCGCCTCCTGCCGAAGTACACCAGCAAAACAAGGACAACGAAGCCAGGGATAACGACGTAGTTCTTGTCCGAGAACGCCGGCAAGACCTGATCCAGGAAAGGGTTCTTCATCGTGCCGTTGATGAATCGAAAGACGGCGACGTTCATGCTCTCATACCTTCCCTTTGCTCGGTTTTAGCCTTCTCAAGTCTCCCGAATGGCACGCTCGCATGTCAACCGCCCATCGCGCCTCCGCCAAATCCACCGCCTCTTGGCAGAAATGCCGAAAACTGCTAAAATCCAGACAAGGGAAGCGTAGCCACAGGCAAGCATCCGGCATCCCAGGAGGGAGGTCAGCCGTGGGAACGCACAGATTGGCGCAGATTCACACCGCCCCGAAGGCGGCCCCGCATGCCACGCGCCGCAAAGTCCCACCTGCGGGCCACGCACGCGATATGGCCCCGGCCCTCCACATCGACCACGCCGCCATCCTTCGCGCGGCCCGGCAGCACGGCCCCGGGGCCAACATCATCCTGATCTTCCTTCGCCAGCTCTTTCGCGAGACCCTCGTCCGCCGCTGGAAAGGCATCGACTTCCGGCGCAACCGCAACGACGACGCCTGCAATGCTTACTGCGCCATGGAGGTCTACGAGTTCACCACGATCAACGCCCGCCAAGCGTGGGCCAACTGGCGAACGATCCCCCGCAACCTCGACCAGAAACTCCCCGGCCGGCCCGTCAGGGCCATCGACCTCTGCTGCGGCACCGGCGAATCCACCGCCGTGCTGGCCCACTACTGCGCGCCCGGCTCAACCATCCTTGGCATCGACTACAACCCCCGCTTCCTCGAAGTCGCCCGCGCCCGCGACTACCTCAACAGCCACGGGGGGACCGCGTCTGTGTCATTCCGCGCCCAAAGCGTCCTCGAAACACTCCGCGACGCCGACGGCGTACCCATCCCCGACAACAGCATCGACCTTGTCAACGCCAGCGGCGCCGTCGGCTGCCACTTCGACTCCGAGGCCGCCGCCATCCTCGCCCGTGAATGCCAACGCGTCATCCGCCCCGGTGGACTCGCCAACATCGACACCGGACGCCAAGGCACCCCGCGCGATGTACTCGCCCGCATCTTTGCCCGACACGGATTCACCGTCGTCGGCCAAGCCCGTAGCTGCTTCCTCGACCGCTACACCCAGCTCAGCCTCCGCAAGGACGCCGCATCAGGGGACATGTTCAAAGCGCCTTCCCCGGCACGACTACGTGTCCCCTGATCCCCTCATCCTGTCAATCCTGTCGAAAAAGAGTCCCCACATTCCCCCGTCCCGGCGACCTTACCTAGCGCCCCCGACCCCGCCCTAGCCGCTCAAGAAACGAACGCCGCCGCGGATACGCCCCCGGCTCCTCGATCTCCTTCAACCGGCGCACAACCTCCTCGGCCTCACGCGACAGCCGCGTCGGTACTTCAACCTGCACCCGCACCAACTGATCGCCCTTGCCGCGTCCGCGAAACGCGGGCAATCCAAGGCCGCGCAGACGCAGCACCTGCCCGGACTGTGTCCCGGCGGGCACTCGGAGGTCGGCCTGGCCCTTCAACGTGGGCACGCGGATCGTATCGCCCAGGGCCGCCTGTGCAAACGTGATCGGCGCCTCGCACACGACGTCGTTCCCGGAGCGCTCGAAGAAGGCATCTTTCAAGACGTTGACGACAACAAACAGATCTCCGCTCGGTGCGCCCGCTTCACCCGCATTGCCTTGCCCCGCCAGCCGCAGCCGCGTTCCGGTATCCGCGCCCGCAGGTATCGTCACAGTAACCGTGCGCGATTCCGTTGTCTGCCCCGCGCCTTTGCATGCCGCGCATAACTTGGCAATAACCTGCCCCGTGCCGTGACACTTCGGACAACTCTGGCTGACGAAGACGTGCGCTCCGCCGCCCTGCGTCGCCTGCCCGGAGCCATGACACTGCGGACACGTCTCCGGCTTAGTGCCCGGCGCCGCGCCGGTGCCCTTGCACGTTCCACAGGCCGCCCGGCGTGGCACGCGCACCGTTTTCTTCACGCCATCGACCACGTCAAACAGCGACACGTCCAGGCGGACCTCGATGTCCTGGCCCCTCCGAGGCCCCGCAGGCCTCGCCTTTCCGCCGCGGCCGAACAGATCCCCGAAAAGATCGCCCAGCGAGAAGTCGAATCCGAAACCTTCACCCGCCCCGTACCCTTCCTGCGCATTTCCCTGGAAGCCCGGGCCGCCCCAGAACGGGCTGGCCTGCATCGCGTCGTATTCCTTGCGCTTCTCCGGATTCTTCAGCGTATCGTAAGCTGCATTGATCTCCTTCAACTTCTCCTCGGCCGCCTTATCGCCGCCCGTCTTATCGGGATGATACTTCCGGGCCAGCTCAAGGTACGCGCGGCGGATCTCCTCCTTCGACGCGTCCTTCGACACGCCAAGGATCTCATAGTAGTCTTGTCTCGTCGCAGTAGCTGGCATACAACCTCACCTTCCACGGGAGGGGCACGTTTCTGCGTGCCCGTGCCGGAGCAAGAACCCGCCCCTCCTCGTTGTCGAATACGTCACCGAACGCACAAGACGGCTTGCCAAAACGGCCGCGCCGCCTTACTTGTCGTCAACAACCGTGTAATCGGCATCCACCGCAGCTCCGCCGTTGTCATCGGCAGGCCCACCATGGGGCGCAGCGGCGCCCGCGGTGGCATGCTCTTCGGCGCCGGCCGTGCGATACATCGCCTCGGCCAACTTGTGCGACGCAGCATTTACGCCCTCCACGGCCGACTCGATGGCCGCTGTATCATCGCCTTTCAACGCCTCGCGCAGGCCATCCAAAGCCGACTCGATGGCTGCCTTGTCCGACGCGTCGATCTTGTCCTCGTTCTCCTTGAGCGACCTTTCCGTCGCATAGAGGAGCTGATCGGCGTTATTCCGCACTTCGATGCCGCGCCGGCGCTCGCTATCCTCCTGGGCGTGCGCTTCGGCGTCCTTCACCATCCGCTCGACTTCCGCCTCGCTCAGGCCCGACGACGCCTCGATGCGAATCTTCTGCTCCTTGCCCGAGGCCACGTCCTTGGCCGAAACGTGCAGGATGCCGTCCGCGTCGATGTCGAACGTCACCTCGATCTGCGGCAGGCCGCGCGGCGCGGGGGGGATGCCCTCCAGGTTGAACCGGCCCAGCGTGCGGTTATCCGACGCCATCTCGCGCTCGCCCTGGAGCACGTGAACCGTCACGGCAGTCTGGTTGTCGGCCGCGGTCGAGAAGACTTCCCGCTTCGACACCGGAATCGTCGTATTACGATCCACCAGCTTCGTGAACACGCCGCCCAGCGTCTCCACACCCAGCGAAAGCGGCGTCACGTCCAGAAGAAGCACGTCCTTCACCTCGCCTGACAGGACCCCTGCCTGGATGGCCGCGCCTATCGCCACCACCTCATCGGGATTGACGCCGCGGTGCGGCTCCGTCCCGAACAGACGCTTCACGAGCTCGCCCACGGCCGGCATGCGCGTCATGCCGCCTACCAGGATCACCTCGTCGATATCCGACGCCTTCAAACCGGCATCCTTCAGGGCCTGCTCGCAGGGCGCCTTCGTCCTGTCAAGCAGGTCGCCGCACAAATCCTCCAGCTTCGCACGCGTCAGCCGGTAGTTCAGATGCTTCGGGCCGCCTGCATCCGCCGTGATAAACGGCAGGTTCACATCCGTTTGCAGCGACGTCGACAGCTCGCACTTCGCCTTCTCGGCCGCCTCTTTGAGACGCTGCAACGCCATCGCGTCCTTGCGCAGGTCGATGCCCTGCTCCTTCTTGAACTCATCCGCCAGCCAGTCGATCACGCGCTGATCGAAATCATCGCCGCCCAGGTGCGTGTCGCCGTTAGTGCTCAGCACCTCGAAGCTTCCGCCCGCCAGCGCCAGAATCGAGATGTCAAAGGTTCCGCCGCCCAAGTCGAACACGGCGACCTTCTCATCCTTCTTTTTTTCCAGCCCGTAGGCCAGCGCCGCGGCGGTCGGCTCATTGATGATGCGCAAGACCTCGAGTCCCGCAATGCGCCCTGCGTCCTTCGTCGCTTGACGCTGCGAGTCGTTGAAATACGCCGGCACCGTGATAACGGCCTTCGTAACCTTCTGTCCCAGATAGGTTTCCGCCGCTTCCTTCATCTTCTGAAGGATCATGCCGGAGATCTCCGGCGGACGATGCCGTTTGCCTTGCGCCTCGACATCACAGTCCCCCGAGCGTGCCCGGCTCACCTTATACGGAACAAGGGTGATCTCCTCGGACACCTCATCGTAACGTCTTCCCATAAAACGCTTTATCGAGAAGACCGTGTTCTCGGGATTTGTGACGGCCTGACGCTTCGCGGCCGCGCCCACCAGACGCTCACCGTCCTTGGTGAATGCCACTACCGACGGCGTAGTCCGGCTCCCTTCCGGATTTGTTATGACGGCCGGGTCGCCGCCTTCCAAGACAGCGACGCATGAATTGGTCGTTCCTAAGTCGATTCCAATGGTCTTTGACATGACTCGAATACCTCCTTGACAAAACAGAGTTCAGAGCGTGCGAACGAGTGCCTGAGGAAAAGGGGACATGTTCCAAGCGCCGTCCCCGGCGCGACTACGTGTACCCTTTTCCAGCCACCACGACCTCCTTCACAGACTCTCAGCGCCGCCCGGCCTAGACATACCGGCCGGGGACCGGCTTCTACCTCGCCAAGGTAGGCGCAAAGCACATGCCAAGAGCTTCTGAAGCGTAGAACGTGGTGGGCGGCGGCCCAATGCCCCACGAAGACGGAACGCAAGTACCCATCAGAAAATCACTTACGAACGAACAAGCATGTTCCGCCCTTATGGACGGCATTCCATGGTAAAAGCGTCTTCAATAGGCCGTCCGTCTCAGTCTGAAACACCCCCGCCCCCATTTGGAACAGCTCAACGCCACTTCGCAAGGCCACACACGGCCGTCACCAGCACACAGCACGGGATTCTGAAATCCTGAGATCTGAGATCTCCTCGTCCTCGGCGCCACAAACCGGCCCCAAACCCTTTCGCGCGCCTGGTTCCTTGCCGCCGCAACGAAATCGGGGGGCATGTTCAAAGCGCCGTCCCCGGCGCGACTGCGTGTCCACTAATCTCGACCCGCCGGAGCGAAGCAGGAGAGGGACTGATGCAAGCGAGCGAGTCCCCGAGCGAGACGTGTCTGTCCCTTTCCCTGCGAAGCAACCCGCCAATAGCGGCAACAAGTCGCACGCGCCCCCTACATCTCCGGCCCCGCCGCCTTGCGCCCGCAGTCGGCGCAGGCCCCGTCCCGCAGGTGGTTCACCGTGCCAGAGAACCCCCGCCGCTCGATAACGACCGCCTTGCATCCCGGACAGTACGTGTTCTCACCGTCCGCGTCCGCCACATTGCCCAGGTACACGTACTCGAGCCCCGCCTCGATGCCTATCTCACGCGCCTCCCGGAGCGAAGCAGGAGAGGGACTGATGCAAGCGAGCGAGTCCCCGAGCGAGACGTGTCTGTCCCTTTCCCTGCGAAGCAACCCGCCAATACCGGCAAGGAGTCGCACACGCCCCCTACATCGCAAGCCCCGCCGCCTTGCGCCCGCAGTTGGCGCAGGCCCCGTCCCGCAGGTGGTTCACCGTGCCAGAGAAGCCCCGCCGCTCGATAACGACCGCCTTGCATCCCGGACAGTACGTGTTCTCACCGTCCGCGTCCGCCACATTGCCCAGGTACACGTACTCGAGCCCCGCCTCGATGCCTATCTCACGCGCCTCCCGGAGCGTAGCAACCGGCGTGGGGGAGAGATCATCCATTTTGTACGTCGGGAAGAACCGGCTGATGTGCCACGGCGTATCGCGTCCCAAGTCGTTGGCAACGAACTCCGCGATATCACTGAGCTCCTCCGAACTGTCATTCACCGTCGGGATCACCAGCGTCGTGACTTCCACCCACACGCCCAAGTCCTTCATCCGCCTTAGACTGTCAAGCACAGGTTCAAGCCGCCCGCCGGCGTACTTCCGGTACGTATCGTCGCGAAACGCCTTCAAGTCCACATTCGCCGCATCGAGATAAGGCTCGAACGTATCCAACATCTCCCGCGTCATGAAACCGTTCGTCACGAACGTGTTGAACAGCCCGGCCTCCCGGGCCGCCCGCGCCGTGTCATAGGCGTACTCGAAAAAGACCGTCGGCTCCGTGTACGTGTACGAGATGCTCCGGCAGCCTTTCCGCTGCGCGTCGGCCACGATCTGTTCGGGCGAAACCTGCCGCCCCGCCACGAAATGCTGCTCCCGCGGCATCTGCGAGATCTGCCAGTTCTGACACCAACTACACCGGAAATTGCACCCCGGCGTCGCAATCGAATAAGCCGACGACCCCGGCGCCACGTGAAACAACGGCTTCTTCTCGATGGGATCCACATTCGCGCTGATCGTCCGGCCATAGACAAGCGAGTACAGCTTGCCTTCCCTATTCTCCCGAACCTGGCAAATGCCGCGCTGCCCCGCCTTCAACAGACAGCGATGCCCGCACAGGTTGCACCGCACCTGCCCCCCCGACAAGGCCTCATACAGCATCGCCTCCTTCATCGCCGCCTCCTTGCCATATCCAACATTCTACAATCCGCTGGCCGCGAAAAGCACAAAGAACCGCAAGAACGGGACCCCTTGTTCGCGCCTTCTCGTGCCTTTTCGTGTTTCTTGTGGCCACTCTCACGTCTTCTCGCATTCTCAGTGGCTATTCTTTCTTCGTCATCAGATACTTCTTCACATACAGCCTGGCCCCGCCGAAGTTGATCAGCAATCCCGTCTCGACCCGTGCCGACTTCAAATACCCCAGTATCTGAGCCACATGCTCATCGGCGATGGCCCTAACCGCTTTCAGTTCCACGATCAGGCAATCCTCGATATACAAGTCCGCAAAGTACTCACCCAAAACCGTGCCGTCTTCATCGTAAACCGTCAGCGGAAACTGCTGCTCGACCTTCAGGCCCTGTTGCCGCAGACGATGCACGAGTGCGTTCTCGTAAACCTTCTCAAGATGGCCGTTTCGGTGGTACTTGTGGATCGCGAAGGCCGTTTCCCTCACAACATCACACAGCGTGTTGATATCGTCCCACTTCATCTTCTGTCACCGCTTTCCAAGCACGATCACGCAACAAGCAACTCAATCCGGATATGACTGAGGAGCACGAAACGATCCCCCGATGTCACAGCCACTATTCTAAGCACACTCCTCCGTAAGTCAAACAGAAGATGGGAATTGAGTAGAATACGCGGAATTCGGCGCTCCCAGCGGCGGCGCTCAACAGACAGACGAGCGTTAGCGAAAAACAGACAGGATTAACAAAATTCATACGATTTCCGCCCGGAATCTTGTCAATCTTGTTAATCCTGTCCAAAAAACGCCCTTAGAAGGCCCTGCCCAACGACCTCCCTTCACCGGGCCGGCTCGTCCCTATTCGACTCGCCGTTGCCTACGCTCGTGCATGTTCTTGAGGATCAGGGGGGCCGCTTCCTCGAAGCTCTTCCCCGACTTGATGGCCGCGCACGCCCCGCAGCATGTCCGCAAGTTCTCCTTCACGTGGCTCCCGCCCCGCGACTGCGGCACGTAGTGATCCAGCGTCGCGTTTTCGTGAGTGACACGCTCGCCGCAGTACTGGCACGTCCAGTCATCCCGCGCGAACAGGCTCAGGCGCTTCTCGGGATTCGTGAAATGCTCGTCATCCGTCGAAAACGACGACGCCAGCTTCTCGACGACAAACGGGACCTCCCTCGGCGCAAGTACTTGATACAGCGTCCCTTCCCGGGTGGTATCGCCGACGACGATGCAGCCCTTCAGTTCGAGACTTCGGAACACCTCCGTCACTTGCGCGAAGCTGATCCCCGCCGCCGCACGTGAACTTCGCCCAAGCCGCTCAAGGACCCGTTTCTTGCCGATTCGCACCGTGTCGGAGTTGTCGCGCAAGAAAGACATCCGCAGCAGAAGGAGATAAAGCGCGCTCTCGTAAGGCGTTAGCCCAGGCATCACAAGGTCTACGAGATCGCAGAGAAGACCCCGCACATCCTCGGCCACGTGGGCCACGTCCGCGGCGCCGCCGGGGAGGCCGAGAGCATCACCTTCTGCACCCGGCGCCTCATCCAAACGCCCCCCGGGCGCCAAATCCTGTGGATTCAAATCTAGTTCGTCGGCCATCGGCATACAACCTTTCGTCGACAATTACTGTACGGCGCAGCCGCGCCGCAGGTACAACACCGGGGCAGGCCTTCGTCGCCTTTGACAAACAAACGAGAAGGAACGACCGTGATAGAGAGCACGCCCTTGCGCACGCGCGACGAGAAGCGACAACTCTAGGCAGGACGGCAAGTGCCGGGCCGGCTATGAGATAAGATGCATTCATGACAAGGGCGGTCCACCAAGAGCGATTACACGTCACCCATTACTTCTCAAAACGACATGCTCCACGTTCAGTCACCCTTTAAGGCCCATCCCCACAAATCTTTAACACACATACAGCGCTCAAGTTCCACGATCTCCGCAATGATCTCGAATCATCAACAACGTGATCCCCCTTGCAACCTACAGCAGTCCTTGCGCGTCCTCGCTGACGCCCGATCTTCACCGGCCCAATACCGGCAGGTACGCCCTCAAAGGACCTCAGGGATCTGCTCGATGCTGCCCTTCCAGAAGCCGATGCTCAACCGGTTCCAAGTATAGGTGATGGCCATGCCGCAGGCCACGGGGATGATCGCGGGATAGGCGAAGGAGCCCTCCCCGCTCTCAATATCGCGCCGGCGTGGCCATGTCCGGCCGTTATCGAAGGACAGCGCGATGGTCAGCGGCGTGCGTATCTTATTTGTTGACGATGGGTTATACACGAGCGCCAGCACGCCCTCGTCGATCATCGCCGCGTCGATGCCGCTGTTCGGATTAAGAAGCTTCGTCGGACGTATCCGCGTCCAGGTGCGGCCGTAGTCCTTTGAATCGCTGCGGCCAATCACCCCGCAGGCCGTCCGAACGAACATCGATACTTTGCCGGGCTCCCATTCCCACAACGCGGGCTGGATCGCCCCGAGTCCCGTGATGCGCTTCCGGTTGATGTCCACCTTGGTGGCCGACCACGAACACCCCTCGTCTTCCGAGCGGTCGATAAACACTTCCCACCCATGCACTTCGTGCCGCTCCGTCGAACCCGGCGCCAGCCACGTCCCATCGGAAAGCACGATCGGCTTGTTCTTCACCGGCCCCCGCCCAAACGGACTGCCCTTGATGAACTCCCGCGGCCGCGTCCACGTGACGCCCTCATCGCGGCTGGACATCACCCACGTCGCCCAATTCGTCGCGCCCTGTCCCGCTTTGAAAAACAGCATGATTCGCCCATCAGGCCGCCTGAACAGGACCGGATTGTAATGGGGGACAGGCGCGACTTTCGCCACCATCACGGGCGGCGACCAGGCCTCTTCGGAACGCATCGACGACCAGATAGCCGTGTCCTCGTGCCCTTCCCGCGTCCCGCCGAACCAGACGGCCAGATAGCGGTCATTGGAAAGCTGCACCAACGACGACGCATGACACTGCGGGAACGGTCGCTCGTCCCCGAAAATATGCTCATGAATACAGGTTTTCTTTCGCAAATAGGAGCCATAATCGGACAAATTCAGCGATTGTTGGGCCCGAATCAACCCTTTTTGGACCGTTTGTATTGGCGCTTTTCGTATATTGAGCCCTTTGCGCAAGCATTCATACGCCACGCGCCCCGCCGCAAACCCAGTCTGCGCGCAGGTCGTCATCACACGGTACGAACTCATGGCCATTTGGTCGCCAGAAATACCCCGGCCCGCTACAAGTAAGTTCTTGGAGCCCTTAGGGATAAGACACCCAAGCGGGATGTGGTACGCCTCGAGATGCGTCGTGATCCCGGTACCTGCCCGCTGGGGCTTCTCAGGCCAATGGTAGTCCAGATGGTACGTACCTACCGCGACCGCATCCTCGAACAACCGCCGCCGCTTAACATCTTCTTCCGTGATGACATACGTTCCTACGACGCGCCTACCCTCGCGGATACCGATCTGCCGCGACACGCACGCCAACGCGTGCCTGTCATACACCCGCCCCCGGTAGCCCTTAGTCTGCAGGAAGTAGATGAGGCCCATCATCTGGCGGCGGGCGGCCACCTCCGCCGCAGAGAGGCTGTCGCCGTCGGCAGCGTCGAATCCGACCACCTTCATCTTTACCTCGACTTTGCCGCTGGGGAAGGCATCGACGGTGGTCATGGGGATATCGTCGTAGGACTCCCACTTAGGGCACTTCGGCGGAAGGTAGGGCTCCACCTTGCTTCCTGTGTCCCAGAGCGTGAAATAGAGACTCATGGGAAGCTGCACATAGGGCCCCTCGTGGAACGTCTCGAATCCGGCGGCATGGGCCAGCACGCACTCCCCGGTGGCGTCAATGGCCATACGCGGCCGGTAGGTGATCGAGTCAGAGGGGGTCGAGGCAAGCACGGAATGAAGCGTCCCATTTCGGCATGTCGCGTCGACCATCTGCGTATGAAACTGCACCTTGACGCCCTGCTCGAGCAGGTATTCCTGGAGGTAGAAGGCCCACTGATCCAGCTCATAGCCCCGCCGATCTTTGTTGGGATCGTAAGGCTTGATTGAGCCGCGGCGTTGCAGGCGCTCCACGAGTTCCGCGAAAGGCCCATTTACCAGGGAGGAGTCGCCGCAAAAACCCGCCACGCCCCCGGCCGTGCCCTGTCCGCCGAGGACATTATGCCGCTCGATAAGCGTCACCCGGACGCCTTTCGCCCGCGCCCCAAGGGCGGCAAACGCCCCCGCGATACCACCACCAACCACCAGGACGTCGACTTCCCGCGAGACAGACTTACCTGTGCTGCAATTCAACGACCCGCGCTCCTTTCCACAGAGACAGACATCAGTCCTCTTGCTTCGCCTCGTTATAGAAGATGGCGGGACGGGCGCTTCATAACAGCACAACACCCCTGCCAGTCCAACAACACATCATCTTACCGTCACCGACTCTCGCGCATCCCACAGACTTCGAAAGTGCGCGTTCTCACGGCGTACATAATCTAGCACATGCAACACTGGTATCGAATACATGTTCGGACGTCGCCTGTGCAAGGACAGGATTTGTCGCACTTAGCTCACTTTTGCTCCTTTGAGCGGAATTCCCTTGACCTCGGGAGGCATATTCGCTAGACTGCCTTAGTACAAGAAGCGGCGTGCGAGGGTGGCAATTACTTCTCAGGGGGGGTGGTATGCACGGCCGGAGGTGAGGCGTACTAGATATGCAGGATTTTATTGTTAGCTACGTGGAATCTGATCGACCATGGGCGGAGTGGATTGAACGCCAACTTAAGGATGCCGGTTATGATTCCGAACTATGTTCGTGGGATTATCGAACACCGCACGAAGCCCTGCGCAAGATGCGCAACAAGTCTTCCGACGGGGCCCACGTGGTGGCGGTGTTGTCGCCCAATTACCTGACAACCGTTCATTCCGAGACAGAGTGGGTCCACGCGCTTTCCCTGTCCGAACTCCCCGTCCTACCGATTCGAGTGCGTCACTGCATTGTGGGCACCTTGGTCCAAAGCTACATCGATCTTGTGAAGCTGGATCATGAAGAGGCAAGGCGTGCACTCATCGGCGAGGTCACCTCCCGTTTCGGAGAGCCACAGAGGTCGCCGCTTGCAGGCCAAGTCACCGGGGCCGCAATTTCTGCCAGCACAGAAGGCCGCGGAGGCACCGGGCAAATCGTCCACGCGACCTTTCACGTGCCTTACGACTCGCATCCGGAATTCGTGGGGAGAGAGGCCCTGCTGAATGACCTCTACAAGGCCCTGGCCTCCCGCAACTGCGTCGCCTTAGTTCAGAACCGCCCGGGGCCGGGCGGAACCGGGCGGACGCAATTGGCGGTTGAGTACGCCAATCTTTACAAGACGGACTACAGCGTCATCTGGTGGATGCGGGCGGAACGCGGGGCGACGCTGGTTCACGATTTCTCTGCCTTGGCGACCCCCCTGGATCTCGAAGACAAGGACGCGGACAACTTGGCCATGACGGCCAAATCCGTGCGCAAGTGGCTTTCGGAGAACTCGGGCTGGTTGCTCATTTTCGATTCGGCCCATCGGCCGAGATCCGTGGCGGAGTTCATCCCCGAGCAGTGCAAAGGCCACGTGCTAATCACTTCCCTGAATCCCAGTTGGAGAGGCACGGCCGTGCAGTTTCGCGTTCCTCCATTGGAACGCAGCGAATCGGTGCAGCTACTCTTCAGGCAGACGAAAAAGCGTAACGAGGGCGCCTCCGCGGCCCTTGCCGCGGCCCTGGACGACCTTCCTCTTCCCCTCAACCTTGCCAGCGCCTTCATCCACACCACCGGCATCACGATTGACGAATATATCGACCGCCTCCTCACTCGCCACAAAGAGTTCTGGGGATTCGAGGACCCGCCGCGGCATGTCATGGCTCTCACGGCGACGGCCCTGAGTCTGACGGTCGAACGCCTCGTGACGGAGAGCAAGGGCGCTGTCGACCTCCTCAAGGCCTGCGCCTACTGCGCCCCGCTCGACATTCGGCTGGCACGGTTCAGCGCCGGCATGAAGTCGCTGCCGCGGACGCTGGCAAAGACCGCCACCAACCTGACCAAACTAAACGGTGCGGTGAATTCGCTCAAGCGCTACGGTCTTGTCCAAGAGCGAGACGACGCCCTGTCCATGCATCGCGTGGTACAGGCCGTCATCTACAATTGGCTGGAACAGGACTTTCAGGACAGCGACAATGCCAACTTGGAGGAGTTCCTGAAGAAATTCAGGTACACGCGCGCGGAGCGCAAGGGGGTCGACCTATGGTGCAAGGCGACCCTTCGCCTGCTCAAAGATGCCTATCCTCAAGCTCTGTCCGACCGGGCGTGCTGGCACGAATGCGCGTTTCTTCTTCCTCACGTGATGTCGGTTCTGCAACACGCCGAGCGGATTGACGCAGATCCGAAGACGTCCTCCCAACTGTGGAATCTTCTTGGCCTGTACCTCGTGGAGCGCGGTGACCTCACGCGGGCCCGAGTCTCGTTCGAATGGGCGCTGGCGCTCCACCAGCGCGCTTACGGCCCTAATCATCGCGGTCTGGGCCAGCTCTACAAGAACCTCGGCAATGTCCACCGTTCACTACATAACTTCCGCGAAGCACGTGCCGCTTATGAAAGGGCTTTGGCCAGCGACGAGGCGGCCTATGGACCTTCGCATGCTTCGGTGGCGGCGGACATCTTGAACCTTGGCAACATCCTGATGGAGACGGGGGATCTTCCCGTAGCCCGGCAATACTATATGCGGGCAGTCGAGGTGGATATGAAACTCAATGGGCAGAATCACCCCGACGTGGCCCGAGACCTGACAAACCTCGGACTCGTGTCCCGGGAGCTAGGAGACTTGACCGCCGCGTGGGAGTACTACGGCCAAGCCCTCGAGATCAACGAAGCGTCATACGGCGCCGAACACCGTGCGGTAGCCAGCTCGCTCAAGAACCTGGGCGAACTCTTGCGAAAAATGGGAGACAGCACCTCGGCGCAGATGCACTTCAAACGCGCCCTGGAAATTGACATCGCGCTTCACGGCAACAGCCATCCCGAGGTGGCCGCCGACTACAACAACCTAGGACTTATTTCCGAGGATAAGGGCAACATCGACGAAGCTAGGATATGCTATAGGCGGGCCTTGAACATCGAAGAAGCCGTCTATGGCCGCGAGCATCCCAAGGTGGCGATAAGCGTCAACAACCTAGGCGGTCTTTTCCTGAAGCAACGAGAGAGAGCGCAAGCCGCGGCCTGCTACGAGCGCGCGCACAGGATATTTCACAAGGTCCTGGGCGCGAAGCACCCGCATACACAAACGGCCATGCGCAACCTCCACAAGGCGTGCTCCAAGGACAAAGACGACACCGACTCCGAGTGGATCTAGTCCGAGTGGCTCACACGTGGTCGCCTGCGCCCCGATTCCTTCACCCATCGCCCGACGGAAAGACGTGTTAGCTCCGGCCGTCCAGCCCCGCCAGTTCCACGCGATTGCGGCCCAGTTCTTTGGCGCGGTAGAGGGCCGCGTCGGCTTCCTCGACAATCGCTTGGGGACCTTCGCATTCCGGCCGGTATTCGGCGACGCCTATACTCGTCGTGACGTTCAGGGAATCTTGCCGACCCTCGCCAAAAGGATTATTGCGCACACGATCACACAACTTGTTGGCGAGCACGGCGGCTTCTTCGAGGCGCGTCTCGGGCAGAATGACGGCGATCTCTTCGCCTCCGTAGCGACAGCAGATATCCGAACGGCGGGTGTTGCGCCGGATCAACTCGGCGAACTCCCGCAGGACTTGATCCCCCGTCTGGTGTCCGTAGGTGTCGTTGAACTTCTTGAAGTGGTCGATGTCGAATAGCAGCATGGAGAACGTCCGCCCATAGCGCCGGGCCTGCTCGAACTCCTCGTCCATGCGCAAGTCGAAGTACCGTCGCACGTATAGCTTCGTCAGCCCGTCCGTCACCGCCAAGGCATAGAGCTGCGCGTTGTTGATGGCAATGGCGATCTGCGATCCGATGGACTGAAACAAATCGGCATCGTCGTGACTGAACGGGTGGCCGTCACGCCGATCTTCGAGACGCATTACGCCGACGGCCGCGCTCTTGGCGACGAGGGGGACATAGGCCGCATTCTGGAAATCGGAACTCACCAGCAAGGTGGTCTTCGATTGAAGCACATCCCCAAACGGCGTGCCCGCTAACGGCCCGGCTTCTTCCTCAAGGCGTTCCTTGCTTATGAGATCGTCGCCGTACTTGGCGATGATGGGCCGGACGACCTGCCCTTCCTTATCCAATTCAAAGATGGTGAGGCGACGAACATCCAAGGCCCCCTGAACAACGTTCGCGATATCCGTCAAAGTCTCGTCAAGTTCCAGAGAGTGGCTGATGGCGAGTCCGATTTCCCGTAGCGTTGACAGATGATCGACCTGTCTGGCCAGAGCCGTATAGCTCCGGTAGAGCGACTCATAGTCGCCCGCCCACTGCCCGCCAGAACCGTCCATGATGCGACCACCTCTTTCCACGTACTATCCAAGGCCACACCGCGCCTCGGAGAAGCGCATCATAGCATCCGCCTCCTGGCGCGGCCAATGCGAAAGGCGAGACGCCTTGCATGCAGCCACCGGGAGGCTGGTCCTGCGCGCCGCGCGGTAATCCTCGACATTCGTCCGCCGATAGCGTATCCTACTTGGCCCACTTGGCCGCGGCCTTGCGGGGATGTCAATGCAGTGATGCGGCAGTCCGCTGAGGAGGATCGGCGATGCTGAAAGTCAGGCGCGCAGTACTCAGTTGTTACAACAAAGCGGGACTCGTGGAATTCGCACAGCTCCTGCGGGAATTGGATGTCGAGATCGTCAGCACCGCCGGCACTCGGCGCGTGTTGAATGACGCGGGCATCGAGGCCATTGAAACCGGTGATTTCACGGGGGTGGAGGAGATGCTGGACGGCCGCGTCAAATCGCTCCATCCCAAGATTCACTCCGGACTGCTCGGCATCCGCGATAACAAGGTCCACGTTGAGCAAATGCACGCCCACGATTATCCCTGGATCGATCTCGTGGTGGTCAACCTCCATCCCTTGGATGAGGTCATCAACCGGCCCGGCATCACCGTGGACGAGGTCGTCGAGCAGATCGACATCGGCGGCGCGTCGATGGTGCGTTCGGCCGCCAAGAACTTCCGCTACGTGGCGGTGGTCGTCGATCCCGAGCGCTATCCGGCCGTGATGCACGAACTGCGGGCGCATGAAGGCGAGATCCGCTTTCCCACGCGCTACCGGCTGGCCCAGGAGGCCTTCGCCTGCATCGCCGACTATGATCGCCTTATCTCGGAGTATCTGCGAAGCGCCGAACCGTCGGAGGAGTAATCCGTGAACGTACTCGTCGTTGGAGGAGGAGGGCGCGAGCACGCGCTGGTTTGGAAACTGGCCCAGAGCGCGGAGGTGGAGCACGTCTTCGCCGCGCCGGGCAGTCCCGGCATCGCCAGGCAGGGGCAGTGCGTCTCTATCGCCGTGGACGACTTTGACGCCCTCATCGCCTTCGCGCAGGAGCGAGAGGTAGGCCTCACGGTAGTCGGCCCCGAGGTCCCCCTCGCCAAAGGCATCGTCGATCGCTTCGCCGAAGCCGGCCTGCTGGCGTTCGGCCCAACGGCCGCGGCGGCGCGCCTTGAAGGAAGCAAGGCGTTTGCCAAGGCCTTCATGAAACGCCACGGCATTCCCAGTGCCGAGTACGAGGAGTTCACCGACGCGGACGCGGCGGTGTCTTATGTAAAGGAGAAGGGCGCCCCTATCGTGATCAAGGCCGACGGTCTTGCCGCGGGCAAAGGCGTAACCGTCGCACAAAACGTGGACATGGCCATTGAGGCGATTCGCCACGCCATGGTTGACGGCGTGTTCGGCGAGGCCGGAAACAAGGTGATCGTCGAGGAGTGCCTCGTAGGAGAAGAGGCCTCCATCCTTGCCTTCACGGACGGTTCAACCGTGGCGCCCATGGCGCCGAGTCAGGATCACAAAGCCGTGTTCGACGGCGATCAAGGCCCCAACACCGGGGGCATGGGCGCCTACTCACCGGCGCCCGTGGTTTCCGATGCGCTGTTCGACGAGATACGCGAGCGCGTCCTCTTGCCGTGCGTCCGGGGGATGGCTCAAGAGGGCGCGCCCTACATCGGCGTATTGTATGCGGGCCTCATGATTACCGAGGAAGGGCCCAAGGTCATCGAGTTCAACTGCCGCTTCGGCGATCCGGAGACGCAGGTGGTCCTGCCAAGGATGAAGTCCGATATTCTCCCGGCCCTATTGGCGTGCTGCAACGGCACACTGGATCAGGTAGACATCGCATGGGATGACAGCGCCTGCGTCGCGGTGGTCATGGCCTCGGGGGGATATCCCGGCGCCTACGAGAAAGGCAAGGCCATCACCGGCATCGACGCCGCCGAGAGCGAAAGAGGAGTCGTGGTGTTCCACGCCGGTACCAAAGAGAGCGATGGGCGCCTGGCGACGGCAGGGGGCCGTGTGCTGAATGTAACAGCATGCGACGTAGACATTGCCGCCGCTATCGAGAAGGCCTACCGCGGCGTAGCAAAGATCGCGTTTGAAGGGGCGCATTTCAGAAAGGATATCGGTAAGAAAGCGCTGGATCGCTCGCGCTAGGCCGGCGCGGCCTTGTCCTCAGTCGAGAGCCAGCGCGCCACAAGACGCGGTACGGGCCGGCTCTTCGCCTGAAGCAGCCCCCGCATCGCCTCGCCCAGGACGAAGTCACTTCCGTGGAATGCCTTGCCTGAACTCGAGACGACGCCCACGCTCAGATTGGCCTGCGTCGGCAGATTCGGATCGGCGAACGTGGTGGACTCGACTTCCTTCATGATCTTCGTCGCGTAGCCCACGGCGTCTTCAAGCGGAGCGTGGGGGAGGACCGCGGCGAACACGGTGCCGTCGTAGCGCGCCACCACGTCGAACGTCCGCGAGTAATTCCGCAAGGCCATCCCGATTTCCGCGAGAAGGTCGTCGAGCGAGACGGCGCCCAACTCCGCATCCACGGGAACGACCTCATCAATATCGAACACGACACACGAAACCGGATAGTCATATCGCCCGGATTTGTCGATCTCCTCCTGGAGGCGCTCCAAGAGGTAACGCCTATTTCTCAGTCCCGTCAGGGGATCGGTATAGGCCGTGTCAAATAATCCCCCGTCATCCTGCTGGAGGAGGTCCTTGACCAGCTTGTTCCGGATGGCCGACTCCACCTGCACAATCACGATGGGCAGATTGAAAGGCTTGGTAATGAAGGTGCCCACCCCGAGCCGTGTCATCGCAGGGAGATCATGAGACGGCGCACCCCGCGTCGAGATGATGCCGGCGGCGATCCGGCCGGTGCCGCGGCCGTCCCGCAGCCGCTGCAACACCTCTTCGGCGCTCATGTCGGCCAACTGGCCCAACAGGATCAAATCGACATCGTTGGACGTACACGCATCGAGCGCCTCCGCGCCCGTCTGGGCAGGGATCACGTGGTAGTTGTTAAGCTTCAGCCCTTCAAGAAGCTCGTGCGCCCCCGACACGTCTTCATCAGCCACACAGACATAGAACCGCCGCAATGCACACTCCCGTACTTCGCGCCTCTACCTCGAAAGTCCCCTTCTTGCACAAGTTTACCGCATACAGGGCGAATTGGCAAATCTGGCGGGCAATCCAGGCACGAAGGCGGCCAACTGGGGAGCGCCGCTGCGGGCATGCCGGGAGCCTTCTCGCTTCCGCTCCGTCCGTAGGGTATTTCCGCCCCTCAGGGAGCACTGCGCCTATCAACGCCGTCATCAAGACATGTCAGAATGTCCCAATGAGTGGCGGGGCGGGGGGGGATTTCTCCCCCCCGCGTTCACTCCCAGTCTTCGACGGCAATGAGTATCGAGCCTGTATGCCCGCCTCTCCGGCTTTGGAAACATCCGCCCCAGGAACGCTGTCCCCGCCGCTCGGCACGTCCAAAAGATAGCTGAGATCATAAGCATTCCCTCCACGTTGAGAACGATGACGGTTTCCAACGAGACGGATGCTGTGACCAAAGCTGAGAAGGCACACGCAATCCCGGTACTAATGCCTGAACATGGGCACCTTCAGGAGCATCAGTGGTTGTGATTGCTCAAGGCAAGTATATCACACGAGACACTCCCCGAACGGCTTTCTGGATACGTCTCTCACGCAGGAGTCGGCAGTGTGCCAACTCCACAAGCAATAGGAGATAGAAGTCATGATTCTGCAACGACTCAGCATCTTTGCCTGAAACGAGCCTGACAAGAATCTCGTTTGGACTTCCCTCCTCGCCTGCCAGCGCTGGAGCGCGAGTTCCTCACGTGCGACGCGTCCAAGTTCTCTGGATGGCACACGGCCGTTTCCGGGAACGGAAGGCTCTCTAATCGGGCACGCGGCGTAAGATGTCCAAGAACGATTGCAGGGCGCTCAGTTCGGAAGACCTCTTGTCCTTTCGGCAAGAACTTGCCAATTGGAGAACAACTGCTCCTCGCCCTTGTTGCTCCAATATCCCTCGTCCAAGTGGATGCTGTGAACCAAGAACCCATCGAGCATCTCATCAAGCTCACGTCGGCTGGTGAAGTAGTGGACATCGCCCGGCAACACTGATTTCGACGCTGCGTAGGTGTGAGGGGCAACACACTTCCCGTGTCCATCTTTCCCATCTCTGCGCGAAGGGCAAGTGAAGAAGAAAAGGCCGCCGGGCCGCAGGAGGTCGTGAATGTGTCGGATTGCCTTCACGAAATCGCTTCGATGGCCGTGATAGATGACGTTATAGCTGATCACCACGTCGAACGAGGCCCAAGGAAAGGGCTGCTCCCCTGCGTCGCACACCGCGCTCGCCACACTCAGTCCGAGAAGCTTCGCCCAATCTTGGAGCTGCCGGACTGCCTCGGACGACGCATCTGTGGCGGTTACATCAAATCCGGCCTGGGCGAAGGCGATTGCGTGACGCCCCGGCCCACAGCCCAGATCGAGCACGCGGGAGTAGGTATGCGGATCCAACGACGCAATCAGCTCAACAACCTCTGGCGCCGGCTTCCGCCACCACTCGAGATTGTCCGCATCACGCCAGTATGCCTCCCAGCTTTCGCTCGCCACTGTCAGCACCTCCCGTCCCATCGAAGCGAGTATCGTACCACATGCTGGACGATGTCCCTTGTCTTGCCAGGCTGCTCCCGCATAGAATGCCCCCGCCAACAGCCGCGCCCGGCATGGGCCGGCGAGCTATGAGGCTCCGCACAAGCAAGGTTAGGAAACCTACCTCGACATGAACAGCGCCTTTGGGATGAGCCGGAGAAAGAGGCGTCCGACTATCAACATCACGTCCCTCATTGACGTGATCTTCTTGCTCCTGATCTTTTTCATGGTGTCGTCGACTTTTCGCGAGCATGTGGGCATCGATGTGGCCCTTCCGGAGGCGGAGACGACGGATGTGCAGGAAATGGCCACCCACGAGATCGTGGTTACGGAGGCGGGGGACTTCTATTTCGGCCAACAGAAGGTGGATGAGGCCGCCCTCCGAGACGCCATTGCCTCGCTCCTAAAAGCGGAGCCGGAGGCCACGCTCGTCTTGCGGGCCGATGAGAACGCCGACTTCGGTAAGGCCGTACGGGCCATTGACATCGCGCGCAGCGTGGGTGGGACGCGGCTGATCATACCGACTCGGGAACTAGGAGAGAACCGGCGCGCCGGCCGATGAATCGTCGCCGGCTTCGCCAGCCTGCTTCTCCTGAAGACGCGCCAGACGCTGCCTGACGCTTTCCGCGTAAGGGGATTCCGGGAAACGCGCAAGATAGCCGTCGAGTGCCGCCGCGGCGGCAGCGGGCCGCTGCATTTTCCCCGAATAGACCTCGACAAGCCGGTTCACTATCGGCAGGCACTTCTCGGCGGAATCCATGAGCCGGACGCCCCGTTCGAACCACTCCGCCGCCTCTGCCGGGCGGTCCAGCCGCATCAACAGGTGGCCGATGCGCACCGGGGCCGTGGGCTTGTTGGGAAAGATCCGCGCGATAACCATATACTCGCGAACCGCCCCCTCGAAATCGCCCTGGTGTTCGAGCCCCTCCGCCGGGCCGTAGCGCGGCTCCGTCGGATCGTCGCGTTCGGGGGGAAGCAGGGAATCGACGATAAGCCGCGAGGCCATTGAGGTCACCATGGGGCCGTAGAGCGCCGCCCCCGCCACCACCAGGCCCAACACCGCGAACATCAACCGGACTGGGGCGTCTCCCAGCCAGTACCGCGCCGAGGAGATCTCGAAGGCGTAGAAGATTAGTACCAGGATGAGCGTCAGCGCCTCGATACTGAGGGGCAGCTCGTCATGATACCAATACCGGCGACGAAGGGAGTACACGCCCCATGAGAAGAAGGCGATCAGCAGAAGGATCGACGCAAAGGCGCTCAACAATACCATCGCGTTACGGCACTCGTCCCCATTGCGGGCAGGACCGATTCCCACCCATTGCCCACCGGCTCGCCGGAGGCTTGACGCGTGCTTACATTAAACGCTTCACCGGCGACTTGTCCAGTTTCATTTCCCTGGGGGCCGTCCTGCCAATTGCGCGGTGCAGTCGAGTCATCCGGCGCTCGCGGCCCTTTTCTACACGTAAACCTTCCTACCGCCGCGGAATCACCGTCGTAGGCATTGACCTTGAGGGAGGCGTCTTGTACAATGGCCCACGTAAGATGTAATTGACGCTGGGTTTTTCTGGCGTGTACTTGAGCTGGGAGGCGTTCGGGGTCCTCGTTCAAAGTTCTTCCAGCTCTGCGGCTCGAACCGGGAGAAGACATGTCGCCCTTTCACCTGGCCGACACAGGGCAAGGGTGCTTTTCCCGATGAGTCAGTCCACAGAAAGAGCCGCATAACAACCAAGGAACTCTTCTCGCCATGCATGACGCCCATCCCGTGCACCCTCTCGGAACCGAGGCCCGCGTACTGCTTTCCAGTGTCTTCGGGCCTTACGCCCAAGACGATGAATACGGCAGCCGCAAGATGAATCCCATGGAGCTGTACCATAACCAGGTGACGCGGGTGCAGGGCCCGTTTTCGCTGCGGATGTTCCACCGCTCGTTCGGCCTGATGATGATCAAGGCGAATATGGACGCGCCGTGCACACTCCTGGATTTCCCCACGCAGGAGCGCTTCATCGAGGAACTCAGCGCGAATACATACGACATCATCGGCATCAGCGCCATCATGCCGAACATGGGCAAGGCCACGCGCATGTGCGAGTTGATTCGGCAATACCAGCCGCACGCAACCATTGTTATCGGCGGACACATCGCCAACGTCCCCGACCTGGACAAGCGCTTGGATGCCGACCATATCGTGAAGGGCGACGGTATCCGCTGGTTCCGCACGTTCTTGGGCCAGGATGCCGACGCGCCTGTACGACACCCTGCCGTCTACTCCGGCTTCGGCACGCGCATTCTCGGCGTTGACGCCCCCGATAAGACGGGCGACACCGCGGCTATCCTTGTGCCGTCGGTAGGATGTCCGATGGGCTGCAACTTCTGCTCGACGTCGGCCATGTTCGGCGGAAAGGGCAAGGGGGTGACGTTCTACGACACGGGCGATGCCCTGTTCGCCGTCATGTGCCAGCTCGAAGAAAAGCTAAAGGTAAAGTCCTTCTTCACGCTGGATGAGAATTTCCTCTTGAACAAAAAGCGGGCGTTGCGCCTGCTCGAATTGATGCAGGAGCACAACAAAAGCTGGGCCTTGTACGTCTTCAGTTCAGCCCGTGTGCTTCAGTCTTACACGATGGAGCAGCTTGTAGGCCTCGGCGTGTCCTGGGTGTGGATGGGCCTCGAGGGGCGCGACAGCGCCTACGACAAGCTCGCGGGCGTGGATACGCATCGTCTTGTGAAAGAATACGAGGCCCATGGCATTCGCGTTCTAGGCTCCACCATCATCGGCTTGGAGAATCACCGCCCTGAGGATTTCGACGAGATCATCGACTGGGCCGTAAGCCACGACACCGTGTTCCATCAGTTCATGCTGTACACCCCCGTTCACGGCACGCCCCTCTATGCGCAACACAAGGAAGACGGCACGCTGTTGCCCGAGGAGGAACTCTCGCTGGCGGATTCGCACGGGCAGTTCCGCTTCAACTACCGCCATAAGCACATCCCCGCCGGCGCCGAAACGGAGCTCATTCGCCGGGCCTTCGAGCGCGATTTCGAGGTCAACGGCCCCAGCCTGCTTCGCATGTTCCGTGTTACGCTCTTGGGCCTGCGCCGGTACCGTTCACATCCTGATGCGCGCGTGCGGGAACGCTTCGAACGTGAGGCCCAAAGCCTCGGCGGAACCTTCGCGGCGGCGGCCTGGGCCATGCGGAAGTGGTATCGCAAAGATTCCCGCATTCGGGACAAGGCCGACGCAGTGCTCCGTGACATCTACGCCCAGTTCGGCCTGAAACCGCGTATTTCGGCGCCCCTGCTCGGAAGGATCGTCTACATCGCAATAAAGCGCGAAGCCAAGCGCTTGGCCAATGGCTGGACTTACGAGCCAACCACCTTCTACGAGAAGAATGCCCGGGCGCTCGAACTCGCGGATGCTGAGGGCGTAACCTCGCCGGCGAATGCTGCCGCGGAAGCCGATTCGGTAACCGGCGAACTCCTCCCCGTCACGGACTGAGCGGACTGCGGCGCGCCTGTCATGCGCCGTACAACGAGCGTGTTGCCTTGTCCGAACATGTTGTTCCTAGGCGCCGGAAGCCGCATTGACATTCCCCCTGCGAGGCAGTATTATCGCGCACGTTGGGCGTGCGCCAGGAAAGGCGCGCCAAACGCCCGTTCGGACGTGCTCAGCCTTGACATGAATCACTCAAAACCCCTTCTGTGCGCGTTGAAGAAGACGAAGAATGATGGTATGGCACACGCCGTACGTCTTCGAGCGATTGGCAAATACTTCTTTTAGCCGGAAACGACAAGTGGGGTATCCAAATGGGCAACACAGCGCTTTGTGAAACCAACCTTCCAGGACGCCAGCCTAAGGCCCGAGGCAAGGTACGCGATATCTACGACCTGGGCGATCGCCTGGCCATTGTCGCTACGGATCGGATCTCTGCCTTCGACTGGATCAATCCCGTCGGTATTCCGGACAAGGGGAAGATACTCACTCAGATGTCCTTGTTCTGGTTCGACCAGATCAAGGAGCTTATCAAGATCCACCTTATTAGCGCCGACTTAGGCGACTTCCCCGAGGACTTCCGCAACGCCCCGGAGCAGTTCGAGGGGCGCTCCATGCTCGTTCACAAGTGCGACATGTTCCCCGTCGAATTCGTGATTCGAGGCTATCTCGCCGGAAGCGGCTGGAAAGAATATCGCGAGCACGGTACCGTCTGCGGACACAAACTGCCGGAGGGCCTTGTCGAGGCCAGCAAGCTCGAAGAGCCCATTTTCACGCCGGCCACAAAGGCGACGGACGGGCACGATATCAACATCAGCCCCGAGAAGGCGGCCGAAATACTCGGCCCGCAAGCGATGGCCGCCGCGGATGCGGCACGGCAAGTCTACCTTCGCGCGCGCGAGATTGCCGCCGGGAAGGGCATCATCCTCTGCGACACGAAGTTTGAATTCGGGACCTGCGGAGGCGAACTGGTGCTGGCGGACGAGATTCTCACGCCGGATTCCTCGCGCTTCTGGCCCGCCGACCTCTACCAACCTGGCAAGAACCAGCCGAGCTACGACAAGCAGTTCGTGCGGGACTGGCTCGAGACCACAGGCTGGGATAAGAACTCGCCGCCGCCGCCCTTGCCCGAGGATATCGTGGCGAAGACACGTGACAAGTACCTCGAAGCCTACACGAAGCTAACCGGAAGGACGGACTTGTAGTCTATGACCGCCCAAGCCGACCTCAATGGGGCGCACCACTCGCCAACGGGGGAATGCCCCCGTCCCCCCTGCGCGCACTGCCCACATGCGTGCGATGGTGACGACAAACTCCATGATGAATGCGGCGTCTTCGGCATCCTAGGGCATCCCGACGCCGCGACCCTCACGTACCTCGGGCTGTATTCACTGCAGCACCGCGGCCAGGAGGGGGCCGGCATCGTCTGCTGCGAAGACGGACACCTCAACGTCTGCCGCGGGGTTGGACTTGTTTCCGATGTGTTCAAGCCCCACCGCTTGGCCCACCTCAAAGGGACAACGGCCATCGGCCACGTCCGCTACTCAACGTTCGGCACCAGCATGCTCAAGAATGTCCAGCCGCTTGCGGTGGACTATGCCCGGGGCTCAATGGCCCTCGGCCACAACGGCAACCTCGTCAACGCCGCCCAACTACGCGAGCAACTCGAGGAAGACGGCGCGATTTTCCAGTCCACCACCGATAGCGAGGTGATCATCCAACTTGTCGCCCGCTCGAAACAAAAACGCTTCGCAGATTGTCTCATCGAGGCGTTGAAGCAGGTGCAAGGAGCCTACGCACTGCTGGCCACCAACGGCGAAGAAATTGTCGCCGCCCGCGATCCTCGGGGATTTCGGCCGCTATGGATTGGCCAGCTCGGCCAAGCCCACGTGTTCGCCAGCGAGTCATGCGCCCTGGATATCATCGACGCGACATGGGTGCGGGAGATCGAGCCCGGCGAGGTCGTCGTGGCCTCAAGAGACGGCCTTGAGTTCCTCAAGCCTTTCCCACCGGCCGCACCGCAGCGGTGCATTTTCGAGTTTGTCTATCTGGCCCGGCCGGATAGCGTCATCTTCGGGGATAGCGTGGACGATGTGCGCAAGCGGCTCGGAAGGAACCTGGCCCGCCTTGGCCCCGTGGACGCGGACCTGGTGATGGCGGTGCCCGATTCATCCAATCCCGCCGCCCTCGGATACTCCCATGAGTCGCGCATACCCTTTGACATGGGACTCATCCGAAATCACTACGTGGGCCGGACATTCATCGAGCCCGATCAGAAAATCCGGGATTTCGGGGTGAAGATCAAGCTTAATCCCGCGCGAAGCGCCATCGAGGGCAAGCGAATTGTCCTAATCGACGACAGCATCGTGCGCGGCACCACGTCCCAAAAGCTCATCAAGCTCTTGCGCCGTAGCGGAGCGAAGGAGATCCACTTCCGGGTGAGCGCGCCCCCGATTGTCAACTCGTGTTTCTACGGTATCGACACGCCGAACCGCGAACGGCTTATCGCCTCGCATATGAGCGTCGAGCAGATTCAGCAGTATCTCGAAGTGGATTCCCTGGTGTATCAGTCCATCGAGGGCCTGGTAGACGCCACCAACCAGCCTGCGGAGAGCTTCTGCCTGGCCTGCTTCAACAACCGCTATCCGACGCCAACGCCGATGGAATTCGAGACACACAGACAAGTTCGCCGCCACCGCGACACCACAAGCGAACTCTACCATCAGAGCCGTTCCTCTATCGGCCCGGAGTGATCGGCAAGCCCCCTGTCTCGCACGTCCCCGCTACTTGACCGCTGAAGGAGCGCCTGCCCGCAAGTAGGCCCGCGCCGCGTCGGCGATGCCTTCCGCATCCAGCCCCCAACGGACAAGCTGCTCATGGCGCGTGGCGTGGGGGAGAAAGGCGTCCGGCAAACCCAGCCGGTGCACGCGGACTTCCTCAAGGCGTCCAATCTGCTCGAAGTACTCGAGCACCGCCGCGCCGAAGCCCCCCAGCAGAGCATTCTCCTCAACCGTAATCATCGGGATCGACTGGAGTCCTGAAAGAAGCTCCGTATCCAGCGGCTTCACGCGACGCGCATCCACCACGCCCACAGAGAAGCCCTCCGTCGCCAGGATCTCCGCGGCCCCAAGACAGAAGCCCACACAAGGCCCCACTCCCAGGAGCGTAAGGTCCGTGCCTTCACGCAGCACTTGCCCCTTGGTGACGTCGCGGCTGTCAGGCGTGTCGTCCATAGGAATCGTCAGCGCCTTGCCGCGCGGATAGCGAATTGCCACCGGCCCCGGCTGCTTAAGCGCCCAGTCCACCATGGCCCGCAGGTCGAGGTCATCGCGCGGCGTAAGGACGGCTATGTTGGGAATAACTCGTAGATAGGAAAGGTCAAACGCCCCGGCATGGGTGGGGCTGTCCTCACCGACGAACCCGGCGCGATCGATAGCAAACACGACGGGGAGGTCCTGGAGACACACATCGTGGATCACCTGATCGTATCCACGTTGCAGAAACGTCGAGTAGATGGCGCAGACGGGATGAAAGCCCTGCGTGGCTAGTCCCGCGGCGAAGGTCACCGCGTGCTGCTCACAAATGCCGACGTCAAAGAACCGTTCAGGAAAGCGCTCCTGAAACTCGCTGAGTCCCGTACCGGTGGGCATGGCGGCCGTGATGCCCACCACACTCGGCTCGTTCTCGGCTACCTCGATAAGCGCCGAGGCGAAGGTGGCGGTAAAGGTCTTGGCCGGCAAGCGTTTACGCTCGGACTCCGGTGGCCGGGCCTCGCCCTCCATTTCGCCGGTGCGCACGTCGTAGGGACTCACGCCATGGTACTTCTGAGGATCTTCCTCGGCGAAACTATATCCCTTTCCCTTCTGGGTGACGCAGTGAAGCAAGATCGGGCCGTGCATTCTCTTCAAGTTCGAGAGGAAGCCGATGAGCGTCGGCAGATCGTGTCCGTCCACCGGACCGATGTAGTTGAATCCAAGTTCCTGAAAGAGGCCGCCCGCCGTAAGAAAACCCTTCACGGACTGCTCGAAACGCTGAGCGGTCTTCGTGAGTTGCGAGCCCAGCATGCGCTTCAAGAAGCTCTGAACATCTTCCTTTGCACGGTTATACATGCCAGCCGTGATGAGGCGGTTGAAGTAGGCCGATAGCGCCCCGACGTTGCGCGAAATGGACATCTCGTTATCATTCAGGATCACCAGGAGGTCCGTGCCGACGTGGCCGGCGTGACTCAGGGCCTCGAAAGCCATTCCTCCCGTCATCGCCCCATCCCCGATGAAGGCAATCACGCGGTGATCCTCGCCGCGCCGATCGCGGCCAACAGCCATGCCGAGTGCCGCCGAGATCGAGGTGGAGCTATGGCCGACGCCAAAGGCGTCGTACTGGCTCTCGGCCATGCTCGGATAGCCGCTAAGACCGTCCTGTTTGCGGATCGTCTCGAAGCGCTCCCGGCGCGATGTCACCAACTTGTGGGCGTAGCATTGATGGCCCACATCCCAGACAATGCGATCCTTCTCGGCGTCGAAGACATAGTGCAAAGCCAAGGTCAGTTCGACGGCGCCCAGGGGCGATGCAAGATGGCCGCCGTTCACGGCCACCGTCTCGACGATCCTTCGGCGAATCTCCTCGGCCAGATGCTCTAAGTCCTCGAAGGAAAGCTCCTTAAGGTCCTTGGGACTGTCTATCTTATCCAGAAGCGGGGTCAGGACAGGCTCTTCCCGGCCCTGCATGTCATTCTTGCGCTTTGACATAGCTGAAAACGGCAACTCCTTCATGAAGTGATATTCACAAAGTATAGCACATGGTTCCCGCTAAACGTATTCATGACAAGCGCATGCGGGAACCGCCGTCCAGCGCGCAGGAGCAGGGATCCGGTGCGCGCGCAAGACTCGCCCGGATGTCGCGCCCAAGGGTGCGCATCTGCTACACTTAACGACGCGGCGAGATAGCTTCTGCATCTCCCTTCACGCTTCCCTGGATCGCGCAGTCAAGACGACGCTTAACCCATCAATACAGCTAGGCAGGAGGTCGCCGGTATGCCAGAATCTCACATGGAAGAGCCCTGGAAGGAGCTGGTGGCCGTCGTCGAGTCGGGCAATCCGCAGCGACTCGATGAGTACCTCGACTCGCTGTCGCCCGCGGAGATCGCCCGCGCCACATCGCGGCTGAGTGACGAGCAGCAGGCGGGCCTACTCGGCTTGCTCGAACCGGGAGACGCCGCCGACCTCCTCGAAGAGCTGTCCGATGCGCAAGGCGTGGACCTCCTCGAGGAACTCGACGCCTCCCGCGCCGCCGCCATCGTCGATGAGATGGAAACCGACGAGCGCGCCGACATTCTATCCGAGCTCGACGAAGAGGACGTCGAGGCCATCCTGCGGGAGATGGATCCGGAGGAGGCTGAAGATGTCCGACATCTCATGACCTACCCCTCCGACACCGCCGGCGGGCGCATGGTGACGGACTTCCTCGTCTACCGCGACACCCAGCGCGTCGCCGATGTTCTCGCCGACCTGAAAGAGCACCACGAGGAGTACTCGGACTACACCGTGCAGTACGCCTACGTGACATCGGCAAGAGACGTATTGATCGGCGTGGTACCTCTGCGTCAACTCGTCCTCGCGGCCAACGACACGCTCCTGCGCTCCATCATGATCGCCAATCCACTCAGTGTGCGGGTCGATGCACCTCTGGAAGAACTCGAGCACATGTTCGACCGCTATCCTTTCGTCGGCGTGCCCGTAATGGACGAGAAGGGCCGGCTCGTGGGCGTCGTACGGCGGGCCGACGCGGAAGAGGCTTTCGGCGAGCGTTCGGACAAGACCTTCATGCGCTTCAGCGGCATCATCGGCGGCGAAGAAATCCGCAGCATGCCAACGGCCTCACGCTCCCTCCGGCGGCTATCCTGGCTTGTGCTGAACATGGTTTTGAGCATCTCCGCAGCCTGCGTCATCCTCTTCTTCCAGGACACCATCGGCAAAGTGTTTGCCCTTGTCTTCTTCATGCCTATCATCTGCAATATGAGCGGCTGCTCAGGAAATCAGGCCGTGGCCGTCAGTATCCGCGAGATCACCCTCGGACTTATCACACCTGCCGACTTCGTCCGCGTGCTCCTCAAAGAGTGCGTCATCGGCGTGGTTAACGGGCTCGTGCTGGGCGTGCTGCTGGCCCTCGTCGCTATGTTCATGTGGCGCGATGTCGCCCATCTAGGCCTGATCATAGGCGCAGCTTTCGCGCTGAATACACTCATTGCCGTCTCCCTCGGAGGGGTCGTCCCTCTGCTCTTGAAGCGCCTCAACATCGATCCCGCGATAGGCGCCCCGCCTATGCTGACAACCGTCACCGACATGTGCGGCTTCCTCCTCGTCCTGGGACTCGCAACCGCCGTGTTGCTCTAACCGGCCTTCCGGCACAGCACCGGGCCGGCCCGCCGCAAAGGCTCCGCGCGCCTGATGTCTTGCCTCAGAGCTATCGCCCCTTGAAAGGTGGCGCGCGCGCTTCTAATATGCTGCGCTATCGAGTTTGGTCGGCATATCCGTATGGGCATGCAACACGGCTTTCGATTGGAGACCTCGCCTCAATGGACAAAGACACGCCGGGCAACCAAACTGCCGCCAATGAGATACACGCCGCCGACCTCCGCTGCAATTACCTCCGCGCGCCGCTAGGAATCGCCGATCCTCGGCCAAAGCTCACCTGGACGGTTACCGCCGATGGGGGAGAGGCTGTGCAGACAGCCTACCGCATCCACGTGGCCTCCAGCGAAGCGATACTAGGCCAAGCTCCCGACATCTGGGACAGCGGCAAAGTGATGACGGGGCAGGCCACGCAGATCATGTACGACGGGCCGCCGCTGACAAGTGGCCGGCGCGTCCATTGGGCGGTGCGGCTTTGGGACGAGAAAGGCCGCCCGGGCCCCCTTTCCAAAAGCGCATGGTGGGAGATGGGACTCCTCGATGAGCACGACTGGGAGGCAAGGTGGATCGCCGGCCCGGAGCCTTGTCCCATCTTTCGACGGGCGTTCGCCATGTCGCAGCCTGTCGCGCGGGCAAGACTCTACCTATGCGGCCAGGGCGTCTACGAGGCCTGGCTCAACGGCCATCCCGTGAGTGATGAGGTGCTCGGGCCGCAGTTAAGCAACTATCCCGTAAGGATGTTTTACGACACGTTCGATGTGTCCCATCTCCTGCAGCCGGGACGCAATGCAGTAGGCGTGTGCGTTGCCCCCGGCTGGTTCGGCGGAGAACGCACCAGCGAACCTATCAAAATGCCGGACGGGCCCCGTCACGCGCTCATTGCACAACTGGTGCTAACGTACGAAGACGGCACGCAGGAGAAGGTAGCTACAGACACCGGATGGAAAACCGCCGAGAGCGGCATAAAACCGGTCAAGAGCCATTGGGCGCACTGCTACGGGGAATCCGGAGAACGCTTCGACGCGTCATGCGAGCCGCCGACCTGGAAGGAAGCGGACTTTGACGACGGCGCCTGGCTGCACGCGCGCGTCATCAATCCTCCGACGCGGGCGCTGTGCCCACGGATGAACGAACCGAATCGCGTGGTCGAAACGGTGACGCCCGTAGCCGTGACTCCGATACGGGAGTCACTGGATGCAGCCGAGTACGCTGCCATGATCAAGGCAGCAGGCAGTCGCAACTGGTCGCTGGAGACGATGGAGAATCCCGTCTTTGCCAAGGGCTGGACACCCGCGTTCAGCCAATCCTACCGGGAACACCAAGGCGCTTCCGTGTCGGGCTTTGAAGTCGATTTCGGCAAGCACATCTCAGGCTGGGCAAGGATGGACGTATCCGGGAGCGCGGGGGATACGGTGACGATGTTCGGCCTCGACCAGCATCGGCTGGGCGGCTCCGCCAAAGAAGTCGTCGGACAGCGCTTCATGCACCGGGCATTCCGCTATCTCCCGGTGCACTTCTCCGGCGGCGCGAAGAGGCCGCGTATCGAGAATATACGCGCCCTGTCGGTGCAGAACGATATCCGCTCGGTGGGCACATTCGAGTGCTCATGCCCCGCCCTCAACCGAATCCACGATGCCGCCGCGCGCACATGGCGAGTCCATATGTTGAGCGGCATGCCCATGGATTCCTGGCGGGAGCGCTTCGGCACCGGACTCATCGAGAACTGCGAATCGGCGTTCTACTGGAGCGACATGGGCGCTTTCTACACCAAGTGGCTACAAGATCATCGTGACAGCCAGCGTGAGGACGGCTATCTGAGCATTAGCGGCGGCCCCATCGCGTATGACTACTGGCAGCCAAACACAAGCAAGAGCGGCATTGTGCTTGTGCCGTGGCTAATGTACCTCCACTACGGAGATCGGCAGGTCGTGGCAGAGAATTATCCCGCGATGAAGCGCTGGCTTGACCTCTGCGCCCCGCCCGATGACGACGGCCCCACGTGGCGCCCTCCGGAGAACCACGGCGTGGCCGAGGCTGGCTACGGTGATCACGGCAGGCCTTCAGCACGGTGGTACGATGCCCACGTCGGCGACTTGTTCGAGACGCTGCACACGATCCATTGCTTCCGTATGGCCCGGCAGATGGCCCAATTGCTCGGGGAAACTCAAGATGCCGAAGACTACGCCGCGATTCTGGCCCGCCTGAGGCGAAAAACTAACAGCTGCGCCTTTCTGGATCCGGCAAGCGGCCTATACGGTGAGGGAGACCAAGGCTGTCATGCCGCGGCCATCTGCGAGCACGTAGCGCCTGAGTCGCTGCGCGGCGAGGTCGAGAACGCGCTCATCGACGACATCATGACGAAGCGCCAAGGCCACCTCAACACCGGCTTCATCGGCACCTGGTACCTCCTGAAGGCGCTTGTCGCGCTGGGACGGCCGGACGTGGCAATTACAGTCCTCTCAAACGAGACGCCCCCAAGCATAGCGACCATGCTGAGGCACCCGGACTCTCCCGAGGAACTCACCCTTTTGCCGGAATTCTTCTATGGCGGGATGATCCCGCATCCGGGCTGGTGCAGCGTCGGCTTCTGGTTCTACGAGTCCCTCGCGGGAATAAGGCCTGACTGGGCCATCCCCGGCTTCAGACGCATCGTGATTCACCCTCAACCGGCGCCCCATGTCGAATGGATCAAGGCCCGACACCATTCCATTGCAGGCGAAATCGGTTCGGAGTGGTCCTTGAGAGGCGGACGTTTGGAGCTGAAGGTGATCATTCCTCCCAACTGCTCGGCACAGGTGATCGTGCCTGCTCAAGGCCATGATGGCGTCAAAGCCCCCGACAGAGCCCGGTTCATGGGAATGGTTGGCTCGGAACCGGCATTTGAGGTGGCGAGCGGAACCTGGACATTTGCTTCGTGACAGGCGCTACGGTGATGCGACGCTATGTTGCTACTGCTCCTGTTGGACAACGCCTTCCAAGTGGCCAACACACTGGATTCAAAGAACTTCGAATGAGCCTTCCTTTGCCGTCAAGCCATCGGAAATCGGTACGACTTCTTGACTTCCTTTCGCTTCGATTGCTACAGTCCCGTATTCTTAGGCAGCGCAGTTTTTCTCATTCTTCACGTTCTGGACAACGGTCGAGGTAGGCATGATTCAAGAAGCCATCGCCCTTGCGACACAAGGCAAAGACTTGACTCGCGCCCAGGCCGCCGAGGCAATGCGCGACCTGATGTCCGGGGCCGCAACGCCGGCGCAGATCGGCGGATTCCTTGTTGCGTTGCGCATGAAGGGGGAGAGCGTCAGAGAGATCACCGGTTTCGCGGAAACCATGCGGTCGATGGCCACTCCCATCGACACATCCCGCCGCCCGCTGGTGGATACCTGCGGCACGGGCGGGGACCACTCGGGCACGTTCAACGTTTCCACCACCGCGGCTTTCGTCGTGGCAGGGGCGGGCATCGCCGTCGCCAAACACGGCAACCGCAGCGCGACCAGTAAGTGCGGCAGCGCCGATGTACTCGAGGCCCTCGGAGTCAACATCGACGCCTCGCCCGCGTGCGTCGGCCGGTGCATCGACGACGTCGGCATCGGTTTCCTCTTCGCGCGAGCCCTGCACAGCGCCATGAAGCACGTGGCCGCCCCACGGCAGGAACTGAAAGTGCGCACCGTCTTCAACATCCTCGGGCCTCTTACCAACCCGGCCCGGGCCTGCGGCCAAGTCATGGGCGTATTCGACGCGGCCCTCGTCGAGCCGCTGGCGCGCGTACTGCTTAGTCTCGGAACGCGCCACGCCTTTGTCGTGGCCGGCTCGGACGGGCTGGACGAGCTCACCCTGGACGGAGCTTCTACCGTAGCGGAAACCATCGCCGGTGAAGTCAAGGCCTACGAGATCTCCCCAGGCGACTTCGGCCTGTCACGAGCCGGACGGGAGGCCATTCTCGGCGGTGACGCAGAGGCCAACGCACGGCTGCTTCGCAATGTGCTTGAAGGTCGGAAGGGACCTCACCGCGACATCGTGTTGCTCAACGCCGCCGCGGCCATCCGCGCCGGGAAGGACGACGCCGACTGGAAAGAAGCCATCGGCCTCGCTGAAAAGGCCATCGATTCCGGTGCGGCCTTGACAAAACTCGAAGCCCTTGTGAAGGCATCACATGATTCTTGACGATATTTGCGCGCATAAGCGGGAAGAAGTCGCGGCAAGCAAGCGCGCCGTTCCCCCGGCGGAACTTGAGGAGCGTATTGCCGGTATCCATCCGCCTCGCGATTTCCGAGCGGCCCTTCGCGCCCCGGGCATCAGCCTCATCGCCGAGATCAAGCGCGCCTCACCGTCGAAGGGCGTGCTCATCGAAGACATGGATCCCGTGGACCTCGCCAATGTTTATGAACAGGCCGGGGCGCGGGCCATCTCGGTTCTTACGGACAGCCGATTCTTTCAGGGCTCCCTCGAGGACCTGACGGTTGTCCGCAAGGACGTGGCCTTGCCGTGCCTTCGGAAGGATTTCGTCGTCGACCCGTACCAGTTGTACGAGGCCCGCGCGGCACATGCCGATGCCGTGCTCCTTATCGTCCGCGTCTTGGCGGATTCCCAATTGAAGGACTATCTGGCCCTGGCCGAAGAACTAGGCATGGCGGCCCTCGTCGAGACGCACAGTGCCGACGAGATCGAGCGCGCCATCGAGGTGGGTGCGCATATTATCGGTATCAACAACCGCGACCTGACGACCTTCGAGGTGAACGTCAACACCACGCTGGAACTGAAACGCCTGGTTCCCGGCGGACACGTCCTTGTCAGTGAGAGCGGCATCGAGACGCGCGAGCAAGTCCGCGCCCTCGAAGACGGCGGCGTGGACGCTATCCTCGTCGGCGAGACGCTCGTGACAAGCAAGAACATTCACGAAACCATCCGAGGACTCCTCGGCGATGACGAAAGTTAAGATCTGCGGCATCACGAGCCTCGAGGACGCCATGGCGGCGTGCGAAGCCGGCGCCGACGCCCTCGGCTTCAATTTCGCGCCGGAGGCCAAGAAGCGCAACCGGTTCATCGAACCTGAGGCCGCGCGCCGCATTATCGAGCAGTTGCCGCCCTTTGTGGCCGGCGTCGCCGTTTGTGTGAATGAGGAACCGCGCCGCATCCGCGAGTATCTCGAGTTTGTGGACTGGATCCAGTTTCACGGCGAGGAAACGCCGGAGCAGTGCCGCGAGGCGGGATGCCGCGGCATCAAGGCGCTTCGCGTCGGCCCGAAGTTCGATCCGGAGGCCATGCGGGCCTATCCGACACCGGCCTTCTTGCTTGACGCCCATCTGCAGGGCGAGCGAGGCGGCACGGGCCGAACATGTGACTGGGCCGCCGCCCAAAGGGCCGTCGCCCTGGGCCGCCCGGTGTTGCTTGCCGGCGGACTGACGCCCGAGAATGTTGCCGAGGCCGTGAAGATCGTGCGGCCTTACGGAGTGGATACCGCCAGCGGCGTCGAAGCCGCTCCTGGAAAGAAGGATCATGACCGAATCAGAGCATTCGTCCGGAACGCCAAAGCACAGCTTTCCCGATAGGCGAGGCCGCTACGGGGAATTCGGCGGCAAATTTGTGCCGGAAACTCTCATGCCCGCCTTGGAAGAACTCGAACGCGCCTATCTGGATGCAAAGGATGACCCGTCCTTCCAACAGACGCTCAGCACCTATCAAAAGGATTACATCGGCCGTCCCACGCCGCTATTCCTTGCGTCGCGGCTGACGGAGCACCTCGGCGGCGCCAAGGTCTATTTCAAGCGCGAGGATTTGGCCCACACCGGCGCCCATAAGATTAACAACGCCCTCGGACAGGCCCTTCTCGCCAAGCGAATGGGCAAGCGCCGCATCATTGCTGAGACGGGCGCAGGCCAACATGGCGTCGCCACGGCCACGGCCGCCGCCCTGCTGGGACTCGAATGTGTGGTCTACATGGGCACCGAAGATATCGAGCGCCAGAAACTGAACGTGTTTCGCATGCGGCTGCTCGGCACCGAGGTTGCCCCGGTGGACTCAGGCAGCAAGATCCTCAAGGACGCCATCAACGAAGCGCTGCGCGACTGGGTGACCAACGTCCGCGATACGCACTACGTGCTGGGCACCGTCCACGGCCCACATCCGTTCCCGATGATGTGCCGGGATTTCCAGAGCATCATCGGCCGCGAGGTACGCGTGCAGATCATGGAACACGAAGGCCGGTTGCCGGATACGCTCATCGCCTGCGTCGGCGGCGGAAGCAACTCCATCGGCCTCTTCTTCGACTTCCTGCAGGATGAGCAGGTACGTATGATCGGCGTCGAGGCCGGGGGACGCGGCATCGAATCCGGGCAGCACGCGGCCCGGTTCGCAGGCGGAGTCTTCGGCATGCTGCACGGCGCCATGAGCTACGTGCTCCAGGATCCTCATGGGCAGATCCTCGGCACCCACAGCGTCTCCGCGGGATTGGATTACGCCAGCGTGGGGCCGGAGCACGCCTATCTGCGGAGTAGCGGTCGCGTCGAATACACCTACGCCACGGACCAGGAGGCCCTGGACGCCTTCCAGCTCGCAAGCAAGCTCGAAGGCATCATCCCGGCCCTCGAAAGCGCCCATGCCGTAGCGCATGCCTGCAAGATCGTTCCCAAAATGCCACCGGACAAAGTGGTCATCGTCAACATGTCAGGACGCGGCGACAAAGACGTGCAACAAGCCGCGAAGTTCATCCTGCCTGAAGAGGACTTCTCGTGAATCGGATAGACGCAACATTCAACGAATTGGCCAAGCGGAACGAGACGGCCTTCATCGCCTATATCACCGCGGGCGACCCGACCCTCGATGTGACGGGCGCGGTGGTGCTCGAGATGGAGAAAGCGGGCGTCGATATCATCGAATTCGGCGTGCCCTTCTCGGACCCGGTTGCGGACGGCGTCGCCAACCAGGAGGCCGCGCAGCGCGCCTTGGCCCACGGCGTCACCCTCGAGGGGATCCTCGAACTCGTCGGCACGCTCCGCCAGTCCACCGAGATCCCCTTGGTGTTGTTCACGTATTTCAATCCGGTGCTCGCGTACGGCATCGAGAAGTTCGCGGCCGACGCCGCCAAAGCGGGCATAGATGGCGTGCTCTGCGTTGACCTGCCGCCCGAGGAGGCGGGGGATTACAAGCGGCATCTGGATGCCCACGGCGTAGCCACCGTGTTCCTTATCGCCCCCACGAGCACGCCCGAGCGGATCGCCCTCATCGCGAAGGCATCAACCGGCTTCGTCTACTACGTGTCCCGAACCGGCGTCACCGGCGTGCGCGACGACATCGAGCAATCCGTCAAAGGCATGGTGGCCGCCATCAAGGAACACACCACTATGCCCGTCGCCGTGGGATTCGGCATCTCGACGCCCGAACAGGCCGCCGAGGTCGGGGGCTATGCGGACGGCGTCATCGTCGGCAGCGCCATCGTGCGCCGGATCGGCAGACATGGCGATAGCCCCGACACAGCGCCCGCCGTAGGCACCTTTGTTCGCCCCCTCGTTGAAGCCACAAAACGCGCCAGGAGAAGCTCGTGAACGACCCCAATCGCCTTGAAGAAGGCGCCGAACTGACGCTCGATTTTCACAAGCTGGCCAAAGTCGCTGCGGCATGCCCGGATGTGCTCCCGGTAGCCGTGCAGCACGCCGACACACGCGAGGTCATCCTCGTAGCCTACGCCAACGCAGCCGCCCTCCAGCGCGCTATCGAGACCCGGCGCGCCGTGTTCTGGAGCACATCCAGAAACGAACTATGGGAAAAGGGGAAAACATCGGGAGAGGAGTTCGAGCTGCTCGAGATCCGCGTCAATTGCGAGCAAAACTCGCTCCTGTACATCGTCCGGCCCCTCCGAGGAGGCATCTGCCACACCCATAATTGCGAGGAAAATGCCCGCAACTGCTTCTACAGACGCCTTGATTTTGAGACAGGCGCCCTGGAAAACCTTGACCCGTGACGACCGATTTGAGGTAGGATAGGTCGATCCCTGAGGTCGCCCGAATAAGCGGGCGCGCAAACCGGTGCTAATTATGGAACCCTTGGTAATCATCTTCTCCGTTGTCTCCTTTGTCGTAGGCTCGGTAGTCGGCAGTTTCCTGAACGTGTGCGTGTACCGCGTCCCACGCCACGAGTCGGTGGTCAAACCGCGCTCGCGCTGCCCATCCTGCGGAAACCTCATCGCTTGGTACGACAACATTCCCCTCATCAGTTGGCTGGTGCTGGGCGCCAAGTGCCGTAATTGCGGGACAACCATCAGCTGGCTGTATCCTCTTGTCGAGGCGCTCACAGGCGCGCTTTTCCTGCTCGTCTTCTGGCGCTTCGGCTTTGTCCTCGCCACACCCGTGTATATGGCCCTCACGGCGGGGCTGGTTCTGGTAACATTCGTGGACCTCACCGACTGGACCATCCCCGACCAGGTCACACTTCCCGGCATTCCCATCGCCGTGCTCCTCGCCGTTGTAGCCACCTGGTATCCGGCCAGCGGCCTGCGCGTTCTCGGGCCGACCATGCCTGTGTTCGACGCCATCATTGGCATTGAACTCGGCGGCCTTCTCTTCCTGCTCGACAAACTCGCCCGGGCCCTCGTCAAGAAACGGGGCATGGGCATGGGCGATGTGAAACTCCTCGCGCTCTTGGGAGGCTTCTTTGGATGGCCCGGCGTGATCCTGACGCTTCTAATCGCCTCCGTCATCGGCAGCGTGGTGGGGGTCGTCGCCGTGCTGCTCGCCCAGAAGGCTAAGAAGGAAGAGGCCGGCCAGGAAGAAGACGAGGCCGTGCCCGTGGGAAGCTTCCTTGAGTTCGGACTGCCCGGAACCATCCTCATCGGGAGCATCGTCGGCGCGTTTAGCCTTCTTCGAGAACGCCATGCGCCGGTCGAAGAACCGGAACCTGATGAGGAGCAGGAGTTTACTCTGCAAGCGCACTACCTGCCTTTCGGCCCCTACCTGTGCCTTGCGGGCCTCATCGTGATGTTTTTCGGAAACGAGATCCTGAACGCTTGGGTGAACTACCTGACTTCGCCCCTCCCGCCTCAGTAAGGACGGCGAAGTCTGTAGCGAGGTGAACGGAATGGGCGCAGACATTTGGCCTTTGTTGCGCTTTGATGAGGGCTACTTCGAGCGGATCTGGGGGGGGCAGAAACTGCGCTCCCATCTGGGCAAGCCCATCCCCCCGTCGAAGCCAATTGGCGAGGCGTGGCTCATCGCGGATCACCCGACATTCGTCAGCCGGGTCGCCAACGGCCCGCTCAGGGACACGACCCTCCGCCAACTCATGGAGCAAGACGCCGTCGCGCTCCTTGGCCGGCGGGCCCAACCGACCATCCATGGCCGTTTTCCCCTCCTGCTGAAGATCCTCGACGCCAACGACGTCCTCTCGGTGCAGGCCCATCCGGACGACGCCTGCGCCAAGCAACTGGGCGAGCCGGACGTCGGCAAGACCGAAATGTGGCATGTGCTCCAGGCCGAGCCGGGCAGTGAACTCATTTGCGGCCTCGACACCGGCGTCACGCGACAAACCTTCGCGGTAGCCGTCCAAGACGGCTCCCTTGAGCAACTCATGATCCGATTCACCGTCGATGAAGGCGATTCTGTGTTCGTGCCGGCGGGCACCGTCCACGCCATCGGCGCGGGGAATCTGCTCGCCGAAATCCAGCAGAACAGCGATCTTACATACCGCCTGTATGACTGGGGACGTGTCCAGGCCGACGGCACGCCGCGGCAATTGCACATTGAGAAAGCCCTCGAAGCCATCCACTTCGGCTCGCCCCACGCGGGCCTCGTCGAAGCGCTCGGATACCGCCGAGAGGGAGCGAAATGCACCGTATTGGCCGCGTGCCGCCATTTCGCCACCGAACTGATCGAGGTGGAGGGGGGCTTTCGGCGGGAAACCAAATCCGCCTCCTTTCACATCCTTCTCGGCAAGTCCGATGGGCTCGTTTGCAGAGGCACGGGCGGTTCCGAGCGCCTTGGAAGAGGCCAGGCCCTCTTGGTGCCCGGTTCATGGGACACCTACACCGTGGAGGGCCAAGGCGCGTTCCTCGACTATTACGTTCCCGACCTCCAACAGGACATCGTCGCCCCGCTCCTTGCGAACGGGCACTCCATGGACCTCATTGTCCGCCTCGGCGGTGCGCCCGCGGAAAGCGACCTGCGTCAATTCCCCTCAGCAGCGCAATAAGGTCAATGTTTGGCGGATACGTTCCGCAATGGAACGTATCGTGGGCGAGCACACCAAGTAAGCCACCTTATGCCAGACATTTGAATGAGTCCGTAACGTGGGCTTAGCGTTTTTTGGGGAAGGGCTTGAGCAAGGCATGCAGTTCGAAGACGCACAGCTCGTTGCGCGCTGCCTTCAGGGCGATACCGACGCATACGGAGCCCTTGTAACGCGTTACGAGAGGGCAGTGTACGCCACGGCATTCTATTATGTCGGGCGCCACGGCGCCGCCGAGGACATCGCTCAGGAGTCGTTCTTCGCCGCCTACCGCAATTTGCCCACGTTAAAGGACCCCAACTGCTTCGGACGGTGGCTGAAACAAGTCACGTGCAGAACCGCGGCCAATTGGCTTAGACGCCATGAAAAGCGGCTTAAGCATGAGACGCCATTGCCGAGCAGACGGACCGTTTCCATTGAGGACGCGCGACAAGGCCCCGACCACGGGCTCGAGCGTCAGGAACGGTTTGAACGGGTCCAAAAGGCAATCGATTCGCTGCCCGAGCAGTATCGACTGCCTGTAGTTCTAAGGTACCTGCAGGAGTTGAGCTACGATGAAATCGCAGTGTTCATCGGGGCTTCGCGAGACGAAGTCAGAGGCACACTCCAGCGTGCGGCCCGTCAGTTGCGGGAAGTGCTTGCAGACCTTAGCGTAGTGAACGCCGAAGAGGGAGATGCGAATTGGCATCCTGCGTCCAAGTAGAGCGCCTGTTGCAGGCATACATCGACGACGAACTGAGCCAGTCCGAGCGTGTGATTCTGGCTCAGCATCTGTCGGAATGTCGTGCCTGCGTTGAGACACTCCGCAAACATCAGCGGATGTCAGCCACCCTCTTTGAAGCTTTTGCCGACCACCGCCTTGATCGCGGCATATCCGACGCCGTGCTCGATAATCTCCCCGAGATGGCCCATCCAGTTGTCATCGAAGACATGCACGGGCTCAACTGGCGCGCCAAACACCCTCTGTATCGCTGGCGAACCGCCGCGCGGTTGGTTCCCCTCGCGGTAGGAATGTTCCTCGTCCTGGCCACTACCTTTCTCGCGTACAAGTGGCCGGACCCGCTTCCGGGCGCTAACGCCATAGGCGTTGTCACCTACAGGGCCGGTTCAGCCACCTGCATTGAGGACGAGAGCACGGACCGGACCCCGGCCGAGGTGCGGGCTTTTGTCCAGCGTGGGCAGTACTACGAAACCGGCGAAGACAGCACGTTGATGCTCACCTTGGCAGGGCCGACGCAAGTCATGCTCAACGCCAACTCCCGAATCGGAATCTATAGTGACCGTCGGGTCAGTATTGAGAAGGGCCAAATCTGGATGGACATCGGGCGTGACGGGCGCCTGTTCAAGGCCAGCACGCCGGTGGGTGAGATCGTTGTCTTCGGCACGGCCTTCAGCGTCGAAGTCGATCCGCAGGTGGCGACCGTGACGCTGGCGAGGGGCGACATCCAGGTGCAGACGGCCCCGGATGATGCATTCCGCCAGCTCAAGCCCGGCCAGCAAGTCGACATGCGACTTGGCGAAGAACCTTCAATCCCCCGAGAAGTCGATGTGGAGCAAGTCAAGGGATGGACCTCGCACATCGTCGCCGACAGGGCGGCGGTGACGCGATTCCAACGCGTTATACAGGATCGCCGCAAGACATCCGAGGTCTCGGGGCAGATGGTTTATGTGGTGCCGGAGTGGGGCACCTTGTCCGTGCCCGTGAAAGCCATTCGGCTGTGCTGGCGGCCGGGCTCCTTCGGCCCAGGGCGGTGCGCGTACGATGTGTACGTATATGATGAGTTGAACGATCCTTTGTTCAAAACGCATGTAAATCCGATCACCTTCGCCGAAGCCGAGGACAACATGTGCGAGATTGCCGTACCGAACGGGCCTATTAGCGGCGTCAAGCTTCTGCACATCCGGTTGGTGCCTGACTACCGCGTTGGCGATATTGAGATGGAATTCACCGACGTCATCGCCGTCGGTTTGTAACCAAAGTTCGATCTGACATTTGAAGATGCTGAGTTGGATGCTGCGGAGAAACGGGCTCTCGGAGCTACAAGCTAAACTCTACCTCAAGTCACTCCTTCCCCAAGAGTAACTGCAGCCAGGAAAAAGACCGCGAGCCCGTTTCTCCGTAGCATCCCGACCGAAGAGATACCTGAGTCGGCGCACTGTCGACGGACGAGGCGCCCAGAGACGCTTCGCCCCGGCAAGGTGTGGCGACATCACGAAACCTTTGAGCAATCTCGGAGGATTAGTCTAGAAAAAGCACAACTTCAGAGAAACGGGTTCGCGGCACTACGAGCAAAGTTCTACCTCAAGTCACTCCTTCCCCAAGAGTAACTGCAGCCAGGGAAAAAAACCGCGAACCCGTTTCTCTCTTTTTGTTGTATTGCCCCGCACGCAAGCCGCCCCGACGTCACCTCTCTTACCTCGCCCCCAAGGGGCTCCAGGTCCCGCACATTCTCACGCCGCGCCTTCTTGCACCTAATTATAGCCGGGCCGCCGACAATCGCTGCATGCTATTCGGGCCGAGCCTCGTTTTGCTATACTGCCTCTCGGTAAAACCACACCTTTTCCAGGAACGCCGTATGCCAGAGCGTCCCAGAAGAAGGCGCCGGTTCGTCACAACGCGAGAGGAGTTTCTTGATCATGGAATTCAGACAACTTGGCTCGAGCGACGTCCAAGTGCCCGTCGTCTCGTTCGGCGCATGGGCCATTGGCGGATGGATGTGGGGGGGCACCGACGACGCAGCGGCAGTGCGAGCCATTCAGCAGGCAATCGATGCGGGGATCACCTGCATCGACACGGCCGCCATCTACGGCATGGGACACAGCGAGCGAATTGTCGGCCAAGCCATTGCGGGCCGGCGCGAAAAGGTCATCATCGCCACGAAGTGCGGCCTCCGCTGGGACCTGGACATCGACAAAGACGGCTGGCATACCGAAAAGCCCGACGGCACGCCCGTTAAAGTCATTCGCTACCTCAAGGCCGACTCCATTCGTTACGAGGTCGAGCAGAGCCTCAAGCGGCTCAACATTGACGAGATCGACCTCTACCAGTGCCACTGGCCTGATCCCGAGACGCCCATCCAGGAAACGATGGAGGCCCTCGCCGATTTGCAGCGCCAAGGCAAGATACGCGCCATCGGCGTGAGCAACTTCACCGTCGATATGATCAGAGAATGCCTCCAGCACACAACCATCGCCAGCGATCAGCCGCTGTACAATCCGCTCGAACGCGATATCGAAGATGGCGTCCTCCCTTTCTGCGTGGAAAACAACGTCGGTATACTAGCCTACAGCCCAATCGCCCAAGGACTCATGACGGGAAAGGTCACGATGGATCGCGAGTTCCCGGAAGGCGATCACCGTGCCCAGAAACCTTGGTTCAAACCTGCCAATCGCAAGCGTGTCCTCGACATGCTTGAGAAGGTACGGCCCATCGCCCAGGATCATGGCGCAACACTCGCCCAACTCACCATCAACTGGATCATTTCTCAAGAGGGGATTACCTCGGCACTGGTAGGTGCGCGGACTCCTGAACAGGCCGTAGAGAACGCCAAGGCCGCCGAGTTCAAGCTAAGCGAAACCGAACTCGCCACGATTCGCGGCCATATTGAGGCCCTAGGCACTCCCGAGTGAGAGAATGAGGTGACACTCTTCATGATGATGAGAGCCGCAGTCAGATATCTGGCCTGTTGTGCGATCGCATCGTCCGCCGCCGCATTCACGCTGCAAGATGACGGCCGGGCGCTCACCATTCTTGATGACGGCCAGCCGGTGCTTGTCTATCGCTATGTCATCGTCAATGGCCCTGAAGCCGCCCGCGAGAAGCTGGGCGCCCAGTGGGGGCTCGCGTGTTTCGCGGATCCCGTCTACGGCCTCGACGGCGATCGGCTGACAGAGGCGTTTCCTGAAGATCACTACCACCACCGAGGGGTCTTCTGGGCGTGGCCGAATAGCTCCCTCGGTGAGCGTCCCATGAACGTTTGGCTGTCGGACAACATCCGCCAACACCATGAGAAATGGCTCCAAGAACAGGCGGATGACAAACAAGCGTCCATCGGCGCGCAAAACGTATGGGTCTTCGACGATGACGCCGGCAAAGCCGCGCAGGTCCGGGAGCAGGTGTGGTTCACAGTCCATCCGGCCAGAGGCGACGGGCGCGCCATTGACTTCCGCCTCATATTCGAGAACGTCGGCGGACAGGCCATCACCATTCTCGGCGCGGATGAGCCAAAAGGATACGGCGGATTCTGTTTTCGGGCTAATAGCGCCCGAAAGCCCCTCACCTTCACCTCGGCCCGCGGTGTTCTTGATGAGGACGCCTTCGTGGAAGAAAGCCCGTGGGTGGATGTTTCATCGAAAGATGTCGGTTCGGAGCGTGTATCCGGCGCCGCGATCTTCCAACATCCCAAGAATCCCGGCTTTCCCCATGACGGATGGCTGATACGAGGCTACGGATTCCTGGGCGCCTCATGGCCCCATCTCAATCCGTACGTGCTCGAATCCGGCAGCCCTCTCGAACTAAGATACCGCCTCTTCATTCACCGCGGATCGGCCGGTGAGGCGAACGTGGCAGAGGCATTTGCGGAATACATTAGAGAGAACATTTAGCAGTCCTAAGCCGCTCACCGGGGCGGCGGCGGTAGTCTGACGGACGCGGAGGAGATGACATTCCCTATGAGCGACATGCAAGAATCCCCCAAGAAAACGGCTCGCTACATCGCCTTCGACCTGGGCGCGGAGAGTTCAAGGGCCATCGTCGGCGCCTTCACTCAGGATAGACTGGAAATTGAAGAACTCCACCGATTTCCAAGCCGCAACATCGTGGTGCGGGGGACGCGCCAGTGGGACATTCTCTACTTCTACGGTGAGATGCTCGAGGCGCTGCGCCGCTATAGCGCCAAATACGGCCACGATCTGGCAGGCATCGGCGTAGACACATGGGGGGTGGACTTCGGCGTGCTGGGCGCGAGCGGGCAGCTCCTCGCCAATCCTGTCCACTACCGAGACCACCGCACCGACGGCATCTTGGATGAGGCGTTCCACGTGGTGCCGCGGCAATCCATCTATGCACAGACGGGCATTCAGTTCATGCCCCTCAATTCGCTTTTCCAGTGCTGGGCCATGCTCAAGGAAACGCCCGAACTCCTCCGCGAGGCCGGCACCCTTCTGCTCATGCCCGACCTGTTCAATTACTTCTTCACGGGATTCCGCGCCTCCGAGTACACCATCGCCAGCACCACCCAAATGCTCGACGTGCATCAGCGCCAGTGGTGCCGGCCTCTACTCGAAGCCTTCTCGCTGCCTCTCGACATCATGCCCGAGATCATTCCGCCCTGCACCGTTGTCGGGCCGCTCGATCCGGATATCGCGCGCGATGTCGGGCTCCACACAACGGAAGTCATCGCCCCGTGCTGCCACGACACCGGCTCCGCAGTGGCCGCCATTCCCGCCGAAGGCGGCGATTGGGCCTACATCTCCTGCGGTACGTGGTCGCTCATGGGCGCGGAACTTTCTGAACCCATCACTTCGGATAAGGCCCTCGAATACAACTTCACCAACGAAGGCGGCATCGGCAACACGATCCGCTTTCTCAAGAACATCATGGGCCTATGGGTGCTTCAGCAGTGCCGGGCTGCCTGGACGCGCCGCGGCGAGGAGCATAGTTACGCAACACTGACCGATATGGCGCATTCCGAGGCGCCCTTCCAGGTCATCATCGACGTGGACGACCCCTCCTTCCTCAATCCGGAGGATATGCTCGAAGCCATCGCCGCCCACTGCTCCGCCACGGGCCAGCACCCACCCGAGAGTATCGGTGCAACGGTACGGGCCGTCCTCGAGGGACTTGCCATCCGCTATGCCGTCTGCCTCGAAAACCTCGAGGACGTCACGGGCAAACGGGTCGAGCGTATCCACATGGCTGGGGGAGGCATTCAGAACGAGCTGCTCTGCCAGTTCGCGAGCAACGCTACGGGCCGCCCCGTCGTGGCCGGCCCCATTGAAGCTACGGCTATCGGCAACCTCATTGCCCAGGCCATGGCCACTGGAAGGCTGGCCGACCACGCCGAAGCCCGGCGCCTCATCGCCCGCTCCACGGCGCCCAAGGCCTATGAGCCGGCCGACACGGACAAATGGCGAGCCGTCATCGAGCGCTTCAAGAAAGGCCTCTGAGCGCTATGCCTCTAATCCCTTTTCGCACAAGGGCGTAGGCTCAAACGGCGCCCCCATCAAAGCGATAACTGAAGACGGATGGGTTTCCCTCGAAACCGTCTTCGGTTGCCCGTGCTCCTCGGGGCGGAATAGCGCCACGCGCTCAAACGGCGCATTCAGAGGGATGAGTGGGGGAGGGGCCTGGCCCAAGTTGCCCATCGCCCGCTCCGCTGCCTCGCGGATCATCTCCCGCGCGCGCACCGGGGGAACATGGACGGCCCCCACATTGCGCCGGCAGTACTCCTCCGTCGTACACTCATCACCTGTTCCCGACGTCACACCTCGCTTGACCGCACACGCCGTAATCCCCGGTACAAGCGCCTGGGCCTCTTCCGTGAAAGCCAGATCGCCGCACGCGAAGAAGGCTGGCACGCCCAACTCCGAGGCGCACATGGCCAACTGGCCGAACTCGCCTATCGAGACGCCATTGACGGCCAAGTCGATGTACCTGAATCCCTGCGTGTGGCAGAGATGCCCGAACTCCGTCGATGCCTTCGGATGCTGGCCCACCCACGCGATTCCATCGTAGGTATCATCCAGGCCAAACGGCCAAACGGATGGGAAACCGCGCGCGTACTCCACGCGGGGATCCAACAACTCCACATCGATCCCGCCGCAGCCATGGCCGTCAGCAACACGGACATAGGTTGCGCCGCCCGCGTAAAGGCCCGCCACAGCGGCATTTACCTCGAGCGTAAGTAGGCGGCATGCCTTGGCATAGTTCCGGGAATCCACACGGCACCAGTCCTCGGAGTCAATGACCCCGGCAACGCCCTCCAGATCCGTCATGACGTAGATTTTCACTGCTGCCTCTTAACGCAGAGGGCTTGAAGGCCCACTGCTCTCAATCTCAGACAATTCCTCAGCGGAGGTCAGCCCAAGCCAGAAGCGGCTTCGTTCTCGTCCGCTGTAGAAGGACCCGCTAGGCATGGCCCGGCGCTCCCGATTCTCTATGAGTGCCGGGGCCGGTTGAAGGCGGTCTTGGGATAGCTTCCAGTTGCCTATTGCGCGTCCAATACCGTTCTGACGCGCGAAAGGAGCACCCCTGGGGCATAAGGCTTCTGGATCAACTGCACGCCTTCATCCAATACAAATCGCGTGTGGATGGCGTCCTCGCTGTAGCCGCTGCTAAAGAGCACTTTCATCCCCGGGCGCAATGCCTTGATGTGTTCATACACCTGTCGGCCGCCCATCTCAGGCATCACAACGTCGAGAATCGCGAGGTCTATTTCGTCGGCATGCTCGTCGAACATCTCGACGGCCTCTCGTCCGTTGGACGCGAGCATGACCGTATAACCGCCGCGCCGTAGGACGCGGGCCGTCACCTCTCGCACCATCCGATCGTCCTCGGCAAGAAGGACAGTCTCAGTGCCGCCCACCACTTCGGAAACGGCCTCCTGCTTGACTTCGACGGCGCGTCTTTCGGTTATGGGAAGGTAGATTTTGAAAACACTGCCCTGCCCGAGTTCGCTGTACACCTGAATCATGCCCTCGTGCTGGGCAATAATCCCATAGACGGTTGCCAATCCAAGGCCGGTTCCTTTGTCGACAGGCTTCGTGGTGAAAAAGGGGTCGAAAACGCGCTTCTGCGTCTCCTCATCCATACCCATGCCCGAATCGGCGACCACCAGCGAAGCGTAGCGCCCCATCTTTGCCCACGGGTGAGTTTCACAATACTCGCTGTCGATGACCACGTTTTCCGTCTCGATGGTGATCGTGCCGCCTTCCGGCATCGCGTCCCTCGCGTTGACACAGAGGTTCGTAAGAACCTGCTCAATCTGCCCCCTGTCGGCGTCAACAGCCCCTAGACCGGGCCCCGGGATGAACTTCAGGCCTATATCTTCACCTATCACACGCCGCAGCATCTTCAGAAGGTCTTCCGTAACCTCATTCAGGTCCACAACCTTCAGATCAAGAACCTGCCTTCGACTGAAGGCCAACAACTGACGAACCAGATCGGCCGCCCGTTTGGCGCCTCGCTGGATTCCCATGAGGTCCTCGTGGGAATCATCTCCTTCAGGATGCTCCTCAAGCAAAAACGATATCCTGGATAGCATCGCTTGGAGGATATTGTTGAAATCGTGGGCCACGCCGCCCGCGAGCTGGCCCACCGCCTCCATGCGCTGCGCCCGGCGCAGTTGCGCATCCAATGAACGACGTTCGGTAGTATCGTCAATGACGCACACTACGCGCTCGACCTGCCCTCGTGCATCGAACAGCGGCGAGGCGCTGATGCTGAGGATTCTGGATTTACCGTCCGGCCACGTGATGGAGTGCTCCACATCATGCACCGGCCGCCCAGTCGCCATAACGAGGCGGAACGGCAGTCGATCATCGGGAAAAGGCCTGCCATCCGTGTCGGCGATTCGCCATTCCGGTGCGTTGTATTTTCGGCCCGTCATATCGCTCTCCGTCAGGCCCAGAATCTCCTCCGCCTGACGATTCGCAAGGACAATCGTGCCCTCCGCATCCAGGATGGTGACGCCCAAGGGACTGTCCTCGATGATCCGATTCGACAGATCTCGTTCTCTGCGAAGCATCTCCTCCGCCTGTTTGCGCTCCGTCACATCCACATGCGACCCCACAAACCGAACAGCTTGGCCCATATCGTCAGTGAGCACTGAGCCTCGCGACGCAATCCATCGCCAGGAGCCGTCTTTGTGGCGAAACCGAAATTCGACCTCGAAGTCGTTACGACACTCGTCGATCGCCTTGTTCACTGCCCCTAAGGCGGCGGAAAGGTCGTCAGGATGGACGCGGCTCCGCCATTCCTCAAAGTCATCTGTGATCTCGTCCTCGCCATAGCCGATCTGCGCTTTCCATTCGGTAGAGAAGTGCACCTTATTGGCAGCAAGATCCCAGTCCCAAAGTCCAATGTTTCCGCCGCGCGCCGTCGCGCGGTAACGTAGGTTGGCTTCCTGAAGGTCATCCTGAGCCTTCTTCCTGGCTGTAATGTCCTGAAAAATGCCGTGGAGGCGTACACTCTTCCCGTTGCGGAACTCAGGTTTGCCGATGGTATGCGCCCACAGCTTGCGTCCCTTCGCCGTGACGAAGGGGATCTCCATATCGTAAGGGATCCCCTCTTCTTTCGCCCGCCGGATGGCCTCAGCCAACTCCTCCCGCGCGTCAGGAAAAAAGTCTATGGCCTCTTCAAGGGATGGTACATAGTCGGCCGGGACTTCATGGATGGCCCTGGTCGTATCCGTCCAGATCACGGTGTTGTCGTTGAGGTCGATCTCCCAGCCGCCAACGCGCGCCATATCGCCGGTTTCGTTCAGGAGTTCGTGCGCTTTAAGCAACTCCTGTTCGGCCTTCTTGCGCTCGGTAATGTCGGCGGAAACTCCGCATAGGGCGACCGCATTCCCGTTCTCGTCTCGAACGATCTGTGTGTGACAGTCCATGATGAGTTCACGGCCATCGGCGGTTCGATTGATAACTTCGCCGCGCCACTCTCCGTCGCGAAGTGTCTCTTCGATGATCGCCTCTTGTGTGGCCCCCCGCGCCGGATCATCGCCAAAGGCTTTCACGGACCTTCCAATGAGTTCGTCGCGCGAATAGCCCAGGACCTTCACCTCGGCTTCGTTCACATACGTGATGACGCCGTTGAGATCCGTCACCACCACGCAGTCCCTTGTCTGCTCCAATACAAGTCCATGCAGCCGCAGTTCCGCCTCTGCTTGCTTCTGCGCGGTAACGTCCTGAACGGACCCGAAGAGCCGGACGACGCGGCCATCATCGGCCTTCTCTGGAAAACCCCGCGCCACGCAAATTCTTGTCGTGCCATCAGCACGGATAGCGCGCAGTTCGAGTTCGTATGGCGTGCCGTCCTTTAGAGCGGCGTCAACGGCCGCGCGAAGCCGCTCCATGTCTTCAAGCGGATACAACTGGGAATGTTCGGCGTACGAGGGAGCGCCCTTGCCCGGCTCGCGCCCGAAGATGCGGAACAGTTCCTCCGACCAGGTCACCGTGTCGGTGCTGGGATCCCACTCCCAACTACCGATATGCGAGATGCTTTCGGTGCGGGCCAGCATTGCCCGACTCTCGCGAAGGGCCACTTCATGTCTTCGCTCCTGCGTAATGTCCCTGGCCGTGGACAGCGCACCGACAGTATTGCCCGCTTCGTCCTTCAGGCCACGGCACCACCAAGCCAGGAGCCGCTCTTGCCCGTCCTTGCGCCGCTGCAGACTCTCGACATAGATGGTGTTCTCTTGGCCGTCGAAAACAGGCTCCACTACACGGTAGGTTTCCTGCTCGCCGACGAAATACTCGGCCGCTTCGCGCCCGATCACGTCGTCGCCGAAGAACGCGTAACCGGCTGGATTGGCCCAGACGTACACCTTGTTCGCGTCGGTCTCCATCACGATATCCGGGATCTCTTCCAGCATGGCCTGATGGCGGCCCGATAGCGCAGCCAGATCCGACGTGCGCGCCGCGACCTGCTTGCGCAGGCTCCACGACCATAGAAGCGTCAACAGCGCGATGGCCGCTAGCGGCCCGGCAACCAGGGCCATGTAGGTGAGCGCTTTGCGTAGCCTGAATGCCTCCTCGCCGTATGCGCCAAGCCATTTCTCTTGGATACGGCGGCGTTCCTCGGTGAGCGCAACGGCATTCAGACCTTCTTCGAGTTCCGATAACAGGGCGCGATTCCCGTGCGAAACGGCAAAGCAGTACTCCGGCGACATCAGCGGAGTACGCCCAACAACCAAGTTGTCCCAACCTTCGCGCTCAATCAAGTAGAACGCCGTCATCCGCGCCATCAATGCGCAATCGTACTGCCCTTCCGCAAGCGCACGGAGAGCGTCTTCCGGAGCATCCACCGTGGCAAGTCCGCCCGTCAGGCCATGCTCACGAGCATAATCGTGCATGATGTCGCCGTCCTGAACGACGATGCGTTTTCCCTGTAGCTCGGTGGCCGAAGACGGGGGAGGTCCTTCGCCCTTGCGCACCACGCTCACGCGATGGTTCACGATGTGGGCTTGCGAGAAGTCAAGGACAAGGTCGCGTTCAGGCGAGTAGTATGCGCCCAGCAAGGCATCGATATCGCCGCGTTCGAGAGCTTCCCGCATCTCGGCCCAGGGGCCGAGATGGATGCGTATATCGAGGCCGGCGGCGGCGGCAACGGCGCGCATCAAGTCCACGTTATAGCCCGTAGGATGTCCCTCATCGTCCAAGAACTCGAAGGGGGGATAGTTGTGATCGCCGCCGACGAGGATAGGCCTGTCCGAGGGCAGTTCGTAGGCGGCGAACCACTTGGCATGGAGATGTCGATATGTCCCGTCGGCCATGACGATGGCGAGGCCCTCGTTGAGGAGAGCCAACGTGTCTCGATCGCCCTCCCTGACGGCAAAGCAGAAGTCCTGACGAAAACCTTCAACAGGCCTCTCAATGACTCTAAGGTTCGTCAGGCCGGTTTCGTGGATGAGCCGCAAGGCCACGAGCCGCTGCGAGACCACCGCATCGTAGCGCCCTCCGCTTAGTTGGCGGAACGCTTCCTCAAAAGTGCCGGTGGCGTGGATCGCCAGCCCGCGGTCCTCCCGACGCAGGAACTCCTCGGCATTGTCGCCCTTCATGACGGCAACCTGCCGGCCCCGTAGATCACTCATCGTGCGGATGTCTGTAACATCCTTACGCACCACGATGGCCCCGTGAAGCGACATATAGGGAAAAGTGAAGTCGAAAAGCGCCTCGCGCTCCGGCGTTCGGCCGACAAGCGGCAAGACCTCAATCTCACCTCGCTCGAGCCAGCCGCGCACCTCAGCCCATTGCCCGGTGCGAAAAGAGACTTCGCGATCCATACGGGCCATTGCCGCCCGCAGCAGCTCCACGGAAAAACCCCCGGCCTGCCCCTCCTCATCTACAATGCAGAAAGGAGGATAATCGACCTCGCACCCGCTTGTAAGAGAGGAACCGGCAGCCAAGGCCAACGAGAGCCGGAAGAAGAGTAGGAGTCCCAGAGCCAGACAAAGAGCCACCGGATACGGGGAAAACAACCGCTCCGCCGGCCATCTGTCTCTGCGCCCAAGTGCCGTCATTGCGCCAATCCAGTGGGAGGTGAGGACATCTGCGTACAGTAACTGCGTCACGAGCCAAGGGGTCGTGAACTCTAGACTAGTCGGAAACACCGCAATCGGTCAAGCCCGAGGAAGCCGGAGAATGCCGGCAGTAGATCCAGTTAAGGCCCTGCCCGGCCTGAGTTTCCGCGAATTTCCCGCAGGTTTCTTGACAATGAGGGCCTCTACTCAGACAATATCCTGCCTTTTTTGTTCGTGTATGGGACGGAACCAGATTGCGACGCCGCTGACCGCCGCAGGGAGGTGGTGTATTTTTTGCTTTTCTGCTATCGCACATGAAATGAAATGGCGCCGCCAAGCGTTAATAGTCACGAGTTTGTGTAGGAATATTTTATTGCGCTGCGGTGTTTTTATGCCTGCGGCGACAATGGAATAAGGATAGTGCTGTTCTGCCTGCGCGGAAACTCAACAAAAGTAGCGCGGGCCGGAAGACGCTTCGTAGGCACAACGCATGGATGGGGTGAATCAGCTCATGGATTGTGAGAGCGAATCGCAGGGAACTTCCCAAGTGGGCGAGTTCTTTGAACTTCCTAAAGCCGTTTCCAGGCACATCAAAGACTGTGCGCACGCCCATGATGCCGACAATCCGGCTTGCCCCTTGTGCCTCAAGTACCTTTGGATTTACGTCTCCGATAAGGGCCTTAGGCGAGCTGGCGACGGGCCGCATCATCACCTATCCAGCGAGGAGTGGCTCGGGGTCGTTGATGAAGCCGCCTCCCTCGGCGCACATTGCCTCGTACTTTGCGTTGAAGGGCCGTTAGGCGCCCACCCTGAGGTCTGGAAGCTATGCCGCTGGGCTCAGGAAGCCTACGCCATGCACGTCGGCATCTACATCTTCGACGGGACCCCCTCCGAGGCCGACGTTAAGGAACTTACCTCCCTGGACAAGAGCAAGACGTGCTTGCTCGTCGACAGCGACCACGAGAAAACTGTCCAATTCGTCGAGGACTTGGGCATTCGCGTGTGTCCGGCCGACGTAGACCCCCAAGAGCAATGCCCCCCCTGTGATCTCCCGCAAAGCGTCATTTGCGTCGGCGCCGAAGGCGTCATGTACACCTGCGGCCTCGTGCTCGGAGACAACCGCTTCAACCTGGGCCACATTTCTGATAAGCCCCTGGAAGCCGTCGTGAACGATGATTCCCTGCCGCACACAATCCCGGGAAGCGTCACGTGCTCAAAGAAAGGTTGCAGCGCCTGTCCGCCAATCATGGCCAAACGCGTCCTGGAAGGCCACGAATAAACCGCCACAGAGGAGCTGTTGAAAAAGTCGCATTCGCCCCAGAGGTCGAGCGAAACACCGGGACTGTCCCAAACGGAGTCCGCCGCAGGCGGACGCAGACGGGGCTGTCCCAGGTCCTTTCGCGGCCTGCATCTGGCGACTCTCGACTTTTTCAACGGCCCCACAGACACACCCCAAGCGTTATTTCCACGTCCTGTTAGCTACTCTTACCCACAATCGCCGACGAACGCACGGCACAATGGGCAACCCTACCCCCGGTTCTCATCGCTTTCTTGACACGCCCTAAGCGGTATGCTAACATTCCGCTCGTACTGAGCGGGAGTAACTCAGTGGTAGAGTGCAACCTTGCCAAGGTTGACGTCGCGGGTTCAAATCCCGTCTCCCGCTCCATTTTGTTTTTCCTGCGGGCCGCTAGCTCAGTTGGTAGAGCAGGTGACTCTTAATCACAAGGTCGGGGGTTCGATCCCCTCGCGGCCCACCATTGAAAATAAAGGGCTTACGCAATAGCGTAGGCCCTTTTCCTTTCACCCGCCCCGCCGCCGTTCTCCCCCAAGACGACGGGCCATTCCGGAGACGCTAGCGGCTAGCCGGTTCTCGCTGCACGCCCGCCTCTTTGAGGTGGGCCGGTATCGTGTCCATGCGCATGAGCCACACTTCCCCGACTTGGCATCCCCGCTTCTCCACCAGATTCCACCGGAGTTGGAGCCGGCCGTCGGCCGTGGCCTCCTTCGGAACGAGAAAGTTCAGCGGGGCAATCGGTTGCGGCATTGCGAGCGCGCCGTGGATCTCACGCATTCCGTCGGCCGTAAGCGTCATCGTCGGCCGGTAGCGCCCCGCATAGGTGACGCGTAAGACATACTGGGCATCTTTGTCCAGCCCGTCGTACCGCATGAGGAGCGGCGTACCGAACAGCGTCTCGGCAACCTGTATCCACGACAGACGTTTGCCCTGCGTTCGGCCGTCAACGCCCTCGCGCGGCGAATGCACACGCCCAGGATCCGATTCCCACGGCATCTGATGGACGAGATGCTGCTGCCGCCCGGCGCAGCCCAGGTTGTCGTACGAGCCCCCTTCGCCGGCGTCTTCCCAGTGGACAATAGCGTCGATGCGGGCCAGCCGCGCACCATCGGACGGCAGCGAGGCAAGGGCGTCGAGTTCCGACTCGATCCAGGAGCGGTTGGTGACGGGCTCATCCATCTTATCCAGGACCGCGCCCCGCTCCGAATTGTGCGCCAGGAAAGGCGCGGCCGTTGCAGGTTGGAAGCCGATGCGGTTGAAGAGCCTCAGGGCGAGGTCCTCGATAGCCTTTCTGAGTTCCGGGTCGACCGGCCCGTCGGCTCGGGCAAGGGCAGCGCGCGCCCGCTCGACGGCCGTCTGCCAATCCGTTTCACGCGCAGCCGCAAGCGCCGCGAGGGCTTCGACCTCGTGTCCGCGCTCCGCGATGACCTTCTGACGCACCCAGTCATCAAAAAGCGCTCGGAAGCAGTAGAGCTGCACCCGCCAATTATCTTGGAGGTCAGGCTCCTCAAGCAGCGACGTCCAGAGCGCGCGGGCCTCGGGAATAGCTTGGTTTGCGGCCGGGTCGCCCTTCCAGGAGTCTTCGAGCATCAGGAGGGCCTTCTGGCCGGTTTCGGCGAAGCGGTCGCCGATGAACGCCGAGGCGTATTCCCGCGCCATAGCCTCGGCGCTCAAGGTGTCATCCCAACCGAGAAGACTGAACACCGCCTTGTTTGCGTCGTCGTTGACGCCCTCGGAATAGGTGAGGAAACCGCCGTCGGCAAGTCCTTCAAAGAGCTTGTAGATATGGGCAAAGTCATGGAACCTCGGGCAGATCGGCTCGCGTCCTTGAAGAATGCCGAACGCGATATTCCATTCGGAGACGGGATACTGGCAGCGGAGCGTATGCGTGATGTCGGGATACCGGCGCACAGGAATCGACTCCGGCGTTCTCCGCCGCTCTTCGGCGAAATCGCATTTCGCCCACGGCGCAAACACGACGCCGCCCAGCCAGGACACGTCGTGCTCTTCCATGTATGCGAAGAAAAAGTCGTTCTGCTCCGGCGTGAAGCCTTGGTTCGACACCTGGAGCAGCGCCTTCGGATGCTCCTCATGCAGCACGCCCGCCATCTTCTCGAGGAAAGGCATGAGCACCTCCGGCGGCGTGTCTCCCGGATCCCCACCCGGCACAAACACCCCGGCCAGGTGCGGCGTATTCCGAAAGATGGCCCGGTGTTTTCTGAGGACCTCCTCCTCCGTGGCGGGATCAGACACATCTTCCGGCAACTCGACGTAGAGCCAGAACTCGAGGCCGTATTCACCGATCAGTTCGGATAGCCTGCGGTTCATCTCGGTCTTGGTAGACAGCATGTGCGGGCTGTCGAGTTCATCGTAGATATCATTGCCGGAACGCAGCTCAATCGCATTGCATCCCAGGATGATCTGATCGCGGATGTATTCGTGCCACGCATCGAAATCCCACGCGTCGAAGGTGTTAACCAGGCTGCGGTAGGCCACCTGGTGGCCGCGCAAAGGCGTCACAGGCGCCGCGGTGACGTCCATCTCCGGATCGGCCAGCACGACGCCACGATCGAGATACAGCAACCGGACAAGCCGCCCGGCCCCGAACACAACGCCCCGAAGGTCGTTCCCAATAACGCGGAGTACAAGCCGAGGAGAGCGTTCCACGCGTATCGAGTAGCCCTCCGGCGTCCCGCCTTTCCCCACCTCCAGCGTGATCAAAGGCGCTTCGCCGGACGGCTCCGACGAGATCGCCAGACGGACGCCGCTGCGCTCCTCTATCTCCGTCTGCAGCAATGCCGCCGCCCGGGCCATCGCGGCTTCATTGCCCTGCAACGTGATTAGCGAGGAGGAGAAATCGACCCAGCTCGTGGGCGTTTCGCAAAGCCCTTGCGCCGCAGCCAAGGAAACCACCGTGATTAAGAGAGCAACTCTGTTTCTCATCATCCCACTCCCCAGGTACACGCCTCGGACTTTGGGCAACTCGGATGCCGGTTTGTCAGTGTCAGGCCCATAGCATAGGCTACGTGGCGGGTCCTGCTTCTTCAAGCCGTCTCGCAGGCCGTTGCGCGAAGTACTCTTCTTTGGCGTCCAGCAAACCTAATCGCCTATACTCCGCGGTGTAGCAGGCGCACGCAAGGAGCACGGGCACAATGAGACACACCGCCATTCTGCTGGCATCATTCTTGACCTCAGTAACACTCTTCGGCTCTCGCGCAGAGGCGGCACCACCGGAGTCCGGGCGCATCGAGGTCTACGCTCAGGCAGCCACAGTGCGCTTCCCCGTGGAGCGAGGACGTGCGCGCAAGACCTCCGCAAAGATCGAAAGCGCCCGGAACGAAGTCGAGTCCTTTCAACTCATCATCACGGCACGCGAAAACCAACTTCACGAGGTCATGGTGGAAACCGACGGGCTCAACAGCGACGGGGGGGAGCACATCACAAGAAAGGACTTCGCGTTTTTCCGCGTGGTCGGCATTCCCGTGCGTCAATCGTCCCCGCACGCCGCCTTGCCCAAAGGGATGTTCCCAGATGCGCTGGTTCCTTTCACTGACGCCATTACAGGCGACGCCATCCCGGCCAGCCGCTGGATTTCTTCGAGGGAGCAATTGCCCGGCGCGCGGTTCGGCGGCGCACCCATCCGCGCCATCCCCCCGGGCGGCAGCGAGACGATATGGGTGGACATCCGCGTACCTGCCGACGCCAGTCCGGGCGTCTATACAGGCAGCCTCCGCATTACGGCCGCGAACGCCGTGGAAGCCCGGCTCCCGGTGCAACTCGAAGTCTGGGACTTCACGCTTCCCGATGCACCCACCCATACCAACCACTTCGGGGGCATGATCCACGGAGCACGCCATCTTGGCCTTGCACCCGGCTCGGATGAGTACAACCGGATGGAAAGTCGTTTGGCCGATCTGTTCTATGAGCACCGCTTGACGCCTCGCCTCCCTCGCCGACTGCAACCGCCGCCCGAGCCCGACGGAGCCGTGCTCTTCCCGAAAGAGATCGAGCGCGGCATCGACGCGTTCGTGGGCAAGTACCGCATCAAGAATCTCGAAGTCCCGCGAGCGCCTTTTCGTGACAACCAGACGGAAGAGATCGCACATTTCTATCGCTCGTGGTACGCCTTTCTGGAGAGAAAAGAACTGAACGAAGAGAGCTTCGTGTACCTCTACGATGAGCCTAACTCAAAGGAAGCGTACGACAAGGTGCGCGCTCAAGCCGCCGTCGTTCACGCGGCCGTGCCTGCCCTGCGCTGCTTAGTGGTGGAGCAGACTTACACCCAGGACCCGGAGTGGGGGACGCTGATAGGGGCCGTCGACATCTGGTGTCCACTTTTCGGCTTCGTCGACGAGGAGACGATAGGCGAAGCGCTTCAACGAGGGGAGCAAGTGTGGAGTTATACCGCCCTGGTTCAACCCGCCCCCGAATACCATCCTCACGCCGCGGAACTGAAAGGCAAATACCCGCCCATCTGGCTGATCGATTTCCCCGTCACGGCCTATCGCGTGGCGCCATGGCTCAACCGCAGATACAACATCAACGGCCTCCTCTACTGGGCAACGACCTACTGGAGCCCGCGGGAGCGCAATCCTTGGAACGACCCAGCGTTGAGGCTCGTCTGGAACGGCGAAGGCGCCTTGTTCTATCCGGGCGCGGCTATCGGCATCGACGATATCGTGCCTACCATCCGCCTCAAGATGCTCCGAGACGGCATGGAGGATTACGAGTACTTCGCCCTACTCGACAAGGCCGGCAAAGGAGAGCAAGTGGAAAGGGCCGTGCGCAAAGTGGCCCCCTCCTGGCACCAATGGCGGCAAGCTCCCCGCACCATACTCAAGATACGCCGAAAACTGGCGAAGGCCATCCTGAGATTGCAGTGACGGCACGAGGGAAATGTTGGCCCAACGCGCCCTGTTGCGGTTATGATGGGGGCCGCGATGGGCGCATGACGAGTAGCACGGGCACGCAGAAACGCGTAGGGGCGCCATGAAGAACGTCACGTTTGTGATCCCGGTGTACAACGAGGAGACGGCCCTGCCGGAACTCTTCGCGGAGTTGACGGCGTTCTTCGAGGATTCGGATGGCCTCGCCTTTGAGGCCGTTCTCGTGGACGACGGCAGCACGGATCGCTCGTGGCGACTCATCCACGAGCAGCATGCCAAGGACTCGCGTTTCCGCGCCGTGCGGCTCTCGCGCAACTTCGGCCACCAAACGGCCTTGACGGCCGGCCTCGACCTCGCGGAGGGCGACGCCGTCATCGTCATGGACGCCGACCTCCAGGATCCGCTCGACGTCGCCGGCGAGATGCTCGACGCCTGGCGCGCGGGCCACGACGTAGTCTACGGCCAACGCGAGGCGCGTGAGGGGGAAGGCTGGATCAAGCGGAGCGCCGCCTTCGCCTTCTACCGCTTCATGAAACTCATCACGCGCGATCCCACCCCGCGCGATGTGGGCGACTTCTACCTCCTCAGCCGGCAAGCGCTCACCGAGCTGCGCCGCATGCGCGAGCACAACCGCTATCTGCGCGGCATGGTGTTCTGGCTGGGCTTCGACCGCAAATGCATCCGATACCGCCGCCGCGTCCGCGCCAGCGGGACAACCAAGTACCGCGTCCGCGACATGGTGTCCTTCGCCATCGATGGCATTCTGTCCAGCTCAGGCTATCCCTTGGTTGTCTCAGCGTATGCCGGTGTGTTCATCGCCCTCATCAGCTCGCTCTTGGCCTTTCGGGCGCTCTTTGTCCGCATGACGAATCCCAACTTCGCCAAGGTCGCTTCAGGTTGGACCTCGATCTTCATCCTCGTCCTGTTCATGGGCGGCGTCCAACTCACTACCATGGGCGTCATCGGCCTCTACCTTTCCCGCGTGTACAACCAGGTCAAGAATCGCCCCCTCTACATCCTCCGCGATATGTGCGGTACATCACCATCCGCCGGCGAAGAGCCGCCGGCTGACAGCCCTTCGGAATAGGGGCCACGACTTGTGACTTATTCGTTTGCGGAAAACGGGGACTGACACAAGCGAAGCGGAGCGCAGACGTGTCTGTCCCCCTTTTCCGCTCTGGCACATCCTCAATCGTTAGTAGCTCAGGATTGATTCATCCCACCAGGTAAACGGTGTGGGGGAGGGGAGACGCTCAATGACGCTTTGGACATTCGTATTCGCCACCGACATCCACGTGGGATCGCCACGCCTCGCTCCGCGATTCACGCCGTGCGACGTTTGCAGGCGCACGCGCATCTGTGTAGCATGAGGCCCTTCCGAAGGCCACTGGCCAAGATCTGAACCAAGCCGAGAGAGGGCCGATGCCTGCGAAACCTGTCGCTCATTGGAAACTGACGGGAGACTGCCGGGACTCGTCCGGCAACGGGCATCATGGGTGCAATCGCGGCGCCGCACTTGCCGCGGATGGCGCGCATTTCGACGGACGCACCGCGTGGATTGAAGTTCCTGATGCGCCTGCCCTTCACTTCAGCGACGCAGACTTCTCCATCGCCGCCTGGGAGCACACAGCCGGACTGCTCGACGATAACCTGGGCGACATCCTCGGCAAGTTCGATCCCGCCTCTCGCAAAGGCTTCAACTTCTGCATTCAGAACTTCCACGGCGTCACTTCAGGCCAGCCCAATCTCCGCAATGTCTTCTTCGGCATCGATGATGGCCGCGCTCCTCGCGGCTGGGAGGATTGCGGACGGCCGGGCGATAGTCTCATGGTGTGGGCCTTGTGCGTCTATCAAGGCGCGCTCTACGTGGGAACCTTCGAAACCGGCAGGGAGCAGGCCGGCCACGTCTATCGATACGACGGCGACACATCCTGGACGGACTGCGGCAGCCCTCACCCCAGCAACGCGATCACGTCGCTCGCCGTGCATGAAGGCCGATTGTACGCGGCCGCATCCCACTACCGCGCCGCGGGCTCCTCAATAGCCGAATCAGAGAACGTCGTCCCCGGCGGGCGAGTCTTCCGATATGAGGGCGGAACGGCGTGGAGCGATTGCGGCCAACTTGGTGAAGCGGAAGCCGTCGGCGGAATGGCCGTCTACAAAGGGCGGCTCTATGCCTCGTCCATGTACGCCCCCGCCGGCCTCTTTCGATACGAAGGCGGTACGTCCTGGTTCCACTGCGGCCATCCGGGGGGACGCGTCGAAGCGCTCGCCCTTCACGACGGCCACCTCTACGGCTCGGGCTGGGATCAACATCGTCCCGGCGTCTACCGATTCGACGGGCCCGGCGCGTGGGCCGACTGCGGCGCGCCGCCTGATACGACACAAACCTACTCCTTCGCCATGTACCAAGGCCGGCTCCACGCGGGCACCTGGCCATCAGGCAGAGTATTCGACTATGCAGGCGGGCGCTGGCAGGATTGCGGACGCCTGGGCGAGGAGGAAGAAGTCATGGGCCTCGCCGTCTACAACGGCAAACTCTACGGCGGCACACTGCCTCTCGCGGAGGTCTACCGCTACGAGAACGACGGCGCTTGGATCTCCACCGGCCAACTCGACACTACGGAAGGCGTGCGGTACCGGCGCGCGTGGTCGATGGCCGTGTACGACGGCAAGCTCTTCTGCGGAACGCTCCCCGCCGGCCGCGTCTACGCACTCCAGGCCGGCCAGGCCGTCACCCACGATCACGAACTCCCCCCGGGCTGGCAGCATCTCGCCGCCGTGCGGCGCGCGGGCGCACTCGAACTGTACGTCAACGGGCGCCGCGTGGCTGTTTCGCCTCCAGGAAAAGACGGATTCGACATCTCGAACACCGAATCCCTGACTCTGGGATTCGGCGCCCATGACTATTTCAACGGAAGCCTGAAGGACGTGCGCATCTATGCCCACGCCCTGGCGCAAGACGAGTTGCCGGCCATCATGAACGAGTCGGCCCCGTAACCACCCGCAAGGAGGTATTGCGCATGCGTCTTTGGATCCTGTCGTGCATCGTGATGTGCCTGGCCTTAGCCCTTTCCTTGGCCGCGGGAGCCGATACGAAGGCCGTCACCGACGAGGAGTACATCGCCCTCTTCCGCAAACACTTCAAGCCGGTGGAAGTACCTCCGCTCCTGGATACCTACGCCTCCGTGCGCCGATACGACGCGCTCTACATGGGCAAGAACCTGGAGGCCGCTCTGGCCGACGTCAACAACGATCAAGGCGCACTGGCCTGGGCCTTCTCGCGGCGCCTTGAATCCCTCAACGATATGTACCGCGTCACCGGCGATACGAAATACCTCGAAGCCAATCTCCGCTGCATTCGCGCCACCCTCGCCGCTACCGATGACAAACGCGGCCTGAGGCTCTGGACGGGCGCCACCGTACCCGCGTGGGGATGCGATAAGTACGCCAAGCGCGGCAGGGCCCTCTTCGCCGTCCACACCGGCATCATCACCGCGCCAATGTTCGATTTTCTCGTCCTCGCGAAAACCGAACCCGCCTTCCTTCAGTCACTGGGCAAGGAGTTCGACACTATCCTCGAAGGAGCCACCGACGCCCTCGCCACCCATCACACGCAATGGCGATACGGCCCCGGAAAGCGCGAGGGCCACTACATCGGCCTGGATCAGGAGGAGGTCTGCGAGAACAGGCCCCTTCCCGGGAACCGCTTGGCGGCGATGGGCTGGGCGCTCTGGCTCTCTTGGAAGGCCTCCGGCGACAAAGTTCACCGCGATCGCGCCCTAGCCTTGGGACGCTACATCAAGAACCGCCTCACGCGCGGCAAGGACGGCGCCTATTACTGGCCCTACTGGCTTCCCGGGGAGCCCGTCAAGAAGCGTCTGCCGCGCACCGCCGTCGAAGGCGAGGATACATCGCATGCCGGCCTGACCATGGTGTTTCCCTTCACGCTCGCGGCCGACGGCAAGATCTTCGACAAGGGCGACCTTGAGCGTATCGGCAAGACGGTGACGAATGGATTCGCCCGCCTCGGTGACGGCATTCTGGTGAGTCGTATCACCGGCACCACCGAACTGCCGCCTTCCTACGTGGGCAATCCCGCCCGATGGCTGGCTATTGCGGAGGTCTGCCCTGAGATCCGCGAGCCGATTCTCGCGTTCTACCTGAATTACAGGTCCACGCCCAATCCCAGCGAGCTTGCCTTGCTCATGCGTTACGCCAAGCCTGAGTGAACACGATGCGCGCCCGACGAGTCCGAAGCCGCAAAGCCCGTGATGCACGAGTTCTCGTGTATGCGGCGCTGCTTGCCGCCGCGCTCGCGTTCACTCACGCCGCCGCGGCCTACCAGGAAGCGCCGCAACTCACCGACCTTGTCGCCGAAGGCAAGCTACCTCCCGTCGAGAAGCGCCTGCCCGAAAACCCGGCCATCGTCGAGCCCGTCAACCAGATCGGCATCTACGGAGGCACGTGGCGAAAGCTCGCCATGGGCGCCCTCGATATGCAGTTGAGCAGCCGCATGGCTTACGAGCCGCTCGTGCGCTGGGATCGCACCGGCCGGCGCGTCGTCCCAGGTTTGGCCGAAAGCTGGGAGATTCACGACGAGGGCAAGACCTACGTGTTCCATCTTCGCAAGGGTCTCCGGTGGTCCGACGGCCATCCCTTCACCTCGGAGGACTTCCTATTCCGCCACGAAGACATTCACCTCAACAAGACGCTCACGCCGGTGTTTCCGTCATGGCTGGCCATCGGCGGCACGCCGTGCGACGTCATGGCGCCCGATCCCTACACCGTCGTGTTCCAGTTCACGCAGCCTTACGGCGTGTTTCTCGAATACCTGGCCTTTCGCGGGAACTTCGTTTACAGCCCGAAGCACTACCTCAAACAGTTCCATCCCCGCTACACGGATGAGGAGACGCTTGTCAGGCGCGCCAAGGAGGCCGGGGTCGACTTATGGCAGCGCGTCTTCTCCCAGAGGACCCTCCCCAACGAGAATCCCGAGCTGCCCGTTATGACTCCCTGGAAGCTCACGGTGCCCCCGCCGGCCAGCCGCACCATCGCGGAGCGCAATCCCTATTACTGGAAAGTCGACCCCGCCGGCAATCAGCTCCCCTACATCGACCGCGTCGTCTTCACGGATGTTCAGAGCAAGGAGATTCTCAATTTCAAGGCCATGGCGGGCGAGGTAGACTTCCAGGCCCGCCGCATCGATTCCGCCAACTACACCCTCTTCATGGAGAATAGGAAGCAAGGCGGTTATCGCGTGCTGCGGGACCCGGGCGCCGTGATTGTCGTGGTCTACATCAACCAATACAGCCGGGACCCCGAACTGAGGCCCCTGCTCCAAGACAAACGCTTCCGCATCGCCCTCTCCGCAGCCGTCAATCGCGATGAACTCATCGACCTCATCTATTCAGGCTTGGCCCAGCCGTCCCGGGGCGTCGGCACGCCCCACGATCCGTACTACCTGCCGGAATTCGACGAGAAATACATCGACTACGACCCCGCTCTGGCCAATCAACTCCTTGACGAGCTCGGCATGGCCCGCGGAAGGAACGGCCTGCGCCGCCTTCCCAACGGCAAGCCCTTCCGCCAGATCATGAACGTCTACCCTTCGGAAACCGGCACGGGCGCCGATCAATGGCAATTGGTGGCCGACTACTGGCGCGAGGTGGGACTCGACTTCGTCGTGAAGTTCGACGCCGCGTCGCTCAGCGTCATGCAAGTCTGCAACGGCAACAGCGATTTCTGGGCCTACGCCGCCTCCGGCCTCCATTGGGCCGCCGACCCGCTCTGGTACGTGCCGTGGCAAAGCAGCAGCTATTTCGCCCCGCTCTACGGCCGCTACCAGTCAAGCGGCGGCAAGAGCGGCGTAAAGCCCTCTCCGGAATTCCAGCGCCTCATAGACACCTACCTCGAACTTCGCGCCAGCGTGGGCGACAAAGAGCGCAAACGCCAACTCGGCCATGCCATCCTCCGCCAATGGGCCGAGGAATGCTACACCGTCGGCATTTGTATCCCCGAGCTTCTAGCCATTGTCTCGAATCGCTTCAAGAACGTGCCCAACCACATCATCCACAGCTATCAGGTGATGTCGCCGGGATACATCGGCGTCGAGCAGTTCTACATCGACGAATCGGACACGGCCCAGCCCGCCGAGGCGGGAGGATGACGCGACTATGATGACTTACATCCTTCGCCGCGTCCTCATGATGATCCCCACGCTATTCATCATCTCCGTGATTTCCTTCGCCATCATCCAACTCCCGCCCGGCGATTACCTGACAACCTACGTCGCCAACCTGGCACAGACGGGCGAACAAGCCACGCAAGCCGAAATCGCCAGTCTCCGCGCGCAATACAGCCTCGATAAGCCGATCTACGTCCAGTACATCAAGTGGATGGGAGGCGTCCTGCACGGGGACTTTGGCCAGTCCTTCTCCCTCAACAAGCCCGTCAAAGACCTCATCTGGGAGCGCCTCGGCCTCACCGTCGCCATCTCGCTCATCACGATTCTCTTCACCTGGGCCGTCGCCGTCCCCATCGGCATCTACTCCGCCACGCATCAGTACTCCTTCTTCGATTACCTGTTCACCCTCATGGGCTTCATCGGCATGGCAACGCCCGCCTTCTCCCTCGCACTCATCCTGATGTACATCTCCTACCGCGTTTTCGGAACGGGAGTGGGGGGGCTGTTCTCGGAAATGTACATGGACGCGCCGTGGTCCTTCGCAAAGGCGCTGGATCTGCTCAAGCACCTGTGGGTGCCGGTTCTCGTCCTGGGCATCGGCGGCACGGCCGGCCTCATCCGCCAGGTACGCGCCAATCTCCTCGATCAACTTGAGATGCCCTACGTCGTCACCGCCCGCGCCAAAGGCCTCGCGGAGTGGCGGCTCCTCGTCAAATATCCCGTACGCATCGCCATCAATCCCATGGTGAGCACGCTGGGATGGATGCTTCCGCAGCTCGTCTCCGGCTCGGTGATCGTCGCCATGGTACTCAGCCTGCCGACCACCGGCCCGCTCATGCTCAACGCCCTCATGGATCAGGACATGTACCTCGCGGGCACGTTTGTCATGATGCTCAGTGTGCTCACCGTCATCGGCACGCTGATCTCCGACATCCTCCTCGCCTGGGTGGATCCCCGCATCCGATTTGAGAGGCAGCAGACATGAACGGCGCGGACAACACGGGACAAGTCCCCGAGGAATCGCGCTACCTAGCGTCGCAGTGGCGTTTGATGTGGTGGCGATTCCTCGATCACCGGCTGGCCGTCGTGTCCATGGTCGTCGTCGGATTGCTCTACTTCATCGCGATCTTCTGCGAGTTCTTCGCCCCGGCCGCGCCTAACATCCGCAACGCGACGCGTAGTTTCGCGCCCCCACAGCGGATTCACATCATCCACGAGGGGCGCCTTCGCCGGCCCTTCGTGTATCCTCAGATTCAGAACGTCAATCCGGAGACTCTGGCCCGCACCTATTCGCAGGATACGTCCAAGCCCCAAAGTATTCACTTCCTCGTAAAAGGCGCCCCCTACCGGCTCTGGAGACTCATCCCGATGGACCGCCACCTTTTCGGACTGGCCGACGGCCGTCCCCTCCGCCTCCTCGGAGCGGATCGGCTGGGGCGCGACCTCCTTAGCCGCATCATCTACGGCAGCCGCATCTCCTTGTCCCTCGGCCTCGTCGGCGTAGCCGTCAGCCTCATCCTCGGCATCATCATTGGCGGCATCTCCGGCTATTACGGCGGCATGATCGATAACCTCATCCAGCGCTTCATCGAGATCCTCCGCTCGTTCCCCACCATCCCCCTGTGGCTTGCTCTATCCGCGGCCATGCCCGCCACGTGGTCGCCCGTGAGAGTCTACTTCTGCATGACCCTCATCATCGCCCTCATCGGATGGACCGGCCTCGCCCGCGTTGTGCGCGGCAAGATCCTCGCCCTGCGCGAAGAGGATTACGCCCTGGCCGCACGCGTCGCCGGCGTCAAGGAATTCACCATCATCATGCGCCATCTCGTCCCCGGCTTCGCCAGCCACCTCATCGTCAGCGTCACGCTGGCCATCCCCGGCATGATCCTCGCCGAGACCTCCCTCAGCTTTCTCCGGCTCGGCTTGCGGCCGCCCACCATCAGTTGGGGCGTGTTGCTCCAGGACGCGCAGAACATCAACGCACTCGCGCTCTATCCGTGGCTGATGTCGCCGATTGTGTTCGTGATCGTCACCGTACTCATGTTCAACTTCCTGGGAGACGGACTCCGTGACGCCGCCGACCCGTATAGCCATTAACACGCGGGAGAACCGTGAACAATCTGCTTGAAATAGAGGACCTCGAGGTCAAGTTCTTTCTCAAGGAAGGCGCCGTCTCGGCCGTCAACGGCGTTTCCCTCGACGTCCCGAAGAACCGCACCCTGGGCCTCGTCGGCGAAAGCGGATGCGGCAAGAGCATCACGGCGCGCGCCATCCTTCGCATCATCCCGCCCACAGGCCGCATCACCCACGGCAGGATCCTGCTCACGCCGCGCAACGACGCCCAAGCCCCCCTCGACCTGGCCCGGCTCGACGGCGGCGGCCCCGATATGCGGCGGATTCGCGGCGGCGATATATCCATGGTATTTCAGGAGCCCATGACGTCGCTCTCGCCAGTGCACACCATCGGCAACCAGATAGGGGAGGGGATACGGCTCCATCGCAAGGCCACGAAGCAGGAGGCCCGCGACCAAGCCGTGGAGATGCTGCGCCTCGTGGGCGTGCCCATGCCGGAACGCCGCGTGCATGCCTATCCTCACGAGCTGTCCGGCGGACTGCGCCAACGCGCCATGATCGCCATGGCCCTCGCCTGCCGTCCCCGCCTGCTCATCGCGGACGAGCCGACCACTGCCCTGGACGTCACCATCCAGGCGCAGATCCTCGACCTCATGAGGCGGCTTCAACGGGAACTCGGCATGTCCGTCATGATCATCACGCACGATCTTGGCGTCGTGGCCGAAATGGCCGATGAGGTCGCCGTGATGTACCTGGGCCGCATTGTCGAGCGCGGCCCCGTCGAGGCCATGTTCTACGACGCCAAACACCCCTACACCCAAGGGCTGCTCGCGTCCGTACCACGCATCGGAAAGGGGAGCGAAACCAGGCTCGCCTCGATTCCCGGAAGCGTGCCCGACGCCTTCACCATTCCACGGGGATGCCCCTTTCACCCCCGGTGCCGCGCATGTGTCAAAGGAACCTGCGATATGGGCCGCGCGCCCACCCTTCGGCGCGTCGGCCCCGATCATGCGGTAGCCTGCGTCCTCTATCCGGAAGGCGACTCGGAGGAAACCGGGGGAGATGGGCCATGACGGCGCCGCTGCTCGAAGTTAACGGCCTCAGCAAACATTTCCCCATCACCGCGGGGCTGTTCAAGAAGACCGTCGGGCACATCAAGGCCGTTGACGATGTCGCCTTCTCGATTGCCTCCGGCGAAACCCTCGGCCTCGTCGGCGAGAGCGGGTGCGGCAAGACGACCACCGGCCGGCTCATCCTGCGCGTCCTCGAGCGCACCGCCGGCTCGCTCACTTTCCGCCTGGACGGCCAAACCGCCGACCTCGGCGCCCTCGAAGGCGAGAGACTGCGCCGCTTCCGGCGGCACATGCAGCTCATTTTCCAAGACCCCTTCTCCTCGCTGAATCCGCGCATGACTGTGTTCGACATCATCGCCGAGCCATTGCGCGCCCACGAATTCGGCTCCCGCAACGAGATCCGCGACCGCGTCCACTGGGCCACCGAAGCCTGCGGACTCCAGAAGGACTTTCTCGGGCGCTATCCCCACGCCTTCAGCGGCGGCCAGCGGCAGCGCATCTGCATCGCCCGCGCCCTTGTCCTCAATCCGCGCCTCATCATCTGCGACGAACCCGTCTCCGCCCTCGACGTGTCCGTGCAGGCTCAGATCATCAATCAGTTGAAGGACCTCCAGCAGCAGTTCGGCCTCGCCTACCTCTTCATCGCCCACGACCTCTCCGTCGTCGAGAACATCAGCGCCCGAGTCGCCGTCATGTACGCGGGACGCATCGTGGAACTCGCGCCTACGCGCGCGCTCTTCAGCCGCCCTCGCCACCCTTACACCCAGGCCCTCATGCGTGCCCTTCCCGCCCCGGACCCCAAGGCCAAGGCCAAACGCATGACCCTCAAAGGCGAGGTAGCCGACCCCTCGGACCTGCCCCCAGGATGCGCCTTCCACCCCCGATGCCCCTACGCCGTGGAGCGCTGCAAGCTCGAGCGGCCCGCGCTCGACGAACTGACGCTCGGCCATACCGCCGCCTGCCTGCGCGCCGATGAACTTGATCTCGAGGGCGCTGTCCACTGAGGTCCACACGACGCACGAAGCTGCCTGACTCGCCTGTTCCAGCCGTGTCAAACACCTTGAAACCATTGATTTTACTATGGTAGAGTATGCGCTTAGTCTCCGAAAGCGGATTCGGTCAAGACCTCATTCATCGGTAAGGCGCCGCCTGATTCCCTCACGCCGACCTTCGGGAGAAGGATGACGACAGGGAGGGGATGCGACCTGCGGATGGTATAGCCATGTGAGGGGGTCGAACTGCGTCAAATCGAAGTCACGGGCGAGTGGCGGAATTGGCAGACGCGCTGGATTTAGGATCCAGTATCGCAAGATGTGCGGGTTCAAGTCCCGCCTCGCCCACCAACCATGAGAGTGCCGAAGATGGCGGACAAGAATAAAGAAGACGACGTCAAGCAGCCGGAAAATCAGAACGACGCGCCCGCGGCGGTAGCCGACGAGGAAGCCGCGGAAGAGGAGTTCAAGTTCGTCGAGGACCCCACGTTCTCGGTGGACTACAAAGGGGATTGCGCCTACGAGGTAGGCGTATCGATTCCCGCGGCCAACACAAAGAAGAAAGCCGATGAACTCTTTGAGGAGCTGAAGCGCGAAGCGGAAGTCCCCGGTTTCCGTAAGGGCCGGGCGCCCAGGAAACTGGTCGAGCGCAAGTTCTCTAAGGCGGTTCGAGGCGAGGTCAAGAGCACGCTGGTGTCCGCGGCCTTCCGCAAGCTCGTGGATGACGAGGATCTCAAGCCGCTGTCGACACCGGATATCGACGGCCTCGACGAGAAAGCCGAACTCTCTGAGAGCGATCCCATGGCCTTCACGCTCAAGTTCGAGGTGGCCCCCCGCGTCCAGCTTGGCGACTACCACGCCATCAAGGTTGAGCGCCCCGTTCTCAAAATCGCCGATGAGGAGGTCGACAACGCCGTCAAGGAAATGCAGTCGCGCTTCGCTATCTTCGAGACCCTCGAAGGCGGCGTAGCTGCCGAAGGCGACCAGACCATTATCGACTTCAAAGGCACTATCGATGGGGAGCCGTTCCAGGGCGGCTCGGCCGAAAACTACCCATATATCCTTGGCTCAAAGCGCTTCTTCCCGGAATTCGAGGAAGTGTTGCTGGGAAGTTCTTCGGGCGACGAACTCACCTGCGAGGTGACCTTCCCGGAGGATTACCACGGCGAGTCCGTGCGCGGGAAGAAAGCCCAATTCGCCATCAAGGTCAATGAGGTCAAGCGGCGCAATATCCCTGAGCTTAACGACGAGTTGGCCAAGCAGGCAGGCTACGAGGGCGTCGACGACATGCGGGAGAAGGTCGAGAAGCGCCTTCGCGATGGCGCCGCCTCCCAGGGCAATCACATTGCCGAGACGCGCGCTCTTGACGCCCTTGTCGAAGCCAGCACCTTCGAGCTGCCGAAATCCATGCTTGAGGCCATGGCAAACGATGTGTACGAGTCCGAAGTGAACCGGCTCATGCAGATGCGCGCGCCCATGTCCGATATCACAGCGCGCGAAGATGAAATGCGCGAGAACGCCAAGACCTCGGCGGAGAACAATCTGAAGCGGCTGGTAGCGCTTCTGGAAGCCGGAAAGGCCGAAGGCGTCGAGGTCACCGAGCAGGACTTCGAGCAAGAGGCCGAAGCCATCTCGCAGAGAACCGGCATGGAACTCGACCTCGTCAGCACGTATTTAAGTCAAGGCGACCACCGGGGCGAGTATGAGGACCGCATCTTCCGCAACAAGGCCCTGAAGGCCGTCATGGCTCATGTCGCCGTTGAAGACAAGGAGGTCGAGAGCGCTGAACTCGAACAGCCCGATGAAACGGAGGAGTCCTAGCGTCATGGACGTTCGAGGCGTCACCATTTACGAAGAGACCAGCCGGGGCGAACGGCCTTATGATATTTACTCGAAGCTCTTGGCCGACCGGATCATCTTCCTCGGCATGCCCATTGATGACTACGTCGCCAACTACATCATCGCGCAGTTTCTCTTCCTCGAAGCGGACGATCCCGACAAAGATATCAGCCTCTACGTCAATTCGCCTGGCGGCAGCGTCACGGCCGGCCTAGCCATTTATGACACGATGCAACACATCAAGCCGGATATCGTTACCATCTGCCTCGGCCAGGCAGCCAGCATGGCCGCCGTGCTGATGGCGGCGGGCGCATCGGGAAAGCGCTACGCCTTGCCCTATTCCCGGTTCCTGCTTCATCAGCTCATGGGCGGCGTGCGAGGCCAGGCTTCGGACATCGAGATTCAGGCTCGGGAAATCGTCCGAATCGGCGAAATGATCGACGAGATCCTCGTCAAACACACCAAACAGCCCATTGAGGTCATCCGGAAGGACAGCGACCGCGACTTCTTCATGGGTGCCGAGGAAGCCAAGACCTACGGCATCGTCGACGAGATCCTCCGGCGACCCTGAATTACCGTAACTTATTCATTACTAAAAGCTTAGACGAGGCTACCCAAAGGGTTTCCCCCGAATGCGGCACCCACGCACTCGGGAACAAAGTGCCCCAATCGATTTGACCCATACCCACGCTTCCAGGCAGAATAGAGGCAGACGGAAGCTACTGCGGGGCTCTGTCAGGAAAACTCTTGACAAAGACCCCCGAAAAGTGTTATATATTGCAGGCCAGTTACTCGCAAATGGGAGGTGTTGATGGCCCCACACAGAACCCGCGGCGAAGTCGCCTGTTGCTCGTTCTGCGGCAAACGCCATGACGAGGTCAGCAAGCTCATCGCCGGCCCGGATGTAAACATCTGTGACGAGTGCGTCAGCCTGTGCAAGGAAATCGTTGACGAAGACCGTGTCAGGAAAGGGGCGAACCGCTCGCTCGTTGTTCCTAAACCGGCTGAAATCAAGGAGTTCCTTGAGGAATACGTCATCGGCCAGGAGCGCGCCAAGCGCATCCTCTCCGTGGCTGTACACAACCACTACAAGCGCGTATCCGCGGGCGGCGAAGTAGACGGCGTCGAGATCGAGAAATCGAACATTCTCCTCATCGGCCCGTCCGGCTGCGGCAAGACGCTGCTTGCCCAGAGCCTCGCCCGCATGCTCGACGTGCCCTTCGCCGTGGTCGACGCCACCACACTCACCGAAGCGGGATACGTCGGCGATGACGTGGAAAACGTCATCCTGAAGCTGCTCCAAGCAGCCGATTTCGATGCGGCGCGCGCCGAAACCGGCATCGTGTACATCGACGAGATCGACAAGATCGCCCGGAAGAGCGACAGTCCGTCGATCACGCGCGATGTGTCCGGTGAGGGTGTGCAGCAGGCCCTCCTCAAGATTCTCGAGGGGACCACCGCAAACGTTCCGCCTCAAGGCGGCCGCAAGCACCCCCAGCAGGAATGCATTCAGGTTGATACCTCGAACATCCTGTTCATCTGCGGCGGCTCCTTCTGCGGCCTCGAACGCATCATTCAGCGCCGCGTCGGCGCCAACGTCATCGGCTTCAACGCCCAGATGCACACCAAGAAGGACCGCACCATCGGCCAGCTTCTCGAACTCGTCAAACCGGAAGACCTCATCAAGTTCGGCATGATCCCCGAGTTCTCCGGCCGCGTTCCCGTCATCGGCACTCTGCACGACCTTTCGCGCGACGACCTGATCCGCATCCTTATCGAGCCGAAAAACGCCCTTACCAAGCAGTATCAGAAGCTTTTTGACCTGGAAAAGGTCAAACTCCATTTCCCCGACGAGACGATCGAGGCCATCGCGAATTGCGCCATGGAGAAGGGCACCGGCGCACGCGGACTCCGCGCCATTCTTGAAGAAGTCATGCTGGACGTGATGTACGATATCCCCTCGCGCAAGGACATTCGCGAATGTATCGTGACGCCGGGGGTGATTCGCGAGCACGAAGAACCGCTTCTCGTGTACGAGTACGAAGAGAAGGACGCCAAGAAGCCCGGCCAATCGGCCATGGCCTAGACAGAACGGGCGGCCTGGTCCTTAACGAGCTATAGAGTCTGTTTCAGGGTCTGTTTCAGGCGCAAGAGGGTCCTGGGGCAGTGCCGGGAGGGCAACTCCTCCCGGCATTTTTTGATATCGGCGGCCCCCCTTGGCCACCATAGTGCGCATCCCGACGTATATACTCTGCCTAGGAGGCAGTCTCATGACCGCACGAAAAAAGAACGATGACATTCAGGCCGACCGCCTGCCACTGCTGCCCCTGCGCGATGTGGTGGTGTTCCCGCACATGGTCGTGCCACTGCTCGTGGGCCGGCCGGCCTCCGTCGCCGCCGTCGAAGCCGCCGTCGCTTCGGAAGCCCCGCTACTGCTCGTGACACAGACCGACCCCGGCGTCGAGACCCCGGAGAAGCGTGACCTGCACGCCGTAGGCATCGCCGCCAACGTCCTCCAGACCCTTCGCATGCCCGACGGCACGCTCAAGGTCGTCGTCGAGGGACTGGCGCGGGGGCGCGTACTCCAGGTCCACCAGCGACACGCCTTCTTGGAAGCCGCCGCGAGCCCCGTCGACGATGTGCCTTCCCTGGGCGACGAAGCCGAGGCCCTCGTTCGCACTATCCTCAACCAATTTGAAGAATACGTCCGCCTCAGCCAGCGCATCGCCCCCGAAATCGTGACCTCACTGCGCAGCGTGTCCGACTCCGGCGCGCTGTCGGATATGGTAGCCGCCCATCTCGCCGTGCGCGTCGAAGAACGCCAAGAACTCCTCGAGACGGAGGAAATCCAGAAACGCCTCGAAGTCATCTCGGGCCTGCTCATGCGGGAAAATGAGCTGCTCGCCATCGAGCAGAAGGTGAGGGACCGCGTGCGCGACCAAGTCGAGCGCGGCCAGCGCGAGTTCTACCTTCAAGAGCAGCTCAAGGCGATTCACCAGGAACTCGGCAGTTTTCACGAAGGGGGCGATGAGTTCGCCGAACTTCGGGAGCAGGTCGACCGCGCCAGAATGCCCAGCGAGGCCAAGCATAAGGCCATCGAGGAGCTCGGCCGCTACACACGCACACCCGCCATGAGCCCCGAGGGGGCCGTCATTCGCACCTATCTCGAATGGCTTATCGAGATGCCCTGGCGGAAACGCACCCGTGATGCCATCGACCTAGACAAGGCCAAGGCGATCCTGGATGAAGACCACTACGGACTCGACAAGGTCAAGGAGCGCATCCTCGAGTTTCTGGCCGTGCGAAAACTCAGCAAGCGCGCCAAAGGCCCCATTCTGTGCCTGGTCGGCCCGCCGGGCGTCGGCAAGACCTCGCTGGGCCGCTCCATCGCCCGCGCCATGGGCCGCAAGTTCGTGCGCGTCTCGCTGGGCGGCGTACGCGATGAGGCCGAGGTGCGCGGCCATCGGCGCACGTACATCGGCTCGCTGCCGGGCCGAATCATCCAGGGCGTCCGCAAGGCCGGCGTCAGGAACCCGTTGTTCATGCTCGACGAAGTGGACAAGATGAACGCCGATTTCCGCGGCGATCCGGCATCCGCCCTGCTCGAAGTGCTCGATCCCGAGCAGAACCACGCCTTCAGCGATCATTACCTCGAAGTCGAGTTCGACCTCCGCGAGGTCTTCTTCATCACCACCGCCAATACCGAGTACGACATTCCGCCCGCCCTCCACGACCGCATGGAGGTGGTCCGCCTCCCGGGATACACCGTGCTCGAAAAAGAGCGTATCGCCAACCTCTTCCTCATCCCCAAACAAAAGGCCGAGTGCGGCCTGACGGACAGCGATATCCGCTTCACAAAAGAGGCCCTTCAGAAGATCATCCGCCGCTACACGCAGGAGGCGGGCGTCCGCGAACTCGAGCGGAAGGTCGCGACCATCTGCCGGAAGGTCGCCCGAAAGGTCGTGTCCCGCCGCAAGACCACCTCTGTAAGGAAAACGGTGCTCAAGGTCGACGACGTGACGAAGTTCCTGGGGCCGGAGGAATACAGCGAACTGCGCGCCGAGGCCAAGCCGCAGGCCGGCGTCGCCGTGGGACTCGCCTGGACCTTTACCGGCGGCGACATCCTCTGCATCGAAACGAGCACGATGAAGGGCAAAGGCGAACTCACGCTTACCGGCCAGCTCGGCGACGTGATGAAGGAATCGGCCCAGGCCGCTTACACCTACCTCCGCGCCCACGCCCAAGAACTCCGCATTTCAGGCCAGTTTCACAAGAGCCTCGACTTCCACGTCCACGTGCCCGAGGCGGCCATTCCCAAAGACGGCCCCTCGGCGGGCGTGCCACTGGCCGTGTCGATGCTCTCCGCCTTGCGCAATAAGCCGCCCAAGGCCCGCCTCGCCATGACGGGCGAGATCACCCTTCGCGGCCGCGTCCTGCCCGTCGGCGGCGTCAAGGAGAAGGTGATCGCCGCCCACCGCGCCGGCATCCGCACCGTCGCCATGCCCCGCGAAAACGAGAAAGACCTGCTCGAAATCCCCAAAGAGGTCAAGCAGGCCGTCGAATTCGTGTTCATCGACGACATCGGCGACGCCTTCCGCCTCGCCTTCTCGCGGAGCCGCGCCAAGTGAATGTGCAGAACGCCGCGTTTCTTACCAGCGCCGCGCGCCCGAACCAGTTCCCGCGCGACAGGCGCCCCGAGGTCGCCTTTGTCGGCCGCTCCAACGTCGGGAAATCCACCCTCCTCAACGCCCTGTTGAACCGCAAGGGCCTCGCGAAAACCAGTAAAAAGCCCGGCAAGACGCGCCTGATCAACTTCTTCGACGTAGACGGCCGCCTCTACTTCGTCGATCTCCCCGGCTACGGCTTCGCGAAGGTGTCAAAGGCCATGCAGGCCGCGTGGAGCGAGCTTATTGGCGGCTACCTACGCGATCGCGAGCCGCTGCGCCTCGCCGTCCATCTCATCGACTCGCGCCATCCCCCGACGCCGCGCGATCACGACCTGCTCGCCCTCCTCGAAGACGCCGAGGTGCCCACCCTCATCGTCACCACCAAGATCGACAAGCTCAGGCCGAATCAGCGTAAACGCAGCCTCGCCACGCTACGCAGAGAACTCGGCCTCGAACCCGACGCCCTCGTCATTCCCTTCTCCGCCGTCACTGGCGAGGGCAAAGCCCCCCTCTGGAACACCATCCAAGAAACGGCACTGTAAGCCTCCCCCGTAACCGTCTAAACAAAGCGCCCCCCGTTCTTGTGCTTCTTCGTGTTCTTCGTGGCCAGCATGAATACCTACCTTCGCTCGCCACAAGAAACACAAGAAGACACGAACAAGCGCCCAAGCATCCACCAACTGCATATGGGTGTACCGGGAGGGACGGGCTCCCGCACGTCCGCAGTCGCGCGGTAGCGCGGCTCTCCCTCCGCATTTCTCAGCGGCCTCGGCGTTAGAACTCTTACCATCCACCGCCGTGGCCTCGCGTGAAGCAGAAAGGACGGCCCCTACGCAAGAAGACCCATATGTCTCTTTGTGTTTTTCGTGGCTAACAAGAATACCGGCCCCCTTTGCCACCAAGAACACAAGAAAACACGAAAAGACACACCGTAACTCTCGTGCCTGTGACGCGTGCAGAGACTACATACAGGTGTAAACGGCAGCCCGGGAGAGACGGGCCCCTGCACGTCCGCAGTCGCGCGGGAGCGCGGCCATCCCGCTCATTGCCTTGCACGAAAGGCAGGGAAAGAGGCTTTGGGCGGATCAGCATCCGCCCAAAGCCATTACGATTCCTCAGGTGACGCAGTTGTCGCCGCAGGCGTCAGCGGCCCGAGTTCATTGAGGCGCCGGGCATAGTCAATGAGGGGGAACACCGTATCCATGGTTAGCTCGTGCGGGCCGGGGATGCCGTTGTCCTCAATAAAATGGGCATACTCACGCAGTAGGCCCGTTTGCGCCGGCTTCATATTGCGGCGCATCTCCGCGTCGGTGAGACAGCGATCAAGAATACTCCTGCAGGCGTAAGCAACGGCCTGACAATCCACCGGTAACACCCTGCCTGACACAGGAAGGCCGTTGGGAAGACCGAGAGCTTCAGAGTCCAATGCCTCCTGGCGCACGTTGGCTTCGTACTCCTCTATCTTGCGCTCGGCGGCGCTTACAATGATAGTGAGGCTGCGTCCATCCGGATCGAGTTGCGCCGCGAGAATCGGGACGGAGTCCTCGATATCCGCTTCGCGGCCCTCGCCATAATCCCGGCAGAACTGCGTAAGCGCATCGGCGAGCTCCTGTTTCTCCGCCGGCGACCCGTCTTCCGCGACGGCCATGAACCTCCTCACCCTCGGCTCGGCCGCATCACAAGCCAGGGACTCGTTGAAATCTCGCTCAAGAAGGATAGGAATCTGTGATGTGAGGCCTAACGCCCTGTGGGCCCAATGGCAATCCTCATCATGAATATGCCGGAGCGATTCCTCGAATGTTTCGCGCTGCGCCGTGTCCCAGTCGGCCTGCCACTTGGCGTAGCGCGTGGGATTCCGCTCCAAGTAGCCCGTGAACTTCTTGTACACTTGTGTATTCTCAACAACTGTCCAGAAAGGGGAGGAGGGGAGAGCCTCGCCGCCTTCACCGTCGTCGAGTACTTTCGCCAAGAGCGATTGCATCGCTTTCGGCGCCTCAGGTACGGCATCGGGCGACAAGACCGGCGCAGCCTCTTCAACCGGCGTCTTTTCTTCGACCGCCGGTGCCGGTGTCGCTATTGGGACGCCATCGCGCGGGCCCGAGCGCATCATAACGCCACACACCGCGGCTATCACGCAGAGTAGTCCTATCAGAATCCCCCAAGCTCGAGCGGACAATCTAGACACGGCACGACCTCCTCCCGGCTCCGACACGATAACCTAAGGTGGCAAAAGACGCGCTATCGAAAACGACATAGACGCCCAATGCCTATCGCTTTCCCCACGCAGAGAACAGGAAACAGCATGGGTTTATCTATTATTACTGACGTAGTATATCATACGTTCACAGATAGGACCTTGGCGAATTGGACGCCATCTGCAGTTCTTGGCGTCCCGCCGGCGCCAAGCCGCCTGTCAGCTTCGTACCTTTGAGCCTTTGTGGTGTGAGAAGAGGCCACGCACTCCGACCCCGCCCCTTTTTCTTTCGCCCCCCGTCATTGCAAACCGCCCCGCCCCTGCTTATACTGGCGTTGTTTGTTAGCGGGGAATCGAAGTTCATGCACTCAGAAGACAGACTTATTCATTTTTCCATCGAGCTGATTCATCAGCCCGGGCCGCTCAAGGTGCCGGCGTTGCAGAAGCTCTACTACGATCTATCGCAAACGCGCGCCGCCTACGACAGCATCGACGTGTCGGCTCCCGGGCGGGGGAGGTTCTACTCTCGCCGCGGTAAGAAGACGCAGTCCCTTGCGGTGTTCCTGCCCGACCGCGTTGCCGTCATCGAGGAATGGCTCGATACCGCCTTGTCGGACTGCTTCACCAAGGTGCAGGAGATTATTCCCCGTGCGCTGGAGGCGTTGGAAGTCCCCGGCTTTGTCGCCCAGACCGCCACCTTGCGCTCGACCTTCGCGCTCACCCACTTCGATGATGCCCGCGTGTTTCTCATGGATCACGCCTGTCAGCAGGCCGAACGCATCGCCCCCCATTTCCAGCGCCCCGTCTCGGTGGGCGGCCTGCGCTTTGTCCTGCCCGAGACGCCCGAGCATCCCGGCAACCTCCACGTAAACATCGAGTCCTTTCGCTTCGACCCGAAGGAAGTCTTTGTCGAGGTCAAGGGCGTTTTCGGCAAGAAGCCTATCGGCCCCGATGACATCGACGACGCCATCGAAAACGTGCGGCTGGTGCGCGCGTTTATCAGCGATCACGTGTTTCCCTACCTCAACCAATACGATTCCCCTCAGGAGGGCGTCTTGTGACTCAGGCCCGCATCCGCATCTGGCCGGACCTGCCCAAAGCCACTATTCATCCCAATATCTACGGCCACTTCGCCGAACACATCGGCCGCTGCACCTACGAAGGCATCTGGGTCGGCCCCAAATCGCGCATTCCCAACGAAGACGGCCTCCGGCTCGACGTGCTCGCGGCCCTCAAGCAGCTTCGCGCGCCCGTCATCCGCTGGCCCGGCGGCTGCTTCGCCGATGACTACCATTGGCGCGACGGCGTCGGCCCCGTCAAGGACCGCCCCACCACCGTGAACATTTGGTGGAAGCAGAGCGAGCCGAATACCTTCGGCACCGATGAGTTCATGCGCCTATGCCGCGCCGTCGGCGCGGCGCCTTACATCTGCGTGAACCTCGGCTCCGGCTCACCTCAAGAGGCCCGTGAGTGGCTCGAATACTGCAACTTCGCCGGCGACTCGACCCTCACCCGGATGCGCGCCGCCAACGGCGCCAAGGCCCCCTACGACGTCACCTACTGGGGCGTGGGAAATGAGAACTGGGGCTGCGGAGGCCACTTCACCCCGCGCAGTTACGCCCACGAATACACGCGATTCGCCACCTACCTGCGCGCCCTCGGCGGCAAAGACATCCAGCTCATCGCCTGCGGCTGCAATCCCATCGATCCCCACAATCCCCGGATCAGGCATTGGAATCACGATTTCTGCGAGGAAATGCGCCACACGAGCCTTCTCGACCACATCAGTATTCACCGGTATTTCCACCGAGGAACCGCCCAAGGCTTCTCCGACTCGGAGTTTCACGCCCTGTTCGGCGACCTCCTCACCATGGAGCGCGATATTCAGGAGGCCGATGCGCTCCTGAGCTATTTCTATCCGGACAAGTTCATCGGCCTTATCATCGACGAGTGGGGGACGTGGCACCCCGCCGCCACCACGGAAAACGGCAACGAGCAGCCTTCCGCGCTACGCGACGGCCTCTTCGCCGCGGCCGCCCTCAATCTGTTCAACCGCTACGCCCACCGCGTCACCATGACCAACATCGCCCAAACCATCAACGTGCTCCAATGCATCGCGGCCACGGCCGGCGCCAAGATGCATCTCACGCCGACGTACCACGTCTTTGACATGATGCGCCCCCACATGGGCGCCCGGCTGCTCACCCAGGAGGTTGAGTCGCCCGGCTTCGAGACGCATCCCGTCGGCCTCAAGCAGAAACACGCCGTGCCTTACCTGAACGTCAGCGCCTCCTTGTCCGGCAAAAAGGTTTTCCTGACGGTTGTCAATCAAAGCATCGATCAGGACGTCGAGGCTACGCTCGAGCTGCGGGGGGCCTCCCCGGCCAACATCAGCGGCAAAGTTCTTCATGCGGAGGATCCGCGAGCCGTCAATACCTATGACACTCCCAAGAACGTCGCTCCAAAACGACTGAAACTGGGGGAGGTGAAGAAAGCCATCGTCCATACCTTTCCGGCTCATTCCTTCACGACCCTCACGGCTACCATGGCGTAGGCTTCAGGTAGGCCCCTATGAGGCATCCCGCGGTATCCGTCGTCATGCCTTGCTTCAACGCGGCCGAGACGCTCGCTGAGGCCGTCGACTCGATCCGCACACAGACCCTCCAGGATTGGGAGCTGATCATTCTCGATGACGGCTCCTCCGACGCATCCCCCCGCATCGCCGCCGATTACCAAGCCGCCGACGCCCGCATACGGTGCCGCGCTATACCTCATCAGGGAATCGTCGCCGCCCTGCAACATGCCTGCGAAGAAGCCCGCGGCGACCTCATCGCCCGCATGGACGCCGATGACGCCGCCCACCCCGAACGCCTCGAAAGACAGGTGGCGTTCATGCAGGCCCATCCCGACGTGGCCCTCTGCGGAACTCAGGTACACGCCTTCGGCAAACGCCTTCGGCAGGGCCGCGCCCGATACGAGCGGTGGATCAACGGCCTAGTGAGCCACGAGCAGATGCTCCGGGACCTCTTCGTCGAATGCCCGATCCCGCATCCCACCTTCATGCTCCGCCGCTCGGACTTCGCGGAGGTGGGTGGATACCAAGATCACGGCTGGCCCGAGGACTACGACCTAGTCATGCGTCTATTCCTCAACGAGAAACGATTCGGCAAAATCCCCGAGCCTCTGCTCCAATGGCGCGAGTCCCCGGAGCGCCTGTCGCGCGTCGACCAGCGCTACAGCCCGGAGCAATTCCGCGCCCTCAAGCGACACTATCTCCTCGCCTCGTACCTCAAAGGGCGCGACACCTTCTACCAATGGGGAGCGGGGGAGGTGGGCAAGGCATGGCTTCGCGAGTGGGGCGGCCGCAACCCCGTGGCCGTTGTTGACATTAATCCCAGGAAAATCGGCCACGCTATCCACGGCGTCAAGGTGATACCACCCGAGGAGTTGCCTGCGCCCGGCAAGGTGTTTATCGTAGTAGCGGTAGGGGCGCCGGGCGCCCGCGCGGAGATCCGCGCATGGTTCGGCCCCAGGAACTACCGCGAGCTAAAAGACTATTTATTCCTCGCATGATATTGTTGAATAAGGGCTTACAACCGGCGTCACCGTCCCGAGAGGACAGGGAAGGGGCTGTTAACCTTTTCCGGGCAGGTCTCGTTTATTAGATGACATTTGAGAGAAAAGAAAGTCCGAGCGCGTGGGACGACGAGGCCCTGGCTTTGGCCGTCCAGAATGGCGACCGACAGGCCTTCGAAGAGCTTGTCCACCGTCACCAGGGCCGCGTCTACGCGGTCGCGTACCGCATGACGTCGAACCGGGAAGATGCGCTGGACGTGGCGCAGGAGGCATTCATCAAGGCCTTCCGCAAGATCCACGCGTGGCGGCCGACCGGCAGCTTCGTTACGTGGATGTTGAAGGTGACGCGGAACCAGGCCATCGATCACATGCGCCGGCGCTCATCACGCCGGTTCGTGCGGCTTGACGAGCCGGAGCACGTTCAGGCGGGCGAGCAGCTTGAAGGGACCGGCTCCCTGGACACCGAGCGCAATGTGCGCGCCAGAGAGATCGATGCGCGCGTCCAGAAGTCACTGGACGTGTTGTCGCCCACGCAGCGAACGGTTTTTGTGCTTCGGCATTACGAAGGACTGCCGCTGGCCGACATAGCGCAAGTCCTCGGCTGTACGGTAGGGAGCGTGAAGGTCCACCTGTTTCGTGCATTGAAGAAGCTTCGCAATGAACTGACCGACCTCTACCAAGGGGCGGAATAACCGACAAGGAACACAGCCTATGTGGGCATGCAGGAGCGCGCGCAAGCTCATCGCCGCGGCGGCCTACTGCGACATAACACCCCGTGAGCGCGCACGCCTCGACAAACATCTCGAGCAATGCGCCGAGTGTCGTGCCGAGGCCCAGGCTACTCAGGAGTTCGTGGCGGTGGTTCCAAAGACGCGTCCCGAACTCAACCACGACCTCGTTCCCGGCGTCCGCGCCCGGCTCGTCGAGGAAGCCGGACGTCAAGGCGCACGCCGGTGGCGGTTTGCTGTTGCCGGTGCTGTTTGCGCGCTTGCCCTCTTCGTAGTGATCTACGGCGCCTCAACGCGCGGCCCCCAAGAGAAAGCCACGGAACCTGTTCTTGCGACAAACCCCTCACCCGTACAGCAAGCGCTGGGCCAAGCCCAACAACTGACCCAGGAGCACGAATACGCTGCCGCCTACCTGGCCCTTGCCAATACCCTCAAGACCCGGCCAGAGGATGCCGCCGCGGGACAGGCCCAGGTCGTCCTCGCCGATCTTCTCTTCAGCAAGTTGCACCTCTACAAGGAAGCCTACAAGGCCTATGAAGCGCTGCTACGCCTTCATCCGGATGCCTATGAAGCAAGTCCGGACCGAGCCGAATTGGCCAGCCGATACAACCTTCTTCGCGAGGCCAAGAGCACCGACTTCGAATCCTTGTATGCCTTGGACGCCGCACGCGACTTCACGGATCTCGAGCATGTCGTCGCCCGCTACCCGGCTACCTACGTCGCATCGCACGCCGCCGACCGAATGGCCCTCATGGTGGCTGCCGAGAGCGGATTCAACCAGCCGGAAGGCTATCTCACCGCCCTTGAGCAAGCCCGAGATGAGTGCACGCATCCCATCGCTGTCGCCCAGCTCAAGTGGGAGATGGGCTTGGTCTGCTGGAAGCAGCTTCACGAGCCGGGATTGGCACGCGACCTGTTCGAACAGGTGAAGACGAGCGACAATACCGCTCTGGCCGAACTGGCCTCGAATGCCCTCCTGGACATGAGGCCCTAGGGTGCGGCCAGAAAGCCACCGAATGACGAGGCCCAAGAGTCCTGGACGTTGAGATAGAAGCACTTACAAGTGCTTTCTGGCCGCACCCCGCCAGGAACCGCGCCTTCAGGCTGGAACTGTGAGCGGCCCTGCCGTATTGACTCGTATAAGCCCGTGATAGCCGCTAGGAAATCGCGGCCGGAACCGGCGTCTTGCGGGCGACCAGTCCGTGTGATAACATACTGATAAATAACGAGTTCGTCGCAGCCGACAGGAGTAATTGACGTGGTTGGCGAAAGGGCTTTCGAAAAGCAGTTGATCCGAGATAAGCTGGTTGACGAGACCCGCTTGGCCAGCGCCAAGGCAGAAGCCCAGAAGAACGATGTCCGGCTGATTGACGCCATTGAGCAAATGGGCTACGCCACGGCCGAAGACCTCTACAGAAGCCTCGCCGACTTCTGCCAGTTTCGCTTCGTGTCGCCCTCGAAGTTGGTCGACGGCGCCTCCAAACTCAAAGACACCGTCCCGGCCCGGTTCGCTACACACTACGGATTCGTTCCCGTCGAGGAGAATAACGGCGCCCTCGTCGTAGCGGTGAGCGATCCTCTCAACGCGCAACTGCTGGACGACATCCGCCTCGTCCTCAAGCGGCGCGTCGAGGCGGTCGTGGCCACGCCGACGGAGATCGAACGGGCAATCAAGATTTTGTACGGCGTCGGCGCCGACACCATGGAGCGCATCCTCAGCGATAACGAAACCAGCGCCGTCGTCAGCCTGGACGCCGCCCCTATCAGCGCCGACCTGGGCGATGAGAAGATCGATGCCTCCATCATCAAGTTCGTCAACGAACTCCTCCAAGAAGCCATCGAAGCCGGCGCCACCGACATCCACGTCGAGCCGTTCGAGGACGAGTTGCGCGTGCGCTACCGCATCGACGGCGTACTCCACCAGATTCCCACACCGCCGAGTATTCGCGGCTTCCAACCCGCCATCGTCTCGCGTGTCAAGATCATGGCCAACCTCAATATCGCCGAGAAGCGCCTGCCGCAAGACGGCAAAATCCTCGCATCCTTGGGGGACGAGAAATACGACCTCCGCGTCTCCATTCTGCCGACGCCGCACGGCGAGACGGTCAATATCCGCATCTTGAGCCGCTCATCGATGTTCCTCACGCTTGAGCAGTTGGGCTTTCAGACTGATGAACTCACGGCATTCAACACCTTCCTCCAGCGGCCCCACGGCATTATTCTCGTTACCGGCCCCACCGGCAGCGGCAAAACCACGACCCTCTACGCCTCCCTGAGCAAACTCAACAAGCTCGACCGCAAGATCATCACCATTGAGGACCCCATCGAGTACCAGCTCAAAGGTATCAGTCAGATGCAGATTCTCCCGCAGATCGGATTCGATTTCGCCTACGGCCTGCGCTCCATGCTTCGCCACGATCCCGACATCATGATGGTCGGCGAGATTCGCGATCACGAAGCCGCGGAAATGGCCATCCGCTCCAGCCTGACAGGCCATCTCGTCTTCAGCACGCTCCACACCAACGACGCCGCCGGCGCCGTCACCCGACTGGTAGACATGGGCATCGAGCCCTTCCTCATCGCCAGCACCATCATCGCCACCACCGCGCAGCGCCTCGTGAGGCGCGTCTGTGAACACTGCCAGGAGGCCTACGAACCCGAAGAGCACGCCCTGCGGGAACTTGCCTTCACACGGCAACAGGCCGAAAGCGCTACATTCCGCCGCGGGCGCGGCTGTGAACAGTGCCGCCACACCGGCTACCGCGGCCGCGTCGCCATTTGCGAGATCCTGCCCTTCACCAATCCCATCAAGGAACTTACCGTGCAGCGCGCGCCCTCGACGGAGATCAAGCGCAAAGGCCACCAACTGGGCATGAGAACGCTGCGCGAATCCGGCCGAGTGCGCGCATGCCAGGGCATTACGACCATCGAAGAAGTCCTGCGCGTCACCTCCGACACCGACGTCATCGATGCCGTGGAGGCGGGCGATGCCGCAGTATCAGTATGAGGTCAAGAAGGGCCCGGGTGAGGTCAACACCGGCGTCCTCGAAGCCGAAAGCCGCCGTGCCGCCGTCGGCCGCCTGCGCGATATGGGCTATTTCCCCATCAAGGTCGAGGAATATGTCTCGAAGGAGCAGGCGGACGCCCTGAAGCAGGCCCTCAAGCGCGTGGGCCTCAAAGATCGCAACGTCTTCTTCCGCCAACTCGCGAACCTGCTCGAATCCGGCATGCCCATTTCCCGCGCCCTCACCACGCTCGTCGAGCAAACCAAGAATCCCAAGCTCCGCACCATCATCGAGCAACTCCGCGATGACGTTCAACGCGGCAGCGCCCTCGCCGAAGCCATGGAACGCCATCCCAAGGTCTTCCCGGCCACCTACACCAGCCTCGTGCGCGCAGGCGAGTCCGGCGGCGTTATCGAGGACGTGCTATGGCGGATCGTCGCCTTTGGCGAACAGGAGGAAGAACTTCGGGGAAAAGCCGTGGGCGCCTTGATCTACCCTTGCTTCCTCATGGTGGTGGGCGGCATCGCCATCTTCATCCTTGTGTCGTTTGTATTTCCCAAGCTGATGGGCGTCTTCGAGGACTTTCAGGCGTCCCTGCCCTGGCCCACCGTCGTCGTTATGGCTTTCTGCTCTTTCATGGGCAAGTTTTGGTGGGCCGTGCTTATAGCGCTAGGCTTAGGAGCGGCGGGGATAGTCTCATTCGCTCGGAGTGAGAACGGACGGCGCACTCTCGACACCATCACGCTCAGCCTGCCCGTCGTCGGCGATGTGGTGCAGAAATACGAAATGGCCAAGTTTGCCCGCGTGCTCGGGACGTTGGTCGATAATGGCGTCCCGATTCTCAGCGCGCTCAAGATCACGGTTGATACCCTCAGCAACACCCTTATCATCGAGGAAATCACCGCGACCCGCGAACGAATCGCCGAGGGCGACAGCCTGAGCGAGAGTCTGCATGGTGCGGAGCATTTTCCCCCGATGGTCGTAAGCATGTTCGCCGTGGGCGAGGAAAGCGGCAGGCTCGGAACCGTAACCCGGCGCATTGCCGACGCTTATGACACCGAGGTGGACCGCGCCGTCAAGGCCATGGCCGCCCTTTTCGAGCCGCTGCTCATCGTGGTGATGGGCGTCGTCATCGGCTTTCTCGTTATAGCCATGCTCTTGCCTATGCTGAGCCTCAGCGCGCAGGTGGGATGACCATGTCAGAATTCGGAGACCCCAACGCGTTACCGTAACAAGTGGCCAGCGGGGCTCCGGTGGCTAGGGAGTGGAAGTCCCTTTAGGGACGTGACAAACAGGATAGAAAAGGCGGCAGTCTCTACTACGGGATTCGAGACGCCTATTGCTCGGAGGTCCTCATGCACGAAACCAGCGGATTCACCCTGATCGAACTCATCCTTGTCACCGTCATCATCGGTATCCTTGCCGGAATGGTGGTCGTGACCTTTGTCGGCCGCGCCGAGGAGGCCCGCATCAAAGCCGCCAAAGGCGATATCATGAGCTACCAGAACGCCATCGACCTGTACGCCCTCGACCACAATGACAAATACCCCCGCGCCCTCAAGGATCTCATCGGCGGCGAGCGGCCTTACCTTCGAGACTACAAGAAGGACCCGTGGGGAAACGATTACATCTACGAGGTGCCCGGCAAGGTACACAAGGCCAGTTACGACCTCTATTCCGCGGGCCCCGACAATAGCCCCGGCACCGAAGATGACGTAAAGCCCTGGGAAGAAGAGTAATCCCCCGGGAAGCTTCCATGGCGCCCCCTGTCCACATAGGCCCCGCGCGCGCAAACGCACACGCGGCGGCCGGCCGTGGCTTCTCGCTTCTTGAACTCATCGTCGTGCTCGCCTTGCTCGGCATCATGACCGCGGCTGTCGTCCCCATCTACGCCGGCTCTCTCGAGTTCGTTCGGAGCGATCACGCCGTCCGCGAAATCATCGCCCTCATCCGCTACGCCCAGGAACGCGCCATCATCGACGTCGCCGAATACCGCTTGTACATCCAACCCCGGGAGGGGGCCTACTGGCTCGCCCGCGAGCAGTACGACGCGGATCGACGCAGGCTCTTCGCTGAACTCGACGAAACCGTCGGGCGCGCAGTTCACTTGGCCCCCAAGGTGGCCTTCCTCGAACCCAATGCTCGCACCGACATTGAATTCAGGACCCCCACGTATTGTGTGGCCTTCTACCCGAACGCCTCCTCCGACTTCGCCGTCATCACCTTGCTGCGCGACGACGGGCGCACGTTCGAGATCGCCGTGGGCGGCGCGCTGGGGCGCATTGAGGTGTCGGAGCAATGACGCGGCGCACACGAAAGCGCGGCTACATCCTCGTCGAGGCCCTCGTCGCCATGACGGTACTCTCGATTGCGGGATTCGTCATTCATCGCTCCATCAGCGAGGCCATCATGATGCGCGGATACGCCAGGGACTATACTCAGGCGCGCTTCCTGGTCGAAAAGGTCGTTGCCGACCTCGATGTCCAGCCTCTCCTAAAGCTACGCTCCGAATCCGGCTCGTTCGACGGCCGGTTCTCTCGCTTCCGATACGAATGGACCGTATCCAGGATAACACTGCCCTTGCCGCCCATTCCCCCGAAACTCAAGCCAGAGAAGAAGCCGAAGTTGCCCATCGCCCAACTCGGCAAGATCTCCGCCAGCGTCACCTGGACCCGCTCCGGCAAGACCTACTCCGAAACGGTGGAGACCCTCTTCGACGCCAGACGGCTCTTCGACCCGAGGCCCCAGAATGAAGAGTGACACCTTACGCCAACGGGCGGGATTCACCCTCGCCGAGCTGCTCGTCGCAAGCACGGTGATCTCCATCGTCATGGCCGCGCTATACACGACCTTCAACACCTCAATCCGCACCTGGCGGAGGGCGGAGGTCGATTTGCACGTCTACCAGGACGCCCGTATCGCCCTCGAGGTCATCGGCCGTGAGCTTCAGGGCAACTACACACCCGCCCAGCATCTCTTCGAAGGAACCGCCCGTGAACTTCAATTCTTCGCCATCGTACCACCCCTTAATCTCGAAGACGGCCCCGCGCCGCGCGTTATGTGGATACACTACCGCCTTGCCGGCAAGATCGGCAGCCCCACCATGGAACTCGTGCGCGAGGAGGCCATTCTCACGGGAGCTATCCCCGGTATGCCGCCCAAGGATCAGATAATCGATATCGAGAAAATCCCCAAGGCGCCGATGCACAGTTTCGTCTTGGCACGCGACGTACTCGACTTCCAGGTGCGCTACCATTGGGCGCCCGTTATCCGTCAGGGCCGCTTCGACCGCGACAATCCGCCCCCCAATTGGTTTGACATCGTCCGCATGACCTACCACAGGCAGAAGTGGGGTGTCCCTCAAGCCGTCGAGGTCGTCCTCACCCTGGCCGACCCCGCCTCCGAGAGCGGCCGGACCTCCTTCACGGAACTCACGGCCTTCAACGGCCCCACGCGGCGGGTGGACATCCTCAAAGAAGCCCGCCTGGTGGAGGAGGCGTCATGAGAAGACGCCACCAAGAAGGCTTCGTGCTTGTCTGCGTTCTATGGATCCTCGCGATTCTCACCGTCATCAGTGTCGGCTTCGGGCGCCGCGCGTGGATGGAGGCCCGGGCCGCCTCCCTTGAAATGGACCACCTCCAGGCCAAGTACTGGGCACGCTCGGCCGCCGTCCGCGGATTGGCCGCCCTCCAAAACAAAGCCACCGTAGACACACTCCAAGGCAAGATCCTGCGCACCAGCTACGACCAGCAGTGCTTCAATCCAAAGGACATGCTGGAGGAAGGCATCTACTTCGCGGCGTCGGAAGACCCGGAATTCGAGAACGATGCATGCATCTACGTCATCCGCGACGAGGAAAGTCGCATCTCCGTCAATCACGCTCCCATGGTCGTGCTCAAGAAGATAAACGGCTTCAACATGAAGGTGATCAACGCCATCAAACAGCGACGGGGCCTCGAGCGGAGGGGAAGGCCCCCACATGCCTTTCTCACTATCGAGGAAGTCCACGATCTCGGCATTGACGACGACATCTGGTATGGAAACGAGGACACGCCCGGAGTGCGAGAGCTTCTTACCGTGCGAGGGGACGGCTACGTCAACCTCAATACGGCCTCGGCCGACGTCCTGCGCTGCCTCCCCGAAGTACCCGATAACATCATTGACGCCATCATCGAGTACCGTGACGGCGACGACGACATCCTAGGCACTGAGGACGACCACGCATTCCGCGATTTCGGCGCCGTACTCAAGAAGGTGAAAATCACCGGTAAACCCTTTTGGGCTTTGCAGCGTTTTTGCAAGTATACAAGCAGCTTCTATACAATCACCGGGTTTGCCACGAGGCGGCAGGGGAAGGTGCGCGCCTACTGCACCCCCGAGGTCGCGGAAACAAGCCTGACGCAATGGAAGGAAGGCGCGAGTGCCTGGTAAGACCAACGCCATCAGTATCTTGCAGGTCAACGACCATCTCATCTCCTGGGTGAGGGCGCGTCGGACGTCGAATGGCGTGGCCATCCTCGATTTGCAGCAAGAGCGTGGCGCCTGGAACCTCGAAGACGGCTCCCTCGAAGCCGCCCTCAAAGCCTTTGTCGCCAAACACCCCATTGCCAACGATGCCGTCTACACCGTCCTGCCCAGGCACGTCATCACCTCGCGGATCATCTGCCTACCCTCGCAAGAGCCCAGCGAGATCAGCGCCATGATCCGCCTCAGCGCCGAGGAATATGTGCCCTTCCGCGTCCAGGAACTCGTCATCGACGAATGCGTACTGCGCACAACTCCAGACGGGCAGGCGTGGGTCTTGGCCGTCTTCGCGCAACGGGATGTCGTGGACGAGCACGTGAACCTTCTCAAGAGCGTCGGACTTCAGCCCGAAAAGATCCTCTTAAGCACCGCGTGCCTTGCCTCCGCTGCCCTCGCCGCCCGCGCCAACGCTACTGAGCGATACGCCGTCGTCAATCTGGCCGCCGGTGGCCTCGAAGCCATCGTCATAAGCGGAAACCGGCTGGAATACGGCCGCGGCGTCGCCACCGGCCAAGACTGGCCGGGCGATGGCGCGACCCATGAACCCATTATCGACGAGTTGGCCGGCGAGGTGCGCGCATCGATGGCCGCCTATCAGCGCGAATCGGAAGATGGCGCCTCGGTGGAGCGCGTTTTCGTCTCGTCGGACGCCCTCGGCCTCGGTGCGTTCGCCGATTCCTTGACAGTTCCCGTCGACTGCCCGTGCGTCCCCGCCGAGTTCGGCCGCGAGATCACCGCGCGTCAGGAATCGGCCGTCACGGATGTGCCTCCAGTGCTTCTGGGCGCCGCCCTTGCGGCCCAAGGGCGGGCCGCCGTCTCCATAGACCTGACGCCCGAATGGCTCACGCAAGCACGTTCCCGGGCACGTGCGAGACAGCGCGTCGCCCGCATGGCCATTGTGGCCGGGGCATTCCTGCTTGGTGTGCTCGGCCTCTATGCCCAGGCCGTCCACCAGCGAAAGGCCTACATCAAAGAACTCGAGCAGCGGATCGCCGCGGTGGCCCCGGAAGCAACCGGCATTATCGCGAAGCGCCGTCAGTTGGGAATCCTGAGGCAGCAAGTAGACCGGAGCGCTTCGGTACTCGAGTTGTTGAGCGCCCTATGTTCCCTCGCTCCGGATGAAGGCATGAACATCACACGCTTCGCCTACAAACGCGGCGCCGAGATCCAGGTAAGCGGCCGTGCGCTCAGCCGGGCCATCGTCGATAGTCTGTCCGAGCGACTCCGCGAATTCGGACAAGCCGGACTGCCGCAGTTCGCCCACGCAAATGTCCTCTACATGACCAATCAAACCGAACGCGGCAAGCCCGTCGTCGATTTCGCCATCGAGATGCCCCTCAAAGCCGGCGAAGACGACGCGAGTGGGGGACAGGCCGGTGAATAGCTATTGGCAGAAGATCTCACCTCGTGAGCGGCGGCTTGTCGTCATCACGGGCGCCTTGATCCTTGTTGCCTTCGTCTACCTGATCGGCCTGGGAGCCGTATCGCGCCTCCGCGCACTCGACCGCACCGTAGAGCAACTCGAAGATCAGGTTCTCTCCTACAAAGCCCAAATCGCCGTAAGCAAAGAGGTCGATGCCGCCTATGACAGGATTGCCTCCCAACACTCGAGCACATGGACGGAGGCCCAGATCTTCGACCGCCTGTTTCAGGAGATCTACCGGCTCGCTCTGAAGAACCCGCCCGAACTCGGTAGCCAGGAGAAAATGACCGCCCACAAGCCGGCAGACTATCTCGTGATCATTCCCTCTCTCAGACAAGGTTCCCTTAACGAGGAACAGGAGGATTGGCGAGAGTACACCATCAAGGTCAAGCCGAATCCAACCGACTTGAAGAGCATCACCGCATTCCTGCAGCGCATTATGGAAAGCCCACAGGCCCTTCGTGTTGACGCACTCGAACTCTCCCGCCCCGTGAGCAAGAACGACGTGGGCGCAGTGCTCGACGTCACCCGTACCGTGGTAGACGGCATCGCGGAACTCCAGGATAATAGCGAAAGCGGGCAAGCCCGCGCGCAAGGCGTTGCCGAGTGCCTCGCAGTGGCAAGCGCTCCCGCGGCACTCGCCGGCCCGCCAAGCACACGGCCGAATTAACGCAGAAGATAGTATGCAAAACAGACCTTACATAGCCGCTGCGGCGGTCGCTATCCTCGCAATCGGAATCATGCTCCTGAACACGCTGCGCAATCCCATGGCGGCCCGGCGTAGCGACCTCGCGCAGCGACTCGAACAGGCCATGCCCCAATCCCGCGACCTGGACGACACCGGCCCCGACTTTGAGGCCATCCAAGGGGCCATCAAGAATAAGCCGGCTCTCTGGCGCGAACTTATTCCGCCGCCGCCGCCGCCGCCGCCGAAGCGCGTACCGCCCGATTTCGACAAGCTCTTGAAGGGCGTCTCGCCAACGCACCAGCAAGTCGGCGACAAGATACGCGTTAACATCGGAGACAGCTACCGCTGGATGGAAGTCGGTGACAAGTACAATAGCCTGACCCTCCATCAGCTCAAGTCGGATAAGGCTATTTTCGCCATCAAGAAAGATGGTAAGCTCTACACCAAGGAACTGCCGCGGAAATGATCGAGGGGCCTATGGCCCCTTCGTGTCTACCTTAGTGACGCCGCGCCCGTTATACTAGATGCGGGAAATACAGTGGAGCGTCCCGCTGGAGCAGCGTCGGTTACCATGACGAAACAGGGGAGTTTAGGAACCACAGATGCGCATTCCCTGGTACAAACTGAGCGGAATCATTTGTTTGCTACTGACGGCTGGCCTGGTCGATCGCGGCTTCGCCGAGGCCCAGAGTCCCACCCAGCCGGCAGGAAAGCCGTCCATCACGACGCGTGCAAGGCTGGGCGCGGCCGAAACAGACGCCGGCGCCACCGGATCGTCCTCCACCATGAGAACAACATCGGGAAGACTCTCGACGAGCGGAACAGGAACGAAATCCGGTGTGCATACCATCCAGCCCGCTGCGGTCGGCATTTCCGTCACTACGACGGAGCAGCCCTTCCAACCTATCCTGGATACGCCCGTCGAGTACCCGGAAGTGCCCGAAGTGGGGGAGCCGATAACCCTGTCATCGCCACCCGGGGGAGACCTCCCGGCTCCCCAGTTCCTCGAAGCCCTCGCCTTGGCAACGGGATGGAACGTCGTCGCATCAGAGGCCGTCAGAGATACGAAGTTGCGTATCTGGGTGAAACAGATCACCAGCCGCCAGGCCATGGAGGTGCTCAAGTTCCACAACCTCTACTACGAGTTTGACCCCGATACGAACTTCCTTTACGTGATGACAAAAGATGAGTATCTAACCACCACGTACGGCACGCTGCAGCAGGCTGAGTTCACCATTCGATACGCCGACATCCTGGACATCGATGAAACCGTCAAGTCACTGCTTTCGCCCATGGGGCGCCTCGTAACAGACCCACGCACGAGCCGTGTACTCGTCTGGGACACCGAGGAAAACATCCGGCAAATCAAGACCGCGGTCGCCCAGCTCGACCTTCCCGTGGAATCGCGCGTTGTCCAGCTCAAGCATGTCGACGCCACAAGTGTCGAGAATACTCTCGCCGGACTCATCTCCTCGCGCGGGCTCGTACAGGTGGACCCCCGGACGAATAACATCGTTATCACGGATCTCCCGGCCAGACAGGATCAAATCGCCGAGGTCCTGGCGGCGCTGGACAAAGAACTCGAGTCGCGCACCTGGACCCTGAAGTACGCCGACCCCACCGTCGTGGCCGAGCAGGTCGCCGCCCTCGTGCCGGAAGACATGGGAACCGTGTCCATCCAGGAGGAAGTCCACCAAGTCACCGTCACCGCCACCCCCCAGCGCATCGCCGAAATCGACCAGCGCATAAGGAAGTGGGACGTCAAGCGCCGTCAGGTACAAATCGAGGCTTACCTCGTCACTGCCGGCTCCGCCGTGGCCCGCAACCTCGGCATTTACTGGACCTACTTCTCCAAGAGCGGGGATTTCCTCCTCCAGGGGGCGTCCCCGACCGCCTATCCTGTAACCGACGGCGCCGAGCAGAGCCTCTCCATCGGCCAGCTTCCCCAGGCCATTCCCCTCACGAACTGGTTCACCGGCGAACCGGTTACCGACATGGAAGGCAATGAAATCATCGACAGCTTCCGCGGCAACAAAGTCAATGCCGTCATCGACTATCTGCACGAGCAAGGAAAACTCACCGTCCTTTCCCGACCCCGAGTAACGGTTCAGGACGGTATGGAAGCGATCTTCCAAAACACCAGCCAGGAGCCGTACGTCGAGAGCCGGGAAACCTATCCCACCACCGTCACTACAGGGACCGGCAATATTGATACCATCCTTCGCGACAAATCCAAGATCACCTTCATGGACGTAGGCATCATCCTTACCGTCTTGCCTCGAATTACTGAGGATGACAGCATTCTTCTCGATATCTCGGCCGAGGAAAGTCAGATTATCGAACGGCTCGACCTCGGCACGGAAGACGAGCCCCGCCTCGTCCCCGTCAAGTCGCAGAACCTCACGCAGACGCAGGTCCGTGTGCACGACGCGCAAACCATCGTCATCGGCGGCCTCAGGAAAGGCACCATCGACCACGATAATCGCCGCGTCCCCGTTCTCGGTGATGTGCCGCTCTTTGGCCGCATCTTCCGCAGCACACAGAAGAACAACGAGCAGAGTGAACTCCTCATCTTCCTGACCTGCTCGCTGGTGGATGAATACACCCACCCCGAGGCCGGCCGCTTGGCACAGCTCGACCAGGACCTCCAGCAGAGCCAACGCCAATACGAGAAGCCTCTGTGGGAGCGCATTGACCACAAACTCCGCGACAACAAGAACGAGATACCTGTCTCCATCGGCCAAGGCGGAGACATGTTCTCCAACGGTGAGCACGTCTCGCTCGACGACCTCCGCAGGAAATTCGCTGAAGTGCCCATGCCGAAGACCACCACCGTCGTCATCCGTAGGCACCCCATGGCCCCGGAGCGGACGGCTATGGAAGTGACAGAGGCCGCCATGGAAGCCGACCTCAAGGTGGAGACGGAGGACACGATACCGCCCTTTGTGCCTACCTATCGTGAGACCCCTTCGAACTCCCAAGAACAGCCGTGATCATTCGACAGGTTGTCTCGGGCGGGCAGACGGGCGTTGATCGCGCCGCCCTGGATGTTGCTCTGCGCCTCAAAATCCCCTGCGGCGGGTGGTGTCCTAAGGAAAGACTTGCCGAGGATGGTCCGCTGGATAAGCGCTACCCGCTTAAGGAAACCCCCTCCGCCGAATACGCAGAGCGCACCATGTGGAACGTCCGCGACTCGGACGGCACGCTCATCCTCACCTTAGGCCCGCCAACCAACGGCACCGCATTCACCCTCGCCTGCGCCGAGAGCCTCGGAAAACCCCGCTTCGTCGTCGACTTTCAGGAAGCGGCTGATACGCTTCCCGTCGGGGAGTGGATTGAGAGCAACGGCTTGAACATTCTCAACATCGCCGGCCCCCGCGCGAGCAAGTGTCCCGCCATTTACGACGAAACGGCGCGATTTCTGTCCCGGCTCCTCGAATCGAACGGGGAATAGGCCGCCCTCACGCCCGCGCCGCCAGGTCGCTGCAACCAGGGGCGTCCGCCTCCGTCTTCGCCAACTCCAACAGCCACGCGGGAAAACCGCCCGCGGCGTCTCCCTCTGCTTTGGCAAAGAGGTCTTTGACAACGTCCGGATGCGCCGCGGCCACGTTCTCCGCGAAAGGCTCCTCGGCCTTCAGATCGTGAAGGAATACGCCTGTGCCATCCACCTTGCAGTTGAACCACCAATCATCAGTGATGACTGTCGGCGTCGGCCCCCATGCCACCGTCACGTGCTCGCGCTTGCCCGGCTTCCCGGCCAAGGCATCTTCAATAAAGGGCAGACCGTCGAGCTCTTCCGGCAACGCCATGCCGGCCAGCCGAAGGACTTCCGCCGTGATGTCCACGTGCTGGACGAACAAATCGCTCATCGTCCCCGCGTGTTCCGCTTTCGGAAGACGAATCATCAACGGCACATCATACACGCCCGGGCGCGAAGGATAGCCTCGCTTGCCGATATACCGTGACTCGCCGATGGAGTGCCCATGATCCGTGGTGAAGATCACGGCGGTGTTGTCCAGCAGCCCCAACACGCGCAGGCTTTCCATGAAATACCCGAACCAGCGATCGCAGAGCGACACCGCGCCCTTGTAGTTTGCCTGTGTCCGCGACAAGAGCGACGGATCCATGGCATCCGTGTTGGCGTAGCCGGATTTCACCTGCTCCTGGCCCTCTTCCTTAAGGTACATCCGCCGGTAGTGCTCCGGCACCAGCCAAGGCTCATGCGGATCGAACGATTCCACCGTCAGGAAAAACTGCTCCGCATCCTGATTTTGCTCAAGCCACAGCGCCGCCTCTTTCAACACCCGCGCCGCGAAGTAATCCTCCTCGTTGGGCCGATCATGCATGTTCATGATGCACTGCTGAATGAAGCTGATCGTCGACTCGTTCTGCATCTCCTTAGGCAGCCAGTAGTCGAGTTGCTCTTGCGTGAGCCGAGGCCCCGAGCGGGCCGGATCCTTCTCCTGCCCGCGAAGAAACGTCCACTGATCGAAACCGCGCGCGAAGTTCTTCGACGGCTTGAACATGTGGTACACGTCCGCCACAAGACCCGTCCGATAGCCGTTAGCCTGGAGAATCTCCGCGACGGTGTCCTGCTCCTCCGGAATCGGCCCCCAGCCGGGCGCGCCGACAAAGTCACCCTTCAAACGAAAATCGGCATTGTGAAACGGATATACCCGGCGTCCCGTATATAAAGCGCGGCGCGTCGGCAGCGTCGGAAGCGACTCGGGATAGGCCCGCGTCATCACCAAGGACTCCTTGGCAAACGCGTCAAAGTGGGGAGTATGTACCGGCCCCCACGGCGGCGGCCCGTAAACGCCCACACAGTCCTTCCGCAGCGAGTCGAATACAACCAGGATGATGTTCACAACGGCAACCTCCTCATTTTGGCCCACGAAACCCGCACACCCGGCCCAATCTTCTGACTCACAGTTGACTCTGCTAATCTGCAGACGTGGAAGCGCCCAAAAAGAAACGAAAAACCGGGACTGACACAAGCGAGTCCGCCTCAGGCGGACGAGACGTGTCTGTCCCTGCTTTTCGCGGCAAGAATACAACGCCGCCAGCGTAAGTCATGCTACCAAAGTGCGGCCCCTTCAGGCCGTATCCCTACGCATACGACGGCAGATAGTCCCCGTGGGCCTCGATCAAGTCGTCGCAGAGCGACACAATCTCGTCAATCGTCAATTCCGATCCCGTGTGCGGATCGAGCATCGCCGCCTGGTAGATGTGCTCCTTCTTCAGCGTCAGCGCCGCCTCGATGGTGAGTTCCTGCACATTCACATTCGTCCGCGTCACCGCCGCGCATTGCGGGGGCAAGTCGCCCACGTACGTCGGCGTCACCCCATTCCGATCGGCCACGCACATCACCTCGACGCACGCACCCGGAGGCAGATTCGTGATCAGCCCCGTATTCAATACATTCCCGCCGAACGTCAAGACATTCCCCGTTTCCATCGACTCGAAGATGTACGACGCGTATTCTCCCGTGCGCTCGTGTTCGAGCGGCTCATCGCTAAGAAGCTGCTTCTTCTGCTTGTCCCAATGCTCGATCTGATCCACGCAACGCCTCGGATACTCGTCCAGCGGAATGTGGAACCGCTCGATAAGCTCCGGCGCCTTCTCCTTGATAAACCACGGCACGTACTCGCTCGTGTGCTCGCTCGACTCCGTTATGTAGTGCCCGAACCACTTCATCATCTCGAAGCGCACCGCGTCCTTCTTCTTGTACTCCGGCAACTCGGCCCGCCGCTTGATCTCCGGATACAGATCCTCCCCGTCCCGCGAAATCTCCAACAACCAGCCCTGATGATTAATCCCCGCGATGCGCCAGCGAAGATTGTCGTCCGGCAAGTCCAGCTTCCGGCACAAGCCGCGCGCACAGCTCTGAACGCTGTGGCACAGCCCGACGGTGTGCACGCCCGTTCCCTTCAGTATCGCCCCCGTCAGCATGGCCATCGGATTCGAGTAGTTGATCAAGAGCGCCTCGGGCGCGACCTCCTCGATGATATGGCAGTAATCCAGCATCACCGGAATCGTCCGCAACGCCCGGAAAATGCCCCCAATGCCCAGCGTATCCGCTATCGTTTGGCGCAGGCCGTATTTCTTCGGCACCTCGAAGTCGACCACCGTCGATGGTTCATAGCCGCCGACCTGAATCGCGTTCACGATGTAATCCACGCCGGACAACGCCTTCCGCGCGTCTTCGCCCATGTAGGCTTCAACCGTGGCCGCCGCGCCGAGCGTCCGGTTCACGTTGTTCAACATCACCTCGGACACGTGCAGCCGATCCGCATCAATGTCCACCAACGTGATATGCGAATCTCTCAGGGACTCCGTCGTCAGACAATCGCCCAGCACATTCTTCGCAAACACGGTACTTCCCGCGCCAAGAAAACAGATCTTTGCCATTTCGCCTACCTCCTCAATCCATGAAAGTCTGAGATGATACGCCCGCCTTCGACCTCAATCAAACTATCCGTAGACAAAGCTCGTAGTCCGCGCAATCACAGAACGTGCACGCCGGCAGGCCGCTTGACCTTCCATTCCGTCGGCGAGTATCGTCCCCCAAGGCGCTCCCCACATAGCGAAGGCGTCGACCCATCGCCCGGCGCCACCACCCAATGCAGCAGAGAAAGGGCCGTCGTGCGGATTTTGCATAAAGGCAGGCTTATCGACGCCTGCACCGTGCCCGGTGAAACGCGGGCCGACGACGTCTACCCGGCCCACCCGAACGCCATTCGCGTCAGCCGCACACGGTGGCTCCTCGTCTACGCCACACGTGGATTCCGCCTCAAAGACGATGACCGCAGCATCATCTATCAACTGCGACGCAACGCGCCCGACGGGCCCGTGGTGTGCGAGGGCCTCATCGCCCGAGCGCTGGATGACTGGGACCCCTTCCTAGACGGCAACAAATGCGTCCGGCAATACGGGTCGCCTGTGGCCTTCGGCGTGCCGCGAGGAGCGCGGATTGACGGCAAGTCACTGCCGCACGCCAACGTATTCGCCGTCAAGTGGCGCGTGCTCGCCTTGGCCATCGAGCCCGGCTCCGGACGCGTGTCGAATGACCCGGTTCTTCGCGCACGCACGCAGGGCGTAATGTGGGCGCAGTTCAGACTCAACGATTCCGAAGACCACCTCGAAGTGCTCCAGCCGCCCATGCCCTTCCGGCAAAGAGGCTTTGAGCAGGGTGACGCGTTCTGTGAACTCCCCGAATGCCGCTGGATGAACCAGACGTTCATCCAGCCTCAACCCTACAACGCGGACGCTTCCGAGTGGATAGACTGCAATCACGTCGACGGAAGCCGCGTCGCCGCCATCAAACACGTCTTCAATCCCGAGGCCGGCCGCTATGAATGGGCCGCATGCGGCCCCTACCTCTTCGACCGCCCCACGAGCGAGGCGAGCATCCTGCCTTGGCACGGCCATTGGATCATTACCGCCCGCCTCCATCACAGAGGCAATTCCGGCGTGGCCTGGCTCAAGACCGACGACCCCTTCCTGCCGACCGGCAGGCCCGTCTACCAAGCCATTCCCGCCACCCATGTCCCGCGCACGGCTTACTTGTGCCCCGACGGCGTCGTAAGACTATTCACCGGCGACCCGACCATCTCGCCCTACGGATACGGCAGGAACCCCCTCTACGTCTGGGATGTCGCATCCGAAGACGGCTTCAACGTGTCCAACCGGCGCGTCGTGTACGACTGCCGCCTCGCCGGCTTGGACACCGAGAGCTGCCTGCGCGTCGACATGTGCAAACTGGTGCCCGCCGCCGGCGAGAGGCAACTGCTGCTGCATCGCGTGGCGCCCGTGGAGGATGAGCGACTCACACAAGGGGGAAAGGCCGACGGCGGCATATACGGTGCCTGGCTAACGTACGATCACGTCGACCCCGATGCGGTACGTGCGCAGATCCCATGGACCTTATAGATGCGCTGGAACACCAGCTTGCCAACCATAGCAGGAGCACACCATGTCAAACTCAATCAAAGAGATGCTTCGCGCGGGCCGAACGGCCCTCGGCTTCGCCATCACCTATCCCGCCCCGGGAATCATCGAATCCATCGGCAAAGGATGGGACTGGGCCTGGATTGACGGCCAACACGGCCAGCTTGACGAACGAACCATACTCGAGTGCGTACGCACCGCCCACGCCGCAGGCATCGCATCCATCGTGCGCGTCCCCTCTCACGAGCCAGGCGTCATCGGCCGCGTGCTCGATATGGCCCCCACGGGCATCATGGTGCCCATGGTCGACACGCCCGAACAGGCCCGGCGCGTCGTCGATGCAGCCCGCTTCCCACCCCTCGGGCGGCGTTCCTACGGAGGGCGGCGCATGGGGGATCTCAACGGACGCACCTACTACGAAACCGCTAACGACGATACGCTCCTTCTCGCTCAGATTGAGACGCCCGAGGGACTCGAAAACGCCAAGGCCATCGCCGGTGCCGAGGGCGTTGACGTGCTCTTCTTCGGCGCCGACGACATGAAGATCCGACTCGGCATCCCCATTAACACGGCCCCCTATGAATCAGAGAAGTTGGGGAAGGCGGCCGAGGCCATTGCCCAAGCCGCTCACGAGGCAGGCAAAGCCGCAGGCGCCGTGACGGCCAACGTGGACGCCCTCCGATTCGCCCACGATCTCGGCTACCAAATGCTCGCCGGAGGCTCCGAGGTTGGCTTCGCCCGCGAAGCCGCAGCCAAACGCCTCGAAGAGCTCACCCGCGCGATTCCGCCTGAGTGACACCGGAGCGACACACCAATGCGCACGCCCCCCTCCCGGCAAGCCACTACTCTGACTCATAATTGACGCTGCCTATCTCCAAACGAAGCAGCGCCCAAGAACGGGCGAAAAACGGGGACTGACACAAGCGAGTCCGCCTCAGGCGAACGGAGACGTGTCTGTCCCTGCTTTTCGCCGTAATCCGCCGATACCCCCGCCCCCGAAGCATTCCCCGGTAGCCCGCCACGGCGGGTGGCATGTTCTAGTGTTCACACTCATAACGGAATTCACTTATCTGCAGACGCAGAAGCGAAAAACGGGGACTGACGCAAGCGAAGTCCGCCTCAGGCGGACGGAGACGTGTCTGTCCCTGCTTTTCGCCCTGCTTTTAGCCGTGATCCGCCGATACCCCCGCCCCCGGACATCCCGCGTTAGCCCGCCATGGCGGGCGGCATACTCTAGCCCACGGCGTGAGCCGTGGGAAAAAGCGCCGCCTCCATTCCATAGCCTCGTAAGAGGCGACATATCGCCCCGTCTCCTCAAGGCTTCGAGATCGCGACGTAATCCCGTACCCCTGCGCGAGTGGATGGGCATCAATCCAGCCTGAATACCTTGCCCAGCTTCAGCCGCCGCTCCGCGGGCGCATACCAGCCCCGCGGGGCGTAATCGGCCGTGTGGAGATAGCACTGCACCATCACCTCATCGCTGCCCTCCACGAAAGTCAGCAACCGGCTCATCGGCACGCTCGTCGTGTTCACGTGATACTGCGTAAGCGCCGCGCAGTTGATGAAATGCGTGCCCCATTTCGTCTCGATGTGACCCCGGCCCCCGGTGCCGTCATCCGGATTCGTATGCGTGTGTCCGCCAAGCCAAAGGGCGGTGGCGCCGGGACGCGCCGCGAGATAGTCCTCAAACACCTGCGCATCCGGCTTCCCGTCAACGAAATAGAGATACGACGCGCCCTCCGGCCCGCCGTCGGGGAAGTAGCCGTGATAGAAAGGCCGCCAGCCGCCGTCCTCGGACTTCCTGAATCCCTCCCACGGCCCCGAGGCCACGGTGGTTTCCTTGAGCATGTGGTGATGGGCCGAGACGACAATACAATCGCGATGCCGCTCGACCATCCGCCGCCACCACGCGAACGTCTCGCCGGACACCGCCCCAGCCGGATAGCCGCCACGCGCCCCACGCCCAACGGGCGGCCCGCCGTCGTTTCTGTCGCTCATCATGAGAAAAAGCACATTGCCGGCGCTGAACGCGTAGCGCTCCCACGTGCCCTCGATGGGATACGGGCGCCGGACACTATCCACGCCCGAGAAGCCCGTGTGCTCGCCCGCCGGATCCACCCATTTCTTGAACCACCATTGACACGGCTCGCCAGGGCCGCTCGCGTCGTGATTCCCCGCCAAGTTGTAGAACTGCTCCCGCCGGTGCAGGCGCGCCGCCCCGAATTGACGCACCACCTCAGGCCCTTCCGCATCCGTCGGCGGCGTCTGCGTGCCCGACAAGTCGCCGAGGTGCAGCGCGATGTCCCACGCAAAGGGCGGCGCCCCATCCTCGCCGCCATACTCCGACTGCCGGATGGCCTCCGCCAGACTCTCCCGTCCACCCGCACGCAAGTCCGTGTGGACATGCGCACATCCCATCGCCCAAACTCGAAACGGTCTTCCGCTCATAATGCGTCCCGCTCTAATCCTGGAAGCCGACGCCGAAAACGAAGTCGGCCGCATTGTCTACGCTGCCAAACACGTGGACTTTCCCTTCATGTATCTTGAGATACTCAAGCGCTCCGGCCATGTTCTCCCCATCATAGCGCCATGAAAGCCACAGAACTCAAGTCCAGACAGGCTGATAGCGCAGATCTCCCGCAGCGTCCCGAGTAATCCGCCGTAGCGAGCGGCATACTCTCCATGAACCGGGACTGTCCCAAGCGAGTCCGCCGAAGGCGGGCGAGACGGGACTGTCCCTGGACTTCCGCAGCAGCCCGCCGTAGCGAGCGGCGTACTCTCCATGAACCGGGACTGTCCCAAGCGAGTCCGCCGAAGGCGGGCGAGACGGGACTGTCCCTGGACTTCCGCAGCAGCCCGCCACGGCGGGCGGCATACTCTAGCCCACGCCGTGAGCCGTGGGGAAAAGCGCCGCCTCCATTCATAGCCTCGTCAGAGGCGACATAATGCCCCCCCCCTCACAGCCCGACAAATCGCCAAGATCCAACGCGGTGCCTCCGCCGTTCTCCTATCCCTATAGCGGAGGCCGCATCGCCTGAACGAAGGAACTGTATCTCGAGGGGAGATATTAGTATACTGTGTGGGCGCGGGGGTCGCCTACGATGACAGAGCCGGCCTCCGGTAGCCAAAGACGGGGGAGATGGTATGTCATTATCGCTCTTGGTTTCGCACTGGCGTCGGCTTCTGCCGGCTGTGCTTGTTGGCCTGATTCTCTGCCTGGGCGCGGCGCTATTCGTCCTGGATTCCTCGCCTTCGCCGCCCGTTGAGGAGTCGTCTGCCCCGCCCACTCCCGCGCCCCCGGTGGATGCCGCGCCACCTGCCGTCGAGACTCCCCAGGCAAACGCCGAGACGCCTCAGACATTTCTCAACATCCTCGCCGGGATCCTGGACAAGCCGGAGGCAGCCCAATATCCCTCCGCGCCATTCTGGGAACTCGTGGAGGACGAGCGGATGTATAAGAAGTTCCAGGGATACCTGGATAGAGATCCCGACGCGCGCGCGAGATGGCAGGCCGAGTGGGATGAAGCGCAGCGTGAATCCCTCGAGGAATCGCTACGCCACCTGCACGACGAAAACCTCAACTGGTTCGGCCACGCGCTCATGCTCAGTCCGAGCCTGCGGGAGTTGGACGACTACATCGAACTCCTGGCCGTCAACGCCGTCGAGCCAAGGACGCTCAAGCTCCTGGCCATCGCGGAGAACGGCTCCTCAGCCGAGAAGCAAGTCCTCTCCGACACCCTCACTCAGTTTTGCCAGGCCTATGCGGATCGGAAGGAGGCCGAAATTCTGGATCCCGTGCCGATCCTTGCCGCGCAACTCGACCCCGACGGCAGCACGCTATCGACGCTTGTCGCCGCCGCGGAACGGCGGCTCGATGATTGGGACAGGAACCAGCAGCTCAGAGAGGAGCACGAACGCAAGAACGGCCTTCCTGTGTCCGCCCGGATTCCGCCAACGCACGGTTCCAAAGGCGTCGCCTATGCCGGCAAGACGCTTCTCGATCGCTTTCTCCGCGAGCCGGAGCTCCGGCAAGGCCTGAATCCCGCCCAACTCGCCCTTCTCCGGCAATACGAGCACTTCACCGAGGACAACGGCCTCACCGGGCCTGAGGATTTCAACCTGGATGCCGTCATGCCCCTCATCGACTACGCCCGCCGCCTCCAAGAACTCGCCGACCCCGCCTCATGAGCAGGAGCCACCGCCACGGCCGGCGCAGAGAGCAGGGGAGAGGGGACATGTTCCAAGCGCCGTCCCCGACACTCCTACGTGTCCCCCTCCATCAGCAACTCGACCTCATACGGTTCCCGATGGCGTAGGATACGCACAATAACGCCGCTCTCCAGCACCCAGAAATCCGTTACGTCCCCCTCGCTTTTCTTGAACCAAGTGCCCGCGTCCGTCAATTGCGTCAGTGTGAGGTGTTCCGCCTCGAAGGCGCCCGCCGGGACGGCTACGCGCTCCTTACCGGCATGAGACAACCTCACTCGGTATCCCGCCATGGCTTCCCCCGTGCTGCCCCAGTCATAGGCATCGAATTCCTTCGCTTCTCCCTCCTCCAATGCCATCCCACGCAGCAAGATGTTCGCGACGCAATAGGGGTCGGGCTGCGAGTTGGGCGCGAAGAGCGCACCCTCCGCCACGGCGATAACTTGGACTTCAGATTCCCCTCCGGTTGACTCACGCCGACTCCGCACTTCGCCGGAGCTTATCTCTATCGCTTGCTCAACGCCGCGCGTCCCAGCAGGCGCCGCATAGTTGATCGAGTACTTCGTCAACCGATTGGCCTTATCGCCCAGAGCCACATACGTTGTCCCCCCCAAAGGCAACTGCACGACCGCCGCCATCGCTCCGTCTTCCGCCCGCTTGAGCCAGAGCGCCCCCGGTTCGGCCATCTCTCGCCCTCGATTCCGGTGCCTGTAGCGTCCCTGGAACACGAGCGTGCCCGGCAGCTCATTCACAGCCGGGATGGGCGCCAACGCGGGAAGTCCCGGCGGCTTTTCCCCCTCATCAGCCTCCGCCTTCGGCGCGGCTTCGAATCCCCGCTCCTTCAACACCTCGGGCAACACCGCCTGAAGGTATTCCTCAGCGCGACAGATCGCCGAATTGAGTCCCTGCGCCACCTCCTCGGGAACGGCTTCGACCTCGACGTCCGGCTCGATACCGTTGAACTCGATAGGCTGCCCGTCATTCCGCCATCGACTCCGAGTCGAGAAGACAACGGACGCGATCCCCGACGGGAACTGCCACGTCCGCTTCGAACTCGACGCCCCGGCTGTTCTCGACCCGAACAACCGCGCCGCCGCACCGCGCCTCAAGTCACGCGCAAGCGTCTCACCGGCCGACATGCACCCCGCGTCAATCAGCACCGCCACCGGCCGCGGGAGGCTCTCGACGCGTTCGATCAGCGCCTTATCGTATCCGCCGCCGCCGTTGCCCCGCAGATCCACAATCCAGCCCCGCGCGTCTGGATACGCCTCGACGGCGCGCGCCATCCCCGGCTCGATGCTTTCATCCACCCGCCGCAGGTACATGTATCCCGTGCCGCCGGCCAACTTGGTGAAATAGAAGGAGCGGCCATAGCGCGTCAGCCCCTCGGGCAGGTTGTACTGGTGCGGCCAGCCGCGCGCTACAACGCTGCACGTGAGCGTCATCTCACGTGTCTGCCCCTCGTCAAGATAAGCGATGGTGTGCGTGTCGCCCTGGCCCCCGCGAAGCGGCATGCGGAACTCCAACATCCGCGCGCGCTGAGGCCCTGAGCAGAAACTCGTCGCCCACGCCTCCTTCGCACGGGCTTCGAGGTACTGCCGCGCGTCCTCACCGTCTATCTCCGCCACAAGCGTGCCCGGAGTCAATTCACCATGGTCATCGGAGCCGTACATCACCACCACCCGGTTGTCCGTCGCGGGCATGAAACTGATCCCGGGATAGAACCGCGCCGGCAACGGCGGCGCCTCGACCCGCGCGTCCCGGAGCCACATGTGCGAATCCCGCAAACATCGAATGGCCTCGATCACCAGCCCGAGGAACTCGCTGTCCGACTCGCATCCGGCCACCCTCGCCGACAAATCCGCCCTGGTGGCCGCCCAATCCTCCCGAATGCCCTTCAAATCAAAGAACGGATACGTCTTGTCGATCTCCTCGATGAAGGCCGCGAGATCGACCTCATATCCCGAATCCGCTTCCGCGCCCTGCGCCGCATAGATGCGAAATCGGTACCACTTCCAGCCGGAGTCCCTGTCGGGGATGGAAACGACAAACGCATTCTCGCTGCGCAATGTGGTGACGGGCTGGCGCCGGTCAATTCCCGCCGCCCCCTGCACATCGCTAACGGCTAGCAGCTCGAACGTCAGCTTCTCCACGGCGGACACCTCGAACCGAGCGATTTCCGTGCGATCACGGCATCGCCGATTGTCAGGGATGCCCCATCGAGGAAACCATGGAATGCCGTTCAAGTAAGTCGGCTCATCATGGCCTCCGTGAAGTCCCGGCTTGGCCGAACGCCCACCGTCACAAGTCCAGTAGACGCCCTCCGGCGTCACGTGAAACACCGAGTCCCCATCAATCAGCGCCTCGACAACCAGTCCGTCCCCGCCCTCGCCCATGGCCTCCGTCAGCCCGGCCAGATCGTCAGGCGATTCAGCCGCCTGCCGCTCCTGCTCCTCCGCAAAACAGAAGTTCCCCACCGAGAAAGCCAGCATGGGGGAGATGGCGAATACAAAGAAAGCCACCAAGAGCCGCCCATAGCGCAGAGCCGCCGAATGCCGCGGCAACACAACGTAAGTCGGCCGCCGCGCCACAAGATTCACCAGCACATCCGCCCCGTTGCTCATGGTGTGCCCCCGCTCTTTGCCCACTCGCCACATTCCCAAGAGAACGACTGAGAGTCGCAAAAGCCCCGCCGGTTCCTTGGCCCGAAACTCCTTCTATCCCGCGCGAAGCGTTGACGGCTTCTCTTTGCCGCTTTCTGCGTTCTCGCAAGACAACTCCAGCAAAAGGCAACCGTGCCGCCACCTGCGCTCGAATCCTGCCCTATGGCGCGCGAAGCGCTGGTGGTTTCTCTTTGCCCACTTTCTCTGCTCTCGCAAGAGCAGTCGAAGCAAAGACAGCGCTGCTGGCCCTGCGCCGGAATCCTGCCCTATAACGCGCGAAGCGCTGATGGTTTCTCTTTGCCTACTTTCTCTTTTTCCAAAGAGAAAGTAGGTTATACGCGTACCTTCACGACGGCTTTCCTTACCGTACACGGCGCTCCGTGGGCGATACACGGCGCATGCGCATCCTGAGGAAACAGCACACAGAAACGTCCCGCCGTCAACACCAAATCCGTCGCGCCCGGCGTCAGGCCATAGAACTCGATATCCGGCTTATACGGCTTCGTGACAGTGGTTAGCTCAGGCGTCGGCGCCCAGAGAATCGATTCCTCCCCGCTCACGAGGTACTGAATATCCGCGAAATCGCGATGCGCCTCGAATTCGTGCCCTTCCGCGGGAGTTGTCTCGAACGTCTGCATCAGGCAGAACACATCGTCCCCCTCGATGGCGTACTTACCGTCCGGCAGATTCGGATCCAGCGCCTCCAAGTAGGCAAAAGCCCTGACAAACCGCTCATTCGCCCACTCATAGTCCTTCCAATTATCCAACGTATCGAGAATCATAACCACAACTCCTCTCAGAACGCGCCGATGCCCGCGATTGTAGTGCAATGAACCACTTGGCCATTCTCCCAGGAACCCCCGCTTCATTCAAGGCACGATGTGGGGGAGAGGGGCCTAGGCTTGAGTCTTGCGGTTTTCATAGCGCGCAGCAGGCCCGGTTTCATGCGTCGACGCGAGCATTGCGAAACAACAGCAGAGGAAAAGGGGACGCGTTCCAAGCGCCGTCCCCGGCGCGACTACGTGTACCCTTTTCCGGATGAGAGTTCGGGATATTGCCACAGAAGAACTCACAAGTGCTTTCTGGCCAGACGCCTACGGCGTCTCTTCCGCCTGCTCCCCGCTGCCTTCACTCGACACTTCGGCTCGCATCTCCACCCCTGTACTCGTGCCCCCGCTGAGCGTCACCCCCGTATCCAACGTGTTGCCAAGGCCCTGTATACGCCCATCCGGCCCCACCGGATAGCGCCAATGAGGATAGTGCCGCGAATACGTCGGTGTCGTGATGGAGATGTCCGCCACGTTTCGCGTGGCTTTCGCGGCCGCTTCCTCAGCGCGCGTTGCCGCATCCTCGGCGGCCTTCGCCTTTTCCTCCGCCTTCTCAGCCGCCGTTTCCGCCGCCGCTCGCTCCCGCTCCGCCTGCTCACGCTCAAACGCCAGCCGGCGCAGACGCGCCTGCTCCAGCAGCGCACGACGATAATCCTGTTCACGGGCCGCGGCATCACCCGAGAGCCGGTTATCCAGCGCCAGTTCCTCCGGATTCACGCGATTGACCCGCCCCCGATGATCCGTCACCTCGAACGGCCCCGTACCCATCCCCGTCAACGTCATCACAGCCTGGCCGGGCGGAGTCTCCGGCGCCTTCTGAGGCGCCCGGCCCGGCGTTTCCTCCGCCGCAGCCAAACCACAGACAACGGCCAGAATCCCTCCCAAGACCCGAACCGTCCACGGGCGCCCATATCGCGGCTTCCAACACATGACGCATCACCTCACTCGCGGCCTTCCACTCAATTGTAACCGGCCTCACCCGAACCGGCAAGCGGTGGCCGTAGCGCCGCATGGAAGACCGCGACCGAATACACGCCGAAAGGCCCTACCCTCACGCCCGCACCGCGTTTGGAGTTCCAGCTTTAGCTGGTGCTATCTCTCTGCGCTCCTCAGCGTTCTCGGCGACTCTGCGTTCAAATCCCCCCCCAATCCCATGCGCCGCCGCACGCCCCCACATCAATCCCGTCTATCCCGTCAAAAAAAAGAGCCGCCACGTCATCAGACGCGCGGCTCCTAACAATCAAGAATGGTGCCGGGAGCGAGACTCGAACTCGCAAGCCGTATTAGGGCACATGGTCCTTAGCCATGCGTGTATGCCAATTCCACCATCCCGGCCCAAACGCCGGTATTCTACGCATTTGCCCGACCTCGATCAACCACTGCGCTGTGTCGTGCCATCCACGCAGAGATCGCGCCGAAGACAGCATCCGAGACAACTCCGGCGGTTGTAGCGGCGGCAGCGAGAGCCACCACTTTGTCACCCAAGTTCACATCTTCAGACACGTCGTCCCAAGGATATGGCATCTTGCTCGTCATGTCGTCGACACCTCCGGGCCAACGGCTTGCGGCGGATCGCCATCATCCGGCTCGTCCTGCCGCTCAGCCTGCCCTTTCGCCCATCCCCACAGACTCCAAACCCATGAGTCATCCTCGTGATAGCCGGCAATCGCTGCCTTCTCTTTGCACTGCACTATCCAGTCCCGCCAGTTGGGATTCTCCCACGCCTTCAGGCGTTCCGCCCAAACAAGCTCCTCGCACATGTCAGAACTCAGGATGTCAATCTCCGGCAGAATCCCGTTCTCTGAAATGTACTTCTTATACACCGTCACAACGCGCTCAACCGCCGCCATCTTCTCGCTCCAATCCGTGGACGCCACGGCGACATCGATGTGCGACGCCGCATCGGCAGCAGGGGAGGGGAGTTGCCCAAAGGCCCACCTAAGATGCGTCCGCCATGGGTAGTAGCGCCTCGAAATCAGAAACGCCGCGTGAAGCAAAGACTCCATTACCAATCCAAACAGGATGTGCGCTTCAGCGATCCGCTTTCGCTTCACACAAGAACGAAGCTCGCCGAAATCCTCCCACAACAACTTCTTCAGACAGAGGAGCAGGCGCTGTTTCCAGACGGCCCCCGGCATCTGCCGAGGGCCCGTTGCCGCCCGGAGCCGCCGTAGAAAATCCTTCGGATCCCACACGATCAAGTTACTCTGGATCGTGAAAAGATCCTCAATGGCTACCTCCTCCCATGGCTTGACCTCGCCACCGTTGAGAAGTTTGTCCATACGTCCCTCAAGGAGCCAGGAAGTGGGCCACACACAGAGCGTAGATCCCTCCATCTTGTAAGGACACGTCTCCCGCAGGCGCCTGTTGAGAGTCAACTGCAGTTGCCCTCCCTTTTCATGCCACAGCGTGTCGTCAAGATAGACGGCCGCCTCCAAATCCGAGGATTCGTCCGCGACACCCAGTCCGGCCGAGCCGAGTACGATAATGCTCATGTCAGCCACGAGCTCGAGATGCTCGCTTCTGATGGCGGGAATCACCGTGTCCGCGAAATATGCTGCTACATTCTTCGTCATAGCTTCCCCAGCCCCTACAGGCCCGACACTACCGGGAAGATTCCCGGCACGCATCGACCACAAGCCTGGTTTCCTCCATCGTCCGATTCGGATAGGCCGTCACGTTCAGGATGAAATGATCCCACGGCTTCGCCTCGCCGATCATCTGCCGGATGCTTGCGCGCACGGCGGCGAGGTCGTCCATCGGCCCGGCCAGTTGCTGGACGCCGGCAATGATGGTGATGCGCCCACCCAACGCCTTCCGCCCTTCCGCCACCGTAACGTCGCCGAGCGGCGGAATGGTGAAGGCATGCACCGCATCCATCGTCGTGCGGCGATAGAGCGGTAAAAGGTCGCGAATCAGCCCGCAGGAATGGTGAAAGTACAGCTTTCCGGCCCCATGCGCCCGCGCGGCGCGCACATCAGTGAGATTGAGGTTGTAAGACTCAAACATGGCCGGCGAGATGGCTGTCGTCGAGGTGTCGTCAACGCTTACCACCGCGTCAATGTCGGACTGCACACCGACGGCTAGGCGTTTCAGATAGTTGGCCTCCATCACGGCAAAGCAGTCCCGCAGCGCATCCGGCGCGTCCGCCCAGAGATACGTCAACGCCGCCACGCCCGAATAGATGCGGTACATCATCCCCAGCGGCGTGCCGGCCATGGCGCCGAGAAGCATCCCGTCATCGCCGATCAGTTCCCGCCGCTCGCGCGTGCGCGCGATGGCATCGGTGTCCTGCTCTATGACCTCGTCTTCAAAGATGGAGGCCAACGCGGCCAAATCGCGCGGCCCCTTCACCAGGTGCTCCGTCCAATTGCTGGACACGGCGCCATTGCCTTCCCGGCAGACTCGGATCACCTCGCTCAAGTCGCCTTTCGGCGTATGCCAGATGCGCGTGTTGACATCCCCCTTGGTAACCTCCTCGACCTCAACTCTTCGCCGCGTGATGCGCGCCGGCAGTCCGTACCAGTCCATAATGTCGAGTCCGAGATACCGCGAGAACACCACGGTGGCTTCGTCATTCCAGTGCACCTCGCCGAGCGCAGCGGCTAGTTCCGGATCCATCCCGTCGCGATTCGGCTGGTTGTACGGATCGCAGTGGCCGACCACGGGAACCCAGTCCGGCGTCTCATGCCGAAAGACACGCAGCAGATTCTCTCGTCGGCTAATCATGGACTCAGAGCTTTCCCTACATCCAACGCCAGGCACCCACCGCAGCAGCCACGAAGACGGGACGCGCCCTTGTTCGCCCTCCTCATTCCGTACACAGGGAGATCAGATCATCGACATGTGCTGTCGCAAGACACTCCACGGTATCCGCGGCGCCATAGTAGATCTTCACCTCGCCGCTGTCCTCCAGTATCAATCCGCCCGGGAACAGTACGCTGCCGCGGAATCCTTCCAGTTCATACGGCTCCTCGGGGACCATGAGGGGCTCGCCATACATCCCCTTGACAACCCACGGCCTTTCGAGGTCGAGCAGCATGAGGCCGATGGTATACGTCTTGAACCAGTTCCGATGCCACGCGGGCAATTCCTTGGTGTCGTCGATGGCGACAGCATGAAAGAGGGTGAGCCAACCTGCCGGCGTCTTGACGGGCGGGGCGCCTGGCCCGATCTTGGCATTGGCCCACGGAACCTGCTCGCAGCCGAGGACAAGCCGCGTATTCCCCCAATAGACGCCATCAGGCGACTCCGAGAACCAGAGGTCGAAGCTTTCCCGCGCGCGCCGCCCATAGCTCGAGAAGGGCCTCTCCAGGCGCATCGACTTCCCGCCGCGCCTTTCCGGGAAGAGCACCATATTCCGGTTGTCGGGGGCCGACAGACTCAGGACTTCCCATGTGTCGAAATCATCCGTCACGGCGATGCCGCCGCGGACGCCGTGGTGCGTGTCCACCGCGAAGCATAGGTAGCAGCGGCCATCGATCACCGTGATCCTCGGATCGTAGGCCCGCTTGACCTCATCATCCTTCCACTCGATCCACGGCTTCGGCTGCGCCTGCCAGGAGACGCCGTCATCGGAGAAGGCCACACCTACATTTGTGCCCTCGAAATGCGCACTGCCCGGCTTGCCGCCATAGTCATTGCGGAACGCCATCACGTACTTGCCCTGGTACTTGGCCACGCCCGCGTTGAACACCAGCGTCGCCGGATAGGGGATATCCGACGCGCTGAGAATAGGATTGCCCGGATACCTCTTGATCACGCTATTCATGCTTGTCCTCAGCCTTGCCTACCCCGCATCACACTTCATGCGCCGATTCCGCCCGGCCTTCCACTATACGGCCCAACTCCGACTTGATATAGGGAATGTCCTTCCTGCCTATCGCCTTGCCGGCCTGGAGAAAGACAAGGCCCCCGGCAAGCATTCCGACACTGGGGAGGGCAAAGGCAAGCAGGATGAGTCCTCCCTTGCCCCCTGCGGCCGTGAGGACTCCTGCAAGCCCCACGACAATCAAAAAACCAAACCAGAGAGCCATGAAGGCTCTGATCAGTCGGCCCATCCTGAAGTTGCCTTCGACGACAGTGTGCCCATCCGCGACTCGGATCGAGCCGCAGAAACAAGGAGCGAACGAATTGCCGACGAAAGGCCGAAGGCGCCAGAGCTTCAGTTGGGTGACAGTCACTTTTCCCGCGAGGCGCTCCTTCGTGAAGAAAGTGACGGCGCTCGTGCGCCTCGCGTCCTTCAGCTTTTCCTCGATCTCAGCCGGAGTCAAGGACGTGACGATTCGCAGCGTATCCTCATACGACATTAGCTTCTTGAACATCTTCAGCCCCCCTGCCCAGATGTGCCATTCCCTTGACTCCGCCCATCCAGGCCCAAATCCCCGAGGCCCACGGATGAGATCCAGATATCCTCCTTGCCCATCGAGTACAGCACGTAGAGACGGCCCTCGAACACCAGTCCACACGGATACTGGCCGCCGCCCCTGCCTCGCCCGCCGACATTCGGTACGCGGTGTTTCTGCACGCCCGTGCGCAACGCATACGCGCGCGTGAACAGGTAGCCATCCTCACTGACGGAAACCGTCAGCGGATCTCGCGGATAGTGCCTCACCTCGTCAGGATTGTCGAACTTCGGAGCGACGTGATTGCCGATCAGCAGAACCGTGCCGTCATCCAATACGACGGCATCCGACAGACTGGGCGAATCGGGAATATCCGTTGGCACGGCCGCCGGCCACGTCTCCCCATCATCCGACAGGCTGACGTACATCCGGTGCGAATACTCGTCGTCACGCAGCAGGCACACCCGCTTTCCGTCGCGGGCTCGGTAGTAAACCGGCTCGCATGGCCGCACCGAATCCACAGCCGTGCGCGCGCCCGCGGGGGAGCGCTCCTCCATGGCATCCTCCAGCGCTCTAGCTACACCGTCAAGCGCCTCATTGGGGGGAGCGAGCGCCTCCGTGAGCGGCTCACCGGCCATCAGTTCCCTCGTGTTCGGCAGGGCGAAGACGGGCCCAAGAGACAGGCCGCCACCCGAGGCGTCAACGGCTCGGGCAACCTTGCCGATGAATTCCCTCGCCTTGAACGGATGCTCTTCATCTCGGTGATCCTGCACCGAACTGCGATCCGGATTGGCGAAGCCGACGCAGTCGCTCAACGCCATAATCCCATAGGCCCTGTCCTCATGGACGACCCAGCCCCCGGCGTAGCCATAAGGGCCCTTTCGCTGGAAGTCGTCAATCTCCCCGTAGCGTGGTAACAGCCGCTGCGGCTTCGTCCACGTCCTCCCGTCGCCGGAAACGGCGAAACGCACAAACTGGCCCGGCCCGTCCTCCCCGCGAGGGTGATTGGACCACATGGCGTAGAACATCCCATGGTGGACGATGAGCTTGGCATGGTGGCTATAGCCGCCGCTTTCCTCGGTGGCGTGGTATACCTCGACGTGCTCCGCGTTTTCCAGCACCGGATACCCCGCACCCAGCTTGCTTGGATCAGGCCGCGGACAGTCCCACATATGAACGATAGGTGTGCCCTTGGCGTTCTTCCTGCCCGTCATCGGCAGTTCACCGCCGGCCGCTCTCAAAGGTAGCATCACACTCAACACTCCTACGGCCAGAATGCATATCCTTCCCAAAGTCATTGCGCAACTCCCTATCACCGTCCTTCAGCCGCAGTATAGCCCGCCCTTAAGCGCCGCTGGTAGGCGGGAGATGCCAATGTTCTGATGACGTTGCTTATCCGCAAACGAAGGAACGCCGAGAAGAAGCGAAAAACGGGGACTGACACAAGCGGAGCGAAGCGAAGACGTGTCTGTGGATCTGTTGAAAAAGTCGCATTCGCCCCAGAGGTTGAGCGAAACACCGGGACTGCCCCAAGCGGAGTCCGCCGTAGGCGGACGCAGACGGGACTGTCCCAGGTCCTTTCGCGGCCTGCGTCCGGCAACTCTGGACTTTTTCAACGGCCCCGCTGTCCCTGGTTTTCGCCAGACTTCGGCGTCGCCGTCGTGACACCCCGCGTCAACGTTGTTAGTGGGCGTGGCTCTCGCGCAAATGAGAAAGAACATCGCCCATCACCTGGTTGATCGATGCGTACTTCTCCGGCGTGGCGGATAGGATATCCTCCGGCGTCTGCACATATCGCGACGGCACAAGTTCATCACGACAGTTCGAGACGATGGCGCGCGCTGACTCCGGCGTGGTTTCCAGGTGAAACTGCAGACCGATAACCGACGTACTGAGTTGAAAAGCCTGGTTCTCACACACGCTGCTTCTCGCAAGGCGGGCCGCTCCCGGCGGCAGATCGAACGTCTCCCCGTGCCACTGGAACACCTCCAACGATGGCGGAAATCTGAAAACAGACTCGCTGCTGGATGGAACTCCGTGTACCGAAAACCACCCGATTTCCTTGACGCTGTTCCGGTATACACGCGCCCCCATCGCGCTGGCGATGAGTTGCGCGCCAAGACAGATACCGAGAACCGGCGTCCCATGCTCTATGCTCTCGCGGATGAACCGCTTCTCCACGCCCAGCCAAGGAAACGCGTCCTCGTCATTGACGCTCATCGGGCCACCCATGATCACCAAGAAATCGACCGCCTCCACCCTTGGCAACTCGGCCGATTCATAGAACGGCGTGCAGCTTATCGTATAGCCGGCCTCCTGAAGCCACGCCTCGATGCTGCCAAGACCTTCAAACGGTACATGCTGCAAATAGTGTGCGCGCATCGTGCCCCTTTTCGACAGGATGAACAAAGTTTGCCGGATTTCTCCGCTGAATCTTGTCAATCTTGTGAATCCTGTCCATTCCTCCCAAGTGCGCCATGCCGATACAAACCATCTTCGCTCCTGCTCGCCCGCGGCTGCAGACCTCGGATAGCTCCGGCCTCTTAAACACGCTCTGCATTCATCCCAGGAATTCCGAAATGTCCTCTTTCGAGAACAGATCTTCGTTCATCCACATCAAGTGCTGAAAGGTATTGGAAATGACTTCCGTCAACACCGCTGCTGTACTATACCACTCTTCACTCAACTTCCTGTCTTCATGAATTGTGTCATCGCTGAAATCAGCGCCCGCCTTGGCAGCGGTTTGAGCGAGCACGAAGGCTTCGTCAAATGTGACGGAAAACTCGAGTTGGTGCGCCAGTCTATTGCGGAGTGAGTTCATAGCGAGGAGAATCTCCTGTTCACCATCGCCAATCCGGCCTGTAGCTCGAAGCAGTTTCACTCTTGTGAAAAAAGTCTGCCGGAGATCGGCAATGGCATCGGGACATATTACTGACCGCCGAATAATCTCATTGAGCAGGCCCTCGAGAAGCAAGTGACCGCGAAGAACCACATGGAGTTCTTCCGAAGCGGATTCATCAAAGAGCCTGAAGATTCTCGGTTTGCGTGGCTGACTCATCTAATCTCCATCTCGTCTGCCGAATGGCGAGCACTGGCAATCGCATCTCCCTCACCAACCCGCTTTATCCCGCCCGGCGTTAAGGTTGAGCCGGGGCCTCACCGTCAGGCTGAGTCAGCAGCGCCGCGGCTCCTTCGTCATCTTGCGGAATGGGACACGTGCCGTTCAATTCGCACGACGTTTTCGGACGCGGCGTGAGCGCTTCCATAATGGGGCGTATTGCCGGTGGCACGCCTGATTCCACGCCCTCATAAAACCGCGCCACCGCCCAGAGCGCTGCGTTGTACTCCGACTCTGTCATGTGACGGCGATACATGGAGTCAAGTTGTTGCACAAAGCCGGGGATAGCTTTGGCCTTTCTTCTCAGCACCGCTTCGGCCCTTCCGGCCTGGATCTCGTAAGCATCAACCGCCATCTCAAGCACGCTCGCAGCGGTGAAACGCGCCGTCATCTTCTGCCACAGGATGGACGCACCGATGGCGCCCACAATCATTCCTATCACCAAGAACAGAACGGCCACCAGCAGTCTCTTGATCCACTTCATCGCTTCTTCCCTTCCGCGCCAAACGGCTTATGCTTGATGAGAACACGCATTCCGCACAAGGCCCCCTTCTTGACAGGATGAACACGATTCGCAGGATCTCTACACTAAATCTTATCAATCCTGTTCATCCTGTCCATTCCCCGCTCCAACGTTCCCTTTCGCCGGCCGGCTGCGGTCATCGCGGCGATCTCGTCTAACTGCAAAGGCCACGCCGCGTCATAAGGTTGTACAAGCATCGTTGTCACGTATTCGCTTTCTTCTTCAAAATGTAGACGATGAAGTTCGGGACGCGCATTTCATCCTCCAGATCCGGCCATTCGACGGCCTGCTCTTCCGTCACGGTAGGCTCCACCAGGCCCGCCAGCTCGAATCCGGCCTCAAGGAAGTCATTCACATACGTGGCCAAAGACCTGTGGAAATTGGTGAACTCCATGCCCTTCATCGTCCAGCGCCGCTCACTTTCATCGAAATAGCGATCCAGAATGACGTGCTCTTTCTCCCCGCTTGCCGTCCTCCGCCAACCGCCCACGGCGGATCGCATCGGATGAATATTGGCGACAACAAACCGCCCCCCGGCCCTCAGCACGCGAGCCACTTCCCTGTTACTCGCCTTGAAATCCGGCAGATCGCACTGATTCAGATACGACACGGCAAGATCGAAAACGCCGTCATCAAGAAAGCCGAGATCCTGCACGTCCGCAATCCGGTATTCATCGCGCCCCGACTGCAATTCCTTGGCGGCCTGTATCATCGGCGCACAGAGATCGAGTCCGAGCACATATTCCGCCCCGCGCTCGACAAGCATCCGGCAAAACCGCCCCTCCCCGCATCCGCAGTCAAGGACCCGCAGGCCTGCTACCTCACCACACGCCTCCAACATGGGCCTGTCAAGCAGCCCCGCCCGGTTCAGGTCGGCGCCGCCTCTGACATCCCGGATCCACGCCGCCGCAAGCTCCTCCCACTCACGCTTCAGACTGTCTGGCTCCATTTGCTCATCGTCCCGAATGGTTTTCGGCTCAGCGGTTGCCGGCCTCCTACATACGTTTGTCAGGCGCTCAGGATCTTCTCGCGGACCTCGATTCACTCGTCGAGCGTCGCCGCGCAATCAACTCCGGCGCAGCCGCTAGTGTGGCGCGGCTTCATCTGTCACGACCGGCCACGCGGGAGCCGGCCGGCCAAACAAAACCCACGCAATGTAGTCGACCAGGGACGGCGTCCCTCCAAGCTCACGCAGCCGTGCATTCACCTGCCCTCGATGGTAAAGACTGTGAAGGCAGACCTGCATCGCCGTCTCACCGAGCGTCGTCGGCGCGGGGGCACGGCCAAGCAGGCGCTCCATCCTCTGCGCCCACGCTACGGGCACGGCCTCGCGCGCCTGCGCGTCTGTAAGCGCCTCGAGATATCCCCTGGCTTGCCCGTAATACGTCTTGGCCCACTCGCACAGCGCTGGCGTGTCGTCGAAATGGGGATACGGTGCGTCTAGCGATTCACCCCGCCATGTGCGCAGGTAGGCGCGCTGCGCAACGTGCAAGTGATGCAGGATGTCGCGAAGCCTGCCGTCTTGGCAAGCCTGGCCACAGTTGAGAACCGAGGTCCACACTTCCGCATCGGCCCACGCCATGTGATTATACAGATCTAACAGCGTCTCGACGTTCATAGCGAATACCTCCACTGGCTATCCCGCGAATCTACTTACAAGCTCGACACGCGCCTCTTGGGGACGGCTTCGCAGCGATGTAGTTATGCTAATTGCAGAGAACCCACCAATCTATGCGGCCCCGGGAGGGACGCGGTCCTCCGCGTCCATAGTCACGCACAACGACGCACCCTCAATCCAACGGCCACATCCCGGCCCTGAAAGGGCCGTGCATACCAGCCCGGGGCAACGTCCCGGGAAACCGTCACCCCGACGACACCAGCCCATACAAGGGGCGTGACAACCCGCTACACCCCGAACAGCCCGCCTTGGCGGGCGGCATGTTCTAGCCCACGGCGCAAGCCGTGGGAACGCCAGTGCCACCAAAGCACAGCCTCGCCAGAGGCGACATATCGTCACGCCCTCTTCCTCGATTGCAGACGATGTTGGAGAGATGTCCCGCCTCGGCACGCATACTCTAGCGCTTCCGTGCCGCCGCTCCGAGCGGCTCAAAACACCGCCCGCGGCAAAGTGTCCCATCGAAATCGAAGATGACGCTATTGATATGTGCCGAATCCACTACCGATAACTCAGGTTCCCCGTTTTTCGCGGTAAGTCTAACCAACGGATTTCCTGCATCGTACCGCGAGTGGCGCAAACCACCTGCAAGCCTTCGACCTGGAGAATTACTGCTACTCGCCTGGCGACCTCACAGCATCCTTGTGGATTCGGCGTGCTCCGATGACTGCCCCTGTCAGTCCCGCAAGAAGGGATAACCCAGTGCCAACCGTCAACAGGACTAGTGGCCCTGTCGCTCGACCTAAGACAAGGAGTACGGAGCATCCACCGAAACACACTGCGTTGACGCAGAGCAGCGTCAGCCTCAATGGAGATAGGTACGCTCGCCGGCATGACATGTCGTTCTGAATTGCCATGACCACATCCCTGAACAACAGTTGGACCTTCTGCACAACGCGGCAGACGCAAGCCGCTCTCGCATCTGGCGGCCGTTCACCTCCCCGCATCCTGAGTGGGCGCCTCAATCCCTCTGGCTCCGCCCCCGAGGCCAGTGAGCCAAAAGCGCGGCTCCCTCGAGTGCCCTATGTGATCAATATATCACGGAGCCCGTGGGGGAGCAACGCCACTCCTTGCCATACATGCGAAGAAGAGAAGGCACGGATAGACGCCAATAAACTCAGAAACGTGATGAAGATTGTCCGTGATAGCACGACCGCCTACAGATCCAGCGTCCCTACGTCAGATGATGATATGCTGGCAGACCCGCCACGCGGCAGCCTCTACGGCTTGGCATCGTAGCCTAAGCTACGCGGCTCAGACCCGCGCGCCTAAAATGGACGCCTCACGCGAAGCCGCTAGAAATGCCAGATTCAGTCAGGCCGCCTTCAAACCAGTCCCACCGTCAAAAAGATGCGCGGCGGCGCGTCAAACGTGTATCCTTGCCCCTTAAGTCTTCCCCGCATAGAAGGATCCAAGGATTGCTATGAGCGAAGTACGTGTACGCATTGCGCCCTCACCGTCGGGATTCCTCCACATCGGCACGGCCAAAATGGCGCTGTTCAACTGGCTTTACGCACGGAAATCGGTCGGCACATTCATCCTGCGCCTCGAAGACACCGACGCGGAACGCACGGACGAGGCATTCGTAGAGGCCATGTGCTTAGGATTCCGCTGGCTCGGCATCGACTGGGACGAGGGGCCGGCCTTCGGCGATGAGCCGGAGAAAGGCGACCGCGGCCCCTACCGCCAATCGCACCGGCGCGACCTCCACGTCCGCGAGGCCCATCGCCTGCTCGACGAGGGCAAAGCCTACAAGTGTTTCCTCACCAAGGAGGAACTCGACGCCTTGCGTGAGCGTTCGATGGCGGGGGAGAGGGCTCCCCGTTCGGCATGGACTTGGCGCGATGCCACGCCCGACCGAGTCGCCGCCATGGGCGACCAGCCCTACGTCGTGCGCTTCAAAGTGCCCGATGGGGAAACCGTCATCCGCGACCTCGTCCAGGGCGAAGTGCGGATCAACAACGACGAGATCGACGACTTCGTCATCCTCAAACCTAACGGCGACCCTGTCTTCCATCTGGCCGTGGTGGTGGACGACGGACTGATGGGAATCACCCACGTCATTCGCGGCGACGATCACCTCACCAACGCAGGCAAGCACGTTATGCTCTTCGAAGCGCTGTGTTACGACCTGCCGCAATTCGCCCACCTGCCGATGGTGCTCGATGAGCACGGCAAGAAGTACAGCAAGCGGATGCGCGGCGCGAACGTGCTCGATTGGCGCGATGATGGCTACCTGCCCGAGGCGCTAATCAACTACGTCGCCCTCCTGGGCTGGACGCCTGAGGAGGAGAACCGGGAACTCTTCACGCGCGACGAGCTTGTCGAAGCCTTCTCCCTCGAACGGCTGGGCAAATCCGCCGCGAAGTTCGACCTCAAGAAATTCCAATGGCTGAACGGCCAGCACATCCGGCGGCTGCCTCTGGACGTCCTGCGCGACCGGCTCATCCCCATTCTCCAAGAGGCGGGCTTCGACACCGGTGCCAAGTCCACGGAATGGCTCACGCAGATGACGGCGATCTGCCAGGAGAAACTCGCCACACTCAACGACATTGTGCGGCAAACGGACTTTTTCTTCGTGGAACCGCACGAATACGAGGAAAAAGCCGTCAAGAAACAATGGAAAAAGGACGGCGCCCTAGAGAAGATGCAGCTCATCGAGGAGGCGCTCACAGGCATCGAGGCGTGGTCGCACGACCCGCTCAAGACCGCCTATGAGCGGCTCGCCGAACAAGCAGGCGTCGGCCTCGGCCAATTCATCCACCCCACCCGGCTCGCACTGACAGGCAAGAGCGTCGGCCCCGGACTATTCGAACTGGCCGAACTCCTCGGCAAAGACGCCTGCCTCGCGCGTATTCAGCGGGCGAAAGACTTCATCCGCACGCTCGGGGAGGCCCAAGCATGAAAGAACTCATCGTCGGCGTCGACCTAGGCGGCACCTTCGTGAAAACGGCCGTCATCTCGCGTGGCAAGGAGATCCTTGCAAAGGATTCGCTCCCGACACACGCGGAAAACGGCCCCGAAGGCGTCATGGACGTCATCGCCCAGGGCGTCGAGGCCGTGCTCGACGCTGCCGGGGCCGACAGGAGCGCCATCCTCGCCGTCGGCATCGGCTCCCCAGGCCCCCTAAACTGGCAAACGGGCGTGGTTTACGAGACGCCAAACCTGCCGGGGTGGGTCGATATCCCCCTCGCCGCCGCGATGCAAGAACGCCTGGGCGTGCCCTGTTTCCTCGATAACGACGCCAATTGCGCCTGCTACGGCGAATTCTGGATGGGCGCCGGCCAGGGAGTGGACACCATGTGCTGCCTCACTCTTGGCACAGGCGTGGGCGGCGGCATCGTCGTGTTCGGCCAGTTGCTCCGCGGCATCGACGGCACCGCCGCCGAGATCGGCCACATCAAAGTCCGCCGCGACGGCCGCCTATGCGGATGCGGCTCGAAAGGCTGCCTCGAAGCCTACGCGTCCGTCACCGGCATGGTTCGCACCGCCGTGAAGGGCATCGACACCGGCAAACAAACCGCGCTCACCGGCCTGTGCAACAACGACCTCACCAAGCTCACGGGCAAGATGATTTCCGATGCCGCCAGCGGCGGCGACGAATTCGCCCAGTGGGTCATCCAGGAAACCGGCGTCTGGCTGGGAATAGGTATCTCCAGTCTCATCAACCTCTTAAACCCCGAGAAGGTGGTCCTGTGCGGCGGGATGATCGCGGCGGGCGAGATGCTCTTCAGCCCCATCCGCGAGACGGCCCAACGACTCAGCTTCGAGGTGCCCGCGAATCGCTGCGAGATTGTCCCCGCGGCGCTTGGCGGCGATTCGGGCGTATTGGGCGCGGCGGGATGCGCCGCATCCCGCATCGAAGGACAAGCATAGACAATCCGCCCGGCGCGTGTGGTCGTCCTGCTATTCGCAGAGGAGAGAGCGTAGCAAGAGAGGGACTGATGCAAGCGAGCGAGTCCCCGAGCGAGACGTGTCTGTCCCTACTCTTCGTCCTGCTACTCGCAGGGGAGAGAGCGTAGCAACAGAGGGGCTGATGCAAGCGAGCGAGTCCCCGAGCGAGACGTGTCTGTCCCTACTCTTCGTCCTGCTATTCGCAGGGGAGATGGCGTAGCAACAGAGGGACTGATGCAAGCGAGCGAGTACCCGAGCGAGACGTGTCTGTCCCTACTCTTCGTCCTGCTATTCGCAGGGGAGATGGCGCAGCAACAGAGGGACTGATGCAAGCGAGCGAGTACCCGAGCGAGACGTGTCTGTCCCTACTCTTCGTCCTGCTATTCGCAGGGGAGATGGCGTAGCAACAGAGGGACTGATGCAAGCGAGCGAGTACCCGAGCGAGACGTGTCTGTCCCTACTCTTCGTCCTGCTATTCGCAGGGGAGATGGCGCAGCAACAGAGGGACTGATGCAAGCGAGTGAGTACCCGAGCGAGACGTGTCTGTCCCTACTCTTCGTCCTGCTATTCGCAGGGGAGATGGCGTAGCAACAGAGGGACTGATGCAAGCGAGCGAGTACCCGAGCGAGACGTGTCTGTCCCTACTCTTGCGAAGCGGGACGCGGATGGTGGCCCCCAGCGGAGGTAACGCCTTTTGATCCTTACCGTTACGCCAAACCCATGCGTGGACAAGACCGTCTTCATCGACAAGCTAGAAGTCGGCACGTTCATGCGCTCGCCCAAGTGTACCTGCATCCCAGGCGGCAAAGGCACGAATGTATCCCGGGCCGTGAAGGCGCTGGGCCGGCCCACAAAGGCCATGGTCATCGTCGGCGGCCACCCCGGCGCCCACGTGGTCGAGATGATCGAGCGCCAGGACGGCGTCGAGTGCCTCCCCGTCTGGGTGGCCTCGCAAACCCGCACCATTACAACGGTTCTGGAAGAGCCCATCCACCGCCAAACCGCGTTTTTCGAGCCAGGCTCACGCGTAACCGATGACGAGGCAGTCCAAGTCAAACAGACCTTCCAGGAGGCCGTCGCGGGGGCCAAGGTAGTCACCTTCAACGGCACCGTCTGCGACCCGGCTATCAGCCACCTGTACCGCGACCTCATCCCCGTGGCCAAACAGGCCGGCGCCTTGACCATCCTCGACTCCCACGGGGCCGAATTGACCCAGGGCATCGATTCCGTACCATACATGGTGAAGCCGAACGTGGCTGAAGCCGAGGAGCTTCTGGGACATACCCTTGAGAGCGACGAAGCGAAATGGCAGGCCGCTAAGTGGTTTCACGAAAAAGGGATAAAGCTATTCGTGCTTTCCTTGGGCGCGCAGGGGGCCATCGTCAGCAACGGAACGGATGTGTTCCAGGTTGTTCCGCCAGCCGTCCGCGAGGTCAATCCTGTCGGAAGCGGCGATGCACTCGTCGCCGGATTCGCCATCGGGCTTATGGAAGGAATGTCCCTCGAGGAAATGGCCGTCCTGGCCTGCGCCGCCGGAACCGCCAACGCCATGTCATGGGACATCGGCCACTTCGCCCCTGGCCAAGTCGCCGAACTGGCTGGACAGGTTCAGGTGCGTCGCATCCAGTGAGGCTGCCAGGAAGGCTCCCAGAGTTCTTCAAGTGATATCGCCGCGTCCCCGCCCCTCGCCGTACGGCACGACTCTCACCTGCCCCTATTCCTGGACCTCCAAGCTGTCGAGTAGAGAGCGGAACCGGGCGTGGAGGGGAGGCAGTTCATGCTTGATGACGGCCCAGACAATACTGAGGTCGACACCTGCGTATTCGTGAATGAGCTTGTCACGCATTCCCGCCATGCGTTTCCATGGCACCTCTGGACTCTTGGCGCGGAGGTCGTCCGGTATGCGCTTGGCCGCTTCACCCAAGACCTCCAAACTGCGCAGGACGGCGTTGCTCGTTTTCCGATCCCGTGTGAATTCCTCGAAGGTCATGCCCTCGGTGAAGGTCGCGGTCTCCTCAATAGCGGCCAGAGCGTCTTCGAGGTAGTCGCGGCAGTCGCGCTTCACAGTATCTGCACCTCGTCGAGAATACGCCGGCCGATATGTGGCTTGAGCGCCGCCTTGCTCACCAGGTCAACCTTCCCGCCAAGCCATTCGCCGAGTCGTTCCTCGAGTTCCAGGAACTTGAAAAATCCAACAGGCCGCTCGAACTCGACCAGGATATCAATATCGCTGCTGTCGGCAGCCTCCGCCCGGACACATGAGCCGAACACACCTATGCTCGACACGCCATAGTCCTTGGCCAGTTCTCCCCGGCGCCTACCCACGACGGCCCGTATCTCTTGCAGAGTCGGCAGTCCCATATTGCTCAGTAGGCCTTTCTATCTCCTAGGATAGGCTGCCGCCTTTCGGCACCCACGACGTGATCCCGACCAACTATCATAAGCAAATGATAGCACACCATGCGCACCCTTCAGCGAAAACGCCGCCTTCTCGATGAAGTCGACGCGCACTGCCCGGCATACCCGGATTTCTATGCCCCAGTATGGAAATCCCGCAGTTCCACCACCAGAGCCAGGACATTGGGCGCCGGACTCCCCATACGCACGGCATCCTTCTCGGTGACGACGATGGCTTCGGCTTGGGGCAAATCCTCAGCCGTGAAAGGCCGGTGGTCGGTGAAGGCACAGCGCGCCGTGACAACCGCGCCCAAGTCTTCAAGCGTGGCGAAGAACGCCTCGGGATTGCCGATGGCGCACGCAGCGAAGACCTCCTTCCCAACAATATGCTCAAGCGGCAGAGGTTCACCGTCCGCGACACGCCAAAGCCCTGTGGGAGCGTGGCGCGTCTGCCGCAGCGGCGCACCGGGGCAGAGTTCCTCGACCTTCTCCACGGTGCGGGCAAGGTCGGCCGCCTGATCGCACCGCGTCAGGATAATCTCCGTAGCCCGGCCCATCGCCTCCAGCGGCTCGCGCAGAATGCCCCTCGGCATGAGACGCCCATCGCCGAACGGCTTGGCCGCGTCGATCACCAAAACATTCTCGTCCCGCGCCAGCCGGACATACTGGAAGCCGTCGTCGAGAATGAGCGTGTCGCAGCCATATTCTTCGATGGCCGCACGCGCCGACGCGACGCGGTCGGCCCCCTTCATGATGCGCACCTCCGGCGCCTTTCTGACAATGAGGGCGGGCTCATCCCCAAACGCTTCGGCCACGTCGCTGGACGCGCCCCCCTCGGCGCGATACGTGGCGGGGCAAACCTGTCCGGAGGTCCCGTATCCGCGCGTGAGCACGGCCACCTTCTTGCCGGCCGCTACCTCCGCCCGAGCCCGCTCGATTACGGCGGGCGTCTTGCCGGTACCGCCCACGGTGATGTTGCCGAAGCTGATGACATGGGCGTTCACCCGCACGCGCGGGCGCCGCATGCGCCACCACATGCCCAGCCGCCACACCGGCGTGAGGGCCGACAGCAAAGCGGCGGCAGGAAGGGGGAGGGATTCTCCTCGACGAACCTTGTCGGCCAGTGTGGTGCGCGATCTCATCGAGGGGCAAATCGTTTTCCGCTGAACTGCCGCACCAACCCCTTGAGTTCCAGCACCGTCAGCGAACTCAGCGCCTCCGACACGGGGATGCGGCACGACGCGGCGATCTCGTCAATATAGGAGCCGTCCGGAGATAGGGCGGACAAAACGTTGCGCTCGGTTACGCCCACCGGCGTCGCGGACGCCTCGGGAGCGGGCGCTTCCGGCGGCTTGGACGCGGGGCGTTCGCCTTGCTCCCCCTCGGCTGCAACCGGCTCCAACACCGGCAAAGCCTCCGGGATATCCAGCTCCGCCAGAATATCCTCGACGGACTCCACGAGCTTGGCCCCCTCGCGGATCAGCGCGTGCGGGCCGGCGCTATTGCGCACACCTATCTGCCCCGGCACCGCGAACACCTCACGGCCTTGTTCCGCCGCGTGCCGGGCCGAGATCAACGCGCCGCTCTGCGCCGGGGCTTCGACCACCAACGCGCCCAGCGTCAGGCCGCTGATCACGCGATTGCGCTGCGGAAAATGCTGCGCCAGCGGCTCCGAGCCCATAGCGAACTCCGACATGACGCACCCGCTCTGGATAATCCGCTCCATGAGTTCCGCATTCTGACGAGGATACACCACGTCGACGCCGCAACCGAGAAGGGCAATCGTTCTGCCTCCGGCATCGAGCGCCCCGCGATGGGCCGCGGCGTCGATCCCGGCGGCCATGCCGCTGACAACCGTGATGCCGCGGGCGGCCAGTTCGGCGCCGAACTTCTCCGCCATGCGGATACCATAAGGAGTGGGCCGCCGCGTGCCAACGATGGCGACACAACGCTCATCCTGCTCGCGCAACTCGCCCCGGACAAACAGCACCAGCGGCGGATCATAGATCTCCGCCAAACGAATGGGATAGGCCGCGTCTTCGAGCGTGACAACGGACACATCGTATTCCTGGATAAGCCGCTCCTGACGCCCCAGGTCCACAACATCCGCGTACTGCCCGATCCGATCCGCCAAGGCAGCGCCCACGACCTCCTTCAGGGCGGCATACGGCGCCGCCAGCACCTCCCCCGGCGTGCGAAAGCGGGCCAACAGCCGGATGAAATGAGTCGTCCCGACGCCCGGAACCATCACCAGCGTCAGCCAGTCCCGCTGTTCTTCCGTGAGCCTCATGCTGAGACTATAGCATTCTTGCCCGTGTTTTGCCTATCTATAGACCATGGTCGGATAGCTCGACGGCGCCGGGGACAGCCCCCTCGGCGGGCATGCACAACGATGGAATCTGCTATACGCCCCACGATGCTAAGAGGAACCGCGCGCCGCAAGAACCTCCGAGCACCCGCCACAGCCCCCGCCGCAGATTGATGCCGCCCCGCGGGCGGCGGTAGGATAAGCCCATGAAAGAAGCACGCCTGCACATCACGGAAGGCATGCGGCGTTTTCTCGACTATCCGAGGTTCGCGGGCCCCACGCGCCTGCTCATCCTCGAAACGCAGTACTTCTTCGACGCAAGCTGGCGGCGCGCCGCCGAATCGCTAGGCTGGGCGGTGGCCTCCGTGCCCTCTGCCATGGTGGGCGACCTGCCCATCGAGCACGTCCGCACGCTCTTCACCACGCTGGGCGAGTTCAAGCCCGATTTCATCCTCACCTCGAACTACGCGGGGATGGATCAGGAAGGCCTGTTCTCGCGCTTCTTCGAGGACGCGCGCATCCCCTACGTGAGCTGGTTCACGGACACGCCCCGCATGATCCTCTACGACCGGAAGCTCTACACCTCGCACTACGCCGTCGCCGCCACCTGGGAGAAGGCGTACACCCAGCACTTTCGCGACCTCGGCTTCGAGCACGTGTTCCATATGCCCCTGGCAACCGACCCCGCGTTGTTCTCCGGCCCGCCGGCGCATCGATTCGACCGTCCCGTGGGCTTCGTCGGCGCACCAATGATCAAGGAAGCAAGCGAGGCATGGGACATCCTCCGCCACCTCCCCGACGTGCAGGCCGCTATCCGAAAGACGCTCGACGAGGGCCGCGCGACACGAACCAATTTCACCGAGGGCGTGCGCGCCCTGCTGGAGGCCCGTTACCTCGATGGGCGCACGACCAGCGAGTTGCGTAATATCGAACTCTGCTTCATCTACGAGGCCACCCGCCGCCAGCGCGAGGCGATGGTGCAGCTACTCGAACCGCTCAACATCGAGGTGCGAGGCGATGAAACATGGCGCCGGATTGCCCGGAATGCAGGAGGGGCTGTCGGCTACTTCGACGATTTGCCCAAGTACTACCGCGACACGGCGGTGAACCTCAACACGACCAGCCTTCAAATGGAATATGCCGTCAACCAGCGCGTGTTCGACTGCCCCGCCGCGGGTGGATTCCTCCTGACGGACGCCCAGCCGGACTTGGCCGAATTCTTCGACCCCAAAACCGAGGTGGCCACCTATGAGAGCGTTGAGGAACTTCCGGACGCGGTCGCACACTACCTCGAACACCCGAAGGAAAGGTTAGAGATCATCCTCCGCGCCCAACGCCGCATCACAGCCCATCACACCCACGCCCACCGCCTTCAATCCCTGGAAACCTACCTCAAGGAGCGGTATGCTGGCTGACGCATGACACGGCGGGTCGCCGCCACGCGTAGAGATCCCGGCAGAGACAAAGACACGCATGAGCCGAAAACGACGCGAGAAGAACCTATGGTGGACCTGCGGCGCGGTCTTCCTGCTCATTCTGCTGGGCCGCGCCGCCGTCGAACTCGGAGGAACCACCAGCGAAACACCGGAGCCGCCGCCCGGCGCATCCGCCAAGATCGCTCAACCTTCGCCCGAAGCCGCCACTGAGCCGGACGTGGCCCTCGCGCCCGACCCCGGCCCGGCCACCGACAGTGTGGCCGCGCTCGAACGGCTCCAGGCAGCGCGCCAAATCGTCGACGTACACGAGCACATCGAATCCATCGAGCAAGCGCCCACCTACCTCGCGGCCATGGATCGCCTCGGCATCGAGAAGATCCTGCTCATGGGCAGTTCCTGGTTCACCATCACCCTCGACGAGCACGTCGGATTCACGCGCTACGACTGGAACAATGACCAACTGCTCGAGATCGTAGCCCGCTATCCGGGCCGATTCGAGGCATGGCCCACCGTCTGCCCGGAAGACCCGGACGCGCTGGCCAGATTCAAGGCTTATGTCGGCCGCGGCGCGACCGGACTCAAGCTCTACGCAGGCCACGGCTACCTCAGCGCCGACACGCACGAGTACATGTTTCACACCATGGCTATGGACGACCCGCGCCTCTTGCCCCTGTACGCCTTCTGCGAAGAAAACTTCATCCCCGTGTGCATCCACGCCAATCCCGGCCCCACGCGCCCAGGCTTCGCGGAGGAACTCGTCGCCGTCATCGAGCAATTCCCGGACATGAAAGTGGACTGCCCCCACTTCATGCTGTCATCCATCAACTTCTGGCAATCACCCGGCAAAGACTCGAGACTCTGTGAGTTCTTTGACACATTCCCCAATCTCTACACCGACATCAGCTTCGGCCGAGCCTTCATGGAGGCCGGTTTGAAACGCATTTCCAAACACCCCGAGAAATTCCGGCGCCTGTTCGCGGAGTATCCCGACCGCATCATGTTCGGGGCCGACCTCGTCCTGACCGAGGTGGATTTCAAGACGGAGCAGTGGGTGCACGATCAGTTTCGGGCCTACCTGGACATGCTCACGCGTGAAACGTACACCACGCCGCTCATCGCCGGCGAGACGCTACACGGCCTCTCCCTGCCCGGCGCGATTCTCGAGCAGGTGTTGTACAAGACCTACGAGCGCTTCGTGTCGAAACGGCCCCAAGGAACCGAGATCACCCGCAGCATCGTTTGGGAAAACATGGGCGTGAAGTACACCGGACGACAACCCGGGGAGGCCCTGCCGCCACCCAAAGGCAAGTAAGGCTCAACAGCCGAACCGCTCCTTGACGATAGCCTCGAGCGCGCGCAGGCGATGGGCGTATGTATGCTCGCTTAGGATTCGTCGCCGTGCATTCGATGCGATCCGCCGACGCGCCTCCGAGTGTCCCCTATAAAACTTGAGCAGGTCCCGGCACTCGTCGATGGAGGCATAGCACGCCGTTTCCTGCTCAAGGTCGAACAGCTCGCCAAGTTCGGCCTGCGCATCCGTCAAAAGGAACCCGCCGGCAGCCGGACAGTCAAATACGCGCTGATTCACCGTGCTCGGCATCTGAATGCTCGTCACGTTCAGGTTCACCTCGCAGAGGCGGTAGAAGCCGGGAAGGTCCTCGACGTAATTGACGGCTCCCCGCGCCCCGGGCACAACACGCCGCCACTCCTCATCGCCCCGCACTTCGAGCCCATCCGGCGCCAGCGCTTCCACAAGCTCCCGCCGGAGCCGGCGCGTGCCTTCGACAAACATGAGTAGCTCCGCGTGCCGCTTCTGATCGGCATCGAGCCGCTCGAGCAGCCCGCCTTCCAGCATCGCGTCAAGCCCTTGCCCAAACCGCTCCCGCGTCACGCTGCCTTCATCGAAAGCATGCCGCACCGCATCGGCAAGCTTCGCGTGGTCTTCAAGCCACGCCCATTCACGCTCCGCAAAAGAGATCATCGAATTCCCGACGAAGGTGGGAGGGAAGACCCAGGTATCCGCCGGTTCCGCGTTGAAAACGTGCGGATCGACGGCCAGCGGCAGGTGGTGGACGGCAGGAAACCCCACCGAGCCCAGGTAGTCGACGTAGGCGGCGTCCCACGTCAGCGCGACGCTGTAGGCGGAAGCAAACGCGGAATTGCCCATGATGATCGTGCGGGGATCATCCACAAACCACGTCACGTAAGGTATCTGCAGATCCTCGAAAAGCCCGGCGAACAGCCCATCCACATCCATCCCGCTCAGATTGACTGATAAGATGAAGTCCGGCTTGAACTCCCCGAGCGTTCGCAGCAGTTCCTCAAGAGACGCCCGCGGCAACACCCCTTCGAGCGGCACGGGCACGGTGGCAAGCGTCCAGCCCAAATCCCGCGCGGCATGAATGCAGGCCGAGTCAAGCCAGTACTGACTCTGGAGAATGAGTATCCGCGTCTCATCTCCCGCGAACTTGTCGTACGACAGGAGTTCCCGCATCCGCTTCGAGACAGTCAGCCGACGGTTCACCATACGGCGATGATAGCAGCCCGGCCCAGCGGCCTCAACGGTTCAGCGCAAGATAACCCCGATAATGACCCGCATATCATTGCTTTCTCTCGACTCAATTGATTCCCCCCATATCCCATGCTATCGTCAAACCAGTAGCTGCGTATCTCAAAACCCCGTCTGGAGAGAGAGGATGAAGAGTATCTGTCTTGGCGTGGTGCTTCTTCGCTCGGCTCTGCCCGTGGAGCCGGCAATGCCGCCCGATAACACCTGTTTTCAAACGGCCTCTCCTTATGGCCCTGCCATTGATATCGGCTCGGACATGGCCATTGTCTACGGCGTCAACGACACCTTCGCCGAGCGCGTCGCCGGATGGCGCGAGCACGGCTACAACGTCGGGATGATGACCGGCATCGCCTGGGGCGGCTACGGCGACTACTACATGTCCAACGGCGTCTTCAAGAAGGAGGAGGTGCAAACGGCCAAGGACGGCAGGCTGTTCATGCACGGCAATAGCACGACCGTCGGCTACAATGTCCCCTCCGATTCCTACATCGCCTACATCAAGCGGATGGTTGAGCCTGCCGTGGATGCCGGCGTCGCTGCGATCTTTCTCGAAGAGCCCGAATATTGGGCAAAGACGGGATGGAGCGAGGGATTCAAACAGGCCTGGCAGCAGTTCTACGGCGAACCGTGGGCGCCGCCCGATGCAAGCGTGGACGCCCAGTATCGCGCCAGCCGCCTCAAGTACGAGCTGTACTACCGCGCCCTGAAGGAGGTATTCGCCCACGTCAAGGCCCGCGCCAAAGACCAAGGCCGCGAAATCGACTGTGTCGTGCCGACGCACAGCCTCATCAACTACGCACAATGGCGCATCGTAAGTCCCGAATCCCATCTTGTCGATCTGGACGAACTCGACGGCTACATCGCTCAAGTGTGGACAGGCACGGCCCGCTCGGCCAACAAGTTCCGGGGCGTCGTCAAGGAACGCACCTTCGAGACGGCCTACCTAGAGTACGGACAGATGCTCAGCATGGTGCGGCCCACCGGACGGAAGGTCTGGTTCCTTGCGGATCCCGTCGAAGACAATCCCAACCGCAGTTGGAATGACTACAAGCGCAACTACGAATGCACCGTGGTAGCGTCGCTCCTGTGGCCGGAAGTCCACCGGTATGAGGTGATGCCCTGGCCCCGCCGCATATTCAAGGGCGCCTACCCGAAGGTAGATCTCGACGAGAAGGCCGCTGACCGGGAAGGCATTCCAGCCGACTACGCATCCGAGATCCTGGTGATTATCAACGCCCTCAACGAAATGGGCCAGAAGGAGGTGCGGCACGACACCGGCACCCGGGGCATCGGCCTGCTCGTCTCCGACACGATGATGTTTCAACGCGCCGAGCCTAGTGCAAGCGACCCCCATCTCGGCGGCTTCTATGGGCTGGCGCTGCCCTTGCTGAAGGCCGGTGTGCCCGTGGAACCCGTCCAGCTAGAGACAACGACGCAGCGAGGATGCCTCCGCCCCTACAAAGTACTTCTCCTGACCTACGAGCATCAGAAACCGCTGAAACCCGGCTATCATGAGGCGTTGCGCAAGTGGGTGCGAAAAGGCGGCTGCCTCCTGTTCGTCGGCGAGGGCGCCGACCCCTATCACCACGTCCGCGCCTGGTGGAACGATGAGGGCCGGACCTCCGCCACGGCGCGCGATGCCCTCGTACGCTCCCTGGACGTCAGCCCGCGGGCATTCGAGAAACCCGTCAAAACTGGCCGTGGATACGTGCACTTCGTGAGCGCAAATCCCTCCCAGCTACAGGAGAATGCCGACGGGGCCGACAAGGTGCTCGACTCCGTCCGCGCACTCCTCCGCCTGCGAGGCCAGGAACTGGAAACGCAGAACCACCTCTGCATACGAAGGGGGCCCTTCGTGGTAGCCGCCGTGCTCGACGAGTCGGTATCGGAGGAGCCGCTACGGCTCGATGGGCCCTTCATCGACCTCTTCGACCCCGCTCTGCCGATCGTCACACAGTGCGTGCTTCACCCGAATGAAAGGGCACTGCTCTACGACCTGATCCAACCCGGCCCCGCCGCAGGAGTCCTCGCCGCCGCCGCGCGCGTCAAGGCCGAGCGCGTAGGGGAGGGGCAGTTGGCTTTCACCCTACGTGGGCCCGAAGGCACAACCGGCGCGGCCCGCGTGCGCCTGCCTCGTCCGCCCACGCGCGTGGCGACTTCACCCGACGTCCATACACAGCATGAATGGGACGAGGCGACCTCGACCTTGTGGCTGTCATTCCCGAATAGGGCGGGGGACGTAGTCTTCACGGTTAATTTCTGAATTCATGTCCTAGCCGCCGAGCCCCAAATCCGCGCGTAAGCCAGCCAGGTCTCGCGCCAATCGCGGAAATACGCAGGCTTCCAGCCTGCCACTGACTGTAGCGCAGGCTTCGAGCCTGCCGGAGACTGTGGCGCAGGCATCTTGCCTGCCGGAGATTGTGGTGCGGCCATCTTGCCTGCCTCCAGCGCGCGTGCTTGGGATGCAGGACCACGCTTACGTGCAGATTCCGGCCGGGTCGATGTCAATTGTGCCAAGGGGAAGGTTCTGCTACACTTTCGCCGCAGTTTCTCTTGACGGGAGTTCAGAATTACATGATTGAAGCCAGATATGTGCAACGTATAGCAGAGGACGTCTCCGCGACGCCGGAGCAAGTGTCCGTGGCGATTCAACTGCTCGAGGACGGAGCCACGCTCCCCTTTGTCGCACGCTATCGGAAAGACGCCACGGGGTGCCTTGACGAAGCGAGCCTCGAGAAAATAACCGCGGGCAACGCCTATTTCACCGCACTTCAGGAGCGCCGCAAGGCCGTTCTCGAGTCCATTGCCAAGCAGGGCAAGCTAACGAACGAGCTGCGCGAGCGCCTCGAGAACTGCGAGGAGCAGGCCGGGCTCGAGGATCTCTACCTCCCCTACAAGAGAAAACAACGCACCAAGGCCACCCTCGCGCGAGAACAAGGCCTGGTACCTCTGGCCGATTTCCTCTGGCAGCAGGCGCCCGGCTCGCAATCCATCGAGGAATGCGCCGGCACGTTCGTGAAGCCGGAAAAGGCCCTCAACACCGTCGAGGAAGCCCTCGATGGGGCGCGCAGTATCCTGGCGGAGCGAATCGCCCTCGATGCCGACGTGCGCCGGAGCCTTCGCGAGCGCATGATCAACGAGGGCCGCGTCTTCGCCAAAGCCACGAAGAACGCAGAAGGCAAGAAGACTAAATTCGAAGCCTATTACGACTTCTCCGAACCCGTCGCCAAAATACCGTCCCACCGCTTTCTGGCCGTCCTCCGCGGCTCGAAAGAGGGCGTGCTGCGTATGGGATTGGCCCTCGATGATGACCGCATACTCGCCGATATGCTTGCGCCGGTGCTCAAGGAGCCCGGCTCCCCATTCGAACCTGAGATACGCCGCATCATGGAGCAGGCCTACACGCAGCAGCTTCGCCCGGCCATCGAGCGGGACGTCCTGGGCCTCGTTCGACACAAGGCCGAGGACGACGCCGTACAGGTATTTCGTGCTAACGCGGAGAATCTCCTCTTAGCCCCGCCCGCCGGCGCGCTCACCATCATCGGGATGAACCCCGGAACCAAGACGGGATGCAAGGTCGCCGCCGTGGACCGAACCGGCGCCTTTCTGGAAAGCGTCACCATTTTCCCGACCGGGACAAAGGAGCAGACCGAAGAAGCCGAGAAGATCCTCCTCGCATTGATCCAGAAACACCAGGTTCAGGCCGTCGCCATCGGCAACGGCGCGACCGCCCGCGATATAGCCTCCTTCGTCAGAGGTATCCTGAAAAACGTCACCGGACAGGACGTGTTTTCGGTACTGGTAAACGACGCGGGAATAGCTGTCTACTCCGGCTCCAAGATGGCGCGAGAAGAGTTCCCCAACATGGATGCGACGGCACGAGGCGCGATCTCCATCGCCAGGCGTCTTCAAGACCCGCTGGCGGAACTCGTCAAGATAGACCCCCGCAGCATCGGCGTGGGGCAGTACCAACACGACGTGAATCAGAAACGGCTCCGTGAGGGACTGTATCGCACGGTAGTCTCCTGCGTGAACCATGTCGGGGTCGATCTAAACGCCGCATCCATCGCGCTCCTTCGGTACGTGAGCGGTGTCCAACTCGGCACCGCGCAAGCCATCGTGGGCTTCCGCGACCAGGCGAAAGGATTCCGCTCCCGTGAACAACTACTAAGCGTAGACGGGGTCGGCCCAAAGCTCTTCGAGCAGTGCGCCGGCTTCCTACGCGTCAACGACGGCGAAGACGTGCTTGATGGAACGGCCATCCACCCCGAGGCCTATCCCGTGGTTGCTGCCATCGCCGAGCGTCTCGGGGTCGAGGTCGAGCGTCTTCTCGGCAACACAGAGGTACTCGAAGGGCTCGATATGACGTCCTTCATATCGGGCAATATAGGGCCGGCGGCCTTGGAAGATATCCGCTCAGAACTCATCAAGCCCGGCCGCGACCCCCGAACCGAGTTCAAGGTCCCTGACTTCCTCGAAGGTGTCGAGACCGTGTCCGACCTCGAAGAGGGCATGGAGATGGAAGGCGTCGTTACCAACGTCACCGATTTCGGCGCCTTCGTGGACGTCGGCGTGCATCAGGACGGACTGGTTCACCTCTCGGAATTGGCAAACCGCTTTGTCGAGGACCCGCGCAAAATCGTCAAAGTGGGGGAAGTCGTCAAGGTAAAGGTCATCAAAGTCGACAGAGAGACGCCGCGCATATCGCTGTCGATGAAGGCGCTCGAACCCGCGCCCCCCCGCAAGTCCACCCGGCGGCCGCGCCGGCACAAGCACGTCCCGCCCACGGAACAAGCCCAGCCGGCGTCTGGGCAGGAACGCTCCGTGAGGGACGAAGCCGGCCCCCGAAGGCAGCGTGACGAACGCCGCAGGCCACCCTCTCCCCGATCCGAGCGAGACGGCGGGCGCGGCCCTAGAGGTCGGAGAGGCAGGCGTGGCGGCCCGAAACAGGGAACTCGCAACGCCCCCCGAAACCACCAGTCCGGTGCCACTGAAGGCCCCCTCAATACGGCCCTGGCGGAGCAATTGGCCGCGCTCAAAGACAAATTCGACTCCTGATGCCTTCGCCTGTAGAGGTGACAACCCCTCGCGGGGGAGAGACGCGCTCCCGCGCGTCTACGCTCAAGCGAGGGGCCGCGCCGCTCGGGCCTCCAAACACATCGTCGGACTTACGAAGCGGAGTATTCAGGCGCGATGGCCGCTCCCGTCCATAGCACTCCTTCCCACCGTCGTCGCGAACTGCTCGTTTGCCTGGCGCTCGTCCTTTGCACACTGGCGGTGTATTGGCCCATCCAAGGCCACGGCTTCCTTAATCTCGACGACGGCGCATACGTCTCTCAGAACGCCCACGTCCGCGCCGGACTCACCTGGAGCAGCATTCGCTGGGCCTTCACAACAGGATACTTCTCTTACTGGCACCCCCTCACGTGGCTCTCCCATATGCTCGACTACCAGCTCTTTGCGCTGGATCCTGCCGGACATCACGCCACCAGCATTCAGTTGCACACCGCCGCCGTACTTCTCCTCTTTCTCCTGCTCAGACAGACGACGGGCAGCCTGTGGCGAAGCGCATTCGCCGCGGCCTTCTTTGCGCTCCATCCCCTCCGTGTCGAGTCGGTAGCATGGATCTCGGAGCGGAAAGACGTCCTAAGCGCCCTCTTATGGATGCTCACCATGCTCGCCTATGTCTGGTACGCGAAACGCCCGAGCATCTTGCGCTACGCCGCACTGCTCCTGTCCTTCGCACTCGGCCTGATGGCAAAACCCATGCTTGTAACCTTGCCCTTCGTCCTGCTCCTCTTCGACTACTGGCCCTTGCGACGCATAGGCAAGACATCGGAAGAATCGCCGACGAAACCGGCGCCCGCGAAGATACTACTACTCGAAAAGGTTCCCTTATTCATCTTGGCGGCGGCCAGCGCTATCATCACGTTGGCGATCACAACACGCAGCGGCGCCGCGCCGTCGCTGACACGCCACTCGCTTCAGGCGCGAATAGCACTGTCTTTGGTCGCCTACGTCAAATACGTGGCCATGATCTTATGGCCTCACGACCTCGCAATCCTGTATCCACATCCTTCCGCGCCGTTTCCATGGTGGCAAGTAGCGGCAGCGGCTTTCTTTCTGGGCGGCATGACGCTCCTGGCGGCATTTGCGGCCAGACGCCACGGCTATCTCCCCGTCGGGTGGCTCTGGTTCCTGGTGACCCTCGTCCCGGTGATCGGCGTGGTCCAGGTGGGCACACAGTTCGTGGCGGATCGCTGGACGTACATCCCCTCCGTCGGCATAGGCATCATGATCGTATGGGGACTCGCCGACCTCGCCTCACGATCTCCCGTGCTCAAGCGCTCGCTCGCTGCTGTCGGCGTGGTCGCTCTTGTCGCCTCTGCCGCCGCCACCGAGGTCCAGATATACCGCTGGCGCGATAATGAGGCGCTGTTTCGCCAAACGGTTCGAGTCACCGAGAACAACGTGCTCGCCCACACCAACCTGGCCCAAGCGCTGATCGAGAAAGGCAAGGTGGATGAGGCTATCGAGCACTGCGCCGAAGCACTGCGCATCAAACCCGACTACGAACAGGCCGTCAACAACCTCGGTGTGGCCCTGTTCATGAAACGGGAGCTTCGCCCGGCGAAGGCCCTGTTCCGGCGCGTGATCGAGATCAATCCGAGTCAAGTTGAGGCCTACAACAATCTCGGACGCGTTCTCGTCGAGGAACACAAGGCCACCGAAGCGGTGTCCGTATACGAAACCGCCCTCCGCATCCAACCCAACCACGTGGGGGCGCTCATCGGCCTGGCCGACGCACTATGCCAAGCACGAGAGTACGAACCGGCCATTGCTCGCTACGCGGCCGCCCTGGACCTGGACCCCGGACGGGGGGATGCGTTAAGGGGCATCGCCCATGCCCTCGCCGAATTGGGCCGGTTCGACGAAGCCGCCGCGCACTGCATGAAAGCCCTAGAACTCGACCCGGCCGACGTCGAAGCCCGCTACTACCTCGGCGTCGCCCTCGCACGCCTTGGCGCTACCGCCGACGCCATGGAATGCTTGCAGCAGGTACTGACACTGGTGCCGGACCACAAGGCCGCGCGCCAATGGCTCTCCCTCCTCGAAAGTGGGGAGGAGTTGCCCCAAGGCGCCGTCTCAAGAACGAAGCCACCGGCTCCCTGATCCCGCGATACTACGAGCGCTTGGATAGGTATTCCCGGATCGCGTCCTCGAATTCGCCCATCAACGACTTGGCCGTGGCCGCGGATACACTATCAAGAGACCACACGCCACGGATGCGTGCCTCGACCTCCGCCAGTTCATGCCTCATACCTGCGACACTCTCCGCTGGGAGCTCCGACGCCGCCAGATTGCCGTTGACATAGTCGAGCATCCTGGCCAACGTCCGAAGCACGGATAGGCCGTCGCCCTGCTCCGCGTGAAACCGCGCCTTCCGCGCGAAGAACCGGCCGCTTGTGGCCGAGCCCCCGATAGACTTGCTGCGCCGGCCCTCCGAGGACTCACAGTGAAGTCGTTCGAGCGGCTCGATGACACGAGACAGCCCTGCAACGTCGATTCCGTTTGGCGCGATGATCGCCCTCATCTGCTCCATCAGCCAGGGCCGCCCCTCTCCCTCGGCAAACAACCTGAGCTGCCGGGGCCATTCGCCGCAGAGCCCGCCCGGAACGCCGTGCAACACCGCGTTGGCGACATGGTGTCCCCACGCCAATAAGCGCCATTGGCAGTTGCCCGGTTCACCTTGTTCGAGCTTGACCGCAAGCGCAGTTCTGACGTCCCTGGCCGTGTCGAGGTAGCGCGCAATCCACGCGCGCACCGACGCCCCATCCAGAAGAGTTGAAGACAAAAGGTGCGCCGCCTCGGCGACGTGGCCATGCGGATCGAAGAGGATAATCGGAAAGGCCAGCGAATAGCTCAGAATGGCATTGCTTGCGGGTGATTCTACGGCCTTGTCAATCATCGAAAGCGGCCATTCGCAGTGATCGACGAAATCGCTGCGGAACATCCGCTTGCGCGAATGCGGCTCGACATCCTCCGAAACGATCACGCCAAGATCCAAGTCGCTTGCCGCCGCAGCCGTACCCCACGCGACGGAAGAACACACGCAGATCCCAAGTGTTGGCCGCGGCTCCAGCGACTCAACATACTCGTATGCCGCCTCCAGCAGGCGCAATGAGTCGGCGCTCGGCGTCTCGGTATAGAAGTCGACTTCCGCACGCGGAACAAGCGTCCCAACCAAAGCCATCTCCTATCCTCTCCCATTGCAGAACCTCGCAGCTTCTCCACGCAAGATTAACACAGCCGCCCTCCGCCCGCGACTTGCGCAGCAAACGCGGCCCACCGAGCTGCTTGGCTTGCGGCGTAGCCGCAAACAACAGGTAAGGTTGCTTCTTCGCTATCCTAACTCGGCTCCTCGCCCCCAGCACAGGACTTCAGACCCCTCTCACCGAGCTAATCCAACGCCCGTGACGCGTTTGGAGTTCAAGCTTCAGCTTGCCCATTCGCCCCACTGCAAAGAACCACAGGCCCCCCTCACTGATCCGACCCAACGCCCGTGACGACTTTGGCCAACACACGGCCCGGACCGGCGCTTTTCCATCGCGAATCGCTTGTGATATAAGAACACAACTGGCCACATGTTGGCTGGCCAACCAGACCTTCGTAGGAGCCGAAGACCGGAATGCGCACCATTACCTGCTGAACGGGGAAAGCGCCTCTCAAGACGCCCATCCAGGGCGAGACGCCGTGGGCGACCTCCATCGCCTGCCGCGTCGTCATAGTGCTTCGTCACACCACGGGCCCTTTCCCTACTCCTGTTGACACGGACTATTGCACGGGCGCCACATGCCGTACATTGTAGACGGCGAAATTGCGTGGCGCCGCAGGAAGGTGCCCTATGAATCAATCCTGGATAGCATTTCATGACGTTCGGTTTGCCTACGACACAGCGAGCCGTCCCCTCGTCGAAAACTTGACCTTTCATCTTCCCGTCGGCTGGAGCGGCATCGTCGGCGCCAACGGCGTCGGCAAAACCACCATCCTACGCCTGGCCACCGGAGGACTCACCCCCCAGCAAGGCCACGTGGCCATCCCGGGACGCGCCATCTACTGCCCCCAGCGGACCGACGACCCGCCGACGAAACTCGAGGACCTCATCCGGGCCGCCGACGCGGACGCTTACGCCCTCAAGGGCCGCCTCGGCGTCGAGGAAGACTGGTACGCCCGTTGGACCACCCTGAGTCACGGCGAGCGCAAACGCGCCCAAATCGCCGTGGCCTTATGGAAACGCCCTGAGGTTCTGGCGCTGGACGAGCCCACCAATCACATCGACACGGCCGCCCGCGAGGCCCTCGCGGCGGCACTCAAGACCTTCCCGGGCGCGGGCCTTCTCGTCAGCCACGACCGCGAACTGCTCGACACCTTGTGCGGCCAGTGCCTGTTCGTCGACCCGCCAAGCGCCGTCATGCGTCCCGGCAACTACACGGCCGGCGCCCTTCAGGCCCAACGCTGGGAAACGCACAGGCAGCGAGAGCGCAAGACCGCTAAGACCGCGTATCTCAAGCTTGAGCGCGAAGCGGCCAGACGGCGCGAAGAAGCCGCCCGCGCGAGCCGAAGGCACTCCAAGAGAGGCCTGCACCCGAAAGATCACGATGCGCGCGCAAAGAAGGACCTCGCCCGCGTCACAGGCAAAGACGCACAGGCCGGCCGCCTCCTGAGTCAGCTCACGGGCCGCGTGCGGCAGGCGGAGCAGCGTCTCCGCCTCACCAGAGTGGCGAAACATCACAAACTCGGCATCTGGCTGCCTGACGCGCGCTCACATCGTGACTGCCTTTTCCGGCTGCCGGCCGGCGACATTCCCCTCGGCGCATCGCGTCGCCTCGCTTTTCCCGACCTGATGATGCCCCCTGATGGACGCGTCGCCCTTACCGGCCCTAACGGCTCAGGAAAGAGCACACTCCTCGCCCACATCCTCACACGACTCAACGTCCCCAATGACAGGTTCGTCTATCTCCCGCAGGAGATCGATGCCGCCTCATCCCGCCGTATCCTGGAGGACGTGCGCCGGCTCCCCAGGGAGGATCTGGCGCGCGCCATGACCGTCGTGAGCCGGCTCAACTCGCGGCCGGATCGGCTGCTCGAAAGCAATGATCCCAGCCCGGGGGAGACGCGCAAACTCCTTCTGGCCCTCGGCATCGCCAAAGGGCCGCACCTCATTATCATGGACGAGCCCACCAACCATCTCGACCTGCCCTCCATCCTTTGCCTCGAACAGGCCCTCGACGACTGCCCCTGCGGCTTGCTTCTCGTCAGCCACGACAGACGCTTCCTCACCCGGCTGACGCGTATGACATGGCGCATCGACCCCAGAGAAAAAGGCTCTGCCCTGAGCATCCAGCATTGAAAGGTAACTCCCCGATTGAAGACATGGCATGCTTATTGTCAAACCGTCAAGCCTAACCATTCTCGCGTCGGCGCCGTTACTTAGGTAAGAAAAGAGACACTGACAACGGCGGAATCTTAGAGAAAGGCCCGACATGCAAAACGAAGCCCTCTGGCATCAATGGCATAGCCGCGGTGACTCGGCAGCCTTCCGTGAACTCACGCTCAAGTACGGGCGCATCGTTTACGCCGCGGCCCTGCGCGTCGTGGGCAATGCTCCCGACGCCGAAGATGTCACGCAGGAGTGCTTCGAGAAACTCGCTCAGACGAAACGTGCCCCTGCCGCCTATCTGGGCGCTTGGCTTCACCGAATGGCCGTCAACAAGGCGCTCGACCGCCTGAGAAGCGACACGCGGCGGCAACGGCGCGAAGCCTGTTATCAGCAAGCACAGGCTTCAGAGACGGACACGGACTGGCAAGAGATCTATCCGCTGGTGGACATGGCTATAGACGAGCTGCCGGACAAGGTACGCCAGGCTGTAGTCGCTCATTACCTCCAGGGCCTGACTCACGATGACATAGCCGAACAGGAAAACGTATCGCGTTCGGCAGTCACACAACGTATCCGGCGCGGACTCGAGCAAATCCGCCGTTCCCTACGGCAAAAGGGCGTCGGCGTTCCGCTGGCCATTCTGACGGCGGCGCTCACCGAGCGCTTTGCAGACGCCGCCCCAATGCCCGCTGCCCTTGTCGAAAAGCTCGGGCGGCTGGCACTGTCGGGGGCTGCTATGCCCGCCGCAAGCGGCGTGGTGAGCATGACGCTCCTCTACAAGGCCCTAACGGCCATCCTGGCAACGTGCGTGGTTGCGACGGGAGGCGTCGTCGTGTACCACCGCTTTTCCCCGAGCCATATAGAGGCTCGCCGTGAGGCCCTCAGCAAGGCAATCTCCGCTCAGCCTCTGGACACCGCCTCACCGGCCCAGAGCGCACCCGACAGCGTAGACAACGGCGTGAGCACACACCAGGCAGCGCCGGAGGACACTGCGGCCGTGTCCGGAAAGGTGGTCGACGCGGGAACGGGGGAGGGCATCGCGGGCGCGCAATTGCGCGTTGCCTCGGCCAGTGACGCCCACACCATCACGAGCGATGAGCACGGCGCCTTCGAGGTAGGCTCACTGCCACCCGGCTTCTACGCCGTCTGCTGCCGACAGGCTAACGGCTACTACATCCCCTGGGAAAAAGCCGAGGACGGGCAGCGCAACAAACTGGTGCGAATGCTTCATCTTGCCAAGGGCGAACAGAGAGAGGGCATTGACTTCGCCCTGACGCGCGGCGAGGAGTGCCGCGCGCGCGTGGTCGATTCGGACGGCCAACCGGTGGCCGGTGCCAAAGTGACGGGAAGTGCGGAAATCCGCCAGTTCCCGCATATCAACACGGCCAGGAGTCAGGATGATGGAACCGTTTCTCTTTCCGGTTTTCCGTCCACGGCGAGCTTGTTCTTATGGGCGGAAGGCGACGGCCTCGTAAGCAAGATCCACGGCCCCTTCGCACTGCCTCAGGCCGGCGAAGGTCCCGACCTCCTACTCCATCCCGAGGCGATCGTCCGGGGGGTGGTGGAGGATGAGCAGGGCCGGCCCCTCCCGGGACTCCGCGTCCTGCCTCAGTTTGAGTTGCACGAGGCCGGCCGCGTGAAAGAGGCCATAAGCGACGCCGCGGGCCGGTTCCAACTAACCGGCATGCCGCCGGAAGAGGTGGTCTTGCGCGTCTGCCGCGAAAACGAAATCGTCAACGCCCCATGTCCACGCGTCCCCCTCTCCGCAGGGAAGATTGTCGAGGACATGGTGTTGACCTGCCTGGTGGGAGACCTCTCCATCACGGGACACGTGGTCGATGCCCGAGGAAAGCCGCTATCCTCGGCAAGAGTAGTCGCCGTTGGCATCGAAAGACGGACCCATAGGGAAGCAGAGACCGATAGAGACGGCAACTTCACGCTCACAGCTCTGCGACGCGGCCTGTATCGCGTAACCGCCGAATGCGACGGCCACGTCGACTCGGCCCCGGCGGAGGTAACCGCAGGAGCCCGCGGCCTAAGACTGGTGCTCGCCGACCCATTTCAGGTGTCGGGCCGCGTCATCGACGGCGGCACGCAGAGGCCCATCCGCAAGTACGAGCTCAAGTACTGCTACTGCCCTGAGTTCATGCTTCTCGGTCAGCGCTACAAAAAGGTAGTGGATTCGGGCGGGTCGTTCAGCCTACCCGTGGCGCAGCGTGGCCGCGTCCGCATCGCCGCACGTGCCAAAGGCTACCTGCTCGGTTACGCCGATGTGGACCTGGACGATTCAGCCACTGCCCTTCGGAACGTCGTGATCCGCCTTCAACCCCAGGAAGACCTTCGCGGCAGCGTACACGACCAACAAGGCAATCCCATCGCCGGCGCGCTCCTCTTCTCCGGACAGGCCCACGAGCAGGACGCCGACACGCACGCGGCGGCACGAACCAAGCGCAGCGGCCGGTTCACCCTCCCGGCCATGAAGCTTGGCCACAAGTTCATCTCGATCTACCACCCGGACTATCCCAGGGCGATAGTGCCGCTGGAGACCAAGCACTACCAGGGCGAACCTATCGACGCCGTAGTCTATGTGGGCACCTCGTTGAGGTGCACCTGCCTGCTTGACGGCGCGCCCTGTGCCGACGCCGCCGTCACCGCTAATCAGGCGGCCGGAATAGGCGCCACGGAACGCACGGGTGACGACGGAACCTGCACGCTCAAGAACCTGGTGCCGGCCTACTGCTTCCTAACCGCGTCCTTTCCGCTACATGGCGATGCCGACGCGAAGGCACGAGTGGAGCGGTATATCACGCTCGAACCGGCACAGACGACTGATCTCGTCTTAGAGTGCGCCACGGGAGACGCGGTGATCTGGGGCGCCCTTGCTGGAATGCCTGAGGACCCGTTCCAACAACTCCGCCTCGAGACGCCCCACGGCCCGCAGAAGTACTTCTATTTCCCCGGGCAGAGTCCTGCCCAGTCCGAATACATGTTCACGGACCTGCCTCCGGGCGAGGCGACTCTCAGAGTATCCTGGAGACCTCAAGGTGATGAGGGACTCCCTCTATCGCGGCGGTATACATTCACCGTCACACCCGGCCAAGTGATTCGTCAAGACATTGTCCCCACGACCGGCGCGTCCATCTGGGGAACAGTGACCGGCCTGCACGAGGGAGAACGCGGATTCATCACGGTGCTCTTCGGACGCTTCAGCGTGGAGAACTACATCGACCGCAACTACGACGCCATGGACCACTGTGCCATCGTCCCCGCAACGCCCTCCGATGGCACGTTCCACGTCGATGACCTTCAGCTCGGCGCCTATACCGTACTTGCCGAGGCGGCACCGGCAGCGCCGGACCCCGATGCTGCGCCCCGGCGCTGTCTCGCCGTGGTCGAACTGGGAAATGAAGGGGCCGAATTGCACCTTCAGTTGCCCGAATAGCGAGCGGACGCTGCGCTTGCGTTCGACCTAAACTGCCAATTCACAGTATCTTATAACTTATCCGTGCGCCGTTCCGGATGAAACGCTTGCGCGTTTGGCCTTGTTCCGGTATCGTAGCCAACAAGACAACAGGCGGACATGGGGGACGGGCGCATGCGACCAGCCAAACTCAGCGCGAATGTGTTCCTCGAACTACCTCCCGTTCTCACCCACTACGTCGAGAATGTCCGCAATCTATGGATAGAAGGCAATCCCAAGCAGGGCAAACTATCCCTGCTCAATCGGCAAGGCGTCTTCAGCGACATTGAGTCGCTCGCCGTGGCCCGGCGCCAACTCATCGAGGTGCTGGGACTTGAGCGCGCCCGGGCGCTCTGCTATCGCATCGGATTCGAGCAAGGCCGGCGCGACGCCGCGCGCCACCTCCGCGTGTTCGGCCAGAATGCGCGCCTGACCCTCCAGGGAGGGCCGGTATTCCGCCAACTCCAAGGCCGCGGCATCGCCACCTCCGTGAAATTCGAGTTTGACCTCGACGCTCGAACACTCTACCGCGAACTGACCCTCCGCGACAGCACCGAAGCAATGGCACACCGCGTAGCCGTCCAGGCCAACGAGGATTGCGCCTGCTGGACGACGGCCGGATACCTTTCGGGCCACGTCAGTGAGATTCTGGGACGTCGCGTCGTCACTTTGGAGACATCCTGCGGCGCTCGCGGCGACGAGTTGTGCCGCTTTGTAAGCCGTTTCGACCCGGAATGGGGGAACGAGGTCCACTGGGTGCGCAAGGCCCTGGACATGCCGAGCGTCGATTCCGAATTGGCTGAGCGGGAGGCCGTGGCGGCGAAGGCGCAGACCATGGCACGGCGCGCCCAAGGCCGCCTAAATGACCTCAATCGCCGGCTCCGGTCCGACCTGATCGCCGCGAGTGTCGTCGCCGATTCGCCCGTGATGGAGCCCGTCATGGCCCTTGTTCGCCGTGCCATGGCCTCAGAAGCGCCCGTGCTCTTCGTGGGTGAGCGTGGCGTAGGATGCGAGACCCTGGCCCAAGCCATCCATTACGGGAGCAAGCGTAAAGCCAAGCCTCTCATTACGGTGGACTGCAAAGGCCTTCCCGAACCCATGCTGCTCCAGGAACTGATAGGCTTCAACAAGGGGGCCTTTGCAGGCGCGGTGCGCGGCCACACCGGCGCCCTTGTCAGAGCCAATGGCGGCACGCTCTACCTCAACGACATCAGTCGCTTGAGCGTCGAGACCCAGGGCCACCTCCTGACGGCCCTCGAAGAGAGCCAAGTCCGGCCCATCGGCGCTGACAAACCGACGAAGACGGACATCCGCCTCATCGGCGCCACCCGCGAAGATCCCAAGGACCTGCTCGCTTCGGGCGCGCTGCGGGAAGCCTTCTACTACGCCCTCGCCGTCTTGCCCATCCCCGTGCCCCCGCTGCGCGAGCGCGGCGCCGACATCCTGGGACTGGCCGAGTCGTTCCTCGCCGAGTTCGGTGAACGCTATGACCGGCCGAATACGCGCTTCTCGGAGGAATTCAAACGCGCCCTGCTCGATTGCGACTGGCCGGGGAACGTAAGGCAGCTTCGCAACGTCATCGAACACGCCGTGATCATCGGCCCCGACGCCGAACTGCCCGCTGGCACCATCCCCGAGGAGGTCCTTGCTAGCCGCTGGCGAGGCAGCCCACCGCGAACACTGAGCGAGGAAGCGGTTCGGGCCGCCCTACGGCAAGCCCGGGGCCGCCGCGGCAAGGCGGCTTCGCAATTGGGCATCGGCAGGACCACGCTCTGGCGGCTCATGAAGCGCATGGGCATTGAGGAAGACGGCTCGGACGGGCCCTGACACGCCCGCCCACGGGCGCCGGTTGCCGGGGAATAGGCTGCGCTTCGCTGGGACCTAGTTGCAGGCGGATGGAGGGTATGATATGGTCGTGCGTGCGGAATCAAGGCACGTTAACGAAGTGGTAGATACAGGCTTCTTGATTCTCTTGAATCACGTCCAGCAGCAGGAGATAAGGGCCGCCGCCGGGGCGTTCTGCGGGCCCGAGAGTTAGGTGGGGGTTATGTGGCGTTTCGTACACCTGTCCGACCTCCATCTGGCCAGCCAGCGGGACGGACAGTGGAACAACCGTTTTCTCTGCACCATGATGCCGGACGTCATGTCGTGCCTGCGGCGCGACCTTGCCGGCCTAGAGCCGGACTTCCTCCTCGTAACGGGCGATATTTGCAGCACCCAGACGCGTGACGCCATGTTCGCCGCCAGAGACCTGATGGATTCGCTAGAGGTCCCCTACTATCCCATGGGCGGCAATCACGATTTCCCCCTCAAAGAGTCGCGTGCCTGGTTCATCGAGGCGTTCCAGGAACACCTCCCCATCGACGACACCGTCTACTCTTTCACCCACAAGAATCTCCATTTCTGTGTGCTCGACCCCTGGTGGAAATGGTTCGACGGCAGTCTGTGCCCCTTTCGCGAGAAGTCGCCCGAAGAGGCGGACCTCATGAAGCACGAGTCATGGGCCCTCCCTCCACACCAAATCGCCTGGCTCGATGACGACCTGCAGAAGCACCGCGACGTACCCACCATCATCGCCATGCACTACCCGGCCCTGCCCATTCCCCAGCATATGCGGCGGCCGGGATTCATGGACGCAGGACAGCTCGATAACGGCGACATGCTACTCGAATTCCTGCGGGACCACGGCCAAGTCAAAGCCATATTCTCCGGCCACGTCCACATGCATTTCAGAGCCGTCCACGGTAGGCTCACCCAGGTCGTTACCGGCGCCATGCCCGAATATCCTACCGAGTTTCGTGACATCCAGGTCTTTGACGACCACCTGGAGATAAACACCCTGAGCCTCTCCGATGGCTCCTTCGCGGCCCAATCGCTCATACCGGGGAAAGACTGGACCTGCGGACGCGAAGACGACCGCGTTCTGTCCATAGACCTCGCGTAATCACCCACTTCACCGCCCCTGCTATTGACACGCCCCACACCCATTTCCGTTGAATGATAGGTGAGAAGAGCGCACGCGACGACCTGTGTTGCCATTCAGGTTTAAGTTCCTCAAATGAGGCATGCCACCGATCCGCAACAGCCCTCGCGACCATTCCGCCACCCGTCCCAAAGCCCCTAATCCACTAATTCTTAACGACTTGCATAGATTCCGGTCGCGACAACGCCTCTTGGTACGCCAGTTGCTCATCCCTCGGATGGACTTCTTCCGAGGAGAGGTCCGAATGACACAGAGTATGGAGCAGGATAGATCATCTCAGAAAGGAGGAAGCGTCATGAATGGCAGCAATAAGACGACCAAGCTCCTGATCGTCCTCGTGGTGGTGCTCGCTTCGGCCATGGTCTTCCAGGGCGTCTACCTATTCAAGCTCCATCGCCAGTTCACCCAGGGGCCTCCGCCCTCGCCTCCTGGCGAGCCGATGGCGGCCACCACCGCACCGGACGTCCAGGACCTGAAAGCCCCGGACAACGACCCATGGGACGACTTCGGCGCAACGCCCTTCAACCCTTCAACGTGGGACCCCTTCCAGGAGATGAACCAAATGCAGGAACACATGGACAGGCTTTTCAACGACGCCTTCGGGAAGTTCGGGGCGAGTTCCAGGTTTGGCGACTTGGTGACGGGCCTCTCATTCAATCCCAAGGTGGATCTCAGTGAGGACAAAAGCAACTACATCGTTCGTGTCGACGTGCCCGGCGCAAACGAGTCCGATATCAACGTCAGCCTCGAGGACCAGGTCTTGACGGTGTCCGGCACACGACAGCAGGAGGTCCGCGGAGGCAACACCAAGAAACTGCTCACCCGTGAGAGGCGGATAGGCAGCTTCGAGCGCGAATTAAGGCTGCCCGGCCCCGTGAACGCCGCCGATATGACCACCGCATACAAAGATGGCGTCTTGACAATAACCATCCCCAAAGGAGAGGGAACGAGTCCAAGCGGCCCCATCGACTTGCGCTAATCCGGCCGATTAGAACACACCGCAACCGCGCTAATCGGACACGCTCACAACGATGATGAGTTCGCCCTCGCGCTGTTTCAGGCGTAGTTTGAGTGCGCTCTTCTGGACAATATTGCAGGTTGCCACGAGCGCATTGACGGGCTTCTTCTTGCGGTCAGGCGACAGAAGCTCAATCCGGACCTTGGCCCGGATCCGGCCGTCGGCCTCCTTGGAGAGAGGAGTGATACAAAACTTGTATCGCTCGTTCAGGACAAACGCGGTTTCCTTCTTCAAGGGAGCCTTGACCGTGTGCTTCTTCACCAGGCGATACGTATCGAACTCGAGTTCCGCGACGGCCTTTCGGATGCTCTCCAGGCCCCGGTCGAAGTACTTCTCACTCCGCCCCTCACGAGTAGCCGCAACGGCATGCACGGATACCGTGACCGGGGCGGGGAGGGGATCCACCGGCTTGGCAAGACAAGCGGCGACCAGCACCGTCCACGCGACAAAGCTCACAGTATATCGCCCCCTTCCGTCACCGTGACCCAGAGCGTCGAAACGCCATTCTCCGAAACATACTCCGTTATCGTGGCGTCCTCCAACTCCGTCGAATAGGACTCCACGGCCGTCGCCCTAACTTCAGGCGTCCGGCCGCCGAACACCACGAATGCGGACACCGCCATCAAGAGCGCCGCCGCGCCGACCGACGCGAACGTCCAAAGGCCCGGATGTCTCCGCGCCGGGCCGTGAATTCGCTCCCGGATACCATCCATAAACGCTGGAAACTGACCATCCTGAATGTCCGCGCGCTCCGTGACGGACGCCACACCGGCCCGAATCATCCGCAGGCGCTCAACATAGGCCGTGCACGCCGGACAGTCGGCCATGTGCGAAAGCACAGCCTCCTGCTCGGCCGATTCGGCGTCGAACCATCGCTCAACGCGCTGTGTCCACGGGCAGTTACTCATGTCTTCATCCCCTCTGCCATTCCCATGCGTGCAAGGGAACGTTGGAGCTTCTTCCGTGCGTGATGGAGCCGGCTCATCACCGTGCCCACGCGGCACCCCATAATCCGGGCCATGTCATCGTAGGACAAGCCCTCAAACTCGCGCAATACAAAAGCCGTGCGATGCTTCGCCGTGAGCGACTCCAGCGCCGCCGCAATGGCGTCGCCGATCTCCGTCGCCTCCAGCGCGCGGCCCGGCGCCGGTATGCTGCTCGGTGCATCGGCCGTGCCGATGGCTTCATCAAAAGCGACCGTCTTGAGCCGCCGCTTCTTGAAAAAGTCCTTGCACTGGTTCGCCGTAATACGCATGATCCAAGTCTTGAAGCTCGAATCGCCGCGGAAACGGCCCAAGGAACGATGGACCTTGAGGAACACCTCCTGCGAGATATCCCACGCCTCCTCCCGGTTGCGCACGAAATGGTGCGCAAGCCCAAACACATCATTACGGTACCGGCGGACCAGTTCTTCAAATGCATCGCCGTCGCCACGTCTCGTGGCCGAGACCAGGTCGCCGTCCTCGAATTCGGCATATCGGGTGCCTCTCTGCGCGTCGTCGCGTTCCATGTCGGAAGTATAATACAAGACGGCCGCGTCAACCGGCACGCTCATAGGCCAGGCTCCTCTTTATGAATAGGACGACACCGACGACGCCGTATTCAATCATCTATCATGTCCTGGCCTGGCCATGACAGGGAATACCGAGAGACCGATCACCACCGCAGCCCCTTAACGCCCCATAAGTAATGGTGTGACAATGTTTTGCGCCATTCTCCTCCGGCTGTCCTCCTTGGCAATCGCCCCCGGGATCGTGTAATATTGGCTGCACGGGGCGGCTGCGCGAGGCACTTCTGCTACATTTCAACCAGACCGCCGCCAACACAATGAGGGCACGGCCCCATGGATACTCCCAATCCCGACACACGCATGAAGCGCAAGATAGAATACCGCGTAATGTTTGACACGTCCGGCCGTATCACGGGCGAAAGCCTTCGTCGTTCCCTGGGCGAGGAACTCGGCATCGCTCTGTCGGAAGATGACAACCTCGACGTGTTCAATTATCTCGATCGGCTCGTCGTGCTGGACGCAGACCTGCCCGGGCGGCTAGCGCGACGCATTGAGAAACTGCTCGAAAAACACGACGAGTTCTCGGTACACGGTGATTTTCAGATAAAGGGTCGCGTATATCATCTTCACATCAGCGGCCGCGGCGTCCGACGCCTCGACGGAAACCTCGCATTCACGCTCTTCTTTCTCGACGACACCGAGCACACCCATCTCCGCCGCCTATACGAATACATGTTTCGCCTGGCCAACCACGAGATCAAGAGCCCCCTGGCGTGCGTTCTCGGCGCCCTTGAATACGCCGAGGAACACGTGAAAACGGGGAGCTTCGACGGCGTCAACACCTGCCTCGAGATGGCCGCGCGGAATGCCCGGGCCATCTCCGAGATGGTCGAGCGCTACCTTAACCTCTCACTCATTGAGAGCGGCAGCTTTCGCATCGTGCCGTCCGACTTCCTCGTCTCTGTGGATGTGCTGAATCCGCTTGTGGCCGAAATGCAGCCCGCTCTCGACGCCAAAGGCATGACCGTCGAGTTCGCCTGCGATGGAGGCGTCTGCGAGTCCCACGTCAGGGCCGACGCCGAAAAGCTGGGCATCGTCTTGCGCAATCTCCTCTCCAACGCCGTCAAGTACGGCACGCCCAACACCGCGATCCGCGTGGTGATGAAGCAGTTGGAGGACGGCGTGGAGCTGTCCGTCGAGAACGACGGCCCCAATATCCCCGAGCGCAACCTCGCCAGGCTCTTCCAGAAGTTCACCCGCCTCGACGCCACCCAAGGCACAAAGGGCTCGGGCCTCGGCCTCTACAACGCCCGAAGGATCGTTGAGCTCTGGGGAGGAACGATCAGGGCCGAGTCCACGGCCCGCGGCACCCTATTCGCCTTCACCCTCACCGAAGCATAGGCCCCCGGCATCTAGCCTCCCACGTCGCGGCACGCTATCCAAACGGCCCTGATGCGCTTGACGTTGCAGCTTCAGGGCGTGTCGAATTCGCACCAAGATCCCCACGTGGAAAGGCGGATAGGTAGCAGCACGCAAGGGCCCCCACGAGAGCCTGAAGGAGCCCGTCGAACGCCCGAAACCCGCGTGTCCGCGCGTGGGCTACTCGTCCGACACGACGCGGAGCTTGAGCGAGGCCATGGCGTGGCGCAGGCCTTGCGCCAACGACGCGCGCGTGGTGATGTCGCTAAGATCTATGCCCAGGTGCACGAGGGTCTGCGCGATCGAGGGACTTACGCCGGTGAGCACCACCTCGCAGCCGAGCAGGCGCACGGCGGCGATGGTCTCGACAAGGTGTTGGGCGATCTGGGTGTCAACGGCGGCTGCGCCCGTGATGTCGAGCAGGGCCACGCGCGAATGAGTGTCCACAACACGCATCAGCAGGCTTTCCATCAATCCTTCGGCGCGCCTGCTGTCCAGCGTGCCGATGAGCGGGGCCACGACCACGCCGTCCCAGACCTGGATCACGGGCGTCGACAAGGCCATGATCTCTTCGGTCTGCCTCTCGATCGTCTCGCCCGCTTCCTTCTGGCGGATACGGTCGATCGCCATGGCTGCGACGATCTCGGCGAAGTTCGTCAGGAAGGCCAACATGTGGGGGAGACGGTCTTCGGACAGAATAGGCACATGGCGCAGGGCCTTGATATAAGCATCTCGGTCGAAGCCGCATTGGGCGGCCTGCTCTAAGAAGGCCTTTTCATCCGGCTCTTCGGTGAGGAATTGGCCGAGGAAGGCATTCGCAATGTGCTCGCCCTCGACCCGGATGGGCGCCGCGGCGTCGTTTAACCCGTTCTTGCACTTGTAGAGGACGAACTCCTTGCCCTCGAGAAGCTGGTTGGCCACGGTTGTGTCGCTCTCGACGCAGCGCGCCTTGGTCGCATCATTGACGCGGTGGAAGTCGGTGCAGATACGTTCCCAGCGAGCGCCGACCAGGACATTTCCGTCGAGGTCAATGATCGCGGCCGCCACGCCAACGGCTTCGCAGAAACTGTCGAGCAAACGCTGGTGCCGCGCCAAGTCCAGAATGTCTTCAAGTGCATAGTCCATAATAGCTTCCCCAATTCAGTCTCGCTGCCCTCAGTATCGCTCTTTGCCTGACAAGAAAGCAAGAAAAACACCCTATCCGCAATCGCCGCGTAATTCGACAATCCCGCGCACTCGATGCTCTTAATAGACTCAATCTCTCGAGACATACTCACCCATTAGGTGAAGCCCCTCATCTCGCCAATGCCTTTTCCTCCAATGACTTAACCTGCGGCACAATATGCGACCCGGCCACCGGGGCCCCATAATCGGCAATCCGGATTGAAATGACCTCAAGCGCCCTTCAACATCTTGCCCATCCTTGCGGGGAATTCGGCACGACGCAGCATGGTTTCATTGTAAATGTCGTAAGAAATCAATATAATTAGGTTATCTAATTAATTGTAGTCCAACACATCCGGAATCCAAGTTGTTATGAAGTTGCCGACTACCCAATGCGCGCGTGAATTGCTCGAAAGCATACGACTCGTCCACATGCGTTTCACCGGCCTCTTCCAGCACCCTACAGGCCAGGAGAACGGCGACTTCTCCTTCGATCTCACCGTGCCCCAACTCAATATGCTCAGAGCGGTGCGGACGCTCGAGCCTGTGTCCGTCAAACAGCTTGCCGAGGCGCTGCACGTCTCGCCCCCGTCCACGTCCGGCATGGTGGAACGCCTCGTCGAGATACAGGCCCTCACCCGCGAGCAGAATCCCTCCGACAGGCGCGAAGTCCTCATCGGACTCTCCCCGCGGGGCCGGAAGGGCGTCGAATGGTTTGAGCAGCGACTCCTTGAGGCCGTATGCGAGATGATGGACAGGATCGGCCCGAAACATGCCCAGATGTGGTGCGAGGTGGGTGAGCGATTGCGCGAAATCCTGTCCGAAGAAGAACCGCCACCACCAGGAAAAGAGACCTCCGATGACTGATGACAAGAAGCGTGTAGTCGTGATGATGGCCGCCTGCCTTGCCGTCCTGGCAATCGGCGCCCTGGCCGCGGCGGCCTTGGCGAACATGAAGCGGCCGCCGGCTGAGGTGCCCAGCAAAGAAGTGCCTCTACGCGTGAAAGCATTGCTCGCGCAGCCCGAGGACGTGCAAGTTGTCATCACGACCTACGGAGAGGTCGCCCCGCTGGATACCGTGCGCATCGCTCCCGAAGTCGGAGGCAAGGTAGTAGAGGTCCACGAGCGGCTCGACGTGGGGGAGGTGATCCCCGCCGGCCAGGCGCTCTTCGTCGTCGACCCTCGCTCCTATACCGCGGTGGTGGCGGATGCGAAGGCCAACGTCGAACAGCTCACAAGCGCCGTCGAACGATTGAAGACCCAGTGGGCCAACGACCGCGAGCGCCTCAAGACCCTCAAGCGCTCACGGGACCTGGCCAAGGCCGAGTTCGACCGCATCCGGGAACTCTTCGATGAAGACCAAGTCGGCACCCAATCGGGCGTGGACGCCGCCGAACAGGCGTACAACAACACCGTCGATCAGGTGGATCAACTCGAACGCGCCCTCGCCGTCTACCCCATACAGGTTCGCGAGATGGAGAGCAGTCTCGCCTCGGGCCACGCACGCCTTGAATTGGCCGAGTACGACTTGGAGCGGACCTGCGTCACGGCCCCCTTCGACGCCCGCGTGAAAGAGGTCAGTATCGAAGCCGGCCAATACGTGGCGCCCGGCTCGCCTGTCCTGACACTGGCGAATGACGCCGTCCTCGAACTCTCGGCGCCCGTAGACAGCCGCGATGCCCGGAAATGGCTGCGGTTCAACGGCCGGCGTGACGAGAACGACGGCGCGTGGTTCGACGGACTCGAGCCCGTTCCTTGCCGCATTCGATGGACTGAGGACACCGGAAGCCACTACTGGGAGGGCGTCCTCCACCGCGTCGAGCGTTTCGAGAAAGAAACTCGGATGCTCCAGCTCGCCATTCGCATTGACGCCACAGACGCCTCGTCCAAAGACGCCGAAGGCCTCCCGCTCGTGGAGGGCATGTTCTGCGCCGTAGAGATACCGGGCCGGACCATCGAGGGGGCGTACCGCATTCCCAGGTCGGCGGTCACCTTCGAGAACAACGTTTATCTCGTCCGCGAAAGCCGCTTGAAAACCGTCCCCGTTGAACTCGCTTACGAGAAGGACAACGAGGCCTTCCTGACCACCGGCCTGGCCCCCGGAGACGTGGTGATCGTCACGCGCCTCGTCAATCCTCTTGAGAACACACTGCTGGACGCGGTCGTCGAAAACGATCTGGAAACGGCAACCGGGCCGGAGGAGGCCACGTGAGAGGTCTCATCACCGCCTTCGCCCGGAACTCCGTATTCGCCAATATCCTGCTTCTGGGCGTCATCTTCGCCGGCGTCGTCTCGGCCATACTCATGGTGCGTGAGTTGTTTCCCGAATTCGCCACGGAGATCGTCACGGTCGATGTGCCCTATCCCGGCGCCGACCCGGAAGAGGTCGAGGAGGGCATCTGCCGCCGCATCGAGGAGGCCATCGACGGCCTCGAAGGGATCAAGCGCTACACCACCAACGCCCACGAAGGACGCGGCTCCGCCATCATCGAGATCGTCGAAGGCTACGATATCGCTAAAGCCAAAGACGAGATCAAGAACCGAATCGACTCCATCAGTACCTTCCCCGTAGATTCCGAAGAACCCATAGTCTCGGAGTTCACCCTCAAACACGAGGTTATGATCCTCGCCCTCTCCGGCCCCCTCGACGAGCGGCGGCTCAAGGAATGGGCCGAGGAGATCAAGGACGAATTACGCGCCCTCCCCGAGGTGTCTCAAGTCGCGATCTTCGGTGCGCGCGACTACGAAATCTCCATCGAAGTCTCCGAAAGCCGGCTCCGCGAGTACGGACTCACCTTCGCCCAAGTAGCCGATGCCGTTCGTCGCAGCAGCCTCAACCAGGCCGGCGGCACACTGCGCACCGAGGGCGAAGAGGTTCGATTGCGCACCCTCGGCAGGAAATACTGGGGAGACGAATTCGGGAAGATCGTGGTGCTTGCCGGGGCTGGGGGCGAGATCATTACCCTCGACCGCATTGCGGAAGTGAAAGACGGCTTCACCGAAGACGCCCTGAGGGCCACCCTGAACGGCAGCCCGGCCTTGGTTCTGCTCGTCTCGAAGACCGCCGAGGAAGACTCCATCGCCATCTCGGAGGCCGTCCACAAGTACGTCGCGGAGAAGCAGGCCCGGCTCCCCAATGAGTTGGCCGTCACGATCTGGAGCGATCTCTCCGAGATGGTAGAGGGCCGCATCAACCTGCTCGCCAAGAACGGCACCATCGGCCTGATCATCGTGTTCCTTCTGCTCTGGGCGTTCCTGGATCTGCGCCTCAGCTTCTGGGCGGCCATGGGCATCCCCATATCCTTGAGCGGCGCGATAGCCCTTCTCTTCTTCATGGGCGAAACGCTCAACATGATCTCGCTCTTCGGCCTGATCATGGTGGTCGGGATCGTCGTTGACGACGCCATTGTCGTGGGGGAGGCGATCTATGTCCACCGAAAGCGCGGCGAACCGCCGCTGCGGGCCGCCGTCGAAGGCGTCATGGAGGTGGGCCTTCCCGTCATTGCGGCCGTCACCACCACCATCGTGGCCTTCATTCCCCTCATGTTCGTCGGCGGGATCATGGGCAAGTTCATCCGAATCCTACCTATCACCGTTATCGCCTGCCTGTCCATATCCCTCGTGGAATGCCTCATCATTCTTCCGGCCCACCTCAGCCATCTGCCCGATCCCAACGACCCCGCCCGGCTTGCCAGGCAGCGCAAGAATCCGTTCAGACGCGTTCGGCGCGGTATCAGCGACGGCCTCGAGTGGTTCATTACGCACATGTATATGCCTTTTCTCGGACGCGTCCTGCGCTGGCGGTACGTCGCCATCTGCGTGGCCATTTGCGTACTGCTGGTGGCGCTTGGCCTCCGCCAAGGCGGCATGCTCGAATTCGTCATGTTTCCCGAGGTCGACGGCGACAGCCTGACGGGCACCGTCGAGTTCCCCAACGGCACCCCCATCGATGTGACGAAGGACGCCGTCGCCCGCCTGGAATCGGCCATGCGACGAATCGCCGACAGGACCCAAACGCATAGCGGCAAGCCCTTGATCGAGAATGCCTTCGCCATGGCAGGCGCCCGGCTGAGTGACGACCCCGCGCTCGCCTCCCAACGGGGACCTCACATCGGTTCCGTCCGTGTCGAACTCTTGGATTCCGAGCTCCGCGGCATCCATTCGAAGGACCTCATGTCGGAGTGGGAACGCGAGGTCGGCCCCATTCCCGGGGCCATTGCCGTAACCTTTGAGGGCATGGCCGCGGGGCCTCCAGGAAAACCCATCGAAGTCTGGCTTATGGGACAGGATATGGAACGTATTCTCGCTGCCGCCGACGACCTTATGGCTCGCCTGCGCGACTTTGACGGTGTGTCCCAGGTTGCCTCCGATTTCCGCCCCGGCAAGAACGAGATCCGCTTCGAGTTGAAGCCCGAAGCCCGCACCATGGGCCTGACCGTCAACGACCTTGCCGGCCAAGTTTACGGCGGATTCTTCGGCGAGGAAGTCCTACGCCTTCAGCGCGGACGCGACGACATCCGCGTGCGCGTCCGCTATCCCATGGACGAGCGCAGCCGCGTGTCCGAACTCGACCAAGTCCGCATCCGCACGCCTCAAGGCTACGAGGCGCCTCTGAAGTCCGTGGCCAATGCGACCTATGGCCCCGGCTACGCCAGCCTGACCCGCACCGATGGCCAGCGCCGCGTCGCGGTGACGGCCGACGTCGATACTGACAAGGCCAATGCCGAAAAGATTGTCAAAGCCCTCCAGCAGGATTACTTCGGCGAGCTAGAGCGACGCCACCGCGGCGTCTCCGTCTCGGTGCAAGGCGCCAAGCGCGACACCCAGGAATCGCTCAGTACACTCGTGGTGGGCTTCCCGCTCGCGCTTATAGGGATCTTCGTGATCATTGCCACGATCTTCCGCTCCTACGTCCAGCCATTCATCATCATGCTTACCGTGCCCTTCGGAATCGTCGGGGCCATGTTCGGCCACCTCATGCTCGGCTACGACATCACCATGGTGAGCCTCTTCGGCTTCGTGGCCCTCGCCGGCGTCGTTGTAAACGACGCCATTGTGCTCATCGAGTGCATCAATACGCTCCTCGCCGAGGACATGCCCTTCTTCGAGGCCCTAAGACGCGGCGGCGCACGCCGCTTCCGCGCCATCTTCCTAACCACGTTGAGCACCATCGGCGGCCTCACGCCCATGATCATGGAGACGGATTTCCAGGCCCAGTTCCTCATCCCCATGGCCATTGCCTTGGCTTCGGGCGTCGGATTCACCACGCTTCTCACCCTGTTTCTCGAGCCGTGCATGCTTGGCGTGCTCAACGATCTTCGCCGCGTCGGACGCTGGCTGCGAACACGGCGCTGGCCCACACCCGAAGAAGTCGAACCGAGCCATCGCCGGACCCTCGGCTTTGACGAGTTCGGTGATCGCCGCCACCCCGAACGCCGCATGGGGGACGATGTGACCTCTTGACGTGGGCCGTGATACCATCGGGCGCCAGGTTTGGCCCGCGCAATATCGTGAATCCATCGCACAGCATGTCAGAAACGAGGATAGCCACATGAAACCTTGCAGGCGCTGGTACGCATCAGCCCTCTTCTTCCTTCTAGCCGCGTGCCTCACGACGCAGGTCTCAGCACAACCGGCCGCCGAAAAGCCCTTGGTCACAACCGCCTCGGTGGACCCACCCGGGGCGCCAACGCTGCCGAAGGTGCTCGATCTTGAGACGGCGAAGGGCCTCGCACTGGCGGATAACCCAGGCCTGAGGGCCATCGAAGCGCGTGTCAATCAAGCCCAGGCCCGCGTGCGCCAAGCCCGCGCGGCGTACTTCCCAACCATCGCCGCGTCGGCTTCTGCGTCGAAAACCTGGCTTGCCGAGAACGATGTCCGCGCCATGCGCAAAGCGGCTTATCAGGGCGGCGTAAGACAAGTCGGCTCGTTAGGCGCGGGCGCCACGACGCCGGCCGCGACCACGTTGTGGTGGACGGCCGCGCGGGTGGGCGGCTTCTACGCCAGGTCGCAAGTGGACGACACCAGCGAGCAATACGGGGCCAGTTTCGCGGCAAGCTGGACACTCTTCGACGGCTTTGCCCGGCGATTCACCTATGCCGCGGCGAAACACGGCGCCCAGGAAGGCGAGGCGGCATACGATGAGGCCCGGCGCATCCTCCTCGATGCGGTGGCGACGGCGTTCTACAGCGTGCAACTGGCACGAGAAAACATCGTCATCGCCGACGCGGATCAAGCCTTCAACCTCCGCCAGCTCAAGGAGGCCGAGGCACGCCGCCGCGTCGGCACCGGCTCGTTAAGCGACGTCCTGAACTTCGAGGTGCGCGTAAACGCCGCTAAGACGGCCCTCATTACCGCCACCCGCGAACACGAAACGGCCCTCATCGGCCTGGCTGCGTTGCTGGGCCTCCCAGACGCGGCCATGCCCGAAGACCTCGACGTCGAGCCGCTCCCCTCCGAGACGCCGGTGGATCTCGACCTGCCCGAAACCGAGCCGCTCATCGAGACGGCCCTGGCCCAGCGCCCGGACGTGCGGCAGCTCAAGAAGGGCATCCAGCGGGCGCACGCGACGGCCGGCGCCGCCCGCGGCGCCTACTTCCCAAGCGTCGGACTGTTCGCCTCCAGAGACGCCCTCCTCGACGACACGGAGTTTGGCGATGAAGACTTCTCGACGACCGTCGGCGCAACCGTCTCCTACACGCTGTTCGCGGGCGGGCGCAACCGGGCGCTCGTGTCGGAGGCCAAGCAGGCCGAGAAGGAAGCACAGCGGCTGCTCGATGACCTGGAGATCTCCGTGGCCTCGGAGGTCCGCCGCGCGCTTGAAGAGCTTAAGGCGGCGCAAGGCGCCTTCGTGATTCAACGCGAAAACGCGGCGCTGGTCCAGCGCAATCGCGACCTCGTCGAGAAGGGCTACGCCGTGGGCCAGGAGTCGCTGGTTCGCCTCAACGAGGCCCAGCGCGACCTGACGCAGGCCCAAGGGAACCTCGCGCTGGCGCGGGTGTCGCTCCGCCAGGCGTGGCATAATCTCGAAACCGCCACCGGCGCGACGCTGGCACCTTTCAGCGAAACCGATTAGGCCGGCTCGGAGAGCTTCTGGAAAAGGGGACACGTAGTCGCGCCGGGGACGGCGCTTGGAACATGTCCCCTTTTGTTCCAGGATATTCTCACACGCTCGGAGGAGTTTTCGTACATGTTTACGCTATGCCTCCTAGTCCTCACCCTCGGCGCCGGCGAACCGGCGCACCTTTGCACAATGGACACGGCCGCGGTTGACGCCTACCTCGCGAAGCTCCATGCCGAGACGCCGCAGTTCGAGCAGCGCGTCGAGGCCGTGGCCATCGCGGCCCTCGCTACGCCTTACGCCGATGGGCCTTTGGGCGAAGGGCCGGACGGCAAGTACGACAAAGACCCCCTCATGGATCTGGCGCACGTGGACTGCGTGACGTACGTCGAGCAGACCATCGCGCTTGCGGCGTCCACGTCGTACCAGGAGGCGTTCGACGCCCTGCAAAGAATCCGGTACAAGAACGGCAGGATCGCCTTCGAGACGCGAAACCATTTCATGATCGCGGACTGGGTCGCCAACAACGCCTTCTGCCGCGACGCGACCTCTCAGTTGGGCGTACCGACGAAGACCGTCTCACGCACCATCAGCCGGAAAGGCTTCTTCGAACGCGTGAAGATCCCGGAATTGGGGCAGGATGCGCCCGACGAGCTTATCGAGCTCGCTTACATTCCGTCGGCAGAGGTCGAGAGCGCTGTCGAGAAACTCCCCAGCCCGGCCTTGATCGTCTTCATCGGCAAGATCGACTGGCTGTTCGCGCTCCACTGCGGCCTCTTCGTCCGCGAGTCCCCGGATAGCGCCAAACTCTACCACGCCAGCTCGAAGGCCGGAAAGGTGGCGGCCGTGGACCTCGCCGAATACCTCGGCGGAACCGAGCGCTACCTTGGCTTCACCGCCTATGCCATCACCGATCCGACGAAGCGGGACAATGAGCCGACGGGGGGGGAGTAGCGCTCAGGATTTGCCCCGGACTTCGCCGAGCACCTTCATCTTGGCGTCGATGAGTTGAGGGTGGGTGAGATTCAGCAGGTTGGCGAGGATGTGCATCAGGTAGTCCTCATGCCCATCGAGGGTGCCGTCGGTATAGACCACGCGCCAGACCTGCTCGATAATCGCCACCTTCTCGTCATTCGAGCACGTCTCGTTGATCTGGCGCGTGAAATGCCAGAGATCCGAGCTTTCATCACGGGCCGCACGCGAGGCGTCGAGCAATTCGCGCGCCTCACGCTCCGACAACGCGTACATCGTTTCGAGCGTACCGATGATGTGCCGGCGCTCATCGTCCGAGAACTCCTCATCCGCCCGCGCCGCCTCCAGCATCAGCACGCACGTCGCCAAACGCAGCCGCTCCGGCCCCGCCGTCTCCTCCGGCCTCTTCTCCTGCGGCGCAAATAGATCGCGTAGTCGTGAAAGCATCGATTCCTCCGTCGTTTCAGGGAGGATACCAATCCTATAGCGTTCGTTCCAGGCCCGCGCCGACTATCGGCTTCCGTTAAGAGACGGCCGTATCACGGGATATTGGGCCATTGCTTGTTCCAGCCGATGTAGTCGAGCGTCCAGAGGTATTCGTCCATGACAATCTTGCCGTAGGCGGGCGGAGCATCGTCCGGCGGGCACATGTTGGGCGTGTCGATGATGCCGCGCATGTACAGCATCATCTTCAGGTTCCGCAGCCAGTTGCCTGAGCTGTAGAACATGAAGTAGGGCAGGATGTGGTTGTAGTAGATGGACGCAGCCTTCTTCTCATGTCCGCGGAGATAGGCGTCCACGGCTGCCACGTGGAATTCGAGGGCCTCGGTACCCGTCATGAAGGCGGTGGCGCCAAGATGGAGAAGGTGAATCATGTGCTTTCCGCCAGCGCCGCCAATCACCTGCATGGTTCCCTCGAACTCCGCCATGAGTTGGGATGTTTTTGTCAAGAAATCGGCGCTTTCTGCCTTGATCGAGTGAATCTGCCCCGTCTCCTGCGCCACTTGCACTACAAGCTCCGGAGTGAGGACGTCGGCCGTCCGCGAGGTGTCTTGGATGATGATGGGCGTAGATACGGCCGCGGCGAGGTCCCTGAACAGCGTGAGGGTCGGCGCCTGCTCGGGCTGCTCCCCGTAGGGAAGGGAAACCATGATGATGTCCGCCCCCTTTGCCTCGGCCTCGCGGGCGTACCGCACGGTGTCGGCACTGGTTTTCCCCGTGACGCCCGCGAAGAAGGGCACCCGGCCCCCGACCTGGTCGATTACGACCTCGAGCAAGCGGGTGCGGTCGGCGTCGCTGATCTTCATGAACTCGGAGGCGTAGGCGAAGTGGCCGACGGCCACGGCGCCGCACTGGATGCAGTATTCCACGTGGCGCCGCTGACTGACGAGGTCGACGTTGCCGTTGTCGTCCACGGGCGTTGCCATGATCGGCATCATGCCCCCGAAGGCCCCATAGCGGCGGCCGCCGTTTGCCTCGGAAACGGCTGGCGGCTTCGGGCGTTTGCTGAGCCGCGTACCGGCCGCACATCCCGTCAGGGCTGCCGTGGTGGATGCCATGAAATCCCGTCGCCTGAGCTTCCTACCGGTCATGATTGCCTCCCGTGTTGGCCTAAGCTCGTCCTCGATGGCCTATGGCACTCGGAGTCTGTCCCGTGCCGTCAGTGTCACCTGCGTTCACAGTGTACGTCATCGCGTACTACATTGCCCAGGCAGGTTTGACGGAACCCACAACGGGATGAGAAACCGGGAGACGAATCCAAGTTGGATGTAAGTCCCTCTACCTATTGGCCCAGGGTGTTGCAGTGTCGTTGCCGCAAGGCACGGGAGCGCATGGCGATGTGCGGCGCGGGAGGGACGGTGCTTGTCAATTGAGTACCCCTTGTTTCCGGGATTGTGCGGACGTGGAAGGGGCGGATGGCGGATGGGGCTATCTTTAGTCGCAGCAGTGACTTACGAGGGAGTCGTCTTGCCTGATGTTTGCGGCGGCAGCCGCAAGCCGTTGTCGGGAAGTGTCTTACACGCGCGCCACTGCAACGCCCTGGGCTAATGGTTAGACGCTGGATGTGGACGAGAGGAATGTGCACCCGCACGTCCTCGGTCACGCAGGAGCGTGACGTTCCCACGACCAAGGTAACGCGCCGGGGATGTCGCGCCCCTTCAGGGCTGGTGTCGTGGGGGTCATGGTTTCCCGGGGCGTTGCCCCGGGCTGGTATGCACGGCCCTGACAGGGCCGCAAGACGATCGTTGCGCGTGGGTGGGACACACCAAAAGCCGTCGTCATGGCCATTGCGAGGTCACGCAGGAGCGTGACGTTCCCACGACCAAGGTAACGCAGCAGGAGGGACGGGCTCCTGCACGTCCTAGGTCACGCGGGAGCGTGACCCTCCCACGACCAAGGTAACGCGCCGGGAGGGACGGGCTCCTGCACGTCCTGGGTCACGCGGGAGCGTGACCCTCCCACGACCAAGGTAACGCGCCGGGGATGTCGCGCCCCTTCAGGGCTGGTGTCGTGAGTTCTCCCAGGGCGTTGCCCCGGGCTGGTATGCAAGGCCCTTACAGGGCCGCAAGACGGTCGTTGCGCGTGGGTGGGACACACCGAAAGTCGTCGTCATGGCCATTGCGAGGTCACGCAGGAGCGTGACCCTCCCTGCCAAGGCAACGCAGCAGGTGGGACGGGCTCCTGCACGTCCCGGTCACGCAGGAGCGTGACCCTCCCAACGGCATGAACGAGAAAGGGAACGTAGGATCTCGGGCAATGAGTGAAGACAGGAAACATACGCAGCAGGGGACGCCGTGCGCGAGGTCGTGGGACGAGGCGTGGATCGCGCGGGTGGAGGCGGTCGAGGAAGAATTGGGACGGCGGGTCTGCGGGGCGCGGACGATGTCAGGCACGCCGTGTACGCTCACGTCGGATCATCCGTCGGGGCGATGCCGATTCCACGGGGGATTCGCGTTGACGGGCGCGCCGAAGGGCAATCGCAACGCCGTGCTTCACGGCCTGTATTCGCGGCGGCTCCAGGTCTGCGGCAAGCATTGTCCGCTATGGCGAACGTGTCCGTTGTGGGGCGATGACGTGACGGAGCTGATGAGGCCGAAGGACGGCCGCCGCCCAGTCGTGTTCACGTGTCCCTACGAGCAGGCGGAGTATGACGAGGTCGTGGCGGACGGCATGGCGCGGTATGGGCAAGCGTCCGCGCCGGACGCGATGGATCGGTATCTCGTTCACACGTTGGCGTTGTTGCAGGTGATGATGTCTCGGGGGGCACGGGCGCTGACTCAACAGAAGCTCATCGACCTGACCTCGGCCTTTTCCTCCACCTACACCTGCGAAAGGTACAGAGTCCATCCCTATCTGGAGGCGTTCTTGCGGATTGCCGGCGAGTATCGCCGGTTTCGGCGTATGTTGGATGCCAATCTGCCCCCGCGTCGGGATGACGCAGGCGGCGGCGGGCAAGAAGATGGCGAGGCGCCGCCAGGCACGCCGCAGGAACCACGCGGAGACCTCGGGGAATCGGCCACGTGTTCCGAAGGACATCCTTCTTCTGAGGAGAGGGCACCGGCCCCGGACGGTCTTGCGAGCAGAACAAAGCGCCTCGAGCGTCGCTCCGGCCGCAGTGAGGTAGCGTGTAGTTGGCGTGGGGGAGGGGAATCGGTTATGTTGTGCGCGGCGGCGGGTGAGAGGCCATGTGAGGAAGGTAGCGGAGGTCGTTATGGACGGTTTTCCGAGGACGGACGTGGACGGGTTGTCGGTGTCGCGGTTGGTCATCGGCACGAATTGGTTCCTGGGGTTCAGCCATTGCACGGCCGCGAAGGACGCCTATATCAAGGAGCACATCCAGCAGCGCAAGGTGATGGCGGATATCCTGGAGGTGTTCTTCCGCGAGGGCGTGGATACGCTGATCGGCATGATCGATATGGAACCATTGCTGGACGCGATCCGGGACGCAGAGGATCGCACGGGCGTGAAGGGGATCGTGGTGTCGACGCCGGGTCTGCCGACGGGGCCGGAGACGCCCTCGAAGGGATTCGACCTCGGGGAGGTCGAGCGGATCCTCGACCGTCACGCGGAACTCGGGGCGGCCGTCTGCATGCCGCACCAGAGCACGACGGATAGCATGGTGGACCGCTGCACGCGCGAGATCCGGCAGATGGCGCCCGTGTGCAAGATGATGCGCGACCGGGGCATGATCCCGGGCCTGAGCACGCACATGCCGGAGAGCATCATCTACGCGGACGAGACCGGCCTTGACGTGCAAACCTATGTCTGCATTTACAACGCCATGGGCTTTCTGATGCAGGTGGAGGTGGACTGGGTGTCGCGGGTGATCCAGCGCGCCGCCAAGCCGGTGTTGACGATCAAGCCGCTGGCGGCGGGCCAGTTGCGGCCGTTCCAGGGGCTGACGTTTGCGTGGAACACGATCCGCGACCAGGACATGGTGTCCATCGGCACCATGTCGCCGCGGGAGGCCGCGGAGGTCGTCGACCTGTCGCGCGATATCCTCGGCAGAAGACAGAGCCAGACGCCGCTCCAGGAAACGCGCTCGAAACAGAGCGTGAAGGTCAGGGAGGCGTAGGTCCGGCGCCCGTCTCGGCGCCTAGCACCGGCTGGAATTCCGCGCGGACAGCGGGGGATATAAGGCGCTTGATGATCCAGACGAGTAGAGCGGCCACTGTCAGTATCATGGCAAGGCCAACCACGCCGATGGCCGCTACGAAAAAGAGCGCCTCGGGGTCGTCTTTCACCAGGTCAGGCTCCGCGAACACCATTACGGCCAACACGCCTATGCACACCACCTGGTACACGACACCCAGTCCAAGGAATCCGATGAAGACGCGGCGAGCCCAATTCTTTCGCTTCAGCAGGCCAATGGACGAGGCCAGCGCCGTGAGAGACACCAGAAGCATGAGGAAACAGAGCAGACGTAAGTGGCCGAATATCGTCCGGAACACCACATCCATTTGGCCTTGCGTCTCGCCTGACCAGCCGGGCAGGGGGATAAGGCGCGCCATAAGGTTAATGATGAGAAACTGAAAGGTTAGATAGCCCGTCAGCGCGATGAAGATCCACGCGACGACAGTAACAAAAGTGGAACGCTGCTGAGATGCAGCCATACGCTTCCCCTCCCATCCGTTCCGGTCGAAACGGGGTTGACTATCAACCAGAATACCCAACTGCCTCACGCCGCGCAACGCCTTTCGGTGTAGGCACGGGGACAAAAGGCGCAAGGTCGCTGGCAGGATGCCCGCGCTACAGCCGGCAAGATGCCGGCGCCACAAATTGCCGCACATGGAGTTGTGGTGTATGTGGCTGGTGTGGTCCAATCCTCAACGTACGGGTTATCCGAGCGGCTTACGAGACAAAGGTTGGAGCAAGAGCAGCATGGCGGGCAAGCATCTGAAGATTGTGGCGATTGGTGCGGGGAGCGGTTTCGGGCGTGGAACGGTGGTGGAGGTGCTGGGCTCGCCTGAGTTCGGCGAACTCGGCTGCACGCTGGTGCTGGTGGACCTCGACGAGCCCGCGCTCGAGCGGATGTACCGGTTTGGACTGCTGGCCAAGGAACATTTCAAGTCCAAGGTGACGCTCGAGAAGACGAGCGACCGCGTTGCCGCGCTGGAAGGCGCCAACTACGTCATCACCTCGGTGGCCATCAAGCGGTATCCGCTGTGGGAACAGGATTTCCGGGTGCCGTTGGCGCACGGGTTCAAGCACGTGCTCGGGGAGAACGGCGGGCCGGGCGCGGCGTTTCACGCGCTGCGCAACTACGAACTCATGGTTCCCATCGCCCGCGACATGGAGCGGCTCTGCCCGGACGCGCTCCTGCTGAACTACACGAATCCGGAGTCGCGCATCATCATGGCGGTGTCGCGGTTGACGAAGGTGCGCGCGGTGGGCCTGTGCCACGGCACAATGGGTGCGCGTAAGGGCGTGAGCGAGATTCTGGAGCGGCCGCTGGACGAGCTTGATATCTTGTCGGGCGGGCTAAACCATTTCTTCTGGATGACGAAGATCGCGGACAAGCGGACGGGGGAGGATCTGTATCCCAGGTTGCGCGACCGCGTGCTGAACGATCCGGCGTGCCCCGCGGCGCCGCCGCTGGTTCGCAAGATGGTCGAGGTCTTCGGGTGTTACACGTACCCGTCGGACGATCATATCGGCGAGTACCTATCGTTTGGCTACGAGTTCACCGGGGTCAAGTGGCATTACGGCCAGGAGTGCCGCGTTGTTCCGAGAGAGCCGGAACCACCGAAGCCGCATTTCCTCGAACCTTATCTGAATGACGGGAAGCCGTTGGACGAACATGTCACGCGAAAGAGCGGGGAACTGGCCATTCCCATCATTCTCGGTATCGAACTCGACCGCGGGAATTGGGAATGCGCGGTGAATGTGCCGAACGGCGGGGGCTATGTCGCAAATCTGGACCCGGAGGGCATTGTCGAGGTACCGGCGATGATGAACGGTTCGGGAGTCCATCCACAGGAGATAGGGCCGCTTCCTGAGGCGTTGGCGGCGTTCTGCAACCGGCAGATCGCGGTACAGAAGCTGCTTGTGGCGGCGTATGCGGCCCGGTCGAGGAATCTGTTGTTGCAGGCCCTGCTGTTGGACCCGGTCATTGACGGCGTCGCGAGGGCCGAGAGGATGCTGGACGATATGCTCGAACTGCAGAAGGACTACCTGCCGGCGTTCGAGTGAGAAGCACGGGGGACGGAGGCCACGGAGAGGAGGCGCGAGGTTATGGCGAAGGTGTTGCTGGTGATCGGGGACGGGGCGGAGGTGATCGACACGATGGTGCCGTATTACCGGCTCGGGGAGGACCACGAGGTGGTGGTGGCGGCCCCGGAGAAGCGGACGTATCACCTGGTGCAGCACGAGCACGATGCGAATTGGGGACATCACCGTCGAGATGCCGGGGTACACGTTCGCGTCGGAGATCGCGTTTCGCGACGTGGACCCGGACGAGTACCTTGCCCTGGTGCTGCCCGGAGGCCGCGCCCCCGAGTTCCTTCGCTACGACCCGGACTTGATCCGGATCACGCAGGATTTCTTCGCGAAGGGCAAACCCGTGGCGTCGATTTGTCACGGGATCGAGATCCTGGCGACGGCGGATGTGATCCGCGGCGTTGAGGTAACGACGATTCCGCGGTGCCGGTTCGACGCGGAGGTGGTGGGGGCAATCTACCTCGAACAGCCGCTCGTCGTCTCCGAGAACCTGTTCTGCTGCCGCTTCAAACGCGAGTGCTCCGCCTGGATGAAGGCATTCTCCGAGGAACTGAAACGGCGGGAGGGGGAGAGGTAGAACACGATGATTTGCACGGCTGGAGGGAATGGGCTACAATCAGGGTCATGATTACGTGGCACGATAGGTGTTCGCCGCTTGTGATGGGTATGTCCATGCCCGCTTGAAGCGGGCCCTTCCTGTTTTTCCCCGGTTTTTGATTCTCATTCTTGGACTGTATCATGTCGCCTGTGCGTTGCGCCGGGCGGGCATGACGCGTGAAAGTGGGGAGTATCATGACGAAACAACGTTACTTGATAACCTCGGCGCTGCCTTACTCGAACGGCCGCCTGCATGTGGGGCACGTGGCGGGGGCGTATCTGCCCGCGGACACGTATGTGCGGTACCGGCGCGCGCGGGGCGATGATGTCCGGTTCATTTGCGGGAGCGATGACAACGGCGTGAGCGCGTTGATCGCCGCCCGCAAGGAGGGAACGTCAGTCGAGGAACTGACGGCGCATTACAATGCGCGGCAGGCGGCGGATTTCGAGGGCCTGGGCATCGCCTTCGACATCTACGGCGGAACGCATCAACCGGGGTTTACGGAGTTGCATGAACGGCTAAGCCAGGAGTTCTTCTCGACGATTCATGATGAGGGATTCTTCACGAAGCGGACGACGAAGCAGTTGTTCGACGTGGAGGCGCAGCAGTTCCTGCCGGATCGCTACGTGAAGGGCACGTGTTACCACACGAAGGCGGACGGAACGCCGTGCGGCTATGGCGAGGCGTACGGGGATCAGTGCGAAGCCTGCGGCAACATGATCGATCCGGTGCAGCTCGTCGACCCGGTGAGCACAATCACAGGCACGACGCCGGAGCCGCGCGAGACGACGCATTGGTATCTTCGGCTGGATCAGTTCAGTGAGCCGATCCGTGAATGGCTGGAGGGAAAGCGTAAGCCGGAGGACGGCTCGCCGCCGTGGCGCGACATGGTGTTGAACTTCACGCTCGGACAGATCAAGCAGGGCCTGCCGGAGCGGGCCATGACGCGCGACTTGGACTGGGGCATTCCGGTGCCGCTGGAGGATCCGGACGCGCAGGGCAAGGTGTTGTACGTGTGGTTCGACGCGCCCATCGGATACGTGTCGTTCACGGCGAAGCTGTGCGAGACGCAGGGCGGCGACTGGAAGGACTATGAGCGCTGGTGGAAGGACCCGGAATGCCGGATTGTGCATTTCGTGGGCGAGGACAACACGATCTTTCACGCGCTGACGTGGCCGGCGATGCTGATGGCGCAGGGGACGTATGAGCTGCCGTGGCAGGTGTGCGTCAACGCGTTCCTGAACATCAAGTTTCCGGGCCAGGATGAGCAGAAGATCAGCAAGAGCCGCGGGGCGGCGATCTGGATCGAGGAGTATCTGAAGGCGTTCGACCCGGATCCGCTGCGGTATTACCTGACGGCCATCGCCCCGGAGAACCAGCGGGCCGCGTTCGACGTGGACGACTTCTTCGTCCGGAACAATTCCGAACTGTCGAATGTGCTGGGCAATTTCGTGAACAGGACGGTTACGTTTGCGAAGCGGTATTTCGATGGGCGCGTCCCGGATGCGGGGGAGCGTTCGGCCGCCGATGAGGAGCAGTTGGCGCTGTGCAAGCGTCAGGCGGAGAAGGCGGGGGAGTTGCTCGAACTGTTCCGGTTCAAAGCGGCGCTGGGCGAAGTGATGGCGCTGGCGCGAGAGGGAAACCGGTATTTCGACGCCAAGCAGCCATGGAAGCAGCGCAAGGAAGACTTGGCGGCGTGCGGCACGACGATCAACGTGTGCCTGCAAACCGTGAAGGCGCTGGCGACGATTATGGCGCCGTTCCTGCCGTTTTCGTCGGCCAAGTGCGCGGCGATGCTGTGTCTGGAGGGCGAGGCGCTTCCGTGGGATGAGGCCGCGGCGCCGCTGCCGGACGGGCATCCGCTGGGTGAGCCGGCGATCCTGTTCAAGAAGCTGGACACGACGACGCTGGGCGAGCCGCAGGAGGGATAGGGCCGCGGGGTGGGGCGTGTATCTCACGCCAAGCCGCCAAGCACGCTAAACGCCGCCGGGGTGGAGTCCGCTGTGTGGTACTTTGCCTGTGGAGCGGTGCCGGACAAGATTTGCCGACCACAGATGGACACGGATGAACGCAGATGAATGTGAGGGGACTCGCGTGGACGTTGCCGGCGGGTCGATGCTGGGAGGCGAATCCTCTTTTCTGGACAAGATTGACAAGATGGACAAGATGAGACGGGGTATCCTGTGCATGCTGTCTTCGTCTGGGGGAGGCGGCACGCTGATTCACTGGGGGCCTGCTACGCGCGCAAGGTTTCGATAGAGGCCCAGGTAAACATGGGCGTTGTCGCGCCCTTGCAGGGCTTACGATAGGGGGAGAGACCGATGTCCCGGCGCGATGCGCCGGGCTGGTATGCACGGCCCCTTCAGGGCCGGTACGGCGTGAAGTACATGGAGCCGGCAAGAGGGCCTCTCTCGCGGCTTGGCGGGATTTGCCGACCACAGATGGACACAGCGCGGCCTTTGGCCGCAACCAAAGGGCAAAGTCCCCCAATCCCCCTTCAAAGGGGGACTTAAGGCACTGGCGGGCCTGTTCTTACTGTTCTCGCCATGTTGGCGCGGTCTTCAACTTCTATGCAGAGAGAACAAGAAACTGACGGATAGTAATACGGATGAACGCAGATGAGTAAGCGGCTGGATTCATGGGTTCCCGGAAGCTGCATAGAGGCCCAGACAGAACTCGGGTCTCCACGCTCTGACGCCTCCGCATGAAGTGCACGGAAGGCGCGGTGTGTCTCGGGCCAACCTGCCAAGTTCGCCTAGGAATCGGAAGCCGCAAGGCCCTTGCGGGGGGTTGGGGTATGAGCGAGAGGCAGCCGAGACAAGCTGAAGCTTGTACTCCAAACCAGTCTTGGGTAGGGGGTAGGCATGGGGCCCTCACGGGGTGGAGGCTGAGCCCGGGTGGCGGGTTGCCAATTGCGCCGCGCGTCAAGTCATTGGAAGTGAAGCCATTAGCGAAATCAGTTTCCCCACCCGTTTGGTGAGCACGTCTCAAGAGATGGGGCCGTCTTAGAGCACCGTGTGCGCGGCGCGGTCGAGTTATCCGGCGATGACGGCTGAGGCAGGCTTATGATCGATTGGGAGTCGCATGCTATAATCCGGGGGTGACGATTGCAGGGCCGATTCCAAGAACATAAATGATGGGTTAACTCTTTGTGAAACGGCAGTTTCCAGCGTGGATTCGCCGGCAGTGGGCGGGTGGCGAGGCGTTTTCGGACGTGAAGGCGCTCTTAAGCGATCTCAGCCTGCACACGGTGTGCCAGAGCGCGCGTTGCCCGAATATGGGCGCGTGCTGGAAGCGGGGCACGGCGACGCTGATGATTCTGGGCCATGTATGCACGCGGGATTGCCGGTACTGCGCCGTGGCCACGGGCAGGCCGGACGCAGTAGATGCCGAGGAACCGGGCCGTGTGGCGGAGGCGGTGCACCGCCTGGCGCTGAAGCACGTGGTGATCACGTCGGTGACGCGGGATGACCTCGCGGACGGCGGCGCGGCGCATTTCACGCGAACGGTGGAGGCCATCCGCGCGCGGAATCCCGAGACGACAGTCGAGGTGCTGGTTCCTGATTTCGGCGGGGACGCGGCGGCGGTGGCCACGGTGCTGGCGTCGGGGCCAACGGTGTTCGGGCACAATGTCGAGACGGTGGCGCGGCTCTATCCGGAGGCTCGCTCCGCGCGGGCAAGTTACCGGCGCTCGCTCGGCGTGCTAGAGGCGGCGGCGGGTTCGTCGGACGCCATCATCAAGTCCGCGTTTATGGTGGGCCACGGCGAGCGCGTCGAGGAGGTGCACGAGACATTTGCTGACCTCCGGGCGTCGGGCTGCGAGGCGGTCTGCATCGGGCAGTATCTTCAGCCGACGAAGCATCAGCGCGAGGTGGTTGAGTTTATAACGCCGGAGCAATTCAAGGCATATGAAGCAAGGGCCTATGAACTCGGTTTCGGATTTGCGCTTGCAGGACCCTTCGTGAGGAGTTCATACTTTGCCGAGCGTGTGGTTGCGTTGCGGCGCGCTGAGTCGTTGGAAGCAGAAGCACCGGCTCAATGAGCGGCTTCACCTATTAGGGAGCAGCTTTCAAGGGATGGATCCGGAGTGGCGCCGCGTGCGCGGCTGCGTCGAGTTATCCGGCGATTGCAAGCTGACTTGGTTCTTGCACAGGGAGCAGTAGGATGAGATATGAGGTGAAGCTTCCGAGCCTGGGCGAAGACGCCGAAGAGCAAGCTACCGTCTCGTATTGGCTGGTGGACGAGGGCGATGAGGTGAACGAAGGGGACGACCTTGTCGAGCTGACGACTGACAAGGCCGCCTTCAGCGTGCCCAGCCCGCATTCCGGCACCCTGGTGGAGAAACTGGTCGAGGAGGGCGACGAGGTGGCGGTGGGCGACGTGCTCTGCGCCATCGAAGCCTGAACGACGGCTATGGAAGGGGCCTCCGGCCTCGATTGCGAATCGTATAGCGGTTTGATGGGAAAGGAAGTGGTATGCCTCTTGGAGTGGGTGTCATCGGCGCGGGGACGGTTGGCGGGGGGGTAGTCAAGACGTTGCTTGAGAAGCCCTTCACGCCGGAGAACCGTCCGGGCGTGGATGTTGTGCTAAGGCACGTCGCCGAATTGGATTCGAGTCACATCGAGGAGTTCGATTTGTCCGGCGTGGCGGTGACGAAGGATGCGCGGGCGTTGCTCGCGGATCCGTCGGTGAACGTGGTTTGTGAGCTTATCGGAGGGAAGGAGCCCGCGAGAACCTTCATACTCGAGGCCCTGGGCGCGGGGAAACACGTGGTTACCGCGAACAAGATGCTCCTTGCCGAGAACGGTCCCGAGCTATGTCACGCGGCGGCAACGAATGGCGTGGAACTGCGCTACGAGGCGGCCGTGGCGGGCGGTATCCCGATCATCAAAGCGCTGCGCGAGGGTTTGGCGGCCAACGAGATCGAGTTTGTCTACGGCATCTTGAACGGCACGTGCAACTACATTCTCAGCCGGATGACGTACGACGGCATGACGTTCGAGGATGCCTTACGGCAGGCCACGGAACTGGGATTCGCGGAGACGCCTCCGGACCTCGATATCGAAGGCCATGATACGGCGCACAAGTGCCAAATCATCGCGTCGCTATGCTACTCGACGGAGGTGGCCCTCGAAGAAATCCACGTGGAGGGTGTCACGCAGGTGACGCATGCGGACGTGGCCTACGCCGATGAGTTGGGCTACCTGATCAAACTCCTGGCCATCGTTCGCTCGGTTGACGGCGAGATCGAGGCACGGGTGCATCCGACGCTCGTACCGAAGGTCCACCTGCTGGCATCGGTTCGCAACGAGTTCAACGCGGTTTACGTGAAGGGCGACGTGGCCGACGCGACGCTCTACTATGGGCGGGGCGCCGGCCGGATGCCGACGGCGAGCGCGGTGATGGCGGACATCATAGACATCGCCCGCCGGGGAGACGGTCCCGCGCCGCCGCCGTTCATGTACGGCGAGCGGCGGCCCCTGCGTCCGATGGGGCACGTCACAAGCCGGTACTACCTCCGTCTGACGACGCTGGATAAGCCTGGCGTGCTCGGTAGAGTCGGCACCATTCTGGGCGAGCACGGCGTGAGCGTCGCCTCGTGCATACAGAAAGAGCAGCACGAGAATGACGCTGTCCATCTCGTCATGATGACGCATGAAACCGTCGAGGCGTCCTTGCGCAACGCCCTGGGCGAGGTCGACCAACTCGACTGCATCCGAGGCGCTACGCAGGTTCTTCGGGTCTTGTAGACTCGGACTGCTTGGCATGTTGGTGTTTCGTCATGAAGTCGCGCGAGCCTCGCAGGCGGCTCGCTTTGTGATCATCCCATCTTAGGAGAGGCCGACTATGTGGAACCGCGGGGTCATCGAACGGTATCGAGAATTCCTGCCCGTCACTGAGAAAACATGCGTCATCACGCTTAACGAGGGCTCGACGCCGCTGATACCGGCCTATAAGTTGAGCGCCGCGATCCACCCCCGTCTCGAGCTTTGGCTCAAGTACGAGGGGCTGAATCCGACGGGGTCATTCAAGGATCGGGGCATGACGATGGCCGTTACGCAGGCCGTGGCCGATGGATTTGAGGCGGTCATGTGCGCGTCGACGGGCAATACCTCCGCGGCGGCCGCGGCGTACGCCAGCCGGGCCGGGATTAAGTGCGTGGTCCTGATCCCCGAGGGAAAGATCGCGCTGGGCAAACTGTCACAGGCGATGATCCACGGCGCTATCGTCGTGCAGATCAAAGGCAATTTCGATAATGCGCTTGAACTCGTCCGCAAGGTGACGCAGGATTATCCCATCGCGCTCGTGAATTCGATCAATCCCTATCGGATTGAGGGCCAGAAGACGGGGGCCTTCGAGATTGTGGACGATTTCGATGGGTATGCGCCGGATTTCCACGTGTTGCCTGTTGGTAACGCCGGCAATATCACGGCGTATTGGAAGGGCTACAAAGAATACCGTGAAGCGGGCAAGTCAGAGAACCTGCCCAAGATGCTCGGCTTCCAGGCGGCCGGGGCGGCGCCTATCGTTCTCGGGCAGCCGGTGGAGAAGCCTTCGACGTTCGCCACGGCGATCCGCATCGGCAATCCGGCAAGCTGGAAGACGGCCGAAGAAGCAAGGGATGAGTCGGGCGGCCTCATTGACATGGTTACGGACGACGAGATCCGCGCGGCCTATAGAATGCTTGCGTCAACGGAAGGCATTTTTGCCGAGCCGGCGAGCGCGGCCGGAATCGCGGGGCTCATCAAGCTCTCCGAAGCGGGCTATTTTGACGACAAGAAGCCGCTCATTGGCGAGAAGCTGCGGGTGGCGTGCATCTTGACGGGACATGGACTCAAGGACCCGGACAGCGCGATCAAAGCGGCCGAGGAAACCATCACCGTGGAAGCTGAAGAGGAAGCGGTTCTCGAGGCCATCGGCATGGCCGAGCCGGCCATGGCCTGAGCACCTCCGGAGCTACGGAATGGAATCCTCGTTGGCGCGACAGATCGAAGTTGTGCGCCTGCCAGGGCTGGTCCCCTTCCAGGAGGCGGCGGCGCTTCAGCAGGAGCGCCAGCGGGCCGTCGAAGAGGGCCGTGCGGGAAACGCCCTGTTCCTGCTCGAGCACGAGCCGGTGATCACGCTGGGCCGGAGCGCCCACGAGGAAAATCTCTTACGCTCGCGCGAAGAGCTTGTCGGCATGGGGATCGGCCTGGAGGAAACCGGGCGCGGGGGTGATGTCACCTACCATGGGCCGGGGCAACTCGTCGCCTATCCTATCCTTGATCTGCAGCTCTGGCGGCCGTCCATCCGGTGGTATCTACGCGAACTCGAGGCGGTGGTGATGGATCTGCTGCGGGACTACGGCCTGGATGGTGAACGTCAAGACGGATTCACCGGGGTGTGGGTCGGGGGTGCAAAGATCGCCGCCATCGGCGTGAGGATTCACCGCTGGGTAACGAGCCACGGCGTGTCGCTGAATGTGGATCCCATCATGGCGCACTTCGATACCATCGTCCCTTGCGGCCTGGTCGGCAAGCCTGTGACGAGTCTCCGCGCGCTCATGGGCGAGGCCCCGCCAATGAGTGAGGTCATGGAGTGCTTCGAGGCGTCATTCAAGGCTCGGTTCAGCGCCGAATAAGGCGCAGCCACGTCGGAGGGTCGATCACGGCTCGGTGCCAGGGCTGGAGCTCGCCTCGGGGGCAAGGGCGTCGAGTGCGGCGCGTGTCCGGGGCTGGTCAGGGTCTACATCAAGCGAGCGCTGGAAGGCCACTCTTGCGGCGTCCGTGTCGCCGCGCTGCCGATTGATGGAGCCGAGGAGGTTCCAGGCAACGACATTGTCGGGGTCGAGCTTGAGTGAGCGTTCCAGGGGCGCCATGGCGTCGCCGAACCGGGCCAGGCGGACAAGCAGCTTGGCGTAGGCCAAATGGTCTTCCGCCGTGTCGGTGAACCATTCGCGGCGTTGTGCGAAATCATCCAGGGCGCTCTCAAGAAGCACGGTGTATTCGGGCGGGGCAAAGCCCATGGCGTCGAAGGCATCCGCGGCCTCGCGGACGTGTCCGTCGCGCACGCGCAGTGTGGCAAGCATGGCGACAATGCCAAGGTCCTCCGGCGCGCGTTGGGCGGCCTCGGCCAGGTTGCTCTCGGCGAGGTCATAGAGTCCGAGCCGCCAGTAGACGCGGCCAAGCACGGCCTGGGCATTGGCCATGCCGGCGGGCTCGGGATTGAGCGCCATGGCCTTTCGGAGCGCTTCAACCGCCTCGAGATTGTAGCTCTCGCCCTCAAGGGCGGAAAGCGAGCGGCCCAACTGGAACCAGAACCAGGGATTGGTCTTGCCGGACTTCGTCTGCGTTGCGCTGCGCCAGGCATCGGCAGCAAGGTCGAAATCGCCTTGATTGAAGAGGACTTCGGCATAGTCGACGAGAACGTCGGGGTCTTTTGACTCACCCGCTTTGGACTGCTCAAAGATGCGGCGCGCCTCGCGGAGGTTGGTCTGGGCGGCGTCCTGGTGTTTGGCGTAGGCGGCGCCGTCCTGGGCCTGCTGCGCCGCGGCAACGGCCGTCATTTCTTGGCGGTACAGGTCCATGCGCTCCGAGCCGGCCGCCCATTCTTCGGCGCGCTTGCCGCAGGCGGCGCTCGTCAGAAGCAACAGCGCAGCCAAGACACCGGCGCGCCGGGAAATGCGAAGTCGTCTCAAACCATTCTCCTCGTGCCTTGTTGGCGCATGCTCACGCACCCGTGCCGACGTGTTGGTAGCGTAGACGGACTGTAATCCGCCAACACGGCCAAGACGGCGAGTCACGACCCGCCCTACACCTTCGAGGACGCGCAGGAGCGCGTCCCTCCCTTCCGAATACCTCAGCAATTGCCTCATTATGTCTCTGAAGACGTTCACTTAGGAGCCTGCGTCTGCGTGTTCGAGCGGCCAAAGGCCGCTTTCCAGCGCATCGAGCAAGGGCTCAAAGGTAGCGCGGTCCAGGGCGCAAATGGGCACGGCGTCGAACTGCCGGCGGAGCCCCTGGAGAAGCTCGGAGGGGCACACGTCCGCTTTGTTGAGCAGGCACAGCGCAGGCGTCCCGTCCAGTTCCATTTCCGACAGCAAGGATTGAACCGTGGCCATCTGGTCCTCAACATACCGACTGGACGCGTCGAGGACAAGTAGAATCAGGTCCGCCTCTTCCAGCTCTTCGAAGGTGGTACGGAAGGCGGCGCGGAGTTCTTTGGGCATGTCACGGATGAAGCCGACGGTGTCGGTTAGAATGACCTCGCGCTCGCGGGGGAAGCGTAGGCGGCGTGATACAGGATTGAGGGTGGCGAACATGACATCCTTCGCCACCACGTCGCTGTTGGTCAGGTTGTTGATGAGGGTGGACTTGCCGGCATTGGTGTAGCCGACAACGGCGACGATGGGCACGGCGCGGCGCGTCCGCACGGCGCGCCTGAGCTTGCGCCGTTGTCCCAGCTTTGTCACCTCGCGTTCGAGATGGGCGATACGGTCCTGCACGCGGCGGCGGTCGATTTCGAGCTTCGTTTCTCCGGGGCCGCGGCCGCCGATGCCGCCCGTGAGCCTTGAGAAAGCCGAGGCGGTTTGCTTCATGCCGAGGCGGGGGAGAAGGTAGCGCAATTGGGCGAGTTCGACCTGAATCTTGCCCTCGCGGGTCTGGGCGCGCTGGGCGAAGATGTCGAGCACCACTTGGGTCCGGTCGAGTATCTTGAGGTCCGTATACTCGGCCAGGGCATTGACTTGGGCCGGGCTCAGGTCCGAATCGAAGACGAGGATCTCGGCGCCCGACTGCATGGCCTTGATAAGCGTTTCTTTCAGCCTGCCCTTGCCGAGGACGTAGCGCGGGTCCACCGGGCGGCGCTGGAGCACCTCATGGGCGACGGCGATACCGGCGCTGCGGGCCAGTTCACGGAGTTCCGCCAACGATTCTTCGGCGTCGTCGGACGTGCGCTCGGACACATGGACTAGGATAGCGCGCTCGCGTTGATCTCCCGCGCGGGCAGTCCTACGGCGGCGGCCGAACTCACCTTCGAGGGCGGCTATCATCTGGGGGAAATCGTCGGCCAGGTCGTGTAGGCCAACGGGCGGCAGGATCTCCCAGGCTTTCCCGGCGGGGTTGTCCGGAAACAGGTGGGCCGAGAATACCTTTCCGGGCAGTCCATCCTCCCGGACTCCAACGGCGGCGACGAGGTCCAGCCGCAGCAGGGCGAGGTCGGTGAGGTCGTCATCGTTGAGAGGCTCGCCGTTAAGATGGGTGTGAACGAGCCGCAGCCCGCAGAGGCGGTCTCGCCCGCGGCGATAGGTGGAAAGATCGGGGAGGAACACGGAGCGGGCGTCGCCGATGAGGACCATCTTCACATCGCCGCGCCGGTCAATGAGCATGCCGACTTGGCGCTCGACCTCGCGCGAGATTTCGGACAGGGCCCGGGCGAGTTCGGGGGTGATGATGGCGCCGCCGCGCACACGGCGGTTGGCGAGCCTTTGGAGGCGCTTCAGTGGCGACGCCTTGAGCCCGTGGGTATTACCGGTGATCCGTATCGGCCCCTACCTCCCGGCCCGTTCGTGAAACCTTACCGCGGGCACTTCGCGGGGACAGTCTCGGAAATGTGCCGCTGCAAACACTGCAAGCGCCATTGTACCTGAGGTGGGGAGGGCAATGCATTGGCCTCGGACACACGCAGGGCTGCGCGAGAGGGTAGTCCTGGCCTGAGTGAGAACAAGGGCACGGAAATGGGGACACGTAGTCGCGCCGGGGACGGCGCTTGGAACATGTCCCCTTTCGTCCGGCATTCCTTCAGCGCGGCTTGAAAAACGGGTTAGCCCTGCAACATCACCCGCCGGATGATCTTCTGGGTCTCGACGGCATCGAGTGTCTTCTGGGCCTTTCGGACCTCGGAGGTATCCATTTTCTCGAGTTTTTTCCAGAAAATGGGAGAGATTCCCGACAGCAATCTGGCAGGCCTGCGAGGGATCGATGCGTTGGGGAACCATATCAAGCACGACGCATCCTTTGTATTTCGTCGTCTTGAGATAGAACAGGGCTTCCATGAGTTCCCACATGTGGACGGTGCCGGGGATCAACATGTCGTCCCAGAGGCGGTAGCAGTCGCTGAAATACATCTGGAAGAGCTTGTTCGAGCGGGAGAGAAAGGCAATCGACTCGGCGGGATTCTCGCCGGCTACAAGGGCGTGAGAGAAGTTCATGGCCACGCCGACGTTTTTCATGGCGATCTCTTGGCACAACGACAAGGCCTTACCGACGGAGGCCACGGTGAGGTGCTTCCGCGGTTCACGGGGCTTGTAGGCGATGGCAATGTTGATATCGGGGGAAGCGTACTTCGCGATGGTCTTTATGGAGGAGATCACCGTGTTCCAATGGGTGGTGTAATCCACCTGAAAGGGGTAATCGAAGCCATCACTGAAGAGACGGATGGTGACCTCTGATGCGCCGAGCTGGCGGGCGATATCCGCAGCCTTGCGCCCCTCGTCAATGGCGGCGTTGCGTGTTTTCTGGTGTTGGTGGCCGAAGGCGGCAAGGGCGAAACGCCTGTCATGGACGAGGTTGGTAGCCACGCTGGAACAGGCCAGATTGTACTCCTTGATGAGCCGCTTCAGTTCCTTTACCGGAAACTCCGGCGTGACGTCGGTCTGGGCGACCTCGACCGCGCTCACGCCTTTAAGCTTGGCCACAGCCGCGACACGCTCTTGTACGCGCATTGGCTCGCGGTAGCCTTCCGGACAGAAGCGGTCTGGGGTACCGGAGAAATTCGATAAGGCAACAGATATTTTTAGGGTCATCATCGTCTCCAGTCCTGAGAGAAGTTGCTCAGTTTCCCGCTATTCGCATGAAGCGAGATGACGAATGCCGACGGTTACTCCACGCAACAGTCCCGGGCAAAGCACCCGCGCGGCCCTTCCGGCCGCTTGCCGACGGGACAATACCCTGGGAACTACCTTGGCCTCCTCTTTGGCCTCACGCCTTGCCGGCGCACGCGCTCACCCACGTTCGATTCCACGTGACTATAGTCACGAGCTGCTACGGGAATGGCGTCCCCGGTTGCCCTTCGGGCATTGAAACCAGGTGTTTGAGAGACTACCCAAGGTCCTGAGGTGAAAGGCTTTCAGTGAGCACATTCTAGTTAATTCGGCCGGGAATGTCAATAGTCTTGCTCGCACGCCCACCGAAGCGGCTACCCGCGCCGATATCACGCAAGTTATTGCCTACACAGGCGTTAGATATTATTACAGCGGTTCTGGTCCTGCCAAAAATGCGGCATTTTGCCCCGCCTTTGGCCAGCGGAGACATTGAGCAATGGCCGAAAACGGCTGCGTTGCCTTCTCACAGTATTATGGCTTTATTTGAAAAGGTGGGCGTTCAGCGGGCTAGCCGGAATGGGGACGACGTGCTCGCGCCGGAGGGACTCTTAAGGTACCTGCCCGTGGTCGCGGAACGGCTCACATGTGATGGAGACTACAAACTGGGCGGATGGGCATCGTCTAAGGACTTGGAAACAGGGAACGGCGCATAAAAAAAAGGAGGCGAGTGCGGGCAGCGGGGGAACTACCACTCATGCACTCGCCGGTGGTGGGAACCAGTCATTGCTGACTGCAGTCAAGGGGAAACCCGGGGGAAGTTCCCCCGTTGACCGATTAAAGCAACATGTCCCCCCCCTCCCTTATTCCCAAGTTCCAGAAAAAAATGAAACTTTCTTACGCGATCATAAATGACTTAAAATCAATAACTTAAGGCGCATAAGGCCGGATAAGCAGCGACCAACGAGAGAAAAAGACTGGAAAACGGCGGCCTGATAGTGCCTTTCGGCCGAGGAATCACGCGGTTGGGGTGGAAGGGCGCCGAAGAGCCCATTCACTTGTGGCTTCAAGAGGCCCATTTGCGGTAGCTTACAAGGAATGAAGACGAGCGTTCCTTAAGAGGAGATATCGGTACCTAACCCCTCTTCGGACTCCACAAGGCCTCTTCGAGTTGCCAGGCAGTGTTAGGTGTTGACAGGGGTCCTCGACGAGGGGTAGCATGCCGGGCCAAGTTTCTCTTGCACAAACAGGGGCCGCTCTTGCGGGCAACGATGGTTGGAGAGATATCCATGCAGAAAGTCTTGACTCTCATATTGTGTTTGGTCTGTTCGGCGGTTCTGGCCGCAGAAGGCAACAGGATCCCTACTGGTGAAGCTACGCCTAAGCCGGGTGGCCCTGGTTGGGTCGATTTGCTTGACGCCGACCACACGGCGGGCTGGGAACTTGCCAAAGAGGGTGAGGGCGCCTTCACCATCGAGGATGGGGTACTGCACATCGCAGGTACGCGGCCGATGGGCTATGCCGGCTACATGGCCGAGAAGTATGGAAATTTCGCGCTCCACATCGAGTTCAAGACGGTCGCGGGAAACCAACAGCGGGGTGCTTTTCCGGGCGGAACGCAGCGATCCGCCGTTCACGGGCCTGGAAGTCCAGGTTCTGGACGACTATGGAAAGGACCCGTCCAAGCACAGTTGTGGGGTCGATCTTCGACGTAGCCACGCCGATGTTCAACCTATCACGTCCCACGGGGGAGTGGAATTCCTTCGACATCATGTGCAAGGGCAAGCACTTGGAAGTGGTCATGAACGGCTGGAAGATCATCGATATCGACATGTCGAAGATGACCATGCCCATCGGGAAGTTCGATACGCCTTACAACGACCTGCCTCTCGACGGGTATCTGTTCCTGCAAGACCACGGCCATGAGGTCTGGTACCGCAATATCCTCATCAAGAAACTGTAGAGCCCAAGAACGCGCGGGCCCCGCCCAACTCCGAGTGATTGCCTGCGGAGTTGGGCGGGGGCCGCGTTTCATTTGCTCTTGTGACGGCTTACTCGTCAAGAAAGCCGTGTAGAAGTCCCAAGGGCAGGGAAGCAGGCCGGGGACAGGTACTGGCCACCGCCACGTGTGCGCCCGCCTCGGACGAGTCCAGGAACGAGTGCATCACGTCGAGGACATGGTACATCAGGTCGCCATTGGCACGGTGAGGACGCCCCGTGCGCAGGGCATAGGCCATGTCCGCGACGCCGATTCCTCGGCTCTGCTCGGCGTAGCCGTGGGTGAGAGGCACTTCTTTTTCGCTCGTCACGCCCGCGTTGGATCCAACGGGGCCGCCAAAGCCATTCGGGTCGGGTACGCCCATCGAACCTTCCGTACCGTGGATCTCGATACGCGGCAGCGTGTGGGCCCAGACATCGAAGCTGGTAACGATGGTGCCGATCGCCCCGTTCTCGAAATCCATCAAGCCGGCGATATGGGTCGGCGTGTTCACCTTGATGCGCATGCCGTATTTGGCCTCGCTCGTGGCAACGCGCTCGGAAATGAGGCGCGCGCCGAGCCGGCCACACGGCACACGGGCCCGAGAAGGACGGCTGAGGGCGGTAAGGTAGTATGGGCCCATGTCGAACATGGGGCCGCCGCCGGGTTGGTAGAAGAACTCAGGATTCGGATGCCAGCCTTCGGGTCCGTGGCCCTGCATAAAGGCTGTAGCCGCAATGGGTTCGCCAATCCATCCGTCGTCGATGAGCTTGCGGCAGGTTTGTATTCCGGCGCCCAGAAAGGTGTCGGGCGCCCCGCCGACGAGAAGGCCCTTCTCTTTGGCCAGTTGGAGGATCTTCTGTCCGTCTTCCCGCATCACGGCGAGCGGCTTCTCGCCGTGGACGCACTTGCCTGCCTCGAGGGCGGCGAGGGCCACTTCGGCGTGGGCAGCAGGGATGGTCAGGTTGACGACGATTTGAATATCGGGGTCGGCGAGCAACTCATCGAGGCTACAGGCTTTGGGGACTCCGTGCTTCTCGGCCTTCTCTGGGCACGTTCGGGTACGAGATCCGCGCAGGCGGCGACTTCAAGGATATCGAAGGTCTTGCCCGCCTGAAAGTAGACGTCCGATATGTTGCCACAACCGACGATGCCAATCTTTACTGCTTCCATGTTCTTCCTTCCGTTCTTCGTCTAACACAATCCGGGAATCGGTGAGAGAGGGGCCGTTGACAAGTCCAGAGTAGCCGGACGCAGGCCGCGAAAGGACCTGGGACAGTCCCGTCTGCGTCCGCCTGCGGCGGACTCCGCTTGGGACAGTGCCTGGTGTCCGCAAGACACAATCACCACGACTGATGCTGCTACCGG
>CAXXYE010000005.1:0-47629 GCA_963674865.2 Candidatus Hydrogenedentota bacterium
GGCATGTAAAGAGAAGCTCGAACGAGACGGCGCGCTGTGAATGGACCCGCTTCGTAAGAGGCAGTTGGCCATCATTATCGCCGCTTTCTGTCTGATCCTTATCGCGGATCAAGTCACTAAGGCGATTGTTGTGGCGAAGATCCCGGAGGGGCACGCGCCGCCGGGGGCGGATAAGCGCTTCTTCTATTTCGCCCACGAGAAGAATCCCGGCCTTGTTGGAGCATGTTCCGCGATCGGCGTGGATCGCCCGCACGGCCCCTCTCGTGGCGACGGTGGTTCTTGTCTACCTGTTCAGGCACCTTGACGTGTACTCTATCAGGCAGGCCCTGGCCTACGGGATGGTGGCCGGCGGCGCGGGCGGGAACCTCATCGATCGGATCCGGCTCGGCCACGTTACCGATTTCCTTCAGTTCTATTTCTATTTCATCCCGTTTGATTTCCCGTGGAAGCGATATCCCGCGTTCAACGTGGCCGATTCCGCCATTTGCGTGGGGGTGTTTCTGTTGATCATCTCCTGGCACAAAGTCGAGGGCGCAGAGCGACGTGCTGCCGATCATACTTAGAATCGGGCCCTTACCCATCCACTCCTACGGCCTAATGATCGCCGTTGGCTTTCTCTTGGCGTTGTACGTCGGCCAACGGGAGACGAAGAAGCTCGGGCTCGATCCTCAGTGTTCGGCGACATGGCCTTCTGGGCTTTGATCATCGGCCTGATAGGCACGCGTGTTCTCCACATTATCATGTTCCGGAGTATTACTCCTGGAAAGATCCGATAGGTTGGATCGCCATCTGGCGTGGGGGATTGGTTTTTCATGGCGGGCCGCCGCCGGCGATCATCTTCTGCTACTTCTACCTGCGCAAGAAGGGTTTCCCCATCTGGAAAATCGGCGATGTAGCCATGCCGTGCCTGGCGCTCGCCCACGCCATGGGGCGTGTGGGGCTGTTTTCTCAACGGCTGCTGCTATGGCCATTGCACGGATTTGCCTTGGGGCATCCGCTTCCCGCGCGTCCCATTCGATCTGTCCCAAGAGCCGACGGGAAGTCCCCCGTACATGGCCCACTGCCGCGCGTTCAGCGATTTGTCCTTCTTCAAGGATCAGTGGTCCCTCACGGTTCATCCCACGCAGTTGTACGAGTCGTTTGGGCTCTTGGCCATCTTCTTCCTTCTGATGCAGCTCAGAAAGCGATGGCGCCCCTTCGACGGGTTCACCTTGCCTCTGTACCTCATGTTCTACGGCGCACTGAGGTTCTTCATCGAGTTCCTGCGGGGGGATCACAATCCAACGCACTTCAACGATATGCTGAGCGATCAGCAGGTTTTCTGCCTGCTCTTCGTCGTTGTGGGCGCTGTTCTCTTCACGTTCATGTCCCGCAGGGCGCGCAAGACTGCCAACTGACACGCTGCGGCAACGTGGTTGCGGCGAAGTTAGCACCGAGGGCCAAGTGTTCTGTCATCGTATCCGACGCTCGGCGATTCACGAAGATGGTCCTTGCCGCTTGCTGAGACGCGGCGTTCGGCAGTGTGGAGCGCTATTGCTGGGGCCGGCATTTTGATCTATGCTCCCTATGGACTACGCGGTATGCAGGGACAGGCGCGTCAGAAGCGTTAATCCATCGGGCGACGGGCCGATGGTGGGGCTGATTCGCCAACCTGAGTGAAGAGCACGGGCCGGTGCTTCCGTAGAACGCTGAAGGCGGAGGAGGGGTCGTGATACGGCGTAAAGGAGCCATAGCTCTCTGTATTGCTCTCGGGGGACTTCTCTCCTGCTCCACTCTGGGGCGGACTGGCCTGATGCACGGGAGAGAAGTTGTCCCCGGTTTGTACTCCTATACGTACCATGACATATCGCGACTTCTTATGAGCGAAGGATATGCTACTGATATGTATGCGTCATGGAACCTTGAAAGGAATAGCACGGGCAGTGCTGTACGCATCAAGGTTAATCCCTATGATTCAGGTACGTTGCTTTCCGTGTCATCGAACGGTGCTATTGAACAACGCAGCATGAGGGGGACACGCAGTTACTTTGATGATAACCTTGACCTTGTCGTCTGGCGAGTCGGTAATACCATTTGCTTTCATGACGGGGCGACTCTTGAGGTGCCGAAGTACTCACGGCTGTATGTTGATCCCCGCAGGACGCTACTTCTGCCTGACGAGAATTACAGAGGCCGAAGATACGACAACGATTGCCTCGGTGTCTAATCCGTGCAGGCCCCTAGCCACGACGGCCGTCCCACCGGACGCCATCTTCTCTACGAGTGAGCGAGTGTACGTTTTCGGCGCGCTCTACAGGCAGGGCCACTGGAAGGGTGATATGTACGCCGTGACGTGTGAGGAATACCGAATCACTGAAGCGGGCCTTGAGTTGGTAGAAGTAGTGAGTGCTTCTGTGAATCCGCCCAGTCCTACTGGGTTCTGTGTCGAGGATATGGATACGGAGGCGCGGAGAGTGCTGTTATTTCATGGAGTGGACATGCCCCTATCGTTCTTGAGCTCTTGGCACCTGTGGCATCTGGACTCGGGAGAGGTTACTCGAATCGGTAGGGCACGCGGCGTCGCGTTGTTCTTGAATGGGGACATTCTCCGACATGCCGCCAGGCGACTTCGGGAAAGACGACAAGGAGATACAGCGGCGGGAGCCGGAAGGGAAGTTGGAAGTCTGCGCGACGGGGGCGATGGATGACACAAATGGGGGTAGATGACGAACGGGGCCCTCTTTGCTCAATACTTGCCGCCTCACTCGTTTCCGGCGGATTGCTCTGAGCGCGACTGTTGGCCCATCTACACGCGATCCTGGATGACGGCATTCGCTCTCAGCGAGACTCCGATAGAATGGCACGGGATTGCGAAGACTCTCTGATTCCTTTCTTGGGGGTGGCGGGGGCCATGTTCTATAATGATGGTTCGATTAGAGGCGCGAAGTCGGCCCGTTGCGGAAAGGAGCCAAGATGAAGATCTCGATCAATCAATGGGCGTTTCCGGGCGACATGCCCGCCGTTGACGCGCTGTCGCTGGCGCACAAGATGGGTTTTGAGGCGTTTGAGATTTGCGTCGGGGAGAAGGGCCCTTTCCCCCTTGACGCGACGGAGGCCGATGCGAAGGCGGTGCGCAAGCACGCGGACTCGCTCGGGATTGAGTTGTGCAGCGTCGGCAGCGGCATGGGCTGGAGTCTGCCTATGACGTCGCCGGACGCCGGTGTTCGTGAGCAGGGCAAGGAGGCGACGGCGAAGGCGCTTCAGGTTGCGCAGTGGCTTGGCGCCGGCTCTGTGTTGGTGGTGCCGGGCAGCGTGACGCCGGACACGCCGTATGACGTGGCCTTGGAGAACGCGCTCGCGTCGATTCAGGATCTCGTGTCGACGGCGGAGAAGTTGCGCGTTTCCGTGGCCGTTGAGAATGTGTGGAACAAGTTCCTGCTGAGCCCGGTAGAGATGCGCGATTTCATCGATCAGTTCGAGAGCGAGTACGTTGGGGCGTATTTTGACACAGGGAACATCATCGCCTACTGGTATCCGGAGCAGTGGATTCGGATTCTCGGGGAGCGGATCAAGGCGATTCATGCCAAGGATTTCCGGGCGAGCGTAGGCACGCTCGGCGGATTCGTTATGTTGATGGAGGGCGATGTTGACTGGCCCGCCGTGGTGGGCGCCCTCCGTGATGTTGGCTTTAACGGTGCGCTTACCGCGGAGTTCGGCCCTTACAACCATTCGCTTGAGGTCATGCTGGAGCACGTTGTTGCCGGCCTCAAGGCCATCGTGACTTTGTAAGGCGGTTGGACTCCCTGGGGGAAAGGCTTATGAATGTAGCGATCATCGGTTGTGGCGGGATGGGAAGCGTACACGCGAATTGCGCGACCAACTGCGGCCTGCGGGTGGTGGCCTGCGGCGATACACGGGCCTCGGCGGCCAAGGAGTTGGCCGGCCGGGTACGATGCGGAGGCGTCGACGGACTGCGCCGCGGTCGTTTGCCGGGAGGATGTGGACATTGTCGCGGTTACGACGCCGACGCCGAAGCACGTGGAGTACGTGATCGCGGCGGCGGAGGCCGGCAAGCACGTCTTCTGTGAGAAGCCGTTCGGCCCGGACGGCTGCCGAGTGCAAGAAGGCCATTGCGGCGTGCAAGCGCGCGGGCGTCAAGCTCTTCGTAGGGCACGTGGTCCGCTACTTCCAAGAATTCGAGGCAATGCGAGCGCAGATCGAGGCAGGCAAGCTAGGCAAAGTCGGCTTTTGCGCGCCTCTACCGGGGAGGTATTTTCCCCTTAGGAGCGGATGCTTGGTTTCGTGACTACGCCCAGAGCGGCGGCGTGACGCTTGACTGCATGATCCACGACCCTGGATTGGGTGCGCTACACGTTTGGCGAGCCCGAGCGGGTGTTCTGTCAAGCTTTGCGCCAGAGCGAGCCGGAGATACTGGACTATTCGCTCGTGACGCTTCGGATGAAATCGGGGATGATCGTGCACGTGATCGGCACGTGGGCGCATCCATCAGGCTTCCGGGTGACGGCGGGAGATCTGCGGGAGCGGCGGCATGCTTACGTTCGACTCTCAGGAAGTCCCCGTCTCAAGCGCGATGCGTCAAACGGCGGGCTCGGGGCCGACGATGATCGTGCCGGCCAGCCCGGTCGACAAGACGCCGTATCAACTCGAGTGGGAGGATTTTCTCTCCGTGGTGGATGGGAAATCGCAGGCGCGGGTGACGCCGGAGGACGCGTTGCGGGTGGTGGAGATTGCCCTGGCGGCGCTGAAGTCGGCGGATACCGGAAAGCCGGTTCGGCTGTAGGCAAACGAGGAGAGGGACATGGCCAAGATCGGGATACTGAGTTTCGCCCATGTACACGCGCCGAGCTACGCCTCGTGCCTTACCGAGTTGTCCGAGGCGGAGCTTGCGGCGGTTTGGGATGACAATGCTCGTCGCGGCCGTGCCGCTGCGAAGGCCCACGGTGCGCGCTTCATAGGAGACTTGGACGCGTTTCTGGCGACGGATATCGCCGGCGTGGTGATTACCGCGGAAAACGTCAGGCACCGGGAGCTTGTGGAGCGCGCTGCGGCGGCGGGGAAGTGGATTCTCTGCGAGAAGCCGCTCGCGACCACGGTGCAAGACGCGAAAGCGATGATTGCCGCGTGCAAGAAGGCCAAAGTGGGTTTGGGGCACGGCGTTTCCGTGTCGCTATATTCCGGCGGTTGTGGCGGTAAAGGAGCAGATTTCGGCGGGTCGGTACGGCGATATCATCGCGGGCACCTGCACGAATAACGGGCAGTTCCCGGGGGGATGGTTCGCGAAGGAGTTGCTGTCCGGCGGCGGGGCGACGATGGATCATACGGTACACGTGGCCGATCTTCTCCGCTGGATGCTTGGGAAAGAGTTCACGAAGGGTTTACTGTGAGAACGGCCGTCTGCTGCGAACCGGCATCGACACAGATGATATCGGCTGCCTCCATCTGGAGATGGAGGGCGGGGCGATGATCTCGCATATCGCGAGTTGGAGCCGTCCGGGCAATTTCCCGACGTGGGGCGATGTGACGATGGAGCTGATTGGCGAGAAGGGCGTGGTGACCGTCGACGGCTTCAAGCAGAAACTCAACGTGTACGACGAAGACGCAGTGAAGGCGGAGTGGGCCTACTGGGGCGATAATCCGGATTTGGCCCTCATCCGTGATTTCGTGTCTGCCGTGGATGAGCGGCGTGAGCCGACGATCACCGGTTACGACGGCTTGAAGGCGGTGGAGGTCACCGAAGCTGCTTACCGTTCGGCCGCGTCGGGCCGGGCGGTTGCGGTGTCAGGAGGCAAGCGCTGACGTATATGTCAGCGCTGCCCCGCAGCGGAATGCGCGGGGCAAACTTGGAGAAATGCGTATGAAAGGCATTCTAAGCGTGCTCGCGGTTGCTCTGTTTGCGGTTGCGTGGACGGGCTGTGCGACTCTGACGCCGCGCCAACCGACGATGAGCGACGCGCGCGTGACGCCCGACATGTTGAAGCCGGGGGACGTGGCGGTGATCACGGTGGACGTGTCTGATCGATACGACACCGTGGCGCGTGTCGAGGGTGTTGTCGAAGAGGATCAGCAAGTCACGCTGAAGCTGAAGGACGACGGCGTCGCGCCGGATCAGGAGGCGGGCGACGGCGTGTGGACGCTCGAGGTGGACGTGCCGCGCCAAGCGCCTCCGGGTGAGTTCCACTTGACGTTGACGGCCTACGACAAGGATGGCGGGGTGGTTCTCGTACGCGACAAGGAAGGTGATACGATGCCGCTGAACTCGACCTGTCTTGTCAAGATCCAGTTTGCCGCTGAGGAGTAGGGGTTTTGACAGTACTTGCGTGCCTCATGGCGCTAGTTGGAGCGCCGGATGTCTTTTTCATCTCCGTGGACACCCTCCGGGCCGACCATCTGGGTTGCTATGGGTACGCGCACGCCACGTCGCCCCATATTGACGAACTGGCGGGTGGGGCACTGCTCTTCGAAGATTGCGTGTGCGAGGTGCCACTGACGGGGCCGTCATTCGGGGCGATGCTCACGTCGCGGTTTCCGCGTTCCACGGGCATGACGCGGAACGGATTGCGCATGCCGGCGGATGTGCCTACCGTCGCCGAGTGCTTCAAGCAAGCGGGCTACCAGACGTTCTGTGTCCAGAGCAATTGGACGTTGAAGGCGGACCTTTCGGGACTCGACCGCGGATTCGAGCATTACGACGCGGACTTCGACGAGAAGCGCTGGGGATTCATCAAACCGGAGCGGAGCGCGCCGGATGTGACGGGCACGGCCTTATCCCTCTTGCGCGGGCGTGATCCGGCACGGCCTCTCTTCTGCTGGATACACTATTCGGATCCGCACGCGCCGTATCAGTTCCACAAGCGGTTCGATCCGTTGGGGCGTGCGGGCATCTTCGCGGACAAGAAGGAGCGGGTTGCGCGTAAGTATGATTCAGAAGTGGCTTACGCGGATAGCCACTTGGGCAGGTTACTCGAAGCGATTCCCTTGGAGAACACATACGTGCTCTTCGCGGCGGATCATGGGGAAAGCCTTTATGAGCACGATTACCTGGGCCATGGGCGGCGGATCTATCAGGCGGGCGTCCACGTGCCGCTGATCATTCGGGGGCCGGGCATTGCGCCGGGGCGAACGGATGTCCCTGCGCGGACAATTGACGTGGGGCCGACGCTGCTTGGCATGGCCGGGCTGGCGCCGTTGCCGGGCATGGTGGGGATGGACCTCAGCCACGCACAGGCGTCGGCGGGGCATGCGCGCTTTCTCGAAGCCTACGGAGGCGCGGTGCCGGGCCTGCCGGGGGCCAAAGCGTTGATGGCGGAGAGCCCGCCCCAGTGGCAGGGCGTTGTCCTGGATGGGTGGAAGCTGATCATGGACGGCCCGAAGCGGGAGTTGTATTACCTCCCTGATGATCCGATGGAGGAACGCGATCTATCGTCTGAGTCCGCCGAGCGGATCCCGGAGCTTGTGGGACTTGTCGAGGCTTGGGAAGAGGCCTATCCGCGTGGTGAGACTACCGGGGCCGCCCTCTCGGATGAGGATGTTTCGGCTTTACGGAGCCTGGGCTATATTGAATGAGGGCGTGCGTTGCAGGAGGGGGATGGGGTTGACGGGGCGTCCCGCTTGGCGCGCCTCGAAGTGCAGATGAGGCCCGGTGGACCTGCCTGTCGAGCCGACGCGGGCCAGGAGCGTGTCTTCGGTGACGGCGTCGCCTACGTGAACGAGGTTCTTAGCGTTGTGCGCGTAGACGGTATCGAGGCCATCGTCATGCCGCACAATCACTACTTTGCCGTAGCCAGGCTGCCAGCCGCTGAAGACGACCTCGCCCGGAAGCACCGCGCTCACGCCGGTGCCCGGTTCGGCGGCAAGGTCGATGCCGTCGTGATGGGCCGTGCGTCTTGTGAAGGGGTCGCGGCGCATGCCGAATGGGGAGGTGAGCCGGGCGGGCCCTTCAAGGATGTCGGCCCACGGACCCGACGCAACTGTGTCGACTTCCGCCAAAGGCTCTGGACGAAGCAGCGAATCTAGTAGGCCGTTGATGTCAAAGGACTTAGTCACCCCAAAATCCGTCACGGCCTCTTGGCTTGAGCGAGCGTGACGGGGAGGCGTCGGGGGAGCGGTACGCGGAACCACGGCCGAAACGCGATAGCTCCGCAGGGAGGGTGTGTCCTGTCCGAGGCGGTGAGAGGACATCGGTGAAGTGAGCGCGGAGAGGTCGAGTCTCTGGCCGGGCATTATCAGGTCGGGATTACGGAGTCCGTTGGCGCGGGCTACCTGGCTGACAGCTTGGTGGACCTCAGCGTCCGATGGGGAATCACCCCGCGCCGTGAGGCCCTCGCGGCAGATGTGCCACAGCGTGTCGCCGTTGCGGACAGCGTAGGCGCCTGAATGCCGTGCTTCAGCGCGGTGCGACGGGCTCGTCGCGATGTTGTCGAGGGTACGAGCGAATGGGAGTGCGTCATGTGTCCTGTTCGCCGCTATTTGGAGGGGTGCCGACGCCGTGGATTCCTCCGGCGCGGTTCCACCGTTTGCGGTGATGGGGATAACCTGCATGCGCACACTTCCTCCTGAACCAGTTCCTATTGACAACAGGCAAGGCACGTGCCACAACGCTCTATTTGCCGTAAGGTATGTCATAGCAGTTAGTTATGGTGTGAGCTTCAGCTTGGTGACAGCGCCGCAAACGGAATATTTTGCCTGTTGGGGAACGTTTGTGCGTTAGCATGAACATCGGCCATGCCGACTGGACAGTCACGTTGATAACTTGTTGAATTGCAGCTGTTTCGGCTAGAATCACGGCTGTAGATGAAGGTGAGTAACTTGCTGAAGCATATTCAGAACAAGAAGCGGTTCGCGGCGTTAACGGTTTGCGCCGTTCTGACGGTGGCGGCCCTGTCGTGGTGGGTGGCCTCCTCGCCGGGGGACCTTGCGGAGTTGGCGCCTTACGCCGAGCGGTATAACTATGAGCGGCTCGAAGCCGGGCTCGTGGGGACTCAGGACAACGCCGAGAGTTTCACGTTTGTTGTGTTGGGCGACACGCGCAATAACATGTACGTGGCGCCGGATGTGTTCCGCCACGCCGCAGAGGAGCGTCCGGTGATGATCTTCCACACGGGCGACCTGATCCGGGGCGGCACAGTCAAGGAATATCTCGAGAATCACATTCCGCTGCTGGAGATCGCGGATCCCGTACCGGTGTTCTGTATCCCGGGGAATCATGAGCGGGGCGATCGGCGCGATTTCGCCGCGTTCGAGGCCCTCTATGGGGGCACGCGCTTCTCATTCGATTACGGGCCGTGCCGGTTTGTCGGCTTCAACGCGAGCGAGAAGATCCGCGTTACCGCGGGGGATCTGGCGTTTCTCGAGCAGGAATTATCGAAGCCGGGGGCGACGTACAAGTTCGTTTTCTTCCATATCCCGCCGAAGTACTTCGAGGGAAAGGTGGCAACGAATGATCGGCGCGGGTTCGACTGGAACGCCGATAAGTTACGTGAGCTGCTCTCCCGCCACCATGTGAATGAGGTGTTCATGGCCCACATTCACGGCTACGCAACGGCGGTGATCGATGGTGTCCGCTACACGCTGACGGCCGGGGGGGGCGCGCCTTTCAGCAAACGCCTGCCCGAAGAGGCTCGGATCTTCCACTACATGACGATCCATGTCACCCCGCAGGGGCTTTCGGAAGAACTCGTCTACCGGGACCGCGACACGGGCGATTGGCGGCGCAAGGCCGTTTACTAAGGATGCGGTCAGAAAGACACCGAATAACGGGGGGCAAAACTCTGGGCGTTGAGACACAGGGACTTACAGATGCTTTCTGGCCGCATCCCACCGGGAACCGCGCTTTCAGGCCAGACTTGCAGCGGTTCCGCTTACTTCGCTAGAAAAGGGACAGACACGTCTCGCTCAGGACCTCGCTCGCTTGCATCAGTCCCTTTTCTGCGGTTCTTTCCTGTCCATGGGGCGCGCGCGAAAAGCGGGTAACAGACACGTCTACGCTTCGTTCCGCTTGTGTCAGTCCCCGTTTTTCGCTTCTTCTTGGCACTTCTCTCAGTGTAGACAAGTGCCTTCAGTTATGAGTCAGAACACGTGCTACTTCTCGATGATGAATTCATCCAATTTGTCGCCATCGACGTTGTAGGCGCGATAGACGAGGCGGTCGTTTCTGACCTGGATATCGACGATCTGGAATGTGGGGGTCTTTTCCATGGAAGCAGCGGCATAGTCACGCTCCGCGACGTCGTAGAGCTTCGTGCCGGCGACGGTGACGAGATAGACCGTTCCATCCCCGGGGTCCTTGGCTCGCTGTCCGGCCTTCATCGGATAGGTGCGCAGGTAGCCGTGATCGTGCCCTTGGAAGACGACATCAACGTCGTACTTGTCGAAGATCGCCCCCCATACCTCGCGCACGTCAGGATTATCCCGGGATGCCTTGGACGAATAGGCGGGGTGGTGATACGCAACGAACTTCCAGGTGGCGTCTGACGCGGCGAGGGTTTTCTCGAGCCAGTCGGACTGAGCTTCCACAGGCAAATTCGAGTCGAGCATAACGAAAAGCGCTTGGCCATACTCGAACGAGTAGACGCGCTCGGGGGTGACTCCCTGGGGGCCGTTGTGCGGCAGGTGGAGCTGCTCGAGATACAGTCCTGGGAAGTCGCCGTAGAGTTCGTGATTGCCGACAACCGGCACGAGGGGCAGACGGGCGAAAGCGCCGTCGGCGTAGTGGAATAGGGCGTCCCAGTCGTCACGATAGGCGCCGCGGTTCACCTGGTCGCCCGCCGTCAGGCAGAAGGCGGCGTCCGGGCACGCCAGCAGGGCGCGGCGGAGGACGGAGGTCCAGCGATCGAATCCGTTCTGAATGTCGCCCATGTAGATGAACGAAAAGGCGGCAGAGTCTTCGGGGGCGGTGGTGAACTCGGCCATCTCGCTCCAGTTCTTCCGAGAGCCGTCACCGACTGAATAGACGTAGGCCGTATCCGGGCGAAGGTCTTTGAGCACGGCACGGTGGCGGTGCATGACGGCGTTGGTCAAGAGGCCAAGGTCTTCGATAGCGGCGGTCTTCGCCTTCACTCGAATGGGCTTGGTGCGTTCAAAGCGTTCGTATGGGCCTTTCCCCTGGTAGAGGACGAAGCCGCGAGCGACATCGGCACTGGTGCGCCATTGGATCGTCTGCGAGGTAGTGGGGTCCTCAGTCATCGTCAACACGATCTGATCGGGTTGCTCTGTCGCCGGGTAGTCCGTAACGCGGAAGAATCCTGCTATGTGGGCTTCTTTGCGGCGGGCGTTGTCGCCGAGGAGGAGTACCTGTCCTTCGAGTTCTTCGGGAAGCTCCGTGAGGACCTTGTCTTCCCGGTTGATGATACTGGGAGTGCCCTTTGTCGCGACGGCGAGGGCGTGGGTGGGAGGATATACCTCGGTTACGGTAAGCGGCGCGCCTTGCCGTTGGGGCGCGATGACGGCGCAGTAGTGATTGCCGTCGCCGCTGAGTGAGTTGACGCCAAGGCCGACGATGCCTTCCGGGAAATCCTTCTGCCAGACTTGCCGGGCGCCGTTATCGACTGACGCCTTTTTGTCCGTCAAGGTGAAGCCACGCTCTTCGAGCCAGAAGGCGTCGTGTTCCAGGCGTGCCTCCAGGAGCACCGATACGGTGACGGGCACGTTTACGCGGCAGGTGATGTAGCCTGAGCCAAGTTCGGTGCGCTCGTGTTCTGTGAGCAGCGAGGCCACCTCAGGCGGGGTGATGGCGAGCAGCTTCTCGGCGGGCTGTTCCTCCTTCAGTCGCAGGATGACCTCGCGGACGGTGTCTGTAACGTCTGCGCCGGCGGTGCTATGGAGGGGCAGAAACAGGCTGATGGCAAGGAGCAGCAGCAGCGGGAACGCAAGAAAACGCTTCATGATAGGGAATGCCTCCAGAGGTTATGCTCGAACAAGACCCGCTGTGCGGATCGTCTTTTTACTGAAACAGATAAGTTACACCTGTTATTCACGATGTGCAATAACGGCGGTCGAAAAGCATACTTCGTTCCCATTCGACGGTTGCCGCGCTCACTCGGTAGGCACTCTATACAGCCGGGTCGAATCGTCTTCGAGAGCGATGGGCAGGTGGAGTTCCACGCGTTTGGGCGCAAGGAGGTAGCCGAAGCTGTATTCGCGGGCAAGGGCCTGCCATTCCCGGGCGCTCTTCTCGGCCCAGGCCTCTTCCCATGACATGGGGAAAGGGCTGTCGTCGCCCTTCGGGGCGAAGTCGGTGCGGTAGAGGTCCCAGTACATCTTATGGAGCGTGGGGCCGAGCGATTTGTGGTAGGGGATCCAGGTGCGGGTGGCGGCGTCGGTGATCACGGGGTGGTGGAGTCTGGCCTGGAGCTGCCACTGGTAGGGATGGATGGCGATCATAACGTCCGGCTCCCCGCGCTCGTCGAGGAAGGCGCGCACGCGGTGTTCAAAAGGGGTGATGGGCAGATGCTCGCGTGAGCGTGCCTGCTCGACGGTGGTCATGATTACGACGAGGCATGAGACTGCGACGGCTACAAGGGCGGCCACGTTGTCGAACAGGCGCCGGTTGGTGCCTCTCAGGGCCAAACCATCCAAGGCCAGGACAAGGGCGCACGCGGTGGTTGTGACGAGGGCGAGGTCGAGGCGGATCTGGTTGAAGTACAGAATGGCGCCGGCCACAAGGGCCGCCCACAGCCAGCGCAGCCAGTGCCCGTACTTGGTCGTGAGGCCCAGGATGGCGACGCCGGCGGCGACGGCAACTAAGGTGATGGGGGCGCTGTGATAGGCGAGCACAGCGCAGCCCACGAGGCCGGCCCAAGCCCAGCGAAAACGCCGGTCGCCTCTCACGGCGAGGGCCACGGCCGCGAGCGACGCTCCGGTGAGGCCGCAGACGAGCCATTCGCCGGGGACTTTGAAGATGGCAAGAGCCAGCGCCGCGACAACGAGCAAGCGGCCGCCACTTGAACCTGCCGGCCCGGCAAGGAGGCCGATCATCATGACGATCATGAGTGGGGCGAGGTAGTTGCTGAGGCGGTAAGGCATCCAACTGATCAACAGGTAAGGGATGTCGCTCTTCATCGCGTAATGAATCGCCATAATAAGCCAGACGGTCGTGGTGGTGATGCACGCGAACAGGCCAAGCCATAGCCAGGGGCCGCGTTTGACGCGGGCCCTGCACTCGATGTGGATGGCGCCAATGCCGAGAAGCACGGCGCCCACGAGCAGGAACTGCTCGAGGCCGATGCGGAGGGCGCGGTGGTAGGTGTGGTATTTGAGGAATCCCTTCCACACTTCATCGGCGGGGAATGAGGAGAAATAGGGCCCCGCGGTCGGCGGAGGCGAGGCAAAGGTCTGCTGGATGAGGAAGAAGCCAAGGGTGATGGCCAATCCCGCCCCGCCGCCGAGGGCGAGGTCGCGCAGCATGTCCCGACGCGGCCGGCCAAAGCCCGTGCTTTCAGGGCCGCTCGCCAATACGCCGAGGAAATGGAGGGCGAAGAGGCCGAGAACGGGGGGGAACTGGCCGATGTGGATGGCGGGCATAGAGGCGGCGAGGAAATACGCGACGCGGAGACGCCCGGCGGCGAGGAAGTAGAGTGCCAGGAGTCCGTAGCCGAGGCCGATGCCTCCGTTGGTGCTCATCTTCGGCCAGACGTAGATGGGATAGCAGCTATAGAAGTTGGCGTGGATCTCGAGCAAGGTGAGCAGGGCCGCGGCATGGCCCCAGCGGGTGCGCCGCGTGACGAGCGCTGCCAACAGGTAGACGGGGATCGTGCTGAAGGCGATGTAAAGCACGTTCCTGACGCCGTTGGCGAGGAGGGGGCGTAGCGATTCGGGCAGGAGCCTTATGAGTGCGGCAAGGCTGTACGTCTGGAAGCTGAAGGCGTTGTGTGCATGCTGATAGAGCGGATGCCCCTTCGGATAGGGGATGATGCCGAGGAGGGCTTGGGCAAACTCGTAGTTCTCGTCCCAGCGCACACCGCGAAGGCACACCAGGACCGCGGCGAACAAGAGCCAGAACGCGGCGCCAACGGCGACGGCGCGTGGCCCGGGAGGGCGCGCCGGCGCTGGGCAGGCTTCTTCCGCGTTCACGTCGAGCTTGTCCCGTGTGTCTTCCGTCACGAAATGCCCCTCCGTGGCCAGGTTCCTTGTCACCTATTCTAGCGGAGGGTGCCCAGACAGCTAAAGGCGCGTCGTAGCGGAGTTGTGCGCACAGCGCGTTGAACCGCGGTGGGCTTGATATGAGCGAATGCGTGGCATAGGCTGGGAAGTGGAGTCTGTGTCGCCCGGGGAGCCGAAGGCAGTGTCGCGCGTTATCTCTGGTGCCTCCCGGGATGCAGGCAATCGCGACATCTTCATGGTGAGTGACGGAACGGAGGCGAGTTCCCGCGTGGAAGCCGGCTCAATGGACAGCCGACGTTGTGGCGATCTGGGGACGGCGTACTTCGCGGTGCCGGTGGGCTGGTGTCCGGAAACGGCCAATCCCTTCACCGATGATGGCCGCTACGAAGAGCAGTGGAGTTGCTTCTGCCTGATCGAGGGGGAGCGCGGCCTGGATTTCCGCGGACGCGGCGAGAACGGACTCTATACCTTCCAGTTCGGGCAGGATGCGCCGCGGCTGGAGCCGAGACTGGCCGATTTTCTCCGGTACGAGACAAGTCATGGGCGAAATGTCATCTTGGCATTTCCCGAGGTGTTCGGCCTGAAGACATTGGTGGAAAGCGTCTTGGCCGAAACACCCGGTGATGACATTGTCCGCTCCGGCGATCCGAGGTGGGTGGTACATTCCACGAATGCAGATGCCTGGGCGAGCATACGCGCGGACGGCGAATTACGGGCTCTGTCGGTATTGCGCGAGGAGGGGAGGACGGTGCTCAGTATCGGTTTCTCGGAACTCGGGGAGCCGCCGGACTACGCGGAATACGTCGTGTTAGGGCGAGTAGACAACGTGAATCCTGAGCACGTTGTGGCATCCCAGCGGAAGGGCTTCGTTTTCACGGATGCCGATGCGCCCTATGCGCCCGGCGTGCGCCTCTACTTCGACAATCATGCGATTATCGGCGATGGCCTTGGTGTGAGAGATGGGCTTCACACGATGAAAGTGCTTCATCGTTTGCCGCTCGAGCCGTATCTGGCGATGGCTGTGGGCCTCTCGGATGTTGACGCAAAGGGTAAGATCCCTACGTGGACGCCCAACACGTTTTGGGGGGCGGCCAACGATGTCTTCTTCCGGCGCGTAGGGGCGAGCTAAGGGCGCGGGGGGGAGAGCAAGGGTCTACTGAGGTGGCGTGCACCAAGTGGCGCGTTCACCCCCTATACTCATCCCACCTGTCGTTTGAGATGGTGAAGAATGGCGCTGACGGATGCCTCGACGGGGGCGTGGCCGTCCAGGATGAGGTGAGCCTGGTTTCGCGCGGGGGCGATGAAGCGTTCGTAGGCGGGGCGAACGGTTTGCTCGAACTGACGCCGGACGGATGCCTCGGTGCGGCCGCGTTCGCGTGTGTCGCGGTGGATGCGTCTGGCGAGGCAAAGGTCTAGGGGGAGGTCGACATGGACGGCGAGGGCGTAGCATTTGCGGATGGACTCCCAGTACAGCGCGAACAAACCTTCGATGATCACGAATGCGCCAGGGACTACCCTCTCGGTTCTACGGAGCCGGGTGTGCGTGGTGAAGTTATATACCGGCCTGTTAATAGCGCCGCCGCGGGCCAAGGCGTGTATGTGTTCCCTTAGGAGGGCCGCGTCGAGCGCGTCGGGGGCGTCGAAGTCGGCGCGGGCGCGTTCCTCGATGTCGAGATGGGACAAGTCGCGGTAGTAGGCGTCGAGTGAGATGATGGGGGTGTCATCAGCGGGCAAGGCCCGAGCGAGGCGGGTGGCCAGGAGCGTTTTCCCGGCGCACGAGGGGCCTGCTATGCCGATAAGAACCGGTTTGGAGCCTTGACACATTGTCACCGTACCTCATGTCGTGAGCCGTTGAATGGGTGTTTTCCGCTCGGGGATTGTCCAATAGAGCATAAGCCGGCCATGGGACGCAAGAGCGGCGGGGCGCCGGACTGCGGGCTATGGTATAGTGTTGGAAGGGAGTACTGGATCTTCTCCGAGGGGCAGGGAATTGGGGATGAGGTCGACGGGAGGGAGCGAAGGGAGCGGGTATCTGCTTGTTGGGATCGGGGGCGCCAACAAGGGGAAGAGCTGGCCGATCAGCGATGTCCCGCTTGTATTGGGGCGCGCCGCGGAATGCGATATCGCGGTGAACGATCCCGTCGTGTCGCGCCGTCACTGCCGTATTGGCTGGGTTGATGAGCAAGTCCGGCTTGAAGATCTCGGCAGTCGCAATCCGGCCCTTGTCAACATGGTTCCCACTCGAAGCGGTGCACTCGTGCCTGGCGATGAGGTTGTCCTTGGAAAGGAAGCATTTCTTCTGGCCAAGGCGTTCGGCGTGCCCGGCCGGGGCGGAGAGCCGGAGGCTTCGAGCGATACGATCTCGTTGGGCGCGGGCGAGCTGTTTCGTTTGGAGCAAGGCCTGGAGGAACTGGGGAAACAGGAGCCCATCCGCACGATAGAGGACTTGGCTCAACTGTATCGTGCGGGCCAGGAGTTCAACGCTTGCGCCAGTATCGCGGAGCTGACGGACGCGGTCGGGCGCTGGGTGACGGAGCGGTTCGATCCGACGGGTTTTTGGATGGCTCGGGTGCGTGGCCGGGATGACTTAACGTTCCATCCTATGGCGGCGGGCGTCGGCGATGCGCCGGCTGAGGCTGTTCGCGAGGCGGTTACGGAGAAGCGGGGTTTCTTGACGCAAGAGGATGGGGGGCATGGCGGCCCGGGAACGCAAGACTCGACACTCATCGTGCCGGTGGTATTTCGGGATGCCGTGATCGCTGTATTGGCCTTGCGGAACGAGTCGCCGAAGCGCGCATTCCGGGAGCCGGATCTACGGCTTCTTGCGCTGCTTGCCCAGGGGTTGGCGCCGGCGCTTCAGGCGGCCGAGTATGTTCAGGAACTTGCGCGCGACAACGTGCGGTTGAGGAATCGTGTCGGGGAGTCGCTGGAGATCGTCGGGACGAGCCGGGCGATCCGCCGCGTGCGCGGCCAGATTGCCAAGGCGGCTCGAACGGACCTCAACGTTCTGATCACGGGCGAGACAGGTACGGGCAAGGAGTTGGCTGCGCGCCTGCTCCATGCGCGGTCGGCGCGGGGCGCTGGGCCCTTTGTTGTGGTGAACTGTGCGGCGATCCCGCGCGATCTGGTTGAGGGGCAGTTATTCGGGCATGAGAAAGGGGCGTTCACGGGCGCTGACAGCGCGGCCGAGGGGCTGGTGGCCCAGGCGCACGGAGGCGTCCTTTTCCTGGACGAGATTGGCGATCTGAGCGCGCCGGCGCAGGCGAGTGTGCTGCGGGTGATCGAGACAGGGACATTCAGGCGTATTGGCGCCAGGGAGGAGAGCGTCGTTGACATCCGGGTGATTGCGGCCACCAACGCCGAGATTGACGACGCGATCGCGTCGGGCAGGTTCAGACGGGATCTTTATCACCGCCTGAGCGCGTTTCTGATCACGCTGCCGCCTTTGCGGGAGCGGCCCTCCGATGTGCCGGTGCTGGCGGAGCACTTCCTTGGCATGTTCCGCGGCCAGGCGAAGCGGCCGCTACGGGGGTTCTCCCCGGAGGCCCTCGACTACTTGCGCTCACGTTCCTGGCCGGGAAATGTGCGAGAGCTTCGCAACACGATGGCTCGGGCCGTCGCGGTGGCTCGCCAAGACGTTATTGGGCTTGAGGATCTGGTGCAAGATGGCAGCGCCGGGACAGCGGCAATTCAAGAAGTGCTCAGTCTACGGGAAGCCGAGAAGCGGCACATAGCGACTGTCTTGAGAGAGTGCCGTGGGGACGTGGGCGCGGCCGCAAAGGTGCTCGAAATTGGGCTGAGCACGCTCTACAAGAAACTCGCCAGATACGGTATCCGTCGCTAAGGACCCTCGCGACGCCACCACAGCGCAATACTCCTCGCGAATCGTCTCCCCAAATTGAGAAATGCTCCGCAGAAACAGAGAATCGGTTGCACCGCCTTTCTCGTTTGGGCAGGCCTTTCTCAGCTTCATCTCCTCCTAAGGCATTCATTTCAGATGTCTTAGAGTGGGGCACCTAACCGTCCCAATCCTCGGCACACTAATTGCGTTTTGCCCATTAAGAGCACACCCCGGGGAAGATCCGGGTGCAGATGAGGACGGCGTTACAGTCCAATGTGTCCGAGCGAAGACATGTCGAAGGAGCAGGACGGCGAGCACGGGCCTAAGTCCTTGCGCCGCATGCGTAAAGCGCATATCGAGCGCGTGCTTCGTATGGTCGGCGGCAATGAGAGACAGGCTGCTGAACTCCTCGGTGTGGACTGCAAGGAACTGCGCCGGTGGGTTAAGCGACTTGGGGTGCAAGTGTAATGAGTTCTCGAAAACGAGAATAGACTGAATCAGGGCATGGGTGAAGCGTCTTCACATACCAATAGGGGAATGACCCGGACGGACGCCGTCAGGCAGAGCAAGATGGTCTGCACCGGCCGGCGCTCCCGTGTTCTGTGGATGACGTGGTTTCGGGGCTACAGGGTGGACCACGTGATCCGTGTGCCCAGATACGTTTTTCTCGGCCAAGTCGCGTACACCAATACGTGGTGGCTCAGGAAGATCTCCGGTGAGGAAGAGGGACGGGACGAGGCATAGGCGAGCCGTCCGAAGAGACGTTGGGGCTATCTGGGCACACGGATCCCGGCGTGAGAGCTGCCTTTGGGAAGTCAGGTGACAGTGGCGGCGTCATGGTTGAGTGGGGGGGCCGGCGCCTACGTTGGGTCATTAATGCCGAGGAGCTTCCTTTTGTATAGCTCGACGCGATCCTCGAAGGGGAGTTCGCGGGCTCCAGGGTATTGAGCCCGTGTCCAGGGAAACACGGGCCATAGGATGGCTGTGTTGGGATAGGCCCCCGTGGCCAAGTGCCTTTCATCCGGGCTCAAGGCAACCGCCATGACATGCCCCTTGTGCTGGGTGAGTATGAGAAGCTCCCGGCCCGTATTCGTGTCCCAAAAGCGCACCGTATTGTCTCTTCCTCCCGTTATCAGACGTTTCCCGTCACGGGTGAAAGCAACCGCATGTACGCGCGAGGTATGCCCTTCAAAGGTAAGTACTCGCTCGCCGGTCTTGATGTCCCATAGTCGGGCACGGCCATTGCGCTCGCCGCTGGCAAGATGCTCGCCGTTTGGGCTGAAGGCAAGGCACCACACCCATTGGCTTCCTGCCTCGAGTGTCGAGACTGCAGTCCCCGTGCGAGCATTCCAGAGCCTTGCGGTTGCGTCGCGAGCACCGGTGGCAATGAGGTCGCCTGACGGACTGAAGGCTACGCAATCGAGCGGGGCTTCATGGCCTTCAAGTACGACCATTCTTTCTCCGGTTAACGCGTCCCAGACGGCGGCGGTGCCGTCCCAGCTCGCCGTGGCAAAACGCGCGCCATCGGGACTCACGGCCAGCGAGCGGATCTGGTCCTTGTGTCCGTCGATGGCCCGGAGTTGGCTGCCTGTCTCCGCATCCCAGACGACGAGAAGGCCACCTGCATCTCCCGTGAGGACGCGGCGGCTGTCGTGGAGGAATGCGACCGCGCTTACGGGGCGATCACGCCCCTTGAACTCGCGGAGGGCGTGTCCCGTTCCGACGTCCCAGAGTATGGCGCGGTCGTCGTTGAAGTACTTGAGGTCGCCGCCTCCCGTAACCAAGAGTGTGTTGTCGGGACTGAAGGCGAGGGCATTGATGGGGCCGGTGTGTTCGGTGAGAACCGAGTACCTCTCCGTGGAGGCGAGGGCAAGGACGAGAAGTTCGCCTTTCTCGCCCTCTGTCACAACCCGTTCGCCGCCGGGGGCCATTGTGGCAAACCTGGGCGGGTTCGGGAATCCGTCGAGTTGGCGAATCTGCCGGCCTGAGGCGACTTCCCACACGCGGATGGTACGGTCCTCGCTGCTGGTGGCGATGAAGTCGCCGCATGGGCAGAAGCATACGCACCAGACGATGCCGGTGTGCCCCTCGAAACACCTGACTTCTTCACCCGCGCGGCTGTCCCAAAGCCTGGTGGAATTATCGTCGCTCGCGCTGGCGATATATTCTCCGTGGGCGCTGAAGGCCACGCAGCGAACGGCGCCGGTATGTCCTGTCAATTCGTGTACCGGCTTTCCTGACGCGGCCTCCCAGATCCTGATGGTCCTATCGCGGCTGGCGGTGGCTATTCGCTTGCCGTCGCTGTCGAACGCCACGTGCAGGATGTCGTCGGTGTGGCCTTCGAGGCGGCAACGCTCGGCGCCGGTGCCCGAGTCGTACAAGGTGGCCCAACTGCCCAGGCCGCTGGCGGTGGCGATGCACTTTCCGTCCGGACTGAACGCGACGGCGTCTCCTTCGACCTCGAGTAGTCTACGCCCTGTTCCGACATCCCAAAGCATCGTCGAGCCGCCGGTGTGTGAGGTGGCCAAGAGCTGTCCGTCCGCGCTGTAGGCCACCCGCTCGACATTGCCCTGCTCCCCTTGGAGGGTCATGATCTCGTCGCCTGTTCGCACATCCCAAACCTTGGCGGAGTCGTCGTCACTTGCGGTAGCCAGTTGCGTTCCATCGGGTGAGAAACTCGCCCAGGCTATTCGGTCGGTGTGTCCGCGGAGGGCCATCAGATCGGGGTAGCTAAGGTTGAGGAGGAGGCCCCACTCACAATGCCTGCGCTTCTCTGGTGTGTTCATGAGGGCATCTCGGGCCTCGCGAAGCCGGCGATTCTCGATGGCGCTCTTGGCCCAGCTTATTGAAGCGGAGTAGAATTCTTGTTCTGTCCGGGCCTTCTCTTTGAGTATCGCTGTCATGGAGACTGCAATCGAGATGGCCAGTACGAGCAGGACGGACGCGGTTGCCCCAAGGCCGAGTTTGTGTGCCTGGATGAAGCGTTTCAGGCGCTCGTTCTTTGAATAATGGTACGCCGCGACCAAGGAGCCCGTCTGAAAGCGCTCGATTTCCGCGGCCAGCTCTTTGGCGGATCGGTAGCGCGCTTGGGGCGTTTTCTGCATGGCGCGAACGCAGATGGCCACCAGTTCGGCCGGCGCGTTAGGTTCGAGGGCCGTTACCGGGGTGGGGTTGCCGTGAACTACGCGGTTCGCAATGTCTTCGGCGGAGGCGCCTGTGAAGGGCCGCCTCCCCGTCAGGAGCTCATAAAGGACGGCGCCTAAGGCGTATACGTCGGAGCGCTCGTCGATGGCGTCAGTGTCGCCCAGCGCCTGTTCCGGCGGCATGTAATGCGGCGTGCCGAGGAGGTGGCCGTACCTCGTCAGGCCTGCAGCATCCTCATCGCACGCTTGATGCGCCTCTTTGCCTTCCGTTGGTGTGGCCGGTGCTTCCTGAGCGCCTTTCACCTTCGCAAGCCCCCAGTCAATCACCACCGTCTCGCCGAACTCGCCGATCATCACGTTGGACGGCTTGATGTCACGATGGATGACGCCCCGGCCATGGGAGTAAGCGATGGCCTGGCAGAGATCCTGGAAGTGAGCGAGCAGCGCGAGTCGTCGGTGCAAGGAGCCGGCGCCGGCGATGGCTTGCTCGAGGGTGTGTCCTCGCACCAGTTTCATTGTGTAATAGAGTGTTCCGTCCCGGCGGCGTCCCAGCTCGTGAACGGGCACAATGGCGGGATGCTCGAGTTGGCCCGTGATCCGCGCTTCCCTTAGGAAGCGCAGTGCCGTCGAATCGGAGGGAAGCCAGGGGACATCGTCAGCGAGCGTCTCTACATCGGGCGAGGCCTGGGGAGTAAGTTCCTTCAGGGCAATATCTCGAGCGAGAAGTACGTCGTTTACTACAAGGACCCGGCCAAGGCCGCCCCGGCCATATTCGCGGATCTCGCGGTATCGTCCGGGGGATTCGACAGCGTCAGCGAGGTGTTCCAGAGCCTGGTCTTCCCCGGCGCCGACGGGTTCTGGACCGTTCTCGGGAAGCGGCAGATCTCTCGTAAGGGCCTCCTCGGGCGGAGGCGGATCCGGCGACATTCTTGTGCTCAACGGCGTTCTCCTTACGGCCCCCTAAAGCGAAAGAAGAGACTGCCAGCGGGCCCATTTGGGCGCATACAGGGCCATTGGGCTAAGTGCTTCGGTTCATTGTATACGATCGAGATGCTGAGGCCAATGGCTCGAGAGTGGCTAGTTCTTGACAACCCGAACCTAGTGCTGTAGTATAACTACTGATGAGAAGACTTCTGGGCGTGTGGTTTACGCTCTCCTTGGGTTGGGGATACCGCAGGGTAGTTTTTTCTCGCAAGTTGCTCTTGCATGTGTGTGGAGCTTTGCGACGGGTTGAGTTGTCTGGTGGGGCGATGGTGAAGTCCCTTCGACTCGATTCTTGGGAGATGTTCGGCTTTGGGCAGGGGGCGCGTTTGAGTCATTCTGGGTTTTGGGGTAAAGTCGGTCTGTCGGCATAGTAACTACGCCGGTGGGCGGATGAAGGAGCTTCGCGTGACGCGGAGTAAGGGAGGGGGTTTGGGTATGAGGCTATTTCGTGCTCTCGCACATCTTGAAGTGATACTGCTTGTCTGTTTGGGAGTATCGGTGGCGGCCGATGCACAACTACCGTCCACGATCGATCTGAAGAATGGTGAGGAGGACGTGACCATCTACGGCGCGGAAGCCGGGGATGAGCTGACGCGATCAAGGCTGTTGACGGTGGGCGACCTGAACAATGACGGAGTAATGGACTTGCTCATAGGGGCACAGTGGGCGGATGGGCCGACGATTGGGCGGCTCGACTGCGGCCAGATATACGTGTATTTCTCCGCGGCCGACGCGGCGGGTACGCTTGATGGCGCGGGCGTTGTAGGCGACCCTCCGGATGTGATCATTTACGGCGCCACCGCGGATGACCGCCTGGGCAACTCGGGCGCTATCATCGGCGATGTGAATGGTGATGGGATCAATGACCTGATCACCGGTATCGCGCGCGGCGATGGGCCAGCCGACACGCGTACCACCTGTGGCGAGGCGTACATCCTCTTCGGGCGCTCGACTTGGCCTTCTACGATGGACCTTGCGGATGGCGATCAGGATGTGACTATCTACGGCGCGCAGTACGGAGATAATCTGACGAGTGAGGGCTCGTGGGTCATTGCCGATTTCAATGATGATGGCATGAACGACCTTGTCCTCGGTGCGGATAACGCGGACGGGCCATCCAACTCGCGTAGCCGGGCCGGAGAGGCATACGTCTTCTACGGGCGTTCGACATGGCCCACCTCCATGGACATCGCAAGCGGTGCTCAAGACGTGATCATCTACGGCGCCAGCGGCTCGGTTGGCTCTTCACCCGCTGATCGGCTTACGAATGACGGCTCGGTGGCCTGCGGCGATCTCAACGGTGACGGCATAAGCGACCTCGTGTTGGGCGCACACTACGCGCTGCGCACGGCGCCGCCCGGCGCCGACAACGTCGAAGGCGAGGCGTATATTATCTATGGCTCGAGCAGTCTGGCCAGCTCTATCGATCTGGGGAGCGGCGAGGAAGATGTCACAATCGTCTGCGGGCTCACGGCGGCGCACCTCACACGGGAGCGCACCATACAAACGGGCGATTTGAACGGCGACGGCGTGGATGATCTCGCTCTTGGGGCCTACACGGACAGCACGGGATGGGCCTTTGTCATCTATGGCTCCTCCAGCTTGTCCAGCACGATCACGCTGTCTTCGGGCGAGGCGGATGTTACCGTCACCGGCCCCGCCTATCTGACAAAGGACGGATTGATGGCCATTGCCAACGTCAATGCCGATGGCGTGAAGGACCTGATACTTGGTGTTGAGAACGGCAAGGTGAGCGTTATCTTCGGGTCGGGGAGCCTGCCCGCGACGGTGGATCTGAACGCGTATGCCGAGGATGCGTATCTGCACAGCGGACCGAATCCCGTGGAGCGGGCGCTTGCGGCGGCTGACGTAAACGGTGACGGCGTGGACGACATCATCGTGGGCGGCGGTACGGCGGATGGCCCCACGGGGGACACGCGAACGGATGCGGGCGGTGCGTTCATTGTCTACGGCTCCGCCGGACTGTCGGGCGAGATGGACTTGTCCTCAACAGGCCCCGACGTGACGATCTACGGTGCGACGGCCGGGGACATGCTTACCTACAGTGATCGAGTCATCGGGAGCTTCGGGGTGGGCGACCTCAATGATGACGGGCTCTACGAGCTAATTATGGGGGCGGACGGTGGTGACGGCCCCAGCGAATCGCGAACGGACTGCGGCGAGGCCTACATCATCTTCGGGGCTACCGCGGCTGCATCGGCCACGGTGGAGCAGACGGATCACCCGGGCGACCCGCTACCGGAGACTTATGGGACGGCCGCAACCACCATCGACTTCAGTTCCGGTGACAATGCAAGTACGACGACGGTTACTCGTTATCGAGGAGCTCCGCCGGCCAAGGCGGGGGACGATCTTCGAACCGCCACGGTGTACTGGCGGATAACGACGGATCGGACGAATTTCTCGGCGGACGTGACGTTCAGGTATACGACGTCGGAGATCGCGGGCATGGACGAGGCGACGCTGCAAGTGTATCAATCGTCTTCACTGAGCGGGCCTTATACTCCCGTCACGACGGTCCTGAATACCGATCAGAATACGGCGACGGCGACGGGCCTGACGAGTTTCTCGTACTTCATCCTGAAAGGGGCGAAGAGCGTGCCGGCCTCGCGTGTGCCTGGCACCGTGGCTCTCGCTGCGGCGCTGGGAGTTGCCGGAGTGATGCTGGTGTTGCGCTTGCGGCGGCAGTGAGGTCATCAGTTGTCTGTGCGGATGCCCCCAGGATGGATTTCTTGGGGGCATCGCTTTTCCGCACGCGGCCGATTCGGTGATTCTTTTCCCTTCCACCGCGGGGAATTTGTTCTTGGCAATCTTGGCGGGGCTTTCTATAATAGTTGACGCATTTCTATTCTGAAAGCTGCGTTCTTTCTGAACTGTGCGAGGAGGAGAAGAGAATGGCCAAGAAGAAGATGAACGTCGCGATGATCGGGGCGCAATTCATGGGCAAGACGCATAGCAATGCCTGGCGCAAGGTGGGGATGTTCTTCGACCTGCCTGTCGAGCCTGTGATGAAGGTTCTATGCGGCAAGTTTCCGGAAGAGGTCGAGGTGGCGGGGAAGTGGGGTTGGGAAGAGACCTCGCTCAACTGGAAAGAGGTGGTGGCGCGTCCAGATATTGATGTGGTGGACATCTGCACGCCGAACTTCCTTCATCCGCCGATAGCGATAGCCGCCGCCAAGGCGGGCAAGCACGTTGTGTGCGAGAAGCCTTTGGCCAATACGCTCAAAGAAGCGGAGGCGATGTTGGCCGCGGTGAAGAAGGCCAAGATTAAGCATATGTGCGGTTTCTCCTATCGCTATGCTCCGGCGGTGGCGACGATCAAGCAGATGATCGCCAAAGGCGAGTTGGGGAAGATCTTCCATTTCCGTGCGGCGTATCAGCAGGATTGGATTGTGGATCCTGACTTCCCGATGGTTTGGCGCTTGAAGAAGAAGCACACGGGCTCCGGGGCGCTCGGGGACATTGGGGCGCACATCACGGACCTTTGCCAGTACCTCGTGGGCGACGTGAGCGAGGTGTGCTCGTCGATGAGGACGTTTATCAAGAAGCGCGCGGTCGCGGATAGCGATATCGGCATCACGGCGAAGAAGGGCAAGAAGCGCGCGGCCAAGATGGATACCGTGGACGTGGATGACGCGGCGATCTTCCTCGGGCATATCAAGGGAGCGGACACGCTGGCGACATTCGAGGCGACGCGATTCGCGCCGGGCCGCCGCAACTACAACTCCATCGAGGTCTACGGTAGCGAAGGGTCGGTCTTGTGGAATCAGGAAGACATGAACATCTTCCATTACTTCAACCGGAATGATCCCGAGCTTGTGCAAGGTTTTCGCCGGGTGCACGCGACCGACGCAGGCCATCCGTACCAGGAGGCGTGGTGGCCCACAGGACACATCATTGGCTATGAGCACTTGTTTGTGCACGAGATCCGCGACTTCCTGGTGAACATCAACAAGAAGGCGGAGCCATACTCGACGTTTGTGGATGCCGTGAAGTGCCAAAAGGTGCTGGACGCGGTCGAGCGGGCCGACCGGACGCGGAAGTGGGAGAAGGTGAAGTAAGAACAGATGGGTCGCGGGACCTTTGCTGAGGCGCAATAAGAGGAGGGTGAACGGATGAAGCTGGGTCTTCTGACGGTTATGTTCAGCGATAAGCCGCTGAAAGATGTCTTGAAAATGATCCGGCCGCTGGGGCTGCAGGCGGTTGAACTAGGCTGCGGGAATTATCCCGGGAACGCACACTGCGATCCAAAGGTGCTGCTGTCGTCGAAGCCGAAGCGGGAAGAGTTGAAGGCGATGCTCCGGGGCGAGGGCCTGATCATCAGCGCGCTCAGCTGCCATGGAAATTGCCTGCATCCCGACAAGGACTTCGCGAAAAACAGCGCCGACGTGCAGAAAGACACGATTAGGCTGGCCGAGCAGTTGGGCGTTAAGGTCGTGATCGATTTCTCGGGCTGTCCCGGCTCGGATGAGAAGTCGACGAAGCCGAACTGGGTGACGTGCCCGTGGCCGCCGGACTATCTCGAGGTGCTCGAGTGGCAATGGGACAAGAAGGTGGTTCCTTATTGGAAGAAGCAGGCGAAGTTCGCCAAGGACCACGGCGTAAACGTGGCTTTCGAGGCGCATCCGGGATTCGTCGTTTACAATCCTGAGACGGTGCTCAAGATTCGCAAGCTCTGCGGCAATAACCTCGGTGCAAACCTCGATCCGAGCCATTTCTTCTGGCAAGGCATCGAGCCAGTCGAGGCGGTGCGGGCGCTGGGCAAAGCCATCTTCCACGTGCATGCTAAGGACTCGCTGGTGTATCCGCAGAACGCGCGTGTCAACGGCGTACTCGACACCAAGCATTACGGCGATGAAATCAACCGCTCGTGGATCTTCCGGACTTGTGGTTACGGCCATGGCTTCGATTGGTGGAAGGATTTCGTGTCAACGCTGCGCATGGTGGGCTATGACCACGTGCTAAGCATCGAGCATGAGGATAGCCTGATGTCGAGTTGGGAAGGGCTGACCAAAGCGACCGACTTCCTGAAGCAAGCGCTGATCAAGGAAAAGGTCACCGCGATGACGTGGGCCTAAGGGCCATAGAACAATCTACCGGGGAGTCTTTCTCCTGAAGAAGGACTCCCCGGTTTCTTCTTGGGGGAAGCGCTCAGGCGCTCGCGGCGTCACTGAGGATCTCACGCACAAACTGCGTGTTGTCCGCCACTTGATCGCTGTATTTGGGGAACATGCCGACGACGCAGGCATCGGTGTCTTTGATGCCACTATAAGCCGTGGCGAAGGCGTCGCGCACCTGTTCGGGGGTGTTGCAGAGCCGGCTGGCGCCGAGGAGCTTGAAGGCGAGGCAGGGCTTCGGCGTTTCCCGGATAACTTCGAGCATCTTGAAGCGGTCGTCATGGTCGAAATGCTCTTCCGCGTCATCTTTGCCGCCGGCGAGCGCACTCTCTCGTTTCTTGACGCTCAGGTTGTACAAACAGGCCATGTAGAAATCGAGGTCCCACGCCTCCTCTTCGGCGAGGCGGATGACTTCGGGGATATGCGTGCCCAGGCCGACGGCGACGCCTGTGTCGCGGGCGACTTTGGCGAGTTCGCGTACCTCCGACATGTCGCCGTCGAGGTAGTGGTTATCCGTCCAGGTTCCGTGGATATAGATGGCCAACGCGCCGAATCCGGCGAGGCTTCGAACGTGTCCTTGGAGATCACGCAGCTCGGAGGCTGTCTGGAAGATGACGTGCATCGTGCCGCCCTCGGCCCAGTACTCGCGTATCATGGCGAGGCAAAGAACATCCCCACGAATCTGGACGGTGTTGATCCCGTGGCGCTCGCAGGCGAAAAGTGTTTCTTTGACACGGGCCATTGTGTAGAACTCGAGCATGTCGCGGCCCATGGCCTTCGAGAAGTGCGAGTTTCCCCGGAAGGGATTGCCGCCGATGATGAGGCGGGTGAGTTTTTGGCCGCCGAGCGATACGGTGGGAAGCAGGGACATGTGATTGGACCTCTCTGTGATAGGGGCACGGCCTAGGCGCTCTCGGGCCTAACATTCGAGAGCGATTATCCCGTAAGGACAGGCCGCCCATGCGACGCAGGTGGCTCGCCTACGGCTGCGCCACCTTGGCGTATGCTACAATCCGCGGGAGCCTGGATTCAATCTTCGGGAGGCAAGGCATGCGCATTGTTATTGCTCCGGACTCGTTCAAAGAGTGTGCGTCCGCCTCTGCGGTTGCGGAGGCGATGGCGCGGGGTGCGTTGCGTGCCGCGCCCGGCGCTGATGTCTTTGTGATCCCCATGGCCGATGGGGGAGAGGGCACCGTCGAGGCGCTTGTGACGGCGACTTCGGGCCGGGTCGTGAACTCTGTCGTTACCGGGCCGCTGGGAGAACCTGTCAAGGCCGCTTACGGTGTCCTTGGCGACGGGGAGACGGCCGTGATTGAGATGGCGGCCGCATCCGGGTTGACGTTGATGCCGCGGGAGGCGCGCGATCCTCGTGTAACGACAACGCGGGGAACAGGCGAACTTATCCGAATGGCTCTTGATCGTGGCCTGTGCCGGATCATCGTGGGACTCGGCGGCAGTGCTACGAATGATGGGGGCGCGGGGATGGCTCAAGCGCTTGGATACTCGCTGAAAGACTTCCATCTCGAAGAGCTTAGGCCTGGCGGCGCGGCGTTGGCCGATTTGGCGCGTATCGATGTTTCGCAGAAGCATCCCGGTTTGGATGCGTGCGAAATCCTTGTGGCCTGTGACGTGGTGAATCCGCTGTGCGGTCCCGATGGCGCCTCTCCGGTATATGCCCCCCAGAAGGGCGCTACGCCCGAGATGGTGGAGGAGCTGGACGCGGCATTGCGGCATTTTGGCGAGGTTGTGGAAGAGCAACTCGGCACCATTATCCTCGACCTGCCCGGCGCCGGAGCGGCGGGCGGCTTGGGCGGGGGCTTGGTGGCATTTGCCGGCGCGCGGCTCGTCCCGGGTGCTGAGTTGATCGCGGAGGTGTGCGGCTTCGAGCGAGCTTTGAAAGGGGCGGACCTCGTACTTACGGGGGAGGGGCGGCTCGACGGGCAGACGGCCAACGGCAAGGCGCCTGTTGGCATTGCGGCCGTGGCTCAGCGGCACAAGGTGCCCGTAGTGGCGATTGCGGGGGCTTTGGGTGAGGGATATGAAGTGCTCTATGAGCATGGAATTGACGCCGCATTCTCGGTGTGTTCGGGGCCTACGACGCTCGATAATGCAGTTGAAGGAGCCGAGGAATTGATCAGCCGCACTGCTGAAGCGGTGGTACGGCTGTGGCGAAGGGCTGGGAGGTAGGATGCGCGAGGGATTCGAGGATATAACCTTCACGGACGCCAAGGAGGCAGACAAACGATTGGCGTCATTGCTTGTGGAGGCGCCGGCGGACTCAGCTAAACACGTGGCGCAGGCCTTGCGAGAGTCGGCGGCCCCGGATAAGGCGCTGGTGCGCTTAGAACGCTTTCTCGACAGCGGGGCGAGGAGCCGAACCGACCTTGAGTTGATGGCGGCCAGTCCCCGCTATGCGCAACTCGTAATTACGCTGTTGGGCGAAAGTCATTACCTTACGGATATCGCCTGCCGAAATCCGGAGTTCTTGGCGTGGCTTTGGCAGGAGGGCGAACTCGAACGCGCACGGACGTGTGAGGAGATCACCGGCCTGCTGTGGACTCAGGTGTCGGCATTTGATGCGTTTGAGTCGCGTTGTCAATCGATGCGTCGTTTCAATCGCCGTGAGATTCTGCGAATCGCGGCGCGGGATATTTTCGCCTATGTTCCACTTGCATCGCTAACGGAGGACTTATCGAACCTCGCGGATGCGATGCTCGAGGTCGCTTATAGGAGCGCTTTCGAGGTACTTGAGGCGCGTTTTGGTAGGCCGACGATGTCGCGGGCCGATGGCGCAGGTACGGTGGATGCGACGTTTACGGTGCTTGCGCTTGGGAAGCTCGGCGGGCGCGAACTGAATTTCAGCTCCGATATCGACCTGTTGTTTCTTTACTCGGATGAGGGGCAGACGACGGGGGGGACTTCGCCGCAACTGACGAACGCCGAGTTCTTCCAGAAGTTGGGGGAGATGATCATCCATGCGTTGTCCGAGCAAACCAGCGAGGGCCACATTTTCCGGGTGGACATGCGTCTACGACCTCACGGGCGCATGGGCCCCCTGGCCGTGAGTCTGGACAGTGCCCTGAAATACTACGAAGGCGTTGGGCAGGCTTGGGAGCGCCAAGCGCTTATCAAGACGCGGCCTGCGGCGGGGGATCTGCGGCTCGGCGGGCAGTTCGTCGAGTTGACGCGGCCCTTCGTTTTCCCCCGCTACTTCGATGATGAGACTCTCGAAGACATCCGTGCCGTGAAGGAGCTGATGGAGGCGCAGACGACGGCTCGCGGCGAGCGCGATACGGAAGTGAAGCTGGGGCGGGGGGGGATTCGGGATATCGAATTCACGGTGCAGATACTTCAACTGCTCAACGGCGGACGCGTGGAAGCTTTGCGCACCACGCATACGCTCGAAGCGATTGACGCGCTTGGCCGCCACGCCCTCCTGCGGCCCCTCGAAGCCACCGAACTGGCCAGCAACTACGCGTTCTTGCGGCAGGTCGAACACCGGCTGCAGATTGAGGGAGGGCAGCAGCGCCATGCCCTCCCGAAAGAGCCGGAGGCGCTGGACGAGCTTGCGCGGCGGCTGGGCTACCAGTCAGGTACGGCCTTTCTTGCGACGTATCGCGAGCGGGCCGAGCGGACGCGCGCGATCCTGGATCAGTTTTTGGCGGCGAAGGGTTCGGGTCATCTCTGGATCACGGACGTGCTGAATCCGCGTTCGGACGGCGCGGAGGGGCTGCGCCATTTGGAGGCCATGGGATTTCGCGACGCGCCTAAGGCTCGCGCCGAACTGCTTCTTCTTTATGCCGGGACGGAGAACCAGCCGCATACGTCGCGGGTGAGGCAGCAATTCGCCGCCATTGCGCCGATGCTGCTCGATGCGCTCTCCTCGTATCGCAATCCTGACGAGGCCCTGCTGCGCTTAGGGAAGGTTATCGGCACGCTTCATGCCCCCGGAGCGATGTATGACATCCTGAAGTGGAATCCGGCGCTTTGTCATTATCTGGTGACGCTGGTAGCGAACAGCGAGTACCTGAGCGGCGTATTTGTTCGGGAGCCGGGTCTGTTCGACGCATTCGGCGCGGAGGATATGCTGGCACGGGGCTCAACGCGTGAGGAGCTTCAGGAGCAGCTATCCAATCTGGCGCGTGCGTACGATCCCAATGCGGCTCTCTATCGTCTCCGCGACGGGGAGATGCTCCGCGTCGGGATGCGCGACCTCATTCGCAACACGAATGTTGTTGAGGTCGGGCTGGAACTGACGCAGTTGGCTGAGGTCTGTCTTACGGCCGCGTTGAGCGCCGCCAGGGAGAAGGTTGCGAAGCGTTACGGGCCGTCCGGCGGGGCATTCGCAGTGCTCGGACTCGGCAAACTCGGCGGGCGGGAGATGAGCTACGGCAGCGACCTGGACCTGGTGTTTGTATATGATGGCTCAGCGGAGATCGAGTCGGGCATGTCCCCGGGGGAGTATTTCGCCGCGGTGGCCGCGGAGACTATCCGCATTCTCAAAGAGCCCACTCGCTACGGTAGGTTGTATGACATCGACGCGCGTCTTAGGCCTGACGGGCAGAAGGGCACGCTGACGGTGAGCCGGAGGCGATTCCAGGAGTACTACCGCGACGAGGCCCATCCGTGGGAGCGACTTGCTTTGGTGAAGGCGCGGGCGGTTGCCGGTGACGATGCACTTGGGGGGGAGGTGGCCGAAGCGGGACAGGAACTGGCCTTCAACCTGGACTTGAGGCCTGAGACCTTGGCGCGGATCGAGGAGATTCGGGCGAAAATCGTGGCAAGCGGCACGGCGCTGGATTTGAAGAAGTGTGAGGGGGGGACGGTGGAGATCGAATTCGCGGTTCGGCTTCTGCAATTGCGCCACGCAAAGGATTTGCCGGATCTGAAGCGGGGCGACGTGCTTGGCGCGATCGATATCCTCACGCAGCACAAGGCGCTGGCGCCTCACGAGTTCGGCGCGCTGGCGGAGTCATACTTGCTGTTCCGGAAGGTGGAGAACCGGATTCGGATCATGCACGGGCGGTCAGGCAGCGCGCTGCCTGAAGACGCGGATGTTCGGGTGGACCTGGCAGAACGGCTCCAGATCAAGGGGGATATTGCGCAGGTGGTACAAGAACACGCAACGCGCGTCCACGAAACCTATCAGGCTGTGCTGGATGGCTTGATGAAAGGAACGTGAGCCGAGGGGGGCACGTCCGGGGCGATCAGAACCGCAGGCCTGTAAGAAGGTGCAGCCGGCCGGAGCCCTGATCGTCATCCGCATTAAGCGGGATACCGTAGTCAACGCGCACCGGGCCGAGCCGCGGCACTTCCACGCCCAAGCCAATGCCAACGCTGTGCTTCATGTCGCCCAGGTCGAAATCACCAGCTTCACGCCATACGCCGCCGGAATCGAAGAAGGTGTAAAGGCGGAACTGCTCAAGTACTTTGTACTTCATTTCGACGTTGCCCACCAGGCGCAACTCGCCGCCGACGGCGTCCTTCGGCCCCCACGGCAAGAGAAGGTAGCGCGGCTCTTTGGGGCCGATGTCGCGTGTATCGTAGCCGCGGACGGTGCTTGCGCCGCCTACGAAGAAGCGATCGGAGATCGGGACAAAATCGGATGAACCGTAATCATTGACCCAGCCGGCGCGGCCGCGCACCGACAGGATCCACTTACGCTCTTCGCCGAAGGGGACGAACCACGTGGAGTCCTGCTGGAGTTTGTAGAAATGGTTGTCGCCTCCGAGGCCTGCGAGTTGGAGCTCGAAGTCGTGCTTTGAACCTGAACTTGGATCGCGGTAGTAGTCGAGCGTGTTACGGGTGATTCCCCATATGGTGCTGATGGTGCTGCTGCCCCCGCGCTCCCGGCGCAGGGAACGGGAGGCGAAATAGGGTAGGTGGGAAATATCGACATTGTCGTACCGCAGGCTGGTTCGGGCGTTGACGTAGGGGGACAGGAGCTTGCCGAAGCGGAGCTGTGCGCCCTGGGTTCGTTCGTCGAACTCGACGCCGCCGGTGTATTCGTAGTACTCGTCAAAAACGTCGAAGCCGAAAGCGAGAGGATATCCCAAGAACTCCGGATCGGTGAAGCTCAAAGAGTATTGGCTGCGAACATCGCCGAGGGAAATGCGTGTCCGGAACTGTTGGCCTCCGCCGGAGAAGGAGGGCCAGTTCCCTAGATCGAAGTTGTCGAGGCGAAGCTCGGCGAATCCGCCAAGCCGCTCTTCCGTGCTGTAGCCAACGCCGAAATTGAAGTTGCCGGTCTTGCCCTCATCGACGTCGAGGAGCAGGTTGGCGAAGCGCTCGTCATCCGTCGGCTCTCTCGTAAATCTGACTTCCTGGAAGTACTGGCTATTCTCGAGGCGGCGCTGACTGGCCTGCAATGCGGTGCCGTCAAATCGTTCGCCGGGAACGAGGAGCAAGTCCCGGCGGATAACCTCATCTTTTGTGACGTTGTTGCCGGTGATCTTAATCTCGCGGACGTACTTGAGGTCGCCTTCCTCAACGGCGTAGAGAACCTGGGTTTTCTTGTTCTCGGGATCGACGGTTACTTGAGGGGTGACATTGGCATTGATATAACCGCTGTCCTCATAGCCCTTTCTGATAAGATCCGTGTCTTTCTCGAGCTGGCCGGTATTGTGTACATCGCCCGGGTGGACCTTGACGATGCGCATGATCTCGTCATCATCGAAGACTTCATTATTGGCGATGTCGAGCTGCTCAACGGCGTACTCCGGGCCTTCGGCGAGGCTGATGGTGATCAGCAGGCGTCTGGCGTTATCCGGGTAGATAAGATCGACCTTGACGACGTCGGCTTCGAGGCGGCCGAAGTTGCCGTACTCTTTCAGGATGTTCTGAAGGTCGGCTTCAAACTTGGCCTCGTCGTATTTGCCGCCGACAAACCACCAGGCCCGGCCGGTCTTCATGAGCTTATTCAGTTTGCGTTTCGAAAGGACTTCGTTCCCCTCGAAACTGATGCGCTTGATCCTGGCTTTCTTGCCTTCGTCGATGTTGTAGGTCACGCGGACGCGGCCCGGGGCAACTTCATCCACGATGATGTCTACGGTGGTATTGGGATAGCCCTTTTGTTTGTAGAGGTTTAGGACGGCGTCGCGTTCTTGTTCGTAGCCGTCTTCGAGGAAGGCATCTCCGGTTCGCCAGGAAACGGCGCCGCGAATATCGCGGGTGCGCACCTTCTTGTTGCCGATGATCTTCACCTCATCGATGAAGCGCTTCTCTTCAAAGATGTAGGTGAGGATGACCTGGCCGGCGACAGTCTGGACATCGGCAATGATGTTGGCGAAGTAATCCAGGTCGTACAGGCGGCGTATATCGCGCGAGACGGCGCGCGAGTTGTAGGGCTGGCCGGACTTGACCTCAAGTTGAGCGCGGATGAGCTGCTCGCTGACACGAGTGAGCCCCTCGCACCGAACCGCGCTGACGACTTGGGCCGGGAAATCCTGGGCAGCCGCCTGGAGTGTGAGCGTTACTATGACGATGGACGCGAGGGAGGTCAGCAGTCTTCTCAAGTAGTTACACCTTCCGCTGCGGGAACCACCGGCGCAAAGGCCAGTTTCTCTTCCTCTTGTGAGGGGTAAACCTCAATGGTTGAGCCCGTTTCGAAGTTCCCTTTCAACAACAACTCGGACAAGGGGTCTTCGATATACTGCTGGACGGCCCTCCGCAAAGGCCGTGCCCCGTACTGCGGATCGCTGCCCACGCGTACGAGGAACTCGCGAGCATCGTCCGAAAGGGACAGATTCAATCCCTTCTCAGCGAGACGTTCTATCACTTCCCTGACTTGGATGTCAACAATCCGGAGCAGTTGCTCGTGACTGAGTTGATGGAAAACGAGTATTTCGTCGATCCGGTTGAGAAACTCGGGATTGAATAGCCTCTTGACTTCCTCGACCACCCGGTCCTTCATCTTGTCATATTCGTTCTTCGCGTTGGCCGGCTGGAAGCCCGCCGTGATACTGCGGCCGATTCGGCGTGTCCCGACGTTGCTGGTCATCACAATGACGGTGTTGCGGAAATCGACTTTCCGGCCGGTGGCATCCGTCATGAAGCCTTCCTCGAGGATCTGGAGCAGGGCGTTGAATACGTCGGGATGGGCCTTCTCGATCTCATCGAACAGGACTACTGAGTAGGGGCGGCGACGGACCTGCTCGGTGAGTTGTCCGCCCTCGTTGTAACCGACGTAGCCGGGAGGAGCACCGGCCAAGCGCGACACACCGCGAATTTCTCCATGTACTCAGCCATATCGATGGTGACGAGCGCTTCCTCGTTGCCGAACAGGAAGCTCGCCAGACTCTTGGCCAGGAGGGTCTTGCCGACGCCGGTAGGGCCGAGGAACATGAACGAACCGACGGGGCGCTTCGCGTTTTTTAGGCCGGCGCGGGAACGCTGGATGGCGCGCGTGATGGCGTCAAGGGCATCATCCTGGCCGACGACGGATTTGTGCAGTTCCTCACGCATCCTCAGGAGGCGGTCGGACTCGTCTTCTTCGAGCTTGGTGAGGGGAACGCCGGTCCACTTCGATACGATATAGGCGATATCTTCTTCGGTAACGACGGTTTCCGACGAGTCCCGCTTCTTCTCCCACAGGCGCTTCTGTTCTTCGAGCTTGGCGATAAGCGTACGTTCGCGATCGCGCAGCCCCGCGGCCTTCTCGTATTCCTGATTGCGGATGGCCGCCTCCTTCTCGTGAGTCATGTGCTCGATGTCTTGCTCGATTTCCTTCAATTGGGCCGGCCGGGTCGTGATTTGAAGCCGCGCGCGGCTGCCGGCTTCGTCGATGACGTCCACTGCTTTGTCGGGCAGGAAGCGGTCGGTGATGTATTGATTGGATAGCTTGGCCGCGGCGACGATGGCGTCGTCCGAGAACTTGACGCGGTGATGGGCCTCGTACTTGTCCCGGAGGCCCTTGATGATCTCGATGGTCTGATCGACGGTGGGGGCGTCGATCAGAATGGTCTGGAAGCGTCGGGCCAGGGCCGAGTCCTTCTCGATGTACTTGCGGTACTCTTCCATGGTGGTAGCGCCGATGCACTGGAGTTCGCCGCGTGCGAGTGCGGGTTTTAGCATATTGGCCGCGTCCACGGCGCCTTCGGCCGCGCCCGCGCCCACGATGGTATGCAGTTCGTCGATAAAGAGGATGATGTTGTCGGCGCGCCGGATCTCTTTCATCACGGACTTCAGCCGTTCCTCGAACTGACCGCGGTATTTGGTGCCCGCCACCACGCCCGCGAGGTCGAGGGTGAGCACACGGCGGTTGAGGAGAAGGTCGGGCCACATCGCCCTTGATGATGGCCTGGGCGAGGCCTTCTACAATCGCGGTCTTTCCGACGCCGGCCTCGCCGATGAGGACGGGGTTGTTCTTCGTGCGCCGACTCAGGATTTGAATGACGCGCTCAATCTCATCTTCCCGGCCGATTACGGGGTCGAGCTTCTCCTCCTGGGCGAGAACCGTCAGATCGCGGCCGAAGGTGTCGAGGGCGGGGGTCTGGGACTTCTTTCCCGCGGCCGTCTGGGCGCCGGAACGCCCCTGATCGCCAAGGAGGCGGATGACTTCGGCCTGAACGCGGCCGAGGTCGACTTTCATGTCTTGGAGCACTTTGGCGGCGATGCCTTCACCCTCCTTGATCAAGCCGAGGAGGATGTGTTCCGTACCGATGTAACTATGGTTGAAGCGGCGGGCCTCCTCGACGGCCAGCTCAAGGACCTTCTTGGCACGGGGCGTGAACGATATCTCGCCCGAAGGCGGGGGAGCGGAGCCCCGCTGGACCTGCTGTTCGATCTCGAAGGCGAGGGCGTCGACGTCAACCCCCAGGTTCTCGAGGGCGCGCGCGGCGATACCCTCGGGCTCGCGGCAGAGGCCCAAAAGGATGTGCTCCGTCCGAACGTGCTCGCTTCCAAGCCGGGTCGCCTCTTCACGCGCGGTGCTGATTACATGTTTGGCGCGTTCTGTAAACCGGTCCCACATGGTGTCTTCGCCCTTCCCGTTAACTAAGCGAATTTGGCGCGGACAAGGTCCGCCCGTTCGCTGCTTATTCGAAACTCGTCACAGTCGCCCGCGAGCCGCATCTGGATATGGGCTCGCTGGGACGCCATGAGCACTTCATTAACATCTTGGAGGCTGTGATTATCCACGAGGCCGAGGGCAACGCCGAGGCGCAGGGAGGACAGGAGGTCAACGGCCTCATCGAATTCGAGCAGGCGGGCGCCGCGGACGATTGCCCAGTGCCCGTCCCACGTGATCCTCAATCTGGCGCGGCTCGTAGCGGGCAATCGCCTGGCGCCGATCGTTCTCTCTCGCGATAATCTCGCCTGCCGCGTGCCTGAGTTCGAAAACAATCTCCTCCTCGGACTTCCCGAGGGTGCGTTGATTCATCAAGTAGACGAGGCTGCCGAGGGCCTCGTACGCTGCGGGGTGGTCCGTCTCTGAGAGAGCTGTGCAGAAGCCCTCGGCGACGGAAGCAGGCGTGCGTCCGTCTAGTTCGGCGGTGAGCACGTTTAGGCCGTGCAGGGCCGCCTTGCGCTCTCGCAGATTCTCTTCGATGGTCGACAACTCCCTCTTTGCGGCCAGGCCCGGCAGATGGAAGATGAAGAAGATCGTGAGTCCGGTGCCGACACGCCGGAGGTCCGATTGTCAGATAGCCGAAGGTGTCGTGAAACGCGAAGTCCAGCGATGCGGCAAGGGCATCATCAATGAGGTTGAGGCGAGCCCATACCTCCTGAGGTTGAAGCCCCGGGGCGATCGCCTGAATGCACAGGTGGTCGGAACCGTTAATGGCGATACTCAAGCACTGATCGTGGCTCACATACACGCCGTGCGGGCCCGACGCGTGCAGGACCTCCTCGGTAATGATCCGGCGTTCCGCCAGAAAGCGGGCCGCGCTTGGATCGACATCATCGAGGGGGGCAATAGGCCCCGTTCTCGAGCAGCCCCGAAGAGTCGAGGGCTCCGACGATGCGCTCTACGATGCTTCGCTTTTCGTCATCGGAGCAATGAGTGGGAAACGGGAAGTCGGACAAGTTCCGCAAGAGAAAGCCATGGGAACTGAGTGCGACGCCCGACTCCGGGCCATTGCCCATAAGCCAGAGCGCGGGGCTATCAACGAGCGTTTCAACCATGTGTCACGCAGGAATCCAACGTTTGGCTTGAGCGGCCTTGCCTGGGCCTATTCGCAAGCCCTTGGGTCGGCAAGTGCCGCTTCGAGCGCCTTAATCTCATCGCGCAGGACGGCCGCTTCCTCGTAGTCCTCCGTCTGGACGGTGGTCTTCAGGAGGGCCCGCTTTGTCTGGAGATCGGCCCGGAGTTGCGCCGATTTGTCGTCGATATGGGCGATCTTGCTGCGATGCCGCCACTGCCTGATGCATATCTTGCAGGAGCGGCTTGAGCGGCTCGCTGAAGGCGTAGTAGCAGCGAGCGCACTTGACCTTGCCGCTCTCGATGACGTCCGCCAGCCTTGTGCCACAGGCCGGGCAGGGCTTGCGTGTCATCGTGCGGCTCTTGGCCTTGCGCTGACTGGGGACGCGCTTCAGGCGAGGCGTGGATTTCGAGATCTCGAAACCTGTCGCGGCGCTCTCCTGATGCTCGACGAGGCAGCCCCTCACACAGGTGAAGTTCAGCCACTTTTCCGTCCACGACTTCGGCATATCGGACGGTGGCGCGGTTCTTATGACATCTCTGACAAAGCATTGGTATCAGCCTCGCTGTAAGTATACCACTCTGGTGGGGGGGAGTCCACGTTACCTGGCTCCGCACGCGTTCGCGTTGTCGGCTTGGGGCCGCGCAAGAGACGCCGTCCGGATGGCCTACACGTCGTCATTCGCGCCCAGCTCTTCTCGCCCACCGCTTGGCGAGTTGGGCTTGCTGATGACAAGAGTCCGAGGAGGATATGAGGCACGCCGTCATGCTCTTTGGCGGCAATGCGGCGCCCGCTCCGGATGGCCTATTTGCAGTGATATGCGGTGCCTGTATAGCGGTGGTTATGCGGAAGTCTACCCCTTTCGGGCGGCGGATGCGGTCTTGGGCGTGGCGAATTGGGTGATGATGCCGGCTGATGCGAGTCCGGCCCAAGCCGCGAGAATCATCCAGCGGGTTTTGCCCGAGGCGCCGGAGTCGTTAGGAAGTTCCGGCAGGGCGCGTCCGAGTATGAAGTAGGCGAATCCCGCGACGACGATCCAAGCTCCTGTCGCGGCGGTGGCTACGGTGATGATGGGGCGCTCGATATAAAGGGCCGTCAGGCCGCCGGCGACGGCGGCCGCGATGATGATCCAGGGGACCGCAGCCACCACGCCGCTGGCCTGGGCCGCGTGCGCGATCGCGGCGGCGCCAAGCATGCCCAGGAGGAACACGCCCACTTTGAAGGTGAAGAGCAGTGCGACGGCGCCCGAGAGGCCGCCCAAGAGCAAGGCGGCGGACGTAACGATCCATTGCCCTTGGCTGAACCAGGCGGCGAGAAAGGCGGCGGCGCCACCGGCAAGGATGAATCCCGTGAGAGCGATCACGGTCTTCAACAGGCGGTATCCGAGAAAGCAGTAAAGCGTTCCGGCTGCAATGGCGATGGCCGTCACCGCGTCGAGTGTATGGGGAGTCAGCCCCTCCGGGCTCCATTGGGCAAGCGGCTCCATCGCTTCTCCTTAATCCGTTTTTCTCACAGCCGCATAACGAGACTACACTCAAGTCGCGCGGAGCGGGCGCTTTGCTTCACAAGTCTGCCGTTGCGGGGCTCGACAGAATGCCTCACGGCCTGCTCGGCCACTTGCTATCACCGAGCCCGTTCCTATCAGATGATAGGTGAGAAAAGCGGGCCGCAGACAGCTACGGGTGAGTTATTGGGATTCAGACGGCGGGATCATGGCCTCCTGCGCGCCAAATGTCAACGCGCCCGCTCTCTTAGTGCCTGCCGTCGGCCGCGTCGTGTCGTAACTGTTTGGGGGTGAGGGCACTAGCGAAAGAGGCAGCGAACCGACTCGATGAACCAATCCAGAAATGACGAAAGCGTTTCAGGATCCCATGGACACGGCGCTGTCGAGTCGCTGGGTGATTGCCGATGCCGCGACGTTTTTGCAATAGCGGCACGAACGTGCTAGATTACGCTTTTCTTCCGGGGTATTGGACTTGGTAAGTGCCGGGGGGTAGGCATAGTTGGAGTATTAGTGCGTGCCGACGTATTCGTATCAATGTAAGAAGTGTGGACACGTTCAGGACGTGTTTTCACGCGATGAGTGCGAATCCGCGCGTGAAATGTCCCGAGTGCGGCGGCCAATGCAAGCGGCTGCTCGGGACGGGCGCGGGCATCATTTTCAAAGGTTCCGGTTTTTACGAGACAGACTACAAGCGGAGCGGAGCGTCCGGCACGGGCTCCTCTCCCGCGCCCAGCGCAAAGAGTGGCGACAAGGGCGAAAGCAAGAGTTCGAAGAGCCCGGCAAAGGAGTCTTCGAACTCGAGCAGCGGCGATTCGACGTAGACGCCATCCGCTTCTATTCTGAGTCCGGCCTGTGTCTTCAGCGGGCGTTGCGGCATGGTGACGGCCATCGAGTGACAAGCGGTGGGTATCAAGAGGGAATCATCAAGTGAATACCAGTGAAATCAAGGCACTAAACGACAAGTGCATCATTAATACATACGGCGCGCGCAAACTGGCGCTGGTTCGCGGCGAGGGCAGCCGGCTTTGGGATGCGGAGGGCAAGGAATACCTTGATTTCTTCGCCGGTATCGCGGTGACGAACCTGGGCCATTGTCATCCCGCCGTCACCGGGGCCATCTGCGAGCAGGCGCGGAAGCTGGTTCACGTCTCCAATCTCTACTACATTCAGCCGCAGGTTGAGGTGGCGGCGCTTTTGTGCGAGCACTCGTTTGCCGAGCAGTGGTTCTTCTGCAATGGCGGCGCGGAGGCAAATGAGGCGGCGATGAAGCTGGCGCGGCGGTATTGGAGCCAACAGGGCGCGCCGAAGCCGGAGATCATCACCGCGGAGCAATCGTTCCATGGGCGGACGGTGGCGACGATCACGGCCACGGGCCAACCGAAATACCATGAGGGGTTTGCGCCGTTGCTGCCAGGTATCCGCTATGTGCCGTTCGACGACATTGACGCGCTGGCGCAGGCCATGACAGCGGAGGTCGGGGCCGTGATGCTCGAGCCTATTCAGGGCGAGGGTGGCGTACGCGTGCCGGATGAGGACTATCTCCGGCAAGTCCGGCAGCTCTGCGATGAACGCAATGTGCTGCTGATCTTTGACGAGGTGCAAACCGGATTGGGGCGGACGGGCAAGCTCTTCGCGCATGAGCACTACGGGATCGTCCCGGATATCATGACTCTCGCGAAGGGATTGGGCAATGGCGTGCCCATCGGCGCTATGGGATGCACGGAGAAGGCGGCGTCCGGTTTCAGTGTGGGCTCACACGCCTGTACTTTTGGCGGGAATCCGTTGAGCACTGCTGCGGCGCTAGCCACGCTTAAGGTGTTGACGGGGCCGGACTTTATCGAGAAGGCGGCCGAGGTGGGTGCGCATCTTTTCAAGCGCCTTCATGCCGTGGCCGGAAAACACGAGATTGTGGCCGAAGTCAGGGGGCGCGGCTTGATGGTGGGTATTGAGTTGAAGAAGCCCGCGGCGTCTGCCGTGGAGCAGATGATTGCGTCTGGCATTATCTGCGGGACGGCAGGGCCAAACGTGCTGCGGTTTCTCCCGCCATTGATCGTGACCACCGAAGAATGCGATCGGGTTGCCTCCGTTTTGGACGTTGTCCTGGGAGACATGTGATGATCAGCGACCTCATTTCACTGGCTGACTTGAAAGGCGACGAGATCCTGGCTCTTCTCGAGCGGGCCGATGAGATGAAGGCCATGCAGCGCGCGGGCAAGGCATATCAGCCCTTGAAGGGCCTTACCGCCGCCATGATCTTTGAGAAGCCAAGCCTGCGGACGCGCGTGACTTTCGAGACTGGCATGTTCCAATTGGGAGGGCACGCGGTACATCTCGAATCGCTGCAGATTAGGCTTGGCGAACGGGGAGTCCGTGCCGGATGCCGCGCGCAATTTGGATCGTTGGGTGGATGGCATCATCGCGCGGACCTTTGCCCATCAAACCGTCGTGGACTTGGCCGCCTACACCAAGGCGCCGGTGATAAACGCCCTGACGGATAAGTTACATCCGTGTCAGGTGTTGGCGGATGTCCAGGCCCTCCGCGAGCACAAGGGCGACTTGGCTAACCTCAAGCTCGTTTTTGTGGGAGACGGCAACAATGTCTGCGCGTCGTGGTTCAATTTCGCCGCCCGCGTGCCGCTGAATGTGACGCTTGTCTGTCCTGAGGGTTACGAACTGGACGAGGATGTCTTGGCGGCGGCGCGCCGGGACGCACGGGGCGAGGTAGATGTGACGCACGACCTGGAGGCCGGCCTGGCGAACGCCGACGCGGTGTATACGGATGTGTGGGCGAGCATGGGCCAGGAGGAGGAGCAGGCCGAGCGGGGAAAGGCGTTCGCCCCCTATCAGGTCAATGCCGCCATGATGGCTTTGGCGAAGACGGATGCGGTGTTCATGCACTGCCTTCCCGCGCATCGCGGCGAGGAGGTCACGGACGAGGTAATAGACAGTCCGCAGTCCATCGTTTTCGATCAGGCGGAAAACCGCCTGCATGCGCAGAAGGCCGTTATGGTTGCCCTGATGGCCAAAGAAGCGGCCAGGTAGCATCCTATGTACACAGACCTGGCATCCTTCCTGAAGGACTGGCGGCGCGAGTCGGAGTTAACCGCCCGGCTTATGGATGCCTTGACGGACGAGTCGCTTCTCCAGCGGGTGTCGGAACAGGACAGGACGCTCGGCCGTATGGCTTGGCACACTGTCACGACGATTTCCGAGATGCTGGGGCAGGTGGGGTCTTTGTGTGTCTGTATTCGGCGAGAGCGGCGCTGTGCCGACAAGCGCGGCGGCGATAGCCGCGGCCTATCGTGCGGTTTCCTCAGCGGTGGCGGAGGCTATCGAGTCCGAGTGGAGCGACGATTCCCTGCACGTGATGGACGCCATGTATGGCGAGACTTGGCCTCGAGGTATGACGCTCGACGTTCTGATACGCCATGAGATTCACCACCGCGGCCAGATGACGGTGCTAATGCGCCAAGCCGGGCTTGCCGTGCCGGGTGTCTATGGCCCCTCCCGCGAGGAGTGGGCGAAGCTGGGGATGGAGCCTCCCTCCGTATGACGTCGCGTCGAGTGCGCCCCGCGGCTCGGAGTGCATGCGATTGAATAGAGATATATGCGAGTATCATGGCGCCCTAGCGGGCGATGTGACGAAAGGAATCAGAAGACATGGCTACGGACGTGAAAAAGGTCGTGCTGGCCTATTCGGGAGGCCTCGATACTTCCGTTATCCTCAAGTGGCTTCAGGAAACGTATAAGGCCGACGTAGTCGCGTTTGTCGCGGATGTCGGCCAGGGCGAGGAGACGGAGCCGGCCCGGCAGAAGGCCTTCGACACGGGGGCGTGCGCGGTGTACGTGGAGGACTTGCGCGAGGAATTTGCCCGCGACTTCGTCTTTCCCGCGATGAAGGCAAACGCGATATACGAGGGTACTTACCTTCTTGGCACGAGCGTAGCGCGGCCCTTGATCGCCAAGGCGCAGATCGAGATCTTCCGAAAGGAGAAGGCTGATGCCGTTTCGCACGGCGCTACGGGCAAGGGCAATGACCAGGTCCGATTCGAACTGACGTATTTCGCCTTCGAGCCGAATGTCACCATCATCGCGCCATGGCGGGAGTGGGACCTGACGAGCCGGACGGCCCTCAATGCCTATGCCGAGAAGCACGGTATCCCCGTGCCCACCACTGTCGCGAAGCCTTATTCCTCCGACCGCAACCTCCTGCACATATCGTTTGAGGGAGGCATTCTTGAAGATCCGTGGGCGGAGCCACCGGAAGATATGTTTGTACTGACCACCGATCCGCTTAAGGCGCCTGATGAGCCGGCCTACGTCGAGGTCGAGTTTGAGGAAGGTACGCCCGTGGCGGTGGACGGTGAACGCCTTTCCCCCGCGAAGCTCCTCGAGCGTCTCAACGCGCTCGCGGGAATGCACGGCGTGGGGCGGGTGGACATGGTTGAGAACCGCTTCGTGGGAATGAAGTCCCGCGGGGTGTATGAAACGCCTGGCGGCACAATTCTCTATAAGGGCCATCGGGCCGTCGAGTCGATTACCATGGACCGCGAAGTAATGCTGCTACGGGATCAGATGTCCCCGAAGATCGCGCAGTTGATCTACAACGGATTCTGGTATTCGCCCGAGATGAACTTGATGATGGATTTCGTCAAACACTCGCAGGAGAATGTCACGGGAACGGCGCGGCTACGGCTCTACAAGGGCAATTGCGATGTTGTCGGCAGAAAGGCGCCCAAGTCGCTCTACGACGAGCGGATCAGCACTTTTGAGGCCGATGAAGGGGCGTATCAACAAGCCGACGCCGGCGCCTTCATCAAGTTGAATGCTCTGCGGCTGAGGGTTCGGAGAAACGCCGGCCTCCTCTAACGCCTTTGCGAGATTCGGGAGCAAGCGCAAACGATACCGGAATTGCTTATCCGGTATCGTTTCGTCTTTAATGAAACCTAGCACCGGGCAGCCGGACTACCGGGGCGCGGCGATAGAGGAGGGATACATCCGTTATGGCGGAAGCAAACGAGAATGATGAGCAGAAGAAACTTGCGGAGGAGCTGGCGGCGTTTGAGGAGTTCAAGGAGGAGCGAGAGCGGCTTAAGAAGGTCATCGGCCAGATTGGCGGCGTGAGGCAGTCGAAGCGCGACTCCGTCATCAATGGGATCTTTTTCGCCATCGTGATTCTACTGCTGATCCACGACCTGACGCTTCAGTGGTACACGCAACTGCTTTCGCTGGAAATCGGCCTGTTCCTCGTTAGTTTCAAAATCATCTTCATGATTCACCAGAATGCCAAGGTCAATCACTTCCAGTTCTGGATTCTAAACGCCATTGAGTTCCGTCTCAACTCACTCGAGCGGGAGTTCAGGAAGTCTGCGCGAGATAACTAGAGCCGCCGCGGCTTCGCACGGCTTACGGTAAGTTGCGAGCAAGAGGAAGCGCCAGATTCGGCGCGGCACACGGAACAGCATGGCGCCTGGCTAGGGAGTTCTTGATATGAGCAAGCTATGGGGGGGTAGGTTTGAAGGCAAGACAGACGACCTCGTCGAAGTGCTGGGGGAGTCTGTTTCCTTCGATGCGCGGCTGGCCCCCTGGGATGTCCGGGCCAGCATTGCTCACGCGCGGATGCTGGGAGAGCAAGGCATTATAGCGTCGGGCGACGCTAAGAAGATCATACGCGGACTGAGGGAGATCGAGAATGAGATTGCCGCGGGGGATTTTGTCTTCGATGCGGGCCTGGAGGATGTTCATACGAACATCGAAGCCGCCCTGGTTGGACGCATAGGCGAGGCGGGCAAGCGTCTCCATACGGCGCGCAGTAGGAATGATCAAGTCGCCACTGATATGCGGCTTTGGCTTCGCGATCAGACGGATATTGTCCTTGCGAGTCTTCACGACACGCAGGCGGCGTTGGCGGCGTTCGCGGAAGGCCATATCGATGTCGTCTTGCCGGGCTTCACGCACCTCCAACACGCCCAGCCCGTCCTGCTGGCGCATCACTTGCTCGCGTATTTCGAGATGTTAGGACGTGACTGGGAGCGGTTTGCCGAATTGCGCAAGCGGGTGAACGTATTGCCTCTTGGCTCCGCCGCCCTCGCGGGGACGCCGCACCCCGTCGGCCGGGAGCAGGTGGCAAAAGAACTCGACTTCGACGGTATTTCCGCCAATAGCATGGATGCCGTCTCGGATCGGGATTACCTGATCGAGTTCTGCGGGGCGGCGGCGATGGCGATGATGCATCTGTCGCGGTTTTGCGAGGAGCTGATCCTCTGGTCGACGCCGGAGTTCAATTTCATCGAGATCGGCGATGCCTTCACGACGGGTTCGAGCATCATGCCTCAGAAGAAGAATCCTGATGTGGCGGAACTTGTCCGTGGAAAGACGGGCCGGGTCTACGGAAACTTGACGGCGCTCCTCACCGTGATGAAGGGCCTGCCGCTCACGTACAACCGGGACCTGCAGGAGGACAAGGAGGCCGTATTCGACACGGCGGACACGCTCGAACTGTGTCTGGCCGTGGTAGCTCGGATGATCCCAAGCATTCGAGTGCATGCCGAGCGGATGATTGAGGCGGCGCAAGAGGGCTTTCTCGAAGCTACGGATCTGGCCGACTACCTTGCCGGCAAGGGGGTGCCCTTCCGTGAGGCCCACGAGGTCGTCGGCCGCGTCGTTCTCGCCTGCGAGAAGCGGGGGAGGAGGATCCCCGAGCTATCTCTGGAGGAATTACGCGAGTTCTCGCCATTGTTTGACTCAGACGTTGCGCGTCTCCTCACGCCGACGGCTCTGGTGAAGCGGCGGGATAACGCCGGCGGAACGGCCCCAAGGCGTGTCCGGGCGGCATTGCGCCGGGCCGCCAGGGCGTTGGAGCGGCGGTTGCACACGGCCCGGCCGCGGAGTAAGATGTGAGCAGAAGTTGAGATGTAATGCCCATGGACGATAGAGGAAAAATCCTTGTCGTCGACGACGAGGCCGTCATTCGGGAACTGCTCAGTGATGTCCTCAGCGATGAGGGTTATGCGGTCGAATGCGCGGCTAACGCGCGCGAGGCTTTGGCCTTGTTGCGCGAAGTCGACGGCTTTTTTCTGCTTTTCACGGACGTGATGATGCCGGAAATGGACGGGATCGAGCTCGTTCGTGAAGCGCGGAAGATCCGTCCCGACTTGATTCCCATCGTGATGACAGGCTTTGCCAGCCTTGAGTCGGCGCGTGGCGCGGTCAAGGAGGGGGCGTACGACTACATCCTCAAGCCGTTCAGCCTCAGCGATATCAAACTGGCCGTCACCAATGCCGTCGAACGGTACCGGCTCACCCGCGAGAACGTGCGCCTGCGCGAGATCACGGAACTTTTTAATATCAGCGAGCGGATCGCCGCGATTCACGACGAGCACGCCCTCTACGATTTTGTCTTGAAAGCGGCGATGGAGCGGGTCGCCGCCGAGCGTGGCTCATTGATGCTTGTCACCCCCGACAGAAAAGGCCTGAGGGTGGTGGCGAGCGTGGGCGTTCCGGACGACGCAAGCCAATCCGTTGTCGAATTGGGCAAGGGCATCTCGGGATGGGTGGCGGAACACGTCAGTCCCTTGCTCGTCGAGAATATCCGGCAGACTCTCCGGATGTGGCTCGGATGAGCCGCCAACTCGAGGATCCGTCCTTCATTTCCGTGCCGCTCGAGCACAAGCACCTGGCCGAGCGTGGGAATGGCGGCGGGCCGGGGTGATGTGCCCAACGCCATCGCCGTCCTAAACGTTACTGAGAAGCGAGATGGCGCCCACTTCAACGAAGGAGATCTG
>CAXXYE010000006.1:0-280371 GCA_963674865.2 Candidatus Hydrogenedentota bacterium
AGCGGCCCTCGTCGGCCATAACCGGCGCGTGTGCTGGGCGGACGGCACACACAGCATGCACGGCGACACAAGCAGAGCGGATTTCGCCGGCATGGAAGGCCCCGTTAATCCGCAGCACGTGGCGCTCTTCGCGGCGGACATGGAGGGCAAGCCCCTCGCCGTGGTGCATCACAACACAACCCACCCCACCGTATTCTACGCGGCAGGGGTGTACACGGCCGATATTCCCGGAGCAGCTCGCGGCATCATACGAGACAAACTGGGCGATATTCCCGTACTGTTCTTGAACGGCGCACAAGGCGACATCGCTATCGAGAACATGCTCGAGCCGCGTAAGGAGTCACGCGAGGATAAGTTGCGGCGAGTCGGGCGGATACTCGCGGAGGAGACGCTCCGATTACGCGAAGGCGTCATCTACAGCAATCAGGCCCATCCTGTCGCATGCGCACGAAGATCTGAGGATCGACGTCCGGCTGCCCGTTCCTCAACGGGTGGCCGAGGCGCGCGCCGTATTGGCGCGCATTGATGCGGGGGAAGACATCCGGGGCATGGAGATGATCTTGGCCTTCGGCACGGTGGAGTTGCAGGAGCGATTCGAAGCCAATCCCGTCGACATACTTCCCATTCATGTCCTGCGTATCGGCGACATCGCCTTGGTTACACAGCCGTGCGAATTGTACTGCCAGTTTGGATTGGACATCGCCTTGCGCAGCCCGGCCCCCATTACAGCAGTGGTGGGACTTACCGACGGCTATTGCGGCTACTGCCCGACCATCTACGGAATGCTGGGAGGAGGCTACTCCGGCGAGCCTATAAGCTGGAGCCGTCTAGAGCCCTGGGCCGGATATCGCATCGTAGAGTGCGCGGGTCGCCTGCTGAACCAGCTATGGCGTGGCGGCGGTGGATGAAAAGGGTGTGTCAAGCGGCCCAATTCCATACGTAGCATCATCCTGCGCCTCAGCGAAACCTGGGGGCCGCAGCAGACAAGGGAGCAGTCTAATGAAGAACATCGTACTCATTATCACAGACACCTATCGCTACGACAACCTTGGCGAAAGGGCGGCGCGGCAAGTCCGCACGCGGGAACTCGACCGTTTCGCCGCGGAGCGCGCCACCGCTATCGAGGGATTCTACACGGGCAGTTTCCCGACGATTCCACACCGCACCGATGTGGCCACGGGGACTCTGGGATGGCCGCATTACGGCTGGCAGGCCATCGACCTGTGCGGGCCGAACCATGTCGCCAAGATGCTACGCGAGTGCGGCTATGCCTCGCAGCTCATTTGCGATTGCCCGCACCTCTTCAACGCGCGGTATCAACAAGGGTTCGACGCGGCGTTCCAACATCGCGGACAGGAGGGCGACAAGCACCTGCTCCGGCTCAACACACCTATCCGCTCCGTCATGGCAGATGCGAAGACTCGAACAGAACCCATGTTCAGGGGACACAACCTGCCGGATTGCCACCGCTGGATGAACCGCGACTACGAGGTCGAAGAGGAGGACCTTCCCGTCGCGAACGGGCGCCACCGCGGTCCGTTGGCTCGAAGAGAACGCCCAGACCGGCCCGTTTTTCCTGTGGGTTGGATTTCTTTGATCCCCACGAGCCATGGGACGCCCCGGAATACCTTGTGCGGCGATACGACCCGGATTACACCGGCGCCCCGATGCTTCATCCCAATTACGGGCCAGCGTCAGCCTATACGGCAGACGAGCTCCATAACCTCTGGGCGCACTATGCGGCCGAGGCGGAGCTGGTTGATCGCATGATCGGGCGGATTCTTCAGAAAGTTGATGACCTGCAACTCTGGGATGAGACAATTGTTGTGGTCACATCCGACCACGGCATGTCGATTGGCGAACACAACCGCACCGGCAAGTCCAACATCCACGAGACAGATCCTCGCTACTGGGCCCATCTATCCTGAAGTTGGCCACGTTACCTTTCCTGATCGCGGGCGGGAACGTCCCCCGGGGCCAGTCGCTCGACATCATCGCGCAGCCGATGGATATCCTGCCCTCCGTTTGTGAATTGGCCGGTGCCGAGCCCGCCCCCCCAAAGCCGTTCGATGGAAAATCCTTCGCGAGCGCCGTGCTTGATGGCAAAACAGCCCACCGGTCGTACGCCGTGAGCGGCTGCCATGTGACGCCCGGCGACGACGCCCGGCCGCGGAAGTGCATAACACCCTTCCTGGTGGCCGACGGGTGGGGATATGCGCCCGTCGGCGCCGAAGGGAGTCCCCGAACTCTACAACCTCGCAAAAGACCCCTTGGCCGAGCAAGACATCGCCGATGGGAACGCCGGCCGGTTGAAGGAACTCCATGATGCTTTCCTCGGCCACTTGAGCGAATACGGAGCGTCGGACGCATGCATTGCGCTCTGGGACAAGGCCGCGGACGGTGGGAACGGTACATGGGCGGTGGACTACCCGGCAACACCCAAATGACGTATCCCGCGGGTATGGCGGGAGAATGAGGAGAAGATAGTGAGCAATCGCTTGGCATGGTGGCAAGAGGCGCGGTTCGGCATGTTCATCCACTGGGGCGTCTACGCGATCCCGGGACGCGGCGAGTGGGTCATGTACCAGGAGCATTTCACGAACGAGGAGTACGCGCGGTTCGCCGACGCATTCAATCCCACGGACTACAAGCCTGCAGAGTGGATTGCCATGGCGCAAGACGCCGGCATGAAGTACATGGTTCTGACAACGCGGCACCACGACGGATTCTGCCTGTTCGACAGCGCGGCATCAGACTTCACGGCCCCCAGGACCGCGGCGGGACGGGATCTGGTGGCGGAATACGCCGATGCGTGCCACGCCGCGGGCATGCCGATGGGCTTCTACTACTCACTCGAGGACTGGCGCTTCCCCGGCCAACTCCCCCACCTGCCGAAGAAAGAGGACGCCGTCTACATGCCGATGGTCGAGCAGGCGCACGCCCAGGTGCGTGAACTGTGCACTAACTACGGCAAAGTGGATGTCCTTTGGTATGACGGCGGGTTCCCATCCGGCCTGTGGCGCCCCGAGGAACTTAACGGGATGGTGCGCCATCTCCAGCCCGAGATAATCATCAACGACCGCGCGGGCATACCTGAGGATTTCGGCACACCGGAAAACGTCATCGTCCCGCAAGACCGGCCCTGGGAAGCGTGCTACACGATGAACGACTCCTGGGGATATGCTCGAAACGACCGGAACTACAAATCGCCCGGAGAGATTCTGAGGCTCCTGGGCACGTGCGTGGCTCACAACGGCAACTTCTTGCTCAACGTTGGGCCGGACGCCGATGGCCGATTCCCGCCCGAGGCTGTCGACACGCTCAGACACGTGGGCCGCTGGCTGCGCGATAACGGCCCGGGCCGTTTACGGGGCCGGTTCATCGCCCGTGATCGCGCCCGCGCTAGGCTGGACCACCCGCGCGGGCGACAACGTGTACCTACTAATCCAGCGCTGGCCGGGAGCAACGGTTCCCTTCGCCTGGTGCGGCGGAAAAGTGAAGTCGGCGCGGGTGCTGGGAACCGGCCAAGAGGCGCGCGTCGAGCAGAAAGGGGATCGGGTGTGGCTTCGCGGCCTGCCCGAATATCCTCCGGATCCCCTAATGAGCGTTATCGAGCTAACGTTTGAGGATGAGCCGCGCACGTCCGATCCTGCGTATACCTAGGGAGTGCCCCGAGCGAGACGTAACGCCGCCGTGGCCTCCCGGCACAGCAACGTGAAAGTGCCTGCGGGATGGTGTAGGATTGGGGCCATCCTGGTGCGATCCTTGGCAAAATGAAGAAGGATAAGTTCTAGTGCTTGAGAGAATAGCAGCGGCCTTGTCGGACTACGAAGTTGTTCTGGAACCGGACGAAAACACCCCCGAGTGGTGGGCCGGGGCGCCATCCGTGTGCCGCGGCGCAGACGGAGCCTTTTACTTGGCGGCACGGATGCGTGAAGGCAATGCGCCCAAGGGGCGGCGGGGCTATGAGACGCGTATCCTCAAGAGCGCGGACGGCCGCAGCTTCGAACCTATTCACCATCTGACACGGGAGGCGGTCGACATACCTGGTTTCGAGCGCCCGGCCCTTGTCGTTGATCCCCTGAGCGGCCAATTCAGACTCTACTCCTGCACCGATCCCGGTGACGGCTGGTCGATCCTGAAGTTCGACGACGTTGACAATCCGGCCCAGTTCGACCCGTCCTCAGCGCGCGTCATTCTTGCCGCGGAACATCCGGATGACAAGGACTTCTTCCACGTTCACGGCTACAAAGACCCCGTGGTGTTTTGGGATAACGACTTGTGGCATATGTTCGTCATCGGCATCGACCGCATTGAGCGCGTTCACCATTTCGTCAGCGATGACGGCGAGGCATGGCGGGCCCCGGGAGCCAATCCGGTGATGGAGAACGCCGGCTGGCACAACTTCTTCACCCGTCCGGCTAGCGTCGTGCCGATGACCGTCGGCTATCTGTTTGTTTACGAAGGTTCCCACGTGACCTGGCGTGATCCGAACTACAACATCGCGACCGGGCTGGCTTACTCGCCGGATCTCGAGACGTTCATCGACCTCACACCAGACAAGCCCCTCTTGACCAGCACTACACCGGGCGACTATCTCACGTGGCGCTATTCCCAATGGATGAGGGTGGCGAACCAGGTTTACGTCTATTTCGAGGCGGCACGGCCTAACAAAACCAACGAAATCCGACTGGGCATCTTCGACGCACCCGTCATCGAGTAAGGCCTCCCTCAGGACGTGCGCCCGCCCAGGACAACATAAGGAGTGTTCGAATGGGAAAGCGCCCCCATATCCTGATCCTGATGCCCGACCAGCAACGCGCCGACTGCCTGTCATGCGCGGGCAACACCGCGATCCGCACGCCCAACATGGATCGCCTCGCCCGTGAGGGCGTTCGCTTCAATAATGCCTACACCACCTGCCCGCTCTGCATGCCGGCGCGCAGCTCATTCCTCTCCGGGCTGTATTGTCACAACCACGGCCAGTGGGCCAACACGGGCCACCTGCCCGAGGACGCCGACACGTACCTTCACCACGTCAAGGACGTCGGCTACCACACGTGCCACGTCGGCAAGTCGCACCTACACCCCCACTTCTGCGGCTTTCATTTGGATCAGGCGAAGCCGTTCATGAACCGGCTCGGATGGGATGATGTATTCGAGGTAACAGGCCCGCACGCGACGCGCGTGTGTGAGTCCATCATGACCGACCACTGGCGGGAAATAGGCTGTCTGGACACGTTCCGCGATGACTACACCAAGCGCGCGGAAGTCCCGAGCACGCAGGGCACCTGGCCCAGTCCTATGCCCGAGGGAGAGACGCTCGACGACTTCGTGGGGCGCACGGCCGTCGAGTATGTGCAGGGATACACAAGCGATGAGCCGCTCTTGCTCTTCGTCGGCTTCGGCGGGCCGCACGAGCCGTGGGACCCGCCGCCCGACTGGGCCGCCCGGTATGATCCGGCGGCCATGAGCGCCATGAAACCAACTACGGAGCCCGGCCCATGGGTGCCGCCTGTTGCGGCGGAGCACCAGCGAAGCATGCAGGATCCGCAGGAATGGCGCATCACGCCGGAGATAAACGGCAAGATTCGTGCGCTCTACTACGCAAAGATCAGCCACATCGACTGGTGGTTCGGCCAGATCCTGGACGCATTCCAGCAGCGCGGGATGCTGGACGACACCGCCGTCATCTTCTGGTCGGACCACGGCGAGATGCTGTGCGACAAGGGGCGGCTGTTCAAGTCTGTATTCTATGAAGAGGCCGTGCGAGTCCCGCTAATCATCCGACCCCCGCGGTATGATAAGGGCGGAAGCATCTGCGAGAGCATCGTGAACCAGATCGACGCCTTCCCCACCATCCTCGACTTCGCCGGCTGCACGTCCGAGCCGCGTGGATTCGGCGTGTCGTTGGCCCCCGCCCTTGCCGACCCGGGCATCCGCCTGCACGATGCCGTCTTCAGCGAAATCGACTCACGAACGATGATCCGGGATGAGCGCTTCAAGATGGTGTTGAATCAGCAGGGCGACGTGCTCAAGCTTTACGACCTCGTCGAAGACCCCGGGGAGGAGGTCAACCTGGTCGGCAGGCCCGGTGTCCAGAAGGAGATCGAGCGGCTCAAACAGCGTACGCTCGTTTGGTATCTTGAAACGCAGTTGAAACAATCCAAGTAAATCAGGCCGTTGAGGGGACAGTCATGACATCGCGCGAAGTCGTTGACAACCTGGTGCGAAAGAGGAAGGCCGAACGAGTCGGCGTGTCAGACGCGCCCTGGGGGGATACGTTGGAGAAATGGGTGGCCGAAGGCTACCCGGCCGGTGAAGACGGCAAGCCTGTGGCGGCGGTGGATCATTTCGGCTTCGATCTCTGCGGCGTGGGAGGCTGGTTCGACATCATGCCGATCCGCGGCGAGGAGGAGGTCCTCGAGGAAACCACCGACTGGGTCATCAAGCGCAATGGCGCGGGAGCCGCGCGGAAGTGGTGGAAAAACAAGTCCGGCACGCCTGAACACATCGATTTTCGCATGACGAGCCGCGAAATCTGGGAGCGCGATTATCGGCCTCACCTGCTTGAAGTGGATCGAAGCCGCCTTGACATCGAAGGCGCCAAGAAGGAACTCGAAAGGCGCAAGCAACAGGGCCTTTGGACGCATTACGGCCATCTTTTCATCTGGGAGAACATGCGGCAGAGCATGGGCGACGTCTGCATGTACGAGAGCCTCATCGCCGATCCTGAATGGATCCACGACTACAACCGAGTCCACACCGACCTCTACAAAGCCCACTTCGCCATCCTCATCGAAGAGGCGGGCAAACCAGACGGATTCTGGTTCTACGAGGACCTCGGCTATCGAAACGGTCTTTTCTGCTCAGTACAAACGCTCGAGGAACTTATCTTCCCTTACTTCAAGGAGATGGTTGACTTCTTCCACAGCTACGACCTACCCGTCGTGCTCCACTCGTGCGGCGGAATCACGGAGGCCGTGCCGCTGGTCGTGGCCGCGGGCTTCGATGGGCTGAATCCCATGGAGGTGAAGGCCGGCTGCAACACCCTCAAGCTTGCCGACGAGTACGGCGACCGCCTAACCTTCTTCGGCGGACTTGACGCGCGGATCCTCGAATCGGGCGACCGGAGCCTGATCCGCAGCGAGGTGACGCGCCTGGTGGAGGGAATGAAAGAGATCGGCGCATCCTATGTCTTCGGCTCGGATCACTCCCTATCCACCAACATTCGCTATGACGACTTCAAATATGCCCTCGAAATCTACCGCGAGCACATGATGTACTGATGCCAAGGGACGAGAAGTGATGGAGAAGGCGACCACCCATCCCTGGGAATACGCCGTCAAGCCGTTCCGAATCGCCGGAAATCTCTACTACGTCGGCAATCGCGACGTCTCCTCACACCTCATTGACTCGGGCGCCGGCCTTATCCTCCTCGATACCACCTATCCGCAAACGGTCTATCTCTTGCTCGAGTCCATCCGCCGACTGGGCTTCAACCCGGACGATATCGCCTACATCCTCCATCACCACGGGCATTACGATCACTTCGGCGGTACCAGGGCCATTGTCGAGCTAACCGGCGCCAAGACTTGTCTCGGAGCGGCGGATATCGAGGTCCTTGAAACGCGGCCCGAACTCTCGTGGGGCCCGGAATACGGCGTGGCCTTTTGCGAGACCTTCGCCGTGGATATACCTCTGAACGACGGAGACGTGATCTCCCTCGGAAACACCTCGGTGACCTGCGTCGCTACACCAGGACACACGCCGGGCGCCATGTCGTTCTTCTTCGACGTCGAGGAGGGTGGCCGGACATACACGGCGGCGAGCCACGGCGGGCCGGGACTCAACACCCTCACGGACGAGTACCTCGCCAAGTACGGCCTGCCCGCCAGTCGGCGGCAGGACTACCTGGCTTCGCTCCAGCGGCTGGGAAAGCGTCACGTGGACATCTTCATCGGTTGCCACCCCGGCCAGAGCGACACGCTCGAAAAGCGCGCCGCCATGACACCGATCCACAATCCTTTCATCGATCCACAGGCGTGGCCCCGCTTCCTGTCCGGCCTGGAGAGAAAGGCACGCGACCTCTTCGGGCTAGCGTGACAGGCCGAATCCCGCCAACCTGAATCATGAGCCGAGCCTAGCGCGTGGGGCATGGATGTCAAGGTGATGTGCAGTCTGTCCCCCTATCTCCCCTTCCCCTATTTCTGGCCAGCGCCATTGAATCCAGCGAAGACTTGGGTTTGCGGCCGCGTTTCCCGGGCCGCAAGGTGCGGCTCAGAAGGGCCTCAAGTCGAGCGAGGAAAGATTCCGAGCCGCAGGGCCGCCCCGTCTTCGTGCCACCACCTGTCCTCCCGTCGTTGCGCGTTCATCACCACGCGTCAGGCGCGCCACACTGCCCAGTCTTATGATTTGACCGCAGTATTCTTGACACCGAAGGCGGCCATGTGAGATGCTAATAACTGACTGGTTAGTTATTTTATAAGGGAGGTGCCATGGAAGGGGCGAGCCACAAATGGAAACGCCAACCCGGCAAGAGGCCCGACCAGATCATCCAAGCGGCGCTCAAAGTATTTGGTAACAAGGGCTTCCAATCGGCAACCATGGACGAGATCGCCGAGGAAGCGGGCATCACGAAGGGCACGATCTATCTCTATTTTCCGAGCAAGGAGGAGCTTTTCGTCAGCATGCTCCGAGCGCAGTTCCAGCAGGCGCTCGACCTGCTGCCGAAGATCGCCTTCGACCCGGCGGAGGACCCGGAGACGGCGACGAAGCGGGTGGGCAAGGAGTTCCTTGACGTGCTGATGACGCCGGAGGTCACGAACGCGATTCCCCTCGTGATAGCCGAGTTCAATCACTTGCCGGCCCTGAAGGATATGTATCACGCCCAGCTCTTGCCGCAGGCCAACCTGCAGTTGGCGGGCCTATTGAGTCTAGGCATGGAACTTGGCCTATTACGCAAGCTGGAGCCGGTCATTGCCGCACGGTGTCTATTCGGCATGTTCTTCATTTTTGTGATGACTCAAGAGGTCTTCCGGGCAAAGGAAATAACACAGATGAGTACGGACGATATCGTGGACACCATCGTCAGCATTTACTTCCACGGCATCGTGGAGAAAGGTTCTAGTCAATGAAACGGCTGTATCTACTGGGCCTCATCCTCCTCGTAGGTTGTCCCTTCGGGAACAACGGCTCCCTGGAAGTGGCGGGACAAATCGAGGGCATCTCGGTGGACGTCGGTTCGCGGGTCGGCGGCCGCGTGGCCGAGGTGCTGGTTGACGAAGGCGACAAGGTCGAACCGAATGCGGTTCTGGTACGCCTCCAACCCGACGAAGCCGAAGCGACGATGGCGGCGGCCAAAGCCCAGCTCGCACAGGCTCAAGCCCTCGTCGATAAGGCCGAGAGGGGCGCCCGTGTCGAGCAAATCCGGCGGGCCGAGGCGGCAGTCGAGGCGGCGGAAGAACAGTATCTCATGGCGTCAAGGGGCCTGAGGGAGCAGGAAATCGAGGCGGCCCGGGCAGCAGCCGAGGCCGCCCGCGCCCAGCGCGATCAGGCCAAGAGTGAGTTCGAGCGCGCAAACCGGTTGCTCAAAGATGGCGCGATTGCTCCCCGCCTCCAGGAAAATGCCAAGCACGCGCTCGATGCGGCGCAGGCACAGTACAAGGCCGCGCTCGAACAGTTGGACGCGGCCACCGAAGGCTTGCGCGAAGAACAGATAGCGATCGCGAAGGCCAACCGCGACCAGGCCCAGGCGGCCCTGGACGAATTGCGGGCGGGCGTTCGCACTGAGGACTTGGCCGCCGCGCGGGCCGCGCGCGATGCGGCCCTGGCCAATGTCCAGCGCGCCCAGGTCGCCTTGGACGAGATGGTAATTACCTCCCCGAGAGCGGGCATCATCGAGTCTATCGATGTACATCCCGGCGACCTGGTCAAGCCGGGCGCGGTGGTGCGTGTCACGGACCCGGATGAACTTGAGTTGTATGTGTACGTCGGTGCGGCCGCCCTCGGGCACCTCCGCCTTGGACAGGACGTGGTTCTGACGACGGATTCGCATGGCGACGAGACCTTCACGGGCAAGATCGCCTACCTCGCCAGTGAGGGTGAGTTCACGCCCCGCAATCTCCAGACGAAGGAGGAACGCGTCCAGCAGGTCTTCGGTGTGAAAATCATGCTGGACTCCGCGGGCGGCAAACTCAAGGCCGGCATGACCGCCACCGCCCATCTTCCGCTCGCCCCGGAGAATGGGTGATGTCCAGCGTCATCACAGCGGACGGGCTCACACGCCGCTTCGGCAGTTTCACCGCCGTCGACAGCGTCAACCTCGACATCGCGGAGGGCATGATCTTCGGCTTTCTGGGGCCTAACGGCTCAGGCAAGACCACCCTCATCCGAATGCTCTGCGGCCTCCTCCGGCCCTCTTCCGGACGGGCCTACGTTTTGGGATTCGACACGTCCCGGCAGAGCGAGTCCATCAAGCGCAACATCGGCTACATGTCGCAGCAATTCAGTTTGTACACCGACCTGACGGTGATGGAGAATCTAACGTTCTACGCCAGAATCTATGGTATTCCCCGGCGCGAAATGCGGGCGCGCATCGACGAGGTGATCGAGATCGTCGGCATCGAGGCGTACCGCCGGCGCCTGGCGGGACAGCTCTCGGGGGGATGGAAGCAGCGCTTGGCGCTGGCATGCGCCCTGGTCCATCGCCCGCGCCTGATGTTTCTGGATGAACCAACCGCGGGCATTGACCCCGTGGCGCGGCGGGATCTTTGGGACTTGCTATTCCGACTGTCGAGCCAGGGGGTGACCTTCTTCGTCACGACGCACTACATGGACGAGGCCGAACGCTGCACGCACGTAGGCTACATCTACTTCTCGAAGTTGATCGTCTGCGGCACGCCCCACGAACTCAAGAGCCTGCCGGCCGTTACGCCCGAGGAAACGATCCGCCTGGAGGTGCGCTGCCCGAGACTCCCTGCGGCCATGCGCGCCCTGAACGACCTCGACTACGTGAGGGACGCGACCATATTCGCCGACTCTCTCCATGTGCTGGTCGAGGGCGGCCAGCGGGATAGTATCGAGCGGGATCTGACGATGCAGGGCTTCGCGCCCGTCAAGACGGCCCCAATCCCGCCGACACTGGAGGACGTTTTTGTCACGCTCACGCGCGAGAAAGGCTTGATGCACCATGTTTAGAGGCATGACGTCGATCATCTATAAGGAGTCGATACACGTTCTCCGCGATAAGCGCACGCTGTTCCTGATGATTCTCGTGCCCGGATTTCAGCTGACCATTTTCGGATACGCCATCGATCTCGACGTCAAGAACATCGAGACCTCCGTCTATAACCTCGACGGCCGCCGGGAAAGCCGTGACCTCATTGACACGTTCGTCCACTCCGGCTACTTCAAGATCGTACACCATGCCTCGTCGGATCAGGACTTGACCTCTGACATCGTCCGGGGCCACGCCAAAGTCGGCCTCAAGATTCCGCCCGATTACTCGGACCACCTGGTACGCGGAGACGGCACGCAGATCCAGGTCCTCATAGACGGCAGCAACTCGACGGTGGCCATGCAGGCTCTAAACGTGGCAAACGCCATCGCCCTGCGAAAGTCTGTCAACATCATCGGCGAGCAGGTCGGCGTCGGCGCCACGCCGCCCATCGAGGCCCGCCCGCGCGTGTTGTTCAATCCGGATATGCGAACCGTGAACTTCATGGTGCCGGGCCTGGTGGGACTGATCATGCAGATCGTCACAATGTTCTTGACGGCTTTTGCGATTGTCCGCGAAAAGGAGAACGGCACCCTCGAACAGCTTATGGTGACGCCCGTCTCCCGGTTGGGGCTGATGATGGGGAAGCTGGTGCCCTATGGCATAATCGGCATCGTCGAGACATCGATTGTCGTATGCATCATGCGGTTCCTATTTGGAGTCGAAATCGCGGGGAATCTGCTTCTCTTGGCTGGTTTTGCCCTCATTTTCTTGTTTACGGCCCTGGGCTTCGGACTGTTGATCTCCACCGTCGCCAATAACCAGATCCAGGCCATTCAGTACTCGGTTGTCATCATCATGCCTTCCGTGCTGCTTTCCGGATTCGTTTTCCCGCAGGAAAACATGCCCCTGCCCATCTACCTCATTGGACAGGTTATCCCCGCTACCTACTTCATCCGCATCCTGAGGGGAATCATCCTTCGGGGCGCAGGCTTCCGGGAGCTCTGGCCACACGCGGCGTGTCTCACGGTGATGGGATTCTGCCTGATCACGATCAGCACGCGGCGATTCAGGAAGACTTTGGCATAGTCCGCCTCTCTTATGCCCTCGCCTCCTGCGCCCTTCGCAAAAGAGTATTTCATAAGGCCTTTTATATCAGCGCGTTAGAATACCCCCCCCAAAGCCGGCAACAACTTCGGTTCGCCTTACTGGAGTTCTTGGGGTATAATTTCAATGCGGACTACTCTTGACACGATTGCGCGCGCATTCATTGGGAAGGAGACTGCTCTAATGAGCGGCCGAGGGGAATTCTGATGGCCGGGACATGGCTAAAGAGGCAAGAGGGGGTTATCGAGACATCCTCGAAGTTCAAGGCGTGGTGGCTGCGCGCCATTCGAGGCTATGACGTTCTGGAGACGATTCGGCGTCCCCGTTTTGTGTCGTTCGGTAGAATTGGCTACGACAACACCTTCATTCTCAAGCCGAAAAACAAGGAGGACTGATCGGGGGGCTTCATAGCCCAAAGGTCGCGGGTTCGAATCCGCCCCCGCCAGGCCGTGCCGAACGGGCAGTCCATTCGTTCTGCCCCACACGCCGAACGCACCTTCCCCGAGGTCCCTACACGGGAACGCCGCTACGTGCAGGACTTCCGCGGGGGTGAGGCCGTTTTCGCGGAACCTTCAGCGCCGCCGCTCAATGACCGCGTAGGCAAAGAGAAACGGTCCGAGCCAGACGACATTACCCAGAACCAACGTGAGAGCGGAATGCGCGAAGGAACCCTTCTCCATACCGACGAGCATCAGGACCTCGTAGCAGGCACATTGGAGAAGGATTGCCAGTATCACGAGCACAAAGAAAACCGACCGCGTTCTATTGTACATAGTCGTCGTTCCCCAATACCCATCTGCCGTCGGACAGCACATGCAACAAGAGTCGTTCCTTGCTCGGAACGCTGTTCCTCCCGAAGGTTCGCCCCTACTGGCGCACAAGGGCTTACGAATGGAGTCCTGGTCGAAAAACAGGCCAGACACCACGACGAATGCACCGCGCCTTCAGTGCCGACCTCACGTGCCAGGAGGAGTCCCGCTTTCTCCCTCGGGTTCGGCACTGCGTCTTCGCACTGTGACACTGGCAACCGACGGGGATTTCTGCAAATACGGCAAGTCCAGCGGATTGCCGGAATAGACTCGGGCGCCCTTATAGCCCAAGTTCCTTCATGGCCTGCTCTTGTCTGCGGTTGTAATCCTGGGTTGTACGGCCGAGGTCCCGCCGCATTCGGTTATCCGCCCCACTCGTAGCCGAGTGGCCCATGCTGTTCAATTCCTGTTGAATCCCAATCCCTGTCATCATCTCCCCCATGGGGCCGCCCGCACCGCCGCGGCCGGCACGTTGCCTTACCTGACTCCGGCGTTGATTGGCCCGGGGATTGTAGGCGCCGCTTGCCTCACGGCGATAGGACGATGGCATTTTGAGAGCGCCCGTTGAGGGGTCGTAGATAAACTCCCGGCCGTCGGCCGTTAGCGGGACTGCGGGGAGGTAACCGGGCACCAACGCGGCGAGCGATGGCGGGTAATAGCCGGTGGTGCGGCCATACTGATCGATTGCCACTAGGATGTTGTCCATCTTGTGCTGGTCCGACTCCGGGCCAAGCGGATCTTTCGGGTAGTCCAGCACCTTGCCCGTCGCGGGGTCATAGTTGTAGGAGGTACCGTCAGGCTGTCGAGGCAGCCGGGGCAAGTAGGCGGGGACAAGTTCTTCAAGGGCAGTAGGATAGAAACCTTTCTCGGCATGGTACGTGTCGACGGCCTGCTGAAGACGTATCTTGCCCATCGTGCCCCCGATGGCACTCGCTTGGCTGTGGATGGCCCTCATGTTCTCCGCTTGGAGTTCGCCCTGGATTGCCGTCGTAGACAGCAGTTCCAAGCCACAGCCAACCAGCATGGGAGCCAAGAAACTTACCGTCCAAGCTTTCATCGGCCGATCCTCCACCCAAGGATTATATCACACGCCCATCTGACGTATCGGCGCTCGACGCCTTGTCAAGCACCTGCCGCAGGTTCTCACATATGCTGTCGGGAAGTTCCATGCCTTTCTTCCCCGCTTCTCACGTAGCACAACCTAAGAGCACCCAGATTGCATGGCCTCCTGAGTGGCTTTAGAAAAAGTGACCTCGCAGAATAACTTTCCGCCACGCAACGGAAGGTGGCCGCGCGAAGAACTTAGAGCGTTTTTCGGATCAAATGGTACTATCTATTGACATTCTTGACTATTAATTCTATACTAAATTTATCAATATGGGTTATTATGTTTGTGTTTTAGAGCGCTTTATTACGATTAATGCCATTATCTATGGCTTGAAGAAGCTCCATTGACTACGTTTAGCAGTCAAAGCAAACCCAATAACGTATTAGCCACGTTGTTTTCCTCGACAGCGCGCGTGGCTGTGCTCCGTCTCTTTGTTCTCGACCCACTCCGTGCGTATTACCAGCGCCAAATCGAAGCTGCCACGGGACTTGCCATCCGCGCCGTGCAACGAGAGTTGGAGCGGCTAACCTCTATCTCGCTGTTGTACCGCCACGCGGAAGGGAACCGCACCTATTACCAACTGGACGAACAGTTCGGCTTCTATCCGGAGCTGAGAAGTATGCTGCTTAAGAGCGCGAGTCCTTACGAGCGTCTTCGGGCCGTGCTGGCCCGCGACAGGGCCGTCCGTTTGGCCTTTCTCGACAGAGCCGGGAAGCAGGTATTGCTGGTGACGCCTGATGAAGCGGCAGCGACGTTTGAGCCGGTTGCGCCGTATGAATTTGAGTCAATGACGAGCGGGGATTTCACCCATTGCCTTGTTGAAAATCCGGGACGCCTGTCGGCGTTTCTTTCTGAAGGTGTTGATATCTTGGGGCGTCGTGACGATGTCATATGGCGGCGCATCGAGGCGGCGGGTTTCGAGGTTGCGAAGGGAGAAGGTGTACCTTGATGGACGTTTCGAAGGACATAACGAAACTGTGCGAGTCCTGGTGGGAGACACTGGCCGATTCGACGAAGGTCGAACAGTCACGATTCGCGGAGCAGTTCCTGGACTTGCTTGGGTGGCGTGACCTAGCGCCATTAGAGCGCAAGGGCACATGGGCGCGCTACGCGATGGTTTCCTATATCCTGCGCGCCGGCTCTAACGGCATCGCAACGTACTTCGTACTGCCCGGCCAGTTGGAGCCGCCGACGGCGCTCATGGAACGCGGCCTGGATTTCTGCGAGGCAACACGCATGCTGGTGAGTGTGGCCCGCGGACTCCACGTGCGCTATACCTTCATCACCGACCTTCACCGCTCGTACCTTTATGATGTAAAGACGGATGAGTTGCTCCTGCATGCCGACTCTCCCCGGAAATTCGCCGGCGACTTCCGTGAGGTGATGCAGCAAACCGACATCGAGGACGGGGCGCTCGAGGGGATTCGCAGGGAGCCGCGCAGCCACGTGGCTCGCCATCTTCGGGACTGGATACAGCGCTGGCGCGAGACACTCGTCATGGAGCATCAGTGCTCGAAGGAGGCAGCGTATCAGCTTATCGACCGGGTCCTCGTGATTCGTTACCTCTTTAGCCACGGGGCGTTGAGAAGAATGGGCTGGGGGCTCCAGAAGCGATACCAACAGCTTGTCGGCTTGGCCTTCAGCCCGAACGCAGGGAATTGCGGAAAGGACCTGACGGGGCTATTTCATGACATCTGGCTGGATTGGAAGGCCGACCTTTTCGCCGCGTCGGCCGAAGTGGATGGTGTCTTGGAGCAGCCCGGCGTTGCGGCACCGCTGCTTCGTGAATCGGTGCTACTGTCCCACGTCAAGTTCAACGTTGCAACCGTCCTCGAGAGCTTCAACTACGGCGAACCGATGGAAAAGGCCCGCGTACGGACTATCCCGGATGTGGATGAGGAGCGTGAGACCTATCTGGCGAAGATTACTCCGGAGAGCGTGGACACCGCCGAGATGAAGGTGGATATAGTGGACGAGGGATATCGGGCCGTTCTGCACTGGCTCGACAAACTCGTGGGCCTTTACGAGCGCCTGGAGACGGAGTTCGACGCGAAGACTTATAATCCGAGGACTATGCCGGCCGATATGGACCTCTTCACGTGGTCGGAAATGGACGCAAACCGGCCACAGGCCCTTGCGGACAAACTTCGCCATGCCGTCGAGCATGGGCTCACGGTATACCACGCAACGCCCCGTCAATTCCGAACGGCTCGTTTGCTGCTGTACCTACACCTTATCAGCCGCTACGGAAAGACCAAGCAGCGGTTCACGCACTTCCCGCGTGTCGAGGCAGCGCTGAAACCTAGGCCGCGCACGCTCGAGTCGGACAGGACTCGCATCTTCCATCCAGCCGAACCTGAAGAGGACTTGGATCTGTTGTAACGGGTGATGCGCTCTTCCGCACTTCGGAATAATGAGCCGCCGGGCGGGTGTTGTGCCAAACCGAAGCTGTTGAGGAGGAGGATGCCATGCCACGTCCGCCGATTCTTCCCACGATTGACTGGCGAGAGTTGTTTGTCTCCGGAGCCGAATACGCGGAGTGGCTTCGCAGCGGCGAGTCGCCGACGAATCAAGCGAAGATGGAGGCGTTGCGCGAAAATGTCGTCATTGAGAGCCAGGACCGCGACTTCTTGGCAGGGCTCGCAAGAGCTGTGCATGTGGTCGCCATCGCCGAAGACTGGTGTGGCGACGTGGTGCGCCATGTTCCTGTGCTCCAGCGTCTGGCCGATGAGTGTTCGCAGTTGCGCGTGCGCTACTTCAGTCGAGAGGAACGCCCTGAAGTATTCATCCGGTACCTGACGAACGGGGGCGAGGCGATTCCCAGATTTGTCTTTCTCAGCCAGGAGTTCGTTGAGTGCGGCAACTGGGGCCCGATGCCGTCCTCATGCCGCGAACTCATCGCCCGCGGCAAAGCCTGCGGCGATGTGGGGGCGGCCCGGAAGAAGGTAGCGCTTCTCTACGAGGCCGATGCCAAACGACGGGAGGTCATCGACGAGCTACTTCACCTGATCGATGTCGCCTCGTGCGCCCGGCCCTAAGACCTGCCCATGACTCCGTCACACAAGCTGTTCCAACTCGGACACGAGTTCGCGAAACCGGGCCATGGCCATCAGCACAGGTTCGGGCTGCTCCATGTCTACACCGGCGCCCCGTAGAAGATCTAGGGGGAATTTCGACCCGCCGCCGCGCAAGAAATCGAGATAGGCGTCCCGTTCAACCTTGCCGCCTTGGCGCACACGCTCGGACAGCGCGATGGCCGCGGCGATCCCCGTGGCGTACTTGTACACGTAGAACGCCCTGTAGAAGTGAGGGATGCGCATCCCTTCGAGCGACAGCGCGTCATCAACGGCGAAGTCCGGCCCAAAATAGCGCTCAAGAAGTGCGCGGTATTCGCCGCGGATACGCTCGAGGGTCAGCGGCTCGTCGCGCTCGGCAATAGCGTGGACGTTCTTCTCGAACTCGGCGAACATTGTCTGGCGTATCAGCGTGCCTCGGATCTCGTCGATCTCCCGGGTGATCAGGTAGGCGCGCGTGCGCTTGTCCTTCGCTCGTTCGAGAAGGTACCGGTTGAGAAACTGCTCGTTGAAAGTCGACGCGACCTCGGCCACGAAGATGGTGTATTGGTAATCATGGTAAGGCTGGTGGCGGGCGCTGTAATTCGTGTGCATCGAATGGCCCGCCTCGTGGGCCAGCGTAAACATGCTGTCCAGCACGTCGGGCTTGTAGTTCATAAGGATGTACGGCGGCCCGATATATCCGCCGGATGAGAAGGCTCCGCTTCGCTTTCCGCGATTCTCGTACTTGTCCACCCACCTGCCGCGTAGGCCTCGCTCCAATGTCCGGCAATAGGAATCGCCGAGTGGGGCCAAGGCGGCCACGACGGTGTCCACGGCCTTTTCATAAGAGGTCTGCCGGCGCTTCATGGCCACGATGGGTACGTAGTTATCGTAGAAGTGAAGCTGCCGGGCGCGCAGCGCTTTCCGGCGCACTTCGAGGTACCGATAGAGCGTCTCGAGATTCTCGTGAACGGCGTCGATTAGGCTTGTATACACGGACACGGGAACATTATCGCGAAATAAGGAGGCTTCGAGCGCGCTGGGATGATTGCGGACTCGGGCGTAATACACATCCTGCAGTACGGACGAACTCAGCGTCGCGGCCAGTGTGTTGGCATGCGCCTCGTGAACCGCGTAGAACTTCTCGAAGGCTTTCCGACGCACAGCGCGCCTTGGGGATTCGAGCAGACTGCGGAAAGACCCCTGAGTCAACTCAATCCGCTCGCCGCGTTCATTCGTCACGAATCCAAACTTGAAGTCCGCGTCCGTCAATTGCCCGAACACCTTGCTCGCCGTGCCGGCGACCTCCCCCTGCATGGCAAGAATGCGCTCCTCGCGGGCGGATAGAATGTGTGGGCGGTAGCGAAGCAGCTTCTCCAGGTAGAAGCGATAGTCCTTCAAAACGGGGCTCCTGAGGAACGCCGCCATCTTCTTTTTCGGAATGGCCTGAATCTCCGGGGCCATGAAACTTGACGCTTCTTGAGCGCGCGTCGCCACGCGGATGTAGCGCGCCATCATGCCTTGGTAGGTGTCGTTCGCCACGTCCTCGGATGCGCGCAGCGAGGCATATTCGCCCAGTCGCTCGGCCTGTTGATCGAAATCGAGGTCGAATTGAATACAGGCCAGCAGCGCTCTGGCCGAACGGCCCAAAGTCCCACGAAAGCCGGCGTAGCCTTCAATCTGCTTCTCGAGCTTGCTCAGGCCACGGCGCCACGCGGCATCTGACTTGAACAAGGGGGAAAGATCCCACGTGTCCTCCGTCTTGACTTCACTCCGCAAGGGGATTCGCTTTGTTTTCGACATGGCGCACTCCTTGTGTGTCGCGTTGCGGCCGAGAAGTCACGAGTATAAACCATCACCGCGGGACAGGACTAGCGGCGGCCTTTGAACTGGCGCTGTTGGCTTGGCTATGATGCGGCGTCGTTCGAGACTTGGGGCACTTGCGAGAAGGGGAGAAGCACACCATGGCACGCAAACCGAAGATCATTGACGGGAAGAAGATGGCCGAGGAGATCCGCGCGGAGCTTCGGCAGGAGGTCGAAGCATTGGCCAAGCGCGGCGTCGTTCCCGGGATTGCCGTCGTTTTGGTTGGGGAAAATCCGGCGAGCCAAGTCTACGTGCGCATGAAGAAGAAGGCGTGCGCGGATATCGGCGTGGCGTCGTTTGCGTACGAGCTTCCGAAGACGTGCTCGGAGAAGCGCCTACTCAACCTCATCGCTAAACTCAACGCCGATCCGAAGGTTCACGGTATCCTGGTTCAGTTGCCTCTACCGAAGCAGATCAGCGAAACCAAGGTGCTCAACGCCATCGATCCCCTCAAGGACGTGGACGGCTTTCATCCCGTGAGCGTGGGCAAAATGCTCAACGGCGACGAGACCTTCCTCCCTTGCACGCCGCACGCCTGCCAGGTCATGCTGCTCAGGGCGGGATTCGACCCCTGCGGCAAACACGTGGTGGTCGTCGGGCGCTCGAATATCGTCGGCAAACCTCTGGCAGCCATGCTGATGCAGAAGGCGCCCGGCGCGAATGCGACGGTGACGGTGTGTCACTCGCGGACAAAGAATCTGGCGTCCATCACGAAGCAGGCCGACATTCTGATCGCCGCCATGGGCGTGCCGGAATTCGTGAAAGCGCGCATGGTGAAGGATGGTGTTGTTGTAATCGACGTGGGCGTCAACCGGGTCGAGGATGCATCCAAGAAGTCAGGCTACCGGCTGGTTGGGGACGTTGACTTCAAAGGGGTCAGCAAGAAAGCCAGGGCCATTTCACCGGTGCCCCGCGGCGTCGGCCCGATGACGATCACCATGTTGCTCAAGAACACGGTGGAAGCCGCGAGACGCGCGAACACCCGCCCTGCCAAGCGCAAGAGGTGACTGAGCCTTGATTACGAAGGACGGAGAGAGTGACGCGAGGCGCAAGGTTATCGACCTTATAGCGACGGCCTAGGCGAAGGGGGATGAAGCAGTTCTTCATCGCATTGGGCGGGAAATCACGGCCTCAGAGGTCGGCTTGATGCTCCGAGTCCTGCCGGAGGACACGCGGGCGATCATTCTCGAGAACATGGCATCGGATCTGAGGGGCCCCATAGACGAAATGGCCCGTAGCAATGAGTCCATCGAAGTGCCCGCCGCATGCTCTCGATCACGGTTTGCGCCCTGGCCCGCCGACACATCCGAGAAGGCCCTGGAGAAGTACGTCGCCATCGACGCAGGACTCCGCACGTCCGGCTAAGCCAGGCTATCCGCTCTCAAGCACTGGAAGCGAGGCCGAGGGACTCGGCAAACCGCCGGAAGAATCCCGGGCCACTGCTTCGCGCAGCAGCGCGCTGCTGGATGAGCCGATCGGCAAGTTCGTCTATCTGCCTCGTCGCGGGGGCGGACGGATAACGCAATGAGAAGGGGTAGGTCTGCATGACGCCCTGGGACACGTGGGGGTCCCGCGGGATATAGCCGAGGGAACTGATGGTCCGCCCGAGGAACTGCTGCGTCACGCGGCTGAGTTTGTTCACCACCGCATCCGCCTGCTGCTTGTTCAAGACCATGTTCACAATAAGCCGGAACACCGCGTCTTCGCGCATGTTATTGATGGTCTTGATGGTAGCGTAGGCGTCGACAATGGCGGAAGGTTCGGGGGTCGTCACGAGAAGGACTTCGTCCGCGGCGGCCGCGAAGGCCACGGCGTTCTGTCCGATGCCGGCCATCGTGTCGATAATGATGAACTCGGACTGCTCTTGCAGTTCCTTCAGGCCGTTGAGCACATTCTGCCGCGCACTAGGGCCTAGGTCGGCCAGTTTGGCGATGCCGCTGCTACCGGGCACGACGCGGATGCCACCGGGCCCTTGAACGAGGATCTGCATGATCCCCTTCTCCCCATCAATGACGTGCTGGAGGTTGTAGAGGGAGTTCAATCCCAGCAGCACCTCGACATTCGCCAGCCCAAGGTCGGCATCGAGGAGGATCACTCTCTTGCCCTGGCCCGCAAGGGCGATGGCGAGGTTGACGCTCGTGCTGGTCTTGCCGACGCCGCCCTTGCCGCTCACAACGGCGAGCACGCGCGCGCGCTCTTGGCTCTTTCGGACGAATTCACGCAAGTTTTCTGCTTGATCTGCCACGTCTGTCCCCACCTTTCAACACTAGATCCGCTACCATACCCGGATGCGCCAATGATATATCATCGGGCACGTTCTGCCCGGTGCTCAAGTAACTGAGAGGGAGCCCGGCTTCCGTGGCCAGGCTGAATAGGATGCCGTAGCGCCGCGTCTCGTCCAGCTTTGAGAGAAAGAGCGAAGTCGGATTGAGCATCTTAAAGTTTTTCACCGTACTCCGCATTTCCTCGAGCTGGGTGTTGGCGCTGAGCATCAACATGACTTCCTGCGGCTGCGCCACCTGAAGGAGGCTACGGAGTTCCTCCAGCTGCTTCAGATTGAACTGGCTGCCACCCGCCGTATCCATCAGGATAAGGTCGTAGTCGCTGAACTCCCGCAATGCAGCGGCCATCTGCTTGGTGTCCTCGACCACACGCGTGGGCACGCCGATGATCTTGGCATAGACCCGCAGCTGTTCGGGGGCTGCGATCCGATAGGTGTCGCTCGTAACGAGGGCGACGCGGGCGCGTTCGCGCACAGCGAACATAGCGGCCAGTTTCGCCAGGTTTGTGGTCTTTCCAACACCGGTGGGGCCGACAAGGGCCACCACGCGACACATACCGTTGTTCAAGCCAATGCCGCCCGTCACGGATACACGACGGCGTATTTCAAACGCAAGTCGCTCCTCAAACACCCGGGAATCGCGGATCACGCCTGGATCAGCGCCTTTGACAACGGAAGTGACTAAGGCCGCCGCGGCCTTGCGGGAGACGCCCCGCGTAACAAGGGTGCGGTAATACGGAGCCAGTTCCGCAGGTAAAGCAGCCCCCGGCGTCTCGGCGACGAGCACGCGCAGCATGTCCCGCACCTCGCCTATCTCATTGCGCAGTTGATCATCCGCCTGAGGCCTCTGTTGGGGTTTGCGGAAGGGGACAATCGTTGGCCGGGCTTCCCGATCTGGCGGCGGCGCAGAACGGTACGGCGTCGGCCCGGCGTTCGCGGCCATTCGCTCCTGCGCCTCGCTCACAAGCTGCCTGAAGTAAGCAACCGTCTCCGAAACGCGTTCATCGGAGCCGACCTCGGGCTGGGCGTTGGTCAGGTACTTTCGCTCGACGGCGCTACGCGGCCGCGCGGCCGGCGCGTCGCTTCGCTCGGGCACCGACGCAGTGATCTCGACCATGGGATTCCCGAACAGGCCGAGGACACCACCTTCTGTCACCTGAGCCGTCCGGACGACGACAGCTTCCTCGCCAAGGGACTGCCGCATGTCGCGATAGGCCTCGTCGAGGGTCGCCGCTTTGAACTTGTGAAACTTTTGGGCCATGTTACACGCTCACTTGTCCTTGGCTCTCTAACTTCACCGCGGGGTCAATCTCGTTGAACGAGAGTACGACGATTTTGGGCATCAACCGCTCGACGATCCGTTTGAAAAACCGCCGTATCTGGGCCGACGTCAAGACGAGAGGTTCCTGTCCTTCCAGCACGAGCGGCTGCACGGCCGATACCGCATTTTGGGCAATGGCGTCGGCGCGGGCCGGTTCAATCGGCACGTACTCACCGGTACCGGCTTGGCGAATGGCGTCGAGGATCTCGCGTTCGAGTTCAGGGGACAACACTGCGACATGGAGACGCCCCTCCTCGTCCGTGTAGTCGGCGCAGATCTGGCGCGCTAATGCCTGGCGGACATACTCGGTCAGTACCTCGGTGTCCTTGGTGCGGGGTCCGAAATCGGCGAGCACTTCGAGGATAGTCTCGAGATTTCGGATGGACACGCGTTCCCGCAGGAGGTTCTGAAGCACCTTCTGCACTTCACCCAAGGTCAATACATTGGGCAGCAGTTCCTCAACCACACTCGGGGCGGATTCCTTGATGTGGTCCACGAGGTTACGCACATCTTGCCGGGTAAGAAGATCGGAGGCGTAGTTCATCACAAGCTCGGTAAGGTGAGTTGCCACAACCGCCGAAGGTTCGACAATGGTGTATCCGAGGCGCTCGGCCCGTTCGCGATGCTCCCTCGTCACCCAGACGGCATCCAGCCCAAACGCCGGCTCCCTCGTAGGAATACCCTCGACCTCCTCCTCGACGAGGCCGGGATTCATGGCCAGGAATTGATCCGGCAGCAGTTCGTAGCGGCCGATCTCGGCTTCGCGCAGTTTGACGCGGTATTCATTCGGACGCAGGCGCATATTGTCCACGATGCGGATGATTGGGACAATGAAGCCCATTCGCGTAGCCATTTGTTGCCGGATGACCTGGATCCGCGTCAACAGGTCGCCTCCCTGCTTCGGGTCGGCCAGCGTGATAAGGCCATAGCCAAGCTCTATCTTGATTGGGTCGATCGTCAGCAGGTCTTCCGTGCGTTCTTGCGGGGCCTCCAATTCGGCCTCCCGGGCTGCCTCCTCCCGGGCACGGTCGAGATCCTTGCGGCGCTCGAGGGCTTGCGTGGCAAGGTAGGCAAGCAGGCCGCACAGCGCACCCGTCGCTAGAAATGGTAGGGCCGGCATGCCCGGGACTAGTCCAAACACCGCCAGCAGGACGGCGCCGACGCCAAGTGCGCGCGGATACCGCGTGAGTTGCGCCGTCAGGTCTGCGCCGAGGTTTTCTTCGGAAACCGTGCGCGTAACGATGAGGCCGGCGCCGGTGGAAATAACAAGGGCGGGAACCTGGGACACGAGGCCGTCGCCGATGGTGAGTTGCGTGTAGACACGCAGCGCGTCCAACAGCGAGAGGTCGCGCATGAGAACGCCGATGATCAGGCCGCCGATGATGTTGACAAGGGTGATGATGATCCCGGCAATGGCGTCGCCTCGAACGAACTTGGTGGCGCCGTCCATCGCCCCGTAGAAGTCCGCCTCGCGCTCGATTTGCGAGCGGCGCGCTCGGGCCTGTTCCTCCGTGATGAGTCCGGCGTTCAGGTCGGCATCCACACCCATCTGTTTGCCGGGCATGGCATCCAAGGTGAACCGGGCCGCCACCTCGGAGATGCGTGTCGCGCCGCGCGTGATAACCACGAACTGAATAACCACGAGAATGGCGAAGATGACAAAGCCAACGACATAGCTGCCTCGGGTGACGAACGTGCCGAACGCCGCAATCACTTGGCCCGCGTCGGCTTGACTCAGAATAAGCCTCGTCGAGGCCACGTTGAGGCTCAGCCGGAAGAGGGTGAGCATAAGCAGTAGGGATGGGAAAACGGCGAACTCCGCGGGGCGCTGCAGATAGATCGTTGCCAACAGCACCACGACCGATATCGAGATATTCAGCGTTAGGAGCAGGTCGAGCACAGCCGTAGGAACGGGGATGATCAGGACGACCAGAATGGCCATGACGCAGACGCCCAGGATTATGTCCTGGTTCTGCGCCAGCGACCAGCGCTGGTCTTCCATCCGCTCTGCAGGTATAGCCACGAATCCTGCGCTCCCGACTCAGTCCTTAGGTTGCCTGCGGCACGGCGTTTGTCATGCCGCCCCGCTCTCGGATCTTCTCTTCCCGACGATCAATGCGATATACGAAGGCCAGCACTTCCGCGACCGCCCGGAAAAGGTCTTCCGGCACAGACTGGCCCACTTCAACGGTTCGGAAAAGCATGCGCGCCAACTCCGGTTTCTCAACGATGGGGACACTGTGCTCAACGGCCATCTCTCGAATGCGCTTGGCCACGAGCCTGGCGCCCTTTGCCACCACCACGGGGGCGGCCATCTCCGCCGCGTCATAGCGCAACGCCACGGCATAGGTCACGGGGTTGGTAATGATAACGTCGGCGGTAGGCACGTCCGCCATCATCCGCTGCATGGCCATTTGGCGCTGGATCTGTCGGATGCGGCGCTTGATCCGCGGATCGCCCTCAAACTCCTTGGCCTCTTCCTTAGCCTCCTGAACCGTCATCATGAGTTCGCGGGTGTGCTGCCAACGCTGGAAGGCGTAGTCCAGGATCCCAAGAATGATGATCGCCAGTATGATGCGCCACCATACTGACACCAGCAGCGCTCCGACGGCGGCGGTTAGGTCGACGGGACTCAGGAACATAAATTGGAGCAGGGTCTTCCACCGATAGCGGAACACCGCCCAAACAAGGTAGCCCACAATGGCGAGTTTCAGCACGGATTTCGTCAACTCGACCAGGGAGCGAACGGACGTAAATTTCTTGAAGCCGGTGATGGGGTTCAGCTTCCCGAACCTAGGGCGCACTGCCTGTACGGAGAACAGGATCCCGACCTGGGCCACATTGACGACCAGTCCCGCGCAGAGCATCACTAGCATAAACGGTATCGCCGCCCGGCCCGCGTAGGTCAGGGCTTCAACCGCAAGGGACTGCGCCGTGTGCGGTTCGACGAGGAGTGCTTCCATATCGCCGAAGAACCGCTGCATACCCTCAGTGAGCACGCGCATGGTGCTCGGGCCGGCAACGTGAATCGCCAGGAGCCCGACCAAGAGCATCCAGGCTGCGTTCAGGTCCTGGCTCTTGGCGACATTTCCCTCATCGCGCGCCTTCTGGCGCTTCCTGGGGGACGGCGGTAGGGTTTTCTCTCCGCCCGGATCTTCAGGCATGGCTCTCCCTAACTCATCCCATTGACCAACGTCGCGACATTGCGAAACATCCTGCCAAACATCCCATCAAGAATGCTCAGGTAGACACCCGTCACGAGGGCTACTACGAAAAGTCCCACGGCAATGGTGACCGGGAATCCGACAACAAAGAGGTGGATTTGGGGCACAAGGCGGCCGAGTATTCCCATGGTCGCATAAGCGAGGAACATGGCACCTACCACGGGGGCGGCAATCATGAGGCCGTCTATGAACATGGCCCGGCCCCAGGTCGCCACTTCCCAGAGCATGGCGGGCCGGGCGACAAATCCACCGAGGGGGATGCGCCTAAACGTAGCGACAAGCGCACGGATCATCTGGTGGTGCCCGTTCAGAACGAGAAGGTATAGGACTGCCACAATGAAGAAGTAGAAGCCGAAGATGGGGAATTGCGTTTCAAGAGCCGGATTGAAGACGTTCATCATGCCAAAGCCGGTTTGCATGTCCATGATCTGCCCGGCAACCTGGATTGCCGCGAACACGAGTGTCATGACGAAGCCGATCATCAGGCCTATTAAGATTTCTCCCGCAGCCAATGGGAAAAACGCCATCGGGGCATCGGGCAGTCCAGACGTGGTGGCCACGCTTGGAGTCACCAGCACGGCCAACAGGGCGGCAAGGGTTATCTTGGCACGGGAAGGGAAGTTGCGTGAGCCTAAAACGGGCGCGGCGACAACGAGGCCACTGCACCGGAGGAGCACCAGCACGAAGACTTTGAAGACCTCTATCTCAAACAACACCATGGGCTATTTCACAATCGCATCCAAGCCGCCGAGTAGGGGCTGAACGAAGCCCAGTACAACGGAAAGCATCCACGGGAGAAATAGAACAAAGGCGATCATGACCGTGATGATCTTGGGCACAAAAGTCAGGGTAATCTCCTGAATCTGCGTCACGCTCTGAAACACGCTGATCGTGAGCCCAATAACCATGCCGGCAATGAGCATCGGTGACGCTGCGAGAAGCGTCACCAGCATGGCATTCTTGCCAAGGAAGACGACATCGTCCGGTGTCAACTAAATACCCCTTTCTTGACGGCCACAGAGGCACTCCTTGCCAGCAAAACCCACGATACCACAATATATTGCGGTTGTCAACGGGAGGGAATCCCTACACATTGCGCCTTTAAGGGCGCGGCGCAGTTTGCGTAGGTGGGTAAATAGATATCGGCGGGCGAGGTTTCAGCAGGGGAACTGACCGTTCAGGGGATGCAGCGTCTTCCATCGCCTCAACGGCTTCATGCAGTTCTTCGGTGGGCGCGCCAGACTCGTCAACGGGGGCGGGAGCCGCGGCGAGGAAGAAGAGATACGCCATGCCAATGGCAAGGATGCCCAAGACTCGAAACCAGATGTTCGCCCGGTCGACAAACCACTCGGCGATCATGACGCCGAGAACCGGTATGATGAGTCCAACGCCCCCCGCCACGAAGGAGGAGGCCCCCAGGGCCTTCGCAAGAAAGACCATCTTGGTGCTGCCCGCGCGCACGAACATGATGGTCCCGAATAGCATGAGCACCAGGCTGAACAGGCGCACGTTCTTGCTCTTTGTGAAGCGCCGGATGAGCCCGCGGAACCCCGCGGGGCCGAATATGCCAAGAGCGCCGAGGAAAACGTGGAGTACAACCAAGAACCACATCGCCGGGATGAACAAGTGCGCTATCAGCGCGCCGATTCGAGCTGTCATATTGGCCCTTCCTCTGTTCACAAGCGAACGAATCTAAGGGTATAGCGGCGGGAGAAGTGGATAGGCCAATGCATCTAGGCGCAACAGCACCCGTAAAACGCAGGCAGCCTGTCCCGTCCACGTCGATTGTAGCGTTTGGCGCACCACGGGTCAACGCAAGGGGCCAGGCCGCTCGTGCCGTCCTTCGCGAGGACTCAATCGCAGCACGTCTGAACAGAAAACTCCGGCGGGAGCCTTAGGCTCCCGCCGGAGTAACGACTAACGTAAGTCGGTCAGGCTATGCTTTGCGCCGCCGCCTCACCGCAACCAGCGCGCCGAAGCCGAGGACCATGGACAGCGCCAGGGTCGGCATCGACATGGCCAGTTTCGCCGCGAGGATAACGGGCACCAGGGCAAGCCGGACAGCCGCCGCAAGAACCGGGCTCTTCGCCACGATGTCGGCGATAGCCGGGCTCAGGCGATAGTACGTATCCACGAAGGCCGTACCTAGGGCATTGTCGAGCAGGTACGTGTCACGCACGGCGCGCAGGAGGTCGATGTCGTCCGCCATGGGCGTACCATACGCCGCCGTGGCGATGAAGCAAGGGCCGCCGCCGCCGTCGCCGTCACCACCCGCGGCCAGGCCGAGACCCGCCGCCAGGAGGCCGAGCAGAAGGGCCAGGATGCCGCCAGCGCCGCCAATGGCCCTCTGGACGGTGATCGTTGCCGTATCCTGCTCGCCGCTGTTGGCGCCGGTGGCGGTAATCGTCACCGTACCTACGGACTCACCGGTAACGAGGCCAGTCGCGCTGACGGTAGCTACCGTGGTGTCGCTGCTGGCCCAAGTGAACGCGGTGTCTAGCGCATCGTCTGAGGTGGCCGTCAACTGCACGGTCCTGTTGACCCGGACAGTCGCGGTCGAAGGCGACACGGTTACGGTAGCACGTACGACGGTGATGGTCGCATTGCCCGTCGCACCGGTGAGCGGATTGAGAGCGGTAATCTGGGCCGCACCCAAGGCTTCACCTGTCACGAGACCCGTCTGGTCTACACTCACCGTAGCGGTATCTGAAGACCACCAGACAAAGTCCGGAGCCTGCTTGTAGTAGACGGACGAAGCGGCCGCAAGCTGGAGGGTGTTGTCAAGCACCACGGACGCCGCGGACGGCGTGAGCGTCACGGTGTCGCCGCCAAGCGGTGAAGTCACCACAGTAATGGCGGAGGCGCCCTGCGCACCCGTGTCCGGATTCAGCGCCGTGATCTGGGCCGCACCTTCGGCCACGGCAGTCACGAGGCCGTCTTGCGTGACGGTGGCAACGCCCGTGTCAGAAGAAGCCCAGACAAAGTCAGGCGTGGTCCCGTATAGGCTGGACGTGGCTACCAGAGGCAACGTATTGCCGACAACTACCGTAGCCGAATCCGGGTCGATGGTCACAACGTCCGTCGTCGAGGTGACGACCGTCATGGCCGAGAAGCCTTGCGCGCCGGTAAGCGGGTTAAGGGCCGAAATCTGGGCGGCGCCTGCACCCGTGGCCGTTACAAGGCCGTTGCTGCTCACTGTGGCCACTCCAGTGTCCGAGGAGCGCCAGATGAAGGCCGGCGTCGTGTAGTACAAGGACGACGCAGCGGAGAGCTGCAGCGTGTTGCCAACCACAAGCGTCGCCGACGAAGGCGTCACCGTAACCTGGTCACCACCCAAGGGGTCGTTCACCACGGTTACGACGCAACGGCCGTACTGGAGACTGCCAACGCCCGTCGCCGTGACGGTTGCCTGGCCTACATTGCCGCCGGTCACATCAGCAGTGGCGGCGCCGGTCGAAGTGACGGGCGCGATCAGGGCCTCATCGGTCGCCCATGTGAAGGATGTGTCAAAGTAGGCCGCCGTGGAGGAGGCCAACAACTCCGCCGTCACACCGGTGGTCAACACCAGGACATCGGGAGTGACACTGACGGTGATATCGTCAACGCTCGAGGCAACCTGTACGAAGGCCTGGCCAACGATGCCAGTGGTATCGCCGGTTGCGGTGATGACCGCCGTGCCGTCAGCACTACCCGCCGTAACGAGGCCGGTGGCGCTTACGCTTGCCACCAACGGGGAGCCGGAGGCCCACGTGTAGGAAGCGTCAAGACCCTCGGTGGTCGTAGCGGCGAGCTGCCTGGTGCTGCCATAGGTCATGATGATGGGAGACGGGCTGACGCGGACTTGGGCAAAGGTGAACGCGTCCGCAGCAAGGTCATAGTTGCTGGCCAAGTTAAGGTCAACGACGCGAACGTCGACTAGGCCATCCTCACCGGACGGGACCGCAGGCGTCGTCACTTGCATGGCCGTTGTGGTAACGGCATCGGCGCGGTCCTGGAATGAAGCCTGGCGCGTGCCGAAGAACACCTGGTAGGCCGCGGCAGCCTCAGCCATGTTGAGGGCTGTGCCGACGGGGAAGTTACCTTGGACCTCAACGCCGCGTTCGGTTTCGACGGCAGCGAAGTCCGGAACGACCGCGTAGATAGCGATGGCCGACTTGATCGGCGCGAAGATAGAGAGGTCCGCGAGTTCCGCGGCAACCGTACCATCCGCCGGGTGAGTCGTGTTCTGCATCGTCCAGTCATCACCGGAGTCAACATTGACCGCCAAGCCGTCAAGGAACTCCGTCGGATAGGAGAAGACATTCGAGTTCTCGCCTTCGCCCGTGTCCAGCCCCGTGATGATGAGGTCGGTCGGGACAGGGAGCGAATGCACTTCGTCGAATTCGCTGACGGCAAGCGGGGCCTTGCTCGGCGTGGCGTAGATGATGCCGATAAGGATGTACTTGCCGTTCTGAACGATGACGCCGATGGTCTCGGAGACCTCGGCGGCCTCGGATGCGCCAAGCAACCCTTCGAGGTCATCCGCCACCTTCACGATGACGACGATATCCGAGGGCAACGTGTCGCCGAAAAGGTCCGAGCAGCTCGGCACCGTGACGGTAACAACACGGGTCGAGTCATCGGGGTCTTGAATGGTAATCGTCGTTTCTTGATCCGGATCAGTGCAATCCAGCTTGGTAGTAGCGACGACGACGCCGTCAGCCGGCGAATCGACAAACTGCTCACCGGTTAGGAGATCATCGAATGGATTGTCCGGAATGCCGTCGCCATTGGCGTCCTCGGGGGAGAACTCCTGGAGCGTGAAGGTTACGTCGTCGAAGGCGTCGTCGGGGTAAACCTTGCTGGCCGACGCGTAGGCATAAACGGTATGGGCCACGCCAACGGCGTCGTACCATGTCTCCGTCGGCTGAGCGACGCTTGCAACCCACGCATCGATGAAGCCAAGCGAATAAGGGGCCGTGCTCGATGAGCCAAGTTCGGTGTACTGGTCCGGGCCGACAAGACTCTCGTCATAGTCGAAGTAATAAACCGTTCCCGCGACGTCATCGCCCGTGAGCGAATCTGTCGCTGTGGCGCTGAGGCTTACCGCGCGCAATGCGGCCGGGGCCTCGGCGGCTGTCGAGTCGGGAATACGCACCTTGATGACCGACCCGTCTTCGGGCGTGGCGATCTCAAGGGTGTCCAGCGCCTTCCTGCCGACAATTAAGTTGAGCAGGTCCGCCATGCTTACCCGGCCATTGGTGGCGGCGCCCACCTGGTTGTGTACCGGCACGAGAACCATCGCACACGCAAGTATCATCATGACACTTACAAGCGAGGCAAGGATGAGTTTCTTCCTGCTCCCCATATTGCGTTTCTCCTTACATTACTGTCCCCAAGAAACGAAGACGTTTTCCATCGCAGATCACCAGCGCTGAAAGCGGGTCGTTCCCCGCGGGTGCACATTGCACCCTTTTTGTACCGTAGTGATGCATTATAAATGACTTCTTGGAGTGTGTCAACCCTTTTTCACAGTTTGACCAGCACAAAGAACCCATTGCCCGCTCGGTGTTTAGGCCCGTAGCGAACGGGATGCCCATAGCTTGACAAGAAGATCTAGCGCCGTTCATTGGGCATACCCGGTTTATCCCGCAAGTCATTTCCGCCCTTTCCGTCACGCACAAGGCACGTCCCGCGTCGGGCAACCGTCGCGAAACCTACTAAGGCAAGAACAACGAGTGCGAGGCTGATGGCCTGCGACACTGTCATACCTAGTATGGAACGGGCGCTATCACCCCTGAAAAACTCGGCCACGAAGCGGAGAACTCCGTAGGCGAACATGTAGAGCAACACGACGGCCCCATCGAAAGGCTTTCTATCGAGACAGCGTTTCAGCAGCAAGAAGATACCTAGAAGGCCGAGATGCATGTAGAGTTGCGTGGGATGAACGGGCAAGGTGGTGGCGGTGGAGGGCTCGATGAGTCCCTCTCTGAGCTGGGCACGGTAGACCCAGGCGCCGGGAGGGAAACGAACGGCCCACGGTACATCGGTGGGCGTGCCATAGCAGCACCCGTTCAGAAAGCAACCGATCCGAGTGATGGCCTGCCCAAGTGCAAGGTACGGCGCGGCGATATCGCCCGCTTTGATGAGCGGAATCCTGCGCAGCAACAGGTGGATGGTCAAGGCCAGCAGGCCGCCTATCAAGCCACCGTAGTAGACCAACCCGCCTTCCCAAATGAAGACAATCCGCCAAAGATAGCGTGCCTCGCTGTATTGGAGAATCCAGAAGGTCTTCGCGCCTATTAGCGCCCCAAGGTAGGCCCAGAGCCCGGCGTGGGGCGTGAGCACGAAGCCCTCTCCTCTCACCCACGACTTCCTGCAGGCCAGCAGAGTGCAGCTGATGAAGGCCAGCGCCAGCATCACGGGATAGGGATGCAGTTCCAGTCCGAGGATGTTTACCAAGACTGGACGCATGGCATCTTACCTCTTGACCGTTGAAGACCCGCGAACGCCCCCTCCCGCCTTGCCACGACACGCGTCGACCGGGACGGATCACGTGCGTGGATGAAGGGCTGACCGCACACCTTTCCTGCGGACCTGCGATCTACCTGCCACAAAAAGCATGGCTACAAGCACAGCACTCACGGCAGCATCGGCGGATAGCCCCCGTCCGGGCAGGGGGCCTAGCGAGGCCACGGCAAGAGCTTTGCCGGCGCCGCGATGCCCCCTGTCCGAAGCGCTGAACGCGCTTTGACAGCCATCCTCGCTCGCGGCCTTGACCCAGTAGTAATAGTAGATGTAAGAGGACTGAGCCCCTTGACAGCCGGAGCCTCCACCATCGGTCGCCGGGGCTGCCGACGTATCGTCGTAAGACGTCGCCGTCAGCCAATCCGTCAACGGAGCGGCGGCGTTGATATCGCTGCTGAGGCCGCGATAGACGCGGTACTCGGCGGGCACCAGAAACCGCGTCCCATTGCACTCGGATGTACTCATCGTACGTCCCGTCGGAGGCATCAATATTGGTGGGCGCATCCGGGGCAACGCACGGATCGCCGATCCGGATCTGCCCGGGAACCACGGCAATTTCGAGCCGCTGCGGTGTATCTTCAGCCGAGGCCGCCGAAGCTTTCGAGCCCGTCAAACTCAGATACTCCCCCTCGGTGCCGGCAAGAATCCGGAAGGAGAGGGTCATCAAGACGCCATCGGGAATAGCATTGAAGTTCAAGCCCCACACGGCGATCCCCAGATCCCCGTCACTCCGCAGATTGCCGGTGACGATCTTCTCAGCGGCGGTCGCCGCAGCCCCTTCATTGACATCAACGTATTCCAGCGCTGTCTCGTCATAGGATACGCGAAAGACAACGAGGGCCGGTCCCTCCGACTCCGACGCGACGCTAACGTCGACGTCGACCACATCGTCCACATGGCCGGCGGACGCACCCAACGTCAAGGTGACTTCGGTGCTCTGTTTGAGGGAGGTCGACGCCCCGAACGCCGGAGTCGGCACCACGTTCAACAACGTGGCCGTCACGGCCAGGAGCATCACAGAGGGCGCTACGCCGTGTACGGAGCCTTTGCGAAAACCACCAGAGAGTAACTTCATCTTCATGTTCGGTGCCTTTTTCGCCTGTCTGTGCTCAAGGAGCCGCGGGCCATTCGCAAACCCCGATAAATACAGAGGATAGGAGCCCTATCACTGTCCGGCAACGATATATTACGGGTCCGGGGCCTGTCAAGCAAAGGGCATGCAGATCCTTTGCGCGAGCTCAACATCGCATGCTACCATCAAACAACAAGGAATGATACAAGTCACCTGTCCAAGCTGCGGTATCCGGTTTCTTGTACCGTCTACGGTACAAGGGAGGTCAGGTATTTGTTTCGGGTGCGGCAAGAAGATCGTCATACCCGCCTTCTCTAAGCCCTTTCAAGATAAAGATTTAACTTTCTCCGAGGGGGAGCGCATCTCGGATCGCTACGTCATCGCGGAGCGGATTGGCGCGGGCGGAATGGGTGTTGTCTACAAGGCCCACGACAGCCTCGTGGGGGAAAACGTCGCGCTCAAATTCATGCGCCCCCGCCTCCTGATGACACAGAAAGGCCAACACCTGTTCATCCAGGAAGCACAGGTGGCCCGACGGCTCCGGCACGAAAGCATCGTAGCAGTCCATGACGTGAGCTTCACGAACGAAGGTATTTTGTACCTGTCGATGGAGTTCTTGAGAGGCCAATCACTTCGCCGTCTACTGCAACGCCAGCGTCACGACAGAAAGCACATCGAGATTCGTTTCGCCATCGAAATCCTCTCCCAAGTACTCAACGCCTTGGACTATGCCCATCGAACGGTGGTTCACCGGGATATCAAGCCGGAGAACGTCATGATCCTCCCCGGAGAACACGTCAAGGTGCTCGATTTCGGCCTTGCCAAGGTCATTGATGAGGCGGAAACGGAACCCCCGGCGCATTTGCGCAAGAAGGGCCGCGTGGTCGGCACCCTGGCCTACGCGGCCCCCGAACAGGCGATGCATAGGAACGTTGATTCCCGAGCAGACATGTACGCCGTCGGCCTCCTCTTTAGAGAACTCATGACGCTGCGAACGCCCTTCGACGACCCCGTCGACGTTGCAGCCGTGCGCGATGACCTTTCGCCTTCCCTCCTTGCCGTACTCGAAAAAGCGCTACAACCTGAGAAGGAACGCCGCTGGCAATCGGCAGGGGAATTCCGCCGTGCCCTTCTACAGGGATTCCACGAGTCCTACCGCCAGGTCTCCGTGCCCAACAACACTGCCGGCCGTTCCCAGGAGGTCTCTACGAAGGACATGGTCCTCTTCCAAGGGGGAAGCTTTCTCATGGGCAACGGGGAGGTGCGGGAGGAGGCTCCCGAATTCGAGGCCCATGTCCGTCCGTTTTGTATGGACATCCACCCAGTGACGGTTGAGCAATATGGGGAGTTTCTCCGGGCGACGGGGCACCGCCAACCCAAGTTCTGGCGCAATCCGCAATACAATGGCCCTACGCAACCCGTGGTGGGAGTAACCTGGGCCGACGCCAACGCGTATGCCGCGTGGGCAGGAAAACGCTTGCCAACCGAGGCGCAGTGGGAATTCGCCGCGCGAGGGAAGGAAAACCGTCTCTATCCATGGGGAACCCTGGAGCCGGATAACACGCTCTGCAACTTCGGTGATTTCTTAAACATGCCCTCTATTGTCACCATGCACGAGAGCGGCGCCACACCCGAAGGCATCCTCGACCTCGCCGGTAACGTATACGAATGGACGCTCGATCCGTTCGTCCCCTACGACACGACAAAAAAGGGGGCGCCGGCCGATTCGAATTCCCCGCGCCGCACCGTTCGCGGTGGGTCGTGGCACTCGCCGGCCGACGATCTTCGATGCGCCCACCGACGCGGACTCTTCTGCGAGACCGAGTCGAACCTCGTCGGATTTCGCTGCGTCCTACCCACTGAACAGGTCACCAGAGACTAGCGCCGGGGGCCGTCGCTTCGCACGAAGCCGAACCGCCGCTCCAGTAGTCGTATTTGACAGAACCAGAGGGCGTTTTTATACTGCGGTTGTCCCTGGCCCTGGCGGCACGAAGAAATGAGAGGCGCGAAATGCTTGAGGGCAGCGTACTTGTACTGAACAAGTCATGGGTGGCGATTCACATCTCCACCGTACGCCGAGCCCTCGCCCTGCTCTATCAGGACTTGGCCCGCGCCGTCCATCCCACGGACTACTCCCTCTACGACTTCGAGGATTGGTGCGAACTGTCGCAGGCGAACGACCGCGGCCGCTTCGTCCACACTCCGAGCTTCCGCATCCGGGTGCCCGAGGTCATCGTGCTAAAGGTTTTCAACGGATTTGTCCGGCATGAGGTCCGCTTCTCCCGGCGCAATATTTTCGAGCGGGACAACAACCGATGCCAGTACTGCGGGAGACGCCTACCGAAGTCGGAGTTGACCATCGACCACGTCGTCCCCCAGTCCCGCGGAGGCGGCGACACGTGGACTAATCTCGTGTTGGCCTGCGTAGGGTGCAACGTCAGAAAGGCCAACCGAACGCCAGCAGAGGCAGGTATGCCCCTTATCAAGGAGCCGGTGAAGCCGAACTGGCTCCCGCGGCTTGGGGCGCGTATACCCAGCAACCAGATCATCAGTTGGCAGCGCTTCGTCGACACCGCCTACTGGGACGTCGAACTGCGAGAATAGAAGCATGCCAGGCCGCAGTTTTGCGGACGTTGTACTGCCTCTTCCCATCGACCAGGCGTTTACGTACCGAGTCCCCGAAAGTCTCTCCGAACGTGTCGCACCCGGAATGCGCGCCGTGGTTCCGGTGCAGAAGCGGGTGGAGACGGGATACGTCGTCGCCGTACACGCCTCCTCGACCTTCCCGCGCATCCGCAGCCTGATCGACCTGCCCGATAGCCGGCCCGTCTTCTCGGAAGATATGCTCGACTTATGCCGATGGTTGGCCGACTATTATTGCTGCTCCTGGGGCGAGGCACTGCATTGCGCGGTGCCGGCGGGACTGCACATCCGCAGCAAGATGCGCTACACATTGCTCCAAGATCAGATCACCGCAGGGCGATTCACGGATAGGCAGCGTCGAGTCATCGCAGCACTTTACCACCGCGGCCCGATGACGGAGGCCGCGTTGGCGCGGGCCGTTGGCCGGGGCGCATTGAGTTCCACCCTCCAGTCGCTCACCTCACGGGGCATCTTGTTGGCCGAGCCCGTCATTGGCGCGTCACCCGGCGCCTCTATACAGACGGAAACCTATGTGCAGCTTGTGGAATCCAGCGTGCCCGATGCATCAGGATTGGCCGCCCTACAGCGGCGCGCGCCGAAGCAGGCGGCCGTGTACCTCGACTTGCTCCACGGTGAGCCGGAACGCCTTGCCTCTGCCCTGTATGAGAAACACCAGGCCAACTCCGGCATCATCCGCGCCCTCGAGAATAGGGGCCTCGTAGCGCGTGTCGAACGCGACATCTATCGGACGCCCGATTTCGAGGCCGACGCCAACGCACGCACCAAGCTCCAGCTCAATGACGAGCAGAGCGCCGCCTACGAGGCGATCGTGAGCCCGATGGCGTCGGGTGAATTTCAGACGATCCTCGTGCAAGGCATCACGGGCTCAGGAAAAACCGAGGTATATCTCCAGGCTATCGAACACGCCCTCAGCCTGGGCCGCGCCGCCATCATACTTGTGCCGGAGATCTCGCTCACGCCGCAGACGGTGGGGCGTTTCAAGGCGCGGTTTCATGAGCGGATCGCAGTCTTGCACAGCGCCCTTGCCGCGGGCGAACGCTACGATGAGTGGCGGCGCACACAGGAAGGACAGGTGCGGATCGTCGTGGGGGCGCGCTCGGCCGTTTTCGCCCCGTTGGCCGACCTTGGCATCATCGTGGTGGATGAGGAGCACGACACCTCCTACAAACAGGCGGACGTGCCGCGATACCACGCGCGCGATGTAGCCATCATGCGCGCGAAGATGAGCAACGCGGTGTGCGTGCTTGGCTCGGCGACGCCTTCCGTCGAGTCGTATCACAACAGCGAGCGCGGCAAGTCGGCGCGCCTTGAGCTGAAGCGGCGGGCCACAAATGCCCGCTTGCCCAAAGTGCGTCTCGTAGACATGCGCGAGGAGGCCAGGGAGGTCAGCGGGCAACTCCTCCTTTCGCGCGCGCTCGAGCACGCCGTCAAGAAGCGCGTCGATGCCGGCGAGCAGGTGCTGCTGCTGCTCAACCGCCGTGGCTTCTCGCCGTTTGTGCTCTGCCCGCAATGCGGCTGGGTCGCCATGTGCAAGGATTGTCAGGTGACGATGACGTATCACGCCAAAGGCGCGTTTCTCAGTTGCCATTACTGCAACGGCCGCCGGGAGGTGCCGCAGGTGTGCGACTCATGTTACTTCAATCCGCTGCTCTTCCTCGGAACAGGCACGCAGAAAGTCGAGGACATTCTGGCACGCACGTTTCCCGCGGCGCGTATCGAACGCATGGACGCCGATACAACGGCAGGCAAGGGCGGCCACGCCAAGATTCTCGGCCGCCTCGCCGCCGGAGAGATTGACATCCTTATCGGCACGCAGATGATCGCCAAGGGCCACGATTATCCCGGCGTAACTCTCGTCGGGGTGATTAATGCAGACACAGGACTTCGCGTCCCCGACTTTCGCGCCGCCGAGAACACCTTCCAGTTGCTTACGCAGGTAGGCGGCCGCGCGGGACGGGGCGAACGCGACGGCGAGGTCATTGTTCAAACCTACCATCCCAATCATTACGCCGTGCGCGCTGCTGCCCGACACGACTTTGGGGCCTTTTATGGCCACGAGATCACCGAACGGCAGGCCGCGGGATATCCTCCCTTCCGCCGGATGGCAAATCTCGCCGTAGAGGCTGAGGATCCGCTCCTAGCCGAGCGGGCGGCCGCGGCCCTCCATCACGTCGTCAGGGAGCAGCGTGACGCTCTGGATTTCCGCGGGGTGGAACTCCTGGGGCCCGCGCCCGCCACGGTGCAGCGCGTCAAGCGGAAATACCGCTGGAATCTGGCCATTCTGTCGAAAAGCGCCTCGCGCTTGAACACGCTCGCCCGCCGCACAAGGGAAGTCTTCGGCAAGCTCCCTCAGGCGGCGCGGGTCCAACTCAAGATCGACCTGGACCCCTACGGGATGTTCTGAGCCGATACCGTCAAGTGTCCGGGAAGATTGGGTTGTCAAAACGTTGGAATTGTCTCAGGGGCGTGGTAGAATCCCGCCCGTTTGCGTGAGGAAACAGCATTTTCGAGATCGATTCAGGGAGGGATTCATGACAAGGCACTGGCTTATCACGATAGGATGCATGGTGCTCTTGGCGCTATCGGCGTGCTCGAAATCATCCAGCACCGCCGCACCGCCGGAGACGCCTGCCCCCCAAGCTCAGGCCGTCGAGAGTGTCCAGGCCCAGCCAGAATCGCAGGACACGGCCAGCCTCGCGGGCACATCTTGGCAGTGGGGTGATTATGAGGTCACCTTCAAGGATGCTACGTCCTTCCACATCCAAGGCGGCGAGCTAAGGGACATGGCGCCGGACGGCGTCGCGGGCACGTATGCAATCGAGGATGGTGACGTCGGAACGAAGGCTCTCACCTTCACCGTTTTGGATCAGATCAAGACGGGCACGTGGGACGGCGAAAACCTTGTTGTTGAAAAAGAGGCGGCCGTCCGCCAGTGATCCGTTGTTCACGTTGCTGATGGTTTTGCGGGGGATCCCGGCCACATTGAGACCGCGATCCTCCGCTTTTGTTGTAGAAAGCGCGGGCCGTTTGGGCAACTGACGGCTCATCCCCGCCCCAAGAAGGGCGGAAAGAGGTAGAACTCATGGCAGGTTTCGAGGCAGAACGCACTATTCTGGGATATCAGTTGCAGGCACGGTTGAAGGAGATTGAGGAAACCATTTACAGCGCACGCCAACCCATCGGCGGCATCGAAGCATGCGTAACGGGGCCTGGCAAAGGGCCCGAACGCGCGCCCAAGTCGGGCTGGAAGCCCTTCAAGGTACACGATCGCTGGGGCGGCTTCGATCAAACGACATGGTTCCGGATGAAAGTACGCGTGCCCGCCTCCATGAAAGGACACCGCGTTGTGGCGCTTGTCCGGCCATGCGGTGAATCCCTCGCGTATATCGACGGCAAGCCCGTTCAAGGTTTAGATCGCAACCGGGATGAACTCTATCTGACGGAGAAGGCCCGGGGAGGCGAGACGTTCGAGATCGTCCTCGAGTCCGTTCCCAGCGTACGCTTCGACGAGTACCACTACTTCGAGCACGCCGACCTCGTCGTAATGCATCCCACGGCATGGGATTTCTGGTGGGATTGCAGCGTGATCATGGACGTGCTGGAAGTCCTTCCCACCACCGACACCGCCTACCCTCGTCTCCAGGATCTGCTGAACCGGGCAATGAAGTCGGTTGATCTCCAGCACAAGAACGAACCTGCCTATTGGACTTCTCTCCAGAAGGCCCGGCAACTGCTCCAAGCAGGCCTGAAGGATTTTGAGGCGCCGCCGGGCGCGGGCCGACTGACGGTTACCGGCCAATCACATATCGACACGGCGTGGCTATGGCCGCTGCGCGAGACGCGCCGGAAGTGCGGCCGCACCTTCTCGACGGCCCTCACGCTCCTGGATCGCTATCCGGAGTTCGTGTTCATGGCCAGTCAGCCGGTGCAGTTCGAGTGGATGAAGAAGGAGTATCCCGAGCAGTTCCGGCGTGTCAAGCGCCACGTCAAGTCAGGCCAGTGGGAGCCGCTCGGCGCGATGTGGGTGGAGTGCGACTGTAATGTCCCGTCCGGTGAGGCATTCGTGCGGCAGCTGCTCTTCGGAAACCGGTTCTGGCGAAAAGAGTTCGGCGTGCACAGCCGGACGGCTTGGCTGCCCGACACCTTCGGTGATTCGTGGTCGCTGCCCCAGATTCTCAAGAAGGCGCAAGTGGACACGTTCGTCACTACCAAACTCACCTGGAGCCAGTTCAACCGCCCTGCGCACTCCGTGTGGCAGTGGGAAGGCACGGACGGCACCCGCATTCTGGCCATGCACCCTTACCACAATTACAACGGCTTGATGCGGATCCAGCAGGCCGTCGAACAATGGGACAACTTCAAGCAGAAGGATCTGATCGACGAGTGCCCCTACCCGGCCGGCCACGGGGACGGCGGCGGCGGGCCGACGATGAAGATAATCGAGCGCGGCAAACGCCTCGGAAACATCGTCGGCGTGCCGCAGTGCTCGTTCGGGCGCATGCAGGACTCGATTGATCGGATGGCCGCGCAGTGCGACTTCGGCGCCCTGCCCCGCTGGAATGACGAGTTGTATCTCGAGCTGCACCGTGGATGCCAAACGACCCAGGCTCGGACGAAGCGCAATAATCGGAAATGCGAGCTCCTCCTCCGCGATGCCGAGTTCTTCAACAGCCTCGCCTTGCTCGACGGCGGCAAATATGATCAGAAGAACCTGGAGGAAGCGTGGAAGATCGTCTTGACGAACCAATTCCACGACATCCTGCCCGGTTCATCCATCACCGAGGTCTACGCACAAGCCGACATCGATTACGCCGAAGCCAAGGAGATGGCCAATACCGCGATGCGCGCCGCCCTGGAGCGGCTGAGCGGCCGGATCGACGCAGGCGGCGAGGGTGTGTCCATCGTTGTTTTCAATACGCTCTCGTGGGAGCGCTGCGATGTGGTTCGCGCCCAGGCATCTCTCCCGAAGGGCGCTTTCCACGTGCTCGACGCCCAAGGCAATCCAGTGCCATGCCAGAGGATCGGCCGTGATGAACTCGTGTTTCTTGCGAACGACTTGCCCCCGCTAGGCTACGCGGTTTACCGCATCCTGCCAGGCACCGTTGAAGCGTCTCCGGAGGGGGGGCTCAAAGCCAAGGCGTCCGGCATGGAGAACGACTATGTCCGCGTCCGGTTCGACAAGAAGGGCCGGTTGAGCAGCGTTTACGACAAAGTCAACCGACGCGAGGTGCTTCCGAAGGGAGAGGCGGCCAACGTGCTCCAGTTGTTCGATGATCGCCCCGGCCGGAATGACGCTTGGGACATCGACCACAATTTTGACGAGATCATGTGGGAGCCGGCCGCGCCGGAATCGGTCGACGTGGTCGAGGAGGGGCCGGTTCGGGCCGTCGTGCGCATGGTGCGCAAGACGGAGCGCAGCACCATCACGCAGGACATCGTCCTGCACGCCCACTCGCCGCGCATTGATTTCGTGACGAATGTGGACTGGCATGAGAAGCGCGTCCTCATGAAGGTCGCCTTCCCGGTGGATGTTCGAGCAAGCCAGGCCACCTACGAAATCCAGTTCGGCAGCATCGAGCGGCCCACGCATCATAACACCACGTACGACCGCGCCCGGTTCGAGGTCACGGGGCACAAGTGGGCGGACTTGTCCGAAGGCGACTACGGTGCGAGCCTGCTCAACGACTGCAAGTACGGCTACGACGTCAAGGATAATGTCCTGCGCCTGTCGCTCCTTCGCTCTCCCGTCATGCCCGACGAGACGGCCGACGAAGGGCTTCAGGAATTCACGTATTCCCTCTTCCCTCATACCGGCGACTGGCGTCACGGCGCCGTGCAGCAAGGCTACGAACTCAACTGCCCGGTGGTGGCGGTGCAGGGAGGCAACGGGCAGGGCCGCCTAGCCTCCACCGCATCGTTCGCCAGTGTCGACACAGATCATGTGGTGATTGACACCGTCAAGCGCCATGAGGACTCCAGCGCCCTCATTGTCCGGTTATACGAAGCGCTGGGCCAGCGCGGGCCCGTCACACTGACCTTCGGCCACACTCCCAAGAAGATCAGCGAATGCGACCTCATGGAAGAGAATGACATACCGGCCAAACTGCACGGCGAGAAGGTGAAGTTCTACATCAAGCCTTACGAGATCCGCACGTTCAAAGTCTCGTTCTGACGTCTCACGAGAGGATAGCCCCGGCCTGCGGGGCCGTCGCTAACGAATAAATCCGAGGTGTTGGGTGTATCGTGTGCATCGTCGCGAAGAGCGCGGCCCTCTTTAGAGGGCCGCGCTCTTGTCGGTATCCACCAGTGTGAAGCCGGGCGCCGTGCTATGATACGCATGGTTTCCGCGCTGACTCTTTGGGAAGAAACCGGGAGGGGGAAAGATGCGAAACGCGTTGACTCTCGGGGGCTGGATCGTGGCAGGTCTTGCCTTCGTACTGAGCGTCATTTTGTACCGCCAATCCGCGGACCTCAGGCATCAACTGAAGAACGCGGATGAACTGAACATGCGCCAGCAGCAACAACTGGCCGAATTGGGCGAATTGCAGCAGAGGACGGAGGACGCCGCAACTCGTATCGAAGAGTTGAGCAAAGAGTTGGAAAGCGCGAAGGCGCTGGCTGCGGAACTCAATGCCCAAGGAGGTGACGCGGCAGAAACACCTGTCCTGGATGAACAGGCCGGCGAACAAGCCGCCTCGGAAGAGAGCGAGAAAAAGGGCAGCGAGGACGCGGGGCCGTCCCGCCGGGAGAGGATGCTTTCGCAGCAGATGGCCTTCATGGTGGATATGGCCTGGGGTGAGTTCTTCAAGGAGCAGGCTTCGCCCGACGATGTCAAGGCACAGGTACGCGACCTCCTCGTAAAAGCGGCCGTCAAGGATCAGACGGCGGTGATCGAGGCGCTGAAAGAGGGAAAGACGCCCGCGGCCGAAGTGTTCAGCGAGCAGGAGACGAACCGGGCCGAGCTGCGCGCGGCCCTCGGCGGGGTGTTAAGCGCGAACGAGCTGACGGCATGGGACACGTACGAGGAACTGGCCGACGTGTACCTGTATGAGAGCGTCGTTGAGGGCCAGTTGACGATGCTGGCGCCGGAGCTGAACACGGAGAACCGCAGGGCCGCCGGGGCGGTCGTCGCCGAAGAGCTCGTGGCGGCCATCGATGAGTTCGAGCGCTCCGAAGTACTCTACACGCTGGAGAATTTCAACAACGCCCAGAGCGCCGCTCTCCAGAACAGCCTGGATCGATTGGCGCAGTCACTGGACGAGGAGCAATACGGCCACGTGCAGAGCTTCGTGGAAGCGGCTGAAGCGATGTTCAACGCCGTGGCGGAGTAGCCGCTTCTAGACGCCCATCGCGGCGAGCTGCTGCTCGATGAAGACCTCCGCCCGCCTGTCCTCAAACTCGGGTGAACAGATCTGCCGTAAGGCTTCCTCGAGTTCGGCCAACTTGGCGGGATGTGCCTGCGCGAGGTTGTTCAGCTCGCCTGGATCCTCCGCCAGGTTGAACAAGAGGTGCGGCGCAGCGGCGCAGTAGATCAACTTCCAGTCGCCCTTCCGGATCATGAAGGCGCTGCCGCGCGTCCCGTGCCCCTGATACTCGGAGAAGACGACGCGTTCCCTGTCGTCCTCGCCAATCGTCTGGAGCGGACGCCCGCTCCACCCGTCAGGGCGCGTCGCCAGCGTGGCGGCGAAGAAGGTAGCCTGCACGTCCAGTAGATCAACGGGAGTTTTGACTCTGGACCCCGCGGGGAAACCAGGCCCGGCAACGACTAGCGGCACGCGAGCGGAATCCTCATAAAGGCTGCACTTCCACCACATATCAAAAGCCCCCAGCATTTCGCCGTGGTCGGAGGTGTACGCGACAATCGTATTACCGAGAAGGCCCTCCTCCTCAAGCGTGTCCAGGATGATGCCCAACTGGCGATCGACAAAGGTGACACATCCCAGGTAGCCGCGCCTGAGGCCGCGAATGTCCTCTTCCGCAAACAGGGCCGTCTCGAAATGGGCGCGGAGATCAAGGGCATAGGGATGGTTGGCCGTGGGCAAGTCACCGCCGCGCACCGGCAGATCGCCTCCCTCTGGATACATATCCCAGAGTTCCTGTGTGACGAAGTGAGGGAAATGGGGGGCGTGCAGATTGACGGCCAACGTGAAGGGCCTATCGAGCGCTCTTGGCCGCTCGCGCAGCCACTGCGCGGCAGTCTTAATGACAGCGGTATCGTGTTCGTAAGGATCGCCTTCGCGGGGGCCGTAGCCCTTCGCCCGCAGCGCGGCACCCTCCCGAATCTGCAGAGGATGCCTGCGGATGTTCTTGTCGCCGGGCGGGATGCGGTCGCCGGGGATCGCAAACTCCGAAAACCCAAGCTCGGCGGTGTCCCGATACACGTCCGTCTTTCCCATGTGCACCGTGTGAACGCCCTGCTTGGCCAATTCCCCCCCGTACGACGGGTAGTCGAAAGGGAAGGCGTTGCAGTTGCTGTAGCACTGGATTTCATGTACGCGCCGGCCGGACATAAACGCGCTGCGGCTCGGCATACACAGTGGCGATGGGCAATAACAATTCTCGAAAACCACGCCGCGTTCCGCGAGGCGGTCGAGGTTCGGCGTCTGGATGTAGGGATGTCCGTAGAACGATGAATAGCGGGGATTGTGCTCATCGGATTTCAGCAAAACCACATTGGTTGCAGGGGCCATGACACCTCTCTTCCTGTCGCGGGCCAGGTGTTGACAGCCCGTCAGTTGCACGGCGGCGGCGATTCCGGCTCCAGAGCAAAAAGCACGCCCCAGAAACTCCCGGCGTGTCTCATGACTCATGGGCCTGCCTTTCTCGATAAGAATCGTGGTTGGCCATCCAAGAAACGTGGCCAAGAATACCGCCGTTCGGCGGGCTCGTCAATCCCAGGCAGGACGACCGGCCACGATCCGCCCTACTCAGAACATGTGAAGGAACGCCGGAGGAAAAGGGGACATGCTCCAAGCGCCGTCCCCGGCGCGACTACGTGTCTCCTTTCCGGACACACTGGTTCTCTCACAAGCTCTCAGCCCTTGCGCGTCAGGAAGGCGGCAAACACGATGTAGAGCGCCAGCACAAGGAGCAGGCATGAAAGCGTGAAGCAGAGGGCCAAGTCGAGGGGCCAGAAGAGGAACAACGCGAACGCCGCGATGGAGATACTGAACATGAACACGGCCCCGCTCAGGCGGATACCATCGCGCGTCTTCGGCAGAAACAGGAACAAAGGAACCAGGATCATCACTTGGTAGTAGAAGGTGGGCGCCGTCAGGAAGAACGCGGGTGCATAACCCAGAGCCAGCGCTTCATAGTCTTGCAGCTTCCGAACCGCCGCACCCGAAAAAAGCAAGACGGCGAGCTGGATGCCCCACCAGGCAAACTGGTGACTCTCGAAGAAGAGCTGCTTTTGACTCTCGAAAGGCGGCCAAGCGCCGAAGGAGTTCTTGTACGTCATCAGAAAGATGTATCTGAAGCCGACGCGCACAGGAGAAACATCTCTGTCATGCAGGGCGATCTTAGTGAAAAAGGCCCGCCATTGCGATAGTCCTCCCTGGTCGATCACGGTGGCCAGGAAAAGGAGCGACGCCACCAGTGCGAAGGCTGTGAAGAAGGTGAGATAACGCTTGTTGAGAGTGCGCTTCTTGAGGATGTCAGCGGCAAACTTCACGCCCAAGCCGAACGCGAACACGAGCGGGAAGATGCGAGCCATAGCGGCGTAGGCCATCAGCGCTCCGGCCGTCCCATATCGCTCGAGTTTCAACAGACACAAGGCCATGGCGAGGAAGGTCAACCAGTCAAGGCGGAGGAAGGCGCCGCGGATGTGCGTGAAGGACATCATAAAAAGCGCCCCCCAGAAAATCACCGAAAAGCACATGATCCGCCAGCCGAACGCCACCCCCACGAGAGCAAACATGAGCGCGAGAAGCACAAGGTCCAGACAAACCAGAAAAAGAAGATGGCCTGTCGACACGCGATTTGCCAGAGCGCGCGCCATCAGGTTCCAAACAGGCGTGGCGTTATAGCCCTTATCCTGTGCGGCTCTGGGCCAACGCTTCCCGAGGAAGCTACGAAAGGAAGAGACGTCCTTTCTGAATTCCTCCCACCGGGCCGACGAAAAGAGTCCTTTATAGAAGGCTTTCTGCTGAAGAGCGTTACCGGCCTCCACGAATCCGTAGTCCTCCATGCCGCGGAAGTAGGGCTGGCCCGGCCGGCCTTGGTTGTTTTCGGCATCGGCAACGATGACGGCCGGATAGAGATTGAGATAGCCGACTTCCTCGGAGTACTTGGCGCCTAGGTAGTAGTGGAAGAAATCGTGCGGATTCATAAAGCGGCCGAACTTCGGATACGCGCCAAAATCGAAGTAGGCGCAGACGGCAACGAGGGCAAGGAGTACGAGGCAAGCATCCAGCCACCGACGGCCCCGCTTGATATTCCGCCGATCGCACAGCGCATATATGATCAGGAGCGTAGCGCCGGCCCCGCCGACGAGGATTCTCGCACCGATAAGCAGATCACGGGACATGGCGCCGCTACTTCCCGAAGAACCTGGTCAGGGCACTGATGACGGCGAGTTCCAGCCCGGTGAATAAGGGCCATTTCCCTATCTGAGCGGCGCTCATGAGTGCTTCCCTTGCGTTGTCCCTGTCGTCGGGGGGGGACTTTCGATTATAGCAGGAAGAAAGCGGACGGCTGCCGAGGCATTGACGTATGGGACATTATCGGCCAGACTATCAAAAAGCGCTCCCGAGGCGGGGAGCCAGCCGATGCGACACGCGCGAGCCAAGCGCAGGAGGGAGGGCACGCCAGGATGAATCGAGGATTCATTGACAAGCGAACGCTCGTCATCATCGGGCTTCTCGTGGGGATCCCTTGCGGCTTGCTGCTCTACTGGGAGATCTCGGCCAGACGCATGCGCGAGCATTTTGTTAAGGCCCTCCAGGCTGGGGAGGTCGACGGCCTTCTACTCGAACTCCGAGGCAAGACTTGGACGGCGGGCGACTTGGCGAGCGTGGAGGTCATCAGGCTCGATAGCAGCTACGGCAAGGAGCGCGCGTTGGTGCGCTTGGCCCACGAAGGCGGCGAAGCGGCCGTCTCGCGAAGTCAGTTTTCCTACCAAGCGACGATCACAAACACAGAAACGGGCGTCAAGTACGTCTTCGGCTACCCCCGAAGCGGCTCACGGAAGTGGCGTTGTCAGGGCCTTCATCCCGACACGGCCGAACGCGATCGAGAACTCCTGAGACGCGGAGAAGATCCGCGAGAGAGAAGGGGCCTGCCCGTGCAGAGCCCCGCGTCTCAGTAGCCGGCTTCGCCGCGTCCGGCGTCAATCCTAGCTTTCCGCCAAAGCCCGCAAGATACGCTCAAGGTGTTCGGCCACGGCCTCCCGGTGCTTGAGGAGAACGGTTGGGTCGTTCGTGGCCTCCGTCAGGTCACTAGCAAGCGGCGGGTCGATGGCGAGCAGGGCCTCGGCGTCGGCCAATAGCGCGTCTGTATTCGGCAGGGCCGCCTCAGCCAAACGCTTTCTGGCTTCGTCCAGCAACGCAAGGTAGTCGTAATCCTCAAAGGCATCGCGGATCATCTCGAGGCGCGCGCTGCTCCAGAACTCGCCGTCGGGGCCGGGGTAGATGTACTGGGCGTCGCCATTGCAGTTGAGATAAGTCCAGGTGTTCCACGGAACTTCAGGCCAGCGCTTGCCGGCACGGATCGCATCGTCGATTTCCGGATCGCCGGACCACGGCTGATTGTTCCCTCGCCACTCGTTGATTCCCCAGTAGAGGAAGCCGGTGGCGCCGTATTTCCAGCAGTAGAATCCGATGAGGCGATTCTCGAGCGCCGTGTAATCAAGATAGAACTGAGTGACATACGGCCGGCGTACGCTCGCCGACAAGTAGATCCAGAGTTCATCCCCCGCGGCCACACGCTCGGCGACGGGGCCGTAATTGAAGAGGTTTGGCCCGACGACCCACGTATCGACGGCGCCTTCAAGCGTCGGCACCGGGGGATAGGCGGTGCAGACACGCCGAACGCCCGGGAAACGCTCGGCGACTTTGCCTAGGACCTCGCGCACGCGGGGATAGTCTTCCTTACTAGGCTCGTCCTGGCCGTAGATAAAGCAGATGTCCAGCAATCCACGCTCCTTGAAGAAGTCGTAATGGCGTTGGATCCTCTCCTCCTCCTCAGGATCGAGTGGCCAGTCAGCGATCACGCCAAGCATCACCAAGTTCAGGCCGCGCTCGATCTGGAAATCGATGTCGTCTTCATCGCCCATGGGGCCAAACCAGGAGGGGTTGATCCGGTGGTCGAGAAGGAAGGCCATCTGCCTGCGCTCAATATCCTTGGGAGTCTTCTCCCAGCCGTACCAATCGGTAATGTGGGAAGGATTCAGCCACATCGAAGTCTGAAGCGCGGGACGCGTCGGGAGGTCGAAGCCATAGACGCGGACGCGCAGTTGGACAGGCCAAGACCGCAGGCCCTCGGCGGACACTTCGAGGCGGCCCGTGTATACACCTGCGGGGATGTTGTGAGGCACGTGGACACTGAGCCAAAGCGGCTGATGCAGAGCATCGGCCGCCACACTGCCCGGCGCCGCGTCCATGGGCATCAGCGGGTCGGCGAATCTCCCGATGTACTCGATAGGGTAGCGTGGCTTCCGTGATTCGACGAAGCCGGCCCAACGCACCTCAATATTCTCCGCGGGGACGAGAGCGCCATCCGGGCCTTCCAGAGGCGACACATCGACACGGATGTTTTCCAGGTCGGTGCCCAAGGGAACGACAAGCAGTTGCGCGCCTTCGTATTCACCCCGGGCGGCCGATAGGGAAATCGTGTCGGCCAGCGGCCCGAGATAGGCCCGATCTCCGATAGTCTTTCGCAGCGAAATCTCCGTGCCCACGGCGAAGGGAGCGTCGCCAATCTGTTCGCGATGATCCCAGCGCCATAGGAGCTTCTGTGCACGGCCCAGAAGGCATTCGGTGGGACGAGCGAGCGCGTCCCAGGCCTCGCGGCTCAGGTTCGGCTGCGTCAGTTTCGCTCCGAGTTCGTTGAGGTCGTTCTGCACAGCCTTATTCTCATCGCGTAGCCTGCGCGCATCCGACGACTCGGGAAGCGCGGCAAGCGCCGCCTGGATAGCGCGATAGGCCTGGCGGTTGGCAGTCATATCGATGGGAATCGAATGCCGGAAGAAAGGCGCGGAGTCTCCCGTACGGCGGACGGCAACTACGGCGACGCCATGCGTGCCGTCCGGGAGATCGTAGTTGGCAACGGGCTGGATGGTTTGGCTCGGAGGAACCGTCACAAAGCTCTGGTAGGCGACGCGTAGGCCGTGCTCGTCTTCGAGCGTTACAAGGACTTCGCAGGGCGCCTCGGAAGCAGCCCGGTTCGTCAGCACAAGAGGCAAGGGATTCGCATCCGGCTTCGGCCGGCCGATTTCTGACAGCTCGGCGGTCAGGGCCTTCGGGCCTGCGAAGTACACGTCGCCGAAGAATTGAGGCTCGTAGAACCAGGCGTGTGTGACGGCCCAAGCGGAGTAATTGGTACGGTTGGGCAGGCGCCACCCCATGTTGATGCGCCACGCAGCCAAGGGCTTGGGGGCAGGGAGGTCGGCCCCGGCAAGGGGAATGGCAAACTCGGCCTGCCATCCCTCGGCGCAAGGCTTCATCACGGCCGTTGGCGGGACAGTCCACTCGACGGTGTTCCCCATGGGCTGTGTAAGATACACCTTCCCCTCGCTGTTCACCGCCACCTTGTAATACGTCTCTTCGATACCGGTTGCCAGAACAACCTCGGCCACGTGGGCATCGTCGGGAAGAGAGGGATACTTCGTCAGCTCGGCGTCGAGACAGCGGAGGCCGATGTACAGGTTCGCATCGTCGTACATCAACTTGGCTTCGGTTTCGTACGGCGCGAATCCGCCCTGATAGGACAAGTTGAACTGCCTGAGCGTCACCGCGGATTCCCAGGCGGGATCGTCGAGCGCGCCATCGGCTTCCGGCGCTGACTTCGCCATCGGAATAGCCACCGCGGGCCGGGCGGGAACGGGGCCGCGCGGAGCCAGTTGTTCGGTGGCCCGGCTGGGCGTGGCCCAGAAGCAAACACACAGCATCGCGGCAAAGAAGATGAGGCAGAGCATGATTGAGACTCCCCGTGAGCACATCGCATCCATATGGCATTTTCCCCAGTTTGAGTAACGGAAGCGCTACGCGTGAAGGCTATAAGGTAGCGGCAGCAAACAGTGAATGCAAACGCCGCCCAGGCAAACGCTAGCTGACGCCGGCGGAGCGGCTTTGTCAGAACTTGTCTCGGAGACGCACGTACTCGTCGAGAACGGCCATGAAGTTATCGTAGGGAGTCCCCTTGGCAATGGAGTGGCTGGGGCCGAGAATGAATCCGCCCCCTGGCGCGCCAGCCTCCATGGCCTCCCGGACGTTCTTGCGGCAGTCCTCGGGCGAACCGGTGATCAGTGTCTCCAAGGCAATGCCCCCCCAGAAAGCCAGGTGCTCGCCGAAATCCCGCTTCAAACCGGCGATGCTCATGTCGGGGATGGACTGAAGCGATTGGTAACACTGGAGTCCGGCCTCGATGAACTGCCCCATCAGAGGGCGATTGTTCCCGCAGTTGTGGAGGATAACCTGCTTGCCAAGCGCGCTAACACGGCCGATGCGCTCCGTCATGGCGGGCAGGCAGAACTCCCGGAAGAGATCGGGCGAGATCATGGGGCCTTTGGAAGAGGCCATGTCCTGTTCGAAGAAGACCGCGTCTTGCCCGGGCCTCACCTTCCAGACATCCTCTTGATTCTGAATGGCGACGCGCTGTCGCGTGGCCGCACGAACCACCTCCGGCAGCAGGTAATAGCCGACATAGCCGCCGGAATTCCCGGGCAGACTGATCATAGCCGTCAGGCCGGCCGAGGTCCCCGCGATATAGCGATCGCGGCCAAGATGCTCGATCACGTAGTCGCACGCCTCGAAGATGGATGGATCGGGCTCGGGCACCTCGTCGGGGATGTGATAGTCGTCGACCTTGGGCTCCGCTTGGGCAACCGTATCCGGGACGTGCACAACGGAAATATCATTCGTCAACTCAGACGCCTGCCAGACGGTGCCGTCGGCGCCTTCCCAGGCGTGATCATCGACTTGGCGCACCTTGGGCGGCTCGTAGTCTTTCGGCGGAACAATGGGGGCCTCTTTGAACGTAATAATGTCGCAGCAATCGATCTTCTGGAAGAACTCGACGGTATCCTTCTTGAAGCTCTCGACGACCTCATCGCGCCGGCCTTCCCAGAAGGCGACGCGAGTCTTGATCTTGTTTCGGACGTAAGTCTCACGGCCGATTACGGCCTCGATGGTGTCGTGGTCGACAATGTAGAATCCAAGCGGGACGTAGGGCGCAGGTTCCCGGGCGATAACCTTGCGCACACACTCTTTACTTGTCATGCCGTCTCCTTCCCCAATTTCTGGGACTTGGCGCGCATTCACGCACAGGCCGAGGACGGATATCAAGTCTGGGGCGGCCTGTCCACAGTAAGACAGATGACGACAGACAACGGCGCATGCGTTGATTTCGGCTTGTACGCGTTCCTATAATCTCATTCAGTAAACAAAGGAGGATTCCCGATACCATGAGATGGCTTAAATGCCTTGCGTTTGCGGCGCTCATCTGTCTGGCCGTGTCGGGGTGCAACACGGTTAAGGGATTCGGCAGAGATGTCCAGCGCGGCGGGGAATTGATCGAGAAGTCCGCTGATCGCTAGTCCAGACACGCCTTCTTGTCAACTACTCGCCCCTTTCACAATCGCCGGATAACTCGACGGCGCTACGCACTCGCTGAAGTCCAGATTGCTCCTTTGCGCTTTCCCCAATCCTATGCGAATATAGGCTGGCTGCGCCACGGCACGAGGTGGCGCGGCTGGTTTCTGAAAAGGATTGGAGGAAGTAGCGCCGAATGGATGGCGCCACGACAGACGCGGCCTTACGGCCGCCGCGGAAACGCCGTCTTGCGGCCTTGGCCGTCACCACGCTTATAGCGGTATCCATCCTGACAACATTCTGGTGGGTGGCCGCGGATCCAAGCGCGGCGCGGTTCTTAGGGGCGGGGGATGCGTGGGAGCAGGCGGGGCCGGGCCTCTTCTTCATGGACCACGGTTTGCACGACGGAGAACTCCCGCTGTGGAATCCACTCTACTTCTGCGGACAGCCGCACGCCGCCAATCCGCAGGCATTCCTATTCTACCCGCCGAATGCTCTGCGAAGCCTGCTGACACAGGCGCCCACCCCGAAGAGGACGCATGTCGGAATTGCACTGATGCTGTTCGTGCATCTGGTCTTTGCAGGGGCGACAATGTACCTCCTCAGCCGCCATCACGGGATCAGCGTCCCCGGCTCCCTGCTGGCCGCGTTTGCCTACGTGCTGAGCGCACCGGCCGTGTTGCGCGCGGTGGGCCATTGGTACTTCGACACAACGGCTGCGTGGCTGCCGCTATTGATCCTCCTGCTGCGCATGGGGCTCACCGCACCCTCGCGGCGCCGTGAGGCCGTCGCGGGCATCGCCGCCGGCCTAGTCTATGGAATAGCGATTCTCGGCGGCGTTCCGAGCCTCATCGTCCTGATGGGATTCACCATCGCCGCGTACGTCGTTTGCTACCGCCTTGCCGCCTTGATCCCGGCACATGAGAAAGACGAAACGAAGGCAGACAAGAGCCATAAGGGTGGCCGACGGAAGGGAAACACAGAGCCTGCGGGAACACGGGCGGAAGCGCGCGGGCAGGGGCGGGCAGGCCGTTGGAGCGTACAAGTCATGCTGGGCGACATTGGCCTGCTGGCGGCGATCGTCGTCGTGGCCATCCTCGTGGCGGCGCCGATGCTGCTCCCCGCTAAGGAATTCGCCGCCCATAGCGCTCGCGCTCAAGGCACCGTGGTACTGGCGGGGCGAGAAGCTACGGGACCTGACTGGAGTCTTCCCCAATTACTGGCCGTCTACTCGGGTGATGCGTCGTATGAAGGCGTCAAGGCGGCGGGAGCGATCATGCTGCTCTTCGCTTTGGCGTCCCTTACCGCCCGGCGGCGACGACGCGATATCGCGGTGTACGGACTGCTCTTCCTGGCGCTGTTGGATGCGAGCTTGCCGAGGTCAATCCTCGTGGGGCCACTGCTCTCCCTGGTAGCTCCCTTCAAGATGGCCGAGCCGGGCCGCGCGATGCTCATCGCCTGCCTGCCCCTGGGATTGCTCGCAGGCATGGGACTCGACGCCACACTCTCGCCTTCAGGTGCGAGGTCGAAAACGGTACGGACAGTGGTGTTGGCACTTTTTGGCGGCACGGTGCTGCTGGCTCTCGCCTCGCGGGCCTATAACCATCCATTCCTGGCCGTCTCGAAATGGGCGCTCATTCTGCCTTCCCTGGCCTGTATGGTGGCGATTGCGGGCGTGTGGCTTCCACGCCCTCACGTTTGGGGAACGGCAGTCGTGCTGATGTGTTTCGGCGAGACACTGGCGTGGAACAAAGTCCTGCTTCCACACCTGTTCAACGCGGAGACGCAATATCCGGGGGAAATGAGCGCTCTGGAGAAGCCCAAAACGTTCTGGAGCAACAACCAGCGGGGGAGCGTGGCCGATCCAAATATTAACGTCTATGACTTGGCGCCAGCCATCAACGGATACGATCCCCTGCACATCGAGGAGGTCAGGGAGGTCATCTGCGCGGTACGGCACGAGGGCATGTACTTCCGCAAGATACGCGACTGGGAGCCGTTCTCGGGAAACCAGCGGGGTGGCCTCTTTCTGAAGCGCTCGCTTTGGCTCGCGCGTCAGTACGTCGAAGGGCCATTGCCGCCCAAGCATGCAATCTACCCGGCGGCTACTACGGTGTTCTTGCCTGTTCCCAGCGAAGTACCAGTAGCCAAAGTCGCTCGCGGCGGCATCGAGGGGCGGGGCGTGTCCGATGATGCGCAGCGCACGGACATCATAGCCATGGATGCGCCGCCGGTAACGCTCAAAGCGGAGCCGGGCAAAAGAAACCAGGCTTCGACGGAAGTGGGCACAATCCACCTGCCGCCCTACCACAGCGTCTTGGCGTTTGCTGTGACAAACGACTGCGCAGCCGATCTCGAACTCGCCCTTACAGACCTCGAACAGGCACACAGTGTCCAGAGGATAACCTTCTACCTTCCCAATGACGGCACAACCAAGCGATTCGAAGTGGCTCTGTCCGACTTCACGGAAATGAACGTTGGATTACGGGCCGAAGCGGAGGAGAAGACGGGGACGATACAAGTCGCCGAGATGTACGCGTTGAGCGATCGGCAAGACGAAGACGAGCTTATCCACATCGTGAAGAGAACGCCGAACACCGTCGAGGTGGAGGTCGATGAGTTGCCGGGATATCGGATCCTGACGCTTGTCGACGCGGCCTATCCAGGCTGGCGGGCAACGGTGGATGAAAAACCAACGCCTCTCCTGCGTGCCAACGACGTGTTCAAGGCCGTTGTTCTGCCGCCCGGCCGCCACCACGTCAGATTCGCGTTCACGTCGTGGCGTGTGTACGCGGGCCTGGCGGTTTCATCACTCACCTGTGCCCTCCTATGCGCCGTCGGGATTGCGCACGGCCTCACCAGCCGCCGCCGCGAATAGGCCGGCCGGCGTCATTCCTAGTCGTGCTTTCCGAGCTTTCGTAGCACTTCCAGGCAGAGGTCCGGGCGATTCGAGGTGATGGCATCCACCCCCCACTCAGCGAGGCGCTGCGTATCGGCCTCCTCATCCACCGTCCACGCGCCTAAAATCCTGCCGTCACGATGAAGCTCGGCGACGATCTCCTCGGTAAGGGCGGGATGGCCGATATTGAGGACAGGGGGATTGAGCAGCCTGGCGCCGATGAGGTAGCGCTCCCACCTCTCAGGATGGTTCTTATCCGAACTCCCGATGAAGGCCACCTGGACATCGGGCGCCTCAATAAGCGCCACGGCGCACGCCACGGGCGAGAAAGAGCAAATGAGAACTTGCTTCATCATCCGCCGCTCGCGAATGAGTTCGAGCACCTGCCGCGTCAACAGGGCGTTGCGTGAGCCACTGGCGTCGATGAGGGCCATCACCTCGCGCGCGAGATCCGGCAAGAGCCTCTCCTGCCCCTCCGCCAACGCGAGCAGGCGTTGCTCGAGCGCCGAGTCATCATCGATGCTCTTAATCTCAATATAGATGCCGATGCGGTTCTTTGCGAAGTCGAGCGCCTCGGCCAGTGTGGGCACCGACTCCCCCGCAAAATGCGCGTCCTTCCAGGCGCCCGCATCCAACGCCTTGAGCTCCTCGAGCGTGCACGCGTCGACGAGGCCCGTCCCATTCGTAGTGCGCTCAAGCTTGGCGTCGTGCATAAGCACCACCTCGCCGTCCTTGCTCAACCGACAGTCCAACTCAAACCAGTCGGCGCCCATCTCGTGTCCGAGGCGGAACGCCGCCAGCGTATTTTCCGGCGCATAGGCGCTCGCGCCTCGGTGCGCAATGACGTCGATGGCGCCATCCGGCGTGCCCGGTTGAAAAGTCGTACACCCGCTCATCGTCATAAGCGTCAACACTCCCAGAAATAGACTATGTCTGAACATCGTGAGCACTTCCATCGGCGAGTCCATACTACCAGCCAGACGCCCCCGGCGCCACTGATTGGGGGCCGCTTCTGAGCCGTAATACGACGCCGATAACGCGCCGGAATTTGACTTCAGACAGGCGCTCCGCTAGACTTAGCCGACAATCAGCGCGGACCTCTTATCGCGCTCGCACCTATTTGTTTCCCCCGATTGGACGGGTAGCTCAGTTGGTAGAGCATCGGACTTTTAATCCGGTGGTCGCGGGTTCGATCCCCGCCCCGTTCACCAACAATATCAAGGGCTTACGAGAAATCGTGGGTCCTTTCTTTTTGGCCGCTGTACAACAGACTGGCGTACACGCCCTGCAATAGGATACGGCGTATTGCAGGAAGACGGTGATGGATTTGGTACTGCAGGCCACGTAACTCCCCTTTTAAGAAGATCTTACTTAGATAGGGTCTTGCTCCCGAGCATCGGGTTCTCCTTCGAGAGGCCGACATACGTGGAATACACGCCACGTACGGCGGCGCCTTGTCGAACCTTTCGTGAAGCGTGCTGGGATTTCGCATAAACCTACGCACATCGCCTTCGCGTGGCGATCTGATGAACGTCAGGCGAAAAAGCGCACATGAGCAGAAGGCGCTCCATTCACCAGTGAGAAGGAGCGACCTCCATGAGAATTCGCGTAAGTGCGGGAACGTTGCCTCATCCAACTCAGTCGGCACCGGATGCCCCCTGGACCTGTAAGCCTACTACACGACGAATATAGTGCACGCAAAACCCGTGGGCGGCCCACATCGCCGTAACTTATGTCGCCACAGGACATTGAGCCAAGAAGGATGCAACGGGGGAGCCCATATAGGTAGAGACGGTTTTGGTGCCTCGGAAATGGGCGAAGGCGCGTAACCAGTTGACCGAAGACTCTCGCGTGCCGGTACATGGCCCCTGCGTGCGCGCAGATGGCGTCGGGAACCCGGCGCCACGGAGGCCATTGTTGTTGTGAAACGACTGAAGGTTGAACAAGTGCCGATTGGTAGCCTGAAGCCATGGGAGGGCAGTCCGCGCAGGAACGACGAGGCCGCCGGCGCCGTGGCGAAGAGCATCAAGCGTTTCGGCTTCAACGTGCCCATCTTGTGAGGAGGCCAACGCTCTCTGCCAGGCCAGTCTTTGGACCTGCAGAAGGCCCGAACTGTGCGGAAATACAGCTTGACAAGACCCTTGGAACTTTGTTGCAAACGTAGTATGCTCTGACGTAGATTATTGACTAGACTTACGTTCTGTCAATTCGTCACGGGAGAGATAGCATGTCTGCGAAAAAAGCCGTATACAGCAATGCCCAAGCCATTCAGCAGTTGGGCAAGGCTTTTGCCAGCATAACGGGGGAGGAAGTCTCCATTCCAAAACGAGACTGTCCTGACGTTCCCAAGTTCATTCGTGAGCTTCAATCTGCCCAGGACGCGACACGGAAGAACAGCATCAAATTTGGCTGAGGTGGTCGGAGGAGTGAAGCATGTGTTTCGCGCGCTTGGGGCGAGCGACTCACGCCGAGCTCCACAACACTTCGCCTCCCTTCTCCAATTTCCATTTCGTTGATTCCCTATTGCCCGGCCAGGACGAGTCTGCTGTCCGCCGCCTTTTTTCTTTGGCGCGCAGAGTTGGCACCGGGCAGTCCCTCGTCCTCGAAGACATCGAGGCCGCTGGGGCGGTGGCAGACGAGAATGCGGAACTCACATCCTTGTTCCCTGGTTATCAGTGCTCGGGGCTCAAGCGGCTCACGTTCTGGCGTAAGCCGTGCGGCTCTTTGTCGGACACAGCACAATTCGAGGACACTGACCTGTTGGGGTACGCAATACTCAAGCAGGATACGATTCCAGGTCGTCCCACGCGCTGGCACATTTTCGAATCTGTCTTTCGGAAGTACGCGCATGAGCACAACTGTGTGCCGGGCGAAGCATCCTTCACCGTGAGTTGCGGAAGCCGGGAATACCAGATTCCTGGCGTTCTGTACTGTCAGCAGAATCGCTTGAACAAATCCTGTGCTCAGGTGGCTCTACGCAGTCTTCTCTCTCGAATCTTCCCGGAACAGGACATCTCCTACAGCAATATCAACCGTGCGGCAGGGACGGTCGGCACACGCGCCGAACCGGGCGAGGGACTCGATACGACGCAGATCAGAGCTGTCCTTGATTCTTACGGAATCAGGTATGACGACTTTGACTACATTGCCGCAGCCCGCTTAGGGAATGCACGGGTTCTTCCCTATTCCCGAGTCTTGTACTCTGGTATTGAGAACGGACTGGGCGGCCTGCTTGGATTTGAGCTTTCCAGATCGAGCGCATCCGGGGAGAAGCACATCATTCCCTTCTACGGACACACCTTCAACCAGGACACGTGGGTGCCCCGTGCCAGCGTCGCCTACTTCCACGTTGGTGATCAGACTTGCTACATCTCCAGCCAAGAGTGGACGAGCAGTTTCATCGGCCACGACGACAACTTCGGCAGCAACTTCTGTGTGCCGCGTAGGTTCCTTGAGGCAAACCAAGTGAAGTATGTCGTGGCTCTGCGCCCCCGCAATACCGAGTATGGTGCGATACTTGCGGAGGCCATCGCCGTGGATTGCCTCTACGCAGCCAGGAACACGCTGCCCCAACTCCAGAATTACTGGGTAAAGAGGCTCGTGCACCACATTGATCAACAGGACGTTGTTCTGCGCACGCTCTACGTGCACAGGGACCAATATGTGGCACACCTTCGAGAGTGTAGAGATTGGGGCGGAGACCCGGAACGTGCAGACATCCTCAGTCTCTTTTCCTCTCATCTGCCAGAGAACCTGTGGATGGCTGAAGTGTCGATCCCGGAGCTGTTTCCCGCCAACTACCGCAAGCTTGGCGAGATAATGCTTGACGCTTGCGTGCCCGTGTACCCCAATACCCCCTCGGAGTCGCTGCTGGTTGTGGCGCGTTTCCCAGGATCGTACTTGATAAACGTCGGCTCCGCGACCTTCGCGCCCCTCGATAGCGACTTGCGGAGCCACGTTCCCCTCTGCTGCGAGTTGGACCTTCAGGAAAGGCCATGAAGGCCCGCCTTCTTGCGGGTATTGCATGGTAGAGTGCTTTCCATGCCGTCGGTTCAACAAGGAAACGAAATGCCTGGAGATTGAAGGTTGCGTCCAATGTGGCAGGTGTCTGCGCGTGGACTCCTGTATGGGATGGCGGCACCGTTTCTGGCGCAGAGTTATTGTGGATGAGGCCGATGTCACAAAAAGACACTAGGGAAGGTGAACTCCTCTTCGCGATGGAGGAATATCAGGGCTATAAACCGCCGGTGTTGATTAGCGCGTGTTTCCTCGGAATTCCGTGCCGGTGGCATGGCAGGCCGGCGAAGCGACGTGAGGGACTCCTCCGCAAGTTGAAAGAGAAGTTCACGTTGGTGCCGGTATGTCCGGAACAACTCGGAGGCATGCCGACGCCGCGCACGGGTGAACAACTGGACGACTGGACGGGGGCGCAAGTACTGGATGGGGAAGCGCGCATCATCGCTCCGGAAACGGGCGAGGACGTCACGCATTACCATGTGGATGGCGCCCGACACACGCTTACGATTGCCGAGACCGTCGGCGCCAAGCGAGCGTACCTGAAAGGGGGCAGTCCGTCCTGTGATCGAGAAGGGGTTACGGGGGAGGTCCTGCGGCGTGCCAGCATCAGAGTCGTCCGAGTTCCGTGAATCATGAGAGATCGGCACGCAATTGGGGCAGGTGGCTGTGAATGCCATGAAGAGCGGAAGAAACACGCGTGTCGTCGCTGCCCGTCTTGAAGTAGGAGAATCCTAGGCAAGTTCTTGCCGCGCTCGATGCAGGAGATCCTAGCCGCCGTGACTTGGGATTCCTTGGCGAGTTCGCGCAGGGAAAGCCCGCAGCGGTTGTGCAGAGTTTGTGCCATTCACCCAGTTCCACTCGGAAAGATGCGTCACCGTGGACGTTCCTCTACGCTATCCTTCTTTCGCGGCCTGCATCGGGCGGATGAAGTCCACCGGGGGGCCGGCGATTAGGGCCCAATCCGCCAAGGCTTCGAGAGAGTCCCCATAGGCGGCCATCCAATGGTGGCCGATCCCCTGCGTGTGAATCCACGAGATGATATCGTTGACGGGATAGGGAAACTTCACGCGCAACGGGTTGCCGGGAAACACCATTTCGGTGGAAACGGCCTCGCCCTGAAGGAGGGTACACTGGTAGCCCCCGCCCGAGGCAAGCAGGTTCACCAGGGTAACCGGGCCGGGCCGGGCCGTGAACAGAGCGCACGCCCCGGTATTCATCAGCCGCACGGATTCGAGCGACACGGCCTCCGGGCGCTCTGCCAGGCTGAACGAGCCCGATCCGCAGTGCGAAAACACCACGGTTTCATCGGGCATGGGCTCCAGCCAGTCCGTGTTGTGAGTGGGCCCGCCCGTTAGCCACGTGAGCATGAGTTGGCCCGCGGCCCCGTTCACGTCCCCTTCGCAGGCGAACGGGATGCCGTCATCCGCCAAGAGGGACGCGGGCAGGCAGACGCGCCCCATCAGGTTTGGATAACAGCTTACGGCAAGGGCGTCGAGATCGTACTCAGCCACGATCTCACGCAGGGCGGCGTATAGACGCATCGCATCCACGCCGTCTGTGTCGGAAACTCGGCACGCCGCGCTACGTTCCTTCATATCATCCCAACGCCGCACGGCCTCCGCCTCGTCGACGGCTTGGGCACGTTCGAGCATCTTGGGGATATCGAGCGGGACGACCCGCGGGCCGATGGCCCTCTTCAGGGCAAACTCGTTCGCGGCGATCTCCGTCATGCCATTGCAGCGGCCGCCGCCGAAGCCGATGCGGGCACGCCGCAGGCGTCTATGGAGAGCGGCGGCCCTCAAGAAAGCATGCACACGATCGAGGGCGGCGCCCCGCCCAATCGAGCCGTAAACGGCGCAATACGGGTGCTCCAACTGCTTGAGGTATGCGGTCAGTTGCTGCGAGCCACAGAGAGCGCCGGTTTCCATTCCGGGCAAAGACCAGAGAACAACAGGCACGTGGCACACTTCGAGAGCGTCGAGCGCCAGGTAGTCCTCGTACCAACTGGTGGCGGCGAAGGCCACGGCATGCACGCGCCCATCGAGCATCCGCTCGCCAGCCGCCGCGGCTTGCCGGGGCGTGCCCACGGCGTCCAGCCGGACAGTCTCGAATCCCACGCTGTCGAACAGCGAAGCCAACCGCTCCGCCGCCTGCGGCGCGCCGTCGGCGCCGACCTCGAGCGGACTCGACAACGCCCCCACGCCAACGACGGGGATGAGTGGTGTATGTCTCTCGCTCATCTCAGTAATGTGCCTTCCTTACCGCGACGCGCGCACCGGCACGTCCTCACATTAGCATGCACACCGTCCGGCGGCCGCCTCCCGCTGCGAGCTTAGCCGCGCGGGCAAGCGCCCGGTGCGTACATGTAATCACTTGCGCGATTCCCGGCCATGCTCCACGGACTGCCCGCACTGGAAAGCGGTGTCTCGGTTATCAGGGCCGGGATGTTTTAGCGCACACGCAGTCCATAGTCCACCAAGCGCAGGGCATTACGCAAGCCGCCCTCATGCAGCCGCCCTCATGCAGCCTTCAACCATGCCGTTGGCGTCGCGGGGGGCCCAGCATACTGCCAAGAAGCACTGCCGTGTCGCACAGACGACGAAGCTGAATGCCCGGCGGCTCCGCCAACAGCACGAGTCCGCCATGTGAATTAGGCGTGTGCGAGGCGTGATCTTCCGTTCCCGGTCGTCCACTCCCCAGAGCACGGGGACGGCGCCGTAAGTTCTTTCCCCAAAAGATGTTATTCAGGATAGGAGTGCAACGAGCCGGCCCAAATAAGTAGAGGCATGCTTCCATAGTTGCCGGGATTCTGCCTTGTTTTTGACCAGCTACCACAAGGGCTCCACCGTTGTGATACGACTCAAGATTCAACAAGCGCCTATTGACAAACTGACGCCCTGGGACGGCAATCCGAGGAAGAACGACAAGGCCGTCGCCGCCGTCGCGAAGAGCATCAAACGTTTCGGATTCAATGTCCCCATCCTGTGCGACGGCGAGCGTGGCATCATCGCCGGGCATACGCGGCTCGAAGCGGCCAAACGGCTCGGCATGAAGATGGTCCCCATCATCTGCCTGCCGCTCGGACAACACGAGCGCAGGTTGTTCGCCATCGCCGACAACCGCACGGGCGAACTGGCGGACTGGGACACGCCCAAGCTGAAGGAGATCCTGGACGAACTCCATTCCGAAGACGTTGATCTCAGTGCGCTGGGTTTTCCGGCCCGGGAGCTTCGTCGGCTGCTCAAGGTGGAGCGGGAGCGCGAGGAAAACCTGCCCGAGCCGCCCGTCCGCGCAAGGACTACGCCCGGCACACTGTGGAAGCTTGGCCGTCATCGGCTGCTCTGTGGCGATTCGAGATACAAAACCACGTCCGCACGATTACTCGGCAAGACCAAGGTAGACCATGTCTTTGCCAGTCCGCCCTACTTTAACCAGCGCGCGTATGCCCATTGGGATAACTACACCAAGTATCTTCGCGACATGGGTCGCGTCATGGCCAACTGCTTCGCTGCGTTGAAAGACGGAGGCGTCATTGTCTGGAACATTGGCAACGGCGCCAGCACGCATCATGCCCACGTCATACACCACGCCAGCATGTTGGAAGAAAACAACTTCCGCTTCCTGGACATGATCATTTGGGTGAAGCCCGAGGCAAATTACGGCGTGGCGCGCAATGTGCACATTCGGAGAAGCGCACGCTATTTCCCCGCGCCTCGATGGGAAGCGCTTCTTGCATACCAACGAAGCGGCAAAATGCCAAACATGACGGCGGAAGGTGTGTGCTATATGAGCAAACACCACACCGATGTCTGGACGGTGCCCATTGTCAGGCGCCAAATGCACATTTACGGTCATCCCGCCGTATGTCCAGTGGAAATACCGGTCCGGACAATTGAGGCGTACACGGGCGAAGGGGCAAGTCTACTGGAGCCTTTTGGCGGCTCGGGAACAACGCTCATTGCCGCTGAGCAAACGGGGAGACGCGCCTTTCTCATCGAAAGATTGCCGCGCTACTGCGATGCCATCCTGAAACGTTGGGAAGAGTATTCAGGCAAGAGGGCGCGCCGGAGCAAAGATTGAGCAGGGAGGAAAGGAACCAATGCAATCGAAGACGAACAAGGCAACTGAGGGGATCCAAGACCGGCAGTTGCCCAGACAGCGCAGATTGCGCAGGCCGCGGTTCTTCAGGCCAAAGACAATCGTTCTTGCCAAGGGAGCCTTGGACAACGAGACGCGAGTGGGCCTTGTCGAACGGATCTGCCGAGCGTATCCAAGGGCGAAAATCGTCGAACAACTTGATACACCGGCCAATCGTGTGAGAGTGGAGGGCGCGAATCCGTTCGTTCGACACAGGGAAGGCAAGCAGACACTCGTTCTCGGCACGCAACTGAATGCGGTGCGGTCCACGCCAGACGACAATCGCGCCTGCGCGCCGTACTGGTACTTCTCGGCATATGGGCACTGTCCCTATGGCTGCAAATATTGTCACTTGGGAGGGGCCCGAACCGTGTGGTTCTCTCCGGCGGTCAAGATCTACGTCAATCTAGAGGAGATCATGAGTCAAATCGAGTCCGCCGCGGCCAATCTGGTGAAACCGACGGCGTTCGTGTCGGGCAAACTCCAAGACGGCCTAGCGCTTGATCCTTTGACGGGATATTCACGTTCGCTGATTCCCTTCTTCGCTGCGCATCGATATGCCCGGCAAATCGTCGTGACCAAATCGGACGCTGTCGAGAACCTACTCGACATCGACCACGGCGGAAACACCATCCTGTGCTGGAGTCTGAATCTTCCGGAAGTAGCGAGGTCGCATGAGACCAATGTTCCGAACATGGCAGCACGTATAGGCGCCATGAAACGTTGCGCAGAACAAGGCTATCGAATCCGCGCGCTGATTCAGCCCGTTATCCAGTGCAAGGAATGGGAGGAGCGGTACGTTGGCTTCATTCGGCAACTCCTCAAAGAAGTGCCGTTGGAGCGCCTTTCGTTCGGCGGAGTGTACTTGAATCCACGTGTCCTTTATCTGATAAAGAGAAAGCTTGGCCGCCATTACGAGGCCTTCAAGGCTCAGCAGAAAACGGATGGGAACTGTCGAAGTGGAATGCATTATACGCAGAGGTATTGTGAGGCCCACTATGAACGTCTGACAAACGCCGCATTGAATGCTCGGGAGAATATCGAGATCGGCCCTTGCCATGTTCTCTGAACCATGAACGGCTAGAAGTCTGGCCAGGAAGCGCGGTTCCTGGTGGGATGCGGAGCGTAGCGAAAGCGCGTCTGTCTGTTCCCTGCCCTTCGCCTTGCTCTTCGCGGCAAGAATAAGACGCCATCAGCGTAAGTCATGGCACTGGCTGGGACAGCCTTCGAAATGCCGTTTCAATCGGAGACATTCGTTGAGCCGGTCGGGTGACTCGATAGCGATGTGCAGGTCGATGGGAAAGCGTGCAAGCAGGGCCTCGATGAAGCGGATGGACCACGGCAGATCGAGGTCGCGGTGCTTTCTACCGACCTGTCGCGAAAGGTGTATGTATAAAGCGGGCGGGCGCGTCACCTCGATGACCTGTTCAATGGCCTTGTACGGATCTTCCTCCTCGAAGGCGGACTCGACAAAATGTCCAATATCGAACGCCACGTTCACGGGCAGGCGCCGTGCGATGGCCAACACGTTGGCGAGCCGACCGGCGGCCGTGGGCGTGTTCTCGATGTACAGCCTCCGGAGCCGGGATGGATCAAGCCCTTCGAAGGCCCAAATCGTGTCGTCGACAACCGATGTACTGTGAGCATCGCCCTCCAGGTGTATGGCAAAGCCGGTCATGCCGATAAGTTCGGCCAAATCAAAGAGATAATCGACCTCGTGGAATGAACGTCGCCTGGATTCGCTGTGTGGCGACAGAATCCGGCAATACTTCGAGACGTGGCCGTATCGGATGACGCTGAGACGATCCAACTCATGGCCAAACGCCCGCAACTGCGGCGCTACGCGCGCCACTTCCGCCAGCGCTTCGAACTTGGGAATCTTGTCCAGCGCGATGAAGTATGGATCAAAGGCAACCAACCGGATGCCAACGGAGAGGTACACGTCATGCAGCATCTTCCGGTGGCGTTCGATGGCGACGAGAGAATCGGTATGGTGGCACATGGGATACTTCTCCATACCGGCCGTTCTTCCCCAAGTCCCAATGAACACTCTTGAGTCCATCATCGCGGTCTCCTCTTGTTGAGCTGCCTCTGCCAACACGCCGGAGGCTCCCGTGCAAATGATGCCTGGCGCCGAGCCGTGCACGCGCGCTAGACAAGGGCTGTTGGGCCTTGTCCGTCAACAGGAGCAAGAATGATACTGGAAATATCTTCAGTCTTCTGCTACGCTGATGTCAAGTTGGACGGCATCTTGGCGAAGACGACGTGTCGGCAGCAGCGGCACGCGGGAGGTTGAGCGTGGAAGGAGTGGCGACGCAGACGGAATTCGGTTTCTCTGAGGCGGCGCTTTCTCTGCCGACGCATTGCCGGCGGCAGCCTGTCGAGCGTTTCGCCGTCGAGCGCATCGTACTGGCCAAGGGAAGCCTCGACACGCCCCAGCGTGAAGCCTTCGTGCGCCAGGTGAGCGAGGCGTATCCTAGGGCCCGCACCGAGGAGAAGCTCGGCGTGCCTCACAACCGCATCGAAATCCCCGGCAAGACGGCGCTGGAGCGCATTGCAAGGGGGAAACGCACACTCGTCTTTGGCTCGATTAGTCCGAAGAACGCCGTGTGGGAACGTGAACTCCGGAACAACGTTTTCGATCACGAATGGGCCCTTTCCGTATACGGGTTCTGTCCATACAATTGCGCGTACTGCTACCTGGCCGCGCTGCCGGGGGTGTGGTTCTCGCCCGCGGTGCGGATCTACGTGAACCTGGCTGAAATCATCGCTGAGGTCAGCCGCCGGGCCATGGCCGCTGGAAGACGCACGACCTTCTACCAAGGCACGCTGCAGGACGGCCTGGCCTTGGATCCGCTGACGGCGTACTCGACAGTGCTCGTCCCGTTCTTCGCGGAGCATCGCCACGCACGGGCCTTTGTACAGACGAAATCGGCAAACATCGAACGCCTCCTGCATCTGCGCCACAACGCACACACGGCGTTGTCATGGACCTTGTCGCCGCGCCCCATCGCCGAAAGGTTCGAGACAAACGCGCCCTCCGTCGATGCGCGCCTCGCAGCCATGGAGCGGTGCGCGAACGCTGGCTATCCTGTCTGCGCGAACTTCATCCCGGTCATTCCCTATGGTGATTGGGAGGCGTTGTATCTGGACCTGGCGCGCGAGGTGCTCGAGCGCGTGCCCCTCAACAGGCTTACTCTTGGCGGAGCCTGCATGAAACAGAGCGCAGTCGAGCTTCTCGAAGCGCGCAAGGGAAAGGAGAATCCCATTTCAGCGCACTTGACGCGGCACCGCTCCCGTAATGGCGAGGAGGAGGTGTTCTACTTCCGCGGATTCTGCGACCGCTTGTATGGGCGGATCGCGCGTTACGCTGAAAGGTCAGCGCCGTGTCGGGCCATGTCGAATCACCGGCAGGGCGGAACGTTGGCACTGAGTTTCAGGCGCAACAACTCCTTTGACCTATTCCCAGAATGAAGAACCTGGCATTGGAACGAGCCTGACCGGGGGAAATCGAGCGATGAGAAAGAACATATGGCAAGAGAAGCTAAGCGCCTTCAAGGAGAACGAGCAGCCGGAGGCCACGCTCATGATTGCCGGACAGACGGAGCTGATGCGCATTGCCCTTGCCTGGAAACAGACGGAGGTCTCTCGTGGGAGGAGACTGAGCAAGCTCCAGGGCAATTCCGAAGCCGACATTTGGGCGTGGCTCTGGAAGAACGTCCGCTATGATCGCGCCGCGCTCCTAGGGCGAATTCCCGGCGCGAGCAACCGAACGGCCAGGAACCTGGACGCTCTGATCGGTTGCCGTGTTCTATATCCCGACGGCACGATCAACGCCTATGTCGAGCGGTACCTTAAGGAACGCGTCGTCAAGCTGTTCGCGCCAGCGATTCGAAAACGCGGTCTAGGAGCCGCGTGAGTGGCGCGGAGGCGGCCAAATACGACCTCCGCCTGTAAAACACTTGGTACAACAAGCTTTTGTTTCAGGATACAGAATACGGCTCTTGGCCGCAAGGCCAATCCTTGCGCTTCAAGTGCTTGTGGCATATTGCGTAAGGGCGAGGCCGGGTCAGACTCTTTGTGCGAATCATCGGACGATGCTCGCTCGGCACCAATATCGCGGCTGTCCGGAACGGGCCTCTTGTCAAGGACACGGGGGCAAAGGCCGCAGGCGGATGTTGCGGTACCAGACTTTGCCGTGGTCGCCTTGCAGCATGAGCGGGCCGGGATCGTTTACGCCGCCGGGCAAGGCCCCGCCGGTAAGCTCGGTGATGGGAACACCGTCGAGGGCCAATTCACCGTTGTGGTAGACGGTGAGGTTCTCGCCGAGGTAGCGGATGTCGAAGGTGTTCCATTCCCCGGGCGCCCGGGCGGCGTTCGTCTGAGGCGCGTACTGATTGTAGACGCCGCCTGCGTCCGTCTTGGTAACCGGCGACACGCCATAGCTGTCGAGCACCTGAACCTCGATGCGCCCGCGAAGGTAGACGCCGCTGTTCCCGCCGGGCACGGTCTTGTATTCGATGTGCAGATCGAAGTCCTTCCACTCATCGATAGTGGCGACATCAGTTCCGTGTTCCACGTTGGTTAGCGCGCCGTCCTCAACAAACCATTTGTTCTCGGCCTCGTGATGACGCGCGTTGCGCCAGCCGTCCAGATTCTCGCCGTTGAATATACCGATCCAGCCTTGGTTACACTCGGCGTCACCGGCCCACGGACAAATAACATATGACTTGCCGCAAGTCTTGCCGTCCCCGAGGCCCGCACAACCTGCCAGCCCTATCGCTAGAAGAATTCCAAGCCATCTTGTCTTGCTGAACGTCATGTGTATCTCCCGTCGCCTTGCCAGTTCCAACCACCCGGAACGAGTTCTGGCGGATTCTACACTACAGGCTACGTCTCCCGCGAGAATCCTCGCCGGGTCGTGTTGTTGGCCGCTGTGTCGATTGCGGCCACGGCGACCTCCAACGTATAGTAGGCGGCCATGAACATCCATGGCCATTCGGGAATAGTGAGGCAATGATTCCATGACATCGCGTGAACGGCTCTTGCGAACGCTCCAGCGGCAACCGGTGGATCGCGTCCCCATTTCATCCTACGAACTGAATCCGTGGAATCCCGACAGCTTCGAGAACAAGGCGCCGTCGTACAAGCGGTTGATGGAGAAGCTGCGCGCCGACACGGACTGCCTGTACATGTGGGGATGGGGGCCGTGGGCGGATTGCGATTGCTGGGAACGCCGGAGCGAAACTGATTCGGACGGGGCCGAGATGATCTATTCTCGTCTGAGGACGCCCAAAGGCGACCTCACCAAGGCCCAGAAGCGCATGCCGGGGGTCCACACCACCTGGACGACGGAGCATCTGCTGAAATCCGTGGAGGATATCGATCGCTACCTCAGTGTCCTCCCGGAGCTTTTTCGCGTCGATGACGGAAAGGTGCGGCGGGCGCGCGAAGCCTACGCCATCGCCGAGGAGCGTGTCGGCGATCACGGCATCGTTATGAACGACGGCGGCGATCCTTCCGCATACGTCCCGGATCTATTCGAATTCGGCGTGTTCACCGTCATGTGTTTCCAGCATAGGGAGAAGATCCTGGAGCTGATAGACGCGCTTACCGAGCCGATTCTCGGCCGCTTCAGACTCGACGTTGAAAACAAGTTTGGCCCCATCCTCCGCATGTGCGGCCCTGAATACTACACGCCCCCCTATCTGCCGCCGGAGTACTTCCGCGAAATGGTCTTGCCCGGCGCGAAGGCCGCGGCGGATATCCTCGCGAAGGGCGGGATCTTTCTGCGGCTCCACAGTCACGGACGTATTCGTGACGCTCTGCCGATGATCGTCGAGATAGGCACCAAAGGGACCGACCCCTGCGAGCCGCCGCCCGACGGCGACATCTCCCTCGGCGAGATCAAGGAGCAATACGGCGACGCCCTTGTCCTATTCGGCAATACGGAGCTAAAGCTGCTCGAAACCGCCGAGCCGGGTGAAGTCGACGCCGTTGTCAAAGCTCAGATGGACGCGGCGAAAACCGGCGGCGGCTACATCCTCATGCCCACCGCCGCCCCGATCAACGAGCCCCTCTCCCCACGCACCGAACACAACTACTTCGAGTGGGTCGACGCCGGCCTCAAGTACGGGACGTACTGAGGGTGTGTGAAGAAATGGGTGATGTCCGGAAGAGGGGACATATAGTCGCGCCGGGGACGGCGCTTGGAACATGTCCCCTTTCCCTCCGGTATTCCTCCACAGGCTCTGAGAGAACCTAAGCCACCGCGATAGCTATCTCCGCCTCGGGCAGTCCTCGAAACGCGGCTCGCAGGAGGACTTGGCCTGGAGTTGTCGCTGCTTGTACGGCGATGCGACCGACGCCCGCATGGACGGGCGTAACCGGCTGGCCGCCGATACCGCGGATATGGGCCGGGCCGTCCAGATCAAATACCGCCAGTCCCTCCGCCTGCGGCACAAGCACGGACTCGTCGTCAACCACACGTAGCGTGACCTCGCTCACGTCGGCACCATCACAAGCCAACGTCGCGGGCGATGCCTCAAGGATCAGCCGCGCGGCCACCCCTGCCGTGCGCAGGATGTACTCTACGTCTTGGCCGCCGTATTGCCCCACGGCCTTCAACTCGCCCGGCTCATACGGCACGTCCCAGCACGCGGGATTCTCGCCGCTTCGCACGCCGAGCGACGCGCCGTTCAGGAACAGTTCTACCTCCTCACAATTCGTCACAACGGCCACCGGCCGCGCCTGTCCCTCCAGTCCGGGCCACGTCCAATGCCCGCAGATGTGGACAACCGGATCCGGCGACCACCGGCTTCTCAGGTAGTGGAAGCCGGCCTTGGGCAGGCGGTAGACATCGAGAACGCCCGAGCACTGAATGGGCCACGACATCACGTAATCCGTCCCGTAGTCGTGCATGCACCAGAGCGCCCCGCCGGCCATGAAGGGTTGCGCTTCGATGATGTCGGTGTCGTTCTTGAGCCGCTCGACCTGGCCCAGGTCCATCTCGAAATCGCCCCGGCGCGTGTGGCAGAAGTTGGTGTGCTCACTGGAAACCAGCTTGCGGTCGGGCAGATCTGCGCGTATCTCATCGAGATGAGGAAGCTTGTAGTTGATTCCCAACACGTCCGGAACATGGGCCGTGCCGGTTTCCTTGCCCTCTGCGGGCCGGTTATCGGCGTAAACGGTTAGGCGGGCCGGATCGGCCTCGTTCGCCACTCGATGCAGGCGCTCGAAGAGGTCGCGCGCCCTGCCTTCGTTAAGCAGGCCCCACAGGATGATGCTGGGATGATTCTTGTCGCGCGCGATCATCTCGCGCATCATCTGCTCGGCGTTCTTGGCGAACTGCTCGCCGCCGATGTACTGCCAGGACGCGATCTCCTCGTAGACGATGATGCCCAGCCGATCGCATGCATCGAGGAACGCCGGATGCTGGGGATAATGCGACGCCCGCACGAAGTTGCCGCCCATCTCCTTAATGAGTTCGGCGTCGCGCGCCTGGAGACGCGGCGGCACGGCGTTGCCCAGGCCGGGATAGTCCTGGTGGCGATTCACGCCACGCAGTTTCAGATGCTCACCGTTCAAGAAGAAGCCGTCATCGACGGTGAACTCATACCAGCGCAGGCCAAAGGGAGTCACGACTTCGTCCACGACTGCGCCATCGACCTCAACGCGAGTCGTGGCCGAGTACAGGTGAGGCGTGTCGGGAGACCACAGCGCTGGGGAGGGAATGTCCAGGGCGGGAAGCTCGAAGCGCGCCGCCCCGCCGCTCTCGATAGATTGCTCCGCAAAGACTTCCGCGACGGGCGCTCCATCAGGGTCGTGGATGGCCACCACGCACCGAGCGTGGACTGCGGCATCCCGATCATTCCTCACAGCCGCCCAGACACGCGCGGTAGCACGCTCCCGCGACACCGTCGGCGTCGTAATCGTCACGCCGTATTGTGGAATGAACACCTCGTCCGTGACGACTACCGAGACCTCTCTGTACAGGCCGCCATAGAGGTTGTAGTCGAGTTCTTCCAGTCCCGGGAGAATGTCGGGATTGTGCGTATTGTCCACCCTGACGGCGAGGAGGTTGCTTCCGGGACGCAGGAAGTCCGTAGCATCAATCGCGAATCCGGTAAATCCGCCCATGAATTGGCCGGCGTGCTCTTCATTGATCCATACGTCGGCCAGGGCAAAGGCCGCGCCGAACTCGAGGAACACTTTGCGCCCCTGCCACGCCGCGGGGACGTCAATCCGTTTGCGGTACCACCCGACGCCGCGGTAGTAGCCGCGACACGGCGTGAACGTGTCGGCCGCGTTCCAGCAATGCGGCAGCACAACCTTCGGCCAAGCCGTGTCTTCGAGGTCTTGGGCGTATCCTTTCGGACCCCACCAGGGGACAAGCCCCGCGTGGAAACACCATTCCTGTGAAAATGCTTGCGTATCGAGTTCGCGCATGTTTCCTTCCTCAATCCAAGTCTTGTGCTATAGGCAAATCCACTTCAGAACGCCGGAGGCGGCGCCGCATAGGCATCCATAAGGTAGCGCCTCGCCTCGCCCGCCGTGAAGAAACCTCCCGCGATAACCAGCGGCGTCTCACGCTTGGCCTCGCCAAGTCCCATATCAATGGCCTCGCTGAACCTGGCGACACACCGGTGCGAATGAGAACCGGCCTTGGCGCTGAGATCGCCAGCCGGCAAGGCCCGCCTCCCGGTGAACTGGCTCAGAATCATCGTTTGGGCCTTGGGCGCCAAGGCGTCGATGATTCCCTCAGCGTCCTTGTCCGATGACACGGCCAACACGAGCACATATGCGTTCAGAGCTTCCGCGAGCCGTTGCGCCCCCGCGGGATTATGGGCAACGTCGATGATAACCGGCGGGGACTCGAGGACACGCTCCAGCCGGCACGGGCAACGCGCATCGCGTAGTCCGGCCACCACGGCCTTCTCATCCAGCCGAGGATAGCGCTCGCTGAGTTGCTCCGCCGCCGCCGTGGCCACCGCGGCATTCGTTCCCTGAAAGCATCCCCGCAGGCCCAGAGGAACGGAGTTGAATGTGAAGCGCGGCCCCGTGTAGTCGAAGCGCAGATCGAAAGAGTCGCCGCGCACTTCGTAGCTGAAATCGCGCTCAAGTTGAACCACCGGACACCCAAGCTCGTTGGCCCGGTTTAGGATAACCCCCTCCGGCCCCTGGCGCGTCTCCCCAAGCACCAGCGGCACGCCTTCTTTAAGTATGCCCGCCTTCTCGAAGGCGATCTTGTCGAGGGAGTCTCCGAGGTAGCGAGTGTGGTCCAGGTCGATATTCGTGATGATTGATAGGAGGGGCGAGGCCACGTTGGTGGAATCGAATCGCCCCCCCATGCCCACCTCGATCACGGCGGCGTCGACGCGCCGGGCGGCAAGCCAGCGCAGAACGATGGCGGTATTCACCTCAAAGAAAGTAGGAGGATGGCCCATACCTTCGGCGGCTTGGCGGAAAAACGCGATCTCCTCATCCAACTCCGCCGCGGAGATCGGCCGCCGGCCGAGCAAGAAGCGCTCCGTGACGTCGAGAAGATGAGGTTTTGTAAACCGGCCGACAGAGTAGCCCGCCGCGCCAAGCATGGCGTCCAGCATAGCGCCTACGCTGCCCTTCCCATTGGTTCCCGCCACGTGGACGGTGGGAAGGTGGTGCTCGGGATGACCCGCCGCGTCCATCAAGAACCGGATGTTATCCAGTCCTAGCTTGATGCCGTGAATTTCGAGGCTGAAAAGATAATCGCGGTGGCTCACTGCGGCGCCAGGTAGCGGAGCAGCCTGCCCAACAATGGCCGCTGCTCGGATCGACTGACGATGCGATCCACAAAGCCGTTGCCGAACTGGTATTCCGCCTTCTGGAAGCCCTCGGGCAACTGGACCTTGAGGGCGCCCTCAATCAGGCGAGGTCCCGCGAATCCGATGTGCGCCCGAGGTTCCGCAAACACCATATCGCCGAGGCTTGCGTAGCTCGCATAGACGCCCCCGGTGGTAGGATCCGTCAGGACGCTGATGTAAGGGATTCCCTCCTCGTTCATAGCCCGTACGGCGTCGGCGGTCTTGGCCATCTGCATCAGGCTCAGGATGCCCTCCTCCATGCGCGCGCCGCCGGAGGCCGCGATCAATACGTAGGGCAACCGCTCACGGATGGCGTCCTCGGCGGCCAACACGAATTTCTCGCCGACGACGGATCCCATGCTTCCCCCGCGGAAGGCGAAATCCATAACCGCCAGCACGGCCGGCGCCTCCTCGATACGCGCCGAACCGGTGATGAGGGCCTCCTCAAGCCCGGACTTCTTCTTGGCGGCCTCGATCTTGTCCAGGTAGTGCACGTCGCCCACGGTAAACTCGAGCGGATCGGCCGTGCCGAGGTCCATATGCGTTTCTTCGAAGGAGCCGGGATCCGCCAGCATCTCAATCCGCTTGCGCGCACTGATCCGGTGATGGTAGTTGCACTTCGGGCAGACTTGCAGGTTCTCCTCGACTTCGGTACGAAACACGGCCTGCTGGCACCCGGGACACTTCATCCAAAGCCCGTCGGGCACCGCGCTCTTCCGCCCGATGACGGAGACGAAACGTCTACGTTTGAAAAAGGCCATAGTACCCCCTAGTTTACACCCGCGGCGCCGTCCGCCGCATCCTCCGAGGGGAAATTCTCCTCATGGTACAACAGGCGGCCGCAGTGACTACAAGCGTGAATCTTCTCGCCGGCAAGCACCTCATTGGCAATTTGCGGCGGCACGTGCATGTGGCACCCGCTGCAAGCCTCACCATTGAGAGGCACCACGGCCGGCCCGCTCTTCTTGCTCTCGCGAATCCGCTCATAGCGGCCTAGGAGTTCGGGATCGGCCTGGCTCACGAGCGGGCTGCGCCGCGCCTCGAGCTCTTGACGCTCCTGAACGGCCTCTGCCAACTCCTGATCGATCTCGTCGCACTGCCTGTCGATCTCTTTGAGCTCGGCGTCGATCCGCTGTTTGTCCTCCTCAAGCTGCGCCCTAACCTCGTCGGCCTCCATCATCACCGCGAGAATCCGCTCTTCTTTCACGCCAATCTGTTTTTTCAGTAGGTCGATCTCGTGAAGCAGCGCCTGGTATTCCTCATTCTTCTTGATCGAGAACAGCTGCTGATCGTACTTCGCGATGTGGATCCGCTTCTCCTCGATCTCCCGCTCGGACTCTCGCTGCTCGAGCGTCAGATTGCGGAGGGCCTCCTCGCGTTCCTGAAGCTCCGCCGCGAGCCGCTCCCGATGGATGGCAAACTTGCCCTTTTGCTGCGGGAATTCCGCCTCACGCTGCTTGCGCGCCTCAATTTGCAGGTCGAGCGCCTGAAGCCGCAGTAGAGTGTTCAACGAAGCTGTCTCCTCTTCCAAGTAAAAACCTTCGAGATGCCCGCCGCTCTGCACTGAGCCGGCTACGGGCGCGGGAAAAAGAACAGGCCGCAGCGTATGCTGCGGCCTGGAAGATACGGATCACCGGCCCCAAGTGGGACGCCGGGCGCGGCGCTCGAAGCGCCTCGTACTTAGGCAATCTCACGGGCGATTGCGTACGGCCCGCTTCGCTGCCCATTCTCGCATCCTGTCTTTTCTCCACCGCAACTACGAATCCTGTGGGTCCGGCCCGGGGCCTTTGGGCGAGCGCGTGATGGCAATACGACCCGTGCGGGCCAGTTCTCGAATCCCGAAAGGACGAACCATGTCCATAAAAGCGCGGACTTTGCCCCCCGAGCCGGTCACTTCGACAATCATCGAGTCCGCGCCCATGTCCACCACCTTGGCGCGAAACACAGTGGCTAACTCGATCACCTCTGACCGCCGCGCTTGCGGCGCCGCGATCTTGAGCATAATCAGCTCGCGCTCGACATAGTCCTCCTGCGTCAGATCGTCCACCTTAATGGTCTCTACGAGCTTGTTCAACTGCTTGATAATCTGCTCGAGGACAAGGTCATCCCCATTCACCACAACCGTCATCCGCGAGACGCTCGGGTCTTCCGTCTCCCCAACGCATAGACTCTCGATGTTGTACCCGCGAGCGCTGAATAAGCCGGAGATGCGAGCCAATACGCCGAAGTGGTTCTCAACCAAGACACTGATCGTATGTTTCATATTACCTCAAGCGTCCGCCCCGGAACGCTCACCGGGTCAGTTGAACTCGTTCATGGCCGCCGCTACGCCAACCTCAACGAAACGCACGACGGCGTCCACGGCCCGCGATATCATCTCCTCGACAACCGGCAACTCGTCACGGCCGAACTTCCCGAGGACGTGCCCCGTCAGCTCGCCCGGATCCGCGGCGGCGCCAACGCCCAACCGAAGCCGGGCGAACTCCTCGGTACCGAGATACTGTATCACGGATTTCAAGCCTTTCTGGCCACCGGCGCTGCCACAGCGGCGAAGGCGCAACCTGCCGACGGGCAGGTGTACATCATCGCTCACAACCAGAAGGTCGCTCAGATCTCTTACCTGGTAACGCGCGGCGCGCGCCACGCTCTGGCCGCTGTTATTCATATAGGTCTGCGGCTTGAGCAAGAGCAGGTCGTGCTCGCCGCACCGCGCCCGCGCGATAACGCCGCGATACTTCTCTGCGGTGAAATCCGCTCCAAGCCGTCCCGCCAAGGCGTCCAAGACGGCGAAACCGACGTTGTGTCGAGTCTTTAAATAGCGTCGGCCGGGATTGCCCAGCCCCACGATCATCTTCACGCCGCCCACCCTACGCGCTGCGCCGCGCCGGGACTAGTCCTCGTCCTCTGCCTTCTTCTCGCCGATAACTTCCGGCTCGGCCTGCTCGCCTTCCTCGGCCCCTTCACCTTCTTCGGCGCCTTCCTCAGCGGCTTCCTCCTTCAGGATCCGAGGCGCGTGCACCGCGGCGATTGTCCGGTCGGAGTCGGTAAGGATGGTGATGCCCTCCGGCAACGTGATCGCGGCCACATGGACACTATCTCCGATAGCCAGATCACTCACGTCAACCTTCACCTCGTCCGGCACCTCAAGAGCAAGGCACTCGATCTCGAGTTCCCGAAGCTGATGATCCAGAACGCCGCCCTCAACGACACCCACGCTCTGCCCAGCGAGAATGACAGGTATGAGGGTGTGAATCCGCTCATCAAGGCGAATCCGCTGAAAATCGGCATGAAGCACGTCGCCGCGGATAGGATGATGCTGCACCTCTTTCAGCATCGCTGGGCCGCTCATGTCCGTATGCTCGGCCACCTCGAGTTGCACGATGGCGTGTTCACCGCCACGACTGTGCAGCAGATGCTCGAAAACCTTAGCGTTGATCTTCAGTTCCGCCGGGTCCTTGCCCAGGCCATAGACCACCGCGGGCACCATACCCGTGCGGCGGACCTTGCGCGCGCCGCCCTTGCCGTCCACTTCGCGCACGGCGACCTCAAGTACTTGCAGCTCCATGATTAATCCACCTCCAGCTCAATTGCGAAACAGGATACTGACCGATTCCTCTTGATGGATCCGCCGGATGGCCTCGCCAATCAGAGGCGCCAAGGATAGCGTCTTGATCTTGACGTTTGCGCAGGCCTCCGCATCCGGCTTGAGTGGAATCGTGTCGCTTACTATCACCTCGTCCAGAACCGAGTTATTAATACGTTCAATGGCTTCCCCGCTGAAAACCGCGTGGGTGGCACAGGCCATGACGTCCACCGCGCCCTGCTCCTTGATCGCATGAGCGGCGTTAACGAGCGTGCCCGCCGTGTCGATAAGGTCGTCCAGAAGCAGAGCCCGCTTACCTTTCACATCGCCGATGATGTTCATCACCTCGGCCGAATTGGCCCTCGGCCGGCGTTTGTCCACGATGGCCAGAGGCGCATCGAGCCGGTTCGCGACTTCACGCGCACGCGCCACGCTGCCGGTGTCGGGCGAAACAACAATGAGATTGCCGATCTCGCACTCGCGGATGTGCCCCACAAACGCGATATCGCCACTGAGGTGGTCGACGGGGATATCGAAAAAGCCCTGCAACTGTCCGGAGTGCAGATCCACCGTCAGCACGCGGTCGGCTCCGGCGGCCACGATGAGATTGGCCACCAACTTTGCGGCGATAGGCACACGCGGCTTGTCTTTTCGATCCTGCCGCGCATAGCCGAAATAGGGAATAACCGCCGTCACGCGATCAGCCGAAGCCCGCTTCGCGGCGTCGATCAGGATAAGCAGCTCCATGAGGTTATCGTTCACGGGGGGACATGTGCTGTTAACGATAAACACGTCGCTCCCGCGCACATTCTCGCCGATCTGGACACGGACCTCGCCATCACTGAACGTACTGACGAGGGCCTTTCCCTGTTCGATTCCCAAGTGCGCGCAGATACCTGCGGTCAAGCCTTGGCAGGCGTTCCCGCAGAACACCTTTACGCTCTTGCTGTGAGCCATGGTATAAAGTTCCCGTACCTGTTCGTCGCTCAACGCACGGCGATGACAGAAATGGCTGGGGCGGCAGGACTCGAACCTGCGAATGCCGGAACCAAAATCCGGTGCCTTACCACTTGGCGACGCCCCAAACGCTGCCCGCGTCCTCTCGACAAACCAATGGCGACCCCACGCGCCAAACACACCTCACGAGGGCCGCTTATCGTGAAAAACCTGGCAGAACAATTAGGGGAGTATAGCAACCTTCGGAGGGCCAAGTCAATCTGAGGCCCAGTCGCATACAATCCCGAAATCTTTGCTGTCGCAATACTTGCGGCATGGGCCGATGGCGACGCGTCGCCTACTCAAGCGTCACCTGAGCATAGGACACGGTATCCGCCGACGTCTGGCCCAAGAGGTCGATGGTGTCCGCCGGCGCGCACCCGGCGCGCACGGATGCCAGGCAGAACGCCGACATGGGCTTTGTCAGAGGGATGGGAACCAGGGCGGGCGTCTCGGGCTCGGGGAAGACTTGCACGAGCACGTTGCCTGCGCCCTCGCCCCCGATGTAGACCACGGCGTAAAGAATTCCGTCGGCCGCCTCCTGAAATCGTGCGCATCCCGGAGTGCGCTCCTCGGTGCCCGCGACGAGCGTTCGCCGCGAGACAACGGCTCCATTCCGGACGACGGCCAGATGGAGACTGCTGACGATGGACTTCTCCGGGAAGAACTTGTCCCGCAACAGGGCCGACTGGACCTCCCGTTCGGTATAGAGTATGTACGCGTCCCCCGCCGGACTGAGCCACAGATCCTGATTGTTGATGTACCCCCCTGTATCGTCCACATTCGCCACTTCCAGCGGCTCGGCGAAGCCCTCGTGTTTCAGGTCAGGCGTCGAGCTGTAGTACAGGATGCGAAAGACATAGTCCCACTTGTTCCCCGTTTGCTCGAATTTGTAAGTGCGCCACGCCTCAACGGGCTCAACAACGTCCGAGATGGCCAGCACGTGAACCGCCCCACCTCTAAGCGCTACCTGCGGGTAGCACGCCCGAACCGGGAATGTGATTGAGCCCGTCGCCAGCGTCTCCCCGGCCGTCGAGAGCAGACAGGCATGCTGCACACTCGTTTTCGCGTCGATATTGAGCATCAGGAGCTGCCCGGCCGCTTGATCCGCCCCAAAACCCCGGTAGGAGTGGTCGGTGAAGTACGGCTCGCCCCGCCAGGACGGCATCAGCGTGCGCCGCACGACCTCCCCCGACGAAAGCGAGAAGCCGGTCAAGTGCGGCTTGCACGGCCCGTAGCGCGTGCCCGGCGGCTGCGTTGAATCATTCGCATAGAGGAAAAAGTCGCCCGAAGCGATCGCCACGGGACACGGCTCCCGCTGGCGGTAGGCATCGGCCTCGGCTACAAGCGACCAGCCTTCCGCACCTCGTAGAAGCAATCGCCAGCGCGTATTGCACAAGAGAGGCACACCCTCACCCGTCTCCATCTGGCTCACAATAACGTCGTCGCCAAGCCGGACAATCTGCGTGCAGCCATAGCACCAGAACGGCCCGGAGCCATTGTCCGGGCTCACAAGGGTGTAAACGTCCTCCTCCGCATTAACGGCCAGCTTCAGCGTGCCGGAATCCTCCCCGAACGCGTCGACCGCTACCGACGCCAACAACGTGAGCACGGCCGCACCTGCCATCAGATAACGCATTTGTCCCGCTCCCAGTGTAATCCTCGCGCCTCAAAAACACGGGGTGCCTCTCACTGTGGACGACGTCCGCCGGCCACGTCAAGCTCCAGAAGCCGCCGTGCGTTGCCCCCGGCAATGGCCTCGCGCATGGCCTCGGGAATCTCCACCGTCCGCATCCACGTCACCTGAGGATGCGGGTCGCCAACGCCCACGATATCGCTGCCCCACAGGAGTTTCCGCCAGTGACGCTCCAGAAAGCCCTGCGTGAATTCCGGATCCCGCGTCATCGCGTTGTAGCCCGATCCGGCCGAGAGGTCCGCATAGAGGTTATCGTATTCCGCCATGAGGCGATCCACGGCGCCGCCCGGTTTGACCCGCCCCGTGGGATACCCTTCCCGCGGATCGTCCGCCGAGATGGCCGACCAGAACGCCGGCCCGTGCCCGACAAACATCACGTCCGGGAACTCTCGTAGGCAGGACGCGAGGCGGGGAAGTCCCGGCTCGTCATGGCACAGGCCCGCATTGATCTCGAAGACCAGCGGAAGTCTGTGCTCATTGCACTTCGCATAGATGACCTTGTTGAGAGGATCGTCGAAAGCAAGGCCGTTTACATGCTCCCCAAACCCCCGGCAGCCATGCTTCTCCACGAAGTAGTCGATATGCTCCGCCGCGCGCGGATAGCGCGGATCAACACACAGAAAAGCGATGAGCCGCTCCGGATACGTGTTCCGCGCCGCCACGGCCTCCTCGTTCAAGAAATAGCCCCAGGCCCCCTCCGGACTCTCCAGTGGGAGAAGCACCCCCACCTCGATGCCTACGCGATCCATCCAGTCAACCAATTGGCGTACGGTTAACGGCGGCCGGGCCGGATACGCCTCCCGAAACAGGTTTCCCATATGAACGTGGAAGTCAATCATGACGCAGAGCACCTCTTTGCCAGGCCAAGACGCGGATTCCTCTTCTACCCTCTTGGTATTGCGTGGCATCTTTAGTATAGACGACGTCGTCAAGGAGCACTCAAGTGACTGATGCGGAGTTGGTGAGTCGAATTCTTACCGGTGAGGAACACCTCTTCGGCGAACTTGTAGGGCGCTACGCCGGGGCCGTGTGGGCCATATGTTCGGGCTATCTCGCCAATCGAAGCGATTGTGAGGACGTGACGCAGGAGGTATTCACCCAAGCCTATCTACGCCTCAACACCCTCCGTCGCCCGGCGGCGTTTGCCGGGTGGCTCGTACAGATTGGCCGACGCCGGTGCAATGAATGGCTCAGGGCCACCTCTCGAAGGAATGCCGCGATGAACCGGTTTGAGAAGCACATCGACACCCTGCAGGACACGGCCGGCGCTGACGAGGGACTCGCTCAAGAAGAACGCCGCCGTGTCGTTTGCGCCCTGGTTCGCACACTGCCCGTCAAGACCCGGGAGGCGATGCTTCTCTGCTACGGCGCGGACTACTCCGCGGCGAGAGCGGCCGAAGTGCTCGGAATATCGCCCAACACGCTGAAGACGCGCCTACACTACGGCCGCAAGTTGCTGCGGAAGCGGTTCGGGCGGGAGCTTCAGGCCGCCCTAGCGGCAAACGGCCCCAGGAAAGACTTCACGCGCGCCATCTTGGCGGCCATCCCTCTTGGCCAAGCGTCGTGGCTTGCCGGGGCGGGCATCGGCACAGGCTCAGGCGTGGCCGCCGCCGCGTCGAAACCGGCGCTGTATGGAGGGATCGCCATCATGTCGAACAAAATGCTTGGGGGAGGTATCGCCCTCCTGGCTCTGCTGCTGGGCGCGCTAACCTACTCCGTTGCCGTCCGTCCCACGACGGATGATACGGCGAAAGGACCCGCCGCGACACCCGGGCTAACAGAAGCGGAACCAGTTGCAGAGCAAAATGGCCCCGCCCTGCGCGCCGAGGAACCACTTCAGCCAACGCCCCCAGCGCCTACTATCGAAGGCAAGGACGACACGCCCGGACTTGATGAGCCGCCCGCCGCTGTGAAGCCTGCGTCAGTCTCGGGCCATGTGAATGACGATGCCGGCTATCCCCTTGACGGTGCGCGGATATGCGTCGAGATCGTCCGAGACGGAGACTGGAACGACGTCATCGCGTCATACGCTGCCCAGGCCAATACGGACGGCCTCTACGAGGTCGGCGGCATCGACGTGTTCGGTGACGCGGCGGTATTCGCATCCGCCGAAGGGCGCATCATGCAGGCGTCGCGTATCGCGCTCTCGCCGGGCGCGAGACGTGACGGCGTCGACTTCACCCTCCCCCAGGCGGCTCATTTCGTTGCGGGCCGTGTCATTTCCGAACACAGGGTGCCGGTTCCGGAGGCGCACGTGGGCCTGATGTATTACGGATACGATGAAGAGGACATCGCGCGCACCGAGGCAACCGGCGCTACAATAGGGGGCATCGGCGGAACGAAACTGGCCTTCGCCGCTACGGGAGACAGGGGATACTTCGAGATCGCCGTTCCGGAGGAAGGACTATGTGATCTCAGAGTCGAGAAGGACGGCTTCGGCCGTCGCTTCTTCGCGAGAATCCCCACCGGAACCTTCGACGCGGAGTTCATGCTTCGCGCCGAAGGAGCCATCGCCGGCGTTGTAACCAGCACAGAGGGTGAGCCGATCGAAGGGGCGGCGGTCAAGGTCGTCGGCAAGGCACTGCCGGGAGGTCTCGCACCATCGGCGATGCATATTCAGGAACTCCCGGCGACAACCGTCACGGCCAACACGGACGCCAACGGCGAATACTTGGTGGATGGCCTAGGTGAGGACTATATCTACACCGTTTCGGCCTCCGCACCTGGCCCTCTGGATACGAATGAGGATCTGCCCGACGAACAGGGAACACATCACATCGCGAACACGATAACCCATTGGGGCAACATGAGTTATTGCCCACCAATGCATGCGAAAGCAGAAGGCGTGCGAGTGGTAGCGGGCCAGACAACGCCGCACGTCGATCTCGTGTTTGGCTCAACGGCCTGCGCAATTCTCTACGGCATGGTAACGGATCGCACTACCGGCGCACCCGCCTGCCCCGTCACCGTCGAGGCATCGGCTCTCGACGCCCAGGAGAAAAGCCTTCGCGGCACCGCCGCGACAAGCCCGGACGGTTCATACAGGATACTGATTCAGGATCTCGCCGAAACCTATCCGTTTCGCGTCTGCTATTGCTTTGTCACCGAAGGCGGGAGTGCGTGGCCCTGGCCTGAGAACGCCGTCGCAACAATCGACTTGGGGCCCGGCGACGAGGAGGAGATCAACTTCACCGTCGATGCCCCCGTCACCGTCCCTGTCAGGTATATGGATGAAGACGGTGTGTCAATCGAGGGGGTGCCGGCGGGAATGCGTGAGGCCGGCGGCTCGGGCGGATGCGGGGGCGCACTGACCTCCGACGCCGATGGGCGCGTCACGTTTCACGGCATTCCCCCATTCATCGCGCTCGAGGCCCTGGCGTGGAAATCTTCCGAGTACACCCGCGTCACCATCGGCGTGAGCGAGCCGTTCACGGGCCAGCCGGGCGAGACGCTTCCGGATGTAGTTGTCATTTGTCATGCCGTGGGCGGAATCCAGGGCGTGGTGGTGGATGGTGACGGCATCCCCTTTGCCGGCCGCAAGATTGCGTGCTACGCACTCAGTTCCGATGGTGCGCTTACGGAAGGGATCAAGGCGATGCTCGACCCTCAAGGCGCATTTTACCTACCGGAAGCGTTACCGCACGGGAACTACCGGCGTGTCTTCATCCTGCATCCCTGCGCCGCTGACGAGGTTTACGTGGGCGTCGTTGAGAATGTGGACATTGGTACCGAAGGCATCACTGATTTGGGCGTGATCGCAACCACACCGGTTCCCAAACAGGAGGCGGCCTCAATGCTTGGCCTTCAGGAATAATGCCGCCCAGAAACAGCGGAGCGGGCCGCCGCCCTATTGGGCGGAGCCCGCTCCGTAATCGCCTCTAATCAGGCTAAAAGAGATCGAACAAGGGGGTGATTCGAGCGAAAAGCGGCGCCAAAACCAGCGAAATGACGCACATGAGCTTGATCAGGATGTTGATCGAGGGCCCGACGGTGTCCTTCAGCGGGTCGCCGACGGTGTCACCGACCACCGCGGCCTTGTGGGCATCGGAGCCCTTGCCACCGAAGTGACCTTCTTCGATGTACTTCTTCGCGTTATCCATCGCGCCACCGGAGTTGGCCGTCTGGATGCCCAGCATGACGCCGGTGGCGATGGCTCCAACAAGCATGCCAGCCAGGCCCGACGGCCCAAGCACCCAACCGATCAGTACGGGGAACACGATCGCCAGAAGGCCCGGGAGCATCATGCCGTTGATGGCGCCCTTCGTCGCAATATCAACGCAGGTTGTGCTGTCCGGCTGCACGCCTTCCTTGCCTTCTTTAAGGCCGGGGATCTCTTTGAACTGCCGCCGCACCTCGAGAATCATCGTGTCCGCGCACTTGCCCACGGCCCGGAAAAGCATCGACGAGAACAGGAACGGCATCATCGCGCCGATCAGCACGCCCGCGAGAATCGTCGGATCCGTCAGGCTCAATTCAAGTGCACGCCCCATGTCCGCGGCAACAGCCAGCATGAATGCGCTCAATAGTCCAATCGCCGCGAATGCCGCGCTGCCAATGGCAAATCCCTTGCCGATGGCCGCGGTCGTATTGCCGACTGCGTCAAGGTTATCAGTAATCTCTCGCACTTTCGGGTCGAGGCCGGCCATCTCGGCGATGCCGCCCGCGTTATCCGCGATCGGGCCGTACGAGTCCACAGCCACGACCATGCCCGTCGTTGCCAGCATGCCCAATGCCGCAATCGCCACGCCGTACACGCCCGCGCAGTGATACGCCAGCACCACCGATACGGCCAGGACAACCACCGGCCATGCCGTGCTCTGCATGCCGACCGCCGTACCTTCCGTCACCGCAATGGCCGGGCCCGTCTGGCAACGCTCGGCAAGCTTCTTCACCGGATTGTAGCTGCCCGACGTGAAGTACTCACTTACAAAACCAACCAGGGATCCGGACACGATTCCAAGGCAGCAAGCCACGAAGGGACCCCACCAGGCGTAAACGTGTCCTTGAAGAACGAACTCCGTACCGGCGAAATACGCGTACGCGCCCACGGCGAGAATCGTCAAGCCCGCGCTTATGTACGTACCCATCATGAGCGCGCCCTGGGGATTCGTCCGCGCGAACTTCTTGACGTACAGTACGCCGATGGCCGAGCAGATGATGCCGATGGCGGCAATCATGAAGGGCAGCGCGCGGATGTACGATGAGCCGCCCGTCGTCGTGATCAGCGCCGCAATCGCCAGACTCGCGATGATGGACTCGACATACGATTCCAGCAGGTCCGCACCCAAACCGGCTACGTCACCCACGTTATCGCCCACGTTATCCGCGATCACGGCGGGATTCCGCGGGTCGTCCTCGGGGATGCCTGCCTCAACCTTGCCGACGAGGTCCGCGCCCATGTCCGCGCCCTTGGTGAAGATTCCGCCGCCGGAACGGCCGAAAAGCGCCACCAGAGACGCGCCCATCGCGTAACCATTCACAATGACCGGGTCGCCGCCGCTGACCTTGTAAACGATGACAAGGCCGAGCAATGCCACGCCGACCACGCCCATGCCCATGACCGCACCGCCGCTGATCGCTACATCCAAGGCCGCACGCACGCCGCCGGACTCCGCCGCCGCCGTGGTCCGCGCATTTGCACGGGTGGCAATGCTCATACCGATCACGCCAGCACACGCACTCGCGATTGCTCCAACGACGAAGGCGGCGGCCGTTTCCCAGCTAGCCAGCCCCACCGTGATCAGCACGGCGATAACGACCACGAACACGCTCACATAGGTGTATTCGCGCTTCAGGAACGCCTTCGCGCCCTGCTGGATCAAGAGCGAGATCTCAATCATCTTCTCGTTGCCCTGGGGCTTCGACATAACGTACTTCGCCAAGTAGGCGATGAACGCCAGCGCGAGCACACTCGCGCCGAAAGAAATCCACAGAAATGGTAACTCCATCGTTTCGGACCTTTCCCGTTATCCCATTGTATCCTACGACCAATTAATCAAAACGCTGCCCGAGGTCCTCGAGCGCCGCGCGCGCGGCCTGCTGTTCAGCTTCTTTCTTGCTGAAACCCGTGCCCCGGCCCATGGGCCGTTCGCGCACAACCACCTCCACCACGAAGGCCTTCCGGTGGTCCGGGCCCTCCGAGTGGACCACTACAAACTCAGGCAACGGAAAACGACGGGCCTGACAGTAATGCTGCAAGCGGGACTTAAAATCCCAAACACGCTCCAAGCGCCGTTCCCGTTCAAACTCATCCCTAAACACACGCGCCACAAACTCGGACACCGCCAGCCATCCCTGGTCGATGTACAAAGCGCCCAACAACGCCTCGAGACAATCGGCCAAGAGCGCCGTTCGGCTTCGTCCGCCGGCTAGCTCCTCCCCCCTGCCGAGCCGGATGGACGCCGCAATACCCAAGCGCCGGGCAATCCGGGCCAGACACCGTCTATTGACGACACCCGCCCGCATCCGGCTGTATTCACCGGGGGTTCTGTCCGGACACTCCTGAAAAAGGTAGTGAGCCGCCGCCAAGCCCAGCGCCGCATCGCCAAGGAATTCCAGCGCCTCATAATCGTAGCCGGGGCCTTGGCTTTCAGAGGCAATCGAGGCGTGCGTAAGCGCTCGGTCGAGCAGTTCGACATCGCCGATCACAATGCCCAGATGGGCGGCAAGAGCCCTGAGTTCCTCGATCCGCTCGGAGTCAGCCAGCATAGCGCCGCATGATGACGCACGCGTTATGACCACCGAATCCTAGCGAGTTCGACATGGCGATTGCAACGTCGGCCTCTCGGGCCTCGTTCGCCACCAGGTTCACGTCGCATTCCGGATCGGGGGTCTCGTAGTTGACGTTCGGCGGAAGGACGCCGTCCCGGATGGCCAGCACGCACGCGATGGCCTCGATGGCGCCGGCCGCGCCCAACAGGTGGCCGGTCATCGATTTCGTCGAGCTTACGGGCGGCATGTCCTCCCCGAATACGCGCTGCAACGCCAGCGATTCCGTCATATCGTTGTACTTGGTGCTCGTTCCGTGCGGATTGAAATAGTCAACATCCGAGGGAACGATGCCGGCGTCCGCCAAAGCGCGGTTAATCGCCACGACGGCGCTTGCGGCATCATCGCGGGGCGCCGTGATGTGGTAGGCATCGCATGATTCGCCGTATCCCACAACCTCGGCGAGGATCTCAGCGCCTCGGGCCTTCGCGTGCTCGAGCAATTCGAGCACGAGCACGCCCGCACCCTCCGCCATTACAAAGCCGTCACGTTCGAGGTCGAACGGCCGACTCGCGCGCTGAGGATCATCATTACGCGATGAAAGCGCTTTCATCGCCCCGAAACCTGCCAAGCCGAAAGGCACGATGGCCGCTTCGGCCCCGCCGGCGAGAACAACGTCCGCTTCACCGCGTCGAATGAGGCTCGTAGCTTCGCCCAGGCAGTGGGTCGCCGCGGCACATGCCGTCACGACGCACTTGTTGGAGCCGCGAAGGCCCAGACGGATGCCCACATTGCCCGACGCCATATTGACAAGCCCCATGGGAATCATCAGCGGCGAAACACGGCGCGGCCCACCTTCATGAAGCCGGACAACTTGGTTCGCAATAGTCTCGATCCCACCGATGCCGCTGCCGACAACGGCGCCACAACGGTAGGGATCCTCTTGATCAATATTCAGGCCTGCCTGAGCCCAGGCCTGGTCGGCTGCCGCCACCGCAAACACGGAGTAGCGATCCAGCCGGCGGAGTTCTTTGGCCGACATCCCGGCGGGCGCGCAGTCCTCACACATGCCCGCGATGCGCGACGGATAGTCCGTCGTATCGAATCGATCCACGATGGAGATGCCGGAGCGGCCCTCGCGGAGTCCTTCCCAGTAGGATGCGACGTCGTTACCCAGAGGGGTCACGACCCCCAAGCCAGTCACCACAACGCTGTCTCTCATATGACCCCCATATGCAACACCCAGCTCGCGAAGACGTTCTACGCGAGCTGGGCGACCTCAATCATCGACTATCTATTCCGAGCGCTCTAAGAGCGCGGGACATCCTTTCTAGATCCGTGCCTCGATATACTTGATCGCGTCGGCCACCGTCTCAATCTGGTTAGCCTCATCATCGATATCGATGTTGAACTCCTCTTCAAGAGCCATCATGAGTTCTGTCTGGTCCAGGGAATCGGCCCCCAGATCATCGATGAAGCGGGCTGACAGCGTCACCTCCTCAGGCTTCCGATCCAGCCGCTCTTCCACGATCTTCTTGACCTTCTCCGCCACGTTCACATCTGTTGCCATAACCTTCACCTCCTCCCAAACATGACTATGGCGCTCAAGACAAGACGCTCCTGAGCCACCACGGGCCGGATTATAACAAGAACCTCACACAATTTCCACTTATGACAAGTCCGGCTGGATTCAATGAGCAAGTGCAACGGCGTGTAGCTTGAAGACTTCGTTAGGAGTTCGGTATCCCAGTTTTTTGCGTGGCCTGTTGTTAAGTTGACGGACGTAGCTTTGGAGCTGGCTTTCGGCAATTTCCCTGAAGTTGGTGTTCTTGGGGAGATACTGGCGTAGGAGGCCGTTGGTGTTTTCGTTGGTGCCGCGCTCGTAGGCGGCATAGGGATTGGCGAAGTAGGTGTCGAGGCCCAAGACCTCGGCGATGTGTCTGTGGTGAGCGAATTCGCTGCCGTTATCGAAGGTGATGGTCTTTGTCCAGTGGGCGGGCAGGTGCCTGAGTTGGTCGATGGCAGCCTGGGCGACGCCGTCGGCATGACGGGAGCCGAGCAGTGCGGCCCGTAGCAGCAAGGACTTACGTTCCACCAGGGTAAGCACGGCGCCCTGTTGGTTGGCCCCGACGAGTAGATCTCCTTCCCAATCCCCGTAGCGCTTTCGGGTGGCGACCTCGGGCGGCCGGGCCTCGATGCCGACGCGATTGGGAATGAAGGGCCTCGTGGGGCGGCGCTCCCCGCGTTTGCGGCGGCGCGGCCGCCGGCGTCGAAGACAACCGATCAAGGGATTGCCTAGCTTTTCATCGGTGTACAACGAGCGGTAGATGGTCTCGGGACTGACGCGCATGCGCGGTTGGCCGGGGAAATCCAGCCAGAGGCGGCCCGCAATCTGCTCCGGCGACCATCCTTCCGTCATCTTGTCGAAGAGATAGCGCCGTAACGCCGGCTCACTGAGCGAGGTGGTTCTTCGGCAAGTCTTGCGGACCTGCTCGTATCGTTTCTGGGCGCGCGCCGCGGAATATGCCTTGGACGGGGCCCGATTCCGAGCCAGTTCCCGGCACACCGTCGAGGCGCTACGGCCCAACTGGACGGCAATGGCCCGTTGACTCAGCCCTTGGCTAAGCCATGCTTGTATCTGTCCGCGTTCCATTGGTGTAAGATGGCGATAGGGCATCGAGACTCCTTTCGGTTCTTGGTTCGTGCAAAAAACCCAGTGTACCGAACGGATTCCTCGATGCCTTCCTTGTTCTGTCTGCCTTGTGCTCAGAACTCACCTACAGCAAAGGGGGGCCCTTCCCGCTGTCGCCGTCCGCCGCCGCTCAGGGGTGAGCGACGAACGGCTCCGACGGGAAAGGGCACTCACCCAACCATGTTGCACTTACAATAAGAACTCAGGCGGGCTATCCAAGGCCTGGCTGGGCGCCGAGCCTGGGCCTCAGTGCGCATAGCGCCACGCCATAATGGGAGGAATAGCAGGGCGGAAGCGCCTCAAGTCGAGGCTATGCGCCCCGCAGCCGGCTTAGAGCGGATCACGTCCTACGCCACGGGATTCGTCAGGCGGCCGATGCCCTCGACCTCGACGGTGATGGTGGCGCCGGACTTGAGGGTCTCCTTGGGCTCACGCTCCCAGCCGACGCCGGCGGGAGTGCCCGTCAGGATGACCGTGCCGGGCAGGAGCGTAGTGCCCTCGGAGAGAAAACTCACCAGCGTGGGGACGTCGAAGATCATGTCGGCCGTATTGGAGCACTGCATCTCCCGGCCGTTCAGCGCACTGCGCACGCCGAGGGCGTTCGGATCGGGCACTTCATCACGCGTCACGAGTACGGGGCCGAGGGGAGCGAAGGTGTCGAAGCTCTTGGCGCGACACCACTGGGAGCCCCCGCGCTTCCGCTGCCACAGACGGGCGGATACATCGTTGGCCACGGTGTAGCCGAGAACACAGTCCAAGGCCCTCTCACGGGGAACATCGCGCGCCGCTTCGCCAATAACCACGGCCAGCTCCGCCTCAAAATCGACCTCGTCGGTGCAGACACGCGGAATATGAATGGATTCGAGATGCCCCACCGCCGCGGCGGGATTCTTCATGAATAGGACGGGATACTCAGGGGACTGGTGGCCGGTTTCCTCGGCGTGGGCGCGGTAGTTGAGTCCTATGGCGAAAATCGCGCGGGGGGCCACCGGGGGCAGCCACTGCCTGGGAGTAACGACATCGCCGGTGATGATGGGCGAGCCACCAAGAGGGTCCCCTTCGACGCGCAGCAGCGTTCCATCGGCCTGTTGTGCCGCGAATAGCGTCTGGTTGTTCTCATCCACAATGCAGGCGATTTTCATCTTACGCGATCTCCTAGCCTATCCTTCGTTCCGGGCAATCCGGCTCACAGATTGGCCGTCCATCCGCCATCCACATAGAGCACCTGACCTGTGACGAAATCCGACGCCGATGACGCCAGAAATACTGCGGCGCCAACGAGTTCCTCAGGCCTGCCCCACCGTCCGGCCGGAGTCCTGAGCCGGACCCAGGCATCGATCTCCGGGTCACTTCTAAGCGCCTCGGTCATGGCCGTCTCGAAATAGCCGGGCGCGATGGCGTTAACCTGGATATTGTGGGAGGCCCAATCGACGGCCATGGCCTTGGTCAACATAGCGACCCCTCCCTTCGACGCGGCGTATGCGCCCGCCGTGGGCCGGGCGGCAAAACTCAGCAGCGAGGCGATATTGATGATCTTCCCCGCCCTCCGTTCAATCATGCCCTTGGCCACGGCCTTACTCAGCCGCCATACGCCCGTCAAGTTGGTGTCAAGCACGGTTTGCCAGTCGGCTTCCCCCAGACTATCGAGAGGCTCCCGACGCTGCACTCCGGCGTTGTTGATGAGAGCATGAATCGGCCCGACTTCGGCCTCGACCCGGGCAATGCCCTGTTCAACATCATCGCCGCGGGTCACATCGAAGACGGCTCCTCTGCACGCCACGCCCTTGCCGCGCAACTCCTCCTCGCACGAGGCGACGGCCTGCGAATTGCGGCCGTTGATGACAACGGTGGCCCCCGCTTCGGCCAAGCCGACGGCCATGGCACGGCCCAGTCCCTGCGTGGCCCCCGTGATCAATGCATTCTTGCCTGACAAGTCGAACAACTTCTGCGCCATGTGCCTGCTTTCCACTAACTTCCTCAGGATTCACACCGATGTATGGCGGGCTGTGCCGGCCATCATACCCGCTTCATGGGGCCCACCACCAATGCCGCCGCACGCCGGAGACATCCTGATATAATCAGCCCATGGGGCAACGCCAGAGCCATCGAGGCAGGCATCCCGAAGATGCTCGGCTATTTGCAGCGAAATGGGTCCCAGCGCTGCGGGACGCCGTCGCGGATCTCTCATTTCTCCTCTCGCGGGGCTATTCTGAGAAAGCCGCCCTGAAAGTGGTGGGGGATCATTACCAGTTGGCTTTGCGGCAGCGCCGCGCCATTCTGGGCGGGGCGTGTTCAGACACTTCCCTCGAGCGCCGGAACGCACATCGCATCACCGCGGCGGACCTTTGCGGGCAGTCCTTGACTGTCGACGGATACAACGCCTTGATCACGGCCGAAAGCGCCCTCGCGGGCGGCGTATTGCTCAAAGGAAGAGACGGATGCATCCGGGACCTGGCCAGCATTCATGGGTCGTATCGTAAGGTCGAAGAGACGCTGCCCGCCATTGCCATGATCGGGATGTTGCTGGAGAAGCTGCACGTGGGCGAGGTGACGTGGTATTTCGACGCTCCCGTGTCGAACAGCGGCAAACTCAAGGCGCTTCTGGGCGAGGAAGCGGCACGGCACGACTGGCCTTGGGCGGTCCGGTTAGCCAACAACTTGGACAAGCTGCTGGCCGCATCGCCGAGCATAGTGGTCACGGCGGATGGCTGGATCCTTGACCGCGCCGCGCGATGGGTGAATCTGACGGCCCGCATCGCGTCCGGCATACATCCTCCGCCGGAAGTCATCGACCTTGGCGAGTAGCCGTAGGAGCAGAGGTCAACAGGTGAGGTGCATGCCGATGGCAACATCCTCTCCACGGGACAGTGACTCGTTGAAGATGCGGACGGCCTCGCCGGTGCGTTCAGCGATGAGCCGGATGTTGCGGGCCTCGATGGATCGGCGGAAGTCTTTGGGAACACGCATGATACCGTAGGCCCCGGTTCCGATGATCAGGATGGCCGGCTTCTGGCCTAGAAGCGCCTCAATGTCCCGTTCGCAGACAGAATGGCCTTTCTCGCGCCACCACGACGAGACCTCTCCCCGGTAGACAAGGATGTCGGAGGCGTAGTCCTTGCCGCCGCAGGTAACGCGGCCAAAGCTGTAGTGCTCAATCATCGTCCGGCCGTCACGCATCCTCAAGAATCTGAGGCAGCGCCGTGTTGTTCATCGGTAGACACCGTTTCCTCGGCCCATACGTTCGGAAATCTTCCATATTCTAGCGCCAATCGGCTAAAATGCAAGTGTTGGGAACGTTCTTGGCGAGCCGGCTTGTGGCGAGGGTCGCAGCCCGGCTGGCCGACGCGAGGTGGCGCACTAACCTTCGTGAAGACCGGCCGGTTCGGTTGTTACCCCGGCATATCCTTGTTCTGAGCGGCGGCCTGGAGATGCGTAGTGCATTTGGACAGATATGGAAGATCATAAGATAGAGAACTTCCGAGAGAAACTGACAACGGAGCTGTACGGTGTAGAGGATCTGCCCACTCTCCCCGACATGGTCTTCATGCTGGAATCGGCGTTGCTCAATCCCTACGCCGATGCAAGGGAGATCTCCCAGATCCTCGGGGAGGATCCCAGTCTCACGGCGCGGGTCCTCAAGATGGCGAACTCCGTCTATTACAGCAGCGCGGGGGGATCGATAACGTCGCTTCAAAACGCGATCGCCCGCGTGGGCTTCAATGAGGTGCGGAACCTGGTCACTACCGTCGCCCTCATTGAGACGTTCGGCGGCGTCGGCCCGCACCTCAACCACAATTTGTTCTGGAAACACAGCATTACGGTGGGTATCGCCGCTCGTTCGATCAAAAACCTGAGCGAGAGTGCCAGCGCCTTTGACGAACACGAAGCCTACGTAGCAGGCCTCCTGCATGATATTGGCATCCTGCTGCTGGATCAGTTCTTCCCGGACGTATTCCGTCAAGTCCGCGCCTACGCAGACGAGCAGGGCGTGCCGTACAATCAGGCGGAGCGGGAGCTGCTTGGCATGGACCACGGGGAGATCGGGGGCGTTCTGCTCGAGGAATGGAGCATTCCGGAGTCCGTCGTTGCTGCGGTTACGTGGCACCATCGGCCTGAAGATGCCGATCCGGCATACTCGCAGCTCGCGGAAACGGTGGAACTTGCGGATTTCGTGGGCATCAACCTCGGCATCGGCGAGGGTGGTGAGTTGAGGCCAAAACCGATCTCTGATGGAGTCTGGGATCACTTGGGCCTCGCGGTCGACGCAATTCCCACCATCATCGACCAGGTCTCGCGAGATGCCGTGATCTCTCAGACTCTGCTTTCCCTGGACTAGCCCGCCTTTTTGCATGTCCGCTGCGAAGACGGCTAAACGAAAGCACGACAAGGCTTTGCGCGCTCCGTGATGCCTATACCGCGCCGTCAAGCGCGCCCCGAGGACGGGAGGGAAGCGTGAGCGGATTATCAGCGGCTGTCTGGGCCGGGATCCTCCTGGCGGGAAATCCGGCCCCTCTAGTCCCTCCCAACACGGATGGAATAGGAGAGGTCCGCAGCGTCACGTATTACACGTTTGGCACAGAACTCTCGGACCTGGACCTGGAACACCTACGCGAGGATGTTGAGCGAGCGAAAGCGGCGGGATTCAATGGGATGTGGCTCGTGGTGCCATGGCGCACGCTCAGTCCCGTCGCGCTGCCGGATGCCGAGCTTAACCAAGCGGCGTGGGAGAAGTTGGACGCCGCTATCAGGCTCCTCACGGAGGAGAGGTTCCTCATCGTGTTTCCTCTGGGTTACCTGGGAAAGGGCTGGGCTCCCGATGGCATCCCGGACACGCGCGTCGATACCTGGATTCTTGATGAGGCGATTTGGCAGGCGTTTCGGGCGCACGTGATACGTCTGACCCGCCGCTACGCCGACCTTCACAACATGCTGTGGCTGTTCTACAGCGAGAGCTTTCAAGGCCCCCTCAGTCTCTACGAGAACCAGGAGCAGGCCAAAGCGCACTTTCGAGCGTTCTGCCGAGGGCTAAATGCGGATATCGCCCATTGGAACGCCCGCTGGGGAAGTGACTATACATCTTTCTACGAGGTCGGCATGGATGACGGCCGGTTTCGGCAGGGAAACGCCCGCTGGGAGGATCATTTCAGGTGGATCTGCGCCGTGATGAGGAAACGCTATGGCCCTCTTGCGCGTGAACTCAAGGATCTCGTCCGGATCCATGGGCGGGTGGGCTTCCACGATAACGCGCTGATCGAGAAGGATTGGGCGAAGGGCGATTCCCCGATTCCGGAAGAGAGCCCGTACGATTTCCTGAGCTTCACGGCATACCTCGGACAGGAGCCGGTTCAGGTGGGCCTAAAGAATGCCGAGGAAGCGCTGGGCCGCTTCAGAGAGAAGTATCCGGAGGTTCCACTGATGATCGGCGAGGTGGGTGTCCCCACACTTGTGCGTGGGGAGGACGCTCAGGCGGCGTATCTTCGAAAGGTGGCGGAGTTCGCCGAAACAAGTGGCTTGGGCATCAATATATGGATGTGGAGGGACTTCGCGGGTGGGCCGGAGGATCAACGCTCATTCGGGCTGGTACGACTTGACGGAACGCATAAGCCAGCCCTGGGCGCCCTAGAAGACCTCTGGCGCAAACGACTCTCAGGCTCGCCCAAAACCACGTCAGAATAACAGCAGCGCCAGTCCTCCGAGCGCCATCTTTCCGAGCGCTGTGAAAAGAATCCCGAAGAGCCAACTGAACAGGAAAAACAGCACGAAATCACTGAAGCTCAAGGAATAGACCTCGTACAGGAGATAGATGACAAGCACGAGGGCGAGCAATCCGCCCATTGGCAAGATGAGGCCGACTGCTAAGGGGATGAACATCTGCATTATGCGCATGATAAGGGCGACAATGCCGACGTGGAGCACGTTTCTCCATAGCGTGTCGCAGGGCAGGCGCCCTGAGATGGCAAGAGTGAGGTACAGGGCGGCAAAACATGCGGCGTATAGGAAGAACACCTGCATCACCTGTATCACGCGGCCCACAGTAGCCTCTTGAGCGGAGGTCATGGTTGCCGCCGGCCCCAGCAGGCCCAGGCCGACGCGCGCTTGCTCGGGCGGCGCCCGCTCCGGGAGGGGCTGGCGCGATTCGGTGATGGTCAGGATGACCACCAGCACAATCGTGGCCCACGCACTAGTCAAGAGTCCGACCTTGAAGTAGCGCGTCTCCTTGAATCTATCGAACCAGCCCGCGTCGGCGTCGTTCGCCTCCATTTCTTCCTGGAAGCGAGGCGGCCTTTCGGCGATCAATGCCGTACTGGCCGCCGTCATCTCGGGAGGCGGGATTGCCGGACTGGCGCTGTACTCAGCGGCAGCGATGTTGGCGCAGATATGACATACGTAGCCTTCGTCCGTTGTATATCTGTCCCAATCACCGCGCAGGAGCCTGCCGCACCTGGCGCAGCGCGGTTCGCCTCCGCCCAACACGTCGTTTTGAGGGGGCCGGACAGCGGCTCGGTTCTTCGGCGTTCCGGCCTTGACCGTGTTCGCCTCTGTCACGGCAAGGGCACGGCCGCATCCGGAGCATCGGATCATCATGCCGACGATATTCTCCGAAACACTGGCCTTGTGGCCGCAATCACATGTGCAAATCAGGTCTGCCATGGTTCAGAATAGATACACCTTGTCGGTGCGCAGTATTCGTCACTTACCCATTGTATGATGCGGATACGGCACATAGCGATCATCGCAATCGCAAGAGTCCGGCCCCAGAGCACTTCGTCGCAAGGCCGAGACAGGAGAGAACGTGAAGGCCCAACATGATCCCCAGGGAGACGGTTTCGAGATCTGTCAACCCATTCCTGATGATATACCAAGAATAGCCGACATCCACCAGGTGACCCGAGGTCCGAGACATCACTTCTGCAACTACTACGGGATATCCCCCTGGGACGCCAGCGGGCAACGCCTTCTCTGCCTTGAGACCGACCTTACAGGACGGGAGGTCGAGGCGGACGACCGGGCGCAGATATGCCTTATCGACCTCGAAACTGGCACATGCCATCAGGTGGCCCACACCGCAACCTGGAATCTCCAGCAGGGCGCCCTCGCCCAGTGGCGCGGCCCCGACCGCGCCCGTGAGATCGTCTTCAACGACTGCTTGGAAGGCCGCCTCGAGGCGGTCGTGCTTGATGTCGACACCGGCCGGCGCACCATGCTCCCCCGGCCCCTCGCAGGCATCGCTCATAGCGGGAAGATCGGCGCGAGCATCAGCTACGCGCGACTCCGCTGGACACGCCCCGGCTATGGCTACGCCCACGGGGAGGATCCGTCCGCCAAGGAGCTTCACCCTGAAAACGACGGACTGCACATCATCGATCTGGAAACCGGCCGCCATGAGCTTATCGTTCCCATAGGGGAGATCTTTGAGGCCTATCCCCTGCCGCAGGGCCTCGAGAAGAAACCTATGTGGTTCAATCATGTCGTGTTCAGCCACGATGATTCGCGGGTGTTCTTCCTGGCGCGGGTGATGGATGATACCGACCGAATCGTGTCGTCTGCGTTCACCGTCAATCCGGATGGAACCGATTTGCGGCAAGTGATTCCCTATGCATGGCTCGTATCGCACTTTGACTGGCTGGATGGCCGGCGACTCCTCGTGACGACTAAGTTCGAGGGGCGGGAACCTTGGCGACACGTGCTATTCACAGATGGCCAAGATGACTACACCGTCTTGTGCCCAAGCCTTCTGGACCACGACGGCCACGGATGCTTCTCGCCGGACAGGCGATGGCTCGTCACCGATGCCTATCCCGACGCGGATCGCATGCACTCGCTGCTCCTGGTGAACCTGGCTACGGGACAAGGAGCCAAGGTGGCCCAGCTCTTCTCCCCTCCGGATTACACCGGGCCGTGGCGGTGCGACCTGCACCCTCGATGGAACGCCACGTCCAACAAGCTGTGCATTGATTCGGCCTGCGACGGCACCCGGCAAGTCTATATAGCCGACCTACACATCCCTGGAGAATAGCCGGCGTCTGGAAGAGAGGTGTCGAGCCCACTTCGTCGCAAGCCATGCCAGGAGCGCCGAGTTTCTCGAGTGGACGGCCTCCATCCTTGACTGCCCTAGTACCCCAAAGTATAGTGAGCGGGCCGTCCGGTTCCATGAGACGGCGCGACCCTCCCGACAAGGCGCGGGCCGCACTCAAAACAACAGCGGGATGCTCGTAATGGAGGCCCCAGATGAAATTGGTTTGGGCGATTCTTCCCCTTGCGCTTATGGCAGTTTTTGGCTGCCAGAGCACGGGCACGAACGTGCTGAGTGTGCCGGTAGCCAGAGATTCCGGCACCTTCCCTCCAGGGGATATCGATAAGGCGGCGGCTTTGGTCGGCGAGGCCGGGCGCGCCGGAGCCGCATACTATGCCCCTTACGAATATTACTCCGCCCTCCGGTACCTGGCCATTGCCGGGCAGAAGAAGCGCGCGGCGAGCCGCTCGGCGTTCAGGGACTACGCGCAACTAGCCGCCACCATGGCGGAGGCCGCCTTGGCGAAAGCGCCCGCGCCGGAGGACAACGAGCCCATGCCGCGGCCGAGAAGCCGCGATGAATGCATGGCGCTCTTCCAGAAGCTGCTGACAAGATACCAGCACTTGGACGACCAGAAAGCGAAGGAGGTTGCGCCGGTTATCTACGCGAATCTTACAGCCGACCTAAGCCTTGCGGAGAGCGAACTCATTGCCGAAAGCGCCTGGCGCGCCGCCGCGGATGCCCTCGTCCGCGTCGCACCGGCCATCGACACCATCCGCGCCCAGGACACCGACGACGACGGCATCCCGGATATGAGCGACGCGGCGCCCCTTCTGGCCGAGGATTTTGACGGCTTCGAGGATGATGACGGCGCCCCCGATCCGGACAACGACGCGGACGGCGTCCCGGATACCGTCGATACGGCGCCTATGGCCAAGGAAACCATCAATAGCTGGCGCGACGACGACGGCGCGCCGGATGCGTATCCCGCGCTTGACGTGCTGCACTTCGAATCGGGGAGCACCCGGATTTCATCCGATGCCAAAGGCTACCTGCGGGGCGTTGGCATCATCCTTCGCGAGTCTCCGCGGCTCCATTTGCGCATCGCGGGCCACACGGATGACGCGCACTCCGACACGTACAATCTCGACCTATCGAAGCGCCGCGCGGAGAAGGTGCAGGAGTACCTCAAGGAACAGGGCGTGCCGTCAGCCCAGTTGGTCGTCACGTACCATGGAGCCGAGGACCCCGTCGCTGATAACAGCACCGCTCAAGGCCGTCTGCTGAACCGCCGTGTGTCTCTGCGGTTTGAGTAGAGGCCCGGTAGGCGACTTGCTGGCCGTGCCACGCGCTTCATTACGCACGGACCTTCCCGGCCCCACCCAGCATCACTGTTCCGCCACCACGCCTTCGGTGATGTAGTTGGAGATTCCCAGGGCCTCCAGCAAGTCTCCCCCTCGATCCGGGCGCGGGCGCCATTGGCCTCCCCATCCGGGCGAATCCTCGACAAAGGGATGCAGATTCGCGTAGTGCTCCTCGAGCGCGGGCGCATAACTCGCGTGAGCAAGTTGGCGGAACGTGCCCGATAAGTCTCTCCCCTCGGCCGGTTCACCTGAAGGAAGTGTCACGAACACCGCGAAGGTCGGATCGAAGAACGCCCAGCGTTCGTGAATGTACGCCTCCGCCGCGGTATGCGACGCCCTTCCATTTGCATGGAAGAGGAAACATAGCCGTGCGGGAATGCTCATGATTTCGCAGAGGGCGATGAAGACACGGGCTTGTTCGTTGCACCACCCCACACGCGACGCGATGATCTGCTCTTCCGTCATGGCGCGGTCGGGAAGGAGCGGACCCGCCTGATGGGGATGGGCGACATTTCGGTAAACCCAATCCATGGCCGCCTGCGCCAGATCGAAAGGGCCACCAGGCGCGAACTCTGATACCACGGACTCCAATACGGGTCGCGAGCCTCGGCGGTAGCGGATACGCGTCGGCGAGTAGCCGCCTTCGTACAGCTCTGTCTCCGTCTCCGGGCACACGCGCACGGCCCCCTGCGACTGTTCGCGGTCGATTCCCTTAACGGCGATATCCGCCAGCATCGCGTCAAAGTCACCTGGAAATCCCTTGGCAGTGTATGGCCGCAGATCCATTGCGGAGTGCTCCTTTCCGTGCAAGAACGAGCCAAGTTGAGCAAGAGACACGTAGTCTTTACGCAAGTTCGCCGAGTATAGCTTGAGGCACGGAGTCCAGCAAGACAGGCGGCGTAGGGGGAACCGGATTTCGGGAATGTGTAAAATGGGTCAGGGCTTTTGTCCCCGGTTTCAACAGAAGCGTTCAGCAGTCGACGCGAGAGTGCGCGGGCTGTTGGGGAACCAGGGGCTAGAACCAGGGAGGTGCTGCTCGCAACTCATGTCTGAGATGAAGCGTCCGAACATTCTGTGGGTGTCGTTCGAGGATACGAATCCATTCTACGGATGTTACGGCGACACTGTTGCCAGGACGCCGAACTTGGATCGGCTGGCGGCGGAAGGCTGCCGCTGGGCCAACGCCTTCTCGACGGCCGGCGTGTGTGCGCCCGCCCGTTCGGCCGTGATCACGGGCATGTATCCAATTTCCATCGGCACGCACCACATGCGCACCGCGCACACCAACTCGTTTGCACCGGAACTGCCCACGCCTTATTCCGCCGTGCCTCCGCATTATGTCAAGTGCTTCACGGAGTATCTGCGGGCCGCCGGTTACTACTGCTCAAACAATGTCAAGACGGATTATCAGTTCGAGCCGCCGTTTACCGCGTGGGATGATCTAAGCAAGCAAGCGCACTGGCGAGGGCGGCCCCGGCCCGATCAGCCGTTTTTCGCCGTCTTCAATCTTGGCCGTACGCATGAGAGTGGGATGTGGCCGGAGAAATGTCCCGAGATCGCCTTCGATCCCGATGCTGTCGAATTGCCGCCCTACTTCCCGGACACGCCGAAGGTGCGCGAGGCTATGGTACGCATGTACACCAATATCGAGCACAACGATCACGTCCTCGGCACGCTTCTGCAGGAACTCGAAGAGGACGGGCTCGCGGATGACACCATTGTCTTCCACTGGAGCGATCACGGGCCGCTCCCACGCGGGAAGCGGTGGCCCTACGATTCGGGCATCCGTGTGCCGATGATCGCCCGGTGGCCGGGAGGGCTAAAACCAGGCAGCGTGAGTGAGGAACTTGTCAGCACGGTTGACCTCGGCCCCACCGTACTCTCCCTGGTGGGACTGGACATCCCGCGGCACATGCAGGGCCGGGCCTTCCTAGGCACTCAGGCGGCCACCCCGCGCCGGTACGTGTATGCGTCCCGCGATCGCTATGATGAATCGTACGACATGGTGCGCGCGGTTAGGGACTCGCGCTTCAAGTACATCCGCCATTACCATCCCGAATTGCCCTACCTCCTTTGGATTCCGTACCGGAATCGCCATCCCATCGCGCAGGAGATGTGGCGGCTCCACGCAGAGAATAAGCTCGAAGGCGCACAGCGGCTGATGTTTCAGGCAAGGCCCGTCGAGGAGCTCTATGACACGCGGGCCGATCCCCGTGAGGTCAACAACCTTGCAAGCGACCCGGCTTACAGTGCCAAACTCGAACGCCTGCGCGAGGCGCTCGACGCGTGGCGACGCGAGGTAGGCGACCTGGGTGACATCCCGGAGTCCGAGATGGTGCGGCAGTGGTATCCGGGCGGGGAGCAGCCGGAGACGGCGACCCCGCTCATTATCCCGATCACCACCGATAAGCCGGGACTCGAACCGACGCAGGACGGCGGCCGTTTCCACGAGCCGCTGCTGGTGCAGCTTTACTGCGCGACGCAGGGCGCGTCCATTGCGTACACGTTTGACGAGGGCGATGACGCGCACTGGCGGCTCTACACCGAGCCCCTTCGCTTGCCCGTGGGGGAACAGACGCTCCGGGCCAAGAGCGTCAGGATTGGCTACAAACCGAGCACCGAGCGGCGGGCGGTGTTCACGATCGAAGCCGGATAGGACGGATTACCGGGGCGCCGCACACCGTGGCGTCGCGTTTTGGAGGTAGACAGTGAAAACAGTTGCAGTAGTTTTTGAGGACGTCAACCAGGTTCGCGTCGGCGAGGTCGAGATGCCCCCGCCGCAAGCCGGGCAAGTGACGGTGCGAACGCTCTATTCTACGGTGAGCTGCGGGACGGAAGGCTGGGTGCTCCAGAATGTATTCACCTGGCAACCAACGCACTATCCCTGTGTTCCCGGCTATCAGCGTGTAGGAGTGATCGAACAGATTGGGCCCGGCGTCGAGGGATGGGCGATCGGGCAAAAGGTAATGGCCACGGCCGGCCGTTGGGAAGGCCCCGTGTGCCCGTTGTGGGGCTCCCATGTGGGACTTGCCAACACGCCGGCGAACGAGTTGTACGCACTCTCGGAAGATGTAGATGAAGTCGATGCCTCGGCGGCGGTCGTTGCACAAGTCGGATACAACGCCGCGTCGCGCATCACCGGCGCGCCGGGCCAGTGGGTGGCGGTGTTCGGCGATGGCCTGATCGGGCAGTGCGCGGCGCAGGCGGCTCGGGCGCGCGGCATGCACGCGATCATCGTCGGCCATCGCGCCTCACGTTTACGCCTCGCGGCAGCCCACAGCGCGGACGCCGTGATCGATAGCCACGAGGAAGACCTTGCGGCCGCGGTGGCGCGGATCACGGGATCTCGTCAGGTGGCCGCCGTGATCGATACCGTCCAGGGCACGAAGGTCCAGGCGCAGTACGTCGACCTCCTTGCCAATGGCTCGGGGCAAATCGTCTACTCCGGCTTTTCGTCGACGGAAACGTGGGCCGATATGGCGGACCTCCAGAAACGCGAATTGACGGCGCATTTTGTGTCCGGCTGGACTCGACCGAGGATGCAGGCGACGCTCGACTTGATGGCCGAGGGTAAGATGCGGGTAAGGCCGCTGGTTACTCACTTGGTCTCCTACCGCCGCGCGGCGGACATGTGGCAGGCCATCCTGAGCAAACAGGCGGATCTCTTGGGCGTAACCTTTGAATGGCAAGGGGATGAAGCATGAAGATTCTGATCACGGGCGCGTTTGGAATGATCGGCCGGGAACTGATGGCCGCACTCGAAGGCACGCATGAGCTGCGGCTGCTGGACACCGTCAAACCTGAAGAGGCCACTATGTTCGTTCCGGACAAACCGGAGCGGCAGCCCGCCGCCGTCAGCACGTCATGGCCTTGTCTCCAGGGCGATATCACCGATGTAGCCGCGATGCGCGACGCCGTCCGAGGCATGGAGGCCGTCATTCACATGGCCGCTTCGGTGACGGGCCTGCCTCAGTTCGGCTGCGAAACTTTCCGCGTCAATGCTTGCGGCACCTACAACCTTCTGGACGCTTGCCGGCTGGCGGGTGTCCGCCGCTTCCTGTGCGCGTCCAGTATCAATGCCTATGGGACATTCTATTGGCGGTTGAGCGGCAAACCATCGCCTTACGAGAAACTGCCCATCGACGAGTCCTTCCGGCCGGTTCCGGAAGATGCGTACAGCCTGAGCAAGTACGTGAATGAAGAGACGTGCGCGGCTTTCACGCGGGCGTATGGCATCACGACGGCGGCGTTCCGCTTCGCGGGCGTATGGAGTGACGCGCAGTACCGACGCCAGTTGGCGGAAGGGCTCAAGCCTACCGCCGCGTGGGAAGACGAACTGTACCAATGGGTTCACGTGGGCGATATCGTGCGCGGCCTGCGGCAGGCGCTCGAGGCGCCGAGCCTTCCCGAGACGGGCGTTTACACCCTTTGCGCCGCCGACACACGCTGCCCGGAGCCTACCATGGAGGTCCTCGAACGCTTCCGGCCGGACTTGGCCGAGCAGCTGGACGCACCCCTGCCGGGCCGTGCCTCGCTCCTTTCCATCGAGCGCGCACGGCAGACATTCGGCTACGAACCACAATACGGCCTCGATGAGGCTGTGAAGAAGTAGCCGGGCCTATGGAAATTCCTCGCGGAGGGCACTTGTTCCCAAGAAGTGAAGGTTGAAAGGAGATTTCATCATGGCACTTACGCCGTCTACGATGTTGCCTCTGGGAACGCCTGCACCGAATTTCTCCCTGCCCGACACATCGGGCAAGACGGTTTCGCGGGATGATTTCACGCAGGCCAAAGGCCTGCTGGTTATCTTCATGTGCAACCACTGCCCGTACGTGAAGCATGTGCGCGAGGAGATTGCGCGTCTCGGCAAGGAATACGAGGACAAAGGGATCGCGGTGGCCGGGATCAACGCCAACGATGTTGGCACCTATCCTGACGACAGTCCCGAGAACATGGCCAAGGAAGCGGCCGCGGTAGGCTATACATTCCCGTACCTCTACGACGAGACGCAGGAGATCGCCAAGGCCTACCGCGCGGCCTGTACGCCCGATTTCTTCCTGTTCGACGGCGAGCGGAAACTGGTGTATCGCGGCCAACTCGACGACAGCCGCCCGGGGAACGATGTCCCTATAACCGGCAAGGATCTGCGCGCAGCGTTGGATCTTGTCCTAGCCGGCCAACCTGTGCCGGAGGATCAGAAGCCAAGCCTGGGCTGCAACATAAAGTGGAAGCAGAACAACGCGCCGGACTACTCGTAGCGAGCCTCAGGGCGGCTAGAATTCCGCGTCGAAAGTCAGTCCAGCCGCCTGGAAACCCGAGCGCAATTGCTTGAAGTACTGCGCAATCCCGACGACATCGGCGCCGCACGCGAGGAAGCGTGCGCCTTTTGCGATTAGCTCCGGCGCCTTGTCGGGCGAACAGGGAAGCCCCCACTGGCGCTTGTGCTTGGCGCACAAGGCGGCGAGCTTGTCCACCGCGTCGAGCACCTTGGGATGATCCAACTGCCCCGGACTGCCGTAGCTGTGCGACAAGTCGGCCGGGCCGATAAAGAAGGCGTCGATGCCTTCGGTGGCGACAATGGCCTCCATGTCGTCCACGGCTTCCTTATCCTCGATCTGCACAACAATGAAGCGCTGCTCATTGGCGAACCGGCAGTACTCCTCCGTCGGGCGGAGGCAGAACGGGCCGTCCGAATTGCCGCTGTCCAAGGCGCGCCGGCCGAGCGGATGAAAGCGCGTCATGCGGACGATGTCGGCGGCCTCCTCCCCGGACATGCAGTGGGGGATCATGAGGCCGGTGGCGTCCATTTCGAGAGGCCGTATCAGGTCGGAATACGAGCCTTTCGCAACGCGCACCATCGTATCCATGCCGTAGATCTTCGCGGTGCGTATCTGGTTATGCACCGTCTGCCAATCCACGGGGCCGTGCTCCATGCATAGCCACACGCAGTGGACGCCCAACGGGCCGTAGAGTTCGAGCACATTGGGATCGGTGAGGTTGGTCTTCGCGCACCAAACCGGTTCGTTGTTGCGTAGCTTCTTCAGCACAAGGCTTTCATGCATCCCGTATTATCCTTCCTGCAACCTAAGTGGTTAAGACACCGTCATCGAAAGTGATCAAATCCGCTTTCGGAAAAAGTTTCTCCGCCGACACGCACCCCGCGCCATGCATCCGTAAACCTGCCGATAACGGCGGCCCCCAAGCCGATCCGCTCATTGAGTGAGGTCACGACGCCCTCGGCAGCATCGGCCTCGATAGCGAAGGCCAGTTCGTAATCCTCGCCGCCGCGTAGCATGAGGGCGGACGCGTCCAGGCCGTGCTCGCGGCAGTAGTTCTGAAGGGCCGGCGATGGACGAAGCCGCTCCGGCTCGATATCGACTCCCAGGCCGCTCTCCTCGGCGAGGTGGCCGCTGTCCTGCGCGAGGCCGTCGCTCACGTCAATCATCGCGTGGACGGCGGAAGAATAGCATAGCCATTGGCCCTCCGCCACGCGCGGCCGAGGCCGCGCGTGCGCCGCGATCAACGCCGGGGCCTCGTGGCCGTTCTCAAGGGCGTGGAGTCCCGCCGCCGACAAGCCCGGGGGGCCCGTCACGGCCAGCATGTCGCCGGGGCGCGCTCCCTCCCTGAGAAGGCAGCGTTCACCGGATACCTGCCCCACCGTCGTGATATCGAGCGTGAAAGGCCCCGAGGTACGCGCGGTATCGCCGCCGGCAAGGGCGATGCCATACTCGGCGAAGATTTGGCCGATGCCCCTATAGACATCCTCGACGAACGCGATCTCTTCGTCCGCCCGGCACGCCAGCGTTACAAGGCAGAACAGCGGCGAGCCGCCCATAGCGGCAATATCGCTGACGCCGGCCGTCGCGGCCCGCCATCCGATATCCTGAGGGGAAAGCGTTGTCCGCCGGAAATGGCGATCTTCGATCATGACGTCGCAGGTGGCCAGAAGGAGTGTGTCGTTTACGCGGATGACGGCGCAGTCATCGCCGATGCCCTTCACGAGCTCCGATGCACCGGGCGCCAGCTTCGAGAGCCGCTCGATGAGGCCGAATTCGCCGAGGCCGCCCACGACCTTCACGAGGCATCCCCTCGCTCGAGTTGCCGCCAGGCCCGGCCGAGGGCCTGGACCACGTCCCCCGCGATCATCCCGCGCTCCGTCATAGCCTCCGCGGCGATATCCCCGGCCAGTCCGTGCAGATAGACGCCCACGAGCGCCGCGTCATAGGCGGACATGCCTTGGGCCAATAGTCCTCCAATCAAACCGGACAGCACATCGCCGGTTCCGCCGGTGGCCATACCGGAGTTGCCAGTCGGATTGACGTGCAGCCGCCCGTCGGCGCCCGCCACCACCGTTCGGCGGCCCTTCAACACGACGACGCACCGATGCTTGGCGGCGAACGCGGCCGCGACGGATTCCCGATCTCCCTGCACGTCCACCGTGGAGAGTCCCGCGAGCCGGGCCATCTCGCCCGGATGCGGCGTGACAACCACCTCGGCAGTCGCCTCTTGGAGCACTTCCGGCTTCGCGCTGAGGTTATTCAGACCATCCGCGTCTATCAACATTGGCGCGGAACAACGCTCGACAAAGCCCGACACAAGATCCGCCGTCTCGGGCGCACGGCCTACGCCGGGCCCGAGCACAACGGCATCCTTGTCCGCCGCGAACTCGAAGGCTGGCTCGATGGCGGCCCGGGAAAAACTCTCCGTATCCGTCGCGGGGAGGGCGAGACTCATGCATTCGAGCAGTGAGGCCGCGACGACATCGCCCAAAGGGCGAGGGATGCCCACGGTGACAAGTCCCACCCCGGAGCGGCTCGCGGCCTGCGCGGCCAGTATCGCTGCCCCCGTGAATCCGCGGGAGCCGGCCAAGATGAAGACGTGCCCGAACGTGCCCTTGTGCCCGTCGGCGGGCCGCTTCGGGAGCAGCGGAAGCAATAATGCCGGAGTGATCTCGTCTGCCATGAACATCGCCCTTTTCGGCGATCCTAGTCCCTCGAACACCGCCGTTCAAGCGGCGACACTCCTGAGGCATACAAGCGGCGCGGGTTGCCCGACGACTGGGCGCGCCCTATAATCTCGGCGTTGATCGTGTGCAAGACTGGTGTATAGCCGGGAGTCGCCGGCTTCTGGTGGCAGGCGCCGGAGAGTTCGATTCGGGGAGAACATCATGATCCTCTTCAAGCGAGCCGGGCTGATCATCCTCTTGGTGGGCGCCGCCGTGTGCGCGCAGCCGGCCCCGACGCCGGGCGGGACACAGGCCGAGGACGCGCAGGGCCTCGTCCAGGCGGAGATCGTGCTCACGGTTTCCGAGGGCAAGCGCCTCATCGCCAAAGCCGTGCCGGAGATGCCCGTCGTCAAGAACGCCCTCGAACATGGGATGGTGATCATCTGCAAAGGCACGACAAACACGTATGTGGCCGAAGAGATCCTCGGCGAGCGGATCCCGCACGGGGCCTACGTCTACGGCAGAACCTATCCCGCCGAGGGCGGCAAGCGGCTTGAACGGGCCGAGAGCGTCGGCGAGATCGTCCTCATCAAAGGCAAGCGGCAGGCCGACCTCTCCCTGGCCGCCGCCGTCGAGCAACTCGAAGCCGGTGACGTCGTTATGAAAGGCGCCAACGCCCTCGACTACGAGCGCCAAATGGCCGGCGTGTTTACCGGCCCGCCCGCGGGCGGCACATCCGGCACCATCATGCCTTACGTCATAGCGCGCAAGGCGCATCTTGTCATCCCGGTAGGATTGGAGAAACAGGTGGCCGGGCCCGTGTTCGACTTGGCCAACAAGATGCGCGAACCTGTCGAGAGCCTCACGGAGACGAGGTCCATGTTCCTGTTAACCGGGCACATCGTCACCGAACTCGAAGCGCTCGACATCCTGACGGGCGTGACGGCGTTTCAAGCCGGGGCCGGCGGCATCGGCGGCGCCGAGGGATCAATACGCCTCACCTGCCGCGGCACGCGCCAGCAAGTCCAGAAGGCCCTCGACCTCGTCGCCGACATCCAAGGCGAGCCACCCTTCGTCGAGTAGCAATAGACGAAAGATAGGGCCGAGATTGAAAACCTAGGATTATGTGTGTATACACTGCCCAACACGTGATAGGAGTACTTCGCAAGCGTATTTGCAGAGTATTCGAAGTGACGGATGGCTGGCCCAGGCACAGCGCCGTGGGGCCACATCTCCGGTTCCAGATCCCTAACTTGCACAGTTTCGCTTTCGTGGATATGCTACCCGTCGGAGTGGGAATCACGAGGAGCGCTTGATGTGGCAGACACTCACGTAGGTACCAGATCTAGCCGGCCAGAGTTGGAAGGGGTATCCATTGTGGTGGTAGGCCGCCTCAATCCTGCCATATTCCAGCCGCTTTGGTTTGCGCGCCATAATCTCGTCCGTGAGGAAGAAGCTCAAGAGGCGAAACTCGAGATTATCCACAGAGAGGTAACCGTCTTCAGTACTGAATGGTTCTCTTTGCAGGTAACAGATGACAAATACCAGGTCGCAACCCAGGATCCGACAATGTACCGCCCTCTTCGCGATCTAGCTCTCGGGACGTTCAAGATTCTTGAACACACGCCTATAACGGCGTTTGGCTTCAATATCAACCAGCACTTCCCGATGGAATCGCAAGACGAATGGCATGCACTCGGCGATCACTACGCGCCCAAAGACTCGTGGCTCCGTGTACTGAAGAATCCAGGCTTACGCTCTTTGGTCATAGAGGGTACTCGAGAGGACTGCCAGGCGACCCGAATGCAGATAAGGCTTCAACCGTCCAATAGAGTCCGTTTCGGGGTGTTCGTGCACGTAAATGAACACTACGACATCGCGGGCGAGGAAGATTCCATCCCGACGAATGGCATCCAGTCCTTTCTGAAGATTGCAGCAAGCTCGTGGGATGGCTTCCTTTCCTACGGCGATAATGTCGCTCAGTGCCTTCTCAGTGAATACGAAAAGTAGGGGAGGTAACCAATGCCGACGGCCACGCTAGAACAGCCTGACGTTGCAGGTTCCGAAGAATTCCGCTTCCTTGAGGCAGATTCACCAGACAATGAGGTCGAAGGAGAGGCCGACACGAGACTGCCGAAACCTCGCGCGAAACCGAGCCCTGCGATCGACGAAGATATTCCCGACCTCTCAACAGAACATTTGGGAGACATCGAAGGCGCCATCAGCCCCCTCATTCGGCGCTCCTATGCGCAAGTGCCGGAGCGCCGCTTCATAGTCCTCCAGCAGTGGGAGGGAGTCGTTACCGAGGTCACCACGAGTTCGGTGTGGGCAGACCTTTGTGACCTTACAGAGCCGTCGAGCCCTGTGGAGATAGTGGAGTTGCCTCTTGAGGAAATCTCCGAAGCGGACATGGCGATTCTTGCCCTCGGCAGCGTCTTCTACTGGACCATCGGCTACGAACAGGCCCCAGGGGGACAGAGGCGTCGCGTGTCGGAAGTCCGCGTGCGGCGCACCCCAATGTGGTCAGGGCAGGTGGTCAATTCACTAAAGGAGAAAGCCCTGGAATTGCTTGAGCGGTTCAAAGGCGATGCCGAGGACTAAGCCTCCAGAACACAATGAACTTGAACTGTCATTGTTCGGCCCAGGCGTTGGGGAATGCGCGGTTGTGCACCTGGGCGCGGGGAATTGGATGGTGGTTGACTCCTGTCTCGACGCGAACGGCAAATCCGTAGCGTTGACTTACTTGGCGTCACTAGAGGTTGATATTGCCACCCAGGTGAAGTTGATCGTGGCCACCCATTGGCACGACGATCATATTCGCGGTATTGCTCAACTTCTACGCGAGGCGTCATCAGCAAGATTCGCGTGCTCCGCCGCGCTTCGGCGTGAGGAATTCATGACGCTGGTTGCTGCGGACGAGAACTTCGTGCTTATCGAGCACAAGTCAGGTATCTCCGAATTCAGCGAGGTCTTGAGAACTCTTCAGGCGCGGCCTGGAGAGGCGCGCACGGGAGGGCCAGATCATTGGGCATCTGATGGGATGCGCTTGTTCTACCACACAAATCCCTGCCCGGTGGAGGTCTACGCGCTCAGTCCATCTTCGCAGAGTATTACGGATGCTTTGGGGGGCATTGCCCGGTTGGTTCCCAGTCGAGGCCAGATCATTCGGAAGTTCCCGTGCATAAGTCCGAATGATGTGGCCGTCGTACTCCTGGTGTCTACAGAAGCACTTAGCTTTCTCCTTGGATCTGATCTCGAGACGGGACGTCATCCACGGTGCGGATGGAAAGGGGTGGTGAGTTCTTCACGGTTGAGGCCAAGGACTCTGAGCATGGCCTACAAGGTTGCTCACCACGGATCAGAGAACGCAGATCTGCGCGAGATTTGGACCGATCTGCTGACTGCGAAGCCTTATGCGCTCTTGGCGCCATTTGCCAAAGGTCCCAGCCCCTTGCCCTCCAAAGACGATGTCTTGCGCATGAAGAGGAGCACCGACAAACTATATTGCACGGCTTGGCCACCGGGCAAGTCTCCTCCGCGTCGAGATAATGCTGTTGAGCGTACAATGAGGGAAATCCTGCGTTCTCACCGTGCCACTCGGAAAACACCCGGGCAGATCCGCTTGCGAGGTTCAATGCTAGGCGGCTCTGAGAGTATTTCCGTTGGGCTTTTCGACTATGCCGTCAGACTCTAGCAGAGGGCAGGGGCCTTCTTAGTCGCCACACCTTGGCCTCATGGAACATCCTCAAGCACCCGCCAGCGCCCATCGACTTGGCGGACGGCTACGCCGCTCTGTTCGAGTACGGCGCGGTCGCCCGCGGAGTTGCGGCTGTAGATCCGGATGCCGAGTGTGTCCTTGAGATAATCCTTCATGATGTATTGCCGGACGCGCTCGTCTTGTATTTCCGAATGCCCCTGGAGGGCCATTGCGATGCTAAACATGACACATGCGTATGAGCATTCAAGGTATTTCCTCTTCTCCGAGGCGGAGCGAAAGGCGCCGAACTCCTCGATAGAAGCCAATATCAGTTCATCGTGTTGGCGTCGCGGATTATCCACCTTGGCATTCTGCAGCTTCACCCACTGATCGATGACGGCGTCCTCGGCCATTCGCAACGCTGCCGGTTTATCCGGGCCGTTTGGGTAACCTATGCCAAAGGGATCATTCGAGTCCTTCGGTGCGGACGGACTCAGCACACACCAGCATTTCCAACCGACAAGCACCAAGGCCGCGATGCACACGAGGCCAACAAGGCGTTTGATAAGGTCAGACATGGCTTCGCACTTCCTTTCTCTATTCCCGGGCGCCGTATCGGATCAGCACTTCAACTGCGGCATCGTTTCTCCGGCCCTTCGCCAATTTCAAGAGCGAAACGCGGCGCTCGCCGGCTGAGAACGGCGTGTTCGGATCCGCCCCGTGCTCAAGGAGAAGCTCCATGAGATCGATGCGATCCGCCGAGAATGCGTTGGTTAGAGGCGTTTCCGTGGAGAGCGGCCCCGGCATTCCGTCCGGCCCCGCGTAGGAGCGCTGGATGCTCACGTTCGCACTGGCGCCGTTCTCCAAGAGGAATGCGACGAAAGCCGCATCGGCGGCGCCCATCGCAACAGCCTCCACGCCCATGTTCGCCGCACAGCTCGAAAACTCCGGCATGTTGGGGAAGGCCACCTTCAGGGGTGCGTTGATGTCCGCGCCGGCACCGAGGAATGCCTGAACCTTCTCTCTGTCGCCCTGCCAAATCGCGGCCCCGAGCGCGGCGCAGCGGACCTTGGTGAACTGCAAGTCCATCTCGACCATCTCGTAGGCCGCCTTCGCTTCGGACGACAGCGCCTTGGGCGCTTCCGCTTGCCAGGTGCCGGGCTCAGGCTCTCCATTTGATGTGCCTCTTTTCACAAGGCTGGCTACCAGCGGTAAGGCGAGGATGGCCACCACGATAACGAGAATGATGGCAAGTGTCTTGTTCATCGGCGTGCCTCCCCAGTCGCCACACTCCCCAGAGATACCATACGGCCCCGACAATCCGTTCCCTATGGCGCGGCTTTCTCAGTCCTCTACACCCGAGCGGCGGGTGTATTCGCGCTGGCGCCGCTCCTGGATTTGTTTTCATGGAAACCGGATAAGGGGCGGTGGTAGGATGGCTTCGGCCATGGGCGAAGCGGGCCTACCCGCCGCGGACACAGGCGGGATGGCGGCCGGTGAAACACGCGAGTGCGGGAGGACGGCTAATGCGTAGGATCATTCAGGTCGGTGTGGGGGGCATGGGACGTGGGTGGACGGATCGGATTGCCGAATCGGAGCGGTGGGAAGCGGCGGCCTACGTCGACACAGACCGTAAGAACCTGATGGCGGCCGCGGCGCGCCATCGGATGCCGCGGGCGCGGTGTTTCACCGACGTGGACACGGCCCTTCGCACCATCGAGGCCGACGCGCTGCTTGACGTGACGCCCCAGCAGTTTCGTAAGGGTGTTTGCTGCGCGGCTTTCGAGCACGGCCTGCCGGTGATGTCCGAGAAACCGTTGGCGGACAACTTGCGGAATGCCAAGACCATCGTGCGACGGGCCGAGAAGATGGGCGTCACGTATATGGTGGCCCAGAACTACCGGTACCAGGCGCCGATCCAAACGGTGCGGCGCTTCATCGAGAAGGGGCGTCTGGGAGACATGGGCTACGTGGGCGTCCTGTTCCACAAGGGGCCGAAGTTCGGGGGATTCCGTGAGCAAATGGCCTTCCCGCTCGTGCTTGACATGTCGATTCATCATTTCGACCTCATGCGATGCCTTCTCGGCGCCGACGTCAACGTCGTCCAAGCAACAAGCGTCAACGCCCCCTGGAACTGGAACAAGGGCGACGCCACCGTCATGGCGCAGCTCGAATTCACCAACGGCGTCGCCGTGAATTACTTCGGAAGTTGGGTGAGCCTTGGGCGTGAGACGAATTGGAACGCCGACTGGCGTTTCGAGGGCAGCAAAGGGGTGCTGCTCCTGGAGCAGGATGAGGTGGCGTTTTCCGACAAGCCCGGCCGCAAGCGCAAAGTGCCGCTCGTGAAGTGGCCGGTGTGTCATCAGGCGTACCTGCTCGAAGCTTTTGCCGACGCGCTCGACACCGGCACTGAACCGGAAACCAGTGGCCGGCGCAATCTCAACAGCTTGGCGACCACTTGGGCCGTTGTCCGGGCCGCCAAGGAGAAGCGGCGCGTGGAGGTAGGCGAACTGCTTCGGTGAGTGCCGCCGCGCCAGACGGAAGCCGCTACTCTTTGGGCGTGTTGTTCCTTGTGGCGGCCTTCTTCATTGTCGCGGGGCCAATCTACTGGCACGGCGTGCAGGTGCGCAGCGACGCCATTGCGAACGCCTACGAAAACGCTGACCTCTACCAGGGCATCTATCCTACCTACCACTATGCATCCGCGCGGATGCACGCCGGTGAGCTCCCGCTGTGGAATTCAAGGCAGTTGTGCGGCACGCCCTTCTTGGCGGATCCGCGAGTCGGCATCTTCCAGCCTCTGAACATCGTATTCTGGCTGCTCCCGACGGAGCGGGCGATGGCGGCTCATGCTTTTCTGACGCTGTTCCTGATGGCCGCATTCTTCGTGCTCTTCGCACGCTCTTTCGGCCTATCCTACACAGCGGCTACTATCGGCGCCGTGGCCTATGCCTTCTGCGGCGCGTCCGCCGCCGCCATGTCCCGTCCCGCGACGGCCAACGCCCTGGCGTGGGTGCCTTTCGTATTCTGGACGGCGCGGGAGTATAGGCGAGTTTTCAAGTACCGCAACGCGATCTTGCTGGGCATCGGCGGGGCAATGCTAATTCTCTCAGGAACAGTCGCGTTGGCTTTCGCCGCGCTGTGCGTCTTGGCGCCGTACGTCTTGACCCATGCCGCATTTCCGGACAACCGCCGCGTAAGCAGCGCTGGGAGAAGAATCAGTGGCTTGGCGCTGGCAGCGGGCGTTGCCCTAGCGTTATCGGCGGCCCAATGGCTCCCGACGGCTTTCTGGCTGCGTTCACTCGAGCGGCCGATCGGCGTGTTGTGGCATCTGCCGTTCTCCGGCCTCTCTCCCGCCTGGGGCAGGGAGGCACTGGTGCAGTTCCTGACTTCCAAGCCGGGAACTTTGCCCCGCTTGTTGTACATCGGGACGGCGCCGCTCCTACTCATGCCTGCCGCGGTGATTCACCAAACACGGCGTCGCGAGGCGGCTTACTTCTTGGCGGCCGGGGCGATTTGCCTTATTGTGGGCCTGCTCAGGATAGACGCACTCCCACTCGGATATCCCAATCGGGCCTTCCTCTTCTGCGCGGCGTTTTGCATGGCCACCCTCACCGCGATTGGGGCGGACCGCCTATTCGTCTACTACCGGGAACGCGGCTTGCCGCGTCCCTGGGCGCCTGCCGCCATCGTCATGGTAGTGGCTTCGCTTGTCATTTACGCTGCCGGGAGCCAGACATCCGGATACGCGATAGCATTCGCCGTAGTAGTGCTTCCGTTCGTGCTCATCCGGACAGCTTGGCTTGCGCGACTCTCCGGGCTGCTCGTGGCCGTGCTCCTGTTCGCGGACTTGATGCTCGCAAACGCCAATGCCTACCGACATCCGTTTCAAGACGCGCCCGAGTGCTATGGCCGATACGCCGCGGCCATTCGGGCAGCGGAGGAGCAAGCGCTCGGGGCCCGAGCGCTTGTGTCGACGGTGGAGCTGGACAACGGACTGCCTCCCAATCTGGGCATGGTGACTCCGGTTGACGCTGCGAACGGTGATGATAACCTGCCGCTCACGCATGAGCAGGCCCGCTGGTGGGCGCGCCTCGAAGACAACTCTGACACGGCGCGGGTCCGGAAACGCACGGCCGTGAGCTATGACGCCGGCAATGCCAAGTTGCTGAACCTGATGGCCGTAAGGGCCATCTTGGCCGCGCCGGGAAGTCCCCTGTTTGAGGGGGACTGGGCGCACGGCGGGCCATCATTGCGCCGGAAGAACGTCTCGGGGGATGCGCGAGTCTATGTTAACGACGACGCCCTCCCGCGTGCGGCCTGGGTGCCAACGCCCCGCACCGTCAGCGACACCGAGGGGGCACTCGACGTGCTGTGCTCGCCTGATTTCGATCCGGCACGGGAATGCACCATCGATATCGCTTCTGCCGGGCACGTGCCACTCCCGACGCGACAGACGACAAACGACGTTCAAGAGGCGGAAGACGCGCCACAGCAAAGGCAGGCCACTTGCGCCATCGTGCAGAGCGTTCCGGAGTACGTCTTGGTACGTGTCGACGCCCCGGCGGAGGGCATCCTCGTCTTGGCCGATAGTTGCGCGCCCGGTTGGCGAGCGACTGTCGATGGGAGTCCTACGAGGCTCTTTCAGGCCAACGGCGTATTCCGAGGAGTGTCGCTACCTGCCGGGCAACACGATGTCGCCTTCGTCTACAGGCCGTGGGCCTTCTGGACTGGCCTTGCGGTGTCCCTTGGGGCGTTGGCGAGCCTTGCTCTGGGTGGATTCCTCACCCTCGTGCGCGGCGCATAGAGATCGGCCCAGAGAGTGCATTTGACAGGAAGGGGCGTTCGACAACGCCGCAGTATGTTCGCTCGTTGACTTGACCCCGGGCGGCTGATACGATTTCGCCCATTGCCGCGCCGGCGAGGTGGGTGTATAGCGCGGCCAGGAAAAAAGGAGCAAGGGCATGGCGAAGAAGTTGCGCATCGGGTTTATCGGCGCCGGTGGGATAGCGCGGGGGCATTACGAAAAGCTTAATGCATCCCGGAAGGCCCGGGTGGTGGCGCTCAACGAGCCGAGCAAGAAATCCCTCGAGAAGTTCTACAGCCGCTGTGAAGGTTCCGACAAGCTTCCAGTGTACGAAGACTACAAAGAAATGCTGAAGAAAGAAGAACTCGATGGGGTGGTGATTCTCAGCCCGCATACGGTGCACTACGAACAAATCAGTGCGGCGCTGGGCAAAGGGTTGCACGTGCTGACCGAGAAGCCGATGGTTTGCACCATTCGCCACGCAAAGGCGTTGATCAAGAAGGCCAAGGCCGCAAAGCGTGTGCTCATGATTTCGTACCAGCGCCACTTCGAGCCGCAATTCCGCTATATGCGGGAACAGATTCAGAAGGGTGCGATTGGTAAGGTCGAATATGTACAGGCGATTCAGGCGCAGGAGTGGCTTCGCGGTACGCGCGGCACCTGGCGTCAGAAACTCGCCCTGTCCGGTGGCGGCCAACTCAACGACTCGGGAAGCCACCTGGTGGATATCGTGATGTGGGTAACGGGCATGAAGGTGAAAGAGGTCTTCGCGAAGTCCGAGAACTTCAAGGGCGAGGTGGACATCAATAGCACCCTCGCTATGGCCTTCGAAAACGGCGCCCTGGGCAGTATGTCCATCATCGGGAACGCTCCGAGTTGGTACGAGGACCACACGATTGTCGGGAGCAAAGGCGCCTTCTACCTGCGGCAGGGCCTTGATCTGTTGCAGCAGGGGGCCGACGGCAAACCCGTCAAAATCAAGCTTCCGAAGTACACGAAAAATCCGGATTCCAACTTCATTGATGCGATCTTGGGGAAGGACGTGCCCCAGGTTCCGCCGGAATGCGGCCTTCGCACCATTGAGGTAACCGAGGCGGCGTGGAAGTCCGCGGCTGCGGGTAAGCCCGTCCGCGTTCCCTAGACGCCCTGTGCAGAGGGCCGCCATCCCCGTTTCGCTGCGCCTGAATCACGTCGGGCGCGCGGGCCGGGAAGCGCGCGGCTCGGAAATTGAAGGTCCTGCGCTTGCGCGCATTGGCCTTCAGAGAGGAGGCTCGCATGAGAGCAACCGTAATAGTCGCCCTGTTGTTGGCTGCGCTGCTGCTACCTGGATGTGGCGAGTCGGGTACCGCCGGCCCGGCGGCTGAAGAAGAGCAAGCGGCTCCCCCTCAGCAACAGGCCGAACCTCAGGCCAAGAGCAGCGATGCGGCGCTCTTTGAAGCGAGTTGCAGCACATGCCACCCGATAGCTAAGACGAGCGACTATGACGGCGACGAGTCCTGGAGCGAGATCGTCACTGAGATGATCGAGAAGCACGGCGCCAGGATATCGCCGGAAGATAGTCCGAAAATCGTCGCCTATCTCGATACGACATACCCGCGGCCCTGACAGGTCTTCCTATTCGCAATACGCGCCACGGCGTGCCGTGAAGTCTTGAGCCGACGCGATCTGGTTCAGCTAACGCGCGCGGGAGTTTGGTTGTTTTGTCCGTTGCTCTGATTCTCGTCGCATGTAGTCTCGTGGCTCTACCGGGGGAAGGGGATTACGTCGCCGGGTGCGCCGCCGAGCGAGACGGCAAATTCATCAAGGCGCAGGAGGCTTTTGCCCACTGCGCGCATACGGGAGGCCCCCTGCAAGCATTCGCCAAGGTGCGTGCTGCGCGGTGCCAAGCGCTCTCTGGAGATCTGCCGGGTGCGCTGGCATCGTGCGAGCATGTGCTGGCGGAGTGCGGGGACGGGCCATGGACAGGCATGGCCCATGCGGAGATCGCGGCCATCCAGGTGAAGGCAGGGGCGCCGGCGGACGCCGCACAGCATTTCGCCCATGTCACTGCGGCGCGGCCGCACCTATGGTGGTTGGATCGGTACGAGTGGCAAGCGGCCGAGAACCTTTTATCCATGGAGGATACAAAGGCCGAGGCGTACGCATTCTTCCGCAACATCGTGGAAACGGCCGGGTTCCGCAAGCCTCGGCTCGATGCGGCGGCTCTTCTCGCGGAATCGCCGAGCACCGAGGATCGCCTTTACGCAGCGCTTGGATTGTTGCGATCGGGTTCTTACAAGGACGGCGGCGAGGCCCTGCTCAGACTGGCGCCGGCGTTGGGCAGCACCACCGAAGACCTCTCCCACTGGGCAGACCTCAGCAGACGGATACTGACGGGACAGGCAGATCCTGCGGATGTGGCCGTGGTCTCCGACCACGAGGCCGCCGCTGACAAGCCTCTGGCGATCTGGCTCCGCCTCTGGTTCCTCTTCACCGTTAGGCAGTCAATCGCGAAGGGCTCGATCGATTCCGCGAGAACGGCGTGCGATCGGTTGGTGTCCGACTACCCCGGCTCCGTGGAAGCGGGCGACGCGCTGTGGCTGCTGGCGTGGACGTTGGCCAGAAAAGACGAACCGGCGGACGCGATCAAGCAGTACCTCCGCCTAGTGGAGCAATGCCCCGGCCACTCGCGCGCTGACGATGCCCTGTCAACGGTTGCCCGCCTTCAGCTTTCCTTGGGACAAGGCGGCGAGGCGCTTGCAATATGGAAGCGGCTGCGCGAACGATATCCCCAGAGCAGGTATGTCTCGGGGGCCTGCTTTGAAAGCGGCAGATATCTCGAGAGATCCGGCAATGCACGGAAGGCCCTTGAGCACTATGAAAAGGCACTGGCCGGCGGCCTGGGTGATTACTACGCACACCGGGCACTCGAGCGGCTGCACGCCTTGGGCCATCCAGCCGAGATTGGACGAGGCCTCAAGGTCGATGGAAGGGACTCCTTCGTCCGCCCCATGCCGGACTATCTCGAGGTCATTCCTGAGACGCCACAGGCCATGCTGGACGACCCGCGCATGCAGCGTTTGTTCTTCTTCGCCGGCGAAGGCTTGGACGAGGGCGAATGGGAGATCCTCGACCTAGCTCAAGCGCTTCCCCACGAACCAACGCTGCGCGTGCTCTATCAGGCTCTGTCCGAAGCGGGCCTGGCCTACTCGGCTCGGCAATTGGCCGAGGCCACCGGCTGGGGAACGACGGACAGCCGCAAGGACCTCGCGCGCCGACGCCTCGACTACCCTAAAGCATATTGGCGTGATGTCCTCGCCATGGCCAAGGAAACCGGCGTAGACCCCTTCTTGATCCTCGCGGCGGCGCGGCAGGAGAGCACCTTCCGGCCGGCTTTGGTGTCTTCGGCGGGGGCGAGAGGCGTCATGCAGGTGATGCCCGCGACGGCCAAGTGGCTGGCGAAGATTGAGCCGAACATCTCGACAGAGCACGCCGCCCACCTCGAGCACCCGGGCAATTCACTCCGATTGGGCGCATACTACCTCATGCGCATGATCGACCGTTCCGACGGCAATCTCGTCTACGCCCTTGCGTCATATAACGGAGGGCCCGGCAATTGTGACAAATGGCGCAGGCGCGCACAGAATGCCGACCTTGACACCTTCGTGGAGTCCATCCCCTTCAGCGAAACGCGAGGCTACGTGAAGGCCGTTCTGGGCAATTACGCCGCCTATCATTCGCTTTATCCGCCCACCCCCTAACAGCGCGAGTCGCTCGTGCTCTCCAGGCAAGGCACCATTTCTACTCGCCACTCCCGTCGAGACCGCTTCGAGCAAGATCAACACGACGCGGGAAACATGATAAGTCCCAAAGGCTTGGGAGTGCACGGCAATGCGGATTTTGGCGCATATGGCGCATCGCAGATGTTTAATCGTAAGTTATTGCAAAACAATCAGTTAGAATGTTAATACTATGTAGAATGTTGAAATTCCCCGAAATATGTGGCATAATTCGCCATGAGGGTAAAAAGTGCGTTTTCTTGGTCATTGCGCTATGGCCAAGAGGAAAGGCGAGGGACTGAGACAGTGTCCGTGGATATAAGGCACAGCTTCGTCTGGACTTCCAAGGGCCACTTCGACGACTGCGGCCGCTTCGACTGAACCACACCAACACATCGCCCTTCCTGTGGCTTCTGCGTGGTGATGCCGTCGGTGAATCGCGCATCGGAAGTTGTCAGTTGTTCTGGTTTTGACATTCTTGGGCCTTGGCCGTTGCCAAGGCAAGAGACGAGGTCACCTGACACATGAACGAGGGGAAGCAACAGGAGGGCATGGCCCTTGTCGCGGTCATGTTTGTCGTCATCGTTGTTTTGGGAGCCGTAGCGCTAACGACGCTCCGGGGGCATTCCGCCAGCACATTCGCGGAGATGACCATCAACAATCTGAAGGCGCGGGAGGTCTGCAAGGCTGGAATTGATCTTGGCGTTTACGAGCTTTGGGGGAAGTACGTGGAGGAGCAGGGCGGTACTCCAGGCAACCTAACCTCATATCTCGAGTACCTCGACGGCGTTGTGGCGAGTAGCGACGATCCCAACACATCGCCGACGCCTTTGATCACGCAGCCGCGCGAGTTGAACGGCGGCGAAGGTCGCGTTCTTGCGTTAACCGTGACGCGGGCTGACGACGTCTCGGGCACAACCTTGACTATCTCGGCAACCGGCGAGTCAGACCTCACGGAGCAGTCCGCTACTCAACAGACACGTGTGGCAGGCGTGCGCTTCCGGGGATTCGAGTTCTGCGTGCTAGCCAACAACATCAACTGCATTCTTTGCCACGCTACCTTTCACGCGCAGGACCTCGAAGAGAACATGGACGCATCCCTCTATGGATCTTATGACAGGATCAAGGTGGGCTCGCTGGAGTCGCTGCTTGTCCGGAAGGGCACCAACGCCTTTTCCGCAAATTCCGCAGTGGCCGGAACGGTCTACACGCGAGGGAGCGTGCGTAACGAGAATTTCCAAGAGTATTCCGCTGACGGCTTGGCCACATCGTCATTTACAGGTTACGAGATGGACTCCGCCACCGGCCAACTGGCTCAAGACGGCTCGGGCAATATGATCTCCACCCCGTTCGTGAATGGCGAAAACGATCCCGAAGGATATCTTCTTCCCTACGCAAATCTTTACATGAATTATCCGACGGACGATACCTTCATGACGGATGGGGAATTGCCGCTCTCGTTTCCGGCGCCGTTCCCCGACCTCAATGGTGATCGAACTGTGAATGACGACGAGTTCGAGCCCGTCATGGACACGGCCTACCAGAACGCCTCGATCTCCGGGGGCATTGTGTATGGTGTGCCGGAGGGCGCCACGTATGACGGCGTCGCGTTGCCAAGCGGCTCAAGCAGCAACGGAGCGGCCGCAAGTCTCGCCTCGGGCAATTACGACGGCAACGTGATTCTTGTCGGCACCGAGGCCAATCCCATTGAGATCGACGGCGCGGTGGCCATTGACGGGGATCTCGTGATCGCGGGGACAGTCAAGGGTTGGGGCCAGATCAACGTCCGAAACAACGTCTATATTGTCGGGGACGTGACGTACCAGAATGACACCAGCGAGCCGTTCGGGACGGCGCCGGATGGCACGGAGAACGGGCTTGCCGTGGCCGCCGGCGGCAGCATCATGATGGGGGATTACCTTACCCGCCGCGCCAAGGACAAGTTGTATTCCTACGACATCTGGAGCGACTGCTTCGTCGATGTGCGTCAGACGCACAAGACGGTGAACGCATCCGCCTGGCCTTGGCAGCAGGTCTACAAGGACGTCGGATACTTCGACGACGATGTCGTGGATCCAGGCGGAAGCGCAACATCCTCAGAAGGCTACATGGAACACAATATGAGCTTCACCGCCTCCGAGTTGAGTCAGTTCAACTTCATCGAACATGAACTCGCTGCGGCCGATGCCGGCTACGTCCCGCGATACTACCAGTTGCGCGACAGCGCGCCCATCTACGAATACACGGGCCAGGACAATGAAAGCACCGGCCACGCGCTCGTGTATAACAATCCCTATGTCGAGGCCCTATCTTCCTCAGACTTGGCGCGTGGCGCCATCCATAGTCTGAATCCGGCGGACAACTGGCTAACCGAAGATCAACTCAGACAGATCTGGTACAACGACGAAATGAGTCGGCCCGATAGCGGCCGCCCCTTTGAATTTCACGGACTTCTGTATTCGAACAACGCCATCTTCTGCATAACACGCAGCAAGACCACCCACAACTCCAACACGAGGGGCCAATTGATCGTTCGGGGCGGCATTGTTACCGCGGATCTAGGCGTGCTTGTGCCGGGCTGGGACCCCAACGCCATGTCGCGCGATGGCTTCCAGATGTACTACGACCGGCGCGTGGCAAACATGCTTCGGGTGGAGGATCCGCTGGAGGTCGAATTCACGCGTCATGCCTTCCGGTGGGAACTTCCCGACACAGGTTGAGGCAACACAAGAACAGGCAGAGCATATCATGCGGAACGCTATCCTCTCCGCCTTCGTGGTTTTATCCTTCTCACTCACAGGCGCGGCCGACACTCTGTTCTTCAAGGATGGCAGCTCACTCGAAGGCAAGGTACAACGTGTGAACGAGAACACGATCGCGCTCGTTGTCGGCCAAGGGCGCATGCAATTCCAGACTTCGGAAATCGAGCGCATCGAGGAAAACGACAAACAGGGCGACTACCAACTTGTCAGCCCTATGGCCACGAGACACGATCGTGCCCTGAAGGCTCGAACGGGATTGACGCGAGAACAGCGAAACTTGGTGCGCCGGCACATTTCAGGACTGACATCCGCTAGCGGCGCGGAGCGCTTGGAGGCCCGGAAGGCCCTTATTCAACTTGGCGAGGAGGTCGACATCTTCCCGTTCCTTAAGGAGGCCGCGCCGTTCTTGCCGGCCGACAGGTCGCCGGAGGTGCTTCGGGTCCTTTGGGAACTCGATCCTAAGAGGGCAAAGCCCGTTTTGATGGAGATGACGACGAACGCCCTTTCGACTAACCGAGCGCAGGCGCTCGAACTCATGTGCACGGATGAAAAGGCCGACGAGTCCGCGCGGACGCAACTGGCGCAGTTGGTGGCACGGGGCATGGTGGATCCGTCAGCGGATGTTCGGATCGCCGCAGCGAAGGGCCTTGGCGCTTTGGGCGCCAAGGGCGCAACTCCCGCTCTCATTGAGGGGGCCAGAAGTTCCAATCCGCGACTGCAAGGGGCATGCAAAGAAGCGCTCGAGAAAATCTGGCGCATTGATCCGAATCTGGCCGAGGGTATGGATTGGGACACGTTGTGGAATGATAACAAGCAGATCGTCAGGGAGCCTCTTCAGTGTGATTCTTTGGAGCCTTTGTACAAGCCGGAGGTCGAAGGACAAGCCCCTTACTTCCTAGCGCGCTGATACGCAGGTACTTATCCCGTCTGCCGCAAGCTTGCACCACACCTACGGCCCGATGGCGATGCACGCAAAGTATATGACGCCGTGGTACATGTAGTGATAATCTGGAAAATCCATGCTCGCGTGTTCCAAGCACGAGTTCCCCCCGTCCTTGTTTGTCGGTTTGAGCGTGATGGCCCTGTGCGCCACTCCTTTGGAAATCGATCCTTTCCCCGTTTGTCTCTCGCGTGAAACGACAGCCCCGCCGGCCGGCAACGCAACGCGTCCCAGCGCCGGCTCCCGGGATGAAGGCGTAGACACTTTTTGAGCCGGGAGCAGGGCACATCACGCGCGCAGTTGAGCGCCACATACACAGCCGATAGAGGCCATCAGATGAATCGACCACATCCGCTCGTACATTGCGAATCCGGCAGCATCTAGGGACGCCCACCCCAACCGCGTCGTCGTATCCTGAAGCGATCCCCGGCTCGCTAGAGGGGACGCACGTCTCGGGCTTCGGGCCCTTTTCGGCCGGGCCCAACTTCGAACTCTACGCGCTGGTTATCCGAGAGCCTTTGGTCGGGCGTTTGGACATTGGAGCGATGGACGAAGACGTCATCGCTGGAATCGTCGGGGCTGATGAACCCAAACCCTTTTTGATCGTTGAAGAACTTCACGGTGCCTGTCGCCAATGATATACACTCCAGTTAGGGGTCGTGGGACGGCGAAAACCGACGTGTTCTCACCCTCACACAGACTATTCTTCCTCTTCTTGTGTCTCTTCCGCTACGCCATCTTCCTCGGGAGGGTGGTTCTTGGCCAGCTTGCGCTGCCTCTTCTCTTCTTTCTTCTTCTTCTTCGCCAGCTCTTTCTGGCGCTTTGCATAGCTATACTTATTCCGTGCCAATGCTGTCACCTCCCTCGGATTGCCCGCCGTTCACTGAGGATAAGGCCCACCCTCCGTGTTGATGGTTTCCTGCCAATGAACTTGCCTGAAAATGCCGTCGGCGGCCGCTGTCCTGAGGCCAAGTGCCGCCGCATCAGGCAAACCAGGACTCATCCACGTCCCGAAACGCGCCACCGGCATGTATCAAGTACCATAGGCTGCGTCGTGTCATAATGCAAATTACTCCAAGAACCGCACGTAGCCTTGCTATGCCGGCACCCATCTCAGAGTCCGGTGCGAGACTACATGAGGCGGCCCCCTTAAACAGCTTGAAACACACGCGGGACACCCGCTATGTTCTGCTCATTCAATCCGGGAGTCCAAAATTTATGAGAAACTGGCTGGGTGTGGCAACGGGCGTGGCGCTTTCGCTTGCAGGATGCGCCACCACGCTTCCGAAGATAGACGTCGCTGAACAATCTGGGATTCCTACCGGCTTCATTAACAAGAGCCTCATGACAGAGGACAAACGGCGGCCCTATGTCGTTTACGTGCCGCGAGACTATGATCCTCGGAAACCTTGGCCCCTTATTCTGTTCCTGCACGGCGCGGGCGAACGGGGCGATGACGGCCTCCGACAAACCGAGGTCGGCATCGGCCACGCCGTTAGGCTGTCGCCAAAGGGCTTTCCCTGTTTGGTCGTCATGCCGCAGTGTCCTGAGAAGGTGTGGTGGGACGCCGTGGCCTCGGATATCGAGACTGCTCTCACGCAGACGCTCGGCGAGTACAACGTCGACCCGCAGCGCATCTACCTGACGGGCCTGTCCATGGGGGGCTTCGCCACCTGGATGCTCGGCGCGCAGAAACCGGAGGTCTTTGCCGCACTGATGCCTATCTGCGGCGGCGGCAACATCGAAGACGCTCCCGCCTTGGCCTCGACACCCATCTGGGCGTTTCACGGCGCCGATGATCTGACAGTCCCGCCCGAGAAATCACGCGAGATGGTGGACGCCGTCAGGGAAGCCGGCGGCAGCGTCAAATACACCGAGTTCCCCGAGACAGGGCACAATTCGTGGGACAAGGCCTACGGCGATCCCAAGGCCATTAGCTGGCTCCTCAAACAGAAGAAGCCGCAATAGGGGGCGCCTCGGCATCCCGAGCCCGTCGGGCCGCCGCGGCCCGACGGACAGGGCGGTTCAGCAGACATTACTTGGTGCGCCCTGCGCTGACGTCGCTAGGGGTGCGGCCAGAAAGCCACCGAATAACGGGGACCGACAATTCCGGACATTGAGACAAAAAGACTTACAAGTGCTTTCTGGCCGCATCCCGCCAGGAACCGCATTTTCAGGCCAGGCCTCTAGGCCAGATCGCCTTCCCGAAGGATGTCGTTGATAATCGCGCCCGCCGCGGTCAGGCCGATCAAGCCGGGGACGTACGATATCGTTCCCTGCGCGCGGTCGTCTTCCTGCTGAGGGGCCCCTCCTGCCTTCCCTGAGAGCGGAGTCGCCTCGCAGTAGACACATCGCACGCCGGAGCTGACGCCCTGCTTCCTCAATCCAAGCCGGACGGCTCGAGCCAGTGGGCAATGCCGCGTCGCGCCGATGTCCGCCACGGCCACGCCGCCCGGCGCCAGCCGCCGCGCCGCTCCCATGCACGACACGAATCGGACGCCACGCGCGCGCAAGGCCAGGAGAAGATGAATCTTCGCCTTGACGTCGTCGATGGCGTCAACGGCGAATTCGAGCGCCTCGGGCAGCATATCCTTCGCATTGTCCGGAGTCACTTGGACTTGGGCGACTGTGACGGCCACATCCGGATTGATCTTCAGGATGCGTTCGCGTGCCGCCACCACCTTCGGAACACCGAGAGCGTCCTCCGTAGCGAGAATCTGACGGTTCAGATTGCTGGCCTCGATCACGTCGGAATCGACTAGATGGATATGCCCGGCACCGGCTCTCGCCAAGGCTTCAAGGGCATAGCCGCCTACACCGCCCAAGCCAAACACGGCAACGTGGGCGTTCGCCAGTCTTGCCAGGCCGGCATCGCCCACGAGTGAACGCGTCCTCGAGAAACGTGTCATCAGCTACAGCTCCAGATCGAAGAGCCGGGCGGCGTTGGCCGTCGTCCGCGCCGCGACGACTTCTTCCGACACGCCCAGGATCTCTGCCGCCGCACGCAGGTTGCGGGTGATGTTCGCCGGAACGTTCGGCGCGCCGGTCAATCCCACCGGCGGCATATCGGGACTATCCGTTTCGAGCAGGAAATGATCGGGGAAGATGCGCCGAAGAACGCGCTCGCGCTTGCGGCTGTTGCGATACGTCAGCGTGCCGCCCAGCGAGCAGGCAAATCCCAGGGCGACGCACTCGTTCGCGACCTCGATGCTCCCCGAGAAAGCATGGATCATCCCGCCGCGCCGCGGCAAACCCATCCGCCTGACGATCTCGAACAGATCGTTGAAGGCGCCCCGGCAATGCACGACAATGGGCAGATCGATCTCAATCGCGATCTCGAGTTGAGCCCGGAAGAGGTCCATCTGAAGTACAAGAGGAGGAGAATCAACCTTCCTGTCCAAGCCGATCTCGCCAATGGCCTTCGCGCCACAGGCGCGAGCATCCCCGAGGGGGCCTAGAGCATCCCGGTGCTCGGGCTCGACGTACCAGGGATGAATGCCCAATGCGCATTCGATGGCGTCGTGCTGCTCCGCCAGCGCCCGGCAGGCGCCCCAGTCCTCCGGCGAAGCCGCGGCCGTCACGAGTTTCACAACGCCTGCGCCCGCGGCCTCATCGAGGATATCCTCGATAGGCCGGCCGAAATCATCACTTTGCAGATGACAATGTGCGTCGACGAGTTGCATGGTGAGCAAACACTAGCGCAGCCGGCGCGGCGCTTCAACACAAGGCCTTGGGAGAGCTCGGAACGTGATCCGGCGCGGCCATGCAGAACTTCTCATCGATCGCCGTACAAAGGCTTTTGATTGATACATTTGACTCTGATAAGCTGGATTTTTGTCCCATTCTTGGCGCATTCAGGATAGAAATCGGTGCGGACTATGAGCAATTGGACAAGTCTCTCCAAAGCCGTCGCGGGCTGTCTCATCGCATTGGCCCTACTCGTCCAGTGCTCGCATCCCCCATCCGAGATCGCGGCACCCGTCGCCGAGTCCGAGGTTGACGCCGCTTCCGACGCGAAGCCTAACGTTGTGCTCGTGGTGATCGACGCCTTACGGGCGGATCGACTGACGGCACAGCGGAACGGCATCGCCTTGATGCCCCGCCTCGCCGAGTTCGCGGCGGACTCCTGGTGGTTCACGTGCGCTTCGACTCAGTCCACGTGGACGAAGCCTTCGATGGTCAGCCTGTTCACATCGCTGTATCCAGGCGTCCACAATGTGCAGTTCGGCGCATCGCACCGGATTGCCGAAGGCCAGGAGATGTCAGTGGACATACTCCCGGAAACGCTCGACACCATGGCGGAGTGCTTCAAACGCGCAGGCTATGAGACGGCGGCGATGCAGGCCAACGCCAATGTCAAGGGCGCCTTTGGCTTCAAGCAGGGATTCGACTCGTACCGCTTCGACGCCTATCCCGAGTTTCGGGCGCGGGAGATCACGCAGGCCGCCATGGCGCACTTCGAGTCGGCCAAAGGGCCGCTTTTCCTATACTTGCACTATATGGAGCCGCACGCGCCTTACGATCCTCCGGTAGAGTACCTCGACCGCTTCGAGCCGCTGCCGCCGGTTTCGCCGGAGGAGCGAAGGCAGATTGACAGCCAGTACTTCGATTACTACGGCGACAAGGTGCAGCATGATTTGGGCCTCCGGGAAGAGCGGAAGTTCGCGGACTGGACGGAGGCAGGCCGTGAATACGTCCGCGTCAAGTACGATGCCGAAGTGCGCTACGCCGATGAGGAGGTGGGGCGTCTCCTCGCCTTCATTCGAGAGAGCAGACCAAACACCGTGGTCGTCGTATTGGCCGATCACGGGGAAGAGCTATGGGAACATGGCTCCGTCGGCCACGGCAGGACGCTATACCAGGAGTTGCTCGCCGTCCCGCTCATCATGTCCTTCCCGGGGGAAAAGGCCCGGCGCATCGAGGCGCCCGTCGAACTCATCGACGTGCTGCCCACCTTGGCCGCACGAGTCCATCTTGAGAAGTCCGAACTCTGGCAGGGGCGCGATCTCGCGAGCCCGCTCCCCGCGGCGCGCCCCGTGTTCGCACAAACCATGACATCCTTGAGGGAGGCAGACGTGCATCTCGAAGCGGTGCTCCAGGGCGATGACAAACTGATCGCCGATATGCGCCGACAGAATGAGTTGCTCTTCCGCTTGCTGCGCGATCCTACCGAGCACACGCCGGTTAAGGAGGACGCCCGCGAAGCGCAACTGAAGACGCTCCTTACGGCGCATGATGCCGAGAACGAACATCACCCGGCCTATACGCCTCCGGGCTCCGCAGCCAGGCTTGACCAAGAGAGCATCGAGCAACTGAAGTCTCAAGGCTATCTCTAGCGAGTACCAGGTTTCCAACGTTGGCGCAGTCACAGCAAGAAGGGGATTGATGTGTCTAAAGCACTGGTGATTCTGGGGATAGTACTGGCCTCATCCGTCGCGTCCGGGGAGACGCTAACCTACGCCGATCTCGCCGGCCGGCTGACAGACCTCGAACGCTTGGCCGTGTTGCCTGAACCGGGCGAAACTTGCGCTCAGTGGTCGAGCTATGACCGCGCAAGCCAATTTGACGCCGGGCCGGGCCGGTATGTCCACTGGGACGCCAACGGCGACGGGGGCTGCGTCATCCGCGAGGAGGACGGCATGCTGGTGCTCGCCGAGATGACGGGGCCGGGCTGCATCTGGCGAATCTGGTCGGCCAGGCCCGAGAAGGGCCGCGTCAAGATCTTCCTCGACGGCGCGGAAGCACCCGCCGTCGATCTACCTTTCGCCAGCTATTTCGACGGCAACAATCCACCCTTCAATCGGCCGGCGCTGGTGCACACCACGGCGAGCGGCTGCAACGCATACGTGCCCATACCGTACCAGAAGTCCTGCAAGGTGGTCGCCGAGCCCGGCTGGGGGGCCTACTATCATTTCACGTATAGCACCTTTCCCGAGGGGACAAAGGTGCTGGGCTTTACGCGTGAACTTGACGCCGGTGCGGCCGCGGCCCTCGATGCCGCGGACAAGGCACTGTCGGCATGCGGGATGGATCCCGCGGCGGAGCGCCCCGGGCAGCGGCGGCTGACGCAGGCCATGATATTGGAGCCGGGCAAGTCCGCCACGCTCGCCAAGTTGGAGGGCCCCCGCGCCATCACGGGCATCCGTATCAAGGTGGACCTCCCGCCGTCTCCCGCCGATGGCGAGGCGCTGCGCGAACTCGCCATCGCCATACATTGGGACGGGGAAGCCGAGCCAAGCGTCTGGGCGCCCCTCGGCGACTTCTTCGGCACAGCCGCCGGGGCGAATGCATATCGCTCCCTGCCTCTGGGATTGACGGACGACGGCTGGTGGTATTGCTACTGGTACATGCCCTTCGCCCAGGCCGCCGACGTGGTGCTCACAAATGACGGCGCCGAAGCCCGGGATATCACCTGTGAGGTGACGCATGCGCCCCTGACACGGCCCATCGAATCCCTGGGCCGGTTCCACGCCAAGTGGCACCGCGATACCTTCCCGCCGCCGGAACCGGAGCGCGCCATCGACTGGAGCATGCTCCACACCACCGGACGGGGGCGCTACTGCGGCGTCATGCTCCACGTCTGGAATCGCAAGGGCGGATGGTGGGGCGAAGGCGACGAGAAGTTCTTTGTCGACGGCGAGCGCTTTCCCTCGACTTTCGGCACCGGCTCGGAGGACTATTTCGGATACGCCTGGTGCAATCCCGCGCTCTTTCAGCACGCCTATCACAACCAGACCATTTCCATGGGAAACAAGGGCCACGTTTCCGTAAACCGTTGGCATATATCAGATAACGTGCCTTTCCAAACGGCCTTTGACGGCTACATCGAGAAGTACTTCCCCAACGTCCGCCCCACCCTCTTCGCATGCACCGCCTACTGGTACCTGGCGCCGGGCGGCAGCGATCCCTACAAGGCGGCGACGCTCAATGAGCGCGTATCGTACTGCCCCTGGAGCGGGCCGCCGCCAACTTTCGTCGCCAAGGACGTCATCGAGGCCGAGACGATCCGCCTTCTCAAGAGGACGGCGGGCATGTCGCACCAGCAGAACATGTCCGCATTCGAGGGCGAGTGGAGCCGCGACACGCAGATGTGGTGGGTTGACGCCAAACCTGGCGACTGCGTCGACTTGGCCCTGCCCGTCGAGGCGGCGGGGCGCTACACCATTGCCGCGTGCTTCACCAAGGCCCGCGATTACGGCATCATCCGCGTCCTGCTTGACGGACGCGAACTCAACGGCCCCATCGACCTCTACAATGAAAGCGTGCAGCTCTACGGCCCCATCGACCTTGGCACAAGCGACCTCACCGCCGGCGATCACGTCCTCACCATCGAGATCACCGGCGCCAACCGCAAAGCCATCCGCGCCTACATGGTCGGCATCGACTACCTCAAGCTGACACCTGTCGAGTAGGGCGCAGCGGGCGGACCGTGCTCGCCGTCAAGTGAACGTCTGCCTGGGAAATGGTAGAATGACAAGGTTAATGGCCTCTGACGCGGGCGGATTGTTGGGCTGTGGGACGGTAGCATGCCGACGGCGAATATCATACGGACTGAGTTCACGAAGTTTCTGAAGCAGCTTCGGAAGATGCTGCCGGGGGCGGATCTTGAGCTGGTTCGTCATGCGTACCGGGTGGCCAATCAGGCCCATCAGGGGCAGATGCGGCGTTCGGGGGATCCTCATGTATCGCATTGCATCGCCGTGGCTAAGTGTTTGTCCAGTCTTGAGTTGGACTTGACCACCATCGCGGCGGCGCTGCTTCACGACGTGCTTGAAGACACGGATTTCGGCCTGCCGGCCCTTCGCGAGGAGTTCGGCGATGAGATCGCCCAGCTCGTGGACGGCGTCACGAAGATCGGCGCCTTGAAGGTGACGTCGACTGCCCCGGTATCGACAGCCGAGAAGCAGGCGCAGAACCTGCGCAAGATGCTGGTGGCCACGGCGCAGGATATCCGCGTCATCCTTATCAAGCTGGCGGATCGGCTGCATAACATGCGCACCATTGAGTTCCTGCCGGAGGAGAAGGTCCAGCGCATCTCGCGGGAGACTTTGGACATCTACGCCCCGCTGGCGAGCCGGCTCGGTATCGCGCGGTGGCGGTGGGAACTCGAGGATCACGCGTTTCACCATTTGAATCCGGTGGAATACCACGAGATGGCGGGCCGTGTGGCCATGAAGCGCCGGGAGCGGGAGGCAGCGCTGAAGGATGCCATCGCGTATATCGAAAAGCCCCTGGCCGAGGCCGAGGTGGCGGCACGCGTGATCGGCCGCCCGAAGCATCTATACAGCATCTATCGGAAGATGGTTGAACAGGGCAAGGATTTCGACGAAGTGATGGATATCCTGGCCTTGCGAATCGTCACGCAGACGGTGACGGGATGCTACAACGCCCTGGGCGTCGTGCACCATCTCTGGACGCCGGTGCCGGGCCGGTTCAAAGACTACATCGCCATGCCGAAGGCGAACATGTACCAGTCGATCCACACGACGGTTATGCGTGAGAACGGCATGCCCCTCGAGATCCAGATCCGCACCGAGGAGATGGATCGAACCGCGCGGGAAGGCATCGCCGCGCACTGGAAATACAAGGAAGGCGCCGAGAAGGCCGATCGCAAGCTCGAGAGCCATTTGAACTGGCTCAAGCAGATGTACAGTTGGCTTCAAGATGCGCACGCGCCGGAGGAGTTGCTCGACAGTGTGCGCCGGGATTTCCGGCCCTCGGACGTGTACGTCTTCACGCCGAAGGGCGAGGTCAAGGAGATTCCCATCGGGGCAACGCCGCTCGACTTCGCCTACATGATCCACTCCGAGATCGGACATCACTGCATCGGCGCGCGCGTCAACGGACGGATGGTTCCGCTGCGCTACAATCTCCAGACGGGAGACGTCGTCGAGATCCTGACCTCGAAGAACCAGACGCCTCACCTCGACTGGGTCGACTCGGTGGTAACAGGGCGGGCGCGAACCAAGATCCGGCAGCGTCTCCGCGAACTGGGCGACCTCGATCCTCTGCCTGAGGTGCCGAAGCCGGTGGTGCCTCAGCCGCCGCCTGAGCCGAAGTTCAAAGTGCGGCACGTGGATGATGCAACCCGGGAGTCCCTTATCCGGATCGAAGGTTCAAAGGGAATGGTGGTCCAGTTCGCCAAGTGCTGCAATCCGATGCCGGGGCAGCCTGTCGTGGGCTATGCCACCAAGAATCCGGGCATCACGATTCACCGAGCGGACTGCAAGACGTTCGCGAGCAGCAAACGCGATCCGCGCCGCGTCATCCACGCCTCGTGGGAGGGCGAAGAGATGTTCGAGATGGGCGTGCAGGTGAAGATCGGCCAGCGCCCGAACGTGTTGGCCGACATAACGAACGCCATACGCCCCATGAACATCAGCATTACCCGCGCCTTGTTCCGCGAAGGCGATAACGGGGACAGCTACTTCGATTTCATTTTCGAGTCGTCGGATCAGCACAGCGCGGATCGCGTCGTGCGGACATTGCTTACCGTGGCGGGCGTTACCGAAGCCAAGACGCTGTCCGTCACACAACTTCCCGACATGCGATAGACGCCGATGGAACGGTTCCGGCTGGTAAGCGATTTCGCGCCCGAGGGGGATCAGCCGCAGGCCATCCGGGAACTGGCAGCAGGCCTTCGCGAAGAACTGCCGCATCAGGTGCTGCTCGGCGTCACAGGCTCGGGCAAAACGTTCACCATCGCCAACGTCGTCGCCGAAGTCAACCGCCCCGCCCTCGTCATCGCCCCTAACAAGATCCTGGCCGCCCAGCTCTACGGCGAGTTTAAGCAACTGTTCCCGGAGAACGCCGTCGAGTATTTCGTCAGTTACTACGACTACTACCAGCCCGAGGCGTATGTCCCCCAAACCGACACGTATATCGAGAAGGACGCCTCGATCAACGACGAAATCGACAAGATGCGGCACGCGGCGACGCGGGCACTGATCACTCGGCGCGACTGCCTCATCGTGGCCAGCGTCTCCTGCATCTACGGCATCGGGTCGCCGGACACGTACAGCGGCCTCCGGGTGGAACTCGAGCCGGGCGCCACCTATCCACGGGAAGACCTCATCGCGGGGCTGGTGGCCATGCAATATGAGCGAAATGACGTCGACTTCCACCGGGGCACGTTCCGTGTGCGTGGTGATATCGTGGACGTTTTTCCCTCCTACGAAGCCGACATCGCCGTTCGGGTCGAGTTCTTCGGCGACGAAGTCGAATCCCTCAGCGAGATCGACCCCCTGCGTGGGACGACGGCGCGCCGGCTTCGGCGCACAGCGATCTACCCGGGCACGCATTACGCTACCACCGCCGATACGCTTCAACGGGCAATACGCGCTATCGAATTGGAGTTGGAAGGACGGCTCAAGGAACTGCGGGGCGACAACAAAGAGTTGTACGCCCAGCGGCTGGAGCAGCGCACCCGCTTCGATCTGGAGATGCTCCAGGAGATCGGATATTGCTCGGGAATCGAGAATTACTCCCGCCATCTCGATGGGCGGATGCCGGGTGAGCCGCCGTACACGCTCATCAACTACTTCCCGGAGGACGCGCTGATCATCATCGATGAGAGCCATATCACCGTCCCCCAACTCGAAGCGATGTATAAGGGGGATCGCTCGCGGAAGGACAAGCTCGTCGAGTACGGATTCCGCCTGCCGTGCGCACGGGATAACCGGCCGCTGCGTTTTCCCGAGTTCGAGGACTTTCCCCAGCAGCGCATCTACGTCAGCGCGACGCCGAGAGACTACGAACTCAAGGCCAGCGAAGGTTTGATCGTCGAGCAGGTTGTCCGGCCTACCGGCCTCGTGGACCCTGAAGTCGAGATACGGCCCGCGGCGAACCAAGTGGACGACTTGCTCGATGAGGTCCGGGCGCGTGCCAAGCGTGGTGAACGCGCGCTTGTCACCACGCTCACGAAGCGGATGGCCGAGGATCTCACTGAGTACTACCGCGACCTGGGGGTCCGCGTCCGCTACATGCACTCCGATGTCGAAACCCTCGAGCGTATCGAATTGATCCGAGCATTGCGCAAGGGTGAATTCGATGTCTTGGTAGGCATCAACCTGCTTCGAGAGGGCCTGGACCTTCCGGAAGTTTCTCTAGTGGCCATCCTGGACGCCGACAAGGAAGGTTATTTGCGATCGGAAACCAGCCTTATCCAAACCTGCGGGCGCGCGGCACGAAATGTCCACGGGCGGGTGGTAATGTACGCGGAAGGCGAGACGGGCTCGATGCAACGAGCCATTGCCGAAATGACGCGCCGCCGGGATAGGCAACTCGCGTACAATGAGGAACACCGTATCACGCCACGCTCCGTTGAGAAGTCGATTCCCGACCTGCTCGAGAGCATTCACGAGCGTGATTATGTGACTGTCTCGACGGCCGCGGAGGACGAGGACTTGTACGTCGCCGGAGCAGAATTGCCGAAGGCCCTGCGTCGTCTCAAGAGGCTCATGAAGGAGGCGGCCGGCAAGATGGAGTTCGAGAAGGCAGCCGAGTACCGGGATCGTGTCCGCGCACTTGAGCAGCGTCAAATCGAGGAGGGGCTATCGTCGTGATAAAACGCAAGTGCGCGAGGAGAAATACGAGCAGAACTCCTTCCGCTGGCGTGTTTCTGGTTGTCGCCTTGGCGGTGGCGACAATCTGCCTGGGATCGGGGGCGTCGGCGCAGCAAGAAGACAACGCAGGGCTGGCCGACGCGGTAGATCGTCCGGCGGAACTGCCCCAGGGCGCGCTCGAATCAGAAGATGATGAAGCGGGGCCGACATTCAGCCTGGCCGATCGCGTTGCTCAATTGATGATCGCTACCCTCAGCGGGCGCAATGGCCCCAACGCCGAGGATCAGGAACTGCTCAAGGAGTATCATCCGGGCGGCGTGGTGGTGCCTCCCGGCTTGGCGCCGAAAGCCGCGGTTGACTACGTCATTAAGCTCCACGCTCTAAGTGATGAGCGCGTGTCAGGACTGCCCCTGTTGGTAGGAACCAGGCCGCACGGGCCGCTCGATCCGACTCCGGGCGCCCCCAATGCCCCCCCCCCCTTCCCGTCCCTGCTAAGCGTGGCAGCCGCGAATAACTCGGCCACGACTCAACGGTTTGCGGAGGTCACAGCATCCTACCTGTCCGCCCTCGGATACAATCTGCACTTAGGCCCTTCATTGGCGCTCGCCCCTGAACTCGAGGGGGCGGCCGGCAGCATCCACTGCCTCGGAAGCTCACCAGAGTTCATCGCCGACGCCGGCGCGACGATTCTCAGTGTCCTCAAAGAGGAGGGCATTTTGAGCGCACCCATGGATTTCCCCGGTGGGAGCTGGAATCATCATGATAATGAGCGCGCCGTCCTTTTGACGCCGAGGCCGTACCTGGCCGAGAAGGACCTCGCCCCGTGGCGACGGGTTATCGAAGTCGGCGCGCCGCTCATTCACGTCGGAAACGTCTTGGCGCCGACTATTGATGTGCGCAGCCAGCCGGCATCGCTCTCCGACGCGGTCATAACTGACCTTCTTCGGAATGAACTCGGCTATGAGGGGGTTATCCTGGCCGGGCCGATGGATTCCCGCGATATCTTGCAGCAGTACAATCCCGTCGAGGCGGCCATGGTAGCCCTCAGCGCCGGCGCCGACATGATCTATTGGGAACAGCCCGGGCGGCACGCGGCGCGAACGATTGACCGCATCGTCCAGGCCGTCAGCGAGAACAAACTCAGCGAAGCAATCATCGATGCGGCGTTTGAGCGCGTACGCCGGATGAAGGGGAAGGCCGGCCTGCTCGAGCGGCCACTGCCTACCGAGGACGCCGCCCCAAAAGCGATGGAGAACAAAGAATACGGCCAGGCCATGCTTGATACGGCACGCAAATCACTCACGCTGGTGCATAACCAGGGCGGGGTGCTTCCCCTAACTCGGAAGGACTCCTCGCCGGTCTTCATCACGGGCACCACCGATGTCGACCCTCTTATTGACGCCCTCGCCAAGCCCCTCAAGCACGCCAGCGGGATCGAGATGGCTACGGCAAAGCACTTCGGCGAAGTCCAGGAATTCGAGGCCAGGCGCATCACGACGCTGGCAGCGGGCTCTCGGACTGTCGTGTGCGTATTGACGCCGATGCGGCGGCATGCCGGCGAAGTCACACTCATCGAGGAGCTGAAAAAGGCCCACCACAACGTCGTGGTCGTTCTCTTTGGATATCCGGCTCACTTGAGCGAGTTGGCCAAAGCTGACGCAGTACTCCTCACATACGCCGAAGGGGGACTCGACACGGCGAACACGCGCGCCATTGTAGATGTCCTCACGGGAGAGAGTCCGGCGCGTGTCCTTCAGCCGGTTCGACCTCTGCGCCTCGAGGCAGGGAAATCTGCTCGTTTCGACATGACGGCGGTCGTCTGTTGCCCCGGCGGAATGTTGCCGGTGAATCTGGAGGATCCCTTCACATTCGGCTATTCCGTGTCGTACGACCCGTCGGCCTCCGTCACACACGTGGCCTGGGACTTCGGGGACGGAAAGCGCGTGAAAGCGTCCCAAGTGGAACACGCGTACGAGCAGCCAGGCGAGTACAGCATCACCTTGGCCGTCACGGACTGCCTGGGCCAAGAGTCATCCGCCGTCTTCAAGGTCGAAGTCCGGTAGGGGACGCCAGATTCTCCTCACTCAACGGGAGAAGGATTGATTGTCCCAAGCGCTTTTTCGAGCGCGGCATGCGCGACGGCGTACTCCCGCAGAGCATGATCTAGGCCGGTTTGGGCGTTGGTGAGCGCAAGCTGGGCGTCTAGTATCTCAGCCTGTGTACCCACGCCTTCCTGAAACCGCAACTCCGCGAGACGCAGCCCTTCGGTGCCCAGCGCCACCGTTCCCTTTTCGCTGCGGATTTTGGCGATGGCATCTTGAACCTGAATGTAGGCGCTGTTGACGTCCAACTCGACAAGCCGCTTGACGTCTTCTAGCTGGTACTCCAGGCTGCGCAGGCTTGCTTTCGCCTCCGCCACCTCGTTCTTGCGGCGCAAACCGGAGAAGAGCTCCCACTCACCGCCGATGGTGTACGTCCAGCCTTCGGGAACCATTTGGCCGCCCCCATCCAGGTTCGTCCATTCAGCGCCGGCCGCCACACGCGGGAGGTATTGGCCGCGTGTACGGCGGACGTTCTGCTCGGACGCGGCAATGCCCGCCTCAAGGGCCCGGACTTCGGGCCGTCGGGACCAGGCGTCCTCAACCAACTCCTGCACCGTGGCTGTCAATTCGACCCATGCAAGTTCGCCCACAAGCCGCACCTCGGTGTCCTGCGGCACGAAGAGAACTCTACGGAGGTTGACGAGGGCCAGTCGCTCGATGTTTCGCGCGGCGACGGCGTCCGCCTTGCGCGCGCCCAACTCCGTCTTCGCGCGGAGTACCTCGAACTGGCTAATCATGCCGACGTCAAACATCTGCTCCGCATCGGTGAGGTGCCGCTGGAACGTGATCACGCTTTCCTCGGCCACCTGCACCAGCGCCTGTGCCAATAGACAATCGTAGTAAGCCTGTTTGGCATCGTAGGCCAGCGCGTCGAGCGTTGCCTGACGCTGCCACTCCTGTGACTCGGCGAGGTACTTCGAGGCCTTCACGGCCGCGCGAATCTGCCCACCCGCGAAGAGCACCTGTGAGATGCTCAACTGATCGCTGCGCATCTCTTCATCCCCGGTTAGCGCGCTCATCGGGACGAGCTTGCCGAGCATGCCTCCGAGCTCGGGCTGGTTGGTGCGCTGGTAGCCGGAGCTGGCCTTCACTTGCGGCATGAATTGCGCCCGTGCCTGCCCGGTGCGCGCGTGAGCCGCGGCCACGTCCTCGTCGGCCACCATGACGCGGGCGTTCTGAGCAAGGGCCATCTCCACGCACTGACGGACATCGAGGAGCAACGCGTTGCCGGACGGCGCTTCGCCGGTTTTTGTGTCCGCGAGCGGCGAGGTATCAACGGCTTCGAGGACATCTCCCGCGCCTTCGAGTAGAGAGCCGGAGCTCCGCCCTTCAACTGCTCCCGGGGCCGCGGGAGGCTCAGGCCCTTCCTGGGCCACGGCGACAGAAGCCAAGAACGCAATTACAAGGAGATTCATCCATTTCATGGCAAAATCCATCCCGGGTTAGGTTGTTGTAGGCTCAAGCCAGATGATACCTGCCCTCCATCAGGCAGTCAAAGGGATGAGAGGTGCGCGCCAACGTGGAAGGCTCTGTCGCTTCCCAACTATCTGGCGTCAGGACATCAACTCTGGTTCATGCGGCTGAGGGCTCGCCTCAACGGAAAAGAATCCACCGCAGTACAGAAAAGGCAGCGGTAAGGTAACACAAAAATAGGACCAAGCTCCCGGCGCCCCCGTTGCGTTGCGGCTCGCCCCCATCTTTGCGCGCTTGTAAACGATCCCGGTATCATACGGAGGCTTGGTTATGACAGAACCTCATGCGGCGCAAGACACTTACGGCGCTTTCCGTTTGACGCCGGGGCAGCGTCATCACACGAACGAAAGCACCACCGGTACGGGAGAAGATGGCCGAGAAGGCATATATTTATACGTTCGGATGTCAGATGAACGAGCACGACAGTGCCCGGATGATGGAGATGCTCGTGCGGAGCGGATACGAAGCCGCTAACACGCCAGCCGAAGCATCGCTCATCCTCGTTAACACCTGCTCGGTTCGGGCCAATCCGGAGAACAAAGTCTATAGCTTGTTGGGGCAGTTACGCCCCCTCAAAGAGCGGAATCCACGCCTCATCATCGGCGTTACCGGGTGCGTCGCGCAGCAGGCCGGGGGCGACATCCTCGCGCGGGAAGGCGCGGCGGACCTCGTGGTGGGCCCGGATCAGTTCTTCAGGCTTCCCGAGTTGCTTGAAGCCGTTCGCCGCGGGGAGCGCGTAGTGGCCACGGAATGGCGCGAGAAGACGGGCCAAGTACAGAACTTCATCCCGGATGAATGGATCGACGCGGGCCATGTCGATGGCTGCAAGGCCTATGTCGCCATCATGAAGGGCTGCAACAACTTCTGTAGCTTCTGCATCGTGCCGTACGTGCGGGGACGCGAGCTCAGCCGCGAATTCGGGAACATACTCGATGAGATCCGCGACCTCATCGCCAAGGGCGCTAAGGAGATCTGGCTGCTGGGGCAGAACGTGAACTCTTACAGGGCCGGCGAAACAGGATTCCACGAGCTGCTGGACGCCGTATCTGGCCTCGACGGATTGGTGCGCCTGCGGTTCACATCGCCGCATCCGAAGGACTGGGACAACAGCCTTTCCGGCCTGATGGCCGCCCGCCCCGTCATCTGCAATCACCTCCACCTTCCGCTCCAGGCGGGCTCGGATCGCATCCTCCAGGCGATGCGCCGCCGCCACACGGCCCAGGAGTATCTCGAGAAGGCACTATACTTGCGTTCGGCAATTCCCGAAGTGGAGATCAGCACCGACCTTATCGTTGGATTTCCCGGCGAAACAGAGCAAGACTTCGAGAAAACGCTGCGCATGCTCGATGAGGTCCGCTTCAGTCAGGTTTATGCCTTCATGTACTCGCCGCGCCCAGGCACGAAGGCGGCCGAAATGGCGGATTCCGTGCCGAAAGAGGTCAAATGGACTCGGCTTCAGCGCGTTTTGGCCCGGTACGAGAAATTGAATGCACAGGCGATGAGCCGTTACCTGGACACAGTGCAGTATGTACTTATCGAGGGGCCGGATCCGAAGCAGGCGGGGGCTATGCAGGGGCGCTCCGATGGAAACAGGCCGGTTACCGTGAAGGGTGACGGGCTTTGCGTGGGCGATCTCGTTCCCGTGCGGATCACCGAAGTCCGTCAGCACTCTCTTGAGGGCGAGGTCCCGGCCTCGCCGCGCTCCCATGCCTGACGACGCCCGACAGAAGAGGGCGTCGATCACCACTCTCGGGTGCCGGCTGAATCAAGCCGACGCGGGCCTCATTGAGGAGCGGCTGCGCGCCGCGGGCTACATGATCGTTCCTTTTGGTGAGCCCGCAGACGTGGGCATCATCAACACCTGCACAGTAACGGGTGAGGCGGACGCGAAATCGCGCAAGCAGATCCGCGCGTTCATTCGGAAGAATCCCCGTGCATTCGTAGCGGTCGTGGGTTGTTATCCCGAGGTCGAGTCCGAGGCTATCGCCGGGATCAAGGGCGTAGATCTCGTTGTCGGCAACGAACAGAAACTCGAAGTTCTGGATTACGTTTCCGATAAGAAAAACTCCGCCCCGGTGGTCATTCGGGATTCCATCCAGCGCGCCAACTTCACCATCAGGGCGACAGGCCAGGGGAGCGTTGAGCGGCGCGTAAACCTCAAGATCCAGGAAGGGTGCGATTTCGCCTGCACGTACTGCATCGTTCCCCGCGCCCGCGGGCCGGCGCGAAGCCGCGATATGGGCAACTTGCTTGAAGAGGCCGCGCGCCTTGTCGAGCGCGGGGTCAAGGAGATCGTCCTTACCGGCGTGAACATCGGCGCCTACAGCTTCAACGACTACACGCTGGTGGACGTCATTCAGCAGATCTGCAAGATCCAAGGGCTCGCCCGCATACGGGTAAGCTCAACGGAGCCCGCGGCCGTCCATGAAGACCTCTTTCCGCTGATGAACGACCCGTCACACGCGCTCTTGCCGCATCTGCATCTGCCGGTTCAGTCGGGTTCTAACCAGATACTCAAGTCGATGAGGCGCCGCTATATCCGCAAGGACTTCCTGGACTTTGTCGAGCGCGCCCACGCGGAAGTCGCCGACATTTGCATCGGCACGGATCTCATGGTTGGATTCCCCGGCGAAAACGACGCCGATTTCGATGCCTCATGCCGGCTTCTTGAAGATGGCCACATTGACTACGCGCATGTGTTCAAGTACTCCGAGCGTCCCGGCACGCCCGCAGCGTCGTTTCCGAACAAGGTCGATGCCAAAGTAAAGAATGCCCGCAGCGCCCGGATTCGCAGGCTCGGCGCGAAGAATCGGCGAAGGTTCTACCGGGCCCACTTGGGGCGGATTCTGGACGTTCTCTTCGAGGAAGAGGCGGAGGGCCGCTGGCTTGGCTATACGCCGAATTACATCCGCGTGGGTGTGCGTTCAGAAGAGGCGTTGGATAACATTATTCGGCCAGTACGCTTGATGGAACTCGCAGGCGATATCGTCATTGGGGAGATTGCCGGATGAGGCCGAGGGTATCCTGCAATACTCAGGGAATTTCGATTCAGCGTCCCGCGTTTTACTCAGGAAGGAGAGGACGGCTCTAGTCGGAGAAAGATGGCCGCAATCACATGTCCAGCAGCAACGCCAATAATGAACTCCTCACCAAGGAGGAGCACCTTAAACAAGCGCTTGAGAGCTACGGCAGCATTGCTGTGGCCTATTCGGGCGGAGTAGATTCCACGTACTTGGCGGATGTTGCACACGAACTGCTGCGTAACAAGGCTCATATGCTCATCGCCGACTCGCCGAGCGTCCCCCGCGCCGAACTCGCCGAGGCAAAGGGGCTGGCGCGGCAACGGGGATGGCGTCTTGATGTGATCGTCACTGCTGAGTTCACGCTCGATGCCTATCTGCGCAACGATCCACAGCGCTGCTACGTCTGCAAGTCCGAGCTGTTCGGGCGAATGAGGCAATACGCCGAGCAGCATAGCCTGGCCGCCGTCGCGCACGGGGAAACCTTGGATGATGCCGCTGATCGAACACGCGTGGGTGCTCGCGCCGCAGAAGAACTGGGCGTGGTTGCGCCACTGCGAGAGGCCGGGCTGTGCAAGGAAGACATCCGCAGCTTGAGCAGATTCAGGGACCTCCCCACCTGGGATAAACCTTCTTTCGCGTGTCTCGCGTCACGATTCCCTGTGGGCACGCGCCTGAGTCTCGACGCGGTGGCGCGTGTGGAACAGGCCGAAAACGTGCTGAAGCGGGAGGGCTTTCGCCAGTACCGCGCCCGGCATCACGGGCCGATCTGCCGCGTTGAGCTGGATCCGGGGGAGTTGGCCAAGGCACTTGCACCGGGCGTCCGGGAACGCATCGTCAGGGACATCACGGCGGCCGGCTACCGGTACGTCACGCTTGATCTGGCCGGTTACCGTACCGGAAGTACGGCGGCGCTGCCTGAATCGAAGGCGCCGTAGCCGACCCTTTACGTCAGCGAAACAGGATCAATGTCGTCGCTTCATAGAACGCCGCGACAGCAAGCATGGCCCCCGCCAGCAATGCCCCGCTCGCCATGATGCCCAAGCCCGCCAGATACTCTCTGGCCAAACCGCCGCGCGCGATACCGTCAGCCACCCGAATCGGCAGCACACATGCCACAAACGAAGCGACAATGTACGCCTCAAGCTCCAGTACCATGGTGATCGAGTGGTACGTGAAGCACCACGCCGAACCAATCCAGATGGGCGCCACGGCGAATCCTGCGAGGGCGAAACTGAACATGCTCTTGAGTAATCCAGCGCAAGGGATGAATAGGGAAGGCGCAATCGTGAAGGCCACGGTTCCGACGAGGAAGTTGTGGTGGAATGTGCTGGCTGCGGCGCGGAAGATATGCCCGGATCTGTACGCCGCGCCAACATCACTCAGGCCGCCGTGCTCGAAGACGCCGCTCACTACCTGGACGAGGGCGGCGTTCCAGCGGGGATACATACACGCCAGTAGGATGAATAGAAAGAACAGGCCGTAGAGCATGCCGTGGATCGCCCAAAGCAGGCCCGGCCGTCGCTCCATCTCAGAGAGCACAGGGCGTAGCATACTACCGCGCCATCGCCTCGCGAGCCCTCGGAGCCAACGCACCTGCAGGGCCGCCCCGCCGCATGCAACAAGGAGCAGTCCGAGCACCACGCCCGCGGAAAAGATCTCGTCGCTCCGCGTTGCCCCACCGATGAGCGTTCCAGAGGCCTGCTCATCTTCGTCAGATTCACCGGCGCCGAGATGACGCATCCCCCCTGGATCAATCCACCCCCGCTTTGCACCCGCCTCCGCGGAGAACAGGCTCTGGAAGGCCTCGTTCTTGGGCAAAATGTAGGCAGTCGTCAATCCGGATACGGAGCGGCGGAGGCGTCCCACAACCTGAAAAGACACACCGTCCACAGTCACAGGGCCGGGGCGGGCAAGGTCGCCCGCGATAACCTCCGGCTTCCCACGCTCTGGCAGCCGTCCGCGCCCAATGAGACCGTTCCAAGCATCGTCAGGCAGAGAGATCTCAATAAGGCGGATGTCCCGTATCGCCCTCAGCGCGGACAGGAGGTCCTGTATTTCTGGGGTGTCCTGGAACTTCTTCGGGATTGCCTCGAGAGGCTTTCCTGCCACTTCACGTACTGCAATGGGGATCGCCTCTTCTCGCAGGGGCGCGCAATCAATCCCTACGAGGGCCTCGGGCCACATCTGCGCGGAGAGCGCTTGGGTTTCCAGTGCGGCCGCACTGGCTATGAGCAGGATGCCGGCAACGACCGCCAGAGCGGGCCAGGCGAGATTCGCCCATAACCTTTCTCCGGCGAGGCGAGGCGCGGAATTCATAAGTCCACGGACACCTTCAACACATGCTCCCGGGCCTGCTCGACGAGTTCAAAGGCAGAAAGGGTGTCTTCGAGAGAGAAGGAATGGGTGATCAGTCCCCGTACGTCCACCCTGCCGGCCTCGAGGAGCGCAATGGATCGGGGATAATCAAACCGGAATCGGCGGCACCATTGGAGTCGCAGTTCTTTGCGCCGTGCGACGCTTACGGGGAAGGAATCATGTTCAGCTCCGGAGATCCCCGTCAGGACGCAACGCCCGGCGGGACGCACGACCTCACAGGTGAGGCCCGCGGTATCGGACGAGCGGGCACAGTCAAAGGCGACATCCACGCCCCGGCCTCCCGTCTGCTCCAACAAGGCCGCTACCGTATCCTCGCGTTCCGCGTTGAAAGCAACATCAACGCCATACTTGCGTCCGGCTTCGACGCGGTAGTCCAGCAAGTCCGTACCGTAGAGTCGGCCCACGCCGGCCAACTTGGCCACTTGCGCCGTGAGAAGTCCTATGGGCCCCAATCCGAGGATGGCCGCCGTCTCGCCTGGCTTGATATCAGCAAGCTCGACCGTATGGACAGCGACGGCCAGCGGCTCGATCATCGCCGCTTCCGCCGCGCTTACGGAATCAGGCACAGGGAAACAGAATGCCGCATGCACCGTCTTGTATTCGCAGAACGCGCCATCATGGGGGGGGCCACCGGGGAACACCATATCCTGACACACATTGTAGTGGCCCGTACGGCAATACTCGCACTTCAGGCAAGGTATTCCAGGCTCTACCGCCACGCGCTTTCCTACCAGCTTCGGATCGGCATCGCTCCCCACAGCCTCGACGATACCGGCGTATTCGTGGCCAAGCACCAGCGGCTCCGTGATGCGTGTGGCGCCGATATGCCCTTCCGCGAAGTAGTGCAAGTCCGAGCCGCAGATCCCCACGCTTTCAATGCGGATCAACGCTTCGTGGGACAGCGGGATTGGGCGCTCCATCTCGACCACGCGCATGTCGCGCGGGCCGTACCATTTCACTGCTTTCATTGCGACATCATCCTTCCACCTGGAAAGCCGTTCAGGAGCCTGTCACTTGCATGATACGCCCGGCACGCTCCGCTATATTGACAAGGTGGTCGCCTACGCGCTCAAGATGGGCGATGAAATCCAGGAAGACCACCCCGGCCTGAACTTCGCACGTCTGCGCCTCCAAGCGGCGCACGTGGGCCTCCGTGGCCGCCTTTACCAATTCCGTGATTTCTTCCTCTTTGACAAGTACGTGGTCGACCTCGTTCGACTCGGCATGACCCAACGTCCTCAGGATAACGTCGAACTGCTGGTTCAACAGATCTTGGAGGCGACGGATATCTTCCTCCGCCGTGTCGGTGATCGTGTGCTGATTGTCGTGTTTGAGGTGTGTCAACTCGACCAGATTCTCTGAGTGATCTCCAATCCGTTCCGCATCGTTAACAGCGTGGATCAGTGCGGGGATTAGCGTGGCTTCCATCGGCGCCAGTTCCTTGCGCGAGAGTTCCACAAGGTAGGATGTGATTTCGGCCTGCAGGCGATCAATCAAATCCTCGCGGGCTTTGATCTTCTGAGCCAGATCCGACGGCCCGCCGTAGAAGAACTCGCAACCTTCATTGATCGACTTCTGCGCGCGCCGAAGCATGTAGCCCACCTCACGAACGGCTTGCTGGAGCGCAAGCGACGGCGAGTCGAGCAGATGAGGTTCCAGGTACTCCAGGACCGTTTCCCGGTCGGCGTCTGTAACAGGGATCACCTTTCTACACAGCCGCGCCATGAAGTCCACGAACGGCAAGAACAGCATACAGTTAAGTACATTGAACGCGGTGTGCGCGTTGGCCACATGGCGCGTGAGGTTCTCAGGTGCCGCGGCAAACACCTCCCCCGGCGTAATATGATCCACAAAGCCGAGAAAGACGGGCTGGCCGTGCCAGAGCGGCACAAAAAGCAAGAGGTACATCCAGGCCGCGCCGAAAATCTTGTAGAGGGCGTGTGCCAGCGCCGCCCGCTTGGCGTTGCGATTAGCGCCGAGCGAAGCGAGGATCGCCGTGATCGTCGTGCCGATGTTATCACCAACAACGAGTGGCACCGCGGTGTAAAAACTCACCAGGCCCTGCCCGGATAGCGCGATCACGAGGCCGACGGTCGCTGAACTTGACTGGACAATACACGTGGCCACGGTTCCGATCACGATGCACATGAGCGTGGACATGGCGGGTATCCGCCCGTCCACCGGCGAACAATCAAACAGCTGGAACAGCGCCTGAAACTCGGGGCTGTGCCGGAGCGGCTTCAGGGTGTCAGACATGATGGTCATGCCTAGAAACAGCAATCCAAAGCCCATGATGGCCTCACCTAGGGCCTTCAACCACGGACGCCGCCCGAGAGCCGTCATGGCAAGTCCTACGGCCACCGCCGGATAGGCGACCCAATCGAGTTGGAATGCCACAATCTGCGCCGTGATGGTGGTTCCAATGCTCGCGCCGTATACCACCCCAATGGCCTGGGTGAGGGTCATCAATCCCGCATTCACAAATCCGACGGTCATCACCGTCACCGCGCTTGACGACTGCACCATTGCCGTCAAGCCCGCGCCGACTCCCGTCGCAAGGAACCTGTTGCGCGTCATCGCTTGCAGAATGGCCTTGAGTCGCCGGTCGGCCATGCGGCGAAGCCCTGCCGACATCCCCTTCATTCCAACCAGAAAGATGGCTAGGCCACCGAAGAGCTTCACGAGCATCTTGGTCTTGCTCATGGCCATTGCGTGAAAGGTGATCGGGCCCGCCGTGAAGCGGCGCTCTTGGGGAACGGCCGGCCGCGTGTCTCGCAGCGTCACCGACGCGAAGTAGGGCCGAACGCTCTTTCCGAGTGTCCACGAGGTGGTGGCAAGTCCCCGTTCGTCCGTCCAAACGAGTTCATCACCGACCGACGAGTCGCTCGAAGCATCGGCCACGCGGAAACACGCCTCAATTCCCGCCGCGGGCGTCCCCGGGCCATCTTGCAGCCGAACGCCGAACGAATCGATAGTCCCTCCGGTAGGTTCTTCGAGATCGTGGCCGATGAGTTCGACGCCGCACAGCACGCGAAACCGAACCGACTTCGCGCCTGACGGCGTATCGACCGAGGCAGTGATGCAGACGTTGCCAGGCCGGCTCCCCAGTCGCACCGTCGCTGATGCAGAACCCGCCACGTCCGTTGGGACCTCTAGCCGCGCCAAACCGTTCGCAGCGAAGGCCGCGCCAGCCGCAGGTTCAGCGATAGCGAAGGTGACGCGAGCACCCACGACGGGCCGGGCGCTTCCCTTACCACCGAGTAGACCGCGCCGGCGCGGCGCCTCCACAATGACCCGGAGGGGACTGGGTAGGAGTTCGCCCTGTAGGCCACACTGCTCGTCCCCCGAGGCGTAAGGGTCGCGCGAGATGCTTGCGGGGGATAAAGCCACTTGCGAGCGGCAACCGACGAGCAATGCTACGGTGAAAAGAAAGATGCATAGCGTGGCCAGCGGCACGATCCGAGGCCGCCATGAAAAAGGGCTCATTTCCGTCTCCGGGCCTTGTCAGTTAGGCAAAGAAACAACAGGGCGAACCTCACGAGCCGATGCGGCAATTCCGCCAAGCCCCTCACTCATCGGCGCCCGTGCATGCTTTGCTCCCCTTGTACGCTACGCCGTTCCCAAGAGCTTGTCGTGCGAGGACACTGTATCACGAGTTCGGATTCAGGCCCCGTCAGCTTACATCATTTCCCCGTCACACGCACGATGACTCCCGTTCGTTCAGCAATATTCACAAGGTGATCGCCCACCCGTTCGAGATGCGCGAGAAGGTCCAAGAAGATCACGCCTGCCTGGACCTTGCACTCCTGCCGCTCAAGGCGCTGGACATGCGCCTCGGTAGCGTCTTGAACCAGCGCCGTAATCGTCTCTTCTCTCGCCAGGACCTGCTGCTCCACGGAGGGATCGGCCTGGTTGAGACTATCGAGAATGGCCTGAAACTGCTGATTCAGGAGATCCTGAAACTGCTGCACCGTCTCAAGAGCGGTCGGGGAGAGATAGTGATTGCCTTGTCGCGCCAAGTGTGTCAGTTCGACGAGGTTTTCCGAGTGATCTCCAACGCGTTCGGCGTCGTTGACCACGTGGATCAGCGCCGGTATGAGGGCCGCCTCCGAAGGCTGAAGTGGTTTCCGAGACAGCTCCACCAAGTAGCTTGTGATCTCCTCTTGAAGTCTGTCGATCACATCTTCCCGGATCAGCAGCTTCTCCTCCAGTTCCCTCGGCCCTCCGAAGAAGAAGGCACAGCCCTCGTTGATGGATTTCTGCGCCCGGCGCAACATGTAGGCGACCTCCTTCACGGCCTGTTCGAGGGCCAAAGAAGGAGCATTCAGCAAGTGAGGTTCGAGGTACTGAAGTACCGTCTCGCGGTCTGCGTCAGTCAGGGGGATGATTCGCTGACAGAGTCTCGCCATCGGGCCCACGAAGAAGAGAAAGACGGAGCAGTTGATCAGGTTGAAGGTCGTATGCGCGTTGGCCACATGACGCATCAGGTTTTCAGGTTCAGCCGCAAAGGCGTCGCCTGGCGTAACGGCGTCCACAAGGCCCAGGAAAACAGGCTGGCCGTGCCAGAAGGGAAGAAAGAGCAGAAGGTACATGTAGCTGGCGCCGATCACGTTGAATAGCGTGTGGGCAAGTGCTGTGCGTCTTGCGTTTCTGTTCGCGCCGATGGATGCAAACACCGCCGTGATGGTGGTGCCAATGTTGTCACCGAGCACCAGCGGTACCGCCGTGTAGAACGTCAACAGGCCCTGGCTCGAGAGGGCAAGCACCAAACCTACCGTAGCCGAACTCGACTGGACGACCACCGTGGCTATCGTGCCGACGAGGATACACATCAGGGCCGCACCGGGTCGGACAATGCCGCTAGGACCGGGCGAGCAATCGAAAAGCTGGAACCACGAGACAAACTCGGGGCTGTGGCGAAGAGGCTTGAGTGTGCCGGACATCGTCTTCATGCCGAGGAAAAGCAGGCCAAAACCCAGGATAGCTTCTCCGAAAGCCTTCACGTTCGGGCGCCGGGCTACCGTACTTATGATGAGTCCGAGGGCAATGGCCGGATACGCCAGATTGTCCAGTTTGAACGCGATGATCTGCGCGGTGATCGTTGTGCCGATGTTGGCGCCGTATACAACACCAATGGCCTGGGTCAGTGTGATGAGGCCCGCGTTAACGAAGCCCACCGTCATCACAGTCACGGCGCTGGACGACTGGACCATGGCTGTGAGGCCGGCGCCGACCCCCGTTGCGAGGAATCGATTGCGTGTCATCGCCTGCAAAATGCTCTTGAGTCTCCGGTCGGCCATGCGACGCAGTCCGTCCGACATCAGCTTCATCCCGAAGATGAAGACGGCGAGCCCCCCGAAGAGTTCAAGTGCCATGGCCATCTTGTTGACGGACATCGCCTCGAACTCGATCTCACGAACGTCGAAACGCTGGGAGTCGGGCAGATTGGAGCGGCGGTCGCGGATGGTAACGGATGCGAAGTTTCGGCCCGTATCCTTGCCGAGGGCCCACGAAGTAGTCGCAAGTCCCGCCTCGTCCGTGCGCACTTCCGTCGCGCCGATGGAGGCTCCGTCCTCACCACCCTCGACACGGAAGTACACGTCCACTCCCTGCGCGGGGGTTCCGTCAACATCCGTGAGTCTGACGCCGAAGGCGTCGATCGTCTCCCCAGCGGGAGCTTCCAGGTCTTTGCCGACGACCTCGACCCCTGTCAAAACGCGAAATGAGGTGAAGCGAGTCCCCTTTGGCGTATCGACCGACGCTGCGATCTCGGTATCGCCGGGTCGCGTGCCCAGCAAAACATTAGCGGCGGCAATGCCCGCTGCGTCGGTTTCCTGGACGGTGGTAGAGGCGCCATTGTCAACAAACACGGTGTCCGAGTCCGGGCTGGAAATGGTAAACGTCACCGGCACGCCGCAGGCTGATTGGCGCGACCCCTTCCCTCCGAGAACGCCCGGTTCTTTGGGGCCTTGGACAAGAACGCGCAAGGGCTGGGCTAAGGGCTGTCCACAAAGGCCAGACTGACCATCCCCGGAGGCGTGAGGCGCTTGACTGATGGTATCTGGTGAAACCTGCCGGTTCGGATGGCAGCCCGGCAGTGAAACGATAGATAGCACCGCCCACGCAAGGCACAACCCTACGTGTAACGAGGCCTTTGGACGGTGCGAAAAGTGCATACCTAACGGAAGTGTTTACAGCGGTTTACGCATAACCCCAGCAGTATTGTTCATCAGCAATACCCGCTCTCTCCGAGGGGCGCGATGACGGCACATCGTCCCATGGAACGTCGACTGCAACCGCCATAACTTGTCCGAGAATACCATCCCGGGGCTTTGCCAATCAATTCGAGTCTCGCCTGTGAAACGGAGAAGGCAAGCCCACAACACACCAAGCGACTGGGAGCGGCGCTTCGTCGCGCTTGCGCTGTTTCGACGGCTCCTGATAGTATCACGGCCAGTCAGAGGCCCATCGGTTCCGTGCTCTAGCGGGCCGTGGTGCGGCAGGGGCATCGAATCCCGGAGGTGAAAAAGAGATGAGCGCGTTTAGACTCCGTATGGCGGGAGCCTTGGCTTTGCTCCTGCTCGTTCAAGGGGTGGCGCAGGCACAATGGGTTTGGACTCCCCAGACCCGTCGCTGGATCAACCTGAAGCGGCTTCCGAAAGAGACGGCTGAACTGCAAGTGGAGTACGCCCGGAGCCTGATGATCGAAGGCGACTACAGCAAGGCCCTCCATGAAACGGAGAAGTTCCAGCAGTTCTATGCCGATTCCCCCCAGGCCGATGAGAACCAATTTGTGCGCGGAGAGATCCTCTTGGCCCGTGCGAAGTACCTCGACGCGGCGAAGGAGTTCCAACAAGTAGTCGTCAACTTTCCCGACACGGACCTCTACGACGAAGTGATCGAAAAGCAGTACGAAATCGGCGATCGCCTCTACGAACTCGGCCAGAAACGCTATGAAGCCAGGTGGCAGCCCTTCCGCCGGCGGCCTCTCAAGTACGCCGGAGAGGTCTATACCATGGTTATCGACAACCAACCTTTCACTGACGAGGCCGCCGAAGCCCAGTACAAGATGGGCCTGTGTCATTTCACACGGGAGCAATACACGGAGGCCTTGTACGAATACCGTCAGGTGGTCGAGAAGTACTCCTCTTCCGATTGGGTGGACGACGCGAGCTATGGCCTGATCCAGTGTCACTACAACTCAGCCCTTCCGCCCGACTATGATCAGGTGCCGTCCCGGTTGGCGGTAAACGCCATCGATGACTTCAAGGCCAGCTTCCCGAGGGACGAGCGCCTCGATGGACTCGAGGAAAAGCGCCAGGAAATGGTTGAATCCATTGCCACGCAACGCCTCAAAACAGCCCAATTCTATGAGAAGCGGAGGGAGTTTCAGGCGGCCCGCATCTACTACGCCGTCGTCGTGGAGCAGTTCCCCGATACGGCGGCGGCGGAAGAGGCCCGCGCATGGCTCACCGATTCCGCTCATCAGGAAGCGGCGGGCTAATCTGCCCATGACAAGGAACAGGGCAACCTCGCTTCTCCTGACGACAATCGCCGTGCTCGCTGCATCGGGGTGCGGGTATTCCACTCAGACCTCCCTGGACGAGAAATATCAAACCGTCTATGTCTCGGCCTTCCGGAACGCAAGCCGAGAGTATGATCTACAGGCCCCGCTCACCAACGCAGTCATCAGGAAATTCATCGCCGACGGCCGCCTGACGGTGGTCGACCGGCCCAACGCGGACCTCCTGCTGGAAGGCGTCATCCTTGATTACAAGCTTAAGGGGCTTACCTTCGACGATAACGATGATGTCACGCAGTTCCTCTGCCTGGTGCTGGCCGGTGTCCGCGTAACCGACGCGGCCACCGGTGAAGCTCTCTGGGAAGATCCCCGTATGGTCGGTGAGACCACATTCTACACGCGTGCCTCGGGCCAATCCTCCGATCGGCTTCGAGGAAACGCGGAGACCTTCCTGCCCACCGTGCGCTCCTTCGCTTCCGAGGAAGAGAACCGCGGCGCCGCCGAGGCCCTCGAGCAACTGGCTTCGGACATCTTTTACCGAACCATCGAGCCTTGGTAACGCCGTGAACGTTCATGAGTTCATGGCCGCCCAGGGGACGGCATCGCCGGGATCTGTCTATCTCTTCTGCCCGGCCAAAACCCCCAAAGCCAAGATGGCCACGTTCGAGCCCTTTCTGGCCGAACGGGCTGTCGAGCGCTTTCTTCAAGCTCACCTCGACCCATCCGTACGCGATCTCGCGTATGCCGCCTATTACGCTGATGAAACGGAGCCCGCCGCCATCATGCTCGAGGCCCGCTCGGTTCCTTTCCTTGCGGAACGCCGGATCGTTCTTGTCCGCGGCGCCGAACGCTACAATGTGGAATCGACCGCAGGGCCGGTACTTACCTACCTCGAATCGCCCTGTGATACGACGAGTCTGCTCCTGATAGCCTCCCACATCGACAAGCGCACCAAATTCTACCGGGCGTGCCAAAAAGCAGCCGAGATCATCGAGTGTCCTGAAATGCGGGAATGGGAGGCCATCAAGTGGGTGCGCTCCGAGGCGACGGCCCGAGGCAAGAGCATTCCTGAAGACGCGGCGCACGAACTGGTGGTGCGCGCCGGCACCCACCTTAGCGATGTGGATAACGCCCTCACCGTGGTATGCAATTACGTCGGCGATGCACGCGCTGTCACGACGGAAGACGTGGTTTCAGCGTGCGCGGACGTAGCCGAGGAGGAGGTCTGGGCGTTGACGGACACCATCGCGGCCTCCGACACCCCCGGAGCCCTGCGCGCTTTGGCCCGGCTCGTGGCTCTTGGCAAACGCGAGGACGAGTTGATGGGCATCATCAACTGGTTGCTGAAGAGCGCCTACGCCGTAGCCGCCGCCGGTGCGCGCGAACCAAAGATCAGTCCTTTCGTCGCCCGAAAAGTCACCCCTCTCGCACGGAAACTCGGCCCCGACGGCATACGCAACGCCTTCGCGCTTTGCACAGACGCTCACTTTATGATGCGCACCACAGGGGTCGACGCTGCGCTTGCCCTTGAACTCCTCGTGGTCAAGCTGGCAAGCGAACTACTGCAACCTACCGCTTGCCGTTGAACCGCACAAGACACTCAAGGCGTCGCGCGCAGGAAGTAAACCGCCTTCTTGGCGCGAAGCGCGAGACTCGTTCGCCCGGAGCCGTCGATGTCTGCGCTAAAGGCAATCCCCTCAACCGGTTCGGGAAACGTTCGGGCAAAGGCGGATGCCTTTCCCCATCCGTCCTCGTAAAGCCAGATCGAGTAGCTGTTCTCTGATGTGCTGCATCCGAAGTCCGTCTTCCCGTCTCCGTTGAAGTCCGCAAAGAGGGCGTTTCGCAATGGCGCGCCGTGCACCAAAGACACGAACCAGGACACGGGCGCCTGGAAGGAAATCTCGCCGCTGGGGACAGGTTCGTAGCGGTTCTTCTGCGGCGCGAACAGATGGGTCGTGACAAATACCGGCCACGTGCCCGCCGTAATCGTCCGGGCCAAGGCGTCGACGGAGAGTCCCGGCGCGGGAGCCCGCCACAAGACAATATCTGTGTAGCCGTCCCCGTTGAAGTCGGGCATGCTCCTACAGGCAAGCACGAGAACACTGCCGGGATAGCGCCGCACAGGCCCAATCTTGCCCGCCAAGGCGTCTCCATCGCTCTGCCGCGACGTCAGTTCCTGAATACGCACGATAGTGGCTGGCTGTTTGGACGCATCCAACGCGTACCGCGCTCGCCTGGACGGATCCCCGTCTATGGTAAGAGGAAACCACGGCCAAGCCCGTGGCGACTGTTGGGACGCGTCGCGGACTCGGGTCGCCGGCACACTCCACGGCGCCGGGTCTTGTTTCGCAGCGGCGAATCCGGGCACGCCGTCGGCTGCCGGCCTGATCACGCTCGACACCAGGATATCAAGCGATTGTGCCGGGCCGCGCCCCAGGCTCCCTTCCGAACAGGCGCGAAATGACCGCTCGTAGGACGCCGGTTGTAATGACACCTGACGATAGGCCACCGTCTCGACGAGAGTCCCATCCATCCGGCGGAGTTCGAGCGCCCGTTCACAGGGCACCGCGAGCAGATGCTCGCCCTCGTGTTCAACCACCAGCACATGTGGAAAGGGACAACGAGTTGTCTCCGCGAGCAAGTTCTTGCGCTTAAAAAGCTCACGCCATGTCCGTTGTTCCGGATTAACCGAAGGAACACAGGAAGTGAACCGTTCCCCGACAACCGCCACTACCTCCGGTGCTCCATCTTCATCGAGGTCCGTCACGTCGACGGCGGACACCCCCTCAGGAAGAGGGACGGATACAGCCCCCGCCTCGCCGCCCGTAAAGGCCGTCAATGCTTGTGCATTGAGGAGACAGAGATCGGCCGTCCCGTCCCCATCGACCTCGGCAAGAAAGACATGGGTCTCGGGATTGTCCAGCGGAGCAGGAGCTACCTCGAACAGCGCAGCAAGGCATAGGCTCAACAGTGCAGCCGCCATCACGGCGTCTCCTCGTGCGAGAAGTAGATGCGGGCCCGGCGCACCCATGGATTACGGCTCGGGACCGCCCGGCGTTCGAGTCGCGTCAGCACAATGTCACTCCGGCCATCCGCATTGACATCGAACACCTCAAACCACCACGGCCACTTTATGGGAATCGCCGCATCCGGTTTCGACTGGATGCGCCGTCCATCGCTGAGATACACGGCCACTCGGTTCGGGCGGTCCTGCACCACAACATCATTCCACCCGTCGCCATTGATGTCCCCTGAAATATCGAGCAGCCCGCCCTCGCAATAATGCCGGAACATTGCCCCTTGGTTGAAGGGTGGTTGGCCAAATCGGATCTCGACGGACGCGTCCATTGCCGGTTTCGTTACGAACCGCCCTTGTGCGTCCTGCAAATGCACCTGCACACCGTGTCGGACAACCTTTCCCGTCAGAAACCTCTCCACGCACTCGCGAAGCCCCCCGTGAAATAGGCCCGTTGACTCTGTAACAAGATCCAAGTCGCCGTCCCCATCGTAATCGACGAACCGCCTTTGAGGAGCAAAGCCCAGGACTCGGAATCGCTGGTACGTCTCGCCCCCATCGGTAACCGCGCATGTTTCATAGATGCGAGGTGAGAAGATGGGGCCCATACCGGATTCTTCCTGGGCGCCGGCGTAGTCCACGATACCGTCTCTGTTCAGTTGGCACGGCGTCATGTACTGTGGAAGCCACTCCGAGAAGGACGTTGACGCGTTCTTGAGGTCCCAATCGGACTCATCACGCCCGGCGATCTCATAGACGCTGCTGCTGTATCGGATCCTGTCTTCACGTTTTCCGGCGTCGGCTACAACCGTCAGGAGCGACCCGTCTAGGAAGAGACGGCAGGACATGAACCGAGCAGGAATGATGACGCCGCGGGCGGATGACGGCCACAGCGCTTGGGTGGGTGTCGCGACGGATGCCGCCGCAGGGAAGACATCCAGCCGGGCCTGATCCGCATATTTCCCGTTCGCAAGGCCGAAGATATGCAATCCTCTCGTGCCGGGTATCACAAGTTCCGGCACATCGTCCGCATCGATGTCGTGAAGAAAACGATCGAACCACAATTCCGGCTCATGGGGCTGCGATGACAACGACTCAAGCTCGCCTTCGTCGGGAGGCCAGTGGACCTCCTGCTCGGCCACCGTTTGCCAATCGTCCTGCTCCCAGCGAATCACCTCAAGCCGCCCCGGATGGCGCAAATACAGGTTTCGTCCCCACACATCGCAACACCGCCCCCGGCTGCATTTCGGCAGGGCCACGCGGGCGTTCTCCGGAAAGGTCCCCTCGCGTTGAAAGGCGATCCCCTGCGGCAGAATCAGGTCCTGCAAACCGTCTCCATCCACATCCGCGTGGCGAAATCCGAGGATTGGCGTGCCCACAGGCGGAATGGGTGCGCTAAGATAGAGTCCATCTATATCCTGCTCGACGAACACGAGGGCGCCGAGAAGCGCACTGAGCAGGGCCGGGATCATGTGTTGAGGTTCCGGCGGGAGAGCGCGTACATGGCAATGGCGGCGAAGATGACAAACGACACGGTCGAGGTCAGGAGGCAATAGCCTATATCGGGAAGCCACTGCCCCTCCAGCGCATCGACCTGGCGCTGGAATACTTGCCAGGGAGTCTCAAGGTAGGTAGAAAAGAGGTAGGGCGCGGCGCGCAGTGGGTATTTCAAGGTGTCTGAGACAACCCAAAGACTCATTGCCCCCCCCACGGCAGCTCCCGTGTTACGTGTCAGGCTTGAGAGCATCACCGCAAAGGCCACTGCCGCAAATTGCGGCGCCAGCGCCGCTGCCGCACCCGCCAGGTAGGTCAGCATCATCCGGCTTGCCGTGAAAACCACCTCGCCGCCATAAGCCACCCCCGCCAGATCGCCGAGGGCAAACGCGATGGCCCAGGTGGCCGCAGCAGCGGACGCCGTCAGAACCACGGCATACGTCATCCCCAGCAGGAGCTTCGCGGCGAGAAACTCGTAACGCCGCAGCGGACGTACCAGCAACGTTCGGATGGTACCGCTAGCCAGCTCGTTCGAGACAAGCGAAGCGCAATAGGCCAACAGCAGGATCAATCCCACAAGGTTGAGGGCAACGGGCGTCGTATAGGCAATAAACGCGTAGTCACTCACGCCGTCCCGCTCAAAGCGCTGAAGCAGCGGCATAGCGGCCACCGTCAGGACCACGAGGGCCGGGCCGAGGTAAGTGAATTTCAAGCGGATCGCCTTTAACACTTCCAGCTTGTATGCAATCCATACGCGGACTATCACGAGTTAAGTGCTTTCAGAAAATAGTCTTGCAGCGTTCGGCGCCGGGGGATCACGCCGGACACTTTGAAGCCGGAGCTAACCAGAAACGCGGTGAGTTGGTGAACGTTCTCGTCGTGCAGACGCACCTCCAAGCGGCCCGGCTTGGCCTCAACGGACTCGACCCACGCCATGTCGCGCAGGCGCCCCGCAGCCCCTTCAGGCGCGTCCACAAGGACTTCGACCCGCTTCAGGTCGTAGGACAATAAGGTGTCGGTGCGGTCGCAAGTCACAAGGCGGCCTTGGTTCAGAACGGCGACGCGATCGCACAATTGCTCCACCTCGTGCATCATATGGCTCGACATAATGATCGTCACCTTGGCCTCGTCCGCGAGGCAGCGCAACAAGCGCAGAACCTCCTGTGTGGCTTCCGCGTCGAGGCCGTTGGCCGGCTCGTCGAGAATAAGCAACTCCGGTTCGGTAAGCAGCGCCTGCGCCAATCCCAGACGCTGTCGCATTCCAAGGCTGAATGTGCCGACCTTCTTGTGTCGCACATCAAGCAGGCCCACCAAGTCCAGGATGCGATCCACCGTCACCTCCCGGCGTGCCAGCCTTGCCAACAAGAGGAGGTTTCGCCGGGCGGACAGGTAGTCGTAGAAACTGGGCCGCTCCATAAGCACGCCCATGCGCGATGCGATGGCCATGAAGTCTTTGCGAAGATCTCTTCCGAAAACGCTTATCGAGCCGCTCGTAAGCGGTACCAGCCCCGAGAGAATCGACAAGGTGGTGCTCTTGCCGGCTCCATTCGGGCCCAGTAAGCCAAAGACCTCCCCTGCTTCGATGTCGAGTGAGAGCCCCCCCACGGCCACGGTGGCGCCATAGCACTTGGTCAGTTTCGCGATCTTGATGCAGTGGCCCATGTCCGGGGATCGTAGCCCGGCGCTCCCGCAAGATGCAAGCCACGCGCCGAGCGTGGCCGTCGAGTCACTCGTCACCCGCCATGCGAAAGTCCTTCAGAACCAACTGGATTGTTGTTTCATCGCGCCAGGTGTTGAAACGAGGGCTGAAGGCAACGTCTAGAAAGGCCTCTTCGCGGTAGAAAGGGAAGCTTTCGGCCATCTTGAATCCTATCGCGTTCATGGCCTGCCCGCCCTGGCGCACGGAGAAGCGCACGTGGCCTCCGCGCAACTCGCGCGCCGAGCGCGGCATAACGGCCACTCCGAGAGTGCAGAATACGGGGCCGGGATTCCCGCTGCCGAAGGGCTCGAGGAGGTCAAGCGACTTCATAAGGCGTCCGTCGATCTCGCTCAGTGAGATAAGCGCGTCAATCGATAGAGAGGGCGCGGGCAATCCCTCGGGCAGCTGTTGGACAGCGGCCGACTCAAACGCCGCAGCGAACGCATCGACGTCCTCCGCTGCCAAAGCCAATCCACCAGCAGCGCGGTGGCCTCCGAAGCGCCTCAGGTGTTCTTTCGCGGATGTAAGCGCCGCCATCACATCAAAGCCCGGAATTCCCCGAACCGATCCGCGTCCTTCGCCTTGTGCGTCAATAGCGATCAATCCCACCGGCCGGTTGTAGCCGCTTTGCAGCCGTGACGCCACCACGCCCAGCACGCCCGGATGCCAGTCTTCCCTCGCAAGCACAATGGTCCGCTGCGCCGCGTCGAGCGTAGCGTCTATCCGCTCCCTCGCCTCGTCAAGAATCCCTTGCTCGACGACACGGCGCTCCTCGTTCGCGCTATTGAGTTCGCGCGCGATCTCGTTGGCCTCGGCGGGCGACTCCGTGAGAAGCAGACGCACACCTTTCGCCGCGTCCCCCATACGGCCACCGGCATTGATCCGAGGCCCTAACTGAAATGCGATGTTTTCCGATGTCACCTCGTCCAGGCGAATGCCAGCCGCCTGTGCCAGCGCCACCAAACCCACCCGGCGCCGCGACGCCATGTACTTCAGCCCCGCCGCGACTAGGTCGCGGTTCTCTCCCTGCAGGGGGACAATGTCCGCCACCGTTCCCAAGGCCGCCAGATCCAGGTCTTCAACTTCGCCCGTTAAGGCACAGGCCAGTTTGAAAGCGACTGCCGCGCCGGATACATTCAATCCCGCATATGTATCATCATGACGTTTGGGATTCAGAACAGCATGCGCTTCAGGCAGACTGCCTTCAATAGCGTGGTGGTCCGTCACAATCAAGTCGACGCCGTATTCCCGCGCAGCGGCAGCGGCCTCATGCGAGCTGATCCCATTGTCCACAGTGATGATCAGTCCAACGCCGGTTTGCGCCGCCTGCTGCACATGCGACGCGTGCAGGCCATAGCCTTCGACAAGGCGATTGGGCAAGGCGTAGGAACTGCCCGTCAGGCCGAATCGGGACAGGGCGTTCATCATAATGGCCGTCCCGGCAATCCCATCGACGTCGTAGTCCCCAAACACCAGGACTTGTTCTCCGCGCTCGCGAGCGAGGCGGATTCGCTCCACGGCCCGCCCCATATCTTCAAGTTGCCGTGGATCGCTTAGATGAGATAGGGAAGGTGCTAGAAACCGGCGGGCATCCGGCAGGGACTCTACGCCCCGTTGAAGCAGTAGGTGGGCAACGATATGCGGCACATCGAGCGCGCGGGACCACGCTGTTGTCTTCGCGCGGTCCTCTTCGGCGATCTGCCAGTTAGTCTTCCCGTTAAAGGCCCTCACCATTTTGCCCGCACCAATCCGGCAATATGATCCACAACTTCGTCCAGTGTCATGGCTGTCGTATCCACAAGCATAGCGTCCTTCGCCCTTATCAGCGGAGCCACTTCACGGTTTCGGTTTTTCTCATCCCGCTCATGAATTTCCGCGCGAAGGGTGGCCACGTCGACGCTTCGCCCAGCGGCGGCCAGGTCCACTGCACGGCGGCGGGTGCGCTCATCGAGACTGGCGTCGAGAAAGAACTTGCACTTGGCCTTGGGAAACACCACGGTTCCCATGTCTCTTCCCTCAGCCACCGTCGGCCCGAGGGCGCCAAACGCTTGTTGCAGCGCCACAAGGTGCGCTCGCACGGCCCGGTTCTGGTCCAGCCGGTAGATCTCGCGAGTTACCTCGGGCGTTCGAATGGCCTGACTCACGTCCCGCCCGTCCACCATAGCCCGCTGGACTCCCTCCTCGTCCTTTAGCTCGAGCGGCATGCTCTGCGTCGCCTGCGCTACGGCCAAGGCATCGTCCAGGTCGATGTCCTGGTCAAGAGCCCACCAGGTCGCAGCACGGTACATGGCCCCGGTATCAAGAAACCGGAATCCCAAGCGTTCCGCCAGTCGCCTCGCCACCGTGCTCTTGCCGGCACCCGCCGGCCCATCGATGGCCACAACTTCGGTAATGTCTTTCATGTCTTCCTCTCACATTGCCCCGAGGATCCGTCGACGGCGTTACTTGTGGGTGGCCGGGAGAATCGCTTCAACAGACGCGCAGCACCGCGGATCGTACCAGCCTCGTTAGGGCGACTCAACAATCGTCTGCCCATCGCGGATGTAGGCTGTCGTTTCCTCGCCCGTCTCTCGCGTGGTCACAATGATGCCCGGCGGCAGGCCCGGCTCGTTGAGCAGTGAGACGTCCGTGCATATCCGCACGCCCTCTTCGAATGAGCCCGCGACTCTCGGTATAACGAGCGTGTCCGGATCTTCCTCGAGGGAGGTAACCAAGTACTCCGTCCGAAGTCGATTGTGGAGCGTGAGAAGCTCATTGCGCGCCGATTGCGCCACGCGCCGGTAGGTGGCAATTCGCTGGGCCCGGCTTTCGATGGAACGCCGCATAAGCCGAACAAAGGGCGTCGCGGCTCGAGCCGCGATCACCTGCTTCAAGGGCCCTTCCTTGGCTGTCGCCAGTAGCCTCTCCAGCAGTTTCGCCTTCGAGGCGCGGCCGACACTCCGCTCGACCAACTGGGCCGTTCCCGTGACGCGGCGAAGACTCTCTTCGCTCTTCTCAATGAACGCGTTGAGCTTCTTGCGCTCCTCGAGCCAAATCTGCAGCTTCTCTTTCAGGCGCACGTAGACCCCTGAAACCGGCTTGCCCCCTCCGCCCTTGCCGCCTATCGAGGCGTTGAGCGCAAGCATCTCCTCCCGCGCTTCAGACAAGTCGCTATCGATCTGGCCCTCGGCCGAGATCTCTTGGAGTTCGCTCTCAATATCCTCAACGGGGGTGTTCGTATTGCCGCCTGCGTCCTGCGTCGCCCCCGGCGACGCGTCCCGCCCTCGGGCCGCGGCCATAAGACTGTCTTCCGCCTCGGAACTGAGGGCGCCATAGCCGGCAACGATTCTGTCCAGAAAGGCCAACCGCCGCCGCGCCGTCTCGATCTGCTCGACTTGTTGACGAACGCTATCCCCCCCAAAGAGGCTCGTCAGCGCGTGCTCAGCCATATGCTCGATCTCTGATGCGGCGATCTGGATCATCCGCCGGTAATTCTCCAGCTCCTGCCGGAGCACCGCCGCTTTAGCGATCATGATCGCCGCCTCGGGATCGAGGTACTCGCCGTAGTCTTCGCAAGACAGACGATGCCGAAGTACCACCGAGGACGGCCCGCGCGTGGAATGCCCAAATCGCTGCGCCTCCACCAAGTGTGACGCCTGAAACATCCCGCCACGCGCCTGGGCGCCTATGCTGATTCGCGGCGCGATATAGGCGCCCTCGACCGTCGCTTCCGCTATGCGTATCGCCCCGCCAGCAAACACGAGCTTGGGATCCTGGGCGGAACGGCACGCCACGTCTCCCGCCTTGGAAATGATCTGAGTGTTGGTGAGCAGGCCCTTCGCCCGGATCGCTCCGTGCCGCACCACCACCACGCCCGCGATGTTCTCCCGGACTTCGCAGCTTTCTTTCGCCGCAACCTTGCCCATCACGTAACCGTTTACGGTGCAGAGCCCTTTGTCTACGACAAGGATGCAGTCCTCGGGAACGTCGCCGCACACCTTCACGTTGCCGGGACACGTCAACAGATGGCCCCGACACTGCATCTCGACGCCGCCGAAGGTTTTCACCAGGCGGGCAGGCGCCTTCGCCATAATCTCCCTGGTGACGATTTGCGTGGCGGCGCCCAACTGGCCAAGCCCCGGCGTCGCTTCAAGTGAATCCCGCCGCGCAGCGAGCGGCTTGGTGTGTGGAGCAAGAAGCTCGCTGACGCGCTGGAAATGCGATGGCTCGGACGACCGCTCGATGAGGTCGGACACGGCATGCAGGAAATCCAGCTGCGAGCGCTCGAGCTTTCCGAGTTGGCCATTCTGCAATTCATCGAGCAGACTACGCAGGACAAGTTGGTACCTGCGCCCTTCCGTTTCGAGAGGCACAGGCGTGGCCGACGCCAGCCAGTGCTCAACGGCCTTCGGAATCGCCGCGCATGATTTCTGGGCCTCAGGATCCCCGTCGTAGGATTGGTACCAGGCCGCGCAGAGGGCAATATCCTCGAGCCACAACGTGGCGACCTCTTCGGGCTTCAGCCTCGAGACATGTTCGATGAATGATTTAAGCATCGCGTTTGACCGTCTTTGGCCGTCGCCGGTGCATTCCCGCAGGGGCCTTTTGTGCATCCCCCGTCATAAGTCCCAGCCGATGTGTCGCGCTCACGACGACAACTCAGTTCAAACCGTCGGATACCTCCCGCGACAAGTCAATGCTTTCCTTGTAAGGCGGGCGAATCACGCCCTTCTCCGTGATAATGCCCGCAATCAGCCGCGCCGGCGTCACGTCGAACGCCGGGTTATAAACCTTGACGTCGTCCGGCGCCGTTTGGCGGCCGAAGCCATTCGTAACCTCAAGGGGATCACGCTGTTCGATGGGAATGCTCTCGCCGCTCGCCAGTTCGAGGTCGAAGGTTGAATACGGGGCGGCGACATAGAACGGGATATCATGGGCTTTGGCCAGAACGGCTACGCCGTAGGTGCCGATCTTGTTCGCGGCGTCACCATTCGCCGCGATGCGATCCGCGCCGACAACCACCAATTGGATCTTGCCTTCCTTCATCACCTGGGCCGCCATGTTATCGCAGATCAACGTCGTATCGATACGCGCCTCGGTAAGCTCCCACGCGGTAAGACGTGCCCCTTGCAGCAGCGGACGGGTTTCGTCCGCATACACTTGGAAGCGGCGGCCAAGTTCGTGCGCTCGAAACATCACGGCGAGCGCCGTGCCATAATCCGAAGTCGCCAGCCCCCCCGCGTTGCAGTGAGTCAAGACACCATCACCGTCTTTGATGAGGGCCTGCCCATGCTCCCCAATAGCCCGGCACAAGCGGCGGTCCTCCGCCCAGATGGCTACCGCTTCCTTCTCAATCGATTGAAGGAGCACCGCCGCGTCCTGCGCATCTTCGGCACAGGCGTCCGCCGCATTCTTCATGCGCGCCAACGCCCAGAACAAATTCACCGCCGTGGGCCGGGACGTCGCCAGGTGATCCGCGCTCTCATACACGGTCCTGATCGTGTCGGCCACGTCTTTGGGCGACTTCTCCCTGACGCCGACGAGGACTCCGAAGGCCGCCGCCACGCCGATGGCCGGCGCCCCCCGCACCCGCAAGGTCTTGATAGCCTCCCACACGGAGTCAAGGCTATCAAGCGTAATCTCTCGATATACCGTCGGCAGCAGCGTCTGATCGATGATCTTCAGCCGGCCGTTTTCCCACTGGACTGTCTTCGTTGGCATAACTGCACGATTCCGGTTGTCACGGGCGCTCATGCTACTACGCAGCGGCCTGTGAAGCAACCCCCCATTGGCCGCGTAGGTGCCGCCATGTCCTTGGATACTGCGGGCCGTCCCGTTTGAGGCCTGACGCCAGGACATCATCATGGCGCGGCGTAGATCATATACACCCCGCCCAGAATCACCAACACGCCGCATGTCCGCCTAAGTAGCGGTGCGCCTCTGGAACGCTCATTCCAGTTGAGGCAACGTTGAACCATCTTGGTTGACGTGCCCGCGAGAACGATGACTGAGCAGTGGCCCACACCGTAGGCCGCCAACAGCAGAATGCCATAGGCCAAATTCCCGCCGGCGAGCTTGAATGTCACCCCAAGCACAGGCGCCATGTAAGCGAAGGTACAAGGACCCAACGCGATACCAAACGCCAGGCCAAGAAAGAAGGCAGCCGGGGCGCCCCGAAGGTGCGTACCAACGCTGCCGCGCCCCCACCACGGTATCTCAATCACACCCAGCAGGTGGAGGCCCACCAGAAAGAACACAGCCGCAACGAGGTAGTTGCCGTACGGCCCAACGTCCCCCATCATGCGCCCCGCCGACGCCGTGATCGCCCCTATCAGTCCTACCGTGATCAGGATACCCATTGCGAAGAGCGACGAAAGGCAAAACGCACGGCGCGAACTGACCCGGCCCTGCTCATCAACGAAACCAATAATGAGCGGAATGCTCGCAAGATGACACGGGCTCAGGACAATGCTCAGAACGCCCCAGAAGAAGGAAGCGGCGATAGCTACGCCGGCGTTGCCTTCCACCGCCCAGGTCAGTGTAGTGAACAGTCCCTGCATCCTATTTCGTTGCCCACTTCGCGTGTGTTCCCTGTAGGACGATGTTCGCCATCACAATATCGTATGCGGCTGGCCTCGCCCTACTGGGCGATAGCTGCACATTCTTCACGGCCCCGAGTCCTCGCCACGCCTGATAACAACTCCAAGCTCATCCCACTTCGCCAAGATATCCTGCTTCGAGAAGAAGCCCTCGTGGCGGAACAACTCTCTGCCTGATGTGTCATAGAAGATCTGCGTGGGAATCCCGCGGATGCGGTAGCGTTCCTTTTCGGTGGGATTCTCCCACACGTCGATAAACTCGACCTCCATGCAGCCTGCATAGTCTTTCCTAAGTTCATCGAGGATGGGCGCCATCATCTTGCAAGGAATACACTTATGTGCGCCAAGGTCCACCAGGCGCGGGAGCGGCTTGGCGGCGGCGGCTTCTGCCGCGCTGCCTTGGGCGGCCTGCCCAAGGGGAGTGGAAGCACCCGTCGCGCCCGGGACGTGTTGCTTGAGATAGACGGCCCCGGCGATCGCCACGACGAGCGCCGCGATGATCGCGACCTTCATTCCCAGCCCAACGCCTGGCGTGCCTTGTGGTGTGCGTTCGTCCTCTGCCACGGAACTTCTCCTCATCATCGGGCGTGCACGATTGCCCGCACTATCGAACCAGGTCCTTGACCTCGTCTAGCGATGGCACTTCCCCCGATACCTTGACTTCCCCGTCGACTACCAAGGCCGGTGTCATCATCACGCCGAAAGCCAGTATCTTTTCGATCTCCGTCACCTTCTCTATCTCATACTCAAGGCCGAGCGCCTGCGCGGCCTCCTCCGCAACCGCCCTCAGTTTCTCGCATTTCGGACATCCCATACCGAGTATCTGCAGCTTCCTCATCTTCCTTGTCTCCTCACGTCCTCACACATTTGGTCCGCTCGTAATCACGCCGAAAACCATGCCGCTTGCCGTAGCCATAGTCACCACCAGGGCGATGTATACAACCGTCTTCCTCGTACCTAGCACGCTCCGAATCACCAACATATTCGGCAGGCTCAGGGCCGGGCCTGCCAGCAGCAACGCTAGCGCCGGGCCCTTACCCATGCCGCTACCGATCAAGCCTTGAAGAATGGGCACCTCCGTCAACGTGGCAAAGTACATGAAGGCCCCGGCCAAGGCAGCAAAGAAGTTGGCGAGAAGGGAGTTGCCACCCACTGCGCCGGCTACCCATGCCGACGGAATAAGCCCTTCCTCCCCCGGCCGGCCAAGCAGCAGCCCTGCCGCCAATACGCCGAAGAACAAGAGCGGGAGAATCTGCTTGGCAAATCCCCACGCGGCAGCAAACCACTTGCCCAACTCCCCGCCTTCCGTATTCGCCAAGACGGACAATCCCAAGACCGCCGCCGCGAACGCCACCGGAGGCCGATGCGGAAGGACGATCGCCAGTACGGCCGCCGGCGTCCATGCGAGAGCCATTTTCCACCATACCACGCCGAACCACGCCACGAGGACGACGGCCAGAAGAACCCCCGCCAACGCCGTGCCCTCCCATTTCCAGGAGTAGACGGCGTGCCAAATTCCCGTGGGCGCGTCCGGCCTCCCCCAGTTGGCAAGCACCAGAATCGCCACCATGGCCGCAAAGTAGACGCCATTTTGCCAAAGTGGCCGGGACACCTCCGGGGCAAGCGTTCGCGCGGCTTTCACCTTCGCCGCCTCTTCCTTCCGAAAAACGGCGTGCATCGCCAGGCCTATCACAACGCTGAAGGCAATGGCGCCTACCGCGCGTGCAATGCCCAGTTCCAGGCCCAGCACCCGCGCCGTCAAGATGATCGCCAGCACGTTGATCGCCGGGCCCGAGTACAGAAAAGCCGTCGCCGGGCCCAATCCGGCCCCCATCCGGTAGATTCCCGCGAAAAGTGGAAGCACGGTACATGAGCACACGGCAAGAATCGTCCCTGAAACCGAAGCCACCGCATAGGCCACCACTTTGTTCGCGCCGGCGCCCAGGTACTTCATCACGGAAGCCTGACTTACGAACACCGCGATGGCGCCGGCGATGAAGAAGGCCGGCACGAGGCAGAGCAAGACATGCTCCCGGGCGTACCATTGGACGAGGTGCAGCGCCTCCGTCAGCGCCGCGTCAAAGCGGTTGTTGCCAACAGGCAGATAGAAACAGGCGAGAAACGCTGCCGCGATGTACGCCAGCGGCTTCCACTCCTTCCTCCAATCCATCGCATACACTCCCAAAGCCCGCAAACAGGGCCGACATTCTATTTGGCCAAATTACCAAGCGACTGCCAAAAAAAGAGAGTCTCGCCTACGCCTGGTGCAGTAGCGCCATTTGGTCCTTGGCATTCGTTTCCAGGACGGTCTCGATACACCCGAAAAGGCTCAGTACGCAGGGAATCCGCAGCCGGTAATACACCTGCAATCCACGCTTTTCGTCCTGAACGATGCCGGCAACCCTCAGCACCGAAAGGTGCTTGGAGACTGTGGACGTGTCTGCGCCCACCAATGCCGTCAATTCGCACACGCAGCGCTCACCCTTGGCCAGCTCTTCGACCATGAACAGCCGCGTGGGGTGCCCAAGCGCCTTGAAAATGCGCGACCGCGCCTCACATCGGGCATATCGTAGGCTATCCATGGGCCTCCTCCGTCATCTTTATGAATATTATGCCAAATAACCATGCATTTGTCAAGATGGCGTAACGAGCCGGCAAGACGCGGCTGGGAGCCTCTATGCTCTCTCGAAGCCGGAATACCACGAAGCCACAGCCGTTGTTGATGACGATGGGCGCGTATATCTCTTGTTCAGCGGCCCGGGCGAAGTGGAGGTGGAGACATTCGTCCAGGAATAGGTATGGCCCTCGAAGGCCCGGGGAGTGGTATAATCAGCGGGCTGCTATCCTGAACGGCACACAGTGGCGTACGCTTCCGGGGCGCGCCGGCTTCCGCAACCATGGAGGATGACACAGCATGTACAACGGCCTGAACCTCGGCCTTGGGAACCTCTCTTTGCTCTCCAATGCGCGTTCGCGCTCCCTCTCGGCCGAGAACTTCACCGGCGAGAAAGGCAAAGGCGCCATGGCCGAGGACGGCACCGGCGCCGCATGCGCCCGCGACCTCGGGCAAGGATGGAAGATCTCCCCGTCGGTGAAGATCGAGGCGGGGGAAACCTTCGAACTCGCCGACATCAAGGGGCCCGGCGCTATCCAGCAGATGTGGATGACGCCGACGGGGAAATGGCGGCTCGCTATTCTGCGCGTCTACTGGGACGGCGCCGACAGCCCGAGCATCGAGTGCCCGCTCGGGGACTTCTTCTGCATGGGCTGGGGCGAATACGCCCACGTCAACTCCCTGGCCGTGTGCGTCAATCCCGGCAGCGCATTCAATTGCTACTGGGAGATGCCCTTCCGCAAGCACTGCCGCATAACCGTCGAGAACATCGACACCGAGGCCATGACGCTCTATTACCAAGTCAACTACACGTTGACGGATGTCCCCGACGAGGCCGGCTATTTCCACGCCCAGTTCCGCCGCGTCAATCCTCTTCCCTACAAGGACGTCTACACCATCGTCGACGGAATCCGCGGCAAGGGGCACTTCGTAGGCACCTACCTCGCCTGGCAAGTCAACAACACCGGCTGGTGGGGAGAAGGTGAGATCAAGTTCTACATCGACGGCGACGCGGAGTTTCCCACTATCTGCGGCACGGGCACGGAGGATTACTTCTGCGGCTCCTACAACTTCGATCGAGGTGGACAGTACACGGAGTTCTCGACGGCCTATTCAGGTTTGCCGCAGGTCATTCGCCCCGATGGCACCTACCGCTCCCAGCAGCGATTCGGCCTTTACCGCTGGCACATCATGGATCCCGTCCGCTTCCAGGAGGACCTCTGCGTCACCATACAGGCCCTCGGCTGGCGGAGCGGCGGACGCTACCTGCCCCTGCAGGACGACATCGCATCCGTCGCCTATTGGTATCAGGCCGAGCCGCATGAACCGTTCCCGGAACTCCCGAGCAAGGACGAGTTGGAGGTGATCTAGCCGGGCGCCCCGCCGGGGCCGGCAGGAAAGGAAAGCATCGTGTACGACGGACTCAACCTGAATCTCGGCAACCTCTCGCGCCTGTCCCACGCGAAATCGAGGTCCCTTTCCGCCGAGAACACCACCGGCGAGCAGGGCAAAGGCACCTTGGCAGCGGAGGGACTCGGTAGCCGCGCCTCTCGTGACCTGGGCCAAGGCTGGAAAGTCGCTCCGGCCGTGAAGCTCGCCCCCGGCGGCGTGCTCGATCTGGCCGATGTCAAAGGCCCCGGCGCCATTCAGCAGATGTGGTTCACCATCACCGGCCACTGGCGCTTCAGCATCCTCCGTGTGTACTGGGATAAGGAGAGGACACCGAGCATCGAAGTCCCCATCGGCGATTTCTTCGGCATGGGGTGGTGCCGCTACGCGCCGCTTGTGTCGCAGCCCGTTTGCGTTAATCCCGGCAGCGCTTTCAATTCCTACTGGGAGATGCCCTTCCGAAAGCACTGCCGGATGACGCTCGAGAACCTCGGCGATGACGAGATCACCGTCTTCTATCAGATCAATTACACCCTCACCGACGTGCCGGAGGACGCCGGCTATTTCCACGCCCAGTTCCGCCGCACCAATCCCGTGCGCTATAAGGATGTCTACACCATCCTCGACGGCGTTCAGGGACACGGCCACTACGTGGGCACCTACATGGCCTGGCAATCCAACAACACCGGCTGGTGGGGCGAAGGCGAGATCAAGTTCCTCATCGACGGCGATGAAGCCCCCACCATCTGCGGCACCGGCACCGAGGACTACTTCTGCGGCTCCTATGGATTCACTGTCGACCGCCAGTACCAGGACTACACCACACCCTTCGCGGGCATGCACCAGGTGATCCGGCCGGACGGCGCATACCAGTCCCAGCAACGATTCGGCCTCTACCGCTGGCACGTCATGGATCCCGTGCGATTTGAGAAGGATCTCAACGTCACCATGCAGGCCCTCGGATGGCGCAGCGGCGGCCGCTATCTGCCTCTTCAGGATGACATTGCCTCCGTCGCTTACTGGTACCAAGCCGAGCCGCACGCTCCCTTCCCCACATTTCCGGATCGTGACACGCTCGAGGTGATATGATGGACGGTATGCTCTCATCAATAGCTGCTGTCGGCGCCCGGCTCAACACTGTCGAACTCCAGACGCACTACCAGGCGGCGGTGCTTCGCATGGAGAAGGAACTCATCCAAGACGTGGGCCAAGCTGCCGTCAAACTCATCGAGAGCGCAACCATCGACCCCGCCATCGGCCAGCGCCTCGATATCCGCGGCTGAGTTTCAAGCCGCCGAAGAGTCTCTATTCCCGTCTCGTCTCCGGCGGACAGGCGACTTGATATTCCCACGTGCTCTATGACTGAATGCCCGCAAGACCGCCGCAGAATCCTAGGAGTAATGACAAGTGTCCGATAAGCCGAACATACTCTTCATCCTTCTCGACCAAATGCGTGGAGACTGCCTCAGCGTGCTGGGACATCCCGTGGTGGACACGCCCAATATAGACGACTTGGCCCACCACGGAGTCGTGTTCGAGGCGGCGTATTCGTCTTGCCCCTCGTGCATCGCAGCGCGGGCTTCCATCTGGACTGGGCTCACGCCATCCTCCCATGGCCGTCTCGGCTATCGCGACAGAGTGCCCTGGCGCTACGAGAACATGGCCACGCATCTGCTGGGCGAGGCCGGCTACCAGACACATTGCGTGGGCAAGACGCATTTCTTTCCTCAACGCGCCCATTGCGGATTCCACTCGCTCGATTCCTATGAGGCCGCCCAGAACTTCGACGGGCTTTACGTCAACGATTACCACGAGTGGCTCCGTCAAATGGCCAACGGGCGGCTGCGTGAGTTCGACCACGGCCTGGACAGCAATTCTTGGAATGCCCGGCCGAGCCATCTACCGGAGGAATTACACAACAATTCGTGGGTGGCAACGAAAGGCATCGAGTTTCTGCGTCGGCGCGACAAAACGCGCCCCTTCTTCCTGAACCTGTCATTCCACCGGCCCCATCCGCCCATCGATCCGCCCCAGGTTTTCTACGATATGTACAAGGATCGCGACATCCCTGACGTCCCCATCGGAGACTGGGCCGATATCCATGACGTGCCCATCGACAAGATCAACGCTTGGCACGGCCATCTGTCCGAGAAGCTCCTCGTCCAGGCCAGACGCGCCTACTATGCCCAGATAGCGCACATCGATTGCCAGGTGGGGAAGGTTGTGCGCGCGCTCCAGCACATGAAGGCCGGCCCCACCGTGGTGGTGTTCACATCGGATCACGGTGAGATGCTCGGCGACCACCATATGTATCGGAAAACATACGCCTACGAAGGCTCCGCCAAGGTGCCGCTCGTGATCTCCTATCCGGGCGGCGTTGCCAACCATCGTTGTGCCGCTCCAGCGGCCCTCGAGGACCTGTATCCGACGTTCTTGGAGATCGCCGGCGCATGCATCCCATCCAGCACGGAAGGACAAAGCCTGTTGCCTTTCTGCAAGGAAGGACCGCCCCCCGCCTGGCGCGAGTTTGTCCACGGCGAGCACGCAGAATCCTATGCCCCGGAAGAGTCTATGCAATTCCTCACCGACGGCAAGGAGAAGTACATCTGGTTCACGGTAACCGGCCGGGAACAGCTATTTGACATGGTAAGCGATCCGCGGGAATGTCACGACTTGGCCCAGAATCCTGCCGCAAAGGATCGCCTCGAATACTGGCGGCAGCGCATGATCAAACGGCTGGCGGAGCGCCCGGAGGACGGCATGTCTGATGGCCGAAAGCTGATCTCCGGCGTGGCACTCCCCTCGGTGCGCCCTGCGCTTCTCGAATAGACAGCACGCTCCGCACGTCCGCCGCATGACGTAGGGGAGTGTCCCCGGGCCAGGTAACCTAGGGAGATACAAATGCACTTGGCGCTAAGCATCTGCGGGCTGCTCATGCTGGGTGTCGCCGTCGGCATCGTGAGCCCGGCTTTGGGTATTGGCGGGGGCATTCTCATGGTGCCCGCTCTACGCGAATTCGCCGGACTCGATGCCCATACCGCCAAGGGCACGAGCCTCTTCATCATCATCTTCGTGGCCGCCGTCAACTCCTGGCGACTCAACCGGGGCCACGAAGACAAGCTCCTAAGACTCGCGGGCGTTGTTGCTGCCGGTTCAGTTCTGGGCGGCTATTTCGGAGGATTCGTCACACAGCGAATGAATCCCCGTGTCGTTACGATCATCTTCATAGCGGCTTTGGTGATCCTGGCAGCCCGGCTCCTCCTGGTCGAGCCGGCGGCTGTGTCCCAGCAGGACGTCCGGCGCCGAGACGGCCTCGCGTTGCTCATTGGCCTTGTTTCAGGACTCACCTCGGGGATAACGGGCATCGGCGGGGGTGGCGTTTTTGTGCCCCTCGCCTTGATCGCGGGAATCGTCTCGAATGAGCGCGTCTCGGGATTGTCGAACACCGTGATGATTGCCACCTGTACGGCGGCCACCATGGCCCACTTATTCGCCCCCGTCGTCTCGGGCCGCCCATGGACCGTCGGGCAGGTGAGCCTTGGCTTCGCCCCCTTGATCTTTGTGGGCGCGCAATTCGGCGCCCCTTTCGGCAGGAAGTTGAACGGGCTCTTGACTCTCAGCGCCCGCCGCGTGGTAATGGCCGTGCTCGCATTCGTTATTGTGGCCCAACTGGCCTACAAGCTATTTCAGTGACGCCCCTAAGGGCCTTGGCCTAACCAATGCGCGTACCGTCTGGTATGACGGCGTTCTTGATGACCACAACGATCCCGTCCCGGATGGCGTAGCCGGGCCCGTCTTTATCCTTCAGCTTTCGAGATCCCCGAATAACAACGCCCCGGCCGATCCGCGCATTCTTGTCGATAATCGCGCCCGAGATCTCCGAATCGGGCCCTATGCCCACCGGAATCGATGCATCGGGCAGCCGGCTTTCATAGAAGTCGGCGCCCATGATCACGCTTCGGTGGACCTTGGCGCCCGGCTGTACGATGCTCCGTATGCCGATGATCGAATTCGAGATCGACGCGTTGGCGATGCGGCTGCCTTCGCACACGATGGAGTCTTCGATGGCGGCCTTCTGAACTCGTGAGCCTGCCAGGTAGCGCGGCCGCGTGTAGACCACGTAATGCGGATCCTGAAACTCGAAAGGGGGATGCGCCGAGGCAATCTCCATGCTGGCATCGTAGTAGGAGCGAACGGTACCGATATCCTCCCAATAGCCGTCGAAGATGTACGAAAACACGCGGCGCTCGCGGAGCGATTTCGGAATAACATCGTGTCCGAAATCGATCCAGTCCGGCCGATCCTGCAGGACCGCCTCAAGCACTTCCGTTCGGAACACGTAGACACCCATCGACGCGAGGTACTCCCCGCGTGGCGCCGAGAGTCCCTGCCGGGCCATCGCCGTCGCGGGCGTCTTCATATCCTCGAGATCGGCTTCACTCGAAGGTTTCTCTACGAAACGGTGCACACGCCCGTTGCTTCGGATCTTGAGGACACCTACGCCCGAGGCGTCCTCCCGCGTGATGGGTACCACAGCCACGGAAATATCCGCCCGCCTTCTGATGTGCGTGGCCAAGAACGGACGGTAATCCATATGGTAAAGGTGGTCGCCCGCCAAGATCAGGCAGTGCTTCGCCCGGAGATTGGCCACGTGACGAAGCTGTTTGCGGATGGCATCGGCGGTGCCCTGATACCAATCGCGGTTGTCGACAGTCAGCTCGGCCGCGAGAATCTCGACAAAGCCTCGCGAGAACGTGTCGAACTTGTATGAGCGATTGATGTGACGGTTGAGCGAAACGCTGTTGAACTGAGTCAAGACAAAGATTCGATTCACGCCGGAATAAAGACAATTGCTCAGCGGAATGTCCACCAGCCGGTAGCGGCCGCAGAGAGGGACGGCCGGCTTGGCCCGCTGGGCCGTCAAAGGATATAGACGCGTGCCACGCCCGCCCCCAAGGACCACGGCCACCACCTGATCCCCAATGTTTCCCGCTGATAGACTCGACTCGGTGATAGCCAACTGCGAAGATCCTCCCGGCGACGCCCTTAATACGATTCGAAGAGTTTCCCCCAAGGACTCCCCAGCCACGCCCGCACGCGCGGCTTCCCATGAAAAGGAAACCAGTAATGATCGTGATAGATTGTTGAACCGGCGATAAATAAATATACCAGCGGCGTGCGGAAGAACAGCACTTGAAGCTGCTTCAGCGCGCCGAACCACGTCAGATGGCCCACGCGGCTTGCGAAGGTCGCGCCCACGTCAAAGCCGAAGTCTTCGCGCGTGATATCGTCCCCGGCCAGTTCGATTTCCTCGAACCGGCCCGTACCTAATCCAAGCTCATGAGCGCGGGAGACACACTTCACCTTGTTCTTGTCGAGGCCCATCATGTGCGTGGCAACGCAGTCGATGGCCACCGAATCCGCACTCGCCAAGATGTAGTCCTTCTTGACAGGTTCCATGCAGCGAGGGCCGGGCCCATTCCCGCAGGTCGTGCCGTCAGTCACCGCAAAGATGCCGGTGTGGATCTCTTGCTGGATAGCCAACAGGTCGCAGAGCGTGGCGTGGATATAGGAGTGCGTATAGTGACGCCGCGTGTTGAGCAAACCGCCGAACGCATTCTTCATGGCGCCCGTCATCGTCGTGTAGATATGACACTTGACGGTGGGCAAATGGATGACGCTCTTCCCGAAGAAATAGTCGGGGATGCGGATCCCTTCGGGGAAGATCTTGTCCAGCACAAGCATCTTGGCTTTGGGCTCATACTTCACCCAGGCCATATCGCCTTTTCGGTAATTGAGTAGTTCACGGATTCCGTACTTGGCGTAGACTTTATCCAGCTTGTTGAGCCGCTGGCCCTTGGGGGCGTCAATGACCACCGTACGATTATGTACCGCCGAGATATCCGAATAGCCGTTATCCTTGAGATACTGAATCACGGCTTCGAGCTGCCAAGGCGTCGTGTTGGCGCCCGGATACATGAAATGCCACGAGATGTTGTCCTTGAGGATAACGGGCTTATCCTTGGGGATATGCCGCTGGAAATCCGCGAGGTCGAGAAGTCGCTTGTAGTCGTCGATGACCGTTTCGGGTTTCGTCTTGAGGACTGCTACTTTGCTCATCGGATCGTTCCTTCATACAGCACAGCCACGCAGGTGACTCCCCAGAGCAATACCGTCACGGCCAACGGCCCATCCTTTATCAATGCCTGGCTCGGATCCCCGCCGCCGCGCCGGTGGTGTACCAGATGAAGATACCGGAAAAGGCCATAGACTACGAAGGGTATGGACAGGTACAGCTTGTCCGTGCCCAAGCGCATTGTGACCTCTGGCGAACACGTGTAGATCGTGTAGGTCAGCAGGGACGCCGCCGCGGTAATCATGATGAGCGTGTCCAGAAACTCCACTGTGTAGTGCTGGAGCACCCTCCGGTGATTTACCGCCTCCTCGGCCATCAGCGAGATCTCGTGGCGGCGTTTTCCAACGCTCAGAAAGAGTGCAAGAAAGAGCGTGCATACGACCAGCCAGTTCGAGAACACCACGTCGAGCACGATGGCTCCCGCCATGGCTCGGATCACAAAGCCCAGCGCAACCGTCATTACATCCACAATCATGATGTTCTTCAACAGAACCGAGTACAGAAGTATCAGGATCATGTAGACGAGCGTGGCCACAAAGAACTGCGGGCGCAGCAGGAACGCTCCAACCAAACTCGCAAGAACCAGAGCCGCCATCGTAGCCAACGCCGCGGGAATCCCCAAGGCGCCACTTGCTAGGGGGCGCTTACACTTCGCCGGATGCGCGCGGTCCTGCTCGACGTCCATGATATCGTTCAGAACGTACATAGCGCTCGAGGCGGCGCACAACACCGCGAACGCGCCCAGGCTGCGCATTAGTTGCTCAACGGCAGCCAATTGCTGGGCGAATACCAGCGCAGCAAAGACAACGACGTTCTTGAGCCACTGGTAGGGACGGAGTTCTCTGAAAAGGGCGGAAAGCATACTTGTGCCGGCAATCCTTGATTGCCGCATTCTGCATCACCCGCCGGGAGACTGTCAACCGCAGTTGGACGAAGTCGTAGGTTTGACACCGCCTTCTATTTGCGCATACTTTACGGCTTCCAGGCTGCAACTCCTGGGTGGAATTGAGGTACATGTCATGACGTCTCCCATCACGAACCGCTGGCGGGAAGTTCCGCTGCGCGAACCTGAAACGCAACACTTCACCATCTACCAAAGCGTCGAGGGACGCGCCTACAACCACCATGCGCAGATCACGTCAATCGACGGCCGGCTCTTGGCGTCATGGTCGAACGGCGCTGTCCACGAGGATGCGCCCGGCCAACACATGGTATTCGCTGTATCGGAGGACCTCGGTGAGACCTGGTCTGAGCCGGCGGCGTTGGTGGGGCCGCAGCCTGGCCGCGTCGGCGAGGCCGTTATGACGGGCATGGGCATCCACAATCACGACGGCCAACTGACGGCCTACTACGGCTATTACGACTACGACGAGCAGGGAGTTCGCACCCATCTCGAGCGGGGGAACTATCCGAAGCAGGAACTCGATTTCCGCGTCAACTACGACTCCCATACCGGGATCATGACTTCGAGCGACGCGGGCGCCACGTGGGAAGGTCCCGTGGCGAAGATCGACCGCTTCGTGGCCAACCTGGGGCCGCACAGACTCAAGACCGGGCGGCTCATCATCCCCGGCAACATGTGGTTTCCCTACACGGACGACCCGCGCGGCATCGAGGGATGGGCCATCGCCGGACTGCCGCGCCTGCCCGAGGGGTACTATGACGATCCCGAAGGCTTCTGGTACGGCATGGCTCATCGGGGCGATAGCGCGGCCTACTGCGAGGCGTCATGCTACGAAACCGACGACGGCGTGGTGCACATGATGCTGCGCATTGAACGGAGCGAGCAATCTGGAGCGCTTGCCGTGACGGAGAGCCGCGATAAGGGCGTCACCTGGTCGGAGCCCGCGCGCACGGCATTCACCGATGCGAACTGCAGGTTTCACTTCGGCCGCCTGCCGGATGGGCGCCACTTCGCCGTATCCTGCCCCGATCCAGGCTCCCAACGGACGCCTCTAGTATTGGCCGCCGGCGAGGACGGCGTCGTCTTCGACCAGCACTACGTGCTGGGCGCCGATGTCCCGATAAATCCCCGGATCGAAGGCCATCATAAAGGCGGCCGCTACGGATATCCTTCCTATCACATTCTCGGCGAGCACCTCTTCGTCATCTACTCGATCAACAAAGAGGACATCGCCGTGTGCCGGCTCGAACTGGCCGCGCTCGCATAGCGCCGAGGTTCCCGGCGGACGGAGCAATAGACGCATGGGTGAGAACAAGCGGGACTTCGACAAAGCGGCCGCCACTTGGGACGAGAATCCGGCGCGGCTTGCCTTGGCGCAGGATGTGTTCACCGCGATATCCGGCAAGGTGTCTCTGACTGGGAACGTGCATGTTCTGGACTTCGGCTGCGGGACGGGCCTCCTGACGCGTCAGATCGCGCCGCTGGCGGCATCCGTGACGGGGGCCGACAGCTCACGCGGCATGCTTGACGCCTTAACCGCCAAAGCCGCCGCGCAGGGCCTGGACAACGTGAGGACATTGCTGCTCGACCCCGACGCCGGCGAGCGCCTCACGGGCAGTTACGACGTGATCGTCAGCAACATGACCCTCCACCACATCGAGACGATCGATGCGCTCCTCGAACAGTTCTACGCTTGCCTCACTCCCGGCGGCCGTGTCTGCATCAGCGATCTGGATCCTGACGAAGGGCAATTTCACGGGGACAGCACAGGCGTCTTCCACCCGGGATTCGAGCGACAAACGCTCCGGCGCGCGTTGGAGGCGGCGGGCTTCGAGGATGTGAGCGACACGACAGCGGCCGAAATCATGAAGCCCGCGGCAAACGGCGAAATGCGCCGCTTCACCGTCTTCCTCATCACCGGAGGTAGGAAGTGAGAGGCCGTACCGGCTCGCTGGTGGCAGGCTCGCAGCACCTCATCGGCACCGATGCCAAGAGAGTGGGAGGAATTCAGTAGTTGGCAGGGCTCACAGGCATTGGTGAACCGCGCTAAGTTATTGCGTCTCAAGGGCAGAGAGAAAGATGGCGGAGAGCCCGGGATTCGAACCCGGGGTACGGGTTACCGTACAACGCCTTAGCAGGGCGCCACCTTCAGCCACTCGGTCAGCTCTCCGCGTGGATTGACAGACTCTAGCACGAACCGCGGGAAACATGCAATATTCGCGTGGTTTTGCGCGCGTGCGGCCGATTGGCAGCAAACCAGCAAGAAAGAGCGCTCTCGCCCAACCTGCGGGCGTGACTTCACCAATCCCCGAAGGCTCCGCTGCCTCTCGTCGGCCTAGCGCACGGAGCGTGCCTCCTCGAGAAACAGCGCCCCCAATTCGCGCTTCAACTGCATCTCCAGCGCCCCCGGACTGGGTGGGACGGCTGCGTGTACCGTCTTCACAACACCGTCTTTGCCGATGATCACCAAGGAAGGAAACGACTCGACACCAAACCGCCGTGCCACCTTCCCCTTCGGGTCCAGCGCCACGGTGATGTCGGGCTTCACTTGCTCCAAGAAGCGGCGTACCTCCTCCGCACTCTCCCCGACATTCACCGCATACAGTTCAACTCCCTTGCTCCTGAATGCCTTGACGGCTCTCTCGACTTGCGGCATGGCCTGCCGGCAAGGGACGCACCACGTGGCCCAGAAGTCCAAGACGACGACGTCTTGGCCTTTGTGTGCGGCAAGTTCGACGGTTTCTCCATCCAGAAGTTTGAGGGAAGCGGCGGGGGCAGGGCGGTCTACAAGATCCTGCAAGGTGGCCTGGAGGTCATACGCCGTGGGCGGCAAGGCGATATCGAAGCGGCCGTCCGGAATCGCTGGCGTCGTCGTCCAGTTGGTGAACTCAACAACGGCGGATATCTTCGTATCCTCCCCTTCCGCATCACCTGGGCGGGCCGGCGAGACTATATCCGGAAGGATCTTGCGAACATGCGGGGCATCGCCCGATTCGACCCACATCTCCCAATTCATCTTATCACCAATGAACCGAAGGCGATGCAGCTCCACGCCGCCGATGTTCTCCACACCCGCGTACGTGCCCTGCTCGATGGTGGCGTTGATGGCGTCATAGAAATTCTCTTGAAGCAGCGTCTGGATGAACACCATTCCCACGTCCATCACACGCAAGCCGATAACTCGGAAAGCGTCGCCAAGGCGGCTCGGAGCGTCCGTTCGGGCATACGCGTCATCCTCGGGAAAATAGACGATTTCCTCGCTGCCGTTGCTGGCCAGATTGAACCGGTACTTGGGACTGTCGCACGAAAGCGCCAACCGGTTCGGCCGCTGGACGGTAAGTGTGTATTCTGCGTGGAAGTTGTCAGGCGCGTCGGCCGACGCCAGTTTGACGTCTACGGAAGCATCCACCGCGAACCGGCTTGCACTCCCCAGATACTCCGAGAGCTTGCGGATCACGGCATCAGTTTTGGCATCCATCTTACTGGCTGCGGCCCCGTCTTCCGTTGAAGCCCGTTGCTGAACCAGCAGTAGAGTCGCCGCCACGAGTAGTAGAACCAACCTCTTATTTACACTTCCCATTCCGTTCTCCCTGTTGCCTCGCATCTGTCGCATCGCGTAGCCTGGTGTGTCGCGCACGCCTGCATGGAAACGTAGGAGCGCACTCTAGAGAAAACACCTTGCTTGAGGCAAAAGATTCCCGGGGGCCGGTTTGTCTCACGGCAGCCCGATGCCTATCATGGCCCCCTCACTTGGTAACGGAACCGGCGTAGGAGTCACCGTGCATGCGAGTTTCACCACGTTCCCGTGTCTGCGCAATCTGTTGGATGCTCACCTTATCAGCCGTCTGCTATGGAGATGTGGAGCCACCGATGAAAACAACCGTACCTGAGAACACATATGTAGGCGAACTCGTTGCCTTTCCTGGGCCTTGGACCTTCCAAATCGGGAGGGCTCATATCATCCTCGTGACGGATGAGGAACTCGACATCCTGGCCGAGAAGCCCGATCAAGTGCTCAACCTCGCGACAAGCTTCCACCCTCGCGAGGAAAGCCTGCGCCAGGTATGCGAACGCGCTCAACGGCGCGGCAGCCGGACGCTGGTGGTAGCCTTCGACCACTTCTTCAAGCAGTATCGGCCCGGACAGGATACGCCGCGCCGGCTTACACCGGATATGGACGAGTACATAGAGCGCATCGCGAAGGTTGGCGCCGTCGCTCAGGAATACGGACTTGGCCTGGAACTGAGTCTACTCAGCCCGCTCGAGATTGGCCCGGGCTGCGCCGCCCAAACCGGAGAATCGGGACGGTGGATGCACTACCGCAAAGGACTGCGCGATCCTGAAACGGGCGCCTTCAGCGTGCAGCTTTGGCGCCAGCGGCGTTGGGTCAATAACAAGGGCCCCATCGACGTCCAGGACGCGGGAGTGCGCGTGTTCGCCTTCAAGGAAAAGGCCATTGGCGGCACCCCCTATCGCGTCGTTGACCCTGCTGACATCGTCGAGATCTCAGACGTTGCCGAGGTGGAGACTTGGCCCGGCGCCAAGACGGGCGTTGCGTGCCGGGTGCGTATCCACGGCAAAGGCCGAACGGATGTGGGATCCCTCGACCGGGTCCTTGTCGTGCAGCAGTATCGAACGCCCGAGATGGACTACTTCAGCGAAAACGCCTTGCCCTATCTCAAGGGGCTTATCGATCATTACGCCGACGCCGGGATCCGCCTCAACGGCCTCTACTCGGATGAGATGCACATCCAGCAGGATTGGTCCTACTCCCGACACCATGACCACGGGGAGTTTGCCCTGCGTTACGTCAGCGATGGGCTCGCCCAGCGGTTCGCCGAGCAATACGGGGACGAGTACCGCGATTTCGCCAAGTACCTCGTCTACTTCGCCTACGGCCAGGAGGACTTTGCGCACGGACTCGACGCAAAGGAGGGGATTATGCATGTGTTCGGCGAGTCCCCCGAGGCCATTCGCCGGACGGCCTTGTTCCGCTCTCGGTACTACCACATGCTCCAGAACGGCGTCGTCGACCTCTTCGCAGCCGCCAAACGCCATGCCGAGGCGCGAATGGGCCACCGGCTCGAGGCGAGAGCACACGCCACGTGGGCCGAAAGCCCAACCATCGATTATTGGCGCGTGGGACAGGAGCGGCAGCAGAAACACCAGTACGAGTACACGCCGAATTTCATCTGGTCCTGCACGGCGCACCAGGCCGCCGCAGCCTGTCAGGACTACTTCAAGTGGGGAGACTACCTCACGGGCAACGGGAATGACCACGCCGAGGGCGGTTGGATTGATCGGGACTACTTCGCTTTGGCTCTGGCCTGTTCGACGGGAATCTTGAACGACGTGCCTTACTCCTACGCCGCTCACTGGGGAATGCCGGCGGAGATCAGGCAACGCCGCACTGCCCTCGTGAACACATTCGGGGCCGCCGGCTCGCCCCTCTGGGGCATCGTGGAGGACATGCAGCACCGGGACGTCGAAGTCCTTATGCTCTATCCGCTTGACCTCGTCAGCGTCGAGGAGCGGTTCGGGAGCTGGATGACGCAGTACGGCTATGCCAATTACATCACCCAGGCGAAACTGCTCGAACGCGGACACGTCAACCAAGGGGCCATCGAGATGGCCGGCCGCCGTTTCACGACGTTGGTAGCCATGTTCGAGCCATTCCCATCGGAGCGTCTGCTCAGTCTTGCCCGGGAACTTGTTGAATCGGGCGGGCGCGTGATCTGGGCCGGCCCGCCTCCGCTCCTGACCTGCGAAGGCGGCGACGCTTTGAGCGAATGGCAAGATTTGTTTGGCGTAACGTACGCCCCAGGCCAAAACGAGGGCCGGATAGTGCCCGGTAGAACGATTCGGTTCGAAGGCGCCTTGGCGGGCGTTGCGCCGCAAACCATCCTGACGGACTTCCTCGTAGACAGGGCCTATCCCGTCACGCCCGGTGAGAGTGCAACCGTTGTGGCCCGTTTGAGTGACGCGGTTGTGGGAACCCACCGCGGTTTGCCCTCAGGCGGAAGCGCCACCTTCCTCGGATACCGGCCGCGCGACGATCAGTCGGGGAGCCTTGGGGAAGAATCACGCAACTGGTTTGAGGTGCTGGACGCCCTCGGCGCCTATCCCGCCACGGGAGCCTTTGGGCAGTTCAACGACAACACGGAACATCTCTCACGCACGACGGACTATTTGGCCTGCCGGTTCCCGAATGGCACCGTGGCCATTGTTCACCATTTCCGCAACTACGAGGAGGGATGGTCCGGCGGCTTCGCAAGGGACGAGGAGCAGGACCGCGCCTACATGGAACAGCACCCCCTACCGAGTGGGCATGTCACACTTCAGGACTTCAGGATAGACGGCCACACGGTAACCTACGACGGTGACTTGGCGATGGCGTTCCGGGTGAATGATGCAGGCGATCTCATCGCGTTTGCCGGTGATGGAGCAAAAGAAATCACCATTGATGGGCGAACCACCATATTTGCCGATCAGCCGCTCGGGCAAGTGGCCTGGGCGCCCGTGCCGCCAGCGCGGCGCGTTGAAGGCGGCGCCGTGCTCCAACTTATGGTGCATGGCCGGGGCGAGGTCCGTATCCCCGCGGCCGGCCTGCCCGAAATGCTCGACCTGGTTGTCGAAGGCCCAACGCCGGGCAGCCGCGGCGCCCCCGTACCGTGCCGTCGCGAGAATGGATGCGTCGTGTTCGATGTTGATCAGAAGGTATCGGGCCGTTGGATTTACGGCGTTCCCCGTCTGAAGGAAACAGGTGATGAGGCCCAAGGTTAAGCTGAGTGCCATTGTCGAGGCCATGTCATTTCGCTCGGACGAACACCATTCCTTCGTCAGCAAGAAGACCTGCGACGTCATCACATTGAGCAAGCACGAGTTGCAGGCCGCGCATGACGGCGAGCCGCTCGGATTCTTTCCGCCATGGCAACAAGAGAACGTGATCCTGGCCGATAAGGTCTTGGTCACCGGAGACTATTGGCTCCTGCCCGACCGGATCGAATACGACGAATTCGGCATGATGGAGCGGTTTTGCGTCGGCATTGGCGATACGCAGGTGCAGGAGAAGCTGCGCCGGGCACTGAGCGGCGATGAGCCCTTCAAAACGTTCCGCTTGCTCATAAGAGAGCACGAAATCGCAGACGACTGGTACACCTACCGAAAGGAACTGCTGAAAACCGTCGCGATCCAGTGGTGCGAGGAAAAAGGCGTGCTCTTTGACGATTCGTGAGTCCGGTGTGAGAGTTCCGGCACTGTTAACCTACGGCCGGGAGAGGCCTTTGCGGCGCCTCTCCCGGCCTTTGCGTCATACACTTGATTGCGATTAGTGATGCGAGAAGCACCGCTCCATGGCGAAGACCATGGTCGCGCCCGCCTCGTTGCACGCCTCGATGGCCTCGTAGTCATTGACGCTGCCGCCCGGCTGCACGATGGCCTTCACGCCCGTGCTGGTAGCGGCGTCCACCGCGTCGCGGAACGGGAAGAAGCCATCCGATGACATAGCCGCGCCCTCGAGCGTCTCAGCGCCCTTGTACTTCTGCTTCGCCTTCACGATGGCCTGCTGCACCGCGCCGACGCGATCCTGCTCGCCCGTCCCGACGCAGATGGTCTGGCCGTTCTTGGCGATGACGCAGCCGTTTGAGCGGACGTGGATGTTCACATACCAGGCGAACAGCAGATCTTCGAGTTCCTGCGGAGTCGGTTTCCGCTCGATATCAATCCGCCCTTTCGTCTTGTGCTCGTTGTAGGCCGGCACAAGGTCATCCACTCCTTTAACGCGGGAGAGGTAAGGCATTGCGAGGACAATGCTTCCGTCGTCGAACACCTTCATCTCACGCACGTCCGTACCCTCGTCGATGAACTTGGGCAAGCCGGAGGGATCCGGGATCCTGATGATCCGAATCTGCTTGTTCCGTTTGAACTTCTCGAAATTGTTGAAGACTTCGAGCGCCTCGGGGGCGAACGACGGCGCGGCAACCCCCTCGACAATGGACTGCATGATCTCTTCGGCGGTGTCGGCGTCCACGGTAGTGTTAAACGCGACGACGCTGCCAAAAGCCGCTTGGGCATCGGCATCACGCGCGCGTTGATACACCTCGACAAGCGGCTGGCCACCCGTCTGAATGGCCGCCCCCGAAGGATTGCAGTGCTTCATGACGGCGCACGCCGGCCGCTGCATGTACTTGAGGATGCCGACGGCGTGGTGCATGTCCTCAAGATTGGTTTGGGACAAGCCGCTCTTGCCCGTCTTGAGGATTTCGTAGGCCCCAAGCACCAGATTCTGCCCATCGGCGGGACGATAGAACGCCGCAGGCTGGTGAGGGTTAGTGCCGTAGCGCAAGTTCTCAACCTTGACGTACTTCCGGCCGACGACTTCGATGGCGTCCGGAAACTCCCCTTCCGTACGGGTACGGTACATCTGTTTCAGGTCTTTCTCAGCCATTAGAGACCTCCTTATTGGGGCGGCTCGAACACGAGCGCAGCCATAACGAACGCCCTGAAAAACAAACACGCCCGGGTGTCTGTCTCTCAGCACCCAGGCGATCGGCGCGAATCCGTCCCTGCCGCTCCACCGTGGTCAGTTCCACGTCAAGTCGCCAGTCGCGGCGGGCCTCCTTTTTGATGGAGCAATCGTGCCAGAAGCTCCGCCGGATTTCAACCTGGCGATATCCGCGAACCCGTCCCGTCAGACGGCACTACGCTGATCCACGTAGACGCCGGCGCCAATTGCCTGGAGGGCCTTCTGACGAAGCCGCGAAGTTATCTCGAAGACTCGTTGCGTGCTGGAGGCATCCTGGCGATTGCCCGCGGTAATGCAGCACAATACATCCAGCAGCCGCGCGGCAGCCGCGCGACTTCCCGGAGCACTGGCCTCATGATAGGCCTTGCCCTGGCTTATACTTTCGTAGAACCGCTCTCGATGGGCCAGCCAAGTTTCCCGAACGCGCTCGCAGTACGCTCTGGCGTCACTCTCCGGCAGAACAACCACGAAATGTCCCCCGCCCATGTGCCCCACCGAAAACTCGCCTTCTTTGAAAGAAGCGCCGCAGCGCATCAGGCCGCGTGCAAGATGGCGGATGGCTCTTTCTCGTGCGTCCCCTCCCGTACGTCGTCCAAAGTCCCGGAGATTGGTGAGTTCAACACACGCAAAAGCGAATTGCTCCTGGAGACTGATGCGCTTCTGGAGTTCGCGCTTAAACGCTTCCCCATCGGCAAGCTCCGTAAGCGGATCCTTGCCGCCGCTTGTTCCAGAAGCCCGTAGGAGCCTGGTAACGCGTTGTGTCAGTTCCTCGCCGCTGAACGGTTTTGCGAGGTAGTCGTCCGCTCCCTGCGCCAATCCGTGCATAACTTCTTCGTGGCCATCCATAGCGGAAACCACCAGGATAGGCATGGCATAAAGCTCAGCGTCCCTACGTACCCGACGGCAGACCTCGAAGCCGCTCACATCCGGCAGCATGACATCAAGGATCAGCAGGTCGGGCGTCTTCGACTTCGCGGTTTCAACGGCTCGCGAGCCCGATGTTTCCAGCGCACATTCGTGTCCCACGCGCGACAGATGCTTACCTATGCTGCGCGCGGTCTTGACATCGTCATCGACGACGAGGATTCTAGCCACGACTACTACCAACCTCTCTACTTGAAGACTAACGCAAGGGGACAGGGAGTGACCGCCCCAGCCCCCTCTTACTCTCTCCGCTCACCCATCGCCATGCCCGCCCCCCCACCGCAGGGCACCAAGCAACAATAGCCTCCCCAATAGGTTACGTCATTTGCCGTGATGCCGTCAAGGGTTGTAGATCACGCGTCTTTTCAGCCTGTTGCACGCGGACGGCGACCACGAAGCGACTACATCATGTAGATGAATGGGGCTACCACAGGCATGGCGGTGCCAGCAAGCATAAGCAGGCCCAATAGAAGTAAGGCTATGAGGATCGGGGCCAACCAGAACTTCTTCCGCACACGCAGGAAGGCCCAAAGCTCTCTGAGTAGTTCCATGGCGCGATTTTATCACACCCCAGCCGCGCAATTCCTCAACACAGTACTTTCCCCGCGGTCAGGGCGCGCACGGTGTAACACCGAGGTCAATTGCCGCCAGAATCCTCGTAGTAACGGGTAGGCGTTGTCATCCTGACACTCCGCACCTGGAAAAGATACCGTGAATCGAGCACAAAGAACTCTGTAGACGTGAAGGGCGGGCAGCCTGCGTGGTTCCAGAGGCCCCGTCAGAACTGATTCAAATAGCGCTCCACCTCCGCCGGCTGCTCGTCCGGCTCCTCCCAATAGGTTGCCGCGTCCGGTTGCCACTTCCTGCGCAACGCGTCCTTGCCGGCCATGGTGAAGATGAGCCGCATGGGCACAAAAAGCCCCCAGAACACCACGGTTAGGAGCAGACGGATCATCACCCAGTGCATCGCCATGGCGAACTTCATCCACAGGAAGAAGACGGGACGCAACACAAAGGGCGCAGCCGCCGCAAAGACGAGAAAGGCGCCTCCGACTATGAACGCCCAATACGGGGGATGTCCGGAGAGCCACCAGCGGATCAGCCCAATGATCGCAAAGCAGACGGCCATCACCAGGCCGAATTTCCGCTGCTCCCTCCTGTCGCTCGTGTCAACCAGCATCGGCTAATCCAGCTCGTATTCCTGCATCCACTGATCGTTCTTGTCCCAGGGCTCCTGCTGTCGCTTGTCGAGAAGAAACGACCCCATCGCAAGGAAGTCCATATCGGTTCGCATGAAGCACGTGTAGGCGTCCCTCGGCGAGCAGACAATCGGCTCGCCGCGAACGTTGAATGAGGTATTGATGACTACCGGGCACCCCGTCTTCTCGTAAAACCGGCTGATGAGCTCGTGATAAAGCGGATTATCATCCTTGTCCACGGTTTGCACCCGCGCTGAGTTGTCCACATGGGTGATCGCGGGCACATCCGATCGGATTACTTTGAGCTTGTCGAAACCTTCCGCCCCCTCTTCGTCTGCGCTCAGTTCCCGGAGGCGTTCCCGCTTAACAGGCGCCACGAGCAACATGTAGGGACTCTCGCGATCAAGCTCAAAATAGGCATCCACGTGCTCGCGCAGCACGGTAGGCGCGAATGGACGAAACGACTCCCGGAACTTGATCTTGAGGTTGATTAGCGACTGCATCTCTCGCGATCGCGGATCGCCCAGGATACTTCGCCCGCCGAGTGCGCGCGGGCCGAACTCCATCTTGCCTTGAAACCACCCAACAACTTGTCCACCGGCGAGCAGTTCAGCCACCTGCTCGCACAAGTCCTCCCGGGCCAGCCGCGTATAAGGGATATGCTCCTCGTCCAGATACGACTGAATGGCGTCATCCGTGAAAGCAGGGCCCAAGTACGAAGCCTTCTGCCGCCGGCCATCCGCCTTCCGCTCGTTTCCGAGCAACTGGTGCCACACGAACAGGGCACATCCCAGTGCGTCGCCCGCGTCGCCCGCTGCCGGCTGAATCCAGACGTTCTCGAACGGGCCCTCACGTAGGACGCGGCCATTGGCCACGCAATTGAGGCCCACGCCGCCCGCGAGCACGAGATGCTTCATATTCGTAACGGCTTGCACCGATCGCGCCATGCGGAGAATGACTTCCTCCGTCACGGCTTGCACCGACCGCGCCAGATCCATCTCGCGCTGCGTGATGCGCGATTCGGGCACACGCGCCGGCCCACCGAAAAGAGCGGCAAAACGGGCATTTGTCATGCGCAGGCCACCGCAGTAGTCGAAATACCGCATATTCAGCCGGAATGAGCCGTCTTCCTTGACATCAATCAGTTCGCGGAGAATGACATCGACGTAGCGCGGCTCGCCATAGGGGGCGAGGCCCATCAATTTGTACTCGCCGCTGTTCACTTTGAAGCCGGTGAAATAGGTGAACGCGGAATAGAGAAGTCCCAGCGAATGGGGAAAGCTGATCTGCTTCAGGATCTCGACGCGGTTACCCCTGCCCACTCCGTACGTCGACGTGGCCCATTCACCCACGCCGTCCAAGGTCAGGAAGGCCGCCTCCTCAAAAGGACTTGGGAAGAATGCGGCGGCGGCGTGCGACTGGTGATGCGTTGGGAAAAGCACCTTCCCTTCATACTTGAGCTTGCGCCGGATGGTCTTCCGCATCGAGATCTTCTCGGTTAACCACAGCGGCATCTGGTCGAAGAACGACCGCAACCCCTTCGGGGCCACTGTCAGGTACGTCATCAGAAGACGCTCGAACTTCAGGAAGGGCTTGTCATAGAAGGCGACGTAGTCCACATCCTCGATGGCGATTCCGGCCTGCTCAAGACACGCCGCTATAGCCTGCTCCGGGAACCGCGGATCATGCTTCTTTCGTGAGAACCGCTCTTCTTGGGCGGCGGCCACGATATCCCCGTCCCGCACGAGACACGCCGCGCTGTCATGGTAGAAAGCGGATATGCCAAGGATGGTTGTCACTGCGCCCTACAACTCCGGAGCCCTGCTGCCCAAGGCGATTCTACCGGACATCGGCGGCAGGCATCAATGCTCTTCAACACCTCACGCGCCGTTGAATTGGCCCAGGGCCTCTGTTACCCTCACACGGCATGAGCGGATACCTATATACGGACGCGCGACAGCGCCAGGTGTGGCGGATCATCCCGGATCTCATTCGGGCGCGGGAACTGCTTATTGACTTGATTTGGAAGGACTTGCGCGCCCGGTATCGCTACGCCGTAATGGGCTTTTTCTGGGCCGTGCTCGAACCCGTCGCATTGATGCTCGTCCTGACCTTCGTGTTCTCGGTGGTCTTTCGCCAGCGGGTGGCCTTCACCGTCGGCGAGGAAGGCCCACCATTCGCCACGATGGTGCTCTGCGGACTGATATTCTGGCAATTCACGGCGAACGGCCTGACAAGCGCGAGCCAGGCGTTACTGGACAACCGAACCCTCGTGCAGAAAGTCCATTTCCCGAGGGAGGTCGTGCCTCTCGCCGGCATGGGCTATCCCCTTGTGAACCTGTTCATCGGCTTCTTCGTGCTGCTGGGAGTCCACATGATCCTTGGCGGCAGCCTTAGCTTGGCCTTGCTCTGGTTTCCGGTGGTGTTCGCCCTGCAATGGGTAATGACGGTAGGGCTGGCGCTGCTGCTCTCCTGCGGCAACGTCCATTTCCGCGACATCGGCTACATGGTGGGCGTGGCCGTCATGTTCGGGTTTTACGCCTCGCCCGTGTTCTACCCGCTCGAGTGGGTAACGTCGCGCAATGTACCTGCGTGGGCGCTGCGGGCCTACGAGTGCAATCCCATGGCCGAACTGCTGACGGCGTATCGACAGATTCTCTTCGAACATCGGGCGCCCGACGCATGGCTCCTGGCATGGCCTGCTATCGTTGCGGCGGCGGTGCTCGTCATCGGCGTCATCGTGTTCCGCCGCCTCGGGCCGACGCTATCGGATCATCTCTAATGCCGATCATCAACGTCGACCACATCACCAAGGAGTTTCCCACGCGCCGCGGCGCACGCGTGATGATCGGCCGCGGCGGCTTGGCCGATTGGCTCCGGGGGCGCAAGCGGGCAAAGTTCAAGGCGCTGGACGACATCTCTTTCACCGTCGAGCCCGGTGAGTCGCTCGGAATTATCGGGAGCAATGGCTCGGGCAAGAGCACCTTACTCAAGATCCTCGCCGGCGTAACTTTGCCCACCTCCGGACATGTGACGGTGAACGGCCGTGTGGCCTCGCTTCTCGAACTCGGCGCCGGGTTTCATCCCATCCTTACCGGACGCGAGAACATCTACCTGAACGCCGGCCTCCTGGGCGTCCGGCACGCACAAGTTCGTGAGGTTTTCGAGCAAATCGTCGCGTTCTCCGGTATCGCCGGGTTCATTGACAATCCCGTGGACACCTATTCGAGCGGCATGTTCGTGCGGCTCGCCTTTGCAGTGGCCGTCCACACCAACCCGGACATCTTTCTGGTGGACGAGGTGCTTGCCGTAGGAGACGAGGAGTTCCAGCGCAGGTGCCGCTACAAAATCGGCGAATTGAAGGAACAGGGCAAAACCATCTGCTTTGTCTCGCACGATCTGGGCATCGTGAACACCGTGTGCGATCGAGTCATCCTCCTCAGCAAGGGCCGCATGATCGTCCGCGAGAACATGCAGAAAACCATCGACTTCTACCTGCGCCAGGTGGGCCACGATCAGGGCGTCCATACATTCAACGCCGGGCCTACCGAGTCGATCCACTGTAACGGCCGCGTCTCCCTCTTCCACAACCAGGAGGAAATCACCGCGTCCACGGGCGGCTTGATGAGCCTCGAGTCGCTAGGCCAACACCACCACTCGACAGAGGCAGTGTGGAAAATCGTCGAGGCGTCGCCGGATGGCTGCGTCGCCCACGGTGAAATGGCCCGCCTGCCCGTCCGCCTGATTTGGGAGATCCGGCTCGAAGAAGGCCGGCTGCGCTGGCACATCGCCATGGAATGCCTCCGCGACGCGCCTATCACCAACATCGACGTAAACCTTTTCTTGCCAACGACCTACACGGAGTGGCTCTACGGCGACCTGTCCGGCGTCTTCCCCGATATCCGCCCGGCCGATGTCCTCTGGAACGTCCTCGTCGCCCCCGAAATGACCGCCCTTGAAGCCGCGGCGCTTCCTCGCGAGGACGCGGCACTGCCGCCGCTCGTAATCCAGATGACGCCCCATAATCGCCATTTCGGCATGGTTTGGGCCAACTCGGCCTACGTCGCCTTCAGCCGCGTCTTGACGGCACGTGCCAGGCTTCCTGAACAGGACTGCACCTTTGCCGAAGGGCGGCACGACTTGCTGACGCTCGATCTGGAGCTTGCCGCCAACCGGGAAAGCGTCCGCGGCAGGATACGCGCCCAACGGACGGTGACGTCGGGGCCTTTGTCGGCGCGTTTCGAGCAGGGCCGCGTCCGGTTATCCTACGAAGGCGAAGAGCTAACGGCCTTTCTGCACGTGTACGCGTCCATGCTCATCGAGCACCTGTGGAATGACAGCCACAGCCTGCAATGGGGCGCGGTATCGAACGCGGAAGACAAGGTGTCAATCACGGGCGAATCCCGGCGCTTCCCCTTCCGGCAGCAGTGGGAATTGACGGGCATAAAGGACGGTATCGGCCTCACGATCTGGCTCGAGGCGGACGAGGCGTTCGAAGCGCAGGAGTATCATGCATCCGTGGTGTTGCGGCCCGAGTATGCCTCGTGGCAGACGGATCACGAGGCGGGCGCCTTCGGCGCATTCGACTCGGCCACGAGCAAGTGGCAACACTTGAACAAGAGTTATGCGCCCGGCAAGCGTGCGACGGCATCGGCCGCCGGGCTGCCCGCCGTCACGCTCGAGAGCACCGCGGAAGATATCCCGTTCCGGATGACGCCCATCAACACCACCTATCGCGAGAACGCCCGCGTGCTCCAAGCGCTACGCCCGTCGGATATGGGGCTGCTTCACTTCGAGCCGGGACGCCACCTCTACTTTAAGGGGATCATACGCGTTGAGCCGGCGGCTGAGGCGTAGGAAGGACTCACGCGATAGGACTTAGGGAAGTTCCTTGGCGGAGGTGATCACCTTCTCGATGAGGCCGTATTCCTTGGCCTCGTCGGCGTTCATCCAGAAATTGCGATCACTGTCAGCGGCGATCTTCTCGAGGGGCTGCCCCGTCTCTTCCGCGATAAGGTGGTTCAATCGCTCGCGGATCTTGATGATCTCCTGCGCCTCGATCCGGATATCCTTCGCTTGGCCTCCCGCGCCTCCGGAAGGTTGGTGCAGTAGAAATCGCGTCCAGGGGAGCGCGAAACGCTTATCCTTTGCCGCGCCGAATAGGATGGGCACGGCGATACTGGCCACCCAACCGGCACCGATAGCAATGACTTCCGATTCGATGAAGCGCAACATGTCATAGATGGCAAAACCGGAGTCGACATGGCCTCCCTGGGACGTGATGATCATGCGGATAGGGTCGTGGGACTCCGCGTCAAGCACGAGCAGTTGCGCAATGATCCGCTCGGCCATTTCGTGATCGACCTCTCCATTGACGAGTATCGTGCGCGTTTTGAGAAGGCGCGTCATGATCCCCTCTTGCTGGGTGGCCTGTTCCTTTTCATCGTTCTGAGGCATGCTTATTCCTTTCACTCGCAGAATCGCCGTGTATTGTGCCATTTAGGCGCGAAACGGTTCAAACACGCGCATACAGGTTGCAATAGGAGGGGAGCGCTGTATAGGCTTGGAAGTCATGGAACGCCCACAACCAGAATCCCTATCCCAAGGCACCGTTATCTCTGTGCGCGGGGGGGTGATCGACGCGCATTTCCCTCACGACCTGCCCGACCTGCGCCATGAATTGAGGGCGGGGGCGCACGGCGATGTCCGCGTCGAGGTAGTAGCGCAGCTCGATGGGCAAACCATCCGGGGCCTCTCTTTGACACGCACGCAGGGGCTGAGTCGGGGCGATCCCATCACCGACACCGGCCACCCAATCCAAGTGCCCGTGGGCAAGAGCCTGCTTGGGCGAATCGTCAACGTCTTCGGCGAATCGGTGGACAAACAGGGGCCGGTAGAAGCCGCCGAACGGCGGTCGATCCATCAGGAGCCCGTGCCGATTACCCGGCAATCGACTAAGTCCGAGCTGTTTGAAACCGGCATCAAGGTTATCGACGTACTGGCCCCACTTGAACGCGGCGGCAAGGCCGGCCTCTTCGGCGGCGCGGGCGTCGGCAAGACAGTGCTGATCATGGAGATGATTCACAACACCGTCGGCCAGCACCAGGGCGTCAGCATGTTCTGCGGCATCGGGGAGCGGAGCCGCGAGGCGGAGGAGTTGTACCGGGAGCTGCAGGAGGCGAAGGTGCTGGATAACAGTATCCTCGTGTTCGGCCAGATGAATGAGCCGTCCGGGGCGCGATTGCGGGTCGGCCACGCCGCCCTCACGATGGCCGAATACTTCCGGGATGACCTCAAACAGGATGTGCTGCTCCTGATCGACAACATCTTTAGGTTCATCCAGGCCGGTTCAGAGGTATCGGGCCTGATGGGCCGCATCCCCTCGCGACTGGGATATCAACCCACGCTGGCGAGCGAGATCGCACAACTCGAGGAACGGATCTGCAATACGCCCAGCGGGGCGATCACGTCGATCCAGGCGGTGTATGTACCTGCGGATGATTTCACGGATCCGGCCGCGGTTCATACTTTCGGGCACCTATCCGCCTCGGTAGTGCTGTCGCGGGACAGGGCCGCCCAGGGGCTATATCCCGCCATCGACCCGCTTCAATCGAACTCGAAGATGTTGGCGCCGCACGTTGTCGGGGAACGCCATTACCGCGTGGCCAGGCAAATTCGGCAAACCTTGGCGACGTACGACGAGCTGAAGGACATTATCGCCATGCTTGGACTCGAGGAATTGTCCCAGGAGGATCAGCGTGTCGTCTCGCGGGCCAGACGACTCGAACGGTTTCTCACGCAGCCCTTCTTTGTCACGGGACAGTTCACAGGCATGGAAGGCCGGACGGTTAGCCGTGAGGACGCCGTGGATGGCTGTGAGCGAATCCTTGATGATGAGTTTGCGGATCTGCCCGAGAGTGCGTTGTACATGATCGGCAAGCTCGACGAAGCCAAACGAACGGCTCCCCAGGATAAGTGAGGGGCCGTGAGGCCCTCTCGGGAATGACATGAAGCTGCGGGTATTGCTGCCGACACACGTCGCCGTGGAAGAGGACGTGCGAAAGGTCACGGCCGAGGCCGTGGACGGCTCGTTCTGCCTGTTGCCGCGCCACGTGGACGTCGTCGCCCCGCTCGTGCCCGGGATACTGGCGTTTGAGGCGGCCGCGGGCGAGCGATTCCTGGCCGTAAACGGCGGATTACTCGTCAAGTGCGGCGATGAGGTCCTCGTATCGACGATAGGGGCCGTTGCCGGGCAGCACCTCGAAGAACTGGAGCAGGCAGTGGAAGAGTCTTTCGAGCACCTGAACGAGCGCGAACAACGCGTCCGCTCCGCTATGGAGAAGATGGAGGCCGACTTCGTGCGGCGATTCATCGAATTACAGGAACGTGCCTGAGAAGGAGCGCGAGAAGCGTGATACGCACGGCCGCGAGCGGTTCACCGGCGCGGTTGGGAAGAAGGCATCGCGCAAGATCACGGCGCGCGCCAAAGCAGGCGAGGGCATCTGGTTTTGGTTAGGCATGATGGGATTGGTCGGCTGGTCGGTGTCGGTACCGACGCTGGCCGGCGTCTTTCTCGGGCAGTGGATCGACCGCCGCTGGCCCAGCGATGTTTCGTGGACGCTCATGCTGCTCCTGGCGGGCGTCGTTGTTGGCTGTATCCAGGCGTGGTACTGGATCACGCGGGAGAGTAAAGGTGAGTAGTCCGGCCGTCATATCCGCTATATGCTTCATTGCCGGACTGACGCTCGGCTTGTTCTTCTTCGGCGGATTGCGGCTCACCTTGCGCTGGATTACGTCGGTTAGGCGCCCTGCCCTCTTGATCGTGGCCAGCTTTGGCGTGCGAGCGGCCCTGACAGTCGCGGGCTTTGTATGGGTAGGCAACGGCCAGTGGCAGCGCTACGTGGCGGCCTTGGTAGGATTTGTCTTGGCGCGACTGGCGCTCACGCACATCTGGGCGCCCGGAAGAAAGTCCGCCCCGGACGCAACGAGGTAAGCGTGGACATCACCTCCATCACACCGGATGAGACCGTATACTGGACATGGGGCGCATTCCATCTCAACGCGACGATTGTATTTACCTGGGGCGTCATGGCCGTGCTCACTTTCGGATCGTGGCTGATCACGCGTCGGCTGTCCAGCGGCCCCCAGATTTCCCGCTGGGAGAACCTGCTCGAGATGGTGGTCGAATTCACACAGAAGCAGATCCGGGATATCAGCCACCAAGATCCGGGACAGTACTTGCCCTTTATTGGCGCGCTGTTCCTGTTCATCGCGGTGTCGAACATCCTGTCCGTTGTGCCTGGATTCGTTTCGCCGACAGGTTCGCTCTCGACAACCGCCGCCTTGGCCATCTGCGTGTTTGCTGGCGTCCCGATCTATGGCATCGCGAACGAGGGCCTTGGGCACTACCTGAAGCACTATATCCAGCCCTCCATCATGATGCTTCCATTCAACATCATCGGCGAGTTATCGCGGACACTGGCCCTCGCCGTCCGACTATTCGGCAACGTGATGAGCGGGGCCAAGATCGGCGCCATCTTGTTGGCCGTTACGCCGCTGTTCTTCCCAGTGGTCATGCATCTACTCGGCCTGTTGACGGGCCTGATTCAGGCGTACATTTTCGCGATCCTCGCGACGGTGTACATCGCTTCCGGGACGCGCGCACGAGCCAAGAAGGAAGGCGCCGCCGATGCGGCAGAGCAGGAAGAAAACGCATAATGCAACGCAAAAGGAGCATTAGGATATGGAAAGCGATGCGCTAATCGGAATGATCTCCATTGCCACCGCCGGCATCACCATCGCCGTCGGCTCACTCGGCCCGTCACTGGGTGAAGGCCGCGCCGTGTCGGAGGCCCTCCGCGGCATTGCCCAGCAGCCGGATGAGGCCGGCACGATCACGAGAACCTTGTTCGTGGGCCTGGCCATGATCGAGTCCACGGCCATTTACTGCTTCGTGGTTTCGATGATCCTGATATTCGCGAACCCGTTCTGGAAGCATTTCATCTCCTAAGGCGCCGGCCGACGGCAACGCCATGAGAACACTCAAGGAGATACACTTCGCCGCGAACGGGAGGATTGGCCGTGCTGATTGATTGGTTCACCGTGATCGCCCAGATTGTCAACTTTCTGGTGCTCGTCCTTCTGCTAAGGATCTTTCTTTACAAGCGCATTGTTGCGGCCATGGACAAGCGCAGGCAGGAAATCGCCGCCCGCCTCGACGACGCCGAAGCCAAGAAGGAGCAAGCCGCTACCGAGGCTGAGGCGTACCAACAGAAAAACCGCGAATGGGATGAACAGCGCAAGGAATTGATCGAGAAAGCCCGGGAAGAGGCGGAAGAGCGGCGGCAGGAATTGATACGCGAGGCGCAAGCCGGGGTGAAGGAGCTTGAGGCCGGATGGCGGCGCATGTTTCAGGAGGAAGCAGAGCAATTCATGGTGGAGTTGCGCCGGCGTACGTCCGAGCAAGTCTGCGCCTTGTCAGGCAAGGCGATGAAGGAATTGGCCAACGCGACACTCGAAGGCCAGCTTATCCGGACATTCCTGGACAAGATCTCAAACATCGATGCCGATCAGCGTCAGACGCTAACCGCGGAGACGCAAGACGCCGAACATGCCGCGATCTTGGCGACGGCTTTCGAGGTGCCCGCAGAGCAGCAGGCGGAACTAGCCAACGCCCTGGGCCGCTTCTTCGGAGATGCCCGCGAGGTCCGGTTCGAGCAGGCGCCTGAGCTGATCTGTGGGATCGAGCTCCGGGCCGGCGGCCACGCCTTGGGCTGGAATATCGCGGCTTATCTCGAAGGCATCGAAGACGACTTCGCGGACGTGCTCGCCAAGGGCCGAGCCATCGATGCCGGTGAGGATGATGCCGGGTCGGAAGGGGATGCAGCTCATGACGCCCCATGACCTCAGCCTGCTATCCGCCGTTGAAGACACGTTCGCGCGGCTGGGCCGGGCCGTCGAGGACGCGCGCCCCGAGATGGCGCTCCACGAGGTGGGACACGTAACACAGGTTGGCGAAAGCGTCGTCTTCGTTGACGGTCTGCCGGGGGTCGAATCGGAGGAAGTGGTGCGCTTCCCCGGGAACAAGCTCGGTTTAGCTTACAATCTCGACGCCGGCCAGGTTGGTGTGATCATGCTCGACGCAAGTGAGGAGATCTCCGCTGGCGATCAGGTGCGCCGCACGGGCCGGGTCATGGACATTCCCGTCGGGGAATCGCTGCTGGGCCGCGTCGTCGACGCCACCGGACGGCCGCTGGACGACGGCCCGCCCATACCGGCCGCCAAGCGCCTGCCCATCGAGCGCGAGGCTACCGCCATCATGGATCGGGCGCCTGTGCAGGTTCCGCTGCAAACGGGCATCAAGGCCATCGACGCCCTCGTCCCCATCGGCCGGGGCCAGCGCGAACTGATCGTCGGCGACCGGCAGACGGGCAAGACCGCCATCGCGGTGGACACTATCATCAACCAGAGCCGCTACGGCGTCATCTGCATCTACTGCGCCATCGGGCAGCGGAGTTCCGCCGTGGCCCAGGTCATCGCCGACCTCCGCGAGCGAGGCGCGCTGGAATACTGCGTCCTGGTGGCCACGACGGGGGATGACCCGCCGGGCCTGCAATTCGTCGCGCCGTACGCCGCCTCGAGCATTGGCGAGGCGTTCATGGAGCAGGGCCGCGACGTCCTCGTCATTTATGATGATCTGACGCAGCACGCACGGGCGTACCGCGAGCTATCGCTTCTCCTCAGGCGCCCTCCGGGCCGCGAGGCATTCCCGGGCGACATCTTCTACATCCACTCGCGCCTGCTTGAGCGGGCGACGCATCTCAGCGACGCGCTCGGCGGCGGCTCACTCACCGCGCTCCCGATTGCCGAAACGGAAGCCGAGAACATCTCCGCCTACATTCCAACGAATCTCATCTCGATCACGGACGGCCAGATCTACCTGTCGCCGAAGCTTTTCCAGCAAGGTATCCTCCCGGCCGTCGACGTGGGGCGTTCCGTCTCGCGCGTCGGCGGAAAGGCACAGCTTCCGGCCTATCGGACGGTTGCCGGCGATCTCAAACTCGCTTACGCGCAGTTCGAGGAACTCGAGCGATTCAGCCGGTACGGCACGCGGCTCGAAGAAGAGAAGCGGAAGACCCTCGAGCGAGGCCGCCGCGTGCGGGAGGTGCTCAAGCAACCCCTCTATGAGCCGATTCCTCCCGGCGAGCAGATGGCCACACTCATCGCCGTGACGGAGGGCCTTTTCGACGGGCTACCCGCCGAGCGGGTGCGCGAGGCCGAGAAGGCCGTTCGCAAGGCCGTGAGTGAGGAGGCACGGGAACGGCTCGACGGGATCGAGCAAGGGGCCAAATTGACGGATGAGGATCGCGAAGCACTACGTTCAGCGGCGGAAGGGGCCGTCGCACCCATGGTAAAGGCAGACGAGGATGGAAACCACCGAGAGCCTGCGGGGCCGCCTGAATAGCGCGCGCGAACTTCAGTCCGTCGTGCGAACCATGAAGGGGATGGCCGCCGTCAACATCCGCCAGTACCAGCGCTCCGTTGAATCGCTGGTGGAATACACGCGCGCGGTGGGATTAGGTTTTCAGGCTCTTGCGCGCCGCTGCCCGCAATGCCTAGACGCGTCGGCGGACACATCAGGTGTGGCGATGGCCGTGGTGTTCGGCTCCGACCAGGGCATGTGCGGCCCCCTCAACCGGGAGATCGCCGCGCACGCCCTCGAACACCTGGACAAGGTAGAGCCGGATCGCAACCGGCGTCTCGTAGCCGCCGTGGGCGTACGCGTTACGGGGGAACTCGAGGGCGCAGGGCAGCCTGTTCAAACGACGTTCCCGCTGCCAAGCGCCGTCACCGGCCTCGTGACAGGCGTGGACGATCTACTCGTAGCCATCGAGGAGTGGCGCAGCGAGCAGCCCGTCCACCAGGTGACGCTCTTCCATCAGGAGCCGCGTATGGGCGCTTCGTACGAGCCGCGGACGGTTTCCCTGCTGCCGCTCGACACGGATTGGCTGCGCTCGCTAGCCGCGGAGCCCTGGCCGACGCGAATGCTGCCGACGTTCACCACCGACTGGCAAACGCTCTTCGCCGCCTTGGTGCGGGAGCATCTCTTCGGAGCGCTCTTCCGCGCGCTTGCGGAATCCCTCGCGAGCGAGAACGCCGCGCGTTTGGCCGCGATGCAGGCCGCGGAGAACAACATCGAAGAGAAGATCGAGCAGCTACAGGCCGCGTTTCACCGGACTCGTCAGGCGGCAATCACCGAGGAATTGCTCGATGTCATTGCCGGCTTCGAGGTGCTCAAACAGGACGGAGCGCGTTAGAGCCGGCAACGCACACGCACTCTCAGCGAATTCCCCCACAGGTTAACCGATGAAATCTGAACATAGCGCCGTATTCAGCCGGAACACACGCGACTTGGCGACGATCTCGCTCGCCTTTTTTTTCGCCTTCCTGGGCGCGGGCGCATGCCAGCCCTTTGTCGTGAGCTACGTGCACGAGGCAAGAGAGTTCTCCCTCGCCCAAGCATCACTCGTCCTGTCCACCGTCTATTTCACGTTCGCGGTGTTCCGCTTCTGCATCGGCTTCATCATCGACCGCACCGGATTGCACGTGGCCAAGATCGCCGGCGTAGCGACCTATGCCTTCTTCCCGCTGGCTGTATACAGCCTGCATTCATTCCCCCTGCTGCTATTCGCGAGCGCGATCTGGGGCATGGGCGCGCCAATGCTTTGGACGGGGTCGCTGGTGCAAGTCATGAACACCTCCCCGCAGACACGCTACGGTGCGGCGACGGGCATAGTCCGCGGCACGGTGATGCTCGCCGTGTTTCTGGGCACCTACCTGCTCTCGTTCATCTACGCCCGCCGAGGATATGAAGCCGTCTTCCTGACGGCCTTCGTCCTCGGCCTCGTGGCGCTCCTCGCCATGAGCTTCTCGCCCAACCGCCCCGTAGAACGCAAGAAGCCGGAGTTGCGCCGGTTCTTCGAGATCATGCGACGGCGCGAGACGAGGATTGTCGCCGTCTTTCTCCTATGCTCCGGGCTGGGCTACGGCGTGATTCTCAACGGCCTCAAGGGCCACATCGAAGTGCTGTGCGGCCGGTACTGGCTCGAGCGCATCCTGCCCTTGTACTCGCTGGCCGCCATCGGCTCGAACTACCTCGGCGGCCATCTCTGCGATCGCATCGGGCGATGGCGAACCTTCGGCTGGGGATTTGCGCTGGGCGCGGTAGCCATGGCCATGGGCTGGGCGTTTACGGCGCGCGGCATGCTCATGGGTGCGATGCTGCTCCTGGGCGTTCAATTTGCCGTCGTGCCGCTGGCGGCCTTTGCCTGGATCGGCGATACCACCACGCCCGCCGACCGCGCCTCCGTTATGGGATACATCGCCTGCTTCCGCGACCTCGGCATCGCGCTGGCCATCCAGCTCGGCGGGCTGCTGCCAAACCCAAGGACAAATCTGCTTGTCTTCGCCGTCATTTCGGCAATCTGCGCGGTTGTCGCTTTCACTGTGAAAAAAGGCACACCGGCGGGAGACACAGCCTAACAAGGGTAGTCTTCTTGTGGCGATCCCGTTTGCGGCCGCGGCGCAGCCCAGCTATGATCGCGCGGCACATCCGGCAGGAGAGACAAATGGACAACGCAGACAATCAGGAACAGCGCTCCCTTGTGGAAGAGATCAAACACAAGCAGGGACGGTACGGCGGATTCTGCTTTGGCGGACAGCAGCCCGACGGCGTGGTCGTCCGTAATCCGCTGCCAGCGACGACGGTGTTCCCGAACGGGGCGCGCGCCGCGCTGCTATTGACGTTTGATGTCGAGGGCACCTACGGAAACGGCACGGGCAACATGCAGCGTGAGATCGACAACTACGGACGGCTCTGCGAGCGCTTGGCGGCACGCGGCATCCCAGCCACCTTCAACATCGTCGGGCAAATGGCGGAGGAACAAGGCCCCGGCTTCGTCGAGCGCATGTGGGACGCCGGCTCCGAAGTCGCCGCCCACGGCTACGTCCACGATATGAACAAACGCTACGGCGGCGCCGATGCGTACGCCGGTCACTACGGCCCGGAGGAGAATCTCGAGCAGGTTCGGGACGGCGTAGCGGCCATCAACGCTATCCGGCCCGGCCTCGTTCGCGGCGTGCGGATTCCCTACGGCCATTTCAATGAATTCACCTACGACGCCATCGAGGCTCTTGGGCTCACATGGTCCAGCAACGTCGGCATCGAGGACTTCCTAATCCCCGGCAACGGATTCGGCCCGGCCCCGTTTCAGATGCAGCTCGGGGACAAGCCCTATCCCATCGTCGAGATCCCGCTGGACAGTCAAACCTATGATTGGTCGATATGGATGGCCGATGAAATCGCCAACAGCACCTTCGTCGAGAGTGTCCGCCGGTACTGCGCCTTGAGAAACGTCCCCTTCAAGCGCACGCCGGCCGGGGCGGCCGATATCTGGCGGGCGCGCATGCGCGACACCGTCGAATCAGGAAGCGTTTTCACACTCCTGTGTCATCCCATCAATCTGGCGGCGCCAAGTGATCGATGGGGTGACCCGGTAGAAAAATTCCTCTTCCCGGTGATCGATGGCTTGGCGCGACTTCACCAGGAGAATCAGGCCTGGGCTTGCACCTGTGGCCAACTCGCCGACTTCTACCGCGAGAGGACGGGCATGTAGCCAAGAGGCGTCAGCGCGTTGCCTGCGTTCCTTCAGAATGAGACACCTGTCTCGAAGTGGAGACAATCCGCGTCATCACCGTGGGAGCCGCCGATAAATTCCAGGCCATTGGACGTCACGAAGTTGCCGTCTTCCAGCCCGTCACCGACAAACAGGTGATCCCAACCCACGCAGAAGTACACGTCGTCGCTGTAGTAATAGGTGGCGCTTACGTCAATCTCCCAACCGAGTTCATCATCATTGTCGGATGTCAAGAACCCGAGATCTGAGAAGAGGGGAAGGCGGAGCCGGTAGTTGCCGAATACCTTGCCCAGGTCGACATGCAGAGGCGCCTCGAACACCTCGTCGGCGAGGTAATATCCGGCACACATCGCCAGCTCCAGCTTCTCGCTCGGCGCTACCTCGACGCCTACGCTGAAGAGGTGGGCGTTGGACATCTCCGAACCGTCAAGTATCCCGCTGTAAGACCAGTTCGAGAAGAGGCGATTGAAGCTGACGCTCGAACCGGCGGAATAGAAGGGGTTGTACAAGGCCCCCAGCCATTTGGCGACGCCGATCTCGCGGCCGTCTTCGCCCTGGAAATATCCGTATCCCGCAAACAGCCGCGGCTCCCAGGGCGCGTCGAAGGCATAACCAATGCAGAGATTGGCGGCCCAGGCGTCGTATTCGGCGCTATCATCGCCGTAAAGGACAGGCGTGAAGAGGCCCCCGGCCTGGCCTGCTTCGCCCCACTGGTAGGCCAACTCAGCCTCGAAATCGACGGCCCCAAACTCACCCGCGGCGCGGAGGCCTACGGTGTGAATACTGGTTGCGTCGTAATCGTCGACGCCAAACAGATCCTCCACCCATTCGCCGACGTACGAGAGCTGCGTATCCTTGATGGCGCGAGCGTCGCGCAACCACATCCAATACACGTCGAAGGTGACGTTCTCCACGGCCTCACAGCTACCGTAGACGCCGTAGAAATCGGTGTCGCCATCCTCTTCCGCGGGACTGTTTTCGGCCAACTTGCCCCACCAGGCATCGACGCTCCACACGTCGCTCGTGAAGTTCAGGCGGACGGCGTCAAATGACAACCCCCATGCCGGCCCGGGCCCATCCGTGTTAGGCCCCACGAGCCACTCGCCGCCGAAGCTCAGTTCCTGGCGGCCGATGCGAAGGGCCAGGGGATATCCAAACAACTCGCGCGCCTCGACATAGGCCTGGTAGATCTCGACATCGTCCGCCGACACGCCGCGTCCATCGCCGCCGGTAATCCAGTTGGAGCGGAAGTCCTCGCCCCATACGTCGACACTGTCCAGCTCGATAAAGGCCCGGACTTCATCGGTAAACTCAGCGTCGGCGTGCAGGCGTGTCCATTGCGAGATCAGGGAATAGCCGTGTCCGTGATCGTCAAATCCATAGCCGCTGAAGATCCCATTGCCGGCGCCGATGCCCGTTCCAATGGGACGGCCCGAGAGAGCGTTGGCGGGCCATCGGAGGCCTGTTCCGGGCGGCTCTACATTGCGATAGTACTCCCCGAGGATGACAATATCGCCCCCGAGTTCCACGCTCTGGAGCTCGGCACGGCCCGCGTATGCGAGAGCCAGCATACAAGCGGCGAACACCACGATCTTAAGCGCATGTCTTGCCAACATATTCGATTTCTCTCCTTCCCGCGTCCGGGCCGCTTAAGGGGCCGAGACGTTCTTCCTCGCGCAAAGACCGACAACACCGGCCTTTGAGTCAGACACATATACCGTTTCATTTCCCGCTTCTGGAATCGGCCCGCAAGGCATTTTCGCAAACACCGGCCGCGTCACACGTCTTCTTGCCGCAAGCACAGGCCGGCGCCCGCCCGCTCAACGAGCGGTAAACCTTGCGAATGCCAAAGGCCGAAGCGAGTCCAACAACGATGATAACCACTGCGGTTTCCATATGCATACCTTCTCTCAATCAACGCCTGGCCAAGGGGGCCGCCCACTCGGCATTTCGCGGCAAGTTCTTTCCCCGCGACTCGTTCTCCAACTGCATAAGTCCGTTCTCTTCAACTCCCCGCGGTTCAAGGTGCCGCGCAATCCGCCGCAACTCAGGCCACACCGATCCCCAGGCGCGAGCCAACCTGGAAGACGATGAATGTAAGGCCATAGGCCAAGGCGGTAAGCCCGCCCAATTGGAAAAGGGCCCATTTCCACGAGTTGGTTTCGCGCTTGGTGACGGCAATAGTCGCCATACAAGGCGCACTCACCAGACAGAATAACATGATACAGAAGGCCACCAGCGGCGAGTGATTCGCTCGAAGTCTGTCGCGCAACGCCTCGGACTCCTCGTCCGCCTCACCTATGGAGTAGACGATGCCCAACTGGGCAACGAACACTTCCTTCGCGGCAAAGGCGCCAAGTAGCGCCGTCCCAATGCGCCAATCGAAGCCGAGAGGCTTCAGCAAGGGCTCCAGCCCGTGCCCAATCCGCCCCGAAATCGAGTGGGCCAGCTCCTCGGCGTGCTGCTCATTTGCCAAGCGCTCCGCCTCTTCTTCCATGCCCTGCTCCTCGTATCGGGCCGTCTCCGCCTCGTAGTCACGCTGAAACTCAGGCTTCTTGGGATAGCTCGTCATAGCCCACATCACGATGGAAATTCCCAGTATGAGCGTACCGGCCTTCTTGAGGTAGAGCCACCCGCGCTCCCACACGTGAACGGCTACGCCTCGTATCGTAGGCATGCGGTAGGGCGGCAGTTCCATGACGAGAGGGTGTGTTTCCCCTTTGAAAAGAGTTGAGCGGAGGCATTTTGCCGCGAGGACAGCCAGCACGACGCCGATGAGGTAGATCAGCCAGAGCATAGGAGCGTGCAGGCTTCGCGGGAAGAAGGCCGGGATAAGTAAGGCGTAGATGGGCAGACGGGCGCCGCAACTCATGAGCGGCGTCACGAGGATGGTGGTGAGCCGATCACGTTCATTTTCCAGTGTGCGTGTGGCCATGATGGCGGGCACGGAGCATCCGAAGCCGATAAGCATTGGGATGAAGCTCTTGCCATGCAGGCCGATCTTGTGCATGAGGCGATCCATGATGAAGGCTGCCCGTGCCATGTAGCCGGAATCCTCCAGGATGGCGATAGCCAGGAACAGCAGCAGAATGTTGGGAAGGAAGATGATTACGCCCCCCACACCGGCGATCACGCCGTCCACCAGAAGGGATCTGAGGGCGCTCTCCGAGCCTTCAGGCCACCAGCCGGACACCGTATCGGCGAGCCAGCCCGTGCCCGCCTCGATCCAGTCCATAGGCGGCCCGCCCAGCGTAAACGTGAGCTGGAAAACCACGTACATGAGTCCTAAGAAGAGGGGCAGCCCGAGGATACGGTTGGTTACGACCGCGTCGAGCTTGTCGGACATGTTTCGCCGGGATTCGACGGAGGAGCGAACCGCCTCCCGGCAAGCGCCGGCGATGAAAGCGTAGCGAGAGTCCGCGATCACATTCTCCGGCGCATCGCCAAGCCGCACCTCGAGCTGCCTATTGTGTTCCGCCACGGAGCGAAGTACATCCGGCGCCTTTACACGCCTTCGTACCTGCTCATCATCCTCCAGTAACTTCAGCGCCATCCACTCGGCGACGTAATCGCCGGAAATGCCATCGCGTGTTGCGATGACCTCCGCCAAATCGGCCTTGGCCTTGTCCAAGTCAGCGCCATAGGAAATCACCGGCCGCGTGAATGTCACGCTCTTTTCCGCGACGGCGACTACCGCCTCCAGAAGCTCTTTGGCGCCCGTGCCCTTGACGGCCGCCATCGGCACAATCGCCACGCCCAGGAGTTCGGATAGCCGCGCCAAGTCAAATTCGATGCCTCGAGCCTTGGCCACATCGCTCATGTTCAGCGCCAACACCAGCGGCACACCAAGCTCGATGAGTTGCACGGCTAAGTACAGATTGCGCTCAAGGTTGGACGCGTCAAGAACGTCCACCACGGCATCGGGTCGCTCTTCCACGATGAAGTCCCGTGCCACAACTTCCTCCACGGAATACGCCGTAAGGCTGTACGTGCCCGGCAGGTCTGTTATCTCAAACTCGTAGCCGTTGTGCTTGCGGCTCCCCTGCCGTTTTTCCACGGTTACGCCGGGATAGTTCCCAACGTGCTGTCTAGCGCCGGTTAACAGGTTAAACAGAGTGGTCTTGCCCGAATTCGGATTGCCCGCCAACGCTATTCGAATAGTCTTATTCACGGATGTTTCCTCGCAAGTACGCTACGGCATGAAAAGTTGGACATATCAAACTCTCGCCTCAAAAAAAGGGGGGCGCGAAGATGACGTCTCAGCGTGAGATGACGGCATGGTATGCTCGCTTCACCAGACTCTTAAATTGGTTCATGAACGGCCTACTCATCCGCAAGCGGCGAGAGCGTCTCGACTTGGATATTCTGGAGTTCCTCCTTCCGCAACGAAAGATGGTATCCCCTTACCTTCACGTCCACGGGATCGCCCAGTGGCGCCACGCGCTCCACCTCGATCACGGCGCCGGGCGTTATGCCCATGGCCCGTATGCGTTTCGATGTGGCGTCCCTTCCCTTTATCTTGGTGACCCTGACTTTGCGTCCAGGACTAAGCGTCGCTAATGCTACGGCCACTTTCTCCGCCTCCTTTGTATGTTTCTTCTTCCGGACATCGTCAAGGCAGGCTTCGACGCATCGTTCGCAGTCATCCACACTGCGCCCTTCGGTGCATTGGTAACCGAAACCTTTGATCCACTTCGTGCCGGCCCGCGGACATGTCTCAATGTAGTCCACAAACTCGATGAACCGCTCCAACACCTCCCGGGGCACGGCATGCTCCATTTCACATGCGGCGCGATCCGCCAGCTTCTCATCTACAGCCAACACTTTCACGAAGAAATCGTTAAGCGCCTCGTGACGGCGGGCGATCTCCGCTCCCATCACCTTGCCTTTACTCGTAAGCGTGACGACATCGTAGGGCGTGTAATTGACGAGGGCATGCCGCTTGAGGGCGTGCAGCGCATTGGTGACCGACGAACGGTGCACCCTGAGCCGTTCCGCGATATCCTTAGCCCGCGCCACCTGCTTCTCGAGCACGATCATGTAGATAGCTTCCAAGTAATCCTCGAGACTGGCGCTCAGTGCCTCTTGAGCCATATTCACCGCCCTCCAATTGTTTGCCGTGCCCTCATAAGTTTGAGGCGTCAAACTCTACCACGCTCCCCCATCGCCTGTCAAGTGGAGGGACAAGGCATTTAGAGGCGGCCGGCCAACCGATTCTCGGATGGCCACTATAGTCATTTGTCACGTGGCAAACCGCCGGGCCGGTTCGCCTCACAAGGTGGCGGATATCGTTGATTTTCCCGGACATTTGCAGCAAGATGGCCCGGAAGGCGGCGCAAGTTTCCGAAGGAGGCATATGATGAGCAAAAAGGAGAAGAGCGATTTCCGTTACGAGACGGGCGACGCGAGAGTGCCCTGGGATGCCGTGGCGGTGAAGCCCGATAAGGACCTGGTGTTGGATATCCTTCGATTCCTCGTCCGCGAAGGGCGTGATACCGATGCCTACAGCAAGGCACTGCAAGCGGTTTCCGAAGGGGTGGACGCGCTCTTCGCCGCGGGAACGCCCGCCACGAAACTGACCTTGGGCGACAAGGTGAAAGAGGTGGAAACCTGTGCGCGCGAGTATCTTGGCGTCCAGCACGCGGCTTTTCTGGTGAATTGGACGGCGGGCTACGATATCGCGCTGGACATGGCCGGTGTGCGGCCCGGCGACGAAGTCATCGTGCCCGCTATCACCTTTATCGCGACGGCCAGCCCCGTGCTCCGAAAAGGGGCGAAACTGGTATTTGCGGACGTCGAGCGAGAAACTGTGAACATGGATCCCGCCGATGTCGAACGCAAGATAACGGACAAGACGAAGGCCATTGTACCGGTGCATATCGGCGGATATCCCGTGGACATGGATCCCATTCTTGAACTCGCCCGAGCCCGGGGAATCACGGTGATCGAAGACGCCGCCCACGGCTTCGGAGGCACGTACAAAGGCACGAAGCTGGGCGCGGTGGGCGATTTCGGCGCTTTCAGCTTTCACGAGGTCAAGAACATCACCTCCCTGGGCGAAGGCGGCATTCTCGTTTCAAACAATGTCCTCGGCAGTCAATTCGCCATGGCCCGGTTCTGCGGATTCGACCTCGAAGCCACACCGCCCGACACCTGGCTCTACAACATCAGTCCTATTCGCGCCAAGAGCGGCTTCTTCGCGGCCTCGAATTTCTCCGTCACCGAGATCCAGGCCGTCGCGCTACTTCGATTGATGCACCGGAATGACGCGATCACCGAGGCGCGCCGCAAGATAGCGCGGCAGTTGCATGATGCCTTCGCCGAAGTGGACGGGTTGATCCCGGGGCGAATGCACGACGACGTGTTCGGCGCAACCTTCCATCTCTTCCTGCTGCGAGTAGACCCCGACGTCATCCCAGGCGGCATCCAGGCCATGAAGCAAGGACTCGCGGCCAAAGGCGTCACGCAGATCGCCCACTTCTGCCCCCTTTACCTCTACAAGATCTTCGAAGCGTTCGGCTACGACCAGGCCGCGGCCAGAGCGGCATGTCCGAACGCCGAGAGGGCGTTCTTCGAGGAGTACACCCACCTGCCTCTATACGATCTGCCCGAGGGCGCCGTAGCCTACATGGTGGACGCCGTCATCGATACCGCTAAGAGTCTGAAACGCTGAAGAATGCACCGTAGTAGACGGGACAACTGCAACATGCACGAATACCGTGATGAAGTAACACAGGCCCGCGTGCGAGTCCTAACCTCAGGACGTCTGCACAACGAGGTCACTTACCAAACCTATCCCATGTGGACTCAGGAGATGCGCCACCTCCTCATCGGTTCCCGGCGCGATGGTGAGGCATGGCGCCCGCACGCCGTCGAGATGGCAAGCGGAGAGGTCCGTTGCCTCGTCGAAGCGGACGCCGATGATTGGGCCCTATCACGCAAGAGCGACCAGCTCTATTTCCGCGTGGGCGAGGACATGTTCTCTCGGGACGTCGAGGCAGCTTTCGGGAGCGGCGCCGGCGTCACGAAGGTGGCGAGCTTTGAGGGGTTGCCGGCCCTTAAACCGAATAACATGTCTCTCGACGCTCAAGAGAACGTGGCCTATGTGGGCGTCATCCTTCGCGAGAAAGAACGCTGGGGCATTGCCTCGCTGAATCTTGAGAACAGCCAGTGGGAGGTCATCGCTGAGGTGGACTTCCTGGCGAATCATGTGCAGGCGAATCCTTTCACGCCCGGCGTCGTCATGTTCGCATGGGAAACGGGCGGCGACGCGCCGCAGCGGACGTGGGTGGTCAATGCCGATGGATCAGGCCTCCGCCCCTTCTACAAGGAAACCTATGAGGAATGGGTAACCCACGAGGTTTGGTGGGGGCCCGATCGCGCGATCTTCACCGTCTGGCCTTACGACGAGGCCCATCGCCGCCGACCCCATGGCGTCGTGAGCGCCGATCTCGCCACCGGGACGCCGACGGTGCATAGTCAATACCCGGCTTGGCACACCCACGGAAGCCCCGACGGGCGCTGGGCCGTCGGCGATGATTTCGATCGCAACCTATGGATTATCCGCATCGAAGACGGCCAGCGCCGCTTGCTCACCCAAGGGCACTTGGGCGAAGGTTTCGAGACACACCCCCACCCCTCGTTTACGCCGGATAGCCGCGGCGTCGTGTTCAATTCAAGCCGCTCCGGCACGGAAGACGTGTGTCTCGTCGACATCCCCGAGTGGGATACTCTTCCGCTGCCTTAGATGGACGTAGACTCCCGGGCGCTTGCTAGAACCTCGCGTGGCGCTTCTTGCCGTAGAAGTTAAGCTCTTGTGTCGTACGCGGGAAGTCCGGCGGTGACAAGACTTCCGCCGCCGGCCGCTTGCCTTCGGGATAGAGGAGGTACTCTGTTTCTGCGGCCGTCTCAAACACAAGCGTTTCCGCACTTAACGGAGCACCTGCCGCCGCGGGTGCTGATGCGCCGGGCGTAAGAGGCTCGATCACGACACCCTCCCCATCGAAAGGATTCCGAATCCGGCAGGTACGGCCCTTCTCAGACTGAATCCGAACAAACGGAACCTGGCCCGCGTCGAGTCTGGACGTTACCAGGAAGGCCCCCTCGGCACGCAGATCCGCGAAATACGCGTCATGCCAGCGATCCGGCACGGTAGGAAACACCTGGATAATCCCGCCGTAGGACTGAAGCAGCATCTCCATGATAGCGGCCGCGGCGCCAAATCCGGCCTCGAGCGTCATCGGCTCGTAATCCCATTGGGAAAGGCCAAAGATCCGCGGATCGCCGTTGATATGGAAGGTGTTGGACATAATGAAGCCGTTGGCGTACGCGTCGAGCATCTGCCAGGCCATGTTGCCGTAGCCCGCCCGGGAGGCAATGAGCGACATCCAGGGATACGCCCAGCCCGTCCACTCGCCCGTGCCTCTGCGGCGCACCTTGAGGAGCGACCCTTTGATCAAATCCCTGTCATCATCGCTCCCATCACGCGTGATAAGCCCCAATGGGTGTATCGCCATGAGGTGCGAGTGGTGGCGATGGGAATGAGAGAGCGTCCTCCCGGCGCTGATGAGGAGTCGGTTGTCATCGCGCACGTAGTCTGTCAATTCGGCCAGCACGGCCTGCGCGCGCTCGACAATGGGCGCCGCCGTCGAGAGAATCTCGTGCCCCTGGACAATCGCCCCGGCCAGAAACCGGATCAGCGCCAAGTCGCAATTCGGGTCGCTGCAGTATCCCTCGAAGTCTCCCTCCCCCCATTCCGGCGAATAGCTCAAGGGCACGTGCAGCTTCCCGTCATCACCCGGCTCGATCAGGTTCGCGTAGGTGAGGAAGGCCCCCTCAATGATCGGGAGCGCCTCATCGCGAAGGAAGGCCTCGTCCTGCGAGTACAGATAGTGAAGCCAGTAATGGTGGGCGAGCCAGGCCACGTTGCCCGGCCAGAATTCCACACCGGAGTAGCCGAAGATGCGTTCCCCGCGGGGCCCGATGGCACACCCGGCCCAAAGGCCGTCGAAGCCGAAGAACTGTTGGCACTGTTCCCGCCAACGAGGCAGGCAGGCCGAGAAAGTTCGGTAAAGCGGCTCGCCGAGGTCGAGGCGATTGGCCGTGTAAATGGGCCAATAGGACTGCTCAACGTTCATGTCGAGGTGGTAATCGCCGCTCCAGGGCGGCATGGCCCCGTCGAGCGTCCAGAGCCCTTGCAGAGTGATGGGCAGTTCGCCGGGCCGTGAACAGCAGCCGAGCTTATACATCTCTGCGTAATACAGCGATTCGAGACGGGCGTCGGGAATCGTGAGATAGGAGCGCTCCCAGTAGGCGGCCCACCAATCGCGGTGCTCGGCCAGGGCCGCCTCGTAATCCGAAAAGCCATCACACTGCTTCTTGGCCGCGCGCAGCGGATCGGGGGCGTCCGCGGAGGACGCGACGGCAACGCAGATAACCTCTGCGCCGTCCGTTGTTGCGCTAGGCACATGCCGCCACACAATGGCCAGTTCATATCCCGTGGGACTCTTGAGATACCACGAGCCACCAGCCTCGTCCGACTCGACTTCTGGGGCCGGATATCCCCAACGCTCGAGCTGTTTCTTCGCACCCTTGGATAGGTGATCCCAGCCGACCTTCACGCCCACCGGCCGCGCACCATCGCCGGACAGGCGCAGCAGGACAAGGTTGTGATTGGCGTGAACAAGCGCCTCCACCTTCACGGCCTTCTCGCCGAGTTTGCCCTCGATGGCGGACGTAGCGGCGCCAAGGCGGAGTCGCGCGCTCCCCCACGCAAAGGGCTCGGCAAACGCGAGTTCGAGCCGGGGCAGAGGAAGCCGCGTCGGATCCTGCCCATCGGAGTAAATGCGCCAGCAGGCCAGCAGATCCTCTGCCTCCTTCTCCTTGCCCTCCTCGACGAGTTGCCGCAAGCGTTGATACGTCGCATCCGGCGCGGCTTTCTCGCGCGTTTCCCAGGCGTCGTACTTGTCGAGGGTAAGCCTGAGAGGATTGCCATCGCCCCAGATCAGCGCGCCGATGTCCCCATTGGCCAATGGAATCCCCTCGAGCCAGCGGACAGGCGGGGCCTCCCAAATCAAATCGTGCTGTTCCAGAAACTCGATTGGCGGAACGGGCGACGCCAGACAACTCATCAGAGCAAGCACAGGAAACGGCATGACGACCTCCCCAAAGCGTATTAGAACGGTTGAGAGGGCAAGCATATCGGACAAGGTGGGGCGGGTCAAAGAAGCAGAAAGGCTAGATGAGATCGTCGAGGAAAAGGCCCTGCGCCTCTTCCATGTGCTCGATCCAAGTCATGAATTCGTCGTGCGAAATGTCCTTCTTCACCACGGACGCGATGGCGCCCTGGCCGTCGAGGGTGACAATGTCTATGAAGACCGCGTCACCTTCCCGGTAGACGCAGAACCGGTAGGGCGAGTGCTCCCGAACCAGCGCCTCGTGCGCCAGTTCGGCCGCCTTGGCCAGTTCATTGAAGTGGTTCTTCGCCTCATCGCGCTGCCGGTGTTGATGGTGGTGACGCGCGCCCCGCTCGTGGACCTCCGCCGGCCGATCATTATAGGCCGGTGGCGCCGGCCCCACCTCGTGCACCCTGAATCGGCTTTCTTCATCGTCCGCCATCGGATTGGCCTCCTAAAGACTCTATCGGCCGGCAACGCAAGGGTCTTTACCAAGGGACCAGGCATTCCTATCTGGAATAAACACTCAGACGCAACGGTTCATGCGCAACTGAAAGCGAATATCGCGCTCACCGGCGGCATTGCCGGGAATATCGCCCGCATTCTGATGTATAGTGAATACTCGCGATTGCGAATGCTGCGGGAAAAGGAGACGACGGCTATGAGTTACGAGATGGAATCGTTCAGCCCTCGGGAGTACACGTTGGCGGATCAGGCCTCGGTGGATGAGCGCGCCGCGTTCATCACCAAGACGTATCTCCACCTGTTCGGCGCTATTTTGGCCTTCATCGTTATCGAGGCGCTCCTGCTCAATTCTCCGGCTGCGCCGGCGCTCGTCGGATTCATGCTCACCTTCGCCGGCGCCTACTCATGGCTCGTCGTCCTCGGAGCCTTCATGCTTGTGTCATTCATAGCGGATCGATGGGCCCATTCGAGCACTTCGCTCTTCACCCAATACCTCGGGCTCGGCCTCTACGTGGCCGCCGAGGCCGTCATCTTCCTGCCTCTGCTGTTCTTTGCGCGACAATTCGGCGAGAGCGTGATCCCGACGGCGGGCATCGCCACCGCGGCCACTTTCACCGGCCTGACGGCCGTGGTACTGCTCACGCGCAAGAACTTCTCGTTTCTCGGCCCGTTCCTGGGCGTGGCCGGATTCGCTGCGCTCGGATTCATCGCGTGCAGCATCCTGTTCGGCTTCAACCTGGGCACGATGTTCACGGTGATAATGATTGGCTTCGCCTGCGCGTACATCCTCTACGACACGTCACGCGTGCTGCATGAGTACCATGTCGGCCAGCACGTAGCCGCGGCGCTGGCTCTGTTCGCCGCCGTGGCGCTTCTTTTCTGGTACATCCTCCGGTTGGTTATGGCCTTCTCGCGCGACTGAGGCGTTGTTGCAAAACACAGGAATGGCGGACAGTGGCCGTCGCGAACCTGCGGATCAAGAAGGGCGAGCAGATATGACTGGAGGACGCGGCCGGGGGAGAGGCGCTATGTCCCTTTGAACTCCGCAATGAGCGCCTGGATGCTGGCTTTGGCATCGCCGAAGAGCATGCGCGTGTTCTCTCTGAAGAAGAGGGGATTGTCCACTCCGGCGAATCCGGAGGCGAGTGAGCGCTTCAGCACAAACACCACCTTGGCGTAGTCGACGTTGATGATCGGCATGCCGGCAATGGCGCAGTTGGGGTCCTCCCGGGCGGCGGGATTGACGACGTCGTTCGCACCGATGACGAAGGCCACATCCACCGTATTGATGATCGGATTGATGTCGTCCATCTCGACAAGCTGCTCGTAGGCCACATTGGCCTCGGCCAGAAGGACGTTCATGTGGCCCGGCATGCGCCCCGCCACAGGGTGGATCGCGTACTTCACCTCAGTGCCGTGCTCCTCGAGCAGCTCGCCAAGTTCCCGTACGACGTGCTGCGCTTGCGCAACGGCCATGCCGTAGCCAGGGACAAAGACGACGGAGTCGGCCGCCTCGAGGATCAGATAGGCATCGGCCGGTGTGATGGGTTTCGCCTCACCGTGGGCCGAGACGCTGGCCTTGCCGCCCGCCGTGCCCAGCCCGCCGAATAGGACGTTGGACAAGGAACGGTTCATCGCCTTGCACATGATGTTCGTCAGGATGATGCCGCTTGCCCCCACGAGAGAGCCGGAGACGATCAGCACGTTGTTGGAAATGACGAATCCGGACGCACAGGCCGCGAGGCCGGAGTAGCTGTTGAGAAGGCAGATGACGACGGGCATGTCCGCGCCGCCGATGGGAATCGTCGTCAGTACGCCGAGAACCAACGCAAGCAGCACGGCGGCGATGAACACCAAATACATACCTGCCGGATTGGCAATGTACAGCACGCCGCACACGAGGGTGACTACGAAGACCGCCACGTTGAGAAGGTGCTGATTCTTGAAGAGGATCGGCTTGCCCGTGATTCGGCCGGCCAGCTTGGCGTAGGCCACGACGCTGCCCGAAAACGTCACGCCGCCTATCAACAGCGTCAGAAAGATGGCCACTGCCAGGTACCAGATGGGCGGGTCGCCGGAGAGTAGGCTTTCGGCCGCCGTCCAGTCCGGGAGGTGCCGCTGATACTCCGCCCATCCGACGAGTAGACTGGCGATACCGCCGAATCCATTGAAGAGAGCCACGAACTCCGGCATGGAGGTCATAGGAACTCGGATGGCCGCGGCCGCGCCAATAAACCCACCCAGGACAACGCCCGCGATGATGTAGCCGAATCCCATCTCCTGACGACAAAGTGTAGCGACAACGGCGACTAGCATCCCGACAGCGGAGAGCATATTGCCGCGGCGGGCCGTCTTCTGGGAACTGAGCATCTTCAGGCCGAAGATAAAGAGCACGGACGCGATGATGTAGCTCACATTGATGAGTGACGCGCGCAGTGCCGGACTCACGACCTGTCCCCCTTGCCTTTGCCTTTGAACATGGCGAGCATACGATCGGTGACAAGGTAGCCGCCGATCACATTGATGGTGGCGAACGCCACGGCGAACATGCCAAGAATCGTGCTCACCCGTTCGTTCTCAATGCTGCCCGCCGCCACCAATGCGCCCACAATGGTGATTCCCGAGATGGCGTTCGACCCGGACATGAGAGGCGTGTGCAACTGCGAAGGAACCTTCGAGATCAGTTCGAATCCCAGAAACATCGCGAGGACAAATACAAAAAAGAGCATCACAAGCATGATTTCGTGTCCCCTTCCCGGCCGCAACTGCCTCGTCGTTCCCGGATGGCATCTTTCATGATCCACGCTCGCATTTATCCCTCCCGACGGGCTCTGATAGCATCGTTTGTGATGGCCCCATCGTGGGTTACGAGGCACCCTCGGAGAATGTCGCTTTCGAGATCAAGGTTGAGTGCTTTGCGCTCTTCATCCCAGAGGAAATCGATCAGATTGCCCACGTTGGCGGAGTACATCTGACTGGCATGGACGGGCGTCCGTCCGGCGAGATTCGTCAGCCCAATGATTCTCACGCCGTTAATCTCGACCTCCTCCCCCGGCACAACACCTTCGACGTTGCCGCCCGATTCCACGGCCAAGTCGACGATCACGCTGCCCGGCTTCATACCGCGAACCATCTCCGCCGTAACGATCATCGGGGCCCGCCGCCCGAAAAGCTGCGCTGTCGTGATAACCACGTCGGCCTGAGCGCACACCTTGGCCATGCCTTCACGTTGTTTGGCCTGTTGCTCCGGCGTCAATTCCTTCGCGTAGCCTTGCTCCGTCTGGCCCGTTTCGCCCAGATCCACCTTGACGAAGCGAGCGCCCAGAGACCGAACTTCCTCGGCCACGGCCGGCCGAGTATCGAAGGCGTCGACCCGCGCGCCCAGCCGCCTGGCCGTGGCGATGGCCTGCAAACCGGCAACGCCCGCGCCGATGACGAACATCCGCGCGGGGGATAAGGTACCTGCGGGCGTCATCAGCATCGGCATGATCTTGTTGAGCCGCTCCGCCGCGAGGATGACGGCGGTGTATCCGGCCAGGTTAGCCTGTGAGCTGAGGCCATCCATCTTCTGGGCGATAGTCGTGCGAGGGATCATCTCCATGCTGATGGCGCTGACTTTGCACTGCACAAGTGCGTCTATCAGGCCGGGCTCATTGAAGAGATCAAGGAAGCTGATGTGAACGCAGCCCTCCTTCAGGCGATCCACTTCCTCAGACGGCGGCTTCCGCACGCGCACCACCACATCCGCATCGGACAGGGCCGCCGCTCGATCCGTGACGATGCCGGCGCCGGCTTCCGTATAGGCTTCGTCCGGATTCCCGGACTGGGCGCCCGCCGCCGACTCGAGGGCGACATCCATCCCCTTGCCCACTAGCCGGGCAACGGTGTCAGGAACGAGCGCAACACGCGTCTCGCCGGAAGACGTTTCTCTAGGCGCGAATATCAACATGGCCTCGGACGGATAGCCTCCCATGTGCTATGCCCGCAAAGGACTTCCGGACGTCTCCACAAGCACCTGTCAAGATGACACGTATGTCCGTTTGCGCACCGCCTACATTCTCTTCCCCCAAGCATTAACCTTCCCTATATAAATAGACATTGCGGATGAGGCAAACATTTCTTCAGGGGGTGGATTCTTGCCGAAATCTAGGCACGCCGCATACGGCCAAGGCGCTCCAATGAGGGAATGCCACAAACGCGAGCATCACTCGAACCATTTCGGCCCTGCCTAAAGAGCCGCCTCCCGGACAGATCGCTTATGATGTTTATTTGACACACGCGCGCAACCGGGCGTTACAATGCCCTCAACGAGGATAATATCTGTTAATTGGACTCGAAGGGGAGTACTCGCTATGCCCATGAGCGAGGAGACGTGCCGGGCTATCGACATCTTGCGTTCACTTCGCAGAGCTTCCATTTTTGATCCTTGGACCGCCTCCGAATTGGCGGTTGTCGTGCAGTATGGCGACGAAGCCATCACTGAGAGGCTGGCAAAGCACTTCCGGCTTGATAAGTCTGAGGAGGACCACGGGAAGATACATGATACGGTGCGGCAGATCGTGTCGGAGATTGCCGAGAGCAAGGGATCCGTTCCTGCCCTTGCGGGCGTTAGGCACACGCTCGGTGTCCTCAGAAGGAATCACTGGGTGCGCTCCGCCCGAGGGAAAGGATACTGGCTCACCAAATCGGGGGAAGCCGTATCACTTCTGGACGTCATGAACGCGTGCGGATACAACGCGGCCATCACCAGGTGCTGTCACGAGGGCGAGACAGATGCCTGCTTCTACGCCTCAACGTGCGCGGCACAGAGATTCTACAAACAGCTCGCCGCCGAACTGGCGTCAGCCTACAGCCGCATAACGGTTGCCGATATTGACAGCGGCGTCAGTCGCGTCGAGATCCGCGTGCACAGGGAGTCGCCTTCACAGAAGGAAGCCTCCGCGCCGTTTCCTGACGCGCGATCCGCCATATAGCGCGCTACCAAGCCGCGCACTTGGCATTCCGTATTTCGCTTGGAGACTCTGGACATGGCCGCCGACAAGAGAACGTCCCTAGTCGGATACCTGACTCGGGACGCGGTATAAGCAGTATCGCCCGAACTCGAACGGGCGTCGTGTTCGCCCCCCTAGCGCTTGTCCATCGGCACGAAAGTGCGCTCCTCCTCGCCGATGTAGATCTGCCGGGGCCTGTGGATACGCGAGTTGGGGTCGTCGTGCCACTCTTTCCAGTGGGCAATCCAACCTGGCATACGGCCCAGGGCGAACATAACCGTGAACATCTGCGGAGGAATGCCCATGGCGTGATAGAGGGTGCCGCTATAGAAGTCGACGTTCGGGTAAAGCCTCCGCTTAATGAAGTAGTCGTCACTGAGCGCGATTTCTTCGAGCTGCTTGGCGACATCCAGCCGGGGATCCGTCACGCCGATCTCGGTGAGCACCTCATCCACAACCTTCTTCAGAATCCGCGCTCGCGGGTCGTAGTTCTTGTACACACGGTGCCCGAATCCCATGAGCCGGATACTGGATTTCTTGTCCTTGACCTGCGCCACAAACGATTTGCAGTCGCCGCCATTGGCGACGATCCGATCAAGCATATCGATCACGGCCTGGTTCGCGCCGCCGTGAAGAGGGCCCCAAAGAGCACTGATGCCCGCCGAGATCGACGCAAACAAATTGGCGTGGCTGCTGCCGACCATCCGAACCGTCGAGGTACTACAGTTCTGTTCATGATCCGCATGCAGAATGAGAAGCAGATTGAGGGCCCTTTCGAGCACCGGGGACACGACGTACTCCTCGGCAGGGGTGGCGAACATCATGCGCAGGAAGTTGGCAGGATACGAGAGCGTCGTCAGGGGGTATATGAACGGGCCGCCTACGGATTTCTTGTAGGAGAAGGCCGCGATCGTCTTGGCCTTCGCGAGTACTTGGACAATGTTGTGGTCCATGTCTCCGCCCTCGAAGCTGTCCAGGTGATAGGCGGAAAGAGACGACATCATCGACGAGAGGATGGCCATGGGATGTGCATTCGTCGGAAACCCCTCGAAGAACTTCAGCATGTCCTCATGGATGAAGCTATCGAGGGTCAGTCGGCGGCGCCAGTCATCATATTCGTTCGTGGAAGGCAGGTGGCCGTAGATTAGAAGATAGGCGATTTCGGAGAATGTCGCCGACGATTCCGCAATCTGCTCGATCGGATATCCACGGTAACGAAGAACCCCCTTGTCCCCATCGATAAACGTGATTGCGCTCTTGCACGAGCCCGTGCTCAGATAGCCCGGATCCAGAGTAATGACCCCCGTCTTACTGCGGAGCGCGCCTATCTCAATGCCGACTTCGTTCTCCGAGCCGGCCACAACAGGAAACTCATACTCCTTACCATCTAGAATCAGTTTCGCCGTCTTCATTGCTACCTCCATTCTTTCTGCGCAAGCAGGTGCCCGGGCCTTGCCCGAGTCGAGGTCTGAGGCCCCGGGCCGCGCTGTAGCCACTGCAGCCCGCCCGCTCTATCGGGCTTCGCACGCCTGGCAGCGCCTACATATTCTCAATGATGGCCGATGCATACTCCGAGGTCTTCAGGAGCGTGGCGCCTTCCATCAATCTGTGGAGGTCGTAAGTCACACGCTTCTGGATAATCGTTTCTTGTATGGCCTTCTCAACCAGTCTCGCCGCCTCGGACCACCCGAGATGATCCAGCATCATGACGCCGGAAAGCATAAGCGATCCCGGATTCACTTTGTCCTGGTCGGCATACTTCGGCGCCGTTCCGTGAGTCGCCTCAAACAATGCGATCACATCGCCCAGGTTAGCGCCCGGGGCCATCCCCAAGCCGCCGACCTGCGCGGCGCAGGCGTCGGACAGATAGTCGCCGTTCAGGTTGGGCAGCGCCACGACCTCGTACTCGTTCGTCCGCGTAAGCACCTGCTGAAACATGCTGTCAGCGATACGGTCATTGATAACAATCTTCCCATCGGGCGCTTTGCCGCCATGCTCATCGTACAGCGCCTGCTCCGTGATGGTGTCCGAGGCGAACTCCTCCCGAGCCAACTCGTACCCCCAGTCCCGGAAAGCCCCCTCCGTGAACTTCATGATGTTGCCCTTATGGACGAGCGTGACGGTCTTCCTGCCTCTCGCCTTGGCGTACTGGATCGCCTTCCGCACGAGACGCTTAGAGCCGGTGATGCTGATCGGCTTGATCCCGATCCCCGAGTCCTCACGGATATCGACGCCAAAGGACTCCCGGAGATACTCGATGAGGCGCTTGGCCTCATCCGTGCCTTCCTGCCACTCGATGCCGGCGTAGACGTCCTCCGTATTCTCACGGAATATGACGATATCCATGCGCTCTGGATGAGTTACGGGACTCGGAACCCCGGCGTAGTACTTGACGGGCCGCACACAGGCGTACAGCTCGAGAATCTGCCGCATCGCCACGTTCAAGCTCCGAAATCCCCCGCCGACGGGCGTCGTCAGCGGCCCCTTTATGACAACGATGAAGTGCCGGATGGCCTCAATAGTTTCCTTGGGCAAGACTTCGCCATACTGCTCCTGCGCCTTGTCGCCAGCGAAGATCTCACACCAGGCAATCTTGCGTGCTCCGCCGTAAGACTTCTCCACTGCGGCATCCCAGACGCGGCGCGAAGCGCGCATGATATCCGGGCCGATGCCGTCGCCCTCGATAAAGGGGATAATGGGATTATCGGACACCACAAGTCCGCCGTCACGATACTCGATGGTGTCTCCCTGCGTCGGAACCTGAATCTTGTCAAACGATGGCATATCTACAGACTTCCTTCCTTCCCTAGGACCTCAACAGCCACAACGGAATGCGCCAAGCGGCTCCCTCAAGTTGCCGCTGTCTCCAGTTTTGTGACGTTTTCCCTTACAATCGCGGCCGACGCCTGCAGCGCGGCCTGTTCTTCCGGCGTCAGTTCGATCTCGACAATCTTGGCCACACCTTCCCCGGCCAGAATCACGGGCACACCGGCATAAACGTCCGAGAGCCCGTACTGCCCATCGAGGTAGGCGGCGCATGGCACGAGGCGGGCCTTGTCTTTCAAAATCGTCTCCACCATCTGCGCCGCACAGGCGCCTGGAGAATAGTAGGCGCTTCCTGTCTTGAGGTATGCGACGATTTCTCCTCCCGCCTTGCGGGTGCGCTCGACGATGGCATCTATCTTGTCTTGGGGCAGAAGCTCCGGGATGGGGATCCCGCTCACGGCGCAGTACCTCGGAAGCGGCACCATGGCATCCCCGTGGCCGCCCAACACCAGCGCTTGGGTATCCTCTACGGAGACGCCGAGTTCCATGGCGACGAAGGCGCGAAAACGCGCGGAGTCGAGCAGTCCCGCCATACCCATCACGCGGTTGGACGGGAATCCGCTGAGTTTCCAGCATAACTGAGTCATCACATCCAGCGGATTGCTCACGACGATAAGGATGCTGTCCGGACTCGCCTTGACGACCGCCTTTGTGACGGCCGTCACAATCTCGGCATTCTTGAACAACAAGTCCTCGCGGCTCATCCCAGGCTTACGCGGCAGGCCAGCCGTGATTACGACCACATCCGAACCTGCCGTTGCCTCATAGGCGTTGGCGCCCGTCACGGAAGCCCCGAACCCTCTCACGGGACTCGCTTCCATGAGATCCAGCGCCTTCCCCTGAGGAAGCCCGCTCCACAATATCAACGAGGACAACATCGGCCAGTTCCATCTCGGCGACATACTGCGCCGTCGTCGCGCCAACGTGCCCAGCCCCCACCACGGATATTTTGTTCCTCATGGCACTTCCTTTCCAAGAATCCTCCGCAATTCTCCACCATCACGGATTCAACCCTTGCCCTAGGACAAGTGAGCAGCCTGGGAATTCGTTCAGGCAGGAGAAGCTCTATTGTCGCTTATTCTCGCGGCGGAATCCAGCCCGCGAATCAAAGGACGCTTCAGTAGGCCCGCCCGGAAGTCACGTCATCCAGTTGCGGCGTCGCGAGGAGCATGTCTCCTCGACGCCAGCCATGCGGCCGTCACATTCCCCAAGGAGGCCGCCTTCAAAAGCGGCAGGCGAGCCGCAGCGCGATGCTAACATACTGCTATACAGCAGCTTAGAGCGGGGCGCTCCTGGTAAGCGGGCGCTGGGCAGCTATTGCTCTTGGAAATGAGGTTGAAGTATAAGGGAGGTAAGGTAATGCCTCGTCCGCAGTGGTGCAATCTGGCGGCACGGGCTGAGCTCGGATTGGCCGGAGGATGCAATCTGCAAAGGGTAGGCAAACGGGCAGGGAGGAAGAGAAATGCGTTGGTACAGTGTTGGAACGGCGTTAGTTCTTCTTGTGACGATATTGTCATGCATGGATGCCGCCGGACAACCCGGTGTGACGGCCGGCAGCTTCGTGGACCTCTCGCAGGCGGAGATCGTCGTGTCCGGCGATAGCGCGATTATCGCCAAAGCGGCGCAGATGCTTCAGGAGGAGATCGAAAAACGCTCATCCCTCCGGCTGAAAATCACAAACAGGGCCGCCTCGGGCGGAGATCCGGCCATCGTCATCGGCACACTCGCCCAGTCAAAGGGCGCCGTTCTCCGCAACAACAGTACAACTGAAATCGCAGTCCCCCGACAAAGCCGAGGGATACGCCATCTGGCTCACCGGTAAGACCCTCAGGCTTGTCGGGCATGATGAACGAGGCGCATTGTTTGCCGCAGGGCATGTGATCCGTCTCGCTCGCTTGGCGGAGAATGTCTTTGAGATGCCCGCAGACGTAGCCATTTCCACCTCTCCCGCGTACGGCATGCGCGGACACCAGATTGGCTTCCGAAATACCGCCAACAGCTACGACGCCTGGGACTTAGACACTTACGAGCAATACATCCGGGACTGCATAATCTTCGGCGCAAACGCCATCGAGCTGATCCCCTCGCTCAGGGAAGGCTACCTGAACGGCCCAGTGATGGAAGTCCCCCAGCGGACGATGAACGTCGAGTTGGCCCGACTGCTGCATTCCTATGGCCTCGACGTCTGGCTCTTCCTCGCCCTTGGCGGCGACATTGAGCATCCCGAGGAGTGGCAAGAGGAACTCGACGCCCGTGCCGACTTATTCGCGGCCTATCCGGCTGTGGATCACGTCATGGTGCCTGGGGGCGATCCGGGCCACACGGAGCCGGAGCTTCTGATGCCATGGCTGGCCGAGATGGCAAAGCTGTTGCGCGCCCGTTTCCCCGAGGCCGGGCTGTGGGTGTCCAATCAGGGATTCACCCGCGAGCAGAACGACGTCTTCTTCCGCTACTTGCAGGAGCATCAGCCGGATTGGTTGACGGGCGTCGTCTTCGGGCCCTGGACGAAGATCGGCCTGAAGGAGGAAAGGGAGCGGACGCCGGCGAAGTACAAGATACGCCGCTATCCCCGACATTACCCACAACGTCCGATGCCAGTATCCGGTGCCCGGCTGGGATCGCGCCTTTGCGCAGACAATCGGCCGCGAGTGCGCCAATCCCAGGCCCGCGGGAACGGCCCACATCCACAATGAGCTCGCCCCGCTCGCGGATGGCTTCGTAAGCTATTCCGATGGGTGCCATGACGATCTGAATAAGATGATCTGGACTGCCCTCGGATGGGGATCCGGAGGCGGATGTCGCGGACATTGTGAAGGAATACGCCAGAGCCTTTTTCGGCGACGCATACGCCGACGATATAGCGAAGGGCCTTTGGATGCTCGAGGCGAACTGGCAAGGCCCCGCCGCCGCGAACGAGGGCATCGACGAGACTCTTGCACATTGGCAGGCTATCGAGAAGCGCGCGGGCGAGGACGTAGCGGGGAACTGGCGTTTCCAACTGCATCTGCTGCGGGCGTTGTGCGACGCGTACATCCGAGCGCGCGTGATCGCGGAAACAGGGCAGGAAGAGCAGATGTACGCGATGCTCAAAGCGCCCCGCGGGGAAGGCCGCCTGAGAGGGCCGAGATCGCGCCGCGGCGGATTCCGCGAGAGCGTGGCGCCGCGCGTACGCAAGGATATACGTCGGCGCATCGAAAGGCTTTCTCTGGACATGCTCGACAGCATTGGAATGCAGTTCTCGGTTCTTGAGCCTTATCGCGCTTCCAATACCGAGCGAGGCGCCATCCTCGATGGAATCGACAGGCCGTTGAACAACCAGCTTTGGCTTGCCAAGCAACTCGGCGAATTGCGAGAAATGGAAGACGAGTCCGCGCAGGCCGAGCGCATTGAGATGCTAGCCAACTGGGAATCGCCGAAGCCGGGCGCGCTCTATGACGACCTCGGCTGCGCTTGGAGACAGCCCCACCTGGTGCGGCAAGCGACGTGGGATACCGACCCCGGCTTCGTAGACGGCCCACAGGAAGAGCACAGCGTCGGACTGGACAAGCGCTCGCGCACGGCCACCGATGAACGCATGTCCTGGCTGGATCAGGCACAAACGCTGTTCGGCGCGCCTTTGCGCATGCACTACGACGAGTTGGATCCCGGCAAGTCCTACACGCTGCGTGTCACCTACGCGGGCCGGTATCGGGCGACGATGCGGCTGGTGGCCGACAACGCCTACGAAATCCACGCAGCCCTCAAACAGCCGGAGTCCATCTGGCCCGTCGACTTCCCGGTGCCGCGCGAGGCCACGCAGGATGGCGCGCTTGACCTCGAATGGCAGCTCATTGACGGCCGTGGGTGTCAAGTGGCCGAGGTATGGCTTATCCCGGAGTAGAGAAGCAACGGCGTTCTCTAGGGCGCGGCGGTATCGGCCGCCGGTACTGACACCTCGACAGGCAGCCAGTGTGTTCCGTCGGCGACGGGAGTGAGGTCCGCAGGCGACGCGTCGGCCGGCAGGACGGGCTCGAAGGCCAGCGGATTGTCGCACGGCGGGAACTTTGCACGCACATCGGCCACGAAAGCGCGAATCCGCTGAGGATTGGCGATAGGCGCGGTAGGTTCCATCTCTCCCGCGAGGTCTTCGAGAGCGCGCAGGTCGTTCTCGATAATGCGCCCATCCTCTTCTCCTTTGTCTTCGCGGTAGCGCAGCCAACGGCACACCACGTCCGCAACGTAGCGCCAGACGCGTGTGCACTTGTGCTGGAGTCGCATGCGTTTGGAGAGGCCTTCGTAATCCTCCGGACTCAGGGCGTCCGCTGCGGCCTCAAGGTCGTCAAGCGACTGCGCGGCCAAGGCGACAGCCTCCCCTTTCTCATGCCAGATGCGGGAGAGCATCGCGTCAGAGGGCTTGAGGAGAGCCTCGTAACTCGCCGTAAAGGCCGGTTCCCACTGGGGCAGGTTCTTCGCATCGAGACACCGGGCGCGCAACTCCTCCGGTATATCGCTGCTCTTCTCAAGCGCCCAGTGGCCGAGGATGTAGTACATCTTCCTGCCAATAGGATAACTGCGCCGCAAGGCGGCAATGAGGCGCCTGGATGCTTCCGTATCCGGCGCCAAACCGTAGCGCTTCTGAATCCAATCGCGCCAGATGGCGTCCGCGGACACGTCGGGGCCTTCGAGAAGCCGCTGCATAGCATACAGGTTGACCTCGTTGGGCGTATCCAGCACGGTGTCGGCACTGCACGCAACGCGCACGACCACGCCGGCCATACCTCGTGCACGCAGAGCTTTCATACGCCACGCGAGGTAATCGGTCATGCAGTAGAGAATGTGGCTCCGGCCCTGGTACTCGGCGGCGAGATCGATTTCGATAGTGCTGCTGTTGGGGCCGACGCGGCCGATGGCCGGATTCACGGGATAGTAAGGCTGCCAATCCTGAGGCACCTCCTTGATCATGGCACGAACGCCGGGCACGGAAGCAATAGCCTTTCGTATCCATTCGAGTTGATCCGGACTGTGATTGAAGGTGCGCACGTCCATGGCGACGCCATTCGCATCGCACACTTCCTTCACGATGCGGATAGTCATGGCCACGCGTTCATCATTCGGCGTGTTCTCGTTGAAATCGCACGCATCATTCCGCACATGCCAGACCTCCGTCGGGCAACTGCCGAACTGCAGCGTGATTCCGTCCAAATCTGGGACGCGCGCGAAGGCGGCCTCGTAAGCGGCGCGGCGCGCATCCCACATGCCTTTGCCGCCACCGTCCGGATCGAGACACACATCGTTGTATCCGTCGCCAATGTTCAGTTCCTTCGCCCAGACGTACACTTTCATGTCGTGTTCATGCGCCAAGCGGCACGTGTCTCTGACGATGCGCTCGACGGCCGGATCGTCATTGATCTGATCAATGGCGCGGATGATGTTGTGAGAGAGGCGGATTTCGGTGACGCCGTAGTCACAGGCCCGCTGGATTGTTCGCTCGATTCGCCCCCAATCCGCGTGGTGCAGTTGCCAGCCGTAGGAGGGTGCCGGCGCCGCGGCCGCCGCGCCTACCGCGATAATCAATGCAGCAACAAGAAACCTACGAAACACGTATCCGCCCTCCTCGCATTGGTGTTTCACGCTGCCCATGCGCGGGCATTGTGCGGAAGGGCGATCCCGCATTCAAATCGGCGCCGGCGCTATAGACAGGCTCCGTCACATGTAGGCATCCAGGGAACTGGGCTAGACAAGGCGCTTTAAGCATTTCCCGCCATCGTGTAGGATGACTTCGGGAAAGCAGACTACTCACTGGCGTGCGATGCTCAGACACCATATAAGAGCGGCCTTGATCGCCGCGTTCCTGATGCTCCCGGCCTCGGGTGCGGTGTGCCTGCCCATGTGGGAGTTCGAAGCGGGAAAGGACGCAGCGGCTTGGGTGCCGAATGGCGACCTCGCGGATGTGCGAATCGAATACGGCACACTGTGCGCCACTGCCGCTGACGCTGATCCCTTCTTCCTGTGCCGAGGGATCGAACTCGAGGCGACGCCGTGGCAGTATGTACTCCTTCGCATCAAGGCGAGCCGGCCGGGCGTCGCGGAGCTATTCTGGACGGGGGAACTCGAGGGCAAATACGGCGGGCTCACGCAAGAGAAGAAGACGCGCTTCTCCATTCCAGCGGACGGCTGGCAGGAGATAGCCGTCTTCCCGTTCTGGCACACGGAGGGCGTGATCCGGCAACTCCGCTTGGATTTGTACGACGACGCAGACTTCACCATCGACTGGATCCGCGTTGCGGCATGGGGCGGAGGTACGCCGCAGACGGATACCTTCCGTTGGGAGCTCGATGAGGACGCATCGGCCTGGCGGGTATGCCCCGGGGCGCCTGAGTTCCTTGCGCCGCCATGCCGGCTCAGCGTGGCGGATAAGGACTGGATTACCGTGCAACTGCGATCCGACGCGCCAGGTGTGGCCAGCGTGTTGTGGGCTTGTGAAGACGAACGCGGCGTGCAGTCCGAGGACTTCACTATCCGCGGCGACGGCGAATCCCATACTTACGACGTTCTCCTCGCGGGCATCCCAAGCTGGCGCGATTCCATCGTCGCATTCGGCCTCCGGCTACCGCCAGGTGCCGGTGTTCGCCTGGAATCGGTTGCCATCGCAGCGGAGCCATCCGGCCCGGCCGACCTTGATGTGTCCTATTTCGGCTTCGAGGACGGAGTGAACCGAGCGGGGCGACCCGAGCACGTACTGGTTCAACTCACAAATCGCGGCGGCAAGCCGGGCGGATTGCGCGGCGTTCATCTGCGCCTGCCCGAGGGGTTGCGTCTCCTCCAGCCGCCGGAGAAGATCTCACTCGACAGCCTCACCCATGGCGAGGTCGCTGCCTTCATCTGGGAGGTGCAAGCGGATCAGGCTGGATACTATGAAGCATCGCTGGACTTCAGCGGCAAAGGGGCACCAGCGCCAATGAAGGCCACGCTCCACTTCCTGGACGCAGCGCCCGTCCCTGCCGCAACGTATGTGCCGGAGCCGCACGCCGTGAGAACGGCCGTTGACGTGTGCGCGTACTACTTCCCGGGCTGGGACTCGAGCGCAAAATGGGACTGCATTCGCCGCGTGGCCCCCGTGCGAAAGCCGCTGCTCGGATACTACGATGAGGCCGACACGGCATGCGTGGATTGGCAGATCAAATGGGCCGTCGAAAACGGGATCTCATGCTTTCTCGTTGACTGGTACTGGACTCGAGGCGCACAACACCTGACGCATTGGTTCGAGGCGTATCGGCAGGCGCGCTATCGCGACCAACTCGACGTGGCCATCATGTGGGCAAATCACAACCCGCCGGGCACACACTCCGCCGAAGATTGGCGAAATGTGACGAAGGAGTGGATCGACCACTACTTCAACCTCGACACCTACTACAAGATCGACGGGAGGCCGGCGGTATTCATCTGGAATCCGCGCAATGTGCGCAATGACGTGGGCGGGAGCGAAGCGGTTCAGACACTGTTGGAGGAATCGCAGGCGGCGGCCCGCGAGGCGGGCCACGAGGGCATCACGTTCGTGGCGATGGGCTATGACATGTCGCCTGCCAATGTCCGCATGCTGCACGCGGAAGGCTACGCCGGCCTGACCACCTACCATGAATGGGGCCGCGCTCAGGACATGACGCAAGCATCAAAGCGGGCGCGCTACGAGGACGTTGCTCGCACCAGCCCGGCCGCGTGGGAGGCGCATCGCGAGGCCGCGGCGCCGGTAACCTATTTCCCGCTGGTGGACACCGGGTGGGACGACAGGCCATGGCACGGCAACAAAGGACTCGTCATCGAAGGCCGTACCCCCGCGCTTTTCGAGGGGCTCCTGCACGACGCCAAAGCCTATTGTGAGGAGCACAGCCTACCCCTCGTCGTCTTGGGGCCGCTGAATGAATGGGGCGAGGGCAGCTACATCGAGCCCTGTACCGAGTTCGGCTTCGAGATGTACGAAGCGATTCGGCAGGTGTTCGCATCGGAGCCTCCCGCGGCCTGGCCCATGAACCTGGGGCCCCGCGATATGGATTTGGGGCCATATGACTTTCCGAAGCGCGAATCCATCACCTTGTGGAATTTCGAAGACGGCGCCGGCGGCTGGAGGGCCATGATGAACGTGGCCGATGTTCGCTGCGAGGGCGGGGCGCTTCGACTGAGAACAGTGAGCCGGGATCCGGCGCTCGTGGTGGATGCGGGCGGAGTGGACGCGAAGGCCGTCACCAGCTTGGAGGTCAACATGCGATTGAATGGCGACGTCACCGAATGCTCGGCCCAGATGTTCTGGGCTTCAGGTGGGGCAGCCATCTCCGAGGCCACAAGCGTCCGCTTCCCCGTGAAGGCGAACGGAGAATTGCACACGTACCACGTTCCACTCTCCGGGAACGCCCGGTGGCGCGGAAGAATCTCGACTCTTCGGTTCGATCCCTGCGATGCCGAAGACGTGGCCGTGGTGATTGAGCGCGTCGAGTTGCTGCCGTAGAAGGGAGCGCACGGCGAAGTCACGGGGCGGGCTGGCCGCCGGGAGTCCCTGCCGCGTCAAGGGCCTCGCGAATCTCCCGGGCAATGGTGGTGCCCAATTCCCTGCGCTTCTTAAGATAAGCGGGGCAGTTGTGGTGGCCTGTGTCGAGAGGAATCAGCCGGACATCAGGCATATCGCTCACGAGTCCGGCTTGGCGCCCATCGATCCAGCAGTGTCCCCCGTAGAAGACGGAAACACGGGGAGGCTTGCCGGAAATGCTTCGATAGACCCCTTCAACCGTCGGAAATGGCCCTGCCTTCCGCCGGATCTTACGGACAATGTATCCCCCGGCGACGGTGACGAGAATGGACTCGATATAGGCCCGGGGCTGCGAAACAAGACTCTTCACGTCGAATAGCGAGTGTAGAAGGCTGGCGTGCGAAGTGTAGAGGCCCGGATTCAAGGCGGGACTAAAGGCAACGACATGATCGAATCCGAGTCTCGCGCCGATGTACATGGCCATCGTGCCGCCGCCGGACGCTCCCACGGCCACGTTATATATGGATCCCAATCGCCGCGAAACCTCGCGCACCTTATTCTCGTAGAAGGCCAGGCCATTGCCTGAGCCGTCGGGCGCTACGTAATATCCCATCCGGCGCGTGTCGCGGAAGAAGACAAGGTTGAAATCCTTGTGATGGCGCTTCAGGATGCGACGGAACTCGAACTGCGGCATGCCGGCGAAAAGCACGGCCATACCTGAGAAGCAGAAGATCGTCTTGTCCGAGCCGCAGTCCTCGATATGGATATAGTCTTCGGCACACTTGTCGAGATCGAAAGTGCCCTCTTGCTCCATATGCCTGGCCAAGTGCGGAAGGAAAAGGCGCGTTGCCCATTTGAAGAGGATATTCTTGATCACGCGTCAAACTCGCTAAGGATCGCCTCGCCACGCTACGGGACTATACGCACGCCCTTCAAGGGCGTTACATCAATGCTTCGTACACTTCATGAACACCCTCGGCTTGGACCTCGAGCGAAAACAGCCGGATGGCCTTCTCCCGCGCGGCGCGGCCCATGGCCCGGCGCAAGGCGCGGTTCTCAGCGAGGGAGGCAAGCCGGGCCGTCAGGGCGTCCGGGGAGCCATCGAACACGAAGCCGGTTTCGCCGTCATCCACAATCTCGGGAAGCATTCCGCGTTCCGCAACGACCACCGGACGCGCCATGGCCATGACTTCGCGAACTGCCCGGCAGGTACCGTCGCTGCCTGGAACCAGAAACACCTTCACGTCGAAGGCCCTCAGCATCCCGACATAGTTCTCCCCGTCCACATAGCCCGGGAAGTGCACGTTGCGTTCCAGGCCAAGCTCTTTCACTGGCTGCTTGCCGACCTCCTCCTGCCGTGTTCCGCGGCCCACGACGATGAGGTGGGCCTCGTGCACACGCTCTACAAGTGCGCGCATGGCCTCGAAGAGAACACGGTAGTGCCGGTGTCTCTGCATGCGCGCAACGATGCCGACCACAAATGCGTCATGCGGGATGCCGAGCCAGCGGCGTCCGTCGGGGACTTCACGCGCCGGGTCGAAGCGTTCAACATCGACGGCGCCCGGCACAACGCGCGTACGCTCGGCGGGAAAGCCGAAAGCGTCGAGGTCGTGCTGCCGCGCCTGTTCGGACGGCTCGATGAGGAAGTCCGTGCGAGCCAGAAGCCCCCCGGCCTCCTTCCGGACGGGCAGGCCGCCACCCTCATAGCTTGAGCGAACCAGCCGGACGCCCAACTTTCCAGCAGGGCCGGCTGCAATCCGATGATCGTTGTCGAGATGGCAGTGGATGATATCGTAGGGATGCGCTTGAAGGAACCTCCCAAGGGCGCGGCTATCCAAGAGATTCCTGATAGGGTGTTTATGCTTGCTCAGGCCGAATTTCAAGATCGGCTCAATATCACGATCCCGCGCGGTCTCGACGATCTTGTTGACGGCCCCCGCTGGGCCGGGTGAGCAGGCAAAGTCAGCGGAAATGCCGCGGCGCCGTAAGCTCAGGCAGAGATTCAGAGCGGGCTCGGCCGGGCCGGTCCATCGGGAGTTGCTGAAAAGATGCAGGACGTTCATGCCGCGGAATCGGCGTCGTACTCACCCTCAAATCGCACCGACACGAGTTGCGACACACCTCGTTCTTGCATGGTGACGCCGTAGAGCGCATTGGCGCGCGCCATAGTCTCCTTGCTATGGGTGATAACGACGAATTGGCTCTGCGCGGTGAATTCTTGCAGGAGGTCGAGAAAGCGTCCGATATTGGCGTCGTCCAGAGGGGCATCGACCTCGTCGAGGACACAGAAGGGGCTGGGCTTGGCCCGTAGAATGCTGAACAGGAGGCTGATGGCGGTGAGGGCGCTTTCTCCGCCGGACAAGAGCGAGATGGCCTGCGGCCGCTTCCCGGGCGGACGCGCCTCGATCTCGATGCCGCTCTCAAGGGGATCATCGGGATCGAGCAGGTAGATCCGAGCCTGGCCTCCGTTGAAAAGACGACGGAAGTACTCACGGAAGTAGTCGCCCACTTTCGTGAACGTTTCCATGAACATATCGCGAATCCTGTTGTCGATGCGCATAATCACATCGAGAAGGGCCTCGCGTGCCTCGGCAAGATCCGCGTCTTGAGCAACAAGAAAGTCGTTGCGCTTCTCAAGAGCCTCGAACTCCTCGATGGCCATGAGATTGACTTGGCCCATGCGCTGAAGGCGGACGCGAATATCCGCAATGCGCTCATCGCGGGCATCTTCATCCAGCTCGTCGGCACCCACCTGCTCCTCCGTCAGGGAGGAAAGGGCAAGGCTGTATTCGTCTCGGATGCGCGTCTGACAGAACTCGATTTGATCCTCGTTATGACGAAGTTCGAGTTCAAGCTGATGGACCTGGGACTGCGTCTGGCGGGACTCTTCCCGCAACTCACGCAGCTTCTTCTCGATAACATCGGACTCTTCGAGCAACTTCTGGCGCTGGTTTTCGGCCTCGACAACCTCTTTCTGCGCTTCGTCACGCGACTCGGCCAACGCCTTGGTGCGCTCAACGTTCAGGGCGACCTCGCGCTCCAGGTCGGCCTGATTCTTCTCGAGCTGGCCAATGGCCTCGGTGCGGCGTTGCGCTTCACGGAGAATATCCTCACGCTCGCGCTTCTCGCGCTCTTTGTTGCGCTCGGCCTCTTCAAGGCGCTGCTTGAGACTCACCACCTGGATACGCACGTCGGCAAGCCCCGCCGCGCTGGCCGAGAGTTGCTGCCGGGCACTGGACGCGGCCGTCTGGGCCTCGGAAACCGCCTGCCGAACGGCTTCGCCATCACTCTCCATCGTGTCCGCAAGGGCAGCTTTTTCCTGCCGATGGCCTTCGAGCGCATCGCGCCGCTCGCTAAGCGCATCGCGCTGAGTATCGATATGTTGGGCGGATTGAGCGAGGCTGTCCAGTTCGGTGCGATGACGCGCAAGGGCAAGATCGAGTTCGTTCAACTGCCGGCGCCGGCCCACCTCATCTTCCTGGAGCTTGGCCAACCGCTCGGCCATGCTGCCGATCTCCGCCTCTGCCACGCCAATCTGCTCAGACAGACGGGCCAGCTCACGTTCGGCGTTCTCCGCCTTATCTTGCAGTTCATCGATCTCGGCGCGCCGGCCCAGAAGACCGCGGCTCTCATGTTTCGTGCGGCCGCCTGTAACCGCGCCCGCCGGACTGACGACCTCGCCGTCCAGCGTCACAAGCCTGGGGAATGAGCGCGCGCTTCGGGCGATGCGGGTGGCCTCGTCAAGGTTTTCAACGAGGAGCGTGTTTCGGAACAGGTACTCGACCGCCGGCCGGATCTGCTCGTCATACTTCAGATGTTCGATGGCCGGGCCGATCACTCCCGGTTCGCCGTCAAGGGCGCTGTTCGATTCGCCGCCGGGAACGCGGATCATATCCAGAGGAAGAAACGTGACGCGCCCCGCGGCTTCGGCCTTGAGAAAGGCGATGGCCGCCTTGGCCGCGCCGGCATCTTCAACGATGATATTGTTGATGTTCCCGGCCAGGGCCGCCTCGATGGCCCGCTCGTATTGGCGTTCCGTGGTGATCAGGTCGCCCACGGGGCCGATAATGCCCCGGACGTTGGCAAGCTGTTCCTTCTTTGCACGCATGACGGCCCGAACGCCCGTAGCGAAGCCCTCGTAGGCATCGCGGAGCTCGCGGAGCGAACGCAGCCTGGCTTCGACGCTGCTCTTGTTCTCGCGGAGCGCTTGACGCTCATCCGTGAACTGGGCGCGCTCGTCGAGTTTGGCGCCGTGCGCGGCGGCGACCTCGTGGCGCTCCGCCTCGAGCTGCTGGAGTTCGCGCTGTGTCTCCGCCTGGGCCGATTCCGCCTCGTTAAGCGTAGCCGTCAACGCCTCCCGCCGCTGGTTCTCGCCTTCGGTACGTTCAGCGAGAGCCTGTAGTTGGCTCTCGATATTGCTGATGCTCACGGCGAGTGTTTCGAGCTCGGTTTGGGCCTTCGCGCGGTCGTTCATAGTCTCGACCGCCCGCGACCGCATCGCCTCGAGGTGGGCGTCGGCCGTGGCCACGCCCTCGGTAGCCTTGTCATGCTCCTGCTGCTTGGCCTCGAATGCGCCTTGCGCGGCATCCACCTCGTGCCGGGTGTGCTCAATCTCGCTTTCGACTTCTGCAACGTGAGCGGCAGTGGCCTCCGCCCGTTCAAGAAGCTCCTTGCCCTCGGCGGCGGCACGCTCCTGCTGCTCCTTGGAGAACCGGATCTGTTGGCGAAGAAGTTCGATCTGCCGCTCGGCCTGCTCCATCTCCCCGTCGAGTTCGTGAACACTCTCGCGCCGTGCAAGCAGGAGGCGATCCGCCTCCAGGCGACTCAGTCCGAGTTCCTCGTGCCGCGCTTCGAGTTGCGAGGTCTCCGCAGTGGCCTTCTCGTAAGCGTTCTGAGCGACCGCAAACTTCTCGCGGAGTCCGGTGACGCCTTCGGCGAATCGCGTGAACCGAAGCCAAGCAGCGCGTATTTCGAGTTCGCGAAGTTCATCCGTGAACTCCCGATAGCGGATCGCTGCGTTGACCTGACGCTTGAGGGAACGCATCTGGCGCTGGACCTCGGCGATGATATCGCGAAGCCGGAGCAGGTTCTGCTCTGCGGCGTCGAGCTTTCGTATCGCGATGCGCTTGCGCGACTTATACTTGATGATGCCCGCGGCTTCCTCAAAGAGGAAGCGGCGGTCCTCCGGCCGGGAACTGAGGATCAGATCAATCTTGCCTTGGCCGATGAGGGAGTAAGCGTTGGTGCCGATGCCGGTATCCATGAAAAGCTCCTGGACGTCGCGGAGCCGGCATGGCGTCTTGTTGATGAGGTATTCGCTTTCGCCGGAGCGGTACAAGCGCCGCGTCACCTGGACCTCAGCAAAATCCACGGGGAGCTTGGAATCGGCGTTATCGAACGTCAGCGATATCTCGGCCATCCCTTGGGGATGTCGGTTATCGCTCCCATTGAATATGACGTCCTGCATCTGGTTGCCGCGCAACGTCTTAGCGCTCTGTTCGCCCAAAGCCCAACGAATAGCGTCCAGGACGTTGCTCTTCCCGCAGCCGTTGGGCCCCACCACACCCGTGATGCCGGGCTCAAGCCGGAGCACCGTGCGATCCGCGAAAGACTTGAAGCCTGCAAGTTCGATGCGCTTGAAGTACATGAATCCTATATCATCCGCACCGGCGCGGCGTAAGGCCGCGGCGGCATAAACCCGCCGTGGGACGGGCAGCTCCTCTCATATCGCCCGAGGTCACTCGTCTTGCGTACGCACAATGCGCTCAATCGCGAGCGCGCGCCCCGAATCATCGTCCGCTTGGATAAGGACCGCGTTGAATACCGTGGGGCCACGGGCCACCTGAAACTCGACGGGCATGCCGGTAAGGAACCGGTTAATCACCCGCTCGCGCTCCATGCCAATGATCGAATTGCGGGGCCCGCACATACCGACATCAGTGATATAAGCCGTGCCCTTCGGCAGAAGGCGTTCATCCGCTGTCTGAACGTGCGTATGAGTACCGACTACGGCCGTACAGGCTCCATCCAGAAACCAACCCATCGCGACCTTTTCAGCGGTGGCCTCGGCATGCATATCGACGATGACAACGGGCGTGGTCTCCCTGAGCCGGGCAACCTCCGCGCGCCCGACCTCAAACGGACATCGGTTAGGCGACAGGAAAACCCGTCCCAACAAACTCACGATGCCGGCCCTCCGGCCGTCCGCCAAAGTGACCCGAATGGCGCCCGTCCCCGGAACGCCGTCCGGGTAGTTCGCGGGTCGAACAACATTGGACAGGGAGTCGAGCGCGGACGCGAGTTCCTTCTTCCGCCACGTATGGTTCCCCAGAGTAACGGCGTGCGCACCCGCCTCAAACACCTCGTCTAACACGGCCGGCGTGGCGCCCAGTCCTCCTGCGGCATTCTCCCCATTCACCACGACCAAGTCAATCAGATAATCGTTGCAGAGTCCGGGAAGCCACCGGAGAAGAGCGCGCCGCCCCGGCCTACCGACGACATCGCCCACGACCAATACATTCATAGGGCGACCACCCTTGGAACACGAGCGCCGAGTCCCGTGTCTTCCCGACGCCAAGCAGACCTACCCCCTCCATCCCGGAGTCTCAGCAGAGCGCCCGGAAAGAGCGACGCCGGCGCACAGGCGTGAGGCACCCGGGCGCTCCCCCGGCTGCACATGAGTTGGGGCGCGTTACTTGGCAGTCTCAACGGCTCGAGTTTCCCGAACGACGGTAACCTTGATCTGGCCCGGATACACAAGCTCGCTCTCAACCTTGCGAGCCACATTGCGGGCCAACTGCATGGCCATGGCGTCATCCACTTTCTCGGGATAGACAACGACCCGAATTTCACGTCCTGCCTGAATGGCGTAGGATTTCTCCACGCCGTCGAATTCGTCCGCGATGCGCTCAAGTTGTTCGAGTCGCTTGATATACGTCTCGACAGTCTCACGCCGGGCGCCGGGCCGCGCGGCCGACAAAGCGTCGGCGGCCTGGACAAGCACAGCGATGATGCTGTCCTGATCGATCTCGCCGTGGTGGGCGCCGATCGACTTGACAATGACTTCATTCTCGCCGTAGCGCTTGGCCAGATCATGGCCGATAATAGCGTGCGAACCCTCCACCTCGTGATTAATCGCCTTACCGATGTCGTGGATCAGACCGGCGCGCTTGGCGATCTGGATGTTCTCGCCCAGTTCCGCGGCCATGATACCGGATAGGTGGCACACCTCGATGGCATGCCGCAAGACATTCTGGCCATAGGAGGTACGGTAGTGCAGTCGCCCCAGAAGCTTGACAATCTCGGGGTGGAGTCCGTGGACATCCGCCTCGAGGCAAGCCTGCTCGCCCATTTCCTTGATGGTTTGGGCCATATTCTGCGTTTCTTTCTCAACGACTTCCTCGATTCGGGCGGGGTGGATCCGGCCGTCTGTGATGAGCTTCTCCAACGCAACCCGCGCGACCTCACGCCTGACGGGGTCGAACCCGGACAAAATGACGGCCTCGGGCGTGTCGTCAATGATGATGTTGATGCCCGTGGCGCTCTCAAGAGCGCGGATGTTACGGCCTTCCCGGCCGATGATCCGGCCTTTCATCTCGTCGTTGGGAAGGTGGACCACCGATACCGTGCTTTCCGCGACGTGGTCCGCGGCGCAACGCTCGATGGCCTGCGTGATAATCCATTTGCCCTTCTTCTGGGCGTTTTCGACAAGCTCCTCCTCGATACGCTTCAGCCGGACCGCGCTGTCGCGGCGGACTTCCGTCTCGAGTTGGTCGAAAATGGCCTTTCGGGCGTCACTGGCGCTCATACCGGAGATGTCTTCCAGTTTGCGCATCTGCTCGTTGACGAGCGCCGCCACTTCGTCCTTCTGCCTGCGCAGGCCGTTTTCGTGGGCCGCAAGCTCCCGCTCCTTGGCGCTCAATTCGTTGCCCTTGCGTTCCAACGAATCGAGACGCTTCTCGACACCTTCCTCCTTGGCCAGAATCCGCTTTTCAAGGGCGACGAGTTCTTTGCGCTGCTCCCGGGCCTCGTTCTCGAACTGAGCGCGGAGTTCGATCTGCTGCTCTTTGATGCCTGTCTTGGCTTCTTTGATAGTCGAGGCGGCTTCGCGTTCGGCGTCGGAGATGATCTGAGCGGCCTCACGACGAGCCCTGCCAGTCAGACTGGTGCCCATCAGGCGCGCCGCAACGAAGGCCAGGATGCCCCCTGCTACGATGCCGACTGCGATCCACACCAAAATCAGTGGATCCATTCAATTGCCTCCACCCTGCACGGGTTGTCTTCTGAGCCCGGGCTCTTCAGGGCAGAGATGGTGAGGAGTCTCGTAGCGCTAGCCGCTGCAACACGTTCGAAGGCTATGTCCGAGGAGAAAACGCCCCCTGGTGTGAGACACGAACGATAGGGAAACTGCAGAACCGCCTTTCAGGCGAGGGCCAAACATGCTACTCAAGTCCTTACCACTCTTCATGAAGAATACCGAGCGGTCTGTTGACAAAGTTAGTTCTTGGTACGCGTATTATAAGTTTTTGGCAAGGATAAGTCAACGGGACGGAAACGCCGGCGCGGTGGGAAATCCGTCCCTGACACACCGGATACGCAGTGACTTCCCGGCCTATCAGCACCGGTTCATACGGAAACAACGGGCCATAACCACTGTTAAGGCATTGTGCAACAGTTATTTAGCAGAGCTTCGCGGGCGCGGGACAGGGGCAATCCCTTCATTCACCAACCTGCGCAGGCCGTAAGACCGCGTTTCTGTCCAAGCCGCCAACACAATTATCTCAGTTAGCTCAGAATTAGAGTCTTATTCGGAGGGGCCATGCCGACATTGAGGCCATAGGCCCCCACGCCCCTCCTGATTATCACGCCATCAGCAAGAATGAATACGGCAAAAAACGGTTTATTATGATTAAAACACAACCTCTTGCCGTGCGGCGAAGTGGGGCCATGGACTCCTCGTTCAGCTATCACTCCTTCGCCCTTGTATGAGAGAGGTCTTCCCGCTTGTAGTAGATGATGCGCCCTCCTTCTTCTCCCACAAGCATGTCGGGGCCGTTTGGATCGCCGAAGTCGGCGACGGTCGGGCCGCACGCATGCTGGCCGAGAAAGATGGGTTCGCCGCGGAAAGTCATAATTTCCGGGAACTTGAAGACAGGCGCGGTATTGCTGCCCACATTGCGTAGAAATAGGACGGCAGAGCCCGGGAGCCCGAGAGACTGTGGCAAGCCCGTCTCGGGATTCGGTACCGACCCGTGGCGCGGGGTGCCGACAATCATGTCGACCAAGCCGTCCCGATCCCAATCCGCCAGATTCAGCTTGAGGCGTCCGGTACCGCCGGCAGACAAGGAATTGGCCTTGATAACGGCCCCGTCGTCGAGCCGTAACTTGCTGCCATCCGACAAGTTATAGTCGTCAAGACGCCAATAGAGGTGAAATTCGTCGTCGTCATCAAGGGCAACGTAGGCCATCTGCTCGCCCAACTTAGCGACGGCCGGTTTCACACGCCAGGTGCCGTGGAGGTCAAGTCCATCAAGATAGAGGGGACTTCCCGCCTCAAGTGCCGGCGCCTGAGGGGCGCCGCGGTTCAGGTAGATGGTGTGGCGCGCGGTGCTGTCACTCATCAGAATGTCCGGGAGTCCGTCGCCGTTCCAGTCGGCTACGGCCGGGCAGGCGTATCCCCATCTCGCCTCGCCGGGGCCTTGAATATCGTCCCGGTAGCCAGGCTGGATGTCTATGGGCCGCCCGCCCGCCTCGATGGGCGCCCCAGGCGCAAAGGCCGGGGCCGCATTGCTCCCTATATTGCGGAAGAAGAGCACGCGGCCCTCGGAGTTTCCAGAGACGATATCCATAACGCCGTCGCCGTCCCAATCCACAACATTGGGTACCGGCAGCGTACCTGCGTAAAGATCGGCTTTTTCTTCCAGAACCGGCACGGGATCATCGTAAATCGGCTTGTCCTCTCCGGTAAACGCGCCCGAAAAGCGATAGTAGTAGAGCCCGCCTTCGCCCGCGGCGATGAGGTCCGAATAGCCCGTATCGCGCTGCGGGTATGCAGTCGGCCCGGGATGAATAACCGGGTGACGGTGTGCGTTGCCGTAGGCATCGACGATGTGGCGGCGAGGGGCAAGCTCCAGGCCCGTCGCGGCGCGGTTGCGGTAGTAGTAGAGCCCCCCATACCATGATCCGCACAACACATCCCGCTCGCGTCCCGAGCCAAGGTTGACGGACGTGATGTGGCTGTACGACATCTGGACTTCATGATCCGTGGGCGAGATTTGGCGGGCGTTGGCCGCGGGCCCGACAAAGGCCGCCGGCAGCGTCACCGCGTAGAGGAAGACATAGGGGAATCCGCCGCGCCATACGCCCGCGCCATCGTATGGCCTGTATTCCGGGGCTCGCCCGCCGAAGTCCGTGGGCTTATACGGCACGCCGTCGCCAATCTGAAGTAGGATCTCGACACTCCCATCGGGATTGGGGAGGAGCCCGACATTGCCGGGGCCGCCAGGCAGGTCCGGCAGGTCGATCCGGCCCGTTTCCTTGAATGCCCGACCCTCGATATCAAGAACCGTGCAAACGAGTTGCGCGCCGTTGAGCCAGATTCCGTGAACCTTCCCATCGGCCGTCTGACAAATGGCCCCCGGCGGGGGGTAGGGGCCCTCAAAAGGATACGCGATGGCGATGCGGGTGCCGAACACAGGTGCACCATCGTCGGTGTCGGCCAGCCACGGATGGAGGAAAAGTCCCACATCTTGGCCAAACTTGGTGGTACTCAGAAGGAGGTCCGGACGTTCGGCGCCAAATATCGATGCAAAGCCGAGGGGCTCAGCCGTAATGGCATGCGCAGCCAAGGGGCCTCGGCCATCGGGCGTGCCGACAGGGATGTCCTTACCGCTCACGAGCGCCCTGCCGGGGAACTGCGCGGCGACCCGGCCCGATGCTTCGCCCCACGCAAAATTTCGCGGCAGTAGACTCAGAATGGCAAGAACCATCGAGAAAACCACTAATAGCTTCAGAAAAGTCATAACTCTCTCCCAGAATCGTTGCCCCTACTTGCCGCAGCCACTACGGAGTAGATAATCGCATGGGCATTTCCGTGCAATCAAGACGGGCATTGTTCCGCGACACCACGATTCAGCTACAATGCGGTGGAGGTGTCCGACTCACGCTAGGAGAGACGCCGGCCATGCAACGTGTTCAGCCGTTTGTATTTGGGATGTCCGATTCGCTCATTGCGGAGGTGGGCGGCGTCCCCCTCGACGCGCTGCACCGCGATGTGGATGCCATCTGCCGGTGTTGCGATCGCATCCCCGAGGTAGCCGCGAGGCTGGGCGTCAAACCTCCGCAGCCGAGGCTGGCGGGATTCTCCTATTGCCACGTGTCGGCCTTGGGCGCACCCGTGGTATTCGCGGCCGGCTCGGAGCCGAACGTGGTTCCCATCATCCGCACTCCCGAAGATATTGACGAGTTGCGAGCTCCGGCCGACTACCTCACGTCCGGCGTCGTGCCGGAGCGGTTGAGGGCGCTCGATGCGCTGCTCGCTCGGCGCCCCGAGGCCCGCAGGTCGATTGGGCACACGTATGAAGGTCCCATGACAACCGCCGCACTGCTGATGGGGCAGGACTTCTTCCTACTGCCCTACGAGGACCCTACCCGTGCCCACCGCCTGCTCTCGTTCTGCACGGAGAGCGCGCTCGAATACTGCCGCGCGATCTCAGAGCGTCTCGGCCATCCCCTATCTCCCGGCCCCGTGGGCATTCCCGATGACTTCGCGGGCATCTTGCCGCCCGCGCCGTTCCAGGAGTTTGTCATGCCCTATTGGGAGCGGTTCTACACCGCGCTTGAGGCCACCGACAGACGACTGCACAGCGAGCTGCTGCGAGAGGAGCACTTGCCCTTCCTTGCCGACCTGAACATAGCCGAGTACGATCCCTCCGCCGATCAGTACCTCACGGCGGAGTTGCTCCGTGCGCGTTGTCCTGTGCCGTTCACGGCGCGTATTCAATCGTGGCACATCCGGGATCTTGCGCCAGCCCAGCTCCAATCGATGTACCGGCGATTGGCGGCGTGTGAGCCGACAAGGATCAGTTTCTATATGAATAGGCTGGCCGACGAGGAGAAGATCCTGGCCATCCTCGAGGCGGCGCGGGAACTCGCGTCGTAGGCCGGGATACGTTCCGGCATCTTGACTGAGGCCGGACGCGTTGCTATCTTGGCCTCGCTTTCGAGGGGGCGTGCTCGAGGCCGAAGAACAACATCGAGGTGATTGTGTGATGAGCGCTGATGCCGAACTGCTGGTGGCGGTGATCATGGGCAGCAAGTCCGACTGGGACACCATGGAGGGGGCCGCGACGGCCCTCGCCGATTTCGACGTTCCCCACGAGTGCCGCGTCCTGTCCGCGCACCGGACGCCGGCGGAGCTGGCGGAGTACGTGGCATCGGCGGAGGCGCACGGCTGTGAGGTATTCATCGCCGGCGCGGGCGGCGCGGCACACTTGGCGGGTGTCATCGCGGCACAGACGATCCGGCCCGTACTCGGCGTGCCCATCGAGAGCGCCTCGCTGAAGGGCCTCGACTCACTATTGTCGATGGTGCAGATGCCGTCGGGCATCCCGGTGGGGACGCTGGCCATAGGAAAGGCGGGGGCGGCGAATTCGGCGCTGCTCGCCATCGCCATCCTGGCGAACACTCGTCCCGACCTCCGCGACAAACTCGTCGCCTATCGGCAGAAGCGTGCTGAGAAAGTGCTCAAGGAAACCTTGCCGCAGAAGAACTCGGGGGTGGGTTTCTTGAGGTAGGCGTTTTCCGGAGCGCCGATCACTCGCCGCGGATGTGATGATCGACAACCATGCCGTCATCTGCGTCATTGCGGGGGATGGTTTTCAGGCGATGGAAGAGGACTTTGGCGTCGATGACGCCGCCGACGGTGAGCCAGACGGTGGCGATGCCTCCGAGGATCAGGTTCATCCAAAGGTAGCCGCGCCAGAAAGCCGCCCAGGTATCGGTGTCGATATCAAATAGCAGGTTGGCCGCCGTGCCGATGATGAAGGTGCCCGACCACAGCACAGTCCATCCCACCGTCGCCAGATAGATGACTTTGTCCCCGCGCGTGAATTCCTCGCCCATGCCGACGATGGCTTGGAGGCCGCGCACGGGCCGGCGTGAGCCAACGGCAAGGTCATCCTGAACCGCATACGCGCCGCGATGGAGCATGCGATCCATATTGAAGGCGGGCTGCCTGTCGAGTAGCGAGACGAGGATGTACATCGAGTAGGCGCACATCATCGAGATAAACGAGAGCCACTGCCCGTTGAGCGTCGCGAGCTTGGCGAGCATACGCTGGAGGAAGGCGAGTTGCTCCGGCCATGACTCGATGCCGAGGAAGAAATCCGCACCGAATTGACGGAGCACTACGAAGGAGACGGCCAAGGTCGAGCCGGTAATCATGGCCGACCACGCCCCGCGCGTGGTGCCTCCCTTCCAATACAGGCCACCGATGATGACCGCCCCGGCCCCGCCGAGGTAAATCGCGCCGGTGATGGCGAAGAACATGAATATGTATTCCGTCTGCCGGAACACGAGACTCCACACGAAGATAAACGCCCCCACGCCCAGGATCGACAGCCGCAGCAGGCGCAGGTGCTGCTTGGGCGTGAATGGTTTCTTGCGGAAGGGCATGATCACATCCTGGATGAAGATGCTTCCCCACGAGTGCAGGTACGTGTCGTGCGTGCTGATGAAGGCGGCGAGCATCACCGCGCACAGCAGGCCCATGATGCCCCGCGGGAGCACCGTGCTGAGCGCGACGGGCACCGTGATCTGCGTCCGGATGGCTGGATTTTCGACGGTGGCGAGCACTCCGTCGGCCAAGGCTGCCTGGCGGGCGTATCCTGCGCCGTGCATAACCGCGTAGGCAGCAATTGGTAGAAACAGGATGACTCCCGTCTGCGCCAGCAGGCGCCAAGTCCCGATCACTTTGCCCATGCGCGCTTCGTGTGGCGTACGGGCCGATCCGTTGTAGGCTTGACTGCCCTGCCAGATCATGTATGTCGCGAAGATCGTGAAAAGCTGGATCAAGAAGAAGGCGACGTTGAAGTCCTTCGCGTTGCTGGTGTGGAAGGGGTGGATCATCGAGGCGTCCGCGGGCGCGGACTTCAGGGCGGCAACCACGTCGTGCCAGTCGAACATGTAGAGAAGCACGGCGAGTAGGACCACGAACGCGATGTTGCAGAAGGTTCCCTGGAGAAAGTCCGTCACAATGACGGCGATCTGGCCGCCGACATAGGTGAAGAAGAGGGCCATGGACAGCAGCGCGACCAGACACGCGAGGTACGTGGACACCTGCCATCCGAGCAGCGCGAAAGTCTCCGGGAGTCCGCAGAAGTAAATGAAAAACCGCGCGCCGACGGCGGGGAATATGCCGAAGTTCACCATGCCTGATACATAGGCAACCAGGCCGGCGAAGATGCGAAATCGCTTGCTATAGCGTATCTCGAGGAACTGCCCCATAGTCAGGCAGCGCGTCTGCCTGTAGCGATAGAGCACCCAGCCGGACAGGCCGATGATCATCAAGGCGGGCGTGGTCATCATGATCCACCAGGCGGCGGAGAAGCCCGCCGCATAGTGCATCTCGAACTGCGCGACTACCGTGATAGCGCCGATTCCCATGATGCCCTCGGCGATAGTAATGAGGTAGCGATTGGCGCAGCGGTTCGCCACCAGAAAATCGGCCACGCTCCGTGTGAAGCGGCGTGTATAGAGTGCGCCTGCTCCGAGCACAGCAACAAGTCCGATAACGATGAGCCAATCGGCGGCGTGCATGTTCACAGTGACTACGGCCTCCCGTGGGTTTGTAAGCGCTACCAATCGTGGGCGCCCAGATGGTAGAACATTCCACGCGTGAGGGCAACGTGTTGAGGGCTTGGTAGAAAGAACAGGAAGGAACAGCCGGACTGTGGGAGATACGAAAGCGATGAATGTGCTCTTTCTGATGTCAGACTCACTGACGCCGCACTTGACGGGATTTCACGGCGATAACGCCGCCCGCACACCACACCTCGATCAACTCGCCCGGAACGGCGTCGTCTTCGAGAATGCCTACTGCAACAGCCCATTGTGCGCGCCATCGCGGGCGTCCATGGTGACGGGGCGGTATGTCTCCGAAATCGGTGCTTTCGATAACGCCAGTGAGTTCTCATCCGAATGGCCGACGATCGGACACGCCCTCGGCGCCGTAGGATACGAGACGGCCATCATCGGAAAGATGCACTTCATCGGACATGATCAGAACCATGGCTTCGATCATCGGATCGCGCTGGAAACCGACTACACGAAACGCTACGACCCGCGCGGATACAACATCGCTTATCAATGGCAACAGCCGTCGGGAGGTAATCCCGCCGGGCCTGGATGGATGGGGCCGAGCTACGTGAACTCATCGGAGTGGGATGACTATCGACACCACTACGACCGCGATGAAACCATCCACCGGGAAGTCCTATCCTACCTCTCCGCGAAAGGCCGGGACTCGGCGCCATTTTTCTGCTGCGTCTCCTACCATGCGCCGCACAATCCCTTCTGGATTCCTAACCAATTCCGGGAGCTGTTCCGAGACAAGGACCTGCCGCTGCCGCGCGTGCCGGAAGGCGTCGATACCTGCCACGGCCCCATGGACGCATGGCTGAATGACTTCCACTACCAGCCGGAAGTTGCCGAGGAGATGATGAAGGAGGACAACCTCCGGTGGCTGTACGAGACGTACTACGGCATGACGTACGACTTGGATCGCCGGATAGGAGAAGTCTTGGCGCTGCTGAAGAAGAACGGCCTGGATGACGACACGGCCATCGTGTTCGCCAGCGACCACGGCGATATGCTCGGCCATCGTGGCATGCTGCAAAAGCGCTGCTTCTATGAGCGCTCCGCACGCATCGCGCTCATGGGCTCCTTTCCCGGGCAGTGGCAGCAGGGAGCGCGGCTGAACGCGCCTGTATCGCTGATCGATTTGTTCCCCACCTTCGCCGATATGGCCGGTGCGCCGTGTCCCGATAACCTTCCGGGAGCCAGTCTGGCGCCGAGTCTCGAGAAGGGAACTGAGCCGGAAGAGCGCCCCGTATTCATCGAGTATCACGGCGAAGGCGTCCACGCGCCGTGTTTTGCCGTCCGCAAGGATGACCTCAAGTACGTCTACGTGCACGGCCACGAGGAGCGCTTATACAACGTTGTCGAGGATCCGGACGAGTGGACGAATCTGATCGACGAGAAGCGCTATGCTCCGGTGATCTCGAAACTCAAGGCTGCGGTGCTGGAGCAGTTTGATCCAGACAATATCGCCGAAAAGGCCCTCGTCAGCCAGCATAACCGCAGATTCGTCTATGAATGCGTCCTCAAGGAGGCGACTGAATAGCCGAGCCATACCGGCGAGTCTTTGTATGTCATAATGATGCCGTCGTTCAGGCACGTCGATGAATCCAAAACGAAGAGGGAGATACCATGGTTTTCATTACGTTGACTCTAGTCTTGTTGGGCGCGGGCCCGGAGGGGGTCTTTGAAGAGGGGCACATCTTCCCGGCGAGTCCGATGAAGTGCCACAGTTCGAGCGTTGTCGAGACGCCCGACGGGGATCTTCTCGCATGTTGGTACTACGGGGTGGGCGAGCGAAAGGACGATACGCTGATTATCCGCGGCGCCAGGAAGCGCAAGGGCCAAACGGTGTGGGATACGCCGTTCCTCATGGCCGACAGCCAGGATCTGCCGGACTGCAATCCCATGATGTTCATCGATCCGGCCAATAAGCTGTGGCTGTTCTGGGTGGCCGTGCAGGATAACGAATGGGGCGCGGCGCTGCTGAAGTACCGGACATCCACTGATTATTCCGGCCCCGGGGCGCCTCGGTGGGATTGGCAGGAAGTCGCCCACTGCCGGCCCAGGAACTTCGAGGAGCAGTGGTTTGCCTTTGCCGACGCGCACAAGCAGGAGATGGATTACTACGAGGAAACCGCCGCCCCGGCCCGGACGAAGCTTGCGCGCCGCCTCGGATGGATGACGCGGGCACAGCCAATCATGCTTTCCGAAAAGCGGATGCTGGTGGGCCTCTACTCCGATGTGTTTCATTGCTCGTTGGCCATGGCGACGGAGGACAGCGGCACCACGTGGCAATTCAGCGATCCCATCCTCGGGATCGGTTGTATCCAGCCGGCATTCGCGCTCAAGAAGAATGGGGACGTGGTGGCGTATATGCGCGACTACAGCCCGGCCCACCGCATCCAGACGGCCGTATCAAAAGACGGCGGTGTGACGTGGTCCGAGGCGACGCTAATGGACATCCCGAATCCCGGCTCGAGCGTCGAGTGCATCACGTTGGCGAACGGCAACTGGCTTCTGGTGTGTAATGACCCGGAATCGGGCAAGGAGCGCAACCAGCTGACGGTGTACCTTTCCGACGACGAAGGGGCCACCTGGAAATGGCGCCGCTCGCTCGAAACCGACGCGATGCAGGCGTCGTATCCGTCCGTCATCCAGGCAAAGGACGGCACCATGTATTGCACCTATACCTACTACCTCGGCCGTAATGCCGAGGGCCGGAAGATGCGCACCATCAAATGGGTTCGCTTCGACGAAGCCTGGGTAAAGGCCGGCGCGGGCAAATAGAAGCCTGATCGAAAGCAAAGGAGATCGGCGACCATCGCGCGAGAAAACGCAGGAGAAGACAAGTGACGGAGAAGGTACTCACGCGGCGGAGGTTTGTGAAGACGCTCGGCGTGGCCGGGGGACTCGCCATGACCGCGGGCACGGCGCATGCCCGCAAGCCCAGGCCCAACATCCTCTTCATTATGAGTGATGATCACAGCGCCGCGGCGCTCAGTTGCTACGGTAGCCGGATCAATACGACGCCTCACATCGATCGTTTGGCCGCCGAGGGAATGCTGTTCCGCGATTGCTTCTGCACGGATTCGATCTGCGCCCCCAGCCGCGCATCCATCTTGACGGGGAAATACAGCCACGTGAACGGTGTGGTCGACAACCGCGTGGCGTTTGATGGAACGCAGCAGACTTTTCCGAAGCTCTTGCGAGCCGCGGGCTACACGACAGCCATGGTGGGCAAATGGCACCTCAAGAGCGATCCCACGGGCTTCGACTACTGGAATGTCCTGCCGGGACAGGGTGTGTATCACGATCCCGACTTGATCGAGATGGGCGTCCGCAAGAAACACGAAGGTTATGTCACCGACATCATCACCGATATCAGCATCGATTGGCTCGAAAACCGGGACAGGGAAAAGCCCTTCTGCCTTCTCTGCCAGCACAAAGCGCCCCACAGGAATTGGCAGCCCGACGCCAAGCATGCCAACCTGTTCGACGGCATCGACATCCCGGAGCCAACCACCTTTGATGACGACTACCGTACGCGGAGCGAAGCGGCGCGGCAGCAGGAGATGTCGATCGAGCATCATCTCCGAGTCCCTGAAGATACGAAAATCGAGCCGCCGGAGCCGCTCCAAGGAGAGGCGCTCAAGAAATGGAAGTACCAGCGCTACATCAAGGATTACCTGCGCTGCATCGCCTCCCTTGACGAAAACGTGGGCCGGCTATTCGATTATCTCGACCAAAGCGGCCTTATGGATAACACGATCATCGTCTACACATCGGATCAAGGCTTCTATCTGGGCGAACACGGCTGGTTCGACAAGCGGTTCATGTATGAGGAATCGCTTCGCATGCCCCTGCTCATCCGCTTCCCTAACATGATCCGGCCGGGCACGACCAATGAGGACATCGTCCTCAACATCGATTTTGCCCCCACCTTCTTGGATCTCGCCGGCGTGGACGTACCGCACGAGATGCAGGGCCGCAGCTTCCGCTCCATCCTCCGAGGCAAAACGCCGTGGACGTGGCGCTCGGCCATGTACTACCACTATTACGAGTATCCGGCCGTCCACATGGTGAAGCGGCATTACGGCATTCGCACGCAGCGGTACAAGCTCATTCATTTCTACTACGACATCGACGCCTGGGAACTCTACGACCTCCAGTCGGATCCGCACGAGTTGAACAACCTGTATGCCGATCCGGCCTATGCCGGGGTGGTGAAGAAACTCAGAGCGGAACTGAGGCGCCTGAGAAGGAAGTACGGCGACTCGGACGAGTCGGCCGCGCAATTGCTGCAGAAACACCTCGAGCACCTTGAGGAGAAGCGGCGCAGGCAGAAAGCGGGGAAGTAAGCGGCACGGGCGCCTGACAGGCGTCGGATACAATACCGCAGGTGGCGTGCGCTCCGATTGCTTCAGGCGGCATAACCATCTACAATCGCGGCTCGTTGTTGGGGAATATCAATCTAAACATATAAGGGAGTTTCAAGAGTTATGAGCGACGGAGGCGCGCGGCCGCAGTACAAGGCATTGATTGGTTGGGATTTCACGCCGGAGGAGGAGGCCGTCTACTACAAGGATTGGCCGGAGAACGTCGAGCGGGTGCACGTGAAGGGGCGGTCGATGGAGGAGTTGGCCCCGATCCTGCCCGAGATTGACGCCGCCATGACAATCCCGAGCCTTGAGTTTCTCCAGCAGGCAACGCGAATCAAGTTGATCATCATTCCGGGGCACGGCATCGATTTCATGAAGGATCCGGAGATGAAGCGCATCATCCGGGAGCGGAAGATCGCTGTCTGCAAGGCACAGACAGCGAACATCCCCATCGCGGAGCACGTCATCGGCAATATGATCAATCTGAGCCGGCGGCTCTTCAAGTTCCACGAGTCGGTGGCCTATCGTGCGGATCCGTTCATGGAGCTGAAGCAGCAAGGGTGGTCGACGCCGGGCGGCGAGCTTTACCACTCGACGCTGGGCATCGTGGGATTCGGCGCCATCGGCCAGGCGGTAGCCCAACGTGCGCGCGGCTTTGAGATGACTATCGGCGCGGTGGACTTGGCGCCCGAGAATATCGACTGCGAGAAGCACGGGATTTCGTTTACAGCGACACTGGACAAGCTCGATGAGTTTCTCCCGCGCTGCAACTACGTGGTGCTTACGCTGCCGCTGACGCCGTCGACGGAAAACTGCATGAACCAGGCCCGGTTCGATGCGATGAAGGACGCCTCGTATCTCATCAACGTCTCACGCGGACAGTTGATCGACGATGAAGCGCTTTACCGGGCGCTCGTGTCGGGCAAGTTGGCGGGGGCCGCCATTGATGTATGGCGCGCCAACGTTCGTCAGAAGGGCACTTACCCGTTCCCCTATCCGATTCACCACTTCAATGTGATCATGACGCCGCATCATTCGGGAGGAACCTACGAGGCGGAACGCCGGTGGGCGCCGTTCGCCGTCGAGAACATGGCCCGATTGGGCCGTGGCGAACCTCTCCTGCACGTGGCGAATGTGGATGCGGGATTCTGAGCGAGAAGCACCTTTCACCACATAGCGGGCGGCCAACGCCGGTGGGCGCGGGAGTTTCTATCGCGTTGAGCGTAGGTGACGGCGCGTGAGATACTCGGCCTAGTCGCGCTTCTGGGCGCGCCGTTCGAGAAGCCGTTCGAACTGGCGGATACGTGTGTTGAAGAAGCTCATCAGCTTGGCATGGAGTTCGCGGCTGGCCGCGGCCACCATCGAGCGCTGATTGCCCACGGAGCTGTCCAATAGAAGCACATCGTCGAAGGACTTGCCGTAAGCATCGGTGACGGTGCAGCCGGCCTCCTGGGCGATGAGCAGGGATGCAACGAGATCGTAAGGCGCGATCCCCAGAATGATCCCCCGGCCCGCGTTGATGAACTGATCCTCGACCACGTCGGGGATATCGCGGAAGAACCGGTTGGCGAAGTCGACGCACGCATCCAACTGGTTGGTCAACAGGCGCGTGAGGCTGTATGAAGTGCTATTGCAGGCGAAGAATCCGCCTTTGAGGCTTGTCAAGTCGATAAGTCGCGCCGCCGTCGGAAAGATAAGCTCGGCGGGACGCGCCGGCACCGTCATCGACCACGCAACGGTTTCGAGGTCCGTGTTCTTAGACAGTTTCGGACGTTTATACTGGCCGTCCACGTAGATCCGCGCACCCTTCCCGCGTTCGGCATAGAAGGTACGATCTCCGAGAATCTCCATCACACAGGCGTTATCCACGTCGGCCATGCGGGGACGCTCGATGACTCGCGTCGAAGCAACGCAGATCACACAGCTCTCGAAACCGCTCTTGGCGGCCCGGGTGCCGTCGATGGGATCGATAACGAGAAGATTCTCCGGCTGGGCGCTTGTGAACGTCGTATAGCCCGCATCCTCCGAATAGTAGGCGACGGGCATCTTGGAACTCTTCAGGAAGCGAAGCAGGGCCTTTTCGGCCACCTCATCCAACTGGAAAGTGGCATCTCCACTGGCGGCGGCGCCTACGATTTCTCTTCCCTTCGCGGCTCCTACGACGGGAAGCACTTGTTCGCGAACGGCTGCGGCGAGATCGATCAAAAACTGCCGGGATAGCGCCTTGGGCTTCTTGCCGGGAACGATCTCGGGAGAAGCCGCTTTCTTGTGGGCCTTCTTGGGGGCGGCTTTCTTTTCGGTGGCGGCTGCTTTCTTGGCGGCCGGGGGGCTTTTCTTCACGTCGTGGGCCTTCTTTCTTGCCGCCGTCGATTTCTTCTTCACCGGAGCGGCCTTCTTCTTCGACGCCTTGGCCTTGGCGCTTGGGGCCTGTTTTTTTGCTGTTTTCGCCGCTTTTGCGCGACTCTTGACGGCTTTCTTGGTTGTGGTACGCTTTCTTGCAGTCACTGTTCCGTCTTGACGTGGCCTCGTGGAGGCCGCCCTCCCTTGCTCTGCGCCGCCCGGCGCCGTTTGGCGCACGGTTCTTGCCGAGGACTGCCGCCCGGAAGGGCTCCGGGCTCTCTCGAGAGCCGGCGTCTTATTCGACGCTGACCGCCGGCGGGGCAACGTAATCGAGAAACCGGTTCTTTACCTTACTCTTGGCGGCATCGCCCTTGTGGATATACAACCGGTACCGCCATGTGGTCTTACTTCCCTTCTTAAACGTCATATCGCCCTTGACCTTGGCCTCCGGGCGATAGTACTTCCAGGCAAAACAATTCGCCGTCATGAGTCCGTAATTGCGCACGTGCCAACCGGTCGGATAGCGGGGATTGGTTTCATGATCCAGTATGGCGATTCCAACCTGCTTCCCGTCGACAAGTCCGCTATAATCGCACCAGGGAGCGTTCTTGCCCCAGGTCTCGGCTTCGTTGACGCCGCCGTAGCCGTTCTCGATAGTGCCCGTCTCGCGAACGTCCATGGAACTGGCGACGCGTACCGAGACAAGTCCACCCTCTTTGGTGTCGGTGAACACGACGTTGCTCTCCGTCATCCGGAAAGTCACATTGACGTCAAAAAGGCGCGTACCGCCCGGAAGGGCGTAGAAGCGCATATCGCGTGTTTCTTCGAACTGCTTGCGCTCTTTGCTCGTGCACCAGTTGTTCTTCGCAACAATCTGCGCGTACACGGGGCCCGAAACCTTCTTCGAAAAGCTCACGTGGCGCTGCCAACCATGTCCCTCACCCTCGCTCCAGTTGTCTGTCCCGTTGCATTCGCCATAGGCGACCCAAATGGACTTGTGGTGGTGGTGGTCCTTGTATTCGCCAGGGACATCATCGCGCATCGGATAGTTTCGGGTTACCTGAAGGCCGTAGGGCCCGATCACCGGGTACAGGAACGGCCTAACCCATTGATGCCCATAGTTATAGGAGGTGAACAGCTTGCCGCCAATCTGCACATCGATCTTCTGCTGGGCGCGGTCCTCAACCAACAGGCACTTGGACTCGGCCTCGGGCTTGGCAACAGCTTTGGCGACAAGGCTCTGCTCTGTGCCGGCCTTCAAGCCGTCGGCCAGCCAAGTAAGGGTCACCCCCGCGCGCGACTTGGCTACTTGGCACGGTATACTTTTCTTGCTTTTCGCATCACGCAACTCGACAGCGGGAGTATCGCTATAAACCCAAGGCAAATCGACACTTACAGGGCACGTAGAGCGGTCGTGCGGCCCCGCCTGAACCGTTAGTTTACACTTAGTAGCCAACGTTACACTCCTCCCAAGGTACTGCCGTCAGGGGATTAAGAACCACCCGGCTAATTTTAGCAGTTAGCGACGGCAATGTCCAGTGCGCGATTTGGGTGAAATGCCACACTTCGGGCGGCGAGTTTTCTCGCCACCCACATCGAGGCCCCGATTTTGCGTCAAACATGCAGGTCCGTTCCCGCTGCAAGGCCCCCGGCAGGCCACTTCTCGAGGTCCAGCGCCCTACGCATTGCCGGATGCGCCATCGGCGGAACGCCAGTTGACTTCGCTGGTTAAATGCTCGATTATGGTTGACAGGTTCTACGCCCGGGCTGGCTCTCTGCGACATCACCGCTACAGGGGATTCTTGTCGATGGCCGCGTTGACGTTCGCCGAGGCGGCTCATGGCGAGGGCCAAGAGGCGGCGGAGAACACCTGTGTAACCAGGCGATAGACTGATGGCAGAGCGCCAGATAGCAAGAAGGCCTCAAACGAGCGTTCGGGTGGGGCCGGCGGGATGGTCGTACGACGATTGGAAGGGTATTGTGTATCCGCCGAACATGCCCGCGAAGCAGCATCCGCTCGAGTACTTGAGCCGCTACTTCGACACGGTGGAGATCAACACAACCTTTTACCGTCCATGCCAGCCAAAGCACACGGCGTCCTGGCTCGCGAAAGTCGAGGGTTGCGCGGATTTCAGGTTCACCGCTAAGCTCTGGCGGCGGTTCACCCATGAGCGGGAGAGTTGGCCCAATCCAGAAGAAATCGCCGCCTATGAACGCGGCATCGAGCCCCTGGCGCGGGAGAATAAGCTCGGGGCGCTTCTGGTTCAGTTTCCATGGAGCTTCAAGAGGACGCCGGAGAATCGAAAATGGCTGGCGCGGGTGCTCGATACGTTCGCGGCGTATCCATTGGCGCTCGAGATCCGACACGAATCCTGGAATCGGCCCGAGGTATTCGCAGGACTTGCGGAACGGCACGTGGCATTCTGCAACATCGACCAGCCGCAGTTCGCACGCTCTCTGGGCGCTACGGCGGAGGTCACGGCGCGTGTCGGCTACGTCCGATTGCATGGCCAAAATGCCAAGGATTGGTTTCGCGAAGACGCGGGACGGGATGAGCGTTACGATTATCTGTATGGGGACGAGGAGCTGGAGCCGTGGCTTGCGAGAATCGAGCAGATACGGCTCAAAGCGGACGAGGTCTACGTCATTACAAACAATCATTACCGTGGGCAGGCTGTCGTGAACGCCTTTGAACTCCAGCGTGGCCTCGGAAAGACGGACTTCGTCCTGCCGCGGCACCTCGTGGAGGAGTATCCCCGATTGAGCCGGCTATTGAGGGAGCCGAAGGAGTCGCGAGGGTCGACGTCCGGCCCTGCCTAAGTATTGTCTGGAGTGGATGAAGGTACATCGCACGATATGGATTGCTACCGCCTGCGCGGTGCTTGTGGCCGTGTCGGTCGTTGTGGTGCGGAATCTGAGCATGAGGCCGCCGACGGTTTCGCCTCCGGCAGGCGGCCCCGTGGGCGTCATCCCCGCAGGCAGCACCGTCCCACTCGTCAAGGCCATGTTCGCGCGCCTTGCACGCGATCCCGAGGTACGCCGACAGGAAACGCGGAAGGCCATCGAGGCCGCTGCGGCTTTGACGGCGGACGGCTCCCAGCCAAGTGCGGAGGCGTACTACGCACTTGGCCTTCGGCTTCATCGAGGTCAGGGCGCCCCCGAGAAGGCTGAGGCCGCGTATCGCAAAGCCATTGCGCTACGGCCGGATTGGGCGCCCCCTCACGATGGGCTGGGCTATCTGCTTCACACCCAGGAGCGCAAAGATGAAGCCGAGAAGGCATTCCTCCGTGCCACGGAACTGGATCCCGCCTGGAGCAAACCGCATAACGACCTGGCCGTCTTGTACCGCTTGACGGGGCGCTGGGAAAAGGCGGAAGCGGAGGCTCAACGCGCCCTAGAACTTGCCCCCGAGAGCCTTGCCGCCAACAATAACTTCGGGAACCTTCTCGTAGTCCGCGGGCATCCGGAACAGGCCGAAGAGCGCTACCGAAAAGCCATCGAACTCGCCCCGGATTATCCCAAGCCCTATTACAACTTGGCGTGCGTGTACGCCCTGCTCGGACGGAAGGACGAGGCACTGGGGATGCTGGAGAAAGCCGTCGCGCTGGACGAAGTGTTCCGCCGGGAAGCACGCGACGACACCGATCTGGGAACGCTCCACGGCGATCCGCGCTTCGAGGCTCTTGTCGAGCGCGTCCCGGCCGAATGAAAACGCCCGGCGCGGGGCCGGGCGTGAGAAAACGATGATGCAGCCTGCTACCGGAGAGTGACTTTCGCGTCGGTGAGCAGGGCCATCGGGGCACCTGTCGCGTCAGGCTTTGTCACGGGGTCGCCATTCTTGTCGTACGCCAGAATCTCAATGGCGTATTCCCCGGGAGGCAATGCGTGCTGGCTCACCGCGAGCGAGCCCGACCAGATGCCGTCGCCCGCCTTAACGTCGCCGTGCGTCTTATTGTCGAACAAATCGAAGGTGTGCCCCTGAATCGTTCCCGCCACGGTGTCCACGACCTTGTCGGGATCGCCGACTCTCACCGTAACCAGGAACATCTCCCCACGCCTGACGACTGCGGGCTCGATGGAAACGGCTGAGAAGCCAAGCTCCGGTTCCGGCTCCGGCGGAGGGGGCGTTGCGGGAGCGGCAGTCTGCTCGCCCCCCTGCCCGAGGGTGGACGCTTCGGGAGCCATCACACTGTGCATTTCAAGCCGGACGCCCTCCTCTTCGTCCTGTTCGGCGGGGGCCGTGCCGATGCCGAGGTCGCTGAGGTATTGCAGGACGGGCAGTACCTCGTCAATACCTCCCGTTATGGTGATGGTAACGGTAAGTTCCGCCTGGGCGCTACCAGCGCCCAGCGCCACGATGACTGCGAACGCGAGTACAACTGTTCTGATTCCCATAGCGACTCCTTTCGGTCATCTTGGGCCCCGCCCTACGCGCCTCGCATCAGGCCTTCTTGTCGCCGGAGCGCCGGGCAAGTTCTCGTTCCCGAAGCGCATCGAGCCACGTGCCGTCGGACTGCAGGCGCCGCCCAGGGCGCTCATCACATCGCTTGAGCACGATACGGCCGTTGCTCATGAGTTTTGCTACAGCCCAATACGACCTGCTACCGAGGGCCTCATGGTCGACGGTCGAGGTCACCGTGTATTTTAGCGTGACACTCGCGCCGGCGTCCAGGCTGATGGGCTGCGTGCGCGGCGAGATATCAAGCAGCGAGTAGGGGCCGGCCACATCCCGAGGCCACGTCTCGATGGGCGTCACAAGCGCCACTTCGCCATCGACGGCGCCCGTCGTGGGATTCGTGACAGTGACTTCAATCACGTCGCCCGCGTTCTTGACCTCCATATCGAGTTCGAAGCTCTCCCCGATCTCAAGAACATCCTGGAACACCTGGCCGTCATACGTGTGCCGCAGTTTCACCTGCCCCGAGGCGTCGGCCTCAGGCCGCGTCACAAGAACATCGGTGCTCTGATAGGCCAGCGGCCCAAGCTGGTACGAAACCACGTTGGGCTCTGCGGCCCAGCCATCGGGGACAAGGATCTCGGCTTTCCCGGCCACATCCGCGTCCGTGAAGTCGTTGATGCAGTTCACCCGGAGCTTCAGGCGCTTTCCGCCGTCTTCCTCGTGGACCTCACGGCTGATCGAGCAGACAACAGGTTCGTATCCCAGCGGCATGGACTCGGCGTCGTGTTCCCAGGAGCGCACCCACACCGGCTGCACCTGTTCGGCCTCGGCCCCCAGGCTCTTCTTGCCCATCTTGCGGCCGAGTTTCTCCGGCACAAAGCCCACCGTCTCGATGGAGAAGGCCGGCACATCCAGCGCGATGCCTTTGCCGCTTGCGGAGAGATCCGCCTGCCGCTCTTCCAGCAGATCCGCGGTCCATGCCTGCTTCACGCCGGCGCCGAACGCCACATCCGCTCGCGTGTCGACGCCTTCCGTATCGTACAAACGGAGGGCAATGCCCTGCGCGGCGTCGGAGACGGCATTCTTCTCGAAGCTGGCGATAGGATTGCCATAGGGCTTCATGGCCGCGAGAATCACGTTCTTCGGCTTCACGCTGAGCAGCGCCTGCTCCGGAGGCAAGCATGGCTTGGCCGCAGGCTTCGTCTCCCGCGCCACCAGGGGATGGTTGAAATCGTGTCCCGCCCGCTGCGTGTCGGCCTTACGCCAATCGCCCTGGTGCGGATAGAGGGCGTAGCGGAACACATGGTTCTTCTGCTCCGGTACGAGGTAGCCCTCGGGGAAGTTGTTCGTCCCACCGTACCACTGGCAGGTGTGGGCGAGCATCATGCAGATCACGCCGTCCTTCTCCACGCTGTTGGCGTAAGTGCCTTCGTTAATCACGGCGACGCCGTAATCGTCCACCGTATGCCGCTCCCCGGTGGCATCGATTTCCGCCGGCAGCTTGATGGCGGCCGTCTTGGGGAACTCGGCGAGCAGCCCGCCGCAGGCCTCGGCTAGGGCATTCTGGTTGGCCGCCTCGATGATCAGCACGGGGACGGCGGGCCAGGACTTGTCGAGCAGGTCGCCATCCTTAACAAAAAGGAAGGCGTGGCCGTTCTTCTTCAGACGCGCATCGAATGCCTTTCGCACTTTGGCCGGCTGGGCCTTGAGCAGCTTCCGGGTGTAGGCGTTCTTGCCGCGCGCACCGATGGAGATACGGAACCGCGTGTACAAGAGATCCTCATCCATATGGTAGACATATGAGCCCCAGTGCGGGCCGTCCTTATCGAACCAGGGCGTGCACGTGACGCCTTTCTTGATCATAGTGCGCTGCATTTCCTCAGCGATGCGGACGTCCGCCTCATTCTCCGGAGTGATGAGGCCCACCATGCTGAGGGCGTATGCGTTGCGCCCCATGCGAAGCTCGGCCGTCGAGCCAAGTTCCATCCATTTGTTGGCCGCGTAGACGGCGCAATCGCTGAACATGCATTGCCGGTGCGTCCGGAAATCCAGGTAGCCTTTGCTTTCGTTGCGGGCAACCACGCCGAAGCGTTCATCGAATACCGGTACGGCCCCTTTGAGATTGGTGGGGAAGGTTACGCAGAACAGGTAATCCTCCGGCTGCCAATCCAGCAGAATAGTGCGGAACTCGACCCGCTTCACGCCCTTGAACAGCGTGATCTCCTGGATGGCCCCCGCCACCTCGTCCAGAGCGTACTTCACGCGAATCGTGGCACTGACAGCGCCCTTCTCGACGGTTACTTCGGCCGCATACTCCGAGGAGAACATCTTGAGCCCGGTGGTGTAGAACTCGTGCTGCGTCTCCAGCCGATCGGGGACTTCCTGCAATACGGCCACCTCGTTCCCCACGTGTATTGAGTCCTGATCGAGCACTTCGCGGCCGGCCTTCTTGTCGTAGAGGCTGGAAATGCCGCCCCCCCGATTCGGGTCGACTTCGATGCGGTAGAACTCGTTCTCGATGACGGCGCCGGTTCGCGGCGTGACCTCGGGGAGGGATTTTGAGCTTGTTACGAGCTTGTATGCCCGGTATCCGAGCGAGGGAAGCTTTCGGGCAACAAACACGATGTTCGCCGAGTCGATGCCGCCCTTGCGATTTCGCCGGATATTCGCGACCTCGAACGGCACGTTCTTCCCGGTGTGATCCTGGAGCGCGAAGGATTTCATGCCTTGCGGATTCACCGTCATCCGGACTACATCCGTGCGCTCCCAGGCCATCGAGTTGAAAACGACGAGCGGCCGCTCGGCCTTGCCCGGATCAATGGCCTTGCCCAGGTAGTCGAGCGAGCGGCAGAGGACATCCGAGCCGAGTTCCAGCGTCTCCCGGTAGGAATTCATTAGATCCACATACGAGATCTCGTTGTGGGTGCCGGTGATCGAGTCGTGATGCTGGCCGCAGAGGATCTGGCGCCAGGCCTTGTCGAGGGCCTTCTCCGGATAGGGCGCCCCGAGCAGGTTGGCGACGGTGGCCCACTTCTCCGCGGCGATGAGGACGTTCTCGCCCAACCGGTTGCCGATTTTGAGATTAGTGCGCGACATCGCCGTCGCGGCGTGGTACAAAGCCATGTCCCGCGATGTAACCGGCAGGTGCGCGCCCTTTTCCGCGACTTCATCCGAGATGGCGGCCACGAGGTCGCCCAGTGTGCCTTGCCGGTACTTCGGCACCAGCGCCTCGTGCCAATCGGTAGGCGGCGTCTGATCGATGTTGTCGCTGCGGACGGACAGGCCCATGGCATGGACGTCGTCCTCCGTTGCACCGCCGCGCTTCTGCGGCAGGCCGACGCCGTCCAACGCAAGGTGATCAAAAAACGGCGGGAAGTTGAAGATGTGCTTGTCCCAGGACACGCCGGTGCACCCGCTCTTGCGGGAAATCTGCGAGAGTTGATTGGGATGTCCAAACACATCTCCCGGCCCATACACGCGGCAGATATTGCCCAGCACACGCCCGTGGAATAGCTGCCCGTAAAGGAAGTTCCGCACCAGCGCTTCGCCGCCGCAGTTCTGCTCGTTGGGCTGGTTGTACATCACGTCGGCCTCGGCGCGCCCTTCACGGAACGCGGCCAGGAGCGTCTCGCGATCCTCGGGATACACGTCGAAATACGGCTTGAGATAGTCCACTTCGGAGATGATCGAGCGGAAATTCGGATCCTGCCGGTGCAGGGCGCAATACTGCCGCACGATCTCGAAGGCGCCCATGGCGTAGACGCGCTGCTCCTCGTGGTACGTGGTGTCAAAGTGGAACGCCGACAAGACGAAGTTTGTGCCGTCATACTTGGGCGGTGTCGCTGCTGCGTATTCGATGGCAGTCTCGATAGTTTCGCCATAGAGCCGGGCGGAGAGCGCCGCCTTCACGGCCGTGCCGGCCGCTTTGCGCGGCGTCGCCAAGGAAAGGCGCACGGTAGTCACCTGGTTTGGAGCGCACACAATCTCGGCGGAATCCTCGGCCTTCAGTGATTCGGCCCGGAGGGATACACGCGCTTTCACGACCACATTGCTCGTATTCAGCAGCGCCGCCTGAATCACCTGGCGCGGCTCGTCCACGGTGCCCGTGAAGTACGGCAGCGGCCGCACCGCACCCAGCGCTATGGGAAGGCCGTGCCCGGTGGCCAAGGGCGAGACTGTCACTTGGCGTACGGTGAAGTCGACACCGTCGCAGATATAGCCGGGGCGGAACTTCACCAGGAGCAGATTCCGGCCCTTCTTGAGCTGGATGGGTATGCTCGCCGGAGTAACTTGGACGCCCTTCGCCCGGCCGTAGGGGGCATTGCAGACGAGTTCGCCGTTCACCCACGCCTTCATCCCGGAGTGCACGGCGTTGAGCAGGCCCACACACGCGTGCTCCGCCTCGATGGCGGCGGCGGCGTAGATGACGCAATTGCGCTGAACGGTTTCGTAGATGATTTCGCCGGCAAGACTCATCCCACGAAGATCCGGCGCGGGATGCTCCTGCCAAGCCAGCGATTTCGGCCCAAGTCCGATATTCGCGTGGCGCTGCCCCAGTACAGGCTCGACGGCGGCCTCGCCCCCGTCGCCTTCCAGATAATCGATATCGAGTATGCGCTCGCGCTCGTACATGTATTCGCGCTCGAAGTGGCCGCCCGTCTTGACGACAAAGGGCCCGAGGATCAGCCAATTCTGCACTAACGCGCCGGCGGCAAGATCGGCAAGTCTATTGGAAACCATACGTATTACTCCTTTAACGGACGCTGACAATGCAAACTGGCCAGAAAGGGTACCTATCCGCTGCCGCTACCTCAAGGGAAAAATCCGGACAGGAAGCGGCGACAGGGCATTCGTCGGGTTGGCCCTTAGCGGTCAGGAGGGCATGCTGCGCCGAGGATCTGACGGCCCGGAACAGCCCGGAAGGCACATTCAGCTTTTTGCGCTCTGAGGCCGCTTAGGTTAACGTATCTGGACAAGGGTGTGCTTGGGATAGGTGGGCACATAGGCTTCGCCCCGGCCGCACCCGCTAAGCGGGGACGTAATGGTGCGCTGGCGGCCCAGGCAGGACGAAGGGCGGGCTCGAAAGCCCTATGTTGCCTCTGCGCGGGAGGAGCAGCAAGTGCTGGTGCAAGCGGCGGCTGTCACGATGTCGGGCGTTCACGAATCGATTGATCAGGCCCTACCTCGGGCGCTTGATTGGAGCCGGCAAGCTGTTGCGGAAGGCGTCAAGGCCGTGTTCTTCCCCGAACTGATCCTCGGCCACTACTTCGAAACACCCGTTTCTCTAGCAGGGCCCGAGATTGCGTCAATCAGCCGAGAGGCTCAAGGACTTGGCGTTTCAATCGCTATCGGGGCCGGTGAGCGAGTAGAAAAGCAGCTCTTCAGCGCGTACGTCCTGTGTTCCCCGGACGGCTCGGTGAGTGTCCATCGCAAGACGCGGTGGCAGACTCCAAAGTGTCCCATCGACCTCGGGAAGGAGTGTGCAGCCCACGCCTTCTCCGGTGTTCGCGTCGGTGTGATGATATGCTCGGAGAGCCGCTTTCCGGACGTTGCCCAATCGCTTGTGGCGTCCCGTGCTCAGCTCCTTGTTGCGCCACACGCTTACGGCAAATCCCCGAAGTCCAATAGTGGCAACAACTCCTGGCAACCCCTCGAGGGAGCCGTAGCCAATGTTCTCGCCCTGCGGGCTCGCGAAACGAAGTTGCCCGTGATCGTTGTTGCCGCCACAGGAGAAGGCTTCGATGGTGGTTGCGCACTTCTTGGCACGGAAGGGGATGTGTTGTACCAGGCGTATGACGCCCGGGAGCGCATGCATCGGTTCCTCATACGACTTGAGAATGGTGTAGCGAACCTAGTCCGAGTGTCTCACAGGTAGTTGTCAGCGGCCCGCTTCACGTCTCGCCCTGGGCCCTCTTGACGCCTACCCTGCCCACTTTCCCTGTTTCCGAACCTCCTCGTGACGCAGCCGTTTCAGGGGGCCGGGATAGAGGCGGGAGCGGAGGGCTTCGGTGTAGCGACGGGGAAGAAGGCGGCTTGCGAGGGCGTCGGTAGGGAGAACCACTGCGGCCGCCGCCGCCGCAAAGACGCGTTCAACGAAATGCCGGCGGTTCAGCTCCATAGTCCGTAGATCTCCTGGTTACAGTCGGGGCAGCGGCCGCCCGTGACGCGGTTTTGGAGGATGGCGTACCGGCGCCGCTCGACGAGCAGGGCATTGCAGCCGGGGCAGTAGGTGTTTTCCGCGTCGCGCCGGGTGACGTTGCCTATGTAGACGTAGTACAGGCCGGCGGCTTCCGCAATCTCGCGGGCGCGGTCGAGCGTCCCGGCGGGCGTCGGGGGCAGGTTCTTCATCCGGTAATCCGGGTGAAACCGCGAGAAATGGAGTGGCGTCTCCTTACCGAGATTCTCCGCCACCCACCGGCATAGGCCGCCGATCTGATCGTCGCCGTCGTTCAAGGTCGGGATAACCAGGTTCGTCACCTCGACGATCACGCCCGAGGACTTCGCCACGACGAGGGCGTCGAGCACAGGTTTCAGCGTCGCCCCGCACACGTCGCGGTAGAACGCGTCCGACATGGCCTTCAGGTCGATATTCGCCGCATCGGCCACCGCGCACAGCTTCTCCATAGGCGCTTTGTTGACGTAGCCCGCCGTGACGAGCACGTTCTTCAGGCCCGCTTCGTGCGCTCGGATGCAGCTATCCACGGTGTATTCGTAGAAGATGATGGGCTCAGAGTAGGTATAAGCCACGGAGCGGCAGCCATGTTCAAGCGCCACGCGAGGCACCTCCTCTGGCGGCAGCTCGTACGCGGCGACATCCTCGGGATTGCGCTGCGAAATGTCCCAGTTCTGGCAATTCTTGCAGTGTAGATTGCAGCCGGCGGTGGCGATGGAGAAGATGCCCGTGCCCGGCAGGAAATGGAATAGCGGCTTCTTCTCGACGGGATCGACGTGGGCCGAGCACGGCCGGCCATAGGTGACGGCCAGCAGCTTGCCGTCTATGTTGACGCGGACTCGGCACTCGCCGCTCTGGCCTGGGGCGATGAGACAGTCTTTGGGGCACAAATCGCACTGAACCGTGTTCATCTTATGACCATTGTGCGCCGGGCTCGCCTGGCCGTCAAGAGAAGTACCAAAGCGAAACGCCCGGCCTCAAGGCCGGGCGTTCGAGCAATCTGTACTAGGCTCTTCTACTCGGGCACGCGCTGGATCCGAGGATCGGTGAATACGTCCGCCTCGTCACGGCTGGTGCTCGAGAACTCCGATACGACGGCGCCCTCCTCGCCCGCTTGGAACCAGTGTAGGGTGTTCGACGGGATGGTGTATTGCTCGCCCGGATTCAACTCGATCTCGTTGAATACGGTGTAGTAGGCCTCGCTGCCCTGCGGCGGCTTCGCCTTCGGGGCCTCCACGGGCGGCCCCTCCGTATACAGATACACCTTGCCCCAGCGGCACCGGAAAGTCTCCATCTTGCCCCGATCATCCGCCACATCGGGATGCCGGTGTTCCGGACACGTCTGGTGCGGGAAGAGCACAATCTCCTTTGCGCAATAGCGATCGGTGTTGACGTACACCACAATCTCGAGTCCCGTCCGCTCCAATTCGCCCAGTCCGAGCTCGACGAGCTCCATATTCTCGCGTTCGTCCGGCGTCAGAACAATCCCCGCGTTTTCGATCATCTTCGCGGCACGTTCCCGAGCTTGCTTCGCTTCTTCCGGGCTCAACATATCCTAGCTCTCCTTTTTTGAAAGGGCATAACTTGCGGAAGTCACTACCATAACTCACGGCCCTAGGCACATCAAGTGTGCCACCGCCGCCGCTCATCAAACCTATGCAGCCCCGCGTCTTCGGCCGCCGCCATTGCTTGGAGATACTCCTCACGCGTGAGCCGGCGATTCAACGGCGGAAGCCCCGTCGCCCGGTAACAGGGCCGGTATTGATCCATGATGTTGATGTAGGTGTCTTTCGACACGTTCTCGGCGAGAAAACGGGCAATCTCGGCGGTGCCGGCAAGTCCTTCCGGAAGCACCAGATGGCGGACGAGCAATCCTCGTCGGGCCACGCCGTGAGCGTCGAGGGCCAAGTCGCCCACTTGCCGGTGCATTTCGATGATCCCGGCATGGTTCGCTGCCGGATACTCCGGCACGCCCGAGTACTCTCGAGCCGTGGCTTCATCGGCGTACTTCATATCCGGCATGTAGATGTCGACAATGCCGTCCAGTTGCCTTAGCGTCTCAAGTGAATCGTAGCCGCCCGTGTTGTACACGAGCGGGAGGGACAGCCTATGCGCCGCGGCGATGCACAATGCATCGAGTATCTGCGAAACCACGTGCGACGGACTCACGAGATTGATGTTGTGGCAACCGAGGTGTTCGAGTTGCAGCATCATGCCCGCGAGTTGCTCTGCCGTTACTTCACGCCCTTCCCCCTCGACGCTCAACTCGTAGTTCTGACAGAACCGGCACTTGAGATTGCAGAAGGAGAAGAAGACCGTGCCAGAGCCGTGCGATCCCACAAGCGGGGCCTCCTCGCCGAAGTGGGACTGAAAACTACACACCCGGGCATCCTCGCCGGTACAGCACGCCCCCTCTTCTCCCTTCAGGCGGTTGACGCGGCACACACGGGCGCAGATATCGCAATCCGCCAGACGCGCCCGGGCCTCTTCGGCGCGCTCCTTCAGGAGGCCGCTTGCGTGGGCCTTGATGTAGGCCGCCTCGAATTCGGCCATGGCATTCCTCGCCCCCTCCAGAACAGAATACCACGAACGCCCGGCGTGAAGAGGCTTGAGATACGGCGCCGCAGGCGACCCCGCTATTCCCCGGCGACGATGAGGTCGATCCGCTCGGAGAGGTCCTTCAGGTAGGCTTCATCACCGCTGTGCAACTCAGGTGTCACGAAGCCTTCGTAGCCTACTTCATCGAGAGCGCGGCGCACCTCCGGCCAGTTGACGTCGCCATCGCGCAGATTCGTCCACTCGCGTCCATCCTTCTTGAAATCCTTCAGATGGATCTTTGCGATACGCCCGCCTAGCGTGCGGATCCAGTCCTGAGGCCAGCCGAAAGCGACCACATTGCCCACATCGAAGTAGGCGCGCAGCCAGGGGCTGTCGAACTCGTCCACATAGCGCGCGAATTCGAGGGGACTCAGCAGGAAGTTGTTCCACACGTTCTCGACGCAAATCAGGATCTCCAGTTCCTCCGCCAGCGGAAACAGCTTCGGGATGTGCTCTTGCGAGCGTTTGTACGCGTCGACGTATCGTACGCGCTCGTTGACGACGGCGGGCACGAGTAACACCGTGTCCGCACCAAACGCCTTCGCCGTGCGAAGCGCCCCTTCCATTCCCTTCAGGCCGGCGTCAATAACGGCCGAGTTGGGATCGGAGAAGGGGGCCTTCCAGCCGCCGTAGCACACCGAGTGGATCGGCACGCCCGCCGTGCGAGCCAGATCACCCAGACGCTTCGCGGTGCCGAGATCCTCCATCGGATACGCTTCGATGCCTTCGAATCCGCAGGCCCGCGCCAACTCGAGCTTCTCATCGTCGGGCAGCTCCTTCGGCAACATACCTAGTTGTAGCGCCTTCCGAAATCGCGGCGACGCTCCCAACTCGGCCCCTGCGCGTGTCGATGCCGCCGCCAAGGCCGATACGGCCGCGCTGCACTTCAGAAAACCACGGCGATCCATCGGTTCAGGTGACATGAATTCTTGCCTCCAAAGACACCTACACTGGCAGCTCCCACGGCTTGCGGTAGTGCGGTTGGATGTACTCATTAGCCTCGCGGTCACCGACGATAGTCCCCGTGGCCTCGTCCCAGTGAAGCTTCCGGCCCAGCGCGTAGGAAGCGTTGCCCAGGTTGAGCGCCACGTGCACATTGTAGTGATAGCTCACATCGCAGCTCGGCAACGCGCGCGACTTCACGCAGTCGAGGAATTCCCGCTGGTGGCCCGGTGATCGCGGCAAACTCTTCTCGGGCAGTTCCACGCCCTCGATCCGGCTTGCCTCGCCGATCAGTTCGTGGTTGTGGTACGTAGATTTGAGCGTCCCGTTGACGCCGTGAAACGTGATGCCCAGCCGGCGCTGAAGCCCTTGGCCCGCGTGAAACGGCCCGCCGAAGCTGTTGGCGCACATGTTCGACCACGTAACCAGCAGGTTGTCAAACTCGAAGGCCGCCTCCATCGTATCGGGAATCGTGCTGATATCCTTCGTGGCGAACTTCCCGCCCGACGCCGATACGGCCCGCGGCGGGCCGAGCTGCAGCGCCCAAAAAGGAAGGTCAACAATGTGCGGCCCCATCTCGTGCAGCCAGCTCCCCACGATATCCGCGAAGTAGCGGTGTTGACCGTCCTTGAAGCGGCCGATATTGAAGGGCACCTCCGGATTCGGCCCAATCCACATGTCCCAATCCAAGTCGTCGGGCGGATCGGTATCCGGCGGGAAACCGATGCCGTCGGGCGCTTCGTTCAGGGACAATAGCGTGCGCACCGCGCTGATATCGCCGAGCATGCCCGAGCGCACGATCTCCACCACGCGATGGTAGTTCTCGTCGGCGTGGATCTGGGTACCAATCTGAGTGACGCGATGATTCAGCCGGGCCGCCTTCACCATGGCCCGCCCCTCGATGGGCGTGCGGCACATGGGCTTCTCGCAATACACGTCTTTCCCGGCCTGGCACGCCAGCACCGTCATCAAAGCGTGCCAATGGGGCGGCGGCGCAATAACCACCGCATCGAGATCCTTGCGGTCCAGCACGCGACGGAAATCGCTGTAGCCTTTCGCCTTGCCTTGCGTAGCGGCGAGTGCCTTCTCCAGGTGGGGTTTGTACACATCGCATATGGCCGCCACGCGGACGTCATCGTACTTCATGAACTCGCGCATGAGTGCGCTGCCTCGCCCGGCAACACCGATGAAGCCGATAACGACGGTATCTCCCGGCGTCGCCTTGCCCGGGCGCGATGAAGCTAGAATTTTCGGCGCCGTGGCACGGGCCATCATGTTGCTGCACCCGGCGCCCATCCCGGCCGCTGCCGCAGCCCCTGAGGACATCCGAAGGAATCGTCTGCGCGATATATTTGCCATGTTCAGGCCCTCCCCTTGTATCGAGCAAAGCCTACGCGGCGAGCAGGGGCGGTTCAAGCATCCTGGCGAAGTTCAAGTCTCGCCAGCACTTCAACGTGTCCCGTGTGGGGAAACATATCCACAGCCTGAAGGCCTACCAGCCGGTGCGTATCGAGCAATGCGGGCAACTCAGACGCCAGAACCGTCGGCTTGCAGGATACGTAAAGCAGGTGCGCCGGGCGCAGTTCGATAAGGCGACGCAGGGCCTTCGGGTGAAGCCCGGCGCGCGGCGGATCGACGATAACGGCGTGCCCTGAGGGCAGCCCGCCCTCATCCCGTGTCTCGCGCAGGTAGTGCCGCATTTCCTGGTGCTCGAATCGAACGTTTTCCACGCCGTTTGCCGCTGCGTTGTATCGGCCGTCTTCCGTGGCCGTGGCCACCGATTCCACGGACACCACGTTATCCACCAAGTCCGCGCAACTCAGGGCAATGCCGCCCGAGCCGCCGTAGAGGTCGTAGAGAATGCTGGGTGATACTTGCCGTACCCACGCCCGGATCGCGCCGTACAGCGTCTCGGCCGCGAGCGTGTTTGTCTGGAAGAAGCTGAATGGAGAGATCCGGAAGCGAAGCCGGCGCACACCGGAGTCGTCGGGGACCTCAAGGTGTTCCTCGATGCTGGGCACACCGTGGAGCAAGTCCAACTCTTCGCCGAAGGCGATCACGGCCATGCCGCGGTACACGGCGTGCCACAGGCTATCGGCGGGGTAGGTTGAGGCAACAGTCTCCACAAAGGACGTCTTGTTGAACGCTCCGTCGCCGGTGATAAGAGCCACCATACGCTGGCCGCTTCGCACGCCGACGCGAACCAGGAGTGCTTTCAGCAGGCCCTCCTTCTGCCGCGAATCAAACGCTCGCAGGCCTTCAGCGCGGAGCCAAGCGCGGACGCCATCGAGTAGGGATGATGTCCCTTCCGGCCCGATACGGCATTCGGCAATGTCCAGGGGCCAATACCACTTCCCCTTACGCCGGAAGCCAACAACCGTCTCGCGCTCGAAGCCTTTCGGCGGCGGCTCGGGATACCGTTTCCGGCCGAAGGAGAAATCCACCTTATTGCGGTAGTGCCATATGTCCGGAGATGGCGCGACGGGGATGGCCCCGCCCCAGAACGCATCGAAGAGCGTGCGGAGCTGCGCTTCCTTGTGCGCCAATTGCTCCTCGTAAGGGACGTCCTGGAAGGCGCAGCCGCCGCATTCGCCGAAATGAGGGCAAAGGAATGGATCGGGCCCGCCGTGCGTGTTGGCCGGAGCACCGGCGAGTCCTTCGTTATAACCCACGGCGCTAGTGTTCCTCGTCCGCGGCAGGCTTGGCCGACGGTAGAGTACTCTTTGATCTCGTCAAAGGGACGAACCCAACCGACATAACATTTCGTTTCACGATAGCGCCGTCTTTCTCTTTCTCCACAAGCATCAGGCTTTGAACCTGGAAGGGCGGCCCCACGGGGATGGCCATCCGGCCGCCCGGCTTGAGTTGCTCAATGAGGGGCGGAGGAATGTGGCTCGCCGCCGCCGTCACGATGATACAGTCATACGGCCCGTGTTCCGGCCAGCCATAGTAGCCGTCGCCAATTCGCGTGTAGATGTTGCTATAGCCCAACCGCTCCAGCCGCGATCGAGCCGCCTCTCCGAGTTCCTGGATGATTTCGATCGTGTATACCTCTTTGGCGACGTGGCCGAGAACCGCCGCCTGGTAGCCGGAGCCGGTGCCTACTTCCAGCGCCACAGCCTCGTCGTCGGGCTTCAGCATCTCCGTCATATAGGCCACGATGTACGGCTGGGAGATGGTTTGGCCATATCCGATGGGCAGCGGGCAATCGGCGTAAGCACGGGCACGCGCCTTCTCCGGCACAAACTCATGCCGCTTCACCGCCCGCATCGCGGCCAAAACCTTCTCATCTCTGACGGGCTTCCGAAATGTCCGATGGCCTCCGGCGATATCCCGCTGCACCATGCGTTCTCGCGTTTCTTTGAACGCATCTTCGTCGTCATCATTCGCCTCAGCACCGGCCAGGAACGAAAACGCCGTCAAGCCGATGGCGCACACAACGGCCGCGCGAAGCGAACACAAAAGGCCCTTGCTGGCCATGCCTGCCTCCTCGCGGTGCTCCACAGCCCGGCAGAACCAATCGATCACACCAAGAATCGGCGGCATTGTCAAGCGCCGTGCCGGTAGGTGTCGCGACTCTTTGATAGTGTCACCCCCTCGACTCATTAGAAATGTCACAATTGGAGCCTTTCACTTGGAGGGCTGCCGTGGAAGGGCATTTGAAGATGAGTCGCAAGGAATTGATGCGTAAGTCGTTGTTGGAGCTTGTTGTGGGAAAGCATATGACCCTGGCGGAAGCGGCGCGGCGCATGGAAGTGAGCTACCGGCAGGCGCTGCGGATACACGCACGCTTCGTGTCAGAGGGAGATGAGGGGTTGGTGCATCGCAACCGGGGCCGGGCGTCTAATCGAGCCAAGCCTGCCGCGTTCCGGGACAAAGTCCTTCGGCGCTATCAGGAACGCTATAGAGAACACGATTTGGGGCCGACCCTGGCCGCGGAGAAGCTGGCGGAGGAAGGCCTGTGCATCGACCACGAGACGTTACGGCGCTGGCTGCTTGAGCAGGGGCTCTGGGCGAAGGGAGACACCGGGCGCCGGCATCGCTCCCGCAGGGAGCGGCGAGCCCATTTCGGAGAGCTGGTGCAGATGGATGGGAGTCACCACCACTGGTTCGGGCCGGACCAAGGCCAAACTTGTCTGATGAACATGATAGATGACGCCACAGGAGAAACCTTGGCGCTCATGGCCGAGCAAGAAACGAAGCAGGCCGCCATGCAGCTTCTGTGGCGGTGGATCGAGAAATACGGTATTCCTCGGGCGCTGTATACGGACCGAAAGAACGTCTACATCACCGGCCGGGAGCCCACGCTCGAAGAGCAACTGGCGGGGCGCGAGCCGCTGACTCAATTCGGAGAGGCCTGCTATAAGCTGGGAATCGTCATCATCCCCGCGACTTCGCCTCAAGCCAAAGGCCGCGTCGAGCGCTCCAACGGCACATACCAGAACCGGTTCGTCAAGGAACTCGCCTTGCGGCGCATCACCACCATCGCCACCGCCGACAAGCTGCTCTACGAAAGCTTTTGTGACGCTCTGAACGCCAAGTTCGCCATTGCGCCCCGTGAGGAACTGGACTATCACCGTCCTCCACCCAAAGGCCTTGAGCTGCATGACATTTTTTGCTTCGAGGAACTGCGCGTCGTCCAAAACGACTGGACCGTCCGTTTCGGGAATCATTACTACCAAATCCTCAAGAACAACAGTCCTCTGCCCCGGCCCAAAGACAGGATTCTGGTCCGCACCCATCTGCACGGCGGCATCAGGCTGCTCTACAAAGACCAGGACCTTGACTACCGCAGGCTCACGGTCAAGCAATACAAACGAGAAGGGCAGCAACGAGTCCAACAGGTCCAGCCCCCCGCCAAGCCCAAGAAGAAGAACGCTCCCCCCGCGCCCTACAAGCGCTGGCGGCCCAACGTCCAACGCCTACCTCTCATGAACGCAAAAGAAAGGTGAGCACGCGAGTTACCCACATATCCACATCCTCGACGAGCGCTATGCGCCCGCGCGCTTCGCGCTGGATGTGGATATGACGGTCTGGGGACAGCTGCTACGCACCTGACCACAGACCTTGGATAACTCGCTTCTGCAACCATCGAGCATAGGACATTTCTAATGAGTCCCAACATGTGACATTTCTAAAGAGTCTTGACAGCGCCGTGCCGGTAGGAAGGGCCCCATCATAGAGGATACGCACCCTATCAACAAAACGCTGTCCTCAAGTGTCCTCGGCCTAACCAACCTAGCCACGGGCAATTCTGGAAGGCCGCAAGGAGGAAGATGTATAGTCGATGGAGACTTGGAGAGGAGGCTCGGCCTGGCAATGCCGGAAACCTATGATGTAACCATTGCCATCCCGACGCGGGACGCCGGCCCGAGCTTCAAGCGGACACTTGAGGCCGTCCGCGGCCAAGACACCGCGCGCTCCGTCGAGGTATTGGCAGCGGATTCGCAGAGCAGCGACAGCACCTTGGGACTGCTCTCGGCCCATGGGGCACGCGTGTTGCAGGTTCCCCGCGCGCCTTTCGACTGGGGCCGTGTTCGGGAGATACTGTTTCAAGAGGCGCGCGCTCCGATTGTGGTGAACCTGTCGCAGGATGCGGTGCCGGCACGTGCGGACTGGCTCGAGAAGCTCCTTGCACCCCTGAGCGATCCTGAAGTCGGCGTATCCTGCGGGTCGTCGATTCCGGACTCGGAGCGGAGTTTTCGACAGTTCCAGTGGGAGCTGAACGGCTACTACTACTTCACCAGGGAGATACGAAAATTCACGGCGCGCTATGGAAAGGGCGTCTCGTTCGCCAACGCGGCCGTGCCGCGTCGCGTGTGGGAGCGGCTTCACTTCGATCCGCAACCGACGGGCGAGGACTTCCAGTTTCAGATGAAGCTCCACGGCGCGGGCTTGCACATTGTCTTCCCCGAAGATGCCCCGGTGCTGCACCACCACAATTACACCTTGCCCGCCGTTCTCAAGCGGAGTCACAACGAGGGGTTTGCCTTGCGGCGGATGGGATGTCCCTACTCGGAACTCGATCTGCTCCTGGATCTCGTCAGCCCCGCCAAGTATCTCCAGTGGCTGCGGGAGATCAAGCGCGGCAGCCTCCGTTCGGCCGCCGAATGGGCCTACCCTTTCACGCGGCCCTGGGCCGTGTACGCGGGCAGCCGCTTCGCTCGGAGGTACCTATGGTACTGAACGGCGACGTCCGCAGGTATTACCGAGACAACCCCCTCATGGTGAGTTCGCCCTTCGGCGGCGTCGACCACGTGAATGACACGCTCCTGCGCAATGTGCTGGCTACCCTCGACATCTCGCTGGCCGGACAACGTGTTCTGGACGTAGGTTGTGGACGCGGCTATGCGGGCGAAGTCATTGAGGCGGCGGGCGGCGCGTATTTCGGTGTCGATACCCTTGCCAGCCGCACCGGATTCAAATTAACCCTCGCCGACGCCGAGGAACTGCCTTTCGCGAACGAGAGCTTCGGCCGAGTATGCTGCATTGACGCCTTTGAGCATTTTGTCGATCAGGGCCGTGCCGCCAGGGAATTCCGCCGCGTGCTGCGGCCTGACGGTTGTGTGTTCCTGTCGGCGCCGAACTACGCCAATATAGCCGGACTCGTGAAGAAGTTCAGTGAGACAATCGGCGGCTACGAGAAGAACACTTGGGCGCCGTTTCGTAACTGGCAACCCCAGGCGCTCGAGCAGATGCTCACCCCGAGCCGGGTGAAGCGTGTATTCCGCGATGCCGGATTCCCACGGATGCGTTGGATAGGGCACGGCGCCGAGGTAGGCCTTGGCCTGTTTCCCTGGATCGAGCACTCCCGGATGCCCGAGGCCCTGAGATTCCGGATCCAGCGCTTCTGGGGCCTTGTCGGGCCGGCAGTAGCGCGCGTTTGGCGCGGCGCAAGTCTGCACACCTTCTGGAAGATCGAGGTATGAGATGACGCTGAGACACATCGTCCAAAAGCTGAAACTGCGCTATGGGTCGCAGGAAACCGTCATCAACACCCTCCGCCAGATGGGTGTCCGCATCGGCGAGCGCTGCCGCATCTATACCGCCGACTTCGGCTGCGAGCCGTGGCTCATCCGGATCGGCGATCACGTGTGTATCTCGAACGACGTGACGTTCGTGAATCACGACCTGAACTGGCCGTTCCAGGACAAGTACGAGTCGCTCACGGGATTCGGTACGATCGAGATCCGCGATAACTGCCAAATCGGCATCCGCGCGACGATCCTGCAGGGTGTCACGATCGGGCCGAACGCGATTGTCGGCGCATGCAGCGTCGTCACGAAGGACGTGCCGCCCAACACGGTAGTGGCGGGCAATCCTGCGCGCATCATCTGCACCATGGATGAATACGAGCAGAAGTGCCTGGCGCGGCACATTGACATCCCCAAAGGCCGCGACGCCGCGCGGCGGGTGCTCGAGCGGCATTTCTGGAAGGACGAGGGATGAAGCTCGCCCTCCTGAAAGGCAATCGGTTCAACCCCTGGCACCTCCAGGGGTTCACGCGTCTACGCGGATCGCCGGAGATTACGGCCTTCCGGGCCGAGTCGGAGATTCAACGCCACTTCACAGGCCGGGACGACGGCTCCGTCGACTTCCGCGTCGAGCGCATCTACTTCGACACTGAAAAGGGCCAGCCACTGGGCCGCGCTTGGAATGCCCTTCGCGAGCGATGCGGCCTCCATGAGCCGCGCGTTGTGCCTTTCCACGAACGCCTCGCCGACTTCGATCTCATCCAGTCCTGGGAGTTGTTCACGGATTGGTCGGCCGAGGGGCTTCGGGCGCGAGAGGTATTCAATATCCCCTTGGCGGTCATGGTTTGGGACAACATCCCCTTCAACATGGAGCGCAACACCGCCCGGCACGAACTCAAGCGACGTGTGGCCACAGGCGCCGACAGATTCCTTGTTCACACTGAACGCTCCCGGCGCATGCTGGACATGGAAGGCGTCGCGAGCAGCCGCGTCGTCAAGTTCAGTCCCGGCCTCGACACCGAGCGGTTCTCCCCTGGCGAGGCGCACCGGCGGGAGTTGGGGGTTGCCGAGGACGCGTTCGTGATCCTTTTCGTCGGCTGGCTACTCCCAAGAAAGGGCATCGATTTTCTCGTCCTTGCACTGAGGGAGCTGCTGAACGACCCTGCCGTCAAGGACAAATACAACGTGCAGCTCCTGGCCGTCGGCGGCGGCCCGGGCCGCGACAGGGTAGAGCACCTAGCGGCGCGGCTGGGCGTGCAGAACGCCTGCAACTTCACGGGGCCCTTGCCCTACGACCGCATGCCCGATGCCTTCCGCGCGGCGGACATGTTTGTCCTCCCGAGCATTGCCACCCCGGAGTGGCAAGAGCAATTTGGTATGTCGCTCATTGAGGCTATGGCCTGCGGAGTGCCCGTCATCTCTACCTTGTCCGGCGCCATCTCCGAGATCGCGGTGGACCACGCCATTCTCTGCCAGCCAAACGATTTTTTCTCGCTATACGAGTCAATGAAACGGGTGATGCTCAACCCTGCCCTGCGCGAGGACCTGGGTGCCGGTGCGCGCGCCTACGCCCTGGAGCAGTTCAACCTCGACACATACGCGTCCGCTCTGTCGGACGTGTACGAGGAGCTGCTTGCAGAGCGCGGTTAGCGTGGGATTGCGTGGGATTTCTAGAGGGCTCTTGCTTCAGACTGATGCAACCTGAGAGCTACAAGGACAGCTTCGGGCCATTGGAGCGGCGGTGGCGACGTCTGGCGCACGGCATGCGTTGGAGCATGAAGCATCTCACGCGCCGGCAGTGTCGGATTCTCGTTGAGATCCGCTGGCGGCTCGGGGATGAAATCATGGCCATCCCCATCTACGAGGCCCTGCGGGAGCGATGGCCCCAGAGCCATATCGCGGTTCTCTGCAATCACCCCGATCTCCTTGCAGGCAATCCGCACGTCGATGCCGTCAACGCACCGCCCGCCGCGCCCGATCGCTATGTTCTGCTCCGCGGCGCGGAGCGCACGGCCTATCGCATCGAGCAATACGCCCGTGCCGCCGGCGTGAAGACGCCCACTAGCCGGCCCCGCCTCTACTATGATGATTGGTCTTCCCCGGCGCTAGACGCGTTGGCGAAGAATGGCCGCCCGCTGATCGCCGTAGCCTCGGGAGCTTCGTGGCCAAACAAGCGCTGGCCCGTCGAGCGTTGGCGAAACCTCTGCGCGTCACTCTTTGCGGACGGATGCGAAGTGGTCGAACTGGGCCGCGGCGACGAGTCCATCGGCCAAGGGCTTTGCCTCGTGAACCAGACTACCGTGCGCGATGCGGCCTGCGTACTTCGGGCCGCCCGCGCCCTCGTGTGCTGCGACTCCGGCTTGATGCATCTGGCTCTCGCCGTCGGCACGCCGGCTATCGCCTTGTTCGGCCCAACGCTGCCGTCTATACTCGTGCGAGACGAGCCGAACCTCGTCGCGGTAACCAATAATCGCGCTTGCCACGGCTGTTTTAACGCGCCGGGGGAGAAGGGGCCTGAAGGCGTGTGTCCTCGAAACATCTCCTGCTGCCTTGAGACGATTACGGAAGCCGCCGTGCTCAACCGCGTCCGAGGCATTGTCAGCGGGGGAACCTGACGGGATGAGAGTCCTTTTCCTTTCCCTCTATCCCGACACCGCCGCCAGCCCGCGCTATCGCATCACCCAGTTTCTGCCTTATCTCCGCGCGAATGGACTCGACTGTACTGTCCTATCGGCCCTAAGCGCGCGCCAATACCATAGGCTCACGGGGCCTTCCCACGCGGGGCGGGCCGCTTGGTATCACGTTGCCGAAACGCCGCGCCGCCTGAAGCAGATTCTCACCGCTCGGCGTTACGACGTGGTGTTCGTACAGAAGGCGATAATGAGCGCCTATCTCCGAGGCTGCACCGGCCTGCTCCGGCGATGTGCGCGAAGGCTTGTCTACGACCTCGACGATGCGGTGCATCTTGCGCCGCCCCACCCGCTACGGGGCCTGTGGCGGATCTTGGAGGATCGCCGGCAGATCGAGAAGATTATGGGCGAGGCGGATCTGGTTCTGGCCGGCAATAACTGGCTGGCTTCCGCCGCGGAAGCCGCCAGCGCAAAGGCCGTGCGCTTCCCTACAGTCGTGGATACCGAGCGCTTCGTGCCCGGCGCGGAAGCGAGCGGCTATTGCATTGGCTGGGTCGGGAATCCCAGCACGGTGGTGTGCTTGGCCCCCGCACTCGACGCCTTGGCTGCCTTGGAAAAAGCCGAAATCCACCTTGTTGGTGTGGACAAGCGCCGCGCACCGTGGCCGTGGGCACGGCTCAAGCCTTGGAGGCTGGATACAGAAGTGGCGGACTTGCAGGCCCTCTCGGTGGGCATCATGCCCATGCCAAAAGAAGAATGGATGCGAGGCAAGTGCGCCTTGAAAGCGCTCCTCTACATGGCCTGCGGCGTGCCGGTTGTGGCATCACCGTTTGGCGCGGCGCTCGAGATTATCGAGGACGGCGTAAACGGCCTATTCGCTGATTCGACGGCGGCCTGGGCAAACGCATTCGAGCGGCTGCGTGATCCGACGGAGCGCCGGCGCTTGGCCAAGGCCGGCAGGAAGACGGTGGAGGAAGCCTACGCCCTCCCAAAGGCCGCACCACGCCTGTTGAAGCTGCTGGAGTCCATCGTATGACGCGTGTGTGCTATATCCTCCCGTCTCTCGGCGTAGGCGGCACGGAGAAGCAGCTTCTGACGCTGATTCGCGGACTGACGAAAGGCCACGAAGTGCTCGTCGTGTGTACACGCAAAGACGGTGCTCTCGCGGGCGATATCCGCCGGGCAGGCGCCGCCATCCGGTTGCTGGATACGTGGACTGGCTGGGATCCGCGCATGAAAAGCCAGATCGCCCACGTGCTGCGCGCTTGGCGGCCGGACGTGATGCACACGTTTCTCTTCGGCTTCGACTTGCAGGCTAATCGCGCCGCGCGCAAAGAGGGCGTCCCCGTAGTCATATCAAGCCGCCGTCAACTCGCGACGTGGAAGAAGGGCCGGCACATCCGGATGCAGAAGAAGGCCAACTGCTTGGTGGATTGCGTCGTCGCCAATTGCCGCGCCGTCGCCGAATTCGCCATTAATCAGGAAGATGCGGATCCCAGCCTCTTCCGCGTCATCTACAACGGCGTCGACGTAGGCAGGTTCGCCCACAAGGCCGATCCTCATCAACTGCGCCTGCGCTGGACGATTCCCTTTCACACCTGCGTCATCGGAATGGTGGCGAATTTCAGTCCCGTCAAGGACCATGAGCTGTTTGTAGCTACTGCCGAGCGGCTTGCGGCGCGCCGCCCGGACGTCCACTTCCTGCTTGTTGGGAATGGGCCGCACCGCAAGTACATCGAGAGCCTGGTTCGGCGTTGCGGACTCGAGGGGCGCTTCAGTTGGATCAGCACATTCACCGAACTGCCCGATGTCCTCAAGTTGATGGATGTATCCGTGCTCTGCTCGAAGGCCGAGGGATTGCCCAATGCCGTCCTCGAGTCCATGGCCGCGGGCATACCCGTTGTGGCGGCCGCGGTGGGAGGCGTACCCGAAGCTATCGAAGATGGGCACACCGGCTTCCTCGTAGGTACGCGAAATCCGGAAGACTTCGCGGCGGGCATCGAGCGTGTACTCGATAGGCCTGACGATGCGCGGGATATGGCCGAGCGGGCGCGACAGTTCGTGCAGAATCATTTCGCGCTTGACAAGATGGTGGCGGCCTACAGCGAATTATACGCCGTGTTGCTGGCGCAAAGCGCCGGGCGAGGGGCATAGGCCGTGTGCGGCATCTGCGGAATAGTCCACAGCGATCCAACCGCGCGCGTCGAGCCGGAGAGCATCGCGCGCATGAACGCGGCCCTCGCCCACCGAGGGCCCGACGATGCCGGCCAATGGCACGGCGGCCATGCCGCCCTAGCGATGCGCCGCCTGAGCGTTATCGATCTGTCCACGGGCGATCAGCCCATGGTGAACGAGGACGGGTCGATCATCGTCGTCTTCAATGGCGAGATCTACAACTTCCAGGAACTCCGCATGGATCTCGAGCGACAAGGCCACGTCTTCAAGACGCACAGCGACACCGAAGTGATCGCACATGCCTATGAGCAGTACGGCGACAACGCCCTCCAACGGTTCAATGGCATGTTTGCCTTCGCCTTGTACGATCGGTGCCGCGAACGCCTCCTCCTCGCACGCGACCGCCTTGGCATCAAGCCCCTTTTCTACGCCCATCACCAAGGCATCCTCTTTTTCGCATCGGAACTCGACGCGCTCCTGCGCTCCGGCGCCCCTACCGGGGGACTCGACGCGGCCGCGCTCGATGCCTATTTCACGTATCTCTACATCCCCGCACCCGACACTGCGTTCAGGAACCTGCGTAAGCTGCTTCCGGGCGAAAAGATCATCTTTGAGCGTGGGAATCTCACCAAGGAGCGGTATTGGCAGGTGCAGTCTAAGCCCGATCCGGCTTGGACTCTCGATTCCGCCGCCGATAGATACATGGAACTTCTCACCGACGCGGTTCGCCTCCGGCGCGTGAGTGATGTGCCGCTGGGCGCACTGCTCAGCGGCGGGCTGGATTCCTCCGCCGTTGTCGGCATTCTCAGCATGATGGCTTCTCAGCGCGTCAAGACCTTCACCATCGGTTTCGACGATCCCGAGGCTGATGAACTTGCCTACGCCCGCGCCGCGGCCGAGCAATTCGGCACCGACCATACGGAAGCCACACTGCGCCCCGACCTCGTTGAGGTGGCAGGCCGCTTGGTGCGCCATTTCGGCGAACCCTTTGCCGATTCATCCGCGATCCCCACGTGGCTCGTGGCGAAGGTCGCCCGGCGTGACGTCACCGTCGCGCTCTCGGGCGACGGCGGAGACGAGTTGTTCGCCGGCTACACGTGGACACACATGAACCGGAAGGTCGCCTGCTACAGGAGGCTCCCCGCGGCACTGCGCCATCTCGTCAACACCGCCGTGCATCTGACTCCGAGGTGCCCCTTCACTGCGAAGCTACGCCGTTTCAGCAAGGACTCCTTTCTAAGTCCTATGGAAAGCTTCCGGCGACGCCAGACGTGTTTCCTCCCCGGCGAACGCGCGGTGTTGTACAGCTCGGAGCTCGCGGAAGCCATCCGCGCCACCGCCGTAGATCGTTTTCCCGAAACGGCCGAATCGGCCGGGGCCCTCTCGCTTGACGACCAGATGCTTCACCATGACCTTAACACGTATCTGCCGGATGACATCCTGACAAAGGTCGATCGCATGAGCATGGCAAACTCGTTGGAGGCGCGCGTGCCGCTCCTTGATCACCGGCTTGTCGAGTTCGCCGCCACCGTGCCGTTCGACCTGAAATACCGGCGGGGAATCAGCAAGCGCCTTGTCAAACACGCGGTGAACGACCTGCTTCCTCCGCAATTGCTCAAGCAGCGCAAGCGCGGCTTCGCCGTGCCCATTCACCGCTGGCTGCGCGGCGAACTCCAACGTCATTTCGAGGAAATGGCCCTAGGGCCGGATACGCGCAGCCGAGCCTACTTGCGCCCCGAGATGGTGCGGCTCCTCCTAGATGCACACGCCGCTGGTACTGACGACTACGGCCACCATCTCTGGGCCGTACTGATGTTCGAGCACTGGCTGCGCTACGTGGAGAGCATTCCAGGCACATCCCTCGCCTGACGTGGGAAACAGGGCCTCAATCATGTACAATCCGCGCAGTGGCCCTTCCCAGGAGAATGCGGCAATGAAGAAAGTGATCATCATGGTTTCGTTATGCCTTTTCCCACGCCTGCTGGTGGCGCAGGAGATGGATCTCAAAGCGCTCGAGGGCGAGTACTGGTACGGCTTGTACCTGGCCGGCCAGAAGGTGGGCTATTCCCAAAACGCGCTCACCGTAGACGACAGCGGCGGCGTCACCATCAGCGAGGATGCGCGTTTCCAGATGTCGATGGTGGGTATCAAGCAGGATATGCGCATTGTCATGAAGCGGCATTACGCGCCGGATGGCGAACTCGCGTCCTTTGAGCAAGTTGTCGATGACATTGGAGGAAAGAAGATCTTCCGCGGCCGTATCGAAGGGGGAAATCTTGTCCTCGCCACCACCGTCGGCGGCGCGTCCAAGAAGCAGGTTCTCCCGAAGCCAAAGGAATCGCTGCAGGATGCGCTGAAGCAGGTTCATCTTGTCAGCGAGGGCGCCAAGATAGGCGATGAACTCGGCTTCAGCATCTTCGAACCCCTCTATCAGCGCGAAATCAGCGGCACCAGCAGGATCACGGACATCGGTGAACGGGTCCTGGACGGCGTACCTACCAAGGTGTTTGAAGTCAGGACAAAGATCGACATCATGGGCATTGAAACCGTCTCGCACATCGCCGAGGACGGTACTACGCTCGAGGACGTAGTTGGGGGAATCATCACGATGCGCCTCGAGCCGGAGGCCGTGGCCAAGGACTCCAGCTACGTGAACGACGTGATCGTCTCGAACGCCGCAAGGGTAAACCATCCCATTCCCGAGCCGCGCACGCGCGAACGCCTCGAACTGGAACTCAAAGGCCCGCTCACCGACAAACAGCTTTTCAGCGATGATCGCCAGCAGGTAGAGATCACGGAAGGGGGCTTCCACTTTGCGGCAGAGCGGATATCGCGCGAGGAACTCAAACCGGTTGAACTCCCTATTACCGATGAGGCCGTCAAGCAGTGGCTCGAGCCGACGCTGTTTGTGCAAAGCGATGATCCCAGACTAGTCGAGAAGGCGAGAGATATCATCGGAAAGGAGCTAAACAGCTTCGATGTAAGTCGACTCCTTTGCTCCTGGGTCTACGAAAACGTCCAGGCTACTTTCTCCGCCCGCCTCACGAATGCCCTCGAAGTGCTCGACCAACTCGAAGGCGACTGCACGGAACACAGCATCCTTTTTGTCGGGCTGGCCCGGGCGGCCGGGCTTCCGGCGCGCGAAGTCGCCGGCCTTGTTTACACGGAGGGCGCTGCTCCTGGTTTCTACTTCCACCAGTGGGCGAAGGTGTGGGTAGGACAATGGATTGATGTTGATCCCACGTTTAACCAGCCTTTAGTGGACGTGACGCACATCAAACTGGCGGAAGGCGACCTCCTCGCGCAAGCTGCCCTCATCCCGGTGATCGGTAGAGTCTCCGTCGAAGTGGTAGACGGAGAGGAGCAAGCACCTTAGAGGAAGACATGAGGAGCCGGCCAACGTCGTGAAGCGTGACGAGGATGCGGGGGCCCCGCACCGGCGGGATGGCGTGAAGCCGGATACACGTCCCGTGCGCAGACAGCGCCTCCGGTTTGTCGGCTATGTTTTCGCAGCCTGCGCACTGGCAACGGGCGTCGCCTTGCTCACGGGCGTGCCCCAGCGCATGCTGCTGGAAGGCGCGCTCCACAGGGTTTTGGGCGCCCGGGCCGAGATCTCACGCCCTACCCTCTTTGGCCACATCCGCTCACCGGAGATCCGCCTGTTCGATGACGACGCGCCTAAGCCGCAAGCACGCCCCACCGTGGCCGTGCGCGGCCTCGATCTCGACTATGCGCTCCTCGGCCACACCTCGCGACGCGTGCCCTACCTAGGCATCGAGTCACTGGATGTGTTCCTTGACGGAACTGATCCCGCTCACCCCAACTATACTTTCCTCAACGACCTCCTTTTCGGCCCTCCTTCCGGCATCGATCCAATCCTGATCATCCCCAAGATCGCCGCCCTCGATCACCTTTCCGCGGAACTCCGCCTGCCCGATGCCTCGGTACGACTCGACGGACTTCAACTCAAAGCGCGTGTAGACGCCCTGGATGCCTTCTCCATATCGCTCACGGCGACCCCCGCGTCAGGATGGTGCCGTGTGCCGTCAAAGGGCCTGGACAGGAGCTTCGCCGGCGCCGAGATCCGGGCCATCGTACAAAGGCATCCGGATGAGTTGCTTCTTGAAGCCCTACAAGTCGCCCTGCAGGGCATCGTCCAGATCGCCGCGCAAGGACGTGCTCAGTTTACCGGCGATGGCGTCCTGATCGACGCCGATGTTGAGCAGTGCATCGTTCTTGGCGATGAGATCCCGGACGGCCTTTGGGCGATGGCCCCCATGCCGGTTCATTTCCGGGAATGCGATCTATCGGGCACTTCATTCCACGGCGTGTTCACCGGCGAGGCTATCGAAGCTCAGGAAGCGAGACTGGCCCTGCGCATCGCCACGTTGACGGCCGGCCCCACTTATCATGAACTCTATCAGGGCGACCTCGAGGTCGCCGGCGTTTCCCCGACGCCGCACGGCCCGGGATGGGATATCGAGGCAACCTTGCAGGATGGGCAGGCCGTGCGCGGCTTCTGGAGCGGCGGCGTGCGCCAAGGTTCGGCGTCAGTCGCCTTAACGGACTGGACGCGGCAGGACGTGTTGGACGCCCTCCCATCCGATGTGCGTGCCGTGCTGGATGTCAGAACAACCTTCCAGGGACTCTCCAGCGCGTTCGACTTGGCATGGCAAGGCAAGGACTACACTGTGAGCGGGACGCTCGATCCGCGTGTGGCATCCCCCGGAGGGGCAGTCGAAACGATGGCCGTCGCCCTCGCGGGACATGGCAGCGCCGCATCACCCACACGCCCCCTTTTCGACGGCAGTCTTTCAGCTTCCCTCGATGGACAAGCCGTCAGCGCAGATATTGTGCTCGCCTTGCCCGATCGACTCGACGCCACGGTTGTTTTCGATCATCTCGATCCCCGCCGCTGGCTGCTCACGCTGGCGGGCTCCTACGCCTTGGACTTGCTGCACGCGGAGTTGGGCGGCAAAGCGACGCTACAAAAGGATGACATTCAAGGCGGCTGGCAATGCACAGCGGACCTCGCCGCCGCGGAACTAGGCATAAGCGACTGGCGACTGCCTGAAGGAGACACGCTGTCGATCAGCGGCGATGGGACACTCGACGAAGCACTTGAAGAAGTGAGCAGCCGCGCTCTGACGCTCGCCGTCGGAGAGACGGCCTCGCTGACTATCGACGAACTACGCGCCACGCTCCGTCCCTTACAGGCCGATGGCCGGCTTCACGGCAATTTCGACCTCGCCTATGTCGCCAAGCTGGCATCCCTGCCCGGACTCTGGGGCGAACTCGAATTCGATGCGCCGTTCCGCCACAGCCGCGGCGTTCTCGAAGCCGACCTCCGCACAGAGGCCCGGATGCTCGGCTACGGCGATCTCGCTGCCCCATACGGTACGCCCGTCACGGCAAGCGGCCATGTGCGCTACGACACGCTCGCGCGAGCGGGCACTGCCGCCGACGCCGTCATCGCCGTTGGCGACGGCACCCGACTGACCCTCGCAGCGTGCTCCTTCACACGCATCCCCTTCGCTGGAGATGGTGACATCGCGCTGGAAACGGATCTCGCTGCGTTCATCGCGATGGGCTGGCTCGACGCGGCCGCGGGCAAGGCAACCGCGACGGGGCATGTCGGCTATGCCGCCGGGCGCCCCCTACTCACGGACCTCAAACTCGACGCAGAGGCCGATTCCCTGACACTGGCCAACGCGCTCGGCGTCCTCTCCGACACATCACTTGACGGCCAGTTCGCCTACGATGGCGGACTCAAGGGAACCGGAGCGCTGACGGCACGTGAAGCGGTAGTCGGTGGAGCGACTATCGCGGCCCTCTCGGCCCCTATTACCGCGGAGCACTATGCACTGCGCGCCGAAGGGCTGACTTTCGACATTTTCGGCGGCAAGGTGAAAGCCGACGTCTCATTCGGCCTCTTGCAAGAGGGATTCCCGCTGACGGCCAACGCGGAGATCGAAGGCGTAGACCTTGCCACATTCAGCCGGGACTACGAAGTGCCGTCCGTCAAACTGACGGGAATCGCGCGAGGTCACATCGAGGCGGCGATCAAGGCGGGCCGCATCGAGGCACTCAAGGTAGACATTGAGTCCTCGAAGGACTTCACGATAAATCGCGAGCTCGTGGCCGAATTGCTGCTATCCGAACAAGTAAGCGGCCTCAAGGGCGGCAGGGCGCTGGGGCGTGCCGTGAACCGCGTCCTGGGCGATGCCGAACAACGGCCTTTCGACCGCGCCACCCTTCAGATGGGATTGTCGGAGGGGCGGTTGAGCGGGCAAGCCCTATTGCAAAGCGAGGACTTGAGTCTTACTATAGACTTAAAGGTGGATTCCGGGGCGCTGCTTGAGGCCCTGCGGCTCCGCCAGGAGATGCACGTCGCGGAACTGGAGACCCGTTAGGCGCAATTGTGACGTGTGGGCAAGGCCCATCGCCAGGCTGAGTTCCTTCGAATATTCGGTGCCGTGTTTCGTCGTGATTTGCAGAGGAGGCGGGCAGAATGCGCCAATCGAGAATCATCGTAGCGACTATTGTACTGTTGATTGCCTTCGGCTGTGTCTTGAAGACGCACCATACCATCGAGGCCCACATCACCGTGGATATCCGGCACGTCGAGGCCCAGGCCGATAACGTGCTCGACTTCATCGAAGGCAAGACCGACGAGGTGCCGAAGGTCGCCCCGGGCACGAACTCGGACGGCGCTTCGCTGCTCCAGCGATTCGGCGATGTGCTGCGCCCCATTCCCGTTGCCCACGCGGCCGAACTGAAGGAGTCCTCCCCGCTCGTCACCCAGATTCTCAAGGAGTTACGCGAGCGTTATCCCAAAATCCAAGCGCTCAAGACGCAAAAGTCGCTCGGCGAGGAC
>CAXXYE010000007.1:0-403745 GCA_963674865.2 Candidatus Hydrogenedentota bacterium
TGCCGTCTTTGGGCACTCGGTGCATCCAGACAACGGGGTCCTCCGCGTCCAGCACGAAGGCAGGCCCGATGGCCACGCCGGGCGACACTCCGATTCCTTGAAAATGTTTTTCGCTCATCGGTCCGCGCTATTTCTTCTCGCCGAAGCGTCCTTCTATCATTTCCTGAAGCCGTGAGTAGGCTTCCTCCTCGTCCGGACCCTCGGTCTCCAGCGTGATGAGGCTGCCCTTGCTGGCCTGCAGCATCAGGATGCCGAGGATGCTCTTGCCGTCGACTGATACGCTGCCTTTGACGAGCCTGACTTTGGACGTGAACTCGCTCGCCAGGTGTACGAACTTGGATGCCGCGCGGGCATGCAGGCCGCGCACGTTGCCGATCTCGACCTCGCCCCGCTTCATTTCTCCTCGGCCGGATTCTTGCCGTTGAGTATTTCGCTGGCGACGAAGATCGACTGCTGCCCGCGGTCGCGCGCCAACCTGGCCGCCTCCACGGCGTCCACGCCTTCCTGCTGCAGCGTGGCCAGCTTTATCAACATCGGCAGGTTGACGCCGGTGATCACCTCTACCTGCTTCTCCTCAAGGAAAGTAAGGCTGATGTTGGTCGGCGTGCCGCCGAACATGTCGGTGAGGATGACGACGCCGTCGCCGGAGTCGAGGTCCTTGATCGCGTTCTCGATCTTCTTGCGGGCCTGCTCCATGTCCTGGTTCCAGCCGATCGAGACGGGCACGGTAGACTCCATGCTCCCGCCGACGATCGTCTGCGCCGCCTTGACCAGCTCGCTGGCCAGCAGACCGTGCGTCACTACCAGGACTCCAAACATTTTAAGCCTCACAGGGCCCGTGGCTTATTCAAAGAGCCCGGCCCCATCCTTTATCATCGTTCTCAGCAATTTCTTCTCCGAGGAACGCTTGAGCCGGCGGCTGTGGCGGCGCGTCACCCGCTGCGCCACGTCCACGCCCTTGAGCTTGAGCAACTGGTTCCTCGCCGCCACTTCGACGAGGATCGACAGGTTCCGCCCCGGAGCGACGGGCATAATAACATAGGGAATTTTTATGCCAAAGAAGCTGCAGTGCTTACGCTCCAGACCGGTACGCGAGTACTGCTCTCCGTCGCGCCATAGCTCGAGGCCGATTGCCAGCTCGATCTTCTTGCTCTCGCGCACCGCTCCCACGCCGAAGAGCTCCTTGACGTCGATCAGGCCGATGCCCCGCAGTTCCATCAAATAGCGGATCTCCTCCGGGCAGGAGCCCAGCAGGACCTCGTTCTCCACCAGCTTGATCTCGACCACGTCGTCGGCCACCAGCCGGTGCCCGCGGGCGACCAGGTCCAGGGCGCACTCGCTCTTGCCCACGCCGCTGCCGCCCTGCAGCAGCACGCCCAGGCCGAAGATGTCGAGCAGGTCGCCGTGCACGGAGGTACGCGGCGCGAGCTGGATGTCGAGGAAGTGGGTGATCAGGTCGATCACGTCGGCACTCTCCACCGGCGAGGTGAAGAGCGGGGTCTGGAAGCGGTCGGCCACTTCGCAGAGATAGTCGGGAGCGGCGGCCCGTTGGAAATCAGGAAGCAGGCGGGTTGGCACTCAAAGAGGTTCTCCAGCATCTTGGCCCGCGGTCCGGGCTTAAGCTGCTCGAGGTATTGCATCTCGGTGCGGCCGAGCAGCTGCACCCTCTCCTGGGTGGTAACCTCGACGAAGTTGGCTAGCGCGAGGCCGGTCTTCTGCACACGGCCGTTGCTGATGACCCTGCGCAGGCCGTCGGAGCCGGCCGCGAGCTTCATTCCTAGGCGCCTGGCGCCGAATTCATAGAATTGCTGGACCGATATGGTGCGCGGTTCCTGCTCCTCACCTGCCATTTAGGCTAGCCTTTCTCCGCCCGGGCGATGGCGGCTATAGCCTCCTCGGCGCTGCCGGCCCGGATCACCGCCTCTCGTGCTTCCGCTTCGATGAAGATCCGCGAGGCCGCGGCCAGGGCATCGAGATGGACGTTGGGATCGCGCTTGGGTGAGATGACCACGAAGAAGATGCGCACCGGCTTGTTGTCCGGGGCGTCGGCTTCGACGCCGCTGCGCGAGATTCCGAGCGCGAAGAGGGGTTGGTCGATCCCGGCGGCGGTACAGTGGGGAAGGCGATCGCGGCGCCCATCGCGGTGCTTAAAAGTTTCTCACGGTCGATGAGGCATTCGCGCAGTCCGTCCGCGTCGAGTGCCCCGCTCTCGCGGGCCACCAGTTCGGAGAGTTCTCCGATCACTTCCTCCACGGACCTGCCCTTGAGGTCGGGCTCGACTGAGCTGGGCTTGAGGTGTTCGGATATCAGCATTCGCTCTCTATTGTCTTACCTAACGGGGCTCGATGAGCCCGATGTCGCCGTCGTTGCGGCGGTAGATTACGTTGATCTCCTGGCTGGCGGCATTGCGGAAGACGATGAAGCCGTGGTCTGATCCGCGCACCTGCAGGCGGGCCTCCTCCACGCTCATCGGCTTGAGCGAGACCTGCTCGCGGTGCAGCCTCGGCTCCGAGCGAGGCTCCTCCTCGGGGGCCTCGGTCATCGGGCCTTCCCATTCGGGTTCGCGGTTGCCGCGCTTCTGGCCCTTGCGGCTCTTGATCCGCTTGCTCTGGCGGCGAGCCTGCTTAACCAGGTTGTCTATCGCCTCGTTGATCGAGGCATACATATCGGTGGTTTGCGCCGTGGCGCTGAAGCCGCCGCTCCGGGTTTTCACCGTAAGGTCGGCGATCTGGAGGTACTTCTGGACGCTGAGGGTCACATGCACAATCCATCACGCCGTTGAAGACTCTATCCAGCCTCCGCAGCTTGTTCTCTGTGAAGGAACGAAGTGCCGGCGTGATGTCGATTCCTTTTCCTCCGATGTCCGTTTCCATCTAGTCTCCTTTCAACCCCTCCGCCGCAGCTCAGAGGACGGACTTACGCTGCTTCGACGGGGGGATTCGCAACTCTTCGCGGTACTTGGCCACCGTGCGGCGCGCGATCTTTAGACCGTCGCGGTTGAGGATGGCCATGATCTTGCTGTCGCTGAGAGGTTTACGCGGATCTTCTTCCTCGACGATCTGCTTGATGCGCCGCTTGACGGCCAGGCTGGACACGTCCTCGCCGCTGGCGCTGCGGATCCCCGAGCTGAAGAAGAACTTGAGCTCGTAGACGCCGCGCGGGGTGTGGCACGTATTTGTTGGTGACCACGCGGCTGACTGTGCTCTCGTGCATGCCGATGTCCTGGGCGACGTCGCTGAGGATCATCGGCTTGAGGTGCTCGACGCCGCGGTCGAGGAAGTCGCGCTGCTTCCTGACGATGCTCTCGACGACCTTGTAAATGGTCCGCTGGCGCTGCACGAAGCTCTTCAGCAGCCATTTGGCGCTGTTGAGCCGCTCGCGGACGAAGTTGCGCGTGTCCTCCTTCTCCCCTGAGTCACGCGCCAGCAGTTGCTTGTACTGGTGGTTGATGCGCAGCCGGGGCAAATCCTCCTCGTTGAGGACGATCTGGTAGCCGTCGCCGTCGCGGATGATGAATACGTCGGGCTCGACGTAGGCGCCCGTGATGGCGTTGAACTTGCTACCCGGCTTGGGATCGAGCCTGCGGATGACCGCCAGCGCGCCCTGGATGTCCTCCAGCGAGCAGTCGAGCTCGCGGGCGAGCTCCTCGTAGGCGTGACGCTGCAGGTGGCCGAGGTAATCGGCCACTATTCTGCCGGGCAGCTCGTTGGCGATCTTGAGTTGTTCGAGTTGCACCAGCAGGCACTCGCGCAGGTCGCGGGCGGCCACGCCGATGGGATCGAAGCGCTGCACCGTGTGCAGCACCTCCTCTACCTCCTCCTCGCCGGCGTCGACCAGCGCCCCAACTTCGGCGGGTGTGGCGCGCAGGTAGCCGTCGGAGTTGAGGTTGCCGATGATCGCCTCGCCGATCAGGCGGGTGCGCTCGTCGTCGACGCTCAGGTGCAGCTGCCAGGTGAGGTGGTCGGTGAGGTTGGTGGGCGTGGCCAGCGTCGCCTCGAAGGAGGGCAACTCGAAATCCTCGCGCATCGAGCGCCTGTGCTGGTACTCGATGTAGTCGGCGAAGAAGTACTCCTGGTCGATTTCTTTGAGCAGTGCCTCTGGATCGGAGTCGACACTCTCGGTCTTCTCCTCGCGGGCCGCCTCGGCGCGCTCCTTTTCCGTTACAGCCGTTTCGTTGGCGACTTCCTCCAGCACCGGATTCTCGCTCAGCTCTTCCTGAATCAGTTGTTCCAATTCGATCTTCGAAAGCTGCAACAGCTTGATCGCCTGCTGAAGACTCTGCGTCATCACCAGGTTCTGGCTGAGCTTCATATTCAGTTGTTGTCGCAGATTCATGGCAGCTTTCTCAGTTCAACCTGAATTCCTCTCCGAGGAAGACCTGTCGCACCTGTTTGTCCTTCTCCAGCTCGCTCGGCGAACCGGAGCGCAGTATTTTCCCGTCGCTGATGATATAGGCCCTGTCGGTGATGTGGAAGGTCTCGCGGACGTTGTGGTCGGTGATGAGGATGCCGATGCCCTTCTCGCGAAGCTGCATCACCAGCTTCTGGATGTCGGCCACGGCGATCGGGTCGATTCCTGCAAACGGCTCGTCGAGCAGGATGAACGAGGGCGAGATGACCAGCGCGCGGGCGATCTCGGCCCTCCTGCGCTCGCCGCCGGAGAGGGTGTAAGCCTTGCTCTTGGCCAGGTGCATGATGCCTAGCTCGGTCAGCAGTTGGCGCAGCCTCTCGCGTCTCCGCGCCGCGCTGATGTTGAGAGTCTGCAGGATGCAGAGCAGGTTCTCCTCGACAGTCAGACGCCGGAAAACGGACGGCTCCTGAGGCAAATAGCTGATGCCGCGGCGCGCGCGCAGGTAGTGCGGCAGCGCGGTGATCTCCTCGTCGTTGAGGAAGATGCGCCCGCGAGTGGGCCGCGTCTCGCCTACAACCATGTAGAAGGTGGTCGTCTTACCGGCGCCGTTGGGGCCGAGCAGTCCGACGATCTCACCGGGCTCGACGTAGAGCGATATCTCGTCGACGACGCGGCGGCCGCCGTAGGTCTTCACCAGCTTCTCTGTTTGGAGGCGATTATTGCCGTTGCCGTTCATCTGGTCAGTTTGTAGTAATCCTCGTTTTCAGTAATTGATCGGCGCGGGCGTCGAACCTGAGTGTATCATTGGCGATATCGAAAGTCAATTTGTGGTGGTTCGATTCGAGGTGTCCAGCCTCTTCCAGCTTGACGTCTTTTCCTTGTACCACAAGGACTTGCTCGGCCACGTAGTACTCCGCCTTGTCGCCGGAGATCACCTTCGGGCCGATCGTCACGCGCACGTCGCCCTGGGCGTATGAGCGCTGGATCTTGCCATCGCCGCCCAGTTCGTAGCGCAGCCGCTCCGCGCTGATCTGCATGTCGCCCTCGACCGCCTGAACCTCTTTGGCCAGCCGCAGGACATCGTTTCCTTTGTCGAACTCCAACAGGCCGCTTTGCAGTTGCAGCCTGGTTGTTTCGCCCTTACTGGTAGTGTCGCCCTCTGTTTCCTTGGACTCCTTTTTCTTGCCCTGCGTTTTTTTTCGCGGCCGGAGGCGTGTTCGGGGGCGCGGTCATGGCGCCGGCGGCATCTTCCTCTGTCGCCTTCGGCACCACCAGGTTCGCCTTGGCCGAGCCCGTGGCGATCAGGCGGCTCTCGGTCATGTAGATCGTCAGCGATTCGCTGTCGATCGAGCTCTCGCCCTGCAGCACGCGCGAGCCGCCCGCGTAACGCAGCACGTTGTTGCGGTAGTCGAGCCGCAGGCTGCCGGCGGCAATGCTGGTTTCCTCCGGTTCCTCGCCGATCGCGAAAACGTAAACCTGGCTCTCGTCCTCCGGCGGGTAGAAGGTGCTATGCACGGCGCCGTCGGCGGCCAGGTCGCCAATCTCCAGGCTGACGAGCATGCTGTCGGCTGAGACGCGCTTGCCGGGATCGATAAGCAGCGGATCGCCGTCCACCTGAAGCTGCTCGTTCTCGGCCATGTAGCGCGCCGACTTGCCGGTGATCGTGGTGTCGCCCTGCTTCATCTCGATGCCGCCCGGTCATCACCACGGTCTTGACGTCGCCGGTCTCCTGGTTGATCTCGGCGTTGATATCCGGCGCGGTCATGATCTTGGGCTGAGGGGGTTGCTCGCCGTCGCGGGAGGCCCTGCGGTTGGTGATCAGCTCGACGCGCATCGTCGAGAGCCCTTCGGACGTGGAAGCCCTCAGGTTCTTAAGCCCGGTTCCGCCGGGACCGATGGCGGCCTCGATGCGTTCCGCCTCGAGGCGCTTGCGGGTGGCGCCTTCCTCGGCGCGCTGCTCACCGGCGGGTACCAACTCGAGCATCGCGTCCCCCTCGGCCAGCAGGCCGGTCAGGGCGTTGTCGTCGCCGGTGGCGAACTGCAGGGTCAGCGTGCGCGACCGCAGGTTGCGGATGCCGGCGATCCTGTGCGACAGGCTAGTAGGCTCGCCCACCGGTTCTTCAGCAGTTTTCCCGGCGACGCTCTCTTCCGATTCCTCGCCTGCGTTCTCCGCCGCTTCCTCTTCAGGCTCGGGGGCCTCTCCGATCAGACGGCTGCGCACGCCGGTGGCCACCATGCCGCACGAACTGGCTATTGTCCTCGGTGAGGTCTGCGTCGATCTGCTCGGCGCGCAAGCTGCCGCCTTCCTGGTTCAGCAGCACACGTTCGCTCAACTGGACGAAGTGCTTGTCCTGGTCGAACACGAGGCGGCGGCAGGAGATCTCAGTCGGGCGCTGCTCGATCGGGGGCAGATCGGCCTCGGCGTCCTCGATGTCCTCGTCCGGTTCCTCGACCGGCTCCTCCTCCGCTTCGGTAAGTTCTAAAGCCTCAGGCTCCGGCGCGGCGTCGAGCGGTTCCGTAAGCTTGGCGTTCTCGGGGTAATAGACCGCCTCGACGCGCCCCTGCAACTCCAGCAGGCGTGTCTCGGTGGAATAGGAGAAGCTGTCCGCGCGCCCCTCGAGGTTCTTCAGTTTGAAGCGCACGGGCGTCTGCGTGAAGATGCGCTTCTGCGCGTCGACGTAGTTGAGCGTCTGGCTGGTGAGGTCGAGGCCGTCGGAGGAGACGACGCGCACGGCCCGCTGGTTGTCGCCGTGCATCTCCATGAACTCGATGTCCACGCCCTCGAAGCGCGTCTGGGCGACGACGCCGGTGATCTCGACGGTGCGCACGTCGCTGGTGTGGACCATCTTGAAGTCGCGGAAGTGCACCTCGCCGCTCTTGTAATTCTCCTGCACGGCGGCGCTGACGCTGACGGCGCCGATCTCGAGCAGGACGTCCTCCATCCTGCTGAGCAGCTCGCGCCGCAGCTCGGGGGCCTGCTCCTCGGGCTGCGAGCTGGTCTGCGGGGCCTGGATGCTGATGAAGACGTACCAGATGAACACGCCCAGGAATAGGGCGAGCAGTATCTTCACCGTGGCCGAAGTTTTCATATCACTACAATTTTAACACCGTGGCGGTCAATTGCCTATTGCAGCTCGCTCAAGGGTGTCTCCAGGCAGGTCTCGACGAGTGCGTCGAGGATAGTTGAGCCGCCGGGTATCTCGGCTCCTGGGCAGACGATGCAGCCTCGCAGGGTGCAGCCTTCCCCCAACTCCGCGGCACCCAGGAAGATGGTGTCCTCGATGCGACAGCCGCCGCCCAGCGACACTCCCGCGTGCACGGCGCTGCGGCGCACGTCGTTGCCGGCCACGGCCGCCGGCCTGGGGATTATGCCCTCGGCGGGCATGTGGGCGAGGCTGGCGGCAAGCAGACGGCGGGCGGAGCCGATGTCAATCCAGCTTCCATTGTACACGTACGCTCCGATTTGTTCCCCCGCGGCCAGCATCGGCGCGTAGACGTCGCGGATCGAGTCGTAGATCTCCTGCTCGGGCGCGTAGTCGAACCACCTCGGCTCGATTACGTGCAGCCCGGCGAACATCAGACGCTCACCGCCGGCGGACTCGACACCTTTGGGCAGCCCCTCAATGCGGCGCACCATATTGCTATCGTCGACTTCGACACCGGCATAACGCCGTTCGGGATCGCGGCGAAGCAGCAGGGTCGCAGCCGCTCCGGAGGCGCGGTGCGCCTCGGCGACTGCCCCCGCGTCTACGTCGATCAGCACGTCGGAGTTGATCACCATGAAGGTTTCGCCGCCTAAGAAGTCGGCCACCCGGCCGATGCCCCCGCCGGTGCCGAGTACCGGGTCCTCGTGCGAGTAGCTGATCGCCACGCCCAGGCGCGAACCGTCGCCCGAGGACGGCTTCGACTGTGTGGGGCAGGTGGTGCGTGTTGACGACGATCTCGTCGATCCCGGCCGAGCGCAGCACCTCGACGGATCGCTCGATCATCGGCACCCCGAGGAAGGAGACAGCGGGCTTGGCCAGGTAGCGGCTGATCGGGCCCATCCTGGTTCCCAGTCCGGCTGCAAGTATCATTCCTCGCATCTGATCTATCTCCGACACTGCGTCGTCTTCGTTCAGGTAATGTCAGCCCGGCGGAGGCTGAGCGAATCGCGTCCTTGCGCCGCCGCCGCAGGCTCACGTAACATACCCGAACTTCGGGGGTGTGGGCAATGGATGCGTCGCTCAAGAAGAAACTGATATTCGGCCTGGTGCTGGGCTTCCTGGTTTACGTCGCCTTCGCTTTCGTAGCCGACATGCAAAAGATCCTGGAGGCGGGCTCGGCGTTCGCCTGGCAGATCTTCCCCGTCGTCTGCCTACTCTCGATCGGCAACTACGTTGTGCGGCTCATCCGCTGGAATTACTACCTCGGCCGCCTAGGCGTCGAGCTCGAAGGCCGCAAGAGCGCGCTGGTGTTCTTCGCCGGGCTGGTCATGTCGATCACGCCGGCAAGTTCGGCGAGCTGCTCAAGAGCCAATACATCAAGAACATCAACGGCACACCGCGCCGCCGCACCGCACCGATAGTCCTCGCCGAGCGGCTTACCGACCTGATAGGCGTGCTGGTGATGGCCGCCTTCGGCGTCTTCCGCTTCCACTACGGCGAGATCGTTTTCTTCATCGTCCTGGGTGTCATCGTCGCTTCGCTCGCCGTGGTCTCCTCGCGCAGGCTCTGCCTGGGAATATTGAACCTCGCGGCGAAGATACCGGTTGTCGGCAAGGTTGCGCACAAGCTCGAGGAGACCTACGAGAGCACCGCGGTGCTGCTGCGCCCCATCCCCTTGTTCCTCTCGACCGTGATCTCGGTGCTCGCCTGGGGCTGCGAGAGCGTCGGGTTTTACCTGGTGATCAACGCCTTCCCCGGCGTACGGTCAGCTACACCGACGCGCTCTTCATCTACGCCTTCGCGATTATCGTCGGCGCGGTGACGATGCTGCCGGCGGCCTGGGCACTACCGAGGGCACCCATGACAGGCCTGCTGCTGCTGTTGGAGGTCCTGCGGCCGTTGCGGTGGCGAGCACGCTGATCATCCGGCTGGCCACTCTCTGGTTCGCGGTGGTCATCGGGCTGGGCGTTAGCGCCGTCTGGCGGCGAACGCTCGAAGGCGGGGAAGCAGCCGAAGCGGCGGAAGAATCCGAGTAGTCTTCTAGACAGTCTTTCCGAGTTCGTCGAGCGTGAACACCTGATGCCGGCGCCAGTGTTCGTCGTCGGTCTCGGTGAAATCGGTGCGGAAGTGCGCGCCCCGGCTCTCCTCGCGCAGCAGGGCAAAGGCGGCGATCAGCTCTCCAGTCAGCGCCATGTTCCGCAGTTGCAGCCAGTCGCGGTCGGGGGCGATTGTGTCGGTCGCGGCCCGGAGTTCACGCAGCTTTGTCAGCGCCTCAGCCAAGGTGGAACCGCAGCGCTCGATTCCCACCCTACGCCACATCAGGTCCGTCAGCAGCGCGCGTTTCTCTTCCATCCACTCTGCGGTCTGGGGGCAGGGGGCGGGATCGGGGATGGGCGGCGCGTCGCCGGGCATCTCCGCGTCCGCCTCGATCATCGCCTCGCCGCAGCGCCCTCCGAACACCAAACCCTCGAGCAGAGAGTTCGATGCGAGGCGATTGGCGCCGTGCACTCCGGTGCAGGCCACTTCTCCGGCGGCGAAGAGGCCCGGCAGCGAGGTGCGCGCCCAGCGGTCGGTGCGCACTCCGCCCATGCAGTAGTGAGCCGCCGGCAGCACGAGAACCGGCTCCTTGGCGAGGTCGATGCCATAGGTCTTGAGCGTGCTGTGGATCATCGGGAAGCGGGCTTCGACGAAATCGGGATCGAGCGCGGTCAGGTCGAGCACGATGCGCTCGTCCTGCTGGCGGCGCACCTCCGCCATGCATGAAAAGCACGGGGATGTCGAAGTGCGCCCGCGAAGCGAGCTTGTCGCTTGTCTGAGAGATGCGTTCCGCTCCGCAGAGGTCGAGGTGGAGGGCGCCCGTGGCGGCGTTCTGTGCATCGAGTCGAAAGAGGCGAGGAGCTTGGCATTCCGGCACGTCTTTCTCGGGGGCGTCAACGAGGGCGCCATTCCTCAGCTGCCTCCTGCCAGTGCCATCTATTCCGAGCAGGACCTGGATGAACTGGCCGCGGTGGACGTTGTATTGGAGGGCCGGCGCATGGCCGGCGCACGTGAGTCCGCGCTCTTTCATGAAGTGCTGGGACTGGCGACGGAGCGGCTGGTTATCACGTGGCAAACGCTTGGGCAGGATGACAAGGAGGCGCGGCGTAGTCCATACCTCGAAGACCTCTTGCGCATGTTCCCCGAGTGTGATATCGAGCGAGGCGTCCGGCGGGCGAGCGAGTTCTATCCGGAAGCGGCGGATGCAGCCTCGATGCGGGATGTGCGCAACCGGGCCTTTGCCGAGGATAGCCGCCTGTGCGAACTGTTCCGCGAAGAGTTCGCACAGGCGCTCGAGGGCGCGCGCATAGAACAGAGCCGCTACGGCCGCTCGCCGTTCGACGTATTCGACGGGATCCTCGCTGACGCCGCGCTCGTTGAAGGAATTGCCGGGCGATTCGGCGACGGGCATGAATTCAGCGCGGCGCAACTCGAGACGTACTTGGCGTGCCCGTTTCGTTTTTTTGTTGAGCGAATACTCTGCGTTGCGCCGATGGAGGACCCGGCTTCGGAGGTGACGGACCTCGAGCATGGCCTGCTCACGCACGCCATTCTGGAGTCTTTCCACAATGGCTTTGCTGGTACTCCCGTAGCCGAGATGGACCTCGAGGAGGCTGGGCTCGCCATGGACGCGTGCATCGAGGAGGCGGTTTCGGAGCGAGCCGAGCGCGTTTCGCTTCCGCCAGGCCTCATTGAGGTCGAGCGCCGTCGTTTGCACACGCTTCTGAAGCGTTACTTGGCCATCGAACACGACGCCGACGGGGCGTGGCGGCCGGCGCACTTCGAGGTGTCGTTCGGCGAAGCACGGCGGCCTTCCGACGACGTCTTGAGCAAGGCGGAGGCTCTGGTTCTCGACACTAGCGCGGGGCCGCTACGCATCGGCGGGCGGATCGATCGCGTCGACTTGCGCGGCGAGGATGCGCGCTTGGTTGATTACAAGACGGGGGCGCCTCCCGCGGCCGGTGACGTGCGTGATGGGCTGTCGCTCCAGCTTGCGCTGTACGCTCTTGCTTTCGAGGAGTGTCTGGCGCCGGGCCGGCGATGTGCGGAGGCTGCGTTCCTCAAGGTGGGCACGAGCGAGCGGCGGGTGTGTCCGAGTGCGCGCGGCGGATTGGAGTGGGAGGACGTGAAGGCCGCGGCCCTGGAGCGAATGGGCGAATGTGTCAAAGGGATCAGGACGGGGCGATTCCCGCCCGATGCGAAGGGCCACCCGTGCAGGCATTGCGCCGTAGTGAGGGCCTGCCGCTTCGAGGCGTCGCGGATCGAGCGCAAACGAGGCGGCGCCTGATGGAATGGACGCCGGAACAGAAGGACGCGATTGAGGCCACCGGGCAGGACCTCTGTGTTGATGCGGCGGCCGGATCTGGGAAGACGCGTGTGCTCGTCGAGCGCGTCGTGCACCTTCTCGACACCAAGGCGACGTCGTTGGACAAGATTGTGGCGATTACCTTTACGAGGAAGGCCGCCGCGGAGATGAAGTCGCGCCTGAGGGCGGTGTGCCGTTTGCGTGAGGAGGGTGCTGACGCCCGGGCCGTAGACTTCTGGCGAGAGGCCGCGAGGCACGTCGAGACGGCGCGAATCATGACGATCGACGCTTTCTGTACGAGCCTCTTGCATGAGAATGCGCTGGCCGTGCCGCTCGATCCCGATTTTACGGTGCTGCCTGAACCGGATGACTACTTGCTTCGTTCCGAGGTTGTCGAGCGAAAGCTGCACGCCCTATTCAACGTGCAGGACGAGGCGGCGTTGCGCCTGGCGTCTGAATGCCGGCTGGATCAGCTCAAGGCCACACTTGAGGTGCTTCTGTCAAAGGGCGGCGTCATGGCGGAGATCGCCCGAGACGAGGCTTGGGCGTCGTCCGAAGCGCTTCTCGCGGCCTGGCCGGACAAGGTTGAGGCGGCGCGAATGGCCGTTCTGGCCTCGTTGTCCAGCTCCGCGGAATCGGCGCGGCTTCGGGCCATGCTTGCGCAGTTCGAGGGGCGTTGCTCAGATCCCTCTGAGGGGCGTGAGGTGTGGCGCAGGCAGATGCTTGCCCTTTTCGAGGAAATCGGCCAATGCTCAGATGCGAAGCGGATCAACAGACTAATCGAGGGATTCTTGGCCGACAAGCCTCGACGAGGCAAGAGCGCCGCATGGGACTCGCCCGAGGCCTTCAAGCGTCTGGCGGATATCCAAAAGGAGGTCAAGAAGTTCCTCGAATCACTAAGGCCCCAATCCGTGGATACGGAGATCGAGCGGGCCGCCGCGCAGATGACATGGGACTTCTTCGCGGTGTACTCCGAGGTGCTCGCGGAACACCGGAAGGCCAAGGAGGCGCGGGCCGCGTTGGACTTTGGCGACCTTATGCTCAACACGCTCGAGCTACTGCGTGGCAATATGCAGGCCAGGGAGCGCATCGGGCGGACGATAGAGCATTTGCTGGTGGACGAGTTCCAGGACACCAACTCGGAACAGCTCGAACTGGTAAGCCTGCTGATGGATGCCGCCAGGGACGCCGAGCTATTCATCGTCGGGGACGCGAAGCAATCGATTTACGCGTTTCGCGGGGCGGAGGTCGAGGTGTTCGCTCAGGCTCAAGAGGGCAAGCGGCGTATTGCCCTGGAGCGAAACTTCCGTTCGGCGCCGGAGGTGTTGGCCTTCGTCAACGAAGTCTTCGCCCGGACGAACCTGTTAAGCGCCGTTGAATCCACATACCATCCCATGACGGCGCACCGTGAGGGGGGCGAGGCGTGCCGCGTCGAGTTTCTGATCGCGGATAAGCCGGCGGATGATGCTTCAGTGGAGGTCGGCCGCGCCGCGGAGGCGGGGCTCATCGCCGGGCGTATCGCCGAGATGTGTGCCGGCGAGAGCCGCGCGCGGGTGGGCGCCCCGAAGACAAATGAGGTGCGGGAGGCCGGCTTCGGCGACGTGGCGCTGCTGTTCCGCGCCATGAGCAGCGTGCACCTCTATGAACAGGCGCTGCGGCGGGCCAACATCCCGTATCAGGTGGCGGCCGGCGCGGGCTTTTACGAACGCCAGGAGGTGATGGATCTTCGCAACCTGTTGAGCTTGGTAGTGGATCCCTGGAACGACGTAGCGCTACTGGGATTCCTACGGAGTCCGATGGTTGGCCTGTCCGATGAGGGGCTTGTGCGCCTGACGGATGGCGAGGGCCTGGCGGCGCGGTTCTGGAGTGAGAAGAGCCTGGCGGAGCCGGAGCAGACGGAGGCGCTGGGCCGGGCACGGCGGCTCATCCATGACCTGCACGCGCACTGTGAGATGCCGCTGCCGGCTTTCGTCCGGCTCGCACTGGACATGACAGGCTATGAGGCCATCGTGTCATCCTTATTCCTTGGTGGCCAGCGCGCGTGTAACGTCCGCAAGCTGATTGATCTGGCACACAACTTCACGCGGTCCCAGTCGCCCCGGCTGCACACGTTTCTGGCCTATCTCGAGGAGATGGCGGCGCAGGAGATTCGCGAGGGGGAAGCGTCACTTCAGCCTGAGGGCGCCGATGTGGTGACGCTGATGACCATCCACAAGGCCAAGGGACTGGAGTTCCCCATCGTCTTCCTTCCCGATTGCTCAAGAGAAGTGCGTTCAGGTGACTCGAAGCCGGTTGTGCTTCACCGCGCGCTCGGGATGGCGGCGCGCGTCACCAACACGCAGGGGCGTTCGCGCACGCCGGCTTTGTATGACGCGATTGTGAGCGACCATAAGGACAAGGAGCTGGCAGAGCATGCCCGGCTGATGTATGTGGCGATGACGCGCGCCCGGGATTGGCTATTGCTTAGCGGGACGCCGGACGCAGGGAAGTACTCCTGGTTCGAGACATTGAACGGATGTCTTGGCCTGTCTGGATGCGCCGACGGAGCCGCGCTCCAAGGCGACGGTTGGCGTGCCGTAGTACGCAGGAGCGCCGGGCCGGCGCACGTGCCGTCGGTGAAGAGGGCCCCTGCCGAGTTGCCGTTACGGGAGAGTCTCCTGGCGCGGATTGGCCCCGTTGACGCGCCATCTGCACCGCGGCGGATGCTGGCCGTCACGAGGCTGGTAGAGGCGATGGCCGTGGACGGCGCGCCGCGGAGTGAGGGAAGGGGCAAGCCGACGGCGGCAGCGCGCGTCGGGATAGCACCGCACATCTGGGGAGATCTTGTCCACCTCTTTTTTGAGGAGTGGGACTTCCGAACGCCGCCCGAGCCGTTGATCGAGAACATGCTAGGGAAGGATGGCCACTCGCGGAAGCGGCGAGAGCGGCTGAGGACAGAAATCGAGAATGTCGCGAGGCGCGTTGCCTGTTCGGATGTTGGTGAGCGGGTGCGCAGAGGAGAGGGTTTTCAGCGCGAGGCGCCTTTCCTTTTCCGGTTGGACGACGTGATTCTGAACGGCGTCGTGGATTTGTTGTTCGATGATGGCTCGGTGGTGGACTACAAGACGGGCCATTTCGATGCTCTCGCGCATGAGCGCCATGTCCGGCAGATTCAGCTCTACGCAGCGGCTGTGCGTGTGTTGTTGGAAAAGGAGCCGCCGATGGCACGGATCTACTATGTCGACGAGGACGTCTGGCGCGAGGTAGATGTATCGGAGGCGGCGGTTGAGAAATGCCTTGGACACGCCCGCGCGGCCATCCAGGCTCTACGCGAGCTGTGAGAGCTTGTGAAACAACCGTTGGTGTCCGGAAACGGGGACACGTAGTTGCGCCGGGGACGGCGCTTTGAACATGTTCCCTTCTCTTCCCGTATTCCCTCACGCGCTCTTAGGCGAGTGCCGCTCGGCTATTCGTCCGGGAAGGCGTCGCGGAACAGCGTGGCGGACGGCTTGCCTTCTTCGGGAATCGTGACGGCCACGATGTCGAAGCGGTAATACTGGCCCGGGTCGTCGCGTCGTTCTATGTAGTGGTGCGCCGCCCTGCGAATATGGCGGCGTTTCTCCGCGGTGACGTTCTCTTCGGGGGTGGCGAGGGTAGTATCGCGGCGGGTCTTGACCTCGACGAAGGCAATGGTGTCCTTATCCTGGGCGATGATGTCGATTTCGTATCGGCCGAGCCGGACGTTGCGTTCGAGAATCACAAAGCCTCGTCGTTGTAGATGCCGGGCCGCAAACCGCTCCCCCTTTTCGGCCAGTGTCGCTCCCTTGCCGAAGGGCCACATCAGGCCGTGGCGCCCTCGGTAGCGGGAAACAGCCTGATCTCGTCGAATGAACGGTGTTGATAGGCGCGGACTCTGCCCATCCGGCAGAGCTCGAGGATAGCCAAGAAGCAGCAGACAAGCTCCACGCGGCTTGTGCACGTCTGAAACAACTCCGTCCAAGCGACGCTCTCATTCTTGTCGAGAAGTCCCTGAATGTAGTCGATTTTGTCGTCAACGGAGTGCACCTTGGCGGCGACGACGTGCATCTGCTCTTCAGCGACAAAACGCAAGACGCCCTTGAAGGCATCGATCAGATCGTAAAGACTGACTTCGAGGTATCCTTCTTCCTCGTCATCAGGCTCAATATCCGGTTTCGCCTTGCGCGTGTACCAGTTGGCGCGCTCCTCTTCGAGCGCTTCGAGGCGAACCATCACATCGCGGTACTTGCGGTACTCGATGAGCTTCTCAACGAGTTCGAGTCGGGGATCTTCCTCCTCCAACTCTTCGTCTTCTTCGTCCGTGTCCTCGGGAAGGAGCATCTTGGACTTGATCTGGATGAGGGTGGCGGCCATGACGAGGAACTCACCGGCGACGTCGAGGTTCTCCTCGCGAAGCAGCTCCAAGAAGCGCAGGTATTGCTCCGTGATCTTGGCGATGGGGATGTCGAAGATATCGATTTCCTGTGCCTTGATGAGGTACAGGAGGACCTCGAAAGGCCCCTCGAATTTGTCCAAATGGAGCCGAAGCACCTCGTCAGTGGCTTCATCGACGATCAAGGCATCCGTATCCGCCGCTAACTCGGATGATTCCCGCTGAAGTTCTGTGGTGTCCGCCATTTCCGTGTTTTCCATCCCCTTTCGACGGGGCCGATCCTAACTTGCGGAAGGCCCCTTACGCAAGGGGGCGTTCGTGCCCCCGGTGGCCGGGTTGCCAATTGTGCCGCGCGTCCAGTCATTAGAAGAAAAGGCGTGCGCGGAAGGAGTGGCTTCACCTAATGGGTGGGCAGGTTTCAAGAGGAGAAGTCGATCGGAGGCGCCAAGTGCGCGGCACTGTCGAATTCGTCGGCGATTGACGTCGTGCCCGGGACGGGGCCGTGCTACACTGAGTGGCCCATGGATCGGGCCGACAGACGGGGTCTTGAGCTGTGGCGGGCACTGGAGGCGTGATGCCTATTCCGAAAACTGAGATTTACGTGAATTCCTTGGGGCAGCGTCTTGCGCGGATTCCAGCGGGCACTTTCCTCATGGGCATGGAGGGCACGCTGCTTCCGGACGCCCTGTCGGGGAAGACGATGCGCTGCGCGGGGGATTTCGACGAGTATCCGGTTCACGAAGTGACTCTCTCGAAGCCATTCTACATGGGCGTGTGCGAGGTGACGAACGCTGAATACGAGGAGTTCGACGCGACCCATCGGGCATTTCGAGGCAAGCTTGGCATCTCGAAGGCCGATGACGAAGCGGTGGTTTTCGTGAGTTGGCACGAGGCGCTCTCATTTTGCGCGTGGCTTTCGGAGAAGGAAGGGCTGCCGTACCGGCTACCGACAGAGGCGGAATGGGAGTACGCCTGCCGGGCAGGGACGACGACGCCCTTCCATACGGGCGCGAGTTTGCCGGAAGCCTACCTGAAGAATGCCCGGCGAAGCCGTTTTCCCGATCCAAAGCGGAGTACCGACGAGGATATTGTGCAGCTTACCGTCGGCCAGACTCCGCCGAATCCCTGGGGGCTGCACGATATGCACGGCAACGTCGAGGAGTGGTGTCAGGACTGGTACGGCCCCTACGAGGCGGGGCGGCAGACGGATCCCGTCGGGCGGGCCGAGGGCGACTTTCGGGTGACTCGGGGCGGCAGCCACTCGACGGAGGTCTATTACCTGCGCTCTTCGAACCGCATGGGGACGCTGCCGGAGGACAAGCACTGGCTCATCGGTTTCCGGCTTGTCTTGGGGGAGGCGCGGGACACGGAGCCATTGCCGCCTGCGTCGCCGGAAGCGGTGTTCCTTGATGTGCGACAGGAGAAACCGGCCTGTGAAGGGGCCTCGTCCACTCCCGTTTTTCGAGGGCCGAAGCCTTATGTGAAGATACCTGCGGATTCCTACGGGCCTTTGTTTTCAGGGCACAATCACGATCCTGCGCTGGCGGCTTGTCCCAACGGCGACCTGCTGGCGGTGTGGTACAGCGCGATGAATGAGGAGGAGTCGGACAGGGAACTGACGCTTCTCGGCAGCCGGTTGCGCCACGGCCGGGATGAGTGGGATGACGCCTCGGTTTTCTGGAATGCACCGGATCGCAACAACCACGGCCCGGCTCTAGGCTCGGATGGGGAAGGAACGCTGTACTTCTTCGCGGGGCTGTCGGCGGCGGCCTCCTGGTCGAACCTGGCCATTATCATGCGTACCTCGAAGGACAGCGGGGCGACGTGGACGAGGGCGCGGCTCATCGTTCCTGAGCATGGGCCGGGGCATGTCCCGGCCGAGACGGTGTTGCGTCTACGAGACGGCCGCATGGCTCTGGCGTATGACACCCGCGGCGGGACGGGCCTGCTCATGACTGAGGACGGCGGCAAGAACTGGCATGATCCGGGCGGCACCATCGCCGGGATTCATGCGGGTGTGGTGGAACTTGCCGACGGGCGGCTCTATGCCTTGGGACGCGGACACGATATCGATGGCCGGATGCCCGCTAGTCTTTCCGAAGACGGCGGCAAGACGTGGACATATGCGGCGGGCCCATTCCCGCCCATCCAGGGCGGCCAGCGCTTGGCGCTGATGCGGCTCAAGGAAGGGCCGTTATTCCTCGCCTCTTTCGCGAACAACTACAGCCTGACGGTTTGCGACGCTTCCGGCGCCGGGCGGCCCGTGGCCGGCCTGTTTGGCGCGCTATCTTTTGATGAGGGCGCGACGTGGCCCGTCCGCCGTCTTATCAGCGATGATGGGCCGGAGCGCAGGATTTCGACAACGAGCAATCGTCCGCCATTCATCATGGACGCGAGCCACGCGGAGCCGCTAGGCTACCTGGCGGCGTGTCAGAGCACTAACGGCCTTATCCACGTTATCACGAGCCGCAATCACTACAGCTTCAACCAGGCGTGGATGAAGAGCCCGCCGCCGGCGCTCCGGGAGCGCTGACGGCGATTCGTCGCGGAAGCCGCGAAAGGAAGGAGAGCCCGCCGATGGACATGCCGGGACAGGCCGGGGAGTGGGACGCTCCGGCAACTTTGCCGCCCGAGAATGCCATGAGCCGGCGCTACTTGCGTATGCTCGAGAAGTGGATTCCGGCGGGGGCGGGATTCTTCGGCCTGTGGCCGGAGCGTCCTGATTGCGGCCATTTCTTTGGCGGGGCCCACTGGTATGGCCAGGAGACGATTGGGCCCGCCGAGGCTTTCGCGCTCGCGAGCGCTTCGCCGGAGTATGACGAGTGCGCCGGCGGCGTGGCGCGGGCCGATCTCCGGCGCATGGCCCTGCAAGCGGCTCGCTATCTGTGTTTTACCCATGACACCGGCCCGGATGGATGCGTACGCCCTCATGTGCCGGGCGTGCGTCGGGAGAACTGCGGCACCAAATGGGGCGAGCGGGGCGCCGGATTCTTCCCGGAAAGCCAGTGTGCTCGAACCGTGGCGGGGCTGGCTCGTATTTGTTTGCTGCTGCGCGAAGACGTGGACGATGAGACGCTGGGCATGGTGGCAGGGATTCAGGCGGACTACGCGGCGCGATTCGGCCGGATGCCTCCACGCAGCGGCGTCTATGTCGACACGCAGATGGAGGAAAACGGCTGGACGTCGTGGGGGCTTGCGTCCGCGGCTCTCTTTCTGTCGGGGCGCCCCGAGGCGGCGGATTGGGAAAGCATGGCCCGCCGGTGGATGTTCGACACCTGCGCCGCGCCTCAGGACTCAAGGGATTTCGGCGCCTTTGGCTCGGGAACGGTGCGGGAGCAATGCTGGAAGACTTTCACGGCGCTTCCGGACTACTGGGCCGAGAATCACGGGATGGTTCACCCAAGCTACACCGGGGCCGGGGTGTTGTCGCTGATGACGGTTGGCAGCCAGTACGGGCTCTGGGGCAAGGAGCTTCCACCGGAGCTGTTCTGGAACCGGCGGCGTGTGTACGAGAATCTGAAAGCATTGACGGACGGCGCAGGTTATGCGCAAGCCGTTCAGGGCATGGACTGGCACTATCTGCCCGCCGCCGGGAGCGAGGCCGCGCACGCGGTGGCCTCCGTGTTCTTCGATGATCCGGACGCCGCGGCGCTTCAACGGCGTGGCCTAGGCAATGCGGAGCGACGTCAGGACGGTAATGGCGGGCGCCTGTATGATCCGGAACTGGCGGCAAACGCGCATGATGTGCAGGATCCGATGCTGATGCGCGAGTTACTTATCGCGCAGGTGGCCCATCTGTATCTGCTGCATCGACTGTTCGGCCCCGGTGCAGCGCCCGCCGACGAGGCGGAACTCGAGGTGCGTCTCGCGGGTGTGCGGGTGTTTCCGCACGCCGGCTTCGCGCATCACCGCCATGCCCGGGGCCAGACTTCGTTCTCGTGGCGTAACTCCATCATGGCCCTCCCGTTGACTCGCGAGGGCATTTGCACCATGGCGCCGTGTGCGGAGGCCTTCCTGGGGCATCCCGTCGTGGAGGGCCATCCCGATAGCCACCACTTGCGGGATGTCAACGTCACCGAGGATGCCGGCGGCTTTGTGGCCGTGCTTGTTGTGGATCGCTGTCAGGAGACGCTGCGGCAAGCGGCCCTTTTCGCAAGCCTACCGGATGGGCGAGCGTTGTCCTTCGAGCGTTTCACGGCGCTCGAGGATGTCCAACTAGCCGGCCTTGATCAGGGCTTCCTGCAAATCATCAACGAGCGGTTCGCACGTCTAGCGCCGAACTGCCGCGGTTCTCGGACGCTCTACTCGCCGGACGCGTCCAAGGAGTACCAGGGCTGGTTGGGCACTGATGAGGGCCGGGACGTCGTAGACTGGTTGGGGAGGCCCGCGTGGGTGAACATCGACGATAGGATGGGCATCCGCTTCATTGGAACGGGCCGGACGGTCTATCACAACCGGCACTACTTCAAGCCATACAGAGCGATCGCCGATGATCTCGTGTTATCGCGTCAAGTGAAGCGAAAGACACTGAAGCGCGGGGAGGAGGGGGGGCGGTTGACGGCGGTTCTTGTGCCGGAGCAATCTCACCAAGACACGCCTCACGCGGAACTCCGTATGCTATTGGGCCCCAGGGGAAGCGTATGCCTCATCACGGACGGTTTCCTTGCGGCAACCATGTTCGAGGGCGAGGAACAGGTATGCCCGTTCACGCTGGCGCGTCCGTCGAGGTTCCAGGTGTTCCCGGGCACAGGACTGGTTATCCGAGGAGACAGTTGCTCTTACGAAGTCAGGCTTGCGGCGGCGCGGGGCATGTGCGCGGCGGCAAGCCACGTGATCTCGGTTGAGGGTGACGTGCGCGTGGATGCTACGTGCACAGGAACCGTCTACGCGTCGAGTCTGGGCGGTACGCCGCGCGTCAGCGTGGGCGAGGAGGCGGAATACCTGCTGAAGTCGGGCGAAGTGCGCACCATTGTTGGTTGAGCGTGGCTGGACAGATCCGGCGCGGAGTTGTAGGAGGTTTGAACACGTAATGCTTTCAATGACAACGGATTACTTCACGAGCAAGGGATGTCCCGAATCCTACCTGCGCCGGATTGCCGACGCCGGTTTTACACACGTCCACTGGTGCCATCAGTGGAACACGGACTTCCTCTACGCGCCATGCGAGATCGAACAGATTGAGCGTTGGTTGGAGGAGTGTGGCCTGAAACTGCTGGATTTGCACGGCTCGCGAGGGGAAGAGAAGAACTGGGGCTCGCCGCTCGAATATGAGCGGGTTGCCGGCGTGGAACTTGTGCAGAACCGCATCGATATGACGGCGCGGTTGGGAGGCGGCGTGGTTATCATGCACCGGCCGCCCGAGCCGGAGGATGAGCCGGGAAAGGTGCGCGTGCGAGATCAGTTCCGTAGGTCCCTTGACGAGCTCGAGCCCTTTGCCAAGGCCCGGGACGTGCGAATCGCCATCGAGAACGGGGCGCGCGACGATCTCAGCGGGATACGCGAGTTGTTCTCGGCTTACGGCAAGGACTTCCTGGGCCTGTGCTACGATTCGGGCCACGGCAACGTAGGCGGAAAAGGGATCGAGCATCTGGCGTCCGTCAAGGATCGCCTAATCTCGGTGCATCTTCACGATAACAACGGGGAGAATGACGAGCACAAGCCGATCTTCTCGGCTACCGTGGACTGGCCGCGCTTGGCGCGTATTATGGCCGAGTCCTCCTACGACAAATGCGTCAGCATGGAGTCGAGCATGCGCAATGCTGGCACCGAGGACGAGAAGGTCTTTCTGGACTTGTCCTTTGAGACAGGGACGCGATTCGCCCGGATGATCGCGGATGCTCGCCGTGAGACTTCGGGACATTGACGGTTCAGAGGGTGTTCGATACACTACGGTATCCTTGTCTTTTCCACGGTTTCGCCGCGGTGGACTTTGGCGTTTGCAGCGATGAAGGAGTGTCTCCATGGCGATCAAGGTTGCGATGATAGGCGCGGGCAGCGTGGGCTTCACGCGGACGCTCGTGAAGGACATCCTGACGGTTCCGGAGCTTGCGGACACCCGGTTTGCGCTGACGGATATCAACAAGCGCAATCTCGATATGGTTCATCAATTGATCAAGAAGGATATCGAGGCCAACCGGAAACCGGCCAAGGTGTCGGCGACGCTTAACCGCCGGAAGGCTGTCGAGGGGGCGGACTATGTGTTCTCGATGGTTCGCGTCGGCGGACTCGAAGCATTCAAGACGGATATCGACATCCCGCTCAAGTACGGTGTGGATCAATGCGTCGGCGATACACTTTGTGCGGGCGGCATCATGTATGCTCAGCGGACTATCCCCGCGCTCCTGGACTTCTGCAAGGATATCCGCGAGGTGGCGGCGCCGGGGGTGGTGTTCATGAATTATGCCAATCCCATGGCGATGAACACGTGGGCCTGCAATACGTATGGAGGCGTGCGCACCATCGGCCTGTGCCACGGAGTGCACGGCGGCTGCTGCCAGATTGCGGACGTGCTCAAGATCCCGCTCGATGAACTCGATTTCATTGTGGCTGGGATCAATCATCAGACGTGGTACATCTCCGTGAAACACCGCGGCAAGGATATGACGGGAAAACTGCTCCCCGCCTTCGAGAAGCATCCGGTGTACAGCAAGAGGGAGAAGGTGCGGATCGATATGCTGCGGCGGTTTGGCTACTACACAACCGAGAGCAACGGCCACGTGTCGGAGTACGTGCCTTGGTACCGCAAACGATCTCGGGAAATCCGCAAGTGGATTGACTTGAATTCGTCGTGGATAAACGGTGAAACAGGAGGTTATCTCCGTGTATGCACGGAGAGCCGGAACTGGTTCGAGACGGATTTCCCGAACTGGCTGAAGGCGCCCTCGCCCGAGTATACGCCAGCCAACCGCTCTAAGGAACACGGCAGCTACATCATCGAAGCCATGGCAACGGGCCGCGTCTACCGAGGCCATTTCAACGTGGTAAACCACGGCTGCATCACGAATCTGCCCGAGGATTGTGTGGTGGAGGCACCGGGCTATGTGGACGGCAACGGCATGAGTACGCCTATCGTGGGCGCTCTGCCGCTCGCTTGCGCGGCGACATGCAACGCGAGTATCCAGGTGCAGCGGATGGGCGTCGAGGCGGCAGTCCATGGCGATGTAATGCTTCTCAAGCAGGCGATGCTTCACGATCCCTTGACGGCGGCGGTGTGCGATCCGCCGGAGATCTGGCAATTGGTGGACGAGATGCTCGTGGCTCAGGCCCAATGGCTGCCTCAATACAAGCGGGAAATCGCCAAGGCGGGGAAACGGCTCGCCAACGAGAAGCGGTTGGGGACGAAATCCACGAGAGGTGCTGCCCGGAAGGAGACGCGGAAGCTCAGCCAGATGCGCCGCGACGCCAAGGCCGCCCGGGCCATGGTTGCGGCTGCGGAGAAGGCCGGCAAGGACGCAGTCAAATCGCGCAGGAAAAAGCGCTGAGGCAGGTTCAATGGCACAGGCAAAGCGCAAAACAGCGAAAGCCCTCAATCGCGAAGAAGAAACGGTAACCTGTCTCCACTGCCGGTACGAGCGGCCGGCCCAGGGCGAACAATGTCCGCTGTGCGGCTATCCTTGGCCCTGGGTAAAGAAAGGGCAAGAGAAGAAGTGACTGCGAGGTCGCGGCAAGAACTGGGAACGTCCCGACTCGTTCAACCAACGAAGTCCTTGCTTGGTAAGGTTCCCGCTTTCGCTCGCGAGCTAAGATGCAGGGCTTGACGGGCCGCGCGCACAAGCCTTAGAGTTCCTGGGGGCCTGTGCCTAGCGTGCCGGCCCTCAGCCAGGGAGGTGAGCATCGATGACGAAGACGGCATTTGTGACGGGCGTAACGGGCCAGGACGGGGCCTACATGTCCAGATTCCTGCTGGAGAAGGACTACAAGGTCTTCGGGCTGCTTCGCCGAAGCACACGGCATGCCTTCGCCAACCTGGAGTACCTGGGCGTGGCGTACGACGTCGAATATCTCGAAGGCGACATAACCGACGAGGCGTCGTTGATCCGAACCATTCGCCAAACTCGTCCGGACGAGGTATATAACCTCGCGGCGCAGTCTTTCGTGGGGACCTCCTGGGATCAGCCGGCGTTGACTACCGAAACGAACGCTCTTGGCGTGCTCAAGCTGCTCAACGCGGTGAAGGACTTTGCGCCGCGGGCCAAGTTCTATCAGGCGTCGACTTCGGAGATGTTTGGCAGCAGCAACCGGGCCGGTCTCCAAACTGAGAACACGCCGTTTCACCCCCTCAGCCCGTACGCCGTATCCAAGCTGTATGCCTACTGGATCACTAATAACTACAAAGAGAGCCACGGGATGTTTTGCGTGAACGGCATCCTGTTCAATCATGAGTCACCGATCCGAGGCAAGGAGTTCGTTACGCGGAAGATTACGGATGCCGTGGCGCGCATCAAGTTGGGCCTTGCCGACGAGATTCGCTTGGGGAACCTCGAAAGCAAGCGCGACTGGGGGTTTGCGGGGGACTACGTTGAGGCCATGTGGCTGATGCTTCAGCGCAATCAACCTGACAACTACATTGTATCGACGGGTGAGACGCACTCGATTCGGGACTTCTTGACTGCGGCATTCCGGCACGTCGGGATCAAGAACTGGAAACCGTATGTTTTCATCGACCCTCGCTACAAGCGCCCGACGGAATTGCTTACCTTGCAGGGCAAGTCGACCAAAGCTCTACGGAAGCTCCGGTGGAAGCCAAAGGTGGCCTTCGAAGAACTTGTTGAGATGATGGTCGATGCGGACATCGAGCGGGTCGGGCGAGAGATCAAGGAGAGCAATCGGACAGCGCGGAAGAAGCCTTAATCAGCTTATCACGCCATTACAGGCGGAAGGGCGGGAGAGAAAAGATGGGGGCATGGGTGCTTCGCAGCTGGGTGGCCGCGGCGTTGTCCTTGGCGGCGCTGGCAGGGCCGGCTTGGGGTGAGGGCGAGTCCGAGAACTCGCCGCCGGGAGAGCGCTCCACCGGGACTTTCGAGAAGCAGTGGTTCTTCATCCTGGGCACGTCCAACTACCACGTGCGTCTCGAAGAGGCCGAGGAGCAGATTGACAATCAACTGAACCGCACCTTCGGCAGTGTGTTGCCGCGTTGGAAAGACCCGATCACTTTCAAGGACTGGAGTGATGACTGGCGCATTTGGGATCTATGGGCCGGTGTCGGGCGCGACATTGGCCCGAAGTCCGCGTGGGCTATTTACGCTGGCGGCGGGATGGGCACCATCGAGAACCGCGAGTGGTATTTCCCACTGGGCGTGCCGCTAAGGATGGACGCGGACTTCACGCGTCGCTCGTTCTTCCTGGGCAGTTCGGTGAGCTACTACCCGTGGGGTAAGCCCGTCAAGCCGGAGGGGAACGCCAAAGGACACGGCCTCGGGCGCACGTTGAAGGCCGCACGGCCCAATTTCGAGATCAACATCGGATGCTCGCATCAGACGAAGATCGGCGACGTCCGGCTGGGCCTGCTGGGTTTGGAGCGGGTGGTTCGGGTAAAGCAGGATGAGCGCTATCTTCTGGGCTGGATCAGCCCTCGTGCCGCCGTGGAAGTCCCGCTGACAAAGCGGGACTCGGTGGATTTCATGGTGGGCTACACGTTCTTCAACGACCACGAGCGCGAGTTCAACAACTTCTTGTGCCAGGCCTTTTGGCGCCGCCGCTTCTGAGCGGTGACATACGCTATGCGTCTGGGATCCCTTCTGTAAGCGTCTTGAGGCAGTCGGCGAACGTTGACGTGGGAAGGCCGAGTTCGCGGACGTAGTCGAAGGTGATCTCGAGCATACGCATTGGGGGATCGAACCGGTTCAGACTCCACGGATGCCACACGAAGCTGACGTGGGGCATGTCATCGCGGACGCCACGGTCGAGGAAGGGGCGGCAGTTGACGGCGAACTCCTCCTCGGGGGTCTCGACATAGCCATCGGGGATTGTCTCCGGCATATCGGGGGGAAACATGCACAGCAGAAGTGGCCCGACGTTGTTCTGCCCTTTGAGCAGGTTCTCGTGCCAGCCGCAGGCCGGGATTTCCCAAAGGGCTGCATATCCTTGTTCGGCGTACGTGAAGGGCCGCACCAGCGGGGCCGGTAGGGAGAAGTCGGGCCCCCAAGCTACGGAGCTGATGTATTGATATCCCGCGTCGTGCAGCACGCGCAGCGGCTCCGGGGATCCCGTAAGGCCTTGGGGAGCACTGACGGGCGGGCGGAAGCCGGTGACGGCGCAGCCGAACACGTCTTCGAGGCGTTTCTTGCTTTCCACAAGCTCATGGGGGAAGCGTTCGACAGGCCCGGCCTTGCCGTAGCGCGGCGTGTCCACGAGCGGCATGTGGGACCACGTGTGGCAGGCGATCTCGAACAGGGGATTGTCGCGGAGTAGTGCGACGTACTCGTCGCGTTGCTTATCCAGCAGGCCAGCGACGATGAAGAATGTCGCGGGCATCTCGTAATGTTCGTGGACCTCGACGATTCGGCGGACGCCCGGGAGGCACGCCGGATTCTCGGTATCGTAGGCGGCGATATATGTGGGCATAACGCTAATGTTTTGACTCATAATTGACGTTGCTTATCTGCAGATGAAGAAGCGCCAAGAAGAAGCGAAAAATGGGGACTGACACGAGCGGAGCGAAGCGAAGACGTGTCTGTCCCTGCTTTTCGCGGCAAGAATAGGACGCGATCAGCGTGAGCCATTCCATTAAAACCAGGGCGTGCCGCCGGAGTCCGGCGTGCAATGGGCTGCGAGCACGGTATTGACGCGGCCGGCGAGTTCACGGCATTGGGTGGCCGTGTACCACTGGTTGAGGCCGATGGTGATTACGCGGTCGAAGAGGTCGTCTGCTACAGGGCAGGTGCCGCGTTCGATACCGTGTTTGAGTGTGAGCGGATACATGTACGAGTAGACGTGCCAGTCAGGCCGCCCATTCTTGCCGCGCATGGAGGCGCCGACCTTCTGAGCTTCGAGCCCCTTGACGATTTTCTCGCCCAATTCGATGGTTTCGGGGAAGAAGCGCAAGAAGTAGCCCACCTCACCTTGGGGATCATTGATGAGTTGTGGAGTGATCTCTTTGAATCGTTTGAGCCGCTTCAGTACACGCATCTTCATCGTCCGGCACCGCTTGACGGTGCGCGGCATCTTCATGAGCTGTGGCACATCGACAGCGGCCTCGAGTTCGGACATGCGGTAGTTCGTGCCGGCGAATAACTCGCCCTCGTATCGCGGCGGAGCAAACCGATCGGGCCGCCACAGGCCGCCGCACTCCGCCAGGTTGTTGGCGCGTTCCCAGAGGCGCTTGTTGTTCGTGAGAAGGAGTCCGCCTTCGCCGCCGCCGACGATCTTGTAGGCCGAGATGCTGAAACACCCGAGGTCCCCAAACGTGCCGACATACTTTCCCTCGTAGGCGCCCCCGCAGGACTGGGCGCAGTCCTCGACGACCTTGAGTTTGTGCTTTCGGGCGACGCGCATAATGGCGTCCATGCGTGGGACGCCTCCCATGACGCAGGTGGGCGCGATGGCTACGGTGCGCTTCGTGATCAGCGGCTCGATCTTGGCCGGGTCCATATGGAGGGACTCGTCCACATCGCAGAACACGGGCACCGCGCCGACGAGGTCAACAACATTGGCGGTGGCAAAGAAGCCGATGGCCGGGCAGATGACCTCTGTGCCGGGGCCGGCGCCGGCCGCCACAAACGCACTGTGTAAAGCGCCTGTGCCGGAACTGCATCCGATGGCGTATTTCACGCCGAAGATGCGCCGCGCGGTGCGCTCAAATGCCTCAACCTTGCTCTGTTTGAGGCCCGAGTAGTAATGGGCCAGGAAAGGCCCCGTGCCCCAGTTCTCGGCCTCGACGGCGTTGCGGATCTTCTTCACGGTAGGTTTCGAGAACCCGAATCTGTCGCACAGCGACATGAACTCCTCGACGCCGATTTTCGGCTCTCCCTGGGCTTCGAGGGCTGCTACGGCCTTCATGCTTCCCTGGAGCGCTTTCTTCTGTGCTTCTCTTTGTTTGGACATGGGTGTCTCCGTGTTGCGCCGACCACGACTTCAAGATGACAAGTCTAGCCTGCCGGGCAAGTCATGTAAAGGATCACGCGGCGGCCTTGGGCACGCGCGACGACACTACCGAGATCGCGAGGGCCAACACGGCCGCGGCCACGAAAACGCGCTCGTAGCCCCACCCGATCCAGATGGCGCCGGCCACGGCGGGAATCGTCATGGAAACCACGTGATTGATCGATACGCCCATGGCGAGGGTGGAGGTTATCTCCTTCGGTGAATTGGTGAGACGGGAGAGGTAGACAGCGCGGCCGCTGCCAAGGGCGAAGAGAAGATTGTCGGCGACGAAGCAGATGCAGGCCAGCAGGCGCGCCTTGTTGGAATCGTCCGTAAGATGCAGGGCGAAGCCGTAGCCAAGGCAGACGCAGGCCAGGAGGATGCCGTCGGCGATCATAACGCGCCGTTCGCCGAAGTGGTCGATGGCAATGCCCGTGAGAGGTTTGAAAACGATGCCGATGAGAGCGGCGATGGTGAAGAGGCCCGCGATGGAGGTGGCGGGCTGTTCGTAGACTTTTATCAGTACCCAAGGGCCGAAGGTGAAGAAGATCTGTTTGCGTGCTCCGAAGAGAAGCTCGAGTACGTAATACAGGGCGTAGCGTTTTCTGAACACGAGCCGTGAGCGGGCGCGGTGGAGGTGGGGGACGCGCATCAGCATGTAGGCGGTGCCCGCGCCCACGCCCAGTACCGCCGAACACAAGAAAGCCGTCCGGTATTGGGGCGCGGATTCGTCGAAGAGCAGCCACACCAAGCCCGTTCCGAGCACGGTGCCGGTGGTGCCGACGGCGCCCACCTGCCCCAAGCGGCGGCCTCGGTTTGACGCGTCGCTCAATCCCAGTGCCAGGGATGAGCCCACCGGCATCAGGAGATGCATGCCCGTGCTCGCCACCATCATCATCAGAACCATCAGCACGTAACGCGATCCGAGGAAGGCGAAGCCAACGAGCCCGGCCGCGTAGATGAGAGTGCCCACAACGCCCACATGCGTGATGGCCAGCGTGCTCAGGGCGCCCGCCACCAGCACCACCAGCAAGCCCGGCAACTCGCGGGGAAACTCGAGTCGGCCTCGGGCATCGGCGGAAAGGTCGAACGTATCTGAGAGGAAATTGTTGAAGACGGAATCATGGATCCCCACCGCCGCCGCCATGCATATCACGGCCGCGAAGAAAAGGAAGATCTGGCTTTTGGTGGAGTCCATGTCGTATTCGTTCTTGCCGGGATTGCGGCAGCCGCGCCGAGTCTGAAGCAGCGTGGCTGAGGTTCATAACAGACGGGGGCTACTTACTGCAAGTATGGGGGCGTATGCGTACCGGGGGTAACCCTTCCGCTAGGGGTGGGATCTTCGGCTAATGATCGTGTGGCGGGCCGTGGCGCCTTACTTTTCACTTCGGCCACTGGAAATCATATGATGGACGGCGTAAGGTCTTTAGGAGTCCATGGGCCGTGTGCGGTACGTCTCTTTGCATGCTTTTGGGAGCACTTGCATGATCGGCTTTAAGAAAAAGGCAGTTCCTGCCATCTCCGCTGTGACTAGGGGCACTTTCTGCCTGGCCCTTGGGTTTTTTCTCGCTTGCCTGTGGGCACCGACAGCCCGCGCCGACGGGGTGCTTCAATGGGTGGAGGTGGACGTCGCGCTCCGGCCGGACTGCAAGGCCAGTGTCACCTACAGCGTTTGCTGGCGCTCGCGCGGCAACCTTCACGGATTCTATTTCGAGGGCGTCGGAGAAACACCTATATTCGATGCTGCCAATGCCATGGCCTGGTACGACGCCAACCGCAAGAGCCTGCCTTTATCCATCAAGAAGGTTGGTGGCGGCAAGTGGGATATCGTCCTCGCGGGCGGCCAGGCCATCGATTCGGGCGACGTCATCTATAAGTTCACCTACGCTGCGGATCTCGGTGCGTCCGGCCATCTTGGTGTGACGGAATCCGAGTTCGGCAAACTGGTGTATTTCAATTGGGCGCCGGTTCAGTGGGACGCGCCGATGGATCACTACACGGTTCGCGTCTACTATCCCGTTGAAGCGCCCGCTGCGAGTGGCCTGCCGCAGGGCACGCTCACCATCGAGCAGATGGACGCGTTCAAGTTCAAGACTGAGCCGTTCATGAACGAGAACTACCTAATCTCGTACTACGGCCAGGAATACGAGGGGCGCAGCTGGCTCACCGTCCGGCTCCATCGGGAGAAAGTGGGCACGAAATACCACTTCCGCGTCCAGCAGTACATCGACGCGCAGTATTTTCAGGCTCCGCCGGTGCGGGAGGCTCCCGCGCGCGCGTCATCAGCACAGCGGCCGGCAGTGCAGCCGCCGCAGCCGCCAATACGGCGCTCGATGCCTGCCCGGCGCTCCTACACTTTGCCAATTATCTTCGGCGTGTTCTTGCTTGGCGTGGTTTTCCTCGTGAGCAGTGCCAAGCATCGCTCCATGCTCCGCGCGCGCGATGGCTTGGGCGAGATCCAGTGGGCCAGGGATGATTGGATCCCGCCTCGGATCGAGCTTTCCTCCTTCCGTAAGGAAGGCAAGATAGCCGAGCTGGACATCTACGAGGCATGCCTCATGTGCGAGGTGCCGTTCGGCTCGATCCTGAGCGCTGTGGTGGGGCGTCTTGAAACACTTGGGGTCATTGAGGTTACCGGCACCGACCCATTCCGCGCGGGCGTGCTTCAGCATGCCCCAAGTCTTGAGAATCCTTACGAACAGGCGTTCTTCACGTTCATTGTGAGTGATAGCCAGTTGGACGAGCATGAGATGGACGAGTTGTTCCGGAGTCTGTGTGCCAATCTCCAGCGTAAGGCTTGGGATTGCGATGTGGACGCCACCCGCACGCACTATCAGGAGATGGTGGCGCAGTTGTTTCCAGAGCGGCCGGAGGAGGTCGAGGAGCAGGCTGAAGAGGGTGAGCGGCGATACGGCTACCGGGACTACTACTGGCGGTACCGGCCGGCTCTCTACAGTGATCAGTTTCACCATCCCGTGCATGCCATGACGTACTCCACATTTCTGGATTCCAATTACTGCTTCGAGGGGTGCTTTACCCATTCGGCGTGTCACGACGCCTGTCACTCGGCGTGCCACTCCGCCTGCCATTCGGCGTGCCATTCAGCGTGTCATTCGGCGTGTCACTCGGCCTGCGTCAGCGGGGGATCGCATTAGCATGAAGCGGCAGGATGAGCAATATCCCCTCGACTGGATTGACGAATACGTGGCGCGATTGCGGGATTTTGTGGTCGTGCGCGAGGAAGACTGCCTGCTCATCAAAGTGCCGAATGAGGCGCACAAGCTGAACGCCTCCGGTGTTGCCATCCTTAAGCGTCTATTCGCCGGCGAAAGAGTTCGCGATCTATGGGCATCGCAGGGGCGGTCGCCGGAGGTCCGGCGCGACCTCTACAACTTCTTCATCGGCCTCAAGCGCGTGCTCCAGGGATGCATCGACGAGCGGCATCTGCCCGAAGCTGTGACGTCGCGCCCCTTCTCGCTGGACTTCAACACGCTACCGGTGTTGAGCGAGGTGGCGCTTACCTACCGCTGCAATCTGCGCTGCCGGTTCTGCTACGCGGGCTGCACCTGTACACGTGGCTCGGGCGATGAGGGAGAGATGGGCACCGAAGAGGCGCGGCGGGTCCTCCGCATTATCCGCGAAGAGGCCCAAGCGCCGAGCGTCAGTTTCACGGGAGGCGAACCTACACTGCGTGGCGACCTGTGCGCCCTGGTGCGCTACGCCCGGGAGGATCTGGGCCTGCGCGTGAATTTGATAACCAACGGCACACTCGTTGACGAAGCCTTGGCGCGCGATTTAGAGGACGCAGGCCTAAACAGCGCGCAGGTGAGTCTCGAATCATCCGATGAGGCCGTCCATGATCGGCTTACACAAGTCGCCGGGTCTTTCCACCGCACCGTCGAAGCTATCGGGCACTTGCGGGAAAGCGGCATCCGTGTCCATACCAACACCACGCTGAACCGGGAGAATATGGCTTCGGCGGCTGCGATGCCGGGCTTCGTACGCTCGCTGGGGCTGGAACGCTTCTCCATGAACCTGACGATACCGGCAGGCCGGAGCCGTGACACGTGCCCGGAGGTCAACGTGAAATACGAGGAGATCCCCGCGATCATTCTCGGCATTCAGGAGGAAGCGCGGCGAAACAACGTCGAGTTTATGTGGTATTCCCCGACGCCCGTCTGCGTCTTCAATCCCATCCAACACCAGCTCGGAAACAAGGGGTGTGCCGCGTGCGACGGCCTCTTGTCCGTGTCGCCTACGGGCGATGTACTGCCGTGCTCGAGCTGGGCCGAGCCGGTAGGTAACTTGCTTCGGGAGGACTTCCGGCGCGTGTGGGGCTCGGCGCGCGCGTCGTGGCTTCGCGCCAAGTCATTTGCGCCGCCATTGTGTCGGAACTGCGGGGACTTTGCCTTGTGCCAGGGCGGATGCCCGCTCTACTGGCAACACTTCGGATACGGGGAACTGGAAGAATACGGAGAGCGCTATGTTGCTGCCACCGGTTGAGCGGCGGGGCGAGATCCACTTCTACCTCGCGAAAAGCCTGCCCTATGGCACACGTCTGGCCATCTCGTTTGCGTTGATGGCGACAGGCTTCTCGATTCAGATCCTTCTCGGTGGAGGCCTGGCGGTTGTCGGCCTGGCATTTGTCTTCGCGGGCGTGTTGATGCTCCTCACCAAGGGCTTTGAGAACAAGGTGGCGCAGCGGCGGGGGAAGCATGAGTGGCGTCCGTCCCGGCGCGAGGAAATCCAGCGTATCATCGATATCAACGCGAAGCAGAAGAAGTGGGATCAGGCGGCCGTTGACATCACCAATAGCCGAGGTCTCGCCGTTCTTGTTGGTTTGACCGTGTTGTGCGGACTGGCGTTTCTGGTGCTCGGAAGGCCGCAGCCGGGATCCGTCAGGGGCGGCACATCACTGCTGTTCTTCAACGTTCCCGTGATGCTGCTGCCCTTCTGGTTTACCGGCGTCCGCTCGATCCTCAAGAACGACCGACTCGTAGTCAAGGCCGAGATGCTGCTGAAGGTGGAGGAAGCGCTCGATGTTTTCGGCAAGGAGAGCGGGGAGGAGTTTCAGTATCAGTTGCAGACTGCCGAAGCCCGAGATGGCTCGGGCGAGGTGCCTCAGGATGTAAAGGCGATCCTCCTTTTCCACGAGGGGTCGCCGGACTTTCTTGGCCTGCAGATGCAGGTTTCCATCAATAGCGTCCAGGGGAAGGATTTCCCATACTTCTACTGCGTTCTTGTGGCGCGGCCCGCTTTTGGCGGCCTATCCGTTGAACGCCCGCGTCGTGCTCGACGCAAGTGGTGGCAAGCTCTTGGCGCGGGCGCCTCTGGGCGGCAGGACGTTGTCGTCGAGAATAACCGTGAGAATGATGTGGATATTGCGGTGATCCGCCAACGAACCACGCAGAAGACGGGCTACCACACCAATCCCGCAGCCGCGATCGCCCTCTTCGCATTCGCTCTGAAGGAGGCGCGTCGCCTTATAGCCAATGCGCCCTAGGCCGGAATGCGGCGCGCGGCGTCATTTCTTCGATGGATTCACGCTTGAGCATGTTATGATGATTCTGTGGGCCGACGTGTGGTGGCCTGAGAGCCGTGTGAGCAGGTCGATGCGCTTCCATCTATGGAGGGGCGCTGAAACGGATGGGGGGGGCAGAACATGGCACGGAGGTACGAGGAAGCACTGCGGGCAGCGGCGTGCATGGTTTTGGCGCTAGTGTTGATGTGTGCCGCCGTTACCTGCGGGCGCGGCGGGGAAGAGGGAGATTCGGGCAAGGCGGCGACGCCTCAGAATCTCGCTGCTGCCCCCGCAGTCGTGGCGAAGCCGGAGGAAGCAGCGCCTCAGGAGTCTGTGCCTAACGGCCAGGCCGAGACGACAGCCGCGTCTGAGTCGGCTGAACGGGGGCCGGAAGAAACCGCCGCGGGAACACTAGCAGCCACCGAGCCGCCCTCTTCGGAAACGGAATCCCCTTCAGAGCGCACCGGGCAGGACGCTGAGGCGGCGCCGCGCGCCGCGACACAGAGCGAAGAAGAGGCGTTTTCATGGGTGAGTCCCAGGGAACAGGAGCGCTCGATCACGCGGAAGAAGATTGAGCCGAATCTCGATATCGAGGGGGACCTGGGCGACGTCGAAGCGGGATTCTCCTGGGTGAGCGATGACTACGAGGCAAAGCGCGAAGAGGACGCAAAGAAGAGCCTCGCGGTGAAGGCGGCCGAAGCGGATTCCGCGCGGTTACGGGAGGAGCGGGCCCGCATCAAGGCTGAGGAGGATGCGGCGGCCAAACACGAGGCCGAAGAGGAATTGCGCCGGATCCGGGAGGAATATGAGCGGCTGCAGGCCGAGGCTGAAGAAGCGAAGCAGCGGGCCGAGATGGAGTCCGCGGCCAAGGCAGAGGCTGAGGCTGCGCTCAAGAAAGCGCTTGAGGAGCAGGCCAAGGCAATGGCCCAGGCGGAGGAGGCCAAGCGCCGAGCCGATGAGGAGGCGCAGGCCAAAGCTGAAGCGGGGGAAGCTCTCAAGAAGGCTGAACTGGAGCGCGAGCGGGCCGAAGCAGCCGCGCGGGAAGCCCGGCGCCGTGCCGATGAAGAGGCGCGTGCTAAGGAGGAGGCCGCGGAAGCTCAGCGGAAGGCTGAGGAGGAACGTGCCCGCGTTGAGGCGGCTGCCCGCGAAGCCGAGCCTTCGGATGAGGAAGTCCCCGCGGAGCCCGCGGTGGCTGAAGAGAAAACAGTGGCCGAACCAACACCGGCTGAGCCGTCTGAGGAGCCGACTCGCCCTGTGCCGGCGGGGCGGATTGCCATTGCTCAAATGGAGGAAGGGGTGTCCGTCGAAGGAACGCAGAGCATCCGAATCGTCAGTGAAGGTGTGGTGGAGCACCTCAAGGGTGAGCGTATCGAGGTAGCGGCCTACTTCTTCGACGCCAACGGCAGGCCGCTCAAAGATCGAGACGGCAAGTTCAAGTCGGCCGGTGGACAAGTCTACGTGGGCCGGGAAATAGTGGTTTCGAATGATAAGCAGGCGCTCTCAGATGCCTTGTCCCTGCCATACGAGCAGTTGGACTTGAGTGGTGGAGGCAAGCAGCAGTTCAAGGTGCGGCTGGTTCTCTGGGAGTATACGGGGCGGAGAGGTCATGGGCTGGCGCGGAGTGACTGGGCGGCGTTCAGCTACACCCCGCCTCCAACGAAAGAGGAACTCAACGCCGTGCGCCGGGCCGATGTCACCGGGACTTGGTCGGGCGGGATTTCGATCACCCAGCGTGGCGATAGGGTGGTAGTCTCCGGACTCGACGTGCCTCAGGAGATAATATCGGAAACGTGGTCGTATCGAGACGGTGTGCTTGTCGGCACCGTCACGACACGCAAGGGCTTCCCGCCGCTGACGCGAGTGTGGGAATACACGCTCAAGATCTCTGAGGATGGCAGGACATTGCGCGGAAACTACCACCGTTCGGACAAGAACGGGCGCTTTCCGTTTGATAGCGAACCGTTTGAATGGAAGCGAGTTGACTAGTCACTAGCGAGCCCTTTGGCGCCGTTGCTTCTGGTGCCCTCGATCGCCTTTTCCTTCCGCTGGCAAAGTGTTGTATAATTCCATGTAAACCACTTGGCCCTCCGGCGCCACCGGGGCGGCTTGATGTCCTGGTAAAACATTGCATAGTAGGAGTTTACGATGAAGAAGACCATGTTGACGTTGGCGGTGACGGTGTTGGCCGTCCTTGTGTCGGGTTTCCACGCCTGGGCTCAACCGGAAGCGGCGGCGCCAAAGGGCGTTGAGATGAGCGTGACGGGTGTCAACTACTGCCTTGAGACCACAGTGAAGAACACGCTTGCCGAGTGCCGCGTCGAGCGCGCTCGCCACGTGCTCAAGGTCACCGAGGCGAAAGACGCCGACGGGAAAGTCGTCGCGGATATGAAGGGGTGGACGCTGCACTACCTCTATTCCTTCACGAGTGCCGTGCTGTCCAACGACGCCAAGTTCCGCGGCAAGGAAGTGACGATCACGGGCACCGTCTATAGGGACGAGCGCGTTATCGACGTCAAGAAGATCGAGATGGACGGGCAGGATGTGACGAATCAAAGCGCGGCTCCGGCGCAGCCTGTGAACCGTTTCCGCTCCAATGCACAAGTGCCTGCGCAGAACTACAGCGGCGCCGTAGGCAGTGCCAGCGGCCAGAATGCTGCCAACTACTCCGGAAACGTTGGGGGCGCCAGCGGCCAGAACGCTGCCAACTACTCGAGTGGCTCTGGCACGGCCAGCGGCCAGTAGTAGTATTGATCGTATGAATCCGGGGGAGGCCGGACATTCTGGCCTCCCCCATTTCCCATTTTTTTCTCCCGGGGAATGCAGGTGGAGTTCAGCTTGGGGGTGTTTTCAGGGCGCTGAGAATGGACTCTCGTAGATCGCGGGCGTCCGTATTGGCGGGGTGACGCGCCAGGGCGCGTTCAGCGTAGGTGAGCGCCTTCTCATTGTCCCCGAGGCCCTGATATAAGCGGGCCAGATTGATTAGAGCCATCACGTAGTCTGGGTCGGTTTCGAGGGCGCGTTCCCAATAGTCCGCCGCGGACTCAAGCAAGCCGTACTCGGCGCACAAACTGCCGAGGTTATTGAGTCCATCCTTGTCGTCGCCGGCGCACCCTGCGGCAGCGGCCAGTGCATCAAGCGCTTCCTCCCAATGCCCTTCGTCGAGCAGTTTGCGCCCGCGCGCGAAGTGATACTCGAACAGGATGAGCCCGGCGCTCCAATCTTCCTCCTCCTCCGCGTCGTCCAGTGCGTGCCAAGTGTAGTTGGCCCAAAGATCGCGTTGCGGCACATTCTCGCCCTCGGCGAGGTAGCGGTAAAGCAGGCCAGCGTTGATGACGCGGCGGCTTCCGGAGGTCCTTCTACTCGTCGAGTAAACGGGCCTGTCGGTGTGGTCGAGGAGCCACGCGAATATCGCTTCCTCGTCCTTTCGAGAGGGGACTCTCGCAAAACCAGCCTTCAGGGCCGGGGGCATGTCCTTGTAGACCTCCGGCACGGGATAGCCGTACTTGTTGGCGATGAGCACGTCTGGGCGCACTCCCTCGACGATCTGGAGGTACGCCAGTGGAAAGAGAGTGTGATCGCCGCTGCCGAAGTAAACGGCGTCTCGTTCCATGGTGCTGAAGAGGTTCAGGGCGTAATCCCGGGCGAGGTAAGAGTCGCTGCGGTTGTTGTGGTGGTAGTTGGCGATGAGGGGGCTCGCGATGACGATGAGGCCGAGGGCGCCCGTGGCGGTTACGCGCACTCCGGTATGTTGGAACGTCGATGTCACCCTATCGAGGGCAACGCCGACAAAGACGGCCGCGAATACGTAGAGGGGTATCCAATAGGTGGTGTTGATCCAAATCGAGCGGCGGTCGAGGTCGAAATTCGGGATGAGAATTGACCCCAACGCGATGACGGCAAGCAAGGCCACAAGTAGGGCGCACGCCGGCCGGTTCTTGCGCCATGCCGGCACAAGCCCTATGAGTGCGAGCACCGCAATCCAAGGCGTGAACTCCCTTGCGTAGACCTCGATGAGCGTCCACGACTGCGCTACGAAACGCCCCAGGGAACGGGGGCCGTCGGTAACAATAAACCTGTATTGGGCGCGCGTAAGGACGTCCCAGAAGCCCGCCAAGGTTTCAGGATTTCCCCAATCCATGGCCGGATTCGCTCTGGAGCGGATGGGGAGATACAGGTTTATTGAGAAGCCGATCGCTATGAGCAATGCCGTGGCCGCATGGCGGCGCATGCGGCGCGGCTTTCTGTCAACCAGGAGGACGAAGCAGGCGAACACCGGCCCCGCGAGAAACATGGTGCTGTGATTGCACAGGCCGAGCCCATAGGTAAGCGCCGCCGCGTAGAGATGCCATGGCCGTTGTGTCTTGCGCCAGCGGAGGAGCCAGAGTGCGCACAAGGCGAGGATGAAAGCGTTGAGCGTGTAGACTTCCGCAATGACGCTCTGCTCCCACAGCTCGCGGGAGAAGGCCAGCCCCAGCGCCGCGGCAACGGCGCAGCCATGCCGCTGGGTGAACTCAAGCGTGAGGAGGACGGTAACAGCGGCCGTCAGCGCTCCGAACACGGCGGAAACGAGGGCGGCGCGCCACACGACTTCCCCGGCCGGCACGGCCTTGATGGCGAGTTTGGCCAGCAGGCACCAAAGAGGATAGCCCGTGGGATGGGGAATACCGAGCGTGTAGGCCGCCGCGGCCAGCTCGCCTGCGTCCTCACCGGTGACTGTCGGCGCCAGCGTGAGTGTATAAACAAGCAGTGCGGCGAAAGCGGCCGCACCTGCCGTTGCTACGTCCCTGCGCCTCAAGGCGAGGGGGCGGGACGGGCAATTCAGTTGCGGTTCTCCGCCTTCTCCTCGGCCTTGATCCGGTTCCATACGTTGATGGCTTCCTCGGGCGTCTCGGCTGTATGATCACCAAACACGTGGCCGTGGCGGCGGATAAGTTTCTCGTGGATTCGCTCGAGTGCGTGCGCCAGAGAGAACCGGCCCTCGTGTTCCGCTGCCGCCAGAATGGCCAGGGTGTTGAAGAAGGTATCGCCCCACTCTTCCTCGATATTGTCATTATTCTGCTCAACGAACGCTTCGTCGAGTTCCTGCGTTTCCTCGATGAGGCAGTCGCAGAAATCCTTGGCGGTTTGCTTCTGATCCCACGGGCAGCCGTCCGGGCCGCGAAGGTACCTGGCGAGCCGCACAAGTGCCTCAAACCACTCGATTTCGGTGGTGGGCTCTTTGTCTAGATGGGGGTACTGCTTCATGTCTACATTCCTTGATCGGTTAAGCGGCCCGGACAACTGGCCGATACTATACGCGGAGGTTGTATTCAGGACAAGGAGGTCCACTCTATGCTGCTTCAATGCTGTGAGTGCAAGCGATACCGCGTCGCCGATGAATGGCGGCATCTTCTGAGGATTCCCTCGAGTTCCGTCAGTCACACGTACTGCCCGAAGTGCTATGAAAAAGCCTTCGCGCGTATCAAACTCCAGCAGGCCCTCTCACAATTGCAGGGCGCGTCGGAGGCTACGGGAGAGGCAGCGGCCGGATAGTCCTTTTCACACGACTTGCGTGCAGTCTGGCCACGCGTTTGTCAGGAAAGCCTGTTACTGCCACCACTTGAGCGAGACGGGGAACTCGGTGGCGGAATCGAAATCCACCGCGAAGCGGAATTGTCCGGGGATCTTCGAAACTTTGACAAGTAGTGTGTTGCGGCCCTGTTTCAGGCTTGCCGAGACCGCGTGACGTTCAAGGTGGTCGAGGGGGAGATGGTGCCGCACGTCGTGAATCAAGCCTCCATTCAGCCATACCTTGGTGGCGTCTTGCGTTGCCAGCCTGATATTGACGGCTTGGCGCCTATCGCACGAGAACTCGGCGTAGGCGTAAGCTGTACCGTAGTCGAAGCGCGGATAGTACTCGTAGACGGGGGAGAGGGCCTCCTGTAAGTCCAGTATGTGGTCATTGTGGCCGCTTGAGGACCAGGGGCGCCATGTAATGGCCTTGTACCAACCGGGATACGCGGCCTCGAGATCGATCTCCTTTTCCGGAGGATAGGCTTTGTCGTGGCCATCATCCCCCCAGTTTGGGAACATGCCGAGAACCTGCCACTTCCTCACGAACTCCATGCGCTCATGGCGCAGCCATTCTACGGACGGCTGGTGAAGGGGGGTGAATCCGCGAGGCGGTACGGAGCGTCGCGAGAAGTGCTTGAGCATGTTCACGAAAAGGCGATCGGCCACCGGATCGCTGCCGAGGTTCTCGAGCACCCGCAAATGGGTAAACACGACCCGCCCACTCCCATACCGCCGGACGAGGATGTCGCTGCCCCACCATTGGCCTTCCTCGAGCATGTAGTGGCCCGCGCCGGCCGGATTCGTGTCGAGTGTTCCACAGATGTCCTCATCGCTGGACTCCAGAAACGTCTTCGGGGGCACTGTGTTTCGGTAGGGCTGGCGCATGAGGCCCCGCGCCGGGAGCCCGTCGAACACAGGGTGCAGCTTGGCGTAGTGATACATTCCGAGGAAGGCGCCCACGGCATCCTTGTTGGTGGCCCGGAGGCCGGGGTCGACGCGGTCTGCCAGGTCATTCCAGTCATCCGGCGGGCCGAAGATCAGCGCCACGGCGCCGGCCTTAACCTGGGCGAGGATCTGGGCGAGTTCATTATCCGGATAGGCCCGGATGGTATTGGCCAGTGGCGGAACAATGTGGACGGGGGCCAACGTGGCGCCGAGCTTCCCGAGCGCGCCACAGCGAGGCCGCCAGACGCCGTGCGGGTCGAGCACGTCAATGTCTACATCGCATGGCTCGACGGGCGCAAGCACGTGGAACGGCAGGGCGTTCTCGGCGAGAACATTCATTCCCTGCATGAGGCGGACGACGAACTCATGGGTGCCCGGCGAGCCCGAGGCGGAGACGGTCCCGCTCCACAGCTCCTTACCGGGGCGCGGCAGTTTGATATTACGCTTCTTTTTCCAAAGGATTTGGTTGGTAGGCCCGACCACTTGCAGGCTCAGGTCGGCCCGCCCTTCGATGCGGTTGTCATTGGCCAATACGACGGTGATGGGAAATTCCTCACGGGGCGCCGCGTTCGTACGGGGGGCGAAGATGAGGGGGCGCATGGGCTGCTGGATCCGCTTGAGAGTATCGAAAACGGGCTTGGGCCTGCGCCAGCGGTCGAGCATGCCTGCGCAGAACTCATGGCCGGCATCGCAGAGCTGGGTGTAGCAGTAGCCCGCGGCCTTGCCATTGGCGCGGATAGCGTCGATGTGGTGGCGGGCCGCATCGCACTGGAGCTGTTGCGTGGCCTGCGCTAGTCCTGCGAAGTCGCCGAACACCCTGTCGAGGCCGCGCTCAACGAATCCTCTCTCGGCCGCTTGGCGTATCCTCTCAAGAAAGCAGGCATCCTTGAGCGAGGAAGCCTGCTCTCCGTAGCGGCTCAGGACTTCCGGCAGATTCTCCATGCCGCCGAAGCCGAACTCGGACAGAAAACAGAGTCTGCCGGGATCGCCGCTGTGGGCGTAGTAGAGTTCGATTTCGCGGTCGACGGGCGCGCGCTGGTAAATGTGCAGGTCGTCATAAGGCTCGAATTCGTCTCGATAGGGCCTCATCAAGCGGGCGGACTCACGCGTGGCGTTGACGCCGCCGGAGTCGTCGATGATGAGGCGGGAGGGGTCAAGCGAGCGTGCAAGGCGACATAGGTCGTCCTTGATCAATTGCGCTCCGCCGTTGATCTCGTAGCCGGCATTGCCGGACTCATTCAAGATGCCCCAAATCACCACGGAGGGATGATTGCGGTCGCGAAGGATCATCTCGCGGACCTCGCGCTCGCAGCGTTCTTGCATCCATCGCGAGCGCTGGATCCATCCGATGGGAGGCTCAACGTAGGCTAGTAGGCCGAGTTCATCCGCGATATCGAGACTGCGCCGGGGCGGAGTCTTGATGTGGAACCGAACCATGTTGAAGCCGGCCTGTTTGGCCAGTTCAAGTTCTTTGCGCAATAGCGATTCATCGTCAGGCGCGGCGAGGGAGAGGGGGTAGTCGGGTTGGTGCAGTACAGCCTGGACGAATATCGGGTGGTCGTTCAGGTAGAACCGGCCCTCCTTGGCGGTGAAGGAACGCATTCCGAAGCGCGTCGCTGTGCGGTCAACCGGTGTGCCGTCCAAGAGCAACTCGCAGACGAGCGTGTAGAGCTTCGGGCTTTCCGGTGACCAGAGTTCCGCATCGGGAAACTCGAGTCCCATGCGCCCCGGTTCGCCCGTGGCCTCGACGTTCGTGCCCTCTATCGTCAACCGCACCAGGCCGGGGTGCGAGGTGGCAACATCAACGTTGAGCCGCTTGCGGCGGATGTCGGGCTGGACAAATACGTCCGTGATATGGGCGTGCGGCAATCCCACCAAGCGCACATCGCCCCAGATGCCGGCGAACGGCCAGTATCCGTTCTCTTTGGCGCACGGGATCTGTTTTGGCCGGAAGTCACCGAAGCCTTCGGGGCCGTGGGGATCGATAATGCGCACGGCCAGCCGGTTTGCCCCTGTCGCCAGTGCCTCCGTCGCGTCGAAGGAGAAGGGCGTGTAGCCGCCCTCATGATCGCCGAGCCGGTGCCCGTTCAGCCATACCTCGGCGTAGTAGTCGGCCGCGTCGAATTCCAGCATGGCGCAGCGCTCGCGCCATTCGGCGTCCAGCTCGAACTCTCGAAAGTACCATCCTACGCCATCGTAGTCGGGCACCCATCGATCCCAGACGCTTGGGACTCGGACTTCGAGTGCGTCTGCCAGACTCTTCTCAGTGGCCCATTGCTTGGCCTTCCCGATGTCTTCGGGATCCAGCACAAGTCTCCATGGACCTGTGAGATCGTATTCAACTCGCGTTGTCTTCATCGCCCCTACCGTGTTCGGAAGGCATCCAGTTCATCCAATCCCCGCGGGCGCGCCGCCCGAGGAACAGCGTTAGTACGTGAGGGCTGCGACGATGAGCATCACAAGCCCTATGGCCAATTTGGCTAAGAGGCCGCCTATCTTGCCTAGTGCGGCGCCAAATCCCGTCCATGCGGCCTCGCCGACCTGTCTCTGCATAACAATGAGTTCGTAGGCAAGGGCTGCGACAAAGGCCCCAAGGCAGGCGCCAATCAACGTGCCTACGATAGGAAGCCACGGGGTGCCCACAATGGCGCCCACAATGCAGCCGGCCAGAACCGAGAACATCGAGCCCTTGCTGCCACCGAACCGAGACGCGCCGAAGCCTGCCGCCAAGAACTCGATGACCTCGCCCAGGATCGCCAGTACCGTCAAGAGGAGGAGACTCCATATGCCGAAATGCTCGAGTCCCGATACGGCCCAAGTCGTCGTAATCGCGCCGAGAATGATCCAGTTACCGAACAGGCCCACGGCATCCAGTGCCAGTCCCGCGATGATGGCCAGAAAGAAGCACGTCCACCCGACTATCGCCAAGAATGTTGCCAAGAAGGGATCTCCAGCGCGCATCTTACGAGATATAACGGGCAATGTATCCTATGTTATTATCCGCCGTCAATTACCCCTCAAGCTCCGGCGCTTTCTCGACGTATCTCTGCAAGCTCCCGCGGGCTCGAAGTAAGGAAGAATCACATGAAAGCTACCCAGGAATGTCTTGTCTGCGTGCTTGCTCAGGCCCTGCGCGCGGCCCGTGTCGCCACGGAAGATACGGGCGTGCAGCGCGCTATTCTTGATGCGGCGTCCGAGCGCGTGCCGACGTTGGATCTAAACGAGTCCCCCGCGGTGATCTCGATGTGTGCCTATGAGCTTGCGGCGGAGTTGTCCGGCAAGGCCGATCCCTACGGCGCATTGAAGTTTGAGCAGAACCGCCACGCTATGACTCTTGAACAGGAATTGCGGGAGTTAGTCCGGAATGGCGACGATCCGCTCCTGAGTGCGCTGCACCTGGCCGCGGCAGGGAACATCATCGATCTCGGTACGATGCACGCCCAGCAGATCGATGTACGGCAGGCTGTCGAGCAGGTTATGGCCGAGAGCTTCGCCGTCGAGCACCTTGCCGAGTTCCGCGACTCCCTAGCGCGGTGCCGTGATTTGCTCTACCTCTTGGACAACGCCGGCGAGATTGTCTTCGACAAGATCCTGGTCGAGGAACTCGCTAAGCACACCACCGTTACAGCTGTTGTGAAGGCCGGGCCGATCATCAATGACGCCACCATGGAAGACGCTGTTCAGGTTGGACTTCCGGACATCTGCGAAGTGATCGATACGGGGGGCGCGTTCATCGGGGCGCCGCCCAGCCTTGTGCCGGAATCATTCTCGAAGCGGATGCACGTGGCCGACATGATCATTGGGAAGGGGCAGGGGAACTACGAGACGATAGACGATTTTCCCGGCGATGTATTCCTCATTCTCCGCGCGAAATGCGAGATCGTTGCCGCGCATATGGGCGTGGAATTCGGCCAGGTCGGCTTGATCTCGACGCGGGCCAGAGGAGCGTAGACACCGCGTATCCCCTAACTACCTGCGGCGAGGTCCTCTGCGCTTCTGTTGGGGTCGTTTCCTGCGGGAGGGATTTCGTCGGGCCTTGGCCGTGAGGTCGTCTTCTTCTACCGGCGACGCTGCCGCGCGCGGCTTGACGAACCGTGCGTGCTTGTCTTCCAAGGCATTGAGGCTGCCGCAGCGAGGGCACTCGGAAATGCTCTCGGCGCCTTCGTCGAGGTACATGTAGCCGCAGAAGACGCAGCGCCATAGGAACTGCTTCGCCAGAAAGCGCTGGGGTCGGCGCACAGTCAACTCAGCGTAAAGCCAGATGACAACGATGACGACGCCGAGCACGATGGTGTAGAGGGCCAAGGCATGTTGCAGTGAGATGGGGATCATCTCAGGCCTCGTGCGCGCGTCAGCACGAGTGTCCCACGCTGGCGCTTGCGCTTTTCGGCGCTTATCGGCTCGAAGCGGTACTTCCACAGTGCCTGGGTGGTGCTGGCCACAATGCCTGCTTCATCCTCCACTGGGGGCATGATCTCAACTACTTTTCCGGCGGGATTGACGGCGAAGACCATGGTGATGGGCTGTTCCAGCTTCGCCGGGTCGATATCCCATAGCGCCTCAATGGGCGGCGAGTAGATCAATTGCCGGTCCTTGGGCTCCGAAAACCACTCGATGTAAGTCTCGAAACCTTCGGCGGGGCGGGTGGCGGGTTCGGGAGGACCTTCATCGAGGTCGCTTCCCCACGACAGGCGCAGTCGTGAAAGCGCGGCGCTGAGGCCGCCGAGTTCCTCGCCAAAACGCGACCAGGAATCCGTGCGTTTGTGGCGGAACATATCGTCGTAGTGGGAGCTGAGAGCCAGACTCTTCTCGCGGAATCCCAGCCGCTCCAATTCAGCGAAATGCAGTGTGGGCAATTCGATGCGCGGCAGGATTCCGGCTTGTTCCGGGCCCCCTTCCAGGCGGAGGTCGCCAATATCCCCCAAGTCAAAGGAGGAGCCGGCCAGGCTGGGTGGCGGCGTGTCGGTGGCGAGGGAAACGACCTGCCACCCCTCGGGCGGCACGAGGGCCAGCGCGAGGGAGGCCGGACTTGAACGCGGAAACGTGATCACGATGGAAAACAAGGTCACCGCCGACAGATGCACCATGAGCGATACGGCCAGCGCGATGGTGAACACGCGGTCGCGCCCCACGACGCACCTCACTGGTCGGCTTGGCCGGGTGGCCGCGCGGCGATGCCGCACATCTCGATGCCTACACTTTTCGCGATGCCCAGTACCTCGACCAAGCGGCCCGTTTCGAGGCGTTCATCCGCGCGAATAAGCACCATGATGTCGGGCCGCTCCTGGCGCCGCTCCGCGAGAACGCGCGATAGCTGCGGCATGCTTTCGACCTCGACATTGTCAACGAAGATCGGGCCCGCGTTATCCGGGCCGCCATCGCCGTAGGCAAGGGTGATGGAGATGTCCTTCTGCTCGAGGGCGACGGCGCCCTCGGCCTCGGGCATCTGGATTTGCACGGAGCTTTGCACCACGAAGGTGGACGAGAGCATGAAGAAGATGAGGAGAAGGAACACGACGTCGATCAAGGGCGTGAGGTCAACCGTCGCCCGTACCTTCCGCTTATCGCTCTCACGGAATCGCATGGCGTCAGATCTCGTATTCGCCGCGGTTCTTGGTTAGGAGTTCGACGAGTTCGGAGGAGCTGATCTCCATTTCGAGGACCATGTGATCCACCCGCGTGACGAAGTAGTTGTAGATCACCAACGTGGGAATGGCGATGGTGAGGCCGGCTGCGGTGGTGATGAGGGCGTTGCTAATACCTTCGGCCAGGTCCGCGGGATTCACCTGCCCCTGCTTGTCCTGGATCATGGCGAAACACTTGATCATACCGGTGACGGTGCCGAGCAGGCCGAGGAGGGGGGCGATGTTGGCGCAGGTGGCCAGTGCGGACATATAGCGCTCCAAGCGCGGTACCTCAAGATGGCCCGCGTCCTCAATGGCCTCGCGGATATCCTCCTTGCTGCGGTTATGCTTGAGGATACCGGCCTTCATGATGCGTGCAATAGGCCCCTCTGTCTCGTCGCATATCTCGATGGCCTCCTGGATACGGTTCTGCCGCAACACGGTGCGCATGGTATCCATGAACTCCCGCGTATCGATGGTGGCCCGGCGCAAGGAGAAAAACCGCTCGATGGCGATGGCCAGAGCCATCACGGAACAGGCCATGATCGGCCACATCAGCGGACCTCCGGCGAAGATAATCTCGATGACGTTCACGTTGTCCGGCACGGCGATTCAGGCCTCCTTCGCTTCCGGTCAGTCATTACCGGCTGACCAGCGTTCCCAGTCCTCTGTCGGTGAATATCTCCAGCAAGAGCGAATGGGGCACGCGTCCATCGATGATATGTGTCTTGTTGACTCCGTGTTCAAGCGCCTTCAGGCATGCTCCTATCTTAGGGATCATGCCGCCGGCGATCACGCCTTCGGCTTTGAGCGTGCCGACATCGGCCTGTCGAAGCTGGTGGATCAACGTCTCGGGGTCCTTCGGGTCGCGCAGTAATCCCGGCGTATCGGTGAGAAAGACCAGCTTCTCCGCGCGGAGGGCGGCGGCCAATTCGCCGGCGGCCGTGTCGGCGTTGACGTTCCAGGAGCCCCCTTCCGGGTCAGTGGCGACGGGCGCAATGACGGGGATCAGGCCCGCATTACACAAGACATTCACCACCTTCGGCTCTACCCGGATGATCTCACCCACATGGCCCACGTCAAACCCATCCTCGAGTGCTATGCGCTTGGCGTGGAAAAGGTTCCCGTCCTTGCCGCAGATGCCGACGGCGGCGCCTCCCGCTAGATTCAGCAGACTGACAATGGCTTTGTTGACCCGGCCGGCCAGCACCATTTCAACGACCTTGATCGTCTCGTCGTCCGTAATCCGCAGACCCTCATGGAAATCGCTCTTGATGCCGTGGCGTTCGAGCACCGCGCTAATGGCCGGGCCGCCCCCGTGTACCAGGACGGGATTCATGCCGACGTACTTCATCAAGACAACGTCCTTGGCGGTACTTTCACGGAGTTTGGCGTCGACCATGGCACTGCCGCCGTACTTGATCACCACCGTCTTCCCCTCGAAATCGCGGATATAGGGGAGGGCTTCAATCAGTACCGATGCTTTGTGTATCAGTTCTTCCATTGCTCATTCACTTCTCGTTGGGGTTCTCTCTGGAACCCCCTGGGCAACGTGCCTGCGGCGTGCCCATCGGCGCACGTCGAGGCTATGATAGCGTGATCCGGGCCGAGATGCACCCTTCCCCCACGACCGAGGCGTCCAGAACGACAAGCCGGAGAGGCAAATTCGACCCATCGAGGTGCGTCAAGAACGGTAATCCGCGTTGATGCTGACGTAGTCGTGGCTCAGGTCCGATGTCCAGAAGATGGCCTTTCCCGGGCCTGTTCCTACCTCGACGCGTATCCGGAACGAGGGTTTCTGCATGATGGCCGCCGCATCGGCTTCGGCGTAATCGGCGGGCATCCCACCGCGCACGAGTTGGAGATCGTCAATCCACAAGGCTAGGTCGGCAGGATCGAACGCAGGTCCCGCATATCCCGCTGCGCAGGCAAACCGGCCCCAGTTGGGATCCTGCCCGAAGAAAGCGGTCTTGCAAAGCTGCGAGTGAGCGATGGCCCGGGCGATCGTCTTCGCGTCCTCGTCGGAAACGGCGCCGTTCACAGCGATTTCGACGAATTTTGTGGCGCCTTCGCCATCTTTGACGAGTTTATGGGCCATTTCGAGGCAGACAGCGGCAAGTCCTTCGCCAAAGGCATCGAATGCCGGACTTCCCGGCAGCAATTTCCCTTGCGGCGAGAGGCCGTTTGCGAGGCAAAGAACGGTATCGCTTGTGCTCATGTCATTGTCCACGCAAATGCAGTTGAAAGACGCCTCTACGGCGTGGCGCAACAGGCCGGACAACGGCTCCGCGTCGATCGCGGCGTCCGTCGTGATTACGCAGATCATAGTGGCCATATTCGGGGCGATCATGCCGGAGCCTTTCGCAATGGCGCCGATGCGTATCGGACCTCCCTCAAGCGGTATCTCGACGGCCATCTCCTTGGGGACGGTGTCGGTGGTCATGATGGCTTGGGCCGCGTTTGCGCTTCCCTCGGCGGATAATCCGGCGAGGCACTGCTCGACGCCCTGTCTAATGCGTTCCATGGGCAGGGGCACACCGATGACGCCTGTGCTGCAAACGCACACTTCTTCCCGTTGAAGGCCTAATCCCGACGCCGTCCACGCGGCGGTTTCCTGGGCGTCGGCGAGTCCTTGACTGCCCGTTGCTGCATTGGCGTTGCCGCTGTTGATGAAGACGGCCCTGGCGAGGCCGCCGACGCACACGGCCTCGCTCCACTTCACCGGCGGCGCCTTCATGAGGTTCTTGGTGAAGGTTCCCGCCACGGCTGCCGGGGCGTCACTTGCCACCAAGGCGCAATCCTTTTTGGTAGAGCCGGGCTTGACGCCCGCGGCCACGCCGGAGGCCCGGAAACCTCTGGGCGCGCACACGCCCCTGCTGACGGCGTTCACGGGACCATCCCCGCGAAGGTGAGTCCGGCAGTTTCTTCGAGTCCGAACATCACGTTCATGCACTGCACGGCCATGCCGGCGGTGCCGCCGAGGAGATTGTCGATAGCACTGACGATGACGAGATTGCCCGTCCGCTCGTCCATGACCCAGCCGAAGTCGCAGAAATTGGAGCCTCGGACGTATTTCACTTCGGCCAGATTGCCTTCGCCAAGGACGCGCACGAAGGGCTCGCCCGCATAGCATTTGTAGAGCTGGTCTAGGTCGGGCCGGGTCTTCGTCCGCACGGTGATGGTGCTCAGAATGCCCCGCGTGTAAGGCCCGACGTGCGGCGTGAACTGTACAAGTGTCTTGCCGCCCAGTTCCTGCTCAATCTCGGGCGTGTGTTGATGCATGCCGATCTTGTATGCCTTGACGTTTTCGTTCATTTCGGGGAAGTGGAAAGCTTCGAGCAGCGCCCGGCCCGCACCGGACACGCCCGATACCGCGTCGATGACAATGGGCACTTCCGGAGCCGCGTCATTAACGATGGGGCGGAGAGGAACGAGCACGCTCATTACGTAGCAGCCGGGGGCTGCCACAAGCTGCGCGTCGCGCACCTGTTCCCGATAGAAGGGCAACATTCCGTAGACGGCCTCGGGCAGAAGCTCGGGCGCCGTATGCTCTGTCTTGTAATACTTCGCGAACTCGGCGGTGTCTTTCAGCCGGAAATCAGGGCCCTGGTCGATCACCCTTGCGCCCGCGGCGCGAAGTTGGGCGACGAGGGGCATGGACTTCGTCCCAGGCACACCGACAATTACCACATCGCATTTCTTGGCGAGCGCGTCCGGGTCGAAAGGCTCAAGGACTACATCGGTGAGTTTCCCGAAGGCAGGCAATGCTTCGTCGAGTCGCCTGGATTCTCCCAATTCCGCTGCCGCCACGAGTTCGGCTTGGGGGTGCATCATAATGAGCCGGACCAATTCCCGTCCGGCGAAACCAATCGTTCCTACTGTGCCTACACGAATCATATTTGTATCGCTCCGAAGGTGTTCTTGGGGCTGGCCGCGGGCGATAAAGCTGCGCCGCAACCAGTTAGCCTACAATGACTTCACGTCCAAAGCCCAGGTTGGGTAAGCGAATTATACGGCTTGTGCGGAAGGCCAATCAACCGATAGCAGGCCTCACATTCTCAGGGTTCTCGACGGCGTCGCTCTGCCGCGCGGCTGTTTCAACTTGTGGTCCCGCCCTGTTCGCTTATAATGGGTGCTCGGCATGCGCACGCGGAGGGGACTTATTGTGAGAGTGCTGGTAAGCGGCTCGACGGGATTCATCGGAATGTCCCTGGTATCGTATCTCAAGGGACACGGAGCGCACGTCACGCGCTTGGCGCGCTCCGCGGGAGACTCCGGCGACTCTGAGACCATATGGGATCCAGGTCGTGGCGCCATTGACCGAATCCAACTCGAAGGGTTTGATGCAGTGGTGCATCTAAGCGGCGAACGCCTCAGCGTTAGCCGCTGGTCGGCCGCGAAGAGGGCTCGCATTCGCGACAGCCGGGTGAACAGCACGGCCTTTCTCTGTGAGGCCCTTGCATCGCTCGAACATCCGCCTGCCGCGCTACTGTGTGCTTCGGCCATCGGATACTACGGAAGCCGGGGCGACGAGATGCTTACGGAGGAAAGCTCCCCGGGCGAAGGGTTTCTCGCGGAGGTATGCCAGGCTTGGGAGGCCGCGGCGGCGCCCGCCGTTGAGAGTTCGATCCGAGTGGCCCACCTGCGGTTCGGCTTGGTGCTGAGTCCGCGTGGCGGCGCACTGAAGGCAATGCTGACGCCTTTCAAGCTGGGCCTTGGCGGCGTCTTTGGGGACGGGCGCCAATACGTGGGCTGGATCGCTTTGGATGACGCCGTGGGCGCAGTTCACCATATTCTAATGCACGATGCACTGGCCGGGCCCATCAACGTCGTTGCTCCAAACCCGGTGACCAATCGCGAATTTGTGAAGGCATTGGGCCGAACGCTTCGGCGACCGACGCTGGTCGCGCTACCGTCAGCGGTTGTGCGCATGCTCTTGGGAGAGGCGGCGGAGGCGTTGCTGCTTGCCGGCACACGCGTGCAGTGTGCGAAGTTATCCGCTTCGGGCTATGTACACAAGCACCCGAAAATCGAGCCGGCTCTTCACTACATGCTTGGTGTAGAAGGCGCCGCTGAGGCCTCTTCAAGGATGTGACAAGACAGAGAGGAGGAGACAGGTATGAGATGTCTGCTGTTGGGCGCGTGCTGCGTGCTGTGCCTGGGGTTGGCCGACGCGGCAGATGAGGGAGCAGGTGGCACCGACGTGTCGCTAGAACCTGCGATCTCTGATGCGCTACCATCTCCGCCCGAAGGGCGAGCCGATTTGGACAGCGAGCGTTACGAGGAGGAGACGGAACCGATGCCGACAGATATCCCGCGTCCCGAACACCCCCGTCCGGATTTCGAGCGTGCGGACTGGCTCAACTTGAACGGAGAGTGGGAATTCGAGATAGACGCAGGCGATTCCGGACAAGCCCGTGGCCTCAACCACGACAAGAAACTGGCCGCCACTATTGTCGTGCCGTTCTGTCCGGAGAGCCCTTTGAGCGGCGTCGGACATCTCGACTTCATGACGGCTGTATGGTATCGCAGGCAAGTCACGCTGCCGCGTTCTTGGAAGGGCCGCCGGGTGTTGCTTCATTTCGGCGCAGTCGACTATGAGGCCACGGTTTGGGTAAACGGGACGGAGTTGGGGCGGCATCTCGGCGGCTATGTGCCGTTTTCCTTCGACATTGCCGATGCACTGAAGCCGGGCAAGAACGAGATCGTGGTACGCGCCAGGGATGATGTGCGCTCGCGGCTTCAGCCCTCTGGTAAACAATCGCACGAATACCATTCTCGCGGGTGTCACTATCGCAGGACGACGGGCATCTGGCAGACCGTCTGGCTCGAGGCTGTTGGGGAGACGTATCTCGAGCGCGCATCCATCACACCGGACCTCAACACAGGCCGTGTGTTTGTGCAGGCCGATGTGAAAGGCCCGCGGGCGACACTCGAGGTCATCGTCAAAGCCGGGGGCAAGGTTGTTGCAACGGCGAGCGCCCCTGCCACGTGGCGCTCCACGGCAGTCTTCTTAGATGTTCCGGATGTACGCCCCTGGTCGCCTGAGGAGCCGTACTTGTACGACCTGAAGCTTACCGTGTCCCGCGACGGCGAGGTGTTGGATCGCGTGTCGAGCTACTGCGGCTTCCGTCAGGTACACATCGAGAAGAACCGATTCTATCTGAACGACAAGGTGTTGTTTCAGCGCTTGGTGCTTGACCAGGGCTTTTATCCGGACGGGATCTACACCGCCCGCACCGACCGGGCGCTCAAGAAAGACGTTGAGCTGTCCATCGCGATGGGTTTCAATGGGGCGCGACTCCACGAGAAAGTGTTTGAGCCGCGTTTTCTCTATTGGGCTGACAAGCTTGGCTACCTGTGCTGGGACGAGTTCCCAAACTGGGGGCTAGACCACTGCAATGCCGAAGCCATGGAGAATCTGCTGGCTGAATGGGTCGCGGTAGTCCAACGTGATAGGAACCATCCGTGCATCGTGGGTTGGTGTCCAACCAATGAGACGCCGGATATCCAGCGACGTGAGTCGATTGCCCTCCTCTACGAGACGACAAGGGCCATAGACCCGACGCGCCCCATCATCGATACGAGCGGATATACCCACGTGGTTACCGACGTGGATGATAACCACGACTACACGCAGGATCCCGCTACGTTCAAGCAGCGACAGGACCCGCTTCAGGACGGGAAGCCTTTCAGAAACCACTCTAACGACGCACCTTACCGGGGCCAGCCGTTCATTTGCAGTGAGTACGGCGGCATATGGTGGGATCCCGGGCAGAGAAACAAGGAGGGGTGGGGGTATGGCGATCGGCCCACAAGCGAGGCGGCGTTCCTGGAGCGATTCCGGGGCTTGACGGAAGCGCTGTTGAATAATCCTGCCATGTCGGGGCTGTGCTACACGCAACTGACGGATGTTGAACAAGAAGTCAATGGCCTGTATACATTTGAACGCCGTGCCAAGTTTAGTCCGGAGGCGATTGCGGCCGTGTTGCGGCAAGCCGCCGCTATAGAGCGGGAGTGAGAGCTTGAGAGCCCATCCCGCTCGAAATCGCTTGCAAAGAAGACCATTGACAACCTATACTTAGTTTGGCATTTTGCGATGGGGAAACGGGAGGAATCAGACGATGCCGACATTCACGTACACGGCACGTGGTCGGGACGGGGCGCGACAGAAGGGCTCGCTCGAAGCGGACAGCCGCCAGGCGCTTATCCAGATTCTGCAGGCACGTGGTCTGACGCCGGACCGTGTGGTTGAAAGCGCTGCTGCCCAAGCGAGCCTCCTTGCTCGCCTCGGATTTGGGAGGCGGGTTAAGCCTCAGGAAATCCTGATCTTTACGCGGCAGTTGTCCACAATTGTGAGTGCGGGCCTCCCGTTGCTCCAGGGCTTGGACATCCTTGCCGAGCAAACGGAGGACGTACACTTCGCGGGAGTCATCCAGGAGATTGCTCAGGACGTGGAGGCCGGTGAAACGTTCTCGGAGGCCCTGCGCAAGCATCCGGAAGGCTTCTCGGACCTTTATGTGAGTATGGTTCGAGCGGGCGAAGCGGGTGGCGATCTGGACGGTGTGCTGACGCAGTTGGCGGACTACCTGGAGGCTACCGAGGAACTGAAACGTCGCATCAGGGCGGCGATGACCTACCCGGTCGTGGCCTTCAGCATGATCATCTTGATCGCGACGGGACTGATCATCTGGGTCGTCCCTCAGTTTGAGGAGATCTTCTCGAGTTTCGGCAAGGGGCTGCCCCTTCCCACGCAGATTCTCATTCAAGTCAGCAATATTCTGCGAAGCTGGCGGATCTTCATCTTTATCGGTTTAGCTATTGCGGCCTTCATCTTCGTGCGGATCTATGGCCGGACGGAGAACGGTCGGTACAATCTGGATAGGGTCAAGCTCCGGTTGCCGGTCTTTGGCAAGCTGCTGCGCAAGGTGGCCATCAGTCGGTTCACTCGAACCTTGAGCACCCTGACGCGAAGCGGCGTCGCTATCCTGCAGGCGCTTGAGATTGTAGAGCGCACGGCGGGTAATGAGGTGTTTGCCCGCGCCGTAGCGTCGGCCGGTGAGAGCGTGCGCAATGGCGAGGCCCTTGCCGAGCCGCTGGCGCGCAGCGAAGAGTTCCCGGCGATGGTGACGCGGATGATCGGCGTGGGTGAGAAGACGGGTGCACTTGAGAGCATGCTCTCAAAGATCGCGGAGTTTTATGATTCCGAGGTGAAAGCATCGGTGGATGGCCTGACGGCAATGATCGAACCCATCTTGATCATGATGATGGGTATTGTGGTCGGCAGCATCGTGATCGCGCTTTTCATGCCGATCCTCAAGCTGTCGGAATTGGTTCGCAAGTAGTTTTTGTGTACGCCGCCGGGTCGAACGTTCTGTTCGGCCCGGTGTTTTTTTGCGAAGCAGGCACGTCGGGTTGTACGTTCTCGCTCTGATTCCGCACGGGCCTCTTGGCGCAGGAGAGGGAGGCATCAGTCCATGCCGAGGAAGGCCGCGGGCAAGCTCAGGAAGGCCAAGGTAGCGCTCATCGGGGCGGGGGGAATGGCGAACCAGATGCACTATCCATCGCTCGCGGAGATGAGAGACGTCGAGCTCGTGGGTATCGCCGACCTTGTTGCTGAGAAGGCCAAGACCACGGCGGATAGCTTCGGCATCCGGCGCGTCTATACCGACTACCGGGCCATGCTGGATGAGACACGCCCCGCCGCAGTCTATGTCCTTATGCCGCCGCACCAACTCTTTGACGTGGCGGTGGATGTGATGGAGCGGAAGCACCATCTTTTCATCGAGAAGCCGCCCGGCCTGAACGCCTTTCAGAACCGCCAGCTCGCGCTGTGCGCCAAGCGAAACAAGGTGTTGGCTATGTGCGGTTTCCAGCGGCGCTACGTGCCCGTCATCGAGACTCTTAGGCGAAGAATGCTGCGACGGGGGCCTTTGCACACCGTGGGGGTCACATTCGTCAAGTGCAGCTATCCCATGGGTGGGTATTACGGCGGCGCCATCGATATTCTCTCATGCGATGCCGTCCACGCCGTCGACACACTTCGGCACTTGGCGGGGGGCGAGGTTGCCTCCGTCGCGAGCGATGTGCGGAACCTGGGCGCCGAGGATAATAACGCTTTCTACGCCATGGTGAAGTTCTCTAGCGGGGTGACGGGGATCTTGCAGACGAATTGGGCCTGTGGACGGCGTTTCTTCAACGTCGAGATGCACGGACAGGGCGTCTCGGCCTACGTGGAGCCGGATGTCTCCGGCATTCTCTATAGGGATGGGGACGTCGAGGGTGAGATGTTCGATCCGGGCGACTGCGCCGGGAACCAAGCCGACAGGCACCGGTTGGGCTTCTTTGCCGAGAATCGTCACTTCATTGACTGTGTCCGGTCGCGTAAGCAGCCGAAGAGCAGTCTTTCCGACACTGTGGCGACGATGACGCTCGTGGATCGTATATACCACAGTCAGATCTGACCTTCTTTGGCGCCTGGCCAAGGCAATGCCTGCTTCGTGTGAATGGCGCTGTCAGGCCGCTGTTGGGGGCTCGCCTAACCCATTAATATCAAATGTCTTGCCTTGGCCCATCTCATCCCTCTTGGCCGGGCTTTCACGCGTCCATCCCGTGCTAAAGGCGCCGAAGGTTTCTGCCGATAAGTACGAACAGGACGACGAGGATAATGGGCCTCGACGTGCGTGTTGGCTTAACGATGGGACGCTCCCGGTCCGAAACGACGGCGCGCCCAGGAGGAGCACAGAATGAGTGGAGTGTTAAGCGCCGGTGGCCTCATTTCGGGGATTGACACTGCGACTCTCATTGAGCAGCTCGTGGCGCTCGAAAGTGAGCCAATCACACGTATCGAGGGACAAATCAGTGCGCTCGAGACGGAGAAAGATGCTGTCCGCGAACTGCGTACGTTGCTTCTTACGCTGTACAACCGGGCTCAGGACTTCGTGCTGAGCAATGTCTTCGACCAATACGGCGCAACCACTAGTGAAGAAGAGGTCATGACAGTGGAAGTGAGCGGGTCCAACCCGGTTGTTGGGGCCTACGAAATCGAGGTCCTGCAGCTTGCCACCGCCACGGCCGCCTCAAGCAGTGGGGAGTTGGGCGGTGCTATTGATCCGGACGCGGCCCTGAACTCCGCGGGAATCGCCACCGAGGTCACTGCCGGGGAGTTTATGATCAATGGCGTTACCTTCACGATCGACCCGGACACGCAGAGTCTGAATGATATCCTGGCGGAGATAAACGCGAGTGCCGCGGGAGTCACTGCCACCTATGATGCGGTAACGGATACGGTTACCTTCGAGAATAGCACTGCCGACGACACCAGCATCATCAACTTCGGGGAAGTGGAAGACGAGGAAGAGGACAGCAACTTTCTGGAAGTCTTGAATGTCACCGACGCGACTCAATCCACGGGGGGAGCCGGTTCAACGGTGGTGACGAGTACGCGCAATCTTGGGGCCATTGATGCCGGGGACACCTTGGAAACGGTGAATTTCTCCGAGGGAGCATTAACCTCAGGTACTTTCTACATCAACGGTGTTGAAATTGAGGTCGACGTTACGCAGGATTCCATAAGCGACGTTCTCGGGGTGATCAACGATTCGGATGCGGGCGTTACGGCCAGCTATGATACGTCAACGGACACGATCCGCGTTGTCTCGGATACGCTCGGCAGCCGCACGGTTAAGTTTACCACCGGAACGAGCAACTTCCTGAGCATCGTGAACCTGGACGACGCTGTACAAGAGGCGGGCAGCGATTGTGAATTTACCATCAACGGAGGGGATGTCGAGACTCGCAATACAAACGAGGTGTCCGACGCTATCGGTGGTGTGACGCTAGACTTCCTTAGCGAGGGGACGAGTACTGTCAAAATCTCCAGCGACAACGACGCCATCGTTGAGGATATCGAAGAGTTCATTGCGGCTTACAATGAAGTCGTCGCGGCTATCGACAGCTACATGGGCACCGATGGGACGCTGTCCGGCGATTCGAGTATTCGCACCATTGAAAACTACCTCTGGACCACGATATTCGGGCAAGTGAGCGGGTCGTCAGGGGCGTACGATACGCTCATATCCATCGGCATTTCGACGGGAGACAGCTTCGATTCCACATCGACCTCCCAACTCGAGCTGGACACGGAGGAACTGCTTGAGGCATTGCGTGAAGATAGGAGCAGCGTCGAGAGCCTTTTCACCAATGATGATGAGGACGGGATAGCCAATCTATTCAATGACTATTTCCGCGATGTCACATCGACGACGGGTTTCCTGTATGCGCGGGTGAAGTCTAACGGCACGATTGACCAGAAGATCGAGTCGTATGAGGACCAAATTGAGCGCCTTGAGGCGCGCATCGAACAGTACGAGGAGCGACTACGCTCTCAATTCACGAATATGGAACTGATGTTGTCCGAGTACGAGGTCATGAGCAGCTCGTTGAGCGCGCTTTCCAGTTCTTACGGGCTGGTGTAGGGCGGGTTCCCGATGGCGCAGTCGCCCAAGTTTGAGGCGCCGCGTGGGCATTTGCAGTACAATGACCTGGTGGATGTTAGGCGAATCGAGGAAGGAGCTTTACAATGAGTTCTTCGGCCAATCTTGGCGCCTACAAGAAGGTTGATATTGAGACGGCCTCTCAAGGCAAGCTCATCGTGATGCTCTTCAACGGCGCTATTCAGCGAGCCGAAGAAGCCAAGCGTCAACTTGTCAAGCGCCGGTTTGAGGGCGTGCACAACAACCTCGTCCGCGCCCAAGAGATTATCGCCGAGCTTCGGGGGGCGCTCAACATGAAGGTTGGCAACTTGGCCCATGAGCTCGACCGTGTCTATGAGTACTTCCAGCACCTGCTTATCAAGGCCAATATCCGAAAGGACGCCGCTCCTATCGACGAGTGTATTCAGCTTATGGCATCCGTCAGGGATACATGGCAGGAAGCTTTCGACAATCTCGGCCAAGCCGAAACCTCGGCGTCTCCCAAGATCAACCAACACGGCTCCGCCGTGATGGATATTCAAGGCTAAAGCCACATTCCCGCGCCTGACGTGCGCCATCTGGCGTCTTTCCGGTAGTCGGCCTTATCCTGCTGTCAGGCCTCGCCTTGGGGGATATTCCCTTCATTAAGCACCCGCCCTTTGTCAAGACGCTTGACTTCTTCGATAGCGGCATGGTATTACGATATCGAAAATCGTAATACCGATTCGCTAGTGATCTTTGCATTGTGATGAAAGGGTAACTCCATGGTATTCCCGCGTTCCAGATACGCTACCTGTAGCAGCGGTTTTACACTCATCGAGCTTCTTGTCGTCATTGCGATCATAGGTATTCTGACGGCGATACTGCTGCCCGCGCTGGATCGTGCTCGGGAGTCGGCCCAACGAGCCGCCTGTGCCAGTAATCTTAGGCAGTTCGGACTGTCGTATGCGATGTACGCGGAGGAGGCGGCGGGCTACTACCCACCCATGTCGCCGTTTGCGAACCCGGGCGGCGTGCCGATGTTTGCGTCGGCGGACGGCAATGCGCTCTATCCTGAGTATCTTCCAGATCTTAAGGTGTCCCAGTGTCCGTCAGACCTCATTATGGACGGCGAGGGAGCCTATGTGGTGGGCCGCCTTCCAGACGGGAGTATCGAGGGACATATCGAGGCAGCCACGAAGCGTCGTGACAAGCTCAGCCAACGGTATTTCTTGTCTGCAGCGCTTGGACGCTCCTACTGGTACCACGGCTACGCCATGACGAACGTGGAAGAGTTCTACGGCGTCTGGAACGGGACGGGCAGTCAGCCGGTTTTGGATTCGCTGGCGGGAGGTACGGTGGTGGGGACCAGCCCGGTCTTCATGCCGATGGGACTCAAGGACTGGACGGGCGACATTAAGCTGGACGAATCGTCGAAGCTGGCTTGGACGGCCATCTTGGGAACGGGCTTGGCTGGCGGCGACAAGGTCTACCGATTGCGCAAAGGGGTCCAAAAATACCTTATCACTGATGTCAACGATCCGGCGTCCTCGACCCGCGCCGAAGGGCAGATCCCGGTTATGTTCGACACTTTTGGAGCTTTTTCGCAGGAGGATGCAACGGCCGGCGGGGTGGTGTATAACCACTTGCCGGGGGGCTGCAACGTGTTGTATCTGGATGGCCACGTGGAGTTCGTCCGGTATCGGACGCGATTCCCGATTCTATCCGATGCGGAGAACGGCTACGGCCTTATCCGCCAGGTGGGACACTACGGACTCCAATAGCTCCGGGGAAGTCCGTCTATGAGAATCTTCATTCTTTCCGCCGGCCGTGGGTGGTGAGCCTTCCATGAGTTTCGCGTCGCGGAGCCATTGGTTTCCAGACGCGTATCCTGGCATCTGTGCCATACAGAGCATCGGGGGATATCCAGAGTAGCGGATTGCGGGGCAATCGAGTATGCTCATAGCGATGAACACGCTACGCTGGGAAACGAATGCGCCGTCAGCCGAGGGGGGCGTGTAGATTCTCTTATGAAGGTCCTCCTATTGAATCCGCCCGGCCCCTACTGCCGGGCCGGGTCGCGCTGGCCACACCGCCGCAAGAGCGAGGGGGTAGGCATCGACTACCATCCGTTCCCATTCGGGCTGGCATATGCCACGTCGCGGTTGTTGGCGGATGGCCACGAGGCCAAGCTCGTAGATTGCATCGCCACAAGAACGACGGATAGCGAACTTCAAACCGTCGCCTCCGAGTTTGGCCCCGATATCGTCTTCATGGAGACAAGCGCGCCGAGTTTCCGGGCAGATATTGAGACGATGCGCACTCTGGGTGTGCCATGTCTGGCCGGAGGGGCGCATGCTACTGCTACGGCCAAGGTTCATTTGGATGCGGGCTTTTCGGGCGTCATTCGCGGCGAATACGATCAGGTGATTTCGGAGGCCGTTGCACTATCGCCCCGCCCCTGGCTTGCGACGCCGGAGGCGCCTGACGCCGGGCACGCGCCTCTCGCGGACGACCTTGACGCGATTCCGTATCCGCCGTGGCGCATGATGCCGATGGAGAGGTACAACGACCCAATCTGTGTGGGCCGTTCGGTAACGGTTCTAAGCACGCGCGGATGCGCGATGCGCTGCGGTTTCTGCACGCTGGCGCCCTTCTATGGCAAGCACAATTACCGACGGCGCGATCCGGCCAGCGTGTGCGACGAGATAGACGTGCTCATCCGTGAATACCATCCGGACGAGATCTATTTCGACGACGATTCGATCACGTTGGATCGGCGCCATATTCTGGCGCTCTGTGAGGCGATAGAGGAGCGGCGTTGGGGGATTCCCTTCTGCTGTATGGGCAATGCTCCCGTGGAGCGCGATGTACTCGAAGCCATGGCTTCGGCGGGGTGTCGGGCGTTCAAGTTCGGCGTAGAGAGCGCCGATCCGGAAGTGCTTGGGCGTATCCCCAAGCCCGTCGCTCCGGCGGATGTGGTGCGCACCGCTCGGAACTGCAAGGAACTGGGCATCCTTACGCACGCGACATTTCTTCTAGGACTGCCGGGGGAAAACCGTGAGAGTGCTTTACGAACGATAGACTTCGCGTTGCGTCTGGGCGCGCACACCCTTCAGTTTGCCATTGTTACGCCGTATCCCGGGACGGTCCTTTACGAGCAGGCGAAGGAGAACGGCTGGCTGGTAAGGGAGGACTGGGCCGACTTCGATCCGGCCGGCCAGGCCGTCTTGTCCTATCCCGATTACAATTCCGAGACTATCGCCGAGATGCACGACCTTGCTTGGCGGCGGTGGCAGTGGCACATGGCGACCCGCCGCCCTGCCACCCTATGGCATCATTTCCGGAACGCGCTGCGGCGCGAGGGCGTGGGCGGAGTGTTTCGCTTAGGCCGGTACGGGCTTTTCCGCGCGTTGCGCGTGCTGAGGTCGCATTGATGAGAGTCGCCCTGATCAACCCGTCGGCACCGGCGGCGCTGAAGAAGGAGAACCTGGGACTCGCCTATCTGGCTGCGTCGCTCCAACAGGCAGGGCATCAAACCTGTATAGTCGACGAGATTGCCGGGCAGAAGGTGGAGGAAGCCCTGGCTGCCTTCAGGCCTGACCTCGCGGGTATCTCGTTCATGACGATGTACGCGCCGCGCGCCTACGCCCTGGCGACGGCGATCCGGAAGAACCGCGGCATCCCGATTGTCTTCGGCGGCACGCATCCGACGGCGTTGCCGCAGGAGGCACTTCAATACGCGGATTGTGTGGTGCGAGGCGAGGGTGAAATCGCGTTGCCCAGACTCTTGGACGCAGGGCGCATCGAAGGCGTTGTCGAGGCGGAGCCACCCGAAGATCTGGACGCCCTGCCGCTGCCCGACCGTTCGCAGCTCGATCTTGCGTTCTACGCGGGGGCCGGGGAGGAGTTGGCCGGGCTGTCCTACCGGACGTTGGGCGTGATCACCTCGCGAGGATGTCCCTTTCGCTGTGACTTCTGTGTCAACTCGAAGCGCAGCACCACGCTCCGCTTCCACAGCCCGGCGCGTGTCGTCGAAGAGGTCCGCTACCTCGCGGACAGGCATCACATTGAGAGTATCGCATTCTACGATGAGCTGATGGCAACGGACACGGAGCGTTTCCGGACCATCTGTGAGGAAATGATCCGCGCGGGTTTGAACCGATTGCGCTGGGAGTGTCAGATGCACCCCCGCACCATCCGCGAGGATCTCTTGCCTCTGATGAAGCGGGCCGGATGTGTTCAGGTGGCCGTCGGATTCGAGAGCGGTAGCCAGCGCATCTTGGAGCGTATTCACAAGAGTACCAATGTTGAGGAGAATATTGCGGCGGCATGCAAGGTGCGCGAGGCGGGACTTCGGCTTCGCGGGTGCTTTGTCTTCGGCGTGCCGGGCGAAACACGCGGCGATATCCGCAAGACGGAGGACTTTGTCAAGACCGCGAAGCCTGACTTCGTCTCGATGCATTTCCTGACGCCGCTGCCCGGAACCGCCCTGTTTGACGATTTCGAAGAGGAGATTGCCGCGGCGCGGATTCCCTGGGATACGTTCACCTCGGGCAATCCGGACACGTTCCAGTGCAACGGCGAGATATCCCGGGAGGAGCAGAAACGGCTTTTCGAGAAGATGACCGCCCGCTTCGCGTTCCGCAACTATGGGTTGGGCGACATGATTCGCCGGGCCTTGAAGAATCCGCGCCATGCGCTCCACGTTGCCGGCAAACTCCTGCGGTAAGCGGCCCGAGGAGAGTCCGGCGGCAATGCGGCCGGTTTGCATCGGCCCTGCTAGGGCCATTAGATTTGGGTGGGAGAAGCGTAGGAACGGCGGATGACTCGATGAAATATGCCGAGAAATACGAGCAGTGCTGCCTGGATGCGCCGGGTGTGCTTCAACGCTGGTTTATCAATCTGCTGGCGCGCAAGGCCCACGCGTTGGGCCAGAAAGGCCACAAGATCTGGTCCTTGAAGTACGTCCTGGAAACGTATTGTTCCGGACAGACGGGGCTACGCGTGCTGGACTGTGGCGCATGGAATGGCTGGTTCTTGAGCTACGATACTCCGGCCCTCGCGCAGCGGATTGCCCTCGATTTCGACGACCACTTCGCCAAGGAAATGCGTGCCGAAGGCATCGAGTTTGTGCTTGCTGATATGGAGAAGGGCGCTTTTCCCTTCGCGGCGTCATCCATGGACATGGTTAGCATGACGAGCACGCTCGAGCACCTCGGCCGCCCGGAGCACATCGCGACGGAGATCGGCCGCGTTCTGCGGCCCGGAGGGCTTGTCTTCGTAACGGTGCCCGACATCATGAAGTACAAGTTCCGCTTCTGGGATGATGTCACGCACAAACGTCCCTTCAACGCCAAGTCGCTGCGATTTCTGTTTGAAACGCACGGATTCGAGACGATTATATTGTGTCCTTACAATCATAACCTGTTCATTGCCGGAAACCTGTTCCCGAAGGCAATACACCGCGTCTTGATGTGTTTCCGCGGGAACGCCCTGATGTACGTCGGCAGAAGGGTAGGTGCATGATCGACGCGAGGTCCATGGACGCAAACGAATGTCCCCTATGGGGGAGCGCGCGCGATGGAGATTAGGGGGAAGAACATCCTCATTACGGGGGCCTCCAGGGGTATTGGACGCTACCTCGCTACCTACCTTGCGCCGAAGGCAGCCATGCTCGTTCTCGCCGCCCGCGATGTTGCTCAACTCCAGATAACGGCAGTTGAAGTCCGAAAGGCGGGTGGGCAGTGCCTGGTGCAGCCTTGCGATTTATGTGAACCAGCGACGCTTGACATGCTGGCGCAGGCGGGCCGGGAACAGGCGGGCGGCGTGGATATCCTGATCAATAACGCCGCCGACGTGACATCGAAGCCCTTTCTCGACACTTCGGCGGACGAAATTGAGCGTCTGATTCGCACGAACGTCATTGGCCCCCTCCAATTGGCGCGACTGATTGCGCCGATGATGCTGGCGCGCGGCGGGGGAATGATCGTGAATATCTCGTCTTTGGCAGGTTGTAAGCCTAATCCCACTCAGACCGTCTACAGTATCTCGAAGGCGGCGGTAAACGGTATGTCCGAGGCGCTGCGGCAGGAGTTCCGAGGTGCGGGCATCAATGTGATGAACGTGGCACTGGGGTCCATTGCGGTGGCGGCGCCGGAGGGAAGAGGCCGGTATCCCGTGGCGGTGTTTGCCCGTAAGCTCGAACGAGCGATCACGCGCGAGGAGCCCGAAGTCTATCTTTCGCCCGTGACAAAATGGCTGATGCGCGTGTACAGGGCCTGTCCGTTCCTCATGCAGCTTCGCTGAGGCGACTCAGGGCCTTCGCCCTACGTCCAGTTCACGACTCTTCCTGGGACAGAAACGGCGCGATAATCGCCATCACAATCACAAAGAAGAACTCGATGAAGGATTCATAGATGTGCGAAAAGAGTCCTGCGAACCACATGGCGTGTCCTCCTTGGTCTATGGCTAGAGGATACGTGAAGCGCGCAGGGCCTTTCACCTTCGGCGCCGCCAAAAAGCCGCCCTGCCCACTGACGCCGCACGGTACTGAACCTAGCCAAGCGAGCCAGCTGTGCTATACTGCGTCAGACGGTGAAGCGTGTCTTCTGACTTGCGGGGGTGGGCATGCCCGACGTTCTTCGGCTTACTCGCCTCCAACGCTACGGGGGGACGAACGATGAACGATCAGCCAGATCACAGTCAGGCGCAGCGCTTGATGGACAATGGCCAGTTCGCCTTGGCCCTGGCCATGCTCAAAGGGGTGGAAGGCGCCACGCCGGCCGTTGAGTATCGCAAGGGATTCTGTTTGGCCGCCTTGGGCCGGACCACCGAGGCCCGTGCCGTGGTGCAGCATCTGAAGGAGCTGGGCCATGTGGCCATGGCTCAACGATTGGCGGCGAAGATCGCCGAGGAGGACCCGTTCAGTCTGGAACCGTCCCGGACGTCTGCGTCTCCGCCGATTAAGGGCGATGGGGGCGGCCGCTGGTACCGGTATGGACTGGTTATTGCGTTGGCTGGGCTGTGTGTGCTTGTCGGGGCACTCTTGGGGGTCGAGTTCCTGGCCCATGCACGTGGTACACGCCCACCGACGCGCCCTGTCTCCACGTTGCCTTTGGAGCGTAACGTGTCCGCGGCGCCCACGGGAGCGCAGGCGCCGATGTCGCCTCCTTCCCAGATGGCGGACGGCCCCACCAACCTAACGGGTGTGTGGCAAAGCGTGGACTATGTCGATCAAGTTGCGGACTTCAAACCTGGCGCCAAAAACTGGAGCGGCGACCTCTTCCTGAAAGAACTACGCTGCACGGCGAACGGCCTGACCTCCCTTTCCTGGCGCTGGGGCGATGGCTGGATTACGCACTCGGACGGCCGGACGCAAGCGCAGTACTACGTCAAGATGGCTGGGGATACTCCGTATCTCTTCTTGCCTTGGTTGAGTGGCGACGTGACGGAGCGGGGGCAGGAGCCTGACTACTACGTCCTGAAAAAGGCAAGTTATGCGCAGCGTACAACAGCGCAAGCGCAGGTGCCGGCTCAATACGCAGCCAAGCACACGCTGAAGCCCGAAATGGTGGCAGAGAGAGCGCAAGCGGAAGGCCCCACTCCAGTTAGGCGCGGGCCGCCACAGAGGAAGCCGCTTGTTTGGACGGACGGTTCGCCGGATCTCACGGGAGTATGGCGAGGTGTCGATTTCGTGCAAGAGATCTCGGACTTCAGGCCGGGCACAAAGTCGTGGGAAGGGGCTCTTACCATAACCAGTCTGCGGTGTTATTCTAACGGCAAGACGTCGAGGCAGGACTATCGATGGGGCAATGGATGGCTCGTGCGGGTCGATGGGCGCGCCCAGGCGCTGTACCACGTGGGAGTTGTCAACGGGAACGCGTACCTCTTCTTCCCTTGGCTTAGCGGCGATGTGTTCCTGCGCGGGCAGAGGCCTCACTACTACGTGCTGAAACGTGTCGGTAACTGACGCCACCTGAGTTTCCTCGGCGGGCAGTTTGAAACCGTTCCGGTGAGGCTAACGGCGGCGGAACAGGCTTCGCCGCCGCCGCCGGGTCGTGCCCCGTTTGGCTTTCGACGGCTCGTCCTGCGGCGGGGTGTAGAGGTTGAGCACCGTGACGGCGCCTTCCCAATCAGCCCGGGGGAGATTCTTCCCCAGGGCGCGCTCGATGGCCTCCAGCGCGATGTGATCCCTTGGACATACGAAAGTGACGGCGTCCCCGTCGGCGCTTGCCCTCGCGGTGCGGCCGATGCGGTGAATGTAGTCGTCGGGGTTTTCCGGGATATCATAGTTGATGACGTGGCTGATGCCTTCGATGTCGAGCCCGCGCGCGGCCACGTCGGTGGCGATCAGGAGTTGATACCGGCCGGAGCGAAATCCTTCGAGGGCCTGTTCGCGCTGCCGTTGAGAGCGATCGCCGTGAATTGCCTGCGCCTTGAATCCGGCCTTGCGCAGGCTTCTCATAACGCGCTCCGTGTGGCGCTTGGTTCGCAGGAATACGAGCCCGGACGCAATGTCCTGCTCCTTCAGGATCTTCAGGAGGAGGTCCATCTTGCTACCGGGCATGACTGTATAGACTGTCTGGCGAACCGTATCCACCGGTTTCGCGACGGCCCCGACGGCGATGCGCTCGGGATCGCGCAACATGTCCTTCGCCAGGCGGGCAATCTCGTTTGGAAACGTGGCCGAGCACATGAGGGTCTGCCGATCCTCGGGCAGCCGCCGCAGGATCCGCCAGATATCAGGCAGGAATCCCATGTCGAGCATCCGATCGGCCTCATCGAGCACCAGGATCTGAAGGTCGGCGAAGTTGACGTTCCCTCGGCCCATGTGGTCCAGGAGGCGGCCCGGCGTAGCCACCACAACGGCGCACCCATGGCGTAGCGCGCGCGTCTGATTCTCAAGTCCGACGCCGCCGTACAGGCAAACCGTGCGCAGGTGGAGGCTCTTGCCGAGATCCTTGATCACGGAGTGAACTTGGTTTGCCAGCTCCCGCGTTGGGGTGAGGACAAGCATCATGTTCCGCTTGACGGGCCCCGCCGCGAGGCGCGTCAGCGAGGGCAAGGAGAACGCGAGCGTCTTGCCTGTGCCCGTCTGCGCTATGGCGATCAAGTCTTTTCCCGTCAGTGCGACAGGGATCGCCTGTTGCTGAACGGGGGTGGGCTCGGAAATCTCTTGCGAGCGGAGCACACTCTGGCAGCGTGGGTCGATGTCAAAGTCTTCGAAGGACATATCCCTCCATTTCATTCACGCGGTGGGCCGTCGAACAGGGACAATGGAACTCGAAACACGCGGACGCCACCAGAGAATCGATACCAGCAGCGTCGCGCGCTCCGAACGGTGCGGCTTCGCACGTCACTGGCGTGTACGTGATAATACGCGCGCTGTCTGCGGCCGTCAACCTGGCCTGCGTGCCTTGTCAAGACTCTTTAGAAATGTCACATGTTGGGACTCATTAGAAATGTCCTATGCTCGATGGTTGCAGAAGCGAGTTATCCAAGGTCTGTGGTCAGGTGCGTAGCAGCTGTCCCCAGACCGTCATATCCACATCCAGCGCGAAGCGCGCGGGCGCATAGCGCTCGTCGAGGATGTGGATATGTGGGTAACTCGCGTGCTCACCTTTCTTTTGCGTTCATGAGAGGTAGGCGTTGGACGTTGGGCCGCCAGCGCTTGTAGGGCGCGGGGGGAGCGTTCTTCTTCTTGGGCTTGGCGGGGGGCTGGACCTGTTGGACTCGTTGCTGCCCTTCTCGTTTGTATTGCTTGACCGTGAGCCTGCGGTAGTCAAGGTCCTGGTCTTTGTAGAGCAGCCTGATGCCGCCGTGCAGATGGGTGCGGACCAGAATCCTGTCTTTGGGCCGGGGCAGAGGACTGTTGTTCTTGAGGATTTGGTAGTAATGATTCCCGAAACGGACGGTCCAGTCGTTTTGGACGACGCGCAGTTCCTCGAAGCAAAAAATGTCATGCAGCTCAAGGCCTTTGGGTGGAGGACGGTGATAGTCCAGTTCCTCACGGGGCGCAATGGCGAACTTGGCGTTCAGAGCGTCACAAAAGCTTTCGTAGAGCAGCTTGTCGGCGGTGGCGATGGTGGTGATGCGCCGCAAGGCGAGTTCCTTGACGAACCGGTTCTGGTATGTGCCGTTGGAGCGCTCGACGCGGCCTTTGGCTTGAGGCGAAGTCGCGGGGATGATGACGATTCCCAGCTTATAGCAGGCCTCTCCGAATTGAGTCAGCGGCTCGCGCCCCGCCAGTTGCTCTTCGAGCGTGGGCTCCCGGCCGGTGATGTAGACGTTCTTTCGGTCCGTATACAGCGCCCGAGGAATACCGTATTTCTCGATCCACCGCCACAGAAGCTGCATGGCGGCCTGCTTCGTTTCTTGCTCGGCCATGAGCGCCAAGGTTTCTCCTGTGGCGTCATCTATCATGTTCATCAGACAAGTTTGGCCTTGGTCCGGCCCGAACCAGTGGTGGTGACTCCCATCCATCTGCACCAGCTCTCCGAAATGGGCTCGCCGCTCCCTGCGGGAGCGATGCCGGCGCCCGGTGTCTCCCTTCGCCCAGAGCCCCTGCTCAAGCAGCCAGCGCCGTAACGTCTCGTGGTCGATGCACAGGCCTTCCTCCGCCAGCTTCTCCGCGGCCAGGGTCGGCCCCAAATCGTGTTCTCTATAGCGTTCCTGATAGCGCCGAAGGACTTTGTCCCGGAACGCGGCAGGCTTGGCTCGATTAGACGCCCGGCCCCGGTTGCGATGCACCAACCCCTCATCTCCCTCTGACACGAAGCGTGCGTGTATCCGCAGCGCCTGCCGGTAGCTCACTTCCATGCGCCGCGCCGCTTCCGCCAGGGTCATATGCTTTCCCACAACAAGCTCCAACAACGACTTACGCATCAATTCCTTGCGACTCATCTTCAAATGCCCTTCCACGGCAGCCCTCCAAGTGAAAGGCTCCAATTGTGACATTTCTAATGAGTCGAGGGGGTGACACTATCAAAGAGTCGCGACACCTGGCCTGCGTGCCTGCGCCCGCTTCGTGCGGTAGGTGTCAAGCGTGTACTTCGTCTGCAGATTCCAATACTAAGTGCACAGCGGAGTGTTTGCCGCTGTAGGGAGCGCAGCAGGGAGATGAAAGGAAGACATCGGGCCCAGTTCTGTATTCTGGGAGTTCCTACACAACCAGCACCGAAAAGGAGTCCCGATGTCTTACACCCAGTTTACCGTAATGGAACGTGCGCAGATCGAGCTTCTTCATCAGCAGGGGCACTCGCATTCCGCCATTGGCCGGATGCTGGGCCGTCATGCATCCAGCGTGGGCCGTGAGCTGACGCGCAACTCGACGGCCGGTAGCTATGACGCCGAAAAGGCGCAGGCCCTTTATGAGGAGCGTCGCAAGGCCTGTCGCCCCAAGGGCCGGCTGGCCCACGAACCCCTGCGCGAGTACGTGGAAGAGAAGATCGCCGTGGAGGAACTCAGTCCTGAACTGGTATCGGGCTGCCTGCAACTGGACTTCCCGCAAGCTCCGAAGATGCGGGTGTGCCCGGAAACCCTCTACAGCGCCATCTACGCCAACCGTCACCATCTTGATTACCTTCAGGACTACCTTCCTCAGAAGCGTCGGACCCGCCAGAAACGGGGCCAGCAGAAAGGCCGGCGGGGCACCTCGATCCCGAACCGCGTGGGTATCGAGGAGCGTCCGGCCGCCGTGGAGGAACGCAAGGAGATTGGTCATTGGGAAGGGGACTTGGTCGTGGGGAAAGGACAAGACGGCTTCATCGTAACACGGGTTGAGCGCACTTCACGCCTACTGGAGGCGGTGAAAGTCCAGAGCAAGCGCGCCAAGGAAGTCAGCCAGGCCGTCATACAAGTCCTCATGGAACGGCCCATCTCCTGGGTGAAATCCATCACCTTCGACAACGGCACCGAATTCAGTGACCACCAGACCCTGTCGCAGCAGTTGGGTGTCGACGTGTACTTCGCCGACCCCTACGCCGCCTACCAGCGTGGAAGCAACGAGCAGGTCAACGGACGCATCCGTCGCTACCTGCCCAAAGGCACAAGCTTCCAGAACCTTACACAAGACCAGATCGACTACATCGTCGAGAGGATAAACAATCGGCCAAGGAAATGTCTGGGATTCAGAACGCCAGCCCAAGTCTTCCAGCTACAGCGGCAAACGCACCTCTGTGCACTTAGAACTTGATTGTGGGGTCCGTTTGCATCCGAAGATGGATGTGCTAAAGTGTGCCGGAAGCAAGAGGGCAATGCTGCGGGAGGATACGGCAATGAAACAACTAGTCATCATCGCGTGTTGTGTAGCTCTGAGCCTGATGGCCGGAGCGAGTGGATTTGACAAGCGCCAGCCGCGTCCAACGGGCTACGCCGAGGCCGGCGTAGCCGGCGAGGCGTCACGGATCGCTTTTGAACGCGTCGATGATCGCGCCGGCCTTGTCTACGACACGACGGCCCATTTCCCCCACGAAGCCGCACCGGAATTCGAGGTGAAGCGCGTGGCGGTCAATGGGGCCGAGGCGCCTGCTTTCGTGGTGCGCAACCGGGGGATCTTCAACGGCAACCGGCGGGTTCACGGCACGGAGGATTTCAGCGTGTCCGTGTACACCGGCTGGGAGCCGGGCCGGGAGTACTGCATGCTGGTGGCCGGAGTCACGTCTGCTGGAACGGCCGTGGCACTGGAGGTCAAAGGGCAGGCCGACGACAAGAGCAGCCCGTTGGGACTTGGTTTCAAGCCGCCCAGCGGCGATTTCCCCTACCATAGCGCCACCATGACGCTCCCTAGAGAAACAGCCGAGCCAGGGGCGGTCGTGAAAGTGGAACTCGACGGCAAACGGCTGGACGGTAAGTTCTGCAGCTATGTCAGGTGCTTCAACGTAGGTATTCAGGATCCCCGTGACGCCGGCCAGGCTGAAGGGCTGGAAGGGGAGACGTATACGGGCAGGATCGACGGCTCCCGCGATTTCCAGGTTGTCGTCCCGTGCGATTGGGTCAACGGCTCGGAGCATACCCTTCGCGTGACGGTAGCGCTCGACGCCGGCGAGGAGGAGGTCTACGAGGCGAAGGGAACGGCGCCGGGCAAAGGCGGATACTGGAACAGCGCTTGGCCGCACTCGGTATCTATCGCGCTCGAAGAGACGGTGGGCCTGCTGCGCCAAGGCGAGCCGGTGCACCTTTCGCTTGGGCTGTTCGCCGATGACGTGAAGGACCCCGCGGAGGAGATACGAGTCGTCACCTACGCGCCGAAAGATCCTAAGGCAGGGGATGACGGCTATGTGGTGGCGCCTTGTCAGGTGACCTCCGTCGCCGAGTGGCGCGACGCCAAGATGCTCGACCACGAGGAGCGTGACGCCGAGACAGGTGAGCTTGTGCACCGGTACGACCCGGCGACTACGGTGGATTTGGTGTTCCTGGCCGATGTGCTGCCCTATGAGAAGAAGGTCTACCAGGTTCTATACGGCAATCCCGACGCCGAGGCCCTACCTCTGGATACCGATCTCAAGGTCGAGCAACTCGGCGACAAGTATGCCCAAGGGATCGAGACGAGCTACTACCGCATGACGACGGCTCTGAAGAGCGGGGCCGTTGAGACGGTGACGGTATTGGGTGAGGGCGCGCCGGTTCTGCTCGAGCACAAGCTGGAGACAAATGGCGCCGTGCACTGGAATCCCGGCGTTTATGCCCCCCCCACACCTTGGGTGCACGCGAGCGACTGGGAATGGCCCGCGCTGGAGCAGATCTCCGGCCCTATCATGCACCGTACGCGGCGCTACGCGCCCTTGCCTCACATGGACGAGAAAGCGGTGACGGCAGGGGTGTCGTACACCTTCTACGCTGGCCAACCATACGTGCTGATGTCGTCCATCATGGAGGTCCAGCGCGATATGTTCGTCAAGGCCATCCGCAATGGCGAGATCGTGTTCAATCATGCGGTGCTCGACGAGTTCGTCTGGATGGACCCGCTCGGGCAGGTGCAGAGTCTGCCGCTAGGGGACACAAAGAAGCATCCCATTCACGCGCTTGAAGTGCCGCAGGACACGCCATGGATGGCGTTCGTCAGCCGTGAGCACGGCGTGGGATTCGCATCGATTGCCTTGGCGTACGAGAACACCAACCGCTACGGTGACCCGGCCAGCGAGGCCCAGCCGTACATCTACGTGCAGGTCGGCCCGTGGATCTACTGGTCGCGTGCCATGGTGTATCCCTTCGGCGGGCAGAATCTGACGCGGGTCATGCGGGCGCGGAAGGGCAGCATCTATCTCGAGGAGAATGCCTGGGTGCCATTCCGCTTGGCGGAGGGTGACGATCCCTTTGCCGAGATTGAGCGTCTCACCAAGCAACTGACGCACCCGCTGGAGGTCAGCGAGTGGATGAACGTGGACGATCGCACGCCCGAGAAATGGGTTATGCCGATCCTGACGATGCCTTTCGACGAAGGCGTGGCCGGTGCCGTCAGTGCCCACAAAGAGAAGAAGGAGCAGTAGATGGATGCCAGGTATCCCGGCGGCTGGGCCGGAAGCCTTGTGCGGGCCGTGGGCCTTCTCGCCGCGGTATCCGTGTTCTCGCTAGCAAGCTCCGAAGCCACGGCGGCCCGCGTCAAGAACGCTGAGAAGGGCAGAGACGTGGGCGACGGCGTCGTGCTGTATGCCACGCCCTATGACCCGGCGCGCGTCGACGCCATGATGTTCGTATCGCCTACGGCGGCGCACCCTTACTACGAGGTGGTTGTCCCGGTGGGGGAGTGGGCGGAAGGGAAGTCGGCGCGTGTGACGAAAGTCACGGTTAACGGCCTTTCATGCGAGTCTTACTACGTATTCGTCGATGGCGTGTCCCATGTGCAAAGCGCGTGGATAACCGATAAGAGTGCCACGGCTCACAACGTCGTTCTTGTGGCACGGACGCTTTGGCACAGCGGCGAGGGCATTGTCGTCGAGGCCACGCTCTCGGCTACCGGCGATGACGGCAAGTCAAAGACGGTGGAGAAGTCGTTCGAGGGGCGTGCGCCGCGGCGTGGCGGCGGCCCGGCAGGCTGGCGGCGGTACCAGTCATTTGTACTGGAGGAGCGGGCCGGCCTTGCCCGCTCGGACGAGCCCGTGGAATTCTCCGTCGTGGCGCGGGCCGAAAACTGCGGAGATCTCGAACGAGAGATTCGCCTGTTTCGTGTCGACGCCAAGGAGGGAGCGCTTGAACCTGTCAATTTCCAGACGTTTAACGCGCGCGAGTTCGGCGGCACGCCCCCCGGGACGGCCGATGACTACTATTTGTACAATCCAAGCCGTTCCGTGGACGTGGTTTTCCTGGCCTCCGTTCCTGCGAAGTCGTCGGGCGTCTATGTCGTGACGTACGACAATCCGGACGCTGAGATGTGCGCGGCCCAAGCCACTGATCTGACGGTTTCAGGCCCTCCCCTGGGCGCGGTTGTGGAGAACCGGTTTCTCCGCGTGAAGCTCGACGATAAGTGCGGGCAAGTCGTGTCGTTTGAGCTAAAGGGGCGTTCGGAGAGGCCCGCACCGTTGCTCTCGAATTCCTACAGCCTTGCCGCCCACTGGAATCCCGACTCGTTCTCGGATAACGGGAAATGGGGCCATACCTTCGCCTGGGATCCGCCGGAGCATACGGTTGTGACGGCTAATGGCCCGATTCTGTTCCGGGTGACGAACAGCGGCCGTATGCCCGAGTACACCCCCCAGGTTTGGGCATCCGTCACGTACTCGTTCTATGCCTCAACGCCCTACGTGAAGGTGAAGACAACTACGCAGGTGCGCGACCCCTTGAACGCGTCGGCCATTCGCAACGGGGAACTCGTGCTCGATTCGCACCTCGTCACCCATTTTGTGTGGAAGGAGAAAGCCGGCGGCGTACGCCGCGTGCGCGCCGTGCACGGGCCCGATTGGCAGGATGAGTGGACGACTACCGTCGAGCATGACGTGCCGTGGATCGCCATGACAAACGAGTTTGACGACTACGGCGTGGGCGCGGTGGTTCAGTCATCCCTGGCCTTCAACGCCAAGTCCGGCGAGGCCACTACGCACCGGAGCGCCTACTACCTCTACGTACACCATTTCTGGGCGGTTCCGCTAACTTACTTCACCCGCGCCTGGGTGTATCCCTTCAGCGATTACCAGCGCGGGCCGATTCTGCCCGTGGAGCCTGGTTCCACCTATGTGGAGGACATGGCGTTTGTGCCGTTCTTCCTGCACCACGGGCGTGCGCGTTACGGCGAGATTGAGCGGGCAAATACGGTGTTGAAGCAACCACTGGTGCAGCGCTGGGGACGGTAAGGGCGCATAGGAATTGCGGGAGAGAGGCCGTCAGTCGCTCGCGGGGCGTTGGGCTTTCTCGTGCCGCGCACGCAAGGTGCTCAGGAGCGTCTTGATATCGCGCGCGCCCTGAAATGTCACCCACACGGCCAAGCCGGCAAAGAAGACCACGACGACGAGGAAGACAACCTTCCAAAGAAGCATCCAAGACGCCATTTCTATTCTCCTTTGCCGATAGGCTGTCCGGCCGGGGCCCTGTCAGGGAACAGGAGCGAGCCGACTACCATGGCTACGACGGCGAGGCCGATTGTGGCCAGTCCAACGCGTGCGCTCGTAAACGACGCGAAGCGTTCCGGGTCGATGCGAATGAGTGCCGCGAGTCCCTTCTGCACCCCGCGCAGTCCGAATACGGCGAAGCACCCGGCGCACGTAGCCAGGACGGCGCCCGTCGAGCTGGCCCTTTTCCAGTAGAGTCCTCCCGTCAGTACGGCGAAGGTTCCCGCGAAGTAAATGGCCCCGGTGATCGCCATGTAATCCCAAAGGTCTTCACGGAGGGGGAAGAGGAAGCTGATCAGGAAGATAAACACGCCGACGGCGAAGATGAGCCAGCGCGTCAGCTTCACCTCGGCCCGCTGCGATAGCTTGCCGCCCATGAGGGGGCCAACAACATCGTTAGTGATGACGGAACTCCAGCAGAGGAAGTAGCTGTCGTGGGTGGACATGAACGCAGCCAGCATGGCGGCCGTGATGATGCCTATGATGCCGACGGGCAGGATCCGCCCGAGGAACATAGGCATGGCGTAGAGGGAATCAAGTGCCTCCGTACCGGCTGCCGCGGGTGGTGGGAAGCCTTCCGGGAAGAAGGCATCCCGCAGGGCCGGCGTCTGCATGATCATGATGAAGGCGCAGGCGCCCCAAAAACAGGGGATGATGACGCGGATGGCATAGGATACGGACGCAAGCGTGAACTGCCGTTTGACGACGCGCTCGCTCTCGCTGGCCAAGGCGCGTGCCACCGAGGTGGGCCAGAGGGCGCAGCTCGCGAGGCCCAGGAATACCATCCAGACGACGTAGTCGAAGCCGAAAGTGCCCTCCGCGACAAAGGGATTGAATCCTTCTTCGCCTCTGATTTCGCTCATACTGGCGAAAACCTGTGTCCATCCTACCTTGCTGATGGCCAGCGCCGTGGCGATGAGCAGGCCGAAGGAGAGGACGACAAACTGGACGTAGTCGGCGATGACGACGGACACCATGCCGCCCATGATGGTGTAGAACAGCACCAAGACGAGAAGGATGAGCATCACGATCATCAGGGCGTTGCCGCCCGGCGGCAGGCCTGTGATGCCGACGATGAACATCGAGCCGGCCTTGAGGAACATCCCCATGTTGAGGATCCCCGAGAGGGCGAGGACGAGGCCGCCGAGGATGCGCGTCTTCTGGCCGAAACGCCGCCCATAGAAGTCGGGGATTGTCAGGACTTCCTGCCGGCGCAGGGCGGCGATGATGAAGCCCGTAATGCCGACAACCAGTGTCGTCACCCCGGCCACCAGCCCAATGTGAAACGCCGCGAAGCCGCCTGTGAAACCCTTCTGGGCGTTGTACATGACGGTAACCAGGCCGAGTTCCGTCCCCGTCAGCGTGGCGATGCCGAGGGCTGTGCGTACGCCCCGCCCGGCGCAGATAAAATCGCCCATATCAGCCACGTATCGCCGCGCGATGAGGCCGATCGCGACGGATATGAGGGGATACAGGCCAACAATCACCCAGTCCAACGCCGTGAAATTCGTTTGGCTCAGGATCGCAGCGAGTTGATCCATGTTCTTCCTCTGCCTTTCCTACCGATGATCGGCCCGTACAGGTGCGGAATCAGGGGCCGTGAGGCGGCATGGTATCATAGCCCCCCGGAGCGGGCGCAATCCGGGCGCAATTCGGACGCCGTCAGTAGTATGGTTCACCAGAAACAGCCGTCAGCGGCGCAGGAGCCACACCTCCGCCACCTGGCACCCTCGCCCGCCGATGAGCTGCCACTCGAGTTCGAGGACACCGTCGCGCGTCACGGCCTGCGGCACGTCGAATTCAAGAGGAGCGGGCACGCCGCGCGGCTGCGGCAGAGCGGTGTGTATCTCATGAGCACCGTCGGCTACGAGGCGCATCGTCGGCCGGAAGCGGCCGGTGTAGATGACGCGCACACGGTACGCTGCCTCCGGGGCGAGATCTTCGTAGCGCACGCGCAGCGGCGCGCCAAAAAGCGTCTGCGCCTGATCGAGCCAGGAGAGACGGTAGGGCCCCTCGCCGCTCCGGCTGTATTCAGCCTGCGGCGAACTGACGAAACCCGGATCTTCGGCGAACGTATGCTGATGGACGAGGTGGGGCTGCTTGGACGCATTGCCGAGGTCGTCGTAGAAACCGCCGGGGCCGGGGACCTCCCAATCAAGAACGGCGGCAAGCCGCGCCAGTCGCTCGGAGTCAGGATAGTTCTCTTGGATATCCTTCGCCTGCGCCTGAAGCCATGGCACATCGCTCAACGGCACGTCCAGTGAATCCAGGACGGCGCCCCGCTCGCGAGCGCTGGCGCCATACGCCTCAACGCTGAGCTGCATTCCGATTGTCTTGAAAAGGGCGCCGCCAATCTCCTCGATGCGTGGCCGGAGTTCTTGTGCTCTTGGGGCGCCCTCGGCGCCGTCCACGAGGGCCTGGGCCGCCGCTACGGCCTCATCGAATCCGATTTCAGGCGCACGGGCCAGTGCCGCGCAGAAACGCTGCTCCAGCTGGGCCTCGGCCGTGGCCTTGGATTGGATATAGGCGTCGTAGTAGGCTCGGAAGAGTCCCATGAGAAACCGCCAGTTCCCTGCCAGTGCATCGCCGCCATCCCTTTCGAGTTGCTGCCATGCGGCGAGCGTCTTCTTGACGCCTTGGTTCAGCAAGAGGGGGCCTCGCCAGTTTTCTTCCAGTCCCAGTAGGCCGGATGCTACTTGCTCCTGGTACTTGGGGCCGATGAAGTAGCGTCCGTACTCCCGCAGGATGTCCTTTACATCCGCGTCCGGGTTCCAGCCTAAGGCCGTCCAGACGATCTTGTTGACGTCGTCGTTGACGCCGTCTGAGTACGAGACAAATCCTTCCGACATCGGCGCGAGCAAGTTATGAATGCGGGCAAAATCCGTGGGGCGTGGATTGATAGGTTCGCGGCCGAGCGTATGGGCGAATGCGCGATCCCATTCCGGTACGGGATACTGGCACCTCAGGCAGTGGGTGATATCGGCGTACTGCACGATGGGATAGCGCTGGGGCGTCCTTTGGCGCTCTTCCGCGAGCGAGATCTTCGTCCACGTCCCAAACACCATGCCGTCCAGCCACGCGGGATTCTCCTGCTCCAGGTAGTTGAAGAGGTAATCGTTCCAGGCGTGGGAGAATGCCTCGTTAGAAAGCCACACCTCGGCCTTGGGATGAAACTCATGCAGCACCGCAGTCATGTTCTTCACCCATGGCAAGAGCGTCTCCGGCGGCGTGTCGCCCGGGTCGCCTCCCGGCACGAACACCACGTCGATGCGCGGGCAGCTCTTGAAGAGGGCGCGCCGCTCCTCGAGGGCGGCGCTATCAGCGCCGGCCTCGGTGATATCTTCTTCCACAGGCAGCCACAGCCAAACATTCAGGCCATACGACGCGATCAAAGCCGCCAAGTCCGAGTTCATCTCCCAAGGGGGCCGGGGCATGTGCTGGCTGCTTCGCTCCGTAGGACCGACTGGGGGAATGAGTTGGATCGTATTGGCGCCGAATACAACCAGATCGCGAATGTACTGCTCGTATCGGCCCAAATCCCAGGCATCGTAGGTATTCGATTTGCCTCGATAGCCGAGTTCGTGCCCGCGGGTCGCGTACCGGGGGGCCGTGGCAACGCACGTGTCCGGCGCAAGCGATATGTGGCCCTTGCCCATATCGAGGAGCCGCAGAAGCCGTCCTGAGGCGAAAAGCGTACCGCGCACGTCTCGCCCGACGAGGCACACCGTAGGAGCCTTTCGCGTCGCTTGATCCACCCAAATCGCGAAGCCGTCAGCCTTCTCAGGAATCCTCGCTTTTGCCTTGGGCGGCATGAGATCGCTCGGCATGTCCGCGAGCGTGGCCAACACAATGGCGGGACGCGAGGAGCGGGGGAGGTCTTGCTTTGTCTTGAGATGAATTCCACTCCGGGCAAATACTTCGTCCTGCAGCAGTTCGGCGGCCTTTGTCGCGACGCCGGCATTCCCCGGCACGACAATGACGCCCTGGCTTAGATCGACGGATGGAGCATCGGCGAAGACGGTGTAGCTGCAGCCCAAGAAAACAACCATTGCCAGAGCAACTTCCCAGCGAAAACTGCGCATCGGAAAACCCTCCTGGTGCATATCCCGTCAAGTGCCGTCACTTGTGTGCGGCGCCGTCGCCGCGACTCGCGTACCGGGTGCACTTCGTGCCTACCTCTCCCGAACAATCGAGTGCTCAAGCCTAGCACATCGGTGGAAACCGCGTACAGACATGTTTGCGCGGTGTCAACGCAAAGTAGAAATGTCCGATCTTGGACAATTTAGAAATGTCCGGTTGGTGCGTGGGCGTGGTCGAGTTATCCAAAGGGTGTGGGCAGGAGCGAAGCAGCTGTTTACGCCCCGTCGCGACAGCCGCCGACACGCCTCTTGAAAACGTACAAGAGCCATGCTATATCCATAGGGTGATTTATGGCTTCGCGAGTAGGCGCGGAGCCACTGACAACGCGGCCTTTGGGGGCAGCTACGGCGAAAGGTCGGACGGGATAGCCATGGAGTCGGCCGAACGAGTCCGTCAGGTCGAAGAGGCGCTCAACAACCTTGTCGTGGCTCGTAAGTGTATCCAAGTCTACCCGTCCAACAATCCCAGCATCGGACAAGCACTCGACAAACTGATCCTTTCTCTGAGTGCGTTCTTCTCGCCCGGGCCGGCCCCGGCCGAGCCACTGAGTGAGCTATCTCTTCATATCGAGCGCGATGTGCTCTATTGGGGCGGCGAAGAGATCGCAACAAAGAATGACGCCGTGCGGAAGTTCGCTCGGGAGATGTATCGAAACGGCGTTTCGGCGATGAGCTTCTCGCCGGGCGGCACCTCGGACGAGTTGCGCGAGTTTCTCCAAGCAGCAAGCACGCGCCCGGGAGAGCCGGGGAAGACGCAGGACCTTGTTGAAACGATCACCGCCCTCGGCTTCGAGCACGTTCGCGTGGAGGGGGCGGAACTCCTCGACCTCCACGAGAGTGATAAGCCACCGGATGAATCCGACATGTTGGACTACATCCGAAGGAAGCACGGCAGCGGCCAGGGAACACACGGAGGTGGGGGCGAGGCCGGTGTTGTGGCCGCCGAAGGGGATGGAGACCTCGTCGAGGCGTCGGATCTTGTCGATTTCTTCCTGGATATTGCGGACGGTTCCCAGGAGGCGCGGGAGCGGCTCTTCAGGACGCTGGACAATCCCGGCAGGATAGCTGAGACCTTGGAGCGAATCGCCCATTCGGACGCGCGGCAACGCCATCGACAAGGCGATGATGCCTCGCTCACGATGCTGCAAGACACGCTCAAACATATCGCCGATAGCTTGCGCACGCTACCGGCCGATGCGCGCGAAGCCTATGTCCAAAACGTCGGTAAGGCGCTGGCCCGGGAGGATAATGCGGAATTAGCCAAGGAGGCCAGCACGGCCTTGTTGGCCAATCCTCTAGCGGGCGACTTGGAAGAGCAGATACTCGGCTCCTTTTCGGACACGGACGTCGCGCAAATCCTTACGAGCTCCGTTAGGTTTCACGAGGGGACTGAGAAGACGATCACCAATTTCCTTGAGGATTTCACCAAGGACCCTTCTCGGCGGCATGTCATTACGCAGATTGTGGCGCACAAGCTGAGTGAAGCCGGCGATGAGCGGCTTGTGGCTGTTTCACGGGAATTGGCCGTGAGTTCCGCCCCCCCGCCGCCGGTTGGCGCCGAAGCCGCGTTGAAACGCGACGCGCAGTACGTGCCCCTGAAGGCCTACGAGAAGCTGGTGCGCGAGTTGGCGTTCGCGGAAAGCGAACTGATCGAGCTGTCCGGCAATGTCGAGAGCGACGCCAGGGAGGTTAGCCTTCCCCATGCCCTCCAAGCGATGCTGAATACGTATGCCTACGAAGTCGTCGAGGATATTCCTCACACCTCTCTATCGATATTGGATGATCTGCTGGCAAATGCCCTGAAGCAAGAGCGCCACGCACTGGTTGTCTCAGCCGTAACCTGGGCCGAGGAGGAGTTGCCCGAGGCAGCCCGAGAGCAGATGCGGAAGGACCTAACGGCAACCGTCGAGGAATTCTGCTCGTCCGAGCGGCTCGAACGCACTATCGGCTTGCTGCGACGGGCGAGCAAGAACTCGCCGGAGTACGCGCAATTCCTTCGCGTCTCCCGTTTCTTTGGTGAGGGCCTGGCGGAGGGCCTTCTTGCAAAACTGGTGGATGAGGACAATCGTTCCACACGGCTTTTCCTGACGGGCATGATGGCTGACATAGGCGAAACCTGTGTTCCGGCGCTGCTGCGGAACGTAACACATCCGGCGTGGTACGTGGTCCGCAATGTCGTTAACGTGCTGGGCAAGATCCGCTCCGAGAAGGCCATGGACGCCCTTCGCGCCGCGATGGAGCACGAGGACGCCCGCGTGCGGCGTGAAGTCCTGAGTGCGTTGGCCGCCCTTAGGACGGAAGAGGCCGAGCGTCTGCTGATACAGTGTCTTGACGATCCCGATGTGGATAACAGGAAGCATGCGACGGACTGGCTTGCGAATATCGGGGCCGTTCAGGCCGTGCCGGCGCTGCAGGATCTGTTGACACGGCGCCCGAAGGAACTGCGCAAGCACCGGGAATGGGGCGTCAGCACGATCAAGGCCCTCGGGAAGCTCGGAGGCGAGGATGCTGCCGAGGCCTTGCGGGCCTACTTGAAGCAAGATAATCGCCTCCTGGCGCTGTTCTGGAAGAACCCGTTGACGGCGGCGTGCCGCGAGGCCATCGCCGAAATCGAGAAGCGCGTCGCTCGGGGCGCGAGGGAATGAAGGATGGCAACGCTTCCGGCTGAGTTGATGACGGATGTTCCCAAGCTGGTGGCTCATTTCCACGGCGCCAGAAAGAAGGCCCGTATCTTTCCGCCCACCCACGCCTACGTGGCCGAGTCCGTCCAGGAGTTGATGACGGTGCTCGAGCGTTTCCTGGAGCAGTGTAGTTCCGTCACCTTGTCCATAACGGGAAAGCAACTCTACCTGGAAGGCCGCTTGTTGGCGGACGAGAGTCTGGCGTACGGCGACCTCATCGATGAACTCCTCGAACGTGATCTCGCCAGCGTCACCTTTCACGCCGGCGTCTCTTTGGAGGAGTTGACGTCCTTTGTGAACCTGTCGAACGCCAAGCCGGAGGCCATCAGCAAATGGAGCGGCTGGGAGGACATGCTCCGGGAAGACGGCATCCGGCAGATCGCCGTCGGGCGTCTCGTGGCGTTGCCCGGCGCCGAAGACGGCGATGGCGGCGGCCAGAAGGTCGGCATATCGAGGGAGCTTTACCGCTCTGCGCTCGAGGCGGTTGTGGCGGCGTTCATGGACGCCCGCGGACAGCGGACGCTGAACGTGGACATGATCCAGGATGTGGTGAAGCTCCTGGTGGCGAGCGTCATGGAAGACGAGGCCATGTTGCTGGGCCTGAGTACGCTGAAGAATCTTGACGAATACACCTTCTATCATTCGGTGAATGTGGCAATCCTGGCGCTGCTCATGGGCTCCAAACTCAATCTCAATAGCGCCACCATGTACAATCTCGGCGTGGCGGCCATCCTGCACGATATCGGCAAGATCCGCATCCCCGAAGAGATTATCAACAAGCCCGGCGCGCTGACGGATGAAGAGTACAGAATCATGCAGAAGCATCCTCTCGAGGGCGTCACCATCCTGGCGCAGCAGAAGCACCTCGGGGAGCTAGCGTTCGTCGTAGCCGCCGAGCATCATGCCCATTTCGACCTGACCGGCTATCCGAGGTACTCCCGGCTCGATCGGCTTCACCAACTGAGCAATCTAGTCTCGGTTGTCGACGTGTACGACGCCCTGACCTCCGACCGCAGCTATCGGAGAGCCATGTTGCCCGACCAGGCTATGCAACTCCTTCTGAACGGCCGCGGCTCGCAGTTCCATCCGTCCTTGACCAAAGTCTTTGCCCACCTGGCGGGGCTTTTTCCCGTGGGCACGGTGGTGGAGTTGGACTCGGGCGAGTGCGCCGTGGTTTGCCACCCGAACGTCGACGATCTGTGCCGGCCTCAAGTGCTCCTTGTGCCGGAGCAAGGCCGCGAGGCGGGGCCGGGGCCGCTCGTGGACCTCACGGAGCGCCTCCCGGAAGACGGCTTCCGCCGCTCCATCGTGAAGTCCATCGACCCGGACGAGATCGGCGTCGACGTGTCACAGTACGTATGACGGTTTCTCACGCCGTACGGGCGCCCGAATGCAGCGCCGCCTCGATGCGCCCCAGTAGTTGCCTGGCCCGCGCAGAGGCTGTGTGGTAGCGCCTCAAATGCTCGTGGCCGGAGGCGGCGATGGGGCGCGCTTCGTCCGGGTGGGCGGCGAAGTGAACAAGTTTGCTTTCGAGGTCTGGCAGATCGTCAAAGAATACCGCGGACACGCCGTCCTCGAAGTCATGGGGGATGCGGATGGGCGGGCGCTCCGCCAGTAGCATGCATCCATGAGCGGGCAACTCCCAGTAGCGCACCGTGTCAAAGCCGAGTCCGAATAGGCAGAGCCCTATTTCCGCTTCTGCCAGGGCCTTGACGTACTCCGCCTGCGAATAGACGCGATTCAGGGGAAGCTCCGCCAGTCCCGCGGCTCGTTCGAGATAGAGGCGCCGCAATCCGAAGATGCGGCTCCCGGCCCAGAAACACCCTTGTCTACGCTCCCAGGCGATGTGCTCTGGAATACGCTCGTCGGGATAGCCGAATGGCAGGGGGTAGGTATTGGGGCCGTAGTCAACGCATGCCAGCATCTCGCGCTTGAAGTACGCCTGAAAGGCCGGGAGGCCGAGATACTCGAGCAGGACGTTCTGGTGATTGCCGCAGTCATCCCATGTGTCCACCAGGAAGAGCGGTGTCTCTCCGGCTGCGTCCATCAGTCTCCGGGCGTCCTGCCGACTCACATCTTGGAGCATGTCAGCGTATAGGACCACGTCATAGTCACCGCGCCGCAGTTCGGCCGTAACAGCATCAAGCGTTCGCGACTCGCCGGCATGGTTGAATACGCAGGGATAGGCCCCCGCGTCCTCCGGGCGCGCACCGTGCAGCGTTGGTTTCCATGGATACTCGACGACGTGCTCATCCCCGAGCACGAGGCATAGGCCGTGGCACAGCGTGTCCATGCCGTAGTCGGAGTGACGGTGTGTCACGATGAGGATGCGCGGGCGCCATGTGCCGCTCCATTCGGGCGGGGGCGGCTCCGGTGTGCGGCGCACAGCCTCGGGACGGCATCGCAGGAGCCGCTGCGCTGCCTGCTCATCCGGTGCGGCGTGCTGAATGCTTCGTAGCAGCCGGGCGGCCATGTCGTCATTCCCGAGCAGCCGCCAGAACTCCGCCTGGCACTGGTAGACTTCTGATAGCTCCGGGAAAACGTAGACGGCCGTGTAGAATTCCTTCTGCGCGCGGAAGAAGCGCCCCGCCCTTCCCACATCGCCCGCGGCCCTGTCCCAGGCGTATAGCGATAACTGCTTTTCCATGGCGATGGCCAGTTGTGCCTCGGGATTGTCGGCCCAACCGGATGGGATTCCGTCCAGGATGGTGTAGCTCACGTCGGGCCGCCCCGCCGCAAAGAGCCTGCGGGCGTGCTCCGCCGGGTCGTAGCCTTTGCGCACTGCTATCGCCCACCCAGCAGAGGATTCACCATACTGCGCCAGGGCGGCTTCCTCGATCATGCGCTCGCCCTCGCCGGCCGGCAGATACACGGCCCCGTCCCCGTGGAGGAGGGGCAGCGCAGCGCGCAGCGCCTCCGCGAGCCACTCCGCAAGCGGCGTCTCATCGCAGATGACGATGGCGTCGAAGTTCTCTAAGGCGGGAGAAGGTGCCTCGCCGGCCTTCCTCATGTAGCTCGCCGCGATCCCCCTTGCCTCTAGGCGTTCGGAAGGCCACGGCCCGGCGCCCAGACAAAGCACACGGCCCACGTATCCCGGCAGCGCGTCTACCCATGCGTGGAGCCCCGTGTCATCGCCCGATTTCGTCATCCATGCGCTCCCCAGAACTTGACGCGATGAAGCATCTTAACATAGCCGCCCAGCCTTGAGCGGAGGGTGCAAGAATGTGTAGCGCGACTGCGATGGCCCGCGCGTCTGCGCCTTGCACCGCGGGTCGGGGGCGGATAGACTGTCTCCCCATGGCGCTCAAACGACATACCGGGCCGCTATTCCTGGGCATTGACGCGGGCACGAGCGGCGTACGCGCTTGCGCGGTTACGCAACGCGGCGAGGTGGTAGGCCAGGCGTCCGTTGCCTTGGGCCCGGACGCGTCCACGCGGGATGCCGAGCGCCATGAGCAATCGCCGCAGGCGTGGTGGCAGGCCGTTCAGGACGTCGTTACGTCACTCATGGCCCGCCTCTCCGCCGGGGGCTGTGCGTCCGACGCCGTGCAGGCCCTCGCGGTGGACGGCACCTCGGGCACCCTCGTCTGCCTGGACGGCCGCCATGAGCCGGTGCGGGCTGCCATCATGTACAACGACCCCAGGGGGCTGGCCGAAGCGGACGAACTCAATGCCGCCGCGGGGTCGTTCTGCGAGGTCCTGGGCTACCGGTTCGCATCTTCCTACGCGCTGGCGAAGATCCTGTGGTTTTCACGCAACGAACCGGAGTTGTATGAGCGCACCGCCCGATTCGCCCATCAGGCGGACTACATTGTGGGCCGCCTCACCGGCATCTTCGATGTCTCGGATTACAGCAATGCCCTCAAGACGGGATATCACCTCATCGAGGAGCGGTGGCCGGAGTGGTTATCCAGCTTCTCCGGTGTCCTTGAACGCCTGCCGCGCATTATCGCCCCCGCCACGCCGATTGGGCCGGTGGCCGATGGTGTGGCCGATGCCTTGGGATTGCCTCGCGGCTGTACGGTAGTGGCGGGCGCGAGCGATGGCACCGCGGCCTGCCTGGCCTCGGGGATCAGGCTGCCCGGCGACTACAACACCACCCTTGGCACGACGCTTGTCTTCAAGGGATTGTCAGAGCGGCTCTGCACCCATCCGGACGGCCTCGTTTACTCGCACAAACTGCCGGGCGGGCGCTGGCTGCCCGGCGCCGCAAGCAATACTGGCGGGGAGTGGGTTAATACGCTTTTTGCTGGGCAAGACGCCGCCGCGCTGGACGCCGCGGCCGCTAGCCTGCTTCCCAGTGCGCACGCGGCGTATCCGCTGATAGGTACCGGGGAGCGCTTCCCGTTTCTATGCACGGCCGCGGAGGGATTCTGCGTGCCCGAGGCACAAGATTCCGCGGCGCATTTCGCGGGCTGTCTCCAGGGGACGGCCTTTCTCGAACGCTTGGCCTATGACGTGCTGGATGGGATCACGGGCACGTCCGGCGGCGCTGTCTACAGCACCGGCGGTGGGAGTCGCAGCGCCGTGTGGATGCAATGCCGAGCCGATGCCACGGGGCGCATTATCCACCGGCCGGCGTGTCCGGAATCCGCCTTTGGCAGTGCGGTTCTCGCGGCCAGTGGCGCACATTACGGTGGACTCAGCGAAGCCATACGGAATATGGTGCACGTTGAGCGCTCTTTTGAGCCCGATACGGCCAAGAAGGGCCGATATGATGAAGTATACGGACGTTTTTGCGACGAATTGGAGCGACGCGCCTACCGATGAGCATTTACAAATCCTGTGATATCCGCGGCCCCGTATCGGAACTCAGTCCGGAGCTATACAGGAAGTGGGGACGGATACTCGGCCGAAAACTAGATTCGGACGCGGTATTCATCGTGGGGGGCGACGTGCGCGAATCCACTCCCATGTTCTTGCAGATGCTCGCCGAGGGCCTTCTCGAAGCGGGCGCCGCCGTCGTCGACCTGGGCATTCAGCCAACGCCCATCGTCTATTTCGCAAAGCGCTACGCTCAGGCGACGGGGTGCGCCGCCGTGACGGCATCCCACGGCCCGCCGGACACGAATGGACTCAAGTGGATGATAGGCGATCTCCCTCCCACGGAAGGTGATGTTCGCGCCCTCCAGGAGGCGGCCGAGGTCGAGCCGGACGAGGCCCCCGACGATGCGGTGGAAGGCAGCCATATCGTCAATCACGTTGTTTCCGAGTACGAGGACTGGTTGTGGGAGCGTTGGGCGGCCGCACCGGATCCGCCGGGCCGCCGCGTCGTTATCGACCCGGGTAACGGCTGCTGGTCGGTACGCGCGCGCTACTACCTTGTCGATCTCTTCTCCAACCTGCGCCTGATGGCCCTGCATGATGAAGTGGACGGGGCCTTTCCCAGCCGGAGTCCCGATTGCGCGCGCCCGGAGCATCTCCATAAGCTGGCGGAGGCGGTGGTCCGCGAGAAGGCCCACCTGGGAATCGCTTTCGACGGCGATGGCGACCGCGTGGCCTTCGTCGACGAGACCGGCCATGTTCTACGTGCCGAGGAGGCGACCTGGATTCTGCTGCAAAGTTTCGCCGCGGAACTGTCGCGCCGGGAGTTCGTCTACGACCTGAAGTTCTCCGATCAAATGGCTGCTGCCGCGTCCGGCTTCGGGGCGAATGCCGTCGCGGAGCGCAGCGGACACACCTTCATTCGCTCCCGCATGATCCGCGACGGCGCCCTATTCGGGGCGGAGATCAGCGGCCACTACTTCTACGAGGAGCTTGGGGGAGGCGATGACGGCCTATTCACGGCCTGCCGCATGTTGAGCTTCCTCGCGGCGTCCGGCCGCTCCCTCGCCGAATGGCGCGGTGACTGCCCGGCCGTATACATGACGCCGGACCTCCGCGTTGCCGTCGAAGAGGGCGGCCAAGACGCTGTCATCGAGATGGTCGCGGCAGCCTTTCCCGAGCAGCCGCAGAGCCGAGTGGACGGCGTCCGTATCGATTTCCTGGATGGCTGGGCCCTTGTCCGAAGCTCGGTGACGGCACCCGAGATTACCGTCCGCTTCGAGGGCCGCTCATCGGAGGCCCTTGGGCGCGTCGTTGACGTTTTCAGCGGCGCCACGGGCGCCTTTGGAGAGCGCGTTCGCAGCTTGTATGAAACGCAGTCGAACACAGAAGTCTAAGTAAGGAATCTGAAATCATGAGCAGTCCCAAGGACATGAAGTCCCCGCCACCCTTTCGGGGCATGATGCCTATCATGCCGACGGCCATCACGCCGTCGGGCGAACTTGATGAGCCCAGCCAGCGCAAGCTCGTGCAGTACTGCCTGCAGTGCGGCGCCTGCGCTGTCGGGCACTTCGGCTTCGCCTCCGAGTTTCACAAGATTTCGGATCGCCAACGCACCCGGCTGATCGAACTCATCGTCAATGAGGTGGCCGGGCGCGCGCCGGTGTTCATCGGTGTTGCCGCGCCGGCCAATCACATCGCGGTCGAGTACGCACTCGAGGCGGAGCGCCTTGGAGCGGACATGATCATGGCCGCCATTCCTTATGTGACGGTGCCCGACAGCGAGGGCGTCTATACGTATTATCGGGAGTTGTCCGATGCCGTGAGCCTACCGATCATTGTCCAGGACATCGGCCTGAGTTCATCGATTCTGACAGCCGAGTTCCTCCTGAAGATGTTCACGGAGATCGAGCACATCGACTACGTCAAAGCCGAAGGCACCAACTTCCTGGCGAAGACGGCCGATCTGCTTTCCTTATCCGACGGGAGAGTCCCCGTCATCGGTGGGGCCGGGGGAAAGCACCTGATCCACATGCTCCGGGCGGGCGTCACCTCCTTCATGACGGGCACCGAGGCGCTCGATATTCACGCCGCCGTCGTCGCCGCTTACCTTGCAGGTGATGAAGACAAGGCCGCGGACATCTACTTCCAGCAATTGCTCCCTTACTTCATGTTTTACAACGATCACTCGAACGAGTTGCTCAAGGCCATGCTCCACCGTCGCGGCGTTATGGACTGCCCGGACGTTATCCCGCCGCGTGCCCCGGGCCGAATGACGGATATCGAGGCACGGGAGTTCGAGTGGATACTCAAGCGGATTGGCTTCGACAAGAAGTGGCCGGACATTCCCTGATGGGCCGGAGGCCGGCGCATCCCTCCTGCGAAATGCAGGAGTCCGGTGCTGCGCCAATGCCCTATGCCCGGCGGGAGCCCTTTTCGATGGGCAAGGCGACTTCAAAGCACGCGCCGCCTTCATCGAGATTGCGGTAGCTGACCGCCCCGCCGTGGGCTGTGACGATACGGTGCACAATGGCTAGGCCGAGTCCCGTGCCTCCCTCCTTCTTCGAGACAAAAGGACTGAACAGGTTCTCGTCCGGATCGCATTGGACGCCGGGGCCGTTATCGCGGACTCGGAATACTACGCTTCGCCCTGTGCTCCTCGCGCCAACGTGGACGCGGCCACCTTTGCCCACGGCGTCCACGGCGTTGTTCACCAGGTTGGCCACGGCTTGCGCCGCTTTGTCGAGATCGGCGTGGATCTTGGGCAGGTCCGGCCCGTAATCGACTTCGATGCTCGCCCCATTCTCGTCTGCTTGGCGCCGACACAACTTCACGACCCGCTCCAGAATATCCTGCGGGTGGCACCAGGCGGGCTCGACCTCGAAGGGCCGCGCGAAACCCAGAAACTGAGCCACGAGCTTCTGAAGTTTGGTGGTTTCCTCGCCGATTGCCTCAGCGGATTTCCTACCGGGATGATCGGCCTCCAAGCGGCGTAGCAGCAACTCGCACATGCCGCTGATGACGCTCAACGGATTCCGCAACTCGTGCACTACCCCCGCCGTGAGTTCTCCTATCGACGCCAACTGCCGGTTCAACGCCGCCTCGCGCTCGATACGGCGCCGCTCCGTCATGTCTGTGAAAAGGAAGATGGCTCCGTTCACGCCGTCCAACCCCTCCAGGAGCGAAACGGATACGCCGATCTCCCTGTCTTTGCCATCGCTCCCCGGCACCACGAATTCCTCGCGCGCGAGGGAACGCCCGCCGTGTACGGCCTGTTCGAATAGCCGCAGGAATGGCTCGGAAATGGGGAGGTCCGTGAGTTGATTACCCGCAGCCAGTACTTCCGAGTCTAACTGAAGATGACGGCGTGCCGCGTCGTTTGCCGCGAGTATGGTTCCGTCTTTGTCCACGGCGAGCACCCCGCTGAGGAGGCTATTGAGCACGAGGCGGAAGTAGTCGGATATGTCATGGCTATCAACTGGAAGCGCGTCCATCGGGAGATTGTTTGCAAGCGGGTCTGTTGCATCCATGCGGTTCAGTACCCTCCCATCATGTTGTTCCGCTGGGCGCCTCCTCCACCGCCGGCCCCGCGAGCACTACATCCGTGCCCGAATCTGCCGCGCCAACTCGGCAAACTCATCCAACGAGAGCGTTTCCGGCCGGCGGGCAGAGTCGATGCCGGCGGCGGCCATCCCGTCCAATACCGCTTCGCGGGGCGCTCCGAAGCTCCCCGAGCGCGTGAGGGAGTTCCGGAGTGTCTTGCGGCGCTGCGTGAACGCGGCCCGGATGATGCCCACGAGGAACTTCCGCTCCAGATCAGGATAAAGGGGCTCCGCACGGTTGCGCAAGCGCACAATGCAACTGTCTACCCGAGGCTCCGGACGAAAGCAGGTACGCGGCACCCGCCGGACGATGTCGACCTCCGCATGGTAATGCACCATGAGAGATAAGACGCCGTAGTCCCGCGAGCCGGCCCCCGCCGTCATGCGCCGTCCGACCTCTTCCTGCACCATGACCACGAGCCGCGAGAAGAACACCGATGATTCCCAGAAGTGGAACAAGATTGGCGTGGTTATGTAATAGGGCAGGTTCGAAAGCATCTTGAGCTGGGAGGCCCCGGGGAGGTATTCGGCCACCAACTTGTCCAATCGGTGGTTGAGGATGTCGCCCCGAAAAAGCCGCAGCGAATCGATCCCCGCAAACCGCTCCTCGAGACACGGCATGAATGACGCGTCTATTTCGACGGCGAGCACCCGGCGCGCCGCCTTGTGTAGGTGGTTCGTGAGGGCGCCCAAGCCCGCTCCCACCTCAACAACATCATCCTCAGGGCAAAGCGCGGCGGCTTCGACCATGATCCGGTTGATGTTGTCATCGAGCAGCAGATTCTGGCCGAGGGCCTTCTTGAACCGGATGCCGTAGCGCTCGCACATTTCCCGTAGAGACATCATATCCTCCATTCCGAACCTTGAGCTTAGAATCCATCTGTCAAAAGGTCAAGTGAATACTCCCTGCGGCTTTCATGCGCTCGTCAGGGCCGAGCGCGCGAGGCTTCGGCCTATCCACTGCTTCGTGTTCCCTCCAACGTTGACACGGCCATCTCCCTGTGATAAACTCAACGCGCTGTAGTTGATGTAACCTACAGAGCGCTATTCGTTTACACGAGGAGGGCGGTCAGTGAACAAGAGAATGACGGTATGGGCAAGAGCGACGGCGCTAGTGTTGCTTGCCGCTATCTTGATGCAAAGCGCGCCGCTATGGGCTCAAAGCTATGACCCCGATGAAGAACTGCCCACACCGACGTTGCTCGAAAAGCGTCTCCACAAGATGGGGCGAGGTCTTGCCAACGTGATGTTCGGCTGGACCGAGCTTCCCCTGACGTTTGACCGGAAGATGAAGGATGGTAAGCCTTTGACCTACTTGCTCGCAACGGTACCCGTACTTGGGACGGCCCGGGCGGTCATGCGGACGGGTGTGGGCGTGTATGAGTTCACGACATTCTTCTATTCCAGCGAGCAGGTCAACTTCGAGGCCATCCTGGAACCTGAGTACCTTTTCTGAGCGCAATATGAAGTGGAAACGACAGGGGGAGGCGCTGCTGGCTCCGGTCAAGCTGACCGACGGCCGGGCAGGTAGTGTTGTGCTGGTCGGCGCGCGGGAGAATCCCAAAGGAGCAGCGCTGGTGTTTTCGGGCGGAACGGAGAGCGATGTCGAAACCGTGCCGCTCACGGAGAGTCTTCATCTGCTAAGTCCTGTGCAGATAATTGAGATACTTTGTATGCAAGAGAGAGTTTACGGTACTAGTGGGCTCACGCCGCCGGCCCAATTCGCCGAATAGCCGTGAGTGAACTATACGATATAGATTCGCTGTTGAGCGAAGTTGTCACTTTGCCGAGCCTGCCGGATACGGTGGCTCGAATTACGCAGCTTGTCAACCGCCCTGATTGTCCGCTGGACCTGATCGGGAAAACGATCAGTGCCGATCCTTCCCTCGCTCTGAAGACGCTTCGTCTCGTCAATTCCGCGTACTATGGCCTGCGGAACAAGATCACCTCTGTTGAGCATGCCGTCGTCATGCTGGGACTCCGCGTCGTGAAGAACTTGGTTTTCACGGCCGCGCTGTTCGACCGCCTTAAGGCGGGTGCGCATGAATACCTGCTGCACTGCGTGAGTACCGGCGTTGCCATACGCGTCCTGGCCGAGGCCAATCCGGGCAACCTGCCGGAAGAAGCCGTCGATGAGGTCTTTGTATTCGGCCTATTGCACGATATCGGGAAGCTGGTCCTGCAGGAGTATATGGCGGAGCAGTATCTCGAAGTCGTTAGTATGGTCGAAGAGCGCGAAATTCCTTTCTACGAAGCGGAGCGGGCAGTCATCGGCGTCGACCACGCGGAGGTGGGCGCCCGGGTCGCCGAAAACTGGAAGATGTCGCCCGCGCTGGTGAGCGCCATTGCGGGACACCACGACCTCGCTCAGTGCCGTGACACGCAGTTCCAGTCGTTGGCTGCCATGCTTGGTATTGCCGACGGCATCGCCAAGGCGGCGGGTGCGTGCTCCAATCCAGCCGATACGCTCGATATCGATGACGGGTTCTGGGCGGCTGGCGGGATCGAGAACGAGCAACTTCCGGATTTGGTGTACGGCTTCTTTGACGCCGCACCGCAAGTTGAAGAACTCGTCAATCTCGCGTCTTAGTCTGTCCTTTCGCGCCAGTGACTCCCAAGACCCCATCCCTTCAAAGCGGCTGCGCTCAAAGAAGGATACGGCTTTCCGCTTTCACGGGGGGCGTGCTAGAATGCCCCAAACCTACGATTTCCATCCGAAGCCTTTGGACGGCCTTGTTGTCGCGGAGCGGCGACTTCGGTGTGGTTGGAGCCCCGAGCCTTCTGCGCATGGTAAACAATGCACCTTGTTGAATTTCAGTGCGACGGCTTCCGTTGTCTGCGAAACGTGCAGCTTGAGCCGTGTCCCGGCCTAAACGTCATTCGCGGCAACAATGCGCAAGGCAAGACTTCCCTACTTGAAGCGGTTCTCTTCCTGACGACTTCCAAGAGCCACCGGACGAATCATGAACCGGAACTCGTGGCGCATGACGCCGCCGGCTTCCATCTGCAAGGCCAGGCTCGTAGGCATGACCGCGACGTGGAACTGGAGACGAACTGGTGGGAGGGGGCCAAACGCGTCCGGGTGAACGGAGTGCCCCAGACGCGCGTCAGCGATATTCTGGGCCGTGTGAACGTCGTTTTCTTCTGTCCGGACGACGTGACCCTTGTGCAAGGTACGGCGTCCCATCGCCGGCGATTTCTGGATATGGAGTTGTCTCAGTTGGATGGGAAGTATCTGACGGCGCTCCAGCAATACCGCCTTATCCTGCGGCAGCGCAATGAGTTGCTCCGGGGTGATCGGCCCGACCCGGCGCTTCTGGATGCGTGGGATGAGCAATTGGCCAAGCACGGCCTTCTGCTCATCGCGGAACGGCAGCGCTACATCGAAGAGCTTTCGGAGCGGGCCGCCGAGACGTACGGGCGGATCGCGCAAGATGAGCCTTTTCTTCTGCGCTACGATGCGGACGTGCCCCTGGGCGAATCCCTCCCTGACGTACTCACCCGCTCGAGGGACGCCGACTTGCGCCGCAATATGACGCTGCGCGGCCCCCACCGCGACGATGTGGCCATCCTGGTCGGTGGGCGCTCGGGGCGCCATTTCGCGTCTCAGGGACAGCAGAAAACGGCCGCCCTCGCCCTCAAGCTCGCTGAGGTCCATCTCGCCAAGGACCGCACGGGCGAGTATCCGGTTCTCATGCTGGACGAGGTGGGCTCTGATCTGGACGGCCTGCGGCGTGAGCGCCTTGGTGCGGCCATTCCCGAGGATGTGCAGTGTCTCCTTACGACGGCCGACGCACGCGACGAGTGGCATGCCTTCAGGAGCAGCCCAGCACACTTCGTGATCCGAAAGGGGCGCCTTGAAACGGAATGAACCCACGGGCATCGGGGATATCCTCGACGGCCTCAAGAAGACCACGGGCCTGGGGGCGCAATTGGAGCGCGCCGCCATCTGGGAACGGTGGCCGGAGGTCGTCGGTAAGCGCCTGTCAGGCCACGGTCGCCCCAGGACTGTCAAGGACAAGACCCTCGTCATTGAGGCCGACAGCCCCGTCTGGGTCCATCGCTACGCCTTCCGGAAGTGGCATATCATCGGCCAAATCAACCGGTTCGCCGGCCGTGAAATCATCTCGGATGCCTTCATCTGTCTTGCGGACGACGAGGACCCCTGTCCTACACAAGATGGCGTGTAGGCGCAGCGCGAATTCCGCAAAATATTGCGCATTTCCGTTGTTTTTCCCCGCCCGTTTTGCTATAATGACCCAAGTCAAATGATGCCAAGATAGCTATGCCTTACGACCCCGAGGTAAACGCAATGCCAGAAAAGAGTTACGACGCCGGATCCATACAGGTTTTGGAGGGTTTGGCGGCCGTCCGAAAGCGGCCCGCCATGTACATCGGCGACACCGCCACGCGAGGCCTCCATCACTTGGTTTTTGAGGTCGTCGATAACAGCATTGACGAGGCTTTGGCGGGGCGTTGTACTAAAATCGATGTTACTGTTCATATTGATAATAGCGTGTCCGTTGTGGACAATGGGCGCGGTATTCCCGTCGACCGCCATCCGAAGTACAGAAAGAAGAGCGCCCTCGAAATCGTGATGACGGTGCTCCACGCTGGCGGCAAGTTCGACAACTCGGCCTACAAGGTTTCGGGTGGATTGCACGGCGTCGGCGTGTCGTGCGTCAACGCCCTCTCCGAATACTGCGAGGTCGAGGTCAAGCGTGACGGATTTGTTCATTTCATGTCGTTTGCCCGAGGCGTGCCCGACGGCCCGCTGGAGAAGCGCCAGCGCACGAAGTCGACGGGGACACGCGTGACGTTTCGCCCAGACTCCGAGATTTTTGAGGACACCAATTTCAACGCCGAGACCTTGCTCACGCGTTTGAGGGAGCTTGCGTTCCTTAATGGCGGCCTTCGCATCTCATTCGAGGACGAGCGTGTGGATGACGAGCCGACCGTCATGCAGTACAAGGGCGGGATTCTCGAATATGTAGCCTACCTCAATCGCAATAAGGAAGCGCTCCACCGGAAACCGATTCAACTCGAAGCGGAAAAGGACGGCGTCCAGTGTGAGGTGTCCATGCAGTACACCTCAGCCTACTCCGAAACCATCTCCTGTTTCGCAAACAACATCAATACGCACGAAGGCGGCACGCATCTGAGTGGATTCAAGGCCGGCTTGACGAAGGCCCTCAACGACTACGCGAAGAAGAACAATATGCTCAAGAAGGCCAACGCGCAGTTGTCGGGGGACGACTCCCGCGAGGGCCTCACGGCGATCGTATCCGTCCGCGTGCCGAGTCCGCAGTTCGAAGGCCAGACAAAGATGAAGCTCGGGAACAGCGAGGTCCAGGGCATCGTCAATTCCATGGTGTATGAAGGCCTTCAGACCTTCCTCGAAGAGAATCCGACTATCGCCAATCGCATCGTCAACAAGACGATCGATGCCGCGCGCGCGCGCGAGGCCGCTCGCAAGGCTCGGGATCTGACGCGCCGGAAAGGAGCTTTGGACTCGTTCTCCCTGCCGGGCAAGTTGGCGGATTGCTCCGAGAAGGATCCAACGCTCTGCGAGATCTTCATCGTCGAGGGCGACAGCGCGGGCGGCTCAGCCAAACAGGGCCGGGATCGGCGATTTCAGGCGATTCTGCCCATTCGCGGAAAGATCCTCAACGTCGAGAAGGCCCGCGTGGACAAGATGCTCAATAACAACGAGGTGCGCTCCCTCATCACGGCCTTGGGCGCAGGATTCGGCACTGACGATTTCAATATCAGCAACCTGCGTTACCACAAAGTGATTATCATGACCGACGCCGACGTGGACGGTGCGCACATACGAACCTTGTTGCTCACGTTCTTCTACCGTCAGATGCCCGAGCTCATCAGCCGCGGCCATATCTACATTGCGCAGCCTCCTCTCTTCCTCGTGAAGAAAGGGAAGAAGCAGCGATACCTGAGTACGGAAGAAGAAAAGGACGAATTCCTTTACGAGATTGTGTTGGATTCGTGCAAAGTCACTTCGATGAATGGCCACGGGAAACCGAAGGCTGTTGACCTCAAGACCTTGCGGCGGGCTATGGAGGCTGCCGAAGAGCGACGGCGGATGCTCTCGCGGCTTCACCGCGTGCATGGCGTCCCGCCTGAGGCGGTTGAAGCTTGTCTGGCATTGCCGCGCGAAAAGATCCTCGCGCCCGAGGCACTCACGAAAAGCGAATGTACCGACCTCTTTGGCGAGGGAGTTGAGATTATCAATACGACGGAAGCCCAGATGGAGCTTCCCGACGGCCTCCCGGGGAATGGTGAAGGCAGCGGCAACGGGAATGGCAATGGCAATGGAAATGGAAATGGGGGCGCCAAGGGCGTCCAACGCCGCAAAGCCCACCAGGTAGATCTGGCGTTCTTTGCGGGCCACGAATTCTCCGTTCTGCTCGGCCACGGGGAGGGGGTTTCCGTCATGGGCCAGCCGCCCTACCACGTGATCGACGCCGATGAGAAGGTGGTATTCGAGACGGACGATCTCTTTGAGCTGCGTTCCTATCTGCTTGAGGCGGGCGCCAAAGGACTCCACGTGCAGCGGTACAAGGGCCTGGGCGAGATGAATCCCGAGCAGCTCAAGGAAACCACGATGGATCCCGAGTCTCGCGTCATGAAACAAGTGAGCGCCGAGAATGTTGATACCGCGGACGAAATGTTGACGACGTTGATGGGGGACTTGGTCGAACCACGGCGGGAGTTCATCGAGAAACACGCGCCCGAGGTGCGCAACCTCGACGTTTAGCGACGCACGCGAAGGCCCCAGCGCCCCCATAGACGCCACGGAGAGTCATGTATACCCGAAACGAACAGATTGTGCCCATTGCCATCGAGCGGGAGTTCAAGACGTCCTGGATGGATTACGCCATGAGCGTGATCGTCAGCCGGGCCCTGCCGGACGTGCGCGACGGACTGAAACCGGTTCACCGCCGCATCATCTACGCTATGCAGGAGCTCGGCCTCAGCCACACGCGTGGCTTCCGCAAGTCCGCCGCCATCGTCGGCGACACCATGGGGAAATACCATCCGCACGGCGATTCCGCCATCTACGACACCCTCGTCCGCATGGCCCAAGAGTGGAACATGCGCTATACCCTTGTGAATGGGCAGGGCAACTTTGGCTCCATCGACGGCGACAGCCCCGCTGCCATGCGATACACCGAGGCCCGCATGGCGGGGATAACCGCCGAGATGCTGGCCGATATCGACAAAGCGACGGTTGACAAACAAGACAACTACGACGGCCGCCTTCAAGAGCCCGTCGTGCTCCCGTCAGGTATCCCGAATCTTCTCGTCAACGGCTCCTACGGTATCGCCGTGGGCATGGCTACGAGTTGCCCGCCGCACAATCTCAATGAGATATGCGATGCCGTGGTCCATTTGATCGACCATCCCGACGCCACCGTTGGCGACCTCCTCACCCACGTCAAAGGTCCAGATTTTCCCACCGGCGGCATTATCTACGGCACGGACGACCTGGCCACGGCCTATGAGACGGGCCGGGGGCGCCTGACCATTCGCGGGAAGGCGTCCATCGAGCACGAGAAGAAATCGGGCAAAGACAGCATCATTGTTGAGGAGATCCCCTACCAGGTCAACAAGTCCCGCCTGATCGAGAGCATTGCCGACCTCGTCCGAAGCAAGACCGTCGAGGGCATCACCGATTTACGCGATGAGTCCGACAAAGACGGCATGCGCATCGTCATCGAACTGCGGAAGGGCGAAGAGCCGCAGGTTGTGCTCAATCAGCTCTACAAACACACTCAGCTTCAGGACACCGCCAGCATCATCATGCTGGCCCTGGTGAACAACACGCCGCGCGTCCTTTCCCTGCGCGACATGGTCTATTACTACGTCAAGCACCGGGCCGAGATCGTCGAGCGGCGCACCCGGTATGACCTCGAGCAGGCCGAAGCGCGCTCGCACATCGTGGAGGGCCTTCTGAAGGCCATCGATCATATCGATGAGGTTATCTCCACCATACGGGAATCGGCAGACGTTGATACGGCCCGCGCTGCCCTGATCAAGCGATTCGCGTTCACCGAGGTCCAGGCCAACGCGATCCTCGCCATGCGGCTCCGCCGCTTGACCGGCCTCGAACGCGAGGAACTTGAGCAGGAATACGCCGACCTCCGCAAACAGATTGCCCGGTTCAAGCAGATCCTTTCGAGCGAACAGACCATTCTTGACGAAGTGCGCAAGGAAATCCTCCATATCAAGGAAAAATACGGCGACGCGCGCCGGACACATATCTTGTCGCAACGCTCTGAGTTCAGCGTCGAGGACTTGATCGCCGACGAGCCCATGGTGGTCACCGTCTCGAATCAAGGCTATATCAAGCGAGTGCCCGTCAGCACGTACCGCAAGCAGCGCCGGGGCGGCCGCGGCGTGGCCGGCATGGAGACAAAGGAAGAGGACTTCGTATCCGACCTCTTTATCGCCTCCACGCACGACTACATGCTCTTCTTCACCAATCTGGGGCGGGTGTACTGGCGTAAGATCCACGAGTTGCCCAAGACCAGCCGGACCGCGCGCGGGCGGGCCATTGTCAACGTGCTCAACCTGAGCGGTGAGGAGCGCGTCACCGCCTGTCTGCCCGTGCGCGACCTCGCCGAAGAAGGCAAGATGATCTTTATGGTGACGCGCCAAGGAATCGTCAAGAAGACCGCCTTGAAGGCCTTCAGCAATCCGCGCGCGGCCGGGATCATCGCCCTCGATCTCGATCAAGGCGACGAGCTTATCGAAGTCCAGATCACTTCCGGTGAAGACAACATCCTTATCGCCACCAAGGACGGCATGTCCATTCGCTTCCCGGAGAAGGACGTCCGCGCCATGGGCCGCACGGCCCGCGGCGTCATTGGCATCCGGCTCGAAGAAGGCGACTACGTCATAGGCACCTCCATCGCCGGTGACGAGATGACGGTTCTGAGTGTTACCGAGAACGGCTTCGGGAAGCGCACCAAAGTGGGCGAGTACCGGCTACAGCACCGGGGCGGCCGCGGCATCATCAACATCAAGACCACCGAGCGCAACGGCTCCGTAGTCGGCATGCTCACCGTCGACGACCGCGACGAGATCGTCGTTATCAGCACCGACGGCATCGTTATCCGCACCGCCGTGAAAGACATCCGCACCATCGGCCGCAACACACAGGGCGTCAAGATCATGACTCCCACCGAGGGCGCTGAAGTCAGCGCCGTTGCCCGCGCCGTCCCCGAGGAGAAGCAGGACCAGGTCGCCGAGGATTCTGAAGACCTGCCGGACGCCCAGGCGCCTTCCGGCGAGGAAGAGTAGGCTGAGTCTCCTTCCGTCGGGAATTCCTGCGCTACTCCTGGATATGTGAAGAAATGCCGGGGCAAGCAGGGGAGCAGGTTTCGAGCACTGCCCCCCGGTGCGAACACGTGTCCTTTTCCAAGGTGCTGCCGACTCCTCCACAAGCTTCCTTATCCTGCCTTGCCTTGCCCTCCGCTGCCTAAACGCGAGGATGCCTCATCACATTGAATGGACTTCACTGGAAATCGTCCATTTCATCGGCGAAATTGGAACGTAAGGAGGTCGAAATCATGAGGCGCAATAAACTGACCTTCACTTGGGCGTTAGTCATTGCTGTGGTAGGGTTTACAACCCATCCTGCCTTTGCGCAGGAAATGCTGCACGCCCGGATAAGCTTTGACGCCGGAGGCGGCATGGTCAGGGGAACTTCCGATGACGACTGGAGTTACGTGACCATGAACACCCTCGTCCTTCCCGGCGATACGCTCTGGGTCGATCAGGGCAGTCAGTTGGAACTCGAGATGTCCGGAGGGACCTTCCTGCGAATGGCCGACGGAGCCAAGGCGGAGGTCGCTTCCCTGCCGCCCAGCGCGCTTATCCGCGGGTGGACGGGGGCCTTCTACGTGCAGCGGCTGAGCCGCAGCACAGGCGACGTGGTGTTCGACACGCTGGCGTGTACGATGGAGATCCAGCAGGACACGCAGGTGCGCGTCGACGCGACGGAGCAAGGGGCTACGACCATCTCGGTGCGCTGGGGCCGCGTGACGGTGCGGACGGACCACGGTGGCAGACTTCTCCTCACCACGGGCCAGCGCTGCTACGTTGATGCGGGCTATCTTCCCTCTGCGCCGAAGGCATTTGACCGAACCTTGGAAGACCCCTTTGACACATGGAATCGTGAGCGGGCTAGGCTGTTGGCTGTTGGTCACGACTCGGCGGACATTCCTGCTGAGTCACCGCCTATCGGCGTATCCGACCTGGCCACCTATGGCGATTGGGTGTACGTGGATAGCGTCCGCTACTGGCGGCCGACGTATGTTACCGAATTCGTTCCCTACCGGAATGGGCACTGGAGTTACATGGCCGGCGTCGGCTACGTCTGGGTCGGGGATTATCCCTTCTCGTACGTGACTGGCCACTACGGCCGTTGGCGCCACCATACTCAGTACGGCTGGATATGGACCTACCGCGACACTTGGGGGCCGGCGTGGGCCATGACGGTCCGGTACGGGCCGAATTTCGTCTGGTGTCCCCTCGATCCATGGGACAATCCCGTTGTTCTTGGAACCGCCTACTACACCGTCGACGGAATTCGCTGCTACGTCGGGGCAAGCACCTATTGCCCGGCCGACGCGCTCTTGCTGGGGCCGACCGCCGTCTACGCGTGCTCGCCCACTGTCGTAAGCTATGGCAATATCGACGGTATCACCGTCTGGAACATCTGGGCGTCCAACGTGCCGCGCGCACGCTTGCCGCGCCCGTACCGTGAGAGAAATGCCCGTGATTACTCGCCGCGCCGTGTAATCCGAGGGCCCGACACGGTCCACCTATCCAGTCCTCGCGCCCATGATCGTGTGGCTGCCCTTGAGGCACGGGAAGGCACGCCCCGGAGCTTTGCCAACCGCGATACGGGCGCTCGCCAAGTGCGCACTTCCATGAGCAGCACGGTGAGGAATGCCCGTGTCCGGGCCGTGACCTTGAACATTCCCGCCGCCACGACCGCGCATGCCGACGCCGCGGCAATGGCGAGCCGTCGAAGCACCTCGGCTTCAGCGTCCGCCCGCAGCCGTGCCGTCCGCAGTGGCTCAGACGCCCGTACGGTGACGGAGAGCGATCGCCGGGAAGTGCGCGCCCGTGCCGCGTCGCCGTCCGTGAGCGACGAGACCTCTTCGGAACGGACAGTCTCGCCGAGGACGTATCGGAGTGACGACACTCCATCCCGCACCCCTACGATTCCACCATCGCCTTCGCGGTCCCGGAGCGTTGCTCGTACGCCGGATAGGTCCTCAACAAGTTCGTCCAGGAGCACCACCACGAGCACCACCCCCCGGACGTATTCGGCCCCAACGCCGTCGCCGCGCAGCTCCACTACACGTACGCCGGCCAGGTCATCTTCTTCAACGCGTTCGACGCCGACGAGGACGCAGTCATCGAGTAGTTCACGCTCCAGCAGCAGCTCGCGTACTCGTAGCAGCACCTCGTCCTATGTTGCGCCTCAGTCATCGCGTTCATTCAGTGCATCGCCGAGCGTATCGGCAAGTAGCCGTTCCGTGGTCACCCGCTCTGCCAGCCCACCCGCGCCATCCAGGACCTCCGCTTCCAGCCGCTCCGTGACATCGATGTCGACGAGGTCCACAAACTCCTCGCCGAGGTCCACGAGCGCCTCGGCCCCATCGATATCCACACGTTCCGCGTCACCGTCGTACCGTTCGTCGACGAGTGTTACGCGTTCCTCTTCGGCCCGTTCATCGAGCAGCCGGATACAACGCTAACCGTGAGGAGGGCGTATCATGAACGCAAGGAAACGATTCGCGCAAGGCGGCAAGCTGCTGGGCATTGCGGTGGTAGCGCTCCTCGCCGTGGGCTGTCCCGAGGACTGGGACTGGAGCGTGTCCGACAGCGAATATGATCTCGGATTCGACGTCGGTTTTGCCGAGGACGACTGGTATTGGGACGGCTACGACGACAGCTACGACACGGTCGACTTTGGGCCCATCTACTACCAGGGCAGCACGATTCCCTACATTGACGCCGATACCTACGACGCCGGCTATTGGGACGGCGTCTGGTGGGCCTACAATGACGGCTACTTCGTGTGCTATCGCTATGCCTTCATCATCGGCTTCAGCGAAGGTTACGATAACGCCTTCTGGCCCGACTACCTGGAGTTCCTGGACACGGACGAGCACACCGAGTACCTCGACGGCGGGTGGTCCGACGGATACGCGGACGGCTTTTCCGAGGGACGCGTGTTCGGCGCCAACGATTACGAGATGGGCCTTTCCTTTGATTGGGAAGACGCGCTTTATGACTACGAGTCAGGTACGGACCTCTACTTCGAGGAGGTCGACGTCGGCACGGGCGAATACGGCCCCGTCTACCTCTACGAATACGGCACCGATCCCGCCGATTTGAAGGCCGCCCCGCGGCCGCGCCGCCCCTTGGATAGGCGTCTCCCGGCCATTCGACAGCCTCTTGGCGCGAAGCAAGACGACGATCTGGGTAGTATGTACCGGCCCCTGCTGGCCCAGGCCGAGACGGAACTGAGCGTAACGCCCGCGCAGAGCGCACGTAACACCCGCGAACTCCGCCTCACAACTTCCTGGCTCGAGCGCGTCCAGGCCTACACCTCCAGCGCCAAATCGCTCAGGCAGGACGCTCCGCGCGCGAGGAGCGTCGCGGAATAGCCGCATCACCACCTCGACAGATACACAGCCGGCAAGGCGCTTGAGGGCGCCTTGCCGGCTGCGTGTTCGTAGGCGTCCTGTTCGTCGCCCAGCGCGAGGGGCCCCCTTCGTTTCCGAGGGCTTCTCCTGTAGCGCCGCTTCGGCCAGAAGGCCGCGCCGGTTCAAGGGAAGCAGATACCGATTCGGAAGTGAGTGCGAAAACGGCTACAATGCGTTGTCCTAGCTTTGGTAGTCGTCAAGAGGAGTCATGCTATGCCATCGCCTTCCCGCCGCACGTTTCTCAAGACTTCCGGAGTGCTCGCCGCGTCCTCACTTGTTGAAGGGCAAGAGGCGTCGGCGAACGATCGTATCCGAGTGGCCATCGTCGGTTGTCGCAACCGGGGCCACGAGATCGCCTCCGCCTTCCTGGCCACGGGGCAATTCGACATCGCCACCCTTTGCGATTGCGACACGGCCATGTTCGACCGCGCCCTGTCTAAAATCAAAGGCGACTTGCCCAACGCCCCGGCCCAGGAGCAGGATTTCCGGCGGGTCCTCGACGATCCCGGCATAGATGCCATCGTCAACGCCACGCCCGACCACTGGCACGCGCTAATGACTATTATGGCCTTGGATGCCGGCAAACACGTGTTTCTCGAGAAGCCGGCCTCCTATGACGTGGCCGACGGCAAGGCCATGATGGCCGCCCAGGCGAAACATCCCCGGTTGAGCGTCCTCGTCGGCACGCAGCAGCGAAGCGGCGCCCACTTCCGGGAGGCCAGGGAGTTCATCCAAGGCGGGGGGCTTGGCAAGGTGGCCTTCTGCCGCGCCTGGATCACGAGTGAGCGGAAGTTCCTGGCCGCCAAGCCTGACACGGCACCGCCGGCCACGTTGGACTACGATATGTGGCTGGGGCCCGCGGCGGCGCGTCCGTACAACGAGACGCGCGTCCACTACAATTGGCGGTTTTTCAGAGACTACGGCACTGGCGAGATGGGCAACTGGGGCGCCCACTGGCTCGATATCGTGCGCTGGTTCCTGGACCTCGGCTATCCGTCCAGCGTGGCCGGGCATGGCGGCGTGTTCGTCTGCAAAGACGCCAAAGAGTGGCCGGACACGCAAACCGTCGTTTACCAGTATCCTGAATTGACGGTGCTCTGGGAGCAGCGCATTTGGACGCGCTTCCCTCTCAACGGCGAGAAGTTTGGCGCGGAGTTCGACGGCGAAAAAGGAGCGCTCATTATCACGCGCGACGGGTGGACCTTCTATCCGAAGGAGGGGGAGCCCCAGCGCCATTCGGAGACGGAACTCGACAAGGCCCACGCCCGGCATTTTGCCGATTGCGTGCGCGGTGATGCCGAACCGGTAGCAAGCATGCAGGATGGGCACGTGAGTGCCGCCCTGTGCCATCTTGGCAACATCAGCGTTACGTTGAACCGCGAACTGCGTTTCGATGCCGCCACGGAGACGTTTCTGGACGACAAGGAAGCCAACGCGCTCCTAACGCGTAAGTACCGGGAGCCCTGGTCGTTGCCTGCCTGAGGGGCGCAGCGTACAGCTCTCGTCGCCGGGCAGCGCTTGACTTCTTTTCCGTGGCTCTGCTCCAATGAGTGCGCCCGATCCTATGATGTCCCTGTCAGGGGACCCCGCTCTTATGGGCTGAGTGTCCAAGCGTGAGACATACGTTCGGCTTTGCCCGGAGGCCCTGAATGAACCGTTTGGACAATGATCGCAATGCTTGGGGGTGGCCCAACTTGATGCTGTGGGCGCTTTGTCTCGGTGTCGGTTTGGTGCCGGACAAAGTGTTCTATCTTTTCCGCGATATAGCGGCCGTGCCCACCCAGAGAGCCCTTGTCAACCACCCGATGATGATCAGCGTCGCCCTTGCCATCTATGTGGCCCTCTTCGTCTTGCGGCAGTGCCGTCTTCTCGGCTGCGAGGAATCAGGAGCCGAAGCCCGAGCGCTCCAGGCCGGCGTAATCGCTCTTGTGGCCTTCCTGCCCGGTGTTGTGGACGTGTTGTTCGCCGTTGGCGACATCGCCGACCCGCGGCTGCGTAGATTCGTCTATCTGGCCGGCGCCGGAAAACTGACATGCTGGTTCTATCTCTCCATGTTGATGTTCCGCTGCTACGCCCTTGGACATCATCGCGCGTTTGTCACCATGCTTCTGGGGGATATGCCGAGAGAACGTCAACCAAGAGAATCGAGACTCTAGGCGACGTGCGCCACTAATTGTCGCGAGGTCCAATGCCGCTTCAGGGCGCCGATCTTCTAAGGGATGCACCGGGCCTATGTCCTTCTTGTGGTGGCGAGATATCAGGTAAGACTAATGCACACAGGGCTTATTTGTAATCCATATTACATATTATTGCCTATCGACATAAGTGTGTAAAATGATAAATACCGTTTGGTAGGATGTTTCTCCAGCGGATTTATCTCGGAAGACCTGTTAGATCAATGGATTACGGCGGGCGAAAAAAAGAACGTCATCCCGCGAAAAAGGTGTTGCGTTTGAGCTATAGTTTGGGTAAACTCAACAGAGAAGGTTCCTTATGGGGAATCTTCCGCGGTGAACGCGCATGAGTCGCGTAGCTTGCAGTCTTATATCGGCATGGATGTTAGTAGGGGTAAGTCCTCAGGTAGGGGGAATTTTACGCATTGCTAACGTCCCGACAGTTGAAACTACGCAGTTCACGGTTCCTGTGACGTTGGAGGGCCAGGGAGTCGCCTCCTTGGATTTTCGACTCAACTACGATCCGGAAGTGCTCCGGCCCGTGTCTGCAACGGCAGGCGCTGCCGCGGCATCGGCAGGCAAGGTAGTGCAGACACGAGTCGTGTCGGCGGGTGAGCTTGCTGTTCTCATGATGGGCATGAATCAGACGACGTTGGACGGCGGCGAAGTCGTCCGCATCAAGATGGAAGTGCTCAACGAAACAGCCGGCGCCACGGAGCTTTCCGTCACTCGCACCACGCTTGCCTCGGAGGAGGGCACGAGGCTCGCTTCCCAAGGCAGTAAGGAGAGCGTGCAGATCGGGAACTCCGACGCGGACGAGGGCGACAGCGAGGCTGAAGACGAGGACGAAGACGATGAGTCGTCCTCAGACGAAGACGAAAGCGGCGTCGATGCCGGACAGGACGCGGCGCAGCAATCCGTCGAGTCGTCGACAGGCGCTACTGGCGTGTCAGAGGGGACACCCGTGCAAGGCCCGGATGCCGGCGAGTCCGGTTCGGACGCAGTGGATAGCGGAAAGCGCCTGGAGCGCATCGCCAAGGCCATGAAAGAGGCCGGCCGCATGCTCGCGAAGATGCCCGCCTCAAATGCCGGTACGTCGGCGGATGAGACTACGGCCGACGAGAGCGGCGCCGAGGACGAGGCGAGTTCCACGAAGCCGGAAGTATCACAGGATGAAGATGACGCCCCTGCCGAGGAGTCTCTTGAGAGGCCAACGGCGATTGGGCCGAACGCCTATACAGTTGAAAGAGATAATGAGCCGCATTCCGCAGTTGGAACGAAGCCGCCGCGTCCCGGCGAGCCGCATCAAGGCGGCAAGGGGAAGTGGGCACTGGCGGCAGTGCTGGCCCTCTTGGCTGGCGTGTTGCTTCTACGGCGGAAACTGACGGTTTAGATTCTTCCCCCGAAGAAGAGGATGTTTAGTCCTCTGCGGATCTCTGACGCAACGTTGGAGTGACGCACCTCACCGGAGATGCCGGGCGCCCCCTCCCGGCATCTCCACCCCCTTTTTTCTGTAAGCATATTTTTTACCTCAAACATCAACTCGGCTTCTTCTATTCCTCCGTGCCCTCTTGCTGCTCCGCGTCGATGCTATTCGACAGAATCAACCTATCCTGTTGCAGAAGCCATGCGATTGCGTCGTTCACAACGCGCTCCGTGTGCTCCCGATCAAGCCCAATGTGATTGGAGTCATACCAAGTCATTGCCTTGGGCTCCCCGGCCGCGTCGAATAAGGCTTGGGCGGCGGCGGGCGGAATAAGCGCGTCGTGCCGGCCGTTCTGGAACAGCACGGGCCGGGGGGCGATATCGGCGACGTGCTTCACCGGATCCGCGGGCGCCAGAAACCATGCCGCTGCGTATACGGCCGGCCGGAGCCAGAAGGCCAGCAATTTGGCTGCTTCCTCGCTGGCAAGCAAGCGTGGCAAATCACCGCCGCCGTAGGTGATGGCCGCCGCTGCGACGCGTTTGTCGAAAGCTGCAACATTGCACCCGGTTATGGCGCCGTAGCTTGCTCCGCAGATGTAGATCCTTCGCATATCAATATCCGCCCGCGTTGCCAAGTAGTCGATGAGCCGCCTCGACTCGATGACGGTGAAAGCGGCCCTATGCCGGAAGGCGAGTACCTCCTCGAGCACGTTGGCCTCTTTGAGGCGGCGCTCACCTCGCATAAACTGATCGAAGGTGGCCACGGCGAATCCGGCCGCAACAAAAGGCGGTGCGATTTCGTCCAAGAACTCCTTGTCCTGGCCGATGCCGTGTAGGAATAGGATGCACGGCCAAGGGGGCGCCGACGTTTCGGGCAAGGCAAGCGCGGCAGGGACGGGGCGGCCAGGCAACCCATCGAAGGTGAAGTCTGTGCGCGTGTAGCCGGGGTGCTCCAGGCTCTGTCGCAGAGCGATGTTCAGCGGGGCGGCCACATCGTAGCCATCATAGTAGTGGGCGTCGCAATGCGCTTTGGCAAGCACGACAACGGCCGGCACGACAAGTGCGGCCGAGGAAAGGACGAGGAGCAGGCGTTTGCTTTTTGTTTTCACGCGGACGAGTTTCCTCAAGCGGAGCAGCCGAGGGGCTATTGTATCCTCACTTGCCTCGCAGCGACAAAGGCGTGGCAATGGGCTCACCGGCCTGCCTATAATCCAAGGCGTGCGGACGAGTCCACAAACGATGGCGAATGTCCATGCCGACAGGAGCCGTATGGGAGGTGAGGATGAAGGGGCTAGCCACGTTGGCCATGGTGGGCCTATGTCTATCGCTGGTTGCCGGCGGGTGTGTCACCCGCGGCGGGGAGGGTGCTATGGCCACCTTGTACGTGTCGCCCGAGGGCAATGACGCCTGGACGGGCGCGCTCGCGGCGCCGAACGAGGACGGCACGGACGGCCCCGTGGCCTCCTTGCAGCGAGCACAAGCCCGGGCGCGCGCCCTCAAGGCATCGACAACGCGCGACGAAGGAGTGAGCGTGCTCGTGCGCGAAGGCACGTACTATCTCACGGAGCCTCTCCTATTCGGCCCGGAGGACAGCGGCGCGCCAGGGCGGCCGACGATATACCGGGCCTATCCAGGTGAACGGGCTAGACTCGTGGGCGGCGTCTCCGCCACTGACTTCGTTCCTCATGAGGGAGAAATCCTGCGCTGCGAGACGTCTTCCTTGGCTTCGGGCCAGGCGTTCACCCAGTTGTTCTGCCGCGGCGAACGCCAACCTCTGGCGCGCTGGCCCAACAAGAACGCCCAGGGCCTTCCGGGAGGGACATGGGCCTACGTGGCCTCCCAAGTTGAGGATGATCCCAAGCGCGCTTTCTTCTATTACGGCGACCGCCCCCGCCAATGGAGGAGGATGGCCGGCTGCCAGGTTTCCATCTGGCCGAATTACAACTGGTGGCAGACTATCGAGGAGGTTGCCTCAGCGGACGTCGAACGCCGGATTGTGACGCTGAAGAAAGAGCTGCCCTACACCATCGAGCCCGGCCGCCGCTACTTCTTTCAGAACCTGCTCGAGGAGCTGGACGCGCCCGGCGAATGGTATTTTGATCGCGGCGCGGGCGTGCTCTATTTCTGGCCCCCCTGCCCGTTGGCGCCTGGGGATGTGACACTGCCGATACTCGATAGCGCCGTGATGCTGTCGGGCGTGCAGGAGTTTGTCCTGCGCGGATTCATCATCGAGGGTGTTAACGGCGACGCCGTGCAGGTGACGGACTCCGAGCGCTGCCTCATCGCCGCGAACACCATCCGGAACACGGGCGGATTCGGGATTGCCGTCCGCGAGGGCCGAGAGAACCGCGTCGTGGGCAATGACGTGTACGGGACGGGACGCGGCGGCATTGTGCTGTCCGGGGGGGATCGGAAGACGCTCACCGCCGCGGGACACGAAGCGGTGAACAACCACATTCACGACTTCGGCCAGCTTTACCAGACGTACCAAACGGGCGTCAATGTGTCTGGCGTCGGCAATCGCGTGGCGCACAACCTGATCCACGACGCGCCTCACATCGGCATCCTGCTGGGCGGCAACGAGCACGTACTCGAGTTCAATGAGATCCACCATGTTTGCATGGAGGGCGCGGACAACGGCGGCTTCTACATGGGCCGGGACTGGACGCAGCGCGGGAATGTACTTCGGTTCAACGCTTTCCACGACATCTATGGCTTCGGCCTGTCCCACCTCAGGCCCAACGCCGAGGGGCGTTACACGTATGAGACGCCCCACCAGGCGTGGGGCGTGTATCTCGACGACTGCTCGAGCGGCACGACGCTCTTCGGCAACATCTTCTACCGCGTGCCGCTGTGCGGCGTAATGATCGGCGGCGGGCGGGACAACGTGGTCGAGAACAACGTGTTCGTCGACTGCGTGCCGGCCTTGCACATCGATGATCGCTGGGACTCCTACTGCTGGGATGTGATGTTCGAGCGGCTCGAAGCCATGAACTACCGCGAGCCGCCGTATAGCGAGCGCTATCCGGAGTTGTTGACCATGGGCGACGATCCGCGTAAGCCCGAGCACAACCGGTTCGTTAGAAACATAGTCTCTTACTCCTACGATGATTTCCGCGGCCTCAGTTCGACGCGGCGCTCCGAGGGCGCGGCTGTCGTCTACGACTTCGATCAGTTCGATCCGGACACCACCGTCATCGACGAGAACGTCATTCACCATTTTGGCCTGCCGCTGCGCGTCCGCTACACGGTGTACGAGCGGAAGGGCGGCGGCACGATCTCGTGGGAGGAATGGCGGGCCAAAGGGTTCGACGCAAAGACCATTGTGGGCGATCCCGGATTCGTTGACGCCGAAGCCGATGACTATCGGCTTCGGAAGGGTTCGCCGGCGCTCGCACTAGGCTTCGAGCGGATTCCGTTCGACAAGATCGGCCTCTACCAGGACGAGTACCGCGCTTCGTGGCCGCCACCGTCCGACGCGCGCCGCGAGGGCGTCGAACGGCGCGTCTATGAGGTGCAGATTCCCTGAGCTCTTGCCCGAGCTTTATGTGATATGGCGAGTGAAATGGCTGTCTTGCTCTGAGTTTGTTGTTGTTTAGCACATGGGAGATGCGAGATGAGCGATTACGTGTTTGGCGAGCGGAAGATCCCTCTCGATGATTCGTGGGACGTCATTGTCGTTGGCGGAGGCCCGGCGGGGGCGACGGCGGCGACGGCGGCCGCGCGCGAAGGCGCGCGCACGCTGCTGATCGAGGCGACTGGCGCGCTCGGCGGTATGGGCACCTTGGGCTTGGTGCCGTGGTTCTGCGGCTATCATGATCGCGAGAAGATCATCGCCCGCGGACTGGCAGAGCGTATCCTCCATGCGTGCCGCGACGGTATGCCGCATCTGCGCAAGGCTCTCGAAGCGAATCCGCTTGCCTCACCCGCGATCGATCCGGAACTCCTCAAGCGCATCTACGACGATCTCACGACGGAGGCCGGCGCCGAAGTCCTCTTCCAGACGCAGCTATGCGCCGTCGAGAAGGACGCCGACGACGTGGTATCCGCGGTGATCGTGGCCAATAAACGCGGCCTGGTTGCCTACAAGGCCCTCGTCTATGTCGACGGCACCGGTGATGGCGATCTCGCGACTTGGGCCGGGGCGCCCTTCGAGAAGGGCGATGAAAACGGCGACATGCAGCCCGGCACGCACTGCTTCGCCATCACCAACGTGGACGAGTACGCCTTGAAAAACGGCCCGCGCGTCCATTTCTTCGATCCGGACAGCCCGATCCACAAGGCCATTCGCTCTGATAAGTATCCCAACATCAAGGAATTCCATTCGTGCAGCATGCCCATCGGCCCCGGCACCATCAGCTTCAACACCGGGCACGTATACGAGGTGGATAATACCGATCCAGCGAACCTGTCCAAGGCCCTGAAGCTGGGGCGGAAGATGGCCGCTGAGTACCGCAACGCCTTTGCGGAGTTCCTGCCCGCCTTCGCCAATTCCTTCCTCGTGGCCACGGGCGCCCTCATGGGCATCCGCGAGACGCGGCGCATCATGGGCGACTATGTGCTTTGTGCGGACGACTACCGGGCCCGGCGCAGCTTCCCCGACGAGATATGCCGCAACGCCTACGGCATCGACGTGCACGGCGGCCGCAAACTGGCACTCGGATTCACAAAGATGAGCATAGACGAGGTTCGCAAAGTCATCAGTGAAGGCACGGAGAATTACGGGCCGGGGGAGAGCATGGGCGTACCTTATCGCTGCCTGACGCCCAAAGGATTGCGCAATGTGCTCGTTTCCGGCCGGTGCATCTCGACGGATCGCCCCGCCAACGGAAGCACGCGCATCATGGCCTGCTGTCTTAACACCGGCGAGGCGGCCGGGACTGCCGCCGCCATGGCCGCCGAAGGCGACAAGGATGTCCACAGCGTGGATACGGATGCGCTTCGGGCGAAGTTGAAGGAGCACGGCGCGTACCTGCCCGACAACAACTAGGTTATAGATCGCCTGTGCGGTGCCAGGGCGGCCCCGTTCAGCGTGGACAGCCTTGGGCGCGCCGCTCGGACATGAGCCGCTCGAGATCCGCCACGACTTCGGGGAATTGGCCCGCGATGTTCTCCGATTCCCGAGGATCGCTCTCGAGGTCGTAGAGCTGAGTGGCGTCCCGTGGACTTGGCCGCACGGCCTTCCATGAGCCCACGCGAATGGCCTGGCTCAGCTCAAGTGTCTGCAACTCCCAGTAGAGGTCGGTGTGCTCTTCCTGTGCACGCCCGGCCCGCTCCGCGCCCACCAGCTCGGGCAGGAGGGACAGGCCGTCCACGTCGTTCGCGCCGGCGGCCCCGGTAAGTTCCGCCAGCGTGGGGAATACGTCCCACGCCGCGCAGACGTGGTTCGACACGCGTCCCGGCGTGATCATGCCCGGCCACCAGGCGAGCATAGGCACGCGTATCCCGCCTTCATACAGCGTCCATTTCATCCCTCGCAGCCCTCCCGCGCTGTCGAAGAAGCTTGGGGCGACGCCGCCTTCACGGTGTGGGCCGTTATCGCTGGTGAACAGCACCAGCGTGTTCTCGGCAAGCCCCTGCTCATCCAGCGCGTCGAGCAGCCGTCCCACATCGCGGTCGAGGCGGCTTACCATGGCGGCGTAGTTCTTCTGAACCTGTGGCCACGACTCCGCCGTGTAAGGCGCATCGCTCGGGACGGGCAGCGGCCTGCGGCCCCACAATGGCCCCAGCGTATCGGCATGCGGGATGGTGTAGGCCAGATACATGAAGAACGGCTGCTCATGCGACGCATTCACCTGCGCCAGCGCTTCCTTCGTGAAGAGATCGTGCGAGTAGGCCGTCTTTCGCCGCCGCAGGAAATTCCCTCGAACGGGCACGAAGAACCTGTCCCGAAAAAGCAAGCCGGGATAGTAGTTCTGCGCGTGGAAGGCGCCGAGATAGCCGAACCAGTGATCGAATCCGTGCAGCGTGGGAATTCCGTGGGAGCGCAGATCGCCCACGCCCCATTTGCCCACTCCCGAGGTGGCGTAGCCGCGTTCGCGGAGGATACTCGCGATCGTGGCCTCACCGGGCGCCAGCGCCCCGCCCGGATATTGCTGCATGCGGCCCCCGACGGAGCGGTTTCCCGTCAGCAAGGCTGCGCGCGATGGCGCGCACACCGAACTCCCCGCGTAGAATTGCGTGAATCGGAGCCCCTCCGCCGCCATGCGATCGAGAGCGGGCGTCTCGATGCATTCCTGGCCATAGCAGCCCAAATCGCCATAGCCGAGATCATCGGTGACGATAAGAATGATGTTGGGTGTTGCGGCGTCCGCCTTGGCGGCCCGAGTGGGCGCGCGCCGCACATACTTCAGTGTGAATCCCGCGCAGGCCAATCCACCCAACCGGCCGAGCATCTCCCGTCGCGTCAACTCCCGCATGCCGCCTCCGCTGCACCTTCCGCCGCCGTATTCACGCCGAGAGCATACCATACTGCCTTGCGGTTGTGGGCCATGCCGACGGAGCGGGCGCCGGGCCGCTGCGACTTTCGCGCGCAGGGCGACTTGATGACTACTACGGCCGTGGAAGAGAATAGGCAGACTCGGGGTATTTCAAGGAGGTAGGTTCGGTGGGCTCGGACTCGGGGAGGCGAAGCTTGGCGGTAGTCGGCGTTCTGATTGCCGTGCTTGGGCCGCTTCTTGCCATGGCGATCTCGCGCATGCTCGGTTTGTCCAGGCTACTCACCTTCCCCATGCTCCTGGGATTGCCCACAGCCGGCCTGCTCGCCGGCTACGCATACCAGAAGCTCCGCGGTGAGCGGAAGGGGGGCGCTGTGCTGCTCGATTGCGGCGCGAATCCGTCCGCTTTCACCGATCTCTTCGTCGGCGTGCTGCTGCTCCTGGGCGACGCGGCCCTGATATGCCTCGCACTCCCCATGTGGCGTTCCCTGAGGGCCGCCGCCGAAGAGCACGCCGAATCCCTGCCATCTCCCTCGCTGATTCTAATATGTACGAGTCTGCTCGCTGTGTACTTCCTTGCGTTTGCCCTGTGGATGATCGCCTCCGGCCTCGGGCGCCTTCAGATATGCGAACGCGGCATTTGGACATATCGCCGGCTCATCAGGTGGGAAGACATCCGCTGCTGCACGTGGCACTCGCATTTCACCCTCCTCATCTACACCACCAGCAAGTCCTTCTTCTTTCGCAGAGTCATGATTACTTCGCCGCAGCGCTGCAAGGAGGAAGCCGACGCGCTTCTCAGGCGCCACACCGAAGTCGTCCCGTGATGCCTGCCGGTGTGCAACCCTCGCGGCGGGTGGCGTATTCTTTTCTGAGGCGCCCTGCATTCAGAGTCTCGAGTCGAGCGCCGAAGGAGTGATGCTATGGCCGTGATGCACAGCCTCTACCGCGAAGGCGGCGTTGTCGCCGTTGATGAAAGCACCTGCACGCGATGCGGCCAGTGCGCCGCCATATGCCCGGCCGAAGTACTGGCCTTGGAGGACGGGCGCATCCGCGTGCGTGATGACACGCCCTTCGGCTGCATCGCCTGCGGCCACTGCATGATGACGTGCCCGGAGGGGAGCATTACCGTCACGGGGCGCGGCCTGTCGGCCGATGACTTATTGCCCCTTCCGCCGCGTGAAGAAAGGGCGTCCGCGGACGCCCTCGCCGCGCTGATGACGGCCCGCCGCAGCGTCCGCCATTTCACCGATGAAGAGGTGGCGCCCGAGTTGCTCGAGCGCGTCGTCGCGATGGCCGCATCCGCCCCGATGGGCATACCGCCGTGGGACATCGGCTGCGTCATCATCCGGGGCCGCGAGAAGGTGCAGGAGCTGGCCGCCGAACTCATCAAAGGCTACGAGGGATTCCTCAAGATGTTCAGGCCGTGGATGCTCGCCCTGATGCGCCCATTCATCGGCCGCTCCACCTACGATCAGTTCAGGCATTTCCTCCGGCCCCTCGCGGAAACCTACGTCAACGGCCGGCGCGAAGGCCGCGACCTCCTCTTCTATGATGCGCCCGCGGTGATCATTCTCCACCATTCGCCCTACGCCGATCCCGTGGACGCCGCCATCGCCTGCACCTACGCCATGCTCGCCGCCGAATCGCTGGGCCTGGGCAACACCATCATCGGCGGCGCGCCGCCTATCTTGCAGCGCAACAAGGCCTTGTGCCGGAAGCTCGGCGTGCCCGAGGGCAACACCCCCTGCTGCGCCTTGATACTCGGCCACCCGCGCACCGCCTTCAAGCGCGCCATCCGCCGCCACTTCACCAGCGCCACTACCACCGAGTGAAGATGGGGGAGAGGCCATATCCCTCACGCGTTCTCGCCGGTACGAGGCAGTCCGCCCGACAAGAGGCACAAGCCGTTCAAGATCGGTGAAAAACGGGGACTGACGCAAGCGAAGCGAAGCGCAGACGTGTCTGTCCCTGTTCTTCAATTCTGTGAATCTTGTTAATCCTGTCCAAGAAGAGGATTCCCTCTCTTCCTCACGCCCATGGTGATTGAGAAGCGCGCAGCCCGCGCCCTCGACACGCTCGTCCACAACATCACCATGCTTGCGCAGTAGAGAGAACCGGGCGGAGCGTAAAGGCCAAGGTGCGGGAAACTGGCGACACGTGGCGATTCGAGACGCCACAACGCCTTTGCCTGGCGTACTGCCGTGGCGTATGCTGGATGACGCACATGAGGTGAGGTGCGTTAGGAGGTAGCGGCGGAGTTGCCGCTGAAGCGTAGAGGGGAGCGGTGATGGCGGAGAATGCCGAAGGCGACGCCCTGTGGAATGAGGCGATGGAGATCCGCCGGCGGTTCAAGGAACTCCACGGCAAGGATGATGAAGAATCGCGCCGCGAGCGGGCACGCCTTGAGCAAAGGTATCGGGAGATCGATCGCCTGATGGCGAAGCCGCGCCCGGCGCCGGCGCCGCCGAAGACAACGCGGACGCTCGGAGAACAGGATGCCAACGCCATCTGTCATGCCATCGACGAGGCATCCGGCATTACGAACCTGGGCACGGCCTACGCTACACAGGCGACGAACTTCATCGCCGCGTTGAACGCGAAGGATGTGCGTTCCCTTGGAGACGCGCTCCACGGACTCACCACGATTCCCGACGTCCATTTCGACGAGTTGCTGATTCAGTTCATCGTCGAGGCCGGTGTTCCGGCAGAGGACCTTCGGGCCCGGATACCGGCCATTGCGCCTGAGTGCAAAATCACGCGCGCGCGAACGCCTGCCATACTCGAAGCCGCCGCCAAGCAGATTGAAGCCGGCGCGTAGAAGGCAACCATTTCCGTCTTTCCCGCGTACGCGGGAATCCAGTTAGGCCGCGAGGTGCGTAAGCAGTCGCGGCCCGGTCTTTCTGAGCCGCGAGGTGCGTAAGCCGTCGCGGCCCCATCGTTCTTAGGCGTTCTCGGTAGTTCCTCTCTGGATGCCCGCTTTTCGCGGGCATGACGCTGGGGGCAGAGGCAAAGCCGCAGCATCCGTAAGCATGGTTTGCGGCCCCTATGTAAGGAGTGAGAACCTGGGCTGCGGCGTGTGTTGATTTCGATGCAGGGAACCTCTATCGTCTTGCAGACTTGCCTGTTAGGAGAAGACTCAATGACTTCCTTGTTTTCCCGTCGCGATTTCTTGGCTCGTAGTGGAGCGTGCGTGCCCGGCATGGCCTGCCTCTTTTCCGCGGCGGCCGGCGCGGCCGAGGCCGTTAAGGATCACCCCTTCGGCCCTGTGATAGTCGATTTTCACGTGCATCTCGACAACAGCACCATCGAGGACGTGCTTCAGTTATCGAGCGAGCGGAACGTCAAGTTCGGCATCGTCGAGCATGCCGGCACGAAGGAGAATGACTATCCGGTGGTGCTCAGCAATGACGAGGAACTCCGGCGCTATCTCGCCATGCTGGAGGGGAAGCCGGTGTTCAAAGGCATCCAGGCGGAGTGGCCGGACTGGATGGGATGTTTCTCGCGCGAGGCCCTGGCGCAGTTGGACTATGTGCTGTCGGACACGATGACTTGGCCCGGCAAAGGCGGAAAGCGCCAGAAGATGTGGGAGCCCGGCTTCGATGCGGGCGATCCCGGGACGTTTATGGATCGATACGTGGATTGGTACGTCGAGATCATGGAGCGGGAGCCGCTCGATATCCTGGCCAATGTCTCCTGGCTGCCCAAGCCGTTTGCCGCCGACTATGACGCCCTGTGGACGGAGAAGCGCGTGGGCAGAGTCGTCGACACGGCGCTGAAGCACGGAATCGCCATCGAGATCAGCTCCGGATTCAAGCTGCCCTCGCTCGCTTTCCTAGAGCAGGCTAAGGCCGCGGGGCTCAAGTTCGCTTTCGGCACGAACGGCCGGTATCCAAAGATGGGATTGCTCGACTACTCGCTCAACATGGCTCGTGATCTAGGACTCACTCAACAGGATCTCTTCACGCCCGCGCCGGACGGGCAGAAGGCCGTGCAGCGAAGGATGGGTTGAATCCCTTATGCGCACGAAAGCGACTTCAGCGGGCAGGCACCGGCCTCAGGGACTCACGATACTGCACGAAGATCGGGATATCCTGGTGGTGGACAAGGCTCCCGGCCTCTTGACGATGGGCACCGACAAGGAGAAGACAAGAACGGCCTACTACCGGCTGACGGATTACATTCGAAAGGGCTACGCCAAGTCCCGAAAGCGCATTTTCATCGTCCACCGCCTGGATCGAGAGGCCTCCGGGATTCTCGTCTTCGCAAAGACCGCTGCGGCCAAGACCTCTCTGCAAAACCAGTGGGAGGACGTGGAGAAGAAGTATCTCGCGGTTGTTCATGGCAGGCTCAAAGACAAGACAGGGACTATCTCAACCTACCTGACGGAAAACCGCGCGCACGTAGTGTACTCCACGCCCGATCCCAAGAAGGGAAAGCTCTCGCACACGGAGTATAGTGTCCTGAAAGAGACGAGGGCGTTTAGTCTGCTGGAGATCGCCTTGTTAACCGGCAGGAAGCATCAGATACGCGTGCACCTTTCTGAAAGCGGCCACCCGATTGTCGGCGATAAGAAGTATGGCGGCAAGGATCGAGCACACAAACGCCTGGCGCTTCATGCCCAATCGATTTCATTCAAGCACCCTTTCAGCCGCAAGCAAGTTACCTTCGAGTCCTCCGTGCCCGAGTACTTCGGTAGGCTCGTCGGCGGCACGGGACGAGAAGTCCCCGCGCCTTCTCCGGAAACGCCTTCGATATGATCCGTCATCCCGACTCCAGTTCCGCCGGACAGGCCGGCGATAAGAAGTCCCCGTCCATGCGCCCAAGGCCGAAGAGCAGGCGCATGCCGCCGCGCGGGAAGCCGAGAAGGCCCCTGCACCACGCGCCGCAGCCTGGCGAGGATGCCCTGCCCATGTCGCGCGAGGAGATGGAGCGCCGGGGCTGGGAGGAATTGGACGTTCTGCTCGTGACGGGCGACGCCTACGTGGATCATCCTTCCTTCGGCGCGGCGCTGCTCGGGCGTTGGCTCTGCGCCAAGGGACTACGCGTCGGCATCGTCGCCCAGCCTCGATGGGACGGGCCGGCGGATATCGAGCGTATGGGACGTCCCCGCCTCTTCGCCGGTGTGACGGCAGGTGCGATGGACTCCATGTTGGCCCATTACACGGCGTTCCGGAAGAAGCGCCGCGGTGACGCCTACACGCCCGGCGGCCGCGCCGGTGCGCGGCCCAATCGCGCCGGTATCGTGTACACGGGCCTCGTGCGCCATGCCTTTCCCGGCCTGCCGGTAGTCGTGGGGGGCATCGAGGCATCGCTCCGCCGCGCTACGCACTATGATTTCTGGACGGAGAAGCTCCGCCGCTCCATGCTGCTCGACAGCAAGGCCGATCTCCTTGTCTACGGCATGGCCGAGCGGACCATTCTCGAGGTCGCCCGGCGTCTCCAGGCGAGTCCGCCCGACGGAACGCCCCTTCCGGACGCCCTGCACGGTATCCGGGGCGCCGCATTCGCGGTATCTTCGCTCGACGCCTTGTTGGCCTCGCCCCACGGCCCAGGCCGAAGCGGCGTCATCACGCTGCCGTCGCACGAAGCTATCCTGGGTGATGCCAAGAAACTCATGGAGGCCACGCTGGCGATTGAGCGCCAAGTCCACCAGGGCGTCGAGTGGGCCACGCAGGGGAGTGGCAATCGACACCTGGTGTTGACGCCTCCTGCGGAGCCTCTCGCCGCAGATGAGTTGGACGCGCTCTACGCCTTGCCCTTCACCCGGCAGCCTCACCCGTCCTACAGCAAACCTATCCCCGCCGCCGGCATGATCCGGTTCAGCGTTACCTCGCATCGCGGATGCGCCGGGGGATGCACCTTCTGCTCCATTGCGCTGCACCAAGGCCGTCGAATCCGCTCGCGAAGCGCTCCGTCCCTGGAAGAGGAAGTCCGAACGCTAACGCGCCATCCCGACTGGGCCGGGAGTATCTCGGACGTGGGCGGCCCCACGGCTAACATGTGGGGCGCGCGCTGCGCGGCCGACCCCTCGTCATGCAAACGCCCCGACTGTCTCACGCCTGAGGTATGCCGGCATTTCGAGATGGACGGCGAAGCGCTAGTCCGGCTGTTGCGGACGCTCCGCGCCGTGGAAGGCGTCAAACACCTGCGCGTCGCCAGTGGCGTGCGCTACGACCTCGCCGAGGAAGAAGATCCATATCTCGGCGCCCTCGTGAGAGAGTTCGTGGGCGGGCAATTGACGATTGCGCCGGAACACCTGAGCGCTCACGTGCTCCGGCTCATGCGCAAGCCTGCGTTCGAGGCCTTCGAGAAGTTCCTTTGCCTTTTCGAGCGGGAGTCGCGCCGCGCACACAAAAAGCAATACGTGATTCCCTACCTTATCAGCGCCTTTCCCGGCTGCACCGACGAAGACATGCACCGCCTCGCCCGGTGGCTTCAAGAGCGTGGATGGAAGCCCCGCCAGGTACAATGCTTCATTCCCACCCCCGGCACTGTCGCCACGGCCATGTACTACGCCGGCATCGATCCCGCCGGCAATCCCATCCCCGTCGCCCGCACCGACAAAGAGCGCCTGCGCCAGCACGGCATTCTAGTTCAAGAACACGACTCGCCTGGGAGCGGGTCCTCTGGCAGTAAACGTTCAGGTTGTCCGGGTAGAGGATAGCCTGCTTGCACACTGCCTGGCGCGCTGGATCCGGGGGATTCACGGCATTCAGAGGATTCCTGGCACCGGCCGCAATGGTTCGGGTGTATACTCAAGGAATTGAGGATGCTACTCTGGGGATCTATACTGTGTGAACGACAACTACGGCCGGGGGACACAGACATGATTGGCAAGATTCAGCGTATTAGGCTCAGGGAAGTGTGGAAGCACGAAGCCTTGGATTTCACGACATGGGTGGAGAACAACATAGATGCCTTGAACGATGCATTAGATCTTTCGCTGCAAAATGTGGAGCGCGAGCAGAACGCGGGTGCTTTCAGCGTTGACCTAGTTGCCGAAGACGAGACCGGTAACATCGTGATTATTGAGAACCAGCTTGAGAGAAGCAACCACGACCACCTCGGCAAGCTCATTACTTATCTGACAGCGCTGGAGGCGAAGGCTGCTATATGGATTGTGTCGGAGCCTCGCCCAGAGCACGTGAAGGCCGTGGCTTGGCTTAACGAAAGTAGTTCAGCCGCCTTTTACCTCGTGAAAGTAGAGGCCATCAAGATCGGGGAGTCGCCACCAGCCCCGCTGCTAACACTCATTACAGGACCCAGTGCTGAAGCGGCGGAAGCCGGAAAGACAAAGAAGGAACTCGCGGAGCGATACTCCATCCGCAAACGATTCTGGAGCGGCTTGCTTGACAGGGCCAAGGGGAAGACGAAACTGCATGCAAATATATCGCCTGGTGAATACAACTGGGTCGGGACATCGGCGGGGATGTCTGGACTGTGGTTCAACTATACTATACGGCAGCACGACGGACAGGCCGAGCTCTATATTGATGTTGATAAGGACAGCGGTGAAGGTAATACCAAGATTCTGAATGAGCTTCTTCAACACAAGCAGGCGATTGAAGAGCAGTTCAAAGGCACGCTTGAGTGGGAGTCACTTGAGGGCAGGCGTGCCTGCCGGATAAGGAAGACAGTGGGCATCGGTGGATGGCGGGATGAAGAGAAATGGCCAGACCTTCAGGAGGCGATGACGGATGCGATGGTTCAGCTCGAGAAGGCTCTACGCCCATACCTGAAAAAGCTTGGATAAGACTAAGTGCATTCGTATTATGTGGATACTCTCTTCCAGGCCATGTCTGGAGTCTTCTACCATCGCTTTCAACCTGGGGCAGAAATACATTCGGCCGAGCAACCTACTTCGGCAGAGTGAGTCTGTTCGCGACACGGCGATCTAGCCCCATTGGGGCTCATCGCTGACTTACGGTGGACTTACGGGGCAGTTCCGCAAAGAAGAAGGCCAGAGCCCTCTTTTGGAAGACACTGGCCTACAAAGACTTAAATGGCGGGGACGACGAGGCTCGAACTCGCGACCTCCGGCGTGACAGGCCGGCGCTCTAAACCAACTGAGCTACGCCCCCGCAACGGGGGGGTGGACCTCATAGGGGGCCTACCCAAGCGCCGGAAATATACCACGCGCCACAGCCAAGTTTCAACTTGCATGTCAGGCGTTGTATGCCGTTCCCGACGCCACGAACACGATGGTGTCGCCTTCTTTGAGCATCGGCAAGTCGGGCACGTCGAAGTAGTCGCCATCGCGATAGACGCGCATTACGGCGGCGCCTTGGATCTCGCCGGGGCGCTTGCCGATTTCCTCCGGGCGCACCGCTCGCTCATCCAATTGCAGCGCGCCCCCTACGCTTAGAATATCCTGCATCGTCTCAACCAGGTGGGAGTGAGCTTGCCTCGTGGCCGCCGCCATGAGGTTGCCGCCCGCCGCCGCGGGGGAGATGATGACGTTCGCGCCGCTGCGTTCGAGGAGCTTGACGTTCTCGGCCTCGTGGCACATGGCGATCACCTGGGCCTGTGGATTCAGGTCGCGCACCGTCAAGGCGATGAGCACGGCCGTGTCATCCCGGCCCGGGCAGATGAGCACGTGGGCCACGCGATCAATCGCCACGGACTTCAGCACACTCTCGTGTGCGGCGTCGCCACTCACCGACACGACGCCGAGGTCGGCCGCGTCTTTCAACGATGCTTCGCTCGTGGCGAGCACGACGATCTGATCCGCCGGCGTGCCTTGCAGCAGCAGCTCCTGAATCGCCGCGCGCCCCGTCGCCCCGTATCCGCAGACAATTACATGATCATGCAGCTTATCGACCGCGCGCTTCATGCGGTAATCCTCCTGAAACCGTTTGATGATCAGTTGGTAGGCGGTGCCGAAGAACATGAAAATCACGATGAAGCGAACCGGCGTCAGCAAAAAGGCATCCGCCAGGCGCGGCCCCGTGCCCACGGGCACGATGTCGCCGTAGCCTACCGTTGTGATGGTGACGAAGGTGAAGTATACGCAATCCAAGAAGCGCGCCGGACGCCCCGTCTCTTTGTCTATTAGGCCGCCTTCCCAATAGAGGCCAAGGACAGTCACGCACAATAGGAGTATGACAAGTGTCAGACGTAGCAGGAGGGTGTGGACCCCGGGCAGACGCACTGGTGTGTAGAGCTTCCCCGCCATGGCTAACAGCATACGAAATCTGCCGGGGAAATCAAGCCCCCGGTGGCAGGTGAGTTCGTCATGCGCCGCGAGGCCCCGGGAACTCCCGCCTTCAAAGGGGGATTCCAGAGATAAAGAGAAACTCTAGTGTGTGCATAGTTAGTATAATTAGCATTTTGTGGCCGGGAGGGATGGGAGACTTTCTGTCAACTCATTTTCCCCAACCTGTGGAGTCATCGAGACCCACTTACACCACTGCTTGACCTCGGCCTATCCAATTACACAATATTTGGTTGCGTGATTTGCCCCGCCATGGTAGAATGGCTTCAGGGAGGGGAGAACTCTTTGCCGGAGGTGTGCTAGATGAGTTTTCTGGGGAGGCTCCAGCCGGAGCGCCGCCTAGAGATCCTTGGCGTGCTTATGCTCGCCCTCACCGCCGCTCTGTTTATCGCCCTCGTCACCGACGGCCACCAGGGCCAGATCCGCCGGCCTCTCGAGGAGCTGGCCAAGGTGCCCAACGCGCTTGGAGCGCCCGGGGCCGTGACGGCGGGATTCCTGTATATCCTCGTGGGGCATGCCGCCCACGTCATCTACTTCCTCACGTGTGTCTGGGGCCTGATGCTCATCAGCCACCGCCCCCTGGATCGCCTCGGCGGGCGGTGCCTCGGGAGCTTGCTCCTGGTGTTCTCCATTGCCGCGCTGCTCCACGTGGACTTCGCCGCGCCGGACGCGGGCAACATCCCCGGTGGGATGATCGGCTCCTTCTTCGCAAGCATCATCGCGCCGACCTTTGGCGTTATCGGTGCGAACGTGTTCACCATCACGCTGGCCGCCGTGGGCATTCTCCTGGCGACCGAATTCCTGCTCATTCGTTTTCTCGATAAGCTCCGCACCGTCACAACCGTGACGCTCATCGCTTGGGCAAACATGCTACGAGTCCTCTATGAGCGATGGCGGGAGCGCCGAGAGCGCCGGGCCGAGGCGGCCGAGCAGAAGGCTGAGTCGGAGGACGTCCCCGCCAAACCACGGCGGCGTCTTTTCGCCCTTGCCGGTGGGAAGTTAAAAGGAGACGCCGACAAGCCGCGCGATCTCAGCGAGATCCGCATACGGCCCGAAGTGGATGCTTCGCGGGAATCCGAGCCGCCCTTTGCGCCCGTGCCCGAGGTAGCGTCAACTGCGGAGGCGCCGGCGGAAGCGGAAGCACCGAAGGTGGTGGCGACGGCGGAAGAACCGGATGACGAGCGCCAACTCGAGATCGTCGCCGAGGAGCCCGTGAGCGCCAAACCGGCCGCCGAAACAGCCAAGCCCGAGATCAAGCGATTGCCGCGGCGCCGGACGCCGGTGGATGAAATCCCCGCCGATTACGTCTATCCCAAGCGATACACCCGGCCTCGCGTAGACTTGTTGACTAAGCCTAACAAGCCTCAGATTACCGATTTGGGGGATCAACTACGAGCAACGAGCGCCCTGCTCGAAGACACATTGCAGACCTTCGGCATCGAGGCCCGCGTAACCGATGTCACGCGAGGGCCCACCATCACCCGCTTTGAGATTCAGCCCGCGCCGGGCGTCAAGGTGAGCCGGTTTCACTCCCTCGCTGATGACATCGCCCTCGCGCTCAAGGCCCATCGCGTGCGTGTCGTCGCGCCTATCCCCGGGAAGGGTCGCGTCGGCATCGAAGTGCCCAACAAGCACCGCGAGCCTGTGGTCCTGCGCGAGCTTATCGAGTCGCAGATGTTCCGCAGGGCGCCGTGCCGCCTGCCTCTCACGCTTGGCAAGGACATCGCGGGCGATTCCGTTGTCACCGGCTTGGCCGAGATGCCGCATCTTCTCGTGGCCGGCGCCACCGGCGCGGGGAAGACCGTGTGCGTCAAAGCGCTGCTGGCCAGTCTGCTGTTCAGCAGGACGCCCGACGAACTGCAACTGATGCTCATCGACCCGAAGATGGTCGAACTCTCCATCTTCAACGACATCCCGCACCTGATCACCCCCGTCGTGACGGATCCGAAGAAAGCATCGTCCGCCCTCAACTGGCTCATCGTCGAGATGAACGAGCGCTACCGCCTGTTCAGCCACCTGCGCGTGCGCAACATCGAGATTTACAATGCCAGTGTCGAGAACGGCGAGATCGAGATGCCTCAGGGGCAGGGCGGCAGCGAATCCGTGAGCGTCATCCGCAAGCTTCCGTATATCGTCTGTGTCATCGACGAGTTGGCCGACCTGATGATGCTCGCCCGGGCCGAGGTCGAGGACGCCATCGGGCGCCTGGCACAACTCGCCCGGGCCGTCGGCATCCACCTTATCATCGCCACGCAGCGCCCCTCGGTGGACGTGCTTACCGGCGTGATCAAGGCCAATTTTCCCGCCCGCATCTCCTTCCAGGTGTCATCGCGCGTGGACTCCCGGTGCATCCTGGATGAGATCGGCGCCGAGCGCCTTATCGGCCGCGGCGACATGCTCTATCTGCCTGCCGGGCAGGCCAAACCCACGCGCATCCAAGGCGCCTTCGTCAGCGATGAAGAGATGATGGCGCTCATCGGATACCTCAAGACCCAGGCCCCGCCGCAGTATCGCGATGAGATCGAGAACTTCGGCAAGAGCGATGCCTTAACCGACCTTGAAGACGAGACGGATGAACTACTCGACGAGGCCGTTCAAGTCGTCCTCGATACGGGGCAGGCCTCCATTTCAATGGTGCAAAGAAAGCTTCGTGTAGGATACACTAGAGCTGCCCGGCTGATTGACATGATGGAAATCAGGGGGATCGTCGGGCCGCATATCGGGAGCAAAGCGCGCGAGATTCTCGTAGACTTGCCGCGTACGGACGAGGTCGCATGACAGACGACGTATTTCCCGGACAGATTCTCAGAGAGAAGCGAGAGCAACTGAATCTCGAGGTGGAAGAGGTCTACCGTGAAATACGCATTCCCCCGGAATACCTGAGGGCTATCGAAGAAGGCGACTTTTCCGACGTGCCCGCTACCTGTTATGCCTTAGGCTATCTCAAAACCTACTGCACTTTCCTCGGCTATGATCCCGAGCCGTTCGTGGATGCTTTCCGCGCGTGCACGCGGCCGGCCAGCGGATTCCTTCGCATGCCGCGCCGGGATGATAAGGCGGCCCCTCCGGCATGGTGGTCGGGCGTGGTCTCCTGGGCGGCCGTCTGCGCCGTGCTGGCCTTGGCCTGGCTGGCCTACGCCGTCGCCGTGAATCCGCAGCCCGAGGAGAACGAGGGACGCGTCGAGGCCGTCACCATCGACATGGCCGTACCGTTTGGCTCCGCCGAGGACGTGCGTCCCTGACGCAAACGCCCTTCAAGTAGCCGTTTTCCCCTGAGGGCTCCGACATGCGCGGCGTGGGCCGATCTGCTAGAATGGACTTGCGCCGTGCGGCAAGGTGCAAGCCATCATCCTCTCCGGCGCATTCACAAAGGAGGCATCTCCAATGAACTCATGGCGGAAAGCCGGGCAATGAACCTTCCGAATCGATTGACGATGGGCCGTCTCGTGATGGTGCCTGTGTTTGTACTGCTCTGTTCCTTCGATCATGTGGCCACGTACGCCGTCGCCTACGTTGTTTTCGTCGCAGCATCCATCACCGACTACTACGACGGCAAGATCGCCCGCAGCCGCAACCTCGTCACGAATTTTGGCAAGCTTTTCGATCCCGTCGCCGATAAGGTTCTTCTGTCGGCCGCCTTTGTCATGCTCATGGAGATTCCCGGCTTGCACATCCCCGCGTGGACTATCGTTGTCATCATCGCCCGTGAGTTCCTTGTCACCGGCGCGCGTTCCCTCGCCGCAACCGACGGCGTTGTCATCGCCGCCAATTCCTGGGGAAAAACCAAAGCCGTCATCCAGATGACGTACATCTTCACCTTCCTGTTCTTCGTCATCGTCGAGCGCGCCATCGCGCACTGGCTCCCTGATGGGATCGTTCTATACCGGGAAGCGCTTGGAATCACTTCCTACTGGGCCATCCTTTTTGTGGCCCTCTTCACGGCCTTCGCGGGGGTGCAGTTTGCCCGTCTCAATTGGCGCGCACTCAATCTAGGGAGGTTGACATGAGCGCTACGTCGCCTTCTCGTGTCCACATCGACCTCAATGCTTACGCGGAGAATCTGGGCGTGGTCCGGCACATGTTGCCGGAGGGCTGCGCGATCATGGCCGTCGTAAAGGCCGATGCCTACGGGCACGGGCTGGTGCCGATCGCGCGGCGGGCCGTGGCGGAGGGCGTCGCGATGCTGGGCGTAGCCACCATCGACGAGGCCGTTGCCTTGCGCGACGCAGGGATTGACGCACCCATCGTTGTCATGCTCCAGCCCGCTCAAGGCAATCTTGCCGCGGTGGTCGAGTACGATCTCCGCCTTATGGTGTCCGACGTGGGAACGGTCGAGCGGCTCGGCGAACACGCCCGGCGCGCTAATCGCGTTGCTTCCGTCCACTGCAAGATCGATTCAGGTATGGGGCGGCAGGGCTTTCAGATAGACAATGCCGAATCGGAACTCCTTTTCCTGACGCGCATCTCGAATATTGACATCGAGGGCATCGCCACGCATTTCCCCGTCGCCGAGCGGCCCAACGACTCATTCACCGGCGGGCAGATTCGCGCTTTCCGGAACCTTCTTCGGCACCTCGATAAGGCCGGCATACCCTTCGAGATCGCCCACGCCTCCAACAGCGCCGCCATCATCAATTATCCGAACGGCGTGTTCAACATGGTTCGGCCCGGCCTCATGACCTACGGTGTTTGGCCCCTGGGCGGGCGGCCGCGGCCCTCCGTGTTGCGTCCCGTCCTCCGCTGGGAGACCGAGCTCGTCCTTGTTAAGCAGCTCTCGGCAGGCGCAAGTATCGGTTACGGCCGCACCTACACGGCCCAACGGCCCATCCGGGTGGCCATCCTCCCCGTGGGCTACGCTGATGGCTACAAGTATAACCTTGCCAACAAAGCCGACGTGCTTGTTGCCGGCAAGCGCTGTCCCGTGCGCGGCAATGTCTCAATGGATCAGATCGTCGTGGACGTCACCAGTGTCGACGGGGCCGCCCCGGGGGATACCGCGGTGCTCATCGGGAACGACGGCGAGCAGCGGATCACCGTCGAAGAACTGGCCGCCCACGCCCAAACCATCCCCTACGATATCCTCACCGGTATCGGCTCCCGCGTTTCCCGCGTCTACGTCGAGTAATCACCGTATGGCCGCCGTCTACTACATCGACGGATACAATGTCATTTACCACTGCAGTAAGCTGCGTCCCTTGGCCCTCGAAGACTTTGAAGCTGCGCGGGACGCCCTCATTGAGCGGGTCGCCCGATTCTGTGGTATGACGCGCTGCCGCGCGCAGATCGTTTTTGATGGACGTGGCCGGCGTCACGAACGCGTTCTTCCGCCTCCGGGCGCCGTCGGTCTCAAGATCACGTATTCCGCCGCTCATCAGTCAGCCGACTCGCTGATCGAGCGGCTCGTTTACACAGCACACAACCGGCGCGATATACAGGTGGTGAGCAGTGATCGGGGGATTCGGGACTTGTGTACGGGACTGGGCGCCTTTGCCGTCCATCCCGACAACTTTCTGGGGACTATCGACGCTGCCGACGCCGAGTTTGATCGCTCTATCGCGATCTCCCGCCAGGCCGACCAGAAGCCGCGCGTCGAGGATCACCTCGATCAGGACGCCATAGACCGCCTCAACCGGCTCAAGGAATCTCTCGAGAACCAGTGAGCTCTACCTTGCCAGATCGGCCTGGTACTTCCGGTAGAGTCCACGAAACTGATGGTAGGTAAGCCCGAGCATGCTCGCCGCGCGCCGCTGATTGTACCGCGTCTGCTCCAAGGCGTTGCGCAGCATGGCAAGTTCCAGGTCGCGCACGGCGTCCGGCAGCGGCTTCGTAGGAAGCGAACGCGCCGCGCCCGCCGCGGCCGGCTCCGGCTCTTCACGCGCAACGTCTGGCTTCGCGTCATGCCTTGGCGCATAGGGAGAGGCCAGCGGATCGAATACGATGACGTCCACCTCGGCCGAATCGGCGCGATAGACCGCCCGCTCGATCACGTTCTTCAGTTCCCGCACGTTTCCCGGCCACGTGTACTCCTCCAACGCGGCCAGCGCCCTCTCGCTGAATTCCGGCACCTCCTCGCGCCCCAATTCGTGCGCCATCCGCGCGGCAAAATGGCTGGCCAAAAGGAAGATGTCGCCCGTTCGCTCCCGCAACGGCGGCGCGTGCAGTACCTCAAATGATAGCCGGTCGAGCAAGTCCGCCTTGAATCGGCCCTTCGAGGCCAGCCGCCTCAAGTCTGCGTTGGTTGCGCCGATGATGCGCACGTCGACTCTGACAAGCGCCGAGCCTCCCACGCGCTCGAAGGTCCCATACTCCACCGCGCGCAGAACCTTTTCTTGCGTCTCCAAGGGGATGTTGCCCACTTCGTCAAGGAACAGCGTGCCCCCTTCGGCCGCCTCGAACCGGCCCTTGCGCCGCCCAAGCGCCCCCGTGAACGCCCCCGCCTCATGTCCGAACAACTCCGATTCAATCAGCGTCGGTGAAAGGGCCGAGCAGTTCAGCGCTACGAAAGGCTCCTGCCAGCGGCCACTCAAATAATGCAGCCGCGCCGCCGCCAGTTCCTTGCCCGTACCTCGCTCCCCGACGAGCAGCACCGGCCGATCCACCTGCGCTACTCGCGAAAGCCGCTCCTGGAATTCCAGAAATGCCTCCGATTGGCCGAGCGCCTCGTGCGCCCGTGTCACGGAGGCGTCCAAACCGCTGAGATCTTCCGCCATGTTTCCCCCCGCTCTCGCAGTCACTTGCCATGATTTCGCTGTTTCAACCACATATTAGCAGATGAACCCACTCCGGACAATCATGTTTTCCGCGAATATGATCGCGTAAATCACTGTAATGCTCTTAGTTATCGCGATGCATCCGCGTGGGCATAGGCCATGCTCTATCATGAAGCCGTCGGAAGGAGCAATGAATGCAGTCTCAGACCAAGATCTTTCAGATCGATCAGCGCCGCGCCGTTCGGAAGCCGCGTTCTGGCGCGGTCATCTATGCTTCCGGGGGTGACGTCTCCGGCCTCGCTACATGGTGCGACGAGTCCGCCGGAGGCGCCTCCATTCGCCTTGGGCGCTACCTTCGCCCGGGGCGGCCCGTTGTTCTACGTTATCAGTCCTCCGTTGGTGACAATGGCACGGAGGAATCGCAAGGCCGTGTTGTCTGGTGTCGTCCCCTCGGAGGGGACGGTTGTACTTTTGCTGCGGGGGTCGAGTTTCATAACGATCGCGGTCATCGCCGGTGGTGGTCAAATTAGCCATATGGCGGCGGGGGTTGCCATTATGTGCGGTTGTCAAGCCCCGGGAATGTCGGGTGAAAGTGTCGAGAACATGTATAACTAACTTATAAACAAGGCGTTACAGGGCCTGGCCGGCCCGGGCACGCCGATTGCTCATCCACAAGGTAGTTGAAGCGTAAGGACCCGCGGTAGTCATGCGGAAGACATTGAATCGGAGGAAGGGATATGGGCATTTTCACACGAGTACGCGATATCATCAGTTCCAACATCAACACCATGTTGGAGAAGGCTGAAGATCCTGAAAAGCTGATCAAGCTGATGATCCAGGAAATGGAGGACACCTTGGTTGAGATCAAGGCGTCCTGCGCAGGCGCCATGGCCGCAAAGAAGAAGGTACAGCGCGCCCTCGACGAAGTCCGGGGCAAGAGCGATGAATGGGGCCGCAAGGCCGAACTCGCCGTCAGCAAAGGCCGCGAAGACCTCGCCCGCGAAGCCCTCGTCGAGAAGCGGCGTCTCCTTCAACGTCTTGAGTCTCTCGAAGCCGAGGCGGATCACTGCGATGCGCTCGTCGAGCAATATCAGGGTGATATAATGCAGCTTGAGGACAAGCTCGCCGCCGCCCGCGAGAAGCAGCGTGTTCTGGTGCAGCGTCATATCCACGCCCAGCGGCGCAAGCGCGCCGAAAAGGGCATCCGCAAACTCGACACCACCGACGCGTTCACCCGCTTCGAGCAGTTCGAGAACCGCATCGAACGGATGGAAGCCGACGCAGACCTCGTCAACTATGGGAAGAAGCCGACTCTCGACGAGGAGTTTGCCGAACTTGAAGACGACGAGGAGATCGAGGAGCAACTGCGGACGCTCAAGCAGTCGGCCAAGAAGGCAGGCGAGAAGGCGGAAGCCTAGCCAGTGCGTCGGTTCTTGATCGAGCGCCGTGCAAGCCGGGGAGGTAGGAACTGAAGTGGGAGAGCGGAACGAGCGCCAGTACACCACCGAGGAAGTGACGGCCATTGTCCGCCGCGCCCTCGAGAAAAGGCGCAACGCCGACGCCATCGGACACGCCGAATTGGCCGAGATTGCCCGCGAGTTGGGCATTGACGATAGAGCACTCAACGAAGCGATTCGCGCCCATGAGACGGAAGGCGTTGCGGAACAGGCCCGCAAAGAATGGCTGGCCAAGCAACGCATCGAATTCTCCGAGCACCTTCGGGCCTTCCTCATCGTCAACGGCTTCCTGCTTATCGTGGATCTGCTCACGCCCGGCGGCCCTTGGTTCTTCTGGATATTGATCTGCTGGGGGCTCGGCTTGGCGTTCGACGCCTGCGATACGTTCTTCCCAAGCCAAGAGAGAGTGGAGAAGGGCACCAAGAGGATGCTGCGAAAGAAGCGGCACGCCGAACTGGGAGAGAAAGTCCGCACGGCCGTGGAGGACAGGGTGAAGGAGCTTTTCAATGGCTAGTCTATTCCACAGAGCGCTCGTGGTGCTTGTCATCCTCTGTCTTCTCTTTTTCCTCGTGCTTCCCTTCGGCTTCGTCGCTGCGATAGCTCTGCCAAATCTGCTACCGAGTCGCGCAACGGTGCATCCCTTTTTCTTTGAGCACAATGCGCATCCGACTCTCGTTAGAGATTACGAGGCATTCGCGCCCGGAGAACCTGTGGGAGCCCTGCCCCTCGTGAGCTGGTTGGTTCTCTCGGCCGGTGTTCTCCTCATAGCGATCCTTATGCTGGTTGTGATGGTGGTTGTCATGTTGCGTGGCCGCAGTAAGTCGAGGGAGGCCGCAGGAATAAGCGCCGAAGAGAGCCGTCTAATGCAGGAACTCCACCAGGGCTTCAATCGGCTCGAGGAAAGGGTTGAGGCCCTTGAAACGATTCTATTGGATCGCGCTAAGAAACGAGAGCAATCCTATGCGGATAAGATCCAATAGGCGGAGTGAAGCCGGGAGGGCCTGCGCATGGCTTTGAGTTTGCCAACGATGATGCTTCAGGCAGTCACCGGCGTATGGACGATAGGCCTTGGCGAAGTGATCGTGCTGGCCGTCTCCTTGGCCTTGTTTGTGGCGCTCCCACTTGCTCTCGTCGTGCTGCTCCTCCGCTCGACCCGCGGCCGCAACGCTGCGCACGCCTCCTCCTCGGAGGAGGAAGCGCAGTTGCTTCAGGACATTTACCAAGGCTTGAGCAGGATGGACGCGCGCGTCGAGTCCCTCGAGACGATTCTCCTCGACCGAGACACGAGCGCCGATGAATCAAGCGATACACGCAACCAACGCCGCAGCGGCATAGAAGGATAACGGCGATGAATATTCTCGAGTTTCTGATTGCTATCGTGGCCATTCTGGCGATATTCGTTGTGCCCGTTATCGCCGTTCTGGTTTTCTTTCTGAGACTTGCGCGGGGCGGCGGGCGCGAAGGCGATAAGCATACTTCCAAGGAAGAAGCCGGCCTCATTCAAGAGATCTACCACGGCTTGAGCAAGATGGAAACGCGGATCGAGGCGCTCGAAACGATCCTCCTCGATCGCGATAGAAAGGACAAGTAGTCATGACACGACACGAAGGCGGCTACAAGAAGGGACTGTATCGCTCGCGAAGCGGCGTCATATTCGGCGTGTGCCGCGGCCTCGCCGAATACCTTGACATCTCGGTGTTCTGGACGCGCGTCGTGGCGATCGGCGTATTGATCTTCACCGGACTGTGGCCGGTGCTCGGCATCTACTTCATCGCGGCCCTGCTGATGAAGCCGGAGCCGGTGCTGCCGCTGAAGACCGAGGAGGACGAGGAGTTCTACCAGTCCTTCACGTCCTCTCGGCGGATGGCGCTGCACCGCCTGAAGCGCACCTTCGATAATCTCGACCGCCGCATCCAGCGCATGGAGAGCATCGTCACCGCGCGCGACTTCGACTGGGACCACCGGCTCAGCGAGTAGAGGCGCTCAAATCCAAGAGGAATACGATCCACCATGCAAAGGCTTCATGCAGAGCGGGACGAACGCAGCGGCTGGATCGCCTGGCCCTTCTTGGCCTTGGCCTTCCTGGCGCAGTTGCTCTTTGAACTGCTCGTGGGCGTGTTTCAACTCTTGTCGCGTCTCGCGGCCTTCATCGTTCGCCTCACCGGCCGCGTGACGGCGGTGGTGGTTGGCCTCGTACTCGTTGCCGTCGGCGTATTCGTGAGTCTCTCGCTGGTGGGCCTGATCCCGGGCGTGCCTGTTGCCGCGTTGGGGGTCTTGCTCGTCGCAAGGGGGCTCTTTTGAAGTATGTCCTTAAGGGGAGGATCGAAAAGTGAGTTCTAAGCGCGTTATCACTGCCGTGGCGGCGGCCGCCTGCTTGGCCCTCGTCGTCGGCTTGGAGTGGAAGGCGGCGCCCCACATGCGGTTCTCGTTCCGCAGCCATTCCGACACGACACAGACGGAAGTGGATATCGGCCTTGGTGATGACAAGGCGTCGTCGAAGGACCTGGAATCCGAGCCTGTTGTCGGCGCGAAGACGCTGCTCCACACAGCCGCCGCCGGCGGCAATCTTGGCGCCGTCCGTGACTTAGCGGAGGCCGGCGCTGATGTGAACGCCCGGGATGAGCGTGGCCGGACGCCTCTGCATTATGCCGCCGAGAACGGACACCAGGAGACGGCGATGGCCCTGGTGGAACTTGGGGCGAAGCTCTACGCCAAAGATCGCCAAGGCTGCACGGCCTTACACTACGCCGCGAAGAACGGCCACAACGACACCGCGGGCGCGTTGGCGAGGGCCGGCGCGGATACCGGGATTCGCGATAAGGCCGGCCAGACGCCGGTGGAGTGTGCGATCGCGGGAGGCCATCAGGCCACGGCGCAAGCGATAACGGATCTCCACGGGGAGCAAAGGGCCGGCGATGACGGTGCGCATTCGCGCGGGCCGGCAATCTCCATGGGACGCGTCTTCAAATCATGAGACAGGTGCGCTGCCTGCTGCTTCTCTTGGCCTTGTCCGCGGCATGGGCCTCTGGCGCTTCCAATACCTCCATCGGCTCGACGGGCCTGCGCTCGAATGAGATGTCTAGCTTCACCACGCCGCCGAAGTCTGATAGCCTTATGGGGCGTCCCGCTACGAGAGAAGGAAATCCTATGACAGAAGAGGCCACAAAGCCCGTTGAATCCCGGCAGTTCGGCGCCAAGCGGCTCGACTTTCCCGCCGGCGGCGGAAAGGGATTCGTCATTCTGCCGGAGACTTCTGCAGGCGACGGGCCTATGCCTTGGATATGGTACGCCCCGACCCTCATTGGACAGCACCCCGACGAGAGCCACGCCTGGATGTTCCGCCAACTGCTGGACAAAGGCTTCGCGATTGCCGGCGTGGATGTCGGCGAGTCGTTCGGCAATCCAGAGGGGCGCCGCACCTACACGGCGTTCTACGAATTGGCTGTCCCCCGCTACGGCTTGGTGGCCAAGGCTTGCTTCATGCCTCAGAGCCGCGGCGGATTGATGCTCTACAACTGGGCCGCGGAGAATCCCCAGCGTGTACAGTGCATCGCGGGCATCTACACCGTCTGCGACTTGTCGAGCTGGCCCGGCCTCGAAAAAGCCTGTTCCGCTTACGCTATGAGCGAGGACGAACTCCTCGCCTGCCTGGCGCAGCACAATCCCGTCGAGCGTTTGGCTCCCCTGGCAGCGGCGGGCATTCCCATTCTGCACGTGCACGGCGATGCGGACACCGTGGTGCCCATCGAGAGAAACAGCGGGGAACTGGCCCGCCGCTACAAGGCCCTTGGAGGCTCAATGCGCCTGATCGTGGTGCCCGGCAAGGGCCATGAGGTGTGCGATGAGTTTTTCAGGCGCCCCGAGGTGGTGGATTTCCTACTGAGTCAACGGTAGCCGGAGCCTGGCCGGCGTAACTCAACCATTCTCAGTGGCTTGAGGCGGCTACAGGAAGCTGAGTTTATCCTTTCTTCCGGGCAGGCGGCGAAAATCCTGCTCCAGGGCGTCCGCGATCTCCTCCCGCTCACCGGCGCCGTCAGCGATGAGAAGATCGTACAAATGGCGGACGAGGTTCACCAGCGGAAGGCGATGTGTCCTACCGGTTTTCGACCACAGATCGTCCGAAAGCGCCATAAAGGCGTTGAAAGGGGAGGGCTGCGTGCGCCAGAGCAGAGGCAATGAACGGGGAAAATTGCCCGAGTTGTAGTAGAGATCGAAATACCGCGCGAAGCGCTTCAAGCGCTGCAACTGCTCGAAGCTCAGAAGGTCGGTTTGCAGCACGTCGTAGGGCGGCTGCGGATTGAACGCCATCCGGCGCGACGCCGCGTGCCGGGCGATGGGCGCCCCTTTGAGCCGCTTCAGAATCCCCACCTGGATTTCGTGCGGCGCGAGCCGCAGGAGCTTATCGAATCCTTCTCTAAAGCTCTCCCATGATTCGCCCGGTAGCCCGGCGATAAGATCCGCATGAATGAGCGCGCCTGTCTGTGTGCGCAGAAAGGCCAGATACTCCTGAGTCTTCTCCAGATCCTGTTTCCGCCCAATCACCTCCTGACATTCGGCGTTGAACGTCTGCACGCCCACCTCCAATCGCAATCCCTCAGGCGGGAACTCCGCGATCTGAGCCAACATATCCCGCGTCAGCCGATCAGGCAGGATCTCGAAGTGTACCTGCATCCCTTCGCGCCAGTGGCCGAGGAAGAAGCCCAGAATCCGCGCGACTCGTTCAGGGCGCAGGTTGAATGTGCGATCCACGAACTTGATCCGCCGGACGCCTCGATCCAGCAATTGCGCCATGGACGTGAGGAAGGACTCAAGCGGAAACTCCCGGACGCGCGTGTCCAGGGAGGAAAGACAGAACTCGCACTGAAATGGACATCCGCGGGACGACTCGACGTAAGTCAATCGCCGCGCGAGATCTTCTTCCGTATAGACCGCGTAAGGAAGGGGCAGTCGAGCTACATCGGGCGGCTCTGCCGCTAGGACCTTCTCCGAAGGAACATTCCCAGCGAGGACCTCCGAGGCTAACGCGGCGAACGCCTCATCACCTTCCCCTCGGATGAGGTAGTCGGCTGCCTCGAACAGCGGCGTGCCCTCGTATTCGTAAGCCACCTCCGGCCCGCCCAGGACTACGGTTATCTCCGGGCGAACGGCTTTGAGCACCTGCACCACCTGGGTGATCTGGAATACATTCCAGATGTACACGCCGAATCCGATGATGCGCGGATTCTGCGCCATTACCGACTCCGCGATTTCCAGCGACGGCTGGCCCAGGGTGAACTCGTGGATGACGGCCAGATCCTGCAAAGGGCCCAGATTCGCCCAAAGGCAGCGCAAGCCGAACGCGGGGTGTGTATAGCGCGCGTTGATCGTCGTGAGGATGATGGCAGGATCCTGCATCGTCATTGTTCGGCTTCATGTCCCGGCCCGCGGTGAATCCCAACGTGTTCGTGCCTGCCGCCTGACTCGGGGCGGTGGTGCAGCCGCTCGTGCCTATGCCTTCGCCATTCGCTCAACGCGAGTGGCTGCGCGCCGACGCTGCTCCTGCGTGACCTTCTCGTTGAAGTGATAAGGCGTGATGCCGTTTTCGTTCATCGTGAAGTCATAGCGCCGGGCAAGTTCATCACGCGTTGGAAAGTCATCCTCGAGGCGTTCAAGCCACTGGGCGGTTTCGGATTCCAGCGCCGCCTCGACCTCTGCCGCGCTTGCGTCGCCCACCAGGTTGCGCTGTTGATAGGGGTCGGCCGCATCATCGTAGAGACACCACGCGCGATCGCGGAATCGCGCGTACGTGTGCCGCTCCGTCACCACGCCCCGCCACTCGCTGAAGGAAAATGTCTTGTAGCTCAGGTGAAAATGAATCGGCGTCGAAGAAGGCCGAGGTCCCGGTTGGCCCAAGAGCAGGTGCGGCAACGCTACACCCTCCATGCCCTTCGGCGCCGGCGCGCCGCACAAGTCCAAGAGTGTAGGCATCACATCTACCAGCCCGAACGGTGCCGACTCCGTGGCCCCTGCGGGCACATGGCCCGGCCAACGCGCGATGAACGGCACTATCACGGATTCGTGCCACGGTTTGCACTTCCAGCCTCGATTCTGACTGTAGAGCATGTCGCCGTGGTCGCTCGTGAAGACCACCAGCGTGTCATCCGCCATCTCCAGCGCATCCAACGCATCGAGGAGCCTCCCGAAGTTCCAGTCCAGGGCCGATATGTGCGCGTAATAGCCGGCGACTTTCTCCATGTCCGGGGACACGGCGTTCTTTCGCACGGCCAGGTGCTCCGCATCGTAGAGCCCGCGGAAGCGCCCGGGCACTTGATCGTAAGGGCAGTGTGGGGGAGCCCACGAAAGGAAAAGGCAGAAAGGATCACCGCGCTCGGCGGAGTCCTGGAGAAACTCGATGGCCACATCCGTCTGTCCCGTCGGCTCGTAATCATCGATGAAGATGGGCTCCGGCTCGTCCCGGTAGTAGTAGCCTTCCATGTAGAGGTGATTGCAGTTGGCGACGGCCCAGAAATCGAATCCCTGCCGGCGCGGGCCCGGGGGCGTGAAACCGGCGCGATCCTCGCCGTCCAGATGCCACTTCCCGACGTAGCCCGTCCGGTAGCCTTGCTCGCCCAGGACATGGGCAATCGAAGTCACATCCTGCCGAAGCTGGAGGTCGTTGGTTACCATGCCGTGCGACAGCGGATGCAGGCCCGTCAGGATGGACGCGCGCATGGGACTGCATATCGGCGCGTTGGACACGGCCCGCGTGAAGCGCATGCCTTGCTGAGCAAACGCGTCGAGATGGGGCGTCAGAACCGGTTCTTGTCCCACGTGGCCGAGCGAAGAGGCGCGAAGCTGGTCGGCGAATACAAACAATATGTTGGGACGCGATGATCTGGACATGGCTCTGCGGCCTTCCTCCTCTGTTTTGCGCGAGACGTGGCCCGATTATGCACGCCTCGACTACTCGCCCATCCTTGAGGTCCTCCAAACGGCGTCGGCCGTCATGCCGACTGCCCGGCGGCGAGGACTTCCTTCAGCGCTTCGGACACAGCGGCCCCGTTCTCCGCGCTCATGAGCCTGGTGGGAAGGTCGGGCTGTGTCATTGCTCTCGCTATCGACGCGAGGATCTGAACCTGTATGCCCTCATCTTCCTCGGGCGTGAGGATGAGGTAGACAAAATGGGTGGCCCGGCCATCCCGTGCATCCCACTGGATCCCTTGCTTGGAGAGTCCGAACGCCACCAGCGGCTTCTCGAGCCCCTTAAGCCGCGCGTGCGGCACGGCCACGCCGTGCTCGAGGCCTGTGCCCATCACTTCTTCTCTCTGACGAACGGCCTGTGCCAGCGTCTGACGATCGACGTGCGCCGCACATTCGGCCACCTTGTCACACAGTTCTTCGATGACCTCCCAGCGCGTCCTTCCTTTCACTTCAAACGTCCCGGCGTCGCACAGCAAGAAACCGGCCACGTCCACCGCCTTCCGCCGGCGAAGGGACCACTCCAACAGCGGCCCCACAAGGAGCGAGGAAAGAAGCGAGGCAAATACAATGGCGATGAACGTGTTCTCCGTGAGCAGCCCCATCTCCAACGCCAGTATGCCCACTACGATCCCCATCGCGCCGCCGGGAGTGAAGGCGAGTCCTACGGAGATGGCGTCCGGCTTCGACATGTGAGCGAGACGAGCCCCGGCCCATGCCCCCATGAACTTCCCGCCTATGGCCACAACGGTGAAAATGACAATGAACAGCACATTCCCGCCTGCGAGAAAGTCGACTTTGATGCCGATGCCGGCAAAGAATAGAGGTACGAACACCGCGTGAATGGTTTGGGATAGCGTCTCGCGCGTGTGTTCCGAGACTTCGCTTGTATTGCCCACCATGATGCCCGCGAGGAAGAAGCCTAGGATCGCGTGAATTCCAATCCAGTGTGTGACCGCGCCGCAAAGGACTCCCAGGCAAGCGATGAACGAGAGCATCGTCCCCGGTTTGGGAAGGCGGGACTTGATAATCCTGAGCGTGATCGCCCCTACGATCTTGCTTCCCAACGTCATGCAGAATGCTCCGAAGAGCACGATTTCGAAAAAGACCTTGGCGAGCGCTTCAGCTCCAACGGTTGCTTCGCCCGCGAGGGCAAGCACCACGGTGAAGACCAACCACCCGAACACATCGTTCACGGCGCACGCCGAAAGACTCGTTGAGCCCAGATCGCTTTTCAATATGTCCATGTCGTGCATCAGTCTGGCCACGATGTCGATGGCCGTGATGGACGCCGCCGTGGCCAGGAATAACACCAGGATCAGGTGCTCCGCTTGGAATCTCGCGGTTTGCGTCGGGAGCCAGAAGAAGACGAGGCACCCGATCACGACAGGTACGACAACTCCAACCACCCCTATGGAAACCGCGGCCTTCCCCTGCTTCAGGACCTTGTTGACGTTTACTTCAAAGCCCGTTGCCAGGAGCAGGAACAGCACACCGAACCACGATACGGTGTCGAGCATCGTCACCTGGATGGTTTCTCTCGGAAACAGGGCGTCTTGAAGAGCGGGGGAAAGCCTTCCGAGGATCGTGGGCCCGAGCAGAATGCCCGCGGCGATCTCGCCCGCCAGCGCGGGAATGCCGCGATAGAGGCAAAGCCCCCCAAGGACTTTGGCGGCCACCAGCAAGATGAACACCTGAACGAGGAATAGCGAGATGTGCGTTTCGTCTAGGTAATGCATCTTATCGGTTTCCGGCCGCCGAACGATTCCTGGCCCGAGTTCCCGTAATGCACGGCAGCTGCTTGTCCAGCATCATATCCATCACTCTTGGTGCATTCAATGCTTCTGCCTCTTCGGCAGCCCGCTTGACACCTTTCCGTGCAAGGTGAAACAATCCCTCGCAAATCCAACGTGGGAGGTATGACAATGCCGGCGAAAAAGACATCTTACAAAGAGCGGATGAAGTGGTTTCACCAGGCGCGGTTTGGCCTGTTCATTCATTGGGGCCTGTACTCCGTGCTTGGACGTGGCGAGTGGGCGATGTTTCAGGAGCGGATTCCGACGGACGAATACGCCAAGCTTGCAAATCGGTTCAATCCAAAGAAATATGATCCCAACGCATGGGCGAAGATGGCCAAGGACGCCGGTATGAAGTACGCCGTCCTCACCACGCGCCACCATGACGGTTTCTGCCTGTACGACAGCCAGGTGTCGGATTTCACCGCGCCGAAGACCGCCGCCAAACGCGACCTTGTTGCCGAGTATGTCAAGGCTTTCAAGAAGGCGGGATTGAAGGTAGGCTTCTACTATTCCTTGCTTGACTGGCGTTTCCCCGGCTATTTCATGCCAACCAAGTACAAGAAGAGCGCCAAGGAAATGGTGCAGCAATTCTACGACCAAGTACATGAACTGATGAGCAACTACGGCAAGATCGACGTCCTCTGGTACGACGGCGGCTGGATCGCCCACGGGAAGTACAGCAAGAATATCGCCGAGTTCTGGGATTCGGCCAAAGTCAATGCCATGGCCCGGAAGCTCCAACCCCACATCCTCATCAACAACCGCTCCGGGCTTCAGGAGGATCTCGACACGCCGGAACAGCACGTCACGGCGTCCGCGGCGGGCCGCGGCTGGGAATCCTGCATGACCATCGGGGATTCCTGCGGCTGGGGATACATCCACAATAGCCCAAACATGAAGACAAAGACTCAATTGCTCCAGAATCTCGTCATCGCGGCCGCCGGTGAGGGCAACTACCTGCTCAACGTCGGCCCCAAGCCGGACGGCGCCATCCGCGACGAGGAGAAAGTGCGCTTGGCCGCGATGGGCAAGTGGTTGAAGAAGAACGGCGAGGCCATCTACGGCTCCGAGCGCTGCCCGCTCCACGGCGGCATGATCGGTATGTGGACTGCCAAAGGCAACACAGGCTACCTCAATGTATTTCGCTGGCCGGGCAAAGAGGCTGTTGTGCCGCTCGTGAAGACCAAGGCGAAATCCGCCGTCCTGCTCGGAAAAGGCACGAAGCTCAAGGTGCATCAGGAGCACAATGGCCGCCTCATCATCAGCGGCTTGCCAACGGCGCCGCCCGACCCCAACATCTCAGTCATCAAGGTTCGCTTTGACGGGCCGCCGAAATCCATAGCGGAGAAAGACCGTGCGGCCTGGCTCTGCGGCGAGGCGAAGTAGTCGGCACGGCGTTCCCGCATACCTAGAAAAGGGTGGTGCATTATGCTGTGCCGTGTGAGTGTGTGAGAAGCTCGGGGCCGCGCCCATCCGCTTCAGCAGAGCGTCGGCCCCGGTTTGTTGTGTTACGCCGAGCGCGGGAGGAAGGATTATGGCAGCCAGGAAGACGTCGTACCAAGAGCGGATGAAGTGGTTTCACCGAGCCCGATTTGGCCTCTTTATCCATTGGGGGCTCTACGCCCTGCACGGGCGAGGCGAGTGGGTTATGTATCGGGAGCGTATCCCGAAGGACGAATACGCCAAGCTCGCCAATCGCTTCAATCCGAAAAAGTACGACCCGAATGAATGGGCCGCCATGGCCAAGAGCGCGGGAATGAAATACGCCGTTCTCACCACGCGCCACCATGATGGCTTCTGTCTGTTCGACAGCCAAGTCTCGGATTTCACCGCCCCGAAGACCGCCGCCAAGCGCGATCTTGTCGCCGAGTATGTCAAGGCGTTCAAGAGGGCCGGATTGAAAGTCGGCTTCTACTATTCGCTTCACGACTGGCGTTTTCCCGGCCTTTACTCCCCCACGAAACACAAGCAGAGCGCCAAAGACCTGGTGCAGCGTTTCCACGATCAAGTCCTCGAGTTGATGACGAACTACGGCAAGATCGATGTGCTCTGGTACGACGGCGGCATGGTTCACGAGAAGAAGTATCAGGACAAGCTCGCTGAGTTTTGGGATTCTGCGCGACTCAATGCCGAAGTGCGTAGACGCCAGCCCCACATCCTGATCAACAACCGCTCCTTTATCCCGGAGGATCTCGATACGCCCGAGCAACACGTGACGGCGTCCGGCGCTGGCCGCGGGTGGGAATCGTGCATGACTATCGGCGATTCATGCGGCTGGGGATACATCCACAACAGCCCGAATATGAAGACGACCACTCAGTTGCTCCAGAATCTCGTCATCGCCGCGGCCGGTGAGGGGAACTACCTGCTCAACGTCGGCCCCAAGCCGGACGGTAGTATCCGCGACGAGGAGAAGAGTCGTTTGGCCGCCATGGGCAAGTGGTTGAAGAAGAATGGCGAGGCCATTTACGGCTCCGAGCGCTGTCCCCTTCACGGCGGCATGATTGGCATGTGGACTGCCAAAGGCAACACAGGCTACCTCAACGTATTTCGCTGGCCGGGCAAGGAAGCCGTTGTGCCGCTCGTCAAGAGCAAGGCGAAGTCCGCCGTCTTGCTCGGAAAAGGCACGAAGCTCAAGGTGCATCAGGAGCACAATGGCCGTCTGATCATCAGCGGCTTGCCCGCCGCGCCGCCCGATCCCAACATCTCCGTCATCAAGGTTCGCTTCGATGGCCCGCCGAAGGCCATGGAGGAGAAAGATCGGGCTGCATGGCTCGTCGGCAAGGCACAATAACGCACCGGCCCGAGAACCAGGAGTGGACGCCGGGCCTCCGATAACGCTTTCAGCCCTCGCCCAGTCCCGCGACAGTGCCGGAGGATAAGGCGCGGGACGCCGCTGCGGCGGTGAGAGAGGTACTGACGCAAGCGAGCGAGGAGTGGGGCGAGACAGGCTTGCCCCGTATCTTGCCCACGCTGACGTTCAAGTACCCTCGCTACACCGCCGTCGAATTTCCATCCCTCGCGCCCCCCCCCCGCCGGGACGGCACGGAATGGCTCTGCTATAATGCTTGTTGATACGAGGATAGAGAGGAGCATTTCCAGCATGATTTATAAGCGGTATGGCAAACTTGGCCTGGACGTAAGCGCCGTCGGCTTCGGCGGGATGCGGTTCGACACGTCCAAGTCGATGGAAGAGAACGCGGAGCTGCTGCTCTACGCCGAGAGCAAAGGCATCAACTACTTCGACACGGCCCCCACCTATTGTGAGGATCAGAGCGAGGATATATTCGGCATTGCGCTCAAGCAGATGGCCGAGCGGCGCGATAGTTTCTACGTCTCGACAAAAGGCATGCCCAGCGACATCCACACTGCTCAAGAGGCGCGGGACGCCGTGCGTAAGTCCCTGGATCGGCTGGGCATCGACAAGATCGATTTCTACCACGTCTGGTGCATTCGCAAGATGGCCCATTACGAATCGGCCATGAAGCCCGGCGGCCAATACGAAGGGCTGCTCGCCTGCCAGGAAGAGGGCTTGATCGAGCACATCGTCATCTCCTCACACCTGCAAGGCGGCCGGATTCGGAGCATCCTCGAGAAGGGCGAGTTCAAGGGCGTGCTGCTCGGTGTGAACATTCTCAACTCGCTGTACCGCTGGGAGGCTGTTCAGGCGGCCTACGACGCGGGAATGGGCGTTGTGGCCATGAATCCTCTATCCGGCGGCCTGATCCCTCAGCACGAAAAGGAATTCGCCTTTCTCAGCGAGGACGGCGAAACGCCCGTCGAAGCCGCGCTGCGATTCTGCATCAGTTCTCCGCAGATCACCGTGACGCTTATCGGCATTACCACCAGGGAGCATATCGACATGGCCTGCCGCGTGGCGGAGCGCTCGACGCCGCTCACGAAGGAGGACATGGAACGCATCCGAGCCAACATATCCGGCAATATGGAGGCCCTATGCACCGGATGCGGCTACTGCCTCAAGTCCTGCCCCGTCGATATCCCCGTGGCCAACTACATGCAGTTCTACAACGACAAGCCGCTCTTCGGAAAGGCCGAAGAGGACATGATGAGGAGTCTGCGCGGCCAGAAAGAGTGGGGCATTCTGGCCGACCTGCCGACGACCGCCGGCGACTGCACCACCTGCGGAGCCTGCGAAGAGGCGTGCACGCAGCACCTCAATATCATTGAACGCCTCGCCGAGATTGCCAATTGGGAGACGGCCGTCGAGTCGTAGGCATGAGACCGTCGTGGTGGGCGGAGGAAGGGGGCGAATACAATGAAAGCGTGGCCACGGGCAAGGGGAGAGGGGGCGCCATCTGTTGCGTCTGGTGTGGCGGCACGCGCTGGCCTCGTGACGGCCATCCTGGCGCTGGGGTGCTCGTCCACGGCCCCGATAACCACGGCGCAGGATCTCGCCGCCGCGCTGCAGCGCCAGGGGATTCAATACCAGAACCTCGAAACCTCCGATATGCCCGCCAACATGCGACATGCCCAGATTGACGAAGCGCTTGTGATGACGGGCGACGCACTACGCGTCGACATCCTACGCATCGAAGACGAACGCACGTTCAACATGATGCGTGCCAGTGTCGTGCTGCTGGGCGCCGCCGAAGCCAAAGTGGGGAAGCCTCTCCCGGGGCGCCCGGATGTCTTTGAGAAGGCGCCCTTCGTCGTTGTCGTTCGACAGGAGCCGCAAGCGGGGGCCGTCCGCGCAGCTTTGGACAAGATCTGGCCTGACTCGTGACTGAGACGCGCCTGCGCGCTTCGTAGCCATGCTGTACGCAAGTCATGGATTTCTTGCTAGCAGCAGCAGGCTGGGAGTATTCATGGGATTCTCAGAATCATCTGTCGAATGAGGCCTTTCCCGCAGTCCCACAGGCCCTATTCCTCGTAATAGGGAAGAATCTCCACGAAGTTGAAACCTATTCGCTGTCCGGCTGGGCCGCCCGGCTCGGCGTCGCTCTTCCAGTCTGAGAAGGTGAGCTTGACTATCTCTCCCTCCGGGCGGAACAGGATTTGGTTGTATGTCGTGTACGGTAGATGTCCCCTCTTGGCTCCCTCGTATTCCAGGTTATAGGGGGCGAGCATGACGGAGCGAAAGCTTCCTTTCTCGACGATGCTTGCGCCCTCAAGGCGCGCCCAAGGCCCGACCTCGGCGTTGGTGAAGATGTTGTCGAGGTCGATGCCGATGAACTTCAAGGAGTAGAGCCTGCCGGGGACAAGGTCGCGCACGCGCTGCGCCACGCGATTCGGCCCGCTGGCCGATCGGATCATCGCCACGGCCGCATCGCCGCATCCGACCTCCGCCCAGCGCCCCTGGATTCTCCCGAGTTTCGTGAAGTTAACGGGGGCCACGGCGCCTCCCTCCGCGGCTTCTACACGCCAGGAGGTCAGGCCGTCGGCAAAGTCGGGATTCTCCAGATAGGGAAGTTCGTAAGTGAAACTCCCAAGCGGCGCTTGTTTCCCTTCAATACAGTAGTGCCGGCGGAGGGCCATCGCGTAGCGAAGCACGTCGTTGTCGGTGTAGTGGGCCGCCCATTCAAAGATGCCGTACACGCCGAACAACTGCGGATCCGTGGCCGCCACGCGGTACTGATGCTCCAAGAAGGCGAGGTAGTTGGCGCTGGGATCGACGTTCAACGAACACCACGGCGTCGAGAAAGAGCCGAGGCAGAGCGAGAGGCGTGAATTCACACCGGGCATGACCTCTTCCCATTCCGCGAGACTGCTCACCAATTGCCTCTGAATGGCGAGCAGCGCCAACTCCTCAGTGGATTCCTCTCGGAAGTAACGCTCCCAGGCGAAGCGCCCGCCGAGGTCCGGCAGCACCTTCATGTACTCCAGGCCGGGTGGATGCTGATACGTGTTCACCACCCACGCGTAGAACGTCTTGCCCGCGAAGGAAGGTTGGGCGTACAGCCGCTTCGTGGCCTCCGTCCAAGCGGCGTAGTGCTCCGCCGAACTGCCGAGGAACTCGTCCACGATCAGCCCTGCGTAGCCGGGGCGCGTGACGACCGCATTCTTGGCCCAAACGTCATAGACGGCATCGGCCGTGGGGGCGTTCGCATCACTTAGGCCGGGCAGACTCGAATTGCTGAGCCACGTCCGGCCTTCTGCGCGCCAAGCGTCAAATTCTTCGGCTGTCATGTCATCGTGGGTGAGCAAGGTCGTACAGTTGGGGAAGACGTAGCGCTCGGCAAAGGCTTCGTCTATGGGCGGCAGTCCACGCAATACAGGGCGGGTGGGATAATAGCAGAAGGACGATTCCGGGACGGCGCGCACGTCCACCCGGGCGCCGGCCGCGTGGATAAGGCGCAACCGGTGTTTGCCCTCGCTAAGGAGACAGAACGCTTCGAGCGCACCCGTTGTCGAGTGGGGCCGCCAAGTGAGAGGGGAAGCCCCGTCGTCAATATATGCTTCGGGATTGCCCGAAGCGCCCGCCACGCTCACGAACACCCATCCCTCCCGGGGATTGAGAAACGACGCCCGCGCCTTCTGCCGTCGGACCTCGTTGATGACCTTCAGTTCTGTGACGAAGTTGTTCAGCACCTTGAGTTTGCGGTACTTTCCCTCCCAGTGAGGCGTGTAAGGCCACTTGAACGTCTTCTCCAGCACAAGTGGGGTCCGGTCTTCCCACCTAGGACGCACGGTAACGCGCATTGAGTCGCCCGGCTGCGCCTTCAATTCCTCGAACACCATGACGGCCACAGGCTGGCCCACGCGATCCTTCTGAATGGTGGCCGCGCATCGCATGGGAGTTCCGCCGTTGATGCTCACTGCGCCGGACACGGGGGGCTCTTCATTGCCGCCCAAGGAAAGGGCATTTACGCCAACGATGAGCCTGCGGGCGGCCGGGACAGGCGCGCACTGGACAAGGGACTGCTCGTCCAGGTCCGGGTGGTCCGCTGTCAGGGAAACCGGTTCGCTAACCAGGCCGCCGCTTCTGCCCCAGTCGAAAACCTCGACGGCTATCAGGTTCTCGCCGCTCGGTTCGAGATACTGCGACAGTTCCAACACGACGGGCATCTTAGCCGCGGAGACAGTACCCTTGTCACCATAGGCGCCGACCTTGACGCCATTGCAGTAGACGACGCCCGCATCGTTGATGCCGCCGAGATTGAGCCAGACGGCTTTGCCTTGCATGTCCGGGGGCAGCGTTACTCTCCTCCGATACCACGCCTTACCATCGAGATCCGCGTATCCCTGATCCTCCCATCGGACGCCCGCGCGCAGGACGGGCCATGCGGAGTCATCGAATCCCGGTGTATGCCACCCGCTTGCCACGCCTTCCTCATTGGAATCCGGATGAAACCGCCAATCTTCGGCTAACTCCAACGCCATCTGCCCATGGGCGAAAATGATTGTCTGGAAGACCATCAGTACGCCGAGCGCAATCGCCTTGTTCATGACTTGTCCCGCTCCTTTCCCGCCGCGCCCGTGAAGCAGGCGGTTTGAGTCCCAAGACGCCCTGTCCCGCGCAATGCCGATGCTCAGTGGCCAGTTAACTGGTGCGAAGCCTCCATTTCCTCGTAGAAGGCCTTCACGAACGGTGCGCCGTCCTCGGAAAAGTGCGTGATGCCTTCACGCTCGACGATCTGCCTGAAGCGTGCGTAAGTCCCATCGCGCTTCGCCTTGACGGGATCGCGCTTACACTTGAGATACATCACGGGCAGCCGGGCCATCTCCACACGCTCCCGCACCTCGTCGCTGTCCGCGACGATCTCCGCCTGATCGAAGGCCGCGTCCGCTTCGCGGATGAAGTCCGCGGTGAATATCGGCGCGTCCGCGCGGAAAAGACGCAGGTGCGTCTTCGGCGTGGCGAGGGCCTGCACCGCGTCGAAATAGGCCCGGATACACTGGCCGCTCCGGCCATAGTATCCGTACATGAAGTCGTTGATGACGCGCTCGACATCGCAGTCGGGATTCCACAACAGTTTGGCGAGCACATACGCCCGCAGTTCGGCGAATTCCGCGCCCCGGCTCTGGTAGGCCGCCTGATTCATGACGCCGATGGCGTGGTGATCGCGGAAAAACCGCATGTTCGGTTGAAGCACCGCGAAATTGGGGAAGGGCAGCAAATAGCCGCCGAATTCGACGACGTAGTCCCAGATGTAGAGCCGGGGGGCGATGGCCGCCCAGCCGTCGATATCGCGCACGAATGAGTCATTCAACGGACACGCGGTGAGGGGATGCGCCCGGCAGCACTCGAACGTACACAGGCGGATTACCACATTCTCCCGAGGCCGAAGGTTCTTGGGCGGCTTCCGCGAGTAGACGTAGGCTAGTGTGCCAACGTACTTGTCCGGGAACTCCGGCGCGATCCGCCCGGCGACGTAGTTCACCACCGTGAGAACCGGCCCCGATTCGCTTCCTTCCTGCGCGACGAGAGCCTGGCAGCGTTCGCATTCGCAGGCGCCCTCCCCGTCATTCTGCGAAACGGAGTAAATGAGATGATGCGGATCCTTGTGCATGTATTCGAGCAGGCGCGACGCCAAGATCCGCCGCACCTCCGGATTGGTGAGGCAGAGTTGCGACGCTTCGGCCGTGCGCTTGCCGTCAAGGAGGCTGTAATACTCCGGATGCGTCTCGAAAAACTCCTTTGGCGGCATGAGCCGGTTGAAGGTATGCACCGCCCAGTAACTCTCGACGCCGCCCGGCTGCTCACGCACCTCGCGAAAGGCAAGCGCACCATTGATCTTGTTCCTTGCGGCCCAAGTCGGGTCGAATGCTTCATAGTAGAAGTCATTCCGCACCTGGATGCCCGGCGATTCCGAGTGGTCGAGCAAGGCGAAGGTGTAGCGATCTCGATGCGGCGCCACCGTCACGCCCGGCGTATACCACCGGCAGCCCAATTCGTGCTCAAGGAATGTCAATGCGCCGTACATGGCCCCGACTTGCGCCCCGCCCCAGATCACGATGTCCGGGCCGACGCTCATGTACGTGAAGGACTGATCCGTCGCCTCCGGTTCATCGAGCCGCTTCGATACCAGCTTTCGGGAGAGAGCGTTGGCGCCAATGATGATCGCTGGCACCTTCGACTCACGCTTGCCCTCTAGAATTGTGAAGTCCGCCCCGCTAATCTCCTTAAGCCAGTGCTGGACCTCGCTCGCGGCCCAGCGCTCGGACGCCGTCGCATCCTTGCCGAGGACAATTGAGTACTCGGTTTGCCCGCCCTCGAATAGAACGTAATCGACCCGTTCGCCTGCCGTGAAGGGCAGGCGCATCGTGTGAGAAACGCTGCCCGCCAATTCCGTTTCGACCTCGAGGATATACTCATTGTAGTACCGCGTGCTTACGTCAATCGGCGTTTCCTGCTTGCCAAGCCATCGGCCGGCCCACGCCGTATCCGCACGACCGTGGGCGAAGCTCGCGGTGAGGCGGGCGCCTTTCACTAGGCCCGCCATCCGCGTCTTCGGCAGGCGCGTCCGCAGGATGGGCCGCCCATCAGATCGCGTGGCGAGTTGCCATAGCAATAGGCGGCCGCTTTCCAGCTCCGGGCTGTCGAAGGGCAACAAGCGGCAGCAGAACTGCCAGGAGCCGCCCCGCTCCTCCAGCTTCAGCATGAGCCGGTTCGTGCCCTCTTGAAGGACAACGGGGATCAGGTGATCATCGGCGCGCATGGCGCCGCCCGAGGTGCGATCCCATACTTGCTCGCCGTTCAGCCACGCGCGCATGCCGTCATTGCTGCCCAGGGCCAAAACGCAGGCCTTCTCTTGAGGCGAATCTATCTCGGCGTATGCATAGGCGCAGACGGCGGGGGATTCCGACACGGCTTTGTCCATATTGACGAAGAAATCGGCCGACTCATGCCGGTGCCACGCGGCCTGCGCATCTCCGTGAGAGACGGCGTCGCCCTCCTTCGGAGAAATGCCCCCTTCGCCGCCGCTCTCTTCCAGAAAGTCCGTGTCGAAGCCTTGCAGATGCGCCTCATCCGTATAACGCTCGGGCGCCTCCGTTAGCCGAAACGGCCCGCACAGGAGCCACGATTTCAAGTACTCGCCCGAAGGCTCGCCTTGGTACGCCGGGGCCTGCGCGAATGCTTGGGCAAGCGCGAGCGTCAACAGGCAAACGATCCATATCCTGTATCGCCAGCCGCGCCAAGCGGCGCGAGGCACTTCACTTCCTTGGGCCATTCATCCTCCTCCGCGTTGAGTGCGTCCTAGGCGGCCGCCGTCTACGTTGTCAATCACCCTCGTTGGCGAATTCCGTTAGCCAAGCGAGATTGAAGGCATAATGCTGCATGCTGCTGATCAGGTGGATCACGCCGTCGAGGCCCTGGCAGATGGACATGTAGCCTCGCGGCTCCGCGCTGGTATCGCTCAACGTGAACGGCCGCCCATCCATAGCCGCGAGTTCCCTCGGCTCGCCGCCCGGCGTTACAAGGCGCTTCACCGGCCATGTTTCGCCTTCATCGAAGGACACCGCCGCGAAAAGGCCGCTGCACGGACTTACGTGCCCGGCCCCATCGATGATATCCATCGGTTCACTGGCAAAAGAACAGAGTAGAATCGGCCCTTCCTTCAGACGCGTCAGCACGAGGCGGCGCCCGCCGCCGACAGGCTGGAACTCGCTTGCGGAATAGCTCCAGGACGCGCCCAGGTCGCTCGACAGGCTCTTGGGCATGTGATTGTCGATATCATCGCCGCGGCCAAAGGCCATCAAGCGCCCGTCTTTCAGTTGCATTACCCCTGCGTGAATGCCGGCGATGGTGCCCCCGGCGTCGGCCCATGTATTGCCGCTATCGTGACTGATGTGCAGCGCCGTGCCGCCTGAGCCGCGTGAGCTGGCATCGCAAGGTAGAGCGATCGCCCCGGCGTCCGTGCTGAATACCGACTCCACCGGCTGGTGGCGGATGGTGTGCTCGGAGGCGATAATCCGCGCCTTCGACCACGTCGCGCCGCTGTCCGTCGACGTACGTAGGATGATTGCGAGATTGCCCCATGTTGCTGCGGCGGACAGTCCTACGAACTGGTAGATGGTTCCGCTCCCGTCGTACCAAATGGCCGGGGCGTGATCGTTCCTATCGGGCGCATCCCAGAAGGGAGAGGCCGGTTCCCATTCCTTCGCACCGTAGCGCAACCGACTGGCCACCAGCGCAAGTTCTCGGCCGCGTTCGCTTACCGTCGTGTACCAAACGGCAAGCAAGTCGCCGTTCGGGCACTCTACGATGCCCGGGTCGTGGTTGTGATGACTGAACATCGGCCCCTCCGAGTCGGGAGGGATCTTGACGTACACCCGCGGCCCCTCGAAATAGGACGTCGTGGGATCGGGCCCTTGAGTGACGTCGGCGGGAATATTCTGACTGACGTTCTCTTGACAAAGCTCCACCGGAGGCAGCGGGAGGGGCTCCGTGTCGGGCATATCGGCCATGGCGACGCGGAATCCGATCAGCCAGTGCTTGTCTTCGGGGAGAGTTCCCATACGATTGGCCGAGCGCAGGTAGTAAGGTTCCGTCGAGTGGCTGCCGCCGCGCGTCACCCGGAAGTCGCCGTCGGCGCGGCCCACGGGATCCGTCTGCGAGCTCTCTTCATAGGGCCCATACCAGTCGTAGCACCATTCCTCGACGTTGCCATGCATGTCGAAGAGCCCCCATGGATTCGCGGGCGTCTCACCCACCGTCAACGGCACGATGTCATCCTCGAGCGTCCGGCCTTCCTCCACGCGATCGGGATCGGGATACCACACATCCTTGCGAGCATTCTTAAGAAATGCCTCGGGCAGTTCTTCTCCCGTAGAGAACAAGGTATCGGTGCCGGCGCGGCAGGCATACTCCCACTCCGCCTCCGTCGGGAGCCGGTAAGGCTTGCCTTCCTTCTCCGAGAGCCACATGCAGAAGTCCTGCGCTTCCTGCCACGTGACGAAGACGACAGCCTCGTTATCCTCGTTCGAGAAGCCCATCGCTCCCCTGAGTTCCCGGTGCTCCGGCTTGAACTGCTCGAACTGGGCGTTCGTCACCTCGGTGACGCTCAAGTAGAAAGGCTCCGAGATGGCTACTTCATGCGCGGGAAACTCGTCGAAATCGCCCCTGGCTCGGTGGCTCCGGCCATCCGTCAAGGCGTCGGGCAGAGGATCTCCCGAAGAGCCCATAACAAACGTCCCCGGCTCGATGCGGACGAACTGCTGTCCAACCGAGTCGCTGAACTCATTTGTCGGTTCAGCCGTCGTGCCCCCGCCCGATGGATCCTGCGGCGGTTCTGGCTCACACGATGCGAAGACAAAGACCAGCGTCACTGTCATGAAGATGCTTACGATTCTCATGCCATATTCCCTCCTGCGCCGAAGATCCTACCGGCAACCTGGGGACTGCGCCCTATCACCCGCGCCGGCTCACCACGAAACCTCACTCTACACAACCCGCCATGGCTTGTAAAACATCACTTGAGGCTGCGGGCCGTTAATCAACCCAGGCCACGTCAATCCAGCGCCGCACCGAGTTGATGAGCCGGATCGACTTGACCCGGGTGACGTCCTCCTTGGTGAGCACGGCCTCGCGTAGGATCCCTTCCGCCAGGAGATGGCCGCGGAAGGTGCCGCCCAACAGGCCGGACGCAACCGGCGGCGTGAGCAGCTCGCCATCGAGTTCGAGCACCACGTTCGCGCGCGTGCTTTCCGTGATCTCCCCGCGTCGATTCCAGAGAAGCACGTCATCACAATCGGGACGCGATGCCGCGGCCGCTTCGTACATGTCCCGGTGCGTTGTCTTGTGAAACAGGAACACGTTCCCGCTGTCCACGGGCTCGCGCGCGAAGCCGGCGCGAACTCGTGCCGGCGGGCCTGCCGGCGCCGATTCCACTTCCAGCGAGCCATCTCTTGAGACAAGTAGGCGAACCTTCTGGGGCCCCGGCGCCTGCCCTCGGGCCGCCGCGCCCAGGGCCTCCTGTACGCGGGCCGGATCCATGTCGAACCCGAAGTAATCCGCACTGGCCGCCAGCCTCTCCAGATGCTCGTCCAGAAGGAAATACTCACCGTCGTACAGGATCGACTCGAGCAAGCGGAAGTCCGGTACAGGATAGCTCAGCAGGCATGCCTTGGTGCGGCATTCCTCATATTCGCCGCCGGGTGTCGAGTCCCACGTGATGCCGCCGCCTACGTTGTAACGCGCCATGGCCCGCTGCGCGTCCACCGTCACCGTGCGGATGGCCACGTTGAACTCGGCCCGCCCATCCGGCGCCCACCAGCCAACCGTGCCGCAATAGACGCCACGCGGATGCGGCTCCAATTCCCGGATGATCTGCATCGTCCGCACTTTGGGGGCGCCCGTCACCGAGCCGCTCGGGAACAGCGCCCTCAGCACTTCCGACGCGCCCGTCCGGGCGCGGGAGGTGATCGTCGAGGTCATCTGCCAGACGGTTGGATAGCGCTCCAGATCGAACAGGCTCTGCACCTGAACCGAGCCTGTTTCGCTGATTCTGCCCATGTCATTGCGGAGCAGGTCGACAATCATCACGTTTTCGGCGCGATCCTTTTCACTCGTGCCGAGCGCCTCCGCCATCACCCGATCCTCCGTCGGCCATCGCCCGCGAGGGCGCGTCCCCTTCATAGGCTTGGTTTCGAGCCGCCGGCCGTCGAGGCGGAAGAATAACTCCGGCGAAATGGAGAGGATCTTGAAGCGGCCCGTGTCGAGAAAGGCGCTATAGCGGGCCTCCTGCGCCCGGATGAGGCGGACAAACCACCCGAGGGCGTCCCCGGCAAACGCGGCCTCCATAGGGAAAGTGTAATTGACTTGGTAGGTGTCGCCCGCCGCGATGAGTTCGCGAATGCGCCGGATCGCCGCTACGTAAGCGTCTCTGTCAACGAGCGGCCGCCATGGCCCCACATCCGGCGGCTCGCCGCCCACGAGGGCTGGCGTCGCCCGTACGACCTCTTCCTTGTCGTACAAGCCGAACCACAGCAGGGGCAACTCGCGCGGATCATGCGTATCCAGCGCGGCATCAAACGCCGGAGCGGCCTCATAGGCGATGTATCCGGCCGCGTTGAGTCCCTGCGCCACGGCCGATTCGACGCGCTCCAGGCACGCGCCCACTTCGGAGATCGCGCGGGCGCACAACGTCTCAACCGGACGCGAGAAGCGGATCTCCCGCTCAGGCGATACGAAGCGGACATAGCCGGACTGTGTTGAGGAATACAAGGTTTGAGGCCGCCTATCGTCAACAACGACAGGATAAAGGCTATCACAAAGCCGGATTCAGCTTCATCGCTGCCCGCAACCTCATGTCCGCGAGAAGCGGACATCCAGGAGCATCTCGCCGAAATGGCCCGGAAGATAACGAGAACGCGGCTGCATTCGCACCTCGCGGATAAGGCTGTTGACGCGATTCGTAGTCGGCCCCATTATTGCCCCGGTTCTGAAAGCCCAGCGTTAATCGGAGCCTCCCTCGACATCCGGCTTGGCGCTCTGCTCGCCTGAATAGCTCCATTCCATACTGAACTCATCACAGCCTGTATACTGGCAGATGCCTTGGCCGGCGATGTGGAAACCCTCCCGCTTGTAGAAGCGGATTGCATCCGTGTTCTTCGTATAGACGGTGAGGTGCAACTGCGGCTGCAACTTCTTCGCATGCCGAAGCAGCGCCGCCCCTATTCCACCTCCCTGGCGCTCAGGCCTCACAAAAAGGCCGCCCACATGCGCACCGCGCAAACACACGAAGCCTTCGATCATGCCTCCCGCCTCGTAGACATAGCCCTCCGTGTCTGGATGCGGGAGGATCTCGGACGTCATTGTGGGCAACGCCGAGCGCCAGAATTCCTCGGCCACGAAATCATGCGCCTGGATGGACGCCGTTAGCCAGACTTGGCCGACCTCCTCGATATCGCCAGGTTCCATCTTACGAATCATGTACATCAACTCCATTCCGGGCGCACAATTTCCAGGTCGATTCGCTCTCAAACTGCCCGCCCGATTCCCATTAACACAGCATATCAAGGAAGATGTCGGCCGATAAACACGTTTGACTGCCCCGAGAGGGGTGAACTATGCTCCAAAGCGCCGTATTGGGGATGATGTATCTACAACGTGAGGAAGGGCATGCGCCGAGAGCATACATGGAAGTCCTTGGCGCTGTTGCTTTTGCTTTCGGTGGCGTTGGTGGTTGCGTGGCACGCGGTTTTCGATGAGAAGGTGCGCGTCGTCCGCAGTTGGGACTTTGCCCGCCTTCAGCCGGAGGCGTGGGAGTGGACATTCCCATCAACGAGGCCGCTCGAATCCTCGCATGGCGCCGCATACATCGCCCACGGGTCGGATTGGGGGCCGTCAATCGGCGGCCTGGGCCTTGACGCACGTGAGGTGGACAAGGTGCGTGTGACGGCGCGTATCGTAGATATTGCCACGGGAAGAGAGCTTCCGCTGAATCTCGAACTCGCGTGGGCGAGAGCCGAGGACATTTCGCAGCCCGAAGGCACTTGGACGCCCGCACCTGCACGAACGTGTCCCTTCCAGATGCTCGATCACGGCGATCCGCAGAGGGCCACGGCGCAGATGGCTCAGTGGAAGGAATGGGCCAGCAGGGAGTGGAACGGCACCGTGGACGCCATGCGGATTCGTGTCCGCGCCACACCGTCATCCGAACAAGGCTACCGCGTTGAGATCTCCAAGATCGAATTCCTGAAGGTCGTGCGCCGCCACGGGCGGGCCGTCCATTCAGATGGGGAGCAATAGCCATGGCTGGGCCTCAACAAAGACGCTGGCAGGCCGCGCTGGTGACTCTTGCCCTCCTCGCCATACTGGTATTGGCCTTCATCACGCGCCTTGACGGACTGGACGCCAGCTTCTGGGGCGATGAAGTGCGCACCCATGACCGCGCCTTCGAGCCCGTTCACATCCGCCTTGCTAGTGACACGTATCCCTTGTATTACTTCCTTGCCCACATGGCGCTGTATCTGGGAGACAACGAGGTTACCTTGCGCTTGCCGGCGCTGCTCGCGGGACTGGCCGGTGTTGTGGCGATCTTCTTTGTCGGGAAGTCGCTTTACAGCGCGACGGCCGGGCTGGTGGCCGCGCTCGCCCTCGCCGTGTCGCCTTTTCACATCCTGCACTCCCATCACGCGCGCTACTACACCCTTGTCATGCTTTTCGGCCTGTTGACGGCGTGGTTTCTAGCGCGGGCGGCATCGCAAGGCAAGGCGCGTGATTGGGTGGCCTACGCGTTCTCCGGCTTCCTCGGCCTGATGTCGCATGTCATGTTTGCCCCCTGCCTGTTGGCGATGAGTGTCGGCGGCCTGCTGTACATTGCCTTCGCACGCCGGAGTTCCCTCAATGGCCCCAAGTGGCGGCGACTCGCCGCGCTCATCCTCTGCACCTTTCTCGCCGGATTGCCGACGGCAATCCGCATCGGCCCGCACCACTTCAAGGCCTTGTCGCTTCAACAACCGCGGGACGACGGCGACAGCGCGGAGGCCGGGCCTGCCGTTGGTGACGGCGCGGAAGGCGATGCGCAGGCCCCCCCGGCCGCGGAGAGCGAGCAGGATGAGGGACATCTCCTGGCCTTCTTTGGAAACGGCGGATACCTGGAGTTCCTCAAGCGCTACTTCTGGATTTCCTCTCCTCGCATCCGCGATCTACTTATCTTGCTGGCAATCTGGGGGCTGGTGGAGCTGTTCCGAAACCACGCGGCCATGGGCGCCATCATCGCCAGTCTGCTGGTTCTGACGCCGCTGCCTTTCTTCTACGTGCCGGTTCAGCATTGGCACCACGCACGCTATTACTCGGCCGCGTACCTCCCCGCCCTCCTGCTTGTGGCCATCGGTATCATGATTCTTCCTTCCTACCTCGCCCGCGTTCTAATCTTGCGGCGACGCGAGCCGGCGGCGTGTCCCGGGCCGGCCAAGTGGGTGCGTCCGGTGGAGGCGGCCCTTGTCGCGCTCTTCCTGGCTGCCTTGGCGCCGGCGGCAGTTGACGCGATGCGAACCTACCGGGCCGAGGGCTGGTTGACGGAAAACCGCGTGACGGGCCCTATCGTGCCGGTGCGCGATTGGAAGGGCCTGTATCGCCATATGGCGAACACCTTCCAGACGCAGGACGTCGTATTCCATCTTGGCCCGCCGGAGCACGCCGCCAACTACCGGCGGCTCTATCTTGATCGCTATCTCGGCAACTACGGCGCGCTTCCCTTCAGAGAGGTCAGTCGCAACCATCCAAAGTTCGATCTGATCCGATGGGCTTGTCTCGAAAACCCCTATGCCTCCGTGTGGTTTACCGGCCAGAGAAGGCTCGGCATCGGCGCGTATGTTCCGCTGCTCAACGCCTTGTGTGGCCCGCCTCTCATGTCCAATCTCAGCTCGTCTTCGATGGGCGTGGCCCTCTGGGTTTTGGGCGAACCGACCCAAAACCTCATCGAAAACGGCGGTTTCGAGCAGAAAGAAGTCGTTATTGGGACGGAAGGCCCCGGCGCCGTCGGTATTGATCCCGGCTACGAGGGAAGAGGGACTCTCGCGATGTACGTGCCCCCGGAAGCGCCTGCATCGCAGACAGTGACGCTTTCGGTGAAGCCCCACACCTACCGTGTCCGAAACGGCCACTTCGAACTCTGGGCCGAGGGCAAGCCCGTGGGCTGGGAGATGGCTGCGGAGAGCGCCCATGCCGTAGAGGTAGGCCCGGCAACAACATCGGGCTCCCGCGCGCTCGGACTCGCGCCTTCGGCCACACCCGTTGTGCTCTCGCAGCGTGTGCCCATGGGCCTGGCCCCGGGGCGGCGGGTGCGTGTCGAAGCCGAGGCGTATGCGGATGCGGCGCGGCAGATCGCCCTCATCCTCAGATACGCCCTCGCGGGCGAAGCCCACGAGGCGGCTGCGTATCATTCCGGGGGCGGGGAGTGGGCGCCCCTTTTCGTCGAGGCCGTGATCCCGGCGGAGGCCGATCCTGAGGCGATAGCCGTCGTTATTCGCCGCGAGCCCGACACGCCTGGGCAGGCGGCGGTGGACAACGTCGCGGTGGGCGTCCTCGATGCGGACAACAGCCTGGATCCGCGCGAGATATACACCCTTTCCATGATGATCCGCTACGCCGATGTGCGACGTCCCAAGAACCCATATCACCCATGGGGATACGTGGCGCTCACCTTCTCATCCGAACAGGACGAACGCCGACACGTCGACCTTGCCCGGTTCGAGGGCACCCGAGACTGGTACCAGCTCTCTTGCCCGGTGCTCCCGGGCCGCACGCTGCCGGCGGATGCCGCGGATCTCCACGTGCGGGTAGGTATGCAGGACGCCTCCGGCGCCATCTGGATCGATAACGTCCAACTCGAGCCGAAGGATCATGCCACGCCCTTCACGCAAGGCGTCCGCATTCCACACGATGAAGACATAGCCTTACGGGGCCTGCCCTAGGCCTATAGCGGAACTCCATAGATTTCTCGCATGTCGCCTCAACAAGCAAACAGGCCTGTACCCTTCATCCAACGACGCGCCTTCTACGCCGCGGCTACGATCGCCTTGTGTACACTTCCCATGTATGTCCAGGTGATTCCTGTCTTCGGCCGGACACTCCAGCAGTATCTTGGCGTCGGACTCGACAGGTTTGGCTTGCTCCTCGGCGTCGGTATGATCCCCGCCGCCGTCGCCTGCTTCATGGCGGGCGTTCTTGTCGAGCGCTGGGGGCCCCGGCGCGTGATGGCCGGCTCATTCCTCGGCGCGGCGCTGGGCCTTGCCCTGGCCGCCGCCGGGGCGCGATGGAGCGTGATGCTCGCCGCGGTCCTCACCATCACGACCTTCAACGGGCCAATCTACTTGTGCCTACAGTCCTTTCTTATCGAGCTTTTCCCCGGGAGCCGCCGGCGCATGATTTCCCTGGGCCTCGTGAGCGCCGCTGTCATCGGCATGTTCTACCCGCTTTGGGCCGAGCTCCTGATGAAGCTGGCCCGCGATGTGCCGGCCATCTCCTTCGGCCAGGTGCTGCACATTCCCTTCGGGATCTTGGCGGCGGCCATGATGCTTGCGGGCCTTCGGTATTGGCGAAGAGGCGGCGCGCAACACGTGGAAGCGCCCCAGCGGGACTCCGGCCACCTCACCGTACGCCTGCCCCGCGCCAGCGTGCTGTTGGCCCTGATCTGCGCCCTGCACGGAACCTGCGACAACGCCCTCTTCTTGTGGATTCCCCGCGTGCTCGACAGCGCTTCGTATGAGCGGCTCACCTTCCGGCCGGGTGTCGTGATGGCCGGCTACGGCCTGGCCTACACCATCTCGCGCGGCCTATTGATCCTCTTGCCGGAGCGTCTCGGCAGACGCGCCCTCGTCGCGGCGCCGGGCGTGATCGGGGGGGCAATTGCCCTGTCCGCCGTCATGACGCGCAACCAGGCGCTGACGGCCTTGGGCATTCTGGCCGGCTCGTTCTTCTGGTCCCTCGAACTCCCGTCGGCCCTTTCGCTATTGGCCGAGCGCGACCACCGCAGCTTCGCCAAAGCCCAGGCCCTATTCATGTTGGCCAGCGGCGCGGGCGGCTTTCTCCTCACCTACGTGATGGGCGTTGTCGGCTCCGCGCTGGAGACGAGCCAACTCTGGGCGCTCTTGCTCATCCCGCTGGCGGGATTCCCTGCCTTTGGACTCCTCTCCAGCGCATGGCTGGCGAAATACGCGTCAGCGCCGCGCTAGGGCCTGTTCCAGCTAGTCCTTGGCCCACAGGGCGCGGTAGCCCAGGTGCATCATGTAGTGGTCGAGCAAGATGATGGCCGTAAACGCCTCGGCTACCGGCCAGACGCGCGCCACGATTGTCGGATCGCGCCGGGTGACCGCGCTCAACGTCGCGTTCTCCAGCGAGACTTTGTCGATGGTTTCCTGATCCTTGGCGATAGTCGGCGTGGGTTTTACGGCGAGCCGCGCCACGATGGGTTGCCCCGTCGTCATGCCGCCCGTCACTCCGCCCGCGTTGTTGGATTGGAACGTGACGTTTCCGTCCTTGGCGCGCATGGCGTCATTGCACTCCGAGCCCGTCATATCCTTCACAGCCATGCCCGCGCCGACCTCGACGGCTTTGATCGTGCCGATGCTCATCATGCGGCCCAACTCGCCGTCGAGCTTCCGGAACACCGGTTCTCCCATGCCCGCCGGTACGCCCGTTGCCACGACCTCGACCAGCCCGCCGCTCGAATCGCCCGCGTCGCGGATCTCGAGAATACGCCGCTCCATGGCATCAGCCGCCTCGAGATCCGGGCAATTCAGCGTAGGGTGAACGCCGTATTCCTCGCGTAGCGCCTTCGGATCCTCCGCCGGCCCGCGCTCACGGATCGCGATCAAATCGCGCTCCAGTTCTGCCAGAACGGCCATTTTCTGGAGGAAACGCATGTCCGAGTTAAAACGACCTTCCTCGAAGACCCAGCGGTAGATCGGATCGACCTTTCGCCGCATCTCTCGGTAGGCGTCCACTTTAGCTCTTATTGAGTCGATAGGCATCTCGCCGGCGCGGATGCCCGCGGCCTCCTTCACATAGGAGAATACTTCGATGCCATGTTCTTTCAAGACACGGCGCGCCACCGCGCCCGCCGCCACAATTGTCGACGTGTACCGCCCGCTGAAGAACCCGGCGCCGATCGCATCATCCCATTGCCCGTATTTTTGATATGAGGCGTACGAAGCGTGTCCGGGACGCGGTGTGCGGTTGGTGACTTGGTACTGCTCGATGTGCTCGAAGTGCCGATCGCAGTTAGGAATAAGGATGACGAACGGCGTGCCGTTGGTGTAGCCCTTATTGGAGAAACCCGGCATCGTGTCCGCGGCGTTCACGCCGCTGTAGATGACGGGCACATCCGGCTCCCGGCGCGGCGAGGCCAATTCGCTCTGGCCCGGTTTGCGCATGAGCAGCGCCGCGTAGATCTCCGCCTCTGTGATCAGTAGGCCGGGCGGGACTCCCTGAAGGTGAACCGTCAACCCGTCTTGGTACGACCCGCCCGCCACTGTGGTCTGAAACATCGTGCCATAGCTGCAACCCAGCATGCCGAAATTCTCCTTCGTCTCAACGGTTAGTTACGCACTACCTGCCTCTGGCCAATCCGGACGTAGCCGCCGCTGGACCTCCCATGCGTCCAGAAGAACCAGCGCAGCCATATTTTCAATCACCGGGATCACGCGCGGCACGATACACGGATCATGTCTACCGTGCACCTCGATCTCCCGGTCTTGGAGACTGGTATCCATCGTTTGCTGCGGTTGGGCAATGGACGAAGTGGGTTTGACCGCGATGCGAAGCACAATCGGCTGCCCTGTCGAAATTCCGCCGGTTATGCCGCCCGCGTTATTGCTCAAGAAGCCGCGGCTGCCCATCCCGTCATTTGATTCGCTGCCCCGCATCCGGCTCAACTCAAATCCTTGCCCCACCTCGATGCCCTTCGTCGCCCCGATAGTCATGAGTGCTGACGTAAGGCGCGCGTCCAATTTGCCAAAGACCGGATCCCCGAGGCCCGTGGGCGTCCCGGTGATTTCCAACTGAACGATGCCGCCCACGGAATCGTTATCGGATTTCGCGGCCAGAATTGCCGCTTCCATTCGCTTGGCGGCCTCTATGTCCGCGCACCGCACCGGATTACGCTCAATCACGTCGTAGTCGCACGTCTCGGCCTTGACGCCGGCGATCTCGACGGCGTAGGCCACGATGCGCACGCCGCGCCCGGCGAGGATCTTCTGCGCCACGGCCCCGCACATGACGCGGCCCGCCGTTTCCCTTCCGGAAGAGCGTCCGCCGCCGCGGTGATCGCGGATGCCGTATTTCTTGTAGTATGTGAAGTCCGCATGACCCGGGCGGAAAAGGTCCTTGATACCTTCGTATTTTGACGAATCCTGATCGCGGTTGAACACGACCATGGCAATGGGCGCGCCCGTCGTGTTGCCGTCGAAGACGCCCGACAGAATCTGCACCTGATCCTTCTCATCGCGCGGCGTGGTTACCGCGCTCTGCCCCGGACGCCTGCGATTAAGCTCCGCCTGGATATCGGCCGGGGAAATCTCGATGCCCGGCTGCACGCCGTCCAACACGGCTCCTATCGCCGGGCCGTGGCTCTCGCCAAAGGTGGTAACGCGTATCACCTCGCCATAGGTGTTTGCGGCCTGTGCCCGCACGGCCAGCTCCTGGGCCACGAGGCCCGCCAGCCTGGCGGCTACGTCGTCAGGTGAGGCCGAGGACGTGTCCAACACAATATCCGCAAAGGGTCGAATGGCCTCTTCACGCACCGCGACGCCGGTTTCAAACTGCTGCCGGCCATCCGCGCCCGCCAGCCACGGCGGCACGCCATCCAGCGTGGCCCGTTCCCACAGCACTTCGGGTGAGGCCGTCAACAAGATAACAATGGCCTCCTCGCGCAGCCGCTGCCGGGCATCGGGATTCAGCATCACCGACCCGCCCGTGATTACCACATGCCAGTCCTTGTCGGCAGTGAGTTCCACGACCTTCGATTCCATATCGCGGAAGGCAGCGGCGCCAAGCGTTTCGTAGATCTCACGGCACGTGAGCCGGTGGCCGGCCTGGCACTCGTAAAGCTCCTCGATCACGCCGTCCGTCTCGAGCGCGGGGAGGCCCACTAGGCCCGCCAGTGACGAGCCTATCGTGCTTTTTCCTGCGCCCTTGGGGCCGGTGACTACAATTCTCATACCTGTGCTTTCAGTTCAGTGCCTGGAACGGCCATCATGTATCCGTAACATGCACCCGCGCGCCAAGTTGCGACAAGGCTTCCGCAAAACCTGGGTAGGTTATCGACGCCGCCTCATAGCCGTGAATCACCGTCGGTTCCTTCAGCATGGAAGCCGCGACGGCGAGCGCCATGACGACCCGGTGATCCCCATGGCCGTCCACTTCCGCGCCGTGGAGGGCGCTTTCCTCGATGACTAGGCCGTCGGGAAGCTCGGTTGCCTTTGCCCCGAGCCGCTCCAGTTCCTGTTTCATCACCGCGATCCGATCCGTCTCCTTCAGCCGCGCTTGAGGAACGTTAACCAGGCGCGTTGTCCCTTGGGCGAAGCAGGCCAGGGCCGCCATCATGGGAAGAGCATCAGGCGTCGCGTTAAGGTCGATCTCGCAGCCCGAAAGCCCGTTTGCCTTGACGCGAATACCTTGCCCTTCGAGTGTCACGCGCGCCCCCATCTGGCGAAGGTAATCGACCACCGCCCGATCGCCCTGCGTGTCTTCGATATCAAGACCTTCGGACACGACATTATTCTCGCCCAACGCGCCGGCCGCCAAGAAGAACGTGGCCGACGAAAAGTCTGCCGGGATCCGCCGGTTCACCGGCCGGTAGCGCTGCCCGCCGGGCACGTGGAACTCCGCCATGCCGCTGTGCTCGACGCTAACTCCTTGCCGGCCAATCCAGTCCAAGGTTATGAGCAAGTACGGCGCTTCGTTCAATACCGGTACCGTGATGTGCGAATTGCCCTCCGCCAGTGGTGTATTCACCAGCAGACTCGTCACGTATTGGCTCGTTACCGCCTCGATGGACGTCGCGCCGCCGCGCAGGCAGCCCGCTACCTCGAAGGGCGCGCAGCCGGTGTCTTTGAGTGAACGCACCGACGCGCCCAACTCCGTCAGCGATTGGGCGAGCGGGCCTGCCGGGCGCCGCTGGATTTGCTCGTCGCCCGTTAGCACGACCTGCCCCTCGCGCAGCAAGGCAAACGAACCCATGGCGATGCGGAGGGTCGTGCCCGAGTTGCCCACATCGATCTCGCTGCGGGTCGCGCGCGGGACGCCGGCCAGCCCTTGAACAAGCCATTCTCCGGCGCGCTTCTCGACGCCCGCCCCCAGGGCCTCGTAGGCGGCCAACGCGGAAAGCGTATCGCCCGATTCGAGAGGCGCCTCGATCCGGCTTTCGCCCTCCGCCAGGGCGGCAATGGCCACGGCCCGGATGGTGTGCGACTTCGATCCGGGAATGGCCACTGTCCCGGAGAGGCGGGCTCGTTCGCAGATTAGCTTCACGATGGTTGTCCCATGCTGTGGACTTTGTGTCTAAACCCAGAGGGTAAGCGAAGATAATAGGTTTTTTGTGCCGATTCTGTCAAAAACGCCATTACTTCGCGATTGGGCCGGCCCCATTTATGCCAATGCACTCATTGACGGCTTGGGCGAAGTTGCCGCCACTGGGCGGCTCTTGCTCTGCCGCGCAGTTCCATGGCTAAGATGCCTGCTCCGAGGCATCACGTCTGCCGATTGCCGGAAACCGCCTTGCCTGGTATGCTTCCGGCATGGGACACATCCACCGGTTCTACATTTCCCCCGACACGCCCACAGGAAGCGAGGTTGCCTTGTCCTCGGAGGAGGCGCATCACGCATTGCGCGTGGCGCGGGTGCGGCCCGGCGACGATATCGCTCTGTTCGACGGGACGGGCCGCATCGTGGAGGGGGCCGTTGCGCGCGCCGAGCGGGGCGCTGTGGTAGTCGACGTCCACGAGGAACGCCGGGCCGCCCCGGCCCCTTACCGTCTCACGCTGATCCAGGCGTGGCTGAACCGAACCAAGCCCATCGAGGAAGTCATTCGGCGGGGGACGGAACTCGGCGTGACTTCCTTCTGCTTCTTCCGCGCCGAGCGATCCGATCGTGCGCCGAAGGCCGCCGAGAAGTGGCCTCGCCTTGCCATCGAGGTATGCAAGCAATGCGGCCGGGCCTTCCTGCCCGAATTCGCCACGGCGCCTTCCTTGGAGGCGGCGCTGGATGCCGACACGTACGACGCCGTGCTTATTGCCACGGCCGACCTGGAACCTGTACCCATTGGCCGGGCTGTTTCAGGAGCTCGCGTGGCGCTCATGATCGGCCCCGAGGGCGACTTCTCCGAAGCCGAGCTCACGTGCGCCCAGCGCTTTGGGGCGAAGCCGATCGCTCTCGGCGCCGCGACGCTACGCTCTGAGGCGGCGGCGGCCGCCGCCGCAACGCTTGTCCTCTACGAACTCGGAGGCCTTGGCCCGCGTTGAACCAGGTGTTCGGCTCCGCGGCCCGAGCAAGATCCTCGAGTTTTCGCGCGGGGGCCTGAAATCCGTACGCAAGCCGGGCCGGTTTCGCGCCAATCGCGAGAATGTGCAGGCTGGAAGCCCGCACCACAATACGGCCCTTCTCGGGACTCTGACAGGCGGGCCCCGACGGATGGTGAGCGCGCCGGCGGCTGTAGCGCAGGCATCCTGCCTGCCGGCGATTGTAGCGCGGGCATCTTGCCTGCCTCCGGCGCGCGTACTTCGGATCCAGGACTACGCTTACGTGCGGACTCTGGGGAGCTTTGCCCCTTGCGCATTCGCGTTACGTATGCGTATGCTTTGCCCCGTGCCGGCCGTGGGGGCGGCATGACATGTGAGTTCGACACGGTGAGAGGAGCATCATGAGTCAACCTTCCGAAGTCCGCTATGAACGCCTTCGCCCCGCACAGATTGCTGAAGCACGCGAAGCGGCGCCTGTGGCCTATCTCCCCATTGGTACCATCGAGTGGCACGGCGAACATAATCCCGTCGGACTGGACACCCTCAAGATTCACGCGCTCGCCATTCGATGTGCCCAGGAGACGGGCGGCCTTGTCTTCCCGCCGCTGTATTACGGCGAGAGCCGCGAGCAGGCCCTCATGGAGGCCAACGCCGAAGACCGCGACAAGATCCTGGGCAAGATGGGACTGTCCGTACACGACTTCGACCCCGGCTATATGGCGACAACACATCTCGAACAGGCCCTCGCCTACCAGCGTTTGCTGCTGCATATCCTGTTGGAAATCAGAAGCCTCGGTTTCAAAGTCATCGCCATTGCCGCGGGCCACTACCCGCTTCTCGACCACGCCCGCGCCGCCGCCAGCCTGTTTCACCAACTGACGGGCGCGCCCAAGGCCATCACCTGGGCCTTCACCGGATGCGACTTGGTTCGGGACGCGGGCCTCGAGGTCTGCGGCGACCACGCCGGAAGGTGGGAGACCTCGCTGCTCATGGCCCTCGATCCCGGTATGCAGGATCTGGCCGTATTCGAGGGCCGATCCGAGCCTCCTATCGGCGCCTCCGACAACGGCATCATCGAGTCCTCCGCCGAATTCGGCGAGCGCGCCATTGACGCCATCGTCGAACGTGTCGGCCGGCGAGTCAACTACCTTCTCCAGAACCATGGCCGCTACCAAGGCCATGGCGCGCCCCTTTTCACGGGGGATCTCCCCTAGCGCCGTCATCCTGCCGGGAAGGTAGCCGGCGAGCCATCTGCGTGCCTCCGCGCTCTCCGCACCTCTGCGTTCAAGATTCTCCAACGGCGAGCCACAGACTCGTCAGCACTTCTCGAGCCTACCCTCCCCATCCTGTGAATCCCGTCAGAATAGAGAAGTGCCCTCTCATCAATCCCCATCTGCGTTCATCAGTGTTCATCTGTGGCCACAGACATATACGGCCACTTATCCCAGCCACCACACCTCGATGTGATATCCACGGTGCCCTCTGGGCGTCTCCGCGATCGCCGCGCCTCCGCGTTCACAATCCCCCAATCCCTAACCGCAGGCCCCGCAAGACGCTCCCGCTCCATCCTCTCAGTCCTGTCAATGCCGTCAAAAAAGCCAACCCCCATCTGCGTTCATCGCTATCCATCCGCGGCTATACACACCAAGACCATCTCGGGATCTTCCTCTGAGATCTGCCATCTCAAATCCGCAATTCCCCTATCCCATCCCGTCAATCCCGTTAATCTCGTCAGAAAGAAAAACACTGCGGTTCATCCCCTGGGCTCCCCCTCTGCGCGGCTCCGCGATCTCCGCTCCTCTGCGTTCAGAATCGTCCAACGCCGGGCCACAGAGACCGCAGGACTTCCCCAATCCATCCTCTTAATCCTGTGAATCCCGTCGAAATAGGGAAGTGCCCCCTTCATCAATCCCCATCCGCGTTCATCTGTGTTCATCTATGGCTCCCCGCTCCCACTTCCCCTTTCTTGCCGCTCAAGCGTCTATAACGAGCAGAAACACACAGAAGGCATAACCAACCATCACGAGGAGCGCGACTGTGATCCCAGCCCCGCCGAGGCCACGGCCCGTTCCCTCCTACGCCGTGAGAAGGTACCTGCGCTCCGTCGCCCGCCGCGGCGGGCGGCATGCTATAGCCCACGGCGTGAGCCGTGGGAAAAGCGCCCCCCTCGCCGCACAGCCCCGTCAGGGGCGGCATACGGCTCTTCGTACACGTCGCGCTGCCGGCGTCGCCGCGCGCGTATGTATTGACCACGTCACCTATCCGTCCTATACTCGCGTATGTGTGCCGCCGTCGACGGGCAAGCACTGTCGCGGCTGCGCGGACAACCGGGGCGTTCCGGCGGGAAGACATGATCAACGACACGGACAAACCATGAGCTTATCGGGCCCATTCGCTTCTACTGGACGCTCACACAGAGGCACGGGATACCGGGGGAGGTATAAATTATGAGATGGTGGGCTCTAGCGTTCGTAGCGACGCTGCTCTTGGGGACGACGGCTTCTGCGGCAGTCTGGTATGTCGATAAGGACAACACGTCTAGTGTCGAGGACGGCACATCCTGGGCCACGGCATTCAGCACGATACAACCAGCCATCGATGCGGCCTTTGATGACGGCGGAGGTGAGGTATGGGTAGCCGAAGGTGTGTACGACGAGGCGCGGACATCGCTGGTTCACGATCCCGAAGTTGATACGGGATCACTCCTGATGAAGGAAGACGTGGCCATCTACGGCGGATTCTCAGGTTCGGAGGACAGCCGCGATCAGCGAGACTGGGACATCCACGAAACCGTCATTGACGGCTCAACATCACGTTCTGGTGAACCGGCCTATCATGTGGTCGTCAGTGCTCGAGAATCTGTCCTCGATGGCTTCGTGGTAGAGGGCGGAGATGCAAACGACAGGATAGTAGACGCCGGCGGCGGACTTTGGGCAGAGGTAGCCTTGTTCACGTGTAGGAACTGCCTGTTCAGGCAGAACTATGCCGACTCCGGGGGCGCGGCTTGTTGTAGCAGCGACTCTGATGTCACTTTCGTGGACTGTCAATTTGAATCTAATTCGGCAGATGCGGGAGGCGCTATCGCGGGCACGAGAGTAACTGTGAATTCATGCGTCTTCGAGGGCAACTCCGCCACCTCAGGTGGCGCCATACGCTGCAGAGGTTACAGTTCGCTCATAGATCGCTGTGTCTTCCTTAACAACGAGGCCCAAAACGGTGGCGCTATCTCCGCGTTCGGGGGCCACGCGATGGTTCTTGCATGCGTCTTTCACGGCAACCGGGTCCTTGAAGAGGCGGGCACGGAGGGGTTCGGTGGGGCAGCGGCGGTGGCCTATGCCGACATGACGCTGAAGAACTGCGTTTTCGCTGCCAATTCCAGCGACGGAGACGGCGGGGCCGTCGGGGCGACGGGCACGTACCTCAGCGAAGGGCCAGCGTGGACGACCTCCGTGCACCTGACGAGCTGCACCTTCTACGGCAACACGGCGGCCAATGCGGGCGGGGCGTTGCGGCTGGATGAGGTGGAGTATGACGTGCGCAATTGCATCTTCTGGGGCGACACGCCCGACGAGATCGTCGTGTCCGGCAACGGCACAGGCTCGGTGACGTACTCCCTGGTGGAGGGCGGGCACACGGGCGAGGGCAATCTATCCGAGCCGCCCCTGTTCGTAGACGAGGCCAACGGTGATTTCCACCTCAGAACCGCCTCGCCCGCCATCGACACGGGAACGGACGAAGACGTCCCCGACGTGGATCTCGACGGCGTCGCCCGGCCTCAGGGCGACGGCTTCGACATGGGCGCCTACGAGTACGACGGCCCCCCGGCGTTCATTCTGACGGTGGCCATCGAGGGGCAGGGCGAGGTGGATCCCGCCCCAGGCGAACACACCTACGCCGAAAACGACCTCGTCACGCTTGAGGCCACGGCGGCCGATGGCTGGCAATTCGATCATTGGGAAGGCGCCATCGCCGGTTCGGCCAATCCCACCAACATCAGGATCGCCGCCGATGCCACCGTGACGGCCGTATTCACCGAGATCCCCATCTTCACGCTCACCGTCGCCGTGGCGGGCCAGGGAGACGTGGAACCGCCTCCCGGCCAGTATTCCCACGCTCAAGATGACGTAGTGACACTCGAAGCCACCCCCGCCGACGGCTGGCTCTTTGATCATTGGGAAGGCGCTTTGACAGGCTCAACCAATCCAGTCGGCCTCACCATCACGGCTGACGCTACGGTTACGGCGGTGTTCATCGAGATTCCCACGTTCATCCTCACCATCTCCGTCCAAGGGCAGGGAGACGTGGATCCGGCCCCCGGCGAACACACCTACACCGAGAATGATGTCGTCACTATCGAAGCTACCGCGGCCGACGGCTGGTTATTCGATCACTGGGAAGGCGCTTTGACAGGCTCATTCAATCCGGTAGACTTCACCATTACCGAGGATGCTGCCGTCACGGCCGTATTCGAGCGCATTTGCCCGCTCCCCTACGGCTGCGCCGGAGCCGCCGGGATGCTGAATGCCGCCCCTCGTGCCTCCGCGTCAGCCGATGTCCTTTGCCTTGCCCTCATGCCCCTGGCCCTGATCCTCTTCGCGTATAGACGCCGGATAACGCCCGTCTGCCGCTACCATCGCTCGTGACAAAGCTCGTCCGATATATACCGCCGAGATCGCTCCGGTTGTGGCACCGGCATCTTGCCGGCTTCGGTATCGCGTTCCCTCGGGATCGAGCCCGCGTGGGCGTGTTGGCGGGGCTTGCGCGAGGCTTGGGTGTTTTCAAGCTGAAGCTTGAACTCCAAACGCGTCTCGGGTGATGGGTTTGATTGGCCGGACGGGACTTGGTGCGTCGGCGGTCACGCAGGAGCGTGACCCTCCCATGTGGCGCCCCTCCAGGGCTTAAGAGACGGAGGCCACAAGATCCCGGCGCGTTGCGCCGGGCTGGTATGCACGGCCCTTTCAGGGCCGGGATTCGGCCGCTGCACGCCTCGCCCCTCGGCGTTCTCCGCTGCTCTGCGTTCAGGATTCTCCAACGCCGAGCCACAGACGTGTCTTCGCGATCCCATCTTCCCAATCCCGTTAATCCTGTCAGAAAAGCCAGTTCCCATCCGTGTTCATCCGTGTTCATCTGTGGCTACACAACTGCACAGCCATTTGTGCCGGACGCTTGGCCCCTGGTGATGTCTGCGACCTTTGCAAGGCCGGGATTCAGCCGGGAGGGACGCGGTCCTCCGCGTCCGTGGTCATGCAGGAGCGTGACCCTCCCACGACGCCCCTAACAGCCCCCGACGGCCGTTCCATTATCGCTCCCCCTCTGCGTACCTCTGCGCTCTCCGCTCCTCGGCGTTCAGAATTCTCCAGCCCCGAGCGGCAACGCCCGCAGGACTTCCCCCATCCATCCTCTTAATCCTGTAAGTCCCGTCAAAATAAAGAAATGCCCCCACGATCAATCCGCATCGGTGTTCATCGGTGGCCACATACGTGCAGGCCCGCTTGCAACTGCCGCTGCCTCGGATTTGCATATAAGGAATGTCGCCTCAGGCGCCGAGTTCGAGTTGCGCACTCGGGACGCATTCGATACTCTGGTGTGTGCCTACCGTCATTACTGGGAGGAGAACCGCCATGGCCGAAGATTGTCTTTTCTGCAAGATCATCGCCGGCGAGATTCCATCGACCGAGGTCTACTCGGATGATGAGTTCTACGCCTTCCGCGATATCAATCCCGGCGCACCGACCCACGTGCTCGTCATTCCGCGCCAACACGTGGCCAGGATAACGGACGCCGAGGATCCTGAACTCATCGGGAAGCTTGTGTTGTGCGCAAACAAGATCGCCAAACAGGAAGGACTCACGGAGAAAGGCTTCCGGTACGTCATCAACTGCGATGAGTGGGGAGGGCAAACCGTCTTCCACATCCATCTGCACATCCTGGGCGGCCGGCCGCTCGCCTGGCCTCCGGGCTGATCGACAGACGCTCCATTCGGGAGGGATTCCGCTATGCAAGATATGCGCGTTGCCGCCGTATCGACCCGCAACCGCATCGGCCAGCCCGTACGTGCCATCAGCGACATGACGCGCTGGGGCGAGAAGGCCCGCGAACGCGGCGCCGAGTTCATCCTCTTTCCCGAACTCAACGTGAGTGGCTACTTCCATTCCACCGAAGCCCTCCGCTTCTCCGAGCCCATCCCGGGCCCGTCCACTGAGGCTCTCGTCGACCTAGCCGCGCGCCTTGACGCCATCCTCTGCTTCGGCATCCTCGAGAACGAGGCCGATATCGCTTACAACACCCAGGTAGTCGTGAACGGCGGCGGCATTCTCGGCAAGCAGCGCAAGATTCACATGCCCGGCGTCGAGTATCTGTATTGGCGTGGCGGCTTCTCCATCGAGCCCATCGACGTAGGTAAGGCGCGCATCGGCATCGCCATCTGCTTCGACTCGCTCTTCATGGAGCAGGCCCGCACCCTGTTTCTCAAAGGCGCCGAGATTCTCGTTATGCCCTTCGCCTACGACACGAAAGGGCCTCGCAAGAACGCCCCCGAGCGTGATGTATCCGTCATGTCCTATCGAGTCAATTGCCACTCCAACGGCTTCTTCGGCATCGTGGCCAACAACGCCGGCAGCCGGCGCAAGACGCAGCAGGAAGGCAGCAAGATCCGCTTTCCCGGCTGGGCGGGCGTCTTCGATCCCAACGGCGAAGTCATGGCGTGGACGAAGGGCCCGGGGAATGGCGAGGCCATGGTGGTCGCCGACCTCAAGGCTGAACGCCTCTACAACCGACGCCGCAGCAGCTACTTCACACCGCGCTCGCTGCGGCCCTCCTGTTACGCCGCCATTACCGACGGAGAGCAGACGGGACGTTGCGAAGACCGGCGTGAGGCTTAGGCTGTGTCTGAAGACTCGATTCTCCACCGACGGACAGGCCCGTTCATCGCGCGTCCAGTCGGGACCTCCATTGTGCCGGACAGAATCAGGCACAGCCTGCCGGGAGCGCCGCCTTCTCAGGCGGAACCTGGGCGTTCGCGCGTAGAACGCCATTGCCCGTCCCCGCGCTGTGCTCTATACTGGGGAAGGTAGATGAGCGAGGACTGGAAGGATTGACCTGATGCGGCGGATAGACTCGGCGACAAAGCTTTGCGCGGTCATTGGAAATCCCGTTGAGCATTCGCTCTCTCCGCTCATCCACAATGCCGGATTCGAAGCGAGAGGCCTCGATTTCGTCTACCTCGCGTTCCGCGTCTCCGATGTGGCCTCCTGTCTCACCGGTATGCGGGCCCTGCCGTCTTTCCGCGGAATGAGCGTCACCATTCCTCACAAGATGGCCGTCATGGAGCACCTCGACGAGATTGAGCCCATGGCCCGCCACGTCGGCTGCGTCAACACCATCACCAATGACAACGGCAGGTTGATAGGCTCCACCACGGATGGCCCCGGGACCCTTCGCGCCTTTGAGGAGGCAGGAGTCTCGCTGGATGCCAAGAAGGTGCTCTTCATCGGCTCCGGGGGCGCGGTTCGGGCCGTTGCCTTCGCCGTAGCCGAACTCACCGGCGCCAGCCGCATCACCCTGATAGGGCGGACCCCGGAGCGTGTTCAGGCTATCGTTGACGACCTACAGGCCAAGACCGAGGCCCAGGTCGCATCCCTACTTTTGCCCGACGATCTGCCCGATGCCATGGATTCCCACGACATCATCATTCAAGGTACGCCCGTCGGGATGTTTCCCAACCCGGACGGGTCCTGCATTCCCAAAGACCTGCTTCGGCCGGGCCACACCGTGTTCGACATGGTCTACCGCCCCCACAGAACGCGCCTGATTCAGGAGGCAGAGGCCATCGGTTGCAAGACTATCGTCGGCATTGAAATGCTCGTTAACCAGGCAGTACTCCAATTTGAGCGCTGGACGGGACTGGCGGCGCCGCGCTGCGCCATGCATGACGCGGCCGTCAGTGCTTTGACGCGGAGCTAACGAGAACAAAAGGGAGGGGGAAGTATGCGAGTACAGACGTTTCTCGGGAAAGTCGACGTGGAATCATTGCACCAAACCGATGAGCACATCAACGAATGGCTCAAGGCCCACCAGGCCGAGGTTAAGCTTGTTTCACAGTGTTTTGGATATGAGCGTAATCACGAAGGGGCGTGCCAAGACCCCGTTGTTGTTACCTCGATCTGGTATTGACCTTCGTGGGGCGATGGCGCACCACGTATGAGCGTCTAGCAATGCACCAGTACCGGACATACGGCGCTCCGGGCCGGCATCGCCTCATGCGAGCGGCTCTCCAAGTCCGGGCCATGGCTCAGTCGGTGCTCGCGGCCGGCTACCCGGAGCGTAGCGCCGCGGGCAACCTGACCGCGCTGTGTATCGCCGCAGCCGTCGGGCAATTCGGCCGTGCCGCGCACTCGGCGCTTCTAACCGACTTCATCTCTTGAGGCATACTCACCCATTAGGTTAAGCCGCTCATCTTGGCAATGCCTTTGCCTCTAATGACTTGACGCGCGGCAAATTGGCAACCCGGTCACCGGGATATCGCTTGTGGCTTGAGGAGGTTAGCCAAGGGTGTTACAATGTTTATAGAGTTTTCTGTCTTTCGTATCTATAGCGACCTGTGCCGAGGCAGGGAGCGTTCCCTCGCTCGCACTAGAGAGGTTTCGGCCCGATGATTCTGACGAAATACATTACGAAATCCTGCATCATCCCAGAACTGGATGCTACCAACAAACCCGACGCGCTCAAGGAATTGACGCATCTTCTGTTCGACAAGAAGAAGATGAAGAGTGTCGGCACCGCCCTCGACCAGGTCATGGCCCGCGAAGTCACGGAAAGCACGGGAATCGGTAAGGGAATCGCCGTGCCCCATGCCCGTGTCCCAGGCATGAAGGGGCTCGCTTGCGCCGTGGCGCGTGTCTCCGATGGCCTCGATTTCATGGCCGTAGACCGCAAACCCGTCCATCTCATCTTCCTGATCTGCTATCCCCCGACGCAACAGACGACCTACCTCAACTTTGTGGCAACCGTCGTCAAATTGCTCAGTGATGCCGAGCATCTGAAAGCCATGCTCACGGCCGAGTCCGCCGATGAGATGCTCGATATCCTGAAGGAAGCGTCCGAGAACTTTGCCGAACGTCAAGAACAGCATCCCAAGAAGCTCAAGACGGACCCGGAAGCGGTGAAGGCAGACGATGCCCACGCCGATGTTATCCTATTGGCGCGGCTTCAGTTATGTCAGGAGATACTCGCTGCGACGAAGTCCGGCAAGGCGCAGGTCCGCAAGCGGATCGAGAATATCCGCGCCCTCGTCGACCCGCGCATCCTCAAGCATTATGATCGCTTGACGAAGAGCAGGGCGCCCGGTTTGGTACCCGTCGAGGGCGATACGTGCCAAGGGTGCTTCATGAGATTGCCCTCGAAGTTTGTTCAGGAAGTTCGCCAGGATCCGAATCACATCCACACGTGTCCGAACTGCAGTCGGTACATTTACGTGGTCTGACGTCTTTCAGCCGCCGTGCGGTGTGGAACGGCGCTGAGGCGAGACAGCGCGTAGAGGCTTCCAAAGGAAGGGTAGGTGCTATGTCTTACGGAAGAACTGCGCAGATCCTCGCGAAGCAGGTGGGCCTATTCCACGGACTTAATCCCGAGGACGTGGCCAAGATCCTCTCCAAAGGCATGACGATGCACGTCCGCAAGGGCGAAACCATCTTCTACAAGGACACGACGGGCAACATGATGTTCGTCATTCTCGAAGGCCAAGTCGGGGTCTTTGACGGCGAAAAGCCCATCGCGACGCTTACGGCGGGGGACATGTTCGGCGAGATGGCGCTGATCAACAATGCCCCCAGAAGCGCGACGGCGATTGCTGTGACGGACACGAACCTCTTCACGTTAAGCGAGGAAATCTTCCAGCGATTGCTCACCAAGCGTGTCGCCGTTCGTATTCTCCTCAATATTGTCGCCACCCTCAGCAAACGCCTGCGCGAAACCGACCGCAAACTCAAGGAAATCGAAACGCGCGCCGGCTGAGGAAGCCGGCCCATAGCTTCGTGCGGCCGGGAGTGGGGGAGGAGTCGGCGAGGTTGTGCCGCCGGCTGGCGGCAAGTACACTTGCCTTTCCTATGGTTATTGACTGCCACGCCCATATCATGAACGCCGAGCAGACGCATCTTGCGCGCTTGCTCAATGGGGCCGACCGCGCCGGAATCGAGAAGATCTGCATCTCCTCTCTCTCACGAAGATGGGATGAATTTCCCTCCGCTGCTCAGCTCGAGGAGGCGGCGTCGGACGTGCTTGACGCCTGCGCGGCCCATCCCGAGCGCCTCATTGGCGTTACCTACGTCAGCGCTGATCACGTGGACGACTCGCTGCGGCTCATCGACCGCTGCATCGCAAACGGCCCTTGCCGCGCCGTCAAGCTCTGGGTGTCTCAGTTCGCCGACGACCCACGCCTCAATCCCATCATCGAGCGGCTCATTGAGCTCGATGTGCCCGCTCTGGCGCACACCTGGATAAAGGCGACGGGCAACATGGCCAAGGAGTCCACCTGCCACCACGTGGTCGCCATGGCCAAACGCTATCCCGAGGCCAAGCTATGGCTCGCCCATTGCAGCGGCCGATGGGAGGAAGTGGGGCGCATCGTCCGCGACTGCCCCAACGTCGCCGTGGACGTCTCCGGCGGCGAGCCGGAGGACGGCATTGTCGAGTGCCTCGTCAAGGCGATGCCCGTCGAGCGCATCTTCTTCGGCTCCGACGCGCCCGGCCGCGGCTTCATTGTCCAGAAGGCCAAAGTCGTGGGGGCGGACATTCCGGAAAGCGACAAGGCCAAGATTCTCGGCGAAAACGTCCGGCGGTGGCTCCATGTTTGACATTAACGCGAAGCTCGGCCACTGGCCCTACCGGCCCGTTAGAGGCATCGAAGCTTTGCTGCGCGCCATGGACGCCTATGGCATCGAGCGCGCGGCCGTCTCATCGCTCAGCGCCGTCCATTTTCTGAATCCTCAAGATGGGAATGATGAGCTATTTCGACTTGTCGCCGCCCGCCGCGACAGGATGGTGCCGCTCGCCGTCATTAATGCCCGTTTCACCGGCTGGCAGGATGACCTCGCTGCGTGCCGAGTTGAGCACGGCGTCAAAGGGGTCGTACTTCATCCGAACTACCACGGCTTCTCGCTGGATGATCCCCTCCTCGGGGAACTGATGTCGGAGGCGGCGCGAGGCGCGTTTCCCGTGTGTGTCCAGGTGGGCCTCGATGATGTGCGGAGGCAGTTCAGGGACGCGCGCGTCGAAGACGTCCTCCCGGAGGCCGTCGGCGATTTCGCGCGCGCCCATCCGGATGTCAACATCATCGCCCTGGGCCTCAAGTTCGGACAGCCTGAGCGTACCGGCGATCCGCTTCCCGATAACCTCTTCTTCGATACGTCCAACTACGAGCGAATGGACGAGATTGAGGCCGCCGTCGAGCGTTTTGGCGCCGAAAAGCTCCTGTTCGGCACGAATTTCCCCCTTTTCATGCCCCTAGCCAACGTAGACAAAGTTCGCAAGGCCGATATCGCCGAGTCGGCCCGCCAAGCGATCTCCGCGGGCAACGCCGCCCGGCTGCTCACTGTCTAGCTCTTTGAGCATGTGAAGGAATGCCGGAGGAAAAGGGGACATGTTCCAAGCGCCGTCCCCGGCGCGACTACGTGTACCCTTTTCCGGGCGCTACCGATTTCTTCACAAGCTCTTTGAGGTCGGCCGCGTTTGCCATCGGCCTTGCGGCCCTTCAGTCCCCTGAGCTACCATGCCGCAAACACAACGGCTGAGGTGACGCATGAAAGCAATTATCATGGCCGCGGGCAAGTCCACCCGCACCTATCCTCTGACGCTGACCCGCCCGAAACCGCTCCTCAAAGTCGCCAACAAGACAATCCTCGCCCATCAGTTGGATGCCCTTGCGGGAACCGTGGACACGGTAGTGCTTGTCGTGGGCTACATGAAGGAGCGCATTCAAGAAGTCTTCGGCGATCGGTACGGCGATTTGGCCCTCGAATACGTCTGCCAGGAAGAGCAACTGGGCACGGGCCACGCCATTCTGCAATGCGCCGACGCCATCCGTGACGCGCCCTTCATCGCCATGAACGGCGATGATTTCTACGCCCCGGAGGACCTGCGCGCCCTGGCCGCGGCCGATCAGGCGGCGCTCGTGAAACACGTGCCCGACCCCCGGCTCTCAGGCATCTACGAGGTCACCGACGGCAACCGCGTCGTCAGGCTCGTCGAGAAGCCTAAGGAGGTTTTCTCCACCCTCGCGAACATCGGCGCCTACAGGTTCACGCCGGAGGTGTTCGAGGTGCTCCGAAGGACGGAGTTATCGCCGCGGGGCGAGATCGAGATCACCTCGGCCATTCAGACGCTCGCGGATGATAGCGATTTCCGCGTCATCGAGGCGCAAGGTTACTGGCTCGCCATCGGCTATCCCTGGCATCTCCTCGACGCAAACGCCTTCTTCCTCGAGCAGTTCCTCGAGCCGGTGATCCGTGGCGATGTCAGTTCCGCGGCCGAGCTGAACGGCCCCGTCGCCGTGGGCGAGGGCACGGTTATCCGCGCCGGAGTGGTTATCGACGGCCCCGTCTGCATCGGCAGCGGCTGCTCCATCGGGCCGAACTGCTGGATTCGCCCCGGCACGACCCTCGGAAACGGATGCCGCGTCGGCCAGGGCTCCGAGGTCAAGAACTCCATCCTCATGGACAGCGCGGCCGCGCCTCACCAGAACTACGTGGGCGATTCCGTCATCGGGGAGCACTCTAACCTCGGATGCGGCACGGTGACGGCCAACGTCCGGCACGACGGGACGGAGCCGCGCTCCATGGTGAAGGGCGAACTCGTCTCCACCGGCCGGCGGAAGTGCGGCGCTTTCATCGGCGACAACGTCCACACCGGCATCCACACGTCCATCCTCGAGGGCCGCAAACTCTGGCCCAACACGATGACGCGCCCCGGCGAGGTCGTCGCGCGCGATATCGAAGCCTAGTCCTGGCTACTGCGCCCGCGTGAGGATCACGCGCTGACGGGGAAGGTTCGCCCGGAGTTCCCGGCACATCTTGTAGGCGCCGTACGCTTCGCGCGGCGCGTCATGCGATTTGAGGACGTACCGATCCTCGAAACGCAGCATGCCGCCGGCCGAGCCTAACTGCGCCGAATAGGAGCAGATGGGGGAGTCGAACGGCTTGGCCTTGGGCGTTGAGTAGATGCGGAAGCCCTGGGGCAGGCGCACCGAGCCGCGCGTCACATCCAGTCCCACGCTATCCCATTGCAGGCCGTGTTCGCGCGTGGGCCGGCCCACGTCCTGAGCGCTGTACTTCATCGCAGGCAGGTCGAACAGCATGAGTTCCTCCCCGGCCTTGACGGCGTAGCCGGGAATCCGGCAGTTGAGCGTGATGAAAGGGGGCGCCGAAAGATCGGCCAGATCCGACACCTCGTAACCGCTCAAGACGGCCGCCGGATGAAGATAGCCGGCGAACTGCTGCATCCGCTTGCTGAGCTGCTCTTCGTTGAGATCCTTCATCCCGCGCATCCACGCGCCGCTATTGCCGCGTCCACTGAACGTCACCGCCAGCGTCAACGTCCCTTCCGTGTCAAGCGATGCCTCGAAGGCCGTCTCCGATTGCTCCTGCTCCGGTAGCGGGCTCTGCGTGTGCGTCAGCTTCGCGCCACCCGCCGCCACAAGCAGCGCCGGAGCGCCTTGCATGACTCCGGGAAGCGCATCAAAAGCCAGGACATCACTTCCCGCGCTCGAGAAGATGCCCTGCTCGACGAGATACACGGCCGACGTGTTCATGGACTTCAACGAAGGCACGGCGTCCGAAAGTGGGCCTTCCTCCCGATCTCGAACCAGGGCGAAGGCGCAGTCTATCCCCGCAGCCTCGAGCATCTTGAAGTACAGGAAGTTCTTATCGAGCGCATTCGCCAGACTCCGCTTCGCCGTCTCCGCCGGTGCATGCGGCACGATGCGGTAGTGCCATTGCGGAATCGGCAGCGTCCGCACATTCCGCGCCACTGAGCTGTGGATGGCCTCGACTCCGCCCTCCGCCGCCAAGGCCGACGCCTTCTCGGCCAATTCCGGCGGCAGCGACGCCACGTTTGTCAAGGCCTCGGCGTAAGCGTGCCCGGCCTTTGCCCAATCGCATGCGTCTCCCAAGGTAAGCGTCGGCACGAAGGCGCGCGAGGGCGGCATTAGCGGCTCGGGGACGATGCCCCGCTGCGGCTCGGACAACGACCACGTCTGCCTCACGAGGCCTCCGGCCACCTCACGTTCGTGCTGGATCACGGCGGGCCCATCGAGCCCCGCGGCGACGGCCCCCTCGTCCTCCTGCCGGGTGATAAGGATTACTTCCTTGCGCAGGATGGGCTGAGCGCGGCGGAATCGCTGCTCGGTGTAGAACGGCTCCAGGACTCCCGAGCGCGTCCGTACGAGCGTCGTCTGGACGTCCAGGATGTTTCCGGGGCGCGGCTCCTTGCAGACGAAGCGATAACGCGACAGGCGGCTGTATTCCGGCTGGGCCGCGTGGATGGACTCGTTCTTCAGGGCCGCATCGCTCAGGTGGAGCACACGGCCGTCGGCGGTGATGGTGAGGGCAAAGTCGATATCCGGCTCATCCAAGTCGTCCAGGTACCAGAGGCTCTGATTGGCCGCGTCCTCGCCGCGCTGCTCGAGCACTTTGGTGATCGTGCGCGCCGTGATAACAATCACTCCCAGCCGGCTGAGGTCGAACGTGCGGCGTTCGAGCAGCGTAACCGATCCGGCCGCGGGGAAGTCCTGCTCCGAGGGCTGCGCGGCGAGACACGCCTTGAGATCGGCATCGGTGATCTCGTCCACCGTCGCCACGTCGTCAAAGGCGCGTTCCCGCTGAACCTGGAGCTTCACTAACTCGCCCTTCTTATACGTGTGCTCGCCCTCTCTACCGGTGAAAACGACGGCGTGCTGTCCGATGCGCTCGATGTGCCCTTCTTCCTGTTCACCATTTCGCAGGTATAGCGTGTCGCCTGTGGCGGCGACGCACAGCCACGCCGTGAAGACCCCCGCCAAGGCCAGCATTCGCAGATGCCCTTTCATGTGCTCAACCCTCCTGCCCTGCGCGGGCCGGCCGCGTGCGCTTCTCGACGAAGATCTCCTGCTTGCTGAATGCCGCGATGGCTCGGAGGTGATCCCGGTACTCCGGATAGTCCTCCACGGGCACGATCTGCGCCAGCCGCTGGAACGATTCGCGGTAGGCTATCACCCCGTCGTGCTCCTCATACGATGCGCGGAAACTTAGGTAGGGACTCGTGATTTCGAGTGGGGGAGGAACCCACTTGCTGGAGAAGCCGGGCGGCAAGATAAGATCGATCTCCAGCACGCGCTCCTCCGTTGTCATATACTGCAAAGGATATCGCCGCCCTTCGAGCGCCACTTCCGGATAATCGCGCTCGACGGTGGGCATACGCAGGTACATCAGATCCCTGGCCCGGATGGCGTGCGCGGGAATCCGGTAGTCGATCGTCATGCTCACCTGCTCGCCAAGGTTTTCCAGATCCGATAACGTGAAATCGTCGAGCAAGGCGCCCGGACTGATCGAGTTGATGTAGTCCGACATCATAGGCTTCCGGTTATCTTCCCGTGTGCGCTTCCAGAAGCCCCGAATGCCCGCCTCGATGCTGCCTGTGTAGCGGTTGTTTGTCGCCACGGCCACGTCCCCGTTCGGCGCCAGCGTGACCTCGAGATGCGAATACCGGCTGTTGTCTTGCGGCGGCGGCACGGGAATCGTCCGCATATCGCCCCGGATCGAGTTGACGGCGACCACGCCGTGATCGTCGGCGCGGAAATACGGATATCGATAGTTCTCAGAAGTCGTGTCGAGATAGAAGCTGCGGCCGTCGAGGACCACCTCGTTGATCGCGTGGTTGCCCTCGATGGTGGGGATTTCCGTCACCGCTTTGGCCGCGGTGTTCGTGAGGATGATGATCGGATAGCTCGTTACGCCGATGGCCTTGCACATGCTCGCGAAGAGGATCGCCTTATCCGTGCAGTCGCCGTACCGGTTCTCGAAGGTTTCCTGCGCCATGTGTCCCGACCAGCCCGCGCCCAGGCTGCCCTTGATCGAGATGTAGTGCGTGTTCTCCTGCACCCAGTGATAGAGCCGCGCCAACTTCTCGTCGACGCTCGACGCCCCCGCAGTCAACTCCGTCACCTTGGCCTCGATTTGGGGCGTCACCATGACGCGCGCCGCCTGAAGCTGCCGCTCGAACGCGAAGACTTCATCGAAGGAAGTGAATACCGACCCCTCCATCCGGGGAAGCACATCGGATTCCGGCGGCATCATAGGCTCCGCATCCAGCGGGGGCACGTCTTCCACCGTCCAGGTATACGATACGGTGCGCGAGGTGCTTTCCGTCACTGGATCATGGGGCAGATCCGGCGGGAAATGGCGCACCACGTAGTTGAATGTCACATCCTTCGGCACGGAAATCCGAACGCGCGAGAAGACAACCGGCTCCGTGCCTTGGAAGTAGTAGCCCGGGAAGAACAGGCGCGGATCCTCCGGATTGTAGCGCTCGAATGTGTAGGCGTATTCGACCACCGACCCCACTTCGACACCGGGAATGACTCCCGAAAGCACTTTGCGGTTCGGATTGAAGAACTCCATGCTCTCCGAAGGACTGCCCACTTCGAGTGCGTCGGGCGAGAGTGTCTCCACCTGCCCGTCGGGGCTCACGGAATGCGCGTACAAGAGCTGGGCGCGGCTTCGCCCCTCCTGGAATCCAAGCGCAATGTGCGCCCAGGATTTCATCTCCTCTTTGAGCACCTGTCCGGCGAAGTGATACTGGTATGCGTTCGTTCCATCCTCGCGCAACTCGAATTCGCCGTCATCCACCAAGATAACCCCGGCGACTCCCGGATGTTGCTGCGCCATCGCCTGCCCTCGCGCAAAGAGGCGCTGAGTCAACGGCGTCAAGCCCTCCGATGCCACGGCCGCGGCCGGCCCTGCCGCCTCACCGCGCTTCCGCCATTCGACGGACTGCACATCCTGGCGCGGGATGGCCTCGCCGCCAGGCAGTATGAACTCCTGCCCGTCGAAGGTGAGGCCCTGGATATCCTCCTTGGCATCCCCTTGGTAGAGGTTCAGCTTCTCCGTCACCGGTGCATGCGCGCATCCCAGGAGCACAGCAAACAAGGCCAATGCAACGATCCGCTTCTTCACGTAGCGATCCTCCACGTTCCACAGCCGGCACCCTTCCCCCGAACCTGCCGCCAGCATAGCAGAAGGCCGCCGCGCTTCGCAGCATCCGGCAACGCCGCGTGACACCCTTCTTGCGGGAGCGGTGCCATCGGCACATTGGATGAACAGGCCATCGGGCTGCTCTCCTACACTTGACACGACAGCTTCGCGAGGGGCATGATTACTTCCGGCCGCTAACAGACACAGCTAGGAGGGTAGATGGAAATGGCCTCCACGGACAGCAGCGGATCCAACCCGCTGCCGGACGATCCGAGCGGTTCAGACTCATCTCGTTTCCGAAGGCCCGCTTTGGGAGTGGCTATGGGAGGGCTCTTCTGCCTCGAAGCCTGTACGTACTTCATGGATCGTCCTCCGCTTGACGCTGACGCCGTGGCCACGCTTGCTCTCATGGTTCAGATCGGACTTGTGTTGACGGCGTTTATCTCAAGGGCAATACTGAATAACATCGACAGTTCTGTGGCGTATCTGGCCCTGGCTTGTTTACACGTCGCCATGCTGTCCCATCTGTCCGCGCTTCATGTCTCGCCGGTGTTGAGCCTTCTGGTGATTGTCGTCGTCTCTGGCGCCCTCAGGATGCGCGGCGGGGGTGATCCGTTCAGGGAATGGGTGGCAGCAACCTGGCTCAGAGTCTTGGCAATCACGGCGATAGTCTTGGGCGTCATCATACTGCTTGACCCCGTCAAGTCGGTCTATGGGATCATTGTCGGCGCCGGCATGTGCATGGCCGGTGTCGCGCATCTGCGCATCCCCAATCACTCACCGCAAACCGCCGAGGGCGAGTAGCGTCCCCGGCTTGCGAACGGTTCCCGACGAACCGCGGCCCATCTGCATTCGGTGTCAAGACTCTTTAGAAATGTCACATGTTGGGACTCATTAGAAATGTCCTATGCTCGATGGTTGCAGAAGCGAGTTATCCAAGGTCTGTGGTCAGGTGCGTAGCAGCTGTCCCCAGACCGTCATATCCACATCCAGCGCGAAGCGCGCGGGCGCATAGCGCTCGTCGAGGATGTGGATATGTGGGTAACTCGCGTGCTCACCTTTCTTTTGCGTTCATGAGAGGTAGGCGTTGGACGTTGGGCCGCCAGCGCTTGTAGGGCGCGGGGGGAGCGTTCTTCTTCTTGGGCTTGGCGGGGGGCTGGACCTGTTGGACTCGTTGCTGCCCTTCTCGTTTGTATTGCTTGACCGTGAGCCTGCGGTAGTCAAGGTCCTGGTCTTTGTAGAGCAGCCTGATGCCGCCGTGCAGATGGGTGCGGACCAGAATCCTGTCTTTGGGCCGGGGCAGAGGACTGTTGTTCTTGAGGATTTGGTAGTAATGATTCCCGAAACGGACGGTCCAGTCGTTTTGGACGACGCGCAGTTCCTCGAAGCAAAAAATGTCATGCAGCTCAAGGCCTTTGGGTGGAGGACGGTGATAGTCCAGTTCCTCACGGGGCGCAATGGCGAACTTGGCGTTCAGAGCGTCACAAAAGCTTTCGTAGAGCAGCTTGTCGGCGGTGGCGATGGTGGTGATGCGCCGCAAGGCGAGTTCCTTGACGAACCGGTTCTGGTATGTGCCGTTGGAGCGCTCGACGCGGCCTTTGGCTTGAGGCGAAGTCGCGGGGATGATGACGATTCCCAGCTTATAGCAGGCCTCTCCGAATTGAGTCAGCGGCTCGCGCCCCGCCAGTTGCTCTTCGAGCGTGGGCTCCCGGCCGGTGATGTAGACGTTCTTTCGGTCCGTATACAGCGCCCGAGGAATACCGTATTTCTCGATCCACCGCCACAGAAGCTGCATGGCGGCCTGCTTCGTTTCTTGCTCGGCCATGAGCGCCAAGGTTTCTCCTGTGGCGTCATCTATCATGTTCATCAGACAAGTTTGGCCTTGGTCCGGCCCGAACCAGTGGTGGTGACTCCCATCCATCTGCACCAGCTCTCCGAAATGGGCTCGCCGCTCCCTGCGGGAGCGATGCCGGCGCCCGGTGTCTCCCTTCGCCCAGAGCCCCTGCTCAAGCAGCCAGCGCCGTAACGTCTCGTGGTCGATGCACAGGCCTTCCTCCGCCAGCTTCTCCGCGGCCAGGGTCGGCCCCAAATCGTGTTCTCTATAGCGTTCCTGATAGCGCCGAAGGACTTTGTCCCGGAACGCGGCAGGCTTGGCTCGATTAGACGCCCGGCCCCGGTTGCGATGCACCAACCCCTCATCTCCCTCTGACACGAAGCGTGCGTGTATCCGCAGCGCCTGCCGGTAGCTCACTTCCATGCGCCGCGCCGCTTCCGCCAGGGTCATATGCTTTCCCACAACAAGCTCCAACAACGACTTACGCATCAATTCCTTGCGACTCATCTTCAAATGCCCTTCCACGGCAGCCCTCCAAGTGAAAGGCTCCAATTGTGACATTTCTAATGAGTCGAGGGGGTGACACTATCAAAGAGTCGCGACAGGCCCATCTGCATTCGGTTGACTTCCCCCTTGCGCCTGCCTATCATACGAACGCGCTGGCTGCGCTTAATTCTTCCCGTGAAAGGGCTTGGGGATGCTAAGACTTTGCCTTTCGCTGCTCACGATTGCCATTCTTCTTTCCTCGGGCCAGGCGATGGCCGACTGCGGGCTGTTCAAGCGATTCGACGATGGTTGGTGGCGTGTCGAGATGAATGGCGTGGCCGGCCTGCCCGCTAGCCACAGCAGCCGCGACGGCGACTTCCTGCTTTCCGGCTCCGTCGAGTATGAGTGGCCCACGGAGACATGGGAGCGGGCCACGCTGGGCCTCCGCGCCTACCCCTTGTTCGCGTACCACGAAGAGGCCGAATCGCGCGATCACACCATCTATGGCGGCGCTATCGGCATTACGGGCCGCGCGTACCGGAACAAGGAGCAGCACGACGGTCTTTTCGCCGAACTGGCAGGCGCGGCGTTGTATCAATCCAGGGAGTTCGAGCGCAACACCTCCCGCTTCAACTTCTGCGCCGAACTTGGAGTCGGCTACAAGTTCCCCGAAAGCCATTGGCACGTCACCGCCAAGTTCGTCCACATCAGCAACGGCGGCCTCGGTAGCCGGAACTCCGGCGTCAACGGCCTCGGCCTGGCCGTTGGGCGCAGCTTCTAGCTCGCGTTCTTCCACCCCTGGGAGGGACGTGCTCCTGCCCATCCGCGCTCACCCCGAAGCGCCATCCTCCGCTCTGCGTTGCTCCGCGTCCTTTGCTTCTCTGCGTTTAGATCCGTCCGTACAGGCACCGGGAGACGGCAAGGCATCTGTCCGGCTTACCGGGTCGGAGCTCCGGTCGCGAGCCGCTGCATCACTTCCTCGTCGAGTTGCACGTCGACGGCGTCAAGGCTTTCGTTGAGTTGCTCGACGGTGCTCGCGCCAATCAGTGGAATGACGGTTATCTCGTGTGCGCGCATCCACGCCAAAACGAGTTGCGGGGCCGTTATCGCGAGTTCTTCGGCGACGGTGCGGAGCAACGCCAGGCGCCTCTCGCTGTCTTCCCCCACATACTGATCGCGGAGCGCCTTATCCGGCCTGCCCGCGATCGCGCCCTTGAGAAACGGCGCGTAGCCGACAAGCGGGAAATCGTTGGCCCGGCAGAAGTCCAACAAGTCGTCGTTCGTCGCCACTTGAATCCCGAATCTCGCGCCGGGCCGGGGGCGTAGATAGGAGTAGCGCTGCTGGATGCAGCAGTAGGCGGCCCAGCCGTTCACCTTGCTCGTCCACAACGCTTCCACCAGCCGCGTCGGGAGATAGTTGCTGGCACCGATACAGCGCACCTTGCCGCTCGTGACGAGCCGATCAAAGGCGGCGAGCGTTTCTTCGAGCGGCGCGTCGCGATCGTCTATGTGGGCGTAATACAAGTCGATCACATCCGTGCCTAGCCGCTCCAGACTCCGCTCACATTCCCGCTCGATCTGCCCGGCCCGCAGCCCGGCGGGCTGCTCCGGATACACCTGGCCGACCTTCGTGGCGACGAATAGGACGTCTCGGTTGCCGCGCTCCTTCATCCAGCGCCCGATGAGCCGCTCGCTCTCGCCGCCCCGGCAATTCGGCGCGTCCCGGTTGTAGATATTCGCCGTGTCGATGAAGGCCCCGCCTCGCTCCGCGTAGGCATCAAGGATACGAATCGACACATCCTCCGGCGTGTTGCTGCCCAAATGCAGCGCGCCGAGGCACAATTCGCTTACGGATATGCCGCTGGCGCCAAGTACTACCTTTTTCATCGTATCTCCTCGTTAGTGTCTTGAGGCGGCCGCGCCTAGGCCATCTTCCGCAATTTGCCGATGACACGTCTAGGCAGGTGTTTGAGTGCCGACAGCTTCTGTCGATAGTACAGACGCGGCAAATACTTCCTCATATTGGCCGCGAATAGGCTCTTGCCGTAGAAGCTATGAGGGCTGTACCCGAATTGCCTCATGAACTCAATGACCTCTGACGCATCGCGCTGGCCTTCCGGGTCGCGAAATCCATGGACCTCCATAAGAAAGAATGTCTTGCCCTTCTTGAGCAGGTTCTGGCTTCCCCGCAGTACCCGCAACTCACTTCCCTCGACGTCCATCTTCACGCAGTCCGGCACAACGTCCGGGAACAGACTGTCCAGTGTGAAACTGTCAACTTCGACCTCAGTCCACTCGACCCGCTGCTTTGCCTCATCATTAAGGTGCGTCAAACCGTGTCTGAACTGAACAGGCCGCCGCTCACGTTGGAACTCGTCGTGTGAAAGGTGATTTTCCCGTCTTTGTCTGAAGCCGCGCCGTGTATGCTCCTGATCGTGTTCGACGACGAAGCGTTCCAGGTTCGACAGTTGGACTCCAATCGCTCGTAGCGGATTGGATCGGCCTCTATAGCGACTATCTCTCCCCGTGCCATTGTTCGGTTTGCGAAGTAGGTGTACTGGCCCAAGCTGGCCCCGATATCCACAAAGAGCTTTGCCGGACGCAAGAGTTCCCAAAGGTGCTCTATGACTTCCTTTTCATCCATCTCCTCCGAGAAATAGGAGCGTTCCAGACTCTCATAGATCTCTTGCTTTTCCATCCAGTAACTCCTCTATGGATGAGCCCGCCAGCGGTTTCGTGTCATGCTGCCGCAGCCCCTGCTATCGCTTACTTGTGTCCCATGGCAGCGCAACTGCGCGGCCTCCGGGGAAGTCTTCGGGACGCCCCCCGCATGAACTCCCCAAATCTGGGAAGTACTAGGATCGCCAACCCGGGCGCCGGTGACGGGCGCTACCGCGTATACACCTCTTTGACCTTCGTGTCCTTCGCGAGCTGCACGTCCTCGTTCTTCTGGAGGACGGAGCAAATGGAGAGCCCTTCCTGGACTTCCTTGACTTCGAGGACGCCAACCGTCACCTGTCGCCGGCCGATGACCTTCCCGCCCGCCTCGATAGGATCGCCTTCCTCGATGATGGAGAACCGCTGGCCAGGCTGGACCCCGTGCTTCGCCCCGAGGTTGATGATGACGGCCGTATCATCCGTTGCCTCGGCGATGAGGCCCTGGAGCCGCCGCTTGGCCGCGATCTTGTTCACCAACTCCTGCACGAAGGCATCCATCATCCCGTCGAGGTCCGTATTGGCGCGGAACGCCTTGGCAACCTGCGTTTCGATGCGCGTCGTCTCGCTCTTGATCATGCGCAGATACATGGTGACGTCCGGCCCGGCTTGCGCGAAATCGACAAATCCCAGAAGTTGCGCGCTCAACACCTTGCCCAGGCGAAGCTGATTGTCCTGATCGGCCAGTTCTGACGAGCCTAGTTCAAGTTCTTGGAGCAGCTTGTCGAGCAGATCGCGTTCCACCACCTGAATGTGCTCGAGGCCCTGCAAGCGCGCCTCCAGTTCCCGGCGCAAGGCGATGTCCGTGCCTGCCCGCTCGAAGAACACCGGCGTCGAGCGCTCCGACGGTAGAAACGCCACGATGAGCGGGCGTGTCGTCCATTCATCCGCGGGCTTGTCCATCCCAGCCGCCTTGAGTTCCTTGTAGCGCGCGCTCAGATCGGCGATCTGCTTGCGAATGAGTTCCGTCCGCTTCAGATCGTTCGCGTCTTCCATCTCCTTCTTCACCTGGCGCAGCATCATGCCCACCAAGTCGTCATCCCGGCGTTTGTCGGCCTCTTCGAGCACCTGCGCCGCCTTCGCGAGATGGCCCTGCTCCCGGTATAGGGCGCCCTCATTGCTGAGAGCCTCGACGTTATAGAAGTCCAATGACACGGCCTCACGGTATTTCTCGACGGCCGCGTCCGTGTCGCCCTTCTCCTGATGCAGGCGGCCCTCGATGGCGGTCGCCTCGGCCCGCTGCCAGTCCTCCGCCGGCTTCGCCGCGCCCAAAGCCGCCTCGGCCTTATCCAGTTTCCCGCCGCGCATCAGCGCCCGCGCCTTGATGGTGGCCGCATAACCGCTCGGATCCTGCGATGACAGCTCGACGGCCTTGTCGAGTTCGCCCCGTTCCAACGCTACCTTAGCAAGACCTGCCTTCGAATCGATCTGCCCGAACTCAGCCTCCGCTTCGTCCAGCTTGCCTGCGGCGGTGAAGATATAGCCCTTGGCCTCGTGCACCGCCTTTTCATCTTCCCCTGCCTCAAGCGCCAAGTCGGCGACGTTTGCCGCGTCTTCCTCGGCGCCCTGCTGCATCAGCGCCACGGCAACATCCTTTATGATGTTCGCTTTGGCGGTGCCGGTGCCGCGGAGCACCTTCACAATGATCCGATCTTCATCAGGATGGACAAACAAGGTGATCGGCAGCGCGTCGACCTGTTCGAGCCACGACTCATCTCCGAGTTGCTTCGAGTCGATGATGTGATAGGGGATGTCGAGGCCCTCCGCGAACTCCTGGAGCGCCTTTTCCTCCTCCTGGATGCCCAAGGCCACGATCCGGACCTTTTCCCCGTATCGCGCATCCAGAAACTTGAGCTTCTTGGCGATTTCCTCGCCGCTGCTCACGGTGAAGAAGAACTCGATGATGAGATCGGGCTTGTCGGCTATGATCTTGTCCAGATCGACGAGGATCCTATGGATATCCTTGGCCTCGATATCAGGCGCCGTCCCGTTCTTTCTTAGCTCGACGGCCCTGACCTCAGGCGACGCTTGAGCATCGGCGCTCTCGGCGGATGCGGCGGGCGGCGTTGCAGCGCCCTGCGCCAATTGGATTGACTCACCGGGCGCACTTGTCGCGCTCCCGCCGTCCGGCGGCTCCACGGCCTTGCCGCACGCCAGTCCCAGCGAGACTGTAAGAATGAAGAGTGCAATGACCACGTGTTTCATATCGGCTTCCTCCACTCGGGCCGACCCCCTATCCATCCGTCGCGGGAGCTTTCCCACGACGGTGTGAACTGTCCACTATGCCATGTCCATTATAGCAGCCGATGCCGAATTACGGACTGGTTGGTATCTTGCTCAGGCCGATATCTTCCGATTTCTCTTGCTTTGGCTTTGTCGCCCTGAGTTGTCGTCGCTCTTCGATAAAGCCTTCCTTGCTGACCACAAGCCAAAGGCTTTGGGACTTCTCGCCGGGATACACGTCGAGCGTGGCCATGCCCTCGCCGTTCGTAATGACTTCTTCCGACATGAGCGTCTCGGCATCATCGACGGCCTTCAAGACGGCCGTGGCGCCCTCACATGGACTCTCGCCCCAGACAGCCTTCGGCTCTGTCTCGTATTTCTCCTTCTGTTGCGGAGTGTCGAGTTGCGCCACAGAGACGTGGACTTTGCCCCAGTAGTTGCCCTCCGCATTCTCTTCCGCACTATTCCTGTTGAGCATGGCCACGATCACGATTATCAGCGGCACCTGCGCGGCCACGATCATGGCGATTAGCCATTTCCTCTTCCGGCTCCTGGCGGGCTTCCCGCCTTCCGCGCGGCCCTCGACGACGCGTTCCCCGGCCACACTCCCGATCCTCGCGCCCGGGATTGTCGCGTCAGGCGTGCTTTCCGCGCGAACCGTCGCATCCGCACTCGGGGCCGTGCGCACGGTAGCATCGCCCTGCCCGCCGATGAGCGTTGCGGCCGGCTCGGCGTCTCCCACGCCGGTGATCGCCGGATCGGGATGCTCCTTCAGGCTCTCCCGCAAGGCCGCGGCCATGGCCGCCGCAGTCTGATATCGCTTCTTCGGCGACTTGCTGAGGGCCTTCATCACGATATCGTTCAGGCACTCGTCGATGGCGAAGTTCAGTTCGCGCGGCGGGATCGGCTCCACCTTCACCACACTGTGCATCACCGTGTTGAGGGCCTCTCCCTGGAAAGGCTTCTCGCCCGTCAGCAGTTCATATAGGATCACCCCCACCGCGAAGAGATCCGAGCGCCCATCCACCTTGTGCCCCATGAATTGCTCGGGACTCATGTAGTGGGGCGTGCCGATCATCACCCCTTCCTGCGTCAGGCTCGAGTCGCTCACGTGGGCGATCCCGAAGTCCGCGACCCGGATCGGGCCATCCTTCGGCATCATGATGTTGGCCGGTTTGATGTCCCGGTGGATGATTCCCTTGGCGTGCGCGTGGCCCAACGCGTCGCACACCGTCGCGCCGATCTCGACAATGGCGTCCACGTCGAATCGCTGCTTTCCATCGATGAGGTCCTGGAGGTCGCCGCCTTCGAGATACTCCATCGCGATGTAGGCGACGCCGTTCTCCTCGCCCGCGTCGTAGATCGTGATGATGTTGGGATGGTTCAACGCCCCGGCCGCCTGCGCCTCGCGCAGGAAACGCTCCATCATCTCTTCGGCGATGCCGCTGGCCTCGATCACATCGCGCCGGGCCGTCTTGATGGCCACGCGGCGGCCTATGTTCGGATCCAGTCCCTCATAGACCACCCCCATGGCCCCTTTGCCCAGCTCCCGGACGATCCGGTAACGGCCAAGTCGCTCTGGTGCGGGCTGTTCAGGCACCTCTCACCCCTTGGTTTGCGAGCCGAGTGACTCGATCCACGCCGCCACCCGCGCGGCGTCATTGGCCTCGGGACTCAGTGCAAGATAACGCCGGAATGCCTCGATGGCTTCGGCGGACTTCCCCATCTCCGTATACGTCAACGCCAGATTGTAGTAGGCCGGCGAGTAGCTTTTGTCCAGTGCAAGTGCCGCGCGGAACGCCGATTCGGCCTCATCGAAATCCTTCTGGCGGCGCAGGCTCTCGCCGAGATCATTGCGCAGCGAAGCCCGGCCGGGCGCGAGCTCCACCGCCCGCCGGAACGCCGCCTCTGCCTGCGCGTCCTGTCCCGTGGCCAACAGCTCCCGCCCAAGGTTGCGATAGACTCCCAAGGCCTCCGGCCGCAACGCCTGCGCCTGTCGGTAGGCCGCGATGGCCCGCTCGGGCCGGCCTGCCGCCCCATAGGCCACCGCCACGTTGAACCACGCCTCGTAGAATTCCGGTATCAGCGAGACGGCGAGCGAATAGGCCTCGATCTTCTCCTCCGGCGTTTCTGCAACGACCCCCCGGTTGTAGGCGTCTATGGCCGCTTGCTGGGCCGGCGTCAAATCCGAGGCGGGCAAGATTTCCACTTCCTGCCCCTCCGTGTTGCCCACGCGCGAAGCCGTTGGTATCGCCACGCCGTGCTTCCGGAGCAGAGGATACGCCTCGTTAATGGGATTCACGAGCGTCAGCCATTCCTGATCGTCGATTCTGGCCAAAATCAGGCCCACCAGGCGGCCTCTTGCATCGAACACCGGCCCGCCGCTGGAGCCCGGCCCCGCCGGCAATTGCGTCTGAATGACGGGCTGCCCCTTGTACATGCGGTTCAGGCTCGACACGATCCCGGCGTTCGCCGTGAAGGAGAGGCTCTTGGGCGCCGCGATGGCCACCAGCTCCGCGCCCTCGCGAAGCGCCCCCGCATCTCCCAACGATGCGGCCACCGGGAGGGGGCCTTGCGCGCGCAGCAGGGCAAACTCCTGCGCTCCGTCAACCTCGATTGGCTCAAGCGTTCGTTCGCTGCCGTCCTTAAGCACGGCGCGAAGGTGAGTGACGCCTTGGATCTGGTGGGCCGTGGCGAGAATCAGGCCGGAGGTATCGACGCAGCAGCCGCTGCTCTGCGTCGTGTCGTGGGATGCCGGCCTTTCACCGAGGATCACGACGACGGCCGGCGCATAGCGCTCGAAAAGAAGTTCCACGTCGAGGGCCGCTGACGTGCCTGCAAGCACGGCCAGCCCGGCGAGAGAGACTATCAGGCGCGATATGTGTTGCATGCGGTACCCCATGCCGCGGAACCTGCTAATGGCACGCGTCATCCTCATGGGACATCGTCATCATGGAAAGCCAAGGACGCGCAAGCGTAGCAACAGAGGGACTGACGCAAGCGAGCAACGTGAGGAGCGAGACGTGTCTGTCCCTCTTCTTGCGAAGCGAGTCTTGCATAATAGTCATCCACTCCGAAGTACGCCGTAGCACGATGCGGATCCAAACGCAATCATAGTTCGCGCCCGATACAGATTCAATTGACGCCGACCAAATCGGGACTGTGCCAAGCCAATCCGCCCTTAGGCGAACGAGACGGGACGGCCCCTGATTTCTCATGTCCCGCGCCCAAACATAGTCGCCAAGAAGGCCCCGCGGTGTCTTTCCTTCCCGCGCGGCCCTGTGTTAGGATGCATCCAGCGCAGGCAACCGTATCGGGGATTGGCCCATGAGAATAGCCATACTCGCCGCGCTCATCGCAGCGGCCCTCCTCCCGCTTCCCCGCGCGGAGGCGCAGAGCGTCGTTGGCGATGTCCTCGCCGGGAAACTCGTCAAGCCCAAGGTGGGCCAGTGGGCCTGGTACGACCTGGCCGAGGCCCGGGGCGATAACGTCTACAAGGTGCGCCTCGCCGTCGTCGGGAAAGAAAAGGTTGGCCGAAGGACCGGCCACTGGCTCGAGGCGGAGGTACTTCCCCCCGAGGGATTTGCCACGGTAATGAAGATGCTCCTCACGGGGCCCGCCGACGACCCCAAGAATGTCCATCGCGTTCTCCAGAGGCAAGGCCTCGAACCCGTCCAGGAGTTGCCGCTGGCCAAGAACCAGGAAGACGCGGCGGGCGATGCAAACGCGGCCAAGCCGCCGCGTGAATCCCTCGGCCGTGAAGACGTCGAAACACCCAAGGGCGCTATCAAAGCGGAGCACGTCCGGATCGGCGAAGGCGCCGGAGCGATGGAGATCTGGCTGAACGACGATGTGAGGCCCATGGGCATTGTCCGGCTCGTTTCCCCCGAAGGTGAGATGCGTATCCGTGACTACGGCGTAGGCGGAGAGGCCGGCGAGAGCGCTCTCGACCGGACCCCTCCTCCTCCTGCCCCGGTTGAAGTGAAGGTAAGCGTTGAGGATATGCCTCAAGCCCAGGAAGACCAATCCGAGGAAGCCAAGCCATGAAGCCTACGTGCAAGCGTTATCTGACGAGGGTGACGGCCCTTTTGCTGTGTGGACTCGCTCTGTCTTGCCAGACCTTCTCCACTTCGAAGACCAAGCCCCATCCGCAGCCTCGGGAAACCGGTGAGTTCCGGCCCGCAACCTTCGTCTCGCCGATACACCGCCAGGAGGGGCGCTACCCAGGTCTGCTCGGGGACGGCTCCTACGCCGTATGGATTGGCCCTGAGGTGGCCTCTTTCAAGCGCGGCCAGGCTGTCGCGCAGGGCGAATCGGTTGATCCCGAACTTGGCGAGGAGGCCGACTACCTTACCGCCAACTACATTATTATCGAGTGTCATCTGGAATCCGTCTTCGCCGACATGAGCATCGCGTACGATGTCGTCGGCCTGCGGGGGCTCGATCTGTTCCTAGAGACTCCGGACGGCGGCCGGATAGCCCCCATCCAGACGGTGATCGCGTCCTCTCTCGAAGAGGAGCAGCGAAACGCCCTCAAGTTGTTCCGCCGGACCACGCTGGCCGTTTTTTCCAAGCAAGATGTTTGGCTTGATGCCCCCGCCATCGCGCCTCAGGCCGCCGCCGTCAGGCTTGTGCTTACCGGACAGGACTCGACCTTCTATTTCGAGTGGCCGGGAGCATCGGCGGCGGACGGGGTTGCTTGGGTGCCGAAGGGAGAGGAGGCCGCGCGCGCATTGCGGATGAAATTCAGCGACGTGTTCGGCAGAATTCGCGAACTCGTCCACATCTTCGACTGACAAAGCGCCCACCTGGACTGAACGACGCGCCCTTTCACCTCGTAGCCTGTGAAGGAATACCGAGGAAGAATGAACATGCTCCCCGTGTTCCGACTCACAGTTGAGTCCGCTTGTCTGTAGACGCAGAAGCGAAAAACGGGGACTGTCCCAAGCGAGTCCGCGGCAGGCGGGCGAGACGGGACTGTCCCTGCTTTTCGGTGCCAAGAGCGAAAAGCCCCGTCGCTTTCGCAACGGGGGCCTTGCGTCAACTCATGGCCACGAAGGATTCCCCATTGAATCTCCGGCCCCCCTTTTCCGGGACACTCGGAATGGACGCGATGCATCCCATCGTCTCAGCCGCGTTTTCCCCGGCTCACCGCCACGGGCCCTGAGCGGGCCATCTCTACCACCCCGAACGGCCTCACAAGCTCGATGAACGTCCGCACCTGATCAGGCGTGCCCGCCGCGCTGAGCGTGATAAACGCGTCGCCCACGTCCACAATGTCCGCGTGGCACGCGTGAGCGACCTCCAACACCTCCGCCCGCCCCCGCTTCGACGACGAGACTTTGACAAGCGCCATTTCCCTTTCCACGTGGTCGCCCTCGGCGAACCGGACCACCTTGATGGTGTCGATTACCTTGCTCAGTTGCTTGCGCACCTGCTCCAGAATCGCTTCATCCCCTCGGACAACGATCGTCATCCGCGACACGCTCGGATCCAATGTCTCGGCCACGTTGAGACTGTCGATATTGAAGCCGCGCGTGCTGAAAAGGTCCACCACACGCGCCAGCACGCCAAACGAGTTCTCCACCAGTACCGAAATGGTCTCCCGCATCAGGCCATTCCTCCCATCATCTCATTCAGCGACGCGCCCGCGGGCACCATCGGATACACATTCTCCTCCCGCTCCACGACGAAGTCGATCAGCACCGGCTTATCCGTCTTGAGCGCCTTCCGAATGGCCGGCGCCACCTCCTTCTTCTTCGTGACCCGGATGCCCACCGCCCCGTACGCCTCCGCCAGCTTCACGAAGTCCGGGATATTCTCCTTCGGACACTCCTCGAAATTCTGCTTACAGTCGGGCGGGCAATCGCTCCGCTGCTGAAGGCACGTGAACGAGTAGTTCTTGTCGTAGAAAAGCTCCTGCCACTGTCGCACCATCCCCAGGAAGCGGTTGTTGAGGATCATCACCTTGACGGGCAGGTTGTTCATGCACGCCGTGGCCAGCTCCTGGATATTCATCTGGATGCTGCCGTCGCCCGCGATATCGACCACCGTCTTGTCGGGCAGCCCTGCTTGTGCTCCAATCGCCGCAGGTAACCCGTAGCCCATGGTGCCCAGCCCACCCGACGACAGGAAGGTGCGCGGCTCCGTGTACGTGTAGAACTGCGCCGCCCACATCTGGTTCTGGCCCACCTCTGTCGAAATAATCGCCTTGCCCTTGGTGAGCTTGTGTACCTGCTCGACGACGTACTGCGGCCGCAACGCCTCATCATCGGCATAGCTGAGCGCGTAGTCGCGCTTCCAGCCCGCGATCTTCTTCAGCCAGGCATCCGTTTGGGGCGGCTCGAGAATCTTTACCAGCTCGCGGAGAACATACTTCGCGTCGCCCACCACGGGGATATCCGCGCGGACGCTCTTACCAATCGACGTCGGATCGATATCGATGTGTACGACCCTGGCCCGCCGCGCGAACTCCGAGATCTTGCCCGTCACTCGATCATCGAAACGCGCCCCCACGGCGATAATAAGATCCGCCTCCACCATGGCATAGTTCGCGTAGACGGTTCCGTGCATGCCCAGCATCTTGAGCGCCAGCGGATGCGTCTCTGGAAAGGCGCCCAATCCCATTAACGTCGTCGTCACCGGGATCTGCGCCTTCGTGGCCAGGTTGTATAATTCCTTATGGCTGCCCGACGCGATGACGCCGCCACCCGCGTAGATCACCGGCCTCTCCGACCGGCCGATGGCTTCCGCCGCCTGTTTGATCTGGCGCAGATGGCCCTGCTGCGTCGGCCGGTAGCCCCGCATGGCCACTTCCTTCGGATGAGGCGCCGACGTTCGCGCCTGCTGGATATCCTTCGGAATATCGATGACCACCGGCCCCGGGCGCCCCGTCGAAGCGATGTGAAACGCCTCCTTCATAATGCGCGGCAAGTCGTCTACGTTCTTGACGAGGTAGTTGTGCTTCGACACCGACCGCGTGATGCCTAGCGTGTACGCTTCCTGAAACGCGTCATTGCCGATCATCCCCGAAGGCACCTGTCCTGTCAGCGCGACCACCGGGATCGAGTCCATATGAGCCGTAGCCAGGCCCGTCACCAGATTCGTGGCCCCCGGCCCGCTCGTTGCGATGCATACGCCCACCTTGCCCGTTGCGCGCGCGTATCCATCCGCTGCATGGACCGCCCCCTGCTCATGCCGCGTCAGGTAGAAGCGAATGCTGCTGCGGTTCAACTCGTCGAAAATGTCGATCACCGCCCCGCCCGGGATGCCGAACATCACCTCGACTTTCTCCCGTTCAAGACTCTCGATGATCACCTTCGCGCCGGTTCGCTGTTTCAAGACTCATTCCTTTCAGGCCGAATCCACCAGACCCGCCGTCGCATCACTCCGAGAATTGTACGGAAATCCATCAAGTGATGTCACACGACTGTTCGCATTTCCTGCGTCTCGTCGGCGTTCCCGGGAGGGACGTGCTCCTGCACGTCCGTGGTCGCGCGGGAGCGCGACCCTCCCCGCCACGGCCTCTCCGCGTTCCTTTGCGTTCTCCGCCGCTCTGCGTTTAGGTTTATTCCAGCTCGAACGCGGAGGCGCGCTGAGTGCCGCCAGCCGATTCTCTATTCATCAAGATCCTTGCCGCAGTGTGGACAACGGCGCGGCTTTGACTTCCTCTTCTGGATTTCTTCCACAAAACCCGCACCGAGTATTCCGGTTGGCAACGCGAACATACCGATACCCAGCACGGCTATGACCGACGCTACAAGTCTGCCCACTGTCGTGACGGGGAAAACATCGCCGTAGCCCACCGTAGTCAGCGTTACCACGGCCCACCACAGCGTAGCGGGAATATCGGGAAACTGCTCCGGCTGGGCGCCATGCTCACAGTAGTACATCACGGAAGCCGAGAGGACGAGGAGTATCAACATGAGGGCCGTTGTCAGGACGAGCTCCTCCTTCTTCTTCTTGAGCACTACCGCGATAAGGCTCAACGAAGAGTAGTACCGCCCAACCTTGGCAACACGTACGACCCTCATGAGGCGCAGGACACGGACGAATCTCAGATCGAGTCCGAGGAAGGGAAGATAGAAAGGCGCGATGGCCAATAGGTCGATGAGGGACATGCCGCGCGTGGCGAACCTCAGTCTGCCTCGAACCGCCCCCGCATATTCACGCGTCGTGACGCAAGACCAGACGCGCCCGGCATACTCTATGGTGAAGATCCCGACAGAGACGATTTCGAACCATCGCAGCAAGGCTCCGTGCCGTTCCTGGACTGAGTCCACTGTCCCAAAGATGACGGCGAGCACATTCAGAGAGATCAAGCACAGAATGAAGATATCGAAAGCCCGGCTGACTCCGTCGCCGGGGCAGGCCACCTCTAGGATTTCCCACGTCCTGGCTTGCGCTCTCATGCCATCTCCCTAAGCTCTGACTCCCACCGGATCCAGCCGGCCGTTCCAGGTGCCTGAAACGGCGAGAGGCCCCGTGTACAGAGGTGATTTCTCCCATCAACCGGCCGAAGCTGCGTCTGGCCGGCACACACCTTCCCTGCGTCCTACCAGCAAAGGTTAGCCTTCTGTAGGAGGGAAAACAAAAAGGGCTCCAGCGCCACATGAAGCGTCTCTGACTCTGGGCCGCCGGGAGGGACGTGCTCCTGCACGTCCGGGGCTGCGTGCATCTCTTGAGCTTTGAGAAGAGGCCGGGCAGACGAACGCGGCCCCAGGTGCCTGCATGAGGCCCACGTGTCAAGCGTTAGGAAAGATGAAGTCCTTGGTGATCCCTGCTTCGCTCAGCCACGCGTCGCACTCTTGTGTTGTGTTCTTTGGAAGAACCACTTTGAGAAAAGTCCTCTCGTTAAGCCCTTTTTCACGTTCGAAATGCCGCCATGTCTCGGCCAAATCAAAGCGCAGATCCATTTGTGCAATATATATTGCATCCTGGTTCCTCGCTTTCTGGGACGCTTTCTGCCGGGCGGGGCAGAACACTAACGGGAGCCCTGTCGAACAGTCTTCTTTCACAGCAGTTTCCATAAGATCAAGAATCTCGCCTACCGTCCTCTCTTGATGAACGACATTGGGCATCGCGCTGACGTCACATATCCAGACTGCGCCCTCGTCGCTCTCTCTCCTGCCCTTATTAGCGAAGTACACCGCCACTTCCACGCGCTGTGTCCAATCCAGCAGGAAGCTACCCCTCATGGGGCCAAGATCGTGATCAGGAGACTGTTGGATCCTTTTCATCGACTCGAACCAGGGATCGATACCCTCCTTTTCCCCCAAGTCCAACAAGTCTTGATCAGGTGGTGTCTGCTCCCCAAACTTGTACAAGAAGAGATTGGCAAGAAGTCGCTGCAGAGCGATTGAGTTCCGGAAATCCGCCCGCACCTTTGACACTTGGCTGATGCCAAGAATGCTCTCCTTACAGTATCGTACGAATGTCGAGTCCAGAAGCCACGCTCTATTCCGATGTCCTCTGAAGAGAATCAAGTGTTCCAGACTCTCGCAATGGCTCTTGATTCCATTCATTTCCTCCACGAAACCATCAAAATCATGTGGAATCCACTCCCACGGAGCCCAACCGGTTCTCGTTTGTTGAGACACGGGCTGTGGATTCATCAGGTGTAGTCCTCCCCGGCCTCTCTCACGGCCTTTGGCTCATACGTGCAGAACGGCTCCTCGGCGAGGTAATCGCCCGTCGCGGCGAACGCCCGCGCGCGGCATCCCCCGCACCAGCGCCGGTACTCGCACACCCCGCACTTCCCCTCGTAGTTCCTGAAATCGCGCAATTGCCGGAACAAGGGCGATCCATACCAGATTGCCGGGAAATCGTAGCCGTTTTCGCGCAAGTCGCCCGCGCATTCCTCGAGGAACCCGCAGATCTGCACCCGGCCCACGTGGCTGATGAACGCGAACCCGATGCCCCCCAGACAGCCCCGGCTCATCGCATCGAGTCCGTGCGTCTCCGGCGTGACCTTCCGCCCCGCCTTGGCCTCCCGCTCGCGAAGGATTCGGTAATAGTGCGGCGCGCACGTCGGCTTGAGCGGAATCGTGCCGCGCTGCCGCAGGTCGTACACCCGGTTCAAGACGCGCTCATACGCCTCCCCGTCGAGTGCCTCGTCCTTGAGGTCGCTGCCGCGGCCTGTCGGCACGAGCAGGAACGGATGGAACGCCGCCGCCCCAAGCGACACGGCCAGATCGTGGATGGCTTCGAGGGCGTCCGCATTCCCGCGCGTGAGCGTCGTGTTAATCTGAAACGGCAACTCCGCGCGCCGCGCCGCCTCAATCCCGCGCATGGACGCCTCGAACGCGCCCGGCACGCCGCGGAACGCGTCGTGGCTCGCCGTGTCCGGCCCGTCGATACTGACGCTGATCCGCTGGATGCCCGAGTCCTTGAGTTCGCGAGCCGTCGCTTCATCCAGCGTTGTACCGCATGTCGCCAGCACGGGCCGGAGGCCAAGGTCCACCGTCGTGCGGATGATGTCGAAGATGTCTTCGCGCAGCAGCGGCTCTCCGCCTGTCAGGATGATGATCGGCTCGAACTTCGCCGCGATACGCTCCAGCACACGCCGCACCTCGTCGAACTCGAGCTCCCCCGCGTACGGCCCGCTTTGCGACGCCCCCCGGCAATGCTTGCACCGGAGATTGCACCGGCGCGTCACTTCCCACGCGATCAGCCGCGGCCCTTCCGGCCGGTCCTTTCCATGAGGATGACTCAAGGCGCCGGCTCCCCGCCGCCCTCGGCGAAGTACATCGGCGCGGACTTCTTCAGTTCCCGCGAACTGAACAGCACTTCGTAGTCCCGGCAGCCCGTTGTGTCAGCCATTCGCTCCGCTATAGCCCGAACCTCATCCTCGCTCGGCCCGTGAATCATCGCGTAAAGGTTATACGGCCAACCGGGCGCGGCCCTGCGCGCGTAGCAATGGCTCACTTCGGACTGCGCCGCCAGGTGGGCGCCGACTTCCTCGACGCGTGCGTCATCCACATGCCACACAGCCATCCCGTTGGCCCGATAGCCAAGCGCCCGATGATTGACGCGCGCGCCGAACCGCCGAACCACCCCGCTGTCGAGCCACCCGCGCACGCGCTCGATGACTTGCTCTTCCGGCACGCCCGCCCGCTCGGCCACCTCAGCGAAGGGCCGCGGAACCTGCGGCAGCGGCTGGTTCAACGCGCGAATGAGCCCGATTTCCCAATCCTCAAAGGAATTCATGACTCCCTCTCGGCCGTCGGGAAGTGGACGTTGATCTTGAACATGCGCTCTGCCGGAAGCGATACAACCTCCTCGACGCCCTCGACCTCGCCGACGGCGTCGAGAATCGCCCCGATGCGCTCCTCCGACGCCGCCACAAGCGTGAACCACATGTTGAACCGGTGCCCCCGCAAGTAATTGTGCGTGACCTCGGGGAATCCGTTGACGAAGCCCGCCACAGCCTCCACGACATCCGGCGCGACCTGCGCCGCGCACAGCGTGCTCGTGTAGCCCATCCGGCGAACGTTGAATACCGGCCCGATACGGCGCACCAGCCCTTCCTCGGTCAAGCGTCGTAGCCGCTTGAGGACCTCCTCCTCCGTAGCGCCGATTTCCTGCGCGATGTGCAAGAAAGGGCGCTCCACGACGGGAAACGCCCCCTGTACAAGTTCGAGGATCTGTTTATCCAACGCGTCGAGCGTCATAGCGAGACGCTCTTCTCGCGAAGGGAGTGACGCGCTCCTGCGGCTCCGCGGCCCAAACACTCGTGCTCCATCATCCGTCCCCCTTCGCGTCATCTCCCAGCCCGATCTCCTCGTCCGTGAGATAACACGCCGGATCCGGCGCCCACAAGTCGCCCGTCACCGCCTCCGCCCGCACGCGGAAATTCCCCCCGCACACGTCGAGCCATTTGCACTGCGCGCAGCGGCCTGTGACGTGTTTCTTCTTCTCCTTGATCTTCATCAGCAACTCGTTGTCGGTATCCGTCCAGATCTCGCCGAAATCCCGCTCCCGCACATTGCCTAGGTTGAGATGCCGCCAGAATTGATCGGGATGCACCGTGCCGTCCCACGAGACGCAGGCAATGCCCCGGCCCGAGGAGTTGCCCTCGTTGTACCTGAGTAGTTCCAGCACCTTCTTCGCGCGCTCGGGATTCTCGCGAAGCAGGCGCAGGTACACGTAGGGGCCGTCGGCGTGATTATCCACCGTGAGCACTTCCTTCGGCTCGCCGCGTTGGTGGAGTTCCGCCGTCAGGTCGATGATTTGATCCACCGCCTGCCGCGTGCGGACGTGATCGAGCGCCTCCGCCACCAGCGCGCTCCCCCGGCCCGAATACACCAGGTGATAGAAGCACACCCGGGGGATGCTCTCATCGCTCAGCAGCTTGAAGACCGCCGGGATCTCGCCGACATTGCGCCGGTTGATGGTGAACCGCAGGCCCACTTTCAGGCCGGCCGCGCGGCAGGCGCGAATCCCATCGAGCGCCCGGCGGAAGGCCCCATCAACGCCTCGGAACCGATCGTTGACGGGCTCCATACCGTCAATGCTCACGCCCACGTAGGACAAGTCCAGTTCTTTCAAGCGCGCAGCCGCCTCAGGCGTGATGAGCGTGCCGTTCGTGCTCAACACCGCGCGTAGGCCGCGGGAGCGCGCGTAGTGCACGAGGTCGTAGATATCCGGACGCATGAGCGGCTCGCCGCCGCTGAACAAGACCACCGGCGCGCCGAATCGCGCCAGGGCGTCCATGAGCCTCTTGCCTTCCTCCGTGGACAACTCGCCCTCGTACCGGCGGTTTTCGGATTGCGAGTAGCAGTGCACGCACTTCAGATTGCAGCTACGCGTGCAATTCCAGACAACCACCGGCTTCTTGTCCTCGGAGAATTGCAGCAGGTGGCTGGGCATATTCCGCGCCTTGCGCCCGTAGCGTAGGGCGTCGGACGGCTCCACCGTTCCGCAGTAGAGTTTGCTGATGCCGATCATGCCCGGGGCCTCGCAAGATGCGCGAGAACGGCTTCAACGAGGCCACCTATGGTGGATTGCTCCGCCTCGACGGCCACGTCGATACCGGCGTCACTGAGCGTCTTCGATGTAATGGGGCCGATGCTCGCCGCCCGTACGCGGGGCAGAAGGCTCGCGCGCCGCTCCTCCGGGATATCCGCGATGAAATTCGTGACGGTGGACGAACTCGTGAATGTCACCAGATCGATGCTATCCCCGGCAAGCCGCTCGAGCACGGCTTCCGGCAGCGGCCCTTCCCGCATCGTCCGGTACGCTGCCACGTCCACGACCTCCGCGCCGCGTTCGCGCAGTCCATCCGCCAAGTCCGGCGGCGCGATATCCGAGTGGGGGAGGAGATAACGCTGCCCCGTGAACGTCTCCGTCTTGTCGAACGCTTCGAGCAGCGCCTCCGCCACGAACCGCTCGGGAACCAAGTCCGGCAGCAATCCGCGCTCTCGCAGGTGCTCCCCCGTGGTGGAGCCAATCGCCGCGACGCCACTATTCGCCAGCACGCGCACGTCCAGCCCTTCCAAACAGAGCGCCTCGTAGAAAGCGTCCACCGCGTTGACGCTCGTGAATACCACCCAATCACAATCCGATGCCTCGCGCACGGCCGCGTGCATGGCGGGCGTGTGTCCCAGATTCTCGATACGAATCGTCGGCGCTTCCAGCACGTCCGCGCCCAGCGCGCGCAATTGCGCGACAAGCTCCGACGCCTGTGCGCGTGCCCGTGTGACGACGATGCTCCGCCCGAACAGCGGGCGTTCCTCGAACCAAGCCAGTGTCTCCCGCAACCGGGCCACTTCACCGACCACGAGCGTCGCGGGCGGCTCGATGCCTTGCTCCTCGGCGAGCCGCGGTAACGCCGCCAATGTGCCCGCCACTGTCCGCTGCGTGGGTAGTGTCCCATTCGAGACAAGCGCTGCGGACGTGTCCGGCGCGCGCCCACAGGCGATCAAGCGTTCGGCGATGAGCGGCAGATTGCGGACGCCCATCAGGAACACCAGTGTGCCCGAGGTCGCCGCGAGCTCCTTCCAATCCACGTCGCTCTCCGGCTTCGTCGGATCCTCGTGCCCGGTGACGATGCGCACCGACGCCGCCACGCCGCGATGCGTAACCGGGATTCCCGCGTAGGCCGGCGCCGCCACCGCCGACGTCACGCCGGGCACCACCTCGACGGGCACCCCGCGTTCCCTCAAGTACAGCGCTTCCTCGCCGCCCCGGCCGAATACGAAGGGATCGCCCCCTTTCAGCCGGCACACGGCTTTCCCCGCGAGCGCCTTCTCACAGAGCAGCGCGTTGATATCATCCTGTTTCATCGAGTGGCGCCCCGCGCGCTTGCCCGCGTGAATGCGCTCGGCCTTGTCCCGGGCGTGTTCGAGGAGCACCGGATTGCACAGGCTGTCGTACACGACCACATCGGCCTGGGCGATGCACTCCCGGCCCCGCACCGTCAGCAGGCCCGGATCGCCCGGCCCAGCGCCCACCAGCCAGACCTTGCCGGCTCCTTCGCGCTGTTCCCGGGCGTTACCTACGCCTTTTTGTCTCGATTCGTTCACTTTTCGGCAATTTCCGTCAATATTTCCGCGCCGCCTGCCGCCAATAGCCTCTCCGCCAGTGCCGTCCCAAGCGATGCGGCGTCCTCAACCGGCCCGGACGCTCCATCTCGTATTACCCGCCCGCCGTCGAGCGCGGCCACCAGTCCATCCAGTACCAGTTGCCCGTTCTCGACGCGGCCATAAGCACCGACGGGTGCGTGGCAGCCACCCTCGAGCCGCGACATGAAGGCCCTTTCTGCCGTCACGCTCGCCCGGGTCGCGGGATCATCGATCCGCGCCGCGAGTTCCCGCGCCGCGTCGTCCTCGGCCCGGCTTGACACGGCGAGGGCGCCCTGCCCGGGGGCCGGAAGCCACGCCTCGATATCCAGAATCTCCGTAACGGCTTCGTCCAGGCCCAATCTTCGAACACCGGCCAAGGCCAGGATTATTCCGCTTAAGTGTTGTGCTGTCTGCAACTTACGTAGGCGCGTCTCGACGTTTCCCCGCAGCTCCGATACTTTTAGGTCCGGCCGGGTGGCCAGCAATTGAGCCCGTCGCCGGAGGCTTCCGGTGCCCACGCGCGCCCCGGCCGTCAGCTCGGCCAGAAGGGCGCCATCCCGGCTGATAAACGCGTCCCGTGGATCCTCCCGGATCGGCGTCGCCGCCAGTGTAATGCCCTCCGGCATGGCCGTCGGCACATCCTTCAGACTGTGGACGGCCAAGTCCACCCGCCCGTCCAGTAGGGCAACATCGAGTTCGCGCGTGAACACCCCGGTGCCGCCGAGCCCGGCCAGAGGCCGATCCCGCACCTTGTCCCCGGTGGTAGTGATGACTTGAACGTCGAGCTTCAGGCCCGGCACATACTCCCGCAACGCCTCGGCGACCCACTGCGTCTGTGCGAGGGCTAACCGGCTACCTCGGGTGCCTATGCGGGTCAATGCAGTCATCTCCTCGGCGTGTTTAGAAAATCGGGGACTGTCTCAAGCGAGTCCGCCTCAGGCGGACGAGACGGGACTGTCCCTTGTTTTCGAACCACTCTGCTCAAAACTGTCCCGCCTGTTCTTCCAGGCAGGCCTCGAGGGCGGCCCTCGCCTCGGCAGGCCTGCCCTGGCGCAGCAGGTCCAGCGCCGGCGATGCCAGGAACGCCTCTTCAATTGCCTTTCGCCGCTTGGCGTCGGCCACATTCCCCCTCAGTTTCTGCCGGAATTCGGCCAAAAGGGCCACATATTCGGCATATTCCGCGCCGAACTGGCCTTCAAGTTCGATCCGCAGCTTCTTGGCCAGTGCCGGAAACGCGCCCGACGTGCTGACGGCGAGCTGAAGATCGCCCCGCGCGCAGACGGCCGGTGCGTAGAAATCGCAGTGCTCGGGATCATCCACGACGTTGACGAGGATATCCCGCGCCCGCGCAGCCTCCGCGGCGGCCGCGTTCACCACGGCGTCATTCGTCGCCGCGATGGCGATCAGCGCGCCTTCAAGGTCGCTGGCTTCAAACGGCCTACGCACGACCTCGGCCTCGCCCGCCTTCGCCAGCGCCTCCAGTTCGGGCGTTATTTCAGGACTTACCACCCGCAGCCGCGCCCCGCAGCGAAGTAGTCCCGCCGCCTTGCGCGCCGCGATAGGCCCGCCCCCGACCACCACGCACAGCCGTCCGGCCAGCCGAAGTGTCACGGGATAGAAGGGCATGGCTTGAATGTCGATCCTTTCGAGAGAATGCTGCGCCCACCGGCGCGAAGAGCGCCCGCTCCTTCACGAGCGCCATCTCAGCCGGAATGAGCATAGTATAGAAGACACGCCGAACACGGACAAGCAGGCCGGCGCCGCCTACGCTATGCCAACGGCCTTTGGCCGCCACTCTTCCAAGGCCCTACCGGCCGTTTCGTCGCTTATCTCGCCTTCGGCCCGTAGGCGCTCGATGTGCTCGGGGAGTGTCTGGCAGTTGGTGGGCCACGGCGTGCGCCGCGCCATGAAATCGCGCCCCTCCGCGATGGCCTGCCGCATCTCCTCATCGGGAACCAGCACGCCGTCCTTCTCCACTAGGCTCTGGTTCTAGGAGCCGGGAACGACCCCGAACGGTTCGCGCCGCTATGCCGCAAGAGCGCGGGGACTTGAACACACTCCCGTCATTCGCCGGGCGTTGAGGCGAAGCGAAGATTGCTCTCCGGATCGGCGACGAGCACACGAAGGAACCAGTCGCCGGGATTGTTGAACAGCTTCACGATGAGCGTGTTCCAACCGGCGTTGAGGTGCAGCGGCGCGTAGGTGAAGCCGCTGGGCGCGCCGAAGTCCTGTCCTTCGTCGAGCAAGTCGCCATTGAGGATGACCTGGTGGTAGTTGTCCGAGCAGATGGCGGCATGCACCAGTTGCTCCTGAGGCGAATGAACGCCGCACAGGGCGTAGCCCAGCGAGTGGTCGAGTGTGCCCATCAGGCCGTTGAAGTTGAGCAGCCCCCGCCCCTGGCTCTTCGCGGGAAACCACGTCAAGCCGCCGGCATACTCGCGCGCCGCGTCGTAGCCGTCCTCCGGCCCAAACCGCTTGAAGAAGTTGGTATTCGCGGTGGCGGGATCATCAGGCAAGTAACTCTTATCGATTGCGCCGATGGGGAACGGCCCCACAAGCTGCCACTCCGGTACGGCCCGAAGGCACGCCGCCGGATAGAGAGGCACGAAGTTCTCGTACACCATCGGATTCCCTTCGTTGGGAATCCCCTCCCCGCCGTAATCAACACGCCACGACACCGGAGGCGGGAAGTCCAGGCATTCTTGCGGTACACGAAACGTCACCGCCCGCACGACCTCCGCCGTCGGTTCAAGCTCTTCCGTCAACGTTAGCTTCCCGTCGACATACTCGATGTTGTCGGTTCCCTCAAGTACCGGCGCCCACCCGCAGGCGGCCAGGCGCCCCACGGTGACTTCCACCGAGATCGGCGCGTCTAGCACGTTATTGAACGTCATCTTCGCCCGGACGGTAACCATCGGAGCGGCGAAATCCTCCACCGGCTCCGCATCGAGCTTCAGAACACCATGGCCGATGGCTTTGCGAAGCGACGCCGGCGCCACGTCAACCGGCCACACGCCGCCTTCCGGCTCGACCACGGCGTAGGTGACGGCGCCGCCATCGACCGTTACATAACCATAGCTGTGGAACGTCCCGTAGGCTTTGGCATTACAAGGGGTGATGCCGCCCCCCGTCGCGCTCTGGATCATGATGAGATTGCCTTCCCGGCGTTCCGTCATCAGGTAGTGTTCATGTCCCGCCACCACGGTGTAGCGGCGTCCTGAAAGGGCTCGTTCGAGGCGGGCCCAAGTGTCCTCATAGCGCGGATCATCCCACATGGGCTTGTGGAAGAAGACGAAGGTGTGCCGGCTATCGGCGTGCTCGGCCAGATCCTTCTCGGCAAAGCTCATCATCGCCTGCCAAATCGGCCCACGGCCGTCGAAGCGCTCCTCCTCCGTGTTCAGCGCGAGGAAATGGCATCCCTTGTAGTCAAAGGCGTAGTACGTCGGCCCGAGGTCTTCCTTCCAGAGTTTGTAACACTCCACATTGGAGATGTCGTGATTCCCCGGTATCAAGAGGAGCGGCATATCAAGACGGCGGGCGTGTTCCAGGTACTCCACCCACTCAGCATCCCATTGGGACTCTTCCTGCATATGGCCCGGTATCTGATCCCCGACGGTGATGACGAAGTCCGGTTCGAGCAGGTTGATGCCGTCCACGGCCCGATCATAGATGGGCCACTTCCCTTCGCCGCCGCTTGTTTTGTCGCCCAAGATCGCGAAACTGAACTTCTGCCCGTCTTGCGACGGCGTGGCCTCTCCGACGACCGGCAATCCCGCAAACGGCCCATCCTCCGCACCGGCCTGCACGGCAGCAAAGAAGGCGGCCACAAGCGCCGCAAACACCAGCGTCCGGACAAATGGCAAGCGATTCATCATTGGACTATCTCCTCATCGTGTTGCATGGCGTGGCGGATGCCTCGGCAATCCCGCGCCGCCATTATGCCATCGCGCGACGAGAATATCCCGGCAACAGCGGAAGGGGGCGCGTTATGAAAAGGGGCTTTGCTGCCATTCATTGGTTATGCGCGCATTCTGTAGACAGATAGCTACAATCTCCGCTTTCCCTCGGAAACGCGGTGCTTGCGGGGGCGGCTAGGCCGGCTTGAGGACGAGCAGGCGCTCGTGTTCGCCCTCTTGGCCGGGAGGCGCAACCTGCGGAAACGGCATCTGGATTGAGCAACCTGATGCGGATGGCCGGGCGCCCCGAACGGGGCGCTCGTGTGTAGCCGTGGGCTTTGAGCAGCGCTCTGAATTTCTCCCTGAAATCCGTCTTGCGATGATGGTAGTTGCGGCCACCACGGCGGGAAATGCACACGCCACGTCGTCAGGAGTCGTATCCCCCGAGGAGCCGCACATTTGCGCCAGACTTCCACCGGGGAGGGAGCCCCCTAAGGACGTCGTGTTGGATGGGGAAATCCCAAAAACTGACGCAGGCCCTCGGAAGGGGGCGTTGGAGACGGCGTCGCCCTCGTGCTGCCCTCATGTGTAGGTTGATTCCTCACGGACGGTTCGGTTATCAACACAGACGGCTTACACAGTGCAGAGGGAGCAAAGGTATGGCCGACCACCCCTCGTTTCTTGAACGCGTCATCGATGCCTACAGCAAAGGGGACAAAGGGACTTTGTACTCCGACGCTTGGTGGCCCCACACGCTCGAGACTACCGAGCTAATCTCATCGCTCCTCGACGCCCAGCCGCCTGCAACGATCCTTGACCTCGCATGCGGCAGCGGCGCGGCAACCACGGCCCTGGCACTGAAGGGATTCGAGGTTACAGGACTGGATTGCACCCCTGTCCAGATAGATGCCGCACGGCGGGAGTCCGCGGCAAAGGGAGCGCACGTGGAGTGGCTCTGTGAGGACATGCAAGAGATTCACTACGACAACGAGTTCGATTTTGTCCTGCTCCGCGACGTTATTTTCGGGATCTTCGAGACCGACGAGGAACACCGCGACCTCATTCGCCGGATCGCTCGCGCGCTCAAACCCGGCGGCCGGTGTCTCTTCGAGGTATACAACAAGGAGTTTGCCTTGGCGCACGGCGTTCAGCGCACCTACTTCTATGACGCAGCAATCGACCGCTTCGCCGAAAAGGAGCGTAGGCCCGGGGCGATAACCGTCAAGCTTTACACCCACAATGAATGGGAAGAGATGCTCAGCGCTTGTGGATTGACGATAAACAAGTGGGACGGCTGGAAGGGGAAGGGAGATCCGGCGCCGCCCCCATGGCGGGCGGACTATATCGTCGCTGAAAAGACCCGCCCATAACACCTCGTGCTGACATGCAGGCCGCATCGCACTCCGCCGCTCATCCGCCCAAATTGCCTGTGGCGCAGGCCATTCGATAGAATACGTGCCATCACCTATCCCTGAGGAGACGGCCACGGAATGAACAGCCTCACGCGCATATGGCGCAACTGGAATCATGGGCGCAAGTTCGCGAAGATCGGACGGCGCTGCCGGCTTACCGCGAAAAACCTGATCGTTGATGGGCACGTCGAGCTGGGCGACCACGTGCGCATTCGCGAAGGCGTCGTCCTGCGCACGCGCGCCAAAGGCAAGATTGTATTCGGCGATCGATGTGGCTGCAGTTGGTACTGCGTCATCGAGGCGACCAACCTGATTCAGATAGGCGATTTTACCGGCATCGCGGAGCACACCGTCATTCGCGATACCAACCATCTCGTCCACGGTACGACGGAGCACTGGCGGCTGACGCCCCATATTGCCGAGCCCATCATCATCGGCAAAAGCGTCCTGATCGGTGCCCGCTGCTACATCGGCCCAGGCGTGACGATTGGCGACGGAGCGATCGTCGCCCCGGGGAGTCTCGTGACGAAGGATATCGGCCCGTACGAGATCTGGGCCGGCAATCCCGCCAGATTGGTGACGCATCGCACCAAGAACGTCTCGACTACACTGCTCAAGCGGTACCGAGGTCTTGTCGAGCAGTACGGCGTCAAAGAGGACCGCTACGGCTACAAGCCCGGGACGGAATTGGCCGACGCGCCGGGCGATGATGCGGCCGATGGGCCGGAGACTCCGGCCACCTGATGCCAGTTCGAGCCATCACCTTCGACTTCTGGGGGACTCTGTTTCAGGACGCGAACAGCAAGGCGCGTAGGCGCATCCGGGTCGATGCGTTTGCAGAGGCCACCGGCGCGGCGAAGTCCGACGTAGACACAGCTCTGGAGAAGGCGATGATCGTGTTCGATCGTTGTCACCGCGAGGAACAGCGGACACTGAGGCCTATTGATGCCGTCAGACTGGCCGCGCAAAACCTGGGCGTTACCGTTGATACACGCGTCGAGCAGGAAATGGCCCAGATCTTCGGTGAGGCCATTCTCCATCATGAGCCGGCGCCGATCCCTGGCGCGCTGGATGCCGTGCGGGCAGCAGCAGAGAAGGTGCCTGTCGGCGTGCTATCCGACGCCGGGCTAAGCCCTGGCTCCTCTTTGCGTCTGCTCCTTCAGCGGCATGGGTTTCTTCAGTACATGAGCCATAAGGCGGTGGTGTTTTCCGACGATGTGGGGGTGGCCAAGCCGCAGCGGCCCATGTTTGAGGCAGTCATCTCGGCCCTCGCAGTTGAGGCTTCGGGACTCCTCCACATTGGCGATCTCGAGTACACCGACATCGCCGGCGGCCGGGCATTCGGCGCGAAAACGGCGCTTTTCGCGGGCGTGAATGCCAAGTACCGCGACGGCACGGCCGCGGACTTCGTCTTCAACGACTGGGGCGAGTTCGTGGATGTCTTGCCTTGTTTGCTGGCGCCCTCGTAAGCGCTATCAGCCGCCATCTCCCGCTTCCCGGACGCCCGCCTCGTAGGCGACAGTCCGGTGCTCCACCGTCCACGGCTCCTCCTCCGTGTTTACGATGGCGTACAGCGCCAAGCCCGGCGTATCGCTGGCCTCACCTACGCTTCCCGGATTCACGAAGAGCGTGTCGTCAACCATTCGCGCCAACGGCCGATGCGTACGCCCGCTCAAAACCAGCGGCGCATTGGCCGTCTCCCGCCACCGGCGGAATCTCGCGAGGGAAGCCTCCTCATGAATGCCTTCCTTAGAGCTGCTGGGACTGCCATGGCACAAGTGGATCGTCACCCCCTCGATGCGCAAGACACGCTGTCGGGGCAACGCGCGCAGGTATACCAAGTGCTCACTTTGCAGGGCGTCATAGGCTTGGCCGGCAGCCTCGAAGTCCTCAGGGGAGAGGCGCTCTCGCAAGGTGCGGTTCTTGCGCAGAAAGGAGGTGGTCAGCCGATCCATTTCCCCTTGCGCAGAGGCGATTTCGCGCACACGGAGTATGTCGAGCACCTCGTTTGGCCAGGGGTGTCCGGCCACGCTATCTCCTGTATTGACAATCATCTGGATGCCCGCCGCATCAATGTCGTCGAGCGCCGCCTCAAAGGCAGGCAGATTGCCGTGAATGTCGCCTAGAACTGCCAGAAGCAAAATCGTCTACCTCAATGTGTTTTCGCCGGATCATGCCGATCTCGCCCTTGGCCTGAGCCGGGGCGCCTTCGCATTACGGCGTGGGATTCTGTCTCCAAAAGATTCCGCACCAACCTAGCAGTAGAGTGGGTCGGCCGCCGGCACTTCCGCTTGGTGCAGACGGGAGCTACGGCGACAAACTTCATTTTACCCCTGAAAATAGAGCTTGACAAATCGCTGAACAAGTTGTAATCAAGTCTATAGGAGAGCCTTCCCGACAAACGTAGTGCATACGGGAAACGTTTGGCTTTATGATGTTTTGCAGGCGGCTCTGGGCGGCGCCTCTTGCGCCGCTGCAGGTCGTCAGGTTTTGCTGTACAAGGGGAGCTTAAGCAGAAAGGAAGGAGACCGTAGACAATGGCAAAGGCACTCACGAAGGCGCAGATCGTAACAAAGTTGGCGGACAAGACCGGCCTGGCGAAGAAGCAAGTCAATGACGTGCTGGCCCAGATGGCGGAACTTGCCTATAAGGAAGCCAAGAATGGCTTCACTATTCCCGGTGTTGGGAAGCTTGTGGTCGTGAATCGGAAGGCCCGGATGGGGCGTAATCCCGCGACCGGCGAAGCGATCAAGATCCCTGCCAAGCGCGTACTGAAGTTCCGTATCGCCAAAGCCGCCAAAGATGCAATCACCCCTCCCAAGAAGAAATAGGGGCATTTGAGTGCACTGTCCGGCCCGGGCTCCCTTAGGCGCTCGGGCCGGTTTCTTTGTGGACCTGGCGGGGCGCACTCATTCCCGAGTCTAAGCCAAGCGAGGTCCAGACAACTCTCCTAAGCCGCCCCGACTAGTGAAACGCCTCCCGGGCGGCGTGGGCCAGTGCCTCGATGTTGTTTTTCGGTGTGCCCGGGATGATGCTGTCGGACGTGCTGAATATGAAGCGAAGGTCGCCGCGTGTCTCCTCACGGATCTTGAAGACCTCCTGCCTGATCGCTTCCGGAGTGCCGTCTTTCAGCAGGGAAATCTGATCGAAGTTGCCCACCATGACGACTCCATCGCCCAGGGCTTCTCGTGCGCTCCTGAGGCTGTCAATGTCGCCGCCCGACCCCGGCGCGGACAGCGACTCGAGCGCGTGTCCGTCGAGCATTTCCCGATATACCGGAAGCAGAGATGCGCACTGGCCGCAATTGTGGAAAAGCACCCTGCCGCCCGCCGCGGCCAACGCGTCGATGTAACGCTTCTCGTAAGGCAGGATGTGCTCCTCATAGAACGCCGGCCCAACGAGGCCGCTGTTGGCGATATTGGCTACGACGCGAACCACATCGCCTCCCGATTGGGCAATGTGTTCTCCCACCGGAATCACGTCGTCGGTACAAAGGTTCATGAGGCCCGCGTAGAAGTCGGGCTCCAATAGCGGCTTGAGGAGAAGGTCCTCCGCGTCCATGAGCCCCACGGCGTAGTTGAACACGCCGCTCGGAACACGCGGTAGTAAGATGCCCTTTTCGCCCAGGCGTTCCCGTGCGCGGCCGACGTGCGCAAGGTCGAGTTCAGGCATGCTTGGCCGGAACTCCCTGATGAGGTCGAGTTCCTTCTGGCCTTTCACCAAGGATTCCATCCGGATGTTCCGAAGTTTCATCCAGTTCTGAGAGTAATCACCGTGGAAATCCTCCCCCTCGGTATTGAAGACTTCCCGGAGGACGCCGCCCGGCGTAACGATCTCATGAACGAGCGTCTTGTTGTCGTCCAGCAGCGCCCACGTGTTCTGCCACTCCGCCGTACTGACGTCAAAGGCGATAGGCTCGAAGACGTTGGTTCCGATGCGGAGCATGACATCCAGGCCGAGCAGCTCATGGAAACGCAGAAGCTCCGCCAGGCTGTCGGCGCCGCGTTCGCCTAGAATGACATCCGGCGCCCTGTCCTCGATATCCGAATCCGTAATGAAGACGGTGATCGGAGTGCGGTCCGTCGGCCTCCCTGTGAACACGTTCGTGAGCCGTTCGCGACACGTCATTTTGCTTCTCCTGTAGTCTCGTCTATGCCGCCTTGTCCTGTTTGCCCATCCTAACATGCGGCCTTGCCCCACTTCGCATCCCTGGTGATGCTGTGCGCGGGCTTGTGCTATCGTGGCCGCAGGAGGGAAAACACGCTGAATAATCATGCGGAACGACGACGCGGACGGCTATTCATGGGCCTGCTCCTTGCCATACTGTCCACGATACCGGCCTGCGATGACGCTGCGCAGGAGGCCATGCCGTGCCGTTTCACTTCGCTTCCGGAGGCCGCTCGGAAGGGGGCCATAGAGAATGTGACGTGCTGTCTTGCCAACGGGGCCGACGTGAATGAGGAGGATCCTTCCGGCTACACCGCGCTTTACTACGCTCTGCGTGAACGCAAGACAGAGACGGCCGTTCTGCTCATTGAGCGTGGCGCCGATGTGAATGCAGGCTATCGGCGCAAACGAACGCCCCTGCACGTAGCCGCCGAAAGGGGCACGGAGGAACTTGTCAAACTCTTGCTTGAGCACGGCGCAAAGCCGAACGCCTACGATAGCGTTCGCGAGACGCCTCTGGTAATTGCCGTCAAACGAGATGGGGGATACGACATCGTCAAGTTGCTGCTCGAACACGGCGCCTATCCCAATCCGACCGATCGGCATGGCGATAGGCCCCTGACGCATGCCCGGCGTAAAGGCGACAAAGCCCTCGAGGAATTGCTGACGAGCCACGGCGCACTCAAGTAACTTGCTTCTCTCACCGCCGCATAGGGGCGCCGAGACGCTGTGCGCGTCTCGTATCTACGGCGCCTCTCTCGTGGCCTCCACGTAGGCTTGGGCTTCGATGCGGTATCCTTTTGTTTGCAGGAAACGCACCACCGTGTCGTGCGGGAGGTCGGGCACCTCCCCGTGGGGAAGATTCTTGACGTGTGCCACGACGAGGCGTACGCCCTCGTAGAGGGAGCGCCTTACTTCGTCACGATCGTCCCCCTTCTTGATATGCGTTCTCGCTTCCTCGACAAGGGCCTTCGCCGCCGAGGTCCGATCATGAATCCGATTGAAGAGCGCCTGTGCCTTGCGATACCGCCGAAGCGCCAGATTGTACGCCTCACTCTCACGCTCCCAATTGCCCTGTTCGAGGTTAGCCATCCCCGCTTCGTAAAGGGGATGGATGGTACGCTCCAGTTCCGACTCGCTGTCCTCAGGGGCGCCCGCGGCCTCGTGCAGTACGCCCAACTCCTCCTTCACCATGCCGACAAGGGAGGGATGCTCGAGTTCCTTCGCCACTTCGAGCGCGCCAACTAGGTAGTCCTCAGCCGACAGGGAGGTCAAACCTTCGTTGTTGTGATGCCGTCGCCACCGCCTGAGAACGCGGTCCATTCGCTCCTTCCACTCAACAACATAGTCGAAGAATGCGGCGGGAACACTTGAGCGTTCGATTCGCATCACCGACTCGACAACGTCCTGCACGGCTTGCTCCGCGATATCCAAGAACAGCCCTATGCACGTTCTGTAGTCCAGTTCCTCCGAGTTAACGAACGAAAGAGACACGCCCTCCGTTTGTGCGTGCATATCATCCCTATGAAGGAAGAGGCAGATCGTCTTGTGCAGCACCAACTCCGCGGCATAGGCCGGGCCCTCAATGGTCCTGCAAATGCAGTCGCCCTGTCGATAGCATCCCAAGAGTCCTGAGTAGTGATCCCGGAAGAAATTCGGCCCCACGGCCGGCAGATTCAGCTCAAGGGCATCTAGGAAAAGGTCGCCCGCAACCGGAAAAACCCATTGCTCCCTTCCCACGCGAGTTTTTTCTTCGAGATATCCCCGGATCTCCGATGCGAAAAGGTAAGAGTTCTCTGGCGTTGTCATGCGATGGATCTGTTTTCTGGCGGTAATGGCCTCGGGGGCATCCGAAGCCGAAGCCCTGAGGATCTGATTCACATAGCGCTTCAACTCGGGATCGATGACCACCTTTCGGAAGAACTTGCCAATCGAGTTATCCATGGCTTACCACCAGGCCCGTGAACGCGGGATGCTCACTCGTCGTGCGCGAAGGTGTTCGAACCAAATGAAGGAGGCCATAGGATTCGGTGACGGCGCGCAGTCGTCTATGCCCAGCTCCTTCTAGAACGATGGCATTCCCCGAGATCTGAACACTCTGCCCCGCAAGTCTACCAGGCTCCCAACGGGCTGAAAGACACTTCCTTCCTCCCGTGGTCTTCCCTCGGCTCCGTAGCATAGACAACGCGCGCATATCGTTCGCCTCGTCCGCCCGCAAGGTACCCCCTACCAGCGGTCAGCCCTAGTCTATCATGACAACCTCTCTCACGCCACCAGGAGCGCGGCTTTGAACTCCGCGCACTGATTCTTGGAGGAAGCACCCCCTCAGTGCGCGGAGGATCCACGCCTCCAATGACTTGGCCTGCTGCGCAATTGGCAACGCCGGCACCGGGGGGATTGGTACAATTGGCGGCCATGAAGGTAAAATGAAGGTGGTAAGTCATCTCGATGCTGTAAGAGGGCGACGGCACGGTCTTGCCCACGGCTGGCGCGCCGTTTGGGTGGCGGGGCCAAAGGTGATGGCCTTATTCTCCGGTGAGCGGGCGAGGCGAGGGCGAGGCCCTTGTCGAAGCTGCGCCGGGAGGCATCCGAAGGCAAAGGGGAATCGCGTCTTTGAGCCTGAAGCCATGCTCATAGGCATTATCGCGGACTTGCATGCGAACCTGGAGGCGACACTGGCCGTCCTCGGGGAGTTGGACCGCATCGGCCCGGATAGAATCGTCTGCCTGGGCGATATTGCCGGCTACAACGCCAACCCAAATGAGGTCATTGACCTGGTTCGGGAGAGGCAAATTCCCACGGTGATGGGCAATCACGATGCTGCCGCGAGCGGCCTCGAGGATCCCTGGTTCTTTAACGCCAAAGCCCAAGCCGCTATTGCCTGGCAGGTGGACCAGCTTCGCGAGGACAACCGGGAGTGGCTGGCCTCGCTGCCGGGGCCGTTGAAGTTTCTCGGCACTTGCCGATGCGTCCACGGCTCCCCGGCCGACCGCGACGACTACATCATGGACTGGATCGATGCCATGCGCAATTTCGAATACTTGGCCGCCGGCGACGTGCGGATATGCTTCTACGGACATAGCCATCGCGCGGCGCTCTTTGGCGAAAAAGGCACCTCTCTCCGAGGAGGCATGGCGGCGCGATACGTTCTCGATCCCGAGAACCGTTACCTGATCAACCCAGGCTCCGTCGGGCAGCCGCGTGACAAGGACCCACGGGCTGCGTTCGGCCTGCTTGATACAGATGCATTTGTGTTCGAATTCCGCCGTGTGGAGTACGATCTCCACGCTGCGGCAAAGCGGGTCCTCAGCGCGGGGCTGCCCGCGGATCTGGCTAGACGCCTCGTAGCGGGCCGATAGGGCCTGCGCGGGGCCAATGAGACGTGCAGAGGGAATTCTGCTATGATGGACTTTGAGGGAGGCACGCAGATGGATACATCCGGCGTCAAAGTACTTCTCATTGACGACGATGAAGAAGAATACGTAGTAGTCAGACGATACCTTGAGAAGGCGCGCACGGGGACTTTCCACGTCGAGTGGCTGCCCTCCTTCGATGAAGGCCTGGCCGAGATCGACGAAGCGCGCCATCAGATCTGCCTTCTCGACTACCAACTCGGCGAGAAAACCGGACTCGACTTCCTTGCACAGATGCGTGCCATGGGACGCGACCTGCCCGTCATACTCCTAACAGGTCGGGGCAGTATTGAGCTTGACCTCGAAGCTATGGAGATGGGGGCCTTCGATTTCCTGGAAAAGGCCGATTTGACGCCCGTGCTTCTCGAAAGATCCATCCGCTATGCCATTGAGAATCACCGGGTGCGCGCGGCCCTGCGCAAAGCAAACGAAGAGTTGGAGGAGCGCGTCCGTCAGCGTACGGCGGAGCTTAACCGCAGTAACCAGGCGTTGGAGCAGTTCGCCGATCTTGTCGCACGCGATCTGCAACAGCCTCTCCAGGCCATCACGCGGCAGATACGCGATATGAAGACGCGCAAGGCGGGCCGCGAGAAAGAGCAGAGCCTGTACCTTGCGTACCGGTTTCTCGATCCCGTGCTCCACGCCGCGCGAAACATGGAGCTCCTGGTGCAAAGCGTGCTGGATTACTCCCGCGTGGGCAAAGTGGCACGTCCTTTCGACGATGTGGACCTCGGCGAATTGGTGCGCGAAGTATGTGACGATCTGGACAGCACGATTTCACAGACCGGCGCCGAGGTTATCGTGGAAGATATGCCGGTGCTCAAGGCGGATCGCATGCTCATGAAGGGGCTGTTTGAGAATCTGCTCGACAATGCCATCAAGTTCCGCGGAGATGAGCCGCCTCAGATCCGCATATGGTCGGAGCGAAAAGAAGGCTCGTGGCTGTGCGCCGTAAAGGACAACGGCATTGGCATCCCCGATGAGGATATTGACGATGTCTTCCTGATGTTCAACCGAGGCTCGCGTGATACCGAGTATCCGGGAATCGGCATTGGTTTGGCCATGTGCAGGAAAATTGCGCAATATCACCGCGGGCGCATCTGGGCCGATTCGAAACTTGGGGAAGGCTCCACCTTCTACCTGGCGCTGCCTGCCGAAGGCTAGAAGGCCGCGCCCCTAGGAGTTGTTGTCCGGCAGCACAACCAGCTCGAACCAGTAGCGCTCGAGCTCACGAATCGCCTTCATGAAGCCGTCCATCTGGACCGGCTTAGTCACATAAGAATTCACGCCCAGCTCGTAACTCCTCAAGATGTCCTCCTCCTGCGAGGAGGTCGTTAAAACGACCACCGGGATGGTGCGCAGATCCGGATCTTGCTTGATCCTGCTCAACACCGCCCGCCCGTCGAGTTTCGGCATGTTCAGGTCGAGCAGGATCAAGTCCGGCCGCGGCGCCTTCTTCGGAGCCGAGAACTCACCACGGCGATAAAGGTAATCCAGGGCCTGCTCGCCGTCATCCACGATAAACACGCGGTTGCGGAGCTTGCTTGCTCTGAGCGCCCGCTCCGTAAGCTTCTGATCTTCGGGATCGTCCTCAACCAGCAAGATGACGGCCGCCCGCGGCTTGGCTTCACTCATTCCTCCCCCTTTCTATCATGCTCTCCGAGGGTGAATTTGAAACACGCTCCCTTGTCCAGCTCGGATTTCACCCAAATGGTGCCGGCATGCCTTTCCACGATTTTGCGGCAAATGGCCAGCCCGATTCCAGTCCCCTCATACTCATTTCGATGGTGCAGCCTGCGAAACGGCGAGAAGATCTGCTCGGCGTACTCAGGTTTCAGCCCAATCCCATTGTCCTGAACTGCGAGTTCCCAGTGGTCTTTCACCTTCTCCGCCCTCAACTCGATCCGTGGGGCGGCTTCGCCGTGGAATTTCAGCGCGTTGCCGATGAGATTCTGATAGAGCTGAACAAGAAGGCCCTTGTCTCCTCGCACGACCGGTAGGGCGCCTCGTGCGATCTCCGCCCCCGTTTCCGCCACCCGTATCTCGAGAGCGTCCAGCGCGCTGTCCACGCACTCATCCAGCGGCACGTCCTCCACGTTCATGCTCCGCCGGCCCGAACGGGAGAGGGCGAGGAGGTCCCGCACGAGCCGTTGCATACGCTCGGCCGCGGAGGTGATCACCTTGAGATCTTGGCGCACTTCGGACTCATCATTCTTCTGCATGTCCTCCAGCAACATATCGCTGAAGGCCGTGAGCTTGCGCAGCGGCTCTTGGAGATCGTGGCTCGCGATGTAGGTGAATTCATCCAGTTCCTTATTGCGCGCCGCCAGATCGCGATTGGCCTGTTCGAGCAGGACCGCGTGCCGCTTCAGGGCCTCCGCCATCTGCTTGCGCTCGGTGATATTGCGGCTCATGCCCACGATCCCCGCGATATCGCCTTGCGCGTCCTTCAGCGGCACTTTGGTGGTTAGAAGCCAGTGTTTCTCGCCCTGTTCCGTGACCACCGACTCCTCGCGGTTCACCAGCGACTCCCCGGATTGGACAATCGCCTGCTCGTCGTTGAAGTACTGCGCCGCCAGTTGCCGCGGGAAGATGTCGTAGTCCGTTTTCCCCGCGACGTCATCTTGAGTGTCCGCTCGCAGCAGCCGGAGGTGGGCCGTGTTATTAAGAATAAACCGGCTCTCCGCGTCTTTCGCGAAGATGTAGTCCGGCAAGTTATCGACCAGCGTGCGCAGCAGGTTCCGCTCCCTTGCGAGGGCCTCCTCGGCGCGTTTGTGCGCCGTCATATCCCAACAGACGCCCGTCATCCGCACCGGCTTGCCTTCCTCGTCCCGGTAAACCTTGCCTCGGGAGCCGAGTTCGTGGAGGCTTCCATCCGGCCAAACCACCTGGTACTCCGTATCGTACGGCGCGTCTTGCTCGGTAGCCTGTTTGATCTCCGCCGCGACGCGCTGCCTGTCGCGAGCGTGTAACATGCTCAGAAACGCCTCGTACGTCCCCCCAAACGCCCCAGGCTCCAAGCCGAACAGGGGATGGATATAGTCATCCCAGATGAGCTTGTGCCCGGGGATATCCCAACTCCACGTACCCACTCCGGAAGACCTCAGTGCCAGGTTGAGGCGCTCCCTGCTCTCATACAGCGCATGCTCCGCCGCCTGTCGCCCCGTGACATCGTTGAAGACGACTACCGTGCCCATGAACTTCCCGCTGACATCCAACATGCGCTGCAGCTTGATCTGAAATGAGCGCAGGCCCTTTCGCGTCTGGATTCGCTTCTCAACCGGCAGCTCGGATTCTCCCGAGGATGCCATGTCGGCCAATTCCTTGCTCAGCCAGGGCAATTCATGCTTGCCATTTTCGCGGTGGTAGTAAGCCGATCCAGGTACGTTTAGCCCCTCGAACAGCGTCGCCGCCGCATGGTTCAGATTGTCGATGCGGTTCTGTTCATCCAGCAACACCACCGGGTCGTGGAGGCTCTCGAAGATCGTTACATACTTGTTCTTCTCATTCGTGATTTCGCGATTCCCGGCCTCCAGCTCCTCCGTCCGCGCGCTTTCCCCAAGCCGCGCCCACTCCACGCAAAATCCGAGCTCCACGCGGTCGAAAAACCTCTCGACGAAGAGCCGCCGATGTTCGGTGTCCTCCGGGGAGTAGCCCGCCTCGAGGACGAGGTCGACGTAGCTCTGCCGGTAGTACTTCATTAAACCGAGGAACATGCCCAACGTGATACCGCGCGCCCGGTGGCGTTTTGCCTCGAGGACGCCGAACGACGCAATGGGATCCTCGGTGTAGTCTTCTTCGGGACTCAGTTCGGGGGGGGCATCGTATGCGTCCAGGGCGGTTGCCAGCGCTTCGGAGAGGCCCGAAATCGAAATCCGCCAGGCCTCCGCAAGCGTGGACGTGTACTCGGTGAAACCGTGCTCCTTGGCGTACGCCAGAACCCGCTGGATAAGCCATTCCTCGCGGCTCATGACGAGTTGGGCCAGTGCCTTCATGTATCGTCCTCCCGAGCTTCGCGGCGCGGCATACGGCCTCCGCTCCCATCGCATCACTTCGATTATACGCTATTCGGTGGGCAATCCGGCCACCGAAGCAGAATCGGCGTTCTAGACGAACTGGCCGCCTCAGCCGCCGGATGGCCTTGAAATCCCCTGCCCTTGCGGGCATCCTTCCCCAGGGGCGTGCGGTGAGCCGCCCGAGGGAAGGAGTTGCATGAACCTATCGCTGTTGGTACTGGCTGTTATATGCGGTGTCCCGCTCTTGAACTGCGCCCTCATCATCGGAATGACGGTATACACCGTCAGAACCATGTACCGCGGCCTCGCCTTGACGCCCGCCACCGGAGCCACCCATCCGGGCGCGTTTGTGCAGGTTCACAAGCATGATGAGTGGGCCAGGGAACAGGGATTCGATTGGATTGGGGCATTTACGACGGCGCTTGCGGGCGTGCCGTGGTTTATTGCGGCGTGGCGCCATCAGGAACGCCCCACGTACTTCTGTATCTACGTTGCCGGTGGCCAGATCATTTTCGACTTCGTCACGGAGTTCTCCGAGACGCGTGCCCTCACTACAGGCAGTGTCCGCGACGCCCAGTTCTTGCCTAAGCCGCCGGGCGATTACCAGCAGAGCTTCAGCGGCCTCACCGTTGACGAACTACTGGCGCAACACACCAAAGCCGAACGCTTTCTCACGGCCGAAGGCGGGATCGAGATGCGGCCCATGCAGCGCTCTTTCGAGGAGTGCCTCCAGGCAGCCGCCATTCGCCAGACGGGCTACGTGCAGGGCCTTTCCTTGTGGCCGCTGCGGGCGCCTGTGTGGTACTGGCTCAGGAAACGGCTCCTACACAATAAGTCCATCGAGGAACTCCACCGGGCTCGGAAAGTTCTTCTGCCGCGTGATCCCGCGTTTCGTGAGTTTCCCTCACCAATGTAGAGGGTGCCCCGGCCACTTGGGGAATTGACCGCCCGAAATGCGAGCCTTAGAATCCGGGGCCGATGGCCGGCGCCCGTGAGGCATCCGCACCCGACGCGAAAGGAGGGGCCATGCTAGGTCCATTAGGCCTCGTCGTCATTGCATTGGCCGGTGCGCTCTATCCGCCGCAGCCCGGCATAACGGAAGTGCCTGCAAAGGGAGTATCTACCATGGATGTCATCGCGAACGCCCACTGGCGTTTTGGAGGCGAACTTGGCGCCCGCATTGAGCGCAATGTAACGCAATGGCTTCTCCGCGCGCCCGACGCGAATCCTGGACTGATCGAGATGTTCAGGCGGCGCGACCGCCGTCTGCCCTACGATACGCCCGTGCCATGGGCGGGCGAGTTCGCGGGAAAGTACCTCATCTCGGGCGTTCAGGCGCTCCGCATGACGGACGATCCCAAGCTCGAAACGCATCTCGCCGCCTTCGTGGCCGATCTCGTCTCCTGCCAGGCCGACGACGGATACCTCGGCCCATGGCCCAAGGACGAGCGCCTCTTGGGCCACTGGGATCTCTGGGGCCACTACCACTGCATGCTCGGCCTCGTGATGTGGCATGACCACACCGGCGACGCCGCGGCCTGGAAATGCGTGCTGCGCGCCGCCGACTGTATCTGCGATATCTACGCCGATGGCGAACGACGTCCCATCGATGCCGGCGCCCCTCAGATCAATCTCTCCGTACTCCATGTCTTCGGGCAGATCTACTGCCGCACCGGCAATCCCCGCTATCTTCGCCTCATCGAGCGCATCGAGGAGGATATAGCCAAGGACGGGGACTGGCTGCGCCTTGGCGAGGCCGGTGTGCCTTACTATCAGCTTCCCGGCGGCGGGACGCGGTGGGAAAGCCTGCACATCGTGCAAGGGATTATCGAGTGCTATCTGATCACGGGGGAGGAGCGCTACAAGAAGGCCGCCGTTTCGCTCTGGGAAAGCCTACGCCGCTTCGACCGCCATCCCTCGGGCGCCTTCTCGACCAACGAGTGCGCCTACGGCTCACCCTACGCCCTAGGCGCTATCGAGACATGCTGCTCCGTGGCCTGGGAGGCGCTCACCATCGACGTTCTCCGCCTGACGGGCGACGCCCGCGTCGCCGACGAACTCGAGCTTACCACCTGGAACCAGGTGCTCGCTGCGCAGCACCCCTCCGGAAGCTGGTGGACGTATGACACGCCCATGGACGGCGTCCGCGTGCCCTCGTTCCAGCATATCAGTTTCCAATACCGGCCCGGCACGCCCGAACTCAATTGCTGCTCCGTAAACGCCCCCCGCGGCCTCGGAATGCTGTCGGAGTGGGCCGTGCTCGAGGATGACGAGGGCCTTGTCGTGAACTTCTACGGCCCCGGCCGGTTTGATATCGAGCGCAAGAGTGGCGAGCGCGTAGTCCTAACGCAGGAAACCGCGTATCCCTTGAGCGGGGCCATTTCCATTACTGTGCAACCTACGCAGGCCGCCGCCTTCACACTGCGCCTGCGCGTACCGGAGTGGTCGCGCCACACCACCGTAGCCGTCAACGGCCGGCCTCTTGAGGCAGTCCCCGTGCCAGGTACGTACCTGGCCGTAAAGCGTACCTGGACGCCTGGAGATCGCGTGGAACTCGGCCTGGACATGGCCCCGCGCTACTGGGCGGGCGAGGAGGAGCGTTACGGCCGGGCCGCCGTCTACACCGGGCCGCTGCTCTTGGCCTTCGACGCGTTCTTCAACGAGGCCGAAACGGCAGACATGCCGGCCATTGAAGTGGATAAGCTCGGCCTCAAGCTGCTCCCGATTGATGTCGAGCGCAGGCCCGGCAAGTTCCCGCCCATGGGACTCTGGGAAGTGACAACCGAGGGCGGCGGCATCACGCTTTGCGACTTTGCGTCGGCCGGTGCCCACGGTACGGACTACGTGGCGTGGCTGCCCGTGGCGCATGTGCCCGCGCCGCCTGTTTCCCTCAGCATTCCCGAGCACGGCACGGTGGGGACGCCGGGCCCCATCCTGTTTCGATGGCGGGACGGCGGCCCCTACGAAGGGACGTATACGCTTCTCGTGGCGAGGGATGCCGCGTTCAAGGAGGTCGTTCTGAAGCGCGAAAGCCTTTCGACAAGTTCGCCGACGGTGGGGGAAGGGCTGAACGAGGAGGGCGACTACTTCTGGAAGGTCCTCACCGGCAATGAAAACGGCATTAGCGAGAATCGTGACGGGCCGCGCCGCTTCCGAGTCAGCGGCAGCGCGGATCGGCCATTCTTCGCCCTCGGCGAGCACAGCCTTCTCCTCGACGCGCCCTTGGATGGGGACGGTACGCCGGCCCTCGGCCTGTGCAGCCATCAGCGCGGCCTCGAACCCGCGCCGGATCGAAATGGCCAGTCTGGGAGGGCCGTCGCCTTCGACGGCGCAACCAGTGAACTGCGATATGAGCTGCCCTTCTTCCCGAATACCGACTACACCTTCTGCGCCTGGGCCTGTCCCGAGGTATCTCCCTCCGGACTTCAGCAGATCGGATCGGCCTGGCACACCGGAATGGACGATCCCCTCCGCGTGTGCGTTGAGGATAGTCAATTGACGGCCAGGATCGAGGCGGGATCGTTCTACGGAACGGAAGGCGTGCATTTGGAGAACGGCGTTTGGGCCCACATCGCGGCCGTGAAGCAAGGCGAGACGCTGACGCTCTTTGTTGACGGCAAACCGGCGAAGAAGGTGCGCGTCCCCGGCAGGCTCAACACGAAAAGCACGCAACTCGGCATTGGCTTCAATCCGCTTTTCGACGGAGGCGAGCGCTTCAAGGGGCGCCTCGATGATGTCGTGTTCTACGCCGAAGCGCTTTCCCCCGCCCAGATCGCGTCCATCTACACCTCAGGCAAGCCCTAGACCACCAGCTCTGCTGATGGCTCAGTTGCGAGTCAGTGTGTAAGGCGGATCATAATCCGCCGAAAAAGGTTCTCCGTGATATCGCTCGTCTACATTCTAACCTGCGCTGGCCGGAGTCAGAACCGCACCTCATATCCGACGCATAGGTGCGGCTCCAGGGGGTGGTCCTGGACGATGTCGAACTTCTCTTTCACCAAAGGCCATTCCTCGGGCAGGCAACAGCAATAGACGTACTCAACGCCGATGTGGGCCTCATTCATCCAATCGGCGATCTTTTGCGGAGCGCGCATCCGGAAGCGATAGTGCCGCCCGATCTCTTTCATGCCCAGGCGAACGTAGTAACGCTGGGCCCGCCGCTCTTGCGTCCAGTACTCCAGTCGGTGGTAGCCCTTGCGCTTGGCGTCCTCGACGGTGGCCTCGATGAGCATCTTGCCGATGCCGTGGCCTGCGTACTCCGGTAGCCGCCCGAATTCAAGGACGTATCCGCCCGGGCTGTCCCTCAAGAAACACAGCTCGCCGACGGCGTTCTCGTACTTGGTGTCCGTAAGCCCGACGATTTTCCCTTCAGCTACGACGACAAGCCGCGTCGACGGATATCCCTCGTAGGCCGGCCGCTCCTGAATGGTGTAATTCCAGGCGTGAGAGATGCTCATGATGATCGCATGAACGCGCATCCACTCCTGCTCATCCTCCGGCCGGTATTCGCGTATCTCGATCTCCATCACGCCCCTCCGCACTCCGTATCCTCTCTGCCAAGCAGTGCCTCCGCCTCGCCGCTCTTGCCGAGGGCCTCGGCCGCGTGCCGTAGATTGGCCCGCGCATCGCCGTAGCCGGGCCGAAGTCGGACCGCTTGGGCGAACGCCGCGTAAGCCCTTTCCCGCTCGCCTATCTCCCAGAGGATCGCGCCCAGATCGTTGTAATTTCGCTCAAGCAGCGGGAAAGCCGCGATGGCGTCCTTGAGAAACCCCAGCGCCGAGGCCATGTCTCCTTGCGCCAGGGCAGCATGGGCACGCTCGTTGAGCTGCCGGGATTCGAGGGCCGCGTCAGTCCGGTGCTCTGGGCGCAGGCCCCATTTCTCCGTGTAGCGCTGCTCATTCGCGGCCATGAGACTCCGCCACTTCTCATCGGTTAGTCCCATGCCAAGGAAGGTCCGGCTCCCATAGTGGAAGACGAACGCGTCCTCGGCCACGCACAGCCGGTAACCCGCCTGGCGCACGCGCAGGCAGTAGTCATCATCCTCGAAATTGCCCAGCCCATACCGCTCATCGAGCCCGCCGGCCCGCTGCCTTACCTCATCTCGAATCAAGACACAAAACGCGACGAGACGATCCGTGTCGCGCACCCGCCCTTGGCAGCGTTGCGCAAGATCCTGCGAAAACGCCTCCACTTCAGTCATCGACGCGAATTCGAGGCCGTCGATTTGCTGGCCTCCGGAGACGCAGTTGCTACGCGGCCCCACCATGCCGATATCGGGCGCTTGCAGCAGTGCCTGCTCGAGCCGGCCCAGCCACCCCGCCGGTAGCAGCGTGTCGCTGTTGAGAAGCAACGCGTGCCCCGTGGCCCTCGCAAGGCCGAGATTCACCCCGGCGGCGAAGCCAAGGTTTTCGGCACTGTGTACGGCCTCGGCCCCCGGGACAGCGTCGAAAAACTCCGAGACACCATCCGTTGAACCGTTATCCACCAGAATAAGCCGGTAGGCCCGGCGCGTGTTGGCCGTGATGGACGCGATACATTGCCGGCAGTACTCGAGCTGGTTGAAGGCGGGGATAATGATGGAGATCGGCTCCGGCACGGCTTACGCCAACCGTTCGCCCGGCCGCGGGCGGCCCCACGGGGCGGGCCATATCCACGGTACAGGGCGTTTCGTGTATGCGCGGACTACCTTGACGCTTCCCTTCCCGGTGGCGATGACAGGTATTGGGGCCGCCTTTACCACTGTGCCGGGCGCTGCTTCGACCGGCGCGTCCTCCAAGGATACTTGGAGGATGTATACCGTGTTGCCGCCATGTTGGAAGCGGGCTCGTTGAGAGGGGAGGCACGCCCGGACAAGCCTATCGATCTCGACGGCCGGCTTCGCCCAGTCAATCCGGACTTGTTCCTCGTTCAACTTCTTGTCATAGCTGGCTAACGCCGTGTCCTGCGGTGTTCCCTGAAGCCCCTCGGACTCAATCCGATCCACGAGCTCCACGATGTGTTCCTCGCACGCGCGGGCCGCATTTCTGTAAACGGTGAGGGCCGTGTCTTTCGGGCCGATGGGGAAGGCCACTTGCTCGAGGATGGCCCCCGTGTCGATGTCCTCGTCCATCACGTGAAACGTGACGCCGGTTTCCGCCTCGTCGGCCAATATGGCCGCCGTGAACGGATTCGGCCCCCGGTGTTTCGGGAGCAGGGAGGTATGGGCGTTAATGCATCCCACTTTCGGCAAGTCCAGCAGTGGCTTTTTGAGGATGATCCCAAATCCGGCGACGATCAACAGATCGGGCGCAAGCTCCCGCAGCGGAGCGAGTTCTTTCTCGCTCATCTTGTCAATCCAGAGCACGGGAATGCCACGCTTCATCGCCAAGGACAGCGGGGTGCCGCCGCCCGTCAGCCGGCTCAGAAACACAAACAAGCGCCGGTTGAAGCCGCGGTTCGCGCGCCCATCCTGAAGCATTGCCACGACCTCATGCCGGCTTTCCAGCAGCGGTCGTGCGATGTGAACGGAGAGTTGGCCCGAGCCTGCAATGGCGATCCGCATTCGCTACGACTCCATGACGGCGCGATACCAAGCGAAGAACATCAGCAACGCCCAGAACTGCCGCCTTCGGTAGACATTGTGTGACGCGGCCCGCATCACCTGCTCAACGTAATGCCACTTGAAGAGGCCGGAGGCCTCCACCCTGTCCTGTGTGACGATCTGGCGGGCAGCCTGCTCGATGACGTGTACCACCCGCCCCTCTTGAGGCACGCGGAATCGACGTTGAGCGCGGAGACGCACCGAGCCCGGCAACCGGCCCCTCATGGCGACCCGGAGGAGCGGTTTGGTGCGAACGCCGAATTTCGTTGCCGAGGGCAGGCCCGTCAGGAAGTCCACCATGGACTTCCGCAGATACGGGAATTCGAGGCTTATACCGTGTGCTGCGGCCAAGCGATCGCACTTTGTTAGCAGCAAGTCGGGAAGGTACACGCTCAGATCCAACGACAGGAGGTTCTGCGTCAGATCGGCCCCGGCGAAATGATGCGTGAGAATCGAGGACACGCCGCCGCGATCGTGTATGGCTGCCTTCATGGCGTCCGTGTAGAGGGCTTCACGCTCGCCGTCATCAAACACGGCCAGCAGCGAGAGGTAGGCGCCGAGGTCATCGTGAATCGACGAGAGATAGCGGCTTGCCCGACGCACGAAAGCATTCGGCGGCAACGCCGGCAAGATCCCGCTCAAGAACGTGGCGGGGACAAGGCGCTTCGCCCCTTTCGCGTGTTCGAGAAGGCGGTAACGTGGATAGCCCCCGAGCAATTCATCGGCGCCATGCCCCGAAACCGCCTTATCCGTGTGCTTGCTCACTTCCTCGAGTATCAGCCAGAGCGGGAGAACGGAAGCATCCGCGATAGGCTCATCCAGGCAGGCCGCCACCTTTCCAAACGTCTCCTCGTTGAGACGCCGTGCCCTTCCCGCTACCAAACTCACTCCAAGGCGGCGCGCCGATTCGCGTGCCAGCCGCGTCTCTTCTTGCCACCCGCGGTCGAGGCGGACGAAGATGCCGCGGCTCCTCGGCCTTGATACGGCCAGTGCCGCGCAGTCCAGGCCACCCGACCAGAGCAGGTCTTCTGCCTCCGATGTGGCCCCCGCCTCTTCGAGCAGGCCGCGCAGCGTATCGGCCGCGGCGGGCCGCTCCATGGGCCGGGTGGACAAGTCGAACGACGCGTATTGCGTTTCCGTCAACGCCCCGCCCGCGAACTCGATGACAAGCCCCGCGGGCGCCCGCTGAACATCCTGGATGATCGATTCGCGCCCTGGTATGCAGCGCAGCGAAAGGTAGCGATCCACGCTCAACAGGTTGAGGTGCTTCTTCAGCAGTCCGCACGCAAGAAGCCCCTTCAGTTCCGAGGCGAAAAGCAGGCTATCGCCGCGTTGAGCGTAATACAGGGGCTTCGCGCCCAGGCGATCTCGAAACAGCCACCACCGCCCAGGCCCGAGTTGCACCACGGCGGCGAAGGTTCCCTGCAAACCAAGCCCGCACGCGTCAAGTACGCCCCGGCAATGGGCTCGGAGGTCCTCGGGGGTGAGGGGGGCGCCGTTTTCATCGCGTACAATCCCATCGACAAGGCAGGTTTTGGTTCCCTTGCCGCAGGTCCACGCCACGGAGAAGTCCGTGCCGTCGGCCGAGTTAATCGGCCCGCCGCGGTGTGCCATGGCGTTGGCCATGGCCCGAGCCGCCGCGCCGTCACGCTTTCCCAATATGCCGCAAAGGAGGCCCATTAGAAGACCTTCCGCGTATCGAGCAGCAGCGTCACCGGCCCATCATTCACGAGGCGCACGTCCATGTGCGCGCCGAACCGGCCGCAGGCCACCGGAATCCCTCTTGTCCGCAGGCCTTCGATCACCGCCTCGTAGAGCGGAATCGCTGACTCGGGCCGTGCCGCCGTACCAAAAGACGGACGCCGTCCCTTGCGGCAATCGCCGAGAAGTGTGAACTGAGAAATGGCCAGGATGCCCCCATCTATATCCTCAACGGACAAGTTGAACTTACCGGCCGCATCCGTGAAGCAACGCAATCCGGCGATCTTCTGAGCCATCTGCTGGGCGTCGTCCTCAGTATCTTCCTCGGCCACACCGAGGAGTGCCACAAGGCCCTGTCCAATCTCACCCAGCGTTTCGCCATCGACGGACACGGCCGCTTCGGAAACCCGCTGAATCACGGCGCGCATGCTCGGAGTTGCCCTTCCCGTGTCTTGAAATCCCTTCCGAAAGTCTAGCAGGCGCGTGGGGAGCGTTCAAAAGCCTTTGTGAGCCGTGTCGGCTTCGCAACGGCCCTTCCGCACGGCTGCACGCCGTGGACCCGCCGGTACGGCAACGCTATACTCGTGTTCTCACTCGCAATTGACGTTCCTTGTCTGTAGATGAAGAAGCGAAAGAGAGGGACCGACACAAGCGGAGCGAAGTGAAGACGTGTCTGTCCCTGCTTCTCAGGCTTTGCCGTTCCGGCGTCAATGAATGTTCTGACAGAATGGAAAGCATCCGTAGGATGGTTGGAATCAATTCTGTAAATCATGTAAATCATGTCCAAGAAGGGCTTTCCGTTGGCCTCTTTCAAGGTTCTCCCTCAAACCACTAGCTTTGCCGTTGGCCACGGACCGGGATTCAAGGTATCGACGTGAACGACACACAACTTGGCCGGGACATGGGATTCCTCGCGGGAAACCTGCCTCACCGTGGTTCCAATACTACGAATGAGCGTGCTGCGGCCGAGTACATCCGAGGCCGGTTCGCCTCCCATACGCCCGACACCGAGTTGGACGAGTTCCACTCGATCGATGCCGCTTACGTCCTGTTTTCCTCCTACTATGCCGAGTTCTTCATCGTGGCACTCGTGGCCCACTGGTTTCCCCGCGTTGGGCTCTGTTACGGCGCGGCGGTCTTCCTCGCATATCTAGCGGAGTCTATGGGATACAACCTGTTCGCCCGGCTGTTGCCGCAGTTCGAAACCCAGAATGTTGCGGCCCGCTTCCTCGCGACTCATCCCAAGCGGCTGCTGGTCGTGACCGCCCATTACGACACCCCCAAAGCGAGCTTCCTGACGCGCCCCGGCCTTGTGCCCTGGGCGCGTGCAGGCCACCTGCTCATCGCGGCGTGCATGCTCCTCGTCATGATCTCCTGTGCCGCCGGCGCCCTCCATCTTTTCTCCGCGTGGACCTTTCCCATCGACGAGGCCGTGCGCTGGTGCGCCGTGGGCGTGCTGCTTTGCGCCTCCGGCCTGACGCTCTACGCCGGCGCCTCCGGGCAGGACATCCGCGGCGCCTCCGGCAACGCCTCGGGCGTCGCCGTGCTCTTGCGGCTTGCAGAGCGGCTGGCGACGACCCCGCTCGAAGAGGCCGACGTATGGCTTGTTGCCACCGGAAGCAAGGAGTCGTGGCTCCAAGGAATGCACCATCTTTTGGCCACCAACGAACTCGACCGGCGACACACGTATTTCCTCAATATCGACCACGTCGGAGGCGGCCGGCTGTGTTATATCGAGGCCGAAGGGATGCTCCGCCCGTTCAAGGCGGACGCGGAGATGCTCGCCGCGGCCCAGGAAGTGGCTGAGGAGCACGGCGCCGTGCCCCAGCAGTTTCGTTGTGGCGTGACGGATGCTTTCCTGCCGTTGGCGCGCGGCTTCAAGGCACTGGGCGTCATGGGACTCGACGAGCGTGGCCTGCCGCCCAATTTCCGCTGGCATACGGACAAACTGGACATGATCGACCATGACGAGGTGGCCCGGGCCGCCGGTTTCGCCGAGGCCGTGCTGCGCCAAATCGCCGCCGGTGGTGCTCCTGAGCGGCATACCCAGTAAGCGGCTGCCTATATCTTGCGGGCCTTCGGCGACGTAATGCGCCATGTTGTGGCGGCCTTCTCATTGGCGTGTCTCCGGCCTATCTTCCCCCCCGCATCCAGGCCCCGACTAGCTAAAGCTGCGAGGATTTCTGCCGATAAACGATAGCGAGAGGGACTATTTCAGGCGTACGATCCATCGGAGCACGTACAATGAATATCAATGGTGTGGATTCCAACTCCGTTCACGAGACACTTCCGAGCGCCCACGCGCAAGGACGGAATAAGAGCCAGGGGGCTGAGGACGCAACCGCGAAGGGCAAGTCAGCGGCTATCCAGGACAGCGAAGGCAACGGCGCCAAAGTGAAGGGTGTCGTGCGCCTCCTTCAGGAGGGGCATTTCAAGGGCGTGGCGGACGTGCGCCTGCGCATCAACTTCTTCGACGAACTGACCGCTATCGCGCATGGCGACCTATCTGAGGCGCTCAATGCAAGTAGCCCCGACCTGTTGAGCGCCGTCGACGAAGCGCTTGACGGCCTGCTAAACTCCGGTGAACTCACTTCCGAGCAGGAAACCGGCGTCACCGAGGCGCGAGACGCCTTCGCGGCACAGGTGCAGCAGTTGATGGATGACTTCAACGCGGATGGGGGGGCCGACACCTCCACGCTGACGGGCGGCATACAGGAAGCATTCGACGCCTTTGCGGAAACGCTTTCCGCCCTCCTCGGCGGGACCTCCGCATCAGAAGAAACGACGGCAGTCGAAGAGGAAGTAGTCCTGGACACCGAAGGCGAGGCTTCCGAGCCTTCCGTCCTCGAGGCATTCGTCGAGGAGCTGCGGGCCACATTCGAAGCGGCCTTCGCGACGTTGACCGACCAACTCAGCGCGGCCAACCCGCTGCCCGAGCTTTCGCCTCCTTCAGGCAATGGCGTGGCCTACGAGAAGTTCCTGGCCATGTACAACGCCCTTATGAATCCCGGCGTCGACGCCTCAGAGATCTCCGAGAACGCCATCGACACCATCGCGTAGTATTCGCCGCGACAGATAGCCGCACGATCACCGGGGCCAATTGCGTGACGCCAAGTGTCTACCTGTCTTCCTCGCCGTCCATTGCTGACACCTCCTCGATGAGTCTAGCGATCCGTCTGCGGGCGTCAAGGATGACGTCAGGATCCTCGGTAAAATGCACGTGGTCGGTAAGCACTTCGGGCGGGATGGCAAGTTCGGCGTCGACACGCGCCTGAAGCGGCTCGGACATAGCCTTGCCCGCCTCCCTGGCAAGCTCGCGAAGCAGGTAGAGATACTCGTAGTCCTCGATTCCGTCGCGCACATTCTCGAATCGCGTCGAGCCGAGGGGCGTGCCGTCGGGGCCGGGATACATGAGGTAGCCGCACCCGTTATGGCCGCGCTGGCTGTTCCAGGGAATCCAAGGGACCTCCGGCCAGCGCTTCTTGCCCTGAAGATTCAACTGCCAATACGTCGTGCCCCAGTAGAGAAAGCCTTCCGCGCCGTACTTCCAACACTGCCAAAACATCAGGCGATGATCGGTAGCCGGAAAATCGATCATGATGCCGGGCCTGCTCCACACCGTATAGAACCACAAGCGCTCGCCCTTGGCCATGCGCTGTTCGAGCACGTGAGGATCGAAGTTGCCGATGGTGGGACACCAGATGTCTATGGCGCCGAAAAGCGCCTGCTCAGGAGCGCTAGTCTGTAGTTGGGGCCATTCCGGGATTACGCTGCGCACCCAATGGCTCAACTCGACCACCTGCGGGATCTCATGCCGGCCCATCACGGCCACTTCATCGCGTGTGTAGAAGAGGGTGCGGTCGTCCCATCCCTTATCAATGAAGTCTGCGCGCGTCTTCTTCAACAGCCTCTCGAACGCGGGGCGGTCGGCCTCCGGCATTTCGTGCGACAGCGGGATGAACAGCGTGTTCTGGCCGTTGGCCATGACGTACTCCCAGTCCTCCTGCGTGTCGCCTCCCTTGTAGGGATAGCCCATCAGCGGCCCCACGCGGTGGTCGAGGTGATAGTCGTAGAAACGCTTGCGAACGGCCCAGGGCGTGCGGCCCTCGTATTGGTAGAACCGTTGGATCTGGCCCTCGTTCATCCACATCGTCGTCTTGAGGTGAGTTATCTCGTCGAGATGGAAATCCCACACGTGGACCTTCAGCGGAACATCGACAGAAGCCATCCCTTCCGCCGAGAAACGTACCGTTCCCTCATAATCGCCCGGCGGCGTGTCTTCATTCGCGTGTACGGTGATGTAGAAGGGCTGCGCGTCCTGGTTTTCAGGTACGTCGTACGGCTCGGCCGGAAATAGGATGTCGGGATAATCGCCCTGCTTCGCCACGCGGAAGCTATACATGGGCGGGCCGTTTCGGACGTAGCCGACACGGTGGACGGCGATGTCATCCGGCGAAATGGCTGCGCCGCCCGTGAGTTTCAGTTCGCTTGCAGTGACGGTTAGTTCTGGCAGGTCCTTCCACAGCGGCACCACAACCAGTTGGAGTCCTTCGCGTTCATTTCCGGCGAGTTCGATGGCGGCGGGCCGCAATGTGTGCTCGGCCGTCACGAATGGCTCATCCCGGAACACCTTGACAAGGGTGGTCTCCGGCACAACGGCGAAATCACACGCCTTGCCTTGGACCGCTGTTGCGTGCGCCGCACGCAGACGCGCCAGAACACGTTCAAGTTCGCGTAAGGCCGTATGTACGCGCTCAAGGTCTTCTCGGCCTGCCTTTCCGGATGTGTCCGCGTGCTCCCTAGCGGCGCGAAGATCGGCATCCGCCCCTCCCTCCGCGGCGAGCACGGCCTCCTTGGCACGATCTCTCGCCTCCGAACTGGGCATTTTGCGCAGCAGACGGCGCGCTGTCTTGAGTTGTGACGCCAGTTCGTGAGTTTCCGGCGCGAACAACTCGAGTTCATCTTCCGCGTCCAGCGCCGCAAGCGTTTCGCCGGTGCCCACGTCACGCAAACGCAGCGACAACCGGTATACTCCCGGCTCGGCCGCCGAAAACTCGAACTGTCCTGAGGCCTTCTCATACGGCAGGCGAGGCTGCGTGAGGTTCTCCGAGATCAGCCCCCCGTCGGGCCGCGTCAGTTCGGCCACGGCTTCGAGGTGCCGCGGGCGATGGCTTCCGTTAAAGAAGGTCAAAACGACGGCATTCTCGCCTGTCCGGAGGGGCGCAAACCGCTCGATCGCAATGGCAGCCGGCTGCACGTCAGGCGGCGTTGGAGCCGTCGCCGTGAAGGCTGCGCCGTTGATGTTTCCCGAGAGCTGCGCATCATGGTTGATGTTGGGCCATGGCAGCCGCTCCGGCGCATAGGCGCCGCCGACGGAGACGCAATACACATAGCCGTCCTTCCCCGTGAATACGACCTCGACCTGCCCATCGCCATCCACGTCGCCAAGCGCGGGCGTGGTTAATACGCCGACTTCCACGCCGAAGCTCCATTTTTCTTGGCCGTTCGCCGACAGGCAGATCAGGCGCTTTGAACGTGAACCGGCCAGCACCTCGAGTTCGCCGTCGCCGTCCACATCCCCCACCGATGGCCCTTGGACGATCCCGCCGCCTACGTCCGCGGACCAGAGGGCTTTGCCGTCGCGCAGGCGGTATACGCTGCCCGGCCCGCCGAGGCCGCGTCCGTCGCCGCAAACGATGTCGCATCGGCCCGAGCCGTCGAAGTCGGCCAAGGCGAAACTGTTGGTTTGGTCGATGATGTGGTCGCCCTTCCAGCGCCATTCCTCCTCTCCGCTTGAGGCGTCGTAAACAACAACTTGGAAATCCTCGGTGGCGAAGACGGCTTCGAGGTGCCCGTCGCCATCCACATCGCCCACCGCCGGGCCCGAGCGGCGCTCCTTACGCGCGGTTGGTTCGTCGTGAACCCACAAGACTTCCCCTTCACTCGAGAAGCAGGCTGCCTTGCCCCCACCGAAAGCCACGTAGATTCGCATCGTATTGGATTGAGGATCGTAGGAGATGGCCGGAATGCCGCGTATGGCGCCGTCTTCCTGATGATGCCAGCGCTCTTGCCCGGTGTCGTCGAGGCAGTACAAGGTGCCGCTGTCCGAACCGACCACCAGTTCGATGCGGCCGTCGCCATCCATATCCGCCACGACGGGGCCGCTGTAATTGACCTGATCGCCCATGAAGACACGCCAGATCAACCGGCCGTTGGCGTCGAGGCAACCCACCACGCCGCTCCTGTCCGAGAAGAACACTTCCTTGCGGCCGTCGCCATCGTAATCGACAACGGAAGGCGGCGCGTGGATACCCTCGGGGATCGCCGATTCCAGGTGGTAGTCCCAGCGCACTTCGCCGTTCCCATCGAGACAGATCACGCGCTGCGCCACCGTCGCGCACACGATGACCTCCACCGAGCCATCGCCGTCGAGGTCTGTCAGGATGGGGGGCGCATAGATACGCCCCGTGGCCTTGTACGACCATTCGAGACGCGGCTCAACGCCTGCGTAGGCCGCGGTCGCCAACGCCAATTCGGCTGCGAAGAACAGAAATATGGCGCCACAATGGCGTGTGCGGATGCTCTTCTTAGTCATAGAGAAACGCCCCCTCCATACTTGCCAAGGACAAGACCTCATGCGCAATTCTTGCAGACATCCTGCGGCGAGTGCCAGTGCGGGGCGCCCCGAAGCGCGCGGATCGGACGTTGCCTTATCTGCATCTGGATGGCCCCATGTCACGCGGCGTCGTTTAAGATGTCTTTGGCGGCACGCAGCGCGGCTATGTCTTTTCTTGCCAGTAGGCATCCGCACAGGATCAGAGGAAGTAGCGGCAGAACGGCGGCGATTTCGTACGCTCGCGCCATGTCGACGAGCGTCCAGCGTAGTAGGGCGTGGAAGAAGGCGAGGAACAGTATCAGCCATAAGGATGCGCCCGCGATGACAAAGAGCGATACGCGCCAGAGCACCTTGCCGAAATGGGAAGGCTCCTCGGCTCTGTTCCTAAGTTCGCGCTTGACGGCGCGATGGACCAGCACAAGGCACACGAAGACACTCGCAAGACCGAACAGGATGAAGGCCGAAACGGCAAACGGAGGACGCTCAACACCTGGGATGAAAAGAACCACCATGTTGAGGACGATCAAAGGCACAACAAGGATGTATCCAAGAGGAATGCCAAGACGTGACGCGAGCAGGAGAGAGTCCTTTGAGGTTTTCCGGAGCACTAAATTCGCGCGATTCATGCTTCTATCGCCCTATTTGCTCCCATCAAGTTGACGCGATACGAGTATAGCAGAGCATTGGGCGTTTGCGGCGAAGAGCCATTTGTGTGACCATAACGCCGGAGGGCGAGAGCCTCAAAGATTGTGAGCCGAAGAGGGAACTTCATGCGGATTCAATCGCGTCGATGGACTTCCTGGACGAGACACGTCCTGGTAGACAAAGCTGAAGCGCCGCGGCCGCGTTCGTGCATGAACTGGACTCGCGTGATCGCCCCGCTTGCGTGTGTGTGCCTTTGCGCCGTTGCCCTTCCGCCGCCCGACGATTACTCCTTCATGTGGTGGGCCTACGGCTGGCGCGGCCGTTCGCCGGACAACCTCAAGATACTGAGCATACAAACCAGCCGCTACGGCCTTGCCCTCGATGTTGAGCGGCCCGCCATCACGCATTTAGGGACCATCTCGCGCCCGATGCCGTACGACCTGGCCGTCGCGCAGTCTAGCGACGTTATCTTCGAGCTTCCTGAGAGCAAGTTGTCGCTGTCTATAACTATCGGGGAGGATGCATACGTCTGCGTCAGCGCCGCGTCAGATCAATCCGACCGCGTCAATTTCCCCGTGCGCATCATCGAGAGCGGACGCTTCATGCAGCGTGCCGACATGCTGCAACTTGTCTTCGAGAACGCCGCGGGCGACCGCCTCGAGGCGGAGGGCAGGCTTGAGGTCGCCGCATGGCCGGACATGTTGAGCCTGCTCATGGATATTATTCCGAGAGACAATCTGGATAGCGTGTCCCTCAGGATCGACCTCCACGCCTGCGGAGAGCATTACCGCGCACAAACGGAACGCGAAGATCTCGTGGCCGGGCACGGGAGTTCCGTTGCCCTCTCGTGGATTCCCGACGGCCACGAGCAATCCCCACGTGAAAAACTCGACGTGACTGTTGCCAAGATCGACGGCGAGCCCGTCCCTGTCCGCTACGACGCGCGCCGCGGCCTGTATGACATCGATCTTCCCGAGGCCACGTGGTCTGTCCCGGAGGAGCCCGACCGCTTGGATCGCTACGCGCTCTCACTCACCAACACTACCGACGCCCCGGCCGTGTTCCGGCTGCTCTTTTGCCTTGATGGCTCCATCCCGGGCCTCATCGGCCTGTCACCCATGCTACGCGACGTCGACGGCGCCCCGACGGGCATCCCCGTGCAAATCTCGAAGAACTGGCATCGCCAAGCGGGCCGCACCTTTCTTTACCAAGGCCCGTGGTTTCACGGATTCACCATGGTGCCCGTCGAGGCCGGCGCGACCTGGCGCGGCGAATTCGCCATGGCCTACGCCCGCTGGGGCGGCGTGCCCGCGGCGTCCCATGCGCAACTATGCCTCATCGGATGGGGAACGAATCAGCTTTGGGATCAAGCCGCCATCGGCTCCTGGGGCGAATCCATTTGCTACGACCCGGATGTGAATCTCGGACGCTCCATGATCGACGATATCCGTCCGTTGATGGTGACGAACATGCGAACCGATGACGGCAAGTGGGGCTGGACCGCCAACGTCGGCGGCGGGGACTTCCTCGTCTACATCGACGATGTGGGGGAGAGGCAGTACCTTTCCCGTGTCCGAACCGGTTATCGGCAGTACGGGCCTAACCTGACAAAGGTGACCTACGCCGGAGTCAGCGCCGACGGCAAGATCGCCGCTCGGATTGACGTCTCCTCCCCCCGATGCGACGACCTGAACCGCGCGTACCATCGCATTCGGTATGACGTTCTCAAGCCGACGCCGTTTACTCGCTTGGCGTTCTATCAACTCGGCGCCGACGGCTACAACGACCACCAGTTCGATCTCATGGCCCGCGGAAACGCCGAAGCGGGATTGCTCGAAGAATGGCAACCAGAGCGGGGCGGTCTGCGTTACCATCGCGCCGGCATGCTGTGTGACGGGCCCGTGCCCTGGTTCTCGCTCCACGGAGGGCGGCGCAATGAAGCCCACCCGCGCGGCGCATGGGCCAACCGCGGCTTGATCATCCGCTCCTGGCGCGCCCGGCTGGGGGGACGTGACGTGCCCTCGCCCTTCGCATCCAGCTACGGCACCGAGAACGGCGTGCCCAGCGCGAATGTCGAGCTGTCCCCGCCGCCGGGCTGTACCGAACTAGAGGCCGGCGATTTCGTGGAGGCGGAGTTGGAACTCGTGGTGATCCCTCTCAACGCGGGGGACTACTACGGCCCCAACGAGAACCTGCGTGCCCACCTAGCCGAGCACGCAAACACATGGTGTCCCGTATGGCGTCAGGCCCGCGGCAACGATCTCCGCGTGTCCGCCGCACGGGGCACGCTCAAACAGCACTATCCCGTTGTCGTTGAGGTGGACAACACCGGCGCAGCGGATGTAGAGGTGCTTGGCGGCATAGGCTACGTGCCGTTCACGTTCGCAGGCGTTCGCGACCCCAAGCATCCCGCCCTATGGGAGATCCGCGACGGCCGGAAGATGGTGATTGATCAGTCCGTCCACGGCCGCGATTTCTGGCAGGCCGACTACGACCCGGTGGGTGGCGCCTGGGCCATCACCTACAACATCTCCCTCGACACCCCCGATGATCGCCCGAAAACACGCCGTTTCATTTTCCAGGCGGCGGAAAGATCGACCCCAGACTCGGCGTCGCCCTAGCCTTCTGTGTGTCGCGCCCGCCCGCCTACACGTCCCCGAAGATCTTGTCGTAGAACGCGACGTAGTTGTCCTTGTCGGGGCTATTGCAGAAGGCGATGGCCTCGCGTGGATGCTGGTTGAGCTGGCCGGTGATGATGTACGGCACGAGCGGCCCCCATTCCATCGTCTCACGCAGTTTGATGAATTGATCTTGCAGCAGTTGATAGATGGGGCGGCGCTTGAACTTCGGATTACGCAGGAAGCCGATCAACAACTCCATGGGGCAGTTCCCGGCCCCGCGGCCGAGTCCGGCCATCGTCCCGTCCACGCGGCTCGCGCCGAGAATGATGGCCTCAATCGTGTTGGCGAAGGCCAGTTGCTGGTTGTTGTGCGCGTGAATTCCCACTTCCTTGCCCGTGTCCTTCACGGCTTCGAGGTACTTCTCCACAAGGATGGCGATTTGCTCCCGATAAAGCGCCCCAAAACTGTCCACCACAACGATGGTGCCCACTGGCGTCGCCGCGATGGTCTCAAGCGCCTGCGCCACGTCGGGTTCCTGGGCGGTGGAAACGGCCATGATATTGCACGAGGTCTCATAGCCCTTCTCATGCGCGTCGTGGATCATCTCCACGGCTTCCGGGATCTGTTCGACGTAGCACGCCACGCGGATGAGGTCCACCACGCTCTGATCGCTCGGCAAGATCTCGGTGCTCCAATCGCTCTTGCCTGCGTCGGCCATCAACGCCAGTTTCAAGCCGGTGGCTTCCGCGTCGTGATCTCCCGTTACCTTGCGGATATCTTCCTCATCGCTATGGCGGAACGCACCGAAATCCTTCTTCGGAAACAGGCGCTTCGAGTTCCTGTAGCCGATTTCCATGTAATCCAGGCCCGCCTCGATGCAGGTGTGGTAGACGGCTTTGACGAAGTCGGTGTCGAAATGATGGTTGTTGATCAAACCGCCGTCGCGGATGGTGCAATCAAGCACCTTCAGTTCGGGCCGGTAAGTTACCCACGGTGCCTTCATCGAAATGCTCCTCCTATACTCGGACTGACTGCTCGAAAGCGGACGATTCTGTGCGGGCAGGACGCCATGCCCTGTCTGTAATCAGCCTGTCCTTGGCCCGCAGACCTCAACACATCTCGGCGCAGTCCGCGTAGTGTACACATTCACCGCCGTTCAGCCAAACGCGCGCTGCTGGCATGCACCGGTTCGGTGGGGAGCTCATATTGCCCGGTGGGCGTGCGCCTCAACTCGCGTGTTCCACCTGTTCGATGAACGCCGTATAGGCTTCGGCGATTTCCTTCGGCTTGATGATGGGCAGGCCCGAGTGGAAAGCGCCCGCGATCCAATGCAGCGTGATATTGCCGCGATCCGGGATCTTCAGCGCCTCCCGGGACGCCGGCGCGCGGCCGCGGTCCCCGTAGATCTCGAGTACAGGTATCTCGGTTTCGCAAAGGAACGCGTATCCATCCCACTGCCGCCAGATGCGGGCGAACGCCTTGATCTGCTCCTCCGTCCATCGCGTGTCCACTGTTGCGCGCGCTTCGAGGTATTTGGCCTCCTGCTCCGGCGTCCGCTCGTTCTTCGACGGCCCGTGAAACGCGTCCTTCTCCGCATGGTAATTCGTCCAGCCCTCGCAGCAGAGAATACCTCTGACGCGCTCACCGGCTACACGCCCGACCTCCAACGCGATCATACCGCCGATGCTGTGCCCGCCGATATAGAATCGCTCGATGCCGAGGTGGTCGAGCACCTTCAAGGAGTCGGCGCCAAACTGCTCGATAGAACCGTTCACCGGCGGCGGCCAGCTCGCCCCGTGTCCGCGCAACTCGATGAGCACAAGCGACAAATCCTTGTCGAGCAGCGGCACGACGAAGTCCCATTGCGCCGCACTGCTGAAGCTCCCCGGAATGAGCACGACGGCCGGGCCCGACCCGGCCCGGAACAGATAGGATAGATGCCCTTCCTCGATGTCTACGCTCCCACGCGCAAAACCTTCCATATTCAAGAATCTCCCAGCGAAACGCCTTTGTCAACGAAACACGCGACGGCCCGCGATGCGGTACGTCACGCACTCTTTGGAAGCTCGTCCAGCAACGCCGTCAACGTCCGGGCGTCGCGAACCAGATTATCAGGTTTCCCATCCGCCACAAACTCGAGCAGCGCGTAGCGCTCGCCGCCGCATCGCGCCGCATGCGCCAGATAGCCTTGCCACTCCGATAGCCCCTTCGCCAAGGCCAGCTGCTTCCCGCCCTCTTCGAAGAACACGTGCAGATTGCTCAACCATGGACACATCGTCTCAAGGCTCGCCATCCGCTCCTCAGGCGACAGCGAAAGGTCCATCTGCCAGTAACTTGTCATGGACGGATGATTCACCATTTCGAGCAGCTTCCGCGCCGTTTCCGGCGTATCCGTCAGCGTGTTCCGGTGGTACTCGAAGGCCAATCTGAGGCTGGCCGCCCCGGCCATATCCGCGATGGAGCGGCTCGCGTCCACGACGGTGTCCCACCAAGCCGAGTCCGCCTTCGCCGAAGCTCGCTCTCCCGCCCAGACGCGGATAAGCGGCGCGCCAAGCCCAAGGGCCGTCTCGATCACACCCTCAAACTGCCCATACGGCTCGGACTCATTTCCTACCCGATAATACGATCCGTAGGACGAGACCGCCAGTCCGGCCGCCTGCGTCATCTCGGCGACCTCACGCGCCAACCGGCTCTTGCCGGGCGGCACATGCACGTCGCCGCCCCATTCAATTGCTTCGAGCCCGCCTTTCTTGGCGATTTCAATGATTGCCTTCGGATCCAGTTTGCGAAATGTAACCGACACCATGCCCGAATGTATCATCTGCGCAGCCCTCCCTGCCGAGAGGCCGGTAAGTCTCTGGAATACCAGCCCCGTCCTTTACTGCACGTATCCCGCGAAGCGATGGCGCATCTTGCGTACGCGCCAGAGGCCTCCATCGACGTCGACTGCCATGCTCGGGATATCGCGGTAGTGATCTTGCCCAGCGTACGTATCGTACTGAATGTCTCCCGCCGTTTCGAGCGTTATCACCCCGTCTTCCCACTCGGCGGAGACGGCGCCGGGCGCATCGGAAGTCACTTGCAGCAAGCCTTCCGGAGTCGTCAGGGCGAGGCGCGTCCCGCCTACAAACAACACGGCCTCCGCATCTCGCGCGAGACTCAGTGCCGCGTCGCTTTCGAGAGACACGCCATCCTGAAACCGGCTTGCACCCGCACCGAAGCAGAGATGGTACGTGTGCGATGCTGTTGTCAGCAGCAGGGATTCGCCCTCATCTCCTCGCTCAACCTGCCTAAGGTTGGGCGTATCGCGCCATGCATCCCATACGGCCAGAAACGGCGCGTCATCCGTACGCCGCACGCACAATGTCTGGCATGGCGGGTCCTCCGGCGTGACGAACGCGTTGTCCACGGGATACGTCTCAAGCCCGTAGGCCTCCGTGCCTTCAGCGCCCATCATGGTGAGACGCGATGTCACCTCATCCACGCGCCAGCGAACATCCCACGCCTCTGCCGGACTTCCTCGGACGACCCTGCCCGTCCCGTTGTACAGCCACTCGACGGGCTCGAACGCCGCGTCCTCCATCGCCATCGAGAAACGCGGCGCCGGGCCCGCGTGATGCGCCATCCAATCGTGGGCGCCGCCACCCTCGACCCGGAAGAAGTCCACGATAATATCCTCGATAAGGACCACTGACCGGCGGTAGGTATTAGCCTCAGGATAAAGGTTGTCGCCGTGCAGCTCGGCGAACTTCGCCACCGGGCCCGCGAAGAAGTAGGCCACCCTCGGCGTCTCCTCCGCGCAAAGGGCCTCGCCCTGCTTCTGGGAGCGGCGATTCACGGTGACGGTGTTGTGCGACGGGGACAAGGTGCCCAGCTCCCGCGTCACCGACTCGTTGTAAGGCGTAGCCTTCTCGAGCGCGAGCAGTTTCCCGTGCGAGTAGCTGACGAGCGTCAGGCGATCCGCGTGCTGGTGGCCGCCTCCGGCGATGAGCGCGTTGAGGCCGACCCATACCCGGTTGCCTTGCCACTCATTGCGCAAGGCCACCCACCCACTGGACAGATAGGAGCTTGTGAAGGGCGTGTAACGCTGGACAATCTCAGGCGCTCCGTGGAGCAGGCCCGCCCAACTCCGCTGCCCATCGCGCAGTGCATCGTAGTCTCCCACGGCCCGGATATCGAAGAAGCGATAACCCACTTCCGCCGTGGTGAAGTACGAGTCCATCCCCGCCCGCGAGATCGTCGAGTCGCCCAGAACCGGCATCGAGCGATCCGGCATCGCCAGCGAGATAAACCACTGAAGGGCCTTGTAGAGCACCTTTCCTGCGGCACTTGCCCGATCCGTGAGGTCGTATTGCCTCGCGGGGAACCGGACGGAATCCATCTGCGTGAGATGGTGGGACAGCACGGCCAATTCGCAGAAATGATGCAGCGGGTAAAGATGATAGCCTGAACACAACTCCCAATATGCCCCGTCCGGATTGAAATGCGTCGCCACCAGGCGCCGGATGCTGCGATGCTCCGGCTCGTTCGCCGGGGCGAACGGGCCATACCCGAAACTCCAGTCGATCAGATCCTCCCGTTCGAGCGCCAGCGCCGTCTGGATGATGGTGCGATGCCATTGATAGACGTTGTTGTGATTGTACGTGTAGATGGGCTCCAGCATCAGATCTTCGAGCATACGCGTGAGCGCATGCTTCTCGAAGCGCGCCCGCTGCGCTTCCGTCATACGGCCCCGCAGCAACTCGTAGGCACGCGCCAAGTCATAGAGAATCTTGTTATCCCCCTCCCGGTGGTACGTCAGGATGCGGGAGAACTGGTGATCCTCGGCAACGTCCGTCGGAAGTCCTTCGAGCACCTCCGCATACAGCATGAGCAGCTCGATGCCCCGCTCGGTGTAGCGCTCCTTGCCCTCGACCCGCGCCATCAAGCCCAGGTCGGCCGCGACGCTGCACGCGTTCTGGTAGAACCGGCATGCCCACCCATCATACATCGTCCCGTGATACCGGTGCTCCGGCGGGTAAATCCCTGCATCCGTCTCCGAAGCGTAATGCGCGCCGCAGATGGGACACGCGAACGTGTCCGGCTGGAAGGGATCGAACGTGAGGGCGTGGCGATCTTTAGGACACGAGAAATTGTGGTACACGTTGCCCCGCCTCCTGGGGAACACGCGCCGCAACTCCTCGTAGGATGCATCTAACCAAGGAGCTACAATCTCCTTGCGCGTTGCGTAAACCGCCTGCGCCCAGTCATAGGCCGCGATGCGCTCACGGACTTCCTCGATGGTTGACTCCGTGACGATCCCGGCCGGATGTTCCCACTGAACCGCGCACACCTGAGCTAGGATGATCAACAAGACGGGCATTCGGATAAATCCTCTCTAATCCCGCCCATGATAGCATGGCCTGCCGCCTTGCTGGTGCGCCGCTATCGGATAACTCAGCGGCGCCGCACAACAACGCTTTTTCGGCCCGATTCCGACAAGTACCTCGGAACTTCTCACTGGATTTGTGGATAGACATTGACGGGCGAGTATAAGACGCCATACTATGCCCGCTGTCATTCGCCATATGACGGGCCGATGAAGTACCAGCCGGGAGGTGTTGCACATGGGGAGGAGAAGCGGGTGGTTCGGCGCGAGCCGGCCTTTCGTTGTCGTGGCCGGAACGATACTCGGAGTGGCTCTTATCCTGGCCGCCGCCTCATGCGGTTCGAAGGAGGAGCTCCCTCCCCAGAAAGAGCAAGTAAGTACCACACCGCCGACACCGGCTCCTGTTGGAGCTGCCGAGCCCCAGGATTCCGCCACACCGGAAGCCCAGCCACCGGAGGCCGTTGAACGGCTCGAAGCCGAGGTTACCGTCCCGGCGGAGCCTGAGCCGGCCCCCGCCGAACTCGCTGAAGAACCCAAGACGCAGGCCGATGAGGGCCTGTCCGAACCTTCTCCTGCGGCGCCGGCCGACGAAGAGGAGCCTTTACCGCCTATTCGAGAGCCGCAGCCCGCAATTGACGCTGGCACGGCCTCACCTGAGGAGGCGGCGCAGGACGAGCCAACATCGGCCTCTCCTAGCGAGGCGGAGGCGTCGGAAAGCGCTACTGGCGCCGCCGTGACGCGGGAGAAATCGTCGTCCGAAGCGCTGCCGGAGCCGCAGCTTCTGGCCAAGTCTGCCGGACGGGATGAAACCACCCCGGTGTCCGGCCCCGCCGTGAAGCGGGAGTCCCCATCCGAGACGCTGGCGGAGTTGCAGCGCCGGGCCAAATCAATCAGCCGCGACGAACACGCCGCGCTTCCTGCTCCCATAGCGCCCGAGGTGTCGGATAGCGTCGCTGCCGTGACGGAGGAGGAGCCGGCATCGGAAGGATTGCCGGAGCCGCAGGTTCTGGCAAAATCTGTCTCCCATGACAAACCCGCCCCACTGCCTGTTCGCGCTACGCCGGAGGCGGAGGGCGTCACAGCCGCCCGCCAGGCGATGGAAGCAGCAAAGGCATATGCGGACAGCCTCGATGCCGTGCTTTGGGCCGAGGAGAGTTACCAAGAAGGCCTGGATGCCGAGGCGTCGGCTAAAGAGCCGGCCTCCGACGAGGAAACCATCCTGGCACTGCAGGAAGGACAGGAGGCCTATCGTCAAGCTGCCGCCGCCGTCCATGCCCGGCTCAAGTCCATTGACGCGCTCAAAGCCCAGGCCGGAAAGGCGCGCGCCGAGGCGGCCTCGGCCGGAGGCGAGGGCCTTGCTCCGGAAGCCTTCCGGCAAGCGGAAACGCAATGGGACGCCGCGGAAGAAGCGCGCGGTGACCTCAAATCCGCGGAAGAGGCCTACCGCCTTGCCTCGTTGAGCTTCCGGAAGGCCATCGAGGTAGTTGAAGAGAAGCGCCGCGCCTCAGGTGAGAGCGAAGCGGCAAGGCTGGCCGCCAACAAGGCCCGCCTCGCCGTCGCCGACGATGTCCGCCGGCTGGCCCACGAGATGGTAGCGGCCGCCGACGACGCATGGCTCGCGGCCGAGGAAGTCAGAGAAGATTCCACTAAGGCCGTACCCCTGTACGACAAAGCCCGCGCGGGCTATGCGGAAGCTCTCCGACAGGCTACCCGGCAGCGACGGAAAGATGCCTGGGCCAAGCTGCGCGACGCGGGCATTACGGTCTCCGCGACGGGCGACGCGGCGTTCGCCACCATCGGCGAGGCCATCGCGCACGCCGGCGCCAACAGCGCCATTTTTATCAAGCCTGGCGTGTACAGAGAGCGCCTTGTCATTGATAAGCCCGTCGTGCTTGTCGGGGAGGGCGACGCGGGACAGGTGATCGTCGAAGTCTCCGGCCGCGACTGCCTTGTCATGCGCGCCCGGGAGGCCCTTGTGCACGGCCTGACGATCCGCGCGACGACCGGGCCCGAAAACCAGATGGTTCACGCCGTTTACATCGTCAGTGGCATGCCGGTGTTCGAGTCTTGCGACATCAACTCGAATTCCTTGACCTGTGTCGCTGTGCGCGGCAAAGGAACCGACGCCGTATTCCGCGACTGCACCTTCCGCGGCAGTACGGAAGCGGGCATTATCGTCTACGATGAGGCCAGGAGCACCATTGAGGACTGCACCATTGCCGACAACGACGATGCAGGCGTCCAGGTGAAGCCCAACTCGAGCGTGGTTGTCCGTCGATGCGCCATTAACCAGAACGGCCGCCAGGCCATCGAGGTGTATCCCGGAGCCGCCGCCACAGTCGAAGACTGCGACCTTACCAACAACGCCGCGGGCCCGTGGCGTGTAGCGGCCGCCGCACGCGTCGAGCGACGCGACAACAAGGAATAGCCGGCTGCGGCTTGCGCAGCAAACGCGGTCGGCCGACGAGCGACCCCTCGCCCCAAGTGTCCAAGACAAATCGCTGTCCGGATCTCCGTAACCATCCGCCGGACTGAGTTCGGACCACTGCGCTCTACCGCAATCGCCGGATAATTCGACAGTGCCGCGTACTCGTCGCTTCTGACAGACTTTGTCTTCTGAGGCATACTCACCCATTAGCTCAAGCCGCTCGTCTTGCCGATGTCGTTGCCTCTAATGACCTGATGCGCGGCACAATCGGCAGTCCGGCCACCGGGGCTCTGCCCTTGATAGGCTCGGAAGTCCGCACTATAATCACGTCGGGGAAAGTGGGGACGGGCTTGTCGTTCCGGAACTGACGAGGTGATGAAATGCCCGAGGAAGCCAAGGTCGACGTTTTCAAGCCGCTGGAATCTCTTATTGACGAGGCAAGTCGCCAGGCGCAGGAGCGGCGGCAGGCCCTGGCCGCCAGGGCGCAGGAAGTGACGAGGACGCTCGAATCGCTGGCGGCGGATGCCGCCCAGGCGCTTCAGGCCCCCGATGCGGCCCTCAATGATCTGCGCAAGGAACTGCAAAACCTGCGGCGAAGATTCGCGGATAGTCTTGATACGGCCGAGAGCTTCCGGCAGCGCGCCATCAAACTCGAGCAGGATCTGTCCGAACTCGGCGAAGCGGAGCAGCGTGCGAAGGCCCGGATTGCCGAACTGGAACAAACGCTTGGGGGCCGCAATGAAGCCGAGCAGGCCCTGAAGGAACAAAGCGCCCGTCTCGAAGGCGAGCTGGCGGAAGCGCGCAACGCCTTGCAGTCCGCCGCCGAACGCGCGTCCCAACTCGAAGACGAGCTGGCGCAGCGTACTCGAGCCGGTGAAGAGGCCCAGCCCCGGATCGAGGCCCTCGAACAAGAGGTCGCCGCCCGCGCCGAGGACCTTGAAAAGACGCGCAAGGAATTCGAGGAAGTCAATGCTGCCCTTGCCGAACGTCAGGACATGGCCCAGAAGCGCAAGGCCCGCATCGCCAAACTGGAGAACCAGCTTGCCGAAACCCAGGAAGCGGGCAGAAAGTTGCAGGAGCAAACGGCCGCCCTCGAACAGGAGGCGGCGCAGCAGCGGGGAAACGCTGATAGTCTCCAGGCGCAACTGGCCGAACGTGATGGCGCCGAGGCCCGACTCCGCGAGGATGTCAAGGCCCTTCAAGAGCTGCAGGCCCAAGCTTCCGCATCACAAGAGCGCCTCGCGAGTGAATGCGACGCGAAGGTGGCCGAAGCCGAGCGCATGCTCGATGCTGAACGCAGGCGCGCCGATCTCGCCGAGGCCCATCTTACGGAGGAAACGGCCAACGGCACGAAGTCGGCCTTGGCACGCCAATTGGCTGAGGCCCTTGAAGACAAGGAGAAGACCTATAAGGAGCTGCTAACGCTCCGTGGGGAGGTTGAAGAACTGCGCAGGGCCCCGGCATCGACGCCGCCCGAGGCCGGGCCACCGGTTGTATCCGAATCCCCTGCAGAAGAAGCTCAGCCCGAGCCGGAACCGGCCTTGTCCGACGAGCCGCCCGAACCGGCCGCGCCTGCCGTCGAGACGCCTGCACCTCCGGAGCCGCCCGCTGAAGTCGTGAAGCCGCCGAAGAAGCCCCGCGCCAGAAAGCGCGCACAAGACCAAATCGGCGATATCCTGGTGCAGATGGGCGCCGTGACCTCCGAGCAACTCCAATCTGGCCTCGATGAGCAGGAAGCCGCTCCGCAGAAACGCTTGGGCGACATTCTTGTCGAGAAGGGCTTCACCACGGAAGAGGCCGTTGGAGGGGCGTTGGCCAAGCAGCGGAAGACGGACTTCATCCATCTGGATAAACGAACGGTGGACCCCGAAGCGGCAGCCTCCATTACGGGCCGCCTCGCCGCTCAACATGCTTGTGTGCCGGTGGCCATCCGCGATGAGACCCTCATCCTGGCCATGGCCAATCCGCTCGACCTGATTGCCATTGAGGATGTCGAGCGCGCTACCGGCCGGGGCGTTCAGGTTGTTGTCGCGACTCCCACGGACGTCCGCGAGACCATTAGCCGGATCTATGAGAGCGCTTAGTCCACGGCGCTGAGGGCGCCCGATACTACAGGGCGCACTCCCACAAGTAGCTCGCCCGCTCGGGGTGGTCAGTCTCACCGACATAAGCCAAGCCATCGGGCGCCAGGGCGAGATCGTGCGGCATGAAACACGGGACGCCCGTATCCTTGTCGACGATGTGCCCCAGGTCGTTGAACAGTCCTGAAGTACGGTCGTACGTGAGAATGTGTACGTCGTACTCGCCCCCGGCAGCCATGTAGATAAGCCCATCCTCGCCGCAGACGAGTGCGGGTATCCGCCATTTCGGAAGCGGCTTTCCGAGAAACGTCACCTGCGGGGAGTCGGGATCCGAGGGGTCGAGTCGCACGAGCGCCCCTTGCGTGGTGCCGATGTACATATAGCCGTCGCCGCCGTTCACGATGCCGTCAAGCGCGCCCGCGTCCGTCCGCTCCAAGCCGGGTAGTTTGACGCGCGAGAAATGGAGCCGGTCGGCGTCCAGGTCGTAGGCCAGCAGGAAGTCCTCCTTGCGCGCTTTGCCCCATGTGCCCCACACCCGCCCGTGATCATCCTGGCCCAGCCGGTGGGGCATGCTGCCGATGTAATGCTCGCGGACCGTCCTGCCTTCCTCGAGGTCATAGCAGAAGAACTTCGACACCGGATGAGTTCCCCCGCAGATCTTCCGCCGCTCCGTGTCCAAGGTGATATTCTGTATATAGTCCCATGCCACGGGGATGCCGAGTTTTGTGATCGCATCCGTCTTCGGATCGAACACGAACAACGAGCCGCCCGGCGCATCCGCCCGATCATCCGGGCGGTGTTGCCCTGCCGTTGCCCCATAGATTGTCCCGTCCGTATCGATCTCAAGGGAACGATGGATCTTCACCTCAAACCGCTCGGCCTGCTCGGCGTAGTTGAGACAAATGAACTTCCGTGCCTTGCGGTCGAACCGGTAGAGCAGGTCGTTGTCGAACGCCGTGGTGCCCAGATACAGGTAATCGTCCGCATGGTAGCGCACCGTGGTAAACGCCCCGAGTCCGTGGGCGTAACCCGGATCCCCCTGCAACTGCCGGAAGCTCATGCCCGCCCAGTGTCTTAGTGTCAGTGCTTCAGGCAGGTCGCGAAGTATGTGCGCCTTGCACTCCATGAGATTCCCCTCCTTGTCTCGAAGCTACCCCGGTGGCTGCCGGGCCTCCGGCAGAAGATGAAGCGCAGTATACCCTTTGTATCGTGGCTATGCACTGTGCTCTGGAACATGCGTAGCCCAGAGTTCATCAGATCCCGCGCATCCCGGCCGCCAAAGGACGCGCTCCGTCCGCTCTGAGATCTCAAATCTGAGATCCTCCCTGTCCACACCGCACCCGAGTGGGACCCACGCCGCCAGGTACCAGCTGGACCTTGGGAGTCGGTTCCGCGGGACATATCAAGCCAAGGGCTCTCCGTTACCGTGTTCCGTGCCCTTCCGCTGGCTTCCGGCTTCCCTCGGCTTCACTGACCTCGCCTCGGATCCAGAAGAAGATCCCCAATGTCCCCGTCGTAGCCGCAGGCGGAAAGCAGGGCCAAATGCGGCGCGAACTCGCCCACCTCATAGAGATTGTGCGCGTCACTGCCGAATGTGAGCGGGACGTCCGCCTCAATGCAGCGCCGGAAGAACGCCGCTGGCGGCTCGTTGGTGTGAAAATTCACCTCCGCGGCCACCCGATGCTCCCGCAGCAACTTCACTGTTGGCTCGAAAAGCGCCTCCGGCGTCTCGACCCCCGCACGGCGGAACACGCGAAACGGATGCGCCAGCACGCGAATCCCGCTTTTCAGAAAGCGCTCCAAAGTGCCCAGGAACTCCTCGGATGCCTTTGGCAACGAGGGCGATGGCCCCTGAAGCGAACGCAGCCGATGCATCGCCCCGATGAGGTAGCTGAATTGGCCCTTATCTTCACGCAGGAGCACCGGACGGCCTTCAAAGTCGCAGTCTACTTCCGTCGCCACATTCTCCGGCGGACAACCGGCCGCCTCGGCCGCGTCGAGGTAGGCCTCGATACGCCGCTGCCTGCCCTGCGCCCACGCGATTCCCTCGTTGAGAAACGCCCCTTCCCAGTACGTCGCCTTGTCGAAGTAGAGATGGCCTGTGTGCTCGGCGAACACCAGCCCGGCAAGCCCGAACTCCTCGCCCAGTCTCATGGCCTTGGCGATATCCATGTTCTCATTGCAGTACGCGAAAGGCGTGTGCACGTGCGTATCAACCAGTTCCAGTTCATCAGGCATGCGCAGCGCGTGTTCCCGCACCGAAATGCCCGTTTCGCCCAAATCGATTTCGAGAAACCGGAACGGCGCTTCACACACAGCGGGTGCGACGAGAAAGGCTACGCCCTCCTGTTCAATCAGCCCTACCCCGCGATGATGATGGCCGCTGAGCGCCAGCCTGATCCCCCGCTGCCGCATCGCCGCGACCACTTCCTCCGCGTTCACGTAGTTGACCGGGCAATCCGACGTCCCCGGAGGAAATACGGGGCAATGCTGCACGGCGACGATAGGGCCGTCGAAACCGGCCCGTGCGGCCGCCATGCGCTCGAGATCCGCCGGCGTGCGCCGCGCGTTGTAGTCCGGCTCCTCCGGATCCAAAAAGGCCACGAAGCGGCACCCCTTGACGTCTGTCACCTCGGGAGGGCGCTCGAACGCTTTGTAGAACGCATCGATCGAGCCATCGTGGTTCCCCGGGATGGCGATCACCGGCCCTTCGATCTTGTCCGCGATATCCCGCAGTGAAGCCAGGTCCTCGGCGGCTCCGGGGGCCTCGCCGCAATCCACCAGATCGCCCACGAGCAGCGTGATATCCGGCCGGATGAGCCGGTTGAGGCGGTGTGCCGCCCTTAGCAAGATGACATCCGCGATATCGCGCCGGCGAGCCCCTCCCGCCGGATCCCCATTGTTGTCATAATGCACATCGGCAACGACGGCGATCTTCACATGCATAGAATGTACATCCTCTATGGCTCTCGGATTTTGTACTGGCCACGCGGAGTCAGTTACCGAACTCCAGCGAAATGTCGCTGTCCAAGCCACCGATACGTGGCCGTTGACGCTGGAGTTTCTTGATTCAGCCCTGCACCGACTAAGTCGGTGCAGGGCCTTTTTTTGTCCCTGAGGTGTCCGAACGTTCAGGCGCACTAACTCCCTCTAAAACCGTACAAGACGCTACCTGCTTGATCCAGAAACTTGCGAGCAGGGGACGACTGGCATTGCGCCATTGGCCTCGAATCAACATTTCGGGTAGTATAGCGCATCAAGTAACCGCCACAAGGATGAACTCCGATGGAAGGCCAAGACATTCCGGTGCTTGTGAAGTGTCTGCGGAGTGGCATGGGCTTGACCCAGGAAGGACTTGCACGGCAACTGGGTGTGTCGTTTGGCACGCTCGATCAGTCGGGAAACGGCCACTGTCGCCCTCCGCCCTTCCTGCTGAGACAATTGAAGGATTTGGAGCTATCGTTGGGCAACGACAAGGGGCGACGGTAGCCAGCGTTCCTTGCCGACGACCAAACCGCATCCGAGATGATCAGACGGAGTCTATATGCGTCCGTAGCGCGTCATATCGAAGGTCCAGACGTGCACCCGGGCGATCCAAGGATGAGCCTGATATTCCTGGCCCGTTGGTTGAATACATGGCGCATTAGGAGAAGATGTAGGCATGACACGAGGACCTAGGCGAACGAGGAGCCCAAAACGCGAATACAGGATGACTGTCGCGGGCCAACTTTTCAAGCACCTTGGCCTTCAGATGTATTCCGGCGCAGTTCCCGCCATCGCCGAACTCATATCGAACGCGTACGACGCCATGGCCAAGAACGTATGGATCACAGTACCAACGGGCCGCCCCATTCAGCCAACCGACGAGATCATTGTTAAAGACGATGGGTGTGGCATGAGTTATGAGGAGTGCAATTCGCTATACCTGTTCGTCGGCCGAGATCGCCGTTCAAACGCAAGTGAGTGGACACAGGCATACAACGGTCTTCAGCCCCGGAAGGTCCAAGGCCGCAAGGGTATTGGCAAACTTGCTGGATTCGGCATTGCAGATCGCATCAAGATCCGTACAGTAAAGGACAAGGAAATCTCCCACTTTGGATTGGATTTCTCTGCGCTCACCAAGAGTTCCGAATTCGCAGACACGAAAGGATACAAACCAGAGATCCTGGACGAAGATGGGGGGAAATCCACGCGAGCAAGACCAGGAACCACTGTAACGCTCTCTCAGCTTAAGATTAGCCGCGCGGTAGACGAGAATCAGTTCAAGACCAGCCTAGCGAGAAGGCTTCTGGTTTTGGACGACAACTTCACGGTGCACGTTAACGGATCCGCAATCACCCGACAAGAGATTCCATTTCAATTTCGATTTCCCAAGAAGCCTGGAAGCTGGGACACGGCTGAACTCGGCAATGGACAACAGATTCAGTGGTGGGCCGGTTTCTGCAAAGACACAATACCGGACGAAGAACAGCGCGGCTTCGTTGTCTATGTACGGGGGAAGTTGGCTCAGACTCCATGGTTTTTCGATCTGAGTGGTGGCGTCTGGGGCCAGCACGGCATGCAGTATCTCACGGGTGAAGTCAAAGCGGACTTCCTCGACGAAAGCGTCGATCTCGTCGCCACTGACCGGGGTACAATTCGGTGGGAAGACCCAATCGCGCTACCGTTAAGGGATTGGGGGCGCAAGAAGATTAAGGAGTTGCTTGAGACATGGACGGACAAGAGACGCGAGGCAAAGGCCAAGAGTACGAAGATCGTCGAATTCCTTAAACAGGCGGAAACTCTGCCAGAGCGAGAACGTAAGATCTTCAAGTCGGTCGTTGATCGCATATGTGCGATTCCACAGATTGATAAGGACCAGGAAGGTAAAGACATAGCGGACGAGCTTGTTGAGTTCGCATACAACGCACTGACAAATAGAAGCTTCCTTGACGCAATCCGTAGGCTTAACGCCGCATCCACAGAGGATGTCGCACATCTTTCTGAAGTCCTCTCTGAGTGGGACATCATCGAAGCTGTGAATACGGCCCATCTCGTTAAGGGCCGAGTGGAAATTATCCGCAAATTCAATCAGATGATAGACGACAAGGTTCCAGAAAAACCGGACATGCAGGACTATCTGCGAGATCACCCGTGGCTCATTGACCCGAAGTGGACAACTCTTGTTCACGAGCAATCTCTTGACAAACTTATTGTGACGCAATTCGGGCTCTCCCGATCGAAAACTAAGGATGGTTCCCGTCGGTTGGATTTCTTCTGCCTCGGCGACAAATACAAGACTGTCCACGTTGTCGAGACCAAGCGGCCAGGAGATTTGGTCGGAAGGGAGGAATTTGATCAGCTTCGTGACTACGTCTTGTTTCTCCGTCAGAAGCTTCAGGACGAAGTCACCGACGAAGAGCATAAGAGAACCACTGTGCGCGGATTATTGATAGCTGACCGTGTACGCCCAAACGACCAGACCCATGCCAAAACTCATCAAGCCTCGGGCGTCTTCGATATTCGTGCGTGGGGCAACCTGTTATTGGCCGCTGAGACGCTGCACCAAGAGTTCCTGGATATCGTGAAGGGCCGTGCGCCTGCCGACGATCCGAGAATGAAGACGCTATCGCAAGCTGAGTCAGCAGCAGACTCGTCACGTAGTCGAGCGAAGCGCCAAGCGAGGAAGAAGCCCGCCTCGACCGTGAAAAGAAAACCGAAGAGAAGAAAGAAGTGAAGAACGGTAAGCCCATCGCCATAGACCTGTTCGCCGGATGCGGTGGTTTGACACGCGGTCTCCGAGACGCCGGGTTTCACGTTGGTGCGGCCGTGGAGGTCGATCCTATCGCCGCTCAAACGTATCGTTGGAACAATCGGCGCACCGTCCTGTTTGAGAGGGACGTCCGGGACGTTTCAGCATCTGAGCTTCTGGATGCATTAGATGGTCGGCCCGTTGCACTGTTGGCTGGCTGCGCGCCATGTCAAGGTTTCTGCTCGTTGACGGCGAAGCACAAGAAGGATGACCCTAGAAACGCGCTCCTGATGGTTATGGCCGACCTCATCCAAGAGATTCAACCGCAGGCAATCATGATGGAAAACGTCCCGGGACTGGTCAACCGAGGGAAGACGGTCTTTGACCAGTTCTTGAGCGTCCTGGACCGGTTTGGATATGACACAGAGGGCTGCTGGCGCGTGGAACAGATGGCGAACTTCGGGATTCCTCAATCCCGACGGCGTCTGGTCCTACTGGCGGGTCAAGGCTTCAAAGTCCCGTTCCCAAAGCCAACTCATGCGCGTTCGCCCAAGAACGGGACTGAGCTGATGCCATGGCGTACCGTCAGTGACGCGATACGCCACATGCGCGCCCCCAAGAGGCTAAAGGCAGCACTCAAAGAGGGCGGCCCTGTCTCCCACAACTGGCACGTGGTTCGTGATCTCCAACCGCAGACCAAAGAGAGACTGCGTGCCGCAGTACCTGGACAGACATGGCTCAGAATTGAAGAATCGCTACGCCCCGAGTGTCATAGAAACGGATACAAAGGATTCACCAACGTCTACGGCAGGATGGCGTGGGACCAACCCTCGCCAACAATCACTGGGGGATGCACGACGCCATGTAAGGGCAGGTTCGGACATCCAGACCGGAGAAGGCACACGATTTCCGTCAGGGAGGCGGCATTGCTGCAGACCTTCCCAACGCGGTACCGGTTTACTACTGACCAGATTGACGCTGTCTGCGACATGATTGGGAACGCGGTCCCCCCCCTCTACGCCAAGCTGGCAGGCAAGCACGTGATGACCGCGCTTGCGGCACTATCAGCAAGTGTGGATGCGCCTGACGAATGAGCAACTGGCCGGGAGATTCACAAAGAGAGCGAACATCCTTTGGTGGCCTGTCCCGCGGACAATTGATGGCCCGAGTACGGAGTAGGGGGAACGCGACAACTGAGCAGCGCATGGCCTCATTGCTCCGGTTAACGCGCTTGTCGGGCTGGCGAAGACACCAGCCACTTCCCGGTCGCCCAGATTTTGTGTGGCGCAAAGAAAAGGTTGCGCTTTTCGTCGACGGCTGCTTCTGGCACGGCCACGACTGCGGAAAGAATGTGACGCCAAAGACTAATCCCAAGGAATGGCAGGATAAGATTGCAGGCAACAGAAGCAGGGACCGACGCGTTACACGAGCGCTACGCAGGGAAGGGTGGACCGTGATACGCGTGTGGGAATGTCAGCTTGCCAAGAATCCCAAGCGTTGCGCAGAAAGAATCAGAAGGGCGCTGTTCTCCTCTCGCTGAATTCAAAGACGAATTGAGCTTCCTCCGTGCGCATCCATCGTGATGGAGAAGACGAGGGAGGTCGGTGGTAACACGGCTCCTGGCCGTGCCCGTATCACTACGTGAGCGGATATCACCAAATCCCGAATCGCTGTCCACAAGATGATGTCACAACTGTTGAGTCTTGCCGGAATCTCTTCCTCGAGCTACGTTTGTCCCTACAAAAGTGACATGGCGAGACAAGACCGGACCCTCGACCCGTACACTGAGCCATGCACGGCTTGGGCTTCGGTGAGTTCGCAATACGCGGAGTCGCGTCTGGAAATGCGCGCCCATTATGGCGCACTACCGCCACTCCGGGCAGCGTCGCGAGCGTAGCATAATCTCCCTTTGAGCTAATAGAGAGTATGCGTGAGAAGCGCGCGCCGGAACCGCCGCACGTACGTTGGAAGGACTCCAGAGAAATGCCGCGTGGACCCAAGGGGCCGCCACGGGAGCGCGTAGCGGCGAAGAGTTACTCCACGGCCACCAGGCACATGCCGAGTTGTTCCTCGAGATCACGGAGGTGCGCGACCTTCTCCGCGTCCAGCGCCGCGGGCTCGAGTGTAACATCCGTCACGGCCAGCAACTTAACCTCCGAGTTCTGCTCGAAATCTTGCAGGGCCTTTAGCTGGTCATCACTCAACTTGGCGAAGACGTACATGACATCCGTCCTCCCTTTATCACATAATCCGTTTCGTCAACAAAGCCAGTATCGGCCTCGGTGCGCGATTTGTCAACGGCCTGAACGCTTCGAACTGCGCGGCAATATTGGCAACCCGGCCGCCCGGATGCACCCCGCCGCCTCAATCGCGTATCATGCCGTGGCAGAACCATGGCAAAGAAACAAACACCGCCGCGCCGCGAAACCGACCTCTACCAACCGGTACACGACTTCCTCGTCGCGCAAGGCTACACCGTCCGGGCGGAGGTCAATCACTGCGATATCACCGCCCGCAAAGGCGACGACTTGATCCTCATCGAACTCAAGCGACACTTCGGCATCGACCTGCTGCTTCAGGCCTCCGAGCGCCAACGCATCTCGGACTCGGTTTACGTCGCCTTTCCCGCCCCGACCGATCTTGGGCGCTCCCGGCGATGGCGTGGGATCAAACGGCTCCTGCGTCAACTCGAGCTTGGCCTCATCCTCGTGTTCACTGATTCGCCCAAGCCGCGGATCGAGATCGTCTTTCATCCACTTCCCTACCAGCGGCGTAAGAACAAGGCAGCGCGGCGGGCCGTCCTACAGGAGATCGCGGCCCGCTCAGGCGACTACAACCAGGGCGGCGCCACCCGCACCAAGCTCGTCACGGCCTACCGCGAAAACGCGATTCATATCGCCTGCTGCCTGGACAAGCTCGGCCCGTTGACGCCCCGCCGACTCCGCGCCCTCGGAACCGGCCCCAAAACGCTGTCCATCGTGTCCAGTAACTTCTACGGCTGGTTCGAGCGCATAGCGCGCGGCGTTTATGCCATTACCCCCGCGGGCAACGCTGCTCTCGACGATTACCCCGAACTTGCCGGCCAGTATCGCCAGCAATTGGCGGGCGAAGCCGGCGCCGGTGCTGAACAGTCGCGCAGCACTGCTGTCCCACGCACACGGAAGGGGAGGACGTCTTGAAGCCCGGGATTGTAATGCTATCGTTCACGCTCGTTGCCCTCAGCGCAACGGCCACCACCCTCTAGTATTCTGACTCGCAATTTACGTTGCTTGTCCGCAGACGAAGAACGCCAAAAAGAAGCGAAAGACCGGGACTGTCCGAAGCGGAGTCCGCCGCAGGCGGACGCAGACGGGACTGTCCCAGGTCCTTCAGCGGCCTGCGTGCAGCAACTCCGGACTTTTTCAACGGCTCCTCTGTCCCTGCTTTTCGCGGCAAGAATATGACGCCATCAGCGTGAGGCATACCTCTAGGCACAGCCGGTTTCCCTACCATCGCGGCGGCGAGAAGGGCACCTTCGTCAGGTCCTGGCCTTCCATCAACCTCGCGGGCTGCTGCGCCACCGGCGGCAAGTCCGATAACATTAGGTTCGTCATCGAGTTCAGCACCTCTATCGAGATCCATGCTCGCATCACTCCCGAAAGCGGCGATAGCACCGATCTCAAATCCACCAGGACCGTCGTCTACTCCTTTGAAGACCGCCAATCCGATATGGCCTAATGGTCTTGCAGCGGCTGCCGGGGACTGATGTTGTTACACAGGTTCGGCGCGTGCCGTCAATGGGCCCAGAGGTTTGCGACGCAAGGCCGGTGCAGCGGCGGGGAGTGAGGACGCAACGAGGAGGGCGAAATGCCGGATCGGGAGAAGTCCCTCACAATCAAGCGCCGCGAGTTTCTTGCCGGGATGGTGTCGGCGGGAGTGGCTGCCGCGGTAGGGCATTCTCGCGGGGTGGACGCTTCGCTGCGGCGTCCCAATGTTGTGATGTTTGTCGTCGACGACATGGGGTGGATGGACTCCACCGTATACGGCAGCCGCTACTACGAGACGCCCAATCTCGAGCGTCTGGCCAAACGCGCCGTACGCTTCACGAACGCCTACTCGGCAGCCCCGCTGTGCTCGGCCACCCGTGCCAGCATTATGACGGGCAAGTATCCGGCCCGGCTCCACATCACCAGCGCCGCCGGCCATCTGCCTTCTCCGAAGGGACCCCTTATGCCGGAGACCGGCCCGCCCCATCAGGAGGTCCTGTGTCCCCGATGCCAAGGCTATCTCCCACTCGACGAGTACACCCTTGCCGAGGCGCTCAGGGACGCCGGCTATCGCACCGGCTTCGTCGGCAAGTGGCACCTGGGCCACGACGAGAAGCTTTGGCCCGAGTACCAAGGCTTCGACCTGAACGTCGGCGGCGGGCGATGGCCCGGGCCCCCAAGCTATTTCTCACCCTACCGCATAAGCAAGTTGCCGGACGGACCCGAGGGAGAATACATCGCCGACCGCTTGACGGATGAGGCGCTGAAGTTCGTCGAGGACGCCAAAGACGGCCCCTTCTACCTCAACTTCTGGCAATACGCCGTGCACGCCCCCTACCAGAGCAAGGAAGATTACCGGCGCTACTTCGAGGGGAAGCAAGATCCCCGCGGCGCGCAAGATAACGCCGTCATGGCCGCCATGATCAAGAGTATGGACGAAAGCCTCGGACGCCTCTTGGACAAGCTCGAAGAACTCGGCCTGATGGACCACACCATCATCCTCTTCTCTTCCGACAACGGCGGCAACATGTATGACCGTACCCTTCGCGATGGTAAGCAACTGGGGCCCTGGGCGCCGGAAGGGCGTACCCCCACCAATAATGCGCCATTGCGCGGGGGAAAGGGCTCCGTTTACGAGGGCGGCGTGCGCGTGCCCACACTCATCTATTGGCCCAACGTCACTCGCGGCGACACGACCTCGGACGAGATCATAAGCACTATCGATTATTATCCAACCTTGCTCGATATGATCGGCGTCGCGCCCCGGCCGGGACAGGCCTTCGACGGGATATCTGTCGTCCCTGCACTCCTTGGCAGGAGGCTGCGGCGCGACGCGCTCTACGGCCATTTCCCGCACGTGGTCCCCGCCGTGCCGTGCCAGCCCGCGAGTTGGATCCGTAAAGGCGACTGGAAGCTCATCCGGTTTTACCAGCTCGATGAGAGCTTCCCAAACCGCCTTGAACTCTACGATCTCCGCCACGACATCGGCGAGGTGAAGAACCTGGTTGCCTCTCATCCTCGCCGCGCGCGCGACCTCGAACGACTGCTGGACAAGCATCTTGAGGATACCCACGCGCTCGTGCCCAAACCCAACCCCAACTATGTGCCGGGGGCTGAGAGAGAGATCGAAGGCTGGCGCCCAAACGGCAATTGCTGGATAACGCGGCAAGACGGACTTCTTGCCCTCACGAGCATCGGGGACGACCCGTTCATCATCAACCGCACCGTGCCCGAGGCTTCGGGAGAACTCACGATCCGCTTCCGGATGCGCTCGAAAGGCCCCGGCCCAGGCCAATTCTTCTGGACTACGCGTCGTGAACCACAGTTTGGGCCGGGCCGGCGCCTCGACTTCGAATACCGCCAGGACGGGAGTTGGCAAGAACACGCCCTCACCTTCGACGCGCCCGACCCGCTCCAGGCGATTCGGATCGACCCCATCGTCGGCTCAGGAAAGGTGGAGTTTGAATGGATTCGTGTGGAATCGGCGGAGGAAGGCGCGAAGCATCTCGCCGAGTGGCGCTTCTCGCAGCAGTGACGATATCTGAGCGGTCCACCGCCCGCCGCCCACCGCGCCATGCGTAAGGAAAAGGAGGACGCTTTGAAACGTGGAATGGTGATGCTGTCGTTGACGCTCTTTGCTTTCAATGCAAGCGCCGCCACATTGCGCGTGCCTGCCGGTTATTCCACCATCCAGGCTGCTGCCGCGGCCGCGCGCCCCGGTGACATCATTGCCCTTGCGCCGGGAACGTACCACGAATGCGTTGAACTTAATGGCGTGTCCCTGATGGGCGCGAACGCGCGGCGTTGTGCCATTGAAGGCAACCGAGAAGAAACGCTCCTGACGATATCCGGCAAGGCCAGGATCGCCAACCTGGCCATTCGCGATGGCGAGAATGGCATCCGTGTTGCCCCCGGGGCTTCCGTCGAAGTGGAGCACTGCCGGATCATCGGCAACAAATCCGACGGCATAGGCTTCGAAAACGCGTTCAATACCTTCATCGAAATCCATGATTGCCTCATCGCGGAAAACGGCGATGGCGTCGATCTCGAATCCACCCAGGCCGTGATCCGCGGCACACGGTTCAAGCGGAACCACGATGATGGCCTCGACTTGGACGGCGATGCGGGCGCGCTCGTGTACAACTGCGAGTTCATCGACAACGGAGATGACGGCATTGAAATCCGCTTGGCCACACGGACGCATGCCATCGTCCAAAGCTGCCGGTTCAGTGGCAACGGGGAAGACGGCCTCGAAATCATCGATTCGCCCCTCGAAGACGGGCTCTACAACATCCTTGGCGTGCAGAATTGCGCCTTCTCAAACAACAAACGATTCGGCGTCGGCTTTGTCGATCAAGAGACGGAGACGAACGGCAGCGCCATGTCAAAGACAGCGGTATACGCGACTCAGAATGACTTTCGCGGCCCCGCCGTTAGCCCCAATTACACCTCCGTGTTTGAAGCAGGCCGCGCCTATTCAAAGCGAGCACGCGTGAACCTGACCCGGGGACAAAGGACAAACCGGCAGAACGTCAGAGTGCGCATCCCTGTCCTGCTCGCTGTATACGATCTTCGACCCACAACCGATGGCACGATGGCCTCCGACGCCGAGGGGTGTGGCCGTGAGCGCCGGGCGACTCTTTGTCGCCGACGACAATAACAGGTCGGTACATGTTCTCAGCCGCAAAACCGGCGAGGTCATCCGATCCATTCCTACTGCCCCCTTTCCGGATGGGGGAGAGGAAGCTCACGGCGCTGAAGGCCTCGCACTCACTTGCGACGACGCCCTTCTCCTTGCCGACGACTACGGAAGGGCCCTGTTTGAGTTGACGCTCGACGACACCGCCTTGGGGCGCGTGACCCGGCGCCGCTCTACCGAGGCAATCGGCCCCGTCGAGGGAATCGAGCAGCTCGGCGATCACTTAATTGCCGCGGTGAACCGCTCGAGGCTGTACACCTTGGACTCAAAGACGCTCGAACCTCTCGCGCCTCCCGTGGAACTCCGCGTAGAGGCATTCGGCGAACACATTGCGGGAGTCGGCGGCGACGTAGCGAGTGAGCGTGTGTTCGTCACGCTCTCGGCCTACACAGGCTCCGATCAGAAATGGCGCAACCAATCCAGCGCCTTCGCCGAGTTGAAACCGCGGTTGTCGCGGGTGAACTCGCTCTGGCATCTCGGACCCTTCTCGAACGATCCGCGCGGCATCGCCCTGGACGACGGCCTTGTCTACGTAGCCGACGGCCGCGGTACGTTCACCGACGAACGGACGGGAGAGATCAACCGGGGCGGCATCAAAGTCCTTGTGTTCACGCTGGACTCCCGCCCGAAGAACCTGGCGCGAGTCCTCCCGCACCTGCCCATTCGACAGGATACCGGGACGCCCTAGATGAACGTACAATGCTTCTGGCCGGGAAGAATGAAATGCGCTTAACCTTGTCTTTGACCTTGCTGACGTGCAGTTTGCTGACGAGTCTCTCTCTACAAATCGGAGCCCAGATACCCATGACCGACTCCTCAGGCGTCGTATCACTCTTCAATGGGAAAGACCTAGCCAGTTTCTACACCTTCCTCAAGGGCCGAGGACGCGATAACGACCCGGCGGGTGTGTTCTGCGTCAAGGACGGAATGATTCGCATCGCCGGGAGCGAGTGGGGGTGCCTGACGACCAACGAGGAATACCGGGACTACCATCTTATCGTCGAGTACCGCTGGGGCGATGACACCCACGCGCCTCGAGAAGGCAAGGCGCGCGACAGCGGCGTCCTGGTGCACTCCGTGGGCCCCGACGGCGCGTACAGCGGCACCTGGATGCACGCGATTGAATGCCAGATGATTGAAGGCGGCACCGGCGATTTCATCGTCGTCGGCGACGGCAGCGACCGCTTCTCTATCACCTGTCCGCTGAAATGGACCGACGACGACAAGCCGGCCGTGTTCAAGAACGACGGCACGATGACCGCCAAGACCGGCGGCCGCGTGGACTGGTTCGCGCGGGATCCGGAGTGGGCCGATAAGCTTGGATTCCGCGGCGCACGCGACCTGGAGAAGCCGCCAGGCGAATGGAACTGCCTCGAGGTGATCTGCGATCAGGACCGCATCACGAACAAGCTCAACGGCGTTATTGTCAATCAGGCCTTCCAGGTTCGCCCGAGTTCCGGCCGCATCCAGATTCAATCCGAAGGCGCCGAACTTTTCGTCCGGCGCGTGGAACTGCGGCCTGTCGAGCCCAAGCCTGGCCCCGGCGCCAACAAACGGCGATTCATCTACAACAGTGACGGCAATAATATGTACATCCACAAGGATTATCCGATGTCCGTGGAGGATGTATACACCTACGTGGATGAACTCGTCGGCACGCAGGTGACCACCCTCTTCCTCTCACCGAATTTCGGCATGCCCGTCACGTATCCCACCGAGGTCGGCGATTTCATCGGCGAACACGCCGGCCCGGAATTCAAGGCGAAGATCGCCCCTGACGCGCCGCCCGGCTCCTCTGAGCGCGGCATCGTGAACATGCGCGCCATGCTGGATGCCGGCCACGATCCCTTCGGTGTTGTCTTAGACCGCGCCAGGGAACAAGGACTCGAAGTATTTGTCACGTGGCGGCTCAATGAAGTGCACAACGTGGAACAGTTAGACAGCCTCATCTTCTCCCGCTTCTGGAAGGAACACCCCGAGTGGCGCATAGGCAAGGCGGGCGATCCTTTGCCACCCATCTACCTCGATATTCTCGGCATCAACACACACCCTGTCGTCGCGAGTTGGCTGCCTGGCGGCCTCAACTTCGCCGTGCCGGAGGTGCGCGCCCATCGACTGGCGCAATTGCGTGAATGTCTTGAGCGTTTCACCGTGGACGGCTTGGAACTCGATTTCCAGCGCTTCCCCATGTACTTCAAGCCCGGTGAGGAGGCGCGGCACATCGAGACGATGACGCAGTTTGTGCGCGATGTCCGCGCCTTGGCCGACGAAATCGGCGAGAAGCGGGGGTGTCCCCTCCGATTGTGCGCGCGTATCATGGCCCGGCCTGAGCAGAATCGCGCGATAGGACTCGACCCGGTTGCCTGGGCCAACGAAGGCCTGCTCGATTTCGTCATCGTGTCGCATTACCTGCGCAATGATTATCCCCTTCCCATCCAAGAATACCGCGCGCTCTTGCCGGAAGGTATGCCCATCTACGGCTCCGTTGAATACGCCACTCGCATGGATGCCTACCGGCATGTGGCGCGGCAGCTATGGGATGACGGCGTCGACGGCGTCTACCTCTTCAATTTCTTCGCCGCCAGGGAAAGCCGCAAAGAGCCGCTGAACGCACTCCTCCATGAGCTGGGCGACCCGGCCACCATTGCCCCGCCCGTATTCGCCGAGAGAAAGCCCTTGCTCCTCGTGGCCAACAAACACAGCGACACGTTGAGTTACGTCGATCCCGAGACGCTGCAAGTCCTGGATACGATCGCGACCGGCCCCAACCCCCACGAGATGGCCGTCACGCCGGATCGGCGATATCTTTATCTTTCCAACTATGCCCCTCCCGGAAACACGATCTCCGTGATCGATCTTCTGGCGCACAAGCACATCAAACAAATCCCTAGCGGGGAGTACACGCGCATCCACGGCGCGGCCATGGCCCCCGACGGGCGTCATGCCTATTTCACGGCAGGCCAAACAGGCTTTGTCGTGGAGGTGGACACCGAGACGAATGAGGTGACCCGCGACATTACGACGCACGGCCTGATCTCGCACATGGTGTTGGTGTCCCCCGATGGCCGGCGGCTCTACACCGCGAACATCACCTCGGAGAACGTGTCCGTCATCGATCGCGAGTCAGGCGAGTTAATCACCCAGATTCCTTGCGGCGAGGGCTGCGAAGGGATGGCCTTCACGCCGGACGGCAAACAGCTATGGGTGGGAAATCAAACGGGGGCAAGCATCACCATCATCGACCTGGCGACGCACGAGCCGATCAAGACTTTCCCATGCGCCGGTATGCCCGTTCGCATCCGGTTCACGCCCGACGGCGCCCTGGCCCTCGTGTCGAGTTGGGCCGAGGAGGGTGAACTGATAGTCATCGAAGCCGCCACCCAGCGCGAACTCAAGCGCCTACCCGTGGGACGACGCGCCATCGGGCTCGAACTCTCGCCCGACGGCAAGCGCGTGTTCGTCGGCTGCGAATATGACGACGGCGTGCACGTTATCGACCTCGATACGCTATCCGTGATGGGCAAATTCCAGACGGGCAACGGCTCCGACTCGATAGCCTGGTGGGTGCCGCCGGTGTGAATCAGCCCTGCCGCTTGGCGATGGCCTCTTCAGTGGCCCGGCGCGCTATCCGCGTGGCGATGAGGCCGTCCTCGCCCGTAGGCATATCTCCCGGAACGCCTGTTGCCAATGCCTTGGCGAAGGCCGCGTACATGCGCGCGTAGCCCTTCTCCGGCGCCCAGGACAAGGCCTGCGTGCCTTTCGCCGAGCGCACCTCGAACACGCGCGCACTGCGATCGTATCGAATCACGCCCTCCGTGCCGATCAACTCATAGACGAATTCGCTCCGCGGCTCCTTCGCCGTGAAACAGTAGGAATAGCTGATTTCGACCGTCGTGTGCGCCCCGTTGGCGTGGTCCATGTGCAGGTACATGTGATCCGGCGCTTCGTATTCGTCCACCCACGCCCCGTGCGATTCCCATCCCACCGCTTCCGAACCGAGCCACCAACGCGCCAGGTCGATCTGGTGCACCCCGCAGTCCACCATCGGCCCGCCTTCTTCCATGCGCCCTCCCCTGCGCGGATTCAACCGGGGGGGAGTCGCCCGAGCCCGCTTCATAGCGCCCGTGCATATTCCAGTTGTAGATCAACCGCAGTGAACGGACGTCGCCGATGGCGCCCTCATTGACGAGCGAGCGGATCTCCTGCGCGGCGGAGCTGAAGCGATAGCAGTAGGCGGTGCAAAGCATCAGACCGGCGCGCTGCATGACGCCGATCATCTCCCGTGATTCCCCCTCGTCCATGGCCAACGGCTTCTCGCACAAGACATGTACCCCATGCGCCGCCGCGTCGAGCACATTCTCCCGATGACAAGGCGCCGGCGAACAGATGACAACGGCGTCGAGGTCCGAGGCCCAGAAGGTATCGAGGTCGGTGCAGCGCCCCACCCCTTCAGGCGCCGGGCGTGCCGCGTTGACCCGATCCGGATTCGGATCGTACAACGCCACCAGCTCCAAGTCCGCCGTCTCCGCCAATGCGCGCAGGTGCGCACTCGATACAAACCCGCATCCCATCAGTCCAAGCCGTTTCACAAGGCAACTCCTTCCTTCTGCGGCGCGATGATATCGCCCTCTGGCCCCGCGCGCAAACCGTGCGGAAACTGGCCGCATGAATCTGCTATCATACATGGCCTGCGGCGTCCCAACGGGCCCGCTTGGGACCTTCCTCAATGAAAGGAGTCGGACGATGATCGCGCCTCAGAGAGTTCTTGCCGGTTTACTCATGGGTTTCTTGGCCGTAGCTGCGCTTGCCCCCGCGCTGAGTGCCCAGGAGGCCGGGATTCCCGAAGGGAATTGGATCGGCCTTTTCGACGGTCAAACCACTTTCGGCTGGAATCAGTTGGGCGACGCCGCCTGGCGCGTTGCCGACGGCCGCCTGATCTGCGATAGCGGCTCCGGCGGGTGGCTTGCCACGACGAGCCAGTTTGCGAACTTCGAGCTCGAGGCCAAGATCCGGATCAAGCCCGGCACGTCGGCGGGCATCGCCGTCCGCGCTGGGCTCGAGGGTTCCCCCACCCAGAACGGGACCACCACGCTCGTCCTGAGCGAACCCGAGGGCGCCGAAGCGTTGTGGCATGAAGTCCGTATCATTGCCAACGGCCCCGAGATCAAAGCAACGGTGGACAACGCCGACGCCGAACTCCTGCGCGGCGCTCGCTCGCGCGGATACATTGGTGTGCAGTACTACCACCGCGGAGATCAGGTGGAGGTGAGCCAGATCAGGCTCAGGCCCCTGGGATTGACGCCTATTTTCAACCACAAGGACCTCACTGGCTGGAACATTATCCCTGAGCGCAAGTCGGTTTTCTCGGTGATCGACGGCGCCCTCAATATCAAGGATGGCAACGGCCAGATCGAGACGGCCGATGTCTATAAAGATTTCCTCCTGCAGCTCGACATCTGCTCCAACGGCGACCACCTCAACAGCGGCGTCTTCTTCCGAGGCCCCGTGGGCGTGTTCTGGCGCGGCTATGAGTCCCAGGTAAGCAACAAATGGGAAGGCGACGACCGCAACAACCCCTCCGATTACGGCACCGGCGGCATCTACGGCGATCAGCCGGCCCGGACGGTGGTTCCCAACGACCGCGAGTGGTTTCACAAGACCATCATCTGCGAAGGCAACCACATGGCCGTCTGGATCAACGGCTACCAGGTGAGCGATTTCACCGACACCCGCCCCATCGACCCCGAGTCGAACGGGAAAGCGCGGATTTGTCCCCGGCCCCGGCACCATTCACCTCCAAGGACACGACCCGACCACGGACCCTGTCCTTCAACAACATCAATATCCAGACTTATCCGGAGAAATAGGGGCGTCTTGGGCAAAACCGCGATGCGCGATTGCGCCATGAGCCTTACCATTGTTTCGCACAACGCGTACTGGTTCCAAGGCTCGCCCAGCCTGTGGGGCGAGGAACGCCAGGAGCCGCACCCTGGACGCCTGGCGCGCCCTGATCCGCCTCTACACGCGGCTGAGGCCCGACGTGCTTTGCCTCCAGGAAGTGCCCTCGCTAGAGGCGTTCGAGAGGCTCCAATCCGAGCTTGGCATGGAAAGGGTTCTACGCACAAGGCGGCATCCGCCACGCTTACGGCGGGGGCTGTCCTTGTGCGCGGCCCTCGATGCCCATTTCACCGACCTCACCGCGACAAAGGTGAACGACGGCCGCGTCTTCGAGCGCGCCTGCATCCAAGCAAGCATCCGCCTCGGCGAGGGCGTCTCTCGATATCGTCGGTATCCACTTGGCCTCCAACCGCTTCGCGCCCCGAGCGTCGCGGCGAGCCGGTGCGCCTCGCCGAAATCAACGCGCTCTTCAGATCCGCGCCGGAACCCGCTGTCGTCGCGGGCGATTTCAACGCCAAACCGGACTCCGCCATCTATGCCTTCATGCGGGACAGGGCCTTCGTGGATGCCGCGATGTGCGACGGGACGCCGCCTCCCATACCCAAAGCCAAACGCGTTGACTACGCCTGGGTGGCCGGCCGCTGCGGCCCGGAGTCCATTGAGCACCTGGGCCTGCCGCCTGACGACTTGCTTATAGAGGGGGGCCGAACCGCCCACCCGTGTCAGCGATCACCCCTCCCGTGGTCATCCGGCTGAGGGTCAATTCGTGACCACGTGCAGGTTCTGGCAACTGAGGCGACGTGCTATTTCCAAGGTATTCGCCCGGGAGGGACGCGCTCCCGCGCGTCCGCGGCCGAGCGCGAGTTCGACCCTCACAGAACGTCGAACATGTCACCGGACATGTGAAGTGAGCCACTGGGCCGCCCGCTGCGCCCGTGAGAATTCATTAAGTGCTGTCATTTCAGCGTTTCCGAGTGCTAAAACAAATGGAAAACACGGATACGATTCCTGAAATCAATCCTGTAAAGCATGTCCGAAATAGCCGTTGGCCGGCTGTTCTTGGAGATGTCCTTCGACCCACCGAATGAATGGCTGGCGATTACTGCCAAGGAGCAGGTTGCAAATGAACTTCGACGCCGTCTTCTTCGACTCGGGAGGCACCATCTTCAACACGCGCGCTCCCGCCGTTGCCGGTTGCCCTGCGCCGCAAAAGATGCGCGACGCACGCGGCGCACGTACCACGGCCATGGTCAAAGCCTTGGGCCACAATGCCCCCGAATCCAGCGTGCTCGACATCCTGACTCGCCTTGAGGCCTATCACGCCCAACAACACAACCCCGCCTACACTTTTGTGCGCCTCATCGAAGATCTGTATGCGGAATTGCACCTGCCCGCCCTGCCGGAAGAAGTCCTCTGCGTCACGGAAGCCTACTGCGGGCCCCGATACCGCTCCTGGCTTTTCCCTGGTATACACGCCGCGCTCACGCAACTCCGCGATGCAGGCCTCTTTCTCGGCCTCATTGCCAACACGACATGGCCCGGCTGGGTGATGGACCGCGTCTTCCGCGGCGTGGGGCTCGGCGATTTCTTCCAGGTTGGACTCTACTCCGGCGACGAAGGCGTCGCCAAACCCGACGCGAGTATCTTCAAACGCGCCGAGGAGCGGGCCGGAATGGCCGGAAAACGCCTCCTGTACATCGGCGATTCCGTCGAGTACGACGTGAAAGGAGCGCGGAACGCCGGCTGGGCATCCGTGCTCTTCCGCTCGAGCGCCGCTTCCAGCGAGGGCCTCGCAGACTTCGAGATCGACGCCTGGGATAGCCTGCCCGCCATTATCTTGGGTGATTAGTCCAGCCCCGTAGAAGCCTCCGGGCGCTTGCCCCGCACGTGCCGTTCCACATTGTGTTCCCCGCCGCGCTTTGTCGTAAACCATTCGTGGGAGACTGGTTCCGAGTTCTTGAGTCACGTTCGCAGGGCGTGGGCTGCCTGCAGGATTCCCGTGTTCAATCTTGTGGATCTTGTTAATCCTGTTCAAATAAGCCGGCTGTCCTGCTGAAATCGCATTACTCAGCCCGCTGCAAGTAATCCCCTCGGCAGCCCCGGCTCTTGTGGCCCCAGATGTTTGGCTTGACGAAATTTGTTCGTATTTACAAATGTTCCTCCGTGCAAAGGCTTATAGCGACCCCCAAAGGCATGAGGTCTAAATGGCCCTTTTCGCAAGACCGATTCACGCCGCCCGATGGCGCGTTACACCGAAGGAGAGCGTCCTTTGATTACGAAGTCTGGCTACGCAAGGACATGGGGCGGAGCATGCATATTCGCTCTGCTTGTCGTGTTTTCATCACTTGCCCTCGCGGAGGAGCAGGTTCTCTATCGCGTCAACGCCGGCGGCCCGGACTACACGGATTCCGTTGGGCAGCTTTGGCAGTCCGACGATTCCTTTGTCGGCTCCGGCTCGTCGTACTCGACCACCGCCGCCATCGCCGGGACCTCTGAGCAGGCGCTTTATCAGTCAGAACGTTGGGGAGGATCATGGGAACCGGCAATGCATTACAGCTTCTCGGTTGATCCGGGCACGTACACTGTTCGCCTTCACTTCGCTGAGATATACAGCGGGATCAGCACCGGTAACCCCAGAGGTCTTCGATGTCGGCATTGAGGGGCGCGATCGTTCTCAATGATTACGATATCTTCGGGACGGTCGGCTATGCCGTCGCCGTTGTCGAGGAGTTCCCGGGCGTTGTCGTAACGGACACCACCCTCGATATCGAATTCCTCCACGTGTTGGAGAATCCGAAGATCTCCGCCATCGAAATAGCTGCCAACCTGACGCCCCGCGCCCACTGCGGACGTCGCGCGCCCGACCCCATTGACTTCGGTACGACGGAACTCCCTGACGCGCCTTTACCCATTTCGATTACCGTTGCCAACACGGGCGATGCAGACCTCCACGTCTCCGGTGTGTCGATCTTGGGCACGGACAGTGCCCCTGTTCGATACCGACGCGGCCCCCACCCTACACCATCGCCCCCGGAGGCAGTACTTCCTTCTCGGTTAGCTTCCTCTCGCCCGATGTTGCGGGCTCATACGCCGGCCTGTTGGAAGTCGTGTCGGATGCCCCCGACAGCCCGGCGTCACTGCCCATCAACGCGGACCTCATTGAGCCTGCGGCCCCCGCGCTCGATGTGACGCCCTCGGCCATTGATTTTGGCCAAGTTACGGAAGGCAGCGCCTCAGCGGATGAGACCCTTGTCTTGAAGAATATCGGCGGCAGCACGCTTACCGTCACCTCCCTCAGTCTCTCTGGAACCCATGCGTCGGATTTCGAGATCGTTTACGACCCGGTGCCCTTCTCCCTCGCTCCCCAGGCCTCGACAGACGTGCTCGTTGCCCTTACGCCTTCGGCGATAGGCGCTCGCAACGCCGCGATTACCATCGTGTCGGACGACCCGGCCGGCGGCGTCATCGTGCCGCTCACCGGTGAGGGGGTGGCCCCCGCAACGGAGGAGGTGCTGTACCGGATCAACGCGGGCGGGCCGGACTATACCGACCCGGACGGCAAACCTGTGGGTTGCTGATGGCCCGTACGTAACCAGCGGCAGCACCTACATCGACGGTACGGCCATCGACAACACCGTTATGGACCCGCTGTACCAAAGCGAACGGTGGGTCGGTTCCTGGCAAGCGCCCATGGTGTACACGATCCCAGTGGAGCCCGGCGACTACGCCGTGCGCCTCCATTTCGCCGAGATCTACACGGCATCAATGCCGGCAACCCCCGCGTCTTTGACGTGTACGTCGAGGACAGCCCGTCCTGACCAACTACGACATCTACGGCACGGTCGGGTATTTCTTCGCGACCGTCGAGCAGGCCGATGTGACCGTGGCGGACTCCGCGCTCGAGATTACCTTCGGCTATGTCCAGGAGAACCCCAAGATCTCCGCCATTGAGATTATCCGCTTGGCCGCGGCGGGCCCTACGCCCAAGCTGCGCGCGACCCCCGCCCAGGTGGACTTCGGCGATGTGGCCGTGGGCAAGACTTCCGCCGCGAGCATCGTCACGCTCGAAAACGCGGGAACCGCCGACCTTGAGATTTCCTCGCTGAGTCTGAGCGGCGCGCAGCCCGCGGCATTTGGACTGACCAGCGCCACGCTGCCCATTGTGCTGGCGCCCGGCGCCACATCCGACGTTTCTATGACCCTTACCCCCGACGCCGAAGGCCCCTTAGCCGCAACGCTCGACATTTGCCTCGACCGACCCGGGCAGTCCCGCGCAAGTGCCGCTTTCCGGTGTCGGCGTCATCGTGCCGATAGTCTCAGTTGACTCGACTTCCCTGAACTTCGGCGACCTGACCGTCGGCGACACGAGTCCTGTGCTGACGCTGACGGTAACGAATATCGACACGCAAACCCACAACCTGCACATGGTTGAACTCGTCGGAACAGACCCTGGCGACTTCGCGATTGTCTCTGCCCCGGCCACGCCGGTGGATATCGCGCCAGGAGCAACCTTCACCGTCGATGTCAGCTTTGCTCCTATCGCCGAAGGGCTGAGAGAAGCCGAGGTAAAACTCCACTTCGACTCCCACGGCACGCATGTCTACGTGCCCATCCAGGGCAACGGCACGGCTCCGCCGCCGGTGTTCTCTGTGACCCCGTCGTCACTGGATTTCAGCACGGTGGAGGTCGGCACGACCTCGCCGTACCAGACGATCACTGTTACCAACATCGATTCGTCTTCCCACAACCTCGAACTTGTCGATCTTGTGGGGCCCGAAGCCGCTGACTTCTCTGTGGTGGGCGTTCCGTCAACGCCGGTCGATATCGCCCCGAGTTCCTCCGTAACGGTGGATGTGGCTTTCGCTCCGTCTCTCGCCGGATTGCGCGAGGCGAGCGTTGCGCTTCACTTCGACGCTGATGCCTTGCATGTCTACGTGCCCGCCTCCGGTACGGGCGAGCTCCCGGCGCCGGTGACAAGCGTGCTCTACCGAGTCAACGCGGGCGGGCCCGACTATACCGACGCGGAGGGCAACCTGTGGCTGGCTGACGCGGGCTATTACAACACCGGCTATGCCTTCTCTACCGGCAATGCCGTCAGCGGCACGGACAAGACGCCTCTCTATCAAACCGAACGCTGGGATGAAGCAGCGGCGCCTGAAATGGCCTACAGCTTTGCCGTCGATCCCGGACGCTACCAGGTGACGCTCCATTTCGCGGAAATCTATGACGGCATTACCGGCGCGGGACAGCGCGTCTTCGATGTTGCCGCGGAGGGCCAGTTGGTTCTCGACGACTACGATATCTTCGCCGCGGCCGGATACCTGGCCGCCGTGGCCGAATCCTTTGAGGTCGATGTCGCCGACGGCAGCCTCGATGTCGAGTTTCTGCACCAGGTCGAGAACCCCAAAATCTCAGCCATCGAAGTCGCCTCCGTGGGCCAGGTAAAGGCGGATGTCTACCAGTTGAGCTGGGGCCACGTCTCCGTCGGCGCCGTCGGCGACACGAAATACGTCGCCCTGACGAACACCGGCGATTCTCAGGTGACCATTTCCACCCTCAGCTTTCTGATCAACCAGGGCGTCGGCCACGATTTCACGGCCACTCTGGCCGGAAACGACTACACGGGTGACCACCTCGACGTGACGCACGATGTCTTCCTCACGTTAGCGCCCCAGGCATCTGTGGTTGTGCCCGTCGTTTTCACGCCGACAGAGGAATCGGACAACAACGTCACCCTGGAATTCGGCGGTGATTTCGCCCCAGTGCCCATCTCGCTCCTCGGGATCGGCGGCGACTATACGGCCACCCGTATCTCCACGTCGTGATTGGCGTCGATCCCTTCGCCGTGGACTACGATCAGGACGGCTTTGAGGACATCTATCTCGAGGGTGAGTACTCCCATACGCACGAAGTTGGTCACGTGCTCACGGCATATGAGTGGAGCGCGGGCGGCGTCGCCTTCGCATCGACGGCCAACACGACGGCTTCCTTCCCTGTTGGCGAACACACCGTCGCCCTGAGAATCTGGGATGACAACGAGCCGCCTGAAACGCTCAGTGCCGAGGCGTCCTTCACTGTCGCCGCCCCCGACGCCGTACCGGGCGTCCTGGCCCTCTACTACGACGGCGCCACCGCGGGGCCTGCCGCTCTCCTCGGTGCTGTCCCCGCCAATGCGGACTTCGCTGAAACCCTTCCAGGCCTTCTTGTCGAGAACCAAGGCGGATACGTGGGCGGCTCTCCATTCACCGAGGACGCGATGGTTCGCCTGCTCGGCGAAGTCAACATCACCGCGAGCGGCTCTTACGAGTTCGCCGCCATCGGCGGAAGCGATGCGCGCCTGTTCGTTGGCGGCGTGGCCGTGACGGGCCCTGTTGCCCTCGATCCGGGTGGCTATGCAGTCGACGCCCGCTTTGCGGTCGCAACGCTCGCCGATCTGCCCGTGGCGGTCGAGTACGCCGTGGCCGGCGGTGCGTTTACGCCCATTGACGGCGGGCTGCTGATCCACGACCAGACAGCGATGAAGCCCGTGATCAACGACATGCCCTCCGAGGGCATCGACCTGGGCGGATACGTCGTCACCATTGCTGGCCTGGGCTTCTTCCCCACGGACGAAGTCATCGTACATTGGGGGGACGTGGACTACACGGGAGTCGACCTCACGGTAACGCCTACGGCCGTCACCGTGGTGGTTCCGCCGGGCGCCGGAACCGTCGTCGTCACCGTCGAAACGCCCAACGGCGTGAGTAACGTCAGAACGTTCACTTACTCGGCCACCGGGCCTGTGCCCGTCAACTTCACCTTGTCTGACTTGGCGACAGGCATCCCTGCCCCCACCGTGGCCACCTGGGGCCAGGACGGCCGCCTCTACGTCGGCGGCATCACCGGTACGATCACGGCCCTCACGTTCGATGACAACTACAACCTGGTCGACAGCCAGGTCATCAACACCTTAGAGAGCGCCGGCAACCCGAACATTCTCGGCATTGCGGCCAACCCGCTCGACCCACCTGGCACGGTTCGGATCTATGTCGCGCACAGCCTGCTCTTCGCCAACGGCGGCACGTGTTTCGAAGGCATCTCACCGTATTCGGGCGAGATCTCCGTGCTGACCGGACCCGATTTCGACGTGGCCGAGCCCCTCATCACCGGACTTCCCGTGTCGAACCATGACCACGGCGTGAACGGACTTCAGTTCGATAACAACGGCGACCTATACATCGCCGTGGGTGGCAACACCAACGCCGGCATCCCCGACTGCAATATCGGCGGCACCGACGAGTCGCCTCTCAGCGCCGCCGTCCTCAAAGCCGAGATCTCGAAGCCGGACTTCAACGGCGAAGTCGTCTACGTTGAATCGGCAACAGGCGCCGTCAGCATGGACCAAGTCTACGGCGGCATCGTCGATGTCGCCGACGGTGTGGATGTCCACGTATTCGGAGCGGGCTTCCGGAATCCCTTCGACCTGGTCTTCACGCAGAGTGGCCGCCTATACAACACGGAGAATGGCCCGAACCTTGGATTTGGCCCTGCCTCCACCGGCCCCGACACGCAGACCGACTCCGATGTTACCCACGACGACGAACTCAACCTACTCGAACTCGGCAATTACTACGGCCATCCCAACCGCAACCGTGGCCGGTATGACGAGCGCCAGTATGTCTATCACGACAATATCGAGGCGCCTGTCTTGGGCGAGTTCACGCAGGCCTTGGCCACCTTCGAGGCTTCCACGAACGGGCTCATCGAGTACACGGCGGACACCTTCAACGGCGCCATGCGCGGCGACCTCATCGCCCAGAAATGGAACGGCCCCACCCACCGGATCGAATTGACCCCGGACGGACGCGCCGTTGCCGCCAAGACCGACCTGCCCGTCAGCATGAACTGCCTCGACATTGTTCAGGGACCCGGAGGCGTCATCATCGGAGCGGATTACTCAGACAACAAGCTGGTGATCGCCAGACCCGTGGACATCGCGGCCACCGGCCTCACTGCGTACGACATCCGGCCATGGCGCGCTCCCGCAACGGGCGGACACAGCTTCGTCATCGGCGGCAGCGGCTTCGGTGACCTGGCCAACACGTCAGTGACCATTGGCGGCGTCCCAGCCACCGTGCAGTACGTTACCCCCAGCGCCATCCACGGCCTGATCCCGGCGGCCGCCGCTCCGACGGCAGACTTCCTCGATGTGGCGGTTACCGTCGGCGGCGTGACGAAGATTCTCACCAATGGCTTCCGGTACCTCTTCCCCGAAGGACAGGATGACACCGAGGCTGCCGCACACATGGTGGTTGACCCCGGCAGCACGATTCTGGGAAGCAGCACCTACAACGCCAACTCATTCCTGCTGACCAATGCCTCTACCCGCGGCCAGAAGATCGAGCGCATCCGGTTCGATCTCCGGACCAGCATCTTCCCCGACATCGTCTTCGACCCGGATGGAATCGCCGGCGACCCCGTCGGCAAGCCGTTCACGGCAGACACCGACCCCGGCCTGGGATTGGCCGGCGACGCGACGTGGCAGTGGCATGACGATGGATACGACGTGCTTGAAGTCGCCTTCAACGACTTCGACCCCGGCGAAACACTCGGTTTCTCAATTGACGTCGACCCGACCAGTATCCGCGGCGCGACGCCGCCCGGACCCAACGATTCGGGCAGCATTTCAGGACTCGAAATGACCGGCGCTACCGTAACCGTCCATTTCGACGATGGGACCGCCCTTGTCGGTTATCCCTACCGTATTGTTGGGAGCGACACCGGCTCCGAAGTACTGCTTATGGCGGGGCTGCCGCCCAAGCCATCCGTCGAAGTGCTCGGCATCGCAGTCCCGGCAACGACCACGAACGCAGGTCAGACCGTGCGTGTGGCCGGACCGGTAGGCTATGACGTGTCCCTGCTTGTTGTCGAAGGCGCGCTATACGTCGACGGCGTGCCTGGCGGCGGCTATGACCTCGATCCCTACGAGGCGAACACCGCCATCAACGTAACCGAATACAGCGGCGTCATTGGCGGGGGAGGCTACGTGGATCTGCCCGTCACCTTGACCCAGTCCGATGCGCCCGATGGAGGCCTGAACTACATCACGGCCGTGCTCGTCGCGCCCGGCGGCGCTACCGGGCCGACGGCCGACCCACTCGTGCTCCAACTGGATCCGCCCTGAGGACCAGGCGGGTGGGCGGAAAGCCATCGAATACAGGAGGCCGAGAGCGTTGAGGATTCACACAGAAAGACTTGCAAGTGTCTTCAGGCCGGACATCAGTGTTCTGACTCATAATTGACGTTGCTTATCTGCAGATGAAAAAGCGCCAAAAATGAGCGAAAAACCGGGACTGACACAAGCGAAGCGAAGACGTGTCTGTCCCTGCTTTTCGCGGCAAGAATAAGACGCCACCAGCGTGAGTCACACCACTAGACGTTCATCGCTCAGTCCCGTCCCATAGAGCCCCAAGGCGGCGCGGGCGCCGCAACCCACCCCGCGCCGCCTCCTCCCTTTCCGGTACCGGACAAGCGCTCGCGTCGCCAAAGCAAAGAATACGGCGGCGATTCACGATGTTGGGGAGGCCGTTGCGTTCCCTCGTCCTATTTGGCAGAGACTAGACTGCGCGCCCGCGCCGTGTTTGGAGTTCAAGCTTCAGCTTGCTCGGCGCCCTCTGCCCAACATCCATCAGCCCGCCGTGGCGGGCGGCATAATCGCCCCTCAGCGCTCCGCTGCCTTGAAACGCTCGCCGAATCCGTTCTCGCGCTCGAACACCGGCATCTTGCCGGCCGTCAAGCCGTCGCCGCGGTTATGCATTGAGCAGCCTCTCCGCGCCCGCGGCGTGTTTGGAGTTCAAGCTTTAGCTTGATTGACGCCCCCTTTGCGCGTGTCCGCCCGGTTGTGGTGCCTGCATCTTGCCGGCCGTCAAGCCGCCGCGGTTATGCATTGAGCAGCCTGTCCGCGCCCGTGCCGTGTTTGGAGTTCAAGCTTTGGCTTGCTTGACGCTCCCTTTGCGCATGTCCGCCCGGTTGTGGCACCGGCATCTTGCCTGTCGTCAAGCCGCCGCGGTTGTCTATTGGGCAGCCTGTCCGCGCCCGTGGTGTGTTTGGAGTTCAAGCTTTAGCTTGCTTGACGCCCCCTTTGCGCGTGTCCGCCCGGTTGTGGTGCCTGCATCTTGCCGGCCGTCAAACCGCCGCGGTGGTACTCGAGCAGTCTGTCCGCGCCCGCGGCGTGTTTGGAGTTCAAGCTTCAGCTTGATTGGCCGCCCCCGGCCCCGCATCCATCAGCCCGCCGTGGCGGGCGGCATGCATTAGCCCCGGGCGTAAGCCCGGGGACGAGGCCGCCACCCCCAGTACCCAGCCCCGTCAGGGGCGGCATAATCCACCCGAACGCCCCTCAGCGCTCCTCCGCCTTGAACGGCTCGCCGAATCCGTTCTTGCGCTCGAACACCGGCATCTTGCCGGCCTCCACAAGCGCCCCATACCGATGCGGCCGCCGGTACGCGTTTCCCCAGATCGTCTTGCTGCGATGCTCGCGGATCTTGTCGAGGTCGAAGGTTGCCAGGTAGATGCCCTCCGCCTCACCCGCCTCGACCACGAGCGCCCCGCGCGCGTCGAAGGCCGCGCTGTGCCCGTTATTCTTCGGCGCGGGATAGTTCGTCATGGCCACCGCGACCGCATTCTCGAAGGCGCGCGTCTTGAACTGATCGAGCCGCAATTGATCCAAACCGCACGCATTCGGCGTCAGGACAAGTTCCGCACCCTTCAACATGAGGATACGCGCACTCTCCGGCGCCTCGCGGTCGTAGCAGATCATCGCCCCTACCTGCAACGGCCCCGCTGCCGTATCGAGTTCCGCGACGTAGAAATCATCCCCAGGCGTGCACGACGCCTCCATCGTCCCGAAATCGCACGTGTGTACCTTCGCGTACGTCATGAGCATGACCCCGTGGCGATCGATGAGGCTCACCGAATTCCGCGGCATGCCGTCCCATTTCTCGAGATACGTGACGGCGATGGCCATATCGAGTTCCTTGGCCAGCGCCGCAAAACGCTTCACGTATTCTCCATCGCGCGGAACCGCCTGCGATTGCCAGGCTGTCCTCGTCTCCGGCGCATCGCCCTCAAACTTCGTGTAGCCGACATTCCACATCTCCGGCATCAGCGCGATATCGGTGCCCATCGCCGCCGCGCGCCGGCAAAACGCCACGGCCTTTTCCATATTGGCCGATTGGTTATCCGTGTCTGGGAACATTTGGAGCAAAGCGACGACTACCGAGGCCATAGCGGTATCTCCTCCTGTGAAATCCTTCAATCTTTACGTCGAAGTGGCTTCAGGCCCCGCCTTCGCCGCACGCCCGTGCCCACGCCTCGCGCGTGGCCCGAACGAAGGTGTCCATGTTCTCCTCCGGTGTGTCGCGGGGAACCATTTCGCCGGAATTCATTACGTGGCCGCCGTGCAGGCTGACGTTTGTGATGACTCGCTCAACCTCGCTACGGACATCGTCCGGCGTGCCCCGGTACAGCACAGCCAGGGGATCGACATTTCCGCAGAGGCAGACGCGCCCCGCGGCTACCTCCCGCGCCTCCTCGATGGCCAAGCCGGGCCCCACACTCAGTATCGACAGCCCCATCGCCGCTTGCAGATCGAGCATCGCGGGGAGTTCCTCGCTGGCATGATAGATCACGATGCCCCCGGCCTCTTTATAGGCGTCCGACACCCGCCGGGCGGGCTCCATGGCGAAAGCCTTGTAGTTGTCGGGACTGATGAGGTGCCCCGACGCATTGCAGTCGCCGTACCATAGGGCGTCGGCCCCCGCCGCGAGCTGATCGAGTCCGAACCGAGTCTGGTACTCCTCAAAGAACGTGCTGGCTTCCGCGACGAACTCGGGCCTGTCGTAGAGAAGCATCATCACCTCGCTGATACCGAAGGCCAGCGCCAGCGAACTGAACGGCGCGGCCGTCCGGCCCGTCACGCAAACCTTGTCGCCGAAATGGCTCTTCACCTCGCTGATAGCGTCCAGCAGCACGGCCATCCGACCCTCCACGCGATAGCCGTGTTCGCGGAGCCGCGCCAGGGCCTCGTCCGTGGGGGGGAGGTAATCGCACGTAGCCGGCAGAATATCCCCACCGCCCTTGACGCCCACGCCCAGCGGCTCGAACTCGAGGCAGTCATCCACCTGGAGCCACGCCCAGTCATAGTCGAATCGCTCGACCGCCTCAATCTGGACACGCGCCATCTCATGCGCGTCAGAGTTGTACCGATCGTACCGGCTTCCGCACACGCGTACGTCCATCTCCTCGCTGCAACAGAACACCGGCATGTTGGCCGGCCGCCCCATCGCCACCGCCTTGCGAATATCTTCGAGAACCCCTTGATATGCCACGGACGAATACCTCCCTTCGTAGTGCTCCCCGCGTCAGCCGGACTTGACGATCTCTTTCACCAGATTCATACGCACGCTATACGTGCGATCCTGGAAGACAACATAGTAATAGGGCGACTTCTCCACGACCTGATCGGCCGGCTGCGTCAGCCCGCTGTGAAAACGGATAATGTAACGCGCTCCCTCCGCGCCCGGCACATAGCTCGAGCCTGGCCGTTTGGCGCCGGCTAACAGCTTGGGCGTTACCCCTTCCCGCTCGAACCGTGCGCGGAATGCCTGCACATTTCGGATATATTGCCGCGTCTCCGGAAAGGGCGGCACGCCCTTGTACTTCTTCACCGTCTCCGGCCCCGCGTTATACGCCGCCAGCGCCAAGTCGAGGTTGTTGTGGAACAGACGCAGCATCCTCGCGAGATACTGCGTGCCCCCGGCGATATTCTGGGCCGGGTCGAATGGATCGCCCACGTGCATAGCCGCCGCCGTCCCCGGCATCAATTGCATCAGGCCCCGCGCCCCTTTCGGCGACACCGCGTAAGGATCGAAGTTGCTCTCCGCCCGGATCACCGCCAGGATGAGACTAGGGGCCAGTCCGTAGCGCCGGGCGTATCGCTGCACCAGGTGCTCGATATCGGCCGAAGAGTAGCTTGTCGCATTCGTCTTCTTCAGGCGCCCCGGCACGACAATCGGATCATATTCGATCTCGACTGCCGTGTACCCCGGCAGGTTGCCGTAGAGGTCGTGCTGGTTCGTAAGCGTGGACACCCCGCGCTCATCGATGTATTCCACGCCCTTCTGCATCGGGATAGTCTGTGCTTGCGATGCCGGGGCTGTCTTGCGAGGAACACCCGTGCCCGTGATGTCAACGGCAGCGTTCCCTTCCGCACCGGACGCAATATCGGCCAAGAACCCCGCGCAGAACAACACACACAGAGGTGCTGCTGCGACCCGGCCGGCAATGTGTCCTATAGATGCACGCCTGAGAAGTGCTTTCATTGGCCAGAGTATAGGCAACCTTCCCGACGGACTTCCAGGGGCCTAGACGCGATGTCGTGCAAGTTTCTTCCGGAGAGGCGCAAGGACAAACGCTCAGACACTTGTACCCGGTGAGAAGATATGGCATTCCGAAGGCCAGTGGGATTTTCGGAATCAATTCTGTTAATCCTGTCTGAAAAGACTCCGTATTGCCCTACATGCCCTTGCGAAGCAGCGATGCGCCGATAGCGCCCAAGAACGCCACGCCGGCCGCGAGTAGGAACGCCGGCGACAGGGACCCGAAGGCGTCCGCCAATGCCCCGGCGACGCTCGGGCCGGCGGCTTGTCCGATGCCGAAGAAGAGCGTGATGAAGCCGAGACCCGCCGGCGCGAGCCGCGAGCCAAGCACGTCTCCGCATGTGGCCGCCATGATGGCGGGAATGCTCCATGCCGTAAGCCCGAAGAGGACGGCGGAGATGGTATACCCGGCGGAGGTCGGCCACAGGGCAAAAAGAGCGAACGCCATGGTGTGGATCACATATACGATGATCAGGGCGCGTTTTCGCCCGATGACATCCGAGATCGTTCCCCAAATAAGGCCGCAAACCAGGCTGAACCAGCCCATCGTCATGAACAAGCCGCCCGCCGCCTGCTGCGTGTACCCGCCGTCGGCCATGAGGGCCTTCACAAAGAACGTCATGTAAATGATATACGAGAAGCCGAAGGCGACGTAAACAAGGCCCAGGTGCCAGACGGCGAACGAGCGATAGACGCTTCCCCACTTGAGCGACGTGCCCTTCCGGGCGGGCTGAGGCTCATCTGAGCCCGAGCCGAGAGGTGACAGCCCCACATCCGAAGGCCGGTTGCGGAGCAGCAGCAGGCCCGCCGCGGCCAGTAGCAGCGTCACCACGCCGAACGCGCCCCAGCACATGCGCCACCCGCCGTCGCCGTAGGCCGACAGCACCCGCGGCACGATAGGGCCTACGAAGATAATGGCCACCGACGAGCCCGCCACGGCGATTCCCGCCGCCAGTCCGCGCCGCTTCGGCGCGAACCAAGCCGCCATCAGCCCCATCACGGGCACATTGCTCGCCCCGCTGCCGACGCCGGCCAGCGCGCGCCATACCGCCACCGACGCGAAGCTGTTGGCAAGTGCCGTCAGGATCATGGCGCCCCCGGCCAATCCCAGCCCGGCCGTGATGACCGCCCGCGGGCCGTAGCGTGAGGCCAGGGCCCCGCCGATGACGGACAGGGCCAGATAACCTACCAGATTCGCCGTCGCCAGTGCCCCCGCCTGCGTGTTGTCCATCTCCAGGGACGTCTGCATCGCGGGAAGCAGCACGCTATACGCGAACCGTGCCAACCCAAGCGAGCCGAACACGACCAGCGTGCCCATGACAAGCACGATCCAAGCATAATGCAGACTGCGGCGCTCAGCGGTCATGACGGCTGTCCCTCCTTCCGCGATGATGCAACTCGTTTCCGCCGGAAACGCAGACTAGCCCATCCCGTAAAGGTGTCCGGTATTAACCTCGATGCCCAGAAGCTTCAAATAGGCGAAAAGCATGGCCTTGTGATTGATTTGGTGTTCAACCATCTGGAGAAGCTGGGCCCAGAGGGGGAGGGGCGTCGGATTCCAGGGAGCCGGCACCATCCGGCCGCGAAAATCATCCTCGGACAGTTCCGCGAGGAGGTTTGCCGTAAGCGAGCGATCCTCATCCAGCTTCTCAAGCGCTTCCGCCACACTGCTCACCGACGGCATCTTCTCCGTTTGCGGAAGCATCTCTTCCCCCGGCATCTCAGGCCACTGGCCCGTGATGAACCCGTTCATACAGACTCCCGTCGCGTTCGTAAGATGGGCGAGCAACTGGCCCGTGGTCATCCAATTATTCGCGTCCGAAGGACGCCAACCTAGCTTGTCCTCTGGAACCAGCCTCATCAAACCCGCTGTCGCCTGGTAGACGTGGTCGGTATACATCGCGAGCCCCTTGGTGTCCATGTTCGCTCCTTTCCGGTTGGCAACCTTTTCGCTTCCCCAGCGAGTCGTCTCCCCCGGGGACGTGAACAACCTGCCGCCCATCACACTGCCCCAAAGCCCAGCAAGTCTCGCGAGAGACTGAATAGTAGCACAATGCATCCCGTGAAACGGGAGAAGAGGCTCTACTCCGCCATCAGTTCTCGGACCATCTGCTCGTGCTTATTGAGGAAGTGTTTCATGTCGCGGTAGTGCTCGGTATCCGTGTAGGCAACCTGTGTGATGCCTTCTTCGGCAATCGCATGGATCGCCGCTTCCGGGTAGGCCATGATGATGGGGGAGTGTGTGGCGATGATGAACTGGGATTCCGCACGGACGAGCTGGTGTATCCTTGCAAGAACGGCCATCTGTCGACTCGGAGACAAAGCGGCCTCCGGCTCGTCCAGAATGTAGAGGCCCTGCCCGCCGAACCGCTGCGTCATGAGGGACAGGAAAGACTCTCCATGTGACTGCTCGTGCAGCGATACCCCGCCGTAGGACTCGATGATTTTCGGACCTCCGCCCTGTTCCCTATCGAGTCTCTCGATCTCGGTGGCCACGTTGAAAAAACTCTCCGCCCGAAGGAAATAGCCGTCTCTAGGGCGCCGAGCCGACCGTGACAGCCGAAGATACTCGTGCAAGGCCGAGTGCGAGGCCCGGGTGCTGAAGGCGAAGTTCCTCCCCCCGCCCTCTGGGTTGAAGCCGGCGGCCGCTGCAATGGCCTCCAGTAAGGTAGACTTGCCGGACCCGTTCTCGCCGATGATGAACGTCACGGCGGGATGGAGTGCCAGAGTGTCGAGTCGGCGCACCACCCTCAAGGAGAACGGATACTCCTCAAACGAAGGGATCTTGTCCCGCTTCAGGATGATGTCCCGTATGAACGGTGTCGCGTCCATCGACCCCTTTATCCATGCCTGCTGCTCTTGCCTATGAGGTGCGCTGCACTCACCGGCTCGGCCACCGGCGGGCATCACCGGCTGTAATGCCTCGCGCGCATGTGGATCTCGCCGCCCACCTCCACGTCCTTGATGCCCCCCGAAGAGTGGCCGGTTGAGGCGCATCCCCAGCATCCGACCACGACAGCCGCCACGGCCACTACCCCCGCCCATCGGATGAGGCGGCCTCCTGCGGCGGGCCTTCGCCTTTGTGTCACACATTGCCCAGACATTAGACGGAATCTCTCATTCTTCGACAAGGTGTGCTACGAATTCAGCCACTATCTCGCCCTGTTCATGCGAGAAAAGCGCTGAAACATCCTTCATCTTCGCCGTTCGCTCCTGCCACGCTTCGGCCTGTCGCTCAAAGGACTCCGGTGTATGTCCTCTGAGCAGGTGATTTTCGGCCAGCAGGCGGCCTGCCGCCACAACCTTCTCCAAGCACCCCTCCACGTCGACTTGCACGTAGAGATTGCCCGGTTCGGGCAGCGCCCGCGCCGCCGGCCCGTCGGCCAAGGTGCGCTCAGCGACCTGGCGACTCGAACTGAGCAGCAGCCCCGCGCCGCATCGCACCGCGGTCGGCTCCACTGAAGGCCCGCCCACTGTCGGCATGTGCAGCACGCGTTTCTCAGCGTCATAAACGACTGCGCCATCGCCCGTGCCGCCCGCCAGCGTCTCGAAGGCCGTATCGAGGTCCACTCCGCTCGCGTCCACCGTGCAGACGATCTCCGGGACGGGCGCCATCTCGTTGAGGTCCACGCCACACCAGCTTAAGCGCAAGCCCGGGCCGAGTTTGCCCACAAGTCGCGTAAGCGACTGGCTAAGGCCGACCTCTTCCCCGGACTCCCAGGCACTCCATTGCTTCTCGCTGAACAACTCGCTCACGAATGCCGCCCCGAGGCATGTCCAGACCTCCCGGACGTGTTTGCCGGTATTGGCTGAAACGCGCAACACGCCGGGCAGCGGCTCGAGCAATTCCTGCGGCGTGGCCCCGGCCAGCAGGCCGTTTAGCCGTTCAGCCCATCGAGGATGCAGCGTTGCGCGGCACTTCAGCCGGGCCTCCTGCCCGTCCATCCGCAAGGCGAACCGCACCGACGACAAGGCCCCATCCAGCGGAAACCCTTCCGCGAATTGCACTTTGCCCAAGGCATCGCCGGCGCCCGACTCCGGAAAGGCGCGAGCCAGAGCCTCTTCCCCGACGCAAGCGTCATCCGGGGTGGTAAGGGACTTGATCAAGGCGTCCCGTGACGCGCTGGCCACCAGAACGCGCCCCCGCACGGCGTAATACAGGCCCGCCTGCTGTGCCTTGTGGAGGTCGAGGCCGCCGGCGGCGTCGTGCGTGACGTTCGGGCCCAACCGGCGAAAACGCTCGATCAACACGCCTGTTCGCGTCATTTTCGTCACGAATAAGGCATCTCTTAACGTTTTGAGGTCATTTCCGGTGAAATACGCATGCCGCCCGATGAGATTGTTCAGGTTCCACTGCGGCAAACCAAGTTGCTCGATGACACGCTCCGGCCCCGCCACGAAGTCGGCGCCGGCCGGCAGCATTCCCCCAAAGGGCAATGCATCAGGCTCGCGCCATTGCCCCGCCAGGTCGGTTACGCGAACCAAATACTGCTGGTCCGCAGGCAAGAGCCGGGCGGACGGATACGTGTCCCGTGTGAGCCAACATCCCCCGAGAAAGGCGGCAAACAGGATTGCCAGAATACCCCACCTAAGGCGGCCCCGCCGGCGACGGACACCTCGCGCCCCGAGGTTCTTCCTGCCTCCGTAGGAGCGTACAGCGTCTGTCATTGGCTGGACCCCGTCATTTCGACCTTGGTGTACTCGCCCGGCCTGCCGCTCTCATCTCGATAAGCGATCCAAAGGCGGCGGGCCTTCGGCTCGAACACGACACTGCACTGGGTCGATGCGTTGAAGACCGCCGCGCCCGGCAGAGCGGCCGTCCCCTCATCCTGGATGGCCTCCTGGATCTCCGCCAAGCCGATGATACGCTCGCTCTCGAAACGCGCTCGTAACTGCTCGCAACGAGCCTTGCTGATATCCGCGTGGGAGCCTGCGGCGTCCTCACCGCCCACCAGCATCCCATTCTCCGGGTGTTTCTCCTTGGCCGGTTCTCCTGACGAGACAATGCACGTCCCCGGCAGCGAAGCCTGCGCCAGCAACACGCGGTACGCCGCCGTGCTCCCGAGGGCGGCCAACCGAGCCTTGACCTGCTCTATCGTCGTGTCCTCTTGCAGCGCGTCCCGCAAGGCCAGCGCCGCGGACGTACTCTCCAATCGCTCCGCGCAGACGACAAGGCCCGCGTCATTCATGCCCGATTGGATCCCCACTTGCCAGGGCGTACCGACGTACATAGACCGGTGTCCCTGCCTCGGGCGCACGGTGAAGACCATGGGGCGCGCCCCGGGGCCGCCGTCCCAATTCATGCCGACGAGCACGTCATCGGCGCCTGCCCGATCACCTGCCACGGCGAGCAAGACCCCCGCGGGAGTGGAGGCGTCTTCGGCCTCGCCTCGCGCGAAGTTCCCGCCGCACTGAAGCAGCCACGCCGCGTCAAACGCTATCCCCGCGCCATCCGCCAGGCCCTCGACCTCCTCCTGGACGCTCGCCGATGCATCGGCGAGTATCGGCCGCGCGAGTATGCCCATATAAGGCAAGGCCAGCGGACTGACATCGATGAACGGGGGCACACGGCGCCACCAAGCCTCCGGCGGCGCGAGTTCCCCGAACGCCACCGGTTCAGCCACTCCACTCTTGAAAGCGTCCTGAATCGTTTCCGCGCACAACGCCCCGCGTGCCCGGCCTACTTCATACGATGTGCCCCGCAGCCAGGCCAGAGTGCCTCCAGCGACCTCCAGCGATTCGGCTTCGGGATACTCGCGCTCGGCCTCCGGCCTCCCGAGCGTGAAGAGCGTTGCGAATTGCGTATAGAACCAGTCCTCGATGCCCGGCCCGAAGAAAGACATCGAGCGCGGCCACGTGTCAACCGTGTACGCCCCTCGGGGCGCGAAATCCATCAGGCGGCCGTTGGCATAGCCCACGCTGAACTGCGCGGCATAGCCCATCGCCAGCGCCCGTTTGCGGAGTTCGAGGGCAGTCTCGGCCCAAGGCCCGCCCGGAAAGAAGGCTATCGCGAGGTCGCCGATCTCGAGCGTTTGCACGGGGGCCGTGCTCGCAAGAGCATTCGACGCGAGCGTGGGGGGGAGCTGCACGCTCGCCGCGCCCACGTGCAGCGTCGGTTCGCCGCACGTGATATCATTCGCAATCTCTTTCACCCGCACGGCGAGCAATTGGCCGATGGACTCCGTACGCGCCCATCCCACCTTATCCTCCGGATCCGCCGCATCCTGATCGGCCGCCCCGCCGTTCATAAACAGCGCGACGCAACCGGGATTCGCCAGCTTCTCCACGTGATCGCAGAAATAGCCCGGATAATCCGCCGAGAAGGTGAACTCCTCACCCTTGGGAACCGTGGCGGGCTGGGCCGCGAAGTTCGCGAGGATGGCGAGGGCGTTCCCGTCCGAGTCATTCACGCGCACCACCCCAATCTGCGGGTCGATGCCCCCCCCCGTACTGAACGCGTTTCTGGACAACACCTGCTGTGTGCCGGTGCCGTAGCCGATGGCCGCGCGCGTCCGCTTCTCATGCGCGTTGCGCATCGCTTCCGCGACCCCTTGCGCCGTTTTCTCGAGGACCTCCGGCACGAAACGCCCCGAGAAAGCACGAAATGCCAGGCGGCGGGACATGCCTCCGGGGCCGTTAAGCGTGTGCGTGGCGGTAAGGATGACGTGGACGCCCTGCGTCTGACGCGACACGAGTTCCAGCACCCGCGAGCGCAACGCGGGGGGGATGGCCCACAAATCCAGCGAGACAAGGAACACCTTCGTTTGGCCGTCATCGAGATACAGGCAACGGGCCCAGATCGCGTCGTGAACCGCATCCGCGCCGCGCCCCAGGCGGCCGAAATCGCCATCCAGAGGCGTTCCCACGGGAGGCGTGATGTCCACCTTCGCCGCCCCGGCCTCGAGAGCGTTCGCATTCGCGCAAAGGCCCAGAACAAGCAGATAAAGGAGAAATTGCTTCATTGCAATCGAGGATTCTTCCCAGACACGCGCCCACATCGTAGAGGGAAGTCTACCACAGCCAGGGACGGTGATGGTACCGACTCAGTAGGGCGGATTGTAATCCGCCGGAACGCAGCGCCACCTCCCGGCCGTTGTCCTTGTGCCGCCGCCATCTTGGCGGCAGTACCGAATTAAGTGTCGTGTCCCCGAGTTTCCCCGAGTTTCCCGCACCGCCGAGTTGCCTGCGCCTCCTCTTCGCGCGGTTCTCGCATTCCCTCTTGTCAATCATGTCAATCCTGTCCGAAGCTTGCAGTCCCACCGGAAACGGTACGGCGGATTCCAATCCGCCGAGATCCTCTTGGCCTCCAAGGGACAATGTTATAATCAGTCTGCCTATCGTGATCGGAGGAGAGCCTCATGAACGACCTTCAGCCACGAAGACTCGCATCGGCCGTTGTCCTGCTCTCACTTCTCACCGGCTGCTTCTTTGTGCACGGTAAGACGGAAGCGCGGAAGACCATCTGTCAGGGCAATCTCAAAGAAATGGGCCTCGTACTCAAGATGTATGCCCAAGATCACGACAACGCCCTTCCCGCCCGCCTGTCCGAGTTGTATCCCAATTACCTCGACGACCTCCGAACGCTCGCCTGCCCGAGCACGTCGAACGCAGGCCCCTTCAGCGGCATGGACCGCAGGACGATGCCGCCCGACGAGATCGATGCCGCCTCGGACTACATCTACATCTCGGGCCTTCGCTGGGATCTCCCAGGCGACACCATCGTCATGTTCGATAAGCCCGGCAACCATCCCGACGGCCGTAACGTCCTATTTCTCGACGGCCGCGTCGAATGGCAGCCGGAGGGGTGATGACATAGCTGCGCTCTGGCCGCCCTTGTGCCCACGGCCTCACTCCTTTCATCAACCCTTGACCGCATTCGAGCCGGGGCGTAAACTAGATGTGGGGGTCAACGGACCGTGCGCGGGCAGGTCCAGTTGGCGGCCTCAGGTTGGCCTGGGGCAAAGGAATACCGAGGGAGATCGACTGATGCGCAACAGCCCGGCCTTCTGCTTGCCAATGCTTCTTGCCTGCGCGGCCCTCTTGTTCTCATGCTCGCGGGAGCCTATGGCTCCGGAAGTGCGCCAAGAGCTTAAGCGGCTGGCCAAAGGGGAAGAAGAAGAGCGGCAGCGCGCCGCCCAGGCGCTGGGGAATATGGGCGAAGCAGCCTTGCCCGCCGTCCCCGCACTGATCCGCGCCTGTGAACAGGACGAATGGGGCGTCCGGCTCTCGGCATGCACGGCCTTGGGCAAGATCGGCGACAGGCGTGGCGTGCCCCCTGTAATCGCCGTTCTGGAGGACAACAGAAACGACACGCTGAGTCGCCGGTGCCTGTGCGAGACGCTTGCTAGGCTGGGCGACCCGCGTGCCGTACGGCCATTGCTAAAGGCCAACATGGAGGACGCCAACCGGGTGGCGGGAGACATGGCGATACGAGCGATCGGATCTGCCGCCACGGAGCCCCTCCTTGAGGCAGCCGCCGACGATGCCGATCCCGATATCCGTTTCACGGCAATCGTTATGCTGCGTATGTTGATAGGACGTAACGTGATCGATCCGGCGGAGGATCCGCGCATCCTGCCTGCGTTCTTGCACGCCCTCAACGATGACTCCAAAGTGGTCAGGGCCGCCGCGGCGCATGCCTTGGGACGCACACGTGATGAGGCGGCCGTTGAACCTTTGCTCGCCGCACTCCATGACGAGTCTTCCACCGTGCGGGCGCTGGCGGCAAGGTCGCTGGGGAGTGTCGGCGGGGCCCGCGCCGTAACGCCCCTGCTTGCTGCGTTGGAGGATCGTGAATCAGGCGTAGTCCGCTCAGCCGTTGTAGCGCTGGGGCGTATTGGCGATGCAAGAGCGCTCGATCCGCTCCGCGCAATGCTCGAGTCGGAGTACCGTCAAGACGTCATCCAAGCCCTTGTGCAAATCGGAGATCCCGGCGTCTTTGATGCGATTCTCGATGATCTGGAAAGCGAGGACTCATCCGTCCGATGGCGTGTCGCCAGAGCCCTTACCAAGTTGGACGATCCACGAGCGCTGCCGCCCTTGCAGAATCTTCTTGAGGAGGAAGAGCCGCCCTGTGATCCCTTCGACATCTTCGCTGCGGTAAGAAGGCTCCAGGGATGCGCGGAAAAAAACCTGCTCGTGGAAGCGCTGCATGATGAGGACGGGCACATGTGCGCTCGGGCGCTCCATCGCTTGGGCGAATTGGGCGAGGGCGGCTATGAGGACGTTGTCGCCGCGCTTGAGGACGAACGCTTTGGCGTGCGACATGCCGCGGTCGACGCGTTGTGGCGCATAGGCGACGTACGCGCTGTCGAGCCATTGGCGGGCCGATTGGCCGACGCGGATTACCGCGTCCGTAGGGAGGCGGCTCGGGCGCTGGGTGCGCTGAACGACAAGCGCGCAATCCCGCCGCTCATCGCCGCTCTCGACCCAGCCACAGTATTGCCGCCTAACGACCAGGGATTTCGCGATACCGTGGCCGAGGCGCTACGGGATCTTACAGGCAGGAACTTCGGCCACCTATACAGTGCGTGGAGCACCTGGTGGCAAACGGCGCAGCCACGCCAAGAAGAGGCAGCGTCATCGAGCACACCCGCGCATGCAGCCGCCCAGGGCCAGAGCGAATTGTCCGGACTCCCGCTCGGACACCTTGAGATAACGGAGGGGCAAGACGGCACAGTCAATGTCGAAGCCCGTTGCGTACCCACAGAGCAGCTCCTTGAGACGCTTGCTGAAAGACTGGGGAAGCCCATTGTCTTCGACAGGTCATGCCGTACGTATGTCAGCGTTTGGCGACCGGACGACTATCGCCCTGTCCATTTCTGGCTGGACTTCGTTGCGAGCACAGGCGGCAGATTGGTGTGCAACGAGAAGGACAACGCGGTTCACGTCACCTCGGTTGAATTGAAGTCCGTATATGACTGCACGCTTGGAGAAAGCGACATCCGTCAGAAGTACGCACTGTCGGAGTTTCAGCCGAAGGCCCCGCGCAACGGCATCACCAAAGGACTGTTCATCTACCGCGGCCGCCTGATTCCTTCCCCTTACGAGGTGAAGGCAGACGTCAACCAGGATGGCATCACCGAGATTCTCGTGAACGATGTACCCGTGCGTCGAGTTCCACCGGTGCCTCCTGCCGATTTCGGGCCTATCCCTGAATTGCCGGCATCAGGCCAGTTTCAGGAATGGGAGCAACTCGCGCGCTATGTAATGTTCCGGCTCTATCCGAGTTTCGTAGCTGAGGCAGGCCCGGCGCGAGCCCGTCAGGCCGTAATTGCGTTTCTCAAGAGCCAAGACTTCCTTGACAGCATTGTCGACCCTGGCGGCGAAATCACGGCCTACATCACGTACAACGGTGAGAGACAGCTCCGGAAGGTCTTCCCGATAAACTATGATTACGAGACCGGTCAGCTAACGCGTACAAGGCGGCAGCGCACCGCATCGCAAAAGGCTGAGACGTTGTTACAGTCTCTGGAGCAAAGCCTTCGCCATGGCAACGTGGTGGTGCGTGGCAAAACAGGCCTGGTCGAGTTTGGCGGCATCGAGATGCTCAGGACTTTCTCTAAGGCCATGTCTCTCGCCAAGGATCTGCCCCTTCTTCAAGCCGAGTGTGTACTCGCAGAGGTGGTGGAAGACCGCTGCGTTGCGCGTGAGCTGGCCGCCAATCTCGGGCCCGACTATGGCATGTTGTTGGCCGCCGTTCAGAGATTAGGGGCGGAGCGCTAGACCGCCCTTTATGCTAGAATATGGTGGATGGGGGGATGCGCGGCAGGGGCCGCTTCCCTTGTCATGTAGACCTCCAGCCTGACGGCAGGGCGCAGGCTGTTGAGGCGTGATCTAACGGGGAGAAGAAGCGATGCGGTTCATGTACAGACACCTCGCACCTGTCATCTCAAGTGTCCTGAGTCTCATTCCACTGGGATGCGGCGTTCATGGCCTGCCAAAAGAATATGGGTCACTCAACGAAGCCATGTTGCGTGAACCGCATAGCCCGCTCGATGAACACGCAACAGCCGATGTAGTCGAGGAGTCGGGATTGCGAGAATTGATACGGAAAGAGGGCCTGCTCAAGGACTCGAACTACATTGTAGGCACGGTAGCTTTCGGCGCAAGCATGAAAAAGCGCCCGGAGTTCAATCTGGAGAAATACGATACGTTCCGAATGGCGCTATCCATTTACACGGCCTCAGGTGAAGCAATTCCAGACTTCTTCGAGGGATTGCCCGGCGCGAGCCTCGATAATCCGATAGTAGGGACAGGCCACCACATCAAGACGCTACACGACTGGTGCAAAACAAAGGTTTCGGCGCACAGCGCATTCCATGAGCACTTTCCGTGCGAGGACGGACGAGAGGGCCCGTTTCAGGACATCACGCTGACCTTCAAAGAATTCAACCATCACTGCTATTACCTCAAGGATGTGCCCGCCGGCACCGCGTACGTCTGGTTTCAGATACCTCTCGATGGGAACAGGGCAACACAGGCGCCTATCGTTGTCGATCTGGAACCTGTTGAAGGAGCGATCCGACGCCACGATCTCAAGATCTACTTGTATGACCTCTTCTACTCTATGTAAGCGTGCCTTCACACCTTACTTAGCCTCAATAAGAGCGAAGAACGCCAAAGCCAATATCACAAGCTTTACCGTTGAGAAACGAACCGGACGCAAAGCAACCGCGAAGTTCGGAGACTACATCGGCAATCTCGCCGCCAGCGGCAACACGATAGAACTCCGCAAGGCCCACGGCCGATGGGTGGTTGTCGCGTTCCGGATGGATTCTATCGCGTGAGCTGCTGATCGTTCTCTCTCTTCTTCATGTGTAGATAGCGCTGCGCATGAGCCGCTGCGACAAGCCCTTTATGCGGAGATCATTGCATATGATCCCGTGCGCCGTCGCATGACTGTGTTTTCATCCTGTTAGTTGTCCCAAGGATCTCAAAAGCACGCCGCGAAGGCTATGGGAGGTTGGAACTGCCCGCAGTGTCTTGCCGGGCCACGATGCACCGAGCCCAAGCACGGCCATCGCGGCAACAGAGACATTACTCCTCAATAAGGAATGCCCCGCATGGAGTGATAAACAGCGCGACGAAGCCGCTGAGAAGCTGTCACGGTATGGGATGTTTCCTGCCCCCGGATTCGGCGTTTTCTCCGCCGGTGGTGATATTGGAGTAGAATCCTCAACCGTATCCCATGACAAGCGAGGCCATTCATGTCGTCAAATGATCAAGCCATGCAGGCTCTTTGGATTGAGCGGCAAGACGCCAACGCGTTCACCGAACTCGTGCAGCGCCACGCCGGAATGGTGTACGCCACGTGCAGGCGTGTTCTCGGCAACGCCGGTGCCGCTGAAGATGTGGCGCAGGAATGCTTCATGGAACTGGCCCGGCAGCGCTCAGTTGTGGCGCCTTCGCTAGGAGGCTGGCTGCACAGAGTCGCAGTTCTACGCTCTCGCAACCGGATTAGGGGCGACAAGCGCCGCAGCGCGCGCGAGATGCGATATGCCCTGAAGCAAGGCGCTGCAGTGGAGCCGGTGTGGGACGACGTGAAGCCTCATCTGGATGAGGCCATAGCCGCCCTACCCGAACGACTGCGCACGCCCGTAGTGCAGCGATTTCTGGAGGGGCGAACACAGGAACAGGTGGCGCGGGACCTCGGCGTAGCTCGCTCGACAGCTCAACATCGCATCGAGCGTGGCGTAGAGGCAATCCGCCGGTTTCTGAGAAAGCGCGGGATAGTCGCGTCGTCCGCACTGCTCGCCTCCTTGCTGACCTCCAATGCGGTGGAAGCCGCGCCCAGCACGCTTGTTGCCTCACTCGGCGAGCGCGCTGTTGCGGGGCATGTTTCTGCCTCCGCGGGCGCGAGCGTTCCCACTATCTCCTTTCTGAGCAACGGGCTCGGGAAGGGCATTGTTGTGGCGGCGGCTGTGTCGCTGGGCCTCTGGGGAGCGTCAAGGGCTTTCTGGACAAAGCCGGAGGCGTCTCCTTCAGAAGGCGAAACGACGGCCGTTTCTACCGAGGAGCCGCCGCGGGAATCGTTTTCGACATCAAGCGTTGGACTGTCGGCAGACAGCAGCCCCGAACCGGCTTCGACACCTGTTCAGAAAACAAGACAAGGGGGGGCAGTGTCGGGCCGCGTATATGCCTCGCATAGCGGGGAAGGCGTGCCATATATCACGGTCGTTGCTCGCCCGAAAACTCGGAACGATAGAGGGGACACCGAGTGGCCGCAAACGCGAACCAACAGCGAAGGCGACTATCAATTCGAGGAGCTGGCCGAAGGAGACTATGTAATCGACTGCTGTGATCAAAACTTGATGTTCTCCCGGACATTGAGTGGGGGGCGATCGATGAGTCCCATCCCCGGTGGCGTGTCCGTCTCCGTTAGCGTTCGTGAAGGGGGCGACTATGCGCGGAAAGACATCTGCTTTGACCTGGCGGATGCTGTCTCAGGCCATGTCTTGGGCCCGGATAGTCGGCCCGTGCCCCACGCGACGGTATGGATTCATGCTGATGAAGGCGCCCAGACCTACTGGAGCAAACAGGAGACCAATGCCGAGGGGGGCTTTCTCTTTGTTCAGTTGAGGACTGACGCGAGGGCCTGTCTTCAGGCGGCAAAGGGATCATTGGCTTCAAGGGTGATTGGCCCGCTCACGGTTCCTGATGGCGGCCTCACCGGCTTGCGACTCCATCTGGCGCCGGGGGCCTCAATCGCAGGAGTGGTCCTGGACCCTTCCGGAAAACCGGTTCCTGAGGCGAAAGGACTAATGCGGCACGACGTGGACAAGGAGGTGCGGCCCTGCTTCCTGCGAGCGGATGAGAAAGGGCGGTTCCATGTCGCTGGGCTGTCTCCAGGCAAGTATGATGTGCTGCTCGCCCCGATGCGCGTGCAAAAAACGGACGAGAGGACAGACAAGTGGCATTTCTTCGTGGGAAGCCTTTCACTTGTGTTCTCCGATCCGACTCCGGTGGCGACGCTGTCGCTGAGTCCGGGTGAACACAGGGACAACCTCAAACTCCAGTTTCGCGCATCGGGAATCAAAGGACTTGTGACTGATACCGAAGGTAGGCCTGTTCCCGGCGCGAGTGTAACGCTCATGTACGGGGCCAAAACCATTACTGACGAGAATGGCCGGTACGAATTGGTGGGCGTGCGCGAGGGACTGCACAAGGTCTATGTCAGCCACAAGGACTATCTGTCCGAGCGTCTGGACGAAGTAAGCAGTGGCTCGTCAAACGCCGATTTCGCGCTCGTGCGGCGAGGGACTATCGAAGGGCGCGTCGTTGACGCCAGGAGCGGGAGACCCATCACGGAATTCGGCTTACACCAGTCCGCGGACACACCCTACACATCGTCCATGAACCGGTGGTTCAAAGACATGAACGCCCCTGACGGGCGGTTCACCCTGAAACCGGCTATTCCCGCGCGGCGCATCTTCATTCGCTCCGAGGGATATGCGGTGAACTCCGTCCTCGTATCGGATGTCGCAGGCAAGGACACTGTTGTGAGCGTGACTGTTCCGTTGAAGCCCACTGCCCCGGTTCGAGGTTCGGTGTGCGACGAAAAAGGCGCACCAGTTGCGGGGGCCTTTGTGTTTCAGGATACAGTGCCTTATGAGGGACGTCATAGAGAAGAATCCGCGCTGGCTCGCAGTGATGATGAGGGCATCATCACGCTGTCGTTTCTCCCCGAGTACCCAGTCGAACTCGTAGCCTGGCATCCCCGACTAGGTTACGGCTGGTGTAATGCGGTGGCGGGCGAGACGCTTAGGATTGTCCTCACCGGCTCCGGGGCCGTCGCCGGACAGCTTACGGACAACGGCCAGCCGATACCCGGGATCCGGATAAGCTCAGTGAGCTTCCTTGAAACACCGGATATCCGCGCTTTCCGACAACCCACGTACCTTTCTTCGGCCGTTACTGACGACAACGGGCTATTTCGGATAGATGACTTGCCTCCGGGATATGCACAAGTCCACGCTGAAGTCGGCAAGCGCTCCATTCACGCCGACATTGAAGTGGCGGCGGACATGACGACCGATATTGACTTGGCGTTTTCCCCCGGGGCCGCCAGTCTCGAAGGGCGCGTCTATCTCCTTCCAAGAATGCCGGCTACAGAGGGTCGTGTAGGCCTGCAGGTGTGCACCGGCGCCGGAACGGAGGTATATTGGCGAGAGGAGATCGATCCCTCCGGTGCATACCGGTTTGAGAGCATTGCCGCCGGAGAGGCCTCTCTATCCGTGTACCTTACTCAGGGCGCGCCGCAGCATGTTGAGGGGCCGCTTCAGATCGAGCCGGGAGCTCACGTCGTCCACGACATTCATTTGGAAGATGCTGAAGAGAAGTGAGTCAGCGGCATCGTGGTATGAATGACCACGGCCGATGGGTGGTTGTCGCGTTCCGGATGGACGTTATCGCGTGGACGAGGCGGCCGGAGTGTTTCTTCGAGACATTCGCCGCAGTGGGGGCAGTTCCCGCCCGGGAGTTGAGCGATGAAACGCGCATGTGCAACGACATTGGTACTGGCGGTTATCACGTGTCCGGCGCTGGGGGCGTGGGCGGCCGAGGCCGGCCAGCTGTCACCCCTCGTCGTGGGCAACACAAGCTTCGCTCTGGACCTCTACCGCGAGCTGAGCCAAACGGGCGGCAATCTCTTCTTCTCGCCATTCAGCCTGTCTACGGCCCTCGCCATGACCTACGCCGGCGCGGACGGCGACACCGCGAAGGAGATGACGGCGGTGCTGCACTTCCCACCGGGCAGGGACAAGCTGCACCGGGCATTTGGGCTCCTGATACGGCAGATGCTCGCGAGCGGCGCGGAAGGCTATCGCCTTCACATCGCCAACGCCCTCTGGGCCCAGGAGGCCTACCCGTTCCTGGATTTGTATATCAACACCGTCAAGAGCAACTACGGCGCCCGCCTCGAAAATATGGACTTTGTCGGGGCCGCGGACAAGGCGCGCCAAACCATCAACGCCTGGGTCGAGGAACAAACGGAGAACAAGATCAAGGAACTCCTTAAGCCGGGAGTACTGGACTCGTCGACACGGCTCGTGCTCACCAACGCCGTCTACTTCAAAGGCGATTGGGCGAAGCAATTCGACAAGAAGCGTACCAGGACCGCCCCCTTCTACGTTGCGCCCGGGATGCCGCTCAACGTCCCCATGATGAACAAGGGCGGCGAATTCCCCTACTTCGAGAACGCGGATTTCCAGGCTGTCCAACTTCCCTACAAGGGCGAGCGGCTGTCCATGTACATCTTTCTTCCCCGCCAAGCCGGCGGGTTGTCCGCCTTCGAACGCTCCCTGACGCCGGACAACCTGGCCCTCTGGCTCAAGGCGCTACGGCCACGCGAAACCGTAGTCTTCCTGCCGCGCTTCAAGATCACATCCGAATTCAGCCTGGCCGACACCCTCGCCAAGATGGGCATGCCGGCGGCTTTCAGCTCGCGGCTGGGCGATTTCTCTAGGATGAGCGCGCGGAAGGACCTCTACATCGATGCCGTGGTCCATGAAGCCTACGTGGACGTCAACGAGGAAGGCACCGAGGCCGCTGCCGCCACCGGGGTTCTTGTTTCGCTTGGGGGCATCGGGGTGGAACCCACCGTGTTCCGCGCGGACCACCCCTTCCTCTTCCTGATCCGCGACGACCACACCGGCAGCATCCTCTTCATAGGCCGCGTCACAAGCCCGCGGGAGTCAGCCTCCCGGTGCCTTGACGTTTACTTCCCCGGCAGATGCCGCAAGGAATCCGCCGCGCCGCCCTCCCGGCTGTTGTCCTTGTGGCGCTGCCATCTTGGCGGCAGTACCGAATTGAATATCGTGTCCCCGAGTTTCCGTGGCTGAAATACGAACAGCCTTGCGCGACATCGAAGAAGCTACGGAACGCCATCTGGCCGCCCAAGCGCGGGAGAAGGCGCGATGAACAAGGAGACTATCGAGGTCAACCGGGCGGCCGGCAGCCGCGTTTAAGCTATGACTCGATTTACGGCACATCCCTCGCTATTCTAGATTACGGTGGGAAGGGGACCGCCGCCACCGCTGTGGGAGATGACGCTATGTCGGTGAAACGTACGTTGGGATACTGGGCCGGGGCTGGCCTCACCATCATCCTGGTCGGATTCACGGGCCTCACCGTCTTCACGCAGGTGGCCCGAGATGCGGCAACAGCGCACATCGAGAAACCTGATGCAGTGAGGCGCCTCGAGGGGCGAGTCCCTGTTCAGGCGCGAGCGGCCGTCGAAAAGCGCGCCCCGAGTAACACGGCAGCGGAAACTGAAATGGATCCGCCCGGCGCGGAACCTAACGTGTCCTACGTTGAACTCGCGGAACGTATGCGCAGCGTGTGGGAGGGGCTTGAGCCTGAGCTCCGAATCTCCCTCATGAGCCTTGCTGATACCCACCTAACACCCGAGCAGTGCCGGTCGCTGCTGGATATCATCGCCGCGAACCCGGGATTGATTGAACAGATCTGGCAGACGGCGCGACAGGCTGGTGCAGTGGCTTCACTTGACCTCTCGCACGGCTTTTCCCTCACACGTGCAATGGAAGCCGCCCTCGTAAGCAGGCTAGCTCGATGCGCGCAGTTCTTGAATGCCCATGCCCGAGCCTCCGCCGAGGACGGTGACGCAGAAACGGCTGTCAAGGACATTCTTGCTGCCCTGCGGCTGGCGGGTGCCCTGACTGGAGAGCCGCTGCCGAACTCCCAGTTCGCGGCGCACCACGTCTACGCGCTCAGTCTTGATGCGTATAGAACCTGTCTCGAGGCAGGTGCTTTGGACCCCCGGGCCGCGCGTTCCGTGCTCGATGAGCTGGCCGCGGCTCACCATCGGCAGGCCCTTCTGGATACGCTCGATACATGGCGCTACCTGGGCAACATGTTCTACGAGGACCTGGACCACATGACCACTCACGACTTTCTGCGGCAGCATCTGGAAGGGGATGCTGACGAAATCGGCACGAATGCCGTGACTTGGCTCATAGGTTCTCCCCTTGGACAGCCGTGGGTCAATATGAATGCTGCCGCCACGGCCGAGACAGTCGACAGCCTGCGCCAACTCGCCGAAATGCCTTTCCACGAGAGCCTGACGGAAGCCGTGAGGCTCTTGGATGAACGTGTCATGAGCGCGCCCATGCTCGAGCGGCCCTCGGCATGCTTATTCGAGTTCCCGGCGATCCGTGCCCTAAGCGAGCAAGCCGTGCACGAGACGCGTGTAGACCTGGCGCGGGTGGGAATCGCCCTTGACCTTTATCGCGCTGAGAACGGCCACTATCCCGCAACACTGGACCTTCTGGCCCCCCTCCTTGGTGGCTCCGTTCCCAACGACTCCCTGTCTGGCGAGCCGTTCCTGTATTCGACTGACGGAACCGCCTTTGATCTGGCCAGTATGGGATTTGACGACAGGCTGTCTGCGGCGGATTACCTTCGACAGCTCGATGATGACCTCACGTGGAACGGCGGAGGACAACGAAAGAAGAGCAACGTCTGACCGGCGTACGCCCCGCGTCGCCCTCACCCGCTCACTTCCCCAGCAGACGCCGCAGAGAATCTACCGCACCGCCCTGTCCGCCGATGTTCAGCTCCTGCAGCAGACGCTCGAGGACGCGCCCGATGGCCTGATCGGCGGGCAGGCCATCCCCGCCGATACTCATCTCCATGTTTTCCACCTTCTTCTGGTACGTGTGCCGCTCCAGCAGTTCCGTCGTCATGTTGAACGTCGCGTCGCTGAGCAAACCCTTCTCCACGACCCACTTCTTCTTGGGGAGCTTCTCCATCAACTTGTTGCCTTTGAACCGGCCGGCGCTATCCATGAGCTTCTTCAGATTCGACCCCTGCCAGGGGGTGGTCTCCGCATTCACCTCTGTGCCTGCCACTTTCATTACACGAATGACCGGCTTGGACGAAAAGAGCGATTTCGGATCGGCCTCCACCCGAACGGAGCCAAACTTGAGCGCGTCCTGATCCCCGAACCCCTTCGGGTTGCCAATGCGTAAGTCCTTTATTTCCAATACTTGGTCGTCTTGATTCAAATAGACGGCCCCCGCCTTTGCCGTGGTTTCGAGCACATACGAAAGGACCGCCTCGACGCCGCGTTTGGCGACCAGTTCCAACCGGGCCGTGTCGCCCGTCATCACGGCGCCGCCGCGCGGCGCGGCTGCGGCGGGAAGCGCTATCAGAAGTACCAAGAGAAGCCGTCGCATGGCAAACCTCCTGTGAATAATGGCCTGCACCTGTCTGTACTTCTTATAACATAGACGCTCGAAAAGCAAAGTTATGCATGCTTGCCACGTTGGTCGGCGTCAAGATACTGCCGCCAAACGTCTTGTTGGCCGTGAGCGGCCTCGGTTTGACGCCATAGGCGCGAATCCTCTATACTTCGCCCGAATGAGGGGAAGCTTGAGAGGGCTAATACCGGTTCTAGAGAGAGGCATATATCCCCCGAAAAAGGGCGTTGCCCTGGAGGCGGCGCACCGAAGCCCTAAAGGAGAATTGCGTGAAAAGAACGTTTCAACCCTCGAACACCAAGAGAAAGCGGAATCACGGCTTTCTCGCTCGTATGGCTACGGCGGGTGGCCGCAACGTCATCCGTCGGCGTCGGCAGAAGGGGCGCAAGCGCCTGTCCGCCTAACACTGGAGGTGTTGAGCCTGTTGTGCCGGGCCTGGAAGAGTTCCCGCGTCGTGAACGTCTCAACCGGAGAAAAGACTTTCTTGCAGTCTACGCAGACGGCCTCCGGCGTGCGGAACAACGTTTCATCTGCTATGTGGCCCGGCGGGAAGGTCAGGGGCGTAAATTTGGCTTTGCCGTATCGCGTAAGGTCGGCAATGCGGTCGCGCGCAACCGCGTCAAACGGTTTCTGCGCGAGTTTTACAGGACCCATAGGCGGCTCATGCCGGACGACGTCTACCTCGTTATCGTCGCTCGGCCGGGCTGCGCCGACCTCACGTACCAAGAATGCAAGCGTACCATGCGGCGGTTGTTCAGGCAGGGAGGCGTGCTGAAGGATGAGTAGGGCGCTGATAGCGGTTATCAGGCTCTACCAACGCTTCATCTCCCCCTGGCTCGGCGACAACTGCCGGTTCAGCCCCACCTGCTCCGAGTATGCCGTCGAATCGCTGAGACGGCACGGCGTGGTGGCGGGCTTGGCCTACGCGTTCTGGCGCTTGGTGCGGTGCCAGCCTTTATGCAAAGGCGGTTACGACCCCGTCCCATAGGCTCAACCACTTCCTTGGGAGACCAAGGGTGTGGGATGACGATCGCGATAAGGAATTGATGCGCAATCAGGTGATTGCCATCATTCTGATGACAGTCCTGGTGGTCGTATGGTTCACGTTCTTCGTGCCCAAGCGGCCGCCCGCGCCGCCCCCATCTCAACCTGTCGCGACCGAGCAGGCCGAATCCCCGCAAGGCGTCCCCACGGAGTCTGCTGCGGAGGACCTATCTCAAGTCGCCGCCGCGGGCGCACAAGACGCCTGGCCGTTTCTGCCGGCCATCGAGCAGCCCGACCCCGCCGCCGACGAAGTGGCCATCGAGAACGGCCACCTTCGCCTGCTATTCACACGCGTCGGCGGGCGGTTAAAGGAAGCCGTCCCCATGCTGGGCGAGAACGGCCAGAACGCCGTCCAACTCGTCCCCGAGGCGCCGGACACCCCCGATACCCAGTCGGCCTATCCCATGGGCCTGCGATTCAGCGACGAGGCCATCCAAGACGCCCTCGACGTGCGCCGGTTTAACTACCAACGGAGCGACGACGGCAGGAGCGTCACCTTCGAGCTCGCCACCCCCGCGCTGCAAGTCCGCAAGACCTTCTCGCTGGGCGACAAGCCCAACGTTTTGGACGTCGCCATCGAGTGCCGCAATGTCGGGGAAACGCCCCACTTGTTCGGCATGGACCAAACGCCCGCATACGACCTCAGTTGGGAGCCCAACGTCGATTCACGCGACAAAACCAAAGGCGTAAGACAGGCCATCGCCTGGCGCAGCCAGGGGCAGACCTCCGCGGTCCACACCACCAAGATCGCCGGCAAGTATGACGGCGCGGGACGCGTGCGCGATCCTGAGTGGCTCGCGGCGCGCAGCGCCTACTTCGTCATCGCCATGAAACCGGAAACGGAAGAGCCCGTGCAAGGATTCTTCCAGGGCGATGACAACCGCTTCCGTTTCGGCCTCGCCGTGCCGCGTTTTGAACTCGCCCCGAGCGAAGCCCACGTGGACCGGTTCAAGGTCTACATCGGCCCGAACCAGATGAGCAGCCTGGGAGCAGCCTGGGAGTCGCTGCCCAGCGTCCTGCGGTTCTTTGAGTCCGTCGATTTCATGGACCGCTTCTCCAAGCTGCTGCTGCGCGTTCTCAACTGGTTCTACGCCCACACCATTCCGAACTACGGCGTGGCCATCATCCTGCTTACACTCGTCGTCCGCCTCATCCTCTATCCGCTCACGCTGAAAAGCATGCGCAGCATGAAGAAGATGCAGCTTCTCGCGCCTGAAATGGAGGAGCTTAAGAAGAAGTACGGCGACGACCAGCAGGAGATGAACAAGCGCCTCATGGAAATGTACCGTGAGCGCGGCGTCAATCCTCTCGGCGGGTGCTTCCCCATTCTGCTTCAGATGCCCGTCCTCATCGCTCTCTGGCGCATGATCTGGAGTGCATTCGAGCTACGGGGCGCCTCCTTCCTTTGGATTGCGGATCTTTCCGAACCGGATCGCCTTTTCCACATGCCGTTTATGACTCACCTGCCCATTTTCGGCCAGGCCCTCGAGTACTTCAACATCCTGCCCATTCTCGGCGGCGTGGCCATGATCGTCCAGCAGAAAGTGATGCCCACCAGCGGGCCCGCCCAGAATTCACAGCAGAAGACCATGATGACGCTCATGCCCATTCTCATGACCGTCTTGTTCTACAAGTGGGCGGCGGGATTGAACCTCTATATCTTGACCGGGACGGTGCTTGGCATGGCCCAGAACTACTTTGTCCGGCCCGGCGAACTTGCCCCCGTCAAGAAGAAGAAAGTCGGTACGAAGCAGCATTTTTACACAGCGGCTAAGGCACGCGAACGTCAGAAGGCCCGTGAGGCGCGAAAGAAGAAGAAGCCACCCTCTTAAGAGTGCGGCCGGAAAGCCACCGAACAACGGAGACCGAACATTTTGGGTGCTGACACAGTGAGACTTACAAGCGCGCCAAGGGCGACCGTGCCCCGCCGGGAACCGTGATCTCTGGCCGGATTCCCAGAGAACATAGGAGGTCCTCCTACATGCGAGAAGTGGAAGTATCTGCAAAAACACGCGAAGAAGCCATCGAGTTGGCCCTGAAAGAGCTCCGCGCGGAGCGTCACGAGGTGAGCGTCGAGATCATTGATGAAGGGAGCCGCGGCTTCTTAGGCATCGGTGCACGCGACGTGAAGATCCGCGTGTCCTCCGAATCGGCCCCTGACGAGCCCGCGCCCAAGTCGGCTCCTTCCCGACGGCCTTCAGCACGCGCCGAGGTGAGGTCCGCGCAACGAGGCGGCCAAAGCGAACGCCGCCGCAATGCGTCCCCCCCGAAGAACGCGCCCCCCGCCAAGAAACAGGAGAAGCGCCAGGAACCGCCCCGAAAGGCCGCCCCCCAGACGTCCGCTGGCGACGACCGCGGCGATGAGGCCGCCGCGCTTCTTCAGGAAGTGATCAGGCTCATGGGCATCGAGGCGAAGGTTGCGAGCACGCCCATCGAATCCAACGGCGTGCGACTCAACGTCGAGTCGCCCGATTCGGCCATCCTCATCGGACGCAAGGGACGCAATCTGAGCGCCATGCAATACCTCATCAACCGAATGGTGCAACGCAGCGACGACGGTGACCGCGGCGAGCGCATCGTCGTTGACGTCGAGGGATACCTGGACCGCCGCAAGGAAAGCCTCGAGGATATGGCCCGGCGCATAGCCGACCGCGCCAAGCACATCAACCGCGAAATTCGCCTCAAGCCTCTCAGCCCCCAGGAGCGCCGCATCGTCCATCTCACCTTGCAAGACGATCCCGACGTGCGGACCTTCAGTCTCGGCAATTCAGTCTACCGCCGCGTGGTGATCGCCCCAAAGGACCTGGAAGTAGCCGAAGATCAGGAAGCCCCCGAACGCCCGGCGCCCGAAGGCCGGCGACGCAGCTCCAACCGCGGCCGCCGAAACTACGGAGGCCGGCCGTACCGTGGATCATCCCGCGGCGCCCGGGCCGACGGTGCGTCCAACCAGTCTTGACGACACCATCGCCGCTATCGCCACGCCCCGAGGGGAGGGCGGCATCGGCATTGTCCGCGTGAGTGGGGGAGAGGCCCTCGTCATCGCCGAAGCCCTCTTCGTGTCCTCCAGCGGCCGAGATATCCGCACCGATGTCAGGCAGGTCTACCACGGAACCATCCGCTACGGCGCCGCGGCCATCGACGAAGCCCTTCTTCACGTGATGCGCGCGCCCCACAGCTACACCCGGGAAGACGTGGTCGAGATCAACTGCCACGGCGGCGCCGCCCCGCTCAACGCCGTCCTCGATCTGGTGCTCGCCCGTGGAGCCCGCCTCGCCGAGCCCGGCGAGTTCACGCGCAGGGCCTTCCTCAACGGGCGCATCGACCTTGTCCAGGCGGAGGCGGTGATCGACCGCATACGCGCCCAGACCCGCGCCGGACTCCGCGCCGCGGCCTCGGCCGCCGGTGGGACCCTATCGCGGGCCATTCACGAATGCCGGGACACGCTAGCCGACGCCTTGGCGCGTATCGAAGCCGCCGTCGACTTCCCCGAAGACGACCTGCCCGACCTCGTTGATCCGGCCCTGCGCGAACGCCTCGAGCAAGCCCTCCGCCGCATGGGCGAGCTGCTCGACACCGCCGAGACGGGCCGCCTGTATCGAGAGGGAGCCGGCGTCGCCATCGCCGGCAGGCCGAATGTCGGTAAGTCCAGCTTGTTTAACGCCTTGCTGCGCGACGCCCGCGCCATCGTGACCGCCGAGCCTGGCACCACGCGCGACCGCCTCGAAGAGGTCATCACCATCTCCGGCGTGCCGGTACGGCTATCCGACACCGCGGGCTTGCGCTCCGCGGAGGACGAGGCCGAACGGATCGGCGTGCAGGTTGCCCGAGACGCCGTCAAGCAGGCCGACTGCGTCATCCTCGTCCTCGACGCCTCGGCGCCATGTACCGAGCAGGATGAACGCCTGGCCCGTGAGGTGCTTGAACACAACGCGCCAGCGCTGTTGGCCCTCAACAAGACCGACATCGCCCAAGCCGCGCCATTTCCCCCGTGGGCGGCTGATTTCACGGCGTCATGCCGCCTTTCCGCCAAGACGGGGGAGGGCCTGCACGAGTTGGAGGCGAATCTAAGCAGTATCCTGCTGGCCCCGGGCGCCGTATCGCCCGATCAAGGCATGATCAACCGTGCTCATCAGCGCGACAGCCTGCGCAGGGCCCACGAGGCGCTACGGCGGCTGCTCGATAACTTCCACGCCTCCCCCGAGTTCCTCAGCATCGACCTCCGCGAAGCCCTTCAGGCCCTCGGCGAGATCACCGGCGAAACCACGCCCGAAGACATTCTCGACAGGATCTTCTCATCCTTCTGCATCGGGAAATGAGGCGATCCTATCCTCCCCGACATTGTGATCCCGTCACCCATCGAGTAGCATGGCGCTATGGGAAAAGACCTGTTTGAAGCGGCCGCCGCCGAGCGGCTCCGCAAGGAAGCTCCGCTGCCGCGCCGTGTGGCGCCACGCACGTTCGACGATCTCCTCGGACAGGAGGCCATCCTTGGGCCGGGGAAGATACTGCGCCGCGCCATCGAGGCCGACCGCATCACCTCGCTCATTCTCTACGGCCCGCCCGGCTGCGGAAAGACGGCGCTGGCCCGTATTATCGCCATGCGCACCGCCGCCGCCTTCGAGCCCCTCAACGCCGTTACCTCAGGCGTCGGCGACTTGCGAAAGCTCATTGACGCCGCCCGGCAGCGGCTAATTCACGACCAAAGACGCACCATCGTGTTCATTGACGAGATCCATCGCTTCAACCGCGCCCAGCAGGACGCCCTGCTTCCCTCCGTCGAGAACGGTACCATCATCCTCATCGGCGCCACCACCGAAAATCCCTTCTTCTCCGTCGTGGCGCCGCTTCTATCGCGGTCGCAGGTATTCGAGTTCTCAGGCCTCTCCGAAGAGCATATCGTCACGCTCCTGAAACGCGCCTTGACGCACCCGGAGCGCGGCCTCGAAGGATGCGAAGTCCGCGCGGATGAGGCGGCCCTGCGGCACATCGCCCTTTACTCCGAGGGCGACGCGCGACGCGCCCTGAACGCCCTCGACGTGGCCATGTTGACCACCCCGCCCGAGGAAGGCGTGATTCACATAACTCCCGAGGTCGCCCAGGAGTCCATACAGAAGAAGATGCTCCACTACGACGGCGGAGGCGACGAGCATTACGACGCTGCCAGCGCCTTCATCAAGAGCATGCGCGGCTCCGACCCGGACTCCGCCGTCTATTGGATGGCCCGCATGATTGTAGCCGGCGACAGCCCCCGTTTCATTGCCCGGCGCATCTGTATCTGTGCTTCAGAAGACGTGGGCAATGCCGATCCCATGGCCCTGGCCGTGGCCACGGCCGCCTGGCAGGCCAGCGAACTTGTCGGATTCCCGGAGGCCCAGATCATCCTCTCCCAGGCGGCCACCTACGTCGCCTGCGCCCCCAAGAGCAACGCATCCTACCTTGCCATTGGCCAAGCCGTGGCCGATGTGCGCGAACAGAAAACCATCCCCGTGCCGAAACACCTCCAGGATGCCCACTACAAAGGGGCCAAGCGGCTGGGGCGCGGCGAGGGATACAAGTACGCCCACGACTACGAAGACGGCTATGTCGTGCAGGACTACGGCGTTCCCCGCGGGACCTACTACCACCCCGCCGACCGCGGCAAGGAAGGCGAGTTCAAGCGCCGGCTCGAATCGTTTGATGAGCGGGCCCCAGACAACGACGCGTGAGATATCCGGACTAGGCCTCGGATTGCCCGACCTGCTTGTCAATGAAGACCTGCGTCAGCTCCGGGTCGAAATGCTTCCCCTGCTCCTGCCGAAGATGTTCAGCGGCCTCATCATGCGTGCTGACGCCATCGCGGTAATGGCGCTTGCTCGTCATTGCGCAGTACACGTCCACAATGCGCACGATGCGCGCAAGATAGGGAATGGCGTCGCCCTCGAGGCCATCCGGATAGCCCGTGCCGTCGTAGCACTCGTGATGGCGGCGGACAATATCCACCGTATCCTTGAGCGCCGGCACATCCTGCACCGCATCGGCGCCGAAATGAGGATGCTTGTGAAGGATCTCCCATTCCTCGTACGTGAGCAATCCTTCCTTGAGCAGCGTATCGTTGGGAACCTTGAGCTTTCCGATGTCGCGAATCAGCGCTCCGCGCTCGAGCGTGAACCGATCATCCTCGCTCAAACCAAGCGCGTCTGCGAACCGCATGGCGTGATCCCGGACGCGGAGGGAACTTCCCGGACGGAAGGATTCCCGGCAATCAATCGCCTCCGCCAGCAGACAGAGCAATCCCTCTCCCTGCGCGCCGCAGGCCAGGGCCGTCTCGAGCGCCCGGCCCGTGTCCTCGCAGCCCGCCAGCACCACGGTGGTGCCCGGAGGCGCATCATCCGCGCTTGTCACGCGGACGACTTGCGCGTCCTGCCCTTTCGCCGCCTCGGTAACCGCCTCATAAAACGGTTCACCATCCCCTACGATGGCAATGCGCTTGATCATGGACGCCTCCTTCTTTGATCCCTGCAGGCCCTCATGTTAGCACGAGCGCCGCGCTCCGGCAACGGTGAGTCTGGATCGAAACTCCCCGTGGCAACCCGGCCGCTGGCCTACCCCCGTTAGCCCCCGCAAATCCAGAAGAGGCACAAGCGCGGGGGGGGGGGGCAAATGACCCCGGAAGACGCGGATGCCAATCCGAGTTATTTCCCCAGCAGAAAGGTGACGGCATCCGTGTTCCACAGTGCGATGCCGATGTCCTGGTTGTCATCCTTGTCGAAATCGGCGGTGCACAGCGCTCGGGGGGAGCCGTTCTTGAAGGTATACGTTTCCTTGTCAAAGGTGAGGGGTGTTTGGCCCTTCTTCGACTTATTCATCAGGACGATGACGCTCTGGGAGGCGTAGCAGGCAACCGCAATATCCATGCGGCGGTCATTATCGAAGTCGGCGACGACGAGATCGCGGACCTCGTGTTCCACTTTCGCACGCTCTTTTCCGAGCAGGATCTCCTGTGACAAACTGAACTGGAAGCCGCCGTCACCGAAGAAAATCACGATGGAATCGTCGGCGTGGCAATGCGAAACGACGAGGTCCTCTTCGCCATCGCGGTTCATATCGGCCACGGCAACCTTGTGCGGCAGTGCGCCGCGCGATGGGAATCGCCCGGCTTCCTCGAAAGCGCCGGTCCCATCACCCTTCCAGAGGGCCACCTCGTTGGTGCAGTACATGGTAGTGACGAGGTCGGTGTGCTTGTCGCCGTCGAAGTCGGCGGCGGCCAGATCCCTAGGCCCGCCGTAGGCGGGGATGTAACGCGGCTCGCCGAGATAGGATTCGTAGACTCCCGGGACGAAGATCAGGACGTCACAGGACCACCCGGTGGCCAAAACATCGCGGTAGCCGTCGCCGTCGACATCCTTCACGATGAGCGCGGTGATGCCGGGGAGGGTGTAAACGGGCTTGCCGTCGAAGTCCCGCATGCGGGCGTACGAGAGCGTGTCCGTGGCCAATTCGAACTGCGAGGCCAGGAGGTTGTCTTCGACATTCCGAAAGAGAGAGATGTGGCGGCTCTTTGCGGCATGGAAGTTTCCGACGACGAGGTCCGGCGCGGGGAGAGCGTCCATGTTGGCGACGGCGATACAGTACGGCCCGAATCCGGTGGGCAGCGTCTGGCGCGAATACGTAAGGTCGCCCTCGGCCTTGAGATAGGACAACTCGTTATTAGCGGGCCGCTCCTCGCGAGGCTCATACATCTCGCCGCGGTCCGCCGTAAAGATCTCGGGCAGACCGTCACCATTCATGTCGGCGGCCACGATGTCTTCCGGCTCGGGGCCGACGGGGATAGCCTGGGGGTGCTTCTTGAAGCTATCGGCGGAGGCCGACCACGCGAGCAATACAAGGCACAGCACCGCCGGAACCGCGCACCGGCGACAAACCAATTGTTGAGATTTCAACATCAGCGACACCTTCTCCAGCAAGATATAGCGGCCCAAGAGCCGCGTCCGTGTAGAGACTATAGTGGGCGCCGCCGGTGACAAGCAAGGGTGCGCGCGATAGAAGGCGGATGCCAAGTACAGGTTCTCGCAAATACGGTGATTTGCCATTTCTGAGGCGCTCCGCCGGGAGGGACGCGCTCCTGCGCGTCCGCGGTCGGGCGGGAGCTCGACCCTCCCTTAGCCCAAAGAGGAGGATCTCGGTTGCGAACCGCATCTGTCGCTGCTGTACAATGCGCTGGCGGGGAGTCTGTGAAGTGCATCGCCGGCGGCCCGCTCTTGGCTGGATGGCCCGCGCCCCGCAATGTCGCACGGAAGCTGCAGGGAACCTATCGAAAAGGAGCGATGCAGATGCTTATGGAACTTGCCGCGTGTGTCATGTGTCTGGCGAGGGCGCAAGCCGCCGACGCGCCGGATTTCCTCAAAGGCTTCGTGGCGGACGAGCAGGGATTTCCCGGGGCGGTGCGGGTCGCGGAGCTATCCGTGGAGGGGGACATGGGCTGCGTAACCGTCGATATCCCCTATCTGGATGTCCACGGCGAGCCGAAGATGGGCCAGGGACGCCTGATGGTGCGGCGCCAAGAGGTAGAGTCGGGGCAGCCGCTTCCGGCGTTCTGCCATGTGCACTACGAACTGGGCCTTGCGGGGGCCAAGAAGTGGTGTGAGGAAGGCTGGGCCGTCTTCACGGGCCACTACGCTCCCAAGGACAAGGGCGGATACCCGCTCGAGCTGTGCATCGGCGACAGCAACAACTTGGCGCGGGCACTCATCCAGTGGGTGCGGCGGCTACCGTTCATCGACAGGACACGACTGCACCTCGACGGAGGGAGCGCGGGAGGCTACATGGCGCTGGCCATGAGCGCGGACATGTTTCCGGTGACTTCGACGACGGCCAATCTGCCCGTGGTGAACTGGGCATACAACTTCGGCTATTTCGAAGCGAACAAGGCGTGCGCCAAGTACGGCGAGGTCACATGGAAGGATAGCCCGCTGCCCCTGATGAGCATGGTAACCAAGCTCGCGGATCAAGCCTACGAGGTCTTCGGCCATGACCTCAGCGTCGACGCGTGGTATCTGGTAAGTCCCATCGCCTACCTCGACCGCATCGCCAACCCGGCGTCCGTCATCTGCTCGACGGGGGATATGCTCGTTCCCCACGCGCAAATGACGCGTCGCTTCCCTCGGCCGTTTGACCCCGGCCTGTTTCCGGAGTGTTACACGCGCGACTTTGACGCCGTGACGCATGCGGCGCGGGCACGACGCCGGTTCGACGAGGTCATCCCGAAAGAGAAACTGGATGTCCGCCTTGTCCCCAAGCATGAGGGCCTGCCCGAGTTCACCAGGGCGCAGATCATGGGGGAGGAGCCGCCGGCCAAGGCGCCGTCGCCGGTGGATCGCCCGTGGTCGCACGAGAAGCAGTGGTCCCTCGTCGTCCTCGACGAAGGGCCGCCGCTGCCTTTCTGCGGGCACATGCGCCACTTGTGGCCCTTCCCGCCAAACAGCTTCGTCGAGATGTACCGGCAGGCGACCCCGGCGCCGTCGATTTTGAATCAGCCGAAGCTCGAGCGGCTGATGGAGCGGTACGCCGGGCGCATGCGTGATCTTCCCTTGCTCGCGGACGGCACGTGCACGAATCGGTTGAACTTCGAGCCGCTGGAGCAATTGGACGTGGTTACCGGACTGCTCGACTACGCCGGGCTGGGCGAGGTCCATACGAAGCGGTTGAAGAAGCTCTACAAAGCCTGCTTAGAGAAGCCCTTCGGCGGGCGGCTGACGCTTCGTGAACTGGGCAAGCGGCGTGACGACTTGCTTTGCCGACAGGCCGCTCCCGGCGCGACACGTGTTCTGAACCATAATTGACGTTGTCTGTCCGCAGATGAAGAGGCGCCAAAGAGAAGCGAAGAACGGGGACTGTCCCACGCGAGCGAAGCGAGAGGGGACTGTCCCTACTTCCCAAGTTCCGCCGCAAGCGCGATGGCCGCACAGAGGCTTTCCTCGCGGGCAATGCCTTTGCCGGCAATATCGTAGGCCGTCCCGTGGTCCACGGAGGTACGGACGATGGGAATCCCCAGGGTGACGTTGACGCCCTCGTCCATGGCGATGAGCTTGAGGGGGATATGGCCCTGATCGTGGTACATGGCCACCACGAGGTCGAACTCGCCCTGCTTCATGCGAAGGAAGATGGTGTCGGCGGAGAATGGGCCGCAACAGTCGATGCCTTCGGCGCGGCAGGTTTCAACGGCCGGGCCGATTTCCTCGATTTCCTCCCGCCCGAAGGCGCCCGCCTCCCCGGCATGTGGATTCAGCGCGGCGACCGCGATGCGCCGCCGCGGCAGGTCGAGGCGAGCCAGCGCGTCCGCGGCGATCCTGATGGAATCGGCGATGCGCCCCGCCTTCACCATGCCCAAAGCCTCGCTGAGGGCGCAGTGGGAAGAGATGTGGACAATTCGCATCGGGCCGGCAAAAAGGCACATGCGGTAGTCGTGGGCTTTCGTCATGTCGGCGATGAAATCCGTGTGCCCCGCGAAGCGGCATCCGGCAAGATGGATCCCCTCCTTATTGATGGGACATGTCACCATACCATCAACCTCTCCCGCCACGGCCAGCTTGACGGCCATCGCGATCCACTCGACGGCGCACTTGCCCGCCGCGGCGTCCAGCACCCCCGGCTCTAGGGGCGGGATATTTGCGGCGCCTTCGAGCACCGGCACGATGTCCGGCGACCCGTCGCGCCATGCGTTGTCATCGACCACCTTCGCCTCTGGGCAGGCCGGCGCCAAGTCCCGGGCCATGTTAAGGGCGGCGGCGCTTCCGATGACCACCGGCTGGCAGACGTCGTACAGTTCGCGCCGCGCCAGGGCCTTGGCCAGAATCTCAGGGCCGATGCCGTTCACATCGCCCATGGTGATCGCCAGTCGAGGCTTCATGTGCTTCTCCTAGGTTGAGATGCAAGGGAAAAGAAGACGCATCATAGGATAGGCCACGCTGCGAACGAAGTCCAGACGCGGCCGCTGCGGCCACCTTCCGCACCATTCGGCGCGGACGGCGCAACCTGGATCAAGGGCAGTTTCTATCTGCTTTCGATCATCCAAACACGATGACGCGACTAAGCGCAAAAGAAGGCGACTGAATGTCTATCTATGATCGCGGAATCGCCTTTAATAATGGGCCTTCTCGCGATTATTCATTTTCTTCTTGCAGCCTGCGAATATGAGTGCTATACTCCATGAATCGTTGCGACGCTTCGGGTCAACCGGAGAATGGCGGAAGGGTTGCTCCCGCAAGTAAACTGATGGCGTTGGCCCAAACGGCAACGTGTCCTCCAGTAATAAGACAGTCTACAACCTACGGGGAAGTACTGTGTCTTTACGCGGACGGGACAGGTGCATCTCGCAGGAGAACGGCGCGGGCAACGCGCTTTCGTTAGCCTGGGATATCCAGGTCGAAGCCGCCAAGGTTGGGTTTGATTGGCCCGATGTTGGCGGCGTTTTTGCCAAGTTGCGAGAAGAAGTCGCCGAGATCGAGTCCGCCTTGGCAGAGCAACAGCCCGAGAAGGCCCGAGCGGAGTTGGGCGACCTGCTCTTCTCCGCCGTGAATCTGGCGAGATTCCTGGAGGCCGACCCGGCGGCGGAACTGCGGAGGACGAACGAGAAGTTTCTTCGCCGGTTTGCCGAAGTAACGAAGCGTGTCAACCGTACAGGGCGGCGCACCGGCGAGTGCACCTTGGAGGAATTGGACGTCTTCTGGGATCAAGTGAAACGAGAGGAACACAGCGCCCAGGACGGCGCTTGACATGGCCCAGTTCATAGGTACAAACTTGCGCCCTCGATCTTGCGAATTGCCCCAGTTTCAGGGGGCGAAACGGGCCTGTGGATAAGTTGTGGATAACTTGGCTTGAGGTGCGTCTGTACGGCTGACAGATCGACTTGAGTCTTGATGCTTGGTTAGCGGGACGCGGAAGGAAGGCTGCCGTTGCCTGAAAAGCGAGCCGTTTTGATGGAATACGGTAACGTATCGTCAAAACGTTTGGCCTCTTAGGAGAGAACATGCCGGAACATCGACTGGACCCGTGGGCGCAAGCGCAGGGACGCTTGCGTGAATCCCTGGATGAACACAGTTACAAGAACTGGTTTTCCCAGACGCGCTACGAATCCTACGAAGACGGTTGTTTGACAGTGAGCGTTCCCAGCCAGTTCTTCGCGGACTGGCTTCGGGATCATTACCTCGACACGATACACGAGTCGATGCGCGCCGTGGCGCCCGAGTACCGCGATGTCCAGTTCATTCCGCTGGACGAGGCCCCCATGACGCCGGCGGCCAATGCCGCTGTGAGAATCGCGTCGGCCGAATCCAAGGGAGCGGCGCGGCCAAAGCCCGCAACGCGCAATACCTTTGACGCCCGCTCGAACTTCTCCAGCTTCGTCGTCGGGGCGGGGAATCGCTTCGCGTATGCCGCGGCCAAGGCCGTGGCCGAGTCACCGGCCCGGGCGTACAATCCCCTGTTCCTTTATGGAGCGACGGGCCTGGGCAAGACGCACCTGATGCAAGCCATCGGGCAAGAGATTCTCGAGCGCGTCCCGGGAAGCAAAGTCGTCTTTATCTCCTCCGAGCGCTTCACGAACCAATTGATCGAGAGCATCGCGAAAAAATCGACGCAGCAATTCCGCTCCAAGTACCGGAAAGTGGACGTGTTGCTCATCGACGATATCCATTTCATCGCCGGGAAAGAAGCGACCCAGGAAGAATTCTTCCACACCTTCAACGAGTTGTTCGAACAGCGCAAACAGATCGTGTTGTCCAGCGACCGCGGCCCGAAAGACATTCACGGCCTCGAAGAGCGCCTCGTATCGCGATTCGAGTGGGGCCTGGTGACGGATATCCAGGCGCCGGATCTCGAGACGCGCGTGGCCATCCTCCAGAACAAGGCCGCCGAGGAAGGTTTCACGATACTCCCCGAGGTGAACCGGTACATCGCCACCCGCGTGATAACCAACATCCGCGTGTTGCAGGGCGCCCTCACCACGGTGCTCGCCTACAGCAGGCTCACGCACCAGCCCATCACCCTGTCCCTCGCCGAAGAGGTGATGACCATGCTGGTGGGCACGGAAGACATCAAGCAGATCCACGTGCAGGATATCCAGCGGGCGGTGGCGGAGCGGTTCGACGTCCGCATCGCCGATCTGCGCGGCCGCAGCAGGCAGCGTCAAGTCTCGTATCCGAGGCAAATCGCGATGTACCTCTGCAAGGAGCTGATCCCCGGCATGTCGCTGAACGAGATCGGGGAAGCCTTCGGCGGCAAAGACCACACCACCGTGATTTACGCCTGTCAGAAGATCACGGAAGAAGCCAAGAACAACAAGGCCACCCAGCAGGCGCTGGCGAACCTCGAAAAGGCCATACGCTCCTGAACATTGGGCGCCCGGGGACATGGGGGAGAACACGGCCGACGGAAGGCCGTCCTGGACAGCTTCAAGAGTAGACCGTGATGAAGCCGCCAATGATAGCCGTCAATTTCGATGAGGGCAGCGTCGTTGTTTTACCGTCAACTCAGGCCCTCGAAGAATAGACCGAGCCCCCGGAGCCTGGTCCCTTCCTGTAGAAGCCCCGAGGGACGATAGCACACCCGGGCGCGCCGCTTGAACGTCACGCACCTTGTCCTCTGAGAGCTGAAACCTCAGATTCTTTCGTCTTCACTAGCACATAACCCTTGGTGCCCCGCGCCCCGAAGGGGCAATTAGTTTGCTACATGATATGCGCTGTAAGATTCATAATCACAATAGCTTGCATCATGGCTTCCTAAACACAAGACCGTCTTTGGTCCATTATTGGGTCCGATCGAAAGGAACACCTGTCAATCTTGAGATACACCGGGAAACAAACCATTAGAGGTTTCTTGCCTTTGCCAGTCGGCGCAGAAACGCCAAACTCCGTCCCTCGCCATGACGCTCATTGCTACTCCGTGAGTTCTCGCACGCTTATATCGAGGCGCTGGAGCCATTTGCGGAAGACGTCGTAGCGGTCGTCGGGCATGGCTAGAAGCGCCATAGCGGCGCGGGCGTTGCCGCCTTCCCGGATGGCGCGTTCGAGGACCTGTTTGAGCCGGATCTCTCCGTGGATACGCCTGAACTCCCCCAAGTCCTCAATCTCAGGGTAGTCCTCGGGCGCAGGCGCCGACTCCGAGGAGGCGGCCGTTTTCACCGAAAGAGTAGTAGGCTTGGTCTCAGGTTCGGGCGCGGGCTCGGCGTCAGCTTGAGGCGGGGCCTCAGACGGTTTTGCAGTACCTGGCGCTAATCCTAGGGTGTTGCGCACCTGTGCCTCGCTGATCACGCCCTCTTTGGCGAACACAGCCAATCGGCGCACGGTCGAGGCCAGTTCACGGACGTTCCCGGGCCAATCGTGTTCTGCCAGGGCGGCCAGGGCTTCGGGCGTTATACTGCAAGCGATGTTGTTTCTGGCGGACGACGCATCAAGAAAGTGGCGCACGAGTAGGGGGATGTCCTCGGGGCGCTCGCGCAACCCGGGAATTGTGATAGGAATGTCCCAAATCCGATAGTAGAGATCGGCGCGAAAGTCGCCTTCTTCCTTGGCGGCGGCCAAGTCGCGGTGGGTGGCGCAGACGAGGCGGACGTCGACCTTGACAGGCTTGCCCCCGACTGGCCGCACTTCCTGATTCTCGATAGCGCGTAGCAGCTTGCTCTGCAGTGCCGGAGACATCTCCCCAATCTCGTCAAGGAACAGCGTCCCGCCGCTGGCTTGGCGGAATAGGCCCTCGTGGGCGCTTTCCGCGCCGGTGAAAGCGCCTTTCTCATGCCCGAACAGCTCGGAGTCCAGGACGGTCTCGGGAAACGAGGCGCAGTTCACGGCGATATATGGCTTCTTCCTCCGCGCGCTGCACTGGTGGATGGCACGAGCGGCCAAGTCCTTCCCCGAGCCGGTCTCGCCGAGGATGACGATGTTCATGTCGTCGAATTGCGCGGCCCGTTCGATGTGGCTGTAAAGCTGCTTCATTAGGGGATGCGCGCCGATCATGCCCTGGAAACGACTTCCCTTTTTCACGCGCGGGCCCGTATGAACCGACAACACGGCGTCTCGCGCCCGACTGAGGGAACCCACCTGCCGTTTCAACTCAACGTTTTCCGTGGCCCGCCGGACGGTATCGCGGAGCTTGTCCCGGTCAAGCGGCTTGGTGATGTAGTGGAACGCGCCGGCCTGGATGGCCTCGACAACGAGTTCCACATCGGTAAGTACGGTCAGCATGATGACGGGAAGGTCGGGGTAGTCGTCCTTGATCCGTTTGAGCACCTCGACCCCCTCGCGGTGCTCAATCTTGGCGAAATGGGGCGGCATCTTGATGTCCAACAACACCAGGCTGATTTCGGGATTACCTTCGAGCGTCTCAAGGCCGTTCTTGCCGGACTCGGCCCAGTGCAGGCGGTATCCGCGCAGAGCATGTTCGAGCCCCGGTTTGAAATCCACCACATCATCGTCGATCACGAGAATCTCTACCACGCCTTCGCTCCCCTTCTATGCCCTCTCACTCACGTGTATCTGTTCGTGCGGTTTCGAGCTTCACAGGCAATCGCACGGTTACACGGCAGCCTTTGCCGGGCGGCGCCGTGATGTCAAGCCGGCCGAGGTGGTCGTGCTCGATGACCTGGACCACCATGGGCAGCCCTTCGCCCGTACCGCCGCTCGATACGCCACGGGTGAGGCATGTCGCCAATTCTTCCTCGTTCATGCCCCGGCCGTTGTCCTGGAAGACAACCTCCACCCATAACCCGCTGTCCGTTGTCTGGCTCACGGTGATGGCCAGCTCGGACGTGCCTGCATGCTTGGCGGCGTTGGTGATGACCTCCGCGAAGCAATCCAGCAGCCGGGACTCGTCCGCGAAGACCTTCGGGGCCGCTTGGGTGTCGAGAGAGACGGATAGCCCGTGTTTCTCGGCCAGGCTGCGCGTCAAAGCCACGGCCTGCTCGGCCACGTCGCCAACAGCGACTTTGTGCCCGTCAAGTTCCGCTTGGATGCTCTGAAGCGCCTCCATCACGCCGTCGATGAGGCCCGGCGCCTCCGCTGCGAAGTCTCGGCGGACAGGTTCCTCATCGAGGCGCCCGCGCCCCCCCGTCGCAAGGCTGGTGAGGCGATCGAGGCGGTTCAGGGCGTCGCGGCGGCACACCGGGAAATGGGCCGCCACGGTTTGGGTGTCCTCGAGGGTTTGGGTGAAGAAGGCCTCGATCTCCGCCCGGGCGCGTCCAAGTTGGTCTATGTTGGTCACCACCTGCTCCCGGACTTCTTCGTCATAGGCATCGACGAGACTCGGGCAGAAGAGCTTCAGGTTGTAGAAGCACACCCGTACGACGCTGTGCCGCACGTAGGAAAGCAGCCTTTCGAGGGTGTGTAAGTCGTGCAAGACGATACGGGGCCCTTCCGATGTCACGCCCGCTTTGCCGTCTTCCACGAGCCGTTTCACACGCTGGCGCGATTCCCGAAGTAGCTGCTCGACCCGCCGCCGCGGGCGGGCGGCGCTAAGCTCGGGGCTGCTCGTTAACCGGGCCGCGGCCCGTTCGCGTGCCGCCTGGTACGATGCCTCCATCTCCGCCCGCAAGGCCTGGATGTTCTCCGAAGTGTTGTTAAATGTCATCGGACTTCTGTCATTCATAATCGTAGATTAGCACATCGCGTGCCACTTCCTACTCAGGTTCTTCGGTACACTACCCCACGTATGGCCTACCTTTCCCTGCATTTTGCGGCGTTTTTCTCGACCACAAAGGCTCAAAGGCACGAAGGACCTTGATGTCTTGTTGTATTTTGTATTTCTATTATTTGTTCTTGCGTGGCGACCAGGGCTTCGCCCTGGACCCACTAAGATTGCTCGGTGCGACGCACCTCACAATCTCAAACAACACCCCCTACCAAACACTTTGACCAAGGGAAACATCCCCGCGCTACGGGCCTGTGCGCGGCCTATGCTGCGCGGCCGCGCCTTTGGCCCTCCGCGCCCCGCGGCTTACGCCGCGCAAGCAACAAAGCCGCAAAGCAGTAAGCAGCAAAACTACGGCCTGGCGAGGCGGAACCCCAAGATGTCGTACCGGTCGCCCGGGGCGGACCAGGAGCGAACCGCGGAACGGCAGTACCTCGGGTTGAAGTACCAGCTGCCACCGCGGGCCACCCGGTACGAGCCTGCACTGGGGCCCGTGGGATCGGTTACTGAACCCGAAGGATAGGTCCCATGCCAGTCCTGGCACCACTCCCAAACGTTACCGTGCATGTCGTGCAGCCCCCAAGCATTCGCGCTCTTACCACCCACGCTATGAGTCTTCGAACCGCTGTTCTCGTTATACCATCCGTAGCTGCCCAGTGTGGAAGACGAATCTCCAAAGCAATACGCCGTCGTACTACCCGCACGGCACGCGTATTCCCACTCCGCCTCCGTCGGTAACCGGAAGGTGCCTTGACCTTTCGCATTAAGTCTCTTGATAAACGCCTGGCAATCGTCCCAAGAAACGTAGTAAATGGGATAATCCGCCCCTTCTCCTCGAAGCGGCCAATCCTTGTTGGCCTTATCGCGTTGCTGACCTATGGTGTTCCCCATCACCGCACGCCACTGCGCCTGGGTTACCTCATATTTGCCCAGCCAGAAACCCTTCGTGAGCGTCACCCGGTGCTGGGTCTCATCATCATCCCGGTTTTCCTCGCCCGCCGGGCTCCCCATCATGAAGTCCCCAGGCGGAATCCACACCAGCTCGAGCGTCACACCCCCGCCAAGGTCCACGGAACGCGTTTGACCCGCCTTAGGCGCCTGAGCCAATAGCTTGCGCTCGGGCGTCACCTCGACGGCTTTGGCATACTGCGTCTCGGCCGCGCCGTAGTACTCGGCAGCTTTGGCGTAGTCGCCGTCGGCGAGGGCCTCCTCAGCCGATGACCATGCCCGATCGCCCGCTGCCACTTCGTCTTCGGCATACTTCCGCTCGTCCGTGCCGATCTGTTTCTGCGACGCGAGCGCGTCTTTGCGGGCGGTCTCCGCGTCTCCCTTCGCCGCAGCGAGGCGCTCACCGGCGACCGTCGCGGCCTCCGCATACTTTGCAGTAGCTTGTTCGTACAGGGCCTTGATGTCGTGAAAAGCGGGGACAGACCCGTCTCCGCTCGTGCCTCGCTTCGCTTGCGTCAGTCCCCGTTTTTCGTCCGCCTCCTTCATCAGCCTGTCCGCGTCGGCGAGTTCCTGGGACGCGTACTTGCTGACTGCCTCCGTTTGGGCCGACTGCTTGGCCTGTTCCGCGGCTTTGCGCGCCGCGGCTACAATCGCCTCACCCTGCTGTGCCGTCTCGGAGGCTGCCAGCTTGAAAAGGCCCGCCGCTTCCGTGAGCAACTCGGCGCCCTTCACGCGGTCCTCAGTCAACAGGGCCTGTTCCTGGACCTCCACAGCCTGTTCGTACCGTGTCTTAGCCCAGGTCGCCGCGTCGAGGGCATCCGCTGCTTTCTTTTCCTTCTCGAGACTGGCCTTGGCCTTCTCATAGGCCGTAATTTCGGCCGAGACCTTCTCGCCTTGCGCTTTGGCTTTGGTGAATAGCCCCTCCGCCTCCTGGTACTTCTCCACGGCGGCGGCGAACGCCCTCAGCCGGTCATGGGCTTCCCCGTCCTTCAGGGCCTCTGCGCCCGCCTTGAACAACTCCTCCGCATGTTGCTCCGCCCCGGCGTCCTTCGCGGCTTGCTGGGCCGTTACGGCGGCCACCTTCGCCGCGCTGGCGTCCGCGGCCGTGGCGGAATCAGGGACTGTTCCAAGCGAGTCCGCCGAAGGCGGACGAGACGGGACTGTCCCTGATTCCTCAACCGTTCCGCCCGGCTGGGAGGGTCGGGCTCCCGCGCGACCTTCCGGCCCCACGGGAGCGGGGCCCTGGCGGCCGACCATAAGGAAAACCGCAAATACCAGAACGACCACGGCAGCAACCGCTGAAACCGCCCATTGCGCTTTGCCTGTTCGTTGCCCCGCCTGCTCGAGCGCCTCACGCAGGGCGGCCGCGGATTCGGGACGGTCCTCCGCGTTTGGCTCCAAGCAAGTGAGAACGACGGTGTCGAGGCCCTTAGGCGTGCCGGCACTGATCTGAGAGGGGGATTTGACGCGGCCCACAGGTATCTCCCCCGTGAGCATCTGGTAGAGGACCACCCCCACGGAGTAAATATCCGCGCGGGCGTCGAGTTCGCGGAGGTGGATGCTCTGCTCCGGGGCCTGGTAGTACGCCGTGCCCAGGGCCATGCTCGACTTGGTAAGTCGGCCGGGCGACATGAGCTTGGCCAGGCCGAAGTCCAGCACCTTAATGGCACCGTCGGGCCGCACCATGATGTTCTGCGGTTTGAGGTCGCGGTGGATGGTGTTCTTGTGCGCGTACTCGAGGGCGTCACAGAGCTGGCGGGTGATGTCCAGTGCTTCTTCGACGGGCAGCCGCCCACCGCGTTCCTGCAAGACGCGATGGAGCGTCTTGCCTTCGACATACTCCATCGTGAAGAAGTAGAAGCCCCGGCGCTTGTCCGCCGCCAAGTCGTAGACCGTGACAATGTTCTCGTGGCGCAATTGCTGGCTGATGGCTACCTCGGAGCGGAATCGTTGGCGAGCCGTCTCGCTGGCTAACAGCGAAGGCAGCATCACCTTGAGGGCCTTCTCCAGACCGAGGTGCCGGTCCTTCACGTGGTAGACAGCGCCCATGCCGCCGAATCCGAGTTGCTTTACCACCTCGAATCGCTTGGCCACCACATCGCCGGGCTTCAACAGGACGGACTTCTGCTCACGAATGAGGTCCGGATCGAGTTCGCTCCCCTGCGGCAGGAACGGCTGCAGTTGGTCCTCCGCCCACGTCGGCGACTCCCCCGCCGATACCATCCCCGGAGCAGAGTCTTTCCCCGGCGCTCCGGCTCCCTCGCCGTCGCCCTCCCACCGCGTGGGGCTATCGCCTTCGCTGGCTATCTTCGGCGGCTCGTGCGGCATTCAGTTGTCCCATCCCCGAATCGATCTAAACTCCCCCGGCAACTGCTTGACGAGCACTGCCGTAAGCTTCGCTGACCTGTACAAATTGCGCCAACATTCCTCATCTCCACTACCTGTCCCTGCAGAGGCGCAGTCCGCAACTACTGAGTTGTTCGTCCGACTGCCTTCTCTTGCGCCGGGCCGAGCGGCAGCTGAGATCCTCTCCACCCCAACTTCCCCCACGCACTACTCGACTTGAACCATCTGGCGGACCTTTGGGGTCCATGGAAAAGCTGGCTGGATACTCCGCATACCAGTCCTGACACCATTCCCAAACGTTGCCGTGCATATCGTGAAGGCCCCAGACATTTGGGCGCTTCTGACCGACGCGGTGCGTTGTCGCGCGGCTATTCTTCTTGTACCAAGCATAATGCTCAAGGTCGGATATGGCATCTCCAAAACTGTAGGCCGTTGTGGTGCCGGCTCGACACGCATATTCCCACTCGGCCTCTGTCGGGAACCGAAACCTCTCCTCTTGTCTGGCGTTGAGCCTCCGTATATACTCATAACAGTCATTCCACGACACGTTTTCTACGGGCCGGTCAGCACCCGCGAAGCGCGATGGCGAATTCCCCATCACAGCACACCACTGAGCCTGCGTGACTTGGTATTTCGCCAACCAAAACCCCTGAGAGATCGTCACCTGGTGTTGACGTTCATTCGGAGCGAAATTGTGTTCTTGAGGTGTGCTGCCCATCATGAAAGTACCTTGGGGAATCCAAACGAAGTCGATATCCGCGAAGGTCCGTACCTCCCCAGGTAATGGCTCGTGTTTAGAAAAGTTGGGCGCTTTGGATATGTGCCAAGTCCCCTTGATTGATAAGGCAGATAATCCATCGAAGAAAGATGCGCAGGAAGAAGGGCGGCCTTTCTTATCCTTGCTGGTCGCCCTAGCGAGGCAAGCGTTGGCACTGGCTGGCAGACTGGGAATGGGTTCCAGGTCCTCATGCAGTTGGCAGTAGGTGATGTCCGCGGCGTCGGCAAAGGGGGCTTTACCGGTAAGAAGTTCGTAGGTGAGCATGCCCAGGCTGTAGATATCCGAGCGGGCGTCCGTCGGCTTGCCGAGGCACTGCTCCGGGCTCATGTACAGGAGCGTGCCGCTGGTTGCCTCGCGGGAGTATTTGCTCATGCTCGTGCGGACGACCCGGGCGAGGCCAAAATCGGTGAGCTTGACGACGCGGTCGCGGTGTACTAGGACGTTACCGGGCTTGAGGTCGCGGTGGACGATACCCTTGCCGTGGGCGTAATCCAACGCCGAGCAGATGGGCTTGAGACACTTGAGAACCCACTCAAGGGGGAAACCGTCTTTCCCCTCTTGCTGCCGCTTGAAGAGGAGCTTGTCCAGCGACGCGCCTTCGATGAGTTCCATGGTGATGAACTGCGCCTCGGAACACTCCTGGAAATCGTACACGCGGCAGATGTTCTCGTGGGTGAGTTCGAGGGCGGTATTGACCTCATGTTTCAGGTTGAGGAGGGCGCGCTCATCACGGCGGAGTTGCGGCGGGAGGGTCTTGAGGGCGATGTCTGCGCCCCGGGTGTGGTCGATGGCCTGATACACGACGCCCATGCCGCCCCGGCCCAATTCGCAGACGATCTCATAACGGCTGTGCATGAGACAAACGCCCCGCTGAAAGGTGGTTCCGGTGGCCGACGATGCCTGAGGGCCTTCGAAGGTCTTCGAGTCGCCATCATCCGAAACCACGGGGAGTCTCGTGCCGCATTCGGGGCAGAACCGGGCATTTTCTGGGGCGTTCACACCGCACTCTTGACAGACCATCGCAATCCCCCTATTCCAGGCAGGCCTGGTCTTTCAGGCCCTCCTGGTGGAACGCGTCGACATGTATTGCCGTATCGCCAAGACGAACCAGCGTATCTTCCGCTCTGATCGGATGCGGCCTGCCCGGCTGAACGTTCTCATCGCCGACGAAGACGGGGGGTGTATCGTCCTTCGGGAGAATGAAGAAATAGCCATCCACATGAAGCAGGTAGGCATGGATGGGGGCGACGCCCTCGCCGGGAACGACGACGCACGCGCTGTCCGCCGAGCCGAGGGTCGCCCAGCCGGGAATCAGAATGTATACCTCGCGGGTCTTGCTGTCATACGCCTCGAGCCCTTCGATGGGCTTTCCCGTGAGCGAGAACAGGCGGTCGAGCCGGTAACCTCCATGGTTCCCCGGCCACTCGGGGAGATGCGGCGGGGTCTTCTTCATCGTGTTGAGTACTTCACGGGCGGTTGCGCGGGCCTCGTCTAGCCCCTCGAACCGGGTCGCGTTCGCGGCGTAGTGCAGGCCGAGGACGGGTTCATCCGATGCGAAAAGCTCGATGGCTATTTGCTCGCCGCGTCCCAGGCGGCACGTGTGCCCGCGGGTGAGCTTCTTGTTCTCGGTGACGCGCCCACGATTGCTCGCGGACAGGTGCTCGAAATGCAACGCGCCGTAGGCTGCCGGTTCGGGCACGGGCGTTACCTCCCACTGCATCTGGCTTATGGAACTCCGGCTGACGGGCTTGCCAGACGACCCGGACTGTTGTTGTTCCGTGGACTGCCGGTGAAGATACCGCTCGATCTCGACAAGCCGGACGTGGACCTTCTTGGCGGAACGCCCAAACCGCACGGCGCCGTAGCGCCCTTCCTGCTGCGAGAAGGTGGTCAGAAGGCAGTAATTGTGTTTGAGTCCTTCGTGTTCAAACCATATCCGCGCGCGGTGTGCGGGCGGCCAGTCCGGCGCGGCCGGCAGCGGCGGGGCAGGGGGCTCGACGGCTAGGGGCGCCTTTTGATCCATCCTGAAGCGAACAGGCTCGTAGGATAGTTCGCTGAGCTCGGTGAGTTTGTTGATGAATTCGTTGATCTTGTCCTGACTGAAGCCCTGCAAATTGACGCTCCACGCGCCCAAACCCACCACCGATTCCGCGGCTTCGACCGTGTCCGGCCCGAACCGGTTGATGATGGTCTGCTTGTCGGCGTCGCCCCGGAGCACGCGTATGCGCGAACTGCCGGTCAATAAGCATGCATGGCCCCCGGCCTCGTACTCAACAAGGAAGTCGATGACCCGCGTTCCGACCTTGTGGCCCGGCGGGCAGTACACCAGGGAGTGAAACTCGACCGGTAGCGCGTCGGCTATGCGGACCCCCGCGCCCGGGAAAGGGTCGATGTCGCAAGGTACGGCGCCTTCACCGCGCCCCAACGTGACCTCAAACCGGCGCAATTCGACGGGCTCCTCGCAGACTTTGTGGAACCTCACGGGCATGGCCACCTGTACGCCTTCCATGAAGGAGGGAACCGCCTTGATCTCTAGATGCAGGTGGATGCGCTCCCCGCACAGCGGACAGAAACGGTGCCGATCCCGCAGGAGGCCGCGGGGCGGAACGCAGTGGGGACAGAAGGCGACCGTTTCGCTTCGCGGCGGTTTAGGGATGGGCGCACGGCGGGGGAGATCGCTGCCGCAGGCGTGGCAATAGACTCCGCCCTCGATAAGCGTCGCGCCGCAGGCCGCGCAACTGACTCGTCCCTGGCGTTTTGGGTCGCCATTGGGCGCCCCCTGCGCGGCTGTCTCGTAACGCATCACCAAGGGAACAAAACGCAAGCCACACCGGCGCTTGAGGTCGTGGATATGAACGACCTGATACATGCAGACCTGCTGCTCGCCGTAGCTGTCAAGTTCGCACGGCTCGCCGAAGGGGAATTCGCCGTCCTCGCGCGCGAGGAATTCCTGGCGGCCCGGGTCAAAGGCGTGGACCTGCCGGTTACCCGGCGCGGCTATGCGAATGGGATGCCTGCCCGCCATCGTGAAGCGCTTGTCCTCGAAGATAAAGGCCGCTGATACGCGCAGCTCGTACTCTCCCTGGACGGCATCGCTGATGCCCAGTTCCACCTTCCGGTCGAGCACCAAACACTGGTCCTCTCCGGGATGCAAGGTCTGACCGGAGGTCTCGGGGTAAACGCCGGGCTCCAGCGTGCGCCCCCCCAACGACACGTCGAACTTCTCGAGCTCTAACGGCGTCTCTGACGCGTTGATCAACCGGAACTCGACGAAGGTCGTAACGCCGATGAAATACTGCGCCAGGACGTTGACCTCGACGTAGAGCGGCGTGGGGGAGCCGTCCACCGTGCAGAGAGGGAACCGGTGGTTCAGCCGCTCGCCGCAGTTGGGACACCACGCCTGATGCGTGTCCAAGTCGAATCTCCTTCCCCTGCCTAGCCCTTCATATCATGCTTGCACCACGGGCAGAAGTTGGCGCTATGAGGCACCGGCCGGCCGCACTTAGGGCAAGGCGATTCGCCGGCATCCGCACCGCCCACCTGCTGCACGCCCCCCTGCCCGGCAACGACCACGGCGGACTGACCCCCACCTTTGGTGACGACCTCCGCTATGTCCTTCAGGTCTCTTGCGCGGCGGTCGGCGTCGCCTCGAAGGGCCTCCTTCTCAGCCTTCTGGTCGGCCAGGCGTTCCTCGAGTTGACGTTTCTCGGCCTGGGAGACGGCCGCGGCCGTGGTGGCCTCGGAGGTGGCGATTTTGACGTTGCCTTCGATGGTCGCGAGCTGGACCTCGGCCTCTTTCTCCTTCTCAAAACGCTTCAGGTCGAGTTCGAGCTTCTTCTCCTCGAGTTCAAGGCGTTTGATGGTCTGGAGATTCTCGACCTCCTGTCGTTCTACCCGCTCGAGCATGGCCACCTGATGCTCACGGTCCGCGTGTTTGATGGCCTCCTCTTCGCGCGTGACCTTGAGTGCCTCCAGCCGGGCGGCGGTGTTACTCCTGGCCCGTTCGACAATGAGTTCATATTCCTGGACGGCGTCGGCACGGCGTGTCTGCCGCTTCTGCTCGCTTTGCTGCCATTCGACCTTGAGGGTGTTTTCGGCGGACAGGCGTTCCTGCTCGCGGTCGAAGTCGGCCTGGGTGGCGTCCCGCTTGTTACGCGCCACAAGGATCGTCATGGCCACTTCGTTCTGATGGTCCACTTGGATCTTGTCGAGCGTTTGTTTGCGGGCGAGTTGCTCGTCCTGCTTCTGCTTGGTCCGCTCATCGCCGAGGTCCTCTAGCTCGTATTCGCGGAGTTCGTTCTTGATAACCAACTCATGCCTCGCCTGGGCGACGGTTTCTACGCGTTCGGAGTCCCGTAGAACGGACTTGACGTCGTACTGCGTGTTCAGGTCATCGATCTTGTCCGCGAGGTCCTTGTCGGTAGCGACGGCATCGAGCTTACCCTGCGCGTTGAGTTCGGCAATGCGGCGGCGGATGGCGACCTTTTCGCCGAGATGGTCGGCGGCGTGGTTCCCCATGTAGGCCTCGCCCTTGTCTTGCTGCAACTGCTCGAAATGGTCGCCGCCGAAATCGACGAAGTTGAGCTGAAGCAGGTCGAGGCCGTAGCGGTCGAGCGTGACGGTCATGGCGCTCCGCAGGTCCGCTTCGAGTTCGTTGCGCCAGGTGAGGTTGCCGTACATCTCCTCCATGCTATGGGCGCAGACAAGCCCTCGGGTGACGTCGTGGAGTTCATTGCCGATGGTCGTCTCGAGAGTAGCGTAGGTAACGCGGCGCTTGTGGCCTTCAAAGAAGTGGCGCACGAAGGCGTCGTAGTCCTTGACGCGCAGCACCACCTGCACCGTCACGTCGAGTTCGGCCCCGTTGGCGTCGCGCAGGCCGCGGAACGTAGGCCGCAAAACCAGGTCGCCCGCGCTGACGAGGATGATCGAACTGGCCTTGCGCAGGCTGAGGATCTGGTCGAGCGTGTGGACGCCCCATTCCTTCTCCTCGGCGATTCGGCCCTGACGTTCGACGAGCCCGATGGTGCCCGGCTCGACAGTCACCCGGCGCGCGCGGAAACCTTCCACGTCGCCCGGGTTGACGCGTACCGCCAACTCCTCATCCTCGCGCACCCATCGGTCGCCCATGATACGCGGCGGCTTCTCCCGCTCCATGTCGGCGCCGCAGTTCCAGCAAAACCGGCTGACGCGCCCCACGCGCTTGCCGCAGCCCGGGCAATTGCTCAAACTGTTGGGCCCGGCCCAGCCGCACCTCGAACAGAAATGGGCGGCCTTCTTGACGCGCGCGCCGCAATCAGGATTTGGACACGGATCCGAGAAGAGTCCCATGACGCGATCTCCTTTTTCCGCTGGCGGGCGAGCCGGCGCACTACCCCTGCCCGTGACGCCTGCCCCACGTGACACGACCGTCACAAGCTCACCCGCAATTGCCTGTTCAATATATCCGCATGGCACTAAAGAAGCAATTCCCACGCCAAAAGCAGGTTCGACGAAAGTTGTCTATGCCGTGCGTTTGACAGAACAACCACCGCAGGCGGAGAATCACGCGGGGAAAAGAGCGAATCCGCCGCAGTTCGGCATGCAGTTTGCTCCCCCTTTCAAGAGAGCCCTGAACACGTGTCTCGGCCTCAGTGCGCCAATAAGAAGGGAACGGCCCATGGACCTGAATGAGCGCCTCAAGAAAATGGAAGATGAACTCAAACGGAGGACGGAAGCCATCGACCGTGAGGCGCGCGCGAAGCTCGACGCCGTCGAGCAGAAGATCACCGCCACCGAGGAGGCCGTAGCCGGGCGCAAGGCCGATACGCCGCGGGGGCCACAGACGATAAGGCCCATCCACACGCCGGCGCCGCACGATTTGCGCATTGACATGAGCACGGCGCGCTCGCTGGATGTCCTCGACGACATTATTGAAGAGGACTTCGAGTTGCTCCGATACCTGGGCGGGTCGCTCACGGCCTATCCCACCGTGTACTGCGAGACGGTTCGCGAATATCTCGAGCCCATCATTGCGGATATGCCGATGTCCGACGCGCAGCGCGAGGTCCTGCTGAATGAGGTGGCAGAGGCGGCGGAACACGGCGCGCCTATCCCCATCCTGACGAGCCTCGGCGTCCATATCCCCGGCGTGGGATGCTTCATCAACGGCTGGTTCATGGGCCAACTGGCGGGTGTGTCTCCAGGCGCCTACTTCCAAGCGCCGGAGGGGTTCGCCCGAATTGTGACCACGGCGTCCCATGAAAAGTGGGGCCACGGGTTCATCTCGGAGCTGACGGCCCTCGGCCGCGAGAAACAGTCCGTCCAGCTTGGCATGCACCACCTCGCGGACCAGTTCGAGAGACGGACCGTCGATACGCCCGACCACGCCCGGCTCCGGGAGCAATGGGAAATCCTCTTCTACGCGTCCAACTATGTCGAGGAGGGTTGCGCCACGTGGATCGAGCGCTACCTCGCCGAACGCGTGACCGAGCGCGATCCGCGCGGCCCCGCGCTGCTCGATCATGCGCCCAGTTTCACCGTCGAGAGTGTAGCGGACGCCCTCGACGGCGCCGGCCTGGGGCCGCTGGCCGAAGCGGTTGGCAGTGTCTTCAGTGATTTGAGCCAGCCTTTGGCCCCAGAGCGTTGGTTTGCTTTGGCGGCTGCTCTCAATGAGAGTGGCGAAGCCTTCACCCACGCCTGCGGTATGCCCTCGCCATACGTCGTCGGCTATCTCATCATGGACCGCGTGGCGCAGCGACAAGGCCCGAAGTGCGTGCCCTATGCCGTGGCCACGGCCTGCAACGTTGAATACGGCCTCAAAGACATCTCGAACCATGACCTGCGCAATTACGTGGAAAATCACCCCGAACTGAATGTCAATGCACGCATGGCCGCGATCGTGTCCCTCGCCGAAGGGCCAAAGGACGACATCAAGGCCTTCCTCGCCCGTGTGCGGGACGAGATAGGCTTCGCACCGCCTGCGTGACGCGGCAACCGCCCGTCTTCACGACGGAGGTCACCGAAAGCACGGAGGAGAAGAGAGCGGATCTCTCCATGTCTTCCGTGCCCGTGGTTAGTTTGATCAGTTCCTATGCCGCGACCAGGGCTTCGCCCTGGACCCACTAAGATTGCTCGGCGCTACGCGCCTTACAATCTTAAACTACACCCCCTACCGAAGTACCTTAACCAAGGGAAAAATCCCCGCGCTACGGGCCTATGCGCGGCCTATGCTGCGCGGCCGCGCCTTTGGCCCTCCGCGCTCCGCGGCTTACGCCGCGCAAGCAACAAGGCACCAAAGCAGTAGGCAGCAAAACTACGGCCTGGCGAGGCGGAACCCCAAGAGGTCGCTCCGGGTGCCCGGGTCGCGCCCGGAACGAATCGCGGATCGGCAGCTCCTCGGGCTGCCGCTCCAGCAGCCACCGCGGGCCACCCGGTACGAGCCCGTACTGGGGCCCGGGGGGTCGGTTACTGAACCCGAAGGATAGGACCCGTACCAGTCCTGGCACCACTCCAAAACGTTGCCGTGCATGTCGTGCAGCCCCCAAGCATTCGGACGAACGCTCCCCACCGAAGTCGTCTTTCCCCGGTCAACCCCCTTCTTTCCTGAACCGTACGTGTAATCGCCATCGTAGTTCGCCTGCTCCGTCGAGATCGTCTCTCCAAAATAGAACGGGGTCTGGGTCCCTGCACGGCACGCATACTCCCACTCCGCCTCCGTCGGAAGACGAAACGTGCCTTGCCCTTTGGCATTAATTCTCTTGATGAACGCCTGGCAGTCGTCCCAAGAAACGTAGTAAATGGGATAATCCGCCCCTTCTCCGCGAAGCGGCCACTCCTTGTTGGCCCTATCGCGTTGCTGACCCACTGTGTTACCCATCACCGCCTTCCACTGCGCCTGGGTAACTTCATACTTCCCCAGCCAGAACCCCTTCGTGAGCGTCACCTGGTGCTGGACCTCGTCGTCATCGCGGCCCTCCTCGCTCTCCGGGCTCCCCATCATGAAGGTTCCCGGCGGGACCCAGACCAACTCAAGTGTCACGCCGCCGCCAAGGTCGACCGTACTTGTGGTGCCTGCTTCCGGCTCGCCTTGGGACTCGTGTCGTGTGACCGTAAGAGGTCCAGCATCTGGACCTTCGTGGATTTCTGGGAGCGGTACTGCCAGTAATTCCGCAGCGCGCCCAAGAATATCATCAGTAGGGTCCGACTCTCCTCGAGGAGCATGATCATAGCTTCGACGCGTCGTCTCGCTCTTGAAGTAGTGCCATAGCCACGGTGAAACAGCAGCCAGGCAGACCAATGTTAGTGCGGCCACTACGATGAGTTTCTTGCCTCGCCGGCCAAGCGAGCCAACAAGTTTCGCCGGCGCTTCTCGCCCCTCGGCCTGTCGCCGGGCTTCTTTGGCCCGCTCCATCTCCCTGGCCCCATCTATCTCCTTGGCTCGCCGCCCCTCCTCCTCGGCTCGTTCTTCTTCGTCCTTGCGGCGTGCTTCTGCCTCCCCTTCACGCCGCTGGGCTTCGGCCTTCTGCCGGGCCGTTTCTCCGCAAAGGTCTTTGTAGAAGGCGGCGCAGTTGGCCTGGCGGTCGGTGGGCTGCTTGTCCAAGGCGGTCAAGAGGGCTTCGTTAACGTGGGCAGGGACGCCATCGATAGGCGACGGAGCCTTCAACTGGATCTGCGTGGGGATCGAGCCGGTGTGGAAAGGCGTGTCGCCGGCAAGGAGTTCGTAGACACTGGCCGCGAGGCTATATAGGTCGGCCCGGACGTCGAGCTTCTCACCCATGAGCTGCTCGGGGCTCATGTAAAGGAGCGTGCCGCTGCTAACCTCGCCCGTCACGCGGGTCTGGGTATCCTTGGCGGCCCGGGCGATGCCGAAGTCGGCCAGCTTCACATTGCCGTCGCGCCCGAGGAGCATGTTGCCGGGTTTCACGTCGCGGTGAAGGACGCCCTGGCTGTGCGCATAGTCCAGCGCCCGGGCGACGCGGCGTGCACAGGCCAGTACCTGTTCGAGCGGAAAAGGCCCGCCATACTCGGCGAGGGCGTCGGACAGGGACCGGCCGTCCACGTATTCCATGGTGATGAAATGGATGCCGACGTCCTCGTGGATATCGTACACGCCGACGATGTTGGGATGGCGCAGCTTGCGCGTGAGGGCGACCTCGCGTTTCATATCCGCGACGGCCCGCATATCCCCTATCAGTTCGGGTTTGAGGATCTTGCACGCGACCTGCTCGTCCAGGACGATGTCCCGCGCGAGCCAGACATCGCCCATACCCCCGCTCCCGACCCGGCGCACCAGTTGAAACCGTTCAAGGAGCACGGTTTCCGCCGCGAGGTCGAAAAGGGTGCGCGTGTCGCCGCTTCCCTCGACCAGCGCGACTTTCTCCCCGCACGCCGGGCAAAACGCCGCACCCTCCGGCACCTCCGCCCCACATGTTGGATTAAGGCACTTCATGCGTTACCCCGTTCCGCTGTGGCCCGTCCATATGACTGGGCACAGGGATAATCTATCAGGTCGAGACACCGCAGGTCACATCGGCGGCGGTTGTCTCGGCAGGCAAGGCAAACAGCACAGTCCTAGCCTTGCATATCTTCGCCGTTTGCTGAGGGCCGCGAGGCGACGTGGGGCAGAATATATGGCGCGTCGAGACAAAGCCGGAGGCCGAGGAAGCCGAACCGGGCCTTTTGACCCAGAGCGTAGCTGTAGGCCGACCGGCAACTCAAGGGTTCGCTGACCCAGCCCCCTCCGCGCATGACTCGCGCCGGGCCCGCCGTGTCAATGTTCGGGTTATAGGTGACGCCGTAACGGTCCTGGCACCATTCCCAAACGTTGCCGTGCATGTCATAGAGGCCCCATGCATTGGGCGGAAAGCTCCCGACGGGCGTTGTGGCCGCTCGGTACGCGCCGCCGGGTCTCCCGGCGTACCGGTATTCGCCATTGTAATTGGCGCGGTCCGTGCTGATGGCGTAACCGAAATTAAAGGGCGAGGTCGTGCCCGCGCGGCAGGCGTATTCCCATTCGGGCTCCGTGGGCAAGCGGAATTGTAAGCCCGTGCGGTCGTTGAGCCGCTGGATAAACACTTGGCAGTCCTCCCAGGAGACGCATTCGGCCGGATGGATGTAGCTGTGAAACTGGAAGCCCCTTCCGTCGGTACCATCATTGCCCATGACCGCGACCCACTGGGCCTGGGTGACCTCGTATGCGCCCATCCAAAAACCGCTAGCAATGGCAACCTCCCGCTGGATTTCATCCTCGGGATCACGTTCCGGCTCCGACGGCGGGCTGCCCATGACAAACGTGCCCGGCGGCACCCATACCATCTGAATTCCCGCGATCAACCGTTCCTCGCCGGGCAGCCCCGGCCTCAACGGCTCCATCCGCGGCCGCGGTTGGCCCACCTTCGCCCCTTCCGGGCAGCCTACCCCCAGCAGCGCTATCATAATGAGAAGACATGCCATGCGTTTCATCGTCCCGCTCCTTTCCACCGTCGTCGTTGCATCTGTTAAGTGAGGAGCAAGGCGTGTGCCGGGGCCCTTGTGACAAGGAGGTCACGGGCACGAGCGGCCGAGCTAGATTTGACCCGGAATGAGTCAAGGTCTTGAGGTGGGGCCCCGGTTACTTGAGTCTCAGGGCAAGGGCGGCCATTAAGTCACTGGCCAACCAGGCGCCGACGGTTTCGGGATCCGGCAGCCCGGTAGGCTGATAGCCGTGGTTCGTGGCCACATACTGTCCCGGAACCCGGCGGTTTAGGGGCCACGTCGCGCTGCTGCAAGAAGCGAGGATGGTCCGTGTCTTCACGTTCGTAGCTTGGAGACGGAAGACGTAGCCGAACCGGTCATCGGGGCGGGAGCTGATCAGGACCTCAACCAGCAAGTCTGCGTTCTTCTTGAGCGCATTCGTTTCGATCAGTTTTGTCGGCTCGTCGCCCAGGGGCGTTTGCGCCGTCTCCGCGGCGGTCATCCGAAGTACCATGGCCCGGTCCACAACGTTGACGCCGTTTTGAATGAGCGGCTGCGTTATGGCGTCCTCAAGACGCCAGGTCCACTGGTCCGTCCTCGCCCTTCCCTCGCCCGTATCTCCCCGGAACTCCCGAGCCGCGACTGCAGTGCCCACGGTGTCGGTTGTGCTCTTTTTGCCCCCTTCGTTCGCGGTTGATGTCTCGACGTAACCCACCTTGAGCCGCTCGTTGCTGGCCCACTCGCGCACGTCCGCACTGAGCTCACGGTTGACGTAGACGAGCATCCGCGGGCTCCCTGCTTTGCGGTAACCAGCCAGGAAGTCCTTAACCGTCGCGGCGTCGGGCGCCACGGCTTGAGGCGACACCTCAATAGCCGCAGGCTGGGGCCGGTAAGGCTCGGGGGGCCGTTGGCTATCCGGATGGGAATCTTGCGGCGCTATCTCGCCCGGCGGGGTCGGTGTATCTATGATAACCGTCTTACTGCCCGCGCTGGCACAGCCTGAGCTAACGACGACCAACAACGTCACGTAAAGAAGCGTGCGAATCACTGCGCTTGGAGTTGTGCTCATGGGTGTGCTGTCCTCTCTATGGCATTTCCTTGACCTCGATATAGAAATACTCGGCGTCCGTGCCTGCCGAGTAGGTCCGGTATGTCTCGATACCGTTTGACGGCAGGAATAGCGTCTGCCATTCGTTGGGTCCTTCGTTCGGTTTACGTGCCGGGCCAAAGTACTGCGTGCGCACCATAATCTGCTGGTCGTAATTCGTTCGGTTTCGGAACAAGCACCAGACTTCCAAGGTATTGGTGGCGGTCCTGTCCGCCCCCGTGTTTTGGACGGCGATGCGTCTCTCAAGCCCTTTCGTCAGGAAGCCTACTCGGTTGAGCCTAGCCTCGGTGGCGGGCGTATCGACACGTGTTCCGACGGCTGTTCCTTCGGTTAGGTAGTAGCGCGTACAGCCCGGCACCGACAGCAAGAGAAGGATCAGTACTGAGATGACGAAAAGCTGTTTCATTTTATGGCTCCTTGGCTCTAAAGGTCGATATCCCGCAAAGGGCCCGGAAGGCTCTCATCGGTACAAGGTCCCCAATGCCTGGCTCTTCTTGAAGCGGTGCGTATCGGAGAAGACAATTTGCCCTGTCTCCAGGTCAACCATCTCAAAGGCCATCTGTGTGTACCTTTCGGTGACGCCGCCACCCACGTTCGTCAGGTCGGTGATTCGCCCGCCCAAGCGATAACCGGCGCCTAGCGTAGTTGCGGCGCCGGGCGTCGTGGCGGGGCCGACGGCGCCGGTTCGCTTGAGGTCGCGCTCGTGCTCGACCATGCCCGCGTATTCACGCCCCACGAAAACAATCCGGCCAGCCGCCGCGTTGAGAAGTTCACTTCGCAACTGGTCGATTAAGAGATTCTTGTTCAGGCGACTCGCTGTCTGGACGCTGAAGTATTCCGCGTCCACAATCACGTGAACGGGCTGGCCTGACCGGTTAAGTAAAGGATTGGCCAGCATCTTGCCAACCATTTTTCGGCAGGCGCTCTCAATGTCGTAGGACTCGATAGCCACGCTCCGAATGTTGCTGGGCTCGTCGGGCGGCCTATACTTGCCGCTCGATCGGCTCGCGCTCTGACTTACTCCCGTGGTTACTGAGGTTGCGCAGCCCGAGAGTAAAACCAGTAAAACCAACAAGATTATCCACGCCCTCGCGCGCTTTCTGGCCACGATACGGTTCATTGCTTCCCTCCTCTGCGAACACGTGCGGTGAGGGCAGGCCTCAGCCGCCCGATGTTACCGTGTAGTAAACGGCCCTCAGTTTGGGATAAATCGTCATGGTGGCGGCCAGGGCCTCGGCGTACCGTGGGTGCTGTGCGTTGGCCGAGAACAAATGCAGCGCCAAGTCCTCCGCCTTCGCGAACTTCACCGTGCTTGTCGAGTCGATGAGGTCCCAACCACCGATAAGTCGGGCGGCTTGGTCGGCTGTGCGCTGGTCCTTGAGGCTCACGGCGCGATGGCGATACGGCTTGTCCCGCGGAACGACACGGTTGCCCGGATACGGAGCAACGTATGGGCTGATCTGAAGCCCGATGCCCTGCCGTATGGCCACTACCGCCCAGTCCGCCAACTCGCCGCTCTCCAGAAATGGCGAGCAGAATGGGGCCCCCACCGGTGCTGAAGGGGCCGACGCCGTAATGCAGCCCGCAAAGACGACACCTAGAAACAATACCAAGGGCAGCAGCACAGAATCATTACGTAAGGAGTCGTTCATTAAGGTGTCTCCCCCTTTCTGAGTAGGGTCCGTTCGAGGTTTCGCAATGTATTGCCGCCACCTTTGAGTAGGACAGACGCTCGCTCTATGTTACTCGTCATGACGCCAGGTCTCAAGGGGGCCTTTACTCAGCCGTATCGGGCAAATTGAGGAACCTAACCATTTCGCCCTCGGTGTAACTCTTCTTACTCTTCGTCCAGATGTGAACGTTGATGAGAGCATCCGCTCCTCGTTTCATGGCTATTCTACTGAGCCTAAAAAGCACGTCGAGCTTGGCGTAGGCCGGGGGAACCTTTTGCGTAATGGGGACACCCTGCTTCTTGATCGAGCCGAGCGACGCGTAATAGCGCGGCACGTCGCCGAAGTAGATCGGTATGCCGTAGGGAGCAAAGACGGGATCATCTTGAAGCAATTGTAGCGAATCCGTCCTAACGAATCCCGCGATGTCGCTGCACCGCACACAGCCCATATGGGAGCAGTGTGCCCCCGGCCCGAAAGGGTGGGCCGCGGAGCAGAATACCTGGGCTGCGGGCTCACCGCCGCCGTACCAGATACTCTGTGCCGAAAGCAGCATAGCTCCCCAGGAATCACCGCGGTCGAGACAACGTTCCGCTTGAACGGAATAGTCGGCAGCAATCGCCAATCGCAGACGCTCGGCCTCTCCGGCCGCTTCCTGGCATTCTGCACGTTCATCATCGACCAAGGACGTTTGATAGTACCAGACCCATGCATCGATGAGTTGTCCAGCGCTCTCGGCGGCGCGGGCACGCTCAAAACCGTAGGCAATTTGGCTATTACGATACAGCTCTATCTCGTCAGCGTACCGTTTTCGATTTAGCACGTAAGGGGTGGTATCGATGACCGTCTCGAATCTCCTCAGAACGGTCGCATCATCGCCCATCTTGGACGCCTTTTTCGCCTGCCTGATGAGCGAGGCGGGTTTCGGCGGTCCCGTGGCGCACCCTGCAAGTAGCGTGATGAGTAAAAGAGTTGTCCCCCCCGTGAACGCCCTGCACACCATAGCATTATCGTTCCTATGTTTCATCTTCTTGCCTATTTCCAAGGGCTGCCGCACAGGACAAGCGCCGGCTCCGATGAGGGCACTTCGAAGTGTACGGAGCATGCGCGAGTGTCTAGGTGCCTGGCCAGCCTATCAAAGCCATGCATTTCCGCCACATATTTGCCTGGCTCTAGACTTCCGCATGTGAGCAGCAGAGTGTTTGGTAATTCGTGCCAACCACGAATGTCGCCTTCCGGATGCGCGTGGTCCGCCAAGACTTTGGCAAGTTTGTAGATGGCCAAAGCCCCAACTGCCACGGCTACCGCGGGGCCCGCAGCGGCCATGCCAGCCGGTGCTGTTGACGTTGTTGTTGTGGTCGTCGCCGTCACCGCCCCCGTCGAACTCATCGTGTAGGTGACAGTAGTAACCGTGGTTGTAACCATGGTTGTGGCGGCGACGCACGCGGCGACAACAGCTGCTGAAGCCACCCCAGAGGCCAGCATCGATGTAACGTTCATAGCGTCTCTAAACTGCGCCCTGCCCTTGAGGATGTGGTCCATTTCCCGTCCGCCCCGGGTCCTCGCCTGGTAGTCGATGGACTCGCCGGGCATTGCCAACGTAGCCCACGTAGGGGCGTGCGCCCCCTCTGAACTAACGGTGCAAAGTACTCGTTGTGCCCTGCAAGGATAGGAGCGGAACTGGATCTCTTCGCCATACTTGCCTCTACGGATCTTGGCTGGCGCCTGGCCAATCTGATGGATTATGAATGTGTTCATCTCCGGCAGGCTGCATTGCTCGACAAGGCGCTTGAAATCATCCACGGAGGCCGTCGCAGCTTCAAGCGCCGCGTTTGATACAGACTTTGATACCGCCTCCTCGAATCTCGCGAGCAGGGCCAAGGCCTCATCCTTCTTGCCATCACACGCCTTGAGGAATCTACGCCCCTGCGTATCCTCCTCCGGATCGTCCAATTCCGCGGCAGCAGATGAAAACACGGACTCGAAGATGACCTCGGGTGAGTCGTAGGCCGCTACCGCCGCCGGCAGATGGCTAAATGCTAGAGGGAACATCTCGTCCAAGCGCTTCAGCTCATTCTTGCTCGCCTTCTCAGGACGCAGTCTTCCCACGCCGCCGTAGAGAGCCTGCGAAAAAACGGGCATTCTCTGACGGAAGGCATAGGCCGATTCGGCCAAACGAAAGGCCTCTTCAGCCTGCCCCATCTCCCCAAGGGTCTTGCTCGTGATACCTTCAAGCAACAGCGCTAAGTAACAATCCGACCTGTAGCCTTCTTGCTTGCTTCCCTCGTCGGCAACGGTAGCACTTCTGAAGGAAGAGCGGGCAAGTTCATATTCACCCGTCTGAAAATCAAGAATCCCCAGGTAGAGATAGGCCATCATTTGTTCGTACGGATCACCGAGAAAATACTTTTCCTGCTCTTTACCGCCCAACGTCGCGAGCGCCTTTTTCTCACTGCGCGCAAACTCCTTGTCAGCAACTAGGCCCGCCATATTCTCCGTGGCTTCTATCAGTGTTTGTCGCGCTAAGTCCGGCCGGTCTGCGTCAAGCGCCATAGAGGCCAGTCGGAGTTGACAATCGACAATATCTCCTCTCTGTTTCTCGTCTTCAGCAACGGCGTTAACCCTAGCAATCTCTTGTTCAAGCGCTTGTGCCTTTGACTGTGGCAGCGTCGGGCTTACGCGACCTGCACACCCGATCGGCGAGATAATGAGAGCGACGATCAACAACCAAGAAATGAAACGTGAAGACCAGGACATGCTGGAGCCTCCTAAAAGAGGGTATCTAATTACTACGCAGCTTCACGGTCCCCCTGTTGCTTCAGACCAAACGCCATTCCCCCAAACCGAAACGGCCCAAGACCGTCGACCTTGCGGGGACAGAGAGGTGAACCGCACCCCTGATTCCCTCAGGTACCCAACGATGCATCATGCCCCCTTCCCAAGGCCTTCCGACAAAGTCTCAGAAACTCCCTCTAGTTGCCGCTTGCAATGAAAAACACTAATAACATAAAAAGCATTTCATGTCAAGGTGAAAATAGAGAATAACGCTATATGTCCAAGGACTTGGCTAAATCTATGGCCCTTTTCTGACCACCCGAAAACCATACTGGCAATTGGTCGAGTAGGCGTTGTCAAAGAAACGGCTCGTACTTCGGAGCCGACGGATAGGGGAGGAAGAACCGCCGCCTCGCAGCACATGTCGCGTGGTGCCGCCGGCAGTGCCCGTTGGATCATGTTGCGGACTTCGCCGGTAATAGTCCTTGTCGTAGAGGTCCATACACCACTCCCAGACGTTTCCTGCGAGATGGTACACGTCGGTGCCGGGGGTACCGCCCCTCGGGAAACTGTATACGGGTTTGAGCGAAGTAGACGGTACTACCCAAGGCTGGTCAAAGAGCGCCAGGCTCGGAGAAGGAACGCTATTGCCCCAAGGGTACACCCTCTGGGCTGCGCCCCGGGCCGCATACTCCCACTCTGCTTCCGTAGGTAGCCGGCAAGACCTGCCGGTCTTTCGTTCAAGCCACCGGCAAAACTCTAGAGCGCCGTACCAGGTGACCTCGTTAGCCGGATGGTATTCGCAACCCGAACGTGCGCGAAACCTGTCCCCCTCGCGGACGAGCGTACAGTCCTTACTCAGGCCGATGAGGCGGCTGCTCAAGGCGCCGCGCTCATTCAAGAAGGCGGCAAACTGAGTGGCCGTAATTTCGTAGCGCGAGAGATAGAAATCAGACACTGTCACGGTGTGGACCGGCGCCTCGTCGGAATAGGCGTCGGGGGACTCGCTCCCCATGGCGAACGTGCCCCCTTTAATGAAGACCATCTCGGGATCGAGTGAGACGACTCCCGAAGGTGGGGACGCTGACAGAGACTCAAGCACGGCGGCATCCTCCTCAGGCGGGGGCGAGGACACCGTGGGGGGGCGCGCGTCAGTGGATACCGTTTCCGCAACCGAGTGCTCGCTATCTTCGGATGTCGTTTTCGCTGCCGGCATGGGTACCGCAACAAGACTCTGTTCCTGTGCCTCTTCCTCCAAGAGCACGTAGGTCGTTGCAATGCATCTGGCCTCGCCAGTATTCCTCACGCGGCTGTTTACAGACGAGACAGACATACTGCGTTCTAGGTTCGTGACATCAAAAAAGAACTTGAAAGCCTTCAGCGCGTTTATGAATGCATCGACTTGGTCTGACGTGCCCCGGGCCTCGACGTTGAACGGCACCTTCTCGACGCGCCCATTCCGTCTCCCAGCCAATGCCTCCAGTCTGAGTTGAACGCCCTTTTCCTCCGCCAGGCTCTCCAATAACTTCGGCAGCAGAGGCAACTCCCGTTTTTTCGGCAAACGTCCGTCATTGGCGAGCCCCACCAACGTGTCGAGTGTTACAACCTGTTGGGCGGGTTCAGTGCCTTCTTTCACTGGCTCTGTCAGGTCCTCCTCTCCAACCGCTTCTTTAGAGGGCTGCTGGGCCGTGGCCGCCGTCCCTTCCGCTGCGCCGGTCAGCTCATCCTCGGTCATTGTTGCCCCGGACGTCTCGGCCTCCTCCAGCGCCAAGGGAGAGGTCATTCCCTTCGCTACGGGCCTCTTGTCCCCCGCGACGGCTGCAGCGTCCTCAAGCGGCTCTGTAGACGATGTCTCAGGTTCCGGCGGCTCCGCGACGGGGGCGCGTTCTTCCCCTTTCTCGATGGTCTCGCCCTGCAGCGACAGTGGGGGCTCCGGCCACGGTTCCGTCCCCGCAGGAGTACGTTTCTCCTGGCGTATGACCAGGAACAACGACAGGGCCAGTATGACCAAGGCGGTGGCCATCGGCACAGCCCATTTCACCTTGCTCCTTCGTTGCGTAGCACGGCCGAGAGCACTGCGCAGGGCGGACGCGGATTCGTAGCGTTCCTCTGCGTTTGGCTCCAGACAGGTTAGGACAACGGTGTCGAGACCCTTCGGCGTCTCGGGACTTATCTGAGAAGGGCGTTTCACACGCCCCACCGGGATCTCCCCGGTCAGCATCTGGTAGAGGATAACCCCAAAAGAGTAGATGTCCGCGCGCTGGTCCAGCTCGCGGAGGTGGACGCCCTGTTCGGGGGCTTGGTAGTACGCCGTACCCAGGGCCATGCTTGACTTGGCCAGGCGGCCCGGCGACATGAGTTTCGCCAGGCCGAAATCCAGCACCTTGATAGACCCGTCGGGCCGCACCATGATGTTCTGCGGCTTGAGGTCGCGATGGATGGTATTTCTGTGGGCGTACTCCAGGGCATCGCAGAGTTGGTGTGCGATGCCCAACGCCTCATCCACCGGCAGCCGCCCGCCGCGTTCCTGCAACAGGCGATGGAGCGTCCTTCCTTCGACGTACTCCATCGTGAAGAAGTAGAAGCCGCGGCGCTTGTCCGCCGCGAGGTCGTATACCCGCACGATGTTGTCATGGCTCAACTGCTGGCTGATGGCCACCTCGGACCGGAACCGCTGCCGGGCGCCCTCGCTCCTGAGCAGCGACGGCAGCATCACCTTGAGGGCCTTCTCCAGGCCCAGGTGGCGGTCCTTCACATGGTAGACGGCGCCCATGCCGCCGAATCCGAGTTGCTTCACCACCTCGAATCGCTTGGCCACTACATCGCCCGTTTTCAGCAGGACGGCTTCTTGCTCCCGGATGAGGTCCGGGTCCAGTTCGCTCCCCTGGGGCAGGAACGGTTTGAGCTGATCCTCCGCCCACGTTGGCGACTCCCCTGCGGAGACCATCCCTGGGGCAAAAGCCTCCCCCGGTGCCCCTTCGGGCGCCTCGCCGGCCCCGCGGTCACCCTCCCAGCGCGTTGGGCTGTCGCCTTCGCTGTCTATCTCGGGCGGTTCATGTCTCAATGGCCCCCATGCTCCCCTTCTCGCCTCCCGTCACGGGCCAGTATAAGTAGACAGGGACGGGTCTGGCAACTCCACCGGCTGACACGGAGCATTCGCGAACGAAGCCATACTCAACCGTGGCGGTCCCTACATTTAGCTAACTCCACAAAGAAAAGGCAGGAGTGTTCCCACTCCTGCCGAAATCGTCATCTTCTGTCGCCGGATTCACCTTTTACCAAGTGACCTGCCAGAAATCCGCGATGCCGCTACTGTCCTCGTCGCTGGCCAGTGCGTGAACTTCACCTGCCGAGAGCGCGCGATCGAAGATCACCGCTTCATCGAATCGGCCGACGATACGGCTGCTCCAGCCCTGCGTGAAGTTGTGGCGCCCGAAATACAGCGGCTCGGCGTCGGGAACATCCACCGTCCAACTGACTCCTGAATCGTGCTGCTTGCATGCAAGCAAGTTGCCGCTGCTGTCATGGAGATAGAAGACCGAGTAGCCGTCCTGGAACACGCCAGTGAGGTGATACCAACGGTTCTGCGGCGCGCCATCATATTGTGCGCCCGTCCAAAGGCCCCCGCCGTTAACGCCGTCCGGATTGCGGCTGAACGTGGCGTACAATTCGTTGCCCCCGCCTTCGACGAGGCCGTACCAATCCTGGGTGCCCCAGAAATCATCTTTTCCGCGTCCCATGATCAACTCGCTGCCGATGGGGTGGGTGTTCTCCGGATAGAACCAGCACGAGATGGTCATCTCGTTGAGGTTATCCAGTAGCGGCGACGGGGCGACCTCCATGTAGGTGTTGTCAACGCGATAGGCTCCGCCCATGCGTCCTGGTGCTGATGCGCCCCCTACGGCGTCTAGTCCGTTGCCGCTGTAGTCCCTTGTGTCGGTGTCAAACGGCCAGTATGCAATACACCCAACAGACGCGAAATCGTATCCCGCGTACCAAGGCTCGCCATAGTCGTACTCCCAGAAGTCCGCGATGCCGCTACTGTCCTCGTCGCTGGCCAGTGCGTGAACTTCACCTGCCGAGAGCGCGCGATCGAAGATCACCGCTTCATCGAATCGGCCGACGATACGGCTGCTCCAGCCCTGCGTGAAGTTGTGGCGCCCGAAATACAGCGGCTCGGCGTCGGGAACATCCACCGTCCAACTGGCTCCTGAATCGTGCTGCTTGCATGCAAGCAAGTTGCCGCTGCTGTCATGGAGATAGAAGACCGAGTAGCCGTCCTGGAACACGCCAGTGAGGTGATACCAACGGTTCTGCGGCGCGCCATCATATTGTGCGCCCGTCCAAAGGCCCCCGCCGTTAACGCCGTCCGGATTGCGGCTGAACGTGGCGTACAATTCGTTGCCCCCGCCTTCGACGAGGCCGTACCAATCCTGGGTGCCCCAGAAATCATCTTTTCCGCGTCCCATGATCAACTCGCTGCCGATTGGGTGGGTGTTCTCCGGATAGAACCAGCACGAGATGGTCATCTCGTTGAGGTTATCCAGTAGCGGCGACGGGGCGACCTCCATGTAGGTGTTGTCAACGCGATAGGCTCCGCCCATGCGTCCTGGTGCTGATGCGCCCCCTACGGCGTCTAGTCCGTTGCCGCTGTAGTCCCTTGTGTCGGTGTCAAACGGCCAGTATGCAATACACCCAACTGACGCGAAATCGTATCCCGCGTACCAATCATTCTCTGCGGACCCCAACGAAATGACCAGGTCGACGGTGTCCCCACAGTGCGTAGTCACGCCTCCTGCCGGGCTCTGACGGATGACACGCCCTTCCGTCACGCTTTCGCTATGCTCCATCGAAACCGTTCCAACCATAAGATGATTTGACTCAACGGTTTCTTCGGCATCCGCTTGAGGCATACTCACCACATTCGGGACTACCACGCTATCCAGCGCGAAATGGGCTGACACGACCATATCCTCGTTGAGGAGAATGCTCCTGGGGTTGGCCGTTCCCGTCAAAGCGCCCGACCAGTTCGAGAACACTGTGTCGGCGTCTCCCGGAATAGCGGCCAACGTCACCACCGTGCCCACTTCGTAGCCGTTTGGACCAGGCCATGGATACGGCACAACGTTGCCGTTCCCGCTGACGTTCACCGTCAGTTGACAAAAGGCAGGTTCATCTTGCCCTAAGGAAATAGCCAAATCGACGCTGCTCCCCCTTCCGACGTACAAGCCCGCATTCGGATCCTGAGTGACTACCTGGCCCTGGGGAATCGTATTGCTATACACCTGCGAGACCCTGCCGACGCACAGGTAGGCCGATTCGATAGCAGAACGTGCCGCTCCTTCAGTCATGCCAACCACGTTTGGGATTGTCACGCCGTCCAGCGCGAAATGGGCTGACACGATCATATCCTCGTTGAGGAGAATGCTCCTGGGATTGGCCGTTCCCGTTAGGGCGCCCGACCAGTGTGAGAAGACTGTGTTGGCATCGCCCGGAATAGCCGTCAAGGTCACTAGCGTCCCCACCTCATAGCCGTCTTGACCAGGCCCCGGGTATTGCACAACATCGCCATTCCCGCTGGTACTGATCGTCAGTTGACAGTATGCAGGCTCATTTTGGCCTTGGGCGACAACCAAGTTGACGCTGCTGCCTTCCTGAACAGAAAGGCCTGCAGTGGGATTCTGAGCGACCACATGCCCCTCAGGGACCGCACCGCTGTAAGCGTAAGAGACCGTGCCGACATGTAGGCCGGCCAATTCAATCGCTGACCGCGCTGCTTCTTGAGCCATGCTCGCGACCGACGGGACCTCCACCAAATGTGATTGTCCTGTCCCAGTTGACACGATGAGATTCACGGAAGTACCCATCTGAACGAGGACTCCCGCAGCCGGGCTTTGCAGGACGACATGTCCCTTTGGCACGGAGTCGTTCGGGCTCTGAGTGACGGCCCCCACGGAAAGACCGGCTGATTGAATCGTCGCTTCCGCAGACGAGTGGTCCATGCTTGTTACGTTCGGAACGCTTACGACGGACCCGGTCGGACACCCTAAGAGCGCAGTCAGCGCGGCCAGAACAAGAGATGAGGCAGCAATTCGAGCAAGGCGTGTGCAGAACATAGCGTTTCCCTCCTTACGCAATGGCTTCGGTTCGCGGATAGAGAAGCGCAAACCGCGTGCCAAGCTTCATGTGACTAACGCGTCACATCGGAAGGTTTGTACACGTAGTAATAGGAAGAAGGAGCTGATCGTTGAACCGAAAGGAGAGACTCCTACGATGCGAAATGAAGCTACTGAAGCTTACTGAGTGATGCGCGGGCCTTTAGGCTCCCAACAATGGAAGGGCCTTTGTGAACCTTCTCGGCCCATAGCGCATCAGATAGAGGACGTCTAATCCACTGACCGTGGCGTATGCTTCTCACCTTCAAGGACACATCGTCTAGATAGATGAGGTCGCCCGACTGCACCTTTTCGGCCGTCCCGATCTCGAGGGCGTGTTCGTTCAGCCGTGTCGTAGGGGGATCGCACGGGTCTTGAACGGACCATTGCCCTTGCTTGTCTAGGCAAAGCGTGCATTGTCCCCTTGAGGAGGCCGAACTTAGGATAATGATTGATAGGAATCGGCTCTTGATTTCCTCCTCAGGGGACTGACGACACGCCCCGGAACCTACTATCCAGAACTCCCCGCGGTTGAACGCTTCGGAGTAAGACGCGAAGAACAACAAAAGGGCCTCGTGCGTGCCGTCTATCGAAAGGTCCGCCAGCAGCCAGGATACGTTCTCGACCTCAGTGTAGGTGCGCCCCAAGTCCATGGGGGACATGACCAGAACCGCGTCATCTGGCACCTCGTTAGGAAGAAAGATATGCTCCTTCCTAAACCACTGTTCCGCCACAAGGTACTTGGAGGCCATGGCCTTCACTCCGCATTGCTCTTTGAGTTCATGAATCGACTCTAAGACGTGCTGCAATAGACTTTCGGCGGCGGCCAAGGCCGGTGAGCGTCCGCTGTCAGCATGCCGGACCCGCACGCGCACCAGTTCCCAGTTCTCGAAGATGCATTCTACTTCAACCTTGGCGCTGATACGGCAGCGGTACGTCGTGGTTTGGAATTCGCTGCAATACGTTTTGTCCCCGTAGCCGAGTTCATGGCTGTCCGGGCGGGACTGTAAGTCCTCCTCTAGTGGGTCCAGTATGCTTCGGATGAAACTGAGGCGAGGAATGATCCGGTCAAACAACGCACCGATTGGGCCGCTCCATGAGGATTCCGTCTTGTAGCCGGGTTCCCGTTTGTATACCGTGGCCTTGCGGTAGGTCACAGGAAACGCTTGCCCAGTCGGTGCGCAAACAAGCTGATAGCCGCCCGCGCCATCGTGCCGCAAGACGAAGGCCTTCCCCTCGGCGCGCGTGGGGTGGTCGCCTGCGCTCGGCATGTCCTGCGGTTCGCGATACATCTTTCCCAGTTTCCCTTCCACCACTGGCCGGTTAGATTAGCAGAGGCTCAGCAAGCGGGCCAAATGTCGGCGCGTTCTTGCCGCGATGACCCCAATCTGAGGCCTTCCATCCGGCTCACGCCGCTTCAAGGATATCCTGCACATGTTCTCTGCGGATGCGGCCGGTGTGGCCTTTGTACGTTACGAGGTAGTAGTCATCGGCGTCCACGACAACTTCCGCGGGCTGGGTCAAACCGTTAGCGAAGCGGATGGTGTAGTACCGTCCCTTCGTCGTCGGCAACGCGGGCGCTTCGGGCCGTTTGCCGGCGGCCAACTGGATGACCGTGGCTCCTTGCGTCGTGTACTGTCCGGCAAACCGCTGCACGCGGCGCACGTACTCCTGTGTCTCCTTGAACGGCGGGACGCCGCCGTACCGCTTCACGTTGCCGGGCCCGGCGTTATAAGCCGCGAGGGCGAGGGTCAGGTCGCCATCAAAGAGTTCGAGCATTCTCGCGAGGTACTGCGTTCCTCCGGCGACGTTCTGCTCGGGGTCGAAGATGTCGGACACGCCCATATCCGCCGCCGTGCCCGGCATAAGTTGCATCAGCCCGCGCGCGCCCGCAGGGGAGACGGCGTTCGGGTTGAAATTGCTCTCGGCCTTGATCACGGCGAGCACGATGTTCGGCTCGACGCCGTACATCCTCGAATAGCGTCGGGCCAGGTCGTCGATGCCCGGCACGTCTTCCGGCTCGAGGGAGGTGATGTAGGGCGGTTTCGACGGCACGCGGATGGTCTCGTAGGCAATATTGATTCCCTCGTAGTCCTCTTTGCGGGGATACTCCTCCGTGCGGTTGTGCAGGGCGATGATGCCCCGTTCACGCAGCCGGTCGAGAATGTTGCCACTCCCTTCCCGACGTCGCCTGAACCGCCGGAAGATGCCTCCTCTCTCTGCAGTCGCTTCGGCCCGGTCCTCTGCTGCATACACCTGCGAGTAAGGCTGTAAGAGATCTTCACTCATGGAAAAGACGAGTGCGGCGAGCATGAGCGCCGCGACAAGACGAACTCTCGGGCGCACGCCCGTGCGTGAACTCACTTTCGGCTGGTTTACCATTGCCCCTCCCCATGCTGGTCGGCATTCCAAGGGCCTGCGGGACGCAGAGCCGCGCCCATAATCTACTGTGGCAGGGCACGCTGTTCAACAACGGCCCCATGGTTGTCCTCACCGTCTCGTCATCAGGAAGAGCAATCACAATGCCAAATCCATGTGACATGCCGGTCCCTATCGCCCTGTTCGGGCGTTGGCGAGCGACTTGCTCCTGAGTAAGTGGAAGAGACTTTGAAAGGACGGCAGAAATGATGCCTGTGCAGATGACGGAAGCCCGGTGCGAATGGTGCGCACGCACCTGCCGCGAAACGCATCTCTGGCGTTTGCCCCATCTCACACCGAACGGGAGCAGGTTCGAGACCGTGCTTGTCTGTCCCTCCTGCGCCTTCGACGCGTGCGAGACCTGGCAGGACGAGATGACCGCCCTCAATAGCCAGGCCGTCCTCGAAGCCTGGAACCTCTGGACGCAGGAAAAGAGCGTACCCTTTCTCAAAGCCGACGACGGCCGCGATCTCCGCACCGCCCTCCGCCTCGTCGTCATGGCGGGCGGAGTGTAAGGCCCTGTTTGACCGGCGGAGACACGCGCCTGCCGGAGAGCTAACGCCTCTCAGCTCAATTGTTCACAAACCTCCGCAGTCTCTCTAACTTGTATAAACGAATGCGTTCGTCAACAGGCATCTCCCTATTTCCCGGCAGCTGTTCCTCATTCCAGGGAAACGAGGGCAAAATGGCCACCTTCTTCGAGTCGCTCAAGACAAGATGTCTACCGTCTGGACTGAAGCACGAGTTTCCGAGGGGAAAGTCAGGTTGGGCAAACTGCATAACTTCCCGGCCGGTCGCCACATCCCACAGCTTTGCCGTCATGGCGTATGCACCTGCCGTAACCAGGCGACTGCCGTCTGAGCTGAAGTTCAGGGACGCCACGGAGCGTGTCGAATGCGCCTTCGCACTCCACATTTGCCGTCCTGAAGAGACTTCCCAAGCCGCCACGCCCCCGTCGGTGCCTCCCACTGCGATTACGTCGCTTGTCGGGCTCAAGGCTGCACCTCCAATGTCCTCCCCCTCGATAGAATAGGAACCTTGTTGATGACCGGTATCGCGGTCCCAGAGTAGCACACCTTCTTCCCGACGCCCCACGGCCATGTACTTTCCGTTGGGACTGAAAGCGACGCAGGTGACATCCCCTTCTCCTCCTAACGAGCGAAGGAATTCCCCTGTCTTGGCATTCAGGAGAACGCTCTTCCCCGCGTCGCCGACCACGCCCACCTGCCCACCGTCGGGGCTGAACACCGTCGTGCATTTGTCTGGCCTGCTCAGTTCGAGTGTGGGGCCTTGGAACATCCACTGCTCTATACCTGTGGACAGATCCCTGAGCCTGACCGCGCCATCCCCATCGACTGTGGCCAGGCTCCTGCCATCCGGACTTATCGACAAGCCATCTATGGTTGCTCCTTCGGCGGTGAGTGTTCTCACGCGGCGTCCGGAGCCCACATCCAAGATGCTTATCTGTCCCGTCTGCAAAGCAATCAGATGGTCGCCATCGGGCGTGAAGACGACCGAAGAGGAGATCACGGGGCATTCAGTGGCACCGACTCTTTGCTGCTGCCCAGCCAGGTCCCAGATCTTGGCTGTGCCCTCATTGCTGGCCGTGGCCAATCGAGTACCATCTGGGCTGACGGCGACGGCGTGAACCGTCCCCGAATGAACAAGTGTTCGTAAAACACTGCCAGTGTCGATATCCCACAGGTCCACGTGGCCGCCCTTGCCACCGGTCAGCAAGTGTTGGCCATCCGGCGTGAAACACACTATCTTCAGCCCACCTTGCATCTGAAGTCTTCGCACCTCTGTCTCTTGGGCCACGTCCCAGAACACCACGTGAGTATTATCGTTATCAATAAAGGCCAGCAATTCGCCGTTTGGGCTGAAACCCATGCGGGCTTGCCCCGGGAATCGCGAGATAAGACTGCCCGTCGAAACGTCCCAGACACGCACAACCAAGTCTTCGGCACTCGCCGTTGCCAACGTCCGGCCGTCTGGGCTCAACGCAAGGGAACTGACGTGTTCAGCCTCGGGGGTGAACGACATAGTCTCCTTGGCAGTGTCAATGTCCCAGAGCCTGGTCGTTCCATCCCAGCTCGATGTAACCAAGCGTTTGCCATCTGGCAGAAAAGCTAGGTCATTGGCGCCCCCAGTACCATCCCCAAGTCTCTGGACCACGGTGTCCGTCTCCACATCCCACACCACCGCACAGACTTGGGAGCTGTCGCCGCCAATGGCCACGAACCGCCCCAATGGACTGAAAGCCACGCATTTGAGCTTGCCAAAATCTTCTGAGCCCCATGTTCCAACCGAATTTCCCATTGCTACGTCCCAGACGATCGCTGTCCCGTCTACACTTGCCGTTGCCAGCAGTTTGCCGCCCGGACTAAAGGCGACGTCATAGATGTTTTCTGAGTGACCACACAAGGTGACCAGGTCAAGGTTACTGAGATGTTGGAGATAGCCCCACTCCCAATTGCGGTGCTCTTCTGGGGCCGAAGCAAGAATCGTCCGAGCCTGCATAGCACGGCAACTATCCAGGGAGCCTTTCGCGGCGGCAATCGAGGCGTAGTAGAACTCCCGCTTGGCCTGCTCACTTGCGGCGACGACGCGTCGATTCTCTTGTAGCAGCCGCACGTAAGAGAAGGCGCTTACAGCGAGAAGCACGACCACCGCTGCCGCGGCTGTGAGCATGACCGCCCTGTGCCTACCGACAAACCGCCGGAGGTGTTCCGAGAACTTGTATTCATACGTCTGCACGAGTCGGCCGGATTGGAACCGCTCGATCTCCTCGGCCAGTTCCTTTACCGTCGGATAGCGTCCGTCGGGCTGTTTGGCCATCGCTCGTTCGGTTACCGCCACCAACTCGCGAGGAGCCTGCGGCTCAAGGCTACCGACCGGCTCGGGCTCTTTCTCCAGCACGTGATAGCGAATCTGAAGGGGATTCTCTCCCTCAAAGGGCGCCCTGCCCGCGAGAAGTTGATATAGAATCGCGCCCAGTGAATACACGTCTGAACGCTCATCGATGGCGTCCGCCTCGCCGCGTGCCTGCTCAGGCGGCATGTATGCCGGCGTGCCAATGACCTGTCCCACCGCGGTAACACCGGCGTCGGTCCCTTGGACGAGCCCCATCTCCTGGAGCCGCTTCATCATCTCCTTCTCGTGCACGTCCTCCTGCGCACGGACCTTCGCCAGCCCCCAGTCCAGCACGACAGTCTCGCCGAACTCGCCCACCATCACGTTCACCGGTTTCAGGTCACGATGAATCACCCCCCGGTTGTGGGCATACGCCACGGCTTGGCAGAGGTCCATGAAATGCGGGAGGAGTTTCAGCCGCTCCCGCAAAGTCCCCGCGTCCTTAATGGCTTTCTCGAGCGTCCGGCCACGGACAAGCTTCATCGTGTAGTAGGGGCGCCCGTCCTGCCGCCGCCCCAGCTCATAGACCGGCACAATCGAGGGATGCTCCAACTGTCCGGTGACCCGGGCCTCCCGGAGAAATCGCGATATTAACGCCACGGTCTTCGGCGTCGTGCCCTCCGGTGTTTCTCCGGAACCTGCGGCAGGGAGCAGCTCCTTGAGCGCCACGTCCCGGCCTAGATACTCGTCGTGGACAAGGAGCACCCGGCCCATACCGCCTTGGCCCTGTTTTCCCAGGTACGCGTACCGATCCTGGCTCTCTTCAACCGTCTTCCCGACGTCAGACAGAGCGTCAGGGGGGCTGCCGGCCCCACTTGAGGATGGACGCACCTCTCCCGAAGCTGCGGCGGCAACGGAACCATGGAAGGACCTGAGCGCTTCCTGCTGTCCGCCGAAGGCCCCCAGAGCCGAGGCGTTGTCCCCTTTGAAGAACGACTCAGCCTGCTTTACCAACGCCCAGATGAGGCGACCGTCACGTTCAGAGAGCACCCCGGATTCCACAAGGCATTTCGGCAGACTGCCTGAGGAATCCTTTGCCCATTCCCGGGCAACTTCCGTGAACCTGGCGAGGTCAACGTTGCCAAGTCTAGTTGCTAAGAGCGCAAAAAGCAGATTTCGCTCAAGATCCACGTCTCTTCTCCAGCTTCCCCCTCATCTCCGGCAACCCAGGCTACGTATACGCCGCCGAGAGTTCCGTAAGAAACTCAGCGGCCGTCGGATACCGCTCGTCGGGTCTTGATGCCAGGGCTCGGTCAATAACACGCGTTAGTGATGGTTCCAGTTCGGGCAGACGCGAACGGGCAGGAACAAGTCGATTCTCCAGGATGGCCTGTAAGGGATCCTGGTTGGACTTCGCTTCCCGTGGCGGGCGGCCCGTCAGCATGAAATAGAGTGTCGCTCCGAAGCTCCAAACGTCACTGGCCGGATTGACGTACTTGAAGTCCGTGAGTTGCTCACGTGGCATGAATGGGTACGTTCCAAGATACGTGCCCGTAGCGGTCAGACCACTGAAGCCGGCACCTTGGAAAGACTTCGCGAGGCCGAAGTCGCCGATCAGAGCCACGGAGCCTGCCTTCGTCTTCTTGAGGAGGATGTTCTCGGGTTTGACGTCTCGATGGACCAGCTGCCTTTCATGGGCGTACCGGAGCCCTTCCAGGGCCTGCAGCGCGACCGGCAACGCCACTTGCGTTGGCAGGCGGCCGCCACCGTCTCGGACCAGGTCGGCAACACTGCCTCCGTCGCAGTAGTCCATCTCGAACCAAAAGGCATCATCGACAGTGCCGCACGCATGACAGGCCACAATGTTCGCATGACGCAGCTTGCGCAGAATGGTCGTTTCACGAAGAAAGCGTTCCCTGGATACGTCATCTACAGAGACTCTTGGCAGCATTAGCTTGAGGGCTACCGGCTCTTGTTGTTGGCGACGGTGGGCCAGGAAGACGGTGCCGCAGCCCCCTTCGCCGAGTTTCCTGTCGACTTCGTAGCCTGGGATGGCTGCGGCGTAGTCTTCGGGTGTCTCGCGAGACGGCTCCTGCCCGACACGGGGGGGAGCTTCACGCCCGCTGGGAGGACACCCCGGGGCAGCATGGCCGCGTATGGAGACGGCGAAAGCCGTTTCGCCAACTTGTATCCGGTCGCCGTCCTGAAGACTGACTTGAGGATAACGTCGCTTTGAGGCCTGTTGCGGCGTTTCTTCCTTGCCCCGGCCGCCGTATTTCTTGCCGTTGACATGGGTCCCGTTAAGACTTCCTAGGTCCCGTACGCACGCGCTCGGAGGACAGACTTCGAGGATGAAGTGATGGCGCGACACGAAGGAATCGTCTTTCAAGAAGGCGTGACAATCGGGACTTCTCCCAAAGAGGAAGGTGTCATACTGGTGGAATACGAACCGCTCACCTGTCAACGGTCCACTGACGGCCTGCAGCTCGACGTGCCCAGATGAAGCCGTTGCGCGATCCCCCAGACTGTCGACGCACGTCCTTTTCATTCCGCGCACGTGGCCGTTGGACGCACGTGTCGCCCGTTCTCCTGATGTATCCACTGGGCCAGCGGGCCGACCACCGTCATCTCTAGGCGGAAGTAAGAGGTGGTGACCTCTAGAGAAGCCGTCAGCAGCCACGTCCGATTATTCCTCACTCCTTCCCGGGTACATCGCGCAGCCGCCCGACCTGAATTGGCTGTCGTAACGCTGGGCGGCTATCAAATACGGCTCGCGTTGTCTTCTTAGCAGTTTTTACCTCACCTGCGCCAGGGCCGTATAGAGGTCCGCTTCGAGGACGTCGAGGTCGACATTCCTTAGCCGCTGGACGGCGCCCGCAATGGCCGGCCGCGCCGACGGCGTGATGGTCAGTGCGATCTCGCAGATGTCCCCCTCAGACGCCATCAGGCGCGCGTCTCGCACGGCGGCTATCGTGCCGAGCTCGTTCACAAGCGTCTCAATCTGGCGCTGGCCTTGGACGCCCTTGACATACACCACGTACGACGCTGCACGGTCGTAGCGGGCCGCGAGTTTCTGGATGACCTCTGCTGCCACTTTCTCGCCCACGTCACGCAAAGAGTGGATGGCCGCGTCCTTGACGGTCAGTTGCCGCTTCTCGTTGACCCCCTCGACCCGCCCATCGGCGACGATGTCGCCCGTCACCGGCATCACGAGCTGGTAGTCGATGTCGGTCTTGTAGGAATAGAACTGCCCGAGCTTGTCCCTCAGCTCGCCTATGACCGCCAGATAGAGCGCGAGGTCCGTCTGGTTCTCCTGGGCACGGCGCGCAAGTTCCTTAGGGCTGCCGACGGGCGGCTCGATAACCACGGTCCGCATGCTGGATTCCATCAACGCATCCGCCACGGCCCGGCGCGCGGAGATGCCCGGGAACGGCCGGTCGCCCACGTAGACCCTCTCGTGTCCGCCGACGGTGAAACTCACGTTCTCGCCTTCGATGGCCTTGAGAAGGTCATCCTGGAAGCGCACGCGCAGGATGACGTGGTAGATCCCGTCTTCCTGAGACTCCTGGAGTACGTCGTAGTCAACGAACCGGCCTTCGGCAAGCGACTCGATACGATGCTGCATGAGCAGGTAGTTGTTGGCGATGCTGCGCGCGGTGACCTGTGCGCCGTACTTCTCCTGAATCGCCACCCCGAGGGCATCCAGAATCGCCGCGTTTCTGGCCTGGCCCGGCGCACCGCGAACAAGGGCATACCCGTTCGCGATGATACCGCCCGGCTCCCGAGCCGACTCCTTCGCCGGCCCGAGTTGCTGCTGCCGCCCCGGCGAAACCGCCTCCGGCCGCAGCACGGCGTGGATGACGGTCGGCTGGTCCGCCTCCATGGTGACCATCTGCGGACGCGTCGTTTCGTACTGGTCCTTCCGCATCTTCAGCCAGAACTGCTGGCCGACGCCCACCATGACCTCCATCGGCGTCACCTGCAACTGCTTCTCCGGGGGCCACGGCTCATACCGGCCGAATTCCGCGCTTGCCACCAGCACCGTCGCACCCGGCGGGTCCGAGGTGACCACGAGCTTCTGCTTGGGCGTCTCCGCCGAGAAGTCTAGCGTGCAGTACAGAGGGTCCGCGGATTCCACATAGACGTATTGCGCCTCCGTCTCGATGAGCTTCTTCCCCTCTTTTCTGCGGCCTTTCACCCAGAACGCGTCGCCCACGGGCACCTGGCCATGAGCGGGCGTAATGGCCTCGCCCTCGGCCCCGGGCCAGGGCCGGTAGTCCCCGTCCATGGACTCGGCCACAAGCACCTCCGCGCCGTCGCCCGGCTCCGAGTTGATGTGCACCGTCGCCGTGTCCCCGGTTCCGAGTTTGAGCCGCAACGCAATGTCCTTCCCCGGGGTGGCCCGGACGAAATACGGCTCGGAATCGCGGTAGCCGTCCTTCTGGAGCTTGATCCAGAAGAAGTCGCCTTTCCGCAGCGGCACGCTTGACGGTGTTACGTGCAGGCCCCTCTCCTTGTAGAAGTCCTGCCATGGCCCTGCCTCGTCCTCGCTGAAGAGGATATGGGCCTGGGACGGCTCCGACTCGATGGTGAGCGTGCACACGCCCGACCGGGGCGGTGCTTGGGTGGTGGCGCAACCGACCAGCGCCAATGCGAGTAAACCGACCGGAATAATGCGTTTCATGGCAACTCCCCCTTCTTCCTTCTGCTGATTCTAATGTATCAGGAACGGTTCCGGCTAGTCTATTAGAATCACCACGAAGCCCTCGCCCTGCGCCAACCGGCTCTCCAGCAGCGGCGTGAGCTTGAGCAGTGCCACACGGCCCAGCACAATGTCTTCGTTCGACTCGCCGCCCAGTCCCGCCGCCTGGATAACGAGCGGCCTCGCCCCGAAACCGGGGATGGACCGGGCCTCGTCCATAGTCCGCGCATAGCGTACCGTGGGCTCCTTGCCTGTGGCCAGGTGGTCCAGGATGCCGCCCGCAAGGGGAAACACCTGCTCGCCCTTCTTCGTCACGGCCCGGGGCTCGAGAACGGGCATGGCGCCGAGTCCGCGCGCGTCCACCACGAGGTCCGTGTAGGCCCCGTCATCCGCCAAGGCCCGCTGGGGCAGCGCAACGGTGATGTCGTCGACGCGCACGTCCGCGGGAGGTCCGACCAGCGCCACGATCGGCGGTTCCGGCTCGGCCGCCTCAGGATTGGCAACCACCGGCGCCGTGGGGGCGGCGGTAGCCTCCGCGGGCGGACCCGCTTCCGGTGCGGGTTCGTAGGGCGCGATCACTTCCTCGACAGCGGGCGAGTCAGGAGAAGAAGTTTCGGGCGCGGCCGGGCCGGCCTCGGGAACGTCCTCGTCCCCTCGGGCCGGCGCCCCCTCGCGTATGGTCACGTCCGGCTCACGCCCGAAAACCGTTGCATCCCGATAGACGGCCAGCCGCCCGGGCTGGATCCGGTAACCCTCCGGCGACGAGAAATCCTGGCCATGGTTGGATCGCGCCAGCACCACCTCGACGTCCACTTCCGCCGTGCCGTCCTCACAATATCGCGTCTGAAGCACACGCACCCCTTTCAGGAACCCCCGGGTCTGCTCGCGGACCGCGTACCGGGTCTGGACGAAGTCCCCGGATTCGCTCTGCGATGACAGATCCACCCCTTCCAGCAGCGCCGCCAGCTTCTTGAGCGCGTCCAGCTTGGCCGCCCCCACGGCCATCAGACGCGCCTGGGCAGGCGAGACCGCGTCCGCAGGCGCCGCGCCGTACCCCGTCACACGGAAGACCCCCGAACCCATGTTAACATCGTTCAAGAGCGCCGGTTTCGGCGCCCTGTCCTGCCGCCCAAGCAGCGTATCCCACGCCGCGCGCAACTCCAAGGCCGACGCTGTCGTCGCCATCGCTGCGACTGCCAAGATAACGATGAGCTTCTTCATGACCCCGCTCCTTTCCTCTAGGGATGCCGTGAAATCGTCTTGCCATGGAAGGAGCAAGGCCCGTGCCGGGAAAGGTGTGACAGGCGGGTCACAGGAGAATCAGACTGCCGGCAGCCCTCTCCGCGTTGCTCGGCGTCCTCTGCAGCTCTGCGTTTGGATTTTTTTTAGCGCCGAGATGCGGAGTTCGCAAAGGAGCGCAGAGGAATCACGTGGTTAACTTGATCAGTTCCTATGCCGCGGCCAGGGCTTCGCCCTGGACCCACTAAGATTGCTCGGTGCGACGCACCTCACAATCTCAAACAACATCCCCCTCCGAAGCACCTTAACCAGGGAAAAACACCCCCGCGCTACGGGCCTGTGCGCGGCCTATGCTACGCGGCCGCGCTCTTGGCCCTTCGCGCTTCGCGGCTTACGCCGCGCAAGCAACAAAGCCGCAAAGCAGTAAGCAGCAAAACTACGGCCTGGCGAGGCGGAACCCCAAGCGGCTGCGCCGGTAGCCCGGGACGACCCTGAAACGATTCGCGGAACGGCAGTACCACGGATTGAGGGACCAGCTGCCACCACGGAGCACCCGGTACGAGCCTGTGCTGGGGCCCGTGGGGTCGGTTACTGAACCCGAAGGATAGTCCCCGTACCAGTCCTGGCACCACTCCAAAACGTTACCAATCATGTCGTATAAGCCAAAGGCGTTGGGGCGAAAACTCCCAACTGGCGCCGTCACCTTATGGCCGTCCGTCGTGTCAGCAGCGTCCCAGGGGTGGTTGAACTCCGCCTTCCCTGTTCGGTCATAGACGTTTGCGTAGTTGCCCATCGTTCCGTCGTCGTCCCCCCAGTAACGCACCGTATCCGTCCCGGCACGACACGCATATTCCCACTGCGCCTCCGTCGGCAACGTGAAACCCTCGCCCGTCCGCTCCGAAAGCCACTTGCAGAATGCCTGAGCATCTTCCCAAGAAACATACACCGCAGGTTGTCGGTCGCCGTCCAGGCTGTGGCCTGCGTATTCCTTGCTCGAATGATCAGCCTTGAAACGCCGGTACTGGGCATTCGTCACCTCATACTTGCCCATCCAGAAGCCCTTTGAAATTGTCACCCGGTGCCGCGGATGTTCGTCCGTGTAGTATTCCGCTTTGCCGTCGTACTTCGATGCCACCTGCTCGGCGCTTAGCTTGGACCCCATCATGAAGTCCCCAGGCGGAATCCACACCAGCTCGAGCGTCACACCCCCGCCAAGGTCGACCGTCTTGATGTCACCGGGCGTGGGCTGTCGCTCAGTCTGTTGCGACGGTTGCCTCGAGGCAGCGGGCGCGGCCGTTGTCGATGCCGGGCCTTGCCCTGGGTCATCACGCGCCGCCCGGCCCTGCTGGCCAGAGGTCTCAGAAGAGGCCGCCCCTGCAAGGCCGTTATCTTCCGGCCCCGCGGGAGCGGGGCCCTCCCGGCGGAGGATAAAGGGCACAGCCAGCGCGAGCATCACAACAGCGGCGATAATCAAGAACATGCGCCTCTTCGGCGCAGCCTTTGCGGTTAGCGCCGGTGGCTCCGGCTGTCGTTGGCGCGGCTCTTGTATCTCCCTCGGCTGCGCGACACCGTTACCTGTGCGGCTGCGGCCTGAACCTCCGGACAACGCCTCCTGTGTGGTGCTTTCGCCCTCACGAACACCTTGACGAATGAGCCTCTGCACAACCTTTGCCGACTCGGGTCGTTCCTCAGGCGATGGAGCGAGCAGCTCGAGCAGGAGGTCGTCGAGCCATCGAGGAAGGCTACTATTGAACTCACTGGGCAACCTGAACCGGCCCAGGGGTAACCGCCCGGTCAGGCATTGGTAAATCACCACGCCCAACGAGTACAAGTCGGCCCGCCGCGTCGCCTCCTCCCCCTGGAGCTGTTCGGGGGCCATATATACGGCCGTGCCGACGGCTGCACTCGACTGCGTGAACCGGTTTGAACCCACGATCCGCGCCAGGCCGAAGTCCAGCAACTTCACGGCGCCGTCCCGGCAAACAAAGATGTTCTGTGGTTTGATGTCTCGATGTATCGTCGTGCGGTGCGCGTAAGCCAGTGCCTCCAAAACACCGGCCATGACCCGCAACGTCTTGTCTAGGGACAGCGTGCCCCGCTCACTGAGGATTTCATCGAGGCTGTGGCCGTCGAGATACTCCATGGTCAGGAAACGAATGCCTGCGTGCTCACCCAGGTCATAGGTTGTCACGATATTCGGGTGAGAGAGCTTCTGGGCAATGTGGGCTTCCTGCACGAACCGCTGCTGAGCGCGTTCGCTCTTCATGAGGGACGGCAGGATGACCTTGAGCGCCTTGAGTTCGCCCTCCATGAGCTGGTCTCGGACCTTGTACACCAGGCCCATGCCCCCGCCGCCAACGGCCTCGACCACCTCGAAACGATCGGCGACAACCTCGCCCGCCGCGAAAACGACGCCCTCGTCCTTCGCCGTGAACAGCGTCGGGTGGTCGCCAAGACTATCGATGTTGAATGAACGTTCCATGTCCCCCAAACACCTCGCTAGGACAAAACACAGTGTAGCCTAAGCCTCGGCCTCGGACAAGCCCATGAAGACAGGCATCGTAGCTTGGGACGGGCGAGACCTTCGCCTAGGCTACCGGTCTCGCTACGCAATGCTCTCCCTCTTGCACTTGGAATCATCCTTCCGTGAAAGTAGCAGGGCCCGTGCCGGGTAAGATGCGACAATGGGGCCACAAGACAAGGAATTGAATAGCGGGATGTGGTCTTCTCTTGGCGCACTTAGCGCCTTGGCGTCTTTGCGTGAGAATATCTTTAACATGGAGGCGCCGAGGTCGCGCAAACACGCGGCGGAATCGCGTGTTTCATCAGCGAATTGACTGTCTCATATGTCCCTTTTTGACCACGGAGGGCACGGAGAACACGGAGAAGGTACCATGCCGATGTCGCTCATGCTTTCGGTAGTCTTCTCGCGCCTTCCTCAGTCGCCCCGAACGCTTCGCTCTATCATCCGATGGACACCCGTCGCAGCCCGTCAATCATCCGCGGGACGTTGAAGTTCATCAGGTAGCCACGTCTGAAACCCAGCAATCGCAAGTAGCTCAGGATTTGGGCCATGTGGAGTTCGTTCAACTCTGATACGCATTTCAACTCGAGCAGCAGACAGTTCTCGACGATCACGTCCGCCCGAAAACCAAGCCCCAGATCGTGTCCGCGGTACGTGACGGGGATCTCGACTTGTGTGGAAGCAGCGATCCCAAGGCCCTTCAATTCAAATGCCAGCGCTTTCTCGTATACGGACTCCAGTAATCCAGGTCCGAGCTTCCGGTGCACCGTAATCGCCGCGCCAATAACACGTTCGCACAGGGCATCCGGGCAATCGAGTAGTCCCGCGTTGCTCATAGTTTCAAGATCCTTATGACCACGGAGATAAGGGCACGGAGAACACGGAGAGAGGCCCCTCTTTCTTCCTCCGTGGTTAACTTGATCAGTTCCTATGCCGCGCTTCTGGCCCTTCGCGCTTCGCGGCTTACGCCGCGTATGCCGCAAGGCCGCAAAGCAGTAAGCAGCAAAACTACGGCCTGGCGAGGCGGAACCCCAAGCTGCAGTGCCAGCCGCCCGGGACGCTCCTGCTACGATTCGCGGAACGGCAGAGCCTCGGGGCGTCGAACCAGCTGCCACCGCGGAACACCCGGCGCGAGCCACTACTGGGGCCCGTGGGGTCGGTTACGGAACCCGAAGGATAGTCCCCGTACCAATCCTGGCACCACTCCCAAACGTTACCGTGCATATCGTAAAGCCCCCAAGCATTCGCGCTCTTCCCGCCCACGCTATGAGTCTTCCAATCGCTGTTGCCGCTATACCATCCGTACCTACTCAGTGTGGAAGACGAATCTCCAAAGCAATACGCCGTCGTACTACCCGCACGGCACGCGTACTCCCACTCCGCCTCCGTCGGTAACCGGAAGGTGCCCTGTCCTTTAGTATTCAACTTCTTGACGAAGGCCTGGCAGTCGTCCCAAGAAACTTGCTCCACAGGTAGGTCGTCGCCCTTGAAGTGCGACGGATTATTACCCATTACCGCCTTCCACTGCGCCTGGGTTACCTCGTACTTGCCCAGCCAGAAACCCTTCGTGAGCGCTACCCGGTGCTGGGTCTCATCATCATCCCGGTTTTCCTCGCCCGCCGGGCTCCCCATCGTGAAGTCCCCAGGCGGAATCCACACCAGTTCGAGCGTCACACCCCCACCAAGGTCGACGGATCGCGTTTGACCCGCCTTAGGCGCCTGAGCCAATAGCTTGCGCTCGGGCGTCACCTCGACGGCCTTGGCATATTGCCCCTCGGCCTTGCCATACTGCTCGGAGGCCGCGCTGTAGTCGGCGGCGGCGAAGGCCTCCTCAGCCGATGACCATGCCCGATCGCCTGCGCCCACTTCGTCCTCGGCATACTTCCGCTCGTCCGTGCCGATCTGTTTCTGCGACGCGAGCGCGTCTTTCCGGGCCGTGTCGGCGCTCTTCTTCGCTGCAGCGAGGCGCTCACCAGCGATCTTCGCAGCCTCTGCGTATTTCGCCTCTGACTGCTGGTACAGGTCCTTAGCCTTATCGAAATCCGTCTCCTTGCCCGCTTCGGACATCACGCCGTCTGCGCTGGCCAGTTCGCGGGACGCATACTTCCTCACCGTATCCGTCTGGGCCTTGGCCCGCGCCCCCTCGGCCGCTTTGCGTGCCGCGGCTACAATCGCCTCGCCCTGCTGCGCCGTTTCCGAGGCCGCGAGCTTGAACAGGCCCGCCGCTTGCTTGAGCAACTCGGCGCCCTTCACGCGGTCCTCAGTCAGCAGCGCTTGTTCCTCGACCTCGATGGCCTGTTCGTAGCGCGTCTTGGCCCATGTCGCCCCGTCGAGGGCGTCGGCTGCTTCCTTTTCCTTCTCGAGGTCGGCCTTGGCCTTATCAAATGCCGCAATCTCAGCAGATAACCTCTCGCCTTGCGCCTGCGCCTGGGCGAACAGCGCCTCCGCCTCCTGGTACTTCTCCACGGCGGCGTCAAATGCCCTCAGCCTGTCATGGGCTTCCCCGTCCTTCAGGGCCTCTGAGCCCGCTTTGAACAGTTCCTCCGCATGTTGCCCCCCCCCGGCGTCCTTAGCGGCTTGCTGGGCCGTCACGGCAGCTACCTTCGCCGAGCTGGCGTCTGCGGCCGTGGCGGAATCAGGGACTGTCCCAAGCGAGTCCGCCGAAGGCGGACGAGACGGGACTGTCCCTAATTCCCGCGAAGCAGCGGGGCCATCCCCTGCCATGTCCGTCTCGATAGGCTGGGAGGGTCGCGGCCCTGCACGTCCGTCCGGCCCTGCGGGAGCGGGGCTCTCCCGACGCCCAATCAGGAGCACGGCCAAGGCGAAGACGACAACAGCGGCAACCCCCAGAACCGCCCATTTTGTCTTGCCTGTTCGTTGCGCCGCCCTGTCGAGCGCGTCGCGTAGAGCGGCGGCGGATTCATAGCGATCCTCCGCGCGGGGTTGAAGGCAGCACATAACCACCGAGTCAAGGGACTTGGGAACACCGGCAGCCACACGCGAGGGCAGGCCCACCGCGCCCACCGGGATCTCTCCCGTGAGCATCTGGTACAGGACCACCCCCAGGCTGTAGATATCCGCGCGGGCGTCGAGTTCTCGGAGGTGGATGCTCTGCTCGGGGGCCTGGTAATAGGCCGTGCCCAGCGCCATGCTCGACTTCGTCAGCCGGCCCGGCGACATGAGTTTCGCCAGGCCGAAGTCCAGCACCTTGATGGCGCCGTCGGGCCGGATCATGATGTTCTGCGGCTTGAGGTCGCGGTGGATGGTGTTCTGGTGAGCGTATTCAAGGGCGTCGCAGAGCTGGCGGGTGATATCGAGCGCCTCATCGACGGGCAGCCGCCCGCCGCGTTCCTGTAATACGCGATGCAGCGTCTTCCCTTCGACATACTCCATCGTGAAGAAGTAGAAACCCCGGCGCTTGTCCGCCGCCAGGTCGTGCACCCGCACGATGTTGTCATGGCTCAACTGCTGGCTGATGGCCACCTCGGAGCGGAAGCGTTGCCGGGCCGTTTCGCTCGCCAGTAGCGAGGGCAGCATCACCTTGAGGGCTTTCTCCAGGCCCAGGTGGCGGTCCTTGACGTGGTAGACGGCACCCATGCCCCCGAACCCGAGCTGCTTCACCACCTCGAACCGTTTCGCCACCACATCGCCCGGCTTCAGCAGGACGGATTGCTGCTCACGAATCAGGTCCGGGTCGAGTTCACTCCCCTGTGGCAGGAACGGCTTGAGCTGATCCTCCGCCCACGTCGGCGAATCTCCCGCCGACACCATCCCCGGGACAAACTCCTCCCCCGGCGCGCCGGCTCCCTCGCCGTCGCCTTCCCACCGCGTGGGATTGTCGCCTTGACTGCTTATTTCTGGCGGTTCATGTGCCATTTCGGAAATTGCCCACGTATCTCTCCTTGACGACCGAACCGCACTCTGTCTGGGCCACAAACTCTAAGTAAGCGTCGCCGCTCTTGAGCAAGGACCTCGTTCTTACTTAGGCAGCGTACGCCTCGCGTTCCCGGTTACGCTCAAGAGTACTGAGGACCAAGAGATTGTAGCTCCAAGCCAGCACAACGGCCAGCGTGAAGACGACCCCGAGCCAAACAGTCCCAAGCCGGAAGCCCATAAGACTCCAAGTTACCAGAGCGTCAACAGAAGTCAGTGCACCCAGGCAGGTGAAGTTAACGAAATTTGATTCGCGTTCAAGTTGCTCGCGCCAGAAAGGCGCCGTGCAGATGGGCAGCAATACCACAAAGAGAAGCCAACCGCTCAGCCGCAGACTTGCTCCTCCTCGCTTGCCAGGCTGCCGACCGATGTCCACGTGGGCGAAGACCATTCCGCTCTGGTTCTTGAAGGTACGGCGGAAAACGGGCACGGCCGAGCCTTTGCCGGCGACTTCGATAGCCGCCCGTAGGGAGGCGATGCCGTTCAGGGTCCTGAAGTCTTCAACAACGCCATAGACAACATAGTCCAGTCCGGCCTCTCGAGCGACTCCGAGTGCGGCGCCCGTCGTTGCCACGGGACGGCCCTTCCACGCGTCCGCCGCCGCCGCTTTGACGATCCCTAGCCGGGCGGCCTTCGCCGCAACCTGGTCTCGCAGCCCCGCCAGCATGGAATCCGTGACAAGTCTGCAATTGGTGCCCGATTGAAGTGCCGATTCGATGCGTGTGCGAAGGTGGTCGCCCTGGTCTCCCTGCAGCCGCTCGACCTTCACATACTTGCCCGACCAGGCGCTGTTCGCATAAGCCCCCAAAGCCTCGCCGACGTCTGCCGCGACGCGGTCGGCGGCCTCGGCGCGGGCGGGGTCGAGGGGCGATGTTGACGGCCGGATAATCAGGTATCCCTGCAACACCAGGAACAGTGCCAGCAGGATGGCCCCGTACTTGCCCGTTCCGAACTGAAGGAGTCTTGTGAGCCCTAGCATGGCTATGCTCCCATTCGCCGGCTGTTACCTTGGTGTGGCGGCCCTGCGATAGGCCGCCACGACCAGCAAGAAAACCAAGAACGCCCCGAGCACGATCAGGGCGAATCGATGACTGACGATGAAGACCGCAACGCGGTCTGCGGGCGCAAGCGGAGTCAGTTCCTCGACGGCTCCCTCGACCTGCTCGCTCCAAAGCAGGCTGCCGGGGTTTTCCTCGGCCAGGCTTGCGAGGTTCAGCATAAGACGAACCGTCGCCCGCTGGCCTTCCTGTCCACTTTCTTGAATGGCCTCGACATCGGCCTTCTCGACCGTGCCAAACAAAAGTGCGTCAACACCTTGGACGCGCAATTCGTGCGCCGTCTCCTGCAGGATGATGTCCTCTCGCTTGACCTGGCGCACGAACTCGTCCGCTAGAGGCCCCCAGTCCACATCACTGGTCAGGACGACGTCGAACGCCGTCTTAGTCAGCATGCTTTGCACCAGGGCCGTGACGTTCCCCGGGTCGTTTTCCAGCGTCGCTACGCCGACCCGCGTCACGCCTTCCACCTTCGACGCCTGTGCCAGCGACGCTTTGGCCGCATCAAGCGCGTCGAGCGTTGCGGCGTTCAGCAGGTCCGCCTCATCCGCAGCGGCCGCACCCCATACAACGAACCCCGTAACCAGAACCGCTGTTATTCCGCGCATGTTAGGTCTCCTTCTCAAAGCCGATTCCGGGAGCTTTGTGACTTTCCCGTCCCACCTTCCTCGGTCCTATGTCTTCACGATACTATACCAGGCAAAGTGCGTGCCAGCGTGTAACACCATCTGCCTGAGGCGGCTATGCCGCCATATGCTCGTCGCGAAACTTCGCCAGCTTGGCCAGTTCCGCAGGGCGGATTGACGGCCGCACCCGCTGCAGCGCGGCGTCGAAGTCGGCCATGGTAACAGGCTCCGGGTCGTTGACGGACCCGAAAGCTCCGTCGTGACGCTGGAGCGTGCGCTTCAGAGCCGCCATCTTTGCTTCGACGCAAAGGCTGTCGCGCTCCCCGGCGATGTCGGCGCCGGAGTAGCCTTCACAGCGGCCCGCTAGAGTCGCGTAGTCCAGACCTTCTACAGGCGTATTATCCATCGCCCGCTCGATCATGTAAGCTCGAGCGTTTTGATCCGGCAGCCCCACGTAGACCAGCCGGCCAAAACGTCCCGGCCGTGTCGCCGCCTCGTCCATTAGCCACGGCCTGTTGGTCGCCCCTAGGAGAATGACGCAGTTCCGTGTGGGGTCCAGTCCGTTGATGAGTTGAAGTAATTGCGGTACAACCCGGGCCATAACGGATGAATTAGTCGCCGCCCGTTTGGGGAACAAGGCCTCCGCTTCGTCAAAGAAGATCACGGTGCGTGGGTGGCTCCTCGCCGCATCAAAGAGCTGGCCAAGCAATTGCTCCGTTTCCCCGAACCATTTGCTCAGCACGCGCTTCATTTCGACCGGGATGAACGCCGCGTCGACCTCGCCCGCGATGGCCCGCGCCATGAAGGTTTTGCCCGTTCCCGGGGGACCATACATCAGCACCCCCGAGCCAGGCCGAAGCCGGTACTCCGCGTACACGTCGGCGTGCTTAATGGGCAGGATGATGTGGCTGTGAATAACCTCCTTGACCTCATCCATGCCCGCCACGTCGTCTAAACGCGTGTCCGGCCGCTCCGTGGCAACCCACGCTCCGGGTTCCCGTGTGACCTCGCCCGTCCCGTCGCTCGTGACCCGGGTAGCCGGCTTACCCCCTCGGTTCCGGGTCAGTGCTTTGTCGCCTTGCGCCTCGTAACGCTTGGCAAGGCGGATGAGACTGCCCCGTGTGCGTCCCGCACTGTTCTGAGCCATGCACAGACTCATGCGGGAGGCGTTGAAGAGGTTGTAGGCCACCATGCGCCAGTCGTTGCGGTCCAACGCCGTTTTGACTTGGCCTTCAGCCAGCCGTCGTTCTCGTTCGTAGTCCATCACGCGTCTCCCTTAAGCCAGCGCTTCATCCATCTTGCGCTCCAGGTCGGCGTCCATACGGGCCAAGCCGGCTTCCTGACCATCCGCGGCGTCGCCCTCGATAGCGCCTGCCGCCTCGTTCACCACTTGGGCGTAGGCGTCCTGTTCCTCCTCGTCAAGCGCCGCGCTCGACGCGGGCGCCGCCACATCGACCAAACTGGTCTCCGTCCATGGCTCGACCAGATCCTGGTTGCGCTGGGCAAGCTCCGTAAGCCGTTCGCGGACCTCATCCGGATCGACGCTTTCCCGGGCGAGCTCCTCGATTCGTGCCACGACCTCCATCCCGCGGACAAATTCGTCATAGTTGTCCTTTACCTGAACCTGTTCCAGCGTGTACTCCATATTGTTGACCGCCAGCGTGCGCGCAACGGCTTCCTTATCAATCTGCACGAGTTGCCGCACCATCTGTTTGGCCAGCCCGGGCTTGCCCTGACGCTCATAAACCACGGCTTTGCGCCTCATCTCCTCGGCCTTGGCCTGGCGCTTCGCCACACTGCGGCGTTCGCGACGGACCGCGGTCCTGGCCTTGGTAAGCGCCTGTCGGCGCCTTCGGGCGCGCTCGGCCTCCCGGCGGCGCCGCGACTTCAGTAGGTGGCTCCAAGTACTCATGTCCCTTATCCTCCACATTGGCCGCTACGCAGTCTCCGCGTAGAGCCGGTTTTCAAGATCACTGACCACTTCGCTCCCTTTCACCGGCGACCGCTCTTGCTCATTGGGCCCGTCGTCCGTGTAGACCGCCGAGAGACGATTCTCCACTTCGGCCACACTCACTTCCTCCCCCGTGTCGAAGGCCCCGGCCGATTCAAGCTCGGCTGCCGCGTCAGAAGCACCTTCCTGTGCGACGACGGCTTCTTCCAGGTGGGCCGCGATGGCCTCGATCACCTCAGCGTCAACGCCGCGCTCGCCCATCGCCCTCGCCCTGCGTACTTGCTTGACGAGTTCCGTCAGCATCCGGCCGTTCGCGCTGTGGATCTTCGCCGCCTCGTCCTCCGACTCTAGTTCGCGCATGAACCCCTCGGCCTGGCGCAGCAGGTTCTGCCTAACTACCTTGATCTTCGCGTTTCTGGCCGCTTCGAGTAGCGCCTCGACCCGCTTCGCCAGGGGCTCAAGCCGCTCCAAGACCTCCTGCTGCCGCTTCCGGCTGCGTGCCCTCAGCACCACCAACTGCGCGTCGAGTGACTCCCAGTCGGCGGCGTAGTCAATCATCTGGGCCAGGTCAGCCAACCCGCTCTCAGGACGGACCCGAGCGGCGCGAGCCGCTTCCTTCAGGGCCTGCTTAAAGCGATAGAAAATGTCCATGAGACCTCTCCCCGAACCGTTGCTCAGTTGAAATCCAAAAGCCAGTCGTTGTTTTCCGGGTCCTCACACAGTACATAGGCCCGGTCATTGCGCTGAATCGCCCTGAACGCGTCGAGGACGAGCCGCGGGGCAACGTCAAATTCCTTCGACACGGAGGCGGCACTCAAGGGGAACTGCTCCACGGGAAGCGCCTTTACATTCTCAACGCACGACTCGATTTTCTCGGCGTCACCTTGTGTGTCAAACAAACCCTCGACAAATCCGGCTAGATCCGACTGTTCGAGTCGATGGCGAATGTCCCAGCCGCCCTGGTTGGAGGGACTGACGAGGACTACGTTTGGAGGCAGTGGTATCGAGTCCGACCAGCCCGCCGGACTGAAAAGGATGTTGACCGCCTCCGAAGGGCATTTTGCAGAGACACCTTCTAGGGCCGCGTTGAGGCCCCCCAACCCGACTGGTTGAGCGATGAAGCCATGCTCCAGCATCTCTTGCAGTGGCGCATAACTGGAAGCTGCAATATAGAGCCGTTTGGGCCGCCGGAAGGGGCTCCTGCGGCCTTCTCTTGGGCGCACCTCAAAAAGTCGGCCTCGGTTGGCGGGAAGCTCCTTTGACCGTTCCTTTAATGCGTCCCCCAGCGGATGCTTCAGAAGGAAGTCTCGCGGCACGTCGGCCGTGTGCCACGTATCGAGCTCAATCACCTTGGCACGCTTGAAAGAGCGGCCCGTATGCGATTGGGGGCCGCCTCGCAGTGAACCGTCAAGAAACCCGTGAAACAGGGATTCCAAATGGCGGGCCTGGTTAAGTGTTACCGCACCGTCGGGCTGGCGTTCAGGAAGTCGGCACAGCCGCTCTTGACACTCGAGGCAGTACTTGCGAGCCGATACAGTGTTCGCACTGCGCGGCAAGGGCTTGCCGCACCCCGCGCACGATGCTACCGTTTTTTTCTCGGGCCCTAGGCAGGCTATCGCCGACCGCCTCCCCAGATGTAAATCTTGTCGGGGGACCGTGGCATTTGAGTGGCAAGAGCACTGCCTTTGGCCCGAATGCCAGCACTTGTAGCAGATGAACTCGCCGCATACGCTGCACGAACCACGCCGCGAAAGGCCGCTAACAATGACTTCGTGACACGCCGCGCAGACCTTAGCCTCTTGCAAGCCGGCGTGGAGTCCGTCTCCGCATTCTCGACGGTCTTTGAGCGGGTATGGGATGCCTGGTGCTAAGCCCAACCGTGTCTGTCTCGTTATGGTGTCCATTTGTGTCCTGCTCCAATTGGGTGCCAAAAGCTACTCCGCATGGAGCAAGACCGGTGCCATCTTTCCGTGACGAGAAGGTCACAACCTCCGAAGGATGCTAGGAGACGTGGCCTGGGCAAGCCCGGGTCTACTCGGGCCAGATACAGAAGATGAACCTGACCGTATCCGGCTCTTCGGGAATGTCGGCCAGCCTCATGTATCCCTCAGGCACCTCCCCTTCCCACTCGTCGGGGACAGCTTTGTAGAATCGTATTCCCTTGATCTTCGGACGGGCGGCGCGCTCGAGTTTCCTAATTCGATCCTTGTTTCTCATGTGTCTTGACTCCCATTCTCTGTTCTAGTTGCTGTATGCGTTCCTCGAAGGTCACGTGCTCCCGCCACCGCAGGCAGGTATCCAAGATCGTGGCGGCCGCCCTTATCCTGGGGTGATCCGGGGCGTCGGAGTTGTCCATTACCCCCTCAAGAACCCCCAAGGCCTTGTCCGCCAACCGCCCCAAGCGCCGGGCTGCGGTACGCACCACTTCACTCTCGGCCTCGCACAACTGAGCCCGGAATGCGGACTTGTCCAGCCACCGGCGCAGGGTCCGTTCGGACACACCGCCCGCCTCCGCCGCCGCCGCGCGGTCTCCCGTAGCCACCAACGCCGTCAGGGCACGGTAATGACAAGGCTTCAACTCATTTTCTACTAGGTCATTCTTGGCCATACTCATCTTCACTCCTTGGTTTGGCTTGTCGCTAAAATGGACATGGTCGCCGTATGCAGCATCAGCCCACGTCCAATATTTTCCGAAGGTTTCTGCAATCCTTCTGCAGAGCCCCCGTCAACGCCCTGGGGCCCTTGGGGCCGCCCCTGATATCTTCCTGCAGCCGCTTGAGGAAACGGTCACCTTCCGAGACACGAATGCCAGGATAGAGTTCGAAGGGCGTTGGAGGCAGGTCGCACGGTTCCACGTGGAGCACCCAACCGAACTCCTCAGCCCACAGCGGGTCCGTCTCCTCCGCCTGGATCGTGTGGTACCTCTCGGGACTCTGACAAAGGGCGATCAACTCGCGCTTGTGCTGTCTCAATGCAGCCCGCATCGCCTCGTCCACGGCCCCCCGGGGCGCATCCACCCTAAGCAGGTTATCCTCGGTGACGGACAGATGGATACCCATCCTGACCGCCTCTCGGAACAGGTCATCCGCGGTCATACAAGACTTACCTCCCGGCCATTCGGCATCAGCCGCGGCTGTGCGGCTATAGCGCCCTTTCCTTTCTCCAAGTCCGTTTCCTGACTCATTCCTGATACAGTCTCTTCATCGTTTCCTGGAAAATGTTCACAACCCATAGCCGCATTAGCCGCGGCGGGGGTTTTGATAGCCGCATCTATAGCCGCGCGCTTAGCCGCACCATAGCCGCAATCGCTTTCTCGGGGAGTTGGGGACTGTTCGGCAAACGACAGTTGCGCCCGGTTCCTTGGGGGCGGTGCGGCTATAGACCCTGGCTGGGGCTCCCGCTTGGTGAAGCGATACACTTTCGACTGAAACCTGTTCTCCTCATCCCACTCGAGTTTGCGCTCGACCGTGAGGTCATCGATGTCTAGGGCGGCGACTTCTGCCCCTTCCTGGTCGCAGACAGAAGCCCTTTTGAAGCACTGCCCCAGCCGGCGTCCCGTCGCCTGCTGGGCTTTCTTGGTACTATCACCGTCGTCGAGGTCGCCGCCCGAGGGCAGGCCGGGCACCTCCACCCCCTCCTCGTCCAACACCCTGATGATCTCGTGAGCGCGCAACCAGGCGTCCCCGCGTCCTGCATGAACGACCGCATGCGCGGCATCGCGCAGCCAATTCATCGCCGGAGTGGTCATCCGAGCCTTGACCTCGCCTAACCCATCGCAGAGCGGCGCGGCGTGAAACACATTTTGGACGATCCAGTCGAGGATCTGTGCCCAAGCCCGGAAGTCGTGCCGGGTCTCGTTCGTCCGAGGACAACCTTTTTCCCACCATGTGCGGACCACGGAGAACACCGCCCCGAGGTACGTCCCTTGGTTTGCGCGGACGTGGCCGAGGATGTCCCGGCCCTTCGGGTAGACCGGGAACTCGTGTCCCGGTGGGTGTTTACGGATCAACACCGGGGAGGCCCGGTTGGCCATATCCACGGTAAGCTCCGCTTTGTTGCTGGTCAGCAGCACCACGATGCGTTGCATGTTAATCTCCACAGGCGCTGCGTAAGGGGTGCGGGCCATGAAGGTGTCTTCCGTCAAAGCAGACTCGAGCGCCGGGCTTGCCAGCTTGCCGCGCAGATTCTCTAACGAGATGAAACAGGCACCTCCAATGAGCGCCGCGGAAAAGAACTCCTCCAGGTTTCCGGCGCCCCGGTCGCGTTGTGTGATGGCCCGGGGCACGTCCCGGTATATCGCGCAGACAAGCTTGGCCCGGTAGCCTTTGCCGGCCTGAGATTGATCCGCCTCGCTCAGGTCCAATGGCGGGCGGCCTCCCAGCAAGCCGCCATGAACGAGCGCCGGGGTGATCAGAGAGGCCAAGGCCCTGGAGCGATCCGATGGTGTGGCGAACCGGAACCCATCAACCAGCTCTGTTAGAAGCACAATGGCCTTGGGCAGGGCGACCGTAACCACGTCGCCTCCCGTGGCGTAGATCCCGGTAGGACGATGGTAGCCGCGGACCGTGATGAGTCGCCCTTCGTGCTTTGTCAAGACGGGGCATTGCGTCAGCAGACGAAGCGGCGGCAGCTGGTCCACGAAATCCCGGCAGGAGCAGATCAACTCGGCGTTGGCTTTCGTGCAGTTCTTGGGCACTTCAACGATCTCGCCGGCACTTACACCCTTCGTAGTGTAAAGGTCAGCTACACTTTCGAAGATGCTCGCCCAACTCGCTGGCGTTACTTCCTTTAGGTGGATGTGGCCCTCATTGTCCTTTCGCACCTCCACGGGCACGCCGCCTCGGGAAAACCAACGCTCCTTGTCCGAGACCAGCTTGCCGAGCTCCCGTGCTGCCTCCGAGATGCGTACGTTCTTGGCCCCGCCCGGAAGGAAGACAGGTGGAAGACCGTTGCCTTGTTCGTCCTCCCCGGCAGAGAGATCAAACAGCGGGGCAGCGAGGGCTAGTTTCTCTACCTCGGACCGGATTTCGTCGTCCGTCTGACCGGCGATCTTGCGCCTCTCGATGAATTCCACCGCGTCCCCTTTGGGCGGCAAGTCCGGGAGCTCGAGCCGATACGGCTTGGCGGGAGGCGAAAGCGAGGACAGCGCACGGGCCACTGCGTCAACATACTCGGTTCCTGCGCTTCTACCGTCCGCCCTCGGAGGGTCGTTGTCTGGCAAGAGATACACATCGCGCCCGGCCAGGGCCGACCAGTCCGCCTTCCCTGCGGCTCGGGCTCCGTGGGCCGACGTAGTGGCGTTCAGCCCGATGTAAGCCAGGGCACTGGCAGCCTTCTCTCCCTCAGTCACATAGACCGGTCTGCCTGAGGCGAGAACGTGGGGGAGACGATATAGGGGAAATCCCCCCGGCGGGTCCCCGATCCGCCATCCTTCACCGTCCCGAAAGACCGGCCGGTATTGTTTGGAGTCCGGGCCTGCGTCAGGATTCTCGAAGCGGTAGACACGCCCGACCTCCCGACCGGCCCGGTCGGTGTAGCTCCAAGAGCCGACGGACGAAAAAGGTCTGCCATGCTTGCGTTTAAGGCCGAAGGCTGCCGCTTCAGCGGCGGCCTCCGGCGTACGGTGGAGCTTTCCTCGTCCTGATCTTGCTTTCCTCGGCGTTGGCAGGGCCTCGGTACGGAACCCCCGGTCTCCGAGACCCGGAAACAAGTCCGATGAGGCCAGTCCTAGGCTCTGGATGATCGCCTCCGTGGAGCAACCCGCAAAACAGTAAAGCAGAATGCGGCCATCTTCTCCTACAGAGACCCTAAGACTTGGGTTATGGTCATCGTGTGCAGGGCAGCAAGCCTGCCAGCCTCGGGCCACTTTGCGGACCTTGGCAAGCCGCGCAAGGAACTGTTCAATTTGCATCGCGCCAACCCCCTCGCATCAGGTGCCGATGCTCGGCGACCCAGCGGTCCAAGTCCGCGATGCTGTACCGTACCGCCCGGCCAAGCTTGATGAACGGTGGGCCCGGTGTTTGGCCCCTGAGCGGGCCGTTCATCCGCGACTTGGCGAGAAACGAACGGCTCACGCCCAGGTAAGAGCACGCCTCGCGCTCGGTAAGGAGAAGTGGCGACGGTTTTGTTACGTGTGTATTCTGCATGTTTGCAGCCCCCGATACTTGTCCCCCGAAATCGCCACATTTTATAACAAAACCTACGAACCGTGCGCTAAGTGTCGCGGTGGGATTAACACCAAGCGATATAAGTTATTAATGGAGAAGGGTTTGTGGCGGAATCTTGGCGAAAGTGTGAAATGCGGTGCCGACGGTATCCGTACATGTACGCAAGTCAATTGTACAATGGTACGGTCTTAGGCGTAGCCCTTGTCGCGCAGGATACGAGCTATATCTCGCTCCCAGCGACCGCCATCGATAGGTTTGGAGTACCCCCCCGGCCAAAGGTCAGGTTCTCTGGAGTAGCGGATGTATTCGTAGACGGCGCGGGCCGTAATTTTCCTGGCGCGTGATTTGCAGGCTTCCGGGTCTCTAGAAAGCGCTCTCTCAACGCATTCCTCTAACTTCTTCAGTCTCTTCATGCGGTCGCGCGAGCGTCCGTGCGTTCCCCCCGCCGCCCGCTTTGCCTTGTCATTGGCAGAGCCCGTCAACACTTGGGCACCTCTAGCATCTACTCCCACGGACTCCGGTCCTGGTTCGGCGTTCAGTAGAGCTATCACCCAGGCGCATTCCATTCGAACACGTTCCTCGGCCTTGCTTCTAGCCACGGTGTGGCAGAAATCTAGACGGTCGAAGAACTTGTGCGTTGCCTTGAGCTGCTCCTTTTCTATCTTCGTCTTGCGAAACATACCGAGCCCTAAGTCATAGTGCTGCTGATGCCAGTTCCAGAGCGTTTCAAATAGGGCGTGGAAGTATGGCGTGGTGGTACTCTCCTCTTCATCTTCCGTCTCCTGAGCATCTGCCGAACCATGCTGCTGGGCCATTTGCACTTTATCTACGGGAGGTGAAATGTTAGCGGAGCTAGCCACACCTATTTCGAGAAGTGTTCGAAGAGGGTCCATGCTGGCAAACCGAAGCGCCTCCCTGCGCTTGCCATCGAGTTCTTTCAGGACTTCGCCCACAGCTGCTCGAAACTCAGCATAGCTCAAGAAATGCTTGCGTTTGGCCGAATCCGGGCAACGATGCTGGAAATGACCCCACACGACTTTCAGGGTGGCCCTATCCGACCGGAGCTTGTTCGAAGCGCAGATCGCCCACAGCGCCTCGAGCTCTGAGACGCTGGCCTCCAGTGAACCCAGGTAGTCCAGCAAGGCATCGCGCGCCATAGTGACATCTGCTTGCGTCAACTCCCCGATGTTCATACACCCTCCCTGTAATGGCACCTGCTGTCTTCCTGCGTCCCCCATGGTCATGTCTGGACCAGCCGCTCCACCGCCGCTGCCTTGTGCTCCGGAGCGAGGTGGGCGTAACGCAGCGTCATCTTGATATCCCCGTGTCCCAGCAACTCCCGCACCGTATTCAGGTCCACGCCCGCCATAACCAACTTGCTCGCAAAATGATGCCGCATGTCGTGCCAGCGAAAGTCTTTGATATCCGCTAAGGTCATTAGACTACGCCAAGCAGCGCTGACACTGTCAAGACGGCCCCCGGTGCGCGGCGACTTGAAAACAAGTCCGGCACCTGGGGTTTGGTCACGCCAGTCTCGCAGCACGGACCGCGCGACGCTATTGAGCGGAACATGGCGTGTCTTGCCGTTCTTGGTGACCGACCCTCGTAACGTTAGCATGGACCGTTCGAAACTCACATCGCCCCACTCTATGCTGACGAGTTCTCCCCGGCGAAGGCCGGTATGAAGCGACAATAAGACCATCGGTTTGAGATGGTCCGCAAAGCTACCCTGAATCAGCTCGGGCGCGGCCCCACCGTCTCCATGATCTTGATGTGCCCTTGCCCTAACCTGCCTTATTCGTTCTTCACGCTTGTCGAGTGCCGACAGAAACCGTCGCTCCTCCTCCTCGTCGAGATATCTGATGACGGCTTGCGTATCGGTCTTCAACTGGCGGACCGAGGACAACGGATGTACATCGAGGCAGCCCGTCCTGACGGCGTGCGAGAAGACAGCCTTGAGACACTTAAGATCTCGGTTGACCGTCGCAGGCTTAACGCCCGCTGCGAGGCGCTTTGTCTGCCATGCTGTGATGGCGCTGGCATAGGAACGGTCCTCGAGCGGCCAATCCCAGTACTCGGCAAAGTGATATCTCAGTCGTCTCAGTGTTTCACGGCCGCGCTTCTGAAAAGCGAGGCAAGCGGCCGCATACTCGTTGTCTATGAATGACCCAAGAGTCTGGCCCCCTCGCAACGCTCTCTTCACATCCTGAGGGTCATTGCCCTTCGTGACATCGGCCAGCGCTTCCTGCGCCAGCTCACGTGCCTGTGCAGGACTCAGCACATGTGCCGAACCGATCTTAAGCCGTTGGCGCCGTCCAGTGGCTGTACGGTAGCGCACGGAATACGAGGTCGGTTTACCCTCGGACGAAACACGGACGGCGAAACCGGGCAACTCTGTGTCATTAACATCGTACCCCTTCCCCGTCTCTTTGAGCGTCCTAAGAAGGTTCTGCGTAATCTTAGCTTTCACGGCGGTCGCCCTCTGTTCTTGGTCCCCTAGTGGGTCCACCGTAAGTATACATGGAAGAACACCCGGAAACAAGCAGAAACGTGCATAACCTTATAAAGGTTTTCTTTATATGGTTTTAGTGTTCCTGGTTGTATCTGGTTGTTCTCCGGTATTTCCTATGATAACGCCCCGAAGGGGCGTCCGCATGTAGCCATCTGTAAGCGAAGTGAGCCCACGGAACCCGCCCGTGCCCCATGGATAGCCCCGAAGGGGCGTCCGCATGTAGCCGTGGGTGAGCGAAGCGAACCCACGGACATAGGCCCCCTCCCATCCGTAGCCCCGAAGGGGTGACAGCACACCTGGGCTCGCCATCTACCCTACGCCATCCAACACCGGCCTTTCCGCGCCTCAAGGGGCGTCCGCATGCAGCCGCGGGATAAGCGAAGTAAGCCCACGGAACCCGCCCGTGCCCCATGGATAGCCCCGCAGGGGCGTCCGCATGTAGCCGTAGGTGAGCGAAGCGAACCCACGGACATAGGCCCCCTCCCATCCGTAGCCCCGAAGGGGTGACAGCACACCCGGGCGCGCCATCTACCCTACGCCATCCAACACCGGCCTTTCCGCGCCCTAAGGGGCGTGCGCATGTAGCCGCGGTCAAGCGAAGCTGAATGACCCGCGGCGGCGGGCGGAAGAATCGTGCCCTGGGTGTCAACCCGAGGGCAGAACATCACCCTGACGCCCGGCCCCCTTAGGGGCGGCACAAACCTGCTCGCTCGCTTGCCCTGAAAGGGCAACACATACCAGCCCGGCGCTACGCGCCGGGAATCCATCGCCACAACACGCCGAGCCCTGTAAGGGCGCGACAACACCCCAACCTGCCCTTCATCACTGCGGAATATCCATCTCACATCCAGACAGCGGAGATCCGCCAGCAGCGAAGACGGGTGCAGGACCAGACTTTCGCCGTTGCGGACTACGGGCAGAGCGTGTAATATCCAACGAGTTCCACCCGGCGGGGGAGTCTGGAGTAGAACGTCCTAACCACAGATGAACGCAGACTGATGGGCTGTAGCCGATTCAGTCCCCTTCTTTGCGGGAGGCCCGCAGGGGAGACAACGAATGAACAGGCCGGGGAGCGTGTAGTATGCGCCAAAGCCGCACCTACCGAGGACTTCTGAGTGCGCCTAACCGTTGGCCGAGTCGGGAGAGGCCAGGATGGGGCGCCGACTGAAAACACTCTCACTCTGAGTGGTACATAAACTGGGGCAGGTCAGCCTCCCTCCCGGGGCGTGCGCGTCAGTCGCTGGACTTTCGATTCCTCTCCTCTCACACGCAAAAGGGAGGTCGAGATCCGGCCGGTCTGCTCGGCGTGACTCCGCGGGCTCTGCGGCTCCGCGTTGGAGAATTGCAGACGCAGATATGGGGAGATCGCGGAGACACGCAGAGGGCAAGCGCTCACGGGGCGGTGTTGGCGCCCGTCCCTACGCAGGTGGGTCGCCGAAATCGGGCACGGGCAGCAGGATGCCGCCTTGGCGGGCGGACTCGACGCCCACCAGGCCGGGGGCGTTGAATCGCGCCGCCGTCCACACGTTCGACAGGGGCATACGATCCTCGACCAGGCTCGTGACGAACTCATGAACCAGATGCGGATGCGACCCGCCATGGCCCTGGTCGTTGAGTTCGGCCAGTTCACGGGGCAACCGCTCGGAATAGTCCGGGAAGGCGACGGGCTGCCGGCCTTTCAGATCCGCCCACTGATACGGCGGCTGTTCGAGACTCCCCTTCGTGCCGTAGAAGCGGAACGCCTCGCATCCAGGATGGCCAATCCGACGAAACTCGCAGACGCGCAGAACGGATCCATCGCTCATCTGCAATAGCGCCACCTGATTGGCGATGTCGTTCCCATGCGGACGCGTCTTGTTAAAATAGGGGTCGCCGTCAACGGCCATGCCCATCGACGTCACCGCCACCGCGTGGGCGCGCGTCACGCTCATGACGCCGCCGGTCGAGTGGGTGATGTACATGAAAGGCAGCGTGTCGCCCAGAGCGTCCTCCCAACCCGGGCCGTGCCGCCATGCCCAGACTTCCTCGAGTCCATCGCTCCAGTCGTGCATGTACTCCGCCTCGGCGTAGACGATCTGGCCGAAGGCGCCCGCCGCGTGCTGCTCGCGCGCCCAGATGACTTCCTGCCGGAAGCAACTCGTCTCCAGCACCATGTACGTCCGCCCCGTCTCCTTGACCGCCCGCACAAGTTCCCTCAGCTCCTCCATGCTGTACGCCGGCGGCACGGCACTGCACACGTGCTTCCCCGCCCGTAGCCCCTGGACGGCCTGGGGCGCGTGCATCCAGTGCTGTGTCAGGATCGCGAGCGCGTCCACATCCTCCCGCGCGCAGATTGCGTCCAGCGACGCCTCCGTATCCGTGATGCCGTGTTTTTCGACATTCTCAGCGAGTTTTTCGAGATTTTGATCACAGAGCACGACGTGGTCGACGTGCGGATGATGTTCGAACAACCGGATGAAAGACTGCGCAAAAGCCCCCGTCCCCACAATGCCTATGCAAATGCCCATGCTTCTCGCTCCCCTCAGTTGACTTCCGCAAGAGTGTAGAGTTTCTCAAAACTGGGATCAACGGCCAATTCACACGTTGCCCTCATTGAAGGTATAATGCCGAAGGTCCGCAGGCCGCCCTCGGGGCCCTGTCGCCAATCTTGATAAATGGGAATAGGGCTGTTAGAATACAGGAGAGCGGTTGTATGGGCCGTGGTTGTTGGGGAAGATGTCAACGGACAGGGGGCGCTGTCCGTGTTCTTGCCGTATAAGTAGCCCGTTGGGGGACAATGACTTGCAGGCGTCCGAAAGATTAGAGGGTGGGGAACGCTCACAGGAGTTCGAGCAGCTGGTCCTCGATTATATGGACATGCTGTACGCCGTAGCTCTGCGTCTGACCCGCAATCCCGCGGATGCTCAGGACCTCACCCAGAACACCGTCGTCAAGGCGTTGCGCTTCCATGATAAATTCGAGAAAGGCACTTATATCAAGGCCTGGTTGCTGACGATCCTGCGCAACACCTTCATCAACGAATACCGCCGCAAGGCCCGGCGGCCTACCATGGTTGAGCTGACGGGCGCCGAGCCGGCCGCCGACACCGCCCCCGACCCGGAGATTTCCTACGGACCTCTGGAGCGCAGTCCCGGTGAACTTCTTGAGCTGGTTGACGACAAGGTCAAGGCGGCGGTAGAAGCGCTGCCGGACGAATTCCGATTGGCCGTGATCATGGCCGACCTCGAAGATAAGTCTTACAAAGAAATCGCCGAGGTCATGGACTGTCCCCTGGGCACGGTCATGTCCCGTCTATACAGGGGGCGGAAGATCCTGCGCGAGCAGCTTTTCGAGTACGCCAAAGAGCGGCGTCTCGTCGGGGAGGAGGACAGGCCGGAGTGAATTTGCGGCGCTCCGGCGTGACCGCGCCCCATCCTTTCCTCGCAGCCTCTTCGATGGCGCTCCCGGCAGCCCGGGCCGCCACTGTTGTACACTTCCACAACCAGCGCTCCGGCGCCGGACACCAAGAAGGATGATTACATGATCAAGACCGTCTTCTTCGATTTTGGCGGCACGTTGGGATTTGAGCCGCTGCCGCACGCGGAAAGCCTCCACAATTTCCTGACGGAGCACGGCATTGAAGCCACCAAGGAAGAGGTCAAGGCCGGCGAGCAGGCCATGCGCGCCTTCGATGAGGAGCGATTGGCCCAAAACGGTGGAAATCGGTCGAAATCCCTTGCCGAGCGCTATTGGTTCAACGTCTGCCTCCGCTTTGCCCGCGAGATATCCAGCGTACCCGACTCGCAGGACCTCGCCGAGTTCCTCCACGCCAACTACCAGATCATTCCCTACGAACTTTACGACGACACGATTCCCGCGTTGGAGACGCTTCGGGCTCGGGGCCTCTCCCTCGGAATCATCAGCAACTACGACGCCCCGACCCTCGAATTCTCCACGCGCGGACTAGGCCTCCGGCCCTATTTCGAGATGGTGCTTTCGTCCCGCTGCGCCGAGAGTGAAAAGCCGGAAACCAAGATATTCGAGGAAGCCTGCCGCCGCATAGGCGCCGACCCGGCCACGTCGATGCACGTGGGCGACAGTTTCGAGGCGGATGTGGAAGGGGCCAAAAAAGTCGGGATCACCCCCGTGTGGGTCTACCGTGACGGCCAAACGCCCGCCCGCGATTGCCACGTTGTGAAGGAACTGACGGAACTGCCCGCGCTTGTCGACCAGCTCAACGCAAGCTGACGAGGATCGTAAGTCCTTTTTCAGGAGAAAACCTCGGATGGTTCTTATCGCCTCGAAACCGTGCCGCGCCGGCACATTGGCCGTAAATGACTCAGGCGTGAGAGCGCTTGGCGAGGGCGCGTCATGAAGCAACTCGCCGGAAACATCGGATTGCGCGAAGCGCTGGTGATAACGGCCATACTCGTCGGACTGTTGGCCTGTGCCTTCCCCGGCGTATTCCTGCGCGGCGAGATGGCGGCCCCGGGTGACTTCGCGGCGGGCCTGTCCCCCTGGGATAACTGCGACGACGACGTTATCGAGCAGCCGTATACCTCGCCTCTGCACGACATCTACTGTCAGTTCTACCCTTACTATATTCTGACGCGGGAGGCCCTGGCCGACGGGGAATGGCCGCTATGGAACGCTTTCGGCTATGGCGGCATGCCCCTCCTCGCCAACGCGCAGAGCGCCGTATTCTATCCTCCACGCCTTGTTCACGCCGTGACCAGCGATGTGCCCCTCGGCACCACGATTCACATACTCCTCAAGCTCCTCCTCTGCGGCCTGACCGCCTACGTGTGCGTGCGCGGCCTGGGCCTACGCCGCCTCTCGGCCCTCTTCATGGCCGTCGCCTGGATGTTCAGCAGCTACAACTTCGTGTACCCCTTCTGGTTGATGGCCGACGTGTGCGCGTGGGTGCCGCTGCTGTTTCTGGCCGTTGAACGCGCCCTTCAAGGCCGCTATCGCACGGCCTTCTGCCTCACCGCATTCAGCGCAACGCTCATGCTTCTCGCGGGCCATCCTGAAACCGTCTTCATCATGAGTCTTGGCGTTGGCCTCTACTTCGTGTTCCGCGTCGTCATTGAGCGTCGCAATGACGCGCGATTGTGGAAGCCCGGCGTGGTCCTGCTCGCGGCCTGGATCGTGGCCTTGCTCGCCTCGGCCGCCCAGTTGCTCCCCTTCCTCGAATATCTCCAGAACAGCCTCACGTTCCAGATGCGGACGTCCAATGCACATTACGACGCGTCCGTTGGCCTCAGCATCGTAACGGCGGCTTGGATTCCACGGTTTTTCGGAACGGGCGCGGAGAACAACGTCTGGGGTGAATGGGATAAGATGACCATCGCCCTGATCTACCCGGGCGTAGCGGTATGGCTTGGGGCGGCCTTGGCGCTACGCCGGAAATCGCAGGACTCCCTATGGAACAGGCGCACGCTCTCGCTGGCCTTGGTGACTTTGTGCTGCGTGCTCGCGGCTTACGACCTGCCCCCCTTCCAATTTGTGCGCTACCTGCCGATCTTCGGCTCGGCCAATATGCACTTCTACCTGGCATTCCTCATGTTTGCCCTGCCGCTCATCGCCACCCTCGCCCTCGACCGCTGGCTCGGAGAGCGACCCAAGCTCGCCTCGCTGGCGGGGCCGCTGCTCGTGGCGCTGCTTCTCGCCGGCGCCACGGCGGCCGTCTATAGCCTGCACAAAGAAGCCATCTCCGAGGCGGGCATGACGGAATACGTTACCCATCAGATGATTGTCGCTGCGCTGCTGGCCCTTTCCGTACTGTTGTTGAGCGCGGGGCACTGTATCATTCCGAACAGACGCATTTTCGCGCTTCTATTCGCCGCAGTACTGGCTTTTGACCTCCTTTTTGCCGTCCGGGGCCCAAGCCGCACCGCGCCGCGCGAAGCCGTCATTCCGGATACGCCGGTGACGGACTTTCTGCAAGCCGGCGATCCGGCCGCGATTACCTCGACCGTCGACTCTTTCATACCGGAGGGGCTGTTGAATAACTACGGCCTGCATCAGTACCGCGGACGCGACGGGATGCTGCCCGAGCGCTGGCCGAAATTTATGCAGTTTGTCAACGGCGAGGATGTGGTCAAGTACTTTGTCGTTGACAAGCGTCTGAACGACCCGATTCCGGCTGGGAAACAGACTGTTTGGAAGCCCGTAGCGGACCTCGACTGCCTGACGGTATACGAGAACACGCAGCGCCTGCCGCAGGTTCTGCTCTTCCCCAAGGTGGAGGTGATCCCGAGCGCCGATATGATGTTCGACGAGTTCGACGGCCAGGTCTTTGCACCGGAGGATATCGCCTTTCTGGAAAGCCCACTCGAAGAGCCGCTTCCCGAGACCACCGCGACGGAGATCGGCCATGGCGAGGTGGTCGAGCGTCATTCAACCCACGTCCGCGTCAAGGCCTCAGCGACGCAGGACTGTATACTGACGCTGCTCGAGGGCTACTACCCGGGATGGACGGCGGCCATCGACGGTGAACCGGCGGCCCTCTTCCCCGTGGACTATGCTTTCCGCGGCGTGCGCTTCCCGGAGGGCGAGCACGATGTGGACTTTGTGTACAGGCCGGCCAGTTTCCGCATCGGCCTTGTCCTCTCGACGATTACGCTCCTGTTCAGCGTGCTGGCCGGTTTCTATGCGCTGGCGCGGCGCGGGAAGGCAGCGTGATCGCGGGCGTCACTTCTTCCGCGCGTAGAAACGGGCCACTTTCGTCAATGCGTGGGCGATATCGTCGACATCGCTGACGCTCATGCACTGGTTGATGGGACATCGCCACGAGGTGGCTTCGATCGCCTCCGCCACCGGACACATGCCCGGCCCATACTTCACCTTCCGCCCGTACTTGCCATCCCACGGGAAGGAGCAACCAGCGAACGCACGATGCTCGGCGAGAACCGGATATTCATACACCATCTTGCCGATGTACCCGCCGCTTACCGGTACGCCCTCCGCCGCAACGGCCGCGACAAACTCATCGCGCGATACCTTGAGCCGCTTCGGATCCATCCGCCCCATGTAGAACCAATACGAGCTGCGGCATCCCGGCAGTACTTTGTGCGGACGTATACCGGGCGTGCCCTTGAGCCGCTCCGTTAGGCGATCGCCCAACGTGTTGCGCTGCGCGATGATGCCCGGCAGTTTTCGCAATTGAGCCAGGGCCACCGCCCCATGAAGCTCGCTCGGGCGATAGTTGGGAGCGAGAAACGGAGGTCTTCGCCCGGTGCCGTCACGCGAATAGCCTTTGTCCAGGTAGAGCTGGCAAAGCTCGGCGTAGGCGTCGTCATTCGTGACCACCATGCCCGCGTCGCCGGCGCTGATGTGCTTGAAGTCATTCAACGAGAAACAGCCGATATCGCCGAGTGTCCCGGCCAGCCGGCCCTTGTACCAGCAGAGATAACTCTGGGCGCAGTCCTCGATCACCTTGAGCTTATGCTTTCCCGCGATGCGCAAGATCGGCGTCATATCGGCGGCGTTGCCCGCGAGATGAACCACGATGATGGCCTTCGTCTTCTTGGTGATGTGCTTCTCGATGCCCTTCGGGTCGATGTTGTAGGTGTGAGGATCCAAGTCCGCAAACACCGGCACGCCGCCCTGTGCGAGAATGGCGATCACCGTGCCCTGATCCGTCATCGGCGCGGTGATCACCTCATCGCCAGGCCCGACGCCGACGGCCGCCGTAGCCACGTGGAGCGCCGCCGTGCCGCTCGTGACCATGTGGCAGTGCTTGACGCCGTAAGTCATGGCGAACTGCCGCCGGAAGGTCTTCACCTTCTCGCCGTACCAGTAGAAGAGCGTCTGCTGATCCAGCGCCTCCTTGAGTTCCTTCAGTTCATCGTCATCGAACCGCGGGCCCGAGGTCGTCATCGGTTCCGCCCGCACTTTCTCGCCGCCGTTGATAGCCAGTTCGTCCATGCCGCCCTCCGGTAGTTTCGGGTGCTCAACGCTCAGTGCCTGTCAAGGAATGGCAGAGAAAAAGGGGACATGTTCAAAGCGCCGTCCCCGGCGCGACTGAGGGTGCGGCCAGAAAGCGACCGCACAACGGGCACCAAGGTTCTTGGCGTCAAGATGGAAGAATTTACCGGCGCTTTCTGGCTGCGCCCCGCCAGGAATGCCGCTTTCAAGCCAGACTCCTACGTGTCCCCTTTCCGGCACTCCTGCTTCCCGTACATTACCAAGTCTGATCGCCTCGCAAGAATAGCACATCCGCCCGTCTTCTCTCTCAGTTGGATTGTCCATCGCCGTCGAGGCGGCGCAGGATATCCCAGTACGCGCCGCGCGCCCCGGCCTGGATGGCCTGGGAGAGCACCGAGTTGTCATTGTAGTTGTAGTTGCCGTCCAGTTCATTCGGATTGGCGTGCAAGAAACGCCGATCACCTTTCACCAACGCGCTCACGCAATCGAAGATGTCCTCCCCGATGCCCGCGTCCACGTAGAATATCGGACGCAAGAGTTGCTCGTTGTCTTCGATGTTGCCGTGGAGGTGCGGATTCCCCTTCAGCGGCCCCTGCGATCTTACCAGGCGCGCCAGCGGCGTGTGGGGGAAGATGCGCACGCCGCAAGACAAACCGACGCGGTCGGCATCGAGCGCGCGCATCGCATCGATGGCCCGGCTGATGGACTCCTTCGTTTCACCCGGCCCGCCGAAGAGCATATCGAACATGAAGACGAGACCCGTCGCGCGGCATGCGCAGGCCGTTCGCTCGACGTCCTCCGAGGAGTACATGCGGCCGAGGCGGCGGAGCATGGCCTCTTCGGTGTGGTCGACGCCGAAATCGATTCCGACGCAGCCGGCCGCCGCCATGGCTTGAGCCAGTTCCTCGTCAAACGGCGCAGGACTCGCGTAGGCATACCATTTCACGTGTTCCGCCACGCCTGAGCGCACAAGCTCCGCACATACTGCGTGGGCGTGTTCCGCCGGCAGGTTGAACTCGCTATCGCAGAGGTGGACGACGTCCACGCCCTGTTCCAGCAGCGCCTCGAACTCCCGCACCACGTCTTGCGGCGCGCGCAGGCGGATGCGCCGGCCGAGGGCCGTCGGCTCCGGGCAGTAGATGCAGGCGCGATCGCAGCCGCGCTTCGTCTCGATGCCGGCCTGGCCGCCCTCGCGGTAGTAGCGCACATTGTCAATATGGCGCCGCGTGCGCGGCAGGGGAGCGGAGGTATCCTGTTGAGCGGGCGCCCCGACAACCATCTGGCCGTCCGCACGAAATACCGCTCCAGGCACGTCCAGCAGATCCCGCTTCCCCGCCATCGCCTCGAGCAATAAGGGAAAGGTCGAAGCGCCGTCGCCGATGATCCCGTAATCCGCTCCGGTGTAGGCCAGTGTCTGCCCCGGAGCTACCGAGAAGCCGATGCCTCCCAGGACAACAGGTGCTTCCGTCTGCCCCTGGATGTGACGGATAATATCCATTGTGGAATCGAGGATGAAGTCCTGGCTCGCGAAATAGCAGTCATCGAGATTGCGCACCGAGACGCCCACGGCCAATGGCGAAGTGTCCGCCAGGGCGTCGTTGAGCGTTTGCCGCCAGTCCTCGGCGAAGGTGAGGTCGCACATCACCGGCTCGTAGCCGGCCTGCATAAGGCCGTCGGCCACATAATCCAGGCCGATCGGCCCGATAGGGGGGCGCATCAGATTGGGATTGACTAATACAACCGTCTTTTCCGGCATGGCCACTGCTCCTCCTCGGTGAGGTGCAACTTTACTACGAATCGCTGGAAAACGCGACTTGGCCGCTGTGGGACGTCGAATCCATTGCCCCGAGTGACGAGTCGATCTGGCGGCGCAGGGCCGGACTTCGTCTGCTTTGAGATCTGAAATCTGAGATCCCGCTTCTCCGGCCGTTCCCCGTCGGTGCCGTTTTCGTGACGAGGACAGCCGTTCCCGCCCGAGTACGATACCGTGTCCTCGCCGAGCAGGTTCTCCACCTCGCGGCGCAGGGCGTCGAGCGACCTTGAAACCGGCGACCGGTACCTCTAGTATAGGAAGCTTTCCTGCTTGCGACAGGCGCAGGCGGTTCCGTGCGGGGAATCTCAGATGAGGAAACCACGCAACCGGTGTTAGCAGGAGAGGGCCCATTATGAAAACGATCAAGTTTTATGGCCACTTCGCGGCTGCCTATGGGAGTCTGTGGATCTTCTTCTTCCTTCTCGCGTTCATTACACAGTCCCGCATCCATCTCGGTGCCTGCGGTTTCTTCGGATTTCCTTTGGTGAGTGCCGTCTACGCGCACCTGAGAATGAAGGATGATCCCCGATTGAGTCGGATAATTGAGCAGGCCGGACGTAAGATTGATCTCCTGATCGGGAGAAGTCCAGGAGATGAAGCATGAACGGCTACCATCGTATAGGCTGGACTGGCGCCGCCCATGCGAATGGCGCCAAGCGGCAAGGCGCTGCATGGCCCGCGAAGCGCGCAACTGGCGATACAGAGCAGTCCACTTTCGTGCAGCAGTTCGGCCCTCTAAGGATAGTGAATAGGCTACCGGACTTGTAGTCTCGCCTGTCCCGATCGCCGTTTCCGACCTCGCAGGCTCTACGCCACCCTGTGGATGATCTTCGATGAGCAGTATCGAACACGCCGAGGAATCCAGCCGCCTTCCGAAATCCGCCCGCACCGAGCAGCTTCGAGCGGGATTGGAGCGTCTGTACGAAGCATACAACCGCCCCTGTTTTGTCGAGCCGGACCCGCTTCAATTCTTGCGTCAATACGCCGACCCGCTCGATCGCGAGGTGGCGGGCATCATCGCTTCCTCGCTCGCTTTCGGGCAGGTGGCGCAGATCATCGCCGGCGTCCAAAGCGTGCTGGATCGCATGGCGGCCCCAAGGGCCTTTCTCCTTCGCGCGACGCGCCCGTCCCTCGCCCGCGCATTCACGGATTTCCGCCACCGATACGTCACGGGACGTGAACTCGCGGATATGCTATGGGGCGTCCGAAGCGTGCTCGCGCGTCATGGCTCGCTGGGGCGCTGCTTCACGGCGTGTCTCGCCTCAAGCGACGACACCGTGCTTCCGGCGTTGACGCAGTTTGTCGATTGTCTGAGGGAGGATTCAACGATGCCGCGCAACTACCTGCTCCCCTCTCCACGGCGCGGCAGCGCCTGCAAGCGACTCAACCTCTTTCTGCGGTGGATGGTGCGCCGCGACGAGGTCGACCTCGGCGGCTGGGACGGCGTGTGCCCCGCGCTGCTCATCGTGCCCATCGATACGCACATGCACCGGTTCGCGAAGGCACTTGGATTGACGACGAGGAAACAGGCCGATATGCGTACTGCCCTCGAAGTCACGGCCGGCTTCCGCCGCTTCGCGCCGCACGACCCCGTGCGCTTCGATTTCGCGCTCACGCGTCTTGGCATACGAAAAGACGCAAACTCCGAGGCTCTCTTAAATGCCCTCGGCCTGTCGGCCGGCCCCCATCTGCTTTGAGATCTCAAATCTGAGATCCCGTTCTTTCCGTCGCGCGCCCGTCAGTTCAGTTTTCGTGACGAGGCAGGCCGTTGCCGCCCGAGTACCATACGGTGTCCTCGCCGAGCAGGTTCTCCACCTCGCGGCGCAGGGCGTCTGACGGCGCGCAGCGGCATGAGCCCGCCGCGTGGATCGTGTACTCGTTGTTCTCCGGCGTCACGCAGTGCAGGTAAACATCGCAAGGCCCCGGCTTGGCGTCGAGTACCTCCGCAAGCTGCTGCACCAGGATCTCGTCCAAGCCTACCGTGCTCACCCGGACGTGTACGGCGCGCGTGAGCAGGCGCTCGGCGTCTTCGATGGGCACCACGCTCGAAGCAATGAGCCCGGCCTCGTCATTGCGGTAGTTCACACGCGCGGGAATCATCACAATCATGTCCGTGACGAACATGCCCGCGTGTTCCTCGTAGAGATCCGAGAACACAGTGATCTCGCACGGGCCGTCGAGCGTCTCCAGTGTCACGAAGGCCATCTTCCGGCCCCGCGATGTCACTACGATCCTTGAGCCCGTGATGATGCCTCCAACTGTCACCTCCTGTCCCTCGCGCAATTGCGGGATGTCCTCGACGCGAATGGTGGAATACCTTTCGAGCGTTTGCGCGTGCCGAGATAGAGGATGGCTGCTCACGTACAGGCCAAGCATCTCTTTCTCGAAGGCCAGCACCTCGCTCTCAGGCCATTCATCGAGTTCGGGACGCTGATGAAATCCCTGCGCCGCCTCTTCGGGAGCCATCAGGTCGAGCAATGATGTCTGTCCCGAGGCGCGCTCGCGCTGGCTTATTTGGCCTTCGCTGAGCGCGTCGTCAATAGCCGCCTCGACTTGGCGCCGGTTCCAGCCGGTGCCGGCAAAGGCCCCCGCTTTGTTGAGGCTCTCAATCACGCGCCGGTTGATTCCGCGTGTGTCGATGCGGCTGCAGAAGTCGAAAATGTCCTCGAAGGCCCCGTTCGCCTCGCGTTCCGTCACGATGGCTTCGGTGGGGCCCTCGCCGACGTTCTTGATGGCCCCCATGCCGAAGCGAATGGCGTTGCCTTCAACCGTGAAGCCGGTGAAACTCGTATTCACGTCCGGAGGAAGCACCTCGATGTTCATCCGTCGGCACTCACCGACGTACGCGGCCACCTTATCCAGGTTGCCCGATTCACTGGTGAGCAGCGCCGCCATGAACTCCACCGGGAAATTGGCCTTCAGGTACGCCGTCTGGTACGCGACGTACGCGTAGGCCATGCTGTGCGACTTGTTGAAGCCATAGCCGGCGAAAGTCTCGATGGTTTCAAACAGCCGGGCCGCCGTCTTCTCGTCCAGCCCCTTTTCTTTCGCGCCCTCAAGAAACCGGACGCGCTGCTTGGCCATGAGGTCGGCCTTCTTCTTGCCCATCGCCCGGCGAAGGATATCCGCCTGGCCCAAGGAGAAACCGGCCACGGCCTGCACCATTTGCATGATCTGCTCCTGGTACAGCGCGACGCCGTAGGTTTCCTTCAGGATCGGCTCGAGCAGCGGGTGTTCATAGACGATTTTCGAGGGACTGTGCTTGTTCTCGATGTAATCGTCTTTGAGCTGCATCGGCCCGGGGCGGTAAAGGGCGACGAGGGCGCAGATCTCCTCGAGGCTCTCGAGCCCGATCCGCTTGGAGAGGTCGCGCATTCCCGAACTCTCGAGCTGGAACACGCCCGTGGTCTTGCCGGAGCGCAGCAGCTCATAGGTGGTCGCATCGTTCGGCTCGAGATGATCGATGTCAATATCGATGCCCCGGTTTTCCTTGACGAACTTCACCGCGTGATGGACCACCGTCAACGTGCGCAGGCCAAGAAAATCCGTCTTCAGCAGGCCAATTTCCTCGATGTCTTTCATCTCGGCCTGCGTGGCCACCACCTCGCTGCCCGACGCTTTGAACAAGGCCACGTGGTCGGTTAGCGGCTCCGCGCAAATCACCACGCCCGCGGCGTGGGTGCCGCACGTGCCGATGGTGCCTTCGAGCCGCTTGGCCAGGCGCCATAGCTGCTGCAGCTGCGGATCCTCCTTGATAAGCTGATCCAACTCCGGCTCGCGGCTGCGCGCCGCGTCGAGGGTGATTTTCAACTCGTCAGGGACCAACTTGGCGATGCGATCGACGTCCCCGAAGGGCATGCCCATCACCCGCCCCACGTTTCGCACGACCTGCTTGGCGAGCATGCGGCCGAAGGTGATGATCTGCGCCACGTTATCCCGCCCGTACTTCTCGCGGACGTAGTCGATCACTTCCTCACGCCGGATGTAGCAGAAGTCCAGGTCGAAGTCCGGTGGCGACACGCGGTCGGGATTCAGAAAGCGCTCGAAGAGAAGTCCATACCGAATGGGATCGATGTTCGTAATGCCCAGCGCGTAGGCCACCAGGCAGCCCGCCCCGGAGCCTCGGCCCGGCCCCACCGCAATAGCCTTGCTGCGCGCATAGTTGATGAGGTCCCACACCATCAGGAAGTAATGAACGAAGCCCGTCTTCTTGATCACCCCCAACTCAAAAGCGATCCGCTCCTGATAGCCTTCCGGGGCGGGGCCGTTGAACCGCTCCTCAAGGCCGATTTGCACAAGGCTCTCGAGATACGTCTCCTGGGTGAATCCCTCCGGGGGCTGAAAATCCGGAATCAGATGCTTATGAAGCGGCAACTCCAGTTCGCAGCGCGCGGCCACTTTCTCTGTGTTCGCCAGTGCCTCAGGCCACTCCGGCATGGCTTCGCGCATTTCGTCCGCGCTACGGAAATGGAACTCCTGCGTGGGGAACCGAAACCGGCTATCCTCATCGAGCGTCGTGCCGGTTTGGATACAGAGAAGCGCCTCGTGGGCCTCGGCGTCTTCCTTGTCGAGATAGTGCGTGTCGTTGGTAGCGATCACCATCAGGCCGTGGCGTTGGGCCAGTTCAACGAGCACGGGATTGACTTTCTGCTCCTCGGGCATGCCGTGGTTCATCAACTCGATCAGGAAGTTCTCCCGCCCGAAGATGTCCACGTACCGCCGAATCGCGGCATTGGCCCCGTCGAGGTCGTCGTTTAGCACGCACTGCGGTACCTCGCCGCCGACGCACGCGCTCGTCGCGATCAGGCCCGCGCTGTATTGCGCCAACAACTCATCATCCACGCGAGGCTTGAAATGGAAGCCCTGGAGATAGCCGGCCGAACTGAGGCGGCACAGATTGTGATAGCCCTCCTCGTTCCGGCACAGCGCAAGGAAGTGATAGTACGCGCCTTTGGCCGTCCGGGCCGACTTGTCGTAACGCCCCTTCGGCGCGACGTACAACTCGCAGCCGATGATGGGTTTAATACCTGCCTTGCACGCCGATTGGTAGAAGTCCACCGCCCCGAACAGCGCCCCATGATCCGTGAGGGCGCAGGCACGCATGCCATAGTCCTTGCACCGCTCGAGGAGTTCCCGGATGCGGCAGGCACCGTCGAGTACGCTGTACTCCGTGTGTACGTGCAGATGGACGAAGCCTGCGCTCATGCAATCCGCTCCAGCAACATCGAAAGTGCCCGATCGGCAGTCTGTTTCTTGATGCCCTCTCGATCACCACTAAACGCGCAACGCTCGACCATGCATTCCTCCCTGTCCGCAATGGCAATGAACACCAGTCCCACCGGCTTTTCAGGCGTGCCGCCCGAAGGCCCAGCGATGCCGGTGACGCCGACGCCGAAATCGGCGTCCAATCGCCGCCGGACGCCTTGCGCCATCTCACGCGCCACGATCTCGCTCACGGCGCCCTTCGACGCCAGGAAATCCTCTCTTACGCCCAGTAACGCCACCTTCACCGCGTTGCTGTAGGCCACGACCCCGCCAACGACGTAGTCGGACGCGCCGGAAACGTTCGTGAGCCGGTGCGCGATGAGGCCTCCCGTACACGATTCGGCCGTCGCCACCGTTTTACCCGATGCCGACAGACGTGCCCCTACACGCAATTCCAAAGCATCTGAAGCAGCCATATTTCCCGAGGCTTCACCAAATGGGTGAGTTCGCACAGCCCGCCGATGCCGTGGGCTTCTCGTACAGAACCTAGCGTCTTGGCGTACGGCACAATGGGCAACCCGGCCACCGGGCCTCTCAATGGCTAACCCTAGCACCCGGCCCAACAAACTCGCAAGCCTTTCCCTCCTCTGCGGCGATCGAACGACTCATCTTTCTTCGCCGTAAGTCATGTGTCCATAATGACTTCCAGCCATGCTACGGCCTGTCCGTTGACTCGTTATTCCTTGGCTGCAAACCGGCCCCGAATCGCTCATGTCCCTCGTTTTCTGTGTCCATCTGTGTTTATCTGTGCATCCTCTCCCGCTCGGCAGCATCGTCCACTTGCGGATGAGGTCCACCCGCAATCGCCGGGCAACTCGACAGTGCCGCGCACTCGGCACGTCTAACAGACTTCATCTCTCGACGCATGCTCGCCCATTAGGTTGAGCCACTCATCTTCCCAATGTCTTTCCCTCAAGTGACTTGACGCGCAGCACCATTGGCAACTCCGCCACCGGGGTCCAGCAGAAAGGTTGCGTTCAATATGCGGGGAGCGAGTACAATGCCCGTCCGCTGGCCCGGAGTAGAAACATGTCCTCCACGCACGTGATGGAAGTCTTCCATCGGCCACGCGTTGCCGTGAACGCGCGTGCCGGGCTGCGCCCAGGCATCCCACTCAGGACGGGAGGTTCATGAGACTATTCGACCACGATTTCGCCGCCGATGTGATTGCCCGGCTCCGCGCTCTCGAGCCCGATGCCAAGCCCGCATGGGGCACACTGACGCCCGAACGCATGGTTTCCCACCTGGCCCTATCCGTCCGCTATTCCCTCGGGCAAGCCGGCGTCTTTCCCGACAAGAGCAATTGGCTTCTGCGAAACGTGGTGTGCCCTCTCTTGCTGCACGGCATGCTTCCCATGCCCAAGAATGTGAAACTCACCGCCCCCGTCGGCGTGCCCCCCGACCTGCCCATGAGCGACGACCTCGAAACGCTCCATGCCCTCCTCGAGGAGTACCTCGACCTCGTCCAGGCCGATGAACTCGCTCCGCCGCGCCACGCCTTCTTCGGTGATATCGGCGTCGACGGCTGGGCCAGGCTCCACGTCATTCACTTCGAGCACCACCTCCGCCAGTTCGGCCTGTAGGCAATGCTCAACCCCGCTGCCTTGGGCACCCGCCGGCCCTGAACAGCTCCGCGATGTGGCAAGGGAGAGACTGGTGATCGCGCCGGAGGTGGAAGTTGAGCCACGAAGAGGTGTCGTTCAACTCCCACAGCCTGGGTGCCACTAGGTTGTCCGGCGACGACAGATCCGGCAAGAGGCTTGACAGTCACTGTGTAACATGGTGTAATACTAAAATCTATTCCATACGTCGTGGGCATGCATACGGGTGATTCATCTCATGATTGAGCATCACCCAATTGGCGTTGTCGTGGGCCACGCTGTTTTCAGGAGGCGCGACAGAGTGGCACAAGTCCTTCCTCGTTGTGTCCTTGCGGGGCTGCTACCCTCCGCCTGCGCGTCCCACGTGAAGTGGCACGTCGCTAAGAGTTGACGCTACTGAAGTTCCGAGCGCCCCTGCGGTGCATTGTTTTCTTGGCTTCCGAAAACGGCACAGAAGATGTCCAAACCGGTGTTGTCTTGGCCCTGCCGGGGCACCCGCAGTGCACCGGAGAATTACACTCAGGCCAAGAGCCGGGACAGTTTCAGGGATTGGATTCGCTGAAGTCATAGGGCAAACCCAAAACTCTAACGAAGGAGGTAGCTACGATGACTAGAACCGCACTATTCACCATGTTGCTAGTGGCTGGCCTGCTGTTGTTCCCTCTGACTGCATTCAGTGGGAGCCAGTCGACGGGCCAAGAAACGATGACCAAGGAACAAATGCAGGCAGAAATAGAGCGATTAAGGGCGGAGAACGAGGCGCTGCGGCAAGCACCGGCCAGTAAGCCCAAGATTGTGTTTGCAGATCGTGAAGTCCGGGGCACCATGGTTAGTGTCCTCGTAAGAACAGACGTTCCGTGTCGTATAGAGCATAAGCTGACGGACGGTGACGTAGATCCAGCAGTGCCGATTCCGTCAGAGAAGTACACGATGACAAGTGAGTTAGTCGACTCGACGACGTACCGGATGATGATCCGCAAACTGACGCCTAGAAAGCACTACCGGCTTGATCTGTGGGCGGTAGCGGCCGACGGAAGAGCGACGGGCCCGCCGCGGCCGACAGTCACTTTCACAACTGGTGCGGAACTGGAGAAGCCCTACCCGCGCATTCTAGGCGAACCAAGGATAACCCGGGAGGGAATAGAGTTGGATATTGAGGTCACGGCCGCGGCCATAGTTGCATGGGAGGCGGTGCCCTCTGCGGAGTTCAAGAAGTTGGACAAGGAGCCCTTTTCGCGAGACAACTGGGGATTCCCCTTGGGGAAGAGGGATCTATCTCCTGGAACGAGGAGCACCATCCGATTCGAAAACACCACAGACGGAAGGAAGTACACATGCCTGGTGTATGCCGTTGACTGTGCAGGGGCGCGGCAACACGAGCATGCCAAGAGAGAGGGCGTCCGTGCGCCTCGTGCCTTCGATTTTGACGGCACAATCGAGATCACACTGGCGCCTAGCCCATACCAATCTACGATAGCATGGACGGCGACGCATGACATAGAATCCGCCCGATGGAGTCTCTTTGCGGAGAAAAACAACGAGCGCGTACCTTTAGACGTTGGGGCGGAGACCTACCCTGACCCGACTCGAAAGCCCACCGACGAGGCAGACGGTATTTTCGTCGACGCAAGAGACAGAAAACGTGTGGAAGCACACACCAAACTTGCCGACTGGCAAGACAGCCTTGCGAAGAGCTGCCCGGAGGGCAGCATTTCGGCGGTGCAGCTCACAATGCAGGATAAGGACGGTGACGAAAGGACGCTTTCGTTCCGCGTAAATATTGGGCTGCCTGACTCCGAAGACGTCGGTGAGAAGGCTGCTGCTGCTGAAGGCGAAGAAAAGAGCAGGCTGACGCTCCTCGGAAAGTTCGTAGACAGGTATTTCGATTTGGAGGAGAAGAAACAGGAGGGAAAGCATCCCTGGAAGGATGCGCTGTTTGCCCTTTTTGAGACGGGGCTTTCATCTGTGGTCAAGATGCTGCCTGCGGTTGCTGCGTCCTAGCGATTCGCTTCCGCGAACTGTCGGGGTCAGCAAGCGTCAGGGCTTACGAGTGCACCCGATTGACTGCGGCGTTGGGCCTCATGACCCGCGCCGTCGGGGGCACTCGCCGGCCCTGAACAGCTTCGCGATGTGGCAAGGGAGAGACTGGTGATCGCGCCGGAGGTGGAAGTTGAGCCACGAAGAGGTGTCGTTCAACTCCCACAGCCGCGGCGGAACGCATTCCGCGTTAAGCGTGTCGCCTTGCCCGCTCGCGGCCAGCCGCCTATACGCCCGCACGTAGACGCAGGCCCGTTCGGGATGCACTTCGCAGCGTCCTGCCGCGCTCCCCCCGCACGCGCCGTTTCGCATATGCTTAGGGCATTGCGATTCCGGGCAAAGGAAAGCCAAGTGCTGAATCGCGCAATCCCCGCACCGCTGGCAGCGGAATAGCGCGGCCTTGGCCGGATCCTCCACCAGTCGCACGAGGAGGCGCCCTGCCTTTGTCCTATCGAACAACGCCGCCAGCCGGCCATATAGCGGCGCGAGGGGCGCGTCGAGCCGGAAAAAGAGATGGTGGGCCAGGCGCATGGCCTGGAAATGCGTCATCGCAAACGCGTTCGTCCGCGATGCGCGCGGCGAAGGCGTATCCGACGACAGGACGCCACGCTCCGCCTTCTCGAAGAAATAGAACCCGTTGGCCTCGGGCAGATCGAAATCGGGCAAGAACTCCTGCCAGTGTTCGTCAATCTCCTCCATCCGGTTGAGAATACGCTCCACCATCGCGAAAGAGCGCCTTACGCCGCCCAAGTGGATGCCCGCGTATCCGAGGCCCTTCAAGACGGCCGCCAAGCGCGCTGCGCTCTCGATGGCGGCTTCCCGCGCGGCCTCCTTGTCGCCGGCCTGAGCCGACACACGCTCAAGCAGCCGCTCAGTAACCACCGCCCCAGGCACATTGCCCGCGTGCAAGGCACGCGCTGCCCCGGGCGTCAGGATAAACACCGTTCCCAGCGTCGGCAAGGCGATGCCCATCCGCCGCTGAGCCTGGATCAACTCCTGGAACTTGCGCGCGTCGTAACCGAGCTGGCTCACGACGAAATCCGCGCACACCGCCTTCTTCAGACGCAGCTTCGCGTATTGCGCGCAACACTCCGCCTCCGTCCACTTGAACGGCGACGCGGCGCATCCGACGAAGAATCCGCCGTGCCCGCCTTCGTCCTCGAGCGACTCGTCCGGCGCGGCCCGCTCGCTCAACGCATGGAGCAGGCAAATAAGCGTCACCGAATCCAGGTCGAACACCGGCAGCCCCTGCCCGCCGAAGCCTTTGCCCGAGTAGTCGCCTGTCAACGCAAGGATGTTCTTCAGGCCCATGCGGTAGAGCTGCAGCGCCCGGCTCTCCAGCCCGGCGCGATTCAGGTCCCGGCACGTCACGTGGACGATAACGTCCATCCCGCTCTCGAGGATTTCCCGGCCCAGCACATCCGGACTGAGCGACGGATTGCCCCCAGGATTATCCGTGATGGAGACCGCCGCCACGCGCCCGTCCTTGCGCGCGTCCTCCGCGATGGCCTTGACCGCATCCACCGACCGGCCGATGGACTCCGGCCCCGGCACCAGTTCCAGCGTGATGCTGAATTGCCCTGGCGCGGCCAGTTTCTGTCTGAGCGTCGCCGCCATACGGCCCGCCTCCCGCCATTCGCATGCCTCTGAGCGCCAGTATCCGGCCCGTCATTCCGGAATGCAAGCCGCGCGTTGAACTGTTTGCTCAAGAGAGTGGTGTCTTTTGATAGGTCGAGATTTCTGTGATACTATCCGTGTCAAAAGAAGGTGAGTCATGGCGATTCTAGACATTGTCCTATATCCCGACGATCCATTGACCCGGAAGGCCGCGTCGATTGACGACGTGGGGCCCGAAGTGGCGACGCTGGCGAGTGATATGATCGAAACCATGGCCGCTTACGACGGCGTGGGCCTCGCCGGGCCGCAGGTGGGCGTCGCTGAGCGGATTGTTGTGATCCGCGAGCCCGAACATGAGCCGATGTGTCTCGTAAATCCCGAGATTCTCGATGCGGCGGGGGACGCCGACGAAGAGGAGGGCTGTATCAGCCTGCCCTATCTCTACGCGACAGTACGCCGCGCGGAGCACGTGCGTGTCCAGGCGGTGGACGAGCGGGGCCGGCCGGTTGCGTTTGAGGCGTCCGGACTTCTGGCGCGGATCGTGCAGCACGAGTGCGATCATCTGGACGGGGTGGTGTTTCCCGATCGGCTGGACCTCCTGACACGCCACGAGAAACTTCAGGAGTGGGAGACGATCCGGGCCCGCCTGCTGGCCGAGCAGCGCTCCGCCCATGCTGACTGATTCACCCGCCGTTCAGCGACTCATCGAGGCGTTTCGCCGCCTGCCGGGCGTCGGCAAGCGTTCCGCCGAACGCTTGGCGCTCCACCTTCTCAGCGCGCCCGAGGACGAGGCCATTCAGTTGAGCGACGCCATTCGCGGCGCGCGCGCAAGCATCAAGACCTGCTCCACATGCTGCGACCTCACAGAGACCGACCCGTGTCCCGTGTGCTCTGACGCGCGGCGCGACCACTCCACGATCTGCGTGGTGGAGCGGCCGACGGGGGCGATGGCCATCGAGAAAGGCGGCAACTACCGGGGCCTCTACCACGTGCTCCATGGCGTCATCAATCACCTGGACGGAGTAGGCCCCGATGAACTGACCATCGAGCGCCTGATGAAGCGCGTGGAGGAAGGCGGTGTCCGGGAGGTCATCGTGGCCACAAACGCGACGGCGGAGGGTGAAGTGACGGCGATGTACCTGTCCCGCCGGCTCGCCGACAAGGGCATAGTCATCACGCGGATCGCGCACGGCGTGCCCATGGGCGGGGGACTGGAATTCGCGGATGATGTGACGTTGTCGCACGCCATGGACGGGCGAAGGAAGATCTAGCCCGCTTCTCTCACGGCCGCATAACGAGACTGCACGCATCCCACCAAGAACCGCACCTTCAGGTCGGACTTCTAGCCTCGAACGCTCCGCTGACGCAGCAAGGCGATGAGCTTGTCCGCATCTCTGAGCGTGTAGTCGAGGCTGACCGTCGAGCCCTCAAGGGAAGTCTCCCCCTCAAGATCGAGGTCGTATTCCTGCTTGAGACGAACGCGGAGTGGCTCGGAACCCATGGCGATGAAGAACTTGATCAGGCCAGCCGTACCTTCTTCCGCGTGCGGCCCCATGGTGATCGCTCCGCGCAGTCGCAGGGAAGCGTCGTCATTCAGATCCGCGAAGAGACGCACCGTGTCGATCTGGACAAGCATATCGGAGATGCTCTGCCATTCCTCAGGCTTACGATCGTAGCCCATCCAGTCGAGTGCGATGGTGGACGCGATGATGTAGGCGCCGCCCGCGCGATTATCGACCACGGCCTCAAACAGGTGGCCGCCTTCCGGCGGCAAGGGCTGGGTGGATAGGCCGTCACCCCACCGCATCCACGCGGCGTCGACCACGGTAGTCTCGAGTGAAGCCACGCCGCTCGCCGTTACCAGTCCACGGCCCTGCTGTGCCGCAAGCGGCGTGTCCCACGTGATCTGGGGAAAACGCGCCGCAAGATCGGACTGGTTTAGAGCGTTCGTAAGCACCGGCCCCAGGCGCCGCCCGTTCAACACGAGGGTGAAGCGCGCCTGGCTTGCGTTGGAGTCGGCGTCTACGATGAGGGAGGTCTCATAGGGCAGCACGCGAGCCCAAACGAAATCGGAGAGTTGCTCGGCCTGCGGTATGAGTTCCTTCAGTTCCTGGGCCGCGCGCGGCGGATTGAATACGACGCGGATACACGTGTTGTCATCGGCGAAACGCTCGTGGGATACGCGAGGCGCGCTCAGAATCACCTCGAATTTCCTGTCGAGGACAAGCGCCACCGAGGCCGAGACAACGAGCACCACGGCGAGGGCGACGAGGAGAATCAACCGCCACCTCTTCAGCAAAGTAGGTCCTCCATCGAGGCGCACAGGCCCTCCCAGCTCACAGACAAGGAAAACGCGCCTTTTCAGGCGCGGCCACGTGCAAAGGCTACCGAGGCGGTGAGTGGCTTGTCAAACCCCGATGACGTGCGGGCGTGGATACGTCGTCCTAGATGATGTTCTCGAGCATTCTCTGGGAGCGCGGGTCGAGGCGGCGCCAGTCGGCGATGCGGTAGCGATTGCCGTCGGTATCAGTGAAGAGCATCTCACCGTCGCCCAATTCCTGAACGAGGTCGCGCAATCCCTTGCCGACGAAATGGCGCGGGCCGCGATCGGTATCGACATCGCAATAGATGACCCCGAACTCCTCCTTCATGGAGAAGATCTCCGTGATCGTGGGCGTGAAGTAGCGCCGGTGCATGTCTTTGCGGGCAAGCGCAAGAGATTCGGCATCGAGGGCGTCAGGCTCACGGATGAGGCCGATTAGTTTGTCCTTGCCGTCCAAGAAGCCTATGTATCCGTCGGGATCGGATAGGGGAAACGCGCGGACAACCTTCACGTCAAGGTAAGAGCGCTGCCCCTCGACGGTGAGGCGGAGGCGATTGGAGGCGTCGCGAAAGAGCCGCACCTCGCCCGGAAACAAGTCCGGGAAATGAGGCTCCCGCTGCGCATCGAGGGAGGTATTCCGGGCCGGCTCGGGCATGCCGCTGCTCCTCCTATCCGCTCACGGCCGTGATGGCCGAGAGCTTGGACTGCATTTCAACGAGGTGCTGGTAGATGCCTTTCTTGGCGAGCAACTCGTCGTGGGGGCCGAACTCGGCAACCTTGCCCTCGTCGATGACGAGAAGCCGATCGGCATTGCGCAAGGTCGAGAGCCGGTGGGCGATGGCGATGGTGGTGCGGCCCTTTACGAGCCGCGCCAGGGCCTCCTGGATGAGTTCCTCCGTTTCGGTATCCACCGAGGATGTCGCCTCATCGAGGATGAGGATCTTCGGATCGTGAAGGATGGCCCGGGCGATGGCGATCCGTTGAATCTCACCCCCCGAAAGGCGCGCGCCGCGCTCGCCGACGCGCGTGTCGTAGCCGTCTGGGAATCGCATGATGAATCCGTGCGCGTTGGCGGCGATAGCCACTCGAATAATTTCCTCGCGGCCGGCGTCTGGCTTGGCGTAGGCGATGTTCTCGGCGACGCTTCCATTGAAGAGGTACGGCTGCTGCGGTACGAGGCCGATATGGCGACGCATATCGCGCAGTTTGACATTGCGGAGGTCCACGCCGTCGAGGAGGATGCACCCCTCATCCACGTCGTAGAACCGGCAGATGAGGTTCGTCATGGTGGTTTTGCCGACGCCCGAGCGCCCCACGAGGCCGACCATCTCGCCCGCGTGAATGGCCACGTCGAGGCCCTTGAGAACCGGCTTGTCCGGCACATAGCCGAAGTGGACGTTCTTCAGTTCGATGGCGCCCTGGACGTCCTCCAGAGGCTGCGCATTCGGATCGTCATAAACCTCCTGGTCGGTGTCCATGATCTCGAAGAGGCGCTGGGCGGCGGTGAAGGCGCGGTTCATGAAATCGCTGAAGCGTGTGAGCATCTGGAGCGGGCCGTAGAACATGTAGAGGTAGGCGATGAACGCCATCAGCATGCCGATGTGTTTCTCTTCGGGATTCCTGAGCACCTCGAGCCCGCCGAAGAACCACACGAGATAGGTTCCGAGAACGGTTACATACGAGATGACGGGCATGGCCGTCGCCCAGAGTCCATCCGCCCTCGCCCAGGCCTGGAAGAAGGCGTGGCTGCGGCCGCCGAACTTCGTGAGTTCGGCGGGCTCCTGGGAGAATGCCTTGACCACGCGCATCCCCGAGATAGCGTCGTTGGCGAGGGCGCTCATCTTGGAGCGGCACTGCCACCAGCGATGGTAATAGCCGTGGAGCCGGCGGTAAAACCAGAGCGTCAGGCCCACGACAAGGGGCGCGGGCGTGAGCACAAGCGCCCCCAACTTCAAATCCATCATGAGTAAGATGAGGCAGATGCCGACGATCTGAAGGATGCTCGGGAGAATCATGAAGGCCAGAAAGATGAAGGCGTCGTTCAGCATCGTGGTGTCGCCGGTGAGGCGGGAGAGAAGAGAGCCCGTCGGCGTCTTGTCGTAACGACGCAGGCTGAGGCCCTGAATGGCCTGGTAGAAGTCGAATCGGACATCGTGCATGATCCTCGATCCGAGCCAAGCGGCCAGGCGCCCGCGGATGATGGTAAGAACAGTTGCAAGGAGTTGGATACCCATCAGTCCGGCCACGATGGAAAAAAGAAGCCGGACTCCGCCGTCGCCCATGAGAACGTCGTCGACGAGGATCTTGATCAGGTATGGTGGCGTGAGCTGGGCCGCGGTGCCGATCAGGATAGTCGCGCTCACGATGAGCGCTTTGCGCCAATGAGGCTTAACATAGCGTAGAAACCGCGCCATGACCCGGTGCTTCTTGAGACAAGCCGGGCAGAAACTCCCGCGTTCCGGCAAGGGGCGTCCACAGTCCGGGCAGGTTCGGCGGTGTTCCTCGTCAGGCGGGAATTCGGGCTCCATACCTGCTTCGCGGGCGTCCGTGACGGCCTTCGCTACGCGGGCGAATTTCTCGGCGAAGGCGTTGCTGCAGCGAAGGAGTTCGGCCTTGCGATCGCCGAACTCGATTTCGAGGGCCATTTGGCCTATGAGGTGGACGGCGCGAAGGGCCTTGACGTCGTCCAGGGCGTAGGCGTCATCGGGGCCGCCGGCGGCTCCATCAGCGGAGAACGTCATAAGCCGCTTCGACGTAACGGCCAGCCAGCGTTCGCCGAAGGAACCGTCGGGGCCGACGTCCGTTTCCGTCAAGAGAAGCAAGGATTCGCCGGATTCCAGGTGGCTCTTAACACGTGCTTCCAAGTCGATTACTCCGCGTGCTGAATTGTACCTCTAAAAGCGTGTAACGCAATCGGCAATCCGGCCACCGGGAGTAAGAACCTGGTTTGAAGGCGGCATCATCCAACCGCTACGCTACACGGGCCGCCGTTGGCGGTACAAAGAGTCTCGTAAAGGAATACCGGGAAAGGGGACATGTCCAAAGCGCCGTCCCCGGCGCGGCTACGTGTCTCCTTTTCCTCAGATCTCTGTCATGGCCGCATAGGTCTCCCCGGTTATCAACATGTTATGCGCATCTTGGCGGGGAACCAACGAGCTGAGTGAATTGTCGCATAAATCCGGCAACGTATTCGATTTTTTGGGAGGGTCGAGCTCCTGCTCGACCGCGGAGGCGCAAGAACGCGTCTTTCTCGCCCAAGTGCTTTCGGAGCAATACGTCGCCATCCTCGCGACAACCTGCGCCAAGTCACCGCGTTGTGCGCGGCAAACGCAAATCCAGGACTGGATTCCAACGGGAGGAAGCAATGGCAGAACGCCACCGAACAGGCTGGTTCATGCGGGCGAAGTGGGGCGTGTTTACGCACTACATGGCGGACACGGTACTTGAGGCCGAGTCCATTACCGTGGAAGCGTGGAATGCGGCCGTGGATAGCTTCGACGTGTCCGCGCTGGCGGACAGACTGGCTTCCATAGACGCGGGATACTACGTCATCACACTTGGACAGAATTCCGGATTCTACTGCTCGCCCAATGCCGCCTACGACGGCTATGTAGGCATTCATCCGAGCAAATGTTCGAGGCGCGATCTCGTGGCGGATCTGTATGACGCGCTGCACGAAAAAAGAATCCGGTTGATGGTGTATCTGCCCTCGGGGGCGCCCGACCGCGACCCGGAGGCTATGGAGGCTCTCGAGTGGCAACATGGGAAGTACCCGCACTGGAAACATCCCGGGGGCGGGCCCGACGGGGGCGACCCGCGGCTGGCCTCGTTCCAGCGCAAGTGGGAGGCGGTGATACGAGAGTGGTCGACGCGCTGGGGCGACAGGGTGGCCGGATGGTGGTTCGACGGCTGTTACTTTCCCGATGCGATGTACCGGCACGACGAGCCGCCGAATTTCGAGAGCTTCGCGGCGGCGGCCCGGGCGCGTAATCCCGCGAGCATCGTGGCCTTCAATCCGGGCGTGACGACGCCCATCATTTCCATGACGCCTTTCGAAGACTACGCAGCGGGCGAGATAAGCAGGCCCGAAGAGGTGACGTGTACAGGAAGGTGGATAGACTCCGTACAGTTCCACATGCTGAGTTACCTGGGCGCCAAGTGGGGGCAGGGGCCGCTCCGGTTCTCCGACGAGCAGGTCCTCACGATCACAAAGGGGATCACCGACAACAGCGGCGTGGTGAGCTGGGACGTACCCATCGCGGCGGACGGAAGCATCCCTCAGCCGTTTCTGGCCCAGCTTGCGTGCCTCAAATCCCTCCGCGACGCGGGCTGACCGAACGACCTTCGCCCCGCTGATGGGCATCCATAGGTGCGGGCGACTCCGCGGCGATGAGCGCTTCGAGCGCCGGGCCGGGCGCAAGGTCTTTGCCGGCTAGGCCGGGATAGTCGGACGCGTAGCGGCACACGCGGAAGATCTCGTTGCGCGGGCCCCTGCCGGGCGGCGGGCCCATACCGGCGCCATCAGGCGGCTGGCCCATTCCCTGTCCTCCGGGCGGAGAACCAAAGCCCTGCGCTCCGGCACGTCGGCCGAAGCCGCCCCCGCCACGCTGCGGGCCCATGCCTTGTCCTTCGGGCGGGGAACCAAAGCCCTGCGATCCGGCGCCTGGGCCGAAGCCGCCCCTGCCACGCTGCGGGCCCATGCCTTGTCCTCCGGGCGGGGAACCAAAGCCCTGCGCTCCGGCACGTCGGCCGAAGCCGCCCCCGCCGGGCCGTGAGCCCATACGAGTTCCATCAGACCGGCCCATTCCCCGGGCGCCGGGCGGAGGGCCAAAGCCCTGAGGGCCTGAACCGCGCTGTCCCGGCTGCGATCCCATCCCTTGTCCTCCCGGTGGGGGGCCGTAGCCTGTTCTGCCTGCCACGGGGCCGTGCCTGCCTCGCATATCCGCTGATGCCCCCATCCCTTCCGCGCCCGGGCCCATAGCTGGGCCGCGCCTATCCGGAGGGCCTGCCCCGCCGGCCGTGGGAATGGTGTATTCCCAAACGATGTCCTTCTCAGGCGTGACCTCGAACAGTCGGCCGGTTTCGCCGGAGCAGATGAGTGTATTTCCATTGGGGAGCCGTTGGGCGCCGGAAATGTGACTCGAGTAGAAATCCGGCTTGTTCGCGGCCGTGTAGCGCCATACCGGCTCCGATGGGGCGAAGGGCAGGCCCGGCTCCCAGGCATAGCGGCCCTCGGCGTCCGCAGGAGGTGTGATTTCATCGACGGAGGAATAGCCGCCGTCGGATCGCCCGCGTCCGTTATTGAAAACGAGCAGGTTGCCCGCCCCCTGCCGTCCAGACGGGATCCATTGGGCGTCATGCTGGGCGAAGAGCCGCTGGTCGGCGGATGTCCCTACGCGGTAGGTGCGCGGATTGCCCCAGCGGTACAGCAGATCGCCGCCCTTCCCGCCGCGGCCGCCGGTGCTTCCCGCGGCCTCCGCCGTCGTCGTGCTGTGGTCGATCACCCATATTTCATTGAAGCCAAGGACGCTGAGGACGATCTGATCGAGATCGGCGTTGTATGCGACGGAGGTTCGTGTGGTTCCAGTCGGGATTCGCCCGGCCCGGGCGAGGCCGTGTCGAGGCGTCCAGATAGCCTATTGCCTCGAGCTTCTCGCGCTCCTCCTCGGAAAGCTGATCCGCCCAATCGATAGGATTGACGTCGATGCGCTCGGGATGTTCTCCCACAACGCCGTAGTTGGCCTTGCCCGGATCGTGATCCTGAATCAAGTGATCCCACACGTGCCACTCCCACACGATCTCGCCGGTAGTGGGGCCCGTCGGCTTCACCTCGATGACATAATCTGACCACAAGACGCCATCGCCCTGCACGTCGGGATCGCGTCCCGCGGCGATCGCCTCCTCGCGCGTCTTCGCCTCCCAGGCGATCATGAGCGTGTTGCCGTTGGGCAGACGCTCGATATCGTGATGGAGGAGGTGCTCATCGCTGACATACACGAAATCCCACACGAGAGAGCCATCCCAGGCGAATTCCTGGACGCGTCCGCCGGCGCCGCCCGCGTGGAAAGTCCCGTTGTGGCGCCCTGAGGAGGCCGTCCGCAATAGATGGCCGTTTTCGAGCAGATACGCGGACTGTCCTGGAGGATACTCGCTCTTCCAGGTGTGAACCACGCGGCCCTGCATATCTATCAGGTAGGTCGTGGTGGATATCAGTGGGGCGAGCAGCGTGTAGCCGGCGAAGGCCCCCGATTCATCCGAACCTGCCCCCGCGTCCGCGTCTCGCTTGGCGGCCGGTTTGCTCCCGCACCCAGCCAGCAGTGCAACCAAGACGGAGATGACGAAAGTCCTTACGCTCATGCTACGCACTCCTGAACAAACGTTTGGCCTTGGAACATGAATCCGAATTCCTAGCGAAAGGTGGTAGTATACCTGACCTCTTTGAAGTTGCCAGCCGTCAGAAAGGGTGGGAAGCATGATAGAACCACGTATCCTCGTGAACCACTTGGGATTCGCCGCCGACGGGGCGAAACACTGCGTCATCGTCAACCCCCCGGAAGAGCGCTTCCAGGTATTCTCGCGCATGAAGAAGGAGGTCGTGTTTGAAGGCCGGCTCGAACGCGTCGCCGGAGACTTGGGCGAAGGCTGGCTAGGCTGCTTCACGCCGGTGCGCGAAGAAGGCACCTATCTGATCCGATGTGGGGACGCGTCCTCGCGTGTCGTCACAATCTGGAATAAGGTATATGATTACCCGCGGCGGATATTGCTGAATTACTTCACGTCGCAGCGCTGCGGCGATACGCCTATGGGCTGGAACTCGCCGTGTCACGTGCATGACGCGAAACGCGTCGACACCGGTGAGCACGTGGACGTGGCCGGGGGCTGGCATCAATCCGGCGACCTCCGCAAATGGACCTCCGGCGCCAGCTTCGGCGTCGTGGCCCTATGCAAAACGCTAGACACCGAGCACCCCCCGTGGGATGAGGGCGGCATGGCCGAAGAGTTGCGCTGGGGGAATCAATACTTCCAAAAGATGGTGCGCCCCGACGGTGGCTTGATGGACCACGTGATTCTTCCCCTCGGGTGGGACACCGAACGCGACCTCTATCCCAATGACGCGCCGCACTCGACATTCTTCCAGGTTATCGGCGGGCAGGCCCTCGCCGCGCGCGTGTTTCGCGACGGCGACCCGGCCTACAGCGAGCGCTGCCTCGACGTCGCCCGGCGCGTTTGGGACTATGCGACGGATCCCGCGCTCCCGGCCGAGCCCTATCGCCCGCAGGCGATTCCGAAACACCACGAGTGGCTGCCGAAGGCGTTTACGCAGAGCTACCGCGGATCGTGCCTGCACTGGATGGGCCGTCTCTTCGCGGCCCTGGCCCTTTATCGGGCGACGGAGGAGCAGGCCTGGCTCGAGGAGGCGTGCCGGGCGGCATCGGAGACGGCGCGCCTGCAAGTCGGCGGCGATGTCGCCCAGGATCCCACAGCCGCGTGTTTCCGCGTCGCGGCCGATCGAGAGGACTACGTGTGCTCCATCGGCGACAGCCTGCTAGGCAAGATCGCCCTGTGCGACCTCCTGGCCCTGGCGCCCGAGCATCCGGACGCCCCAGCGTGGGCGGCGGCGGTGCGAAACATCGCCGAGCAGTACCGCGTGATGGCCGGGCGCAATCCGTGGGGGCTGATCCCGTCCTACTGGTACGCCGAGGAGCCCGAGGGCGGCCGGCGGGCGGGGGCGGCGTACTACCGCTATTTCTTCCGCGTGGATATTCTGATCGGCGGCGTCAACATGGAAGCCGAGGCCAATGCCCTGTTCCTGCTGCGTGCCGCCCGGCTCTTTGACGAGGACGCCTACCGCGCGCTGGCCTTCCGCCAACTCGATTGGGTGCTGGGATGCAATCCGATGGACGTGAGCACCGTCGAGGGCGTGGGCCTGAACCAGCCGGAGCGATTCATCAATCCGCGCGAATTCTTCCCGCCCACGCCGCAGATCCCCGGCGCGGTGATGACAGGCATCACGGGCGATGAACACGACGAGCCCGCTTTCATCGGCTGCGCCAAGGAATACGATCTTCCCCCCACCGCCATGCTCCTCTGGCTCTTGACGGAACTGCACGGGGAGGCCCTGCTGTGAGTGATAGCCGCACGATTAGCGTGGATGCTGATTTCCCCGGGGGGAACATCATCGTCGAGGGGCATTGAGGGGGACAGGATACGCGTGCGGCCGGATCTGCGCGATACGGAAGGGTGGTGGTTCTACTGGTACTTCCGTGTGCGCGGTGCGGAGGGCCGCACAATCGAGGTCGTGTTTGGCGGTGAGCGCGATCCTATCGGAGCGCGGGGGCCTGCAGTGAGTCTGGATGGGGGCGAGTCATGGCACTGGCTGGACGCGGCGTGCTGCGAAGAGAGGACGTTCTCCTATGCCGTGCCTCCAAACGCTTCCGAGGTGCGGTTCTGCTTCAGCATGCCGTATTCACAGGCCAATCTCGAGCGCTTCCTGGCCAGGCTCGGGGAGCGTGACGACCTCGTGCTTGAGACGCTGTGCGAAACGAGGAAGGGCCGCAAGGTCGAGTTGCTGCATTTCGGCGCGCTCGGCGAGGACGCCGCCCATCGCGTCTTGCTCACGTGCCGGCATCATGCGTGCGAGATGATGGCAAACTATGCCGCGGAGGGCATCGTCGAGGAGGTCCTGCTCGATGACGAGGCCGGGGCATGGCGGCGTGGCCGCGTGGCGTTCCTGCTCGTGCCGTTCGTTGACAAGGACGGCGTGGAGGACGGCGATCAGGGGAAGAATCGACGCCCCCGGGATCACAACCGGGACTACGCGGGCGAGAGCATCCACCCGTCCACGGCGGCCTTGCGGCGGTACATCCCCGAGTGGTCGCGGGGCCGGCTGCATGTGTCGCTCGATATGCACTGCCCGTGGATTAGCAGGGAGGTGGTGTATTTCCCAGGCCTGGAGAGCGAGAAACACAGCCGGGCCTTGGCGGAATTCTCGCGTATTCTGGAGGAGGTCCAGACCTCCCCGCTCGGATTCTCCGCGGCCGATAATCTCCCCTTTGGACAAGGCTGGAACACGGCGGCCAACTACGCCGCCGGTAAGAGCTGCGCCCGGTGGTGTTCGGAGCTGCCGGAGAATTGGCTGGCCGCATCGCTAGAGATTCCGTATGCGGAA
>CAXXYE010000008.1:0-628515 GCA_963674865.2 Candidatus Hydrogenedentota bacterium
AGCGCATCCGGGCGCTCCAGGGCCACGATCTGTTTCATGGTTTCGAGATTCAATGGCTCGATATATGTCGCATCCGCCATGCCTGGATCCGTCATGATCGTGGCTGGATTGGAATTCACCAACACGATTTCGTAGCCCAGCTTACGCAGCGCCTTACACGCCTGTGTCCCCGAGTAGTCAAATTCACAGGCTTGGCCTATCACAATCGGGCCGGAACCAATTATCATGACCTTCTTGATATCGTCACGTCGCGGCATGGATCATCCTCTCCATTAGTCGAAGGGGCCTTCGCCAAGATTCAGCGACACCCCAGACAGCCCTCCCTCAGCGCATTCCCATGATGGATTAGAAGGCATCCGGTTATTCTGTGTCAAGGGCGCTCTTGACAGCCTGACCTCTCATGGCAGGTGAACAACAGCGGCACAAGGACCTCCTTCCGTCGTGGCCGTGTCCATCGCGGCGGACGACGACAGAGAAAAGGCCCGTTCCCAAGGGATTTGGGGCGCGACGCCGCGCCGGCCCCGGGGGAGGGGCCGGCGCAGCATCGCTATGAGGAACCAGCTGGGGAGGCTGGTGAAGAGCTTGATTTGGGCTCTTCATCGAGCTCGGACTCGTGGAGAACGACGGTGAAGGTACTGCCTTCGTCAGGCGTGCTGTCCACGGTGGCCGCGCCGTCGTACAGTTCAGCAATCTTCTTGACGATGGACAACCCAAGGCCGCTCCCGAAGATGCCACGCGTCTTCTCATTCTTGATCCGAACAAAATCAGAGAAGAGTTTCGCGGCCTCCTCTTTGCTCAGCCCTATGCCCGTATCGGCGACAACAATGATGACTTCGTCGCCCTGCTTCTTCAGCGAAATATCAACCGTGCCCGCGTCACGGTTATACTTGACGGCATTGGAAACCAAGTTATTCAAAACGATCTCGATTTCCCCGCGGTCCGCAACCATCTGCACCGGCGTATCACAATGGAGTCGTACGGTAATGGTGCGTTCGGCGGCGGCAGGTGCGGCGGTTTCGATCGTCTGCTTGGCCACGGCGGCAAGATCGACCTGCGCGAGTTCTCGCTTCTTCTGGCCGGACTCAATCCGTGTCATATCGAGAAGGTCGGCGATCATCTTCCGCATGAACTCGATGCGCGCCCTACAACGGTCGAGGATCTCGCCCTGCATCGCCGGTGTGTCGGGCGCCACGCCGTCCTGAAGCACGTTCAGATAGCCTTCGACGGCGTTGAGGGGCGCTTTCAACTCATGTCCCAAGACGGATATGAACTGAAACCGGACCTGGCGCTTTTCCTCGGCGAGCCTGCGCGCCTGGTATGTCACGGCCCGATGCTCGGCCGCCTTCCTAATAACGCTGCGCAACTCGGTGGGCGTGAACGGCTTGGCAAGGAAGTCGTAGGCGCCGCTCTTCGTTGCGCGAACCGCAATCTCAATCGTCGCATACGCCGTGATCATGATGGTAAGCGTATCTACATGCTCTGCGGCAATCTGTTCGAGCACCTCGATGCCGCTCATGCCCGGCAGCTTCAGATCAAGCAAGAGGATATCCGGAGCGGCCTCCTGGATCTTCTCAAGGGCGGCCTCTCCCGTGTCGGCTTCGTCGACGATGAAATCAACATCGGCATCCACGCTGGGCACGTGCACGGTGAAACCGCGGCGCGGTGGCTCTGTTCTGTGTGGCCCTGTTGACGCTGCCCTGCGGGTGCTTAAGGGCGCGGTCGCCCAGGTTGCCCGGAAGCAGCAAACAGAAGAGCGCACTCACGCCCGGTATGGTGAAAGCTACCGTCAAGAAGGGCAAGACCACGCAGACGGACGTCCTCTCCACGTTCGGCGCGCCCAATATCATTACGCGCGATACGGATGGGCTCGAAGTCTGGACGTACGATGTCCAATACACGGCCAGCGCGGCCGAGGCCGCCGAATGGAAGGCCCGCGGCGGCGTATCCGGTACCGGACTCGGCGTGGCCGGGACAACGCTTGTCGGCGGCGGGGCATCCGGCGGCGGCAGCGGCGGCCGAAGCAGCGCCGTTTCACAAGTCAGTAGCGGCACGTTCACCTTGATGATTACCTTCGACGACGGCGAGGTGGTCAAGGACTACCGCATGATGTCGACGAAGTTCTGAGCGTACGCTCTTCCGGGAAGGATGCTCTCATGCACTTTCGCACCGCCGTTCTTGTAGGACTGGCAGCCCTTGCATTCGTCGGCTGTCTGACGAATGACTCCTCCCCGGCGGCAAGTGCCTCGCTCTCGTCGATACAGCGCGGGGCCATGCAGACGAAGGAGCTTGAAGGCGATTTCGAGACGGCCTACGCGGCCACCATCTCGGTGTTGCAGGATCTTGGCTGGCAAGTCGACGCCGTGGATCGCGATAGCGGGCTGATCCAAGCGAGTTCCGTCAAACGCTACGACGTGATTGGCCCTGAGGATGACTACCGCGCCGAAGACCCCATCATCCGGAAGATGCGTTCCAAGACGAGCCGGTTCAAGGGCGAGAAGAACGTGTCTCCCGTCATATGGACGCGCTGGGCGCAATTGACGGCGCACGTCGAGCCGTGGGGAAGCAAGACGGTGCGTGAGCGGATCACGATTGTGAAATCAGGCTCCCTTCCCTCGGGCACGTATTACTACCCGTTTCCCAAGCCTTTCGGATTCAAAGAGGAAACAGTACGGCTGGCTGCCCAGGAGCAATCCGCCATCGTCGATGATCCCCAGACGTACCAACTGCTCTTCCAGCAGATTCAGAAGGCCATCTTTGTTCGCCAGGGGTTGAAGAAGGGTGCGAAGTAGGGCCGCCGGTTAAGTCTCGTGGGCAAGCATCATTTCGAGGTACGACGTTTTGAGGCAGCCCGCCGGCTGAATTCCAAAGGCTTCCTGCAACACAGCCAGTTTCCGGTGCCCGTCAGCGTCATCATGCCCATCCGACAGAACCGCCTCGAACTCCATGAATTCACCCAACCCCGCCACGCGGTCGAGGTGAATGCGCACGTTGTGCCAAAGGTACAGCGTGCGAACCTTTTCGACCACGGCCAGGACGCCAAGTGCCTCGGCTAGCACCGGCTTTAGGCGAGCGCTCGACGATGGCCAGCCCGTAGTCGCATCCCTTGGGGCCCGCCATGTCCGGGCGGCGGTAGAAAACGAGATAGTCGTGGCCCGGGTCGCTTTCCCGGAGCTTCAGCCGCCCCTCGGGGACGTGGAAGTACGTGTCCACTTGGCGCAGATCGCCCTGTGGTGCGGCGCCGAGAGCCGTGCATACGGACACGGCATGCTCGCGGTCGCGAAGACGGGCTTTGATCTCGATATTGCGCATTTGCTCTTCCCGCACTCCCCGGCCGCGCGGGCTCACACGAGGTGGCGGGCCTTTTCGGACGTCGGCCCGGAATGCCTTCAGTGCCTCACCGGGGCCCCCGTCCCGGAAAATGCTCGACGTGCCGAGGATGAAGATGCTTACTCCGTGCCGCGCGAAGGTGGCGGCGTTTGTTACGTCGATACTGCCGGCCACCTCGATAGCGGCGCGCAGTCTCCGGTAGGCGAGGTTTTCCTTGAGGATGCGCACCCGATCAAAGGCTGTCGGGAACATCGTCTGTCCGGCGTAGCCCGGCTCGACGGTCATGACGAGCACGCGGTCAACGAAGTCGAGCAAGTAGTCCAGTTTTTGTCAGCGGCGTGGCGGGATTAATCGCCAAGCCGGGCGATGCGCCGGCGTCCTGGATCTGTGTGAGCACGCGATGGGCGTGGACGCAAGTCTCGACGTGCACAGTTAGGCTGTTGCAGCCGGCCTCAACGAAGCGCTCAATGTATTTCTCGGGCCGACTGATCATGAGATGGGCGCTGCAAGGCAGGCCGCAGCAGGAGCGGGCCGCCTTGATGAAATCGAAGCCAAGGGTGAAATTGGGGACAAACAGCCCGTCCATGACGTCGAAATGCAGTTCATCGCAGCCTGCGGCCTCCAGGGATTGCAGGTCATCCTCGAGCCGCGCGAGGTTTGCGCACATCACGGAGGCCGCGTATTTCAGTTCGCTCACAGTTCGACTCCCTTTTCGCTCAAGAAGCGCTCAACCGCCTGCCGCGTCGGCATGGAGGGCTGTGCCCCGGCCACGGTAGTGGTCAAAGCGCCGGCGGCATTGGCGAAGCGCATCGCGTTGTGCGGGCAGAGGGCCCGCCATTTCAGGGCCAGGGCCGCCGTGAACGCGTCACCCGCCGCGACGGTATCCACCGGCGTTACGGCGAAAGGTGCCGTGTGGTACACTTCCTCGCCGAGGTAGAAGGACCCTGCCGCGCCCAACTTCATCACCACTTCCCGTGTGCCCATATCCCGGAGTTGCCGGGCGGCTTCCTTGGCGCTCGCGAGATCATGCACGGCCACGCCCGTCATGGCCTCGGCCTCGGTTTCATTGGGTGAAACCACATCCGCCTTCTGAAGGATCGCCGCCGGCACCCTCTGCGCGGGCCCCGCGTCGAGTATCGACAGCACGCCATGGCTCCGTGCCAGTTCGAGCGTGGCCTCCACCGTCTCTAACGGAATCTCCAGTTGGAGCAGCACAGCGTCGAGGTTCGCGAACAGGCCCTCCATGGCGGCCACGTCATCGGGCGTGATGCCGTGGTTGGCCGACGGCGTGACGACAATCGAGTTCTGGCCCTCATCGGCCACGAAAATGACGGCCGTTCCCGTTGGCTCGCTTCGGTGAATCTTGAGATATGTCAGGTCGATGCCATCCGCGGCCAGTGTGCGTCGCTGCATTTCCCCAAAGGTGTCGTCGCCAACGCAGCCCGCGAAATACGTCGCGGCGCCAAGACGCGCTGTGGCCACGGCCTGGTTCGCGCCCTTGCCGCCGGGAATCGTCGCAAACGAGTGCCCGAGCAGCGTCTCGCCCGGCTTCGGACAGCGCGGCACACGCGTTACGAGATCAACATTCGCGCTGCCAACGACTAATATCCTGGGATCTTGCACGATAGCACCTTTGTTCAGGGCCGCGGCCTCTGGAGGATTCTACCGATGGCCGAGCGACCAGGGCAACCCGGCGACGGCGAGCGGACGGCCAAACTGTGAGAGACTTAAGGCAGCAGTGGCCGCAGGGGGCAGACGGCACACTTGGGATTTCGGCGGCAGAAGTCCTTGCCAACGTATACGATAAGGCCGTGGTACTCCTTGAAGGTATGTAGATCCGGCTTGAGATGATCTTCAAAGAGGGCGCGGAGGGCCTCGTACTTGATGTCCGGAGGGCAAAGGCCGTGCCGGCTGAGAATCCGCCGTGTATAGGCGTCGACCACGAAGACGGGCTTCTCGCACGCGTATAGGAGGATGTCATCGGCGGTTTCGGGGCCGATACCGCTAATCGCGAGCAGTTCAGGCCGGAGTTCATCGAGCGGCCGCCGGGCCATGCGCCCCATGCTGCCTCCGTAGCGCTGGACGAGATGCTCGCAGAATGAGCGGACGCGCCGCGCCTTCACACGGTAGAAACCGGAGGGGTGTACCGCAGCTTCGAGGCGGCCATCGGGACAGGCGAGGATGGCTTTGGGATGGAGCAGCCGCTCGCGCTTGAGGTTCGCGATGGCCTTCTCGACGTTGGCCCAGGCGGCGTTCTGGGTGAGAATGGCGCCGACGGCTACTTCGAAGGGACTTTCGCCGGGCCACCAGTCCGTCGGGCCGTAGTGCACCGCCAGCCGCCGGTAAATGTCTCTCAATGTGCGCCTCAAGAGAAACCTCCTCACCGGGCAAGAACATAGCATAGACATCCGCCGGGGCACACGCATTGCTCGTGTGGGTGTCAAGACTCTTTAGAAATGTCACATGTTGGGACTCATTAGAAATGTCCTATGCTCGATGGTTGCAGAAGCGAGTTATCCAAGGTCTGTGGTCAGGTGCGTAGCAGCTGTCCCCAGACCGTCATATCCACATCCAGCGCGAAGCGCGCGGGCGCATAGCGCTCGTCGAGGATGTGGATATGTGGGTAACTCGCGTGCTCACCTTTCTTTTGCGTTCATGAGAGGTAGGCGTTGGACGTTGGGCCGCCAGCGCTTGTAGGGCGCGGGGGGAGCGTTCTTCTTCTTGGGCTTGGCGGGGGGCTGGACCTGTTGGACTCGTTGCTGCCCTTCTCGTTTGTATTGCTTGACCGTGAGCCTGCGGTAGTCAAGGTCCTGGTCTTTGTAGAGCAGCCTGATGCCGCCGTGCAGATGGGTGCGGACCAGAATCCTGTCTTTGGGCCGGGGCAGAGGACTGTTGTTCTTGAGGATTTGGTAGTAATGATTCCCGAAACGGACGGTCCAGTCGTTTTGGACGACGCGCAGTTCCTCGAAGCAAAAAATGTCATGCAGCTCAAGGCCTTTGGGTGGAGGACGGTGATAGTCCAGTTCCTCACGGGGCGCAATGGCGAACTTGGCGTTCAGAGCGTCACAAAAGCTTTCGTAGAGCAGCTTGTCGGCGGTGGCGATGGTGGTGATGCGCCGCAAGGCGAGTTCCTTGACGAACCGGTTCTGGTATGTGCCGTTGGAGCGCTCGACGCGGCCTTTGGCTTGAGGCGAAGTCGCGGGGATGATGACGATTCCCAGCTTATAGCAGGCCTCTCCGAATTGAGTCAGCGGCTCGCGCCCCGCCAGTTGCTCTTCGAGCGTGGGCTCCCGGCCGGTGATGTAGACGTTCTTTCGGTCCGTATACAGCGCCCGAGGAATACCGTATTTCTCGATCCACCGCCACAGAAGCTGCATGGCGGCCTGCTTCGTTTCTTGCTCGGCCATGAGCGCCAAGGTTTCTCCTGTGGCGTCATCTATCATGTTCATCAGACAAGTTTGGCCTTGGTCCGGCCCGAACCAGTGGTGGTGACTCCCATCCATCTGCACCAGCTCTCCGAAATGGCTCGCCGCTCCCTGCGGGAGCGATGCCGGCGCCCGGTGTCTCCCTTCGCCCAGAGCCCCTGCTCAAGCAGCCAGCGCCGTAACGTCTCGTGGTCGATGCACAGGCCTTCCTCCGCCAGCTTCTCCGCGGCCAGGGTCGGCCCCAAATCGTGTTCTCTATAGCGTTCCTGATAGCGCCGAAGGACTTTGTCCCGGAACGCGGCAGGCTTGGCTCGATTAGACGCCCGGCCCCGGTTGCGATGCACCAACCCCTCATCTCCCTCTGACACGAAGCGTGCGTGTATCCGCAGCGCCTGCCGGTAGCTCACTTCCATGCGCCGCGCCGCTTCCGCCAGGGTCATATGCTTTCCCACAACAAGCTCCAACAACGACTTACGCATCAATTCCTTGCGACTCATCTTCAAATGCCCTTCCACGGCAGCCCTCCAAGTGAAAGGCTCCAATTGTGACATTTCTAATGAGTCGAGGGGGTGACACTATCAAAGAGTCGCGACACGCATTGCTCGTGTGGGCGGAAGCGGCTGCACACCTTTGGCTATCAGCCCGCCGGGCCATTACCAAGGCCCACAATGATGTGGTAGACTGCTTCATCCAGGAGGGCGAAACCGTGTGTGAGCGTCCCGCTCGTTATGTCATCTCCGTTATGGCCCAGGATCACGTCGGCATTATCGCGGATGTGACGGCCGCGCTCTACGATCTGGGGGGGAACCTTGAAGCGCTGAGTCAAACCATCGTGCACGGCTGGTTCACGATGATTCTCTGCGCGGCATTTCCCGCCGGGGTGGACAAGAACGCCGTCAAGGCGGCGTTTGAGTCTCTTTCACGCTGCCAGGTTCTTGTGAACGAGGCGTTTGACGCGGCCCCCGCGCCTGCCGTGGCCGGGGATCCGTACGTCGTGACGGTTATTGGCGAGGACAGGCCCGGCATTGTACGGCGTTTGACGCGCTGTTTCGCGGAAAAGGGCATCAATATCGAGGACGTCTGGAACGAGGTCAAGGAGAATCGCTTCGTGGTGATCCTCAGCGTCGTTGTTCCGCCCGATATCGACCCCAAAGACTTGCGCTACGATCTTGAACAGGCCGCCGATGAGCTTGACGTTTCGCTTCGCCTGCAACACCAGGATGTTTTCACGGCCACCAACTCCTTGGCCATGCACACGAAGCGATAGCGCCGACGGCGGCCCGGCGAGGGGCCCCATGATACCTACCGAAGATATTCTCAAGACCATCGAGATGATCCAGGTGGAGAATCTCGACGTCCGAGCGGTGACGCTGGGGATTAACCTGCTTTCCTGCGCGGATCCGGACTCCGGACGCATGCTCCGGCGCGTGCGATCGCGCATACACGCTGCGGCCGGCAGTCTGGTCGCGTGCTGTGACGAGGTCTCCGGGAAGTACGGCATCCCCATCGTGAACAAGCGTCTCGCCGTTTCCGCCGCGAGCGCCTTGCTCGAGGCTCACGGCGCGGATGCCTGCCTTCCTCTCGCGCGTGTGTTGGACGAGTCCGCGGCGGCGGTAGGCGTGGACATCATTGGCGGCTACAGCGCCCTGGTGCAGAAAGGCTTCAGCGACGGCGATCGGCGGCTCATCGAGTCGATTCCGGATGTGCTGTCGGGAACCTCGCGTGTCTGCTCCTCGGTGAACGTCGCCAGCACGAAGGCGGGCGTCAATATGGACGCCGTCGCCTTGATGGGCCGGCAAATAAAGGCCACTGCGGAACGCACCGCCGAGAAAGATGGATTCGGCGCGGCGAAACTGGTGGTATTCGCGAACATCCCTGAAGATAATCCATTTATGGCCGGCGCGTTTCTCGGGCCGGGCGAGCCCGGCACGGTGATCAACATCGGCGTGAGCGGCCCAGGCGTCATCAAACGGGCCCTCGAGAAGCTTATTGCCGGCCAGGGAGACGTGGATCTCGAGCGGATCGCCGAAGAGATCAAGCGAACCAGTTTCCGCGTGACGCGAGTGGGCGAGTTGATGGGCCGCGAGGTGGCCGAGCGGCTGGGCGTCGCGTTCGGCGTGGTGGATCTGTCCCTCGCACCGACGCCCCGCATCGGCGATAGCGTGGGGGAGATCCTGCAAACCATGGGCATCGCCGCGATTGGCGCGCCCGGCAGCACGGCGGCGGTCGCTATGCTAAATGATGCCGTCAAGAAGGGCGGGCTCTTCGCGTCATCGAGCGTAGGCGGGCTCTCCGGCGCCTTCATCCCAGTCTGCGAGGACGCGGCGCTTGCCAAGGCTGTCGAGGACGGCTCCTTGAGCCTCGAGAAGCTCGAAGCGATGACGAGCGTGTGCTCCGTTGGCCTGGACATGATAGTCGTGCCGGGCGACACCGACGCCGAAACACTTGCGGCCCTCATTGCCGATGAGATGGCCATCGGCGTCATCAACAACAAAACGACGGCCGTCCGCGTGATCCCGGTTCCTGGAAAGCAAGTCGGCGACCGCGCCGTATTCGGCGGACTTTTCGGCGAGGCGGGCATCGCCGAAGTCCGTAATCCGGGCTGCTCCTCACGATTCGTGGCCTTCGGAGGGCGGATTCCCGCACCTTTGCGCAGTCTTAACAACTAACGGGGGAAGGCCGGTGAACCTTGCCTGTGCATTCCTGCTCTGGGGCGTTGTGGCGGCGGGCGAGGTCACCGTTACATCCTCGACCTGCGCTGTCACCTTCGATGGAGCCCGCATCGCCCAAGTCCGGAACCTGGCCACGGGCGACCTGCTCGCGGCAGAGGGCGGGGAGTTCCAGATCCTTGACGCGCGCGGCAATCCCGTTGCCCTTAATGCCGTCACTGTGGAGCGCCGCAACGGCGGCGCGATCATCTCCGCCGCCTCCGAGCGGGGCGACTGCCTCGCGGTAACCGTCCACGCCGACGGGGAGGATGTGTGCCTGCGCTTCGATGCAGAGGTGGCCGAGCCGGGGCTGCGTGCTATCTCATTCGTTATCAAGGACTTCCGAGGTGCTACCACGTTCATCGCGCCCATTCTCGGCGGCATGGCATTGACGCCCGAGACGCCCGTCAACGGCGTCGAGCACATGTATCCGGGCAACTGGCAGTCCCAGTTTGCCATCCTGCAAAGCCAAGCCGGCGGCGTCTGGGTGCGCAGTACCGATACCGCATTCGGCTTCAAGCACGTCAAGTTTGCCCGGAACGGATCTCTTTCGACCATCGTATTTCGGGATGAGGCCCAGGCCCCCTTCACCCAACATCGCCGGTTTGTCTCGCCAGAGTGGCGCATTGCCGCGTACAAAGGCGACTGGCGCATTCCCGCGGGGAGGTATCGCGAGTGGATGGCGAGGGCCTTCGATCTCCAGCCGTTCGAGCCCGGCTCGTGGGAGGACGGTATCCGGTGCGTCGTGACGACGAGCATCGGCGGCATCACGGAGCGCGGTTTGGGACTGCTGGCGGCGCGCGTGCGGCCAGCGCAGACGCTCCTCTACATTCCAAGCTGGCGGACGCACGCGTACGACGTCATGTACCCCGATTACGAGCCGGAGGAGGGCGCCGTCGGCCTGGTTCGTGCCGCGCGGCACCTTGGCTTCCACGTCATGTTGCATGTGGACATGCCCGGTGTGACGGGCGCCCACTCCTTTTTCGAAGAGGTCAGAGCGCATCAGCTTCGCGACGCCGTCACGCTCGAGCCCATCGGTTGGTGGCTCGACAAGCACCTTCCCCAGTCATTCTACTTCATTAATCCGGCATCGCCGGTTTTCCGGGCCGAATTCGTCCGGCGCATGCAGGACATCGCGGCAGCCTTGCCGGCCAACGCCATCCACCTCGATGTCTCGGCGCCCACGTGGAACGACGGTAACGGATTCATCGACGGCATGTCCTATCCTCAGGGCGCCGCCCGGCTTCACGAAGACCTCGTTCGAGCGTTGCCGGATGTGGTTTGGGGCGGTGAGCACCTGACTGAATCGACCTTGCGCCGCGAGCGGTTCTGGCAGCTCTGGGGCGATCATCCCGCGAACCGCTTCCAGCATCCCATCACGACGGCCCTCTACTGGCCCTACTGCCGGGCGTACGGCTACCTTGGCATGCCCGACCCCGCCCTTGGCGCCGAGCACTACGAGCGATACCTACGTCAGCACGACCGCAATGGCGTCATCGTCACGATTCCCATAAGCAACCTTGAGTCCGAGTTGGACGCTGTCAACCCGATTCTTGATGTCCTGTTCGACCTCGCGCGTATCCATCAGGACAGCCGGCTTGTCCCCGATCTCGACGCCACAGCGGCTAACGGCGATTACATCTGCTGGCGCAACGACGCTGCCACGCTGCGTACTGAAAGGCGTGATGAGATCATGGCCTCCGTTTACAACGGCGAAACCGTCTTCGCGCACACATCGGGGGCTAAGTCCACTCCCGGACTTTTCCCTGCCGGGCCATGGCCCGCGTGGAACAGGCATGGGGCATTTGGCTTGGATCCCCATCGGGCCATGTTGCTTACCCCCCAGCGCCCACCCGTGCCACCGTTTCATATTCGGCGTATCGAAGGCTCCGCGGCCATGGTACAGCGCGTGGCGGCCTATCCGGGGGCAACGGTGCTCATTCTGGCCCCCTATCCACCCGAGCCGCTGGTTCGGCTTGCGGAAGGCTTCTCCGAGGCCGAGACTTTTACTCGCCGGGAGGGGGTCTTGCGTCCTCTCGAGGACGGCGCCGTATGTCAGTTCGAGGAGCGCTCCTGTGGCGGCGTGATGCGGCGAGCTATGTACGTGGTGCCTCCGTGGAAAAAGGATGTACGGGGCTGGACCACCGGCGCCCGCTTCCTGGTTGACGCGCCCGGCCGGGCCGAGCTTCGCTTCGCCATCGGCATCGATGATGAGGCAAGAGAAACCGACGGCGCGACATTTCTTGCCTCTGTAAACGGCGAACAGCGGTTCAAACGCCATTACAGTGGCCGGCAATGGGAGGAGGTGGTTATCCCGCTCGATGATCTGACTCCCGGCGCCGTCACTCTGGAGCTTGCAACGCATCCCGGGCCGGCTGACGACGCAGCCTGGGATCTTGGCCTTTTCGCTGAACCTGGGCTGTATGCGGGCACAGAGCCCTCGCCCGGGCCCACCACTCTCACCTTCCGGGCCGGCTCACGCTCCTATGGCGAGATCATCGGAGCCAGTCGTACCGGACGGCATCGGCTGGAGGTCCCGGCACGCAGCGCGGGCGCCATTGTGTTGTTCGAGGAGGATGTTGCCGAGTGCGAGACGCCGCTTGATCTGGTAGGCGCAGGCCTGCCTGCCTGCATCGAGCAGGCGGTGGGGGCGACGCCGGGCTCGGTATGGCACGCCGGGGAAGTCATGAAGAAATGCTCGGGCGGCGAAGAGCGGAGAGCTTTGTTCGCGCATCCTCCCGCCGGCGGCCGCACGGTGTTCCCGTGGATAGGGCGCCTCCCTGAGGGCGTGTCGCATCTACGGTTCGGCGCGGGAATCGCCGACGGCGCGAACACCGACGGGGTGACGTTCGAGGTCCGCATTAATGGTGACTCCGTCTGGCAGCGGCTCACTACGGGGCCGGGCTGGCATGACGATGCCATCGACCTCGCTCCCCTGGCGGGAGACGCCATCGTGCTCGAACTGGTGACGGATTCCGGAAGAACCAACCATTGCGACTGGGCCTGTTGGAGCCGGGCCGTCATCGAATAATGTGCCTGAAAATCAATGGCAGAAGTGACCTTGTGTGCCTTAGCTCGACTCTCAAACGAAAGGGGCGCGACAGGCGACTTGACACGGACCCTCAAAAAATGGTTATCTGTCGCGTCATGCTGCAAGTTTGTAAAGCACTCATAGCCCCCGTTCTCCTGCTCTGTCTTGTCCTCATGCTGGCCTGTCCCGAGGCGGTCGGCGCGGAAGACATGGTGGTTAGCTTCTGCTACTGGGCGAATTTCAGAGACCACAACATGTACAGCCGTATCTGTGACATGTTCGAGGAGCAGAATCCTGGGATCACCATCAAGCAGGAGTGGGTAGTCGGCGACTACGGGCGGAAGCTTCAGCTTCAGGTTATCACCGAAAAGGCTGCCGACATCATCCTGATGGACGACGAGATTTTCCCCACCTATGGCGTTCGGGGATACCTCGAAGACCTTCGGCCTTACGTCGAGCGCGAAAGTGACGACCTTGAGCGTTCGCTCGCGGCAGATATGCGCTATCTCAACACCCCCGAGGATCAACGGGATCCCAACTATCAGCGCGCTTACCTTCCCACCAGCCTCGAAAGCTTCAATTACCGCGGCTTCCAGGGCGGACTGCCTTGGGACGGCAACGCCGTGATGATTTTCTACAACAAGGATTTGTTCGATGATGCGGGGATCTCGTATCCCTCCGAGGATTGGACCTGGGACGAGTTCCGTATTATCGCGAAGAAACTCACGAAAGACCTCGACGGTGACGGGCGGCCCGATCAGTTCGGCACCAACATCGGTTTTGGTTTCCTTGGATTTGAGCCGGTGCTCTGGTGTTTTGGGGGAGAGGTCCTCAACGAGGACAAGACGAAGTGCGCCATGCACGGCTCTCGGGCCATCGAGGCCGCCAACCTGCTCTTCGACATGAAGTATATCGACCATTCCATCGCCTGGACAGGCGAAATGGAGGGCATCGGTACAGAGGTTCAGTTGCTGACAGGCCGGCTGGGGATGGTGCCTGCGGGCTCCTATATGATCCCCATGCTCAATCTGGTGGGCGAGGAGGCGATGCGCTGGGGGCTGGCCCATATGCCCATCGGCCCTTACGGCGATCGCTACACGCGAGTGACTTGGGACGGTATCTCAATCAACGCCCACACGACCCCGGAGAAGAAGGAAATCGCCTGGCGCTTCATCAAGCATTTCCTTAGTCCGGACGTGCAGCGCATATTCGGCGGCAGCCAACGCGGCATGCCTATACGGCGTGAGGACGTGCTTGCGTCCTATATTAAACCCGAGACACCTGCCAACGAGGAAGCCGCTCTCGAAGCGACGGCCTATGCCAAGTTGACGCCTATCACGCCCCGCTACCTCGAATTGCGCGACGCGATGAAGAATGAGTTCGACCGGCTCAACATCGCCCACGTGTACAACAAGGGCATCGACGATCCGGCCGACTGGGTTTTGACGCCCACCACGGAGTTCCCGAAGCTCGAGGAGAAGGTCAATATTGTCCTTGAGAAGGAACTGGCCGACTGGGCCGAAGCCGCCGAGGGCGGCGCCGGCGGTAGCGCGAGCACTGCGGGAACCGGACTCAAGGCATTGGGCTGCGCGCTCCTGATCGTTGTCGCGGCCTTCGTCATTCTGATGCTGTTCCCGCCGGTACGTCGCGGCCTGCGATTGCAGGTCGCGGACACATGGGACATGCTGCATAGTCGCATGGGGCGAAAGGACGCTCTCGAAGGCTTGCTCTTTGCCTCACCGTGGCTGATGGGACTGCTCTTGTTCACCGCCTTCCCCATCGTATTCAGTATCGTCTTGAGTTTCTCGGAGTGGGACCCCTATATGCCCATTACCGAGATGAAGTTCATCGGCCTGCGCAATTTCATGCGAGCATTCTCCACCGATCCCGTCCATGGCGACCCGCTTGTGCTCAAGGCGTTGTACAACACCTTCTACTTCGCCTTCTTCGCCGTGCCCCTGGGCCTGTGTACTTCCCTTGGCTTGGCCATTCTTCTGAATCAGAAAGTCCGTGGGATCACCATCTTCCGCACAACGTTCTATCTGCCCAGCATTATTGCGGGTGTCGCCACCGTCATTCTCTGGTCGTACATTTTCAATCCCGTTTTTGGCCCGCTCAACAACGCGATAAGGCATATCAATCAGTTTTTTGACTGGACGCATGTCTTGGCATGGGTGAATCTACCTGAGCCGTATTGGTTGGGAGATCCGCGCTGGACAAAGCGCTCACTCATTCTCATGAGCCTTTGGCGTGCGGGCGGCTCCGGCATGTTGATCTTCCTGGCCGGTTTGCAGGGCGTACCCGATCAGCTCTACGAGGTGGCTGACCTCGATGGGGCCGGCCGACTGCGAAAATTCTGGAACATTACCGTGCCCATGCTCACGCCCACCATCTATTTCAACCTTATCATGGGCATCATAGGCGCGCTGAAGGTCTTCATGCAGGCCTACATCTTGACGGAAGGCGGCGGCGGGGCGGACAACTCCCTTAGGTTCTATGTGTTACATCTTTTCGTCAAGGCGTTTGTAGAATTCGAAATGGGATATGCCTCGGCACTCGCGTGGATTCTGTTCGTCATCATCATGGCTTTCACGATGATGGTTATCAAATCCAGCGCAGTCTGGGTCTACTATGAAGGAGAGAAGCGAGGCCGATGAGGCAAGAGGAATTCCAGGGCAGTATCAAAGTTACGAAGCGCATCGAACGCTCACTCGGGCTTTTCGCGCTTGTGGGTTTGTCGATCCTCTTCATGATTCCCCTGGTGATCACGCTGAGTGATAGCCTCAAGACCTTCGCCGAAGTATACGAGCAGCCCCGCATCTGGATTCCGAAACCCCCGCAATTCAGCAACTACGTGCGCATTTTCCAGATTCTCCCTTTCCATCGGTTTGCCGTCAACACGATCATTATCACGGCGCTGGCCCTATTCGGCCAGGTACTCAGCGGGTGCATTGTAGGTTACAGTTTTGCCCGCCTGCGCTGGCCTTTTAGAGACGCCTTCTTCGTCGTTCTTCTGTGTACCATCATGCTCCCGCCGCAGGTCAATCTTATCGCGCAATTCATCATGTTCAACAAGATCGGGTGGTACAACACCTGGCTCCCGTTAATTGTCCCGGCCTATTTCGGCGGCGGGGTGTTTAACGTGTTTCTCATGAGGCAATTCTTTAAGACCATTCCGCTTGCTCTTGAGGACGCCGCAAAGATAGACGGATGTTCCACGGCCCGCATCTTCTTCACCATCATGATGCCTCTGTCTAAGCCGGCCATCGCCACGATCTGCGTTCTCGGCTTCATCGGGCGTTGGAACGATTTCCAGAGTCCTTTGATCTACCTCTCCGACTACATGAAGTTTCCCATCTCAATGGGCATCTACATGTTCAAGAGCACCACGGCCATGTTTGCCCACTATGTCATGGCCGCCAGCCTGACTGCGGTGGTGCCCGTCCTCGTCATCTTCTTCTCGGCGCAGCAGTACTTTGTCAAAGGTATCGTCCTGACGGGCATCAAAGGCTGATCTCGGCCAAAGCGTCTTCACCCTCCCAAGCCGCCCCGTCTGTTGCGCGTTCCAAACCAGCCGTATCGTCATGATACAATCGTGAGGCGCAAATGCGTTGCTCAAACGCAGGGAGGATGCGTCCATGGCTCCCAATGACTCACCGCCTTTGCACCCGGCGCGAGTTCAGATGATTGCTGCCTTCATACTTTTGGCTCCCCTCACCTACATGGGTGTGGCCATTGCGCTTCGACTGGGTGAGGTGATTCCGGAGGAAGGATACGCGGAGTTGCCCGCTGAAACACTGCGCGTGCTGCGGCCTGCGTTGTTGGCGGCGGGCGGCCTTTCCGCCTTGGCCTCTTTCCCCGTACGCAAAGCCATGGCGGCTCGACTCCTCGGGCAGGAGCCGACGCTGGCGAACCGGCTCCGCGTTGTCATAGTGGCCATGGCCCTCGCCGAGTCGGCGGGCGTGGTGGGCCTGGTGCTATTCCTGCTCACCGCGGACTTCATAGCCGCGTCGATTCTATGGGGATGCTCCATCGGGGCGTGTTGCCTGCACTTTCCCTCACGCGCCTGGCTTGAATCGGATAGCGATGAGGAACATATGCCACTGAGCAATGGAGGTCGTTGACATGGCCGTATCCAAGGACTTGAGAGAGCGCCTGAGGCGGGAAGTGGACGCTATTCCGATCATCGATACGCACGAGCATATCCCGCCTGAAGACAGCCTTGCGGCGCGCGAGTCAAGCCTGTTCAATTTCTTCGAGCACTATGTCTCATCGGATCTGATTTCGGCGGGCATGGCCCGCGAGACGCTTGATAAGATGCGAGACGCTTCGAACGGGCTGAGTCTTGAGGAGCGCTGGGCGCTGATGGCTCCTTATTGGCCTTTTGTCAGGACCACCGGTTACGGACGCGCCATGATCGAGTACATGCGCGATCTTTTCGGCGTGGAAGACATCAACGAGACTACCTACCTCGACCTTTGCGCGCGAATCCAGGAAGCCCGGCGGCCGGGGTGGTATCGCACCGTATTGAAGGAGAAGGCCAACATCGATGTCTCGCTCGTTATCACATGGCCCGGCGCTTCCGTGGCGGTGGAGCAGGCGTTTTTCCGAGCGGTGCCTATCCTCGATCACTATGCCATTCCCGGCACTCGATCCGAACTGGCCGAACTCGAGAAGAGGTCGGGGAGCAGTATCCAGACGCTCGACCAACTCATCTCCGCTATGGAGGCCCAACTCGATCAATTCGTTGCCGAGGGCATCGTTGCCGTGAAGATGTTCCTGGCTTATCGGCGCACGCTTCTGTTCGAGCGAGTCGAGAAGACGCAAGCCGCACGCTGCTTCGATCGAATCTGGTTATCGCAGACGCAAGACCTCACGTTTGAGGATCTGAAGCCGCTACAGGATTTCGTGATTCGACATCTTATAGGTCTTGCGACGGATCGCGGCCTGCCGATTCAGATCCACACGGGACTTCAAGAAGGCAACGGGAATTACATCGAGAACTCCAAGCCAACGCTGTTGACGAACCTCTTCATGGAATTCAGCGATGCCCGGTTCAATCTCTTCCACGCGGGTTATCCGTACACGAGCGAGATGGCCGTCCTCGCCAAGAACTTTCCGAACGTCCGGGCCGATCTATGTTGGGTGCAAGCCATCTCGCCCGGTGTTGCCGGTCGCGCACTGAGTGAATGGCTCGAAGTGCTCCCCGCCAACAAGATCTTCGCCGTCGGCGGGGACTCCAATTACGTCGAAGGCGCCTACGGCCACTGCAAGATTGCCCGGCGCATTGTGGTGGATGTTCTAGCTGCCAAGGTCGAGCAGGGATATTTCACTGAAGACGAAGCCTCTTGGATTGCCCGTCGGATTCTCCGTGAAAATGCCGCAGAGTTTTTCGAACTCTCATGACGGCATCGCTCTAGCCATGTTGCCGGGCCGGCATTAGCACGGCAAGAACGCGCCCAGTATTCCCGCCGTGTGCGTATGGCGCTCGGGGCGGCTCATGTCTCCCAGTTCTTGGACTACTTGAACATTTTGTGGGCTTGGGGTACGGTGGTGCGGTTTTGAAGCGGTTTATGGTTTTTGGGGATAGGCCGGAAGCGAAGGAACACGCGAAATGAAGCGATTCAAGAAGGCAAAGGATATCAAGGTTGGAGTGATTGGATACGGCGGCGCCTTCAATATGGGGCGGGGCCACTTGAGGGAAATGATGCACGCGGGCATGACTCCCGCTGCGGTGTGCGACACGGACACGGCGCGGCTGAAGGTCGCGGAGGAGGAGTTCCCGGGTATCGAGACGTACAGCTCCGTAGCGACGATGCTCAAGAAGTCCGCGCTGGATCTCGTTACGATCATCACGCCGCATAACACGCATGCCAAGCTCGCCATCCAGTGTTTGAAGGCAGGCAAGCACGTCGTCTGCGAGAAGCCTTTCGCCGTTACGACGGCTGAATGCGACGCGATGATAGCCGCCGGCAAGAAGAGCGGCGCCATGCTTTCCACGTATCACAACCGCCACTGGGATGGGTGTATTCTCCAGGCGATGAAGAAGATCGGTACCGGCGCCATCGGCGAGGTGGTCCGTGTCAATGGCCGGGCCTGTGGCTACGGCCAGCCGGGAGACTGGTGGCGTTCGAGCAAGTCGATCTCGGGCGGCATTCTCTATGACTGGGGCGTCCACATCCTTGAGTACACGTTACAGATCGTCAATTCGGACATGACCGAAGTAACCGGATTTGCCAAGAAGGGCTTCTGGGCGCCCAAGACTGCTTGGAAGAAAGATGCCAATGAAGACGAAGGCCTTGCCATCGTCCGGTTTAAGAGCGGTGCCTGGGCGACGCTGTGCGTGTCGTCCATCGACTCGAATCCGAAGCCGGGCATGATCGACGTGACGGGCACAAAGGGTTCCTACGTGTTTACGGGGGACACCTGGGAGATGACCACGCACCGTGGCGCGGAAACGATTATAGCGAAGGGCCGGAATCCGAAATCGCTCTGGGATGCCTACTACCAGAATGTGGCCGACCACCTGACAAAGGGCACAAAACTTGTCATTACCGCGGAGTGGGCGCGTCGTCCCATCCACATCATTGATCTGGCGAATCGGAGCGCTGCTCAAGGCAAGAGCCTTAAGGCCAAGTACAAGTAGTTGGCGATTCCCCGGCAGTTGGCACCGGCTTCCGCCGAAGTCGGAAGGCGATGGAGAGGGCGATATGAAGAGCGATATCAATGTGATGGTAATGGGGGGCCACACGAAAGGGTTCCACCAATTCGAGATCATGGGCCCCATCTACGAGAGGTTCCTCACGGAGGCCGGATACAAGGTGACGCTGACGGAAGATCGCGACGACTTCAAAGCCGACGCGCTTGAGCCGTTTGACGTCGTGGTTTGTTACACCACCGGCGAGGATCTCACGCCGGAGCAGGCGCAGGGGCTATTGCAGGGAATCGCGGGCAAGGGCAAGGGATTCGTGGGAGTCCATTCCGCCGCGGATTCCTTCAAGGATACGCCCGGCTTCATCAACATGGTGGGCGGGAAGTTTCTATCCCACCCGGATCACTGGCCCCGTCTCACGATCAATGTGCTTGAGCGCCACCACCCGACAATGGCCGGCATCGAGGACTTCGAGATCGAGGATGAACTCTATCTCATGGAGACATACGGCCACTTCGACGTGCTGATGAGCACTTGGTGGCGCGGATTCGAGCGGCCAATCACCTGGATCAAGCCTTATGGCCACGGCCGCGTGTTCTACACGGCGCTTGGACATGACAAGCCACAGACGGAGAATCCCAGTTTCCAGCGCCTCATCGTGAATGCGGTGTGTTGGGCGGCGGATTCGGGAATGACGAAGAAATAGGAGGCGAAGGCCGCAGGGCGGCGCCCTGCGGCCATTCTCCACTGCCCAACCCGAAGCCTACCACGGGAGAACGACATGGGCAAAGTCGAGTTCGACTGCCCGCATTGCGGCGAACATATCGTAGGCGACGAAAGGCTGTACGGCGCGAGCGTGACGTGCAGCGAGTGCGGCGGCGCCATCGTCGTGCCGGAGAAGCCGGCTGGGCCGCCGCCCAGGGTGGCCGTGCTCTATCCGGCCGAGGAGGAAGAGGCGCCGCGCGATGATGACGAGGGTGAACGCGATGTCTTTGATCTCGCGCCGTCCGTCCGCGCCTTCGCGGGCGCCATTTCCTGGGGAATCTTGCTGCTTCCTCTGGTGATAGGGCTGTTTATCCTGTTGAGCGTATGGATCAAGGTGGCCTCACTACGGTACCGTTTGACGACGCAGCGGCTCTTTGTAAGACGGGGACTGATCGCCAAGCGCTTGGAAGAGTTGGAGCTGTTTCGGGTGAAAGATGTAATCGTCCAACAGGGTGTGCTGCAGAGATTTCTCGGCGTCGGCACCGTGACGGTGCTCTCGACGGACGATAGTACACCACGACTCGATCTTGTCGGCGTGCTGCACCCTATCGACGTGAAAGAAGCTGTCCGGAAACATTACCGTGCAGCACGAAAACGCGAGGGAGTACATCCTGCCGAGTTCATCACGTCCTGAAGCCTGCGTGGGCGCAGGACGTGTCTTTTGGGGGATACAACCACATAATGGAGGTAGCCAGAATGCCACGCTTGAAAATCGTTGATCCGGCGACGGCTGAGGGAAAGGTCAAAGAGCTTTTCGATGGCCCGCTTAAGTTGAAGAAGATCAATATCTACAAGACACTGGCGAATTCCCCCGCCGCGCTGGACGCGCTAACCCAGATGGGGGACTGCCTGGCCGAGGGCGTGCTCAGCGCGAAAGAACGCGAGGTCATCGCACTGGCGATTGGTGAGAACACGGGCTGCGAATACTGTGTGGCCGCCCACACGGTTGTCGGGAAAATGGCGGGGATGTCCATCGAGGAGACAATCGCGGCGCGACGCGGTAAGCTCAACGATCCGAAGCTCAACGCGTTGGCAACCTTCGTGCTCGCCCTGCACGAGAAGAGAGGCTGGATGAGCGACGAAGATGTCGCAGCCTTCCGTGACGCCGGCTATGGCGACGCCCATATAGGTGAGGTGATTGCCGTCTACGCCTTGAACATTCTCACGAACTACATCAATCACGTGAATCAGACGGAGATTGATTTCCCCGAGCCTCCGCCGCTGGATTGACGGGCGGACAAGAAGAGATTAGGCGCGTTCGACATAGAAGGGCTGTGTCCAGGCCATCTTTTCGCCCGGCCCCCAGCACTCGATACGGAAGTACTGCGCCGTGGTGTCCGGAGGCACGGTGAATGTGAGCTCCTGCCCGTCCACGGCTGTCTCTCGATGGCCGAAATCCGAGTGCACCACGAAGCGCTGTGCGTTTTGCGTGCGGACGTGGATGCTCAGGCCTTCGACGGCAATCTGGTCGATCACCACGCCTGTGCTTGGATAGCACCGGCCCATCCGAAGCGCCTCGACAACTGCCGCCGGCTCCCGTGTCTCGACCTGAACGAAAGTCCAAGCCAACTCGACATCTTCCGGCCGGTGGCTATCATCCACCGCATAGCCCCACACCTTGCGGCCCAGCCCGAGCAGCCTGTCCCACCGATCGGTTGCCAGCGGTGAACCATCCAGACGGCGTATGACACCGTTGTAAACCTCGATACCTGTGTAACCCTCCCAGGCTTCCAACCGCTCCTGAGGGCAATGAGAGAAGTGTTTCTGCCAGTTGGGATGGCAGACTACGGCGAAACCTGTCCCTTGAACCACTTTGTTGAGGACATGCTGGCGATCCGAGTCCGGCTCTATGTAGTGCCCGGCCGCTGCGTGAAGTATGTGAGGCCCGTCTGCCGAGATCTCATGGCCGGGGATGAGCGCCATACCCCGTCCATCAAGTTCTCTGGAATCGGTAAGGAAGTCGTGGTCGCTGAGCATCAGGAACGCATAACCTCGGGAGGCGTAGTCATCCACAATCTCTTGTGGACTGCGTGTGCCGTCGCTGTTGTTGGTGTGGGTGTGCAGATTGCCTTTCAGCCAGTTCTGGACATTGTTGTCATAGGGATTGTGCACTGAAATGGCCATGAATCATCCTTCCCCAAAACCATACCGGTGATTGCAGAGGGCCGACTTCCGCCGGCCCCGGCTCTGCCCAGATCCAATATCCCCTGACCTCATCCCCCGCCGCGGTCTCCGCACACGCATTTGAACGAGGCCTACAACCTGGTCTACAGGCTAGCTTTATGGTGTATCCTCAGCCACGATCTTCTCAAGTACTTCGAGAAGCTGATCTCCGTCCACGCCGTAGCCCTCGCAAACCTGCTCGAGGGTTTCCACCTGCCCGAGAGCGCAGTGTGCGCATCCGCCCAGGTGAAATGCGGCGAAGACTTCACGCACGCGGGGATGCACGGCCATCGCCTCAGCGATCGTCATGTCCAGTTTGAAGTGTTTGCCCGTTGTTTCGGCCTGCGTATCCGACATCGTGTTTCCTTTCGTTTTCGGCTTGGCTGATGCGCCTGCGGCGCATCAGGATACGTCCCTCTACTCGTGCGGCCAGTACTGCTCGAATTCCTCCTTCGAGGACGGCTCCAAGAGCTCCGGCCGGTAAAACTGCTTGATGATGGGATCTGTAACGCACTCGACCTCATCCGTCCCGGTGATGTGCGTTACGTAGCGGACGATGCTCTTGTCATCCTGGCACTCGTAATATGTCCATGCGTTCCCCTTTCCGGGAACCGCCTGACTTGTCTTGAAGTACAACATCATCCTCTTCCGCAAAATGGCCTTGTCTAGAGCAAACAAACTGGCCACCCAGAGCATTCCTTGCGCAACACCTTGGCGCGCAAGGGGTTATGGTTGGGCCCCGCAAGGCTTATGCAATCGATAGCATCCGTTCGATGGGAAGCCGAGCCCTTTCGACGAGGTCATCCGGCAATTCGACCTTGAATTGAGTCTTCTCGAGAGCGGCGAGCGTATCATCGAGGGTGATTAGGTTCATGTACTGGCACCGCAAGCTGCACGCCCGAACCATTTCCCGGTTCGGGAACTCCGCGGCCACATTGTCCCCCATGGCGCACTCCGTCAAGAGGATGTATTGCGGTGCGTCCACATCACGGACGTACTCGATCATCTTCTTCGTGCTGCCCGAGATGTCTACCCGGGCGATGACCTCGGGGGGACACTCCGGATGGGCCAGAATCACCGCGTCGGGGAACTGCCGCCTCGCGTTCTCGACATCCTCGACGGTGAATAGTTCATGTACCTCGCACCGGGCCTTCCAACCGATGACGGCCTGATCCATCCCGGCCAGCTCAGCGTCCTGTGTGCCTCCCGAGAGGGACGACATCACAAAGGGTATCCCGAGTTCGGCGGCAGTGTTGCGGGCGAGATACTCGTCCGGCAGGAAAACGACTTTGCCGTGGCCGTCGGCCATGAGCTTCTTCACGACCGCGCCCGCGTTGCCTGACGTGCAACAGTAGTCCGACTCCGCTTTCACGTCGGCGTACGTGTTGACATAAGTCACGACGGGACATCCGGGATACCGTTCCTTCAGTGCGCGGACATCCGCAGCCGTGATTCCCTCGGCCAGCGAGCAGCCTGCTTTCTCGACAGGAATTAGCACTGTCTTGTCCGGGTTGAGCACTTTGGCCGTCTCGGCCATGAACAGCACGCCGCAGAAGATGATGATATCCGCGTCGGTTTCAGCGGAAATGCGGGAAAGCTGGAGCGAGTCGCCCACATAGTCAGGAATCGAGTGATAAAGCGCCGGTTCCATGTAGTTATGGCCGAGAATGACTGCGTTCTTCTCGCGTTTCAGCCGATTGATCCGATGCGCCAGCTCGGCCTTCCCGGGGATCTCGAAGTCGGGCACCACCCCGGCCAGCTTCTCCCGCATCAGGGCGCACGCTTCCTCGACAGTCCCGGCATTTTGAATTGCTGTGGTCTTTGGCAAGCCTGTCTATCCTTGGATACAAGAGTCGAACGCTGCCGTCCGGCGAAACACAACATGATTGGCAAGGCGTGGGGGCCGAGCGGGGCCTACGTGTGTCCTTCGCGACATACTAGCACTCAACGTAAGTCCCTTCAAATACACGACAAGCAGGTTCTGTTCATCCGTCTCCCGGCTCGTGTCCAAGTCTTTGGCCGGGGGCGGTCGAGGTTAGCGCCGCCGCCATTGCCTCCCATGCCAGCGTCGCGCAGCGGAGCCTGAGAGGATACGCCCTCACCGCCTCCAGCGCCGTTACTTCGTCCAGTCCATCTCGCCCGGCGGGGGCGTCGCTGTCGGACTCGAGCGACGCCCTGAGCCTGTCGTGGAGGGCAAGAGCCTTCGCCTTGCTCTTGCCTCTGACGGCTTCCGTCAGAAGCGACGCAGATGCCTTGGCCACGGCGCAGCCGTGGCCCTGAAACGTCGCTTCCTCAATCACATCGCCGTTCATCCTAAAGCACATCACCAGTTCGTCTCCGCAGAGGGGATTGACGGCCTGCGATTGGCAGTCTGGACAGGGCATCGGGCGGAAGTTTCGTGGGCGTGTGCCGTGCTCAACGAGAATCCCCTCGTATAGAGGCGCCCGGCCTGCCATCAACCAAACACCTCCCTTACCTTTCTGATGCCCCTTTCGAGGGAGTAGACTTCCTCGGAGGTATTGTAGAAAGCGAAGGAGGCGCGGGCCATGGCCGACACACCCAAACGCCGCATCAAGGGCTGTGCGCACTGATCTCCGCCGCGGACGGCAATGCCTTCGCCGTCAAGCACTTGGGCCACGTCGTGGGCGTGGACGCCCTCGACAGCGAAAGACACCGACCCCGCCCGCTCATCGGCCGCGCCGAAAACCGTGACACCCGCCATGTTCCGCAGTGCAGACACCGCGCTCGCCAGAAGCTCACGCTCGTATCTGGCGATGCGATCCATGCCCACAGTTTCGAGGTATTTCACGGCGGCCGCCAAGCCCAAAGCGCCTGCGATGTTGGGCGTTCCCGCCTCGAATTTGTGAGGAAGTGCATCGTACGTCGCGCCTTCAAGCGTCACGGTGAGTACCATTTCGCCGCCGCTCTCGTGGGGGGGCATCGCGTCGAGTAGGGCCTCCCTACCGTACAACACGCCGATGCCCGTGGGGCCAAACATCTTGTGGCCTGAACACACGAAGAAGTCGCAGCCAAGGGCCTCGACGTCAACCGGGAAATGTGGCGCGGACTGTGCCCCGTCCACCAGTACGGGCACACCCGCGTCGTGCGCGATCTCGACAATCCGGGCCACGGGATTCACCGTGCCTAGCACGTTTGAGACATGTGTTACCGCCAGCAGACGCGTACGTTCGTTCAGCAGGCCAGCGAGCGCGTCTAGCTCCAGTGCGCCGTTGTCTGTGAGAGGGAGCACGTGCAGCGTCGCCTCCCGTTCCTTGCATAGCCGCTGCCAAGGCACCAGATTGGAATGGTGCTCCATCTCCGAGACGATGACCTCATCACCGGGATCGATACGCTGCCGCCCGAACGTCTGCGCTACGAGGTTGATGCCCTCCGTCGCGCCCCGCGTGAAGATTATTTCGCAGGCCCGGGGTGCTCCAAGAAACCGCCGCAAGGTTTCACGCGCATTCTCGTGGGCCTCCGTAGCCTGCTCGCCCAGATAGTGAACGCTGCGGCGAACGTTGGCGTTTTGTGAGTAGTAGAACCGCGTGATGGCGTCGACGACCTGCCGCGGCTTCTGCGTTGTGGCGGCGTTGTCGAGATAAACCAGGGACTTCCCGCGGCACATGGTGCCGAGAATCGGGAAATCGCGTCGGATGCGGATAACGTCCAGCGTATTCAGCCCGTCGCTTCCCGAAGTTCTTGTTGTGTCACCGGAGTCCATTTGGTGTTCTCAAGTGCGGCTATTGAATGGAACGGGCGCCGTGGTCGGGCCATTCCTCCGCCGAAGAATGGGAACGCGCCCCAAGCGCAGAGGATAGCCTGAGGCGCGCGACAACCCATTCGCTCAGATAAGCATTCCTTTTAATAGCGGTAATGCTCCGGCTTGTACGGCCCCTCGATGGGAACGCCCAAGTAATCAGCCTGTTTCTTGGCCAGCGTGTCGAGTTTCGCACCCAGTTTGCCAAGATGAAGCCGGGCCACTTCCTCGTCCAGGAGCTTGGGCAACGTATAGACCTTGCCCGCCTCGTACTCTTTCGGCTCGGTGAAAAGGGCAATCTGGGCCAGCGTCTGGTTCGTGAACGAGTTGGACATGACGAACGACGGGTGGCCCGTGGCGCAACCCAGGTTCACGAGACGTCCCCGGGCCAGCACGATAATGGCCCGTCCGTCCGGGAAGATGAACTTGTCCACCTGGGGCTTGATGGTTTCCTCACGGATGTCGGGATTGTCCTCGAGCCAGGCTATCTCGACCTCGGCATCGAAGTGTCCGATATTGCAGACGATGGCCTCGTCCTTCATGACTTTGAAATGATCCCCGCGGATGACATCGCAGCAACCGGTAGCCGTGACGAAGATGTCACCTACCGGGGCCGCCTCATCCATGGTGAGCACCTCGTAGCCTTCCATACAGGCTTGAAGCGCGCAGATGGGATCGATTTCGGTGATAAGCACCCGTGCGCCAAGCCCGCGCATGGCCTGCGCGCAGCCCTTGCCCACGTCGCCGTATCCGGCCACGACGACGACCTTCCCGGCCACCATTACATCCGTGGCTCGTTTGATTCCATCCGCCAGGGATTCGCGGCAGCCGTAAAGATTATCGAACTTCGACTTCGTCACCGAGTCGTTGACATTCATGGCCCGGGTGAGCAGTGTTCCCTCGCGCATCATGTGGTAGAGGCGGTGGACGCCTGTCGTTGTCTCCTCGGACAGGCCGATCCAGTCCTTGGCGACGTTGTGCCACCGGTTGGGATCCTCGCCGTGGAGTTTGTGAAGAAGGGTGTCGACAATGGCGACTTCCTTGTTATCAGTGCAGATCTCCGGCAACTTGCCGGTCTTGTTGAACGTCTCCTCGAACTGATAGCCGCGATGGATCAGCAGCGTCGCATCGCCGCCGTCGTCGACTATCATCTGGGGCCCTTTCCCATCGGCAAAACACATGGCCTGGTTCGTGCACCACCAGTAATCCTCGAGACTCTCTCCCTTCCACGCGTAAACGGGTGTGCCCGTCTTGGCGATGGCCGCCGCGGCGTGGTCTTGCGTCGAAAAGATATTGCAGCTCGCCCAGCGCACCGTCGCACCGAGCGCCTTCAACGTCTCGATGAGCACGGCCGTTTGGATCGTCATGTGCAGGGAGCCCATGATCCGTGCGCCCTTGAGTGGCTGGGCGGAGGCGTAACGCTCGCGGATGGCCATCAGCCCGGGCATTTCCTTCTCCGCAATGTCGATCTCTTTTCTGCCCCATTCGGCAAGCTTCATGTCCGCTACTTTGTACTTCAATGCGCTTTCGGACGCGGCTTTCGTAGCCATTCATTCATACTCCCTTGCTGCGCAGCCCGCGAAGCTCATAAACGCTCACGGGGTGCCTGATATCCTTGAAGTTCACCTCGATAACCTTTCCCACCTCAAGAAGGCTCTGGGCGGCCTCAACCACGGCGGCGGTCGCGGCGACGCCGCTATCCGTGTGAGACTCGGCCCACTCCTTCGTCAGAAAAGCGATATTGACGATTTCGCCCATGATGTCGGCCCGTGCGTAGTCCGCGTGGCCAACCGTTCCCAGGTAGATATCGCCGCTGCTCAAGCCGATCTGCAGGGCCTCCGCAACCATCCGCTTGGCCAGGAAGGCCGCCTGCACGGCGCGGCACTCGTGTTCGATGCCGGAGAAGAAGCACAGAAATTGATCGCCCATGTACTTAATGGGCACGCCGCCGTGACGCAGCACCGCCTCCGTCAATTGCGCGAAGAAGCCATTTGCCCAGGCCGCAAACTCGCCCGGCGCCATGTTGAGGGATTTCTCGTAGGCGCCCGTCACACTCGATACGAACACCGTCGCCTCGAAGACGTCGCGGCCTTCGGCGTGGGCGTCTAGCAGCCAATCGGTGGATACGCCAAGCAACTTGGCCAAGGCCCCGAGAACCGCGATATCCGGCGCGTTCTCGCCGCGCTCCCATTTCGATACGGCCTGCGGACTGACCTGCAAGGCGTGAGCCACGTCATGCTGCTTCAGCCCCAGCCGTTCGCGACGGGAGCGAATTCGGTTACCAAGACCCTTGAGTAACATAGCTTACCTTACCGGTTTCGCGAATTGGCCGGATCCTTAAGACCTTAGGTCAAAACGCGGGGGAAGTCAATGAAGCGCTCGTTGGATCTGCTCACGCCGCGGTTGAGTAGTGGGCGCCGGTTTCAGCGCAGCTTCGACCTCAAGTGCTCGCCCGTATAGGACTTCTTCCGCCGGGCGAGTTGACTGGGCGTGCCCTGTGCCACGATACGGCCGCCTTCATCGCCCCCCTCGGGGCCGAGGTCGACAATCCAGTCCGCGGTCTTGATGACGTCCAGGTTGTGCTCGATCACGACAACGGTGTTGCCATTGTCCACCAGGCGATGGAGCACCTTGAGCAGCTTGTCCACATCCACGGCGTGCAGGCCTGTGGTCGGCTCGTCCAGAATGTAAAGTGTCCGTCCCGTTTGTCGTTTGGCCAATTCCGTCGAGAGCTTGACGCGCTGTGCCTCGCCGCCCGAAAGCGTCGTCGCCGCTTGGCCGAGCTTGATGTATCCGAGGCCCACGTCGAACAGCGTCTTGAGTTTTACGAATACGGAAGGCACGTTTCTGAAGAAGGTGCATGCCTCCTCAACCGTCATGTCCAGCACCTCGGCGATATGCTTTCCCTTATAGCGGATATCGAGCGTGTCGCGGTTGTACCGGGCGCCCTTGCAAACCTCGCAAGGCACGTACACGTCGGGCAGGAAGTGCATCTCAATGGTGATGACGCCGTTCCCCTCGCAGTGTTCGCAGCGGCCGCCCTTGACGTTGAAACTGAACCGCCCCGGCTTGTAGCCGCGCGCCCGCGCGGCGGGCGTCTTGCTGAACAGCTGGCGAATCGGGGCGAAAAGGCCGGTATAGGTGGCGGGATTCGAGCGCGGCGTCCGCCCGATGGGGGATTGGTCGATGTCGATCACTTTGTCAATGTGTTCGAGTCCCTCGATGGCGTCGTGCTTGCCCGGCCGCATTCGCGGCGAGCCGTGGAGCATACGCATCGCCGCAGGGAATAGCGTCTCGTTGACAAGACTTGACTTCCCCGAGCCCGAAACACCGGTGACGCACGTCAGGACGCCCAGCGGAAACGCGACGTCGATCCCCTTGAGGTTGTGGTGTCGCGCGCCGACGATGCGGATCGATTCCCCGTTTCCCTTTCGTGGGCTCTCAGGGACTTGGATCGAGAACGCGCCGGACAGGAACTGCCCGGTGAGCGAATCCTTTACGCGCATGATCTGTTTCGGCGTTCCTTGCGCCACCACACGGCCGCCGTGGACGCCGGCGCCGGGGCCGAGATCGAGCACGTGGTCGGCCGTGCGGATCGTGTCCTCGTCGTGTTCGACCACGATCACCGTGTTGCCCAGGTCGCGCAGGCGTTCGAGCGTGGCGATCAGCTTCTTGTTATCCCGCTGGTGGAGCCCGATGCTCGGTTCGTCCAGGATGTAAAGCACACCCACCAGCCCGGAGCCGATCTGCGTGGCTAAACGAATACGCTGCGACTCGCCGCCCGAGAGGCTGCCCGCCTCGCGGTCGAGCGTCAGGTAGCTCAGTCCCACGTTGACGAGAAAGCCTAGACGCTCCCGGATTTCCTTGAGAATTCTCTCGGCGATGCGCCGCTGCGTGGTGGTCAGTGTCAGACAGGAGAAGAAGGCGAGGGCCTCCGAGATGGATTTACCCGTCGCCGCCATGATCGTCGTATCGTTCACCGTCACCGCCGCGGATTCGGGGCGGAGCCGGGCACCATTGCAGGCGTGGCAAGGGCGGCTCGCCATGAACTGGCTGATCATATCCCGCGCCGCGTTGGACTCCGTTTCCCGGAACCGGCGCTCGAGATTCGGAATGACGCCCTCAAAAGGCCGGCTTACCTCGTAGGTGTGTTTGCTGCCGGAGTAGTCAAAGTCGATTTCCTCATTGCCCGAGCCGTAAAGCACGACCTGCTGGAATTTCTCGGGCAGTTTCCGCCATGGCCGCGAGGGATCCTGGCCGTAATGGCGGCAAACACACATCAGGGCGCGCCGGTACATGCCGTCCAGTACGCGTCGCATGCTCCACGGGCGCACCGCTCCCTCGGCAATGGCAAGACTCGTGTCCGGCACGACCAAATCGGGATCGATCTCCATCATAGTGCCCAGTCCCGTACACTCGGGACAGGCCCCGTGCGGATTATTGAACGAGAACATCCGCGGCGTCAGCTCCTCGAAGCTGATCCCACAGTCCACGCAAGCGAAATGCTCGCTCTGCAGAATCTCCTTGGCCTCGCCGGCGGGCGGCTCGTACCAGATCCGGATGATTCCCTTGGCGAGCTTCAAGCAGGTTTCGACTGAGTCCGTCAGTCGCGTCGCGACTCCCTCTTTGATAATCAGGCGGTCGACCACCACGTCGATGTCGTGCTTCACGTAGCGCTCGAGTTCGATGTCGTCATCGACGCTGTAGAACTCGCCGTCCACGCGGATCCGTACGTATCCCTGCCGCTTGATGTCCTCAAAGACCTTTTGGTACGTGCCCTTTCGCTGTCGGATGACAGGCGCCAGAAGCTGCACACGCGTCTTCTCCGGGAAACCCAGAATGAGATCGACGATGGACTGCGGCGTTTGTGACTCGACCACTTTGCCGCACTGGTGACAGTGGGGCGTCCCGATGCGGGCGTAGAGCAGACGGAGGTAGTCGTACACCTCCGTCACCGTTCCGACGGTGGAGCGAGGATTCCGGTGAGAGGTCTTCTGCTCAATGGAGATGGCGGGACTGAGGCCCTCGATGTAATCCACGTCCGGCTTGTCCATCTGCTCGAGGAATTGCCGCGCGTAAGCGGAAAGGCTCTCGACATAACGCCTCTGGCCCTCAGCATAGATCGTGTCGAAGGCCAGGCTGGACTTGCCCGAACCGCTCAAACCGGTGATCACCACCAGTTTGTCCCGGGGGATCACCAGGTCTACATTCTGTAAGTTGTGTTCCCGTGCGCCTTTGACGACGATGGCGTTCCGGGACGTATGTGGTTTCTTGGCCGGCATCGGTATATCCAAAGAGAAAAGAAGAAAGGCGGCGCTATGACCTCACCTGAAAAGGGCAAATCAATGCTAGGAACAGGAAGTCATTATAGGAAATTCCTACTTCCCTTACCAGGGGCGAGCGCTGCCGGCAACAGGAAGCCGGCTACGCCAGCGCCCCCGTCAATACCTCAAACGCGTGGTCCGTGCCATCGGCGGCGACGAGTGCTTCGACAACGTCAGGCTGCATCATCGCCCGGGCGATGGCGGCCAGTATCTGTACCTGAGTTCCCGCCTCATCCTCCGGTGTTAAGATGAGGAATACGAAGCGGGCCGGCATGCCGTCTCTGGCATTCCAGTCAATGCCTACGTTCGAGCGCCCGAACGCCACGATGGGCCGCGTGAGCCCGGCTAGCCGCGCGTGGGGGGCCGCAACGCCGTGTTCGAGGGACGTTCCCATAATCGCCTCCCGCCGCCATACCGCTGCGGCTAACGCTTCAGCATCGAGTGATGGCTCGGACGCGGCCACCTTCTCGCACAACTCGGTGATGGCTTGTTGTCGGGAGCGAGTCCCCAAGTCAAGCTCGAACGCCGCCTTGAGGAGAAACGGGTGCAAAGCCACGCGTTGGGGGCGCCTGAGCGACCACGCGAACAGGGGCCCCACGACCACCGACGACGCCATGGCAGCGAATACGACGGCGACGAAGGCCCGCTCGGAGATCAAGCCTAGTTCGAGCGCCAATACCGCCACGATGATCTCCATTGCGCCGCCGGGAATATGCGCAATGCCGATGGAAAGCGCTTCGGCCCGCGGCAACCTGGCCCACACCGCACCCAGCCATGCGCCCACAAACTTTGTGCCGATGGCCACTACGGTGAAGATACTAACCAGCCACAGGTCGGTGCTGCGGATGAAGTCGATTTTGATGCCGATGGAGGCAAAGAAGATGGGCACGAAGACCGCGTGAACCATCTGTGTAATGGTTTCACGCGATTGCTCGGAGACTTCCGGCGCATTCCCTGCCATCACGCCCGCGAGGAAGAAACCGAGGATCGCGTGGACGCCGATCCACTGAGTGATGGCGCCGCACAACACGCCCAGACAGCAGATGAAGGTCAGCATGATACCGGGGCCGGCCATTTCGTGTTGATGAAGCTGCCTCGTCACCGACCCGACGAGTTTGCTGCCGACGGTGAGGCAGATGGCGCCGAAGAAGGTGATTTCCAGCAGCACCCACAGGACGTTATGGATGCCGGCGCCGCTGTCTGTACTCATGCCGAGGACGAGGGCGAAGATCATCCAGCCCAGCAGGTCATTGATGATGAACGCCGAGAGCGTTGTCAGCCCGAGGTCGCTCTTGAGGACGTCGAGATCATGCAGGACCTTCGCGATGACGGGAATGGCGCTGATGGCCGCGGCCGTCGCCATGAAAAGCGTGAATGTAAGCTGGTTTGCGGCGGGGCCCCAGTAGCTTTCTGGCAGCCGGGCAAACGCGAGGCAGCCTACAGCAAAAGGTAGGAACACGCCTACCGTAGCGATCTTCATGCACGCCTTGCCCTGCTTCCACACGGTCGAGACGCTCACCTCGAAACCCGTTGTGAGTAGCAGGAAGAGCACGCCGAACCAGGCCACGGTGTCGAGCATAGTCTGCTGTATTGAATCCGCCGGGAAGAGCGCGCGGTCGACGTTCGGCATGAGCCGGCCGAGGATGGTAGGCCCAAGCAAGATGCCCGTAAACAACTCCCCCACCAAGCCGGGCAGGCCCCATCGCTGGCCGAGTTGGCCCATCACTTTGGCGCAGGTGAGCAGGAGAAATACCTCGACTAGGAAGATGAGGATATGCTCTTCGTTAAGGTAATGCACCGGCCTACTCCGTCGCTCCGGCAGTGAAAGCGCCGCGATATGGCGCACCGCGCGTCACAAACACATACTAGGGCACCTTGCGGCAGGGCGCAACCGTCTCGCCCCCGGTACGGCTAGGCAAGACGGCTTCGGGACACCGTCTGCTCCGTCCGGATGACGCCGCTGGTTTCGTGGATAGCGGCACGTACATCATCCGGCTCGATAGATACGACGGCGAACGATGGCGCCCCCCCGCGTTGAGAGCGGTTGAGATGCCCCGGATTCACATATAGGCTTGCACCAAGAGGCTCAATTCTCGCTTCGTGCGTGTGGCCCGTCAGGATAAGAGACGCCGCCCGCTCGACGTGCCGGAGGTCCTTCGCCGCGTGGGCACAGGCCACCGTCAGCCCGCCGATCTCATCCCGCAGCCGCTTCGGAATCGACGCCATTTGGTAGGCGGAACACCACAAGCCGGGCACCATCCGCACGGGATAGCCCGCAAAGGCCAGTTCTTCAGCGTCCTCATAGTCATCCCCAAGGTGGTAGATGAGATCGACTTCCAAGTCCTTCTGCATAAGTTCCGCTACCTGGAACATCAGCCGGCGGTTGCCGTGAGTATCGCTCATCACGCCAAGAATCATGCCGGGAGTATACATGAGGTAGAACCCGAAACGCGCCCCCGCAAATGCTCCGGATCGCCGCCCCTCATGTTCGCGGCTGACCGCGTTATATAGTGGTTCCTTGACAAGTGGCCACAGCATGAAGTGGTTTTGCGCTGGTGGGGCGAGGCCGCACGCGGAGGCTGAGCCTCCAGCGTCGTTCGCGACGTGTCCTGGCTCACTCTTGCGCCGGCGTGGCGTTTCGCATATTCTTGGGGGCGCTGGTTGGATGGAGAATGAGGGCAAGCGTCCTCGCGTGAGCCGCGCGATGCGGCCGGAGAAAGGGGGAGGAGGCGCATGGCGTTGCTAGGGAGCTGTTGGCGCGCAGCGTGGTTGAGCCTTGTCCTTGCGGCGGCTGTCCTTTGCGGGTGTCCCGGGCCCAAACCGCCCCAGGAGACACCCGTCTACGGCTATCGCGTTGTGAATACATATTCGCATGACCCCGGGGCGTTTACGCAGGGCCTTGTGTTCACCGACGGCGTTTTGTACGAGAGCACCGGCCTTTACGGGCGCTCCTCGGTGCGCCGCGTAGACCTGGAATTCGGCGAGGTGCTTCAGCAGCGCGATCTGGCTGGTGAGTACTTCGGCGAAGGACTTGCAGTCGTCGGCGACAGACTCATCCAGCTCACCTGGCGGAACTACGTTGGATTTGTCTACGACAGAACCACTTTCGAGCCGTTGAGCGAGTTCCAGTACGCAACGGAGGGGTGGGGCCTAGCGTATGACGGCACACGCCTCATCATGAGCGACGGCTCATCGACGCTCTACTTTCTAAATCCTGATACATTAGCGGAGACTGGGCAGATCGGCGTCCGCGAGAACGGGTTGGCTGTCGAGCGTTTGAATGAACTCGAGTACGTTGAGGGCGAGATCTACGCCAATATCTGGCAGCAAGACCGCATCGCGCGTATCGATCCCGACACAGGCCAGATTCTCGGCTGGATCGATCTGTCGGGCATCCTTCCGGCGGAGGACCGCACCGGCGCCGAAGATGTGCTTAACGGCATTGCCTACGACGAGGAGAGCGGCCGGCTATTCGTTACGGGCAAACTCTGGCCTAAGCTCTTTGAAATCGAGCTTGTCTCTCCCACATCGCTTGCCCAGCCTTAACTGAGCCTGGGCGCGGTTGCCGGGGCCTCCTTGGCCCTATTCTTCGCGTTCCCGGATATGATATCGCCCGTCATACCGGGTAAAATGGGCCGTGCACTATAGGATTAGGCCATGTCTCTCCGGCTCAAAACAGAAGTCATACTCATCAGCGTCATCGGCGTTTACGCGGCGCTTCTATACGCTTTCCAGCGGGAGGTGGTGGGGGCGCGGCTGGTTGCGTTGGAGCGGGGGAGGGCGATCGACGATCTGCGGCGCGTCGTTGCGGCCCTGGAAGATGAGACGCTTGAGTTGGAGCGGCTCTGTTTGGCTTGGCCCGAGGCCGCGATCGGCAACGCTCAGGGCGAGGCCCGGACGTTTGTTACTACCCTCACGCCAAGCGCTGCCAAGAAAGATCGCCTTGACCTTATCTGCCGGCTTTCTCACGACGGACGGATTCTGAGTCGGACGTCGCTTGATCACACAACGGGCGAGCCCATCACTATCGACATCTTTGCCGGGGATGCGCTGCCTCCGGGCTACGAGAAGCTTGTTGAATCCGGCGCGAATAAGGCTGTATCCGGCATATTGATGACAAGTCTAGGCCCTTTGGTGGTGGCGGCCAGGCCGCTGGTTCGTCAGGATGCGGCGGATACCGCTCCCGGCCCTGCGAGTCTCTTCGTTATCGGCCGGCTTCTCGATACGAATCTCATCCGCAATATTGCCACCCGCGCCAGGCTGGCCGTTCATCTTTATCCTTTGGACGCTGTGGCGCTCGCCCCGGATGAAAGAGACGCGCTGGGCCGCATTTCCGAGGTGAACCGGTACGTCACGCGTGAAGCGGAGGAAAACATCCTCCGCGTGTACACGACGCTGCTCGATGTCTACGGCGTTCCGGCCGTCTTGCTCCGTGCCGACGTGCCGCGGGATATCACCGCCGCGGGGGCCGGGGCGTTCCGCGTCGCGCGCCGGGCCTCGCTGGTGGCCGGAGCCGTGGCGTTGCTTCTCGCGGTGGTACTGCTTAGCCACACCGTGATAGGCCCTCTCGCACGACTCTCCCGGCATGTCGCGGCCATTGGGAAGACGGGCGAACTCAGTGTGCACCTCCCGATGGCCAGGAAAGACGAAATTGGTGCTCTGGCGCGTGATTTCAATACGATGGTTCGCCGTCTCCAGCGTGACATGGCGGAGCGGCAGCGGGCCGAAACGGCTCTTCGAAGCAGCGAGGCCCGCGTGCGGGCTATCCTTCAATCCGCCCCCGACGGGATGATTACGCTTGACGACAAGGGCCTTGTCGAGTCGTTCAATCCGGCGGCGGAATCGATCTTCGGTTACGGGGCGGAGGAAATGGTTGGCCAGTCCATCCGTGGCCTTGTGCCTGAGCTTGAGCAGGGCGACGTCGATGTCTGCGCGTGGCTGCTGGAAGAACACAGCGATGGCCCCGCGGCCGGCGAGGTCGTAGGCGTGCGGAAGGATGGCGCCACGTTTCCGATGCACGTTACGGCAAGTGAGGTGCCTCTCGGTGATCGCCGGATCTTCATCATGATTGTCCGCGATATCACGGAACTCAAGCAGATGCACGAAAGGGTGCTTCAATCGGAGCATCTGGCCATGATCGGTGAGATGGGGGCCTCCATGGCCCATGAAATCCGCAATCCCCTCGCCGGTATCAGCGGCGCAATTCAAGTTCTCAGAGACTCTCTCGATGTGGCCGACGAGCGCCGCGATATCACCGGCGAGATTCTCGAACAAGTTCTGCGCGTAGAAGATACGATCCGGGCTTTGCTCATGTTCACCAAATCCCTCGCGCCGCAGAAGACGTCCTGCAACTTGAAGGCGTGTGTCGAACGAGTCACAAGCCAAGCGCTGAAACAGCCTTTGGCGCGCGATATTCGGCTTTCGTTCGAGGGAGATGCCGACATAACCGCCCCGCTTGATGAGACGCTCTTCGCCCAAGTGATCTGGAACGTTCTCAATAACGCGGTACAGGCCATGCCTGACGGGGGCGAGATCCGATGCGCCTTCTATGAGACGCCCGAGAAGGCTGTTGTCGAAATCGCCGACACGGGGCCCGGTGTCGCTCCCCAAGTGCGCGACACCGTGTTTCGCCCTTTTATCACAACCAGGGCGCAAGGTACTGGACTTGGCTTGGCCGTCTGTCGGAAAATCATCGAGGCCCATGAAGGCAAGATAGCGATCGGTGTCGGGCCGAACGGCGGCACGCGGGTGACCGTCGCGTTGCCTAAGGGAGGATAGCATGACTCAGCGCATTTTGGTGGTGGACGACGAGCGGCTGATCCGTTGGTCCTTGCGTGAACGGCTTACCGCCGAGGGATACGACGTTCTCGAGGCGGCCGATGGCGCCGGCGCGAAACGGATCATCGACGAGGAGGAATTCGACGCCGCTCTTTTGGACCTTCGCCTCCCCGACGCCGATGGCGCTGACCTTGTCGAGAGGGTCCACGACGTAATGCCGCACGTGCCCGTTATCGTCATCACGGCCTATTCGAGCATCGACAGTGCCGTTCGAGTCATGAAGGCCGGCGCCATCGATTACATTGCCAAGCCTTTCGATATGGATGACCTGGCAAGCGTGGTGCGACGGGCCATCGAGGCCGCCGAGCAACAGGGCCGTGCGGGGCGTGGTGAGCGGCCGCTTCAGCCTTTCGGCCTAGAAGAGGTGATCGGCGAGACAGAAGCGATGGTGGACCTGAGGAGTCAGGTGCGCCAAGTCGCGATGAGCGAGGCCGACACCGCCCTGCTTCAGGGGGAGAGCGGGGCCGGCAAGCGTTTCATCGCGCACGCCATCCATTTCGAATCCGGGCGGACCGACCGGCCGTTCTTGCAGCTCCAATGCACGGGCATGCCCGAGAGCCTGCTCGAGTCCACGCTGTTCGGTATTGAGAATACGCCCGCGATGTCCATGGCCGGGCCGAAGGAAGGCCTACTCGAACTGGCCTCCGGCGGGACAATTCTCCTGAATGATGTGGCTGATCTTCCTTTGTCCATCCAGGAGAAGCTCCTGGCTGTCCTGGAAACCGGCGCCTTCATGCGGATGTCAGGAACCGAAGCGATTCCCCTCGACGTGCGCGTGCTTGCGGCCACGTGCAGGCGCCTCGAGCCGCTGGTTGAGGAGGGGCTGTTTCGCCGTGAGCTGTTTTACCGCCTCACCGTTGTTCGCATCGAGATTCCACCCCTGAGGCAGCGAGCGGGGGATATCCCGCTTCTCGCACGGCACTTCCTGCAGCGCTACGGCCGGACGCCTGCCCGGAAACTGACGGGATTCTCATCCGACGCACTGGGGAGACTTGATCAGTATGACTGGCCGGGCAACGTCCGCGAGTTGCGCGATGTTATCCGCAATGTCGCCCTTGTCGCGCAGCAGCCTGTTATTACCGCCGAGCACATCGAGTTGGGCCGGGCCGTCCTGCGCGACCTCCCCCGCGCCGCAGAGTACACCGTGCAGCTCCCCACTTCCGGCTGCGACCTCGCCGACATCGAGAAGGCCCTTGTGCGCCAGGCCCTCATTCGCGCCGACTGGAACCAGTCCCGGGCGGCACGGCTTCTCGGCGTCTCCCGCGATCAAGTCCGCTACAAGATGGCCAAATTCGGCATCAAGCAAGCTTAGGCCGAATGGCTCACCCGTAGCTGTCTGCGCACTTCGCGCGGCTACAACTCTCCTTTGAAAGCGCGGTCGAGGATGCTGGATAGCAGGGCGTCGAGTTCGGCAGCGGTGCAGGCTTCCAGCCTGTTCCCGCTTACTCAACTTCCGACGTCTTCTTAACGCCGCGTACAGCAAGGCTTGCAGTCTATTGACCACATCCCGCGGCCTGTCCGGGGCGCTTCCTCAGATGTCGATGCTCTTGAATTGGGGAAGGTAGTCGCGGTTTTTCTTGAGCATGGCGGCGGTCATCTTCTTGATCTCGGCCAGGGATAGCACGGCAGCCGTCAGCGGATCGTAGGCGATGGCTTGGAACACGAGGCGGGGGTCGCCGGTGAGGGCCGCCTCGACGGCCATTTCCTCGGAGGCGATGGTGACGTTGTTGAGGGCCGCGCACTGGATCGGCAGCGGCCCGACGTGCATCGGATTGAATCCGCGCTTGTTTGCCACGACGGGCACCTCGACGCACGCGTCTTCCGGCAGGTTCGGAATGAGGCCGGTGTTGGGGACATTGCCGTTGAACTGGTAGGGCTCGCCGCCCACGAAGGCGTTCATGATATGGGCGGCGTATTCGTGCCCTCGCTCGAGCGATATGGGCGCGCCCTGGGCGAACCACTTCTTGACCTCGCTCTTCCAGGTGCGCTCTTTCCGCTGGTATTGCTTCAGGATGTAGGCATAGTGGCCGGGATTCCACCCCGTACCGTCGGTGCAGTACTTCTCGATGAGGTCCGGGCGTTTCCGAAACCACCAGTTGTACTCGCTGTTGTGCCCGCTGGACTCGGTGACGTAGTAGTCGAGATGCAGGAACATCTCATTGCGGACTTGCTCGTGGTTGTAGATCTTCTTGCGCTTGACCGCCTTGCGAATGAGGGGGTAGGCGTCCTTGCCGTTCCACTTGTATTCGATGAACCAGGCCAAGTGGTTGATCCCGGCGCAGACGTAGGTGATCTCGTCCATCGGGGCGCCGATCCAGCTCGCGAGCATGCCCGCCGTGCCCTGGACGCTATGGCACAGGCCGGAGACTTGGATGCTCGATGAACGCTGCATGGCGCGGCACAGCATAGCCATGGGATTGGTGTAATTGAGGAGGATCGCGTCGGGGCAGTAGCGCTCCATATCCTTACAGATGTCCACCATGACGGGGATAGTGCGAAGGGCGCGGAAGATGCCGCTCGGGCCGCGCGTATCACCGACATTGGTGTCAACGCCGAACCGCTTGGGAATCTCGATGTCGTGGCGCCAGATGTCCACGCCGCCGGACAGGATTGTGCAGCAGACGGCGTCGGCTCCCTTGAGGGCCGTTTTGCGATCGAGGGTCGCCTCGACCTTGGCGGGATAGTCCCCGCGCTCGATGATCGTGCTGACGGCGCGGTACGCGAAATCGAGCCGCTCCTTGTCGATATCCATGAGGGAGATGGTTGCGTCTCTCAACAGGGGAAACGTGAGCACATCCCGCACCAATCCTCGTGTAAAACCCAGACTCCCGGCCCCGATGAACGCGATCTTCGCCATGACGGCTTCTCCCTACTATGCATCTCCATCTGTGAACGGAACTTCCCGCAGCAAACAGGCGGCATTATCCCCGGCGGGGGACGGTGAGTCAACGCAAATCGCAGGGGTCGGGAGGCGACTATCTGTGAATCGTTCCGATGCGGAGCCAGGCGGTGGTGTTGCTGGTAGCGGATTCGACATTCTCGCCACCGAGGGCATAGAGCTTATCGCCGATGAGGACAACGCGGATATCGTTGGTGGGCATGGGAAGTAGGCCGGGAAGTACCGTCCAACGGTCGGTCTTCGTGTCGTAGACGAGCACGAAGGGGCAATAATACGATTCGTTTCGCTCGGTGTTTTCGCACTTTGAACTCATTTTGGGCGTGAAATCGCCGGTTTCGGCCGCGCCGCCCACGACGATGATATAGCGGTCGCCGTAGACGCAGGCGTCCATGCCCGAAAGCCGGTAGGGCATGGGGGCTCTCGTCTGCCATTCCTCGGAGGCCGGGTCGTAGCACAAGGTTTCGTCGAGGCGCTTGCGGTCGGGGCCATCGGCCGGCTTCGGTGTGAAGAAGTGGGCGCCGCCGAAGATGTACGCCCTTCCTCCCGCGGCCGCGGCGCCGAGCCATCCGCGCGATTCGCCGGGAATGGGCGCGACGCGCTGCCAGCCCCTTTCGGGCCGGGCCGTGTCGAGCATTTCGGCGCTCGAAAGGGTAGGCCCGTGGCCGCTTTCGGCGCCGCCGAAGGCGAATAACCTACTTCCCACCGCGACGCTGGGAGGCCATCCGCGGGCGTCGTTCAGGCTCGGGGCGTCCCGCCACTCGTAGCCCGCCGGAGTGGTTTTGAGGACGTAACACTGCTGACGCACCTGTCCTTTCCTGCCGCCGATGGCGTAGAAAGCGCCGCCGCACTCTGTGCCTTGCACGTAGCACTGGCCCACGGGGCCGTCCGGGCCGCGGGTCCACCACTGTGTGGCGGGGTCGTAGACGTACATGGTGTCCATCTCACCCCAGGGATAGCGCATGCCAAAGACGGAGACGACTTTGCCGTCGAGGGCTGCCGCGCATCCGCCTTTGCGGAATTCAGGCAGGTTGGGCCCCAAGGTCCACGTGATGTCGGTGATGCCGGCATCAGGGGCATCGTCCGCGCCCGCGGCTATCCCCGCAATCAGGCAAAGGACTACTCCGCTCATCGTATCCCCTCCTCGATTCCGCTCACGGAAGGTATGCCCCACGTTGGCGTAGGCGTTTGCGCAAGGCATCGGTGTCGACGGCGTGGATGTCCCCGCCGAGGGCTGCGCCTGCTTGCTGCGCGGCGACGCCCGCCGCCTCGCCCATGGCAAGGCAGGTAGGCATCACACGGATGCTGCCCTGGACGGGCCGATCGCACGAGATACACCGCCCGGCCACCAGGACATTACGCAGGCCCTTAGGCGTCAGGCAGCGGTAGGGAATACCGTGCGACTCCCCCGGGCCGTAGCGCTCATAGCGGTTGGCCACGTGGTCGTGCCCGGCGCGGGTGGACTCGATCTCGCTCTTGGCGGTATGGATGTCAATCCAGTAGGCGTTGCGGCAGATCTCATCGGCGAAGCTCTTCCGGGCGAGGTAGTCCTCGACGGTTAGGACATAGGCGCCGGTGATGCGTCGGGATTCCCGGACGCCAAGCAGCGGGCCCGTGCTCACCAGGTAGGCGTTGCCAAAGGCCTGGGGAACGAATTCCGCGAGCCCATCCCGCATGGCTTTGGCTATCTTCCGCCCTTGCATCATGGCCTTGGAGACGTTCTCCGGGTCGGTGTTATCGACATCCCAGATATGGCCGGCGTTGAAGCCGAGCGTCCCGGGCCCGATGTGGGCGTGGCAAAGGAAAGTGTCGCGGATTTCCGGGAACCTACCGGAGGCGAGTATCTGGTGGATGGGCGAGTTCTTGGAGCCGCCGTACAACGTCGGCCGGTTGGCGTAGCCGTATTCGTCCACATTGCACAGGATGAAGCAGTGGGTGGAGGGCTGGACCTCGCCGGAGCCGGCTTCGCCCTGCTCGTACGCCGCGCCGGCCCATGCGGCGAGGTCGGCGTCGCCGGTGGCGTCGATGTAGACTCTGGCCCGGTGGGCCGTGAGGCCGGCCTTGTTGCTGGTGATGACGGCGTCCACTGCACCGTTTCCGTCCGTCTCGACGGCGGCGAGGCGGGTGTTGAACAGAACGGACACGCCGGCTTCCGTGACGAGGTCGTCGTAGACGCGCTTCAGGTGCTCGGGATCGATGGCGATCCAGTCGACGGCGTCGTCCGGCACGTGGGGGACGCCCTCCTTTGCGGCGCGGAAGACCTTCTCCGCCAAGCCGCGATAGATCACCTTCTCCCCGTCGGAGAAGGGGCACCACGCGGGAACCAGCCCGGAGGTACCCATTCCGCCGAGCGCGCCCGTGGCCTCGATCAGAAGCGTCTTGGCGCCCTCCTGTGCCGCCGCGGCCGCCGCTGTGCAGCCTGCCGGCCCGCCGCCCGTGACAAGGACGTCCCATGAATCATCCAGCGGAATTGCCCGTTCACTGAGTGTGTACGTCGCCATGATAGGAATATCTCCTTGGAGGTTTCTTCCGGGCCGCGGGCATCAGGTTACCGGGCGCAATGGCGGATGGCAAGGGCCGGCCTACCGGCAGGCGGTGTAGCGGAGAAACACAGGGCCACAGGCGTCCTATCAGCGCAGGGGCGCCGGCCCCCTGACTACACGGCCGCGCCGCCCACGGTGTCCGTCGGGCCAGTGAAGCCGGGGCCGCCCGCCGCGACGTAGCCATGGCTGGCTCCGGACACGTCCGGACTGACCCAGAACGCGTAGAGGCGCCCGTCACGCAGGTGAAACCGAAAGCGTACGGGCGTACCGGTGAACGCCGACAGGTTGCCTCCGTGCCGCCATGACACCTGGGCTCGCGTGGCGTCCGCCTGAATAGGCAGACAATCATCCCGGCCGTAGCCGGGGATGGGCTCACGCTGCGTATCCAGAAGTTCGACGCGCAGTTCACCTCGGGGCGCGTCTAGGTTGACGAACAGATGCTTCCCGCGGAAGAGAACGGGCCGCGTCGTCAGTGGCCGCTCTTGGCCGAACGAATCCATCGAGGCGAATCCATCGCGCCGGAGGGTGGCCAGGCCAGTGCAGCATTCACCGGAGGTCTTCGAATCGGAGCCGGGGATGCCCGCCCGGCCGCTCACGTAGAAGTACAAGTGATCTTCCAGCACGAGGCAGCACCCGCCGGCGGACTGCACGTTCCCGTAATTCCAGTCGCCCTGCTGTTCAGAGACGGGCACAAACGGTTTCCGGAAAGCCCTGTCCCAGTGGAAGCCGTCGCGGCTGAAGCCGAGATAGAGATCGTTCGGTTTCGGCCTGTCGTGGCCCCCGCCGCCGTGCCAGATGGTGAACATCCCGAGCATCAGGCTTTCGTAGGCGACGCCGTCCAAGTTGTAGAGCTCCGGATACATCTCCTGCTCTTCCCGCCAGTGATCGAGCCTGTCCGCGCCCACCCATAGCGGGGGCTCGCGATGCTCCCATTTCGCGCCCTCGATTACGGCGCGGTGTTCGCGGTAGCGGCGGCGCCGGCCGTAGAAGTTGTCCTTGATGCTGTATACCCATACCTTGCGAAAGGGATTGTAGAAGACGGTGCTCCGATCGCCCATCTGTCCGCTCTTCGCCGCCATGTCGCCCCAGTGGACTCCGTCATGCGAGAAGAAGATCCCCAAGCCGAGGTCTTCTCCACTTTCTCCGTGTGACGCAAACATCTTGTATCGCCTGGCCGGGTCCGTCTCGAATAAGTCGAGCCAGACGGTGTTGGAATCCCTCGGCAGCGTATTGACTATGTTGGTGCCGGGGACTACGTCAAGTTCCGGGCGCTCCCAGTGGATCCCGCCGTCCGAGGTGGCGTAGCAGGTCGCCCGGCCGGTTCCGCACCGATACCACATCTTGAACAGCTCGTCCGCCGGGTCGTACCAGACGCCGTCGCTGAACACCATGGCCGTAGGCATAGGATAGCCTTTGGATTCCCCCTCAAGTTCCCATGGGCGTTCGGGACGGAGGAGAGGGCTCTCCTCGTGGTATTGCGCCTGGTGGAATGTCCGTCTGAGTTCGCTTGGATCGACCAGGAAGTCGTCGACAAACAACTGCCGGCCCACGTGGATAGGAATGGGCTCGGGGATGTTGTGCAGGTAAGCTACGGGCATGGGCTCGCGCGTCGGCACGTCATTATAGCGAGGCGGCCATTGTGCGGGCAGTCGAATCCCGTTGTATAGCTGCCCATTCTCTCCGGATTCGCCAGTCGACTCGAACGAAGCCATCTGTCTGCCTCCTCTTACCACAGCGTCCGTGCGCTCTCGGACTCACTATGCGACACTTCACGATAGCACATGAAGCTTCGGAACTGGTGACGGGCAGGCAGTTTTCAGGGGCAAATAGTCTTCCCCACTCCATATAGGCGAACCGCGTTGTTGTGCAGAATATCGCACGTGATGAGCAGCACATCACTTTTTGTCAGACCGTAGATTTCCGCATGTTCTTGAAGTGTCTTGAAGATTATCGCCCGGGCCATTACCGCGCTGCCAACGGCCATTTCGACGCTGGTTGCGTCATGGCCGCAGGTGAGCTTGTGTAATGGCACGGCCCCGAGCCACTCTCGCAAGCCATCGCGTAGCGATTCCGGATTCAACACCGTTAGCCAGCAGGGGTCCAGGTAGACATTCGGCACGTGGCGCGCGAGTTCCGCCGACTCCGCGAAGAATGGCCAGCAATGCAGCAGCACAAGCTTCATGTTCGGGTAGCGCCGGGCGAGGCCCCTTAGCGGCGTCGGATTCGATGTCGCCGGATTCGCTGCACCGACATGGCATTGGTGTACCCACCCGCGTTTGGCTGTCTCGTCAAGACATCGGTTCATCACCCAATTCTCGAACGCTTGCGACTGTGCCGGATCCAGATCCCCGCGCCACTGCACGTCATCGTCTGCTACGTCAGGAAAATGCATGACGCGCATGTATCCTTGATATTGCTTTGACCCGACCGCCCCATTGGCCTCGGCGGCCGCAAACAGTGCGGCAATGAAGGCTCGCCAGCTTTCGGCGTCAACGGGGTCAATGCCCGTCAGTTGCGACAGTCGCTCGCGGCTCTCGTTCCCCCTAGTCCAGAACCGGAGCAACGGATCCACACGCATGACGGGGGTCATGAACCGCTTTTCCTGTGACTCCGCCTTCTTGTTGCCGTAGGAGTAGAAAAACTCAGGATTTACGGGGCGAATGCATTCTGTTAGGTGGTTCGCGCCCCGCGCTTCGTCGTACCAATCGAAGATCCTTGCGTAGTTGTGCGCCACCTTGCGATCAAGGACCTGCCAAGAAGTCGGGGTGCAGTCTTCCAGGGAGACGTCATAGAGACGGAGCAGGCCGGTTCTCAGCGTCTGGTACGCCCCCGTCAGGCGATGCCTGCGCAGCGCGGGGCGCAAGGCGGTGAAAAATGCCTCGGGCTCTTTCTTGGCCCATGTCCAAGCGTCGCTGAAGCCGGCTTTAGCGGCGGCCCCTTCCCAGTTCCATCCGCCGTCCCTAAGGAAAGTCCCGAAATAGGGGTCGAGGAGGAGATCTGCGAGTCCGGCGGGCCTCTCGGGCACAGCGCCGCAGCGCGCATCCGCACCTCCCATTAGTGCGTTTATCGAACCCCAGTGCTCGTGACTACAAAAGCTCGGAACATCATCAACTACCATTCGGCCTCCCTCTCCTTGGTTCCCGACAGCGGAGCACTCCAAACGCTGGATTGTGGCAGAAGGTAGGGCGAGGCATCAAAGGGCCGAAGGTGCGCTTCTGCGAAGAAACTAGCGAAGCGCGCGGTAGGAGGCTGACAGGCTATTCGCCACGCCCGGCCGGCCTTCCCAAGCGATACGGCTGCATGCTACCTTAAACTGTCAAGGATTGAACGGTGTTGTGAATGCGGGCCGCCGGAACATGACCTTCGCTTTCATTGAACACACGGCTGACATGCGCATGGAGTGCCATGCGGCCTCGCTGGAGGGACTTCTCACTACGGCCGCCGATGGCCTGTATGCGCTGGCTTTGCGCCGCGTGAGGCATGAGACTTCCGTCGAACGGGCCGTGACGCTTGATGCCGCCGACACCGAGGATCTGCTCGTCCGTTGGCTGCAGGAACTCATCTACCTCATGGAGTCCGAGCATATTGTGGCCGCGCAGCGGGAGTTCTCTGAGGTGTCCCAGGGACGACTGCGGGCGACTCTCAGGGGATACGTGTGTGCCGCCGAGGAACGGGCGGTTGAGGTCAAGAGCGCAACGTATCACGGGCTTGAGGTCCTTGAGAGGCCCGGCGATTACGCGGCGCGCGTGACTTTCGACTTGTAATCATCGAGGGGCGGCAATGACGGAATTACGAATCGAACAGATTGACGAGACGACGTGGGAAATCCCCAAGACGGGCGCCATGCGCGTCCCCGGCCGGATCATTGCCGACACGGAGTTGCTGGCGAGTATCCGGCGGGATAAAGCGGCCGAACAGGTTGCCAACGTAGCTTGTCTGCCCGGGATCGTCGGCTACTCCTGGGCGATGCCGGACGCCCACTGGGGCTACGGATTTCCTATTGGCGGCGTGGCGGCGACGGATCCCGACCAGGGCGGCGTCATCTCGCCCGGCGGGGTCGGATACGACATCAACTGCGGCTGCCGACTGATGACGACGCACCTACGTTGGGCGGATGTCCAACCTCGGCTCCGCGAGGTCGTCGACGGATTGTACCGGGACGTCCCCTGCGGCGTGGGCTCTCATGGTGCCATCAAGACGTTGAACGACAAGGACATGCGGCGCGTTCTCAAGAGAGGCGCCAAGTGGGCCGTGGAGCAAGGATACGGTACCTATGCCGATCTGGACACAACGGAGGAGCAGGGCGCCTTATCCGGCGCGGATTGCGACGCTGTGTCCGCGCGCGCGCTGAGTCGTGGCCAGGATCAGCTCGGTACGCTGGGGTCGGGGAATCACTTCCTTGAGGTCGGTGTAGTCGAGCACGTCCTCGACCCGGCGGCGGCGGACGCCTTCGGCCTCGCCGAAGGGGCCGTGACGCTCATGGTGCACAGCGGTAGCCGCGGGCTGGGCTATCAAGTCTGCGACGACTACCTGCACACGATGCTCAAGGCTGCCGCGGATTACGGCATCCGGCTGCCCGACCGCCAGCTCTGCTGCGCGCCGGTGATGTCTCCCGAGGGCCGACGCTATCTCGCTGCCATGGCGGCCGCGGCGAATTACGCCTGGGCCAACCGCCAGGTGATCATGGAACTGGCGCGCCGCTCCCTGTGTCACGCACTCGACATCGGCCCGCGCGAACTGGGAGGGCGGCTCGTGTACGACGTCTGCCATAACATCGCCAAACTCGAAGTCCACGAGGTGGACGGGCAACGTCGCCGGCTTTGTGTCCATCGGAAGGGGGCGACACGCGCGTTCCCCGGGAGCCGCAAGGAGGTGCCTGCAGTGTATCGGAGGGTCGGCCAACCGGTGCTGGTGCCGGGCGATATGGGCACAGGGTCGTGGGTCTGCGCCGGTACCGAGCACGCTCTGGCCACGACCTTCGGTAGCGCATGCCATGGCGCGGGCCGAGTGCTGAGCCGGAAGGCCGCGAGAAAGGCGGAACGGGCCGGGCCGCTGCTCGAGCGTCTCGATAAGGCGGGCATTGTGGTGATCGCCAGGAGCAAGGGCACGATTGTTGAAGAAGCGCCCGGCGCGTACAAGGATATCGACCGCGTGGCCGCCGTACTCGATTCGTCTGGGCTCGGACGGCGAGTCGCCCGCATTCGCCCCGTGGGCGTGGTTAAGGGCTGAGCCAACTCCCGGGCTTCCCGGCCCATCCGCGCCATTGTGCTTGTTGTCTTCCCGTTCCCGTTCTGCTAGCGTGTTCCGGATGCCGCACGCAGCTCATGGGCTATTGAAAGACACAATGCAGGCCACCCTCCATTGATGCGGCCGCGGGGACGAGTCCTCCGAGCCACAGGTGCGGATGAGAAGCTGCCATCGTCATGGGGCCAAGCTTCTTCAGGCGTTGTCGAATCCAGAAGCAGTGGGTGATCGGCTCAAAGAGTACCTCGGTAAGGGGAGTGAAGTTGTGCCTTTGGAGAAAGCCTGCCAAGACGGCCGTCATGATTCACTTCAAGACCTGATCCAGAGCCAGGCCTTTCCCGAGCCGATATACGTCATGCGGCCGACCATGCCGGATCTTGAGCTCTACTGCAAGAAGTTGGAGGGTGTATGGCAACGCAAATGGCTTACTAATAAGGGCCCCCTCCACGACGAGTTGGAGAGCCGGCTGTGCAATTATCTTGGTGTCGAGCAACTGAGCCTCTTTTGCAATGGCACCCTCGCCCTTCTGCTGGCCCTTCAGGCGTTGGAGATTGATGGCGGCGAAGTCATTACCACGTCTTTCACCTTTCCGGCCACCGCACACGTGCTTCATTGGAATCGCACACAGCCAGTGTTCTGCGATATCCAGCCGGGCACGTTCAACCTGAATCCTGAGTGCGTTGAGGAGCTAATCACGCCTGCCACGCGCGCTATAGTCCCCGTTCATGTCTTCGGTAACCCATGTGACGTCGAGGCGCTTCGGGACATCGCGGATAAACATGGCCTTCGCCTGATATACGATGCGGCGCATGCCTTTGGCGTGCGCCTGAAAGGTCGTTCACTGCTCCGGTGGGGGGACATGTCGGCGCTCAGCCTTCACGCCACCAAGCTGTTCTCCACGGCCGAGGGGGGCGCCGTGGTTGCCGGCACCGCCACCCTGAAGAAGCGAATCGATTTTCTTAAGGATTTCGGCATTGCCGATGAAGAGACCGTCATCGGCCCGGGCATCAACGGCAAGATGACCGAGCTTCAGGCGGCCTACGGCCTACTGGCACTCGAAAATGTTGGCCGGGAGATTGCCAATCGCCGCGCGTGCGCTCTGGCCTATCGCGAGAGACTGGCGAGCGTCCTCGGATTGACATTTCTTGACGACCTGCCGGGCGTTGAATCCAACTATTCCCATTTCCCCATCCTTGTGGACGCAGACGCGTACGGTATGGGCCGGGATGATCTCCATGAGACGCTCAAGCGCTTCAATGTCCATACGAGGAAGTACTTTTACCCGCTTTGCAGCCGCTTCCCCTGCTACTCGGAACATCCGTCAGCGCATCCGCGCCGCCTGCCTGTGGCCGAGCGCGTGGCGGCGCAAGTTCTGTGTTTGCCCATCTACGGCTCCCTGGGAGTCGATGCAGTCGATGCCATCTGCACGATACTGGAGGAAATAGGGCGTCGCAGTAGAGACTGAACGGAACCGGCGCGCGAGCACGGCAGATGCCTCCGATGAACTCCGACTCGTGACGGTTCAACGCTCTGGGCCGAGTGCGGCCACGGACGATCTTACCCAGTGGCGGGACTTCTGTCGGCTCGCTGCGGCCCGGTGCCTTTCTTCATCGCTGAAGCCTGTCCTTTTGTTCACCTGGTTGTCTTGAAGCTCTCGTTTTGATAGCGTCTCCAGGCGCCTGTGAAAGGAAGAGCGACGAGCCATCTGGCAAGGGTGTGGTAGGGAGGTTTCATGTTGAGCCGGTTACGCATAGGCAAACGCCCACTCCTCTTGATATCGATCTTGATGCTTCCAGCCATCGCCGTGGCCCAGGAGGAGCAGGAACTAACGGCCGAACAACAGGAGGCTATCGAGCAGATAGGCGCCCTCGGCTACAGCGGCGAGGCTTCTACAGACAGCACGAAGGCGGGTGTTACGAGACACAATAGGGATGCTGTCTGTCCGGGTCCTCGCCTGTATTGCTCGGGGCATTCCCCGGCAGCATACCTTATTGATGTGGACGGCCGTGTGCTGCACAAGTGGGAAATGAAGCCCTGGGACGTGGACGACAGCTTCGAGAGAGGTTACCCTCTCTACGGGGATTTCCTCAGGAATGTGCACCTGCTTGACGATGGCTCCCTTCTGGTGATCTTTGAGGCCGTCGGCCTCGCCAAGCTTGACAAGGATTCCCGGGTAGTGTGGCGTGTCCAGAACCGAGCGCATCATGATCTGGATATAGCCGAAAACGGCGACATCTACGTGCTCCGGCATTACACGCGTGTCATTCCCAGGATTGACGAGACGAAGCTCATTATCGATGACCTCATTGCCGTGTTGGACTCGGAAGGCAGGGAAAAGGACGCCATTTCGGTGCTAGAGGCTCTGGAGAACTCGAAAGACTACAGTCACCTCTTGCGGGACTATCTGGCGCAGAGAGAGGTGAAGAGCGATCTCCTGCATCCCAACTCTGTCTCGATACTGGATGGCAAACATGAGCAGGAGATGCCCGCCCTGAAAAAGGGCAATATAATGGTATCGCTCGCCTACCTGAATGCGGTTGTTGTGATCGATCCTGAGATTCGAGAAGTGGTCTGGGCCCACCAGGGTCCGTACAAGGTTCAGCATGATCCCAACGTATTGGCCAATGGGAATCTACTTGTTTTTGACAACCAGAGCGTATGGGGGCGCTCCAGCGTCACGGAGTTCACGCTCCCATCCATGGACGTCGTCTGGACGTTCACCGCTTCTCAAGAAATGCCTTTTCTCTCGAAAACGTGCGGAACATGCCAACGCTTGCCAAGCGGCAACACCTTGATAGCCGAAACCGAGACGGGGCGGGCTATAGAGGTGACACCGGACGGAGAGATCGTTTGGGAGTTCTACAATCCGCATCGGACCTCAGAGAATACGTTGGCCAGTGTCTTCATGATCACCTGGATGCCACGCGTGATCGAGGCCCTTCGGGCGCCATAGACGCGCCTGCTTTCTCTGTCCGCACTTTCAGAGACTTGATCACGGATAACCCGCGGTCTAGACTCACTTCTCTGACACAGAACCAGCGCCGGGTGACGTTGGCCCGCCCCAGTCGCCGGGGCGCTTACTCGTAGACTGGCGCTTCAGAAGGCCGGATGTGAGACAGATACTGCAACACTTGAGAACAGGCAAGATGGAACTGGCCGATTTACCTTGCCCTCGGCCAATGCGGGGGCAGGTACTTATCAAGACGCGGGCGTCGCTTATCTCGGCCGGTACCGAGCGGATGCTCGTCGAGTTCAGCCAGGCCAACCTCATCCAGAAGGCTCGCCAGCAGCCCGATAAAGTCAAGCAGGTTCTCGACAAGATGCGAACGGACGGCCTGATGCCGACCCTCGAGGCGGTCTTTCGCAAGCTCGATGAGCCGCTGCCTTTAGGCTACTGCAACGTCGGCACAGTACTCGAAGTCGGCGCTGGCGTGCATGATCTGGCCCCCGGCGAACGTGTGGCCTCAAACGGCAGCCACGCCGAGGTCGTTTGTGTTCCGCGGCGCCTCTGCGCCAAGGTGCCCGAAGGAGTAGGCGACGAAGCCGCGGCGTTTACGGTACTCGGCAGTATTGCGCTCCAGGGCGTCCGTTTGGCTGCGCCGACGCTCGGCGAGCGGTTCGTGGTCTTTGGCATGGGCCTCCTCGGACTTCTCACCGTGCAGTTGCTGCGTGCGAGTGGATGCGAGGTGCTGGCCGTGGATCTGAGCGAAGAGCGGCTTGCTCTCGCGGAGGCCCATGGCGCGCGGACAGTCAATATCGGCCAAGGCGGCGATCCCATTGCGGCCGCGAACGTCTGGACAGGCGGCGTGGGCGTGGACGGGGCCATCATCACGGCTTCGGCCAAGTCCGATGCGATCGTGCATCAAGCGGCCGAATCATGCCGCAAGCGAGGCCGAATCATCCTTGTCGGTGTGGTCGGCCTCAATCTGCGGCGCGATGACTTCTACAAGAAGGAACTCTCCTTTCAGGTCTCGTGTTCCTATGGCCCGGGCCGCTACGATGAGAAGTATGAACAGGGCGGGCAGGATTACCCACTCGGCTATGTGCGTTGGACAGAGCAGCGGAATTTCGAGGCCGTCTTGGGAGCGCTGGACGCCGGGCGCATCCGCGTCGAAGACATTGTCACGCATCGCTTTCCCTTCGGCCGTGCCATCGACGCTTACGAACAGATCAGTTCCAACGCTGGCGCCTTGGGCGTCGTGCTTGCCTATCCCGAAGAAGTGGACACGGCTCAGGCGTTAACCGTGACGCAGGCACAGGCTCCCTCCGCTGGCCGGGCATCCGTCGGCATCATCGGTGCAGGCATGTTCGCCAACAGCATCCTGCTCCCGGCGCTCGCCAAAACGGACGCTCATCTGGCATACATCGCCGATCTTAACGCGGCGGCCGCGGGGCACGCCGCGAAGAAGTTCGGCGTCGCTCAAGCGGTGACGGATTACCAGGCCATTCTTGCGGACGATGCCGTTTCGGCGGTCTTTGTGCTCGTGGGACACCACCTCCATGCGCGCTTCGTCTGCGAAGCCCTCGAGGCGGGGAAACACGTCTTTGTTGAGAAGCCGCTGGCCATGAACGAGGAGGAGCTTGCCCAGGTGGGCGAGGCCGCCGCGGCGCACCCGGATAGGCTCGTGATGGTTGGCTTCAACCGGCGCTTCAGTCCTCACACAAGACGTATCCAGCAGGCGCTTGCCGGGCGAAACGAGCCGCTGACGCTAACCATGACGGTTAATGCCGGCGCCATCCCGGCCGATCATTGGACGCAGGACCCCGAACGCGGCGGGGGGCGTATCATCGGCGAGGGCTGCCACTTCATTGACCTGCTCTCCCACATCGCGGGGAGCCCGGTTGTCGCGGTCTCCTCCATGATAGTTGGGGAAGGGCCCGCGGTGCGCGATGACAAGATGGCGATCCTTCTGACATTCGGCGATGGCTCGGTTGGCAACGTCAACTATTTCGCGAATGGCTCGAAACGCTATCCCAAGGAAATGCTCGAGGTCTTCAGCGATGGGCGCGTGCTGCGGATGGAGAACTTCCGCGTGACACGCGGTTACGGCTTCGCCGGGCTCAACAAGTTCAAGACGAGCCGGCAAGACAAGGGGCACGCCTCTGAGGTCGCGGCCTTTGTGGACGCGATCACGAAGGGAGGCGAGCCCGTCATACCCTTTGCTCAACTACACAACATCACACGCGCCACACTCGCCGCGGTTGAGTCGGCGCGGGCGCGCACGACAATCACGCTATAGCGCTTGGGGCCAATGTCCATAGTCCGAACACTTCGAACCATCCGACATATCAAGGGTGGTCAGATCATCGGACAGATCCGGCGCCGAATAGAGCCGCTCTGGGAGTCGCCTGAGTCCTTTCTCAAGATGCCTGTTCCCGATTTTGAAGGATGCCGGTGGGAACCAACCAGCCCGTTTCTCGCCCCCGGCGCGCAGGCCAACAAGGCAAACGACATCACGGCGGGGCGGTTCGTGTTCCTTAATCAGGAGGAGTTACTGGGCTGGCCGCTTGACGAATGGGACGTGCCCGAGTTGCCCAAGCTGTGGCAATACAATCTCCACTACTTTGAATGGCTCTGGGCGCTGGACTACGAATCCGTCCGGGCGGCCATTACAGATTGGGTGGAGCGGCACCCTCTTGGCAAGGGCCGCGTAGGCTGGGAGCCCTATCCTATCTCCCTGCGGCTGATGAACTGGTGCGGCGTGTGTTTTGGCAAGTTCTGCGCACAGACAGAGTCGGACGGAGGCTTTGCTTGCCGCCTTTGGCGAAGCATCTATCGCCAAGCAGAGTGGCTCAAGCGACATCTCGAAACGCACCTCCTTGGCAATCACCTGTTCGAAAACGGTGCGGCCTTGGCCTTTGTCGGCAGTTGTTTTCGTGGGAAAACCGGACAGGAATGGCTGGAGCGCGGCCTTGATATTCTGCGCAGGGAGATACCTGAGCAGATCTTGTCCGACGGTATGCACTTCGAGCGCTCGCCCATGTATCACGTACGGCTGACGTACTTACTGCGCCTGCTTCGCGACACCGGCTCCGAGGAACTGTGGGACCTTGTCCAGGAGCCGTTAGAGCGCATGCAAGAGGCGCTCGCGCGTGTCTGTCATCCCGATGGCCGGATCGCCCTTTTCAACGACAGTGCCTTTGGCATCTACAATGACCCACGTGACCTCGTGGCATCCGCGTCAGCCCCGTCGCCCGGGCCCTGGGCACTTCCTGCCGCCGGCTACTATGGCTGGTGCGGCGAGGACGACACCTACCTCGTCTGTGATGCCGGCCCTATCGGCCCGGACTACATTCCCGGCCACGCGCACGGTGACATGTTCTCTCTCGAGCTCTCTTTCAAGGGCCACCGCGTCATCGTTGACAGTGGCGTGTACGATTACGTCCCCGGCCCGATGCGGGAGTACTGCCGCTCGACGCGTGCCCACAATACGGTTGAGATTGAAGGGCGGGATCAGTGTGAGTTCTGGAGCGCCTTTCGCGTGGCCAGGCGAGGACACCCGCACGAGGTCCGGTGGGAACCTGCGGCTCGAGGATTCAGCTTGAGTGCCTGGCATGATGGCTACCGCCGTTTGCCCGGCGCCCCTGTTCACCATCGAAAGATCACGTGGGGCGCTTCGGCCCGGCTGGAAGTGCGCGACCGGATCGAATCCCGCGCGAAAGTAGCGGCGGTCGCGCGATTGCATTTGCACCCCTCTTGCCCTGTAGAATGCCTCGACGCGCGCGCTGCCCTGGTTCATTGCTCTGAGGGGGCACTGCGGATTGTATTCTCCGGCCAGGGGGAACTCCGTTGTGAAGACTCGTTCTACTGCCCCGAGTTCGGGCGAAGTGAACCGAACGCCGCGCTGGCCTTCGCATTTGACAGCACGGAAAAGGAAGTTGGTTTTACCATCATGCCCTCGTGAGTAGGCGATGCGGATTCTATTCTTCACACATTATTTTCCCCCGGAAGGCAATGCCCCGGCCTCGCGCACGTACGAGAACGCCAAGCGCTGGATCCAGGCCGGACACGACGTGACGGTGATTACGTGTGCCCCCAACGTGCCGGATGGAGTAGTCTACGAAGGCTACAAGAACAAGCTCTATCAGCGCGACGTCGTAGACGGCATCGACGTCCGGCGCGTGTGGACGTACATCGCCGCAAACCAGGGCTCGGTTCGCCGAATTCTCAACTATCTTTCCTATATGGTGAGCGCGTTCCTCGTCTCGCTGTTCGTCAAGCGCCCTGACGTGGTCATAGCTACCTCGCCGCAGTTCTTCTGCGGATGGGCCGGCGTTCTTTTTCGGTGGATCAGGCGCGTCCCGTTCATCTTGGAGATTCGTGACATCTGGCCCGAGTCCATTGTCGCCGTCGGCGCCATGGGCAACAGCCGCCTGATACGCCTTCTCGAATGGTTGGAGCTCAAGATGTACGCGGCGGCGGGACATGTCGTGACGGTTGGAGACGGCTACCGGCGGAAGCTCTTGGAGAAAGGTGTAGCCGACGAGGACATCTCCATCGTGATGAACGGCGTCAACCGCGATTTGTTTCAGCCCCGTGCGCCCGATGAGAGCCTGAAGCAAACGTGGCATATCGACGGCAAGTTCGTCTGCGGCTATGTGGGAACGATAGGCATGGCCTGTGGCCTGCAGGTTGTGTTGGAAGCGGCCCGAGAACTCAAACAGCAGGGCGCCGATGATATTGCCTTCATGCTGGTGGGGGACGGGGCCATGCGCGACGATCTCGAGCGTCAAGCCACGTCAGACGGCCTCGACAACGTTATCTTCACCGGCAGGCAGCCTAAGGACTCCATGCCCGATTTCCTGGCTGCTATGGACGTCTGCCTTGTTCACCTGCGCAAAAGCGACCTATTCACAACCGTTATGCCATCGAAGATCTTCGAGGCGGGCGGCATGGGCAAGCCCATCATTAACGGTGTCGGGGGCTTTGCCGCCGAATTCATCGAGAAGGCGGGCGCCGGGATCAACATCGAACCGGAGAACAGCGGCGAACTTCTCGATGCTCTCCTTGCTCTCCGGGACGATCCGATGCGTAGCAAATCACTCGGGGAATCTGGGCGCGACTACGTTGTCACCTTCTATGATCGGGACAAGTTGGCTAAGGACTACCTCGACATCATCGAGCGAATGCTAACCCAAGGAAGAGCCACATAATGAAGATCATCTGCGTAGCGGGCGCACGCCCCAACTTCATGAAGATCGCGCCGCTCATGCGTGCCTTTTCGGCCGCGCCGTCCATAGAGGCGATGCTGGTTCACACCGGACAACACTATGACGAAAAGATGAGCGATCTCTTCTTCCGACAGTTGGAGATCCCCGAGCCACAGGTGAATCTGGGATGCGGCGGCGGTAGCCATGCCCAACAGACCGCCGCCATCATGACCGCCTTCGAGCCGATTGTTCTGGAGCACAAGCCGGATGTTGTTCTAGTCGTCGGCGACGTTACCTCCACCATTGCCTGTGGCCTCGTGGCCGTGAAGCTGGGCGTGAAACTGGCCCATGTCGAGGCGGGTCTGCGTAGCCACGATCGCACGATGCCCGAGGAGATCAACCGCATTCTGACCGACGCCATTAGCGATTTGCTGTTCTGCACGGAGCAGTCAGGTGTGGATAACCTGGGCAAGGAAGGCATCCCGGAAGAGAAGGTTCATCTCGTAGGCAATGTGATGATCGATACACTGCGCCAGAACCGTGCCAAGGCCGAAGCGACCTCCGTCCTGGAGGATATGGGTCTCCAGCCGGGCGGCTACGCCGTGATCACCCTTCATCGGCCGGCCAACGTGGACGACCCGCATGCGCTGGCCGGACTGATTGATGTGCTCGACGCCGTACAGAGCGATATGCCCGCCGTCTTTCCCGTTCACCCGCGCACGCTAAGCAATCTTGCCGCGGGTGGGTATAAGGTACGTGTGGACGCCATGGGCAACCTCCGGCTCACCGACCCCATCGGCTATCTGGAGTTCCTCAAGCTCATGGCAAACGCCCGTATTGTCCTGACTGATTCGGGGGGCATGCAGGAGGAGACCTCGATACTCGGAGTACCGTGCTTGACGCTACGCAAGAACACGGAGCGGCCCATAACCTGCGAACTCGGCACAAATCGCCTGGTAGGAACCGACCCCGAACGGATCATCGCGGCCTACCGCGAGGCCATGGGTTCCGAAGTGGTTGGGACGCTGGACCAGTATCCGCCGTGGGACGGTCATGCGGCTCAGCGCATTGCGGACATACTCGTGGCTCATCACGTTCAATAGGAGCCCTCTGGCAGGGGACGGCGCCTAGTCTTCCAGCGCGCTTCGCACCGTAGCGAGTTCGGAGTCGAGTTCTTGAACGAGAGCCCCCGACTCTTCATATCCATTGCGCGCGAGCAACCGCCGGGCCGTTTCGAGCGCTCGCAGCTTCTCCTCGTCCGTCGCCGGCGGGAACATCTTTGCGTACAAGGCATCGAGTTCCGTTTGTCCGAGTAGTCGGGTAAAGAGGTCCGCCGCAAGTCCGGGATTGTTGTGCAGATACTCTTGTACTCGTTCCGTGTCAGTCCATGATGCTTCAGCCATGATTACCTCCGGGATTTCCTTCTGGTTTGTTCTTGCGACTGGAAGAAGGCGCCTTAGACTTGGGTGCCCACAATCGTGCCGTCTCCGTTCTGCGTCGGCAGCGCGCTGTGGACTTTGAGGGTCCCATCATCCTCAACGAACAGATACCAAGGCGTTCCGTTCGGCGAACACAGCTTGATGCAGCCGGGTGCGTTGCCGCCACTTCCGTCCCACACGGTGAGCATTCCGCGTGTGCCGCCGTCTACGCCGAGCACTACGTCGCCCCCACGGGCGGTCACGTCACCATTCACATCAAGCGTGGCTGCCGGAGAGTCCGTCCCGATGCCGACCTCGCCGTTGGCCTCGATCACCATCGCCGTGGCCATGGCGGTGCCATCTGCGCCTGCCGTTCCGGAGACCTTGAAGGTTATCGCGTCTCGGCCGCTGATATTGTCCACCGCTCCGGTTATGACCAACCCACCCGATGCCCCGTTATGATAGAGTTCTCCGAACCAAGCGGCGGGATACGAGCCGCCGTTGTAGAGAACGCGAAGGTGCGGATAGGTTCCGCTCAACGTGAGAGCTTGGTCCGGACTGGCTGTTCCGATGCCCACCTTGTTCCCCACACTGTCCACGTGAAGCGTCTTCGTATCCACGGTAAGGTTCCCGGCCACGCTGAGGGCCGCCACGGCATAGGTGCCCGTGCTGTCCAGTTTGTTCGCGTCCACTGCGTCGTCAGCCAGCTGCGCGGTGTCGACGGTCCCGGCTTGAATCTTCGTTCCGTCGATATTGCCGTTCGTATCCGTCAACGTCTGGGGCGTTGAGCCGGCGGCGATCACGCCCTTGATGGCCACGTCTCCGTCTGTGGCAAGGTTGCCCGCATTGTCGATTTCCAGGCCGCCCGCGGGCGACGTCCCTTTCGGATCCGCGCCATAACCCCCGCCAATCCGCAAGGACTCGCGGCTCACGACGCCTGAAGGTATATTCGGCAAGCTCATCTGTCTGCTCTCCCTTATCTCTGCCCTTACCTGCCGGGCGCATGTACTGGCGGCAAACGCCCTATCCCTACCTATTAGCCCAGGGCGTTGCACCCGATACGCCTGCAAGTCATTCTATCGCCGTGGATTGCGCGTGGCGTGACGTGTTGGCCCGTGCCCTGAGGGGCTGGATTCCGCACGCATGGCAGGCCGACCGCCATCGAGTCCGGGCACGCTTTCATCCCGAACAGCGGGCGGCATATACTACGGCCGCTCCCAAGTAAGTGAGAGCCTTTCTTCTTTCGTGCAAGTCTTCGAGGGCGTCTCAGACGCGCTGCCATGTCGGAATGACGGATGTGAACAAGAACCGTACAGAAATGGCCGGGCAACGGGAGCATCGCTGTAGGTTCCCGATTGTTGCCGTAGTGGCTGTGGCGGCATCGGGACTTGTCGCGGTAGCCCTGGTTCTGGTTCGGGATCTTCCCCCATTTCTCCTGGCCAGCGTCCCTCTGGCGTTCGCCGCAGCAATAGCCCTCCTTTGGAGCAGCCACTGGGCACTTTGCTTTGTCGCCTTTGCCATCACCCCTCTAAACGTCTTGCAGTACGAGCTTTTCGGCGTAACGCTGAATCTGCCTGAGGCGTTGATTCTTGCCTTGGCCGGCAAGGAAGCACTGCGCATCATCCTTGGCAGGGAACGCCTGACGTCGCTCTTGCCCCTCCCGGCCCTTGTCCTATACGGGACTGCGGCCGTGGTCGGCATCGCCACCGGGATAGCGCACCGAAACGGCCTGGTGCGCGTGTTGCAGGATTTCAGGCAATTCACCGAGTTCATTCTGCTGTTCTGGCTCGTCCTCCAGAAGGTGACCACGCGACGCCAGGCGTTTCAGATAGCTCTGTGCTATGTTGCGGGCGCCACGCTCATTGCGATTCATGGGATCGTGCAGCATTACCTGCCCATCGGCGTTTCCCCCACTCAGATAGCGAGCGACCTCGCCCTGTACAAACAGGTGCGGAGCGGCTCGTTCTACGGGGCCACCACCCTCGGGGGATTGATGGTACTCGCTGTGGGACCTGCGGCCGGTCTCGCGATCTCTACCGAACGCCGTTCCGTAAGGTTGGTTTTGGTAATCTGCATCATCTTGTGCCTTATCGCGGCTGTCTACACAAAGACGCGCGCCTCGTGGATGGCCATGGCGTTCTTGTTGCTCCTCATGGCGCTGGCGCTTCGGCCCTCGGTAAGAACGGTTGGCGTGGTTGCCGCTGTGGCGCTTGTTCTTGCGGCGGCGATGGGGCCGTCCATTGCGCGTCGGCTATCTACACTCAGTGATCCGCACATGGACCGCTCCTTCATGGGCCGCGCTCAGTACTACACCGCCGCAGGGCACATTGCGCGCGCGCACCCCATCCTCGGCCTCGGCTGGGGCTGCTACTACGACAGCGACAAGATTCTCGCCGCCGAACGCTACGTAGCGACCCCTCGCCCTCCTGACGCCCGCGACGCAACGGTGCACAGCGCCTATCTTCAACTGCTAGTCAAGACGGGTCTCTTCGGGCTCCTGAGTTTCCTCGTGATCGCCTTGGTATGGGTCGAACGGATCTGGCGGACCCGAGACCTCGTGGCAAGCCACGACCGGCGTGATGCTCTGTTCGTCGGCGTCTCAGCCGGCGTCGCCGGCTACCTGGCCCATAGCGCCCTCGAGAACTTCTTCCAATGGCCGGTGATGGCCCAATCCTTGTGGCTTCTCCTCGGCCTATCCTTTGCAATGGCACACTGGGCCGAAAGCCGTAAACCCTCCTACCGTGGCCCGATGGTGCTCGTGGGAAGCGGCGCGGCGCTTTTTCTATCATTTGTGTATGCCGCCACGTGGCTCGAGACCTCGGATCCCGGGCGCTTCGAGCAGAACTACGCCAATGCGGTGCAAGAAGGGAACATGCAGAAGGCCTTTGAAATCGCCCAGCGTGCGCCCCTGGTAAACCCGTTTGACCCTATGGCGCACACAATCTACGGCCGGGCCTTGCTGGAACGTGGCGACGAGGTCGGAGCGCTTGACAGTCTGAACCAAGCGGTTATGCTGCGGAAGGACTCCAGTGCCCGCCGGCGGGAAACACGACGGCCCTATTACTTCGCTCCCGCCCGCCTGACGCTCGGGAAGTACTACCTCGAGCACGGCCGGCCCCTCGAGGCCCTTCGCAGTTTCGAACTGGCCCGCGCCTACGATGTGCCCGCCGATGAGAAGTATGAGCAGTTCCATGCCGCGCTCTACCAGGCCTATGCCCAACAGGGGCTTTGGGCGCGGGCCCTTGAGTTCGGCGAGCCATCGGAAACGGAACTGGACGGTATGGGTGGGGAGGCCCTAGCCGCAGTCGCCCGCGTCTGCGAAGGAAGTCGAGACTGGACGCTTGCTCATGAAGTGGCTGAACGATTGGCCAAGCTCCCAGGCTTCGAAGTGGAGGCGCAGTATATCCTTGGGCGGACCTTCCTTGCGCAGAACTTGTATGAGGAATCCCTTGTTCATTTACAGCAAGCCGCTTCGAGCGGGCGCGTTCAGGCGGCGTACTACCTCGGCGCCGCCTACGAGCGGGCCGGCCAGTTAGACCAGGCCATCCAGGCATATGTCTCCTCGAGAACCGACGATCCGTACCGGCTGTTCGCGCTGGCCAAGGCACTGGCACTCGTATCGGCCGCTTCTGGAAACGATCGGCGCGGCGCCACGGCGACGCCGGAGGAACTGCGCCATGAACTCGGCGCCGAGTTAGCCCGCATGCAGGCATTGCCGCAGCCCTCCGGGCGAGATGGCCAACACCGGCTGACACCCCTAAGCTTCGCGGTTTCTGACACTTATAGAGCTTCTGGCGGACGTTTTCCTGTTGTGGTTCGGTGGCGAGACGAACAAGTGCGAGACGCCCCTTTGACCTGTACTTCCCTGCCAAGCTCAGGTAAGGAGGAGCCCATCCTGCTCTTGCGGACAGGCGATAACGTGCTCCAACTGCAATGGGTTGAGAACCAGGTTTACTGGCAAGGCGTCGAGCGCCTTCGACTTGGCGATGGGCCGGTACCTGGATGGACCGATACCGCGCGCGACTGGTTTGGGGCGCGCTCTGACTACGCCGTACGAATCGAGCACGGTGAGGATGGCGATCCCTTTCTGACCCTTGTCAAGGCTACTTGGCTGAACAGTGTGCCCGTCGAGATACACGACGGGGGTGGACTATCTACTCGCGGGCCGCTTCAGAGACGCCCAAGGCAAGGGCTTCTTCGGCTGGCAATTCGCGGATGAAGAGGAGCACGTCCAGTTCGAGGACGACCTTTCCGGACCAAAAGCCCACAATGCATGGACGTATGGAACAAGCTGTCTGAAGCCCTGTCCCGAGTGGAAGGCGATGTGCGTCCGACTCAGTGCCGCGCGCCATCCCCAAGGGCTTGCGTACGATGACGCGATGCTCGTAGCGATCCGCGAGCCCGACCCGGCCCTGTGGGAGTAGTGTCGACACGATCCGCCCGGATATCTTCTTGCTTTGTCGTTCCAGTTTCCAGGTAAGTCCTTTCACCAAGAACTTGGCGCATGGGCCTGTTCGCTCTTTGGAGTTGCGACGCAAGATCGAGTATGTTGTTATATCCGCCGACACGAGACACGTGTTTTAGTCTGAAGTGGTCGCTTCGCGGCGAGGACGACCGGCCGGGCGCCCAGTGTTGCCCGCAAGAGCGCGAGGTGCGAGAACCATGTATTACGAATACTGCGGCCATCTTAAGTCCCTTCTACCGCCGCCCGACGCCTTGCCCGCCCTCGGCCGAGGAGGGCACTCAATCTCCGCGGCGCAAATGGCGAAGTGGATTACTGCCGACTTACCCTTCGCCAAGGGATGGGAGCGAATCCCCGTGCAGCGCAAGATGGCGGGGCGTGTGGTGCGGCTTCAAGGACGCTTCGAAGATATCCGCCGCATTGATGACCTGGACCCGACGATCCCATGCTACTGGGCTCCCCTCGGCACATTGGGCCTCGCGGACAGTGGCCTGCCATTCAAAGTGGGGCCTTGTCCCGTGGTCGAATGCACTTACCGGTGCTTAACCGACGGCGCCCGGCCCGCGCTGGTCTGGACGTACCCCGGCGGCCTTCACGTCGAGCACCTTGCTCCATCGGAAAAATGGCGAACGGTGGCCTGCCGCGTCGACCATCGGGGTTTTCCAAAGCAGCTTGACGCACTTATCTTGCGCCTGTATTCGGTTTCCCGCGCTACGGAAGCGATGGAGATAAAATCGCTACGCCTGCGAGCATTAACTGCTGAGGAAAAGAAAGCGTGCGCCCGCAACAGAGCCGAGTTGAGCCGTCTCGATGCGCCCAGAGACTACCCTATCCTGGATCAGTTCATGCCTCTTGGCGTTCACATGGACGCGGCCTGGGCGATACAACTGGCTGACCTGCTCGGCATATCGCTGAAGGATTACTGGGCTCTCGCCCTCGAGGACATTGTCACACACCATCACAACTGCATTTCCCTGGACAATATGCAGAGCCTGTCACGCCAGGAGCAGTGCGACCTTTTAGACCTCGCCGATGCCTGCGATATGAAGGTCGTTCCGGCGAACATCTGTAGTCGGCCGGACGGCGTGTCCTGCGAGGAGGCTCTCGAAGACCTCATCGCTCCACATAAGGACGCTCCCGCCGTGTTGGCGTGGATGTTGTCAGATGCCCCTCCCGAGGAGAAGCTGGCGGAATGTCTTCACGCCAAACAGTTGGTTGAGGGGCTGGACCCGAATCACCCTCCGGCGATACTCTCGAGGGGGCCGGGGCCCTATCCTCTGTTCGCCTCTCACTTTCCTGTGTCGGGGATCGGCCACTGCGTTACGCACGCGCCGTGGCAGATTGGGGACGTCGTGCGTACGCACGCCCCGCTCAACAAGGGCAGCCATTTCTGGATGCTCGCGCCGACATTTATCGGCGCCGCGGATGCGCCGGAATGGAGCACCTGCTCGGAACTACGCCTGATGGTCAACCTGGGCATCGCGTGTGGCGCAAAGGGTTGGTTTTCTTATACTTATCACAACAACCCCATTTGGGTCGAGGGAACCTGTCAGCGATCGCTCACCGGCCCCTTCCTGACATTCAGCGACCTCTGGTCGGAACTTGGCCTTTGCATGCGGCGCGTAAGCGCACTCGCCCCTCTACTCCTTGGGGTCACGCCGCAGCCGCGCAACGAGGAATGGTTTGTTACGCGCAGCGTCGCCCGCGAGAATGCCCGGCGCCCCCCAGACAGGCCCCCCACCGGGACCCATCGGCTTTGCGGAGCAGATTATGAGATTTACTACCTCGTAAGCAACGATGTCCGTGAGATGGCCACCCTGAACATCACCCTGCCCCCGAAGGCGTTGCGGGGCATGGAAGTCTATGACTTAAACGATTTTATCCAGACGAGGGAGTGGGCCCCCATGAATCTCGAGCGCCATCTCGAGATGTTCCCGGGGCAGTCCAGGGCGTTACTTGTTGCCAAGCCGGAGGTGTGCGCCCGCTGGCGGGACGTCATCGCGGCCCGGCTGATCGCGGATGACGAACGAGACCTTGCCTTCAATCTTGCCTTGGCGCGGCAATACGGACTGAATGTAAAGCCGGTCGAGAAGCTGATCGTCCACACCGACGAGGGTTTGGCTGGGCTACGCACCATCAGCCGTGCACATGACATGCTGCTCAACCTGGTGTACGAATCCCCCGCCATCGCGGAAGTCCGTAGCAAGATCATCGAAGCAAGTGCTGCCGTATGCGCCTGCGATGGCGCCTTATGCCGCCTTATGGGGCGCGACCGACACGACCAGGTGGAGGAGTTCGGCGCTCAGGTGCTGCCGCTGGCACGTGAATTCACCGACCTGCGCCTGCAACTCCGGCGGGGGCACGCAACCGCTCTTGCGCGCCAGTGCGATGAGGTCGCCAGACGCGCCGTGAGCCTGCTTGCCGAGGTCCGTGCTGCTTGGTGACCTGTCCTTGTCCGTTGAACCGCGCCGGACATTCGCGATGAGGCGGTGGTATTGCCGATCCGCCACGCGATTCCAATGGCTCGCCTTGGCTGCTCTCCGGTCCGTGCCCGAATGGCTTGGCGACACGCGTTTCAACGCCCGGCGTGGCCTGATGAAGGCGTTCGGCGGTTGACAACATCGGCGGCGCTTTGGTAGCGTTACGCCTTCCCCGGACGTACTTACTTGGCGCATTATTAGGTGGCCGTACAGGCAAAATTGGGGACCTTGTCCTTTTTAGAGGTGGCTCACATGAAAAGAAAACAACGTCTTTTTACACCAGGTCCGACACCCGTTCCGCCGGAGGTGCTGCTGGCGATGGCGGCACCGATGACGCATCACCGTCAAGCGGCGTTCGAAGAGATCTTCGTGCGGGTATCAGAGAAGCTCAAGACCGTCTTTCAGACCACGAGTCCCGTGGTGATTTTCTCCGGTTCGGGAACAAGCGCTCTGGAAGCGGCCGTGGTCAACACACTCTCACCATGTGATAAAGCCATTTCGGTATGCGGAGGCAAATTCGGCGAGCGCTGGGGGGCGATTGGCAAGGCCTTCAACATCGACATGCAAGTGATCGACATCGAGTGGGGCACCGCTGTTGACCCGGCAAAGATTGAGGAAGCTCTGAAAGCCGACGCCGGTATCAAGGCCGTGTTTACCACGCTCAATGAGACCAGTACTACGGTCTTGACCGACGTGAAGGCAATCGCCGAACTCACCGCGAAAACCGATGCGATTCTCGTGGTTGACGCTGTCAGCGCTCTTGCCGCCGACGAGCTGCGGATGGACGAGTGGGGCGTCGACCTCGTGGTTGCTGGCTCGCAGAAGGCCCTTATGCTGCCGCCCGGCTTGGCCTTCGCTGCGATAGGTCCGAAGGCCCAGGCTGCCATGAAGTCTTCCACCTCCGCCAAGTTCTATCTTTCTTTCGACAAGGCCATAAAGAGTCTGGACAAGAAGACCACGCCCTTTACCCCCGCGGTCTCGACGATTATTGGCCTCGACGCCGCCCTGGATGGGCTTATCGAGGAGGGCATGGAGGCTGTTTGGGCGCGACACGCGAAGCTGGCAGAAGCCGCCCGTGCCGGCGTCAAGGGCATGGGTATGGAGCTGTTGGCCACGCGGCCGTCAAATGCCGCGACCGCGGTGAAGTTGCCTGAGGGAGTCGACGGCAACGCGCTCCACAAGAAGCTGCGAGATGAGTACAAGGTCACGTGTGCGGGTGGCCAGGAACACCTCAAAGGCAAGATAGAGCGTATCGCTCATATGGGCTATTTTGACCAGTTTGACATGTTGATCGTTATCAGCGCGCTGGAGCTGGCCCTGAAAGATATGGGCGCGGATATCAAGGTGGGAGCGGGGGTTGCTGCGGTGCAGCAATACTTCGCGGGAGAGTAGACGATGCCGAAGATCCTTGTTCTCGATGGATTGAGCGAAGAAGGTATTGACATTTTCCGGAGCACGGAGGGTTTTGAAGTAGACGTCAAGCCCCCTCAGAAGCCCGACGAACTCGCCGCGATCATTGGTGATTACGAGGGCCTTGTCGTTCGAAGCGCCACCAAGGTTCAGGCAGCGGCCATCGAAAAGGCCACGAAACTGCGGGTGATCGGGCGCGCGGGCGTCGGTACGGACAATATCGACAAGGATGCCGCCACGAAGAAGGGCATCGTTGTGATGAACACGCCCGGCGGCAACACGATCTCCGCGTGTGAACACACCTTTGCCCTGCTGCTTTCCCTATGCCGAAATGTCCCGAAGGCTCACGTGTCCATGCGCGAAGGGCGCTGGGACCGCAAGAAGTTCATGGGCGCCGAGCTCTGCGGCAAGACGCTCGGCATCGTCGGCGCTGGACGGATTGGCAGTGCCGTTGCCAAGCGCGCGCAGGCCTTTGAAATGAAGGTTATCGTCTTCGATCCCATTCTCACCAAGCTGAAAGCCGAGGCGCTGGGCGTCGAACTCGTTACGATGGATGAACTTGTCGAGCGAAGCGACTTCATCACGGTGCATGTGCCGAAGAGTGATAAGACGAAGGATATGTTTGGCGCGGAGCGCTTCAAACGTATGAAGCCCACGTGTCGGATCGTCAATACCGCACGCGGAGGCATCATCAATGAGGCCGAGCTGGCCGAAGCGCTCAAAGAGGGCGTTATTGCCGGCGCCGCGCTGGACGTTTACACTTCGGAGCCTTTTGAGAACAATCCGTTCACCGACCTCGATAACATCGTCATGACCCCCCACTTGGCGGCCTCGACGGATGAGGCCCAGCTCACCGTTGCGGTTGATGTGGCCAAGCAGATGGTCGAGTACCTCACCACGGGCGCCATCGTGAATGCCGTGAACGTCCCCAGCCTTGATGCCGAGGCTCGGAAGGCCCTTCAGCCGCTGTTGTATCTGGCGGAGCGTTTGGGGCGCTTCCAATCGTATTACTGCCAAGGAACCCCGTCATCCATCGAGATAGAGTACAGTGGCGATATCGGTATCACCGATACCTATCCGGTTACGGCGGCCATTCTCAAAGGTTATCTGTCTCCGTTGGTCGAGACCGTGAACGAAGTGAGCGCTCCGTCGCTCCTCGAGGAGCACGGCATCCAATGCAGCGAGACCCGGCGCGCGGGCGTTTCGGATTATGCCTTCCAGATTGGCGTAACTGTGGTAACGGACACAGAGAGTCACAAGGTGGCCGGAACGCTGTTTGCTCGGGAGGATCCTCGAATCTGCAGCATCGACGGGATCCGCGTGGATGCCAAGCCCGAAGGCTACATGGTGGTTTGCGATAACGAGGATAAGCCGATGATTATCGGCCGTGTAGGTACGATCATCGGGGATGCCGGCGTGAACATCGCAAATCTGACATTGGGTCGGACAACGCAGGACGGCCGCGCTCTGACGGTGCTCAACCTCGACCAACCCATTGACGACAGTGTGATGGCGCAGATCGCCGAGGTGCCTCATGTCACCGAGGCCCGGTTGATCGCGCTGTAATTGACAGGGCCGTCAACCGCTACGCGGCCGCCTCAAGTTGCCGAGAAGACATAGGCCACACGCACCCGGGCTGTGCAGATTATGCTCCGCAGGGTTGGCAACGGGTCTTTCTTGGGCAGCGGCGCGCCATTCCAGGTGACGTCGAGGATGCGGACTCGATCCACCGCCACGACCTCCGCCCGCATCGACTGGGCCACGGCCTCGGCGGCCGGATAGGCGTTCGCCACCGCTGCCGCCAGCGCCTTACGCTCAATGGGTTCCGTATCCTCAAGGGCGAGAAAGGGCCCCGTCACCGAGCACTCAAGCGTTTTGGCGAGCCCTCGCATCTCCTCGCACAAGCCCACGAATAGGGAAGGGCCGTTCTCTGCCCTGTGGAAACGCCCCATTCCGAAACGAAGACGGGCCTCCACGCTTGCTGCGTTTTGGCCAACATCGGGAATGCTCACCCCCGGTACCGCCATTTGACTTGGCGCTAGTTCCCGCGCCTCAAGCTCCTTGTTGAGTCTCGTTTCGAAGGCGGCCGCGGTTTCCACGGCCTCTCGCAGTGTCCCGCCGGAAGGCCTCAGGCAAAACCTGAACTCCACACAATCCGGGACGCAATCGGCTTCTCCAATACCCTCCGACTCGATCAGGGGAGTGGGCGCTGCTTGCCCTGAAACGGCACGCTGGCCCTCGTACCGCACTTCCACGGGCGGTTGTTGCGCCACTGTATGAGAGGCCACCAGAAGAGCAATAGCCGCGAAGAGTGCCTGTCGCATGATCTTCTCCCTTCCGGACTCGGCAACCGGATGTGCGGGCTACGAGAAGAACGGAAAGAGTGCCCGGATGTCCTCTTCCGCGGGCTGACGGCCGTACTCGGAGATTTCGAAGATCTCAGCGTGGGTAACGGCCTCGGTAGCTTCCGTCCCATACCACTTGCTCAACGCGGTTTGCCCCATATTGGTCATCTCCAAGAAGAATGGGCCCCAGGCCTTCCTGAGCCACTCTCTGCGGAGCGCCTTGTCGTTAGGTACTTCGGCGAGACATCCATCGAGCCAGGGGAGCCACTCATAGAACTGCGACTCCATGGCGTCCAGCATATCCCACTTGATCGGCATCTCATCAGTTACGTCTACAGCGAGGTCCGGCCGGAACGGGAGGGGTCTCGTGAACGTGTCCGGCAAGTGCAATACGATGGGCATCCGTTCGATGCGTGGTATGTCGGGGCAGAAACCTGGGACTGTCAAGAGGAAAGCGGCATCCTGTACCGTAACCGCCGTGTAGCGGTGGTCCGGGTGGTAGTCGCAAGAGCGATGGGTCAGCACCGCGTCGGCCCTGTATTCGCGTATGATCCGCGTTACCTTCTTCCGCGCGGCGAGTGTAGGTTCCAGCTCGCCGTCGTGGTAATCCAGCACCAGTGCCTCAACACCTGCCAACTCAGCCGAATGCCGTGCCTCCGCGTCTCGGCGTTGCGCCAGCGCATCCCGCGCCATGACATGATGGCCGATGTCCCCGTTCGTCATGGAAACGAAGAGCACGCGATGGCCTTCGCGCACCCATTTCACCGCCGTGCCCCCCGCAAAGACCTCGCAATCGTCTGGATGTGCCCCTATACAGACGATATTCACGGCGCCTCTTGGCCGCCGACGAAGTTGATCCGCACCGGATTGCTGCGGATAACGGTGCGCCGTTCGACACTCGCTGTTGCCGTGAGGGGATCCACCGACGCCTCATCGGTGCCTTGCGGCATCAGAACGGCTTCCGCCTCAACATGGACAAGCATGGACTCCGGAATTGTATCAAGACCGGCGAGAACGTCCACGACATCCTCGCGTTCCTCGAAGGTCGCGCGGACTCCGAATTTCGTTGCGTATGAACCGATCTCCCGCTTGTCCACAAGCACCTTAGCCCGGACCACTACCGGTGTGACCGGGAAGTCCCGGAGAGCTCGCGTCGTGAAGACAACGTTCAACTCCGTTGGATAGGGCGGGTTGACCGTGACCGTGGCCATATCAATGACAGGGCCGTGCTCGTAAACCTGGACCTGAACGTTGTCGGCCTCGGATTGCGGCGCGAGCGTGCCCAAGATTCTCACCTGGGCCTCGACATCGCCGATGTTAACCTCATGCTCTGCTCCCGATGTCGCCGGAGGTAGTCCTATGGCACTGCCCTCGTCTGGCTCGCGAGACTCATGTGCGTTGCACGCGACTAGACCACTTATCAGGAGGAATACAACTAGCATCGGCTTCATGTCGGCTACCTTCCTTGCTGCTCTGGATCCTCGAGATCTTCTCAGGCCGCAACCACTCTCACCATGATATCAACCCCACGCTCTGTCATCAAAGAGCGTGTCAAGACCCACAATGCGCCAATACCTAGGCGGCTCCACCGCTATCGCGTACGTGGCAGAGGAGGACTGAGTCTAAACGAAAAGGAATCAAGGACATAGAGGAGGAGTTCAAGGTCCCGGTGAAATGCATCCGTTTACCGCGTCACTTGCCGAGCGTCGAGTATACGAGTTCGTACAGATGCCACTCGGGCTGGGCCACGGACAGCAGTCGCCGCATCTCGTTCACGACTTCCGGCCGACGGAACGCGGCCTCGAATAGTCCGCGGCCCTTCCACTGGCTCTGTACGGTCACGCGCCGCCCGTCGAGGCTCCTGTACACGGCCGCCGCTACGAAGCCGTCCTGCTTGTTCATGACACGTTGGCACAGTTGCTCGATGCCCTTGACGACTTCGGCCTGCTGCCGGGATTCGAGTCTGAAGACGTTGATGACGGTGACGGGACCTTTGCCGCTCGATTCGTGGTCCATGATGATTCCTCCTCGATCTCCGATTCTACTCCTTCGGAGAAGGGATGACCAACCGGGAAGGGAATCCCCGGTGGCTGGCTGGCCAATTGCGCCGCGCGTCAAGTCATTAGAAGAAAAGGCGTTCGCAAGATGAGCGGCTTCACCTACTGGGTGAGCTGGTTTCAAGAGGAGAAGTCGATCAGAGGCGCCAAGTGCGCGGCACTGTCGAATTAGTCGGCGATTGCGGGGAATCCAATAACGCCGGGCGTTTGGCCCCCGCAAATGGTTTATGGTCACCCTTGACCGTGAGTTCTTGACAGGCCAGCTGGCGACCATGTCCAAGTCCTTGACAGAGCCCTCTCACTCGCCCCATGCTTGCGTACGTGTATTCGTGTGCCGCCCGCGGCAAGAGAGGGGGGAGCACGCAATGAATCGTGTGATCTGGCCTGCATTGCGAGGCGCCGTGGGTTTTGGCCTGTCCACGTTGGGCCTTGTGGGGCTGCTGCGGGGCATGAACCTGCTCGACGCCTCGGCCGGGGGCCGGGTGTCCGGGATGATCTTCTTCGTCTTGGGGCCCTTCGCCTGCGGCGTCATAGGAGGAGCCTTGCTCGCCGCAGGCAGCGACACCCCGCGAACGGCAGCGGGTTTCGGCTGCGGCTTTGTCCCGTTGTGGTTCGTCATCGTCGTGGTGTTGACCAGCCTTCAGGGCGGGGGCGCCCCTGAGTACGGCTACGGGGCCATCGGCCACGGCATCGCCTTCGCTATCGCGGGTGGGCTCGGAGGACTCGCTACGAGACGCGGGCTCGGCCTGAGCGGTGCGCTAGTCTTCGGTCTTGCCGGCGCGCTCGGCGGGTATCTGTCGTTCAAGGGCAACATGCTTCTCGGCATGGGTGCGGCGGGAACACTGGGAGGGGCGGCACTGGGCATTCTTTACGGCCTGACGGACTAAGGCACACGGCCTTGTCCAGTCGTTTCCCGCATTCAAAGGGCTTCGAGCAGGCCCCGGCACGGCTTGCCTCACGATTCCTCCAACTCGACATAGAGTGTGCGGAGACTGGCCAAGTTCACAGGACAAACAGAGTCGATATTCCTCAGCGTCTGCAGTTGCCGCACAACCATTTTCAAGGTGACGGACTGCGGGCATTGCTCGTCCGCGTAGTCGAAGTAGTTGTGTGTAAAGAAGCATAGGACTCGGAACGGCGTCCTCTCGGCCTCCATCCTTTCAAGGCTTTCCTCGACGATTGGCAGATGATGCGTCTCATAAGAGCCTGACTCGATCCGGAGTTCGGGCACCCACCCTTCAGGTGTGACGCGCCGTGGGGAAGTGGTGAGAGGCACTTCGAGGAAGCCGGAAAGGCCGGGCGAGAGCCGCTCGGTGGGATGCGCCCAATGAGCATCCTGGCAGGCGCCGCGCCAACGCGCATGAAAACGCGGGATGTCTCTGCCCGGGCAGGATACGGAGCCCTGCGAGAATCCCAACTCCGCAAGGACCCCGAAGGTGGCGTCGCTTGCCGAGAAGTTGCCCGGCCGAAAAGAGGTGGGCCGATCGCCTAGCGCGTCCGCTATCATGGCCAGCCCCTCTTGAAGCACCTTGGCCTGTGTCTCCGCCGCGTATTCCCCAACGTAGCGCGTGTATTGATGCTTCCCGAAGTACTGGGAGTGCATGTGCATACCAAGGTCGACTCCCTCCGCTGCAAGATCCCGCAGGAGTCTGCGGTGTCGCTGTGCGGCTTCAGGCATCAGGAATAGTGTGGGCGTGATGCCATCCGCGAGCAAAGTCTCGCAGAAGCCCGTGATGGCCCGTTCGCTCAAGGCCCAAGATTCCGGCCCATCTTCGGGGACGAGCGTGGCGATGCGCTCGCAATCCATCGTGAAAACGACGTACAGCGGCGAAGTCATATCATCCTCCCTACCACCCATTGCGTCGAAGTATAGCTCTTCCGTCTCTCCATGCACCTCTCAAGATCCCCGCCCGCATGATTTGACGGCGGATCGCCCTGCTTGTACTCTGACAAGACTTTGCAGAAGCCGCCCGTGGGCGCGTTTATACCGAAGCCCCTGAACCAAGAGGATGTGCGCAAAATGGATCGCAGTCTCGTTGATGAAGCACGCCGTGTGGCCACCATGATCGGTAGCCGTCTCGTGATGAAGATACCCGCCATGCTGGCCGCCGGGGAGGAGTTCTCCGCAAGATTTAGTGTCATAGGCCCCGACGGGTTGCCGCTCGACAGCTTCCCGTTTCCCCTTGTTTTCGAGGAAAGTCTGGGCGTTGAGGGACTTCCGGAGTCCTTTCAGTTCCCGAAGGGAGCGTATGCCGCTGAGGTAGACGGCCTCCGAGCGATTGGCCCGGAAGTGGCCCTGATCCGCGCGCGGCTGGAAGAAACCGGCAAGCTTGCCGGTGACCCTGTGGTTGTCTCAAACCCGGCGTGGGTGGAGGAAGCGCCGCCGTATCGCCTCTTCTGGGGCGATATCCACGTGCATACGCGGTACTCCAACTGCAGCGGCTGGCGGTGTCTGCATCCCGAGTGGTGCTACGAGTACGCCCGAGATATTTCACTTCTGGACTTCGCTGCTCCCGCCGACCACCTGCGCGGAATTGCCGCCGAGGCCGAACGCTGGCCGACACTCCAGAAGCTTGCTGCCTCCTACAACCAGCCGGGCCGGTTTGTCACTTTCCTTGCCTTCGAGAGTTCCCATGCTCAGGGATACGGCGGCGACAACAATGTCTACTACTTGGGCGATGACGCACCCCACTTCTGGGTCGACCGGGAAGACATGCGAGGGATTTCCCCGGCGGTCCATCTCAGAGAATTGTGGGCGCAACTGGACCGGAATGGAAAAGAGTACATGACAATCCCGCATCATACGGGAAGGGCGCGCAAGTACCGGACCTGGGAGGAAGACTACTACGACGCTGAGCGCGAGCCCCTCTTCGAGATCTACTCCAGTTGGGGCTCTTCAGAGAAGCGGTGGTCCCGTTTGCCGATCAGCGGCGGCAATAATGACGAGAAGACCTATTTCGTCGACGCGCTGAAGGCCGGGACGCGGTTCGGTGTGATCGCGTCAAGCGACGACCACGCTACGCTGCCCGGAAGCGTCCACCATTTCCGCGTGGATCCTTTCTCACAACCCACGCTGAACGGACACGCGCATAAGGGGCTGGCGGCCGTGCGCGCGCCCGAACTCTCGCGCGAGGCCTTGTTTGGCTCCATGACGAGGCGCAACACGTATGCTACGACCCACAGCCGCTCCCTTCTGGACGTCACCATCGGGGATGCCTCCATGGGGCAGGAGCTATCCGCGGATGCAGCGCTGAAGAAGCGGCGCATGATTCAGATCAAGTACACACCGGAGAATGCGCGCGGCGCTGCCGTCACCCTCATGCGCAATGGCGAGCCCGTCGAAACCATAGAGCTGAAGGCTCAAGACCTCCCCCGCAAGGTGAACGAGGTCGTGTTCGAAGATGCCGAAGACCTGGAGCGTATCGCCTTGCGCGACACCAAGTTCCACCCCGAGCCCTTCGCTGTCTACTACGTGCGCGTCGAGGACAGCCAAGGCGCGCACCAGTGGTCAAGTCCCATATGGATTGACCTGGAGTAAAACCGCCACACGGCTGGTGGTTTGAGTGCATCTTTCGGCCATCGCTCCCGTCACGTGCCGACGCGATGTCGCATTTTGGGGGAGTGGGGGCTCTTGTATGCAAGGGCTTGATTCAGGAGCAAGCAAGGAAGATGCTGTCGGACGGGAAATTAGTGGAATCCACATGTGCGGGCAACCGTGATGCTTACGGCGAACTCGTGAAACGCTATGAGCGTGCTGTATACGCCGTGGCTCTTGAGGTCTTGAACGATTTCCACGCCGCCCAGGATGTGGCTCAGGACGCTTTTCTGGTTGCCTATGAAAAGCTCGGGACGCTGCGAAAGCCGGCAGCCTTCGGGGCGTGGCTTCTACGCATCGCCCGCCGCCTTGCCTTGAGGTCCGCACGTAGGCATTCAACGCTTCCGCCTCATGGACTGCCCCCTGAGACAAGCGCCAATCCCAACCATCAATTGGACGATCCGTCCCGCGCCCTGTTGGATGCTGTGATGCGTCTGCCGCTTCATGAGCGTCAAGTCATTATGCTGCATTACTTTGAGTCGCGCTCAGTGCGTGCAGTCGCCGAGATCGTTGGGCGCCCCGTTGGCACCGTCACCAAGCAACTGTCCCGCGCCAGAAACCGTTTGGCGCGCATGCTATGAGGAACGAGTGATGAATACGAGTGGGTCGTTGGACGAAAGACTGCGGGCGTTGGGCGCCGAGCTGAGCTTCGATGGGTCGATGGCGGAGCGAGTGATGAACCGTGTGAAGAACATGCAGCGAACGCCGGGAGTCCCGCCGTTGCGCCGTCGCGTCCTAAGACCGGCGTTGGCATGCACCGTGAGCCTGGTCATCAGCGTGGCCGCGGGACTCGCGGGAGGCTATGGGCAGGTCGTGGCCGCAGTTGAACCGGGGGCGGCCCGTGGCGCCGCTCACCAACTGGCCATCCTCTCCATTCTCACGTTATTAGGCCTGTTGCTGGCCATAGTAGTCTGTATCCCGTGGTTGCTCGTAGTGGCCATGAGAGGCAGGAAGTACGGCGCCGTGCTCTGGTTGGCCGCCTTCGGCGTTCTCGTCGGGCACACCGTTTGGCAGGCAAGCATGCTGCCCGCGCCGGCGGGCATCGACGTGGCCCTTGCCGCAACAAGCGCCTCGGGAGACGTGTCCGTCCATGCCATTCGCATGGCCTCGCCGAGCAAGGGACACAGTGTCATCGAGGTGGACGCCTCAAACGCGGGGAACGAGCAACGTTCTCTGGCCCTGGTTTACTATGCCAAGGGTGGCAAGATCGGGCCCTTCTACAGCCCAGGAGCAAGTTCGGGAGGAATGAGCAAAGTCATTCCCCCGGGCTGGACGGGCACCCTGTCCTTTGACTTCCGCGTCCAGCACACGTTTGGCTACGGAGGAGGGGTGGATATTGCGCTCGGGGTACTGCCCTTCGCTCGGGAGCGAGATATGTACTATCCACTTCCCGGGGAAGCCGAAGAGATCTTCGCGGAGCAGTTCATGCTTGTGCCCGAGAAGCGGTAAGCGCCGCTTACGAGTACCCCTGGCCTGTGTGGCATGAAGGCTGGCGTGGCGCCTACTCGAAATTCGTCTCAAGCTCACGGTCGAGGGCGCGTCCGTACCAGCGGTTAAAGATAAGTACCGCCGCCACCAGAGAGAGCCACGCGTAAGGTTGCATGAATGTCGCCAGTCCCCAGGCGAAGAGATGTCCGAGGAGTTCCTCGCGCGCGGCGATGCCCGTCACGGCGCCCCAGAAAGCCACCAGGGCGACGGATACCAGCATCTGTCCCGTTATCTTCGCTTCAAGATAGGCTGTCTTCTTCCGGAACAGAAGCACCATCCCCGTGAGTAGAGACAGCGTCCCCAGGACGGGGCAGGCGACGAAGTCGAGCGATGTGAGGCTGATGCGGCCCACGGACGCGGTCGCTGGCTGGGCCGCCCTGCCTGTCCACACCAGGTAGGCGAGGAGGATGGAGTAGGCCCACAGGCCGCCGAAGACGACGATGGAGCACCAGGCCACCGCCCTCACCAGCCGGGAAGAACCGCCCGCCGTGACTGCTTCGCGGTTTTCTCGGAGTCGAGCGACCCTGATCTGCGCGTTTGGACTCAACATGGCGAGTTGCTGGACGCTCCAGCAGACAAACATGATGCCCACCACCGTCGACAGCAGCGCCATAGTGTTGATGCCGGGCCCGGACGCCCCCGCTCCGCCCACAAAGAGCTGGTAAACGCCTGCAAAGAACAGGAGCGGAGCGTTCAGGCTATAGACTCCGCGGTGAGGATAGACTAAGCCCACGGCGCCACTCCCGAGGAGCGCCGCCCCCCACATCCACCAGAAAACGTCCGGTAGGACTAGGAAGAGAATGCCCGAAAGCCCTAGTGCCACGGCCTGTAGGCGCACTTCCTTTCGGGCTTCCCCGGGCGATTTCCGGGGCATGCACGTCATGAGACGAACGAGGTCGCCACGTCCCAGGTAGAATGAGTGGGATTTGACGCCTTCCAGCACGGCGAAGGTGACGATCCAGCCCCGAAAGAGGTCCCGTTGGAGGCGCAGGTATTGGGCAACGTGCTCGCGAGGTACCATCAGCACCTCCCGTTTCTGAGGGTCCCACAGGCGCACGACGGTGGTGTCGAACTCGGCCGTCCACACCTCCTTGGTGCGTGTGTTCTTGAGCCTGAGCGAAAGCGTGTTCAGTGGAACGCCCCCCAATTCAAACTCCTTCTTAGCAATGTCGCCGGCCGCCTGAGAAGCGTCCGTGCTTGCTCCTTACCATAATACCATACTGCCCGCCTTCCTCGGCCATCAGGACGGAGCCTTCTGACCTCCAACTTCGCAGCGCCCGCGTGTGTGGTCGCTCCTGTTGCTGAGTGAGGTCGAAGCATACCGCCCGATGCCGATAGGCGAGTGCAGAGCCGCATTTGAGCAGGCCTTCGTGTTTTGGTATGATCCACCTCTGGTTTGTTTCTGGTTTGCCTTTACAACCTGAACCGCCGAAGGGAGGTGAAGATTTGAGGACCTACGAAGCGCTCTACATCGTCCGTCCCGACTTGAAGGACGATGAGATCCAGACGGTAGCAAACGGTGTTGAATCGCTAGTGACGGAGAACGCCGGGACTATCGTGCGCTCGGAGATCTGGGGCAAGCGACGGCTTGCGTACGAGGTACAGAAGTTCAACGAGGGGTGTTATGTGCTGCTGAGATTTACAGCCGTCCCCACGCTAGTCGCCCGTCTCGAGAATCATTTCCGACTCACGGAAGCCATTATCCGTTATCTGGTCGTTCATTTCAGCGAGCATGACCTACGCCTGGAAGAGGAACAGCAAAAACGCAAGCAAGACGAGATTCACCCCGGCGCCGGCGGGCCTGCGCGCGACGGACGCCGCGGCGCCTACCGAAAGCGTGATAGCGAAGACGGCGAACGGGATACACGTAGAGACGAGGAAGAGTAACGGGGGAGGATAATTCGGATGTCGGACCTACGAATGCCGGACCTCAACCAGGTGTTGCTTTGCGGCAGGCTTACCCGTGACCCGGAACTGCGCTATCTGCCTTCAGGTACGGCGCTCTGCAAGCTCGGGCTCGCGGTATCGCGAAGATATCGGTCGAAAGAAGGGGAGCGCAAAGAAGAGACCCTCTTCATCAACGTGACCGTATGGGAGAAGCAGGCCGAGTTCTGCGGAGAGAATCTCCGCAAGGGTCGGCCGGTGCTTGTCGAAGGGCAACTGCAAAGCGACGAGTGGGAAGATAAGCAAACTGGGCAACGGCGATCGAGCATTCAAGTGCGCGCCCGCCGTATCCAGCAACTGGACTGGGCCGACCAGGGCGCGCCGCCCCCCAAGCCGGAACCCCGCGTGATCGAGGAACCGATACCCGAGGACGACATCCCGTTTTAGCTGCTCCGTTTTTGGAGGTTATCCATGGCGAAAACAACCGCCAGAATAAAGTCGAAGGCGAAAAAGAGAAAGAAGAAAGGTCTGGGGCGCAAGAAAGTGTGCCGCCTGACCGTGGATCGTGTTGTATACATCGACTACAAAGATGTGGGCCTGCTGAAGCACTTCGTGACGGAGCGCGGCAAGATCATCCCGCGCCGCATCACGGGAGCAACGGCGAAGCACCAGCGTATGCTTACACGAGCCATTAAGCTGGCGCGCCAGATCGCGCTCTTGCCCTACTCGGCGGACTAGCTAGACCTGCGGAGCGCTCCTTGCCGTCCGTGACGATGTCGTTCGTGCGGACGCATCGGTCGCATAGGAGCGCATTCCGTGGGTAAACCTCATCAATGCCCTGGAGTCGGGCCATGGTTGCGTATCTGACCACCGCTCTCGCCCTCTTTTTGGCTGCCCTCATGGCTACGTGGGCACGTCTCTATCCTTTGGGCATTGTGGTATTTCCCGTGCCTGTGGCGCTCTACTTGGCGCGCGGTCGACGTGGGTTGGCGGCGGGCCTAATCGCCTGTGTGGGCGTCGGCGCCTTGGCGGCGTCCGGGGCGTGGGAGGTGGGCCTGCTCTACCTCTTGGCGGCGGGTGCGGGGTGGCCCCTAGGCTTGGGACTGACCCGGCGCTGGGCCTACGGCAGGATGGTGAGCATCCTTACCGTGTGGGCGTTTGCGCTGGTCTTGATGAGCATTGTTGGCGCGTGGGATGATTGGAACGCTCAGGCCGTTTTTGCGCATGACACCTTGACCGCGGAGTTGGACAAGCGTACCGAGGCGAATCCAGCGGACGAGCAGGCCGCGGCAATCCGCGCCAACCTGACTTGGCTCAAGGATCGCTGGGCGTCTCTTGGGCTGGGCCTTACGTTCTGCCCGGTGCTGATCGGCGCGTGCGTTGCGGTGTCATTCATGGCCCGCTGGGCCCGGCTGAGGTGCGGACGGCCCGGGCCTCGTGGCTCCTTCAGGGACATGCGTGTCCCGGAATGGCTAGTGTGGGTCGTCATTTTGGCCGCCGTTACGTGGTTTATTGACCGGCGATGGCCCGTGACTGGACTTCGGATTGTATCGTGGAACACGGCTGTCGGACTTTCGGCTGTGTATTGGCTGAACGGCCTATCGATCCTGGTTTACGCGGCGACGGTGTTGCGGCCCCACTTGTTTGTTACCGTGGCCGCAGTGTTCGTGTTGTTTTACTTGGGCGTTCATCCGGTGTTGTGTTTTGTTGGATTGTTTGATACTTGGAGCGACTTCCGGCGTAGGATAGACCGGTTCATATTAGAACGGAGCCGGCGTATCCCCCCGGAAGACGACGCACCTTAGTCTGGTAAGGGCTCTGAGGGGGCGAGCCAAGGGAGGAATTTTGGGTGAAGGTTATCCTTTGTGAGAACGTGCCGAACCTCGGCGAGATGGGCAAGACGGTGAGTGTACCTGACGGCTATGGGCGGAACTTCCTTATCCCGCGCAAGTTGGCTGTGCAGGCTGACTCGGGGAGCGCGAAGCAGCTCGAGCATGAGCGCCGGATCATTCAGCGCCGTGAGGAGAAGCAGCGCGCGCAACTGGCCGAGAAAGCCAAGGCTATCGAGGGGCTTACCATCGAGATTCAGGCGTTGGCCGGGGAAGAGGACCGCATTTTCGGTTCCGTGACAACGGCAAACATCGCCGAGAAACTTAACGAGATGGGCCACGCGATTGATCGCAAGAGCATCTTGCTGGAAGAGCCGATCAAGGCCCTGGGCATATTTGCCGTGCCCGTCCGCCTCGCGAGCGGGATTGAGGCCAGCGTGAAAGTCTGGGTCAACGCGGCGGAAAAGAGCGCGGAAGAATAGCCTCTCGAGAGCCCGCCGAAAATGTTATGCTTGTTGTACTGTGCGCCCAAAGGTAAGTGCGGGCGCGAGGGAGGCTTCCGAAGGTGGCCAGGCAGAGACAATCCGTGTCGTTGTATGACCGGATGCCTCCGCACAACGTCGACGCGGAGCGCTCCGTGTTGGGGGCGATGCTGCTCAACCCCGATGCGGTAGGCGCCGCCATCGAGGTTCTTCACGACAAGCCGACCGAAGTCTTCTACGCTGAGGCCCACCAGCATATCTATACCGCGGTTGTGTCCCTTTTTGGCCGGAACACACCCGTGGACGCCGTTACGCTGGTTGAGCAACTGACGCGGGACAACCGGCTCGATGCTGCGGGCGGGCCAAGCTACATCGCCGACCTTGCGTCCGCGGTGCCGACGTCGGCCAATGTGGAGCACTATGCCCGCATCGTGCTCGACGCTGCCGTGCTTCGCAAACTCATCTCGAGGTGCAGCCTCATTGCCGGGGAAGCATATGACCTGCCGGACGATGTGAACTCGTTTCTGGATCGTGCCGAGGCGGACATCTTCTCCATTGCCGAAACACGGCAACTAAATCCCATCTACCAGTTGAATGAACTTGTGCCTGACGCCGTCGTGCGGATCGAGAACCTCATCAAGTCGCACTCGGGCATCACCGGTTTGCCCACTGGATTCACCGAGTTGGACAAGTTGCTCTCCGGCCTGCAGCCCTCCGACATGATTGTCTTGGCGGCACGTCCTTCTGTCGGGAAAACCGCCTTCGCGCTGAATATCGCAACGCATGCCGCTGTTCACGACCAGAAGCCGGTTCTGATGTTCAGCCTCGAGATGGCCAAAGAACAGCTCGCGCAGCGCATGCTGTGCCTCGAAGGTCAGATCGATACCGGCAGGCTTCGGGACGGATTCCTGGCGGGCAAGGAGTTTCCGAAAGTCCAGCACGCGGCCGATAAACTTTCCCGAGCCCCCATTTTCATTGACGACACGGCCAATATAACCGCACTCGAGATCCGCTCCAAGGCGCGGCGGCATAAGTCCCAGCATGGCCTTGAACTTCTTGTCGTAGACTACATGCAGCTCATGAGCAGCCCGCGGCGGGCGGAAAACCGCCAAGTCGAGATCTCCGATATCTCACGTTCGATCAAAGGACTGGCGCGGGAGCTTAGCGTGCCCGTTATCGCGATATCCCAGCTCAGCCGCGAGGCCGAGCGCGATGATACCGGGACACCCAAATTATCCCACCTGCGGGAGTCGGGCGCCATCGAGCAGGATGCGGACGTGGTTCTGATGCTTTCCCGGCCGCGGGACGAGGAAAACCGCAATCTCATCAAGCTTCACGTGGCGAAACAGCGCAACGGGCCTACGGGAGAGGTAGATCTTTTCTTTGACAGGAATACACAGCGATTTGGGGACCTCGTCGACGATGCGAGCAAGTTCGCGCCTTCGGCGCAGGTGCACGAATCGGCTCCGGACTATGGCGAGGAGTACGTCTCGGACGACGACGTGCCCTTCTAAGCGGGGCATGGAAGCGCAGGCCGGCCGCGTGGCCGGAACACTGAGGAAACGAGGAGATTGGGCATGTTTCGTGGATCCATCGTAGCGGTTGTCACGCCGTTTAAGGCTAATTCGGATGTGGACTATGACGCCTACGGCAGACTAATCGATTTTCACATCGAGCAAGGCACCGACGGCATCGTCCCCTGCGGCTGCACCGGCGAGGCGGCCACTTTGTCCCATGATGAGCAGAAGGCCTGTATCCGCTTCGTGACGGAGCGGGTTGCGGGCAGGAAGCCCGTCATTGCCGGGACAGGGTCGAACAATACGAAAGAGGCCCTAACGCTGACGCGGTACGCGAAGGAAGTCGGCGCCGACGGAGCGCTTCTGATAACGCCCTACTACAACAAACCAACGGCTGCCGGGCAGATCGCTCATTACACAACAATTGCCAATGCCGTGGATATCCCCATCGTTCTGTATAACGTGCCGGGACGCACGGGCACAAAGATAGCGCCGGAAACGATTGCAGGATTGAGCCAAGTGGACAACATTGTGGCCGTCAAGGAGGCCTGTGGAAGCGTGGATCAGGTGTCGCAGATTCTCAGTCTTTGTGAGATCGCCGTGATCTCGGGCGACGACAGCCTGACGCTGCCGATGATGGCCGTCGGCGCCACGGGCGTAATCTCCGTTGCGGCAAATGTGGCGCCGGCCAAGGTGGCGAGAATGTGCGCGGCCTTCGAGCAGGGCGATTTGGACAGGGCGAGGAAACTGCACTACGAGTTGATGCCTTTGTTTAAGGCCTTGTTCCTGGAAACGAATCCTATGCCGGTGAAGGCCACGCTCGCGAAGATGGGCTTGATCGAGAACATTCTCCGGTTGCCGTTGACGACGATGCAGCCGCAGATGTTTTCAAAACTCGAACCTGTTATTGCAAAACTTGGACTGGTGTAAAGGCGTTTGGCGTGGCGTGGTGACTTCCGGAGCAAGAATCATGAAGATATGCGTAGCGGGTGCGTGTGGCCGTATGGGACGGCGAATTCTGGCGTTGGCTTCCAGCACCGAAGGTATCGAGATAGGCGGCCTGTTTGACGCGTCGGGCCTGGCCGGTACGGCACTGGCCATCGACGGCGCATCCGGTTCGTTTACCGTGGGGAACGATCCCGCCGCCGAGGTTGCCAAGTCCGACGTGCTCATCGACTTCACCGTGGCTGACGCCTGCGTCGGCAATGTGAGCCTCGCGGCTGAAGCCGGCAAGGCGTGCGTGGTGGGCACTACCGGCCTGACGGATGCCCACCAGAAGGAACTTGCGGTGCTGGCGCGGAAAGTCCCCATTGTGTTCGCGCCGAACATGAGTGTGGGTGTCAACCTTCTATTCAAGCTTACGAGTGAGGTCGCGGCGATTCTTGGCCTGGACTACAACGTGGAAATCGTGGAAATCCACCACAACCAGAAGCAGGATAGTCCCAGCGGGACGGCTGTACGACTCGCGGAGCGCGCGGCGCAGGCCCTCGGCCTCGACTACGCTGCCGACACGGTTCATGGGCGCGAGGGAATGGTGGGCAAACGCCCGCCGCGTCAGATTGGGATGCATGCGGTTCGCGGGGGAGACGTGGTCGGCGAGCACACGGTGAGTTTCATTGGCCAAGGGGAACGCGTCGAACTCATTCATAAGGCCCACAGTCGAGACAATTTCGTGCGAGGCGCTTTTGTGGCGGCCCGATTCGCCACCGGGGCGCAGCCCGGCCTGTACGATATGCAGGATGTTCTTGGCCTGAAGTAGTTCCGGCGTTGGTCCCTTCTCGCCTCGTCAGGAACTCACCTGATAGGCGCGCGCCGTATTCATCAGGGCGCGGATGTTATCAAGAGGCGTCTCGCCCGGCAGATCGCATCCCGTGCTCAGGATGAAGTTCGGGAAACGATCCATGGAATGCAGGAGGGCCAGCGTCTCCCGCTCCACGGCTTCAGGCGTGCCGCGCAGCATGGTGGTTGCCGGATTGATATTGCCTATCACGGTAACCTCCTCCGACAGATTCTCAGCCACTGCCGGCAGGTCGACACCTGCGTCGGCGCTGTCCAGACTCACTCCCGAGACCCCCGTACCAATCATCTTGTCCACGATGCGCATGGTGTTGCCGCAGGTGTGGTAGATGACATCGATGCCGCTGTACCGGCAACTGGTGGTGATGTGGCGCACGAATGAGGCGGAGAACTGCTCGAATTGATCCGGCCCAAGCATGACGGCGCTGGGCTCGAGCACACAGACCACCTGGGCGCCCGCCGCAATCAGTAGCCGTACGTACTCGTGGATGCGTTCAGCGGCGAATTCGACGAGGGTTGTGAACGTGTCCGGCTCCATGATCGTGGCTATGGCGGCGGCGTCCGAGCCAAGGATAAGGGCGGCCAACGAGTACGGCCCGGTGACGTAGGCCCCGCGGAGCATGTCTGCCGGGAGGCCGATATCCATGAGTCGCATCGTTTCGACATAGCCGTTCAGGCGGCCGTCGAAGCTGATATTGATCTCACGCAATTGCTCGAGTTCGTCCATATGAAAAGTGTCCTTTGGGACGGTGGCGGACTCGTCCTTCGGGAACAACGTATATCGCCCCATAGCATTGGCTTCCACGGAGAGGTCCATCAGCGGGAAGATCAGATCCGGGTGATAGAGATGAGCAAGTTTCCGGATGGCCTTGTAGTGCTCGCCGTAGTTCTGCTGCGCCGTCTTGATATTGCTTCCAATGGCACGCACACCGGGAAAGCCCATCAGAGGCGCCACAATGCGTCGTTTCTCTTCGTACGCTTCATGCGCCATTCGCACCAGGTTACTTCTCGGCATTACTTCTCATGCTCCTTTTCTCTATGGGTGGATCTTGTTTCCCACTCGATGGAAGTGCTCGACGGCTACGCGTGGCAGAGCTTGGGGGGGAGCCAGTCATCGGCCGCGCTCGTGTGGCGCAGCAGAGCCGCCAGAAGATTGGCCTTTACATCACGGCAGGCAGGGTCATCCCAGCGATTCTGCAATTCACCGGGATCGCGCTGCAGATCGTAAAGCAGGCCGTAGTCGCTGTTGGCATAGTACGTAAGAGCCCAATCCGCCGTCCGGATCTGGCGGAGTCGGTCTTTGATATACGTCTCGTCATACTCGATATACACGGCGTCCCGGTGGCTCACTGCGTCGCCGGCCAGGAGGCCTCTGTACGAGCGGCCCTGCACGCCCTCGGGAGCTTGGACGCCGGCGAGATCGAGTACGGTGGGACAGAAGTCCACAGCCGACACCAGTGCCGAGGATGCACGCCCAGTCTTAGCCGCACCGGGCAGACGCCAGATCGTAGGTACACGCACGAGGCCGCGAAACAGGAATGGCCCTTTGTTGATTAGGTGATGATCTCCCATCAGGTCGGCGTGATCGCTCAGAAACACAATAGCCGTTCGCTCAAGGTCGCCTGTCTCTTCAAGGACCTTGAGCACCCGCCCGATGTTGTGGTCCACCATGGAGATCATCCCATACGTGTGAGCGAGGATTTCGCGGTATTGGCTCTCCGTAATGTTGTCCGTGCCGCCCTCGAGTCCGCCGACGCGTATTTTCCCCTCGTAGCAGTCGCGGAAATACGGCGGCAAACGGTCCCATTCGCCATCGCGGCGCGCCGGGGCGAAGCGCAGCGCTTCAGGATCGTAGTGATCGCAATACGGCCGCGGAGGTGAATAGGGATGATGGGGGTCGGGAAAGGAACACCATGCGAAAAAGGGGCGAGTGCGTTCGCGGGCGTACAAAAACTCGATGGCCCGATCCGCAATGGCCGTATTGTAATGGAACTCCTCGGGGATGGCGGCCTTCCATGACTCGCGCGTACCTGTCGGGGGGCTCAACGCGTGATTTCGGCTTAGTCTCGCGTGCATGCCCGGGTGATCGCGGTCGAGGTCGCGTTGGTAGTGGCCTGAGCAGTACGGCCCATGTCCGAGAGTCAGGTACAGATGCTCAAAGCCGTAGTAAGGCGCGGGGGGCTCATTGCCCTCGGCCCACCATTTGCGGCTCTCGAACAACTCATGCTCATTCGTGGCCCGCGTCTCGTTCATTCCATAGGGCGCGAGATGAATCTTCCCAAACGAGGCCGTCACATAGCCCGCGCGGCGGAGGATGTCCGGCAGGACCTCTTCCGTCGGCGCGAGGGTGTTGCCGTTCTCGCGGACGCCATGGGCCTTCGGATACCTGCCCGTGAAGAGCGACGCCCGGTTAGGCATGCACACCGGATTGGCGACGAAGGATTCCTCAAATCGAATGCCTTCACGCGCCAGCCGATCGAGATGCGGCGTTTGAATATCCGAATTGCCGTAGGCCGCGACGTGATCCGCGCGCATCTGATCGGTAACAAAGCAAAGGATATTCAGCTTGTCTGCTGCCATCTTGTGCCTGAATTGTGCTGGTTCTCAGCGTGCTGTCATCGTCAAGTTGACAGGATGTGCGCCACCCGTAGAAAGGACGGGTCGAAGCGCGTCCGGCATTCCCAGGCCTCCGACAGCGGCCGAAGCACGACCGCATTGGAGCTGATACCTGCCATCTTGCCTGTTTCACCTTCGAGGAGGGCCTCAACCGCCCGCAGTGCAAGCCGGCTGGCCAGAATGCGATCAAAAGCCGTCGGACTGCCGCCGCGTTGCAGATGGCCGATAACGACCACGCGCGAGTCCTTGAACTCAGGGACGTCAGTCAGATCGCCAACTTTCTTAGCAACTTCGATGGCACTCCCCGCGTCGTCCCCTTCCGCCACGACGACGATGCTCGATGTCTTGCCCTTGGCGCGTGCCTTCGCCAAGTCGTCCGCGAGCTTCGGCACGTCGGTTGGCTCCTCAGGCACCAAGATGACCTCGGCCCCGCCGGCGATGCCGCTCATCATGGCCAGGTAGCCGCTATGCCGCCCCATCACCTCGATGAAAAAGAGGCGGTCGTGCGACTGTGCGGTATCGCGGATACGATCAATCGCATCGAGGGCGGTATTGAGGGCGGTATCGTAGCCGATGGTAAAGTTCGTTCCGCCGATGTCGTTATCGATGGTTCCGGGCACGCCGATACACTTGATTCCGTGCTCCTCGTGCAGCGCAAGGGCGCCACGGTACGAGCCGTCACCGCCAATAACCACGAGGCCCTCGATGCCCAATTCGGCGAGATGCTTGGCGCCTTGCACGCGTCCCTCCGGCTCGTACCATGCCTTGCATCGGGCACTCCGGAGGATCGTCCCGCCGCGGTTGATGATGCCGCTCACCGACCGCGCTCCCATGGGCTGGATCACACCTTCAATGAGGCCCTGATAGCCGCGCTCGATTCCGAATACTTCGAGTCCGTGATAGATCGCGGTGCGCACAACCGCCCTGATGGCCGCGTTCATGCCTGGGGAATCGCCGCCGCTTGTCAGCACGCCAATCTTCTTCATAGCCGTCCACCCCTCCGAGTATCAGATCCTCTTCCGAACACTGCTTTTAGGCCAGCGGGCCGCTCCTGCTCTCGGCAATGTACTTGCTCGCGGAAGCGAACGCGCAGAAATACGCTCCTCCCGGCCGAGTGCCTTAAGGATAATACATTTCGACATCTGCGGGAACCTTTGGCCAAATCCCCGGCGATGCAAGGACTACTCTTTGTTCTCCGCTTCCGGTTCCGGTATGGCCGCTCCAGGCGGCTCGGGCTCGGACAGCGGCTTGGCCTCGGCCGCATACTCGAGGGCGCGCGCCCGCCACTCGGCCAAGGCGGCAACGGCGGCCGCCTCGATGGCGCGCCCCGACGTGTCTAGCCGCTGTGCCTCAGCAATGAGCCGGCTCACCTCCGCCATGAGCCAGTCGCCTCGTTCCCGCGCGCCGGAGGCGGCCCCAGAACCTGTCAGATAAGCGGCTCGGTATTCAGCCGACTTCTGCAAGGTGTCGTTAAGCGGCGCGTGGAATGGCTCGCCGCGCTCTTGCTCGAGTACGCAGAGGTCCCGTGACAAGCGGGCCATGCAAGCTAGGACAGGCGCCGCAACGGCTCGCGGAATCGTGCCGCTGTGCCACTCCTGCTCCACTTCGGGGAACATCCGAAGGAGGGCGAAGAAATGGCGCCGTTCAGGGGGGGCGGCGTCATCGCCCGAGAGATTATGGACGAAGGACGCCAGTTCCGGCGGGATTTGCTCCAGGAGACGCTTCTCATCCAGTAGCGCGTGGGCCTCTCTCCGCATTTCACCGAGAGCGGCCTGCTCAAGGATGGCGCCGCCGCGGCCGGAAAGGCAAACGGGCGTGCCTGTCAGGTGCAGCGTGAGCGCCCCGTGTTCCAAGACGGGGGCTGCGAGGCGGTTGTTAAGCGCGTCGGTTAGCACGAGGTCAGTAGCGCCGGCGGCCGGGAGCGCGGCGTCGACAGGCTCACCGGTTGTCCACGCCACGGCAAGCCATTCATCTTGCGCACAGAACGCATGAAGACGCGTCTCCGAATCCGCGCCAATCCGGCCGACATACCGCGCGTCTTGCAGACGGTGGGTAAGTCCGCTCACGAGGGCATAAGCGTCGCCAAAGGCCTCGTTTGAGAATAACAGCGTCCCATCCACCACCGTGTGCACGGCCCCTGCCGCCCGGTTCTCGATGAGGTGGCCTACGACTGCCCCTCCGACTTGGCCTTCTTCCGGGAGGGCGTTGGCATCCAAGATAATAGGCAAGTTCTCATAGCCCGCCTGCTCAACGGCTTCGCGTACGGCCGCGATATCGGCCGGCGAAAGGTCCCCTCGGCATACGAGGCGATCCGCGAAGCGGCCCGCGCCCCGCGCCAGAAATGCGCTCGCGGCATCCGGGCCGTCCACGCAGAGTCCCACGGGCGCCCTGCTGCCGCCGCGCCGAAGCGCGCCGGAAATATCTCCCAGGGAAGGCGCCTCGCCGCCCAGGTCAATCTCCCACAGGAAGACCTGGTTGCCGATGTCCCGCGCGAGGGCCTCGGCCCCCGCGGCGGCATCGCTCCCCGGGGCCGCATAGAACAGGGCGGCGGTTCTTATACCGGCCGTGGCCAAGTCCGCGACGGTTCTGCGAAAGCCGGGCCGCGAAGCATCGAGCTGGGCGTAGCCCACCGGGATGTTGGCCAGCGCAATCAGATCCGCCTTGTCTGCCGTGCCGATCTTGACGGACACGTCGAGAGGCTTCAAACCGAGGGGCCGGTCGATGCGCACAAATGAGGCGTCATGGGAGGTCGTTTCTCCGCGGGCTTCCACTTGGAAGTGAGCGGTGTAGCGCCCGCACGCCTCCGCGAGGTCCTCAATGGCGTGCCAGTAGACTCCGCCTGGACGTAAGGTAAATCGCCCAAGGTCGGCGCGAATGACGTCGCCAAACTCGTGCCGGATATCGGCCTTGACGGCAATGGTGACTTGCTCCGGCGAGGCGAACTCGATCACAAGCGGCTCGCCGCTGTACACCATCGGGATAGGTTGGTCGGGCGCGAGGTGCAACTCGACTTGGGCTGCGGCAAGTCCTATCAGGAGAATCAGGGCGTGCATAAGCCCACCAAGTAGGGATTGGACTCCCGCTCCTCCCCGATGGTTGTGACGGGGCCGTGGCCGCTGTACACCGCAGTATCATCTGGGAGTGTAAGGAGTTCCGTTGCGATGGAACGCAGCAGTTGGTTGTGGTCGCCGCCCGGCAAGTCGGTTCGGCCGATAGAGCCCGCGAAGAGCACGTCTCCCACGAAGACAAGGCCATCGCCTACGAGGGCGATGTGGCCTGGGGAATGGCCCGGTACATGACGGATATCGAGTGTCGTACCGCCCACGGTGACGGCATCTCCTGCGGCAAGGAACCGGGAGGGCTCCGGAGAGGGCGGGAACGGAACGCCGAACATGGCCCCTTGGGCCTCAATGGCCCGGAGTAGCTCGAGATCATCCCGATGGCAGGCCAGGTCGGCCCCCGTAGCCTCGATCATGGCGCCGTTCCCGCCGCAATGATCGCAATGGCCGTGCGTGTTGACGATCATCCGCACGCGGCAGTCCCGGACTTCCCGAAGGAGTTCGGGCGGCGCGGCGCCCGGATCGATCACGATGGCCTCCCCATGATCCCGGATGACGAAACAGTTGGCCATGAAAGGGGTTAGCTGACAAGTCAGGATGTCCACAATGCGCCTCCGAAGTGGCCATGATGCTACCCGCGCACCGTGGAGGAGTCAAGCCGACTCGTGTAAAATGGCCTGGACACAGCGAAAGGAGCATCGAATGAGCCTTCTGTTCTCAGTCGGCTACTGCATAGTATCGGTTTTTGGGATGAGCCTGGATGAATCTCCCGCGGATGTAAAGGAGTGGGACTACCGGCCCGCGGACGGGGCCGTCGCCGAGCGGACGCCGCCGGCGTTCTCGTGGCGGCCGTGCGAAGGGGCGGAGAGCTATGTGCTCCAGATCGGCAAGGGACATGGCTTCAAGAAGCTCGTGTACGAGAAGAGCGATATCCCGTGGCCGGCCCACTGCCCGCCCGTTGTTCTCGAGCCGGGCGCCTATGTCTGGCGATATGCGGCCGTCGACGCTGCCGGGCAGAGCTCCCCCTGGAGCCATGTCCGCCGGTTTCAAATCCCCGCGGATGCCGCCGCGCTTCCGCAGCCTGAGGTGGCGGATCTGCTTCAAAGAATGCCTGAGTCGCACCCTCGCCTCTTCTTCCGGCCGGAGGACATCCCGTGTCTGAAGGAGCTTGCGCACGGCGCCCTTCACGAGCGTTGGGAGACTCTCCTCGCTAAGGCCGATGGATTGATTGACGAGCCGCCGGACACGACCGAGCCGCCCAAATACCCCGAGGGTATGGTGCGCAAGAGCGGCGAGTGGCGGGAGATCTGGTGGGGCAATCGCAGGCGGATGATCGCCGTCGTGGATGCGGCGGCGACCTTGGCCTTCGTGTATCGAATCACGGACGAGGTGGAGTACGGCGACGCCGCGCGCGACCTCCTGCTCGCCTTCGCGGCGTGGGATCCAAACGGTGCGACGAACTACCAGTACAATGATGAAGCCGCGATGCCGGCCTTATACATGGCCTCGCGGGCGTACTCGTGGGCCTATCCTGTGTTCAGCGATGAAGATCGGGCGGTGCTCGTCGAAGTGATGCGCGAGCGTGGCCGCCAGGCATTCGAGCACCTCCACGGACACCACCACCTCTGGCGGCCCTACTCCAGCCACTCAAACCGCGCCTGGCACTTCCTGGGCGAATTGGCCATTGCTTTCCACGGAGAGATCCCCGAGGCCGGTGAGTGGCTCGACTACGCCATGACTGTCTTCTACACGGCCTATCCCGTCTGGGGAGACGCGGACGGCGGCTGGCACGAGGGCACCGGATATTGGAGCAGCTACATCGGGCGGTTCATGTATTGGGCCTACGTCGCCAGGGCCGCCTTTGGCATCGATGTCTTCGAACGCTCGTTCTTCCGGCGGACGGGATACTACGGGATGTACGTGCTGCCGCCCGGCTCCGAGACGGGCGGATTCGGCGATCAAGCCGCGCGTGTCACTTCGGCGCGGATTGCGCCGCTCATGGCGACGCTTGCCGCGAACGCCCGGAATCCGCATTGGCAATGGTATGCGGAGGCCAACGGCGCCGAACTGCCCGGCGGCTACATCGGCTTCCTTTACGCGGCCCGCGCAAGCGGCCTCGAAGCCGAACCTCCCGCCGCACTTCCCTCGTCGGCCTGCTTCCAAGGCAATGGCCTCGCCGTCATGAACACCAACCTGCTCGACGGCAAGGAGAATGTACAGGTGCTCATGAAGAGCAGCCCCTTCGGCCGGCAGAGCCACGGCTTCAACGCGAACAATGCCTTCGTACTCAACATCGGCGGACAGCGCGCGCTGTGTTCGTCAGGACGGCGGGATATCCACGGCAGCCCGCATCATACCGAGTGGATGTGGCATAGCCGCTCGGACAACGCCATCCTCGTGAACGGCCAAGGGCAGATCAAGCACAGTGCCGCGGCCACGGGGGAGATCAGGTTGTTCGATACCTCGCCCACTGTCGATGTGGCCGTCGGCGAGGCGGCGGCGTCCTACGAGAACCTTGAGCGCTGGACGCGCCGCATCGTGTTCCTCAAGCCGCACGTCGTCTTGATTCACGATCTGCTCGATGCTCCCGAGCCCGCAACCTTCCAATGGACGCTTCACGCCCCCGGACGGTTTGAACTTGGCGAGAATGCAGCCTCCTGGACGGGCGACGCGGGCCGGGTGAGCGTCCGCTTCCTTGAGCCCGGCGAGTTGGTGCTAACCCAGAACGACGTCTATGAGCCGCCCCCTGCCACATGGACTGGCTGGGACCTCGGCGAGTGGCACCTCGCGGCCGACGCCCAGGCGTGCGCGCCGCATCGGGAGTTCATTACTCTCATCGAGGTCGATCAGGAGCAGGTGGAGGCCGATGTCGAGCGCACGATGATGGGACGGGCCAAGGTAACGATGGCATTACCTGAAGGCGAAGCAGAAGTCGTTCTCGGCAAAGAGGGATTCAAGGTGAGGTACGGGGAGTTTCGCAAGAAGTACTGAGCCAAAAGGTATCGACGCCGCGCTATCGGCCTTCAACGGACAGCATGCCGCGCTTCTTCATCGTCCTCAGCGTCAGATACACGCAGAGGCCCACGGTGAAAATGCACACCCACATGGGATCGAGTTCGAACCTGCCCAGCACGAAGAGGTCGCCCACCACCTCCAGGAAAGTGAACGTCGCGATGATGCCGAAGAAGCCGGAGTACTCGCGCTTGAGGACGGTTCTGACGGAGAAGGCCATGGAAGATGGTTGCCAGTTGGCGAACCGCGGGAAGAAGACGGGGGTCTTTTCCGCCCATCGAAGGTACTCCTCGCCGAACTTCCCGCGAAGATAGGCTTCTTCCGCGAGGATGATGCGTTCGTAATAGAGCCAGAACGCCAGCATGTAGATGAGTGTCACCCACCACGTCCGCACAAACAGGGAGATGCCCAGTCCGATAACGAAATTCCCGAGGTACAGCGGATTGCGCATGAGGGAGTAAATGCCCGTCGTGTTGAGTTCGTCCGCGATCTGCTCCTCGGTATTGCGGCCGGAGGTTCGTCCCGGCACGCGGCCCACGGTAAGTACGCGAACCGTCAAACCTAGGAACGCGATGGTGAGGCAGACGATCTCCCACAGATCATCGAGTAGTTCGCTTCCCGCGGGAAACGTGAATTCCCGCATGGCGAGGAGCACGACTCCCAGCATGGCCAGCGGCAGATAGCTCCGCCAGCGGAATAGCCAATTGCCTCTTCGCGCAAGTTCTTCTGCTAAGGGCATGTGAGCCTTCCTGATGCAGCGTATGTCCCGGCACGAGGCCGCCCACCGATTCCTGTGCGGCCCGTTGTCCTGCGGGTGTTTCTATGTCCGGCGCCAAAGAGTGCCTTCGATGTCAAGCCGCCCGCTTAGTCAGTGGGATTATACATTACGTGCCCCCGTCTCGGCATAGCCCCGCCGGGAGGATAGGCCGCGCGGAACAGGGAAGAGTCTCCGGAAGGTGCTGGTACAAGTGGCCTACATAGCGGCATAGCACATGTCTCGGTGTCTTGCATGGCGGAAAGGCCTGCGCCATAATGCCGTTGTCCGGCAGCCCGAGGGGGGAAGATTGTGAAAGTACACTGGATCAAGCTTGTGGCTTCAGCGATCCTCATCGCCTCTGTCAGTGCCGCCGCGAGCCATCTTGTCACTCGGCGCGTCCTTGGGGTAGGGGCGGCCTCGTCGAGTGGGGGATGGACGGATCTGGCGGATAGGTCAGATTCAGAGGGACGAAGGTTCGCTGAAGAGACGTTCATTGATGAAAACAAGGACGGAAATTGCGAAGTGGCCATGCTGAGGGCATGGGCGCAGAAGCTGGGGTTCGACAGTCACGTGGCCTGTTGTTGCTTCCTTTATGATCTGAACGACGACCGGACTCCCGATGGTTTGTTCTTCAGCACAAGGGGCTGGACAGGCGAACACAAGGACGCTATGTTTCTCCTACAGGACCGCGATGAAGATGGAAATCCGGACACGTGGTCCGTGAGACTCCGAGACAGCCACGGCTCTGACGCGTGGCGATACGATGATCTCAATATGGATGGGCAATGGGAGCTGAAGTACGAATACGAATCTGACCAAATGCACCTGTTTTTTGAGGGACGGTGGTTCGACACGGCCAAGGTGGGCGAGAACTGGCTGAAAAGTGCCACTATCCTGCTGGATGGGCAAGAGGTGGAGTTGGCCTTCAAAGACGGGGCCTGGACGCCTGTTTCAGAAGAGAAGCCAGGCTCAGGCGGTGAACGGGGGGCACCCGAGTAGCGCGGCAGGGCAAGCGCTCAATGTCCTGCCCGCGCCGCACAGGCGCTGCCGTGCTTGGCTGAGTAGACACAATTCCGCCGCCTGGAGGCCTGGATGAACATCGCCCGTTGGCTTCGCGAAGCGATTCGCAGGAATATCGCACCCGGTTGCACCAGCCCGCTCAAGAAACACGCCATCGCCAAGCTGTTCATGTGGGAAGCGGGCGGAGTGATCTTGCTCTGGAGCATCCACATGCTGGTGGTGGGCCTCAGTGCCGTCGAAACCAGGTACGATTATCCGGATATATTCAATCTAATCGCCATCTTGTGTACTGCGGGCCCCCCTTGTCTCTGGTTGCTGTGCGACTCAGGCCTTTCTCGGGAGGACTTGCGCCTTATCATCGGCCCGCGACCCACGAGAAGAATGTGGCTCTTCGCAATCCTCACCGCCGGCTCCACGCTATTCGCTGTGAAGGGCATTAACACCCTCGTATTCTACCTTCTTTCGGCGTCGACTCCGGCATCTGTCGAGGGCCGCTTCACTGTAAGCCAGTTAGTGTGGAAAGGCGTCGCTCCTTACCCCATCGTGCTCGGTGTCTACGTGATCGCCGTGGCGCCGTTCCTCGAGGAGCTTCTCTTTCGCGGGGTTCTACTTGCACACTGGAGCGCGAGACTCGGACTCACGTCAGCTACACTGCTCACCACGTTTCTGTTTGCTTCCTACCATGAGCCTCCTCTTGGGCCTCTGGCGGCCCTGGTGGCGGGTTCGGCGTGCGCCGCCTTGTACGTGCGGGCCCGAACGCTGGTTATTCCCATCGCGTGTCATCTGCTATACAATCTGCTCAGTGTCGGCATACCTGTCGCGGGCTGGATGCTCGCCACCGAGAACGAGCCCATGGCAACGGCGGCGGAATACCGCCGCGTCCTACTTGTCTGCTGGATATCGTGTCTTGCGCTCGGGGTTCCCTGGTGGGCATATCTGCTGTGGTCGATGCCGGGCGGGCGGAAAGCCTGTGCGCCATATTTCATGAACCTCACCGCAAAGAACGCCGCGGCGGAGGCGCAGCAGGCCTCGTCCAAGTCCCTGTAGCCCCGGCTTCGAGCGCTAGGGAACGGGCGCTCGTTTCGCTAGTGCCTTTGCCCCAAATGACTTGACGCGCGGCGCAATTGGCAATCCGGCCACCTTCCTTGAAAGGCCTGATTGAGGGTGCTACCTTTCGTGTCGGGCTGTCCTTTTCTTGAGGATGGTTCATCATTCGGTGTTAAGTTGGTGTTCTGACTCATAGATGACGGCGCTTATCTGCAGATGAAGAAGCGTCAGGAGGAAGCGAAGAACGGGGACTGACGCAAGCGGAGCGAAGCGACGACGTGTCTGTCCCTGCTTTTCGCCCTGTCTTTCGAGGCAAGAACAAGACGCCATCAGAGTGAGTCATATCACTGGGAGAAGTGCGCGATGGGTGTTTTCTCGGAATATGACCTGGGCCAAACCGTCCTGATCGGAAGCGGGGCCGTCGGGACGTGCCTGCGCCGGAGAGGCGGCGCAACGGATGAGCCCGTTGAACTCCTCAACCTTCGGCAACCTGAGGTCGTGAAGGAACTCCACGTTGCGTACCGGGAGGCGGGGTCGCAAATCCTTGTGGCGAATACCTTTGCGGCCCATCCTGTCGCTCTTGAGGATGCCGGCGTCAGCGACCTCTGCGGTGAAGTGAATCGCGCCGGGGTCGCCTTGGCACGCGAGGCGGCCGATGGGGCGTGCATGGTATGGGCCTCCGTCGGCCCGCTGAGGCTGGGGCCTGCGGCTGGACGATTTCCAGGATGACGAGTTGCTGCGGTTCTATCGCGAGCAATGCGCCCATTTGGCGGGCGCCGACGCCTTGTTGCTGGAAACCTTCGAGGATCTGCGCGAGGCGCGCGCCGCGCTCGAAGCGGCCGCCGGGACGGGGCTGCCCATTGTGTTCCAGGTCGGCAACACCGGCGGCGGGCCGAGAAAATGGGAGCGCATCGACGCGCTCTTGTCCGAGGCCCACCGGGCGGGCGCCGCGGCCGTGGGGACGAACTGCCGGCACCCAGACGACATTGTCCCGGTGGCGTCGTACATCGCGGCCCATACCAACCTTCCCGTCACGGCCTCACCGAACGCCGGCCATCCGCGCATCGAGCGCGGCCTGGTGACGTATGAGTTCACGCCGGACGAACTCGCCGACGTGGGCGCCCGGCTGGCCGCCGTCGGCGTGGCAGTCGTTGGCGGCTGTTGCGGCACCACGCCGGAGCACGTCCGCCGCTTGGCGCAGGCCTTGGGCGGGCGGCCCGTCGTGCCCCGCCAACGCATCGAGGCCCCCGCCCCAAGCGTCTCGCGTGTTCCCGAAGCGGAAGGGGTGCGGCCGAATCCCGTCCGCGACCTTATCCGCTCGTCTCGCTTTGTCATCAGCGTCGAGATACGGGCCGATCGAATGCGGCCCGTCGAGGCGATTGTTAAGGGCGCCTCAGAGATCGCCGAGGCCGGGGCGGACATGTTCGATGTGCCCGACAATCCAGGCGCGACGGTCGGCCGCGACGCCATGGTAACGGCCGCGAGGCTTCAGGAAACCCTGGCCTTGCCGGCCATTGCCCACACGTCCGTTACGCAAGCGAATCTTATGAAGCTCCACTCGCTCCTTATCGGGTCGTGGGACCTCGGACTGCGCGGCCTGCTGGCCATCACCGGCGACGCCCCGTCCATGGGACATCTCGGCAACCTGGCCCACCGCGTCGGCGACCTGAGGAGTTCAGTCGAGCTTCTCCGGCTCATCGGGCGGCTTCGGGAGGGGACGATCATCAACGGCGAGGAAGTCGCCGACCCGCCCGATTTCTGCGCCGGGTGCGCCGTCGGACAAGGCACACCCGCCCAGGTGAGGTGGCTCGAGAAGAAGGTGGATGCCGGCGCCGAGTTCATCTTTTCGCAGCCCGTGTTCACCCTCGACGACTATCAGCGGCTGCGCGATGCCGTGGCCGAACTCCCCATCCGCTTCTTCCCGGGACTGATGCCTCTGGTGAGCCGGCGCAACGCGGAATTCCTGGCGGGGGGGCGCATCCCCGGCATCATCGTGCCCGACGAGATCGTCGCGGCCTTCGCGCAGTATTCCTCCGCCGAGGATCAACGCCGGTTCGGATTGGAGCAGGCGGCGCAACTGGCCGTGGACATCGCGCGCGATGCTCGCGGCCTTTACCTCATCATGCCCTTCGGCAAGCGCTGCTACGCCGAAACGGCCGGCATCGTCCGCGCCGTGAGGAAAACGCATCAGGCGTAAGGATGCTTGCCCTCAGCCGCGGACGCGTTTGAGGTAGCCTCGCGGATTCCACGTGATGAAGAAGGACTCGCGCGAGCGATCCACCTCGAAGTCGTCCGTTTCGCGCAGGAACTGCTCAACCGCCTCGTAGGGCCCTGGGCAGGGGCCGATGTCCACGCCGTGGTGGCAATTCGAGTCCTCGATGATGAGGTAGCTGCCCAGCGTCACGAGTGGGCCATAGGTTTGCAGGACAGCGAGCGTGTTCTCGTACGAATGCGAGCTGTCCTCGATCACGAGCACGGTTTCGCCGGACTGGATGGCCGCCTGCACCTTCGGGAAGGATTGGCAGGCTTCGCCGCTGAAAAGCGTGATCCGGGGGTGCTCTTTCACGAAGGCCGGCACGGTTTCATGCTGGTGGTCCAGGCCGATGATCCGCCCCTTGCCCAGGTGGTCGAGAATGTGCGCCATGGCGAGCGCGCCGCCGCCGTAAGCCGTTCCCACCTCCACGATGACATCCGGCTGGACCTCGACGATAATCTCCCGATACACCCAGAAATCGAGTGGATTCTTGAGGGTTTTCACCCCGAAGTACGTTGTTTTGTTCGCAATTCGCTTCTGAATGAACGCCATGGCCGTCTTCACCGGCATGTTCAGGTTGTGTTCCATGGCCGGCGGATTGAGCAAGTCGGAGGCTTCCGGCACGGCCTCGATGTCGGCCGCTTTGACGAGAGCCATCGGGGCTTCGCAGCATCGCAGCTCTCCCGGACCTCCCCGCAGGACCACCACCATCCCGCCGCAGGTTTCGCAGCGATAGACTTCCTGCCGCTCGGTGGCTCCGTGTGCCCCGGCGGGCTGATACCGCTCGCGCGACAACTCCACCGGCGTATCGAACATGGCGATGGCGTTGTCTAAAGGCACACCGGCGTGAAGCAGCGTTGTGGAGCCGAGGAAGTATCCCTTGGCCTCTGTGTCCGCGATGGCCTGACGGCAGGTGTCTCGTACCTTGTCCGGCGTGCCGAAGGGCAGCAACTGGCTCACGTCGATGCCTCCCGCCAGGAACAGGCCTGGATACTTCGCGCGGACATCCTTAACCGTCATCCCCGCCAAGGTTTCGAGCGGATTGAGCCCGTCTATGCCCGCGGCGACCAGGTCATCCATGATGTCCCACAAGTTGCCGTCGGAATGAAATAGGCATAGCGTGTCGTGCTCATGCCAGGCATCCACGAGTCGCTTGAGACGCGGAAGCCAGAGGTCGCGCAGCCAGTCCGGCGGGAAGATGGTGCCCGTCTTATGGGCGATATCGTCGAACACCAGGGCAATCGGGACATAGTGCGGGTCGGCGATGGCCGCCACGCGCCGCAGCTCGGCCCGGTGATTCGCTTCGAGCCATTCCTCGACGAGGCCCGGGCGCTCGGCCGCGAGCAGCGTGAACATCTCGAGTCCCGGCCCGGTGAACATGGGATTGAGGCCGACGCTGCTCTCGAGCACATACATCGCCGGATCGAGCCGGCCCGTCGGATCCCCCTCGGCGAAGGCCGCCCACTGCTGTTCCACCATCCGGCCCAGCAGTTCGGCATGGGCCTGGCCGTAAGCCTTGGTGTTTGCGTCGCGGATACGCTCCTCGACCCATACCGCGAAGCCGGCCACGTCTTCAAAGGGCCGCTCAATCACCCATGCCGACCACGGCTCGATCTGCATCACGAGCCCGTCGTCCGTTTGCCCGCGACCCGTGCGTTGCGGGCCGCCAACGAAGCGAGTCATGTCCAGCACGGCCCCGGCAGCCACCCCCGCAAGGTGATCCCCGTTCTCCGGCGTCAGCTTCTGGCCGGCGTAATGCTCGATGATCGTCTCGTTCTGGAGGATATCGAATACGGGCACCCGATCCGTTTCCTCGAACCGGGCTGCGCGCAGCACCCGTTCCCGTTTCGTCATGATGGCCATGGCCGTGGTTCTGTCCCGGCGCCGGAGGCGGCGAGAAGTCATCCTCCGTTGTCGTTGTCCTTGACGATCACGTCCTCTTTGGGCTTGTCCACGACAATGTAGTCGTTCTCGATAGGGCCGCGGAAGGAATTGCCGCGGATGACGATCTGCCGGACGCCCTCCGTTACACGGACTGCCGAGTGCTGGTGTTCCGAGGTGTAGAAGATGTTGTTGACAACTTGGAGATCCCGCGTCTGAGTTTCCCAGCGCTCCATGTTGTCAATGCGGATCTCGGAGTCCCGCTCGGCGTCATCCTTTCGGCCGTTTTCGCGGAAGATGTTGCCGCTGATGGTGCAGCCCATGATGTCCGGCGCCCACAGGCCTTCCCGGCCACTGAACTCAACGACGTTGCCCTGCAATGTGCAGAACCGGCTATCCCGTTCGATGGTGACTCCGCGCGATCCGTTGCCCGACACGAGATTGTTCGCGGCCAGCACCTGATCGCATCCTTCGACGAAGTACCCGCCCATCTTGCTGGTGATGACACGGTTGTTGGTGAAGCGCCCCTGGTGGGAGTGGTAGAAGTGCGTGCCGTCGGAGCGCGATCCTTCGAGCAGACATCCATCCACTACCCAGTCGTTCACGAAGTAGAAGGCGATGTTGCCCTGATCGTGGCGGTCGCTGCCTTTGGCGGGCCCCGTCTCTGGTTCGAGATAGTCGGTGTACTGATTACAACACCGGCGTGTGATGACATCGTGGATGCGCACGTCCGTGATGGGAGTGCCCTCGGCGTCGGCAAACATGCCTATGGCATTGCTCGACAAGTCCTCGAAGCTCATGTCGCGGACATAGATGCCGGCGCAACGGCCGAAGATGCGTATGCCGGCGATGTTGGTGGCGCAATCCCAGTTTTCGCGCTTGCCGATGACTGTGCCGCCTTGGAAGCGGACATTCTGGACATTCTTGCTGTGGAAGGCGTGGCCATCCCTGTCGAGGTTCTCGGCGAACACGAACCGCGCGCCGTACATGGAGAGCGTTGTGTTCGAGTGGACCTCCAGCCCCTCAGCTTGATCGAGCAGGTACGTTATCGGTGCAAACACGACGGTTCGCCCGGCGCGCCCCGCGGCATCGAGCGCGCTTTGAAGTTCCGCCACGTAGCTCACCGACCCGTCCGTGACGTATCCTTTCGGAAGGAAATCCAAGACGGAGATCGGATCGTTGTCCGGCGCCGGGACTCCCTTGGCGCCCGGCCTCACGTCCGCAATCGCGCAGCCTGAGGCCAAGCCAATTAGAAGCAGCGCCAGTGCACCAATCCCAAACACAGCGAGCATCTTGTTTTTCCTCCTGATATTGCCATCCGTCCGCATGAGCTTGAAACACTCAACCTCGTCCGGACTCATCCTTCTGGGGCGAGGGCCGCATCGATGCTGAGAGGCACCAAGAAATCGATGCCGCCCTTGATGATGATGTTGGCCTGATCTGCGTCGCAAATCATATCGGCATGGCCGAAGATGTGGATATCACCCAGGTTCATATCTTCCATGAAATACTGTTTGCCGCAGACGGGCCGCGCCGATGATGTGGCGAAGAGAATGTTTTCCCGCACGCAGAGATTCGAGCAAGGCCCCATGGCCGAATTGAAGTAGTCCAACATCAGCGTCGGCGCTTGCCCCGTCTCGAGGGCGTCCGCGGGGCGGAATCCGCACACGCCTACATAGTCGCTGAACATGTTCCCGACGAAGAGCGTATCCCCCGCGACGGCCATGGAGAAGGGATGCGTCAGCCTCCCGATAGCAGGCGTGATCACGGCGTCCGGCAGCTGCTCGTCTGATAGATCGTCCGCAGGACTGAAAACGAAGAGAGTCGAACTCGAAGAATGCGTGTGGGCGTATAGGACGTTGTTCTCGACGAGTACCTTCCAGATCGGCGCTGTCATGTTCGAGAAAGAAGGCCCCGACAGCGTCACGTCGGCCTCGATGGCCGCGTCCGCGAGGTACTCGTCCATGAAGTCGTAGTACACCTCCATGCCGCCGCTGAGCCAGGAGACGAACAGGTGGCCGTTCTCATCCAGTTCGACCCCCGAAAGCATGTTTCTGGCCGCGTCGGGTGCGATGGCTATATCGGGCAAGTCGTCCGTCTCGATAGTCGCGGCGTTTTGCCAGATGAGAAGGCCGCGGTAGAAGTCCGTCACGAAGAGGCAGCCCTCGGCTACGAACAGTTCCCAGGGCCCCTGGGAGGAGGATACGTTAGCGAGCAGCGTGACGTCTGGTTCATCATAATCGCTGTGGCTGCGGTAATCGCGCCAGATGTAGACACGTCTGGCCGACTGATCGACAAGGTAGAGATCGCCTTCGTTCAGTTCGACGTCCACCGGATTGCCCACCGAAATGGCCTTCTCCTCGGCAGGTTCGGGAATGCCCAGGACCAGATCCGCCGCTGGTTGAACGCTGGAGTCTTCAAGGGCTGCGTTGAGCACATCGAAGTAAACCAGCACTTTCGGCTGCTCAAGCTCCCAACTCGCCTCCGATTTCCCCGTCTGAAGGCCCATGTCTCCGACAACGAGGTCCATCACCGGCGGATCCACAAGCGGGAGGCGCGGGGCCGGTTCCGTCCACGGGCAGCCCGCCGCTCCCAATAGGAGCAGCATTGCCGAAAGAACTCGTGCATATCGCATGGCCAAGCATCTCCCCTCGATAGTGGCCGCCGCTGTGAGAGCTTCGGCAGACCGCCTTTCCCAGTTGTGTCTCAGCAGCGTATCATGGCATTGTCTTCGAGGTAAAACGTCGGCACACCGGAACGATCCCACACGACCTACTGCCCGGCAAGTCCAGTGGCTGGTCTTTGAAGGAGGATATGTCGTGATTTACCGCCCGCCCGCAAACCGCCGAATGTGGGATACGTGGATGTTGGAGGAGGCTGGTCGATATCACCTCTTCACGCTCACTGTGCCCGAGGGGCTGAACCACTGGGACCGCGTTTGCCACGCGGTCTCGACCGATCTTCTCACGTGGGAAGACTGGGACGACATTGTCCTTGAAGACGTCAGAGATCCCACGGCCTGGGATGCCGGCGTGATACTCACGGGCAGTGTCTGTCGATGCGCCGACGGCTTCACGATGACTTACGGCGCGATCCGGCGCGATGAGGATAGGGAGAAGAAGGGAGTTCAACGGATCGGCCTGCTTTTCTCCAAAGACCTGCGCGTCTGGGAGAAATGCCCCGGAAATCCCGTGCTTGTGCCAAAAGGCCCCCACTACGAGGAGACGCCTGGTGAGACAGCCGAGTCAACTATTCCCTGGCGCGACGCCTACCTCGTGCCGAGTGAAGATGGATTCGAGGCGTTCATCTGTGCCGGCGACCCGAGCAAGACCAGGGGTGTCAACGGCTGTGTCGCACGAGCGGTGTCCCGCGATTTGATCGATTGGGAACTCATGCCCCCTATAGCCTCGCCTGAGCGATATGTGGACATGGAGGTACCGCAGTACTTCGAGTGGAACGGCTACCACTACATCCTCTTCAGCACGGCCGGCGGGCGGGTGAACACGGCGTCCCGCATCGCAACAGGCGGCACTTACTACCTCGTGTCGCGAAGCAAGTATGGCGAATACCAAGCCCCCGATGACAACATGCTCATCGGCTCCGGCGATCATCGATTCGACTGCTACGTAGGCAAAGCGCTTTTCGCCGACGCCGAAGGCCCTCTCCTGTACCACCACATCTGCGGTAATCGACCAGCCTTCGCCGCGCCCAAGGTCCTTTGCCAAGACGTGGATGGCCGCCTATCGGTGGCGCGCTGGCACGGCCTCGACGCCCTGCTGGGCGATGGAGTCATCAACGCTGCGTCTCCCGGCGCCGTCGCTCCGGCCGCGACGGGCATCCCTATAGGCTCCTGGGAATCGTCCGGCGAACGCCTGGTGGGCGACGCGGGGCCCGCCATCTCGGCATGGACCTTTGCCAAACCGTTTACCGACGGCGCCGTTCAGGCGCATTGTGATCTCAGCAACGCCGTGCGCGGCGGCGTGCTGTTTCGGCTCAGCCCCGTCGATCCAAGCGCCCCAGCACGTCGCCTCAGAGGGCTGGGGGTCTGCCTCGACAGAGCGCGCGGCGTGATCCAGCTCTGTGAGGTCCGCGTCGGCGGGCGCCCCTCGGTTCAGTTGAAGCCCCTGGACACCGTCCATGTGGACCCGGGCGCCCAGACGGACGTCGAAGTGTTTTTGCGGGCCGAATACATTGAGGTCTATTGTGGAGGAAAGCCCTACTTCGTACTCGGCACAACGGACTACCCCGTCGAGGGGCAGGCGGGATGCTTCGTCGACCGCGGCCGCATCGTGGCCGAGAATCTCAGCGTCCGTAGCATGCCGCCGTTGCCGCAGTGAACGTGAGGCCCGCGCTTACCCGGCGCTTCTTTTCCGCCCTCGGCTCGGATGTGCGAAGAGTCTGACGATGCGTTCCTTCAAGTATCGCCCCACGTAGGAGTTGAGCGTCCCGTCCGGGTAGAGAGCCTGGTTTGCGATGAGCGCATCGAAGTTCCGTTCGGTTTTCGGACTTGCGTTCGGGATGCGGCCCAAGAGCGCCGCGCGGTCATACCGCGCGTTCTCCCAGAGCCAAGACCACAGATCCCCTTCGGAACGCCCCTGCCTGAGTGTGAGCCGCTTCGCGCGCGTGACCTCGGTCTGCATCCATGCGAGTGCAATTCGCACAAGTTCGGATTGGCCGGCCATGACCAGTACGGTTTCTGGCCGTTCACTTTCCTTGAAGTCGGAAAGGCACTTGTCCCATGTGCTTCGTGTCATCTGTCGTTCCTTCCCCGTTCCCCTGTTGACTCGGATGCACCGCGCCTACAGGATGCAATTGCAGCGGCCCAGTCGCCAGCGCTCGTGAATGCGCCGCCAGACTTCCGGTTCTTCAAGACACAGCGCCACTTCGAGGTCCGGCCGTACACTGCGCGCTGCGTCAATCATGAGGTCGTAGGCGCCGATGCGCATTGCGGGCGAATACCGAAGCCGGCCGTCATTCTCGGCCAAGCTCTCGACGAGGTGCCGTGAGATGGCGTTGTCCGATCCCAGGCGCCGCTCCATCAGGCGCAGGGAATTCGTGTAGCTACAGATCCCGCCCAGCGTGAGCCGCTCGAGAGGGACGCGCATCGCCAATTCTCCAACGAAGGAGGCGTACTGCGCCTCCCAATCGGCCACCGGGATGATGGGCATGATTACCGCGCACTGCCTCGTCATTCCTGCGCGGGTTGTCCACCCGCGGCCGCAGTTTGCCCACGGGTATTTGCTCAACCTTGAGTCGGCGCGAAGCTAAGATGCCCTCCGTTGTTCAAGCGTCCGCCCACCGTCAGGGGCTCGGGCCGCCGCTCACTTCATTCCGCTGTGGTGCCTGATACTTCTTCCACCTATAGAGATCCGTCCGTTGCACTCTTCTTGCTCTAATATCTTTAGACGTAGCAGGTTGCGTCGGCGAAGGCGGCCGAACAAACGCAAGATCCATCTCGGTCTAGTTATGTAGTATAGGGTTTCCTTTCCGTCCGGCGAGAATGGGTGCTAATAACCTTCTGGACTCGCACGCGAAAAAGTGCTTGACACCGGGCCATCCGTGTGCTAAACTCCCTCGCCGTTGCCTTGAGGGGGAAGTCTGTGCCTCAAGGCGCTGATTTTGCCTTAGGAGAGAGTGTTGCCAACGATTAATCAACTCGTAAGGAAGTGTCGCAAGAAACGCGTCACGAAAACGAAGTCGCCGGCCCTCAAGGGGTGCCCGCAGGCATCGGGAACGTGCACACGTGTCTTCACACTGACGCCAAAGAAACCGAACTCGGCATTGCGCAAGGTCGCCCGCGTTAGGCTTAAGAACGGGATGGAGGTTACGGCCTATATCCCGGGCATCGGCCATAACCTGCAGGAGCACTCCCAAGTCATGATCCGTGGGGGGCGCGTCAAAGACCTGCCCGGCGTACGCTATCACTTGATTCGTGGCGTCCTCGATGCCACCGGTGACATGGGCGGAAGCGCGAGCCTTCAGGACGATGGCGGTCGCAAAGTGCATCAGGGACGTTGGGTGAGCCGTTCCAAGTACGGCGTTAAGAAGCCGAAGAAGGGCTAACGGGAGCGCACCGCGAAATGGCAAGACGACGAGAAATACCGAAGCGCGAGCCGCTGCCCGATCCCAAGTTCAAGAGTATCATTCTGGCGAAGTTCATCAACACCGTGATGGTGTGCGGGAAGAAGAGCCTGGCCGAGGCCATCGTTTATGGGGCGCTTGAGCATATTCGGGCCAAGCAGCCTAACCAGGACCCCCTCGAAGTGTTCAATACGGCCATTGATAATGCCAAGCCCGTGTTGCAGGTCAAGTCGCGGCGAGTCGGCGGCGCCACCTATCAGGTGCCCATCGAGGTATCTGCGCCCGTCCGCCTTGCCCTCGCCTTCCGGTGGATTATCGAGTTCTCCCGGAAGCGCGGCGAGAAGACGATGGTCGAGCGCTTGGCTGCGGAATTGCTCGATTGCTACAACAACCAAGGCAGCACGATTAAGCGAAGAGAAGATACGCACCGGATGGCCGAGGCCAACAAGGCCTTTGCCCATTTCCGTTACTAGGCGGGGCTCGGTTTTCTCGAGCCTTCTCAATTTGCTTTTGGAACCCACGGGTTGTGCGTCGTGCCGGGCGGCACGACGACCCCGGATAGAAAGTTGAATCCGTACGAGTGTGGGACCTGAGGGTGCCTTGCGGCGTATCCGCGCCGCGAGACGCAGTGAGCCCTCCAACTAGGTCGAGAACTTCAAGCGGATAGGGCAATGCTTACGAAAGCGACACATACAGGAGAGGCCAGAGAGGCGGACGACACAGCGCGTCCGTCGGCGCTCTCCCTGTAAGTCGCTGAGAAGGATTTCCCCCGTGGCACAACGCTACACGCTTGAAAAGACCCGTAACATCGGCATCATGGCCCACATCGACGCCGGCAAGACCACCGTCACCGAGCGCGTCTTGTACTATTCCGGTCGAGTGCACCGCGTGGGCGAAGTCCACGACGGGACCGCCACCATGGATTACATGGTGCAGGAACGGGAACGCGGCATAACGATTACCTCCGCTGCGACAGCCTGCGAATGGCAAGGCTATCGCATCAATATTATCGATACGCCCGGTCACGTTGATTTCACCGCGGAAGTCGAGCGCAGTCTTCGCGTTCTCGACGGTGCGGTGGCGGTATTTTGTGGCGTGGCCGGAGTCCAGCCGCAATCCGAGACCGTCTGGCACCAAGCCGAGCGCTATCGCGTACCCCGGATCGCTTTCATTAACAAGATGGACCGAATCGGGGCCGATTTCGCCCGGGCAGTTCAGAGCATGCGGGACCGGCTGGGCGTGGCGGTTGCCCCCGTCCAGGTGCCGGTAGGCGCCGAGGACAATTTCACCGGCGTTATCGATGTGGTTCGCCGCCGAATGATCCGCTGGGAGGGTGAAGGCCTTGATATCGAACAAGTGCTGTCGCCTGTACCAGAGGAATTGCGCGGGATGTTCGACGAGGCGCGTCACGACCTCTTGGAGGCCCTGGCCGAAGTGGACGAAGCGATCATGGAGAAATACGTCCACGAGGAAGAGGTGTCCGAGCCGGAACTCATGGCCGCGTTGCGCAAGGCTACACTGTCCGGGGCGATTTGCCCTGTACTGTGCGGCTCCGCCCTCAAGAATAAGGGAACCCGTTTGCTCCTGGACGCGGTGATTGACTTCCTCCCGTCGCCCATCGATGTGGCTGGGGTCGTAGGTACCGACCCGAGGCACGGCGACCGGGAAGTGAGCAGGGCGCCTGATGATTCCGAACCGTTCGCCGCACTGGCCTTCAAGATCCTGACCGATCCGCACGTAGGCCGATTGGTATTCGTGCGTGTCTACTCGGGAGTCGTGAAGGCCGGCGATTCGGTGCTCAACGTGCGAACGATGAAGCGTGAACGGCTCGGCCGACTGCTTGAGATGCATGCCGACGAACGAACGGACCTCAAGGAGTTGCGTGCCGGAGACATCGGTGCCGTGATCGGGGCGAAGCAGACCACGACCGGAGACACCCTCTGCGACGCCAAACACCCTGTCTTGCTGGAATCGCTGACGTTCCCCGAACCGGTTGTCTACATCGCCATCGAGCCCAAGACCAAAGCCGATCAGGACAAGCTGTCCGAGGCGTTGCAGAAGCTCAGCGAAGAAGACCCGACCTTCCGGGTCAAGGTTGACGCCGAGACGGGCCAGACGATCATCTCAGGGATGGGCGAACTTCATCTCGAGGTCATCATCGACCGGATGCGCCGCGAGTTCGGCGTTCACGCGAACGTCGGCAAGCCCGTGGTCGCCTATCGGGAGACCATTCGCGAGCGTTGCGAAGCTGAGGCCCGTTTTGTCCGGCAGACCGGCGGGCGTGGCCAGTATGCGCACGTTGTTCTGGCTCTCGAGCCCGGCGAGCCCGGTTCGCATTTCTCCTTCGAGAATGCGAGTACCGGCGGAGTCGTGCCGAAAGAGTTTTGGTCATCCATTGAGCGCGGCGCGCGGGAAGCCATCGAGAGCGGCATCGTAACGGGTTATCCCATGGTGGACATTCGCGTTACGCTGCTGGACGGCTCCTTCCACGAGGTGGATTCCTCGGAGTTGGCTTTCCAGATGGCCGGTGCGATGGCCGCGCGCGAAGCAGCCCCGAAGGGGCATCCCAGGATGCTGGAGCCGGTGATGCGTGTCGAGGTTGTATGCCCTGACGAATACACCGGCGAGGTTATGAACGATTTTAGCGGTCGTCGGGGTCGCCTCGAAGGGATAGAGCAGGTGGCCGCCGTCCGCAAGATTTATGCGGTCGTGCCGCTGAGCGAGATGTTTGGCTACGCGAGCGACCTGCGTAGCAAGACGCAGGGACGGGCATCGTACAACATGGAGTTCTGGCACTACGAAGAGGTCCCGGCCAATATTGCGAACCAGATCATGGAACGCACGGGTAGTTCGTATAGATTCGAGTGAAATGGTGCTACGGCGCAAGAGGTAGAACGCGGGCGCATCGGTATTGAGCCGCCGGCGTGGATGCAAGGAGACAGGCGATGGCCAAGGCGAAATTTGAGCGGACGAAGCCTCACGTGAACATCGGCACGATAGGTCACGTGGATCATGGCAAGACGACGCTGACGAGCGCGATCACGAAAGTTCTGGCGGAGAAGGGCCAGGCTCAGGTGATGGAGTTCGACGCGATCGACAAGGCGCCGGAAGAAAGAGAGCGCGGCATTACGATAGCGATCGCGCACGTCGAGTACGAGACGGAGCAGCGTCATTACGCTCACGTGGACTGTCCGGGCCACGCGGACTATATCAAGAACATGATCACGGGCGCGGCGCAGATGGACGGCGCGATCCTGGTGGTAGGGGCGGACGACGGCCCGATGGCGCAGACGCGGGAGCACATTCTTCTTGCTCGCCAGGTGAACGTTCCGGCGATCGTGGTTTACCTGAACAAGGTGGACCTGGTGGATGACCCGGAGCTTCTGGACTTGGTGGAGTTGGAGTTGCGGGAGCTTCTGACGAAGTACGAGTTCCCCGGCGACGATATCCCGATCATCCGCGGTTCGGCTCGCGAGGCGATGGAAGGCGGGGACAAGGAGCTTGGCGAGAAGAGCGTGCTGGAGCTTCTGGAAGCGGTCGACTCTTACATCCCGACGCCTTCGCGTGTATTGGATCGACCTTTCCTTATGCCTATCGAAGACGTATTTACGATTACGGGCCGCGGCACGGTGGTGACGGGCCGTATCGAGCAGGGCATCGTTAAGGTTGGCGACAAGATGGAGCTTGTGGGCATCAAGGACGAGACGCAGGACACGGTGGTGACGGGCGTCGAGATGTTCCGTAAGATGCTTGACGAAGGCCAGGCGGGCGACAACGTAGGTTTGCTTCTTCGCGGCATCGACCGGGAGGCGGTCGAGCGCGGGATGGTGGTCGCGAAGCCTGGTTCGATCACGCCCCACACGAAGTTCGAGGGCGAGGTCTACGTGCTGAAGAAGGAAGAAGGCGGTCGGCACACGCCGTTTTTCAACGGTTACCGGCCCCAGTTCTACTTCCGGACGACGGACGTGACGGGTTCGCTGGAGTTGCCTGAAGGCGTAGAGATGGTGATGCCGGGCGACAACGTGACGATATCCGGCTCGTTGATCATGCCGATCGCCATGAACGAAGAACTGCGATTCGCCATCCGCGAAGGCGGCCGGACCGTCGGCGCGGGCGTCGTCAGCAAGATTGTCGAATAGGGTCGGAGTGTAGCGAGGATTTTGGAGAAACCCGATGGGCGAGAATAAGATACGCATCAAGCTTAGGGCCTATGATCACCGGCTGCTGGACCAGTCCACGCAGGAGATCTGCACCGCTGCCCGTCGCACGGGTGCCGCAATTAACGGCCCTGTGCCGCTGCCTACGGGAATCTCGAAGTACACGGTGAACCGCTCGCCGCACATCGATAAGAAGTCGCGCGAGCAGTTTGAGACCCGCACACACAAGCGATTACTGGATATCGTCAATCCGACGGCGCAGACTGTCGACGCGCTTATGCGCCTCGATCTGCCCGCGGGAGTCGATGTCGAGATTAAACAGTGAACGGAGCGGCCCGCGCCAGGGGCGGAGGCCGGACCGTTTCATACGTAACGAGTTGCTCAGGAACTGAGATTATGGTTAACGGACTGCTGGGTAAAAAGTTGGGAATGACCCGCGTGTTCACCGGAGACGGCCGCTGGATCGACGTGACCGTGCTCGAAGCAGGGCCTTGCACCGTCATTCAACGAAAGACCGAGGCCAAGGATGGCTATGAGGCGGTTCAGGTTGGATTTGGCGACTTGCAGGAACGCCTCTGCAAGAAGCCACAACAGGGCCATTTTGCCCGTGCCGGTGTTCCCCCGAAACGGATGCTGCGCGAGTTCCGCGTTGAGACGGGCAGCGAGTTGAAGCCGGGCGATGAGATAAGCGCCGATATCTTCAGCGTGGGCGACCGCGTCGACATCTCTGGCGTATCGAAAGGCAAGGGCTTTGCCGGCGTACAGAAGCGCCATGGCTTCGGAGGCGGCCCGGGAGGACACGGCTCCAATTTCCACCGTGCACCAGGCTCGGTCGGCCAGAGCGCGGATCCGTCGCGTGTTTTCAAGAATAAGCGTATGCCGGGCCGCATGGGCGGCGTGCGCGTGACGACAGAGAATCTCGAGGTAGTGAACGTGGATCCCACCAAGAACCTCCTTGTGGTTCGTGGCTCGGTCCCGGGTGCGAACGGCGGCGTGATCGTCGTTCGGAGATCGGGCCACGCCACGCTGAAAGGAGCCAAGAAATAGCGATGTCTTCCGTTAAGCTACTGAAAAGCGACGGTACGCAGGCGGGCTCCGTCGAGCTATCCGACAAGGTCTTCGATGCGCCGCAGAATGCGGGCCTCGTACACGAAGTGGCCGTGGCGCTTCAAAATGCTCGCCGTCAAGGTAACGCCGAAACGAAGACCCGCAGCGAAGTCCGTGGCGGCGGCCGGAAGCCCTTCCGGCAGAAAGGTACCGGCCGTGCCCGGCAAGGCAGCTCACGAGAGCCGCAGATGCGCGGCGGCGGTGCCGTCTTCGGCCCGCACAAGCGCAGCTACCGCCAGAAGGTGACACCGGCATTGCGCCGCAGGGCGCTTTGCTGTGTCTTGAGCGCGCGGCGGCGTGGCGACGCGCTGTGCGTCCTGGAGAACCTCGCGTGCCCTGAGCCCCGAACGAAGCCGTTCCGGACGTTGGTAGATGCCGTATCCCCTGATGGCAAGTCGACGCTCTTCGTGACGGCCAATGCGGACAGGAATGTCCTTCTGTCGTCCCGGAACCTCCCCAGGATTTCAGTGACCACCGCGAGTGATTTGAATGCGCTGGACGTGCTCAATGCGGGGCGCGTGATTCTCGTGCACGACGCGGTTTCGGCGCTGGAAGCGCGCCTGACTCCGGCGGCGCGGCAGGAGGCCGATTCATGAAGAACGACCCCATGTACATTATCAAGGCGCCGGTAATTACCGAAGAGTCCACGCTGCAAACGCAGACGCGCAACAAGTATGCGTTTAAGGTGGACCCGCGAGCCAACAAGCGGCAGATACGCGACGCGGTTGAGAAGCTGTTCAATGTTAAGGTGCTCGCGGTCAATACGATGAACTACACCGGCAAGCTGGCGGGCCGTCGAGGCAGGGCCATTCCCGGCCGCCGGGCCGCCTGGAAAAAGGCTGTAGTTACCCTGCAGCAGGGCGACTCGATCGATTTGATCTAGGGAGTCGAAGGCAATGGCGACAAAGAAATACAAGCCCACAACCCCCGGGCAGCGGTTTAAGAGCGTGGCGGATTTTTCCGGCTTGACCGAGAAGCGGCCGGAAAAGGCTCTCACCAAAGGCAATCCGAAGAACGCCGGACGTAACAATCAGGGCCGTATCACCATGCGCCGCCGTGGCGGCGGGCACAAGCGGCTCTACCGCGACATTGATTTCCGCCGCGACAAGGACGGCGTGCCGGGCCGCGTGACGAGCATCGAGTACGACCCAAACCGCTCTGCGCGTATTGCGTTGCTTGTCTATGCTGATGGCGAGAAACGTTATATTCTCGCACCGAACGGCCTCACCGTGGGTATGACCCTGGTGAGCGGCCCAACGGCCGATTTCCAGGTAGGCAACACACTGCCCCTCGAACGCATTCCGTTGGGCACTACGGTGCACAATGTTGAGCTTGTGCCTGGGAAGGGCGGCCAACTCGCCCGCTCGGCCGGGAATGCCTGCCAGCTTCTGGCCAAAGAAGGCCGCTTTGCCGCACTGCGCCTGCCCTCGGGAGAGATGCGGCGGGTCTTGGTGACGTGCCGGGCCACCGTCGGCCAGGTAGGTAATGAAGACCACGTGAATATCAGTTTGGGCAAAGCCGGGCGCTCGCGTTGGCTGGGCAAACGCCCCAAAGTCCGCGGCGTCGTTATGAACCCCGTGGACCATCCCCACGGGGGCGGAGAAGGTCGGACATCCGGTGGCCGGCATCCCGTTACGCCATGGGGCGTACCTACCAAAGGGTACAGGACCCGGAAGAAGAACCACCGGACGAACCAATATATCATCCGCCGGCGGAAGGCTTAGGCGTTCCGGCGTCGGCGTGGAAACGGCAATTAGACGGATTTAGGAGACAGCAACTGTGGCACGGTCAGTGAAGAAGGGCCCGTTTGTTGACGAGCATTTGCTGGAGAAAGTCGACCGCCAGCGGCGAAGCGGCGATCACCGCGTCATCCGCACATGGTCCCGCCGGTCCACGGTGGTGCCTGAAATGGTGGGCTTGACGTTGGCAGTGCACAACGGCCAGAAGTTCTTGCCCGTGTTTGTCACGGAGAACATGGTGGGCCACAAGCTGGGCGAGTTCGCGCCAACCCGGACGTTCCGGGCGCACGCGGGCTCCAGAGCGCGCTAGGCCGCGCTGGATTTTCGGGAGGTTTACGGCATGGCGTCTGCGGTAGCACGAGTCCGATTCTTGCGAATCGCGCCGAGAAAGGTCCGTCTTGTGGCGGATCTGATCCGCGGCAAGAAAGTGGCGGACGCACGTGACACCCTTGCGATAACGACTAAAGTGGCGGCCAAGGCCATGGGTAAGGTGCTCGCGTCGGCGGTGGCGAACGCCGAAAGCGTTGCGACTGAGCACCGTGAGCGCGTCGATACGGACGAGATGGTTGTCCGCATGGTTCGCGTGGACGGCGGCCCGACACGTCGGGCGTACCAGGTAGCCGCCCGAGGCCGCGTAGTTCGGATTCGCAAGCGTACGAGTCACATTGAACTCCGAATTAGCGACGAGTAGAGGAGAATACAGGTGGGTCAAAAGGTTCATCCTATCGGGTTTCGCGTAGGCGTGATTCGTAGCTGGAGTTCACTCTGGTACGCCAACCGCAACTACGCCGAACTCCTCCACGAAGACCTGAAGCTGCGCGACTATGTGAAGCGGCGCCTGTATCATACTGGTGTCGCCAAGGTGGATATTGAGCGGGCCGGGCGCAAGGCGAAGGTGCACATCTACACGGCCCGTCCCGGTCTCGTAATCGGCCAGCGCGGGTCCGAGGTCGACAAGCTCCGTTACGAGCTTGAGCAGTTGACCGGGCGCGAGCTTCTGATCAACATCCACGAAGTCATCAGCCCTGAGTTGAGCGCTCAGTTGGTCGCCGAGAATATTGCGGGCCAGTTGCAGCGCCGGATCTCCTTCCGCCGCGCCATGAAGAAGGCTGTGCAGAGCACGATGCGCCTCGGCGCGCGCGGCATCCGTATCCGTGTAGCAGGTCGGCTTAATGGGGCCGAGATTGCCCGCGCCGAGCAGGCGCGTGAGGGCAGCGTCCCTCTTCACACATTACGAGCTAACGTCGATTACGGTTTCGCCGTCAGCCACACCACGTATGGATGCATTGGCGTGAAGTGTTGGCTCTATCTTGGCGACGTAATGGCCGGCGAAGTGGCCCAGGGACCCGGTGCCGAAGAGGGAACCTTGGGTCGGCGTGAGCGGGCCGGCCGACGCGGCCGATAATTGGAGTAAGAGCCATGTTGATGCCGAAGCGAGTTAAACACCGTAAGCAGCAGCGAGGCCGGCGCGCCGGTGCCAGCAAAGGCGGCTGCAAAGTGGACTTTGGCGAATACGGAATGAAAGCTATGAACACGGGCTGGCTGACGGCACGTCAGATCGAAGCCGCCCGTATTGCCTTGACCCGGCACACACGCCGTGGTGGCAAAGTGTGGATCCGCGTGTTCCCCGACAAGCCGATCACGAAGAAGCCCGCCGAAGTCCGCATGGGCAAAGGCAAGGGCGCGCCCGAGGAATGGGTGGCCGTGGTGAAGCCGGGTCGGATGGTTTTCGAGATCGAAGGCGTGTCGGAAGAACTTGCGCGGGAAGCCGTGCGTTTGGCCGGACACAAGCTCCCGCTCACGACCAAGTTCGTTAAGCGGGTATAGGTGCGACGACGAGGCCCGACACGATGCCGATGGCGTCGGGGCCGAGAGCGTCAGTGACGGAGATGGAGCGTGAAAGCGACAGAACTGCGAGAACTGCGCGATGAAGAGTTGCAGCAGCGCCTGCGCGAGCGAATGGACGACCTTGTGTCCTTTCGGATGCAGTCGGTGACGGGCACGGTCGACAACGTTCGGGGTGCACGCAACGCCCGGCGCGACATCGCTCGCATCAAAACGATCCTGCGCGAGCGAGCGCTGGCGGCAGACGGAGGTGCCCAGTAAGCATGCAAGAACGTGGTGCTGCGAAAGAGCGAGTAGGACTCGTGACGAGTTCCGCGATGAATAAGACCATCACGGTGGCCGTCGAGCGCACGGCGGAGCACGCCCTGTACAAGAAGCCCATCAAGCGCACGAAGAAATTCAAGGCGCATGATGAAGCAAGCGATGCCAACGTGGGCGATCTGGTCCGCATTCGGGAAACGCGCCCCGTGAGCAAGACGAAACGGTGGCGCCTCGTGGAGATACTCAAGCGGGCGGACTAGGCCCAGCGTCAAGGAAGAATGGGATGATCCAGATTTACTCCAATCTCGACGTGGCCGATAATTCCGGCGCTCGACGCATCCGTTGCATCCAGGTAATGGGTGGTTCGAAGCGGCGTTACGCCAGCGTCGGCGACATCATAACGGCTACGGTTAAGGAGGCCTTGCCCAACTCCGGCGTGAAGAAGGGCGAAGTCGTCAAAGCGGTGGTAGTGCGCACCAAGCAGGACACGCAACGCCCCGACGGTACCGTCATTCGCTTCGACTCGAATGCGGCGGTGCTAATCAACCCGGCGAAGGAGCCTCGCGGAACGCGAATCTTCGGGCCCGTGCCCCGGGAACTGCGCGAGAAGGGTTTCATGCGCATCGTTTCCCTGGCTCCCGAAGTGGTATAGGGTGAGAACGGTGAACATCAAGAAGAACGATACGGTCGTCGTCATCCAAGGCAAGTATAAGGGCCGCCGAGGCCGTGTACTTCGCGTTTATCCGAAAGACCAACGAGTCTTGGTCGAAGGCGTTAACATGATGAAACGCCACACGCGGCCCAGCACGACGAGTCAACAGGGCGGCATTGTCGAGAGGGAAGCGCCGATTCACATCTCCAACGTGATGCCGTGGTGCAGCGCCGCCGAACGCCCATCGAAGATCGTCAGAAAACGCCTTGAGGACGGCACCCGCGTCCGAATGTACAAGGTCAACGGCGAGACCCTGAATGAGTAGAAGAAGCGACGGGATGAGCCGCCGCTCGAGAGTGGGGTCCGCCGGCGACGGCCTCCGCCCTTTGCAGGGAGGAAGGACTCCTAAGGAAGGTATATCGTGGCGCCGAGACTGAAAGAACACTACCGGAAGAGCATCGTGCCCGAGATGTTGGCGGAGTTTAAGTACGCCAATGTCATGGAAGTTCCCGTGCTCGAGAAGATCGTGGTGAACATGGGCGTTGGCGACGGGCAGTCCGACCCGCGCATGATGGACGCGGCCATGGCGGAGCTGGCCCAGATTACCGGCCAGAAGCCGAGTATACGTCGAGCCAGGCGTTCTATCGCGAGCTTCAAGGTTCGAGAGGGCGCGCAGATTGGCTGTATGGTTACGCTGCGCGGCAACCGGATGTACGAGTTCATGGACCGGCTCTTGAGCATCGCGGTCCCCCGTATCCGCGACTTTCGTGGCCTGCCTCCTCGGAGTTTCGACCGAGCCGGCAACTACACCATAGGACTCCGTGAACAGCTGATCTTCCCCGAGATTGATATCGATTCTGTCGCGCGAGTCCGCGGAATGAATATCACCTTCGTGATCAAGAACTCGGACTCGACTGACCAGAGCCGGGAATTACTGCGCAAATTCGGGATGCCGTTCCGGCGTTAGCCCCGGGCGGCCGCTGCCGGGCAGTGAGGAGAGTGTCGTGGCGAAGAAATCGCTTATAGCAAAATGCCGACGCCAGCCAAAGTTCAAGGTGCGCACCTATAATCGGTGTCGCATTTGCGGACGGCCGCGCGGCTACATGCGGAAGTTCCAGATTTGCCGGATTTGTTTCCGGAACTTGGCGCTTGAAGGAAAGCTGCCGGGCGTAACGAAGTCCAGCTGGTAGCGGCAGAGGAAGACCAACGATGGCGATGAACGATCCCATTGCGGACATGTTGACGCGTCTCAGAAATACCCTTAGCGCAGGCCACGCGACCGTCAAGGTCCCTGCCTCGCGCGTCAAGACGGACATCTGCAAAGTCCTGAAACAGGAAGGTTATATCCAGGACTTTTCGCTCGAGGAGGCCGGGACTCGTGGCGTGCTGCACGTCACGCTCAAGTATGCTCCCGACCGCTCCTCCGTGATCAGCGGATTACGGCGAGTGAGCAAGCCCAGTCTCCGCGTGTACGTGCGCAGTGGAGAGATCAGGCCTGTTCAGAGCGGCCTGGGTATTTCCGTTGTAAGCACGTCGCAAGGCGTCATGACGGGCAAGCAGGCCCGTCAGGCCAAGATAGGCGGCGAGGTGCTCTGTGAAGTCTGGTAGCCGGAGCTTTCCGCGAAAGGAAGATGAACGGTGTCTCGAATAGGCAGAATGCCGGTTCCCCTCCCAGCAGGGGTGAAATGTGAGTTGTCCGGAACAACGCTGACGGTCAAAGGCCCGAAAGGCGCATTGACACGCGACCTTTCTCCGGCCATGACGATTGCCCTCGAGGACAGCCAAGTGGTGGTTACGCGCCCGAGCGACCGGCCCGATCACCGGGCACTTCATGGCCTGACACGGGCCCTGATTAACAACATGGTCCTCGGCGTGACCGAGGGATTTGAGCGTGTGCTTGAGATCCAGGGCGTCGGGTACCGTGCCTCCCTGCAGGGCAAGGCTCTCAACCTGATGCTTGGACTGAGCCATCCCCTCGTCATTGAGCCGCCCGAGGGCATCACGTTTGCGGTCGAGGGCACGCAGGTCATCAAGATCCAAGGCATCGATAAGGAACTTGTGGGGCAGACTGCGGCCGATGTCCGCGCGTGGCGTCCGCCGGAACCCTACAAAGGCAAAGGAATCCGATACCGAGATGAGTATGTCCGCCGCAAAGTCGGCAAGGCCGGTGTGAAGTAATTACGCCTTCCTGCTATGTTTTGCGGTGAGTAACGCAACTGCTTGCGCAAGGAAAGACATCCATGGCCAATAGCAACTACAAGACGCGGATGCTGGCCCGGCGCCGACTGCGCGTCCGGAAGAAGATCACGGGCGATGCCGGGCGACCTCGCCTGTCGGTGTACCGGTCGCTCCGGCACATATATGCCCAGATCATTGATGATTCGTCCGGCCAAACGCTCGCAGCCACGTCGTCCTTGGCCCTCAAGATTTCCGGCAGCAACATGGCGGCGGCGCGATCCGTTGGACAGGCGCTTGCTGAACAGGCCAAGGCCAAGTCGATTGGCCGTGTGCGGTTTGATCGCGCCGGACGGCTTTTCCATGGGCGCGTGAAGGCGCTTGCGGATGCGGCCCGCGAAGGCGGACTCGAATTCTAGTTACATGGCCCAAGTGGCCCCCGGAGGAGACACGGTTTGAGCACAGTCGGTACGAGACGGGATAGCCGAGGCGACAGTCGTTCCCGAGACCAGGAAGAGAACAGCTTCATCGAACACGTGGTAAAGATCTACCGCGTGGCGAAGGTTGTTAAGGGCGGCCGCCGCTTCAACTTCAGCGCCGTGGTCGTCGTCGGCGACGGCGAAGGCAAGGTTGGCGCGGCCATGGGCAAGGCCGCCGAAGTGCCCGAAGCCATTCGCAAGGGCATCGAGAAGGCCCGGAAAACCATGAAACCCGTGCCTATCGTCAGCACGACCATTCCGCACGAGATCGTTGGCCGTGCCGATGCGGCCTCCGTCTTGCTCAAGCCCGCCTCATTGGGTACGGGTATTGTAGCGGGCGGCCCAGTGCGCGCCGTGCTCGAAGCCGCGGGATATCAGAACGTGCTGACGAAGTCCCTCGGGTCCAATAATGCCACCAATGTGGTATGGGCCACTTTGGAGGGCCTGCGTCGCCTGAAGACCGCGGAAGAAATTGCGTCCCTACGTGGACGCGAAGTCAGCGAAGTGTTGTAGTGGCCGGACGCGGCGCAGTCGCCGCGACCGAGACGAGTAAGGAATGGTTCAGGATGGATTCAAGCACGCTTAAGGCGGCACCCGGCGCTCATAAGGCGCGCAGGCGCGTCGGCCGGGGCCCGGGTTCCGGCTCCGGCAAGACCTCCGGCCGTGGTCACAAGGGCCAGAAATCCCGCTCCGGTTACTCCCGGAGGGGCGGATTCGAAGGGGGGCAGATGCCCCTGCATCGGCGCCTGCCGAAGCGCGGCTTCAAACATCAGGACCGCTTCCCTTGCGCGGTCGTCAACCTGGACGCCCTCGACCAGGCCTTTGAGGCCGGTCAGGAGGTCACGCCGGAAGCTGTGTTGCGCGCCGGTCTTGTCAAGGCACGCAAAGGAGGCGTGAAGGTCCTCGGGCGAGGCGAAGTCACGAAGGGACTGACGGTCCGTGTGAACTGTGTCAGTGCGTCCGCCCGCGCAAAGATCGAGGCTGCCGGTGGGCGTGTCGAACTGATTGCCCCCCCCGAGGCGGCCGCGGGCAAGAAGAGCAGGTCCGGAGAGGAGCGATAGGTGTCGCAGCCCGTCGAAGCATTTCGTAACGCCTTCAAGATTCCGGAACTCCGCCAGCGGATTCTGTTCACGCTCGGGATCTTGGCTGTGTACCGGTTGGGCACCTTTGTGGCCACGCCGGGTGTGAACGGCCATGCCCTTCTCGAGGGTACCGGGACTATGGGCGGCTTCCTGGGTTTGTACGACCTCTTCTCCGGTGGTGGACTCAGGCGTGCCACCGTTTTTGCCTTGGGCATCATGCCGTACATCACGGCATCGATTATCATGTCCCTACTGACGGCGGTCATTCCCTCTCTCGAGAAGCTTGCCAAAGAAGGGCGCGAAGGCCAGAAGAAAATCACGGAATACACTCGCTACGGGACGGTTGCCCTTTGCGTATTTCAATCGATCGGCATCGCCCTCATGCTCCAGAACTCGAGCGCCAATTCCCCTTCGCCGTTCGTGATGAATCCAGGTATCGGATTCATCCTGATGTGCATTATCTCGTTTACGACCGGTACGGCCTTCATCATGTGGCTCGGCGAACAGATAAGCGAGTATGGCGTCGGCAACGGTATGTCCTTGATCATCTTCGTCAGCATCGTTTCGCGGATGCCCAGCGCGATCAATCGCCTTATCCGCTACGTCGGGGCCCACGAGTATAACGTTATGCAGGTGGGCGTCCTCCTTATCCTGTTGGTGGTGGTTGTCGCGGGCGCGATTCTTGTTACCACGGGCCAGCGCCGAGTCCCCGTGCAGTACCCCCGTCAGGTTAAGGGTCGGAAGATGTACGGCGGGCAACGCAACTACTTTCCCCTGCGGGTGAATCAAGCCGGCGTGATTCCCATCATCTTTGCCCAGTCTTTGTTGATGCTTCCCGTGATGCTTGGAGAGGCCGTGAAGCATCCCTTGGCTCAGATTATATTTGTTGACCTGTTCGGTTATGGTAGGCCGCTCAACTACGTGGCCTTGGTCGGTTTGATTGTGTTCTTCACCTATTTCTACACGGCCATCACGTTCAACCCGATCCAGATTGCCGACGATATGAAGAAGTACGGTGGTGTGATTATGGGTGTGCGGCCCGGCAAAGCGACGGCCGATTACCTGAACAAAGTCATGACGCGCATTACCCTTGTGGGCGCCGCGTTCTTGGCGTTGGTTGCCTTGCTGCCGGCGCTCGTCAATGTCTCTCTCAATATCGGCGACCAGTTGATAACGAGCTTCTTCGGCGGAACGAGCCTGCTGATTCTCGTTGGCGTGGCGCTCGATACCGTCAGGCAGATCGAGCAGCACCTGATCATGCACCACTATGACGGTTTTGCGAAGGGCCGGCGCATCCGGTCGAGAAGGCGCTAGAGCCATGGCCATGGATTTAAGGATCGTATTGCTCGGAGCGCCCGGAGCGGGCAAAGGTACCCAAGCTCAGCGCATCGCTGAGGCGAAGGGCCTGCCTCATATCTCCACGGGAGACATCTTCCGTGCACACCTGCGCGATGGCACCGACCTTGGCAAGCAAGTACAAGCCTTCATGGCTGAAGGCAAGTTGGTGCCGGACGAGCTAACGTGCGATATCGTGGCGCAGCGCCTGGGCGAAACGGACTGTTCGCACGGGTATATCCTCGACGGATTCCCCCGCTCGGTACCGCAAGCCGAGAATCTCGAGCGGCTTCTGACCGCCCAAGGCGACCGTATTGACATTGCCGTCAGCATTGATGTGGACGACGATGCCATCGTCGAGCGGCTTTCGGCGAGGCGTTCATGCCCCAAGTGCGGCGCCATCTACAACCTGCGTTTCAGCCCGCCCAAGCAAGACAACGTCTGCGACCGCCCCGAGTGTGGCGGCGCGGAACTCGTGCAGCGGGAAGACGACCAAGAAGACACTATCCGCGAGCGGCTGAGGGTATATCATGAGACAACCGAGCCCATTGTTGCGTTCTATGACGAGCGCGGGCTGTTGAGCACGGTTGCCGCGACACCTCTCTCGCCCGAGGAGGTCTTCAAAGAAATTGAATCGATCCTTGCCCGGACGGTAGGGGCTTGAGCCTCTTGATTGCTCTCCGCAGCGAGCGCGAGATCAGTCTCCTGCGTGACGCGAACCGGATCGTTGCGGATGTTCTCGCCGCTTTGGCCGACGAGGTCAAGCCGGGCATTACGACAGGCGAATTGGACCGTCGCGCCGAAGCGATGATCCGTGCCGCAGGAGCCATACCGTCGTTTCTTGGATACAACGGCTACCCGAACGCGACGTGCATCTCCGTTGAGGAGGTGATCGTGCACGGTATTCCCGGCGATCGCCTTCTTAAGGAAGGTGAAATCGTCAGTATTGACGTTGGCACTCGCTATATGGGTTATATGGGCGACGCGGCGCTCTCCGTGCCGTGCGGCGTCGTGGACGAGGAACGGCGCCGGTTGCTTGCGGCAACGGAGCAGGCTTTGGCCAATGCGATCAGCGTTGCCCGAGCCGGCAATTACTTGGAGGAGGTCTCACGCGCGGTTCAGGAGACGAGCGAGGCCGCTGGTTTCTCGGTCGTACGCGCGTTTGTGGGCCACGGGATTGGAACGGCCATGCATGAGGAGCCGCAGATTCCCAATTTCGTCAGCGGCGATCGTGGGCCCCTGTTAAGGGCCGGCATGGTATTGGCGATTGAGCCGATGGTGAACGCTGGTGTAACCGACGTGAAGGTGATGGATGACGGCTGGACGGCCGTCACGGCGGACGGGCGCCCCAGTGCGCACTTTGAACATAGCATCGTTGTCGGCGAGGACAGTGCCGAAGTGTTATCCTCCACGCCAAAGCGGCGTTGGGGGCAATGTCCGGACAAACAGTGACGAGAGTATGCAGAAAGAGGAAGCCATAGAAGTCGAAGGTACGGTGGTTGACCCGTTGCCCAATGCGATGTTTCGCGTTGAGTTGAAGAACGGCCACACCGTGTTGGCCCATATTTCCGGGAAGATGCGGATGAACTTCATTCGCATTCTCCCGGGCGACCGCGTCAAGCTGGAGATGTCGCCTTACGATCTGACGCGGGGGCGCATTACGTACAGGTATAAGTAGGCGGTTGGTCGGTGACAATGTAGCCCGACCTAAGGCCGCCCCTGCGTGTGCCCCGGGCCGGTGTTGTGGCAGGCAGTGTACTGACGGTTTGGCGTGGAGCGAGACATGAAAGTACGAAGTTCAGTTAAGAAGATGTGTGAAAAGTGCAAGATCATTACGCGCCACGGGCGCGTTCGCGTGATCTGCACCAACCCGAAACACAAGCAGCGGCAAGGCTGAAACTGGGAGAACGAGCGGCATGGCACGTGTAGTCGGCGTAGACCTTCCCCGCACAAAACGCGTGGAAGCTGGTCTGCAGGCAATTCATGGAATTGGGCCGACCCGAGCGAAGGAAGTCCTTGCGCAAGCGGGTATCGACCCCAACATACGCGTCCGCGACCTAACGGACGAAGAAGTGAGCCGCCTTTCCTCGGTAGTTCAGTCGTATAAAGTCGAGGGCGACTTGCGCCGTGAGGTTACGGCCAACATCAAGCGTCTGATGGACATCAACGCTTATCGTGGGCTGCGTCACAAGCGTGGCCTGCCCGTCCGTGGCCAACGTACCCACACTAATGGCCGCACGCGGAAGGGCCCGCGGCGCACCACCGTCAAGAAGAAGTAGGAGGATACGCCAAGTGGCCAAGGAAAAACGGAAGTCCAAGGGCAAGAAGCGCCGCGGCACCCTGAATGTCACGTCGGGCGTAGCCCATATCCAGGCGACCTTCAACAACACGATCATTTCTATCTCCGATTCACGGGGAAACGTGGTCGCTTGGTCCAGCGCCGGCCAAGTCGGATTTTCAGGCTCACGGAAGAGCACGGCATTCGCGGCGCAGTTGGCCTCCGAGGCCGCGTCACGAAAAGCCATGGAAATGGGCATGAAAGACGTGAAGGTCTTTGTGAATGGGCCAGGGGCCGGGCGTGAGTCGGCCATTCGCGCGATTCAGGCGGCGGGACTCGAAGTTACGTTGATCCGGGACGTTACCCGGATCCCCCATAATGGGTGCCGGCCACGTAAGCGGCGGCGAGTGTAAGCGTGTAGATGATGTACGCTCCGACTATGTATAAGCCGGGGTGTTGTCGAGGCGCCGGGGTGACTTCAAGGCCGTAATGTCGAAAGGCTCGAATTCATGATTGCAAAAGAATTTGTAGTTCCCAAGTGGGTCAAGGTTGAGGATGACTCGACGGACCGCTATGCCCGTTTTGTAGTGGAACCCTTCGAGCGCGGCTATGGCACCACCATAGGGAACTCGCTTCGGCGCGTTCTCCTGGCGTCGCTCGAAGGCTCCTGCGTGACCGCCATACGAATCGAGGGCGTGCAGCATGAGTTCTCCGCTATTCCAGGCGTTCGCCAAGACGTGACGGATGTTGTCCTGACCCTTAAGAAGGCCCAGATTCGTCTCAACAGGGACGAGCCCCTGATCTTCTCCTACGTCTTCAAAGGGCAAGGTGACGTCACCTTGGGTGATATCTTCAAAGAGCAAGATGTTGATGTTTTCAACCCGGATCTTGTCGTGTTCTCCGTTACCGGGAAGTCCGCCAAGATCGAGATGGAGATCAAGGTGGCCAAGGGACGCGGCTACATGACCGCGGAACAGTTCGAACTCGAACACGCTCCCTTGGGAACCGTTTACCTTGACGCGAACTTTTCACCTGTTACACGCGTGAACTTCCTGGTCGAAGATGCCCGTGTCGGGCAGACCACCGACTACGACCGGCTCCTCCTCGACGTATGGACCAACGGCTCCATCACGCCCGAGCTGGCTGTCCAGGAGGCCGCGCAACTGATCATTGGCCATCTGAAGATCTTTGTGCAGCAGGAGCAGGAAGCGGAAGAGGACGCCGGCCGCGGCGGTGCCGAGGATCCCGAGCTGGCGAGAAAGCTCTCTCGGCCCGTTGAGGAACTCGAATTGAGTGTGCGCGCTGCGAACTGCCTCAAGGCGGCGAATATCCGAGTTATTCGCGACCTTGTCGTTCGCACCGAGCCCGAGATGCTCCAGTTCCACAACTTCGGCAAGAAATCGCTCGACGAGATCAAGTCGATTCTGGCCTCTTTGGGATTGTCCCTGGGCATGGAGCTGGGCGTCGACCGAGACGAGGAAGATGCGGCGCCTCCGAAGAACGTCGCCAAAGACGAAGAAGAGTAATCGAAGAAGGAAATCAGATCATGAGGCACCGGAAATCAGGCAGACGGCTGGGGCGAACCACCTCCCACCGCAAGGCGACCATGAAGAATCTCGCCTTGGCCCTGTTCAAGCATCACGCCATTCGAACCACCGTGGCGAAGTCGAAGGAGCTGCGTGTCTTTGCCGAGCCCCTGATTACCTTGGCCAAGACCGACACGGTAGCCAATCGACGCAGAGCCTTCGCGGCCCTACGCGACGATGCCGTGGTCGCCAAGCTCTTCACGGAGATCGGCCCTGCTTTTGCTGAGCGCCCAGGCGGCTACACGCGCATCCTTCGGCTGGGCAACCGCCTTGGCGATGCGTCGCCCATGGCGCGGATGGAGTTAGTCGACCTCGGGGAGTACAAAGAGGAAGACTAGGCTCACCAAACTAGAAACGATAAGCGCCACTCCCGGCGAGGGAGTGGCGCTTTTTCGATCAGTTGAGGCGGTCTCAGGTCTTCCTTCGTTGCTTAGAACTGGATGCCCGTATCCACGTAGAAGTAGTCGGCGTCGTCGTCATCCGACCCCATCGTATTCGCGAAGTTCATAAGGTCTACGTAGTGTCCCTCGGCCATACCGTCGCCGGTGAACAGGTGCTCCCAGCCGAACGCGATGTAAAGATCGTCGCTGTACGCATACGTGAGCTTCAGGGTCGTCAACCAGCCGAGTTCATCATCGCCGTCGCGGTCCCAGAAGGTAAGCACGGGGAACAGCGGCCGCTTCTGGAGGAAAGGCAGGCGGCTCTTCTCGAAAAGGTAGACCCTCGGGTGCTCAAACGGGTCGAACACGCTGAGATACGCCACTTGGACGCTGGTCGAGAGCTTCTCCGTCGGCGCGGCATCCACGCCTAACCGCCCTTGCCAGAGGTTCGTGAACACCTGGCCGTCGTCGAACATGCCCGCGAGAGTCTGGCTCGAGAAAAGTCGGTTGAAACCAAGGTTCGCATGAGGCTGGTACAGGATGCCCGGATACCTGCTGAAGGTCTGCCAGACGTCATTGCCGCGATTGTCCGCGCCCTCGAAGAGCGCCCCGCCCACGTACACCCGGGGCTGCCAGGCAACGTCGAACGTATAGCCGACCTCGACATCCGCCCCGATGAAGTCCGGATTGGGCCGCGAGTCGCTATAAAGCGCTCCCCACTCACGCGTTAGGTGGCCTGCCGTCCCGGAATAACCTCGCTGGCGGGCGACCTCGAGGTCGTAGTCCAGCCCGCCCCACCGGCCAAACAGCCGCACGCCATACGTGTAGATGTTGGTTGGGCGGTACTTATCCACGTTGAAGACTTCTTCCACCCACTCGCCGAAGGGGCCATACACCTGATCCTCGATGCTCTGTGCATCGCGCAGCCACAAGAAGTAAACGGACGCCTGAAGCGGCTTGAATCCCTTATAGGTGCCGTAAACACCGTAGAAATCCGCATCGCCATCCTCCTCAACCGGACTTCGCTCCGCCAGCTTGCTCCAGAATGCATCCACTTCGTAGTCTTCCGCATCAAACGTCAGCCGAACCGCGTCGAACGGCTGGGCGAGTGTCTCTATGGACGTCTCGCCGACGAGCCATCCCTTGCCGAGCGTGATGAGCTGCCTGCCGATCCGCAGCCGCAAGGGCTGGCCAAACAGGTTATCCGCTTCGATATAGGCCTCGATGAATTCCAGATCATCAGCCGTTGCCGCCCTGGCGTCCGCGCCGGTGATGTAATTCGAGCGGAAATCCTCGCCCCAGACGTCGTAGGATTCGAGCGTGATGACGGCGTTGACGTCCTCCGTGAAGTCGGCCTTGACGCCAAGTGTTGTCCGCTGCTCCACGTACTTGAGGTCGGCGCCGCGGTCATCCCAGTCAAACCGGGACCACAAGCCGCCCCGCGGCGGGAACACCACATCGCCCAAAGGACGGCTCGGCCAGAACCGGGCGGCTACGTAGTTGGCCCATCCGTTGCCGTCTGCCCAGACATTGCGCCAATAGCGCCCCCGTGCCCTTACCTCGCCCCCAACCTCGACATTCTGCAACTCGGCCACGGCCGGCAAAGCCGACGCGAACAGCACGAGCATGATGATACTCCGCTGCCACCAACTCCCTGGACGCATGCTCCATTCCTCCCGCTTAAGTGTCAACCATTTCCACGCGTGAACGCCAAACGTGGCCATAGTCTACTTACTCGACAGCCGTTTCACAATGCCCGCGCGGCTGGACACGGCTGTCTACAACCAAAGGGCACTTGGCGGGTATAATCGGCCCCATGGCGAAGAAGCAGAACTGGAAGAAGCTCGGGGAAGTTACTCAGGCGAAACTCACGCCCATGCTTCGGCAATACCTCGATGCTAAGGCAGAGAGTGGCGATTCGATCCTCTTTTTCCGTATGGGCGATTTCTTCGAGATGTTCTTCGAGGATGCCATTGAGGCGGCCGGACTCCTCGGACTTGCCCTTACCTCGCGCGACGGTGCGGATAAGGAAGAGCGCGTGCCCATGTGCGGTGTGCCCCATCGCGCCGTGGACTCGTACATCGCTCGCCTGATCAGGGCCGGAAAGACCGTTACGATATGCGATCAGGTCGAGGATCCTAAAGAGGCCAAGGGCGTCGTCAAGCGCGCCGTAGTCCGGACTATCACGCCCGGTACCGTGATTGAGCCCGAACTGCTCGAGGAAACGGCGAACAACTACCTCGCCGCCATGCTCACGCGAGACGGCCTCTCTGGCCTGGCTCTCGTGGACGTCAGCACCGGTGAGTTCCTTGCCGCGGAGATCGCCGGGGACGTGCAGCGCATTCTTGCCGACGAGTTGACCCGCACCGCTCCTGCCGAGGTGCTCGTGCCGGACACGATGGATGGAGACGTACTGGAAAGGTTGCGGCAGCGCTTTGGCGGGATCGCTTTCACACCGCGGGCGGAAGATGAGTTCGACGCGGCTATGGCTCGCGACCGCCTCTTGGACCAGTTCGGGCTCAGCACCCTCAAGGGGATAGGCCTTGACGATGTCCCGGAGGCCCTCGCATGCGCTGGCGCCGCTCTTGCCTATGTCAAGGCGACGCAACGCGAAGCCGCCCCGCACTTGCGTTTGCCAAGGCTCTACAGCCCCTCCGGATATGTCGTGCTCGACGGCAATACACAGCGCAACCTGGAGTTGATCGAGTCCCTGGCTGATAAGTCCCGGCGCGGCACGCTCTTGAGTGTTCTGGACCGCACCAAAACCAGCATGGGAGGGCGCAAGATCCGCCAGTGGATATTGCATCCCCTACTTGATGTGGACGAGATCCGGGCGCGGATGGACGCAGTCGAGGCGCTGTACGACGACGCCGAACGCCGACTTGGCCTGAAGGATGTGTTTGCGGGCGTCGCAGATCTCGAGCGGTTGCTGGGGCGTTTGACCTCAAAGGCGGGGAATGCCCGCGACCTGCGGGCGTTGGGGCGTTCCCTCGAAAAAGTCCCCGAACTTCGGACCGCCTTGGAAGGCATCGATGCTCCTCTCCTCGCTGGGCTGCGAGACGGAATGGACGACTGCGCCGACGTGGCCGGCTGGATTGAGGAAGCCATCGTGGATGAGCCGCCACTTGCCATTACCGAGGCGAATCTCTTCAAAGAGGGACATGACGAGGAACTCGATAGGCTGCGTGGCCTCGTTCGGGGGGGACGCGACTGGATCGCCACACTGCAGCGTGAGGAGAGCAGCCGGACTGGCATCCCCAACCTGCGCGTCGGCTACAACAAAGTCTTCGGCTACTACATCGAGGTAACAAAGTCGTATACCGGCCAAGTGCCCGAGGATTACGAGCGCAAGCAGACGCTCGTCAACGCCGAGCGCTACGTGATCCCCGCGCTCAAGTCGCGCGAAGAGGAGATCGTCACGGCCCAAGAGCGCATGCAGCGACTCGAATACGATCTGTTTTGTGCGCTCCGAGAAAAGGTGTCCGGCGAGGCCAGGCGAATTCGTGAGACGGCCGACGCCCTTGCTACCGTCGACGTCCTGCTTTCTTTCGCGGAAGTGGCCGCGACGAAGAGCTATGCCAAGGCCCGCGTCGGCGACGGCGAGAGGCTGCGTATCCGGGAGGGCCGCCATCCCGTTGTCGAGGACATCATGCCACGCAACGAGTTCGTGCCGAACGACGTTGTTCTCGACCCCGCGACCACGTCGCTGCTCATCGTGACCGGCCCCAACATGGCGGGCAAATCCACGTATCTCCGTCAAGTGGCCCTCATCACGCTCATGGCGCAGATTGGCAGTTTCGTCCCCGCAGCCGAGGCGGAGATCGGCGTCGTGGACCGCATCTTCACCCGCGTCGGCGCGTCGGATAACCTCGTTCGCGGTGAGAGTACCTTCATGGTGGAGATGATCGAGACGGCCAATATCCTCAACGCCGCCACGGAACGCAGCCTTGTCGTGCTCGATGAAATAGGCCGCGGTACGAGCACGTTCGACGGGATCAGCATCGCGTGGTCCGTGGCCGAGCACATTCATGACCACGTTCGCGCCAAGACGGTGTTCGCCACGCACTACCACGAACTGACGGAACTTGCCGCGAAGCTCGAACGTGGGAAGAACGTCAACGTGGCCGTGCGAGAGTGGGGGGGGAGGGTCGTTTTTCTGTACCGCATTGTGGATGGCGGTGCCGACCACAGCTACGGGATACAGGTCGCCAAGCTGGCTGGCTTGCCCCGGGACGTCATCGAGCGCGCCCATGAGATTCTCGAATCCCTCGAATCCGGCAACGCCGCGGCCGTCGGCTTGCCCGAGCAAATGTACCTTTTCGGCCCGCAGCAACACGCCGAGCCCAGTCGCATCGAGAAGGAACTCGAAACCGTCGACCCCGACGCGCTAAGTCCCCGCGAGGCCCAAGATCTCCTCTACCACCTCAAGCATCTCCTCAACCGCCCGCGCAACGAGGGGTGAGTCTCGGCCAACGGCCTGAAGTCCGTGCCAACCTTTCGGCAGTGCAGTGGCTCCTATTGTGCAGAGAGTATTACCAAGCGGTGAGGTAACGTGAGCGACCTTGAAGAGCTGGTTTGCCGTGCGCGGCAACGAGATGTAGACGCCTTTGAGGCGCTGGTGCGGCGCTTTCAAGACATGGCGGTGGGTTGCGCCTACGCGATCCTCGGCGATTTCGGGCACGCGGAGGATGCGGCCCAAGAGGCGTTCATCCGGGCATTCATGTGTATCGAGCAACTCCGCGATGCAAATGCCTTCCCGGGATGGCTTCGGACTATCGTGGTGCGCCAGTGTGGACGCCATACGCGCCGGAAGCGCATTCCGACGGTGTCTCTTGACGCCGGTGTGGATAGGGCCGCACTGCTTCCTTTCGACACGCCCGAGCATCGCGAAATGCGGGAGCTTGTTCGGGCCGCTCTCGCGGGACTGTCCGCAAGAGAGCGCGAAGCGACAACGCTCTTCTACATCAATGGCTACTCGATGGCCGAAGTCGGCGCATTTCTTGACGTCCCCGTTACCACCGTCAAGAGCAGGCTCCATTCGGCGCGTGGCAAGCTTCGGGAAAGGATGGTGAACATGGTTGAAAACACGCTCAAGGCCGACGCGTCCGGCTCCGGCGAGATGCCCGACCGTATTGCGTTCCTCTTCGAGCTGGCCAAGCCCTTGGCTGGGGGCGTGCCTCTATTGAAGGCCCTGAAGCAGTCCGAGGGGGCCGTGAAATCAACCGAGTTGAGAGAGGTTGTCCATGACTTGCAGATGGATATCCAGGCAGGCCAAACGTTTTCCGGCGCGCTTGCACGGTATCCCGACTTGTTTCCCGCGAAGGCGATATCGCTGATTCGTGATGGCGAATACTGTGGCAGAGTCGCGGTTTTCACGCGGTTGGCGGGGGAATGGCTCGAAACCGGCCGCTGTGAAGTCGATCCTTACGTATTCACACGCTGCGTTCACGCGTCGCACTGGTTCAGTGATGCCGTTGATGTCGGCGCGGAGGCTGTCCTGATCCGCGCCGAAGAGGAGGGCCAAGTGGGCCAGGGCGAGCCGCGTGTATGGCTTGAGTTTCTCATGCCCCGCGGCGCGACGGAGAAGATCGCGCCCGCCTTCTCGCGCGAAGAGGCCAGGCGATTGTCCGTCGAACCCGAGCCTTTCCGCTCGCTGGCCCAAGCCGTCAGCGTTGTTCAGGAACTGAAGTTGAAGACGGTTCTCGACGCTGTGCAGGACGGCGACGACATGACGGGAATGCTAAGAATCCGGCTCAGGCCGGATGATTCGAATGAGGTCCTGCTGCCGATTGTGTTTTCCCCGAACTCCGACATGGATGAGGTCCGCATCGACCTCACATCGCTTCTGGGAGCGGGCGCGTGAGTGGAGAGTTTACCCCTGCGGCGGCTCGATGGGCTCGTCCCGGCTGAGGACCTCTCCTACCACGAAATGCGGCCGCCCCTGCACCTCTCGGTAAACCCGGCCCAGGTATTCCCCCAGGATGCCCACCGAGATCAACTGCACCCCAGCGAAGAGAATCACCACCAACAGGACGAGCCACGTGGCGCCGTTGCCCCAAGGCCGAGATAGCGCTGTCGCGAGGCCGAGCCAGGCCAGCGCGCCGCCGCTCAGGAAGAAGAGCAGCCAGCCGATATAGAACGCGAAGCGAAGGGGGATCACCGTGAAATTCGTGATGAAATTCAGCGTCAGCGCAACAAGTTGCGTGACGTTGTACTTCGACTGCCCCGTGAGCCGCTCCGCGTGCGATACCGGCACCGACGCCCAGCGTCCGTAGCTCAACCAGGCGAACAAGCCGCTGAAGTACTTGGAGCGCTCATTGTATAGGTTGATGGTTTGGACAAGCCGCCGATCCATCGCAATGAATCCGCTCGCGCTGTCCGGCACATCGATGCCTGTGACGCGATACAGAAGATGTGACATGAGCCATGATCCGACCCGGCGAACCAGCGAGCCGACACGCCCCGTCCGGATTCCGTAGACGATGTCATAGCCCTCTTTGAGCTTGTCCACGAGGCGCGGAATCTCCTCGGGCGCCACCTGGAGATCCGCATCCAGCAAGACGATCACATCCCCCCGGGCGTACTGGAATCCCGCGGCCAAAGCCATCTGCTGCCCGAAATTGCGGATGAATCTTACGACGCGTACCGCCTCTTCCCGCTCGAACAGCCCCTTCAAAATCTCGAATGAACCATCGCGGCTTCCGTCCTCGATGAACAAGACCTCATAGCTCTGGTGGTATTGCAGCAGCGTTTCCTTGAGGCGTTCATATAAGCGCTCGAGGTTGCCCGCTTCGTTATAGACGGGCACGATGATCGTCAACGCGGGATGGTGTGGCTCGCTCACTGGACGCGGCTCCTTTTCCGCTCAATACTCTCTATCATATCAGTTCCCCGCCTTCCGGGCCCTCATTCAGTAGAAGGTCGATGGCCGACAGGTGGGACATGAATGGCTCGAATTGCTGGCGATAGGGCCGGCACACGTAGTCTTGGAATTCCACTTCAAGGCCCGCCGCCTCGAACTGCGCGGCTTCGATGAAGGTCTTGCCGGTGCTGCCCTCCCGGAACGTGTGTCCTCCGACGGCCTTCAGCAAATCCACCAGACTCTTCGTCTTATCCGGGCCGAACGTCACGGGGATGTCGCTCAACATCTTGCAGGGAGTCGCAATCCCAAACTCCTTCGCCAAGAACTCGACAAAATGCATGTCCAGATCGAGGAGAATATTCCATTCACGTTTGAAGGCGTCCTCGATAAAGGGCGCGTAGTCCTTCCAATACGGCGCCTTTGCATAGTTCTGGCGGAGCAAGTTCCAATGGCGGCGACCCCATGCCTGGCCGTTGTCAATCTCCACCTCGTTGATGCGGGCCGTAGACGCCACGCGTTTCACCGGGACGGTGAGATAGGCGAAGTCCTTCGCCGTGCGGATGCGGTTCCGGTTGCGCCAGTCCTGCTTGGTGTACTGGAGGTTATCTTCGACAATGAAGAGATCGCACCGCTTCATGAGGTCGAAGAAACCCACCCAAGGCAGGTACCCCGGTTGCAGCGCCGCGACGATCATACCTCTCCGCCTTCCTTGTCGATATGCAACCGGCACCATTCCCGCACGCACAGCAGCGTCCAGATCTGCCACCCGTTATTGCGCGTTCCCGTGAAGTGCTCCTCCACAACCGCCGCTACCCCCGCCGGATCGAAGAGCTCCCAGAAGAATCCAGTGTCTTCCCGAAGCTGTGCCCGGATGTGCGGCTCGAGGCCCTCCCGCAGCATCTCTCCCATGGGTGTGCGAAAGCCCACCTTCGCCCGATCGATGATCGCGTCGGGCACGAGCCCCCGCACCGCCCGCTTGAGGAGCGCCTTGGGCTGATCGTCGGCGCATTTCACCTCGACGGGGATGCGGAGCGCCAGATCAATGACTCGCCGATCCAAGAACGGCGCCACCGGTTCCGTGCCGAAGTGCGTGCTCAGCTTGTAATCGAGCGTCAGCCAATTCGCCATCAGTGTCCGGAAATCGAAGGCCAGTGCCCTTTCCAAGAGAGTATCCCCAGGACACGCGGCGAAGATGGCGTCATAGGCCGTCTCCGGCTCATAGCCCACCGCCTTGATAAATGAGGCCCGAAGCAGCCGCGCCCGCTGCGCCGGGTCGAACAGCGTCCGCCGCGCGCGATGGCCGGTTAGGCTGGCCTGTTTGTGCGAGTCGTATCCGGTGAACAGCTCGTCCGCGCCCCGGCCTGAAACCATGATCCGGTGTCCTGCCTGATGGGCCGCCGCTTCGAGCAGATAACGCGGGAACACGGGCGGATGACATTTCGGCTCCTCCGCGGCGCGCATCAGCCCGGTTAGGGCCTCGGGGAAGTCCTCGGCTTGGGGAATGACTCGTGTAAACGCGGCGCCGATCTGATCGGCCACCAGTTGGCCGTAGGGTGATTCATCGAACCGCGCATAGTCCGGGAAGGCCGCCACGTAGGCCTGCGGCGGCATCCCCGCCAACTCCGCTAGCAAGACCGCCATCAGACTCGAGTCGATCCCGCCGCTCAAGTGGCAGCCTACGCCGGGCTGTGCGAAGGGGAGAACGACCTGCTTCAGCGTGTCGATGATCTCCTCGCACCACGTTTCCTCGGAGCGGTTCTCGGGATGGTGCTCGAACGTAAAATAGGACTTGACCCGGCCATTATCCAATACGGCCCCGGCCGGCAATAACTGGACGCCCTCGAAGAATGTCTTGCCGTCGAGCGACCACACGAAGGTGAGGTAATCGAGGAGCGCCGCCGCGTTGAGTCTTGTGTCTTTCAGGCGTGGCAGCAGGTCGCCGATCCGCACCGCAAATAACAGTTGGCCTTCTGTTGATTCCGCGTAGTAGAGCGGCACCGTGCCGGCGGCATCCCGTGCCAGAAGTGTCCGCGGCGCCTTGGAATCGTGCAACGCCAAGGCGAAGCCGCCTTCGATGTGTTCGGCGAAGGCGGCCCCATGGCGAGCGTAGAGCCCCGTGAGATACGGGCCCGGTTCCATGCCTTGCGGTGTGCGGAGCCTGCCCGCCCATTGCACGGTGACTCCCGTGTCCTTATCCGTGTAACGAGGCCCGCTGCCCTCGAGTGTCTCGGCCGCCTCACCGTGCATCGCTGCCCTCGCGGTGATCGGAGGATGATACCTCCGCGCCGGTTGTCACGCGCTTGTGCTCCAGGTGGCAACACCCCTGGCATATCTCAAACGGCCTTTGCTGGAGGTGCTGCCGGAACTGACGCATCCGCGGCCCGTTCCAGATAGCCTTCAATGAGTTCTCACGGACGTTGCCGATGCGGTAGATAAAGCAGGGGAAAACGTCCCCCTTCGCGCCGATGTAGACGTTTGTCCAGGGACTCCGGCATTGAAACTGGTTGAGGTCGATTCCGCCGCTATAGTAGCGGACAATATCCTCGCGGGGCATGCGCGGTAGGCGAAGCTCGATGCCTGCTTTCTTCGCGGCCTCTTCAGTTGCCGACAGCGCCTGTTGCAGCGCTGTGGCATCGATGCGGGGCAGCGTGATCTGATCGATGCCGTAGATGCACGGCAGGGCGTCGCCCATGCCTTGGATGTCGTGAAATCGAATTTCCACTTCCAGGTTGAGCACGTCCGCGCCCGCCTCCGCCGCGATACGCGCCATCTCGGGCAGCACCCCGATGTTCTCTTCCTGGATTACTACCGTGAGGTGGATATGGGGGCACCGCTTCTTCGCCGCGGCTCGATGACGCGCCAGCGCCCGAACGGCCGCGGTGGTGCGCTCATAGGCCCCCGGCTTGCGGACAATGCGATCATGGATCTCCGCCGTGCCTTCGAGCGAGACGCCGACGAAGTTGAGGCCCTTGCCCCCCAGTCGGTGCGGTGCCAGCGCGACGCAGGCCGCCGCCCGCTCGTCCGTCACGCGATTGCCGTTGGTGATGACATGCGTCCGGCGATGCTGGCCGGCGTGTTCGAGCAGGGCCATGAGGTCCTCGCGTACGAACGGCTCGCCGCCCGTGAACGTGAGCAGGCTGAACCGGCCCATCTGATCGATGACGCGCTTCCATTCATCCGTCGTCAATTCTCCCTCGGCCTGCGCGGCGGCGGGAGTCTTCTCGTACCACAGGCTGTATTGGCACATGGCGCACCGCAGATTGCACCGGCGCGTTACCTCGAGGAAATAGTGCCACGCGGGGAAGGCGTAGCCCCCGCGGAAGAAGCGGAAGGGAACCGCGCTGTGCGCCCTCATGATCAGGTGATACAGATCCGAGAGGCGATGCCGGCTGCCTTGCTCTTGTCCACTCATTGATTACCCTTGCTTGTGGGCAGGTCGCCCCGCCCCGGGCCCGTGAAGCACACGCCAGGATGCGGGGGATTATAGAACAAACGGCGTCGCCTATGCAGTTCTGCGTGTTCTTGCGTACGGTTTTCCGCGCGATCCGCGAGCACGGCGTGCGTGAGGTTTGGAAACGCCGCGGAAAAGAGAGGCGGACCCCTTTTTCAAGGGGCCCGAGTTTGGGGAGAGGGCCGAGCCACACATCCGGGGGCCTGGGGACCCCTGCGCTGGCGGAGAGAGGAGGATCCAGCCCGGGCAAGATTGCCCCAAGCCGAAAGGCGGCTCGGCCCGTTGGCGGAAGTGGAGCCCCGGTGGTCAGGCCGGGGATTGGGCCGTTAATTCGCTGGAACCAGCACCCACCGGGTCTTGTACAAGACCGTGCCGAAGAAGATGCCCTGCGGCTCACGCCAACGTGAGCGGATCTCTCGTCCGCAGAATACCTGGAGATACCAGGCTACCAAAGGCGACTTCGTCCGGATAGTCCCGCTGGGGCTGATGCTAAACATGGTGACGTTCCTCCTCCCAAACGTCGTTGGGTATCTGTTCTTGTTTTCCTCTCAACTGTCGCCACTCTTTCGAGCAACGCGCGTGCCAACTCGTTCCTTGTCTTATGTAAGCCCTTGTTAATGAGCACCTTAGATGTTTGGTGCGGCAGGAAGGCCGCGAATTGGACTCCAAACGCGCCCCGATCACCGTCCAATTCTGTGCAGCCATGGTGCGGTAAGAAGACGGTGTTCAAATTTGTATCCTGATGTCGAGGATTGTATACGGCGGAGTTCCCGGTTAGGCGCGTAACGTGGGATTGCACGGGCAATGGGGCGTGATCAGAGAGGGATGACGCTATAGCATTGGGAGCATCGGAGGCTGCGACTCTTGTTCTAAGTTATTCGCAGGTAGTTACTTGTGGCATATTGCGGTTGTGCGGCGGTATCCGACGTCACCGCGCACAAAATTGTTCCCGCCGGCTTCGGCCCTTTTCCTTCATGATGGAGAGGCACTTGAACCTTCGCAGGAAGTGGTTCCCCCTGGTGGCCTCCATGTGCCAAGGGCGCGGCGTCTCCTATCGTGGAAAATGCCCAACGTCGTTCCGCTCCCCCGTATGGGGGTCGACTCTCGGGTCGTTCTTGCGATTGTACCGTTCGTGCGGATTCCAGATGACCTGGCCGGGCGTCGCGCCCGCATAGTGCTGCGCTCCCTGCTCCCGGCCCCGGCAATGCTGCGACGCGTCTTCCCACAGCCTCGTTGTCTGGAGTGTTGCCTCAGGCTTCTTGTGCATGGCGGGAAGAACATCGCGCGCCTGAAGGCCGCCTCACCTTCCTCAGCCTGACTCGCCGATCGCGCTGCGCCCGGCGACACTTGTTTGAAGGCGCGTCCCATCGTTTGCTATACTTTCAAAGATCTTGTGGGTGAAGTGTGCCCGCCGGCGGTCTCAGCGTGACATTCCCATACCGCTTTGGCGGGGCGGCGTGTCCCGTTTATTGACTATCTTCCGTGGAATGACAGATCGGTGTTTCAGCGTGGTTGAGCGTACATTTGTTATGATCAAGCCCGACGCCGTCGGGCGGCGTCTATGCAGCACCGTCATTGGGCGTTACGAGGCGAAGGGACTCCAGCTCATCGCGATGAAGATGCAGGTTCTGTCAACCGAATTGGCCGAGAAGCATTACGCGGAACACGTTGGGAAGCCGTTTTTTGAGTCCCTGATGGCTTTCATTACCTCAGGCCCCACAATTCAGATGGTATGGGCGGGCGAGAACGCCGTCGAAGTGGCGCGTAAGCTCAATGGCGCCACCAGTTGCCAGGACGCGGATGTAGGTACTATCCGCGGTGACTTCGGCCTCGACACGAGGCATAACCTGGTGCACGCGTCCGACTCCGTCGAGACGGCCCAACGCGAAATCGCCTTGTATTTCCGACCTGATGAGCTATGTGAGTACGCCATGCCCGATGGGCATTGGTTCGGCGAAACCTGACAATGCCGGGGCAATCAGCCAGTCACTAAAGGAGAAAATGGATGGCCGGTGGAAGAAAAGTTCGGCGCGCGAAGATCGCGAAACACAAGCGTAAGAAGAAGCGCCGTGCCAATCGCCATAAGAACAAGTAACGGCCGCGCCCTGCGCGCCGTGTTCCCGCGTTAACTGTCCCGACCCCGGCCCCCTCGGGGGCCGGTTCTTTGTCGCCGCCTCACGGGCTACGGCCCGTCGCGGCCTCGAGAGAAGGAGGTCAGCCCGATGGCAGACGAAGATGCAAAGAAGATCATCGTTGACGAGGACTGGAAGGCCCAGGTTCAGCGCGAGAGGGAAGAGGCCCGCAACAAGGCTGACGAGGAGCCCGCGGCGGACGAGGAGAAGACTCCCGGCCGAACGGAGGGCGCCTCATTCGTCAACCTCGTGACGGACTTGGCCACGCAAACGCTCTTCGCGCTTGGATTCATCGCCCCTCAGGGCACCAAGGAAGTCATGGTCGACATCGCGCAGGCCAAGTACCTGATCGACACCTTGATGGTGTTGCGCGACAAGACGAAAGACAACTTGGCCCCCGAGGAGGAAGGCCACCTGCGTGAGGCCCTCGGCGAACTCCAGCGGGCCTATGTAGCTCGCGCCCAGCAGGTCCAGGAGGCCGAGCTGAAGAACGCTGGCGTCGATCCCAAAGCGCCCTTGAAATAGCTTTGCGCGGGCGACGCCGTGCGCATAAAGGCGCCTTGTTTGGGATGGGGAAGGCCTGGCCCAAGTAGGCGTGTCCGAGGAGAAAGCCATGCCGGCATATGTCGTAGTTGGAATGCAGTGGGGCGATGAAGGCAAAGGGAAAGTCGTAGACTACCTGACGGCCCAGGCGGACCTCGTAGTCCGGCACCAGGGGGGCAACAACGCCGGCCACACGGTCGTTGTTCAGGGCCGGCAAACCATCCTGCACCTGATTCCCAGCGGCATCCTGCGTGCCTCGACGGCCTGCGTCATCGGCAACGGCACCGTAATCGACCCCGCCGTTCTTATCGATGAACTCGACAGTCTCGAAGCGGCCGGATGTAGTGTCGAGGGGCGTCTCCACATCTCCGACAGCGCACACGTCATCATGCCCTATCACAAGGTTCTTGATAAGGCCCAGGAGGCGTTTCGCGGGAAGAACCGCATCGGGACGACCGGCCGGGGCATCGGGCCTGCTTACGCGGACAAGGCCGACCGGCTCGGCATCCGCATGGCCGACCTGATGGCGCCGGATCTGTTCCGCGAGAAGCTTGAGGCGGTTCTCGCCTATAAGAATGCCCTTCTCGAACGCACTTTTCAGGAGAAGCCTCTAGATCTTGGGGAGGTGTACCAGGAGTACACGGCCTATGCCGAGCGTTTGCGCCCTTACGTGACAGACACGGTGAAAACAGTGCATGACGCATTTGCGGCAGGTAAGCGCGTTGTCTTTGAAGGCGCCCAAGGCGCCATGCTCGATATCGACCACGGCACCTTTCCCTACGTGACAAGTTCGACCACCCTTTCCGGCGGCGCCTGCGCAGGCGCCGGCGTCGGACCGAAGGATATCTCCGGTGTCGTCGGCATCGTCAAGGCCTACACCACCCGTGTCGGGGAGGGGCCGTTCCCCACAGAGTTGCTCGATGAAGCCGGTGAGTCCCTTCGTGAGCGCGGCGCCGAATACGGAGCCACAACGGGGCGGCCTCGGCGCTGCGGATGGCTCGACCTCGTCCTCTTGCGACGCTCGGCGATGCTCAATGGCGCGACGGCCATCGTGCTCACCAAGCCGGACGTTCTCGACGCCCTGGAAGCCATCAAGGTTTGTACGGCTTACGAGATCGACGGCAAACGCACTACGGATTTCCCGGCTCAGATTCGCGACCTTGCCGCCGTGCAGCCCGTCTACGAGGAACTACCCGGGTGGAAACAGGACATCTCCGGATGCCGCTCCTGGGATGACCTGCCGGAGAATGCCCGGAGTTACTTCGAGCGCATCGAGGAGTTCGTTCAGGTGCCCATTGCGCTTGTGAGCGTCGGCCCCGGCCGGGAACAAACCATCATGCACCGGGATCCCTTTGCGTAGGATCCCGCTTGGCCCGAATAGCTCGCACGCGGTTGTCCGCGCCGTAATCTTCTCCATTGCCCAACGGCAGGCCCCTGAGGTGATGCGCTCATTCCGCATGATATGGGCGCGCTCTCCTTAATCGGGCCGTGCGAGGAGCCGGTTAGGGGAGCTATGTACACGCGAAACGCTGTGGCCATTGCCGTCGTGGCCTTGCTCCTGGGAGGGTGCCTGGGCGGAGGGGATGCCGTCTCGCCCCACGAGGCGCTTACCATGGCCGCGAGCCGTATCAAGGCCATAGCCGCCGAGGGGGTCACCGGCGAGTGCCGTCCGCTCGTTGAGTCTTCCGAACCACCCAAAGACCCTGCCGCTGTCTCCGTCTGGTTTTGCGACCATCCACTTATTGCGCCGGGGCTGCTCCGCCCCGCGCCGCTCCAGGCGTTCCGCGATGCATATCCCGGTATATCCCTCAAACCTCAGCTTATCGGCGAATGGCACATCGCCATTCAGAAACTGACGGTGGCCTTGGCGTCAGGGCCCGTGCCTGATATCGCCCTTGTCAAACGCTCCTGGATTCCAAGGCTTGCGGAGGCAGGGCGCATTGCCCCCCTCGATCAACTGCTTCCCGCCGAACTCGTCAACGATCTGCAGCTCACCGTGCGGCGGGGCCTCACGTTCCAGGGACACCTGTTCGCTCTTCCCGCGGACGGCTCTTGCTCCGTGCTCTTCTACAACAAGCATCTTGCTGAGCCACCCCCGCGGACTTGGGAACAACTTCGCCAAGCCGCTCAGAAGATCGGCGAGCCGTCGGCCGATGAGACTGAACCTGTCTTCCCCCTCGGATATGTCCCCTTCATTGAAGCACTGTGGTCGGCAGGCGGCGAAGTCATCGACAACGGGGCGGGCGGGCTTGCCTCGCCACAAGCGCACGAAGCCATGGATTTCCTTCTGTCGCTGCGTAACGACGGCCTTGTCTGTCCTCACGGACTCGAGAACTCCGACTACGCCTTTCAGCTATTCCTTGCGGGACGCGTGGCGATGACCGTTGCGTCGAGCATGCGTCTCTCCGACATCGGCCGGGCCGCCTTCCCCGTTGCCGTCGCGCCGGTGCCCGGCAGGGACGAGCCCGTGTCTATGCTGTCCGACAATGCCCTGGTGGTTTTCGGCGATTATGCCACCGCCAAGGCCGTGCCCATCGCCGCCGTGATGGACTTTCTCACGGGGCCCTCGATGCAGGGCTCCGAGGCCGTCTCGAAAGGCTCCTGTCCCGTGCGCGTGAGCGTGACACGCGAGGTGGCCGCCCCCGACGGCCTTGCCGATGCCTTCCGGCAGGCGCGTCCTGCCCCGTTGTCCGGGGTGTGGGACGCGATACAATCCGAAATTGACCTCTACCTAGGCCTTGCCTATCGCTGGCGTGGGCGTTGAATCACCCGGGCCGCTTCCCTAAACTGGCCCTGCCTCGGACGACGCCTATGCGCGTGCCGTGGAACGGGCGAAACTTCTGTGCAGGGCGGGCGGTCTAACACGTATAAACGCAGTCCTGTTCTCTGATGCCTTACAGGGGACGTACATGCCAAGGGAGAGTGCCATGTATCCGTGCCGTCTCATCATCGCGATGCTTCTTGCCGTAGGATCCGCCGCGCTGTGTTTCGCGCAGGAGCAAGAGGATGAAGCGCCGCTGGGTGCCGAGACCGCCGAGTCCTTGAAGTTGCGGATTGATATCGACCTCATTGATCTCGATGACCTCTACGAAGCCGTCGGGCAGCCATGGAGCACCGAGGCCTCCCCGCTGACCCTCGAGGGGTGTGTGCGGCGAGCACTCGAGGCCAATCCCGACCTACTCGTTACCTCCTACGAGCCGCTGAAAGCCGACGGCGACGTGATGACGGCGAAGGGCGAGTTCGATCCCGTGCTCTCTTCCCAGGCTACATACTCCCGTGCCAGCCAGGCGGCCAATCCCGAAGCTATCACCTATGGCGGGCTTACCACCATCGAGGCGTTCAGGACCACTACTCAGACGTCCCTGGGCGGGAAGTTGCCGTGGGGAACGGAGTACGCCGCCACCCTTACCCTCGGCAAGGAAGAGACCACCTACAACGCCTTCAGAGAGGAGTGGAGCGGCGGCCTGACCTTCTCGCTGACACAGCCGCTATTCCGCGGGCGCGGCAAGTCGTCCAATCTCGCCCGGCTGCGGATCGCCCGCAACACGCGCACCGCCTCGGAAGACCAAGTCCGGCTGGCCGCGCTCAACACCGCCGCCGAGGTGGTCAAAGCCTACTGGGATCTTGTCGGAGCCATCGAAAGTGTGCATGTCCGCGAGGAATCCCTGGCCAACGCCGAGCGCCTCCTCGAGATCAGCCAGAAGCGTCTTGATATCGGCGCCGCCGCCGCCATTGAGGTGCTTCAGGCCAAGGCGGGCGTCGCCACGCGGCAAAGCGACCTCATCTCAGCGCGTTCGGCCGTGGCGGACGCGGAGGACGTCCTCAAGCAATTGCTCGACCTGCGCGAGGGGGAGGCGTTCTCAGCGCAAGGCATCGCGCCGGTGGATCGGCCGGAGATCGTCGAAGCCGACCTCGACGAGGGCGCGAGCACCGAGCTTGCGCTTCAGGTGCGTCCGGAAATCCACGCCGCCCAGATGGATGTCGAGAGCGCCGACGTCGAGGTCAAACGGGCCGCGGGGGACCTCATGCCGCAACTCGACTTCACCGCCTCCGTGACGCAGGGCGGCCGCTCCCACAAGGTCCGTGATGTATTCGACAGCATCGGCCAGGCCGATGAGGCCTTCACCGGCATATTCAAAGGCCTCAAAGAGGAGAACGACACCAGCTACACCCTGGGCGTCGTCGGCGCCGTGCCGCTGGGCAACCGGGCCGCCCGCGGCGCGTACCACCGCGCTCTCATGGCTCTGCGTCAGGCCCGGCAGCAACTTGAGAAAGTGAAGCAGGAGGCCCGCCTCCGTGTGCGCATGGCCACGCGCGGCGTGCGTACAAGCCGCGTCCTCGTGGCAAGCAACCGTCAGACAAGCAACCTGCAGCAGGCCAACGTCGCCGCCGAAGAGAAGCGGCTAAGGCTGGGTGTCACCACAAGCTACCGCGTTCTCGAGGTGCAAGAGGACCTCACCGCCGCGCAAACCGCCGAGGTCCAGGCCCGCGTCAACCTCCGCAAAGCCCTGGCGGACCTGAGCCTGGCTGAAGGAAGCCTGCTCACCGGACTCGGATTCGATTTCGAGCCGCCCGCACCTGAGCCCGCCGTCGGCTTCATGCGCAGCGTTATCCCCATCAACGTGCGCTACGAGAACCCGTCTGATGGCGACTAGCCCGCTTTTCTCACAGCCGCGTACCGAGACTGCACGCATGTCATGCGGAACGGGCGCGTTACCTCAAGGGTCTGCCGCAAGGGAGTTTGGCAGAGCGTCTCATGATTTCCTCGACGGCTTGTCGCCACCAAGCCCGTTCCCGTTGGACAGCAGGGGAGAAAAGCGGGGCGCAGACAACTACGTGTGAGATATTCGCGCTAGAGGTGCGGCCAGAAAGCCACCCAATGACGGGGGCGACAGGTCTGGGCTGTGATGTAAAAGGACTTACAAATGCTTTCTGGCCGCATCCCACCAGGACCCGCGCTTTCAGGCCAGACTTCTAGGAGTGTGCGCGGGGCCGCGCTACCGGCGGCGCGTTGATCAGAACCATCCTTTTTATCATTATGCTATGGGAGGGGTGTTAGTAGATTAGGCTCGCGTAGCTGCTCACGGGGGTGGATGCATGCGCGCCAGAAGGAAGTCGGAGTTCAAGACCGCCATACGCGATCAAGCGCGGCGCAAGGTAGGCGTGCCCAAGTACGATGCTACCACGCAGGCGCATTACCACGAAGAGGTCGAGAAAGGACTCCAGAACCTTCGCAAGATATCCTCCGAAGGCGGCGACCCTCGCGGCAAAAAGGCCAAGAACGAGCTGCTTTACCTCCTCAACAACTACTCGCCGAAGTACGATACACGTATCGAGCAACTCATCGACCTGTGGCGGCGAAGCGGCGATCCCTCCTACGACCCCTCCATACGGACAAAGCTGCGCCAGGCCCGCCGCGAGCACATGAGCAAGAGCAATCCCCTTTAGCGGCCATGCCGCCGCTACGGACGTGGCGTGCCAATTGGCACCGTCCGTTCCCCCGCGTCATTCCTCCGGCAGCAAGTGAGATTGAGCGTCGCGGTTGTTGTGCATCACGAGGCCGTGGTTTTCGCGGACAGTGATGACCGCGTCGTGCTCCAGGAAGTGATTGTCTGCGATGCGGACATTCTCCACGCCTTCGAGGCGAAAACCCCCATAGATGCGACTGTTCTCGACGACGACATCATGTATCGCACGGGGAGGTGCCGCGGCCTTGCCGTCTCCGGACACGCCCTGTGGAAGACCGGAGAAGATGAGCGCGTTGTCCGGATTGCCGCGTCCCCGGTGGAGCGTGCAGTTCTTCAGGCTAACGCCAGAGGGAAAGGGGCCCTCGACGTGTTCGCAATAGAACCAGAGGAGGCCCGTCACCGTGCAGCCCTCCAGCCGCACCGGTGATTGGAGCCGGCAACTCATCCCGATCGTGCAATGGCGCAGCAATGTGTCCGGATTGGCGCATTCAGGATCCCAAACCATCGTTCCCGATTTCAGGTTCGGCGCCGGCGTATCGAGGGACAGCGCGATTTCGGCCGGTGCCGCAGGGTGGCCGCCGATCGTACGTATCGGGCCCGCCTCCACGGCCACGACGCGGTGCGATGAACAAAGCCTCCCGGTGTGCTCATCCGCGGCCGCCAGCATCGCGCCTTCCCGCCATGGTAGGTACGCCAACGGGAATTTCTGCCTTACGACGATGCGATCCGGAGCAGACACACGAACGACCTCGCTCGAATGGGTCGAGATATTGAAGGCATCATCATTCATGCCGTAGACAACACAGTCCTCCCAACGCAGTGACGCGCGGTTTCCCTTGACGTGGAACCCATCCCGCCAAAGCGACATGAGCCGGCTCGAACCGGGGCGTGGCCGTATATTGACGCGTCGAAAAGCGACTTCACCTTCGTTGCGCAGGATGCTGAAGCCGAACCACGGCGCCGACCAGAGCTCCACATCCTCGAACGCCACATCGGCGTTATCTTGTACTCGAAAACACGGCCCGGGGCCGTATCGGTGTGCAACGCCCGGTGTCGGCACACTAATCTGCGTCGATTCCGGCTGAATGTGGGCGAAGCCGGTGAATTCATCCGCGGCGTACACGCGGATGGTGTTCGCCGCCTCCGTGCGCTCTATCCGCGCCGTCCAGTAGTGCCGGCTCACCGGGCCGTAAGGCCCTTCGTGCCACAGCATCGAGAAGAAGGCCTGTTCGCCGTCCTCATGGGCGGGGCCGCCCGATGGGACCCCTCCCTGATTCGGCCACAGCCGAACCTCTACGAAGCGCTTTTCCCTACTTACATCTGAGACAACGCCCTCCACGAATGGCAGCGGGTCGAAATCCACCTTGAGATTGCGCACGGTAACCTGACGCGAGTCCGTCAGACTCATGAACCGAAGGTTGGGATCGAGAAGAAAGAGACATCCCCCGCCGTCCACCACAAGTTCGGAGATCTTCTCAAGAGGAAAGAGGTACCGTGTCGGCGATGTCTTGGCACGGATCGTCCTCGCCGCGGGAAAGCGCAAGAGAACGGAGCCATCGTGAGCGCTTGCGGCTTCTAGCAGACGTGCGATCGCCGGGCCGTCATCCGTCTGCCCATCGGCCGCCAATCCGAAGTCCGCCGCTTCCAGTGTGCGCGTTTCTGCCTCTGCGGCGCCCATGAGGAAACCCATCACTGTTAGAAGGACCGTAATCAAGCTACAGACCTCAATGGATGCGCGATACCGAGATGGACATGGCCTCGTTATAGTCGTGGTCGTGATTTGTTTCAAAGTACAGCCCGTAGCGCAGAGATCCCGAGACGCTGCGACGCTCTCGCCTCCGGTTCCGGGGCCATCATCTCGCCTAGGAGCGATTCGAGTCAATGGCGGGACGGCCTTTGGAAAGGCTTCAGCCCTCGTCCACAAGCCGTCCGTCCTCCAGGCGCACGACACGATGGAAACGCTCGTAGACGCGGGGATCGTGCGTGGCCAGCAGGACGGTCAGCCCCTTCTCCGATGCAAGGGATTCGATCGCGTTCAAGACACGCTCCGCTGAATCCGCGTCGAGATTCGCAGTCGGCTCATCGGCCAACAACAGATCCGGCCGGTGCACCACGGCACGAGCCACGGCCACACGCTGCTTCTCGCCACCGGAAAGCTGCGCGGGGAAACAGGTTTTCTTATCCGAGAGGCCCAAGTCCTTCAGGATGTCCGCCGCTGCCCGACGCCGCGCCGCCTTGGGGGTGCGCAGAAGTGCCAGGGGAAGTTCGGCATTCTCATGCACCGTCAGTTCGGGCATGAGCGCGTCATCCTGAAAAACGAGGCCTACGTGTCGACGCCGGAACTCCGCCGCGGCCTTTTCGCTGAGCGTTGTGATAGTCCTTTTCAGACAATGCACCGCGCCCTCATCGGGGCGATCCAACGCCCCCACGAGGTTGAGCAGCGTGGTCTTGCCCGACCCACTTGGCCCGACGAGCGCCAACCGTTCGCCATGGCGCACTTGTAGACTGACCTTCGACAAGGCAGTCACTTGCGAATCCCCGCTGGCAAAGCGCCGAGTGACCCCTTCGAGCAAGACGGCATAGTCCATCATACGTCCCTCATCCCGCCCGCGACGCGCCGTCGGGCGGCAATGGCGGCAGGCCACAGCGCCGATACCAACCCAGCGCATAAGGCCAAGATCTGTGGCGTGAGCGTCATGCCCATGGTGACGCGCGGATGCACGATGGGATCCACGCTGAAATGGGGGTTGTAGGAGGTATACCGAGAGAGGTCGAGCCCGATCTTCCCCCAGGCGGCGGCTGCGCCGACGCCCAGGATCGTTCCCGCAACCCCGGCAGCAAAGCACATGGCGAAAGCCTCCAGCATGATCAAGGAGGCGATTTCTCCAGGCCGGGCGCCCAGGGCTTTGAGCACCGCGAAGTGGCGGTAGCGATCCATCACGGAGATGAGAAGGGCATTGGACACCCCGAACCCGAGAATGACTATCACCATGAGGATCACGATCCGCATCGAGAACTCGTTCAATTCGACTAGTTGGGCCACCTCGGGCGAGAGTTCCTTCCATGTTTCCACTGATTCCTCCGCCTGGGCCTGCGCAGCCAGAACGTCCCGCGTTTTGTCGAGCACGGCGTCATCCGTAAGAAACACGGCCACCTCAGGATACACCTGCGACTCCGCCAGGGCTTTCGCGTCCTGGACGCCGATGTAGATCACGCTTGCATCCGCGGCAGGTATGCCGATGGCATACACGCCGGAGACGGTGCGGGTGTATTGCGCCGTCGGCGTCACAAGGGTGAATGTGTCACCCGGCGCCACGCCCAGATTCTCTGCAGCCACCGCGCCGAGTATCGTGTCGCCCGGCTCGCTAAGGTATGTCCCCTCCGTCATGCAATGGGCAGTGGGGGTGGAACGACGCTCCTCCTCCGGCGCTACGGCCCAGACCACAACCGACTGTGTTCCGTTCTTGGACTGGGCCAATGCCTGAAACCGGCAACGCGGCAGCGCGCCGCGCACTCCTGGAATGGCCCCGGCCTGTGCGGCTAGCCGTTCGGTACGCGCCAGGGCCGCTGACATCTCGACGGGACGCCCGGAGAATGCCACCTGCCCCGACTGGACCGCGACGGCGTTGCGCACCATCGTGTCGTTTACGCCAACCATGATGGCGCCCAGCACCACCAGCGCCGCCACGGGGAACGCGATGCCTGCCAGCAGGATGCCCGTTCGACGGCGACGCCGTAAACAGGAACGGATGGCAAAACGAAGCCAGAAGCTCACAGGGCGATCTCCTGGGCCTCCCGGCGCAGGGCACGGGCGCTGCCGGCATAGATGCCAGACGCTACGGCCGTCGCTAGTGCTCGGGCGTGAGCATCGGTGAATCCAGGGATCTCGCCGGTAAGTCCCGACTCGGCTTCGCGGAACAGGCTCCCGGCCAACGCCAAGCTCGCATGCCGCGCCTCCGCCAACAACGTAACCACCTCCCTCGCCGGCCTGTCGCCGCCAGCCAGGAAGTCCTCCACCAGTTCCCGTTCACGAAGATCTGTCCCATAGGCCGCGAAGGATACAAGCAGGTTGTGTTGCCGCCGCTCGAGGTCGGTGGCGGCATCCTGGATGTCGTCAAGGACTTGGCATGCCAGACCTAACATGCGCAATGCCTCCGACACGGGCCCGCATCGGCCCGCGGGAAGTTCATCCATCGAAACCAACAAGGACAGGGGCGCCTGAAAGAGCAAGCCCGTCTTCCGATGGTGGACGACCTCGAGTACATCGGTTGGTGTCAGGAGAGTCTCCGCGGGCCCGGCCTCCTCTTCGTGCTCCTCGAGCCCGCTGGGCACGAGCACCGCCAGCACGCTCGACGACAACCGCGTGACTTGCTCCAGCGTTAGGCGTCCTGCCGCCTGTTCCTCCGCCGCAATGTCCGAGAGGACGCGGTCGGCTGCCATGATCATCAACACGGAGCGGAACTTGGTGCCGCTGTCATCCAGGGCGAACGCGATCACTTCCTTGAACTCATCGTCCAGAATGTTGTCGCACCCTGTAACCAGGGCGCGAACTGCCTGGTTTGCCATGGCATAGAACCGGGCCTTCTCTCGTGGCAGGCCCAAGGCCAGCGACGCCGTGATGAAAAGCGTCGAGAACAGGTTGCGCTCGGGCGCCAGGACGGCCCCGTTGAGAGGCCGCAGGGCGCACGACTCCCTCAGAATGCGCGCACACCTTGCATGGAAATCCACAAGTGTACGGCGTTGGATTTCATCGGCCTCGGCCCAGAGCGGGCACTTCTGGAGTATGCTCAAGTCATCCAAGGTTAAGCCCCTTGTGCGCCGATAGCACGGCGATGTATCCCGAGAACCGTTTCGTCCTCGCAATGTCCTTGAAACCGGCCCCTTCGATCAGGTTTGTCATGATTCCATCGATGTTCTCTTTGATCTCAGGTTGTAGCAGGACAAGCCAGCCCGCGACGGCCATGAGCCATCCCAGGGCGGTATAAGGCCGCTCGATATCCGCCACCACAAGTTGCCCGCCGGGCTTGAGAACGCGCCGGGCTTCCGACAGGGCCTGCGATTTGCACACCCGGTTCACGTGATGAAAGAAGAGCGCCGACGTGACGATATCGAAATCCCCGTCGCCGAATGGCAGATCCTCGGCCACGGCTTGCCTGTACGAAATCCGTCCGCCGGCCCGCTTGCGATGCGCCACCTCAATCATGGGGCGCGACGCGTCGATTCCGATTACCTCGCAGGATGAATGTTTCTCCGCGATAGCCTGCGTTAGCAGGCCTGTGCCGCAGCCGACATCCAGGATCCGCGCTCCGGGGGCGGGTTGCAGCGAAGCGGCCACCCAGCGGTTGAGTCGGGCCTCCTGTCCCAGGGTGACGATGGGCTGCACGGCGTCGTAGATCCGTGCTGCTTTTGTCAACACGCGCCCCTGCGTCGGCAGCGCATCGAGTGCCTCGTTCTCATTGGGAGTTCTGCCGGCCTGATGAAGTGCCGTGGGCATGATCAATTCCCCGCGAAGAACAGCGCCTGAATCCCATGTGTGAGAACGAGGGGAACTAAGGCGTAGCCGCCGTACTTGTGCACTCGCCTCAACCCTTTGGAACGCCGGAACCGCTTGGTGCTCAGGGTGAAGGCCACGACAAGAAGCGCCAAGGCCGTCGTGAGTCCGAGCGGATTGCGCCAGCGAAAGTGCCAGTGGGCCGTCGCTGCTGCTAGCGCCAACACCCCGATGGGCACGTGTAGTCCTCGCGCGGCGGCGGCAAGCCGTGACGTGCCGCGCCGAAGTGAACCCGTCACCACGCCAGTAACGATAAGCAAGAACGCGCAGAGGCCGAACACGACGCCCAGCGGCGCATCGGATTGGTAGGTAACGCCGAAGCGAACGCACGCCAGACATGCCGCGAGGGCCACTGTGACGGCCCAAGCTGCGCTCGACAGCATTCTCCTGCGTGCGCGACTCACTTCTGAGCCTCTTTGGCCAGGCGCGTTGCGCCTTGAAGTCGGGCCTCGGCCGAGGAAAGGAAGGCCTCGGGCCGGACCTTGCTGATAGGCTCCTCATCTATGGAGCCTTCGCGGCCATTCTCGTCGCCATAGCCCACGAAGGATAGCTTGGCGGGGGCACCCGAAAGGCCGTCCAATGTCGCGGCGAACACCATCGAGGGGATCTTGTCCCGGGCAACGTTCAGTTCGACGCGGCAGACGACCTTGTCTTCAGTGAGGCGCTGCCTTACCTCCGGACTAAGCGTAAAGGCTCTGGTGAAGACTTGTGCCTTCGTTGTTGCTCCGGATATTGCGTCCGGCAGAGGCTTGTCCTTTGGGGGGTAGTAGCTCTTGCCGTAACGGACGTTGCGCGCGTGAGCCCACACCGGCAGGCAGCCGGGGACGGAGCGGAGCGTGAAGCCAAACAACCGTATATAGCTGTTTCCGAGTCCCTGGCGTGCTGTAGCGTCCGTCACAAAGAGAGTCTCGACGTACTTGCCGTGCGTGTCTTCGAGCCAAATGGCCATCTGATAGTAGTCATCACTGAGAGCATTAGGCCCGAATTTGAGGCTCACGTTCAGCGTCCCCGCCTTCGTACTGTCGGCGGCTAATGCGAAGCCGGCCAAGGCCAATAGGACAAAGCAGGCTCCCACGTATCTCAAGCACATACGGAGTCTCATCAGCATGTACCTCATCGGCAAACGGCCAATGCCAACCTTCGCGGCATGCCGAACGCCGCCGCTCAGCAACCGGAAAAACTATCGATATGAGACGAAACAAGAGCAGCAGGGGCTGTTGTTCCCCAAACAGGATCATCAGGTAATTCCTCATGGCTGGTTGTATTGCGCGTCCGCCGTGGTTACACTTCGCGCCACAAACCCATGCTGCATGCACGTTTCGTGAAAGACTTGGGCTCTGTTGTTCTCTCCGAGTTCCTCCACTGGACGTACCATTGCTGGACTGACCCTCTTTCTGTGCCTCGCTGGTTGCGCGGTGCATCAGGTCGCTCTCAGCCCTCGCCCCACCATTGATGCGCCCCCCGCTTATAGTGTGGAGCCCGAGGTTGGAGGGGCCCCGAGCGATGCCTGGTGGCTGGCCTTCGACGACGCGAGACTCAACGAACTCATTGAGGCTTCTCTCGAGCAGAACATCACTGTGGCGCAGGCCCTTGAGCCTGCCGCGCATGGCTCCTTCGCCCCCACGCCAAGGCCATAGCCAGGCCTCAGGTGGAAATGTCGGCGGGTCGGCGCCGCTTCCGCCCGATTCTCCTCACGAGTCTAACCACCTTCGTCGGCCTTATGCCCATGATATTCGAGACCTCCAGCCAAGCCCGCTTCCTGGTTCCCATGGCCATTGCCCTCGGATTCGGCACCTTCTTCTCTGCTCCCGTTGTGATGCTCCTGCCGGCGTGTCTGCGCTCCAACGGATGGACCCGGAGGACTCGTTCTCAACCTGCGGCTAATTGACCGGCCGCTTCCCGTGGGCGCCTTGCCGCCTCCGTAAGGAGCGCCGGCAAGAGCGGCTGTGATAACGCACTCGCTACGGGAGAAGCCTTAACCAACCTCGGGCCAAGGGTTTAGGGCAAGATTTCGAAAAGGAGTGACTTCCTGATCTGGGATTTGCTACACTGAATGTGGAGATGTGTGTTGGCTGCATCACATCCTCCGCTCACAATGGGAAGCAGAAGGAGAAGGACAATGAGGTCGACTTACTTGGGGGCAACCTTGATGGCGTTGGCGGTTGTAGGTTTATGGACTGCACCTGCATCCGCAGACGTCCTGTATGGCGTCGAACGCGTGTCCGGCGACGTCATTCGCATGGATGTGGACCAGAATGCGTTGACGTTCAACGTCGCTATTCTCGGCAACACACAGGACATCTATGATCCGGTGACTTCCGGCGTGCCGCTCGAGCAGTCGCTGATTTCGTCCAACGGGTTTGCGTACGACGCGGTTCACCATCGGCTCTACTACGGCGTGCCGCAAGATCCCAGTGACGGCATGAGTCCCAGCACGCTCTACTACCACGCTCTGGACGGCAGCGACACGGACGCGGGCACCAATGTGTTGGCAGGCCCCATATCGGGCAATTCGGCCGACGGTGCATTCTACAACGGCTCTTACTACTACATCGCAAATGGCACCGATGATCTGTATCAGGTGCCGCTGGACCCCGTTGCGGGCGTCGTGAACGGCGCGGAGATAGTCATTGCCAACATCTCCGGCGCCGCTGACCTTGCCATGGGCTTCGGCGATATCGATATCACCGACGGCGGATTCCTGTACGGCACTGCCAACACCCGGACCGGTTACAAGTACATCTTCTTCACGCTTGACCTGAATGATGCCAATCCGCCCGACACATACGCCGAGATTCTAAAAGACACTGACAAGACGCGGCCGCAGTTCGCGCTTGGATGTGAAGGACGGCTCTGGGCCAACGATACGCCGGACGGACAGTTCTACAGCGTTTCTGATAACGGCCAGTTGACTCCGGTTTTCGTGGGGCCGTTGCTCAATGACCTTGCCTCGGGCGAGTGTGACATGCCTTGCGAGAACATCACCGTCGTGCCCCTTTGCGCCGGACAGGACCTGCCGGTTGGCACCGTTACGGTGGCCAATGACGATGCTCAAGTCTGTGTAACCTACGAAGTGCTGGGCGACTGGTACATCGAGGCGACCCACCTCTCGATACACACCGACGCCAGTGCCTTCCCGCAGACCAAGTCGGGCAATCCAAAGGTTGGGAAATTCGAGTACGGCGACTGCTTCGAAACGCCCGTACAAGTGGTACAGTATTGCTTCACCTTCGAAGACCTCGGCATTGGCCTCGACACGGCGATTGTCATTGCGGCGCACGCGGCCGTAGTGAGGATGGAGGCCGGTGAGGTCGTTTCGGGTGAGACCGCATGGGGCGACGGCTGCGAGGGAACCGGCTTCCCCGGCAAGAGTTGGGCCACCTACTTCACCCACTTGGTGCAATGCGGCTACGTGGAGCAGTAGCGTCGCGATAGAAGCATTCTTAAAGCCCTTATGGCGGGGCCCCTTCGCGGGTGCCCCGCTTCTTCTTTTGCTCCCGTACCTTTCTCGCGCTTCCCGAGGTTAACCTACCGCATTTGTTGTCTGCACGCGTCCGGACACAACGTCTGACAACGGCGAACACAGTTCAACGCGGCTTGCCGATGCGCGATGCCTTTCTTCTGCTTCCTGTTATAACGGTTGACGCCCCATAGGTGATTCTGGTCAAATGCTGTCTAACAGCCGTGGTTAATACAATTGTAGTGGAGAGGCCGTATCTCCGTACTTCTCTGGTCTTGTTCTTCTTAAGGAGGCGGCCGTTGGTTTCGGCAAAGTTGAGCGAGTCCGGACATTGGCGTTGCCTGCCGCGCCACCTGGCTCAACGCGGTAGGAACTTGAGGCCGCTTTCGTCAAGTGCGGAGGCGATGGGACAAGCGCCGAAGAACTCAGAGGGCCATTTGCCTCTAGCTAAATGCTGATCCTCCACGGCGGATGATGCGGCGGTTCCTTATGGTACCGTAGTTGAAGCCGGGCGATTGAGGGAGAGCGGGGCGGGGAAGGAAGACCGGAAACGACAGCAGAAGGAGGAGGAACACGGCACGTGGCACCGACGCCGGTGGCGATGAAGTCCGGTTCATTTGAGCAGTCCATCAGAGTGGTCAAAGTCGTTGAAGATCCTTAGTGAATACCGTTTTGCTGCCCCAACATGGAGATAAGTGATGCAGGATATGCTGCGCCTTGTGCTTGATACCTCACCCAACTGCGTGTTCGTCAAGGACGGCCAGGGGCGGTATGTGCTTGTCAACCGAGCCATCGCGGACCTGTACGCTACCTCGCGGGAGAGCATGATCGGACATACGGACGAGGAACTCCTGAGCGCAAGCCAGGAAGATGCCCGGCGTTTCGTCCGCGATGACCGCAGAGTGCTCGATACCGAACAGGAAGTGGTGATCCCCAAAGAGCGGTTTCTTCTTCCGAACGGCTCGGTGAAGTGGTTTCGCACCGTCAAGACGCCCATAGTCCTTCCCTCGGGCGCGACCTGTGTCCTGGGCATTGCGGTGGATATCACGACGCAGACGGAAACAGAAGAAGCCTTACGCGAGCGCCAGCGCATGCTCGATCAGACGGGGGCCATGGCTCGCATAGGCGGATGGGAATACGATCTGGAGACCGGGAAAGCCGTATGGACCCGCGCCCTCTATGACATCATGGAACTCGACTACAATGCCTCGCCGCCCGGACTCGATGAACACCTGCTCCATTACCCTCCCGCCTCAAGGACCGTCCTTGAAGAGGCCTACCGAGGCGCCGTCAACCAGGGGATCCCTTTCGACCTTGAGTTGGATGTCTATACCGCCAAACGTGAACCTCTAAGGTGCCGTGTCTATGGCGAGCCGGCGTTCCAGAACGACAATTGCGTCAGGCTGAGGGGGACTATCCAGGATATCTCCGCCCGTAAGGGCGCGGAAGACGCGTTGCGCGAGAGCGAAGAGAAGTACCGGCTCCTTGCGGAGAACACCCTCGACTGCATCTGGGTGATGAACATGGAGTTTGTGTTCACCTACGTCAACCCGGCCGTCAAGCAGATGATGGGATATACCGTGGAAGAGTGGCAGGGGAGCAGGCTTACGGACCATTGCGACCCAGAGCACTTTGCCCAAGTGCATGAATACCTCAAGAAGGCCATAAGGAAACTGCCCGATAACTCTCCCATTCTCATTGAAACAGAGATGATCGGGAAGGGCGGGCAACCCGTGCCGGTGGACATTGTGGCCAAGCTTCTCGTCGATGAACGCGGCAAGCCCGTTGCCTTTCAGGCGATGAGCCGCAACATTGCCGAACGGAAACGCGCGGAGAGGGAACTGCAGAAGGCTTTGCTCGACACGCAGACCCGCGAGCGGCAGATTGCCATGCTACTCGAGTCGGCGCAGGCCGTTATGGAGTGTCAGACCTGTGAGGAAGCCCTGCAGCGGGTGTTCGATGCCTGTCGCGAGGCCACAGGGGCATCGTCCGGCTACGTTGCTCTACTTACACCGGATGGCGCGAACAGCGACATGGTTGTTCTGGACACCGGCGGATGCCCGTGTGGCGTTAATCCCGACCTCGCCATGCCCATTCGCGGCTTGCGAGCGGAGGCCTACAGCCTCCGGGATGCCGTCTACGAGAACGACTTCCCCAACAGTGAATGGGCGCGTTTCATACCCACGGGCCACACCGCCGTCGATAACATCCTGTTCGCGCCGCTTCTTGTCGATGACAGAGCCGTTGGCCTGCTCGGTTTGGCCAACAAGCCGGGCGGTTTTGGCCAAGAGGACGCCAGGCTCGCCATGGTCTTTAGCCAACAGGCCGCTATTGCCCTCCGCAATGCTCGTGACCGCGAAGCCCTTGCCGCAAGCGAGGCCAAGTACCGGAGCTACGTCAATACTTCGCCTGTCGCCATCTTTATCGTGGATCATGACGGCCATCACCTTGAGGTCAATGAAGCCGCCTGTACGCTGCTCGGATACGCCTGCGAGGAACTCCTCGCCATGGGAGTCTCCGATGTTGATGTGCCCGACGAAGAAAGATCCCTCGGCGAGGCGTTCGACCTGTTGAAGCGCAATGGCCGTTTTAGCGGCGAGCAATCGCTCCGACGCAAAGACGGTCAGCCGGTTAGAGTGGCCCTCGACGCAACCGCTCTCGAAGACGGGCGCTACATGTGGTTCTGCGCGGACATCACTACGCGTGTTTCCCTCGAGGAACAATTGCGCCATGCTCAGAGAATGGAGGCTGTCGGGCGTCTGGCGGGAGGGATCGCACATGATTTCAACAACATCCTCCAAACCATCATGGGCTACAGCCAGATGTTGAGCGATGAAATGGAGGAAGGTACCGACTTTCACGAGTTCGTCCATGAAATCGTGACCGGCGCGGAACGCGCCGCGGCACTGACGCGTCAGTTGCTTGCCTTCAGTAGGCGTCAGGTGCTGACGCTCGAAGACCTCAACCTGAACGAAGTCATCGAAGCACTAGCGAAGATGCTTGGACGCGTCATAGGCGAGGATGTGCGGTTAAGCTTCATGCCGGGGCGGGACCTTGGAACGGTGCGCGCCGATCGCGGCCAGATGGAGCAGATCCTGATGAACCTCGCCGTCAACGCACGCGATGCGATGCCCGGAGGCGGCGTTCTCACCATCGAAACGGAGAATATCATCATTGATACGCCCTACTGCGAGACCCACGCTTGGGCACAGCCGGGCAGGTACGTGCTCCTATCCGTTACCGATACAGGCTGCGGCATGGACAGCGAGACTATGGCACACGCCTTTGAGCCGTTTTTCACCACGAAGGACACAGGCCAAGGTACCGGCCTAGGCTTGGCTACAGTGCACGGCATCGTGAACCAGCACTCCGGCATGATCAATGTCTACAGTGAGGTCGAAAAAGGCACGATGTTCAAGGTTTACCTGCCCTTGGTGAATCGACCGGCTCTGACCGTGGGCTCGAAGGTTATCAAACGGGCCTCGGGAGGCACCGAGACCATTCTCCTCGTCGAGGACGATGAGATGGTCCGGCAACTGGGAAATCGCGTCTTGATGCACGCCGGATACACCGTCTTGAGCGCCGTCGACGGTATGGACGCATTGCGCGTCTTCCGGGAAAACAGCGACCGTATTGACCTCGTGCTTCTCGATGTGGTTATGCCTGAACTGAGCGGCCGTGGCGTCTACGATGAACTCCGCAAGACCTATCCCGACCTCAAGTTCCTATTCACGAGTGGCTATAGCACCAACGCCATCCACACCGACTTCGTTCTTCAAGAGGGAATTGAGTTTGTACAGAAGCCCTACTCCCCCAACGCTCTCCTGCGCAAAGTCAGGGAGATCCTGGACCGAGACGATCAAGCCTCTGAGTGAGGCGGGCGACCCGCGGCGACAGGCCTTGCTAGTAGCTGAAAGGAGGGTAGGTGTGCTCCGCTAAACTATTGTATAACAATGACTTCGGCCCTCCTCCGGGGAGGGGCGAGCCTGCGCCAACGCAAAGGAGTGCTTGCAGGAATCCCCTAGTCTCCCTATACTGATAGATGTCCGGTCATTTCCCGGGAGAACAACGGGATGGCGCCAAGGTGGGCGCCGGTGCCGCGAAGTTGTGTGGTCGTGCGGCGTCCGGCGTGAGGACTAGGGGAGGGCGCGGTGAAGGGCATCATAAACAAGGGGATTCAGGAGTTCATTGAGTCGACGCACGGCGAGGCCGTGTGGAATGCCGTGAAGGAAAGGGCAGGTTGTGAGGAGGTGCCCTTCTTCGCTGTGGGGCAAGACTATCCCGACGCAATGAGCGTTGCGCTGATCCAGGCGGCTGCGGAAACGCTCGGCGTCCCCGTCGAGACGGCAATGCTTGAGTGTGGGAAATTCATGGTGCCGAACACCGTGAAGAGAAACTACCCAAGCTACATTGCCCTCGCCGGGTCGTCGGCCCGCGAGTTCCTCCTCAACATGACGCGCATCCACCGGCAAGTGACGCGGAGCATCGCAAACGCCGCGCCGCCCAACTTCGAGTACGAGGAACTCGAAGACGGCCGTCTGATAATGCACTACCAGTCGGAGCGGCGCCTGTGTGCCGTACTTCATGGCCTCATCCTGGGCGTCGGCGTCCTTTTCGGCGAGGACCTTGAGGTCGAGGAAGTCAACTGCGTCCTTCGAGGCGATGCGCGCTGCAGTATGGCGGTTACGTTCCCATGAGCGGCGGCGCGATTCACGTGCCGTTGGAGTCGCTCGGAAAGTTGGCTCCGTTTGTCTTGCTGGCCCATCCCGACGACGGGATTAATTGGGCAAACGAGGCCCTCGCAGGCCGTATCACCGATATCGTCGGGCGCCCGATCGGCGATATTCTTGCACGACGAGACGGCGAGGAAGGCGCGGCTTGGGCCCTCAACGCCGTGGAGCCCGGCTTGCCGTATAAGCTCTCCCTGCTCGCGCCGAAACGGCCCTTGCCCGTCGTTGCAAGGTGTTTCCCAACAGGCCACGAGTGGCTGATTCTCGCCTCGCCCGATCCCGCCGACAGCGAGGATCTCGCCCTCTTCGATTTCGATGATTTCCCTGAGGACAGCCACACGCTCGACGTGATAGCTATGCGCGACGAAATGCGCGCGTCTCTCGAGGAAGCCGGCCGTGCGGCCGACGCCTTGGTTCGCCAGAAGCAGCAAGTTCAAGCGGCTCAACGGCAATTAGAGGCCATTTTTCAGAGTTCGCTCGTAGGCGTGATGGTTCTGGAGAACCGAATCATCAAGAAGCTGAACCGCCGCATGGCGGATATCCTCGGCTATGAGCCCGAAGACCTCCTCGATAAAGGGCCCCAACAACTGCACCTTTCCCCGGAGAACTTTGAAGAGTTCGGCCGCGAATACTACTGGAGACTTGCCGAGAAGCAGTTTGTGCAGGTCGAATACCCATTGCGCCACAGGGATGGACACACCGTCTGGTGCCAGTTCAACGGCAAGGCCATCGACCCTCCCGACCTGTCCAAAGGAGCGGTATGGGTCATCGACGACATCTCCGAGCGTAGAAGGGCGCAAGAAGCGCTGCGTGAGAGTGAAGAGCGCCTGCGTACCATTCTCGAGGCGATTCAGACGGGACTCGTCATTGTCGACGCCGAAAGCCACGCAATCATCGACGTTAATCCAGCCGCGTGCATAATGATCGGCGCGCCCCGGAACCGTATCCTGGGACACGTCTGCCACCAGTTCATCTGCCCCGCGGAAGTGGGCAAATGCCCTGTCACGGACCTCGGGCAGACTGTTGAAAACGCGGAGCGTGTCTTACGCAGAGTGGACGGCACGGAGTTGCCCGTCCTTAAGACCGTCTCTCGCATTAACATTGGCGGACGAGACTGCGTTCTCGATTGCTTCGTCGACCTCGCCATTCAGAAGCGGATGGAGGAAGAACTCCGAATTGCCAAAGAGGAGGCCGAGGCCGCTGGCCGGGCCAAAGCGGACTTTCTCGCCAACATGAGCCACGAGATCCGCACACCCATGAACGGCGTGGTCGGCATGACCGAATTGCTTCTTGGAACCACACTCACTGAAGAGCAGCGCGAATTCGCGACCACCATCGAGAAGAGCGCCGAGGCGCTCCTGACCATCATCAACGATATCCTCGATTTCTCCAAGATCGACGCCGGCAAGCTCGAACTCGAAACCCTTGAATTCGACCTGAGAACGACCCTGGAAGATGCCAATGATCTCTTGGCCTTGAGGGCCCAAGACAAGGGCCTAGAATACGCATGCCTTATCGAGCCCGACTTGCCCGTGTTGCTTGTGGGCGATCCCGGACGCCTTCGCCAAGTGATTACAAACCTCGCCGGCAACGCCGTCAAATTCACGCAAGAGGGTGAGATCGTCCTCAGCGTTGAGCTGCTTAGCGAAACCGAGGGCGAGGTCAAAGTGCGTTTTGCCGTGAAGGATACCGGCGTCGGCATCCCTCAGGACCGCCTCGATATACTCTTTGAGGCCTTCAGCCAAGCCGACACCTCCATTTCACGTCAATACGGCGGAACGGGCTTGGGCCTTGCCATATCCAAGAGTCTTGCCGAAATGATGGGCGGGGAGATCGGCGTCGAAAGCGAGGAAGGCAAGGGCTCCACTTTCTGGTTCACGGCCGCCTTCAGTAAGCAAGCTCCTGACGCCGCGTCTGCTGCCCCGTTGGCCGATCAGATTGACGTCTCCCTCAAGGACGGGCGAATCCTGCTTGTGGATGATAACGAAACCAACCGACTTGTCGTGAAGCGGCAGCTCGAATCTTGGGCCATCGAATACGCAGAGGCCGACGCGGGAGAGGCGGCCCTCGCCGCCTTGCGCGCGGCTCTGAATGACGGAAAGCCCTTCACTATCGCGTTGCTTGATATGCAGATGCCGCGCATGGACGGTGAAACCTTGGGAAGGCGCATCAAGGAAGACAAGCATCTAAAGGACGTCGCCCTGATCATGATGACATCTGTCGGCCGCCGCGGCGATGCCAAACGACTGAAGGACGTCGGTTTTGCTGCCTATTTAACCAAACCCGTGAAGCAATCCCAACTACTTGATTGCCTTGCCACTGTCGCCGGCGCCGCGGGAGGTGCAACTGAAAACAAAGGCAGCGCGCCGATCATCACGCGGCATACGCTGGCCGAAAGCAAACGCCGTGCGATCCGCATCCTGCTCGCGGAAGACAACCCCACCAACCAGGCCGTTGCCATCGGGCTCCTCAAGAGAATAGGCTATCAGGTTGATGCTGTCGGAAACGGCAAGGATGCCGTCAAGGCCCTCGAAACACTTCCCTATGACCTAGTCTTGATGGATGTTCAGATGCCCACTATGGACGGCTTCGAGGCCACCCGCCTTATACGCTCCGGCACCGTCGATCTGCGCAATCCCAACGTGCCGATCATTGCGATGACCGCCCATGCCATGCGAGGTGACAGGGAGAAGTGCCTGGAGGCCGGTATGGACGACTACGTATCCAAGCCCATTCGGCCCGCGGAGATCGCCGAAGCGGTTGAACGCCAACTCACCAAGGGAGATGCAAGACAAATGAAGTCCGAGGCCCAGCCATCTGATGCGCTCAACGAACTGCCGGTCTTCGACAAGGAGTCCCTCATCGAGAAGGTGGGCGACGACCCCGAACTGGTGGCGGTGATCATCGAAACCTTCGTAACCGACGCCGGCTCCCAGATCGAGGCGCTCGAAGCGCTTCTTCGAGATGCAGACGCGCAAGGATTTGCCGCCCAGGCCCATTCGCTCAAAGGGGCCGCGGGCAATGTCGGGGCGCAGCGCGTCTACAAGCTGAGTCTGGACCTCGAAATGGCGGGCAAGGAAGAGCGCCTGGAGGGGGCGCATGATATACTGGCGACGTTGAAGGAGAAGTTCCAGGAGTTCACACAAGCCATTGCCACATAGCTCGTGCCCGTCTCGAAAATGCGCCGATAGGAGACATATATTGCGCGTATTGGTTGCCGAAGACGACGCAACATCCCGCCTTGTGCTCGAGACCACCCTTCGCAAGCGCGGATACGAAGTCGTTTCCGCCGAAGACGGAGAAATGGCCTGGGGCTATCTCAGCGGAGAAGACCACCCACGTTTGGCCCTGCTCGATTGGATGATGCCCGGCCTGAGCGGGCTTGAGGTATGCAAGAAGATCCGTCAGCGAAGCGACGCCGACGAAAGATACGTGTACATCGTCTTCCTTACCGGCAAGGGAGACATCAAAGAGGTCCTCGCCGGCCTCGAGGCCGGCGCCGACGACTATATCAAGAAGCCTTTCAATGTGGACGAACTCGAACTGCGCCTCCGCGCCGGCAAACGCATCATCGAGTTGCAGGACCAACTTGTCGAGGCCAAACAGCTGCTGCGCCATCAGGCGGAGTACGATGCACTCACCGGAATCCTGAACCGCGGCGCCCTTCTTAAGCGCGTCGAGGTCGAGTTGGCCCGTGCATCACGCGGCGAAGGCTGTCTGGGCGTCGCGATGATGGACCTCGACCACTTCAAGAACGTCAACGATACCCACGGGCACCAGGCGGGAGACGAGGTGCTGCGAGAAGCCGTGAGGCGCATCCTCGGCGTCGTGCGGCCCTACGATATATTCGGCCGCTACGGCGGCGAGGAATTCCTCCTGGTGATCCCCACCAACGCCGCCACCACGGTACCCTTCGAGCGTGTGCGGAGCGCCATCGCCGAACGCCAGTTTGCCATCGACCAGATAGAGATCCCCGTTACGCTCAGCATCGGTGTTGCCTGGAGCGATCCGAACAGCAAGCTCGAAGAGCTCCTCGGCCGAGCCGACGCCGCCCTATACCAAGCAAAAGAAAACGGGCGAAACCGCGTCGAAGAAGCCCCGCCTTCCTGACCTTTCTTTTCGCCGCGAGCGACGGGACGCCCTCCCTGTCACCGTTTTGAACCACCAAGACACCAAGACACAAAGACGCAAAGAGAGGATGTTCCCTTCGTGCCTTGGTGTCTTTGTGGTGAAAAGGGCTTGCTGCGCCCCTGTGTCGCGCCCTGCCGACGCGGTGGGAGCCGTCCGGAGTGCAAGCTTTAGCGTGTCCCGGCACGGCCTTCCAAACGCCGGTAGGTTTCCGCTACCATTAGGGCGTTTCCTGGAATTAACGGTGTTTCCGCACATGTCGCGGATTTGGAAAGGAAGGATACGATGGCGAGCAATCGGGAGACGGTTAGCCGGCGGGATTTCATGAAGGGGACGGCAAAGGCGGCGTTAGGCACGGGCGCGGTGGCCGCGGCGACAACGGCGCGCGCGGACGTGTACAAGCGGATTCTGCCGCAGACGGTGATGGGCGCCAATGAGCGTATCCATACCGGCCATATCGGCGTAGGCGGCATGGGCAAACGGGATCTCCAGTTCTGCATGCTCCGCGATGACATGCTGCCCATCGCAGTGTGCGACCTGTGGGAGCCGCATCGCAATCAGGCCGTGGACATCATCACCAACAAGCACCCTAAGCCCTCCACCCACGTCTACTTCGAGGACATCATCGAGAACAAGGATGTGGACGCCGTCGTCATCGTGACTCCGGACCACTGGCACTCCATTCCCTCGATGATGGCCTGCGACGCTGGGAAAGACGTCTACTGCGAGAAACCGCTGACCACCACCATCGGTGAAGGCAAAGCTGTGGTCGAGGCCGTCCGCCGCAACAAGGCCGTGCTGCAGTGCGGCAACTTCCAGCGTAGCGGTGCCCATTTCCAGGAGGTGGTCGACCTGATCCGTTCCGGCTACATCGGCAAGATCGCCCGCGTCGAGACCTGGATCCACGACGGTATGAAGATTGAGGGCATGGGCAGTCCGCCCGACCAGGACCCGCCGGAAGGACTGGACTGGGAGCGCTACCTGGGCTGGACGCCGAAGGTGCCCTTCAATCCCAACCGGTTCATCTACAATTTCCGCTGGTTCCTCAACTATTCCGGCGGAAAAATGACGGATTGGGGCGCGCATCTCATCGATATCGTCCTGTGGGCCATGGGCGAAGAGAACCAGCCCAAGACCGTCACCGCGCAGGGCGGCAAGTTCATCCTCACCGACAACCGCACCACGCCGGATACGCTCGAGGTGCTCTACGAGTTCGACGACTACATCCTCAGCTTCTCGAACCGCGTCTACAACGGCTTTGTCGAGCGCAACCGCTACGGGATGATGTTCTACGGCACCCTCGGCACGCTCTACGCCGATCGGCGCGGCTACGAGATATTCCCCTTCCGCGCAAATGGCGGCTGCGAGCCGCGCAAGATCGAGAACGTCCGCGAGATGGACATGAACATCGCCCACTGGCAGAACTTCGTAGAGTGCATCAAGTCCCGGAAAGACCCCATCAGCCACGTCGAGTCGGCCTACAACACCGCGCGCGTCTGCCACATGGGCACGTGTGCCTACGTCGCCGGCGGCAAACTCGACTGGGACTCCCAAGCCGACCGCTTCACCGGCAAGCCAAAGGCTCTCGTCAAGAAGGCCAACGCCTTCGCGTACCGGGAGTACGAAAACGGCTGGTCGCTGAAGGCTCCGTATTGCAAAGCCTGGGCATAGCGCACGTGAGTACGGCCAATCATTCCGGACTCTCTCGACGCACCTTTCTCTCGATTGCGGGAGCGGCGCTGGCCGGCCCTGCGGGCGCGGCGTCATTCCAGCGCGTCCGTCGAGCGAAGACGGAAATCCGTCTTGGCCTGATCGGCTGCGGCATGCGTGGATCTTCGCTGCTACGCGAGAGCCAACGATTGGACAAAGCGGGCGCAAACATCCGCCTGGCGGCCCTCTCCGACGCCTACGCGCCGCGCGCGCGCCGCGCCGCCGCGGCATGTGGATCCGAGGTGGCCACCCACTGGAAGGCACTTGTCGAGCGAAACGACCTCGACGCCATCGTCATCGCCACCCCATCGCACTGGCATGCATCCATGACGCGCGCGGCGATAGACGCCGGCAAAGACGTCTATTGCGAGACGCCCATGGCCTTGTCCGCCGCCGAAGCCCGCGAAGTGCTCACCGTGCTGCGCGACTCCGACCGCGTCGTGCAGTTCGGCGCGAACGCGACTTCCGAGCCGCAGTGGAGCGTTGCGCGCGATCTTATCGACGGCGGAGCCATTGGCCCCGTCCAATGGTGCCAGGCCTATGCCCATGTGGGCGATGCTCCCGAACAGCCCGGGCCGGCCGCGTCGATAGCGCGCGCCGAGCTCGACTGGGATGCCTTCCGCGGGCCGGTTGAGCAGCCGTTCGATCCCGAGCGATTCCGCCATTGGCGGCACTACTGGGACTTCTCGGGCGGCGTCGCCACCGAGTCCTTCTACGGCACGCTGGCTGCGCTTCTCGTAGCGACCGGCGAGCGGTATCCTACCCGCGTCGCTGCGGCGGGCGGCATATACGCATGCGATGGCCGCGAGACTCCGGACTCCTTCGTGATGATGGCGGAGTATGCCGGCGGCGCGCGATTCGTCATGGCCTCCTGCCTCCCGGGCCGTGGTGGCGCACCGAGCGCCTTCATTCGCGGCGCCGAAGGTACGCTCGAACTCCTTGGCGACCGCGTTCGCGTCACCCCGGAGGGCGCCCCTGCCTACGATGTGGCGTGCGACGCCCGTGCATCGCACCTCGATAACTGGCTCACGTGTATGCGAACGCGCGAAACGCCCGTCTGCGGCCCCGAACTCGCCTTCCGCGCGATGGCCGCTGCCGGCCTCGCCGTCGAGGCATATCGGGGGCGCAAGACTGTCATCCCCGACGCCGTGTGCCTCGCATAGCCATCACGGCCTTTCTTTCTGCCAGGTTTCGCCCCACTCGAACGCTCTGCCCGCGGATCTTCTCAAGATTCACGGCATACTTCCGAATAGACGAGTGTTCCTCTCGAAAGGCGGTAAACAGCCGCCCAAGTGAAGTCCACAAGGCAGCGAAAGGCCCTTGAATCGGGAGAAACCGTTATGAGGAAACAGATTATAGGCCTCGCTTCGGGCGTGGCGCTTGCCGCCGCGCTGCTGCTGCTAGCCGGAGTCACCGAGGCCGCCGAGACTCAGAAGGGTGATGTCTACGCCCTGGACACGTGTCCCGTCCTTGGAACGAAGCTGGGCTCCATGGAGCAGGCCGTCAAGTATGACTACAAGGGCCGGCAGGTCCGCTTCTGCTGTAAGGGGTGCATATCCCAGTTCAAGGCGGATCCGGAGAAATACCTCAAGAAGGTCGATGAAGCCCAGGTGAAGCAGCAGCTCCCCTTCTATCCGCTCAAGGCCGACATTGTGAGCGGCGCACCCCTCGAGAAGGGCACTGCTATCGACTATATTCACAACAACCGGCTGGTGCGCCTCGCGTCAAAGGAAAGCCTCGCCGCCTTCAAAGAGGAGCCGGACAAGTACTTGGCGAAACTGGATGAAGCCGTCATCGCGAAGCAGAAGGCGGCCTATCCTCTGGGCACGTGCCTCGTCTCAGGCGCGGAACTGGACAGCATGGGCGGGGGCGTGGATTACGTGACGGGTGATCGCCTCGTCCGCTTCTGTTGCCGGGGATGTGTAGCAACATTCGAGAAGGATCCGGCCAAGTACCTCAGCAAGCTCGATGAGGCGGCTCAAGAGAAGTAGCCTTGAAGGCGCAGGGAAGGGGCGCGGCATTCACTGCTCCGCTCATGGAGAGTGGCCGGCCGAGGCGGCATCGAAGGATTGAAGGATCTTTTGGGGCCGCCTCGGCCTGTTGCTTTTTTGCATCCCACGCATTACGTGCTTCGCTCGAGCAGGCACAGAAGGTCGGGGGAAGACGCCGCATCGAAAGGGCTTTGTCCGTAGTCGCCGAACACCTCGTGCACGGCCATGCCTGCGTCCATCGCAGCGTCAGCCACGGCGTCAAGCGTCCAGTGCTGAAGTACCGTTGCCTCGCTGATATGCCGCCAATTCCCGCCGTCCAGCACGTGGAATGTCGCGGACAGAAGCGTCTCGCCACCCCGTGGCGCCAGGCTTTTCACCGCAATGACCTCGCCACCGTCAAGGTGTTTCCGCTCCACCCGGTGGCGGGGCTTCCGCGCATCATCCGCCTCGTAGTTGAGCAACTGGATTAGGAACAGCCCGCCGGGCGTGAGGGACGCGCCTATCGCTTCGCAGACCCGGAGAATGTCCTCCTTGTCCCTGAGTAGCGACAGCGAGTTACCCAGGCATATCGCCAAGTCCCAGGGGCCGCTTGGAAGACGACGCATATCGGCGACGATGTACTCGATGGAGGGATGAGGATGGTGAGCCCTTGCGTAGGCGATCATTTCGGGGGAGATATCGCACGCTGTGACTTGGGCGCTCAGACTCGCGAGATACGCGGCATGAAGGCCGGTGCCGCATGCAAGGTCCACGACGCGGCCGCCGCGAACGCGCCCGAGCAGCGCCGCCAACAACGGGCCTTCTCGCTCCAGGCGTGCCTCACTTTCCGAGAAGATCGCGTAGTAATCCGCAATCGAGTCGAACGCAGGCACGTGCTGTACCTCGATTCAGGTTTTCCCGGCGGGGCGCGTAAGACTACGCGTGAGTCATTCGGCCTATTTCGCCCCGCTGTTGCTGGATTCCTTGGCCGGGCCGGCTGTGGCCGGTGCTTCCTCGGCGGCCTTGCCACTAGCCGCCGCCCCAGCCTTGGACTTCTCGTAGCGCTTCCAGACGGTTGTCCTGCCGATAAGCGAAATGCCGATATAGCCGCGTACGTCGAGGGTTTTCGGATCCTTGAGCGTCATCTTGCACTTGTACGTCTTGCCGTTCTCCGGATCGTAGATGGTGCCCTTGGCCCACACGTTCTCTCCGGCGTACTTAAAGTCCTTGATAAGCTGGAGGCCGAGAAGAGGCCGATTCTTCAGTTTATCATCGGGATTCTCTCGATCATGTTTTACCTTGCCGGCTTCCTTATCGTCTGGCGGATAATTGGCCTCGCGGAGCCAGGCGATCTTGCCCGAGTATTTCCCGGCGGACTTCGTGATCTCGATCCGGCTCTTCCCACCGTCTGTTACCCAGGTTCCAAGAACGGCGTCGGCCCCTTGTGCAAATGCGGGCCCGGCGATCAGGGCCATAAGGGATGCAATGAGAGCGAACTGAATGATGCGCATGACGGATCCTCCTCCGAGGCGGCTCAATACCCGGTTAATGAGGATAGCATGACCTAATAGCGGCCGCTCAATCAACACGGCACATTGACTTGCAGTTGCCGAATGACCAAACGGCGCCGCGCACACGACGTGTCCTTCAACTCGGCTCCCGGCATGTCAAGACTCTTTAGAAATGTCACATGTTGGGACTCATTAGAAATGTCCTATGCTCGATGGTTGCAGAAGCGAGTTATCCAAGGTCTGTGGTCAGGTGCGTAGCAGCTGTCCCCAGACCGTCATATCCACATCCAGCGCGAAGCGCGCGGGCGCATAGCGCTCGTCGAGGATGTGGATATGTGGGTAACTCGCGTGCTCACCTTTCTTTTGCGTTCATGAGAGGTAGGCGTTGGACGTTGGGCCGCCAGCGCTTGTAGGGCGCGGGGGGAGCGTTCTTCTTCTTGGGCTTGGCGGGGGGCTGGACCTGTTGGACTCGTTGCTGCCCTTCTCGTTTGTATTGCTTGACCGTGAGCCTGCGGTAGTCAAGGTCCTGGTCTTTGTAGAGCAGCCTGATGCCGCCGTGCAGATGGGTGCGGACCAGAATCCTGTCTTTGGGCCGGGGCAGAGGACTGTTGTTCTTGAGGATTTGGTAGTAATGATTCCCGAAACGGACGGTCCAGTCGTTTTGGACGACGCGCAGTTCCTCGAAGCAAAAAATGTCATGCAGCTCAAGGCCTTTGGGTGGAGGACGGTGATAGTCCAGTTCCTCACGGGGCGCAATGGCGAACTTGGCGTTCAGAGCGTCACAAAAGCTTTCGTAGAGCAGCTTGTCGGCGGTGGCGATGGTGGTGATGCGCCGCAAGGCGAGTTCCTTGACGAACCGGTTCTGGTATGTGCCGTTGGAGCGCTCGACGCGGCCTTTGGCTTGAGGCGAAGTCGCGGGGATGATGACGATTCCCAGCTTATAGCAGGCCTCTCCGAATTGAGTCAGCGGCTCGCGCCCCGCCAGTTGCTCTTCGAGCGTGGGCTCCCGGCCGGTGATGTAGACGTTCTTTCGGTCCGTATACAGCGCCCGAGGAATACCGTATTTCTCGATCCACCGCCACAGAAGCTGCATGGCGGCCTGCTTCGTTTCTTGCTCGGCCATGAGCGCCAAGGTTTCTCCTGTGGCGTCATCTATCATGTTCATCAGACAAGTTTGGCCTTGGTCCGGCCCGAACCAGTGGTGGTGACTCCCATCCATCTGCACCAGCTCTCCGAAATGGGCTCGCCGCTCCCTGCGGGAGCGATGCCGGCGCCCGGTGTCTCCCTTCGCCCAGAGCCCCTGCTCAAGCAGCCAGCGCCGTAACGTCTCGTGGTCGATGCACAGGCCTTCCTCCGCCAGCTTCTCCGCGGCCAGGGTCGGCCCCAAATCGTGTTCTCTATAGCGTTCCTGATAGCGCCGAAGGACTTTGTCCCGGAACGCGGCAGGCTTGGCTCGATTAGACGCCCGGCCCCGGTTGCGATGCACCAACCCCTCATCTCCCTCTGACACGAAGCGTGCGTGTATCCGCAGCGCCTGCCGGTAGCTCACTTCCATGCGCCGCGCCGCTTCCGCCAGGGTCATATGCTTTCCCACAACAAGCTCCAACAACGACTTACGCATCAATTCCTTGCGACTCATCTTCAAATGCCCTTCCACGGCAGCCCTCCAAGTGAAAGGCTCCAATTGTGACATTTCTAATGAGTCGAGGGGGTGACACTATCAAAGAGTCGCGACACAACTCGGCTCCCGGCATTGATTTGGAGACTGTGGAAGCCTAGAATATCCGTGAACGTTCCCTCATGCGGACTCGGGCCGTCCGCACATCAGGCTACTGGCGCTTCCACACTTGACGCAGGAGAAATTGCTTCCGTGGGCATCCTTGAACTCGATCATGTAACCCTTGCGCTTGGCGGTAAGCGCGTTCTGAATGATGTGACCGCCGACTTCTGGGCAGGCCACATTCACGCGCTCATTGGCCAGAACGGTGCGGGCAAGTCAACCCTGGCCGGCGCCATCATGGGACTTCCCGACTACCGCCACCTGTCCGGCGACATTCGCTTCGAAGGGGCCTCCATCAAGGACTTGCCCGTAGACGAGCGCGCCCGGCGAGGCATCACACTGGCCTGGCAGGAGCCGGCCCGGTTCGAAGGGCTGACGGTTCGGAAATTCGTAGCCGCCGGTGCGAAAGACAAGAGTCGCGAGCGCGTGGCTGCGGCACTCGAAGCGATGGGCCTGGAGCCAAAGGAGTACCTGGATCGCGCCGCCGACAAGACGCTGAGCGGGGGAGAGCGGAAGCGGGTTGAGCTGGCCTCGATCCTGGCCCTTGATCCCAAGCTGGTCCTTATGGATGAGCCTGATTCCGGTATTGACGTGGCCGCGCTTGATCACATCTTCCGGGCGCTGGACGACCTCAAACAGAAGGGCGCCACGGTGATTCTTATCACCCATAGCCTTACCGTGCTGAAACAGGCCGAGCACGCGTTTCTCATGTGTTGCGGGCGCGTGCTCGACAAGGGGTCCGTGGACAAGATCGGCGGGTACTTCGAGAACAAGTGCATCCCCTGCGACCACGTCAACGTGCCCGATGCGAGTGAGATTGCCGAGGTGGCCTCATGAGCAAGACGAAGGATGCTCTCGTAGAAGAACTGCTCGCCTCGATTGGAATGACGCACGCGCAATTGCTCGGAGAGGACGTCGCCCGCCTCCAGGTGCATCACAACAAAGTCATCGGAAGCCACCTGCTGCCCGGCCTGGAAGTGGACGTAGACGAGAAACCCGACGGTATCGCTGCGGCTATTCGCGTTCGCGAAGGGGTGGCCATCGAGAAGCCGGTGCATGTTTGCTTTGGTATGCTGCCCGAGGAGGGGCTCCAGGAGATCGAGTTGGACGTCGATATCGAGCCCGAGGCATCCGCCTCCATCCTCGCCCACTGCACGTTTCCCAACGCCAAGAACGTGGAACACAAGATGGACGCGAGAATTCAGATCGGATCGGGCGCCACCTACGCCTACTTCGAGCGGCACGTGCACGGCGCGGAAGGCGGTGTCTTCGTGCTGCCGAAGGCGAGCGTCATCGTCGGCGAAGGGGGGCGCTTCAAGACCGAATTCGAGTTGATCAAAGGACGCGTTGGAGCGATTGATATTCGGTACGACGTGGAGTGCCACTCCCGAAGCGTGCTCGAGATGATCGCGCGTATCAGCGGCCGGGGGGAAGACAAGATCACCATTCACGAGACGGGCCGGCTTGTCGGCGAGTCCGCACGCGCTGCGCTGACCTCCCATATTGCCCTGCGCGATGACGCCCGCGCGGAGGTGTATAACACGCTTACGGCAAGCGCGCCCAATACCCGAGGCCACGTAGACTGCAAAGAGATCGTCCAGGGAAACGCCCTTGCCAAGGCCGTTCCCATTGTCGAGGTAAACGACCCGACGGCGCACGTTACACACGAGGCGGCCATCGGCAGCGTGGACTCCAGGCAGCTGCAAACCCTCCTCGCACGCGGACTGACGGAAGATGAGGCGGTGGAACTCATCATCGAGGGGCTACTGAGCTAACCTGTGCTGCGTTTCGTGCCCGTCTTGACTATACTTGGCTTGGTGTAAACACCGGGGCATTCTCATAGGCCAGACAGGGAGGAAAACTCATGGCGGCGGCACTCATGCTCTTTTCGGCTTTGCTCGCGGCGGATGAAGCGGAATCCGACCCATTTCCGGGGCGGTTCCGCGAAGACCTGGACGCGTCTCATGACATTCGGCAAGAGCAGTTCAATCAAATTAAACACTACGTTGAGCAGCTCGCCGGAAAAGCGGACGTCAAGCGCGCCGAATGGTTCGAGCCGGATTTCGCCGATATAGAAACGTATACAAAGTCGCTCGACCCCTTGCGAAAGCGCGTTCTCGAGCGCATTGGCTTTCCGCCGCCGGACGTCGCCTCTGATATGAAACCCCGCTGGACACTCGTGGCGGAAGACGCCTATGCCAAGATCTACCGCATGTGGTACGAGGTGCTCGAAGGCGTCGAGCTCTACAGCATGCTCTGGATCCCGAACGGCCTCGACAAGCCCGCCCCGCTGATCATCTGCCAACACGGCGGCGACGGTAGCCCGGAGGTCATTGGAGGCGTGAGCGCGAAGGAAGGAGACGGCTCGTTCAACTACGGCTGGATGGTGCAGAAGTCCGTCGAGCAAGGCTATGTGGCGTGGGCGCCGAGCCTCATCTTTCGTGTCGGGGGCGTCGAGGAAATCGAGGGGCCGGGCCGGCGGGCGCTCGACAAGCGGGCGCGCTATGTCGGCACCTCTATCCTCGCCATCGAGCTGTGGAAGATCATGCGCGGACTGGACGTGGTGCTTGAACGCCCCGAGGTCGACGCGTCCCGCGTGGGCATGATCGGCCTGTCGTACGGCGGATGCTACACCCTCTACATGGCCGCGCTCGAGCCGCGCATCGACGTGGCCGTGAGTTCGTGCTTCTTCAACGACAGGACGCAGTACGCTTGGGACGACTGGGCGTACTTCAACGTCTTCAACGAGTTCACCGACCCGGAATTGTGCGCCCTGATCTGTCCCCGGCCGCTGATGATCGAGGTCGGCCAACACGATACGCTCTTTGACGTAGAACCCGCCCGGCGGCAGGCGGAGCGCGCCGGGACGTACTGGGAACGGCTCGGCCTCGCGGAGCGATTCGTCTTCGTGGATTTCGACGGCGGCCACGAGTTCTGGGGGCGTCAGGCCTACGATTTCGTGAACCGATTCCTGAAACCGTGATGGAGCGCTTGGTGTTACCTCGGTGACTGCCCAAGGAGGGAACAAGATGAACACGACATGCAATCGCGCCCAGAGCATCCTATGCCGGGCCGTTGGCGTTTTGGCGTGCGTCGTGCTGCTGACGGGCTGCGCGGCCATGCGCGCCGCCACGCAGAGGCCGGCTGGCCCCGCGGCGGGACAAGGTGGCCTCCCGCCGCTTGCGGCGCGCTGGGATCCGAGGGACGCTCAGGTGGGCGTGGCGGCTATGCCTTTCCCAAAAGACGCGCCCATCCTGGCCCGCGCCGGCCTGGAACTCCTCCAGGTTAACGACGTCTTGCTTCAGAAGCAGGTGCTTTCTCCCAACGGCCTCGCGCCTCCCGAACGCGCCATCCTCCGCTGGATCGACGACACCCTGCCTGATGTGCTCACCGGCGATGTGGCCTATCCACGCGATCTGCCCCAGGATGCCGGTTGGACATGGCGCTACCGGCTCGTCGAGGAGAGCGCGGAGGAGGTGCCGTGGCTCCCGGCGATGCGGAACGTGCCGCTGGACAAGACCGAATACGAGATGTACCAGCTCGATCTCGAGCACGGCGGCGACACTCTCGGCGTCCGCATGGGCCTGCGCCTCAACGACCGCATCTACTGGTGGCAATTCATCCGCGCCGATTTTCTCCAACGCGGGCCGGTATTCGACCTCCTGCGCGTCGGCGGGCCCATCTACAATGAGGAGAGCACCATCCAGGCCGATCTCTACCTGATCCTGTATGCCAACGGCCTCATCGAAGCCTACGCCCACTTCATCAACAACCAGCGCGAAGGAGTCGGCACCGAGGCCCACGGCATACCGGTAGTCGCCTTCGACCTACCGGACAAGCCGGCCGTTGACAACACCTTGGACGGAACGCGCGCCGTCTTCGACGTCGGCTCGCACCGGATCAGTCTCGGCCAATGCGCCGCCTACGCCGATGCGCAGCGCCCCGGCGCTCTGCGTACGGAAGATGGCCTGGTGGTTTTGCAGGCCTGGATGGATCAGGAGATCTGGGGCGAGTTGCTCTGCGAGTACGAAGGTATTCCCGAAGAGAACATCGTGCCGGAGAAAGGCCGCAGCGGCACGGGCGATGGATTCTGGGTGGCCAAGCTCGGTGGACGGACGATTCCGAGAGGAATGGCGCGCACCCTGCGCTTCACCATGAGCCCAGGCGATATGTCCCCCGAGGTCGTGCGCTATGACGCTCCTGGCTGGTGGCATGCGCAGACAGGCGCATTGCCGACGCAAGGCTATCTGCCCACGGAATGGTGGGCTGTGCCGCGCGCCCTTGAGGTCGGCGGCGAAGGATACTTCACGCCCCACCCCCGGCACGGCCCCTTCGAACTCGGCTGCAGCGGCCGCGATCAAGACGGCACCCTCGGCGCAGCCATGCTGATGTTAGGCTACACCACGGGCGAAACCCGATTCTGCACCCACGCCCTGCTCTCGGCCTATTGGTGGGCGGACATCGCCACCGACCACGTGGACTTCACCGTCCACGAGTTGCCGAAATACAGTTGGCAGTGGATTGTCCAGCCCTACATGCGCTGGACGGAACTCGTCTATGCCTACTGGGAAACCGGCGATCCCTACTTGCTCGAAACCGCCAAGTTCACCGCCGATGCCTACTATCGGTTCTTCTGGACAAACCGTCCCCACCGTTTCGTCGGCCGCGACGCTCTGCCTTGTTCCGGACTTCTGGCCCTCTGGCAAGCGACGGGCCAGTACATGTACCTCCAAAGGATGGGGGAGATCATCGCCGAGGGGCGCCGCTCCTATGGGCAGACGGATGACTACTGGCCCGGACATCAGTCCGGCTGCGGGCCGAACGGCGTGGCCCGGCAGCCCAGCTACGATTACATCCCCATGGTGCTGGCGCGCGTACAGACTCAGTACCTTGAGGCAATGAAGGGGCGTTGGCGTAGCGATGAAGAAGCCGGCTGGGACTTCATCCGCTCCATGCTCGAGCTTGTGGACAGCCACGAGAAGGGCGATTGGGCCAAGCGGGCCGTGGATCTATCCTACTTCCCCTTCATCGCCATGGCCGAACACTTTCCCGACGAGGCCGACTACTGGCTCGATATGATGAACCGCTGGAACGCCGAGATGGAAATGCCCGATACCCACGACGGTGGCAAGGCCTATTCGTGGGTGATGAGCGCCATCCGCTTCGACGCCTGGGCCTGGGGCGCGCGCTGGGAGGACGGCACGCTAGTCCTTTCTCCAAGCACGAAGCTCCTCGAAGATCCCCGTGCCCCTGAGACCGCCCGTATCTGGACCCCCGAAGGCTGGGTGACACTCGCCTATGCCAACGGCGAGGCCCGCGCCGTCAGTCCGAAAGGCTTCCCGGTGGAAGTTGCATCAAATCGCGAGGGCGCCCATTGATGCCGGTGTGCATTACAGAAAGTTCTCCGAGGCGGGTGTAGCGATGGCTCAGACGAAGCTGCCCGTAGGCAAGTCGGTGCGCGTGTCCATGCTTGTGGCGGGACTCGCGCTGTGCTTCCTTGCCTACATCTACAGAGCCCAGTTCCGCGCACTGGTGCTGCCGGGAGTCTTCACCGTCTCGGGGCGTGTGCATCAATACGGCGAAGTTGTTGAAGCGCGTTTGGCCTCGGATTTCGAGCGGGCCGAGTTGCCCTACCCGCCCGCGAAGATGATTCTCGTTGCTCTGAAGCGGGAGATGAAGATCGAGGTATGGGCGGCGGCGGCCGAAGGGCGTTTCAAGCTCGTGCGCACCTATCCCATTCTGGCGGCGAGCGGAACGCTCGGGCCAAAGCTGCGGGAAGGCGATAGGCAGGTTCCGGAGGGCGTGTATCGCGTCGAGTCGCTGAATCCGAACAGCGCTTTCCATCTTGCATTGCGCCTGAATTATCCGAACGCATTTGATCGAGCAAAGGCCCAACTCGATGGGCGGAGCGATCTCGGCTCGGACATCATGATCCACGGGCCGTCATCCTCCATCGGCTGCTTGGCGGTGACCGAGGAAGCGGCCGAGGATCTATTCGTCCTGGCGGCCGAAACGAGGCCTCGCAATATCGCCGTGATTATCAGTCCGCTGGATCTCAGGAGTTTGGATGTGCCGAACGACGTGCCCAATCTGCCGGATTGGACTTCTGATCTCTACAACACCATCCGGGCTGCTCTGAAAGAGTTGGATAGAGGTTTTGAATCAACGGAGTGAGCCGTGCCATACACAGCGGCTTGTGGAGCAGAGGTCGCCCTGCCGTCGGGCGCGTCGCTGCACGACGCGTCCGCGCCTGCGCGATAGTGTACACTGGAGACGTACGCGTGCTATTATGCACAACGTGGCACAAACGGGGATCACGGCATGCCAACTCTTCAAGTATGCTTCAGGCGCCATTGGCGCGGCTTCATCTTCCTCGGGGCGGCAATCGCCGTTGCCCCGGTGCTCTCCTGCCGCAGCGATCCGCCGCCGCCCCCCCTCGATAAGACCTTCGACGGCAATACGCGCGATCTTCGGCAAACTCAGGTTGCTCCCACGCTCGATACGCCTATGGAAGAGGGGAAGAACGTCGTGTGGTGTGCCACCTTCGCCGCGGGATGGAAGAAGTTCCAAGAGGATGTCTTGGATGAACCGGTAGCGCTGGAGGGCGCCGACGCTGCCTGCGCCCGGCTGAACGCGGCGCCGAATCCCGAAGCGGATCTTCCTGAGGGCGATCACTACACGGCTGCGGGCTGGGAAGACCAAGGCATTGTCGGCAAGGTTCATCAAGACATGGCCAAGCTCTTCCCCCAGAAGCGGGCGCCGACCTTCCCCGGCATCATTCCAGGCTCTTTTCTTATGTATGCGTACCTGGACACTGGCGTCCCGTTCACTATTCCCTACTTCGAGAGCCGTGAGCCCCTTGTGTTTGTTGACAGCGCCGGCAGAGCCACGCAGATTAGGGCCTTCGGACTGCGCCAATCCGATACGGATCGCTACTATTCGCTCAGAAAACAAGCCCATGTCCTTTTTGCCACAGTCGAGGAGACTGAAGATACGCGCGCGGCCAAGGAATTTGCCATCGATCTCTGCCGCGACTCGACGCCGAATCAGCTTGTGTTCGCACGTGTCGAACCTAAGGGGACGCTGGCCTCGACGCTGAAGACTATCGAAGAGAAGAGCCGCGCCTTTCAGGAGGGGCGGCCCGAGAAAGGATTAGGAGGCGAGGACTCGCTTCTCGTACCGGACATGTTCTGGCGGCTCGATCATCACTTCGCCGAGTTTGAGGATAGACCGTTCAAGAACACGCGATTAGGCCATCAGGCCATGAGCGTGGCCCGCCAGGATATCCAGTTCCGAATGGATCGCAGCGGCGCGGAACTGTCGTCAGAAGCTGAGGCGTACAACTATTCGACCCTGGGAGTTACCTATACCGGCGAAGGCCCCTTCCTGATCTACATCAAGAAGCGCGGAGCGAAGCAGCCCTTCTTCGCCCTCTGGATCGATAACGCCGAACTGCTCCAGCCATGGCCGAGTGGTAAAGAGTAGACTACATTCCAGACCTCTGCGACTCCCCCGGAGTAGGGATTTCGACCCGCTTGTCGGCTGCTCCGGCTGCCCCGATAGCATGCACTGCAAAAGTATACGTGCTATTATGCGTGACGTAGCGCAAAGGAGGATGACGGTATGCCGAATCTTCACGTATGCTCCAGGCGCCACTGGCGTGTCTTCGTCTTCTGTGGGGCGGGAATCGCCGTTGCGCTCATGCTTTCCTGCCGTAGCGATCCACCCGCGCCGCCGCTCGATAAGACCTTAGACGGCAATACAAGTGATCTCCGGCAAACTCAGATTGTTCCCACCCTCGACACGCCCATGGAGGAGGGGAAGAACGTCGTGTGGTGTGCCACCTTCGCGGCGGGATGGAAGAAGTTCCAAGAGGATGTCTTGAATGAACCGGTAGCGCTGGAGGGCGCCGACGCTGCCTGCGCCCGGCTGAACGCGGCGCCGAATCCCGAAGCGGATCTTCCTGAGGGCGATTACTACACGGCTGCGGGCTGGGAAGACCAAGGCATCATCGGCAAGGTTCATCAAGACATGGCCAACCTGTTTCCCCAGAAGCCGGAGCCGACCTTCGCCGGTATCATTCCAGGCTCCTTTCTGATGTACGCGTACCTTGACACTGGCGTCCCGTTCACTATTCCCTACTTCGAGAGCCGTGAGCCCCTTGTGTTTGTTGACAGCGCCGGCAAAGTCACGCAGATCAGATCCTTCGGATTGCGCGAAGCCGATAGGGACCGGTATGGCCCGCTCAGGCAGCAGGCACGCGTTCTCTTTGCCGTCATTGAGGAGACTGAAGATACACGTGTGGCCAACGAATTCGCCATCGATCTCTGCCGCGACTCGGCGCCGAATCAACTCGTGTTTGCGCGCGTGGAATCCAAGGGCAACTTGGCCTCGACGCTGAAGACTATCGAAGAGAAGATCCGAGCATTTCAGGAAGAGTGGCCCGACATGGGCCTGGGAGGAGAGGACCTGCTTCTCGTGCCGGACATGTTCTGGCGGCTCGAGCATCATTTCGCCGAGTTCGAGGGGAAATCCTTCAAGAACACGCACCTGAGCCAACAAGACATGACCGTGGCCCGCCAGGATATCCAATTCCGAATGGATCGCAGCGGCGCGGAACTGTCGTCAGAAGCTGAGGCCCACTGGCCGTCTGCCCAAGGCGGGACCTATACCGGCGAGGGGCCCTTCCTGATCTACATCAAGAAGCGCGGAGCGAAGCAGCCCTTCTTCGTTCTCTGGATCGACAACGCCGAACTGCTCCAGCCATGGCCGAGTGAAAATCGGTAGAGCAAGGCCCATCGCGTCCTTCTGCCCTGCATCGCGCAGACTTCAGGCCAGGTGTTCTGCGATGCGGTCGAGCAGGACTTGGGCGAGTTCATCCTTGGTGAGGAGGTCGAGTTCATCAACACTGCCGTCGGCGTCGATGATGGCGGCGCGGGTGGTATCCGTCCCGAAATCGGATCCCGCTTCGCCGATCTGATTGGCGACGATGAAGTCCAGGTTCTTCCTTCTGAGCTTCTGTGTGGCGTTTCGGATGAGATCGCTCGTCTCGGCGGCAAATCCGACCAGCACCTGCCCCGGCCGCTTCGCTTCGCCGAGCCCGGCGAGGATGTCGGGATTCTCGGTGAGAGTGAGGGTGACCGGCTGGCCGTCGCGCTTGTGCTTCTCGGACGAGGGGCTTTCGACGCGGTAGTCGGCGACCGCGGCCGCTCCGACGACGATGTCCGCATTCTGGGCGAGAGACTTTACCGCGAGGCCCATCTCGTTGGCCGTCTTCACGTTAACGACTTCCGCGCCGTGCGGGGGCGCCACGTTCGCGGGGCCGGTGATGACGGTTACCACGGCGCCCCGGGCCAGGGCCTCCAACGCGAGGGCGCGGCCCATCTTGCCGGACGAGCGATTCCCGATGTAGCGCGCCGGATCGATGGCCTCGTGATTCGCCCCGCTCGTGATGAGGACGCGTTTCCCAGCGAGGTCATCCCGGCCCGAAACCAGCGGCGCAGCCGCCTCGATGACCGTCATCGGCTCGATCAAGCGGCCCGGCCCCTCCGTTCCGCAGGCCAAGCGGCCCGACCCCGGGCCGACGAACCGGCAACCGCGCGTCCGGAGCGTCTCGATGTTGGCTTGCGTGGCAGGGTGCGTGTACATGTTCGTGTTCATGGCCGGCGCGAACAGGATGGGCGCGCGCGTGGCCAAGAGCGTGGTGCTGAGCCAGTCGTCGGCGATGCCGTGGGCGGCTTTGGCCAGGATATTGGCGGTGGCGGGGGCGATGAGGAACAAGTCGGCGCGTGTGGCAACGGCGATGTGTTCGACCTCGGGATTCTGGAGGGGCTCGAACATCTCGATGATGGCCCGGTTGCCCGTGATGGCTTCCAGAGTCGCCGGCCCGATCAGTGCCCGCGCCGAATGCGTCAGCACCGGCGTTACACGGGCGCCGAATTCGACGAGACGCGACGCGATTTCGCACGCCTTATAGGCGGCGATGGACCCCGTCACGCCAAGGACGATTTCCTTATTCGAGAAAATCTTCTTCATCGCTGCCGCCGGTTCGATACGAAACCTTGCCGTCGAGAATCTCCTCGAGGGCGGCGGTGGTGGGCTTCTTCTGGCTACCGCCTGCGAGAAGCGAACGCGCGTCCGGCCGGTTGAGTTGCTTGGCCCGGTGGGCCGCTATCACGACGAGCCGATACAGGCTGTCGATCCTGTTTTCGAACTGCTCAATTGACAATTGATCCATGGATGGCTACTCCCAAACGCTGTTATTCTTCTGATGCATCATGCCTATTCCGGCGCAGAATCCGCTCCAATTCCTGAACGGCTTCCACCACCGTGTCGTTGACAATCACGTGGTCATACTCGCCGCGCGCCGCCATCTCCTCTTCGGCGTTGCGCAGCCGCAGGGCAATCTCCTCCGGGTGGTCGGTTCCGCGTTCGCGCAACCGGCGGCCCAGCTCCTCCAGAGACGGCGGCGCGATGAAGATAGTGACCGCATCCGGATACACCGCCTTGACGCTCCTCATGCCCTGCACGTCCAACTCAAGGATCACGTCGCTGCCCGACGCGATGAGGCGCTCCAATTCCTCGCGGAGCGTACCGTAATGGTAGCCGTGGACGTTGGCCCACTCGACAAAGTCGCCCGCATCGACCCGCGCACGAAACGCGTCCTCGCTCAGGAAGCAATAGTCCCTCCCGGGCACCTCACCGGGCCGCGGCGGACGCGTCGTCGCCGACACGCTGTATTCTAGCCCTTCGTTGCGCTCGAAGACCTCATGAAGCAACGTGTGCTTGCCGGCGCCCGAAGGCGCTGAGACGACGTAGACTTTGGGAGTTGCTGCCGGCATCGGCGTTCGTCTACTCGATATTCTGGACCTGTTCGCGGATTCTGTCCAGCTCGGCCTTTAGGACAAACACCTCTTTGGCGACGTCCGAGTCGCGGACTTTTACGCCGAGTGTGTTGATTTCGCGATGGATCTCCTGCGCGATGAAGTCCAGCCTCCGCCCTACAGGTTCGCCAAGCTCAAGCAAGTCGATGGCGTGATCCAGGTGCGTACGCAGGCGAAGCAGCTCTTCCGTAACATCGCCTTTCTCGGCCATGACCGCCACTTCCATGGCGACGCGATCCTCGGCTACGGCCGGCTCCAGGCGAAGCTCTTCGATCCGAGTCCGCAGCCGCTGCTCATACAACGCGTTGACCTCCGGCAGATGCGCCTCGATATGCTCGAGCGTAGCGCGTATCTCGCCCGCGCGCCCCGCCACTTCCTCGGCCAGCGCCTTGCCCTCTTTCTCCCGCATGGCGATCATCATGGTGAGGGCGTCTTCCACCGCGTCCGTGACGACCTCCTTGGCCCCTTCCAGGTCCTCTTCAGGCTCTTCCAGGCTGAACACGCCGTCGAGTCGGGCCAGAACATCCACCGAGAGGGGCTGATCCGAGCCCATCAGGCGGCCGAGGCCCCGCGCCGCGTCGACATAATCCCGCGCAAGCTCGACATCGAACCGCACCCGCGCGCCGGAGGATTCGCCGCGCTTCCGGCTCACCGTGACATTGATCTTGCCGCGGGCGGCACGTGCCTTCACGCGCTGCCGGATCTCGTACTCGAGCGCCGACCACGAGCTAGGCAACCGAACGCCGCAGTCGAGATATCGGTGATTCACCGCGTTCAGCTCGACGGTTATGGCATCCTGATTGAATTGCCGTGTCGCCTTGCCGAACCCAGTCATACTACGCGCCATCGGTGTGTTTCCCTCTTATTTAACCAGAAGCGAGATTATACGAAAAAATCGCCTGTTATGGCAACTTCTGTGCCTCCCGCAATCGCCGGATAACTCAGCGGTGCCGCGCAAAGACAGATCAGCTCCCCCCGAACAAGGCCATGACACGCGAGACGGCTTCATCCACGGCGGGGGCATTCGCACGGTAGAACACGGCGGAGAAGCGGATGAGGTAAAACGCCGTCGTGCCGAATATCCACACGCCGGCGAGGGCAACCCCGAATCGCCTCCACGCGGCCCTACTCATCGCCCTTGCCTTCTGGTTGCTCGAGCGCGTTGGCTAACAAAGCGACCTCCTGCGTAAGCTCGCGGTTCCTTTCCACGAGCCGGGAGATCACAATGGAAAAACTGAGCAGCAGCGCAAGAATGAACAGAAAAGCCGCCAGAAACATGACGGTAACAAACTGCAATCGCGTCCATTCCGCGAACTTCACGATCAGCATCGGAAACACGCCCACCAGCAGCCCGAACGCCGACGTGGCCAGCCACAGCAGCGCGTAGCGCTCCTTCAATAGTCCGCGCCGAACCAATTCGAGTACGACAAGCAGGAGCAGGATACTTAGCACCAGGAGCGCCAGTCGGTGGGACGTGTAAATGGCCATGTGCTCTGCCCCTTTTCTCTAGATGTCCTCGGGCGCCCGCGTGAATTTCCGAAAGAGATCGACGAATATCGCCAACGCGACCTTGGCCATATAATACGCCGCGTGCGGCGGCCGGATGCTCGTTCGCCCGCCCTGGCGCGGCTGCATCGTCACGGATACTTCGGCCGCCCGCAGGCCGGACTTGTGCAAGATGACGAGCGACTCGGCTTCCGGATAATCATCCGGGTAGTGCCGGGCAAACGTCGCGATAACCTTCCGATTGCAGGCCCGGAACCCGCTCGTCGTATCCGTGATCCCGCCGCCGATGAGGCCGTCGATCAGCCGTGACAGGATCGACTTGCCGACCCGCCGGCTCATGGAAGGCGCGTAACCTGTGTCGACCACGTACCGCGAACCGATGATCAGATCCGCCTTGTCTGCTTCGATGTGTTCGATCAGCCGGGATAGCTCATCCACGGGGTGTTGCCCGTCCGCGTCGCATTGCACGGCAATGTCGTAACCCTTACGTAGAGCGTACTTATAGCCGGTTTGCACGGCGGCGCCGATGCCCAAGTTGTACGGCAGGCGAATGAGGGCGACGCCCGGCGCCCGCGCCACAGCCGCCGCGGTGTCATCTCCCGAGCCGTCGTCAACGACGACCACATCGTAGTCAGGGACAGCCTCCCGCAGCCGGGCCAGCACCTGCGGTATGGCCTCCGCCTCGTTGTAGGCGGGGATGATAACCAATACCCTCCTGTTCACGCGCTCACCTTTCGTCGAACGATGAACCGCCACGCGCCGTGGAGCATGCCGACTCCTCGCGCCGCATCGCGCAAGAGAGCCACGTCCAGAAACCACAACATCCGAAGGTCGCGGCTCGCCCGGATCATCCGTCCCAACAATCCAAGATAGACCAGCACGAAGGCCGACAGCAAGATCAGGAGCACCGTGGCCACGACCGCGAGCGCGCTGCCGAAGGCCGCGGCCACCGGCGCCGCGATAAGTCCCACCGCGATCAGGAGCGCCAGTGCCGGCGCCGCCAACTCCGGCCCGCGCGCGTAGCGATCTCCCCGTGCGCGTCCGGGATGGCCCGCATAGAGCTTCATGCGCCAGAATCCATGACGCATCTGAGTTCTCAGGTAAGACGCCAGCCGCGCGGGATGGTAATGGGCCACCCGCGCCCCGCGCACGAACCGAAGCCGGCCCCCGGCGTCCATGAGCCGGTAGGCCAGGTCGTTATCCTCCGCGGAGGCCGCGGAATACGTCTCATCGAAGCCGCCAACGGCCTCGAAAGCGTCCCGCCGGTACGCGACGTTGAAGGACCCCAGGAAATCTACCTCCTCGCCGAACCGTGCATGACGGGCGAGAATTTCCCCATGCACCACCCGGGCCAGCAGACTCTCCGGATTCGCAATGCCATAGGTTCCGCCAACGCCCACGACGTGCTCATCGGTGAAGCCCGCCGCCAAGTGCTCGAGCCAGTCCGGCTCCGGGATGCAGTCCGCGTCGGTGAACGCCACGATGTCGCCCTCGGCCTCGTGCGCGCCGCGATTGCGTGCCGCCGCCGGCCCGGCCCGATCCTGCCGGAGGTAGCGCACGGGCAAGGATTCGGCCGCCCGGGGAGTATCATCCGTCGAGCCGTCGTCCACGACAATCACCTCCCTCGGGCGGCACGTCTGATTCAGGCACGCCGCGAGGCATTCGGGCAGCGTTTGCGCCGCGTTGTGCGCCGGAATGACCACCGTCACTTGCATCACAGGCGCCCCAGGGCCATCACGCGCTCAATATCATCGCGCAGCGCGGCCACGAGCCGGGCCTCGGCGGGCCGGTAGGACGGAGGCGCGGGCGTGGGATTGGCGCAGGCTTCCGCGAGGAGGGCCATATCCATCACCATCCTGCCCCAACCGCGCCGCTGTACCGCTTCCGCGATGTCGAGCTGGTGGTCGCTCATGTGTTCATTGTACTTCTTCAGCCTGGGCACAACGACAAACGGCCGCCGCGCTTCGAGCGCGTCGAGAACGGAGCCGATCCCGGCGTGGCACACGATCACGCGCGCCTCGCGTTGGATCCGCAGGATCTCGTCCCTTGACTTGAAGTCAAAGAACTCGCAGGTTTCCGGACGCGTTTGCCCCAAACCGATCTGGATAACCGTCTTCTCGCCCGTCGATAAGGCGATCTCATCCATCTTCCGAATCAGTCTCGGGAAATCCAGGAACATCGTGCCCAGGGTGACGTAAATCATGCCGTGCGCTCCCCTCGACGCCTGCCGGCTCGCCTACTCCAGCCCGGCACGATGAACGTCGCCACAAGGCCCAGGCCCAACAGCCGGTGCTTGAATCCCGTCCACGTGGTGAGTCCCGGAAGTTGCCGCATGAGAAATCGCGGCCGGCAATAGAACTTGCGCAGCGCCTTGCGGTACTGCCGGGCCACGACGCGGGACGTCAATTCGCCGGAGTCGAAGGCCATGGAGCCATACGACGCCAGATCATCCCACGCGTCAATCCGAAGGCGGCCGCTCGTGACCACTTCGTCATACAGCGCCGTGCCGGGATAGGGCGTTGCCACCGTGTACTGAGCATAGTCCGGATCGAGTTCACGGCAGAAGCGCATCGTCGCTTCCGTGTCGGCCAGCGTTTCGCCCAGGTTCCCGAGCATGAAGTACACGCCCACCTCGAGTCCCGCCTCGTGCGCGGCGCGGACGGCGGCCCGCACCTGCTCGATGGTGATGTTCTTGTTGAGAGAGTCAATGACTCGCTGCACGCCCGATTCCGCGCCGAAGTAGACGCGGTAGCAGCCCGCCGCCTTCATGGCCTGGAGCAGTTCGGGCGTCACGTGGTTCACACGAAGGCCGTTTGTCGTCGACCACGGTATCCTGGCCAGCCCGCGTTCCGTCAGCATCGCGCAGATCGCCTGGACCCGCTCCGCATCCGCCGTGAACACATCGTCAATGACCGCGATCTCCCGAGCGCCGTAACGCTCGACGAGGAACTGCCACTCATCCACGACGTCCGCCGCCGGCCGGAGGCGGAGGCGTCGCCCGAAGACTCCCTTGTAGCAGAAGGTGCATCCATACGGGCAGCCCCGCGAGGTGATGATGGGGAGGCAGAAATCGTTCCGGCGCGCCAGGCTCGAATAGCGCCCGAGGGGGAACAGCGACCAATCGGGACAGGGCAGGGCGTCCAGCTCGGCGCACAAGGGGCGCTCCGGATTGTGGACGATGCGCCCGTTCTTGCGCCACGAGACGCCGGCCACGCCCTCAGCGTCTTGGCCCTGGGCGAGGCGTTCCACCAACTCGCCCAGGGTGACCTCGCCTTCCGAACGGACCACGTAGTCGAAGGCTCCTTCCGCAAGCAGCTCCTCCGGCAGAACCGTCGCATGAGGCCCGCCCGCTATCAGCATCGGCGGCTGGCCGAGGGCGCGGATGCCCTTGACGATGCCCAGCGTCCCCGGCAGGAGCGGCGTTGTCACCGTGAAGCACACGAGGTCCGGCGCCTGGCCGGCGATCAGTGCCGTAACATCCTGCGCGGACAGCCGCTCGGCGTTCGCGTCGATCACGCGCACCTCGCAGCCGTGCCCTTCGAGGGCCGACGCGATGTAAGCCAATCCCATCGGCGGCTGATCGCTCGAAAATCCCCCGGCGTACGCCGATTGCACCAAAGTTGCCTTCAGGCGCCGCTCACGGCTCCGATCTCCGCCAATCGGCTCATCCTCATCGATCAGGCTCCCACGCATCCGCGCGCGCGGGCCGTAGACGCGCAGCAACTCGCGCCACTGCACATAGAATCGATCCGCGAGCCAGTACATCAAACGGCCCGTCCAGGAAGGACGCGTTACTTGCGCGCCGCACTCGATGTACACACTCGGCACGCGAAAAAGCTTGGCTACCAGCACCACCGGAATCGCGATCTCGGCGCCCGTCGATACAACGAGATCCGGCCGCTCCTTCCTGAAGATCCGCGCCAGCCGAAACAGGTTAGCCACGAAGGCGAGGGGATTGCGCGGCCGGTTAGGCACGAGGTGCGCACGGGGGAGCGCGCGCGTCGTATCCGCGTCATAGCAGAAGTAGAAAGCGTCGTGCCCCTCGAAGGCTTCGGCGAGACTGAGCATTTCCGTCAGGTGCCCGCCGTGGGAGCACGCGAGGCATATGGACAGCCGTTTCACCGTCTCCGCGTTCGTCTCCGTGCGCATCCTCGTGTTCCGACTCATAATCGACGTTGCTCATCTGGGGATGAAGGGGCATGAAGAGAAGGCGAAAAACCGGGACTGACACAAGCGGCGTCCGCCGTAAGCGGACGAGACGTGTCTGTCCCTGCTTTTCGCAAGAACATGACGCCATCACCATGACTCATGCCACTTGCACCTTTCCCACACTCAGCCGAATAGGCTGACCTTTCCTGCCTTGAGGCTGTTCTTCACCATCACGCCCACAATGCGCGCCGCGTAGGCGAAATCCTCAGCCGTCGCCATCTTCCTGCGAATCTCGCCGATACCTTTAGGCGTGAAACAACGCGCCACCCGCTTCCGGATGAAACGCCAGTAGATCTCCTGCCGCTTCGCGTTCAGCTCATCCGCGGTGAAGTGCTTCGTGTGATACGCCGTGTGAAAGATCGTACTGGCCTCGGCATGCGGTACATCGAGCAGGCCCAGGGACTTGTAGACCTTGTAGAGATCCGATCCGGCATAAGGCTGCGCGATGTACAAGCTGATCATGTCCAGGCCCGAATCGACGGCAAACTGGGCCGTCTTCTCGACGCTTTCAGGCGTCTCCTCGGGAAATCCAATGATGAAATTGCCGTAAGTCCATATGCCGAGGCGGTGGCAGAGCTCGACAGTCTCGAGGACGCGGTCGAGGTCCACCTTCTTGCGGATGAACCGGAGTATCTCCGGATCCCCGGACTCGATGGGGAAGCAGGCGCGATAGAAGCCCGAGGCGCGCATCGCCTCCAGCAATTCCTCGTTGACGCGCCATATCGAGAGGCCCGGCGGCACCGTCCAGGTAACGTCGATATCCTGCTGGATGAGGTCCTCGCAGAGCGCCATTACCCGCTTCGGCTGAGCCAGGAAGCTGTCATCCTGAAAGGCGATCTCCCGCACACCGAACGTCTCCACCATGTACTCGATCTCGTCCACCACACGCTCCGGCGCCCGGGGACGCCACGTGCGCCAGAACCGCTTGGTGCTGCAAAACACGCAGTCGTAGGGGCACCCGCGGCTCGAAATCAGAAAACCGATGGGCCAGCGCTTCGCGAACGGCATGAGAGGCCGCTGATCTTCGAGGTAGACGTCCATTGGCAGCAGATCGCGCGCCGGCAACGGGAGGCCGTCCAGGTCCTCGATAAGATCCGCCAACGGATTCACGGCGGCTTTCGAGGTCGTTCCCGGAAGATCCTCCGGCAACGCTTTGTCGGCCTCCAAACGCGCAAGGAGAGCCGTTAGCACGGACTCTCCTTCGCTGCGGACGATGAGGTCAATGTTCGGATCCTCGATCAGCGCTTCGGAGCGTTCACTGGCGTCCGGCCCGCCGACAACCACCGGCACGTCTCCCAGCGTCGCCTTCACGAGCGCCGCGATCCTCAGCGTGTCGCGATCGAATCCAGTGAACTGGCACGTAATGCCCACGAGATCCGGTGCTTCATCGTGCAGCCGCGCCGCAATCTCCTCATCAGGCATGCCCACCCGGACCAAGTCCCCATCTTCGCGGCGCACCCACCAGCCTTCCGCCATGCAGTCGAGGACGACAGGCTCGTGCCCCGCCTCGCGCGCCGCCGCAGCCAGATAGGCGAGTCCGAGGGGCTCGTACAAGTCGGGCCGCGTCTGCTTCTTCGGCAGCCGCCCCGTGAAGGTCGGGCGAATCAACAGCACCTTCATCGGCGGGCCGCCTCCGGGATAGGGGCGGTGAGTCCCTTCAGAATTCCCCACGAATATGGCCAGATGACGACCCACCGCGCCGCCCACCGGGGCAGCGCAGCGCCAAGGCCGCCAAACTTGAACGTCAGGAAAGCCAAGGTAGCCGCGAGCGGAGCCGCCATGGTGGCCAGCCCGAGCCAAGGCCATTTCATGAGCAGGAGCGCCCCCGCCAGCAAGGCCAGCGGGAACAGCGGAATGGCCAGCGTGTACCACCATAACGCTTCGTACCACCCCGCCGCGCGCAGCATCACGACAATATCCTTCCCCATCATCACGCTCTTGCGCCAGAGCCCGCGCAGGCGCGTCTCGTAGCGATGTTGCGCCGCGATCCCCTCGTCGAACCAGATCCGGTGTCCGGCCTTCCGCAGGGCGACGGAGATGTACACGTCCTCGGCGGCGCTATGGCCGCTGAGCGGGAGCCAGCCGCCCGCCTCGCGCAGCGCGGCCGTTCGGAAATAGCTATTCCCGCCGATGACCCCCGATGTCTCGCCCGTTTCGAGCGTTTCCACGACAAACCACATGTGGTGGAGCCATGCCGCCAGATTTCGCTTCCCCACTGGAGGATGCCGGCCGGTGCCCGCCGCCACGTCGGGCCGGGCGTCCAGCACCGACTTCGCACGCGCAACCCACTCCGGCACGAGGGTGCAGTCTGCGTCGGTGAAGGCCAGGTAATCCGTCTCGCAGGCCTTCAATACGGCATTGCGGGCCTCATATAACCCCGTCGTCTTGCTAGCGATCACCCGCGCCCCATACCGCTCCGCTACGGCCACCGTCGGATCCGAGGGGTCGTCGACGGCCACAACGATCTCGTCAGGCGGGGCGGTTTGCCGCTGGATGCTTTCGAGACAGTCCCCGATGATGTCCTGCGCGCTTCGCGCACAGATCGCCAACGTCAGCGTACTCATGACGCTCCTGAAGAACGACGGGGACAAAGGAAAGACGCCGCGCCGCGGGGGCCCGCCTGTACCCACCGCGCCGCTCGTGACGGCGCGAAGGCCCAAATCGCCCTCGCCCGCACGCTTCTCCACCAACGTCGAGCCAACGAAGGAATCCGAAACGATTCTAGTGCATGATCCGGGGAATCACAAGGAGGTCGCCTCGTCCGAGAGAGACCTACCCGCCACCGCATACCATCAGGAGCCGCACTTTCTGGCCGGACATCTAAGTTTGGTCCTTGCGGTCTTCGTGGCGCGGAGTAGGCCCGGCTTCATTGGCCGGCGCGAACGACACGAAGGAATGCGAAGGAAAAGGGGACATGTTCCAAGCGCCGTCCCCGGCGCGACTACGTGTCCCCCTTTTCTGTGTCCGGCGCCTCACGTAACTCGTTTATTCATAATGACATAACACATTGCGGCTCGCGGCCGTCAGCCGGCCGAGACAAATCTCGAAACAAGGGGTATTGACTTGACAAGGCGACACGGCCTCGCAGTTTGCTCTCTCACCATCGGCCACCACCCATCGGCATGCCTATCAAACGCTTGCGCAGGGAAGACTGCAACGCCTTGGGCTAATCAATAGAGGGCCTTCACCTCTAGGAGTTCGTCTCAACACGGATCGCTGACAGTGTTCCGGCGGCACAATTGGCAACCCGGCCACGGGGGAATGCGCGCAGAATAGATCCGTGGTATCATTCGTTTGGTCTAGTGAAAGGGGAGACATAGCGAAATGCTCAGATTTCGGTTGTACGGCCCGATACTCGCGGCCCTGGCGCTCGTGCCCTTGCTGGCCGGGTGCCCCGTCTTGCCGTCCTATTCCGTCAAAATCACCTCGGATATCGTCTTCGCCACGGGCGTCGTATCAGATGGCGCCGAACCGGCCGTCTGGCAAACCAAGGACCTCCTCCTGGACGTCTACGAACCGGAGGGCGAAGACGACAGCCCCAAGCCGGCGCTCATCATGATCCACGGCGGCGGGTTCATGGAGGGCGACAAAGACAAAAGCCAGATCGTGGATTTCGCGAACTACTTCGCCCGCCGCGGCATTGTCTGCTTCAGCATCCAATATCGTTTGATGGACGACCATCCCCCCGCGCCGAGCTACTGGGACAGCGTCGACCTGGTGGCCGCCGCCCATGCGTCCATGGTCGATGTAAAGGCGGCCATTCGGTTTGTCCGCGCCAACGCCGCCACCTATAACGTCAACCCGGACAAGATAGCTCTCATGGGCGAGTCCGCGGGCGCCATCGCAGGCGTTACCGCGGCCGTCACCAACGATGGCCAATACGACACCGACGGGCCGGATTTCCCCATTCCCGAGTCCAACTACCCCGGCGTCACGGCCAGCGTCGCAGGCCACGTCCAGCTCTGGGGGAGCGCCGACCACGTCCTCGTCGACATCGACCCGAACGATCCGCCCATCATGATCGTGCACGGCGACGACGACGACAACAATCCCATCACCACCATCGGCGCGGCCAGGCGGCTCCACCTCGCATTGGAACTCTGGGACATCCCACACGAGTTCTACGAGGCCGAGGGCTGGGGCCACAGCGCCTGGAATTACCGCGAGAACGGCAAAACCCTCGAGCGCCTCATCTACGATTTTCTCAACGAGTACGTGGTCTAGCGCATGCCTTTACAGGCCCGGCCGCCGTGAGGCTATCACCGCCCATTGAAAGCCCCTCGCCCGTTTCCCTATCATCGCTTCCCGGTGAAACCGTCCGGGGTGGGCGGCCTGTCCCACACCGCCTGAAGGGAGCGATCATCACGTGTCGAACGTAGTCAACGATGGCCACGGCGCCGAGAAAGGGGCCCTCACCCAAGAGGAGCGCCGGCGGCATTACGACGCCATTGCGTCGAACCGCGATACCTGGATTCGGCGGCATCGCTACTACCACGAGGCGCTACGCGATTTCTACAGGATGACGATCCCCGAGGGCAGCTCCGTCCTGGAGGTCGGGCCGGGGACGGGGGATTTGCTCGACGCCCTCAAGCCCGCTCATGGCGTCGGTGTGGATTTCAGCCATGAGATGGTGCGCTTGGCGCGCGCGAAGTATCCCCGCCTCGAGTTCGTCCAAGGCACGGCCGAGGCCCTACCTGTTCAGGACATATTCGATCATGTCGTGCTCTCGAACGTCGTGGGCGACTTGTCGGACGTTTGGCAGGCCTTTCGCGAACTTCACCGCGTCACGCGGCCGGATTCCCGCGTCGTTATCACCTACTACAACTTCATCTGGGAGCCCATCATCAAGCTCGGCGAGAAGCTTGGCCGCAAAATGCCGCAGTACAGCCAGAACTGGCTCTCCGTCGGCGATATGGCCAACCTGCTCGAACTCAACGGCTTCGAGGTGGTCCGCCGCGGTTATCGTGTCCTCCTGCCCATCGGCGTGCCCCTGCTCGCGCCGCTCTGCAACCGTGTCCTCGGCAAATTGCCGCTCCTGCGCCAGTTCTGCATGGTGAATTACCTGGTTGCCAAACCTTTGCCGGAGCCTCAGGCCCAAGCGCCCGCGGAGCTGACGTGTTCCGTGATCATTCCTACGCGGAATGAGGCGGGCAACATCGAGCGCGCCGTCGAAGAGACGCCGGACATGGGCGGCCACACGGAGCTGGTGTTCGTTGATGGGGACTCGACGGACGGGACGGTTGAGAAGATCGAGGCGTGCATCGAGCGATTCCGGGGGCGCAAGGACATCAAGCTCATCCACCAGGTTCCCCGAGGCAGCAAGGAGGCCCATACGGGCAAGATGCTTTCGCTCGGGAAGGGCGACGCTGTCAGGAAGGGCTTCGACGCCGCCCAAGGCGACATCCTCATGATTTTGGATGCCGACCTCACCGTCCCGCCGGAGGACCTGCCCAAGTTCTACCGGGCCGTCGTGGAGGGCCGCGGCGAACTCATCAACGGCACGCGCCTCGTTTACCAGATGGAGAGGCAGGCGATGCGCCTCTTCAACATCCTCGGCAACAAGGCCTTCAGCCTCGCCTTCACCTGGCTCCTCGAGCAGCCCATCAAGGACACCCTCTGCGGTACCAAGGCCCTCCTCAAGGAGGACTATGAGCGCATCAAGGCCAACAGGGCCTATTTTGGCGATTTCGACCCCTTCGGCGACTTCGATCTTCTCTTCGGCGCGGCCAAACTCAATCTCAAGATCGTCGAGGTGCCCATACGATACCGCGCCCGAACCTACGGCGACATCAAGATCGAACGCTGGAAGCACGGCGTCCTGCTGCTCAGGATGTGCCTGATTGCGCTCAAGAAGCTCAAGTTCAACTGACGAGGCGGGCGAGGGCGCTCGGGGGACGCAGACAACGGCGTGTGAGCCGTTCACGTTAGATTGGCCCGTTGACGCTCCCAAGGGCCTTTGCTACACTTCATAATCTACATGGAGTGAACCCATGCCCGACGAAACCCCCGCAGCCGTTTTACTTGTGGACAGCGATCCCAATATCGCCCAGGAAGTCATGGCCTTTCTGGAAGAACACGGCTATGAGGTCGAGTGGGTGCAGGACGGGGAGAAGGCCTATAACCGGCTGGACAGCCGGATCTTCGATGTCCTCGTAACGGAACTCAACATCGAACGGATCGATGGAATGAGGCTCATGGCCGTGGCGAAGGACCGCAATCCGGAAATCTGCGTCGTGTTTATCACGGAGCGGACTGACGTGGCCTTGGCAACGGAGGCGATGCGTCAAGGGGCCTATGATTTCCAGACGAAGCCGCTCAACCTGGGCAAACTCGAAGCCGTCATCCAGCGGGGGCTGGGCCATCAACGGCTTGTCTTCGAGCAACACGAGCTGAAGCGCCGCTTGGACGAGCGCTACGGGCTGGGCAACCTCGTCGGCAAGTCGCGCCAGATGATCCAGGTTTACAACGCCATCCGCCAGGTGGCGCCGACGAAGACCACGGTACTTATCCAGGGGGAGACGGGCACGGGCAAGGACCTCATTGCCCAGGCGCTCCACAACAACGGCCCCCGTCGCGATGCGCCTTTCGTCAAGCTCAACTGCGCCAGCATTCCCGAGGCGCTTGTCGAGAGCGAGCTGTTCGGCCACGTGCAAGGGGCCTTCACGGGGGCCGTCCGGGCGCGTCAAGGCCGTTTTGAACTGGCCGACAAAGGCACCCTCTTCCTGGACGAAGTCGGCGAACTGACCCCCGCCCTCCAAGCCAAGCTTCTCCGCGTGCTCGAAAGCCGGCAATTCGAGCGCCTCGGCGATTCCCGCACCATTTCGGTGGACGTGCGGCTCATCGCCGCATCAAACCGCTCCCTCGAGCAGATGGTTGGGGCGGGCGCCTTTCGCGACGATCTCTACTACCGGCTGCGCGTGGTCACCATCACGGTGCCCCCTCTTCGCGAGCGCCGGGAGGATATCCCGCTGCTCACCACCCGTTTCATTCGAGATGCTTGCGAGGCCAACGGCCGGGGGACGCACGGGATTACACGCAACGCCATGGACCTGCTCATGCGCTACGACTGGCCGGGCAACGTCCGCGAGCTGAAGAACATCATCGAGGGGATGGTGGTCATGACGCGCTCAGAGCGCACACTCGATGTAAACGACGTCCCCAGCCATGTGCGCCGCACGACCGCCCCGGAAGTCGGCGAGATACGCATCCCGACGGGCGTGCCGATGAAAGAGGTCGAGCGCATCGTCGTCGAGGAGACGATGAAGGTGTGCGGATTCAACAAAGAGGCGTGCGCGAAAATGCTGGGTATCGGGCTGCGGACGCTCTACCGAAAAATCAAAGAGTACGACATCCGCTAAGGGGCTTGCGCCGGGACGCGGGAAATCCTACTCCCCTTCCTTCTTCTCGGGGTCTTCGGATTTTTCGGCAGTGTCCTTGTTCTTAACGCTCTCCTTGAACTCGGAGATGGCGCCGCCAAGCGAACGGCCGACTTGGGGGAGTTTTCCCGCGCCGAAGATGATCAGCACGATGGCGAGGATGACGATCAGCTCGCCCATTCCTGGGGTCCACATAGGACTGCTCCTGAAAAATAGCCTGTTTCTCTCTCAATACGACTCAATTAATTATAGTCTTTTCCTGTAAGGGTTCGCAATGACGCTATTTCGGCCCCGGTGGCTGGGTTGCCGATCGTGCCGTGCGTCAAGTCATTGGAAATGAAGACACCGACGAGACGGCCGGCCTATCCCACCGACAGCCCCGAAGGGGCGGCCGCATGTAGCCGTGGGTGAGCGAAGCGAACCCACGGACATAGCCGCCCAACAGTCCATAGCCCCGAAGGGGTGGCCGGTACTGAGAGCAGGCCCGACCTTCGGTGGAATGTTCACGAATCCCCAGTGCCACGTGGTGTTTAGCACCAAGAGCCGCCTCCGCTGATTTCCGGTCAATTGCGTCCGTGTCTTCACGATTACATCGGCGGAACGCTTCGAAAACGTGAGGGCCTGCTCCACGAAATCGCTGGTACGGCCGACCACGTGCATCTCGTTCTGCGCTGGCGGCCTGATGGCTCGGTTTCGGATTCCGTGCGGGATATCAAGTGAAGCAAAGGCGCTGTCACCCCGTTCGGGGCTCTCGATGGGGAGGTCCCGTGTCCGTGGGCTCGCTTCGCTCACCCACGGCTACACGCGAGCGCCCCGTTCGGGGCGCGGGGCAATCTGCATCAGGGTGTTCAGCCGAGGTGCCATGTCCGTGGGGTGCGCCGATCGTCCACCGGCATGGGCCATCACCCCGTTCGGGGCTTCTGATAGTGTTTGATGTACCGCCCTTCCCATGGTTCGCGCCTCCCCCGCAGGAACCGCACTTCCCGGGCAGATTCCTGGGCTAGAATATGTCGCCGGAACGGCTTCGATGCGGCCAAGGCGCTTTGCCTTACGGAGGAGAGGTTCCAGAGGGGGCTACGCGCGAGATGGTTCGGGCGGGTCCTCGTGGAGGCCCGCGCCAAACGCTTGGGACTTCCCGGGGAAGAGGGCGGAAACGAGCGCCTTTTCGTTCTGAAGCCGACTTTGCCGGCTCTTCTGAGCGCCGTTTTTCCGAGGAAAAGCGGCGATTGTAGATATGTGTCTACAGGAAATGCGTGCAAAACCAATGAAAAGCCGCAAAACCCCTTTCCATGACGCAGATCCGTCGTGCATTCTCTGAATACGCGGCGCGCGGAGGGTGTATCATAAGTGTGGGGACGGCACGCAACGTCAGTCTTTTGGGGGCCGTCAAGAATGCGAAAGGATAAGGGATGAATAGCGCTGGGAAGTCGGCAGGCTGGATTGTCGCCGGTGTTCTCCTGGCCGTGGCGGCCGCGGCACTGGGCTGGGGATACCATCAGAGCCGGAAAGTGGCCGAGTTGAGCGCCGAATTGGCGGATGTCCAACTGGCGCAGGCGCAGGTGGTTGATCCGGAGCGCTTGGCTGAGGTCGAGCGTGAGGCGGCGGAGTTGGCGCGCAAGTTGGCCGATGCGGAACGGCGCCTCCGCGAGATCGAAGGGGACAAGGCAGGAGAGGCGGCCCCGGAGGAGATAACGGCGGGGGACGCCTTGCAGAAGATGTTCCAGTCCTTTGCCGAGAAGGCGGAAGAAGACGACGGCGACAGCGGCGGCGGGAATCCGTTCCTCAAGATGTACGAGGGCGAGGAAGGAAAGAAGATGGCGGCGTATGCCGCCCGCATGGCCGTGGATATGCAGTACGGCGCGTTCTTCCAGGAGGCCGGGCTTTCACCGGAGGTCGAGCAGGAGGTCCGCGAGATTCTCGAACGCCACCTGGCCGATTCGATCACGGCCGCCGCAGCCGCGCAAGGCTCGGGCGACAAGGCCGAAGCGCTGAAGAAGATCGAAGAGAACGCGAAGGCCAATCTGCAAACGGCGTTGAGAGAGGTACTGAACCGCGATGAGTTGGCCGCATGGGAAGCCTACGAGGAAACCAAGGAAGAGCGCATGCTCGCCCAGAGCTACACCATGCAACTCACGATGTTCGCGCCCGGGCTCTCCGAGGAGAACCGTGAAATCGCGCAGGAGGTGTTGGTGGAAGAGACACTCGCCGCGGGACTCGAGGGCGGAGGCATGCAGTCCGGCGCCGACATGGCCGGGCAGCTTGAGAGTCACATGGCGGTGTTCGATCGCGCGCGCGAGCGCCTCGCGACGGCGCTCGACGAAGAGCAAATGGAGCAGTTCGATCGGTTTGTGGAGCGTCAGCGGGAGGCCCTTGATATGTTCGCCAACATGATGGGCCAGAAGCCGCAGGAAGACGAGAAATAGGCGAAGGCGGCGCGCATAGGCCCGTGAGCGTTTCGCCGGCCAATGAGGCCGGGCCTAATGCGCGTTCTGAAAAACGCTGAATCCTAGCAGGGCGGATTGTAATCCGCCGATGCCGCCTAGTGGCCCTAGTCGGAATACAGCGCCAAGTTCGTCCTCATGTCTCGGGAGACGGCCTCCACCTCGGCGGAGCGGCCGGACTCGCGGTATAGCCGGGCCAAGTGCAGACAGGCGGCGCGGTACACGTCCAGCGCGGGGGCGCCGAGCGACTCCACCGCGTCGAGCGCAAGTTGCGCGCAATCCTTGTAGCAGGTTTCCGCATCCTGAAGGCGCCCTGCCGCCTCGTGAATCTTCCCGAGCATGATTCGCAGTTGCATGCCGGGCAGCGTGACGTCAGGCGATTCCAGCCCTGCCCGGATCACCTCCTGAGCGCGCTCGCGTTCATCAAAGCGAAGCAAAACCTCGGCATGGGCCTGGCGTGCGGCATGGCGCTCCGAGGGGGAGTGGGCGGCGGCTTCCGCCGTGGCGAATGCCTGCTCGGCTGCTTCAAGCTGCGGGGGATCGGTTTGTGCGTGGAATCGGCCAAGGGCGGTGTAGATTTGGGAAACCTCCGCCGTGCTCGCCACGGTTGCGAGATAGCCTCGGAGTTCTTCGATCCCCTCTTCCGGTGAGGAAGCGACGGTGGCGGCCTGAATGACCTTCTCTTCCGGCGTGGCCTCAGGCCTCGTATCCGAGCGCAGACGCCGGGCGCGCAGGGCAAGGTCATCGCTTTCCCCGTCCTCGCGTGTCCCCTTGTCGGAAGACGTACCTTTCGGGGTATAGGCCTCGCGCTTCGTCACCAGCGGCGTGGCCCGCTCGCGGGTCTTTCCCGCCTTGCCGAAGAATCGATGCTCGCGAATCGGCGAATCGCCCCCGGAACTCATCCTGGCGGCAACGCCGATCACCAGCCCGAAACCCAGGAGGACGGCAACAACTACAACGATCTGCTGCTTGTTGCTCATCCCTTGTACGATAGCCAACCATCGGGCAAAAGGCAAGCGGACTAGCGTCAAGAGCCGTCTGGCCTACCGGGTGAGCGGGATTCAGATGGTGAGTGCCATGGGAGCCCCCGAAAGCTCGCCGGACAGCGCCCCGCCCGGGACGCTCACCCCGCCAGCCAACGCCAGAGGCATGCGACGGCTCCGCAAATGACGACGCCAAAGCCGATAGGCATGAAGGTGGCGAGCGCTGTCCATTTGGCGCTCTTCGTTTCCTTCCAGATCGTGAAGATCGTCGTGGAGCACGGATTGTGGCACAGGCTGAAGAGCATCAGGCAGATCGCCGTCAGGGTAGTCCACCCTCCCTCGCGTAGCAGCATGGCGAGCGTCGAGTTCTCGCTCGTCTCGAACATCACTCCGGCGCCCTGTTCACCGACTCCCGTGATGCCCGTTGCCATGACGGTGAGCATGAGGATCGTCGGGATGACGATCTCATTTGCCGGGATGGCCACGATGTAGGCCACCATGATCACCCCGTTTAGGCCGATCGCCCAGCCGATCGGATCGAGTGTCCCGATGGCCCACTCGGCGATCGAGGTGTCTCCGACTTTTATGTTCGCAATGCTCCACAGAACGACCCCGGCTGGAGCCGCGAACACCACGGCGCGCCACAACACGATCAGGGTGCGATCAATCAACGATGTGTATAGCGTTCTCAGGATCTGCGGGGGCCGGTAGGGGGGGAGCTCCAAACTGAACGTGGATGCTTCGCCCTTCAGCACCGTTCGTGAGAGAAGCCACGAGGCCAGGAAAGTGAGCGCGACGCCGAGCAGGGCCACTCCCAACACAGATCCCGCTGCGACGAAACCCGCCAAAGCCGGGGAAGCCAGCGAGCCCAGAAAAACCGTCGCGAGAAGAATCTGCGTCGGCCAGCGGCCGTTGCACAACGCGAAGTTGTTCGTGATGATCGCGATAAGCCGTTCGCGAGGCGAATCGATCACGCGTGTGGCCACTACGCCGGCTGCGTTGCAGCCCCAGCCCATGCTCATTGTGAGTGCCTGCTTGCCGTGCGCCCCCGCCCGCCGAAACAGGTTGTCGAGGTTGAACGCGACACGCGGCAGATAACCAAAGTCCTCTAATAGCGTGAAGAGCGGGAAAAAGATGGCCATCGGCGGGAGCATGACGCTGATCACCCAAGCTGTCGTCAGGTATAGGCCGTCAACCAGGACCCCGGATAACCACCACGGCATCCGGAGCACGTCGGCGACGTGCTTGAGAAATGGGTGTCCCTTCTCCAGCAGCAAGGTGGCCAACAAGCCGGAGGGGACGTTGGCCCCCTCGATGGTGAGCCACAGTACCAACGCCAGCAAGAGAACCATAGTCGGGAAACCCGTCCAACGGTTCGTCAGAAACCAGTCGAGCCGGCGCTCCCACGAGAGCCGATGCGATGCCCCGCGCTGATCCACGTTCCGGGATGCAATGCGTGCGGACTCCGCGTAGATGTCTTCCACCCAGCGGTCGCGAACGCCTTGGGGAAGCTCCCATCGGAGCTTCTCGGCCTGTTTGACGATCTGGTCGCCTGTCATAGTCTTGTCACCGCCCATGTCCTCTTACTACTTCGTGGCGTGGTCCTCTTGCAGATTGCCGATCGCGCCGGACGCGACGGCCTCCGCGATCCGGGGGTCGCCTTCCAGGAGGCGCAAAGCAATCCAGTTGCGATGCGGGACGTTTGGATACGTCGCCTCAAGCGTCGCGGCAATCTCGTCGATCGCCTCGCGTAGGCCGGGGACCTCGTATTTCAGTCGGCGCGGGGTGCATGGGGTCCTCCCATTCGCCATATCGTCAATCTCTTTCACGAGCCGATCGATGCCGCGTCCGCGCCTTGCCGCGGCCAAGACGACGGGTACTCCCAGGTCGCGGGCCAGGCCCCGTTCGTCCACGCTGACGCCGTGCGCCTCCGCCTCGTCGATCAAGTTCACGCAGACAATGGCGCGGTCCGTGATCTGAAGCACCTGCAGAGCGAGGTTCAGATTTCTCTCGATGCGCGTGGCGTCAACGACAACTATTGTGACGTCGGGCCGCCCGAACAGGATGAAGTCGCGGGCGACTTCCTCGTCATCCGTCGCGGACAGCAGGGAATAGGTGCCCGGAAGATCCACAAGCTTGTATCTCTTCCCGGCGAGCGAGAAGGCGCCCTCCGCACGGGCGATCGTCTTGCCGGGCCAGTTGCCCGTGTGCTGCCGCAAACCGGTGAGCGCATTGAAGATGGTGCTCTTGCCGGTGTTAGGGTTTCCGGCCAGCGCGATAACGTAGTCCGCCTGCCCAAGCCTCATCCCGAGCCTCTCCAGCTTCGAGACCTCGGCGACAGGGCAATTCTCGCAAGTAGAATGTGGGTGTTTATCCATCGGTTCTATCTCTCGTCTTGCGGATCAATACGCGTTCGGCCTGTTCTTGGCGGAGGGCGATGGAGGCCTCGCGAACGCGGTAGGCGATAGGATTGCCGGCCGGACTCACCAAGTCCACACTTATTTCGGTGCCCGGTACCACTCCGAGGTCAAGTAGACGGCTTCGCTCCAGGCCGCGACACAGCGGAGAAAGGCCCACCACGGATGCCCGCTCGCTCTCCCCCAGGCTCGACAGCCGCTGCAGCGATTCGTCGAACCGCTCCCCTTCATCCAACGGCACCACCGTGATCTGTCTTGCCGCATCTTGGGAGAAGTCGAAAGCGCGCCCCTCCGCAAGAATCCGAAGGCCTCGCTCAGCCTTTTCTTCAACGCGCAGGACTGTTCCCGGCGCAATGCTGGCCGCAGCGATGATGGCATAGAGTCGGGGCGGCTCGTCTTCGACGTGAAACACACGCCCTTCCCAGCCCACCGGGTAATCCGTCAGCGGCCGGCCGCGCTTCGGGGGCATTGTCCCCGAAGCCGTCGGGATAGGGTCGCCATGCGGGTCGAACCGGGGATGATCCAGGTCGCGGGCGAGTCTATCGAGATCGGCTTCGGAGAGCTTGTGCTCCTCGACGTGCGCCTGCGTGTGCCACTGATTCTCGCTGACACCAGTCTTCCGCGCCAGGTAGGTTTCATACAGACGGTGTGCTCTCAGAACGTGCAGGGCATACTCCCGCCCGCTCTGCGTCAGTCTAAGGGCGCCCTGCTCGACCAAATCCGCCGATTCCAGATCGTTGATCAGGCGGCCCATCTGATCCGGCGGCATGGAAAGCTCATCCGCGAGCAGTTCCCGGGAGATGGGGCGCCCATCGTACTCGCATTCAGCGAGATGCTTAAGCGTATCCTGGATGGCAATCTGTTCGTTCATGAGATGTGTGGAGCCCCCACCAGCGCCGCATTATAGAGGGAAACACAACTCAAAGGCCGCAAATTCCGTCCCTTATTGAGTGAATACACCGAGCGAACAAGTCACGGCCATGCTATCGATACTGTCCGTGTGCTGCAACTTGCAGGCAGTGGCTGTGGCGCAACATCTGTTGACTTTCGCCCGCGGCGGCGCGTAGAGTCCGGAAGGGAACAAGACTAGCCAACTACGCGGGGAGATCGAGGATGCCAAGCCCATGAACGGGACGGGCGGCTCCATCAGGTCCAGCCATCGGGCGGTGAAAGCGTACTACGAGGCCCTGGCGGACTACGCGGCGCAGAGCGTCGGCCACGAGACCGCCGTCCGCTCGGCTTTCCAGAACCTGTTGGCCGAGGCCGCCAAGAAACGCCATTGGACGCTCATCCCGGAGTTGGCGTCCGAGGGCCGGGGCCGGAGCCGCGTGGTACCGGACGGCACCATGCGGGACGAGTTTCTTATACCGCGCGGCTACTGGGAGGCTAAGGATACCGAGGACGACCTTGACGCGGAGATCGCGAAGAAGGCCGCCAAGGGCTATCCCCTCTCGAATATCATCTTTGAAGACACGCAGACGGGCGTCCTCTACCAAGACGGCCACGAGGCGCTCCGCGTCGATCTCTCGAACAAGACTCAACTCGCCGAGCTGCTCAACGCCTTTCTGGCCTACTCGGAGCCGAACATCGACGAGTTCGAGAAAGCGGTCGCCGAGTTCAAAGAGCGCGTACCGGAACTGGCCCTCGGCCTCACGGCCAAGATCGCCGACGCCCATCGCGACAACAAAACCTTTATCGCCGCTTTCGAGGCCTTCTTCGAGGTGTGCAGGACCTCGCTCAATCCCAACCTGAGCCAGGCCGCCGTGGACGAGATGCTCGTCCAACACCTCCTCACCGAGCGGCTGTTCCGCACCATCTTCGCCAACTCGGATTTCACGCGCCGCAACGTCATCGCCGCCGAGGTCGAGCGCGTCATCGACGCCCTTGTGAGCAAGAGCTTTAACCGCGCCGAGTTCCTCAAGAGCCTCGACCGATTCTACGTCGCCATCGAAGACGCCGCCCGCGCCATCCAAGACTTCACCGACAAACAGCACTTCCTCAATACGGTTTACGAACGCTTCTTCCAAGGCTATTCCGTCAAGGTAGCCGACACCCACGGCATCGTCTACACGCCCCAGCCCATCGTGGATTTCATGTGCGCCAGCGTCGCGGAAGTCCTCGAAACCGAGTTCGGCAAGCCGCTCGGCAGCTCCGGTGTCCAGATCCTCGATCCCTGCACCGGCACCGGCAACTTCGTCGTCAACCTGCTCCGCCGCATTCCCAAGCCGGATCTGCCGCGCATGTACCGCGAACAGCTCTTCGCCAACGAGGTCATGCTCTTGCCGTACTACATCGCCGCGCTCAACATCGAGCACGCCTATTTCGAGCTGACCGGCCAGTACGAGCCGTTCGAGGGGCTCTGCTTCGTCGATTCGCTCGATATGGCCGAGCACGCCCAGGGCGAGTTCGGATTCATGACCGAAAAGAACACGGCCCGCGTCGAGCGGCAAAAGGCCGCGCCGATCACCGTCATCATCGGCAATCCGCCGTACAATGTCGGCCAACTCAACGAAAACGACAACAACAAGAACCGCAAGTATCCCGTCATCGATCGGCGCATCCATGACACCTACGCCGCCGACTCGAAGGCCAGCAACAAGAACGCCCTGTCGGACGCGTACGTGAAGTTCTTCCGCTGGGCCGCCGATCGCCTTGAAGGCCGCGACGGCATCGTCTGCTTCGTGTCGAACAACAGCTTCGTGGACCAACTCGCCTTTGACGGCATGCGCAAGCACCTCGTTGCCGACTTCACGCACATCTACCACATCGACCTCCACGGCAACGTGCGCAAGAATCCTGGCCTCAGCGGCACGACGCACAATGTTTTCGGAATCCAGGTCGGCGTGGGCGTCACGGTGGCGGTGCGGAAGCGGCAAGCGAAGCCGGTGAGCAAGCCTGGCCTCTACTACCACCGTGTGCCTGAGGATTGGCGCAAGGAAGAGAAACTCCATTGGCTCATGGGCCGCAAGAGCATCAACGGTCTACGTGACGCAGGCATCTTGCCTGATCCCGAAGGCGCTGCTCCGCGAACATGTAGCGCAGGCGTCCCGCCTGCTTGCGAAGGCGCTGCTCCGCGAACACGTAGCGCAGGCGTCCCGCCTGCTTGCGAAGGCGCTGCTCCGCGAACACGTAGCGCAGGCGTCTCGCCTGCTCCCGAGGACATCGCTCCGCCGATTCAGAATGCAGGCGAGGACGCCTGCGTTACGATCAGGGATAGAGGTTACCTTCCCCATTGGCACAGCCCGGACCCCGCCAAGATCTATTACGTCACGTTCCGCTTGGGCGACTCCCTTCCCGCGGCGCTTCTCGCAGAGCTTGACGGGGAACGTGAGCGCTTGATCAACCGCGCGCAGCAAGAGAACAGACCGCTGTCCAAGGCGGATCGCGCTGAGATGGACCGCCTGTTTTCGGAGCGGATCGAGCAGTTCCTTGACGCCGGCTCCGGCGCGTGTCATCTTGGCAAGCCCGCCGTGGCGGCCATGCTCCGAGACGTCCTTTTGCATTTCGATGGCGAACGCTACGATATCCACGCGTGGGCCATCATGCCCAATCACGTGCATCTGCTGCTCAATTGCCGCCCGGGACATGAACTTTCGAACAATTTGCACTCGATCAAGTCATTTTCCGCGAAACAGGCCAACAAGATGCTCGGTCGCCGCGGCAAGTTCTGGCAGACGGAGTCGTACGACCATATTGTCCGCAACGAGGAAGAATATAACCGCATCCTCAAGTACATCATCGAGAATCCGCAGGCCGCAGGCTTGGCGGATTGGCCCTGGGTAGGCATCTTGCCTGCCCGGCCTGCAGGCGAGGACGCCTGCGCTACAGGCAACGCAACTATCCTGCCTGTCCGGCCTGCAGGCGAGGACGAGTTTCGTAACGCAGCTATCTTGCCTGTCCGTTCTGCAGGCGAGGACGCCTGCGCTACATCCCATGCGGGGGAGGACGATTTTCGTAACGCAGGCATCTTGCCTGCTCCGTCTGTGGGCGGGGACGCCTGCGCTACAGCGGCGTGGCGCCAACTTGTGCCCGACGCGGACCACACGTGGCTTGTGCCCGAAGACGCGGGCCAATTCGCCAAGTTCATCCCCATCGGCACCAAGGCCGCCAAGGCCGCTGACGAGCCGGATACCGAAACGGTTTTCAAGACCTTCTCTGGCGGTGTTAAGACCAACCGCGATGACGTGGTCTACGACTACCAGAAAGAACGGCTCTTGGAGCGGATGGATCATTTCACGAAGGCATACAACGCTGAACTCGACCGATACCGGCGAGCGGATAGTCCTAAGGACATTGATGATTTCGTTGACTATTCTTACGTGAAGTGGGATAGCACGCTCAAGAACCATCTCAGACACCATCACGACGCACTCTTCAATCCAGGAGCCTTGCGCCTTTCTTTCTACCGGCCTTTCACCAAGCGGTATCTGTACTTCTACTCACGGTTCATAAACAGTGTGCATCTGCAACACCGGTTCTTCCCCACGCCCGCGTCCGAGCAGGAAAACCGGGTGATCGTAACCAGCGATGTTGCTTTCCGCGCTCCGACATTCTCGGCCCTTTTCACGGCATCCATTCCTGATCTACACCTGTGCGCGGCCATTGACGCGCACCAGTGCTTCCCGTTCTACGTGTACGACGAGGACGGGACGAACCGGCGGGAGAACGTCACGGACTGGGCACTGACGCAGTTCCGCGCGCGGTACGGCAACGATGTAACGCAGGCGTCCCCGCCTGCAGACGGAGCAGGCAAGATGCCTGCGCTACAACCTCCGGCAGGCAAGATGCCTGCGCCACAATCCCCGGCAGGCAGGATGCCTGCGCCACAATCCCCGGCAGGCAGGATGCCTGCGTTACAGAAATGGGATGTCTTTCATTACGTGTACGGCCTGTTGCACCACCCGGGCTACCGCGAGAAATACGCGGACTGCCTGAAGCGGGAACTGCCGCGCATTCCCTTTGCGCCGGACTTCTGGGCCTTTACCGAGGCGGGCCGGGAACTCGCGCATTGGCACCTCGACTATGAGGACGTGGACCCCTACGAACTCAAGTTCGAGGTCGCCAAAGGCAAGCCGCTCTCCTACCGCGTCGAGGACAAGATGCGGCTGAGCAAAGATAAGTCGGCGTTGAAGGTAAACAGCACGCTGACGCTCGTGGGCATTCCGCCGGAGGCGTTCGAGTATCGCCTAGGCAACCGCAGCGCGCTCGAGTGGATCATTGATCAGTACCGAGTCAAGACGGACAAGCGCTCGGGCATTACGTCCGATCCGAACCGCGCCGAGGATCCGCAGTACATCGTGCGGCTTGTGGGCCAGGTTATACGCGTGAGTCTTGAAACCGTGCGAATCGTGAACCACTTGCCGGATGATTTCGGAGGATAGTGACGCCGTCCCGGCGGCGGCTGCCTCATCGCCACCGAGTGGGCGAGAAAGAACGAGAGCCGGCGAGACTTTTGTGTAAGCCGCCGGCTCTCAAGAACTTACTTGGTAGCGGTGCAGGGATTCGAACCCCGGACACGTGGATTATGATTCCACTGCTCTAACCAACTGAGCTACACCGCCACCCGTAAGGGTAAAGGGGATCTTAGCATAGGGCGGCCAAGATTTCCACTTACATGCCGCGCTGGGGATGCGCATCGCGCGTCATGCGGCGTTGGTGGCGCGCGGGGTTTCGAGGACGACTTCTTCGGGGGACAGGTCGAGGACGAAGCCGTGCTTGGGAACCGTCCTGATAAGTTTGTTTCGGTGGGGCGCCGCCTCGGCGAGGGCGGCCACGAGTTTGCGCTTTTGGAAGTGCATCTGGTTGGGCTCGACGATGACCTCGCCCCAGACGGCGTCGTAGATGGCGTCGTAGGGGACGCATTCCCCGGGCCGCCCGGCGAGGAGCCGGATTAACTGATATTGCTTCTCTTGGAGCCGAACCGGGAGGTCGTCTAGAAAGACTTGGCCGGGGTAGCGCTCGTCGAGCACCAGCACGGCGGCGGGGGGCGGCGCACCGGCGGACGCTTGTTCGGGGCGTACCTCGTTTGACTGACGCCGGGCCCATTGCTTGAGCGTCCGGGCATCCGCGGCGGGCATGTACTTGGTTAGGTTCCGCGCGGGGGTATCGGCGAGGGCTTTGGGCGTGTGAAGCTCCGCCGCCCGCAGGGCGAGGATAGTGTTCCTGGAGAGTTCGGGCGTTTGCAGGCGGGCCAGGGGCAGGGCTTCTTCGGGCACGCCGTGTTGAACGCGCTCGGAGAGCGTCGTAATCCGGGATGCGAACTCCGGCGCCGCGCCCAAGGCGTTGGCGATTCCCGCGGTTGCGTCGAGGAGCCAACTGATTTGCTCCGCGGCGGCCACAATCTGGCCCGTCATGGTGCTGAATGTTTCCTCGAGGTTTTTCAGGGAGGCCTGGTCGAGCCATTGCATCAGGAAAAGGGCCACTTTGATGGCCCGGACCTCGTCGAAAAAGGGCATGAGGTTGCAGTTCCGAATCCGGTTGAGGGGGACGTCCGCCGTGATGTCCTCCTTTTCGGTGAGGCGTTTGAGTAGGTCGACGTAGCCCGCGTGATCGTATTCGCCCGAGGTCAACGACATCTGAACCATACGGCCATCGGCCGTGAACGCCGCCGCGAGAATAAGGTCGATCTCAGGCCAGAAACGGGTTTCGGATTGGCCAATCCAGTGTTCGAGGGCGGACGCGGTGGCAATGGTGATGCCCTTTGACGCCACCGCCAGTCCCAGCGGCGTTGCTTCGAGCCGCCCGTCCGAGGCCTGTGACACAACGCCCGCGTCGACGGCGCGGGTTACCGCCGCCCGGATGTGAAAGGCGCATTCATCGAGGGTGAGGGTCTCGGCCCAAATCCAGCGCCCGGAGAGGGTGTTCTCGAGAAACGCGTAGAGCGCGTCCTCCGTGTGGCAGCAGTGCGACGCCACCAATTGAAGGATGTGGTCTTCGAGCTTTGCCGCGGCAAGTTGAGGCGCCACCTGCTCGCGTTCGCCTTCGATGTAGTTGCGCCACAGGGTTTCCCGATCAAACGGCGATGTGGCGATGAGGATGGCCCGGCCGAATGCCTGGCCGGAGCTGTAACGGCCGGCCCGTCCGCCCATATTTTCATAATCCCCGTGGAGGATGGGAGTTTTCCAGGGCATCCCGAAGCGCTTGTCATAGCGCCATTTATCGGTGGAGATGAAGACGTTCCGCGCCGGAAGGTTCATGCCCGTCGCGAGGGTGCTCGTGGACACCAGCACCTTGATTTCGCCCGTGCGGAATCCCTCTTCGACCACCCGCCGTTCCTCCCGGGAGAGGTTGGCATTGTGAAAGGCCACCCCGTTTGCCAAGGTTTCGAGCAGGGAGTCCCGTGAACGGGTCGCTTCGAGCGTTTTGAGCGCCTCGATGGTCTGTTCCGCCGGGGGATGGTTGATCCGGCCCGCAAGCAGTTCCGCTCCACGGCGGGATTCATGCTTTGCCTTGACGAAAATCAGGCACGGCTCGCCGCGCTCGACGAAGGCGCAGACATTCTCCGTGAGAATCTCCCAGGCCGACGCCCCGTCCAGTCCCACGAGGCGCTCCTCGCCTTCTTCAAAGTCGTTGTACGTGCGGTATGTGAATACGCCGTCGTAAAGGACGCCGCAGCGCAGTTCCACGGGCCGCCGCTCGAAGAAGAGCAGGTCGGCCTTCAACCATTCGGCCAGCCGTTTTGCCTCGCCGAGCACCGCCGATAATCCAATCAGCCGGCGGCGCGCGGCCAAGATACGCGTCAGCAGAAGCTCGATTACCGGGCCGCGGTCCGTATCGGACAGAATTTCCAGCTCGTCCGCAATGATGAGGCCCATCTCTTCGATCCGTTCCGGGCGGCGCACGAGGAGTTGCGAGAGTTTTTCGTACACCACCACCGCAATCGAGAAAGTGCCATTCTCGAGATCGCGGTCGAATTCCCGGCGATCCCGGGTCGAAACAATCACGCGCAGCCCATAAGGGGCGTATTTCTCCCGAAAAGCGTGATATTTTTCCTCGGCCAGGGCTTTTAGAGGAACCAGGTAAACGACCTTTTTCCGGTGGAGGGCGGCCCGGAGGGCGGCCATTTCCCCGATAAAGGTCTTCCCTGAGCTCGTGGGCGCCTGGATCAGGAGGTTGCCGTCGCCGAACAAGTCATGGCGTTTGACGGCTAACTCCTGTAGCGGCAGTAGGATATCGCTTTCGCTCTCTCGCCAAAGCGCCAGGATCTCCGGCGGGATGTCGTATCGGACAAGCTCGTTTATCTTCATGATCAAATCCTCTTGCAGCCCGCTCGATAATACTGAATAAATAATCAGTTGTCAAGGGAAAGCGAGGCACCAGAATCCGCGCGTAAGCGTGGTTCTGCATTCCAAGTAGGCGCGCTGGAGGCAGGCAGGATGCCCGCGCCACAGTCTCCGGCAGGCAGGATGCCTGCGCTACAATCTCCGGCGCGCTCGCCATCTTTCAAGACGCGCTTGCCAAAATCCCGTTTGTGCCAAGATCGGGGAAAATGGCGAAAAAGGCGCTTCAGGCGTCGCCGGGGGCAACGGCCGGGAGGGTCATTGAGAAGACGGACATGGATTTACTAGGGGGACGTAGCCGGAGTTCGCCTTGGTGGGCGCGGACAATCTCGCGGGCCAGATTCAGTCCCAGTCCCACGCCGTCCACGCTGCGGGTGCGCGACTTTTCCCCCCGGAAGAAGCGCTCGAAGACGCGCTCGCGGTCGGCGTCCGCTATAGGTTGTCCCGTATTGCCGATCAAGAACTCGACGGCCTTTCCGTCTCCGCGGAGCGCCAGCTTCACCTTTCCTCCGTCGTGATTGTATTTGATGGCGTTGCTCACCAGGTTTTGCAGGACCTGATTGAGGAGGTCGGCATCGGCCATAACCCATTGGTCAGGCGCGAGGGATTGTTCGACGTTCAGTTGGGGCGCGAGGATCTGCATATCCTCGCAGACGGCCTCGACGGCTTCCGTGAGATTCAGCGGCTTCAACGTCAGCTTCAGTTGGCCCGAGTCCGCGAGGGATAGGAGGAGGAGTTTGCGGATGATGGCCTTGAGGCGGAGGACTTCGTCGAGCAGGCCGGTGAGCGTTTGTTGCCGTGACGAGCCGGGCGACGCCTCTTGCAGGGCCTGCTCAAGTTCCCCCTGAAGGATGGTGAGGGGCGTCTTTAGCTCGTGGGCCGCGTCCGCGCTGAACCGTGTGGCTTGGTGGAAACTTCTCTCGAGGCGGTCCATCATCGCGTTGAACACGGTGATGAGCCTGCGAAACTCGGCGTCAATGTCCTTGCTGGGGATGCGCTGATCCAGGCCCTTGGCGGTGACGCCTTCTGCGGTGCGGGTGAGGACGTTGATGGGATGGAGCGCCCGCTGCGAAATCCACCAGCCCGCCAAGGCGATCAGCGCCAAGGCCACGGGCAATGCCACGAGAAATGCGTTGCGTATCTGGAGTGTCTCGGCATTGAAACGTTCCATGTTGAATCCGAGAACGAAGGTAACGCCCGGTGTGCCGAGGACGCCAATGCGCCACTGTCTGCCACCCGCGTTGCGGGTGATAAACACAGGTTCTCTGAGAGGCGGCCCGAGTCCGGCCCGGCCAAGGCCGCGCTGTCCTCCTCTCCGGCCTTCGCCTCGTCCGCCTCGGTACTGCATGCCCGGGCCGGTGCGGAGCGAGGGCGCTTCGCCTTCCGCGTCCGCGGGCATGAATCCTTCAGGGGCGCCGGGGGGGGGCTCGTCCGGCCCTAGTGCTCTGGGGATGCCGCGTCCGCCCAGGGGGCCATGAGGTCGAGGAGGCGCAAGGGCGGTCTCGAACTCGCCGGGGGGGGGCAGGGCGTCCGAGGGGAGGTCGTCAGGCCAGTTGGTGGAGCAGTAAACCGTCTCGTCACGGCGTCCCTTCACCAGGAGAATGAAGGCGTCTTCTTCATCGTCACCCATGAGGAACTGGAGCGACTCGCCGACTTGTTGCCAGTGCTCTGGTCCTTGAGGGGCTCTGGCGAGATGCCGCTGGCCCAATTCCCTGATGTTGTCATCAATGCGCTGGAGGTTCATCCGTTGGATCACCGCCCATGTCCAACCGCCGAACAGCAGAAGGACCGCGCCGGACAGCATTACCGCCAGCAGGGCGATTCGAAGTCTGAACGAGCCAATGCGCATGGTTTTCGCTATTCGCTCCCGAAATGCCCGCGTCCGGGGAGTTGGGAGGCGTCGTGGTCACGCATTCCTGAAGCGGTATCCCACGCCGCGGACGGTTTCGATGAATCGCTCTTTATCTTCGGGACAGAGCTTCTTGCGCAGGCGCTGAATATGCACGTCGACCAGGTTGGTATTGGGGTCGAAGTTGTAGCCCCAGACGTGTTCGAGGACCTGCGTCCTTGCGAAGACGCGTCCCGGGGAGCGCATAAGGTATTCGAGGAGGCCGAACTCGCGCGCGGTGAGTTTGATGGGCGCGTCGCCTCGATTGACCTCCCGCGTGATGAGGTTCACCACGAGGTCGCCGGCCTGCAGGATGCTGAGTTGTTCTCCCGATGCCCGCCGCACCACCGCGTGAAGCCGCGCGACGAGTTCTTCCACGAAGAAAGGCTTTGTCAGGTAGTCGTCGGCCCCGAGGTTAAGGCCTTCCACCCTTTCGTCGAGTTCGGCGCGGGCGGTGAGGAGGATGACGGGGACGGTGTTGCGTTTCTTGCGAAGCGCCCTCAGGATGCTGAGTCCGTCCCGGCCGGGGAGCATGATATCCAACACGATCGCGTCGTATTGATTGGTGGTCGCCAGGGCGTGCGCCTCGTTGCCGTCGGCGCTCAGCTCGACGCTAAACCCTTGTTCTTCCAGCCCTTTGCGGATGAACCGGGCGATTTGCTGCTCATCTTCCACCACGAGTACGTTCATTGCTCCAGAGTATAGCACTCCAGGGGGCAAAGGGGGGCGCCGAGAGGATTACAGTTTCTTAATCCGCGCGTAGGTTTTCCCGTAATCCTGCTGAGGTAGGCTCTGTGTGGAACGAATGAGCGGGCCCGGTGAGACGGGCGTGAATACGAAAGGAGACGAATGATGAATACGCAAAGGTGGCAGACGAATTGGGTAGTCGGTGTCGTGACGGCCGCTTTCGTGGCCTTCTTCGCGATCCCGGCGCTCCAGGCCGGCCACGGTGTGGCCACGGCGGAAGACGCGGAAACGGAACAGGCCTACGAACCGGCAGAAGAAGAGGAGCTTCCGCCCCCTCCGCCTCCTCCCGATGCCGAGGAATACGGCGACGAAAGGCCGCGCTGGGGACGCAATGCTCCGCGCTGGGCCGAAGACGAAGGTCCTGGCGCCTATGGCCCGCCCCGTGGGCGCGCGGTTCAGGGTCAGGGCTATGGCCCACCGCCGGGGCGCGGCGGCTACGGCCGCGGTCAGGGCTATGGCCCGCAGGGCGATCGCGGCGGTTATGGGCGTGGTGAGGGTTACGGCCCGCCCGCCGGGCGCGGCGGCTACGGCCAGAAGCAGGGCTATGGCCCCCAGGGCAATCGCGGCGGTTACGGCCGTGGCCAGGGGAATGGTCCTTTGGCAAGTCGCGGCGGTTATGGCCGGAAACAGGGTTACGGTCCCCAGGGCGATCGCGGCGGCTACGGCCGCGGTCAGGGCTACGGCCCGCCCCAGGGGCGTGGTTCGCGCGGTGGTCGCCCGGGCGCTGGGCGCATGGATCCCGCTGAGGCCTTCAGTCAGATGGACAGCGATGGCGACGGCGTGTTGACTAAGGACGAGTTCCTCAAGTGGCACGCGGAGAGGCGTCCGCCCCGTCGTCCGGCTGCGGCAAACGCCGAGGCGGCTGAGGAGTAGACAGAAACGCCGTAGTTGCATCGCGGAGTTCCGCGCTCGCAGATAGGAACACGTAACGGCGGGCCCCGGCGGAGACTTATCTATCCCCCGGGGCTCTGCCCATCTTGTCGGCCACCTGGGCGGCGGCCGCTTTATCACCGATCTTGGTAAGAAGTTGGTGCGCTTGGCCGTATCGCTGCGCGCTCAGGCCATGCAAGTCCAGTGCATCTTCCTGGTCGCCCTGGACCTCGCGCTGTTGAGCGGCGTGTTTCAGAAGCATCGCGGCGCGGTTGACGTCCGCGGCGCGCAGTATCTGTCCCAGGCGCTCGCCGGCCAAGGCCGCCAGGGAGCGGCATCGCGTCTCTTGCGCGGCTCCGAAAATGTTTTGAAGGGCCTCAGCCACCCCTTGCTCGCGGCGCGCTTCTTCCTTGACGCGGGCCTGGTACTGCGAAAAGCTGTTCCAGCAGAGCTTGAGTTTCCGGTGCATGCTTAGCAGATATGCCTCGACAGCTTCGTCTTCCGGCCAGGCATTTTGCGCCGGCCGCCCTATCGGCTCCACCCGGGCCTCACGCACGAGCGCCCCTGTTGTCTTGAGTGTCTGCGTGGCCAGCGCGAGGTAGGCGCCGAAGGCGTCCAGTTCCTCGACCGCGTTCGTGAGCAGCTTTTCCACTACGCCGATGGCCGCCTCGACGCCGCGCCGTGGATTGCGCCCGCCGAAGTAGCATGACACCATTTCGGAGCAGTAGCCTCCGAACACTTTGGGGCCGATTGGCCTCGATTCCGTACGAAGCGCCCGGATCTCCCGAAGGATTTGCGCGTGTATGAATTCGCCCGACAGGAGATAGCCGCTCTCCTTCCGGTAGGCGTTGCCTTCGGCGTCGAGTCGCGGCATGCCGTCAAGCTGGACTTTGATCTGGAACGCCGCATGGTAAAGGCCGGTACTCTTGGCGATCTGCCGGATCTCGGCGAGAATGCGATCTCGTGAAGCGTCGTCCGGCGGCGGGGCGCCTACCAAAGCGCCGATCAGGCGTTTCAGGGCGGCGACGATCTCGCGATCGGCGATCACCGGTGTGCCCGACGACGTAGCCGACGCCGACGCGCTCTTCCGCCTTGATGGCGGCGGCGTGATGATCTGTTTGATCTTTCTCAGCATTGCGAGGTAGCGAGTTTGCGGTGACGCGTGAAAACGCCCCGCGCCTGCGGCCCACGCAACCGCCTGTCAGGCCCGTTCCCCACGTCCGCACCATGAGGAACGCTGCATCTCCCAGCCTCGGAGAGCAGGCCATGAGGTCCGCGGAAACAAGTGGCCGCTGCCCCGGTTCGGTTCGCCTCTCTCCTCCGAAGCCCCCGCCCCAGGGCGTCACTCTGTCCCACGTGCGCCAAGATACACATTTGGGCTTACGTATTCAAAAGTGGCTCCGGTGGGCGGATTGCCGGCCATGCCGCGCGGCAGGCTTGTGGGCATGAGGTTTTCGCCATGTGGGGAGACTCACTCACGAGTGTGCGGTACGGCCGAGTTTCTCGGCGCCCCCGCGACAAACTTCCCCATGACAAAACGTCACCAAAATGTCTGGTATAATCAGAATAGGCAGGCGTTGTGAGGGGGCAGTATATGGACTTGCCTACGGAGATGGGCCGGCTGCAACCTGTGGCATTCTTCCGCAGGCATCATCTCGCCAAGTCTGCGCATTTCGGCTCTGTGTTGGGGGATCGATTCGGGCCGGGCAGTGGCGTGGACTTGTTGCCTGAATACGCCCCTGAACATGTTTTGAGCCTGTTTGGTCCAGTTGGAGTAGAGCAGCCGAAAGGGGGGGCAACAGGTTTCATGGCTGCTGTTTGAGGGAAGGAGGGGTGAGGCAGTGAATGGAGCTTCATTTACGGATGCGAGGCTTGATGCCTTGATGAGGGGGGCACGCGCGATTCTGGAGAAGCACAGTTTTGCCGACACGGCGCGTGCGATCTTTGATCGCTGCCGGGAAATGACAGGCGCCGTCTCCGGTTATGTCGCGCTCTTGAGTGAGGATGGGGAAGAGAACGAAGTCCTCTTTCTCGAGGCTGGGGGGATGCCGTGTTCGGTGGATCCAGAGTTGCCCATGCCCATCCGCGGGCTCCGCGCGGTTGCTTACCAGACGCACATGGCCACGTACGACAACGACTTCATGAATAGCAAGTGGATGAAGTACATGCCGGAAGGGCACGTCGCCCTGAAGAACGTGATGTTCATCCCTCTCAATCTCGAAGGAAAGACCGTGGGGATCTTGGGACTGGCCAACAAACCTTCGGACTTCACGGATGCAGACGCTGAGGTCGCGGCCATTTTCGGAGAGCTGGCAGCCGTGGCGTTGGCCAACAGCCGGTATCTGGATTGTCTTAACGAGAAGAACCATGAGTTGGAGCGTGCGCTGTCTGAAATTCACACGTTGCGCGGGCTACTGCCAATCTGCTCGCGCTGCAAGAGTGTTCGTGATGATGAGGGTCTGTGGACGGGGCTCGAGGCCTACCTTGCCGACCACACGGATGCGGAAGTCAGCCACGGGCTTTGTCCCAACTGCCTCAGGCTGCTCTATCCAGACGATGCGGATGAGATCATCAAACAGATGAATTCTCCGCGCAAGAAGTAGCCGCTCCGCTCTGCGGCCGCCCTTGTGGCGGACTTGAGACGCGGCTTGGGGCGGAAGGCGGTGTATTTCAACGGGGGCATGCGTTGCGCCATGTAAGTTGGCCGCCGCTTCGCTTGTGTCGGGCCTCGTCTTTCGCTCCTTGGCGCTTGCTCCAGCGCGTCCGCGGTTGGGCTTATTTGCGCGGTTTTTTCAGGGCCGGGATTCAGGGATGTGTGTTTGGCGTGAGCTATCCGGCTTGGCCCCACGCCTCTGGGGAGGCAATCTCACGCAAAGCCGCCAAGCACGGTTTCGCTCGTGAGCGTGGCGGGAGTAGCTGAATGATGCGGCGATTGCCGAACCTCTCCATGATAGGATACTGCCCAGAAGTCTGGTACACTTGAAGCAAGCAGTCGTTGCGAGGATTCCGGACATGGACTTGCCCATAGAGATTGATCGGGAGCGACTTGCGGCATTCTGTCGCAAGCATCATCTCACGAAGCTCGCGCTATTCGGCTCGGTGCTGGGGGAGCGATTCGGGCCGGATAGCGATGTGGATGTGCTGTTCGAATACGATCCGGAACGCGTGCCGAGCTTGTTTGACGTGGCGGGAATGGAGGAAGAGTTGAGCGAACTCCTCGGGCGCAAGGCCGACATGCGCACCCCACGTGATCTGAGCCCTTACTTCCGCGATGAGGTCGTGCGCACCGCGCGGGTCGAGTATGCTGCCTGAACCGGACGAGAACCGTATCCGGCACATGCTGGACGCCGCTATGCAGGTGGTGTCCTTCGTCGAGGGACGCGAACCTAGCCACCTCGAAACCGATCCGCAACTACGCTTGGCGCTGCTGCGTGCCATCGAGATTCTGGGAGAGGCCGCGAGCCGCGTCAGCGCTGAGACTCGTGCTGCCTACGCTCGGATACCATGGCGGCGCATGGTAGACACGCGCAATCGCCTTATCCATGCCTACTTTGATATCGACCTTCATATTGTGTGGACAACCGCCACGAAGTCGGTACCGGAACTCATCCCTGTGCTCAGGGAGATTCTCGGGCGTGAGGACTCGGCATAGGCTGTCAGCGCCGGCCTCGCCTTGTTGGATCTGCGACTACGAGCTTCAGGCCAATGCTGGCGAAGGGGTCTTGTGCCGGAATTGTGCGGCCTAGCGTGTTGTGAAGAAGTCACATAGCCGTTATTAGAGACTACGCCTTGAGGATGATCAGATGGAGGGTAACAGCTTGTATGTCACCAGGAAGGAATTCTACTACGCGGCGATGCACATTTGTTTGTTAGTCCTCTTCACGGGGGTACTTTCAGATGAAGAAGGTTTCGGGAGACTCTACATTGTCTTCTGGGCCGCCGGGCTGGAATTCTACTATGCTTACAAACTTCGTAAGGCGAGGAAAGCCGAGAGCACGATGGACTTGAGGAGCGAATAGCCCGTCGTTGTTATCTAACGGAAAGGGACGATGCGCCACCGCCCCCCATTCAGCGCATCCTGTCGTGTCGGCAGAAGGCTTCGCAGCTGGCGCGTGCCTCCCGCTTTGCAGATCCGTTTACCATTTCGCTTGTGTCGGGCCTCGTCTTTCGCTCCTTGGCGTGTCCCTTTGGGCAGGATCCCATGTGCAGGCTCCTGCAAATGTGGTGACGGATTGCTTCCAAGGTGCTCGGCCGGGAGGGATGTCCTCCTGCTCATTTGCGGTCGAGCAGGGGCGCGGATCCCCCAGAATGTCGGACAGGTTACCGGACTTGTGAGGCCGGTTACCGAGCAGTGTTTCCAGGCGTCGCGGTGGCTAAGGTCTTCATTGGGGTGAGGGGCTGTCTATCAAAGCTGAAGCTTGAACACCAAACGCGTTTCGGACGGCGGGTTGGACTGGTGCGCGTTGGGGCGTGGCGTCTCTTTGGCGCCGTGCTGATTGCGAAATGGCGGGCCGTCGCCGTATGATGCGTTGTCGAATGCCAGGGGGCTGGGCGCTTGGCCACAGGGCCGCGCACGCCCCTCGTGGGATGGTTCACGCTGATGGCATCATATTCTTGCCGCGAAAACCAGGGACAGTGGAGCCGTTGAAAAAGTCCGGAGTTGCTGCGCGCAGGCCGCAAAAGGGCCTGGGACAGTCCCGTCTGCGTCCGCCTGCGGCGGACTCCGCTTGGGACAGTCCCGGTCTTTCGCTCAACCTCTGGGGCGAATGCGACTTTTCAACAGCTCCACAGTCCCGTCTGCGTCCGCCTGCGGCGGACTTCGCTTGCGTCAGTCCCCGCTTTCCGCTTCTCCGTCTGCGGATAAGCAACGTCGATTGTGAGTCAGTGTATTACACCGTCGTTTCCGAGTGAGAACATGGAGTTAGTATCGTGAAAGAAGGCCGGCCGAATATCCTGTTTATCATGTCCGATGATCACGCTGCACATGCCATAGGCTGTTATGGGAGCCGGATCAATAAGACGCCGAACTTGGATCGCATTGGGAATGGCGGCATGCGGTTCGACAACTGCTTCTGCACGAATTCGATTTGCACGCCGAGCCGCGCCACGATACTCGCGGGCACGTACAATCATATCAACGGCGTAACCACGCTGGACACGCCTATGGATAACCGGTTGCAGACGTATCCGAAGTTGCTCCGGGAAGACGGCTACCAGACGGGTATCTTCGGCAAGTGGCACCTGGGCACCGGCCCGGAGCATTGTCCCACGGGCTTCGATGATTGGGCGGTGTTGCCGGGGCAGGGGCTGTACCATAATCCGGAGTTCATCTTTCCCGGCCCGGATGGCGGCGAGCGGCGCACGGTGCAGGGCTATGTCACCGATATCATCACCGACATGTGCCTGGACTGGCTGCGCGGCCGCGATAGCGAGCGGCCTTTCTGCCTGATGTGCCATCACAAGGCCCCGCACCGGCGATGGGAGCCGGATGAGAAGCATGCCCATATGTTCCTCAATGAGGATGTTCCCGAGCCGGATACGCTCTACGATGACTACGCCAATCGCGCGTCGGCGGCGGCCGCGGCGGAGATGCGGGTGGGCGTGCATATGGACGAGAGGGATCTGAAGGCGCTGCCTAATCGGACGCTTTCCGAGCATGACTTGCGGAAGTGGGCTTACCAGCGGTACATCAAGGATTACCTGCGCGTCATCGCAAGTATCGACGATAACGTCGGCCGGCTGCTCGATTACCTCGACGAGGAAGGGCTGGCGGAGAACACGATCGTGATCTACACGTCGGATCAGGGATTCTTCCTCGGCGATCACGGGTGGTATGACAAGCGGTTCATGTATGAGGAATCGCTCCGGATGCCGTTCATGCTGCGCTATCCTGAGGAGGTACAGGCCGGCAGCGTGAATAAGGACATGGTGCTCAACCTCGATTTCGCGCCGTTGTTCCTCGACTTCGCGGGCGTGTCCGCCCCCGAGGAGTTCCAGGGGCGTAGTTTCCGCCCGCTGCTTCATGGCGATACGCCCGGCGACTGGCGCGAGGCGATGTATTACCGGTACTGGATGCACAAGGCCCACCACAATGTGTATGCCCATTACGGCATCCGCACCAAGCGCCACAAGCTGATCTATTACTACTCCGACGCCCTTGGCCAGGCGGGCGCGGTGGATGAGACTTACGAGCCGGAGTGGGAGCTGTTCGACCTCGAGAAGGATCCATGCGAGTTGAACAGCGTCCACGACGATCCTGCCTACGCGGAGGTAGTGGCCGCACTCAAGGATGATCTGCACCGGTTGCAGGCGGAGGCGGGCGACGAGCGATACGAGAAGGATGTCGATTAGCGGTATGAGTCACGCTGCTGGCGTGCCATTCTTGTCGCGAAAAGCAGGGACAGACACGTCTCGTCCGCCTGCGGCGGACTCGCTTGCATCAGTCCCTGTTTTCGCTTGCGCGTCTCCGAATAGGCGATTTCGACTATGAGTCGCAACACTGTGCCCGAGAGCATGCGAAAGGAAGAATAGTCCCGTGTCGCGTATCAGCAGACGAGCATTTCTAAACGCCGTGGGCGGTAGTTCCGCGCTGCTGGCTTTGTCCTCGTGCGCTCATTTCCCGGTTCGGAAAAAGCGCCTGCCCAACATCGTCTTTATCCTCATGGATGACATGGGATGGAAAGATCCTGGTTTCATGGGAAGCGATTTCTATGAAACGCCCGCTGTCGACAGGCTCGCCCAGGAAGGGATCACCTTCACAAACGCGTATGCCGCGGCCCCCAACTGCGCTCCGACGCGGGCGTCGATCATGACGGGGCAGTACACGCCGCGCCATGGTATTTACACCGTGGGCGATCCGGCCAGGGGAGAGGCCTCGCAGCGGAAGCTTATTCCTATCGAGAATACCGTGACGCTCGCCCCCGAGCAGATCACGCTCGCCGAAGCGTTGAAGGCGGCGGGATATTCGACCTTCCACGGCGGCAAGTGGCATCTGGGAGAGGGCCCGCAAACCGGCCCGGAGGGCCAGGGATTCGACGAAAACATCGGAGGGTGCCATCGTGGGCGGCCACCGGGGGGCTACTTCGGGCCTTGGGATGCGCCGGGACTGGAGGATGCGCCCGAAGGCTCGCATATCTGCGATGTTGTCACGGATCACGCCATTGATTTCATGGAGCGGCATACGGATGGGCCGTTCTTTATGTACGTGCCTTTCTACGATGTCCATACGCCCATCGAGGCGAAGGAGGCGCTCATTGAGAAATACGAGAAGAAGAGCGCCGAAAACGAAGAAGCGGGCGTGAAGACGCAGCATCAGAACGCCGTCTATGCCGCGATGGTTGAAAACGCCGATCGCAATATCGGCCGGCTGCTGGCCCGGCTCGACGAACTCGGCCTTACCGAGGACACGATAGTCTTCTTCTTCTCGGATAATGGCGGCTACGGCGGCGTGACGAATATGAAGCCTCTTCGGGGCTGCAAGGGCATGCTCTACGAAGGGGGCATCCGCGAGCCGTTGATTGTGCGCTGGCCGGGGCGAACAAGGCCCGGCGGCGTATGCGATGTGCCGGTTATCTGCACGGATTTCTATCCGACGTGCCTGGAGATGGCGGGGGCGGCCCGCCCGGCGGGCCACCTTCTCGATGGGGAGAGCCTTGTCCCGCTCGTCAGTGGGCGAGGCGCGCCTATGCGAGACGCCCTCTTCTGGCATTTCCCCGCCTATCTTCAGAGGCTGCCGGAGGGCTTCGAGGAAGACTCCCGCGACGGCGTGTGGCGCACGACGCCATGCGGGGTCGTGCGTCAAGGCGACTGGAAGCTCATCGAGTACTTCGAGGACGGGGCCGTCGAGTTGTACAACCTCCGCGAAGACGTCGGGGAGCGGCGGAATCTGGCGGAGAAACTGCCCGAAAAGGCGCGCGAGTTGCGCAATCTCTTGCGTGCGTGGCGAGAAGACGTCAACGCCCCCGTCCCCACGCAGTCCAATCCGGCCTACATCCCGCCGGCCGGCGCGGCGTCTAAAGCAGATCGATCAGGACAGGCCTGAGAAGCCTCTTGATCAGATAGAGGGCGAGGATACCGACGGCGACGACGGTGACGCGGGTGTAGGTGCAGCCGTTGAGCGCGAGTCCCAGCGCAACGCCGGCCGCGGGGGGGTGCTCGGTGTCGGTAACTACCATCACGAAGATAGCCACGCCGACGGCCACGGCGGCGAAAGGCACCGGCGACCACTGGGTCCATACGGTGAGGAAATGGCATAGCGTCCCGGCGGTTATGCCCACCGCGTATCCTCCCACCATGAAACGCGCCTGCGACACGTGTTTCCTGGGCATGGTGAAGGCAATGAATGAGCTCGCGCCGAGGGCGCCGATGATGGCGGCGTTGGAGCGTGCGTCCAATATGAGCAGCACCACGTAGATCGCCATGGTTGCCAGCACACACTGGATCACGTACTTGAATATGTGTTTGCGGAATGCCCTGTCGGCCAGTTTCATATCGGCGCCCTTCATACGGCCCGTCGCCACGCCGCGGAAAGGCTCAGTCCTCCTTCGTTTCCATTTGCCGGCGGCGAATGTAATCCCGCGCCACGCGAAGATCTTTGAGGGCGTCCGCGGCCTCGCATAGGGGCGTATCCTCGCCGCGCACGGCGCGGACGAAATTCGTTGCTTGTTGCCGCATGGCGTCCACCCACGGCAGTTGCGGCGTAATGGCCTCCGGTGTGGCGTCGTCGCCCGGATCCCGGTAATACGTCACACGGCCGGGCCGATTGCAGGCCAGCGGCGCGGGCAATTCGAGTTTGAAGTAGCCTCGCTCGAAAGCTACGAGCGCCTCCTCCTGCCAGTCTCGCGTGGTGCGGAACGGCGTCATCTCGATGACGCCGGGAACGCCGCTCGCACTGCGCACCGCCAGCAGGACGCCGGAGGGATCCGCGTAGTCCACTTCGTAATCCTCACCGAGGAGATGGCGCATCAGGTTGACTTGGTGAATGTAATAATTTACGAAGCTTTCGTAGGCCTTCTGAGTGGGCTCGTCCATATCGCTCGGGGGGGGATCGTGTCTCAGCGGCGGCGATGCCTCGTCGCTTCTCAGCAAGTGGCTGAAGCCGCCGGCCGTCCAGTTGCCCTCGGGCATGAGGATGCGCACGTAGCGAAGGGCGCCGAGCTCGCCGCCGGCCGCAAGGCGGGCCATCTCCTCCTTGACGAACATCGTGGCCGGGTCGCTGCGTTTGTGGTAACCCACCAGATGCCTTGCCCGGCTGGACTTCAATGCGGCTAGAACGCGTTCCCCTGCTTCGATGGAGCGCGCCAGCGGCTTCTCCGTCAGTACCGGGACGCCGGCCTTGAACAGGTCGGGCAGCAGCACTCCGTGCCGCGTGAACGGCTGCGCCGCCACAATGGCGTCAACCTTTTCGCTGCCCAGCAGCGCCTCATGATCTGGGTAGACTTTCGGGACACCGTATCGTGCCGCGACCTCTTTGCCGAGTCCCTGGCGCAATTCCGCGAGGGCGACAACTTCGCAATCCGCGAGGGCGGCGTAGTTCCGCAGATGGGCGCATTGTCCCATCGCGCCGACGCCCACAAAGCCTATCCGAACCTTGTCCATGCTGCAGTCTCCTCCAATGCCTGGGGCCACATCATAGCGTGCGCCCGGCGATACGGCAACGCTGGCGGGCGCTTCACCGTACGCATCGGAACTTGGGCGCCCAGCCTAACCGTTCGCGCGCCCGGCTGCAATCGACAAACGCGCCGAAGCCGTCACACTGCGCCAGCTTCTCTCTATCCACGGCGATTCCTGCAAAGAAGCGCTCCGCCAGTTCAAGACTGGGAACACGGCTCAACTGATCACTCGCGTTCGCGAGAAACACGTCGAATCCACCTGGGGGGGCGTAGTCGAGTGCTCGCTCGAACAGATCGAGCAGGTCGCTTGTCCCAACGTATTCGTTGAGGTGAGGAGAGCGGGAGTCCTGACGCGCCGCGAATCCCGGCTCCTCGTCAAGGCGCACGATGTAGGATGGGCGCAGGGCTACCACGGGCTTCTTGAATCGCGCCGCATAGGCCTGGCACCACTCTTCACATTGTACCTTTGAGCGTGCGTATGGGCTCGTCGCGGAGGTCAGGTGTGTCTCGTCGAAGGGTAATCGCGTAGGCAGGTGTTCCTCCCGCGGCGGATCGTTGAGTCCGTGCCAGCAGATCGACGAGACGTAGATGAACTGCTCCACCGTTGACGTCTGGCCTGCCGCCTCGAGGACAACAAAGGCGCCCACGACGTTTGTCTCTACGACCTGCTCAAGGGGCGGAATGTTCCAGGGAATCGCGGCGCAATGAATCACCGCGTCGCATCCTTCCATGGCCGGGCGCACTGCCGCGGGGTCCGTGATCGATCCCGTGAACACATCTCCGATGGCGCGCTGCGCGGGGTCGCCAGGAGGGGCGAGGTCCAGTTGCGCGACATGATGGCTCTCACTCAGGAACGCTGCCAGCGCATGGCCCAAACGGCCGTTCGACCCGGTTAGAAGGATTCTTTTTCGACGCATGGCTCCCTACTTTCCGGCGCGTTTCTGCGGCGCGCAACGACGCTACGGTATACTTGCGCGCCCCACTCGTTTTCAAGCCGAGCGGCCGTAAAACGGCCCGTTTGAGCCTCCCGACTTCATTCACTAGAATGGGTGTAAATCTAAGAGGAAAACGCGTGAATCCTAGCGAGTATCCGGAGTTCTTCCGGCCTGCGTTCAAGGGGGAAGGATGAGTGACAACCAAAGCGCGCTAATACGCCAGCGCATGTCGAACCTCGTGAGTTGCACAAGGCATAGGAGTGGAATTGCGCGAGCGAGGCGAGGCGGCAACGTTGCAGGTTCTCACCGATTGAAGTGCGCTGCCACGCTGGCGATCCTGTGCGTCGTCGCGGCCATGAGCAGCTCGGGGCAGGCGATCGAGGACGCGCCAGCCTCTTCCGCGCCCGATCTGACGTCGCCGCGCGCGACAGTCACCTCATTCCTCGAAGCCATGAACGCGTATCGCGCTGGAAAGGCCGCGCGGCTGAATGACGCGCTCGGGTGCCTCTACCTCGGCGACTCGGGGGGGCGTGTCCAGCCTGGCGAGGCAACGGACTTCGCTCTCCGTCTGTACGAGATCATCGCTCATTTCACGCTCGATCTTGAAGCGATACCTGATGGCGGCGACGGGAAAGATGTGGAATTCACGCTGCGTGAGGATGGCGAGGAGAAGCGAGCCGTAACGCTTTGTCTCCACCGGTACGATGATGGCGCATGGCGGTTTCCATCCCGCACCATCGCCGAGGTGCCCGAACTGTATGCCCAGCTCGTGGCGGGAGAGGAGGAGGTTGGTGCGGCGGACAACGCCGGCCCACTCTACTCGCCCCGCGGCGCCGTGCGCACCTTCATCGAAGGGATGAACCGGTGGGATGAAGGCGGGAAAGAGGAGGCGCTTAGCACGCTCGATCTTTCCGCGGTTCGGGAGCAGGTCCGCGAGTCGGAAGGGGTCATCCTGGCCGAGTTGCTCAAGCAGATTCTCGATCGCGATCATCTGATCATCTATGAAGCGATTCCTGATGATTCCGAGGCTGAACGCTACGTCATGAAGCTTCGGCACGCGCGGGAGTCCATCGTCCTCGTGCCCGTGGAGGGCGAAGACGGGGCGCGGGAGTGGAAGTTCAGCGCCTCGACGCTCGACGCGCTGCGCGGCATCTATGAGCACTACAAGGATCGCCCCGTCGTCGTCGGCGTGCCCGGCGCCGAGCCCAGGACGTTCTCCCTGCGTGCGCGCAACTGGGTGGGCAAACGCTATCCGATCCTCCTTAGCGAGACGATCTACCTGGAGAACTGGCAGTGGCTTGGCCTATTCACGGTGATCCTGCTCGGGATGGCGTTGAGCCGGCTGGTGGCCTTTGTCCTCGCCCTCCTAATCCGGAAGCGCTTCCAAAGCGAGGCCATGTCTCTGGATGTGCGTCTCGAGCGCGACTTCATCCGTCCTATTCGCATCGCCCTGATGGCGTGGGTTTGGTACCTGGGCCTGATGTTCCTTGGGCTGCCCGCGAACACGCTCTTCTTCTTGCGGAGCGCTGCCCAGGCCATCACGGCCGCCGGGGGCGTCTGGGCCGTCTACCGGCTTGTAGACATCCTAGGGAGTTTCCTCGCCGAACGCGCCGCGCGCACGGATAATCGCTTTGACGATATCCTCGTGCCTCTCGTTACACGCAGCCTCAAGATCTTCGTCGTGGCGGTGGGTATCGTCTTTGTAGCGGAGAACCTGGGATTCGACTACAAGACGCTGTTCGCCGGACTGGGCCTCGGGGGCCTCGCGTTCGCCCTCGCCGCCAAGGACACGGTGTCCAACATATTCGGCTCGCTCACGATTCTCTTGGATCGGCCGTTTCAGATCGGCGACTGGGTGATCATCGGCGACGCCGAAGGCAGCGTGGAAACCGTGGGGATCCGCAGCACGCGCATTCGTACCTTTTACAACTCTCTTGTTGCCGTGCCTAATTCGCAGCTCATCAATGCCACCATCGATAACATGGGCGCGCGGCGCTATCGGCGCATCAGCATGAAGATCGCCATCACCTACGACACGCCGCCGGAGAAGATCGAGGCCTTCTGCGAAGGCATCCGCCATCTGATTCGTATCCACCCTTACACGCGCAAAGACTACTACCACGTCTGGCTGAACGAATTCGCCAATTCCTCGCTCAACGTTCTCCTTTATTGCTTCCACGAGGCGCCGGAATGGGCTACCGAACTGCGTGAAAGGCACCGTCTGTTTCTCGACATCATCCGGCTGGCCAACCGACTCGGGGTCGAGTTCGCCTTCCCGACTCAGACTCTCCACGTCCGCCAGGAAGCCGGTGAACCTCCCGCGCATGCCGTGTCCACACCTCCGGGAGCTACGGAGGCCCTCGTTTTGGGCCGCCGGGAGGCCGCGCACATTGTCGCGGATACCTTGGGCAGGGACGCATCCATCCCGCCGCCCGTCGATTTCGGTGCTGTTCCGGACGACGACATGCCCCTGCGCGACGCGAAGGTTGGCGGCAACGACGACACCTAGTCCGGGCGTGCCGCTATCGTGCCTTGGGCCTGAAGCGACGCGGAGGGTGTCGGCCTAAGGTTTTTCCGCAGTCAAGAAACTCGGAAGGCGCCCGCGCGCCTCCTCCCGCCGATGTGTCCACTTCGGCGCGAAGGGCCGCCGGACTTCCGGGATCGTCTACTTGTCCTTCTTTTCTCGCTTCAGTTTCCGTCTCTCCTTTGGCGTGGCCTTGGCTTTTTTCTGCGACTCTCTCTTGCCCTTGTCTCGTTTCCCTTTGTCACCCATGTTCGTCACTCCCTGATTGATGATGTCTGTTCAGCTACGGCCGCAGCATGCGCCTCGTTCTTCACTCGCCCAGCAGTCGGTTCAGTTGCCGGATGTTCTTGCGAATGCTCTCCGGCGTGAAGAAGTACTGTTGAGGCAAGGAAGGGAATCCTGAACCGGAATGAAATCCCATCCGCGGATCGCGGGCCGCGATGTCATGCGCGTCGGGGAGGTGATTCAGTTCATCGCGCATAATGGCTTGAAGCGGGGCGAGGTGGGAGCGGGTCCATTTTTTCCGTAGCCGATAGGCGCGATACACGTTCCAGCCGCTGTGAAAGCAATGGCCGGCCATGCGCGCTGTGTCCGCCTCCTTCCGCGCCGTTGGCGATTCACATCCAGCTATCCCATTCTCGAAGTGCTTGACGCCCCGCCACCAGGTGCGCGTCAGCGCGCCAAGGCCCTTGATGATCGTGCTTAGTGTATACGGGCCAAATGTTTCACTCAGTTCATCACCGCGTTTCGTTGGGCGCCACGAGGAGCCGATGTCGCCCTCTTTGAGAGGGCCCGGCACAATGGGATAGGCCACGGCAAACGTCAGGGGCGCTTTGTATAGAAACGGGATGGAGAATGGATAGTGGTCCAGGGCGCGTACGAAGAGTTCCCATGCGGCGATGACTTCCTGCGCGTTGCAGCCGGGGAAATATGCACGTGCGAATGCCGCCAAGGCTTGTGGCCGCGGCAGAAGGCGTTTGGCGGTGAGGAAGGAAGTGAAGGCCGCCGTGTTGGCCGTGAGCATGTTGCCGAAATTCCAGCAGCCCATATATGAAGTCACGCGCAAGCGGCGCATGGCCCGGGCTTTTTCGTGCAGCGTCCCTATCACCGGCAGATTGGGCACCACGCCCAGCTCGTGCGTTGTGTCGATTTGCAGCTTCGCGAGGGTCTTCATGCCGCGCCGGCGGGCGGCCTTCACGGAGGCCACGAATCGTTCACTTGGGCCGGCGTAGCTGAGGGCGTATTCATCGATGATGCGGTGCTTGCCTAGGACTACCTTGGAGCCGCCGCGCTCGAGTCCCACCATGAGGCGCACATCGCGCGGCAGCATATGCAGGATCTCCTTCTGGGGATCCTTTTCGTACATGCTCCACGACCAGTTCCAGGCAATCATCTCCGCGCCGTTTCCGGCCGCGCGGAATCCATCATGAATACTGCCGATGACGTCTGCGATGATCTCCTTCGGTTGAATTTGTGCGCAGCGCGGGCATCCCAGCGGCTCTGCCTTTGCGGGAAAGAACTCACAGTCCGGCTGGATCGGGTAGTGGGAATAGCAGTGCGCCAGGTATTCGGAAGCCGTGATCAGAATCGCGCCGCCCAGGCCCGGCAGGCGTCGGGAGAGCGTCTCGGCCGCTTGGTGAAGAAACGCTCTGACTCTTGGCTCCGAGGTGCACATGGCCGAGAATTGTCGGTCCCCCTTCCCCTCCGTCACGCCGCGCGCCTCAGGATGTTTCTGCCAGAAGGCAGCGCTCGCGGGCATACTCATGGGCGGCTGCATATAGAGGAAAAGGCGAATGCCTACGCGCTCCGCCCGTCGTATCACCGTTCGCAAGCTTCGAAGGTGTGCGGCGCTATTCGTGGCCAGCTCGGGGAAGATCTTTGTTGGCGCCACATCTCGGAGATAGGCATGGAGCCAAACGGCATTGAATCCGGCCTCGGCCAGTTCCTTCAGATAGTCTTGGGTGTACACCTCAGCCGCGTGGAGTGTCTCATCCACATAGAAATTGCTGTACGGCGAACGCCAGATACGAAGTGAGTCGTCACTTGCGGAATGTTCGCTATGCATCGCCTTCTCCTTGTGTCAGCCAGTCCAGCGAGAAGCGCATGAACCGGATCCATTCGCGCCGGTGCTCCCGGCCTCCTTCAAAGACGATCCCGATGTCTCCGTCAGACAGACGCGCAAGTGAGGAGTAGGATGACGGGCCTCGGTGGATCAGTCTCTTAACGGGCCATGTCCGGCCTTCATCATAACTGAGTTTCACCGTCATCCTGGTGCGCTTGACCGTGCCAAAGCGTTCACCCGATACATCCGGATTCGCAAACAGCAGGCAGTCACTCGTGTCCTGCCCGGCAACGCTGTAGTGGATGATGCTCGCCTGGCAGGGGCACTCATTCAGGGCGGCGTCCCAATAGACGGGCCCCCACGTTTGTCCTCCGTCCTCGCTGAACGCCACGGCACGGCAACTCTTGCCGGTGTTGTCCCGCATGTTCAGCATGAGTTTGCCATCGCTCAGTTCCACGGCCTGGCACTCGTTCGTGGGCGCTGAGACGCGGTCGCCAAAGGCCCAGGTGCTTCCATGGTCATCGCTGTATAGGATGCAGGAACGGCAGCCGGTGCGCGTCGTGGAATCGAGAATGCCGGTGTAGCCAGGAATAACCAGACGGCCGCTCGCCAATTGAATGCTCACGCCGGGGCCCGGGACGAACGTGTCGTCGTAGTCGGCGATCTGCCGCGCCATGTCGACAGGCGCGCTCCAGGTTTCGCCGCTGTCGGTGCTGGTAACCACCAAGTGCCGGTGGCGCCCGTGAGCGCGTTTGTGGGCATCGATGCAAAACAGCAGAATCGAGCCGCTCGATGTGTCGACGACTGGACAGGGATTCATGATCGCCTCGCTGCCTTCACCGGGGATGATTGTCTGCATAGGGAGCCATGCCCGGCCGTCGTCGACGCTTCTGCGCACCACGAGAGCGGTGGGACTTGCGTCCGCGATGGATTCTTTTCGCGCTTCGCAGAACACCGCCAAGGCGCCGTCCGGACAGCGCAGCATCGCCGGTATTCGATATGTGTTGATGCCCTCGTCTCCGCCGACGAATACGTCTGTGCTTTCAGGGCGCATTGGTTTTCTCCTTGGCGCTTGGTTTGTTGGAAGAGTGTACTCCATTTTCCGTATATGGGGCACGGACTCACCGACGGCCGTCGCCAATTGTCCTTAGCGGGCGCCTACCGAGATGCGTTGGGGCGAGCCGGCCTATTGCTCCGGAAGTCACGGGCCATCCCAGCGGCTCTTTGAACCGCAGCGATGCATTTTGTTCCAATGAAGTCGTCGTTTGGCAAGACACCACGGCTTGAAGCTCCTCGCCCGGTGGTTCTTGCTGGACTCGATGAGATCGGAAACCACCACGATGCAAGATAATGCCTGCTTCTCACGAAGGACTCTTCTTCGCAGTACGTCCGCTATGGCCGCCGCCTTCGCCGGTACGTCCTCGGTGGGCGCGCCGCATGAAGCTCAAGTGACGGCGGGCCCATTCGTTGCCGATGCCTCTCGGCAAATCCCCCTCAAGGAATCGACGGATGTCGTGGTGTGCGGCGCGGGGCCGGCAGGGGTGACGGCGGCCATTGCCGCGGCGAGGAATGGGGCGCGTACGCGCCTTATCGAGGTCAATGGGTGTCTCGGCGGCGTGTGGACGGCCGGCTTGCTCACGGTAGTGCATGATTTTGCGAACAAGAGAGGTCTGCTGGCTGAGTACATCCGCCGACTGACGGGGCAGCGCAGCTCCATGAGCTATGGGCGCGTCTGGGCCTATCGCCCCGAGCAGATGAAGTGGCTTCTCGAACGGATGTGCGAGGAATCGGGCGTGGATGTCCGGCTTCATACGCGCTGCGCCGGCGCCCTTGTTGAGCAGGGATGCCTTCGCGGCGTGATCACGGAATCGAAATCCGGTGGGGAGGCCTTCTCCGGCAAGGTGTTCATCGACGCCACCGGCGACGGCGATCTTTCGGCGCAGGCGGGCTGTGCCTACGATTATGGCCGTGAAGGCGATGGGGATGGCCAGCCGATGTCTCTCATCGCGCTTGTCGGCGGCGTGAAGCGCGAGGAAGTCGCGCGATTTGTACGGGGCCTTGCCGAACCTCTCGGGTATGATCCGAAGAAGGAGTTGCTGGAGGAATTGAAGCGGGCGGGAATTGCTCCTTCTTACGGTGCTCCGTCCCTTTTCAATATGCCCGGCGATCTTCTCTGCATGATGATCACGCACGTGTATGGTGTCCGTGGTTTCGACGCGGATGACGTGACACGCGCCACCATGGACGCGCGCAAGGAAGTGCATGCCGCCGTCGAGGCCCTTCGAGCGCTGGGGGCGCCATGGGCGAATCTTGAGATCGCCGCTACCGCCGAGCACATCGGCGTACGCGAAGGCCGCCGCATCCGCGGCCGCTATACAGTGAGCGAGGAGGACTTGGCCCAAGGCCGAAAGCACGAGGACGCGATCTGCCGGGTGGCGTTCGGCGTTGACGTCCACTCGCCGGATCCGGACAAGGGGAAGGATTTCGATCACGGGAAAACGCGGGCGAAGCCATACGATATCCCTTACAGAGCGCTGCTGCCGCTGGATGTGCAGGGCTTGCTTATGGCCGGGCGGTGCATCAGCGGCGACTTCATCGCACACAGCAGCTACCGCGTTACCGGGAACGCCGTCGCCCTTGGCGAGGCCGCCGGCATCGGGGCAGCGCTCGCCGTGTCGGAAGGCCGCCTCCCGGATGAGGTGCCTTGGGAGGAGATGAAGAAGCGGCTGCCCTCATAGGGCCACATGCTGGAACCGGGCCGCTTTGGCGGGCTTCCTGAGCCTACTTCCTTCGGTAATACAGGATCGCGCTGCCGGGCGCTGCTGGAATGCTGACGGAATAGGCGCCCAGTTCAACGCCGGGGACTTCGGCGCTCTCCGGCCCGTCTTCATATGTGACTACGTAGGTTGTCTCACCATCCACGGCTCTCAGAGGAAGCTTAGCCTGTAAGTAGGGCGAGTTCTCCCGGCGGAATAGCAAGGCGAAGCCGGCATCAAGGTCGGGGCGATGGAATTGGAAGCCGTACCAGACGCTCTCGTCGGCGAGATGTGGGAAGAGCGGGTAGAAATCGCCGAGCATGAAGGGCCGGAGCTTGTGGTAGATGGCCACGGTGCGCCTTGCGGCGAGTTCCATCTCGGGGTCGTCCGAGGAGAGATTGCCACCGACAAGGATGTTTCCGGTAGTCATGCCGCTGCGGAAGAGGTAGGAGGGCTCGAAGCCGAAGTTGCCGCAGCCGTGAAGGGGCAGCCAGCGGAAGAGGCCGCCGTTCTGCAGTTGATCGGCGGCGGCGTTCGGGCCGAAGCACTGGCGGTCGCTGTGCCATAGGGGAAGGCCGTAGCGGAGCGTTTCGAAGTCGATGCGCCGGCCGCCGCTGGCGCATACATCGATCACGAGTCCGGGGTGCCTTGTCATGAGTTCCTCCCACATGGCGTACAAGCCCTCGATGTGACGGATCTCGGTGATGCCCTCGCGTTCGGGCGCGTCGTTAATCTTCCAGTACTCCAGCGGCTCCATGTTGAAGTCCCATCGAAGCCAGTCCAAGTCGGCCGCCATAATCTGCTCGTCGATATAGTCCGTGAGCCAAGCACGAGCCTCGGGGATATCCAGCCGGAAGAGGGACGTATGCCTAATCTTCGTGATCCACTCCGGGTGCAGTTCCTCGATACGCGTTCCCGGCGCCACCCGTTCCGGCTCAAACCACAAGAGGTATTCGAGGCCGGCGGCGTGCGCGGCCTCGCCGACGGGGGCCAGGCCGTGAGGGTACTTCGCCAAGTCGGGCTCCCATGTTCCCGTGCCCTCGGGAAATCCTTTGGGATACCACTGCTGCGGGTCCATGTCCGACCAGAAGACTTCCACACCCCGTTGGGCGAAAGGCTGCATGGCGCGCACGTGCGGCCCCTCGTAGGAGCCGTCGGGATCGACCTCCGTTACCGAGGCGCATATGGGCGCGAGCACCACGGCACCATCGCGCCGCATGAGATTATAAGCCAGCATCCATTGGCGGAAGAGATTGTTGCCGCGGAGGTCGTCATCGCCGCGCCAGAATTGAAGAAGGACGCGCGGCGTGCGGATCCCTTCGCCCGGATGCAAGCGCAGGCGGGTTGTCTGCATGCCGCAATCGACGCGAACACGCTCGTCCTCTTCGCAATGGAATCCGGCTTCCCACTGGCCGGCCCATCCGATGGCCACGATGGCGCCGCCGTTTTCCCATTGGAGGTTAAAGAACGGCATATGCTCGTCGGAAGAGCGGCCACCGCGTGGGGCAAGCGTGAGCGATTGAGTTTTCTTGCCGTCGAGCGCGTCCGCGACGGGCATGAAGCTCCGCTCCGAGTTGTACTCGCCCAAGGCATGGTGGACTGTGCACGGCCATCCGGGAACGGGAAAGGGGCAATCCAGCGGACGGATCCGCTCAAGAAGCGGCGAGTCCGTATCCGCGGTGTTGCGCAGTTCGAGCAGTAACTCGATTGCCGCGTGCTCCGAGTAGGATACCGCGGTGTATGCGAGTTCGAGGCCGCTCTGGGGATCGGTTAAGGTCAGCACATGACGGACACGCTCCGGCCCTGCAGCCTCCTGTGAGCAAACTCGCTGCCATCGCGGCAGTGACTCCGCGGAGGGAGCGCCGTCGCACAGAAACGAGAAGGGCACCGGTGAGACCGATTCTTCGGCGAAGTACCTGCCGATCCACTCTGCCGCATCTTGTGCCTCCTCGGGAGAGGCGGCCACCGCAGTGGCCGTGCGTGCGCCAAGGAGGAGAATCACCCCCACGATAAGCGTAGTCTTCAGCATCTTTCCCCTACTCCATTACTTCCCGGTGTGGAAGGGTCTTGAGGGCCGGTGGCGCCACTTGGCTACACCGGGGCTTGGCCCACAACGCGCCGGCGCGGTTGTCTCGTTACTTAACCACTCGTCTCATCTTGCTCGTCCAGCCACCAGAGGCCGTCCCATGGGCCGCCCGTGTTTTTCTGGGGCGCGCCGGGCGTACTGCGGCCGTCTCTGACGTAACCGGCCAGCAGGTTTTTCAAGTGGGTCACCACGTCAGGATGTTCCTCGCAGCGGTTCTTGCGCTCACCGATGTCCGCCTCCAGGTCGTAGAGTTGGACACGCGGCAGTCCGGCGCATTCCTTGCCCGGGCGCGGATAGCTCCATCCCCCCGAGCCGGGGCATAGCTCCAGTTTCCATCGCCCTTGCCTAATGGACAGCGAGCCGTTGATGGAGGTGTGCACCGTGGCTTCACGCAGTGGGTGAGTCAAGGATTTGCCGAGCCATACTGGGAGATTGCTGATGCTGTCCTCCCCGGCGTCATCGGGCAGTTTCTCGCCTAGGATATCCGCACAGGTGGCCAATAGATCCACGAGGCACACCGTCTCGTCCGTCTTGGCGCCGGCCTGGATCCGCTCCGGCCAGCGGATGATGAGTGGGATTCGATGGCCGCCTTCATAGATGTCGGCTTTGTGGCCCCGGAACACGTAGCTGGGGTGATGGCCTACCTTCGCCAGCGCGTCGAAATCGGCCATCGGCGAGCACCCATTGTCGGATGTGAAAACCAGGATGGTGTCCTTCGCGATGCCGTTGCGTTCGAGGGCCGCCATCACCTGTCCCACCACGTCGTCAACCTGCAAACAGAAGTCGCCGTATGCGTTTGTGCCCGATTTCCCCTGGAACTTCGCCGTCGGGAGTATGGGCGTGTGCGGCGCGGGCAGCGGGAAGTACAGGAAGAAAGGCGCGTCTTTTCCCGCGTGGTCGTCAATATAGCGGATGGCCTCTTCCGTCAGTCGCGGGAGAACCTCTTCATGCTTGAAATCCGGTGCGATGGGCCCAGCCCGCCAGAATTGCTGTCCCTTTCCTTCGGGCACGGTGCGCTCGGGCAGGGCCGTGGGCCGGTCATTGCGCACATACACATACGGCGCCATGTCGAGCGACGCGCTGATGCCCATGAAGTAGTCGAATCCGACTGACGTCGGGCCGCCAGCGATGGGCTGGGAGAAGTCTACCTCCTCCGGGGCCTCACCCTTGAGGGCCCAAGTCCATCCCAGATGCCACTTGCCGATGCACGCCGTCGTGTAGCCGTGGCGTTTCAAGAAGGAGGCCGTCGTCATTCGTCCCTTCTCGATGATCGAGCCGTCATAGCCGTAGTTGACGCCCTCCTTGAGCACTGAGCGCCAGTTATACCGGCCCGTCAGAATTCCGTAGCGCGATGGCGTGCAGACGGCCGAAGTAGCGTGTGCATCCGTGAATACAATTCCCTCATCCGCCAGCCGATCCAGGTGAGTGGTGTGAATCTTGGATTCTGTGTTCAGGCACGAGACATCCCCAAATCCCATGTCGTCGGCCAGGATGTATACGATGTTGGGCGGGTTCGGCATCTTTGTTTGTATTCCTTTGTTAAGCCATCCCTGCTGCTTCTCTCCAACTCGCTAGCGTTAGGTTATCCTTTATGGGCCCGTTGGTACTTTTCTCGACGGACAGCTCCTGGCCGCGGGCGGCGAGGAGGAGCGCGTTTTCGTCAGACGCCTCCGCTACTGTGCGTCGCCGGCCAGCGCGGCCAGGAGCGGCTCCAAGTCCATGCGCGTAAGTTCCCAGAAGCTGGTTGTGTGATACAGATCCGAGAAGTAGCTGCGTTCGTGCTCTTTCCGAAACGCGATCAGTTCCCGCAAGGCTTGCTTGGCTTCCTCCTCTCGGCCGGGCAGGAGGGCTCCCTCTCCGTCAAAGAGGGCCGTAAGTCGCGTGGCGAGTTGGGCGTGGTCAAGGCCGCTTTGGACGAATCGCACACGCTCCGCGAATTCGGGCAAGTCGCTGGCTTGCGCTTCGACACGTGCCTGTTCGAGCATGGCTTCGGCGGGGGTGAAGCATGCTGGAGGAAACGCGAGGTGGGCCCGGCGGACGTAGTTGCTGTAGCGCCAGTGTACATCTGAATACAGTTCGATGATCCGCATGCAATGCTCGAATGCGTAGTCTTCCCAGTAGACGAAGTAGCGATCCATGGTGTCGGCCGCAGGGCCAAAGGCGGCGCAGTACTCTTCACGGATGGTTGCCAGATCCAGTTCCGGCTTGTTCATTAGGCGGAAGTGCATGTATAGCCGGAGTCCCTGTGTGGCCCACTGGCCGGTGAGTGAATCGAAATCGGCGCCTTCCATGCCGTGTTCGTACGCGAATTTGAGGAATCCGCCCGACTGCCGGGTTTCAAAGTGCGGCATTACGTAGCCGTCGTGCAGATAGTTGGGCCGGTAGCCCATCCGCATGCCCGTTTGGCGCCATCCCAGCCACTGTTCCTTGATCCAGTCGAAGGCTTCATCCGGCATCGGCAAGTAGCGCAGGTGAGGATCTTGCCACTGCACGAACTCGGCGTAGATGTTCTTGTTGAGGCGAATGTCGGTTGTCGGCGCGGGGAGTTCATTTTCGTAGATGAAGGACCCGGAAACCAGGACGTGGGGATTGCGTTTTGACGCTTTCTCTTGGATGGTTTTCCAGAACCGCGCATAGCGATCCGAAGTTGCTCCAGGGAAGAGTTCCTGGGCGCGAGGCTCGGTGGCGTAGACGCGTTCCGCGAACCAGGGGGGATGCGCCGGCTGCGGCCCGTCCCAGGCCCGGCAATTCTCACAGGTGCAGCGGCCGGGGCGGTCGACGGGCCCTAGCCTCAGGGTGGGGCCGCCGTCCCATTGTTCAATGATGAAGTCGTGCAAGTCGGGATTTGAGACGCACATCGGCACGTCGCGTTGATCCGTTTCGGAGGGGCCTCGTACTCCGTTCCGCCGGCGCGCGAACCATTCGGGGTGCTCTTGCCCGTAGCGTTTCCACCAGCCGGTGAACGCGTGTCCGCTGGGCGGCCTGGCATCCGAGCCGCCCATGCGGTTTCGGCGGAGCAGAACTTCCAGCGCTTTGCCGTAGCTGACGGCCACGTCGGGGCTGAATCCCAACTGGGCATCGCCGTCGCTCATGGTCGCGGAGCCGTGCGAGATGCTTCTGATTCTCCCCCAGCGTATGCCGCGGAAATTAAGCGCGGGGGCCTTGGTCTCGTTCACGGACCACAACTCGACGGTGTTTGTCTTGGGCACAAAAGTGCCCAGCTCGCCCGGCCATAACCAGCGCACGCCCAAGAAGCGTTCAAGGAACTCATATACGCCGAAGAGCGTGCCGACGTTGGAATTACTCTCGGCCAGCGGGTCGCCATCGTCTTCTCGGCCCAAGATGAAGAGGTCATTGCCCACCGAACGCAGCGTGAAGGTTTCGCGGGGCAGGCGCTCCGGATCCAATCCGCAGGCCAGAGCGGCCTCAGTGACACCGATGTAGACGCGGGTCGGAACATCCTGAGGCGCATCCGCCTCCGTAACCACGTCCAAGGTTGCGCCGGTGGCCTGCGCCACGTGGTCAACGAGTTCTTCGGCGGCGTAGCGAGCCGTTGGGGTCGGCTCATTGGCGGTTACCACGACGGCGCGGGGGGCGCCGTCCCGCACCAGACTAACCTGAGCGGCGCAGGGCACCGATAGCAGGACTCCGGCCATCAGGCCGGCAAGGCCTACCGTGTTGTTTTGTATGCTCATTACAAATCCTTCCCTCTAGCTTTGGCCTGTGGCCGTCGCTTCTTCCGGTATGGCTTGCTCATGCGCCAGTAATGGCCGGATTCGAACCTGCGGCCCCCAGGCTATGGGCACGCCCAAGGCGATATGTCCTTATCCATTTGGCCGTTCTGGACTGCAGCGATGGCGGCTATTCAGCTCTACAAGCGTCTAGCATACATGTTCTCCATGTTCAGGGCGTTTTTCAAATCCCGAGGGTGGGAACACAGGCAAGACGGCCGGCGCCAATTCGTTGCCACGTCGGAAGATCAGAAGTCGCGGGGAATGCCGAGCATGGCTTCGAGGTACGACTTTGGCGCGGTGTTTGGCTGGCCTGTGTAAACCGGCGCCTCCTCTTCGGCTGGCCCGCCCTGCGGGAGGAGTTCGTAACGGGCTCCCTTTGCCGTCGCGAAGCGGATTGATTCAGCTTCCTGAGCGTAGGCGACAGGGGCGTCGGAAGGCGCCATCTGCCTGACGAGCGGCTTTTCCGGCCAAGGCCACGCAACGGTGCATTCATTTCCGAGCAGGCTCGTGATCTGTGTGCGAGCAGGCGGCAGGCCGGGCTCTTTCCGTGAGGTGACGAGGAAGCCTCCCTCGGCGAGCAAGGTGAAGGATGCCGGCCACTCCGAGGGGAGCGCCGGGAACAGGCGGATCGTGTGGTCATAGCTCTGGAGTAGCATCTCCGTGATGCCTGTTGCCAAGAGTGCGGATGGTTCCATGCCGCATTGGATGAACGGCTGGGTTGGCGTACTGACGCGCTCCTCGCGTTCTCCCGCGTTGCGTATGCGGACATCCTTGTAGCGCGCGGCGTGGTCATGGATGTAGTCGCGCTGTGCCGTGACGATCGGGTTGGGCGCGCTATCGGCGTAACGCGAGAGGTAATGCCAGTGGTCGATGTTGTAGAAGAGGCCCTGCGGGAAATGCTGGAGCTGGCGGACGGACATCTTCAAGTCTTCCAGGGCTGCCTCGCCCAGGCCCAGCCGGGCCTTTGCGGCGGCGATAGGGCTGATGGCAAGCCGGTTCGACGGATGGGCCTCGGCGCACCGCACGGCCGCCTCGAAAAGGGGCGTGCCTCGATCGGCGAGGCCGAGAAGGCCCGTTGGAAACACGGGGGCCAAGGCCGCACAGAAGGCGCCCTGGGGGGGCATCTCTATGCCGGGCTTCTCCTCCGCCGCGGCCAAGGCGTCGCCCTTGCCTTGGATTTGTGTGAGTGGATACGGCGCCAGAGATTCAAGCACGCGTTGCCACTGTTCGCGCTTGTCCGCATCAACATCGAGCATTTCCGCCACCTCGATGCACGTTTTGAACGTGCCGCGGATTGTGGCGAGGTCCGTGGTCGTATTAGTGTACTGGTTTCCGGTTTCGCATTCATAGGGTGATGCGGGGAAGATGAAGTAGTGGGAGTTTTCCTCGTCCCAACGTAGATACTGGAGGTAGAACTCGGCCGCCGCCTTCATGAAGGGATAGGCGCGTTCTTCCAGGAATGCGCGGTCGCCCGTGTAGCGGTAGTAGCGCCAGAAGGCTTGGCCGATCTGCGAGGCGGGCGTGAAGGCGTTGACGAAGGAGAGGCTGGTGGAACTCTCCATACGCCCGGCATAGTCGTGCTTCTCATTCCAGAGAAGCGCCCCGTCGAAGCCGCGTTTCCTGGCATACTCCTCCGCCTGGGGTTTGAGGCGCCAATAGGTGTCGAGATAGGGCTTCATCAACTCGGGATGATTTGCGGCACAGACGCTCCAGTAGGCCTGCTGCATGTTCCAATGGTGAGGGTGCACCCACTGCCGCACGTCGCGATTCCACGTCCAGAGGCCGGCGTTGAACAAGAGGGGATAGTGGCCTCGGGAGCCGCTTCCCATGAGGTACTGGTGGAAGTAGTAGAGATTCTCAAGGTAGTCGTCGCCGATGTGCACGAACGAGGCGTTCCAGTAGCGCTCCCACCACGCCTCATGCTCGGCCTGCAGCGCCGCCGCGCCCGTGTGTTCGCATTCATCCAGCAGCCGCACGGCCTCGGCGCGCGGATCTGCCGCTTCGCGGTTCGTGACGACGGCGACAAGCACCGTGAAGCGCTGCACCGGCCGGCAGGAAACCGTCAGGTCCGTGCGGTGAGCGTTCACGACGCGCGCCGTCGCTTCGCATCCCACCACGCGGCAGGCCACGGCGAAATCGAGAACCTCGAAGTGCTCCTCGACACAGGCGTCTCGGCCTTCGATGGCGGCGTGGGCCTTTCCCAGTCCCTGCGACGCGCCGCGATGGATGCCGCTGTACCACGAGCCGAAGGCGCGGCTGCCCCATCGTTCGAGCGCCAGGGAGATCGATGAGCCCTGGACGGCGATGTCGCCGCGTCCCTCGACTTCAACGTCGAGAGCCAGAACATTATGGTTCGCCAGGACGCGGGCTGCCGTGCGTAAGCGCATGAACGGCGTCGTGGCCTGAAAAGCAGCCTCGGCTCGATAGAGCGACAAGCGTCCCTCAAAATCGTCCAGGTAGAGCCAGTCAAAGACGGGTGTCGCCGTATCCAAGGAGAGCCTCGCGCAGGAGCGTAGGAGCATGCCGGACTCCTGGTTGGGCTGATCCCATGTGTCGCTCTTGTTGATTTGGATCTGCAATCCGGAATCGGTGCACCAAACCATGGCGCCGAGGTCGCCGTTGCCAAGCGGGAAACCTTCGTAGCCCTCCTTGGGCGGCGAGAGGTAGACGACCTCGTGTTTTGCGAGAAACGACGGGTAGTCTAGATTGAATACGGCCAGCTCCATGTGTCGTATCTCCTTCTCCTTACCGCGGCTTCGGGCGGCCATTCGGCTGGGACTGTTGCCTGCGGCGCTTGCGCCATGGGCGATGCGGGGCGGATTGTACCACCTCGAAAGGAAAAGCCGGGACTATTCTGGCGTGGCGCATTGTGCTGAAGCGCTATCAAGAGGAAGCGGACTCGGATTCCCGCTTGGCAAACGAGCGGATTCTCAGGTCGGGCGCGAGCAGCGTGACGCCGTTGCCGGTGGACTTGTACACGATGCAGCCTGGGGAGATGAACACGTCATTGCCGATGCGTACGGGCCCTTGTACTCCAGCGTGGTGGGATACGGTGACGTTATCGCCGATCTCAGGAATGGCCGGCGAGGCGGACTCGTCTTCGCTGCCCACACAAGACGGCCCGATCATCCCGCCAACCATCACCGTAAAGCGGCTGCCCGCATGGCCGCAGATGAACACGCCCGCCGGCTGCGGTATGTACAGGCCACCGCCGATCCGGGAGCGAGGTGCGATATCGGCTCCCGTCAGGTAGACGTTGGCGAGCCAGCATGCCCGAGCCACGCGAAGAAAGCCTTTTCGGTGGAAGTAGTGGGACCACCGGTAGAGCCAGACACAAAGGTAAGCGGGAAACAGCAGGCGTTTGATCGAGTTGGACACGCCGTTGCGCTTGAGTTCCTCGCGCATCCGCCGCCGGTCCTCACGCAGCAACGCCACGACCTCGCGCCGCGTTTGTGGCGACGCCTGGCCTCCATCCGTGGGCACCTCATACTCGCCCTGCGCCGGCGCCTCTGTCGAGGTCGAGCCACGGGAGGACGTATTCAGCGCCATGGCGTGTGGACCCATGTCGGAGGTCACGAGGGCTTTGGGGAATATGCGCCCGCCCTCTCCGACGGTAGCGGGGCCAAGGACTCCCGCGTGGCCGGTGATGACGACGTCATCGCCCAGGATCGGCCCGGCGGATAGGGGAGCGCTGAGGACGCCGTCCATTGGAGTGGCCAGAGAGAGCGCGTAGCAGGTGAAGTCGCTTCCGGCGTTGCCGCTGAACGCAAAACAGGATGGATGAGGCAAGAATGCGCGTGGGCCGATGCAGCTCCCCGGATGGATTGTTGCCTTGTTGATGAGGATGTTGAGCCAGCACACCGCGATGGACAGCCGCTGCCATCCCCGGACGAAGAGCAGATGCGATAGGCGGTAGAGGGCCGAGGCGAGGATCTGAGTCGTGAGTAATGCGCTGATTACGTGGCCGGCCTTCAGTCTCACGGATTCTTCTCCGAGGCGCCGATCGGTATAGTGCTGGATATCCGTCCGCAAGTCCTGGATGGTGTTTCGCCACCGCCCGTGATCACGGACACAAACGGGGCGGTCCTGGCTTGGGCGCCGTTTACACTCGCCTTCGACAGGCCCGCGGCGAGGTACGGCGACGACATCGGAGGGGATGTCCCTTGTCGTTACTGACGCGCCGAAGCCGATCCAAACGCTATCGCCTATCCGAAAAGGCCCAAGAATTCCGCCGCAGAAGCCGATGCGAAATTCATCGCCCACCAGGGGCATGCCGGGGCCCGCTCCGATGTCTTTCGTCTTCCAGCTCGTTCCGATTCCTGAGCAAGGCATGAAGGTGGCATTCTTGCCGGCCCGTCCGGAGATAGCCACTCCATGGGGACTGGGAATGAGCAAGCCGCCCCCGATATGGCTGTCTGGGTGTATCTCCGCGCCGCTTACCGCCGCGTTAAGTTGAGTCAGAATGTGGGCCAGTTTGCCGCGGCCTTTGCAGCGCCAGTAGTGCGCGAGCCTGTAGAGAAGCACGCAGACGTAGGAGGGGTCCAATCGCCAGGTTCTGGGACTATAGCCGAACTTCGCCGCGAGGTGCTTCCTGATGCGGCGGCGATCTTCCCGCAGCCGTCGCCGCGTCTCTTTCCAATCGACGTTCTCAGTCACGGAAGTGGCCAAAGCTCCTCGAGTGATGTGCGTTCTATTCCGGTTTCTAGCGCGTGACGGACGAGAACTCCCGCCGGTAGCTCGCTGCCATGGGCGATGTCATGAGGGCCAATAGGGCCAGGCCACTCAGGCAACCGCCCAAGGCTACGCGAATGAGACATGATCCGGGAATCAAGTGGAGAGCGGCGAAGAGCAGCGCCGCGGGGGTCAAGGCCCACAAGAGTGGCAGGTCGGGCCGGAGACTCTTCTCCCGGGCCTTCAATATGAGAGACGCTCCGAGGCAGAAGGAGACCTCGGTGAGGGCCGCGATGGCGGCGGCGAAGAAGAAGGGGTGGCGCGGCAGGAGCAGGATGTTGGCGCCGAGATTTAGCGCGAAGACGGTGACGCTCAGGCCCAGTAGACTCTTCTCCTGTCCATCCGCCAGTAGCGCGGTGGCGAATACGGGCGTGAGCCACGCGAAGCAGAAGGCTAGTGCCAGCCACTGAAGCGCGACAACCGCCGAGAGGTCGCCGGCGCCGTATTTGCTGCCGTACAGCAATTCAATGAGGTGCGGCGCCAAGACGCAGGCCGCCGCGCCGCCGATAGCCCCGATGCCGGCCGCCAGTCGGCATGTGCCCATCACCAGCCTTGCGAACCGCGGCCGATCGGCGATGGCCAGGCGGGATAGTTCCGGCACCAAGGGCACCATCAGCACCCATGGCAGGGCGAGTAGCGGCTGAACCGGCCGAAAGGCCGCCGCAAACGCACCGGCTTCCTCGGCGGGGCGCATGAGCCAAACCAGAAACATGCCGCCCCGCATGTAGAGGTGATAGAAGAGCACCGCCAAGCCTAAGGTGAGAAGCTTGCGGAGAAACGCCCATATTTCACGGTTGAAGAGGCGGGGGCGAGGCGTGAATCCGAGCACGCGTGACGCGAGAAATCGGTTGCCGACGATGACGCACGCTTCACGCAGGACGATGAGCAACGCGAAGGATGGCCCTCGCGCGCGCAGAAATAGTAGTCCCGCGCATCCGGCAAGCAAGAGGCCTTGAGTTCCTACGGCGAGCAGGGTGGGGGCCTTCCAGGCTTGACGCACTTGAAAGGCGGGGAGTACGCCGTTGAGATACATGAAGGCAATCACCGCCGCCGCCGCGCACAGCGCCCAGCGTTGCCGGCCGTTCTCGTGTCCGAGCGCCATGGCGATACAGGCAAGAGCCAATACCGCGCCCAATAGGGCTCGCCATCCAAGCAATCCCTCGATGATCGTCTTCTCACGCTCTGGCGCGGCCACCGTCTCCCGTGTGGCGACGTTTCCCATTCCCAGGTCCATGATGTCGCGGCCCAACGCCAGGAGGGTGCTGACGAGCGCGAAGAAGCCGAAGTCCTGAGGCGGCAGACTGCGCCCGAGCAGGATGGTGATGGCCAATGACAGCGTCAGGACGGCGAGTGTGCCGCCCAGCAGCGTGGCCTGGCTCCCCTGAACCGTGCCTTTGTTGCGATGGATCGTCTGGGCCGGCTCGCTCACGGATTCCTCGTCTCCTGCTCCGAGTCGCACGGCTCAACGCCGCATCCTTGCTCTTCCGATGCGGACTGGGGGCGGAACCGGCCGACTACTGAACGATGGAGTTCGCGCAGCCGCTCCAGCGGCACGCCTCCAAGCGTCAGTGCGAGGCCCAGGTACACGGGCGCTACGAGCATGCCCGCCCAGATGGTTCCCATGATTCCGAGCAGGCGGCACGCCAGCAAGGCCAGGAATGCGCAGAGCACCGTCACACAGATTCGTTTCCACTGTAGCCAGACGCCGGCCAGGTACTGACTGATGAGGATCATCGGCACCATTCCCACCACTGCTTCGACGCCCACGTCACCGATGGCCGCCCCGAGCCGCCCATGGCGTGGGATGAGCCACGAGAAGGCAGCGGCCTTGCAGATGACTAGGATTATCGTGAGCCATAGCGCCTGATGCTGGCGCCCAGCCACGATCACCAGGGGCGACATCATGGTGGAGATGCTCCTCGCGATGACGCCGAATGAGAGGATTCGGAGAAGCGTCGCCGCCGCCGCCATCTCCGGCCCGACGAGGGCAACAAGCCATTCCGCGCTGGCATTGAGGATGCAGAAGAGGCCGGCGCCTATGAGTACGGCCGATTCCAGGGCATGCTGCTGCGTTCGCTTGAAGTTTGCCGTCGATTCCTTCCAGTAGGTGGCCAAAGGTGTATACACCGTGCCGCTGATGGCCTGGATAATAATGATGACGGGAAACACGAAGCGCATCGCGCACGAGTAGTAGGCGACATCGCGCATGTCTCCCATCTTCGACAGCATCAGGGGGGCAAGCGTGTCATACGCGCACACCAGCAGGCCTACGAAGCCCAGCGGCAGGGCCGCCCGGAAGACGCCCCAGCCGTCTTCGCCGCGCATGCGCGGTACGCCGAAGCTCATCTCGCGTCGCCCGAAGAGGACCACGGCGGCGAAGAAGACGGCGCGAGATAGCGTGTAGCATGCCACGAGGGTGACAACGGACGCATTTGCCGCGCTCGCGAACCATACGGCGGGGGCCATCACGAGTATGCCTACGACCTCCCCCGCGACATCTCTTTCCATGCGCATGGTGCACCGGAAGAAGGTTCGCCATATCAGGACGCCGGCGTAGAAGAACAGGCCGAGCCCGCCGACGATGCCGGCATGTACGATGTGGGCGGGGTAACGGAGGCCGTAGAGCGCCCCGATCAGCAACGCGAACACCGTCACTGCCTGGGCCGCCTTTATCACACAGAGGGACGCCAGCAGGACGCCTTGGCGTTCCGGCCGCTGACAGATGGCGCGCACCGCGATGTCGGTGGTGCCGAAGTCCACGAGCCATTCCGCGATGAGCAGCACACTCAGGAGCAGGGAATACTCACCGAAGCGCTCCGAGCCGGCCTGCCGGACGATGATTGCGGCAATGCCGAGGCGGGCGGCGCTCAGGAATAAACGCCCGGCCATCTGGCTTACGGCGTTCTTGACTATGCTCCAGCCGAGGTTGTGGGGCAGGCCCTTCATTCAGTTGCTGCTTGGCCGGACGGCGCGAGGACTGGCCTAATGGGCGCCGCGCATCTTTGCGCCGGGGCCTCCGCGGCACGGTTCTCTTGTTCCCGATAGTAAATGGCAACAATCAACGCAGCCACAATCCAGAACACCCTTCCGCAGGAGGGATTCCGGACGAAGAAGCTGCCTAAGCCGTCCACCATAAGCGCGATGAGGCCGCTCATCAATCCGATGTTCATCGTGTAGAGCGTCAGATCTCGCACGTTCTTCGCGTTCTTGAAAGCCAGCCAGAGCAGATAGATGTTGAGGGCCAAGAACCATAGGAATCCGATGGTGCCTTGCTCGGCCCACGTCAGCAGGTAGATGTTGTGAACGACGGGCCAGTTCCTTCCGAATCGTTCCGTCATCTTTTGAGGGCCGGCGTAGCGGGTGTACTTGGGCATATTGAAGACGAAGGAGTTCAGGCCGAAGCCCATGATCGGCTTCTCCTTGATCATCTTCCAGGCCACCTGGTTCCACTCATAGCGGAAGCTCAAGGCACCGGGGTCGCTTTGCGTAAAGCGCTTCACGATGGGCCCGGAAAACGCCAGGGCCGCCACGGCCGTCGCGACGATCAGTCCGGCGCGAACCAGGAAATAGCGCCTGCGGAGGATCGGATGCATGAAGGAGAGAAGCAGGAGCGAGACAAAGCCAATGGCAAAGGATATCCAGCCCGTTCGGGACAAGGTCAGTAGCAGTGCGGCGGAGCCTGCGGCGACGGCTACGACGGCCCCTGCCTTGAGGAGCGCGTTGACGCGGCTGAACACGACGGAAAGGCACATGGGAAGCAGTAGCGCAAGATAGGCGGCCATAAGATTGGGGTGGCCCATCAAGCCGCCCACGCGGAAGACGTTGGATGCCCCTCGGTAGGTGGTTTCGGATGCGTACTTGATGGATTCCTCGGTGGCCTCTCCTAGGAATTGCAGGCCGAGATTGGCCCGAAACGCAAACTGGATCATGGCCACCATCGACTGAAAAGCGATGCCAATGGCGAGGGCGCTGAAGACATGGATGAACTGCTTGGGCCTTTGTACCTCGTTCGCGATGACGAGGAAGAGGACAAGACACTTGAGCATGCGGAACACTTCGTGGCCCGCGATGTGGCGATACGGCCCGAGGAGCATGTTGAGCATGCCCAGTCCGATCATCGCGCCCCAACAGATAACGAGTCCCGAGGTGCGAATGCGCGGCCGTCGGCCCTCGAAATGATCGCGGGCGATATAGAGCACCAGCGGGATCAAGAACAGATCGGCAAGATTGATTGTATAGGCCCCCGCGCCTCCCATGTGTGGTATGGGCATGAAGTGCTTGCCAAATTCCACCGGCGCGGACAGAACCAGCCCCCACAGAAAGAACAGTCGGGGATTGCCGGACATGTAGAGGCCCACGCAGAGCAGAAAAATGCCGGCGATCAGTACCGCGGTCGGCTTACTGGTGAGGAACAGGGCAATGATGCCGCCGCCCGCGGCAGCGGCGACAAGCACCGGGAGGAGCGACTGCGTCAGGAGCAGTTTGGCGGATGGACTCAGGTGTCGCATGAATATGGCTTATGTCACTCAATGCCGCCGTCAGGATTTCCGTCCGCGTGCGCTATTGCTCATGCAACATGACAACGCGGAAGTCGGGGATTTGGTTGTCGGCCAAAGCCCGCTGGCATCGCTCCAGGTCCTCAAGCATGGTTACGTTTTCCTGCACGAGGATGAGCGTCAGATCCATTTGAGAGGCCACGAGGATGTGCCGGGTATCCTTCAGTGCGGGGCCTTGCTGTACAAGCACGTAGTCGAAGCCGCTTGTCGCCTGCTCCAGGAAGGCACGCACCACCTCCGGCTTGAGAGGCGGGAAGCCGCCCACCGGCGGCCTGCCCGCGGAGATTGCCGACACGCCTCGCCTCGCGGTTGGCGCGATTAAGTCCCGCGGCTCACATTGGCCTGTGTAAACAGCGTCCATGAAGCCCGGCGTGTCGAGTAAGCCTAGGGGCGCGCCGGGCCCTCCCGTCCCGAAGGTGGCATCGATGATGAGGACGCGTGCGTCGAACTCGTCCTGGAGCGCAAAAGCGAGCATGAGAGCGACTTCCGTGTCTGCCTCGATCTCGTGGGATGAGGTAAGGGCAATGAGGCGTGGCGCCTCATGGGCTTCGAGATCCGTTTGTAGCTGTCTGGCCAGGAATCGATAGGAGCGGGAGGCGGGCTCCTGTGGTTTGAATAACTTCATCAGGTGCCGTGTCCACCAGCGGCGCACCAGGGCAACGCCCCGCGGCTTCCCGGTTTCCGGAGCGCGGGCCTCTGTTTCGGCGTCTCGATGCTTTGATGTTTCGTCGAGGGACACGTTTCGCTCCATCAGTTCTAGCCTCTCGGCCCGGACAAGGAGTAAAGCGTCTCAACGAACTCCTTGTCTCGTCCAACGATAGCATATATGGGATCCGCGCCCGCGATGCGTATCCGGCGGCTCACGCGCGCATACAAGACATCCACCAGGAGGGCAAGTCCCACGCCTGCCATCAGTCCTATGACGACGGACAGCACGAGGAGAAGCTTTGTCTTTGGCCATACGGGCTTCTCCGGCGGCGTGGCTCGCTCGACCACGCGCATCGAAGGGGGGGCGGACAACGCCGTCGCTTCCGAGGCCGCGGCCATCATCAGTTTGTCTTGCAGCAAGATGTACTTCTTCTCGAGGATATCGCGCTCGCGATTCAAATCGCGAGAGGCCTTCATCTTTTTGGGCACGTCGCCGACGCGGTCCTCCAGGTCTCTTGTCGCCTCAAGTCTTACATCGAGTCCGGCTCGAGCGCCCTTCAGTTCCGATTCCAGGAGGCCCTTCCGCTGTCGCAGGGTCTCGTACATCTCGTTGATGACTCTGCTGGTTTGGGCCTCCTTCATTTTCTCTTCTTTTTCAAGCAAGTCCTTTATGGCCTGTATTTGCGCATCGAGTTCCTCGATTTCCGGTGAATCGGGCCGGAATCGCTCCAGGGCCTGGTTGCGGGATAGCTCGACTTGTGTAAGGCGGTCGACGAGGGACTCTCGGATGCTGTTCAGTTGAAAGACATGGGAACTGGTGACTTCGGGACTTTCCTTCTTGAGTTGCCGCTCGATTTCCTGCAGGGACTCCTCAATCGTGGCGACGGCGGACTCGGTTTCGACGACCGACGCCTGCATTTCGAGCCATTGCCCGATCTCGACCTTATCCTTCTCGAAGGTCAAGAGAATGCTGTTTTCCGTATAGTACTGCTCCATCTCGCGCTCTTTGGCCAGGAGTTCTGTGCGTGCGTTCTCCACTTCGGGGAAAAGACTGTTGTAGGCTTTCTCCGCTTCCCGTACGTGGCGCATTCGACGCTCCGAGAGGTAGGTCTCGACTAAAGTGTCCGCCACCTGGGCCACTTGCGGTGAAGGCCCGCGGACGATCAGGTTGCCCACGTTTGTTTCGGGAACGGCATCGAGAACCACGCCGCGCTGGAAGTCGTGGATGGTTCGCGCGTGCTCAATCTCCTCCTCGGTGGGCGCATAGGGGCTCTTGGGCTTGCGGAGGATCCATTTCTTGACGCGCCGGTAGTTTTTGCCCACCCAGGATTCCGTCCAGAGATAGGCCACGTGGCTCATGAAGGGATGGTAGACGTCGTCGTAGGTGAGGCCTAGTTCATCGACGACCTTCTCGAGAATCGGGCCGGAAACCATGAGATAGGCTTCGTCGGGGAGATGGTCTTTGCGAAAGATGTTCCAGGTGCGATAGAACTCGTCCCGCTGCATGTCTTCGTCGGCGTCGGCCACCACCGTGACAACGCCTTGATATACGGGCGGCCAGATGACGATATACATCACCACGACCGCCACCGTGAGAAGGCAGGTTGCCGCGATGAGCAGCTTGTGGCCGTAGCAGGCCTGCTTGATGCCCTCCCATGACTTGCGGACGTCAAAGGCGTCCCGCGTTTCACCGTTCCTGTCCGGGGCATGTGTTTCAGCCGTCACTCTGTCTACTCCTACTGAGTGCGCATGATTTCTTCTTGCCTCTCCGCACTCTCTTGAATTTCCTTAAGGATGGTGAACTGGAAGTACGGGGAAAGGGCCTGGTTGATTCCACCTAAGGGGGTGTTCAGGAAGTCTTCAATGAAGCGCACGAACTGCGATCGGTGACTTTCGGGAACCACCACCACGTCATCCGCCTGGAGGGGCGTGTTCTGAAGGGCCAGGTAGAAGGATGCCGGGCCGCGTGAGGAGCGCTCAAGCACGTACGCGCAGAGCCGGCCCTCATCATCCAGCCGGACGATGGCGATACGGCGCTTCGCCCCCGATCTGTTGGCTCCTCCGCATTGTGCCAGGGCCTGAGCGGCGGTGTGGGCCTCGCGCAGTGGCACGGCGCGAACGGTTCCCACTTCGCCAGCAACGTACACCATGGGCTCGTGCGCCCGCTGGATGATTACCGTCACCTCAGGATCTACAAGGCGCTCGGAGTAGCGGCGTGTCAGAAGGTCATCCAGTTCGGTAACCGTGAGGCCTGCCGCCTCGATCCGATCAAGGACGGGGAGTGAAATGAAGCCGTCATAAAGGACCACGGCCTGCCGCGACAGCTCCGGGTTTCTGTACACGACGACGTCGACTTGATCGCCGGGCGCCAAGACATATTCCTTGCGGTATCGCTCGGTGGATTGAAACACCTCTGCCTGCGCCGCAAGAGTCGTGTGCGACGCAGTATGAGCACATCCCGACAACCACAGCGCCAACAGCACCACGCCATATGCGAACGGTCTCATCCGAGTCAAGCCCTCTTCTTTGTATCTGAGTTTATTCATCCGCTGTCGCACTGTTTGGGAGCGGACACACCGGGAGGCTCCCAAGGCTCAGGCAGTCCCGGCATCATTCTTCGCAAGCAGCCGGGCAGAAGGAGAAGCAGCGGCACTACCATCCATGTCTTTACCGAAAAGGTGTTCTCACGCAATGATTGGACAAGATACCGACGGGCTTCGGCAAGTTTGCCGTCGCGAAGCAGAATCAGAGCCTTGGCGCGGTAGAGCCTGCCAAGGGTCGTTTTCCGCTGGTGCTCGCTCGCTCCCGAGAAGCGTCGTCGAGCATAGAGTCGAATCATTGTCTCCACGACGAGTCGGTCGTCCATCAGCCGCGAGTTTCTCAGAGAGCGAGGATGGAAGCGGAAGCCAAGGAGTTCTTCGGAAGTGAACCAGCCCGTGGCGTGTTGCTCTCCAAGGCGAAGGAATATGTTGTTTTCGAAGGGATAGTTGCCGTGGCAGTCCTCATCGACGAAACCTGCTTTGTCGAGTGCGCTCCGGCGGAACAGCGTGCCTGAAATCGGAGTGAATCCACAAGCCATGTGTTGGGAGAGTACGTCGAACAGGCCTGTTTCTTGGCCTATTCGGCCGTGTTGTCGCAGGTAGCGCGCCTTCTCCTCGAGAGATGGTCTGCCTTGCAGATTCATTGTGAATGGGTTTGCCACAAACAGTGCCGCTGCCGGGTGCTGCTCCAGTACCGCGGTTCCTTTTGCCAGATAATCAGGTTTGAGCACGTCATCATCGTGAAGGATCATGAAATAGGGGCAGTCCCCTGACGACTTGAAGAAAAACCGTCCCTGGCCGTATTCACCGACGTTTTCTGCCTGCCTATAGAACGCGACGCGATCATCCCGCAGGCCATGAATGAATTCTTCCACAGTGCGGGCGGCGCTGTCTTCGCTCTGGTTATCGCTGACGACAATCTTGAAGTCCTGAAATGTTTGGCTCAGTGCGCTTTTCACCGTCTCCTGAACGAGCACGGGCCGGCTACGCGTTGGTATCCCTATGAAAACCTTCGCCATCTAGTCCGGCCCCGCTCCATTCTCTTCGTATGCTGCTACCTGTTCAAGACGGCAGCTTTTTGCCTAGTCGTCCTGTACCTCGGCGCCGTCGCCGGCGAGCACGTCGCGGTACCAGTCATAGGTTTCGGCTAGACGCTCATCGAGCGAGGCGCCCGGCGTCCAGCCCAGTTTAGCGCGGGCGCGTTCCGAGGAGAGGTACTGGCGCAGAATCTCTGCCTTCGCCTGATCCAGCACCACCGGCTGAAGGTCCTCACGCTGGGCGACGCGCAGGATCTTGAGCGTCAGGTCCAGCACGGACACCGGCTCGCCCGCGCCGAAGTTGAAGGCTTGGCCGTGCAGCGAAGCATCGTCCATCTTCTCGGCGAGCCGCAAGTATCCTTCCGCGATATCCTGGACGTAGACGTAATCTCGAACGGGCGATCCGTCACTACGGATAATGGGGCGTTCGCCTTGGAGAACCGACCTCATGGTGCCGGGGACGATTCGGCTGTAGTTCATATCGCCCGGGCCGAACAGGTTGCCGCACCGCGTCACGCAGACGGGGGTCTTGTAGGTGTGGTAATAGGCGGCGGCGATCAGATCCGCGCAGCTCTTCGACACATCGTAGGGGTGCTGCCCTTGGAGTGGGGCATCCTCGTGATACGGGAGGTCGGGCTGATCCCCGTAGGCTTTGTCGCTTGACGCGGCCACGATCCTTGTCACCTGCGGGCAGCGCCGGCAGGCCTCGATAAGGACCCATGTCCCCTTGATATTACTCTCGAAAGTGGATAGCGGGTTGCGGTTGGCCACTCCTACGATGGCTTGGGCCGCGAGGTGAAAGACGGTGTCAATTTCGTACTCGCTGAGCGCCCGTTCGACGGTTTCGCCGTCTTCAACGCAGCCGCGGACGACGGCTATCTGCTTCTCCAATCCCTTCAAGAAGAAAGGGGCCTGCGCCACAACATCTCGCACCAGTCCGACCACATGAGCGCCGCGGCCGACCAATTCGGAGGTAAGCCACCAGCCGAGGAATCCGGTGCATCCGGTGACAAAGACCTTGCGATCTTTCCAGAAACCCATCACGAGCCTTCCTTCACGAGCCAGGGAATGGAGCCATCACTTATGAGGTCCTCGAATTCCATGACGTCCTTGTAGTTGTCCACCGACTTGAAGAATCCCTTGTGGCGGTAAGCGTACACTCGCCCTTCTTCGATCAGCGCCGGCAGGACCTCGCGTTCCAGATTGTGGCCGTGCCAGCGATCGAACACCTTGCGGTCGAATACCATGAAGCCCGCGTTGATCCAGTGCTCTTGGATCAGAGGTTTTTCTCGCATTTCGTCAACCTTGCCGTCATCTTCAACGGTGAGCACACCATATTGGCTGATGAGCGGCACGGAAGTTATGGAGATCAGGCCGTCGTGGTTGTTGTGGAACTCAATGAGTTGCCGCAGGTTCACATCGCAGAAGCCGTCGGCGTAGGTAGCGATGAACAGGTCTCCGACCCTGTCCCTGCAGGAATAGATCCGATCGCCTGTGTCGGCGTCGTCGCCCGTGTCGACGATGTCGATAGCGGCGCCCAAGTCCTTCCCTTCGAAGTAGTCGTCGATAGCGGCTTTGCCGTATCCCGCAGCCAGGATGAACTCATGAAAGCCTTGGGCGATGAAGCTCTTTATCACGCGTGTGAGGACGGGCGATCCCTGAAGAGGAAGCATGGGTTTGGGAAGGTAGGTGGTGAACGGAAACGCCCTGACACCCTTACCCCCGCATAGAATAACGACTTTCAAAGTGGCCTACTTCATCTTTTCGCGACACGCTGCCCGGCACGCTATTCGCCGCCTGTCAGAAAACTTTCGACGTCGATGTGGGCGAAGCCGATTCCGAATTCCCCACCCTTCCAACCTCTATTCACGAGCGGCGCCAGTTCGTCAAGAGCCACGTGGCCCGCAAACCAAAGCTTGAGCGTGTTTTCATCCAAGAGGGCGGCCGGCGCAAGAATTTCACCACTAGTCCAGGCAAAATTCTCCCGGGAGAAGAGGGGCGCGGCATCCTGAATGAAGTCCGTCTCGCCATTGTCCGAAACCGCGTGGTGTAGAGCGACCTGCTGCCATTCCGGACGGGCGCCTTTCTGAAACAGCGCCACGGACATCACCAAGTGCACGCGCTCACGCAGCACAAATGCGGCCGGCGCCGAATAACCGACGTAGCCTCTCTCCGCGGGATAGGCCGCGCATTGGGCAAGGACCTTGCGCGGGGGCGTGAAGTGCTTGCCGTTTACCGATGTGGCCAGGCCGATGGTTTGGTCTTGGGGAGGCGTTCCCCCGGCGCGCGCACCGATGGCGCTGAAGTAGAGGAGGATCTTGTCGTCGAAGACAACGGCGCCGGGCTCGGCGACCAAATATCCGTTCCAGTCCTGCACGTTTCCTGTGGCGCTGAACAGGGGCTCATCATCGAGCGCCCATGTCGCCCCATCTCTGGAGACGGCATGGCAGATCGCCATGGGAGGCGTTTGCCCTGAGGGGTAGACGCCCGTCAGATACATGTGGTAACGGCCCCTGAAGAAGACTACGCTTGGCGTTTCCAGGCTGACAAACGGGGTGCCCTCTGCCGATAGAAGCGGCGCGCTCGGCGCCAAACGCCACTGCATTCCGTCGTCTGAAATCGCGCGAAAGGGCAGGACGGGCGGCTGAAAGGGCTCATCCGTACTCGTGGTGAAGTACATCGTGTAGGAATCGGCCTCGTGAAGGACGCAGGGATCGTTCCATAGGCCCTTGTCCCGGTAGTCTCCGGCCTTGATGACGGGATTGTTCGGGTCGACGACCCACGCGTTTCCCTGGGATTCGCCCTCAGGCAGCGTGCCAGCGGCCTGTCCTGGCGCCGGCGTCAAACAAACGAGCGAGGCGAGCAAGGCCGACCACCACAGCGATTGCCAAAGCCGTGTCCCGCGCTGCGAGATCCAGGTCTTCTCAGTAGTCTCGGCGGCACGATTCACCCGCTGATCGACGGGGCGCTTGGCCGCTGCCTGCCTAACTTTCCGACGAGATGAGTTCCCCAATTTCCACATCGTCCTTTCTGTTCTGCCTAGCGAAGGAAGCTCGTCGCACAGGGCGATGGAGAACTTGTTGCCACATTCGTTATTCCGACGGCCCTCCGTTTGACGACTGCCCCGACGCGCGCCTATTGTCGGCAAGCCTGCAGGCAGAATGTACCAGACTCACCTGGGGGGCTCGCAGTTCTTGGTCGATGCCCGCGGCGGCTCAAATCCGGATTCCCCTGTCTAGCCGGCATCTAATCATACACATGTTCAAGGAATCAAGCCTCTGAAGGGCCCCCGGCGGCCGGGTTGCGGATTGCGCCGCGCGTCAAGCCATTGGAAGTGAAGACATTAGCGAAACCAGTTTCTTCATCCTTTTGGTGAGCACGTCTCAAGAGATGGGGCCGTTTTAGAGCAGCGTGTACGCGGCGCGGTCGAGTTATCCGGCGATGACGGTGGTCGCCAAGGTCTTGATCGAAGGGCGGCGCGGGCCCATACCAAAAACCGATAAACGGCTAGAGCCGGATTCCGCGTGCCTATTCCACCTCGGGCGCATCCGGCGGCACGACTGCGTCGAAGTTGGCTTCGGCGCTGGTGGGGCCTTCTCCCAACGCCCAGCGCATTGCATCCGCCGCCGACTTCAAGAATGTCTTATTCGTCCAGATGTCTTCGCGGTGGCCGATGGCGTTGTAGTAGACTCGGCCCTTGCCGACGGCGCTACACCAAATCACGGGATAGGGAGGGATTTGGTAGATCTCCTGCTTACGCCCGGCTTCCCCTGGATCTAATAGGGCGAGGACGTGCATCGCCTTCTTGTTGAACTCTTGGAACAGGTACCACTCCTCATGGAGTTTCCAGCCGTCAGGCACGTGCGCCATCGTGGGATGTCCCGCGTCCACCACCTTGAGCGTCCCCTCGAACTGGCTTCCATGGGTGCGGAATTCCGCGCCGAGCATTTGGATGTAAGGCGTCGGCTCCGGAGCCGGTGTATCGAACGTGTCGGTGGCCGAATGAAAGCCTATGAAGCCGCCCCCGGCCTTGATCCACGCGATCAAGTCCGCCACGCCGGTGTCTTCCATGACGGACGTCTCCGTGCTGTTCGGTTTGGTTAGATCGCCCTGGGTGTAGAAGATGACGAGTTTGTATTTGGCCAGTTCGGCGGCATTAATCAGGTCTGCGTCCTTTGACGACGTGTAAGGCAGGTCCATCTGCTTGGCCAATGCAGCCAAGGCCACATCCGCCACGCCGGGCTGCCCATCCTCCCGGAAGATCGGCCCGTGCGAGAACTGCTCCGAGGTGGTCAAGAAAAGGACCCGCGGTTCCTCCGCCGCCGAGCGGCCCAATGCAGCCGCCCACAATACCGTTAACACCAATGCTATGCGTATCCCATTCATCGCAAGAACTCCCCATTTCATCCCGTGCTCAGGGGGGGTAGAGTAAAGTCCGCGCGGCGGAAGTTCAAGGGGTTAGATCCAACCTCCCCTGGGCTGAAGGCCAGGGGAGAGCAGGTTTCCGAGGCATGGACGATTTGACTTCGCCTGCGTGTTCTTGCTAGAGTCCCGCCCCGATAAAGTCGAACGAGACTGCATCGCGCGTCGAAGACAGCCGGCGGCCTACGGGCCTTAAACTTCGCCTGCCGAGACTGCGGATGGTATGAGTAATCGCACTGTCCCGCACTGTCTTTTGGCCGTGCGGGACAGTTTTGTTCGGGAAGACCGAAGGGAGGTGAAGGTACTTGCCGAAACAAGAAAAGATTGATGCCGTCGCCGAGATCAAAGAGCGCATCGAGCAGAGCGAAGTGGCGATCCTCACGAAGTACGTCGGGATCAACGTCGAGAATGTGACGGAGCTTCGCAAGCGGCTGCGCGAGCAGAACGTATCCCTCAAGGTATACAAGAATACGCTCGCCAAGATCGCGCTGGATGAGCTGGGGCTCTCGGCCGTGGCCCCCATGATGGAAGGGCCCACGGCGTGGGCGTTCTCGGACGACCCCGTCGCGCCGGCCAAAGCCTTAAAGGCGTTTGCGAAGGAGGCGCCCGTCGTCGCAATGAGCGGGGGTATTCTCCAGGGCAAAGTGGTTACGGCGCAAGAGCTAACGGCGCTGGCCGACCTGCCGCCGCGCGAAGCGCTGCTGGCGCAGGTGGTTGGAACCATCGCCGCGCCGCTGCGCAATTGCGTGGGGGTATTGAACGCCCTGCCGCGTAATCTCGTAAACGTGCTGGATCAGGTTCGGAAGCAAAAGGAAGAAGCCGCCGAGGCCGCGTAGTAGCCTCGGAATTTGCCCCCGGGAGTGCCCGGGAAGACAAAGCCAATACAAGGTTGGAGGATATAGGGAATCATGGCAGAGAAATTGGACGAAATCATCGAGAAGATAGCCGAGCTTTCGGTGCTCGAGCTGAGTGAATTGGTTAAGGCGCTGGAAGAGAAGTTTGGTGTCGAGGCTGCGGCCCCGATGATGATGGGCGGGATGATGCCGATGGGCGCCGCGGGCGGCGGCGAAGCGGCCGCTGATGAAGGCCCGACCTCGTTTGACGTCATTCTGGCCGAGATCGGTTCGCAGAAGATCCAGGTTATCAAGGAAGTCCGCGCCATCACCGGGCTCGGTCTCAAGGAAGCCAAGGACCTCGTGGACGGCGCTCCCAAGCCCATCAAGGAAGGCGTGGACGAGGCCGAGGCCAAGCAGATCAAAGAGAAGGTCGAAGCCGTGGGCGCCACGGTCGAGATCAAGGGCGCCGCTTAGTTCGGCATCCCGACAGTCAATTCGGTACGAACCGCGGCCCATCGGGCATCGCCCGGCGGGCTGCGGTTTCCTTTTTGGCGCCTTTGGACTCCGGCCACCGGGGGGCAAATCCGCACGTAAGCCGGGCAGGCTTCGCGCCGATCGCGGGAATGTGCAGGCTGGAAGCCCGCACCACCATATGGCCCTTCTTGGGCTTTGGGCAAGCGGGTCTTGACAAATGGCGAGCGCGCCGGAGATTGTGGCGCAGGCATCCTGCCTGCCTCCGGCGCGCGTGCTTGGGATGCAGAACCACGCTTGCGTGCGGATTCCGGCGGGGGTAATCACTTTACAATCACGAAGGGCTGTGCTACCCTCATTCAGGCGAGTTGGGGAGAGGGAAAGCCATGTCCAGGCGGGTCATTTCAGCGCTTTTCGCGGGATTGATGATCGTCGGCTGCGCCACCCAAACGCCTTACGTCCGGGACGGCAAGACCTACGGCGTGACGCAGGGGGTGTTTCGCGGCCGCTGGTGGAGCTATTGCGAGCGGGGCGGCTCCTTCCTCGACGGCGGTTTCCATGAGGAGGCCGAGGGGGATTTCCATAAGGCCCTGGTAGGCCGCTCGCGCGATACATGGCAGGCCCGAACCTACGGCTTGCACTTCGTTGAGTACTTCCCGAACCGCGAACTTGGCATCACCTATTATGAGATGGGCCGGCTCGACGAGGCGGAGCAGTACCTGACGGCTTCGCTCGAACAGGTTGACACCGCCCGGGCCCACCACTATCTCGACGAGGTCCGCAAGGCCCAAATCGCGCAGGGGCGCCTCCAGGATGCGCGGGAGCCCGCGCTCGCGGCTTCTATCCATGACGGGGCCGTGTTGGCCGCGCGTCAGGTGCCCATCACCATCGATGCCTCGGATGACTTGGGCGTCGCGGCGGTGAGCGTGAACGGCCGCCGCCTGCACCAGCGCGGGAGCGCGGCGTCGGTGTCATTTGCGGACGAGTTGGTTCTCGCCGAAGGGACGCACGCGATCCGGATTAACGCCGCCGACTTGGCCGACAAGGCCGCGGCCGAATCCGTCAACGTTACTATCGACCTCACGGGGCCCGCCATCGGCATCTTCGAGCCGGCGCCGGACCTCGTCACCGACGCCGCGGCCATCCGCCTTCGCGGAGCGACCCTCGACCGCAACGGCGTAACCTCCGTTCTGGTGGATAACCGGGTGCTCGCGCAGTCCACCGGCGATGTACGCATGCCCTTCGAGGCGGAACTGGCGCTGAAGAACGGCGCCAATACCTTCATTGTCACCGCCACGGACGTGGCCGGCAATGAGACGCGTATGGCCGTGTCGGTTTACAAGGGCACGCAGAGCGCGACGGCCTCTTTCCTGATGCACTTGCCCGAGGAGCTGCTGAAGCCCCTCCGGTTCGCCCACGTGAACTTTATCGACCCGCCGCGGTGCTACCCACCGCTCGCACGGCGATTCGCCATGCTCGCGGACACGTCCGGCGCCGCGGCCGGGCCGGCTATCGAAATGAAGTTCCCGAAAGAGAGCCTAGACGACTACCGCCTCCGGGACCTCACCGTGGCCGGCACCGTGAAAGCCGCCACGACGGTGGATTCGGTGATCGTGGCGGGCGAGCGGATCGAACTGGTTCCGGCACCGATGGTTGAGTTCAACAAGCGCGTGCCGGTTGAGCGCGGGGACAACCTTATCGCCGTGCGCGCGCAGGACAACCATGGCGGCCTAACGGAAGAAACCGTTTCCGTGAAGAGCAAGTACTTCGCCCTCGAAGACGCGCGGATGAGCGTGGCCGTCATGGGCTTCGGCGGGCCCGTCGAGGACAACAGCCGCACGCTCCTCCGGCAACTCACCGAGCAGCAGCTTTTCGAGCGGGAGCGATTCGACATTGTCGAGCGGGAGCGGCTTGCCGACGTGTTGACGGAGCAGCAGCTCAGTGAAGCCCTGGGCGATCCGGACAGCGCCCTGCGGCTGGGCAAAGTGATCCCGGCGCAGGTGTTCATTGTGGGCCAGGTGGTTGCCCACGGCGACGCGGGCCTCGAAGTGTTCGCCGACGTGATCAGTACGGAGACATCGAGGAAGTTCGCGAAACTGGACGCCTTCATTGATAACAGAAATGATAGGGCGAAGATGGAGTACGGCGCGGATGCCATTGCCGATGCCCTGGTCGAGTATTTCCCGCGCGTGCCGGGGGAAGTGCTCGGGGCGTCCGGGAAGAACGTGATTCTCGACTTCGGCGAGAAGCAGGGCATACGGGCCGACACTTACGTGGTGCTGGTTCATGAGGATCCGCCCTTTGTCGATGAGACGACCGGCGAGGTGTTGATGCCGGGTAGCTATGCGGCCGTGGGCCGCGGCGTCATCGGGCGCGTGCTCGAAGACCGCTGCCAGGCCGAGATGGTGGAACAGGAAGGTGACGGGGCGATTGGCGTTGAAAAAGGCATGCCGGCTGTCACGATGTAGCCTGGCGGCGCTCGCGGTCCTATGGGCGTGCGGCCCTGCCTGGGGGCAGGCCCTGCCGGCTCTGCCCGAGCCCGTGCGCATCCAGATGAACTCGTCGCCGAACCTCGTGGGGAGCGGCGCGCGCGCCCTCGGCATGGGCGGCGCCTTCATCGCCGTGGCCGATGACGCCACGAGCGCCTCATGGAATCCCGGCGGCCTCACGCAGCTCGAACGCCCCGAGATGTCCGTTGTTTATGCCTGGAAATGGCTTCGGGAGGATTTCCGGCGCACCTCGTACGTCGAGCCCATGGGCAGGTTCCAAGTCGCCCTCGACGACCTGAATTACCTCAGCCTCGTCTATCCCGTCCGGCGAACCATCGCGGGCCGGAATCTTGTCTTCAGCCTCAACTACCAGCGCCAATACGATTTCGACATGACGCGCAAGCACGTCGCCCGCGTCGTGGGGGCCAATCCATGGCAGGTGTTTGGGGATTTCGGCGTCCGCATCGACGGCCGCGATATGTCCTTCCAGCGAGGGCCCGTCAAGGTGGACAGCGACGGCGGGCTCGGATCGCTATCGCCCGCGTTCGGCTTCGAGCTAACCGACCGCCTATCGGTGGGCATGGTAGCCAACCTGTGGGATAGCTCGCTCATCCCGAACAATGAATGGACGGTGCGCACCTCTGAGCGGCCCACGCTCATCGTCAATCGCGCCTACGACCTCTTCCAGAACGGCCGGCTCCTGAACCGCGTCGGCATCTGGTACCTCCAGCGGCAGGTATCGGAGAAAGAAGAGCGCTACGAGGACTTCGACGGCACGAATTACACCTTCGGCCTCCTCTGCAAACCGACAGAACGTCTGAGTATCGGCGCCGTGTACCACACGAAGTTCGCCGCCACGGTGAAGTACACGAAAATGGAGACGAGCTTCGGGCGCGTGACGAGCAACTGGCCCGGGCCCGCGGTACACATCTTCGATTTCGACTACGATGAGAAGAAGCTGCGCATCGAGTATCCGAGCGCCGTCGGCCTCGGCCTAGCCTACCGGTTCCCGAACGACAAGCTCACCCTATCGCTCGACGTCACCCGCCGCGAGTGGGATGAGTACGTCGTCATCGATCCCAGGCGCGGCCGCATGTCGCCCATCACCGGCCTGCCCAAATGGCGGAGTGCCCACGATCCCACCTACACCGTCCGCCTCGGCGGCGAATACGTCTTTGTCGATCCGAGCCGGCCCAGGCAGAAGCTCCTGCCGAGCGTCCGCGCGGGCCTGTTCTACGATCCCGAGCCCGCCAGCGGCCGGAAAGACGGATGGTGGGGCATCACCCAAGGCGACGGCAGTGTGGACGACTACTATGGCGTATCCCTCGGCCTCGGCCTGCTCATCGCCAACCGCGTCAACCTCGACGCCGCCTACCAGTACCGCTGGGGCAACGACGTCCGCCGCGATATCTTCGCCAACAATGTCCCCTTTGAACGCGGCTTCCACGAAGACGTCGAACAACATCAGCTCTACCTCTCCACCGTCATCTACTTCTGACGGCGTAGGCTCCTCACCTATTCCCAGTCTCGTTGGCAATCACAACGTGCTGGAGGGGGTCTCGCAGTACGATGGACGAGGTCCGAGGCAATTCAGCTAGGTCGTTATATGGAGCGGGCCAAGTATTGTCCGCTAGAAAGAGGGAGGCGTATGGGCACCTGCATTGACTCATCTCAAGTCCAACCGGCAGAAATGGCGGTGATCCGTGCTTGGGCCGGCCTTCTCACGGGCGCGAAGGCCCGCTCCTCTGGCGCATCCATTGGGGAGGAACCTGAACGCCATTCCACGAACGTGCCCTTTAGCTTCACCTGCGGCGCCGTTTCCAGCCGCGATTGGCTGGAAGTTGGGAACGCCAACTGCGACAGTGGCGAATGGCAGGGCGGGACACGGCTCCATCACCTGCGTTGGCGCGATCCGAAGAGCGGCCTTTCCTGCACCATGGAACTGACGGAATTCAGCGACTTTCCGGCACTTGAATGGGTCATCCGGGTGGCCTGTGAGAGCCGGGCGGAGACGGCCCCAGTGGCGAATTTCAAGGCGCTGGACGTCTTTTGGAAATGCGACAGGGAGGGCGAGACGCCTGAACTACGGCGTGCCCTCGGCGGCGACGGGCGCCATGATGACTTCCAATACGTGCGCGACGAGCTTCGTCAGTCCATGTGGAATGCTTCACGGACGGTGCGCATGGATTCCTCCGCCAACACCGCGTTCCGAAAAGTCCGGAACGGCTCTCCGCCGTCCCTGGTGGCCGACAGCCGTCCGTCGGCCACTTGGCTGCCCTTTTTTAACCTACGCACGGGCAACGACGGCATCCTCTGCGGGGTGGGCTGGAGCGGCCAGTGGTTTGCGGAGTTCGCCCATGACGGTAAGGGGAAGACCGAGATCTCGGCCGGTATGGAACACCTTTCGTTGAAGCTCCGGCCGGGGGAGGCCATTCGTTCGCCGCGCGTGCTGCTAATGTATTGGCAGGGCTCGCCCCTTCATGCTCACAATGTGTTGCGGCAGTTTGTGTTGAAACACCACCGGCCGAAGGTCGACGGCAAGCCCGCAGAGATGCCCATCTGCAACGGCTCCTGGGGCGGCACGCCGACACCGGGACATCTCGCCGCGATCCAGGCCATCGAGATGCACGGTTTGTCCTATGACTATTACTGGGTCGACGCCGGCTGGTATGGAACATCAACCAAGCCATGTCCCAATGTCTTTGAAGGTGACTGGGGGACCACGGGCGACTGGCGGGTCAACCGGAACTACCACCCCGACGGGCTGAAGCCCGTGAGCGATGCCGCCCGCCGGGCCGGCATGAAGTTTCTTCTGTGGTTCGAACCTGAACGGGCCAAATACGGCACCCCCGTTACGCTTGAGCATCCGGAATGGTTCCTGCGGCGCACCGAGGGAGAGCCCAAGCCGAACGACTACCTGCTCCTGAACCTAGGCCATCCCGAGGCCTGGCAATGGGTCGTGGACACCGTGTCGTCGCTCATCTCGGAGAACGGCATCAGCTGCTATCGGGAAGACTTCAACGTCGATCCGGCTCCGTACTGGGCCAACGCGGACGAGTCTGGGCGCGAAGGGCTCGCGGAAATGCGGTTCGTCGAGGGGCTCTATGCCTTTTGGGACGAGCTGCGCCGCCGTCACCCGGGGCTGCTCATCGACAACTGCGCCAGCGGTGGGCGACGGCTTGATCTGGAGGCCGTTAGCCGCAGTGTCGCGTTGTGGCGAACCGACTACAACTGTTTCCCGTTCATGAATCCGGACGCGTCGCAGGTCCATGGCGCGGGACTAAACCTCTGGTTGCCTTTGAACGCCATCAGCCCCTACACCAAACCCGGGGACACTTATCAGGCGCGGTCTGCGTTCTCGGCGGGCCTCGTGCTGAACGTCGAGGAGTTTGGCCTTGCCCCCTGCCAGGAGCCCGATTTCCCTTGGGACTGGTTCCGCAAGATGATCGGCGAAGCGAAGCGGGTGCGTCCCTATTTCCTCGGCGATTTCTATCCCCTGACTCCCTGCATCATCGATCCCGAGGCATGGATGGCCTATCAACTGCTCGATCCCGGCAGCCAGGAAGGTGCGGTGGTTGCGTTCCGCCGGGCCGAAAGCCCCGTGACCCACGCCAGCTTCCAGCTTCGCGGCCTTGTGTCGACGGGCGAGTACGTCTTCGAAGACGCCGACAGCGGAGAGACATCACAGGCATCCGGGCATGAATTGATGCTGGGAGGGAAGGCGATCGCCATCGATACCCCACGAACCAGCCGGTTGCTGTTCTACAGACTCCTCCCAACAGTTACATGACCGGAACCAGATTGGAGCACCCCACCCTAGTCGAGACACAAATGCATAGGTTGTCGGCGCTTGCGCGCCTTGCGAGCGATCCTGAGGAGTCACGGCGGACATGATACCCAACTCCAGAAAGAAGACACCCGCGAAGGCAAGAATGGGGTGAGTTTCGCGGGCAGATTGAGGAAGGGGATGAACTCTGGGCATTTACCAGCCCCCCGGAGACTTGGGAACAGATGTTTGGACGAGAGGAGATTGCCTTGGTACGGGGCGGTGAGATCATCGACTGCCTGATAACGCTGATGAACTGACGCCCCAGTGGCTGGAATTCCAGCGAGTAAGACATGCCAGCCCTCTTCGCCATCCGCCGCGATCGTCTTGAATCCCTCGAAATATGCCCGTAGATTGGTGGATGCTCTCTCCGTGAAGCTGACAGTCGGCTCGACAATGGGGATTCTCCAATGAGGCCATCCAAGGCGGGCGATAGGCGTGCAACTGTCAAGAGGACTTCTGTAGTCCTAGCGCTGGCGATTCTCGCCTTGTCGGGGCTCTCGTTTTCGGACGACGACACGAACGGCTCCGCACAGCCCGATCGTCCCGTCTATCAGGATTACCAGCCCGATATCCGCAAGCTCGCCCCGAAGCGGATCACGGACGCTTATCCTCTGTCCGATCAGGGAAACCGCGGCGATTGGGTGGCCTACCCACCGATGACGGATGAGTTCGAGGGGGATAGCCTCGACCCTAAGAAGTGGTGGGACCACAATCCCGACTGGCAGGGCCGGCAGCCGGGATTCTTCTACCCCGGAAACATCGCGGTTCGCGACGGCAAACTTCAATTGACTATGCAGAAGCAGGAAGTCCCCGAGATGCCCAAGGAGCGGGGTTATCACACCTATACCGCCGCCGCCGTGAAGAGCAAAGACACGGTGCTCTACGGCTATTTCGAGGTGGCGGCCAAGCCCATGCGCTCGGACGGGAGCAGCGCATTCTGGTTCTACAACTCCACCAAGGACTGGTGGACGGAGATCGACGTCTACGAGATCGGTGGGGGAGCCGCCGGATACGAGCGCAAGATGAATATGAATCTCCACGAGTTCCACACACCAACCAGCAAGGAGCACTGGCAGGTTGGCGGCGTGTTCGAGGCGCCTGAGGATCTTGCCGACGCGTACCATGTGTACGGCGTGGAATGGGACGAGAAGGAGATCAAGTATTACTTCGACGGCGTCCTCGTGCGAAGCGGGCCGAACACGAATTGGCGCCAGCCTCTGTATCTGAATTTCGACACCGAAACCATGCCTGACTGGTTCGGCCTCCCGAAGGATGAGGACCTCCCCTCAACATACAGCATCGAGTATGTACGTGCCTGGAAGAAGCGGGCGCCGGCGCCCGATCCCCTCGAAACGCTCAACCTCTTGGCCTACGGCGGCGTGGGGCAGATGAAGTTCCAAATGGGCGGCGAGCCCGGCGGCGAAGCGCCCGATCTCGACGATTCGGATTGGCCCGTCGAGTACGTCGGCTATGGGTGCGATATTCCGAACACCAACCTGTGGTTTCGCACGAAGGTGGTGATACCGGAGCGGATTGGGGGATTCCGCATCGCGGGCCGGGACCTGACGCTCCACCTATTCATCGACGACGGTGGCGAGGTGTACGTCAACGGCGAAGCCCTGGGAAGCTTCACCACGTCGAACGGGCGATTCAAACTGGCCACCGACACGCAGCCGGGGCAAACCTTCGTCATCGCCGTTCGCGCCGTGAACGATGATGTCTGGGGCGAACTCCTCGACGCCCACGTGGACTTCAGCGGCCTGGAGGATTTCCAGAAGGACTTGCAGCGATTGGCCTTACGCCTGTTCAACGCCAAGAGGTCCGCCCGCGAAAGTGGGGAACGCCGCGCGTATTGGGACGCCAAGATCGATGCCGTGGTGCGCACGGCGATGGCGGGAGACGCCTTCGCGCGCGGCGATGAAGAGGGATTCGTGAAGGCGTTGCAGCGGGAAATGCGGCCTCTCGAACCGCTCTTCACCAAGCGCATCTGCTTTCACGAGGCCCGGTTCGGGGCCGACGGAAACCTGCTGCCGTGGACAACCTGGGAAGACGCCCTTGAGCGGGAGATGAAGTGGTACCTCGCATGCCCCATCGAGAACGGGTATCCGAAGTTCGTGTGCATGACGTTCATGGACGCGGATTGCGGCCTCTACCGCAACCGGAAAACCTTCATTCCCGCCACGCAGAACGGGATGGGCATCATCTCGTACGTGAAGTACTACCGCTACAAGGCCCGCTCGAACGCCAAGGTGCTCGCGTGCGCCCGGGCCATGGGCGATTATCTCGTGAAGGAGTGCGTCACGCCTGACGAGGGCGAATACGCGCGGTTCACGCGCTCGACGGGCCGGGCGTTGATGTTTCCTCAGCCGCCGGACTGCGGCTCGCAGGGCGACAAACCCTATGAAGTCGAGCCCGACAAGGGGGGCATTGCGGGCTATGCGCTGATGGTGCTCTACGAGGAAACGCAGGCCCCCAAGTACCTCGAGCAGGCGCTCCAGAACGCGCGCGTCCTTGCGAGGCACATCCGCCCCGGCGACGCAGCGAAGTCGCCGTGGCCTTTTCGCGTCGACTACCGCACCGGCGAGGGGCGCGGCGAGGTGTCCAGCAATATGTCCTACATCCTGCGGCTGTTCGACGCGCTGATCGAGAGCGGGCATGACGAATTCCGCGAGCCGCGCGCGCAACTGTGGGCGTGGATCGTCGAGCGCCAGATCCCAAGCGCCCAGGGAGACGGCAAACTCTGGGCGCAGTTCTTCGAGGACTATGCGCTGGAGAACAACCGCAATGCGTGGGCGCCGCTGAATCTGGCGCGGTATCTCCTCGATGAGCGGGAGGCTATCGACCCCGACTGGCGCGCGCACACGGACACGCTCATGCGATTTGTGCACCTGAACTTCGCGTCCGTGCGGGACGGCGTCGTCATCTGCGGCGAACAGGACGACGACACGAATCCCTGGGGCGGCATCCTTGCCAACTACGGCGGTGTGTTGAGCATGTACGCGGCGGCCACGGGCTCGGAGCGCTATGCCCGCTGGGCGAGGGAAACGCTCAGCTACGGCCTGTACACCACGGGCGACAACGGCTGCCCGAGCGACACCACCCGGCACGACACGCCCGGTGGATGGCAGGAAGACGCCCACACGGACAAGCTGCACAACTACATGGATGCCCTCGCCGCGTTTCCCCAGTGGGCCGGAAGTCCCGAGAGCGCAAAGTGATCTCGCGGGATCTGAGGCTGTTAGTCCCGAAAACTAGTCCGCCGTTGTTGTCAGGGCGCATGACGCTGTCCCGTCGTAGTGATGGTGGAGGCCGACGACATGGAGAATGGCGATCACTTTGCCTTCGTTGGCAGCTTGAACCGCCCTTCCTTCCGGCGAGTCCATGTAGATGTCTCCCGCCTTCTCGACACCTTGCATCCGCTAGCAACAGAGATTCACACCGCTCCTGATTCCGGATGCTTGAATCAATGTCCCCTTTCTGCTTAACTCAGGTAAGGTCATCGTCAAGGTCACAATGGTGACGTCGCACATACAAGTCCGCACCCCTCAACAAGATTCTCAGCCGCCCAACAGGTGATGATTCTGAGCTCTTGAGGCGGTCATCCGAAGCTGTTTTCGCTTATTCTGAGCATCATTGAAGCGTGCTCGGCGGGTGATGTAAGTTCAATGGTCGCAACGCGTACGAATAGATGTGAATCACAGAAGTCCTGCCGTTTGGAAAACGTCCTCTCTCCGTTCTTAACGAGCGATGCAGGCCATCATAGGAATAATAGACACTATGCCGGAAGACGCTGCGCAGAGTTCAAATGAGGCCCGTACTCAAAGACGCCCATCCGAACGGGTGGTGTCCGTTGACGTTCTCCGCGGATTCGATATGCTTTGGCTTATCGGGGGGACGGGCGTGGCTCTTGCCGTGGGGCGGCTTTGCCCGGCTCCCCTGCGCGACGTGATCGTCCCGCAGTGGGAGCATGCCGACTGGGAAGGCTTTCGGTTCTTTGATCTTATTTTCCCTCTGTTTGTGTTTCTGGTGGGGATGTCGCTGGTTTTCTCTTTGAGCAAGCGCTTAGAACGGGAGGGCCGCTGGTCCGCCTACAAGCGCCTGTTGCGTCGCACCGTGCTCCTGTTTCTGATGGGCGTCTTCTACTACGGCGGTCTTAGGCACCGGTGGCCGGACATCCGGCTGCTCGGCGTCCTGCAAAGGTTGGCGCTGTGCTATTTCGCCGGAGGCATCCTGTTCATCCATCTGAAGCCTAAGGGGCTCGTCGCGGTATGCGTGATCCTGCTGCTGGGCTATTGGGCGCTCTTGTCGTTTGTACCGGTGCCCGGCCTCGGCGCCGCTTCATTCGACGAGGGCCAGAATTGGGCCAACTACATCGACAAGCAGTGGCTCCCGGGCCATAAGCATAACGGCGACTGGGACCCCGAAGGGCTCTTGAGCACGCTCCCCGCGATAGCCACTTGCCTACTCGGTGTGCTCGCGGCCTTGCTGCTTGGAAAGGAGAGCCTGACGCCGTCCAGGAAGGTCCTTTATCTTGTGGGCGGCGGAGCGCTGATGGTGATTGCCGGGTTTCTTTGGGGAATTCAGTTCCCCGTTATCAAGAAGATCTGGACCTCGTCCTATGTGCTCGTCGCGGGCGGCTACAGCTTCGTGCTTCTAGGCGTTTTCTATCTCATCATCGACGTTTGGCGCATTAGGCGATGGACGTTGCCTCTGCTCTGGATCGGAGCGAATCCGCTCACCATCTACATGGCCAAGAACATCCTTGATTTCAACCAGTTGGCCGAGCGCTTTGTAGGCGGTGATATCAAGACGTTTGCCGGCGAACGAGTCGGCTATCTCCTCTCTACAACCGTTTCCCTCGCGCTTACGCTCGCAGTTGTCCGGTTTCTCTACAACCGGAAGATCTTCCTGCGGCTCTAGCGCGTTGCTACCTAGCGGGGGCAGGATCCGAACCTGCGACCTTATATGAGCCCTCCCGAGCCCAATGTTCTAACTCCTTGGAATATCTATAACTTATGACAACGCAACGGGATCGCCCCGTTCGCCACTACCTGTCCATACTTCCCATGTTCACCGCTTTCTGAGTACCAATTTGTGAGCAATTCCGAGAGCCTTCCGGCGTACCTTCAGTTCGAGAGCCACTTCCACGTCCGCGACTGCCACAGAGAGTGGCACAAATAATGGAACTTGAGTCAGAGGTTTTTCACGCGTCAGTGACAGGCGGCGCCTCCCGCTGCCCTTGATCTTGAAGAACTGTCGGACTATCGTCGGTGCAAAGAGGTCCCGTAGAGTAGCCGCGTTGCCCTTTGTGGGCCTGAAAAAGGTGCTCCGTTGCACATAGGGAGGATATGGCGTGAAAACAGCACATCTACGCCTCATCATGGTGTCTTGGATTTTGCTCGCGGTGGGCCTCTGTGATTTGGCATTCGCCATGCCAGAACCCGCTCAGGAATGGTCCGTCGAATTGGGCACCGGACTGGCCGGCTCACCGACGCCCTATCCCAGCGCGGCCCCGGACAGCGTCATTGTCGCCACGGGAGGCCGCCTTGTCCGCGTGAACGGGGCAGGCAAGGTGGTCTTGCGCCTTGAATTCGGTCCCGAGGAAGGGCGCGGCGGGGAGATTATGCCGCCGCCAGTGGAGTTGGACGGGGACCAGGGGGAGGAACTTGTGCTGGCCCACAAGAAAGGCATCGTCTTCGGATACGATGTGGGATCCAACGCGATGCTCTGGGAAACCGATCTGGGACAGCCGATGGGCCAATACGAGTTCGTCACTGCGGGTGACGTGGATGGCGACGGACTGGACGAGGTCGTGGCCACGACGAAGTTCGGCTGGGTCACTTGCCTCGATTCGGATGGTAGCGTGCTTTGGCGTACTCGCGTACATACGGTGGACAAGTGTATTGCCGCCGAGCTTTCGACGGCGGCCATTGGCGACATCAACAATGACGGCCACGCGGAGGTCGTTTACGGTACGGCCACCCATCATCTGATCGCCCTTGACCGATTCGGCCACCTAGTTTGGGACAGCATCGTGCCGCCACACCAGATGAACCGCACGCCGGTACTTATTGCCGACGCCGATCAAGACGGGTGCGCGGAAGTATACAGTATGTCCTCTATGCTCTCGCCGAGGAAAGGGCTGGTATGTGTTGATGGCAAGGACGGTAGACTCTTGTGGACAGGCCTCACCGTAGGCAAGGCCTATCTTGGGTGCAAGCCCGTGCGGTTTTCCGATGGTACCGGGGGGATCCTGGCGTGCGACAAGGGCGGCAACATCCATGCCCATCGTGCCGACGGATCGCTAGCCTGGCATAACCGGGTGAGCGGGCGTGGCGTCTATTGGCCACCGGCAGTGGCGGACCTGGACGGCGACGGCCGCGCGGAAATTGTCGCCGCGGTGCGGGCCACATCCCTGGACGGCAATGGCGCAAGTTGGTATGTGCTGGATGCGGACACTGGGGAATTGCTCGGCGGCTATCTGCACGCCCCGGGCCTTCCCGGCCCCGCTGTATGTGACATCGACGGCGACGGGGTGCTTGAGGTGCTCATCGTGTCAGCCAATGGCCGGCTAACGGCTTTCAGTTTCGGCGGGCCGGCGACAAAGGATGCCGTATTCCTGGGCTCACGACGTGATGCACGGTATCCAGCGCAGATTGGGCCTACAACAGCGCCAACACCTAAGGTAGGAGCCGAAATCACGTTGTTCCCACCCGAGGGCCTTCGCCTGCGCTTCGGAAACAACGCGTTCGAAGCTCTTCTCCCGCGGCCCGCGGGCCCGCGCGAATCCGTCGAGTTTGAGTGCATTCAGCCCGACGGCATTCGTCGTATGGAGGTGCGATTCCTTAGAGGAGGAGAGGACAACGCGGCTTTCAATTTGCCTGTGCCGGCCCCTGGCAAGTACGCCCTTGCCTTACGGCTCATAGATCTCGATACCGGCAAGACGCTTGGTGAAGAGAAGAAGACCACCCGGGTCGGCAACGTCATTCGTGAGGTCGCGAAGGCGCGCGCCAATACGAGCGCGGGACTCGACGGCGTCCGCAGACAGCTCGTCCGAGAGGGGCTCGAGTCGGCCATGTTCGTGGCCCAGCTTGGCGCCGAAGTCAACACGGCGTTCGAGTTGCTGTCGGCCAGAATAAAGACCTGCTCTGGACTCAGCCCCGCCAGTCAGGAGAAGCTCCTTGCCGACGCGGATGCTTACATGGCCCTGCTTGAGCGGAGTCGCAACTTGGCAGCGCTCACGCTCGCCGAGGTGAGAGCCGAACACAGGTCCAGTTTCATTATGTGGCAAGACAAGGACCCTTGGGACAATGCTGACCCACTTGACGCATTGCCGGACGTAGGAGGTGCGCTTGTCGCAGATACCTGGGCGTTTGGCAACGAATGGGAGTCGCTTTGTGTCAACATGGTGAATCTCACGCCGCGCCCGCTGCAGTTGCGCGTCGAATCCGGAACGATTAAGGCCGCCACGGAGAACGATGAGGTGAAGCTTCCCAGCGTGGTGGACGTCGTACGGTTTCACACTGCCGTGGCGCTGCCCGCCGGTCGTGAAACCGTGCCCGACTTGCTGCCGCGATTGGGAGAAGGCAAGGTCATCAATCTAGCCCCTGGGGAGGTGCGGCAGCTCTGGCTGAACGTAAGCACCCACCAGCTTCCCGCCGGGGCCTACGAACTCCACTGGCTCGTTCGCACGCTTGACGAATTCACGGACAGCGTCCCGATGACGATAAATCTTGACGTCTCGCCGGTGCGATGTCCTGAGAAGAGCCGTTTCCTGGCATGCTACTGGACCGGCCCATCCGACAGGACGATCGAGGACATGAACGAACACCTTGTGACGATGTGGCAGAATCTGCCGCTGCCGCCGGCTCAGGCAAACGCTAGAGGAGAGATTCTCGGCGCGCTGGACTGGAGCGCCCACGATGCCATCATCAAGCGGATCAAGCAGCCTGAAATCCTCTTCTATGGCAATCAGGAAATACCTACGCCGTCGTTCCCCGCAGGGGTGGACGTCACGGATGCACTGCGGCTGAAAGGGCAACGGGCCTACGCGAAGCGCATGGTCGCACACCTTGCCAAACTGGGCTTTGAGTACGAGGACTTCATGTTCTATCCCGAGGACGAACCGGGATTGAAGGGTGAAATTACGAGTTTCATGGCAAAGGCCCGCCGGAATAAGCTCGTCGATCCCAGAATCCAGAACTACGCAAATCCCTGGGGAGCCTTTACCATCGAGATGCTACGTGAAATGGCCGAAGTCACTGATGTGTGGCAGCCGGGCATGGAGGTCCTCGAGTTCTGGGGCCAGGAAGCCATCGACGTCATGCGCCGCGGTGGCAAGCGCATCACCATGTACACCCCGCCGGGCGGCCCGCGGACGCTCCGGCCACTTGGCTTCTACCGCTCCCAGCCTTGGCTCGCCCTCTACTGGGGCATCGAGGGCGGTGGCTGGTATGCCTATCACGTCAGCGACCTGTTCTCCACCGGCGACATGGGCGGCCCCGCTTACGGCGGCGTCCACATGGACTCCCGTGACCTCGTGACAAGCCGGCGCTGGGAAGCACAACGCGACGGCATCGAAGACTTCAATATCGTTAGCGATCTGCGTGACCTTGCTAAGGAGAAAGGCGACTCCCAGGCATTGTCCGCAATCGATGGGGCCATCGCTTACGTCGCCGGTCGAGTGCTGACGGGCGCCACCCGGGAAGCCGCCGAATACGACTTCCCCTACGAGGAGTTCATGGCCTATCGCCAGAGAATCCGTCAGGAATACGAGCGTCTCTTGAGGCAATAGCGTCTTCCGCTTCACCATAGGCGCATGCGGCTCCGGACGACACATGCGGTCGCGGCCGCCCTTTAGCCCTTGACCGCGCCCGAGGTCAGGCCCTGCACAAAATGCTTCTGGAGCGCGACAAATAAAGCGACTGGTGGAATGCTGAAGATGATCGACGCCGCGAAGAGCTGGTCGTACTTGTTGACATATTGCCCCAGGAAGGCCGCTCGTAGTCCCACAGGCAGCGTGATCGCGTTGTCCCGCCCCAGGACGAAGGCAAAGAGGAACTCGTTCCAGGACACCAAGAAGGCGAAGGTGCCAACGGCGATCACGGCAGGCGCGGCCAACGGGAGCACGACGTGATAGAGCACCTGCACGCGATTGCAGCCGTCAATGAGTGCCGCCTCTTCGAGTTCTCCGGGAATGGAACGAAAATAGCCAAAAAGCAGCCACGTGCAGAACGGAATGGCGAAACCCGTGTACACCAGCACCAGCCCGGAGCGTGTGTCAAGCAGGTTGAGTGTGCGAACCACTTGAAAGAGCGGGATGAGAATCGAGCTGCCCGGCATCATCTGAGAGGCGACGACCACCATGAGAATGGGCCTGGCACCACGAAACCGGAATCGGGCGAAGCTGTAAGCAGCCCCCGCGCTGAAGGCCAGCGCGAGCGCCGAGGTGGCTAGCGCGACGACGGCGCTGTTCGCGAAATACTTCCCGAAAGGCGCTTCCCGCCATAGGGTGATGTACGCATCGAAGGTGAACGTCTCCGGCAGCAAAGCCGGAGGCGTCCGCGTCACTTCGGAAAGGGGGCGTACCGAGGTCGTGACGACCCACGCGAGCGGGAGCACGAGCAAGCCGATGGCTGTAATGCCCAAAGCGTAGGTAAGGGTCGTCCTTATACCGAGGCGTGTGCTAGGCATCATGACGTTCCCTGTCTTCCCGAAACATCAATCGCATAAAGAGCAGGCTCGCCAGGAGCAGGAAGGCCAGCAGGATCATGGCGGATGCCGCGCCTCGCCCCAATCGCAAGTGTTCGAAGGCGATTTGGTACACGGTTATCGGGAGCACCTGCGTAGCCTTCGCCGGCCCGCCCTCCGTCATGATGAAAATGAGAGGAAACTCGTTTGCCATCCATATCGTGGCGAACAAGACCACAACGGCTATCACGTGCCGCAGTTGCGGCAGAGTAACGTGCCAGAAACGTTGCACGAGTCTTGCCCCGTCCACGAGGGCCGCCTCGTAGAGATCCTTTGGAATGCCTTGCAGTCCGGCGAGAAGCATGATCGTTATGTAAGGCATAAACCGCCAGACGTTCGCCACCACAACCGCTGCCATGGCGGTTTCGGGCCTCGCCAGCCACGGGACGTTCTCGTCGATTAGACCCATGCTTGTAAGGCCGTGGTTGACCAGGCCAAAACTGTCGTGAAACAACCAGCGCCACATGTATCCCGTGACGACCGGCGAAATGGCCCACGGAATCAGAAGACAGGCCATTAGCACGGGCCGGTATCTGCGTATCTCGTTGAGCACAAGCGCCAGGCCAAGACCAAGCACGAGAGCGGGGGGCAAAGAGAAGACAAGGAACCTCGCTGAACAGAGGATACTTGATCGAAACGTGGAGCTTCGCAAGAGCCTGGCGAAGTTGGCCGCGCCGACGAACTCGCCGCTGCCGCCTTTGAGAAGCCTGACCCGCTGCAGGCTCATGACGGCGTTGTCCGCCATGGGATACAGAATCACGATGGACAAGACGAGCAACGCGGGGGCCAGCAACAAGTATGGCAATAAACGGGGGAGCCTCGGTCGTCGTCTCGCGTCGCTCATGATGCTCAATAGTCGCTCAACAGTTCGTTCACTTGTTCGGCAGCCGCATCCAGTGCGGCTTTCGCTTCGCTTTGTCCGCTCAGTAACCTGTTAACGGCATCGGCCATGTGACGTTGGATCTCCGTGATGGCCGGATGACCCGGCCAGCCAATCCCGACGCGGGCCTCGGACGCGAGTACATCGAGGCTCACATAACGCGATTCGCGGCCTGGCGCGAATGCGGCCTCCTGCGTGGGGAGTCCGCCCATCGCCGGGTCGGGCTTTTGCCATACGGGATGGTATACGTACAGGGCCTTGAGCACTTCCCACGCCTCCTGCGGTACGTCGGTGTATCCGGTAATCGACACCATCACCACGTCAAGCAACGTGCCCGGAGGATTCTCTTCAAGGGGCTCTCCCGGCCCCGGTACGGGAGCAAGCTCCAGCTTCTGGACGTCGAAATCGTAGTTGTCCGCCACGACATCCTGCCACCACGGCCCCTCGATTGAGATGGCCGCCTTTTCCGAGGCCCAAAGCGCCGCGTTCTCGTCAAACTTGTAGGCGGCGCTGGCAGCGGGCATAAAACCTTGCTCCTCCAGCTTCTGCAGCAATTCCAGCGCGGCTACGCCGGCCGGCCCGTTGAAGGCCGCTGCCGTCCAGTCCGCATTCAAAACGCGGCCCCCGGCCTTGTAGAGCAACGGCAGGAAACGATAGGCCGTGTCCAAATTCGCCCCGCCCGGCATGGTGAACGCGTATAGACCTCTCTCCTTCAGGATGGGGCCCATCACCAGCAAATCGCCCCAGGTTTCGGGCGGCCTCAATCCGCTTCTGTCGAGAAGTTCCTTGTTCACCGCCAGGACATACGGCAACATGAGCAGCGGGATACCATAGTGCTTGCCTTCAAATGCCACCTGTGCAAGCGCGTTCGGGAGAAAACGGGGGGCGATTTCCTCAAAGTCCGCGAAGGTCTCCAGCGCAAGCAGCCCGCCGACATCCCCGAATTCCACGGCGTACTTGTGGTGGAGCATGACGATGTCGGGGCCCTCGCCCACAATGGTCGTGCTGATCAGACATTCGCGCTGCGCGTCCCAGTCGCGCGTCTCCAATTCGATCAGGATATCATCATGAGCGGCATTGAAGTCCTCGACGGCTTCGCGAATCCACTCCCGATAGCCAGGCACGCCGCCGAATTGCCACAACTGCACGTGGGCAGGGCCCTTCGGCTTCTCCGAACATTGCGCCGTAACAAGAAGCAGCAGACCCGTCATGAAGATGGATACTAGCGAACTCCGGTTGTTCGACAAAGGCAACGCCGCCTCCTTCTTCGTCGCAAGATTCGGAACGTCGTTCGTCGATTGGCGTTCGACGGTCAAATGATGATAGCGTAGCAAGGCGCCTTGGGCAAATGCTTGCTCGGAAGCTTATCAGCGCCGAGAGGCGCTCCAAGTTGGCGATCGAGGATGCGTCTGGCAGAGGACTATGCGACGAGGCCTTCCCCATGGGACCTAGGAGAATTACGAGGCGTTCGTTTATGAAGGCTGGGGCCGCAGGCGCCGCAACGTCACGGATTGCTTCAGCATCGCCCCGACGGCGCGTGAAGTCCGCCAAGAAGAGGGCCGTTGTTGAATGGCCGCAGGGCGCCCGGGCGCCGATACTCTCTCCCGCGGCGCGCCGGGCCGTGAACGTCGCCCTGGCCTACGGCGACCGGTATCAGGACAAGGAATCCGGCCTCATACTCGGCGACGAGTGGCTGAATGTTGACGGGCGTTCCTGTTTCTTCTTCGCCGTGGCGTGTCTGCTGGATGGCTCGCCTGAGCGGATCGCTCAGGGCGAGCACATTCTCGCGCATGTTGGCACTCCGTCCGCGGGAACAAGTCTTTTGCTTCTGACGGAGGCATCCCCTCTCTTCAGCCCGGACACGCTGGCGGCACTGGAAAAGGATGTTCGAAGTGGCCTAGGGAGTGGTGGCGAGGACGTCATTGCAGGCCGCAACATCAACATCCCCTTGGGCACGTGGGCGCGCCGCATTGCAGGCGCCCATGTCTGCCGGGAGCCGGGATACCTGAAGCCGTGCGTCCGGGCGCTGGAAAAGCTGACCGACCTCGTCGAGGCACATGGGTCACATCCCGAGTTCAACAGCCCAACTTACGAAGCCTTGACGCTCATCCATCTTCGGACAATGAGTCTGACCAACGAGCCTTCCATATGCGCCCATTCGCTGCCGCTCGAACAGTACCTCTGGGAGAGTCTCGCCTTGCGGTGGCATCCGCGTCTCAAGCAGCTCTGCGGTCCTTGGGCACGGGCATACCAGGACAGCCTCGTAGGCGCCTCGGGCACCATCCCCATCCTTGCGGACATTGCGTGGGGGGCCTTCTACGATGACCGCGTGGCGTATCCTTATGAGCACGCCCATGACTACCTGTTCGGGGCCATTCTTCCTTTCCTGGTCCAGAACCTGCCCTTTGACGTGAGCCACATCGCCCAGCGCAAACGGTTTCCGCTTACCATCACGTCGGCTGCGGAGCAGGTCATGGTTCGCATGGGATCCGAAGAGCACCTGACCTGGGTGCCGGGCGGAATCGCCGAACTCACCACATGGATGGATGAGAATCTGGCCGTGGGCTCGGCTACGCGAAGCCACCTGCATGCCATGCAGAACGGGACCTACGTGGCGCAGTGGACACGCACGGGCAAGCCCATCGAGAAATTGCGTGATCTGGGCCAGGCGTTTACCCGCTTCGTTCAGAATGGGCAGCGCCCCGGCAAAGAGACGCATGTCTTCAGGAACTACCACACCGGGTCCGACCAATCCATGGGCGCTAAACTCTGGCCGGATGGCGGGCGTCCATTTGCGCTACAGAGCGGACCAACGGCCCTGATCCTCTATGTCCCCAGGGGCCGCGAGCGCTGGTGGGTGCACAGTCTCGAGATATTTATGGCCTTCCCGCGGCTCGACACTGTCGACGCCGTTCTGGTGGATGGCACTCCGGTGGATGAATACGAGGGTGCCCCGGGGCAGCCGGTTGTCGTACGGAGCGGGAACGTCGGCATGGGACTGCGCTTCGCCGTATGCGACGCGGAACTGACAACGCCGCGACTAATCGTGGAGCGCAGCCGCGACCACCTGCTGGTCGGACTCAGGCTTGTGGCGTATACCGAGGAACGCGAACTCTCCGCGCTTGAGTACCGGCGCTATGCCGCCACGATAGGGGCTGAGCTTCGCTATGCACCTACCTCTGCGGATCTGGAGCGGTTTGTGCGAGACATGAAAGCGTCCACTCTCACGGATGAGTGGGACGCTGACCTGCTCGGCACACATCGCGAGGTGGCGTTTCAGGTGGGGGGCAAACAGTTGTACGGTCGGTTCGACCCCATTTCCGAAAGCTGGTTGCGGACAGCTCTTCCCACACCCCCCGGTGCAGCGCTGCAGCTCGCTTATGACCGTGGCACGTACCGCGAAGTTTAGCGGCCAAAGGAGGCTAGAACGCGATGAGTGATCATCCGAGGAACAAAGTCTCCTGGTGGCAGCCGGTCCTGTTTGGCGCCATGGCCGGGGGCATGGGCTGGGGGATCCGCGGCCAATACGGCCACGAAAGCGGCGCCATGATAGCCGGGGCTCTGGTGAGTCTCACGTTGGTGTACCTGTTATCCGACGGGAAGTCCTCCTTGCAGGCGGTGCGGGCCGTGGCGCTGGGTACTATCGCCATGGGCTTCGGTGGCACCATGACCTACGGCCAGACCGTAGGCCTCACGCACGACGGCGCGCTCATTGGGCTCTGGGAGGCACTCCACTGGGGCATGATTGGACTCGCCATCAAGGGCGGCATCTGGATTGGCTTCGCGGGCTTTTTCCTTGGATTGGGGCTTGGTGGGAAGCGGTACCGACCGCTCGAAATACTGAGGCTGGTCCTACTCATGCTCTTCGCCGTGCTGGTGGGCTGGTCGATTCTCAACCGCCCCCACGATCCAGCGAACATGCGCCTACCTTTCCTTTACTTCTCCGACCATTGGTATTGGGAACCGGAACTCCTTGAAAACCCCGACCACGTATACCGTCCCGAGATCTGGGGAGGATTGCTCTTCGCACTGATCGCCGCCGTGGTATATGCCTCCCGCGTAAAGAAAGATACTCTAGCACGCAACATGGCGGTGTGGGGTATCCTGGGGGGCGCCATCGGCTTTCCGCTCGGGCAGGCCATTCAGGCCACAAATCAGTGGAATCCTGACTTCTTTGGGAAGAGTTTCCTCGCGCCGTTCACCAATCACTTCACTTGGTGGAACACAATGGAGACGACCTTCGGCGCGATCATGGGCGCCGTGCTCGGCCTGGGCCTCTGGTTCAACCGGGCAAGGATAGACACCACGTCCGACCCCGATGACAAACCTATAGCCTATAGTGTGGAAGGAGCGCTCTTGGTTGTACACCTCTGCCTGCTTTCTGCCGTGCAGTTCACTGAGCGCTCCTGGGCAGAAGCTCTCTACGACTTCGGCATCATGATGGGCCTGATCCCGCTCGTGGCATGTATCCGCGGCCGTTTCTGGCCCTATCTCCAGATTCTGCCCATCACCCTCTTGCCCATCGCCGGGAAGACCGTCCAGACACTGGCATACAGCGGGGGGAATCCTATCAAATTGGGTCTTGCCTGGCCGTTGTTCTTCATCCTACCCATGGGGGCGGCGACAGGCCTTGCGGTCTCGGGCGCTTGGAAGGCCAGGCTGGGCGATGCGCCGAGCCCATTTGTTCGCGACGCCCTGCTCCTCGCCATCTGGACGTACTTCTGGCTGAACCACGCCTTTTTCGGCTTCCCGTGGCCGTGGCTCCCTTGGGGCGGACGAACAGCTAACGACCTCATCTTTACCGTCTGCGCCATAGGATTGACGTTGATGGTGCTGATCAATCGAGCGCGACAACAGGAAGAGCGCACGGTGCCAGCATAGGCGTCTGTGGTTGCGGAAAACTCGTCCCTATTGATGGACAAGGACTTACCACGCGGAACGCATTGCTGAGGATGCCGACTACGCGGGAATCCGAATTCGATTCCGGGGCGCGCTGGAATCGGCCAGGATCAACACGCAAATCGACGTTGGTTTCGGAGACGTAGTCTTTCCTGAGCCGACACCCATCGTCTTGCCGACCTTGCTTTACTTACCTGCCCCAGCATTGCAGTGATACAGCCGCGAAAGCACAATCGCGGAGAAGTTCGAAGCCATGGGGAGTTTGGGGGAGCTCAACAGCCGCATGAAGGACTTCTTCGACATTTGGCTGCTCCTGCAGTCCTTTGATTTCGAGGGGCAGGACCTCGCCGAGGCCATCAGACGAACCTTCGACCGACGCGGAACTGAGCTGCCTGAATCCATCACCGCCTTCGCACCGGAATTCGCCATGGCCAAACAAGTGCAATGGCGCGCCTTCACAAGAAGGCTCAGGGAAGGCGCTGACGTTCCCGATTTGTCCACAGTGACCTCGGCAATCGCCGAGTTTCTCTCACCGATTATCCTGACGATCCATGGAGCCGGTCGATGTCCGAGCGGTGGCGCTGTTCGCGTCCGACAGTGACCAGGATAACCGAACGCGCGGGGCTTCGCTGCGTCTGCCTAGGCGAGGTCCGCAACGGAGGTCGGGTTTGCCCACGTCATCGAACTCCACGGCATCCGTGAGCGTTCCGGGCTGCAGGGCCGCATAGTGGCGCCGGCAAGTTTCCGGGGAATTGCCCATCAATGCGGAGACCTTGTACAGGCTCTCGTCCTTCATTGCCAGCTGGCTGCCGAAGGTATGGCGGTAGTCGAGGCAGGATCAAGAAAGGCGCGCCTTCTTGTTCGCTTCGCGAAGCGCGTGGGAGAAATTGTCCCCATCCCACCGGCGCCCCTTCAGCGAGGGGAAGAGCCATCGCCCGGGAACCACGCGGTAGGCGTAGGCGTCCAGATAGATCCGGAGGGCCCGGCTTACGGGGACGGCGCGATTCCGTTTTGTCTTGGGTTCCCAGAATTCCCCTTCCACCGTCTTTGCGTGCACTCGGATGACTCCGTGCACGCCGGCCGTTACATCCAAGTCGTTGAGTTGCGGCCACAGCGCCTCTTCACGGCGAAGCCCGGCGTAGATGTAGACGGCGACCATCGTCTGCAGCACGGGATGGTCGACAAGCGCCTCGAGTTGCTGCGCGATCTGCCTCTTCGTCAGGAACCGGATCTCGGGCGCGGACTCCCGCTGGCGTTCGACCTTGGCCGCGGGGGTTCTGGCCGCCCGGCATGCGGATCCCGCGCTGGTCCATCGCCCAAGAAGACAGGCGGCTCAGTACCTCCCGGTACCGGTTTGCCGTCTTGGGGGCGACGCTCTCGTCGCGTATGCGTGCGGCGATCACCTCGGCGATCTCGTCGACCGTGACCTGCTCGATGTACTGAGACAGAATGCGGAACCGATCCTGCTTTCGCCTGGGCCGGCGTCTTCTGCGCCACCCGTTGCCTGCCACACCGGTTTCCGAGAGGCCGTCGCAGATGGGGCCAAAGAGGTCGCTCAGGTAGGTGGTATTTCCGAGCAAGCGCGAGCCAGGTCTTGCGTACGTCGTCCTGCGAAGCGTCTTTGGCCACACCGAGGATATCGTAGAAGGTCTTTACTCTGATTGGCGGCATGACCCGCAACACCTCAACACCGACGGGTCCGTCACGTCCCGGGGCGACTCTGGTCTCCCATGCGGAAGCCCTGACGGCCGACTTCTTCAACGCTTTGCGACATGGGATTCGATACTGGAGCGATGCTTACTATTCCGGTAGCTGACGATGTCAGCGGGACGGCTTCTCCGGGTGGCGCCAGCCGGCCATCTTTGCCACCGCACTGAGCACCGAGGCGGGCAGGTGTATGAGTGAAGCCAGGTAGCCTGGGTGTTCTTGCCCTGTTTCTGCCTGCATTTCCTTCACGTTCGCATCTGTCATTGATGCCAAGTTCCCCTTGAACTCCTGCAGAGGCGTCCGTCTCTTTCTGGCGTGTCTGGCACGTCCTACGCCCTTGCTTCGCATCCATGCCACCATTTCCGTCACTTTCTCTTCGGTCATTGAGACCACTTGCTTCATGAGCTTCTCTCGCGCCCCTGCGTTCTTCATGGCATATGACTCCACTTGGTGACAGCCACGCTACGCGCCCGATCAATTCTAGTAACGGGGCCGGGCGTAAGCACCTGCCCGCCAACCTCTGTTGTGATTTCACTTTGGGCGGTCGCTGCCAGTCCCCGCGCCAGGAGAGGCACTGCCCAAGATTCCCTTTGCAGGTTATGGGCTTCTCGTTCCTTAGTAAACGACTTGGTCGATGCCATTCTTTACCTTTTCCGCTCCTTTCGCTTAGGAGGGCGTTCGGTTATGCATCATCCAGTACTGGCCGACGGTTTCTACGACGGCCTGAAAATCAAGGAAAGACAGAGGCTTGATGATGTAGCTATTTGCCCCGCAGCGATAGCTTTCCTTGATGTCACTGGCGGATTGGGAATCCGTGAAGACGACAATGGGCGCGAGTGTAAGCGCGTCTTGCGGCTCGAGCGACCTTATCTGGCCAAGTACGGAAAAACCGTCCGAGCCGGGTAGCGCCAAGTCCAGTAGGATCAGTTTTGGGGGATCTTCCCCGACGCGGTCCGTCCAGGCTCCGCGACTGAAAAGGAAGTCGAGCGCTTCAGGCCCGTCCCCAACGGCAAGGACGAGGACATCCGGTATACAGTCCTCCAAGGCAAGCACGATGGATGCGCGCTGGCTGTCGTTATCCTCCACGACCAGGATGTCTACCGGGTCATCATTCTTCACGACGCTGTCTCCATCTGCCGAGGGCCGTGGTCCCAAATCCTTTTGCACCTTCATATCCCAAGTGTACTTGTTTGTGATTAACTCCTGGCAAAGCTACGGCAAAGGCTTGGCAATGATGTTGTGCTCCGGTTGATGTGAAGAGGTCCTTGGCTCACAGACGCCAATGCTCCCCTCCATACTCAGGGCGAGTATCTTAGGCCAATAGCGACGGGTCCTCGGCTGAACGGGGGGGGTGTTTACCGAAGCTTCGTCAATTCTTTGCCTGCGTTTTGTGGGGAATGGCAGGCTCCATAGCGGATCCAGGCAGGTCCATATGTAAGGCCTCGGTCAAGAGCAGTCCAACCGATAGTGGGAGAACCTACGGTAGTAACCAATGAAACGAATCGGCGTACTTACGAGTGGGGGCGATTCTCCAGGGATGAATGCGGCTATACGGGCGGTCGTCCGCACGGGCTTCTATCACGGTATCGAGGTCTGCGGGATCGACCGTGGCTACCAGGGATTGGTCGATGGCAACGTCGAGCTGATGGGGCCGCGTTCCGTAAGCGGCGTCATCAACCGGGGAGGAACCATACTCGACACTGCCCGGTGCAAGCCCTTCTACGAGGCCGTTAGCAGGACCAAGGCCGCCGAGGAAGTCGAGAAACACGGTATCGAAGGACTGGCTGTCATAGGGGGCGACGGCACTCTACGAGGGGCGCTGAAACTCTCCGAGGAGCACCGAATCAAGTGCATCGGCGTGCCGGCCACGCATTTTCTTCCGTCTCGATGTATTCCGAGGGTCGCTGGCCGTGATAACGTTCCGCAGAGGCTGCGCCAAAGGTTCGGTAACCGCTCTTTTTCGCAACGATACATGTGGAGAGATCCTTCAGTCACCGACGCCGATATCCTCTTCCATGGCCAGGGAGATCTCTCGGCTCAATAGTGACCGGTATCCTGCTGAATACGGGGAAGTTGACCGAAGTTTTGCCCGCCCTTTGCCAAGTGTTTGCGTTCGTTCGGCACAATAACATCGATGAGGTGGGCGCGGTCGGGCGCGATTGCCGAGAGGCAGTGGCGAAGGGCAGCGCCAACGGTCAACTTAGGAAAGGAGCCCATCATGGGCTTGATCTTGTTGATGATAGTGATGTTGTTGGTCTTGGGCGGTTTGCCGAGGTGGCGTTACAGCCGGAACTGGGGCTACGGTCCCAGCAGCACTTTGGGCGTTGTGTTCGTGGTCGTTTTGGTACTCGTGTTGTTGGGGCACATATCCCGCGGCTTGTGATGCGAGGGCATCATTCCCGACCCGGGTTCAGTATAGGCGCGCTTGATGGTGACAGCATACTGTCGCGCCCCCCCTTCGCCGCCTGGGACGGCGGCGAAGGATCAACTACAGCGGCCGTGGTGCGGGGAAAGGCCTCGTTTCTTGCTGCGCGCGAAGACTGGCAGCCGCCGCGCTTTCGGCGGGCCGCACCGGGTGAGGTTTTCCCCTTGGTTACATGGAGATGCTTTCCGGAGACATTGGCACATGAAGCACTTACACGTAGTATACATTCGACCATCACGCTACGATGACGACGGTTACGTCGTGCGGTTTGCGCGGGGCGTACTGCCTTCTAACACACTTTGTTGTCTTGAGAGCCTGACCCAAGGGGTGGCGCAGAGGAACGACCTGGGTCTGGATGTCGAGGTGACCGTGGACACATTCGACGACACGGTGCAGCGTGTGCCGATCCGCCGTATCGCGAAGATCAACTACCGGCCTAACACGACGGTCGTGGTGGGATTTGTGGGCGTGCAGAGCAACCAGTTCATGCGGGCTACGGACCTTGCGCTGGAATTGCGCGAAGCGGGCGTGCAGGTCATGGTCGGCGGTTTCCACGTGAGTGGCATGTTGGCGCTCTTCGAGAAGCCCTCCCACGAACTTCAGCGGCTCCTGGATCAGGGAGTCACGCTGGTGAAGGGTGAAGTCGAAGCGGCGGGAGTCATGACGATGCTGCTGCGGGACGCCGTAAGCAGCTCTATGAAGCCAATTTACGACATCACGGAGTTCCCGAACCTGGTCGACGCGCCCGTGCCGCTTGTCAACGGGAAGCTCAAGCGACGGTTCTTTGGGCGGCGCACCGCCACGATCGACACGAGCCGAGGGTGCCCGTTCAACTGTTCGTTCTGCACGATCATCAACGTCCAAGGAAACAAGATGCGCTACCGTCCCTCGGCCTTGGTGTTGAAGGCTATCGAGGAGAACTATACGCGTGGGATTCGATTCTACTTCTTCACCGACGACAACTTCTCACGAAATCCCGTGTGGGAGGAGATCTTCGACGGGCTTATCGCCTTGCGAAAGCGAGGGATCAAGATCCAGTTTATGATGCAGACGGACACGCAGGCACACCGGCTCCCACATTTCGTCGAGAAGGCAGCCCAAGCGGGGTGTTACCTGGCTTTCATCGGCATGGAGAGCGTGAATCCGGAGAATCTCGAGGCCGTTGGCAAACGCCAGAATCGTGCGCAAGAATACGAGCAGATGGTGGAGCTGTGGCACCAGCACGATGTCCTCGTGCACGTCGGGTACATCGTTGGCTTGCCCTTCGATTCGCGTGAGTCCGTCCACCACGACATCGAGTATCTGCGCAATCAGATCCGAGTGGACCTGGCGTCGTTCTTCATGCTGACGCCGTTGCCTGGATCGCGCGATCATTGGCAAATGGTTCAAGACAAGGTGTCCGTCGACGGGGACTACAACGATTACGACGGGCTCCACGAGACGTTCCAGCATGGTCTCATGCCGAACGGCGCCTGGTGGGCCGCCTATGACGATGCGATGCACGTGTTCTATAGCAAGGAAAACATCATCGCCGCCTTGCTGCGCACCGAGTCCCAGAACTACCGGCAAATGCTTGGGCTTTCCATCTGGTACCGCTACGCTGCCTTGGAAGGGTTACACCCGATGGCGACCGGGGTCTTCCGCCTCAAGGACCGGCGTTCCCGGCGTCCGGTCTTTCCAAGGGAAAGCGCACTGCAATACGGCTGGCGTCGGATAAAGGACTCCTTTCACGGCCTGAAGGTCTATGGCGGCCTCTTCTTTGAATTCCAGGAGATCTGGATGTTGACCCGGAAGCCCGAGGATCCACGCTGGGCCACCCTCGCCGACCTGCGCACGAAATGGACGGAGGTGCAGCGGCGCGTCGCGGACTACAACCTCCAGGGACGCTATTCCGAAGCCGCTAAGGAACTCAAAGCGATCCTGTCCAGCTCTGCGGAGCGACTGCGACAATTGAGCCGGCCAGGCAGTCAGATCAGCTTCTCACTCCGCCGAAAGCTACGAAAGAAAGCAGCGGAAGCGGAGGGCTACCTCCGGTCCTTCGACGAGCGGGCACCCGGCTGGAACCACGTCGTCGATGCCCAACGCTTCGTGAGTCAAACCATCATCGCCGGTTACGAAGAGGTCGCGATTCGCTATGTGGCGAAACGTCGTCAATTCAACGCGTTTCGCCGGGACTTGATCAAGCGAATCAAAGCGGGGCAACTCCTAGGGATCCATGTATTGCAAACTCCCTATGCGGCGGCCTGCGAAGTCTTTTTTGCCTCGCGATTCGCCATGCATTTCTTGGCCCACATTTGACGACCGGGGCGCCAACAAACAGTAGTAACGTAGACATACGCCATTAGTGAGGGCCGTTCCCAAGCGGCCGGAAAGGGCCGCGGACTGTGCTTGTTCCGTGTTGCGTATGCAAAAAGGTCCAAATCGATGGGCGCTAGAAAAAGGCGCCGCCGTCATACGCCGAGGACCAGGTGTGGAATAGGTACTGCCCCCAGCGCTTCGATGTTGCCATCGCGAGGGCACACGCGAAGCACCTCAGTCCTCAGGGGCCCACTGCCTGGTCCTCAGCGTTTGCTTCTCGCGGCGACGGACATCGTGCAAACCGGATACCGGATGCCGGTGTCGTGAAGCATCTCTTCGGGGAGGGCCGAAGGGGTTCCTAGCGTCATGGCAACCAATGTCACGACCATTACAGAACCGTTGTTGGGACGCCACTGAATCCGCGCGTTTTTACGAAAACTTTGCCGACTATTGGCCGCAATTTTGCGCTAGCCTGGCAAACTGACAGACGTGATGCGGACGCAATCGTCTGAGGCTATCGCGTGGAGCGGCCACCCGACAGAGGGCAGTTGTTTCGGGACCTATGCTGCCAAGCCAATCGCGAGAAATCTACGATTCGCCGACTGACGAGGCTCCGGTGATTCAGCGTCGCTCGTGATGTCTTACGCGGGAGAACTGAGGTCCGCCGGATCAGCGGGAGAAGGTAACGATGGGCGAACACGTCTTGGTGGTGGATGACGAAGAGTATATGCGCTCGTTCTTGTCGCAGGCGTTGTCCCGAGCTGGTTTCTTCGTCACGACGGTTGCTGACGCCACGGAGGCCTTGGCGTTATTGACGAATGGTGCCGCCGTGCCCGTCGACTTCGATGTTCTGCTGACGGACTTCAATCTGCCGAGCATTACTGGATTGGATCTTGTCGATGCCTTGAGATGCGACGGCGTGGAATTGCCGTGTCTTCTGATGTCTGGAAGCTCCAACGAAATGCTGGCTTCAGAGGCACTGTCACGAGGTTGTAAGGGATTCATGAAGAAGCCCTTCAGTATGCCTGTATTGGTCGAACACATACGCGATGCGCTCGAGTTCCGACCTGAGCCGGATCTGGCGCCGCATCAGTAGGCTCCCCGCTGGAATGGGCGGCTTGAGACATGGTCCTTGCCGGAGGGACAAGCAGACCTGCGCGACCTTTGGAACGGAACCAAGGACGAGGTGATCGGCATGAAGCAAGCTGAAAGCACAGAAGTCTTGGAGGAAATGCTGTTTTACCCCACGGAGAGGTGCTCTATGGCGGCGTTTGCGCTGTTGAAGGGGAGGAATCATGGTTGCCAAGGCACTTAGTGCTCCCAATCGTTCGGCGCTCATGTCGTCCACAACAAGCCGCCCGGAAAACCAACGTCAGACACGATGGGGAATTGTGCTTGCCGGAGGCGATGGGGCACGGATGCGTTCCCTAATCGGCCACTGGCTCGGGGAAGATCGCCCCAAGCAATACTGTGCGTTTGTCGGAAGCCGTTCCATGCTTCAACACACTATTGACCGAGCACGCAGCGTCCTCTCCGAGGAACATGTCGTCACGGTTATTGGACGGGGCCACCGCAAGTTCTTGGATGAATCCATGAACAAGAGCCTGAACGGGCTGGTGCTCGAACAGCCGCGTAATCTAGGCACAACGCCGGGAGTGCTCTTGGCGACAGCCTTTGTTCTCGCGGATGACCCGGAGGCGACGGTTATTCTCTTACCTTCAGACCATTTTGTGCACCCGGAATCCCGATTTTGTGACCACGTGAATCGTGCCTTTGAGTTGGCCGAAAAGTACGGCGATATGTTCATACTTGCTGCTGCCATTCCCGACCGCGCGGAAACCGAGTACGGCTGGATAGACCCAAGCGCAGCCCAGATGAATGCAAGCAGGACCCTCCCTCATGCTCCGACGAAAGTGATTCGCTTCCGAGAAAAACCGGGCGTGAACGAAGCCCAAAGGTTGTTGCGGCAAGGCAGTCTTTGGAGCACCATGGTGGTAGCTGTCAAGGCGCGGACACTCTGGACTCTGGCCCGGCAGCTTCTCCCCGAGATAGCCTACAGATTCGATGCATTCCTGGTGGTGTTGCGCGCCATACGTGAGGGGCGTCTAGGAGCACAGTATGAGGCGGCCGCGCTTATGCGCCTCTATGAAGACTTGGCGCCCGCAGACTTTTCGAAAGACATCCTTCAGCGCGTTCCCCATCTCAGCATGGTCTTGCCGATGGCCGGTGTGGATTGGTGCGATTGGGGGCATCCCCAGCGCGTGAGAGAAACCTTAGTCCGTCTGGGGCGGCGACCGACCTCTGAACCTGAACTAGACTCGGCACAGACCCGAACAATTGCCGCAAGAGAAAGGCACATCAGATATGAACACGGCCCAACAAGTGAAGCAGCTAGAAGGATTTGAGCAGGTCCTGCTCTCCTATGCGGAAATGTGCTATTCGGTGGCATTTGCGTTGACGCGCAATCCGCGCCGGGCGCAGGATCTGGCGAGGTATGCCCTGACACGGGCATGGCTTCTGCGCGCCACTGCGGCCGGCAGGAAAGACATCAAGCATACGCTCCTGAAAACGTTGCGTGAAAGGTTTCTTGAATACTACTGCCAGTCTCCCGGCGTTATCAGGAACGCCGCAACTCCCGGACAGGATGCAGTAGTTATGGCCCAAGGCGTAGAGCCTGGTGTCGAGAAGGTTTCACTCGGTGCGTCCCAACTGTGGTGCAGACCTCGTTGTACAGGATTTCACCCCTGATGGCTACGTCGTGAATTGAGAGCGTCGGCGCAAGATGGCGGCCCAAAGAATGCGCCTATACCGGCACGTCTGTGAACCGGTAGCCTATCCCGCGGACGGATTCTATGAGGGAGGGGACCTTGGGGTCATCCTCGATCTTCTTTCGAATATGAGAGACGTGAACATCAACGGTTTTGGGAGTGCTGCAGGTCGCGTGCTCCCAGGCGAGTTCAAGTATCTTATCGCGGCTGAACACGTGTCCCGGGCGCCGGGCAAGCGCGTACAGTAAGTCGAACTCTATTTCGGTAAGTTCAATGGGTGCATCATCTTTCCAAACGCGCCTTTCACCCGGATCTAATCGCAAGCGACTAAAGCCCAAGACCTTGTCTCCCGGCGCCTCGTGTCTGGATCTGCGCAGAATCGCCTCAATTCGGGCACTGAGTTCTGGAAGATCAAACGGTTTCGGCACGTAATCATCCGCTCCTATCGCGAGAGTCATTACCTTCACCGCGGAGATGTTCGTGGAACTCAGCATGAGGACAGGAACAGTGCCCGAATCGCGCAGTTGGCGAAGTATTTCAATCCCGTCTATCGAGCGTGCGCTATTCGCCTTAACAGCCGGAAAGTTGATGTCGAGCACCACAAGGTCCAATTCCATGGATCTCGCGGCCGCGAGGGCCGCACGCCCATTCACCGCGGTGACGACCTCGTAGCCCAGCTTTTCGAGATGGGGCTTCACTTCTGCCAGCAGATTGACATCGTCATCAGCTACCAGAATCTTGGTCTTTGAATTCCTTGCCAAGAATGTGACCTCCGTGTAGTAGACAACTGCCTGTCATCAACTACCCGGGCAGCGCAAAATAGAACGTGGCTCCACACTCCTTTATGCTCTCCGCCCATATGCGGCCACCGTGGCGCTCGATGATCCGCTTAACGAGCGCCAGGCCGACTCCCGATCCCTCGAAATGATGCGCTTTATGGAGCCGATGAAACGCCAGGAAGATCGATTCCGAGTGGCTCATGTCAAATCCCACGCCATTGTCGCAGATGCAGTAGACGGTTTCACCATCGGTTTCCGTGAAACCTACACGTATCTTTGCCCGTTCGCGCAGCCGCGTGAACTTCAGGGCATTCGCCAGCAAGTTCAAGAATACCTGCTTCAGAAGTGCTCGATCAGCCCGGCATGGAGGCAGCTCGTCAATCACGACTTCCACATCGCGGCCTTTTTGTTGGTCTCGCAACTCCTCAAGCGCCTCACGTGCTAGTCGTCGCACGTCAACACGGCGCTTTCTCATGGGCTCGCGGCTTACTCGTGAAAACGTGAGAAGATCCTCGATGAGCTTGCCCATTTCCCGGGTGCCATCCAAGATCATGCGAGCCTTCTCTGCAGCGCCGGCGGGGAGTTGATCGCCATGCTCCTCAAGGAGCAGGTGCGCGATCTTGTTCGTGAGCCGCAGAGGAGTCCGCAGGTCATGCGACACGGACTGCGTGAACGCTTCAAGCTCCTTGTTGATTTGCTCAAGATCGACTCCGTGCTGCTGGAGTGCATCGTTCAACTCGTGGATTCTCTGGTCTGACTCCCTTTCGCGTGTGATGTCACGGAGTTCCACGAGGACCATCTCGGTCAGGTCTTCTCCTACGGTTAGGCGCCGGGCGTTGACCGACAGGACTTTTCGTGTATGCGGCGGTATGGTGCATACGATTTCGACGTCCTCAACGTTGCTATCATGGGCCACGATGGCCTCGAGGATCGTCCTCAGCCGCGGTTGGCCGCTCTCTCCAGCGATAAGCTCCTGGACCGACTTGCCCTTCAACTGTCTTGGGGCGACCTTTAATGTCTTGTGGAAGGCTGGGTTTGCCATTACCGCCCGGAGCGATTCGTCCAGGACAAGGACTGGTACGCCCAACGCTTTCAGGATGGATTCGGCGGCTTTCACGGCTCTTGTGAGCGTCCTCGGACTTTGCCCGGCATCGCAGTTACTGCAATCGCTGCATTTCCATATAACCGCGTCCAGAGTACACCGATCAGTGATCCGTTGCAACAGGCAGGCAGAGCCGGCGCAGGATACGCCGGGGGCTACAGCAAGGGCCAACCATGGTAAGGCTGTTGCATCGGATTGCGTTGTAAGTATCCAGGCAGAGCCGGAGGGCATCCTGCGTCCGGCTAGAAGTCCTCGGAAGATGGGTAATTCGGAGCTCCGTTGCCTCGCTTTTTTTCGGGTAACTCCGCCACCAGCGCCTCAGTCGTAAGCAGCAATCCCGCCACGCTGGCGGCGTTCTGAAGGGCGGCGCGAGCGACTTTGGTGGGATCAATGATATCCGCTTTCATGAGGTCTTCGTATTGGCCGTTTTCGGCATTGAAGCCGTAACCATTCTTGCCCGTTTTCACCTTCTGGACGACCATGGAGCCTTCTTCACCAGCGTTGATGGCGATTTGGCGGAGGGGTTCCTCCAGGGCCCGGCTGACAATTCTCGCCCCGGTTGCCTCGTCTCCCGTCAGTTCTCCCGCCAGTTTCAAGGTCTCAGATTGGCACCGTAACAGCGCCACGCCACCACCAGGGACAATACCCTCCTCGACGGCCGCCCGTACCGCGTGGAGCGCGTCATCGACTCGCGCCTTCTTTTCCTTCATCTCGATTTCAGTGGCCGCGCCAACATGGATTACGGCAACGCCGCCAGCCAATTTAGCAAGCCGCTCCTCCAACTTCTCGCGGTCGTAGGTCGACGTGGTCTCTTTGATGCTCCGCTTGATCAATTGAATACGTGCGCGAATGTCCTCGGAAGAGCCGCCACCCTCAATAAATGTTGTTGTATCCTTGTCAACGACGATGCGCTTGGCCTGGCCTAACTCGCTCAATTCAAGAGTCTCCAGGTTGCGGCCGAGGTCCTCAGTGACGGCCAAGCCGCCAGTCAACACGGCGATGTCCTGAAGCAGATCCTTGCGGCGGTCTCCGAATGCGGGCGCCTTTACGGCACAGGCCTTAATGGTGCCACGAAGCCTATTGACGACCAGTGCAGCCAAGACCTCGCTTCCTATATCTTCGGCAACGACAAGAAGCGGCCTTCCGGCCTTCGCTATTTTCTCCAGCAAGGGCAAGAGGTCCTGTACTGCCGCGATCTTCTTCTCGTGGATTAGCACGTAGGCGTCCTCAAGGTCGACCTCCATGGCCTCGCCGTCGGTGACGAAGTAGGGTGAAAGGTATCCCTTGTCGAACTGCATGCCTTCCACTACTTCGAGGGTCGTCTCAATGCCCTTGGCTTCTTCGACGGTAATGGTACCGTCGTTACCGACCTTCTGCATGGCCTCAGCGATGGTGGTGCCTATGGTGGCGTCGTTGTTTGCTGATATGGTGGCTACGCTCTTGAGTAACTCGGTGTCACTCTTGACCTGACGGCTCATCCTCGTCAGTTCGTCGACCACAACCGTAACGGCCTTGTCTATACCACGCTTCAGCGCCATGGGATTGGCCCCGGCGGTGACATTTCGCAGCCCTTCCCGGTAGATGGCTTCAGCAAGCACCGTGGCCGTGGTTGTCCCGTCACCGGCCACGTCGGCAGTCTTGGAAGCCACCTGCTTGACCATCTGCGCGCCCATGTTCTCGAAGGAGTGCTTCAGGTCGATTTCCTTTGCTACCGTGACACCGTCCTTCGTAACCGTGGGTGCGCCCCACGTCTTGTCGAGCATGGCATTGCGGCCCTTGGGGCCAAGCGTGGCCTTGACGGCTCTGCTGAGCACGGAAACGCCGTCGAGGATTGCCCGCCGGGCCTCCTCACCGTATACGATTTGCCTCGCACTCATCCTCTGCAATCCTCCTTCTGCTGTCCTTTGCAACTATCACTCAATTACGGCGAGGACATCCTCCTCACGGATTATCAAATGGTCCTCGCCCTTCACCTTTATTTCTGTGCCTGAATACTTTCCGATGAGGACTCGGCTGCCCTTTCTGACATCCACGGGCACACGTTTTCCGGAGTCGTTCAGACATCCCGGGCCCACAGCCACGACCTCGGCTTCTTGCTGTATTTCTCTGGCGGTGTCGGGAATGACGATCCCGCCTCGGCTAGTGTCTTCGGATTCCACTCGCTTAACGAGTATCCGGTCCGCTAGAGGCTTGATTCTCATTGCCTTTCCTCATCTGCTTCTTGATCTCAAAGTCCAATGCTATCCAGAAAGAGTAAAACTGAGGGAAAGGCACGGTGAAGATTCGGCAACGATACATGGACAGAGGGGGTGCGCCGTGCTTTCTTCGGCCTCTGACCTCGCGCCGGAGGAATTCGGAATCGGGCCGCAGCGTCGGCCAATCCGCCATCATTTACCGAACTTTTGCCCGCTCTTTGCCCACATTTCATGTAACGACGGCATACTCTGATTATGCGGCTGGCTAGTTCCGTCGCGTATCAATCTTCATCTTGGAGGGTTTTTGGAGTGAAGGAAAGAAGTGCAGTGGCGAAGACACGAGGCGCGGAGCCTGCGATCACAGAGGTACTTGACACGTACAAGAAGATCATTGGACAGGACAGCATTCTCGTATCTTCGACCGGCGGTGATCTCTTCCGGTTCTTGAATGACGCATCAGGGAGCAGAGCGAAGGATAGCGGGTTCGCAAATATGGTGGCGAGTGCAGAAATACAGGCCGCAGCAGCCAACCAAAATGATGACGCTCGTTGATTGGGGAGGGCGACATGGAAGCCAAGGAGACCGGTGAGCGGCGTAAGACCCTTCGAGTTCGGATCGCGCGACGGTTCATTTCCGGGATCGCGGTTCTTATTCCTCTCGGGATCACGCTGTTTGCACTGTCAATTGTATTCAAGGCAACCGTTGGCGTCTCGGCATCATTCCTCGGCCTGTTTCTGGGCGACCTGCCCAGAAATATTGTCATAATACTCTCAGTCCTCTTCAGCGTTGGCGTTGTTTATATTGCCGGACTCCTGGCCTCACATGTGGTCGGGCGGAAAGTGATAGCGCTGGGGGAGGTCCTTGTGGCCCAGATCCCCGTGGTGAAGACAATCTACGCAACCTCCAAGCAAGTGATTGAGATGTTCCAGGGGCACTCAAACTCCCAGACTAGAAAGGTGGTACTTGTCGAGTATCCTACGCCAGGACTGAAGGCCTTTGGATTCCTCACGGGGCGCATCACCATGCCGGACGCCACGGAATACTTCAAAATATTCATTCCCACTGCGCCCAATCCCACCTCAGGCTACTTTCAACTCGTACCGATCAGCCGTTGTGAAGTGCTGGATATGTCGACCGAGGAGGCCTTCCGAATTATCATATCCGTCGGTATTCTCGCTCCACCGTGTCTGCAAGCTTCGGCAACAGAATTCATGCCTGGCTATGTGCCAATAGAAGTCACTGCTGATATGTCTTCACGCTCGGGATAGGAGATGATGCGACAGATTGACGACTTAGAAGGCCATGATGTTATGAGTTGCTATTGAAAGAGCGGGCAAGACAACTGTGGTCATCGGATGTGCCGGGCCAGTTGCGGTGTCGGCAGAGATCGTAGATGCCCGCATCAAAGGAGTCTGTTGATGGGAGACAAGGGCCAGAAGGACAAGGACAAGGGCCGGAAACAGAAAGCTGCAAAGGTTGCAGCAATTGAGAAGAAGAAACGGGATGGACAAGAGACAGGGAGGCATGAGCCGCCAAAGACGAAGGTCCGATCGTTGCCGTGAACTGACGCAGTTCATGGAGTCCAACCAGGCCCCCCGCGCTGCGGGGCCCGCTTCGCGCAAGGTACCGCTTTGCCGTTTGCGACTGTTTAAGCCTGTCAGGGAAAAGCTCATGAGCAAGAACATGCGCGCCGTAGCGGTCGAAGAGGCCACGCTCGATAGCATTTGACAGCTTGGCCTTGGAGCATATGGGCATGCTGTACGCGTTGGCGTTGCGTTTCACGCGCAACAAGGCCGACGGCCAAGACCTGATCCAGAACACCGTGGTGAAGGCCTTGCGCTTCCACGGGAGGTTCGAGAAAGGCACTTACATCAAGGCGTAGTTGCTCACGATTCTGCGCAACACCTTCATCAACGACTGCCGCCGTAAGACCCGTCGGCCAGCTCTTGTCGAGCTGACCGGTACCGAAGCGGCCAAGTCGTCAGCTCCCGACCTGGAGGTTGCCTACGAGGCCTCTGAAGACGGATCTACACGTCTCATGGAGTTGCTCGATGACGAGGTGCGACCGGCAGTCGACTCGCTGCCAGACAAGTTCAAGGCCGCCGTCATCATAAGGTACGTGGAGGGCAAGTCATACAAGGAGATTGCCGTCGCCTTATGAGAGATTCCCCGCCAAGCTGATGAGTGGCTTGCGACGTCCCCACAAGCTGCTGCAGAGCCTGCCCAGAATGCGTGGAATGGAATAGAATTCCCGGCTGCACGAGACCATTTCGTGGATGATTTCATCCAGAGACAAATGCTTTGACTTTGACGATGCTGACCAGTGGATTCGAGGGCTTGATCAGACATAGTCGCATGGCGTGCATCGCCTCACGCATCGGGAGTCGGTTTTTCTGCTTCTCTTCCTCCGTGCTACTCTAATGAATGGATTACCGCAACGGTTCTATCCGTTGGCTTAACGATGGGGACGCCCTGAGCGAACAGGTAGTCACAGAAGCCTGTCTGTAAGGGAAAAACGTCGCCGGCCCTGGAACATCCTCAGTAGCTTCATGCGCCAAGGCGCGCCGGAGAAGAACAAATGGCAGAGAAAGAACATCTCTTGATTCTGAGACAGGGCATAGACGCGTGGAATACCTGGCGCAAGGGGAATCCGGATATTCGACCGGACCTTCACGGGGCGCTACTCATAGGAACTCAACTCGCGGGCGTGTACCTTTCCGAGGCGGATCTTGCCAAGGCGAATCTCGCCAGGGCAAACCTCGCCAGGGCGAACCTTGCCAAAGTGCTGCTTGCCGGCGCAAACGTCCCTGAGGCGGACCTCACCTACGCACACCTTACCAAGGCGGACCTCCGTGAGGCGAACCTTCAGGGTGCGAATCTTACGGAGGCCAACCTTACCTGGGCGGACCTCCGCGGGGCGGACCTTTCCGGAGCGAATCTCACCAAGGCAAACCTTCGCAGGGCCGACCTTCGCAGGGCGGACCTCCGCGGGGCGACCCTTACCGAAGCAGACCTCCGCGGGGTGTCCCTCACAGCAGCAAACCTCCACGGGGCCAACCTCGCCAAAGCGGACCTCCACACGGCAGATCTTGTCGAGGCGGTTTTTATTCAGGCAAACCTCGACGGGGCGAACCTGCGTAAGGCGGACCTAACCAAGGCAGACCTCAAGGGGGCACACCTCACCAACGCAGACCTCACTCAGGCAAACCTTGATGGTGCTGACCTCCAAGGGGCGGACCTCACAAACGCGAACCTCGTTGCGGCGAAGCTTGACCAAGCGCTCAATATGGAGAAGACGAGGAAGTGAGGCCTGGCCGTGCTGGTTGAGTCTGCGCCCAAGCGACAGCGCGAGATGACTTGGAAGATGTTTCTTAAGGCGCATTGGGAGGCCCCGGGCGCCGTGGATTTCACGAGCGCGAAGTGTGGGCACTTGGCGGTTTGCCTCGATGAGAAGGTAATGTCAAGAGCTGACCTTGCTATTCATGGGATTTGGCCTGGCTTTGGTTTCCGGTCTGCTGATTTCCCGCTCGGCCTGCTCCCAGTCTTGAAGGGATCCGCCGTCCCGGCGGCCTCGCCGCTCGTAGAGTTCATAGGCTCGTGTCGCGACCTGCGGCCTCAAGTCGACTGCTCTTGGGGCCAACAGAGGCGCGGCACTTGGGTCGAACACCCGGTTTGCAAGTAGCTTCACGCGATCGCTCACGAGGAACCACACCAGCGCATAGGCCCAGACGAACAGCGCCCAAGTCCAGCCGAGCGGTGTCATAAACAATCCATAAACCGCGATCAGAGTCGCTACCACTTGCGTGCCGAAGACCGCCAGCAGCAGAATCCGTGCGGGACGTATCGACCAAAAAGGCCCGCGCGTGCGCGCGAGGAAAATTGTCAGGTGCCCGGCCACGGACAGCATCAGGTACATCAACGTTTGGATGTGTGCACGATCGAGGTGATAGGCTCGTTCGCCGATATAGAACAGTCCAAATGCCGCCACGGGCCCGATGACGCCCTCGGCCCAACTCGTTGTATTGCGACGTCATTTGTCACTCTTTCCGCTCATGAAATCTTGCTCTTGGGTGCGCTATCGGAGTGGCAATGACTGAATTGATGAAGCTGTGTATGGGCTTCTTGGCGGCGGCGCTGAAGTCTCGCGCCGCGCTTCGAGCAGAGAACCTGGCGTTGCGGCATCAACTGTGCGTGCTTCAACGTAGCGTGAAGAAACCGAAGGTGAAGCCGGTTGAGCGGATTCTTCGGAGCTTTCTGGCAAAAGCCTGGACGGGATGGAAAGACGCGCTCGTCTTCGTGAAGCCGGGTACGATAGTTCGCTGGCAGCGCAAGCGCCTCAAGGAGCATTGGCGGAAGTTGTCTCAGTCCGGTGAGCCCGGTCGTCCTCCCGTCGCGGAAGAAGTATGAGAACTGATTCGCACCATGTCGTCGATGAAGCCAACGTGGGCCTCGCCGCGTATCGTAGGTGAACTGGCAAAGCTCGGCATCTCGGTCGATAGGTCAACCGTGGACAAGTACAAGGTACGCGTCCCCAAGCCGCCATCTCCGACCTGGCGGGCGTTCCTCAAGAACCATGCAAGGGAGATCGTGTCCATCGATTTCATGGTGGTGCCCACTGTCAGGTTCCAAGTTCTGTACGTGTTGCTCTTTCTGTCAATCAAGCGTCGTCGGATCATTCACTTCGCGGTAACGAAACATCCGACTGCGGCAGGGCCGGCACAGCAAGTCGTGGAGGCATTTCCTTGGGACACCTCGCCGAAGTATCTCCTCCGCGACCGTGACAAGCTCTATGGCGATTGGTTTCGACGGTGGGTCAAGAACATGGTTATCGAGGAAGTGCTCACGGCACCGTATAGCCCCTGGAAGAAACCGTATTCTGAAAGACTCAACGGATCCATTCGGCGAGAGTGTTTGGCCCACGTCATCGTCTTCAGCGAAGACCATCTGAGAAGAGTCATTGCCGACTACGTCGCGTATTACAGTGAGTCCCGAACACACCTATCCCTTGAGATGGACAGGCCGGTCACACGTCCGGTTCAGGCGCCCAATCAAGGCCAAGTTGTCTCGCTCCGCCAAGTCGGCGGGCTTCACCACCGATACGAACGCCGCGCCGCATAGCCCATAAGGGCGACGTTGCCCCTCCCTCGCACCTCATTCCGACAGCGGAAGCCGGGAGGTCGTGTCGATGCTGCCAGCGGTGTTCCCAATTACCGTGCCGATGGACAATCCCCCGACGCCGAACCTGACTCTCTGACCATGGAGTTTCGCATAGCGCACGGGATAAGGCAGGCCGGACGGGTTTTGCGCAAGGACAACATAGTGTATGATGATGTCAGTTGGTTTTGCCTGGGTCAAGGGACGCCAGTGGTGTATGCCGCATAGGAGGTGACCATGGCCACGAGAAAGCGGGGGAAAGCGAAGAAAGACCAGAAGCCCGTCAAATCCAAGCCAATCGAGAAACAGGAGAAGGTCGAGAAAGCGATGGATGGGTTTCCAATCGTGGGCATCGGCGCATCGGCCGGGGGACTGGCGGCGTTTGAAGCTTTCTTCTCAGGCATGCCCGCCGACATCGACCCCGGCATGGCCTTTGTCCTAGTGCAGCATCTGGCCCCAGATCACAAGAGCATTCTCACCGAACTCATCCGGCGATACACCCGCATGCAGGTCTTCGAGGTCGAGGACGGGATGGCGGTTCAGCCCAACTGCGCCTACATCATTCCGCCCAACCGCGACATGGCCTTCTTGAACGGCGCACTCCAATTGCTGGAACCCGCCATGCCCCGTGGCCAGCGCCTGCCGATTGACTTCTTCTTTCGTTCCCTGGCCCAGGACCAGCGCGAGCGGGCCATCTGCGTGGTGCTCTCGGGCACGGGCAGCGACGGCACGCAAGGCGTACGCGCGATCAAAGGCGAGGGCGGTATGGTCATGGCGCAGAGCCCCGAATCCACCGAGTACGACGGCATGCCGCGCAGCGCCATCGCCACGGGCCTCGTGGACTACGAACTTCCCCCCGCGGAAATGCCCGCCCAACTCATGGCCTATGTGTCCCATGCCTTCGACAATGCGGTCCGGACGGCGTCCTCTCCGTCGTCCAAAGCAGAAGCCGCGATGAAGAAGGTCTTCATCCTGCTGCGCGCCCAGACCGGACACGATTTCTCTCAGTTCAAACCGAGCACTATGGGGCGGCGCATTGAGCGGCGCATGGCCGTCCACCAGATTGAAGAGATTGACGGATACGTCAAGTATCTGCAGCAGACTCCGGATGAAGTGGAAGCGCTCTTTCGCGACCTGTTGATCGGTGTGACGAACTTCTTCCGCGATCCAGAGGCCTTCCAGGCGCTGGAGAAGGAGGTCATCCCACGGCTTTTCGCCGGCAAGCCCGCGGGTGCCATAGTTCGTGTCTGGGTGCCGGGATGCTCCACGGGCGAAGAGGCCTATTCCATCGCCATCCTTTTGCAGGAACGCCTGGAGGCGCTGAAGCAGGGCCACAAAATACAGGTCTTCGCCACCGATATTGACAGCCAGGCGATTGCCACGGGCCGGGCCGGCCTCTATCCAGCCAGCATCGCTGCCGATATCTCGCCGGAACGGCTGGAGCGCTTTTTTGCGGCCGAGGCCGGCGGCGCGGACGGGAGTCCCAGTGCGTACCGCATCCAGAAAGGCGTCCGCGACTTGCTGGTGTTTTCCGAACAGGACGTGATCAAGGACCCCCCGTTCTCCAAACTCGACTTGATCAGTTGCCGCAACCTCCTGATCTACATGGGCGGCGAATTGCAGAAGAAGCTCATCCCCCTATTCCACTATGCCCTCAGCCCGGGAGGTTTTCTCTTCCTGGGCACCTCGGAATCCGTGGGAGAATATGGCGATCTGTTTGCCACGCTGGACCGTAAATCAAAGCTGTATCAGCGTAAAGAGGTCTTTCCCGGCGCACAGCGCCCGGCCATGGCCCGATTTCTTCCCCCTATGACGGCGAGAGAAGAGGCGGTGTCAGGGGCTGGCGAAAAGAAGGGCGCCCCTGGGAAACTGCCGCTGCGCGAGTTGACCGAACAGGCGCTCCTACGGCAGGTGGCCCCGGCCGCTGCGCTCGTCAACGGCCACGGCGATATCCTCTATCTCCACGGCCGAACCGGGATGTATCTGGAACCGGCCCCAGGCGAAACCAGCGTCAACAACATCCTGAAGATGGCCCGCGAAGGCTTGCGGCACGACCTGACGGCCGCCTTGCATCAAGCCGCGCAGAACAAGGAGACGGTGTGCTGTCCGGGCGTGCGCGTCAAGACGAACGGTGATCACACCGCGGTGAACCTGACCATCCGCCCGTTGGCGGCGGGCCTTGACGGGGCGCCTGAGCCGCCCTTGTACCTGATTGTCCTGGAGGAAGCGCCGCCGTTGGATCCCGAACAGACGCGGCAGGCCACCTCCCAGGCCGTCGTGGACGCGGACGGCCCCGATACGGACGCGGAGGGGCGCATCGCGGCGCTCCGGCAGGAGTTGCGCACCAAAGAAGAATACCTCCAGTCCACCAATGAGGAATTGGAGACTGCCAACGAAGAACTCAAATCTTCGAACGAGGAGATGCAATCCGTCAACGAGGAATTGCAGTCCACCAATGAGGAGTTGGAGACCTCGAAGGAGGAATTGCAGTCCGTCAATGAGGAACTGGCCACGGTCAATGCCGAACTGCAAACCAAGGTTGCGGATCTATCGCGGGCCAACAACGACATGAACAACCTGCTGTCCGGCACCGGCATCGCCACCGTTTTCGTGGACCATCAACTGCGCATCCTGCGGTTCACCCCCACGGCCACCCAGATCATCAACCTGATCCCGAGCGACGTTGGGCGGCCCGTGGGCCACATCGTCTCCAATCTGGCGGATTATGATGGACTCGTGGCGGACACGCGGGCCGTGCTGGATACACTGGTTCCCAAAGAGAAGGAGGTGCAGACCCAGTCGGGCTCGTGGTACGCGATGCGCATCCAGCCGTACCGCACGCTCGACAACGTGATCGAGGGCGCGGTGATCACCTTTGTCGACATCACCGAGACGAAAAAGATTCAGGAAGCACTGCACGAGGCGTCCAACGAAATCCGGACCCTCCACGGCATCCTTCCCATCTGTTCACACTGCAAGAAGATCCGCGACGACCGGGGCCGCTGGAACCAGATGGAGGACTATGTCAGTGGTCATAGTGAAGCCGATTTCAGCCACGGCATCTGCCCGGAATGCGCGAAGAGACTGTATCCCGAGTTCGAGCAAGACGAAGGCGAAAGCGGGAGCCAGCCGCAGTCCCCGGGAAACGCGATATGAGCGGCCAAGATGAGCAAGCCGAACATGCAGCCGACTTGCGCGCGCGGGCCGAAGAGGTCGCCGCGCAGTCGCCGGACAGCATCGAGGCCCTGTCGTCCGAAGAAACGCAGCAAGTACTCCACGATTTACGGGTGCACCAGATCGAGTTGGAGATGCAGAACGAGGAATTGCGCCGGGCGCAGGAAGAACTCGCCGAATCTCGCGACCGGTACGCCGACCTTTACGACCATGCACCCGTCGGCTATTGCCTCCTGAGCGAAAAGGGACTGATCCTGGAGGCAGACCTCACCGCCGCCAACCTGTTGGACGCGGCCCGGGGCGCCTTGATCAAGCAGCCGATCACCCGGTTCATCCTGAAGGAAGATCAGGACATCTACTACCACCACCGCAAGGCGCTCTTCGATACGGGCGAACCGCAGGTCTGCGACCTGCGGATGGTCAAGAAGGACGGAACGGCATTCTGGACGTGCCTTGAAGCGACCGCCGGGCAGGACGTCGATGGCGCGCCCGTCTGCCGCGTGGTGATGACCGACACCACCGAGCGCAAGCAGGCGGAGGCGGCGCTTCGTGAATCAGAGTCCTTCGCGAAGGCGACGCTGAACGGGCTGTCGTCGCATATTGCCATTCTTGATCAAGACGGTCGCATCGAGGCCGTGAACGAGGCGTGGCGTCAGTTTGCGAATGATAACGGGGGCCTTCCCGGCTCTGTTTGTGAGGGTGCTGACTACCTGGGCGTTTGCGATGGTGCGACAGGCCAAGACTCTGAGGACGCGAGGCAATTCGCGGAAGCCATCCGCGGAATCTTGGCGGGGCGACGGAGCGAATTCAACCATGAGTATGCTTGTCACAGTCCTGACGAGCAACGGTGGTTCACGGGGCGAGTGACGAGATTCCCAGGCGAGGGCCCCCCCCGGGCCGTTGTCGCTCACGAAGACGTGACTGCGCGTAAGTGCGCGGAGCAAGCGCTGCACGAAAGCGAGAGACGGGTTCGCACGAAACTGGACGCTATTCTGGCGCCTGAAGACGACATCGAGATACTCGAGCTCGCCGACGTCATTGATGTACCCAGGATCCAGGCCATGATGGACACCTTCTTCACCCTTACGGGTATCGGAGTCGCCATCCTGGACCTGAACGGCAAGATCCTCGTTGCCACGGGCTGGCAAGACATTTGCACGAAGTTTCACCGCGTTCATCCCGAAACGAGCAAGCGCTGCTTGGAGAGCGACACGGTTCTCGCCCGGGGAGTAGAGCCGAATACCTTCAGACGATACCGGTGCAAGAACAACATGTGGGATATCGCAACGCCCATCGCCTTGGGCAACAGGCACGTTGGCAGTCTATTCCTTGGACAGTTTCTCTTCGAGGACGAGCAACCCGAAGTGGAGGTCTTTCGCGCCCAGGCCAGGCAGTATGGCTTCGACGAGGCCGAGTACCTTGCGGCGCTCGCTCGCGTGCCGCGCTGGAGCCGTGAGAAGGTCGACCAGGTCATGACCTTCTACACCGAGTTCGCCAAGTTGGTTTCCGAACTAAGCTATAGCAACTTGACGCTGGCCCGGACACTCACCGAGAGCAGGCGGGCGGAGGAGGCGCTGCGGGAGAGCGAGCTTCTCCACAGGACTACCATCGGAAACATCTCGGACACCGTCCTCATAACCGACGACAAAGGCGTTTTCACGTACGTTTGCCCGAACACCCACCTCGTCTTCGGTTGGCACGCAGAGGAGGTGATGAACTTCAGTAACATCTCAGTTCTTCTGGGCTCTCATCTGTACGACCCCGAGGAGTTGAAAAGAGAAGGCGAACTCAAGAACATCGAACTGGCCATCGCGGACCGCTCCGGAGATGAGCATTGGCTGCTCGTTAACGTCAAACGCGTGCGCATCGGTAGGGGCACGGTTCTTTGGACCTGCCGGGACATCACCGAGCGCAAGCGGGCGGAGCAGCAGTTGCGGTTTCTTGGCAACATTGCGGAGCAAGTGACGGATTCGATCATGGTGACTGACACGGCATTCCGCATTGTCTATCTGAACGAGGCCGCACAGAAGCTGTTTGGCTACGCCGAGGATGAACTCCTAGGGCAGTGCCCCGATGTCGTCAACGCGAAACCTGAATCTTCGAGAATCCAAGAGGAACTATACGAAACGGTGTCTTCCGGGCAGTCGTACCTGGGCACTGGCCTAAACCGCCGGAAGGACGGGAGTACGTTCATCTGCGAGTTCAAGGTCTCTCCGATGTGGGATGAACAGGGCGGCATCTCCGGATACGTCGGGATACAGCGCGACGTCACCGAGCGCAAGCGGGCGCAAGACGAAATCGAAGGGCTTTCAAGGTTTCCGTCGGAGGACCCGAATCCCGTGCTGCGCATTTCCAAGAACGGGGCCGTCCTGTACGCCAATGCTTCGGCCGAGGAGTTGCTCCAAGAGGAGGGAGCCGCCGTCGGCAAATCAGCACCGCAGGGATGGCGCGAGCAAGCCTCGCGGGTTCTCGGAACGGGTTCAGTGGACCATTTCGAATGGCCCCATGGTGGTAAGACCTTCTTGTTCGCGCTGGCGCCGGTGAAAGACGGCAACTATGTCAATTTCTACGGGCAGGAGATCACTAAATTGAGACGCGCCGAACGAGTGGCGCAGGAGTCCCGGGAACAACTGTTCCAGGCCGAGAAGATGGCGGCGTTGGGCACCTTGATTTCAGGCGTGGCGCACGAGATCAATAATCCGAACAACTTCATTATGCTGAATACGCCGGTGCTCGAACAGGTCTTTCGCGCTGTCCTGCCGCTGTTGGAAAAGAAGTCCCAAGAGGAAGGCGATTTCCGCGTCGGCAAGATGGCCTACTCCAAGGTCAAAGAAGGCGTCCCCCGGCTCTTGAGCGGTATCCGCGAGGGTTCGCAGCGGATCAAGCAATACGTGAGCGAGCTTCGCGATTTCGGCCGCCAGGAAGGAAGCGGTTATCGAGAATTGCTGGATTTGCGCAAGGCAACTGACTCGGCCGTGATGCTGACGGAGAACCTGATTGCCAAGTCGACCAACCGCTTCGAATTCAATAGGCCGGAATCACTTCCGAGTATACGCGCTCATCCGCAACGTATCGAACAGGTCGTCATCAATCTGATCCAGAATGCCTGCCAGGCGCTGACCAGCCTCGAACAGGCCCTCACGTTGGATATCACACACGATGCAGCGGAGAACGCGGTCCTGCTCACGGTACGAGATGAGGGCGCCGGCATGAGCGAGGAGACGTCGGCCCACCTCTTCGACCCGTTCTACACGACGAAGCGGGAGACTGGCGGTACGGGACTGGGACTGAGCGTGTCCAAACGGATTGCCGACGAGCATGCGGGGAGACTGGAGTTCGAGTCCGAGCTGGGCAAAGGAACCACCGCGAGATTGGTGCTCCCGATTGCGCGCGGGGGGGGGGGTAGATGACTAGCTCACTATTTCCCGCGTGTCCAGTCCTCGTGGTGGACGACGAATCCAGCGCCCTCGACAGTGTCGAGATGGCGCTGTGTGCGCACGGAATTGACAACGTCGTGCGGTGCCAGGACAGTCGTAAGGTGATGGCGATGTTGGACGAACAGGAGGCGGAGGTGGTGCTGTTGGACCTCTCAATGCCACACCTCCGGGGCGAGGAGTTGCTGCCGCAGATCGTGGCCGAGCACCCGCACCTACCGGTCGTCATGGTGACGGGTATCGCGGAAGTGGAACGGGTCGTCCAATGCATGCGCCAAGGGGCCTTCGACTATCTGGTCAAGCCGGTGGATGACGCCCGTTTAGCTACTACGGTCCGGCGGGCCGTCGAGTGGCGTGAGTTGTGTCGAGAAAACAAGCGCTTGCGCGACGGAATGCTGGCGGAGCATTTGCGGCATTCCGAAGCCTTCGCTGAAATCATTACGAATAACGCGACGATGCACAAGATCTTCCGGTACGTCGAAGCCATCGCACCGAGCGACGCGTCCGTATTGGTTACCGGCGAAACAGGCGTAGGCAAAGAGCTGATCGCCCGCGTCATCCACCGCCTGAGCGGCAGAAAGGGTGAGTTCGTGGCCGTGAACGTGTCCGGTCTCGATGAACCTATGTTTTCCGACACGCTCTTCGGGCACCGGAAGGGCGCGTTCACCGGTGCAGGCGAGACACGTGGAGGCGTGATCGAGCGGGCCGCTGACGGCACTCTGTTGTTGGACGAGATCGGCGACCTGAGCCCGGCATCGCAGGTGAAACTGCTGCGGCTCTTGCAAGAACGAGAATACTACCCGCTGGGCTCAGACGAGCCGTTCCTGTCAACCGTGCGCATCGTCTCTTCAACCTGCCGGGACCTCGGCCAACGAGTCGCCTCCGGCGAGTACCGCGGGGATCTGTTCTACCGGCTGCAGGGCCATCACGTCCACGTGCCGCCGTTGCGCGAACGCCTCGACACCGATCTGCCGGCCCTGGTCGAGCACTTCCTCACGGTGGCGGCTGAGCAATTGGAGAAATCCAAGCCTACACCACCTCCTGAGCTTCTTCCCCTGTTGCGAGGCTACTCGTTTCCCGGCAACGTGCGCGAGCTGGAATCGATGATCCACGACGCCGTCAGTCAGCATGAACGCGGAGTGCTGTCGCTGAAATCCCTCAAGGAAGTGGCGACCGGCCGGCCGGCACGTACGGATGGTATGACAAGCGCAGGCCCGCCTGAACCTGACGCCCTGACCTTCCCACTGCGGCTGCCCACCATTGCGGAGGCCACTCACAGCTTAGTCAACGAGGCCCTGGCCCGCGCCAACGGCAATCAGTCTTTGGCCGCGCAAATGCTCGGCATCACTCCCCAGGCCCTCAGCCAACGCCTGAAACGGGCCGCCGGGGATGGGGAACAGGGCCCGTAGACCCCATCAACATGGCTTGATCTTTCAACGAATGTTGATTCCCGCGCCCGTATTGTACGCATCCCACTACCTGAGCCATTCCGTGCGCCCCACCATGCCCCATTTGGTGTCGGCGTAGCTCGATACATGCGGATTTCGGGGCGAGACTGGAATCTGGCATAAACGTTTGTTGATCCCCTCCCGACCATTCGACGATGGTCCCATTAACGCGCCAAGCCTTTACGGGGCAGTTGGTTACGCCCCGATTTCGCACCTGGCACGTGCCTTGCTGTACATCGGCTGGCAGGCACAAGCATCCAATCAAGGAGAGTAAAGCCACATGCCGGTGCTGAATGTTCTCATTGCACTACACGTTCCGTGGCTGCGCCAGTATTTGGCACGAATGCTACGAAATCGAGGCCACGACGTCGTTGTTGCCGAATGCAATCACGAAGCCTTGAACTGGCTCACAATCTTCAATAACTGCCAGAAGCCACTGCATCTCATCATTCTCGGCTCGGAATTGGCGGCGGCGGACGCGGAGAAGCTCGCGGAGCACGTACCTCGTGACGGCGCCGCACCGACCGTTCTGTTGCTCGTCGGCCATGAGGGACCGGAATGGGCCAAGCTCTTTGAAGATTGTGCGCGGGTCGAACTCGTATGCGGGCCGCCCGATACGGCGGCCATCCTGGCGCGGGTTGACGAACTAAGTCAGGCGAACGAGGAATCGTCATGAAGGTCGGGAGATGCAAGAGCGAAGCGCGACTGCCGCGATTCTCAAGGACACCTTCCGGGACTCGGATGTCATTGCCCGGCTTGGGGGCGATGAGTTCGCCATGCTTGCCGTCGGGGCGAATGCCGACGACCCCGCCGACCTCGAAAGACGCCTGCACGAGAGAAGCATCGCCCACAATGTTGACACCAACGGGAGCTTTGGCCTTTCCGTCAGTGTCGGCGTTGCCGGTTTCGACGTCGACCGCCCTTGCAGTATCAATGAACTGCTGGCGCAAGCCGACGCGCGAATGTACGCACAGAAGGCCGGAAAACATGAGAGGGTGGCGGCTGGACCGGAAGAACCACAATATGCCCTCAACAGAGAAGGCACACCGCAATGACGGACGCGAACAAGACAAAAGCTCAGCCTCAAGCCGCGGACCGCGAGCTACTCGCACACAAGCTGCTGCAATTGCTCAACCGTCGGGAAACTTCGCAGGACTCCATCGGCGACATTCTGCGTCTGGTCAAGACACACTTGGACGTCGAAGCGGTCGGCATCCGTCTGCGTGAGGGCGACGATTATCCCTACTGCCAAGCCGATGGTTTTTCGGAAGACTTCCTGCGCGTTGAGCGATATCTGTGCGAACGTGACGAGGCGGGCGAGATCGTGCGCGACGAAACGGGAACTCCCTGTCTCGAATGCATGTGCGGAAACGTTCTCCGCGGGCGGACCGATCCCGCGCTGCCGTTCTTCACCGAGGGCGGTAGCTTCTGGTCCAACAACACCACACAACTGCTGGCAACGACTACGGAGAAGGCTCGCCAGGCGCGCACCCGCAACCGCTGCAACGCCGAGGGCTACGAATCTGTCGCCCTCATCCCATTGCGTTCAGGCGGCGAGATCATCGGCCTACTGCAATTGAACGATCGCCGCCCCAACCGATTCACGCTGCAAGTGATTCAGTTCTTCGAAGGACTTGGCGCCAGCATCGGCATCGCACTCGCGCGCCAGCGAATGGAGACCGACCTCAAACGCACCAATCGATCTCTCGTTATGATCAGTGAGTGCAATCAGGCGTTGGTCCACGCCACCAACGAGACAGACTTGCTGAACGAGATTTGCCGCCTCATCGTGCAGCTTGGCGGCTTCCGCCTGGCATGGGTCGGATACGCGCAGGAGGATGAGAAGAAGACGGTCCGTCCCGTCGCATGGACGGGGGGCGACGAGTATGTTACGGGACTGGATATCACCTGGGCGGACGTGGAACGCGGCCGAGGCCCCGTGGGAACGTCAATCCGCGAAAAGCGCATCGTCTTCGTGGAAAATGTCGAGACGGATGGTTCTTTCACGCCGTGGCGCGATGCCGCAATGAAATACGGGCTTCGCTCCGTCATCTCATTTCCCCTGATATCGGACGGCCGTGCCCTTGGCGCGCTCAGCATTGACGCCCCGTTCGTTGATGCATTCACGGCGGACGAAATCAGGCTTCTCTCGGAACTCGCCGGAGACATGGCCTATGGCATAGCAACCTTGCGCACTCGCGCCGAACACGAGCAGGCCAGGCGCGAGATCGAGGGGCTGGCCAGGTTTCCGGGCGAAAACCCGAGTCCGGTGTTGCGCATCGCGCCCGATGGGACCTTACTGTCTGCGAACCGTGCGAGTGCCCAGGTATTAGCCGCATGGGAGCGGGAAGTCGGCCAGCCGGTGCCGGACGACTGGCACAGACATATCGCAGCCGTATCTCATACCGGGGCGAAGGCGGAAGTCAAAGCCTCCTATGGCGGCCGGACCTATTCTTTCCTCCTCGTGCCCATCGCGGAGGCCGGATACGTGAACATCTATAGCCGCGACATTACCGAACTCGATCAGGCGGAGCGTTATCTCGTGGCCTCCGAGACGCGCTACCGGCGGCTTTTCGAGAGTTCCAAGGATGGGATTCTGATTCTCGACGCCGGAACCGGCGAGATTGTGGATGTCAATCCGTATCTCGGCGAACTATTGGGCTTCGACCTTGAGTACTTCCTCGGCAAGAAGCTCTGGGAAATCGGTCTGTTCAAAGACATCGTCGCTTCGGAGACGGCCTTCGTGGAGTTGCAGGAGAAAGAATATATCCGCTACGACGGTTTGCCGCTGGAAGCAAAGGATGGCCGGCAGGTCCAGGTGGAGTTCGTCAGCAACGTCTATCGGGTGGACTCGACCAAGGTCATCCAGTGCAACATCCGCGACGTCACCGCACGGAGGAGTCTGGAGGAACAGTTTCGCCAGGCCCAGAAGATGGAAGCCATCGGACAACTGGCCGGCGGCGTGGCGCATGATTTCAACAACATTATCATGGGCATGATGGGCTACACCCAACTCATCGTCGATAGGCTGCCCAAGGAATCGGAGGAGGCCGAGTGCGCCCGCGAGATCTACACAACGGCCGAGCGAGCGGCGGCTTTGACTCGACAGCTCCTATCCTTCAGCCGGAAACAGATCCTCGCGACCGAAGTGTTGGACCTCAACACCGTAATCGATGGATTCCAGAAAATGCTGGGGCGGCTGCTGGGCGAAGACATCGATCTATGCATTGCGCCGGCCCCCGACCTGGGGATGGTGAAGGCGGACCCCGGACAGATCGAGCAGGTCATCATGAACCTGGCCGTGAATGCGCGGGACGCTATGCCAGAAGGCGGGAAGCTGACCATAGAGACCGGCAATGTGGACCTCGACGAAGAATACGCAGCGCAACATGCTGACGCGACTCCGGGTCCACACGTGATGTTGGCGGTGTCCGATACCGGCTGCGGCATGGACGCGGCTACAAGCAAGAAGGTGTTTGAGCCCTTCTTCACCACGAAAGGGCTGGATGAAGGCACTGGACTCGGCTTGGCCACTGTTTACGGCATCGTGCGGCAAAGCGGGGGAACCATCCACGTGTACAGCGAACCGGGAGAGGGCACTGCGTTCAAGGTGTATCTGCCGCGAATCGACGAAGCACCCGAGGTGAAGAAACCATCTCGGCCTACCGATACACGCGGTGCCGGGGAAACCATTCTGGCGGTTGAAGACGAAGAAACGCTTCGGGGACTCCTCGTGAGGATTCTGGAGCGGGCAGGATACAACTTACTCCTGGCCGCCAACGGCAATGAAGCGTTAGAAGTCTGTGAGAACCATGAGGGAACAATCGACCTGTTGCTCACGGATGTCGTGATGCCGGAGATGGGCGGACGCCAGTTGGCGGATCGTCTTGCTCAGACACGCGCCGAGATAAAGGTCTTGTACATGTCTGGATATACGCACGACGCCATTGCACACAAAGGCGTGCTGGCTTCCGGCACACAGTTCATACAGAAGCCGTTCAATCCCAACGCCCTCCTGGCCAAGATCCGTGAAGTGCTGGAATATGAGCACGACAAGGTCTGAGCGAGAGAGGATCATTGTTGCACCGCATAGCTCGGAGTAACTGACCCACCGGCCGCCTTTCTCCGGTTGGCCTCCTATCTGAAGTCAAAGGACTCGGCGCCCCACAGGGCACAGGAGATGGGTAAAGATGGCAGAAGTACAAGTGAAGAGCAGGGAGGCACGGCGTATCGGCTCCTACGCGATAGCGCTAGCTGTTTTCTGGTCGGGAGTTGTGCTCCTGTCCCTGGTATGGAATGTCCATCGCCAGCGCCTGGAAACGACCGAGGCGGCGCGCGCCGGGGCACGGGCCGTAGTCGATGAACACGTCCTCAATGACCGCTTGGACGAACTGCATCGGGAGGTCTTCTCGGACGCCGCCACTCCGGACGAGGGACATCCTGCGAGCGACTCGGGGGCGATTCAACGGCCCTCTCTGCCGACGTCGGCAAATTGGCGTGTGGGACTGAACACAATTCGAGGCGCGACCGCCCCAAAGCTTCATGCCAAGATCACCGCCCCCAATCCGCATAGTCCGGACAATGCGCCCGACTCGTGGGAAATCCGGGCATTCGCCGCTTTAGGACTTGGACAATCCGAGGTCGACGCCATAGAGGAAGTGGACGGCGAACCGGTCATGCGCCTGATGCGGCCTATCGTCGCCGAGAAGATGTGTCTGGATTGCCACGGCACCGATGAGACAAAGGCCGGCGACATTCTCGGAGGAATATCGGTCGCTGTACCGATGCGTCCCTTCCGGAGGGTGGGACGTGGCCACATGACCTCCATGTTCACCGGGCACGGGCTTCTCTGGCTGTTCGGACTCATCGGGATCGTCGTCGGGCATCGCGGCCTTGGAACCAGTCTCGCGGAAACGAAACGCGCGCAGCATGCCTTGAGAGAGCGGGTCAAGGAACTGGATTGCCTCATGGCTATTGGGCGTATCGTTGAACCGAAGGACGCTATCCTTGAATCAACTATCGAGCAGGCCGTGCAGCTACTACCTCCCGCATTCCAGTTCCCTGAGGATACGGTGGCCTGTATTCGATGGGAAGATCGCGTCTTCGAAGCAGGCGACTTCGGCGCCAGTGTGTCCCGCTTGTCGGCGGGATTAGTCGTCGGCGGCCATACGGCCGGCTCGGTCGAGGTCGGCTACTGCACAGGACACCCGCCCATTCTCGAGGGAGAGCCGTTCCTTCAGGAGGAGAGAAGACTGATCGCGGCTTTTGCCGAGCGCTTGGGACATGTCATCGAGCGCATGCTCTCCATAGAGGCGCTAAACCTGTTCAGAAAAACGGTGGAGAACTCAACGGATGCCATTGGGATGTCCACTCCGGAGGGGGAGCATTACTATCAAAACGAGGCCTTCAGTAATCTCTTTGGTGAAATCGGCGAGAGTGCGACAGCCACTGCATACGTGGATGAAGACGTCGGCAAAGAAGTATTTGAAACGATCATCGCCGGAGGGCAATGGGTCGGCGAAGCGAGGATGTACACAAAATCCAGGAGTGTGGCAGACATACTCCTTAGGGCCTATCCTAACAAAGACGCCAATGACCGGGTGATCGGACTTGTCGGCATACATACCGACATCACCGAACGTAAACGGGCGGAGGAGGAACTTGAAGTATTTGGCCGTTTTGCCCATGAAGCCGCTTATGGCATAGGCTGGGCTGATATGGACGGTAAGGTCATTTACGTCAATCCGACACTATGCAAAATGTTTGGAGAAGAACGGCCGGAAGATGTTCACGGTAAGCCCGTCGCTCAGTACTATGATGAAGAGACACAGCAGCGGCTCGCGGGCGAAATCCTTCCCGCTGTTCGTGATAATGGACAGTGGTCGGGTGAACTGGACATTCATGACCGACACGGGGGAAAAATAGCTACGCAGAACAATCTCTTTGCCCTGTTCGATAAGGACGGCACTCCGCACTATTTCGCGAATCTGCTGACGGACATTACCGAACGCAAGCGTGCGGAGCAAGCCGTTGCCGAGTCGGCTCAAAAGTTTCGGGGCGTGGTCGAGAATATCGGCGTGGGTGTGGCTCTGATCGACCCGGACATGCGGGTCCTGTTCATGAACCGTCAGATGAAGGAGTGGTTTGGGGAGGCCGATGGCAATTCACCTCCCCTTTGCTATGAGTTCTTCAATGAGCCCGCCCGTTCGGAGCCGTGTAGCTACTGTCCCACGATCCTCACCTTGCGCGACGGCAAGGTCCACGAGAGCATCACCGAGACGCCCGGCGGCGGCGAAGTCCGCAACTACCGCATTGTGTCGTCGGCTATTTTCGACGGCCAGGGGCAAGTCGTTGCCGCCATAGAAATGGTGCAGGACATCACTATCGAGAAACAGGCCGAGGAGGCGTTGCGCAGCGCCAAGCTCGCCGCCGAGGAGTCCGCCCAGGCCAAGTCCTATTTCCTCGCGAACATGAGCCATGAGATACGCACGCCCATGAACGGAGTGATCGGAATGACCGGCCTTCTGCTCGATACGGATTTGGACGTCGAGCAGCGCCAGTATGCGGAGATCGTCAAGAACAGCGCGGATTCTCTGCTAACGGTCATCAACGACATCCTTGACTTCTCGAAGATCGACGCCGGCAAGCTGGACCTTGAAGTGCTGGATTTCGACCTGCGGACCGCTCTCGACGAAATGAACGACACCCTTGCCGCAAAGGCACAGGTTAAGGGCCTCGAGTACGTCTGCCACGTCGAGCTGGACGTGCCCTCATTTCTGCGGGGGGACCCTGGGCGGCTTCGCCAAGTGCTTACGAATCTCATCGGTAACGCGGCCAAATTCACCTCGGACGGCGAGATCAAGATACATGTCCTTCTAGAAAGGGAGGGCGACGATTATGCGATAGTCCGGTTTGCCGTGAGTGACACCGGTCTCGGCATCGCGCAAGACAGGTTAAGAAGCCTCTTCGAAGCGTTTAGCCAGGCGGACGCTTCCACGACGCGCAAGTACGGCGGTACTGGTTTGGGACTGTCTATATCGCGGCAGTTGGTTGAGTTGATGGGCGGTGAAATCGGGGCCGAGAGTGAGGTGGGCAAGGGGTCCACATTCTGGTTCACGGCCCGCCTCGAGAAGCAGTCCGAGGGGGCGCACGCGGAACCGGCGGTTCCAGAAGACATTCGCGGCAAGCACATGCTGGTTGTGGATGACAACGCGACAAACCGTCTCGTCTTGAAAGAACGGTTACTTTCGTGGGATTGCCGGCACGACGAGGCCCCGGACGGGCGGATAGCGCTCGACAAGTTGAAAGCGGCCGAGGATGAGGGCGACCCCTTCGACATTGCCATTCTGGACATGCAGATGCCCGAAATGGACGGAGAGACGCTCGGACGGACGATCAAGGGCGACCCGGCACTCAGCGACGTACAACTCGTCATGATGAGTTCCATCGGTCAGCGGGGAGACGCCGCACGGATGAAAGCGGCCGGCTTCTCCGCGTACTTGAGCAAGCCCGTGAAGCAATCGGAGTTCTTCGACTGCCTCGCATCCGTGCTCGGCCACTCCACGACGCGGGAGATGTCAAGCGCCAAATCCTTAATCACGAAACACTCGCTTGCGGAAGACAAGAAGCGAAAGGTCCGCATTTTGCTCGCAGAGGACAATGTAGTCAACCAGAAGGTAGCCTTGAAGGTCCTCGAGAAGCTCGGTTATCGGGCCGACGCCGTAGCCAGCGGTATCGAGGCCGTCAAGGCGTTGGAGTCCCTGCCCTATGACCTGGTACTGATGGATTGCCAGATGCCCGAGATGGATGGCTACGAGGCAACCGCCGCAATCCGCGATACTGGGTCCGCCGTTCAAGACCATCATGTTCCCGTTGTCGCCATGACGGCCAATGCGATGAAAGGCGACCGCGAGAAATGTATCGCGGCGGGCATGGACGACTACATCGCGAAACCTGTTAATCCAAAGGAGCTCCATGAGGCCATCAAGCGGAACCTGGAGGCGGCCGCCGTACAGGGCACTCAGCCGGTCTCAAAGGAGGAGCCGCCATCCTATTGCGCCGCCCAGGCAGCTGCCACCCAGCAGGGAAGCGCATGATGTTTCGGGATGCCCGGAGCGATGGTTCGGAGCCGGAGGCCGAGGCGAAACTGGGAAATCACCCCAGAACGGTTCTCGTGGTCAGCGAGGACCGGGCGTTGATCAATGAGGTGGCGCAGCTTGTTCAAGATTCTAGGGAGCTAAACGTGCGCGGCAAGACGCACATGTGCAAGCGCGGCAACGAACGCGTTCGTCACGCCCCTTTCGGCCATGGCGACGCTGAATACCAAACGCCCCAACAGTCTCAGCCTAGTACACCAACGTCTATGCGAAGAGGGCAAAGAAGGGAAAGCCGCCCTCGGCGCCGTCATGCGCAAACAGCTCACCGTCATGCGCGCCGTCCTAATCCGTGGAAAACCTTACGACCCAATGTTCAGAGGCTCTGGAAAACTCACCAGTCAACCGCCACAGGAAGGATGCAGGCTGGCTCGTGTCGTGCTCCACCCAAGCTGCTTCCGAAGCTCCATGACAACATGGTTCTCCACCAGAGGTCCGATCACATGTTCCGGAACCTCGTTAACTGAATCTACTCCCAGAAGATAAGCCATCAGACCGGTGTCGCATAAGATGACCTTGGGCGACTTGACTAGCCGCTTTCCGAGATTCGCCGACCACGGCGTTAGCGGCTGGACCAGGAAGGTTGTCTCCAGCAACGCCATGTACCGTTTGAGCGTCGACTGCGGGAGCTCCAGTGAACGTGACAGCTCTGAGTAATTCAGCAGGCACGATGAGCGCATGGCGAGAAGACGGAGCATCCGAGGAAGAATCGTCAGATGCTCGATGTTTGCTAAATGCCTGACGTCGCGCCGCAAGATGGTTGTGATGTAGGAATTGAACCAAGCAGTCCTGCGTCGGGCGGTCTTGCGCGACACCACCTCTGGGAAACCTCCCGTGATGACCTTCTCGAGAAGCTTCTGTCGTGATTCAGCAAAGTGGGGCAAGAAGAAGTCACCTTCTGAGAACACGCTGTCTATGAATGATCCGTTCGCCCCGCTCAACTCGCTCGCGGAAAACGGCCACAGCGTAAGGATCTCCATCCGTCCAGCTAGGGACTCAGACAGATTCGGAAGCAGGAGTACATCGGCCGATCCTGTGAGAAGAAAACGTCCGGGCCGCCGGTCTCGGTCTACTTGGACTTTGATGGCGGGGAAGAGCTCTGGGGCATGTTGTACTTCGTCCAGAACCACGGGACCGTCAAGCCCGGACAGGAAGCCCGTTCAGTCCTCAGCAGCCGCCGCCAGCACGGTGGCATCATCCAAGGTGAGATACCGTCCCCCGCTGATGTTTTCTGTGTACCACTTGGCAAGCGTGCTCTTGCCAGTCTGGCGGGCACCGTTGAGCAACACCACGGGCGTGTCTGCCATGGCTTCTGTAAAACCATCCGATATACTATCGCCGAATCATGGCGTAATTGTAGCCAATGCGTGGTTGATTTGTTAACGCATTGCTTCGCTTCCTTTCGCTGAGGTTGCCTGGAACTCAACACCGTAAGTTCAATGGCAGCAACGTGTACGGATCAATGCGAACGACAGCAGGATTCGAACCTGCGACCTTGGTCTATGAGCGTAACCGAGTCAAGCCCGTTACCGCTTAGAACCCATTAGAGAATTGGGCATCGTTGCGACTGAGGCCACACGACCTTGACAGAATAGACTGAAGCATCTACAATGCCAATCACGGTAAACGCAGGCTTGGGCACTGGGGAAGCAGCGCACTGGCTCTTCGCAAATGGTAGGAGTCGAACTCCTTTTGTCCACGGTGCTTGCGTTCATGCTCCAAGCAGAAAGCAGTATGGATGGAGACTGCAAGGGCGCGGCGCGATTCATGTACGCGTAGCGCAATACCGATCTCACGCCTATTTCGTCTCGCTCCCGGAGCACTGAAGGTCCTTCCTCTTGTTTTCCTCGTCTCGTTTGGGGCGTCGGCCCAATCCCGCCTTGTTACGGAGCAGAACATCGCAGACGCTATCCTCGAGCGCCAGACATTTCTTCCTGTGGAAATGGATTCGCTCGATCTGAACCGGGACGGCGCCGTAAACATCGCCGATCTTACCTTCCATATGCTGCGAACGCTCAATCTCGTGCCCAGCGTTTCGTTTGAGACTTCCGCTACCAAGGTTTTTGAGGGCGACGGGAACGTGCAGGTGCATTTGCTGTTCACGAAAGAGATGACGGTTGCCACCAACCTGACCTTCACCGTCGGAGGCACGGCAACCTACGGCCCCGACGGCGATTACACGATTCAGGGGTACGATTCCGTCGCCGGGCAGGGCGCCGTCGCGCTCAGCCCCGGCGACACCGAGGCTACTATCCTGATAACCGTGTCTGATGACGCCGTCTTTGACGAGGGTGTCGAGTCGGTTACACTTTCACTTACGGGGGGCAGCACGCAGACCTATTTCTTGGGCGCAGGGCAGACGCACTTCTTCTACATCGACGACAATGATACGGTTTGGGTCGCAGGCGCCGATTTCCAGAATGGCGGGAGGTACGAGTCTTTCCGGCTCGAAATCACGCAGAACAATGGGATATTCGACGGACGCGTGCTTTCAGACGACCTGCTAATTCCCCGGCCCGAGGAGGGCGATGCAGACGCCCGGGGAGATGACGGTTGGGACGCCCGGTTCTACGCGGGCACTCAGACACTGCGGATCGAGATCGGGCCGATTCCTATTGACCGTGTGCAGTCGCTGTTTGACGCGCATCAGACCCGCTCGTACGTCCTCGAGATCGGCCCTGGGCTGGGAACATACGAGTACGATCCGAATCACCAGTTCACAGGGTTAGCGACAACGAGTATCGAAGCCGTGAAGAGCCGTCTCGGCCCGAGGAATCAGCGGCTTAGGTTCTTGAATCGCGAACTCGTCGGGGATCTGGTACTCCGAAGGCAGCCGTCGAAAGTAGTCAGTCAGGAAATCGTTTTTGAGGATGAATAGCAACGAAGCACATAGGAAAGGCCCGCTGCTGCCGGGATGGCGCATGAGTCCGATGCGGTGCGGCGTGCTTGCGGTCCTGCTGCTTGCTGCTTCGATGCTTGCGCAGGGCCAGTCGGACCTGCCGACCGACTTGGTCATCACCGTCGACAACAACAGGGCGTACGTTTCTCCCGGACAGAACGTCACCTACGAGATCGTCGTCAACAACTACGGTCCGAACGCCGTGGTGGGCGCCCTCGTGGAAGATTCGTTTCCGGTCGAACTGACCACGGTGACTTGGGAGGCGAGTCCGACGGCGGGCGCCACATCGGCGCTGGGTTGGGGGAGCGGGGACATCTCGGACACGGTGGATATTCCTGTCGGTGATCGGGTCGTGTATACCGTTTGGGCCGTCGTCGACCCCTTCTCCGTCGGCTCGGTCGCGAACACGGCTACTGTAACGGCGCCGCCAGGGTTCCTGGACGTCTTCGAGGATAACAACACGTCGACAGACGAAGATCCAATTGAGTTTCAGAGTGTCGCCCGCATTCAGCCTTTCTACCGGAATGGCTGGCCGAGTCCGAATGCGTTCGCGCAGCCGGGGGACACGCCGCCGGATCAGGGCACGGTCGCGTTCAACGGCCATGTCGGCGACTGGAGCGCTCCCGCCGACCCGAGTGCCGGTTCGCCGCGATTCGTTCTCAAGACCTCGTCGTTCGGACAGCCGCTGGGGCAGTACATCTCGGCGGCAGTGGACATTGACGGCATTCTCCTGGATGCCGTCGATGAGTTGTTCTATGTGCCCGGAAATTCATCGGATCAGAACAACCGGGCGGCCTTCCGCTTCATCAACACTCTGTTTACGACCGATTCCGGGAGCGCCGTGGACGAGATTCAACGGCGTCTCGACAACGGCTTGGTCTACGACACGACGATCGACCCCTCTGATGACAATTGGAATGTGTCACCGGCGACGGGGATCTCGGACGAAGAACGGGCGCTGCATGTCGCGGACGAGATCAAGCCGCTCCTGCAGGCATTTCCCCACGATCGCGAGTTGCGCAACCTGCTGCTCGACATCTACTACTATCGGACGTTGGGGCGGCAAATGGTCGCCAAGCAGAAGGTGGTCGAAGCGTACCAACTGAACTTCTCCGAGGTCCTGTCGGACGACGTTTCGTTCGGCACGCCAATCAACAGGGAAATAGACGCGTTCAAAGTGGCTTCCGAGGCTTTGCGCGGGGTGCTGAATCCATATATCGAGCTGCTAACGGACGACTTGGGCGTCGATATCGCCACGCAAGTCGACGCATCCTACACCGGCGATCTTCCTTTCGGCTTCTACGTTTTCCGCCAGGAGGTGCCGAACCGTTCGGTTTACGCGCCCACGTTTGTCGACTACTTCCCGGACACAGGCACGGTATCCGGTACGCCGGCCCAGGTTCTCGATGATGAGCGGCAAGCGCCGGTGCTGTTTGTCTCGCCCACGTCGTTCCTCGTCGATGCGGACGGAAATCCGGACGGCTCGACGGTGAACGAAGTGACCTTTACGATTGAAAATTTTGGGGCCGGATCGGACGGAGCGGGCGACCTGTATTGGGAGGCCGTGGTAGTAAATCCCACGACTTCGTCGGGCAAGGGAATCAAGATGCTCTCGCTCGACATCGGCGATGGCGAGTGGGGCAGCCGACTTGCCAGCGAGAATCCCATCGAGCCTCCCCCGGCGGGAACTCCGGCGACAGTAACGGTCAAGATTGAAGCGAACGATTCCGTCCTCAGGCGGAGCGGCAAAATCGAGGTGCGCGACATTTCGGGCAAGGCGGACGCCCTTACGTACACGGTGATTGTCTCGCAGTCCGGGCACACCCAGCGCGTTTTAGGCGTCGAGCCGGAAGAGGTGTATTACACGACGCCGCCGAGCCAGGTTTTCCCGGTGAACATTTCAAACCTTGGGTCAGGCACGCTCGACTGGAAAGCGACCGTCATTGATACGGGACTGCCGTCGGGGATGACGGTCTCACTTACCTGGTGGCCCCTGGAGTGGCCCTACCACATTCTCCCTCAATACGTCTCGGAAATCACCGGATGGGATGCGGCTGTTGTCAAGGTGAAGGTTGACAATGCGCCCACAGACTCTCAGGCGATCGATATTGTCAAGATCGAGCAAGTGAACCTTGCCTCCGAGACGACAACCATCACGTTGCATACTGGAGGCCACACTACAGCCAAGACACTTTCTGTTCCTTTGTTGAGCGTGTATCCGGATTTGATCGCCCTAAGCAGCGAGGCGATCACGCGAAGCTTCAGCATCAACGACGTGGCGAGCGTAGGCGATGTAACAGTGACGTCGACCGTTCCCTGGATATCCGTCCAACCCGTCGAGACCGGCCCGGTCCAGCTCGATATTGCCGAGAATACCTCGTCGAGCGTGCGTACCGGCTACATTACCGTTCGGGCGTCGGAAACGGGCAGCCAATCTTGTGTGGTGACGGTTATTCAGGATGGGGCCTCGGACGCCGGATTGGTGGTCAATCCCATTCAGCGCTATGCCGGCAACGAAAGCGGCGAGGTATCTAGCGGGGAAGGCTTTGACGTTATCCGCGTGGGGAGCGGGGACCTTTCCTGGACGAGCCAGGTGTCGAAGGGCGGCCACTGGCTAAAGATCGTGGCGGGCGAGTCCGGTACGAACGATGGCGAGGTTCTCTACTCCTACGACGAGAATACGAGCCTGCACGGCAGGACCGGCGAGATCGTCATTCAAGCGCCTGATGCCGTCGATGGCCAGAACCTGGTGGCCGTCCAGGTGTTTCAGCGTGGCGCGGAGAACACTCAGGTTCTGACCGGGGGATTCAAGGATCTTATCCTGCTGTTTGACGTGATGCGCGACGACGCCCAGGTCAACAAGGAGTTGGCCAAGCGCTACGCCCTGAGACGCTTGCCCGGTGATGTCGAGTTGGCTTACGCGCTTATTGGTGAGACGACGACAAGGCACTCGGTCGCTATCAAAGACATAAGCAATCTCATTCCCGATTGGCGAGATCGCGTTCCGCAGAGCTCGGAACTGGTCGCTACGTTCTCGGGCTGGCAACAAGCCATTGAGGAATTGGCCACGGTAAAGGATTTCCTGGACGGAGATTCAAACATCCTGGGCTTCCCAGAAGATTTCCTGTTCTTGGTGCAGGCGTTCCAAGGACAGGACTCCTCCCTGTTCGATTCCTTCGACAAATTGCTCCTATACATGTTTGATGACGCGAACAGCACGGCGGTGCCGACGTCGCCCTTAGGCATCGCCTACGACAAGTACTTGGCGGCCCGAGACGAGTACGCGAACTTCGTGGAGACGCAGGATACGCTGGCGGAGGAGTTGCGCACACAGAATCTCGATCACCGGAAATGGATGTATGACGTGGTCGGTGTAGACCCGGGGAACGACGTGGACAACCCCGATGACGCCGAGAACTACTACAACCCGAGCGGGAATTACGGGGGCGACCTATGGCAGATCGATCGGAGTATTGACCGCGCACGAGCACAGCTTGAGGTCAATGAGGCCCAGTTGCAGAAGATTCTGGACGACATCAATACCGAGCTTTGGCGGCGCTCTCAAGAACACCAGATCAACGCGGCGATTGCCGACCTTCACGTGGTCTACGGAAACGAAGTGGCGTTGATCGAGGGGGCCATCGGCGTAATCAACGGAGCCCAGGTCCTTGCTGACAATATCGTTGAAGGCCTTGCCGGAGGCACGGAGGACCTCGTTACGTCGGCCGGATTCAATGTTGGGGCCCGTGTTGTTAATGGGATCTTTCAGGCCGCGGCGGAAGTCGCGAAGGGCGCTGCTGAGGCGGGCAAGGCACTCCTGGCCGCCTCAGAGAATGCGGACGTTCGCCGGCTGGAGGATCAGATACTCGATGTTAACAGCCAGGCGCTCATAAAGAACCTGTTCGGCGAGGCCAACTTGGTGGGGATGCAGTCCACGGATCTCGTATTGGCGTTGGTGCAGGAAATCGCCAGGCGTCAGGCGAACATTGACGAGTGGCACTACCGGGAAGATCGTATGCGTGAGAACAACGCGGCCCTTCTTGGACGGTCCTTCGCGAATCCGGTCCACCGCCTGCGTCTGCGCCTGTCTATGCTTGAGGCCGAGTCCACTTTCAAAGTCGCTCAGAAGTGGGTTTTCTATACGATCCGTGCGCTCGAGTATAAATGGAACACGCCGTTCGTCTACAGCAGTCCGACGGGAGACTGGTCAGTGGATTCAATCTTCCGCGCTCGGACGGCGCGCGACCTCGTGCTGTTGGTCTCCGCATTGCGGGACTACGACGGGCTCTTGCAGGGAAGTTCCCGCGGCGATGACCGATTCGATTGGTTCTCATTTAAAGAGGATTTCTACGGACTCACTCCGGTTTACGACGACAATGGGGACGAGTTGAAGGTTTATTCGCACCCGCGCACCGGCTACGGAGCAACAGCCACCGAGGTCTTTAGGGCGCGACTCGAAGACGTGTTCGACTCCGATACAGGTACCATCGACATTCCCTTCAGCACTTTCAAGGATAATGGCCTCACCTTCTTCCGCGGCCCCCGGCGCGACGCCGAAGATCCGGATGTTGTGCTTTCGAGAGGGCAATACCTCGACAAGATCATGTGGATGAAGGTCAACCTGTTCGGCGATTTCTCGGATGCGCCTGTTGCACGGGTGGGTGGGACACTGACTTACTCGGGTGGCAGCTACGTCCGCAACGCCCGCGTCGGTACGGTGGATCCGGAGAATCCCTCGCGGATACTTGACGAGTTTTCCGTGTGGCCGACCAAGTTCTGGTTCTTCGACAGCGGCCAGCCCGGCGGGGATCCGCCCGTTTCCGCGGCCTGGCGTTCCAGTGACGAACAGACGACTGAGTTTGCGCTCAATCTGACGGATATTTCACGTTTCGAGGTGCCCGATACCGTCGGCCAGATTGACGTTTTCCGCGAGCGGAGCGTCGCGAGCGATGGCTGGCGTCTTCAGATCTATACGCACCAGAATGGAGTCCCCGTGATCACCATTGACGAGATTGACGATATCGAGGTCCTCTTCTATCACATGAGCAAGGAGAGGCCCCCGCTAACCAAGAGCGAGGACGGCACAGTCGGGATCTACGATGGGATGTAGAGCGAACATGAGACACTGGACAATCGGCGCTGCTATTATCATCGTGACGGCGCTTGTCTGCGTCGCCCAGGCCCCTCAGGACCCGGTGCCCTCGACAGTCAACTTTCAGGGCACTCTGCTCGAGGCCGACGGGAAAACGCCGGAAAACGGCCCGGTCGACCTCGAATTCCGATTGTACGCTAACAAGGATGACGACAAGGCCGCTGCGATTTGGGCCGAGGCGCATACCGCGCAAGAGTTGTTCGAGGGCATATTCAATGTCCTACTCGGCAATGGCGGGAGTGTAACCGGATTCCCACACGATTCCCTCGATGCCGTCTTCACCCACGCCGCTCTCTGGCTCGGTTTGGAGGTCCAAGGCGAGGCGGACGAGCGGGCGGAACGGCAGCAGTTCACCTCCGTCCCGTATGCATTGACGGCCAACACGGCAATTAACGCGCTCCACGGCGTACCGGCGGGTACCATTGCCATCTGGGGAGGGCCGGAAGCGGACATTCCAGTCGATTCAGGTTGGCTTCCTTGTGATGGACGGGAATTGGACGTGACGGCGGATTCGGGCAAGTACGAGGCCCTCTGGAACGCCATCGGCACGACCTGGGGCAGCTCGGCCACAGGCAAGTTCAACCTGCCCAACTTCGGTGGACGCGCTCTCATGGGCGAGAACGGTTCTCACACCCTTGGCGATCGTCTTGGCGAAGAGGAGCACGTGTTGACGCTGTCGGAGATGGCATCTCATGACCACAGCTTTGTTGACACTTACTCTACAGGCACCCAGAATGTTAGTGGGCAGATTGGTATTCCACAGCCTTACTACTCGCACTGGCCCGATTCTTCCGATGGCAGCTATCGCTACACGGGATACACGGGCGGCTTGTCCGAAGGACTTTTCCCGCACGACACGAAGGCTCACGCGAATATGCAGCCATCACGGGTAGTGGCCTTCATTATCAAGTATTGAAGTGGATGCAGCCGATGCATACAGAGGATAAGGACGTGAGCGACGAAGTGAGAACGCGGGACATGACGAAGCGGGCGCAGTCCACATGCCTGCGAGCCTTTCTTGTCGTCGCGGTTCTGACGGCCTGTTTTGGCCAGCCCTGGGTCGCGGCACAACCGATCCAGGCCCCGCCGGACTTCGTGAGTTATCAGGGGACTCTCCTCTTGGCTAGCGACGGTGTCACACCTGTGAGCGGCGCATCAGACATTGAGTTTCGGTTGTACGCCAACGAGGCCGACGATGTGGCCGCCGCAGTCTGGGGTGAAATCCATGAGGACGTCTCCATATTCAACGGCGTCTTCAACGTGTTTCTAGGGGGAGGAGACGCGATTGATGGCGTCCCGAACGGGAGTCTGGCCGATGTCTTCAAGAATTCGCCTCGTTGGCTAGGCATCAAGGTGGGCCTCGACGCGGAGATGTCCTCCCGGCAGAAGATTTCTTCCGTTCCCTACGCCCTGACGGCTACGCACGTGACAACGGCCATACACGGGGCGCCCGTGGGGACGATCATGATGTTTGCGGGGCCGACCGCTCCTACCGGCTGGGTCTTCTGCACCGGGCAACAGCTAAACCTGACAACAAACCCGGAGTATAGCGCGCTGTATGACGTTATAGGAACGACGTGGGGCGGGTCCGGCCCGACGGACTTCCGCCTGCCCGACCTGAGGGGGCGGACGCCCATCGGCTCCGGCACAGGCATCGACGCAAACACCGACACGAGCTTCGGAGCAACCGCCGGACTCACGTCGCGATCCGTGAACACGGCCGTGGGGAGCGAGACGGCCACGCTGGATATCGAACAGATGCCCGAGCATAGGCATAGGTACTGGGACCGGTACATAGAGTCTCCTGCTTCGAACAAGCCCCAATGGGGGCTTGTCAACCATGCGGCCAATCCGAGCGATCTTTCGCAGGACACGACCGGCAATAGGGGAAGCGGCCAAGCGCACAACAACATGCAGCCCTCTACCTACATCAATTTCATGATCAAACTGTGAGTCTGTGGAGATGGAAATGTTCGATAGTCGGCCTCAGACGGGACTACGCGAGGCAAGAGCCGTGAGCGCCGGTGGAGCCCTGACTAAAGTGAGGCATCTGCGGCTGTTCGTGGTCGCATGCGCCGCGGCCGTCGCGTTGGCTCTGCCGTGCAGTTCCCAGCCGCTCCCCGTGCCGGAACTCATCAACTATCAGGGGCTCATCTATCTCGAGGACGGTTCGACGGACGTGACCGGCACTTACGATTTCGAGTTCCGCCTCTACACTGCGTCGTCGGGCAGCGCCGATGCACTGTGGGGCGAACGCCACGAGAACGTTCAGGTTGCACGCGGGAAGTTCAACGTTCTTCTAGGGGCCGGGGCCGAGATCGCGGGCGTTCCGCACGAGGCCGGCGTTATGGCTGATGCTTTCAGGTCAAACACGGTTTATCTCCAGTTACGTGTTGATACCGACCCGGCAATTCGGATCCGGCAGCAGTTCTCCTCAACGCCACACGCCTTCAGCGCGCAGAACGCGTTCACGGCGGTTCACGGCGTCCCGCCCGGCACGGTGATGCCCTTTGCCGGCTCCTCGGTTCCCTACGGGTGGTTGTCGTGCAACGGCGCATCCTACGCGCAGGCCGATTATCCGGCCCTGTTCGCGGCTATCGGCACAACCTGGGGCGGCAGCGCCACCAATTTCAATGTGCCCAACCTCGGAGGTATGATCCCCGTGGGCGTCACTTCCGGGCATGGACTCGCGGCGACCCGAGGTGAAGAGAAAGTCTCCCTAAGCTCTTCGAATCTCCCCAGTCACCACCACACCTTCTACGACAAGCGGTACACATCGCAGGGAGGAACGGGTGTCGATACGGCTCAGGCCGACGACGCAGAGGGAAGCACCAACAGGGCGACCCAGTCTTCCGGGTCCGGCACAGCTCACCCGAACGTACAGCCATCGTCGGTGGTTAGGTACATCATCAAGTGGTGAGTGCCTCGAAAGGCTCTCGTCCTGACAGAGTAAGAGGAACAACACGATGACGCGGAAAGAGAAGGCGGCGGGCATCGCAGTCGTGCTCTATGTGGCGACTGCATTGGCCGCCGCGGCGGCGCCCCAATTGTCTTTCCGTTCTCTCAGCGCAATGCCGGGAGATACCGCGTTTCTTGACCTGGACGTGACCGGGGCCGACGATTATTACTTGGGCGTCAACGTCAAGTTCAGTCTGCCCAATGGAGTGACGGTCTCATCCGTGGCAAAGGGCGATCTGCTCACGGATAATTTCACCCTCGATTCTCACCGTCTGGATAACTCCAATACCTACACAGCGTTCGCCTATTCTGTCACCGACTCGATACCGCCGGATGAAGGCTCCCTGCTGCGCTTCAGCCTTGAGGTCTCAAGTGATCTCGGTGAACTTGGCCTCGATACCGTCGCGGTTGTCGACGTGCCGGTGCCCATCCTGACGTCGGGAATTGCCGCCTTTGACGGCGATACCGCCCTGGGCCATTCGGCGGTCGACGGCGTGATCACCCTCTCCCGCGATCCGCTGGGGGCCTTGGCGGTTTCGCCCCTCTCTCGAACCGTGACTGCATCCGAGGGCACGACGTCTTTTTCCGTGTCCAACACCGGCAGTGCGAGCCTGTCTTGGGTGGCCTCCGTCGGCGCGACGGATACGTGGCTTACCATTACGTCGGGCACAGGCGGCGTCGATGCCGGCGTAATTGAGGTCGCATTTGAACAGAATCCGTCTGCTTCCTCGCGGTCCGGCTCCATCCTTGTTGACGCGGGGGACGTGCCGGGCAGCCCTGTCGCGGCCACGGTCACGCAGGCCGGGAATACCAGCCCCTGGCTGGTGGTCTTGCCCGCCGAGCAGACCGTGAACGCCGACGCGCTGAGCGCGGAGTTTGCTGTGACAAACGCCGGCCCTAGCACACTCAACTGGGCCGCCTCGCTTGTTGAAGGCGGCGACTGGGCTTCCATCAGTGCGGGTGCGGCGGGCATAGACGCAGGCACCATCCGCCTCAGTTTCTCGACCAATGACGCCGCTGCCGACCGGACTGCCGTTGTGCGCGTCGTGGGAACGAACGCGCTCGGCAGCCCAGCTCAGGTCAGCTTAACGCAACGCGGCCGTCAGCCCCTCGAAGTCATTACTCCGAACGGCGCGGAAGTCTGGCATCGCGGCGTCACGGAAACCATCACGTGGTGCTCTGACGCCCCCAAGGCCGTCAGTTCCGTTTCGATTCTACTCTTGAAGGGCGGCAACGTACTAAGAACCATTGCACAGACGACGTACAATACCGGCACGTATGAATGGACCATCCCGTTGGAGATGGAACCAAGTCACGATTACAAGATCCAGATCCTCGACGTCAATTATCCCAGCGTGCACGACGAGAGCGACTCACCGTTCGGGATCAACTGCCCTCCCGACGCTCCCTCTAACGTCGTCGCCTCGGATGGCGAAATCCAACGCGTATTGATCACTTGGGACTCCGTGGACACTGCCGTCGAGTACGAAATCTACCGGAGCGAGGAAGACGACCCGGCCACGGCCGAACTCCTTGCCACCACCAGCACCACGTCGTACAAGGATACAACCGCCGAAGGCCCCACAACGCTTCGCGAGAGCCCCTTTGGCTGCTCCGGGGCCCGAGTCATGAAGGTCTACTATTACTGGGTGAAGTCGGTGAATAACTGCAGCGCGAGCGACTTCAGCCTATCCGATTCCGGCCATCGTGACCGCAATACACTGAAGGAGTCCGTTTATGAAAAGGCCCTGCCTTCCTGGCCGGGAGACGAGGAGAACATGAGCCTGGCCTGGCCGGACTCGACGCTCAGCCTCCGTCTTCGGAGCGAGGAAGGGATCCAACCTGACTCCGTCTGGGGCATCGTCCAATGGGCTGACGGCGAAAGCAGGACGGTCACGTGGCTCCCGCTCGAGGAGGGTGACGGGTGGGTGGTCTATATGCCCGAGATTGCCTGGCAGCTTGGCGATATCATAGAGATGACCGTGGGAGCGGCCAATGCGCTCGGGGACCCGATCGGCCCCGAGTCATGGCGTTTCGAGGTGGTGGAACCCGGGGCTGCGGGTCCGGGCAAAGACATTGTCGAGGTGTGGCAGCCTGACCACAGTGACCTTGGCGCCATAGGAATGGACATCGTCGACGCGGACCTAGGTATCGCAGCGGTGTCCACGCCGTTGGCCGGGCTGGGAGTGCCTGAGCTGCCTGAATCCGTCGGTTTGCCGTACTTGGTGGGGCCGGAGGAACCGTACAGTGTGGCGCAGTGGGTGTGGTTGCCGTTGCCAGAAGGCACAGCGCCTGGCGACGTCGCCCTCTGGTATTACCACCCTGCGACCCTCGACGCGGGGTGGTATGCTGCCGACCGCGTTGAGGGGTGGCTCGCGTCAGAGGAGTTTTCCGTACGTGAGTTCCACGGCACGGTATATCTGGGCTTCCTCGTGCGTCACGGAGGTGTCGCCCAGCTTGCCACCCAGGACGCCGAGGTGCAGGTGTCAGCTTCCGCCGCAGTCCTTCCTGGTGACATCATCATACTGGTTTTTGTCATCATGATGCTGGCTGCCCTGGGAAGACCGGTCCGAGCTCGCTTCACAAGGCCAAGGAAACGTCTCGGCTAAGGGGCCATCTCGAAAGCGCCAAGGCAAGGCCGACGAGATGCCGGTCATTCATGGCGTGCGGCAACAATGGGTGTGGGCCCCGAAAACCGGTGGCGTGCTCCCCCGCAAACTGGTCCATGTACTATGAGAGTTTCCAGTCGGCTTGACGGTCCCCGAAAACTGATCCACTAGGCGCTGGAGGAAATCGCGGTAGGCGCCTCCTGGTTGCCGGTTGCGGCCCGCGCGTATTCACTGGGGGGCATGCCCCCCCAGTGAGCGATGGGACCTTATTTCATTGTAGTTTATCCGCCACTTCTCCAGCTTGTCGCGCGCATCGCCCAGGCTGAAGAAGAGATTCACGTTGAGACATTCGTCCCTTAGTTTGCCATTAAGGGACTCTATGTGCTCGTTGTCCGTAGGGCGCCCTGGCCTGATGAATTCCAGCTGAATTCCGTGGCGGTAGGCCAAGCATCCATCGCCTTGCCGTAGAACTCGGAGCCGTTATCCACCTGAATACTGCGCGGGGCGCCGCGTTGCCTGCGAATGCGTTCAAGGTAAGCCACCACGTGCTCTCCCGTCAAGGAAAAGCCGGGCACGACTGCGAGCGATTCTCGTGTGTACATATCCAATACGTGAACACCACACTCTGAAATCTGAGATCTGAACTGTGAGATCTCAGCCGTCAGTCCACTCTACGCCCCAGGAGCCGCCCGGAGTCCCTTTCCGTCCTCTCGGCCCGTGCCGTCCTCGAAGTCCCTTCAGCCCCTTGTGTCCCCTTTCCTGTCGCTGGCCACAAACCCAAACGCGTAGAGCTTGCAGTCGCGCATAATGAAGCGCAGCCGCACTGGTTTTCCGGAGAGGGGTAGAACCGTCTCTCGATCTCCCCAGGCAACAGGCATGCGGACCGAGTTGCCACACAGAAGCGTAGCCTCGGTTTGCGTGTAGCCGGGAATGGGCGCACCTGCTTCATCCAACACCTCAACCTGCAGAACGCCTCCGCCGCCGGTGTCGACATTCACTTCGAGCTTGTCCCCCTCAAAGGAAAGGAGGTGCGTCGTAAGCTCTCCGCCGCTGTAGTCGGCATCGGCGGACACAAAACCGTCAAGTCGCATGATGGCCAAGCCTATACCGCTCAGGGAATCTGAGGCATTTGGATCAATGTAGCCATCGTGGTCCCTATTCCTGCCTACGTAGTAGAACCATAACTCATCACCCATTCGCACCGGGTTCGGGATTGCCCAGACTATTCTGGAATCAAAGGCACCGGCGGGCCCGAGCGTGAGAAACGGCTTGCGGCCGCCGGCACGCCGAAAATCAACGCCATTGCGGCTGACGGCCAGGCGCACATCTATCGTCGCGGGGCCTAGTCTCTCGCCTTTGCGAAGGTCTTCTTTGCCATCCTTGCCCCAGCGTTCGTTCGGGGGGCGCCGCTTGAAGTGCCAGAATGGCTGACTCAACATGATGTAGACGCCGTCTGGATCGGGATACCTGAACACGGCCGCACCATAATAGTCAACCGGAGGTTTCGGGGTTGGCGACGTGTAGATGGCGTTGTCCGCCGCATCAGCCTGCATGACAATGGTTTCGTTCTCCCAGTGCTGCAAGTCGTCCGATTCAAAGCGCCGAACCACCCTGGATCGAGCCGGTGTACCGGCATTCGGGTTCTGACGCGTATAAAGAACGTACCTCTCAATCCGCGTATCCCAAAAGGCAATGTTCTGTGTATCGCAGGCCCCAATATCCAAATGCTGCCAAAGAGTCCAGGAGATCCCGTCCGCGGAGTGGTAGCAATACAACCGCCCTTCGTTCGGCGCATTGTATCCCTTACATTGGCTCCGGTAGCGCTGGTCTTTGGGGGCGCGAGGGTCGATCCAGACGGCGCTGCCGCCTATTTTGCTCTCCATGACGATGTTATTCTCTTTCGAGCCGTCAAGCACGTGCAGTCCCAGGGAGGGCTTGGCAAAATGAATGCCATCGGTGGACTCAGCATAGGCCACCTGTACGGAGTCGCCAAATCGGAAGTCGTACCAAAGCCGAATCTTCTCCCCTTCCTTGAGCAGACTGCAGCAAGCGCCGATGTGTCCCTTCACCGCCTTCTCCCATGGCGCATCGGCCAGCAGGACAGTCCGGCCGGTCCGAGAGGGAGCATTCATGGTGAATGCAACGCCCGTACTGGACTCGACGAGATCACGGTCAACAAACAGCTGTCTTCGTGACCCGATGTCTATGACCGTCTCCGCGTGAGAAGGTGTCGCATCGGCCCACACTACCAAACACATCACAAGAACAAGGATCGGGAACACAGCATTCTCCCTCCGTCAGCACATACCTGCACCATCCGGCATACGCAACGCCGACTTGACCAAACAACCGCACAAGGACATCAGAGACCTGCATTTGATTAAGGGAATGGGCGACCGGACTACTTGCGCGCCGTGCAGTGGAGCCCGTACAACCGCGCCTGGCAAAGGTACACGCGTAGGACGATGGTGCGGCCCGCAAGGGCGTCCATCGAGGCGTTGTCCTGCCACCGGGGTTCCCAGGAACCCTCGCTGGCACCGCGCAGCGTCTCGGAGAGGTATCCGGGGACGGGCGTGCCGCTGTCGTCGATCACTTCCACCCACGCCGAGCCGGCGCCGATGTGGTGGTCGCCTTCGCCGGCGGCGATGCGTGCGTTCACGTTGAGCCGTAGCGCACCGCCCGGCCACTCGAACGGCTTGGTCTCGATGTATCCCTCGACGGGTCCCGCTTCGAGCGCAACAAGCCGGTCTTTCGGCATCACTGCACACCCGATGGCCCCGCGCCGATGGGGATACAGCCCGGGCCAGACCTTTTGGTGCGCGCCGTTGCGGCCCTCGAAGAAGAAGTGCAGCGTGTCGCCAATGTCCACAGGCGCGGATGGGAACGGGCATACCCACCGGCTGTCCCATGCGCCTTCAGGACCGCGCGGAAGGAAAATCGTGCGCGAGCGGTTCCACGTCACCGTGTCGTGGCTTGACACCAGTTCCGTGTCGATCACATCGGGCGTGGTCCAGAGCCGCTGAACAACGCCAAGGTATTGGTCGCGGTATTTGAACGCGTGCATCCCGTAAAACTGGAGGTCCCACGAGTCTTCCAGTTCGGGTTCGAGCATGGGCTCCGGCTTGGACCAGTGGAAGAGGTCCGGGCTGTCCAGCCGCCAGATGATACGGCGCCGGAACGTGGCGTTATTCTCCTCGGACTTGCGCGAGAACGCCACAAACGGGCGTTCCAAGCCGGGCGCGTGGAGCAGTGTGGTTCGATCACTCACGTCGATCGTGACCGGTTCCTCGCGCACGTCCCAATGGATGCCATCGGGCGAGAAGGCCACGTAGAGGCCCGTGCCGTTGAAGTGCGCACACGTGAGGCATTTATACCGGCGGGCAGAATCGGGCTCGTGCTCATCGTGAATCACGGTGCTTGTGCCGTACCAGTCCATGCCCGGCGCCATCAACACGATGTTTGTTCCGCGGCCCCCTTCACACTTGTACAAGCCCAGGTCGGGCTTCGTCCAGTGGACGCCGTCCCGGCTTTCGGCGTAGCAGAGGACGGATTTCCACGGGCTCCTCAGACGCAGCGCCGCGGTGTGGTACCACATCCGATAGCCGTTTCCTTCTTCTGCCGGCAAAACGCAGCCGTTCGCGCAGACGCACTCGTGTTCCCACGGCCGATCCGGTCCAAGGACTTCGCCATACTTAGTCGGTTGTTCAAACACGCGCGAAAGGCGTACCGCCCGCGCGATCGCGTCATCGTCGAAGAACAATACCGTGTCTGATGCGGCGAACATCAAGCAAACTCCCGAACATCCTGAGGACGTGATCCCCTTCCATGGCATGACGTTGTGCCTCGCATTTAATGGAGCGTCCAACATTAACCTGGCTTTCTCAGCCCATATTGAGGTTCAGTGTGTCAACTCAGCGAACTGGTCGCGGGGGTAATTGTAATCTATGGCTCTGAAAGGAGTCCTATTGAGTTGGAGAGTCGCTTCTTCAAGAGAGCAGTTGTTTTCAGTGAGCATGTATTTGGCCAGATTGATCATATCCGTCATCGAGCCAGTCACGGAACGATTGAGGCCTTTGGTCAAGAGCATTTCGTAGATCTCCGCCTCGAGATGTTGTCTGAAGACATCGCCGAAGTTGTCGGTCAGCATCTGCCGTTCTAGATAACGGAGAAGTCCGTTGGCGAACTGCTCCTTGGTTTCCAGTCCATTGGCAGGAGCGAAGAAGGAATATAGGGACGCCGTGTTGGTGATGAGCATCACCGATACGTCTTCGTAGAGTTCAAACGCCCGGCATGTCCAGTCTGCGGCGGGATTGGCTCCCAAAGGTAATGTATCCATGGGAGCGATTTTGAGCTGTTTGGCCAGCTTGCCAGTCACGCGCACTATCATGCGGCCTCGCTCCATTCATAGCGATGGTGAAGTCCGCCTACGCGAGGCATTTCAACCAGGCGCGAGGCGGGAGATGCCCGCATTGATACGGGACGTCTTGTGGGCGTTTCCTTCCCAAGGCCCAAATGCGTTCGGTCTTCGTGATAGTACGCGAAGTATGAGCGAAGGATTCGACGCAGATGGTCTCCATTGAACACGATCACATGGTCCAGGCATTCCCGGCGAATGCTCCCATGAAGTCGTTCGACATACGGGTTCTGCCAGGGGCTGTGGTATGCGGTCAGTACCTCTTCTATGCCCATCGATTGGACGCGCCTTCGAAAGCACTCTTCGTAGATGCTATCTCTGTCCCGAAGCAAGTACCTGGGCGCAGTATCCCACGGGAACGCCTCGACAATCTGTTGCGCTGTCCATTCAGCTGTGGGATTCGCTGTTACGTTGAAGTGAAGCACACGGCGTCGGGCGTGACTCAGGATAATGAAGACGAATAGCAGCCGAAATCGAATGGTCGGGACGACGAGGAAGTCTACCCCAACCATGTCCGGCATATGATTCGCAATGAAGGCGCGCCAGGTCTGCGAGGGTGGTCTCCTTCTGTGCCGACGCAGCAAGTTGGAGACCGTCCGCTCAGAGACGACAATGCCAAGCTCGAGCAACTCGCCGTGAATCTTGGGAGCACCCCACAGCGGATTGGCATCGGCCATCTTGAGGATGAGCGACCGCACATCAGAATCCAGCGCGGGTCTTCCGCGTTTGCCTGTCCGAGACTTCCGGCGCCAGTAGCGCTTGAAGGCCTTCTTGTGCCACCGCACAACCGTGTCCGGCTTCACAATCAGAAGGGCGTCTCGCCATCCCGCCCACATACGGGACAGCAGCACCCAGAACAGTCGGTCACGCTCTTTGAGCTTGGGGCGATTCTGGTTTCGCTTGAGCACGATGAGTTGCTGGCGAAGGGCGAGGTTCTCAGCCGTCAGATTCGCGATGATGTTGAGCTTGTGAGCCAGCCATTCACAGCCGTTTCTGAGCAATTCGAGCATCATTGAAGCTTACTCCAAGGATGACGTAAGTTCAATGACAGCAATGGGTACGAATAAATGCGAGCGACAGGTCTTGGTGGGGAGTTGTGTGTCGAGAACACCGGACGCCAGGGATGTTTCCAGGTTCCGGAGCCGCTCCTTTGCTACCTGGTAGGATGTGGTTTCCAGCGACCGTCGGCGTTCCTTGCCGCCTGAGTAGTAGACCGCATAGTACGTTTTTCCGCGTTTGATGAGACCAGCCATTGCGCAACCTCCTCTGGTCGTGTAGACCACGTTGAGTTAGGCGATGTGCGCAACCGACTGTGTCCTCCTTTCATACCCGGCAAAATCTTCACTGTACAATTTACTGTACAATGGCCGTTTTTTGGCACAAAAAAAGGACTTACGGATTTCCGTAAGTCCTTTGATACCAATTGGTAGCGGGGGCAGGATTCGAACCTGCGACCTTTGGGTTATGAGCCCAACGAGCTACCAGACTGCTCCACCCCGCGATCGCGAAATGGCATGATAGCAGAAAAACACCTCTTCGTCAAACGTGTGGCGGAATGATTCGTTTGAGCCCCGGCCTTCGCATGCTCTGTGCTTGGGAATCACCCGGTTGTCGCGGGTTGCGATCTGTTGCGGCTGCCGTAGGGCCCGCCTGTTGGCGCGTTAACGCGGGAATTGCTACACTCCGGAGCAGGTTGACGTGGATACGGGGGCCCGCTCGTGCGTGGCCTATCGAACGGAGGATATGCTTGTGATCTATGTGCGAACCTTCAAGGGCTATGAGGATAAGGTGCGGGATATCGACAACGCGGTCAACGAATGGATTCACGCCAACCAAGTCGAGGCTGTAGACGTCAAGACGGTAATGAGTCATGAGGCCGGGTCGCGTGCGGGGTCCGGCGATCTTATTTACACGGTGCTGTATCGGGCGGAGCATCCTCTGCCGGACTAGGCCCAGGAGTCCGGCCCGAAAGCGCGCCCCTAGTCCCGTGCGCTCTCGGCCTTATATAGTTGGGGCCGTAGCGCTTCGAAGGCTTCGATTTCTTCACGCCATTGGCGCGCCATGTGTCTGACGCCCTCGCCTCGCTCAACGCCGCGCCGCAGTCCCGGCCCGCCGGCCAAGGCGTCAAAATGATCATTCCACGCGAACTCCGCTGGGTGAACGCGTCTGATGGCCTGGATCAGTGCCACGGCGAGCGTGAAAGGGCGCGCCATGCCGGGGTCGGTTACGTCAATCCGTATGCCTTGGCAAGTCTCGTCTTTGTACCGGGGCTTAATCGCCTTGCCGGGGATGGCGCGCGGCGTGTAGTTGTCGGGGGTGAGCTGGAGGCCGGTAGTCCACTCTGCTTCGACCTCTTTCAGAACCACGTCGGGTCGTAGCCAAGGCGCTCCGATAAGCTGAAACGGGGTGTCTGTCCCCCGGCCTTCGTTGAGATTCGTGCCTTCAAACAGGCACATCCCGATGTAGACGAGCGCCGTCTCCGGCGTCGGGATGTTGGGCGAGGGCGCGAGCCACGGCAGCGAGCAGGAATCGAAGAGGAAATCCGGTGTCCAGCCATCCAGAGGATGCACCGTCAGAGCCGGTTTGGGGCCGGGCCACTCGCGGGCGAGGAACAGCGTTGCCAATTCGCCCAGCGTCATCCCATGACGCACGGGGATGTGGGCATAGCACACCGGCGAGCCGGCCTCATCCGCCGCCGGCCCTTCGATGACGGCTCCACCGAGCGGGTTCGGCCTATCCAGAAGCAGTACGGGCGTTCCTGCTTCTCCACAGGCCGCGAGGCACTCGCGCATAGTCGCGGGATAGGTGTAGTACCGCGCACCCACGTCCTGCAGGTCCACCACAAAAAGGTCCACGCCCGCGAGTTCATCGCGCGAGGGGCGGCGGCGCCGGCCGTACAGACTGATCACCTCCATCCCCGGGGCCGTCTGCCCGCCCACGGATTCCCCGGCTTCGGCCTGTCCCCGCAGGCCGTGCTCCGGGCTATAGACCACCTTCACGTGGACATCCGGTGCGAGTTTCAGCACATCCAGAATAGGGCGGCCGAGTTCGTCCACGGCCGCATGATGCGTCAAGAGCGCGATTCGCTTCTCACGCAGCGGGGCGAAGTCGTCCAGGACGAGACGGTCGAGTCCCGTGTGCGTATTACCGCGGCCGGGATAGAAACGGGCTGCCACGCCGTCGTAGAAGGTGCGTCGAAAAGTCTCGCTGTCCCGGTGCTCGCGGTCAGGATGGCACGTGTTGCCGAGCAGAATCGCGAACAGGCCGGTGTCGCGGTCCATCCACATGCTGGTGCCCGTCCACCCCGTGTGGCCGAAGGCGGCTCGGCTCGGTAGATAACCTTGCGGTCCGCCACGCCACGGGTCGAGCTGCCAGCCAAGGCCCTGCCAGGGGTAGCACGCCACCTGGCCCAGCCGCGTCATCTCCGCGAGGGTCGTTTCTTTCAGCAGCTCTCCTGCCAGCAGCGTCCGGCAGAAACGCGCGACATCCGGCGCTGTCGAGAACAGCCCCGCGTGGCCCGAGACACCGCCCACGGCGTAGGCGTTTTCGTCGTGGACCTCGCCACGCATCACGCGGCCGCGCCACGAGCACCACGCAGTCGCCGCGCAGCGTTCGCGCATGGCCGGCGGCGGGTTGAAGGTCGTATCCTTCATTCCCAGCGGCTCAAATATCCTCTTGCGGCAGAAGGCATCCAGCGAGTCGCGGGACGCCAACTCGACCACCATGCCCAGCAGCAGAAAACCGGGGTCCGAATACCGGCGGCGTGTTCCCGGTTCCCAGTCCGGCTCGATGTCGGCACAGCGCTGCACAAATTCCGTCACGCTGTGGACATCTTTGTAATCCGCGTGCCAGGCGTAGAGGCCCGACGTGTGGGTGAGGAGATTCCGGATCGTGAATCGGCTCAAGGATGGCACCGGGATATGTTCCGATACCGGCTGATCGAGGGCGAGGACGCCGTCATCGCGGAGCAGCATGACGGCGGTTGTTGTAGCGATCACTTTTGTCAGCGACGCCAAGTCGTATACCGTTAGCCGCTCCGCGGGGAGGGGCTTGGGCGTTACCTGCCGCCTGCCCTCGGCCTCGAAGAAATACGTTTCATCCTTGGCCCCGACATAGGCCACGCCGCCGGGGCACTTCGCCTTCGAGACCGCCTCCCGCAATGCTTTGTGCAATGAATCTTGCATTATCCTCTCACATGCATGCCTGCTGCCACTCTGCGGGATTATCTTCGATACGCGCGGGGCGTGCAACCGTCCCGCGTCGCCGCAATCGCCGACTAATTCGACCGTGCCGCGCGCTTGGCACCTCTGAGCGACTTCTCCTCTTGAAACCTGCTCACCTATTAGGTGAAGCCACCCATCTTGCGAACGCCTTTTCCTCCAATGACCTGACGCGCGGCACAATTGGCAATCCGGCCACCGGGGCGTCGGCGATCCAGAGTCAGGGCGCCGTGGCCTGCTTGACGCGCTTCGGGCGAGATAGCCATACTCGCGAAATCAGAGTCAGAATTCCGAAAGAGACATCGGGGAAGGTGTTTTGTGAGGCGAAAGGCGACTATCGTACGCGCGGCCGCGCTCCTTGCGGCGCCGGTGCTCCTTCACGATCAGGGCGCCGCCCCGCTCGCCATCCTGGCGTGTCTTCACCTGGTTGTCCTTGCCTCACCTGCGTATGCGTTCTGCTTTCTCCTGGTTCTCCTGGCTCTTGCGCTGCCCAGTGCCGCGGACAGGCTGGGGGATTTCTGGGCATCGGTAGACAGACTCCTTCGAGGGGCTGACGTCGCAGGACTCAGCAGCAGCACTTGGATGCTCATTCTGGCCGTCGGATTGCTCTGTGCCATGGGCCTGCGCTGGGCCAAGAAGCCGCAGGCCGGTGCCGGCGCGACAAGGGAGGATGAGCCGCCGCCCTTCAAAGCTTGGTTTGTGTTGGGCGCGGTAGCTCTCGGCGTATCTGTTCTCGGACTGTTGCTTGCTTCCGCCGGTGTGGCTATCTTCCGCGATTATGCCTTCTTCAACGCCATCTGGCATGTGGTCACGACGAAAACATCGCTTCTCACCTTCAATCTGGTACTTGTTGTGGTGTTAGGCGTGTCGGGGCGGCTCGTCGAGCGGCCTGCTCCCGGCGCCCGCGCCGCCGAAGCGTTGCACTTCGCGGGCCGGGGCCTTCGCCTGTGGCTCATCAACGCGGCTGTCATGCTGGTGCTTGGCTGGCTGGCCCACGAAGCCGCGTTGGGCGAGGCGGCGGTGTGGGCGCTTTCGCTGCTACTGCTTCAACAGGCGCTCGGGAGGGCCGTGGACGCCCCGCTATGGGGCGCCGGCGCCATATCAGGCGTCCGGGATGATCATCCCCTTGCGGATACAGCTCTGGATAAGGATCGCTCGCCCGCCCGCCTGTGGGTGCTGGCTCTTGTCGCTCTCGCGAGTCTTTATCCCTTCTGGGTGGCCAGCCAGGCGTGGCGTTTCCTTGGTGATGACGCCTATATCACGCTTACCTACGCGAAGTGCATTGCCGATGGCCGCGGCTTTGTCTTCAACCATCCTCCTCCCACCCTCGGGACCACCACGCCCTTCTTTGCCCTCACTATCGGCCTGCTGGGCAGGGCGATGCGGGGTGTCGACGTCAGTCAGATCGCGGCCGTCTTCACGGCATTGTGTTGGGTGGGCACGGCGTGGCTCGTGGTGCTCTTCCGGAAGCGCTTCGGCCTCTCGCAGGTTGAGGCCGCCATCGTGGCGTGCGTCGTCCTCTTTTCTGTATACATCGCAAGCACCATCGGCAATCCCATCGGGGCCGAGGCGCTCGTATTCTCCTTCCTGCTCACCTTGAGCATTGCCCTTGCCGTGAGCCGCTGCTGGTTCGCCGCCGGAATCACCACAGGCCTACTCTTCCTCACGCGAGGGGAAGGCGCTCTATTGGGGCCCATCCTCGCGGTGTTCGCGCTCATCACGTCGTTGAAGGAGAAGCCGAAGAATCCGCTGGCGCATCTCTGGGCGCCGTGCCTTCTTGCTCTGGGCTTTGCCTTGCCGGTGCTGGCGTGGTTTCTATACGCCAAGGCCACCTTCGGGCATTTCCTCCCCCACACACTCGAGGTCAAGATGGCGCAAGGCCGCGCGGCCGTACGTCCGACGTTCGTCCAGAGGTTGCCTTACTGGGCATCCCATTGGGGAGGCCGTTTCCCGGGCGTGCCTCAACTCAAGTACCTCTTCTGGGCGCTGGCGTTCTTGGGCCTCGTTTTCCCGATCTACGGCAATCCCCGCTGGTACATGTTCCTGATATGGGGATACGCTTATGTAATCGGATACGCGGCCCTGGGCGTCCGGGCGTACCATTGGTACCAGAAGCCGCTGCAATTCGTCTGGATTTTGCTGGTCGGCCTGGGCATTGTTGCGCTCATCCGAGTGCTCACGCGTATGCCGCGGACGAAGCGCGCCTTAGGCCGGGCCGTCGCCGCCTTGATCGCCGCGGCGGGACTGGGCTTTCCGCTTGCCGGCAACGTGTGGCGCACGCTCCATTACGAAGGCGATCCGCGCGCCCCATCCTATCTGTCGGCCTGTCAGTGGCTTCGCGAGCACACCAAGCCAGAGGAAAGCGTTGTCGCGGGTGAAATCGGATATGTCGGCTACTTCACCGACAAAAGGATTATCGATCTGGCCGGTCTGATCATGCCTGAGGCATGTGAGGGCGGCGAGGTGCGCGGCACCAATTGGATCCTCCAAACCTACGAGCCCGACTGCTTCTTCACTGCGTGGCAGACACCTGAAGAAGGCCGCAATCTGGAGGATCACTTCTCCACCAAAGCGGGCGAGTACCGGCTTGTCCATTTCGTTCAGCCGAGCGAAACCGACCGCGGGTGCGCGGTCTACAAACGCAGCAACGCCCCTGTATCATCTGATGATTCCGCCGCCGTGCGCAGGTTAAGGCCTCGCCCGGGCACACGCGGCCCAACGTGGTTCTGATCATCATCGACACACTGCGTGCCGACAAACTCGGCTGCTATGGATTTACCAAGGAGACCTCCCCCGAACTCGATCGCTTCGCAGCAGAAGGCGTCCAATTCAGACGCGTCGTGTCTCAGTGCAGTTGGACCCGGCCGTCTATCGCCTCCATGTTGAGCTCCCGCTATCCACGAACACTCATCCTCTACAGGGAAGAAGACGAGATCCTCAACGACCGCTTTTTCATGCTATCCGAGACTCTTCGCGACCACGGCTATACGGCCCTCGGCGTCACCGCAAAGCCGGTGATCAATAGCGCGTTCAACATGGATCAGGGCTTTGCGACGTACATCGACAGCGATGTTATCTTCTCCTGGATGCAGTCTGACGAGGGCCAGCGCACGGCGCGGAATGAGCGACTTGCCTCCGCCAGAGAGATCTTCGACACCACGCTCGGACTTGTAGCCGACGCGCATGAGTTTCCGTACTACATCCAACTCAATATCATGGAAATGCACGAGTTCTGGCGGCGAGTCCACCACCTCACCCGGCCCGAATTCGGTAGCTACTTCGAGGGATTGGCGAGTGCCGCGTACCTGCGCGCGCTCCGGCAGGTATCCCTGGATATCGATGCCTTCGTCAAGGAACTGACCGTCCTGCCCGGATGGCAGGACACCATTTTCATTTTCACCAGCGACCACGGCCAAGGGCTTACCGATCACCCGAGTGTGCCGCACTCGGAAAGCCACGGCCGCCTGTTGTACGAGTCGCAGGTTATCGTGCCGCTGATCCTCTACCATCCCCTTCAGAAGCTGGGAACAGGGAGCGTCGACCAGCCCGTTCGCCTGCTGGACCTCGCCCCCACGCTGCTCGACCTGCTCGGAATTCCGGCCCCTGAGGAGTATCAAGGCACTTCGCTGGTCGCCCTGTTCCGTGAGCAGCACGCTGTTCCAGACCTCCCCGAAGCCTTCGTCGCCGAGACGCACTTCCGCGGTTTCGACAAGATTGCCGTCTACGCGGGTGACTGGGACTATATCGAGAATCGCGACGGCCATCCCTCCTTGAATCCCCAAGAACTTCAGCGTGCTCAAGCGTGGCAGGATGGCCGCAAGACCGACCAGGCCTCGAAGCACCCGGATGTGGTCAGTCGACTGCAAGCATTCCTACAAAACTGGGAGCAATCCTTCCCGCCGGTCCAGGCAACGACGATTGCGCGGGAGCTATCTGGCGATGTAAGGTATCAACTGAAGGCCATCGGCTACTTGGACTGAAACGCGGCGACAAGCTCCGCCACGCGCACGCGTGAGGAGAACGGACGACATGGCGCTCGATGATGATGATACACACTGGTTTGGGCGGATCCTCGGAGGTATCGTAGTCGGCGTTGGGGCATTCCTCATACTTACTTTCGAGAGCTTCTGGGAATTGACGCTTACTCCGCGTATTGCAATCGCCGCTAGTTTCGGCCTGTTCTTCCTGCTCTTCGGAGGCAATGTCTGGCGCTGGATCAGGGAACTGGAGTGGTGGTTGTGACGGTGTCACGCGCCGTGTGAGAGCGTGCCAAGGGGGAATCGAGGGAAGATGGAGCGGCTTATTGAGTCCACGGCCCTTTTCCTTGCGGGATACATTCCATCGTGGAAGGGCATTTTCGTCGGGGCGCCGATAGGCCTTGCCTGGTTCTATGCCTGTCTCTCGCTCGCCGGGCACCTCAAGCTCCGCAGAGGTTTCAAGACGGGATACAGCCGTAAGGTCTTCCATTTCCTCGTCTTCACGAGCGTTGCTCTTATCCATTGGATTTGGGACGTTCGTATTGTCTGCGTCTTTGGCGCATCCTGCACCGTGGTGATCTTCTACGCTGTTTTCCGGGGAGCCGGCCATCCTCTGTACGAAGCGCTTGCCAGAGAGAAGGATGCGCCGCACCGGACTCATTACATCATCACGCCATACTTCGCGACGCTTATCGGGGGGCTTGCCTCGAATATGCTGTTCGGCCCGATGGCCATTGTCGGTTACCTCGTTACCGGATTCGGCGATGCCGTCGGCGAGCCGATCGGCACCCGGTTCGGGAGGCATACATACCGCGTGCCCGCGCGCGCCGGCGTTCCGGCCGTCCGGAGCTGGGAGGGATCCTCAGCCGTCTTCGTTGCGTCGCTCGTGGCCATTCTGGCTGCCGTGGGGCTGTTGCCCGAACTGTCTTTCGGTTGGCCATCTATGTTCGTGATTTCTGTGCTCGGGCTTGCATGTGCCGTTGTCGAGGCCGTGTCCCCCCACGGGTGGGACAACGCAACGATGCAGATTGTCCCCTCCATGCTGGCCACGCTCTTGCTCTAGCGCCGGCGGTTTACGCCCGGTTGTTCCACACCTCGTTGGAGGGAGACCCCTTCGCGCCTGAGCGGCTCCGGCGAAGGCTCGCAGTCGGACTGCTCGAGCCTCCTAGCGAGGCGGCCCTGGCATTGGCCTGATAGGCGGGACTCCGTCGAGTGTACCGCCTTGCACGCCGACGTTGACTGCGGCGGGCGGCAGCGGATTGGGGCGCACGGCGCCCGGTTCCGGATCTATCCCCTGGAAACGGGTGTAGTAATTGGGGCGCGCCGGCACCTCGGGCAGATTGCCCGCGTAGTCCCCGTCATCATCGCACGCGTAATACCGCGTAATGCTGTGTTTGCTGACCACCTTGAACTCGTTATCCCTCTTCGCCTTCTCCTCGGCCCCCGGCAAGTCCATATGCTGTGGCGCCGTGGCAACGATCTCGTAGTAGAACCGGATGGCGTAGGCGATGGGATAGATCAGCGAGTCCGAGCGATAGATGTCCCGCACTTCGTAGCCGGTGAAATGCCGGTACATCTTGATGTATATGCCCGTCTCTCCCATGGGAAGATCTTGCGTGTGCAACTGCACCTTGGCCTTGTAGGCTGCGTCAGCCACATTGAACCTCGTCAGATCCGCCTCGGCGAGGTCGGCGGCTTTCTCCTTGAGCATGTCGACGAAGGCTTTCGAGCGGATTGCCGGGCTTGGCGCGGCGGGAGGCGAGGAGGAAGAGCCGGACAGATTCGTCTGGCTGCAGCCAAGGGCCAATATGCTCAACACAAGGAACGGGATGAACATCTTCATGAGTGCTTCCTCCAAGAGAGGGGAGGTGTGTGGGGAATTTTCCTACGCGTATGACCCTCCCCAATACCAGACTATATTATACCTTTGGTCTTTCCGAGGTTCCAGAATCGGCCATTCGCCGGCGGCCGTGGTAATATGATCTCGCGCAGGGGAAAACGCAGCCACGATGTCCTATAGCCTGCACGCTCCGCACTTGGAGCCGGCTGGGCCCGGAGGAGGTGCGTTTGATGGTTAATGCTCAGGTTCAGCAAGAGCGCATCAGAGATCTGAACGACCTACCTGGCCGCTCGGGGCGGTATGTCCTCTATTGGATGCAGCAATCGCAGCGCGCCGAGTGCAACCACGCCCTCGAATTCGCGGCCCAGCAGGCCAATGAACTGCGCCGGCCCCTGGTGGTCGTGTTTGGCCTGATGGGAGACTATCCCGGCGCCAATCGGCGTCACTACCTCTTTATGCTGCAGGGCCTTGAAGAGACACGCCGGACGCTGAAAGAGCGCGGAATTCGCTTCGTGATTCGGCTCGGACGGCCCGATGCTGTCGCGCTGGACATGGCCCAGGACGCCTCGATGGTAGTCTGCGACGCTGCATACCTCCGCCATCAGAAGCGATGGCGGCGAGAGGTGGCCCGCCGCGCGTCATGCCGCGTGTGTCAGGTCGAGGCCGACGTGGTGGTTCCCGTCGAAGTGGCTTCCGATAAGTCCGAATATGCCGCGCGAACCATCCGGCCCAAGATCCAGCGCCGGCTCGACGCTTTCCTCAAGGGACTCCCCGCCATGTCTCTCGAAAGGGACTCCCTCGGTATGCGCATCCGTGGGCCCGCCCCCGCCAAGCCGGAGCAATGGCTTGAAGAACTCGGTGTGGAGGCGTCCGCGCCGCCGGTGGCGCGCTTTTTCACGGGCGGCACGGGCGAGGCTATACGCCGTCTGCGGGACTTCATCCAACATGGCCTTGCGGGATACGCCACCAGGCGCAGGGAACTCACCGGTGTGGGTGTATCGGAACTTGGCCCCTACCTCCACTTCGGGCAGATTGCACCGCTTCAGATTGCTCTCGAGGTGCGCGCGTCGCGCGCCGGCTCAAAGGATGATCGCGAGGCCTTTCTGGAGGAATTGATCATCCGGCGGGAACTGGCCTGCAACTACGCCCATTTCACGTCGAATTACGACGCGTTTGACGCTTTGCCCGCCTGGGCGCGGAAGACGTTGGCCAAACACGCCGGCGATGCGCGGGAGCACGTCTACACGCTCCGGCAACTGGAAGCCGCGAAGACGCACGACAGGTACTGGAACGCCGCCATGTCCGAAATGCGGGCCACCGGTTACCTTCACAATCACCTCCGCATGTACTGGGGAAAAAAGATCCTCGAATGGAGCGCATCCCCCGAGAAAGCCTTCCGCAGCGCTCTGGCGCTCAACAATAAGTACTTTCTCGACGGGCGCGACGCCAACTCATTCGCCAATGTAGCCTGGCTCTTCGGCCTCCACGATCGCCCCTGGGGGGAGCGGCCTATCTTCGGAACGGTGCGGTACATGTCGGCCGAGGGCCTCGAACGCAAGTGCGATATGGCCGGTTACCTGGAGCATGTGGACGCCCTGCTTGCGCAGCAACGCGAGGAATGCCCGTAGGTTCGCGCGGAGTTGAACTCCGGCGCGCGCGCAAGTATGTTGCTCTCCACGATTCGCGCAAGGCCGCGCCTTCGCCCGGCATGTTGGAAAGGAAGCAAAGCATGAACCTGTCTCCCGTTAAGGCGAATTGCACTCGTCTCATTCTGTTACTTGCCCTTCTCGCCCTGCCCTCGGTTGCCGATATGGATATGGTGGCGGACATCAATCCAGGGCCTGCCAACGCCTATCCGATGTTTCTGGCGCCGTTGGGACGCGCCGTGTGCTGCGCCGCCCACGACGACACGCACGGGACGGAACTCTGGCGCGCATGCAGCGCGGGCGCTGTGATCCTCAAGGACATTTGCCCCGGCCCGGAAGGCTCCGATCCATGGCTAATCACCCCGGACGCGACGGGCGATACGCTCTATTTTCGCGCCAACGACGGCCGACACGGCATCGAACTCTGGCGCACGGACGGCACGCCGGACGGCACCATGCTGGTGAAGGACATCCGCCGCGGCAAGAAAGGCTCGGGGCCGCTGGGCCTGACCACCGTCGGGAATGCCGTGTTCTTCTGCGCTGATGACGGGAAATGCGGTGCGGAACTCTGGCGTAGCGACGGTACGCGGAAAGGAACCGTCCTCGTCAAGGACATCGCCGATGGCCCCGGCGGCTCGTTCCCGCACGACTTCAAGTGCATGGGCGGTATGCTCTTCTTCTGCGTCGATGACGGTGAACATGGGACGGAACTCTGGCGCAGCGATGGGACCTCCGAAGGGACTGCCCTTGTCTGTGACATCTGTCCCGGCGCGGGCGGCTCGACGCCCCAGCAGCTTGCCGTATTCAACGGCGCGTTATACCTCCGCGCCAACGACGGCGTCCACGGCAGCGAGTTATGGACGACTGACGGCACGCCCGAAGGCACGCGCCTTGTCAAGGATATCCGGCCCGGCTCCGACGCTTCCGGCCCAGGCTACCTCACTGCCTGTAACGGGCGGCTTTTCTTCCGCGCCAACGACGGCGTCCACGAGAGCGAGCTTTGGGCCTCCGACGGCACGCCCGAGGGCACGTGTCTGATCAAGGACATCAAGGCCGGCCCGGCCGGCTCCTATCCCGGCCACATGGCCGCGGGGGACGACAGGGTCTTCTTTATCGCCAATGACGACGTGTACGGCACGGAGTTGTGGTCGAGTGACGGCACCACCGAAGGAACGGTGAGGCTCGGGGATATCCGCCCCGGCATATGGAGCGCCGAGCCCCGCGAACTCACCTTGGTGGGCAAGCACCTCTATTGCAGCGCCTATACCAACGAAACCGGGAGAGAGCTCTGGGCCTGCGATATTGCGGCGGGCGGCTCTCCGGTGCTTCTGGATGTCCGCCCCGGCGTGGACGGCGCGGATGCGCAGGCCCTGACAGTGGCCGGCGATCGACTCTTCTTTCATGCCTCAGACGGCGTCAACGGGAACGAGCTCTGGTGCGTGTCGCCGTAGTCGGTTGAGTGACCCGTCTACGGCGCGGGATGCTATGCCTCCACTGACGGGACTGCGTTCTGGGACAGCGCTTCGACCCCCGGGCTGTCGCCCGCTACGCTGACTTTGTGTTGGAGATACCTTGTTGGCGCTCGGGGGGCACTCGCACTACTCATGGCGATGTGCACGGGAGGGTCGCGCTCCTGCGCGACTTGGTGTGCGCGAAAGTGCCCCATCCTGAAGATGGCGCTGCCGGCCGTGAGAGGCTTCGCCTTCGGCCCTATGGCAATCGGAAGATGCGGGCGGCATTGGCCCAATACAGCTTCTCGAGCACCGGCGGGGGAAGGGCCAGCGTCTCCTCGAAGTAGCTGAAATGCCCGAGATAGGACTTGCGCGCGCGATCCACACGCTCCCGGCGCCCGGCGGGATCAGATGGGAAGGTGCGTTCGTCCACTTCCCAATCGACGCCGTAGAGGACGCGATCGGCGCAGCGGATGAGGAAATCCCGAACTTGCTCATTCGGATGCCCTTGGAGGTCCCCGACGCGGCCGGCTGTATCCACACAGGCGTTGGGGAAGCGCTCCAAGAATCGCGCGATCTCGCTGAGATCGTGGGCCAGGCTGGCGAGATGGCACGCAATGAAAGTCATTTCGGGATAGCGTTGGACGAGATTGTCCCGGTGCGCCATGAGTTCCTCGTGGGACGGGACGTCGTCCCGGCCATACATGAGTTCCTCGGGATGGTCTTTGTAGTAGCCGTAATGTGGTGACGCCGGATCGAGTGGCCGCCACGCGCTTTTCGGATCGCCTTGGTGCATGAGCAGGGGAAGCCCTTGCGCGGCCACGAAGTCGAAGACGGGGGCGAAGCGCGAGTCGTCGCAGAAGACGCACTTTCCCTCTTCATCCCTGAGCATGGTGCCCAGGTCCTTCCAAATCTTCACGGCGACGGCGCCGTGCTCCTGGATGTCGCGCCGCAGTTTGGCGATGGCGTCTTCGGCAAATCCCGGCGCGTTGAACGGCCGGATGCTGAACGACGCGCAATACAGAAAGCGCCCGGGATAGTCGCCTGTATCTTCACGAAGCCGCTTCTCGTAGGCGAGCACGCCGCCCGGCTCCAAGAATCCCCCGTAGGAGATGTTGAGCACGGCGGCGATATCGAGCGAATCGAGGACTTCGACGTAGGTGTCCTTCGGCCCTTCGACATGGGCATGGACGTCGAACTTCTTGTAGGTGATCTCAGGCATGGCGAGGCCTGCTAACGCTTCTGTTCCGTCGGCTTGGCGTCGATCTTGGCTTTCGCGCCCGTCCCGGGCCCGGGCGCCGGCGGGATCTCCTTGGGGACGCCGAGTTTGCGCTGGTAGAGCATGAGCGGATTGCCGCGCGGCGTCATGTCCACCACATCGCACCCCTTCCAGGTGACGGTGAAATCGATGCCGCGGACGTTTTCGCAGCGAACCGTCTCGTGCAAGGGATGGCTGAGGAGAATTTCATCCCCTTGGGCGGCGCCGTCGATCTTGAGGCATGCGCCGTCCCAGAGGAGTGGGCGATCTTCCCCGTTGATGGTGAGCGTGAGGTGCGCGCCCATGAAGGGAAAAGTCCGCAGCCGGTAGTCGCCCGGCTCGTTTGCGACAACCTTGAGCCGGCCTTCATTGGGATAGCCTATCTCGACGGAGGCCTGAGCCGTCTTCCTCTCCATGGGAAAGTTGACGTAGATCTTGTCATCGCGCGTCTCGATGATCCGCTCCCACACCATATGCAGCGCCTGGGGAGCCGTGCCGACGCAGCATCCGGCGATGGCGCGAAACCGGGCGAGGGAAACGGAATTCGGCTCGCCCCCGCCCGACCACCCGCCGACCACGCGTTTATTGAGGTCTTTGTACGTGATTCCCGGCTCATCTATCTCGTGATCGTTGTCGACGCCTACAAAGCCGGTATCCTTAATCTGTTGTTCGTAGAGCTGGTTGCGCATGTACCGGTTGATGAGATCATAGGGGCGTTCGTCACCCGTGTCTATCAGCTCGAAGCCGCACTGGATCATGTCCTTGATGCAGCACGTCTCGCAATGCTCTTCCGTCATGGGATGCCACTGCGCGTACTCGGGCACCCACCCGAATTCCGAGGAAAGCGACTCGACATAGTCATAGATCATTTTGCCGAAGCGTATGTAGCGCTCCGTGTCCGTGAGCCGCCCGAGGAGGATGAGTCCCGCGGCCGCCCATACGGCCGAGTGAACGTGGCCAAAGAACTCGCCCCTGTAATTGAAGTAGCGCGAGATTCCTAGGAGGTGGTTGGCGATGCCCGTAGCCAAGTCCAGACTCACCTCATCCCCCGTGAGTTGCCAGTGCTTTACCAAGGCGCGCAGCATCATCCCGTTGCGGATGGACTCCTCGCCGCGGCCCGTCACCCGCGTATAGTCAAAGCCCTTATCCTTGATATACACGTCATTTGGGAACTCGTAGATGTGGCTATCAAAGGCGAAGTCGCCGCTCCAGAACGTGCGCGTCTTGCGCTCATGAACCAGCCCGCGAAGGGCATGGATGAGGTTGCCGGCGAGCTTCTCCGCCTCGGGGTCCTCTTCCCGCTCGATGATGAAGTTCAGGGCCGCCAATAGGTATGCGTCCTCGTGGAATGAATGATGGATGGTGTGCGTCCAGGGATACGGCTCATGGTAGCGCAGGCCGTCTTCGCCCCAGTGTCTGTATAGATGCCGTTTGAATCCTGCCTGGACCTCCGCGCCCTCGTCCGTTCCTAAGATCTCCCGTACGGAGGCGATGGCGTTGTACCAGCTTGCCACGAGTTCCGCGTCGTCCACGCGGCAATGCTTCGCCCACGAGGGATACGCGGTGATCTGCACGAGCCAGTAGGGGAGGTAATCGCGCTCGGCATCCACCATCTTGGTGAGATAATTGAGGGCGAGGCGGGCGGACAGATCGAGGTCAAATTTCTCATACTGCATTCGGGAGACTCCTTCTTGTGTGGGATCGACGCTGCGCGCGCCGGCCCGCACGTTATACGGTGCCAATGCGGGCCAGTCAACATCGCTTCGAGCGCCGGATGCGCCAAGAATAGTGGGTGTGCCTCGAACCGGCCAGGCCTGTGGTTCAAGACACTGTGGAGATTCGACCTCGCGGCAAAGCGTCTTCGATCCACCCCAGCAATTGGCGGGCACGGGCGGAGCCGGTGTGGAATTCCATCAGGTGCTCGCGGCCCCGGGTCGCGATGGCGGCCGCCTCGTCGGGATGGGCGAGGTAGTGTTCGAGCTTCGCCTCGAGATCGGCCAGGTCGTCAAAGAACACAGCGGATTCGCCGTCGCGGAAGTTGTGGGGGATTCGGATGGGGGGCCGTTCGGAGAGGAGCATGCAGCCGTGGGCGGGGAGTTCCCAGTAGCGGACGGTGTCGAAGCCGAAGCCGAAGGCATTCAGGCCGATCCGCGTTCTGCTGAGGGCGTCGACGTACTCCTGCTGCGTGTATTGCGCGTCGAACTTCCGGTTGAGCATCTGCTCGATGCGCTCGACATAGAGCCGGCGAAGCCCGGCGCTCCGGTGGCCCGCCCAGAAGAATGGCTCCGGCCTGTTCACGCTCGCCGCTGCCGGTACGCGGCCATCCGGGTAGCCGAACGGCAGGGGGAACACAGCGGGGCCGTAATCCACGCAGGTAAGCATCTCGCGCTTGAAGTATCCCGTGGCCGCCGACGCGCCGATGTGTCGGAGAACGGCCGGCCGATAGTCATTGGGCTCATCTTGTGCGTCCACGATGAACAGAGGGATATCCCCGGCCGCCTCGATGAGCCGGCGTGCATCCGCCTCAGGCACGGCCAACTCGACGTCCCCGAAGAGGATCAGATCGAACGCGCCCGCACAGAGGCGCTTGGCAACGCCGTCGAGGTCCAGGCGCGTTCCCGGATGGCCGAACATGCACGGATAATCTCTCTGATCCGTCGGCGGCTCGCCGTGAAGCGTCGCTTTCCACGGGAAATCAATGACATTTTCCGCGCCAAGTACGCCGCACAGGCCGTCAAACAGCACGTCGAGGCCATAATGGGGGCGGGGATTGGTGATGAAAAGCACGCGCGGGGGCCGGCCTTCGGGCGTCCAGGCGGGCGGAGTCGCTTCAGGGCCCTTTTCGGCGGGCGGTGCAGCCTGAAGGTACCGCTCGAGCTGACGCTCTGTCGACTCGTTCGGGGAGATGTGCTGGCTCGTCCGGAGGACACGGGAAGCCATGGCCGTGTCGCCGATCCGATGCCAGAACTCCGCCTGACATTGGTAGGAAAGACAGAGGTCCGGAGCCAGGGTCGAGGCCCTATGGAAGAGGCGAAGCCCCTGATAGAATCGCTCGATCCGCGCTGAATCCGCCGCCTTCTTGTCCCATGCCAGCAGGCATAGCTGCATTTCCGAGGCCACGACGGCGGCCACTTGCGGATCTGCTACATAGGCCTGAGGAATCGCAGACAGCACCTCGTATCCCCACTCGGGATGACCGTCGTCGAAGAGTTCCCGCGCGTGACTGACGGGATTGTATTCCAGCCGCACCGCGAGATAGGCGCAGGCGGACGTGGTGAGGTCCTCGAGTTCCTCGGGGGTGTCCACGTGAATGCTCTGGCCGTCAAGAAGCAGGTTCCCGTCTGCATCCGGCCGTAGTTCCCCTGCAGCCGGGTCCTTGAAAGGCCAACGCGCGTACACAAGCAGGTTGGCTTCGGTGGCGGCCGACTGTACCTCTTGCAGGCCCATAGGCGGCGGGCCGCTTTCCCGGGCGCGCCGGCATAATGGATTCCCTGCGATGAGAACCACGCAGCCCCTGCGCGCGAGAAAGGCCGCAAGACGGCGCAAGACATCTTCGATGCCGCAGATCCCCCCCGCCGTTGTGTCGAGTATGATGCAGTCGAAGCCGCCTTCGTCAAAAGGCAATTGCAGGAAGCGGGGATCCCCCGCCAGAAACGAGTCCAGGCATGAAACCGCCTTCTCTGAGACGGAGGCGTTGCCCCCAATCCCGTGGATCTCTTCGGCCCCGCGACGTCTCAGCAACGGCTCGAGGAGTCCCGCTTCATGGCCCACGACGAGGACGCGTCGGATGAACTGAGGCAGGCGCTGGACCACCTCCACGAAGTGCGACGTAGTCTTCAGACTCATGTCAACAACCGGCCTTGCGGCATTTCTTCTCCCTCGCTGCCTGGCCCGCTTTCCTCACAGCCGCATAGCAAGACTGTGCGCATGTTATGTGGAACGGGCCCCTTACCTCAAGGGCCTGCTGTTGGAGAATCTCGCAGAGCGTACCGAAATCGACGCACCGAGATATGGGCGTGACAAAACATGTCCAAAGTATTATTATTGAGCATTGAACTTGAGCAGTGGAGAAAGAGGAGGCTTCGAGACATGAAAAAGATGATTGCGGCGATTCTGGGCACGGCCATAGCGGCTGTGGCGATACTCGGTTGTTCCGCACAGAATGGCGGCGGCGGTGGTGACGAGAACTACGAGGCCAACAAGCAAGCGGTAGAAGACGCCGAGTCTGGCGACTAAAGCGCCGCAGAAGACTTCTCAGGCACTTCCCGGATTCCTGTATCGGGAGTGTTCTGCTGACGAGCACTCCGGTGGATGCGGGTGCATGCGAAGTATCGCCCGTGCGCCGAGAGTTCAGCCAAGAGTAACTATGGGCCGTCGGGACTATTGCCCGGCGGCCCATCTGTTGTCCCCCGGGGCGCGTCCTACGGCATCCCGGCCCGCCAGCGGCGGAGGACTTCCCGCGCCACGGCGCCATGAAACTCGTGTGCGCCGTCGAATTCGTCGACGAAGAGGCGGTGTGGGACGCCCGCGGCCTGATAGGCGCTGCGGACGCGTCGCAGGCCGCGCTCGGCCCACTCGTGGGGAATGAGCGGATCGCGCAGGCCGATCTCGAGCACCATGGGGCGTGGGGCGATGAGTGAGAAGATCTCCGGCGTGTCGCCGTAGCGGAGCAATCCAGGGATCAACTGCGCCCCGCATTGGTGCAGCGCCTGGTAACGCTCCTGGAAGAGATTCATGCAGCCGGACGGCACGGCGATCTTGACGCGCGCGTCGAGGGCCGTGAGCATCATCGTCATTCTCCCGCCCAGGGAGAGTCCGACACATCCCAGCCGTTCGGGGTCGACCCCGTCGAGCCCGGTTAGGACGTCCAGGCCGGCTTCGAGGTCGCACAGGTTGAGGGCGGCTACCGTCGTCCCGAGCAAGGTGGCGCACATGTAGTTGCGGTAGCAGTGATCTTCGGGGGCATCGGGATAGTGCAGGCCGCGCTCACCGAATCCACGCAGATCCGGCGCAAGGACTACGAAGCCGTCTTCAGCGAGGACGCGGCCGTAGTCGTAGTGTAATCGCGCGATTTCATCACGGCGCTCCGGCGAATCGTCCAGCCCGGCCACGCTGTCTTTCCCGAACCGCCCGTGCCCGTGGATGCATAGGATGCCGGGGCGGCGCTCGCCCGGCGGCACACCCTTAGGACGAAGCAGAAACGCGGACACCATAACGCCCGGCTCGCTCTGATACCGGACGCGGCGACGCGTGTAGGCGCCGCAGTCGACCTCATTCTCGAGTTCGAGCCGGAGGTCTCCCTGCTCCGGGCGCTCGCCAAGGAGGCCAATGAGCGTCTTGCGGAATTCCCGTTGCCACGCCGCTAGTCCCTCGGACGTCGAGCCTTGGAACAGCATGGACGGTTGAGCCTCGTCCAGGCGCTGAGTCAGGTCGTCTTCAAAGGCCCGTGGGCGCAACGGAATCTCCTCACTTACGCCCGCGCCGCGCCGCCCGGGCATACTCGATCATCTGGCTCCAGTCGCCGCCGACCTCCTTCCACCACCAAGAACGCTGCTCTTCGGGCAGGGCCGCGGGGGGGACGCGCGAGTCCCACGGCATCCGCGAATAGGGCCTGGGATTTTGGTCGAGACGGGGCCGCTCCGTCTGGTAGGGGACGGCTCGCAGGCCGCCGGAATCGTCCAGGGCCGGCTCCGGGCTGCTGTATTGACGGAGCCACGCGATGGCCGCGTCGCGGAGTTCGCGTTTGCGTGTCTGGTAGCCGGCGTCATCGGCGAGGTCGTGCAACTCGTGCGGGTCGTTTTGCAGGTCGTACAGCTCCTCGAATCCGCCTTCCTGGTAGTACATGTACTTCCAGTCCTTGTGGCGGACGTGCAGGAGGTAGTGTGGGGATGTCAGGCACTCCGAAAAGCTCAGTTCACGATGCGTTTCTCCGTCCAGGAATCCGAGGAGATCCTCGCCGTAGCGTTCGTTTCCTGCCTCAGCGCGGGCGGCCGTCGCCAATGTCGGGAAGATGTCGAGCAGGGAGACGACGTCATCCACGCGAGCGCCGGGTCGAATGCGCCCCGGCCACCACGCCAGCATGGGGACGTGCAGGCTGCCCTCGTATCCGATCAACTTATGCCATTGGCCGTGATCGCCAAGCATCTCGCCGTGATCCGAGGTGAAGACAACGAGCGTGTTGTCGGCGAGGCCTTCCTCGTGAAGCGTCGCGAATAACCGCCCGATCTGCTCATCGATGAACGTGATGTTGGCATAGTAGAAGGCTTTCGCCCGACGCGCGGCCTCCTCTGAGTAGAGGTCGAACTCCTGCCGGCGGCGGTTGTGCGCGTAATAGGGGTTTTTCTCGGTTCCGTCGTCGGGCGAGAGCCACGGTGCGGGCATATCGGCCGGGTCGTATAGATCGAGCAAGTGGGAGGGACAGTCGAAGGACGGATGAGGCTTCACGAAGGACGTCCAGACGAAGAACGGCTTGTCCTTGGGCCGATCCTCCTTCAGCCAGGCGACGGTGCGGTCGCCGCACCATTGCGTGACGTGGAACTCCTTGGGCAGGCCGTTGATGACGGGCTTGATCTCGTTGTAGCCGATTTCCGGCGGCTTTTCCCATCCCCACATGCCGTTTTCGATGAGAAACTGATCATAATCGTCGAAAAAGGCCGCTTCGGCGTCCGGGGCGAAGCGGACCGGGCGCATCTCCTCCGATAGGATGAGGTGATCCATGCCGTAGGTCTCGCCCGTGGGCGTGAAGTGCATCTTGCCGATGCCTTGCGTGTGGTAGCCGGCGTCGTTCAAGGTTGTGGCAAGGGTGTCGCGCCGATCCTCCGTGTCGCAGGAGTTGTTGAGGATCCCGAGCCGCCCGGCGGGATAGCCCGTGATGGTGCAGGCCCGCGCGGGCACGCACACCGGACACGGCGTCACGGCGTTCTCGAACACGGCCCCCTCGGCGGCCATCCGGTCGAGATGCGGCGTCTGAATGACGCCATTCCCGTACGCGCCAAGCGTGTCCCACCGCTGCTGGTCCGTGAAAATGAGAATCAGGTTTGGCTTATTCTGCATGTCGCCTCCGCACTGCTGTGGCCTAAATCGTAACGATTCGCGCACCTCATCCGTCCGGAGAACATACTACGCCCTGCTTCGGGATGTCGAGCAATGGCGGCCGATTGGCACCGTGCCACGGCATTGGAGGCATGACTTCCAGCGTGATGGGGCCTCGTTGAAGGCACAGCTAGGCAGGTGCGGAGAATGGAGGATTGATGTGTAACGGTTGAATCCCGGCTTCCGCGCCGTGTGTTCCCCTGTTTCCGGGATGGGGTTCCTGAGGCGGGGAACCCTCGCGTCTTTGCTAAGGCAGCCGGGTGTGTGGACCACTTGGGCAGGCGGTGACACGAAGCAGCAGGTGAGACGGACCGCCCAGGCAGACGTTTGCCGGAAACCCAGCGGACACGGAAGCCGGGATTCAACAACTCGCAACACATTCAACTCTTAAGGCGTAAGGGCATAAAGCCCTGGTGCTACAGGAGAGGGTGCGTTCCTTCAAATACGGCTTCTACGTCGTGGTAGCCCATGATCTTAGCCACTTCGACGGGACTGAGGCCGTCCATCAACTCGTCTCGCATTTCGCAGTCCGCGCCGTACTCCACGAGGAGATGGGCCAAGTCGTCGCGGCCGCACATGGCGGCCCAGTGTAAGGGCGTCATGCCCAGGTCGTTGACGACATTCGCTTCGGCGCCGCGCTCGAGGAGGAGCTTGACGACGTCCCAATGGCCCATGCGGGCAGCTTTGTGCAGCGGGGTCTCCCCGCGATAATCCTGGCGGTCGGGGTCCATACCGTCGTCGAGCAGTGCTATAACGGCATCCTTGAGGCCCAGGAAGGCGGCCTCATGGAGTGGAGGCATCATGTCGCGGTCGGCGCAACTATCATCGAAGTTCTGCCGGAGCATCAGTTCTGTGAGGGCGCCGTATCCGCAGCGTGACGCGCGGGTGAGCGGGGTCTGGCCCCAGAGGTCGATAACGTTTAGCCAATCCTCGTACATCTTTATTACTCCTCTGTGTGATCACGCGATTGCTCGCGATTCCTCCTTGAATTTCCATCCGTCCATCCTGAACGTCTGACCACAGCTGCCTCCCGCAAGTGCAAATCCGATGCCACGGGCCGTGCCAGGGCGTGCCATCGGCGCATGGTATGGCCCTAACGGGCTGCCATAACATGGTTTATGATTTGGCGCTTCAGAGGAAGCGAGTCTTCCTCTGGACTGGTAGGCGTTGGCACATCGCCGAAACGGCATTTGTCACTTTGACGAAATCCTGGCGCTTTGCCCAGGTTGTCTGTCACTTGAGCCGGCAACTTCTAGAGAACTGCTCATATGGGCTCCGGTGGCCGAGTTGCCAATGGCGCGGTGCGTCAAGCTACTGGAAGCGGAAGTATTGGCAGGAAGAGTGGCCGCGCCTGCAAGGAAAGCAGGTTTCAAGAGATGAGGCCGAGTGAGAGCGCCGAGCGCGCGGCACAGTCGAGCTCCTCGTATTACCAATTGTCCGGTACGCTTTTGTCTGGCAGGGCGAAATCGGCTAGAATGCTCCGTTCAGGGGTATACAGGGAGATGCACTATGCGGCGAGCGGACTTGTTTCGTGTCTTATGGGTGCTGGGCTTGGCGCTTACTTTGAGTTTGGGATGCGGGCCGGAGGCGGGGGGGGGCGGACCTGCGCCAGTTGATCAAACGACGAACCAGGCGCCAGATATGACGGAGGCGTTGGTGAGCGAATGGCGCCAACTGGCCGAAAGCCCACAGGAGAATCTGGCCAATCCCCGGTGCGCCGAAATCGCTTCCCAGTTGGCGGCGCGGGGACTTGCCGGCTTGCAGCCCCTCATCGATGTGTTGGCTGACCCGAATGCGGACCCTCACGCCAAGGTTCTTGTGGTAACCAGTATTCAACACCTCATGCAACCGGCTCTTGTCCCCGTCCTGGCGGAGTTGACGAAGCCTACCTTTGACGGGACGACGCGCGCATGCGCCACGCAACTCTTGGCCTTCGGCGGCAGCGAAGCCGATGCAGCGCTGAAAGCCCTTATCAGTGATCCGGAAGAGCGCGTTCGCATGGCCGCGTTGGTGGCGTTGATCACACGCGGCGACGCCGAGGCCCGGGCCGAACTGGTTAATATGTATCAGTTGCCCGATACGACGGTCGTCCAGCGAGAGCGGATTCTGCTTGTGGTCTTTGACGATCCGCAGCCGGGGGATGTCCCCATATTGGCCGAAGCGGCGGGCGACGGTGAGCTTGATGAGACGACGCGAACGCTTGCCATCGCGACGCTGGGCGAGGTCGGCGACCTTTCCGTCGTTGAGACCCTTTCTCAGGTGGGTGAGGCGGATGAGGACTTTCGCGGATTGGCCGACCAGGCCATCGCGAGCATTCGAGAGCGCACGGTCTCTCCGGACGACACCGCTCCAGAGTAGTCCATCCTTACCGGGCAGAAACATGCCAATCCACTAAATGATGGGGGCTCCCGGCAGATACCTGTGGTACAACTAGTATGAGTCGGCCCGGACAGGTTTCCGGGTCCGTGGGTTAGAGGCAGACAAACCTATGTTATTCAAGAAGCGGGGCAAACACCCCGGCCCTCCCCCCGCGTTGCGGGGGCAAGGCGGGGACGTCAAGGCTGATTGGGATTTCATCCGCGTCGAGTTCGAGGCGATGCTGAAGGGGACGGTTGTCCGACGTGGCGACGGCAGTGTCCGGCAGATTGGCGTGACGGTGGACGGCGCCACGCGGCTCGTGACCAGCGGGGACCTGATAGACCGGGTGACCTACGAGGCGCTTCTGAACATCGGGGCCATCCGTCCCCTGGAGGCACCCGGAGCGGGCCAAGAGTGCGCTGAGGGAGCTCCACCCCCGTTGGGCGACGCTTCCGAGGTGTAGTTATGGCGCGGTCGATCTCGATTGCCATGATTGTTAAGGATGAAGCCGCCAATCTTGAGGAATGTCTGTCCGGCCTATCGAGGATCGCGGACGAGTTGTGCGTAGTGGACACAGGTTCGCACGATGACTCGGTCGAGCTGGCGCGCAAACACCATGCACGCGTGAGCATCTATATATGGTGTGACGATTTCTCTGCCGCGCGCAATGAATCTCTCCGGTTGTGTGAAAGTGATTGGATCTTTGTTGTTGACGCCGACGAGCGCATTGCCGAAGAGGACGCGAGCAAGGTCAAAGCGCTCGCGGAGGGGGGAATGGACGCGGCCTACCGGTTCTGCACGCGTAACTACACCAACACAACGAACGTTAGTGAGTTCCGCCCGTGTTCGCCTGGGGACCCTCACGCGCGTGGATTTGCAGGCTGGTATCCCAGCTACAAAGTGCGGTTTTTCCCCAATCACCGGGGTGCCCGCTTCGAGGGGAAGGTGCATGAGCTTGTCCACAAATCCCTTTCGGATAATGGGATACGTATTGTGGACTCCGATGTGCCCATTCACCATTACCCGTTTACCAAGTCCCCCGAAGAGGTGCAACGCAAGCGGGAGCTGTACCTTAACCTGGCTCACGAGAAGGTCCGGGCCGCCCCCAATGACCCGAAAGCCCTGGCGGAGTTGGGGGAGCAATACGTTGAAGTGGGCGACTTCGCCAACGCCGCCGCCGCCTTTCGGGAGTCGTTGAAATACGACCCTCATAACCCACTGGTATTGAAGGATCTAGGCGGCGCGCTGCACCTGATGAACCGTCCCGATGAGGCCAAGCAAGCACTGCGCCTGGCCGTAGACCTCGCTCCCGACTTGGCGGAGGGCTGGCGCAACCTGGGCGTAATTCTCGGGGGGGAAAAGGACTGGAACGCTGCCGCCGACTGCTTCCGTGAGGCGGTGAAGCATGCGCCCGATTCGAGCGAGGCGCATCGGTGCTTGAGCGTGGCGCTGGAGCAGCTCGGGCATATGGCGGAAGCCGCGGAGGCCTCCGGAAAGGCCCTGGCGCTTCATCCGGAGTCCGGCGAGGCATTGCGGCTTTATGTCCACCAGATGCTTCGCCTCGAGCGCCGCGAAGAGGCCCGTCGCGTCCTGGAGACTCTCGTACAACCCAACGGGCAGTGCGCGGGACTTCACGACGCCCTGGGCGAGTTGTACTATTATGACGCCCTTTACGAAGCGGCCGCGGCCCACTTCGATGAGGCCGGGCGGCAGGGAATTGCCGGGGCCTACAACAACCTCGGCGTGGTTTACTTCCGACTCAAGCGCTTTGAGGAAGCCAGGGACGCTTTCGAGAAGTGCCTTGCGTCGGACCCGGGGCATCGGGGCGCCCGTGAGAATCTGCGTAAGGCACTGGCTCACTTGAAGTAAGGCGGCGCTTTGTCGCCCAGTCCGAATGGCTCGCGCGCAGTTGCCTGCACCCCGCTTTTCTCACCTGCTTTTCAACGGAAGGCTTTTGAGGCCATGCGCCCGTTCCCTACGATGAGTATGCCGTCCTGCTTTGCGGCTGTGAAAAGGGTGGGCCGCTCATCCGCTGCCTTTCCCGGGCGAATCATACCATATATTGTGTGCTGCCGTATCATTAGGGGTTCCCTTGGGGGTGTCGCTATGGGGAGGCCGTTGGCAGCTGGTGACGGGGCAATGAGGGGCTAAAGCTCCGCTCGGGAGTTGCCGATACTACAGCCGTGGCCCGAGCGTGAGCCACGGAAAGCCGATGCATGGATGCAGAGGTAGCCCGCGTCACGGAGGAACGAACTCATGGGACTACGAATCAACACCAACATCGCGGCCCTGAATACCAGCAGGATTCTCCGCAAGTCCACCAACGACCTCAACAAGAGCCTTGAACGGCTATCGAGCGGTTTGCGCATCAACCGCGCGGCCGACGACGCCGCCGGCCTCGCCATCGCCGAGGGATTCCGTTCGGTTGTGCTCGGCACTCAGGTGGCGCAGCGCAACTCGCAGGACGGCATCAGTCTTGTGCAGACGGCGGAAGGCGCGCTGAGCGAGACCACGAACATCCTGCAGCGCATTCGCGAGCTTGCCGTCCAGGCCGCCAACGGCACTCAGAGCAGTCAGAACCGGGCCGCCTTGGACGCAGAGGTCAAGCAGCTTCTCGACCAGCTCGACGACATTGCGCTCGACACGGAGTTCAACGGACTTCGCGTTCTTAGCGCATCGCAAACCGTCACGCTGCAGGCGGGCGCCCAGCCCAACCAGACGCTCGTGATCTCGGTGGCGGGGGCGAAGACGGACGACCTGAAGGTCAGCCCCATCACGGTATCCAGCATTGCGAGTGCGGTATCGGCGCTGAGTCAGGTGGACACGGCCTTGAAGAGCGTTACCACGCTTCGGAGCACCCTGGGTGCCTTCCAGAACCGCCTCGAGTTCACCATCAATACGCTGGCGATCCAGGAAGAGAACTCGTCGTCTTCCGAGAGCGTTATCCGCGATGCCGATATCGCGCGCGAGACGATTCGATTCACGCGTAATCAGATTCTGGTGAGCGCAGGCACTAGCGTGCTGGCCCAGGCCAACATCGTTCCGCAGACGGCACTTCAGCTCCTGGGCGGCTAACCGCCCCGGGTTCGCGGCCCACCGGCATGAGGTGACTGCGGCGACGGCGTCAATCGCTCACGAGAAGTTCCTCCGGTATCGATAGTGATTCATCCGGAGAGCGTATATGGTAGATAGACTGCCAAACACGCTCTCCGGTTCTCTTTTTCTCGCGGCTCGGGGCCGAAGTTGCTTGACGCGGCCGGCCCAATCTGGTAGCAAGAGGGCTGTTGCGTGAGTGTGAGGTGCAAGAGGGCTGGAGGAGAGAGCGATGCGATGGTGCAATGGATGGGTTCTTATCGGTATTGCCGTGCTCGTGCTTGCCGTCAGCGGCTGCACGACGGTTGGCGGGGGCATGGCACGCCCGCCGAAGACGCTTAACGGATTGCCCTTGGTATTCCACGAGGAATTCGAGGACGGAGTCGAAGGCTGGGTGATGAGCGATCCCGGCGCGTGGCAAACGGTGGTCGAAGACGGAAACACGGTACTCTCGCTTTTCCAGAAGAGCGATTACGGCCCGCCCTTCCGCTCCCCGCATTCCGTGGCCTTGATAGACAACTTCGAAGTGTCGGACTTTGTGCTCGAGGCGCGACTGAAGCAGACGGGGCGTGACTACGGCCACCGCGATATGTGCATCTTCCTCGGCTTCAACAACCCTTCCCACTATTACTATGTTCATATCGCCACGAAGGCGGATCCGCACGCCAATTCGATCTTCCTGGTAGACGGCGCGGCGCGCGTTTCCATCGCCAAGGAGCGTACCGACGGTACCGATTGGGGCCGGGAGATGTATCACACGGTGCGCATCGAGCGCGATACGTCGACGGGCCGCATCGCCGTGTACTTCGACGACATGACGACGCCGATCATGGTGGCGGAAGACAAGACCTTTCTCACGGGAGGCATCGGCTTTGGCTCATTTGACGACACGGGCCAGGTCGATGACGTGGTCATTTACGGAAAGGCCGTGGCCAATCCCTCGCATTGGTCCTTCGACTAGACGCCTCCATGGGCCGGAGCCGGCGCCCCGGCCAATGTGACAAACTAGTTGACGGCGTCGTGGTTCGCGGCCACTTCGGCGGCCGGGACTTCTTCTCCCAGCGACAGGGCCTTCTCCGCAGCGGCCAAGTCGCTTGCCAGTAAGCGGACATGCTGCGTGTTGTTCCCGGCGATTTCGAGATACACCTTTGTGCCTTCCTCGGCGACGCACCCTCGCAGGAGCGCCCGCCGCACATTGACGAAGTGGACGGCGGCCGTCGCGTCTTTGGCGGGGCTTGCGTGCAGGCCGTCGATATCCAAGCGACTCACGTCATCGCATACGACTGCATAGGCTACATTTCCCCGCGCCGTGGGCTCCGGGATCCCACCGTCAGGGGGCCATTTCACCTCCTTCTTGTCTGAGCAAGTGAACCGCCAGAAATCGTCCTCGAAGGAAAGGGCGATGTTGGACAGCGCCAGCCCGTTCGCGTGGCGGCAGTACAGGCCGTAGGCCGGAAGGCCTCCGAACATCATTGGATCGGGATACTCGTCAAGGGATTCAGGAACGGGTTCGTCGATGGGTCGATAGACACCGCCGCCCCGATAGGCGACACGGATGCCGGCCAAGGTGACGCCCATGACGTTATGGCCCGGGATGCCCGCGATAATGCATGGCAGGGAAGCGCCGGTGGCCACGACGTTGCTGATGACGACATTCTTGAGTTCTCCCGGCACGGGCGTGTCCATGTCGCGTCCCCGATTCCCGAGCCGAAGGAAGATGGGGCAGCGCACGTCGCGCATCGTGACGTTCGACACCACGACTCCGTCGAGTTCCGCACCATCGACTGTCTCGAGAGCGATGCCGCTTTGGGCCGGCCGCAGGCCTTCGAGCACGCCCATGACGCAGTTGGTTACGGCGATGTGCTTGAAGCCGCCGCCTGATTCCGTTCCGAGCTTGAAGCAGTTGCAGCCCGTGGCGAGGTAGCAGTTGCTGACGCTCAGGTTTTCGGTTGCGCGGAGTTTCCCGAGCGCAAGACTGGCTTTGGGCACAATGGCATCGTCCCAGGACTCGATATGACAATTAGCGATGCGGACGTTCTTGCATGAGTCCGGGTCGATGCCGTCGGAATAGGCGTTGAGGATCGTGACGCCATCGATATTGACGTGGTCGGCGGCGAGGAGACTGATGGCGTAGTTGGGGGCATTGACGATACGGATCCCCTTGATGCTCACGTACCGGCAGCACTTCAGTGCGATGGGTTTGGGCCCGCCCCGGCGCTTGCGGTTGCCGTCGATGACGCCTTCGCCGATGATGTTTACATTCTCGACGTTCTCGCCCCAAATGAGAGAGTGATGAAAGAAGGAGGTTTCCCCGTCGGCGTCGTTCTTGAAGGCAAGTTCCTCAGGCGGGTCGTAGTCCGCGTCGTCGGCGCTGCCCTTGAGAACCGTCCCCGCGCCAAGCCAGAGTGTTATGCGGTCGCGCAGATGCAGGCTGCCCGTGATATACTTGCCTGCCGGGAACACAACGGTCCCCCCGCCTTCCTCGGCGCATGCGTCTATAGCCCGCTGGAGGGCCGGCGTGTCCAGTGTCTTGCCGTCGCCCATGGCGCCGAATCGACGCACATCGTACAAAGCTTGTGTGTCCATCAGATCGATTCTCTCCCCTCGCGGTGAATCTCTTTTCCCCAAACGGCCCGTATCGTAAAGCCCTCCCGCCGCGATTACAAGACCCCGGCGCGGGGCTCGGGAAGTAGGTGCGGCGAGAAGAACACCCGCCCCATTTTTGACTTCTTTCTGCGCGATCTGGCAGATTACGGACATGGGCCGCAGGCAGAAATAAGACGGCGAGACTTACCAAGTGCAACGCAGTGGAGACGCTCATCCGGGTTCGCCCGCGGCCTCAGCACGTGGCAACGTTGTCTTTGTGCGTGTGCCTCCCTTCGCGGGTTTCTCCCGGCATCACCCTCGTGAACCGGCCATCCCGTTCGTGTTCGCCTACACGGCCACGCTGGCCAAGAAAGCTGGTTGGCATGTGGCCGTCGTCGATGCGTGGGCCTTGGGCCTGACGCTCGAGGAATGCCTCGATGGCATAGCCGGGCATTCGCCGGATACGGTTTTCTTCGTCACCAACGCCCCCGAACTGCCCGTGGTGCTCGAGTTGGCCCGCCGCGTCAAACAGCGATGCGCCGCGCGGGTCGTATCACTGGGCTCGGTACCGACGTTCATCCCGGAGCGGATTATCGGGCCGGGGCTTCCCGTTGACGTAGGCATTGTGGGTGAGACGGATTTGACGGCGGTGGCGTTGCTCGACGCCCTCGAAGCGGATGCGCCTCTGGAGCAGGTCGAAGGGATCGTTCACTGGGATGAGGCCAAGGAGGCCCTGAACCGCACGGAGACGCGTCCGCTGATCGACGACTTGGACAGTCTGCCGCCGCTGGACTACAGCCTTTTCGATCTTCGGCATTACTACATGTATTCCGTGCCGGTTGCCGTCTGGGGCGGCACGCGGTGGGGATACGTCTTGACGAGCCGCGGCTGCCCGTTCGCGTGCTCCCACTGCAATTTCGACCACCGGAAGACGTTCGGCAAGAAGTACCGCATGGCCAGCGCGGCGCGGGTGGTGGACGAGATGGAAGGGCAGGTGCGCGACTACGGCGTCAACGTGATCTCTATCGAGGACGATTGCTTCTCGCTCAAGCGGCAGCACGTGCTGGATGTGTGCGACGAGATCGAACGCCGCGGGCTGCGGCTGAAATGGGTCATCGAGACTCGTGTGGACTTGTTCGACGCGGAATTGCTTCGGCGTATGAAGGCGGCGGGCTGCCAAGGCCTGACGATGGGGATCGAGTCGGGCAGCGACCGCGTGCTGAAGACGCTCAAGAAGGGCTTCACGCGCGAACAGGCGGAGGACGGCATCCGGCTCGCGCGGCAAGCGGGGATGGCGGTGCGCTTGCTCTTCATGATCGGAAATCCCGGCGAGACGGAGGAAGACGTCGCGCAGACGCTCGACCTGGCGCTGCGATCCGGCGCCGTCACGGTGGAGTTTCATCTCTGTACGCCGTTTCCCGGGACATCCATGCTCGGTGAGGCCGAGAACGACGGGAAGTACATCGAGGATTTCTCCCCTTTCGACACGATTGTGCACAACATGAGCGCGATTCCCGACGAGCGCCTGTGGTCCTTGCAGCGCTCTTTGTATTTCCGGTACTACTTCTCGCTGCGTTTCTTCATGATCTTCATGCGGCAGCGGCTGCTTCCGTTGATCACCAACGTTCGGCGCGAAGTGCTACTCATTTTCAATACCTTGCTCTATCTGACGTCGCACTCACGCCGTCCCGGCGACCGCGCCGTGGCGAATGCGTCGGAAGAGGCGCCTCCCGCCGGCAAGCGGCCCGGGTGATCCATTGATGGCTACCGCGCGACAACGAATTCGCCTGCCCCGCGCCATGTGGCGCCGCGCCCTGGCCGGCCTCTTGCGGGGGCGTATCTGGGACGGGCCGGAGATCGAGGCATTTGAGAAGGCCTTCGCGGAGTTTGTCGGCGTTTCTCATGCCATCACCGTTCCCTCGGGCCGGGCCGGGCTCAAGTTCATTCTCGATGGACTCGAACTGCCGCCAGGGGGCGAGGTCATCGTCCCGGCGTTCACTTATCCTATTGTGCCGGCCGTCGTGAAGGCGGCGGGTTGCACGCTGCGATTCGCGGATTGCGAGATGACGGCTCTGGGCATCGATCCGGAGGCCCTGGCGGCGCGCGTGTCCCCGGCCACGAAGGTAATTCTCGCCACGCACCTTTACGGCGTGCCTTGCAGAATAGGGGAAATCCAGGAGATTGCCCGCGGCTGCGGCGCCATCGTCATCGAAGACTGCGCGCATGCTTGCGGCGCGCGCGTGGGCCAACAGCGAACCGGCGCGATCGGGCGGGCCGCTTACTTCAGCTTCGAGACGTCAAAGTGCATCAACACGCTGGGCGGGGGGATGATCACAACGATGGACGCGGCCTTGGCCGAGCGCATCCGTGCTATCCGCGCGCGTGAGCAGCGCCAAGGCGCAGCGTGGCTGCTCAAGCGGCTTATGACAACTTCCTTCGAGGCCCTGGCCACCTCGCCCTCGCTCTTCAATCTGGCCGTCTATCCTGCCCTCCGTCTTGTCGCCCTGAAAGGTGGGGCCGACGATGCCGTTGCGACGGCGTATGTGGGCGACGAGGACACGGTTGTCGCGCCTCGCATGGGGTGCTATACGAACTATCAGGCCGCGTTGGGACTGGAGCAGTTGGGGGCGCTCGGCGCGCGAAACGAGCGGCGCAAGGCCAATGCCACGCGCCTGATGGACGCCCTGCACGACACGGTGGCGTTTCAACGCGCAGCGGGGCCGGATGATGAATCGAACTACATGCTTGTGACTGCGCTGTTCCCGGATATGGAGGCCATGGCGCTGCAGCTTCTGAAGCTCGGAGTCGACACGAAGCGCCGGTACATTCGCGATTGCAGCCGGCTGTTCGATACGGGCGAGCATTTCCCCAATGCTGCAAGGGCTGAACGCGAGGCCCTCCATCTGCCTGCCTACCCGGAACTTAGCCTCGCGGCAATCGATCACGTCGCCGCCAAAGTCCGGCAAGCTACGCGCTGACGCCCGTGTCCTTTGGCCAATCGCCGATGATCTTCAGTAACTTCGAAATGTAGGCGCATTCGCACGGCTCGTCGCATCGCCTAAGTTCGCCCTTGAACAGGCAATACTCGGGCCGGGCGCCTATGCAGGTTGGCGGCGTGACGAATATGGGGCCGTCGCACATCCCATTGAAACGGTGCACTTTAAGTGCCATGGTCGTGCCGCATTCGCGGTGGCAGAATAAGAATAAACCTGTCTCCAGGCGCTCGAAGTGTGTCTGATAGCCGACCGAGAGAACGGCGGGATCACTCAAGAATGAGTCCCGTGTGGTCCATGTGCGGCCACAGAATGGACAGCATTTGAAGACTTCTTGTTCCGGTTCCGAAGGCCGACTCACTGAGTTGATACTCCGCTTTCATATTGGATTCATGCTCTTGTCTTGGGGCTGTCCGAGTACATCCTGGATGGTGGGAGCATTCCCGCTGCCTATCGCGGGGAGCCGTTGAGCGACTCAACGATGATGTTGGTATTGGTGTAAACACAAATGCCGGCGGCCACGGTGAGCGCCTCGCGGACAATCCCCTCGGCATCGAGCGAGGAATGGGCCATCAGGGCGCGGGCCGCGGCGAGGGCGTAGGGGCCGCCGGAGCCGATGGCAAGGATACCGTCGTCGGGCTCGATGATTTCCCCGCTGCCTGCGATGAGGAGGGATTTCTCGGCGTCGCTTACAGCAAGCAGCGCCTCTAGTTGGCGCAGAAACTTGTCGGTGCGCCAGTCCTTTCCCAGTTCCACGGCGGCGCGGGTGAGGTTGTTGTTGAATTCCTTGAGTTTGGCCTCAAAGCGCTCAAAAAGGGTGAAGGCGTCGGCCACGGCGCCGGCAAATCCGGCCAGGACGCGATCATCGGCCAGGCGGCGTATCTTCGTCGCACGATCTTTCATAATGGTCGCGCCGAGGGTGACTTGGCCGTCGCCGCCGAGAGCGACTTGGCCGTCCTTGCGGACGCCCACGACGGTGGTTGCGTGAAACTTCTCCATGAGGGAGTCCTCCTGGCTAAGTTCTAACACATGTTCCCCCCCGCGGCAAGTGAGCGAAGGCCGTGTTGCCCTCCAAGGGGCTTGGCCGATACAATCTGCGGCCATGGTGCACATTTGTTCTTGGCTTATTGTCGGCTACCGTCTGATCAAGTACGTCCTCTATCGCCTCGGGCTGCTCAAGTGCCCGAACTTCATGGAAGTCTACTACCACTGCATGACCATCGTTGGGGACATGCTCCAGTGGTATAAGAAACTCGCCGTGATTGGGCCTGAGAACTGCCCCAAAACGGGCCCGGCGATATTCGCGGGGAATCACGCCAAGCTGGACGATCCGTTCTACCTGTTTCGGGCCATCTACCTGGCAAGCGATGGCAACATCTTTCCCCGGGCGATGATGCGGGATGATTTCTTCAGCGCCCGCGCCAAGTCGCGTTTGCTCGATCCCGACGAGATACTGAGGCTCGTCGGCGCCGTCCAATTCAACCGGGAAAATGTGCGCGTGTCGCAATTGCGGCCGTTCCTGGGCCTTCTGCGCGAGGGGAAGTGTTTCATGATGTATCCCGGGCGCACGCGCAGCCGAAGCGGTCTGTTCATGGAGTATCGCGAAGGCATTGACGAGCCCGGCAGCGTGGCGTTCTTCCTTGCCCTGGTGGGGCGGGGCCAGGACGCGGTTCAGGTGCCAGCGGTTCCCGCGACGCGGACGTACAACCCGGTTACGCGGCGCTCCACCCTTGTTTTCGGCAAGCCGCTGTATGCCGATCCCGGAGCCAAGCGCGCCGAGCAACGACTGCTCGATTTCCGCCTGTATGAGGCCATGAGCGACTTGGTTGAGATGACGGTTCCCCATCTGGTGAGTGCGCTGCTCTACGTGCGGTGTCTGCACCACTTGCCGCAGACGCTCGAAGTGCGGGCGCTCGAGGCCGCCGTGGCGCAGGTTCTCGAGGCCGTGCAGCACCGTCCCATCGAGCCGGAGGCGCTGGCCAATCTTCCGAAGGCCGTCAAGAAGACTTTGAAGTACCTGCGCAAGCAGGGCGTGTTGCAGCTCCATCAGAGCACGATCGAGCTGGACACAGCGGCCATCCTTTCATGTCCGCCCCTCGACAAGTCCTACGGGGAACTCAATCCTGTCAAATACCTGACGAACCAGATCCTGCACCTACTCGACGTCATGGCGGCCGTTGAGCAGGCCGCGCTGGCCATGGAGAAAAGCGAGGCGGCCTCTTCGTAGGTGGCTTGCTCGATGGGCGTCAGGGCGGGGGACTTTTCTGGGCGAAGACCTTGTCGAAGTTTGTCTCGTAGATCTTCCGGAGCACCTCGTCGCTGAGGGCGAGTCCGTGGAGGATGCCGTACGTGTTCTGGGCGGGGGCATAAGCGTAGGGGGAGCCGCGCGCGGCGAAGGAGAAGACGTAGGTGTCCTTCTCTAGCATGTTGCGGCACGCCAGGATGACGGCCTCTATCCACGCCGAGGTCTTCTCGCTGTTACCCGTCACCACCATGTCGGTTCCGAAGAGAATGCGGTCGCTGTACCTATCGCAGAACGCGCGAAAGACGTCCCGGTACTCGCTCACCATCTCAAGGCCATGAACCAGGATCGAGCGCGTGCCCAGACTTGTGTCGGTGTATAGGTTCGGATAGGCGTCCAGTAGCTTCTCGAGGCGATGGAAGGGCTTTCCCGTCGGCCTGTAGAAGGCGACGCCGAAATGGGGGATGATCACCGTGAGTCCGGGAAAACGCGCCATGACGCGCTCGAACTCGTTGGCATAGCGCATCAGATTGACGTGCCAGCAGATGGGGAGGCCCGTCTCCTGGCAGTACGCATAGATGGGCAGCATCTCTAACGCGTCCAGGGGGCGATCATGGAAGCTGCCGTGCCCGGTGTATAGCTTGAGGCCCACCGCGCCCTCGGCCGCGTACTTCTTGACCTTGTCCAGGGCGGCCGGGTCGCCGGGATGGATGGTGCAGAAGGGCGTCACCCGCCCGGGGAAGGCGCGTGCGATGCGCAGGACTTCCTCCGAACTCCAGTCAGTCATCTCATCCGGGGCATGCCCTTGCCCGAGCAAGGTGAAGGCCGAACTCGCGACGAAAAGCGTCTTGACAATGCCGGTCTTCTCGGCCGCGGCGAAGTAGTTGTCGAGATGAGACTTCTTGTAGACGTGCTCATGGGCATTGACGACGGCGAAATCCCGCAGCGGCGACGTCTGGATGCTGCCGTGCTCGGCCGCGTGGGGGAGGGGCCCCGGCTTCTGTCTGGTACGGCGGCCCAGTGCGGCCAATGTGACGAAATTCATCACGAGAAGGCCCGCCACCAGTGCCCAGAGAATGGTTCGGGCCGGATCGCGCGGTGCGCCCGAGGCGGGGGCCGCGTGCGTCTGAACGGGAGTCTCGCCGGATTTCTTCTTGCGTTTTGACATGGCCTGCCTGGAGCCGCCGGGATGAAGGCCCGTGGCCACAGACGGCTCCGCCCCAACTATAATCAGCGGGGCCACGGCGTGCAAAAGCGCGAAATGCTCGCGGCGGGCCTGTCATTCCCAGCCGGCGCCTTGTCCGTTTGTCCGCAATCGCCGGCCAACTCCGCGGCGCCGCGCACACGGCCCTTGAATGACGCTACCGGGGTTCGTTGCACGAGGGCCCGTAACGTGCTACTATTCCCGCTAATCCTGCGCCATGTACGATTGGCCGTGGGTGTTTTTTGTGCCGATTTAGGGAGAGTTAAGCATGGCTAGTTACAAGATTGCGCTGATGCCGGGTGACGGAACGGGGCCGGAAGTACTCCGGGAAGGAGTGAAGGTCGTTCAGGCCGCCGCGGAGCGCTTTGGATTCAAGCTCGAGACAACCGAGTACGATTTTGGGGGCGATCGCTATCTTGCGACGGGCGAGGTGCTGCCCGACTCCGGTATTGAGGAGTTGAGAGGCTACGATTCCATCTACCTCGGCGCTATCGGCCATCCGGACGTCAAGCCCGGCATCCTCGAGAAGGGCATTCTCCTGAGAGTGCGCTTCGAGCTTGATCAGTACATTAACCTTCGGCCCGTGAAGCTCTATCCGTGCGTCGAGACGCCCGTCAAGGACAAGGGGCCCGAGGAGATCGATTTCGTCGTCGTACGTGAGAACTCCGCCGGACTTTACACCGGCTTTGGCGGTGTCCAACGGAAGGGCACGCCCTACGAAGTGGCGGTGCAGGAGATGGTATACACGCGCAATGAGGTGGATCGCTGCCTTCGGTACGCGTTCGAGTATGCCCGCCAACGCAACAAGGCCAAGACGCTCACGCTCTGCGGCAAGACGAACGTGTTGACGTTTGTCTACGACCTCTGGGAACGCGCGTTCCATGCCATGGGCGAGAAGGAGTTCCCCGATATCAAGCGCGATTACGCCCACGTGGACGCCACCACTATGTGGATGGTGAAGAATCCGGAATGGTTCGACGTGATCGTCACGGGCAATATGTTCGGCGACATCATTACGGATCTCGGTGCCATGGTGCAGGGCGGGATGGGCATCGCCGCGGGCGGCAACATCAATCCCGAAGGCGTCTCGATGTTCGAGCCCATCGGCGGCAGTGCGCCGAAGTATACCGGGCAAAACGTGATCAATCCGTTGGCGTGCATCTTCGCCGGCCAGATGCTGCTCGAGCATCTCGGCGAGCGCGAGGCGGCGTCCTGCATCGAGAAGGCGTGTGTAGCGTTTCTCGAATCAGGCGCGCTGTCGGGCATGTCCGCCAAGCAGATCAAAGAGTCCGGGATGTCGACCACGAAGATCGGCGACGCCATCGCGGAATACGTCGGCACGGTATAGCATTACCGCACGATATCCCGAACACGGCGCCTTTCTTTTGTCCCCGGCTTAACCGGGGCGCGATGCCGTGCATCTCGCGAGCTTTGCTTCCCGCGTAAGGCAGACATCTTATGAAATCCCATTCGATAGCGATTCTCGAAGGCGACGGCATCGGCCCGGAGGTCATGGCCGAAGCGCTCAAAGTGCTTGACGCCGTGAGCAAGCGCGCCGGTGTCGAGTTCGAGTTGAACCGTGCCCTATTCGGGGGCAAGGCCTACTTCGAGGCCGGTCTATCCTTTCCCGAGGAAACCAAGGCCATCTGCGATGCGGCAGACGCCATCCTCAAGGGGCCCATCGGCCTGAGCTACGAGGAGTCGCAGCGAATCCCCGTCGACGAACAGCCCGAGCGGGGCGGACTGCTGCCGCTGCGCAAACGCTACAACACCTTCGCCAATTTCCGGCCCGTGTATCTGCCCCCGGAGCTTACCCATTTCTCGCCGCTCCGTCCTGAGCGGGTGGCTGACGGCATCGATATCGTCATGATCCGCGAGTTGGTTGGCGGGCTGTATTTCGGCGCCAAGGAGCAGGGAACGACGGCGGACGGCCTCCGCTACGTCAAAGAGGCCCTCGAATACAACGAGGCCGAGATCAAGCGCATTCTGATCGTCGCGTTCGAGGAGGCCCGGAAGCGTCGCAAGCTGCTTCACAGCATCCACAAGAGCAACGTGCTCATGTCCAGCGTCCTGTGGAACGAACTCGTCGATGAACTGGCGGGAAACTATCCCGACGTGCAGGTGAAACACGTCATCGTCGACGCCGCCGCGACGGCGCTTGTCCTCAATCCACAGCAGTTCGACGTGATGGTGATGGAAAACATGTTCGGCGATATCCTGAGCGACTTGGCGGGGGGCATCCTCGGCTCACTCGGCCTGATGCCCTCGGCCTGCATCGGCGCCGAGAAGTCCTACTACGAGCCTTCCCACGGTTCGGCGCCGGATATCGCGGGACAGGGAATTGCCAATCCCTACTCGATGATCGGCTCCGTGGCCCTCATGCTCGAGAAGAGCTTCGACATGCCGGCCGAGGGGCGGGCGATCTGGGACGCCCTGCGGCGCGTCTTCGGCGCCGGCTATGTCACGGCGGACCTCGCCGACCGCGCTCCCGGCCTCGAGGTCATCTCGACAAGCCGCTTCGGCGACGAGGTCCTGGCGGCGCTGGACGCGTAGCGGGCCGTATACGATGCCTCGCGCCCAGAAAATCGCCGCCGCACTGGCCCTGGCCGTGGCCGCGGGAGGATGGTCGCTCTCGCCCGTCTTCATCCGCGTGCTCAGCGGCAACTACGACGTCTATACGCAGGCGTTCATCCGCTACTTCAGCGCCGTGGTGATGCTTGTCCCGATCAGCCTCATCTGGTTTCCCCGCGACTTCCTGCGGATGCTCCGCTCGCCGCTGCCGCTCGTCGTGCTGGCGGGCGTCAACGCGCTCACCCAACTGCTTTGGACGGCCGGCTGCTACGGTGCCCCGCCGACGCTCGCCCAGCTTATCAGCAAACTCTCCATCATCTTCGTGATCGTGTTCAGCTTTGCCGTCTTTCGTGAAGAGCGGGCCATTATCCGGAGCCCCCGCTATCTCCTTGGTACATTGCTCGGCATTATCGGCGTGGCCGGCGTCCTGGCCGACGAGCCCGGCTCGCTGAGGCCCGTCATCAACGTGTCTGTACTGATCCTATTCGTCGTGGCCATCGGCTGGGCGGGCTATACGGTTCTCGCCAAGCACCTTGTCGCCGGCAGGCACCCTGTGCCCATGTTCACCGTCGTCGCCATCGCCACTACGGCCGCCTTCGTGCCGTTCATGTTCGTCCTGGGCGATCCCGGCCAGCTCACCCGCGCCGGCCTCCGCGTCACCGCTATCGCCTTCCTTTCCGGCACACTGCCCATCGCCGCCGCCCACCCCGCTTATTACTACGCCCAGAAACGCCTCGGCGCGGCCTTCTGCGGCAGCATCATCCTGCTCAATCCACTCCTGACATACGCCTTTGCGCGCATCGTCTGGCCCGATGAGCACCTACTCGCCATCCAATGGATCGGCGGCGGCATCCTCCTTGCCGGCGTCTTCCTCGTCACCCACGCCCGTGCCCGGAATCAGGGCTGAAGCGCGCCGAAATGGCCCACGCCGTAGGGCGCGATCTTGAACCAACCGGCCTGACGCGACATGAGATGCCCATCCAGATCCTCGGTAGCTCAGTTGGTAGAGCGGGTGGCTGTTAATCCCGCCTGCGGCGGGACCTACGGCCCAGTCACAGGTCGAGGCGCAGCCGAGATACCGCGCTACCGGCGCGGTATTTGAGTCCAGTCGCGGATCTCGCCGCATGCAGGGCCCGAGGAGCGAGAGCGTCTTCCTCGTCACCCATGGCCGCGCCCGAAATCGGTGCTGAAGCGCGCCGAAATGGCCCTCGCCGCCCGCCGCGATCTTGAACCCGCCGCGCTCAACATGGTATAAGATGCCCATCCAGATCCTCGGTAGCTCAGTTGGTAGAGCGGGTGGCTGTTAACCACTAGGTCACAGGTTCGAGTCCTGTCCGAGGAGCCATGACCCTTTCAATGCGAGAACTTGCCCCCATCGGAGTTCTCGCATTTTCTGTTTTCAGGCCAACTGCTCTCTCACCCTCATAGACGCAGCGAAGGACCAAAACGTGCGGCCCCATAGTCTCTGCTTCCGCAAGTAGCAATTTCAGCAACAGCTCCAACCCTGCAGGCACATAAGGCCTTGTAACCGAAGGGGAAACTCTGCGACGATCTTTGGTGACACAATCCAACAAACCGCGGGTTCGAATCCCGCCCTCGCTAGCCATGCTCTATGTGGTCTCCGATGAGTTGATCCCGGACAGCCACAGTCGCGGCCATGAACATCCGTGCAAGATGCGAGAATCCTCGCCGGACTTCCTGTCGAGCTCGGCGATTCGTCGGCAGTCCGTCCAGAAGTTGAAGGGGATATTCGGTCCGGCGTTTCGAGGTTGAGCGCTCGTTCGACTCGTTCTCGGGACGTGGTCACGCGCTGTCTTCAGACTACGGACGCCTTTCTATTCGGCTGGCGTTTCACTAATAGGGCGACGCATTGCTTTGATGCGGTCGTACCGGTAGTCGAACAGGTCCTTTCGCTCTTTATGCCCCCGTTGCGTGGCGTAGAAAAGGTACAGCCATTCCTTGCCGTCGACCTTAGTCACGAGGGCCTGGGGTACATGGCACGCTGCAGCGTCAGTATCGGGCGGGATGAAACCGACGATGCGCCAGTTGAGCCCGTCGTCCGACACGGCTTCACAAAGGGCACGGCTAGTCCAACCCGCGTTGGGGTCATTCACTTTGGGCGGGTAGCCGTTGGGATCGGCAAAGGCGTGATAGCGGTTGCCGACACGGATGACCTCCGGGTTGGGCCACGTGGGAATGCACGGCTCCGCCAAGTCGCTGACAATCTTGAATGCGCCCTTGGCCCGGAAGTCACCGTCGCATTCGGCGTAGCCCATGCACACACCCATGGTTGGATGCCAGTAGTCGAACCACAGGCGCCATTTGCCGCCCTCCCACATGAGGCTGGGCCGGTTGAAATCGCCCGTCCAGCCTTCGTCGGTTCCGGGGTCCTGGACCTCTTTCGATTCAATGAGCAGCGGCTGGGCGGTCTTCTCCCAGTGGATGCCATCGTCCGATGTGGCGCCCATGACGCACAGGAGCATGTTGTTTGGATGACCTTTGACGGGGCGCGTGAAATTCTTGCTCGTGGCACTGTAGGCCATGTAGTACTTCCCGTCACGAAAAACGACGGAGGGGTCGCCATTGTGCCATTCGTCGTAGAACCTATCGCTGGCCCAGAGCACCGGCACCCATTTGGCCGGTTCCATCCCGGTATCCCAGCCTTCTTCGCCTGCGTACACTTCCCAATCCGTCAAGTTCTTCGACCGTGCATGGAATATGGCGTCGCAGCCGGGATAATCGGGATTGATGTCCGCGGAAGCCCAGCCGAAGAACCACATCTTGTAGCGGTACTCCTCATCCGGAAATTCGCGCACACACGGTTGGTACATGTTTGCAAAGCCCCAGATCAGGCTCTGCTCCTGGCGTTCCCAGGCCCCGACCGGCTGCACGGGACGATCGTATCCACTGTCGGCGGGACTCATGAATGAGAGGGCAATACCCAATGACACGAGCGTGACCCACGTCCTGTGAAAACACATGGCTTTTCCTTTCCGGTTGTGCACCGAGGACTCCTCTATCTGCGCTGTAATCCCTTCCTTCATGCGCGGCGGAACGGCGTCGCGTGTAAGGGGATGATGATGACGTCGCTCTTCCCCTTGCCCAAAACCACCGTAACAGACGGGCCAAGGAGTGCAGGCAGTTCTGCTACAGGTGTGCTACCCGCTGTGAGCGCGCAGGATGATATCCCAGATTGCATCGGGTCTGACCGTCTCTTCCTCCCGGGTGGGGGTTAACCAGCCCCCTCAATATTCTCCTTACATCCGTAGATTAGGATGCTGTTGGCTTCGACTGACTCCCCCGGTGCTTGTGCCTGCGGTCCATCGGACCAACCGACATTCAAAGGGGTGATGACCCTGGCATCGAGGTTGTGCCTCGCATTTTCTCGTCCGCGTTGCTGCCATTGAACCTACGTCATTTGCCGAGTAAGCTTCAAGAAGCAAGGGGCACGCACACATCCCGCGGCGACGTTGTCGAACCCACGTTGTTCCTGTGGCTCGAACGGGAAGCTTCGGTGATGACGGCGATGAAGCCCGCAGCGACGCTGACCTGCAATCTCGACGAGGAGCCGCGAGAACCGCTGACTGGTGAACGTTCGATTCGATTTGGCATGGCAGGCTAGGGACGAAAGCCGTGGCGCGCGGAAGCAATGGAAGGAAAAGGTCATGTTTGGGGACAGTGTGCGATTGGGCTTCATTCTGGCTGTTCTTGCAGGAGCACTCATCTGCAGTTCACGTTGCCACGCGCTGACGGGCTGGGCCATGCAAGAACAATTCGGCGTTCACGAGCCCCCCGTGTCTGAAAACGGAGTGTGCGCGGGGCATATCGGCGCCTTACCCTCATTCGAGGCAACGCCGCCGTCAGTGGGCACGCATCTTGTCCGCGTGTCGTTGCCCTTCGTGCCTGCTGCGTTGCCCGCGGAGATGGGCCTATGTGCGTCCTGCGGGGGCGCGGACGTTATCGCGGATGTACGCCCGCTCACATACCATCCGGGCCGGCCGAGATCGATACGCCGTGCGTTGGTCACCTTTCCTTTCAATTTCGCGGACACGACAAAGTGCGCCTTCAAACTTGCTCTGACCCCACCGCAAGAAGGCACCCATGGGGGCGATGTGACGGAGGAGGACAATGGGCTCGGAATCTCGCTCGGACCTCTGACGATTCATGTCGGTCCCGACACCGTCACATGGCGTATGAAAGCGGGGGAGACATGGCAGGCCAGCCTTATCGCGCCGCCGAGGTCATCAAGTGAGTTCGTTGCGGAAACCGTCGAAGCGGGACAGCATTACGTCTGGGTGCGGCTCCTCCTCTCTGACCCGGATTGGCCGCGGATCATCGAGGTCCAGGCAGATTGCCTCGGTACCGTGGCGATCCAGGGGCACGTGCAACGCCGCGCCGAGGGCGACGCGACGGCGCCCGATCTCGGCTGGCATCTCAACGCCCCCGGACTGCCGGCGGGAATCCAGCACGTGTTTGCGGACGGCGAACCGTGTGTGGTCACCGCATCGGACGGAGCGACAGTCGTCACGTTTCCCGTAGCCCCATTGACCCGCCGGGGAAGCGTGGCGAGCACCGCGGACGAACTGAGGTATCTGCGCTGTACGGCCGACGAGGGTGTGCCGTTCCAGAGCATGGCCTGGCGGCGGGCGGCGGTCGTGGTTGGGCCTGCGTCCAGCACGGCCCGAAACGCGCTGCTTGAGCCGGACCTTGCTGTAACCGTCGTTCCGGAAGCGTTTGATGCTGTGTACGGGTCGGGCACTTCGGTGGACCTAGCGCTATGGCCCGTGCTGGACGACTGTTCCGAATATACGCGGGCGGCGGTGAAAAGGTCTGCCGCAGTGGGCGACGATTACGGGAACATCACCACATTTTCACACGGGCAACAGCATGGCGGCGCATACGGCATGAACCGGCTCAATCATTGCCCGGCTGTATTTGAGGAGGCCTACCGAACCCGCGATAGGGCCCTACGTAACGCGGCGGTCTTGTGGTGTGGCAACGTGCACGACCTGTCGTTGTGGTGGGGCGACGATGATGATTTCGGAGGCACGCGGTACAACAACGCCTCGGCGGCGGGCCACAAGGAGCACGAGGGCGACCCGAACTTCATGTGGCGGTTGGACGGGGCAAGCACGTTTTGCACGAAGGGATACGACGCGTTTTTCTACGCCTACGAGGAGACCGGCGACCCGCGCATGATGACGGCGCTGCTGGGCCAGGTCGACTACGCGTCGAAGCACGTTCACGCCGATACGGGCCAATGCCGGGACATCGGCGACGTAGCCGATTTCATGCGGCTGTACCGGTTCACCGGCGATGTCCGGTTCAAGCACGAGGCCTTGCGGCTGTTCCGCGAACTGCGCACGAAGTTGTCGGCGGGCGACCTGTTCAGCCAAGGCGGCCAGCCTATTGCGAAGGACGGTCCGTTTATCGATGACGACCAGCACGGCTACGAGGCGCCGTTCGCCAAACCGTACATCATCGGATATGCCTTGGCGGGATTACCGGACTTGTTACGCGAATGTCCCGACGAGCCGCGCTTGCGCGATGTGGTGCGTGCGGTGGCCGATTTTCTGGCGGCCTCGCAAGACCCAACCGGCGGGTGGCGGTACCCACACCCCGCGAGTTCTGGACTGATTCTCAGCCAGAACATGGAACACGCGGCCCAACTCGTCCGGGCTGCATCGGTGCTCGAAGCCCGCGGCGAGCCCATTGACAACTTGATCGACGCCATTGAACGCGCCCTGCAAACGCGGGTCGCGGGATTTGGACGCTCGGGCCGTATCTTGGCGTCCGTGACCGGTTGGGAGCAGACAACCGGCGCGATACCTGAAGGGAAGACCATCTACGACCTTTGCGCCAAGCCGGATGACCGAGACCCGTCCCGCGACTACACCGAAGGCGCGGTGGGCGTGGGGTCCGCGCCGCCGGAGGGTCTGGTGTATTTCCCCGACGTGTTGCGATTCTACCTGGGGCGCCGGCCCGCGGAGCGTCTGTTTGCGATGAGCCCCGAATTGGCCTTGGTGGTGGCGCGTATTCCTGACGCACGGCTCCGGCTCACGCCCGCCGATAAGGGTTCGTATCTTCGTATCGAACGGCCCGACGACCCGAGCGTCGGCTTTTTGCTTTGGGGACCCGAATGGGTGACTTTTCCCGAACTGGGTTATTCGGAAGAGGAACTCGGCGGAATGGCGTTGGATTGGAAGAGGGACGAGGCAACCGGTGCGGTTTCCTACACGATCGACCGGGAAAGCGCCACGTTTACCGCCAGCTTTGTGCCGCATCCCGATTATGTTGAGTGCACCTACACGACATGGCCGAAGCCCGGCGTCGTTCCGAGCGGTAATCTGGGCGTGGGGCCTTGCACCCAAATGAAAGCCGGTGTCTTCGAAACGGACTCACAAGACTTGCTCAGCAGGCTGTGGTTTCTCAGCAACGGGGAGTGGACGAGCCTTGGGTCGTGCGCAGGCGGCAACGAGCGCAATGTCCTGCATATTCAAGGCAATCCTTCGCCCGAGATGACGGGAGGCATGGCCGAGAGCGGATGGCGCACGATTCAGTCGCCTCGGCCCGACAACGCGCTTATCGCTTGCACGAGCCCGGACGGTCGGTGGGTGGCCGCCACCGCAGCGGAGTTCTCGACCAGCCTGTGCAACAACGCCGGGGCATCGCACCGGTGTATCCATTCGCAAGGGTCAATACCCCTGCGCAAGGACGGTCCCACGACCTTGCGCGTCCATGTGTATCTGCTGGAAGGCACACTCGACGATCTGCGCGCCCGGTATGAACTGGACGCGGCGCGCTGGCAGGCCGCACCTGCCGCCCCGCCCGCAGCCGTGGCCGGCGTGGATACCTACGGCGTTCGCCGGATGTTGCCTTCATTCAACGACATTCGCGTGCGGCGCATGGGTTTTCCGTTGGCGTGGCCACACACGGACTTGCCGTTCGCGGAATGGCGCGCAGAAGCACGGCGCGTGTACCTCGACAGCCTGTCCACTCCGCCGCAGCGCGCAACCTTTGCGCCCGCCGTAATCGCCGTCGAGGACCGCGGGGCGTATGAGGCCCGCAAGATTGCTTTCAACGTCAATGCCGACTGTCGCATCAAAGCCTACCTGCTCGTGCCGAAGGGCAACGGCCCCTTCCCGGGGATGATCGCCCTACACGATCACGGGGCGCATTTCTCCATCGGCAAGGAGAAGGTCGTGCGGCCTTTCGGCGAACCCCAAGCCGTGCTCGACGATGCCACGGCGTGGGTGAACGAGTGTTACGGCGGCCGTTGGATCGGCGACGAACTTGCCAAGCGTGGCTACGTGGTCCTCGCCATCGACGTGTTGTACTGGGGAGACCGCGGCCGCATGGAAGGCGTCGACTACGAGGACCAGCAGGCGGTCGGCGCCAACATGTTGCATCTCGGCTACTCGTGGGCGGGATACAACGTGTGGGATGACATCCGCAGCGCTGAGTTTCTCCAAGGGCTGCCGGAGGTCGACCCGGACCGGATTGCGTGCGTCGGCCTCTCCATGGGCGCCAACCGCACGTGGCATCTGGCGGCCGCGACGGATATTGTAAAGGCTGGCGCTGCCATTTGTTGGATGGGCGATACGGCAACCCTCGCCGAGGAGGGCAATAACCAGACCACAGGGTACTCGGCGTACAGCATGATTCATCCGGGTCTACGTAACGCCCTCGACTATCCCGACGTGGCCGCCATCGCGTGTCCGAAGCCCATGCTGTTCTTCAACGGTTCACAGGACGGCCTGTTCCCCGTGCCCGGCGTCGAGGCCGCCTATGCACGAATGCGGGACGTCTGGGAGTCGCAAGACGTTGCGGGTCGCCTCTACTGCCGGCTCTGGGACGTGCCTCACGAGTTCAATGCGGCTATGCAAGAGGACGCCTTTGCCTGGCTTGACCGGTATATGAAGTAAGGGAACACGTGCAAGGAACGAGACGAACACCGGACGAGGCTAAGCTGTCACGACCTTTACGGCGGATGCGTAGTCACAGGCCGGCGTAGAGCCAATCGTGGGACGTACTGTGGGCGATGTTCCAGTCCGCAAGCTTGCGGGCACATCGGAGGGCGTCCGCATTCCCCGAGTATCTGTAGTAACTGAGGCACGCCTCGATATTGATTGCGTGGTGGAATGCCGGGTAGACCACGCCGCGGTCAACTACGGGCTCTGTATAAGGTCGTCCACTGGGACTGAGCTTTGCGTGCGTGAAGAAGGGCAGCAAAGGCTCTCCGGAGGCGTCGTGCAAGCGCTCCCCCTTGAACCACGCATCTTGGTCAACCAGCAGGAAGCGCATGGAGCGGTCGATGAATTCTGAATAGGCTATTGCGGGCAGGAGGCCGGCGTCCTCGCTGCGCAAGGGCGCGCAAAAGACGATGCCGGATTCCGACGCGTAGCACATCGTCTCCGCATTGCCAGTTGAGCATGTGAACATAAGATATGCACCTAAGGCCAGGCTCATTATGGCCCTTGTATCCGAGGAATCCCTCACAACTCATCTCCTTGTTCGCGGCGGTTCGCAAATGATGCAAATGGCAGTTCAAAGGCATAGCGCCTATGCGGCAGTGTATCTCTGTTGATAGGGTTGCCAAACGGGCGACGCATGCGAAGAGGTGCGGTAGTTGTGGGGATTCAAGTCCAAGCCGGGAACCGATGGACAAAGGCCGTCAGGCATCCCCACACTGGAGAACAAGTTGCTCTCGGCCAGGATGTCTTGGATAATGGAGCACGTTCTTGAGCAGGATTCCATCGCGGTCCGGCCGGACTGCCGCTGCCATGATGCGCTGCGGGCGCTGACTGTAACGGTAGGTTCGGGCCAGATAGAGTGGGTCGTGGAGAGGGAATCCGTTATGCTTCCGTGTCAAACAAACCGGAGAGGGTCAGTAGAGATGGAGTATGCGAGCGATCATGTCGTGTCGTGTTTGAGTGGCGCTTCAGTTCTCCGCCCATTCTGGGTAGCCGTTCTCGCGGCTCTATTCGTGTTGTTGTCCAACCCAGTCGTGGCGGAGCTGATAGTCGTCCAGGTGTCGGAGATGACGGGAATCGACCAGTGGAAAGAGGGGCAGTCTTGGGGGGCAGGCAACTTCTTCACCTCCAATGGTTCACCGGTCAGCAAGCGCGTTGCCTTTGAGGGTGGCGAGTACCAAGTCTATGCCCGAATCTATACGTCACCGTCAGCGCCAGCGGACATCCGGATCTGGGTGAATGACGCCTGTCTGATTCCGCCCATGCAGGCGAAAGTGTGTAAGTTTGGATGGGTGCGGGTGGCATCGGTGATCCTGCCCAAGAGCGAGGCTGAAATCCGCGTGGAGTCACCAACCCCGGGCAAAGCTAGTGACCACAGCTTCGCGGCCTTGGCCTTCTGCTCGACACCTATGGATGACCGCGTCGGCCGGGTCATTGCGCTTACAGAGTGGCTTCGGAGCGAGTTGGTTCGGCTGGAAGCCCCCAAACCCGCCCCCAGAACCTTGGCGGAAGTTAGCGAACGCCAGCAGGCATTGCGCAGCAAACTCCTAGGTGCATTGGGTTTAGACCCGCTCCCGCCTCGGACGCCTCTAAACTCGGTCGTCAAAGGCCAAATAGAGAAAGCGGATTACGTCATCGAGAAAATCGCTTACGAAAGCCGGCCGAACCACGTCGTACCCGCGCTACTCTATCTGCCGAAAAACGCGCCGAAACCAGTTCCGGCGGTCATCAGCGCTATTGGCCACTGGAGCTATGGCAAGAGTTCTGTGAAGCCCCAGCTGCGGGGGATCGGTCTAGCCAAGCATGGCTACGCGGTCCTGGCAGTCGAGGGAGTCTATGCTTGGGAGCGGCACATACCGGACAATAGTGAGGGTTTCGAGCCATTGGTCGCCGGTGGCGCCATCGTGGGCCATGAAGTATGGGACATCATGCGGGGTGTGGATTATCTCGAAACACGTCCTGACATAGACGCTACCCGCCTGGCCGTCACGGGAGCGTCCGGCGGCGGGCTGCAGACCTTCTACGCGGGGGCGGTGGATGAGCGCTTCGACGCTGTGATGCCGGCAGTTGCCCTTTGGCCCATGTCTGAACTTGCTGTCAACTTCTACTACTCCAAGGATAACTGGGTACCTGGAATCTCGCAGATGGGTGGTATGGGGAGCTTGATAGCCATTACTGCGCCCCGGGCCATGCTGATTATGAACGTGGACGCGGACTACGCCACAAGCTACGCTTGCGAACAAATAGTAAATGCCGCCCGGCCTTTCTATCGCGTCTTGGGAGCCGAGTCCCGAATCTTACACACCATACAACCGGGCGTTCATGACTACACCAAACTCATGCGTGAAAACACGTGTGCCTTCCTGGACCGTTGGCTCAAGGGCGTCGGTGATGGCTTCCCAGTAGAAGAGCCTCCAATCGACAGCGAGGTGTTCGACGAGGAGGACCCTGCGCTTCTTGTTTTCGAAGGAAAGGGTATACCCGAAGATGGCGCCGAAACTGTTGGGAGTATCTGGACCGGGAAGGCGGCCGCCTTATGCGCAGGGCTGCCGGATCAGCCGGAAGCTCTGCCCGGGAAGCTTCGCGCCCTCCTCGATATACCCGGTCTCCAGGCTCCCGAAGCTGTGCTGACTGACCGGGGTTTCCTTCTGACTACCGATCCCGGTGTGCAGGTGGCCGTGTTGCACATGGGCAAAGGGCCGCGAGCCGTCATTTGGCTCGGGGAGTCTGATTTCGAGGCGGAATCACAGCGAGACGAGGTCCAGACGCTGGCGCGAAACGCCTCTGTATTCGTTGTGGAGCCCCGCGGCGCTGGCATGCCGGGGGAAATGCACATTTTGCGCCAAGCCCCCATCGTTATGGGACGTCCACTCGGCGGGATGTGGGCATACGACCTACTGTGTGTTGTGAACTATCTGGATGGCCAGCAGGAGTTTGAGAGTGTCTCAGTGGCGGGCCGGGGCCGCGAAATGGGTCTGGCGTGCCTAATCGCGTCGCTTCTGGACAACCGTATTAGGGGGACGGCAATCGACGGAATGTTCTCGAGCTTTGTGCAGCTTGTGGGTTACGGCAATTCGGCTTTAAACATCCCCGGGATTCTGAAGGTGGCTGACGTCGAACACCTCGTGCGCGCTGCCGGTGAGGACCGAGTTCTACTGAATAACATGGACAGATCCGAGTGGGCGGGAGCACTGCAATCTTCCTACAGGCCTGCCGTTGAGTTCTTCGAGCAATGGCTTATGGCCGCATCAACTTGACGAATGAGCGGTATGCAACTGCGGATAGAACAGAGGGGTGGCCCATGGCAAAGAGATTTGCTGTCTGCGCGCTATTGATTGGGCTTGCCGCGCTGCCGGGTGGCGCGCGGGCGGACGATATCTTGCTGAACGGGCCATGGCGCTTCGCGTATACCAACAGCTCATCCCCGGCCGAAGTCGTGGAACGGTTCACCGTTGCGGTGATGATCCGCCCTAACCCGCAGCTTCCCACGGACGACCAGTTTGCCCTCGACATGCAGGTGCCGGGGTACTGGGATAACCAGTTGGGCTACATTCCGGAAGCTCCGTGGGGCAACAATGTTGCCTATTACGGGGGTTCAGACGCGCATCCGATTCGGTTTCCCTATCGTGGTTCAGGCCGGCCCCGCCATCCGGATGCAGGACTGCCTTTCGTGGCCGGTGTCGGCTGGTACAAGAAACAGTTTGATGTTCCCCGCGACTGGGATGGCCGCACCGTTATTCTCCGGGTAGGTGGCGCACGCGTTGATACCTACTGCTACCTGAACGGTGTATATATGGACATGCACCATGGTCACGACACGCCGGCGGAATTCGACTTGACAGGTGAATTGCTCTGCGGCGAGACCAACGAGATTGTCTTGGGCGTTGACAACGCGGTGCGCTGGATCAACAGTTGTGCGTTGCGTGGGTATAGCGGCGGGTCCGGGGGGATCTATGGCGATGTCTCTTTGCACGTGTCGGCGGGCTCCGGTCGCATCGCATCGTATTATGTGTATCCGGAGGAGGGCCTGGGACAGTTGCGGTGGCGCTCCGAGCTTACCGCCCCGGCCGGACTGCCCCGCGAAACGCGCTTGGCCTGGCGGATTGCCGACGACGCCGGGGAGACGATTCGCAGCGGCGAAATGTCGGTGCGCAATCTGGCTCCGGGCGAAGTACTCACCCCCCAATGGACCTGCACGACGGACGGCATTGAGCCCTGGAGCATCTGGGAGCCGAACCTTTACGAGATCGGGGTGCGATGGGAGAACGTAGATGGGACACCCATCGACGCCGTGAGCCGGCCGTACGGACTGCGGCGGCTTGAACAGCGAGACGGCCGGCTCTTCCTCAACGGCCGGCCCATCCTCCTACGCGGCATTTGCGAGATCTACTTCTTTCCGCCCGACATCCATCCACCGAATGACGTGGAGTACTTCCGCCAACGACTACAACGCCTCAAAGAAGTCGGGTTCAATTTTCTCCGGTTCCACACGTGGGTCCCTATGGAGCCGTACCTGAGAGCGGCCGACGAAGTCGGTATGCTGATGCAGCCCGAACACTCTATCAGTTCCACCCGCAACCCTCGTGACGATGCGCGCTGGGGCGAGATGATCCGTTCCTGCCGCTACCATCCGTCGGTTGTCATGTACTGCGGGGGCAACGAGGAAGTTGGCCATGAAGGGCTTATTTCGAAGTTCGCCGAGCGCTACCGCGAAGCCAAGGCTCTTGCCCCGGACGCACTTGTCATCCCCATGCACACGATGTCCGGACCGGAATCTGAGGGTGGACGCGCCGACCTTCCCCTGCCGCCCCATTTTGAGGACGAGGACGCCTACTACGAGAGCCTATGGGCACGCGTAACGCGGTATTCGGACGTCTTCGCGGCCAGAGCGAATGACTTCAGCTATTCCAACTTCACCGGCCGCGACTGGCGCGAAGTCGAGCCGGAATATATGCGCTATGAGCGCCCGATTCTGGCGCACGAATCCGGGATTATCGGCACGTACATCGACCTGTCGCTCGAGTCGCGCTATACCGGCACCATGCCGGCCGACCTCTACAAAGCCGCCCGCGAGTACATCACGGCGGCCGGCCGCCTCGATATGGCTCCCGTGTACTATGAGAACTCGGCCCGCTGGCACGGGCAGGCCCGGAAAGTCGTGCTCGAAAACCTGCGGAAATGCGATGTCTTCGACGGCTACGACCTCCTGGGCGCATGGGACAGCCACTGGCACAACTCGGGATACGGATGCGGCATGTTGAACGAGTTCTTCGAGTTCAAGCCCGGCGACACACTCGAGCGCGTGCTTCAGTACAACGGAGAGAGCGTCCTGCTGCTAGACAACGCCAAGCGACACATTTTCCGTTGCGGGGAGAGCTTCGACGTGCCGGTCATGACGTCCCTCTACGGCGGCGCTGACCTGCTTAACGGGCGCCTGACGTGGCGCCTGCTCGACGACGGAAACGCGGTCCTGGATGGGCTCCTTGAAGACATCCAAGCACCGAATGGCAAGGTGGCCGAAGTGGGTAATATCGCGTTCACTTGGCCGGAACTGGATGCGCCGCGACACCTCGTGCTGGACGTCGCCCTGAAAGGCTCGGGATACGACATTACGAACCAGTGGGACTTCTGGGTGTTTCCGGGACGCGAGGCGCCCGCCGTGTCCGCCGCCGCGGATAGCGAGGCCCTCGAACTGCTGCAAGACCGCTACCCGGGAATTCGCCCCGTGGCGGAAGCCCCGGAGGCGGCGCTCCGCATCGTGAGAACGCTCACCGAAGGCGACGTGGACCACCTCGCGGCGGACGGCGATGTGCTGTTTCTTGGCGCTAAACCGTTTCCCGCCAACGACACCCGCTATCAGATCGGCGTGGCCGGCCGCGCGCACATGAATCTCGCCACGGTCATCAAGGAGCACCCCGCGTTCAAATACCTGCCGCACGAAGGCTGGTGCGACTGGCAGTTCAGCAAGCTCCTCGAGTACGGCAAGTGCGCCGAATTCAACAAGTTTCCCGTGACGTTCGACCCCATCGTGGAAGTCGTGAGTTCCTACAAGTACATCCGCCTGCAGTCGGCGATGTGGGAAGCCCAGACGAAGGGGGGCCGCATCTTCACGGTGTCGTTCAACCTCGACATGGACGATCCCGCTACGGTCGCGCTTATGGACGGTGTTCTGGAGTATGTCCAGGGCGACGCTTTCCAGCCGGCAATCAGGATGTCGGTCGAGGAAGTGATACGGCCGCTGCTGGAGGGCGTCCGATTCAAGAGCCTCAAAGGAAACGACGGGAACTTCTACGCGGGAATGAGCCCTTTTTAGAGACCTTTGGCCGGCACTTGGCCGCACGCGTTTCCCGCGGCATCCCATTACGTCGTGCTTTCGGGGGGCGTGGCAGCTAGTTCGTCACCACGGTCACCTCGGACGTTTCCGGGTCTAGAACACGGACGGCTTCGCCGTCCCAGGCACCCGGGGATTCCACCTCGACCCCATCGACGGTCACGTCTTTGGCATGCGTGATGAGCACGGGGGCTGCGTGTTCGTGTCCCCGGGGCGCGCCGTTGTAGACCACTTTTGTGTTGCTAACTGTCACGCCGGTTGCGGAGCCCACGAACACCCCTGATCCGGGTGGGTCTATGATGGTGTTGTCCGCGATGGTGATATCCCGCGCGGCCATGTCCTCCGCCAACTCTTGGCCCAGGCGCAGGGCGTTTACACAGATGCCGGCCCCGCGGATCGAGTCGGCATAGTGCCGGGCATAGCCCACGCCTTTGACTGTGTTGTTGCGCACGATGACGTCACGGGGGAGCGGACCCTCGGGCCAATCAGGCTCGTTGGACAAGACGATCCCGAGACCCGCCGTGCGGTCGATCAGGTTGCCCTCGACAAGGCCCGGCCCGCCCCTGAGATAGATGGCATGCCGACGATGCAGGCGGAAGGTATTGTTGCGGATGATGAAGCCCTCGCCGGAAGCGGACAGGTTGAAGAGCGAATCCGCATCGGTGTGGTCTTTGCCGGCCGTGATGCCTTCGATTGCCTCAGACAGCACGAGGCGCCACGTACCGCTTTCCCTGGTGGCCGACGCAGCTTTGGCCGTACCCAGCACGCGTCCGGCGCGCGGGTCGAACACGAGCAGTTCATCCCCCGGCAACACGTGTGTCTTCGCGCCCGTCAACAGCTCGGTGGACGACACCACCTCGAGTACGTCGTTGGGCGGGCAGTAGATATTGATGCTGTCGTCGGCCATCCCCTCAAACAAGCAGTTCTCAATGATCGGGCCGACGCGATTCTGTTGGCAATGGACGCCGTCGGCGTCGAGCGTTAACAGGCGCTGCGTGCCGGGGCGGTGCAGGATGCGCACGTTACGGACGGTGACGCGCTCGTTGGCCACGAGGGCCATGGCAAGCCCCGGCGCCGCGTGTATGGTGATGTCTTCAACACCAGAGTCCGAACAGGCGTGAAAGGAGATGATCGCTCTGCCGCCGCGTGCCATGTAGACGAAGGGGTCGCCGGGGTCCATGGCGCAGAGTTTGCCGGCCTCCCCTTCGCGCGGGAACATGCGCCAGACATTCCCCTCGATGTGCTCCCATCGTCTCATGAAAATGAAATCAGGCGCACCGGTCTTGAGGCGACGCTCGTTTCGGTCGAAGATCATCCCCCACTTGCCGTAGGGCTCTGCGCATTCGGCGAACCAAGGCTCGGCGAGTGAGGGAAAATCGTCCTGCAGCGCGTAGTCAAAATGCCCCGCGTTGGGTTCCACCGATACAACCGTGCCTTGTGTGAACGGCGGTGGATTGTAGTCAACCGTCAGCCCGCGCACCCATGTGTTCTTGCAGGCGGTGAGCCCGAAGACGCCTATCCGGGGGTTCGTCACAAGGATCTCCGTCTTACTGGAAACGCCCCTGATGGTCAGCCCGTCGGCCTGCGAGACGAGAACACCTGTCTTGTTCGACTCCTCGTCTGCGAGGATGTATACGCCTGGCCCAAACAACACCTCGGCGCCGGGACCTGCAGCAATGGCCGCCTTCACCGCCGCACGGACAGCCGGCCCCGCATCATCGCGGCTCCCAGCGACTGCTCCGAAGTTGTCGACCTCGAACACGTTCACGGCCGTCTCCTCCGCCCCGCAAACAAGCGCGGCAGCCATAACCGCAACTGCCAGCATTCTTGGCATCATCAAGGCTCCTCTGTGTCGTGGCCGACAGCCTAGCAGAGCGGGCTCGCACCGGCAAATGCCTCATGGGGGACGGCACCAGCTCGGCCCGTGCGGCCGGACAGGCGAGATTCGGCAAGAACAGTTCCGAGTCTACTTCCCCCGCGTTGGGGCAAGTCAGGGATCATTGGGGAGCGCCTCCACCGCCACTTCGTTGTCGGAAGAAGCGCGGCGCAGGATGACCGTGTGATTCGCGAAGTGGTAGCGAATCTCGTCCTCCTGGGCAATCCGGTTCTCATATTGAGCCACTGTTTCTGGGGCCGCAAAATTATCGGTGAACACGTATCGCCCCTTTCCAGTGGGCACGACGACGACCCCGCCGGTCCAGCTTTCGACTAACCCACAGCGAACCGCGAGAGGGCCCCACGCCACACACACGGCCCCTTCCTCGACGCAGCGGCGTGCGTCCTCTGCGGTTTCCGGACTCAGTTGCTTGCCTGTCAGGAAGAGCAATGGAATGTTACGAAGGAGGTCATACCCTACGTGATCGTCGAAAACCACGACGCCGTTTAGGGGAACGAAGAAGGAATGGAACGCGGCAGCTTCCGGGTCGGTGGCATACGAGGGCGTGACCTCGACATGGTGGCGCGAATCATGCTTGGGCCCTTTGGCGCCAATCTTGAAATACGCCAGCCCATCAGCGCCGGTACGCCCTCGAGTGAGTACGTTCCAGAGGCTCAACCAAGCACGGGTATCGGCATCGCCTGTCAATGTCTTCGACCCGTAGAGGCCCGGCACACCCCATGACCGTTGTCCGAAATCGCCGTCCTCGAAGCGAATGACGGCCACTTCGGGACGAATGTCGCGGAAGGTCCATGGCCGGGGATGGGCGGGCAGGTATTCACGGCAGAAACGCTTCAGCATCTCGCCATGGGGTGTGAGTTGATACAGCCTATCCTGGTGCACATTCACCAGCGAGAAAGGCGTGCCTTGGTGGCCGGCAGGAAACAGATTGTATCCCGCCCCCTCGAGATAGACCAGGTCGGCGCCAAGCCAGTAGGCAAGGAGCAGATTGCTCCAGACCTCTTGGGGGGGGTGCCCTGGCACGAGCTGGAAATACCACATGTCGCAGTCGACCCACAAGTCACTTTCATACTGCAGTGCAGCGCCCAAGCCGTTCGCGAGGCTCACGGGTGAGTAGAACTCCTTGCAGATTTTGGGGCAAGGCGTGAACCCTTCGCGGGCCGCGGTATGCAACAAGTTCGGCCAGACGTGCGTCGCGACTACGCGCGGTGCTCCATAGCCCCGCATCTTCGTTCTGAGACGTGCGAAACCGTTAGATGCGCCGAGCCAGGCGTCTTCCAGCGACCGGAAGTCAGTCGGGTCGGCGAATAGTCCTTCGCCGTCCGGCGGAGCGAACTCGGGGTGCAGCAGACGTATGTGGGCCAACTCATCGAACACAACCCCTTCGAAGTGTGCCGCACTTGCGGAAGCCGCGCGGACGGTGGCTTCGCTCGGATCGCGATGGTGACAGGCCAGTGCGAAGTCCAGGCCGAGCCGCTCGCAGAGGGCGATCATGGCGGCACCTGTCTCGTCCTCCGGAAGGTCTTGGGCAGGTGTGTTGCTGACGTAGAAATTCACGAATCCGATGCCCATGTCCTTCAGAGCGTTCTCGACCGCCCCCGTAGCCGGCACTTGGGAAGACAGCTCAATCCCTACGCGGAATGAAGGTGGGCTCCCACTTCCCGTCGAAGCCGCAAGGACTATGGAAAGCAGCACAATCATCAACCGTCTCCTTACTTCCGGCGCACCCATTGAGTGATTCAGTTCCATGGTCGCGCCAGGGGATGGCTGCACCTATAGGCAGCACGACGCCCCATTGGCACCAATGCGGCGGCGGGCCCATGCTCAACGCGGCATCTCGTGGCTCAAAATTGTCACATCGTCTGTATAGAATGTCGTCGCGGACTAGTTCCGCTCGGGGCATTGAGTCCGCCGAGCTGACAGGATACAGTAGCGTATGGGCGTGATCCCAGAACGGCTGCCACGCGGTCCGGGTGCAGGTCGCGGGTTCGAATTCTGCCCCCCTAGATGTCGATATGAGGAGAGCGGAAGGTTGGGTTTCTTGAAATCGGGCATGCAGGAGTCGGTCTTTCTTCCGCGTGCCAACAGTGTCAAAACGAAGGAGGCATCAAGGCGTCTGTGGGGGCGCTGTGCGACCATTTTGATGGGCTTCATGCTGGTGTGTCACGCCGCGAGTTTTGGTGAAGAGGCCGTGTTCGTTGCCGTCAATGACGACGAGCCCGGGGCGACCCCGGGGGTGCGGCCATATGAGATGGAGTGGGCGGACCGGAACGCCCCAGCTCATGAGCAACTGGTCGATTTTGAGGATCTGAGCGGTTGGCGCGTTCGGTGCACTGGCGGGGCGGAGGCGATGGCCTACCGATCCCGCCAAGAGTTGCTTTTCGGTGATTACACGGTCAAGGTCGTGTATACGGGTACATCCGAGCGAAGCAGCTTCGTGCTTCAACCACCTGACCCGATTGCGATACCCACCCTCTCCAACGCTGTCAACCTTTGGGTGCGCGGCAACAACTGGAGGTGGGAGAACCCACCCAGAACCGCGCGGACGGAGGTCTTCGTAATCTTGTCTGACAGCGACGGCGCACTATACCGACTCAACCTGGGTGTGAACGACTTCGACTACTGGTTTCTCTTCCATAGCCCCCTGACGACCCCCGACGGAAGAACGCCCCTTTACCAAGCCATAGGCAAATCGACTGAAAGTCCTCTGCCCCGGCCGGTGTTCTTTGAAGGCATCGAGGTCAGCGGTTGCTCGAATGCCGAGCCCGGGGCGCTACACTTCGATGCCTTATCCTTTTACCAAACAGAGCAGTCTCCTCTGGTGTTTGCGCCATTGTCGGAAGTCCTCGACTGGCCCACCACGCCCGACACCATCCTGCCAACGGTAAAGGACGAGAATGGTCCCGCTCCCGTGTTCGAATACACACCGTCCGACGGCACGTTGGGCGACCTGACCGTCACGATTGACGGACGGACATTCCAACCGTGTCTCAAAGGAGGCGTTCGCTTCGAAGTAGACGGGCGGACGCTCCTAGCAGGACACCCCGAGTTTGCGCCTCGTTTCGTTGGGGAACGCGAGGAAGGGGGCAAGCGGTACTATGACTGGGAACTGACGGCAGACGGCGTATCGCTCAAGTACACGTTTGGCCTTGAAGTCAAAGGCAAATCCTGCATCATCGATGTTACTGCGGAAGACGGGTATGCCCTCCAGTTGGACATCGGCCTTCAAAAAGGCCTGCCTCGGGCCAAGACCGTGAAGGTGCCCTATCTGACGTATTCCTGGGATGGCTGGCCGAGGGTAGTCTGTGGCGAAGGCGACAGCGGTCCGATCTTCTTGCTCGCGTTGATGGACCCCTACAACTCGGATGCTTCGGAACTGTTCGGCCCGGCGGATCTCACCGCGCCGGGAGCCCTCGGTTACACCGGAGGCGCCCGCTACCGGCCTACGACGGCCGGAGTCCGGAACCCGATGTATGAACGGATCTTCGTGAATGTGAGTTCGGACGTGCAGGAAGTGCTCCCGAATATCCCTAATCCCAACTGCGACACGGAAGAGATCGCCCGAGAATGCCTCTGCAACAACCTCGGCGACGCGGGCTATCCGTTTCCATACCAGATGCTGCGGAAGTACAAGACCTATGGCATTGACAAGTACATTGTCAATCACCATGAGAACTTCTGGCGCCAAGGCGGCGAGAGCTTCACGCTCCGGGCCCGGCCCGCCCCGGGTATCGGGGCGGAGGCCTTGGGGGAGTATGGCGCGTTTGTCAGAGGGCTCGGCTATCGATTCGGCCTTTACTCGAACTATGCTGACCTGGCGCCGGTTAATGCCAACTGGGACGAGAACGCCGTCTGCCTGAATCCAGACGGCACGTGGTTACTCGCCTGGCCACGCAACTACGCCCTCAAGCCCTTGCGTGCCGTGGAATTGGAGGTGAACTACGCCTCCCAGATCCATGGTCGTTACCAGACGACGGCGTCCTGCATTGACGTGCATACCGCACTGACGCCGTGGGAACGTACCGACTATGACGCGCGCACTCCCGGCGCCGGCATGTTTCGGACTCAATTCGACGCCTATGCCCGGTTGCTGGTCAATGAGAGCAAGATCCATGGGGGACCGGCCTTCAGCGAAGGTAACTACCACTGGTTCTACGCGGGGATCTCGGACGGCAACTATGCGACAATCCTGCCTTTTGGTACAGGCCACGAGACGCCTCCGCTTGTGGACTTTGACTTACTCAAGATGCACACGAAGATGACCGACCTCGGCATGGGCTCCCCCTTCTGCTTCTACGGCTACGAAGGCGAATGGAACACAGGGGCTTCGCGGCTGTCGGAGAGCTTCGATCGGTTCATCGTGGCTACTATCGCCTATGGTCACTTGGGATACTTAGCCGAATCCTGGGGCTTCGACGGGCTGCTAAAGTGCTACTATCTCCTTCAAGCCTTGCAGCAGCGCTACGTGCTTGTGCCGGTGACGTCGATTGGCTATTTCGACGGTTCCAGGTTGGTGAACACGTCCGAGGCCATCGCGACGGATGCGCTCAAACGCGGACAGATACAGACGGTCTATCAGAACGGCCTGACTACCTGGTGCAATCTGAGTGCCGACGACACGTGGTCAGTCGAGGTCGCAGGCCAATCGTACTTGCTGCCGCCGGTCGCCTTTGTCGCGTACCGGCCAGGCGAAATACTGGCCTACTCGGCCATCGTCAACGGCCACCGCCACGATCTTGTGTCCTGCAAAGACTATCTCTATCTAGACTCACGGGAGGGGGCGGTGGACGCGAGTGTGGTCGGCGTAACTGGCGCGGTCGCGATCAAGCCGGCTGAAAAGGGGACATGGTGGGTTATCCCTGCCGTGGAAGCAGCGGGCATCACGATCAGCCTTGAATGGCTGGGGGTGCACGGTGCAGACACGTTTACAACTCAAGCTTATGGCGAGAGCGGAAGCGAAATCGGCCGGGCGTCTGTGCGGTGCGAGGGGAATAGCGTAGTCATACCGCGAGCGCGCCAGACTGGCGTAGTGAAGTTCCGCCTGTCTTGCGCAGACTCTGACATGAGGTGGGAAAATGAAAACTGATCGATCCGTCGCTTTTCTTGTTCTTGTGGTCTCGTTAGCATGTTCGCTCGCGGTTCACGCGGAGACTGGGCCACTTTCCGGGAAGAAGCTCATTGAATACGGCTGGGACGTGCCCACGCTTGAATATGTCGCGGACAACCTCGCGGCGATGGAAGCCCGCCCGTTTGACGGGGTTATCTTCAAACTCTCGGGTGGAAAGAACGTGCTCGAGCCCCAAGCCGATCCCGCGGATCGATTCCAGGACGATTTGAATGTCGCTCCCCGTGTTTCTTGGGGCAACTTCACTGACAATTTCGTGCTGATGCTGTCCGCCTCTGACCAGGACTGGTTTTCGGATGAACATTGGGAGCACATCACCCGCCGCGCCGCGCAGATGGCCCGCGTGGCCCGTCTTGCGCATTGCGTGGGCGTATGTTTTGATCCCGAGCCCTACGGGACTTCGCCGTGGAGCTACCTCGAAGCCGTACATAGGGAAAACATGACCTTCGCGGAATACCAAGCCATGGCGCGCCAGCGGGGCGCTCAGTTTATCCAGGCCATTGAAAGCGAACTGCCGGCGCTGAAGGTGCTTACCTTCTTCCTGGATAGCGTGTTCCGAGATCTGCTCCTGCCTATGCCCAACGAACTCCGTCAGGAACGGCTTTCCCGTCACCGCTACGCCTTGCTGGCGCCTTTTCTTGAAGGCATGCTGGAAGCCTCTTCCCCCAACATGAGATTCATCGACGGAAACGAGAGCGCCTATTACTATACGGAGGCTCAAGCCTATCTTGAGTCGTACCACACGGTCACCCAGCGTGCCCGCTACTTGGTGAAACCCGAGTATTGGCGTCTCTACCGGGAGAAAGTTCGCATGGGGCAAGCCCTCTATATGGACTACTACTACGACCTGCGGAAGAGCCAAACCTTGGGAGCCTACTTGGCGCCGGAGGAACAGACCCAATGGTTTGAGCACAACGCCTATTGGGCGCTATTCACTACGGATACCTACGTGTGGTGCTATAGCGAGGCCATGGATTGGTGGAAGGATGAGAACGTCCCTGCCGGGGCCGAACAAGCCTTGTGCAACGCGCGGCTCGCGGTGGACACCGGGAGAACCTTGTCGTTCGACATTGCACCGGCCCTTGCGACCGCCGGAAACCGGAGAGAAGCGGCCCAAGAGGATGGCATAATGGTGAAGCGAAGCGCATGGATTCCCCGCTTGCCGGAATCGGCCGCGCCACCTCGCGTGGAAGGCGTCCTCGATGATGCGGTGTGGGACGACGGTGTGGCGCTCGAGCCCTTTGTTCCCCCCGTCAACCATCCCGCGCCTGTTACGGCGCAAACGGAAGTGCGGTTGCTCTACGATGACCATGGAATCTATGTGGGCGCCCGATGTCTGTATCCCTCGGGAGGTCAAGCTGCTCCCGGGGAACGCCTCCAAGTGTCCTTCAAACCCTTGGGATACCGGGATGAATTGTGCTGCGTCGTATTGACGCCGGAAGGGACCGTCTCCATTGAGAAGGCCCCCGCGGAATTCTGCCAGGGGGCCGCGAGAAGCGGCGCGGAGGCATGGACTGCGGAAGTCTTCCTGTCCTGGGAGGCCTTCCAAATCTCCGGTCTCTCCCCGAGACTGCGGGTTCGCGGCAACGTGGGACGATGCTACGGCCAGGAAGAAGCGCTCAGCAGTTGGCGGTCCGTTCTGGATGGGTTTGAAGAACCCCTGAGCATGGGGAGTTGGTACTTCCGTTGATGCGCCAATCATGCTCTTGGATGGGGGCAGTGCTGCCAAATGACGAATGCCTTGGGCGGCCAGAAAACGAAGACGGCGAAGCGCGGGTCCGAAAGCAGAGGGGTTCAGTCTACGGGAGGCACGCTCGCTCCCGCTACCTTAGAATGACTTCCTGTCTGCGGACTTCTCGTTGGCCAGGATTTCCCCGCTGTTCAGCTTCCCGTTCATCGCGTCCATTCGAAACGGCGCGCTGGCATCGTAGTGGTCCTTGTTGGTGTCAAGACCCGCGTAGAGAATCCCGGGGCTGGAAATCAGACGCGTAATGCTCCGCAAGCGCTTCCTTGCTGCCCTTGAACCAGTAGATCTTCCCCCGGAAAGCCCGTTTGGAGAAGGGCGGGATATTGCCGATATTGACGACGGCATGCAGACAGTCTGCCGGATGATGATCGGTCACGTGCGAGGTACGTTCCCAGCAGATCCCGCACACCCACTGGCCCTTCTCATCCGTCCGCGCTATCAGCGGGCAGTCAATCGGTTCCAGCATCTTAGCGTCGTAAGGTCCGACCCGTTCCTGCAGCGTTCCATTTGTGCGCGAGAGATCGACGGCCAGACCGGAGGGTGTTCTCGCGCCCACCGCATCTTTGCCGGCAGGGAGGCTCTGCCACACGCCATCGCGAAGGACATGCGTGAGGCTAGTCCGTGGCGTCCCTTCTTTCTCCCACAAGTCATATTCGCTGAACGCGGGCGTGCAGGCGACCTCCTTGCGCCAACCGATGTTGCCCTCCCCACTCATGCGAAAGCACTGCTGCACGCCGTAGTAGGCCGGCAAACCCTCGCCAAAGGTCTCGACAACGAGACATATTTCGACGCCGTCTTCCACGGGCTTCATGTAGAAGCGCCAGCTCTGCTTGCTCCAGTGGGCATCCTTCTCGATGATCTGCTCATAGGTGAAAATGTCAGGAGTGCTTGCGTACTCCTCCTCCAATCTCTCCGTCTGTTCCGGATCGAATCCAGCCTCCTGCGCGCTGAGTGGCACATCGCCGAAGATCATGGGCGTATGTTCAAAGAACCGATAGCCAATGTGGTTTCCGGCATGCTCGCCATTGCGTATGGTCGCGAAGCCTTCTCGGACTTTGACCATCTCAATTTCGATTGGGGATTCCTGGGCAAGGGCTGTGCCGAAAGGCATACACCCAACTAACAGGTAGGACAGCACCATCTCGCGTCTTGGCCTCATAGCTATTCTCCGGTCTTGCTTCAGACTGTACCGGCTTGAATTCGCGGCCGCTGGGGTACGGCTAATCCAGCGGCTCGAACATTGTGGCTTCGGAAGTGGATTATAGTACCATCAAGATCTTTGTTCGCAAGAATTCTCGAGTTTGCGGCTATCCGACAATCATCAAGACACCGGTTGATTGGAGCTTAGCATTCCATTGACTGATGGTAATCTTGTGCGAATTCATACGGCGTCGCGATGGCAGGACTTGTTGATGCCGCCCAGATGCTGTTCTGTAGTGAACGTGCCCACCCTATGCGCGTTGGCAAGCGTTAACACGCCTCTACCCAACGACGAGGAAGGAGGTGACATTGCGCCCTTGTTCGCAGAAGGCAAGGGTTCCGTGAAGCACCCAAACAAGGCCTTTGTCTTCTATTTCACACACTCGCATCGGACGAGCTAAGGAGATAGTCAGTAGGCTCCAAGCCTAAGAGAGTCGAGACAAGAAGGGTGCCGCGCAGCGCCTCCCTTTCAGGATTCGACCATAGCGAAGAATCGCCGCACCTGGGCCGAATGTGAACGCAACTGTGCGAGCCCGCGCAGGCGGCGCTCCGAGAGGGCACGTACAGATCTCCTGTCCTTTAGCTGCAGGAGGTGTTCCTGAATCTCTGGCGCGAGGTCGAGAAGATTCATGATTTGGGTGACCCGAGCGCGGCTTAGTCCGTAGCGTTTGGCGAGCTCACTTCGGTTGTTAACCAGTTCTCGCTCGAGCATTTTCTGAAACTCAAGAGCGAGATGAATCGGATGAAGCGCCGGCTCATTCTCGTCCCGTAAGTCACTTTCCTTCGGCGGCTTAGCCAGGAACACCAAATAGCTCGACCAGTTCTCACATATGGCCGGAACGGGGAGCCAGACACAGCACTCCAGCGAAACCGCCGCTGTGGCCAACGCCGGAGTCTTCGGATACGCGCCCTGCATGGCTCAGACGGTCATGCAGGGCAGCTTCTTCTCTGTTCGGCCTATCTTTGCGTTCATTCCGTCTCCCTTAACATCCTACCCGCAAAGCGGTAGGCAATAGGTCCGCGTTTCAAGGGGACGGCGAAAGGCTTCTGCGGCATTCCCGGTCAGGCGGTATCCACCTGAGCTTGAGGCAAGATGTCCGTTTGTACGAATCGATTAGCAGACTCTCGACGGCGTGACCGACCAATGTTCGTATGTGCAATGCACGTATCCTTGGTGTCAGTCAGGATAGCCCTGCGGGAGAAGGCGTTACGAAACTGTTGACGGATCAGGGGTGAAAATCTAAGTCTACATTAAGTCCGTGGATTAGGTGCGGCTGCAGTTGTTCACCTTGGCATACAACCTGGGCAACTTCCTTCGGAGATTGGCGCTACCTCGGAGTGTAAAGCACTGGTCGCTCACGACATTGAGGGAGAAGCTGATTAAGATCGGTGCCAAGGTGGTGACCCACGCACGCTACGTCACGTTTCAGATGGCCGAGGTGGCTATCCCCAGGCGCTTGTTCGCAGCGATGCTTCATCGCCTCAGCAGACCGGGGCTGACGCTGCCAGTGTTGACGTGACCTTCGCGGTGTTCGCAGGAATGGAAATGACGCAGAACCCAGTGGAGAAGTCCGCCACAATTCGCACGAACAGCCCTGCCGGTCGTTCCCGGTGGCTATTATTGGGCCGTGAACGACTTCGAAGAGCCACCATAGCTGCAGAATTGGCACCCGTTGCGTCAAGCGAAAGAGTATCCCAAATGGTGGCATTGACGGCATCGGCAACAAGGAGTACATTGGCAGAAGATGAGCCTGGGGTGGTCCCAGGCGTTTCCATATGGGAAATCTCGGGTTACTTTGGGCTTGTGGCCCTTGTTGGTTTCATAACCCTCAGCAATGAACCGGAGTCTATCACCATGTCAGTTGCCCGTTCTCGTCTTCCGCATACCCACCCCAACCGGAAGCGGCGCGTAGTCGCGGCGTTGCTGGCGCTCACGCTCTTGCCCCTTGCTGCGTTCGCCGTCGACCCCCTGCCGTTACCCGAGGAATTCGACCCCGAGGCGAACCTGATGGGGGAGGCGTGGCACGGCCGGTCGTACCATTCCGTGCGCCATTCGGCGCGGTTGGCGGAGGAACTGGTGGCGAACGGCGCGCCCGAGGACATCGCCGTGGCGGAGCGGATCCTCGACGTTGTCCTGGCGTGTCAGAGCCGCAACCCCGAGGACGCGCATTATGGCAATTATCTGTGGATGCTCGAAAGCCCCATCGTGCAGGATCTCAACGCGGTGGCCTTCACCCAACGCTATCTGATTCCGCTGGCGATTCGCCATCGCGACCGCTTATCGACCGATACCCGCGAGCGGCTGTTAGAGAGCATCCGACTGGGCACGCAGGCGATCCGGCGGATGGACGTGGCGGTGACGTATACGAACGTCGCGGCGATGCACATCCTGAGCGCGTGTTTGGGCGGGGAAGTACTTGGCGACGCGGACATGGCGGCGTACGGATACGACAAGATGGCGCGGTTCGCGGCCCAGTTCGCCGAAAACGGCACGGTTTATGAGTTCAACAGCCCCGGCTACGTGCGCGTTACGACGGATGCCCTCGACCGCCTGGCCGATCTGGTCGAACACGAGCCGACCCGGGTTCGGGCGCGGGCGATGCTCGCACGAATCGGGCTGAGCACGGCGCTGCGGATTCACCGGCCCTCGGGGTACCTTACCGGACCGAACAGCCGGTCGAAATACAGCTTCACCGTGTGCGACGGCGACCCGGAGATCGGCTTTGTACGGGAATGGATCGCCGAGGGCGTGGTGCCGGTCTGGATTGAGGCGGTGCTCGTCCACGACTTCGCGCCGGGGCAGATCGACGAGACGGCCAGCGCGCGTTGGCGCCTCGGGACCGCGGCCTACGTGTCCGACAGCTTCGTGATGGGTCTTGCCACCCGCGAGATCAGCCGGCAAACCAATGTGTTCACGGCGCATTGCCGCGTGCCTGGCGAGGAACGCCCGGCCGCCCTGCTTTCCCGCTACCTGATCGACGATACGTGGTTCGGCGATCCCATGCAGGCCGCCGACCGCGGTAATCGGCCGGGCCTGAGCGACGCGGGCAAGTTTCTGGGCGTGCAGAGTGGCCCGCGCGTCATCGGCCTGTATGCGCCGCGCACGCTCCAGCATCCGGACAGCCTGTCGCCCGCGAGCCAGAACCGATTCCGGAGCGCCAAGGCGGTCCTGGTCTGGAGTCCGCACCGCGCCATCGACGGCGTTTGGATCGACGAGGAACCCGCGGAGATCTTTCCCGCCGATGTCCCCCCGGGCAGTGTCGTCGTCGTGGCGATGGGCGATGCCCTGACCGCCATCCAGCCACTCACCATCAGCGATTTGGGCTACGGCGCGCCGGTTCGCCTGAATCAAGTTGGGGACGAGTTGGTTCTCGAAATGTACAACTACCTGGGGCCCGAAAAGGTGTTCTGGAACATGGAACCGGTCAGCCGGTTCTACCAAGGCGAAGTGCAATGCGGATTCTACGCGGAGCTGGCCGAACGATCGGATTATCCAGACGGTGCGGCCTTCGCCAAGGCCGTCGCGTCCGGCACGGTTACCGACACCGTCGACGCAGCCTTTACCACCTACCTGGATCTGGTCGACGGGAAACGGGTGTGGTCCGTTGAGTACGTCCGTGACGGCGAAGCCCTCGGCATCGAGATCGATCTCATGCACTGGGATCTCCTGAAGCGCTGGACCCATGAAGAGGAACTCGGTTGGCCCATGCTCGAATCGCCCGTGGCCCGGCAGAACGCCACCGGCCGGGTAACCGTGGGCAACGCTACGCTCCGATGCGGCAAACACCCCGCCTGGCTCTATGCCAATCCCGAGGCCCGCCTGTGGGTCGCCGGGTACTCCGGCGACGCCAAGCCCCTGAAGCTCGAACTGCCCGAGGGCTCCGTCCGCGTCAAGGCCATGGGTACCGGCACGGTCGTGTGGGACAAGGGAATCGTACACATCGACGCCGTCGGCCTCCGCGGTCCCGTCAAGGTAAAGGGCGGCACGCTGGCTGAGTAGACCGGCGCCAAACAGAATGCCGGCTACGCGACGGTTCCAGCGCCTCTCGCTCTCGTGATACGTTGCCATCACGCACGTTCGGCCCGTACACTGGGGAGAATCGACGAGGGAGGAGCGCGTTATGGTGTGGAAGGAGAAAGAAGCAGATGACGCATCTAGATGCTGACGTGATTGTAGTGGGAGGAGGGAGCGCTGGGACCTCCGCTGCCGTGGCCGCTGGACGTGCTGGCGCATCTGTTATGCTCATTGAGGCGGGCAACTGCCTAGGCGGGACCTCCACCGCCGGACTGGTTGCTACATGGTACGCATCGATGGACGGTCTGGGGAGCGTGTACGACGATTTCGTGGCGATGTTGGATCAGTTCGGCGCGCGGGAAGACAGCTCGTTCGGCTACGGGGGGATGTTCAATGCGGAGACGGGTAAGCTCGTATGGCAGCTGCTGGCGGAGAATGCCGGTGCCCGGGTGCTATTTCACTCGACACCGTGTGCGGCAGATGTGTCTAGAGGCCGAGTGCAAGGCCTCCACGTGTTCTCACGGGCTGAGACATACCGGGTGTCGGGGCGGTTCGTCATCGACGCCACAGGGGAGGGCGATTTCTGCGCACTGGCCGGCGCGCAGTTCGCCAAAGGCGATCCTGACGAGGGCCGCACACTCCACATGAGCCTCGTGGCGACGCTCTTCGACACAGGGAAGCCAGTGACACCCTATCTACCACCGGATCTGGAACCAATTGAGACGGAGAAGGATCTGCCGGGGCTGAGCGGCCCACACCCCATGGCCGACGGGCGGTTCTACCTGAACATGACCAAAGTCATGGGGCACGACCCCACCGATCCGTTAAGCCTCTCCGCGGCGGAGCTCGAAGCGCGGAGACAGCTGGCGCGTGTCGTGCACTATCTCCAGCGGACGAAGTGCCCGCGGCACATGCTTGGCTCAACGGGCTCGCGCATCGGCATCCGCGAGGGCCGCCGCGTGCTCGGGGACTATGTCCTCACCGAAGACGACGTGCTGGGCGATGGAACGACATTTGACGACGGGATTGCGGTAGCCACGTGCCAGATCGACTTCCACAGTCTAACGAGACCGGGTATGGTGGGCTGGCGCAAACGCGTGAAACCGTACGGGATTCCGTTCCGATCGTTGGTGGTGAGTGGCTTCGATAACGTGCTGGTAGCGGGTAAGTGTATCAGCGGCGATCAGGTGGCGCAGAGCAGCTACCGGATGACACCCACGTGCGTGGGGATGGGACAGGCCGCCGGGACGGCGGCGGCGATGGCGGCCGCGCGGAAACTTGGCAGCATCAAGGATCTGCCCGTGGGCGAGTTGCGCCGCACACTGACGGACGCCGGGGTGGAACTTGACCCAGCGAAGCATAAGGCGTTCCCGCCCACTGCAGAGAGCGAAACACCTGACCGCGAAGGCGCGCGGTGATGCAGCAGTAGCATAGTATCGGTGGAGCGCACCATGCACCCAGTGCGTCGGTGCGTTTCGGGATCGTGGAGAAACGCGCGTTGTTCGGCGTGGTCAGGGTCTTGCGGCGGTTGACTGCCCATAGCGTGGGTGGGATTTGGCCGCGTGGTCATTATGGGCCATGAGCTGCCGTATGTGCAGTCTACGCCTATAACGCGTGAGGTCAGTGGGAACGCCCGTTTCTCGAACCCAGTAGTGCATGAAGAGACGGCAACTACCTGTGGGGTACCACCCCGCAGGTCGATTCGGTCATGGGCTATGGAACCACGAGTTCGATCCGACCGTCTCCTCCATGCCGCGTTACCAGGGCTTGGCGTCATATTACCGGAGAGCATGGAATTTCTCTCTAATGCGCCGAAAGGCCTCAAGTTTCTCTCTCCTGGAGGCGAGCCGGGTGACCGGGCGTAGGCGTCTTTCCGTGTAGAAGGCAATCTGAGCCCGGTCTTTGGCGGCACTCAATTCCGCGACCATGGCTGGCGGGAGTTTCAGCAGATTCAACAGCTGCGTGACCCGACTCCGCGTCAGCCCAATCTTCCGCGCAAGGTGTGACTGACTGTTAACCTCATCCAGCATCTTCCGAAATGCCAGAGCTAGCGTTACCGGGTTGACCGGCTCAGGTCTATCCTGCTTGGTCGGAGGTGTTACGGCGTATATGACATTGCGATCGCGGAAGTTACGAAACACTGGCACCACAAGCCATCCCCTGGGGATGTTTCGCTGAGTTCGCAATACGGGGAGCCAGATTGTCCTTCGGCCACCCGCATGGGTGGCCGTTTTTGCTATACGGGTGGCTGTTAATCCCGCCTGCGGCGGGACCTGCGGCCCAGTCACAGGCCGAGGCGCAGCCGAGATGCCGCGCCACCGGCGCGGTATTCGAGTCCAGTCGCCGATCCCGCCTGCGGCGGGACCCGAGGAGCCAGATAGTCCTTCGGCCACCCGCATGGGTGGCCGTTTTTTCGTGCGGGGGAGCCTGTATGCGCTTTCATGTGTATGTTCTTTGCTCGGAGAGTACGGGGCGCTACTATTGTGGCCAGACGGACAACCTTGAACGGCGGATTCAGCAACACAACGATCCCAAACACCACGGCACGCAAACTACCAAGCGGTTTCCCGGCCCCTGGCGGCTTGAGTGGACGCAGATCTGCGAGACTCGAGCGGAAGCCATGGCGTTGGAGAAACAGATCAAGAAGCGGGGTATCAGACGATTCTTGAAGGCCCAGATTCAGAAGGACCCGGGTGGCTGTTGATCCCGCCTGCGGCGGAACCCGAGGAGCCAATAACAACAGGCGGTTTCGCAGATTGAGCGAAGCCGCATCTGTGAATGGTTCGCCAGTGCGCTTACCAGCAGTATTCCGCTGGCCGTAGAGCGCATCAGGGAATTCAAATGAAAATTGGGCTGTTGATGGCTGGAAAGGAGGAGCACAGCATGACAGCATGGACTATGTTGTTCTTGACTGCGGCGGCGTTTATCTTAACGCTTAACGGCTGTTCGGCAGCCATGGTGCCGCCAGATGCGCCGAAGAAGAGCGTACTGCGCCACACGATGTCCAATATCGATGGCGAGGCAGTTGATCTCTCGCAATACGGGGGGCAGGTCGCGCTGGTTGTAAACGTAGCGTCGAAATGTGGCTTCACACCCCAATATGAAGGACTTGAGGCCCTCTACCGACAATACAAAGACAAAGGCTTCGTCGTATTGGGTTTTCCGGCCAACAATTTCATGGGGCAGGAGCCAGGGACAAACGAGGAAATCAAGGCGTTTTGCTCCACCAAGTACGATGTTACCTTTCCTGTATTCGCGAAGATCTCGGTGAAAGGCAAAGACATAGCGCCGCTCTACCAGGATTTGATTTCACAAGAATTCAGCGGCAGTCACGCTGGCCATATCAAGTGGAACTTCACCAAGTTCCTAGTCGGCCGCGATGGCTGCGTAAAGGCACGCTTCGGGTCGCGCGTCAAGCCATTGGATCCGAGAGTGAATGCAGCGGTCGAGACCGCTCTCGCGGAAGGCAGTTCTTGACGTTCAGGGCGATCTTCACGCCCACAGGCTATTGTGAACCGGTTCGTTTACTGCCGCATAGGGTCTAATCGTGTGGATTCCCGTCAAGTCTTTATGTGGCGGACGTTCCTCTCAAAAGTTCGGCAACGTATGGCGTCGATCGTTAGTGTTGCTTCAGTTAGACGATTACGATGATTCTCGTGATTCGTGAGCAACAGCTTGAGTGCCTATCCTGTTTCCCGTCACCGTAAGTGGAAAACATGGCGGGGCGAAGCTAAGTAACAGTTTAATGCTGGCATGAAGGTGACGATGCTCGCAAGTTGACGCGGCGTTGGACCATCTGGAAGGGTGGCCATGGGCAGCACAGGAGGGTCTGTTCATGGCGAAGCGGAATGTGGTGCAGCAGATCCGGCGTGCGACGCTTCGGAAGCTCAGTCCGGAAGAGACCATTCGGATTGTCCTGGAGGGACTGCGGGGGGAGCTGTCGGTCTCGGCGCTGTGTCGCCGGGGGCGGTGTGGCAGAAATGGCTCTTGAGGGAACTGCGCACTCTTCACCACCGTTCACAACCCATCGACCCAGTCCTGCACATCCTCTTCCGCCGTTACGGGAGGGCATTGGGTCTGATCCGTGATACACATGTCCTCATAGGAGAAACTGAAGTCTTTGGCGGCTTGTCGAAAAGCAGCGTCCACTTCGGGCGGCATCGCGGCATCGGACGCTTCGGGTGCGCGGGTCATGACATTCACGCCGGCGTACTCGCCGGCAGGCGTTGAGCCGCAATAGTTGTACATGATCCAATCCGGATCGGGTTTGGAGAGGATGTGCCAGCGTTCTTGCTGAGGTTGAAGGGGCGGGTTGGCGTAGATAACTTCCAGCAAGCCCGGTATCTGGTCGCTTATCCTGGGTTCCGCGATCAAGTAAACGGGGCCCTCTTCGCTGCAGCTTCCATTTTCCGCGGGAGCACAGAAGGACGTATGATACCACCACTGTTCCGCATTATAGATCCAGGAACTCGCCCTGCAGGGAAGGGCATCGTAGCCGCCCTCCCAGCCCGACCCGGGAACACCACAGTTCAGGCCGCGTGTCTCCAGCCATGTTCCCTCGATCTCGTCAAGGCTCTCAAGAACATACACTTTGTGAATGTTCTCGCTGGTAACCAGACATCGGCCGTCCGTACCGTCCGGCAAGGTGGGCAAGCAACCGTTTTCGGCGAAGCACTGCACCAGGGCACTGTATATCTCGCTGCTCAATCCTAGAGCGAGTTGACAGACCAGGTTGCAGGCTTGTTGCTCGGCTTGTGCTCCAGTTGAACCGCACTCGGAGTTGCATACGAGTGCTTCACGGCAAGCAGGGTTCAACACGCAAAGGAGCATCTCTATCAGGCAGTTCGCCAGCCCACACATCAACACTTCGCGGTCCGAGTCCGTGGCGGCAAGCTGCGGGAAGTCGATGATGCGATCCCGATTGTAGCCGCGGGCCACGAGGTCCTCGATGATGGCATCAAGCACGCCAGGCGCCATGACGGGAGTGCGGCTGAGGATGAAGAGCGTGGCGCGCCGCGAGTCCGATACGACGGCGTAGCTGTAGTCCACATCATCGAGGGCAATAATCCAGTACTCGCCCTTTAGAAGCCCCCCCAGGATGGACGGGAATGTCACCTCGAGTTTGGCATTCGTCGCAGTATCCACGACACGCGCGATGCCCTCGATGACCTCTTCCGGTCCGTCGAAGTCTCCTTCGAAGCCACGGTTCACCACCCGCACCGTTCCGTCTGGCTGAATCGTATACTCAGCCGTCACGCCTACCAAGTTGCGCGTGGGAAAGAAGGAGTAGCCTGCGACTTGGTACCACAGGCCCTCATAGCGCGCCAAGTCAACGGACGCTACGGTCTCCGGCGGCAGTGGACAGCCGCTCAGGGCCCCGCCCGTCAGGACGAGGACCACCGCAAAAGATCCAAAGGAGATGCTCCGATGTGCCCAACGCAGTCTACTCATCGTGGCAGGTCTCCTCTATCCGAGATTCCCCATATGAAACGCCCGGGACCACCCCGGACTCCTCTTCTGCTATTGTAGTCCTTGTTCCCGATGCGGTCAACGCCACTCAAGTACACTCAGACGGGGTGCGGCAACTCAGAGGGTTGCGTGACCAACAGGGAATCTCGGGGACACAACAGTTTACTCAAAGGGACACACCTGCCGGCCGTGCGTCGCATGGGCGTCAGGTTCTCACGTCATAGCCACTCCGAAGGTGGTGTGCCTCGCGGACATTGACAGCACCGGGCCATGGGCCTACGATGTCAATGACAGGAGGCCGAAAGGGGGCTCTAGTGGAAGCTGCCATTGAGGTGTCATACTCGGACTTCCCCCAAACCTGGGGCAAGTCGCCGGAGACGTGGGGGCCCTCGTCTGTTCGGCGCATTATCGACCACATCTACCGAACCGGCGCCAGGCGGATCCACTGGCGAATCAGCTGCTCGGGCGACTTCAACTATCCCACCCGCGTGAGGGGCGCCGGCAAGGCCTACGCGGTAAACGTGGATTTCGGCAGATGTCAGGGGGGCATCGATTTCAACGAGTTTGATTCCCTTCGGGTGGCTGTTGACCACGCCCATGACAAGGGCATGCAACTGGTGGCGTGGCTTGACCAGATGGACAGCCACTATTCGCCGGATGCGACTGCCACGGTGAGTCAGTTCCTTCGCGATCATCCTCAGTTCGCCCATAGGCTTCGAGGAGGGAAGCCGCCGGCCGAGCCAGGCTGTTGGACATCCAGCATTTCTTACACGGAGGTGGTTGAATACCGCCTGGAGACCATCAGAGAACTGGTCAATGACTATGGGGTGGACGGCCTGTACCTGGTCTTTGTCGATCAGATCGGCTACGAGGAACCTAATGTGGATTCGTTTCGCGTCACATACGGCCAAGATCCAAACCAGATTCCTGAGGATGATCCTCGTTGGATCGCGCATCGTGCTCAAGAGGTCCTCTTGCCTTACTTGCGCCGAGTGAAGGAGGTCATCCAGCATTCGGGTCGTCCCGTCGAACTGACGATAGAGGGGCAGGGCAGTGTTGTGGGCAGCGCCAAGTCACTGCCGGATGAGCCTGGGTGGTCAGGTATTCCTTCTTTCGCCAAGGCCAACGAGATCATTCAAGCCGCGCGACCCACGATCGCCGAGGAAGAACTGGCCGAGGTCCTGGTTTACTGGTCTTTCACGGACCTGGAACAAGCCGCCGACGACCTTCGGGGCAAGATCGGTCTTGGCACGCGTTACCGGATATGGCAGCGGAAGACGCCCCAGGAACTCCGCGCGCGCTTGGAGGGGGCCGCAGCGCGAGGCGTGCGCTTGTTCACGATCAACGAGGCCACGCCCATCGAGATGTTTCAGCAGTGGGATCTGATTCGCGGCCTCCTTGCAGATCTCCGATGAACAGACCGCGCACCTCGCCAAGATGCACGGGGAAGCAGACGCTTTGCGCGGTCATGAACCAGATCGACGAATTCTGGGGACACAATACTCAGATCAAGGAAGACAGTTGACCACAGTCGACGTGCCAATACGCGAGGTCCCGACCCCCTCGGCAAAGGCCCAGAAGTCCGGCGCAAAGAAAATGCGTGGCAGCTCCTTCTTGAGACAGTCAGCGTACTTCTCGCGGTACTGAGGCTGGTGCAACAGGCCGTAGACGTAATGGAAGATGTCCCATTTCCGTAACGCAGGCATCCTGCCTGCCGGAGATTGTGGCGCAGGCATCTTGCCTGCACGTCTTGCAGGCGGGGACGCCTGCGTTACATAGTTGCCATACCGGGCTAGGAACTGCGTCAGGGAATCTCGGGGAAACAACACCTCACTCAAAGGAACACACCTAGCGGCCGTGCGTACCACGCGGACACGGCACAAGAAACCGCCCGCAACGGTAGCAATTGGGTATTGTGTCCCCAAGACTTCCCCGAGTGGGAACGAAGAACGGCGTCTTCTCATGGCGTGCCCTCCCGCGTCAAATGACCGCCACCCTTCGGCTAGGGCACTGGGGCCATTCTCTTCCGAAGCGCCTCGCCAATGGTGCTCTCATCGGTCCCGCTCTTTGCTTTGTGCCCGCTAAGTGTACCTGCGGCCGTTGTGAAACGCGTGCCGTTGAGCTCCTCCAAAACATTCTGAAGGGTCTCGCCGTACTGCGCCGAAAATGGCCCCTCTAGTCGCCGACCGGAGAGAGCCAAGCTGGTGGACAGGAAAACTACCTGGTCATCTACGTCTTCATATCTGAACCAACTCGCGATTTGAGCAATGCTCTCGCTTGTACCGAAGGAGTAGTCGCCCACCAGGTTGACCCCGCCGAGACCAAGGATCACTTCCCCGTTATTCTGGAAACTCAGTAGCCACGTCTCTTGCACCCCTTGTGCCGAGCCTCCGGGGAATTGATTGTAATCGGCGTCCATCACCCAGGTCCCGCCCACTATGGTAGATGGAACCGGGGGGCACCCAAGAAAGAAGGACACTGCACCAAGAAGCAATAGTAGAATCGTCTTCCTCATGGATACCCCCAAAATGTAGGGCAACAAGGCCCGCTATCCCACTTGACGAAAGGCAAAGGTAGCAAGACGAATACTTCTTGTGAAACCGATCTTCGCCAAGACCTGGCGGTCTCTTAACCGGCGGGATATTCCTTACCCTTGTTTTCCCACCACTGTGGCATAAACAAGCAACCAATCCCCCAACACCACCATTCTTCAGCTTTCTCCGGGACGCGGCTGTTTCGCGGCAGACTCACCATTTGTGCATGTTTCATCATACGTTCCTCCCCGAATACCGAAGACAACGACTAACCTGCAAGTCAAGATCTACACGTAACCAAGCTGAGCTCCAACACAGGACAAGTCAGCGCTTAACAGTCTTACAACGAACCCTGCCCGCTGAGTGCCCAGTACCCCTAGTTCAATGAAAACAATAGCACGTATCTTCTTGTTGTGCAAGGGCAGTTGTCTCAGGGGGCCTAAGTTACGTGTGCTTTGTCCCCAGCGCTGAGGCAAGGGGGAGCCTGTACGCGCCATAAGTAACACACGAAGTCCCCTTACAAGAACGAAACGGAGCACGACATGAGAAGGGACAACCATGTTCGGCGCGGTGATGTTTCCTAAGCCGGACCACGCGTGAGGTGCGCTACCGGAGGTGGTGTCCGAGGCCACGGACAGTTCAGTCTCTTTGGGCTAACGGGGCCATGGCAATGGCAGGGGAGCGAAGGCAAGCTAGGCCAGTCCCCTTCATGCTGTCGGCGGGCGAGCGGCACGGCCCGCGATGGCTTGCCTTCGGCGTCGTGTCCGCGTGGTGTAGGTGCCGGTGCCAGCACGTAAAGCGAAAGGAGGCAATGGGGGCATAGGGGGCAACGGCTCACGAGCGCTTAGGGGTAGGGACCCCTTCACAAAACCGGCCATCTGTAGACTTTTCAGAGCCACCACTTGGGGCGTATGCTGCGGAAAACACAGGGGCGCAGCCCAGACGGACCAGGCAGACGCAAGTTATTCAGGCAGGGGGTTAAGGGTCGCAGAAACCGACATCTCCTGCCCGTTGCGAATGAAGCGAATATCAACGGGCTGCCCGGCGTGAGTAAAAAGCACTTGAGACAGGTCCTCGGGGGATGAGACGCCGCGATCGCCGATTCCAACGATCACGTCACCAGCCAGCAGATTTGCGCGGAATGCCGGAGTGCTGTTCTGCACGAGCCAAACGAACACGCCAGTGTTGCGTTGCAAGGCTGCACGCATTTCCTCTGGGATGGGCATACCTCTGATGCCAAGTATGGGTCGTTTTCCTCTTCGGAGAAAGGCAACCTGAAACTGGTTCACCCTGGCTGAGTAAGGCACATAGTAGGTGTAAAACTGAGGCGGCGTGCTGATTGTGCTCGTTTCGTAGTAGTTGCCGTAGCCATGTCCAGTGTACGAGCCGGTCCCGTAAGCGTACCCCCCACTACCGTAGGCACTCGCACTAGCGCTGCCGTAAGCGTTCAGGTTAGCAGAGCCAGAAGAAGAGACTGTTGTGCTGGAACCGGGAACCACACCCAGAACGGGCCGCACCCCCTCTTCCGTGTGGCTGTATTCGGAGTTGTAAAGGACGATATCGGCGCCTACTTCAAGTGCCTTCTTGGAAAGCTGTTGCTGTGTAGGCATGCCTGACCACGTGAAGTTTGAGATGCCGACTACCCAATAACCTTGTTCGCCGAGCCTGAGGAGGTCGCCGTCGTAGTCCTCGGTCACCATCACGCGAGGGGTAGTTGACGATGGCTCGAAGAACGCAGCCAGCTGCTCTGGCGTGGCTCCAATCGTGCGATCTTGATAGAAGTTGGCCACAGGGTTGCTCGTCGCGCAGCCAGCTGCGAAGGCCACAAGGCAAACAAGCTGACGGGTTGAACAAGTCATCTTCCAGCCCTTTCTATTGGGAAACGACTTACGAGGGCATACTACACCCTGATATAGGCCGCCAGCAACAGCAGGGAACGTAGTTCTACCCGGAGTGATGTTCCGGGATGCGAGCCCCCTTCTTCGGCCTAGCGAGACCTTGTCATACCGTGGGCTTTGGGGGCCTCCCGATACCGACAAAGGCCGCGAGGAGGAATTCTGGGGACACAATACTCAGCTCAAGGAAGATACTTGATCATAGTCAAGGCGCCAATGGGCGAGTTCCCGACCCCCTCGGCAAAGGCCCAGAAGTCCGGCGCAAAGGGAATGCCCGGCAGTTCCCGCTTCAGGCAGTCCGCATACTTATCGCGGTAGGCCGGGTGGTGCAACAGGCCGTAGACGTAATGGAAGATGTCCCATTTCCGTAACGCAAGCATCCTGCCTGCCGGAGATTGTGGCGCAGGCATCTTGCCTGCACGTCTTGCAGGCGAGGACGCCTGCGTTACGCAGTTGCCATACTGGGCTCGGAACTGCGTCAGGGAATCTCGGGGACACAACACCTAACTCAAAAGGAACACACCTAGCCGCCGTGCCTGCCGGGCGGAAACAACAACAGAGGCCGCCCGCAACGGCGGCAATTCAGTCTTGTGTTTCCAAGACTCTCGCGTACTCCTCGCGGTAGGTGGGATGGTGCAACAGGCCGTAGATGTAATGACAGACATCCCATTTCTGTAACGCGGGCATCTTGCCTGCAGGCCTTGCAGGCGAGGACGCCTGCGTTACGTAGTTGCCATGCCGGGCTCGGAACTGCGTCAGGGAATCTCAGGGGAATCTCGGGGACACAACACCTAACTCAAAGGGAACACACCTAGCCGCCGTGCCTGCCGGGCGGAAATGGCAGCAGAAACCGTCCATACCTTGTGAGCCACGAATGCAAAGGCCGCCACGGTTTCCACCGTGGCGGCCCCTTCTTCTCTCGGCTGGCGCTTCTACGCGAGGTCGAAGCGGTCGAGGTTCATTACCTTGTCCCACGCCGCTACGAAGTCGCGCACAAACTTCTCCTTGGCGTCCTCGCATGCGTAGACTTCGGCGATGGCCCGGAGCTGGGAGTTGGCGCCGAAGATGAGGTCGATACGCGTGCCGGTCCACTTGAGTTCGTCTGATGCGCGATCACGCCCTTCGAACACGTCTTTGTCCTTGGAGGAGGGCTTCCACGCCGTGCCCATGTCGAGCAGATTCACGAAGAAGTCGTTGGTGAGCGTTTCCGGCTGCTCCGTGAAGACGCCGTGCGGGGACTGTCCGACGTTGGCATTCAAGACGCGCAGGCCGCCAATGAGCACCGTCATCTCAGGAGCGGTCAGCGTCAGCAACTGCGCGCGATCAACCAGTAAGTGCTCCGCCCCTATAGCGTACTTGGCTTTTAGGTAATTGCGGAAGCCGTCCGCGGCCGGTTCGAGCACCGCAAAGGACTCCGCATCGGTTTGCTCCTGCGACGCGTCGGTGCGTCCCGGAGTGAAGGGCACGCACACATCGTGGCCGGCATTCTTGGCCGCTTGCTCAACGCCGGCGCAGCCGCCCAGGACGATAAGGTCGGCCAGCGATACCTTCTTCCCGTCCGACTGGGCGTTGTTGAAGGCCTTCCGGACGCCCTCGAGTGCCTCAAGCACGGTCTCAAGTTGGGCCGGCTGGTTGACCTCCCAATCCTTCTGCGGGGCGAGGCGGATGCGCGCGCCGTTGGCGCCGCCGCGCTTGTCGGAGCCACGGAAGGTGGACGCCGACGCCCAAGCGGTCGACACGAGTTGGGATACGGATGGCCCCGAGGCGAGAATCTTGCCTTTGAGGTCAGCGATGTCTTTGTCGTCAATGAGCTTATGGTCGACCGCCGGCACCGGGTCCTGCCAGATCAGCTCTTCCGTCGGGACTTCCGGGCCGAGATAGCGTGAGCGGGGGCCCATATCGCGGTGGGTCAGTTTGAACCACGCCCTGGCGAAAGCGTCCGCGAACTCCTCCGGATTATCGCGGAAGTGCCGCGCGATCGGTTCGAAGCCGGGGTCGAAGCGAAGCGAGAGGTCCGCCGTGGTCATCATGGGCGGGTGCTTCTTGGACGGGTCGTGTGCGTCCACCACCATGTCCTCTTCGGCCACGTCCTTGGCGTACCACTGATTCGCGCCGGCCGGGCTCTTGACGAGTTCCCACTCGTACTTGAACAGCACGTTCAGATAGCCCATGTCCCACTTGGTTGGATTCGGCTTCCAGGCGCCTTCGATGCCGCTGCCGATCGTATCGCCGGCTTTGCCGCTGCCGAAGCTGCTCTTCCATCCGAGCCCCTGTTCTTCGATGGGAGCCGCTTCGGGCTCGGGGCCGACCAACGCTGCATCGCCCGCGCCATGGCACTTGCCGAAGGTGTGTCCGCCTGCGACGAGAGCGACGGTTTCTTCGTCGTTCATGGCCATACGCGCGAAAGTCTCGCGGACATCACGGCCGGAGGCGACAGGATCCGGATTGCCGTCCGGGCCTTCGGGATTTACGTAGATCAAGCCCATCTGCACAGCGGCAAGGGGATTCTCAAGATCACGCTCGCCGGAGTACCGTTTGTCGCCAAGCCACTCGGCCTCCGAGCCCCAATAGATATCCTCCTCCGGCTCCCAGACGTCCTCGCGTCCGCCGCCGAAGCCGAAGGTGGGAAGGCCCATCGACTCGATGGCGCAGTTGCCGGCGAGGATCATCAGGTCGGCCCAGGAGATCTTCCTGCCGTATTTCTGTTTGATCGGCCAAAGCAGCCGACGCGCTTTGTCGAGGTTCACATTGTCCGGCCAGCTATTGAGCGGCGCCAAGCGTTGGGAGCCGGAGCCCGCGCCGCCGCGGCCGTCGCCCATGCGGTAGGTGCCGGCGCTGTGCCACGCCATCCGGATGAAGAGCGGCCCGTAATGGCCCCAGTCGGCCGGCCACCAGTCCTGAGAATCCGTCATCAGCGCGTAGAGGTCCTTCTTCACGGCGGCCAAGTCGAGTTTCTTGAACTCCTCAGCGTAGTCGAAGTCATCGCCCATGGGATTGGACAGGGCGGAGTGCTGGTGCAGCACGGTCAGGTTCACCTGATCGGGCCACCAGTCCCGGTTCGACGTGCCCTTACTGGCAGTGGGTACGGCAGTCTTGCCCGTTACCGGGCACTTGCTTTCTCCATTCATCTCAGTTCTCCTTTTCCGTGTGGTTCACGCCGGGCGATGCCGCCGGCGCGGTCGCGTTTGACCCTGGCCGCGACGGGGGATATGGCTAACTTCTGCTATCTTCAACGGAGCGGCACTGGGCGCACACGCCCTTTACCTCCAAGTGCAGCGACACAGGTTCACCCAATGCCTCTGCCTCCTCCGGGAATTCGACGTTTTCCAGATGCGGCGAGCGGAAATCGCGGATCAGTCCGCAACGGACACAGACAAAGTGGTGGTGCGGCCCCATATTCGCATCGAAGCGCAGACGTTCATGGCTCATCCCCACCACGGAAACGAGGCCATGCTCAACAAGCATCTTCAGATTTCGGTAGACGGTGTCAGGAGAGATGGTTGGGATGCGTTCCCTCACGCGGCGATGCACCGTCTCGACATCCGGATGCTCTTCCGTCGAAGCCAACTCGCGAAAGATCTCCAAACGCTGATGGGTGACTTTCACCCCGCGGTCGACACAGGCCTGCCTGAAGGCATGCATGCGTGCATCGACAATATGTGAAGGAAGCGACATCAGCCCAAGCGCAGTTAAGAACAAATCCTAAATAGGATTATATCCTATCTTTCGCGTGCTGTCAACCCCTTGCCTTGCCGAAAACGTCCCTTATTCCTTCATTTCAAGCCGGGGCACCACACCGGCTTCGGCTGTTGGGCCCCCCAGTTCTTCAATCCCATGGCCTTCATCTTCTTCATATTCTCCACGGTGGCCCGATGATGGTCCCATTCGTCAGCGGCGAACGCTTCGACCTTGTCGCACGGGAAGCCGTCGCACTCGAAACAGTAGCGGAGGCCCTTCGCCTCGGCGCAAGGACGGAACGGACAGTCCGCCCAGCACTGTTGCTCAAAAGAGCCCCTGCACCCGGCGCACTCGCCCTTCTTGCGTGCTCCGCACTTGGCGCAGTTCAAGCCACAGACGGCGATATCCCAGTCCAGTGTGCTCAAGGTGTCTGCGTCTGCCTCGCGTTGTGACAGGGCTTCTCCATCCCTACGTGTGGTGCAACCGAGGACGCCGGAAGCACAGCCACACGCAAGGCAGCCCATGAAGGTGCGTCTATCCATCGTTCTTTCTCCTTGGCGCGAGGACAGGCCTCGGCGGCGATGCCCGCTACGTGGATGGGCTTAAGGGTGGGGCGGACGACATGAGTACGTGCCACGTATCCGTCAAGCCACTCGAACAGAAACGAGCGGCCGGAATCCGGTGGCGTGCGCCGCCCCCTTTCGCCCAATTCACCTTGTTAGTTTATTGGCGTTGCCTATTCGTGTCAAAGGGCAGGGGTCCGTTCGTTACACTGGGTCTTTACACGGACGTGGCGGCTCACCATGGCGCGAGCAAGAGGCGGCGCACGGCAAGACGGGCCAACAATTACATTCCCGTTCCTCTGGCGTGCTCACTACGGAGTGACTGTTTACTTGCTCCAACGCGCCGGTTTCCGCCAGGCCTCGATGACGTGCGGCAGGGCGCTTGTCCCGCCGGTGTTGCGTATGCCTGTGGCGAGCTCTTTTTCCATGCGCCGGCTGCTGCGGGAGAGAAACGAGCATTGGGCGGCAACGCGGCTGAATACGGTAAGGCCGATGATGTACTGGCCCACGTCGTTGAAATGGCAGGCATCCGCGGTGAGCAGCCACGTCGCTCCCTCGAGGATATGGTAGACGTCCACAAAGAGCGCGCCAAGTTCCGCGGCCATCTGCTCAATGGCCGCGTTATAGGCGAGTACCAGTTCGTCGCCCGGTTTGTTGAACTTGCCGAACCAGTCCGCATACTTGGGGTCCGACCACGTCGCGGCATCGTACTGTAAGTTCCAGTAAGGCCCCACCAGTACGACGAGGGCCTCGGGCCGGACTCCCAGGACTCGCGGCGTTCACAAGGGACTTGTCGACGGTTTCCGCGTCATACAATCCACCGCCTCCTTATGTTGCGGAGGCTTATGGCGAAGAGGGCAGTACAGAAGGCTGCTAATGCGGCGAGACTGAGCGCATAGGGCATGGTTGCGGCCTCACGGATGGCGCCGTGGAGAATGTCGGCGCCGTAGGTAAGGGGGAGCGCGTACGAGAAGGGGCGCAAGAACGGGGGGAGCTTCTCGATCGGAAAGAAGAGGCCGCACAGGAAGATCATGGGGAAGCGGAAGAAATTGGAGAAGGTCTGCGCCTCGAAGACCTCGCTAACGGATACGGCCACGAACAAGCCGAGAAAGGTCGAACTAACGGCGATCAGCAACACGGCCGGTAGAAGCGCCACCCAGTTTACCCCCGACAGGTCGACGAGGAATGCGGCCATCAGGACCGGCACGAAGGCGTTGGCCATGCCGAAAAGAATAGCGCCGGCGGTCTTGGCCAGCATGAGCAGTTCGAGCGGGATAGGGGCCAACAGCAAGCGCTCGAAGGAGCGCCCCTTCTTCTCGAAGGTAACTGTGACGGCCAGCATCGAGGTTGTGCCGAAAAGCACGGAGACGGCCATCACGCCCGGCAAGACCGTTTGGATGCTCTCCAGCCCCGATCCGGACTTGATGAAGAACATGGCCGTCCAGGCAAGAGGAAAGACCAGCCCCCAACTGATATTGGGGGGCTTCAGATAGTAGGACCGCATGTCCTTGGCCAGAATGCTCCAGAAAGCGATCCAGCGTTTCATGCGCCGGCTCCTTTGCTCTGCTTTTCGCGTTCCTGCTTCATAACGCTCGCTTCGATGCCGGTGACGTATACGAAGACGTCCTCAAGCGAGGGGCGGATCTTGCGTGCTTCGGACACTTCCTCGCCGCGGTCTTCGAAGAGGCGCACCAACGGCCCGATGCGAATGGGTTCACGAGATTCGACGCGGAGGACCTGGGGCGAGACTTCTTGGGGCTGAAGCTCAGGGAAAGTGTCTCCGACCGCCGCGCACAGGGCGGCCACACCGCCGGACACCCCAAACTCGACCACGTGACGGTCCTGGGCGTCGCGCATCAGGGCCTTGACGGTGTCGGTGCGGACGATGCGCCCCTGGACGATGAAGCCAATGCGCCGGCAAAGTCGCTCGGCTTCCTCGATGTAGTGGGTGGTCAGGAGGATTGTTGTGCCGCCGGAATTCAGGTCGGCGATCAACTGGCGAATCTGTCGTGCGCTGGCCACGTCGATACCGGTGGTCGGCTCGTCCAGGAACATAATCGGCGGTCTGTGGATAATCCCGGCGGCGATGGTCAGTTTGCGTTTCATACCCTTGGAATAGCCGGCGAACTTGCGCCCCGCCGCTTGCGCCAGCCCGAAGGATTCCAGCAGTTCGCGCGCCCGCTTTTCACGTTCCCGCCGGGGCATGCCATAGAGCGCGCCGCAGAAACAGAGATTCTCGTAGCCGGTCAACTCGGGATACAGATTGCTCTCATCCGGCACAACGCCCATCAGGTGCTGGGCGGCCTTCGGGTTGCGCGAGCAATCAATGCCCGCAATACGAATTGTCCCGGCGTCGGGTCGCGCTAGGCCCGTAAGCATGTTGATGGTCGTGGTCTTGCCTGCGCCATTCGGGCCAAGGAAACCAAAGAGTCCGCCCTCCTCCACTTCGAAGCTGACGGACTCGACTGCCTTGGCCTCGCCGAAGCGTTTCGCCAGATCGGAAACTGCGATTGCCCTAGAAACACTCATCTGGTGCACCTTTTCGCGACAACGATGTCTTTCGCATCGCGAGCGCGTTCTCAACTCGCCGTGACTGCGTATGTGTTCTTATCGGGATCCCATTGCCGGCGTATCAGGCTGTGGCTTTCCAGCTCTTTCAGCGCGTCTGCCAGATCCTCAAGACTTACCGGTATCGCGTCGGCGATCTGCGACTGCATCATGGAACCGCCGTGTTGACGCAACATGGATAGGATTTCGCGGTGGGGATGGGGAAGACTCTTGCGTTCCATTGGCGACAGTCCGTCCGAGGCTATGGTTCGTCGATGAACAAGCCAGAGGACGATTCCGATTACGCAAGCGAGAGCGATGACCGCCGCGCCAATCTGCCAAGGTTCGGCGCCGCCGAGAATGTGGTGTCCGTGTCCCATGTCTCAAGTCCTCCTTGTGAAAGGGCTGGTGGCAATTGAGCCGCCGCCGCCTCATAGCAGGTACGTTACTTTCGCTCCGACTTCTGCACACAGGGGTGCTCGTGCCTCGTCCCGTGACATTTCCTGATCTGCTCGGGCGAGCATTCCTCGGGCTTGCCCTTCAGGTTCTCCGGCTTCTCGCAGCACTGCTGTTTCTCACACATGATGTACCTCCTTTTGATTAAGTGGCCGCGCGGAGACTATTCCGCGTGGCAAAAAAACACGTCTACTTCTTCTTGTCCACATTGAGCAGCCTCTGGGCTGTTTCTCCCCAGTCAGTGAGCGTCGATTCGTTCACCCGGTAATGCACGAAGTACCCCTTCTTTTCCGCTCTCACAATCTCTGCATCTCGCAGCACGCGCAGGTGCTGCGACACTGCGGCCGGGGTGATATCCAGCGCGCGGGCCAGGGCATTGACACAGAGCGTCCTACTCTTGAGCAGGTCAATCATACGCACGCGCGTCTCCACTGAAAGGACTTTGAAGATTCGGGCGAGTCTATCCGTTTCGTCCATGAGCGCAGGCCTTTTAATTAAGTATAAACGCGGATACTATAGGGTTTCTGCGGGCTGGTGTCAACATGGAGATTCATGGTCCAGAAACGACGCCCTTCCGCTCACGTCGCGCAGAAGAGCAAGGCAAGAAGACTGGCCAAGCGGGTAACTCCCCGTTCCACCCGTGAAGGAGAATCGGGCTTCTTATCCGGCAGCCAGAACAGCGTGCTTGCCGTATTGACCAGTGTGAAGTCGCAGCTCTTACGCCGCCACCAAACCGTAACTTAAGTTCGCCTCCCCATGTGTTCTACTTTCGCTGAGGGTGAACAATAGACCTCTTATGCCTCAGAAAGCGCATGGGCAAGGTGCATGAGGAACCAACGAAACCAACCATGGCTACACCGGGCCAAACTGTGACTTGCTTTTGTGCCCCAGAAACTCCCATTCACACTGACGATTGGCACCAATTGAGTATTGTGTCCCCAAGACTCCGCCTCCCCAAGACTCCGCCAAGACTCCCCAAGGTGGGTTCTGAGCACGGACAACACGGGCCTACAACTACATTCCCGTTCCCCTGGCGTACTCACTGCGGGGCGAGAGCCTACTTGCTCCAACGCTCCGGCTTCCGCCAGGCCTCGATGACGTGCGGCAGGGCGCTTGTCCCGCCGGTGTTGTGTATGCCTGTGGCGAGCTCTTTTTCCATGCGCCGGCTGCCGCGGGAGAGAAACGAGCATTGGGCGGCAACGCGGCTGAATACGGTAAGGCCGATGATGTACTGGCCCACGTCGTTGAAATGGCAGGCATCCGCGGTGAGCAGCCACGTCGCTCCCTCGAGGATATGGTAGACGTCCACAAAGAGCGCGCCAAGTTCCGCGGCCATCTGCTCAATGGCCGCGTTATAGGCGAGTACCAGTTCGTCGCCCGGTTTGTTGAACTTGCCGAACCAGTCCGCATACTTGGGGTCCGACCACGTCGCGGCATCGTACTGTAAGTTCCAGTAAGGCCCCACCAATACGACGAGGGCCTCGGGCAGGCGCTCCATGGTGTTGGCCACAATCGTCCGGTAGTCCTTGATGAAGCTTTCCAGCGCATGGCCGCAACGTGAATCGTTCAAGCCGTACGCGAAAACGGCCATATCCGGGCGGTAGTCGATCATGTCGGATTCGTAGCGCTCCAGGGCGGACGGCGCGGTGTGGTACAGCGGCTCTTTCTCATACCCGGGGGCGTTCGGACTGATGACGTTGGCCGGGATAGCGTTGTTGAACACGCGGACGGGCCCGTCCTGAAAATCGGTGATGTGGTCGCCAAGTACCTGCACCCATTCGTTCTTCGGCTGGCTCGCACTCATCCCGTAGGCATTGGATTCCCCCATGACGACAAGGCGGCCTACGGGAGTCTTTCGGTGGCATTGCCTAATCATCTCGCGTTCTCCTCAATCGAGCGTATGGACAGGGCCGTTGTGGGGCGGCCGAGGGGCGCGGCTATTCCAGTTTGTTGAGATGCACGTCCATCTGCGGGAAGGGGATGCTAATGCCGGCTTTGTCGAGAGCCATCTTCACCGAACGTACCGTTGCATCGCGAACGTCCCAGTAGTCGGCCGTATCACACCAAACGCGTACGACCCAATCCACTGAGGATGCGCCCAATTCAAGGAGCAGGATCTGGGCCGGCGGCTCTTCGATGCGCCCGGGAACCGCGAGGGCGGCCTGGGCCAGGACCTCACGCGTTTGATCGATGTCCGCGGTGTAGGAAACACCCACCGAAACGTCCACACGCCGGATATCGTGGAAGGTGATGTTCTCGATGGTCGCACCGAAGACGGAACTGTTGGGCAGGATGATGCGGCGGTTGTCCGGTGTGTCGAGGGACGTGGTGAAGAGGTCGATCTCACAGACTTTTCCGAGTTCGCCGCAGACGTTGACAACATCGCCCACCTTGAATGGGCGAAAGAGCAGCAGCATGATGCCCGATGAGAAGTTGGACAAGGAGCCCTGAAACGCCAGTCCTATGGCGAGGCCCGCGGCGCCGATGACGGCGGCGAAGGTCGTGACTTCAACGCCAAAGACGGTCAGGCACGTTAGAAAGGCGAGGACAAGGACGGCCCAACGCGCCAGCCTCGCCAGGAACTTGGCCAGCGTCTCTTCGACCTTGGCGCGTGTCAGGCCGCGGACGACCATCCGGCCGAGCCATCCGGCCAGCAGCCATGCCGCGAAGAGCATGGCAAGCGCGCCCAGACCACGTGTCCCGTAAGTCGTGACTTGAGTCATTAATTCATCGCTAGCCAAGTACTCGGTCAGAGATTCCATGACCTTCCTCCCCATTGCACGCGACTCGCTCTCCCGACAGCGCGGCCTTCTACATACGGATGTGTCCGCCGCCACTGCAACTGCGTTTGCACCATGATATGCGCAAACACACTCGCCGTCAACGCCCCCCTGCCGCTGTGGTCCCCGACTCGGCGTTAATAGCTCTCATTAGAGGGTGTGAGGGTTGAAACACTCCGGGGGTGATAGTTTGCAGAGAGGGTTCGGGCGCTGTAACCTATTAGACAGCATTTGTTTAACCTATATGACGCGCCCTGCGAGGGTGATAGTAGGAGGGTTTCTTTAGAAACCCTCCTACGGGGCGGAAAAAGTTAGAGGGTTTTATGAAAAACCCTCTAACTGTCTACAACCCTCTACCAACCCTCACCCCGGCCAAGGCCTCCGGTGTCGTGCGAGGCGGCCCATGTTTGGGCCAACCCCTTGGCCTTCAATGACTTGACGCGGTGCGGGGCGAAGGGACTGCGGATTCTCCCGGACGAGGTGCATCTTCACAATCGCCCATGCTATAACCGGGCTCAGTGGAGGCGTTGAAAAGGTCTGGAGTTGCTGCACGCAGGCCGCGAAAGGACCTGGGACAGTCCCGTCTGCGTCCTCCTGCGGCGGACTCCGCTTGGGACAGTCCCGATCTTTCGCTCAACCTCTGGGGCGAATGCGACTTTTTCAACAGCTCCTCTGCCGCCCATGTGAGGTAGGATGTCCCATGCCGGGGCGCTTTCCCCTCTTGGCGTTCACACGATTGGAGGCAAGATGAAGTACAAGCCTGATTGGCCGGAGGCGCGTGTGCGGCTATCGGCCCTGTGGGCCGGGGAGGCGACGGATCGCCCCTGTATCGCGGTGACGGCGCCGAGCGGCAAGAACATCCCCGCGCCGGGCTGCCCGGACGCGCCCGAGGGCCGCTGGCTCGATCCCGACTGGGTGACGCGTGCGGCGTTTGCCCACCTCGAGAACACGTGGTGGGGCGGCGAGGCCGTCCCTTCGTGTCTGCTCAACGGTGGATGGATGATATCCCTCGGCGGCCGGCCGCATTTCAGCCCCGATACCATCTGGTTCGATACCTTTCCCGTCGATTTCGGCCGCCCATCGCCCTTCCGGCACCATCCGGACGATCCCTGGGTGAAGAAGCACGAGGCCGTCTACCTCGCCGTGGCCGAGCTCGCCGGGAAAGATGACTTCCTCGTCGGCCAGCCCTGCCTCCTGCCGGCCAACGACCTGCTCTCGATGCACATGGGCACGGGCGACTTCCTGTCGGCCCTCCTCGAGCATCCCGAGTGGATGGAAGACGCCATTGTCCAAGGCGCGCGCGATCTCCTGGGCGCCCGCTGCGCCCTGCGGGATCTTATTGCCCCCCGGCATGACTTCTGGTACGGCACCGCGGGCTGGATGCCTTTGTGGGCGCCCGAGCCGTATCTCAGCACCCAGTCGGACGTGTCCTGCATGCTTTCGCCGGACTTGTACGAGCGGTTCGTGCTCCCCGAACTCGACATCTACGCCGGGGAGTTCGACGCCATCTGGTACCACCTCGACGGCGGCGACGCGCGGCATCACCTGCCCCGGCTGCTATCGCTCCCCTACATCCGCGTCATCCAATACGTGCCCGCGCCCGTCGAGCCGCCGAACGGGCCCGCCCACCTCGAGATGTACCGGCAAATTCAGCAAGCGGGTAGGATTGTGCACGTGGAGTTGCCCAAAGAGAACATCGCGCCGCTGATCAAGGGACTCGATCCCGGCCTGCTCATGCTGCAAACCCGCTGCGAGAGCATCGACGAAGGCCAAGGCCTCCTGGAATCGGCCAAGGGATGGATGTGAGCGGAGGAAGATACGACTGGACGGGCGATTGGCGAGAATACGAAACGCCTATGACCTGACGGCGCGGCAAATGCAGGTCTGGTAGCGCGCTGTGGCGCATAGGCAATTCGAAAGACGTCTTGACAGCAATACTCGTTTCTCGTAGTATGCCACGGGGTTTGGGGTCTGTAATGAGTCTATCTTTCAGTCCAACGCGGAGGGACCTGTCATGAACGTGTTCACATCCAGAGGATATCTTACCCTTGCGGTGGCGCTTCTGTGCTGCGGCTCTGTCGGTGCCGAGAGTATTCTCCTGCCAGCGGGCACGCCAATATACGGCGAGCTTGACGAGCAAGTTGTGTCTAAGAAGAAGAAGACCGCCGTGGGACAGATTGTCCGAGCTCATGTGTGGCGAAATGTAGTACTTGACAAGCAAGTTGTTATTCGAGCGGGTGCCGCGATGGTTGTTCGGGTCTCCCACGTGAAGAGCGCGAAGGTTGCCGGGGTGAAGGGCGACCTTGAGCTTGAAGCCGTTTCCGCGAGGGCTGTGGACGGTACTGAGGTGCTGCTGGACGGCGGGTATGACCACTCGGGAAAGGGGCGCAAGGCCCTGTCGATAACGTTGTTTCTCCTAGTTGCTTGGCCTCTCATCTTCATCAAAGGAAAGAACGTAGTCGCTGAGCCGGGCACAATCTTCGATTGTTCCGTGCAAGCAGATAGCCTGGTAAGCGTCGAGGGTATGCAGCCCATACATGTAAGGCTTGGCGACGGTAAGAGTCTCGTTGTCGAGCCGCTCTACGATGAGATGGATCCAGAGGGCAAGGACAAGGTCCTTCCTCTAAGTCTGCGGGCCAAGGGCAGCGAAATCAGTGCGGCCTGTGTCGCCACGATAAACGGCGAAGAGGTCGAGCCGATTCCGCTGTCACTTGAGGCCCAGGAAGAAGATGGTGACTATACGCTGGTGCGTGGAACCATCGAACTGAAGAAGTTGGCAAAGCACTTCCGAAAGGGCATAAACCGCTTCGAGGTGGAGGTGGCCGACGCCAGGGCAGAGGTGATTCTGGACGTTGAACTCTAGATTGTCTTGAGGAATGTGACGTGACGGACCCCATTGAAGACATATCCCGAACACCTGCCTTCAATACGGCGACTGGTATCTTGAGCACGGTTGTTGCAGCTTTGACTCTTGCTTGCATAGTGCTAGGGTTTCAGCTGATGCCTCTCCATGAGAGGCAGAAGCAGCTAACTGAGGCACTCGCCAGACTGAAGGAGGAAGTCAATAAGGCCAATTCATCGGTATCCACTATCAGTGGTGAGCGGGAGTCCAGTATCTTGCCCGTTGAAACATATACATACGTTCACAAGGCCGCACTTACACCAACTCAGGCATTGAGAATGCCGGAGGTTCAGCTTTCACGGTAGGGTCCATAGGAGACGCTTCCTAAGTCCGCGCGCGCCGCTTCTTTGCCCACTCGATGGCGGGGCGCTCGAAGAGGCGGATGCCTTGGGGACGGCGGAGGAGTTGACGCCAGCGGAGGCGCGCCCAAGCGCGGACGGCGCGGCTGGGATGGTTGAGGCGGGCGATGAGGAATTGGGCGTCGCCGATGAGCCGCGATTGCCGGGGACTCAGCCAAGGCCGTTCCGGATGGCTCCAGTCCATGGCGAGCCAGCCTTCGAGCGAGTCGGGCGCCTGGTAGCCGGCGCGTTCGCACGCCGGGATGAGTCCGATCCCGGGATAGGGCGTGAACACCGACATCTCGCGGACAACCGTTTCGGGGGCGACGGCCAGGATGTGGTTGATGAGCCGGCACGTGTCGAGGAACTCCGCGGGCGTCTCGGTGGGGAAGCCGCCCATGAAATGATACGTGCCGCGGATGCCGCTCTCTTTTACCTTGCGCACCACCTCCATCACCATCTCGACGGTGATGCCTTTGCCGATGACGTCGAGGACGCGGTTGGCACCGGACTCCACGCCGAAGGTGAGGAGCACGCACCCGCTCCGGCGGAGCCGTTCGATGAATGCGGGGGGATACGTGGCGAAGTAGTCGATGCGGCAGCTTGCCGCCCACTTGATGCCGAGATTCGCCTCGATGAGCCGCGCCGCGATGGCCTCGACGCGCGGGCGTCCCGCGAAGAAATTGTCCTCGCGAAACAGCACGCAATCGACGCGGAAGCGCGCAGTGAGATCCTTGAGGCGTTCGATAACCTCGTCGGCATCGAGAGGCCGCCACCGGCTCCGGTGGACGGATTCGATGTAGCAGAAGCCGCAATGGTGGGGGCAGCCGCGGCTGGTACACAGCTCGAAATAGCGGTGAGCGCCGAGTTCCGGGCGCGGGCGGATGTATTGCTCGACGTCCACGAGGTGGTACGGCACCGGGGGCAGCGCGGCCATATCGAGGAACCCCTCGGCCAACGAGCCGCTCACTTCGCCGTCACGGCCGCGGAACACGCCGGGGATGCCGTCCGTATCCTGGCCGCGCTTGAGGCGCTCGACGAGTTCCGCGAAGGCGTATTCCCCTTCTCCGGCGACGACGAAATCCACGAGCGGATGCCGCGCCGTCTGCTCCGGGAGCAGGCTCGGATGCACGCCGCCCCAGACGATGGCCGCCCGGCTGCGTTCGCGGACGAATCGCGCGAAATCGAGGCCGAAGCGGAGCTGTTCGCCCGTCATTGCCGAGATGCCGACGGCGGCGGGCGGCTCCCGTTCGAGGAGACGTGCCACCTCATCGCGCCAGTCAGGGGTGACGCACTCGTCGATGATCCGCACGTCCATGCCGCGCTCAACCAGGGGCGCGGCCACGTAGACGAGTCCCCAGGGAAAGGTGGGCGTCGAGCGGGTGAAAGGATCGTAGATGGGCCGGAAGAGGAGGACCTCGGCCATCAGGCCGGCTCCCCGGCGGCCGAGCGGCTGAGTTTCTCGATGTGGATGTGAAGCACGGCGATGTCGGCGGGGCGGATGCCCGAGATGCGGGACGCCTGCCCAAAATTGACGGGCCGGATCTGATCGAGGCGCTCTTTGCACTCGTGGGGCAGGCCGGGCACGCTGAAGAAGTCGAGGTCGTCGGGGATGCGCAGGTTCTCGGCGCCGCGGAAGCGGGCCACGTCGCGTTCCTGGCGGGCGATGTAGCCTTGGTACTTCACCGTAATCTCGACCTGTTCGGCCACCTCGAAGGAAACCGGCGCCGGCGGCGGCGCAACTCGCCACACGTCCTCGATGCGCAATCCCGGCCGGCGCAGTACTTGCGAGGCCGGCTGCGGTTCGGCAAGGGGCGCCTCGCCGCGTTCCGCCAGCAGGCGATTCAAGTCCTCCGACGGCGTAACGCGCGCCGCTTCGAGCCGCGCCACCTCCGCCCGCACGGCGTCCTCCTTCACGCGGACACGCTGGAGGAAGGCGTCGCCCGCGATGCCGTACTTGGCCAGGCGCGCGTCGGCGTTGTCATGCCGGAGCAAGAGGCGGTACTCCGCGCGGGAGGTGAACAGCCGGTAAGGCTCGAGCACGCCCCGCGTCACCAAGTCATCCACCATGACGCCGATGTAGCCTTCGTTGCGCGGGATGTAGAGCGGCTCGGCATCTTCGAGGTAGCGGACTGCATTCAACGCTGCGAACAGGCCCTGAGCGCCCGCCTCCTCATAGCCGGAGGTGCCGTTAATCTGGCCGGCGTGGAACAGTCCCCGGACGCGCTTCGTCTCGAGGGTGGGCTTCAACTGAGTAGGCGGCACGAAGTCGTACTCGACGGCATAGCCGGGCCGCACAATCTCCGCCCGTTCCAGGCCGGGCACCGTGTGCAGGAAGGCGAGCTGGACGTCCTCGGGCAGGCTGGTCGTCAGGCCGTTGACGTAAACCTCCGCCGTATCGAGTCCCTCCGGCTCGAGGAACACGTGGTGGCGGTCTTTGTCGGGAAACCGCATTACCTTGTCCTCGATACTCGGGCAATACCGGATGCCGATGCCCTCAATCTTGCCTGAAAACAGGGGTGAGCGATCCAGATTCGAGCGGATGGCCTCGTGCGTCCGGGCGTTCGTGTACGTCAGCCAGCACAGGATGTGATTCGGATCAAAGCCTTCAATGGGCGTCGAGAATGAAAAGGGCCGCGGGTGTTCGTCGCCGGGCTGGGCCTCCATGGCGTCCGTGTCGATGCTGCGCCGGTGCACGCGCGGGCAGGTGCCGGTCTTCAGGCGGCCCACGTCGAAGCCGAGCCGGCGGTAGGCGTCCGATAAGGCTCGGGCGGGCTGTTCCCCGGCGCGCCCGCCGGGGACGTCCCGCATGCCGAAGTGGAGCCGCCCGCCGAGGAAGGTGCCCGGACAGACGATCACCGCGCGCGTCGAGATGGTGTCGCCCAGCGAGGTGCGGACGCCGGCAATGGCGCCGTCGTCCACCACGAAATCCTCGATGAGCACCTGCTTCAGCGTCAGGGCAGGCGCCGACTCGCACACCCGCTTCATATCATATTGGTAGGCGACGCGATCCGCCTGGGCGCGCGGGCTGTGAACCGCCGGGCCCTTCGAGCGGTTGAGCATCTTGAACTGAATGCCCGTCCGATCGATGCACCGCGCCATTTCGCCGCCGAGGGCGTCGATCTCGCGCACCAACTGGCCTTTGGCTACGCCGCCGATGGCCGGATTGCACGACATCCGGGCGAGGGTGTCGAGATTGATGGTGGCCAGCAGCGTCCTGCGTCCGCTCCGGGCGCAGGCCAGGGCGGCCTCGACGCCGGCGTGGCCGGCTCCGATGACTATGACGTCGAAATCGCGTTCCATAACGCCCAAGAATACCACATTGCCGCCCCGGCAGTTGAATTGCGGCGGCCGCGAAAAGCAGGGACAGACACGTCTGCGTTCGCCGGAGGCGGACTCCGCTTGTATCAGTCCCTGTTTTTCGCTTCTTCTTGGCGCTTCTTCATCTACGGATAAGAAACGTCAGTTATCAGTCAGAAAATTGGACGGGGCCCTCCCTGCGCCGTTCGGGAACGGCAAGGCGGGGGCCGGAAGATGGGCCTATTGCCATCGAATACAGCCCGTACCGGGATTGTACCCTTGGTGTTCCTATGTTATGATCCCATTAGAGATGGCCATCTTCCGGCCATCTGTGTTCTTTCGTAACACGAGGTTTGTGAAAACGTTATGAATGACTTTCTGAAGCACGTTTCCCTGTGGATCATCCTGCTGCTCATGGTGGTCCTTGCGGCGACGTACCTTCTGGATAATCAGAACAGCACCAGGAAACTGGATGTGACGGATTTCAAGGCGCAACTCGCCGCCGCGAACATCCAGAAGGTAGTGGCCGCCAGAGATGACGGCGATTCCGGAATATGGAACTTCGATGCCCGGCTCAAGGCCGCCGTGGACGGCCATGACACCATTGAGTTCCGCTATGACGGTTTCCCGCAGGAATGGAAGGATCAGCTGGAAGCTCAAGGCGCGCCCTATGAGATCAAGAGGGCCGGTACGTTGCTCACGGCGGTCCTGATCAATGTCCTCCCTCTTCTACTGATCATCGGCGTGTTCTGGTTCTTCATGTTCCGCCATATGCAGGGGGGGAGCAACAAGGCCCTTTCTTTCGGCAGAAGCCGGGCCCGCCTCGCCAACCAGAGCGATAAGGTCGTTACCTTCAATGATGTAGCGGGCGTCGACGAGGCGAAGGAAGAACTCCAGGAAATCATCGAATTCCTGAAAGATCCCAAGCGATTCACCCGTCTTGGCGGCAAAATCCCCAAGGGTGTGCTCCTGGTGGGGCCTCCGGGATCGGGCAAAACCTTGCTTGCCAGGGCGGTGGCCGGCGAGGCCAACGTTCCCTTCTTCAGCATCAGCGGCTCCGACTTCGTCGAGATGTTTGTCGGCGTGGGCGCCAGCCGCGTACGCGATCTGTTCCAGCAGGGCCAGAAGCATGCGCCGTGCATCATCTTCATCGATGAGATCGACGCCGTGGGGCGTCAACGCGGCGCCGGACTCGGCGGCGGCCACGACGAGCGCGAGCAGACGCTCAACCAGCTTCTCGTGGAGATGGATGGCTTCAACACGAGTGAGGGCGTTATCCTCATGGCGGCCACGAACCGGCCGGACGTGCTCGACAGGGCTTTGCTCAGGCCGGGCCGTTTCGACAGGCAGATCGTGGTGGCCAATCCCGACATTACCGGTCGTGAAGCGATTCTTGAGATCCATATCCGCAATAATGGCCTGCCCTTGAGCGATGACGTAAGCACCCGTACTCTGGCCCGAGGCACCCCCGGGTTTTCCGGCGCGGACCTGGCCAATATGGTAAACGAGTCAGCGCTGCTGGCCGCGCGCCGCAACCAGGATAATGTCACCATGTTGGACTTCGAGGAAGCGAAAGACCGCGTCCTCATGGGGCCGGAGAGGCGGAGTCTGGTGATCAGTCCCCAGGAGAAGAAAAGCACCGCGTACCACGAGGCGGGCCACGTCCTGGTGGGGCGGCTCATCGAAGGATGCGATCCCGTCCATAAGGTAACCATTATTCCGCGAGGGCCGACGCTCGGCGTCACGAGCATTCTCCCCGAAGAAGATCGCCACAACATGTCCAAGAAGTACTGCCTGGCGCGAATCCGTTGGGCCATGGGCGGCCGCGCGGCGGAGGAGGTCATATTCAACGAGTTCACGAGCGGCGCTTCCAACGACCTCAAAGTCTCGACGGATCTCGCGCACGCGATGGTGTGCGAATGGGGAATGAGTGAGCTGGGGCCCATAAGCTTCGGCTCCAACACGGAAGTTTTTCTCGGCCGCGACTTCGTGAAAGAGCGCGATTTCAGCGAGGAAACGGCATCCGCGGTGGATAAGGCGATCCACACCTTCCTCGAAGAGGCCTACGAGGATGCGAGAAAGATCGTGTCCGACCACAAGGGAATCTTGGAGGCTCTCGCTGAGGCGCTTTTCGAGCGGGAAACGCTCGAGGCCGAGGAAATCGACGACATCATCCGCAAGCACGGCGGCGCCGACCTCCTCAAGACGACCGCGCCGCCCGAACAAGAGGCTGCGGCCGATGAGCCGCAGGGCCCTCCGGCGGTGGAGCAGGTGGAGGCGCAAGAGCCGGACGAGGAGGCGCCGCCCGCGGGGGACGTCGTGCCTGATACGGCCTAGCCCGCTTCTCTCACGGCCGCATAGCGGGATTGCACGCATGTCACGCGGAACCGACGCGTTACCTCACGGACTTGCCATTGGCGCATCCGGCGATTGCGGTAGACGCCTTCTCATCAACGAGCCTGTTCTTATTTGTTGATAGGCGAGAAGAGCGGGGCGCAGAGAGCTGCGTGTGAGATATTCAGGCTAGGGACAGATGCCCGTAACGACACAACAGACCCGCTCGTTGTCCAGGACGCTCATCATGGGCATCGTCAACGTGACGCCGGATTCCTTTTTTGATGGGGGCGCGCTGGCCACGCCGGGGGATGCGGCCGCCCACGCGAGGCAGCTTGTTGAGGACGGCGCCGACATCATCGACATTGGCGGCGAATCATCCAGGCCCGGAGCCGAGCCCGTGGGGCAGGCGGAAGAGCTGAGGCGGGTGATGCCGGTGCTCGAGATGCTCCAGCCGTTGGGGATACGCGTATCCGTCGATACATACCGTGCGGAAACGGCCCGTCAGGCCATCGCCCGCGGCGTGGCCATGGTGAATGACATCTCGGCCTTGAGAGCTGATCCCGCCATGGCGGAGGTCGTGGCGGAGGCCGGCTGTGAATGTGTTTTGATGCACATGAAGGGCCGGCCGCAGACGATGCAGGCCGATCCGCATTACGACGACGTTGTAGAGGACATCTGCCGTTTCTTTGAAGAGCGGATAGCCTTTGCCGTGCGCTCGGGCATTGCCGAGCACGCGCTCTGGCTTGATCCGGGATTCGGATTCGGGAAGACTGTCGAGCACAACCTCGCTATCCTGAGACGTCTCGATGAGTTTAGGCGCTTCGGATTGCCGGTGCTGGTAGGTACGTCGAACAAGTCCACCATAGGCGCGGTGCTGGACGTGCCCGTAGACGAGCGGATGGAGGGCACCGCGGCCACGGTGGCTATTGCTATCGCCAACGGCGCCGATGCCGTGAGGCTGCACGATGTGAAAGCCATGGCCCGCGTCGCGAAGATGGCCGATGCGGTTCTTGGAAGGGGAGCGACTAATGACTAGACGGCTTTTCGGCACGGACGGCATTCGCGGCGTGGCCAACAACTATCCCATGACCGCGGAGGTCGCCCTGAAGCTTGGCCGTGCGACGGGCGTCATCTTTCGCCGGGAGGAACGCCAGCATACGATCCTTATCGGGAAGGACACGCGCCTGTCCGGCTACATGTTTGAGAACGCCCTCACCGCCGGGCTGTGCTCGATGGGCGTCAACGTGCTGCTGGTCGGCCCGCTCCCGACGCCCGGCGTGTCCTACATCATGCGTAGCCTCCGGTGCGACGCGGCCATCATGATCTCCGCCTCGCACAACCCGTTCGAGTACAACGGCATCAAGTTTTTCGGGCCCGATGGCTTCAAAATCGCCGACGAGGTGGAATCCGAGATCGAGCGGCTTGTCACGAGTGATGACATGGGGCAAAACGGCTTTTCCGCCGAGAACGTCGGCACGGCACGCCGTATCGACGACGCCGTCGGCCGGTACATCGAATTTGCCAAGGCCACCTTCCCGAAGGGCATGCGCCTTGACGGCCTGAAGATCGTGTGCGATTGCGCGAACGGCGCCCTCTACAAGGTGGGCCCCTATACGTTCTCCGAGCTGGGGGCCGAAGTCGTCTCGATTGCCGATCGGCCCGACGGCCACAACATCAATCACAACTGCGGCTCCGTCCATCCCGAAGAGATGCGGGCGCGCGTCATCCGCGAGCGGGCCGATCTCGGGATCGCCTTTGACGGCGACGGCGATCGGATCGTGATGGCCGACGAGAATGGACTTTTCCTTGACGGCAATGCCCTACTTGCCGTCCTGGCCACGGACATGCTCGAGCGCGATGAGTTGCCTAACAAGACGCTGGCAACAACGATCATGGCGAATGGGGGCCTGGATCGCGCCCTCGCGCCGCTCGAAGGCAAGATCGTCCGTACCAAGGTGGGCGATCGATACGTGGTCGAGGCGATGCGCGAGCACAACTTGATCCTGGGAGGTGAGTCGTCCGGCCACATTGTCATGCTCGAACACAACACCACCGGCGACGCCCTGATCACCGCTTTGCACGTGCTGGCGACGATGATTCGGCGTGATCAGCCGCTTTCGGTTTTGGCCGGCGTCTATCAGCCATTGCCCGAGGCGCACGTTTCGGTGCCGTTGCGTCAAGGCAAGGGGCCGACTCAGAAGCAGTTGGATGGCGTGCGCGAAACCGGGGAGGCCCGTTTGGACGGGCGGGGCCGTATCGTGATCCGCCGCTCCGGTACCGAGCCGGTGATCCGGGTTATGGTTGAGCACGAGGCCGTGCGCGAAGCGGAATCGCTTGCGCAGAAGCTTGCGCGGGAAATCGAAGCGATGTAAGCGCCGCTGTGGCCGGCCTCGGGCGCTGACGCCGGGGCCTGTCCAAGGGGAGGGTATGTCTCATGATCGAACTCGGCGTAAATATCGACCACGTGGCCACGCTGCGCGAGGCCCGCAAGGGCGTGGCGCCGGATGTCATCGCGGCGGCCAAGATCTGCGAACTGGTTGGAGCGCACCAGATCACGGTGCATCTTCGCCAGGACAGGCGACACATTCAGGATCGCGATGTCGAACTCCTGTCGGAGGTGTTGAACATTCGGCTCAATCTCGAGATGGCGGCCGTCGACGAGATCATCGCCATCGCGCGGCATATCCGCCCTTCCTCCGTCTGTCTTGTACCGGAGAACCGTCTCGAGGTCACCACCGAGGGCGGACTGGACGTGGCGTCTCAGGTTGATCGGCTGGCCGAGGTCGTTGCCGGATTTCACGAGGACGGCATCAAGGTGAGCATGTTCATCGATCCCGAGCGCGATCAGATTGACGCCAGCGCCGCTATCCAGGCCGATGCCGTCGAGCTTCACACCGGTGCTTACGCCAACGCCGTCGGCGGGCAGGTAGAGGAGGAACTCGCCCGCCTGTCGGATGCCTCGGCCCACATACTCGACACGGGCCTCACCTTCCACGCAGGCCATGGCCTGACGGTGCGAAACCTGCGGCCGGTTGCCGCGATCCCCGGACTCGCCGAGGTCAATATCGGCCACGATATCATCGCCCGCGCGGTATTCATCGGCTTGGAGAACGCCGTCAGCGAGATTCTCGACATCCTTCTTGAGTGTTCACCGTGATGCGCCAAGGCGGCCCTGGCGAAGGGTCGCAGGGAGCCTCGCCAGTATGAACCGAGCGTCAAGAATGATAGTGGCGGCCGTCGTTTGCCTGGCGTGCGTCGCCGGCGTGGCGGCGGGCCTGGACGACATCCGGTTTGAGCGCATGTGGCCCACGCTTCAGCAGCCCTGGTATTTTTCGGGTCCTGACCACATTGCCGTCGATCTTTACGGCAACGTCTACGTGTCCGACGAAGGCAACTACACCGTTCAGAAATTCACGCCCAGCGGCCAGCTTATCTCGAAGCAGATCACGCCGCTCGCATCAAGCTGGCTCATCACCAATTCCTCACCACCGCTCGCCACGGATGAAGAGGGCTATCTGTATCTGGCCGATCCGAATAACGACCGCATCCTCCGGTATTCTCCTCAGGGCGCGTTGGTGCATGAATGGGGCGAGAGCGGGGACGGCGACGGGGAACTCAGAGTCCCCTCGGGCATCGTCGTCGAGGATGGCCTCGTCTATGTCACGGAGGATCGCAACAGCCGCGTTCAGGTATTCACAACCGATGGCGACTTCGTCCGGAAATGGGGCAGTCCAGGCAGCGGGGACGGGCAGTTCAATTGGCTGTTCGAGAACATTCATGGAATTGATCTTGACGAAAATGGCTACGTGTATGTGACGGACACCGGCAACAACCGCATTCAGAAGTTCACCAAGGAGGGCGTATTCGTTCTTGCCTGGGGCACGCAAGGCAGCGACCCCGGCCAGTTCTGGTGGCCTCTGGACATTGCCACTGATGGCCAAGGCCATGTGTGCGTCGCCGATTATTTCAATCACCGGATCCAGAAGTTCACCACCGACGGGACCTTCGTCGCCGTCTGGCTGGATGACTCCGGGGATAGCGAGCTGTTTGTCCCTTCTAACATTGACGTCGGTCCCACCGGTGATGTCTGGGTCGCCAACACCGGCGGCCAGCGCGTCAAACGCCTGACCTCGGAAGGGCGTCTGCTCTTTTCCTGGGGGCCCGACGGTACACGCCCGGGCCAGTTTCGCGGTCCCGTCAGCGCGGCCACCGACAGCGCGGGCACGCTCTATGTCGTTGATTACGGCAACAGCCGCATACAGAAGTTCGACCCCGACGGGCAGTACATCGCGAGCCTTGGCGGCTGCGGCGCCGACCCGGGCCAGTTTGCCGGGCCAAGCTCCATCGCCATTGATGCTCAGGATCGGCTCTATGTCGCGGACACATACAATGATCGGATTCAGAAGCTCACTACAGATGGCCAGTTCCTCGGCGCTTGGGACGGCCCCAACGACACCGACGACTACTTCCCAGAGCGGCTCGCCCTTGACGGCTTGGGACACGTCTATGTCCTGGGGAACAGCAACCACCTCGTTCAGGTGTTCGACACGGACGGCACGTTCATCACGGAATGGGGCGATCAAGGGGTCGACCCGGGAGAGATCGAATACGCCACCGGCATTGCCGCCGACGGGGAGGGATACGTGTACATCGCTGATGGGGGCGATGGGCGTGTGAAGCGATTACCGCCGCGGGCGAGAGTGTTGACGAGATTTGGATTACTTGGCCGCACCAGTTGTACGGCGTAGCCGTGGGGCCGGAGGGATATGTTCACGCCTTCAACGAATTCTACGTTCGCCAGTACACGAAGGATGGCGATTTTGTCCAGAGCTGGGGCGGTTTCGGGAGCGATCCCGGCCAGTTCCTGCGCCCCATGGGCATCGCCTGGGGGACAGGGGACAGTTTCTACGTCTGCGACACGGGCAATCAGCGCGTGCAGGCATTCCGTGAGGACGCCCTGGCAACCGGCGGGAGCGGCGCCGTCATCGTGGCGGGGCGCTCGCTTGCCAATGAGCGCCTGTGGGACGCGACGCGCATGTGTTCCAATCTCGCCTACCGCGCCCTCGTTCATCAGGGCTTCAACAAGGATTCGATCTACTACCTGACCTCCGACGACACCGTCGACCTCGACGGCAACGGAGAAGCGGATGATAGGGACGGCGACGCCACGGCAGAAGGACTGGAAGAGGCGTTGACGACGTGGGCCGCCGGCAAGCACAACCTTGTCGTCTATCTCGTCGGCCCGGGCTCCAGACTCTCCTTTCAGATGGGCGACGACGAGCGTGTCACTGCCGCAGAGCTGGCTGATTGGTTGAGCACGGCCGCCGGCGGGATTACAGGCCGCCTCGTCGTCCTATACGATGCCAGCGCCTCCGGCAGCTTCATCCCGGCGCTCACGACTTTGCCGGGAAGCTGGACAGTTATCACCAGCGCCACGTCAAGCCAGGGCGCTTACTTCGTCACCGACGGCACGATCTCTTTCTCGAACCTGTTCTGGGGCCACATCTTCCGGGGGCAGGGCGTCGCCGCGGCCTTCGCTTTGGCAAGGAAGACCATCGGGGACGATGGCGCGTATCAGATGCCTCAGGTGCGCGTTAGTACGAAGGCGGGCCTTGGGAAGCAGGAGGCGGAGGTTGTGGAGGGCAACGTGGTCTACGATGAGTCGCCTGCCATCGGCGCCGTGTCGCCGGCTCAGAATCTCCAGGCGGGGACGACTGCCGCGCTCTACGCTCAAGACGTTACCGATGACAACGTCACGATTTCACGCGTCTGGGCTGTTATCCGGTCCCCCGCTTTTCTCAAAGCGGCTGCGACGGCAACTGTCGTGGACTTGCCCACGGTGGAGCTCCTGGCAGATGATGACGGGCGCTATGAGGGCAACTACGATGCTTTCGCCTTGGACGGAACCTACCTGGTGGACGTATACGCTCTCGACGATAACCTCAACTTGTCCGAGGTCTCCCAGACAACGGTTACCAAGTCCAATGGCTTTACCGGCTGCACACTCACCGGCGTTGTGATGGATGCCGACACTGAGCAGGGGATCGCGAATGCTGAAGTCGTCCTGAGCGACTACTACAATCTATCCGCCACGGCAAACGAGAACGGCGTCTACACCTTTGCTTTGCTCCCTCCGGACGACTACACTGTCGAGGCTTCCGCGCCCAATTACCAAAGCCAGACGAAGACGGTTGAACTCGGCGAAGGCGAAACGAAGATTCTCAATTTCGCCCTCGAGCCGGGCTCGGGCAATGGCCAAGGGCAGGGAACGGGTTGTGCGGCCGTGAAGGGCCTGCCGGCCGGCGGGCCTACTCCTCACGCGCGGGGCGATATGCTGGTGGCCGCGGCCCTCCTGGTGCTTCTGGTGCTTCTCCGCGGGAGAAGACGGCAGCCCGTCAGATAATGAGAGGATGAGAAGTTGACGCAAGACACGCATGGGCTCTCTCTTGAGGGACCGCAATACAGCAATTCCCTCGGGCAGAGGTTCGTCCGTATCGATCCTGGGACTTTCTCCATGGGCGTGGGCGATACGCCGCTTCCCGAAGATGTTGCGGAAAAGCCTCATCGCTCGCGCGGCGACTATGATGAGCGCCCGGAACACGAGGTCGAACTTACCCGCCCCTTCTATATGGGCGTTTGCCAGGTTACCAACGCCGAGTATGAGCAGTTCGATCCGGATCATCGGGCGTTGCGTGGGAGGCTTGGCTTATCCAAGGAAGATGATGAAGCCGTTGTCTTCGTCAGTTGGCACGATGCCGCCCGATTCTGCGACTGGCTCTCCAAGAAGGATGGACTGCCGTACCGCCTTCCTACGGAGGCGGAATGGGAATACGCCTGCCGCGCCGGCACGCGCACACACTACCATACCGGCGATCATCTGCCTGATGTATTTCTCAAGAATGCGCGGCGATCATGGTTTCCCGATCCCGAGCGCACCGAGCCCGGCGACGTGGTTTCCCTTACCGTGGGGAAGACGCCCCCGAATGCGTGGGGATTGTGCGATATGCACGGCAACGTCGAGGAATGGTGCTACGATTGGTACGGCCCCTACGAGCCCGGCAAGCAGACGGATCCTATAGGCCGTGTCGCGGGCGACTTCCGCGTCACCCGTGGCGGTAGCCATTCGGCCGAGGTCTACTATCTTCGCTCCGCCAATCGCATGGGCGCTCTGGCCGACGAATCATCTTGGCTCATCGGTTTCCGCGTCGTCATCGCCCCGCTGCCGAACACGGCGCCGTTGCCGGTTGCGGAGCGCCCTTTAGCGCAGTGCTTCGTCGAGCAGCACGTTCCGCCTGATCTCAAGGTGGCGCCCGATACGGACGTGCCGTACTTCCGCGGGCCGAACACCTTCGTCAAGATCCCGCCCGAGTCGAACGGGCCGATGTACTCGCATCACAATCACGTCCCGTCCATCGCGGAATGTCCCAATGGCGATCTGCTTGCCGTCTGGTACTCCTGCAATGAGGAATCGGGGCGCGAGTGCGCTTTCCTCGCGAGCCGGTTGCGCTACGGCCAATGCGAATGGGAGCCCGCGTCGCCGCACTGGGATGTGCCCGACCGCACGCAGGCTACCGTGGCTCTTTGGTATGACGGCGCCGGAACGCTCCACGAGTTCACCGGCCTCTCGGCCGCGGCCACGTGGGGGAATCTCTGCATTGTTCTGCGGACCTCAAGCGACAGCGGCGCCTCCTGGACGGCGCTGCGCGTCATCGTGCCGGAACACGGCATCCGGCATATGCCCATCCCCTCCATATTCCGCGCCATCAACGGCGCCATCGTTCTGCCGTGCGATGCGGTTACCGGCGGGCACGGCGGCACGGCGCTTTGGATGAGCGAAGATGACGGCGCGTCATGGTTCGACGCAGGCGGGACAATTGCAGGCATCCACGCCGGCGTCACCCAGTTGCCTGACGGGCGTCTTCTCGCCTTCGGGCGCGGGGATGAGATCGACGGCATGATGCCCATGAGCGTTTCCGAGGATATGGGCAAGAGCTGGCGGCGCAGCCCGAGCGTGTTTCCGCCCATTCACGGCGGCCAGCGACTCGTCTTGAGGCGTCTCCAGGAGGGGCCGCTCTTCTTCGCCTCGTATGCCAATGAGCCTATGATGATCACCGACGCATCCGGCGCGGAGCGTCCCATCGAGCACCTGTTCTGCGCGCTATCGTTGGATGACGGCCAGACATGGCCTTTCCGCCGGCTCGTCAGTGACGATTATCCGGAGCACGCCATGGAATCCATGGATGGATACTCGCTCCCGATGAGCAAGTCGACTTCCGAGCACGCCGGATATCTTGCCTCCTGTCAGGCCGCCAACGGGCTCATACACCTCATCAGCAGCCGCGCCCACTACGCCTTCAACCTGGCTTGGCTCAAGTCGCCGCCGCCGGCGTTGTAGGCCGATAGGCTATTTCAGCGTGTCGGCTATGCCATCCGCGTCGGCATCGGGAAACTCGACGACGAAGATCTGCTTGAAATCCTCGCCTTCGTAGTTGTAAGCCCGCTTGCCTTCGGTATCGAATGTGGGCACGATCTTGGCGAACGAGAGGAGCTTGCCGTCGGGCGACCAGCAGAGGTTGTCTCGCTCCGGTTCATCGCTCTGCGGCGTCAACCATACCGATTTGCCGAAAAGCTCTCCCGGCTTCACGCAGGTGACCACGATGCCGTTATTGCTGACGCATGCTATCGAGTTGCCGGACGCGTGCCACCGGATGGCCCCACCGGCGCCCTTCGGGAAGGATGTGGCCTGAACCGGACGCTTCGCCGGGTCGGGATCCTTGTCCGAGCCGTCCGAAGCGATTAGGAACACCTGCGTGGTGCCGTCCTCGGCCTTGGCGAAGTAAGCTATGCGCTTGCCGTCGAGGCTGCCGCGGGCGTCACCTCCGGCCCAGGAGTGAGTCAGCCGCCGGATGCTTACGCCCCTGGGGGGTGTTGGGAACTCTGTGGCGGAGCCGGCGCCCGCTGTGGTGATGTCCACATCGGCGGGGATATCGATTACGAACAGGGATTCCTCATACGATTCGCCATCGGCGGCGCGGACTTTCCCAATAAACGAGCGCATCGTGCCGTCGCGGCCCACCCAGGAGTCCTTATTGGCCTTTTCGATCTCGCCCGGCTTCGACGTTCCCTTGGGAACCACCGGTACGAGCACCGCAAACCAGTGAGTTGCCCCGCCCGGCGCGTCAGGGCGCTTCTCGAGGTAGCCCACGGTCCGATCGTAATCCTGGAGCAGGAAGTCATTGTACGTTAGGCCGATGCGCTTGCCGGACCCGCAGTACTCATGGCGGTGCGTACCACCACGATGGGCGCCGGGAAGCGTGGGGCGCGACGTGTCAATATCGCGATAATCCAGCCACGTCATCGTGCCGCTCCCGTCGGCAATGACTTCGGCGCCCCGGCGGTTCATGGTGCTGTAGTAGCCTCTCGCCGGGACTTCGTCAAGTAAAGGGCCGTGAATGAAAGCGACCTTGTTCTCCACGGGAGAGAAGAAGGGCGCGCCGATGCCCGGGGCGGGCTCATCACCTATCACCGACGCCGGCGGCTTGTAGAGCACGGTCTCTTTGCCGGTGGCGACCTCAACCATCTCAATCGTCTGGCCGTTGCCCATCCCGTGCCCGTCTGTTCCACGCGTGTCGTAGCAGATGTAGCGGCAGTTCGGTGAGAAGTTGTCATTGTTATCTGGATTGTGGCACTTGGCGGAGAACGTGATCTGCCGCTCTTCCGCCCCGGCTGCGGCAACCAAGGTTAGTGCTGCGGCCAGGCATACCCACGCAAACCGATTGCTCAACATATGGAGACTCCTTTTCACGATTCTTGCCGTAGTCTTCGGGAGATTGTCACGAATGGAACAGGAAGCGCTCCATGCGTCAGTTCCGAGTCACTAGCGCCACCCAGTCTATCAAGAAGCCGTGCGCCTGTCCAAAACGCCTTGGCGTACTTTCACGGCCTGCGCACCGCAGCGCTGATAATGCCCGCGCCAAGCACGTATTCATCGTCATCGTAAAACACAGCCCATTGGCCCGGTGTGACGGAACGCACCGCCTCGTGAAATCGGACCTCAACCGCGTTTCCCGCGGGCGTCACCGTCGCGGGAACGGGCGTGTGAAGGTAGCGGATCTGGGCACGGCACTCGAAGGCGTCCGCGCGCGGCGCGGTGGAAATCCAGTTCATGCCGTCGGCAGTGAGGCCGTCACAGTAAGTCTCCTCTTCGTAGCCTACGGTGAGCGTGTTGCGGGCCGTGTCGATTTCGATCACGTAGAGTGGCCGTGGCGCGGCGATTCCGAGTCCTTTTCGCTGGCCGACGGTGTAGTCCATGATGCCGTGGTGTTCGCCTAGGACCTCCCCGGCTGTGGAGATAATCGGGCCGGGCGTTCCGGGGCCGACGCGTTGGTAGAGGAATCCGCGGTAGTCATTGTCGGGGATGAAGCAGATCTCCTGGCTTTCGGGGCGATGTGCGGCCGGCAAGCTGTTGGCGGTGGCATAGGCGCGTATTGTTTCCTTGGTTGACTCGCCGAGGGGAAACAGGGCGCGCGCGAGTTGCTCTTGTCCCAAGCCCGCAAGGACGTAGCTCTGATCCTTGGCTCCGGCCCGTGCCCGGCGAAGTGCCACGCGTTCGCCCCGGCGGGCAACGCGCGCGTAGTGGCCCGTGGCCAGATGGCTGGCGCCGAGAACCTTAGCTTCCTCGAGGAGCGCGCCGAACTTGATGGCCCGGTTGCAGCGGACGCAAGGATTGGGTGTGCGGCCGGCGAGGTACTCACGGGTGAAATCGGCGATGATCTCCGCTTCGAACCGGGCGGCCAAATGGACAACATGGTGAGGGATGCCGAGGTGTGCGGCCGCGGCTGCGGCATCCCGCGCGGCCGCGCTGCCGCAAGGGGAGAGGCCGTCGGGATCGGAGAGGGCCACCATGGTGAGGCCGACTACCTCATGGCCCTGCTCCAGAAGCATGGCGGCGGCGGCGGAGCTGTCCACACCCCCGCTCATGGCGACGCAGATCATAACCTTCGGTCGGTGGGGCATAGGCTTTCTTACGAGGAAACAAACACACCGAGATACCGGCCGGTGTCTGTGCGTGTTAGGCGGGCGTCTACGGCCTCGGTGCGCCTACCGGGCCTTGTTGCGGGGGCGTCGGCCTGGGAGCGCCTCCCTCACGGGATTGAGGCCGCACTTCTCCCGGCGGCTTCATCGTGCACTTGCCCTCGAAAATGACGCCCTCGGCGATGCTGACGCGTGGTGCGGTGATATCGCCCATCAATTTGCCCGTTGCATTGATCTCGAGGCGGTCGTTGGCGAACACGTTCCCTTCGACTTCGCCGCTGATCACAATCTGGCCGGCCACAAGATCCGCCTTGACCCGGCCTGATTCCTGGACGACGACGCTGTCTTCGCTCTGTACGCTGCCGCTCACGTTGCCCTCGATGCGCACAGTTCCCTTGGACTTTATCTCACCGGTGACGGTGGTGCCGCCTCCGATGATTGTCACCACCTTGGTATCGCTGTACGTCTTCTTCTTCCCTGAATCGAGCATGATCAGTCCCCGAGATATCGTCTTGGATTCACCGGTTTCTTGTTGACGCGGACTTCGTAGTGCAGGTGCGCGCCTGTGCTGCGCCCCGTATTACCCAAGGTGCCAATCACATCGCACCGCTCCACCTCGTCGCCCGCCTTCACGTTCCGCTTCCTCAGATGAGCGTACCAGGTTTGAAAGCCGCCGCCGTGGTCGAGCTTCACGGTGTTGCCCAGGTAGCGGTCGTAGCCCGAGTAGATGACTACGCCCTTGGCGGTGGCCATAATCGGCGAGCCATAGGGCGCACCGATGTCCAGGCCGCTATGGAAAGCCGTCTTGCGCGTGAACGGATCTTTGCGGTAGCCGAAGGAGGATGTAATGCGCCGCGAGTCTTCATCGACGGGCCATATGGAGGGCATGCGCTCGACGCGATCTCGCTGGGCCTCCATGGCCGTTAATAGCGCCTCGAGACTGTCCTTACGAAGCGCGATTTCCTGGAGGATCAGGTCGGCTGAGGGCCGGGCCAGGCCATAGATCAACTCCGGCGGGTCAATGGCGTCTTCGCTGAGTTCCCCGGCAACGTCCGAAATGCCGCCTGGCAGCCCGCCTTGCCCGCCGGAACCGCCTCCCACGCCGCCATCCGTCGAGGCGGCCCGGGGCGGCAGGCCGTGGATCTCACGAACCTGGGCCTCGATATCGTAGAGTTCGGCCAGTTTGGCGGCCACCGCGGCGTTGCACTGCTCATATTCCGCCCGGATAGAGCGCTCCAGTTCAGCCCGCTCTTCGTCGGCAAGTCCTGTCTTCGCGGGTTCGGTTCGCTCCGTATTCTCGAGCGCCTGGTTTTCTGCCCTAAGTCTTTCGGTTTCAGCCTCTAAGGCAGACGACCTGCGGAAGAAGAAAGCCGAAGAAAATGACAAAAGTAAGATTAATCCGGCAAGAAGGAGGACGGGAAGGAAGCTGACGTTGAGTGTGTGTGAGCTGCCCCGATCATGGGGAATCAGCATCACAGTCCATTTCTTCATGCAGGGAAAACTCCCGAGTCTCTTGGTATGGGATCTACCAGCACAACCCCCGATAAGGCTGATTCTAATCTACCTATGACTTCCCTCGCTCTTACGTATCCCAAGATTCCCCAAGAAGTTTCCTTCCTCTGGATGCTGAATATAGCACGCGGCCATCCTGAAGTCAACTTTGTCAAGCCCGCCTATTCGAGCCCATAGCGCCAGATGGCGGGTGTCCGAAGGGGCGGGACTACTCCTTGTGGGGTACCTTCGCGCCGCGCGCTTCGATGGCCCACTCCTCTTCAAAGACGAGGCTGGCATCGAGCGTCACCTCCTCAAGCGCTCCCTGGAGTGCGGCGCCGTAGCTGCGCGTGGGGTCGTCGAGGAGACATAGGCACGTGCATCCCTGCGGCACGGCCACCGCCTGCTGGGGCATGGTGAGGAGCCTGCGCGTCCATACGCCGGACGTGTTCTTGAGCGATATCTCCGGCACGAAGGCGCCCAAGACGACCCCCTTCATGCGAGCCGTCGGCGGAACGGGGATGAGCCAGTGCTTTATCGAGTTGACCACTGCCGGGGCGATCTCGTCCGTGCCGGTGATGGGCCGGATTTCTCCGTCGGCCTTTGCGATTCGTACGGTGGTATCGTGGGGCACCCGGGCCGTATTGCGGATCGCGAAGCGCCCCGGGTGGGTCGCGGTGGCAAGAATCGACACCCGGAGCCGGGCCCGCGGCTGTTCTCCCAGCAACTGGATTTCCTTCTTCAGGCGGACATTCAGGCGTTCGGAGGCGGGCCCCAGCAGGGCAATGTAGTCCGCGCGCTGCTCGATGACCTCCGCGGGGCCCCGGCAGATGGCGGCGCCGTCGTCGGAGTGCGGCAGCAGGTCCGTGCAGAGGCCGCCCGGCTGAGGCGGCCCGCCGTCGGCAATATGCGCCGTATCCACGAACAGCGGATCAACGAAATTTGCGCCCCCGGGGAGCCCCACGAACCGGATGGAGAACCACTGGGGGTCAATCTCGATGCGGATCGCCCCGTTATCCAGCGTGAGCGGCCCGGTGAAGACCACTGCCAGGACAACGGCGAATGCGGCCATAAGGTCCTGTCCTCCGACGTGAGAGCAATGACGGCCATTGCTCTTTCCTGACGCATTCTCGCCATTTCTCCCGCGTGATGCAACGCCCGCAAGACTCTCTGGGGAGGCATCCGCAGCCAGGGAGAGAGCCTCGGCAGGTTCCTCCTGTCTCCCGAGTCTCTGTCATTTCTGCGGGGGAATACCAAAGATCCTGCGCTTGTTGACCAGAATTACAAGCTAGGCGCCCACGGGTGCGGCAGAACAGCGTCCATCCGCGAAGGCTGCCTCGGGAGGCGATGCCATGCGTATACATAAGGACAACAGCTATAGCATCGGGAACACGCCGCTTGTCCGGTTGAACCGGGTGGCTGCGGATACAAAGGCCACGGTGCTGGCCAAGATTGAGGGCCGCAATCCCGCCTATTCGGTGAAATGTCGCATCGGGGCCTCGATGATCTGGGACGCTGAGGAGCGGGGCGTGTTGAAGCCGGGAGGGACTATCGTTGAGCCTACCTCCGGAAACACCGGCATCGCCCTCGCGTACGTCGCGGCCGCGCGAGGCTACAAGCTCATTCTGGCCATGCCGGAGACGATGAGTATTGAACGCCGCAAGATGCTCAAGGCATTTGGCGCCGATCTCGTGCTCACTCCGGGCGAGAAGGGCATGCCGGGGGCCATCGAGGAGGCGGAGGGGATAGCCGCGGAACATCCCGACTACTTCCTGCCGCAGCAATTCAAGAATCCCGCCAACCCCCTGATTCACTACAAGACCACGGGGCCGGAGATCTGGGCCGATACGGACGGCGCCGTCGATGTGCTTGTCGCGGGGGTCGGCACCGGCGGCACCATCACGGGCATCAGCAGGTTCATTAAGGAGAAGAAGCCGATTGAGAGCGTGGCCGTCGAGCCGGCCGCATCGCCCGTGCTCTCAGGCGGCAAGTCGGGGCCTCACAAGATCCAAGGCATCGGCGCGGGCTTCGTACCGGATGTGCTCGACCTGGCCCTGGTGGACAAGGTCGAGCAAGTTACCGATGACGAGGCCCTAGAAACCGCGAGGCGGCTCGCCCTGGAAGAGGGCATTATCTGCGGGATAAGTTGCGGCGCCGCGGCCGCGGCGGCGCTGCGCCTCGCCGCCCGCGATGAGTATGCGGGCAAGACTTTCGTTGTTATCCTGCCCGATTCGGGCGAACGCTACCTATCAACGCCGCTTTTCGAAGCGTAGGGAACCAGGAGGCTGACATGGAGAAGAAACTCGGACTCGGAACGCTCTCGCTGCACGCGGGCCAAGAACCGGATCCCGCTACCGGGGCACGGGCCGTTCCTATCTATCAGACCACGTCATTTGTGTTCGAGGACGCGGCCCACGCGGCCAGGCTTTTCAACCTTGAAGAGTTCGGCAACATCTACACGCGTATCATGAATCCCACTACGGACGTCTTCGAGAAGCGCATGGCCGCGCTCGACGGCGGTGTGGGCGCGCTGGCGACGGCTTCGGGCTCCGCGGCCGTCTCGCTGGCCATCCTCAACATCACCAAGGCGGGGCAGAATATCGTCTCCTCCAGTTCGCTTTACGGCGGAACGTACAATCTGTTCAATCACACGCTAAAGGACCTGGGTATCGAAACGCGGTTCGTCAAGGCCCGGGACCCCGAGAACTTCATCCCACAGATCGACGACAACACGCGCCTGCTCTACGTGGAAACCATTGGAAACCCGGCCAATGAGGTCGTCGATTTCGAGGCGGTCGCCAAGATCGCCCACGAGCACGGCATCCCCCTCGTGGTGGACAACACGGTGGCTTCGCCTGTCCTGTTCCGGCCCATCGACTATGGCGCCGATATCGTGGTCTACTCGGCCACGAAGGTGATCGGCGGCCACGGCACGTCGATCGGCGGCGTCATTGTGGACGGCGGCACGTTCGACTGGGACAATGGCAAGTTCCCTGAGCTTACCGAACCTTCGGAGAGCTACCACGGTATGAAGTTCTACGAGGCCTTCAAGCCGCTGGGGAACATCTCCTACATCATTAAGGCCCGCGTCACGATGCTTCGGGACCTGGGCGCGTGCTTGTCGCCCTTCAACGCGTTTCTCTTCCTTCAGGGCCTTGAGACGCTGCATCTGCGCGCGCCGCGCCACTCGGAGAGCGCCCTGGCCGTCGCGAAGTTTCTGGATAACCACCCGTGCGTTAGTTGGGTGAATTACCCCGGCCTGCCGACGCACTATGATCATGAACGGGCGATGAAATACCTGTCGAAGGGCCAGGGAGCCATCATCGGGTTCGGCGTCAAGGGGGGCTACGACGCCGCGGTCAAGTTCATCAACAACGTGGAACTCGCCTCCCACCTGGCGAATATCCTCGATGCGAAGACCTTGGTGATCCATCCTGCGTCGACCACCCACCAGCAGCTATCGCCCGAGGATCAGAAGGCGACGGGCGTCTCGCCCGAGTTCGTGCGGTTATCTGTCGGCCTGGAGGACGTCGACGATATCATCGCGGACCTCGATCAGGCGCTGAAAGGCTCTCAATAGCGGCGGGAAGGGGCAAGGGATGGCTGGCCGAAGCCTCAAGACACCGGCGCCATGAGCGTTGCCTCATGATTCGGGTGCTTCAGCGAATGGCCGTCTCGCCGGATTCCCCTGTGCGGATGCGCACGGCCTCCATCACGGGAAGCACGAATATCTTCCCGTCGCCGATTTCTCCCGTGTAGGCCGCTTTCTGGATGGCGTCGATGACGCCCTCGACGATGTCGTCATCCACGATCATCTCAAGCTTCGTCTTGGGAAGAAACTCGACGTCGTATTCCGCGCCTCGGTACAGCTCCTTGTGGCCTTTCTGTCTGCCGTAGCCTTTGATCTCAGAAACGGATATCCCCTTGATGCCGACCGCCACTACGGCGTCCTTCACTTCCTGCAGTTTCGCTGGGTTGATGATGGCGAGGACCATTTTCATGCGTATATTCCTTGTCGTTTTCGATGGCCAATACCTGTCTCACCGATCAGCTAGTCTGTCCCCACCCACGCACGATGCCAACCGCGGTTCGGCCCCGGGGCCGAACTGGCAACGCGAGAGCGCGGATTCCTCGACGAGGGCGAGCCGAACGCTCAGGTAGCCACCTCGCCAAGTTGCCGTGACGCGTTCTTCCTCGTCGGGCCGCGGCTCTCCGCGGGGAACGGACCGCCTTCGCACGGCGGCCTAGTAATCGTAGCCGCGCTCGTCGTGCTGTGAGAGGTCCAGTCCTTCGGTTTCGTCCTGTTTGCTCACGCGCAATCCGAGCGTCGCGTCGATAGCCTTCAGCAGGATGTAGGATACCACGCCCGACCACAGCAAAGTCACGACAATGCCCTTCAGTTGGGCGAGCACCTGAGCCGCCATGGACAGGTCATTAGGGGCATATCCACCCAGCGCACTGGACGCGAAGAAGCCCGTGAGGAGCACGCCGAGCGCTCCGCCGACGCCGTGGACGCCGAAGGCGTCGAGGGAATCGTCATAACCGAACTTGCGTTTGACGGTCGTTGCCATGAAGAAGCAAGCCACACCGGCGGCGAAACCGATGGCAATGGCGCCCATCGGGCCGACAAATCCCGCGGCGGGCGTGATGGTGGCGAGTCCCGCGATAGCTCCGGTGCTCATCCCCAAGACACTCGGCTTGCCGTGTTTACGCCATTCGATGAACATCCAGGTCACCGCCGCGGAGGAGGCGCCCAACTGAGTGGCCAGCATGGCCATGGCGGCCGTCGTGTTCGCGGCGACCGCGCTGCCGGCGTTGAAGCCAAACCACCCCACCCACAGCATGCCCGTACCTACGACGGTTAGCGTCAGGCTGTGGGGCGGCATGGGGGCCGTTGGATACCCCTCGCGCTTTCCGAGCACGATGGCGCAGATCAGCGCGGCGATGCCCGCGTTCAGATGCACGACGATGCCGCCGGCAAAGTCCAGCACGTTGCGATCCGCCAGGAGCGCGCCCGGGCCTCCCCATACCATGTGGGCAATGGGGAAGTACGCCAGGATAGTCCAAAGGCTCAGGAACCAGAGCATTGCGGAGAACTTCATGCGCTCGGCGAAGGCCCCGATAACCAAGCCAGGGGTGATGATGGCGAAGGTAAGTTGATAGCAGAAGAATAATGCTTCCGGAATCGTCTGCGAACCGTACACACTATCCGGCGTGATGCCCCGGCAGAATACCTTGTCCAGGGCGCCGATGAACGAGTGCAGCGAAACTTGGCCCTCCGCCATTCCCTGGGTGCTAAAGGTGAGGCTGTATCCGAAGACGGCCCATAACACCGTTACCAGGCTCGTGAGCACGATGCACTGCATCAGCACCGACAAGACGTTCTTGGTGCGGACAAGGCCGCCATAGAAAAGGGCCAGGCCCGGTATCGTCATGAACAACACCAGCGCCATAGATGTGAGCATCCAGGCCGTATCCCCCGAATCGATAGCCGTCGCCTCCTGCGCCAAGGCGTTTGAGGCGAAAACGGCAAGTGCGGTGGCCGCGGCTATGCGCCTCCCCCATCTTTGAACCGTGGACAGCGTGGCGGCTTTCTTCAATTGTGTGTACACGCACCTTCCTCCTCTAGCTCCAGTTTGCTCCCAACGCTCAAGGGATTTGTGGCCGTCGGCAGGCTATTGCAGACACACATTCATACACATGCGTGGTTAATCGAGATAAGAAACCACGCAGATGTAGAATCTCACCGTGGAATGCAACCTCCCGTCCTCTATTTAAGCAAGCGCTGTGCCGGATCGCGTCTTTCCTGCGCGTGGCCTGGCTGCGAGCATGGCTGAGTCTCGTGTCAGGCACCGTCTCTTGCGATAGTGTCCGGCCCGGTTTTGCTCGCATTGCCGGATGGTGGTATGCTGGTTCGACTTAGCACGAAGCTATCGCCAAGAAGGCTTGACAACGTAGTAGGCGCATCCGGATCTGCGCCGGATGGACGGCAAGAACCACACTTTTCCTTGAAGGGCATCACATGAAGGATTCCGATAAGACAGGACGGAAAGCGAAGCAGCTGGGCTTCTCCACACGTGCAATCCACGCGGGGGAAGAGCGGCTCCGCTACGCGGACTCGATCACGACACCCATCGTTCAGACCTCGACCTACGCTTTCAAAGACACCAAGGAGATTGAGGCCTACACCAAGGAAGGAAAGGCCCGGTTTGAGTACGGACGCTATGGGAATCCCACGGAAACCGTTGCTCAGAACCGCTTAGCCGCTCTCGAAGGGGCCGAGGACTGCGTCGTCTTCAGTTCAGGCATGAGCGGCATCACCACCACGATTCTCGCTCTCGTCCGCAGCGGCGATCACATTGTGATTACCGATGACGCCTACAAGAAAACTCTCGAGTTCTGCAGCTCCTATCTCCAGCGCTTCGGCGTGGACTGTACCATTGTGCCTTTCGGCGACTATGACGCCCTGGATAGCGCCGTCACGAGTCGGACTCGCTTCATTTTCTCCGAATCCCCGACGAATCCTTACCTCAACATCTTCGATCTTAACCGCTTGCGCGGCATCGCCCGAAAGCACAATGTACTCACTCTGATCGACAGTACCTTCGCCACGCCCTTGAATCAGCGGCCGCTCGAGTTCGGCGTCGACCTGGTGCTGCACAGCTGCACGAAGTACTTAGCGGGGCACAATGATATCCTCGCGGGGGCCGTCTTCGGCCGGCGCGAACTGGTTGAGGAAGTCCGCGGCCTCCATAAGGCCATCGGCGGCGTCATCGACGCCCATTGCTGCTATCTTCTGCTTCGCGGCCTTAAGACCTTCGGCGTGCGGATGGGCATCCAGAACGAAACGGCGATGCGGGTGGCTGCGTTTCTCGAAGAACACCCCTGCGTCAAGCGCGTTTACTATCCGGGTTTACCTAGCCATCCGCACCATGAGATTGCCCGGGAGCAGATGAGCGGCTTCGGCGGCGTTGTCACCTTCGATATCAAGGGCAACCTTGCCTCTGCCAAGCGCTTTCTTGACCATCTGAAGCTCTGCTACATCGCCCCAAGCCTGGGCGGCGTGGAGACGTTGATCACGCATCCCGCGATCGTGAGTTATTATGACCGCACGCGAAAAGAGCGATACGCTCTCGGCATCACCGACACCCTTATCCGGCTGGCCGTGGGCGTCGAAAATCCCGAAGATATCATCGCGGACCTTGATCAGGCGCTTCGGCGAAGCCGTCCCTCAGGCAAAGGCAGGAAATAGGCCGAACACGCCTCCCGAACGGACGACGCTATGCCCAACGAAGATTCGATCGGTATCGTTGAGACTAGGTACTTCACTTTCGCCGAGCCTCCCGGCGAGATGCCGCTGGATTGCGGCCGCCGCCTTGGCCCCATCACGCTGGTCTACGAGACGTATGGGACGCTCAACGCGGACAAGTCGAACGCCGTTCTGATCGTGCACGCCCTCTCCGGCGATGCCCACGCCGCGGGATACCATGCCCCCGACGACCCCCAGCCCGGTTGGTGGGATAGCATGATCGGGCCGGGCAAGGGCTTCGACACCGACAAGTACTTCGTGATTTGCTCGAATGTCATCGGCGGGTGTCAGGGATCGACGGGGCCCGCTTCCCTCGACCCGGCCACGGGCAAGCCTTACGGACTGTCGTTTCCCATCATCACCATTGCCGACATGGTACGTGCCCAGCGTCATCTCGTTGAGCACCTCGGCATTGACAAGCTTCTGTGCGTCGCGGGCGGCTCGATGGGGGGCATGCAGGCTCTCGAATGGGCCGCCGCTCACCCGGATAGGCTGCGGTCGGCCATTGTCATTGCTTCAACGGCCCAGAACAGCGCGCAGTCCATGGCGTTTGACGCCGTCGGCCGCCACGCCATCCAGGCGGATCCGGCCTTCGAGGCGGGTGATTACTACGGGCGCAACACGCCCGCGCGGGGGCTGTCCATCGCGCGCATGCTCGGCCACATCACCTACCTGTCCGATGAGTCGATGCGCGCCAAGTTCGGCCGGACGCTCCGCGATGCCAAAGAGTACAGTTACGACTTCGGAAGCGAGTTCTCCGTCGAGACGTACCTGGACTACAAAGGGAGCCGGTTTGTCGATCGCTTCGATGCTAACTCGTACCTGTACATTACGAAGGCGATCAATTACTTCGACCTGCCCACTCAGTACGGCACGCTGGACGAGGCCATGGCCCGCGTCCAAAGCAAGCTCCTTGTGCTGTCCTACTCGTCGGATTGGCTTTTCCCGCCTTACCAATCCGAGGATATCGTGTACGCCCTGACGCGCCAGCGCAAGGATGTCACGTACTGCAACATCGAGTCCCAATACGGGCACGACGCCTTTCTCCTCGAAGTGGATGTCATGAAAGGGCTGATCTCCGGCTTCCTGGCTTATGCCATGCCGGGGCGGACGTGCTGTAGTCCCGGCGCGCCCTGCCCATGTTCCGCCACGTCCTCCTCTACGCAGAGCGCGGCGCGGCCCCAGGCGCCCAACAGCATCTACGATGGGCGCCGCGTCGATCACGACACCATCGTCCAGCTTATCGACGACGGCGCGCGCGTTCTGGACATTGGCTGCGGCGACGGCGAACTCCTGTGCAAGTTAATTGCGGAGAAGAGCGTCCGCGGGATGGGGCTTGAACTCGATCAGGAGAACCTCGTCGCGTGCGTGGAGCGAGGCATCTCCGTGGTGCACGCGGATGTCGACAAGGGACTAAGCGCCTTACCGGATCAGAGCTTCGACTATGTGATCCTCAGCATGACGCTCCAAGTGATCCAGAGGCCCGAGTTCGCCATTTCCGAGATGCTGCGCGTCGGCCGGCGATGCGTCGTCAGTTTCCCCAATTTCGGCCACTGGAAAGTCCGGTGCAAGCTCCTGGCCCTTGGGCGGGCTCCCGTGACGCGCAGCTTGCCCTTTGCCTGGCACACCAGTCCCAACCGGCACGTCCTGTCGATCAAGGACTTTCGGCGATTCTGCGGCGAACACCGCATCCGTATCGAGAAGGAGATTCCCCTGTCGAGCCGCGGGGCGACGCATCTCGCTCCCAACCTTCTCGCCGACGAGGCCGTCTTCGTCATCGCGGCCGGTGGGCAAGTATCGCCGTCCAAGGCGTAGGGGGCCCTTCGCCCCTTGTCGGGCTACTGCGCGGCGGCGGGTGCTTCGGCGAGCAAACGACGCAGAAAGGCCTCGAGCGCATCCGTGTATCGGCCGCCTGACAATACAAATCCCTCATTGTGCGACCCGCCGATCTCGAGGAATTGCTTGGGCTCATTGGCCAGTTTGAAGAGTTCCCGGCCATGGCGGTACGGGGCTATCTCGTCGTCCGGGCTGTGGACGATGAGCACGGGGCACGTTATTCTCGGCATGCACGATGCCACGTCGAACCGGTGGCGGACGAGCCAACGCACGGGGAAGTATGGATACATCTCTTGGCCGAGTTCCCCCGCCGACAGGAAGGTGCTCTCGACAATCGCCGCGCCGGGCTTGACGCGCGCCGCAAGCGCCGCCGTTACCGCGCCTCCCAGGGAGCGCCCAAAGACGGCGATGCGCTCCTCAGGAACGCCGCGCTCTTCGACGAGGTAGCGCCACATGGCGTAGGCGTCCGCGTGGCAGCGCTTCTCGGAAGTCCTGCCAGTGCTCTGCCCGTAGCCTCCGTAGTCATAGACAAGCACATCCAAGCCCATTGCCCGGAATAAGCCGATGGATTCCAGGCGATCCGCCAGATTGCCGGCATTTCCGTGCGAGAACAGCACGGTTCCCCAAGCATCGGGCGCGGGAATGAACCAGCCGTAGGTGGATTTCCCCCGCACGGGCAGCACCACTTCTTCATAGGCCCAGCCCATTTCGTCGGGCGTACGGTATACCTGCCGCGACGCGGGGAAGATGATCTTTCTTTGCGCCACGAAGAGCGTTCCCGCCAGTCCTACGTAGATCAACACAGCCAGCCAAAACAGGTGCAGCAGCATCCTGACTCCCTTCATTAGCCCGTACTTTTCCGTCACTTCGGTTCGCTTGCTCATTCGTCCCTCCCGGGCCGTCGAATGTGTTGCCGAACTTACAGAACGGAGCACCTAGTCTGGCAGATCGAAACGGCAAAACAAAGTCTTGGAGCATTGAGGATTTGGCCAACTTGCACTATTATGAGTTTCGGTACTGGGTGGCGACAGGGGCGACTGACGGGAGGCTGGCGACATGGCGCGATTCAAACTGGGATTCATCGGGGCGGGCTTCATCGCGAAGTTTCAGGCCGTGGCCCTCAAACACGTTCGCGGGGCGGACTTGGTGGGCGTCCATGCCCTCGCCGGCGCGGAAGCGCTTGCCTCCTTCGCCGAAGAGAGCGGCGTGGGCGATTGCCGAACCTACGCGAGCGTCGCCGATTTGTGCAATCAATGCGATGCCGTGGCCGTGTTCGTGCCGAATTTCGCCCGACTCGATGTTGTCGGGCAGATTGTCGAGGCAGTGAAGGCCGGCGCGCCGCTCAAGGGCATCATCTGCGAGAAGCCGCTGGGGCGCAGCGTGTCCGAGGCGCGCGAACTCACGGCTTTGGCCAAGGATGCCGGGCTGCCCACGGCCTACTTCGAGAATCAGATTCACATGAAGGCCATCAAGGCCCAACTCAGCCAACTCGCCCCGCAGCAGCGGGCCATGGGCCCCATCGCCCTTGCCCGAAGCGCCGAAGAGCACGCAGGGCCGCACGAGCCCTGGTTCTGGGATCCTACGCGGCAGGGGGGCGGCGTCCTGTCCGATATGGGTTGCCACAGCATCGCCGTCGCCTGGTACGTGCTGACGCCCATCGGGAAGCCGCCTGATTTCCTTCAGCCCGTCTCGGTAACCGCGGAGGTGGGCCTGCTGAAGTGGGGGCGGCCCGAGTGGCGCAAGCAGCTCCTGGACAGCACGGGCGTCGACTACGCCAAGACGCCCGCGGAGGATTTCGCGACGGGCATGGTGACCTTCCGCAATCCCGAAACCGGCCAACTCGTGAAGGGGCAGTTCACTAACTCGTGGATGTACGATAAGCAGGGCCTACGCCTCCTCATGGATGGCATGGGGCCCGGCTACGCCTTCGAGATCAACTCGCTGTTGTCTCCCTTGAGCCTCTTCATCGGCGATGCCGCGGCGGAGGCCGTAGCCGACGCGGAAACGGCTCTCGAAAAGGCGACGGCCACCCGCGGCCTGCTCACCGTCCAGCCGAACGAGGCCGATCTGTATGGATATGTGGACGAACTCGAGGACGCCTGCACGGCCTTCCGGGAAGAGCGCGACGCCCTGCTCAATTGGGAGTATGGCCTCGCGATCACCAAGCTTGTCCAAGCGGCCTACATGTCCGCCGAGCGCAAGCAGACGATTGATTTGACGGATTCGAGCATTCAGAAGGACCTGGAGTCCTATGAATCGCTCATCGCGCAGGGGAAGGGCGGCGAGGTGCTTCTGTAGCTGCCGCGGACTCTGGCCGCAGGGGAGGAGCGAAGCGATGACGTCGAAAGAACGCATGATGCGGGCGCTGGATCGGGAGAAGCCCGACCGCCTGCCTGCAACGATTCACCAGTGGCAACAGTATCATCTCGACACCTACATGGGCGGCGTCGACCCGCTGACGGCGTTCCGGCAGACGGGCATGGACGCCGCGATGCAGTACTTCGAGGCCATGGGGCAGTTTTGGATTCCCAACGCTGAGCAGTACATCGTCAGCACGCCGGAGTGGCGCGAGACTATCGAGGTGGTCGATCCGACGCCGACAAACAAGCTCCTGAACCACACTATCGAGACGCCCGAAGGCACGCTTACCTACAAGACCGGGGGCAACCTTACCACCACGTGGATCACCGAGTACCTGGTTAAGCGCCATGAGGACCTCGACCTCATCGAGAAGTACATGCCGGTGGCGAAGCTCGACAAGAAGAACGTCGCCGCGGCCTACGACGAGGTCGGCGACGCGGGCATCCTACGAGGATTCGTCTGGGGCGATCAGGCCGGATGCTGGCAGCACGCCGCGTGCCTCATCGATATCCAGGAGCTCATCATCGAGACGCTCGAGAATCCCGATTGGGTACATCGCTTCATGAAGATTCTGCTCGAGAAGAAGCTGCGATTCATTGAGGAATCCTTGAAAGGCGCCAAGTTCGACGTGATCGAGACGGGCGGCGGGTCTTCGAGCGACACCGTCATCTCGCCCGACATCCACCGCGAGTTCTGCTTGCCCTACGATCGCGAAATGCACCAGGCCGTGCACGATTGCGGCCTGTTGGTGACGTACCACACCTGCGGCGGGATGATGCGGATTCTCAGCTTGATCGCCCAGAACGAGGCGGACGCCTCTGAAACGCTATCGCCCCCGGGAACGGGCGGCAACATCACGACGCCGGCCGCCGTGCGGGAGGCGTATGCCGGCAAAGTGGCCATGATCGGCGGGATGGATCAGTTCAATGTCCTCACCACCGGCTCACCGGAGCAGGCCCGCGCTGAGGTCCGTCGGCTTTTCGAGGGATTTGGCGTCGACGGCGGGTACATCATGTCCGCTTCGGATCACTTCTTCGACGCACCTGTCGAGAACCTGAAGGCCTACGCCGAAGCCGCTAGGGATTGCGTCTACTGACGGCCTGCCGAGAAGGCCATGACGCGCCCACCTCGTACCGGCAGGACGACGTCATTCAGGCCGTCGCCATCGAGGTCCGTGAGCAGGGGAGCGGCATCCACGCGAGCGCCGACATCGACCTTAATCCACTCATCCCCGTTAGCGTCCAGGCCGTGTAGGCGCCAATCCGCCGCGCCGAACAGGATCTCCTCTACGCCATCGCCGTTGATATCACCCACGGCGGGAATGGAGCGGATCTGTGCGCCGACCTCCGCACGCCAGACGATATTCCCGCCGCGATCCAACGCCAAGACCTCGTGATTGCGCGTTGACGCGATGATCAGCGGCACGGCCTCCCCGGCGGTATCTCGGCCCATCACGGGCCGGGGGACGAATCCACTCCCGAGGTCCATTGTCCCGTCCACGTCGGTTGTCCACAGCGGAAGGCCCTTGTTCGAGAAGCAAGCCGCCTTCTCGTCATGCGTGCCGGCTAATACCAGCGGGGGCTCGTCGAGCTGCATTCGGATCGCCACGGGCGCGGCGATGATATTCGATCCCGCGTCGGCCGTCCAGAGGACTTCGCCGTCAGCGGAGAGGCAGCGCAGCGTGCCCTCGAAATCGCCGACGAGTATTTCTTCACGTCCATCGCCGAGGATGTCGCCCACAAAGACCGGCCGGTCGCATCGGTGCTCCGACACCTTCTTGCACCACAGTGTATCGCCCGCGCCGGACAGCGCCGTCACCTGGCCGTGGTAGTCGGCGTAGAGAATCTCGTCCAAGCCGTCGTCATCGAGGTCGGCGAGTTGCGGGCGCGTCCAATGCCAGCTTGGGCCGTCCTCGAAGGGCTCGCCTTCGAGTTTCGCCCGCCACAGCAGCACGCCGTCGGCTGACAAGGCGATGATCTTGTGCAACCGAGGCATGGCGGCCACAATCTCCGGCCGGTCATCGCCCTGAATATCGCCCACGGCGACGCTATGGTATATCTCCGATCCAGCCTCGTATTTCCATCGCAAGTCGCCGCTTGGCGACAGGCAGATCAGCTCCGGCGCGTTATACGCCGCCACGAGGAGCGATTGGCTCCCATCGGTGTCCGTCAGCAGGGACGGCGTGAGGTAGCATGTTTCAGGATCGCTTTGGTAGAGCCACTGGCGCCGGGGCGTGACGTCCACCTCGAATGCACTCGTCTCGGCCTGAGAGCACTCCAAGACACAAGTCCCGCGCGATACCTCAGCGCCCTTGCGGGCCGTGAGGGTGAATGACGCCTCCTCGCCCGGCGTCAGCGTCAACTTGCGCGGCCGGGCTCGTACACCGTGCGCCGGATGGATAGCCACGGTGCATTCCGGCGCGGCCTCCCCGGCGGGCTGCCAGCGGAGCGTGACCTCTTTGGATTCGCCCGGCGCGAGTTCTATGCGCGAGGGGGATACTTGGAGCGCCGTCTGGCCGAGCAAGTCCGCGGGGGCCTTGTCAAAGAAGAAGTACATCGGCTCGCCGGACAGCTCGACTCGCGCGTTGCCGGGAACCGGAATGGACTCGCCGAGAATATCCCTGGCCTCGCGGGCTTTATCGATGTCTTTGATATCCGCGGCCACCTGCGGGCCGCAGACGCTCCACGCCACCAGCACGTCCTCCTCGGGGCACCGAAACAGATAGGCGTACACGCCGAATCGATCATGGGGGATGACCTCGCGGAGTTCGTCGTAGTCGGCTACTGCGTCAAGGAAATGTTGGTAGGCGTAGAACACGCGGCGTTTCTCATGTTTTGGATACGTCATCAGGCCGCTGCCTTCCGACGCCTGCGAGAACCAGAACACCTTGTCCACGCCCGTAGCCTGGATGATCGTCATGTACCGAACCAGGAATGCCGCCAGCCGCCGCCCCGGGCGCTCGGCGTGGAAGTCCTCGGAGTCCTTGAAGGGGAAATGATGGGAGCCCCAACCCATCTCCGTGAACCAGATGGGCTTCTGCTCGCCGTAGCGCGACACCAGTTTCCGCAGCGCGGCCATTTCTTCGAACTGGCCGACCTCCGGCGCAATCCGGTAAGGCTGGTAGGCCAGAATGTCGCAGTATTGGAGGCCGCCGTAGCGGAAGACTTTCTCCGTGAAATCGAGGTCGATTCCCGAGCAGTTGACGCCGATGATCTGCGCCGTCGGATCGACGGCCTTCGCGGCCAGGTAGGATCGGCGCAGGAGTTCGGCGTAATCGCGGGGATTCTTGTCCGGCTTCCAGAAGCCATAGTTCGGCTCATTCCACACCTGGTAGTGCGTCAGCCTGCCTTTGAACTCCGCCACCGTCCGCTGGACGTAGCGCACCCAGTAGTCGAGCGTTTCGTCATCGGCGGGCGAGACATCCGGATCCCACGCGGGATTGTAGTCGAGAATGGGCAGGAGCTTGACGCCGAGCGTGTTGGACTTGTCCACGCGCGCGGGATATTCGCCGAAATCGAACACACCCTTCTCGCGCTCGATCCCGGACCACGTGAAATCGTGCCTATTCCACGTCACGCCCAGCTCGACGATGAATTCCGGTTCGCCGTGGACGAGTCCGAAGCGCCCATGCGGATCCGGCGTATCGCCACCCGCCCCAGCCAGAACCAAGGGAAAACAGGCCAGCACAATCCAAGTCATAGCACACCCCCGTCGGTTTTCACCCGGTTTGCCTTATGCCTTGTTTGACTACTGTAGAATGACGATCTCAGGCGCCGAGAGCAAGCCATAATCCCAGAACAACTTTTGTTCGCCCGCAACGCCCGCGTAGCTCTGGTTGCTCATCCCTGTCATGATCTTCTCCCGAGGCTCGTAATGCGGCCCCAGGAGATTTCGGAGCGTGTTGGCGACCTCAACTTCGACTACATTTTTTCCAGGCTTGACGGCCTTTGTGATCTCGCACGCATAGGGCGGCCAAAGCACGTGGTCGACGGTGGCGCCGTTGACGCGGATCTCCGCCGAGCCCGCAAGCCCAGGCATCTCGAGCATGACGCCGCCGTCCTCGGGAACTTCGTCCAACTCGACCTCCGCGCGATACGTAACGGTGCCCGAGTAGAAGGGCAGTCCGACCTCGGGCCAGGTGCCGAGCGGGACCGCGCTTTCCTTGGGTTCGATGGTGAAGTCGGGGTTCTTTACCGCATCCACGTCGAAAGCACCCAACAGCCAAGGGCTTTGGAGGTGGGTGGCCTGCGCGTAGCGGGCCTTGACCTCGATGGCGTTTTCCCCGCGCCGCAGCGGCGGCAGGGCCACGCGCTCAATCGCCGGGTCGAGCATCCAGCCGGCGCGCGCCGGCTCGATTTCCTCTCCATTGAGTTTTAGGGCGGCGCCTTCAGTCAGTTCCAGGGCCAGTTCAAGCCCTTCCACGGGCGCGTCGCCGTCCGCGATGCGGACAACGTACTGCGTCACCATCTCCGCCGCCTGCCCATCCTTCTCAAGCCGCTCGGCGAGCACGTCACGGGCCTGGGTGATGGATAGCAGAGCGCTCGGCCGCCCTGCCTCGATGATCCGGCATTCGTCCAAGACCAGCACGTTGGGCTCGGTGCGCGTCCCGGCCCATTCCGGCGAGATCCTCTTCGCCGGTTCCGCCCGACGCTGGGGCGTGATTTCCACTTCGCCGGGCACGGCCACCAGCGTTTTCGCCGCCCGTGGCTCCCAGTCGAGATCCAGCGTTATCTCCTCTCCCGCGGTACACGGGGCAAGCGGCCATGTTGCGCCGGTTGAGGTGTCCCACGCTTCCAACCGCCCGGTGACACCGAACGTGCATGTCATCCGCGCCTTTGTTGCCTCCCGGGACACGTTTGCCAGGTACAGGATCTCCCGCCCGTCCCAGGTTCGCCGCTGCGCCTTGATGGCCGGCACATCGTCGTCATCCGTCTTCAACGTGACGACACGCGCGCCGCGCGCGGTGAGTTCCGCCACGGCTAGGCCATAGTCAAACATGTCCACGCCGTCCGTGATTCGCAGGGCATGCTCGTCGAGCAGCTTGCGCGGCTCTTCCGAAGGCCGGCCGTCGAGCAGGCGCGGGGCTGAGCCGACGACGATGATTTGCCCGCCCGCCTCCGCGAAGCGTCGCAGCAATTCGAGCGTGCTGGAGCGTAAGTTCACCAGAGCCGGGAGCACCACGAGCGGATAGCTCTTGACTCCGATGCGGAGTCCTGCGCCCTCAACCGCGCCGTGGCGGGCCATGAGTTCCTCGTCGCCATAGTCGTGATCGATCTGGGCGTCGAGGAGCGCCACCGACAGGCGCGTGAAGTGTTTGTCCACCAGTTCGAAAGGCATGTCGGCGTCGAAGAGGTAATTCTCCGCCTTGTTCTCCTCGCGAACACGGTAGTGCCTGTAGGTGGCGTGCATGCTCGACATAGGATGCAGGAGCAGCACATCGCATTGATGCTCGCCTTGATTCAACAGCCATCCCGTTCGGCTGATGGCGTCGAAGTGCTTCTTGACGAACTTCCAGTACGGCTCGTGCCAGTCGATGAACGGTGGGCAATCCAACTTGCGCTCGGCGCGGATGCTGTAGAAGGGCGCGTGCTGGCAGATATGCGTCACGCCAAGGGCCATCTGGAAGTTCGTCGCCGTCTGCATCGCCTCGGGCCCCATCGCGTGCCCGCCCACGCCGTAGCTCTCGCTGAGAAGGCCGCCCTTAGCCAACTGGTGGTTCACCGAGGACGCCTGCTTAATGGTGACGACGTAGTAGCTGTAGGCCTCTTGCTCGAAGCGGCGGCTGTAGAAGTCGTTGCCGAGGATGTCGATGCCCGGCAGGCCCTGGAACTCGTACAGCGGCATGACGCCGCCCGTCTGCCGGGTGGCTTCCTTGAGCGTCGCCTCGCACAGATAGTGGCCCGAGTAGGCGACATCGTGCGCCTCATGCCACGCATGCATCGGGACGCCGAAGCCTTCGCGAAATAGTTCCGTGGCCAACGACCAGAAGTCGTAGCGAATAGCCTCATGTCCCGGCACCTCGAAAAACAGCGCAGGGAGATGGGGGAGCAGGGAGTAGCCACGGCGCTGCTCGAAGGTCTCGGCGAAGCGGTATTCCCAAGGCAGCGACGCGGCGGGAGGCATCATGCCGGCCTCGTCCATGAACGTGTGCGTGATGGTCGTGCCGAAGAACTCCTTGAACCTGCGGTAATATTCCTCATGCGTGAGTTCGAGGAACTTCGCCGTCGCCTTCGGATCGAGGTAGTTCAGCGCTCCGGATACCACCGGCCGGAAAAGCAGCACGCGTTTGCCCGCCCATGCCGCCGGGTCGAAGGGCAGGCTTATGGCTTCGTAGCCGATCCGATCCGGCTGGAGCAGCGCGCTCTTGTCATGCCGTCGTTGGAAACCGTGATTGATATCCGTACGCGTGACGTGGAACGCGGCGACGACGGCCTCCAGGTCAATCCCGTCCAGCGGCGTCTCACCTACGATGACGTCGTCCATGTGCAAATGCACGAGGCGGAGTTCGGGGTACATGCGCGGCAAGCGGCCGCCTGCCGAGCCGGAGGGCCAGCCCAGTTCATCGTAGATCCACGCGCAACCACCCCGCTCGCGGGCGTGTTCTACCACGGCTTTCACGCCGGCGAACCACCGCTCGTCCAAATACTCCTCGGGATCCAGGCCGCCGCGCGCGTGCATCACCGCGCCGCCCATGCCCGCGTCGAGCATCAGGTCGTATTGCCATACCAACCGCTCGGGGTCCAGCCGGTCATTCCAAAACCAGAACGGCGCCGGGCGGTGGTCCATCGGTGGGTTGCTGAATAATGCCTTGCTTTTCTCCAAGTCCATGATCTCTTTCCCCGTGCAAGTAAGGCCGCATGTCATTGAAACGCCCGGATCCTACGCCCCCCGCGGCGCGAATTCTACAGAAAAACGGCGAAAGGACGGTGTTCTTGCGAGAAAACAATCGAGAGGGCCTGATTCTCCATCACGGGACCTGGAAGTCCACCTGAGTTTCGCTCGATGGCTCGATGGTGACGACCCGGGAATCATGGAAGTCAGTGTTGGACGAGGGGTGTTCATTGAACGCCGAACCGCCCCTTGACACGGTGAGCACCACCGTGTATGTGCCCGGCATCAATCCGTCGAGGCGAAAGCGGCCGTCGTCAGATACTTGGGCGGCGCCAACGCCTGCGTGCTCGAGCTCGCCCATCCTATCGATGTTCGCCGGCAGGCTCCCTCCGGGACTCGGCAAAGCAGAGACGGTAGCGGCATCGCCGACCTGCAGTCCAGTTACCCTTCCCGCCGCTGCGCCCGCTTCCAAGAGGTCCACGTCGAGTCGTACCGGCCGGCCACTGCGCGTCTCCACCGTCAGGATGCTCCAGCGGTAGCCGCCGGTGGCCAGGCGACCCTCAACGCGCACTTCGAGCAGGCCTGTAGGGAGGCCCTCGATGCGGTAGGTGCCATTTTGGAGGATGGGGGTGGAGAAGTGGGATCCCTCTTGCTGCTCGTCAACCGGCCACGCCCTGACATGTCCGCTCGATACCGGCTTGCCGTCACCGAACACCGTTCCCTCGATGGTGGCGTCCAGTACGGGAAGGTCGACGTCAACAATGGTGGTCTGCCCGTGCTCGATGACGGCCCATCGGGGGCCTTGGAAATAGCTTTCCCGCGCGTCTGTGACGGCTACATAGAGTTGGATAGTCCCGGCGCTCAGCCGGCGAGGCGGTAGAATCCATTGGCATCTGTCCTCGGGTTCGCGCTGTGTGCCTGGGGCGAGGCGGCGCTTTGCTCGATTCGTACAATCGCCCCGCTGAGCGGCTCGCCCCCCAAGCGCACCGTGCCCTCGACGGCGCCGCCCAAACTAAGCACGACGGTTACACGCTCTTGGTTCAGGTTTGTGTGCAACGCCACCGTCGCGGGCGTGTACGCGGGATGATAGACGGTTAGGCGGTCGTCGAGAGCGGCCAGCGTCGACACGCGAAACGCGCCGGCTGCGTCCGTCGACGCGTCCGCTTGGCTCCGGCGGCGCAGGTTCTCGGGGGGCAGGTCGCCTATGAAGATCATGGCGCCGGGTACCGGCTTGCGGGAAGCATCCGTCACAGTGCCCTCCACAACGCGGCCCGGCTCAAGCGCGATAGCCACATTCGCGATGATCTCACCATCGCGTAAGTTAGTAACCTGATGCATCCCCGGCGCGTATCCCTCCGCGTGGACCTCGATGAGTATGGCGCCGGCCTCCTGCCCTGCGAGCCGAAACCGCCCCTCCTCGTCGTGTACGCGGACGAGTTGCGGCTGAACCCACCCTCTTGACGTGGCCTCAATGTCCGCCGACGGGAGGAGGGCGGGCCCGACACGTACCGCGCCAATCTCGAAGACGGAAACGGGCCGCTTGCTCCGCGCATCGACCACACGGCCTTCGATGATGCCGCGCTTGACGAGGACGAAGTCAACGCCCGTCGCTCCTGCCCGGACGTTGTCACGATTCTGTTCGCCAAAATCGCCGTGCCGTGCGATAACCTGGTGCGGCCCGGCGGCCAATCCGGCTATCCGGTAACTGCCTGAAGCGTCCGTTGTAGCCCTGCCTTGGCTTTCTTCGGCGCCCGCCGAGACGGATGCGTCGCGGATGCCCTTGCCTTCCGCGTCGCTCACCCGGCCCGAAATCGATAGGCCTTCGCTTCCTTCGAGCACGATCTCTATGCCTGTAAGGTGTTCGCCCGCCTCAAGGGCGACGTCCACGCTCCTGGCCGCGTATCCGGGCGCGCGCGCAGCGAGGCTGAACGCGCCGCCATACAGGCCCGCGATCTCGAAAGCGCCGCTTGCGTCCACCTCGACTTGCACGAGGCCGAGGAAACTCTTGCTGCTCGCCGGACGGGGGAATACGACGGCCTCCTTGACGGGCCTTCCCGCCGTGTCGACCACGCTCCCGGAGATGGCCCCCTCGGCCGTAACCACGATCTCGATGTCGGACACCCCTTCCGCGTTCAGGGCGAACGGGCCCGCCGGCGCGGAGGTAAGCGTTCCCTTTGTGGCGCGGAGGTAGGCCTGATCACCTTCGGTGAAGCCCGTCACGGCGAAGCGGCCCTCACGTCCGCTCGTCGCCTCGCTCCGCCGCCCCCGATATCCCGTTCTCGCGATTACCAGCGCGCCCGCGATGCCGCGGCCGTCCTCGTCGATCACCCGGCCGGTGGCGCCGACTCCCAGAGATACCCCGAAATCCACGCCATCGAGCACGGATCCAAGAGCTACCGATACAAATTGCCCTTCTCCAGGCTGCGGATCCAGCATGCCTGCTTTAGGTTGACGCGCGACTTCGTATCTGCCTTCCGCCAAGCCTTCGATTATGTATTCGCCCGACGCCGCAGACGGTTCACTGTCGCGCCGTTGGGCGGGATGCCCATCCGGCTGCGCCGCGATCACTACACCGCCGATGCCTTCCTGCGTGTGGAGATCGTATACGCGTCCCGTGATGGCGGCCGCCCCGGCCACCTCCACGCGGACACCGGATGTCTGCTGGCCCTCGACAACGCGGAATGTCACGGCCCCTCCGACTGCCGCCAGGTGGGCGTCATCCACCGTGAGCGTATAGTCCGCGGGCCGAAGTGAGGTGATGGCGAACGCTCCCGAGGTGTCCGTCTCTGCGGCACGGCGGTCGTGTTCGAGGTCGGATACGACCACCACCTTCACGCCGCCCACGGGCTCTCCCGAGCCCTGCTCGACAACCACGCCGCGGACGCCTCCTCCATGGCCCATGACGAGTTCCGCATCCGTTGTGCCTACGGGGATGTACTCCGTAATCAGCGTCGCGTAGCCCTCCGCCTTCGCGAGGATACGCCACCCGCCCATCCAGAGATGGGCGAACCGGAAATGGCCCGCCTCATCCGTCCTTTCCACCATCGCCGTCGCCCATTCCGCTATGAAGGCCTTGTCCTCGCCCTGCCGTTGGTAGGGGAAGAGCTTCACCTGGGGGACGGATTCGCCCGCTCCGTCGACCACCCGCCCGGCGATCTCGTCCGCCGGCTGCATCTTCAAGTCCACTGTCTTGAGGGGCCTATCCGGGCTGACGCGGCCTGAGCGGACGGCATAGAGTCCGCCCTTCGCGGCGCGTATCCCATATTCCGCCCACGGAAGCTCTTCAATGGCGTACCTTCCTTGGGCGTCCGTCTCCGTGGTCAGTTCCTTCGCGTCCTCCACCGGCATGGGATAGCCGCGATCCTCGAAACGTGCCATGGTGATGGACGCGCCCCCCACCGGTTCGCCCGTCTCGGCCGTGGTAACCGTCCCGCGAATCACGCCTTCACCGCGCTCGATCCGGCGCGATCTTCTCTGCGGCTTGATGTAGTCCCCTCGCGGCCCACTCTCCTCAAGGCGTTCCGCAATCGTCGACGAGCCGCCGTGGCGATCGGCCGATTCGTCGGCTGATGTCTGGACGGGGCGCTTTTCCCCCGGCGGCCGCGATTCGCTGTTCTCTCCGGCTTGCTCTGTCCGGAGCAGGTGCCAGAGCAAGGCCGCGACCACAACGAAGAAAACGACAATGAGTGCAAGGCGAATATTAGCGTTCATAGTGCTCCCCGGAAGATCCCGGCCCTACACATGATTGGTAGGGCCCGCGTCCAATGCCTTTCTTACAGTGAACCGAATGCGGGCGCAGGAAGAATCACTGCCTCGCGGCGCTCACGCAGGTCGATGGGCGTGCCGTCGGCGGCCGTCAAGCGGGCGCCCGAAACTCCAACCTCCGCCCATTTGGGAAATCTTGAGCAGAACGGTGTTGACGCCCCTTCGGCCATGCACTTCGAGCACGTCTTGATCGGGCGCGTATACGCGGCCGCCGTCGAACCGGCCCACTTCTTCACCGTTGAACCAGCACTTGAAGCCGTCATTGCTTCCGACCTTCAGCAGGAAGTCTCCGGCTTCGGGCAGATCCACTTCGGCATAGGCATACACTGCGTCGCTGCTGCACGGGCCGAAGATGCGGACGAGTTCCACTTGCCCGTTCGGGAGTTCGGGTAAGGTATTCGCGCCAGTTGAGCGTTCGCTCTCCGAGCGTGCAGGACTTGTTCACGTCCACGTTGGGCTCGCCGAGAAAGGCGGCGTCCAACGAGTTCAAGTAGTAGTCCCAGGGGAACGGCCCGATCAAGCGCCAGCGGACGATGCAGCCCGCACGCGCGGCGTCTTGCCCCACCTCGACGCCGAGTTTCCGGAGGTTGGCGATCAGCAGGCCGCGGTTCTTTGAGCCGTGAACGGTTGCAAGGAGACGCTTGAGGGGCCGGAGCGCCGCCTCTCGACGTTCCGCTGTCAAGGCCGCCGCGCTGAGTGTCTCAATGTGCTCGCGCAGGGCGGCGCCGCCGCCGCAGCAAACCAGACTCCCGTCGGCCAGCGTGACAATTACCCGCCCGTCCCTGTCGATGAGAAGGCCGCCCGGGAGCGCCGGCGCCGGCAGGTCGCACTGCCACAGGATGGCGCCGCTCTTGAGGTCGAGTCCGCAAACGGCGAAGCGCTCGTGCAGGCTGCGGAAGTCGGCGGCCTCGTATACAGCCACGACTTGATTTGCGCCCAGGGCAAGCGACACCACGTCGCTGTCCGCGGGCAGGGGCGCTTTCCACATCGCCACGGGGCGCTCGTCTGGGAGGCCGCGCCTGAAATGAACCAGTATGTTGTCCACGAGATGGCATTCGGGCGGCACGCGGCGGCCGTTCACGAACACTACGAGATCCTCGTTCCAGACGGGAGGTATTTTGCCCGTGCTCAACGTTATGGATTTGTCCACTCGCGTGCCGGCCATCCTGCCAAGCGTGAAGACTCCCGGATTCACTACGCTCTTGAGGGCCGAATAGCGGAGGCGTCCGCCGTAGATGAGGAAATTGCCGCGAAGTACGCCAATTTCCTCGCCTCGGTTGGTTTGGGGCGACCCATCCTTCACCGGGAGTCCCACGTATCCCCCCGTTCCCAGATCGTAGACCGCCGGCGAGATGACGTTGCCGCCGGCCATCCATAACCGTGCATCAGCGGCGGTGAGGTATCCTTGGGCCGATACGCCCTTCCTTAAGTCCGTGTCCAGATGGCCCGAGTCGCCGTTTCGCCATTTCACTTCGCCTGTTGCCGCGTCCAGCGCATAGAGGAAGGTCCCGTCATAATCGATGATCCCGGCGGCCACGTAGGCCACGCCGTCTTCGACCAGCACGCCGCTGTTGACAGGCCACGTCGAGCACAGCGCGCCGTAAACCATCATCTTGCGCTCGGCCGGCGCGGCCCGGAACCGCCAGAGGAGTTCCCCGTTTGCCGCATCCAGGGCGTAGAGCCAGCCATCGCCGGATCCAACGTAGACGCGCCCGCCGGCGATGGTGGGCGAGGCAAGAACGGGCCCGCCCGTTTGATACGTCCAGTGTTGAAGGCCCGTGCCTGCATCGAGGGCGTGTACCTTGCCGTCGGTACCGGCCAGGAAGAGCATGCCACCCGCGGAGGTCGCGGGCGTGGGTATACAGGTTTGCGCCGGCTCGAACGACCAGATCTGGGTGAGCTGTTCCGGCAGCGATACGGGGACACTCCCCGTATGCTCCGCACTCCCGCGATACGCTGGCCAGTCTGCGTCGGTTTCTTCCAGGCATGGTTCGGCTAATAGGGCGCCCGTGCGCTCCAACCGGCCCGCTTCGTCATCTTCCGCGGGAAGGGACGCGCTGCTCGCCGAACACAGCGCAATCGTTCCCATCAGTTGGAGATTGCAGTCGCAGAGCCACGGGCCCAGGTACGCGAGTCCGTTGGCCGCGATGAGGCCGTCGTTGCACGAAGGTCGAAAAGCTCCGTTGAAGGAGATATCGCCCGTAGCGCGGTCGTAGCGCGTCAACCCCTCGGGGTTGCCTCGGCAGAACAAGGAGTCCGGAGTCGCCGTAAGCCGGGCGCACGAGCGCTTCATAAAGCCGAGGTCTTGGATGGTTTCGCCCGTCTTCGGATCCACAGCGAGGGTGCTGCCGCCCGGCCCTATGCCCACGAACACCCGCCCGTCGAGATAGAGCATGTTGGGATTGTTGGTTGTCTTCTTGCGCTTCCATAGAAAACGCCCGTCTTCCGTGGAAAGGGCGACGACATTCATGTGCGTTTGCGCCTCGAAGAGGAGCACGCCCGGCGTGTACAGCGCATAGCATGTCGAGCGGAATCCCGGCGTCGAGCCGAGCCCCCGGCCGGGCTCCTCGATGAGCGAGCGTAATTCCGCGTCGGTGTTTTGCCAAACAAGTTTGCCGGAACGGCCGTTGCGGCGGCCTATCCGGGCGTCGGGCGCATAGAAGAACACATCGCCGTCGCCGACGGCCAGCGCCCTGGAGTCAATCTCCGCTGCCTCTTCATGCGCCCAGCGAACCTTCTTCTCTTCCAGGTTGTACGCCACCAGCGCTTCGCCAAAGCCCCACGGCACGCGCTCTTCGTAGTACCCTTTGCTGAGTTCGCCCCAGCTCCAATGGGAATAGGGGCTGCGTACAACAGTCGTTTCCGCGGGGTCCTTCTTCTTTCCTATGAGGGCGTATAGGGTGTTCCCCGACATCGCGATCCACTTCCATTTGCCTGGGTGCTCCGCGATTCGGATCTGGCCGAGGTCGGCACCGGTTTCCGGCGCCAGCATGCGGCAGCCTTTGCCGTCGAGGTCTATCAGATAGAAGATCTCATCCGTGGCCACGTAGGCCGAGCGGTGCGCCATGTAGCCGTCGGGCAGCTTCATTTGCCAAAGGGGCTGGCCGTTGTATGCGTTGCGGGCCATCAGCGTGTTGAGCCACGGCTCCTCACGTTCATGGTGGGCGATGTGTCCCATAGCGATGAAGAGCCTTCCGCCCGCCGCTGTCGTCACCGCCGGCATCGCAATGTAGTAGGGCTCGGCCAGCCACTGCGTTGCGTACGGCGCCCGAATTACGGTGTCCATTGAAACGGGATTATTGTCCGGGCCGTGCTCCCAATGACTCCAGTTGTCCACGCCTGCCCGCGCGGGTTTCGTTACTTTCACCCGCCACCCGAAGGGGCTCTTCCGGCGACTGGACTCCTCGACGCCCCCGGCCTCCAGCCATGCCGTCAAGGCTTCGCGGAGTTTGTGCGATGCTCCCGGCTCGCCCACCAGGATGGCCTTCCCGCGCGGGCGGAGGACGCGCAGCACTTCCGCGGCCGGCGGCAAGGCCGCGACGGTGGATGCCGTGAGATCCGTCGCCACAACGAGGTCGGCCATGTTGTCAATATGCGGCAGGCGGCTGAATGCCTCTCGGTCGACGGCAACGCGGCGCAGGTATTGTTCGTCCTTATCCACGCGCTCCCGGGCAAGGGCCACCCGTGCCCCATCCGGGTCCAGCACATGCACGAAGAAGCTGGTGCAACGCACCATCGCCTCGGGGAATGAACCATCCCCGGCCCCCAGTACCACACACACGCCCCGCGTCATCCCCGCCTCATCTGCGACGTGCCTGGCCATGAGCTCTTCGCGGGTTCCCGTCTGTGCCCCCGCCGACATCGCTACGAAGCACGCCAGCAAAATGCCAAAGACGATGCTCCTCTTCATGGCGCGCACCCCTCTCAAGTTGGATTGAGACTGCGCATTCAGTATAGCGCCCGGTGGCCGAGTTGCCAATTGTGCCGCGCTCGGCCGGCTCAGGAGAGGGGAACGTCCTCGTGGTTGTCCGGCACTGGCTCGGAAAGAGGGTCGTGAAGCGGCTGCTCCGAGACTCGTTCGTTGCCTTCGAGCCGGAGCCACGTGTCGAAAACCGCACTGCCTTCCCAGAGCCGGATTACGCGGGCGCCCCGTTTGAAGCCTTCCCTGCCGTAGCAACTGAAACCTGAGCCGCGTCCGTAGCAGAGGCGAATGCCGCGCAGCTCGCCCTCGTAATCGTTGACATGGTCGTGTCCCACGAACACGCCGCGCACATCCCCCGTCGCGCAGAACGCCTCGAAACACCCCGAGTTTACGGTAGGGCAGCCGACGCCCTCATAATTGTGGCCTCGGCAGGGGTGATGATTCCAGACCTCTTCATACTCCGGCAACGGCACGTGAAAGAAGGCCAATGCGGGGGGCTGGATGCCTGCATTGGACTTCCGCATAGCCTGGGCCGTTTCCTTGTACCACGCAATCTGATCCTTGCGGATCCAGCCCCACCCCGAGTCCGGCGGGGGAGTCGGGACGTCCAGGAAGTAGAGGAGCCACGCCACCCGCTCGCCCGAAGATGCGTAGAGCCGCAGTGCGAAGTTGCCCACCCCGTTCACGTTCTCGGGGCCCGGTTCCGATAGGCACCCCGGCACGGTTTGCTGCAACGCCATGAGGCCTTCCCGGCTCAACGCGCCCTCATCGTCGTGGTTCCCAAAGGTTGCCGCCCAAGGCAGCTTCCGCTCAACGATGGGCTCTACTGCATTCAGCCATGAGGCGGCAGGGTCGGCGGCCGCATCGCCGAATATCAAGTCTCCCGTTAGCACCGCGAGATCGGGCTTCTCTGCGTCGAGGATCTCCGCCATGAGGACGCGCGTCTGAAGATCTTCCGGCTCCCCGTTGATCCAATGCGTGTCGGTAAACTGAACAATCGTGAACGGCCTGTTCTCCTGAAAGTGCAGCGGAGCGGTCATACGCATTCCTTGCGTCTAGAAGCAGACTGCCTGTTGCAGGGCTGGGTGAATGACGAGCCTGCTGTCTGGGCCATCACATCAAGAAAATCGGCTCCAACGTCTGCATGCACAGGCCATTGGAGCCGAATGTTCTGCTTTATATGGTGGAGATGAGGGGGATCGAACCCCTGACCTCTTGTCTGCCAGACAAGCGCTCTCCCAACTGAGCTACATCCCCACGAACCGGGGCGACACTGCCGCACCGAGCCTCTTGGGCGAAGGGAATTATACGGAACGTCGGCCTTTCAGTCAACCAAGCCTCGCCGTTCCGGATCGAGGCGAGGAGTGAGGCAGGCCGGGCTCCTGCCCGTAGGCCGGCAGTACGATCGCTGCTATCGCGCCGGCCATGCCAAGTAAGGTACACTTCCCGGCATGATTAGAATCACATTGAAGCCTGGGGAGGAGCGGCGTCTCTTGCGCGGCCACCTCTGGGCGTATCGAAATGAGTTGCAGGATGCACCGGCGCTTGACGACGGAAGCCCCGCGGACCTCTACGCCGCCGAAGGGCGGTTCGTGGGCCGCGGGTTCTATCAGGCCTCCGGGGGCATCGCTGTCCGCATGCTCACACGGCACCAGGAGTCAGTGGATGGATTGTTCCTGCGCGAGCGGATTGAGCGCGCCCGGCAATTCCGAGATGAGAGGTGCGGCGGTGAGGCATACCGATGGCTGCACGGCGAGAGCGACGGGTTGCCGGGACTCGTGGCCGACCGGTATGGCGAGGTGGTGTCGGCCCAATCTATGTGCGCGTTCTATACGCCTCATGCCGAAGCCTTGGCGGAGGCCTTCCTGGCGTGTGATGGTGTGAAGAGCGTACGGCTGGCTATTGCCGGACAGCGCCGCTGGTTCGGAGTGGAAGCAGCCAGTGTGGATGTGGATCTGGACGGACTCCAGATCTCGGTTGACGTTGAGCAGGGCCAGAAGACAGGAATGTATCTCGACCAGCGCCGGAATGCCTTCGACCTTAGGCGATACGCACGCGGCGCGCGTGTCCTGGACGGGCACTGCTACGAGGGGCTCTGGAGTTGCAGCGCGGCCCTTGCCGGAGCGAAGCACGTGCTGGGTGTCGATACTTCCGCGCAGGCCATCGACCATGCGCGCCGCAATGTGGAGCGAAATGGCTTTACCGGTGTCTGCACTTTCGAGCGGGGGGATGTCGCCGGCGTACTTGAGCATGCGGATCCCTACGATATCGTGATACTGGACCCGCCTCCCCTCGCGAAGTCCCGCAGCCAGAAGGGCAAGGCGCTTACGCTCTACCGTGCGCTCAATAAGGCGGCCATCAAAGCCGTTGCGCCCGGGGGCTACCTGATCTCCTCGTCGTGCTCTCACCTCGTAGCGGGCGCGGACTTCCTGGAGGCCCTGAAGCGGGCCGCTCGCTCGGCTCAACGTCAGGCCTGGATTCTGTCCGTCCAGGGCGCGCCCCCCGATCACCCGGTGCTTATGGCGATGCCCGAGACGAGCTACCTCACCTGCGTAACTCTTCGCGTTTTCTGAGGAAGGCCGGGAGAACCGTTGGCTCTGAGTGCTTCGATTACTCGGATTCTTCGGGGGGACTTTCGTCGGAGCTTTTCCGGGGGGGGGCTTCGGAGGCGTCTTCCGGCACCTCCTTGGCAGGGGGCTCGGTGACCTCCGCCGCGTTTTCGGCGTCGTCGGCGTCGTCGACGTCGTCCGTATCCTGTGCGCCCAGCCCAAGCTCATCGATTTGCCGCATCACTTCTTCCGTCATCGAAATCGTGGGGAAGTAGCCCGTGGCTCCGCTCTTCGCCGTCTTGTCTTCACCGGTGCTTTCCCCTTCACCGTACAGGAAGATGGGGAGGGCCTCGAAGCCGTGCGTTTCTCTCACAATGCGGCACAGATCGGCCCCGTTCAGGCCCTTCTGCGTTTCGTTGACAAGCAGCAAGTCAGGGCGCACCACCCGCATGCGGAAGAAGCCGTCCATGATGCCCGATGCCACAGCCACGTCGTATCCCCTTTGGCCGAGTTCCTGGCGGAGTACCTGAATCCGTGAGCCGTTCTCTTCGATAAAAAGCACCCGGGGCTCCGTGCGTTCCTCAAGTCGCAGCCGTTCAAGGGTAGTCGAGATGTAGAATTCGATTTCTTGGACTACCTCCGCCGCTGCCTGCTGGAACTCGCAGCCGTGCAAGACACCTTCCCCGATGGCCCTGACGCGGCGGACAACGCAAGGAAGGCCGTCTATGATGGCCCCGTCGGGGAGCTGGAACGAAAGTTGGAGCGTGGTGTCCTCTTCCCGGGCCGTGGGTAGCAGCACGCCGCACCCGCCCGTGCTCAGGTCGCGAACCTGTCCCTCGGTGGAGGGATTGTCACCGTCGGAAACCGTGCACTTGAGGCCAATAGCTATGCGCTCATGCTTTCGGAACGTCACTACCTCAACGCTCTCAGGCCAAGACACTTGGCAGTGCGTGTTTGCCCGTTTGCCGCACTCGAGCACTTCGGCGGGGAAGCCGCACGCTTTGCCCTCGTGAATGAAGCGTACGACGCAGGCCTGGTGGCGCGTGAGTGACGCGTCATCCTCGTCGGACACATCCAGCAGGACGTATGAGCCAGCCAGCCACCCCCTTATGACCGCCTTGAGGCGGGGACCGTCCTTGATACGGGGCTGGGTATGAAGGATGGCGGGACAACCGACAACGATATGATCTTCAAGCTTGCGCAATTGACTACCCATACTTTCGCAGCCCGTCTGGGCGAATTCCCCCTACCAGCTCACAAGCCTAGCACGAACAGCAGGTAACTGCAAGAGCTCCCGTGCCCGCCGCAACTATGCCGCGCGGCAAGTCATTGGAAACAAAGACAGTGTGGAAATGGCTGGTCTCACCCATCCGGCGGGTCGTTTTCGGAAGATGACCACGCCTCCAGATGGCACTGCTGAGTTATCCGGCAATTGCCTGAGAACCTGACGCTTCAGGCTCGCGCGTTGGTGACCTCGACCACGGGCGAGCGGCGTGACGAACTTGACTTGAAAAAGCGATATCTTGTATTGTTGCGCCGCTGTGCCGAGGTAGCTCAGTTGGTAGAGCACCGGACTGAAAATCCGGGTGTCGGCAGTTCAATTCTGCCCCTCGGCACCATTATTGCTGGAGTAGCTCAGTCGGTAGAGCACATCACTCGTAATGATGGGGTCAGGGGTTCGATTCCCCTCTCCAGCTCCATTTTGCCATCGTGCATCGCTGCGCGGACGGGTTGTGGAGTCTCTCCTGCTTTCCCTAGGGGGGCGAAGATCTGGGCGTGCGCCCGTAGGGATATCGCGCGGTGGGTCTTGCTGAAGATAAGGGCACAGCGTCACGGAGGACGATGGAAACCAAGCAGTCGTTCAGCACCTCGGAAGTCGCCAAGTACTGCCATGTCACCGCGGACACCATCCGCAAGTGGGCTGAGGCGGGGCGGATCCGTGTGTTCAAAACTCCCGGCGGACATCGGAGAATTCGGCGAGAGGACCTGCTGCAATTCCTTCGTGACAACGGTATCCCAATCCATGCCGACCTGGAGAACGCAGGAGTGTCGGTGCTGATCGTGGACGATGAGAAGGCCGTTGTCTCGGTGATTCGCCGCTTTCTCGAACGCTCCAGCACGCCGTTTCGGGTCGAGGTTGCCATGGACGGCTACGACGCGGGGCATCAGGTGGCCTCCTTCAAGCCCGACATCGTCTTTCTAGATCTCCGCCTTCCGGGCGTCGATGGATTCGAGGTATGCCGCCGCATCAAATCGGCTCCCGAACACGCCAAGACGCGCGTGATCGCCATGACGGGGTATTACGATGGCGAGGCGGCCAACCGCGTGATCGCGCTGGGCGCCGCGATGTGCCTTCGTAAACCGCTTACTCCAGACGACTTGCGCAAGGCCATGGCAAAGGTCGGGGTCGAAGTGCATTAGCTCCCCGCCGTTATGCGGCCCCGAGGGGGCCGTCCTTCCTTGTCCGAGAACCTTCTCCTGAGAGGAGGCGTGTCGGTTACATCCGCGTTCGCTTGACAGGAGCGGCAGGGTCTGGTATATTTTGTCAGATTTGACAGGTCGGCGGGTAGGTTTGTCTTAACGCAGCCGTTCTGCGGCGTAACCCACTGTTGCCAAAGGGTTTATGTGCTCCCGAGTAAACCGGCCTCGGAGCGTGTCTACCGCAAAGGGTTAGATGGTTCCATTGCCGAAGTATTCCCGAGAGATTGTTGCGGAAGTCCTTGCCGCAAACGACATTGTCGAGGTGATTGGGGCCCAACTTGAATTGAAGCCCTCGGGCGCGGGGCGTTTGAAGGCGCTGTGCCCCTTTCATCCGGAGAAGACGCCCTCGTTTTCCGTCAACCGCGAGAGGCAGATGTTCTATTGTTTCGGCTGCCAGAAGAGCGGTGACGCCATCACGTTCTTGTGCGAATATGAGGGACTTACCTTCGTGCAGGCATTGCAGAAACTTGCCGAGCACGCAGGCATCCGACTGCCCGCTTTCACCGCCCGAGATGACGCCGAGGAATACCGCCGCAAGCAGCTTCTGGAGCTGGGCAAGTTTGCGGCCGGCTTCTACCAAGAGACCTTGGACGACCCGCTTCGGGGCGGCGAAGCGCGGCGATACCTGAAGACGCGTACGCTCGAGCCCGAAACCGTCACGCGGTTCGGCCTGGGCTATGCCCCCGACGATTGGTCCGCGTTAACCGATGCCGCCCGGCGCAAGGGCTTCAACGATGCCATACTCGAGGCTTCGGGCTTGGCGAAGCGCGGCAAGAGCGGCGGGCTATACGACTTGCTTCGGCACCGCGTTGTATTTCCGATTCGGGATGTTTCGGGCAACACGGTGGCTTTCGGCGGCAGGGACTTGGGCTCCGGTGAGGTGAAATACATCAACTCGCCCGAGACGTTGGTATACACGAAGGGCCGGGTGCTCTACGGGCTTGATGAGGCCCGGAATGCTATGCGCAAACAGAAGCGCGCCATTCTCGTTGAAGGCTACTTCGATTTGCTCCGTTGCTTCGATGCCGGGATCGAGAATGTCGTGGCGTCATGCGGTACGGCGCTGACATCCCAGCAAGCTGCGCTGGTACGGCGCTACGTGCCGGAAGTGGTGGTTGTGTTCGACGGAGATCCCGCGGGCGTTCGTGCGGCCCTGCGGGGGGTGGCCACACTGAAGGCCGCGGGACTGAATGTGAGGGCCGTGGTCTTGCCTGACGGCAAAGACCCGGATGAGTTCGTTAGCGCTGAGGGAAAAGATGCCTTTCAGGCGCTTGTGGACGCGGCCCCCGACTTCGTGAGTTTTTATGTCAAGAGCAATGAGGAGCGGGCGCGCACCGTGGAAGGCCGCACGGCCGTTGCCAAGGAGATTTTCACGATCCTCAGGGCCATCGATGACCTCGTTCGGCGAGATGAATACCTGAAGCGGACGGCCCGGGAGCTTGGCCTCCAGGAACACATTGTCCGCTCTGAATTCGCCCGGACTGCGAAGGTTGACTCATCCTCGAAGTTGCCAAAGGAGGCGGTTGAGGCCGAGAAGAAGGCGTTTTCCAAGGACGACGCCGAGTTTATCTCGGTGTTGCTTAACAGCGAGCCGCTTTTCGACCAGGTCCGCGACGCATTGGGAGGCTATACGCTGCGGCCGGGGCCGGTTGAGCATCTTCTAGGCGTTCTTCTTGATGCCCAGGACACGCACGCTCCCCAGCTGCCTGATGACCCGGACGTTCGACGTCTCTACGCCCTGGCGTCGAACCAGGCCCCCGTTGAGCCTGAGAAGGCCGAGGCGCTTGCCAACAAGCGCGTGGCGAGCCTTCTGAAAGAAACACTCAAGGCCCAGGCCCAGCGTGTTCAAGGGGCGATTGAGGATGCCCAGCGCCGTAAGGACTTGAAAGAGGCCACACGGCTCCTCGCGGAGAAGATGAGCATAAGCCAACAAATTGAGCAGATTGGCGCTGCCTGAGGGCGGCCCGTTCAACTGACATAGACATCACATTGGAACAAGTTAGGCAGAGGCAAACATGGCAGTAGGCACGAAGAACAAATCAAGACTTGACGAAGCGGGCAAGCAGAAGGTCTTGGAGCTTGCCAAGGAAAAGGGCAAACTCAGCTATGACGAGCTAAACGATATCTTGCCCGCAGACGCCACTTCGGAAGAAATCGACGAAGTGATGGTGACTCTCAGCGACATGGATGTCGATGTTGTTGATGAGTTCCGCGTGGACGCCGAAACTCAGCAGATACAGCAGCAGCAGGAGCATCTGGCCCGAAAGGCGCAAATCCGGAAAGAGGCCGCGCAGACCCGCCTTGAACGCGCCGATGACCCTGTCCGCATGTATCTTCGCGAAATGGGGCGCGTGCCGCTTCTCACCAAGGATCAGGAGGTGGCCATTGCCAAGCGGATTGAGGCCGCCGAATTCGAACTCCGCGACCTGCTGTTGAACACGCCGTACACGCTCAAAGAGATCCAGATGCTCGCGGCTCGCATCCTGGCGGGGCGACTCAACTTTGCCCAAGTCACCGATATCGAGGAGCCCAAGGACCAAGGGGCCTTCGTCAAACGCCTGCCGGAACTCATGGAGAAGCTCGGTGAACTTGAGCGTCTGATCGAGGTCCAGGAGAAGCGCGGGCGCCGCTCCGGCCTTTCGGAGAAGAGTCGCCACAATATCGTGAGTCGTATTCGGGAGCTGAGGGCGGGGCAGGCCGATGTTATCCGCGAGTTCCAGCTCAAGTCCAAGGAGATCATGAAGATCGCCCGGAAGATCAAGGGCCTCAAACGCCGCATTGCGGCGGCGCGGGACGAGATTGATCGGGCGGAGCGCGAAGTGGGCTTCTCCGACAAGGATATCCACGCGATGGCCGTGAAGCTGCGTCGTACGGCGTCGGCCGCGAAGACGCTGGGAGTGGACAGGGACATGATCCTGGACGCCGAACGCCGCCTGCTCGCCGCGCAGCGGAGGATCGATCAGATCGAGTCTGACGCGCGTCTCGATGCGGATCAAATCACCGTGCTCATCGACGAGATCAAGGAAAAGGAAGAAAAGATCTACAAGGCTAAGATGGAACTCGTCGAGGCCAATCTCCGGCTCGTTGTCAGTATCGGCAAGAAGTACACAAACCGGGGCATGTCCTTCCTTGACCTCATCCAGGAAGGCAATATCGGCCTGATGAAGGCCGTCGATAAGTTCGAGTACCAGCGCGGGTACAAATTCAGCACGTACGCCACTTGGTGGATCCGCCAAGCGATTACCCGCTCCATTGCCGATCAGGCGCGGACGATCCGTATCCCCGTGCACATGATCGAATCCATCAACAAGCTCTTGCGCACCAGCCGGCGCCTCGTCCAGGAGTTGGGCCGTGAGCCGGCCCCTGAAGAAATAGCCGAAGAGATGCAGATGTCTGCCGATAAGGTTCGGAGCATCCTGAAGATCGCTCAAGAGGCGATCAGTCTCGAGACGCCCGTCGGCGATGACGGGGACAGCAGCTTCGGCGACTTCATCGAGGATAAGAGCGCGGAATGTCCGGCCAATTCGACGGCTTTCAGCGTGTTTCAGGAGAAACTCGACGATGTGCTCAGTTCCTTGACCGAACGCGAAGAGAAAGTTCTCCGGCTTCGATTCGGCCTTGGCGATGGATATCCGCGCACGCTCGAGGAGGTCGGAAGCGTTTTCAACGTGACGAGGGAGCGCGTACGCCAGATAGAGGCCAAAGCGCTTCGCAAGATGCGCCACCCCACGCGTTCGCGCGAACTGAAGTCCTTTGTCGAATGGAGCCTCAAGCAGTAATGCCTGGGGGCTCGCCCCGCCCGCCTCGTGGGCCCGTAGCTCAGCGGTAGAGCCGCTGACTCATAATCAGTTGGTCGCAGGTTCGAATCCTGCCGGGCCCACCATCTTTTCAATGGAAACTGCGCAAAGCCACGTGTAAGCCATTCCGCACGCATGTCACACGTCGGGGAACTCGGACTCCGCGAAAAAGGCAGGATTCCGGCGTATTCATTGAAGTCCGCCCCATGACTCTGCTCAAATGCCGGGTACACAAGCTCATGAGCGTGGCGGGGCGCCATGCTCCACGAGTCCTGCGGGCATCAGGCGCAGTCCCTATCAAGCAGGACTCACGCTGCATTCACCAGTGAGGAGGTGCGATTCATGGACGGAGGATTGATGTCGGTATTGGCGGTGGCTTTGGGCTTCTCTATGGGGGCCGGCCCGCCGATCGCGGATGATTGGCTCACCGCCCCCGGTGTGTCTTTCGAGACGTATCTTGTGCGCTGGTGGGGAGCACCGGGCTCGGAGATGACGCGGCCCATTCACCGTATCGCGCGCTTCGACAATGACAGATTCCAGTTGCATTACGGGATTGTGCCTGGACGAGATCTCGCCGACTACACCATGCCTTACTCACCCATCCGAAGTGTCTTATCCTTCGTCGACTCGCCCGCTGAACTGGCGCAGCAAGTGGAAATCACTTACACCGACGCCGACGGGGAGCACAGCATCGGATTCACGCCTCGCAGTGGCGTCGAGTTGGCGCCATCCGGCGATGCGCTCGCCGTGAAGATCTCTAACCGCAGCATTGCAGCGCCCGAGGATATCACCACGGTTGGGGACGACTCCTACGAAGAGGACAATCCACTATCCATTGAGGAGGTGTTCGTACTCCGTAAGGGGGAGGGGAATGTGCCTATCCACGCCCGCTTGCGTAACGCGGGAGACGCCGAGCTGCGCGATGTCACCGTTACCTTCGTGTTCGAGGAGTCCTTTTCCTGGAGCCGGTTCGGGGCGGCGGAAGAAAACACGTACGTGGCTTTGCAGGCGCCTGCTTCCGGCGAAGCACGCGCATTCTACGCCTTTTCCGAGGGAATGAACCGCGGTTACGCGCTCGCCGCGGGCAGCGGAACCACCCTCACCTATGAGGTGACGCCGGAGATGAATCGTTGGCGCGTGGCCATTTCGTGCGAGGCTGGCACGCTTCCCCCGTCTTCGACAAAGACGTTTGAGTGCGCGCTTCAAGTGTTGGACGCAGTTCCGGAACACGTTGAAGCAGGCCTACCGAAAGATGACATTTGGGCGCTCGACTACAGGCGCTTTCAAGCGACAGGCCTCAAGACTGCGCCGGTATCTCGCGAGCGGCGCGTCAGCATCGATGATCTTGCCGCGGATCTGAGTCGGCCCAAGGTGCGCGGACTGAACCTGCGCGCCGGTTTCCCGGAGGCCCTGGCCGATTTGGAAACGCTCAAAGATTGGGGATGCAACCTTGTTATCGCCAATCTCGGCGATCCTGAGGATACCGCGAAGTACATCGCGCGCGGCCATGCCCTTGGCATGGAGATGCTGCTGGCCGGGCACGGCCATTTCAGCGATGGCTCGCCTGACTTCAGCACGTATTATGAGACGCCGCGCACGCAGGAGCAGATTCCCGATGCTCACGGCCAGGATGAGGACCACTATTATTGGCGTGGGGTCGAGCCAAAATGTGAATTCCCGGATGAATTCGGCAAGTCCATGAGTCAAGCCACGCACGACGAGGAGGTGGACTACTGGGCGCGGTGTTTTTGCGCCAAATGGCGCGGCGTGCGGGACGCCCTGAAGTCTCATGCCCCCGACGTGGGCATGTGGTTCTATGCGCCATTCCCGAGTGTGGCGCATGTCGAGCCTGTAGACAGCTATGACCTTTTCATGGGGGCGATCGTGCAAGGACTCGGAGATGTTTTGACGGTGTTCCCATTTCACTACGGGATTGAATACAACCAGTGCGAGTACATGATGCGCCGGTGGAAGGACTGCGGGGCGAAGCGTGCGGTGTTCCTGCCTATGCGCGATTTCATGACGCGGCCGACGCAGTTCATTCGCGCTATCACGGCGGCCCGGCGCGGGGGCGCCGATGGCGCATGCGGCTTCAACTTCGGCATCAGCGACGCGACGCCGGAGAATCAATGGCAATGGAAGGCGGTAATGCTCGGCGCATGGGCGAATTTCCCAACGCCCGACTTGAGCGCCTATTGCCTGATGGAAAAGCCTGCGGAACTTGTCGAGGCATTGGCCCAGCCCGGCTTGGTGGTTCACGTGGTTACCGAGGCGGACGGTTTCGATGGAGAGGTGCAACTTGCCGCGCTTTCGGAGGCGCTCCCTGGCGTGCGCCTCTCGTCTACTCCGTCGAAGGATGATGGACTGACCATTTTGCTTACCGATAAGCGTTCGGGCGAGGCAGAAGGAGGTGGGGCGGTGATTTCCGACGCTCTATGGAGTGATCACAAGGGCATTGTCCAAATGCAAGAGAGGACGGTGCGTCTGTCCGGAGCGGATGCTACGGCCTTGCGCAGTGCCTGCGATCTTCTGCTGCGTTTTGCCGACGTCGCACGTGACGAACGCAAGGCACTGGAGTCTAACTAAGGAGCGCCGGACGCCCACGGCTCGGCTCCCCGAGTCCGTACCGATATCTCTTGTGTCATCCGCGTGACTTGACATCGGCGGGCCGTACTTCGAGAATCCAGCCCGTCATGAGAGGATTGTCCTGAGGCCGGCGGACTATTGCTACGAACTAAGAGGAATGTGACTTGAAGAACAGTGAATTGCGAATTGGCGTCATCGGCGCGGGCGGACGGGGCCACTTGGCCCGGCACGCTCACAATCCGGAGCAAGGCGTGTGTGTTGTTGCGGGCATGGATGTGAGGGACCAGGCCCTTGACGAGTTCAAGGAACGCTTCGGCGAGGATGCGTTCGTCACCAAGGACTATCGCGAGCTTCTCGCACGGAAGGATATCGACGCGGTCTTTGTAACCTCGCCGGACTTCCTCCACGAAGAGCAGGCTGTGGCCGCCCTTGAGGCGGGCAAGGCCGTCTACCTCGAAAAGCCCATGGCGATAACCATCGAGGGGTGCGACAGGATTCTCAAGGCCGCGTATAAGAATGAGGCCAAGCTCTACGTGGGCCATAACATGCGCCATATGGCCTTTGTCCTTAAGATGAAGGAGCTGATAGACGCCGGCGCCATCGGTGAGGTCAAGGCAGGGTGGTGCCGCCACTTTGTCGCCTACGGAGGCGACGCGTATTTCAAGGACTGGCACGCCGACCGCCGCTACTCGACCAGCCTGCTGCTGCAAAAAGGCGCGCATGATATCGACATTCTTCACTTCCTATGCGGCGGATACTCCAGCCAAGTCACGGCGATGGGCGGATTGACGCTCTACGATCAGATTACGGATCGGCATGATCCTTCGGAGCGCGGGGACGCCTCGTTCCGTCTGGAGAATTGGCCTCCCCTCTCACAGAAGCAGCTCAATCCCGTCATTGACGTGGAAGACTTGAGCATGATGCTCATGAAGCTCGACAACGGTGTCTTTTGCTCCTATCAGCAGTGTCACTTCACACCGGACGGATGGCGTAACTACACCATTATCGGGACGGATGGCCGTATCGAGAATTTCAATGACTCGCCCGGCTCGTGCGTTGTTCGGCTCTACGATCGACGCGCCGAGTACAATCCCTACGGGGACCAGCAGTTTTTCATCGCCAAACCGGACGCAGGCCGCAGCGGCGGACACGGCGGCGCCGACACCCTTATTGTCGCCGAATTTGTTCGATTCGTTCGAGAGGGAGGCCGCATCCAGACCTCGCCCATCGCCGCGCGCAACAGCGTGGCCGCGGGTTTCCTGGCTGCCCATAGCTTGCGCAACGGCGCCGTGCCGGTTGACATTCCGCCGGTGCCCGACGCCATCCGCGCCTATTTCGACGCGAACAATTTGTAGCCGGCGATCTCCGGCAGTGCCGTCGGCTTCGTAGCTTTCTGAGAACAGGAGGATCAGAGGATGTCCTTGGCGAAGTCCAACTTCTATAGCGTAATGGCCTTGGTTCTCCTGTGCGCGGCGGCCTTCGGCAGCCCGGCGCACGGCGCCATCGAGTGCCTCTGGACATGCCCGCCTCCTGAAGAGCCGGTAGATGCCAGCATCGATGCAAGTCCCGCAATTGCCGACGCCGACGGGGATGGGCGGCAAGAGATCTTCATCGCTACCACCTACGGGCATGTGATGGCCCTGGATAGCACGGGCAAGGAGAAATGGAAGACCTATGTCGGGGACGTGCTCTTCCTCGCGCCCAGTGTAGCGGACATCACGGGCGATGGGAAACTCGAGGTCATTGTCGGCGGCCGACGCGAGAGATTCGTCTGTCTCGACGCGGCGACGGGCGCGGAGCTCTGGGGATGGCAGCACTCAGGCTCTGTCGAATGGGGCACCACCGCCGCCGTCGTGGCCGACATGGACGGCGATGGAGTGGGCGAGGTGGTCGCCGGCGACGCCAACGGCCTGGTTGTTTGTCTTGAGGGTGACGGCTCTGAACGCTGGCGCTATGAGGGAACGCATGGCTGGACACTGTGTCCCGCCGTGGGCGACCTCGATAACGACGGCGCGCTGGAAGTCCTCTTGGGCGGCACAGAGATTCCCCTGGTATGCCTCGATAATTCCGGGGCGGAGAAGTGGCGGTTTGGGGAATCCGGGCGGGGCGCGAGTCCCGTGTTGGCCGACCTGGACGGTGACGCCGACCTGGAAATCATCACCGGCATTGGCCGCGCTCTTTGCGTCATCGATCATTCCGGCAATGTGGTGTGGAAGTGCCCGATGTCGGGAAGGCTCGACGCCGCCATCTCGGTGGGCGACGCGGATCAGGACGGCGCGCCGGAGATTTACGCGGCAGACCTCTCAGGTGAGTTGGCCAAGCTAACCGCCGAAGGAAAGACACTCTGGGAGCGGAATGTCGGCGGCCGTGTCCGGCGCTCCCCCTCCATCGGAGATATCGACGGGGATGGCATCATCGAGATCCTGGTGGCGGGATACAGCAACGCCATTCACGTGTTTCGGCCGGACGGCACCCTCAAGACGGTGGTGCCTTTGGGAGAAGCGGCCAACGGAACCGCCACACTCGCAGACCTCGAAGGTGAAGGCAGTCTTAGTATCATCTGCCCGGCCGCTTGGCAAGGCATGAAAGCCTTCCGGTGGGAAGGCGCCCCCAAGGCAGGTGCGGTGTTGTGGCCGGAGTATCGCTTCAACACGGCTCGCACGGCGGCGTACGCCCCCCCCGCCGCTGCCGGCCGCGGCGTCCGCATCAGCGCTATCGACTATGGCCCGTGCCACGTCGGCGTGAACACATTCTCGGTTCGGGTGGAGAATCCCGACAAACGCCGCCTCGCCGTTCGGCTCTCGGTGGCTTTCGGAGCGGACGAGCCTTGTGTCAGTCTGCTGCAATCGGATGCTGAGGCGATCACGCGCGAACTCCCCTATACTGTCAGCGGAACGCGGGCGCTCGATATCCATTTCGCCTGCCGGGTCGACACGGATGAAGGCGAACCGGTGCTTCTGGCGCGCGCGGAGCATTCCGAGTACGTCGCTCCCTTCCAGCGGGAACTGATGGACATTCTCCGTTCCTTGGACAGACTGGACGCCGCCACGGCGGCGCTGCCTGATCCCGGATTTATACGTGAGCGCCTCGATGCCTTCCGCTTCCGCCTTCCCGGCTGCCGCGAACGCACGAACCTCGCCGGAAGCATGAATGCGGAAGAACTGGGCACGTTACAGCGGGATGTCGCCGCTCTTTGGGAGGAATCGACCCAGCTTGCGCAATTGATTGAGGGCCTTCAGGCCGCTTCCGACGGCAGCATACCGCCCGTGCTCATGAGTGGGGCCAATCCCTGGGCGCCTTTCGGCGGCATGAGGGAGATCACGGAGCAACGTCTCTCCCCCGCGGCCATCGACGTGGAGGCCTTCGCCGGGGAGTATGAAAACGGCGCGTTGAATGTTTACAACCTAACTCATGCGCCCCTCTCTTTCCGCGTAGCTTTGAGCAGCTTCAGTCGCGTGGGTGTCGAGGATGAGACCGAGGTGGCGGCTTCCGAAGTGGCCACCTTGCGGGAGGTCTTGGACATACCCACCCAGGATGACGACCTTTCCGCCGATGCGATTCCCCTTCTCAATCAGGGCGATGTCCTAACCGTGTCAGGTTGGAATGGGCGGCAACTCTGGCTCGAAGTCAACACCAAGGCCCTTGTCGCGGGAGAATGGCGCGCGTCGCTGTCGCTGCGAAGCCTGGAGCCGAAACCTCGGGAACTGATCATTCCTGTGAACGTGACGGTTTGGGAAGATGCCGTGCCTGAAGAGCAGCCGGTAACGCTGTGTCATTGGGGCTATGTGCATCGCTCCGTCTTGAGCAATCAGCCGGAAGCCGCGCTGAAGGATCAAGTCGAGCACGGGACAAACGTGTTCGTCGGCACGTTTGCCCCGGAAGCCTCCTTCGATGAGGCGGGGGAGATCGTCGACGAGATCGATTTCACGGCGCACGATGCGTATGTGCAGGCGTATGTCCCGCACGGGACGATCCTTTTCTGTGGCTATCAGAGCGCTTTGAAAGGCCCCGGCGGCCACATGGGCGATGCGTACAAGAAGGCGTATGTGGCTTGGTTGAGAGCGTGGGTAGAACACCTGAAGGAAATAGGCGTCGGCTACGAGGACTACGCGCTCTATCCGATCGACGAGCCGGGATTGAAAGACGGGCTCGTGGAGATGTTTCTGCACTACGCAACACTGGCCAGGGAAGCGGATCCAAATGTGCGGATCTACACCGATCCCGTCAAGCGCATCACCATGGACGAACTGAAGGCCATGGCGCCTTATGTTGACATTTGGTGTCCTAACGCCGGGAGCTTCCTCAAGTTCGACTGCGCGGACAAGCTGGCTTTCATAAAGGCGCAGCAGAAGCCGGTATGGACTTATGAATGCTCCGGAAATGCGAAGCACCAATCGCCTCTTGGCTATTATCGTGCTCTGGCCTGGCTGGCGTGGCATCGCGGCCTAAGCGGCATCGGTTACTGGACCTACTGCACTTCGTCGGACGATCCCTGGTTCCGCCCGAAGGGCAAGGCCGAGTACCTGCTGATCTACCAGGGGCGCGGCGTAGTGCCAAGCAAGCGCTGGAAGGCTATTCGCGATGGCCTGGAAGACTACAGCATCCTGCATGCGTTGAGGGAGGCCGCTGATGCCGCGGCGCAATCGGGGGCCTGTCCGGAATCGGTGGCCGCCGCCAAGGCTCTCCTGCAGGAAGACGCTTGGGCCGTCGCGCAATTCTGTGGCATCGATGATGACGATACTCTCCCCGGCCCCGGTGGCCTGGCCGAAGTTCGTCAGGTAGCCGACAGGCGCTGGGAAAAGATCCAGTCAACCCGGAGACAAATCGCGGAGCTGCTCGGCGAACTCAGGACGCCGTAGCCGAGCGAGGCGATCCTCAGGGCGCCTGCCAGATGCTGGCGGCGATGTAGCGCTCACCGTTCGGCGTGTCGTGGTAGTAGTAGATCGTGACGATCTTGCCGTCGGTGCGCTGGACGGTGCGCGTGTAACCCATATCCCAGCCGCCGCCGTTGGGCCGTACAATATGCTCCGGGCTCCACGTGGCGCCATCATCCTTGCTGAAGACGGCACGCACCGTATGGGGGGCATCGCGGTTGGCGTACGTGATAACCAGGCGCTTGTCCTTTAGGCGGCTCATGGACGGCGGGTTGCCGCTGCGGCCGCCGTTTTCCGTGACAGGTACAGCGAGCAACTCCCAGCTCATTCCGCCATCTTGCGAGCGAAACAGTTCGATGGAGTTGTGGTTCTCCCGAACCGAGTCATCGCGTCGGCGAGTAGCTACAACGAAGTCGCCGTTGGGGAGGCGCACGGATGACGGCATGATGGAGAACCTGGAGGCCGGTTCCGGGCCGATCCAGGCGAATTGGTTCCAGTGTTCACCGCCGGTGCGTGTGCGTGCGCAGAAGGGGCGCCCCTCGTTCCCGTCGGTCTTCTGGGCGGTGAGAAATAGCATCAGATCCTGTTCGCCAAGCACTTGGTAGTCCGTGCGGGCGCGTAGTTCAAGGCTTTCTGAGAACGGCAGATTCCATGGTCCGTCCCACGTGTGGCCTTTGTCCAGGGACGTGTAGCATCGCGAGCCGTGGGCCGCCAGCGCGAATCCCGGTGTCGTGAACACGATGTCCGCCGGAAACCGGCGCGGTTCGCCCTCCGGGAACGGCGCCTTGGCCCACGTCCACGTCTCGCCGCCATCCAGGCTGCGTGCCAGCATATTGTCGGTTGGCCGCGTCCGGTCAATGAGGTGGCTCGTCTCTCCTTCGGGATTACCGAGCCATCCACGCGAGAAGCCTACGAGGATCTCATCATCCCACTGCCAAACGCCGCCGTTGGCGGGCCACCCGGCGAATCGCTCCGCCTCGAAATACACTGTCACATGGCGTACATCCGTCACGGTCACCTCTCCTTCTTCCGCTGCACCAGCCGCGGTAGTAATCGCCGTCAAGGCGGCCAGAGCCAGATAGCTTGATGTATGCACGAGGAATCCTTTCATGCCGTCTGTCAGAGCCCGCAGCTTCTTTCGCGCCTCAACCGACCCGTGGCGACCACGGGCACGCTGTCCATTACTCTAGCGTGACATACCAGCGCCTTCAAGGCGTGTGGCGTCCGCCCTACTCAATGCGCAACTTCTCACCGAAGGTTATGCCGGGCCACTCATCCGTCCGGAAGGGGGAGGCGGGCAATCCCGCCGCGTTGTGCAGGTTGCAGTCCGGGTTATCGGCCCACGCATAGCGCACGGCCACTGGGCGGGCAATGTCGTTGCGCCACACGACGACGCTGTCGCCGTCAATCTCAGCCTGCGCCCAGCGGAATTCACGATCCTTCCCGGCGATGGCGAATCCGCGCAACGGTTCCCCGCCTTTCGCTACCAAACCGCGCCCGACGTGGTCGAATTGGATGCGGATACGTTCCCCTTCGATCGCAGCACCCCGAAAGAGCGGGCCGGAATAGGCCAGGTCTTCGTCGTAGGCAACATGCCGTGCCACGAGGGCCAAGCGCGCGCCCACATCCTGTTTGTTCGCCGGATGGATGTTGTCCGCCTCACCGAGGTCAACGGTGATGGCCATGCCGGTGTTCGGGAGGGCCAGTGCCATGGCTTGGGCCTCGCGCATTTCGGCCCAGTTGGCTTCACCCGGCTCCTGCCGGCGGGCACGGTAGTTCGGCAACTGCACAAACAGAAACGGGAAATCGCCCCGGCCCCAGTGCGCGCGCCAGTCCCGAATCAAGGTCGGGAACAGGCCGCGGTAGGCATAGGCCCGGCGCTCGTTGGATTCGCCCTGATACCAGATGGCGCCGCGTATTGGGACGCGCGTCAGCGGCGCAATCATGGCGTTGAAGAGCCGTGAAGGCGCGTTGGGATTATCCGGGTGCATGAGGGGCGGCCTCGGTATTTCCGGGAACTTCTGCCCGTGGGTGCCCGGCCGGCATTGCCATGGCCCCGCCAAAGAAATACTCTCGCCGTCGGCTCGGATCCAGAAGTTGTCCGGATCGCCATAGAGCCCGCCCTTGTTGCCCATGTCATAGACGCGGGCCGCTATCGTGGCCGGGCCCGCCTGGACGAGGCCGGCGGGAATGGGGAATCCCGTCTCACATTGAGCGTTGGCGGCCCACTTGACGATCTCCTCGCCGTTGAGCCACATCCGCAAGCGATCGTTAACCGACCCCACCCGGATACGGAGCTCCTTTCCGGCCCACGACTCGGGAATCGTCACCGTGCGCCGGTGCCACATCAGGCCGTCAAGTTCGGGATAGCCGGCATCTTCCCAATAGGTGGGAAGTGTTATGGCTGCCCAGTCTGAATCGTCGAACTCGGGCCGCGCCCAGCGGGCCTTTCCGTCGACGTATCCGGCATCCGCATCGTCCACGGCCTGTTTCCAGGCCGCCATCTCTTCGTCGAACCGCTCGGCGATGGCCTGAATTCGTGTGGGATCGCGGTCGATCTCGTCCAAGAGCGTACCGAATTCAGGCAGCGTTTGCAGGCCTTCCTTGCTCGTCCAAGCCTCGGCCATTGTGCCGCCTACCGAACTGTTGAGCATACCAATGGGCACGCGTGTGTGCTGGTGGATGGCTCTCGCAAAGAAGTAGCCCGTCGCCGAGAACGCCCCCACCGTGTCCGGCGAACACACTTGCCACCCTTCCGTCGCGATGTCTTCCCGGACGATGGGGCTGCCCTCGCGCCGCACCGTCAGCATGCGGATTCCCGGCCAAGTTGCCGCCGCCACTTCCTGCTCTGCGTTTTTCACCTGCAAGGCGCCTGATTTCACCGGCCACGCCATATTGGACTGTCCTGAACATAGCCAGACGTCGCCAATCATGATATCGCTCAGGACGCGCCGTTCCGTTCCCATAATCACGAGTTCGTAGGGGCCGCCAGCGGGCATGGGTGGGAGGTCCGCCGACCATGCGCCGGCGGCGTCGGCCGTCGTGGAGACAGTCTGGCCGGCCAGCGACACCTGAAGGCCCGAATTCGGCGCCGCCGTTCCCCAAACGGGAATGGGCATCTCCCGTTGCAACACCATGTGGTCGCCGAAAAGAGCCGGCAAGTCGATCTGCGCGCGCGCAGGGAAGCACAACAGGCCACCTGCCAGGCAGAGGAGGGCGGACGCGACAAGGTCGCAGCGCAACAACAACCGCTTCACTGAATGAGACAAGATGTTTTCTCCCGCGTTATGGTTTGCCCTCATTGGCCGCCGGGCCGGATATCCATGCGTTTCCGCACGTGAGCGCCGACCTCTGGGCGAATGACGACATGAACTTATCGATGACATCAGGAACATTATTGTTGCGCAAAGGGCCTATCCGGTGGAATCCGTATCTCTTTGGGGGGTGTTACGGACACTTCTTGCGGCCTGCCAAGCGCCGCCGTCTGCGGGCAGAAGTCATAGGGATATCGATACGCGCGGGGCGACCCCTCGACGTATTCCCAAACAGTCTCCCCATCGACGGTGACCTCAAATGCGCGCTTGCCGGACGACTCACAGATGAGCGTGTTTCCATTCGCCAGGCGTTGCGCGCTGGAAGTGTAAGAGGAGTGGAACTCAAGCCACCTGTCATATATCCAAACAAGCTCCTTGTTGGTAGGGTCGATTTCCAGAACATACGAGGCCCCCGCATGGCCCAAGTCGTTCCACGGCGAAGCTCCATTGTCGAAGATCAGGATGTTCCCTTCGCCGGGTAGTCCCTTCTCGATCATGTGAGGCTCGTGCTGTCCCGAGAGCCCGCCGAAGTAGTCTCCGCTGTATTCCCAGACAATGTTCCCGCTGCCACGATCTATGAGATAGATGGTGTCCAGCTGTCTCGGGCTGATCAACACATTGTCGGGCCTGAACCGTTCATCTCCGCCGTCGAAAAGGCGGTTTTCCGGGAGAGCCTGAACCGTATTGATATGTGTCCAGTCGCACACCGTGCTGTTGTGAGGGCCGGGAGGCCATTCCGGAGACGCGAGAATTCGGCGGTGATTCAGATCCAAGTGTTCGTAACTATGCCAAAGCCAGACTACTTCCCCTGTTCGATTCACCTCGATAATGGCGTCTCCGTAGATCGTCTCACCTTTCCAGGAAGGCTCTGCTAGCGTTTCAAGATATGCCGTGGGCACCACTTCGCGGCATATTGTCAGTGTGCTGCCGTCCGGTTTTCGGAACACGTCGTGGTGCGGGCCCAGCAGGGCTTCATGCGGTAGTTGGCCTTCCGGAACGTATTGCCAAACAAGCGTGCCGTGCCAGTCGTGTTCCTCGATGCCGCCGTTAGTGCTCATCATGCCGCCGCGTTGCACCAAGACGTTGCCGTTATCCAACAACCTTGCCCTGTCTACCGATGGCGCATCGGATCCGACATCAAAACGCCACTCATTTACGGAACGGCCGTTCATGTCAACCAGTTTGACCAGGTTTCCCCGCCAGAGCATCGTATAGCCATTGCAGCATTTGTCTGTTTTGTATAGCGTCGTTCCGATCGGATAGACGGTTCTCAAAAGACGCCCCTCTCACTTCTTATTCGCTGACAGGAACCGGGCCGCCCATTCTCGCACTGGCTCGGCCGCTCTCCTGATGGACTCTGTGGACACCAGGTTGTCGCCGTCTGCAAACTCGGACTGATCGAGTGGTTGCCTATTCAATATGCAGCGGCGTGTGGGGCGAATCCGGCATACCGGGCATTTCGGATTCCTTCAAGTACCTCTTCTCGTTCGGGGCACGGCAATCCGGGTGATTGATTCTCGCCCCTTTCGGTGCGGGTAGGTAGCCTCGCAGCACGGGATCATCCGTCTGGCGCATCCAATTGCTCAGGCGTTCACGCATGGCCTCCAGCATGACGGCATGGCCAGGTTCCGTGGCGAGGTTGTGCCGTTCGTTTGGGTCGAAGGCGAGGTCGTAAAGCTCCTCCTCTTGGAGTGTCTCCTCCGCCCAGCCGTTTTCGAGCCAGTACGTCTTTGTAAGTCCCTCATCGCAGTTGGCGAGCACAGGTCTGAGCCGCGCATCGAATCGGCGGATGTACTTCCAGCGGTCGGTGCGCACGCAGCGCGTCGGTTCATAGCAAGCGTGGTAGTTGAGTTCCGCGAAGATCTCTTCCCTCACATGCTTCTCTTCGCCTCGCACAAGCGGCATGAGCGATACGCCTTCGAGCCAGTCGGGCCTGTCAATCTCCAGGAGGTCACAGAGGGTGGGGAAAACATCGATGTGACTTACGAGGGCATCGCAGGCTTTGCCGCCAACGAATCCGCCCGGCCCCCGGACGATCAGCATCACGCCGATGCCGCCGTCGGTTAGCGAGCATTTCATTCTGGGGAACGCGATGCCGTGATCCGTCGTGCAGATAACCAGAGTGTTGTCAGCGAGGCCATTTCGTTCGAGTGCGTCCAGCACCGTTCCCATCTTCGTGTCGAGCACGCGCACGCAGGTCCTGAAGGAGGCCATATCGCGGCGTGTCTCGGGCGTGTCGGGAAAGAGGGCCGGTGGAAGGCAGCAGTTCGGATTGTCTTCGGGGGAAGGCTCCGGGTACACGCGGTGGGTCTGGCCGAAGCCGACGGAGAGGAAGAAGGGTTGCTGTGGCGCGTCGTCCAAGAAAGCACTCGCGCGCTCGTGGGCCACGTCCTTGTCGCCCAGGTATCCATCGTAGCCGATGGCGCGCCACGGCTCCTCGGCTTGGCGTTCCACGTGCTGTACGCCGGAGAGATAAGACACGTATCCGGCGTTCCGGAGTGTGTGCACCATGTGGCGGCTCCGGTATGTCAGGCCGAATCCACGATGCGCCAGTCCCAGCATGCCGTTGTTGTGGGCGTTCTGCCCCGTCAGCAGGCAGGCCCGGCTTGGCGAGCACGTCGGGCCGCAGCAAAAGGCCCTGCGGAACAAGATGCCTTCTTCGGCAAGCTGCTGGAGCCGCGGCGTGGGCATGGCATGCCCGTAAGGCTGAATGTAGCGCCCTGTGTCATGAGAGTGCAGGTAAAGAATATTCGGCTTGATTGGCAAGAGATCCTCCCTTCTGGCCGGTTACCGTCCCGTAGATGCCGTCCTGGCCGAAGTTCGCAGCCGTTTCATAGGAATTGGGTGGGCAGCCCGCCGGCTTCACTCGTGTTTTCTCCGGAGCGCGCGGCTGAAGGTTCGGGTGAGGTCCTTGCGAAGCTTGAGAAAGCTCTTGGGGTGGGCGGGCTTTCGGACGATAAGCCTGTTCAACCTCCGAGTGAGGCGCATGGGGGCGTTCACGGCCCACCCCGAAGCCTCGAGGAGCGCGCTGAGATTGCGCCTTCGTAACCTGAAGTGGGCTATGAGCACTGTCGGGATGAGGACGATTGCAAGGCCGACCAATACAGCGTAAAGCAGGTACCATTTGTTGATACCGGCCAGGGTCTTGGTCATGTAGGCGAAGGACGAACCGAGCGCCGCTACCGCGACGCCGCCAGTCAACATCATGTCGCGCAGGCGGCCTGTGGACGGTGTGGCAGGAGCGGGAGAAGGCACGGCCGGGCTTTGCGGCGGGGGCGGCGTCGGTGACGTGGGCACCGGCGGCGCCGAGGCGATGACCTCCTTTGCGCCGGTTTCGAGGGCGGTGCTGGTTTGCGTGACCTGCGCCTGCAATTGCTGTTCGGCGCCCGTCGAAATACGTTCGGCGGTCGAGGTGACCAGGGCGCCGATGCGCCGGAAGGGGCCGGCGATGGCCTCGGCCATACTCACGGGATTCTCAACGACCTTGATCACCCTGGCGTCGTATTCATGCTCTCTCGCATCGAAGAGGACCCCGCGCTTGCCCACGCCGACGGTGCGCACCCGGCCGCGTGTGACGGGAGTTACTATGTAGAAGGGTTCATGTCCTCCCCCACCGGTTACCTCGAGATAGAGCAGGTAGATGCCTGAGCGCGGCGAGAGGGCGCTGTGCGCGTTTACATCCGACACGCGCAGGTTCAGGTTGAAGATATGTCCGTCCATTACTAACCGGCCCGCCTCGAACATGGCGCGGCGCTCCGGCTCATAGAGGTACGGGAAACTCACGAAGTTGTTGCATAAGTCCAGAAACCAACGCTGAAGCAAGATGAGGTACTCAATATCGTTCAGCGCGGCAAGATCCGCGCCCGCGGCCACATCCGCGTCAATCAGTGCGCGGAGGCGTTGGGGAAGATCCCCGGCCAGGTAGGCCTCCAACTTCTCAGGGCCAAGCACCTCCACTTGGCCGCCGGCCTTGGCCGCCAGCCACTCCTGGTAAGGCGCGAAGGCCTGTTTCACGACACGCCATTCGGATTCACGCAACTCCGAACCGGCCCATGAAGGGCCAAGACGCGGCCGGATCACGGTGTCGAGCAGCTCCACAAGGCGTTCCCGGTAGTGCGGATTGGCCTGTTCGTTCAGGGGCAGCGTCCCCGCTGCATTCGGCTTGGCGAGTGGCGCACCGGCCAGGTACTCCTCAGTTGTCTGCGCCGAGACGAACACCTCGGGCGGGCAGGGGGCCTCCTGGAAGTCGCGGTCGAGGATGGCGTTGAGCGCCATTATTCGGCATTGCTGGAAGAAGAGATTGATTGGCTCTGCCAGCGCCTCGTACGCCGCGTAACGCTCCGCGGTGCTCTCGCCAAAGGGGAAGAGAGCCTCCAGGTCGGCGTCGACTTCACACCGGCGGCGCCATTCGAGCAGCGCCCGTGCATGCTCGAGGAAGTCATCGAGATGGCCGTGGTCCACGCCGGGCTTGCCGTTGACGTCGTCCGCGGCGCCGACGGTGGCGATGATATCTTCCGCGAACGCCTTGACATCGGCATCGTTGATGCTGCCCGGGGGGATGACGCCATCGCCGTTTTGATTGCCTTTTGCGAAGATGGCTTGGCTGTTCCGGACCTGGGCGAGGGTAAGGTGGTCCCTGTCCTGTTGGCCAAGATTGCGGAGTATCCTTACCGCGGCTTCATGGATTGCCCGTCCCTCATCGTGGCTCGTATCGAGCGCCTCGAGGGAGAGGACATCCTGTTGCTCGGTGATCCCCGTGCGGTCGCGTAGGACGTGCAGCAGCCAGCGGCAGGCCTCGCGGACCTCCCAACTCCGGATGCGGCCATTGTGGTCGAGGTCCACACGCCCTAGCAGGACCGGGTCCGAAGTGAGTTGCTCGATGGGGGCGCTTGTAGCTACCCAGAAGGGCTCGTCGAGGCGGTCAAGCGCAGCGAGGTCTTCGGCGCTCCGAATACGCAACTGGTACGTGCCGCCGTAGTTCTCGAAGACAAAGTCGCGTTTGCGAAACCACGCCATCTATTGGCCCGCCTCTCTGTGGACAGCCACGCTGCGGGTTAATCCGGGGTCGGCCCCTCCGTTTCTATGCTACACGCCGGTCTCGCCGGCCGGCACGGCTTCAAAGCCGCGGTCGGGGCACCCGGATTATCTCCTCTCGTGCAGAAGGTCGCAGATCGATAGGTAGCCGTTTCGTTTTGCCAGATCCTGTGGGAGCGTACCGTCGCGGTCCTCCGCCGTCGCGTCCGCCCCATGCTCGATCAGTGCTCTCGATACCTCAAGATTTCCCATAAAGGCGGCATGGTGAAGCGGGGTCCGCTCCTGTTCATCGGGAGCGTCTACATCCGCGCCTTGATCGATGAGCAACTGAGCCATTGCCGTCTGTTGGTTGAGGATGGCGATGCCGAGCGGCGTTCTACCGGCGCTTGTCACAGCATTGACGTCAACGCCCTGGTTGATCATTTCCTGCACGATGTCGGTGCGACCTAAGGCCGCCGCCATCGGTAGCGAGTCGACGGGCGCCCCGTTCATCGAGAAGAGCAAGACCACCTTCTGGAATCCCTCGTTGACGGCAATATCCAGCGGGCTGCGCCCCTCATTGTCGGGGAGGTTCATGTCTGCCCCTTGCTTGAGCAGGAGGCCGACCATCGCCGTGTTATTCTGCATGACGGCCTCATGAAGCGCCGTCCGCCCCGCGGCGTCTTTGGCGTTGACGTCGACTCCTTTGGCCAAAAGCAACTCGACGACATCCTGGAGTCGTTTGGTAACGGCCAAATGGAGCAGGGGCGTGCCGTGCTTATCCGTAGCGGACAGGTCCGCCCCGGTATTAATAAGCCGCATGGCCAATCCCGGATCGCGGCGCATGATCGCTGTGAGCACCGATGCTGGGCCGCTCTCCAGAGGCCCGGCATAGCCGTAGCCTGCGGGCGTGGACGTCTCGCCCGGAGCGGGCACAGTGGCGGGGAGTTCGGACGGGCCGGCCGCCTGTGTCGGAGGCGTGGTTCCGCCCGGCCCCTGCGCGGCTAAGGTGATCTCCGGCGCCTCAAATGCCTTGGCCGCTCTAGCGGCACATTCGGGCGATGAGCACGTGGCGCTATTTCCCGAACGCCAGAAGCCTTGGGTTAGCGTGTAGTGATAGTCCACACCATAGAAAGTCGGCTCTCCCGCCTCGCCGGACTGTTTGGCGTACACGTGGATGGTTCCGGCCGCAGGCCCGATGAGCCCGTACTCCCTGGCGAAGTCGACCGTTGCGGTATACTCAATGTCCGTATCGGACGTCATGGCCTCATGTTCCCTGAGCTTTTCCTGCGCTATTGTGGCCAATTGCTCACGGAGAACCGACCCCTGCTTCTGCGCATAGAGGAAGAACGCCCCCACGCCGACGAGGATAATCACGACCACTCCGATATTCCGCCGCTTGCTGCTGGAACTCATCCTGCTGGACTCCTTCTATAGAGGCACCCGTCCCGTACTCCGGGTTCTCGGGTAGTAGCCACAACGTCTTGATACTACTGTTTTTCCGTCGATCCTTATAGTGAAACGGCTCGGGATTGTCAAGAAAGCGTCGGTGGGAGCGTGGTCCTGCGCCCGTCGCGAAGGTGGACTACATTTCAATCGATGTAACGCGCATGTCCCGGCAGACAGCGTCCCAAGCGTGAGCGCGCCGTCTCTGCTGGTGGGGGTTGCTGGGTGCGCGATGGCGCGATCGCCGGGAGCCTAAGCCCCTTGCGCTCCGTTGTCGTGCTTCCAAGGTCCCGTAAGGAAGACGCTATTGGGCCGACTGCGCCCCTCGGGGCTTCACCCGCAAAGGGATAACGGCGGCCGTTAAGTCGTCGAACGTGACGTCTTCCAGCCACGTTTTCCGGAGTACTCCTTGTTGGTCGAAGATGAATGTGGCCGGCAGGGCGCCGTCCCAGTCGATTTTGAGCGCCAAGGCCAGCCTCTCCGGCGAGCGCTCATCGATGATTCTAACGGGAAAGGGCAGACCGTGTCTTGCGACGAACGGCTTCACATGTGAATCGATTGTGTCCGGGTGGTCGGCCGAGACACTCAGAAGCAATACGTCGGCGCCTTGGATTTCCTCATAGAACTTCACGAATTCCGGCATCTCCGCCACACACGGCGGGCACCAGGTGGCCCAGAAGTTCACCACCACAATCTTGCCGCGATGGGACGCCAGCACCTTTGCTAACTTGTCCGTGCTGACGACGGTGACTTCGGGAACCGCCGCGTGGGCGCCCTCAAACGTGGAGCTACCTTCCGCCGTCGAAATGAGCGGGCCGGCATTTCCTGTCCCACCTGGACATCCCACCGTGGCAACGAGGATTAGAAGAGCCACGGGGAGGAGGCGCTCGGCGACGGTGCCCGTCGCCGAAGCGCTTCTCCGCTTTCCTTCCCCAGCATCACGGTCTTTCAGAGCAGACATCAGTGACCTCCTGGGCTCCTACGTAGCGGAGGCCGTCGTTCGAGCAGGCGACGAGGGGACCCGTTTGATCCCGCAGCCCCATGCCTGCACTTCCGGAGCCGCCACCGGCTTGCCTGCCAAGAGGTCTTCCAATGCGTTGCGGACATAGTTGATATCACCGGTTTGGTCCGGTGCTTTCCGGTTGTCGTAAGCGCCGTGATAGGCCACCTTGCCGTCTTTGTCTACGATGAAGAACTCGGGCGTTCGGGATGCCCCGACCTCGTCGGCGTACTTGTTCTCCACGTCCTTCAACACGGGATAAGGGATGCCTTCCTTGGCCACATACGCCTTGAGCTCCTCAGGAGAGGTGCTCCGATTTGAGTCGATGGCGAAGAAAGCCACACCCTTCGCACTATATTCTTTCGCCAATGTCTTGAGGCCCTTGTCCGCTGCATGAGACCACGGACACTTCTGCGAACTGAAGATCAGAACGGCCGTTTTCCCTTTGACGGATGCCAAGCTGTGCGCCTTGCCATCGGTGTCATTCAACTGAAACAAAGGCATCTTCTTGCCCACGGACACCTTTGGATTCTCGGCAGCTAAGACGGAACCGGCGACGACGGCGAGTAGTATGAGCAGGCCCAGCACCGTTGCGATGTCAAGGGCCGCCTTCCAGTCTGGTTGCCGCATGATTTGTCTCTCCTTTGGCTGACTCGGATTCAAGCCACTCTCTGTCCTTTCTGGAGAAACACATCGATTTCCCGCCCTATGCCCGGGGTGGCCTCATGACATGGCCGTGTTGAACAGGTTTCCTGGCTTCTGTTAGCGTTGTGCCCGGCGTAGAGATACACCCCTTCCATGCGATGGTGGACGCAACCGCCGTGTGCCGGCGAGTCCGGGAACCGTTCCGAGAGCAAGCTGATGGCCAACGACCAGAGCGCTGTTAAGACGCGGAATGAATTCGGCACCTTCGCCGGAGTCTTCACGCCGTGCATCCTCACCATCCTCGGCGTTGTGCTCTTCATGCGTGCCAACTTCGTCCTCGGCCATGCAGGCATATTAAGCACTATTCTCATCCTGCTGATGGCCAAGTCGATAACCTTCTTGACAGCGCTCTCGACGAGCGCCATCGGCACGAACATGCAGGTGCGGGGAGGGGGGGCCTACTACCTCATCTCGCGCGTGCTCGGGCCCGAGTTCGGCGGGGCAATCGGCATCGTGCTCTTTCTGGCCCAGGCCATCTCGATACCTTTCTATGTTCTTGGCTTCACGGAGGCACTCGTCCAGACGTTCCCCGGGCTTGGGGCGCACCATCAGGCCATTGCCTTCGGCACCGCCGCCGCATTGCTGGTGGTTACTTTTGTCGGCGCCGGCTGGGCGATTCGCGTGCAGTACGTGATCATGGCGAGCCTGGTTCTGTCCATTCTGGTATTCATGGCTGGGGGGGGTGAGGCATTTCACACTGGATACCTTCTTCGCCAACTGGGGCTCGGCTTTCTCGAGCATTAGCGCGGATACGCCCGAGGCGGGGTCGTACACTTTCTGGGGCGTTTTCGCCATCTACTTCCCGGCTGTTACCGGCATCATGGCGGGGATCAACATGTCCGGCGACCTGAAGGACCCCGCCCGCAGCATTCCCCGCGGCACCCTTGCCGCCATCGGCGTCGGCCTTATCGTGTATTTTGCGCAGATCCTTGTTTTTGCGGGCGCATTTGAGCGCGAAACGCTCATTTCACAGCCGTATCTTCTGCTAAAAGAAAACGCCCTGTTCGGCCTCGGGATTCTGGTTGCCTTGGGCATGTTTGCCGCCACTTTGTCGAGCGGCCTCGGCAGCTTCATGGGCGCGCCACGTGTGCTGCAGGCCGTGGCGCGGGATGGCATTCTCCGGCCGCTGCGGCCGTTTGCGAAGGGAACTCAAAAAGGGGATGAGCCGCGCCGGGCCGTCTTGGCCGCCGGGCTACTGAGCTTCGTGGTGCTCTATTGGGCTGGGAGCGACCCGGAGGGCCAAGCTCTCAATATCGTGGCCCAAACCATCACCATGTTTTTCCTGTACACCTACGGCATGCTCAACATCGCCGCCTTCATCGAAACCGTCGGCGCCAACCCATCCTTCCGCCCTACGTTCAAGTACTACCACTGGAGTACCGCTCTTGCGGGAGGCTTGGGATGCATCGCCGTCGCCTTCGTGATCGCCCCGCTCGAGGCCTGTGTCGCCATTCTCTTGCTGGCCGGACTGGTATGGCATCTCAGCCGCCGCCAGTGGCGCGCTACCTTCGGCGACGCGCGGCGTGGATTTCTGTTTAAGACGGCCCGCGACAGTCTGCTCAGCCTCGCCCGTATGGAGGAGACGCCCAAGAATTGGCGGCCCACAAGCCTCGTGTTCTCCGGCCAGCCCGAAGCGCGCGAGCAACTCGTCGATTACGCTGTGTGGCTCGAGGCGGGGAGAGGGATTGCGTTCCTGGCGAATGTCCTCGTGGGGGATCCGCAGGAGTACGCGAAGCACAGGAATACTGCCCGAAAGGCCCTCGACGAGTTCTGCCGTAAACGTAATATCGAGGCCTTTCCCGTCGTAGTCGTCGACAGAGAGCTTGAACACGGCATGGCGGCGATTCTGCAGAGCCTCGGCATCGGGCCCATCCGGCCCAACGTCGTTGTCTTCGGGTGGTCGGGTGATCAGGAACGCCTTAGCGCGTCGGTGCGCAGTCTGCGGTTGGCGGCGGATCTCGGCGCAAGTCTGGTTGTGGTTCAGGAAGGACAGCGCCCTTTCAAGTATGGGCGAAAACGGGTTGACGTGTGGTGGCGTGGCATGAAGAACGGCGGACTGATGGTACTCCTCGCGCACCTACTGACACGCAACTGGGAGTGGAGTCGGACGGATGTCCGGCTGCTGCGCGTCATCGGAGACGAGGCCGGGCGCGCCGGCACCGCCGAAGACCTCCAAAAGCTCCTGGAGGAATCCCGAATTGAGGCTTCTGTGAAGGTGATCACATCCGGCCGGCCGTTCGCGGATGTCCTACATCAAGAGTCGTCCGACGCCGACTGCGTCTTCCTCGGCTTCGAGATCCCCGAGGAGGCCGATGCCGCCAATTGGCACCGGCGCTACCAGGACATGCTCCACGACATGCCCACCATCATCCTCGTCTCCTCTCAAGGTATCGAAGATATCCGCGCGTAGAGCTGCACGTGCCCTTGACAGCGCTCGTGGTCCGCGCTATCGTTTCATGTGTGAGGTGCTAAAATGTTTCGGGGCGAGGTGAGTGCGGATGGAAGCGTGTGGCTCACAAAGACAGCCGTCGGTGAAGACTGACTACAAGCCCATCCCCCTACGGATACTCCGCACGCGCGAAGTGGCCGATTTTGACATCTACTTGAGGCCCGATGCCGGCGGCCCGTGCATTCTCTACCGCGAGCAGGATGTCTGCTTCGAGGAAGAGGATCAGGCGCGCCTGGAGGAAAGCGGCGTCGAGACGGTGTACGTCCGCGCGGCCGAGGAACGTCTGTACCGGCGCTACATCGAGCGCAATCTTGTGAGCATCCTGGACGATGCGGATGTCCAGAATGAGGAGAAGGCCGAGCTGCTCTATGGCTCGCTTGTCTGGCTGACGGAGGACGTGATGGCCGACCCCCGCGCCGGCGACATTGTCCCCCGCAGCCGCTCCATGGTGCAGAACACGTGTAAGTTTCTCTACGAGCAGCGGGACTTCCTTCAGTACCTCATGCGCGTCACGTCGTACGATTATTACACCTACACGCACAGCGTCAATGTCTTCGTCTTCACCATGGCCTTGGGGCGGCGCGTATTCCCTAAGGAGCGCGTCAAGAACGAGTTCGGCGTGGGCGCTCTGCTTCACGATATCGGCAAGAGCATGGTTGATCCCGCCATCATCAATTGCACCGGGAAGCTCTCCCCCGAGCAGCTCGTCATTATGAGGAAGCATCCCATCTACAGCCATGAGATTCTGGCCGAGAAGAAAGACATACATCCCGTTTCGCTCGATATGGCGCGCCACCATCATGAGCGGATCGACGGCGACGGATATCCCGACGGGCTCCGCGGCGATGACGTCTCTCCGGAGGTCCGCGTCCTTACGATTGCGGATGTCTTCGACGCGCTGACCACACGGCGTCCATACAGGCAGTCGATGACGACGTTCCCCGCCTTGCAGCTTATGCGCGACGAGATGGCCGGGCACATCGATCCCGAGTTTTTCCGCATGTTCGTCGAAATGATGGGGGAGCCGGACGCCTGATTCCGGCGCACCCTTAGCGGGGCCGATAGGCTGCCATTGCTTCCGGTAGATAGTACTGGATGTTCTGGATACGGCTTTGCGGCGCCGGATGGGTCGAGAGGAACTGGGGGACTCTGCCGGAACCAGCTTTGTTCATGCGTTCCCAGAAGGGAATGGCCGCGCGCGGGTCGTAGCCTGCCATGGCCATCAGCGTGAGGCCTATCCGATCCGCTTCCGATTCATGCATCCGGCTGTACGGCAGAAGCACGCCCAGGCTGCTCGCCGCGCCGTAGGATTGACGGAAGATGTCCTGCGTGCGTTGGGGGCGGTCCTGCATGGCCTTTGATAGCGCTACCTCCCCGAGTTCGAGCAATAAGGTTTGCGTCATCCGCTCATTGCCGTGACGCGCGACGGCGTGGGCGATTTCGTGCGCCATGACAACCGCCAGGCCGTCCTCGTTCTGGGTGATGGGCAGGATGCCTGTGTAGACGGCCACCTTCCCGCCGGGCATGCACCAGGCGTTGATCGTCTCGTCGTCGTCAATAACCGAGAATTCCCACTGGTAGTACTGCGTGCTATAGCCGTGGGCGCGGAGGTATTCCTCCGTCGCTCCGGCCAGCCGCGTTCCGACGCGGTTCACGAGGTCGATCTTCGCTTGATCTTGTGAGAGCTTCGCCTCGTGCAGCACCTTGCCGTAGTTGTCCACGCTAAGTTGCACAAGCTGAAGGTCGGGCAGGAGGGTGAGTTGCCTGCGTTCCGTCACCGGAACCGTGGTACATGAGATCGCCAAGGCGATAACCACGGCCGGCAGCGCTTGATGTATACGTAGCCTTCTTTTCATAACGCTTCCCTCACAAGCTGGCCCCCTCGGCCCGCCTCGGTTAGCGTAGAAGTCTACGCCGCACAAGTCAATCCCGGCCCCCCTTCTCGGAGATGGCGATCCGCTCGATGGCGTATGGGGCAACCTCGATGCGGCCAATCGAGGGATGCGAGATAACCGCGGGATCATCGCGGAAGTTGAGAGCCAGAAGATGCCCATCTTCCTGCGCGCTGAGAAATACACCTTGGGGGCGCGCCATTTCCAGGGCGACGCGTGTGGGCGGCGCCAGGGCGGGGTGCTCGAGGAGAACGGAACGCACGAAGGCCGCGTACAGTGATGGCGGCTCATCGTCGCCCCGGTATCGATGGAATGAGCCCGCGGCCACGTCGCCTCGGAGCCAGCGCTCGAACACGCCGCCGTCATCCTCAACCGTCCGCAAGCGCATGTTCAGGAAGTAAGGGAAGATGATGGTGCCGCCATTGCGCAGCCACTGGTCGATCTTCTCGAGCACGGCCTGTTCGATGGTTTCGCCCCAAACGAAGACGAGAACCTTGTACCGGTCGAGAAAACCGTCATCGATCAGGCGATCATCGAGGTAATCCACCTCGATGTGGTCGCGGACCTCTCGCGCGTAAGGGTTGAAACCCCAAGCGTTTAGGTATCGAAAGGCGTCCGACTGCAGGAAGTTCGCCGTCTGCGGATAGTAGAGCGCGACTTCGACCAGCGGATTCTGACGGATGTCAAAGAGGTGGTAATCGCGTAGCCAGGTTTCGATGGCGGTTTGCTGGGCGCACACGTTGGGATAGTAGGTGAAGAAGTGCGCCCCGTTGTTCGTGATGCAGTTGAACGCGCGGCCGGCCACGCCCCGCGCCGTGTGCCCCATGGCCGGTTCGAAGCCGAGGGGCATATCGTACAGCCGCGCCGCCGTAGCGCCGAGGCGCGTGGCGTAGAAACACTGGTGAAAACTATCCAACTCGTTGGTAAGGCGGATGCCGCCGTCGAGCTTGAGCATGCTCTTGGCCTGGGCCGTATAGTCGGTGCCGATCTGTGTGGCCCCCCAGCCTCCCGCGGACTGATAGATCGGCGTGTTCGGCATGGCCTTGCGGGCCTCGAGCGCCCACCATTCGCACCAGCCGGACATCGAGTCCGTGTACCACGCGCAGATGTCCACCCGCTGCCGCTTGGAGATGCACTGCTGCGGAAGCAGGGGGCAGATCTCGTCATACTCCTCGAAGGCGCATTCCCAGGCCTCGTTCAGCCGTTCGATGGCGCCATACTTCTCCTTCAGCCAGCGCCGGAGGTCTTCCTGCGCGTAAGGATCTCCCGCCCACATCCCGATGTGGATATGCATTTTCTCGCCGCTGTATCCCCAGTTGCCGCCGGCCGGATACTGGGATTCGCCGAAGTTGCCCGACGGTCCGAGGCGAACGCCTTGCAGGCACCCGCGCGGCTCGTAGTGCGCGCCGAAGGCTTGCAGAAATCGTGTGACGTGCTTCTGGTGGTACGGACTCCAGATGCTCTGGATCGAGTTGCCCAGCCCGTGCTCGAGACACACGAAGCCTACGTTCTCATCCGATTCGTAGAACCATTGCGGCAAGGTGTAGGCCGAACCGACGATGAGCAGCGGGAACCACTTCAAGCCATGGCGCTCGAGTTCATCGACGATGGTGTCATATACGGCCCAGTCGAATTTGCCCAGTTCCGGTTCCACGTAGTTCCACCGCACGTAGCTCTCCACTGCGTTGAAGCCGAGGGCTTTGGCGAGAGGGAGCGACTCCCGAAGCTGCGGGACGCAATCGCCCGAGTAGGGCCGTGTTCCACTCAGGGCGCCGTCGGCGCTGCACACAAGCTCCATGGGGCGGCGCAGTGTTACGACGGGCGTCACCTCGCTGGGGATGCTCTCCCGCAGCTCGTCCCAGTATGCGTCGGGCACATCCGCGAGCACCCGCACCGCCCGGAGATGCTGGATGCCCGTCAACGTGAAGTCCGGTTTCCCCGAAGCGTCCCCGTTTCCCGGGGCCTTGTCGAAGGCGAAGGCTGCGCGGCGGTATGCGCCCGAGTTCACCCGCGTGAAGGAAACGGCCCGGCTGCTGCCGGCATATTGCCCGTTGAACTCCGGGTCGATAAGGCGTTGCGCGGCGATGATGCCTAGTCCCTGATCGAGGAATTCCACCTCGAGCACAATCTCCCCGCGTCGCCTGACTTCCGGATCGCTCAGGCGGAAGGCCCAGACGTCCTCCGCGTAGTAGGCTCCGCCGGGGGTTCTGCGAAGCAGCGAGTCCGGCCCGTGTTGGTAGACCTCGTAATCAGGAGATGCCTCAAAGCTAAGGCCTTTCTCGCGGTTTGACTTGCCGACACTGAAAGAAGCCAGAATATGTCCGGGAACGGAAGTGCTCTCATGCTGATTCATCGGATTTCCTTCGCGAAAGTCCTGCGCCTGGATGCCTGTTCGAGGGAGGGATGGTAAAGCGGGCTTCACCCGTTGTCAACAAGAATGCCACGAGGCAGAATTTCGGCGGCCCGCGGACTCGCCTCTGTGGTATAGTTGCCTGCATCCGGAGAAAGGCGCTCCGCAACTTCCTGAAAGAACCTAGCGCGTATGAAACCATCCGCAAGCAAGAACGTTCCCTCTACCGGACAGACTGTCCGCGAAGAAGTGGCCAATAGCATCACCCATGGGCTCGGTGCGGGCCTGAGCATCGCCGGGCTGAGCGTGTTGGTGTCGCTTGCGGCGCTTCACGGCGACGCCTGGCGCGTAGTTAGCTTCAGCATCTACGGGGCCACCCTGGTGCTGCTCTATCTGGCCTCGACGTTTTACCACAGCTTCCCGTGGCCGCGAGTGAAGGGCGTGTTTCATGTCATCGACCACGCCGCCATCTACCTGCTTATTGCAGGCACGTACACGCCGTTCACGCTGGTGAGCCTGCGCGGGCCGTGGGGGTGGAGCCTCTTCGGGATCATGTGGGGCCTTGCCTTGTCGGGCATCGCGCTGAAGGTTATCTTCTTCGGGCGGGCGCGGATTTTGTCGGTAGCCGTCTACGTGGCCATGGGCTGGTTTGTGCTGGTGGCGATCAAGCCTACGCTGGGGGCCTTGTCTCCCAAGGCGCTGGCGTGGGTCGCCACGGGCGGGCTGGCCTACACCATGGGCGTCGTGTTCTATGCCTGGAAGCGCCTCCCCTTCAACCATGCGGCGTGGCATCTATTCGTCATGGGCGGCAGCATCTGCCACTTCTTCGCCATCTTGTTCTACGTGTAAGCGATTCAGGCTGAGTCTGGCCTGAAAGTGCGGCTCCCGGCCGCATCTCTAGCTGCGAGGCGCTTGGCGGATGTTCGGCAGTTTCAGGAAGAAGACGAGCGCGGCCATCACGGCGCCGACGGCGCTGGCGTAGAACACAAACGTGAAGCCTGTCAGATGCACCAGAATCATTCCCAAGACGATCACCAGCCCTCCTGGAATCGCTACTAGGGATAATGTCGTTGCGTAAACCGGGCGCTTCTCCATCGGCGCCAGCTTGAGGATGAGCACGGGCCAGGCATTCGCCAGGAGGCCGCCGCCGATAGGGCCGAGGAGGAAGACAATCGCGAAGCCCGTGCGAGAAGTGGCCTGCGATAGCAGCAACGCACTCGCGGCCACGGAGAGCGAGGAGAGCACGAGGGCCGGTTTGGCGCCGAAGTGATCCACGAACCAACCGGCGACGGCGTGGCCTACGATTCCGCCGATGGTGAGAAGAATGACGGGGAGCCACATGTCGGCGTCCGTCAGGTTGCAGCGGAGGATGAACACCGGCGTCATGTACGCCCCCACGAGGAAGCCCGCCGAGCGTAGTGTCCGGCCTACCAGGATCCAGCGCACTCGGGAGTCTTTCCGGATAATCGCCACGATGCCTCGGAGCGTGTCGGTAAGTGCGCCCAATCCGTGTGGGAGTTCGCGGGCCATGGGCACTTCGCGAATCCGCGTCACTACGTATAGCGAAAGGCCCAACAAACTCACTCCCACCCAACCAAGCACGACGTAGTTTGTGGGGGCCTCGAACCGGCGATTCACCCACCACACCAAGGCGCTCGCGGCCAGGCCGATGATCGCCGCGAGGACGTTTCTAAGGCTCATCATCCGGCCCCACCATTGCTCTCGGACGCCATTGGTGATCACGACTTGGAACACGGGAAAGCCCAGGCCGCCGAAGAAATTGCTCGCCATCCACGACGCGACAAGGAGGTAAAGCATGAAGCGAGAACTCGAAAAGAAGAACATCGCGCCCAGCGGTACCGCGAGGAACGGCAAGCGCTGCAGCACGCCGGTCTTTATGCAGTATGGTAGCTTCCATTGCCTGCCGCCCCCCATGGCCGTGCCGATGGGAGCGCCCAAGGCCACAATAACGCCGCCCAGGGAAAACAGGCCCATCCACATGGGGTCAATGCCAAGTCGGTTGAAGAGGAAGGGGATGAGCGTCGCGGGCCCCATGATCTTCGTGGCTGTGATGTACAGCGCCGCTTCCGACCCGCACACCCAGAAGTTCCACCGGTGCGTTTTCAGGGGCACGTCGTGTGCGGTAGCCTCCGGGCATTCTGTTGGTGCTTGTTTGCTCATAATTTCTGAAGATTCTGGGGCCGATGGTGTTAGCCGCGTACTCTACCGCAGCCTCGCGCACAAAACAAAGGCTGCACGCCAACGCACAGACTAGCCTTGGTGTGGTGCGTGCGTGGCTTGATTTGCTCCGGAGCGTCCAGCAGACTTCTCCAGATACCTGAGGAGATGGCCGGGCCCGCGGCTAGAGCGCTTCCCGGGCGCGGTTTTCGCGAGAACACCAAAGGAGTAGTCATGACTGCAATAACGCTGGTGTTGATATGCGCTTCCATCATTCTTATGTTTCCCGGTGCGGCAGGCGCTCAGGAGGACGCGCCCTTTCCGCGTCCCTTGGCGCGCTCGGCTATTGCGCTCAACGCGCTGGATGATCCCATCAACGATTCCCTCCTCCTCGGCAATGGCGACCTCAACGGACTCCTCTTCGCCGAGGGCGACGACCTCGTGTTTCGCCTAACCAAGAATGATGTGTGGGATGCGCGGCTCGACGCGGCGTTGAATCCACCCCTGCCGACGCTTGCGCGCCTGAAAGAGCTGGCGGCCGGAGACTGGGAGAATCGCGAGTACATCTTGCCCGAGGGATGCGATTGGCAGCCGCCGGACGCCTATCACGCCCACCCCTATCCCTGTCCGCGCGCGTGCGGTGTGGTCCGCGTCGAAGGGGCGGGCCGGGCGCCCTTGACGGCGCGCCTCGACATCCAGCGCGCCACGGCGGACGTCGTCACCGACTATGGGCGCACCCGCTGTTACATTGCCGCCGACGAAAACGTGCTTCTCTGGACACTGCCGCCGGACGCGCAAGTATCCTTGGAACCCATCGCCTCGGAGGACATTCCCCCCGCTCAGATCGGCGGCGAAGAGGACCTCGCCTGGCTTACGCAGTCTATCCCCGGCGACGCCGATTGGCCCGGCATGAGCTTCGCCGTGGCCTGCCTGACAAAGCGAGACCGAGCCGCCGTTGCCGTCGCTACCTCTCTGGACTCGGGCGAGCCACTCGATGCCGCGATCATGCTGGCTAAGGCGGCGCTCGGCGGGAAGCAGGAGGAACTGACGCGCCGGCATCAGGAAACCTGGAGATCGTTCTGGGCGCAAAGCGCGGTGGAACTCACCGATGAAACCTTGGAGCACACGTGGTATAGGAGCCTTTACTTCCTGCGATGCGTCAGCAAGCCGGGCGTAGTCAGCACCGGCCTGTTCGCCGGCCTTCTTGATGACAAGCCCGCCTGGCACGGCGATTACCACACCAACTACAACATCCAGCAAACCTTCTGGGCCGCGTACGCGGCCAACCACGTGGAATTGGCCGAGCCTTACGAGCGGCTTATCTACGATTACCTGCCGCGCGCCCGGTGGATGGCCGGCCGGATATTCAACTCTCAGGGGGCGTACTTCCCGCACGTCCTCTTCGCCTACGAGCCGCCCGATCCGGAGCGCTGCGAGGGCGCCTACGGCAGGCAGTACATCCACCACGTGTGGGGATTCACCCTCGGCGTTGCGCCCTTCACCGTGCAGCCCTTATGGTGGCGATACCAATACGCCCCGGACGCCGCCTACCTCGAATCCGTGGCCTATCCCGTGCTGCGTGATGTGGCCGTTTTCTGCGCCGATTTCATCGACACGTGCGATCGGGCCGGCGGCAAGGTCGTCCTGGGCCCGACGGTTTCCCCCGAGCACCACGGCTGGACGCCTCACCTCGAGCGAAACCGGGACGGCGCCTTCTGCATCGCCTATTTCCACTTCGCATTCGACGCCGCCATCGAAGCCGCGAGCCTTCTCGGCCGCGACGAAGAGCTTGTCGAGCGGTGGCACGCCGCGAAGGCGCTCTTGCCGGACTATCCCGTTTACGGCGCCCCGCCGGTTGTTGTCGACGTGGCCGGCGCCGAGCCTATGACCTACAACATTCCCGTGCCGGCGACGCCGGTGTTTCCGGCGGAGCAGGTAACGCGCGATTCGTCCGTGGATGTTCAGGCGTTGTTCCGTAGAACCATCGAGGGACTCGAGCACAACGGGAACAACGCGCCCGTCATGCTCGCCACGGTCCGGGCACGGCTTGCCATGTCCGACGCCTACGACTGGCTGCGTACGGAGATCGACCGCCGCACGCGGCCCAACGGCACACTCACCCTCAACCGGCTCGATTCCGGCTGCGGATTCAACGATTTCGGACACTACACCGAAATGTTCGGGACGGCCCTGCCGATTACGGAGCTCGTGCTCCAGAGCGTGGGGGGAATTGTCCGCGTGTTTCCGGCTTGGCCGGAGCGCTTGCCCGCGCGCTTCAACCGGCTGCGCGCGGAAGGGGGCTTCCTCGTGTCCGCGTCGCAGGCCGGCGGCACGGTTGAATCGCTCACCATCGAGAGCACGGTGGGCGGTGCGCTCCGCCTGGCGACGCCCTGGCCCGCGTGCCAAGTCGCCTCTCAAGAGGACGGGCCTTGGCGGACGCTCCCCACGGAAGAGCCGGTTATCCGCTTGGGCACACAGCCTGGGCAAGTGCTCAGCTTCCGCCCTGTTCCCTAGGACTTTGGGACGCAACGTCCATCGCGTGCCGCGAACCAAGAAGACGGAAGGGTAGCCCCCAGCGTTGTGTAGAATACTTCCCCGCGAATGTTGAATTGGTGGGCGATACTGGACTTGAACCAGTGACCTCTTGCATGTCAAGCAAGCACTCTAACCACCTGAGCTAATCGCCCATCCGCAGGCGACAATTTAGCAGACTATTCCGCGGGTTGTCAATTTCCCCCGACGCAACGCTAAGTGATCCCCAGTTTTGCGATAGGTGCATGAATAAGGGCCAAACACGAGTTTCCGACCTGTATACTGGCGAAAGTCGACCAAAACCGTCGTCAGCAGGAGGATTTTTCATGTTTGGCCCGAGCAAGATTATGAAGTGGTTCGACCGGAATCTGCAAGAGGTGCGACGGTCGCGACGCAAGACGCTGGCCCATATCGCGGCAGGAGCCATGAAGATGAAAGGGGTCGGCGTGTTGGCGTTGGGACGCGCCATGGATGGCCCGGCACTCGCAAAGCACCGTATTAAAAGGGTGGATCGCTTCTTAGGCAATGAGCAGGTGGAAGCCTTCGCCATTGCCAAGGCGTTGTTCAACATCCTGCGAGGCCAAGACCGACGGCCCTTGGTCCTGGTCGATTGGACGGATCGCGGTGCCTTCGAACAACTGGTTCTCTCCATTCCCCAAGACGGCCGCTCTATGCCGTTCCACGCCATCTCCATCGATTCGACCAAATTCGGGACGGAAAGTGAAGGGGCTCTCATCCAAGCTGAACGAGAGATTCTGCGAGACCTGCACGCCATGTGTCCGCCCGGCGTGACTCCGATTATCGTGGCCGACCGGGGCTTCGGAAACGAGCGCTGGATACGCGATGTCACAAACTGGGGATGGTGCTTTGTGCAGCGTCTGTCCAAGAATCATTGGGTCGAAACCGAGCACCACATCGGCACCCTCCCCGAACTGGGGATACGGCGAGGCTATCGCCCCAAAGACTGGGGCTGGGGCACGATGGGAGAAAAGGACGCCGACAACAAGACGCCCTTTCGGCTGGTCACCGTCTTCGGTTGGGAGGCCGACGAGCCGTGGTATCTCATTACAAACATTGAAGATCGCGAGGCCCGGGCCATCACATCCATCTACGCGAAGCGCTGGTGGACTGAAATGATGTTTCGAGATCTGAAGAACCGCAAATGGGGGCTCGGCATGGACGAAGTGAAACTCACCTCCCGCCAGCGCACCGCTGTGCACTTCATCATCGTCATGCTTGCCTTCATTCTTCTGTGCGCCTTCGGCGCCTTCGCCGAAACCAAAGACTTCGGCGAACAACTCAAAGCAAACACCGCCGAGAACAGAGCCCTCTCCCTCGCCGCCACAGGAAACCACTTCATCGAATTCATCGGACGAACCACCGTTGCTATGGCCATCGCTAGATTGGTCTACGCACCTACATAGAACCAAACTGGGGAGTACTCAGGACGCAACGCGCAAAGGAGTGCCCCTTGCCGGGCGAACGAGAATGCAGCGGCGCGCTGTGCGAATACGACGGCGTGTTTGGATGTAAGCCATTGAACGTGTTGAAGTTCTGTGTATCCGGGGCGTAGACTTTCCCTGCCGTCGGAAAGCGTCGAAGGCCGTAGTGGTTCGGCCCTGAACCGAATTCGGAGGACAGAAGTCATGCGAATAGGGACCTCCACGCTGCTCCATTTCCTTGCCATTTGCCTGGCCGTGTCGTCGCTCGGCACCTCGGGCTGCCCGTCCGATCCGGATCCCTCGGGCGATGACGGCGATGTCAGCCAGGCGATCCTCGATATGGAGGAGGAGACGCTGGGTCAGGTGAATCTCGAGCGGACAAGCCGGGGGCTCGATGCACTAGTGATGCGTACTAACGTGCGCCGCGTCGCCCGCGCACACAGCCAGGACATGGTGGACCGCGGCTTTTTCAGTCACACGAATCCGGATGGCGACGGGTTGGCCGAGCGCCTGGCAGATGGCGGAGTCACATACAGGACGGCTGGCGAGAACATCGCGTGGAACAACTACGCCGACCCCATAACGACGGCGGTCGAAGGTTGGATGGCCAGTTCCGGGCACCGGGCGAATATCCTACGTGAGGAGTTCTCGGATAGCGGTGTTGGGATCGCGACGGATGGAAGCGGCACCTACTATTTCACGCAGGTTTTCATAGGTTGGTCGAAGAGCGTTCCCGAGGGCTTCGTCGAAATCTACTGCTATCCGCCTGAGTCGGCGCCGGAGTGAGTGCGGGGCCGAAGAGAGGACTCATCCGTCGCGTAAGGAGACTTTGGGAAACGAAGTCGCTTCCAGGCGCCGAGTGTGCGGCCCCGTCGAGTCATCGGGCGGCCATGGATGAATAATCCAGGTTGCATCTTCGGAGCCAATTGCGTACAACAATAAGGGTCGCCGGGCCCGGCGCGGGTGCGCATGGACGCTTCTTCTGGTAATCCTTTCGTTTTGTGCGTCCACGCTGTACCGGCCGCCCGAGGCCGCAGGGAGTCTGATTTGGAGACAACGCTATGAGCAAACTGATGGAACCTGCCGGCACGAGCTACTTCGAGGGCCAGTACCTGCCCACGGAAGAGTGCAAGGTCAGCATCTTGACGCACGCCTTCAACTATGGAACGGGGCTCTTCGAGGGCATCCGAGGGTATTACTCGAAGGAAGAGGACAACGTCCTTATCTTCCGGCTGAAGGAACACGTAGATCGCTTTGTTCGCAACTTCAATGTGCTCTGCATGGAGGTCTCGGAGTCTCGTGAGGATATCGAGACAATCTGCGTGGAACTTGTCAAGAAAAGCGGCTTTCGTCAGGGCGTGTATATTCGCCCGCTCTGCTACAAGAATGAATTGAGCCTGGGGCCCAAAGTCCGGGGCGTCCCGAGCAGCTTCTGCTGCTACGTCATCAAGCTTGGCGATTACTGCGAAATCGAGGCAGGGCTTGACGTAGCCGTGAGTTCATGGCGGCGGTTGAGCGACAACGCCATTCCGACCCGCGTCAAGTCGACGGGCAGCTATGTCAACTCCGCCCTGGCCTCGACGGAGGCCGAGCAGGCGGGCTTCGACGAGGCGATCTTCCTGCGGGAGAACGGCACGGTGGCCGAAGGCAGCGCCATGAACGTCTTCATGGTGATGGACGGCAAGCTTATCACCACGCCGCGCACCGCCGACATTCTCGTGGGCATTACGCGCAACACGGTGATGGAACTGGCTCAGGAAGAACTGGGAATCGAGGTCGTTGAACGCCCGATAGCCCGCACCGAACTGTACGTGTGCGATGAAGTGTTCTTCTGCGGCACGGGCGCGCAGGTTGCCCCGGTGCGTTCGGTGGACCGCCGGCCGGTGGGCGGCGGCAAACCGGGCCCGATCTCGAAGAAATTGCAGGAAGTCTACTTCAACGTCGTCCAAGGGAAGGTCGAGAAGTACCGTCACTGGTGCACACCCGCGTATTGATGGAGCTACGGCGCGAGGCGGCCATGGGTCGCCCCGCCAAGACGCGGTAAGGAGAACATGGCCGAACTCCGCAGCTATATCGTGCTCGACAGCCTTCAGGAGCAGCTTGCCTCCTTCATGGCCTCGACGGTGCAGGGCTATATGCCCGTGGCGGGGATGGCGTCGTTGTTTGTTGAAGTAGCGCCGGGCATGGAGATTGTGCGGCTGCTGGACATCGCCGTGAAGGCGACGAAGGTGCGCCCCTCGATTCAGGTGGTGGAGCGGAGCTTCGGCACGTTTGAGGTGCATTCCGAGTCGCAGGCCGACGTGCGCCAGGCCGGCGCGGCCGTGCTGGAGGCGATGGGGGCGAGCGAGTCGGAGCGGCAGAAGCCGCGGATCGCATCGAGCACCGTTATCCGGCACGTCGACCCCTACCACGCCGCGCTTGTCAACAAGAATCGACACGGGTCGATGTTGCTTGCCGGGCAGACGCTCTTCATTATGGAGACGCAGCCCGCCGCATACGCTATCCTTGCGGCGAACGAGGCCGAAAAGGCCAGTCGTGTTACGCTGGTGGATATCCGGCCTTTCGGCAATTTCGGCCGCCTGTATCTTTGTGGTGAGGAGGCGGACGTGGTGGTGGGCAGCGAGGCGGCTTTGCGGTCGCTGGAGCATATGTCGGGTCGCGAAGTCTAGCGTGTGTTCGGCTACGAATCCGCGAGGGCAGGTACTGAGAGAAGAAGGCCGGTTCCTCTGGCAGCAGGGAGAGAATGACAATGGCAGAAGCGCTTGGAATGGTGGAATGCAAGGGGTTCGCCGCCATGGTGGAGGCGGCGGACGCGATGGTCAAGGCGGCCAAGGTCGAACTCGTCGGCTACGAAAAGATCGGCGGGGGCTATGTGACGGCCATTGTCCGCGGTGACGTGGCCGCGGTGAAGGCCGCGTGCGAGGCCGGCGAGCGAGGCGCGCGTGCCGTGGGCGAGGTGGTGTCCGTGCACATCATCCCGCGTCCGCACACGAATGTGGACACCGCGCTTCCCTTGGGCCGGAGCGAGGAAGCGGCCAAGGAAGCCGGCAAGTAGTTCAGTCACGGAAGTCTATCGGCAGTATAGACGGGCCCGCGGGCTCGTGCCTTGTTGGAGAGCAGTACATAATGACAGTTGAAATTCAGGAGGTCGGGAGCGACTGGCTTGCCCGCTACGCGGAGATACCGATTGCGTTTACGGTGGAGAGCATGCTGCACGTTCGGATGAACGGAAATCCCTTGGCCGGATTCGTGCTCGAGGAGGAGCGGGTAGAGCAGCCTTACGTCAAAGACTACGATGAGTATGAGCGCGAGCACCCGACCTACTGGCCCATGCGCTTCGATTTGTCGAACTGGGGCATCTTTCTGGCCCGGGAGGGCGAAGAAGACGTAGGCGGCGCGGTGGTCGCGTACGACACCCCCGGGGTGATGATGTTGAAAGAGCGGAAGAACCTTGCGGTGCTGTGGGACATCCGCGTCCGGTCCGATCGGCGAGGGTCGGGCGTGGGCGCGCGTCTGTTTCACTACGCGGCGGATTGGGCGCGGCACCGGGGATGCATCCGGCTCAAAGCCGAAACGCAGAACGTGAACGTAGGGGCGTGCCGGTTCTACGCAAAACAGGGCTGTACGTTGGGCGCTATTGATCGATACGCCTACGCGAATCACCCGGCGATAGAAGATGAATTCATGCTGTTGTGGGCGCTCGAATTGTAGAGCGCCCCGGCTCGCCTTAGTTCGCCGGACGGGAGGACAGGGATGCAGTTAGGGCGAGTAGCGGGATCGGTGGTCTCAACCGCCAAGGAAGCCACGCTCGAGGGGCGGAAGTTCCTCGTGGTGAACACGCTCGATCTGGAGGCCCGGGAAACCGGCGCCTACGTGGTGGCGGTAGACGCGGTCGGCGCGGGCGTGGGGGACGTCGTATTGGTGGCCACGGGGAGTTCGGCGCGCCAAACTACGGCCACGAAGGACCGCCCTAGCGATGCCGTGATCATGGCCATTGTGGATTCATGGGACGTGGGCGGCGTGGTCAAGTGGCGAAAGACTGACTGATGGGGGCGGCTGGACGCGATATTGAAGCGGTTGTCCGGGAGGTAGTCCGGCGTTTGTCGGAGGAGACGGGCGAAGCAAGCGACGCCTCTGTGGCGCAAGCCGTTGCCGACGCGCACGCGGCATTTGAGCAACTCAACGAAATGGGCCTTGAGCGCCGTTATGCCTTGGTTGATGCAATGCGCGCGGCGGCCAAGGCCGGCGTGAAGGAGTTCGCCACGGCTGCTGTGGCCGAGACGGGCTACGGGCGGGCCGAAGACAAGATCAAGAAGAACCTCCTCGCGGCCTTGAAGACGCCCGGGCCGGAAATCCTCGAATCCAAGACGCGAAGCGGCGATCACGGCCTTACCCTTATGGAGCGCGCGCCCCACGGTGTAATCGCCTCGATCATTCCTTCCACAAATCCGACGGCGACAGTTATCAACAACGCCATTTCCATGGTGAGCGGCGGGAACGCCGTGGTTTTCAACGCGCATCCCGGGGCGCGGAAGTGCTCGAACGCGTGTATCGAGGCGATGAACGCAGCCAGCGTGGCCGCAGGCGGCCCGGCGCATTTGGTGACATACGTGCCCCGCCCGAGCGTCGAGACAGCGAAGGCATTGATGAAGCATCCAGGCATTGCGCTGGTGTGCGTCACCGGCGGCCCGGGTGTTGTCCGTGTCGCCATGGCTTCCGGAAAGAAGGTGGTGGCCGCGGGGCCGGGCAATCCGCCGACGGTTGTGGACGAGACGGCGGATCTGCCGAAGGCCGCGCGGGACATCGTCGACGGCGCGTCTTTTGACAACAACATCATCTGCACCGACGAAAAGGTCGTGGTCGCGGTGTCCTCCGTGGCGGATGAACTGAAGCGGCTTATGTGCGCCCATGGGGCGTTTGAGGTCAAAGGGCAGGATATCGAGCGTCTTTGTGCCTTTATCTTTAAGTCGCGTGACGGGCGCGAGGGCATCATCAATCCGGAATGCGTCGGTAAGGATGCTGCCTGCATCTTGTCCAAGGTGGATATCGAGGCGCCCGGCGCAACGCGGCTCGCGCTCTGCGAGGTGGAGCCTAAGCATCCGCTGGCGTGGACGGAGCAACTGATGCCCGTGCTGCCCCTTGTACGTGTCGGGCATGTCGACGAGGCCATTGACCTCGCGATTCGGTACGAGGGCGGCCGGCGGCATACGGCCGGCATGCACTCGAAGAATATCGAGAAGTTGAGCATAATGGCCCGGCGCGTCAATTGCTCGATCTTTGTCAAGAACGGCCCCCACTACGCCGGACTCGGCATGGGCGGCGAAGGCCATACATCGTTCACCATAGCTAGTCCCACCGGCGAAGGACTTACCACTGCCCTCGACTTCACTCGCGAGCGGCGGTGCACGCTCGTTGACTACTTCAGGATTGTCTAGCGTCCGTTCGGAGCGATAGGGAGAGAAGATGTCTGTTCTCGGGATGGTGGAATTCACGGCGATTGCGCGGGGCATCCAGGCCAGCGACGCCATGGTGAAAGCGGCCCCCGTGGAGTTGCTCGAGTCCCATCCCATCGATCCGGGGAAGTACCTAGCCGTGATCACGGGCGATGTAGCCTCCGTCGAGGCGTCCGTCCAGGCCGGTGTTTTGAGCGCCGGGGCGGACGGTGTTATCTACTCCTTCGTTCTGGCGAACCTTCATGAGCAGATTCTCCCGGCGTTGCGTGGACAAGCGCCCGTGCCGGCGCGCGCGGCCGTCGGGGTGATCGAGACGGCGTCAGCGGCGTCCATTGTGGAGGCGGCCGATGCGGCCTGCAAGGCGGCGCCCGTCCGTCTGGTTAAACTCCACCTTGCGCTGCGGATTGGCGGCAAAGGGTACGTGACGTTTGTCGGCGAGGTGGCGGATGTCGAGGCTGGTGTTGACGCCGGCGCGCGTGCGGCTGGGGACAAACTTCTCGAGCAGGTAGTCATCCCAAATCCCTACGAGGAGATCTTCGAGCATCTGGTGTCTGACGACGCCGGATGGCAGTGCGGGGGCGTTAGACCATGATTCCGGGCAAAGTATTAGGCCGGGTCGTTGCCAACCAGACGCTGGATGCTTTCCGGGGCGTGCGGTTTCTGATCGTGCAGCCCGTTGATGAAAAGATGGCGCCGGCGGGACGCGCGGTCGTGGCCTGCGACGGCATCGGCGCGAACCTGGGCGAGCATGTCTTCATGGCGCAAGGGCGGGAAGCGACGATTCCGTTGCCCGAGCCGTTCAATCCGAGCGATATGACGATCATCGCCATCATCGACGAGGTTACCTCATGAGATTGGCCCGTGTGGCGGCCCATGTTGTGGCGACGCAGAAACACCCGTTCTACAAGGGTTTGAAGACTTTTATGGTGAAGCCTTTGGGTCTGGACGGCGCCCCGGGGCCGGAGACCTTTGTGGCGATTGACCGCGTTCAGGCGGGTATCGGCGACACGGTTCTGCTGATGCAGGAGGGCAGCTCGGCGCGGTCTATGTTCGACGATGAATCGGCGCCGGCGCGGAGCGTCATTGTGGGGATTGTGGATCACGTGGAGATTGGATAATGCCAAGCGAACTCGAACTCCGGAAGGCGATCTGCGAGGTGGGGCGGCGGATGTCCGCTCGCAACCTCGTGGCTGCCACGGACGGGAATATCAGTACTAAACTAGGTCCTGACAGGTACTTATGTACGCCGAGCGGCGTATCGAAGGGGTACATGAGGCCGAATGATATTCTCATCGCCGATGGCCGTGGCGATAAGTTGGCCGGGGATGGGCGCGTGACAAGCGAGTTCTTCACGCATTTGGCGGCTTTCGAGGAGCGTCCGGACATCAATGCGGTGGTGCACGCCCACCCGCCGAAGGCCATCGGATTCACGCTGGCGGGTATTTCGATGGCTAAGTGCGTGCTGCCGGAGGTGGTCATGGCCTTGGGCGGAATCCCGACGGCCGCCTACGCCACGCCGGGGAGCAATGAGGGTGGTCAGGTGATTCGCGAACCCATCCGGCAGTGCGACGCGGTTCTTATCGCCCGCCACGGGGCCGTTACCGTGGGCGTGGACGTCTTTGACGCCTACTTCAAGATGGAGAAGATCGAACACGCCGCGGAAACGCTGTTCGTGGCCCATGTGCTTGGCCAGATTCCTACCCTTTCGGAAGAGGAAGTCGAGAAGATCAACGAGTCGCGCCAACGCTACGGCGTCGCCGGCAGGGCCTATCCGTGCTCGGGGGAGGAGGGCTCATGTGGGGTCGGCGACGGTGGCCAGGAGCAGGCGGCCGACCTGGATAGGGTGGTCGAGGAAACGCTCAAACTCCTTGGGCGTGAGTAGCGGCGTCTGCACGGACACCCTTCCCAAGACATCCCTTCCGCAGCCCCGCCAGTGATGTCAATCGGCGAGGTACTCAGACCGTAATTGGCCTCCGGAAGCGCGGCGGCAACAGGCTGTGAACGACCTGCGGCAACGGCCTGTTGCATCCAAGTGTGTTGCAAATATGTCGCCCCTGCGCTACGATAGAGGTGTGGTTTGAGTGTCCCAGAGGGGAGCCTGGAGACTCTAGGAAGTCCCGGCCGGGCAACGGTGGGGTTTGAGTAAACGAGGGGGACAGGTGGGGACAGGAGGTCGTTTTGGCGGATCGAGGTGAAGAGCAAGCCAATGACAAGATGCGTCTGTGCCCGACGTGCCGGATGGCGATCAGCGTTCTGGCCACAAAGTGCCGGCACTGCGGGGAGAATGTCGGGCGGCCCAGGGACGAAGCGCGGCAACTGTCAGTCGACGACCTGGGTGGGGATGTCCAAGATCAATACGTTCCATCGGGCAGCGTGATCGATGCCCTCGAGGCGTATCGGGCCGAGGAATTCTCGCCGTCGGCATCCGAGAAAGACTCGAAACACAAGGGCGCACGCCACGGAGAGGGGCGAGGGAGAGGGCAATTCGAGGAAAGCGGAGGGGAGGAGGACGGAATCGACGTCAGCGGCCTCCCGGGACTTGACCAGCGCGACGATCCGCTGGCCTCGCTGTTTGTGCCGGTGCATCCCAAACAACCGGCCAAGCCCGCAGCGCCTTCATGGCGCAAGAATGTGTTGATGCTCGGATACTTCATGGCCGCGGTCATCGTACTCTACTTCGGTGGAGGGTTCGCAACGGCCAAGATACGAGATTACATTGCAGCGAAGAACGCGCCGCCAGTTACGTACATCGAGAACAAGGCGTTGACATATCTGGAGCGAGGCGAATTGATCCCGGCGCTCCAGGAGGCCCTTCAGGCGCTGTCGGAACACGACACCGACGAAAACCGGAGGATCGTGAATCAGGCCAGGCGGGAAATCGCGTGGCAAGTCGCGGATTACCTGGACGCCGACCCGTGGACGCGGGACTTCCTCATGAAGGCATCACAGCTTGCCAACCAGGCGTATCAGATCGACTCAAGCGAACTAATTGCCAAGGTTCGCGAAGAGGTCGAGCAGGAGAACAAGGACTACGGGATGACCCTCACGGACACGGATGCCGCTTCGAGGGCCGCCGTTCTCCAGCTCTATAACGGCAAGACCATCACGGTGATGGAAGACAAGAAGACGCTGGTAAACGGGCGGTTTCTTGTCAAGAGGGTCGCCACCGACGAGGTATGGCTCGAAGACACGATGCGGCAACGCGAGGAGAAATACGGCCGGAACCGCATCGTCATCTTTCCCAAACGCGGCCTGCCTCGCGGCCACTCCTAGGCGCCCGTACTTGAAGCGCTATCGAGGGTGTGTTGTGCCGCATTCGTGCGTTGTTCTTCCCGCTCTAAGATCTTCGCGGTGAACGCGTTGGCGATGCGAAAAGACTTACCAAGGGGCCGGGGAGAGCTGGGGGGCAGGGCCATTTCCCGGTGTCTTGTCTTTTGCGCTGTGCGTCTGCTCGGATAAGGAGTTCTTACGCCCGGTGCTTCCCACAGAGATTTATGCTATCATGCGCCTCGGTCAGCTACGTTAGTACATAGGGAGACGGTCTTGTCGCAGAAGTGCCCCGGCGGGCCGCGAAAAAGGGTTGTGCGTGAATGAAACATATCGTCATGCGTTGGCTATTGGTATGTGTCCTGTCCTGCTTACTTCTCTCGTGTGCGGGTCTACGCGGCGGCGGCGACGCGCCCGCCGAGAGAACGGACGCCACAGTGCGGGAAACCGGCGATTCCGAGCGCGAAGCCAGTCTCAAACGTGCCGTGCGAGACTACATCGAGAAGGTCGGCACGCGTGACGACAGTGGACAAGCGGCCGTGGTCAGGTACAAGCCGTACTTCTGCAAGGTGTACGAATGCTATCCGGAAGGCCCGGATGCTTTTGACTTCTCGCTGCGCGAGACGGAATCTCGGACGACGCCTATAGTGGCAAATGTAACGGCGCGGAAGATCCGCTATGCGACGCGCCTGCACCATAAGCGGGAAGATGCCCGGCAGGACGACACTCTGATCCGAGAGTCGGGGATGGAGACGATGACTTTCGAGTTGCGCCACAACCAATGGGTGCGCGTGGGCGGCCTGTTCGTCAGTGAGCGTAAGGAGCGCAGTGTCGAGGGTAGATGGATTCCCGTCGAAGAAGAGGCGGAGCAGGCATCGGGCGCCGAGGGGGCGGACGAGAAGGGGCGTCTGGGTCGCTTCTGGTCGCGGCTTTTCGGTGGCTAGTGCGCCCATGGGGGTAGGCCGGATGGACCCGGATGACACCGGGGCGGTTGGGGCATACGGCGAGGATATCCCTCATCAGCAGGGCATTGGGTTCCGTGGTTCGGTGCGGGTCTTCGAGTACCTTGTACTCTGGGCGGCGCTCGTGTTTGTTCTGCTGGGAACCGATGCGAAGTCGCTTGGGGACACGGCTACAAGCCGGCTCGCCACGGTGTGGAGCCTGACGCGGCATCACACATTCTATATCGACCGCCCGGCCGGCGAGGCGCCGAACCCCTTCGAACAGCGCACGGTGGACAAGGCGATGGCCAATGGCCGCCTCATCTCTACCAAGCCTCCCATTCTGCCGCTTCTCATGACTGGCGAGTACATCGTCATGAGGAAGCTGCTAGGATGGCAGCTCGAACGCCCTGACGACGTGCAGCGCCTGGTGTGGGTGATGTCCGTCACTCTCGTCGGGGGCGCGTACCTCATCACATTGCTGTTCTTCCTGCGGACGCTGCGCTTTGTGGTCCAAGATCCGGCGATTCGCGTGTTGCTGGCCCTGTCTCTGGCGTTCTGCACCCAGCTCTGGGGCTATTCGACCACCATCAACAATCATGTGCCCGCCGCGGGGCGCTCATGGTGGCGCTCTATTTCGCCGTCGGCCTCGGAACGGGCAAGTTGGCCCCGGCGGCCTGGCGGTTCTTCCTCTTCGGACTGGCCGGGGGGCTGACTATCACGCTCGATATGCCGGCCGGTGTCTTTGTCTTCCTCGCTGGGGTGTTCTTGCTGCGGGCTCATCCGCGGGCGACACTGGGCTGGGGCGCTCTTGGGGCGGCGCTTCCCCTGGGCGTCCACGTGGCCGTCATGCTGGCCGTGACGGGCAGCCCCTTGCCGGTTCAAGTCCACAGGGATTGGTACCTCTACGAGTCTTCTTACTGGCGTCACCCGCGAGGTGTGGATGCCCTCAACGAGCCCAAACTTACGTATCTCTTCCACATGACCTTCGGGCGTGCAGGAATATTTGTGCTCTATCCGATTCTGCTGCTCGGGCCTGCGGCGGCTCTGCGGTCCCTTGTGCGCAGGCAGACGCCGTACCGGTGGGCCGTGCTCGCCGGAGCCGGCGGCTTCATGCTGTTGACGGCGTACTATGTGCTTCGCACAAACAACTATGGCGGCGAGGCGTACGGATTCCGCTGGTATATCGCGGCGATGCCGGTCCTGCTGCTGATGGGAGCGCCGCTTCTGGATTCCGTGCGCAGCCGGTGGAAGTGGATCTTCATCAGCCTGATGATCGGCGTGTCCCTTTACTCGGCTTGGGAATGTACGATGACCCCGTGGCGGGCCAATCAGGCCTGGCCTTGCCGCTTTCTCGGCACGAATTATTGACTTCGCGCCCGTCGGTAACTGCATCGTTCCTACGTCCTCCTTTTGATGCTTTGGGGGCTTTCTCCTATAATCGCGTGTTCTGGAGTGTTTCCGCCGAGCCGTGTTGTGTTCTTAGTCCAAATAAGAGCAATTGGAGTGGAGTTAGGTGAGCGAGGATTTGCGACGCCCTGAAGAGGAGTTGCCCCGGGCCGAAGCGCCGGCGGCCGTACCGGGCCGCGCCCGTCCCGTTCTGGAGGGCCGTGAAGGAGTAGAGACGGCTCAGATATGGATTAGCGCGTTTCTGGTGGTCGTGGTCGGCGTCATCGCTTACGGAAACTCGCTCGGCGGGCCTTTCCACACTGAGGACTACCTCCGCATCGTCTACAACGAGCCGGTTCATCACCTGACGACGTTCCCTCAGGCGCTGGATGCACGGCTGCCGCGGCCCCTCACGATGCTCACATTTGCCTTGAACTGGTGGCTGCTCCCCGGAAACGCGGCAGCCTTCCACGTCATCAACATGCTTCTGCACGTCGTGAATGGGGTGCTGCTCTACTTGCTGTGCCGCCGCCTTCTTGTTCCCCGCGCCAGTGAAGCGGCCGCGATGTTGGCGGGCTTGCTGTTCGCGGCCCACCCGTTGGCAACCGAGGCCGTCAACTACATTATCTGCCGTTCGGCGCTGCTGGCCACCATGTTCATGCTTGCCGCCTTGCTGCTTTTTCTGCGGGCCACGGAAAAGGAGGATGGCGCCCAACCCGTTACCTTGGGCCTGTCCGTGTTCTGCTTCGCGCTGGCGTCGTGGAGCAAGGAAACGGCGGTGGTGTTTCCCGCCCTTGTGCTGGCCGTCGACTGGCTCCTGCGCGGCGGGAGGGGATTCGGCAGGCGGGTGGTACTCCATTGCCCTTACTGGGCGCTTCTGTCGGTTCTCATTGCCGTGCGCCTCGCTGCCGGTAGGGACGGCGTGCCCCGTTTGCCCAACCTGCCTCTTGCCGACATCGTGGCCACGCAGAGCGTCGCTTTCGCGAAGTACCTTCGCTTGACGCTGCTGCCCTTTGGATTGAGCGCGGATCATGCGCTGTCCGTGCAGCACGGCTTCATGAGCCCGGAATCTGTTGCCGCGCTGCTGCTTGTCCTGGGCGTGGGATGCCTTAGCGTTATCCTGCTGCTGCGCCGATCGCCGGCCGGCCTGGCCTTGTTCTGGTATCTGATTGTCCTGGCGCCGTCGTCCTTGTTCGCGCCGCCCGACGCGGTAATGGCCGAGCGCCGCGCCTATCTCGCCATTGCCGGCGGGGTCCTCCTGGTGCCGTGGCTAGTGGGCAAAATCAAGCCAAAGCCGCTCCGTGTGGCCATGGGAGTGGCCGCCGGTGTAGCCGTGCTCATCTGCACCGGCGCGACGTTCAGCCGGAATGCAACCTGGCAGAGCCGTGTCAGCCTTTGGGCGGACGCGGCCGACAAATCGCCCCGCTCCTCAAGGGCCTACGGAAACCTGGGCCGGGCGTTTATCAGGCGGGCGCGTCTTGTTGAATCCGATGCGGCCGAATACGCCGTTCTCGGGGAGCAGGATAGCTCCGCGCAGAACGCGCGGGAGGCACAAGACTATCTGAATGCCGCCGAAGACTACTGCCGCAAGGCGGTTCGCCTGGATCCCGGCAACTTCCTGGCCCGTCTTGACCTGGGCACGGCGCTAAACCTCCTTGAGCGCTATCAGGAGGGAGAGGATGTGTTGCTGGACGCTTTATCCCGGGAGCCGTCCAGCGAGGCGTGTATGTCCCAACTTCTCTCGACCCTGTCGGCGGAGGCTGGTGTGGCAGATGCCCACGCCGACCAGGTGCGATTAGTGGATTACTACCGCCGGGCCGCCCAACTCAAGCCACTATCCGAGGAGCAACTCGCTCGCTACGGCCTTTGTCTGATGTCGGTGGGCGACTTTCGGCGGGCGTCCTCGATCCTGGCGCAGGCCGTCGACGGCGACGAGTCTTCACCTCATCGGGCCGCGCTCGAGCAAGCGCGCCGGATGGCAAGCGACGTGGCGCGCGTGGAGGCTGAGGTGTGGCGCGGGCGGCGAGAGCATCCGGCCTCTTCCGCTGAACAGCGTGCAATGGCGCGCACCTACCTGATGGCGGGTCGGCACCTTCAGTGCGCCTACTTGCTGTGGCCGCTGCTTGAGAACGCGCCGAACGACCCGGAGCTCTGGGTGATGCTAGGTTACACGCGAGCGAAGATGGGAGCCATCGATGCCTTTCTTGCCCGCTGGCCCGCGCCGCTTGCGGCAAGCCAGGAGCCCAGGCTGCAGTTGGCCCAGGCATGCGCGCGCGGCGGGGCTTGGGATGCCGTCGAGAAGGTGTTGGCGGCCGGCGGCAGTGGGATGGGTTCCCCCATTACCTTAGGGGCGCTTGCCCTGGACGTGGGGGCGCTGGATCGTGCCGAGAGCTACCTGCGCGAAGCCGGCGCCGCCGACCCGGCGAATCCCGTGCCCTGGCTCTACCTCTGCGATGTGGCCGTCCAACGCGAAGACGCGGCGGCGGCGGGTGGATACCTCGATGAGGCTGAGGCCCGCAGCGTGGATCCTGCCGCCGTGTCGGAACTTCGGGCGCGGATCGCGGGACTCAATCCGGCCGGCGGCGGTAGGGCTCTGTGAGCGGCGTGTGCCGCCCCCCGGCTGGCGTTCAAAGAGGGAGGCGATAGCGTCGGCTGGATATTTCTACTATCCTATGCGAATGTCCGTCCGGTATGATGCATAATCAAGGATAAGGGAGGCCATGGGATGGACGAACTGCCGCAGGTATGCTTGAAATTCGCGCTGGCTGTCGTGCTGTCGGGGGTGCTTGGCCTGGAACGCGAGCGAAAGGGCCGTGCGGCGGGATTGCGGACGCATGAGCTTGTTTGTCTCGGTGCGACGCTGTTGATGGTTGTGTCGGACATCCTTGCCCGGGAATGGGCTGAGGGTGGGGCGCCTGTGTGGCTGGACAGAGGCCGCATCGCGGCGGGGATCGTCACCGGCGTCGGCTTCCTGGGGGCCGGCACCATCATGCGCGTCGGGGCGGAGCAGCGCGGCTTGACGACGGCGGCCATGATCTGGTTCGTCGCGGCCTTGGGTATTGCCATTGGCGCGGGCTTTTACGTGGTATCCATCATCGCGACGGGATTTGCGCTCGTGGTTGTCCTCCTGTTCGAAAGAATAGAGCGGGTTATTCCATCCCGGAAGCTCTTCAGCTTGGCGATCCGCGTGCCCAAGGGGCTTGAGGAGTTGCACGTCATCGAACGCGCGATTCGGGACGAGGGCTATCAGGTGGCCGCTTCAAGGATAAAGATCTCGGGGGATGGCTCGAAGGTGGATCTCACCTTCGATCTGTATGCCACCTCGGACGATCGGATTGAACAACTTGCCAAGGTGCTTGCCCAACGCTTTACAACCGCCGAGCGGATTGTGTTTGAGCGGTAGCCGAAGCCATCCAGCCGAAGAGCGGGGAATGTATATGATAGGATTTGCCGTCTTGCTTATGGCATCTCTTGGGAGCGCAGAGGATGCGGCTTCGATGTCGTGCTTTTCCAGGATGCGGAAGGCGCTGGAACTGTGCCGCGGCGATATCCCGGTCATGGCCCCCGTGGCCGATCAGGCGGCGGCGCGGCTTGCCGAGGGGGGAAACCTCTGGGCCGCCGGCCAGCCTTCAATGATCAGCGAACTCAGTGGCCGGGCCGGGGGATTCATGATGATCCGGGGACTGGGCGACCGCACGCCCGACGCCGGCGATGTCGTGTTGTTCACCCTTGAACAAGGCGCAGCCATTCCGCCGCCTGTCTTGGAATCCGGCGCGTTGGTAGTAGTCTTCGGCCCGAGCAAACACGAGGACTTGCCCTGTTTCGCCGGCCACGCGGAGGAGGCTGGCGTATCGCCGACGTTGGCTGCCGCGATTCCCGCATGGCTTTTCACGGGTGAGTTGGTGGCGGCCCCTGACGCGCCTCGGCAAGATGCCGGTGATGTATGAGAGCATCGGGACGTATTCCGGCATCCGCCGGATCACGAACTTTGAGAACGGCAAGATCGCCTGGCACAAGCGGCATACCGTGCCGTCCGTGGCCGCGGGTGTCGTGGGCAACGCGTTTCTGGATGCGGTAGGCGCGATGTTGAAACGCGTCGAGGCCGAGGAGCGTGCGCAAATCGACCTCGCGGGGGCGTGGATCCGGGAGGCGCGCGCCCACGGGAAACGCCTCTTCATGTACAGCATGGGGCATGTGTTTCCCGATGAGGTGGGCAAGACGGCAATAGGGGCTATCTTCAAATCCGCCGTGTGGAACGCGGGCTTTCGCCAGTCCGAACTGCCCAACGATACATTCGCGCCGGGGGAAGTGGTAGTTCACATCGGTTATCAGCACCCGCCCACGAGGCTTTTCGAGCGAGCGCGGCCGGCGGGGGCCAAGGTGATCTATGTCTCGGTGCGTCCCCACCGCGATTTCGTCCATGAAGAGGGAACCATCTGGATCGACCCGATGTGGCCGTGGAGCGATGCGTGCGTGCCCATCGAAGGATACGAAGTGCCCCTTCTCGCGTCATCGGGGATTGTCAACGGCGCTATTGCCTGGGAGATCTACCGGCTTGGCGTGGAAGCATCCGGCGAGTAGCTGATAGCCGGCATGTCTCAAGCGGTGGTGCTCTTCCTCCAGACGCGCACCCATCCTCCCAGCACCCAGACGTACGTAGCATTCGTATAGGATTCAGAGAAGGTGCCTTCGTAGTCGCGATAGTATCCACGGAACCAGAGCAGCCCTTTGCGGAAACGCCACGTCCAGAACGCAGCCGTCTCCCAGGCCCGTTGCTTCGTCCGACATGATGGCGTCATGTTTCAGTTTCGTCCTCGGTATGTTGTCTTCGCCGATGAAGGACCGCGTCGTACTGCGGCCTGAGCACCGACATCGCGACGGCGCGCTGCCTATGCGACAACGCGTCCCATGTGTCTTGGGAGACGCACACGAATTGGAAGTGGGTGTCTTTCGGCAGGTGGACATTTTGCGGAAGCCAGTCCGTGACTGTGCGTACCATGGCGCGGTCGGCGAAAATGGCGTACGTTGTGAACTCCGCTGCCACAATGAGCAGCACAATGGCGATCATTCCCCTTGGAGATGAACTTCTAGTAGCCATGACGTGCTCTACCCCCCCAATTCGGCAGTCCTCACCAGGTTCTGTAGAGTATACAACACGCGAGGCGAATTGCCTATGCCCGGCACCGGGATGACGCGTTGTCCGCCCGCGGAGTCATCCCAGGAGCCCCAGCAGCTCTTCAGGCCGTTTGACAATCTCGATGGCCCCGTGTTTCCGCAGTTCCCCCTCCTCACGAAAGCCCCACAACGCGCCGACGGGGCATATGCCCGCGCGAGCCGCCGTCGTCATGTCGACGCCGCTGTCGCCCCAGATAGAGGAACGCCGAAAGCGGAACGTCCAGTCGCCGGGCGATCTCATGGCATCCCGCGGGATCGGGCTTCAGGGCCTTTCCTGCTCGTTGGCCCAGCACCGCGGCGAACGTCCCAGCCGGAGAGAAGTTCCTGAACGCACTGCTCGGCGAACTCCTGCGGCTTGTTCGTCAACACGGCCATCTTGACACGCCTTTCGGTGAGGGCGTCGAGCAGTTCCGGGATGCCCTCGTAGGGCCGCGTCTTTGCGTGCCAATTGCGGGCGTATTCCTCGCGGAAGGCTTCGAGATATGCCGCGACCCGCGCATCCGCGCGCTCTTCCTCGGGCAGGGCGCGCCACATGAGCATGCGGGCGCCATCGCCGACGAAATGGCGGTAGGCGTCCACGGGATGCACTGGAAAACCTTGAGCCCGTAGGACGCAATTCACGGCATCGGCGAGATCCTCGAGGGTGTCGAGCAATGTACCGTCCAGGTCGAAGATGACCGCCTCAAATCTCATGTGTCTTTCTCTCACTCAGGGATGGTGGGGCGCCGCGCCGCCTCAGGGCTTGCGGGGCTTGATGCCGATCTGACGGGAGATCACGTTGTCTCGGAAGCGATCGGGCAGGAAACGCGCGGCGAAAATGGCCAGTTTGGCGTCTTTGCCGGCGGGATAGCGTGTCCGGGGCTTCCTGGCCGTGAGGGCATGGGCGACGGTGCGGGCGATGACCTCGGGTGGAACAGCCGACTTTACCGTTTTCCGCACATACTTGCTGACGGCGGACACCATGGAGGCGTAGTGCTCTTGAAGCTCCTCGGGCGTGTCTTGATAGAACGCCTCGATGCTCTCCTCCGACTTGTCCCAGATGGGCGTCTGGACGGTGCCCGGCTCGATGAGCGCCACATGGATGCCCCATTGGCCCAACTCGACGCGCAAGGCGTCCGTGAGCGCTTCCAAAGCGTGTTTGGCGGCCGCGTAAGGCCCCACCATCGGGAGGGCCAAACGGCCGCTCAGGGAACCCATGTTGACGATCCGGCCCCGTGCCTTGCGAATAAGCGGAAGAAAGGCCTGGGTGACGCCCGCCAAACCGAAGACGCTCACCTCGAACTGCTTCCGCAACTCCGCGATAGACACGCACTCGACGGGGCCGGCGACGGCGATGCCCGCGTTATTCACCAGGCCGAACAGCCCCGCGTCGCCCAACGCGTCCGCAACGGCCGTGGCCGCGGCTGCGATGGCCTCCGGATCCGTGACATCGAACAAGAGGGGGCTTATCCGCCCGCCCGATTCCCGGCTCAACGCATCCGCGTCCGCCTGTTTCCGAACGCTCCCGAAAACGCGGAATCCCAGCCCATCGAGGTGCAACGCGCAGGCCTTGCCGATGCCCGTCGATGCGCCCGTCACGACAACGGCCCTTTGTGGAGAAGTGCTCATGCAGTGTTTAGCCTGACTTCCGAGAGAGATCATTTGGTTGATTGACGCCTAGATAATACGTAACCGTGCGGTTAGACAGCAAGGGCGTGGGCAACGCATAATGGCCGCGGAGGGAGCGTTTTATGGCGGACTTGAAGAGATATGGGGATTGGGCGTTGGTTACGGGGGCGTCGATGGGGCTGGGCAAGGCGTTTGCGCGAGAGGTCGCCTCGGCGGGGATGAACTGCGTGTTGGTGGGGCTCGAAGCCGAATTGCTTGAGGGGCTCGCGGGAGAACTCTCGTGGGAGTTCGGCGTTGAATGCCGCTGGTTGGAGCAGGATCTCACCGCCGAGGGATTCATGACGCGTATCGAGGAAGCAACGGCGGATATTCCCATCGGACTCCTCATCAACAACGCGGGATTCGGCTGCGGCGGAGACTTCCACACGCGCGATCCGGAGAAGTTGGCCGGGGTGATCAAGTTGAGTTGCCTCGCGCCCGCCTTGCTGACGCGCGCCTTCCTTCCCGGGATGGTGGAACGCGGCCGGGGCGCGGTGGTGTTCGTCGCATCGCTGATGGGATTGATCTCGGCGCCCTACGAGGCGACGTATGCGGCAGCCAAGGCGTTTGATCTTCGCTTCGCGGAGGCGCTTTGGGGCGAGCTTCGGGGGACGGACGTCGACGTGGTCGCCGTGTGCCCCGCAGGCATGAAGACGGCTTTTTTTGAGAAGGACGGCCTGAAAGGGAAGGACCTCGACTTCCTGCTGCGCGTGTCGGATCCGCCGGAGCGCGTGGCGCGCCGGGCGTTGGCCAAGCTGGGCCGTAAACCGACCACGGCCATGGGCCCGGCATGGCTGGCGGGCTTCATGACGCGGTTCGCTCCGCGCAGGATGACGATACTGGTGACGCGTTTTGTGATGCGCTGCTTGACGCACTACGACTGAGGCGGCCGGCCGTCAGCGCAGGTTGTGTCCCGCGGGGAGGCCCTGGCGGGCGATGTCCTCGAGGATGTCCGCCGCGCGTTGCGGGCCGTTGCCGGTGCGCACTCCATCGCTGTATCGGCCACAGGCCTCGGCGTAGCGCGGGTCCTCGATGAGGGCATGAAGGGCGGTGACGAGCTTGTCGCCGCGGACTCGGCGCGGCTTGAACTGGAAGCCGAAGCCGCGCTTGACGATGAGGTCGGCGTTGATATTCTGCTCGAGGTGGCTCGGGAGAACGATCATGGGCACGCCGGCCTCGACGGCCTGGTACATGGTGCCGTTGCCCGCGTGGAAGATGATGGCCTTGCAGTGCTTCAGTAGCTGGCGGCCCGGGGCATAGGTGGCGAAGCGGAAGTTGGGCGGCGCCATGGCGATGGTTTCCGAGTCGGCCTGTCCGCCCGTCGTCACGATGAAGCGATAGGGGGTCTTGCCGAGGGCGGCGTAGGTTCTCCGCAGGAAGGTATCGAGGATGCCCGTGGTGCCCATCGAGATGTAAATGTTTGTCTGGCCGTCATCAAGCTCCGCGAGCCAGTCCGGCGGGCCGACGGGCGGCTCGGTGAGAACGGGGCCGACCATGTGCCAATTATCCCAGCCGCGCGGCATGTCGTAGAATCCTTCCAGATCGGGGGAGAGCAGCGGGATGCTTTTCAGGAGCCGGATGGCGTTGACGGGCTCGACCCCGTACTTCTTGAAAACGCGGCGGCGGATGCGCGCGAGGTGGAGCGCGTCCCACGTGTAGATCATCGGCCCGAAGATGGAGGTTGGGGCGACAAACTCAGCGGCGTAGGCATTCATGATCCCGGCCGCGGGCACGCCCGTGATGTAGGCCGCCGTGCTTACGCTGATGGTGGCGTCGCCGATGACGAGGTCGGGCTTCTCCCGCTGGATGAGTTTGACGTGGCCCTCCAGGATCTCGCCGAGGGGCGCCCACTTGTTGTGCGTATACAAGTCCCAGGCCGTGGCCAGCCACCCGTACTTCTCGAACCGAGCCCACGCGTAGGCGTAGTTGGGCTCCTTGGCATACAGCAGGGGAAATCCTTGTTCTTGGGCCATGCGGATACGCGAGCGCGGGTTCTCTGGATGCTCACCGCCGATGAATACCTCGTGGCCTCTCTCCCGCAGCACTTTCGCCACCTCGACGCACCGGCTCAGGTGTGATAGGAGGTAGCACAGAGGGAAGAAGATGAATTTCAGGCGGCGTTCCGCGGGCTTGGCAGAAGGAGGGCTCAAACTCGGCCTTTCAATGTGTTCTTGCGCGCGTATCTGTCTAATCGGTCAGAGATTAGCGCATTTCGTGTGGCCATTGCACCCATACGCCGTCGGTAGGCCGGATCTGCAAGAACTCCCGGCGAGCAGGACGCTCAGAACTGGACATGCCAAGTCACGGCTGCGGCCTCGGCGCAATGCAGGGCCATCTGCAGGACCCGGCCGTCCATGGCCGTCGACACCGGCCCCGTCGATGACACGACCTCCTTGAACTCGTAGGATTCAGGCACGAGCACCCGTGGGTGGTAATCGGTGTCGGAAATGCCGTCGAACGTCACGGTGAGGCGCTTGTTCTGCGCGTCCCACTGCACCTCCCGCAGGTCGGTTGCACCTTGGCTGAAGTGGCTATCCGTGGCGAGAAACATGGGGCGGTCGAGGTAGGGCCGCAGCCCGAGCAGGCGGACGCTGCCCGGTGGCACTTCGACGTTCAGGCGGCCGCGCGCGATGCCGTGGTACTTGTCGCGCCAGAAGTTGTACACCGTGTAGTAGTCCCTGGGATTAAGGCCCAGGCGGGTGAAATCCACCGTGATAGTGGCCGGGGCGCCCTCATTCCAGTTGAAAAGGCCGACGAGGTGCCACTCGCCCGCGCGGGATGTGATGGGGAGCGACCAGATTCGCGGGTCCTCTCGCTCGAACAGGTCGATGGGCACGGCGGGCCGCCGGCATACGGGAAGGAGGCGCCGAAGAAGGCCGATTTCGACTTCCGTCAGGTTTTCGGGGCGCTCGCCGAAGGTGACTACGCCGCCGGAGAGGGCTGCGGCCGTCAACCATGCGATCTTCTGTTCGGTGGTGAGTTTGGGGGCGTCATCCAGGCCCCACCGCGCGAGCGTAGCGGCGCGTCCAAAGTGCACGCAGCCAGGGTCGAGCGTCCATAGGAAGGGGGCGGAGTAGAATCGGAGGGACACCTCCGCCATCGCTTCGACGCAACCTGAATGCGAGTTGTCCACGGCGCGCCAGGACGGCGCCGTTGGCAGTCCCGTGGGGACGACATCCGCGTTCAGTAGAGAGAACGGCTGCGTTCCTTGGGCGAGCAGGAGGCGGTTAGGGCCGACGGCCTCCCGCATGATGTTCATGGCCGCGTTCTCGACTTGCGCATCCGTGAGCGTCGCGTCGTGAAAGGATGCCGCAAGACTCAGGCGCCCCAGCGAACCGCCCTCAATGACCGCGTCAAATCCCCACGCTGACGTGACCTTGTTCAACAGCTCGCGGAGGTATGCCGCGGCCCCGGGGACGGTTATGTCGAGGATGCGTTCGTCCGGCTCCAGCCCGCTCGCTGATTCTTTCGGCATGGCTAGCCATTCCGGATGCTGCTCAGCCACGGGCGTGCCGGCCCGGACGGAGAAGGGGGCGAGCCACAGGCCCGCCGTCATGCCGCGTTCATGGATTTGGTCGGCGAGCCATTTCATGCCGTTGGGGAATCGCTGAGGATCGGGTTCCCAATCGCCTTCGGCGCGCTGCCATCCCTCGCCGACGGTGAAGTGGGTCCATCCGTACCGCTTCAGGTGCGTGTCGACAGCGTCCAGCGACTGGAGGAGCGCGGCCTCGGAGATATCGGCGCCGAGATCCGAGGACCAGGAGTCCCATCCGTGTGGGAGAAAGGAGGTCTTGTGCTCGGCCTGCTTGATATCCGCGACCGCGCGAGTGAATCGCTCCAAGCCTTCAAAAGGACTCTCCTCGGCGATCCTGATATACAACCACTCCGAGGCCAGCCCATCGCCGGGGGCCACCTCGATGGCCGGCTCGTAGTGACACACGGCCCGGAAGCTCTCGAATGAGAGAACCGGGGCCGTCTCGCGGCGGGCCAGAAGTATCTCCGTCCGCGCGGTGTCGCCGGTGAGGAATCCGGTGATGAGCGACTGGGACGTGACGGGATTGAAGGCGGCCACATGCCACTGCGCCGTCGCCTCATTTGTCGAAAGGCCCGTCGAAGTAGGATACTCGGCGTTCGTCTGGCTTCCGGAAAGGAGAATGGTTTGGTCGGTGTTAGGCCCCAGGGACAGCGAGCCTTTCTTCGGCTCGCCGACGCACCACGGCATAAGGGCCTTCACGCGAACGGGTTGGCGGCGGTTGTTGATGAACCGGGCTTGCACCGCGAAGAACGGCTTGGCCGGATAGCTTTTGATAGTCCACTCGCAGTCCTTGTAGCTGAAGATCATCCCGTGCCCCTCGCCGAGGCGGTCGTTGACGGGCACGCGGGCCGACTTGCGGCCCCGGACGGCGAGGGGACGAGGCTCGTCCTCCCCCTCGAGCCAAACCATGGGATAGGCATCATCGAACACGACCTGCCCCGAGATAAGGCGCAGGTCGATGTGGCCATTCTGCTGAATACTCAGCTCGTAGAAGCCGGAATTCATGGTGCGAAATTCGCGCCGGGGATGGAGTTGTGCTGTCGCGGGGAGGGCGGCGGCGAGAACAAGCGCCCACACGAGCGCGATTGCTGTGGCTCGAATCAGGGAAAGCTGATGAACGCGGCGTGCGCTGAAGGTCACGTTGTTCTCCTTTTGCCCAAGAACGCGGCTTTTGGTTCGTTTTGCCCACCTCGCCGCGCGGTGTGCCGCGAGGAACTGACAGGATCCCTTGGATCAATGCCCTTGAGTGCCTTGGCGGTTCCAGGCGCATTGGCTTGATAGGGCGAATACGGCCGCCCGGGGCCGCCTGGCATATCGAGCAACCTTGCACGAGGTTACCACAACCGTGCGCGGGGATTCAGGCAGGCTGGGGGCGCTTGCGGCTGCGCCTATGCGGCCCCTCAGGCGCGTTCCGCCGCGAAGTACCGGCAGAGGCGTTTGAGGACGCAGCCGGGGCATTCCGGATTGCGGGGATGGCAGGTGCGGCGTCCGTGGGCGATAAGGTTCATGTGCAGCGGATAGCACCGGCCCTTGGGAATGAGGGGCGGGATATGCTCGTGGGCCTTATCGGGGGACATTTTCGGCGGGATGAGCCCCAAGCGGCCAAGGACGCGGTAGACGTGCGTATCGATGGGAAACGCGTCGCGCGCGAGCGAAAAGAGGAGCACGCAGCGGGCCGTCTTGTAGCCTACGCCGTCGAGACTGAGGAGATACTGCTCCACCTCTTCGTCGCGCATGTTGCGCAGGTGGCCCAGGCTGAGGTCGCCATGCTCATCCAGGGAGCGGAGAATGCGCTGGATCCGCCGGCTCTTGACCTTCGCCAGGCCGCCGGGGCGGAGGGCCGCTTCAAGCTTTCCTATCGGCGCGTTCATAGCATCGCGCCAGGATGGGAAGGCGTTTCGCATGGCCGCGTACGCCCGGTGGCTGTTGGTGTCGCTCGTATTCTGAGAAAGGATGGTGCCCACAAGCGCGTCGAGAGGCGCGGAAGGCGCCCGCGGCGCAGGAAAGCCGTAGGCCTTCTCGAGCAAGGCGTCAATCCGCTTCACTCTATGACGGAGCCGGCTTGCCGATTCCAATTATCTGCCCGCTGTCCCGCGCAACAGCTACGTGATGGCGATGCGCCTGCCCGTCTTGCTTGACTTATAGGCGGCCAAAGCGACCTCGAGGGCGGCGCGTCCGGCCTTGCCGTTCATGGTGAGCTTTTCCTTGCCCATCACGATGTCCATCCAGTAGCCGATCTCGATGGCCCATCCGTTTCGCGTAGGTTTGTCATCGAGCATCTTCCATGTGCTGCTGCTATCCGAGCCGGCCGATGCCTTGCCTCCGACCATCTGCAAGCCTTTGTGGTAGTCGCAGATCAGGGAGCCTTCTTTGCAGTAGATCTCAAGGCCGCTGAAGCCGGGCTTGCTCGTCCAGCCCGCTTCGATATAGCCGAGGGCGCCATTCTTGAACTCGAGGAGCATCAGGGAATTGTCATCCACGGGGATCTTCTTGAAGAGGGTGACGGTTTTGGCGCTCACCGCCGACACCGCGCCGAATAGCCAGAGGGTGAGGTCCAGCGCATGGATGCCCATGTCGAGCATCGCGCCGCCTGCCGCGATCTTCGGATCGTAGAATGACTTCGGATCCTTGGCCCAGCCCGGATAGGGGCCGCCATGGGCGAAGCGGACGCGGATCATGAAGGGCTTTCCGAGCGCCTTCTTCATGAGCAGCTCCTTGCACTTCGCCGGGCCGGTGAACAGCCGGTGCGTGAATCCCACCATGAGCTTCTTTCGGGAGGTCTTCGCCGCGGCGATCATCTTGTCCGCTTCGGCAAGGGTCGCGGCCATGGGCTTCTCGCAAAGCACATGGCAACCCGCTTCGAGGGCGGCGATGGCCGCGGGGGCGTGAAACTTGTTCGGCGTGCACACACTGACGACATCGAGCTTCTCCTTGGCGAGCATCTTCTTGAAATCTCGATAGCCCTTCATTTCCGGATGGCTCTCGGCCAATTCCTTATGCCGCGCCTCGGAAATATCGGCGAACGCGACGAGTTGCGCGTTGGGATGCTTGGCATAGCCGGGAATGTGGTTATGCTGTGCGATGGAACCTGTGCCGATGACACCTATCCGATATAACTTCTTGGGAGCCATGAAAAATCTCCTTTCACAAGACGAATGCGAGCTCGCGCTGAGTCTAGCGTGGGCGTGGGCATGGTTCAACCCTGATAGGGCGTGGTGTCTCGGGAAACGATCTAAGGGGCGGTTAGGATGCGCGTGACGACGTGTTGGACATCGAGAGCGTCGATGGCGCCGTCTTCGTCGAAGTCGGCGCGGTCGTCGTAGTCGGTTACGCCGAGGGCCATATTGATGACTGTCTGGAGGTCGGCGCTGGTGACCTGGCCGTCACCGTCCATATCACCCAGGGGCCAATCGGGGCGGTCCTGATAGTGGTAGGGGCTGGTGCCCGCGGCTTCCTCGTCCTCGTTGGTGAAGCCGTCATTGTCGATATCGAGGTCGATGGCGTCGATGAATCCATCGGCGTCGGTATCCGGCGGCTGCTCCTCGTCGCTGACGCCGTCCCCGTCGCGATCATCGTCTTCGCCGTCAAGTGTCCCGTCGTTGTCGTCATCCGTATCGTAGTAGCTGCAGATACCGTCCTCGTCCGGGTCCTGAACCTGGAATGCATCGAGCCAGCCATCGCCCAAGACATCGGAATCCTCCTCGTTAAGCACGCCGTCGTTGTCGCTGTCGGTGTCCTCGTCGTCCATGAGGCCGTCGCCATCGGCGTCCGAAAGGGTGTAGATGGCCGACCCCGTGAGCTCTGCGTCCGCCTGGGTGAATGTCCCGAGGTTTTTGACGGTATTTGCGAAGGCGGGGAACAACGCTGTCTCCCCGGCCTGCGCGTCGAACACGGCCGAGGCCAGGAACGTCTCGTTGGCGTCGGCGTCGCGTTCGACCACCGACAGCACGTATGCGCTCGCGGGAACGTCCACCTGGAAGGCGCCGGTATCGGCGGAAGCCGTTGCGCGGAACACGCGGCCGCGGGCGTCGGCCAACACCACGGTCTTTCCGTAGAGGGAGGCGGGCAGCACGCCCTGGACTGTTGACTCGGGGATGGCGGCGGCGTCCGCCGATCGCTCCGCCCACGCGTACGGATCGATCCACAGGCTGCGGACGCCCGTCGCCGAGCCGGCGTCGAGCGTGTCGCCGATGAAGACGGGGCCTGGCGGCCCGGAGGATGTAGACGCTGTCGGGCTGTCATCCTCACCTGTGGGGAAGGCGTCCTGCCCCCACAGTCCGGCGAACCGGAGCCAAGCCGTGGGCCTTGCCTCGCTCAGGCGCGTCAAGGCTTCGAGTTCGAGCGCCTGGACGTCGGGATAGTCCGTTTGGATGGCCGTCGCGCCGTCGGTGGCGGGCAGCATCCATAGGCCGAGGCCGTCGTGAACTTCGGAGCCGGAGGTATAGCGCGTCGCGCCCGGACGCAGATACAAGGAATGGCCCCCGCCGCCGACGTAGGCGACGGGATGTGTGTCATCGAGCCGCTCCACGTCGGCCCAATCGGCGCTGACACCCCCGTCGAGACCGAGGTCCCGCGCCATGAGCCACTGCTGCGTCGCGGTGACGCGGTAGGGAACAGCGTCCTCGTCCAGGAGGATTTGAAGGACTTCCCAGTCGCCTTCGTGGCGGTGTCCGCCGGCTGTCGAGGCGCCCCACTCATCCGCGAAGAAATGGATGTAATACTGGAGCACGATGTGTGAGGCGTCCGCGCCGCTCTCGGCCGAGCTGTCTCCGACGGCCGTTGCCGTGTAGTAGATGGCGGGCGTGTAGTCCGACGCTTGGCCCGTGTAGGCCGTGTGAAGTTCCTCCACGGTGGCTGCGTCCAGATCAACGCGGGACTCGACCTGGTGCGCCTGGCTCAGGTCGCGCGGCACCGGTGCGATGGGCAATGAGCGTCCGTTGCCGATATGCAGGGAGGCCGCCGCCAAGGTCAATTCAACCGGCATGGGCGCATAGAACTCGTCGCGGTGCAGCTTGAGCACCGGCGCGTATTCGAGGGCGAGGGACTCCGCGGATTTCTCCGACGCCAGCGTCTCGTGCACGTCGCAAACGAAGGTGGCTGTTAGCGTCTCGTCGACTCCCGCGCCGTTGGATAGGCGGAAGGCGAAGGCGCCGAAGGCCGTCGCCGGGGTGACGGGCGTTTCCGGCGTGACCTCGATGGTGAAGGCGTGGTTGCCCTGAGCCAAGGGCCCGCCCGTCAGGTCGGGGGCGTCACACGCCCACCCGGGCGGTGGATTCCAGCCCGTAGTTGCGGGGGCGTTCAGGTTGAGGGAGAAGGCTGCCTCCTCGGCCACGGCGATGTGGATGGTGACGGACTCGGCGACGCCTTCCGCAAAGGCGTCGTATTCAATGCGGACAATGCCGCTCGGAGGCGTGCTGGCCGCGCTGGCGCCATCCGAGTTCAAGAACCATTCCGAGCCGTCGTCGAATCCGTCCCCGTCGGTATCGGCCACGAGCGGGTCGGTTTCGTCGGCGTCCACGTGTCCGTCCCCGTCGAGGTCCTCCTGGGGATCCGTCAGCCCGTCGTCGTCGGTGTCGGCGTTGGTGGGATCCGTCCCTCGCACGTATTCCTCGAGATTGGTGAGGCCATCGTTATCCGGGTCGCCCTGGCCGCCGTTATCGCCGTCCGCGTCGAAGGGGTCAAGCCCGTAGGCGAACTCGAAATCGTTGGGCAGCCCGTCCTCGTCGTCATCCGAAGAGCCGCCGTCAATTCGCATGCAGTACACCTGGAGTGTGAAGTGGCGCGCGTCGATCCAGGCTGCGAAGAACTCGTTCTCGTTCGGATTGTGGGCGAGGGCGGGCAAGTTCTGATCGCCGCCGCCCGTCGGGAACACCTCCGCCTCGGCGAGATAATAGCCGTGGCTGGTCACACGGCGGACGCTCACCTCGGTGGGGAAGGGGCTGTAGTCCGCCCATCCCAGCAGGTAGAGGAGGGACAGTTCGGAGAAGGCCAGCGCCGGCCAGTGAAGCTCGCCTTCGACCCCGGCGACGGACTGCGTTGTCACGGTTGTCGGGTCCTCCCCGGCGGCAAAGCGGGCGAGCAGGATCTCCGGCCCCGTGCCCGTGCCGTCATCGCACTCCCAGGCCACGGCCCATTCGCCCGCTGGCGCGTTGAAAACGACGGCCGGCTCTTCGTGAGCGCCCGAAGTGTCAAGCAAGGCGAATTCCGAGCCGAGAGGCAAACCCGTGGCGGCGTCAACACGCCGCGCATGGATGCGCGATTCCGATGCCTTTTCCTCGGTGATGGGATCAGTCCAAACGACGAGGTACTCCATGTGCTCGGAGTCGTAGGCGAGTGCCGGCTGAAGCTGGTCGGTTTCGGTGAGGGTGATTGCGGTGTCGCCAATCGCGTCGCGTGTCGACGCATCGAAGCGGGCCAGGCGGATATCGAAGTACTCCGTTTCCGAACTGGCATATGCGACGGCCACCTCCCCCCGATCCGGATTGTAGACGGCGGCGGGAGATTCCTGGCTGCCCGGGCCGGCGGCGATGCCGAAGGTGAACGTGGTCGTGCCGTCGAGCAATCCGATGGCGTGGCCATACACGCTGGCCATGCCTGTGGACGAGGAGCGCTGCTCCCAAATGACCCAGAAACCTTCCTGGAGCGGATTGGCAATGATGCAGGAGTTTGTAGCTATGCCGAGGGCCGTGGGGGATACCATGACGCGTTCGTCGAGCGGGTAGGCTTCCTCATCCAGGATGGTGGCCATGATCGCGCTGTTCTCAGTCCAGGATACCGCGAACCGTGACGAATCCGCGTCGAAGGCTGTTGCCGGGTCGAGCTGACGCCCGCTCGACCTGGAGATCGCGAAAGGCACGCCCACGTCGCGCTTCGGATCGATGTAAAGGGAGACGGCCACATCCACGTCCTCATCAGCGCCGACGGCGGAGACTTGCACCGTGCCCGTGTAAGCGGTGTCCGAAGAGGCGAGGCCCTCAGCATCGACCGTGATTTCGGCGGAGCCGGGCTCCGCGCCGCTTTTCGGATCCACGGAAAGCCACGAGGCCGACGGCGTGGCCGACCACGTGAGGACAGGGCTCGTCAGGTTGGATATGGCGACTGTCTGTGCGGCCGGGGCCGGGCCGCCCTCGATGGCCTCGAAGGTCAGCGACGCAGGCGACACGCTCAATACGGGCTGGGGATAGGAAAGCTCGACGGAGACGGAGATCTCTCGCGGGCTGTCCGCCATGCCGGGCGCCGTGATGGTGACGGCGCCGGTGTAAGGACTGCCCTCGACTGTGAAGCCGGTTGTATCGATGGCGACGGCCAACTGCCCGCTCCCGAAGGTTTCCTCGGGAGAGACGCTGATCCATGTTTGCGACGCCGAGGCGGACCACCGGAAAAACGGGTTGTCCTCGTTCGTGATGGTGAGCGTCTGGGAGGGAGGTGTTTCGCCCTCCTGCAGGCCCGTAAGGGCGATCTGTTCAGGCGCAACCGAGAAGACGTTATTGGGCTCGAGCGGCTCGGGATCGACCCCATCCGGGAGGCCATCGGCGTCCGAATCCGGGTCGTCGGGATCGGTTTGCAGTTCATACTCATCGCTGTCGTGGAGGGCGTCGCCATCGCGGTCCCAGGCGGTGGGGGTGCCGCCGCCCGTCCGAACCCAGAACTGCATCCAGGCTTCCCCTTCGCCGTCGTCCTCCACGCTGCCGCCATCTTTCGTGAGCACAGCAAGGTCGCCGTCGCCCGACAGCGTGCCTTCAACCTCCGAGTGACCGTCGAGGTAGAACGTGCCGGACGTGTTGACGTCGATATGGCCGGAGAAGTCCTCGGTTGCGCCATTGCGCAAGATGGATCCGGTATACACGCCATTGCCCGCCGTCTGAATCAGGCCCAGGCCCGCGACTTGGGCGTGGTCGCCTTGGACGCGCACCTCGTGGACGCGGTAGATTCCCGTGAAATCGGCCTCGGAGAGTTCTGTCGAGCGTCGAATGTACATGGCGAGGCCGACGTAGCCTACCGAGATGCCGGGATCATCGCCGGAATCAACGGCGGGCGTCTGAAAGAGCACGTCGCCTTCCGGGAGGAGCGTGGCCTGGTTGTAGCCGCCGAAGTCATCGATGGAAACATGGCCGTCCTCGTCGACCGTGTAGGCCCGGGTGAAGGCCTGGTATCCCGAGCGGAGCAGCAGCAGGTGGCCTTCCCCATCGGCAACGGCGCCGCCGAAGATATTGCGCCAGTCGCCGTCTTTCTCGGCGATGAGGGCGTGATAGCTGTAGTTCCCTTCAAAGGATAGGTTGGTGAATGGGGCGGTTCCGTATCGGACGGCGATACGAAAACCGGCGTAGCCATCGAGTATGCGCTGATCTTCATCCTCGGCCGCGTACCGCGAATGGATGATGAACGCCCCGACTTCGCCCACGGATCCGTTGAATTCACCGGCGGGATCCAGGCCGTACCGCACCCGGCCGTCGGCGGCCACCTCGTACTCCTCCGCGTAGATTCCTTCGTCGCCGACGACGCCGACGATGCCCTCGTCGCTATTGAAGGAGCGGAGGCCGCTCAGGATCAGCCCGTGCCCGTTTAGGCGGGCGAAGGCGTCATGGATGGCGTAGGGCCCGTCGACAAGCCCCGCCGTGTAGCCCTTTTCGGACGGAGCCGTCGGCGCACCGGTATTCGATGCCGCGCCCACCGGGAGCGGCCCTGTCGGCCCGGCCAAGACCCCGAGGAGCAGCGCCAGGATTGCGCTGGGGATGATCCGCTGCACGCAGTCCATCCTACCCCTTTCCGCCTGTTCTAAACCCCTGATCTGAAGAGATTTCATGGTATCACCGCCCCAGAAGGGGGTCAATTCCGCAGATTGCCGGGAACGCCGCGAAAGGCGCCTTGGATCGTACAAAACACCCGCCAATCCCGTTACAATGGAAGCGGCCGGCGGCGGTGTTTGCCGGCAGCAAGTGTTTCGTGAGAAGGGAGTTGTGCTCATGCGTTGGCTGACGCCTTTTTTTGTAGTTTCAGCGGCCGTGGGGGCCGTCGCCGCCCCGCCCAGGGAGTTACCGGAGATAGCCGGTAACTTGGAGGGCACATGGCTCTTCCGCACGGACCCCACGGACATCGGCGAGCAGGAAAGCTGGTTCTCGGAATCGTGCGACCGCTCCGCGTGGCGCGAGTTGCAGGCGCCCGGCTACTGGGAGCCGCAGGGCGTCAACGACCCGCGCCCGGGAGAAGAGCCTACGCCCAGAACGGAAGGGCTTCCCTGGACGGATTACGACGGCGTCGCCTGGTACGCCTCTTCCTTCGTCATCCCGTCATCATGGGCTAGGCAGGATCTGGACCTCTTTCTGGGGAGCGTGGATGACACCGACCGGACGTACTTCAACGGCTTGCTTGTGGGAGAAACGGGGCCTGAGATGGAGCGCGCCGTGCTTGTGAAGCGGCGCTATACCGTGCCCGCGGGCCTCGTGCGCCCGGGCAAGACGAACACGCTGGCCATCCGCGTGGAGGATGGCGGCGGGCCCGGCGGCCTGATGGGGCCGCTGCTCTCTCTGCTGCCACACAATAAGGTACTCAGTATGGCCAAGCTATCCCCGGCGAACCGGCCCCTTGCCGAACGTTTCAAGACCCCGCCCGGCGAGGCGCGCATCCTGAAGATCGTCCATAACGTGCCCGATGCTCCCGAGGAGCAGGATGCGCTCCTTCAATCGCTCTTGGCGCAGGGATTCGGCGGCATCGTCACCAACGTGCCGTTCCAGGACTACTTGTCGAGCGAGGTGAAGTGGGCCGCCTTCATCCGAACCGTGCAAGAGGCGAAAGAGGCGGGAATGGCGCTCTGGCTCTACGACGAACGCGGCTATCCCTCCGGCCTCGCGGGCGGCCAGGTCATGCAGGACCACCCGGAATGGGAGGCCCGCGGGCTCCTGATCGCGGAGACGACGAGCCAGGGCGGCGAAGTAGCTCTCGATGTGCCGCCCGGAGAGCTGGTGTCCGCCGTGGCCATGCCCATGGCGGCGGGAACGCCCGCGCCTCGACAGGTGATGGATCTGTCCGCCCATGTCCATGACGGGACGTTGTCCTGGGACGCGCCTGAGGGAACCTGGCATGTCCTGGCCATCACGCAAGACCGGCTCTATGAGGGCACCCACGCGGCCGTCAGCCTGGCGGACAAGTTGCCCTACATCGACCTGATGCGGCCCGAGCCGACGGCGCGCTTCCTCGATGTCACGCACGACGCGTATGCGGCGCGATTGGGCGCGGACCTCGGCGCGTGGTTCACGGCGACCTTTACCGACGAGCCCTCCCTGATGAGCCTGTTCATGCGCGGCCAGCCGTATAGCGTGTTGCCGTGGTCTTCCTGCTTCGCCGAGGAGTTCCGGGCGCGGCGGGGATACGATATCGCGCCCTTGCTGCCGGCCATGCTCCTCGATGACGCGCCCGGCGGGATGGCCGTCCGCTACGACTTCTGGCGCACCGTCGGCGAACTGGTATCCGAGAACTACTTCGGCCAGATTCAGGCCTGGTGCGGCCGCCATAGCATCCGCTCCGGCGGCCATTTGCTGTGCGAGGAATCGCTCCTCGCGCACGTGCCCTTCTACGGCGACTTCATGCGCTGCGTGCGCAAGTTGGATGCGCCGAGTATGGACTGCCTGACGAGTATCCCCGAGCACGTGCCCTGGTACGTGGCGCGGCTGATTGGCAGCGTGGCGGAACTGGAAGAGCGCCCGGTTACCATGTGCGAAACCTCGGATCACGTGCAGCGCTACCGGCCCCCGGGCGATGACAGGCCCGTCCGCCAAGTGTCCGAGGACGAGATCCGCGGCACGTGCAACCGCCTCATCGCCAACGGCATCACCACCATCACCAGCTATTACTCCTTCGACGGCCTGTCCACGGAACAGCTTGTCCGACTGAACGAATGGATCGGGCGCTGCTCCACAATGCTGGCCGGGGGCCATCAAGTCGCCGATATTGCCCTCGTGTATCCCATCGAGAGTATGTGGACACGTTTCAAGCCATCGCGCCACTGGACGGATGATTGCCCGCAAGAGGCCAGACGCATCGAAAACATCTACCGAGGCGCCGGCGAAGACCTCTACGCCGCCTGCCGCGATTTCACGTACGTGGACGCGCAGGCCCTGGCGGAGGCAGAGGTCCAAGGCGACGCCCTCGTCCACGGCGCCCTGCGCTGGCGCGTAGTCATTCTGCCCTGCGTGGACACGCTTCCCATGGCGGCGTGGGACAAGCTCGTCAGTTTCTGGCGCTCCGGTGGCGTCATCGTGGCGCTGGGCGTACTCCCGATGAATAGCGAGGACGCGTTCCCCTCGCCCCAGGTGAGGGCCATCGCCCGGGAGATATTCGTCACCTCGGATGCGCCCCACGTCCACACCAACGACGCCGGCGGCGCCGGGATATTCTTCCCCTTCGGCTCCGAGGCCCTGTTGCCCGCCGTCATCCAATCGGTGCTCGATCCCGACGTGCGCGTCAGCGACGCCAACGGGCCGCTTCGCGCCACACATCGCCGTATCGACGGCCACGAAGTCTATTTCGTCATGAACGACGGCAGCGTGCCGTGGGAGGGCCGCATCGGCCTTGCCGCGACGGGGGACGGCGAGTGCTGGAATCCCGCCGACGGCGCGGTGTCGCAGGTGGATTCCGCGGGCGCTATCCCGCTGCGTCTCGAGCCTTACCGCGGCCTGTTCTTCCGCTTCCGCCAGGCCCGGCCGCCGCGCCGCCTGGAGGTGAAGGCCGGCGACTTCCCGGGACTCGAATTGAGCGCACCGCCGCACGATGAGCCGACCATGCTCCACGGGGAGTTTGTCCAGGCCACGCTGACGAGGGGCGAGCCATTCGCGCAGTGGCCCGGCCGGGAGGTCTGGCGGAGTGACGCCGTCATCACCAAGAGCGACACGGACACCTTCCTGTTCGTTGCTTTCGACTATCCCGACGCCATCGACCTGCGCGATGCCGCCTGCATCGCCGTGGCCACCTCGGTGTCGGAGCCGCAGGACGCATCCACACCTGTGCGCGTGATCCTGCGCGACACCAGCGGCGTCGAATACATCGCCGGCACCGATCGGCCCCTCTCGACGCCCGGGTGTATGAGGTCCTTCATACCTATGAGCCGGTTCGAGCGGGCCGGATGGAAACAGGAAACGCAAGGCCCCATCGACCTCTCATCCATCGCCACGATCCGCGTCGGTTGGGGAGGCTACTATGGCGTCGAGCACGAGCACGTAACCTTTGCCCTCTCCTCGCCCGAAAGTGCGCACGCGGCGGAGTAGACAGATTCAGCACCGTACTTGATGGTTTGGGAGGGTCGAGCTCCTGCTCGACCTTGGACGCGTGGGAATGCATCCCTCCCTTTGGCCAATTCACGGCCGGCGGCGTCTAGGGGTGCGGCAGGAAAGCCAATAATTGACGACGCTCATCTGTAGATGAAGAAGCGAGAAACGGGGACTGACGCAAGCGAAGTCCGCCTTAGGCGGACGAAGACGTGTCTGTCCCTGCTTCTCGCTTGAGGGTAAACTCACAAACGGCAAGATACTCGGCCATGGGAGGCGAAATGGCACCAGACGATTCAGCGCTCATCGAGCGATGGGTGCGCGATAGAGACGCGGATGCTTTTGCGGAGATCGCCACGCGCTATGCGGGCATGGTGTACGCCGCGTGCCGCCGGACGCTCGGTAACGCCTCCGAGGCCCAGGACGTGGCGCAGGAGTGCTTCCTGACGCTGGTTCAAACGCGTGTGCCGCCGCAAACCAACCTCGCGGCATGGCTGCACCGCGTGGCCGTCAACAAGGCGCGCGATCACATGAAACACGGCGCACGGCGGCGCGAGCGGGAGACGCGTTTCGCGCAAGGCCGGCCATCCACGACGGAGGTCGCCTGGAGCGATCTCGAAGGTTACATCGATGAGGCCATCGCGGAACTTCCCGACGAACTCCGCACACCCATCATCGCCCATTTCCTGGGGGGCGCGACGCACGCCGCCATCGCTGAAACCTTGGGGATGTCTCGGCAGACGGTTACGTACCGCCTCGGTAAAGGCGTCGAACTGATCCGGGAATCGCTCCGGAGCCGTGGCGTCCAGGTTGCGGTAGCCGCGTTGACGACGCTCCTCGCGGCCAATGCGGCCGAGGCCGCGCCAGCGCCGCTGATCGGCGCCATCGGCAAGATGGCGGTGTCAGGCGTGCGCTCGGCGGTGACGGCAGGACAACCGGTTGGGACGCTTGCAGCGCTCCTTACAGCCAAGAGCGCTGCCGTGGGAGCGGCCATCCTGGTGGTTGCCGTCGTGGCGTTGATCGCCGTGCGCAAAACGTCCGAGGCGCCGCCGATTCCCTTGGCCGACGCCCCGCCCGTAAGCCAGGCGGTGGATGAGGCATCGACAGAGCGCGCTTCTCTGGATATTGACGACGGATCCGTCGAAGAGTCCTCGCGCCTTGCCGAAGGCGAAGACGGGGCGGCAGGGCCGTCGTCGGGAGAGCAGGATAACTGGCGCGTACTGACGGGGGTGGTGGTCGACGCGTCTGGAAAGCCTATCGTGATCCCGCCTGACACGCAGGGCAATCCCGTCCCTTCGCGCGTGCACGTCGACTCCAGAGGAAGGAACAAGGGGCGGGGCTATTCGGTGGGCAGCATAACGCGCGGGGACGGCACGTTTGTGATCGACCGCTACGAACCGAACTCCAGCGGGGTGATATGGGCCTGCGAACAAGAGGCGAATCTTGCCAGCGAGTTCATGCCCTTCGCGCTGACGCCTGAAGGACCTCATCACGTGGTGCTCACCCTCATGCCAGGCGCGCGCATCTCGGGCGCCTTTGTGGACGCAGATGGCCTGGCAATCCCGGATGCCGGTGTCTACGCGTCCTCCACGGACGATGCGCAGCGCCGATTCAGCGGCGTTGTGGATCAACACGGGCGATTCGAGATCGGCCCGCTGCCGCCGGGAAGCTACATGGTGCGGCCGAGAGATACGCGCGAGGGCGGCATGCCGCCGGGATACGGGCCTGTGAGTGCGACGGTGGAGTTGCACAGGGGGCAGCATCTCGCGGGCGTGAGGCTCGTCTTTCCGAAGCACCAGGATGTCATTGCCGGGCGAGTCCTGGACGAGTCGGGCCGGCCCGTTGCCAACGCCGAGGTTTCGGCATCGGCCCAAGCCGGCCCGGGCCACAGCACCGCCTACTCCCTATGGCACGCATCAGCGGAGACGGCCGGCCGGGGAGCCTTCAAGATCCCCCTGTACGGGCCGGACGCATATAGACTCGACGTGATGGGCCTTTGCCCGGCACGCTCTGAGCTGCTCGTCGTCGAGGCGGGCGAGCGCGATGTCGAGATCGTGGTGAAGAACTTCGTGCGTCTGCGCGGGCGTGTCGTACATGCCGACAGCGGCGAGCCGATTGACGAGTTCACCGTATCGCTCACGCCCGCGGGCGCCGATTCGCCCCGGCGTTCCGGCACGTACGCGGACGAGGCCGGCGCGTTCGAGTTGGACTACACCGGATCGGGGGACGTTGTGATCGCCGTGCAGGCGCCGGGCCTCGGCTCGACGGAGCAGCGCGTCCGATTGAGAGGCACAAGCGCGGATCTCACGTTCAGAATCGGCTCCTCCGAGGCTGTTCGCGGCCGGGTGGTGGATGCCAACGGCCGGGGCGTCGCTGGCGCCTACTTCGTTGAGTCCCGTCCGTTTGTCCCGGACGTGCGCTATGTCGAGCACGAGGCCTTGGGCAAGAGCGGGGACGACGGCGTATTCAGCCTGATGGGCCTGCGCCCTTCCGCGGAAGGCGTCTTCGTGCTGCACGAGCGCTTCCCCTTCGTTGAGGCCCGCGTCGAGCGCGGAGGCGAGTGGATTATCGTGCTCCCTGAGGGGGCCGCGGTTCAGGGGCGTGTGACTTTGGGCGGACGGCCTCAGAGTGAGCGGCACGTGACGCTCCACCTGAGCCTTGAAGATGGCGCCCGCGGCCACTTGCATCGCGATACCACCACCGATAGCGATGGGCGGTACCGCTTCACGGGCCTTCCGGCGGGCGAGGCCAGTATTCAGGCCACGGCTACGTCGTCATCCGCCGAGTCGGCCCGCACAGGCGAGCGATGTGTCACGCTATCCGAAGAGCAGACGGCCGTCGTCGATTTCGAGTTTAAGGCGCCGAACGCCGCCTTGTCGGGGCGCGTACTGGTGGGCGGCGAGCCCGCGCGCGCCCAGGTGAACGTGACGTCGCCAAGTGAGGAGGGCGTCCCCGAAGGCCATCTCGTCAACACGGAATCGGACGGCGTGTTTCATTTCGACGGGCTTCTGGCCGGGCCGGCCGAGGTGCGGACAAGACTGAGCGGCGCCGTTCCGCGGGATAAGCGGCAGTACATCGAACTCCTCGCGGACAAGGTGACGGAGGCGGATGTGCGGTTTGTTCCAGGCACGGCCGCAATGGAAGGCGCGGTCACGCCAAACACCCAGGACTCAGGCAAAGTCACACTGATCGCCGACATTGATACGAGCCTTGGGCGTGAGCACATCGACATGTCCGAGCTGCGCGTCACGGATGGTGTGTACTCCCTCGAGGGCCTGCCGGCAGGCCAGGCGGCGATACGCCTGGAGTGGCGGAGGAAGGACCACTCGCTGTTGGTGCGGATCTATGATGTGAGCCTGCTAGACAATGTCGCGGTGCGCCGGGACATCTCCTTCGAGGGCAGCACCCTCCATCTGAACGTCACGGGCGCCGCGCCCGACGAGCAGGTGTGGATCTGTGTCTATCCGGGAGATCAAACGCCGCCGGACTACCGAGCCATGACCATCAACGAGATGGAGCAATACATCGCCGAGCATCCGCCCATCGTCATGTCGGCCGGCGTCGCTGGAATCCTCGACGGCATCGAGGCCGGCGCCTGCACCGTCGTCGTCATCGCCCCCGGTTCACAGATTCGAGGTGAGGATCACGTGATCCCGGGACTGCGCTACGCCTGGCGCGTGGTCGAGGTTTCCGACGCGGGCGATACGAGCGTTGATCTGTCCCTGCGCTAGGCGCATCGCTTCACAAGTCCGCTGACGCATTCGATGTCCCGGGAGGGTCGCGCTCCCGCGCGACCGGTACCGCAGCGAACCTGACGGTGTTTCCAGAAGCTACTACCAAGAAGGTGCATGAACAGCGTTTCTGCCTTCATCCTGGAAGCACGAGCTTGCCATGAGTTGCGTCCTGCTTCCTAAGGCGCATGGCCTGCTTGTTGGGCGATCACTCCCCGCCTCTCATTTTTACACGTTCCAGGCCGTCCTGACGTTATGTAGGATAGAATCGACGCAAGACACGCAGAGCTTGGAACACAATCTGGGAGTATCCGGTGGAGATTGCCGAACAGGTATACGAAGAGCTAATCCATCCCATCGAGGATAGGATGATGGCGTGCGTAGCACGGATCGTCGGGGAGCGTGACGAGGTCGCCGACGTGTTTCAAGATGTGCTTGAGGTGATATGGCGGAAGCTGAAGCATATCCACCGGCACGCCAATCCCCACGCCTACATCATGCAGGTTTGTGTGAGTCGATCGTACGACGCGCTGCGAAGACGCGCACGACGCCGGGGGCGGGAAGTCCCGTTGGCCACGGACACCGCCCAAAGTCCATCGCCAAATCCAAGGGGGCGTTTCGCGCTCAAGGAGCAGGAAGCAGCCGTGCGCAAGGCCATTGCTGAACTCCCTCGGAAGCAAGGATTGGCGGTGCTGCTGCATCTGGTCGAGGGGGAGCCGTACAAGGAAGTGGCGGGCATCCTCGGATGCAGCGTGTTCTCGGCGCGCTCGCATGTCTCGAAAGGAAAGGCGCGGTTACGCGTCCTGCTCGATATGAATGCACATCTATGAGCCAGGGAGATACGGCATGAAGAATGAACACCATGATTCGTGGCAACACGAAGAGGTGGAACGAATGGTACGCGATGAATTCCAGAAAGAGGTTCCCGAGGAGGTCACGTCGCGTATGCGCGAAGCGCTCAAGGGATTCCGAATGGACCTCAGACACCACCCGCACGTCATGCGCCTCAACAGGCGGGGCATTTCGCCAGGGCGAACTTGGGGATTCCCGATCACGCCGCGTGCGGGACTCGCGGCTCTGGTGGCGCTGTTGGCGCTTGTATGGATTGCCCTGCTCCTCGCCGCAAGCGGCTCGCCGACGTGGGCCCAAGTGGAGGCGACGTTCGAATCAACCGGATCCTTTCAGGCAACAGTCTATTTCAAGGATGACGCGCTGGCACAACCGGTACAGTTCGAGTTGTGGAAGGGAGACGGCGGGCGAGGCCGAATGCGGGACGGCAACCGGGTAGTCTTCGCCGAGAACGGCGCCGTCACCGATGAGTTCGATGTGCTAACGGGCGAGAAGCTCCGCGTTGAGCCGGCCCCCAACAGGCAGGCTACGGCCATACTCGCGGCCATGACTTCGTCTGAGGAGTTCTCGCTCAACACCATCATCCAGTGGGCGGGCGGCGATCTCGCCGAAACCACGCCACGCGTCAACTCGAGTGCTGCCATCTCGGAGGACTTGGCCGTCTTCGACATCCAATCCGCCCGAACGCCGGAATGGCTTCGGATCTGGACCTTGCGCAAGAGCGGACTGCCCATTCGCCTCCGTTCCCAAGACCCGCGGGACGGCGAGTGCCTGGAACTCCTGTTTTCGTATTCCGCGGAACAGCCGCCGGAATTCTTCGACCCCGAGGCATATGAGCGATTCGTGACAGAGCATCCCCGTTCCGGTCGCTCGACAAGCGCGGACAATGGCTTGGCCTATGCGTTTCTGAGCGATCCGGGCGGCAAGCAGATATCGATGTGGCCGCGCCCCGAGGCGAACGCCGCGGAGCTGTTCGCGTTCACCGCGCGCACGTTGGACGGCGAGGCATGGACGCTCGGCGATCAGCGAGGGAAGACCGTCCTGCTGGCGTTCTGGGGAACGAACTCCTGGGAGCGGCCCTACGAGCAGTGGCTCGACTGGCTCAAGGCGGCGCATGAATCTTACGGAGAACGCGCGGATTTCGTGATGGTAGGCGTTGCCTTGGGCGATGATGTGAACGCATTGCGGGCGTTTGCCGATGAGAGCGCCATGGATTTTCCCAATCTCTACGTGCCTGGAAGGCCATTCGACAACGCTCTGGTAAAGGCAATGGGCGTGCGCCGGTTGCCTTCCGTGTGGCTGATTCGGAAGGACGGATCCTTCGAGGAGGTTTGGGACTTCTCCAGTGGCCAACTCGAGGGGGCCGTACAGGACTTCTGCTATGCCGCCGCTACGGACCTGTACTTGCTTCTCTCAAAGAAACAGCGCGAGGGCGGACTGACGGAGGAGGATGCCCGCGAGATCCTCGGCGAGCCGGCATCGACGGAAGAAGGCGAGGGCGGAACGATCTACCGCTACCGCGCGCCCAACGACGCCAACACCAGGGAAGCCTGGATAAGCCTGACCTTCGATGCAGAAGGAACACTGCGCGGTAGTGGTCAGGGCCGCAGCATCATCGACCCCGCCATTGTGAGCGTCACCATTGGAGAGCAGTTCTGGCGGGAGAGGGTGCTGGCGGAGATTGGCCCAAGCCTGTCGCCGGATGACAATGGCGACTGCATCCTCCAGATCACTGCGCGCACCGGTAACACGATGATGCCTTTCTACGGCCCCCAAGGCGAGCAGGAGGCCGTGCCGGGCATACCGTACACCCGGCAGTTGGTGGCCGGCGTCTATCGGTTCACGGCCGGTGTATACAATACAAGAGAGCATCGCCTCGAACAGGAAGTTGTGCTCCGGGAGGGCATCAAATTGGAGAAGAACCAGAAGCTGGACATACACGTGGACTGACGGCCCCGATAAGGGTGCTTTGTGCGTGATTCGTGGTGTCTCTTGGACTCATCCGGCGGCCGCCTACGCCGAGCAGGGCGTTGACGTCTCCTGGGACAAAGTGTAGTATGGTTGCAGGCGAGCCCGCACGGGAAATCGGGGTGGAGACCACGGTAATTCTCTCTATACGTGCACTCTCAATCGTGGTGGAAAAGGGACAAGGAGCTCTGTGGGCGACTATGTCTGCGGCGCGTGTTGCTTCAGGGGAACATACATCACCGATCCTGCTGACAAGGAGAAGAGTGGGAAGAGCGCAGGCGCTGCCCAGGGGAAGAAGGCGTAGTGACCGCCGAACCAGCGCCTCGACCTGTGCGGCGTCCGGCCATGGAGGAAAGAGATGAACCATGCGGCGCCTAGGTTTTTGATCCTTTCAGTCGCTTCCCTGTTTCTCATCGTGGCATGCCAGGCCCACGCAGAGTCAGACAACGATTTCACGTCCCCCGTCACGACGCTCGAGCAGTTTCAGCAAGCCCGGGCTCTTGGCGACCAGGCCGATTCCTTCCAGGACAAGACGCGATACTGGCGACGTGCTCTTACTTGGCAATCCAACGATATCGAATGGCTCCATCTCGCCTGGCAGTTCGCCAACAGCCTAAAGGCGGAATGGCATCACACCGGTGGCCAAGGACACGGCCCGCGTCTCGATCACCCGTACTACCGCGAATCCGAATCCGTATATCGCGAGATTCTTGATCGCTTCGACCACATGGATCTGTACAGCAAGAACGGGGCCGACGCGATTGAGGACGACTCTCTCTTGGTGGCCAATGCCGCATGCAATGGCTTGAATGACTATCCCCTCTTTCTCACCATGATGCAGGATTTCCACGACCGGCGCGTCAAGGAATGGCTGGATGAGCCGGCTCCCGTCAAACCGCAGACATCGGCGCTTCTCCTCGAATCAAGGTACAAGCGCTGGCCCTATGAACAGCGCGTCGCGGACTGGCTGGAGCGCCGGAGCCGCGCTTGCGAAGGCCAGGTGTTCTCCCCAATCGAGCTCTTGTTGATAGACGGCGCCGTCAAGCGCTACGCATACCGCTGCCGTGAGGATAACGACGACAAGGATCCCGTGCCCGGCCTGGCCGATCTGGCGACTCGCTACACGGCTCCCGCCATCTCCTCGGCCATCCACAAATACGTGGAGGTCGAATCGCCGCCGTTTCCGCGGGCGCCCGTTGCCGCGGACAAAGTTGTTGAACTCACCCTTCTCACGTCGCACACCCTCGACAACAGATCCGTTGGCGCATCGAAACTCGACTTCGATACGGGCGCCGTCGTCGCAAATCCTATCCAGTGGTCCAGCCGCAGCCAGCAATCGCTCTGGATGAAGCGCGGAGGCATCGACATTGAGGTCGACCATCCTTGGGACGACCTCATGAGGCTCATCGCCTTCGACCTCGAACTGATTGCGGTGCCGGGGGCATCCTGGAACGAGGGCGCTGCTTCCTGGGAGCAATTCAAGGCGTCTGAAATCAAGAAGGGTGTGTTGAGCAGTGCTCACCGCGGCGGCGGACAAATGGAATGCCGCATCCTCGCGAACACCACCCTCCCCGCCACTTTCGCCTTCCGAACACGCGAAGGCGGTGTGGGCATTCTTCAACTCACCGAGATGAAAGAACGCTCCGAGCATGTGCGTGAATACAGTGCGCGTTACCGCCTAGACAAGCCGGGCGAACTTGGCCCATAGCACGAGTGGCCGAACAAAGGCATCGAACTGCTCATCAGTCGCGGGGCCGTTCACAGGCGACGAATAGAATCCTCGGAGGCGTGTATAAGAGAGCGTAGAGGAGGGCCGGTGCACATGGAGAAGGACAACACGGCCGTGGCGCCCGCGGAGCCAATCGGACGACGCTGCCGAATGGTAGGCGTTGGCCTGGGCGTCAGCTATCTGCTGATGCCGACAGTTATGCTCAACCTCCGTCTCAGCAATGTCCTCTGGGCGCTCCTGAATGCGTGCTGTATCCCTGCGGGCCTTCTCGCCCTGGGATTTCTCGCCGCCTCGTTGTGGCGGGCCCCAGGCCGCGACTGGCGCGCAGCAGATCGTGCCTTCGGCATCTTTCTTGTCACGGCCGCGGCCCTTATGATAGGCGCCCGAGTCTCTTCAAGTTGGACATCGAGTGCCCCTTTCTACACCGAGGCCACTCAGCGGCTGATGTTTGCCAGATGGCTTCTGGGGCTCCTACTCGTCCTGTCAGGCGCCGGCCTGCTCTTCACGCGTTATTCCTTGGCCTCCATTCCCCTGGGCCTCTTGGCGGCTCTGATGCTGCTATCCCATTTCAGTCCTATCAAACCGGATCACCCGGACTACCTAAAGAGACGCGAGCAAGCCGCCCGCATGGAGCCTTTCGACCAGGCCGTAGACGACACCTTCTGGGAAGCTTACTCGTTCACACGAGATCCGGAAGCCGTGGCCGCACTCGTCGGTGGCCTGCCTCCGGAGGCGCGAGCCGCCCTTTCCGACGTATTGGGGGAGGAGGCAGTCCAGGCCCTTCTCGAACGCGGCGACGACCGTGTCTTTCTACAGATCTTCCGCCCCGGCATCCGGCGCGATGAAGACGGCGGCTTCGTTGGCGCTTCACCCGCACTGCGCCCCGGTATCAGAGTTATTGCTCCCGGGAACCGCCTGCTCTTTCTTGTCGTCTTGGCCTACGCGTTGACTCGATCCGTCATGGCTAGGCGGTCGTAAGAACAGAGTACGGCGACGCTGAGGACGTTTGGGGGCCGTTTCCCGGCGCTCTTGCGGCCTACCTGGCAGTATTGGCTAGCCGAGGCGTTGACCTCTTCTGGGACAAGGCGTAGTGTGGTTGCAGGACACGCCTAGTGCGGTTGTGAGCAGGCCTGCACGGGGAATCCGGGGAGAGAGATCGACGACGGTTTCCGTATTCGACAAGGCGCGTGGAGCATGTTCACGTGTCAGCGGCGGGGCCTGTGGATATGTCTTTGGAGCGGAATTATGCTGACACAACAGTTGATGGCACGTTCTCTTGTTCTCGTGTTGATGCTCACGGCCTTCTCGTGTCGGAATTCGGTGATCGATGAAGTCGCCGAATCACCGGAGGTCGCTCGAACGGCAGGAGCAGACTCAGGAGCGGCCGACCTCCGCGCCTCCTGCAAAGGCAACTTGGAGACGCTCGGGATTGCGCTTCAGATGTTCGGCAGTGAGAGCGACAATGGTGACTGGCCTGCGCTTGATCGACGGCCGGGTCGACTCTTTTTCAAGGCTGAAGACGTCTTCCCGACGTACGTGTCCGACGCGCGCTTGCTGGTGTGTCCCGCACAGGAGGCCGCCGCTCAGATGGCGGCCTCTGACGACGCTCGCGCCCTGTTTGACGACCAGAGCTACTTCTACCTGGCCTATGCGATGTATGACGAGGAGATGGGCCTCGCCTTTCTTGAGGCATACCGCCGTGTCGTTGAGGACGGCGGCGATTTCAAGTGAGACACATTGCCGCTTGCGGCGCCTACACGCAGTGGCGGCCACGACAGTCTCCGTCGGCTTACTCAGATGAATTCGCTGGCGGACGACATGTCGGTTCTGCAGATTTACTACGGGCCGGATACCGAACTCGCGTTCTCGAAGATACCTGTTATAGTCGAGCGGCCCGGGCACCACCAGCCGATGGGAGGCCACGTGCTCTACCTGGACGGCCACGTTGAGTATCTCAGGTATCCTGGCAAGTTCCCCATGAGCAAGAGCTTCATCGAGGGCCTGTACGAACTCGATGCCCTGGGCCGAAAACCCCCGAGGCCGGAAAACCTGGATGGGCGTTCCCGTGAGGATGACGCGGAAAGCGCAAAGGGCTGAGGAGATCGCGGGAGGCATCGTACGGGCCGCGGCGTTTATCCGCCGACTGTTGGCGCGAAAAAGAGAGAGGAAACACAATGCTCAAGGATGTGGATGGATGGGCGACACTTCTTTGGCTTTTGCTCCCGTTTCTGGCCTTTTCCTGCGCAAGACCTGGAGAGAAGAGCACGCTGCATATCAAGTTCTTACTTGCCACTTCACCAGGAATTCTTGTGTTCATGATAGCCTACGCTCTGGTTCGTACAGACGATGCCTGGTGTTTTGCATGGGGCGTAGCGGGCGCAACCCTCGCGGCGCCCGTCGTAGTGGTGACCGCCGCAAGACTTACGGCACTACTCGTCGTCACACGAATCAGGAACGACGCGCTCCAGCGCGACATGGACGCACAAGGGCACGTCCTTTCCTGAGCAGCCGGCAGAATCTGCCCGATTACGGGCCTTTGTGCAGGAAGTGGGTGAGGGAGGGGCCGTTGGCGAGGGCGATGGCCAGAATACCGCAGGCGAGCGTCGCATACCACGCGCGGGTGCGGGCCTCGCGGAAGAGCACCGAGGCGAGGAGCGCCGTGAACAGGATCGAGGCGACGCTGTTGACGGTGAAGGCCACGGCCGCGGGCAGCACGGCGCACCGGCTCAGCATCGACAATCCAAGCACGGATCCGGTGGACGTGACCACCCCAAGGAGCGCCGCCCGGCGCACGGAGGCCGGCCGGCTCCGCGTCAATGCCACGTCGGCAAGGACGCACGCTTCGAGCGCCGCGAAGAAGAGGGCGAAATAGGTGTCGGTGAACCGTTCGAGGTACGTCACGCCGTGGGCGTCCGCGTGCATCGACATTTCCTTGAGCGATATCCCGGGGATCCCGTTCAGGACGAGAATGGCGATCAGGACGGCGCCGTACTTGAACGGCTTCACGGGTGTCGGCATCGCTCCGCCCGCTGAGCTTGCCCCCTGGGCCTTGGCGGCCAGCATAACGCTCGCCATGGCGACCGCCGTCGCGGCGGCGTGCAATCCGGTGAAGGCTTCGCCAAGCACCACGCTTGCGTAGGCGATCACCGGGATGAAACTCAGCATCGTGGCGCACCAAAGCGGCGAGAGTGGCCCCAGCTTTAGCGCCACCTTCATCAGCCGTGTGATGCCGTATTGCGATACGCCCGTCACCATGGCCAGGATGATGATCTGGTTCGGAATGCCCCCTGAGGCGGATCCCCACCCCCGGACGCCGAAGAAAACCAATCCCGCCAGCGCGGTGATCACCGTGATGTGCAGCGGCTCTATGCCGCGGGCCATGCCAAAGCGGAAGGACACGCCGATAAGGGAGAAACACATCCCGGAGAGCGTGGCCAGGAGGACAAGGGAACCTTCATTCATGGCTTATTCCTGATGATTACCCCGCGAAAATCAGCGCCTTATACGCGTTTCCCACGCCAGGATCAAGTAGCCATCTGCGGCCTTGGCGAAACGCCGCCTGATCAGGTATGGTAGACGCACGGTTACCTCGGCCCATAAGAGGAGATTCGGCCATGGTCTTCGTCATCGCAACCATCTACGTGGAATCGGGAAAGCGCGAGGCCTTTCTCGAAATCTTCAACCGGAACGTCCCGAACGTGAGAGCCGAGGAAGGCTGCATCGCTTACACACCGACCGTTGACGTGGAATCCGGCATTCCCATACAAGGCCCGGCCCGCGAGGATGTCGTGATCGTGGTCGAACAATGGGAAAGCCTCGACCACCTGCGGGCCCATCTCGCCACCCCGCACATGGCCGCTTACCAGGAGGAAGTGGCGGATATCGTCGAAAGAGTCGGCCTCCAAGTACTCACGCCTGCGTAGCGAAGTAGCAGGAAGGCCGGAGGGGGCCCGAAGCGCGCGAATGACGATGGCAGTCGTGCGGGTGCTGTGCCATCACTCATCCGGGGGGGAGCCGTATGAACCGTATTGCCCTCGAGTTCGCGAGTGGTGGCGCGTTCTTCTACGGGATCGTCTTGAGTGTAGTGGCGACTCTCCTCTCCGTTTTTCTAAGGCAGACACGACTCGGATCAGTCCTGTTTGTTGCCTCAATACTGGGCGCCATCGCTGTAGTGCTTTCGGCGACGCCGCTCCCGGTTTGGCTGTACATCCTGTGGTTTCTGACTCTGACTGCCGTGCACGTGTTGTTGGGCATTCAGAGAATGCGGCGCACCAGGACAACGTATGTTGTCGCCGCCCTCTTCGTCGTTCAGACACTTGGCATGTGCGCCCTTGAACTGCCGTATCACCTGAAGCCGTCCATTCCACTTCGCGGGGCCAAGACGCTTTACGTGGTCGGCGATAGCCTCTGCATCGGAGCCGGTGCACGCGAACGCAACTGGCCGGAGCAGCTTGGTAGTCTGGCCGGCCTCGATGTCGTCAATCTGTCTTCCGGCGGCGCCAAGCTCAGTAGAGCGCTACATTGTCCGAGCAGAGTTACCGGGCCGGGCGCCGTAGTCGTCGTGGAGGTCGGCGGCAATGACATTTTGGACAGCACAGACCCGAAAGCGTTTGAAGAGCGCCTCGAGCGCCTGCTGGACGGGCTGTGTCGGCCCGGCCGTCTCGTCATCATGCTCGAACTGCCCTTGCCTCCCCTTCACAACAAATACGGCGAGATTCAGAGGCGGCTGGCCCGGGCACAAGGGGTGAGCCTGATTCCCAAGCGATGTTTGACGGGAGTCCTCGGTACGCCGGGGGCCACAGTGGACGGCCTGCATCTTTCTGATACGGGCCAGGCGCTTATGGCGGAGAGCATTGGGGCCCTGTTCGATGTGGGTGCCGCGCCAAGTGCGACATCCCAGGACTAGAGCCGTGGCCCAAGCCTAATCTTCAGGTAGGTCAAACTCCACGCCCTGAAGGGGGTAGCCGTCTTTATCAAAGAAGCGGATGTTGAATCCCCATAGGCCCTTCTGGTTGATGTCCGTCACCACCAGACGGCTCCGGCCCGCGGGAATGGTTACAGGCACTTTCTCCTCGAAAAGGTACTTATCCCGGTAACCTCTGCCGTGCCCGCGCTCTGGATACTCTGGGTGATCAAAGACGATCTCGTCGTTGAGACGAACGACGATACCGTCATCCCAGCCGATGCCCATGATGCCTTCAACCGGCCGCTTCGCAATGATATCCGCGGCGCAATGAGCCGAGGCGAAGTGGGTGGCGCGCCAGTCGAACGCCTGCAACAGACTCACGCCGCCCGTGGGCTCAAGCGCGTCGAACTGGAACCATCGAAGGGCGCCGTCGCGGCCGTGCCAGACGTCCGTCTGCTGCGGCGGAAGCAAGGCCGCCTCCGGCGCCGTATAGGCCGGCTCCGTGAAGGGGTTGCTCAACGGGCCCAGCACGAGCCATGCGCCGGGCGTACCGAGGCGGGAGCAGAACTCGGCCGGGGAGAGTTTGCCTTTGTCGAGCCGCCGCGCTTCGGCGAGCAATGTCTCTACGCGCGGGGAGGGATCTATCTGCCGATCGGCCAGTATCGCCTGCCAGCCTGCAATCGCCTCGTCCGCGCCATCGAACGCCGGTTTCCGAAGGCCGTATTTCTCGCCCAGTTCCGGTGTGTATTGGTACCAAATGGGTTGGCCTGAATAGCACCAGATGTACCGCTTGGCCAGGCTCTTCAGGATGGCCATCTGATCGCGGAGTTCGCCGAGTTCCTGTGCCCAAGGCTGCACCGGATAGTTCTTGCCGCCCGTCTCGACCATGTGCAGCGGCCATGCGCCCGGCGCGACGGTGCACCGCCGTTTCCAGTAGTCGAGCGTCTCTCCCGACAACAGGGCGTGCGCCTCGAGGTCGCCCGAACGGCAGATGGCCACCTGCGTCACGGGGTACTCATAGAGCGTATACGCGCGTTCGGTGGCGATGTGGAATCCGCCGGGCGCATCGCGCTCCGCCATCACGTCGATCAGTCCGAGCTGGAATTCGCGCTCGATGGGACGGCTTCGGAAAGAGCCGGGCAACACGAAGATCACGGCCTCGGGGAAGGCATCGAGGAGCGCGGACATCACGGTGCGCCCCTGCGTCCGCGACGCGCTCATCAAGTCCTGGACGGTGTAGCCTTCGTACGTGTAGATCTCGTTGTCGACTTCATAACGCGGATAGGGATATTCCACGTCGATGCTCACGCCGCGGAAGCCAAGCTCCTTGGCTGCGCGCCCGACAACGCCGAAATACGCCGCCATCTTCCCCGCGTAGTTCTTGGATAGGAGCGTTGGCGCCGAGGGCCAGTCGCCATTGCTGGAGAAATGCACGCCGAGGAGGTTTTCCGTAGCGCCCGCGGCGCGCAGATGCGCGATGTTCTCCCGCACGAGGCGTTTCCACTCACTCTCAGGCGCCTGCCCGCCCGGCGTGCCCAGGCGCTGATCGACGCCGTCGTCCCAACTGCCGACCACGAAGTACAAACCGTCGAGAATGTGCGCCACGTCCTCGGCATGATCGTTGAAGTAGGCGTTGGGTTGTCCCTGGTAGGCGATAGTCTTGGGCACGAGTTCTTCCGCCTCCGTCGTTCCGGCCAAGACCGCCATCAACGCAACACTTATCCAGAAACAATGCTTCATAACTCGTCTTCTCCTTCCGTTCCTATTCGCCAAGCGCCAGTGTCAGCGCCGCGATACGCGTCCGGTGCGCCTGGAGCATACGCACGTCCTCCCGTGTGTGCCAAATGCGCCGATCCCCCTCTTTGAGAAAATCCCGGCTCTCGACGAAGGCCTCATCCGACAGCTCCATCATGTCGGTACACGCAATGCGCAGTTCCGCCTCCGCTTGGGCGACAAGCGCCCTTTTGCCGTCGATGCCGCGAGACGTCTCGATGTGTTCGCTGAGCAGCATCAGCGCGGCCACATCTTCGAGTCCGTCCCGTACCGCCTCCCAACGCACGCTCGGCACGGGCATTGTCCCTGGATATACCAGGGCATACTCGTCGTCCGTGGTTGTCCCCGGATACCATTGGTTCACGGACGTTGTACTGTAGGTCCAGTGGCCGATGCCGTCGAGGCCGAAGTAGTAAGCGCGCCACGCGTTGGCCCGGTTGTACCGCAGCGGCGAAAGCGACTTCACCTGGGCCACGCATTCGTACGACCACACCGGCTTACCGCTAGCCATGATGCGCTCGATGCGGGGATCGTCGACAAGCAGTCCGGTGACGAGCCGCATGTTGGGGCACCACACATCCACGAGCGGCTCGACGCGCTGGAAGTCCTTCCAGGACAGTCCCGGAACGGGATCGGTGTAGACGCGGAAACGGGGGTCCGCTTCTCGGAAGAGGCCCGCCGCGTCCGCGAGAGCCGGCACGCGCTCTCCGTAGTGCAATCCCGGCTCGTCCGTGGGATAGAAGGCATATCGATCATACGTCCAGCCGCGTTTGCCGAGGTAATCTCGGAAAGCGTGAAGGTACTCAATCTGAAGTCGCCGCCGCTCGTCGGCGCCAACCGTTTTGGGGAGAGTGATCAATGGCTGTGAGATCTGGAACAGAATCGTGCCGCGTCCATCGAGCCGCTCGAGTTCCGCATCCAGCTTGGTCCAGTCCATGGCCAGCCGCCCGTTGGCGTCCATTTCGGCGGAGGGGATGCTCGAGCGGGGAAACACGTTCACACCGTGCCGGCCCATATCATCGAGAATCCTCGGGATGCGCTCCGCAAACCAGTTGTTGGGCAGGTAGTCCCAAGTGCACACCGTCAGCGGGAAACGCCGAGGCATCTCGATGTCCGCGACGCGAATCGTCAAGTCCAGCTCGACCTCGTCGAATTCCTTGTGCAAAGGATGCACCGTGAGCGATCCGCGGTAGTCGCCCGGCTCCGCGCCGCGCGCGTCTACACTCACCCATACCTTGGCCGCCCGTGCGGGGGGAATCGTTACCAGGCCCGCCGGGCCCAGTGCGGGAAGGGCGTCGCCGACGCGTTCCCCGTTCACCGTGCCCGTCATGACGACTTCGCGTAGGAGAAGGCCGCCGGCGAAGAGTGTGCCGTCTTCCCTCGCCGGTTTCTGGATGCTCACCCGCGCGCGCAGACTCGTCTCCTCGGAGGAGGCGATTACCAAAGCGCCCTGCCCCACTTCGCCCTCGTAAACGGGGCCGACCACAACGCCCTGCTCTTCGTCCGGTTCGTCGAGGCAACGGCAAGGGTGCAAGCATGTATCGTCGAAGGTTGCGTAGGCCGGCGTACTCCAGACGCGCGTCCGGGGCGGCCCGGCGTCCGGCGGCGCGGCGATGGGCGCCGTCCTCTCCGCGAGGATGCTTCCGTTTGGATCGCGAACTACCGCAAACCATTTCGCCGCGGCGTCCCTGGGCGTCTTCGGCAGCGAAACTTCGATCCGCGAACGCGCGGACACCTGGCCCCTGATGAGCCGCCGGCCCGCTTCATCCACGGTTCCCGAATTCACGCTGAGAAGCGCGCCGCTGGGATTGTCAACGAGTAGACTTGCCGGCACACAAGGCGGTTCGCCGCCCGAGAAAGCCGCCGTCACGCCCTTTGCTTGCGGAGCGGCGCCATAGATCGGCGCCGGAGGGCCGGGATTGAACCGATGCGCCACGAGTGCGGAGCTGACGAGCAAGAGGCTTTCGGCGCCTGCCTCCACTGGGAGGGCCAGCGGAAAGGCGTTCATGCCGCTGCTCACGCGCAATTCGTCCACCAACTCGCCGTCGTGGCTGAAGACGTACGCCTTCTGGCGATACGTGGCGACGACAATCTCTTTGTCGCCGTCGCCGTCGGCGTCAAGCACAAGGGGCCGCGCCCGAGTCTTCGCCCGGTACACGTGCGTCCAGAGAGGACGCCCTTCGGCGTCGAAGGCGTAGAGATTGCCCCAAAGGCCGGCACATAGTATGAGGGGCTGCCCGTCCTCCCGCGGCAAGAACGCAATGGTGGCGTCCATGTCCTCGCCAATCGCCGTTTGCCAGAGGACCTCCCCTTGAAGGTTCAGCCCGAAGAGCGAACCCGCTCCCGCGCCGCAGACGATCAGACGTTTCTCGCCCAGCGAGAGGACTTCCGGGCGTGCAAGCATCTGCCCGCCCAAGTCCCGCCGCCAGAGGACTGTCCCCGCCGTGTCCAGGCAGCAGAGGACGTTCCCCGCCGGCACGAGCAGTGCCGGGGAGCCGTCGTCAAGCGCGAACGTCTGCGCGATGGTTAGGCACGGTCCCTCGTCCAGTTTCATCGCCCACCGAACGCCGCCCGCCGAGTCCAAGCAGGTAATCGTGCCCGAACGATCGGCAATACACCATGCCGGCCCGTCCTTTGTCTCGAGAATGACAGGCACTGCCCGCGACCACGTCGTCTCGTCCGGGAGCTGATACGTCCATGCCTGGGTGAAGTCGTTGTTCAGCGCGACGAGGAGTCCCTCCACGCTACCGAAGAGGTACTGGGCCTTGGAGCCTGATCCCATCGCCGAGGGGGAGGAGGTCCATCGGCCGTCCGGAAGCTGGGCGACGGCCCCGTCCTGTCCGGCGCCCATATCGCCTCCGTCGACATTCCAGAGCATCACCTGGCCGCCCAGGTTGACGGCAAGCAGCTCGACTGCGCCGTCGTCGTTCGAGTCGACGAGCGAGGGCGCGGCCTCGACGCGGTATTGGCCCGTGGTGCGAGTCCAGGCAAGTTCCATGGCCCATCCCGGCGCGGCGCCGAGCGCCGCCGCCAGGAGCAGGAGCCAAGACTGAGTTACCCTTTTCATATTACTTCTCCTTTTGCCCGGCCAGCGCTGCGTCCAGTTCGAGAAGCGCTGCGGGCAAGTGAATATGCAGGTCGTTATGTGCCAGATTCCCATGGAGGAATGGTACGAAATCGGAGGCATAGCCGCCTTCCGCGGCCTTCGTGGCATCGGGCGCGTAGCCGATGGTGTCGTTGGCGACACTCACGACAAGCGTGACGTCGCCCTGTGCGTTCTTCACCACCTCATCGCGCACGGCCTGAAACGTCTCGAAGCCTGAGGCTAGGATGCGGATCGTGCCCAGTCGCAGCCCGTACACCTCCGTCGCGTCGCTCGGCCGCTCGCCCGACTCGATGCGCCCGATGATTCGGCGCAGGGCCGCCGCCCACACCGTGTCCATGCGGAGGTCGAGGCCCTCGCGTCCGGGGAGATCGCGCACGTCGAGTGCATGAAGCCGGCCTTCCCTTTCCCGAAGCATCTCGTGCAGCGCGTCGAGTTCATACGGCTTGCGCGGGAAATCCACTTCCCGCGAGACATACGCCAGAGGCTCGGCGTCAAAGGGCTCCGTCTCAGCCAGGCCCTTGCGCACGGCGTTTGCGTAGCGGCCCGCCACGATGTCGAGCGCAAGCAACGCCTCTTGCTCCGGTTTGTGGACGCAGCAGGAGTTCACGTCGCCGTTCGCGCCCTGTAGGAATAATCCCACCGCGCCTGGGCGCTCGCGCTCGAGCAGATTTGTTGCCACGCCGGCGTAATCGCCGTGAATGTAACGCGTAAGCTGACAGCAACACACGGGATGGCACCCGAAGTAGCTGATGAAGCCGGTGAGCTGCCCCTCCGACTTGGCCGTGATCACATGGCACACCGTGTCGGTGAGTTCAGGCTTGGCCGGGCGCCAGTCCGGTTGCAGGACTTCCTCGAGCGGGGGGCCGTCGCGATCATACTCCCGGTTCAGCCCGACGCCTTCACATGGCACCACGGCGTGGCCGAATTCTACGTCCTGCAAGCGGCCCAGCGCATCCACGCAGGCCTTGGCGATGCGGGCTGGGAGCATTTCCACATAGACGGCGTCCGCCTCGCCCCAACCTATCGTGAAGCACGTGGAAGGGCCGCTATGCGTGTGGGAGCAGCAGATGCAGACGGCCTCGCCCGGCAGGCCGGTGTGCTCTTCCACCAGGGCGCGTGCCTTACGGGCCGTGTCGCGCGTAACGCCCACCAGATCGCACGACACGAGCACGGCCCGGCCGCCGTCATTCGACTCAACCGCCATGGCGCGTGCCCACAACTGATCCCGGATGCCGATGCTCTTCCGGCAGAGGAAGGGGCCGAAGCCGGCCATCTCTACGCCCACCCTCGGTGTTATATCGTTCTTCGCAAATCCCGCGCGCATAATCCGTCTACTCCTTGTTTGTCTCGAAATACTCCCTCACCGCCGGGAGATTCTCCGTTACTTTCCGAACGGCCGACACGATCTGATCGATGTAATCCTTGTCGCCCAGCAGATGCTGGTGCGGCAGCACGGCCGCCGTCTCGGCGCACGCCTTCTCCGCGTTGGCCAGGCTGAGCGAAGCGTAGTCCTGCATGACCTCCGGATTGCGGAAAGGCACGGGACTGGTGTCGTCATACAGGTTGAGCAGCCGGTTGCGGTATACCACGCCGTAGCTGCCGTTGAAATCGACGCCCTCCTTGGACAGCGCCTTGAAGAACTGATCGCGATGGACACTGTCGGCCTGCGCCGGTTCGTAGTGCGCTGTCAAGCAGTAGTACGCCTGCCGCGTGACACGCGTGTCGCGGGGGACGATCTGGAGCGGCCCGCCGATGCCGTCGAACGCCTCCCGCAGGTACGCCACATTCTCCTCGCGTTTCGCCGTCTGTTCTTCCAGCCGCGACAGGCCGCCGCGCAGCAGCACGGCCTGCATTTCCGTGATCCGGTAATTGTGCCCGTAGCGATTGGCCGGTGCCAAGCGTTCATAAGGGACCTCCTGGGGCGATTCCGGCGCCCAGCCAACCTGTTTCAGGGCAAAGCACGTCGCGTAGACGGCCTCGTCATCCGTAGTTACCGCGCCGCCCTCACCCGAGGTGAGCACCTTGCTTTGTTGAAAGGAGAAGCTCCCAGCATCACCGATGGCGCCAGCCGCCTTGTCGCGCCAGCGGCTGCCCTGCTGATGCGCCACGTCCTCCACCACTTTGACGCCGTGCTCCCGGGCGATGCGCATCAGCGCGTCCATATCGCACATGCAGCCGTAAAGATGCACCGGGATCACGGCCTTCGTCTTCGGCGTAATGGCCGCCTCGAAGGACTCCGGATCGAGGCAAAGAGTCATTGGATCGACATCGGCGAAGACGACATTCGCGCCGATGTCCAGCGCGGCCTGCGCCGTCGCCACCCACGTCACGCCCGGGACGATCACTTCGTCGCCCGGAACCACCCCGACGGCCTGGAGCGCGCACTGAAGCGTCACCGTGCCGTTGGACATGGCCAGGCAGTACCGCGTTCCGATGAAGGCCCGATACTCCTCGCAAAACGCCTGTTCATGCGGGCCAAGCCAGCTCCACTTGCCGCTCTCGACGACCTGGCGCATCCATTCGAGTTCCTGCGGGCCGACGATCGGCCATTTCGGTTCCGGTAGTGTTCGCGCCGGTTCGCCGCCCAGAAGGGCCAGTATGTTTTGGGGAAGAGACATGTTGCGATACTCCGAGTGCTTCCTACGAGGATTCGTCCTGGGAACCGAAACGTATACCTCACTGAGTGACGGGACTCAAATACAAGCCGCTATGTCGGGAATCGCCGTGGAACTGTCCCGAAGCCACCGCGAATGGGGCGGAGGGCGTGTTGGTCTCTACGGCATTGAGCCAGGTTTCGTCGTCGCCTCCGAGCATGTCAAGGTAGCCGTCGCCGTCCACGTCGGCCACCAGGAGCGAGCCGCCGTATTTTATCTTTGCCCCGCCGAGGGTGAAGCTGTGGGGCGTATAGCGCCAGAGCAGGCTGCCGTCATTGCCGTAAGCACGCACCTGATAGGCGAGGTCCGACGCGAAGAGCAGATCGAGCCGGCCATCGCCATCCAGATCGACGGGCGCAGGCGTCTGAAGGAGCCGGCCCGGCATGGCGATTGCCCTCAGCAGCGCCCCCTCCGCCGAGTAGATGCCAAGCTCTTTGCCGCTCGTTTGCTGCGCGAGGATCTGGAGTTCCTTCGTGCCTTCGAAGTTCGTCACTACGGGACACCAGTCCGGTTCACGCGACACCTCAGCCGACCACAGTACCGCTCCGTCGTTGTCGAAGACACTCAGCGTTCCTTTGTTATCGGTTCGGGCGTAGCTGACAACCTCATCGCGCCCGTCGTCGTCGAGATCGGCCACGGCCGGCGCGTGCATGCTCTCTCGGTTCAGCGCCGCTTCCCACAGCTTCGTGCCGTCCGTGCCGGAGAGCGCCACGAGGACGCCGTCGCCGCCCGCGATGACATCGAGCGCCCCGTCGCCGTTCACGTCGCCCAGGGCGGGAATGCCGAACTTCTCGCCCAGGCCCGTCACGTGCCACAGAGGATCGCCCTTCGCCGAAAACGCCGCCACCTCGCCGTGCTTCGTGGCGGCGGCCACATCCGGCGTGCCGTCGCCCGTGAGGTCGCCGATGACGGGCGAGGTCGTATCCGCCAGATCCTTGCTCCATCGCACCGCGCCGTCGCTTCCGAGCAGGGCGAGGCCAGGCCCGCCGACGGCGATCTCGTCGATATTATCGCCATCCACGTCGGCCACGGTGGGGAAGGGCTGCGCGGCGTCGACGTCATACGTCCACAAGGTTTTTCCGTTGGCATCCAGGGCGAATAGCGCGCCGTCGGGCGCCCTCGTATCGAGAATGACGGCAAGCCGGCCATCGGCATCGATCCGGGCGACGGCCGGTGAACTCAGGAGCGCCCCGTTGAAGGTGCGCCGCCACCAGAGCCGCGGCTTGGCCGCGATGACGAAATACTGCCCCTTGCCGCAGGCAAATGTTACCGTGCCATCATCCGTGTCCTTGGCGGCGTCCGGCATCGCCTCCCAGCGCTTGTCCTGCCACGAGTAGGCGGTGAGAGATGAAGCCAGTGTTTCCTGGGCCGCGTCATTGTCGTAGGGAACGCACAAGGCCAATCCATCGAGCAGAAGGGCCTTATCCTCACGCAATAGGAGGAAGTCGGAGAGGATCGTTTCCGGCAGCCCCGTCGCGTCGGACACGGGATTATCCGACATCCGTTCGAGGACTACTACGGCCCCGTCAGTGTCCTGCGCCGGCGTCAGCGTCGCCATGAGTCCGCCTTTCGCCCCGGCCACGGGCACGGCGATCTGCTCCCCGGCCTTACCGGAGAAACGCAGGGGAGTGACGCTCGCGAGGAGCACGGATTGCTCCTCCGATTCGCTGCCGACGGGCCACGCCGGATTGCCCCAGGCCTCAACCGTGAAGGTGACCCGCCCCGTGTTCTTCTCCCCGGCGGGGGGGATCGTGAAGGCAAAGGATCCCGCGTCATCTTCGCTCGCCGCGCACAATGCCTGGCCCTCTTTGCCGTCGGGAAACCGGTAGCGGCAGAGCACCTTGACGATCCCCGAGAGATCGGCGACGCGGACGCGGCCGAGAAGCGGCTGCGTCCTGTCCACGCGCGGGGGATAATCCCAGGGGCCAATCGCGGGCCCCGCCGGATTCGTCGCCACCAGGATCGTGCCCTCGTCGAGGGGCGTGGCGTCCGAAGCGTCCACAAAACGCAGTTCCACCGGCCCTTGCGCGACATTCGCGGGAAAGGCCACGCGAAACGCCTGCGCCCCGGACTGCGCGTCCGCCGGACAGGAGCCCGCGCGGCCATCGCTCCAGCGGTAGTCGAGGCGGATCTCATGGGCGTCGGGCCCCGGTTGGGCCATCACCACGAAATGCCCTTCACTGGGCCGCACCGATGCCGACGCCCGCCAGTGCAAGGACAAGCGCGTCTCCACGTCGTAGAGGTCGAGCCAGGCCTTCATGAGCGCGCCGGGCAAGCCCGAGTTGCGGTACACGCACCCTCCCGAGTGCTCTAGGATGAGCCCCTCGCGCACAAGCGTCGTCAAGGACCACCCCGCCAGCCGCCGGGCGAGCATCAGGTAGGCCTTCTTGCCCGTTGCTTCGTAGGCCTTGAGCGAGAGGTCGATCCAGTTGCCGATCACGCCCGGCTCGATGCCGTCTTCCAGCGGCGTGTTGCTGAGATGCTCGAGGCGCGCTTCGACAACGTCGAGATAACGCTGCTCGCGCGTCAGCGCGTACGCCTCCCAGCAGGCCATGACTGCGTAAGTCTCGGCGTATTCGCCATGAGCCCACGGATCGACCTTGCCGATCACCTTGCCCGTCGCCGGTACGAGGGACGCGGCCAGTTCCCCGGTGGCGGTGTCGAAGCCGTACTTCAGGTGCGAGTCCACCATGCCCAGGGCGCGTTCCCGCACGTATGGATCCGGATAGAAGGCCAGGCCTCGCAGCAGCATGTAGGCAAGGAGCAACTGCGTTTTCGAGTTCTCCGAGCCGCCGCCGGAGCTTACGTATCCGGGCAGAATGCCCGTTGTTTCATCGCGGTGCCGCCAATACAGATCCGCGGCTTTGCGCGCCCATTCCAGGTGTTCCGGCTCGCGTGTCTTCGAGTAGAGAAACATGAAGCTGTAGGCGAACAGGCCGGAATGCTTGATATACGTTCCCCGCACGGGCAGCGGGTCGAACTCGCCCGTGTAGTAGTTTCCGTGGCGATCGTAGAGAAACGCGTCCTTGTCGTAGACGTGGATTCGGTGGATCGCCTCGATTTCGCGCTGGACGGCTTCCGGGGCGATGTCCCAAAGCAACTCCCAATCGGGCAGGTTGTGCTCCATCTCATGGCGCGTGGCGTTGATGCGATCCCGCGCGCAGTTGTATGACAGGTGTTCGCCCCAGGGGAACAGGCCGGTGGTCTTGCTCGGGCATTCCCTGAGCCAGAAGCGCAGATATGCCTCAGCGGCCTCCTGGTAGCGCTTGTCGCCCGTCGTGTCCGAGAGCTGGCAGAAGGCGCGGAGCGTCGGCATATCCCGGTACAGGTTACAGCCCTGAGCTGTCATGATGTAGTCTTCCGCGTCCCAGTAGGTTTGCCAGTTCGGCGGCTTCTCCTGCACCATCCCGCCCGTCGCCGGATCGATAATGCCTACCCAGAGCGGCGTCGGCCGCGGGCCGTACCTGTCCGGCGCGGCGTCGATTAGCGTGTCCCCGAAGCGGCAAGCTTCATCCAGCCATTGCTCGAATTCCCAGCCTCCCTGCACGGCAATCGAGGTCCATGGCGGCTCCTGAGCGGCCGCCGAAGCGGCCTCCCATGGCGCGGCGGGCGCCAAGGCCAGCGCCGGGCAGAAGCAAATCAACAACGCGCTAAGTCTCGCACGGGGGACAATCACAAGAACTCTCCTTGCAGCACTTACGGCAGATCATGCGCCGTCGGAACACGCCAATGCGGCATCCTATCAGGCGGCGCGGCCGCACCTCAAAGAAGCCCCGCAAACGCCCATTTCGCGCTATACTTACGATGCTCATCATACAGTTCTGGGGGCTTCACAACCGACGGGAGCAGGCCCATGGATAACGACAGTCAGCGTGAGGACGCCAGCAAGGTCAAACTGTGCGAAGTCCAAGGCAAAACCTCCGTCTTCATCGACGCCGAAATCGGTGAGGACGGGGGCCTTGTCATTTCCGGACAGGACATTGGCGAGGCCGCGGAGGAGTACTGGGGCGACAGCGATTACGAATACTGGCTTGTGGTGCCGGGCGAAGAGAAAGATCGCCTTCTCCTGGCGCTGCTCGAAGCGCACTACGGCGGCGACACCAAGTTAGTCTCGAAGCTGTCCGACCTCATGAAAGCCAAGGGCATTTCCTACAAATTCGACAGCTATGCGTGATGCCGTATCCGCTCCCTCGGCCTGTTACGACTGGTATAGCCGCACCAGTTCCGGGAAGGTCGTGATGCGCCGGCCGTCACGATCGACCTCCGCCACAATCTTGTCCGTGCGAGACTGAAGTACCGGCTCGACATACTCCGGCGCGTAGCGCGTCGCCCGATGAATGCGTTTGCCCAAGTGATGCGGCCCCTGGCCCACGAAAGGCGAGTAGAAGTCCCAGACGATCTCCTTGTCGGGCGTCACTTCGAACAGGTGCCCCGCGTCGCATTCGCAGATGAGCGTGTTCCCATTGGGAAGCCGCTGGTTGCCGGAGCGGAAGGGTGAGAAAAAATCCGGGCCATTCTCGTACTGCCAAACGATATCGCCCGACACCGGCTCAATCTCGCGCACAATGGAATGGCCGCGATACGTGCCGTTGTCGAAGACAAGGATGTTGCCGCTCTCGAGCATCGTCGGCTGATGCTGGCCGTCCAGGACGCCCAGCCCATAGCACCAGACGATGGCGTCGCGTCCGGGATCGACGATGCCGATAACGTCCAAGTGCCGCAGGCTGAACAGGATGTTCCCCGCCTTGAAGCGTTCATCCTTTTCGCCAAGCGGCGTCGGCGGCAGCACCTCAATGGTGTTCGCATGCGCCCAGTCCGCCGGGCCGTACGGCGTGAACTCGCCGCTGCCGTCCTCGCGCATGTAAGGAATGGGGAAGGGCAATCCGGCGCGCTCGCATAATTCCTCTATATGATCGCCGAAGGAGAAGCGCCAGGCGATCTCCTTGTCCCGCGTGATGCGTAGGATCAGATCCGTGCGCATGTAATCGGGCTCTACGCCCGGCGCGTAGAATCCCGGCCGAACCGGCTCGTGCAGCGCCGCAAGGCCGACCACTTCATCCTCGCCAAGCCAGAAGTCGTGGTGATTGGCGTTGATCAGGCCGTCGAATCCCGTCCATCGCCACACGGTGGTGCTGTCCGGCGTGAGTTCCTCGAGCCAGGCGCCGCAATTGTGGGTGAATAGGTTGCCGTTCGGCAGCAGCTCCGCCACGTTGCTGTGCGTCACCTTCCAGGTATGCACCAGCAGGCCCCGCATGTCGATGAGATACTCCTGATCGCCCCACGCGGGCGAGAACAGCGTGTATCCCGGATCGCACTTCTCGGGCGTGTACTTCACAACGCCGAACGTCCCGCCGTGAAGCCGCGCCTTCTCTCCTGCCGTCAGCAACTTCCCATCAAGGTACATGGGACCTCCTGTCTATACGAGTGATATTCGTCGCGAGACTGCCTGGAAGGCCGGCGGTATAGGACTAGCATTCCTTGAGGCACTTCACCGCAAGTTCAGGCATGTTCCGGATCAGCGCAAACTTGGATTCTTTCGGAATGGCAAGGATAGTCGTTTCCGTGGCCGCTTTCACCGTGACGCGGTAGGAGTTATCGCGAAGGTACGCGCCCGGTTCTATGAAGCCCAGAAACAGGTCCTCGGCGTCAATAGGCTCCTCACGCTCCGCCGTCTCGCGCACGAGCGCGCCTTCGAGCAATTGATAAAGCGTTTCCGCCGGATCCCCCGCTCTGAAGACGATCTCGCCCGGGCCCTTCAACTGTTGCCGCTCGTGGAGCGCGAATAACTCGCGATCATCCCGCAACGCTTCCGTAGTCCTCCTCAAACGCTCCGCGAACCGATTGCAGAGGATCCGCGTGAAGACAGGGAACTCCTCCATGATCACATTCAGGTGCTCCGGCCTCATGCGGAGCGCGTAAGTGACTCCGGAGCTTCTTACGGATGCCGTGCGCAAACCTGCGTCCAGGTAGGCCATCTCGCCCACGAACGCCGGCGAGGACGCGTCCGGCGCCTCGACGGCCGCCAAAGGCTCGGGCGGCCGGTTGTCGGCTGGCTCCGAGTGCGTTTCGACCACGAATGCGCCCTTGAGTACAAGGTAGAGGTCCAGCGACGTCTCGTCCGCCGTGATGAGGTACTCCCCGTCGTCAAAACAGACGCGGGCAATGCCGTCACACCGCTGAACGAGCCGATGGTATTCCGAGTCCTCCCGCAGGCCAACGTCCGCGAACTCAAATGTCCCTGACATGGCGTCCTCCCCGTCGTATGCCCTTCCCATCGCAAGCATGCCGCCGCAGCGCACTGCGATGGGGGAAAGGCACTCACGAGTATACACCCAATTTAGCGGCAACGCAGCCAGGCGGCCAAAAACCATCAGGGGGGCGGCCTATCTGGACGGCCCATGAGCAGTCACGTCATGAGGGGGGAGAAGAACGGCTTGGGCCCGTTGCTTTGCCGCGGCGCGTATCTTACAATGACCGTATGCGTGATATCTTCGAGTTAATCATCGAAGTCGATTTGTACGCTCAGATCGCGCATCCCGCATATCATTCCCAAGAACTCAGGAGGGCGAGTAGTGCGTGAAATAAACCGGATCGCGGCGGTGGGGAATTACTTGCCGAGGCAGTGCGGCATTGCCACGTTTACGACGGACCTCTGTGAGGCCCTTGCAAACCGATTTTCCGACGCTTCGGTGATTGCGCTGCCGATGAACGATACGGACGACGGATACGCCTATCCCGAACGGGTGCGCTTCGAGCTGGTGGAGCAGGAGATGGCGTCTTACCGGCGCGCCGCGGACTTCCTCAACATCAACGACATCGACGTCGTCACGCTGCAACACGAGTTCGGGATTTTTGGAGGCGTGGCGGGCAGCCACATCATCGGCCTTCTCAGCGACCTGCGCATGCCGGTGGTCGCCACGCTACACACGGTGCTGCGCGAACCGGACGCGAATCAACGCAAGGTTATGAGCGAACTCGCCCAACTCGTGGATCGATTCGTCGTCATGAGCGAGCGGGCTCGCGTGTTCTTGGACGAGATCTATCACGTTCCCCTGGAAAAGGTGGACCTGATTCCCCACGGCATCCCCGATGTGTCGTTTATCGACCCCAATTTCTACAAGGACAAGTTCGGCGTCGAAGGGAAAACCGTGCTGCTGACCTTCGGCCTGCTATCGCCCAACAAAGGCATTGAGTTCGCCATTGAGGCGTTGCCGCCCATTCTCAAGAAGCATCCCGATGTGGTCTACATCGTCCTGGGGGCGACGCACCCGAAGCTGAAGCGCGAACAGGGCGAGACGTACCGGTTGAGCCTACAGCACCTTGCCCAGGAGAAGGGAGTTGAGGCGAACGTTATTTTCCACAACCGATTCGTCACGCTGCAGGAACTAATCGAATTCATCGGGGCCGCGGACATCTATATCACGCCTTACCTGAACGAGGCGCAGATCACCTCCGGCACGCTCGCCTATTCCGTGGGCGCCGGCAAGCCGGTTGTGTCCACGCCCTATTGGTACGCCGAGGAACTTCTCGATGATGACCGCGGCACGCTCGTGCCGTTTCGTGACGCGCCGGCGATTGCGAAGGCCGTGTTGGACATGCTCAAGCATGAGACGAAGCGCCACGCGATGCGGCGCAAGGCGTACCAGCTCGGGCGCGACATGGTGTGGAGCAAGGTGGCCGAAGGCTACATGGCATCCTTTAGTCGTGCCCGCGATGAGCGGTTCAAGAAGCCCCGGGGCGCCTTTGTCGCGAAGACCTTGGACAAGCGCCGCGTCGAGTTGCCGCCGCTCAACCTCCAGCACCTCCAACGCATGACTGACGACACCGGCATGATTCAGCATGCGACCTTCAGCGTGCCCAACTACACGGAAGGCTATACCACGGACGATAACGCACGGGCGCTTATCCTCGCGGTGCTTCTCGAGGAAACGAGCGAACGCACCGCGACGGAGGCGCGGCGGCTGGCGGCGCGTTATCTCGCCTTTCTCAATTATGCGTTTAATCCGAAGACGCGCCGCTTTCGGAATGCATTCTGTTACGATCGGCACTGGCTCGAAGAGGTGGGATCGCAAGACAGCCACGGCCGCGCGCTCTGGGCGTTGGGCACCATGGCGGGGCGCTCCAAGGATGAGGGGCTGCGCGGGCTGGCGATGCGGCTCTTCGGCGAAGCCGTGGTGACTGCCGAGCAGTTTCAACACCCCCGGGCGTGGGCCTTCACGCTCATCGGCATTCATGAGTTCCTTCGACGCTTCTACGGCGACCGCCAGGCCCAGGATCTTCGCCTCGATCTCGCCGAGCGGCTACTGGCCATGTACAAGAAGAACAGCAGCCGCGACTGGCTCTGGTTCACAAACACCTTGACGTACTGCAACGGGGCCTTGCCGCACGCCCTGATGCTCTGCGGCCAATGGCTCGGGCACGATGATATGTCCGGCGTGGCGCTCGAATCGCTGGAGTGGCTCCTGGGTGTGCAATTGATGGGAGGCGAACACCTTGTGCCCATCGGCAGCAACGGCTTCTACCCGAAGGGCGGCGAACGGGCGCGGTTTGACCAGCAACCCATCGAGGCGCACAGCATGGTGGCCGCCTGCCTCCAGGCCTTCCGCATGACCGGCGAGGAGCGGTGGTATCGCGAGGCCAGAAGGTGTTTCGACTGGTTCCTGGGCCTGAACGACTTGCGCGTGCCGCTTTACAACGCGCGAACGGGCGGGTGCTACGACGGCCTGTCGCCGGATCGTGTGAATCAGAACCAGGGCGCCGAATCGACGCTGGCCTTTCTGCTCTCGCTGATGGAGATGACCCTCGCCGAGCACGTGATCACCGAGCCGGAACCTAGTGAGGCAGCCGAACCGGCTCCCAAACGCAAGAAGAAGGCGAAGTAGCGCGGGCAGCTACGTGTGAGCTATTCGGAGTAGCGGCGCCTCCAAGTGTCCTCCCATGGACGATTGGCCGGGGACTATCGTAGATCGTGTCTTGAGCTCTGCCGAAAGCGCTTGCCGGTTGCAGTCGCCCTGCCGGAGTGCGCTCGCAGATGAACCGCCGCGAGCAAAGGACCCCAGTCGAGTGGGGGCGATGCAGCTCTGGGCGGGCTGGGTGTAGATGGCTTACGAGAATTGGCCGAGAGTGGCGCCCGTGTGGCATATTGAGATCCAGTGAAACCGCTCTGAGCGCATCGACGAATGGAAGTCACGGGCCGATGAATAAGACCAAGGGACAGATGGAGGCAGAGATCAGCGAGGCCATCATCAAATTCGAGAAGGAGTATATGGGCCGCGGCCCCTTGGAAACGAAGTCCTTCATCATTGGTGATATGGTGCTCGTGAGGCTTAAGGGTGTTCTTACGCAGGCCGAGCATCAGCTTGCCTCGTTGGGAGGCGGCCCTAAAGGACGAGAACTGATCAAACAGGTTCGGATAGAGCTCTTGGAGAGAGGGCGCCCCCTTCTGGAGGCGGCGATCAAGGCCATCACGAAACAAGAGGTGAGGAGCCTGCACACCGACATAAGCACGTCGACCGGCGAGAGGGTCATCCTGTTCACGCTAGAAGGGCCCGTCGATCTGCAAGATGCTGTGAGGCCGACTGGAGCTGTCAAGACTCTTTAGAAATGTCACATGTTGGGACTCATTAGAAATGTCCTATGCTCGATGGTTGCAGAAGCGAGTTATCCAAGGTCTGTGGTCAGGTGCGTAGCAGCTGTCCCCAGACCGTCATATCCACATCCAGCGCGAAGCGCGCGGGCGCATAGCGCTCGTCGAGGATGTGGATATGTGGGTAACTCGCGTGCTCACCTTTCTTTTGCGTTCATGAGAGGTAGGCGTTGGACGTTGGGCCGCCAGCGCTTGTAGGGCGCGGGGGGAGCGTTCTTCTTCTTGGGCTTGGCGGGGGGCTGGACCTGTTGGACTCGTTGCTGCCCTTCTCGTTTGTATTGCTTGACCGTGAGCCTGCGGTAGTCAAGGTCCTGGTCTTTGTAGAGCAGCCTGATGCCGCCGTGCAGATGGGTGCGGACCAGAATCCTGTCTTTGGGCCGGGGCAGAGGACTGTTGTTCTTGAGGATTTGGTAGTAATGATTCCCGAAACGGACGGTCCAGTCGTTTTGGACGACGCGCAGTTCCTCGAAGCAAAAAATGTCATGCAGCTCAAGGCCTTTGGGTGGAGGACGGTGATAGTCCAGTTCCTCACGGGGCGCAATGGCGAACTTGGCGTTCAGAGCGTCACAAAAGCTTTCGTAGAGCAGCTTGTCGGCGGTGGCGATGGTGGTGATGCGCCGCAAGGCGAGTTCCTTGACGAACCGGTTCTGGTATGTGCCGTTGGAGCGCTCGACGCGGCCTTTGGCTTGAGGCGAAGTCGCGGGGATGATGACGATTCCCAGCTTATAGCAGGCCTCTCCGAATTGAGTCAGCGGCTCGCGCCCCGCCAGTTGCTCTTCGAGCGTGGGCTCCCGGCCGGTGATGTAGACGTTCTTTCGGTCCGTATACAGCGCCCGAGGAATACCGTATTTCTCGATCCACCGCCACAGAAGCTGCATGGCGGCCTGCTTCGTTTCTTGCTCGGCCATGAGCGCCAAGGTTTCTCCTGTGGCGTCATCTATCATGTTCATCAGACAAGTTTGGCCTTGGTCCGGCCCGAACCAGTGGTGGTGACTCCCATCCATCTGCACCAGCTCTCCGAAATGGGCTCGCCGCTCCCTGCGGGAGCGATGCCGGCGCCCGGTGTCTCCCTTCGCCCAGAGCCCCTGCTCAAGCAGCCAGCGCCGTAACGTCTCGTGGTCGATGCACAGGCCTTCCTCCGCCAGCTTCTCCGCGGCCAGGGTCGGCCCCAAATCGTGTTCTCTATAGCGTTCCTGATAGCGCCGAAGGACTTTGTCCCGGAACGCGGCAGGCTTGGCTCGATTAGACGCCCGGCCCCGGTTGCGATGCACCAACCCCTCATCTCCCTCTGACACGAAGCGTGCGTGTATCCGCAGCGCCTGCCGGTAGCTCACTTCCATGCGCCGCGCCGCTTCCGCCAGGGTCATATGCTTTCCCACAACAAGCTCCAACAACGACTTACGCATCAATTCCTTGCGACTCATCTTCAAATGCCCTTCCACGGCAGCCCTCCAAGTGAAAGGCTCCAATTGTGACATTTCTAATGAGTCGAGGGGGTGACACTATCAAAGAGTCGCGACATGAGGCCGACTGGAGCTTGATTTTCCTTTCCATGTTGCATATACTCGAAGCGTAATCGGGCAGAGACTCAGGGGGCAGCGCAGAAGCTGCCTGCTGCAGGATAGGCCGCAGGGTGACAGAACAGGTCGTCGTGCGGTTTTTTTCTTTGCTCTCTTAGAGGTCGGCAGGTTCCACCGAGCTGCGTTTTGACGTGGCGCGGTGTGGAAGTGAGGCCGAAGAACCGTCTCTTGTGATGGTTCTTCGGCCTTTTTCATTTCCCCGGTGTCTTCAGGGTGGCTGCACGCGACGGCGTCCTGAGTGTGTGGCGTGAGGTCACGGAGGCAATGTTCAGAATGAGCTGTTCGAAGGCGACGGAAGAACAGATAATCGAGGCAGTGGAGCGGTTCGAACAGAACGAGATGTCGTTGGACGCGACGTCTATTTCAGTCGAGCTTCGGGCGGACACCTTGTTCGTGATGATCGAGGGACTGACCTTCCCCGCGGAGAAGGCCTGCGCGGAGGATAAGCACGGTGAAGAACTGCTGACGCAATACCACGCCCGGCTCTACGATGCCAGCAGAGGCTGCCTTGAGAAGGAGATCGAGCGTTTCCTCGGACGTATGGTTCAACGCTCCGCGTTCAGAGTGGATCCGATCTCCGGGACTGGGGCGATGCAATTCATACTGGGCGATTCCACTGGCGAAGAAAGAGGCGAACCGCGGTAGGAGAAAGAAGCGGACTTCGGTGAATCGTCACTGAAATCTGCATTCAGGTGGCCATACGAGTTCAAAACGAGGAGAAACGGGGAGCGTCGTGCCTCAGTACGGGCGGTAACCCTCAAGGAGATAGACATGCTTGAATACAAGAAAGGTCTTGACATTCTGTCGGCTGTCGGCGGCATCGCTACCATCGAGGAGGCCAAGAGCCTGTTCACGGATAAGCTGGACGCCGAGAACCAGGCGAAACTGTCGAAGATCCGCAACGAAGAGGCCCTGCTGAAGGTTGCGAACGCGATCGCCATGTGTCAACCGGACGCGATCATGATCCACTCGGGGTCGCCGGCGGACCAGGAATTCGTCAAGAAGCACAGCCTGGAAAAGGGTGAAGAAGCCTCCCTGCCCATCGAGGGACACACCGTCCACTTCGATCTGCCCCAGGATCAGGCCCGCCTGGTGAATCAGACCCTTTACATCGTCAACGAAGAGGAGAAGATCTCGTCCTTGGCGAAGCGCGAACTGCGCAGCGAATCCCACGCCTACATTCAAAAGCACATGACCGGCATCATGCGAGGCAAGATCATGTTTGTCGGCTTCTATGGGCGGGGGCCCATCGGCGCCAAGGCCGCCATTCCGGCCATCGAGATATCGAGTTCGACCTACGTGTTTCACTCGGCCGAGTTGCTGTACCGTAACTGCTTGGCTGACTTCGACGCGGAGGTTGCCCGCCGCGGCGAGTTCTTCACCAACGTGCACTCCGAAGGCCCCAACCGCCCCGAAGACGTCCCTAACGCCCGTATCTACATGGATCGCTCGTGGCAGACCACCTACTCCATGTTCTGCACCTACGCTGGGAACACCCTACTCATGAAGAAGGGCAACCACCGCTTCGCCTCCGATACGGCGATCTACAATCACTTCGGCTTAGAGTTGTCGGAGCACATGTTCATCACCGGGCTGACCGGCCCGGGCGGCCGCAAGACCTACTTCGCCGGGGCGGCGCCTTCCGGCTGTGGGAAGACCACCACCGCTATGGTGGGCACCGACTTCATCGGGGACGACCTCGCCCAGTTGTGGATAGCGGAGGATGGCACCCTGCGGGGCATCAACCCCGAGATCGGCATCTTCGGCATCGTGCAAGACGTTAACGAAGAGGGCGATCCCTATCTCATGAAGAGCCTGCGCGAACCCGGCGCGGAAGTCATTTTCTGCAATGTTCTCATCGATGAGAACGGCAAGCCCCGCTGGGTGGGGGACGGCGAGGCGCCGCCGCCGCGCGGGAAGAACTTCCAGGGCGAGTGGACGTCCGACATGACGGAGGTGCCCATGTCCCACCCCAATTCCCGCTGTACGCTCCGGAACGAGACGATCGGAAACCACAACAAGCAAGCCAACGCCGATCCCGCGGGGGTGGAGATTCGAGTGGTTACATATTCGGGCCGCGACGCCGACACCATGCCGCCCATCTGGGTCGCGAAGTCCATGAACGAAGGCGTGGCCATCGGCGCCTCGATCGTCTCGAAGGCGACCGCCACCGAAGTGGGCGCCAGCGGTGTGAGGCGTCAACCCTGGGCCAACGCCCCGTTCATCGCAGGCGGCCTAAGCGACTATCTTGACGCGCAGTTTGCCTTCTTCAACAGCGACAAGCTCGCCGTCGAGCCCGTCATCGCGGGAGTCAACTACTTCCTGACCCACGAGAACCGCGGAGGCAGCGGCTCAGGACTATTGGGCGAGAAGCGCGATGTTCACGTGTGGCTCGGCTGGCTCGAGTTGTACGCTTACGGCGACGTGGAAGGTGTCGAGACCCCCATCGGCATCATCCCGAAGTACGAGGATCTGAAGAAGCTTTTCAACGACAAGCTCGGCAAAGAATACAGTGAACAGCTCTACACGATGCAGTTCTCACTATATATAGACAACATCATCGCCCGTATCGATCTCCAGACTGAAGCGTGGAAGGAAGAGGGCAACGCTTCCCAGAGTCTTTTCGATATCTATGCAGCACAGAAGGCCGAACTTGAGGCACTCAAGTCTGAAAAGGGCGCTATCATCAAGCCTCAAGCTCTCTGTCCGATGGAGGTGCCGTGTGGAAACATTCAGTAAGGATGGACGGTTGGCCATACCCTCGAGCCAGCGGAAAAGAGACAAATCAAGGGGCGACAAAGGCAAGACGAGATACGTTTTGAAGGAGGCGTATTGTCCCAATGGCTGCAATATCATTGATCCTGACCACGAGGTCGATGGCGTCCCTGGTTTGCGGATCAGATTCCGAAGGCCCGGAATGGAAGGTGAATTCATCCTCTCCGCAGTAGAGGGGAGTCTTGGGAGGATCATTCTATCAGGGCAACTCGAAGAAGGGACGAAAGACGACCTTTATTGTCCCTACTGCAATGCCATGTTTAGGAAGGTCGTGAATTGCACCTGCCAACCTGGGGCCGATGTTGTTGCAGTAGGATTGACTCCGAGTTTCGCCTTCAACAACTCAGTATGTTTCTGCAACGTTACTGGGTGTAGCAAGGGCACATCCGTCAGGACCGGCGATGTCCTAAGGCGACTTGGCGTCGAAGGTGAATAGAGAATCCGCCGAAGACTGCGCGATCTTCAGTAAGTAAGGTCGTGATTCGTTTCAGTTCCCGGTACTTCATGTGCTTGAAACCGGCGGCACTCCCGGCAGAGGACTTTCGCGTGCGTCTGCCGGAAGAGCACGGTATCGCTTCATCACGCCTGGTGAGCGAGATGTGCGCATTGCATTCTCATGCGTCGAGGAGAATCGGGAATGCTGTTGACTGAGCAGGAGGTCTACGATGCCGTCGTGTTGAGGGCGCCCGGTGCGGATGAGCTGTCTTCCCCCGAGAAGTCAGGGCGCTCTCGGCCTATCCGACGCCGCTACTCATCCGGGGCCCGCTCCTCGGCCAGGGCGTTGAGCTTCCTCTCGACCTCGTCGAGGAACGCGTTCGTTATGGCGCTGTCCCACGTGTAAGGGGGCGAAGGAGTCTGCGTCGTCACGGCGAGAATGGCCAACAGCGCTTCGACCAGGGGCCTGTGCTCAATGCCCGGCGCCTGAATCAGGTGCCTGAGGTGATCTAGGACAACCAGGCCGTTCCGCGCCGGTTCCCTCGCGCACCGGCACATGACTGGGATCAGTTGCTCCCGCAGTGTACGAATGTCCGCCAACTCATTCACGTGCAGGTAATAATCGGGGTCGATCTGCCAGCGCCTGAGGAGTGTTGCCAGGGCGGCGGGGTCTTCGATGTGCGCGAGGGCGCTATCCGGGAGTCGATCCGTGTATCGCCCGAGGCCTTCCAGCTCTCCCTTGTTTACGAGCCCTACCAACGCCAACGCCGCCTCTTGGCTGTAGTTCTCGGCCCCGGATGGCGCCAACATGCGCCTGAGGACTTCCGCGCCGCAGGCGTCCCCCAACTTGGCCAATTCTAGGGCCGCCACCTTGCGGTTGCCGCGTTTAGGCGCCTCGAAGGCCTCTCGAAGCCATTCTATGCGCGGCTCATCCTTGTGCGTTTCCCACCAAGCGTCCCAGTATGCCCGGAAGGCCTTAGGCGTGCGCGGCCGACCCGCACTGAAGCCGGTGATCCGCTCCAGCGCCCGTGCGGCTCTCTCGATGAGGCGCGGAGTGTAAGGCCCCAGCGTCTCATCATCCCAGTCCGCCGGGACGGCGTTGATCAGCGACAATACGGCGCGGCCATCGCGATAATGGCGCGCTATCTCTCGGGCGGCATCCATCCGCTCGCCGATATGCTCGCTGCCGAGCTGCTCGATGCACGTATCGAGATCCATCTTGGGATACAGGCCCAGGCCTAGTTGATCGGTGGGCGTATACGGCTTCATCACGGTATCCCAGGGATAGCCGAAGAAGCCGAACACGCGGAAGACGACGCCCCGCTCGTCTTGGAACACCTGGACGTTGCCCGGCGAGTCCTCGAACGCCAGCCAACCGCCGGTGAAGGGATTCCGGTAACGCCCGTAGGTAAAGTGATCCACCAGGATCTGCACGGCCTCTTCGGGCGACACGTCCTGGAAACCATCGTAACACTCCGCCACCCGTTGCGCGTTCTCCGTCATATCCCTGCGCATGCCGTGGGGGGACTCCTGCACATCGACCTGCGGCAACAAAGCATGGGCGCGGTTCTGGACGACGTAGCTCACGACTGTGACGGGGACCAGAATCCCCAGCACCGCCACCGTGCGCAAACGCCCCCGCGAGCCCTTGCGGAGAAATGCATGGGCCAGAAGAATGCCCACGGCCATGGCCACAGACCACGCCAGCAGCGCCAACGCCGAGGCCGCGTCGCGGACGGCGTCCTTGGCATAGTACGTCTTCCGTTCGGCGTGCGCGGGGCCTATGCGCACTGCCAGGTCCGGCGTCATCTGCTCCGGAGAGAGGGTGCCCGTCAACTTGCTGATTGTGCAGCCGTCCCACATCGTTGAGGCGGCGTCGGGATGTTCGACGTAAAGAAAGTACGTGCCCCCCTTGAATCCGCCTGGAGCACCGCCCCGAGGAGGCATCAAGCCGCCGTCATCGAAGACCTCCTCCGAAGGAACCAGTTGGTCGGCTATCTCGAGCGCGAGCCGATCCTGGCTCGCTGTCCCTTCGGCCACCACGAACAACTCGAGATACACGTTGGATTGGGCCAGAGCAGTAAGTCGCATGGGATACACGGGCTCGTCGATGGGAAATGTGATGGCCAGGGGGTGAGGCCGGCTCAATCCGTCGCCCTCGCGGCGGAGCTTGGCGGACACGAAATGCCAGCCATCCGCAATGTAGTCGCGGACGATGGATTCACCCTCCGGGGGAAGTCCCGAGAAGCCGTTCTCCGTCAACCACTTGTTGAGCGCCCGCGCGCTATCCGCCTTGAGTACGGCCAAGTCGTAGCTGCCCACGTGGGCCTGCTCTTCGACCAGCACGCGGCTCGCGCTGGAAGAACCGAGGTCCGTACCTGCGTACCTGAACGCGGGCGCGAGCAGCGTGAGGAACAGAACCGCCGACGCGCATAGGAAGATAAGCAGCAGAACCGCCGGCCAGTACCAGGCGCGGGGCCGCCAGAGAACGATCAGTATGCCCCACGCCGCTATGACGGCCACCAATAAGCGCGCGTGCGCCAGTTTCCCTCTTGTGGCGTGAGACTTGACAATTTTCGGTTGTAGGGCGCCCGACAGTGTCTTGATGAGCCCCGGTGTGGCTTGCTCGAAGGCCGTGGGCTTCGCGGGAACCGGGATGATCCAGCCAAACGCCTCGCCTTCCCCTTCGAGCGACGACTCGATGACGAGGCGCTCAACGCCCTCGCGGTACACGAGAAGTGCCCGCTGCGACGGGATGGATGGCAGCGCCTTCGCGGCGAAGCTCTTCGAGAAAAACCCGTCCGCGCTCGCGGGATGCGCTGCCATGAGGCCCATGGCCAGCACGATGCCCCACCACCACATAGACTTTGCCGCCCGGATGCCGAATCGCGTATTCATTGGCGTCCCCTTTCCCCCCAATACTCGCCGAGTACACCACCAACTATGCTCAATTACTCCCGCCCAGTCAAGAGTTCCTGTGTGTTTGGATTGCCGGGAGGGCATGGGCTGCAATGGGTGCGCATGAGCAACTCAAGTGACGGCGCTTCTTTTCATTACGCCTCATGGCGCCTGCGGAATGGATGTCGCGGGACGAATAGTCTAAACTAATGGGAAGCAAGACTGTTGCGGCATCCGTGCGGCAATTCACGGAACAAACAGAGTGGAGAGCAAACCAGTGAAACGTGCGCAATTCCTATGGTTGGCGATGACATTGGCCCTTCTAGCGGCAAACGGCGCGTGGGCGGCCGATGATGGTGCGACGCCCGTGAACGTCGCGAATCCCAAGGCGGTCGAGAGAGTGCTGTCGGGCGAGCGGACGGAGGCGAACGCCGCCTGGTGGGGATTCAACGCGGAGGATACGACGGAATCGATTCAAGGCGCGCTCGACTCGGGCGCAAAGACGGTGAAGATCCCTTACATGGGCGAGCCGTGGATTGTCCGCCCCCTCTCACTGCGAGGCAACCAGGAGGTCTATCTGGAGCCGGGCGTTGTGATCCTGGCGAAAGAGGGGGAATTCCTGGGCCGGGGCGACTCGCTCTTCACAGCGAGCGGCGTGGAGAACGTGGTCCTGCGCGGATACGGCGCGACCCTCCGCATGCGGAAGCGGGACTACATGAAACCTCCCTACGAAAGGGCCGAATGGCGCATGGGCTTGTCCCTCCGCGGAAGCAACAACGTGCTCGTGGAGGGCGTGCGCATCGAGAGCAGCGGCGGCGACGGCATCTACGTTGACGGCGGCGCGGGGCGCAAGTACTGCGACGGCATTACGATTCGCGACGTGACGTGCTTCGACAACCACCGGCAGGGAATGAGCGTGATCAGCGTCGAGAACCTGCTCCTCGAGAACTGCGTCTTCGCCAACACCTGGGGCACCGCCCCGGCGGCGGGACTCGACCTCGAACCGGACGGCGCCGAACAGAGCCTGGTGAATGTCGTCGTGCGGAATTGCGTATTTGAGAACAATGAAGGCCACGAGGTCCTCGTATATCCCAAGAACCTTCACGACAAGGCGCCGGATCTGTCCATCCGCTTCGAGAATTGCCTGATTCGGAAAACCTTGACGGAGGGAAAGCCCGACGGTGTGGCGCAAGGCATTGGCCGCGACGACGCCACCCACGGGTGGTCGGGCATCAGCATGGCTGCGGTACGTGATGATGGGCCCGGCGGAACCATCGAGTTCGTGAACTGCGTCGTCGAGAACACCGGCAAAGAAAGCGTACGTATCTTCGACAAATCGGCGGGCAGGGCGGAGGTGCGGTTCGTGAACTGTCAGTTCAGGAATCCCTGGCTCGTGTCCCACCCGACCCATTGGGGCGTGCGCGTGCCGATTCATCTTCATGTGCGCCGCCCGGAGGTATCCAAAGACCTTGGTGGGATCGTCTTCGACGATTGCCACGTGTACGACACCGTGGCGCGCCCGGCCCTGCTCCTGGACCAGGTCAACAACGAGCTTGGCCTGCGCGACCTGAGCGGTCTCATCACCTACCACGGGCCCGGTGACCCGCGTATGGAACTGGGGCCAAATGCCAGCAACATCGGCCTCCGCCTCCTCAAAGCAGGCGAGAATGAGGCAACGGCGCACGTGCCCGACGCGGACGCGGAATAGCGCGCCGGCCACGCGGGAGTTGACCGCCCACTCGGCCGCTGGTAGACTCGGGCGGCATCGGAGAGCATAGCCACCATCGCTGCGAGTTCCGCACGTGAAAAACACCAGAAGTCGTCCTGAAATCCCCATTCCAGGGGGAAATCCGCCCCGAAATCCCGCAAATGGGGAGCAATCGGGCGTTTGCCTTGCGGAACGCTATGAACTCGTGCGTCTCCTGGGGCGGGGCGGCCTGGGCAACGTCTGGCTGGCCCGCGATACGCAGCTCGACGGCACGGAAGTCGCTTGTAAGGTATTGAGGGACAGCCTGTTCGACCATCCCCAGGCCCTGTCGGATATGAAGCGCGAGGTGTTGCTGGCGCGCAGGCTGCGCCATCCCCACATTCTGGCCGTCTACACGTTCTGGGGCGGTGGACATGAGCGCTTCATCACGATGGAATACGTGGAGGGCTGCAATCTCTCCGAGGCGCTGGCGGAACGGGACGCGCCTTTCCCCATGGCGCAGGTCCTCACCTGGGCGCGGCAGCTCTGCGATGCCCTCGACTACGCGCACGGACAGGGCGTGCTGCACCGGGACGTCAAGCCCGCCAACATCCTCCTCGGGCTGGACGGCGCCGTTCGCCTGGCCGATTTCGGCATTGCCCGCACCGCGCATGAGGTCCAGGCACGTTCGGCCGGCCAGATGACCAGCGGCACCGTCATGTTTATGAGTCCGGAGCAGCTTGCCTGTGGCGCGGTCGACCAGCGAAGCGATCTCTACAGCCTCGCCTCCAGTATCTACGTCCTGCTCAGCGGCCGGCCGCCCTTCCACAAAGGAGCCATTGTTACCCAGGTCCAACTCAAGCCCGCGCCGCCCGTCGCGTTCCTCAGCGATTCCGTGAACGATGTCCTCTTGAAGGCCCTGGCCAAAGACCCGCGCGACCGGCAGCCCTCATGCGGCGCCTTCTACGCCGAGCTTGCCGCGGGGGCCGAGCGCGCCGAAGCGCCGGGGGCCTCTCAGGCGGAAGGTGAGCCCGGGCATGTCCCTTTGCCCTTGGGATGGCTCTCCGATCCCGAAGGCGAGACCGTCCTGCTTCCCCCCATGCATCGGGAGGACCACGGCGTCCGGCTGGGCGACCTGCTCATCCGCGCGGGACTCATCACCCCCGCCCAACGCGACGAGGCGCTCCGAGAATCGCAGGCCACCGGCGAGAAGCTGGGCCGCCGGCTCGTCAGCTTGGGCCATGTCAGTCAGTACGAGATTGCCCGCACGGTGGCCGACCAGCTTCAGATTCCGCTCGCGCCGGTGCACGAGGTGGATGCCGAGTCGCCGCTCCTGGAACTCATCCCCTTGGAGCTTGCGCACCGGCGCCGCTGCATCCCCGTGGCACGGGTCGCGGGCGGCATCCGCGTGGCGATGGCCGATCCCCTCGACTTCGAAGCCATCAATGAGATCGAGCATGAATGCGGCGGGCGCATCGAACTCGCCATCGCCCCCGAATCGGATGTGGACAGGGCCATCATGAGGACTTACGGCCCGCTCGAGCCGCCGGACGATGTCGAGTCGTGAGCTCCGAGCGGCCTGATGTGTGGCGCAACCGGCACCCCGGCCACCGGGGTGGACGCCACTTGACCGCGTAGCTGTTTGCCCTTACGATGTAAGCGTCTTCCGCTTGGGCAGGCGCCCGTGGTGGGAAAGGCGAAGGCACTAAGGCAAGGAGAGACCCACATGAAAGCCGTCAAAACCCGACTCTGCATCATGATGGTCCTGCAATACGCTATCTGGGGTTCATGGACCACCGCACTCGGGGCGCACCTGGCCAGAATCGGATTCACCAGCAACCAGATCGGCGCGATCTATGGATGTCTCTGGATTGCCTGCATCATCGCGCCGTTCATCGGCGGGCAGATTGCCGATCGCTTTTTTCCGACGCAGCTCTTCTTGGGCGTTGCGCACGTGGTCGGCGCCGTGCTGCTCTTCATGACGGCCAGGCAGACGGAGTTCGGCCCCATGTGGCGCTGGATGTTCGCCTACAGCCTCTTCTACGCGCCGACCCTGGCCCTCACCAATTCGCTTTCATTCCACCATCTCGATGACGTTGAGCGAGAGTTCCCCAGGATCAGGATGTGGGGGAGTCCGGGCTGGATCGCCGTCGGCTGGATCGTGCTCCTCATCCGCCAACAGTGGCACACCCACGAATGGGCCGGCGGCAGCGACCTGCTCATGATCGCCGCCGGCTTTTCCCTGGTGATGGGCCTCTACTGCTTCACCCTTCCTCACACGCCGCCGAAGCGTAAAGGGGAGAATCCGTTCGCCTTCCTCGAAGCAATCCATCTATTGAAGGACAAGAACTTCCTCATATTCGCCGTCGTGTCCTTTGTGGTGACGACGGAGCTTCAGTTCTACTACGTGACCACGGCGCCCTTTCTCCAGGATATGCAGGCTCCCACAGAGTGGCTCGCCGCCATCAAGACCACGGCCCAGATCGCCGAGTTCTTCGTCACGTGGTTCCTGCTCGGGCTCTCGCTGAAGAAATGGGGCGTCCGAAAGACGATGGTCATCGGCATGCTGGCTTGGCCCTTGCGCTACTTCCTGTTCTGCATCCCGAACCTGCCCATCATCATCGCGTCGCTGACGCTCCACGGCTTCGGCTACGCCTTCTTCTTCATCGCCTCCCAGATCTACGTCAACATGAAGGCCACGGACGACATGCGCGCCTCCGCCCAGGCCATGCTGACCTTCTTCACCCTCGGCCTCGGCAACTGGCTCGGGACGATGTTCACCGGGTGGATCTGGGGGCTGTGCGGCGGCCCGCAGAACACGGTGTGGTGGAAGTTCTTCATGGTGCCCGCCGGCATCTGCATCGGCATGGCCCTGATCTTCCTGCTGTTCTTCCGTGATGACGTGCGGCCGGAGGACATCAAGGAGCAAGCCGCCTAGAAGACGGGAGGCAGAGGCGCGGGCGTCAGTCCTCTTCCGCACGGGGCGGTTGGCCGTTCCGGCGCTGCCCGTGGCGAAGACTAAGGCGCCGGAAATGCATCACTACTGCCCCTCCGAGCACGGCGGCCAGGATGATCCACGGCGCGATATTGCCTAAGCGCTCGGAAAAGGCCCGCATGCGGTCGAATAGGAACAGCCACGCCCCCACGGCGAGGAAGTTCCCTGTGATGACCGAGGCGAAGGTCACCCGCGTCCGCATCCCGATGAGGTAGCCTATCAACCCTCCCGCCAGGGGGCCGGTGGTCCAGAAGGGGAAGAAGACGAAGGCGATCAAGCCTGCCGCGCCGAAGGGCTCCACTTTGCTCTTGTTGCGCTCCGCCGCCGCGCGGATGTTGGCGATCGCCGGCCCTACAATCCGCATCTCCACGACGCGCCGGTAGCCCGCCACCAGCAGCGGATAGAGCAGCAGCAGGATGATGATGTCCTGCAAAGAGCACTGCACGAGCAGAAAGGCCCAGTGGAATCCGCCCTTGAGTCCGGCGCTGATGCTGAGCGCGCGGCCCCCGAGCATCTGCTGGAGCACCAACTGCCACGCGTTTGCGTAAGGCTCCGGCCACACCACCCCAAAGGCGATCAGCACCGCCACCCAGATGCTGAGGCAGACCTGCCCCGTCCGCTCAATGAAGCGAAGCCGCGGGCCGTAAGCGCGAACACGTTCTCGGGGAAGGGCAGCCATTACATGCATTCCATCCCCCGAGCGACAGGAGGGTTGCTGGCGCCGACATAACCAACACGGTCTTCGCAGGAATGGAGACGACTCGGAGCCGAAAGGGGGGCGCCCGAATGCGCGCACACAGCCCGCCCAAGCGTTTGCGATGGGGCCTTTCTGCCGTGTGAACGCCCTCAAAGAGGAACCGTGACGGCACCCAGATCCGCACGCAAGTCGGGCAGGTTTCGCGCCAATCGCTGGAATATGCAGGCTGGAAGCCTGCGCCACAGTAGGGCCTTTCTTGGGACTTTGGCAAGCGGGCCTTGACAAAGGGCGAGCGCGCCGGAGATTGTAGCGCGGGCATCCTGCCTGCTTCCGGCGCGCGTGCTTGGGATGCAGGCCCACGCTTACGTGTGGATTCTGGACAGCAGAAGTGGCATTGATGGTATTGGTAAACAGGGCTAGAATGAGAGGGAATGAGCCTGTGATCGTCGCAGGCGTTTCTACGTGGAAGATCTCAGATTAGTAGGTGGGAGCCGCCTTTTGCTTCGGGATGTTGGGGAATTCACCATGCTTAGGCGCCGTTGTTGTTCGTCAATGTTTCTGTGTGCGGCCCTGGCGCTGTTGTGTCTGGCCGGGGGCGTCGCCACTGCCGCGGAAGAGGCTTGGCCCCGGTTCCCGAAGGGACCCTGGCCCACCTGCACCCCCGAGGAGGCGGGCCTGCAATCCGCGCCGCTGGCGGCCATTGCGGAATACCTGGGCGGCCGGGGCTGCATCGTGCGGCATGGGGCGATGGCCTTTCACTGGGGCGACTTTGCGCGGCGGGGCGATGTGGCCTCGGCGGCGAAACCGTGGTATTCAGCCCTCCTCTTCATGGCCGTCGAGGAGGGGCTTCTGGAAAGCCCCGATGTACCTATCGCGGAATATGAACCGCGCATCAAGGAGATCAATCCGGAGCTGGGCTTCAAGGACCGCGCGATCACCTTCGCGCACATGGCAAACCAGATCTCGTGCTATGGCGTTTCCGAGAAGCCGGGAACGGCCTATGACTATAACGATTTCCAGATGGCGCTCTTCTTCGATACTCTCTTTCTCAAGGTATATGGCGCCACCTTGGAAACCGTGGATGAGAAAGTGCTCCACCCCCGCCTGAGCGATGTGATCGGCTGCGAGGATGACCCGACCTTTCTCGCCTTCGGATTGAAGGACCGGCCGGCCCGGCTGGGGATTTCGCCGCGAGATTTCGCTCGGTTCGGGTGGCTTTTCCTGAATAAGGGCATGTGGGATGGGCGGCAGGTTCTCTCCGCGGCACACGTGCGAGAGCTCGTCAGCAGCCCGATCCCCAATGCCATTCCTCGTACCTCGGCACACCAGGCCCAGATGATCCCAGGCCAGCGCTCGCATGGCTCGCGCAGGGTGCCGGACGACCAGACCGACCACTATGGCAGCTATAGCTGGCTGTGGTGGCTCAATGGCGTCGACCGGGAAGGCCGGCGCATTTGGCCGGATGCGCCCCTGGACGTTTTTACCGCACTGGGCCACGCCAACGGGCAGCGAGGCATAGCCGTGATGCCGAGCCTGGACATTGTGATCGCCTGGAACGATACGACCTTGGGCAACCGGCCATCACATCCGCACCCGCTAAATGAAGTCTTCCGCCTGTTGCGCGGGGCCGCCGAAGATGCGCCCCTCTCCGGCCAGGTGATTCCCTATCCGGATCGTCCCGCCTGGCTGGCCCGTAACCAAGACCTCGATGAGGATCGGAGGCTGGATCCCCTCTCAATCTGCGGCCCCGGCGATCCGGAAGATTTCCTCTATCGCGGTGCTCGCAATCCGGATGGCACGCGTGCGGGCGACCAGATGGCCATCATCGAAAAGATCGGCGCCTCGGGTGCCAATACCCTTTATTTTCAGGCGATTCGCTCACACGGCGGCGATGGCGAGCCGACCCACAACCCCTTTGTGAATAGCGATCCGGCGCAGGGATTGGATGAGGATATCCTCTGGCAATGGGATCGCTGGCTCTCGGCCATGGATGAGGCGGGATTGCGCCCCTCTTTTTCCTCTATGACGATGGAGCGTCGATATGGAAGACCGGCGATGAGGTCGGTGAGGACGAAGGGCGGATGCTCGATACTCTCGTGAAGCGATTCGAGCATCATCCGGGCCTAATGTGGTGCGTCGCGGAGGAATATGGCGAGCGATACAGCCCAGCGCGCATCGAAGCCATCGCACACCGAATCCGTGAGGCGGATAAGCACGACCATGTGATAGCCGTGCACAAGAACGATGGGCTTTCCTTCCAAGAATTCCAGGATAGTCCGGATATCGACCAATTCGCGATCCAATACAATCATCCCGAACCGGGCGCTCTGCATGCCGGGATGCTCAAGGCATGGACCGATGCCGCGGGCCGTTATAACCTCAACATGAGCGAGGCGGCGGACCACGGATTCGGCGCCGAGGCGCGGAAGAAGAACTGGGCCTGTGCCATGGGAGGGGCCTACGTGATGGACCTCCGGTGGCTGTTCAACGAACCGGAGGCCCCCTCGGCGGAAGACCTGGCGCAATGCGGCTATCTCGTGCGCTTCTTTGAATCGACCCCGCTCGCGGAGATGGCGCCCCACGATGAGCTGGCCGCGGGCGCCACGGATTATGTGCTGGCGCAACCCGGGCAGGCCTATGTGGCCTATTCGCTGCGCGCCGTCGAGCCGCTCGGCCTCACGGGGATGATGGCCGGCGCCTACGATTTCACCTGGCTGGATTGCGCGACCGGGACCACGCTCGCCCAGGAGGGCGTGACGGTGGCCGAGGGCGAAAGGGCCTGGGGCCCGCCCGAGGGATGGGGCGATGAGGTGGCGGTTCTGATCGAGCGGAAAACCGAGAAATTCTAGAACAAATTCAATGATGGCCCATCGGAGCGGGACAACAAGGAGAGCGGAAGTGCGGGGAATTGCGGATAGAACGAGGCGCGGCGGCGCGGCGTGGGCGATTCTGGCATTTGCGATCATCGCCGTGGCGCCGGCGGGGCATGGCGATGATTTCGGGGAGCGCGCCGCCACAATGTGGGCGCCTTTCGTGGAATGGTCGGTGGAGAATCCGACCTATGAGGGCAATCCCTTCGATGTGGTGGCGGCGGTCGCTTTCACCCATACCGATTCGGGTGCGCGGCATGTTACCGAGATGTTCTATGCCGGCGGCAGCACCTGGCGATTCCGGTTTACCGGGACGAAGGCGGGCGAATGGACTTTCAAGACGAGCAGCGAGGACCCCGAGCTAAGCGGCCATACCGGGCGGGTGCGGGTGAGCCCGAGTCCCGACCCGGCCATCCGGGGATTCCTGACCCATCAAGGCAACAAATTCGCCATCCAGCGGCGGGATGCCGACGATCTGGAGGGATACCTCTTCGCGGTCTATATGAATGAGCGGCTCATTCCCGAGGGCTTCTCCGCCCTGGCGGAGCCCGCGAAGATCGAGGCGCTGCTGGACGATACCACCGCGAATGGCTTCGAGATCGCCTTCACCTATATCTGCCACAATTGGCTGAACCTCGGGACCCTGCGCCACGATGAGCACAATAGCGAGAATCCGGATTTGCGGACCTTCGACCTCCTGGACCGGATGATCACCAAGGCGCATGCGCGGGGCATGCGGTGGCACCTATGGGCCTGGGGGGATGAGGCTCGGAAATGGACCCCCATCGGATTGCCGGGGGGCATCAACGGTCCGGTCGACCGCCGCCTGCAACGGTATATTGCGGCGCGGCTGGGGCCGTTGCCGGGATGGACGATGGGATATGGGTTCGACCTGATTGAATGGACCTCGGAAGAGGGACGCAACGAATGGGCCTCGTTTCTCCATGAGAAGATGGGGTGGGACCATCTCCTCTGCACCCGCGGATTCCGGCTGGGAGGCGGGAAGAACAACATCACCTCCTATTCCGGATTCGGCGGAAACGACCTGACAACAAGCCGATGCGGCCCGGTGGACTATGCCGAGGTCGTGCGGCATATCGATGCCGACCCGGACCGGCCCTCGTTCTATGAAGAGCGGCATTCCTATCTCAGAAAAGGATTCAAGCTGGATATGACCGGGACGCGGCGCCTGCGGTGGTGGCAGGCCATGGCGGGGGGATTGGGCGGCTTTTTCGGATTCTACAGAAAAAGCGAGCATCCCTATCCGAATCCCGAGCAGCTTCGAACGGCCCAACGATTCTGGCGGGGCCGCTTCACCCTCGATATGATGCGGTGCAACGACCTCACCGATGGCTGGGGGCTCAAGGATGAGGCCCGCTCGTTCTATGTTTTCTATAAGGAGGATGCGGACAGGATCGAGGTGGATTTGAGCTCAATGCCCGCCGCGCAGCGGGCGGTGGCGGTGGATACCGCGCAGGCCTATGCGGAGGTGGACCTGGGCGAGCCGGCGCCCGGCCGGCATACCTTCGAGCTTCCGGCGCGCTCCGATTGGGCGATCGCGGTCGGAGGGGTTCCTGGCAAGCAGGAGGCCGCCCCGCCGCCGGAAGAAGCCGGCGCCGGCCTGGTGCAAAACGGTTGGCTCGTGCAGAATGACCACGCGATCTGGGGATGGGTGCAGCACAACGGCTGGTGGCGGCCCGGGCAGCGGGCCAATCTGGCCCGCCGATCCGTGGGCGATCCTGTGGGAGATGTGCGGCCCAACCGCACCGAAGACCTCGGCAAATTGACCGACAGCATGCTCCAATACGGCTATCCCGGGTTCGAGCACAATTACGGTTTGTGGTACGACCGGCGGCGGGATGCCCACGATGCCGCTCGCCGCACCGATCCCCATGTGGCGCCTCCTTTCCTTGAGCAGCCTTGGGCGCGCACCTCGGAGGCAGGGGGCGAGCCCGCCTGGGATGGCCTACCGAAATACGACCTGGAGCGATTCAATCCGTGGTATTTCGACCGGCTGAAGGCCTTTGCGGACCTCTGCGATGAAAAAGGGACCGTGCTGATCCACAAGTTCTATATGCAGCATGCCCTGCTCGAGACGCCGGCGCACTATGTGGATTTACCTTGGCGGCCCACCAATTGCATCCAGGATACCGGCATGCCCGATGGCCTCCCCGCGGCCAATGCATTCTACGATGTGACCCACCCGGAGCGGCGGCGCCTCCATACCGCCTATATCCGGCATTGCCTGGATGTGCTGGGAGAGAACCGCAATCTGATCTCTCTCACAAGCCAGGAATTCACCGGCCCTCTGGCCTTCGTGGAATTCTGGCTCGATACAATCGCTCAGTGGGAGCGCGATACCGGCCGCGAGGTCACCATCGGCCTCGGCGCGCCGAAGGATGTGCAGGATGCCATCCTGGCCGACCCGCTCCGGGGCAAGCAGGTGGATGTGCTGGACCTGCGCTATTGGTGGCTGCGGGCCGACGGCACGCTCTTCGCCCCCGAGGGCGGCCGGGAAATGGCCGGTCGCGCTTTCGAATCAGGCCATCAGCAGGCAAAGGAGAGCTCGCCCCAGAGCTTCTATCAGAAGGTCAGGGGCTATCGGGACCGGTTCCCGGATAAGGCCATCGTCGACGCCTACGAGGGGGATCGCCTCGCAAGCTGGGCCTTTCTCATGGCGGGAGGCTCGTTGCTGGTCCGTGGCCAGATCTGCTATCCGAACCAAGCGGATCCGCCCGATTACATCCAACCCGCGGAGGTCGAAACGCTCCTGCCCACCTACCATTTCCTGCGCGAGCATCTGGCAGCACGTTTGCCAAGGATGAGCCCATGCGACCTGGTTCGAGAGAGCCCTGACCGGACCTGGTGCCTGGCACAGCCCGGCCGGACCTATCTCGTCTACGCCCTCAAAGGGGGCGATATCGCCCTGGACCTCTCGGGCGCGGCCGGGCGGTATCGTGCGCGATGGTTTGATCCGAGGTCGGGCGAGTTGATCCAAGCGGAGCCTGGCCTCATATCGGCGGGAGGTCAGGTCAGCTTCGGGGCGCCGGATAACCAGGATTGGGCGCTCTGGCTGGACCGAGAATAGCCGGAGCCGTGCACGGGGCGGATAGAGGCCTTGGAGAGGCTAACGCTTCCTGGCCGCGGCGAGCGGTTGGCCGACCTCAGCTGCCGCGAAGAGACTGATCAGCTCGGGATCGAGGCGCTTGCCGTTCTCGCCTGGAAATATTCCAAACCATCTTCGCTACGAGGCGAAACTGCCCAGGTTGGGCTCGACAAGCCGCGCGAAATCGCCGTAGGCCATTTTGATCACTTCCGTGTGCGTACCGGCGTTGAAGGCGATTTCCTCGTCCTTGGCCAAGGCCTCCTCGACGAACACGTCTATGTCGTAGAGGTTGCCGAAGGGCGGCATCGCGCCGATGTCGCACTCGGGGAAGAGCGCCTCGAAGTCCGCTTCCTCGGCCAACTGAAGGTCCTCTGCGCCCGAAAGCGCCTTCAGCCGCTCCAGGTCGACGTGGTAGTGCGCGGGAATCACCGCCATACACATCTTTCCCTCGCACTTCACCAAGACCACCTTGGCCATTTCTCTGCCCTTCACGTGCGCCGCCTGCGCCGTCTCTCCCGCCGTGAAGGTCTCCGGATGCGTAATGCTCTCGTAAGGCACCTCATGCGTCTTCAGGAATTCTTTGAGCTTGCGTACCGGCATGGCTTCACCCTCCCTGAATGGGGACATGGTTTGCGCACCCTACAACCATAGTAAACCTAAAGCCGAAAACCGTCAATGGCTTCCCGGGCTCGGCCCGCAGGAAGATCATGTGAGGATGGTCCCTTATGGCCTCGTCGTGCACTTCGGGAAAGGGCGCTACCGCAGCACCTGCACCGTCCGCGTTTCGTACACCGGCGGCACCCACTGCCGGTGGACCTCGTAGTGTCCTTTGACGACGGTGCCTGTCGCGGGATGGTAGGCATCGGGCACCCACACCCGCGTTTCCCGGTAGTAGCCCTCGCGCACCAGTACGTTCTGCTGCTGATACGCCGGCGCTGCGGGCGCGGCGCACCGCTGCTGCTGGGCGCCGATTACGACCGCGCTGATGACCTCGGCGACGGCCTGCGCGATGGCGGCGTCCCTGTAAGCGCGCGCGTACTCGCGGTCCGAACCGTACCGGTAGTCCTCGCGGCGGCGCCTGTCGTCATAGCCTCGCCCGCTATCGGACCCGTTGTACTTGCTCACGCGATCCGCCAGGTCCGAGAGCACTGAGGACAACGCCTGCCCGGACGAGGAGGTCCGCCCGGAGGAGCGCGTGCCGCGTGACGAACTACTGCGGGAGCGCGAGCCTATCCGGCTGCTTGCTGTGGAGCGTGTGGCGTTGCCGCGTTGCGTGGCGCTGCGCGTGCGGCTCGACGCGCGTATGCTGTAAGTCCCGCCATGGCGTATACTTCGGGACTGTGCCCAGGCTTGGTTTCCGGGGGCGGCGCTGGCCAGAAGGCACAGGGCCGCCGTGGCGATGAGGGTGGTTTTCGTATTCATGATACTTCCTCCAAGAGCCAGCCTACTGATCTGGACGCTGACAAGCGGCGGAAATTCACCCTTTCGCCGTCAGCCGCCATCGGCGGCCGGCTTGAGCGGGCCGGGGGACGAGTGGGACAATGCCTATGGCAGCCCGCAGGACCGCCAGACGGGTCTTGGGTGAAAACGAAAGGCAGGGGCCATGATGCGAGCCGTTCGGGTCAGTTTCGTGGCGTTTCTCTGCGCCGCCGCGGCTTCGGCCGGGCCGTTGGCGCTTCCGGCCCCGTTTGCCCTTTCGCCGGCCGGTAAGTCGCTTACCGACAAGGAGACAGCCGCGCTCGATGCCGGGGACATCCTCACGCAATTGGAGGAGATCCCGGACAAGGACGTCAAGAAGGCGGTGGCCGTCGCCATCGTCGACGCCCCGCCCGAGGACGTGTTTGCCGTGCTGACGGACTATGCCAACTTCACCCACTTCATGCCCTACTGTGAGAAGGTCGAGGTGCGGAAACGGAAGGGGCAGCGCTCCCGGGTGCGGTTCGCGCTGAACTTCCCCTGGCCTCTGGGCGACCGCCACTACGTGCTCGAACTCACCGACCGCGTCGATGAGGTCGACGGCGTTCGTGTCTGGGCCAGTCGCTGGACCTACGTGCCCGGAAGCGGCAACATTGACGATGCCTACGGCGCCTGGGAGGTCGTGTCCTGCGGGCCGGAGCGTTCCCTTGTGCGCTATACCGCCTTCACGGACCCCGGCGGCAAGCTGCCGGTATGGGCACGTAACAGCGCCACCAAGGTCGCCATACCCAAAGTGATCCAGGGCCTCCGCCGCCGCGTGAACGAGCAGGCCGAGATGGCCGCCGACTGACCGGCCTTCTATGGGCCGGCCTGCGGGCCTTGGGAGCATTGGCCGGCGCGCCGATGCATGCGCGAGCCATTTGAAAGCATCCTGCCTCCTGGGCAATACTAAGGGCAGGAGATTCACCTAGATTGCAGGAACAAGGAAGTTTTCAGGGGAAGGCTGCTGCACTTCATCCATCCGACGGCACAGCGCCCCCGTTCAAGCCGGTTACGGTTCGAGCGGTGGTTATCGCCTGCGCGCTCATGCCCATCCTGGCGTTGTGGGTCGTTCAATCGGAGTTAATCTGGTATTCGGGCCATTCGACGGCCATTTCGCTCTTCTTCCACGTCACTTTCGTCATCTTTCTCCTTGCTCTCATCAACCTCTACGTCGAGAAGCGCTGGCCTTATGCGGCGCTTTCTCCCGCGGAGCTGATGACGATCTACATGATGTTGGCCATCGCGGGGACCTTCTGCAGCCACGACCTTCTTCAGGTCATGATCCCCATGCTCGGCTTCCCCAAGCATTTCGCCAATCCGCAGAACAATTGGGAAGAGAACATCCTCAAGTACATTCCCAATTGGGCGATTGTGTCGGGCGATCAGGAGGCCTTGAACGGCCTCGCCGTCGGCAACGCGACGCTGTACAAATGGAATGTCATCAAGGCCTGGTTACAGCCCCTGGCGTTCTGGCTCGTCTTCCTTATGGCCCTCATGGGGGCGCTTCTGGCCATCAACGTCGTGTTTCGCCAGCACTGGACGGAGAAAGAGAAGCTCAGTTTCCCGGTGATCCAGATTCCCATGATGCTGGCCACCAATCTCCGGGAGTTGCTGCACAACAAGCTATTCTGGATAGCCTTCGGGATTGTGGGCGGCATTGATATCATCAACGGCATAAATCACTTCTTCCCGGCCGTCCCCGAGATCCCCATCGTTGAGGCGTTCTCTTTTCACGACTATTTCGTTGAGCGGCCCTGGAATTCCATCGCGGGGACGCAGATCAACCTCTTTCCTTTCGTGATCGGCCTAACCTTCTTCATGCCCACGGACCTCGCGTTCAGTTGCTGGTTCTTCTTCGTCTTCTTCAAGCTGCAAATCGTGTTGACCTCGGCGATTGGTTTCCACGAGTTGCCTGGCTTCCCCTTCCCGAACGAGCAGGCCGCCGGCGGCTACATCGCCCTGGGCCTGCTCGCGATCTGGGCCTCGCGGCGGCATATCGGCGCGGTGATCCGCACGGCCCTGGGGCGGCCCGGGGGGGCCGACGAGAGCCGCGAGCCCATGAGCTACCGCGTGACGCTCCTTGTGTTGTTCGTCTGCATCGCGATGCTGATCGTGCAATCCTGCATGCTCGGCGCTTCGTGGTACATGGCGCTGCTCTTTTTCATCATCTTCTTCCTCTATTCCATTGCCATCGCCCGCATGCGGGCCGAGTTGGGCCCGCCGGCCCACGATCTCCACGCCATGGGCCCCGACACGGTGATCCACAACGCCATAGGCACCCACCACCTCGGCACGGGCAATGTGGCCGCCTTCACCATGTTCTTCTGGTTCAACCGCGCCTACCGCGCCCATTTCTCGGCTCACGACATGGAAGGCTTCAAGATCGCCCAACTCACGCGCACCGCCAGCCGCTCGATCATGAAAGCCATGATCATCGCGGTAATCGTCGGCGCCCTGGCGGCGATCTGGGCCCTCTTGCAAGCGCTTTATGTACACGGCTACAGCGGCCGTCCGGCCGGCGACGCCTTCGCCTGCGAGGGCTGGAACAAGATGGCCGCATGGCTGGCCTTTCCGCACAAGATCCGCACCGCCGCGAGCCTGGCCACGGCTTCGGGGCTGCTCTTCTCCCTGCTCCTCGGCGCCCTGCGGATGAAGTTCACCTGGTGGCTGTGGCATCCCGTCGGTTACGCCACCTCCACTTCGTGGTCCATGGAGAAGCTCTGGTTCTGCATCTTCATCGGCTGGCTGGCCAAGGCCCTCATCACCCGCTACGGCGGGGCGCAGCTCTATCGGAAGGCGCTTCCCTTCTTCGTGGGGCTCGTGCTGGGCGAGTTCACCGTCGGCAGTTTTTGGATGATCTTCGGCTCCCTGGCGGGGAGAACCGTTTACCATTTCTGGGGCTGACGCCGGCGCGCCACGGCCCCGAACAGAGGAAACAGCGCTGCCTAGTGGTATGGGTCATACTGATGGCGTCTTATTCTTGCCGCGAAAAGCAGGGACAGACACGTCTTCGCTTCGCTCCGCTTGTGTCAGTCCCCGTTGTTCGCTTTTTCTTAGCGCTTCTTCATCTGCAGACAAGCAACGTCAATTATGGGTCATGACAATAGAATGGCCGAAATGACAGCAGAGAGCGGGATCCCATGCGCTGGATAGCGGCCGGAATCGCCGTCGTCGTCCTGACGATTGCCGTCGCCGGCTGGGTCGGACGCCCGAGCCCGCTCACCATCGAGATCCCGGACTTCAGCGGCGTCGAGGACCTCAGCGTCGAGCGCATTCACGGCCACCTCGACCGGCTCGCAAGCGGCGCCTCCCGCATGTCGGGCTATGACGCCGCCGGGCAGGCTTTCTCATACATCCGCGAGAGACTCGATGCATTGGGCGTCACGGCGATGGAGGTGCAGGAGTTCGACGTGGCGGCGCCCATCGTCGAAAGCGCGGCAGTCGACGTCCACACCCCCGGCGGGGACGTCACGATCCCGCTCCACCCGGTTTGGCCCAACCTCGTCCGCACCAGTCAGACAGGCCCGGAAGGGCTCAGCGGGCCGCTCGTCGACGTGGGCCGGGGCCGGGAAGTGGACCTGAACGGAAAAGACCTCCGCGGCGCCATCGTCGTCATGGACTGGGCCAGCGACGCCGAGTGGCTCAGTGTCCTGGAATTCGGCGGCAAGGCGGTGCTATTCCGCGCGAATGAGCTGGCCAGCGGCTACCAGGCCCGCAAGAAGTTCCTCACCGTCTCGACGAATATCCCCCGGTTCTTCGTGACGGCCGATGGCCTGCCCATGCTTGACGCCGCCTTGGCCGCGCCCGAGCCGCGGGCGACCGTCCACTGCGCGATGGATTGGCAGTCCGTGCCCGCAAGGAACCTTCTGGCGCGCATCACGGAACGCCCGAATGCTTCCACGGCGGCCGGGCATGACGCCACGCCTATCGTCTTCCACGCCTACTACGATGCCATCAGCGTCGTGCCGACCCTTGCGCCCGGCGCGGAGCAGGCCTGCGGCGCCGCCACCTTGCTCGAACTTGCGCACTACCTGACAAGCCTTCCCGAGGCGCCGCCCAGGCCCATCTATGTCCTTTTCACGGGCGGGCACGGCCAGGCCATGTCCGGCATGGCCCATTTCGTCCGCGAACTCCACGACGGCCTTGCGGAGGGATGGCGGGATGCGCCGCCCGATTCGCTCCTGCGCGAGATGGGCCCGCCCGGCCTCATGATCGGCCTCGACCTGTCCACCCGGGCCGATCAGCTCGGACTCTTCTGCCTTGGACGGTTCCGCCAGCAGTCGGAAGGCTGGCTCCGGCCCAAGTTCAGCACCCTCGGCCTGAAGATGGACGCTTTCGCCAAGCAGTTCATGGACTCGCCCACCCGGAGCATCGATAATAATCCGGCGCCCTTCGTCGATTGTATCAACCTTACCCACGGCCGGGGATGGTGGACGTTCTTTCCCTATCCCGCCGCCTTCGCGAGCGAGATTCCGACCTTGGCCGGATTCCCCGCGGTAACGTTGAGCACCATCAACGACGACCGCCGCTACGTGGACACGCCCGAGGACATCTTGCCGCGGCTCAATCTGGACCTCTTCGCCCGGCAACTCCTCTACGTGCCCGGGGAACGCGTCGGATTGGCGCGGCTGGCGCTGGCCTTCGCCTACTGGAAAGGCCCATTCGTCAGTTCACCGCTCGAAAGCAAGTTGGCGAAGATTGCGGGCCGGGCAGTCTGGTTGCACCAGAAGGAGGACTACACGCCGAACCGGCCCCTTGCGGGGGCGGCCGTGGCCTTGAAGACCTATCGCAACGACAAGACCATCGTAGGCTTTCGCGGCGTGCCGGTGGCCCTGGCCGATGAGAAGGGACGGTTCGAGTTTGACGGGCTCATCGACACGACGGGCAACGCGCTGTTTGCGAACGTCGAACTCGAGGCTTACGGCCTGGCCAGTGAGCATTTCCTCGATGCGAATCCCGAGGCCGCCCAGGCCTACCTCGACGTGCTCCGGCGCGGCGGCATGGGGCGCGACGCGATTGAATCCGACGGGTCGATCATCTACGCGGTCGATTGGGCGCGCCCGGGCGAGTATCCCGTCGTAGCTTCCCTCATCAACGAGGTGCAGCATCTCAACCTGGTGACGTTCCCGTGCAAGCCCATCACGCTGTTCGGCCTGACGGAGCCGCGGGGGTTCGTCAGCCTGACGGATTTCCAGCTTCTCGACGCGGCAACCGAGAGTCCGCCGTTCCAATGGGGAGGAAGCTACAGCGACAGCGGCGTCGGCGATCCCGAGGAGAATTGCATCAGCGTCTGGGCCGATCCGACGCTCCGCGTGCGCCTGACCCTCGGCTTCGGGATCGGCGACAAGCGCCTGATCCTGATCAATAACTCGCCCGAGGACCCCGTCGGCAAGGGCTACGTACTCAGCGAACTCGAAACCATCCCGTCCTGGGCGCTGCAAGGCGCGCGGAACATGTGGTGGCTGAACCAACACCGCATTAAGCAGTTCGAGAACTACGGCATCGCCAATCCCCGGGTGGCGTCGACGCACCAGGAGGCCGGAGAACACCTCGATAAGGCGGAAGCCGCCCTGGACGGCAACGACTACCTCGAATACCGCATCGAGTCCGAGAAGGGGTGGGCGCTCGAAAGCAAGGCGTACAACGAGCTGCGCGACATGGCCAACAACATGATCCGCGGCGTCCTGTTCTACCTGCTCCTGCTGCTTCCCTTCGCCTACTGCCTCGAAAGGCTGGTGGTCAATGCGGCCACCATTCGCAACCGAGTTATCGGGATGGTGGTTATCTTTGTCGCGAGTTTCGTTGTCCTGGCGCTCATCCACCCCGCCTTCCGGTTCACCATGACGCCCATGCTTGTGCTGGTGGCGTTTGTCATTCTCGCGCTGGCGGCTTCCGTCAGCCTGTTGATCCTCGGCAAGTTCGACCGGATGCTCCGCGAGCGCAAACAGGCCCTGACGGGCGTCCGCGAAGATACCGTGGCCTTGGGCGACGTGGCCGTCCGGGCCGTCGACTTGGGCGTCGCGAACATCCGCCGCCGCCCGCAGCGCGCGTTCCTGACGGGACTGACGATCATCCTGGTGACCTTCACGCTGCTGTCCTCCATCTCCGTCGTCCCCGAAGTCAGCATCTCCCGTCTGCGCCATCTCGAAGGCGAGCCTGTCTACAACGGCCTGCTCACCCGGGATCGCGGGTGGGCGCCCATGCCCTTCCCCTTCTACGACTCCGTCAAGCGCTCGCTGGGATACGCCGAGGGAGAAGGGGAGAGCCGGCAGCCCAGGAACACAATTGTCGCGGGGCGGGCCTGGTTCTTCTCCGACTACTCCGGCAACCACTCGCGCATCGACCTGGCCCCCGTGGCGAGCCAAGACTCGACGGGGGGGCAGTTCACAACCATGGCGCTGATGGGCATGGAACCGACGGAGCCCGACGTAACGGCGGTCGAGGATACGCTGATAGCAGGCCGCTGGTTTCAAAACGAAGACGAGGTGGGAATCATCCTGCCTGAGCACGTCGCTGAGAATTTAGGCTTCTCTTCGGACGATTTGGGCAAGAAAGTTTTGGTTTTTGGCGAAGAACTGCCCGTTATCGGCGTGTTTGACTCCACCGAGTTTGATGAACTGCGCGATATCGACGGCGAGCCCCTCACACCCGTCAACTTCGTGCAGCAGCGCAATATGGACGCCCAGATGACGGTCGAAGAGCAGATCGACACGCTCAAGGAATACGTCCACTGGCCTTCCGACCAGATCGTCATTGTCCCCTTCAAGTTTGCGCGCACGCTGAACGGCACCGTCCGGAGCGTGGCCGTGCGCACGGGCGAGGAAGTGAGCGCCATCACGCTGGCGGAATCCTACGCGCGGCGCTCGAACATGGCCATCCTCGCCAGCGACGGCGAGCAAGTGACGTTGTTCGCCTCACTGAGCCGGAGCCGCATGAGCGCCGCCGGCCAGATCGCCATCCCCCTGTTCCTGGGCTTCATCATGGTTCTCGGCACCATGCTCGGGTCGGTGTACGAACGCCGCCGCGAGATCTTCGTCTACAACTCCGTCGGCCTGTCGCCGACCAACGTGGCTTCGCTCTTCCTGGCCGAGTCCTCGGTGTACGCCATCATCGGTGCGGCCGCCGGCTACCTTCTCGGCCAGGGCGTCACGAAGCTCCTCTCCGTCACGGGCATGTTGTCCGGCCTGACGCTGAACTACTCGGCGGGCTCGACGGTCTTCGTCACCGTCCTGACGATGTTCATCGTGCTGCTCTCGACCCTCTATCCGGCGCGCCAGGCTTTCCTCGCCGCCGTGCCCAAACAGCGGAGACGCATCGAAGGCATCGAGGAGGACAGCGCAAGCGGCGGGGATACGGTGGGCCTCTATCTGCCCTTCGTCGCCAGCCCGTCGAGCATCTTCGCCATGCAGGCCTACATGTACGACTTCCTCGACAGCATCCAAGGCGTATCCATCGGCAGACTGGCCGTGGACGATCTCCAGGCCGGATGCGGCAGCGTCGCCGACCATCCCGCGCCGGTGCTCCGTTTTCGCGCATGGCTGGCGCCGTTCGACCTGGGCATCAGCCATAACGCCGAACTCAGCGTGGTCTTCCGGGAAGAGCGCAACGTTTACCAGTACCACTTGACCGCCACCCGGGAGAGCGGCGACCAGCAGAACTGGCGGCGGCTGACGCCGTGGTTCATTCTGGCGCTGCGCAAGCAACTTCTCATGTGGCGCATTCTCACACCCGAAGAGCAGGAGGTCTGTATGGAAAAGGCCGAGAAGCTCTTCGGACATCGAAAGGCGTGACAAAACCCGTGTCCGACAACGAAAACACGCACGAGACCGCGGAACAGGAACAGCTCGGGAGCGAGTTCGCCGTCGCCGCGGCGGACGACACTCTCGAACGGGGGCCTTACCTCGACGGGTTCTCGGCGCGGACGGTGGTCGGCGCCCTCTTCGTGGCGGTGGTCATGATGCCGGGGTCGGTGTACCTGGGCCTGGTGGCCGGCCAGTCGCTCGGCCCGGCGGCGGAGTGGGTGACTATCATCCTGTTCGCCGAACTGGCCCGGCGGAGCTTCACGCATCTCCGCCGCCAAGAGGTGTTTGTCCTCTTCTACGTCGCGTCGTCCGTGGCGGCAGTTCAACTGGCCCACCTGGCCCTGTCGGGCGGGCCCATCGCCCTGAGCATCTGGAACCAGTACCTGCTCCAATCGCCCCAGACGGCCGGGATCGCCGAGCAGATACCGCATTGGGTCGTGCCGCCCGCCGACTCGCCCGGCATTCTCGACCGCAATATCATGGACAAGGCCTGGTGGTGGTCGGATACCGCCGGCTTCCTCTCGCCCATTCTACTCATCGCCCTAGGTTACTTGCTGGGGCGCATGGCGTGGTTCGGCCTTGGCTACCTCATCTTCCGCGCCACCTCCGACGCCGAGCGGCTGCCTTTCCCCCTCGCTCCCATCGCGGCGCAAGGCGCAACGGCCCTGGCGGAGTCCACCGAACGCGAGGAGGGCGGGCAAGTCGCCAAACGGTCGTGGCGCTGGAATGTGTTCAGCATCGGGGCGACCTTCGGCATCGTGTTCGGCGGCCTCTACGTCCTGGTGCCGGTGCTCACCGGCCTGTTCATGAGCAAACCTATCATGCTCTTCCCGATCCCCTTCGCCGATTTCACGCAGAACGTGGAAAACATCTTGCCTGCGAGCCTCGTCTCCATCAGTTTCGACGCCGTCATCATCCTGACGGGCATGATCCTGCCGTTTCGGCTCATCCTGGGCATGTTCGCCGCCGTTATCGCCACGAGCGTGATCGGGAATCCGATCCTGGTGCGGTTGGGCGTCTTCGAGCACTGGACCCCCGGCAACGGCCTGCTCGTCAACCAGATGATCCTCAGTTTCGACTTCTGGATGAGCGTGTCGGTGGGCATGGCCATCGCCGTGGCCCTGGTTGGCTTCCGGCAGGTGTTCAAGACGCTGTGGCGCAAGTACCGGGCGGGGCGAGACTCGAGCGAGCCGACTCCCGAACGCGACCCCGGGCACGATGATCCGAACGAGCCGCCCTACCGCCGCCCGAGCAAGGAGCGCGGCGATATCCCGACGTGGAGCGCGGTCGCCCTGTTCATCGCCGCGACGGCGGGCTTCACGTGGATCTCCCACATCCTCGTGCCGGGATTTCCCTTGTGGATCTTCCTGATCTTCGGATTCATCTGGTCGCCCCTGCACTCGTATATCTCGGCGCGGCTCATCGGACTGACGGGCCGGGGCCTCGTAACGCCCTTCCTGAAGGAGACGGTGTTCATCACCAGCGGCTACAAGAATGTGGACATCTGGTTCGCGCCGATACCTTTGTTCGACTTCGGCCCCGTGGCCCAGAAGTTCCGCGAACTCGAACTGACGCGCACGAAGTTTACCTCCCTCGTCAAGGCCGAGCTGGTGATGTTCCCCATCATCTTCTTGTGCAGCCTGGCGTTCTGGTGGTTTTTCTGGCACATGAACCAGATCCCCTCGGATCGGTTTCCCTTCGCGGCGCGCACCTGGCCCGTGGCGGCGCGGCAGGCCTATCTCATCTTCACGGCGAACAGCTCGGAGAACGCCCTGCTGCTGAACGCGCTGAAGCCGCCCGTCATCGGCGGCGCGCTCGGCGTCGGCCTGGTGCTGTACGCCTGCCTGAGCTTCCTGAAGCTCCCCGTGATCTTCTTCTATGGTATCGTGGGCGGCATCGGCCAGCCGCTTCACGTGGGCCTGGGCCTGCTGGTCGGGGCGCTGTTGAGCCGGTATTACTTCGCGCGGAAATTCGGCAAGGAGCGCTGGAACCGATACATCCCCGTCGTGGCGGCGGGCTTTTCCTGCGGTATGGGACTCGCGGGCATGACGGCCGTCGGCCTGGCTCTCATCGCCCAGTGCACGCGCCAGTTGCCGTTTTGATGCATGTTAGGAGTGCGGCCAGAAAGCCGCCGAATGACAGGAGCTGAGAATTGTGGCCATTGACAAGAGAGGATTTGGAAGTGCTTTTTGGCCGCATCCCACCAGGCGCCGCGCTTTCAGGTCGGACTTCCAGGATCGTGACTCATGAAAGAGAAACGAAAAACAGGGACTGACACAAGCGGAGCGAAGCGAAGACGTGTCTGTCCCTGCTTTTCGATAGCAGCGTCTCTGGAGAAGCAGGATGGGTGACGAACAACAACATGAGGCTCTCACAGCGGCGACTCAGCAAGTCGTGCTGCCTTGGCGGCGCTCTTTGGAGATGTGCTGGCTCAGCCTGAAGAACCGGCGCGGGCGCATCCTCCTCGTGTTCCTGGGCATCGCCGTGGTGACGGCCTTTCTCGTCGACATGTTGGCCTATCACCGCATCCTCGCGGATCTGCGCCGGACGGACGATGTCCACACGCGCGCCGTGCTCGAGCGGGCGGGGGTGCTGTCGAACAATCCCGAGGCGAGCACGCGCAACCGCGATCAGATGGCCTGGCTCCTCGGCTTGTCCGCCCTGCTCTGCCTGGTGGGCGTCACGAACACGATGTTCATGAGCGTCAACGAGCGTTTCCGCGAGATAGGGACGCTCAAGTGCCTGGGGGCTTTGGACAGCTTCATCGTGCGGCTGTTCATGATCGAAAGCCTCTTCATAGGCATGGTAGGCAGTTCGATAGGCGCCGTGCTGGGCTTCCTGCTGGCCTTGCTGCAATTGGGCATGGCCCTCGAATTCGGCGTGTTGCAGGGCGGGGCTCTGCTCAGGGCGCTGGTGTTGGCGGTGCCGTCGGCGGTAGCGGCCGGCACATTCCTGACGGTGGTCGCGGCGATTTACCCGGCCCGCGTAGGGGCACGTATGAAACCTGTGGACGCGATGCGCGTGGAGGTGTGAGTCAGATGCTGAAGAGGGAAACGGTACACACCGAGGACCTGCACAAGGTCTATTACATGGGCGCCGAGGAGGTGCGCGCCCTGAACGGCGTCACGGTGACGATCTACGCCGGCGAGTACGTCAGCATCATGGGCCCGTCCGGTTCCGGGAAGAGCACCTTCTTCAACATGATCGGCGGCCTGGACAAGCCCACCTCCGGCGAGGTCTATATCGACGAAGTGGACATCTCCCAGCTCGGTATCTACGAACTCGCCTGGCTCCGCTGCCGCAAGATCGGCTACATCTTCCAGACCTTCAACCTCATCCCCGTCATGACGGCCAGCGAGAACGTCTCCTTGCCCATGATCTTCGCCGGACTCGGCGCCGACGAGGCCCGCGATAAGGCCGCCGACCTCCTTGCCCGCGTCGGCCTTGGCGATCGCCTGATGCACCAGCCCAACGAACTCTCCGGCGGGCAACAGCAACGCGTCGCCATCGCGCGCGCCATGGCCAACGACCCCGCCATCATCCTGGCCGACGAGCCGACGGGCAACCTAGACCTGCGCACCGGCCGCGAGATCATCGAGATCCTCACCGAACTCAAGGAACAGCGCGGCGTCACCATCATCACCGCCACCCACGACCACAAAATGCTCGCCGCCAGCGACCGCGTTATCTGGGTCGCCGACGGCCAGATCGCCCGCATCCAGGCCCGCGATGAACTCGACATCAAAGTCGGCACTATCGGCGGGGAAGAGGAGACGTAGCGGCAGGTAGGCGCTATCTAGGGATTACGTTGCCCCGGCCCCGTTTCATTTGCGGTCTTGGCTGAATCCATGAGGGACGTTGTATGCGCATCGGACTGGACACCTTTTCGTTTCAGCTTCAACTGGCGGCAGGAAACTACGACGTCTTTCATATGCTGGATGCCGTGCAGCGCCTTGGCATAGCAGCCGTGCAGATTAACATTAACGGTCCTCGTGGGCGATTTCTGGGCGGTGAACCTTCCGACACTACCCATGTGCGAAAGGTCAGACGAGCCGCGGAGGGCAGGGAGATCGCGCTCGAAGTCGCCGGGGGCGGCACGGCGCCGAAGAAGCTCGATTGGCAACTGCGTTTGTCCCATGAATTGGGCGCCAAGGTATTCCGGACGACCCTTGCTTTCGACACCAGCCTCGACGTGACATTCGCCGAACGCCGCCGCGATCTGTTGGCCAGTTTGCCTTTGGCGCGGGAACTTGGCGTATGCATCGCGCTGGAAAACCACGAAGATATCACCGCCCGTGAGTTGTTGGCCTTTGTCACCGAGATCGATGAACCGAGTCTCCGGATATGCCTTGACACCGGCAATGATCTATCCCTGTACGAAGACCCTTTGGTTGGCGCCGGATTGTTGGCTCCTTTGGCCTGCACCACACATATCAAAGATCAGAAATTGATCCGCGTAGGTGGAGAGGTCTATAGCGTCGGTGTTCCCCTTGGCACAGGCGATGTGGATTTGCCGGCCATCGTGTCCGTCCTGGAGCGCCAGAGCACCTTGGGGCGCATCATGATTCAAGACACCACCGGGTATGCCTCGCCGCTTAATCCCTTCAACCGGCCGGATGTCGTCCCTCGTGAATCCTATGACGGTGTGCCGGCCTATGGCTCGAAAGAAGAGGCCTATGAAGACGGGTTTCTGCTCGACGTGAAGACGCTTCCCCCCGCGAAGGTGAGCGAACAGGCTGCGATGCAAGATCTGCGTATCCAACAGGACATTGCTTACGTACAGGGGCTGTGTAATTCGGGATGACTCCGCCCGTATCCAGGCCCGCGATGGACTCGCTATCAAAGTCGGGGCCATCGGCGGGGAAGAAGAGACGTAGCTGGCGACCTCCCCCGGGATAAGCGTCTGCCTGGAACAGGTATTGTGTCCCCTTGGTTCCCCGGCGTTTGCGCTACGAGGTCGTGAGTTCGTAGTACAAGAGCAACAAAAGAATGCTTTAGGACGGAGATTCACAGAGCTTCGCGAGGCTCGCGAGATTCCGCTTCAACTCCGCCACATACGACTTGCGCAGCGATCGTCCGGCGACCAGACTAATCCACCGTAATAGGCCCAGGTATTGGAAGCGTGCCACTTGCGTGAGTTCGGTGCGGCCATCCAAGTCGCTCAAGATGTAATCGACCTCGACCTTGAACCGATCGCCTGCCAGCTTTAGGCCGAGCTGCGAATGTGGCGAATACGTTGTGATACGGCCTGTCAGTTCCGTCAGATATCCTTTGTCGTCCCAGACTTGGCGTACGCGCGTGCCAACCTTGTCGTCGGTCTCGTCCAGACGTTCGTATTCCGCCAGATGGGCCAGCCACTGCATGACGCACTCCGGTTCATCAATCCAGCGGAAGACGCGCTCTATCGGCGCCGCAATCTCTACCGTGTATTCAGCTCGCATGCCACCATCCCCCCAAACGCCTACTGCACGGGCTTTTAATCGATTGTATCTCTCCTTCCGGGTGCAATCAACCGGTTTTTGAGTCCGGTGGCCGAGTTGCCCTCGGCCCCGATTGGCTGAAGAGGGAAGGGGTTTTCTGCGCACCTTTGCGTCCTTCGCGTCTTTGCGTTAGGGAGTTCTAAACGCAGAGTCGCCGAGCACGCCGAGCAACGCTGAGAGAAAAGCCGGGGGAATTGAGGAGACGCTATGCTCAGTTCCGCCCCTTAATTTCTTCTCAGTTCATTGTGCCTTGCCGGAGCCTTCCATGATCCACGCCAGGTTGAACGCGTAGTGCTGATAGCTGCTGATCACGTGGATGACCCCGTCATAGCCCTGGCATCCGGCGAGATAACCTCTCGGCTCGGCGGACACGTCGCTGAGCGTGAAGGGGCGGTTGTCCGACGTGCCGGATTCCCGCGGCGGGCCGCCCGGTGTGACAAGGCGCATCACGGGCCAGGTCTCGGCCTCGTCGAAGCTCAGCGCAACGAACATCCCCGAGCACACGTTTGTTCGGGCGGACCCGTCAATCATCTCGACCTCTTCCGCGAACGAGACGAGCATGATGGGGCCTTCTTCGAGCCGGAGCAGTACGAGGCGCTGCCCGCCGCCGACCGGTTGGAAAGGACTTGGGGCGTAGGTCCACGTTCGGCCTTGATCCGCTGAATAGCTTGCGGGCATTTGGTCGTCGATGTCGTTGCCGCGTCCGAGGCCGAAGAGCCGGCCGTCCCTCAGCTCGACCACGCCTCCATGGATGCCTCGGATGACGCCGCCTGAATCAGCCCAGCTCGCACCGTTGTCGCGGCTGGTGAGTAGCGAGGTGCCGCCAACGGCGTTGGCATCGCAGGCGACCATAAGCGCGCCGTCGCGCGTGCGTATGACGGGCTCGGACATCTGGTGGCGCAGGCCGTGCTCCGGGTCGATGAGCCGGGCTTTCGACCATGTCGCGCCGCTGTCGGCCGACGCGCGCATGACCGCGGCCAGGTTGCCCCATGTGGCTGCCGCGGACAGCCCCACGAATTGGTAGAGGATACCGGCCTCCTTGTCCACCCACAAGGAAGGCGCATGCAGATTGCGGTCGGGCGCAAGCCAGAAGAGCGAGGCCGGGGCCCATTCCTCCTGACCTCGCCGCAACCGGCCTGCCGCGAGGCACAGTTCGCGGCCGCGCTCGCGGTTGGTCGTGTACCAAATGGCAAGCAAATCGCCGTTGGGACAAGGCGCGATGCCCGGGTCGTGGTTGTGGTCAATGAAGAGGGGCCCGTGTGCATCTTCATCAATTTTCACAAAGATTCGTGGACCTTTGAAGTACGGTTCCGCGGGGTCGGGACCTTCCGTGAGGTCCGGGGGGCTGACGGCGCTCACGTTCCGTTGATTCGCGGGCGGTTCAGCCGGCGGCAAAGGCGCGGTGTCGGGCATGGGGCCAATCACCACGCGGAATCCGATGAGCCAGGAGCGGTCCTCGGGCAGCGTGCCCATGCGGTTGGCCGAACGAAGGTAGTAGCGCTCCGTCGAGTGGCTGCCGCCGCGTGTGACACGGAAGTCCCCGTGGGCGCGTCCAACCGGATCTGTTTGTCCACCCCCGGCGTAGGGGCCATACCAGTCCAGGCACCACTCCTCGACGTTTCCGTGCATATCGCAGAGGCCCCAGCCGTTGGGCGGCGTCTGTCCCACCGTCAGCAGCACGATATCGTCCTTATACCGGCGCTCGGGATAGCGGGACCTCTCCGTGATGCGCGCGGGGTCCGGGTCGGGGTACCAGGATTCAAACACATTCTTGTCAAAGACCTCTGGAAGCGCATCGCCGGTGTAGAAAGCGCTGTCCGTGCCGGCCCGGCAGGCGTATTCCCACTCGGCCTCGGTGGGGAGACGGTAGGGCAGGCCTTCCTTCTCGGCGAGCCATTTGCAGAAGGCCTCGGCGTCGTGCCATGAGATGAAGACGGCGGCCTCGTCGTCCATGCAGGAAAAGCCGAGTTTCCCGCGGAACGCACCATGGGTGAAGTCGAACGCCTCGAATTGCTCGTTGGTGACCTCCGTCACCGCCACATAGAACGGCTGCGTGATCGTAACTTCGTGGGCGGGATGCTCGTCGAAATCACCGTGAAGGCGGTGCGCGAGAGGGCCCTTATTCTCATTGACCATGCTGATGGTCAGCGCATCGGGCAGCACGCGGTCCTCGGGCGTGCCCATCACGAACGTCCCCGGCTCGACGCGCACGAATCGCATCCCAATGGAATTGGTGAACTCGCTTTGCGCCAGGTCCTCCCAGGCCTCGCCACTGGCCGCGAAAGCGAGCAACGCCGACAGGAGTGAGATCATGAGTGCTGCGATGCATGAAGGGATTCCCATTGTACGCCTCCTTGGGATTGGCCGGGCACCGAAGACTGGACGCACCCATACGGTATCTTTATCGAAACACGGCAGCAGTCGCCGCCCGCTATTCCTTCGAATCCTACTCCCAGTTTCGCGTCCTTTCAACGGCGTGCGCCCCCGCGGCGCGGCGGGCCGAGCGAGGGATGACCCGGACATAACCGTTTACTACGTCCCCTCAGCTCCCTTGAATTCCACAGGCACGGTGGATGAAAGGGCCGAGGTGCGCATAGAGGCCGAAGGGGTGGGAGTGTATGCGCGGGGAAGGTCTCCCGCGCGCCCATGAACTCATGGAGGTGTTTATGTTGAGTACCAGGACGGCTGTGGAGCCCGTTGTGAGCGTGGCGAGGAAACATCATCAGAGGAGCGCCGACGCCGGCCGCGTGTGCGCGGCGGCGGGTCGGCGAACGTGTGTCCTACACGACGGAGCACCGCATGAAGCGTTTCAACGATTCAGGATCCCGAAGGGGACCTTCTATTGACCCGTTTATCTGTAAACATTGTGGCCTCAGCGTGCCGGGCGCGGCGCCTGGTACGAAGCATCGCAACCACTGCCCGGGCTGCCTCCACGGACTTCACCTGGACATCAAGCCCGGCGACCGCCTATCGCCGTGTCACGGCCTCATGGAGCCTATCGGCATCTCCGTGCGCAAGAACGGCGAATGGGCGCTCGTGCACCGTTGCCGAAGTTGCGGCGTAGTGCGCACCAACCGCATCGCGGGCGATGACAGCGAATGGCTCCTGCTGTCGCTTGCGGTGCGGCCGTTGGCGCAGCCGCCGTTCCCGCTGGATCGATTGGGCGTTCGATAGAAGACGGCGCAGAAGGCCTCGACGTGAGGAATAGTCAAGGGGGCACAGTACTCAGTCCCACCCCTGATTCCAGATTGAGTATTGTGCCCCTCAGTTCACCTAGGATTGTACGGTGATGGAGGCAAGGTAGATGGCGCCGCAGTGCTTGTAGCGGAAGTCCGGGGCGTCCATACTCGCGTGCTCTGAGTAGTAGACGACGAGGGCGTTGCCGTGGTCCAGAGGCACGATGCCGGCATATCCCGTGTCGCCGCCGCTCGGCAGCAGGGCCTGCCGTGTCAGGGCGCTGTCTTCATAGAAGAAGACGCCGGTCCTGCGTGATGAGTCATACCACCGTTCGATGCTCTCCTGCCCTTCGTATTGTGAGCACCTGCCTATGGCGACGATGCGGCGGCCGATCTGCGCGAGGCCGGCGCCCTCAATCACGGTATCGGTGTTGACGTGCCGCCATTCGGTGTAGGGCGGCGAGGCGAACGAAGCAAGGCCGAAGTCCCGTGGATGTCGTCTGGAAAATGCCATGAGTTCGCCGGAATCAAGAAAACACAGCGCGGTCTCCGTGACGCGGTCATCGCTGATCACGGCGACCTCTCTCCAGGTGTCGGCGTCATCACTGGCCAGGAGGTAGTTTGTGCAGACGGGCGCGTCGATGTGCGCGGCGACATAGTACCTGCCGGCAGACTTGCTTTGGCCCCAGAAGATGTACCGGTCGAGGTAGGCTTGCCTGGGCTGCTGCCATGTCTTACCGTCCTCGGTGGCAACGAAATCGGTGTGTACGGGGACGCCGGGGGCGTCGTCGCGCCACGAGGCATGGACGTAGAGCTTGTTGTCGGCCTTGAGAAAAAACGATTCCAGGTGGTCGCCGGGAGGGCCAAAGAGCACTTGCGGCGCGGTCCAGTGCTGGAGATCGCGGGATGACGTGAGCAGGATTCTGTGGTCACGGGCGCCATGGGCGGAGCCGTTGGCAAAGCAGATGTAGTAGGTTCCACGCCATTCGGTGATGTCCGGCCAGCCGCTCCATTGGGCATCCGAATAGACTTGCCTCACCCAGTTGACCCTGACGCCCTCGCTCGACACGGCTTCCGTCACGGCTTGCGATTCCTCCCGCTGTGTATCCGGCGCGGCGCCTGCGCGATCGGCTCCGGGCGTCACGCATGAAACGGCCAGTATGCCGACGCCGGCGATGATGGCCAGGCTCGCAAAACATCTGTTGGTACGCCGCACCGGCGCCCGTTGAGCTTCCCCCGTGGATGGCATGACAACCTCCCGTTGGCCCTTGTGGCCTTTGCACAGGATACTTTAGGCAGGGGCGACAGGCAAGAGGGTCCCCGGCTCAAAGCAGCGGGGCCTACAGTCCGGTCTCAACCGCGGCCCCTGCGAACGTCTGCCGTCAAGATCGAACCGCGGCGCCGTCGAGTTAGCCGGCCATTGCGGTATCGGTATCCTCCGCCCCTTGCCGTTTCCTGCCTCTGCCGTGCGGGCTAGGCCGCACGTTTGATTCAACCTCCGGCTTCTGATTAACTCAGGAAACGCTATGGTTATTGCCATAGCGGCGAGATCTTGGTCCTGTTGATGGCAACTTTCTGAGGAAACGCTCATGCATTTGCTTCTCTTGCTGGCCGTTTGTGTGCCCTTGGCGGCGCCCGATATCGCCCTCGTCACGGACGGCGCGCCGACGGCTGTGATTGTATTGCCAAAGGATGCCGCGCCCATCGCCGTCTATGCGGCGGACGAGCTGGCGTATCACGTCGAGAAGGCATCGGGCGCCCGGCTCGATGTGATATCCGAGCCTCTCGATAAGCCCTTGAACAGGCCTGCGGTCTACGTGGGCGCGACGATGGCCGCGCGGGACGCCGGCCTCGGCCCGGAAGCGCTTGCGAGCGAGGATGTGTTGCTGCGTACTTGCGACGGCGACCTCTATATCGTCGGCAATGACGGCCCCGGCGATGCGTTGAGCTACAGCAACACGCACAGCGGCACGCTCTGGGGCGTCTACGAGGTCCTCGAACGGTGGCTTGGCGTGCGCTGGCTATGGCCCGGGGAACTGGGCGAGTTCATTCCGCACACGCGCACCATTGCCATTCCCCAGGTCGATGAACGGATCCTGCCCCGCTTCGTGACGAGGAATCAACGGCCCGGCTTGGGGCGCCGCGGCTTCACCGAAGGCCATGAGCGCATGTCCTTCACTCCCGAGCAGGCCGAACGCTACGCCCACGATCAGACGGTCTTCCTTCGCCGCCATCGCATGGGCCGTTCCGCGAGCAGCCACCGCGCCCAACGCCGTTTCGGTTCGGGCCACTCCTTCTCGGGATGGTGGGAGCGCTATGGCGAGGAGCATCCGGAATGGTTTCAGATGCTGCCCGACGGCAGGCGCGGCCCCGAGGATCCGGCGCGTCCGCACCGGATTTCGATGTGCCCGTCGTGCCCTGGACTGCACGCCAAGGTGGTGGAACTCTGGCAGGAAGAGCGCGCAAAGCACCCCGGCGAAGCGTTCAACATCGACCTCAGCGAAAACGACGGCTCCGCCCGGTGCGTCTGCGAGGCGTGTCGCGCGTGGGACGGCCCGCCGCCGGACCTGAGCGTTTTGCCGCCCGGCCTGGAGCGCTCCTACGAACCGGTTCAGGCAGGCGCCCGCTATGCCCATTTCGCCAAGGCGGTGTACCAACTCGCCTCCGCCATTGATCCGGACGTCAAAGTGACGTACTACGCCTATGTGAATTACTTCTGGCCGCCCAATCCGCCGCTGCAAATGCATCCCAACATCGTCATCGAGTTTGTGCCGTGGTTCCGGTGGGCGGGCTGGTTTCCGCGCACCGAGGCCGAGCAGCAATGGATCAAAGAGCAGTGGCTGGGATGGCAGCGCACCGGCGTGAGCGCCCACTATCGCCCCAATTGGTTTCTCGACGGCTACACCATGCCGCTGGTCTACATGCACCAGTTCGCCGATGCCTTCCAGTTCTACGCGCGCTATGGCATGGTGGGAACGGATTTCGACTCGCTCCAGGGGCAGTGGGCCGCGCAGGGGCCCAACCTCTACTTGCTCTCCCGTCTTCATGTCCGCCCCGAGGCCGCCGTCGATACGCTCCTGGACGAGTACTACCGGGCCTTTGGGCCCGCGTCCGGCCTTGTGAAGGCGTACTTCACCTACTGGGAAGACTACGCCATCAAGAACAGTCCGCGCGCCGCCGACGCCATCCGCTCACGGAACGACGGCCGTTTCCGGCGCTACGCCAAATACGCGCAGGTGGCCGACGAGCTCTACCCCCTTGGGGTCTTTGTCCCGGCCGAGGCGATACTCGAACGCGCTTTGAAGGCTGCCAAGGCGGACAGCGACGCCATTTGCGCCGAGCGGGTGGTATTCCTCCAACAGGGCCTTGCCCATGCCAAGCAATGCGTGGCAACGGCGGGCGTCGTCAACGATCCGGACACGTCAATGGCGGAGAAGAAGGCCGCTATCGCGGAATTGGCGGCGCTGCGGCGTAGCCTCGAGCACACCAACATCGCCAATATGGACCGCGCCGCCATCATCGAGGCCGACAGTTGGAAGGACATTCCCGACTTGTTCGAGCCGTAGTCCGCGCGTCCAGGCCCGCGGCAAACGCGGTATCGGCGTTGGCTCCATCGGCGGTAAGATCGTGAATGGCAGGACGATACCTTTTGCAGTAAGAGCTTAGATGACTTGATTCGCTTGCAAGAAAGGAGAAACTAAGTGTCAATAAAGGAACGCCCGCGATTCTTGTTTTCGTTCGGCAAGAAGCGCCGTGAGAAGGTTGTGGATGTCCTGAATCGCCGCGTTGAACTGTGCAGCAAACTCATGGATGCTTGGTTGCTGCTGTCCCAGATTGCCAAGGCCTACAAAGCCCCAGGAGCGAACCGCGCGATGCTGGAAGCCAGCCTACTAAAGGCCAAAGCCGATGCCTCCCGCAATCACGCCAAGCTTCTGTCTGTCATCAAAGGGGACTTCACCTGTGCCGAAGACATGAAAGAGGTCATGCTAAAGGCGCCGTCACTTGAAATCCTCAATGGCCAGTCAGAACTCGCGATTCGGCAATTCGAACGTGAGTGGAATCAGGCTTACGTGGCACTAAACGAGGTGCTTGGCTCCCTAGAGAATAAGAGGCGGCGCGCGGAAGCCGGTGAGAAGGTGTCGCTTGAGGTGGCCGAACTCCCCCTTCCCAAGGGGACAGCGGTGGCCCAAGAAAGAAAGGAACCGAAACCGAAACCAAAACCTGCTCGATCCACTTCAGTGCGCGACTCGGGCGCTACCAAGACCTGCGGTCAGTGTGGTCAGGAGTATCTGTGGCACGCGGCGAGCCCCCGGGAATTGACGCCACTAGAGCAGATGATATGTGCCAAAGAAGGCCTTTCGTTAGAAAGGACGAAGAAGGTCACGTGTCCCTACTGCAGGACAGAATCCCTGATGCAGGAACCACAACAGGCAACGCCTTTGCCGCCGCGCCGGCCAAGGCCCAGTACGACACCCAGCAGCACGGTTCGAGGGACAGACGGTCAGTGCGCGTCGTGTGGGCGGAGCGTCGATGCATTCCAGCCGGGTACGACGAGCGTCCAGGCAATCATCAAGGGAGGCCGGCGCTGCGCTTCGTGTGGAGTCTTCTCCTGCTCCCTTTGCGCGCGAAAGGCCGCATCACAGCACGGCCAGAATTACTTCACCTGCCCTTCCTGCGGTACCGTGTGGCCGAGTTGAGCGTCTAAAACTGTCGTTACCGGAAAAAGCGCACGCTTCTGGGCCTCGCACATGCCGCGAATAGCTCGATAGAGGCGCAATCCATCATGAGCTATCTTGGAAAGTCTTCGCGGCCAAAGGGGTACCGAAATCAGGGGGGTGGACAAGATACACGATCCCCATTCCGCCGTACTTGATGGCAAAGATGCTGTAGCCCTGCGGTAGTTTACAGCCGCGTTATCACATCGTCTCTCCTTCGCTATCGTGCCTTTTCTTCACCATGTGTCTTCAAATACAGCGCGAACTCAGGAAGCAAGATAGATCGCCGGCACAACTTTTCCTTACGGTGACTGAGGCAGCGGGCAAACGTTCACATCCGGCCGTCGCTGGGAACAAGATTAGGCCAATTCGAAATCCCAGTGGAGATCCAAGTAGCGCTCAGTCAACGTGCATTTAGAAGCCAACTGCAGCCTTCGCGAGGCCATCCGAACAGCAGAGCGCATTAGAATCGGGCCGTGATTGCTCATCCCGCAGGCTCCAGGATTCCCCATGCCTGGAGGAGCTTCACCCACACAGGAAGAGTGACAATCATGAGAATGAGCAGTATCAGGGCACAACCAAGGAAACACGACCAAGGAGGACCTTCGTTGCAGCCGTTAATGCACGCCCACGAACCACCATCTGTGTAGATCATTATGCCTCCGCAATGCGGACACTTTCCATAGTGAAATGTCAAACCTACTCCCTTCCTTTCAGCACGTTTCTCTCGCAGGGAAACCGCGTGCCTGGGACCCCAGAGTGCACGGGAAGCGTACTCTCCTCTTTATGAGCGATGCAAGCAGATGCAAGGGGATGAGCGTCCAAGACAACATGCGAGGGATGCAGTCGCCCAAGCAAAGGGCCGATTTCGCGGTACGGCTTTCTATGCCTGTGTCTTGTCGGGATGTCCCCTGGGTTTGCGTGCCACTCCCGGCGCGCCTCGAACTGGCCCAAGCGCCGCTTTTCCCTTTTGAGGACGTCAACGACCCTTGGACAGCGCCTAATCGACTCGGGGAGCAGCAAGTCGCCTGTCAATTGTTCATCGAGTTCCTCGTCGGGCCCATATACGGCCAACGCCTTCTCATATCCTCAGCGTACGAACCCAAGGTCTGTTCCGCGAAGGATTCACAGCGAACACCAAATCCCAGGTCTCTGTAATAGGGGTGGGCTGCGTCGAAAAATCGCTCGGGCATCTCTTCAATCGTGCGGTCGTTTCGTTCGGCCGAGTCGCATAGTATTTCGCGCCCTTGAGGAGTCTTGACCTCCGTCTCTTCGGGTAAACCGTCAAGGTCTTGCATACCCAAGGAGAAGTCGCCGGTATTGCCCCTTTGCAAAACACGCACAACATGGGTAACGTAGGAGGGGGACAGTCAGTGAGCATATCTCACTGCAGCTGTTCGAGCTTCTGGGTTCTTGAGAATTGCGAAGATCGACCTTTGGCGGCCCATAGTCCAAGGGTCGCGGGTTCGAATCCGCCTCCGGTAAGTTGGGGCTAGTATATGTTTAGGAGGACATCACATGCCAAGGCTCGTGAGCGTCTCTAAGTCTTTTGATGTGTGGATATTGGCGAAGTGTGAATGCTGTGCAAGGGAATTCGAATTCTGTGAGACAGTGGCTTGCAGCATTGGGGGGATCGGTCTGGAGTGGCAAATTCCCTCCGACAAGAAAGAGAGAGAGCGCAGACTGGACGAGAGTCTACGAGACGAGTTTGCCAGACGTGTCACGTCATCCGATTGGGGCTTTCACCGGTGTCCCAACTGCTCCTTTGTGCAATCTTGGATGCAGGAGCTTTACTGGAAAAAAGTCGATACGGCGGGCTGCGGATACGGGCTTCTGGCTGCCATACTAGTTCTGGCCCTGATCGCGTTTCTGGCAGCTAGGGCAGGGCACACGCCGATGGATGTACCATCATTTATTCCAATCCCAGAGGAAGCTATGGGTGGTCTGGGAGAGGTCATGTCAGAGAGCCTGTCGTTTGTTCTTCCTATACTAGGATTTATCGGTCTCTGTTGTTTCGGGGGGAGAATTGTAGCACGCGCGCTAGCGGCGCATGCCTTGAGCGAACGCTATGGAGACATCTCTCAGGCCCCAAAGATGCCGCCCTTGGACGTGGCTCTGAAACCTCATTTCCAGAGTTCCTGTAAACAACCGGATCAACATTGGGAGGGCCTTCCTTTCGGCCTCGCGGTCATGGTTATCGTATTGGCTGTCATTGCAGCGGCAGAGATGGCAAGCAGGCCTAGCGGCGAGGTAGTGTCCGTACCCAATGAGGTAACGTCCCCGCAGGAAACGCCGGCAGTTGATGCACCGATACCGACTGTCATCGAAAACCCACCGGATAGTCCTTCGACGGATAGCCAGCAGGAGCACAGGAAAGGGCTGCTGTTTTTCCCAACAGACAGAATAGGCCTAGTCTACACGCGGACGTACGAACCAGAGAACTCAACCGGTGTATGGAAGTTTCTGCAGCAAGGCCAGGGCCTTGTCACTGTGGCAGCCGGCAAGGAAAGTCGCCTTGTGCTCAACGAATCGGATGCCAAACGACTGGGCCTCTTATCGAACTGCCTGCTTGAGGGACTTACCAGCATCGTCCTTAGTAGCCTGGCGCTTAATAACGATATCTGGAACAGCACTACGAAGATTCACTCCCTTCGCGAGTTGGTCATTCGGGACTGCACCCCAACAGAAGATACTTTGGACAAACTGGCTGAATTCAAGAATCTCAAGTCCCTATCCATAAGGGGAGTCGGCTTAGAAAGCAATGCCGAGACCTTTCTAAAGGAGAACTTGCCCGGCTGCGAGGTCTTCATTTCGCCCTAGGACGATACATATAGCACTGGTGTAGGCGAACGCTCGTACTGCGCTACTTGACTTGCGTAACATGTTGAGGCCTGCAGGTGGGGATGAAGGGCTTCAGCTTGCCCTGGTTCAGCGAAAATTGGACAATCGGCCTTTCTCGCTTGGCCCCGTGCCTCCCGGGATTCTGCCCTTCGCGCGGGCGTGTTCCAAGGCATGGCTGGTCTGTCAATCCGATGCTTGTGCAGTTGGGATGGGTCGTCAATTGCCTATCCTATCCCGTGGCGCATCGGCTCGATGAGCCGGACCTGGGCGTTTTTCCGCCCGGCCGAGGAGGCGACGCTCGCACGCGCCTTGAAGGCCGCCAAGGCCGACAGCGACGCCGTCTACGCCGAGCGGGTGGTATTCCTCCAACAGGGCCTTGCCCATGCCAAGCAATGCGTGGCAACAGCGGGCGTCGTCAACGATCCGGACACGTCGATGGCGGAGAAGAAGGCCGCTATCGCGGAATTGGCGGCGCTGCGGCGCAGCCTCGAGCACACCAACATCGCCAATATGGACCGCGCGGCCATCATCGAGGCCGACAGTTGGAAGGACATTCCCGACTTGTTCGAGCCGTAGCCCGCGCGTTCAGGCCCGCGGGAAACGCGGTATCGGCGTTGACTCCATCGGCGGGGAAGGCCTGGGCTCCCTCCCGGGATTGTGCCTCCTTGAATCAAGTATTGTGTCCTTGAGATTCCCGTCGAGCGTTCCAAAGGCGTGACGCAATTCCCTCCTCCGGCTTGCGAGACAATTGGAGCCTTAGGCAGTTGGATTGACATACGAAAGAACAGGCGATAGGCTGATTGCCCTGTCGAAATGCGTGTAAGAACATGACGCCAAAGTCGGGGAGGCCCCTATGCGTGGGGGAGACAATCATTTGCGTGTCCGTACTATAGCAATCTTTGCAGGTGCTCTTGTTCTGGCAACCTTGGTTGCTGCCTTTTTGGCCACTAGGAATCATCCGCAGCTATTACGAGAGGAAATCACGCGCCAATTCTGGGATGCTGTCCACAACGGGAGAATCGAAAGCGTCCGTGAACTCCTGGAACGCGAGCCATCGCTGAGTCAGGCCCGGCTACCCGAGAGTGATTGGACATCGCTTCATGTCGCAGCGAAGAGCGGCAGCACAGGTTTGGTCGATGTACTGATGGCGCACGGAGCAGACGTAAATGCCAAGACCACGCTCGGAGAGACGCCGCTCTCGGTCGCCATCAAGTCCCGGCAGGTTGGTTGCGTGGCTGCGCTGCTTGCAGGCGGCGCCGATTACACCATCCGGGACGAGTCCATGGAGCACCCATTTCTTCCTATAGATGTTGTTTGGCGTCAGTATAGGCCGCTAACGCTTGCGTTTCTGGCCAACGGCGTAGACATTGAGACAAAAGACGAGCGGGGATACACGATGCTGCGTGAGGCCGCGGACAGGCAGCACATCCCTACCATGCGCGTCTTGTTGGAGTTCGGTGCCGACCCCCAAGCCTTCGCTAACGGGATGACGGCTCGAGAGAGGGTACGACAATGGGGGGATGAGGAAGCGATGCAGCTTTTTGGAATCGAGAGGTGAACGGGCAGAAAGTCACGCACACCGCCTTTTTCCGCCTCGCGGCAAACACGGTATCGGAGTCGGCGCCATCGGCACGAGGAGGAGACGTAACCGGCCAAATAGCATCACCCGGAGGGGGCCGGGCGGCCCCCTCTAAGGAGGCCAAGATGATCTGCAAGGACTGTGGGAACGCCGTCTGTGATGAGGGGCCGCTGCCTGAGGATCGGGAGCCCTGTCCTCAGTGTGGCTCGACTCGGAGAGTACTTGACGCAAAGGGAGCTCCAGAGATGCCGCCCTTCAAAATGGATAGCTCATCAGCGACACCTCAGAGCTACCTGGGTGCTTGCGGAAGCATCACAGGAGCCATTGGAGTGCTTGCGGAAGCAGACGCGGCATGCAACCTACCAATAGGCCTCCTTGGCGCACACTGTCTCGAACTGTCTCTGAAGGCCTTCTTGTTGAGCCGCGGGACCACTGAGGATGGCCTTAAGAAGATCTGACACGACTTGCTCAGATGTTGGAAAGAGGCAGCCGCCGAAGGCCTGCCCTTGGACGAATCCCCGCCACACTGGTGCAAGCTATTTCATGCTTATCACAAGAAGCCGTACTTGCGTTATCCACCGAGCAATACTGGCCTGGTTCTCCCTTCTCCAGAAGAGATTCTGAAGGGACTGAAGACCGTGATCTCTTTGGTTAAGAGGAGTATTGCCAACGGAGGGACATGATTGAGAGGACGCGGTGCTCCATGCAAGCCACGCGATCCCGGAATTGCGCCTTTCCCGGCCCGTCTATTCCTGACAACATGGGAGACGACTTGATGAAAAAGTATCACTTTAGTATCATTTTCTTATGAAGACGGAATTGGTAACAACGCTGAAGAGGCAGGCGACGCGGCTTCTGGCCGACCTGCGCGATTCGGGGGAGCCGGTTCTCATCACGGAACACGGCAAGCCCGCGGCTTATCTGGTTGACGTGGACTCGTATGAGTTCATGCAGCACAGGATAGAGATCCTTGAGGGGATTTCGCGCGGGGAACGCGCCATACTTGAGAACCGCACTTTCTCGCAGGCTGAGGCCAGGGAAAAGATGAAGAAATGGCTCGTCTGACCTGGACCGAGCCCGCGCTGGCCGATCTGGATCAGATCGCTGAGTACATTGCTCTTGACAATCCGCGGGCGGCGTCTCGTTTCGTCCGCAAAGCGCTTGAGAGGGTCGAGCGCCTCGAGGTGCATCCCAAGTCGGGGAAGCGGCCCGCCGAACTGACTGGCACGCACTACAGAGAGGTCGTCGTCGCGCCTTGCCGGGTGTTCTACCGGATCGAGGAAGATGACGCGTATATCCTGTACGTCATGCGTTCCGAGCAACTGTTGCGTCCGTATCTGCTTCAGCGGCGTGAGGACGACGAGTCGAGTTTCTCATCGGCCGACTAGTTGACCTCCTCTTCCAAGCTACTGCAATCCTCACGGTCTGCTCAATACATCGCGAAGAGTACGGCGAAGCCGCCTGGCATCCTCCGCCCCTTGCCGGTTCCGGCCCTCGCAATGGGTGGTACGCTGAGGCCAACGCCGCGCGTTTGATTCAACATCCGGCTTCTGATTAACTCACGAGGGGCCATCGTCATTACCATAGCGGTGAGGCTGCTGACATCGTTCCGTATGCCTATGGGGCCGCTAACTACTTGGGAGCATTCATGATGCGCTTCAGACTTCTGGCCGCGGCGGCGGCGATCATACTTTCGTTCACGGCTCTTGCCCAAGCCGGGCCAAGCGAATTCCGCGACATCTATCCCGACACGTGGGTCGCCACGGACGCGCTGGGGCGCACCATGCCTACCACCGACGAGGTCGGGCCGGTGAAGACGGGCCGGCGTCGCGTGACGGGCATCTTCTACATCACTTGGCACGACGACAATAAGGCAAACCTGAAAAGCCCCTTCATGGCCGATGTGACGAAGATCCTCGAGGCCGATCCCACGGCACGACTCGACGCAGAGCATCCGCTCTGGACGGAAGGCTCGTACTTCTGGGGCGAGCCGGAAGTGGGTTATTTCCTGAGTCGCGACGCCTACGTCGCGCGGAGGGACATGTCCGCGCTGGCCGACGCGGGCGTCGACGTGCTGGTGATGGACGTGACGAACGCCGTGCGCTATTGGGACGAGTGGGAGGTCGTCTTCTCCGTCATGCAGCAAATGCGCGCGGAGGGCAACAAGACGCCGAGTTTCTGTTTCTGGGCGTTCAACGGCCCGGTGATGACGGTAGTCCAGGACTTGTACGACCGCATCTACGCCCAGGAGAAGTACAAAGACCTGTGGTTCTACTGGGACGGCAAACCGCTGCTGCTTTACAACGGCAATCCGAGCGTCGATGCCAACGGCAAGGGCGTGCAGAATCCCAATCCACACTACGAGGCCGCGGCGGCCGCCGACGCGAATCATCCGCACCACGGCGACCCGCGCTACACCCAGGAGTTCCTGACGGACTACAGTCAGGAGGTGAAGGACTTCTTCACGCTTCGCACGATGTGGTGGGGCTACTACCAATGGGCCGGCGAACGCTTCATCGGCACGGAAGACAACTGGAGCTTCGGCTACGACATGGGCGACGAGCGCGTCCAGGCCATGGACATCAAGGACTTGGTGTCGACGCATGGCGGGGCCCGCGAAGAGGCCGCCGTGACGCCGGCGCAGCATCCCGCAAGTCTCATCGGCAAGTCCTGGACGGCCAAGAACGGCGAGCCGGAACTCAACGAGTATGATCTCCCCGTGCCCACGTACGTGCCATGGCTCGGTAAGACGGTCGAGCATCCCGAAGGCTACGGCATCTATTTCCAGGAACGCTGGGACGCGGCCCTGGCGGCCGATCCGCAGTTCCTCTACATAAACGACTGGAACGAATGGACCGCCGGCAAGTACCATCCCAAGGAAGGCGGCACCTACGACTTCTTGCGGCGCAAGGCCACTTATCGCTTCATCGATCAGTACAACGCCGAGTTCAACCGCGGCATCCAGCCCATGAAGGGCGGCTACACCGACAATTACTACATGCAGATGGCGCAGAATATCCGCCGCTACAAAGGCGTGCGGCCCATTCCCGAGATGGAAGGGCCCGTGGCGATCGCCATAGACGGCGACTTCGCGGATTGGGATGCCGTCGAGGTTGAGTACCGTGACACGCGAGGCGACACGGCCCATCGCGACTATCCAGGTTATGGCGGGCTGCACTACACGAACACGAGTGGCCGCAACGACATCCTCACCTGCAAAGTCGGCGTGGGACGGGAGACGGTAAGTTTCTACGCCGAAACGGCCGCGCCGCTGACACCGCACACCGGCTCGAATTGGATGCTGCTGCTCATCGACGCCGACAAAGACAGCGCCACGGGCTGGCACGGCTACGATTTCCTTGTCAACAAGCGCGTCGTCGACGAACGGCACACGACCTTGATGGCGTATGAATCGGGCGCGTGGGTCGAACGGACGACGATTCCCTATGCTTCGAGAGAGAATAAGCTCGAATTGGCAATCCCCCGCGCCTTACTCGGCTTGGAAGGCGACGCCCTCGCCTTCGACTTCCACTGGGCCGACAACCCCGCCGAACTGGAATCACCCATCTCGCTCTGCACTGACGGCGACAGCGCCCCCAACCGCCGCTTCAATTACCGCTGCCTCTGGAAGGAAGGCGGCTGAGGCAGGGCGATGCGGGCAGCCATAATAGGGGACAGTGTGGCTGTTGAAAATGTCGCATTCGCTCCAGAGGTTAAGCGAAAGACCGGGACTGTCCCAGGTCCCTTCGCGGCCTACGTGCAGCAACTCCGGACTTTTTCAACGGCTCCACAGTAACCGTTTATAGAAAACGAGTGCGGCGCTAATCGGCTGGCGTGTCCGCGCCCTTCCCATCGGCCGTACGCGCATCCGTGGCAAAGACAGGGAGGGACGTGCTCCTGCACGTCCTGGTCGCGCGGGAGCGCGACCCTCCCCGCGTTGTCCTGCGTCCCAAGCACGTGCGCCGGAGGCAGGCAAGATGCCTGCGCTACCATCTCCGGCGCGCTGGCCGTTTGCCAAGAGCCGCTTGCCAAAGTCCCGAGAAGGGCCCTATTGTGGCGCAGGCTTCCAGCCCGCATATTCCCGCGATTGGCGCGAAACCTGCCCGGCTTACGTGCGGGTTTCGGCGCGTCAACGCCGCCTAAAACTTTCCCGTGTTGAAGAATAGCGGCCTTTTCCGCAACACCTGTTATCCCAACAACCGGCTCTCGACATATTCGTCGAGGTCGCGCCGCCGGAAGATTACGCTGCTGCGGTCGGTATTACCGGATTTCGCGCGTTTCACTTTCCCGGCGCTGGTGAGGGAATCCAGATAGAACCGTTTTTTCAGGGGGCCAGCATTTCACCCAGATAGCGGTTGATGCGGTCGCGGTTTGCGCCGAGACTGGAGAACTGTTTTTCGCAGACGTCGCTGAAGCGGGCAAGGACTTTGCGGTTGATGGCTTCCTGGTCTTCGAAGATACCGATAGAGCGCTGGGGGATGCCCCATTTCTCGAACTGGAGCAGGGCAATAGTAGTGTCGCGGACACGGTCGTCATTTGGCAGGGCGAAGACGCAGAGGGGGCGGTCCATGCCGTTAATCCTGCAGTCAACGGTATACATGGACCGTGGGTCGTGTTCCGGTTCGTTCCAGTCGAAGGTGCGCCGGTTTTCCGGGACCAATGCTTCCATCATGGCGCGGAAATCGTCCACGAAGGTGGAGCGCACCCGTTCACGGGTCAGGAAAGAGACATCGGTGATTTTCAGCAGGGCTTGAATGAAGGAGTAGAGCGCATCACCGAAGCGACCTTCTTCGATACGGAGCCGGAGTTCGCCATTGCAATCGTCAACCCGGAACATGGAAAGCGTGTTGGTGATAACCTTCTGGCGTGTGCCTCTCTGGAGGTCTTTTTCATCCACATCATAGGTCAGGTGCATGTACGTGTGGCCCTCATCCGACAGGACCCATGCGCCGTTTTCCTGTTTCAACACAATGGAAAGGTGATCGCCATCCTCGAAGAGGAAGGAGGTAAAGACGCGGAAGCGTTCCATCCCTTCACTGGCAAGGCGTATCTTCCTGCCGACCTTGTCCCTGAAATCACGCTCTATGGTCTCCGGGGTCATTGAGTAAAACCTCCGAAGAGCTCCCGCTGTGCCTGCTGCGGGAACTCAAATCCGCAATCTTCAAACATGCAGCCCAGGGCTTCGTGAAAATCCCCGTACCGGTCCGTTACTTCCGCGAAGGCATCTTCGCGGAAACCGCTCTCTTGATACCGCTCCGTGGCCTCGTGAATATGAAAATCGTAAAAGGTGTTGCCTTCAATCTGATTCGTATGTTCGCCGTGTTTTCCATTATACCGCCGGAGCCGGAATAACTGGCTGGAATTTTCCGGTATCACGGCAAGGATAATCGAAAAGTCCAGGGAGTTGAACAGGCTCTGCCGCAGAAAAAGGCGGTACCGGGTTCCTTCTGCACCGGTGATATCCAGTTCGCGTTCCCTGTGCCCGCGTTTATCGCGCAGCTGTACAAGGGAACGGTACTTTTCCGGCAACGCTTTCCGCTCCTCAATCATCCGGGCTATTTCCATATCGGAATATTTCGCGGCCATATGCGGTGCCTTAAACTGATTTTCAGTTCGGGTTTTATTTTCACAGACTGCCTGCCGGAATGCAACACTGTTACCCCAGTAACCGGCTTTCGACATATTCGTCGAGGTCGTGCCGCCGGAAGATGACGCTGCTGCGGTCGGCATTGCCGAGTTTCGCGCGTTTCACTTTCCCGGCGCTGATAAGGGAAGCCAGTTATCGGGACTAATAGGGGGCTAATAGGTGACAGTAACCGTTTATTTGCATTTCGGGGGATTCATCGTAAGCTGTATCCATGATTCGACAAGCGAGAATGGTGTTGCCGGGCGTGGCGCGTCACGTGAGCCAGCGGGGAAAGAACCGGCAGAATGTTTTCTTCGTCGATGACGGCCGCCGGGCATGCCTATCGCATCTGAATGACAGTGCGGCGCGGGATGGCTGGCGTGTCCGCGCCCTTCCCATCGGCCGTCCGCGCATCCGTGGCAAAGATAGGGAGGGACGTGCTCCTGCACGTCCTGGTCGCGCGGGAGCGCGACCCTCCCCGCGTTGTCCTGCGGCCTGTGCATCTGCGTTGAAAGTGCTGAACGCCGGGCATAATTGGCGACAGTGGCTGTCTATGGAAGACGAGTGCGGCGCCGTACGGCCTGGCGGCGTCGGCGTATTGCCTCATGACGAACCACATCTACCATGTCCAGAATCTGCACGTAGGCGTGGGCCTGCGTCCCAAGCACGTGCGCCGGAGGCAGGCAGGATGCCTGCACTACAGTCTCCGGCAGGCAGGATGTCTGCGCTGCCATCTCCGGCAGGCAAGATGCCCGCGCTACCGTCTCCGGCGCGCTGGCCCCTATTGTGGCGCAGGCTTCCAGCCTGCATGCCTGGAAGTCCGGCGCGACAAGCGCTACACTGTCGCGAGTCACGGGAAAGGTGTTGGGGAATCCCACTGAAGAGGGAATCGAGTTATGTCGAAGCACAACGAGATGGACAGACGTGAGTTTGTGGGACGGATCGGGCGCGGGGCCGCGTTGGCCGGCGCGGGCGTGTTGGCGATGGAGGCGGCCGCGCGCGAACGGGTGGCGCCGTGCGATCCGCGGGCGCCCAAAACCGGCCGGCTCGTGGGCCAAGACGAGGTCATCGGCATCGGCATCATCGGCACGGGCGGCATGGGCACGAGCCACCTCCGCGACCTGCTCACCCGGGAGAAGGAAGGCGAGAAAGTCCAGGTTCGCGCCATCTCGGACGTGTACGCGCGGCGGCAAGCCGAGCGCAAAGCCATCACCAAAGACATGAGCGGCCGCGATATCGATGCGTACACGGACTACATGGACCTCCTCGCGCGTGACGACATCCACGCCGTGGTGATCGCCACGCCCGACCACTGGCACGCCCTGAACAGCATCCACGCCATGGAGGCCGGGCTCGACGTGTACTGCCAGAAACCCGTCACCCTCACCATCGAAGAATCCCTCGAAGTCCGCGACACGGCCCATAAGACGGGCCGCGTGTTCCAGTGCGGCGCGCAAGGCTGTTCGGCCGACTGGTGGTGGCAGGCCCGCAAGTTCATCAAGGAAGGCGGCATCGGCAAGGTGTTGTGGGCCCAGGCCAACCAGAACCGCAACTCGGCCAGCGCGGAGAACCCCCAAGGCGGCGAGTGGAACTACTCCATCCATCCGGAGGCCACCGACGACCCTCGCGGCGGCCATCACTACATCGATTGGGAACAGTGGCTCGGGCCGGCCAAGAAGCGGCCCTTCTCGAAACCGCGTTTCTTCCAATTCCGGAAGTTCTGGGACTACTCGGGCGGCATCGCCACGGACCTGCTCTATCACGAACTCGCCCCCATGACCATCGCCCTCGACGCCAAGGCCCCGGAACGCGCCACGGGCAACGGTGGCATCTTCATCCAGCACGACGACCGGGAAGTGCCCGACACGTTCATGATGATCCTCGATTACCCCGACGACTACAGCGTTGTCCTCACGTCTTCGATGGCAAATCGCCAGGGCAACCCGACCATGATCCGCGGCCACCGGGCCACCATCCGCCCCGAAGAAGGCGGCATGCGCGTTACCGCCGAAAACGAGTTCAAGGAGTGGTTTGCCAAACGCTACGGCGCCGAAGAGATCTTCGTCGCCAACGAACCGCGGCCCGACCATATGAGCAAATGGCTCGAATGCATCCGCACCCGCGGCCCCGTGCACCTTGACGCCGAGACCGCCTACCGCGCCATGGCCGGCATCAAGATGGGCGTCGACTCCTACCGGCAGGACAAAGTCATCTTCTGGGACGGTGAACGCGAACGCTACGCTCGGAAACACCCGCGGCCCCACCGCGACGCGAAATTCCCTGAGATCAAGTCCTAACAGTCTGTCGGACTTTGAGGCTCGACAGACTGTTCCACAGAGAATGAGACAATGAATGGGATAATGGGGAATAGAGGAGGACAGCAACCCTCGACTCCCCAGGGCGGCGAAAGAAGAAACCGGGGAAACACAAAGCCGACAGCGGCCACAACTAATAGGTTACTGTCCCCGTTCATACCATTCACAATTGATGCCCGTATGCATATGCCGCCTAGTGAAGAGGACTAGGTAGCCACAGACTCCAGCACGACCGCGCTGGTGGTTGCTGGGTCAGCGCAGACGAAGGGCGCCCAAAGAAACATGATGGCTTCTGCGACGAAAGAGGTGGTGCTAGGTTTCGATGCCCGTAACACCACGCAAAGGGTCCTCGATAGTTGGGATTCCGAGCGCCGAAATAGCTACCTCTACCGTGTTGACGCCCCAAAGCCTCTCTCGGCTGATAATATGGTCTGGCCGTCGATAGTCCCGCTGGACACGGCGCTGGAAACCGATGCGGGGCCATTGGCGGCTCACGGTCTATGGGCCGATGAACGTGCATTGGCTGACTGGGCGACGTCCGTCTCCAGGTATTCGCCCAGTGACTACTGCGTGGTCGCCGTCACCCTGTGCAGGGCGAGCAGATGGAACAGAGGATTCACGCAGCCAGTCCTTGCTACACCTACGGAAGGCGTCATTGGGGACATTTGCGAAGTGGAGCGCGTTGTGGACAACAAGTGGCGTCGTCTGGGCTTTGATGTCGGCGACTCCTGGATGCTCAGCGGACTATCGAATTGCGGTCTTGAGCAGGGGGACGACTTCGAGGCAATTCGAGGGAAGTGGGGCTCCGCCCTTAACCAATTCCATCTCTTTGAGAGTGTTGAGATTGCTGCTGAGTTTGCAGAATTTGCCGATGTCCAGGTTCCGAAACATGCACCCTTTGCAGTGTATGGGCTGTGGTTGGTTGACGGTGTCCTGCCATAGAAGCAAAGCCCGCGCCCACCAGTCTATCGCTTCAAACGAAGCTTGAACTTGTAGTGAATTTCCAGGAATGAGACAAGGCTGTCGGCAAGGGCCTCTTCAAACTTCTCTCTCTTGTCGGGTCGTATGTAGCTGAAATGAACTTCGAGGTGAGTAGCATCGATGGCGCCGAGTGATTCATGAAAACCGTGTTTCCAGCAGTTATATCCACTGACGAAGTACGGCCTCTTCCCAGGGCCCGGATAACTGGGTGAAGGTATGGCTAAGTATCCGTGACGTTCAAGGAGCCCCCCGAGGCTTGTCTCGCCTCGAACCGCCTCCAAGAAGTCTACCCCTTCCCTTCTGCCTAGATTCCCAAGGGTGTTCCTTCTGCTCTTGAGATAGAGTTCCGGGTTCCGGTTTCCTGGTTTGGCAGATTCGTCCAGCACGCTTCCTGTCCAGCCCAGCCCAACGTCAATCTGCGTGGGACCTCCTCTGGTGTGGCACTCCAGATAGAGAGCGGCCCCCCAATCCTGCACGACCTTCGTCTTGGCCACCTCGATGAAAGCATGAAATGCATCCCATGACTGCATCAGAAGGGGGTAACTGCGGCTCGCCTCTTCTCTGTCACCGACGGCGCCAAAATACCCCTTGGCTATATGGTGATGATCAGGTGAGGACTCTTGCCTGTAAGTTCCTTGAACTCCCTGGCCACGCCACGCGCATATTCCTGACTATTGGCATCTCCCCTGGGCTCACTTATAGGAATATCTTCTGGAACGACGTGGCCGCCGTGAGGTGCGACAAGAATAAGGGGTGCGTCCCCTACGACATACTCAATGTATCCTTCCGCGCTGAAATACGACCTGCCAACCTGATATGAAGCAGGTGTGGTGGGTAATGGCTCTGCCCTGGCATCTCCTTGCGGAGCGTCGCCCAAATCAACGATAGGTTGCTCTGCTGGGGCAGATCGAGTGTCGGCAGGCGTAGCTGCATTTGGTGCGTGATCGGCTGAAGAACCCGTTGCTCGCGTAAACTGATAAATCCCTCCGGCCGCGACGCCTACCAAAAGGATGACTAGTACGCCCAGACTTGCTCGGAACAGTACCCCACGGCCCGCCGGGGCACGGGGAATAGACTTGGCGGGAGCCAACTCCATGGTATGGGTGTATGTTCCCCAGCTTGCCGTTGTGCAACCAAGCACTTTTCCAGTGCGGCCTGTATTCGCGTGTTTGCTGGAAAGTCCGTTCGTAGCGACTCCAGCAGCTTTAGAGCCCCGTCATAGTCTCCCTGTCGATACAATTGCCCAGCTTCGTTGAACTTGGCTTTCGCTTCACGTTGTTCCATTAGCTCACATTCTGCTTTGGCAGATCACTCAAGTTCACGTTTCTTAGCCCATCCCTTCAAGTGGGCCGCCGAGGGCTACGTCTGACACATCCGGGTTCATAAACGGCTCTACGCGGATACCGGGGGCGCCGGGGACGCCGCCGGCGGTGGTATCGACGTAGCGACGTTATTCTACCCATGTCTCGACGGGGGTCAAGAGGAATTCGTCCAGGGGAATGCCGTCCGCCCCGACAAGCAGTTTTCGCGAGACGGGAAACTCGTTGCAGAAGGACGCCATTCCGGGAAGCGTGTCTTTCCGCTGCCCGCTCTTGACCTCGATGGCCGTTAGCTTGTCGCCGCGGCGCAAGACGAAATCCACCTCCCGATTCCGGTTGCTCCAGTAGAACACCTCGATGTTCTTGCCCACGGCCCCATTGGCCAGCGTCGCAACCCACGGACAAGGCGTCTCGTTTGAGCAACCTGATGCGGATTGCCCGGCGCCCCGAACGGGGCGCTCGCGTGTAGCCGTGGGTGAGCGAAGCGAGCCCACGGACACGGGACCTCCCCATCAAGAGCCCCGAACGGGGTGATAGCGCCCTCATTTCACAGCCAAATGGACTCCTCGTCGAAATCGACACCGTGGGCATTCGGCAGCGCTCTGAATTCCTCCTGAAATCCGTCTTGCGGTGGTGGCGCTGCTGATTGCGGACGTAGGCATTGACCTGGTCGGATTGCGAATGGCTCGCCGCGAATGAACGTAGACGGCTCTTGGTGCTAGACACCACGTGGTACTGGGGGGATTCGTTGACGTTCCACCTCAAGGTCGGTTCTCCTCTCGGTCGCGGCCGCCCCTCCGGGGCTATCGCTGGGGTGGGCCGGTTTCCGTGGGCTCGCCCCGCTCGCCCACGGCTACACGCGGCCGCCCCTCCGGGGCTATCGCTGGGGTGGGCCGGTTTCCGTGGGCTCGCTGCGCTCACCCACGGCTACATGCGGCCGCCCCCTTCGGGGCGCGGGATGGTTGAGATCTCGTTTTCATGGGTGAGCAGAACGAACCCACGGCTACATGTGGCGGCCCCCTTCGGGGCGCGGGATTGTTGAGGTCTCGTTTTCGTGGGTGAGCAGAGCGAACCCACGGAAACATGCGGATGCCACGGGGGCTATGTACATACCCCGCAGACAGAAGCCGCGTTCCCGCATGATATCTGGGGGGACGCGATCCCCTTCAAGACGCCGCGTTGGACGGGAAAACCCAATAACCTGGCGCAGGCCCATTCGGTTCGAGTATGTTGAGGATTTGCCGCGTCGATTGACGCTTGCCGGTCCTGTGCCATGTTGAACCAGGCCCGTCTCTAGAACGGCTCGACGCGGATGCCGAGGGGGCCGGGGATGAAGGCGCCGGTGGTGTCGAGGTGGCGGCGGAGGATGGCGCAACGGTCGGCGTCGATGAGGTGGTCGTCGCCCTTCTCGTAGACGATGCGTCCGCCGGCGGCGACGGCGTAGGTGTGCGACGCGTACTGGGCCTCGCGGTCGGCGAGCGGGGGGAATACGAGGCTGCGCTCGGCCATGCGCCGCTGGAGCAACTCGGTCATGAACTCTTTGACGCGCCGGCGATGGGGCGTGCCGTCGGGGAAAGGTTCAAGCTCGATGCAGGCGCCGAACTCGAAGGCATGGACCTTGTCGCACCAGATTTCGCCGCGGGCCATGAGGTTATGAGCCACGGCGCGTCCCTTGGGGATGGAACTGGCTCACGACCAGGAGTCGGCCACGGAAGGGCTGCCTGTCGCCAAGAGCTATGCTCAGGACACCGAGGTCCCCATTCGCACGGCGATCGAACGGGGCGCCCGGAGCGAACCGTTGGCCAAAAGCAAATCGGCCCCCGCTTCCGCCCCGGCAGCCAAACCCAAAGCCCACGAACTCCCGCTTTGGGTCTGGCTCTCTCTCGGCGCCAGCGGACTGGTGATTCTTCTCCTGCTCGCGAAGATCCTGTTCGGCTGACGGAAGTGGAACAGAAGACAACGGAGAGGACAGAGTAGAAGGGCTCTGTTATCTCGGTTTCCTCCTGTTCCTGCGAGTTTCCGGTCGCGGCTTATGCCGCCAAATCTGCTTGTCATTCACACGGGAATCGGAGAGTCAGTCTTGAGTCGTTCCTGAGTTGCCGGTTCGAGTTTCTTGCCGACCGCTTCGGCGACCCGGCGGATCAGGTCCATGGTTTCGTTGAACTGGTCGAAGGTGAGCGACTGGTATCCGTCGGAGAGCGCCTTTTCCGGGTCGGGGTGAACTTCCAGGATCAGGCCGTCCGCTCCGGCGGCCACGGCGGCCGCGGCTGTTCGCGGCACCAGGCTGGTGCGTCCCGTTCCGTGGCTCGGGTCAACGATCACGGGCAGGTGCGTTCGTTCGTGCAGGTAAGGCACGGTGGCCACGGGCAGGGTGAAGCGGGTGTGCGCCTCGAACGTGCGGATGCCGCGCTCGCACAGCATCACGTTTTGATTGCCCGCGTTGAGAATGTATTCTGAGGCCAGCAGCAGTTCGTCCACGGTGGCCGAGGCGCCCCGCTTGAGCAGCACGGGTTTGTTGATCACGCCCACGGCTTCCAGGAGCGGATAGTTCTGCATGTTCCGCGCCCCGATCTGGAGGACGTCGGCGTATTTGGCCACGAGGGGCACGTCGGCGGCGGCGATCACTTCGGTCACCACCGGAAGGCCCGTTTCGGCTCGGGCGGCCGCCAGGATCCGCAATCCCTCCTCCTTCAGGCCCTGGAAGCTGTAGGGGCTTGTCCGCGGCTTGAAAGCTCCCCCTCGAAGCGCCGTGGCCCCGGCCGCCTTGACGGCCCGAGCCGTTGCCAGCGTTTGCTCCTCGCTCTCCACCGAGCAGGGGCCGGCAATCACTCCCAAGTGGCAGTTGCCCACGCTAAGCGAGCCCGTTCGGACTACGGTTCGCTCCTGTTTGACTTCCAGGCTGGCCACCTTGTAGGGCGCCAGGATCGGGACCACTTCGGCCACTCCCGGGCCGCTCTCCAGGGACTGGCGATGCTCGTCCCGCTTGTCGCCGATGGCGGCGATCACGGTTCGCTCCGTGCCGTGAATCACGTGGGATTTGAGTCCCAACTCTTCGACTCGTTTGATCATGTGCTCGATCTGTTCTTTGGTTGCGCCCTGTTTCATCACGACAATCATGGCGGCACGTTCCTTCCCGGTTTGGATTGTTTCGATCTGTTCTTTGATTCGCCCGACGCCAGAAAGCGGCGGGGGGCGACTTGCGGTCCACACTTCAGCTCTGTGCCAACAAAAAAAGCCCTGAGATCGGTTAGCCGAGTCTCAGGGCTTTTGGCGTTTTGTCAGTCGTTATGACCCGAACCTACAAATCACCTCCGGTCCCGCAACTCGGCGGGCAAAAGTAAAACCAGAAGGTGTAGGTAAAGGTTCGGCTCATGTTCTTCATTTCGACCACAACGAGGCTAAAACTTGCCTCTTCGATCCATTTTCGTGTGTTCCGGCAAAAAGGCAAGGGCCAAAACCGAAAAAACTGCTCCAAGCGGATGCGTGGACCTGGTTCCGTAGGAACGTGCCGACGTGTGCTCTCACCAAGACACGCACGGTTCAGGAGAGGTTCGCCCAGTGCCAAGGAATTTCCAAGAGCCTCTCCCGAGGGCTGTCTGTCACTTCTGCGGGCTAAATGACCTTTCGTGATTCCCGGAAATGCGGTCCCGTTCAGCACTGCTTGCCCACGCGCCGGGAACGCATCACTCTGAAATTCACGTATTCTGCGGCGAGTGGGCGAGCAGTGGCACACGACTTCCTGGACTCGTGCATGGTCATTTAGCGGCCTTGTGCTCGCTCCGCATCGCGTCGAGAAGTCGGCCGATTTCGGCCTGGTTTGGCTGCGTCTGGAAGACAATCAGGCGCCGGGAAGGTTCGTCGAATTGCACGAAGCCCTTGCCGCCTTCGGAATTCCACGAGCCTTTACCCACCTGCCGGAGGTGGGCGATCAGGTTCGGAGCGTTCTTGCCGGCGTCGAGAAGATCACGGATCGGGTAGAACTCCCTTTCAAAATGGCCGTCTGCCGCGGCGCGAGTGGTCACTTCGATCGTCTGGGCGTCGACGGCCCGATAGGCCAATCCCAAGGGGTCCAACATCTGAGTGAGCGCCTCTCCCAGAGGCGTTTGGGCCACGGTAAGGACCGCCGACAGAGTCGGGCCCTTGCCTTCGCTTTGCAACGCCAGCCAGTTCACCGAGATTTGGACCTCGCTGGTTCGTTCCAACTCCGTCAGCACCCGGCGCAACGGAGTGGGCCGGAAGAAGTTGACGCTCACCGGTTGGTCCAGCAGCGCCGCTGCCCGGACGCGGCGCGGCACGAGCGTGAACCTTGCCGCCGGCTGGCCGCTTCGCGGAGCCAGGCCTCGGGCAACGCGAAGCCGCTCGCAGAAGTTCAGGATCTGCAGATGAACTGCACCGGTTTGTGTGATTTCTAGTGTGTCGTCCTTCACCTGGATCGTGCCGGCGCCTCCGGTTTCCTGCCAGGTTTCTGGAGCAATCATTCGACGAATCCAGCTTGCCAATTCGGTTGCGGGCGTTTTCGCCGTCAGGTCTGCTACCGAATACTGGACCGAGCGGGGCGCGTCCGTGGCCTGTCCGACGCCGGTTACCCACACGCCGTTGTCGCGGAGGAGCGGTTTCAACCCGCAGGATGTCAGAACGGCGTCGAGTGCCTGTCCCAACGTCGTTTCCGTCACGTGCACGCTCACGGGCTTGTTGAGCGGGATTCCCAGGGCCGACATGGTGTCCACGTCGAAGGTCACCGTCAAGGCGCCGAAATCCTCGATCGACCGGACTGTTTGGTTCAGCGGGGCGTTGGCGATGGCAATGCCGGGGAGCGGCGTCTGCAGGCGGACGAGCAAATCGGTCTCGTCCACTTCGTCTTCGTCGGGGTTGCCGGTCGGCTGCTTGGGCTGATCTGGAGTCGATCCGTTTTCCGCCGCCGGTTTTGTTTCTTCAGGGGGCGACGGTTGCGGTTCCACGCGGACCACGTTGTTTGACGCCGGCGCCGGGAGGGCAACGGGCTCGCCGCCCGCGGCCGTTGCCAGTTGCTCGAGAATGATCGGGTCGGTGTCCACCGACAGGAACCGGGCCGAACCATCGGCCATTCCCACGACCATTCCGCCGGGCTGGCCGCTGCCAAAACCGTCCGGACCGTTGATATACGGTGTCTGGGTGAATCCGCGAACGGTGGCCCTGCCACCCGAGGCCCACGACCCGAGTTGGTCGCTCACGCCCACGGTGGCAATCGTGTTGCTCGCTCCGTCCGGGATGTCCGTCAGGCGTCGACTTTCGCGGTAGCCGAAGATTCCCGCTCGCGGATCGCTTCGAGGCAGGTCGGCGGCATCGGGGCCAATCCCGGCAACTCCCACGTAGTGGGTCACGGGGAATCCGGAAGGCGTGGCACGGACGGTGACGGCCGGATTCTGCACGGCTTCAAGGGGACGCATGGTGACCGAGCGGTTCTTGGGGCTGTCCCACGAGTAGCTTGTGTTGAGATCCTGAGCCCAGGATTCGTGTCCCAGTTGGGGCAGGATCGCGGTGTACCAACTCAAGACCTTCTCGGGCGGAAGGGGACCGCTGTTGATGGCGCCTGGGGGCGCCTTTTGTTCGGCCTGTTCATATCTTCCGAGAGCCTCCTGCAAGCGACCTTGGAGTACCTCATCGACGCTGCGCGCCGCGCGATACCAATCGGCCTGCATGGCCGCGGTGCTCGAAGCCAGCGCCACGGTCCAAGCGGCGCCGTTGCGTCCGCAATCGGCACGCACCCAAACGCACCGATGGGCCACCTCGAGGTGCGCGCTGGCCAAGGCGGCCACGCCTCCCTCAAGGCTCTGCCGGTAAGGCTTGGCCAATTCTGCCGGAATCTCTCCCGACTGGATCGAGGCAGGCAGACCTGCCACGCGAGCCGACAAAACCGACTTCGCCTGGGGAATCCACTGCTCCAGGGCCACACGCACCTTGTCGGCAACCGTGTCCCCGTCGCACAACAGGCCCAACTCGGCCAACGCCAGGTCTTCCCGGTCGAAACTGAAGGACAGGGCCGAGGGGAGTTTCCAGATCAAACGCCACGCGTCCCGTCCCTGGGGCCACACGTCGAACCATTCGGTCGGCATGGGCCAACGTGCGGCTGCGGCGGCCTGGAGGTTGAGGGCAAGGAAGAAATCGGATTCGGCCGGCGCTGCGGTCAACAGAGGCTGCAGCAGCCCCAAGTCGGCTCGCCCGGCTGCACGCTCGGCCACCTGGCGCAGGAGTCCTCCCTCGCCGGTTACGATCGTCCGGTCGTCGAGGACCGCAAAGGCCCGATCCCAAGAGGGGCGGCCCAACTGGCGGAACTTCAGGTCGCCGACCTGCCAGTCCAACGCCGTGCCTGCCGTGCGCAGCTTTTCGGTACTCTGGCCTTCGGCCAACACGATCACGACGACTGCCGTGTCCGACCAACTTGACAGGTCGGGAGAACTCCAACTCAACCGCTCCACCGCATCGGCGTTCAGCCCGAAGCCTTGAAACAACTCTTGCACGATCGCCCGTTGCAGGGGAGGTGATGTTTTCAACAGGGGCGCCAGTTGTCCGGCCGCGTTGCAGTCGGCGATTTCCAGGTTCAGAACAAACTCCGGAGAGTCAGGGACCCAGCGATCGTCGTAGTCGTGCAAGGGCAGGGGAGGGGAGGGCGACGGATCGTTCTCGGAGACCGAAGATGTCTTGGGATCGGTTGGCGGCTGAGGGGCCGGGTCCTTTCGGAGAACATGACCAGGGCGCCCACCACCAGGACGATCCCGGCTGCCGGCGCCGCGCCCCACCACAACCAACGGCGCATCGCCGCTTCGGCGGGCGAGGTCCAGTCAGGCGTCGGAGGAGACGCCCCAGGCTCCGGTGGAATGGGTCCCGCCGTGGATTGGACCGGAGGCGATTCAAGACCAGAAAGGCCTTCCGCAAAACTCGGCTCGGCCGGTTCCGGGACAGACGTTGGAGCCTCGGAACCTTCGGCAGGGAGGGCTGCAGCAGCGGCTGCCGCGCTTGCTGCCGTCGCCGCGGCCTTTCCGGGCGACTTGCGTGGCTTCGGGGCGTCCGGTTTCTCGGCGCGCTGAGCCTTGGACGCCGGAGATGCCGCTTGATCGGGAGCCGTGTCTTCTGCCGTCTTGGCCGGTGGCTCACTGGGAGCCGGCTTCGGCTTGCGGGTTTTCGGAGCTCGGGCTTCCGGTTCGGGAGCGGGACGGGTTTGCCGGGGCGGGGCAGGGGGGGGCGACTGTTTCGGCTTTGGCGGCTGTTTGGGTTGTTCCGACTTTGCCGGTTGTGTGGATTGTTCGGGGGGCTGCCAGTCGGGCGGCGGAACCACTTGCACCATGCTTCCACACTTCGGGCAGGTCACGATCTGGCCAATGGCCGAGGCATCGCGCACGTTGAGCCGGGCTTCACAGGTGGTGCAGGTGATGGCGAAAAGCACGTCAGCCACGGTCGGGACCTAAATTGGGGGGCGTCGTCACGAAGTCCGCGCAGGGACTCTGCTTCCCAATTGTAGGACGTTCCTGGCTGATATCGCCAGCATCCGGCGCAAGAAAAGGACGCTTTGTGGGCGATTGGAGGCCGAATTCGCGGACGCGTCGAGCCAGGCCCCCGGCATTCCGGGTGGGCCTTAGCAGCCGGCCGACAAA
>CAXXYE010000009.1:0-1537500 GCA_963674865.2 Candidatus Hydrogenedentota bacterium
TACGGCAGCGCCGGCTTCACCATGACGATATCGGCCCCTTCCTCGATATCCAGCGCAATCTCCCGCATGGCCTCCCGCGCGTTCGCCGGATCCATCTGGTAGGAGGACCGATCGCCGAATTGCGGCGGCGATTCCGCGGCATCCCGAAAGGGCCCGTAGAAAGCCGACGCGTACTTCGCACTGTAGGCCATGATAGGAACGTCCGTGGCGTTGGCCTCGTCGAGGGCGCGGCGGATGGCGCCCACGCGGCCGTCCATCATGTCCGACGGCGCCACCATGTCCGCCCCCGCGGCCACGTGCGCCAGAGCCTCCTTGACAAGCAGATCGAGCGTGGCGTCGTTATCTACGTCGCGGACGCCGTCGCGGTTTTCAGCAATGACGCCACAATGGCCGTGGTCGGCATATTCGCAGAGACAGACATCCGTGATGACGCACAAGGCGGGACAGGCCTTCTTGACGGCCTCCACGGCGCGGCACACCACGGCGTCTGCAGCGTAGGCCCAGGAGCCGGCCGCGTCCTTGCGCTCCGGAATGCCGAAGAGGATCACCGCCGGCACACCGGCTCCCTCAACGGCCTTGGCCTCTTCAACCAACGTGTCCGGCGAGAACTGATAGTTCCCAGGCATGGACGTGATGGGATTTCGTACACCCTTTCCAGGACGAACGAACAGGGGCATGATGACGTCATCAACACTGAGACGCGTCTCACGCACCATCCGCCGAAGCGTCGGGTTTCTGCGCAGGCGTCGGAGTCGTGTCGTCGGAAAACTCATGGTGTTCTCCCAATCATAATAGGGACAATGGCCAGGCACGCGTCGTCAGCCCAGAACCGCGCGGGGCTAACATATCGCCGGACATGAACGTAAGTTCTTGAACTGCCGGGCGCAATAGAGTTCACGTGTCGAGCTGGGCCCTAGCCGTGTAGCTGGCGCTCGCCACAATCTCCGCCACCCGCTCGGCGTGCGACAGAATCTCCGTTACGAGCTTACGATCCGGTGAATCCTCTGGCAAGTCTTCCGACAGGATGGTGGCCGCGGCAAAAAGCGCCTGCAGCGAGGCGTTGACCTTCTGCGACAATGTCGCGAATACTTCCTGCAGGGATGTGTGGCTGGCGCCCCCCGACATCGAGGCCCGTTCAGCAAGTTCGCGCTGCAACCGGCTTATGCGGAGCGTCGCTCTGACCCCACGCCCGGAGGGCGACGTCGTCAATCGGCTTCGTGAGGTACCCATCAGCCCCCGCCTCAAGCCCCCGGCGGATACTCTCGTCGTCCGTTCTCACCGCCGACACCAGCACAATAGGGATGCCCGCCGTCTGCTCATCTTGCTTGAGCCGACGACACACCTCGATACCGTCCAGGTCCGGAAGGGCTACATCCAGCAGGATCAGGTCAAAGGTCGGATTGCTGGACACAAGCTCCATGGCTGCCTGCCCTCCGTCAGCAGCGATCAGTTCGTGGCCGTCTTTGCCCAGCAGAGTTCTCAGGATACTGAGATTCACCGGGTTGTCATCTACGAGCAGAATGGTAGCTGGTTCCATGCCCCGTTACCCTCGGCCTAGTCCCAAAGATGCCTAGAACGCCCTCACAATCATCCAGAATACACCTTTTCCATTACTTTGGCAATGACATTGCTGGCGACATCGAGCACTGCTGGCCGGATGGAGGATCAACCGCACGCCAAATCATTGCGAGGAAAAGAACTGGTGCGATGTGCGGCCAAACCGGCTTGGTGAGCAGGTGTCAAAGGACAAGGCCGCTTCAGAGCGCGGCGGGTACGGCGTACCTTCCTGCGCTTAGCGGCCTGAGACGTTTGTGAGTGGATAGCTGTGCACCGGGCCGAAGCGGCTGTAAGGCGAGTAGATCCATCGGACTTTGCCTACTACCGCGTCCAAGGGCACGCCTCGCAAGTCGTTGTGGCTATCTTCGCTCAAGTTGCGGTTGTCCCCGAGCAGGAACGCCTCTCCTTCCGCCACCGTCACGGGGCCGAATTCGTAGGCCATCGGCTCAAACACGTAAGGCTCCGAGGCATACTCCTCGTTCAAGGAGAGCGCCCCCCCTTCCACCTTCACTTCGTCGCCGCCCAAGCCAACAATGCGTTTGACCACATACTCTTTCTTGCCCTCCGACTGCTCGCGCACAACGACGACGTCTCCCCGCTGGTACGTCCCCGCCGTCAACGTGACGAGATAGTCCTTGGGATAGAGCGTGGGCTCCATGCTCCTCGAGGGCACCATGAAAAACCGCATACCTCGAAATCCAAAGAGGTAGATTAGGCAGACTAGGGCAATGAGGAGAAAGATCTTCGCGGCCAGCGTGCTGCGCCTGGCCTTTCGTTGTTCTCTCACCATGCGCCTTTCGCGGCTAGCTTGCCCGCAGTGGGTGGCCAGGGGATGAAGCGCGGGCACGTATTCTGACGTGAGGAGTGCATCACGTCCCGCTTCCACGCATTTCATCGAGAAGCCGGGAGGCCACCTCGTTGCCGGGATGGATCGCCAGTGCCTCTTTCAGACACGCCACGGCGTGTTTCTTGTCTCCCGCCCGCTTCCAAACTCGCGCCTCATTCAGCCACGTGTAGAACCGGCTATCGTCGTCGTCGGCGTACAAACGCGCCGCCTGCCAGGCCTTAGCCGCTTCCCGCCAGTCGGCGTCCACGTCGAAATTCTCGGCGGCGTAGAAGTTGACCGCGTAATCCTGCCGGAGTTCGTAGTCCGTCTTCCGCGAGTTTGGCGGCTTTCCGCGACATCTTCATGGCTTCGTGGTAGACCTTCTTCTTGGGCCATTCGTAGCGTTTCGCGACTTGGGGGTAAAAATTCAGGTAGAGCTGCGTAGCGTTGTAGAGGAAATCAGGGTTGTCGGGTTCGACCTCGAGCGCCTCCTCCATGTATCTCAACCCCGCTTCGGTAGTCGCCGAAGTGGCAGAAGTGCAATGCGAGATTATTGCGCGGTGCTCCGAGATGTCTATCGGCGTAGGAGGCGAGCTTCCAGTACCGGACGGCGGCCCACAGGCCTCGTTCAGGTGATGTAGTCGTAGAGGAGTTCCCCGTAGTAGTTGTTGGCCCGAGCGTTCTTGGGATAGCGTGCCAGAACCTCATCGTACGCCTGACGGATCAACTCAAACCGGGCACTCGCCTGGCGCAGTTTCGCCTTCGCCAGGTCGTATTCGCCGGCTGCCTGATGCGACTCCGCCAGTGTGATGTCCCAGTTCGCCAGCGCGGCGTTTTGCACGTCGAATGCGCGCGCCGCATCTACGAGGCGTGCCTCATTGCCCGCCACGGCCGCGAGATGCCGAAGTTCATCCGGCAGTGTTCCCGCGTCCTGTGCGACAAGGGATGCGCAAACCGTGGCACATGTCAGTATCAGGTTCATGGTGCTCACGTCCTCATAGTGGCCGGTCAGCCCGACAGTGCTGCGCGCTCGGAGCCTGGAAGCAACATCGTTCGTAGGCCGAGCACACTGATCCTAGAACCAACGCGTTTCTGTTTCAACTCTATGATAAGGCACTGGAGACAGCCCACGGATGCGGTTATAAGAGTGCTTGCCATACGTGAGCACGCACCGGCCGGAGCACGGCGAATCCCAGCCGCTCGTAGAGCTCCCGGGCGGGATTGTCCATTGTAACACCGAGGGCGATTCGGGCCATTCCCGTCTCACGAAAGGCCACTGCCTGCTCCCGCAGCAGCCGCGTTCCCAATCCTTTGCCCTGGAAAGCGGGCGCCACCGCCACTTGGAGAATAAAACCGATGTCCGGGCCGATCTCGCAGCCGGCGATTACACCTGCGCATTGGCCGGATTTCCGGATTAGCCTGCTGAAGCTGCGTCGTGCCAAGCCAAAGCCGCCGTCCGCCACGCGCTCGAGGAATGCCCTCGCGGCAGCCGTGTCGCCTACATCGCTGTGGAGCTTGCGGTCCGGATGGCCTTCATACGCGGCTATTATGACCTCCGCCGCATCGCCCCGGTCCGCTTCCGTGATCGGTACGCTCTCGGGAAGGCCCCACGGCGCTAAACCGGGCGCCGACGCGGCGGCCGCCATGACAGCACGCTCAACGGACTCGAAGCCAAGCGAGCCGAAGGTTGTCCCCAGGTCCTCGGCGTAGAGCGGAACGAACTCAGAGAGGATTCTCTTTGCCCCGCTCTCCCGCAGCATCCGGACGGACTCCGCGACCAAGCGCTCCTCCACCCCCTGCCGCAGGTAGTGTTCCAGCACGTGTACCAGCGTGATCTCGCCGGTGTTGTCGCGCGAAGCAGCCATCAGAACTCCGGCAGCGTCCGGGCCGTCGAATAGTCCGACGACGTCCACGGCCGTGCTCTCAACGGCCGCCCCAAACAGGTCACGTGCACGCCGGCGATACTCTTCCGCCGATGCCGCGCCGTAGAGCCCCTCGATTCCGCAGGCCAGTTCTTCGACGAAGGCGCTGAAGTTGCGGGGCAGTTTGTGCCATCTCCGGAGGCTTAACATATGTTCGTTGTGCGTCCCAGCGCCCAGCGTTCAGAACCGGTTTTCCGTGCCGCGAAGAATGCGCTGGATGTTCGAGCGATGCCGTACGATTACCCAAAGCGCAACTGCCGACGCCAGCGCCCGCATCGGCCAGTCGTCCGAAAGTGCCCATACACTCATGGCGAGGGCTAGTGCCGCACAGATCGAGCCGACACTGACCATCCGCGTGAGTCCAACGAGCGCGGCGAATGTCGCCACGGCGATTGCCGTAGGTATAGGGCATAGGCTCGCGAACACCCCCGCACTGGTGGCGATGCCTTTGCCTCCTCGGAACTTGAGAAACACTGAGCCTGTATGGCCCACAATGGCCGCAAGGCCGCATAGCAAGGTTGCGTGGGGCCACGGACTCAGGCGCGCAAACACCAGCACGGCCACGACGCCTTTGGCCATGTCTCCCGCGAGAGCCAACGCCCCCATCTTCTTTCCGAGAACGCGCAGGGCGTTCGTTGCGCCGATATTCTTGCTGCCGTGTTGGCGAATGTCCACGCCACAAAGCCAACGGCCCAGCCACAAACCTGTGGGGACGGATCCCACAACATAGGAGAGAATCAGGGCCAAGATACTTGGCAGCGGCGTCATCGCGAGCCCTCGCGTTTCTCGCGCAGTTCGAGGTGAATGGGCACCCCTTCGAAGCCGTAGGCCGCGCGCAACTGATTTTCGATGTGCCGCAAGTAGGCGAAGTGAAAGAGCTGCTTGTTATTCACAAAGAGGAGAAACCGCGTAGGCTTCACGGCCGCCTGTGTCGCGTAGTAGATCCTGGCCCGCTTGCCCTTGTGCATGGCGGGCGCGACTCGCGCGCCCAGCCGTTTGATGAAGTCGTTCAGCTTGGGCGTGGCGATTCGCTTGGCCGCCTCCTCGGCTACCCGGTCGATGTACTCGAAGGACTTGAACAGCCGCTGGCGCGTCACGCTCGACAAGGTAAGCACGGGCACATGTTTCAGAAAAGGCGCCTTGCGCTCCAGTTCCTCTCCAATTGCTTTGAGCCGCGTCGTCTTGTCTTCCACCAAGTCCCACTTCGTATAGACAAGTACCATGCCCGTGCCAGCCTCCCGGACATAGTCCAGGATGCGTTTGTCCTGTTGCGATATACCTTCCGTGGCGTCCATCATAACGAGGCACACGTCCGCTCGGCGAATGGCCCGCAAGGCGCGGCTCACACTGAAATGCTCAACCTTCGCTTTGATGCCGGCCTTTTTCCGCATCCCGGCCGTATCAATGAAGATGTAGTCTTTGTCCTGCCACCGCAGGGCAACATCAATGGCGTCCCGCGTCGTACCGGGCGTCGGGTCGACGATACTTCTTTCCTCATTGAGGATCGCGTTGACGAATGACGATTTTCCCACGTTCGGCTTGCCGATCACGGCGATCCGCGTCACCTCCGCGGGCGCTTCCGCTTCTGTTTCATCGGGCTCCGTCTCGGGTAGGTGTGCCGCGATGGCCTCCGCCAGGCCGTCCATGCCGAGATTATGGCTGGCGGAGATGGCATACGGCTCGCCGAATCCAAGGGAGCAGAAATCCCACTGGTGCGACGCCAGGACGTCATTGTCGAGCTTGTTGACCGCCAGCAGGACGGGCTTGCCATACGTGAACAGCTCATCGCGGACATCTTCGTCGATGCGGGTGATCTCCTGCTGCCCATCCACCACGAACACGATGACGCACGCCTCACCTAAGGCTACACGAACCTGCTCTTGCATCTTCCGCACTACGTGGTCAATGGGATCCTCCACGATGCCGCCTGTGTCTACGACACGGAACGAGCGCCCTTCCCACTGCGCCGTGCCGTAGAATCTGTCCCGAGTGATTCCCTCCTCTGCGTGGACGATCGCGCGCGCCTTACCTGTCAAACGGTTGAAGAGGGTGGATTTGCCCACGTTCGGCCGGCCGCAGATTGCCACCAACGGTAGTTCGCGTTGCTTACTCATCAGGCTACATCCTCATTGCCGACTTGACGGACGCCGACGTAGAGGTAGTCGAAAAACGACACCACCGATATCCCGAGCGTCGCCATAAGCAGGGCATAGGCAAAACTCACTTCAAGCAAGACCGCGGCAATGGAACTCATCTGAAACACGGTTGTCAGTTTTCCTAGAAGTCGAGGTTTGACGCGCACCGGGCCGAAGAATTCATTTATCAGGTACGACCCCATCACGATGATGGCGTCCCGGCCCAAAATAATGACGGGGAACCAGCCTGGCACGGGCGTTTTGAAGGCATTATTCCAAGCGAGGAAGACAAAAGCGATATTGATCATCAATTTGTCTGCAAGCGGGTCTAGAACCGTGCCCAGCCGTGTCTTCTGGTCATACACCCGCGCAACGAAACCGTCCAACGCATCCGAAAGAGCGGCGCCGATGTAGACGACCACGGCGGTGAGGCGTACCCACTGCCGGTCCTGCGTGTAGCTCATGACGAGTACCGCGAACACCGGAACGGACACCAAGCGCACTAACGTAATGCGGTTCGCGAGGGTCACGGTTGAGCCCCTGCCAAAGGAGGATAGTCCCGCCGACGCACAACGGCACAAGTATACGTTTCCCGCGCAAGAGCGGTCAACGGCGCGGGGAGCGGCTCCGTTTCTGTTCTGCCTGTTGGCTTGCCCGGTAGGCGCATGCTACACTCGATTACAGGGCCGGGAAGAACGGAGGGAACGCTCATGAGAGGGATGGTGGCGCTCGTCCAGACGACGGCTATGCTCGCGGTGTGCGTTGCGCTTTGCGCCGCAAACACCGGGTGCGGATACATCGCGGACAAGGATCGTATCAAAGTCGCCCGAATCGGCGACACCTATATCACCCGAGGCGACTTCGCCCGAATCCTCCGTGACATGCCCGATCCCGAGCGGCCCGTCATTCAAACCAAGGGCGATTTGAAGCGGGCCTTGGATAATTACATCAACGATCAGATCAAGTTGGACGTGGCTTACGAGTTGGAGGCGGAGAACAAGATCAGTGTGCCGCGCGAAGCCGCGCGGGCCGTCTATCTAAGAGAGCATCCCGACTTCCGAATGCTTGAACACATCACGGATCCTGGTGTTGTAGGCATATCGGCCGCGGATTTCGATGTTCTGAAAGAGGAGGTTGAACTCGGGATCGACCGTGCCATGAAGAAGATGCTTGGCGAGGAGGCGATTGGGTATCTTGTCAAGCAGCATCTCCAAGACGGCACCATCACCATCAAGGAGGAGCAGCTTGTTGAGGAATACGAATTGCGCAGGAATGAACTGAAGAACCTGGAGGCCGTTAGGTTTATTGCTTTGAGGTTTCCGATCACCGAAGCGGGGGCGGAGCGGATGGCCGCCGAAGTCCGTAGGCGGCTGGACGCCGGCGAGAACATCAAGGATGTAGCCAAGGAGTACGCGCAGATAAGCCAGGAATTCGTGCTCCAGGGCGGATACGAGAACGACCCGAGCGTTATCGAGTTGCGTAGTTTTTGGGAAAGCGCGTCTGGCGCTCAACCGGGCACGATCATCGGCCCCCTGTTCGTTGAGGAGCACGAATTGATGTTTACCGGCCCTGACGGCCGGATGTTGGTGCACAAGCTTCCCGCAGCCTTCATGACCCTCCAGATAGTCGATTACCGGCCCGAATCCCCTAAGACGATCGAGCAGGCCGAACAAGAGCTTCTTCCGTTTATCCTCTATGGCGCGGTTATGTCTCAGCTTCGGCAGGAGAAGAATGTCGAAGTCTACGATGATAAGCTCCCCGATCCCTCTTATATCTGGCAGGCGCTGTAGGCCTGCTCCCCGTTCCTATCCGCCGTCCTGACGCTCGCGCGGCACATAGCGCCCCGGCGCTATCACTCCCGCGGGATCCAAGGCGTGCTTGATTCGCCCGGCGACCTCCCAGAAAACATCTCCCTCCTTCGACAGTTTCGGTATGCCCCGCAGGCCCGTGCGATAGGGGAAGTACCCTTCGTCGGTCAATGCCTTGAAGAGCCCGTCGTAGCAGATGCCGGCCCGCACCGTCTCCTCCGCGTCGGATTTGTCATAGGCGATGTTCAGGATGCCAATCATGGCCCGCTCATTGATCATCGTAAATGTGGCAAGAGGATCGAAGCTGAACTCCGCGAAGATCGGCTTCACAAGGTCCATAACGCGCGTAGCGTCCCGGCCCGTCATCGGGACTACCGGCGAGATCCACAACAGGCCACAGCCTGCATCGAGCGGATCGGCTATATTCCCCGCGGGCGGCTGACGGAGCCGCCATTGGGCGCCCAGCAGAGGCTCCTCCGTGGGCACGCCCTTAAGGAGGCCGTAGTTCGGTTTCAACGCGTTGAGCCGCCTTGCCAATCCCTTTTCGAGGCCGAAGGGGCGCAAGATACGCACAGCAATGTCGCCGAGGCGAAGTGTTTTGTCGCCCACGAAGAGGACGCTGCCTAGGGAGCCGACGGCCTTCTTGATCGCCTTTTTCGAGGCCCGGACGTGCGCTTGAGTTCCCGTAAGACTGCCGCCGACATTCCACGCCCCCAAGCCGCCGGCCCGGCGCAGCCGCGTGAGTACTTCTTCGGGAAGTGGTGTCGCTCCCCCGGCTTCCTCCCATGGATAGCGTCCCGTGCCGCTCAGAAGGCGGAGATCGTTGCCGATGTGCAGCGTCGTTTGGATGATGCCCGCCATCCGCAGCGGACGCAGGCAATCTACCAGCGGGCCGAGATCCGAGTCTCGCGCAACGCGAATACAGAAGAAGCAGAACGCCTCCGGCTCCGGCATGAGCCAAAGGCCCAGGCGGGTGACAATCCCAAAATTGGCTTGACAGAAGATTCCGTCGAGAAATGGCCCGACGCCGTAGCGGTACACCCGGCTTGCTCTGGCATTTGGGAAGTGTTCGAAACCTGTATGTAATACCTGGCCGTCGGCGAGCACGACCTCCATGCCGCACGCCGTGAGGAAATGATCTCCGTAGCGCGTGTGGCCGAAACCTCGATCGAGCGTGTTCCCCACCAGGCTCGATGCCCCCCCCGCTCCGGTGCAGTCCACCCACAATCGCGTGTTGTTCGAGCGCAGGTAGTCGTGAAGCTGCTGCTGCGAGACGCCGGCCTCAATGACTGCGTAGCCGAGTTCCGTGTTGACCTCGACGATCCGATTCATGCGACTGAGGTCGATGATGGCCGCGCCGTCGCACGGTGCGCAGGTATCCCCGTAGCCCCAGTTCTTGCCGCGGGAAATGGGATAGATGGGCGTGCCGCACTCCGATGCCACGCGCGCGATAGCTTGGACCTCTTCCGTCGACTCCGGATAGAGAATACACGCGGGATGCGTCTCGTCCGGCTCCGTTGAACGGGCGTACCGGGCCAGGACCTCCCCATCTGTTACGACTTTCGTCTCCCCGAGCACCGCCCGCCACTCGATACTCGCCCGGGCGACAGAACCCTCGGCCATTCATTTACCTCCCCGAAGTGAATCCGCTGGGAATAATATCACGAAGGCGGCTTAGACTCTGCGAGCAATGTATCTCGTTTCGTTACGAGTACCTTACTGCGATGGATTTCCAGGAGTCTGATCAGTTCGGCGGGCTTTGCCACGATGCCGCCAACCAGGACAACGAGCACATCGATAACCGCCCCGACTCCTTGGCGGGGCCGCACCGTGAGCGTGCGGACGCTGGGGCGCAGATCTACTACCTTTACGCTCGGCCCCTTCTTGCGGCCTCGAGGGCGTGTCTTCCGTTCACACGTCAGCGTGTCCGCGGCGATGAGTTGCTCCGCCGCCTCGGACAGCGCGGCTGCGTCGCCGTCCTCCACCTCGATGGTGTACGCGAAGCCTACGACCGCGCTCATCAAGGAGGGTGTCCCGAGAGGCACCTCGGCCACGGCGGATGCCATGAATCCCGAGGGCAAGGTGTCTTGGAGCCGCATCAGCAGGGCCTGTGGCTCCACGCGCTCCCGCAAGACCACGTCCATGTATTCCCCTTCGGACGCCTCTCCCACCGGCAGGGCCGTTGAGAACGTCACTTTCGGGTGGGCGTGGTATCCCTGCGAGTGAGCTACCGGCGCCTTCGCGCGCCGGAGCGCTCGTGTCCATGCCGTCATCCACTCGAGATGCGAGAGGAAGCGCGCTTCACCGTTCCGGCCGACGCGGAATCGCAAGCGCTGGGCAGGAGGGGGCTCCTCACGCGCATCCCGCGCGCCGGAAGGCTCGGGCTTCTGTTTTCGCGCCTGTTCCGCCCGCGCCAACATCGTTGCGCAGAGGCCGGGCTCGCGTTCAATAATGCCGCAGCGATTGCAGCCGCTCACGCGGCAATCCCCCGCCCGCCCCCCCCCCAACGCCCGCTTCCTCTCATCGAAAAACCAGGATTTCGGAACAAGGATATCGATGTGATCCCAGGGAAGGCGCTCATCCGGAGCGCGCTCGCCTAACGCTTGCGATACGTTGTAGTCCACGACCTCGATGGCATCCAGCCACGCGGGGAAGTTGAAATACTCGCTTGAAGTGTCCAAACGCGCGCCGCGCTCGAAGGCGGCTTCAATGAGCGCTGCTGCTCGCCGATCGCCCCGTGCGATCAGCCCTTCGATGAAACTCGATTCCGCGGCGTGGCGGCCGTATTTGATGCCTGCGCAGCGCCGGAATCCCTCCGAGAGGATCGCCTGACGTCGAAGGGTCTCCTCGTGGTCAATCTGCGCACACCACTGGAATGGCGTGAAAGGTTTAGGCACAAACGTCGAAATCCCGGTGAATACTTGGGCCTTTCTGTTGACTTTCCGGCCGTCTTCCAGCGTTCGGCGGCAGAGCTCCACGATGGCGCGGACATCCTCATCGGATTCCGTCGGCAAGCCGATCATGAAGTAGCACTTGACGTGATTCCACCCAAGCCGAAAGGCTTCTGAGGTCACGGCCAGCACGTCATCATCCGTAATCCATTTGTTGATAACGGCCCGAAGGCGTGGTGTCGCCGCCTCCGGCGCGAAGGTGAGTCCGCTCCGGCGCACGCCCGCCACCATATCCGCGAGTGCCACGGAGAAGCCGTCCAGGCGTAGCGAAGGCAGCGAGACGGCCGTATCACTCGGCGCCGCCCGCTCGACGACGCGGGCGAGCAACTCGCCTACGCCCGAGTAGTCGCACGTGGAGAGCGATACCAGCGATACTTCCTCGTAGCCGGTTCTTTCGAGCGCCTGCTCCAGGATTTGGTCGATGCAGTCCACGCTCCGCTCTCGCACCGGGCGGCCCACCATGCCCGCCTGGCAGAACCCGCATCCCCGCGTGCATCCGCGAAAGACCTCGATGCCCGCGCGGTCATGAACCTGTTGCGTAAACGGCACCACCAAGTCCGCGGGGAACGGGGCGCGATCCAGATCGCGTACGACCCGGCGGATGATCTTCGGCGCGTCGGCACGCGGAAGGACGCGCCCGTCCGGCAATGTCTCAACCGGGTAGAGTGCCGGAACGTAGACGCCGGGCACCGCGGCCAAAGCATCGAGGCGCTTTTCTCTCCTTGCCCCCCGCAGGCTGCGCAGCACCGTCGCTACCTCGACGATAGCCTCCTCGCCGTCGCCGATGATGAAGCAGTCGATAAACGGCGCCAGCGGCTCCGGATTCAACGCGCCGGGGCCACCAGCGCAGATGATGGGATGCGCGTCCGCCCGCCCCGAGGCACGTAGCGGCAGGCCGCTCAGATCAATCATGTTCAGTACGCTTGTGTACGTCAGTTCCGATTGGAGCGTGAAGCCGACGAGATCCAAGTCACTGAGAGCATCTTTGGATTCATAGGCGTACAGAGGAAGCCCGCGCTCACGCAGCGCTGCTTCCATGTCGGGCGCGGGCGCGTATGTTCGCTCCGCCCAGCACCAGGGGAGATCGTTCAGGATCGTGTAAAGGATGTGGAGCCCGAGGTTTCCGAGGCCCAAGTCGTATAGATCCGGGAAGGCCAAGGCCACCCTTAGTTCGACCTCCTCGGGGGGCTTATGGACGCTGTTGAACTCGGTGCCGACGTAGCGCGATGGCCGCTGTACGGTGGGAAGCAGCTCGCGGTTGAGGATCTCACGCAGGTTCATTGGGCGCTCCAAGCGGGACACGCATCGGTTTGGCCAGCGGACAGCCACGGCGCACGGCGAAACAAGCGAAACACAGCTTATGCCCCGGCCTTATCCGAGGATTGGGCGAAATGCGTCTCGACGTAGTCATCCACGATCCCGATGAAGGCCCGTGCCAATGCCTCAGGTTCCCCGGAGAGCGTTTGGGATCGCTCGCCATCCACGTACACCGGGCAGTCCGGCGCCTCACCAGTACCGGGGAGGCTGATGCCGATGTTCGCTCCCTTCGATTCTCCCGGGCCGTTGACGATGCATCCCATGACGGCGAGGGTCATGTTCTCGACGCCTGGACAGCGCCGCCGCCACTCGGGCAGCCGTTCGCGGACGTGCTCCTGAACGCGCAGGGCAAGCTCCTGGAATGTTGTACTCGTTGTACGGCCGCAGCCGGGGCACGCCGTGATGGTGGGCATAAACGAGCGCAAGCCGAGGGCCTGCAGGAGTTCACAAGCGGCGTACACCTCCTCGCGCCGATCTCCGTCGGGACTCGGCGTCAGGGAGATACGAATCGTGTCGCCGATTCCGTCGGCCAGCACGACGCCCATCGCCGCCGCCGACCATACCAGGCCCTTGACGCCCATCCCGGCCTCTGTCAAGCCCAGGTGGATAGGTTGATCCGTGCGCTTCGCCAATTCGCGGTGGATCTCGATCAAGTACTTCGGGACGGAGGTCTTGCAGGAGAGGATGATCTGTTCCTTGCGCAGGCCGGCCGACAGCGCCAACTCCGTCGATTCGAGCGCCGAGATGATCATGCACTCATTAATGACCTCCTTCGACGACTTGCCCAGATTCCGCGTTGTGTTCTCCGCCATTCTTTGCAGGACAAGATCCCGATCCAACGAGCCGCCGTTTACGCCGATTCGGACGGCCTTGCCGTGTTCGGACGCCACCCGGCAGATAGTCATGAAATGCTCGTCGCCGGTTGTGCCGGCGCCGACGTTTCCGGGATTGATACGGTACTTATCGAGAGCCGCCGCGCACTCCGGAAACTCGGTGAGCAGTACGTGCCCGTTGTAATGGAAATCGCCCACCAGCGGAGCATCGCACCCGGCGTCGCGCACTCGGCGGGCAATCTCAGGCACTGCGCGCGCCGCCTCCCGCGTATTCACCGTGAACCGCACGAGCTCCGAGCCGGCCTCCGCCAGGATACACACCTGCTTCGCCGTTTCCTCGGCGTTGGCTGTGTCGGTGTTTGTCATGGACTGGACGACCACCGGCGCGCCGCCGCCTACCTGGACGCGCCCCACCATTACGGGCACCGTCATTCGACGATTGGCCACAGACTCCACGGACTTCTCTCCTTGTTCGGTACTACGGCCCAAAGCGTAGTCTTTCTCACGGGTGCTGCGCAAGGCACGCCGCGCTCGCGGGCATCGACAGGAGGCCCCTGCGCGCAGGTTTCTTCGGGCGCAAGGTGTGTGATATAGTGAACTTACCATGCGGGCTGGAGTTCCATTTTCCCGCAGCGCAGACGGACGGAAGAACACCATAGGGGCGATGGCCCGTTCGTCAGTGTGCGGATCTATTCTATTTCTCGCCGCGGTGTGCGCTACGGCGGACACCATCACTGTTAAGGGCAAGACGTACGAGGATGTGCTCGTCAATGAAGGCACATCCATGTACTACGTTCGACTTCCCAAAACGGGCGAGGTGCTCAATGTCCCCAAGGATGACGTGGATCGCGAAGCCATCGTCATCAATCACGGCCGCCGCTACCGCGCTGATCTGAGGAAGGAATTCGCCAAGAACCGGACGCGGCAGGCCGCGCCCGAGAGTGTTCCGGTGAAACCTGCGACGAGCGCCGCGTCGCCCGAAAAGCGTGACGCGCCGGAGAATCGCTACTTTGAGAGGAACGGGATTGTCGCCCTTCCTCGCCGCAATGGCGCCCCTGTCTTCACAAGCAATCCTGACAAGTATCTTCAGAAGAAAGCCGGGCGCTCTATCTTCGTCAACCGCACCGGCGTGCCCTATTTCACGAACCTGAAGGGCAATTACCGGGGGCAAGAGGAATACGTCGAGGTGGCCCTTCACCTGGACGTCATCAAAGTCGACAATAAGTACAGGAAGTTCAAGTCGCCTACCGACTACACCAATGCCACCATTGCCCAATTGGTGAGAGAGTATGCCAAATTTTATGGACTCGACGAGGATCTGATCTTCGCGGTCATTCGTGCCGAGAGCGCCTTCGACCCCATGGCCGTTTCCCCGGCCGGCGCCCGCGGCTTGATGCAGCTCATGCCCGGTACGGCCCTGGAGATGGGCGTCACCGATATCTTTGATCCCGCGCAGAATATCGCCGGCGGCACTCAATATCTCTCCCGGATGCTCAACCTATTTGACAATGACCCCTCCCTCGCCCTGGCCGCGTACAACGCCGGCCCGGGGGCCGTGAAGAAGTACGGCGGCGTCCCCCCTTACAAAGAGACTCAGAACTACATCAAGATCGTCGAGCGTTTCAGGCAGGAGTTCAAGAACGGCCGTGTGGATTACGCCTACCTGGCCAAGGCCCATCGAGTGGACAGGTCGTTTCTGCCGTCTTCGAGCGGCAGCCACCACACGATTGTGTTGCGCAACGGGTGGACGCAACCGGCCGACGATATCCTCGTCGGAGAGAGCGGGTATTACATCGCCAGGTTTCAGGGAAGGGAAACGCGCGTCAAGAAGAGTGACGTGACGAAAATCATTCGCGGAGAAAAGGCCTGAGCCTTCCCCGGCGGCGTGACATGCGCATCAGTCCGCGGCCGCTATCAGTATCCTCCCCCTCATCATGTCTGTTTCCGCGGCGAGTTCCGCGGCCTCATTATCCCGGCCTGTGTCTATGAGCATCTGGCGTAGCCGCTCCCGGCAGTCGAAATCCAGCGGGAGTTCGGGCAGTCCATTCTGAAGCGTGCGCACGGCCTCGTTCTTCCTCCCCGTGGCCCACTGGAGCTCCGCCCGAAGGCTGATGCCCTTGTTATTGTCCGGATCCAGCTCGGCGGCTTGCGCGAGGTGGTCTTCCGCCAATTCCGGTTCACCAAACCGGGCCACGAGTCGGGCGAGCCGGACGTGGGCCTCGGCTTGGACTATGGCGAGAGACGCCTGCCCTTCCGCTACGGCCCGGGACCACCGGTTCCAGAACGGGCACCCCGCATGCCCGAGGATAAGTTCCGCGCCCTCAAGCGAGTCCCCCTTCAAGACGGCTTCGAGGTGCTGCGCCTCCAGGTGGTCGAGGCCATAGGCACCCGCGAAAGTGGCCATGTTCAACGCGCACGGCGCCGATCCGGGCTCAAGCTGCCCGGCGCGGGCGAAGGCTTTGATGCAGCGCTCCACCGCCGCCCGATCACTCGCCGCCTCTGGGGCCGGAATCAGATGCCGGCCTATCGCCGTCCAGGTGCGCGGATCCGAAGGGCGTGCACGCGCCAGTGCGTTCACCATGCGCTCGCCCAGCGGCGCGTACACAGGCCAACGTGAGAAGCCGAACAGGAGGAGATCCTGATACAGACGCTCTTCCGGCGGCAGCTCGCGGAAACGCCGTGCGCCACGTCCACGCGCAGCCACCCAGTCAATAAGTGCATCGAGCCGGTTCTCGCCGGCGAATTCGACCGCCCGCGCGAGGCCCTTCTGACGGATCGATTCCGCCTCTTCGGGATGTTGAAGGATGTGGGTGATACGCTCTTCCAGATTCTTCTCGTTGTAGAGTACGACGTCGACGCCATCCTCGAACCAGTCGCGGACCTCATGATTGTCGTCTTCGATAAAGGGGACGGCGCCGCAGGCGAGTGTCTCAAAGACGCGCAGGTTAAGTTCTCCGCGCAGCGTGTGGTTGAACGCGATCCGCGCGCGGTTGAGTAAGCGGACATAGTCCTCGCCGAAGTATCCCGAAGCGATGAGGATTCGGTGGCGCGGCGCCATCCGTGCCAGGCGTTCCAGGTAGTGTGCCCGGCGATGGTGCGCGGCCGCGCTGAGGCTGCCTACGTAGACGACATCCAGGTCTTTGGCAACCGACATGGATCGGTGCACGGAACTCACCTGCGAATACAGCGGGAACAGGTACAAGGGCTCTACCAAGGCGCTTCGGAACACGTCCACCCCGGCCCTGTCACACAGGACTGCGTCGAAACGCGCCAGATTGACGGAGAGGACGGGATAGTAGACGTGCCAATCCGACACGAGCGCCGCGGTAGGGATCGCCGATTCCTCGATGCCCATCGGGGGGGGATAGATCTCCGGCGTCCAGCACAGTATTAGCTCCGGTTGCCAAGCGCTCCCCAGCCTTTTGAGGATGTCGTTCATGGACTCCCCTACGGGGTCGTACCGGTACTGCGCCGATTCATCGATGCCCAGCCGACGAACATCATGCCGCCCGCGATAGAGGTCCAGAAGCGTGTAGTCGGAGCAGAATGGCGCGCCGTGGCAGAGAACGTTCATCTGACCTTACCCGCCGGCTTTCTGTGCCGATGTCTCCAGGCCGATCACGGCATAGGCGCCCGGCCCGAGCAGCAGCGCCAGGAGCGCCTCGCCCTGTTCCCCGGACGCCACCGTCAGCGCTTCGCCGTTCAGCCATTCCGTAGCGCTTTGCACACCGGCGATGCCAAGGGCAGGCAGTCTCAGCGAGAGCGCAACCGATTGTGAGGCATCCGCTGTGTTATGGAGCGTGAAGGCCAAGTTGTCGCTGGCAGCGGCTCCAAAACGCTCGATGCGGACAGCCTCGGGCACAACCGTGGCATGAGGCACGGGTTCCCACCCGGCTAGATCGAGGCGACGAATGATGGGCACGTATTTCTTGAAGAGCGAGCGATCTCGGTTGTAATAGGCCGGGGTGGCCCAGTACCAGGGGCTCTTGCCGTCGTGTGCGTGGAACATGCTCGGAAAGATGCCATAGAACATGCTCCGCTGGAAGTACTCCTCGATATGGGCTCCATCGTCATAGGGGTCGTTCATCAGCGTCCAGAAAGGCCGGCGCGCCGCCATGGCGCGGAAGAACAGGTACAGCTCGTCGCCCGGCGGGGACCACGCCCCGTCTTTGTAGTAGCTCACCTCACGGCCCGGAACATCTACGTAGGGCATGTGAAACCAGGTTTTGTGAAAGGCGTCGTTCCCCATGAGAAGCTGGCCTTGCTCGTGGAGGGTCTTCGACAATGCCTTGGCAAAACTGCTGATGCCCCAGAGGTTGAGGAGGCAAACCCGGTTGCCGTTATTGCGGTCGAAGGTTAGGGGGAACTTCGTCGTGCGCCAATGCTGCTTTCGGTAGTTGAGCAGATTGCCCCAGCCTTCCATGGAATCCAGAAATACACCATCGAACGCCTTGGCCGACGCGTCCCAACCTAGCAGACTCCGGTATCGCTCGAACTCGTATTGCGCCTTGTTAGGCCAGGAGCCATAGCTTGCCGCGGGCACGTTTGGATCGGGATTCAGGCCGAAGGGGACGCGGCTCGTCCAAGCGATGCTCTCAAGATACAGGTCGTTTCGCCCATCGGCCCGCTCTACACCGCTCACGAGGGACGCCTGCGAGTCCTCAAAACCTGCGCGGGCGTCTTCGTAGAGCTGTGCGCGATAGGCCTCGTATGTCGGCTCCACTTGGCTCGCGTAGCGCGTGATAAGCACGTCGTCGATCATCAACGGCACGGGTGAGTTGTTGCGCACAGACAGCGAGTTGTCGGCTTCGCTCGTCCACGTGCCCCAGGGAAACCGCCCCGCTTGATGAAGCCGGGGCGCATGCGCTCCACTTCGCGCCTCCCGGCCGTAGCCCACCCACACTGTCGTCTCATTCCGGCTTATGCTGGCCACAAGCTTGATTGTCACGCTGTCGGTTCTGGCTATGGGCAGCGGCTCACCGTTCTGGACTCCGTCTGCGGAGAAATCGAACGTCCCGGCTCTAGCAATGTCCCCCGTGGCAGCGCTCTTCCTGATGCCGCAGAGAAACCGGCCCGACCAGCCCATGTCGAACGTGGGCGTGTCAACGATCTCACTCAGATTGCGAATCGTGAATTCCGCGGCAAGGTCCTCTGGTTCGTCGGTGGGAAGCCCCGGTACGATCAAGCCGCTGTCAGGCGGGATAGTAGCAACGCCGTTGTGAACATTCACGGCGCCGTCAGCCACGAGCGGGCCAAGGCTCTCGTCCTCGAAGCCCACTTCCACTACTTCGGAGACACTTCCATGAAGCAGTCGCCAGTCCGTCTGTGGTTCCCGGTACAGGAAACTTGCGACACCGAGGGCCTTGTCGGCTTCCGCGAAGGTGGTGTGGTTTTCGTCAAAATCGTGCCAGACGAAGCCGAAATCCTGGGGATTTTCAATAGACTCCAAAGGCGACTTGGTGAGAAAGGTGCCGCCAGGGCCTGCCCTGCGGCGCAGGACGTCGGCGTGGATGGCATAATACCGGGCGAGGGCACGCCGGAAGGCCCATTCCGCGGGGACTTCGTAGGCTAACACGGCCCCGTCGCCGCGCGAGCGATACGTAATCGGGATGGCAGACAGGCCAAAATCGAACTCCGCACGGAACTCGAGGCGGACAGAATCGTAGACGAAGCGCACTGCCCGAGCCGGTTCGATAGGGACGGCCAGGCACAGGGCCGTCGAGCCGTTAGACACCACGGCCAAGGGATATCTCGAGGCCATGAGCGCCGTGCCGTAGTAGTCGGCCGTCAGGTTTGAGAAAGGCTCCACACCCTCGATGACGCGCCCGCGCTGTGGGCCGTCCCACCATGTCCAGCCACGTGCATCGAGCGGGAGGCACAAAGCAAGCGTCACCGCCCGATCACGGCCCGTGTCATCCACGGCCGTGCAGCGGTAGGCCCAGACGCCGTCATGCACTCCGTGCTCTTCCGAGAGGCGCAACTCAAGGCCGGGAACCGCCCCGTGCTGGGCTGCGGAGAAGTCGGTATTTGCCCCCACATCACGGACTCGCCAAAGGCCTCCGGCCAATGGCGACGCGGCTCCTGACGCCGGGCCGGCGGCACACGCGCACCACGCCGCAAGACAGGCCAGGATAGTCGTTGGCCACACGGCGCGCGGCGTTGTCATGTCAGTGTCCCGGATCCCAGATCGTCGCGCCGATGTAACGTTCGCAGCCGGTTTCCACGTCATTGAAGTAATAGACGCTCACGACTTTGCCGTCAGGGCGTTGGACGCTTCGAGGATAGCCCAGATCCCAAGTGCCGCCGTCATCGCGCAGGATAAGCTCGTCTGACCACGTCCGTCCCTCATCGCTGCTCAACCGGGCGCACATACGATACGGTTCAGCGCGGACGCCATACACGACGCAAAGGCGCCCGTCCTTGAGCTTCACAAGGGCGGGCGGATTACTGCTGCCACCCAGCTCCGTTGCTGCGGGGGACAACTCGCGCCAACTGAGCCCGTTGTCCTCCGAGAGGTGGGTCGAAATCCACGCTCCCGGTTTCTCCGCGCGGCGAACCAGGACAAGCAGGTCGGTTGCCGACAGACGCACAGAGGCCGGCATAATTGCGAAACCTCCCGGCTCGGAATCGATCCACGAGAGCATATTCCAGATTCTGCCCCCATCCGTGGTTCTGACGCACAGCGGACGCCCCTCGTTGCCATCGGCCTTGGCCGCCGTAAGAAACAGCGTGCACGTATCTTTGTCGTCCACGATGTAATCCGTCCGGGCCGCAATGCCGGGCGTGCCGAAGTTGGGCAGCGCAAATGGCCCCTCCCAGTGTCTGCCTCTATCATACGAGTAGTAGAAATGAGAGGTGCCGGCGTCGTTGCTTGTCCGCCGCACGGAAAAGGCGAGGTCGGCGTGGGTGAAGTCGATTGCCCCCGTGAATTCCGTCGGCGCCGTCAGTTCTTCGCCCTCGAGCCGCGTTGTCTCAGCCTCTTCCCCGCGCATACCGTTCTCGTATACGTCCTCGATGGCCCAAGTCTCGCCGCCGTCGAGACTTCGGGCGAACATAGGCCGCCTTGGGCTGTCCGGATCGATGCTGTGTCCTTGACGCTCCTTGTGGTGCCCAGCCATGAATCCCACAAGGATCTCATTGCCCCACAGCCATATGCCGTGATTTGCCGGCCATCCGCCATAGCGGCCCTTCTCGTAGAAAACCTTGACGTGTTTAGCCCCTTCAACGCGGCCGCCGCCGTGCTGCCCGGAGGTGGGCCAACCAAGAACCGCGGCTGAAATCAGCGCGGGATGTGAACCGAAACTGCTCATCATCGACCAACTCCTTTCCCTTCGAAAACTATCCATGACGCTCTTGGGCACGGCCGCCGCCTCTGGAACATACGGCCACGAGGACGATTCTAATGAGCGGCACGAGGGCGTTCAATGCGCTCCAGTGCAAGCCTTCGCAGGTAGAAACGGATGCCTCGTGCAATGAGATGACCTGGCGCCCAATGCGATCACGAGGAACTCGTGCGGCGGAGGAAGGGTGGTACTTTTCGGGAGATAACGGACGAGAAGAGGACACAGCAACGGCCTCATCGATGAAGGGAATACCCGCAGGTTTTGGAGTCAGCAAGGTGGGGGTAGTGCCGTGTGCAAGTACTCCCTTGTATCGATGAGGCCGTCGCCGGTGTTAGAGCAGCGTTTCAGGTAGAATTTCTCGTCTCTCTGTATTCCTCACATCCAGCGCGGGGGCCTCTTGTGGGCGCCCGCCATCTCTCTGGCCAATAATACAGACGACCACCGCACGCCGGAACAAAGTCCGCGGGAAGTTCCCGAGCCACCCCATTTTGCCCTTCAACGGCAAGTTGGAGCGCAGTCGCGCAAGTTTCCCAAATCAGCAGCAAAACCTACATTTATCAGAAATCCACCAGGATGTAAAGAAGAAAATGAGCCAAGCCTAAGTTATTATAAATCATTGGGTTATAGCGAAAGGAAATAAGTTAAATCGCTCGCTAAATGTGCATAGTTTGAAAACTGGCGAGACGGTTTTGGGGACGGATTGTGAGAGGTGAGTTCTTAGGGCCAGGCCGGCTACATCATGTAGCCCATCGATTCGATTTCCTCGCGTAGGCTGTCGCCAGCTTGCGTCCACTCAGGCGGGCCGAAAGTCGCGGCAAGCTGGGCATGCTCCCGGCGGGCGGCCTCGAAGCGGGCACGAAGCGCTTCGGCCCCTTCGATGGGGACTGCGTCACCCGAGAAGCGGTCCTTTCTTTCTTCCGGGTCCGCCGCTCTGTCGAAAAGCAGGAGTTTCTCGCCGCTATTGCGCGACATGACCTTCTTCGCGCCCAGGATCATCGATGCATCCCAGATCTCGGTTTCGGGGCGGTAATAGTCAAGTTCCGAGAATACGGGAGAGTCCTGCGTCACCGTCACGTTGCCCTCCGGCGAGAGCAGCGCCTTTCCTTGGAGATACTCGGGGACGTCCCCGCCCGCGATCGAAGCCAGCGTCGGATACAAGTCGAATCCACTCACGGTGTACGGCACGCGTACCGGGCGCCGCATTTCGGGGAGCCGGATAATGAGCGGCACGTGTAGCTCTTCATCGAAAAGGCAATTGCCGTGGTGGAAATAGCCGTGCTCGTTGAAGCTCTCGCCGTGGTCAGATGTCAATACCACCGCAGTGCGGTCGAAAAGCCGCCGCCGCTTCAGGAAGTGAACCAGCCGTGCGAACTGGAGGTCCACGAAGGCGATCTCGCCGTCGTAAAGTCGTTTCAAAAAGGCCAGCCCCTCCGGTGTGAGCTGCTGGAGGGGTGGGCGCTTGACGGCCTTGTCTTTGCTTTGACGGTTATAGAAGGACTTGAAAAGGTGAAGCAGCGCCTTGTCCTCCTCGGGCAACGCGTCCAGGGCCGCCTGAGGTGTCGTGCCGAATAGCGCCCGGAACGTTCCCTCCGGCGGCGTGTAGGGCCCGTGGGGATCCACGATGTGAATGAAGACGAAAAATGGCTGCTGCTCTGCCTTCTCATCGAGCCAGTCGAGGACGGCATCCATATGCTTCTGCGGATTCCACGACAGCACATACTGGTATTCATCGAATCCGCCGGCGAATCCAAACTGCTTCTGCACGTGCGGATTCGATAGGAAAAGGGCCGTGTGATATCCCACGGCCTTGAGGTTTTCCGCGAGCGTCGTGAATTGTCCACGAAGGACCTGCACGTTCTTGGCGTCAATGTGCTTGATGTCCCACGAGGTGATGGCCGCCTGGTGCACGCTCGGCAGAAGTCCCGTGTAGATGCTGCCGATGGAGGGCTTTGTCCAGGGTGACTGCGAGTAGCACTGCTCGAACACGACCGCCTGCTCGCTGAAGTGGTCGATGGCCGGCGAAGTCTGCACACCGTAGCCCTGGCAGCCGAGATGGTCGGCACGCAGCGTATCCGACAGCACCACGATGATGTTGGGCTTTTCCCCAGGCTTCATCGCCGCGCGGCGACACGAAAGGCCCGCCGTCGAGAGCACGGCCCCCGCGCTCAACGCCAGCATCTGGCGGCGGCTCATTTTGCGTCCCGTCACGGGCGCGCAGAGCGTCTGTTTCGTTCGGTTATACAAAGCCTATCAACCGATGGATCCCAAAGGCCGCAGTTCCGCAAGACAATCTCTGTCGGCCATCGCTCTGCGACGGCCTGCTTAAGCCTAGAACACACGGCCCCTTCTTCGCAAAGTCCCTTCGAGCAGGCCAGCCTTTGCAATTGACGTCCTCGTCCGAAAGCGGAAGGAAAGGCGTGTGTTTCGGCGGCAAGGCCATTATACTTGCGCCGCCGGAGGCGGTAATGCTCTCCCAAACGCACTTCCCGCGTGAGCCGGGATGAATAAGGACAAGAAGCCATTGCTGTTTGTACTCATTTCCTGCCTGATGCTGTCTCTGCTGCTACTCACTGGCCAAGCCGCCGCCGAGGAAACCTGGGCCGTCGTCATGCCTGAAGACCTTGCCGGCGATGAAGCCATTAAGGTGGCTGTGAATGACCTTGTCGACGCCGCGTCGGCGCGAGGCATCTCCATGCGCGTCGTTGACGAGGGCGTTCCGCCAGATCTTCCCGCCGTCATCGTTGGCGGCCCCGGCCGGAATGCCGACGCCCGCCGCCTTAACGAGGACACGCCTCTCCCCCTGTCGGGCGTGGCAAATCCTGAGGGCTACGAGATTATCACCCTCACGGGCCGTGGCCCAACGCGTATTGTCGTTGCCGGGGGCGATTCGCCGCTCGCGCTGCCTTACGGCATCTACTGGCTCTGGGATCGCCTACGTGTTCAGGGCACTATGCCCGTTGTGAATGTGAAGCATGAGCCGGCTATCGAGCAGCGATACACGCGGATCGAGGTTCGTGAAGAGGAGGATATCCGGCGTGCGCTTCGGCACCGCCTCAATATGGTGTTCGGCGCCGGCCCCCTCGGTTTGGTTCCCTGGCGAAGCGAACCGGAGCGTTCGGAAAGCGAGGAGGCCCGCGCCGAAATCGGCAGGCTCATCGACTATGCCCACCGCCTTCACATGAAGTTCATCAGTTTCGGCACGGATTTCACGTATCACCCGGAGCTTCTTGAGGAATTCGGCGCCACGTTGAGTCCCGAGGATCCGCGCTTCTGGGATGCCCTCCAGGCCAAGTATCGAAGGCTGTTTGAGGTCCTGCCCGAGCTCGACGGCGTCGCCACCTTCGTGGCTGATGAGCAGCGCTACTGGGGGAACTACCGCAAGTTTGACGTGCTCCGCGGCGGGGAGTCGGACTGGTGCATGGAGAAGCGCCACCGGCTCTTCGTTACCAAGGTCTGGGAGGTGGTCGTCGGCGACTTCGACAAGCTCCTGCTGCACCGCACCTGGGCAACCAACATGTACGATCAGCAGGCGCAGCCGGACGTGTACCGGCGCATTTTCACGGATGAAGTGCCGACGAAGAATCTGTTCATCATCCCCAGTTTCACGCAGAATGATCGGTGGTGGTTCCAGGCCTACAATCCAACGCTCAACCAGACGCCGCACAGCACCATGGTTGTCACGGAGCCCATGGACTACCACGCCGACGGCAAGGTCTTTCCGACCTTCCCGGGATTCTACTTCCAGGCCGGCCTCCAGGCCATGCTCGATGTGCCTGGGAGCAATCTGAAGGGCGCAAGCCTCGACGTCGCCCGCCAGGCCGGCTGGCGGCGCTCCAACCTCACGGCCTACACCGCCTCACGCCTCTTCTGGAATTATCACCAGGATCCGAGAGGCATCGCCGAAGACTTTGCGGCAATCCAGTGTGGCCCCGAGGCAGCCAAAGGCATGGGCGAGATCATCGCCATGACGCCCACGGCCTACAAGTACGGCCTTTACATTGAGCCGGCCGCCTACGGCGAGTTCAATTCGCTGCCACACATACGCGTAGGACAGTTTATCGCCGAGGGATACACGGACATCGACGGCGGTAAGGTGCACATCGACTTCCTGCACGAACTCTACCTCCGCTGCAAGCCGTGGCTCGAAGAGACACTGATGTATCTCGACCACGGCCTGCGAACCGCCGAGGCCATGGCCGCCAAGTACGGCGACGTCAAGCCGCACATCGCCGACGCCGGCCTCGCCGCCGACCTCGAAGAGAGCCTTGAACTCACGCGGCTACTCATCACGACGAACAATCGCTACGTCAAGACCTTCCTGGCCTACTTCATCTACCGCGAGAACCGGTGCGAGGCCGACCGCGAGAAGCTCGCCTCCCTCACAGCCGACCTGGAAGCCACCCGAAATGCCTTCGCTCACGCTCCCGGCTTCGAGTATCAGCTCTTCGGCGTCGACGTACTCATTGCCAACGCAAAGCAGATGCTCGAAGACCCCGAGCGCGCCGAGGCCACGCTCGCCAGCGCGCCCTCAACCGAGGAGATCGAGCGCGACGCCATACAGCAGCAGGGCGCCTTCGCTGCATTCCTCGAACAACACGCCGGCGAAGCGCAGAAGATCCTTCACTGGCGGGGGAAGATCGACGGAAGCGACCTCCTGCGTATGTCCGGGGAGCGCGTGGAGATCGAGCACCTTCGCTGGGACGCCCCAAGCGTCGAAGTCTGCGAAGTCATCGCGCCGCTTCCCGGCAGCCCCGGAACCGTGATCATCAAGGATATCGCCACGGAACCATTGCACCCGTTTGTGATCGACCAGCCTCGGGCGGAGAACGGCTTTACCGTCGAGATCTACCTGAATGACAAGCCTGGCGGCGCGAATTGGTGGGAGTTCGACCTCTACTTCATCCCCAAACCGCCCAGAGCCCTCGGCCTCAAGGAGACGATGAAGGCCGGAGGTTAGACGCCTCGCTGCTCATGCCGTCTGCGCGCCGCCTCGCGGTATCGTGCCCCTGCCGCCTCAGTCCGCTTTGCGTGTGCGATCGCCTATCCCCGCGAGCAGGCCGGCGACGGAGATATCCTCGTCCAATTCGTTCCAATGCAATCCCGTTCCGCCCCCGCTGATGGTATAGCTTTCCCGTTGTCCAGAGGTGGCGCGCGGCAGCCGCGGGAAGTAGGCGAGAGGGACGCCGAGCTGCCGTCCGTCGGCGAGGTTAAGCCAGAGCGTGTCCGCGTCGAACCGCAATTGCGTTGCCATAGGTTCAGCTACCGAAGTGCTCATCCCAGTACCTCATAATGTCTTGTTTTCTCTCAATCGCCACATCCAGCAATTCACGGAGTTCACGTGACGACATAGCATACGAGGCTGCTACGGCCGGTTCCGGCTCAAGCCAGAACTTGGCCACCGCCTCTCCTCTCCGGACGTGGATACGCAGCGGCTCCCTGCCCCCCCTCATTCGAGTAGAAGAAAAACCTATAGCCTCCATGTCTGAAGACAACCGGCATATGCGAATACTATATCATCAAGTAGCTGGCTACGAAGCGTGCAGTGCCCGCCGTCGGGAGGCCCCGCCCCTATTCCTTCTTCCCCACAGGCGCGCGGCAAGCTTTCTCTTGACTTGTGACGTCTAGACGTCTTACGCTAGACACATGAGTGAGGAGTCGCCTCGATACGCCCCCGGCCGGGTGCGCGATGCCATTGTTCAGGCGCTTACCTTGACCTCCGAGGCTCTATCGCTCAGACAGATTGAGGATAGAGTCTCGAAGATAATCGGTCCCACGCCGACATCGTCCGTGAGGTCCTATCTCCGCCTTAACACGCCGGGGATGTTTGTCCGGGAGAAGCGCGGAGTGTATCGCGTCAGGGCCGAGTACGCAGCCGGCCTGCAACGCGAGAGCGCCGAAACAGTCAAGTGGGAAAAGCCTCTCACGTTCGGCGGCGCGGAGTTGCACCATGCCGACTGCTTCGACTGGCTCGAACGCCAGAAAGAGAATAGCATTCATGCCGTCGTGACGGATCCGCCCTACGGCCTGCATGAATACTCGCCTGAGCAGCAGGTCAAACTCCGCAGCCGAAAGGGCGGTGTGTGGCGGATTCCCCCTTCCTTTGACGGCCACGCCAGAGCGCCTTTGCCCCGTTTCACCACGCTTACCGATGTCCAGCGTGAGGAACTCCGCACGTTCTTCTTCGTCTGGGCACGGCTGCTGCTCCCGAAACTTGTGCCGGGAGGACATGTGGTCGTGGCATCGAATCCGCTGCTCTCCTTTATCGTGTCCGGCGCGCTGGCGGATGCCGGGCTGGAGCGCCGCGGAGAGATCATACGACTCGTGATGACAATGCGAGGGGGGGATCGACCCAAAGCCGCTCATGAGGAGTTCAGGGATGTCAGCGTCATGCCGCGCTCTATGTGGGAGCCGTGGATCGCCTTCAGGAGGCCCATCGAGGGGCGCGTCCAGGATAACCTACGCAAGTGGAAGACGGGCGGCTTCCGCCGTCCTCAAGCGGGCAAACCTTTCGGTGATGTCATCCCCTCGGCGCCTACACGCAAGAATGAGCGCAGTCTGGCGCCGCATCCCAGCCTCAAGCCGCAGGCCTTTCTGCGCCGGCTGGTAAGGGGGATTCTGCCCTTGGGCGAAGGATGCGTATTGGATCCCTTTGCAGGCGCCGGATCGACGCTGGCTGCCGCCGAAGCGGTTGGCTACCAGAGCGTGGGCGTTGAGAAAGATCGCTTCTACTTCGAGATGGCGCGCGAGGCCATCCCCAGACTCATCAAATTCCGGCCCAACGGCTAAAGCTTGTACAGCCAATTCTCCCGCAGCTTCTTGATGCCCTCGCGGTGCAGCGTTGCCGTCCTGGTGCCCAATTCGCCGCGAGCATTGCGCCGGAAATCTTCCTCAAGCACCTGGCCCAGATAGACCTCCGTGAAGGACATCGGCCTCCTGTCGCATGCCGGCTCGCGCTTCGTGTCAACGTCATACACGAACACGCACATCCACTGGTTTCTGGCCCCGTGTGTATCGACCGCCCCGCCCGCTTTGCGCGTGGTCTTGATCTCGATCCCTTCCTCTCCCGCCTTGACGGAATTCTCGGGATAGATGCCCTGGACAACGAGGTCCGGGTGGCCGTTGAAATAGCCGTTCTCCGTCAACACCCGCGAGTGTTTGGCCAGACTTGCCGTCAGCATATCCGAGAGCACGCCCGACATGATGGCGGGCCGCAGCATATCGTCCAGTCGTTGAAGGCCCTTCTCGGCAAGGTGTGAGTTGACGTCGTAGAAGAAGTCGTACACATCCTGCATGGCCATCTGGAAGTCGTTGAGCCGCAGTTCGTAGGGAAGGACGGCGGCAGAGTTGAACCTGGTTGGATCGGCTAGGTTGCGTACTGTCGGCATGTGAATAGGGCCCCGCGTCACGTTCCCACCTCAAACCACGGCCCCGCCAGTCTGCCCGAGATACAGCACAGTGTCAATTCGCGCGCCTGCACGCGGCCATCAGCAAGCGAAGCCGGCATTCCGCAAGTGCTCACGGATTGACGGCGTAGACGAGGAGCAGGCCGATGACAACGGCTACCACTGCCCAGGCGCGGACAAAGAAGGCGCCCCGGGCCGCCCACCACGCGAGTACGCTGCGGAAACGCTCGACGCCGAACATGGGCGTCGCCACACCGACGATAGTCGCGGCAACGCCAAGAACCCGCAAGATGAGCGGTGCACGGGAGTCCGGTGCGGCCAGGAAGACAGCCACACCCAGGCCTATTCGCATCAAGCCGATGACATACAGTCCAGTTCGGCTCTGCCAACGTTGAACGAACGCGATAAGTCGCCCCGGCGCTACCACGCCCACGCCGCCCAGCAGCGCGACAAACGTACCAAAGGCGCTCACAATCAGTGTCATGCTACGCCCTCCCAAGGGCTTGTGGGGTGCCGGGCAAGCCGCGAACACCGCAGCTGACTCCGGGGCCTAATCCTCTGGCGCGGCCTTGGCTGTGTGTTGTTGTCTTTCCTTGAGCACGTCAAGGATAGTATCTGCGTAGAGCGCAAATCCGTAGTCCTTGACCTCATAACTCTTTGTCGCGATGCCGCATAGAGCACCGTGCTGGTCGAGGATAGGCCCGCCGCTGCTTCCCGAGTAGATGGTTGCGTCAGTCTGCAGGTAGATATCGCGTAGAGCTGACACGACGCCCGCCGTGAAGGTGTGTTTCAATCCAATCGGACTGCCAATGGCATAGACGGCCTGCCCTACCTGAAGATTAGACCTAAGGTTAAGCTTGATAGTTTCAGCGTAGGGGCCCATGCCTTCAACCGCGAGCAGGGCAACGTCATGCTCACGTGAATAGAAATCCAGCGTCGCGTCAAATCGTGCGCCGGATTCTTGCTCTACCTCGATTCTTGCCCAATCCCATGGCCGCCCCTTCATTCTGTCTGCGCCGTGAACGACGTGGCGGTTGGTTACCACGTAAACGGTTCCTAGGTCATCCTCGCCAATGACGAAACCTGACCCACTTGCGAAAGGCTCATAGTTTCGGAAGATGACCACTCTGACAATCGCCTTGCGGGCCTGAGCGAAAACCGCTTCGCCCGACTCCAGCGTTGCTGCCTCCGCATGCTGCGGGTCGAGTATTGCGACAACGATGTCCTTCCCCGTGCATTCCTCTTCGGGAGTGATGACGCTCTTATGAAGAACGAAGTAGGCGACAAGCGGGATACATACCAGCCATATGCTCGCCGCCAGGGCTATCCCCCGAACGCGCCAAAGTACGTCGAGAGCCAGCCGCGCGCGGGACTTCCTCTGTGCGGCGCAGAGCTTCTTGTGGTACGCCCAGAAGCCTACACCGCACGTCTTCCTCAACGCCCGGAGAAACCTAAGCTCCTCGAGTCTCAGTCGCTTGTCCGACGCGATGGTATCCAGGCAGGTATCCAGCACGTAGGCCTTTTCCTGCGCGCCGAGTTGCGCCGCCTCGGCCAGGACTTGTCCCTCGTTCTGGTCCTGAAGCCGGAGTTCATTCAGGGCCTTCCGTTCGTCTTCGTTATCGGCGAGTGTCTCGATCAGGTGGGAGAGATGTTTCCTCTCGTCGGACGAAGCGCTGCTGTCCGACCAGACCGCCACGAGGCACGCCCTGAAAACAAGAGACTTCAGGTTCTGGTCGACATCGCTCATCCCCGCACATCCCGTATTCGGCCCGGCGAGACTCTCCCGCTGGGGCCCTTGCTCTAGGATTATGTCACACCCTTTTCAGGCACAGAATGGCCGATGGCACGGCAAAAAGCAACTGTCTCTACGCACTTGGATGGGACGCCGCACAGGTAGTTCATCTCGATGGCGGCAGCCGGCGCGTTTGTGCATAATGCCGAGTCATTGAGCACAAAGGCAGGGAGAAGCCGGACATGGAAATTGACTTGAGAGGCAAACTGGCTCTTGTTACGGGGGCAACAGGCAGGCTCGGCCGGAAGATGGTATCGACCCTCGCCGAGTGCGGCGCGGATGTTGTCATTAACTACCTGCGTAATGACAAAGAGGCCGCCGCGCTCCACCACGGCGCAACCGCCACGGGCCGGCGCGCCATGATCGTCCAGGCGGATGTCACGGACTTCGACGCAGTCAAAGCCATGCAGCGCCAGGTGGCTCAGGAGATGGGGACGCCGGATATCATCGTCAACAACGCCGTGATCCAGTACTCCTGGAAGAAGGTGCTCGAACAGGACATCGCCGATTACGAAAGCCAGTGGCGCTCGTGCGTCCTTCACAACGTGTTCATGACGAAGGCTTTTGTGCCTGCCATGATCGAGAGGGGGTGGGGGCGTGTCATCGGCATCAATACGGAATGCTCTCTACAATGCTGGCCCGGACAATCGGCTTATACCAGCGGCAAGCACGGTATGAACGCCGTGTTGCAGGCGCTTGCGAAGGAGATCGGCCCCCACGGCATCACCGTCAACCAGGTGGCGCCTGGCTGGATGTATAGCGATCAGGAACGCGCCCAAGACGAGCAATCGGGCAAGTCCAGCCAGACAAGCGGGCCGTATCCTGCCGCCCTGCCCCTCAAGCATCGAGGGGACGACCAGGACATCGCGAACCTTGTTGCTTTCCTGGCCTCCGACCTCGCGAAGTTCATCACGGGCGCCTTTATACCTGTCAACGGTGGAGGTCCCATCGTCCCCGCGTGGATGCAGTAGGCACTCCGCGCGCGGCCGGAGCGAGCAAAGCAAGACTGGGCGGCTAGCTACACGTCGCTCTCGTGTGCCTCCTCGCGTCTTGGAGCCGCCTCAAGCTCCTCGCGAAACTCCTGCATGGAACTCTGCGGGCGGCTGGATTCGCGCCAATGTTTAATCCCCCCGAGATCCGCCTTTGTGAAGAAATCTTCGATGGCGTTCTGATACCAGTCCTCGACGGAGCATTGCCTGTCCTCCGGGGCGATCATCGCTATGAGGCGCGAAGCCATGCGGAGCTTGACGTAGTCCAGAGGGAGGCGCGCCTCTCGCACGCGCAACAGCAGCTCCGCGTCACCGGCTACCAAGCGCTCTGCCTCATCGAAAAGCGTCGTTGCTCTTGCCAGAACCTGCGGCGTCAGGTACGGCGCGCTGACGCCGGCCTCGAAGGGCTTGACGTGCAACGCGTGATAGTCGCGCCCCGCCACCTCTTCCTTAAGCAAGTCCAGGTACTCGCCGATGGGCCGTGAGGCCGGGCCGTAGAACGCGGATAGAAACTCCGTGATAGCCTTCCGCTCATCGTAACGCGGATTCCAAAGGAGCTTGGCCGTGAGATAGGCCTTCAGGTGGGCCATATCGCTGGTGGGAACATCGCCGCTGCCTTGCTCGAAGATTCCCCGCACGCCGTGCTCAATGAGGAAGCGGATATTCGGGCCGATGATGTGGAGATTCGGGAAAGGCATCAAGTACTGGCGGAAATTGACGATGTAGTCCCAGATGTAGATGCGCTTGGTGAGGCGAAACCAGTCTCGAATCGCGTCGCGGAGATCGGCGTTCTCGCGACACGTTTCATCGCCGATCACGTGGGAGCAACATGCCCCCGTCGTCAGGCGAACCACGACGTTGGGAAGCGGCTTGAGATTCTTTGGCGCCTTCCGGCTGTAACTGTAGGCGAATGTGTCGATGGCCACGTCCGGGTGCTCATCGGCGATTGCTTCGGCGATCCGGTTGACGAAGTAGATGATGGGCGCCGAGTGGGCGCCGCCCTCGCGCGCCTCGAGCGCGGCGCAATGCTCGCACTCGCACCAGCCGCCGGGCCCGTCGTTCTGCGATACTGAGATGATCTTTGCCTCGGGATGCTCCTCAATCCACTCCTTCACCGTCGCGATCGCCTGCTGGATCATGGCTTCATTCGTCAGGCACAACTGCGTGCGCGTGTACCGGCCTACCAGCGTGCGTTCACCATCCACAAGCGAGAACCACTCCGGATGCGACTCAAAGAACGTGTCCGGCGGGATCAGTGCCCAGAAGGAGTGGCCGAATGGATAAAACTTGAATTGGCCGCCGTACGCATCCGTCAGGCTCCATGTCCCGTTCACGCGGTTGCGTGCCGCCCATTCGGGGTCGCGGGCGTCGAAGAAGAACGCATCCCGATACTCAAGCGCCGGGACTTGCCGTTCGTCAATGGCCCCAACTTCGATCCGAGGGCATCGCGGGATATGGCTTACGGTAGAGGTGAACCAGCGGCAACCGAGGTATTCCTCGAGAAACGCGTACACGCCGTACATTGTCCCTCGCAGGCGTCCGCCTGCTATCACCAGGTGCGGCGCGACGGTGCGGATGATGAATCCCTCGTCTCCCAGGCTTGGCCAGTCGACCTCGACGCCCGACGCGCGTAGGTGCGCGTTGTCGCCAAGCATAATCTCGCAGTCTCCCGGCACCTCGGCGTCAGTAGTGATCGGGAGGCGCACACCAGAGATCTGCTCGAGAAACGCCTGCAACTCGCTCGCCGCGCGCTGCTCCGACGGCGAGGCCGACTCCGCGATGACGATGCGGTATGCGCTCGCCCCCTTATCCGCCAACACCAGCGCTGGATCTGCCGGAATATTGTCTTCCTTCATCATCACGCTCCCTCATTGCGGCACACAAGCCTTGGCAACTCGCCGCATCATAGCCGGGGGCAGCGCAAGGCGGCAACTAGCGTTCCTGCCCTCTCTTCAGCAAGACGCCCGTTCTTGTCCGAGTGTTCATCAGCGGCCGAGTCTACGTCTTGACGCTCACATGGCCCAGTGCTAGAGTGCCGTTAGCCGGGGTGATTGAGCATAAACCGCCAACGAGTGGGCCGCGATCTGGCCTAGTGTGAATCGTCGGGCCACCATACTTTGGCCTTTTTCTGAGACGTCAGTTGAGTAAGCAGGGAGTCGTCGCTGGTGGTAATCTTGAGCGCAGGAATGCAGAAGTCAGGCAGTGCGTACTTCTACAACGTCATCAATGAGTTGGTGATCAGAACCGGGGGCAAGGACGCCCGCGATGTTAAGGCCGCACACGGCCTGGATCGCGTGATGCAATGGCACAACAACAATATCGGTAAGCTGTCCTTGGCCAAACTCATCAAGTTGTGGCGAGTCAGTCTTGAAGCAGGGACGTTTGTCGTCAAGACGCATAAGGGGCCGAGTCTGGCGACCTCGGCGCTCAACAGGCTCCGCCTCATCAAGGTGATCTACGGCTACCGCGACCCACGCGACGTCCTGCTTTCCGCCATCGATCATGGGAAAAGGATATTGGACACCGGCGGTGATCCCACGTTCGCCAGGATGGTGGATTTCGACACGGCCGTGCAAGAGGTCGAGAGCTGGCTGAGGATCTGGAAGCGATACGCGGCAATGCCGGGAATTCTGATGCTCAGGTATGAGGATATGGTCGATAATGCGCCGGAAACGGTTCAAGCGATTGAGCAGTTCCTCGGCCTGTCAATCGGTTCCGAAGAACGGCAGGAGATTCTCTGGAAGTACTCGAGAAGCAATCCCGATGGCGATCGAACGGCCATGCACTTCAACAAGGCCAAGACGTTTAGATACAAGACTGAGATGACGCAAGAGCAGAAGGCGAAGTGCCAAGCGGCGTTCGGTGAGTATCTTGCCTCTATGCGCTATGAGGTCGAATAGGAGCCACCTGCCGTTGGAAGGCGCCGACGCTCTGTCGAGGTACCTGCTTGGTGACGCCTACATCTTGTATTCCGCGACCAGTTCGCTAACGAGGCGGACGCGCTCGATGTCGCCCACGGGGGAAATCTCGTCCGAGATGCCGAGGACGAGGTTGGGTGCGAAGTACTCGCAGCACTTGCGCGTGTTCTCGATGAGGCTTTCGATGGGCTCCGTTGTCAAGAAGTCCGTGCAGGGGATGCCATCGACCATAATCAGATCGCCGAGGGCGTCACGAACCTGTTCGAGGGTGACATCGCCCTGAGGCACGGGGGTGATGGCTTCGTAGCCGTCGAAGCCGCAGTCCCGGGCGAAGGGCAGCAGCGTGCCGCAGTCGCCGTCCCAGTGCGGATACGTCTTCTTGCCGCCGGCGTGAAGGCGTTCATTTCGTCGGATGTATTCGGGCTGGACCCATTGCTTGAACACGGGCGGCGGGCAAAGGGCTTGGTGGACATTGTCGCCGAAGTTGACGATCTCGATGGGACACTCGGCCACCACGTCGAGAAGGGGATCGTCGGCCTCGTTGATGGTGCGAATCAGGTGCTCCATCTCTTTCGGATAGAGGTAGAGCGCCGTCAGGCCGTTCTCGAATCCCATGAATTCGATCAGGATCCGCATGACATTGACCCGGAAAATGTAAATCGAAGGCGCGGCGCGGTCACCGATTCGTTCCAAGCCCTCGCGGAGCCGCTCATCGTCGAACCAAAACCGCTGGTGCTGGACCACCCATTCGACGACCTTCATATCGTCCGGCGTGACAACGGGGAATTTTTTCGTGTGATGGGCCTGCTCCGTTCTTTCAAGGATATGAACGAGGTCGCCGACGGGCGTGTGCCGGGTAGTGATTTCCAGGTTGCCCTCGATCCGTTTCTCCTCGGTGATTTCGACGGTTGACTCATGCCGAATGCACCGGTTGAAGGCCCAATACGGACGCACGGAGCAGCCGAGGTCGTCAAAGACCTCGAGGAGTTCCATGTCGCGGTATCGCTCGGGCAGTGTTCCCTCGCGCTTGTTGGTGTGGTACCAATGCTCGATACGCGGTTGCCACAAGATACCGTCTACGGGTTCGCGTCGAAAGATCTTGCTGTTCAGTTCGGCGAAAGTCATGAGGTCACTCCTTACCTCGGCCGTCAAACCAAAACGTGCGGAATTCCTCGAATGCGCAAGCCAGGGCGTCGATGTTTTCAGGCGTTGTCGGCGGATAAATGCCGACGATGAGTTCGAGTCCGCCCTTCGTCGAGCCCAAGGTGCGGACCTCCTCCTCGACGAGTTCACCGATTTCCTGGCGGGTGCCGTAAGGGACAATGGTTTGGCGGTCGACATCGAGGCGAATGCAAACACGGCCCTTGAACTCGCGGCGCAGGTTGTCGATGCCGTTGACAAGATCCTGTGGGTTGATGATGGTGACGCCGGCCATCATGAGGTCGTCGATCAAGTCCATGATATAGCCGTCGCTGTGCATCATGACGTGGCATCCGGCCTCCCTACAAGGCTGAAGGAGTTTCTCGTAACTCGGCTTGCAGTACTTGCGGAACATCTCGGGGCTGATGATCGAGGTCGTCTGCGTGCCAAGGTCCTCGCCGATGCTCATCACGTCGATGCCTATGTCCAGGTACCGATCTACGATGGCGCGGTTATGCGCGTAGAGGGCGTCGATGAGTTGCCATAGCAGCGGCTCCTCGGTGGCCATGTCGACCATCATGTTCTCGAAGCCGCGGAGATAGGTGAGGCGCATGAAGAAGAAGCCGTGGGGCAATCCGCCGGAACGCAGATCGCCGCGTTCAAGGGCTTCGCGCATGCGACGCCGCGTATCTTCCCAATCGGCGGGCCGGCCCCAGTCGTCCACGTCGAGCGGATTGGGCGCCTGCCAGCTATCCCAAGCGTCCCATGTCAGTAAGGGATGCTCAACCGCGACGGGGGCGATGCCGCTCATGCTCGTTTCCCATGCGCATCCCCACGCGTCCTTTTCGCGGACGCCCTTCGTATGGCCCGGGCCGAACTGAAAGCTATCCCAGTCCCGCTTGCCCTTCTCGAAATTCGGCCAGAAGACGGGATGGCGTGCGACGACATCTTCGAGTTTGTCCCGCCACATATCCCACGAGGCGCCGCTGATGCAGAAATGGATGGGCATGAACTCGGGATACTGAAATGAAGCGTTGCGGAGATAGTTCTCGCGATTCGTAAGAGCCATGGCAGCACCTCGGATCTTCGCGGCGTTCTCGCCAAAATTGCGGGGATTCTAACACGCGCCCGCAGGCGATGGTAGCAAACGAGCATATCGCATCATCTATGGGGCGGGCTCGTTCGGCAATGGCGCATTGCCCACCAGGCACAGGCGCTTCGACGTGAAAGGCCCCATCAGCACCCGCACATCGGGTGGGGCATTCGCCAGCATGGGATCGAGGAAGCGTTCGCGGACAACATAGTAGTAGGGCGCCTCGCCTGTCAGTTTGGCAACAACCACGCCTGGGGCGATCTCGACAGGGATGGGCGTCCCTGCGTAGAAGGCGAAGGCGGGGGCGACCTTCGCGGCGGCGACGTCGTGTCCTTCGCGCACGAGGCGGCCGGTGAAGGTCGCCAGTTTCTTCGGGGAGTTATCGCCCGTGTAGTGGTAGGCGCGGCTGAGAAGTCCCGTGAGGGTAGCGCACAAGGCCATGAAGAATACCAAGTGTAGGCGCGCCTTTCGGCTTCTCAGAGCCCACAAGCCGAAGGCGATGACCCCGCCGCATAGGCACCAAGTTTCCGCAAGCAGCGGGAACACGGGCTGCTCGATACTCACGTAGATGATGCCGCCTACCGCAGCCACCGGTAGGATGATCAGGACCACGTTGCACCACCACCGCCTGTAGGTTTCTGCCCACTTCTCGGCCAGCGGTTGGCCGAAAGAAGCCAGATGGAATCCGGTGGGAATGAGCAAGAAGGGCATCGCCGGCAGGACGTACTCGTATTCCTTGCCCGCGATGAGCGAGAAAAGCACCACGCTTGCCCAGCCGAGCACACATGCGAACCGGTAAACATCGGGCTCGCGCCGCCATTCGCTCTTTGTAAAATGAAGCGGCAGCAGAAAGCCCCATGGGGCCAGAAGAGCGGGCATGGCGAGAATGTAGTAGAAGGGTGAGCCACTGTTGATCCGGGAGGCGGTATACGTTCGCTCAACGACTTGGCTTTGGAGCAACGCCTGAATGTAGGGCCAACCCTTGCGGTGGAGCACGGCGATTCCCCATGGCGCCGCCACGCAGCATCCTACGGTGACTACGGCGGCCAGCGTGCCCAGGTCGCGCGCGCGACGCTCCGGCCCGTGCCGCCAAGCCAGTGCAATCCAGGCCGCCGCTACCAAGGCCAGGCCGACGGGCAACGATACCGCCTTGAGCACGGTGGGATTCCTTGTGAGCAGGCTCAGGGCCATAGCGAGCAGGCTCAGGACGAACTGAATGCCGAGACTCAGAAGGCCCCATTGAATGCCGCTGCGAACGGTTCTGTCTGGCTCCGCCCCGGCCAAGGCCATATGGGCGAGCCACGCGGCGCCGACAAACAGCAGCGGCGCAGGGCCCTTGAGCAGGATGGCCATTCCCAAAGATACGCCCGCCGCCAGTGTCAGGCCGAAACGTCGCGGCTGTTCTTGGGCGCGCAAGGCCGCGGAGAAGGCCGCCACGGTGAGGAACACCGTGAATGTGAGAGGCACGTCCAGTTGGGCGAGGCGGGCACGTTCGAGCACGTAGGGAGAGGCTAGCGTGGCGCAAGCGGCCCACCGTGCCGGCATCTCGCCGCCTCGTTGCCGGACAAGGAAGTAGACGCCAAGCACAAGGCCGATGCCGCACAAGGCGGACGGCGTGCGTGCGATGAGTGGCGATACGCGCCCCGTCAACCGGTAGAGCCCGGCGATGGCCCAGTAGAGCAGCGGCGGTTTCGCCAGGTAGTCCGTGCCGTTGAGGGTGGGCACAATGACGTCGTGAGAGCGAAGCATCTCGGCCGGCGGGGCGGCACGCTGCCCCTCGTTGTCCGAGATGATATCCATGCGGCCAAGTTCGAGAAGCGTGGCACAACACGCCAGGGCAAGCAGCACCAGCCAGAAATAGCTGCGCGATCCTATCTGGGCCGCGCCGCCCGCCTGTAATTGAACGCCATCACCCATATTTTCCCGACGCCTCCCTGTGGCGCGGTTTAGACTCACGATCCTCGCTAGAGTATACGCAGGTTCCGTGCGCAAAGTCAGCGGTTGAAGGCCGGCGGCGATTTGTCACAGCAATGGCTGGTCTTTCCGGTTCTCATCGCTTTGGGAGGCATAGCGCGGGAGGACCTGCACGGCGCTTGACGCGGTGACGCCGGACAGGACGTCCGTAGCTGTAATGGCCATTGGGGCCGTTCTTTCGTTGAGGGCAAGCGGGATGCTGGCCTTGCCGGCGCCCCCCGGGCACGTGATGTTCCGTGCATAGTAAGGCAACGGCTCGCCTCCATGAGGAGCCAACTCTATGTGGATGATGTGGTCGCCAGGCAGATCGCCGCGCGTACGGACGTTGAGCCGAATGAGCAGCCACTGGCCTTGGTGGAGCGTTTCCGGAACATCGAGATCGATTCCGGACACTTCGTAGGGCAAGGCAGCATAGAGCCCGGCTTCGCCGGGCTCGAGGCGGCGCCGGACGCTGTTTGAAAGGGTGTTCTCGTCTTCGGCAAGGATGTCGTAAGTGAAGCCTTCGCGCCCCAGCGACAGTTTCAAGGCGCCGGACTTCTCCGCTGCATCAGGTTTGCGCAAGAAGGCAGCGATGTGAGCCCTGCCGAAAATGTAATTGTAATGCTCGCCATCGAACTCGCCATCGCCAGCCACGTGCGGCCACTCGGCAGGGACGTTGCGTGTTACGTCAGCCTGGGCCGCATCTGGGGGGGGGACAGAAAGCGCGGCAACGCGCTCGGACCTCATGAGTAGCGCGGCTACTCCGGCCCGGAGCTTAAGGCTTGTCTCGCCAACGGCCTCGAGCCACGACGTCGGACATCCATCCGGGAGCAGGGGTGCGGAACCTCCCGAGAGAGCAGTGCCATATGCGTCCCCAAGCCAAAGCCCGGCAAATTGGTTCAAGGTTGTGTACCAGACAGCCCAGCGGGCGTATGCCGACCCATCCGGCGAGAAGGATGGACGCAGCCATATCCGACATCCCCGCGGCATCTGCCGGGAGGTCCGTAGGCGCGCCAGGGCGGCCGGCTCAAGGGGCACGAGGGCGAAATCGCAGCTTGTTGTGGCGGGATATACGCCCACTCCAGGGGCGCCGGCCTCCGCCGGCAAGAGCAAGCCAAGCCGAGCCGCAGCATCCTCGGCCCGCAGAACATCCCCAGCGTCACGGAAGGCCGCAGTGGCGCTTAAATTACCGAGGAGACCATCGAGGACATAATGCGCCTGAGCCGCCAACCAGGGATCCCGCAAAGCACGGCGCAGTCTCTCTGAGAGTTCCCGCGGGGCGGCCTCGTTTATGTGAGGGAAGGGACACAATCCGAGACGGGCAACCGCGGCGGCGGACACGGGATCGTCTTCTACGAGAACCTTATCCACGCCCAGACCCGCCAGCGTTTTGAGGAATCCACGCGCGTTCGGCTCTTCCGGAGCGGGGCCGCCGACGAGAAGGCTGAAGGCGTCATCGTTGTGCGGCATCCGAACCGGAAGCCAGCAGGAGGCGCGCGCGCCGTATTGCAGGGCCACCTCCGAAACCATGTTGTCCAGCGGCGCCAAGGCGTATGCCTCGATCTTGAGAGAGGGTGCGAGCAGGCCCACAGGACTGAGTGGCAGCGCTACGTGTCCGCCTGTCGACGGGATGGTAAGACGTGCCTCCGCGACGACTCGCCCGTGTGGATCGACAGCGCGGGCGCCGGCCATGCACGGCTGAGGGCGAAACTCGTTGGGCCGGATATCGAAGGTTACCTCGAAGGCGTCATTCGGCAGGAGCGCGGTCTTGGAGACGGCGAACCCTTCGATCTCGGGCCACCCTTGGATGGATACAGGTTCCGTATACCAATCGCTTACCCCCTTCTTCTTGAGAAGCCAGACGTCGACGAGATAATCGCCGGGGCCGCAACTCACCTGAATCGGGTATGAAGTACGACCTTTTCGCACCGGCGCATCCTCGTAGGTGTATTTGATGGCCCACCCACTCAAAGGATTGCGAACCTGGACACGCACGTCATACTTGCTATCTGCCGCCTGGTTGAATCGCATTGCGTAGGATTTGCTGAGTGGGCCGACGAAGGCGTCCTCCAAATACCTGGAGCCGAGCCACGGCGTTCCCGGGGGCGGCGCCGCGTCCTCGTCGGGAAGGGGCGAGTCCAACGGCTGGACATCATCGATGCGCGTGTTCGACTCTCGACCCCCAGCCCAACATATGGCGTGGGCCGCAAGGGAATAGAAGTCTTCCGAGTACTTATCATTGAGCCCGTATCCCATTGGGGATACGGGCACCACGAAGTGTGTTTTCGGCGGCGGTCCGGCGTAGTCGAGCATCACGACACGGCCCTGGCCATACAAAGATGTCTTCACCTGCCGCGGATCCGGGAGTCCCAAAGGCAGAGGCATCCCATTGACGGAAAGTCCCAGGGCGGGCGTCAATTCCGGCGGCGCAAGCGATGCACAGAGTTCTTCGAGCGCGGGACAGGTCTCGCCGCCGAATCGGGCCAGGACAAGTCCCGTTCCCGAGGCGACGTGTTCGAGCAATACCTTCCGCGCTTCTTCGGGCAGGATATCCCACCTGAAGTTGCCCGCAATAATCACGTCGTGTCGGCCTTGCAGCGCTTCGGCGAGTGCGGCGGATGCGTCTTCCTCCGGGATGCCTTGGGAATCGCCCGATGGACCTTGCAGAGAGTCCGAAGCCCAAATGGGCACGGCCACATAACCGAGTTCGATGCGCTGGGCGAGTTCGACCACATCGCGCAGCGTATTGCGTGGCGCGATGACGAGGGCATCTACGGGGCCGCCCGCCAAGGGAATGGCCCATGGTACATGAGGCGAGGTCTTCTCCAGTGTAAGCCGGGCCCCGGCCTGAGGCTCCTTGGCGACTGAGGCCAGTGTGACTGCGGCCAAGGCCACGATGAGGCGGGACGCAAGAAACGCGGATTGTTTTGGGGGCCGATGGGCCATGGTGCTCGCTTGCCTTGTTCCTACCTCGATGCTGCTCTCAGGTAGTTTAGCAGACGGTGGCTTGTCCTGCCCGCATCCCTGCGGCAGCGCCATTGAATTGGCCAGAGATCAGAGGGCAAAGACGCTGGAAAATCCACGGTTGTTGGCGTATGGTGTTGTTGTCGATTCCCGGAGGCATTTTTCCGGCAAAGACAGCAGTCAGAGTAGTGAGGTGCGTGGAACACCATGGCTGATGACATGTTCCTTTCGAACGACAAGAAATCCCTGCGGCGCGGCCGGCGCGTGGCCGCCCGGACGGAGACATGCCGTCCGTGCTTGGTGCAGTCACAGAGCGCGCCCGAGCTTACCTTTCACGGCGTTGTGCTTGACATCACTCCTTACGGAATGATGGTCCGCGTGATGGATCCGATCGCGGACGGTACGGCGGTGGTTGTCCAACTCATGCGGGATGACGAGTTCACGGTGCCGCTGGCGGAGCCGCGCGAGGGCAAGGTCGTCCGCGTACAGGAAAAGCCCGACGGGTTTTTCGATCTCGGGGTGCAATTGGTTCGCGAAGATGTCAGGCGTCCGGAGTCGCCGCCGATACATATCCCGAAGCGTCGTCCTATGCGGTACCCAAAGAGCAGAATGCATACAATCGATTTCATTGTGGGCGGGGAAACCCGGCGTCGTTCGGAGAAATAAAGTGGGCAAACCGAAGATTCTGATAGTTGATGATGAGCCGGATGTTGTTGCGTTTATTGAACGGACGCTGGTGACGGAGAACATGGAGGTTCTGGTTGCGTACGACGGGATCGGCGCTCTAGACGTGGCGGAGCGTGAACAACCCGACCTCGTGCTGCTCGACATCATGATGCCGATGATGAGCGGGTATGAGGTGTGTGAACAGATCAAGGCAAATCCTCTGACGCAGCACATTCCGGTGGTTTGCGTGACATCCGCGCAGACACCTGACTCCCGCAGCCGAAGCCGCGCCGCGGGGGCCGCCACCGTTATCATGAAGCCTTTCCTTATTGCCGAGCTGATTGCCCAGGTTCGGCGCCACCTGCCGGCGAAGGAGGAGGCGGAAGAATAGCGGGGCCGGGCCTCACGCTAGGCTTATACACGCCTCCTCTGTCACAAGAAACCTACCTGCGCCAGCGGCTCGGGAGACTTGCATTCCGCCAACTTCTGCCTCTTGGGCTCCCATGGTGATGGCCTTACCGCCCTGTGCACCAGCAATGTCACGGCCACCGGCGCTCGATTGCGCAGTGTCATAGGGGGTGCTATCCTGCGGCAAAGAGAGAGGAGGTATCCGACGTGAGACGATTCTTGGGCATTCTCAGCATCTTGGTTGTGGCCGCCGGCTATGCATCGGCAGGGAATATCGATGACGGCGTCCTTCTCGTCGACGGCAAGCCCTTCTTCCCCTTGGGAAGTTGGAACAGCAGCTACACAAGCCCGGAAGACATCGCACGGTTAGGAATGAACACGAGTTTTCGCGGAGGCCCGACTACGGACGAGGCCGTGGCCGCATTCCGCGAGTTCATGCGCGCGTGCGGCAAACTGGGCGTGCAGGTTGTGCCTTACCTCTCCTACGGCGGCGCGGGCGTTGCGCCGTGGCCTCCCGAGAACGTCCGCAGGATCGCGCAGCTCGCGACGGAGCCCAATCTCCTGACCTGGTACGTCGGGGATGACATCGTGATGGATCATCTGCCCGGCATCCGGCAAACCGTCAACATCCTCCGCGAGCAGACGCCGACTATCCCCACAGTCGCCGATTACATTGCCACCGAGACGCCTGAGGCGAAAACAACCTTCACGCAGTACGTGGACATCCGGTGCCAGTACGCGTATCCCGTTCCGGACGAACCGTTCACGGACTACCTGGCCTTCTTTGACGAGCAGCGGGAGTTCGTCGGCGATCCGCTTTGGACTTGGCTACAGAACTTCATGTGGGGCCGCACGGGACGCATGTTCAACATCGGCGCGGAAGGCCCCGGCCCGCTCCCCGAGCCTGAGCAGGTACGTCTGCTGGCCTATGCGGCGCTCCTTCGCGGCGTGCGGGGACTGCTCTTCTTCCCGCACCACGAGTTGCACCGGCAGCCGGAGCTTGCGGCATCGGTGGCGCTTACGTGCCGCGAGATTCGCCTATTCGAATCGCATCTCGCGGCCGGCGAGATGTCTATGAACTTGGAGACAAGCAATTCTGACGTTCATGCCACCGCGTTCCGCTACGGCGGATCAACCGTCATCGCAGCGGCACTGCTCAAACCGTTCTATCACCGATACGTGGACGAAGGCATTGCCCACGACGTGACGCTGACGTGTCGATGGGAAGGAGAACGCCTGCCCGAGGCGATGCTCGTAGCGGCGCCGGACCTGGTGCCGTGCTCCGTCGCGTGGGCTCAGACGCGAGGAATGGTAGACGTAACCGTCCCATCCCTCGAACTCGCCGGCTTGATACTCCTCACGAACGACCGCGGCGAAGTACGCCGACTGCGCAAACAAGCGAAAGCAATCCCTGGGCAACTGCGGACGCTTGTCCTCACCGGGGCGGCGAGCCAGGCACGGAAAGTCTCGGGCGTCGTCTGGCAGCTCGGAATCGACAACCTCTACGCACCGCCGGTGGTCATGGAGACAATGCGCGCCGTCGAACGCTGTGCCGATGCCCTGGACAAGCGCGACTACGCCGGCGCGTTCCGGGCGTGGCGGGATACGCTTCGCTCGTGCCGCATCACCTTTGAAAATACGATGGCGTTTGCGGAGGCGCGCCGGGACGTAGTACCCAAGAATCTGCAACCTTTCTTGGCCAATCCGTATGGACTTCACAATGTCAAGGGGCTTGGCAACGCGCCTGAAGCGGGCGATCCCTGGCAATTTGTCCGCTCCTGGATGGTGGCGGGCCCGTTCCCGCTGGAGTGGGATGGGGAGTCAACGGCAACGCCACCTGGGTTTGATAGAGTGTACGGGCCCGAGAAGGGCGGAGGCCTGAATCAGGCCTTCGACACCGTGGACGGCCGGGGCGTCTGGCGTTACGTCGAGACGGACGTGTCGGCGTTGCTCGACTTCCTGCCGTATTTCGGCACAACGGAAAATGTCGTCTGCTACGCGCGCTGCTCAATCATCGCGCCGCGGAACGTGGAGGCCCGCGTGAGCCTCGGAAGCAACGATGGGGCACGTGTATGGGTGAACGGCGAGGATGTGTTCGCGTGGTCAAGCGTGGCCCAGGGAGGCCGTGCGGCCGCTCCGCATCAGGACGAGTTCCCAGTCCAACTTAACAAAGGCAGGAACCGCGTCTTGGCAAAAGTGGAGAACTTGGGCCGTAGCTGGCAGTTGTACTTGTCCGTTCACGATCCGGATCGGGAACTGGTGTTCGAGGTGGAATAGGAGCATTAACACGCCTCGAAGCTAGAAACACGGGAGGGCACATCATGCGACAAATCGTGACGATGGCCTTGATGCTCTGCTTGGTTGGCCCCGTCGCAGCTTCGCAGCCGGCCACTGAGAAACGGCCGGCCCCGGCTGCGAATAAGTCTGAAGCGGCGGAAATGGCCGAATGGCAGATACGCCTGAAGGCGGAACTCGACGAGATGAAGAAAGGGCTTGAAACGGTGCCGGACAAGGTCGCCGACGCCATGGCCCAATTGATCGAGCTGAAGGAAGCAATGATCGAGTCATTGGATGAGCGCATCAAGGCACTTAAGGAAGCCGACTGGGACCTCCTCAAGAAGGTCGACGTCGGCATGAAGGCCACGGAGCGGAGGCTTACGCTCAAACAACTGGACCTGGATGAAGCAAGGGCCATTAGCGAGTTGCAGGAGCGTGCGCGGGAAACCGGCCTGGACGAGCTCGACTCGCTCATCGCCAAGACAAGGAACCGGTTCGAGCGCCGTCGCGAGATCCGGCGGGAGATCATCCGGCTCGAGCAGGAGGACGGCCAACTCGAACTCGAGCAAGTGCTGATGATGAAGCGGCTCGAAGTGCAGGCACTTGAGCAGGAGGCGGAGCGGCTCAACAAGGAACGTGTCGCGCTTTGACGTTTCCGCGAATCACGCGCGTGCATTCCCGGTTGACAAGACTGCCTTGACGCGATTATCTTGCGGGCGCATTCACGACCCTGCCCCGACGAAAGGCGATGCTGAGGCGCGTGCGCGCCGGGAACCAGCCACCTGTATGATCCAAGAATACGACGCGCAACAGTGCGCCCGCCTGGCGGGCATCATCGAAGATGCCGCCCTCCACTACAGACACGCCCCCTCGCGCTATGACGCGGGGCACCAATTCCGCTTGGACATCACCGGCGTGTGCCCGGCGACCACCGGCCAAGCCACCCTCGAGGTCGAACGGTTCGTCGGGGGAGGATTCGCGGGACAAGTTTACCGTACCACGCTGACCGCTTTGGACTTACAGGGCGATGACATCCCCGGTTTGGCCATCGGCGGCCGGTACGCCGTCAAGATTATGCTGCCTCCCTCGCGGTTCTCGCTGTTGTTCCGTAACGTCATCTACGGCCTCGCCTATCAAGGCGCGTTTTCGCCGCAGGTAAATCCGGCCGCGGCCCGGGCCGGCGTGCTCTGGCAGAAGCTGATCCGCCGGGGGGCGGCGTTGCACTTCGGCGATCAGGCCTGTGTCGCGGACACCTACGCGACCTTCTTCGACGCGGGACTCGGCAGCTTCGGCGAAATCAACGAGTGGGTAGACGGCCGAACATGGCGGTTCGATGTCGACGACACCATCTTCCAGCGTCGCAAACGCCCGAGCGATGCCGGCGAATATCTGGCCAAGAAAGCCTTCATGGGGGATTTCGTGCGGCTTCTCCATGAGATGGGCGCCCCGGAACTGGCGCGCCAGTATGAATGGTGGACCTGCAAGAGCCAGCCGAACGTCTTGAAACGCCTCGATGCAGGAGAGGGGCCGGCGGATGGGCTGACGGCGCTGGACTTCCGAGCCGGGCTGGCCTTGCTGCCTTTCCTCCCCATGAGCCCAGGCGATATCCCATTGATAATGAAAGGCTTAAGGCGCGGGGCCCTGGTGCAGTTCGACCGCGGCAATCTGGCCCAGCTCGATGCCTACTGCGAGGAACGGCGCGAAGACTTCGCCGACCTGGCGGCCGCGCTCGATGAATTGAAGGACACCGACCCGGCATATCGCGCCTCACTTCCGGATGTGACGCATCACGGCCTCCGGCCGTTGCATGATCGGGCGCTGGCGTCGAGCATCAGGGACGGCTTCATCCAGAGTTGGCGCGCGCGAGGCTTCCTGGATGAAGAACACGCGGAGAAAGTCTCCCGGTCGTTCTGTCGGTTCGTGCTGGTCATTTCCCTCGGTTTTGTGCCGTTTCTGGGCAGATTCACGCGCCGTTTGCTCGGAAACGCCGCCTTCGCACGTCATATCGGCGCGATACTCTCGAACTTCGGCTACTTCCGGCGCGCCCTCCGCGCCTACCAGGCCCGTACCTTGGCGGATTGGTACCGCGCCGGGAGAGTCAGCGACAAGCGGCTCGACTTCTACCTCAGCCATTCCGGCCTCTTCTGGCTGGCCTGGATACTCCCCGGTTTGCTCCCACTACCGCCAAAATGGCACCGATTCTTGACGGATTTCCGCTTTGCCGGGCGGCTTATGGCCGGCGCCGTCGTCTATCCCATCAAGTTCTACCGCGACGTCGCGTTTCGCGAGCAATGGCTCACCAACGAGATCGAAAGCGGCGCGGGGGAAGGGATGCTGACTTCCGAGGAGAGGGCGCGCATCCTTGCCCGCGTGCCGGATCCGTACATCCAGAAATACCTCAAGTGCGTGGCCGTGCACGTCTGCACGCTGCCCATCACGCAGATCATCTCCGTCCTGGCTGCCGTGTACGCCTATTTCGCCTTCGGCGATACCTGGCAAGAGAGCTGGGTGTGGGCCTTAGGAGTCCTGACCTCGTTTCAGTTCCTGCCAATCTCGCCGGGATCATTCGTGCGGGGCACGTACGTGGTGTACCTTATGATCAAAGAGCGGAACTGGCGGAATTACTGGGTGGCCGTGCTCGTATCCTACTGGCATTACATCGGTTATCTAGGCTTCCCCCTCCAGATGGTGACGGAGTTCCCGGCCCTCGCGCGGTTCATGGCGGGCCGCTGGGCCACCAAGATGGTGCGATTCATCCCCGTCTTCGGGGAACGCGGCGCCCTCCTCGAGCACGTTGTCTTTGACGTGTTCTTCAACGTTCCGCTGTCCGTAAAGCGCCTTTTCTCACGGAAAACAGGGCAAGCTGAACCATGAACGTGATCCTCATCATTGCCGACACGGTGCGGCATGATTACCTCGGTTGCTACGGCAACACCTGGGTGGCGACGCCGCATCTCGACAGGCTGGCCGGAGAATCGGCCGTGATGGAGCGCTTCTTCACGGGGAGTTTCCCCACGGGCCCCATGAGAAAGGATGTGCATGCGGGCCGGTTCACGTTCACCTACGCGAACTGGGGCGCGCCGCGTCCGGCGGGCGAACTCGTGTTGGCGGAACTGCTGCGTGACGCAGGCTACACCACGGCCTATATCGGCGACACCAACAACAGCTCCCAGTATATGGACGGGTTCGAGCACCAGGAGATCGTGCCGAACGCCCCTGCCCGGCTCGGTGATGTGCCCGAAGAAGTCCCCCTGCCCGCCCACCCGGACAAGCTGCGGTTGCCCATGCACCATGCCATGGCCATCGCCCGGCAGGCCCGCGCCTGGGATGGCGAGGCGGAACGGCGCGCACCCAGAACGGCCCAGGCGGCCCACCGCTGGCTCGAGGATCATCAGGCGGACGCCAAGCCATTCTTCCTCTGGGTGGACACCTTCGATCCGCATGAGCCATGGGATCCGCCCCGGTACTACATAGATCGCTACGACAAAGGCTATCAGGGCGAAGAACTCATGGAGCCGGCCTACGCGCCCGCGGGCTACGCCTCGGAGGATGAGATTCGCCACATGCGCTGCATGTACGCGGCGAAACTCACCATGGTGGATCGCTGGCTCGGCTTCCTTCTAGACGGCATCAGGCACATGGGCCTCGAGCAGGACACGGCGGTTCTGTTCACGAGCGACCACGGCTTCTACCACGGCGAGCACGGATTCATCGGGAAGGTCGAACTCGACCGCGAGGGCAAGATATGCCGGCGGTGGCCCCTGTACTCGACCATCGCCCACCCGCCGCTCATGATCAAGCTGCCCGGCGGGCCAGCAGGGCGCCGCTTCGGTGCGTTCTGCCAACCGCCGGATATCACGGCGACCATCCTCGATCTCGCGGGTGTGCCACGGCCGGGATGCGTCCAAGGCGAATCTTTGTTGCCGGTGGTGCGCGGCGACGAGGAAGCCATTCGCGATCACGCGGTTAGCTCGCTGACGTATGTAACCGACGACAAAGTCCGTTGCCCCACCTCCTTCCGAACCGAGGACTACCTGTACATCTACGGCGGCGACGAATGGGAATCGGAATTGTACGATCTGCACGCCGATCCGGATGAATCATGCAACATCATCCAGGAGCGCAAGGACATCGCACGAGAACTACACGAGGCCTATGTCGAGTTCCTCAAGCGTATCGACTGCCCCGCCGTCAGCCTCGCGGCCCGCTCGGATTTCCCGTCCAAGCCGCGCACCGAAATCCCCTATGAGCGGCTGATCTAGCTGTGCCGCTCGGCGACGACCCAGGAGTGACTGATGACTGAAACGCCCGTCACCGCAGTGATTGTCGGCGCGGGGCACCGCGCCATGAAGTACGCTTCCTATGCGAAGGAGCAGCCGGAACGGCTCCGCATCGTCGGCGTCGCGGATCCGAATCCGCTGAGGCGGCAACAAGCGGCGGCGATGTACGGCTTCGGGGAAGATCGGTGTTTCGAGAGCACCGAGGACTTGGCCGCGGCGCCGAAGTTCGCGGACGCCGCGATCAACGGCACGATGGATCAACAGCACGTGCCGACCTCGCTCCCCTTGCTCGAAGCGGGGTACGATCTCCTGCTCGAAAAGCCCTTCGCCACGAATACGGACGAACTGTGGCGGCTCGTGAACGCGGCCAAGGCACACGGCCGGAAGGTGATGATCTGCCACGTCTTGCGGTATGCGCCGTTCTACGCGGCCATCCGCCGGAAGCTCATCGAGGGGGCCGTCGGGGAGGTCATCAACATCCAGACTATCGAGCACGTGTCGTACCACCACATGGCGGTGGCGTTCGTGCGGGGGAAATGGAGCAGCAAGGCCCGGTGCGGCTCGTCGATGCTCATGGCGAAGTGCTGCCACGACCTGGATATTGTGGCGTGGATGAAGAGCGGCGTCCGGCCGGTGAAGGTGGCGAGTTTCGGGAGCAACACGCAGTTCCGCCCGGAGAAGGCGCCCCCGGGGGCCGGCACGCGCTGCCTCGTGGACTGCCCCATCGAGGCCGACTGCCTCTACTCGGCCCGGAAACACTACATCGACCACCCCGAACGTTGGAGCTTCTACGTCTGGGACGCACTGGAACACGTCGAGAATCCGACCATCGAGCAGAAGATCGCGTCGCTCAAGGCCGACAACCCTTACGGCCGCTGCGTCTGGAAATGCGACAACGACGTCGTGGATCACCAATCGGTAGCCATCGAGTTCGCCGATGGCGCCACGGCGACGCACAACATGGTTGGCGGTACGGCGCGCCCCTCGCGATCAATTCATATTGTCGGCACGGAGGGCGAAATCGAGGGTGTGTTCGAGGATAGCCGGTTCGTCGTGCGGCACATCGACCCCCGGCCCGGACACGAGTACGCAGACGAACTCGTCGACCTCAAGCAGGGCGGGGACATGCACGGCGCCTTCGGCGGCCACGGGGGCGGCGACCTGCGGTTGGTGAACGACTTCGTCCGCGTGGTGCGCGGCGAGACGCCGTCCATCTCATGCACCAGCATCGAAGACTCCGTCAACGGCCACCTCATCGGCTTCTGCGCCGATCAGGCCATGGAAACGCAACAGGTTACGGCGATTCCTGAGGGGGCGTAGCGGCGCAGAACGCCCAGTCTTTGATCAACCTTCGATTGGCCTCAAGAGTCACTGCGTCTTGCCCCCCGTACGAGGCGTGCCAAGCCCGTTTTCGCGAAGTCTTCTTGCTTTCCAGAACTGCCGGCACAGAGAATTGAACCGTTTCCCCGATTGAAACGACCTTAGTGTGACTCAATGGAAGAGCGCGATCGGATACAGGACGGTTTGCTCGTCCTCCAATGCCAGGAAGGCGGAGCGGACGCGTTCGAGGAGCTTCTTGGCCGATGGCAGCACCGGCTGTGGCGGCATGCCTGGCGCCTCGTAGGCCGTGAGGACGCTGCGTGGGACGTGTTGCAGGACTCGCTGCTTGCCATAGCCGCCGGGCTCGGCCGACTCGACGATGCGGCGGCGTTCGGAGCTTGGGCATACCGCATCGTCACCAACAAGAGCCGGGACTGGATCCGCAAGGAGAGCCGGCGTAGAGATGCGCACAATTCCTATGCGGCCCATCGCCGACGAGACGAGGAAGTGCAACCTTCAGGCGAACGGTTCACGTCGCTCAAGGAGGCCGTGGCGTCTTTGCCCGGCAAAGACCGCGCCGTGCTCTCGTTGAAGTACGAAGAAGGATTCGACATCGAGGAGATTGCGTCCATTCTGGACGTGCCGTCCGGAACGGTAAAATCGAGGCTCTATCACGCCCGTGAACGCCTCAGGAAGGCTGTGGAGGTAGGGAAACATGAATGACATGGATGACGGACTCAGCGAAGCCTTGTCCGAGAATGGGCACTACGACGAAGACAGGGCCGCCGAAGCGCGGAAGGTGCTGCGCGAGAAGTTCGAGGGGGGCTACCTTCGAATAGAGCGCATGATGTGTCTCTACTCACTGCTGTTCACGGCGGTTGCTGCCTATTGTGTCCTCAGACTCTTGCGCAGTGGCGATCCAAAGGATTCCATTCTCTTCGGAGTGATTCTATTCGTGTTCGTGTTGCACCAGGGGCGCGTCAAGCTCTGGTTCTGGATAATGAACACGAAGATCAGTGTGCTCAAGGAGATCAAGCTGCTTCGTTTGTCGCCGGCGTCGGGGAGCGGGCATACCGACGACGTCGACGAGCGCGAACTGCATCAGTTGCTGTTCAAACCTGTGGCGCACGGCCGGGGGGGCACCAAGGCCGAGAGGTTCTTGTGGTATGCGGCGATAGTTGCGATCGCCTTGAGTGCCGCCCTACTGGGCAACGCCGACGGGACTCGCAAGAACATGATGGCGGCGATATCCGCAGACGAGCTGGCCGTGTGGACCTTCGACGCGTCCGATACTGTGGCCGCGCAGTCGGAACTCCGCATCCAGGAATCGAGTTCAAGCCTCTCGCAGTTGTTGACATTGCCCTATGCCGACGGTGAGATCCAATCCGTCACGCTGAACGGGCAGCAGGCCGAGTTCGTGGCGCTGGGTGACGGCGAATACCGCGTAGAAATACCGGACGCGCTGTTCATGAAGGAGAAGGTGATGGAGGTCAAATGGGCCTTTCCCTTCTCGGCGCTCGAGCACAAAGGAGAAACCTACCGCACCGTCCTGAGAGGCTTGATGCCTGTGCGCGCGTACATGCTAAGAGTCCAACTCACGGAGGATTCGAAATACGAGTTCGGAGATTGGCCCGGGGCCGCCAAGGGAATCCCATTTTCCGCCTCGTTCAATTCCCCTCAGCAGAGTTTCGGCTCCTGCGGCCTGGGAATCAGGCCGTCCGAGAAGACTGGCCAGGCGTCAACCACTTCCGGTTCGCGCTGAGGCGAGTGCGCCGGCATCGAAGACTCCGTCTTCTCCAGGGAAGCTCTATTTGCCGGCAAGATACCGGCGAGACAGCAAGCGAGACGCTTGCGCTACAGCCAATCGCCGCGCCTACTCGATAACCTTCCGAATGCTCACGGGGGCGTTTTGGGATTCGGCGATCTCGTCGGACAGGCTGCGCATGTTGGCGGCGCACTCGACAAAGCCGGAGCTTTGGACGAGCACGAGGCGCTCGCCGGTAGGGACATCACCGTAGGCGCTGACGAATGTGGCTTGGTAATGGGCTTTGCCGATGGTTATGTCGAGGGTGTCGCCGCGCTTGATGCGGAGGCGTTGAAGTTGCTGACGAGTGATGTTCGTCACGAGGTTGCCGTAGATATCTTTGCGGACGACGGCGCCGAGGGCTGCGCCTTGCTTGACCTCGCTCACGGGAACGTCTAGCTCGATCATCTTCTCGAGTTCTGGCCCCGCGTCCTCGATGGCCACGCCGCTGGCGAGCGAGGCGGCCACGGGCCCGAAGATGTCGCGGCCGTGAAACGTGGTGGACAAGCTGCCCGCGCGCCACAGGGCCTTGTTGCTGCACTCGTGCAATTGCGCGACGCCGTACTCACGCGCCACCAGCGTCAGCAGGCCATTGTCCGGGCTGACAAAGTACTGGCCAGCCTTGGTTTCCAGGACGATGCACTTGCGATCGGTGCCCACGCCGGGATCGACCACGCAGCAGAAGGTTGTCCCGCGTGGAAAGGCGCCGCATGCTTCCAGCAGGAGGTGCCCACCCGCGAGAACGTCAAAGGGCGGCACGGAGTTCGTGGCCGTCACCACCTTGGCCTCGGGGAATTTCGAGTAGATCGCGCCCTTCAGTATGCCGACGTATATCGAGTCCGCCCCATAGTCGGTTAGAAGGACAACCATGCCATTGGGTTTGGCCGCGCCGGAGCCGGCCCCCGCCAAGAACACCAACAGGATACATAGAAGCGCGCGCGTCTTCATGGCGACCTCCTCTTGTTACTAAGCGCTCTCGGGATTTTACTCCGTCCACCACTTACTCGCACAATTCCGCCTCGTGGCTGTCGATCTCCCATTGCCCGAAGTTGACCTCGACCTTGCCGTCAGAGGAGATGGTGACGCGGCAACATTCGATTCCGTCCGCTATTGGTGCCAGATCTACTACAAACGCCAATTCTGTCATCGCCAGGCGTCTGCTGTGGAAGACCTAGGCAGGAACTTGCTTGTTTTCCTGCCGATTCTCAGCACAATCGGGTGGTTTCCGGGTACAATTGGGTAGAGACACGGCCCATGTGCGGGGAGCGTCTTGAGAGCGACTTTCACTGGGTCACCTGGCTGTGGTGACATTGGGGCTGGTCTGCCCGGTTGCGGTGGTGTCGTAATGTGGCACGGCAGGCCGGCCCCGACCGCTCCTCGATACGCCTTCCCTCCCGGCCAAGTCCCTCCGAAGGTACTCCTCCCCGCCGTAAACTCCCGATACATACGTCCTCGCGGCAAAAACTGGGCCGTGGTGCCACAAGGGGCATGAAAGCGACTGGCAACGCGCGAGAAGATGTCTCAAACGCTATGGTCGGCGAGCGATGACGTGGTAGTCGGCCTTATCCTCGGCGAAATCGGTTTGGATGTCACCGAAGCCGGCGGATTCAAGGCGTTGGAGCAGGTCTTCGGCGTGGAATGGATAGTAGGTGACGACGTGGGAACGGCAGGAGACATTTCCTTCCTCGTCCTCGAAGATAAGGACGATCTCGACGGTGTGGGGATCCTCCAGCCGCTCCTGCCACGTCCAGATATACAGCGGCGTGCACCGCTTCCCGTCCCGAATTCGCGGCGGCAGCGGCATGAAACGCCACCGCTCATCGCGCATGCGGCTCCAGTTGCGGTTGTGTAGGAGGAGGGCGCCATGTCTCTTCAGCACATCGCGCATGCCGCAGAAACACCGAACCATTTGCTCTTCATCTTTGCAATGGCTGATCGAGCTGCCGTAGCAGATCACAAGGTCGAAGGGCTCCGCGAAAGCCTTCGGGAGCTCTTCCCAAGCACAGACGGCCAGTGGGATGGCCACACCCGCCTCTTGAGCGTGCCGGCGCGCCTCGGCCACCATGGCGCTGCTCACATCCGCGCCGAAGACGCGGTAGCCCCGGCGCGCCAAGCCGATGGCATGGGCGCCTATGCCGCAGGCGCAGTCGAGAATGGTGCTTCGAGGGCCTTGCGCTTCCAGCAGAGGCGCGTGCTCCGCCATGAACCGTTCCCCGGCGAGGGTCTCATCCGAGTAGAGCCAGTGGTAGTCCGCCGCGAAGGCATCGTATTGCTCGTCCACGGTCTTGTCCCCTTTCACCTCATGCACCCATGACGGCGGCTTGGCGACACGTTCAGTATACACCAGACTTGCCCCGGGCAGCCGGGCCTTCTTGAACCACGCCGCCAATCACACTATGATCCGTGCTGGTTGTGTATCGAACGTGGGGATGACGCAGCATGCTTGCACGGGTCCAGTCCAGCGCTGTTCTTGGGATCGAAGGGCTGCCCTTGGCGGTCGAGGTGGACAATCACCCGGGCACCAACCAGTTCGTCATGGTGGGCCTGCCCGACCTCGCCGTAAAGGAGAGCAAGGAGCGCGTCGGATCCGCCCTCAAGAACTCCGGCTTCCGGTATCCCCGCGGGGTCGTCATCGTCAACCTCGCGCCCGCCAACGTCCGCAAAGAGGGCAGCGCCCTCGACCTGCCCATCGCCGTCGGCATGATGGCCGCCAGCGAGCAGATCGAAGGTATGCGCTTCGCGGAGTACAGCCTCGTGGGCGAGTTGGCCCTTGACGGCTCCATCCGCCCCGTGGCGGGCGTGTTGCCCATGGCCCTCGCCGCGCGGGATCAGGGGCTCCGCGGCATCGTCGTGCCGATGGCCAACGCCGAGGAGGCGGGCGTGGTTCAGGGCGTCGAGGCGATCCCCGTGCGGACGCTGGACGAGGCCGCGGCATTCATGTCCGGGACGAGTATGATCCAGCCTTACGTGACGGACGTGCGCGGCCTATTGGACACGGCCCGCCGCCAGGTCCCCGACCTGAACGAGGTCAAAGGCCAAGAGCACGTGAAGCGGGCGTTAACCGTCGTCGCCGCGGGCGGCCATAACCTGCTCATGGTGGGCCCGCCGGGCACGGGCAAGACGATGCTGGCCGCGCGCCTTCCGGGCATCCTGCCAGACATGACATTCGAAGAGGCCCTCGAAACCACCCAGGTGTACAGCGTGGCCGGGATGGTCGCGAAACAAGGGGGCTTGGTCGTCCAGCGGCCCTTCCGCGCGCCGCACCATACCGCGACGACGGTGTCGATCTCGGGCGGCGGGCACGGCCTTCAGCCCCTCCCGGGCGAAGTCAGCATGGCGCACAATGGCGTGCTCTTTCTCGACGAATTGCCCGAGTTCAACCGCGCCGCCCTCGAGGTGCTCCGGCAACCTCTCGAAGAAGGGCTGGTGCACATCCGCCGCGCCATGTACTCGGTGACGTTTCCGAGCCGGTTCATGCTCGTGGTGGCGATGAATCCGTGTCCGTGCGGATGCCGGACGGACACGCGACGGCAGTGCCGGTGCACGGTGGGCGAGATCCAGCGTTACATGAACCGCCTGTCCGGCCCGCTGCTCGACCGCATAGACATCCACGTGGACGTGCCAGCCCTCTCTTTCGAGGAACTGTCGGACGAGCGGCCCAGCGGCCCGACGAGCGCGGAGGTGCGCAGCCAGGTGCAGGAGGCCCGCGAACGCCAGCGGGCACGACACAATGGCTCCGTGGCCTGCAACGCCCATCTCGACTCCGCCGCGCTGCGGGCGCATTGCCGCCTCGGCGACAGTGCCAAGAAACTCCTCGAAAACGCCCTCGACCGCCTCGGATTCAGTGCCCGCGCCTACGACAAAGTCCTCCGAGTCGCTCGCACCCTCGCCGACCTCGACGGCGCCGACGCCATCGCCGACAATCACGTCGCTGAAGCCATCCAGTACCGAAGTCTGGATAGGGAATTGTTTTGATCTAGGAATCGAGGCCGAAGTTCAGACTCCGTTCGGCCCGAAGTTCATCGCAGGAGACGTGTTATGACCCGAGGCATGCTCCCAGATAGAGAGTTGACGCAGATAGAGAAGGAGCTGATCCCGGTAATTCCATTGCGCGAAAGAGCCTTGGCGATGGCCCCGGATCTCATCAGTGCGTCGTTTCCTGCGACTAGCGAAGTCCCGGTCGCTGCCGTTTGCTTCCAGGACGCCACGAGAGTGCTGTGCGAATGTCGAACTGCGCTCTACGAGTGCTATACACACGGAATCTACTACAGGCAATACAAATCCCCTCCTCAGGAGTCAACTGCCACCAGCATGGAGCAGTTTTTCCTGAGCGATCTGGCCCTCCGTCTTTACCCCGCCGGTGAACATCTCGCCAGTGCAATCATATTTGCGCTCGAGATCACCGAAGCTGATTTGGCGCGTTACAAGAACGGTCGCGCCTCAATACAGTTGGTCGTTGGCAATTATCTGATCAACGAGCAGCCGAAATCCTTGGTTACTCAAGCTATCCGAAAGCTGGCTGCATCACGCGAGTGGAAGCTTGCCATGAAGTATCGTGGCGAATATGTGCATGATCAACCGCCCTCCGTAGAGGGGCTTGGAATCTGGTACAAGCGACAACCACGCTGGACGCGGGATCCCTCGGCCAAGAAGATGACGTTGGCCCTTGGAAGCGGCGACAAGCCGGACTACTCTACCGAGAGAGTCAGGGAATTCCTTGAAAAAGGGTTCTCTTGCCTGGTTCAGGCAGCAGGTGAGTGCATCGGGTGCTTCGAGCGTGAGTTGCGGAGCAAGAACGTTCAGCTGCAATAGCCATTCACGCGGACGCCCTTGGGCGCGGCGAAGTTGAGAGGTGAGCTTATAAAGGACCTTGTTATAGCATGGATCGGTGGGCGCTATTCATTGACATAGAAGGATTCGCGAAGATCTACCCCGCGGATTTCATCCGGGCCATGGTGCCACTACGTGCTCTAATGGAATCCATATACTATGTTGGCGGCCGCGTGTGCCCCGAGACTCCTGAACGATTGTTCGCCCATCAGATAGGGGACGGATTCATGATTGTCTCAGAGTTCGCTCAGAGAAGTCCGAGATTGCCCGTTGCCATCGGCGTTTTCTTGCTTCAGCGTGTCCTTCTCGCCGGCGGGATAGCGAAGTGTTCCATTTCGCAGGGCAGTTTCGGCAGTGTCTCAGGCTGCTACCCCGACGTGATCCGAGAAAGTGAGGACGAATGCGGTTGCATCCGCCTTGGTGGTGGACTTATGACAATCTTCCCCGTCATGGGGACGGCCCTGATCAACGCGTATAGGCTTGCAGGAAGAGAGCACGGGAGTCTGCTGATCGTTGACAGCGCTCTGGACACATCCTTGCTTCCCGCAGGAATCTCAGTGACAAAGCAGTCAGACGAGTACTACATCGTTGATTGGCTCCATGCCGCCTCCCCTGAACTCGATGAAATCCACACAAGGACAGGGATTCCCAACTCTTGTATGGCCGAACTGGAAGTGCGCGCGGCTGGCTACATTCTCGCGAATCAAGAGGATCTTCCTCGCGAGTGGAAGGAGAACACGCAATCCTACAACCGCTTTCAGGCTGACGGATATGAAGGATGTTGAATTCCAGAACAGGTGCATGGAGAGACCTCCTGTGTGAAGAGGAGTGATCCAGTTCCTGAGGTCCACGCAATATGCAGCGTTGTGCAACGCACGATGGTGAGGTACACTCTATAAGAGCTCGCTGATGGTTGACAGGAGACTGAAAAAGATGTCAGGCAAAACGGTTCTAGCCAGCAGACAAGACGCCCTGATAGCATTGTGCCGCGCGTATTGCGTCGAGCGGCTCGAGTTATTCGGTTCCGCAACGGGTGAGTCGTTTGACGACAACACAAGCGACCTCGACTTCCTCGTCACCTTCAAGCCTTGCACGCCAAGTGAGCACTACGAGCGCTATTTCGGGCTTGTCGAGTCACTGGAATCCCTTTTCGGACGGCCCGTGGACCTCGTCGAAGCGCCTGCCATGCGCAACCCCTACTTCATCCGCCAAGTGAATGAGAGCAAGAGGCCCGTGTATGCCGCATGATCCCTGCAAGTTGCTTCACGACGTGCTGGATTCGTGCCGGTTCCTGACGGAGTTCAGCGCGGGCAGGACGTGTGAAGACTTGCGCAACAACCGCGGCTTCCGCTCTGCCGTGGAGCGCGAGCTTCAGATTATTGGCGAAGCGGCCATGATGCTCGCCAAGACCTCCCCGGAGGTCGCTAAACGGATAAGCGAGTACCAACGCATCATCCGTTTCCGCCATATACTGGTACACGGGTACGACGTCCTTGACTGCGACATCACGTGGACGATTGTTTGCGACAAGGTGCCCGTTCTTGCCGACGAAGTGGAGCACCTTTTGAGGGAGATGCCGTAGGAAGCACCGCCCGGTGGGAACCGCGACAAGGTGCTCTCTTCTTTCTGTCATACGCCTTTCGCAGGCTGAGGGTGCACCTTGCGGGATGTACTTTACATGGCCTGACGCCGGGCTTTAGGCTATCGACATGAACGTGCTGTGGATGGGTTTGGATTCGGGGGTCGCGGCCTACCGTGAGCGTGGCGGGCGGCACGCGTTCCGGGTGTTGTCGGCGGCGGAGCCGGCGGATTACACGTTCGCGCCTGAGGAAACCGCCGCGGAGGTGGTGGAGAAGATATCGTCCTCCTGGCCGGTGGATCTGTTCGTGTGCTGGTTTCCGGAACTCTATCCGCCACCGCGTGCCATCGAGGATTGTCCCGTCAAGACGGCCGCGGCGGTATCGGACTGGAATATCTACTCATCGCAAGTCGAGTACAACCTGGCCCGGTTCGACGTGGCGCTGACGGATAAGCCGGGCACGCAGGCGCTCCGGCTGCGGGGGACAACGGCGCAGTACTTCTTCCCGCTCTACACGCACCTGAGCGCCGTTCACCGCAAGCTCGACATCGAGAAGGATATCGACGTGTTGTTCGTGGGGAACCTGAACCACGCGATCCACGTCGAGCGCGGCCGGTGTCTCGAGCGCATCGCCGCGCTGTCGGATCGATACCGCGTCGTGATCTGCGGCGGGCGATTCGGCGATGATTACACGCGGCTGCTGAACCGCGCGAAGATCGTGTTCAACCGCTCCGTCCGCCGCGAGATGAATTCCCGCTGCTTCGAGGCGCTGGCGTGCGGATCGCTGCTGTTCATCGAGGAAGACAACATCGAAGTCGGCGACTACCTCCGAGATCGCGAGGAGGTAGTGCTGTACAACGAAGATAACCTCGTCGCGTTGATCGAGCATTACCTGTCCCGTCCGGACGAAGCGGCGCGCATCACCGCTCAGGGGCATGCCAAGGCCGCGTCGTTGGCGGCGGAGAACGACTTGAAGCGCTGGTGGACTGGCTTGCGGCGCGCCCATCCAGCGGCCGGCGCTTTCGCAGCTTTTCGCCGCGCGAGCGCGCCTTTGCGGAGGTCGTCTTCTACGCGTCAAGCCTTGTCCCCGGCCAGCAGGCCCTAGCAGAGCGGCTATTGGATAGACACCTCGATGAGTACGGCGATCACGCCGAATTCCCCGCCGCCCGTGCCTGCACGCGCCTGGCGCGGCTCAACGCGATGGGCGAGGAAGAGCGCAAGTCAGCCACGAAAGACATCCTCGACAACCTGCGCCGGGCGTGTGCATTGGCGCCGGAGGCGGCCCCGCTCTGGCTGAACCTGGCCTTCGTCTGCCGTCAGGCCAACGCGGCGGATGCGGAACGCCGTTTCCTGGAACTGGCCTTGAAGGCGGATTCCTGCACCCACGGCAACCTTTTGATGGGATTCACCCACGATCCTTACTACGTGGCATGGCGGCGTGCGCTTGCCGTGGGGAAGGAACGCGTCGAAATCCTGTGGGCCGCCGCCGCGGCCCGGCTGGCGGCTATCGAGCTGGGCGCGGGACGCCATGGGCCAGCGCGCACGTGGGCCGATCAGGCCGTAGCGTGGCTGCCGGAGGTCGCCGAGCCTTACCGTTTGGGCGCGGCGGCGGAGGTGCATCGCGGACGCCCGGCTGACGCGGCGGCATTGCTCGAACAGGGCCTTCCATGCGCTACGTTCCGGGCGGATTTCCGCGTGGACATGGTGCTCGCCCTGCGCGACTCCGGCGCCGGGGCACGCGCCCAGGCACTGGCCCTCGAATCGGCACGCCTGTTCGACGCCTGCCCCGACGAGCCGCAAACGGCCGCGGCCTTTCGGGCCTTGGCGGCGGAGATTGGCTAGCCGCACGTCCTTTTGACTCTCCCGTCAATGTGGCCTACACTGCGTTCTTTCAACCTACGCTGGAATGCATCGGGAGCGCGGGAAGACGATTGGGAGTGCCGGACAATGTTCATTTCACTTCGTGATTGTATGGTGGATTGTGATGAGTTTGCGAGTCCCGCCGAGGGCATGCGGCATCTGGGCGTGGCGGCCGTAGAGATCGGCATCGACAGGGATTTCAACGTGTGCGCCATGGATTCGAGGGAACAAATCACGCTCGCGTCGGATGAGGATGCCAAGGTCTACAAGAAACACCTCGACGACTTGGGCATCGAGCCTTATGCCTTCCTGACGGCGCGGGATTTCAGTGCGGGCGACATGCAGGAGAGCATCGCGTGGGTGGCGCGGGCCATCGAGCTTGCCGATCTCCTCGGGATGCCGGCGGTGCGCATCGATTCGGCCATGTCGCGCGAGCGCGAGCTGGATTTCGGGACGCGTGTCGCATTGTTTGCCGAAGGCCTCGGAGGGGCCCTCGAGCGGACGGCCGGTTCGAAGGTGGCTCTCGGCATCGAAAACCACGGCTTCCAAGGCAACAATCTGGCCTTCCAGTTGAACGTGTACAAGGCCGTCGGCTCGGAGCGGCTGGGCTCGACGATGGACACCGGTAACTTCTATTGGCGCGGCTATCCCCTCTCCGAGGTCTATGGCATCCTCACGATTCTCGCGCCCTACACGAAGCACACGCATCTCAAGAACATCAAGTATCCCGAGGACGTGCGCGAGACGACGCGGGAGAGCGGCTGGGAGTACGGGACGTACGTGTCGCCCCTCGATGAAGGGGATATCGATCACGCCAAGGTGCTACGCCTGCTGGCCGAGGCCGGATACGACGGCGACGTTTGCATCGAGGATGAATCCCTCGGGCACTATGAGCCGGGCGAGGAGCGCATCGCCGTGCTTGAGCGCGACGTCGCCCACGTGAAGGAGATCATTGAGGCGGTGGCGTAGCGCCCGAGACTACGCCTGAGGTTGGTAGTCGCTCCGGACGTGTAGCAGGCCTTCGTGCAGGTGAACGCAGCGGCCGGCCTTGGCGGCCAGGTGTTCATCGTGGGTAACGAGGACGAGCGTCATCTTCTCGGACTCGTTCAGCCGCCAGAGCAGATCAAGGATGTCTTCCCCGGTAGCCTCGTCGAGGTTGCCGGTGGGCTCATCGGCAAGGACGACGCTCGGGTCGTTGAGTAACGCGCGGGCAATGGCGACGCGCTGCTGCTCGCCGCCGCTCAGTTCGCCGGGCTTGTGCGTCATCCGCTCGGCCAGTCCCACCTTCACAAGCAATTCCTCCGCGCGCGGCTTGCTCACGCCGCGGCGCTTACCGCGGCACAGGGCGGGCATCATCACGTTCTCGAGGGCGGTGAAATCGCCGAGGAGGTGATAGAACTGGAAGACGAAGCCAATCTGCTCGTTCCGAATCCGGTTGACAGCCGCCCGGCTCATCTTGGCGAGTGAGTTTCCCCGGAAGAAGACATCGCCTTTCGTAGGGCGATCCAGCGTGCCCATGATGTGAAGCAGCGTGCTCTTGCCGACACCGCTGGGGCCGCTGATGGCCAGGACTTCCCCGTCCCGGACACTCACGTCGATACCGCGGAGGATCTTCAGTTCGCGGTTGCCGTCCCAGTACGACTTCGTCAAGCCGCGGCATTCGATGACATTGCTCTGCACGTCGCTACTCATAGCGGAGGGCATCCACGGGTTCGAGGCGGGCCGCGCTCCACGCGGGATAGAGCGTGGAAATGAACGTCAATGCCACGGCCGAAAGTGTAATCCAGGCAATATCCAAAGGAACTACCGCCACGGGGATGCGGTCGAAGTAGTAGATCTGGCTGTCAAAAATCGGGACGTTGAACGTGTTGGCGATGAACTCAGCGACGGCATTGAGATTGTAAGCGAGAACGGTGCCGGCGGCCACGCCCGCAAGGGCGCCGGTAAGGCCGATGAACAGTCCTTCGAGCACAAAGAGGAGGAGTATGGAGCCGCTGCCGGCTCCGAGCGTGCGAAGAATGCCGATATCGCGCCGCTTCTCCATCACCACCATGATGAGCGTGCTCGTGATGTTGAAGGCGGCGACGAGGATGATGAAGGCCAGGATGATGAACATGACGAGCTTCTCCTGGCGCAGCGCCTCGAAAAAGGTTTGATCGCTTTCATACCAGGTGACGGCGCGGTAGCCTAGGTCGATGAGGACGCGCTCGGCCACCGCGTCGGCCCGGAAGGGGTCGTCCAGCTTGCAGTGGATAGCGTCGGCGCCATCGCGGCCGGTGAGCATCGCCACCGTTGCGAGGTCCACAAAGCCGTACATCGAGTCGAGGTCGGACATCTGCGCCTCGGAGATGCCGCTCACCGTCAACCAGAGTCGCTGCCCCTCCCGCAGGCTGGCTGGAGTCATTCTCTCCCGGAAGGTAAGCAGCGAAATCGCATCCCCGATGCCCACGCCCAGGCGATCGGCGAGCCGGTAGCCGAGGACAATCTCCTTTTCGCCGGGCAGACGCCCTCGCCCATGGGTGCGTCCCCGCTCAGGGGTGAGGTTACTGGCGAGTTCGGTGACCTTCGACTCCCGGGCCGGGTCGATGCCGATGATGATGCCCCCCGTCGCAAAGGCGTGGCCGTAGCGCCGGCTCTGCAGAAGCGCTTCCACCTGGCTCAGCGGCGCCGATGCGATAATCTCCGGGCAATGCGCTTCGACCTCGGCAATGACGGCCTCGGGATCGGACATCGGGCCGCTGAAATCTTCGACGGTGAGGTGCGATCGATTCCCGATGATGGCCTCGCGGAGGGCGATGTCGAAGCCTGTCATGACGCTCATAACCACGATGAGCGTCATCACGCCGACGCTTACGCCCGCGATGGAGATGATGGTGATCAGGCTGACGAGCCGGTTCTTGCGCTTCCCCCGGAGGTATCGGAAGGCTATATAGGACTCAAAACGCATCGCGTCGGGATGCCGTCCTTATGTGTCTATTCCACGGTTCGGAGCTGCGGGAAGAAGATAACCTCCCGGATGGATGCAGAATCCGTCAGCAGCATGGCAAGCCGGTCGATGCCGACGCCCAAGCCCGCAGTGGGCGGCATGCCGACCTCGAGAGCCGCGATGAAATCTTCATCGAGTCGCTGGGCCTCATCATCGCCGAGCTCGCGCAGCTTCAACTGGTTCATGAACCGCTCGCGTTGATCGATAGGGTCATTAAGCTCCGTGAAGGCGTTGCAGAGTTCGAGCCGGCCGATGAAGATCTGAAACCGCTCGACAAGCTCGGGATTGTCCCGCTTCTTCTTGGCCAAAGGCGATATCTCGATGGGATAGTCATAGAGGAATGTCGGCTGAACCAGGTTCGGCTGGACCTTCTCGCTCATGACTTCGTCCACGATCTTGCCGTAACCCATGGCGGGATCCACTTCGAGCCCGATGCCCTCCGCGAGCTTCGCCGCCTCTTCGCGGTCGCACGTCGCCTCGAGGTCGATGCCGGCATGCTGCCGGATGGCCTCGAACAACGGTACGCGCCGCCACGGGCGGGCCGCGTCGATGGAATCGCCTTGATACTCGAAGCTGGAACTGCCAACGACCTCCTCGATCACGCTTACCAGGAGTTCCTCCGTTTCATCCATCAAACCAACGTAATCCTGGTAGGCCTCGTAGAGTTCCATCATGGTGAACTCGGGATTGTGCTTGGTGTCCACGCCCTCGTTGCGGAAATTGCGGTTGATCTCGAACACCTTCTCGAATCCGCCCACGATGAGGCGCTTGAGATAGAGTTCGGGCGCGACGCGGAGATAGAGGTCGCGGTCGTAGGTGTTGTGATGCGTGATGAAGGGACGGGCCGTTGCGCCGCCGGGGATGGGCTGCAACATGGGCGTCTCGACCTCGAGGAAGCCGCGCTGCGACAGCCACGCGCGCATCGAGGCGATCATGGCGGAGCGGCGGCGGAAGGTCTCCATCACCTCCGGATTCGCCACAAGGTCAAGGTAGCGTTGACGGTAGCGCGTCTCGACGTCGGTAAGGCCGTGGTATTTCTCGGGCAAAGGCCGCAGGGACTTCGTCAGGATGGTGTACGATGAGACGCGGACGCTGATCTCCCCGCGCCGCGTGCGGAACACAGGCCCCTCCACACCGACAAAATCGCCGATATCCAGGTCCTTCAACTGATCGAAGGCGTCCTCGCCGAGGTCATTCTTGCGGAGGAAAAGCTGTATTCGGGCGGCGCCGTCACGGAGATCGGCAAAAGCGACCTTTCCTTGATCCCGGAAGGCGACGAGGCGTCCGGCGAGCCGCACGGGAGGCAGGTCCAAGTCCTGGGACTCGGACGCCGCAGCCTCCGCTTCTTCAAAGGCCGCGCGAGCTTCGGCGACAGTACACGAGCGCTCGAAGATATACTTGAAGGGCACATCGCCGCGCTCGCGAATACGCGCGAGTTTGTCGAGCCGATGCTGAATCAGGTCGGTTTCGGTATGGTGATATTCTTGCTCCATGCTGTCTATTTGTGGCCTTTCCTCTCCAGATTCCACTTGAGATAGGCTTCAATGAAAAGGTCAATGTCGCCGTCCAACACCCGATCTACATTGCTGGTTTCCGCGTTGGTTCGATGATCCTTGATCATCTGATAAGGCTGGAGGACGTAGCTGCGGATTTGGCTGCCCCAGGCGACGTCCTGCTGCTCCTCACGCTGGGCGGCCAAATCGGCCTCTTGCTTCCTCAGTTCGAGGTCGTAGAGTTTCGCACGCAGGAATTGGAGCGCGACGGCCCGGTTGCGGTGCTGTGAACGCTCGACCTGGCAGGCGACGACAATGCCTGTGGGGAGGTGGGTAAGGCGGACGGCGGAACTGGTCTTGTTGACCTTCTGGCCGCCATGCCCGCTGGCCCGGTAGACATCCATCTTGATGTCTTCATCGCGCACCTCGATCTCGATATCCTCATCAACCTCGGTGAGCACCTCAATGGCCGCGAATGATGTGTGGCGGCGGCGAGAGGCATCGAAGGGGGAGATGCGGACGAGCCGGTGGACGCCGGATTCGGACTTCAGATGGCCGTAGGCGAATGGCCCGCTCACGGTGATGGTGGCGCTCTTGAGCCCGGCCTCATCGCCCGGTTGGTACTCCACCACCTCGACGGCGTATTCGTTGCTCTCACACCAGCGCAGTATCATACGGAAAAGCATCTCGGCCCAGTCACAGGACTCCGTGCCGCCGGCGCCGGGATGGATGCTGAGGATGACGTTCTTCTCGTCTCGCGGGTCGCAGAACAAGCTGTTGAGTTCGAGGCGTGAGAGCTTCTCGTCGAGCCCTTTCGCAAGCTCGACGATCTCGTTCTTCATGGACGGGTCGCCTTCTTCCTGAGCAAGTTCAACAAGGACGACGGCGTCCTCTATCTCGCGTCCCAATTCATCCGGCGCGGCCACCAGCCCTTTGAAGCTCTTGAGCTTTTGGACAGTCTTCTGGGCCGAGTCCGGATCATCCCAGAATCCGGGGGCGCTCATTATCGTCTCGAGATCGCGGATCTGCGCCTTGGCGCCCTCGACGTTCAGACAGGCGCGAAGTTCTTTCAGGCGCGCTTCGAAGGCCCGGATACTTTCGGCTTCTTCCTCGTACATCGCGTTTGCTAATGCTCCTGCGGCCGCTCTTAAGACTGAATGAGCGGCGTGACAATATAGTACAAGACGGGCGCGGCGAAGAGTAAACCATCGCAGCGGTCCAGGACGCCGCCGTGCCCTGGGAAGACAATGCCCGAGTCCTTCACACCTGCGTCACGCTTCAGGCAGGACTCCGCCAAGTCCCCGATCTGAGCGGTAATGGAAAGGATGGCGCCGGCTTGTATGAAGCGGGCGACGGGCCAGTCGGGCAGGATGCTCCATCCATACACGCGCCGGAGCCAGTAGAGGCCGACCATTCCCGCCAATGCCGCCGCGAATCCCGCAAGAGCCCCTTCCCAGGTCTTGTTGGGACTGACTTTGGGCGCGAGCTTGTGCCGCCCGATGACGGAGCCCGCGAGGTAGGCGCAGCAATCCGTTAGAGGGACAACGACAAAGAGGATGGTGACAAGCGCCGGGCCGTCTCCCGGGACACTTCGCAGCATGAGAATATGCGCGCTCAGCCATCCCACGTAGAACACGCCGAAAGCGGAACTCGCCAGGCCGGCTACGGAATGCTGTCCGCGCACAATGTGCAACGCGGATACGAGCAGGCAAGCCCCGTACAACACCAAATTCGTGGCGACGGGATTCCCGCAGTGGCCGGAAAGAGCCACCAACGTACCGGACAGGATGCCGCCGATGGTTTCGGGAGAGATCTCACGTGCCCGCACGATGGCGTAGTATTCGTAAAGGCCGATGGCGACGTAGAATCCGATGAATAGGGTGAAGCCCACGCGCAACGCGGGAATCCAAGCCAAGGCCATGACGCAAGGCAACGCCACGAAGGCCGTGACAGCGCGGAGGAGGAGTGAGCCGGGCCTCTTCATCGCGGCTACCGCCCGCCGAATCGTCTATGCCGCGCCTGATACTCAGCGATGGCCTTATAGAGGTGCCGCTTCCGAAAGTCAGGCCAAAGCGTCGGCGTTATCACGATCTCAGCATAGGAGAGTTGCCAAAGCATGAAATTGCTCAGACGCATTTCGCCGCTGGTTCGGATAAGCAAGTCGAGTTCCGGCAGCTCGGGCACGTAGAGGCGCTGGGCGATGCTGGCCTCGTCGATGTCGTCAACATCGAGCGTTCCCGCTTGAACATCTCGGGCGACAGCCTTGGCTGCGTCGGCTATCTCCGTGCGGGCGCCATAATTGATGGCGATATTGAGGATCATGGACTTGTTATTGGCCGTAAGACTCATGCAGCGGTTCAGGTCCTTGATGACTCTCGTTGACAAGTCCTCCATGCGCCCCATGATCGTGCAGCGAATATCCTGCCTGTGGATACTGTCAAGTTCGCGCTCGATATACAGGGAAAGCAAGCGGAACAGCGCGGAGACTTCATACTTGGGCCTGCGCCAGTTCTCGGTGGAGAAGGCATAGAGCGTCAGGGCGTCGATCCCCCCCAATTCCCGGCACGCCTCTACGATGGCACGAACACTTTCGGCCCCGGCCTCATGGCCTGCGGTCCGGCTCACGCCATGCCTCTCCGCCCACCGCCCGTTGCCGTCCATGATGACAGCGATGTGCCGCGGAAGATGCTCCATATCGATATCCGGCAATGACATAAGCTTTGTACTCGGGGAGCGCCCCACCAAGACCTATCGGCCGCTACGGCCCGGCCCCTTCGACAAGAAAACCGCGGGGCCTGTGCTCGTGGCGTCCGACTCCGCGGCCTAAGGTGACTTCAGCTCGGACGGGCCTTCGACAAGACGCTCAGACCTCCATGATCTCGGCTTCTTTGGCCTTGAGCGCTTCATCGACCTTGCCGCAGTATTCGTCGGTAATCCGCTGGACCTCGGCACTCAGCTTGTGGGCGTCGTCCTCGGGGATATCGCCATCCTTCTGACTCTTCTTGATCTCGTCTACGGCGTGGCGGCGCACGTTTCGGATGGCGATCTTTGTCTCCTCGGCGGCTTTACCCACAACCTTGACAAGATCCTTCCGCCGTTCTTCCGTTAAGGAAGGAATGGGGATTCGGATCACCTTGCCGTCGTTGGATGGCGTCAGGTCGAGGGGGGAAGCCAGAATCGCCTTCTCGATAGCCTTCATCTGCGACTTGTCCCACGGAGCAACAATCAGCAGGCGGGCTTCAGGCGCTGTCACATTGGCAACCTGGTTAAGCTTCATCGCGGAGCCGTAGGCTTCCACCTCTATCCCGTCCAGCAGCCCGACCGACGCACGGCCAGTTCGTATGGACGTCAGCTCCTGTTTGAAGGCATCGAGGCTTTTCTCCATCTTCGCCTTAGCTTCCCGCTCGGACGCGTGCGACATCTACTTGTCTCCTTTCACGATCGTTCCGATTGGCTCACCCTGCAGTGCCTTAATAATACTGCCGGGACTGCGCAAATTAAAGACGAGTATGGGTAGGCCATTGTCCCGGCAGAGCGAGAGGGCGGCGGCGTCCATGACCCGGAGATCCTTCGCCAAGGCCATCGTATACGTCAGCTCCTCGTAGCGAACGGCATCGTGGTTCACGGCGGGGTCGCTATCGTAAACGCCGTCCACCTTGGTGGCCTTGAAGAGGGCCTGCGCGCCTATCTCCGTGGCGCGCAACGCGGCGGCTGTATCCGTCGTGAAGAAAGGGTTGCCCGTTCCCGCGCCGAAAATGACGACGCGCCCCTTTTCAAGATGGCGGATGGCCCGTCGACGAATATACGGCTCAGCGAGAGGACGCATCTCGATGGCGGTCATCACGCGCGTTGCCACTTCCTTCCGCTCGAGCATCGCCTGTAAGGCGAGCGAGTTGATCACGGTGGCCAGCATACCGATGTAGTCCCCGGTAGCGCGGTCAATACCTGTTTCGGCGCCCTCGATGCCCCGGAAGATGTTGCCGCCGCCGACCACCACACCGACGTCCACGTTCATGCGGCGTATCGAGGCTATATCGTCGCACAGGCACCCCAGCGTGGGCCAGTCAATTCCCCGGGAACCGCTGCCTCGCAGGGCCTCACCGCTTACCTTGAGAACGATACGGTCGTAGACAGGTGCTCCCAACCTGTTGCTCTCCTTGCAGTTCCCGAGGATTCACGCCCGACGCAACCGCGTCTGCTACGAAAGATCCTCGCCGCGCTCAAACCGGACAAACCGGCGAACGACGATGTTTTCTCCCAACTTGCCGCTGAGTTCCTTTGTCAAGTCCGTGATGGTCGTGTCGGGATTCTTGACGAACGCCTGTTCCATGAGACAAACCTGGGAATACCACTTCTTCAGTTTGCCCTCGGCGATCTTCTCGCTAACATTCGCGGGCTTGCCCATGTCGACGGCCTGCTTCGTGTAGAGGTCGCGTTCCGCGCTGACGGCCGCTTCCGGAACGTCTTCCTGGGCCACCCACAGAGGCGCAGCCGAGCAAACTTGGAGGCACACGTCCCTGCAGAATGCTTGGAATTCGTCGCATCGGGCCACGAAATCGGTTTCGCAGTTCACTTCCACAAGCACGCCGATGCGCCCTCCCATGTGGACGTACGACGCCACGGCGCCTTCACTTGCCGCACGGTCGGCCCGCTTGGCCGCAGCCGCGAGATTCTTCTCCCGAAGCCATTGAACGGCCTTCTCGAAATCGCCGGTTGTCTCCGTTAGCGCCTTCTTGCAGTCCATCATGCCCGCGTTTGTCGCGTCTCGCAAGGCTTTGACATCCTTGGCTGTAAATGCCATTACTGAATACACTCCTTATTGCTCAGTACCATCGGTTTCGGCTGCGCTGTCCGCGACGGCGGCCTCAGTGACCTCCACCGCCGGGGCTTCATCGGCAACGGGCTGCGGTTTAACCGGCTCGTCGACCTGCTTGCTCGAGGCCACAGGTTCCTTCCGGGGGGCGGGGGCGGCAGGTTCATCGGCGCGCACCTTCTCCGCACGCATCCGCCCCTCCATCACAGCATCCGCCATGAGTTTGCAGAAGAGGTTCACGGCGCGAATGGCGTCGTCGTTGCCGGGAATCGGAAGGGACACCGCATCCGGGTCGCAGTTGGTGTCCACGATGCCTACGCTCTCGATCTCAAGGCGCTTGGCTTCACGCACGGCTATGGCCTCTTTCTTGGCATCAATGACGAACATCACCTGAGGCACGCGGCCCATCTTCTTGATGCCGCAGAGGTTAGCGTCGAGCTTTTCCCGTTCCTTGCGCAGCTTGATAGCTTCCTTCTTCGTGTATTGCTCAATTTTCCCGCTCTCCTCGAGCTCCTCGAGGTCAAGAAGGCGCTGAATGCTCTTGCAGATCGTTTCCCAGTTGGTGAGCGTGCCGCCAAGCCACCGGTTGTTGACGTAGAACATCCCACAACGTTGTGCTTCACGCGCGATGGCCTCTTGAGCCTGACGCTTCGTGCCGACAAAGAGCACGGCGCCACCCTTGGCAACGGTGTCCCGCACGCAGGCGTAGGCCCTGAGCAGTTGACGCATGGTCCGCTGCAAGTCAATGATATACACGCCGTTACGCTGGCCGAAGATGTAGGGCGCCATTTTCGGATTCCAACGGCGGGTTTGATGGCCGAAATGGATCCCGGCCTCGAGAAGTTGACGCATGGTAATTGGGGGCATTGAAGATCTCCCTTGGGTTAGTCCTTGGAGCCCTTGCGACAGACCCGGCCACATGGCCAGGCACCCAGGCCGTCATAAGGCGTGGGCTCCTGTGAATTGCAAAACCGGTAGACAATAGCATACGGCCGTGGTTTCGCGCAAACCAAGGCGAGACAGTGCAATATGCCTGACGACGGACATCGGCCAAGTGTCGCCCATCAGGTCGCTTTGAAGTCCTCCGCCGGTATTGTTAGACTCACTTGGCCGGGAGGGAGTGGCACCTGAGAATGCGGAGGCAGGCAATGGCTGCGTGCGAGATCCGTATGCCGGCCGCGGCAGGCACGTTCTATCCGGAGGATCCCGAGCAACTTCGCGATGTGGTTGAGGAGTATATCAACGCCTCCAAACTCAAACCGGCAGGCAGGCGGGTGCAGGCCGTGGTCACCCCTCATTCGCCATACGACTATGCCGGCAGAACGGCCGGCTTCGCTTATGCACGTGTTAGAAAGAAAAGGCCCTCCCGCGTGATCCTCATCGGCTGTTCGCATCACTGCGACTTCCCGCACGCTTCCGTGTGCATGTGCGGCCGTTTTGACGTGCCCCTTGGCATGTTTCCCGTAGATGAGCCATTTGCGGCCGAACTCGCGGGCCTTGTTGAGACATCCTCGCCGGAATCCCACATCCCTGAACATTGCCTTGAAATCCAACTGCCCTTCCTCGCCGTGGCGCTGGGCGAAGTGCCGATTGTCCCCGTGCTGCTTGGCGCGGCGGCGCCGGAGTGGCATGCGAACCTGGGCAAGCTGCTCGCGTCGATGGCCGATGAAGACGATCTGTTGGTTGCCACAACAGACTGGTCGCACGACCTCGACGAAGAGACTACCAACCGCGTGGACATGACCTCGCTTGCGACGCTGCTCACGCAAGACTGGGAAAACCTCGCGAGGGGCCTAGCGGCGGGCAAGTGCTCCATGTGCGCCGGCGGAGCGCTCATTGCCGCCATGGCCTTCGCCAGGGCACGCGATGTGAAGAATTGGACGCTGCTGGACTACGCTACGTCGGCCCATGCCACGCGCGATTACGAACACGTGGTGAGTTTCGCCGCAATCTCGATGGAACGTGAATCATGACGGTGCACGACATCTGCGACGCCCTGGACGCCCTTGCCCCGCCGGCCCTGGCGTATGAGTGGGACAGGTCCGGACTGGCCATCGGGAATCCCGCTACCGAGGTCACGCGGGTACTCATCGCCCTAACGGTAACGCGCCGAGCCTTTCAGGCGGCACGACGGGCCCGAGCGCAGATGATAGTATCCCATCACCCTCCTATCTGGGAGCCGCTGCGCGCGTTACGCACCGATGATCCCGGCATACGGCTTTGCACCGATATCGCCGCCGCGGGGATGGCCGCTTACGCGGCGCATACCAACCTTGACCTCGCACCGGGCGGTGTAAACGACGTACTCGCCGAAAGACTGGGACTGGCCGCCCCGGAACCACTGCTGCCCGCGCCCCACGTAAATTGGCTGAAACTGGTTGCCTTTGTCCCGGAATCGCACGCGGGCGCGATGCGCCAAGCCGTATGCGATGCAGGCGCCGGACAACTGGGCGAGTATACGCATTGCACCTTCAGTGCGTCCGGAACCGGCACGTTCTTGCCCGGATCCAAAGCACATCCCTACGCCGGCCGGAAGGGCCGGCTCAGTGAGGTGCCGGAACTTCGATTTGAGACGCTCGTGCCGGAGCACCTGATAGAGCCGGTACTAAGCGCTCTGAAGTCGGTCCACCCGTACGAGGAGCCGGCGTACGATATCATCGCCCTGAAGAACCTTCACCATGCCGTGGGACTCGGTGTCCGGGGAACACTAGACGTCTCAATGAAACTGGACGACTTCGCCCGCCGTGTTCGCCGTGCCCTCGCCGTGTCGCACGTCCGCGTGGCAGGCGCCCTCCGAAAGCGAATCAAGAGCGTCGCCGTGATCGGAGGGGCCGGCGCGAAAGAGGCCGCTCGCCTATCATCTGATGTTGACGTCCTCGTCACGGGCGACGTCGGATATCACGATGTCCTCGCGGCCCAACAACGGGATCTTGCCATCATCGACGCGGGACACGCCGGAACCGAGAAGTGGATTGTGCCGCATCTCGCGGCATGCCTCCGAAAGAAACTCGGGGCGATCAAGATCTCAACCTACGCGGAACCTGAGACGTTCCAAGTAGTCCAGGATTAGTCGGCGCCGTGACTACGCCGCTCAAAATCCTCTACATGACGGCAGAACTGGCGCCACTCGTCTCGACGGGCGGCCTGGGCGAGGTGGCCCGCGCTTTGCCTCGAGCGCTGCAGGCTCAGGGGCATGATGTCCGGATTGCCCTGCCTTGTTACCGCCGCGTGCGGCCCCCATACCGCGGCCACCAGTTCTGCGTGTGCACCGGCTTCGTCGGCGGCCGCGCAGTTCACGGGGCCCTTCGGATTGCCCGAACACCGGACTCAGGCATACCTCTGTACCTGGTGGAGCATAACGGCTATTTCGACCGCGAGCATCCCTACGGCCCAGGCGGCTACGAATACGATGACGCCCTCGAACGCTTTGCCTTCTTCACACAAGCCGCGTTGCATGGGATGTTGCAGACGGGCTGGGCGCCGGACATCATCCACTGCAATGATTGGCACACGGCCCTCGCTCCCGCTTACCTCAAGGCCGGATGGCCCACGGCCGACTGGCGAAGCCTGCCGACGCTCTTCACCATCCACAATCTGGCCTACCAGGGAGATTACCCGGAGGAGCGTTTCGAGCAAACCGGGTTGAGCGCCCAGTGGTTCACTCCGGAGGGACTCGGACTGCGGGGCCGCGTCAACACTATGAGCGCGGCGCTGCGGCTCGCCACTAAGCTCAACACCGTCAGCCCCCGCTACGCCCGGGAAATACAAACACCCCAGTTCGGCTGCGGCCTGGAGACTATGTTGAAGACGCGCGCCAAGGACCTCGCGGGCATCCTCAATGGCGTTGATTACACACTGTGGAATCCCTCCTTCGACCACTGCATCGCGCGGCCTTACACAGCGGAGGACCTCGCCGGAAAAGCCGCGTGCAAGGAGGCCCTCCAACACATGGCGGGTTTCCAGAAACGAAAAGCCCCCCTATTCATCATGGTTTCGCGCCTCGAGGAACAGAAGGGCGTCGATCTACTCATTAGGGCCCTTGACAGCATGCTTCGCCAGGACATCCAGTTGGTGGTTCTGGGCCGTGGGAATGGCGACTTGGCGGAAGCCTGTGCCAAGACGGCAAGTCTCTATCCACAAAAGATGTGCTTCTTCGACAGATACGATCCCGCCCTGAGTCATGCCATGTACGCCGGCGCCGATTTCATGCTCATGCCCTCCCGGTTTGAGCCATGTGGCTTGGGGCAATTGTATGCCCTTGCATATGGGGCCGTGCCGATTGTGCGCAGAACCGGCGGCTTGGCGGATACCGTGCGCCATCTCACCACGGCCAATCTGGCCCGAGGCCGGGCCACCGGCATTGTCTTCGGCCCCGCGAATCCGACGGCCATCATCCGGGCCGTGACGCGCGCCCTCGCCGTGTATGAGGATCGCCCCATGCTGCACGACGTGCGGGTGGCTGGCATGAAAGAGGACTTCTCGTGGGAGCGCTCCGCACGCGCCTATGAACGCTTGTATCGAAAGGCCATCGGCAGTCCATGAGCGAGACGCTTCTCATCCTCGAAAGCCGCACCCCCAAGGAAACAGAGGCTGTTGGCGCCGCGCTTGCCCGCCTCCTGCCGCCGGGCGCCAACATCGCTTTGCGCGGCGAATTGGCGACAGGCAAGACATGTCTCGTGCGAGGTATGGCCTCGCATTTCGCTGCAAGCGACCTAGTACACAGCCCAACCTTCACCCTCGTCAACGAATATGGGGACGAATCCAAGCTCTACCACGTCGATCTCTACCGCGTGGGGGATGCGGCCGAGGCCGCCGACCTCGGACTGGAGGAACTCTTCGAGTCCGACGGTATCTGCGCGATTGAGTGGGCCGAGCGGGCGGAGGCCTTGATCCCTGCCCAATGCCTCAACATCTCCCTGGAACACGTTGAAGGGGATCGCCGCCGCATCATCTTCCTTGATCCGGGACTTCTGCCCAGCAATTGGCGCACCCGGCTCGCCGCGGCACTCGATCAGCGGCCATAGTCCGACGCGGAGCCGGAGACCTTGCCGGAAAGCGTCCGGTGCAGTAGGATGGATGGGCCGCAAGGGGGCGGCTGCGGGGATGCAGTCCCCAAGCTTCTGAGAGGATTACGAGAGGTCAGAAGGAGACAATCATGAGCCCTCACGCCATCAACCGACGAAGCTTCCTGAAACTCGGATCGCTGGGAGTAGCACTTGGGGCAGGGACGACGCACCGCAGTCACGCCGAGGATCCCACGGCCGGCGATATACAACCCGGAGGCCCGGTTCGCCGCACCCTCGGACGCACGGGCCTCAAAGTGACGGCGGTAAGCATTGGAGCGATGCGGACCTCGGAACCCGATGTGCTCAAGGCGGTGTTCGACCGCGGCGTCAACTTCGTCCACACCGGCCGCAACTACATGGAGGGCCAGAACGAGGGCATCGTTGGCAAAGCCCTTAAGGGATATCGGGACAAGGTGTATGTCGCCACGAAGGTAAGCGCCTCATCGAAGGAGGAAATGCTCGGGAAAATCGACGAGTCACTCAAAGCGCTTGAGGTCGACTACGTCGACATCGTCACGCGGGGCAGCGCCTCCTCCGCCGAGGACGTGATGAATCCCGTCTTGCGCGAAGCAATGGCCGAAGCGCGCGCCGCCGGTAAGGCCCGGTTTCTGGGCGTGCCCACTCACAAGAACGAAGCCGAAGTACTCAACGCTCTGGCCGACGACAAAGACAAGTTCTTTGACGTCGTTCTTGTGGCTTACAACTTCAAGAAGGACAAGGCCGTTAAGGAAGCCATCGCTCGAGCCGCCAAAGCAGGGATCGGCGTCATCGCCATGAAGACCCAGGCCGGCGGCTACGAAACAAAGGAACTTGGCGACATCAGTCCGCATCAGGCCGCGCTCAAGTGGGTACTCCAGGATCCCAATGTCACCACGGCGATCCCCGCCATGGTAAATCTTGCTCAGATCAAAGAAGATCTCGAAGTGATGGGGATGCCCCTGTCCGAGGTCGATAAACAGATCCTCAGCCGCTACGGTGACGCCATCGCTCCCTACTACTGTGCGGCCTGCTCCGGATGCGACGGTACCTGCCCTCAGGGAGTGGACATACCTTCGGTTAACCGATGCCTCATGTACGCGGAGGGCTACCGCGATCTTGACCTGGCCCGCGCCGCCTACGCCGACCTGCCCGTTCAGGAATCCGCGGCACACTGCGGCGATTGCCTCGAGTGCGTAGCGCAGTGCTCCCGGCAGCTCGACATCGCCGCCAGGATGAGCCAGGCGAGAGCTCTCTTGGCCTGACGCAAACCGACAGTCCGAGGGCACACAGATCCTGCCGTATGCGGGAGACGCACGGGAACTCCAGGGAAAAGTCTAGCCCGCTTTTCTCACAGCCGCATAACGAGATTGCAGGTAAGTCATGCGGAACGGGTGCTTTGCCCCGCAAGCCGGCCGTTCGAGAATCCGGTGAAGCGCCTCTCCGCCTCCTCGTTCACCCATCATCACCAAGCCCGTTCCCACTCAACAGCAGGTGAGAAAAGCGGGCCGTAGGCAACTGTGTGTGAGACATCCAGCCTAGTAAGGCCTGTCCCCGGACTGCCACGGTACGGCGAGGCCAAGCTCCTCCGGCGGTTTGTCCACGTAGTACAACTCGAACTCCCACCAGCTATAGCCGCGGCTTCGATCCGCGATGAAAAGCCGGAAGGTGTAGTCGTTATCCGCCATCGGCTGCTCCATAACGAAGGGGTGAATCGTCTGCGACTCGATATCCTTCACGAGCACCGTAACCTCCCGCGCCGGAAGACGCCCGAGGAATTCATACTGAACGGAGTGCATGCCGTCATCCTGCAAGTGATGGACGGAGATCGTGTCTCCTTGTACCGAAAGGATGTCTTTCCCATCCACTTTGCCGCGCCAATGCAGGAACTTCGCCGCCTCTCCCGAGAGTGCTTCCAAGGTGTCGGCGTTCCGCTGCTGCTGAGTTTGAATAGCCTCGAGCACACTGGGCGTATCCAGCGCCTTGGCCAGCCTGGCCTCCGCCGCATCGATGTCCTCAACCGCCTCGTCCGCGGAGGCAATGAGTTGATCAACTCCAAACATACTGAACTTGAAGTCCGGCGTCGCCGCGAATGTAGCCCGCGCTTTCTTCAGCGATTCCAGGGCCGTAGCAAGCAGCTCCTTCGTCTCCGAACTCGGATTCTCACGGTACTGGAAGTATCTATAGCAGGTCTCGACGTAAGAGTAGTTGGTTTCCACGAGCCAGCGCGTCACTTCCAACGAGCTCCCCACCCGCTTCGCCAGCGCCGCATCGGCGACTTTCGGCGCCACCGGCGCATAGCGCCGCTGCATCTCGCGTGCGGCATCACGGCCTCTTTCAAGGAGCGCAAGGGCCTCATCAATCCGCCCCTTCGAGGGCGCATACATGGAGCATTCAAGCCACTCGATATGCGCCCTTCCGTGATCGATGAACGGGTAGCCGCGCACTTCAAAGACACCGCACCGCAGGTGCGGGAGCGTATTCCACGTCAAGGACTCCGCCACCGGCTTGATGTAGATACCATCCTTGTAGGCCACGTAGGAAAGAAGCAGGATATCTGCCATCTCTGGGGCCGCTTCCCTTCCAAGGTGGATGGCCGCGTAGTCTTCCGCCGCCGTTCTCAGGTCGAGTTTGGGGTCCCACGCAAGGCGGAAACCCATATATGTGGTAAGCGTTTGCGTATCCCATCGCCTGGGATCCGACGTGTTGACATGGAATCCTTTCACATTGCTGTTCTCGGAGGCCATGATCACGTCCAGTCCGCCCTGGTAATACTGCCCCGGGAACGACGGGAAGATCTCGAAGACACCCGCCGCGTGGTAGTCCAAGCGCGAAAGGAGGACGGCCATGTGGTGCGGCGTCACGTTGAACGTCGCGTTGTAAGGCTGGTAGTACCAGCGATCGCCCGCGCTCAGGTACGGTGAAAGATAGAGATTCTTCATGGGCACTTCATCGGTGAAGATGGCCCGGTACACGTCCGGATTGGCGTGCTGTTCCGTCGTATTCGTCACCCACGTTCGGTGGAAGTAGATCTTGTCGAATTCCCCCACGATAACTTCGTGCATCTTCTGCACGAATACCCGATACCGCTTTTCGAGCGGCCAATCACATTCCGCCGGCTCGTGCATCACATCCAGACCCCGGTAGCTCCCGGTGATGCGGGTATGCTCCCCTGTCCGGATGCGCACGCCGTCCAGCTCCGGGAACACCTCGAACAGGCGCCGGTACTTCGCCTGAAGCGCTTTCCAGAAGTTCGGATCCCGTGGATCGAGCGTTGCGTTGAACTCTTCGAGAAGACTCGGGTGATACGAGAACTCGTCGCCCGTCGCCAGGTATTTCAGATGGTGTGCATGGGCAACGTCGATCAGTTTAGCGAGTTCCGCGCGCGTCTCCGCGTTGCGCGTCGCCTCCGGCTCAGAACTCCAGGGCATGAGGTTGTCGAGCAATCCCCCGGACACCCAGGTGGCGCCGTAGCGTAGCGCGTTGCGGACGTCCTCGACGGCCGACGCTTCAGTGAGTCGCACCGGCACGGCCGGCATGCGCACCACGTCGAGGTCCGGGATCTCGCCGTACACACGCACACGATCCCACAGCCAATACAAGCCATACGCGTCGCCCAAGATAGAACCGCCCGCAATAGCAATGAGCCGTCCGCCCTGTTGAGGGCGCGTCCGAATCTCGTATCCCTGCGGGTCGGAGACTCCCGTCATATCAAGACCCGCCTGTTTTAGGAGCGCCTCTCCCGCGGGATTTCGGGCCGCATCGCCCACCACTATCACATTCCCGGAGGACGGTGCCTCGACACTCTTGCGGAAGGAAAGCCCGAAGGGCGCCCCATCTTCCTCTAAGTCTTCAATCGCAGCCTCAATGGCTACATCGTCGCCGAGCGCTGTTCCCGTAAAGACTACCCACTCCTGCATGTCCTTTGCCCTCGCTGGTTGGCAGGCCACGGCCATCCCGAAGACGGCGGCAATCACCGCCGTGACAAAATCCGTACCCCGCATGACTTGGCCACCTGTTCATAGACCCCAGTATCTCCCCCAGCGCCCCGTAATGACCGCCAGGTTTAGCGACGCATTGTATAGGCAGCGAAGATTCCCTTCAATCCGAAATTATCGCCCCAACGGATCGTGCCGCGCGCATGGCGCCCTGACCGGCCTCATTTTGCAGCACTTGCTCGCCACAGCAACTTGGCGCGAGGCACATTAGACGGCGCGCGCAAGGAAAACTCTTGACAATTTGGTTATTTTAGAGGAAACTAGCGATACGTCCGGGACGGCACAGTCGAATACAGGCCCCGGACGGGACAACTGGAGAGGAGGATTTGCCGTGAGTTACGCGAGGTGGAGTCTCATAGCGCTATGCATGGTCGTCGCAACATGTCTTGTAGGGTGTCCGGAAGAGACGCCGAGCCTCGCCTTGTCAGCACAGACCCATCACTTTGGGCTGAGTGAGGAATCCTGGTCTTTCACGCTCTGGAACGCGGGTGGCCAGAAGCTGTTTTTTGAAATCGACGTCGACCAGCCATGGTTGGATGTTTCCCCCGCATCAGGATCGAGCGAGGGAGTAACGGACGTACAAACCATAACCGTCACCCTCGACCGCGACGCCAAAGCCGCCGACACTTATTATGCAGCAACGCTGACCATCGAGTCGAGCGGCGGAAACGCAAGCGTCGAGGTCACCACGGCCCCGGACTATCTCACGGAAGCCTTTGATGAAAATGACTTCGACCTCGCCTTCACCCGGCTACTCTTCACCCCGACGGACTCACCGGACTTTTACGAGGCGTCACGTTCGCTTGTAGATGACTTTGGAACCGACCCGGCCGGGGGAACCGACCTTGCGTCCTTCTTCCAGCAGGGAGATCCCATATGGGCAGCCCCAATACAGGGCTGGTCCCTTCCCTTCTACGGCCACGATTACGACTCCTTCTACATCGGCTCTGACGGCTACCTGAGTTTCGCCGCGCCTTCTCAAGGCGAAAGTGGATTCGGCTTGTCCGACCACTTTGCCGTCCCCCGCATCTCCGGGCTGTTCCGCAACCTAGCGCCCCAGGACGGCGGCGCCGTGTCGCTCAAACAAGAAGCCGACCGCATCGCGGTTACCTATGAAGACGTTCCCGAGGCCGGCGTCACCAGCGCCAACAACTTCCAGATCGAGATGTTCTTCAATGGCGATATCGCCCTTACCTACCTGGGAATCGACTCCCGCAACGCTATCGTCGGCCTTTCGGACGGCGAAGCCCTCTACTACCCGGCCGAATTCGTGGAAACCGACTTCAGCGCCTACAACACCGCGACGCTGAAGACCCGCCTGGCGCCACCCGCCCCATAACGTTAAGCCAACAAAAAACGCGCCCCTCAAACCATGATTGGTTTGAGGGGCGCGTTCAATTAAGCGCCGGCGACGACCGACTCTCCCACCCGGTTGCCCAGGCAGTACCATAGGCGCTGGCGGGCTTAACTGCTGTGTTCGGAATGGGAACAGGTGTTGCCCCGCCGCTATAGCCACCGGCAAAAACAGTGACAGCGAATACAAGGGTAAGCCAGGACGCGTATCCAAGAAGTGTCGTAATGATGCCAAAAACGGCCAAGCCTCACGGGCGATTAGTACTGGTCAGCTAAACACATCACTGTGCTTACACCTCCAGCCTATCAACCTGGTAATCTTCCAGGGCCCTTCAGGGACCTCGAGGGTCCAGGGAGATCTTATCTTGGGAGGGGCTTCGTGCTTAGATGCCTTCAGCGCTTATCCCTACCGGACATAGCTACCCGGCGATGCCACTGGCGTGACAACCGGATCACCATAGGTCCGTCCACCCCGGTCCTCTCGTACTAGGGGCAGCTTCCCTCAAATCTCCTACGCCCGCGACGGATAGGGACCGAACTGTCTCACGACGTTCTAAACCCAGCTCGCGTGCCACTTTAATCGGCGAACAGACGAACCCTTGGGACCTGCTTCAGCCCCAGGATGTGGCGAGCCGACATCGAGGTGCCAAACCTCCCCGTCGATGTGAACTCTTGGGGGAGATAAGCCTGTTATCCCCGGGGTACCTTTTATCCGATGAGCAACGGCCCTTCCATACGGAACCGCTGGATCACTAAGCCCTGCTTTCGCACCTGCTCGACTTGTAGGTCTCGCAGTCAAGCTCCCTTCTGCCTTTGCACTCTACGCATGGTTTCCAAACATGCTGAGGGAACCTTGGGGCGCCTCAGTTACTCTTTGTGAGGCGACCGCCCCAGTCAAACTACCCACCAGACACTGTCCTCCGCCCGGATTCACGGGATCGGAGTTAGACTTCCGCCTTAACAAGGGTGGTATTCCAAGGTTGGCTCCACCGAAGCTAACGCCCCAGTTTCAACGCCTCCCACCTATCCTATACAAACTAAGACAAAAGTCAATATCAAGCTGTAGTAAAGGTCCACGGGGTCTTTCCGTCCTGTCGCGGGTAACCAGCATCTTCACTGGTAATACAACTTCACCGGGTCCCTCCTCGAGACAATGCTCAGATCGTTACGCCATTCGTGCAGGTCGGAACTTACCCGACAAGGAATTTCGCTACCTTAGGACCGTTATAGTTACGGCCGCCATTAACCGGGGCTTCAGTTCAGAGCTGCCTCCGCCAAAGGCGGATTGACTCCTCCCGTTAACCTTCCGGCATTGGGCAGGCGTCAGTCCCTATACGTCGTCTTGCGACTTTGCAGAGACCTATGTTTTTAGTAAACAGTCGCCTGAGCCAATTCACTGCGACTCCCGCCAGCTTACGGAGTAAATCCTTCACCGGCAAGAGCACCCCTTCTTCCGAAGTTACGGGGCCAATTGGTCGAGTTCCTTAAGGAGGGTTCTCCCGAGCGCCTTAGAATCCTCTTCACATCCACCTGTGTTGGTTTAGAGTACGGACACCTGCAACCTCGCTAGAGGTTCTTTCTTGGCAGTATGGAATCAAGCAATCCGCTTCACCCGAAGGATCCACGTCCCTTAACGCCTCAGAGTTATGCAGCCCGGATTTGCCAAGGCTGCCTCCCACACGCTTAGCCCGGAAGAGCCCCTTACGGGGACCGTTTACCGGGTGCCCTATCCTCCTGCGTCACCCCAATCGCTCAAGCGGTTACACGGTGGTACAGGAATCTTTGTGCCTGTTTCCCATCGCCTACGCCTTTCGGCCTCGGCTTAGGATCCGACTAACCCCGGGCGGATTAACCTTCCCCGGGAAACCTTGGATTTTCGGCGAACAGGTTTCTCACCTGTTTTTTCGTTACTGATGCCGGCATGATCACTTCCATGCGGTCCACGCGTCCTTACGGTCACGCTTCAACCCTGCATGGAACGCTCCCCTACCCCTGCGATCAACCGAAGTCAATCGCAAGCCGTAGCTTCGGTATCGAGCTTAGCCCCGTTACATTTTCGGCGCATAATCACTTGACCAGTGAGCTGTTACGCACTCTTTAAATGAATGGCTGCTTCTAAGCCAACATCCTGGTTGTCTGGGCAATTACACATCCTTTGCCACTTAGCTCGATTTAGGGACCTTAGCTGACGATCTGGGCTGTTTCCCTCTTGACCACGGAGCTTATCCCCCGCAGTCTGACTGCCGTGATTCCACACGCGGTATTCGGAGTTTGATTGGGTTCGGTAATCTGGTAAGACCCCTAGCCCATTCAGTGCTCTACCCCCACGTGCTACCACACGACGCTAGTCCTAAAACTATTTCGGGGAGAACCAGCTATTGCCGAGTTTGATTGGCCTTTCACCCCTATCCACAGCTCCTCCAAGCCGTTTTCAACCGACACTGGTTCGCGCCTCCATTCCCTTTTACAGGAACTTTACGCTGGCCATGGATAGATCACTCGGTTTCGGGTCTACTCCGTGCAACTCTACGCCCTATTAAGACTCGCTTTCGCTTCGGCTATGGACCAAAGGCCCTTCACCTTGCTACACAGAGTAACTCGCCGGCTCATTATGCAAAAGGCACGCGGTCAGACGGGTCCGAAGACCACTGTCCTCCCACTGATTGTAGGCATGCGGTTTCAGGTACTATTTCACTCCCCTTCCGGGGTACTTTTCACCTTTCCCTCACGGTACTAGTTCACTATCGGTCACCAAGTAGTACTTAGCCTTAGGAGATGGGCCTCCCAGATTCACGCGGGGTTCCACGTGACCCGCGCTACTTGGGCACGTATTAAGGAGGGCTGCTCCCTTTCGCCTACGGGACTATCACCCGCTACGGTCCCGCTTATCCAGCGGTGTTCAGCTAGAGAACAGCTTTGTAACCTCCCCAGGGCTCCGTATGGCCCTGAAAATACGGCCCGCAACCCCGCAAGCACAACGGATACGGCCTATCACGTACTTGCGGTTTGGGCTATTCCGCGTTCGCTCGCCACTACTAACGGAGTCGCAAATTGCTTTCCTTTCCTCGAGGTACTAAGATGTTTCAATTCCCTCGGTTGGCCTCCCTGACCTATGCATTCAGCCAGAGATTACCTGGGTTTGCCAGGTAGGGTTACCCCATTCGGACATCCACGGGTAGCTTGCTTCCAGCAGACCGTGGCTTATCGCAGGTAGCTACGTCCTTCATCGCCTCTTGGTGCCAAGGCATCCACCGCACGCCCTTACTAGCTTGGCCGAAAAACCGATCCACACCCTACAATGAGGGTGAGATTTCGAGTAATTCTAGACACTTCTAATAGACATGCTTCTCGGTTACCCTTGCATTCAACTGTCAAAGAACTGGCTCTGTTGCCGAAACCGGCAACCAGCCTACACGCTTACGCGTGGTATCAACTCATTCGTCACGCCTGGTGGAGATGAACGGGATCGAACCGTCGACCTCCGGCTTGCAAAGCCGGCGCTCTCCCAACTGAGCTACATCCCCGGCGCATTTCGCACCCGCGGCGCTCGCGCGCCAAACGAGGATTGCTTGGTGGGCCCGAGTAGAATCGAACTACCGACCTCACGCTTATCAGGCGTGCGCTCTAACCAACTGAGCTACGGGCCCACGTCCCGGCCGCCCGAGCCCGAGCGCCCTTTGAACCTTGAATACGGTGCACGTCGCAAACACTGTGCGATCGACCTGGGCGACGAAAATCGTCGCCTCTTGATACTCCTTAGAAAGGAGGTGATCCAGCCGCACCTTCCGATACGGCTACCTTGTTACGACTTCATCCCCCTTACCAAGCACACCTTCGGCACCTCCCTCCCTTGCGGGTTAGGCCAGTGACTTCGGGTGCACCCGACTCGGGTCATGTGACGGGCGGTGTGTACAAGGCCCGGGAACGTATTCACCGCGTCGTTGCTGATACGCGATTACTAGCGATTCCGACTTCATGGAGTCGAGTTGCAGACTCCAATCCGAACTGAGACCGGCTTTGGGGATTGGCTCCACCTCGCGGTATTGCAGCCCACTGTACCGGCCATTGTAGCACGTGTGTAGCCCCAGGCGTAAGGGCCGTGATGACTTGACCTCATCCCCACCTTCCTCCGGCTTATCACCGGCAGTCTCCCTAGAGTGCCCGGCCGAACCGCTGGTAACTAGGGACAAGGGTTGCGCTCGTTGCGGGACTTAACCCAACATCTCACGACACGAGCTGACGACAGCCATGCAACACCTGTCACCGGGTCCCCGAAGGGAAGACCTAGTTTCCTAGGCTGTCCCGGGATGTCAAGCCTGGGTAAGGTTCTTCGCGTTGCCTCGAATTAAACCACATGCTCCACCGCTTGTGCGGGCCCCCGTCAATTCCTTTGAGTTTCACCCTTGCGGGCGTACTCCCCAGGCGGTGCACTTAATGCGTTAGCTGCGGCACAGAAGGGGTCGATACCTCCTACACCTAGTGCACAACGTTTACGGCGTGGACTACCGGGGTATCTAATCCCGTTCGCTACCCACGCTTTCGAGCCTCAGCGTCAGTCTCGCGCCAGAGAGCCGCTTTCGCCACCGGTGTTCCTCCAGATATCTACGCATTTCACCGCTACACCTGGAATTCCGCTCTCCTCTCGCGTACTCAAGTCCGGCAGTATCCAAAGCACGTCCGGGGTTGAGCCCCGGGATTTCACTTCAGACTTACCGAGCCGCCTGCGCTCCCTTTACGCCCAGTTATTCCGAACAACGCTCGCAACCTCCGTATTACCGCGGCTGCTGGCACGGAGTTGGCCGTTGCTTATTCCTGAGGTAACGTCAGACTTGCGCCATTTCCTGCGCAAGCGGTTCTTCCCTCAGAAAAGGACTTTACGACCCGAAGGCCTTCATCATCCACGCGGCATGGCTGGATCAGGCTTGCGCCCATTGTCCAATATTCCCTACTGCTGCCACCCGTAGGTGTCTGGGCCGTGTCTCAGTCCCAGTGTGGCCGATCAACCTCTCAGCTCGGCTACCCATCGTTGCCTTGGTGGGCTATTATCCCGCCAACTAGCTAATGGGGGGCGGACTCATCTTCCGGCGACGCCCGAAAGCGCCTTTCCCTACAGGGATTGTTCCCCGCAGGCGTACGCGGTATTAGCGGCCGTTTCCAGCCGTTGTCCCCCTCCGGAAGGTAGATCATCCACCTGTTACTCACCCGTTCGCCGCTTTATACACCCCCGAAGGGGCTTTAATCGCGCGACTTGCATGTATGAAGCCTGCCGCCAGCGTTCGTTCTGAGCCAGGATCAAACTCTCCGATAAAACCTGAATACTGCCCGGCTTACACCGGGCCGTATCATAGGCGAGTTTGATTCCCTTCAATAAGAAAAGGAATCGTCAAAACCGATATCCCGCCAAGGCGGGAAACCGGCGATTTGGGGGGTACGTTTGGGGACATGCCCCAAACAGAACCTTGCACACAGTGTTCACTGTGTGACATGCACCGTATTCAATTTTCAAAGAGCGTTCGTTCTCTGGGCGACAATTACCCCGGCACCCTTGCCACGCACGCGCTGCAATCGTGCCGGGGGACGTTGTACCCTTCGCTAGGCTGACTGTTGCGCAGCCACCCAAGTTAGGATCTTAGCACCCGGCCGGTGGGCTTGTCAACCCCTCGCCGGGCCTCTCTCCACCGCGACGACCAGTGATCGTCGCAACGAGCGGCGAACTATACCACGCAAATCTGCCGATGTCAACAAAAAAACGAAAAAAATTTTCTGGGCCCTTTTCGCGGCCTGCCGTCAGGTCATCGACCCTACCCGCGCAAGCTTGGCTTCCGGCAGAAACTGCGCCGAGCAGTCTTTCTGAAGGGGCACGTTAGTGTGGTAGCGAGCTGGAATGCCCCTGGTCTAGAAGGACCCGTTAAGATAGGCTTCCCCAGGCTTCATCGCCTTGGCTCCAGACGTGCCCGTGAAACCGCGCTTCTTCTTTGTTTGGCGCGCCGGCCTATGCTATCCTGCGAGTCACGGGCTAGGGCAGCGTGGCCCTGTTTCGCACGGCACACGAGGCCTGAATAACCAACGACGCACGAGGGCAAGAATCCTATGAGCAAGACTCGGTTTCTAACACAGGCGATCGTGTTCGCCGTCGCTCTATTCGTCCGGCCGGTTGCGGCAGAGGTGGTCGATAGAATCCTGGCCACCGTTGATAAGGAAGTCATACTGCAAAGCGACATCCTCGACGCCGTTGCCCCGGAGATCAACCAACTCCGCATGGCCGGAGCGTCGGGGGAGGAGCTTGGCCGCAAGGCCGACGCGCTGATGCGCGAAGCGCTCGACCAAGCTATCGAGGCCAAGATTCTACTCCGCGAGGCCCTGCTTGCCGGCTACGAAGTCGAAGACGAAGCTATCGAGCAACACATCGACACCATCAAGCAGGGATTCACTTCCACGGAGGAATTTCTCCGTGAACTCGACCGAGCCGGGCTCACCGTGGCTGACCTGCGTGAACGTCACCGCAAACAACTGCTCGCCACGAATATGGCCATGGCCAAACGGAGACAATTCGCCAGAGATGCCGTCATCTCTGAAGCTGACGTCTTAAAGTACTACGAGGAGCACAAGTCCGAGTTCTCAAGACCCGAGCGGGTGTGGTGTCGGCAGATCTTCCTCGCCGCACGCGACGATCCGCACGAGCGCACAGCGGCCCGTTCGGCGCTCGAGAAACTCAAAGAGGAAATCGTCGCTGGCGCTGATTTCACCGAACTAGCCCGGAGCCATTCACAAGCACCCGGCGCCGAGAACGGGGGCGTCATTGGATGGATTGCCCACGGCGACCTCAAACCCGCACTCGAAGAGGCGGCCTTCGCCCTTCCCGTCGATGGCATCAGCTCAATCGTCGAGACCGAGGGAGGTCTCCACTTGCTCAAAGTCGAGAAAAAAGAAGAGGGCGGGGTGCGTCCCTTCCAGGAAGTTCGCCAGGACATCGAGCCACGGCTCCGCGACGAAGCCGCAGAAGAACGCTACAACAAGTGGGTGGGCGAACTCCGCAAGCGGAGCCGGGTCCGCATCGTCTTCTAATCGAATATGCTGGGACGCGCGCTCCGAATGGCATTCTGGGTCACCTATGACCACGCCGGCAAACTACTCCTGGCGAATCTGGTGGTATCCGTCTCGGTTGCCTTGCCCCTGATGTTCGGCGCCGCCGCATACATGACCCACGACGCCGTTCTCATCACCCTCTTCGCGGCGCCCCTGCTATTCCTGGCCTTCTGCGCGGTCATGCCCGTGATGGCGGCCGGAATGGCCCACATGGTGAAAGAAATCATCGACACCCACGACGGCTCACTCCGCACCTTGTTTGAAGGCATCCGCCTCTACTGGCGACGCGCCATAGGATTGGGCCTCATCTACGGGATCGCCGCCATCGCCCTGACGAGCAGCGCATGGTTCTATGCCAGCAGACTTCGGGCGTCCGTCCCCTGGCTCGGATATGGCCTGAGCACCCTCGCCCTGTGGTGCCTCGCGTTCCTCGCACTGAACGCGCTACTGGTGATACCGACCCTTGTACAGAAGCGGGCGGGCGTTCGCACCACCCTCAGATTGACGGCCATGCTCGTACTCGACAACCTGCTCCTCACCGTTGGACTGGCGCTCACCATGCTGGCATTGGGCGCCATGATCCTCCTGCCGCCCCTCTTCTTCTTTCTTTACGCCGCTCTGGCCATCGTCATTGTATCCTGCGCATACGAATTGCTCGCCCGCAAGTACGACGCCCGTGCGGCAGCGCAGCAACAGGCCACCGATACAGAGCACATAAACACCCTTTCCGCCGCACGCGACACGCGAGCCGCGCGGGCGCGCGAAGAATACGACGAGTATCTCGACCGAGGATTCCGCGACTTTCTCTTTCCATGGAAGGAGTGAGTCGCGCTGCATTGTGGTTGCCCTGCAAGATAGGGTGCGGTACACTATAAGAGAAGGAGAAACGCACATCATGACGAGAATAACCGGTATCCAAGCACGAGAGATCTTAGATTCGCGCGGGAATCCCACGGTCGAAGTAGACGTCTACCTAGCCAGCGGGATGGTTGGACGGGCCGCCGTGCCCTCCGGAGCATCGACCGGCGAAAACGAGGCTATTGAACTCCGTGACAAAAATCCCAAGCGCTTCCTCGGGAAGGGCGTGCAGAAGGCCGTCGAGAACGTCAACACGATTATCGCCCAGGAATTGCTGGGCATGGACGCCCTCGAGCAACGCGAGATCGACGGCTTCATGTGCTCCCTCGACGGCACAAAGAACAAAGCTAAACTCGGCGCCAACGCTATCCTCGGCGTCTCACTTGCCACGGCGAAGGCCGCCGCACAGACCCTCGAAGTCCCACTGTATCGCTACATCGGCGGCGTCAACGCCCACATCTTGCCCGTACCCATGATGAATATCCTCAATGGCGGCGCTCACGCCGACAACAACGTGGACGTGCAGGAATTTATGGTGATGCCTGCCGGCGCCAAGACCTTCCGGGACGCCCTGCGTATGGGCGCCGAGATCTTCCATGCCCTCAAAGCCGTCCTGAAAGACCAGGGCCTCAACACCGCCGTTGGCGACGAAGGCGGCTTCGCCCCAAGCCTAGGTTCCAACGTCGAGGCTATCGAAGCCATACTCAAGGCCATCAAGGCTGCCGGATACAAGGCCGGCAAGGATGCCTGGATCGCCCTCGACCCGGCTTCAAGCGAGTTCTACAAGAACAAAAAGTACGTGCTCGAAGCCGAGGAGAAACCGCAGAAATCCGCAAAGGCCATGGTCGATTTCTGGGCCGATTGGGTTGAGAACTATCCCATCATCTCCATCGAAGACGGCATGGCCGAGAACGACTGGGCCGGCTGGAAGCAGATGACGGACCGCCTTGGAAGCAAGATCCAACTTGTCGGCGATGACCTCTTCGTCACCAATACCGACTACCTCGCGAAGGGCATCAAAGAAGGCGTTGCCAACTCCATTCTCATTAAGGTCAATCAAATCGGCACGCTCACCGAAACGCTCGATGCCATTCAGATGGCCCATCGCGCGGGATACACCACCGTCGTGTCCCATCGGAGCGGCGAAACCGAAGACGCCACCATTGCCGACATCGCCGTCGCAACCAATGCCGGACAGATCAAGACCGGGTCCGCGTCGCGCAGCGACCGCATCGCGAAATACAATCAACTTCTCCGTATCGAGGAAGAACTGGGCAGCCAGGCCGAATTTCTCGGCCTCGACGCCTTCTACAACATCCGGTGATGCCAAGGCCGCAAATGCAGCGGTGTCCCGCATCGGGGTGAGATAGGTCCAAATGTTCGAGAGGCGAACCGTTTGGTACCTGGCCGCCGTCCTGGGCGTTGCGGCGCTTGCGGCGTTTTACGCCCAGCGCCGTGACCTCCGCTCCCGGTATATCGAGTTCCAAGAGAGCCAGGACACCTTGCGCCGTGACGGGGAACGGCTACAAATGCTCCAGAAGCGCGAATCCGAACTTCGGCAACGCGTCGACCACTTGGTCAACGACCCCGTCGAGATGGAGGCGGAAGTGCGCCGCAGCAAGAACCGCGTTCGAGAAGGCGAGACCATCTACCGCATTGAACCGGACGTTTCTCCCGGGCAAAGCACGCCCAGCGGCCAATAGAAGGACTGCGTTTTAGACCTGACGTACGAGATCCAACTGAACAATCACGAAGAGGCCATTAAGCTTCTCGGTAGAAACGGCGAACTCCGTAAGCGCATTCAGAGGGAGACCCCCGTTCATATCGTGGACCGGGGCGCCAAAGTTATGGTTATCGGAGACGAAGCCGACACCGCCATGGTGGGCGACCTTCTGGACGAACTCCTTGTCGCGGTGCGCAACGGCCACACGCCCACTATCGCCGACCTCATGTACGGCCTTCAGGAAGCCCGGGGGCGCGGCGTGCACGACCTCGGCGACGTCATCGGCCAGACCCCCGAGGCGCTCCGAAGCGATATACGCATCAAACCGCGGACACGCGGGCAGAAGGAATACCTGGAGGCCATTCGCGGCGCACCCGTCACCCTCGTGATAGGGCCGGCGGGCACCGGCAAGACCTACCTTGCCATGGCCGCCGCCGTCTCCGCCCTTCTCAACAAAGAAGTCAACCGACTCATTCTCACCCGCCCCGCCGTCGAGGCGGGTGAGAATCTCGGCTTTTTGCCCGGCGATCTCAAAGAGAAGGTAAACCCTTATCTGAGACCGCTATACGATGCTCTCTATTCCATGGTCGACGTGGATCGCGTCCGCATATTCCTCGAGAGAGAGAAGATTGAGGTCGCTCCTCTCGCTTTCATGCGCGGCCGTACTCTTGACCACGCCTTCGTCATACTCGACGAGGCCCAAAACACCACCTCCGAGCAGATGAAGATGTTCCTCACCCGCCTCGGTAGGAATGCGCGTGGCATTATCACCGGCGACATCACCCAGGTCGACCTCCCAAAGGGCACCAAGTCCGGCATGGTCGAGGCACGGCGGGTTCTGCGCAACACCAAAGGGGTAGCCATGGTAACCCTGACCAAGGAGGACGTGGTGCGCCATCCCCTCGTACAGCGCATCGTCGATGCCTACGAGGCCGATGAAGGGCCTGGCCACGAGCCCGAGTCAGGGACACAGGCAAACTAATCATGCTGCGCCGCAAGTCCGCAAAGAAGCGCGCGGGGCGCCGCCCCGAGTCGCCTAAACCCTTGAGTCCCATGGCGATCCAAATGACGCGCCTCCAACGCCTCGTCGTGGTTTTGGCGTTCGCGGTGCTTCTGGCCTGCCTCACCAAGTACCCAACGAAGGGCGGAGACGGCCAACTCGACCTCAACGTCACGCCAGGCGATTTCGCACGGGAGGCCATTCAGGCGGAATTCCGCTTCGAGACGGAGGACCTCCAGGCCACGCGCGAAGCAAGAGACGCCGCCGCGGCCAAGGTGCCCAAGCGATACGCCGTGGACAACGAGCATGTCCAAGCGCGGCTACGCGCGGTACAGGATCGAATCGACGCCCTGCGCGAAACCCGCGAGGACGTCGACCTCGCCATCCGTGGCGTGCTGGAACACTCCACCTCCGACCAGGACTACGATGCCCTCGTGAGGAAGGCCGTCACCTCCGTGGCATCCAAACTCAAGGAGCGCACGGAGTTTCAAGACGTCAGCGAAGCCGCCCTCGTCGTGTGGCTGCTGCCCACACCCACCTCTACGCCCAAACCTCAGTTCGAACCGTTGGCCGAAGGGCAGACGGCCCCGGCAGCGCGGCCGGCACTCAAGGAGCTTCTCGAGCCCGAAGTCAGCCCGATCGAGTTCGCCTACGCACCGATACTCGAACAAGTCGTTAAAGACAGCGTGGAGTTTGTCCTTACCTTCGGCGTCCTCTCGGCCGAGTCGGTGAAAGCCGCCCGCGAAGGAGACCCGAGCACCATCGTCATTCTCCGGGACCTTGACAGGCCGGTCGGCGACCTTACACTCAGCCAAGAACTGCCCCTAAACGACGTTCCGCAACCCGAACAAGCGCGCGAACTGCTTCGCAGCCGCATCGTCGAGGAATTGCAGAAGGCTCCGCCCGTGAACCGCGCTGCCGCCATCGACATGGCCGACCTCGCGAGCGCCGCCCTTCAAATCGCCGAAACCGAAATGACCGATACCCTGGTCTTTGCTGAAGTGCCCACAGCGCGGGAGGTAGAGAACGCACGCTCGGCCGTTGAGCCCCGCATGAAGAAGATCGAGCCCTTTGAGCCCATTCAGAGGCGCGGTGAACGCTGGACCCAACAGTCAATCTCCGATGTAAAGACTTACTACGACGAGCTTTACGGCGGGCAGAAACCTGCTTTCAACATGCTCGCCACGGTTGCCGCCCACGCGATCTTCGTCAGCCTGGCGCTTATCTATCTCCTCCGCGCCGTGCCCCTCTATACCATTGAAGGAAGCGCCCGGGGACGCGACCTCTATGTCGTTCTCCTCATCTTGTGCGCTGCTCTCCTTGTAGGCCGCGTCGTCTCCTACTTCGACCCTTCCGGCTTTGCCGTACCTGTCACCGCCGTGGCTATTCTCCTTGCCATCCTCCTCAACGTCCGCCTGGCTTGCGTCGTCAGCCTGGTAGCCGTCGCCCTCCTATCCATCCAATACAACTACGACTGGAACGTTTTTGTCGTGGGATGCACCATGGCCTTCGCGGGCGCCCTGAGCATATTCGTCGTGCGCCGGCGCGGCGATATGGCCGGTGCCGCGGGCAAAGCAACCATCGCCGGCCTCCTCGCCGTAATCGCCGTAACTCTCGCCACCGACTCGCTCTTCAGCGAGAGGGCACTCCACCGGCTTGCGCTGATCGCCTTGAACGGCGGCGCCTGCATGTTCATCGTCCCCGGCCTACTCTCGCCCCTCGAACGGCTGTTCGGCATAACAACGGACATTCAGCTACTCGAGTATTCCGACCTCAACAACGAGGTACTTGGCCAACTCGCCATCGAGGTACCCGGCACGTACGCCCACAGCCTCATGCTCGGGCAATTGGCCGAGGCCGCGGCGGAGGCCATCGGGGCAAACGGACTGCTGGCAAGGGTTTGCGCCTACTACCACGACATCGGCAAACTCCAGCGTCCCGAGTACTTCAGCGAGAATCAAACCGGCGAGAACATCCACGACGACCTCCCGCCTCGCCTGAGCGCACGAGCTATCCGTGCACACGTGGCCGCCGGCGCGCAAATGGCTCGCGACTTTCACCTCCCCAAACCCATCGTCGACGGCATCCTTGAGCACCACGGAACGGGCCTCATCAGCTTCTTCTACCAGCAGGCCCGCGAACAGCAGAAGCACGGCGATGTCGACGAAGCCGACTTCCGCTATCCCGGCCCCAAGCCGCAGAGACCCGAGACGGCCATCCTCATGATTTGCGACGCCGTCGAATCCGGTGTACGATCAATGAAGAATCCAAACCAGGAACGCGTCCGCGAGTTCGTCGACAAGATCATCGCGGCCCGCTCCACCGATCGTCAGTTCGATGAGTGCCGGCTTACGCTCAAAGAACTCGATACCATCGCGGATGTGGTTACACGACGGGTGGTGACAGGATTACACACGCGTGTCGCCTACCCCGACAGCGTAACTCAGAAGAAAGTGGACAACGTAGTGCGCATGCCCGGAGTGCAAGAGTGATGGACGTTCATCTGGACCTGCGAAACGACTCGGCGTGGAAGCGCCTCTACCGCCGCGATGTGCTGCAAGCCCTTGCCCGGCACATATGCGAAGGAGAGGGCGTCAAACATGATGTCGAACTCAGCGTCCTCTTGTGCGATGACCCGTTCATCCAGGCTCTGAACCAACGTTACCGGCAGGAAGACTGCCCAACCGACGTGCTCTCCTTCGGCCAGACCGGCCCCGTCGCGAAGGGGCTCATGGTCCTCGGCGACATCGTCATCTCCCTTGAGACCGTCGCCCGGAACTGTCGCGACGATCGCCGGGCCATGCGAGCCGAGGTACGCCTGTTGTTTTGCCATGGCCTGCTCCACCTACTAGGTCATAAGCACGACGACGCAGCACAACGCGCTCGAATGATTGCCAAACAGGCCCATTATCTGCATATCACCACACAGGCCGCGTGGCGAACCGACCCCAAGGCGCAAGCCTAAATGAGGCTCACGGGACGCACGAGGCGGAGGTCCAGCAAACTTGGACGACGACAGTAGTTGCCCATGTAGAAGACGGAATCGTCGCACACGGGCGTGTCTAGCCATCCTCGGGGTTTGCCTGGCCTTGGTGATTGCCGAGTGTCTGTTTTCTGAGCCGTCTATCGCGGCCACAGACGTCCCTGAGGTCCTCCCGTGGACGGACTATCTTCCCGTACCGGTGCTGGCCGCCGCAGTCGTGTTGCTTGCCTTCTCGGCGTTCTTCTCTTCGTCCGAGACGGCCTTCTTGGCCATTCACAAGCCGCGGCTTCGCACCATGCGCACTTCGCCGCATTATACCTTGCGTCTCGTAACCAAAATGATGGATCGTCCCGGCAGGTTTCTCACCACCATCCTCGTCGGCAACATGATCGTCAACATCCTCATCGGCGTCCTGCTTGGAGCGCGCGTGATGAATCTCCTCGAGAATCGTTTTGAATTGAGTCCCGCTCTCGCCTACGCGACTGCGGTCCTGCTTTGCACCGCCATACTCGTTTTCTTCGGCGAGATCACGCCCAAGGTCTTCGCCGTCCGCGCACGCGAAGCCTACGCGCGCCTCGCCGTTCTCCCTCTGGTAGCCGCGGATCACGCGCTTTCCCCTATTCGGAATGGCCTGCTCGCCGTCACCGACGCCATTTTCCGCGTATCAAGGTTCCACGAACTCCGCGCCGCGCCCTTCATCACCGACGACGAACTCAAGTCCCTCTTCGACAATGGCGAGCCAAGCGCCGTCATTGAAGAAGAGGAGCGACAAATGATTCGCCGTATACTCGAATTTCACGACGTCACCGTTCGGGAGATCCTCATCCCGCGCCCCGATGTGGTCGCCATCGGTGACGACGCTAGCGCGCGAGAAGCCCTCGAACTCTTCCGCGAAGAGGGATTTTCCCGCATCCCCGTGTACGACGGCGACTTGGACCACATCACCGGCCTGCTATTCGCCAAGGACCTGCTTCCTACGTGTTCCGAGGGCAAACTCGACCAGCCCATCATACAATTCGTCCGCCCTCCCCACTTTGTGCCCGAGACCACGAGCGTCCAGCAGTTTGTCAGGAATGCGCAGCGCTTGCGCACCCATCTGGCCGTCGTGGTTGACGAATTTGGCGGCACCGAGGGCATCGTCACACTCCAGGACGCCCTCGAGGAAGTGGTCGGAGACATAAAGGACGACGGCAAAGAGGAGGCGCCCCCCTACGCGCGTGTCGCGGACGGCGTGTACCGCGTCGCGGGAAACCTCCCCTTGGATGAACTCAACCAGCTCATAGGACTCAAAGTCGAAGACGAGGAGCACGAAACCGTTGCGGGCTTCCTCATGAATCAGACCGATAAGGTCCCTGAAACCGGGGACACTATCGAGCATTCGGGGGCTCGGTTCACCGTCGAAGAAGTCGATGGGAAGCGGGCCGAGGCCGTCCGCATCGAGATTCACGAACGCCGCGGGAGGGAGGAGACATGATGGCCTTGCTCCCCGCCCTAGCGATATGGGCGCTGGCCGTACTCGCTCAAGCCCTCTTTGCGGGCTACGAAACCGGATTGGTCTCCTGTAATCCCATTCGGATTCGATTCCTGGCTGAAGAGGAGCGCAACAGCCGCGCCGCACGCCTATTGAAATGCATCGAACGCCCGGACCTCCTGCTGACCTCCCTGCTCATCGGCACGAATATAGCCGTCGTCATCAGCACCATAACCGTCACCGTGTCCGTTCAAGCCCTCTTTCCCGAGGCCAATGCGGGACTGGCTACCGATCTCGTGTCCACGCTGATCGTCACCCCTGTCCTGCTTGTTTTCTCCGAGATCATTCCCAAAAGCATATTTCGAATCCATCCCAACCGGCTTGCTCTTGCTCTGTTCCCCGTCGTGCGGTTCTTCCAGATAGCCCTCGCCCCCGTCGCTTGGCCCGTGACCCACGCCACCCGCCTCCTCTTGCGGCTGTTCGGCGGCGAGGAGCCCCAGGTAAGCTCGCTTATGTCCTCCCTCGAAGACCTGCGCGTGCTCATCGACGAGGGCGCCGATACGGGCACCATCGAACGCGAGGAACAAGAGATGATCCACTCCGTGATGGACCTGCAGAGCACCCTCGCCAAAGAGGTTATGGTGCCCCGCATTCACGTCCGCGCCCTGCCCGATACAGCGGAGCGTGACGAGCTTCTCGCCCTCTTCCAAGAAACCGGGTATACCCGCATCCCCATCTACCGTGAATCAATTGACGAGGTCATCGGAAAGGTTAATGCCTACGATCTTCTCGTCGATGCCGACGTCCAAAACCAAGACATCCACCGGTTTGTTACCGAGGTCATCCACGTGCCCGACACCATGACGCTAGACGACCTCTTCCAGCTCCTCAAGGACAAGAAGGAGCACATGGCCATCGTCACGGACGAGTACGGCGGCACCGATGGGCTCATCACCATCGAGGATATCCTCGAGGAGATCTTCGGTGATATCCAAGATGAGCACGATGAAGAAACGCGCAGCATTCAGCGCGTAGGCCCCAACGCCTACATTGTCGAGGCGCGCACACCCCTTGAAGACCTCGCCGAAGCGCTGGGAACGGCCGTCTCCGACGAAGAAGTGGAAACCGTCGGCGGCTGGCTTATGCATCTGACCGGGCGAGTGCCCGCCCCCGGCGAATCACTCACCCATGGACGTTTCCTGATAACCGTTATCGAAGGCACCCCCAGCCGAATCGACAAGATCCGGCTCGACGTTTCCCCCCAGGTCACTCCGGCCGAGGGTGGCTCGGGCCAGACAGAATAAGGACTGAAATGACAAGGAGAAGAGGCTTTCTTGGATTTCTGAGCCAGGTTTGGGCTCCCGTATGGCGCTATTTTGTCACAGGCCTCCTCGTGTGGGTGCCGCTTATTATCACCATCTGGGTGTCGTGGGTTGTCATCAAGAACCTGGGCATCGGACTCGATAAGGCGTTCAAGACCGTCTTCGAAGCCATCCAGGCCTTTTGCGAACGAGTCGACTGGCTCAGTATCGCCGCACCCCTCTTTGAGACCTATCCGGGGATGGGCTTCATGACGGCCATCGCCCTATTCCTCGGCACCGGGATCTTGGCCCGATACCTCATTGGACGCAGGATCATCGCCTTTGGCGAGCGTATCCTGGACCGCATCCCCCTGATCAGCAGAGTCTACCGCGCCGTCCAGCAAATCCGCGACGTCTTCGTGTCCCGCGAAGGCACCGTATTCCAATACACGTGCCTCATCGAATACCCTCGCGAGGGCATGATCGCCCTCGCCTTCGTCACATCGGCCGAGCAGGGGATCGTCCAGAAGACAACCGGTAGGAAACTCGTGGCCGTGTTTGTGCCCACTACGCCGAATCCGACTTCCGGGTACCTCGTGTACCTGCCGCCCGAAGACATCACCATCCTCGATGTCAGCGTCGAGGAAGCTATGAAACTTATCGTGTCCGGCGGCGCCTACCTACCCTCGAAGCACGCCATCGGCGTAAAGGCGCGCTCCGAAGAATCCACGGCGGACGACGAGCCCGCGTAGCGCACACAACCACGCGGCAAGGGCGCTAGCGGATCCACGTCAGTGGCGTCAGGCAGTCGTCATCGCTATCGCTGCCGTGCTTTCCGTGCACGGAGCCATCCTCCTCGATGACCTCGTGCTGCCCGTGGTCCGCCAAGACCAACACCCCGTAGCCTGATGCCAGCAGCCCCGGCACGCGCCGCGATAACCAGGCGTCCCCCGCGGCCACGGCGTCCCCCGCTTCATCCGAAAACAGCCCGTGGGCGTGGAAGACGTCGTCCGTGTGCAGATACTGGGCGATTAGGAAGTGCGGGCGATGCCTCGCCAACACGCTGACAAAGATGCGCTCAAGCTGTTCCTCATCTTCCGCAAGCCCCGCGGCCGACACGTCGGCATAACGGCCGAGGAGTTCATTGCCCGTCTTGCCCTTGCGCCCGAGCCCAGCGCTGCGCCTTCCCCGTTTGCGCAACACATCAAACAGCGTTTCACACGCGAAGTCATCCTCCCGTTTGCGGACGCCGTGTCCCTCGGGGCCCGCTCCCGTAACCATGCAGCCGAAGTTGACAGGCGTCTTGCTGGGAAGGACCGAACGCAACAAGGCCAGACGCCGCTCTGCCAAGGCCGAGAAAAACGGCATCCGCTCCCGCCAATGCCGCCAGATAGCAACACCCAAAGCGTCCACGCCCAATACCGCAACGTGCTCGACCCCCGCCAACTCATTCACAGCCGGCGCGATCGACGGCGCTTCGGCCGCCGCCGGGGCCGGCACATCAAGAAGGGCCGCCACGGTTGGGGCCACCGCCTGCATCGGATACTCAATGAACGACATGGAACCTCCTCATTCGCCTCGCGTATGATCTCTGCGTAGTCTAGATGGCCGTAGCCAAGCGCCTCAACCCAGCGCACACAAGAGAGACTTTCTCCGTGAACCTCACCAAATTGGCCTTCGCGGCGATTGCGCTCTTCGCCGTGCTGATTGCACTCCACGCAGCCTATCTCCACGGCGCGAAATCCGCCGACGCCCCAACAAAGGCGGGGGATCCCACAAGCGAGACAGCGCACTCCGCCGCGGAAGCCGGCTCCGCCGAAGCCACTGAGGAGGCAGCCGGCCCTGCCGAAGACTTCCCAGTGGAAAGCCTAATCGAGGCCATGATGGCGCGCGCCGGACGGCGTTCCGACGACGACTTGGACGATGTCGACGCCGGGCGTCCCGGCGGGAAGGGCAAGAGAAACGCCTCCTCGGCACGGGCGCGCAAAGAGCAGGAAGACGGCCAGACTTCCGACGCCGACCCCGCCGAGGAAGAGCAGCCTCGCAAAGGGGATCGAGCACTCGCAAAGGCTCAGGAGCTAATCGAGTTGGGCGATTACGAGGCCGCCCGCAACCTGCTCGAGAACACCCTCGAGAATAATCCCAACAACGACAAGGCCTATCGGACACTGGCCAAGCTATACCGCACGCTTGGCATGACCGAGGAGGAGCTCGACACCTACGCCCGGTGGCTGGAAGCATCCCCGGACAACCCCGTTCCCCACTTCTACATGGCCTCGGCCCTCACGCATAGCGGGGCCGACGACCAAGCCCTTGCCGAACTCAGCACCTTCATGCAATTGAGCGGCGGCGATCTCACCGCCTATCCAATGGCCGCCTCCTTGTACAGACGCCTCGGGATGGGCGAACAAGAAGGCGCCATGCTCGAAACGTGGGCCGCCGCCGCCCCGGACTCCGTGGACGCGCGTCGCGCACTCGCCACCTACTATCAGCGAACCGGCCACTCGGCCGCGGCCCTCGTCGAATACCAGGCCGTTATCGACCTCGCCCCCGAGAGTTTCTCCGCGCAGATCGGCCTCGCCAATGTGCTCCAATCGCTCGGGCGCTACGACGAGGCCGAGAGCCACCTCATCACCGCCATGAACCTGCGGCCCGGCGACCTCAACGTCCGTCTCCAGCTTGGCGACACCTATCGGCGCGCCGGTGATGTTGCGGCCGCTATCGAGACCTACCAAGCCATCATTGACGACCAGCCCGGTTCACAACAAGCGCGGCGGGCCGCCCGCGCCATCAATCGCTTGGAACGTCAATAGCCCGCGCCTCCCAGCAACGGCCCAGCATGATCTTGGGACTTTCCTGCGGCGCAATCGTGTTCACGCTAGGAAAGGGACTGCGTAAACGGGAGAGATTGTCGTGAACATCTCCTCACGTTGTGAGTATGCCTGCCGGGCCATTCTCGAGCTGGCGGCCAAGCACGGAAGCAATGGGCCTATCACCGCCACAGACATTGCCGCGGAACGCGACATCCCGGAGAAGTACCTCGTACACATTCTCCTTCAGTTGAAGCGGGCCGGCATCGTGCGCAGCATCCGAGGTCCCCAGGGCGGCTACCTGCTGACCAGGCCCCCTGAAGCCATCACTGCGGCCGATATTGTCCAGGCCATCGACGGCCCCGTGCTCGACCCGCTCCCTGTGGCCGACCGCGAGGCCCTGCGCCTCGCCCCCGTGTGGCGCCGGCTCGGGCGCCGGATTCAGGAAGTCCTCGAGCAAGTCACCGTTCGCGACATGCTTCAGCAGGCCACGCCCACCGAGATGTACTACATCTGATCTTCCGGGAGGCGCCTACTCCCCGATGATCTTCACGAGCACCCGCTTCTTTCGCCGGCCATCCAGCTCGTAATAGAAGATCTGCTCCCACGGGCCGAAATCCAACTGCCCCTCGGTTATGGCCACGATGACTTCCCGCCCCATGATGGTTCGCTTGAGATGGGCATCGGCATTGTCTTCGTAGCCGTTGTGGGCATACTGATCATACGGCTTCTCCGGCGCCAGCCCTTCCAGCCAGCGCTCGAAATCCGCGTGCAGGCCTGACTCGTTGTCATTGATGAACACGCTCGCCGTGATGTGCATAGCATTGCACAGCAGCAAGCCCTCCTTGATGCCGCTCTCCCCCAGACATGCCTCGATCTGCGGCGTAATATGGATGATCTGCCGCCGTTGCGGCGCATTGAACCATAGTTCCTTCCGGTAGCTTTTCATTTCGCTCCTGTCTCCTCGCAGCCTGGCTCGGCAGCGCGTTGCATTCCGCCCAAGTACGATGCCCATTCTACCGAGCAGTGAGCATACGCGCACGAAAAGGAAGAGCACTAAAGGGCCGGGGGGCCAAGATGTTGATCCGGGCAATCTGCGGCTCGCGTGGAGCGCATTTCTGTGGTACACTAAGCAACTTGCCGGCGGGTGCGGATGTGGCGAAGCAGCATCCGGCCGCCTGCTGTCTAGGGCTTTGCTCGCCGCGTAAGTTATTCCCTGTTAAGTATTTAGCCCGTAGCTAGATGGCGAAAGTGAACGACCTTGGAAGAGATCCGAAAGCCTCGATTGACGGAGATCGCCGACGTTAAGCGGCTCATCGATGTAGCGTCCAAGAACGGCGCCATGCTCCCGCGACCCGTCATGGAACTCTACGAGAATGCGCGGGATTTTCATGTCTATGTGGATGAGGACGGCATCGGCGGCTGCTGCGCACTACACATCGACACCGCCGAGCTAGCTGAGATCCGCTCATTGGCCGTGCGCGAGGATTTGCGCAAACAGGGCCTCGGCGCCACGCTCTTATCTGCGTGTCTGGATGAGGCACGGAAGCTCGAAATTGGCCGGGTCTACGCCCTCACCCGCGTGCCCGGATTCTTCATCAAGAACGGCTTTGGGGAAATCGACAAACACGAGCTGCCTCACAAGGTCTTTAACGACTGCATTCGCTGTCCCCTATTCCCGGACTGCGACGAGGTAGCCGTCGTTCGCGATTTGGACAACGCGCCGGAATAACCGGCTCGGCTTGAGCGGAGGATAGACAAGACTATGAGCATGCGAGGTACAGTCGGATTTCTCGGATACGGCAACATGGGCAGCGCCATTCTCAAAGGACTGCTCGAAACGGGCACGGTGGCGCCGGCAAGCGCCGCCGTTTTCGACGTGGACACTGCGAAGTGCGAGCAAGCGAAGCGCTTGGGCGCTGCTGTTGCGGCCTCGCCTTCCGCATTGGCCGCATCGAGCGACGTGTTGGTCTTGGCCGTAAAACCTCAAATGATGGATGAGGCCTTGGGGCAGGCCCGTGAAGGGATTTCGCCAAAGACTCTCGTCGTCTCCATTGCCGCGGGCATATCCATCGCCTATCTACAGGAGCGGCTCGGAACCAACTGCCGCATCGTACGCGTCATGCCGAATACGCCGGCTCTCGTCGGCGCGGGGGCGGCGGGCATCGCACTGAGTCCCAACTGCGCCCCTGACGACGGCGAAGTCGTGCGAACCATCTTCGAAGCAGTCGGCATCGCCGTCATGGTGCCCGAGACAGCCTTGGACACAGTCACGGCGTTGAGCGGGAGCGGCCCGGCCTATTTCTTCTACGTCGTGGAATGCCTGGTGAAAGCGGCCGTGGCGCAGGGTCTTGACGAAGAGCAGGCCACCCGCTTGGCCGGCCAGACCCTCCTGGGCTCGGGGCGTTTGCTCGCCGAGTCCGGCGAGCCGGCCGGTGTCCTTCGGGAACGGGTCACCTCCAAAGGCGGCACCACCGAAGCCGCGCTCAAACGCTTTCGAGAGGACGGGCTGGAGCAGGTGCTCAAGGCGGGCGTCGACGCCGCCGCTGCGCGCTCCAAAGAACTCGGCAAGTGAATAACTTCTTGGCTCGGTTCGTCTGGGGATGCGGACAGAAGGCCACCGAATGACGAGGACTGAGGGCTCTGGACATTGAGACGAAACGACTTACAAATGCTTTCTGGGCGCATCCCACCAGAAACCACACTTTCCGGCCAGACTTCTAGCCCGGAGCATAGCGGATGCGCAAGAACAAAGTAGTACAAGAGATGTTCGGCGAAGAAGTCGCGCTGACGCCGAGCGATATCTGCAATAGGGAGTTCCGGCGCGCGGTCGTCCGGGGATACGCACCAGGCGATGTGGACCGCTTCCTCGAGCAGGTGGCGGACACGCTCGAGTCCCTAGTGAATCACGTCCGGGCCTTGCGGGAACGCGTCGAGGAGCAGAAGGGCCAAATCGAAGAGTACCGTCAGATGGAGGCCACCCTCCGCTCGGCGCTGGTTTCTTCCCAGAAGTTTGGGGAGGATGTCGTCGAATCCGCGCGGAGGCAGGCCGACGCGCTGCTCGAAGAGGCGCGGCTCAAAGGGGTCGAGGCCCTCCATCAAGCAGAGAAAATCCCCGAACAACTCAAGCAGGATATCGGCAGACTCGAGCAGCAGCGCGATCAGCTTCGACAGGAGTTGCTGGAAGTGCTCGATTTCCATAAGAGCCTGATCGAACAGCGCCTCCCGGCCTGGGACAAGCCTTCTTCCCCGAAGGAGACCTCCGGGGCGGCGGAGCCGTCGCCGGTTCCGCACGATAACGGCCTCGATGACGAGGGCACAGGCTGATGATCGGGGCGCTGATCCTCTTGTCGAGCGTTGCCGCGGCCGATACGTCTATCGAAGAATTCTTCACCGCCTTCAAGGAGAAGCGGGACGCGATTCAGTTTCTTGAGGCCAGCTTCGTACAGGAAACAATCTCGCCTGAGGAGCACCGGCGCATCCAGGGAATGCTCGCATATGTCAAACCGCGCCGCATTCTCTATCGATACTATGGCGATCCAGAGGTGGCTTATGTCGTCGACGATGACCGCTACTACGAGTACCTGTCGGACCTCAAGCAGGTCGAGATCTTCAATGTGAAGGACCGGCCTGAAACCGAGGTGCTGCTGCTCGGTTTCGACAACGACACGCAGCGCCTCCGCAAGGACTACGATATCGCCTTCATCGATGCCGCCGATCCCAAGCAGGGCAAGACCGCCATCGAACTCCGGCCCAAGGCCGGCGCCGAGGATGCGCCTGCCTTCGAGTGGATTCGGATTAACCTCCGCGATGTTGACCTCCTGCCCTACCGAATCGAAGTAAAGAACGATCCGGAAACGCGCATGGTGTTTCAGGTGAGCCGAATCATCACCAACGATCCCGCCTCTGCCGACAAGGCGCGATTTCTCGCGCCGGAGGGGACCACGATCATTTACGCCGACGAGTCCGTGGAAACCCTCGGCCCCGGCGGCAAGTACCTGCCGCCTCCAATGAAGCCCCCCGCCCCACTCAGCACCCCGGAGGCGCTTTCGGAACCGGCCACACCGTGAGTAGTGCCCATCGCATCATTCTCGCTTCGGCATCCCCTCGCCGCAAGGCCCTCCTCGAAGCCTTGGGCCTGCGCATTGAAGTCGTCACGAGCGATGCGCCCGAGCAACTGGAGGGACCTCCCGCGGAAGTGGTCGTCGGAAACGCAGAGGCAAAGCGCGATGCCGTCTCCCCGGACTTCGACAACGCGCTCGTCATCGCGGCGGACACGCTGGTGTTTGTCGATGAACACGTCCTCGGCAAGCCACGCGACGCGGCCGAGGCGCGCGCCATGCTCGCGCGTCTATCGGGAAGGACGCACCGCGTCCTCACCGGCCTCGCCGTGGCCGACACTTCAACGCATCGGAGCACGACGGGATATGAATCAACCGAGGTGACTTTCCGTCCGCTGACGCACGGCGAGATTGATCGCTTCGTCGAGGCAGTCCAGCCCACAGATCGCGCCGGCGCCTACACCGTGGACGGGCCGGGCAGCCTGTTGGTGGAGCGGTACAACGGCTGCTACTACAACGTCCTGGGCCTGCCCATTGTCAGGCTGGACCTCGTGCTGCGCGAGATCGGCCACTCCCTATTCGATCACTTCGACGAGGATCGCGCGATCTTCCTCTAACGGCGGTTTACGCCTCGCCAAGAACGTCCGCGATGGCGGTGCAAAGGCGATCCATGTTGCCTTCCGTCATACCGGCGACGTTGATTCGGCCCGATCCCACAACGTAGATAGCGTACTTCTCGCGCAGGGCCTGTACCTGCCCGGCATCCAGGCCGGAGAAGGAGAACATGCCCCTCTGGCGGGTGATGAACGAGAAGTCGCGATTAACTCCCTTGGCCTTGAGCGTCTCGACGAAGAGGTGCCGCATCCCGTTGATGCGATCGCGCATGGCCTTAACCTCGCCCTCCCAATCGGCCCGCAGCTCGGCGTCATTCAGAATGGTAGTAACGACCATGCCGCCGTGGGCGGGCGGATTAGAATAGTTCGCCCGGATGCACTTCTTCACGTGGCTGAAGGCACGCTCGGCGCCATCTTCCGAGGCGCCCACCACCGTCAACGCCCCGACTCGCTCCCGGTACAAGCCGAAGTTCTTCGAGAACGAACTAGACGCCAGCATTTCGCCGCCGCGCGAGGCCAGCGTGCGCAGGCCGCCAGCGTCCTCATCAAGGCCGTCTCCGAAGCCTTGGTAGGCGAAGTCGACTAGCGGAATCCACTTCCGCTCTTCCATGACGTCCGCGATGGCCGTCCATTGCTCCGGCGTGGGATCCATCCCCGTTGGATTATGGCAGCAAGCGTGCAAGAGGACAACTTCCCCTTCGGGAACCTGCTTGAGGGCATCAAGCATCGGCTGGAAATCGAGACACTTGCTCTCGGCATCGTAGTAAGGATACGACGCCGTCTCCAGTCCCGCCGCCTGAAACACCTGTGCATGATTGCCCCACGTAGGATCGCTCAACCAAATGCGCTTGCTCGAGAACAGCTTGGATATGAAGTCGCCCGCAACACGCAATGCGCCGGTGCCGCCGGGACTCTGTGCCACGCGCGCCCGCCGCGAAGCCACAACCTCGCTCCCGGCACCGAACAGCAGCGACAGGACCGCCTCGGCATATTCATCCGAGCCCGCCATGCCCAAGTAGCTCTTCGTGGTCTCGTCAGTTAGGCACCGATGTTCGGCCCGCTTGACACAATGCAAGATCGGCGTCGTCCCATCCGTATCCTTGTAGACACCCACGCCGAGGTTGATCTTGTCGGGATTGGGATCTTTCTTGAATGCCTCCGTCAAACCGAGAATGCTGTCAGGCGGAGCTGGTGTGACTTGCTCAAACATGGTGAAGTCCTTTCGCGATGCTCAACCGCTCGTCTTTGCCCAAGGAAGCCCGGCCCGGTCCGCACGGGCCGTTCAGCGCACAATAGTAGCCGATTTCGGCGCCGATGGAAAGTCCGCAAGATCGCGTTTAGCTTCCGCGCCGCTGGCTCGCCTCGACGATACGATGTACCTCGCGGCCAATGGTGCGATCTCATGTGCTAGACTCGACTGAAGCCCACAGGGGCTCAAGCTCAAGACACCTGACACGAGGGAACGGGACGAAGAAAGGGTGTTCGCGATGCCGGCGGTTAACCGACGTTCTTTTCTGAAAACGGCGGCCTTGGGCGGCGGGGCATTGGCGTTCGCGTCGACGTTTTCAGCAGCGGCGACAAAGCACAAGCGGCCGAACATCGTCCTGATCATGGCCGACGACCTTGGCTATGAATGCCTAGGATGCTACGGAGCAGCCGACTACCAGACGCCGGTGCTGGACGGCCTGGCGCGGACAGGCGTCCGCTTCGAGAACTGCCACGCGCAGCCGCTGTGCACGCCTTCGCGGGCGCAGATCATGACGGGGCGCTACAACCAGCGGAACTACGAAGGCTTCGGATACCTGAATCCGAGGGAGATCACCTTCGGGAACCTGCTGCAAGACGCAGGCTACCGCACCTGCATCGCCGGGAAATGGCAGCTCTGCGGCGACGCCGCCACGGTTCGCTGCTTCGGTTTCGAGGAACACTGCCTGTGGAACATGCACGACTACCGTGCAGACGCTCCCAGTGCGCACGAGCCGGAGCCTTGGCGCAGGCGTTACAAGGCGCCGACGCTCTACACAAATGGAAGATGGACTGAGTATGGCCAGGACGCCTACGGCCCGGATGTGGCGTGCGATTTCCTTCTCGACTTCATGACGCGCCATCACGAGGCGCCGTTCTTCTGCTACTACCCCATGATCCTCACCCATTCCCCTTTCGTGCCCACACCGGACAGCGCCGATCCGGCCTGCAAGGACGCAAAGCAGAACTTCGTGGACATGGTTCAGTACATGGACAAGTGCGTGGGGAGGATCGTGGCGCATCTGGACAAGCTCGGACTGCGTGACGACACGCTCCTGCTGTTCACCGGCGACAACGGGACACACGTGTCCATTACCTCGCAAGTGATCGGCGACAAAGCCGTCACCGGCGGCAAAGGAATGATGACTGACGCGGGCACCCACGTGCCGCTCATCGTGAATGGGCGTGGCGTGGCCCAGCCGGGCCGCGTCTGCGGCGACCTCGTCGATTTCAGCGACTTCCTGCCCACCATCGCGGGGGCAACGGGGGCGTCCGTGCCGGATGACCGCGTCATCGACGGCCGCTCATTCCTGCCGCAGTTGCGCGGCGAGAAGGGATATCCCAGGGAGTGGATCTTCTGCCATTACTGGGGCGCCCGCGGAAGAACACCGGAAGGAACACGCGAATCCGTCCGGGACACGCGCTGGAAACTTTACAACGACGGCTCATTCTACGACCTCGCCGCTGATTTGCTCGAAGAAGCGCCGCTCACCCAACTCTCCACCGAACAACAAACCGCCAAACGCCGCCTTAAAGCCGCATTTCGCGAAGTGAGATCGAGGTAGTAACCAGCCTCGGATCGGCGAGAGGGTTAACCACAATACTTGCGTCGTAGGGGGCTTTCTGCGCATCATTAGGGGTGATTGAAGACCTGGGCGACTGAAGCATCCTACGAGGAGACGTGACGCGAGTGGTGCGATTACTGGCGCGAGTGGCTATTGGACTGGGCGTAACGCTCTTGGCCCTGTTCGCGCTGGTGGAGATCCTGGCGCGCGTCACGTGGCGGCTATCGGATGCGGGGCAGCCCACACCCACGACCCAGGCCGGCGTCCCCGCCGTTGATCGCCATCCCACCCAGCCGAAGCGCCTGCATTCCGTGCGCGAATTGGCGCCGGAGGAGCGGGGCCGATTCCAGGAGGCGCCGATGCTTCGCGCCGAGGTCGAGGCCGGCGAGCTGCCGCCTGTCGCCGAGCGACTGCCCGAAAATCCCCTGGTGCTCGTGCCGTGCGATCAGTGCGGCCCCTACGGCGGCACATGGCGGCGGTACGCGACGGGCCCATCCGATATCGGCATCACGCCCTCGCGGCTCATCTACGACGGCCTCGTCCGCTTCGGGCCGATGGGCAAGGAAGTGCTGCCCAACCTGGCCTCGCATTGGGACATCTCCGATGGCGGGCGGACATTCACGTTCCAGCTGCGCCGCGGTGTGCGATGGAGCGACGGCGTGCCGTTCACGGCCGATGACGTCGTCTTCTGGTACGAAGATATCTTCCTCGATACTGAGTTGACGCCGACGATTGCGCGGCAGTTCCAGCGGGGCGGTGAAACGATGATCATCGAGAAGGTCGAGGATTATGCATTCCGCATCCGCTTCAAGGAGCCTTACGGGCTCTTCCTCAAGATTCTGGCGGCGGGCTTGAGCGATCCCTTGATCTCGTGTCCTGCCCATTACCTCAAGGCCTTCCATCCGAAGTACGCCCCCATCGAGAAGCTCGAGGCGATGGCGCGCGAGCGCGGCTTCGACTTCTGGTATCAGCTCTTCTATGACATCCACTCTTGGGAGAATCCCGAGCATCCCCGCCTCTGGGCCTGGACGACCACCGCGCCGCCGCCCGCCCGGCCCGTCGTATGGACGCGCAATCCATACTATTGGAAGGTCGATCCCGAGGGGAACCAACTCCCGTACATTAATCGCATCACCTACGAGATCTACGACGTTGAAACCATCAACCTGAAGTTTCTTAACGGGGAAGTCGGCATGCAGGGACGCCACCTGGACTTCGCCAACTACCCGCTCTTCATGGAGAACCAGGAACGAGGCAAATACCGCGTACTCCACTGGATCGACGGCGGCGACGGCAGCAACGCACTGGCCTTGAACCTGAACCACAAAGATCCCGTCATGCGGGAGATCTTCCAGGATCGCCGTTTCCGAATCGCCCTTTCCCATGCCATCAACCGCGATGAACTGAACGAAGCCTGTTACTTTGGCATGGGGAAGCCGCGGCAGATGTGCCCGCCGGCGGCGTCCCCCTATTACTTCCCGGACTACGAGAAGGCTTACCTCACTTACGACGTGGACAAGGCCAACCGATTGCTTGATGAAATGGGGCTCGAACGCCGGGATGCGCGCGGCTTCCGGCTCCGGCCGGACGGACGCCCGCTGCGCATCTTCATCGACGTGTCATCGGCCATGGTATATCCGCGCCTCATTCAGCTCGTGGCGGAATACTGGAGCGCCGTCGGCGTGAACACGGAAATGAAATTGCTTGCGCGACAGCTAACCAGCGCCCGCCGCAACGCCCTCCTGCAAGACGCAACCGTGTGGTCGGGCGCGGGCGAATACCTCCCCGTGTTGGATCCCCGGTGGTTCTTCCCGCACAACGTCGGCTCCTTTCACGCCATTGGCTTCATGCGTTGGTACGTTTCGGGCGGCAAGAAAGGGGAGAAGCCGCTGCCCGACATGATGCGTTGTATCGAGCTATTTGATCGCATCGAGGCCACGACCGACGACGAGGCGCATATCAGCCTCTTCAAAGACATTATGCGAATAAACCAGGAGAATCTGTGGGTGATCGGATTGATCGGGGAAATGCCCGCAGTCTTCGTCGTTAAAGACAACTTCCGCAACGTTCCGGAAGTCGCCGTCGCAAGTTGGGTATTCCGCACCCCAGGAAGCACGGCGCCCGAATCGTACGCCATCGAGGAGGAATAACCTTTGCTCGTGCTCGTCGCCCGCCGCGTGCTCTGGATGATCCCGACGCTATTGGTGGTTTCTTTCCTCTCCTTCTCCATCATCCAGTTGCCGCCGGGGGACTACCTCACATCGTATATCGCCGCCCTCGAAGCAACGGGCGAGACGGTGAACGAGGAACAGGTGGCCGCCCTGCGCGCCCGCTATCACCTTGACGCCCCTTTCCACGAGCAGTACTTCCAATGGCTGGGCGGCCTTTTCCACGGGGATCTCGGCATGTCCTTCGAGTGGAATAAGCCCGTGACGGGACTTATCGGAGAACGGATTTTCCTCACCGTGATCATCTCCATTATGACGCTGGCCTTCACCTGGGCGCTGGCGATCCCTATCGGCATTGTGTCCGCGGTGCGCCAGTATTCGATATGGGATTACATGTTCACGTTCCTCGGCTTTATCGGACTGGCCACGCCGGGATTTCTCCTTGCTCTGATCTTGATGTTTGTGGGATATCGCGTGTTCGGCGTCAGTACGGGGGGGCTCTTCTCCCCGGCGTATCAATCGGCCCCGTGGTCGCTGGGCAAAGTCTGCGATCTTTTGGCTCATCTGTGGATACCCGTGATCGTCATCGGCCTATCCGGCACGGCCGGACTGATACGCGTGATGCGCGGGAACCTCCTCGACGAACTTCGGAAGCTCTACGTCGTAACGGCCCGCGCGAAGGGCGTATCGCCCATCAAGCTCATTCTGAAATACCCGGTGCGTGTCGCCGTGAATCCGATCATAAGCACCGTGGGCTGGCTGCTGCCCTCCATCGTATCGGGCTCTGTCATCGTGGCCGTCGTCCTCGGCCTGCCGACAACCGGCCCCCTCCTGCTACGGGCCTTGATGAATCAGGACATGTACCTCGCGGGCAGCATGGTAATGATCCTCAGTACATTGACGGTGGTAGGGACGCTTATCTCGGATATTTTGCTGCTGTGGCTTGATCCGCGAATACGCTACGAGGCGCGGAGTCGCTGACATGGACAAAGGCCAATCACAGACTTCACACAGCGCCGACGCGGCCGCCCCGCAGCAGCTCTACGTGGCCTCACAATGGCAATTGATGTGGCTCCAGTTCCGGAAGCACCGCCTGGCATGCCTGTCGGCCTGCCTCATTCTCACGCTCTATTTCATCGCTGTCTTCTGCGAATTCCTCGCGCCGTATCCGCTCGCGCACCGCGACATCCACCTGGCCTACGCGCCGCCGCAACGCCTCCACTTCATTGGAGAGGACGGTGTTCACCTGCGGCCCTTCGTCTACGGCCTTTCCGCAACACGCGATCCGGAGACAATGCGCGTGCATTTCGCGGAAGACCGCTCCGCCCGCTATCCGATCCGGCTCTTCGCCCAAGGCCCATCCTACCGGCTTTGGGGACTATTCGAGACGAACAGGCATCTGCTGGGCGTGGACGAGGGCGGCTCGCTCTATCTGCTGGGAACGGATAGCCTCGGAAGGGACCTTTTCTCCCGCATTCTCTACGGGGCGCGCATTTCACTGACGGTGGGCCTCATCGGCGTCACTTTGAGCTTCGTTTTCGGCCTCATCGTGGGCGCAGTCTCCGGCTATTACGGAGGATGGGTCGATCACCTGATCCAGCGAGGCATCGAAATCCTGCGCTCGTTCCCGTCGATCCCGCTCTGGATGGCGCTCTCCGCCGCCCTGCCCGCGACGTGGTCGCCGCTGCAGGTGTATATGGGCATCACCGTCGTGCTCTCCTTCATCGGCTGGACGGGCCTCGCCCGACAAGTGCGAGGCAAGATCCTCGCGCTGCGGGAGGAAGACTTCGTTACCGCCGCCGCGCTGACGGGAGCAAGTGAATGGCGCATCATGATCCGGCACCTCCTGCCGTCCATCATGAGCCATATCGTCGTAGCACTGACCTTGGCCCTGCCGGGAATGATCCTCGGCGAGACAGCCCTCAGCTTCCTTGGCCTGGGACTCCGGCCGCCCATGACGAGTTGGGGCGTCTTGCTCAAGGAGGCGCAAAACGTGCAGGCCATCGCCCACTACCCGTGGCTGTTGACCCCGGCTTTGTTTGTCATACTGGCCGTGTTGGCCTTCAATTTCACCGGGGACGGTTTGCGTGATGCCGCCGACCCCTATGCGTAGCCAGGCCGAAGGAGAAATACCGTGCCGGACTCGGTAGTAACCATCCGCGACTTGCGGACGCACTTCTTCATGGACGAAGGCGTCGTGCATGCCGTCGATGGCCTGGATCTCGATATCCCTCGCGGCGAGACGATTGGCCTGGTGGGCGAGAGCGGGTGCGGCAAGAGCGTGACGGCCTTCACGATCCTCCGCCTCATCACACCCCCCGGCCGGATTGTCTCCGGCAAGATTGTGCTCCACCGGGAGGGCCGCGATCTCGCATTGAGCGATCTCGAAGAAGACGGCAAGGAGATTCGCCGCGTCCGGGGCAAAGAGATCGCCATGGTGTTCCAAGAGCCCATGAGTTCCCTGAGCCCGGTGCACACGATAGGCTCTCAGGTAGTCGAAGCCATTACACTCCATTCCGCTCTCCGGGGAAAGGAGGCCAAGGCGCACGCCGTGGAAATGCTGGCCCGCGTAGGCATCCCCGACGCCCTCCGGCGCTTCCGGCAGTATCCCCACGAGATGAGCGGCGGCATGCGGCAGCGCGTCATGATCGCCATCGCCCTGGCCTGCCGCCCGGCCCTGCTCATCGCCGATGAGCCTACGACCTCGCTGGACGTTACCATTCAGGCACAGATTCTCGACTTGATGCGCGAGCTTCAGGCGGAGTTGGGAATGGCCATCATGCTGATCACCCACGACCTGGGTGTGGTTGCGGAGATGGCAAAGCAAGTGGCGGTGATGTATCTTGGCCGCGTCGTCGAGCAGAGCGATATCTCCTGTGTCTTCGCCGAGCCTTCCCATCCGTACACGCGGGCTCTGCTTCGCTCGATCCCCGGCTTCGAGAAGGCGCGGAAATCCCTGCTCCACACCATCAAAGGCTCCGTGCCCGATCCCTTCCAACGCCCCGCGGGTTGCCCCTTTCACCCACGCTGCGAGGAGGCCGTGCCGGGGAAATGCGACAAGGGCGGCCCGCCGCCGCTCCTGGAGACACAGCCCGGACACAAGGTTGCCTGCTGGCTTCGACATAGACAGGGCGCCAAGGACATGAAGCCATGAACAGCCCTGAGCCCATCCTCCGCGTGCGGGATCTCAAGAAGTATTTCCCGATCAAGAAGGGCGTTATGGGCCGTGTCGTCGGCCATATCCGAGCTGTCGACGGCGTCAGCTTCGATATCCACGAGGGGGAGTGTCTAGGCCTCGTGGGCGAGAGCGGCTCCGGGAAAACCACCGTCGGCAAGACGATTCTGCGCGCGCTAAGTCCAACCGCAGGTAGTGTCCTGCTCCGAACGGATGGAGAAGATCTCGATGTGGCCCGCGCGACGCGACGCCAACTCGACGTAGTCCGCCGCAACGCCCAGATGATCTTTCAGGATCCGTACTCTTCGCTCAATCCACGGATGACGGTGTTCGACACCGTCGCCGAGCCGCTTCTGGTGCACGGCATGCGCAGTCGCCGCGCGCGCGAGGCCCGCGTCCGCGAGTTGCTGCGCCAAGTGGGCCTCAAAGAGGATCACCTTCGGCGGTATCCGCACGCCTTCAGCGGCGGCCAGCGGCAGCGGATCGGCATCGCCCGCGCCCTGGCGCTGCATCCGAAGCTGATCGTCGCCGATGAACCGGTGTCCGCACTGGATGTCTCCGTTCAGGCGCAGGTACTCAACCTGCTCCAGGAACTTCAGCGGGAGTACCATCTCACCTACCTCTTCGTCTCCCACGACCTCGGCGTCGTGCGCCACGTGTCCGACCGCGTGGCCGTGATGTACGTAGGGCGCCTGGTGGAGGTGGCCGACGTGGATGCGTTGTTCTCGCGGCCGAGACATCCGTACACGGAGGCGCTGCTTGCCGCGATACCATCGGCCGCACCGGAGCCGGGCCGGACGCGCGTGCGGCTTGCCGGCGAGGTGGCCGACCCGAGCAATCCACCGCCCGGCTGCCCCTTCCACCCCCGCTGCCCCTATGCTGAGCCTATCTGCAAGCAACAGGCTCCGGAACTCGAGGCCGTCGCGGAAGGGCACCTGACACGGTGCCATCTCGCAAGGGAGTTATCGCTGAAGGGGGCCATACCGGAGGGCTGACCCTCGTCAGGAGCGCCGATGAAGTCACGCAATGAAGCCGTAAGAGGAAAAGGCCGCCACATCGGAGCCTCTCGCTTCGCCTCGTGGTGCGTCAGAGCGCTTGCGCTTATCCTGGCGCCGGCCATCATGGGTTGCCCGGCCGATTCCAGCTTCCCCGTTCAGGCGTTCAAACACAACGACATCATCAGGACATACCGCGTCTACGTGCCGGAAGACTACGATCCGCAACAGCGCTACGCCCTGGTTGTCATGCTGCATGGGGCCGGCGGCACCGGCCTAACGACGGCGGAAGCAACCGAATTCAACAAACTTGCCGAAAGGGAAGGCTTCATCGTGGCCTATCCCGACGGCATCGCCCGCCAGTGGAACGACGGCCGCGCCTACGCCATCTCGGAGCAGTTGCTTGGCATCATTGACGATGTAGGATTCATCGTCGCGTTGGCCGAGCACCTGCAGGCAACCTACGCAATCGACGCGGCAAGAACCTATGCCGCCGGCTTTTCCAACGGAGCCATGATGGCCGAACGGCTGGCTTGCGAAGCATCCGATCACTTCGCGGCGGTGGCAGCGGTGAGCGGGTCGCTATCCGTGGCCTATGCCGATGCAGCCCCACCCGGCGCCCCCCTGCCTATAATGCTTATCCACGGCACCGATGATAGCGTCATTCCCTACGAAGGCGGCTACGTCATAGGAAGTACCTTCATGGGCGTTGTGATACCGGTTGAGGACGCCGTCAGAGTCTGGGTGGCGCGCGACGCGTGCCTCGCCTCGCCCACCGTCACTTGGGATCCCTTCGGCGACAGTGATGACGGGACACGCGTGTGGCGCGAGGAGTACCACGGAGCCCTGGAAGATGGCGAGGTCATCTTCTACGGCATCGAAGGCGGAGGCCATATCTGGCCGGGCACGCTCGAGGAGGACAGCCAAGGCCGCACACTCGGCGACAGGCTATTGATTGATAGCGACGGGCAGACGCTCGCGACGAAGAGCTACGACCTCATCGCGACGGAAGTGATCTGGGACTTCTTCGCCGCCCACGGAAAGTGAGCGTCTCGCGGCGGCAGCCGGGCCGCTCAGAACTCCGTCCGCGCGGCCAGCAGCGGATCGTCGGCGTCAAAGAGCGTGGCGAAGGAGTCGTCCTTGCCGGTGTCCTCGCGATAATGGGCGCCCCGGGAGCGGCGGTTGCGCCACGCCGACAGCGTGACGATTCGGGCGGCTTGCGCCATATTCCGAAGGCCAATGAGGTCGTCGTTGAGGCACGTTGTCCGGTAAAAGTCCTCGATAACTTCCCAAAGATGGCTCAGGTCCTTCAGCGCACGCGCCAGACGGTGAGGATTGCGCGCAAGCCCGACGTAGTACCACATCGTGTTTTGGATAGTCCGCCGATCATGGTGAAGCAGAACGGGATCGGGAAGCTCCTTCCCCTCGACGGCCTCCCAGGCAGGAATGTCATCCTTCGACGCGCTGGGCCAATCCTTTCGCGCGGTAATGTGCCTGGCCGCCCGATCGCCCCACACGAGGCCCTCGAGAAGCGACGTGCTTGCGAGCCGGTTCGCGCCATGCACTCCGGTGCAACTCGTCTCGCCGGCGGCATAAAGGCCGTCCACCGTCGTCCGGCCCCATTCGTCGACTTGGACGCCCCCGCAAAGGTAATGAGCCGCGGGGACGACGGGAATGGGCTCCGACGTCATATCGATACCTGCCTCAAGGCACGTGGCGTATATCGTTGGGAAGCGCTCGCGTATGCGCTCCGCCGGCATGTGGCTGGCCAAATCCAGGAAGACGTTGGGATAGCCGTGCGTCACCATCTCCTGATGAATCGCCCGGGCCACTTCGTCTCGCGGCGCGAGATCGCCCCAACGGGCGCTGTGCTGATCCATGAAATGGCGTCCGTCGGGCGTGTAGAGCCGCGCCCCCTCGCCCCGCACCGCCTCCGAAATAAGGAAATTGTCCGCCCCCGGGACAGCCAGCGTCGTGGGATGAAACTGCACGTACTCCGAATGGATGATTCGGGCACCGGCCCGGTACGCCAAAGCCAAACCGTCGCCCCGCGCGCCTTGCGGATTCGTCGTGTAGCGGTAGATACGGCCCAGGCCGCCCGTGGCCAAGAGCGTGGCAGGCGCAAGAATACGGTGAACCTTGCCCTCCTCGCAGTCAAGCGCGTAGGCGCCCATGCAGCTATTGGGGGCGTACTTGGCCAAGGGATCCCGGTTATGGTGCGACGATGTAATCAGATCGACCGCGGTAACATTCGTGCGGAGGGTGACGTTCGGGAACTCACGCAGCTTCGCGATCAGCGCCGTCTCGATAGCCCCTCCCGTAGCATCCTCCACGTGTAGAATGCGCCGCGTCGAGTGCCGCCCCTCGCGTGTGAGCGACAAGGAGCCATCCGCATCGCGATCGAAAGGCACACCGGCCTCTTCGATGAGCACGCGCTCCACAAGATCCGGCCCTTCTTCGGCAATGAGTCGCGTCGCCGCCGGAAGACTCAGGCCCGCCCCGGCCGCAAGGATGTCCTCGGCGAGAAGTTCCGTCGAGTCCTGTATGCCGCGCCCGACAATGCCTCCCTGCGCATAGCGCGTGTTGCTCTCATCCGGACTGGCCGCCCGCGTGATAACCAGAATCTGCCGCGCCGAATCCTTGGCCAGCCTGAGCGCCGCCGAGGCGCCGGCAATGCCGCTGCCGATGATCAACACATCGGTTTCTATGCACATAGGATGACTTTCTAGCAACGGCGGGGCGTCAAGAAGCCCCGCTAACCGGACTCACAATGCCTGTCCTGATAACACGATCACACCGCCTTCGCCAAAGCGGCTACTCTTATATCATGCGCATCCGGGGAGGGCAAGTGGCCATAATCAAGGGACAGAAACACTTGGAGATGCTCAAAGCGACTATCTCCGCACCGCTGTGAGAGAAGGGGACATGTTCCAAGCGGCGTCCTCGCCGCGACTACGTGTACCCTTCTGCTCTCGGATTGCCGTAATACCCGCTCCCGACAACGGTACTATTTCACGGTGCTGAAGGACGACGCCTCTGTGCGGTATCAGGGCCGGCTTCGACGCCATCCGACGAAATACGCGTGCCCTTGGGGAAGGAGTGACGCGTCAGCAGCGGCGAAGGGAGGTGGATTGGATGAAACGCACGAAGGAAATCACAAAGAAGCGCCTGTTCATCAAAGAACTCGAGCTTCCCGCCATGGCGAAGGGGGGCGACGTGACCACCCTGGCCATCGGCGAGGAGTGCTGGAAGGGCGCGTGACGGAGCGCCGGGTCGAATGCCCATCCTCATCATCGGGGGAGCCGGCGATCCGCAAGCACGCCGCGTAGCAGGCGCGTTGCGCGCACGAGGCGAGCGCGTCGTCCGGTTCGACGCGGGCGCCTTTCCGGATCGAACAGTTCTGTCCTTTGGTGACGGCGTGCTGCGCATTGCCCGGCGCACGCTCCCCACGCCCCGGGCGGCATACATTCGCGCTTTGGCAACCCACCCGCTGCTGCCCGGCTTCCGAGAGGATCTCAAGTCCCGCCCCTTTGGCCTCATCGCCCAGTGCTGTGAGAAGCGCGCCATGCTCGAGTCCATTCTCCTCGCCCTCGAGCGGAGCGGCTGCCGCCTCGTCAATGGCCTTGAGGCCAACGCCCAGCACAGCAGGAAGCCATACCAGTTGGAACTGCTGCACGCGGCGGGCCTGGCCGTGCCTCGATGGCTCGCCACGAACGACCCCGCCGCCGTCCGCCGATTTGTTCGGGAGGTAGGTAGCGCCGTCTACAAACCACTCGCAGGCGGAGCCACCGTTCAGCCCATCGTGCCGGAAGACTTGGCCGGTGATCGGCTCGAAGCCTTGGCGCTCGCCCCCGTCCTCTTCCAGGAACGCATCGAGGGCATACCTGTTCGCGCCTACGTGGTGGGCCGGCGCGTCGTGGCCACTGCCGAAATCCACTCCCCCGAGTTGGACTACCGCCGCCGTGAGGTGGTCGTCGTCGCCACGCGACTCCGGCCCGACGAACGCCGCGTCGTACTCGCCGCCGCCAAGGCCTGCGGCATGGTGTTCACGGGCGTGGACTTCATTCGCTCAACCAATGGGCCGATCCTGCTAGAGTGCAACCCATCCCCGATGTTCGCCGCCTTCGAGCGCAAGACGGGCCTCGACGTCGCCGGGCCGCTCGCCGACTACCTTACCTCACTCTGAGCCGCCCGACGCGGAGTTCTCCGCCTCCGCGGCGGCCTTCTCTTCCAGATCCCGGATCACCTCTCCGATTTCCAAGAACCGGCCTCTTCGCCGTTTATCTGAGCCACGTTCCTGTTGAGATACCTCTATTCCGTATTTCTCGGCAGCGGCCTTCAACACAGGAAGTGCTCGGGGCTCGCCGATCTGTGCTAGGGCATTTGCTGCAACTCTGCAGATCTCCGAAGGTTCGGAACCTTCCTTGGCCGTTTCGCGCTCGACAAGGGCCATCAGGGCCCCCACCGCACGTGGATCGCCGATGCCGCCGAGAGTGGCCGCGGCTTCGGAGCGCACCGTATCATCCGGGTCGTCTAGCGCCTTGATCAAAGGTGGCACAATGCGCCGGACACCGACATATCCGAGGCCGGACACGGCAGCCGTCCTCACTTCTGCGGCCGGGTCGCCAAGGGCCTTCAGGAGCGTGTCGATACCTGACTCACCTAGCCGGGACAAGACTGCGGCTACACGACACCGGCCCTTGGGACGTAGGCTATCGAAGCCGGCCTGGATTGCTGGCACCCCACTTTCACCCAACTCCAGCAGAGCGCCGGATGCCGTATTCGCCACGTTATCCTCTGCATCGTCGAGCACGACAACAAGCGCCGCGGCCGCACGCGTATCTTGCAGCGCGCCCAATCCAGTGACGGCCATGGAGCGCACCCTCGCCTCCGGATCCGTCAACGCGCGGATCAAACCTTCAAAGGCTTCCGGCGCTTTGATCTGATAGAGAGCCGAAGCAGCCTCCAGCCGCACGGGTGTGCTGCTATCGTTTAGCGTTAGCACCAGCCCTTCGACAGCCCGCCCGTCCTGCAGTTTCCCCAACGCGCGGGCTGTTTCCCCGCGAACGTGTTCGTCCGGATCTCGAAGCAACGCAACAAGCGCCGGCACCGCCTGCGTATCCCCGATGTCTCCCAGCACCTGCGCCGCAGACTGGCGAACAGGGAGATTGACGGTGGAATACTTCGCCCCTTGCCAGCGGCCCGCTACTGGCAGCCCCGTCTCTTTTGAGCCCAACGCCAGAATGAGGGGATCCACCGCGTCAGCGCCCAGGTTTCGCGCGCCCACCCACTGCTCGGTGACAACGTAGAAAGACGCACGGGCCGCTCTCTCACTGGGCATAACGTTGAGCTTCTGTAGCGCCTGCCCCGCCTGCCTACGGACCTCGAAGTCCGGATCCGCCAGGAGGCCAACAAGGGCATCGGCCACGGCCTTGTCGTCGCGGAAATACGCCAATGCGGCCACGGCGGCGTAGCGGACATCCGGCCGCTCCGTGGTATCCCCGGCGCGCGCGAGCAGAGCCTGTCTTGCCTCGTCTGTTCCGAGCATGCCCAAGGCCATTGCCGCGCCCGCGGCGATATCGGCGTTCTCGTTGTCGATAGCGGCCAGCAATGGCGCCTCGACGACTGCTTTATCGAAGCCGGCCAGCGTAACCGCCGCCTCCCTACGGATAGAGCCACGCCCTCCGGAACGAAATGCCTCGATAAGAAGGGGCACGGCCGTCTCCGGCTTGAGCTTGCTCAATGCCTCGACGGCGCCCGTGCGAAGGGGATAGCTCTCAGCCTGCACGGCCAACGCCAGGAACTCGGACACCTGCGGATCGTCAAAGCGCGCCAAGGCATCCGCTGCCGCAGCGCGCACTGCGTCATCTTTCTCCTTCAGCACCGCCACGAGATGCTTGATCGCCGATGGATCTCCCAACTCGCCGAGGGCCTCCGCCGCCGCCGCTTGCACCCGCGGCGTCTCGTCTTTCAGCGCCTTGACGAGGCTCCCCACGACGGTTCGGACGGCATCCGGCTCCCCGTGGAAATCGCCCAGCTTCTGCGCGGCCACCTTCCGCAGCCACCAATCCTCGTCCTGCAATTGCACGAGCAGCGTGCTCGCCTCGTCCATCGCGTCGTGTTCGGCGTGAGCGGAGGGCGCTGCCTCAGTTGGCAGTGCGTCCGGCGCCGCAGGGAGAACCGGAGGCGTGGGCACAGGCGTTTGGACAGCCTGTGGCCCCTCAACGGCCCTCGTAACAGCGTCCTCCACCCTTGCATCTGCGATGCTGGGCACGAGCGCTTCGAGTCGATCTTTCACCGATGCCAAGCCGATATCCTCGATCGCGCGCAGGAAGACCAATCTAGTGTCCCTGTCATTTTGCTCATTCGCGATTCCGGACACCAGCGCGTCCAAGGCGTCCGCCGCTTTGAGTCGGCCTAGCGCTTCAGCCGCCAGTCTCGGGACGTCGTTATCCTCATCGCGCAGCGCGACGACGAGCGATGGCGCCGCGCGCATATCGCCAATCCGGCCGAGTGCTTGCGCCGCACCCCTTCGTACGCCAAGGTGGCCATCCCTCAGCGCCGTGCAGAGTGGCTCGACGGCCCGGGCGTCACCGAGGGAGATAAGGGCCGTTGCCGCGAGTTGACGGACGTCCCTCTCCGAATTTCGGAGTGCGAATGCCAGCGGCTCGACCACGTCCGGCCCGCCAATAGCCTCGAGCGCGCGCGTTGCTTCCACGCGGGGATCCCTGGCAGGATCACGAAGCAGTGCGGCCAAGGCATCGATCGCCCGCGCGTCCCCAATCCGCCCCAGCGTCGCCGCGGCGTGCCACCTAGTTTCCGCTTTCTCCGCTTTGAGCGCGGCCATGAGCGGTTCGAAGGCCGCGTCACCGAGCGTCGCCGCCAGATCCCAGTTGCCCACGGCGACGTAGTACGCCGCTTGTTTCGACGGCGCTTCGGGAAGGTAGTGCCGGCGCTCGAGCAATCTCGCAGCCGCCACCCGGTTTTCGTACAGCGGATCATCGAGCCCCCGCGCGATGGCCTCGCTGACGTCATCGCCGTGGAAATCGGCCAGAGCCTCACGCACCGCCCGCCGAAGCGCCGCGCCATCCGCGTCCAGTAATGACATGAGCGCCGCTTTGGCCGGCTCACCACCGACGTCTCCGAGCGCAAGCAACGCGCCCTTTCGCGTCGCCGCATCACCGCGCTTGAGCGCCAAGGCCAACGGCGGCGTCACTTGCTCCGGCGGCAAGTCCGAAAGGGCGGATATGACGCCCTGCTGTATGGCCTCATCGCCGAGGGCTCCGACCAGGAGGGCGATAGCCTCGTCCGTGCCGATCTTCCCCAGCGCCATGGCCGCGCCTCGACGCATCGGGCCGTAGTTATCTCGAAACGCCGTCCTCAGCAGCTTCATAACCTGCGGATCGTCGATTCTCGCCAGCGCCGCCGCCGCCGCGGCCACCCTCCCGGGGTCGTTTTCCTTCAATGCCAGTACAAGGGGCTGAATCGCCCTCGGATCGCCGATATTGCCAAGCGCTTCCGCGGCAGCCGCCATAACGTGCGGGTGATTGCTACGGAACGCCGCGACAAGCGCTTCGGTGAAGACGCGATCACGTGTAGCGCCCATCTCTTGCGCCGCAACCTTCTGCAGCCACCAGTCATTAGAGTTCAACAACTGGTTCTTCAGGGCGTCGGCGGCTTCGGTAGCGACAACCGACTCGTATTCCGAGGCCGGTACATCGGGCGCTGTCTTGTCAGGTTCTCCCGCGTCAATTGCCGCCGCGAGCAAGACAGGTTCATCCACGATGATCGCGGCGCCGTCGGCCGCCGGACTGCTCTTCGGCGGCTCGTACATCCAGAAGGCCAAGTTCCATCCGCGGATAGTCTCATCAAACACGCCGGCCGCCAGCCTCGCGAACACGGATGTAGGCCCCCCGGCCGCCGGCCTCGCTACCTGCGCGAAAACCGTCAAAGCCAACGCCGCACCTACCACCAAGGCGAACACGCCCCGCCGTGACAGGCGCGCATGCGGCGCCGGGCCTTCGAGAAGCCGCAGAATACGCCGCCGCAACTGCGACGGCCGTCCACCGGCGCTCAACGCCGCCACATGTCTATCATGGATCCCGATGCCCTGGCTGATCTCGGCCAAGTGCAGTAGCGATTCGGCGTAGGCGACGGCCTCGCCGCCTCCGTTAAGCGCCAAGTCGTCGCACGCCTCCTCACGCTCGATGCGGATCAGGCGCGACACATACCACACGCCGGGATGGAAGAACAGCACCGCCTCAACAATGCGTTGGAGAATATTGATCAGGTGGTCGTAGCGGCGGATATGCGCCAGCTCGTGGCGCAGCAACAACTCCAATTGGCCCGGCGACAAGCCCGCGCAAAGCGATATCGGCAGCAGCACCATCGGCCGGAACACGCCCACCACCGTCGGCACCACCACCTGTTCGCAGTACGCGATGACAGGCGCCCCGTGAAGGCCGAGCGCGTCCGCGTGACGCGCGATGGCGTCGAGCAGCGCCGCGTCCTCCACCGGGCTGCCCATGCGCCGAAGCCTTTGCCCTCCGTGCACGGCCGCCGCCACGCGGGCCAGCATCACGGCAATCCCCAGCAGGTACAGCAGCGTAACGTGCCGGGCATACCGATCCCAGGCCACGCGGCCCCGCCACGCCCAGAGCGATTCGCCGGGCGATGCGGGCGATGCCTGATCAGCCGCCGCGGGAACAGCAGCCACGGCCTCCAAACGCTCAAGCGCGTTGGCGTCCACCTGCGCGGGCGCCGCGACGCCGGCCAACACTTCGCCGGCCGTCGGGACGGGCGCATCGAGCTCCATCTCCGTGGAAATTCCGGCGCCGGCGCTTGACGCCGCCGGCACTTCGACTGCGGGCGCGGGCTCCTGCGCCCCGCCCCACAGGGACAACGCCGTGAAGGTGATGGGAGGACACACCGCCAACGCCGCGAAGATCAGGCAGAAGGCCCCGTATCGGAGCCGGGGCGAAGTCCGCCGCATGAACATGTTGCCCAGGAGCCATGCCGCCAACGCCAGCAACGCCCCCTGCCACACGAAATGCGCCAACGTCAGCACCAGCCGGACGCAAAACGCTTCATCGAAATAGCTTAGAAAACCCATCAGTCATTGCTCCCCGTCTTATGCTCGACCAGCTCACGAAGCCTGGCCAGCTCATCCTCATCAAGATCGCCCGTCTCGAGCAGGTGAAGGGCCGCCGCCGCCGCCGAGCCGTCAAAAAGCCGGTTCACCACATCACCCACCATATCCCCCACCGTGGCCTGCCGGCTGACGCGCGGCGCGTAGACGAAGCTGCCGCCTTCTTTCGTCCGCCGGAGGTACTTCTTCTTCACCATGATATTCATTACCGTCATCACCGATGTGTACGCCAGATCCCGGAACGGCTCAATCGCGTCCCGTACCTGCCGCACCGGCTGTGGCCCATCCCGCCAGAGCGTCTTGAGTATTTCCAGCTCCAACTCCGTCGGATAACGTGACGAACTCCGCGCCATGTTCTTCAATCCTCCCGGTTGGCTACTAATTGATTAGTAGATTACCGCGAGCCGGGGCGCGTTGTCAAGAACTTTTTTTAATTCGTTAGTAGGCCCAGAAAGCTCGCCCAAAAGGCACTTTCGGAAGGGCTTAAGATCCCGTTTCTCACGCCATCTACTTCTACAAACGCAGGGACTATGCCGTTACGTCAGCTATGAAGAGGCCGCGTCTGTCGCCGCATCGGACTTTCATCAGACGGGCATGATAGAATCGTGATATGGGCGTTCCCGAAGTGAAAATCCCGGCAACTCACCCGCCACGACGACGGCGTCGACTGCTAGTCATCCTTATTTGCGTCGTCCTCGGCCTCCCGGTGGCGTGGAAGATCGTCGAGCGCATCGTCAACGTCGATCGCTTTTGTCCGCAAGTCGTCGCCGCGATTGAGCAGGCCACGGGCCTCCCCGCTTCGGTGGACGATCTCGACCTCGATCTATTCCCCCTGCCGAGCCTCGACGCCTATGCCGTGCGCGTGGGCGAAAACGATTTCGAGGCCCGCGCGGATAGCGTCGAGGTGCGCCCCCGTCTACGTAGCCTCTTGCGCGGTGCCATTACGGTGTCCCACATCGGACTCGACGGACTTCGGATTACCATCCCCGACAACAACGCCACGCTCGCCGAGCGCGTCCGCACCCTCCAATCGGCGCTCTCATCAGACAAGGATCAGTCAGACACGGGGAAATCAGGCGTCGCCGTGCGGCGTATCGTGGCCGAAAGTGTGCGCCTTTACCGCGGCGCGTCCAAGGACAATGAACCGGCCGCCGTGGCCGATGTTGAGCTGCGCGACGTGCTCAGCGATCGGATGCTCGTCAAGGGCGCTTCCGCAGTCCCTTATCTCGGGGAAACCGCCCGCGTCCGCGTGGCCCTCCACATCCTCCGCGATAAATCGACGCACGCCTTCGCGGGCACCGAAGGCATCGTTCGGCTCCGCAACGTGGACTTGGCGGCGCTGGCGAAAAACGCGGAAGCGCCCGAAGCCATCCTCGATCTCGATGCCGACCTTCAGACGGAGGCCACCGTGCCTCTCACCTTCGCCTTGTCCGGGAAGGCCGTGGGCCAGACAGCCAACGCCGACAGTCTGTCCGGCCCCATCTCCGCCCGGGCCGTATGGGATAGCGGCGCCTTTCGGATGGAAGACTTCGCCTGGCAAGGCCGCAGCCTTACGCTCCGCGCCAACGCAAGTCGATCCCCCGACGGCGCCATCGCCTGCAAGGTTTCCGAGGCAGAGGTAATGGCCCCCGCGTTACGCCTATTGCTAACACTCACCTCTTCTGGCGCCGTCCGCGCTGTGCCCACCGAGACAACCTCCCTCAATGTCAGCGGCCTGGCACTCGCCGCCGGGGCCGGCGGCTCAATCGCACTGAACGCAGGAAACGCCGCGTTCGATGGCATCGATCTCGCGCTCACTGAGGAGACCGCGCTCCTCTCCGGACTCCGGGGACGGGCGGAAGTCCGGGAAGGCGTCCTGCACGTCACCGAACTGGCAGGGAGCGGCTTCGCGCTGTCCGGGACGCTCAGGCCGGACTTCGCCGCGAAGACTACGGTAGTTCACCTCCAGGGAGGCGCCGATCTCGCGGCGCTCTGGCCCGAGGGGCCGCCTTTCCCGAGCGCTATAAAGGACTTAAGCGGACACGTTACCTTGGGGCAAGTCTCATGCACATTAGGCACCGGCCTCGGCTTTCCTCCGGATCTGGTTGTGGAAGCGACACTCAAAGACGGGCGCGTGTCCGTCGAATCAGCGGCCTTTTCCGATGATTTTGATCCGATTTCCGCCCGTTTTTCTACCGAAACCGGCGGAATTTCGGGGGATATGGCCGCGGAATCAGCCACATTAGGCGCGTTGCGCGGTGCGGGCCGCTACGACTTCGCCGAACGGCAATGGGAAGGCGCCATGTCCGCCAATCTTCCCCGGCTTGCACAATCTTTCCTAGCCAACACAAAGGCGGAGGAACCGGCCCTAGCCGCCCTAAACGCTTACGGCGCATCTACTTTCGACGTTCAGGCCCAGTGGCCCGGGGCGGAGAGCATATTTGCGTCCCTCAAGTTTGCCCGGCAAGGGGAACCTGCCCTCTCGGGAGAAGTCGAACTCCTCGGCGGCGCGGACGGCATCACCCCCGGCGCCATGGCGTTTCGCGCGGCGTTGCCGCTGGACAGTCTGGCCGAAATCCTGCCGGGCGGCGTCACGTGCACCGGCGCCGCCCAGGCAACCTTCGCCCGCACAACCGAGGATCACCAGTTCGCTGCGCGCGTGGACCTCACCGGTGCTGGGATCGCGGTGGGACAGTACATCGAGAAGAAGCCGGGGCAATCGGCCGTCCTGGACGTGACGGGAGACGCCGCCCCGGGACATTGGGCACCGGCCTCCGCAATGCTGGATCTCCTTGGCGAGACGCTCTCCGCACGCTTCGAGGAAGGAGGCGTGCACGCGGATGACTTCAGCGTGGGCCTCGGCGCCTTGGCGGCCTTGCTTCCTGAGGGCGCTACGGCAAGAGGCTCGATCCGTGGCTCGTTCGCTGCGCCGCCGGCAAGCTTGCGACTCGATTTCGACGACGCCGGACTCGCGTTGACGCCCGAATTAGCCATCGACAGCATTACGGGCGGCGTATCGTATGACTTCGGCAATATCACGGTTCGCGAACTCCGCGTGCAGGGCGCGCGATCCGACTGCACACTGTCCGCGGGCATGAAGAACGGCCTCTGGCAAGGCACGCTCGCGGGCGAAACGCTCGATCTCGACGCCCTGGCCGTGTTTTGGGACATGGCCAAGGCCCTGCGCACCGACGAGAAGTCCGCGCCCGCACCGGCCGCATCGAAGCCGCTGGAGGGCGAGTTCGCCATTGCCCTGAACCACGTCTACTTCCACGGAGAACCGCTCGAGCAAGTGCGCGCCGATGTAGGACTCTTCCCGGAGGCCATCCGCGTTCCCAATCTGGCGCTGGGCCTGGGCGAGGGCGCCATCACTGGGACGCTCGAGATGACGCGCGCCGCGCAGGATCAGTACGGGACATTCGCCGCGGCCTTATCCCTGGAGAATGTGGGCATCGAGGCCATCGACCGCGTCGCCTTCCCGGAGCCGCGGGGCATGGCGGGAAGCCTCTCCGGGACGGTGCGCTTCTCCGCGCCCGTTGGCGCCGGCCCACCCGTCATGAACGCCGCGAACGGGGCGGTCGAACTCGAGGCCACGAGCGGCACTTTCGGCAAACTGGGGTTGGCTACGAAACTCCTGACGGTTCTCCGCACAACGGAGGTCTTCAGCCTGCGGCTTCCCTCGTTCAAGGACACGGGCCTCGTCTATGACACGTGCCAAACCACGATGGCCATGGAGAACGGCGTGCTCACGATCAAGCAGTTCACGCTGAACAGCCCCAGTCTCGAATTGACGGCGGCGGGAACGGTAGACTTCCCCGGCGATGCGACGAATCTCGGTGTCCGGGCCAACCTGTTCGAGGGAATCACCGGAGTCGTGTCGCGCGTTCCCGTCGTGGGCGCGGGTGTGGAGAAGATGAAGAAGGTGACGGGTTTGCGCTTGAGCGGCAAAGGCTCCCCGTACGACATCAAGTTCCGCGTAGCGCCCGGACAGCGTGTCGAGGGATTGGTCGAGAAAACCGAACAGAAGGACGAAACACCCGACGCGTCGCCGCCGCAGACACCGTAACGGACATCGCAAGGTTTGGAGACATTTCACGTGACGCATGACGTACCGCCCGGGCCGCCCCGGATTCAGATACAAACACAGTCGGCCTGCAATGGCCGGTGCGTGTTCTGTCCGTATGAGGAGGCCGTCCGCTCGGGCCTGCCGCAAGGGCGCATGGCCCCGGAGCTATACCGCAAGATCATCGACGAGCTGGCGGAATTGCATCCGCGCCGCATCAGCCTCTACCTCATGAACGAGCCTCTGCTCGATGATCGCCTACCGGAATTCACGCGCTACGCGGCGGAGAAGGTTCCCGACGCCACGACGCTGATCACGAGTAACGGCACGCTTCTCGATGAAGCACGGGCCGAGGCATTGATCGACGCCGGCTTGAAGCGCTTCAAGGTGAGCCTCCAATCGCTCGATAGCGAGATCAACCGGAAGCTCATGCAATACAAGTCCAGCAGCGAGGACGTGGTGGCGAACGTGCTCGCCATGAAACGCGTCAAGGACCGCAAACGGGCGAAGCACTTCGACTTGCGCGTGTCGACCATCATCACCAACATGAACGAGGGAGAGATTCCCGCGGCGCGGAAGTTCTGGAAGAAGCACGACATCCGCTTTGTAACCTCCGCCCTCGAGAACCGAGGCGGCAACAGCGAGGTGGCGACGCAATTGAATCCGCACGCTATGCAGGCCCGCGGAGGCTACTGCATCCGCCCCGTACGGGAGATGTGCATCCTTTTCAATGGCGACGTGGTGCTCTGCTGCGTGGACTGGTTCCGCACGGTGGTGGTGGGGAACGTGGCGCGGCAGTCCATCCGCGAGATCTGGAACGGCCCCCCGCTCGAGCGCATACGCAAGGCGCTCCGCGAGAACGCCCCCGGCCAGCCGCCCATCTGCCGCGACTGCACCGAAAGCGCCTGCCCCGACAGCCACCGGCGGGGACTCAAGGGCCTGCTCAGGCGGCTGCGCCGGGCGTAGCATCCGCACCGGACGTCCCGCTCCGGGAAGTATTGGAGGAGCATTGTTCGAGCGCACCGTCTCCGCCGGTGGGAAAGATGGGCATAGAGGAGTTCCAGACGATGAATCGTATGAAATGGCAGGTAGTCCTCGGGATCATCCTGCTTGCACTATCCTCGGCATGCTATTTCCTGCACTACCTGATCTTCCGGGATCCGCATCACATCTTTATCTACCTTGTTGGGGATATTGCCTTTGTCTTCGTCGAGGTCCTGCTGGTGACGCTCATCATTCACGGACTCCTCGAGGGGCGCGAGAAGCGAAGCCGCCTGAGCAAGTTGAACATGGTTATCGGCGTCTTCTTCAGCGAAGTGGGAACGAAGCTGCTGAACGACTTGGCGCGCTGGGATCCCGACGCCGAAGAGTTGAAAGCCAGGATGAGGACGACGTCTCCCGCGCCGGGCAATGCGCTGGCCAAGATTCGTGAATCTCTCGACGGACACGCGTATGCCGTCGATTCCACCACAATCGATTGGCAAGATCTCCGCGATCATCTCGTCGAAAAAAGGAATTTCCTTGTCCGGCTGCTGGAGAATCCCAATCTCCTGGAGCACGAGTCATTCACCGACCTCCTCTGGGCGATCTTTCATCTCACCGAGGAGCTTGACGCGCGGCCGGACTTTGAGGACATGCCGGATACGGATCGCCGGCATCTCACCGGCGACGCAAAGAGAGTGTATGGGAAACTCGCCTCGCAGTGGCTGGATTACATGGAGCACCTGCGCACCGGCTATCCCTATCTCTTCTCCTTGGCGTTAAGGATGAATCCTTTCGATCCCAGCGCCTCTCCGGTGGTATCGGAAACATAACGCGCCAGGCGCCTGGCGCCATAATCTTTTCCCCTACGCTCCGGAAGCCATATCCTTGAGTTCGCTCATGGTGAAGAGCGCGTGCAGGGCGAGGCCGTGTTGAACGAGGTTCTCCGCGCCTCCCGATTCTCTATCGATAACGCAGAGCACATCCGTGATCGCTGCGCCAAGATTGCGCAAGTCCGCCGCGGATTGCAGGATCTGCCCGCCGGAAGTGACGACATCCTCCACAATCAAGAGCGTCTTTCCCCGGACAGCGCCGCCGCGCTTAGATGTGATCCCCAAATCCTCCTGGACGGCTGCGCTGGAAATCCTAACAGCTTCTCGCCTCCCGGCCAAACATCCCAAATGCGACTGCTGAAAGGTTTGCACTACATGATTGGCAATCCGGCCACTGGGTTTGACGATGACCATGGACGGGCGTATCGTGACATTCGTAAGGTTAGTTGCGAGGCGTGCGGGCCCACCCGTTGAGAAGGGAATCTTGCATGGAGGAATTATCCACCGTCGAAGCGCTGGAATGCTGCCTTTCGGAAGAAACGCAGGAACCGGTGCTTATCTTCAAGCACAGCACGCGGTGCCCCATTTCCGCGGCGGCCTACGAACAAGTGAAACGCTACGTATCCAGCGCCCCGCCGGGAAGTCCTCCCGTGTACCTGATCAAGGTGATCGAATCGCGGCCCGTCTCGAACGCGGTGGCCGAACGACTGGGCGTCAACCATCAGTCGCCGCAGTTGATCCTGGTGGCGGGAGGCAGGGCCGTGTGGTCGTCCTCGCACCTCGCGATCACGCCGGAGGCCATCGCACAGGCCGTCAAGGATCACATGTAGCCCTGACGCTGTACGCCGAGAAAAGGAGCGAGGAATGCTGCTCTACCTGATTCAGCACGGTGACGCCGTAGACAAGTCGGCCGATCCGGAGCGCCCTCTTTCGGAAACGGGGAAACGCGATGTGGACGCCGTGGGGCGGTTTCTCGAGCAGGCCGGACTCGCCATTCCCACACTGTGGCACAGCGGAAAGACACGCGCCCGGCAAACCGCGGAACGCCTTGCTCCACACGTCGCGCCGAATGGCCGGCTTCTCGAAGTCAAGGGCCTGGGCCCCGGCGATCCCGTGAAGCCCGTTGGCAAGAAACTTGGTGAGGAGAAAACCGATCTGGCCATCATCGGCCATCTACCTTATCTCGCGCGGCTGGCAGGATGGCTCCTCACTGGGGACGAGGACGCATCCACCATTACGTTCGAGCGCGGAGCCGTCCTCTGCCTCGAGCGCGATGTGGCCGGCCGCTGGCACGTGCGCTGGATGATCGTTCCCTCACTCCTGTAACGGACGTGTCGCTGATGATGCGTTCCCCAAAAGTCCCTCGCCCTCAACCGGAGCGCGCGCGACATGCGTAGCAGATCTCCGCACCGAAAGGGCGAACTCGCCGCTCGGCCTGTGCCGCCTCCCACGAGCCGCCGCGTAGGCCATCGTGTCCTCTCCGTTCTGCGCACAGCTTTGCTCTTGCTTGCAGTAACCACCGTTTACCTTGGCGCGCTGGAGCTTATCCTCGCCGCGGCGGGAATCTCGCCGATCGTCGAAGAGACGGATCCGTACGTCGGGTTCTCTTCACAGATTCCGCTGTTTGTGCAGGAATCCGGGCCAAACGGCGAGGAAACCATGGTGACGGCCGCCAACAAGCTGGATCTTTTCAACATGCAGCGGTTCCCGGCAAAGAAGACAACGGGTACCTACCGCATCTTCTGCATGGGAGGCTCGACAACCTATGGGCGGCCCTATGATAACGCGACTTCGTTCTGTGGATGGCTCCGGGCCGTCTTGCCCAAGGCGGATCCGGCGCGCCGATGGGAAGTCATCAACGCGGGCGGCATAAGCTACGCGAGCTATCGCGTGAGAATGCTCATGGAGGAACTGGTTCAGTACGAGCCGGATCTCTTCATCATCTACACGGGACACAACGAATTCCTCGAACGGCGGACGTACGGCCCGATCATGGACATGCCGGTTTGGCTGCGTGAGGCCGGGACCGCGCTCCATCACACACGGACGTACACCGTGTTGACCCGCATAGCGAGTTGGGCCGGCCGGGGGCCCGCCCCGAGAGAAGACGCCCGCCCGAGCCTGCCCGGCGAGGTGGACGCCATCCTGGATGAGACGCTGGGCCCCGAGTCCTATCATCGGGACGACGCACAGCGGGATCGAGTGCTGACGCATTTCCGCTACAGCCTGGGGCGCATGACAGACTTGGCGCGTTCGGCCGGCGCGGAAGTCGTGTTCATTACCCCCGCGTCTAATCTCCGGCACTGCTCTCCCTTCAAGAGCGAGCATCAGGACGCGCTAAGCGATGATGCCCGCGAACAATGCGACGCATTCCTGGCAGACGCCACGGAGGCGCGGCAGGCAGGCCGTGTGGACGAGGCCCTGGCGGCTGTCGAGCAGGCGTTGGCGCTGGATGATCGCTACGCACATCTTCACTTCGTGTACGGCCAGGTGTTGTGTGATCTGGAGCGCTATGACGAAGCAAGAGCCGCCTTTGTGCGTGCGCGGGATGAGGACATCTGCCCCCTGCGCGCACTGACGCCGATACGCGGCATCATCGCCGATACCGCCCGGGCGCGCCGCGTCCCCTGCGTCGACTTCGCGGCCTTGGCGGAGCGCCGTTCGCCTCACGGGATCCCGGGGGAGGAGTTGTTTGTGGATCATGTGCATCCAACCATCAAAGGGCACCGCCTACTGGCGTTGGCGGTGCTGGATGCACTGATGGAACAGGGCATTGTGCGGCCCGCCGACGCGTGGAACGCCGAATCGATGACAGCGGTGACGCGCGAGGTCGAGGGAAGCATTGATGCGCGGGCGGGCGCCATGGGGCTGCGGAATCAAGCCAAAGTGCTGAACTGGGCGGGGAAGTTCGCGGAGGCCCGGAGGCTCGCCTTGCGTGCCATCGAGCTGAATACCGAGGATGCGGAGGCCTACTATCAGGCGGCCCGGGGCGCCGTGGGAATAGGCCGCTCGGAGGAGGCAATCACGTACTACCGGCAGGCCGTGGCCGCAAAGCCGGACTATGCTTTGGCAAGATTCCGCCTGGCCAATGCCCTCTTGGCCAAGGACGCGTCCGAAGAGGCCATTGAACATTATCGAAGGTTGCTCGATGGCCCGCCGGAATACGCGGCCCTGGCGCACAACAACCTGGGGAACGAGCTATCGGCCCAAGGCGCGCTTGACGAGGCCATCCGGCACTACCGCGAGGCGCTCAACATACGCCCCGGCTACGTGGATGCGCACAGCAACCTGGGACTTTGCCTGATGGCGCGGGGCGACGCCGAGGAGGCCATCCGCGAGTACGAAAAGGCGCTGGCCCTCGATCCGGACAGTGCGCCGACGCATTACAATCTCGGGCGGGCTCTGTTGGCGCAAGGGCGTCCCCGTGAGGCCGCTGAACACCTTCGCGAAACGCTGCGGAGCATGCCCGATTCTTCCTCGGTCCACTACAGCCTGGGCGAGGCCCTGAGACAAGTGGGCGACGTCGACGAAGCCGAGAAACACTTCCGCGCAGCAGCACGGGGCGATTAGCACAAGTATCCGGTTTTCCGTCAGACGGAAAGCGCGTTGTCCCTACGGCGCCTGGCCTTCTCGCGGACGTCTCACGGCGCAGTGTTCGGCCAGGAAGACAAGAATCTGCCTGAAGACCTCCGGCTCTCTGGCGATGCCCATGCCGTGCCCGCCTCCCCGAACAAGGATCAGCTCGTGAGGCGTCCCCACGGCTTGGAGTGCCTGGGCCATCTTCTCCGACTGGCTCGGAGCAACGCGTTCGTCGGCCGTACCGTGGATAATCAGGACAGGGGGGAGGTCGCGTCGCACATACGATAGGGGGGAAGCCCGCCGCGCGATTTCAGGGTGGCTTGCCGGTGAAACACCCAAGAAACGCGCCACGGCGGGATCATCGCCGCCCGGCGGGTTCTTGAACAGGGGCGCCGTGAGATCGAGGGGCGCGCAAATCAACACAGCGGCCTGGACGGCACTCGACTGGCCTGCGTAGCCGCCATCGTCGAATTCCTGCTCGTCCCCGGTGACGGCAAGCATAGCGGACAAATGTCCGCCGGCTGAGGCCCCCATGGCCGCGAGATGCGCGGGATCCACACGGTATTGATCCGCGTGCTCCCGCAGCCAACGCACCGCACGCTTGCAGTCGACGACGGCCGCCGGGAATGGCGCTTCGTCGGAAAGGCGATATCCGACGGAAAGTGCCACATAGCCTTCCTCGGCGAAGGCACACATCATGGCCAGCGTTCTGGGGCCGCCCTTTCCGCCCGTGTACCAGCCGCCGCCGTGGAACAGCAGGATGGCAGGGCGCAACTCCGGGGAGTGCACGGGATAGAGAATGTCCAGGGACTGCCGGTCCGACGCGACGCCGTAGGGCACGTCCGTGTCCAGGGCATGGCCTTCAGGCAGTTGCTGTTCGGCAGGCGCTTGCACGGACGGTTCCTCCACGGGATAGTTCTTGGCCGAGCTCACGGATGAAACCAGCGCTTGGGGCGGAGCATGCCCCAAGCCTTCATGGACGCAGGATGACACCGCCATCGCGACGAGCACCCAGAACACGCGTAACATACGTACTCGTCGCATAGGCCTCCCTTCTGCGGGCTCACGACCTCACGCATTCGCGGCCTAGACTTCACGCCTTCCTAAGAGGAAACCGAGTTTCCCTTATCAAGGCCCAGGCGGCTTGATATCCCACGGCTGGGCCTCCGTCGGCGTATAGCGCGGCCTTCCGTCTTGCTCCGGAAAAGCTTGAAGGAACTTCACCAGCCGCTCCCGCGCCGCGGCCGTCTCCGGATCGGTACTCGCGATCAGGTTGACTTCCTCCGCGGGATCCGTCTTCAAGTCATGGAGTCGGGCCGGTTTCCCATCCAGCACCCACAACTTGTAACGCGTGTCGCGAATGGCCCGATCGGCGTATTTCACGGCGGGCTCGACGCCCCGCTCGGTGAGCTTTGCCGGGTGCGCTCCCATGGCCAAGATCCATTCCCGCGGCGAATCCTGCTCCTTTCCAAGCAAGAGCGGGGCGAGCGAGCGCCCGTCGATGATGCTCTCCTCCGGCGGGTTGGCGCCGGCCAGGTCAACGAGTGTCGGGAAGAGATCGGTGAAATCCGTCAGCGCATCCGTAACAAGGCCTGCCGGAACGCGGCCGGGGCCGTTCACGATGAAAGGTTCACACACACCGTTCTCACCGAGCGTTGCCTTGCCGCCGTGGACAGGCCGCCCATGGCGTCGCCCGACCAGGCTACCGCCGGAGCCGTTATCCGTAGTGAAGATGACGATCGTCTCCTCGCGCAGATCCAGCGCGTCAAACGCCGCGACAAGACGGCCGACGATATCATCCATGTAGCGCACCATGGCCTTGTGCTTCTGCAAATCGCTTTCGGCCTCGGGTTCAGCCGGTGTTGTGGTGAAGGGGCCATGCGTGAGCACCATGGGGAAGTAGAGAAGCTGCGGCTGTTCCCTATGCCGCTTCATGAAGTCGATAAGGAAATCCGCGAACACGTCCGGCCCGAATTGCCCCGTGTAGGTCTTGCTTCCGGCGCACGTGTTGATATACGGATTCCAGTAGCGTTCCGAGCTGGGCAGGTTGCCCGTCTCGTAGCCCGTCCACATACACCACTCGTCGAATCCATGCTGCTTCATGGCGTCCGGCTGCACGCGAAAATCGTTGATCTGCCACTTGCCCGCCGCCGCCGTCGCGTATCCGGCTTCACGGAGCACGCGTGCGAAAGTCAGGTTCTCCCCGGGATCGAAGTGACACCCCGCACCCCAACGCGGCACGTCCCAGTGGTTGATCCAGCCGTGCCGCCAAGGATACTGCCCCGTCAGGAGCGTCGCCCGCGTCGGCGTGCACTGAGGCATGGAGTAGGCATTCGTGAAACGCACACCACCTGCCGCCAACGCGTCGATGTGAGGCGTCTGGATGTCCTCCGCGCCACAGCAACTGATCCACTCCTTGCCGAGATCATCCACCAGAATGAGCAGGATGTTCGGCCGCCGCACGCGATCCTCCTTTGCCGTAGCTCTCGGCACGAGTGCAGCGGCGGCCGTACTTCCTGCGATGGTACGCAAGAACGTACGCCGTGTTTCACGAGGTCCCTTCATAATCCTTCCCTGACTCACTGGCCGCGCAGGACGCGCGCCATGCTTCAAGGGTGCACAGCATCCCCGCGACGATCTCCGGGTGCTCGACCGCCACATCGAGTGTTTCAGCCGGGTCGTTCTCGAGATCGAACAGCGCATAGTGCTTGCCCGCATCGATCGAGATGAGCTTGTAGCGGTTGCCGATCAACGCAACCTGGTCGCGCGACTCGAATGCGATCGGTTGGGCGCGTTTGGCCATGGCGCCGTCGATTAAGGGCATAAGGCTGAGGCCGTCAATAGGCATCGTATGCGGCACAGAGCCTAACTCGAGCGCGTCGAGCACTGTGGGGAAATAATCCAACGTACTGCACGCGGTGGTGATGGTTCGCGGCTCGACAATACGCGCGGGCCACTCCACGAGGCCGGGGACGCGAACGCCGCCTTCATACAGATCGCGCTTGCGGCCTCGGAATGGCCCAGCCGATCCCGGCGCCGAGCCGGCTTGCCCCTCGGGGCCGTTATCGCTGCAAAACCACAGCATCGTATTCTCGCTGACGCCCAAAGCGCGGAGCTCTCGACGCAGCCGCCCGACTTGCTCGTCCATGGCGGTGATGCACCCGTAGAAGTGGCGCGCTTGCTCCGGCTGTCCGGCGTATTGGGCCAGGAACGACGGCCCTGCGACGATGGGCAGGTGAGGGGCATGGAACCAGATGACGGCGAAGAAGGGCGTATCGGCCGCCGCCGCCTCTCTGATGAAGGGGATAACACGATCCATGATGACGCGCGAGTCATCGCCTTCGAGATTGTCCGTGATCGCCTCGCCCCGCTCGTTCCAATAGCGCGTGCCGTAAGGCTTGCCGGTGTCGGGATGGATCATGGGATTCCACGTCGGCACCTTGGCCTCCGTCGAAAAGCAGCGATCGAATCCACTCTCCCAAGGAGGGCTATAGTGCGCCACGCCGTCCGGCCCGCCGCGGTTTGAGTCGGGCACGGTCTTGGTCAACGTGCCGAGGTGCCACTTCCCGAAGTGGCCCGTGGCGTACCCGTGCTCTCTGAGCGCCTCGGCCAACGTAACCTCCTGGGGGGGCAGGTGGCCCTCATTTGCGAAGTAGACGCCGTAGCGGTACGGATGACGCCCAGTGACGCAGCTTCCGCGAGTCGGGGAGCACACCGGCGCACCCGCGTAGAATCTGTCCAGGCGCAGGCCGCACGATGCCATCGCGTCGAGGTTCGGCGTTTGCAGCACGGGATGCCCATGATAGCCCACGTCTCCCCAGCCTTGATCGTCGGACATGCACAAGATGACATTGGTGCGCGGGCGCGCCGCCTCGCGCGGCGGACGCGACAGCGCGCAGGATGCGCCCGTCAACGCCAGTGTCGCGAGAAACTGACGCCGCGTCGCCCTCGCCGTTCTGCTTATCACCAATCGCCTCCCCAATAACGCGCGGCGTGCCGGATCCCTAGGGGCGGGGCGAAAGCGGCAGGAACGTGACCCACCGATTCTCCTCGCCTCGGTTGGCCCGGGCGTAGTACGGAATCAATGTCAAGGTCGTCGCTTGTCCGAGCGCATTCCCTGCCGTATAGGCGCCCTCGCCCTCCATTGCGGGCGCTATGCAGCCGGGGACGCTGAGGACGTGGACCCCTTCGAGGAGATCGGCGCGCCACGCCACTTCGACAGCTCGGGCCACATCGCTCGGCCCGACGGTGACGCGTGCCGCCTCGACAGGGAAATCCACGTCGCAGTTCTCGAGACAGTAGACGAGCGGGCCTTTGGCAAAGGCCACCTGCCCGGCGTTGGCAGCGATTCGCGGATCCGAGAACACCATCCGCACCGGCATATCGAGAGTCAAGGTAACTTCATCGCCGGACGTCCACATGCGCTCGATGGTGTGGTAGGTGCCCGGTTCCGCCTTCACGGACTCCTCACCCGTGCACACAACGGCAGCCTGCCGACACCACGCGGGAATGCGCAAGCGCAGTGCGCACTGCGCCGCCTGCTCGCCGTCAAAGCGAAACGTCACTTTGCCGTTGTGCGGGTAGTCCGTAGCAACGGAAAACCGCACCTGGTGCCCGTCGCCAAAGTCATGCGTGATCTCTCCCGAGGTGTAGAGGTTCACGTAGAGGCCGCTATCATCGTAAGAGCAGACGTATTCGGGCAGGGCGCCGAGAAATCGCCAGGCGTTCGGCATGCAGCAGGCCGTTCGATGAATCTCCGGCAGTCGGAGGCGGCGAGTCCTCGGCGCCTGGTGATCGGTGCGGCCTGTTTGATCGCCCACCAGGCGAAGGGGATTGTAATAGAAGGTACCGCGATGATCCAGCTCGAGCGCGCCAAGAAAATGGTTGTAGAGGACGCACTCGATGAGGTCAAAGAACCGGCTATCCGCCGACGCGGCGTGCATGCGCCAGGAGAACATTATCAGCGACACCGACGCGCACGTCTCGGCGATATCGCGCGTTGGTGCATCGTCCAGCGACTGCGGAAGGCAATACGGCCGCCCAGGTATGCGCTCGTCATATCCGAGTCCTCCGGTGATGTAGAGGCGCGTGTTGACGATCTCGTCCCAAAGTTCAGGCAGGAACCGGCGTAGCTCGGCGTCGCCTGTCTCCAGGTACGCGTCCGCCAATCCCGCGAGCAGATAGTTGACGCGAACGGCGTGCAATTTGCCGCCGCCGGCCTGCACCTCCGACAACGTCGGCCCGATATCACATAGTCTTGCGAGCGTGACGGCGAAATCCAGGTACTTCTTCTCGCCCGAGGTGCGAGCCAGGCGTACAAGAGCCAACTCGTACTCGGGGTGCTCCCGCCTACCCACCTCGCCGAAGTAAGGATTACCGGCGTCGAACTCACCTATGAGGTAATCCGCCCACCGGCAGGCCGCATCGAGCAGCGAGCGCTCCTGCGTCACGCGGTAGTGCGCTACGGCGGCCTCGAAGAAGTGGCCCGCTATATAGAGATCATGGCTAATCTTCGGTTCGAACCGCCCGTGCGGCGGCACTTGCGTGTTGATATAGCCGTCTTCGCATTGACAGAACGCGATGCACTCCGCCATGTGGTCGATGGCTTCCTTGACGCGTACGTCTCCCGTTTGGGCGTAGACGTAGCAGGCGCCTTCGAGCCACTTGTAGAGGTCGGAGTCGCTCGCGAGGCGATCTGTCTGGGTGGTCGGCTCATCGCCTTTGGCCCGCGCCTCGAATCGCTTGGGGATGGGACTGTCGAGCGCCGCCAGCACACTGTCCAGGTTCTTCTCGAGGCGCTTCCCTAAGAAGCCCGAGATCCTCATATTCCTCATTGGTACCGGCCGGCACTTCGCAGTCTCTTCCGGCCAGCCGGCCACGGTGTTCATAACTTTCACGTCTTCCGCCATTACTTTCAGCTCCTCACCTTCTCATGTCCCATTCACGGCCAAGTGCATACTGCGATACATGTGAACGCCCAACCTAGCACGATTGCCTAATGCGGTTCATCAGCGAATGCGTCCTTTCCCGCCCGTGACGCCGTTAGTCCGGCTCAACGCGAACCACCGCTTCGGCGGATTCACCGGAGTACAGATCGGCCACGCGGATACGCCAATCGCCTGTTGGATCGTTGTAGGCAAAGGGAAGAGCAATATCCCGAGCTTTGCGGCCGATGATAAGCGTCTTATCGAGCCACGGCGCCGGTTCTCCGTCGGGAGCTACTGCGGACACACGCAGGGCGTGACTGCCTTCGGCGCCCGGAACGCGGATCCGAGCGCTTGCCGCGGCCCCGGCAAATACGGACGCCCTCTTGAGCATGATCTCCGGCAGCGGCGCAGGCTCCGGCAGCAGGGCGAAGAACGAGGCGCTGTTGGGACGCAAAGACGTCACGAATCCTTCGACATGGCCAAGGGCTTCCTTGGACTTCAGATCGTAAACAGATTTCGCCGCGGGCAGCGTCACGCGCGCCTGCCCATCGTACTTTCCGAGAAGGGCCAATAGCTCGATATCGCCGTTCCGCCAGCGCGTAATCTCGATATCCGGAGCGGGGTCGCCTTCCGGCGTCTCCACGCCGACCACAGCCGTGACGCCCGCAGTACCGAGAAGTTCTCGTATGAGCGTATGCACCGGGGCGTTGTATATCGCGAAGTTGAGCAACACGCCGCGGCCTTTGGCGAACTCGTTCACGATGCAGACGGGGTGGTTTAGGCCGTACCAGAAATGGATGGGAAACGCCTTGCCGAGTTCCTTGCCCGTCGTTACCGTCACGGTGGGATCCACGTGCATCTGAGGATAGATCTCATGGCCCTCCCAATTGCCCCATCGCATCGCGATCTTCCGGCCCGCAATTTCGCCGTCAACGGACATGCGGTCGAGGGCGATTGCGTCCTGCTTGCCAGTGCGCTCGATACCGAACACATCGTCAAGCACGCCCGCGTCAAGAGGTTTGCAGTGGCCATCGTAGATGCCGGGCCGAACATCCGCGATGAGTGTGCCGCCGCCTCGCACGAAGTCCCGGATGACCTCGGCCTCCTCAGGGCCAATCGCGAAGGCCAGCGGGAGGATCAGCGCCTTGAACCGCCCCGCGTCGAACTCGCCGAGGCGGAGCATACGATCCGTAACGTACCTGAACTGCAACCCGGCCTCGTGGATGGCGTCATGCCAAAGGGCGTGATCGCGCTTGTAGTTGCCGTACGTGCGGTTGCCGTCGAAGTGCGCGATGTGGGTGGAAGGCATTGAATACAGCATGGCGACGGCGTCATCCTGCATCTCGCAGTGCATGAGCAAGTCCCCCAGCCCCTCGCGGACGACACGCGTGTCGTCAAGCAGTTCCTGTGTGGCCGGAAACGGGACAAACGTGGGGGCGAGGTAACCGTGGTACCCGTCGAGGTTATCCCAGCGCCACCACTGGACGGTGTTCATGCAATTCGTGATCTGCCCCCAGTACTCATCAAGGAGCACGTCGGCCTTCATGGAATAGCCTGTCCAATTCCCCATGGGGAAATTGGGCGGCGCGATGGAGCGGACGACCTCGTTGGCCGGGCCGCCGTAAGGCCCGAAGTACTCGAGTTCGCGCACGAAGGCGTCTAAATCGCCTCCCTGCCTCGAACGCGTCGTCAAGCGGCGGATGGTGAAGCTGTCGGTGCCCTCGAATCCCGTCAAGGCCTGCGGATCGAGCTCCTTGAACGCGCGAAGGAAACGCTTACACCATTCCACGTACGTGTAGCACTGAAAGGCCTGGCGGTCATACCAGCGGGCGTAGTTCTCCCCCTGCAGTGCGCGCAGCTCTTCATTGATGCCGCCCAGGGCAATCTGCGCATCGCCGGCGCCTTCATTATCCGTCCTGTCTTTCTGGAGGCGCTGGGCGTAGTACTCCTTGAACCACCTGGGCGCGTTCTTGTCCGGCAGTTCCCCTTCTGTCAGGAGGGCGACATCCTCGAAAGCGGCGTAATCGGCGTCCCATTCCGCGTTGAGAGCAGCAATATCGCCGTACACGTTTCTGAGATACTCGTGATACGCGGCCAAGCAATGCGAGCTCAGGCAAGAGCCGCGCACCGCGTTCTCGTCGCCCAAGGAATAGACAAACACGCCGTGGCCTCGGGCCAACTGGTAGCGTTCGACCACAGAATCGACCCACTCCCGCATCTTGGCTTCGTCGTAAAGGCACCCGCCCTTCATGATGCCGTCCGGATCGAGCATGGCGGTGACCGTGTGACTGCTCTTGCGGAAGCTCGCGGCGTAGGGAACGTAGGATAACTCGCTGGCAGACATGGACAGCGGCGGGTCGCCGCCCTGGAGAATGGAGGTCGCCCCGTACGTGGCGAGGGCCTCAACGCCATAGGGGGCAAGATCGCCCGACGGGATATTCCAGACAACGAAGTTGAACTGGTTCTGATGGCGTTTCGTAACGCGAAGGAAGCCATACTCCGAGGCCACTTCCCTGCCGTCATTCAGAATCACGGCCTCCACCCGCAGCAGCATAGGCATCCAGGACTCAATGGTGAAGTCGAACGGCGTCGTCGTCGCCGCCTCGTAATCCTTCTGCGCCAGCACGCGCCCGCGCTTGTCCAGCAGCCGAACACGGAGCGAGTCACCCGGCTCGATGCGTCCGCCCAAGGCCGCTTCACCGCGGAGCATTTCGCCGACCTCCGCCCATTCCTTCGCGAGCTTGACGGCCTCAATCCGCCGCTCCGACTTCACGGTGAAGGAAGCGCTCGCCCAATTCTCAATACCGGAGGCGCTCTCGGCAAACACGTCAACGTGGTATTCACCGGCGCGCAACCAAGGAAGGGTGAAGTGCGCGGAAGACTCGCCGGCCGCGTCCACAGCGCCCAAACTCTCCCGGTGCCCGTCCCATCGGCGAACCTCGACGCGCAGCGTCGCTTCCCGCAAAGGCTCCGCCCAAGTCACGGTGACGACCTCGCCCGGCAAACGCGCCCCATCAATGGCTTCGGCGGGAACGCTCACTTCGAGGGCCGGCCGCGGCGGCCGCCCGGCGGCCCATAGCAGGCCCCGCCCCTGGCGAGCCATCTGGTAATCGAGGTGCGTCTCCCAACCTGCGGCGTATTCGAGCCTTTCCCGGGACGGCATAAGAAGGATGCGGCCCTGCCCGCACCGGTAAGGCTGACCACCAAGCCCACGGCCATCCGCATCGTCATCCAGTCTTCGGGCGCGTTTGAAGGGTGAGGCATCGCTGTCCCCAACCACGACAAGTCCCGCGCCCCCGTGAACTTGCTCCTCCAAGGCCGACTGAACGGCCTTGGGCAAGCCATCGACCTTCACGTGATTCAAAAAGAACACATCGTACGGCATCTGAAGCAGCCTGAGTACGCGGTTCGTGCCCGCTTGAGGATCATCGTACCACCGCGGATTGCCGTCGCCGAGGAGCCGGGCGGGGCCGGGCAGGTAGTAAGCGGCGTCGGCCTCGAGGTCGAACCGCTGCATGAGTTCGACGATCTCCCGGCCATCGGTACTGCCCTGAGCCCACGGGGCGAAGAACAGCACCCTCACCGTACCTTGCGCATAGGGCTTTGCCCAGGGCGTATGAGGCGTCTCAAACGCCTTGGACAGGAGGTGCTCCATATCGAGCAGGCCCGGTATCTCAGCCGCGTGGGCGACATGCGGCGCCATGGCCATGAAGGCGCACCAAGCAACCAAAGCGAAACGCCCTCCCAGACGCGTCCGAAAACGTGTGCTCCGTGGCGTTTCGCGCGCAACATCCATACGTACGAAGGATTCTCCGGCCATTGCGGTCTCCTTCCAGAAGCTGTGGTCGTAGGCCCGGGTCGTAGCCCTTCGTGCTTCGTGCAGGTCGAAGCGGGCAATTCCCAAGACCTTAGCAGCCGGAGTCTCGTTGCGCAAGACATTCGCGGCCGACCGGGCACATAGAGGGCACGTAATGAATCCCGGAGGGCATTGTATTCTCACCAGGACGTGTGTATCATGTCCTTGTCTTAGTGACCGAGCGTGTGGACACTTGGTTGTTCAACAGGAAAGGAGCACGTTAAATGGACTTCTTAGAGGATATTTGGAACTGGATCCTGGACGTACTTGACTTCCTCTTCGGCTGGATTTTCGACCTTTTCTAGGGATTGACGGCCATTCACCACTCGCGCCGCCGCGCGGGTGGCATATGTTGTTTCCGATAAGTGTAATGTGGGCCATCTGGGTGTGCGGCATACGCCAGGTGGCCTTTTTCTCGCCGGGCGGCGGCCAAAATGGCGCACAAGATATGGACAAATAGGCATTTAGCGGCACACGCCAGCGGGAAGACTGATGAGCGGCCCGGCAGGTGGGCAACCGCAGTTGGGGCGCGGCGCAATTGACAACCCGGCCACCAGGGGGGAGGCCGGTTGGCAACAAAACCATGCGTGTGGTATATTGAAAAGGTCCCGAATCGGGGTTTTCGAGCCTTTTTCGGGGTGTGAAGGAGGAAATCGGCATGGGACTTCGGATCAACACAAATATTCCAGCGCTCGACGCCCAACGCCAGACGGAACGCACCTCGAATCAACTTGTCAAAACGCTGGGCCAACTCTCCACCGGGCTAGAGATTAACAAGGCGGCGGACAACGCCGCGGGACTCGCCATTGCCGAACGTCTCCGGACACAGGTTCGTCAGCTGAATCAAGAAGTCAGCAATCTGCAGTCCGGCGTGAGCGCCGTCCAGACGGCGGAAGGCGGGCTTGAGTCCCAACAGGAAGGCGTGGAACGCCTGAGAGAGCTGTCCCTCCAAGCCGCCAACGGCACCCTGACGGACGACCAACGTGCGGCCATCAATACTGAGGCACAGCAAATCATCGAGCAGATCGGCCAAACCGCTGACAATACAGAGTTTAACGGCACACAACTGCTGAACGGCACGACAACGGAGATCGAGCTTGGCACCGAGGGGGGCAACGCGGTCACCCTCAACGAGTCCACCGTCGATTCCCTCGGCCTTACCGGCCTTGACCTCAGCACTCAAGAGGGCGCCGCAGCCGCCGTCGAAACGGCTGATACGGCCCTTAACCGCATCAATCAGAACCGGGCCGGCCTCGGGGCACAAGAAAACGCCCTAACGGCGGCCATCGACCAGCGCGAGACGGAGGCCCTCAACGAGCAAGCGGCGGAATCCCGTATCCGCGACCTCGATGTTGCTCAGGCCGCCATTGAACAAGCCCGCAATGAGACGCTGCTCCAAAGCGGAATAGCCGGCATCATCCAGGGGAACGTGCAGAACGAGACGGCGGCACAATTGCTCGGCGGATAGGACGGAGCAACCGCACCTACTCGAGCAGCTTCTCGGTTCAGCTTCGTAGGGGAATTCCGGCCCGTTTTGTTTTCTTGCCCTCGGGGGATACGGCAAACCGGATAAATGGCTGATTGACATAGGGATAGGTATGGAGCTGGGGCTTCAATTCTTCCGGGTCATCTTGTTCTGCACGGGCATCGCGGTTGTCTACTACTTGGCGATTCGCTGGTGCGTAGGCTACTGGTGGCGACTCATCCGGAAGCGGGAACCCACTTGCGCCCTATACAATCGCGCCTCAGCGGCCGCCGTGTTCGCCGTGGTCGCCTTCGGCTCGGGCTGCATGGCATATGGCTTCCTGGTAGCGCCGGACCGCCTCACCGTGACGCGCTACGCCATCGAAAGCCCAAAGCTCCCCGCCGGCACGCGGATTCGGATTGTGCACCTGGCGGATCTTCATGTGAGAAAGGAAGGGCCGCGGGAGCGAAAGTTGCCCGGCATGGTGCGCGCTCTCGAACCGGACCTCATCCTGCATACGGGCGATCTCTTCGGCAAACGGCAAGGCGTTGAGCATGTGGTGACCAACCTCCTGAAGTCTTGGGATGTCCCCCAGTATGCGTGCCGGGGCAATCTGGACGGAATGGGGGCCTTCCGAAACGTCCTTGACAGAGCCGGCGTCATGGCGCTCGACGGTCGTCCAATCATCCAGGAGGTAAACGGGGCACGCCTCCGCATTCTGGGATTTCCCTCAGGCCACGAGGTCGGAATGGCCCACGTGTTGAAGGATGTACCGGATGACGCTTTCAACATCGTGCTCTATCACCACCCCGAGGGGTTCCCGTGCACATGGGATACAGCAACGGACCTCATGCTCGCCGGCCACACGCACGGCGGGCAGGTGTGTCTGCCCCTCTATGGCGCGCTGATCACGATGGATCGGTTTGGTAAACGTTGGGAATCGGGCCGGTTCGAGGAGAACGGCGTGACCTTGATAGTCTCGCGAGGAATAGGCTGTGAGCCTCACGTGCCGGAGGTCCGCTTCTGGTGTCCGCCGGAAGTAGTTGTCATCGACCTCCTAGGCCCGGCCATGTAGCACTCTCACTCGGCACGGACCACTTCATCGCCCGGTCACCCACTCAATGTGTCTTGAAATGACTATGTCACTTTGCTTAGTATGCGCTTCTATCAAGGCGATGGGGAGCTGGGGCGCAAGCTAGGGAGAGAAGCGGAAGGGGTACAAGGTGAAGAGTATACATTGGATTTTCTGGTTGGGGGTTCTGGTTTGCGTTATTGGCTTGGCCACGTTGCCGTGCAAAGCCGAACCGGCGGCGGAACCGGAGAAGGCAAGCGATGAGCAGGCCACGACGAATTCGTTCGAGCGACGCTGGTTCATCATTTACGGCTTGGCCAATCTGCAGCCCGAACTCGACGAAACCGAGGGCAAAATCAACCGCCTGATCAATCACGGGCTCGGCGGCATCACGCCGTGTTGGAACAAACCGGAGACGTTTGCCGATTGGCGCGATGATTTCAAGCTCTGGGACATCCATCTTGGGGGCGGACTTGAGCTTACCGAGAAACTGTCATGGTACTCGACCGTCGGCTGCGTTAAGGGGACGACAAAGACCACGACGAACCGGTTTCCCCTGCTACTCCCCCTCGAGACGGACGTGAAGTTCGAACGGCTCGTATGGTTCGTTTCGAGCGGCATCGACTATTATCCTTGGGGAAAGCCTTATCTGAAGGCTCCTGAGGACGGCGAGAACGGCCTCATGCGCCGCCTCCGCGGGAGTAAGCCCTATTTCGAGGGCGCGCTCGGCTACGTCCACATCGAGACGGAAGGGGATATCGACCTCAAGGTCTTGTTCGGGCCGAAGCTCTATCGCTATCGCGACACCGCCGTATACGACCTTACCTATCTCAGCCCACGCCTGGGTGTAGAGATCCCCATAACCCAGAAGACCAATCTGGCCCTCCAGGCGGGCTACCTGTTCTTCACCTCCCACAAGAACGAATACGACAACGGCTCTTACTACCTTCTCTTCAAACGGTATTTCTGACGGCTGGGGAGGCCGAAAGTCCTTGCCGGCCCCGTGCTTACTTATCGGGGCCGGCAGGCTATACTAGGTGGTGTCTGAGAAGCCGGAGGTATCGGCGGGCTGTGTGTGAACCTGTCCGCCGACGATGGCAAACGCGACGAAGCCCCCACAGATACTCCTGCTGCTCGGAACGGAATCGAGTTTCCAGACACAGCCTAATCGGATACGGCCACCGTCGTTGGCGCTTGCTTGAGCAAAGGCTGCAGGGCCTTATCGATGGCCGCTTCATCTTGGCCTACCTCGGCCTTGAACAAATACCAGTCTTCCATATGGCCGACTGTCCCGCCATCCGGTGGCAGTGTTGTCATCGCCCCAAGGCTCTCGACCTCGAGCATGTCCGCGTTCGTGAACGACTCGAAGTTGCAGCCGAAGTCGGGATACACACCGTCGACATCACAGGGGAACCGCTTGATGAAGACATCCCCATTGAGGGTGTAGGCCGCCCAGCCCGGCTTATTCATCAGGCCCACCTTCTGCGGTGAGGTCGCCTCGGGATCCTGCCGCAACTGGATGTACTTCGTGCCCCAAGTCCAACGCGGATCCTGCATGTCCGTGTAATGCCAAAGCACGCAGGGCCGCGCGGGCAGCAGATAGTCGCTGTGCGCACGATACGGCTCCTGCGGGAAGATAGCACGCCCGCCCGGGGCCATAACCGTTAGAGCCCAGGAGGCGAGATCGACGGCCCAGGCGTTCTCGTTGATCAGCCGGTGCTGAACCGTTACGTGCGGGCCATCGGGATCCAGCACGATATCCATTTCCTTGCGAATGCCCGTGGACTCCTCGACGGGCTGAAACAACCGGAGGGCCTTGCCGTCCCACTCGTACTCAACCGGCACATTGTCGGCCCAGTATGTGCGCGGCTTGGCCTCAGGGGCGTGCCAGAGCCGGTGGCCGCCGTATATGAGCCATTCATCGCCGCCCGTCTGCCCGAGCTGCTCCGCGTATTCCTTGAAGACATTTTGCCCGTCCACAAATCCAAATCGTATGACGCGCGGCCCGACGTCCGTCGTAACGACAAGTTCGACGGCGCCGTTGCTCAGACGAACACAGTTCTCCCAGCCGCCATAGGAGACCTTGTCCATACTGACCTCCGCCTGTGCCGCGAGCCCGGCCCCACAAATCAACGCTATCGACAAAGCTGTTGTACGCATCATTGGAATTCCTCCCACCTAATATGACGCCGCCCAGTTCATCGAGATTTCATGAGAACCACTCTAGCAGATCACGGCCAAAGGGTCGAGCCTATTCGCGGCGGAGAAGGGCATCCGCGATCTAGCCGGCGCCCCCCGTGAGTACTGACGTGGCATCGGGCGGGCTGGATTCAATGAGCAAGTGCAACGGCGTGTAGCTTGAAGACTTCGTTAGGAGTTCGGTATCCCAGTTTTTTGCGTGGCCTGTTGTTAAGTTGACGGACGTAGCTTTGGAGCTGGCTTTCGGCAATTTCCCTGAAGTTGGTGTTCTTGGGGAGATACTGGCGTAGGAGGCCGTTGGTGTTTTCGTTGGTGCCGCGCTCGTAGGCGGCATAGGGATTGGCGAAGTAGGTGTCGAGGCCCAAGACCTCGGCGATGTGTCTGTGGTGAGCGAATTCGCTGCCGTTATCGAAGGTGATGGTCTTTGTCCAGTGGGCGGGCAGGTGCCTGAGTTGGTCGATGGCAGCCTGGGCGACGCCGTCGGCATGACGGGAGCCGAGCAGTGCGGCCCGTAGCAGCAAGGACTTACGTTCCACCAGGGTAAGCACGGCGCCCTGTTGGTTGGCCCCGACGAGTAGATCTCCTTCCCAATCCCCGTAGCGCTTTCGGGTGGCGACCTCGGGCGGCCGGGCCTCGATGCCGACGCGATTGGGAATGAAGGGCCTCGTGGGGCGGCGCTCCCCGCGTTTGCGGCGGCGCGGCCGCCGGCGTCGAAGACAACCGATCAAGGGATTGCCTAGCTTTTCATCGGTGTACAACGAGCGGTAGATGGTCTCGGGACTGACGCGCATGCGCGGTTGGCCGGGGAAATCCAGCCAGAGGCGGCCCGCAATCTGCTCCGGCGACCATCCTTCCGTCATCTTGTCGAAGAGATAGCGCCGTAACGCCGGCTCACTGAGCGAGGTGGTTCTTCGGCAAGTCTTGCGGACCTGCTCGTATCGTTTCTGGGCGCGCGCCGCGGAATATGCCTTGGACGGGGCCCGATTCCGAGCCAGTTCCCGGCACACCGTCGAGGCGCTACGGCCCAACTGGACGGCAATGGCCCGTTGACTCAGCCCTTGGCTAAGCCATGCTTGTATCTGTCCGCGTTCCATTGGTGTAAGATGGCGATAGGGCATCGAGACTCCTTTCGGTTCTTGGTTCGTGCAAAAAACCAGTGTACCGAACGGATTCCTCGATGCCTTCCTTGTTCTGTCTGCCTTGTGCTCAGAACTCACCTACAGCAAAGGGGGGCCCTTCCCGCTGTCGCCGTCCGCCGCCGCTCAGGGGTGAGCGACGAACGGCTCCGACGGGAAAGGGCACTCACCCAACCATGTTGCACTTACAATAAGAACTCAGGGGCGGTGCCGCACTTGGCTCAGGCGGGCGGCGTGAGCTAAAATCCCATTGCTCGGCGGAACGGATCTTCTTGAGTTGCGGGCCGGGCGCTGAGAGTCTCCGAAATCCCAAGAGGGTGCGCGTCAGCGCCCCCAAACGCGATCCGAAGGAAGTGAAAAATGCTACAGGATGGTGAGAAGGGCGTAATCATCCAGAGAGACAAGCAAACGTACGCGGTGGCGCCGCACCTCCCATGCGGCGTGGTGACACCCGAGATGCTCCGCAAGCTCGCGGATGTGGCGGAGAAGTACGAAGCCGCGGCGCTGAAAGTTACCAGCGCGGCGCGCGTGGCCATCGTGGGCCTCAAAGAGGAAGACATTGACAACGTTTGGGCGGAGCTTGGCGCCGCGCCGGGCGCAACAGTAGGCCTGTGCGTCCGCAGCGTCAAGGCGTGTCCCGGGACAACCTTCTGCAAACGCGGCATGCAAGACAGCCTCAGCGTGGGGATGAAGCTCGACGAGAAATACCACGGCGTCGAGATGCCGGGCAAGCTGAAACTGGGCGTCAGCGGCTGCCCGAACCAGTGCGCCGAAACGTGCATCAAGGACGTTGGCCTCGTCGGAACCAAAAGCGGCTGGCGCGTCCTTGTCGGCGGCAACGGCGGAGGCCGGCCGCGCCTATCGCAGGAACTTGTTCGCGATTTGTCCGAAGAGGAGGCGCTGGCACTCGTGGACAAGATCCTCGACTACTTCAAGGCAAACGCCAAGCCGCACCAACGCCTGGGCGCCATGATCGAGAAGATCGGATTTGAGGCCTTCAAAGAAGCTATATTGGATTAGAGCTTGCCGTCATCGCCGGATAACTCGCACGCGCCGCGCACACGGTGCTCTAAGACGGCCCCATCTCTTGAGACATTCTCACCAACGAGTGAAGACACTGGATTCGCTAATGGCTTCACTTCAAATGACTTGACGCGCGGCGCAATTGGCAACCCGGCCACCGAGGAGCTTGCTTTCATCTTCGGTACCTTTTTGTGATACTTTAGTGCGAGGCCGTGCTATTCTGATGTAAGTTTTGTCGATTCTCACGGGGCCGCTTGGCCGGTGTCGGACAGGTTGGCCGTGCGTGATAGGGCGGAAAGAGGAAGGATGGGCGTGATGATTAAGAAGAATCAGAAGATCTACCTGATCACTAACGGAGATTTCCGGGAAGCGGCAGGCGTCGAAACGTGGCCCAAGCAGGCGGAGACACTGCGCGCCGTGAAGGCGGCATTCAAGAAACTGGGCTACACGACGGAATCCCTGCCTCGATACGACGCCAAGCGCAAGCATGGCTTCATGACGAAGCAGTGCGAGGGCGCCGCGGTGTTCTCGAAGATCGACCCCGAAGCGCCGGTTGTGGTCGTGCTGGCGAGTTGGGTCTATGCCCACCATGTCGCAGGTCCCCTGCTCACCCACAAAGGGCCGATCCTTCTTCTCGCCAACTTCGACGGCACGTATCCGGGGCTCGTCGCCCTGCTGTGCCATGCCGCGTCCTTCGAGCGCCTCAGTATCAAACACTCGCGCTTGTGGAGCGATAACTTCGCCAAGGATGAGACGTTCATGAAGCGCCTCAGCGAGTGGTGCAAGACCGGCACAATCAAGCACAGCATGGCCCACCTCACGGACGCAGCCAAGCTGAAGCTGTCGAGCAAGGCGAACGCGTTCGGCAAGGAACTGGCCGCGGATATCATGCAAAACAAGCGCATCATGGGGCAGTTCGATCCCGGATGCATGGGCATGATGAACGCCGTCATGGACCCGGCCAAACTGGGCGCCATCGGCATGCCCATCGAGCTGCTCAACCAGTCCGACCTGCTCGCCGAAATGGCCCTCGTGAGCGATCGGGAAGCCCAGAGCAACCTGAATTGGCTCGTGAGAAAAGGCACGAATTTCCACTGGGGCACGGACGGCTCGAAGGAACTCGTGCACGGCCAAGTCTTCGAGCAGATGAAGATGTACTCGGCCGCCGGCCGCATCTTCAACCGCTACGGCCTCAGCGCCATGGGCATTCCGTACCAGTACGGCCTCGTGCGGTGCTGCGCGGCGTCGGACCTCGTTGAGGGCATGCTCAATAACTCCGAACGGCCCAACATCAAGGATCCGGAAACAAAGGAGATCGTCAACAAGGGCAAACCCATTGCCCACTTCAACGAAGGCGACATCGGCGCGGGTGTGCCGCAGGCATTGATGAACGACATCTACCAAGCCAAAGGCATGCCGCCCGAGACGACACTCCACGACGTGCGGTGGGGCACGGAAGTGGACGGGAAGTTCGTATGGGTCTTCCTGATTTCCGGCGGCGCGCCGCCCGCCCATTTCGGCGGATGGAAGAACACGCACGTGTACCGCCAGCCCACGATGTACTTCCCCCTTGGCGGCGGTACCTGCTCCGGCGTCTCCCGTCCCGGCGTGATCACCTGGGCGCGCTTCTACGAGGCATTCGGGAAGATCGGCCTCGACTGCGGCACGGGCGAAGTCCTCGACCTCCCCGATGACGAACTCAACAACCGCCTGCAGAAGACAAATCCTGAATGGCCTATCGCCAACGTCTACATGCCGGGCTACGAGCGGGATGAATTGATGGCATCGCACATGTCGAACCACATCGTGATCGGCTACGGCGACATTCTCCAGGAACTGGTGGCCACCGCCTTGCACCTGGGCATCCCTACGCGCGTCGCCGGCGACGCCCGGAATGCCATGCGGTAATTCGATTGCGGCATTCGGCGGCCAGCATCCAGGTTATCGGCTTGGGCTGGCCGCCGAGTTTTTCCGAGTGAGGGAAATGATGACCTCTTCACGAAGGCAGCTTGAAGCACAACTCGATGACTTCAACGCCGCGAAGCGGCGGGACGCACTTGATGGGTTGATGAAACTCGCGGCAGCGGGGGAGATTACACTCCCCGCGCCCGGCAAGGCCGTCAACCTCCATTGCCACACCTTCTTCTCATTCAACGGCTATGGATATTCGCCCACCTCCTTCGCCTGGCGCGCCCGATGCGCTGGCCTTGCCGTGGCGGGCATTGTCGATTTCGACGTGCTCGACGCCGTGGATGAGTTCCTCGACGCAAGCCGCCGGCTCGGACTCCGCGGCTGTGCGGGCATCGAGACGCGCATCTTCCTGCCGGAGTTTCACTCCCGGGAATTGAATTCGCCGGGCGAGCCGGGCATCGCCTACTACATGGGCGTTGGATTTACCTCGTGCCAAGTCGCCCAGCCGGCTTTGCTGGATAAGCTCAGGGAGATCGCGCGCACGCGGAATCTGGGCGTGCTGTCACGCGTCAATCCGTATCTGGAACCAGTGGCCATCGACTATGAAGACGACGTCATTCCACTGACGCCCAAGGGCAATGCCACGGAGCGCCACCTCTGTGCCGCCTACGAAGCCAAGGCAGAGAGCGTCTTCCCCGATGATTCCGAGCGCGCGGCGTTCTGGGCCGCGAAACTCGGGCGCGAGCCCGGCGATATTCTGAAGTTGTTCCCGGATTCGCCCTCATTTCAGGGACTTATCCGCTCGAAGACGATGAAGATGGGAGGGGTGGGTTACGTCCAGCCTGATGGGACAGCCTTCCCGCGTCTTGATGAGGTCAACGAGTTTATCCTGGCGGCAGGGGCGATTCCCGCCTATGCGTGGCTGAATGGCCTTACGCCGGGTGAGCAGGCCGTCGAGGAGTTGCTCGACCTGCTCCAGGAGGCGGGTACGGCGGCCATCAACATCATTCCCGATCGCAACTGGAACATCGCCGATGCCGATAAGCGAAAGACCAAGGCCGAAAGCCTTCACGCCTTCGCCGAAATTGTTCAGAGTCGCGACCTGCCCATCGTGGTTGGTACGGAAATGAACGCCTACGGCCAGAAGTTCGTGGACGAATTCGACGCCCCCGAACTTGCCCCGCTTGCTCCCGTGTTTCTCGAAGGCGCCTACACGCTATACGGCCATACGATACTTCAAGCGGCACAGGGCATGGGATATACGAGCGATTGGGCGCGCCGCCATTTCGACAGCGCCAAGGCCAAGAACGCCTTCTTCGCGCGCATAGGCGGGCGCGTCGATCCCGCGGCGGACTTGCCGGACCTCACCGCCGCCATGCCCGCCGAAGACGTACTGAGCGCGCTCGGATTATAGAGTCCCGCCCTCCGGCTCAGCTTGGCGTTTCGCCTTCGGGCGACGGCGCGGCGGAAACAGCGGGCCGCTTTTCCATTCGGATGAAGAACATTAGCAGCGCCGGAATCATGAAGACGGTGAAGATCGTCGAGAAGGCCAGCCCCCCGAGAACAACGCTCCCCAAGCCTCTGTACAACTCCGAGCCCGGGCCCGGCCAGACCACAAGCGGAAGCATACCGAAAACGCTCGTGGTCATGCTCATGTAGATCGGGCGGATTCGGGTGCGCGTTGCCTCGAGAACCGCGTCCTTGTAGTCCATGCCTCCCTCGCGGACGTTGTTCAGCGACTGATAGACGATCAAGATGGCGTTGTTGACCACGACGCCGATAAGGATGATGAAGCCCAGCATCGTCAGCACATCGAGTGGCTGCGGCGCGATGAGTAGATTGACCAGTTTCAGACCGATCAGTCCGCCCGCCGCCGCTAAGGGCAGTGTAAACATGATGACGAAGGGGTAGATGAAGTTCCCGAACAGGGCCGACATCAGGAGGTAGATAATCATCGCCGCCAGCACGAAATTCCACTGAAGCGAGCGGCGGGTTTCGGTAAGCTTGTCGGCGGTTCCACTCATTCCGAAGTCCACATTCTCCAACAGCCCCATGGCGCTAACCTTCGGCAGGATATCACGCTGGATGACCTCCATCGCCTCTTGAACCGTCATCTCCTCCGGGGGCGTCACCTGAAGCGAAATCGTCCGGTTTCGCTCAAGATGCCGAACCTCCGTGAGGCCCGTTGCATCTACACGTTTCGCCAGGGATGAAACGGGCACCGAGCCTCCCTTCGGTGTCACCATCAACGCGTTGGCCAACTCTTCCGGCGTCGAGAACTCGGTGTCCGCGGCCTTGACGACAAGGTTGATCTTCTTCTCGCCCTCCTGCTTGAAGTCGCCGATGTCGCGTCCGTCCATGAGCACGTCGATCCCGATCCCGAGCTGCCGCGCCGTCATGCCTACCGCGCGCAGCCGCTCCTGCAACGGCTCGAAATTCGCCTCACGAAATGAAAGGTCCAGGGAAGGCACCGGGCGCACCTGGGCGCCGGGAATATCCTGCATGATAACGCCGAACATCGCCCCGGCCCCGGCCACGAGTTCATTGATGTCGTTCCCGCTGAAGTCCACGTCAAGGGTGCGGCCCTTCCCGAGGCCCGTCTGAAACACCCCCGCCTGATTGGTGATACTGAATACGCCCGGAATTCCCGACAATCCCTCGCGGCAGAGAGGAAGCAGCTCACGGGTGCGCTGCTGATCACGACTGATGACGCCGAGAATCATGAACTGCTGGAGGCCGACATAAAAGATGTGGTCAATACCTGGGTAGCCCTCGTAGCCGGCCTCGTAGTAAGGATGGAAGAATTTGAAGACATCCTCGCCGATATCCGCCCGCTCCTCGTATGACAGCCCGGGCGGCGGGATGAGAATATTGATGATGAGATCCCGGTTGCCTTGCGGCAGATACTCCATCTTCGGCATCAGGCTGATCGCGATGACCAGTGCCCCGGCGCCCAACGCAGCCGCCGTAACCAATCGTGTGAACGCATTGCGCAAGATCAGGCGAAGGGCTCCCATGACGAAGCCGCTCAAGGTTCGCCCAAGACCTTCCAATGCCACGGCGAGGGGAAACCGCCGCTTGCCGCGCCGCCCGTTGCCGTTGGTGTCACTCCAACTGAACAGCCGTTTAGAAAACATGGGGATGACGGTCATCGACACCACCAGGCTCAACGCCACAGCGCCGGACACGGCAATGGCAATGTCGCGGAAGAGCTGCCCCGCCTCATCCTGAAGAAAAACGACCGGCAGGAAGACGGCGATCGTCGTCAACGACGAAGCCAAGACCGCGCCCCACACCTCGCGTGTACCTTCATAGGCCGCGTCCAAAGCGGACTTGCCCATGCTTCGATGGCGGTCGATGTTCTCGAGAACGACAATCGCGTTATCCACAAGCATCCCGACGGCGAAAGCGATCCCGGCAAGACTGACGATGTTGAGCGTGCTGCCCCCGGCCCGCATGAAGAGGAAGGTGCCGATGATGCTGATAGGAATCGCGGTCGATACGACGATTGTCGGAGAGATCCTGCGCAAGAACACCAGCAGCACGCACACGGCCAGCGCGCCGCCCAGGAGAATCTCCTTCTGCAATAGACGGATGGAGCCACGAATGTATGGCCGCTGCTCGTTGAGCATATCCAAGCGAAGCTGCTCCCGCGTCAGCTTCCCCTCGTTCAGTTTGCGGACCACTTCCTCGACCCGATCCGTAAGCTCGAGGACATTGGTATTCGGCTCGGGACGCACCCCCATGGCGATCCCGGCCTCCCCGTCCGCCACGACAGGCACGTCGAACTTCGCGTAGCCATACTGGGCCCTGCCCACATCGCTCACCGTCACCTGCCGCTCACCGTCGGAGGTCAGAACGACCGCCTCGATATCTTCGGGCGATCGGAATTCCGCCACCGTCCGTACACGGTGATCCCAGCGCGACACGTCCAGATTGCCCGCCGATATGTTGACGTTCTCCCCGCGAAGCGCATCGATCACCGCATCGATGGTGAGGCCGTAGGCGGCGAGCTTCTCCGGCTCGACGATGACCTGCATCTCCTGCTCGACACCGCCGCCTATAAAGAGCTCCGCCACGCCCTCGACGCGATCCAGGAACTGCCGGACCTCGTTTTCGAGATAGGTGCGGTAGGTGTAGACACTGCGCGGATTACCGTCCTGCGTGCGCAACATGAGCCAGATCACAGGGGAGGTTTCGGCGCCCGAGGCGTTCAATATCGGTTTATCCACATTCTCGGGATAGGAGGGCACCTCGTCGAGCTTGTTCGAGACGCGCAGCAGAGCATCATTGATCCCCGTGCCGATGCGGAAGCGAAGCGTCACCTGCCCCCGGCTGTTCGTCGAGTTGCTCTCCATCTCATACAGGCCGGGGATACCCTTCAGGACCTTTTCCTGCTCCTCGATGATATCCCGCTCGATTTCATAGGGCGTTGCGCCCGCCCAGGTCGTGGTCACCGTGATAACCGGTTCCTGAACGTTTGGACTTAACTGGATCGGCAGTTCCAGCATCGAGATAACACCGAAGAGAACGATCAGGATCACGCCCACGATCACGGTGACGGGATTACGAATTGAGAAGTGGATGATGTCCATCGTGCCTGCTGCCGCCTCTAAGCCATTCCCTTGTTCACTCGGCGACCGCCACGGGCTGCCCGTCGCGCAGCCGCTCGTGGCCCTTCGTCACAACCGACATCCCGGCTTGCAGGCCATCCACCTCGACGCCCGCCGTTACCCCTTCGTAACCGTGGAGCGTAACCGGAAGCCGCACCGCGACCCCTTCCCGGACGATCACCACAAAGGCCTGCCCCCGATCCAGCAGAATCGCGTCCCGCGGCACGAGCAGACACTCATGCGGCTTGCCCACAGGCATATTGACCAGCGCCGACATACCTTCGAGCAGCCCGTCCTCCGACTCGATGCGGATCTTCACGGGGAATGTTCGCGTAGCCACGTCCCCTCGGGGAATAACGGCCACCACCTTTCCGGACAACGTCCGGCCGCCCGCGGAGACGTCTACCGGCGCCTCCATCTTCACAAACGGGAGATACTGCTCGGGCAGATTCACGATCACGTCGAACAGGCGATCCCGTGCAACAACAGCCACAGCCTCGCCGCCATTCTTCCACTCGCCCAGCTCCGTCCGGCGCTCTAAAACGATTGCGTCGTAGGGGGCGCTGGTAACCTTCTTGGCAATCTCGAGTTCCAGCCGCTCCACTTCGGCCCGGGCAGCTTCGGCGCGGTGCTCCAACGACTCCATGGTGAACTTGATATCATCGTATTCCTGCGGCGTGGTGACTTCATCCTTGATGAGAAGTTCGGCCCGCTCCAGACGCACTTCCTCCTGCTCGAGCCTTGTCTGACTCTCGCGATGCGAGGCCCGCGTCGCCCTAAGTTGCGAACGCAGCAGGGAGTCATCAAGACGAACCAGGGGCTTCCCCGAGGCGAGGTGTTGGCCCTCCTCGAAGAGCACCTCGACCACTTTGCCGCTCACCTCCGTGGCAAGATTCGACACTTCCTTATAATACACCGTGCCCTCAAACTGCGCGGTGGGCGCCAGACGGCCAGCCACCACGGACGCTGCCGTAACCTTCGCCGGCGGCATCCCCGGCTGCCCGATGGCAGCAATGGATATGCCCATGCACGCAGCAAGCGCGGCCGCCCGTTTCCACATACGTCCACTCTCCCTTTTTCGCGCTGGAAAGCCAGGAACGGATACCTCGGAACTCACCAAGACTCAATGAGAAGCCGCATTGTAACACCTCGACATTCCCTAAAACGAGCAGAGCCTTGGCGTCATGGCAAGCAGATGAGACGTCTCGCTGAGACGTGGTACGGGCAATCCGGGCAAGCCACGCGGTAGTGGGCGATGGCCGAAGGAGCCATGCCTAGCGTGTCCTGTCCTACAGCGATTTCTATGGGCCATTTGGCTGGCCTTGAGACAGACACGTATGCTATGATGCGGACGCTGAGTTACCGGTTGTGGATACGTGGTCGGGCGCGTCGGCTGTGGAACCGGGCCGCCCCACCGGATATAGGTACATAACGGTAGCCTTTGGGCGAGCACGGAGAGCGCGGGGAGAGCCATATGGAAAGGGGTTGGCCCATGATACGTGTTGTAACCATTCTCGTCATCGCGGGCATGCTGCTCACGGGATGCCAGACTATTCAGGAGCATCTCCCAAAGCGGAAGACTGCGGAGCCGGTCGAACTCGAGCCTTTGGACACGGCGGGCGAACCGGCCCCCACCCTCCCGGAACCAGGACTCCAACTGAATACAGAGCAGCGTTTCGCTGACGTTCCGCTACCTGTCGACGTGAAGCCGGACGAGGCGCGGACCTTCGTTTACGAATCCACATCGCTGCAAGTCGGCCGCATGGTTTACCTTAGCAAGGCCAGCACAACGGAATTGGCCCAGTTCTACATTCGGGAGGCTCCGTCCGCGGACTGGCTCCTCGAAAACGTCGTAGAAGCAGACGGCGCGGAGCTCGTGTTCACAAAACCCGGCAAGCGCCTGACGGTAACCATCCGCAAACTGTCGGCGGGCCGTGGTAGACTATTGACCCTGACCCTCATACCTGAAGAGAAACCGGGCAGCGGACTATGAGACGCCTCTGCTCACTGGCTTGCCTCGCCTGCATGTGCTGCGCCATAGGATGCGATAATCCCCTTGGCGTCGGAGTCCCGAGCATCCCCGGGCGCAAAGCAAGCGATGAGGAGATCATTAGCCAGATTCTCGACGACGTTCATCGAGGGCTTCAGGCCCGGCGCATGTTCAAGGTGATGGCCCATCTCTCTCCACGATACCATGATGAATACGGCCGGGACCGCCAGGCGGTTCAAGCCTATCTGAACGATCTCTTCAAGCGATATGGCGACATCTGGATCACCCGGGTGCGGCCGGAAATAGCCCTGATGGGCGAACGCGCACGTGTGATCGAGACATTTGGCGCGACGGCCGAGCCTATCAACCGGAGCATCGACGCGCCGATAAACGTCCAGGGCCAAGTGATGATATTCTTCGAAAAGGTGGGCGGCGACTGGAAGATCGACGAATGGAGAGACGTGCGATAGGATTGGCTCAGCATTCTTAACCAGAGAGTCGGACCCGCTGTATGGTTGAGCCTCGCTCCTGGCAGACGGGAGCGGGGCTTTGAGTACTATGGCGCGGCGGCGTTGCCGCCCCAAACAACAACACATTCAACGCGGAAAACAGTGTAATCATGCCAGAAAAAGGGAAAAGCAGGAAGAAACGGGCAATTCACCCGGAAATCGAGCACGAAGAACCAAAGAGCGGTTTTGCCGCCCTGGGCGACAGCATCAAGGAGAATCCCGTTGTCTACATCGTTGGCGGTGCCTTCATAGTCCTGTGCGCCCTGGCGGGTCTTCTCTACAACGTGGGAGTCGCCGGGAAGGAAGAAGCGGTCGCGGCGCAACTCGCCGAGGCGCTGAAAACCGAGGACCCCGCCCTCAGGGCTGCTGAGTTGGAGCGGATGGCCGACGACGCGGGAAGCCTTACGCCGGACGTGCTGTACCTCTGGGGCGAGACCGCCTTCGACGCGGAGGATTTCGGCAAAGCGCGCGCAGCCTTCGAGCGCCTTCGGACGGAGTATCCCGAGTCCACGCACACCCCGGACGCGGTGGAAGGGCTGGGCTTCATCGCCGAGAACGAGGAGAACTACCAGCAGGCCCTGGCCACCTATAAAGAGGTGATCGAGAAATGGCCCGGGTCGTTCGCAGGACGGCGGCAAGAACTCAATATCGGACGCTGCGAGGAACGCCTAGGCAACCTGGAGGAAGCGATCAACTCGTATCAATCGCAGATGGTCGTGTTTCCCGGTTCCCACGTCGCCGCGTCGGCGGAGACGGCTCTGAGCCGCTTGGAGCAAGCCCATCCGGAGTTGTTCGCCGCCGCCGCATCCGAGGCTGCGGAGGGCGATGAACCGGCCGCAACAGGCTCGGAAGAGGCCGATCAGGCAGCGGCGCCGGCAGATGACGCATCCGCCGACACGGCCGCGACGACGGAGAAGGGAAATATGGCTGGAGGTCTGCCGGCTCCCAACCAGGGGGGCGTATACGTGGTTGCGCATCGGGGAGCCCACGAAGGGATCCCGGAGAACTCCCTAGCGGCCTACGAGAAAGCAATCGAACTGGGCGCGGATTTCGTCGAGGTCGACGTTCGCATCACCAAGGACGGCGACTTCGTGTCCATGCATAACGACACCGTGGACAAGTACGTGACGGACGGCGCCACGGGTGACGTGGCCGACCTCACGCTTGAAGAACTGCGCGCCCTGGATATTGGAAGCCGCGTCGGGCCGGAATGGGCGGGCACGCGCGTGCCCACTTTTGACGAGATTTTGGACGTCTGCAAAGACAAAATCGGCATCTACCTCGATCTGAAGCAGGCGCCCGTGGCGCCGCTGGTCGAAAAACTCAAGGCCCGCGGCATGGAGCGACGCGTTGTCTGGTACGCCGGGGCACACGAACTCGCGGAATTGCAGGACCTCTGCCCCGAGTGCGTGGGAATGCCAGACTGCGACGAGGCGAATCTTCCGCAGGTGTTGGAGCAGAAGCCGCGCGTTGTAGCCCCGGTTTGGCGCCGCCTGTCGCAGTCCTACGTCGAGAAATGCCACGAAGCCGGCGCCATCGTCATTGTCGATGAGGACTTCAGCGTGCAGGACACTTCGTGCTGGGAGCAGGCCCTCGCGTGGGGCGTCGATGGTATTCAGACGGACCGCCCCGCCGAGTTAATCGAGTTCCTCAAGAGCCGCTAGCAAGCCGACTAGCCCGCGTCGACAGAGGCGTTTCCGGACCTCCTTAGCCTCGCTCCGGCTTGGCGTCGCGCATCATCAGCGCTGCGATGGCGTCGCGTGGATCCGCCCCTCCGAACAACACCTCGTATACTTGCTGCGTGATGGGCATGTCGACGCCCCGGCGGGAGGCCAAGGCGTTGGTCGAGCGCGTGGTACGAACGCCCTCGGCAACCATCGGCGTACTGGACGTGATCTCCTCGAGCGACTTCCCCTGAGCGATCTGCTCGCCCACCGATCGATTACGCGAGAGCCGGCTCGCACACGTAACAATCAGGTCGCCCATGCCGCTAAGTCCCGAAAACGTAAGAGGATCCGCACCCATGGCGACCCCAAGCCGGGCCATTTCGGCCAGGCCTCGCGTAATCAGCGCCGCCTTCGCGTTATCACCGAGCCTAAACCCGTCGCACACGCCGGCAGCAATGGCCACGACGTTCTTCAAGGCGCCGCCAAGCTCAACGCCGACAACATCCGGGCTGGTATACACGCGGAACGTCGGCACCATGAATGCTTGCTGAACGGCATCGCAAGCCGCCGCATCCGTCCCGCCCACGACCACTGTGGCGGGCAGATCCCGCGCTACTTCCTCGGCATGACTGGGGCCGGACAGTGCGGCCACCCGTTCCCGGCCGGTGACCTCGTGGATGACCTCCGTCATTCTCAACAGAGTGTCGTTCTCAATGCCTTTGGCCACGCTTACCAGAATAGCTTCCGGTGAAACCGGCAGCGGGTGCTGCGTCAACACGGCGCGCATGGCATGCGACGGCACGGCCAGCACAACAATCGCCGACTCATCGCTCGGCTCATGCGAGACCTCGACGGATTCCGGCAGCGACACACCCTCCAGATACAGAGGGCTCTGCCTTGTGCGGCGGAGTTCCTCAAATCCGTCCTCCTCACGGCACCACAACCTCACCTCATGCCCGTTGAGGGCCAAGAGACGAGCCAGGGCCAATCCCCAACTACCGCCCCCGACAACCTGACAATGCATCGAGTCACTCCTATGATTTGGAATCCGATTTGCTCAAATAGACGCTCAGGCGCGGCTCGAAGAACGCCTTGGTGCGCGCGAGGCCGGCCAGCAGTCCGACCCTCGGCGTCCAGTTCAGGGCCGTCTTGAGACGAGTGTTTGATACCGACACGTCGCCCACGTCCAATCCCACCCAGTCCTTGGGCCAGGCGACATGCGTCACGTGCCCCTTGCCGACAACCGCCACAACGGCCTCCGCGAACTCGGCAATCGAGTGCTCGCTGTCACCCGTCGCGAAGTAGACTTCGCCGAGGGTGGCATCGGACGCGGCCGTGCGCAGAAGGGCCTCGATGCAGTCGTCCACGTACAGCACATTTCGCTTCTGGGCGCCCTTTCCGTAGATGGTCAGGCCCTTCCCTTGCAGCGCGAGGCCGATGAAATGGTTCAACACGCCCCCGTCCCGGCTCTTGATATTTGCCCGAGGCCCGTAAACGTTCGCCAACCGGATGACGGTGGCCCGTACCCCGTGTACGCGATGGTAGATGAGGTGGTACTTCTCGGCCGCGCTCTTGTTGGCTGAGTAGATATCCAGAGGGAACTCGGGATGCAGCTCGTCAAGCGGAGCGTGCAGCATGGGGCCGCACTGTGTGCTCGTCCCCACATAAACCACCCGGGCCGCCGGATTGTCCTTCCGCGCCGACTCAAGCACGTTCATGGTGCCCTTGCAGTTGATATCGATATCCAGAAAGGGGTCCCGCAGTGAATAGGTATGCGATGTGTGGCCCGCGCAGTTGAAGATGACATCCTGCGCCGCGATCACCGGATTAACGAGATTGAAATCGCGGATATCGTTAATGATGACGCGTATGCGATCCTTGAGCCCCTCGACGTTGGCGGTATTGCCGCCGCCGTGGTCCATAAGTGAATCGATTACGGTAACCTGTGCGCCCAGTTCCACGCAGCGGGCCGCCAGATTGCTTCCAATGAAGCCCAGGCCGCCCAGAACCAATACACGCTTATTATTGAAGAATTCCGCCGTCAAGGAACGGCTCCTTGCTCCCCTGCGGGGCCGACTTCCACCCGACACGGATAGCATAACACAACCAGTGCGCACCCCCACCACAGGGAGTTTTATTTCGCCGTCTTCTCTGCTACCGTATGAGCAATTCGTCCGCCTCAGGGAGATCCTGTAATGATGGGCTTTACCACAATAGTTCTGGCCATGCTGCTTCCGGCCGCAATGGAGAATACCGCGATGTTGAAATTCGAGAAGATCAAGATTGGCAACGTCACGTACGAGGCAGCGGCCGCATTCGACGTCAACGACGACGGAATCATTGACATTGTCTGCGGCGAGTACTGGTTCGAAGGCCCGGACTTCAAGAAGCAACACAAGATCTGCGATGTGCGGCCGGTGGACGACTACTACGATGATTTCGCGGATTTTCCGATGGACGTGAACGGCGACGGCCACCTCGACATCGTGACGGGCGCCTGGTTCGACAAGACGCTCCGCTGGCGTGAGAATCCGAAGGGCCGACCCGTCGAATGGACAGTGCACGATATCGCCGAGACGGGCAATATCGAGCGGCCGTGCTTTCACGACATCGACCGCGACGGCCACATCGAGGTCATTCCGAACTGCCCGGCCATGCCCGTCACCATCTTCAAGCTGCGGCGCGATGCGGAGGGTAGGGGCACGGGCGCCTTCGAGCAGCACGTCATCAGCGAAGGCGGCCAAGGCCATGGGATCGGCTTCGGCGACATCAACGGCGACGGACGTGACGACATCGTGCTCAATGGCGGCTGGCTGGAGGCGCCGCCGGAGCCGTTGAGCGGCAAGTGGACAATGCACGCCGAGTTCGATCTCGGCGGCCCCGCAAGTTGTCCTATTCTTGTGCATGATGTGAACGGCGATGGGCTCAACGACATCATCGTGGGCATGGGCCATGCCTACGGGCTCGCTTGGTGGGAACAACGTGTCGACGGCGAAGGCGCGCGCACGTGGGTGAAGCACGACATCGACACCGAACGCTCCCAGTACCACGATATGCAACTCGTGGATATTGATAACGACGGCCAACTCGAGCTGATAACGGGCAAGCGGTACCACGCCCACTGCGGCCATGATCCGGGCGCCGAAGACCCCATCGGCATCTATTACTTCAAGATCAATGGCGGCGCCTTCGAGCGCGTCACCATCGACTACGGCCCGCCGGATCAGGCGAGCGGCGCCGGCATCTATTTCTGGGTGGAGGACCTCGACGGCAACGGCTGGAAGGACATCATCGCCCCGGGGAAAGAGGGGCTGTTTCTTTTCAAGAACCTGGGGCCGGCCTGAGGCGACGCTCAGTCCCTTAGCTCCAGTTCGATGTGCGCGAACATGCCAAGCTGCGGATTCAACGGCCGCAGCAGCCCTTCGAAGCCGCGCCAAACCGGGTAGGCCCACCCCGGCGCAGGCGAGCGTAGCGACACCCCCCCGGAGAGCAAGTACGAAAAGGGCAGGAAGGGCTCGATGCGCTTCACGCGCAACATGGGAAATTCCCGCTCGAATGTTGCCCGATCTCGCATGAAGATAATCCAGGGCAAAGCCCCATTCGCCGTGGATAACGGCCCCCCGCCGGGCAGATCCCATCCGGCAGTCGCATCGAACGGCTCGTGATGGAAATGCGTGAAAACCAGCCGGGACCACCATGTATTCCAAGGCTCGATCATGACGACGCGCCCGCCCGGCTTCAGGCATCGCACGGCCTCCGACAGGAACGCGCGAGGACGCGGGATATGATGGAACACGTCGAGCAAGAAGAGGGCTGCCACCGAGGCGCTTGAGAAGGGCATCGCTTCCGCCGAAAAGGCGACATCGACAAACGCCAAAGGCATTACCTCGGATGTCACCGCCCCAGGCAGTACTTCCTTGAGGAAACCCGCCCCGGAACCCAGCTCTACCCGCATCCCGTCCGGCGCGCGTTCGGCGGCGTGCGCAAAAAGGCCATAGCATTCGCGGTAGAGTCGGTTAAGGAAAGCCTTGCGCTCGAGCACGGCCCGGCGGATCGCCGTCACTTCGGGATCATCCAGCTCCCGCCCGGCCAGTTCCGGGAGTTCAAGCCAAGCCTTCAGTCGTTCAATCAAGCGTATGGCCCCGTACCGCATCACCAACCGCTCTCGGCGGCCTTACGACGCGAGCGACTCCCGGTACCACGCAATCGTGCGTTCCAAGCCTTCTTCAAAGGGAGTGGAAGCCTGGAAGCCGAATCGCTCTTCCGCTTTGGATGTGTCCAACATACGCCGCGGTTGCCCGTTTGGCTTCGTCGTATCCCAGGTGATCTTGCCGGAAAAGCCCGTCAGCCGGGCGATCAACTCCGTCAGTGCTTTGATACTGATCTCGTGGCCGGCCCCGAGGTTCACCGGCTCGCTCGAATCGTAACGCTCCGCGGCAAGCACAATGCCTTCGGCGGCATCCTCGACGTACAAGAACTCGCGCGTGGGCGTCCCGTCCCCCCAGCACACGATCTCATCCCGGCCTTCCCCGACGGCATCCAGACACTTCTTGATGAGGGCCGGAATCACGTGAGAGGACTCCGGATCGAAGTTGTCCCGGGGACCGTAGAGGTTGACGGGCAGCAGAACGGCCGCATTGAATCCATACTGCGCGCGGTAGGCCTGGGCCTGAACGATCAGCATCTTCTTCGCCAGGCCGTAAGGCGCATTCGTCTCCTCGGGATAGCCGTTCCACAGGTTCTCCTCCTTGAACGGCACCGGGCAGAACTTCGGGTACGCGCAGATGGTGGCCACGGCAAGGAACTTCCCGACGCCGGCCTGCCGGGCATACTCCATCAACTGCACGCCCATCATGAGGTTATCGTAGAAAAACGTCGCCGGATACTTGCGATTCGCGCCAATCCCGCCGCAGATGGCCGCCAGGTGAATCACCACATCGGGCCGCGACTGATTCATCAGCCGCTGGATGTCGTCCGCCTGCCGGAGGTCGAAGTCCCGACGCCGGGGCGCCTCTATGGCCGGGCAGCCCCGCTGGGCGAGCTTCCCCACAACGAATGAGCCGAGAAAGCCCGTCCCGCCTGTTACGACCACGCGCTTGTTATGCCAGAAGCTTTCACTCATGACGCTTCGCTCACCACCCCGGTTCCGGGCCAAGGGCCGCCTCACGCTTGGCGGCTTCGAGATCCGCGTCCACCATCAGGCGCACCAACTCCTTAAACGACACCTCAGGTTCCCAGCCAAGCTTCTCCTTCGCTTTGCCGGGATCGCCAAGCAACAAGTCCACCTCCGAAGGCCGGTAGTACCTGGGATCCACTTCAACGTGATCCCGATGATCCATGTCCAGGTAGGCGAAAGCTTCTTCGAGGAACTCCTGGACGCTGTGCGTCTCGCCCGTAGCGATGACGTAGTCATCGGGCGTGTCCTGCTGGAGCATCAGCCACATGGCCCGCACATAATCCTTGGCATACCCCCAGTCGCGCTGGGCATCCAAATTGCCCAAATACACCTTGTCCTGCAGCCCCACCTTGATGCGCGTGGCCGCGCGGGTGATCTTCCGCGTAACAAAAGTCTCACCCCGACGCGGGGATTCATGATTGAACAGGATGCCATTGCACGCGAACAAATCGTGGGCTTCGCGGTAGTTCACCGTCGTCCAATACGAGAACACCTTAGCCGCGCCGTAAGGACTGCGCGGATAGAAGGGCGTGGTTTCCCGCTGCGGGACTTCCTGTACTTTGCCGAACATCTCGCTGCTCGACGCCTGGTAGAACCGGGCATTGACACCGGTGCGCCGGATGGCTTCAAGCAGGCGAATCGTGCCCGTGCCCGTCACGTCGGCGGTGTAGATAGGCGTGTCGAAACTGACGCGAACGTGGCTCTGCGCGCCCAGGTTATAGACTTCATCAGGCCGGACGTCGCCCACAATGCTCGAAAGCTGCGTAGCGTCCGCGAGATCGCCGTAGATCAGCTTGAGGCGGCTGTCGGGCTCATGCGGATCCTGATAAATGTGATCGATGCGTCCCGTATTGAACGAACTCGACCGGCGGATGATCCCGTAGACCTCGTAGTCCTTCTCCAGCAGCAACTCCGTCAGGTACGAGCCATCCTGGCCGGTGATTCCCGTGATCAAGGCCTTCTTCAAGTATCTCTCCTCAGTATTCCTTCCAGAGCGTCTGCCGACGCCCGATGCTGCATTTCACCAGCGGGAGCAATGACGCTGCTCTCCCGTTCACAAAGGATCGCTCCCGTCGCCCCGTATCCTCCGATGGAGCAATGTCAAAACAGCCAGTAGGCAGCATAGACAACACCCTTGGACTAGTCAAGCCACGCGCGCGTCGCGGCACGGAGAAAAAAATCGGGCCAGCACCAGGTTTGTGGCGAGGGCCGCTCTCTTGTAGAATGCGCTTCTCTTGTCCCCGAAGGGAGCTTTGAGCGCAACGAGCGGGCCCAAGCAGCATGGCCTACGGAACTTGCATGACTATGAGCAGCACCCGCCATGAGCACTGACGCCTCGCCCCGCGACAAGAAAGGACCGCAGGCCAACGGCGCCAAACGGCGCCCGCCGGATCACGCGGCGCCGAAGCCTGTAAGAGGCGCCAAACTGGCGCTCTTTTGGCTCTTGCTGATTGTGGTTTTCCCCGGACTTATCCTCCTGATCGCGGAGATGGGCCTACGCCTGGTTGGCTACGGGATAGACACAGGCTATTTCAAGAAGGTGCGCGTCGCCAGCGAGGCTTTCTACGTGCCCAACTGCCGCTATTTCGAGCAATTCATGGGCGGCGATCTCGCGCGAAGTCCGGATCTTTGCCGGGTGCCCGCCGAGAAAGGCGACAACGTATACCGGATATTCGTGCTCGGCGCATCAGCCGCGCGCGGCGAGCCGGACGACGCCTTCGGCATGGGGCGCTATCTCGAGGCGATGCTCGAAGCCGAGTTTCCCCAGGACTCCTTCGAGATGCACATGGTTGCCTGCGCGGCTATCAACAGCCATGTTGTCCGCCGCATCGCGCGCGAATGCGCCCGCCTGGAACCCGACCTCTTCGTCGTCTACCTAGGCAACAATGAGGTTATCGGCCCCTACGGTTCCGGCACGGTTTTTCAGTCCCGCGCACAGAGTCTCGCGTCGATCCGGTTCGCCATGGCGGCGCAATCGCTGCGGCTGGTTCAGTTTGCCCAGAATCTGGGCGCCAGGCTACAGAACACGCGCCAAGTACATCGAGACTGGCAAGGACTCGAGATGTTCGCGCAGAACCAGGTCGCCGCGAACGATCCACGCCTCGGCCACATTTACGACTTCTTCGAGGCCAACCTCGGGGACATCGTGAAGGCTGGCACGGAAGCGGGCGCGCGCGTACTCGTCTCATCCGTGGCGAGCAATCTCAAAGACTATCCGCCGTGCGGCTCGCAGCATCGTCAAGGAATGTCCGCCGAAGAGGCGGCCGAGTGGGAAGCCGTCGTTGAGGCTGGTGCGGCCCATGTCGATGCGGGAGAACTCGACGCGGCCGTGGCCGCTTTCCGAAAAGCACTCGAACTGGACGACGAGTACGCCAGATTGCACTACCGGCTGGGCCGGGCGCTGCTTTTGCAGGGAGAGACTGACGATGCCCGGCGGGCCTTCATCAGAGCGCGCGACCTCGATACGCTCCGTTTTCGCGCGGACACCATCATTAACGAGCGGATCGCGCGCATCGCCGGCCAGTATGCGGAGCGGGGCGCGACATTCGTCGATGGCGATGCCGCTGTGGCCGCGGCCAGCCCTCACGGGATCCCCGGCGAAGAGCTTCTCTACGAGCACGTGCACTACCGTACCGAGGGCAACTACGTAATGGCCCGGGCCCTCTTCGACGCCCTCATGCCGCATCTGCCCGAGCGTTTGCAGGCACGGGCCGAGGGCGCAGGGGGCACGCCGACGTATGATATCTGCTCGGAACGCCTCGCCCTCACGGAGTGGAATCTCTACGAGCACACATCGCGCATGTTGGGCATGGTAAGCCGCCCGCCCTTCACGGGCCAGCTTGACTCCGACGTTCGCGAGCAGCGCTTCCGCAAGCGCCTGGCCGAGTTGGCGCGGTTCAAGTCGCCACAGACCCTCTCCCATATAGGCGCCCGATATGCGGCGGCCTTGAAGCGAATGCCGAACGACCCCCACTTGCATCGCCACTACGCGCGTCTGCTGAACGAACTCGGCGATCGCGGGCGTGCCGTCGAGCAAGCCCGGTGGGTATGCGCCAACTATCCCACATACCTGAAGGGGCGCTCGGAGTTGGGGGATATTCTTTGGCAATCCGGGCAGCCGGACAAGGCTATTGCGGCGTATGAGGAAGTCTTGGCCATGCGGCCCAGTGTACTGGACGCCAAACTCACCATCGCCCGATGCATGGAGGATAAGGGCGATCTGACAGGCGCCCTCAAGCGATACCAGGCATGTACGCGCATTCCAGGACTTGCCGAGGAGGCCTATGTCCGCCTCGGTCTCGCCCTTTCGCACATTGGCCGGCCTAATCCCGCGGAGCGGGCCTTCCGTGAGGCCATTGCTCTGAAGCCAAGTCTTGCCGCCGCGTATGATGGCCTCGACAAAGTCCTCGCGGCCAGACTGAGTCCGGCGGAAGCCGCGGACGAGTGGCGCGCCCTGGCCGAGGCGTACAAGGAGGCGCCCTATGGGTACTTACACTTGGGGAATATCCTGAGCGCCATGAGGGATGTTGAGGGCGCGGTTGCGGCGTATAGGCAGGCTTCCGGTATCGACCCTCGCTCCACCGCCCCCTACCTGGCCCTGGCCTCCCTATATGCAAGCCAAGGCGCATTGCCCGAGGCTATCAACGAACAGAATCAAGCGATTGCCCTCGACCCCTACGACTACGACCTCCGCGTGCGGCTGGGCGATTACCTGGGCGCGGCCGGCAGGACGCACGAGGCCGTCGCCGCCTTGCGCAGCGCGATAGACGTTAATCCGCATCGCCTACCGGCCTTGAAGATGCTCGACGTTATGCTCAGAGGGGCCAACGACACGGCGGAGCGCGTCCGCGTCTGGCGGGAACTGGCTAGGGCGCATTCCGATGCGCTGTTCCCCCCCTTCGCACTGGGAGCCGCCCTCGAAGATGCCGGGGATGTGGCCGGAGCCAGAGCAGCCTACGAAGACTGCCTACGCATCAACCCCCGATTCACTCCCGCGCAACAGGCCCTCGGGAGACTCGGCTCCATGAGCGCCGGATAGTCTGACGGCGTCGCCGAATCGGCGTCCTGCTCGCGGGGCTCAACGGGCCCTGCCGGAGTTTCGAGGTCGGGTTTGGCGTCGGATGAGCGCAAACGTTACCAGCCCCACACCGGACAAGGCCACGGCCAACGCGCCCAGCACACCGGCGGCCAGCGCCTTCGTGTTGGCGGCGCCTTGAGCGGGCAGCTTGGGAGGTTCGGATAGGCTGGGGTCCGCATCGGCGGCGGCCGAGAAGGCTTGTACCGTGGATTCAGAACCGGCCAAGGCTTCCCAGTTCGCGGCCAGCAGCATATCCACGCCGGGATTCTGCGCCTTCACAACGCAGCGGCATGCCTCGACAAAAAAGCCCTGCGCGTCCGCGATAGTCTTGGCGTTGATGCCCGCCCCCACAAGCGCGTACAGCGCCCGCCCCTGGCCGAAGACGGGGAAAGCCATCGGTGCATCGAGATCCTCGAGATCCGGTTCGCTGTACAAGAGCATGTTGACGAACGCCTCTTCGGCGGGCTCGTCGCGGGAAACGCGAATCATCGAGAATTTGACGCCGCCCGATAATGCTGGAGAAGCATCCGACGGAATCCCTTGCTCGATGCCCGCGCGAAGCACGCTCGCCGCCTCGTCATCCCGCGCCAAGTCGCCGCTTTCCAGTAACACCCACACAGCGGCGTCCCCCGCGGCAAGTCGCTCCAAGATCTGCTTGCGGCGCGGTGAACTGAGGATGCGCTTGACGGCATCGGCCGTCAACGGGCCCGACCACACCACCTTACCTATCCCCGAGCTAATCGGATAGGTGAGGGCAAGCCAAGGCGCCTGCGCTTCCTCGAAAGATGTCCAAAGCGCCTGTGCCGCAGGATCCAGTGCCTCGTCCAAATCCAGCGCGCGCAGCACGGCGTTCGCGGGCGCGGCGGCGTCCCCGATCCCACGCTCGAGTTCCTGGACAAGCGCGTCCGCCTCGTCGGCCAATGGGCCACGGTGGAAGACAACCACGTGGTAGGTGTCGGGCGGCCACTGCTCGAGCGCCCAGCGAAACACAGGCACATCGCAGGCCCACGCTGAACAAGCCGTTGACAACACCACGACGGCTAAGCGCCATGCCCACGACACTCTCGGGAGCGCATCCAAAATATCACCAACCTTCGGCCACGGCCTCGATCCCGCAGATAATCGGCGGCCTAACGGTTTCGGGGTCGGCGTTCCGAAGTTCCACCGTCAACACATCCCGGACCTGAATGCCCTGGAAGTCCTTTACCAGAGGCCGCATAGGCGCGCCCGCCTCTTGCACAATGTCTAGCCGCTCCAGCAAAGCTTGGCCTCCTTGCACCGAAACGCCAAAGACGCGCTGATGTGGCCCAATCGGCTCCGGTTCAACGAAATGGAGCCGTACCGTATAGGGCCGGGCCTCGGCCGCCTTCTCCATGAGCTTAACGCGAACGGACTCGATACCCTTCCCGCCGGAGGCCGCGACCCATCTCAGGCCCTCGTCATCGAGCCGCAGAGAATGGTGGCGAAACCACTCCGGCCGCTCGGGCGTGACGGACACCGGTATGTCCGGCGAAGGGCCCCCAACACTGGGATAGTCCAGCCAGAGCGTTCCCTCGGGCGTGAGGCGATCTCCCGGCGCGCCCAGGTTGATGCCTACGCGCTTGATGGGATCGTCCCCGGCCTCGTACTCGTTGAATGTCCACGCTTCGGCATCCGGCATATGTACGAGGGCGAGCGACGTCTGATTCTGATAGGCACAGGAGCAAGTACGCGTGTAGTCGGGGGCGTTGAGCACGCCATTCGCGGCTACCAGGCACGCGGAGCAACCTGACTTGAAACCACCGAAGTTGCCCGTGCCGCCGCCGGACCCCATGTCGTAGTAACCGGCCGCGCCTGAGCGGAATGTGAGGACGTACTCGGCGGCGATGGGATAATTACACCCGTACTTGCGGGACCACGTCCACGGCAAGATCTTTCCCGTAAGGGGATGCTGCCGCTCGACTACCTTTCCCGTAAGCAGATCGAACATCCCGCCCTCGGTGACAATCGTGCGGCCATGAAGCAAAGGAAACGTCGGATATTCGCGCGATTCATCCCAAAGCACGGCCCCATCCGACCCGCGGTAGGCAACCATCCGCTCCCCGGTTTCACCACGCACCTGATCGCGCGAGGGCCGGGTGGTTTGGAGCAATGTGTCGTATTCCTCGGAATAGCAGAGGAACGAGCCGAAAACCGTATCCGTTTCCTCCCAAATGACGCGGCCCGTGCGCACGTCGACGGCAAGCAGTCGGTAGTCGGAGGGAGGCTTCGCGCCGCGCCGCGCAAGCTGGCCCTCGATGTGAGGCGGGAGCTTGTCCAGACAGAACAAGGTGCCGCCGCCAATGGCGGTGCCGTTGTGCAGGAAGCCGTGCCGCGCATCGATCTGCCAGAGTATCTCCCCCGACCTCCGGTTCATTCCAAGAAGCCGGTGACTCGCACTGCGATCGAAATCCTCCCAGATCGAGTACTCCTTCTTCTTCGTCGGCAGAATGTCCGAGAACGCCACAAATCCCGCGCCCGCGATCAAGAGATCGTCATAGACACCAATGTAGCCCCAGGGCGGCGGCTTTGGCCTGCGGGCCTCCGGATCCTCGAAGGGGAGAGATATGTTGCCCGTGATTTCTCCCGTGGCTGGGTCGAGCACCGCACACGTCCCGCCCTGAATGACGTAGATGGCGTCCTGAGTCGCCACAAAGTTCGTGCCGCGGATATTCGCGCCGGGGATGTGTACCTGGTTGTAGATGGGAACCGTTGGCGCATCTTTGTAGGTTTTGTTGAAATAGGTATCGAAGGTATCCAGCCCGTAGAGCGGCGTCTTCCACAATACGCGGCCGGTGTAGACGTCGCGCGCGCTGAGGCAGTCCATCCCCTCGATGAAAAGGCGGCCGTCCACCACTTGCTCCGTTGGGCCGTGTCCGTGCCGCGGCAGCACGTCCAGGTTCGAGGGACCCCCGAACCAGAGCAGGCCAAGGGGCAACCTCACCAACGTATCATCCGATTTGCCTGTCTGGGCGGGATTGCCGAGAAGGTGCGTCCAATTGGCCGCGCCGGGTAGAGGTCCCTTCCGGAACATGATCAGATCCAGCCCCTCAGACTCGACGTCAAGCCCCGGGAAATCGCCCGACCGCGCGGCGCCGGCCGCGGAGGCGAAGTCCTCGGGACTCAGGTTACGGAGCCAGGCCGCGCCGCCGTAGGGACGCATCGAGTGGAACACGCGCGCCAGAAGCGTCTCGTCATCCATGGCGGCCGGCGTATCCGCGTAGTCGACAATCGTGAGCGATGCGATGTACGGCGGCGCCTCAAACGTAAGGGGATCGCCCTGATGTATGGCTAGGCGACGCCCGTAGATTCCCTTGCCGTCGAAATGCTCCCGGAGGTCGCCGATGGGCGCCCCCTCGGGAACGACGGCGATCACACAGAGGTCCGAGCCGCTTACCAGAGCTTCGAGCAAGTCGGCATCACCGCGGCCGAAATAGAGCGCATAGCCCGCCGAAGCGCCCGTCTGCTCGAGGATATCCAATGCCTCGCGCATGCCGTCTGGAGCGGGCCCCGCCGGGACGGGGCGATCCATGGCTTGACGAACGCGCTGCCGGCGCGGCCCGAAAGCCATGATCCGGCCGTCCTCCGTCACCGCGAACAACTTGCCGTCCGCGGCCACGAGCCGTTTGATGTCGCCCTCGACCGTCTTGGCCCATGCGATTTGCGGTGTGTCTCCCGCCTCGGACAGTTCGATGGCCGTGATCCGCTGGTTGCCGGCGGCGTAGAGCCGCCCGCCCGCGCGGATGAGGTCGCCCGAAGCATCCACATCGAGTTCCCAGCGCCGGGCAGCCTCCCAATCCTTGGGGTCGGCACGCACCTGGGCCGCGTCGTATGCACTCACGGTGGAGCCCGAGAAGTAATAGAGGCCGTCCGATACCACCGGCTGCGTACCGATGCTCCTGACGAGTATGTCGCCCGTGTCGAGGTCGTACAGGGTGGTGACCTTCTCCCGGTGGTGATTGAAGAACGCGCCCTCACCCGCGCACACGAAGGCCCCCCCTGTCTTCCCGCTGCTCCCAAGTCGGTAATACAAGAGGTCGCCCGTGGCGCGATCAAGGGCCGCGGGAACCGACCGGCCACCCGGGACAAGCAGCTTGTCGCCCGCCACCACGAAGGCGCCTTGAGGCCCTACACCCGCGAAGGACAGCGCCCCACCGTGGGGCTGCTGCTGAAAAGTGGCGCTGTCGGCGTCGTTCAGCCAGATAGTCTCCCCGGTTTCGGGGTCGAGCGCGTACATGAACGTGCCCATCATCGGCCAGATGCTGGCCGCAAAATAGAGCACGCCGTCGGCTATCACGGGGCCGCCCCGAACCGGCCACATCGAAATCACGCGCTTGTTGCCCAGGACCTTCCGGCCATCCGGCCCGCCATGGCGCCGCCATAAGAGCTTGCCGTTCTTGCCGTTAAGGCAATACAAGCAGCCATCGTCGGAACCGAAGTAAACCTTCCCCTGCCAAGCCACCGGAGGGAGGCGGACGGGCCCGTCGGTGTAGAAAGCCCACTTCTCCTTCCCGGTGCCGGTGTCGAGGGCAGCCAGTTTGTCCGCGTCATTGAAGCCGACGAACAACGTGTCGCCCGCCACAACCGGCTCGAAGAATGTGTCATAGGGCATCAAGTCCCAGTTCAAGGGATCATCCCAAACCGGCTCGCGGGGGGGATACTGCCGCACCCACTGAAGGTGGAGTTCGCCGGGGAGATCCTCGGGCGAGGCCGCGCTGCGCGATGCGTCGCACCGCCACATAGGCCAGTCACCGGCCAAGCCGACCGGTGCTATCAGCGCGAAAAAGCAGAAAAGACTGACGATTCGAGGCAATATCATGAAGGGATCGACCTCACTCTCTTGGGGAGGGAACACTACCGAAAGGGGTATTCCATCGATTCGACTATGGCAGCCAGGGAAGGCACAACAATACAAGTTTACCCGCTCGGTGCCACGCCCTGTCAAGTTGGCGCTCGGGCCTGCAACGCTACGCTCGTTGATACCAGCGGCGTTTTGAGTTCCTTCCTGTGCTGCGCACGATGAGTCCGTCGCCTGTTGAACCTAAGCATGTCCCTGGGCATACTCTCAAAAGAGCTGGCTCAAACCGAGGAGACGCTCACGTTGGCAGGCAAGGGAAAGGCCGTGCGGTCAGGCAGGGAACTTCGCGACAAAGTGGCGGCACTCGCCGACTCCCTCGGCCTCAATGTCGAGACGGAAGTCCAGGTGGGACGCCGTATCTGGGGCGCGAAGCGTCATATCGATGTCGTCGTAAAACACCCCGAGACGCGTGTCAGCCTTGGAATTGAGTGCAAATTCCAGGATTCTCGCGGCACAGCGGAGGAGAAGATCCCCGCAACCATCGACGACATAAAGGCTTGGCCCATAAGAGGAATCGTGGTGTACGCAGGCAAAGGATTCACCCCCAACATGGAGTCATATCTTGTCTCCACGGGCGCTGCAATCGGATTTGAAGACCTGCAAAGCTGGTTGGAGTTGTACTTCGGCTTATGAGGAAGTCTTCCCGGAACTTGGCAGTACCACGTCCGTTCCTCAAATGGGCCGGAGGGAAAGGTCAATTACTCGAGGAGTTGGCCGGCCGGGTGCAAGCGGCCCAGCCGTTCGGGCGATACCACGAACCGTTCGTCGGCGGCGGGGCACTCTTTTTCGGATTGACCCGCAGCGGCGCCCTGGAAGGAAGACAAGCCCATCTCTCCGACAATAACGCCCCCCTCGTCGAGGCCTACCAGGCCGTGAGAGACGACGTGGACGGCGTGATCGCGCTCCTCAAGAGGCACAAAAGGCGTCACTCAAAGGCACACTATTACCAAGTCCGGGCGAAAGTGCCTGACGCGCCCGTGGCGCGGGCGGCGCGGATCATCTATCTCAACCGCACCTGTTTCAACGGCCTGTACCGGGAAAACTCGCGCGGCGAGTTCAACGTCCCCTTGGGCAGGTACGAGAAGCCGGTGATCTGCGATGAGGAGAACCTCCGCGCCGTCGCGGCGGCGCTCAAGACGGCCACCATCGAGAACCGCCACTTCGCGAGCATCCTGGATCGCGCCGTCGAAGGCGACTTTGTCTACTTCGATCCCCCCTACCACCCCGTCTCGCAAACGGCGTCGTTCACATCGTACGACAGGAATGGATTCGGCCCCGACGATCAGCGCCACCTCGCCGAAGTGGTGGCCGAACTCACTGAGAAGGGAATCAAGGTTCTGCTCTCGAATTCGATGACGGACTTCGTGAAGGAACTCTACAGCGATTTCACCATCGAGGAGGTCTTCGCGGCGCGTTCCGTCAATAGCCGGGCCGACCGCCGGGGCAAAATCAGCGAGGCCCTGGTGAGCAATTTCGCCCTCACGCCTTCCGATTAGAGCGGCAACAAGGCCTCGGAAAAGGCACAGCAAGTGGCTCACTACTGAATAACTTCCCGCCGCCGTGTGTTTCCGTTGGCATCACCTTTAGCGGGAGAACAAGGAGAAGGACATATGACGGAACGCACGGGAGAATTAACATTCCAGGGCAATCCGCTCACCGTGATTGGCGCGAAACTTGACGCAGGCGACAAGGCGCCGGATTTCAACTTGCTGGCCAATGACTTATCCCCGGTTCACCTGGCCGACAGCGCCGGGAAGGTCAGGCTCATCAGCGTCGTGCCCTCGCTGGACACAGGCGTATGCGACGCCCAGACGCGGCGCTTCAATGAAGCCCTTAGCGCCCTCGGGGAGGGCGTCGTCGGCTATACCGTCAGCGCGGACCTCCCCTTCGCCCAGGCGCGCTGGTGCGGCGCGGCCGGCGTCGAGCGGATCGAGACGCTCTCCGACCACTTCGACATGGCCTTTGGCGACGCGTACGGCACGCATATCAAGGAACTTCGGCTCGAACAGCGCGCGGTGCTCGTCATCGACGGTGAGGGCGTGGTGCGCTACGTCGAATACGTTGCGGAAGTCACGGACCACCCGGACTACGAAGGGGCTCTGGCCGCCGTAGAGAAGCTGGCCGGCTAGACGCGCACGCGACCTCATCATTTGACGCGACGATTCCCCAGGCGTAGATTGTCTTCATCCTCTATCGCGATAGGCATCGGCCGATTTCTTTGGGGAGAAGCACCATGCGGCTGTTCGTCGTCCTGTCCCTCGTCGCATCCATTTCCACCACGCTGTGGGCGCAACCGGATCGAGCAACACGCCCCGAACTCGAGCGGCTCCTCGATTCGAGCGTAGAAGCCTGGCGGTTCAAATTGGGGGAGACGCCCGGGGCGGAGGCTGCGGACTGCGACGACGCGGCCTGGGAGGTCGTGGATGTGGGCCACAAATGGTGGCCACACAACTCTACCTGCTGGTATCGGAAGCGTCTGACGATCCCCGAGAGGGTGAACGGTATTCCCGCCGCGGGGGCCACGCTCCGGCTCAAGGTCGCTATGGACAACGAGGCGAAGGCCTACGTCAACGGCAAGTTCAAGCAGCAGTTCACGTGGGACGACGGCGATTTCGTCGTGGTGGAGAACGCCCGGCCCGGCGATACCGTCAGCGTGGCGCTATACGGCATCAACCGCCCCGGCTACGGCTCACTGTATCAGGCATACCTTGTGTCCAGCGCCAGCGGGCCGATGGTGGAGGCCATACGCGGCTTCCTCGAACAAGTGGACACGGCCCTGAGCGATGCGGCATTCGCCCCGCCGGAGAACGTGGCCCATTGGGAGCGGCGCGTCGCCGAAGCCATGGCCCGCATCGACATGAACGCCTACTACCGGGCCGATCACGGCGCGTTCGTGGCATCCGTCGAGCTCGCGCATGCGGCGCTCATGGGCGACCTCAAGGGACTCGACCGCCAACTCGCCCGGACCGGCCGCAAGCTGATGCGCCTCAAGCAGGAGATCGCCGAGGGGCGCGCCGAGGGCCTCCAGCTGGCCTACCAGGAAGCCGCCGCGCGCGTCGTCGAGAGTTTCCAAGACTACGTCCGAGAGGATGTGGCCGACCCGAATCCGCTCCATCGCATCCGGGGACTCAAGAATGCCCAGTACATCGAGCGGTTGTGTGGTACGACGCGTGACGAAGTCGCGGCCATTCGCGCCAACCCGGCCCTCGAGCGGCGGGTGCCGCTCTATAAGACGGGCGCATACACCATCGAAGACGGTGCTTTTTGGCAGAACAATCATCCCGTCTTCTTCACGGGGGTGGGCCACTTCGGGCAAGTCCATAAGGATACGCCCATCCTGACGCAGTACGGCCTGAACATCATCCAGATCGAGATGGGGCCCAACAGCGTCTTGACGGCCCCGGACACCGTCGACGTCGAGCCCATCGAGCAGCGGATTGTGGCCACGCTCGATGCGGCCGCGGCGCACAATGTGGCCGTAAACCTGCTGATCTCGCCGCATTACTTCCCAGAATGGGCCGTCGAGGCCGATCCGGAACACGCTGAGTGCGGGCACGGCTTCATCAAGTACTGCATCGAGGCCCCGAACGCGCGCCAAGTGCACGAGACGTACCTGCGCACGCTCATGCCGCGCATCGCCCATCACCCGGCCTTGCACAGCATCTGCCTGAGCAACGAACCGCTCTACAAGGGCCAAAGCGTGTACGCACGGCCGAAGTGGCGCCAATGGCTGGTTGAGCGGCACGGCACCGTGCGCGCCATGAACGCGGTATACGACACCGACTTCCGCTCGTTCGCTGAGGTGCCCATGCCGGAAGATGATGCGAACTATGCGCTCTTCTTCGACTGGTGCCGGTTCAATCAGGACCGCTTTCTGGCGTTTCACGCCTTCCTGCGCGATATCATCCACGAATACGACCCGGATCTGCCCGTCCACGCCAAGGTGATGTCGCTGGCGTTCGGCGACCCGAGCCGGTTCGAAACGGGGATCAACCACGAGGATTTCAACCACCTCGGCCGCATCACCGGCAATGACTGCTGGGTGGCCTACAAACAGGACAAGGAGAGCGAGTACATCGCAAGCTGGATCGTCGCGGCGACAAATTACCGGCTTCAGCGAAGCACACGGCCCGCCTTCCCGATCTTCAATTCAGAGGCGCACGTAATCCCCGATGGAGAAACCATTTATGTCTCTGACTCCTATATCCGGAACGCCTATTGGATGCAGGCGCTGCACGGCCAAGGCGCCGCAACCACCTGGGTGTGGGAGCGCGGCCAAGAGGGCGACCTGGCCGGGAACATCCTGACGCGGCCGAACTGCGTACGCGCCCTCGGAACCATCGCCCTCGACCTGAACCGGCTCGGCCGTGAAGTCCTGACCTTGCAGCAGCAGCGTTCCGACCTGGCCATCTTCTACGCCTATTCCTCACTGCTCCCATCGTCGGATTTCGCCGACGAGGCCGAGAAGGCCTTCGAGGGCGCATATTTCACGGACACGCTGTGCGATTTCATCACAGAGCGCCAAGCGGCCGGCGGCGGCCTCGCCGCGTATAAGGTGGTTGTCGTCCCCCGGGCCGCAAACGTCCCCGAACCGGTGTTCCGGACCTTTCAGGAGTACCTCGCCCAGGGGGGAACCGTCATGACGGTGGGCAACTGCTTCGCCCGCGACGAGTATGGCCGGCCGCGCGCGGAACGGCTCGTGGCAAGGGACAATGGCCGCCTCGCCGCTTATCCCGACTCACTGACGCCGCGCGCCTACCGCGAGATCCTCAACGGATTGCTCGATGACGCGGGGGCCGAGCGCCGCGTTCGCGTGGCAGGCGAGCACGGCGAGCCGCTCTGGGGAATCAACCTGCGCACCGTGGAATGGAACGGCAAGCAGTTGGTCGCCCTGGCCAACTTCACGCGAGACACGCAAACCGTCACACTCAAACCGCCCCGGCCGTTCACACGCGCCATGGACCTCTTCAACAACACCGAAGCGTCCTTCCCTCTGGCCGTTCCCCCGCTCGAACCGGTGCTCCTGGCCCTGGAATAGCGGCGAAACGGGCCCGTTCAAGAAACGGGACAGACCCGTCTTGTCCGCCTGCGGCGGACTCGCTTGCGTCAGTCCCCCTCTCGCTGCGTTTCCCCGGCCGACCCTTCCCAACACGACAATCATCCGTCAGCGTGACGCACACCACTGGACTTTCTGCTACGCTACTCTAAGAAACTCCCGCCTCACACGTCTTTATGAATGAAGCCGGTGGTACCCCGGGGAGAAAGGCATGGCAGAAGTCGAAGACGCCCGCACGGCGTGGGTGGAGCGAGCACTGGAACGTTATGAAAGGCCGCTCGTGGCGTATGCGCTGCGGCTAACGGGCAATCTCGAGCAGGCCCGCGACGTCGTCCAGGACACGTTCCTCCGGCTGTGCGCATCCGAACGCGAACGGGTCGACGACCACCTCGGCCCGTGGCTCTTCCACGTCTGCCGCAACCGGGCACTGGACGTGTTGAGAAAGGAGCATCGTATGGATTCCTTGACGGACGCCCAGGCGGCTGTCGTTGCGAGCGCGCGGCCGGCCCCGTCCGCCATCGCGGAGCGGCGCGAAGCGACGGATCACGTCCTGGGAATACTCGACGAACTCCCCGCAAACCAGCAGGAAGTGATACGCCTCAAGTTTCAGCACGGCATGAGCTACAAGGAAATCAGCGAGATCACCGGCCATTCCGTGTCGAACGTAGGCTATCTCATCCACACCGGCATCAAGGCTATCCGCAGACAGATCCAGTCCACAACCGGCCTCCCGCAGGAGGCCTGAGGTATAGGCTATGAGCACACCCATTCAACCTGACGATCCGCGGTTGACGGCCTATGCGCTCGGCGAACTCGATGAAGCCGGGCGCGCGGAGATCGAGGCGCAGTTGGCCGCCAGCGACGAAGCGCGCCGCGAGGTCGGCGCCATCACCGAGGCCGCTCATCTCTTGGAATCGGCCCTTCAAGCGGAATCATCCCCCGAACTCAGCGCATCGCGCCGTGACGCCATTCGCGCTCACGTGCAGACGCGCCGCCCCGCGAGACTTACCTTTCTCCGGCGGGCCGCCGTTTGGCTGGTGCTCGTAGGCGCGGCGATCGCGGCGTTGGCCATCGTCACCCCCAACCTGATGCGAAGTCGCATGGCGGCGGACGAAGCAGACCTCTTGCTTGCGGAGCGCAGCTCCAGGGCGCTCTCAATCGTGCGCTCGAAGGATATGTCCGTGCCCGGCCAAGCTGGAGCCGGCGACACGCACGGCGGTGTGTTGTCCCGAACCGAGGCCGAGATCTACCAGGCCGCGCCCAGCAAGGCTGATCGGAGTTCCCTGGATATCAACGGCGACGGCGTGGATGAAGAGATACCTTATTATTCCAACGACGCCGGCCAAGCGGCTAACCAGTCATACGCCCGCATGACAAATCGGATGAGGGGGGAGAATGCGCCCACGAAGGGCAACCTCCAGAACGTTGCCGTCGGCGGCGAGATCCGCATCATACGACACGACAATCCTGAAGAGCGGCCGGCTCTGACGTGGGGGATGGGACTGTCGCGTGACGAAGAGGCTGCGCTGGAACCTCTCCCGAAGGAAGCAGTTGAGCAGTTGAGCTCCATCGGCTATTTCGCAGAGCCAAGCTCGACTAGTGAGCTCTCGGCCGGTGGCGATCTCGATGCACGTCGTACCGCGGGCGGCTACGGCGCAGGTATGGGCGGCGGAGGCGTGGGCGGCTACGGCGGGGGCATGGGCCTGAACCGCTCCGGCGAGCGCTGGGGCGAGGACCACCGAACCATGCTTGCCGCAGACGGGGTCGTGGAGAAGAGAGCTCTTGAGGAGCGGCAGGAGCGCGTCCCACTCTTAAGTTCCCTCGACGGCGAACTCCTGGCCAGGCGTGATGCCGTGCCAATGGAGACTGCCTCTCATCGGGAGGCCGGCGGCGTCGAGACGTACGAACTCATCGCGGACAATCCTTTCCTCCTCGCGGCGCAGCAGCCGCTGTCCACGTTCTCGATTGACGTCGATACAGCGTCTTACGCCAACGTCCGGCGGTTCTTGACGCAAGGCAGCCTGCCGCCCAAGGAGGCCGTCCGCATCGAGGAAATGATCAACTATTTCGACTATGACTACCCCGCGCCGGAGGGCGCGGACCCCTTCGCGGCACACATCGAGTTCGCCGCGTGCCCTTGGCGGCCCGAGCACCGGCTTGTGCGGATCGGGCTCAAAGGCCGCGAGATTCCCAACGACGACCGGCCCGCCTGCAACCTGGTCTTTCTGCTGGATGTATCCGGCTCGATGAAAGATCCCAACAAGCTGCCCCTGCTCAAGCAAGCCATGCGGCTCCTGGTGCAAACGCTGGGCAAGGCCGACCGCGTCGCCCTCGTAACGTTCGCCAATGAGGCGCGGGTGGCCCTCTCTTCGACGACATGCGACGAGAAGCAGATCATCCTCGCGGCCATCGACAGCGTCAATGCGGACGGCGGCACCAACGGCGGCGCGGGCATCGAACTCGCTTATGACCTCGCCGGCGAGAAAGGCCATTTCGTGCCGGGCGGCGTCAACCGCGTCATTCTGGCCACGGATGGCGACTTTAATGTGGGCACCCAGAGTCGCCCCGAACTTGTCAAGCTCATCGAAGATCGCGCGAAGTCCGGCGTGTTCTTTACGGCCCTAGGCTTCGGCGCCGGCAACCTCAAGGACGCCAATTTGGAGGCGCTCGCCGACAAAGGCAACGGCAATTACGCCTATATCGACGGTTTCAACGAGGCGCGCAAAGTGCTCGTCGAGGAAATGACCGGCACGGTGATCGCCATCGCCAAGGACGTGAAGGCGCAGGTCGAGTTCAATCCGGGCGTGGTGAGCGCCTACCGGCTCATCGGCTATGAAAACCGCGTTTTGGCGGCGCGCGATTTCAATGACGACCGCAAAGACGCGGGCGAGATCGGCGCCGGCCACACCGTCACGGCGCTGTATGAGATCGTCCCCGTCGGCGTCGGCGGGACGGTGCCCGGCGTCGACAAACTCCGCTACCAGACGCCCCCGCCCGCGCCGGAGAATCTCGTCGAGAGCGCCGAGATGTTCACGCTGAAGCTCCGCTACAAGGCTCCCGACGGCGATACGAGCAAACTTATCGAATTCCCCGTGAGAGACACCGGCGGCGCCATCGAGGAGGCGTCCAGCGACTTCAGGTTCGCCGCAGCCGTGGCGGAGTTCGGCATGCTCCTGCGCGATTCCGACGCAAAAGGCAACGCCACCTACGACAGCGTCCTCGAACTGGCCACGGCCGGCAAAGGCCCCGACCCGCAAGGCTACCGGGCCGAGTTCCTGAACCTTGTCGCGGCGGCAAAAGCCATCAAGGCCAGATAAACCGGAAACCCCCATTCCTCACCTCCCGCCGGCATCGGTAGGTCCTTGGCCTCACCGGCGCCGGCGGCGCGTTTACCAGTCGAGTACTGAATCCGGACGTCCGTCCATCGCGAACCGACTGGGCCGCGTCAGTTTCTGGCGTTTTCCCGTCTAATGCGGCGCCCTGAAGGGGATCGCGCCCCCCAGATATCATGCGGGAACGTGGCTTTCGTCCGCAGGTATGTACACAGCCCGCCATGGCGAAAGCCCCGAACGAGGCGGCCGCATGTAGCCGTGGGTGAGCGCAGCGAACACACGGAAACCGGCCCAGGTCAGCGAAAGCCCCGAACGGGGCGGCCGCGACTACCCTCACCGCAAGAAGGATTTCAGGGAAAAATTCAGAGCGCTGCTGAAAGCTGACGGCCTCGATTTTCGACGAGGAGTACTCCTGGCTGTGAAGTGAGGGCGCTATCACCCCATTCGGGGCTGTTGATGAGGAGGTCCCGTGCCCGTGGGCTCGCTTCGCTCACCCACGGCTACACGCGAGCGCCCCGTTCGGGGCGCCGGAATGCTGAGTGTCCTTACGCGACGAGACAACCGAGGCGCCGTATCCGAGGCGCCTACGGGCGGCAAGGTTCAGGCGGGTCCGCGCGTGAGCCCACGTCAGATGATGCTTGGGCCTTCGCGCCAAGAGGGCGGAAATGAGCGTATTGCTGTCTTCAACCCGCTCTCCCCGCCCCCGTGAGCACTGCGATTCTTCGGGAAAAGGACATTGTAAGTGGACCTCTACAAGATACGCGCAAGGATTGGCCGAGAAACCACAGGGCCCAATTCTGTGACGCAGGTCCGAACCGGGCGCGGAACTTGGCAACCGCACGGACTTCTTTGTATAGTTGATTTCTGTCTTTCGATAAGTCCCGTGGCCTTCATGAATTCCGGAGGAAATTCGGCGAGATGAATATCAATCAACGCCTGAAACCGGCCCAGCTTCGGCCTGCGTTGGAGCGCTTTTTCGACCTGGCCGGCAAGAAGATCCTGAAACTGAACCGGGCGTGGGACCCCGCGAAGGGGGCCCCCGTATTCACGCGCCGCGGCAAGTACACCGCGCGCGGCTGGACGGAGTGGACGCAGGGCTTCCAGTTCGGCTGCCAGATCCTGCAATTCGACGCCACGGGCGACGAACGATTCTTGGCCCTCGGCCGGGAGAACACGATCCGGTTCATGGCGCCCCACGTCAGCCACATCGGCGTGCATGACCACGGATTCAACAACGTCTCGACCTACGGCAACCTACGCCGCCTTGCGCTCGAGGGCCGCACGGACGAGTCGCCCGATGCGCTGAACTTCTACGAACTCGCCCTGAAGGCCTCAGGCGCCGTCCAGGCCGCCCGCTGGTCGCGCCTCGCGGACGCCACCGGCTTCATTCACTCCTTCAATGGCCCGCATTCGCTGTTCAGCGACACGATTCGCTCGTGCCGGGCGCTGATGGTAGCGCACAAGCTAGGCCACGTCCTCATGGGTGAGAACGACCGCAAGATCTCCCTGCTCGACCGCGCCGTCGAGCACGCCTTCAACACCGCGCGCTATAACGTCTACTACGGCGAGGGGCGCGATGCGTATGACATCCGCGGCCGCGTGGTTCACGAGAGCATCTTTAACATGACGGACGGCAACTACCGGTGCCCGAGCACACAGCAAGGCTACTCGCCTTTCTCCACGTGGACGCGCGGATTGGCCTGGGTCGTGCTGGGATACGCGGAAGAACTCGAATGCCTCAAGACAATTCCCGATGAGGATTTGACGCCCTTCGGCGGGCGCGCCGATGTCACGCGGATGATGCTCATGACCGCCGAGGCCACCGCGGACTTCTACATCGCCAATACCCCCGTCGACGGCATTCCTTACTGGGACACCGGCGCCCCCGGCCTCGCCAATATGCCGCGTAATCTCAAGGAGAAATCGAAGCCCGACAATCCCCACGAGCCGGTGGACAGCTCCGCCGCGGCCATCACGGCGCAAGGCCTGCTGCGCCTGGGGCGCTACCTCGGGACGCGCACCAAGAAGGGCAAGGCCTACTATCAGGCGGGCCTCACCGTCGCCAAGGCGCTCTTCGCATCGCCTTATCTGTCGGAGGACCCCGGCCACCACGGGCTGATTCTTCACTCCGTGTACCACCGGCCCAACGGCTGGGACTACATCCCGCGCGGCAAGAAAGTGCCCTTCGGCGAGTCCTCCATGTGGGGCGACTACCACGCCATGGAGTTGGCGGTGTACCTCCAGCGCGAGGCCGCCGGCGCGGAATACCTTACCTTCTGGGGAAGATAGAGGCGACGCCCCGCCGCGGCGGCCTCGGCAAGGCTGCCATCCGGCACCCTCGACACGGCCGAAATGACGAGGGCATGCGCTCCATTTCGAGGAAGGCATGGCCTGGAGGTACGGCCAGAAACTCATGAAATACATGGGTGCTACGCGCTTTACGCGTTGACGCAGAAAGACTTACAAGCACGCTACAGACGCGTCCACTGCGTTGCGTGCTTTCCAACCGAATCCCTAGGGCATTTATTGCTTGATCCCTAACAGTCAGTTATGGTACACTTGCTCCTCGAGGAGAAAAAGAGACCATGGCTAACCGCTCGCTCAAAGCCGAACTCGGCCTCGATATGCCTTTCGAGGACGTCCTCCATGAAACGGTGCTCAGCATCATCCGCACCGCCACGCTGCTTTCACAATCGGGCGCGGGCCTCTTCCGCCAATTCGACCTTACGCCGGCGCAATTCAATGTCCTGCTGGCGCTCAAGTACAAGAATCGCGACCTGACTCAGTCGGCTCTTAGCAAGCGGCTGGTTGTCACCCGGGCCAGCATCACGTCGGTGCTGGACAAACTCGAGGGCAAGGGACTCGTATGCCGGGAGCGCGTGCCTAAGAACCGGCGGATTTACTACGTGGCCTTGACGGCGGCCGGGCGGGACATGGTGGAAGAGGTTGAACCGCTCTACCGGGAGCGGATACATGGCCTGCTGGCCGGATTGAGTCAGAAGGAATGCCGGGCAATCATTCGAAGCCTCGAAAGGGTGCGCGCGGGGATTGGGGATAGTGGGGAATAAGCCTGAGGAGATACCACATGGGAACGTCTGACGTGCGAGAAGTATCGCCGATGCGGAGGGGAACGCGCCGCGGCTTCTGGGCGCTCATCGCCACGCAGTTTCAGGGCGCTTTCAACGACAACGCCTTCAAGTACATCATCATTCTCTTCCTGCTACGATTTTACCTGGGGACGAACGTCGAAGACGAGGCCGTCGCCAACCGCATTACAGGCATCGCGACGATGCTCTTCGCGGTGCCCTTCGTGTTGTTCCCGGTGTACGCCGGTGTACTGGCCGATCGATTTAGCAAGCGCTCCATGGCCGTCGCGATGAAATACGCCGAGTTGATCATCATGGGCCTTGGCCTAGTCGCTTTTCTCGTGAAGTCACCGGCCTTCATCTGGATAACCCTCTTCCTCATGTTGACGCAGAGTACGTTCTTCAGCCCGGCCAAGTACGGCATGATGCCGGAGATCCTCTCGCCGCAGCGTCTGTCCTGGGGCAACGGCGTGCTGAACATGACAACCTTTGTGGCGATCATTCTTGGCACCGCCGTCGCCGGCCCACTGCGCGACTGGCTGGGCGATAGAGTCTACCTGGCCTCGGTTCCGCTGATCGTGCTATCCGTGGCCGGGATCATCACTGCCCACGGCATCCCGAAGCCGCCCGCGGCCAATCCGCACCAACGCATGCCGCTCACGCCTTGGTGGGGGATGGGGCGGTACTTCAAGATGTTCCGGGCCGATCGCTGGCTGTTCCTTACCATGCTGGGCATTGCCTTCTTCTTCTTCGCGGGCGCCATGGTTCAGAACAACATCGTCCGGTACGGCGCCATCGAGCTTGGCATCGAGAACGACACCCAGATCAGCCTCCTTGCCGCCGCCCTTGCCATGGGGATCGGCATCGGAAGCCTCGGCGCCGGCTACCTGTCCGGCAGCAAGATAGAGGTGGGGTTGATTCCCCTGGGCGCGCTGGGCATCGCCGCATTTAGCGCGCTGCTGGCCATCCCCGGATTCCACTACACCGCCGGACTCGGACTCCTCTTCGGGCTCGGATTCTTCGGTGGCTTCTACATCGTCCCGCTCAACGCCGTCCTACAGGAGCGCAGCCCCGACGACGCTAAAGGCGGCATGATCGCCACCAGCAATTTCGTGACGTTTGCAGGCGTCTTGGTGGCGGGAGCCGCTTATTGGCTCTTCGGCACGCTCGGACTGAACAGCTACCACGTGTTTCTCATCATCGCCCTCATGACGCTCGCCACGGGCATCTACATCTGCTCGCTCCTGCCCGTGTTCCTCCTCCGATTCATCCTGTGGTGCCTCGCGCACACGGTATACCGAATCAAGGTATTGGGCCGGGAAAATGTCCCTGAGAAGGGCGGGGCGCTGCTCGTGGCAAACCACACGTCCTTCGTGGACGCCCTCGCACTGATTGCTTCCACGGATCGCCTTGTCCGGTTTGTCATGTTCCAAGGCTACTACGACGCCGCGTGGATTCGCCCCCTTGCGAAGATCCTGAAGGCGATCCCCGTGTCGTCGACGGGCGGGCCGAAGGAGCTTCTCGAGTCTCTTCGCACGGCCACCCAAGCCATCAAGGACGGCGACGTCGTCTGTATCTTCGCCGAAGGGCAGATCACGCGCACGGGCCAGCTTCTTCCTTTCAACAAAGGCTTCGAGCGAATCATGCGCAACGTGGACGCCCCGATCATTCCCGTCCACCTCGACCGCCTCTGGGGAAGCATCTTCAGTTTCGCGGGCAAGAAGTTCCTCTGGAAATGGCCCAAACGCGTCCCCTATCCCATCACCGTGAGTTACGGCGCGCACATGCCCTCGGACAGCACGGCTCCTCAAGTGCGCAACGCCATCATGGAACTCGGAACCGAAGCCTATATGCAGCGCGAGATCAAGCCCGACCTGCTGCACCGAGCGTTCATCCGGATGGCCCGGCGCCATCCCGGACGACTTGCCGTGGCGGATGGCCGCACGGGCGGCTTGTCCTACTTCAAGACACTGGTGGCAAGTATCATCTTCGCGCGGAAGCTCAGGCCTTTGCTCGGCGACCATCCGATGACGGGAGTCCTGCTGCCCCCAACCGTGGGCGGCGCACTGACGAATATTGCGCTTCAAACGATGGGGAAAGTCCCCATCAACTTGAACTATACCTTGCCTGCGGCCGGCCTCGCGTCCTGTGCCGAGCAGTGCGGCATCTCCCACGTCATTACCGCAAAGGCCCTGCTCGAGAAGCTGCCCGTCGAAGTGCCCGGTGAAGCCATCTATCTCGAGGATGTAAAGGACTCGGTTAAGAAGGGCGACCGCATTGTGGCCTTGCTTCTTGCGGTTTTCTGTCCTGTCCGCCTTCTCGAGCGACTGCTCGGGGCGCCGGCGAAACGCTCCGGGGACGATCTGGCTTCAATCATCTTTTCCAGCGGCAGCGAGGGCGTCCCCAAGGGAATCATGCTGACACAGCGGAATGTCCTCTGCAATATCGAATCCGCGCTCCAGGTTTTTCCGCATGAAACGAGCGATGGACTCATGGGTATTCTCCCCCTGTTTCACTCTTTCGGCTTCACGGCCACACTCTGGCTTACGCTTACGGAGGGGATGTTCTCCGTGTTCCATCCGACGCCCCTCGAACCAAAAGCCATCGGCGGACTCATTTACAAATACAAACCGAAACTCTTCGTGGCCACGTCAACCTTGCTGCAAGGCTTCATCCGGCGCTGCACGCCCGAGGAACTCAGCAGCCTCGAATTCGTAGTGTGCGGCGCGGAGAAGTTGACGGATCGCGTGCGGGAAGCATTCACCGCGAAGTTCGGCGTGGAGCCGCTCGAGGGATACGGCGCAACGGAATGCGCGCCCGTAGTGTCCGTGAGCGTACCGGACTGGCGTGCCCCCGGCTTTTATCAGAAGGGCCACAAGCGGGGCAGCATCGGGCGTCCGCTCCCCGGCGTCAGCGTGCGAGTCAAGAATCCGGATACGGGGGAGATCATGCCTGAAGGCGAGCCGGGCATGCTGTACGTCAAAGGTCCCAACGTCATGAAAGGCTACCTCGACATGCCCGAGAAGACGGCGGCCGTACTTCAGGACGGCTGGTACGAAACCGGCGACATCGCCTCGGTGGACGACGACGGCTTCATCTTCATCAGCGGCCGGCTGGCGCGCTTCAGCAAGATCGGTGGCGAGATGATCCCGCATACCCGGGTGGAAGACACGCTGCACGAACTCATCGGCCTCACCGACCTCTCTCTGGCCGTGACGAGCGTGCCCGACCAAACCAAGGGAGAGCGCCTGCTCGTCCTGCACACGCTCGAAGAAGAGCAACTCGAGGAGTTGCTCGGCAGACTGGCCAGTTGCGACATGCCCAACCTATGGATTCCCCGGGCAAATGCCTTTTACCGCGTGAGCGAGATTCCCGTACTCGGCACAGGGAAGATGGATATACGCGCCGTCAAGAACATGGCCGAGACTCTCTACGTGGGCGAGGGTGAGGCGTAATGACCACACCGGAGGGAGAGGTCCCCGAAGCCGCGCCGCCGCCCTCTGTGCCGGTGACTGATGCCGCCACGCGCCGGCGGGCCCTGCCGCGGCGTATGCTGGCCGCACTTATGCTCGTCGCCGCGGCATTGATCGTGTACGACGTCGTGGCGGGGCGTCTCGCCACCAATGAGGCCGCGGCAACACCCCGTGATCCGGAAACCGGCATCATGGCAGGCGCAGAGCCGCGCGATTTGGGCCCCGAAAACGCAAAGGGCGCGGTGCTCTTCGTGCATGGCTTCGCGGGTGCGGCGAACAACTTCGCCGATGTGCCCGACCGGCTTGCCGCGCGCGGCTGGCGCGTCCGCGTCATGCGTTTGCCCGGCCATGGAACAACGCCGCGAGACTTCGCTGAGCAAAATCCAGACGATCTTCTGGCCGCCGTGCAGGCCGAGATCGACGCCCTGACCGCCAAACATGACAAAGTCATCCTGATTGGCCACTCCATGGGAGGCGCCCTCAGTACGCTCGCCGCGTCCCACGCGGACGTAGACGGACTCGTGCTCGCCGCCCCCTACTTCGGAGTCACGTATCACTGGTTCTACCTTTTGCCTCCCGAGGTCTGGACGGAGATTGCCCGGCCCATCATCCCCTGGATCTACAAGGGCAAGCTCTTCATGCAAGTCAATCGCGTGGAAGCCAAAGACAGAATCGTCTCCTACAATTGGATTCCGACGCGCGCCAGCGTCACCCTTGCCCGCATCGGCCGCAGCGCCAAGCGGCCCGCCGTACTCAAGCAGATCACATGCCCTGTGTTGCTGCTGCATTCGATGGGCGACAAGGCCGCATCCCCCAAAGCCGCGGCGCGCGCCTTTGCCGCCCTCGGCGCGGAGCAGAAGCGCGCCGTGTGGCTCGAACGCTCCAATCACCACATCTTCTGGGACTTCGAGCGGGAGGAGGTGGCCCGCGAGATCCTCAACTTCGTCGGCGCCCCACCGGGAGAATCCCCGGAGGTAGAGGCACGCGCAGAATCAGTACGAAAGGAAGAACCAATGGCGAACGACGTCTCGTATCTCGTGCGACGAGCCACACGGACCCCGGCTTTGGATGGCCAGTGGGACGCGCCCCCATGGAACGAAGCAGACACCTTGGCGGTCACCCACTTCCATCCGGACAGCAGCGACCACCGGCCCGTCACCCGGGCGCGGCTCTTATACGACAAGGACGGCCTGTACGTCATGTTCCGCGTCGAGGATCGCTACGTCCGGTGCATCCACTGCGGCTACCAGGCGGACGTCTACAAGGATGCCTGCGCGGAGTTCTTCGCCCGGCCTCGGCCGGACAAGGGATACTTCAATTTCGAGATGAACTGCGGCGGCTCGCTATTGCTCAAGTATATCGAGGATTCGCGCCGGGGCCCGGGAGGATTCGCGAAATCCCTCGACGTTCCCGCGGAGATAGCGCAACGAATAAGGATTTACCATGAACTGCCGGAGCGAATCGATCCCGAAATGCCGGACGCCATCACGTGGACGATAGCGTATGTTATCCCATTCAACCTATTCGAGGAGTACGTCGGCCCCTTGGAAGATGTTAGCGGCATGACGTGGCGGGCGAACTTCTACAAGTGCGCCGAAGACAACTCCCATCCCCATTGGGCCGCTTGGTCGTCTGTCGGTGAAGAGAAGAACTTCCACCAACCCGATCGCTTCGGCGAAATCCGGTTCGAGTAGGAGATAGGCGCGCGCGCGATCAGGTGTGAGCTACTTGGAGTAATCGGGACTCACAAAGCGCTTCCTGATCTTGGACTTGCGCGGTGACTTGCGATGCCGCTTTGTCGAGTCGCTCGACTTGTGAAGCTTGGACAACTCCGTTTGGTAATCGCCCTTGACGACACGGCTCTTCTCCTTGAGCCGCTTCCGAGTCGGTTTGAGCCGCGCCTTTGTTCTCTTGCCGGCCTCTTCCGCCCCCTTCTTATCCCAAGAAGCCTTGCGCGCAAAATCGCTCTTCCCCTTGAGAAGCGCCTGGCGCGCCTCCTTCTCGGCGCGCTTCTTCTCGGTGGAGGCCGTGCGCTTCGTCCGGCGCGTGAGATCCCGTAAGGGCTGAAGCGCACCCTTGACCTCGTTCGTCACGCCTTGAACGACCCCCTTCACCATCCGGATCGGCCCCGCGTGGGCAACCGGCGCTACCAACAGAAACGCCGCTGTAAACGCCAGCGCCGCACCCACCCGATGTACTCTCATCGTCACCGCTTCGTCGCCTCCTGCCGGGCCGTCAGGCCTCCATCGAGTCTAGCGCAGGCCGGTTTGCTTTGCAAGAGAACCTTTCTTGCGCGTACCCTAGAGGTGCGGCCAGAAAGCCACCGGATAATGGAGACTGAGCGAGGAGGAATTCCGTGCACGAGTCACTTGGAGCCAAGACTATCCTTTATCCCACACCCCTACTTGTTGTCGGAAGCTACGACCCCGAAGGCCGGCCCAATATCATGGCCGTGGCATGGGGCGGCCTCTGCTGCAGCCAGCCGCCGTGCGTCGCCGTTTCCTTGCGGGAGGCCACCTATAGCTACGGCAATATCACTCATTCACGCGCCTTCACGGTGAATGTCCCCGCCGCGAGCCAAGTCAAAGAGGCGGACTATGCCGGACTATGCTCCGGCAGGGACGTTGACAAATTCGAGGCGGCCGGCCTGACACCCATCAAGAGCGATTTAGTGAACGCCCCGTACATCGAGGAATTCCCGCTCGTCCTCGAGTGCGAGGTGCGCCACGTGGTGGATATCGGCCTTCACAAGCAGTTCATCGGCGAGATCCTCGACGTCAAGGCCGACAAGGCCATCCTCGACGCCAAAGGCAACATCGACGTATCGAAGCTCCAGCCCATTGCATTCGCCCCGGGAGATCGCGGCTACTACCGCGTCGGCGAATTCGTCGGCAAGGCCTTCTCCATCGGCAAGAGAGATTAGTCGGATATCCAGCTACTCCTCCGGAGTCTCCCCGATAGCGTCGAGGCGCTTCTTTGCCTCCTCATACACATCGGCAGGCAACGGCCCGCGCAAGGCCGTCGTGACGTTCTCCTGGAGATGCTTGGGAGACAAGGTGCCGACGATGGTCGTGTGACAGTGGGGGTGGGACAGCGTGAACCGCAAGAGAAACGCAGTCCGGCTCTCGCCCGGCTCGAGAAGCTCATCGAGCTTGGCCTGCTCGAATCGATCCCAGCCGTCGAAGGTGTTGCCGCCGGCCTCACCCGGCTCCCCCTTTGCGACGCCCCCGCGGATGATGACGCCCGCCCCCGCCTCGCCGGCCTTCGTGATCAGGTGCTCGTGCTGCCGTTGGAGCGCTGAGTAGGGGATCTGGAAAGTATCGAACACGCCCCACTGAATATACGTGCCGAGATGGGGGCTTGTGGAGGAGCAACCTATGAACTTCACAACGCCTTGCTCCCGCAGCTCTTTGAGAACGTCTACGAGGGCGTACTCCTCACATTGCTCCACGGACGGATTGTGCAGTTGCAACACGTCAACGCAATCCGTCTGCATCTTCAGGAGGGAATCGGCGATGTTCCGCAAGAGATTCTCGCGCGTCCAATAGTGGGGCGTCTCGTCGTGGTCGCCCGCAAAGGTCATATGGCAACCGCACTTGGTGGCGAGGTAGAAGGCATCGCGCCGTTGGGCCAAATACCTGCCGATGTACAACTCACTCTTGCCGTAGTCGTTCGCCGTATCGACGAAGTTGATGCCCGCGTCGAGCACCATATTCAGAATAGTGCGGGCCTGGCCGTCATCGCAGGGACGTCCGTTCCAAATACGTTTGCCGCGCACTTCCATCGCTCCGTATCCAAGCTGAGTTACCTCAAGTCCGGTTCGTCCAAGCGTCCTTCTAGGCAGTGACATGATCGGCTCCTCCTGTTGTGTCCGGCAGGTATTGAGACAACGCACAGCAAACCTGAGGCTATTCCAGCCCGCTCGTGCGATTGTCTGGCCCGCCCATCGGGAGTATACTCACTCCCGTCCTGGGATGCTCGGTGCCATCTTGCGTGAACGCGCAACCTGTTTCATAGTTGCCTCAGCGATCAGGTATGATGACAGCCGGGCTGCGGGTCTGTAGGAGTCCGGCCGGTGTAGGCGCATGAGCTTCCGTCGCTGGTTCTGCCCGCTAAACAAAACGAATCGATGAGGAGAGAGCCATGAAGTTCAAGCTGGAGGGGATCATTCCTGCCATTCTGACTCCGTTCACCAAAGGTGGGGAGCAAGTCGACTACGAAAAAGCGTGCGCCTTGGCCACGCGGCTGGCGGATCAAGGAGTAGCGGGTGTTTTCGTGGCGGGGACCACGGGAGAAGGCTTCTTGATGACGGTGGAGGAACGAAAGAAGCTTCTCGAAGAACTGATCGCAGCGGCCGGAAAACGGATCAAGATTATTGCCCAGACGGGGCACTTCGACACTGCAACGGTGATCGAACTCTCCCAGCACGCCATGGAAGCCGGTGCGGCGGCGGCCGGTGTGGTAGCCCCGGGATTCTACGGCTACGACGATGCCTCGCTGCGCCTGCATTACAAGCTCGTCGCTAAGGCAGTGAAGGACTTCCCGATCCTGCTGTACAACCTCCCAGGCTGCGCCAAGAACCTGCTCACCGCCGAACTCATCGTAGAACTCGCGGAGGGCGTCGACAACATCGTCGGCATCAAGGACAGCTCGGGAATGATGGCCCTCTTCAGCCGCGTGCTGGGCGACCGCCCCAAGGAATTCGTATGTATCAACGGCGCGGACGAGTACAGCTTCCAGGCTTACGCGGCAGGCGCCGACGGCTCCGTATCCAGCACAGCCAACGTGTTCCCGGACGTATTCCTTGGAATCTTCAACAACATGAAGAAAGGCGACACGAAGAAAGCCTGGAAGTATCAAGTCATGCTCAATCGCCTGTGCGGCGTCTTCCAGTACGGCAAGATGGTGGCCTACTACAAGGAAGGCATGCGGCTTCGCGGTTTCGACGCTGGTTACGTGCGGGCCCCGCAGCGTGAACTCACCGCCGCCGAAAGAAAGGCCTTCACCAAGAAGCTCGAAGGCATGGGCGTGCTCTAGCAGACGTCACAGGCAACAAGACACGCAAGAGGGCGCGGACTTCCGCGCCCTTTCTTGTATACATCGCTTGTCGAAGCGAAATCCCCAGGAGGTCCGTGCAATAGATACCAAGGAGCCTAGGTCTTTCCCGGATCCGGCCGCCTTGATGCGGCTGGGCGAGCCCTTCGCGGCGGGCTACTTTGAAGAACCGGACGCGGCGCCTATGCGGCGGTGGTCCCGTGCGGTGCGCCGTCGACTCGAGCACGAGTCGCCGCCGCCCTACATCGGCACCTGGCTCTATCCGTACGGCGATCTCTGCCAAGGCCAACAGAGGAAGCTCCTCGAGCCATCGTACAGCTTCACGTGGCTATACAACGACCGTATCACGGCGCAGCGTATCGAGTCTGCCGAGGGAAACGAGAAAGAGACGCTCCTCGTGTTCCGTAGGGCGATGCAGGAGGAGAGAGCGCTTCTCCACGAGTGGCGCACGATCCATCGCGTCGGCGGAGCGGGATATACCCACAGTATCCCAAATTACGGCCGCGTACTCCGCGATGGCCTCGACGCCCACGCCCGCCGTATCGAGGCCGGCCTCGACAAGGCGGCCCGGCAAGGCGCGCACGACCGCGCCGACTGCTATCTCGGCCTCCAGGATGTCCTTCGGGGCATTGACGCCTGGCGCGTAAGTCTACTGCACGCACTGGAATCCTGGCCCGGTGGTGACGCGGAGGCGGAGCGCCGGCGTGACGCACTGCTCCAAGCGCTGATGCACGTCCCTTTCGGGAGCGCCCGCAATTTCCATGAGGCGTTCGTGGCCTACAATCTCACCTACTATCTCGACGGCTGCGACAATCCCGGACGCATCGACCAGGAGCTTCAGCCATACTACGAAACCGACCTCCGCGAGGGCCGGCTCTCCCGCGCGGAGGCCCTTGCGATGATGCGCGAGTTCACCGAGAACGTATGCGCCGCGCCGGGCTGGAGCGCCGCCATCGGTGGAACGACGTCGGAAGGCGCCCCCGGCTACAACGAACTCACACTGCTTTGCCTGGAATCCGTTCAGGGCAAATACCGCCCCAACTATGAACTTCGCGTTCGCAAGGACATGCCCGACGAAGTATGGGACGCCGCCCTCACGGCGCTCGGGACGGGCTGCGGCCAGCCGGCCCTCTACAATGAGGAAGGCTACCTCGACGGCCTCCGGGAGATGGACCTCGGACTCACCGACGAGGATGTGACTTGGTGGAATGGCGGCGGCTGTACGGAAACCATGATCCACGGCCGCTCCAATGTCGGCTCTCTCGATGCGGGACTTCACCTTCCTCTGGTGCTCGAAGGCACCTTGAAAACATCGCTGAAGGACGCTTGTTGCTTCGAAGCGCTCCTCGGCCGCTTTCGCGCCGATGTCGCCGCCGCAGTTGTCGAGATCGTCGAGAATGTCAACCACGACCAAGAGACCCGCGCGCGGCGACGCCCACAACCCATGCGAACCTTGCTGATCGACGACTGCATCGACAGGGGCATCGAGTTCAACGCCGGCGGCGCAAGGTACAACTGGAGCGTCATCAACGTGGCCGGGCTCGCCAACGTCGCAGATTCACTGGCGGCGATCCGGGAGATGGTCTTCGACAAGCGCGAGGTCGCGGGCGACGCGTTTCTGCGGATCCTTGAGGAAGATTACCGGGGCAACGAGCCCCTTAGGCGGCGCGCGGCCCAGTGTCCTCGGTTTGGAAACGACGACATGCGCGCAGATAACCTCGCCGCGAGTATCGCCCGCTTCGTTTTCCGGGAGTTTGACAGGCACAGGCCCTGGCGGGGAGGACGTTTTCTGCCTTCTTGCATCATGTTCGAAACCTACGGCGCGGAAGGCGAGAGACTAGGCGCAACACCCGATGGTCGCCGCGCAGGCGAGCCCCTCGCTGATTCCATCGGCCCCTATCAAGGGCGGGATACGCAAGGGCCCACGGCCATGGTGCGCAGCGTTACCAGGCTGCCTCTTGCCCAGGCCATAGGCACACCCATCGTCAACGTTCGCCTAAGCAAAGACCTCTTCGCATCAGCGGAAGGCTGCGGACGTGTCCGCGAGTTCATACAAACCTACTTCGACTTGGGCGGGATGCAGATTCAGGTATCCGTAGTGGATCAGACGACACTCCTGGACGCCATGGAACACCCCGAACGCCACGAGGACCTCATTGTGCGCATCGGCGGGTACTCTGCCTACTTCAACAACCTGTCTCCCAGCCTGAAAGAGGCCGTGCTCCACCGGACGATTCACGGTGCATAGAACGCGGTCTTGGAGGACTTCCCTAGAGGGAAGTACGGGAACGCATTCGTATCAGACCACACTATATGGTAGGATCCCCACTTGACTGACCACGACCTGGTGTCTACCATGAGCGTGTTGCAAACGTTCTTAGGGAAAGAAAGTCGCGTTTGCCCTGGAGCCGCCTGCTCCTGCCGGCCACGCGCATTATCAGCCGTCTAGAATGGGGAGCGAGGCTCAGGTGCACAAATCAAGGCTCTTTTTCGTCACGCTTATCGCTGGCTTCCTGGCCAGCCTGCTCGGCGGCTGCGCCACCACGCGAGATGTTCACCAATTCAAGCCGCTGCCTGTGGCGTCCGTCCGGGCCGGCGACCTCGCGCCGGAAGCCCCGCGAGCGGCTTCCGAGCTGCTTAAGGCCGCGGGTGATGCCCTGAAATCAGCGAACACGGCCCACGAAAAAGGCGATGTGGAAGCGGCCTCACGCTACTACAACATGGTCTTCGAGCTTCTTATGGAGGCCGACCTAGATCCCACCGTCTATTACAAGCAGAAGTCGCAGTTGGCGCGCCTTCTAGACGCGACGGCGGAGCAGGCGCCGCGCTTCGCGCGTTTCCGTGAACGGAAAGAAGGGGAATTCCCGAGCGTGTACGGTGAAATTGTCGTGCCGCTCGAACTGCCACGGCGCGTCGAACAAGAGGTCCAAGAGATTCAGAAGGTCTATCCCAAGGGATATCAGGCCGGGCTGAATCGCAGCACGCGGTACTTGCCGTATATCTGCAAGGAACTCCGAAAGGCCGGCCTGCCCGAAGATTTGGCATGGCTGGCCATGGTGGAGAGCCAGTTCACGCCGAAGATCGTATCGCCCGCGGGCGCGGGCGGCATGTGGCAATTCATGCGAAGCACGGCCCGCCGCTACGGCCTTCGGATGGACTACTATGTCGACGAGCGGTACGACTGGCAGAAGGCCACAAAGGCAGCCATAGCCTACCTCCGCGAGCTGTACGAAATGTTCGACTGGAATTGGCCGTACGCAGTGTCGGCCTACAACATGGGCGAGTACGGCCTCGAGCGGACCATCGCGGCAGCCGGTGGCGAGCGCGACCTGTGGGCACTGCTCGAGATGCCGCAGACCTCCAATTACATGCGTCAAGAGACGCGCAAGTTCTACGCCAAACTCTTGGCCACCATCGTAGTCGCCCGAAACCCTGAGCGGTATGGATTCTCCCAAAGCCTTGAGCCGGCCGATTCCACAGTGCGCGTGCCCGTCAAGGGCTGCTACAGCCTCAGGGCGCTCAACGAGGCCTGTGGGCTGCCTGCCGACACACTCAAGCGACTCAATCCGGAGTATATCCGCGGCGTCACGCCGCCCCAAGGGTCATACGGCGTCGCGGTGCCGACGGACAAGGCGGACACGCTTGTCACAGCCCTCAAGAAGGTGCCCGAACTGAAATACACCAGCTACACGGGACCCGACGGCGTGCATATCGTTCGGCCCCGCGAGACCCCTTCACAGATCGCCAAGCTCTACGGCGTATCCACGAAGGAGCTGATGCGCGTCAACCGAATTCAATCCGCGCGAACGCTCCAGGTGGGGCAGCGGCTGCTGGTGCCGGGCAAGGGGAAGTCAACCGGCTCGGTCGAAGTCGACACATCAGGCCGGACCATATATACAGTGCGACGGGGTGACAGTCTCGGGCTTATCGCCAAACGGCACGGCGTGTCAGTGAAGAATCTTCAATCGTGGAACGGCCTGGGATCAAAAACAAGGATCTACACGGGCCAGAAACTCTTCGTCACGGCCCCGGGCGCCGCTACCGCCACGCACACTGGCCCAGGATCGTCCCAGGCCGGCCAAAAGGTCGTGCACATCGTGAGGTCCAACGAGTACCCGGCCAAGATCGCCCGTCAGTACGGCGTCGACCTGGACGACTTTCTCAAGTGGAACAACCTAACCCGCCGGTCCATGATCCGCGTCGGGCAGAAGCTGACCGTCTACACGCATAGCGGCAAGACGGTTCCAGATCAGCCGGCCACCGGAACTGGCACACCTTCGGGCGCGGTACCAGGTAACGCCCTGAAACGCATCCACAAAGTCAGCTCCGGCGAGAACCCTTGGATCATCGCCGAGGCATATGGCGTACCCGTCGCTGATTTCCTGAAATGGAACGGGTTGAGCGAATCCTCGGTTCTGCATATCGGGGACGAATGCGTCCTCTATCTAGCCGGCGAGGGCGCCACGACAGAGCCGTCGACCAAATCGGCCACGGCCGAGACTGCGGGCGAGAAAATCCTCCACACCGTGTCTAAGGGCCAGAACCCGACGACCATTGCACGTCGTTATGGAGTCAAAGTCAGCGACCTGTTTCGATGGAACGGTTGGGAGAAGACGCCCGTTCTCCACATCGGCACTAAAGTCATCGTCTACAAGAAGAACTGATTCCCAGACGCGCGCACAGCACGCCCGTCCGCCCCTTATCCTTGGCTCAGGGCGCCGCGAGCCTCTCCTCTGTCATTGTCTTCCACATAGTACGATTCATGCCTTGCCTCTGGAGTCGAATTTCTCACCTTTGACGATTTTCCAGCATCAATGTATGATGGCCCGACGTCACGGACAGCGTCCGGCGCACGAGCGAGGTTCGGGCCTGCAGGCCGCCAGTCGTAAGCGGGGAGAATGGCTATGGCAGAAATCGTGATCGGGACGGGGACCCAGAAGAGCGCGCGCACCGTGCTCGCCATTCTGGAACGCGAACTTAGCAGAACCCACGGGGCGCCAAGGAAGCTCACCGCCTCGACCGAGACGATGGTTATTGTGGGAGAGCGCCCGGCGTACGAAGGCGATTTTAAGACCTTCACGCTGCGAACACGGCTAAGAGGAAAAGCGCTGGAATCACTGAAGGATGCGGTGGCCCAATTCTCCGAGGGATGCGCCTTGGCGGAAGAGGGGAGCTGGCAAATCCTGTCCTGCCCACCCGCGGGGTCAAGAGCCAACGAGCAAGCCAAAGAGGCCGTGGACAAGCTGTCCGGCCTCCTGCGTATGCCGGAGGTCTGGCGCATCAAGGGAGAGCAATTCCGTGCAGACCCGATCAGCGTGGAGAAGCTCTTTCAGGCGCTGGTTCAGTACAAGGCAAGTGATGTGCATCTCTCCCCGGGTGAAGCGCCTCTATTTCGCATTGACAATCAGGCACACCGTTCGGAACTGATGGGCGCCCTCTCTGCGACGCAGATAGGCGCCCTGATCCGGGACCTGGCCACGGATGTCCAATACAAGGAGTTCGAGGAGACGATGCAAACCAGCTTCAACTTCCACCAGGTTGGGCTGGGCTACTCGAGGGTATCCGCCTTCATCAAAACGGGCGCCCCGCATCTCACTTTCCGTTATCTCCCCGAGACAATTCCGTCTTTCGACGAATTGAACGTTCCGCCCAAACCCTTGCAGGAATTGTCCAACCTTCACCACGGCCTCGTCTTGATCACGGGCATGACGGGCAGCGGAAAGACGACGACTGTCGCCGCCATGGTGGATTGGATAAACACACACAAGCAGCTGCACGTTCTCACTATCGAGAATCCCATCGAATACGTCCATCGCAACAAGAAATCGTTCGTCTCACAACGAAACACGGGCGAGGACGTGCCCTCGTTCGCGATAGCCGTCGAAGGAGCAATGCGCCACGACCCCGACGTGATCGTCATCGGGGAAATGCGCGATTCCGACACCATTCGCTCTGCCATCAACGCAGCCTCGACGGGCCATCTTGTCATCAGTACACTGCACTCCAACACCGCCAGCGAGGTGGTCAACCGCGTCGTCAGCTTTTTCGATCCCGTTGAGCGAGACCTCGTTCGCCTGCAACTGCGGGACTGCATCCGGTGCATCATATGCCAACGGCTAGTGCCACGCATGGGCGGCGGACGCTTCCCCTCACTCGAGATGATGTTCAACGACATCAAACCCATCAATGATGCCATCATCGCGGGCGACACCGACGGCATGAGGATCGGGATGCAGCAAACCATCTCTCACTCATTCCTGTTCGAGGAATACCTGCTGAGACTCTTCAAAGAGGGGAAGGTCGATCTCGAGAACGCGCGGCACTATTCAACGGAAGTGAGCATCTTCGACCAGATGCACATGGGCACCTACTCCATTCCGCGCCTGACAGAACTGAAGGCGGCGCGTGACGCCATGTACCGAGCGTAGAAGCCGACCCCAGACAAGAAGCTCGTTCCCGCCCATCTGACACCTTCGTGAAGAAGGCCCTCAGGTTTTTCAACAAGTTTTCCACAATCGCGCACATCTCTCGAAAGGATGGCAGAACACACCTACGGCAATCTCGCAAAGCACTGTAAAAAAACAACTTAGTAGACTGCGCGTCTTGTTTCGGGGTGTGTCGTTACCACTTGAGCAGTCCATGGCGGCCCGAGGATAACGGATTTATCAACGACAACGAAGAAGCCAAGGGATTGTCGCACAATCAGTTAGCAGGCGGGTATCCACCATCCCACGCGGCAAGCTTCTTCACGCGTCATGCGGCAGGAACAATTCGCGGCAAGGAAGCCGGTTAGCGGACGACGGGAACAAGGCGTGGTACGCAGCCTTCGCCTTTCGTATACTTTGTGCAAGGATTTGGAAAATGGCAGCTCGACCCGCGGAGCGGCACTATGCGCGTAATTGCAGGAACGGCAAAGGGAACACGGCTATTCACGCCCAAGGGCTTGCGTATCAGGCCCACCCGCGATGCCGTACGCGAATCCCTCTTCAACGTCCTCGAGCCGGGGCTCGCTGGCGCGTTCTTCCTCGACCTGTTCGCCGGAACGGGAGCAAACGGCATCGAGGCCCTAAGCCGTGGAGCCGCCCGGTGCGTTCTCGTAGACCAACATACAGCCTCAGTTCAAGCTATCCGAAAGAATCTGGAAATCTCACGCCTTTCCTCGCAGGCCGATGTGAGACGCCTCACGCTGCCCGGGGGATTGAAGCGCCTTGCGGGAAGAAACAACGGCTACGGGATCGTTTTCGCCGACCCGCCCTATGAGTTTGACGGCTACGACGCCCTGCTCGCGGAGATACGACGGCACCAGATCCTCGACCCCAACGGGGTGGTCGTCATAGAGCATGCGTCCAGGAAGCCTTTACCCACTGAAATCGAGGGTTTCGACCGCAAGGACACGCGCAGATACGGGGAAACAACACTAGCGTTTTTTGCTTGACGGCTTATATGGTATGTGCTAGAGTGTCCCCAACACAAGATGTGGAGATCGAGTTCGGTTTCGGGCCTACGCCTTGTGGTGTTCTTAAGAGGCGGTCCAAAGGGAAAGGCTCCTCATGCGTTGTCCATTCTGCAATCACACGGATGGCAAAGTAGTGGATTCGAGGTCATCCAAAGAGGGCGATTCGATTCGGCGGCGGCGCGAATGCCTGAACTGCGGGAAGCGCTTCACGACCTATGAGCGGATCGAAGAAGTAGCCCAGATGGTCATCAAGAAGGACGGGCGCCGCGAGCCGTTCGATCGGTGGAAACTGAAAAGCGGTATCCTGAAGGCCGTCGAGAAGAGGCCCGTGGGTCTCGAACAAGTGGACGCACTCATCGACGAGGTCGAACGCGAGTTGTTCAATTCCAGCGAGCATGAGGTGCCGACCCAGGCGATTGGCGAAGCCGTCATGCGGAAGCTAAAGCAACTCGACGAGGTGGCTTACGTGCGGTTCGCTTCCGTCTACAGGCAGTTCAAGGACCTGAACGAGTTCATGAGCGAACTCAAGGTCATGCTCTCCTGACATGTGCCGCGCCGCACCCGGCGGCCGCCTCAAAGCACATACGCTGCTGCGCCGCCCTCATGCCCGCGGCGCCCATATGCTCCGGCCTTCCTTTGTCTTACCTACACATTGTTCAATCTTACTCCCATCCGCGAGATCGGTTGACGGTATCGTGAGGGTGTCTTAATATGAGTGGTCCTTGGAGTAGGCGACAAGAGGAGGGCAGCGCGGTGGACTATCGCATCGAGCAAGACACGATGGGCGAAATGCGCGTGCCCGCGGACAAGTACTACGGGTGTCAGACAGCGCGCTCGCTGGTGAATTTTCCAATTGGCTCAGAACGCATGCCGCTGGAGGTCATCCACGCCTTGGGGGTGGTGAAGAAAGCCGCCGCCCTGACCAATAGGGACCTGGACCTCCTCGCCGAGGACCTGTGCGACGCTATCTGCCGAGCTGCCGACGAGGCGATCTCGGGCGAATTGGACGAGCATTTCCCGCTTGTGGTCTGGCAAACGGGCAGCGGCACCCAGACAAATATGAACGTCAACGAGGTCGTGGCCAACCGGGCGAACCTCTTGCTGGGCGGTCAGCTGGGCGCCAGATCGCCGGTTCATCCGAATGATCATGTGAACATGTCCCAGTCGTCGAACGATGTGTTCCCCGCCGCCATGAGTATCGCCGCCGCGAAGAGCATCCACGACCACCTCCTGCCGGCCCTCCGCGCACTGAGGGACGCGCTCGCGGCAAAGTCCGAGGGCTTCAAGGACATCATCAAGGTCGGCCGGACGCACTTGATGGACGCCACGCCGCTCACGCTCGGGCAAGAGTTCTCCGGTTACACGCAGCAGATTGCCAACGGCATCGAGCGAGTCGAGCAGACACTGCCCAAGCTGCAAGAGCTGGCCCTTGGCGGCACGGCCGTCGGCACCGGTTTGAACACGAAGAAGGGCTTTGCCGAAGCGGTCGCGGCCAAGGTGGCAGAGTTGACGGGGCTCCCCTTCACATCGGCCCCTAACAAGTTCGAGTCGCTGGCGGCGCATGACGCGCAGGTGATGACCTCCGGCGCCCTAAAGACCGTGGCGTGCAGTCTAGTGAAGATCGCCAACGACGTTCGCTGGCTGGCAAGCGGCCCGCGCTGCGGCGTGGGCGAAATCGCTATCCCCGCGAACGAACCGGGATCGTCCATCATGCCGGGCAAGGTCAATCCCACCCAGTGCGAAGCTGTTACCATGGTGTGCGCCCAGGTGATTGGGAACGATACGACCGTGGCGATGGCGGGCGCATCGGGCAACTTCGAACTCAACGTTCTCAAGCCTGTTATCGTGTATAACGTGCTGCAATCCATCCGGTTATTGAGCGACGCCGCCGCGTCATTTACCGAGCGCTGCGTCGCGGGCATCGAGCCGAACCGGGAGCGGATCGAAGCCCACGTGCGCAACACGCTCATGCTCGTCACGGCATTGAACCGCAAGATCGGCTACGATAACGCCGCGCGCGTCGCCAAAGCCGCCCACGCCAACGGCACCGCCCTGCGGGAAGAGGCCATCAACCTCGGCCTCCTCACCGGCGAGGAGTTCGACGCCGTCGTCGACCCGGCCAAGATGATCGGGCCATCTGACTAAGCAACTCACGAAAGACACCGTTATCGCATTATTCGCAGACGAGATCCGGCGAAAGTCGCTTGCTTAATAAAGGAAAAGGCCTTATCCTTTATTAGGCTTCGCCCTTATTAAGAGAAGTTTACTTAGTACGTCGCTAGAAATCCTGACCTTCCCCTATTCCCGACAATATCTCAAGCACAAGGAGGAAGAGCTTTGACGCCTCGCGAACGCTTCATCGCCGCATTGGAGCGCCGGCCTGTTGCGGGCCGCGTGCCGCACTTCGAGTTGGTATTCTATCTAACAATGGAGGCCTTCGGGAAAGTCCATCCCGGCCAGCGCGCCTACCACCAGTGGAAGCAGATGTCGGAGACGGAGCGCCAGCTTCACCGCAATGAGATCGCCGATACCTTCATCATGACGGCGCGCCGATACGAGCATAACGCCATCTACTTGCACCCCAATCCCGGCGATGAAGAGGAGTCGCTGCGGATGGTGGATCTCGTGCGCGAGAAGACGGGCGATGAATTCTTCCTCATGCTCGGCGCCGACTCGACCTACTCGATCCCGAGCGGGTCGAAGATGGTGGAGCAGGCCACGTGGTTCTACGAGCACTTGGATGAGGCGAAGCAACAAGCCCACGAGCGCGCCGCCCAATGTCTTGAGCGGACGGAGCGGATCGCCAAGCACGGCGGCGTGGACGGATTCGCCATGTGCGCCGACTACTGCTTCAACGACGGGCCATTCCTCCATCCGACGATGTTCGCCGAGGTCATCACGCCAAGCCTGACTGCGCTATGCGAGGGCTTCCGGGATCAAGGCTTCTACTCCATCAAACACACCGACGGCAACATCATGCCCATCCTCGACCAGCTCATCTCTGCCAAACCGGACGCCCTCCATTCGCTCGATCCGCAGGGCGGCGTGGATATCGCCGAGGTCAAGCGGTTGTACGGCGATCAGATATGCCTCATCGGCAACGTGAACTGCGGCCTCCTCCAGTCCGGCACGGAGGAAGAAGTGGTTGAGTCGGCCCGCTACTGCATCCGCCACGGCATGCCGGGAGGCGGCTACGTCTTCGCTACCAGCAACTGCGTCTACACCGGCCTACCGCTGGAGCGCTACGAGCTGATGTGGCAAGTCTGGCACGACGAAGCCATCTACCCGGAGGAATAGGCTGGGGGGCTCAGTAGGCTTGCGAGGCGAGGACGCGCCGCGCGGAGGGCTTCCCGCAGATGATGCACGCACCCTCCTCTTCCGGTGCGTCGAAGGGGATGCAGCGGATGGTTGAGCGCGTTTTCTCCTGAAGTTCCGTTTCGCAGGCATCCGCGCCGCACCAGTGGATGCGGAAGAACCCACCCTCCCCGACGTGCGCCTCGTAATCGGCGAATTCGTCGCAGGCCCGCGTGTTGGTATCGAGCCGATTCTTCGCGGCGGCGAAGAGATTGGCCTGGATATCTTCGAGCATAGCCTCGAGCTTTGACCGCAGGCCCTCCATGGGCATGGCCTGCTTCTCGCCGGTGTCGCGGCGCACCACGACCACTTCATTATTCTGGCAATCTCGCGGCCCGATCTCGATGCGGATCGGCACGCCGCGCACTTCCCAGTGGGCGAACTTGTAGCCGGGCTTGTACTGATCTCGATCGTCCACCGAGTAGAATAGCGGATCCCAATCCTGTGTCAGTTCGCGTGCGCGGCCGAGGACTAGGTCCCGCTCCTCATCGCTCCGCCATATCGGCACGAACACAACCGGCAGCGGCGCCAGCTTCGGGGGAATCACCAGGCCGTTATCGTCGCTGTGGGACATGATCATGCCGCCGATGAGACGCGTCGAGACGCCCCAGCTCGAAGCGTACACGTACTGAAGTTCCTTGTTCTGATCCTGAAACTTCACGTCGAAGGCCTTCGCGAAATTCTGGCCCAGGTGGTGCGAGGTGCCGGACTGAAGGGCCTTGCCGTCCTGCATCATCGCCTCGATGCAGTACGTGTGCAAGGCGCCTGCGAACTTCTCCTGCTCCGTCTTCTTGCCGGCGATTACCGGCATAGCCAAGTATTCCTCGGCGAACCGCTTGTAGACCTGCACCATCTTGAACGTCTCTTCTTCAGCCTCCTCGAAGGTGGCATGGGCCGTGTGGCCCTCTTGCCAAAGAAACTCCGTCGTGCGCAGGAAAAGCCGTGTGCGCATTTCCCAGCGGCAGACGTTGGCCCACTGGTTGATGAGGATAGGAAGATCCCGGTACGAGTTGATCCAATTCTTGTACGTGGACCAGATGATCGTTTCGGATGTGGGACGAACGACGAGCGGCTCCTCGAGCGCCTTCCCGCCCGCGTGGGTGACAACGGCGCACTCCGGCGCGAATCCCTCGACGTGCTCCGCTTCCTTCTTCAGGAAGCTCTCGGGGATGAACATGGGGAAATAGGCGTTGACGTGGCCTGTTTCCTTGAAGAGGCGATCCAGGTTGCGCTGGATATTCTCCCACACGCCGTATCCGTTCGGCTTGATGACCATACAGCCCTTGACAGGGGAGTAGTCCGCCATGTCGCCTTTCAACACAACGTCGATGTACCACTGGGCGTAGTCCCGATCGCGCTTGGTGATGCCTTTCGCCATGTCCCCTCCCAATCACGTTCCGCAATGCAAATGACAAGGCCAGAATCTTACCACACGCCCGCGCCGGGCATAAAGACACGCGACTTAATCAGGATCGCTTCTATGCACACTTCATGTATAGGTGTCTAAGTAGTGGAGACTATCCCCCTTGGAAGCCCCTTGCGAGGCCTTCGTACCACGATGTAATGAGGAGGGTCGTGCTCTCCGAAGGTATGGAAGACCTGCGCCAGACGCCCCGCCGCTGCAGACGCGACCTGTTCCTAGACGGGGACGCCTGCGATGGCCGCCGCTACGGATGAATGGCTCTCTTGTTTGAAGTACTTCCGGAGGTGCTCGCGCTCGTCATCGCGCAGGTCGTAAAACTTCACGCCGAACGCGTTGAGGCCGTCCTCCGTGCAGTTCGTCCAACATACACGGCCCTTGCACTCCACCGATTTGGGCTCCACCTGCATGTTGAGCAAGACATGATCGCCCGTCTTCACGCACCGCTGCGTATTGAACCGGGCTCCCCCGACGCCCACATCCACCGTAATCGTCCCGTAGAGCGCGTGATCATCACAGAAGGAGAGCCACGCACAAATAGATTCATGATGGCGGGCGTGCTGACGCTTTTCTTCAGCCGAAAAGTCCATGGCTCCAGTCCCAAGCACTGTACCCAAGGACACCCTTCCCCAGAGTGCACCAGCCCAGGCGCACCTATATTATACACTAAGAACAGGCGAAGTTGCTGGGGATTTCCCGTTTTTCACTAGTTCTTGCTCCTAGAGACTGCCTCGAAACAAGCCAAACCATTGGACGGAGACGGCTTGGGAGGGAACGTGCCCGTTCTGCAAGTGCACGACTGACTCCGCTTAGAACAGCCGATCCTGGTCGGGCCTGGAGAGCTCAAGCCCTAAGTGCTTGTACGCCAAAGGAGTAGCAACCCTCCCTTGAGAAGTCCGCTTCAGAAAGCCCATCTGAATCAGATAGGGCTCGTGGACTTCCTCGAGCGTCTTGGCCTCTTCCCCGATGGCGACCGCCAGTGACGAAAGGCCCACCGGCCCGCCGCTGAACTTGGTGACAATCGTGTCCACGATGCCGCGATCCATATCGTCGAGGCCGAGCTCGTCGATACGCAAGAGCTGCAACGCCGCATCCGCGCTCCCGCGGGAGATCGTCCCGTCTCCCTTAACCTGCGCGTAATCGCGCACGCGCCGGAGCAGGCGATTCGCCACGCGGGCGGTTCCCCGCGAACGCCCGGCGATTTCGAGGGCGCCCTCCTGATCGACCGGTACATTAAGAATCCGCGCCGAGCGCATCACAATTGTCTCGAGCTCCTCCGGAGAATAGAACTCGAACCGGCAGGTATCCCCGAACCGGGCACGCAGGGGCGGCGTGAGCAGGCCCGCCCGCGTCGTGGCCCCGATCAGCGTGAAGGGTTTCAGGCCGATCTTCATGGAGCGCGCCGTCGGCCCCTTCCCGAGCATGATATCGACTTCGAAGTCCTCCATGGCGGCGTACATAGTTTCCTCGACGGCATGATTCAGACGATGAATCTCATCGATGAAGAGGACGTCGAACTCTTCGAGGCCTGTGAGAATGGCCGAAAGATCGGCCTGGCGCTCGATCACGGGCCCGGAGGTCGCCTTGAAGTCCACGCCCATTTCATTGGCGAGGATACGGGCCAAGGTGGTCTTCCCGAGGCCGGGGGGGCCGCATAGCAGCAGGTGATCCAACGGCTCGTGCCGGCCGCGCGCCGCCTCGATGGCAATGCGCAACTTCTCCTTAATCGGCTCCTGGCCGGGAAAATCGTCCAGCCGCTGCGGCCGTAATTGATCGTCATACTCGCGATCATCCCCAGTCGGCCCGGCGCTTATCACTTCTTTATCCGGCATCATCACACCTTCGCCATCGAACGCAGCGCCCGGCGAACGACTTCTTCGTCGGGGGCGCCCTCACCAAGTTCTTTCCGGGCCGCGGCCGCGGCCTTCCGGGCCTCGTTCAGCGAGCAACCCAACGAACATAGCGCCGCAATGACGTCATCCGTATCCGGCGTCTTTGCATCCTCCGGCTCGCCAAGAAGGACACTGAGCTCGGTGTCCTGGCCCAGCTTCGCCTTCATTTCCAGGATAATCCGCTGGCCCGTCTTCTTGCCTACGCCGCCTACCTTGGTGAACGCCGTAACGTCATTGTCCAGCACCGCCCGGGCGAAATCCGACGTCCCCATGGCCGACAGGATGGCCAGCGCCACCTTCGGCCCGATGCCGGAGATACTCAAGAGCGTCCGAAACAACGCCCGCTCCTCCTCGCGGAGAAATCCGTAAATCTGGAACGCGTCCTCACGAATGTGGCAGTGCGTAAGGAGCGTCACCGTTTGCTCGGGAGCGACGCGGCGCTGTACCGACGCGGGCACCCACACCAGGTAGCCAACGCCGCCGACATCCAACTCAATGTAGTCCACGGCCTTTTTCGCGACCGCACCTCGAAGAAAGGCAAACATCGTCTCAGGATTCCCCGCCGAAGAGGTCCATACCAAAAAGAAGCATGAGCAATACTCGTGGATTGACAACCGGGAATTCAAGCGCCGACAAGAGCAGAGCGCTCAGAAGAGTTCCTCCTGGCTTGCCCGCGCCGGTGAAGGCGCCGTTGCCCAGAGCTGTTCCAGAACTTCGCCTTCGAGCGATGTGCCATCCACTGTCACTGCACCGAGGCGGCCTAATTCTTCCGCGGGTGAAGAATGCGACGTTGCGCCGTAGTACACGGCCACACGCTTCCCCTGATCGAGACCGGCGCGCGCCGTCCGTATGCTGCCGCCGCGTTTCTTCGGCTCAAAAACACACACCATGCGCGACAGGCCGCTGATAGTGGCGTTACGCACGACGGCGGCGTGGGCCGCCCACGAGGCGTCAGGCAGGAACTCGCTCACCAAAACGCCTCTACCCGCTTCGACGGCCTTCCGGAGGAAACGGGGCGCGTGATAGGTGAACAGACCCTGAGGTAGCACGGCTACCGTCGGCCCATCCGCCCGCACGGCCGCCCGGTGCGCCGCCGTGTCAACGCCGTGGGCCGCGCCGCTCACAACGGTAACGCGCTGACGAGCGAAAGCCGTCGCACACGAGTCGGCCAACTTAGCGCCGCGTCTTGACACCAGCCGCGCTCCGACAATGGCCACGGCATCGCCGTGGAGCAATCCGGCATTCCCCTGTACGAACAAAAGCACGGGCGCGGAACTCCCGAGCGAGGTACGAAGCCTGTTCGGATAATCCTCGTCGTTCACGAAAAGCACTTGCAGCCCCTGTCTTTGGGCGTGACTCAGTATCAGCTCGGCCCGCTGCCGCAAAGCGTTTCCGCACCGCCCCACCTGCGACGCCAATCCAGCCGGAAGAGCAGCGGCCCGCTCCCGGGGCGACATCGCCAGGAGTGCATCCAGACTCCGCCCACTCGCCTTCGCTGCGGACAGCGCTCTATGAACGGACACGTAACCCAGCCCCGGAGTCATCAATAACGCGAGGGCGGGCACCGTGTCATTCTCGGCGGCTCTCAATCGGTTTGTGCTCTTTGGCCCCATACCGGCTGCATGATACCATGAGGCCGCACGTTGTCATGATCGACGCCACAAGATTCGGCATGCGTTTGGGGACGTTTTTCTTGGCCACTTTTCCGAGCGAGTTTCTATGGGGGGCAAGTCTCTCCGCACACCAGGTGGAAGGCGGCAACTTCTTCAACGACTGGTGGCGCTGGGAGCAGCGGCCGGGGCGTGTTGAGAAAAGCGCCAGCGCCGAACGAGCGGCGGATCACTACGCGCGGTTCCAGGCGGACTTCGATCTCGCGCGCAAGTTGGGCCACAAGGCACATCTCTTCTCCGTCGAATGGAGCCGTGTTGAGCCGGAGCAGGGCCGGTTTGACGACAACGCCTTGGCCCACTATGCCGACGTTGTTGACGCCCTCCGCGTGCGCGAAATCGAACCCGTCTGCGTTCTCCAGCACGTCACGCTTCCCACCTGGTGTGCCGATAACTACGGGTGGCGCCATGCCCATGCGCCTCGCTTCTTCGAGAGGTATGCACAACACGTCGTCGACGCGTTCCAGGGCAAGTGTCGCTGGTGGATACCGCTGCAAGAGCCGGTGCATACGCTCTTGATGGGCCACGGGGAGCGCCTATGGCCCCCGGGCAAGGCGCGTCCGCTGGGACTCGTGCGCGCTCTCAGAAACATGATCCTCGCCCACGTCAACGCCTACCGCGTTATCCACAACTCCTGCCCCGGAGCGAGCGTCGGCCCGGCGATCTGCGCGCGCATCTGCCGGCCCCTTGAGGCCGAAAGCTCGTGGGATCTTCGGACGGCACGGCACGAGGAGTTCTGGTTCAACAACGTCTTCCTCGACGCCGTTAATGACGGCCGCTGGCCATTTCATCCACGGCATCTTCCCGAGGCGGCGGAAACAGCCGACTTTGTGGGGCTGGCCTATTTCGGCAGGCAAACCCTCTGCTTCGACCCGACACGGCCAACGCGTCTGTTTGGACGGACCACCACATCTGATGGTACTCCCGCGCCCGCCTGGCACTTTGACAACTATCCGCAAGGCATGGCGAAGCTCATCCACGGCGCACAACGCTATGGTAAACCCATCATCATCACGGCGAACGGCCTGGCGACTAACGACGACGTGGAACGGTGCGCGTACCTTCTCGACCACATTGGTGTGCTTGCCCGTTGTATGGAGGATGGAGTCGATGTGCGTGGCTATTTCCACCGTGCCCTTTTGGACGGCTTCGAATGGAACCGCGGGTACTCCGCTCGGTATGGTTTGATTCACGTAGACTGGGACAGCCTCGTACGAACTCCCAACGGCAGCGCGTACCTGTACAAAGATGCCTGCGAATCATGCACCTTTCCGCCACGGACGGCGGAGCGTTACGTCCCAGACTGGCACGAAGACACGCTAGAGGAATAACCATGGCCTATGTCCTCGCCATCGATTGCGGCGCCACGAAGACCCTCCTGGGCCTTTACCGCGACGACGGCACACTCTTAGCAGAACGCGTCGCCGGGCCGTCCAATCCTGTGACGTGCGGTTTTGACGCGTGCATCGCCACGCTCGCCGCCGAGGCGCGCGCTATGCTGCCCGGCCCTCAGGCGAATCTATCCGCCGTGGGCGCCGCCGTGGCGGGCACGGGCACGGACAGGTTGCGAGAAGCCGTGGCCGGCGCACTCTGCGAGGCCCTTTCCGCCGAGCGGGCCGTGGTAACGGACGATATGCGGGCGCTCCTCATTGCGAACGCCGGCCAGGGAGCTGCCCTGGTCGTTCTCGCAGGCACCGGCTCAGGCGTGTCGGCTCAGGACGCGTCCGGCAACTACCTTCACATCGGCGGACGAGGCGTACATGTCGGCGACGAAGGAAGCTCATACCAACTTGGTATAGCGGCCCTTCGCGCTGCCGCCCATGCCATCGATGGCACCGGCCCGGCGACGGCGCTTGTGGCTGCGCTGACGGCCGCCGCAGGCCAAAGCGATTTCTGCCACGTCCCTCTTTGGGCGGCGGGAGCCGGCAAGCAGGACATAGCGCAACTCGCACGGACCGTCACCTCCGCGGCAGAGAGGGGCGATGCCGTCGCCATGGCCTGCGTCCAGGATCAGGCTCGCCTGTTGGCGGAGCAGGCCCACGTTGCGTATACGCGGCTGCAATTGCCTCCAGATACGCCGATATATTTGTTCGGCGGCATGATCGAAGGCGCCCCGATCTACCGGGACGCGTTCCGGCATGCCCTCGACGCGCTTGTGCCTGGGAATCGCCCTGCTCAACCTGAGCAGCTGGGCCATGCTGCTGCATTCGCCCTAACCCAACTCGCGGAACTGCCCTCGGAGGTCGTCTCGCACCGAGCGCCCGAGCGCCGAAGCGTCGTTGTCCCGCCCACCGAGCGCCGCGCCGCGAAGGCACGACCTCTCGATGCGTTGACGCCGGGTGAGACGGTCGAGGCCATGAACCGCGCGGATAAACAGGCCGTCGCTGCCGTAGCCGCCCAGAAGGATGCGGTTGCGGCGGCTATAGCCGCTGCGGCAGCAGCCCTGAAATGCGGCGGACGGATCATCTACATCGGTGCGGGCACAAGTGGTCGCCTTGGCGTCCTCGATGCGTCGGAATGCCCGCCCACTTTCGGCGTGTCGCCCGATAGGGTCGTGGGGATTATTGCCGGCGGCGACCGCGCGTTGCGCCGGGCCGGTGAGGCAGCCGAGGATAGCGCACCACAAGGCGCCGCCGACCTTCAGGCGGCTTGCCCGGACCTCGGCCCCAATGACTTCGTCTTGGGGATAGCGGCTTCGGGCACCACTCCGTACACCTTGGGGGCTCTCGCCGAGGCCCGCCGGGCGAACGCGACTACCGCCCTTCTCTGCTGCAATCCCGGCGCGCCGGCGGATGTAGACATTCCGATTCGCCTCGACACAGGGCCGGAGGTCTTGACTGGTTCGACGCGCCTCAAGGCGGGCACCGCCACGAAGCTCGTGCTGAACGCAATTTCCACCGGCGCCATGGCCCAGGCAGGATACGTCTTCGAAGGCCTGATGGTCGGCCTCAACGCTGCGAATGCGAAGTTGCGCGCACGCGCGGCGCGGATCGTCGCGGCCCTCACCGACAGCAATGAAGGCGACGCGGACGCCTTACTGACGCGGGCGGGAGGAAGCATACCTGCCGCAGTACTCATGGCCAGGCATTCGCTCTCGCCTGAGGAAGCACTCAGGCGCATCGACGAGGCAGGAGGTTCTCTGCGAATTGCACTTCAAGATCCATCATAGATTCACGAGGCCCATCGCCTGCATTCTGATGGCCCTACTCGCGGCCTGCGCTGCGGCGGCGCCCCGAAACGCACGGCCTGCGAAGGAGGACAGACAAGAAGATCTTACCGTGCGCGTACTCCTCGTCGATGACCAGCCCACCGCGTCGCTCACTTCCACTGTGGACCTGCATATCCAGGACGGCGGCCCGGCGCGCCGGCTCCCCCCGGGCACGTGGATACTCACTATCCAAGATGCCACGCCACCCGCGCAGAGGTTTCACTTGTTCGCCAAGACCTTCCCCCTGGCTGAAAGAGCGGCCGCACAGGCCTACGTGCGGGAGTGGCAAGAAAAAGGCATGACACCGGAAATCGTGTCTTTTGGAAAGCGTCTCCAGGCCGGTGACAAACGGTTTCTCGACAACCGTGTGCTCTGGATATCGCTCATTCAGTGCAAGACCTTGTCCGACGCCGAACAGCAGCGCAAGGACCTTGAGAAGCAAAGCGTCTGGCCATGGATCCAGGCAGAGACCGTTGAACCTGGGAAAGGCACATTGGTAATCGAGGACAAATCGGCCCAACCGGCGCTTGAGATGAGTCTCCCCGCGCACATCCACTCCGACACCCCCCTTGTCATCGGCGGGGGAGACTACGGCTTCTGGCAAGAGCGCCGGGAAGACCGTACCTACAACGGGCCCTTTCAAGTAAGCGTCGGCAGCCATGGCAGGCTTACGGTGATTGAGACCGCCGACATTGAGACATACCTCTGCGGCGTTCTTCCCGCCGAGATGCCCCCGGGATGGCCCATCGAGGCCCTGAAGGCACAGGCCGTCGCCGCCCGCAGCGAGGTCCTCGCCGGAATGAACGGCCGCTATGCCCTCGAAGGTTTTGACTACTGGGCCACGGAACGGTCGCGGGCGTACCTCGGCGCCGGGGGCAGGCACCCCGCCACGGACACGGCCGTACAAGCAACGGCAGGCCAAGTCCTTACCGATGGGTCCAGAATCGTGCCCGCTGTATTCTCAGCCACGTGCGGTGGATGGACGGAGGATAACGACACGGTCTGGTCCGGGCCTCCCGACGCCCAGCTTCGCGCCGTGAGCGATGTAGTGGTGAGCGGAGACAACCCCGCGCACAAGCCGCAGGAGCAGGGCCTGGCCAATTGGCTTCTACGCCCACCCAAGGCGCATTGCAGCGGCGATACAACCTACTTTCGCTGGCGCAAAACCCTTTCCCAGAAAGAACTTACAGCTTCCGTTAACAAGCGCCACCGCGTCGGCCAAGTCCGCGATATCCGTCTCGGCGACCGCGGCCCGGGAGGTCGGCTCAAGTGGGTGCGCGTCATCGGCAGCGAAGACTCCGTCGTTATTCGTAAGGAACTCCCCATCCGACTTGCATTTAATGGCCTTCCCAGTGCAATGTTTATAGTGGACTGCGGCAAAGGAGGCGATGGTCAAACCCGATTCACCTTCATCGGTGGAGGACGAGGCCACGGTGTAGGCCTCTGTCAGTATGGCGCCCGCGGGATGGCTGCGCAAGGGGCGTCATACAACAGCATTCTGCGGCATTACTTCACGGCGGCCCGAATCGAGAGGGTGCTTATCCATGGACCTGACAGCAATCCCTAGGAAGACGACGCGATATGTGATCGGACTCATGTCCGGCTCATCGTGCGATGGCATCGACGTCGCCCTCGTACGAGTCAAAGGCTCGGGCCCCGGCTGCCTGGTCAAACTCATGAAATACGAGCGCGTGCCCTTCGACCCCGCCCTTCAGACGCGCCTCCTGATGCCTCACATCGACGCGCGCGAGGTCTGTCTTCTGAACTTCGAACTGGGCGAGCAGTTTGCCGCCGCCGCCAAGGCCATGGTCCAAGCCGCCCGCGACGAGGGCCTATGCGAAGTCGATTTTGTCGCCTCCCACGGACACACCGTCGCCCACGTGCCCCCAAGAGGACACAACAAGGTGGGGACCCTCCAAGTGGGCGAACCGGCCCTCATCGCCGAGCGGACGGAACTGCCCGTTGTCTCGAACTTCCGCACCCGGGACATGGCCGCCGGCGGACAAGGCGCGCCCCTCGTGGCTTACGCCGATTGGCTTCTCTTCCGCCGGGAGGACCGCAACGTCATCTGCCTCAACCTCGGCGGCATCGCCAACATGACGGTCGTCACCCCGGAACTTGGGAATGTGCTCGCCTTTGACTCGGGCCCCGCCAACATGGCCATTGACGGCGCCGTGCGCCTGCTCACACGCGGCGCGGAGGAATTCGATAAAGACGGTGCCGCTGCGGCTCGGGGAGTGGTCATCGACGAATTCCTCGAGTATCTACTGGACCACCCCTTCTTCGACCAGACACCCCCCAAGAGCACGGGTCGCGAAGAGTTCGGACCCGAGGTCTACCTGCGTGACGCCCTGGCCAGCCGCAAGGACAAGTCGTTCGAGGACTTGGTATGCACCGTCACCACGGCTGTCGGCTACACAATCATTCGCGCCTACACGCGTTTCGTGAAGCCACAGTTCAAGGTCGCCCGCCTGATTGTCAGCGGCGGCGGGGCAAATAACAAAGCCCTCATGCGCATCCTGCGTCGGGGCTTCTCCGACACCGTCGTACGCACAAGCGACCATTACGGCATCCCCAGCAAAGCGCGCGAGGCCCTCGCCTTCGCCATCTTGGGCAACGAAGCCATCTGTGGGGAGCCGGCCAATGTCCCGAGTGCAACAGGAGCCCGGAAACGGGTTATTCTCGGAAATATCACACCGGCCTAACGCCCGCCCTCGCAGAAACACCTATCTCCATCCTCTCTCGAGTATCCTGCTCCGCCTCACCGTATCTACTAAAACTACTCTTAAGCCTTTTTCCTGCTGCCATAACAACAGATCCCGCGCATATTTTTCCATTTTGCGGCCTTTTTTCTGCCTGTCTTCTGCCCCCATATGAGCCTACGCTATTGAAATTGCTCAGGTTAGAACATCGTTAGAACATACAAGATTTCGTTTGACAGATCGAAGGAACCACTATATAATGGGGTGTACGGTCAAATTGATTGACCGTCGGGAGAATCTGCTTGTGTCTCCGCAGAAGCATGACCTCGCCCGTGGCGGAGGGAGGAACCAGGAGGTGGCCGCCGGGGAATTATTCAGGCGTTACACCCTTCTTTAGAAGCCGTAAGCCCTTTTATTGAATGATTTTCCTCCCTCTGGGTCACACGGTACGAGGCCGGACGCGGTCGCGGGCAGATGTTAGATCCTGGCGAGACGCGCGGTAGGAGTACCACCTATGTTCGACCAAATCCGCAAACGCGACGGAAGTATTGAGAAATTCCACCCCGAAAAGATCACCTGGGCCATATTCAAGGCGGCGGCGGCGTGCGGAGGCACCGATTTCAGTCGCGCGGAAGAACTGTGTGCCGAAGTCGTCCGCCTAGCGGACGGCAACTTTCTCGAACGCATACCTGAGGTGGAAAGCATCCAGGACCTCGTAGAGAAGGTCCTCATCGAGAATGGCCATGCCCGCACGGCCAAAGCGTACATCCTCTACCGTGAGAAACGCGCCAGCGCTCGCAACCTCAACGCGCTCATTGGCGCTACCATCGACCTCTTCTCGGACTACTTAGGCGATCGCGATTGGCGCATCAAAGAGAACGCCAACATGCAAAAGAGCGTCAATGGCCTGAACAACTATGTGAGGGAGTTCTTCACTACCAACTACTGGCTCCATGAGGTCTATCCCGCCGAGGTCCGGGAGGCCCATGAGAGCGGCGACGCTCATATTCACGACCTCGGTTGGATGGGGCCTTACTGCGCCGGTTGGGACCTGCGTCAACTGCTCATGGAAGGCTTCGGCGGCGTACCAGGCAAAGTGGAAAGCTCACCTGGCCGTCATCTCCGCTCCTTCCTCGGCCAAATCGTCAACTCCACATTCACCACGCAAGGGGAAACAGCCGGCGCCCAAGCCTGGTCCAGCTTTGACACCTACTGCGCTCCTTTCATTCGCTATGACCAACTTACCTATGCCCAGGTTCGCCAGGCCCTCCAGGAATTCATCTTCAACATCAACGTACCGACCCGCGTCGGCTTCCAGTGCCCCTTTTCGAACCTGACTTTCGACCTCACGGTTCCCAGCACGCTCCGCGATCAGCCCGTCATCATCGGCGGCAAACCAATGGAGGAGACGTACGGCGAGTTCCAGGCGGAGATGGACCTGTTCAACCAAGCCTTCTGCGAGGTCATGATGGAAGGCGATGCCAAGGGACGCGTGTTTACATTCCCCATCCCAACGATCAATATCACCTCCGATTTCGATTGGGATTCGCCCGCCGTAGACGCCTTCATGCGGATAACCTGCAAGTACGGCATTCCCTACTTCGCCAACTACGTCAATTCCGACTTGTCCCCCGAGGACGCCATCTCGATGTGCTGCCGTCTGCGTCTTGATACCAAGGAGCTTCGCCGCCGCGGCGGCGGCCTCTTTGGCAGCAATCCCTTAACCGGCTCCATCGGCGTCTATACCATCAACCTGCCTCGCATTGGCTATCTCTCGAAATCCAAGCAGGAATTCAAAGCGCGTCTCTGGCGTCTTGTCCACATCGGGAAGACATCGCTCGAAATCAAACGCAAGATCATCGAGCAGCAAACGGAACGCGGATTGTATCCCTACTCCGCGCGATACCTCAGAGCGATCTACGAGAAGACCGGTGAGTTCTGGCACAACCACTTCAGCACCATCGGCGTCGTCGGCATGAACGAGGCGCTCCTCAACTTCATTGGGAAAGACATCACCTCCCCTGAAGGCCAGGAATTCAGTATCGAGATCATGGAGTACCTGCGGGATCTGCTCATGGAGATCCAGGAAGACACCGGCCATGTCTACAATCTCGAGGCGTCTCCCGCCGAAGGTGCTGCATACCGCCTTGCCCGCCGCGACAAAGCCAAGTATCCCGAAATCCTCGCCGCCGGAAACGGCACCCCCTATTACACGAACTCGACCCAACTGCCCGTCGGCTACACCGACGATGTTTTCGACACGCTCGAACTCCAGGACGAACTCCAGTCGATGTACACGGGAGGCACGGTTCTCCATCTGTACCTGGGAGAAAGCATAGAAGATAATGCCGTGAGCAAGCGCCTAATCCAGCGCATCTTCAGCAAGTACAAACTCCCTTACCTATCCATCACTCCTACTTTCAGTATCTGTCCGGAACACGGCTATATTCGCGGCGAGCACTATGCCTGCCCGCAATGCCATAGTGAAACCGAGGTCTGGTCGCGCGTCACCGGATACCTCCGGCCCGTCGCCAACTACAACGAAGGCAAGAAACAGGAATATCTCGAGCGCACGAAGTTCCGCGTTCCGGAAAACGTTGAGGCAGTAGCGCAGGCATGAAGATAGGGGGCCTAGACAAGACCTCCCTGGTCGACTGGCCGGGCATGATCGCGGCAACAGTTTTCACGGCCGGCTGCAATCTGGATTGTTTCTTCTGCCATAACCGTGCCCTCATCAAACGGGACGGCCAGCCCGCGGCACTGGATCCGGACGAGGTGTTGACATGGTTAGGCGAACGCGTCGGTTTTCTTGACGGCGTTGTCATCTCGGGCGGCGAGCCTACTCTTCAGCCCGGACTCACCGATTTTGTGCGACGAGTTCGCGATCTCGGTTACCGCGTGAAACTCGATACTAACGGAACGCTGCCGGATATCGTTCGGGACCTTGTTCATCAAGAACTAGTCGATTACATCGCCATGGATGTCAAAGCACCCATGGAGAAATACGAACATGTCTGCGGCGTGCCGGTCGATCACGGCACCATAAACGCCACAATCGACCTATTACTCCAAGGCCGCGTAGACTATGAGTTTCGTACGACTTGTGTGCCTCAATTGACGGAAGATGACATGGTGGCGATCTCTCGACGCATTGCCGGCGCACGCCGCTACGTCCTGCAGCAATATCAGCCGGAACATACTTCCGGGGCCAAAAAGCAAAATCCGTCCAATGAAACGCCTCATACGCCGGGTTGGGCCGCCCGCGTGATCCAGAAGATCTCATCTAACGTCGCGGCTGTGTACCTCAGAGGTTTCGTACGGGACGTCTCCGTGGCGCAGTCATCTGCCGCATAATGAATAGATTCCTCTCAGCTAATTTCTAGGGCGTGCTGCTGCCCAATCTGACGGTCTGCCCGCGTGCTGTAACACAATCAGGGAAGGTCTTATGGAGAAGATACGCACTGCGATCCTAGGATACGGCCGTAGCGGCAGTAATCTTCACGCTGGGGCCATTGAGAAGAATCCACACGCCTTTGAGATGACTGCCGCTTGCGACGTCGATCCTGAACGGCAGCAGCAGGCCAGGGAACGCTTCAGTTGTCACGTCTATGACGACTACCATGAAATGTTGGCCAAGGAGAGACTGGACCTCGTAAGTATCGTCACACGCAGCGATCAACATTGCCAAATGACCTGCGATTGTCTCGCGGCGGGCGTTAACGTGCTGGTTACAAAGCCGTGGGCAATTGACGAATCCGAAGCACAACGCATGATGGCCGCGCAGAAAGTATCGGGAAAGCAACTCTTTCCTTGGCTGCCGGCACGCTGGGGAGCGGACCTCCTGCGTCTCCGTGAACTTCTCAGCGAAAACACTATTGGTAATGTTTTTCTTGTGCGACGTTCGGTTACGTGCTTCAGAACGCGGTCAGACTGGCAAACGGAGCGCCGGTACGGGGGCGGGTACTTGCTCAACTGGGGCCCGCATATCATCGATGCACCCATTCAACTTCTTGGAAGCCCGGTGAAAACGGTGTACGCAAGTATGCGGCAAGTAATCAATCCCAATGACGGCGAAGACCTATTCCTGGCTGTAATGACGCTCGAAAGCGGCGCCTTGATTCAGGCGGAATTCACCATCACCATCGAGGGAATGCCGAGCTGGTTCATCCAGGGGGATCGCGGTACTATCAAGATTCACGGGAACAAGCTAAAGCTATACTGTGGAACGCCGGCGCATCCGGACGATCCAACGGCCTACAAAGACATCGATGGCAAGCAGGAACATATCCGTGAAGAAACCTTGAACGGAGCACTCTATGGGGATGAAGTGGCCATCTATGCTGAGGTGGCCGAAGCTCTTAGAGGTTCAACACCTTTCGCGGTAACGCCATCTCACGCACTGGCGCTCACGCGTATTCTCGACGCTATTCGTGCATCGGACAACGGCAACTGTCTCGTTCAACTATAGTGACGCTGACTTTTGCTTTTGGGAAAGTGATTTGCTAGCATGACCTCGGTCACTTCGCTCGATAGGACACCTTGGGGATATGTTGTGGATAACTTCGATAGGTGGGCTTATTGAAGAGCATATGGTGTGATCATGTGCCCAGCCGAAGTCTCTAGTAGACAATATCTTAAGGTATCGCGGCCGAACATTTCTTGAATTTCGTGATTGTTTGTAAGTCTTTTTAATTAAAGTGTTTATGAAACACCAAAAACGCCGCCAAAGAACAGAGGTTGTCAACATGGCCACTGTTCCACGGTTTTGGTATAAAGACCGACAGAGACGTGATTCAACACCGGATCGACCTGTTTTTGAGGTGTGGAAAAACCGCAGCAAAGCTCCGTGGAACACGTTCTTCGCGCATTTGTGGACAGTACCTTCAGCCTCCGGGGATAGACGAACTATACTTTCCACAAACAATGATGCGTCAAGCGTAAGGAAACAACCAACTAGCAGGCCGCCCGTGAATATGTGTATAAGTGCACACTGTTCTTCCAGGAGAATTCCACAACATAAATGCTTGTGCAACAACGGAGTTGGCTTGATTTCCAGACTTTCCACAAGTACTACTAAGACTACTTCTATTTTTATAAATAATCGAACTACACTATAGCCAAAGATAATTCACACACCCTTACGGAGACTCACCAATGAAAATTAAAATTCCCCGGCAAGACCTTCTAAGTGCGGTCAACAGAGTCAAGACTGTTGTATCACCCAGGTCTGCTTTACCCATTCTGTCGCATATACTCATTGAGACAGGCGAAAGTGCCCTTCGTCTTTCCGCTACAGATCTCAAGGTAAGTATCGAGTGCTGGACGGATTGTACCGTGATGGAACCTGGTTCGCTTACACTATCATCGCAGCGGTTATCCTCAATTCTGGCCGAGATGCCGGAAGGAGATGTGACACTCCAGCTTGGCGATAACCGCGTTGTAGTACTGGAAGCAGGCCGAATTCAGACAAAGCTTTTCAGTATGGCGCCCGATGAATTCCCGCCTATTCGCGACTTCAAAGATGTTGAGCCACTTGTACTGAAACAGGGAATTCTCAAGAGGCTTTTCGAGAAGACGTCGTTTGCCATTTGTACCGATCAGGCGCGATACAATCTGACAGGTCTACTCGTCGAGATTGCGGATGGGCGGCTTACTGTCGTGGCCACGGATGGGCGTCGTATGAGTATGTGCGTTGAGGGAGAAGATATTCCCGACGGCATCAGCTTCAAGGTCATTATCCCTGGCAAGATGATTTCGGAACTCGAGCGTCTCTTGGGCGATGAAGATGAAGTCAAGGTCTTCATAAATGAGAGTCAAGCGGCTTTCGAGTTTGGGTCAGTCCGCCTTGTCTCGGCGCTTATTGAGGGCAATTTCCCGAACTACCAAATGGTTGTTCCGAAGAAACAGGATAAAGAGGCGGTTGCGGGCCTTGAAGCCTTCATAGAGGCCGTTCGACGCACACGGACGATGACAAATGATAAGTTCAACTCTGTCCGGCTGAACCTGAGTAACGCCACGATGACACTTAAGGTGGTGACGCCGGAGGTGGGCGAGTACGTCGAGGACATGGCTATCGAGTATGAAGGCCCATCACTCGAGATTGCCTTCAACCCCGATTTCATTCTTGAGGTCCTGCGTCACATTGATACCGAAAAGGTCATAATCTCACTCAAGGACGCTATGAGCCCGGGTGTCCTGAAACCACACAGTGAGACACAGCTTGACAACTATATGAACGTGATCATGCCTATCCGCATCTAGGTTGCGCTCGTCAGGGGCATCCTGCGAAACGTCTAGTCACTGTGTCGGGCGTGACTTCTGCCTCATGATCCCATCACTAAGAATCTCCCAAGGTCTCCATTGCTTTATGTGCCGCTGAAAGAAGGTACTTGTCTTCGAAAGTAAGGCGGCTACGAAGCGTTATATGGTGCTGACCATGCCCATATCTTGTGTTTGAAGCCTACGTTTTGGGCGGCATTCGGTGTGTGGATAAGTTGTGAGTTATCCACGGGCGATACGTAAGTGTTAGCATCAAGGCAGACATTCTGCTCAGTGTTCACACCTTATCTGGAACTCACAAGAGTCCATAAACAACTGTTATATAGTGTTTTATAGGTTTTGCATCATCTGAAGATAGGCACAGAATAGGAGCTAGGTTCTATCTTGACAGATGACGGGGCGTGCATGTCAGGTTGTGGAAAAGGTCGTGGAAAACGTTGACAGAGACCGTATGCTACATCTTGGGCCCTTATTCAGGCTCATGGCCAAAGAAACGACGGACAAAGCAGTTCATCAATGACCTCAATGGCCGTCGAGTATCTCCGCTACCTGAACCGCGTTTAATGCCGCGCCTTTGAGTAGATTGTCGGATACTACCCACATATCCAACGCACTCGCGTGTGAAATGTCTTCGCGGATACGGCCGACGAATGTATCATACTTCCCGGCAGCATTACTCGCGAGAGGATATACCTGTGCGTCAGGATCATCCTCGACCGTTATACCGGGAGCATTGCGGAGAATATCACGCGCTTCTTGAGCGGTCAGCTTGCGCTCTGTCTCGATATTGACGCACTCGCTGTGTCCAGTGTGAACCGGAACGCGGACGGTCGTAGCCGTGACGGCAATTGAGTCATCCCCCATGATTTTCTTGGTTTCATTCACCATCTTCATCTCTTCAGAGGTGTAGCCATTGTCCCCGAAAGCACCGCTCTGAGGGATCTGAGGAATGCAGTTGAAAGCAATCTGATGAGGAAAGATGACTGATTTAGGCGCTTCATTGGCCAACACCGCTCGTGTCTGTGCCATGAGTTCGTCCAGCGCCTTGATTCCCGCGCCCGACACCGCTTGGTAGGTAGAGACCACAACGCGTCGGATGGTTGCCGCATCATGGAGAGGCTTGAGGACAACCACCATCTGGATGGTCGAGCAGTTTGGATTGGCTATGATGCCCTTATGCCAGCTCACGTCGCCCGGGTTGACCTCAGGTACCACGAGGGGCACCTCGGGATCCATGCGCCATGCGCTCGAATTGTCCACGACGACACAGCCATCGGCGGCCGCACAAGGCGCGAACTTCTTGCTCGTGCTTCCGCCGGCGCTGAACAGAGCTATTTCGACGCCCTTGAAGGAGTTTTCGTCAAGGACTTCAACCGGTAGGGTCTCACCGCGAAACGTGAGCGTGCGCCCTCTAGAGCGCTCCGATGCCAGCAGCTTGATGGACTTGATGGGGAATTCCCGTTCTTCAAGGACCTGCAGCATACGGCTGCCCACTAGACCTGTCGCCCCAGCGACTGCCACCGATTTAGGGGTCATCGTAGAAACTCCTTCATTGAGAGCGGCCACAGCATGGCCTGCATACGTGTATCAAGATATGTATTGGACGAGGAATATCAACGCTATCGAGTTGGGCGTAGCGTTATGCGCTGGCGCCGTCCAGCGCGCTGACAAGCTGCTTCTTCGCGGTGACGCCTACGAAACGCGTACTCTCTTGGCCGTCCTTGAAAATGATCAGCGTAGGAATGCTTGCGACGCCGAACTTCTGGGCGATATCGCCAGCCGTATCCACGTTGACCTTTGCAATGGTTGCCTTGTCTTGGTAATCATCGACGAGTTCGTCGAGGATGGGCGTCATCATGCGGCAGGGGCCGCACCATTCAGCCCAAAAATCGACGAGGGCTACGCCCGTGCCGATAGTCGTGTCAAAATTGTCCGTTGTCAGTTCGATAGCCTTGCTCATCAAACAATCTCCTCGATAGTGAGCAGGTTAATGCACACGGAAAAGAAGCTTCAATACATGACGATGTGAACGCGCCATACAGCCGGGGAATTATACTCAAGGGCCCGGCACGGTGCAAAAACGAGCGATGGGCCGCATCGCCTGACAGGCCGGTAATGGCGCGTGCAGGTTTGTCAATCGTGCTGCTCGCCGGAATACGGACGGCGGAAGTAGGCACGGCCTATGGCCTTCCTTAAGGCTCCAGATGCGACTCGACCTCTGGTAGGTGTAATATGCGCGTTTGAATAAGTAATGCCGGCAGAAAGCACGCTGTGAGCAGATCAAGGGAGAAAGCAAGGTAATGAGCCGTTTTTGTGATCGCGTCAACTTGTTTCTTGGCACCGCGGGCGACCACGGCCAGATGTATCCTGGGGCCGAAATGCCCTTCGGATTGGTGAAACTTGGGCCCGATACGTTTCCCGGCGCCGTAACGGGCAGCGCCCATGCCGGATACGACTATGACGACAAGCGTATCCTTGGCTTCTCGCACCTCCGGTTCAGCGGCGTAGGCTGCAACGGAGTCGGGGGCAACGTCCTCGTGATGCCCATGACGCAGCAAAGGAGTATCGACCCGTCGGAGTATGCCGCGGACTTTGACAAAGCCTCCGAACGCTGCGCGCCCGGCTACTACTCGGTGGTGCTGGAGAAGGGCCTACGTGTCGAGCTGACGGCGACCCACCACGTGGGACTTCACCGGTACATGTTTCCGGAAGGTTCAAAGCCCACGGTGCTCATCGACCTGACCAGGGGCTTTACGCCCGTGCGGGATGTTCACTGCATCGTCCGGAATGATCGAGAATTGGCCGGCGAGCTGATTTCGGAACAAATGGGCGTTCATGGCCGGTATCGCATGTTCTTCTGCGTCGAGTTCCAGCGGCCTTTCAAGACAGTGACGCTCCATCCGCGGGATGCTGTCAGGACGATGGGAGCAAAGGGGCCGGACGGAAGACTGGTGGCCATGATCGGCCTCGAGCGTTCGAGTGAACCTGCACTCATGAGAGTGGGGTGGTCCAGCATCAGCATCGAGCAGGCTAGGCGAAACATGGAGGCGGAGGTCCATGACTGGGACTTTGCGCGTGTCCGCGAAATGGCCGCCAACGCCTGGGAAGACCTTCTCGGCCGGATCGAGGTGAGCGGGGATGATGTGCGGATGAGCCAGTTCTACTCGCACATCTACAGGACATGTCTTTCGCCATTTCACATCACCAGCTCTCGTGGGACCTTCATGGGCGAAGATGGGGAGGAACACGCCGCCAACGGCTACATTCACTACAACGGGTGGTCGATGTGGGACTCCTATCGCACCAAGTTCCCGTTGCTCGCGCTGCTCGACCGTGAGCGGATCCGGGACATGATGCATTCGTTGACGGATGCGCTGGCGCGTCGCCGGCGTCAATTGCCCGTCGAGTGTACCGACAGCATGCACGGGTTTTCCGCTATCCCAAACGTACGGCTCGAGCTTTCTTCCACGGTTCTGGTGGATGCCTTTCAGAAAGGTATCGAGCCTGTCGATCTGGACGCAACTTACGGCGTTGTAGCCAACATTGCCGACGCAGCATTCAGATCGAAGGCTGAGTCGCTCGGATACGTGCCGCGACGGCCGGATCTCACATGTGAATACGCTTATGACAACTGGGCCGCGGCGCAGATGGCCGGGGCGCTCGGAAAGGAGGATGACTTCTCGCGCTTCAAACGCCGGGCAGCCTTCTACAAGAATACGTGGGATGCAAGCATTGGCTTCTATCGAGCGCGGGACGAGCGCGGTGATTGGCTGGATTTCCCGGAAGATGCCACCGAGGTCGTTGAGAAATACGTCTATGAAGGGTCGATGTGGCACTGGCGCTGGGCGACGGTGCATGACATTCCAGGCGTCATCAAACTCATCGGGGGGCAGGATGTCTTCGTAAAGAAACTGGATGAGTTCTATGCAAGGGATCTGCACAACCACGGCAACCAGCCCAGTATCCATGCGCCATGGCTCTTTGCGGCCGCCGGGGCCCCGTGGCTGACGCAGAAGTGGGTCCGGAGCGTGCTGACCGGAAATCTAATCCACCGTTATGGCACCCACGGTTTCCTCGAGGAGCCGTATGTCGGCCCTGCCTATCGTAACGCTCCCGACGGCTTGATCCCGGAGATGGACGATGACGATGGATGCATGTCGGGGTGGTTCGTCTTTTCGAGTATGGGATTCTTCCCCCTCTGCGTCGGCCGCCCGATATATGCACTGGGGACGCCGCTCTTCGAGGAGGTAACAATACATAATGCCGGCGGAAGGGATTTCGTGATCCGATCGAGCAATGGCGGCGATGACCGCTGCTATATCCAGAGTGCGCGCCTCAATGGGAAGTCCTTTGATAGGCCGTGGTTGACGCATCAGGAGATTATGACGGGCGGTTGCCTGGACCTGTCCCTTGCCCGTGATCCCAACAAGGAATGGGGAACGGACGGACCTTCGCCTTGGTAAGGGATGTTCACGGGCCATTTCGGACTGGTTCGCGGGATCGTCGGCGTGGCTGATTGACTTTGGCACGGGTAGTTGGATAATCTTCCGCGCAAGCGGAGAGGTGTCAGAGTGGCCGATTGAGCACGCTTGGAAAGCGTGTGTACGTCTAAACCGCGTACCGCGGGTTCGAATCCCGCCCTCTCCGCCAGTTTTCGCTTAGTATTGATACACAACGACTTATCCTACCTTTACCTGGCGACACTCCCCCGAAAAGTACTGAAAAGCATGCTATGTTTGGGCACTTGTGCCTAAGGGTGCCCAGTGCTCTGGACGTAGAATTGCTTGGGTGCCCAAAGCGGACAGGCGGGGGCGGCGGCCGAGCCTGGCGCGGACCCGGCCGCCTCGGGCTAGGAACGCACGCGGTTGCGCGTGCTGGGTAGGATTGTCAGTTTCGTATTCACTTCCCGCTGGATGCAGCAGGCGAGCCGGCCAAAACGAAAGGCGATATACACCGAATTCTCAGGTCATCCACAACTATTCAGCGAGCCATCCATCGCCCGCGAAAGGCCCCCTGGATCTTCTCCCTTGTCTCGTGTATTTACATCAGGGGGACAAGGCGGTATAGTAGGGGGGGATCAACGAAATGGATATCGCCCGGGCGATCATTTCAGCCCAGGGCCTCGGAATGGTCGATGAGCTTCACACGCTCACCGATCTTACGGAACGGGTCGAAGTCATCAAACAGGAATGGGCAGCCGTCGAACGGAGCTACCACGACGTGATGACGCGCATTCAGAACGAAGTCCAGATTCGACTCAGCCGCGCCGAGCGCGACCGGCCCAACAAGCACCCCATTGACCCAAACGAACCCCCACCGGAGATGTAGTGCTTATGGCCAATGGATTCAAAATCGAGTGCCCGAAGTGCGGCATTGTCTATACCATCGGCACCGACCAGGCCGGAAAAACCGTGAGATGCGGAAGTTGCCGTACCACTTTCGAGGCAATACACCCTGATAGTTCGCCGCAAACACAATGGACATATGCCGCTTTCGCAGACGAGTGTGCTACCATATGCAGTCCCTGCGACTATGAAGAAAGTGTCGCGCGCTTTTTCTTACGAATTATGCAGGTAGGATCGGTATTCGTTGGATTCTTGGCGATTGTCAGCGCCGTCGGCGAGGCTCGCTACGGAAATGACATCTCAAGCATTTTGTGCGTTATTCGCTTCTGCGCATTTGCGTTTATCCTAGCCTACATCGCCATCCAGCTCATCTACATCAAGCTTACCTTCGCAGGATCACAGAGGCCGAGTACCGCGTCCGGACACCCAACCCGAAGCAGCCAAACGGGGACTAAGCGTGACAAAGACATTCAAGATGCACTGTCCCAAATGTGGCATTAGCTACATACTCGCCCAAGATCAGCTTGGAACACAGGTAAGATGTCGCGGATGTGAAGCGGACTTCTATGCGGTGAAGCCCGGACCTGATGCGCAGCACATCCCTTTTGCTGATGATGTAGCCGAATGCGCCTACTATACGTCTGGTGAGAATCACACTCAAACTGCTTTGGGCATAAGCATTGCCATCTGGCTTCTTGGCGGCCTCCTCGCCCTCGGAATGGAAAGTCCTACCATCAGCGTGCTCTGTTTTCTCGGATTATGGCTAAACATGGGCATTATGGCCATCATCCGGACACGCCTCGTAATCCGACGCTGCTTCAGCATTCTTCTTGAACGCATTGCCTGCGACAACCGCCAGCAGCATCTCCGCGCACCCAAGCCAGAGCAGCCGACCGGCGGCTAGACGTGATTTGCCCTACCTTATTTGAGCGCCTCAACAAACTCGTCGCGCGTAATCCCCGTCCGACGCAGAATCGACGCCAACGTCCCCCGCGGTATCTCCCTCTTGCCGAGAACCACCGTCACCGTCCTGTACGTGCCGTCCCCCAGTTGCTTCACGTAGGTCCGGTGACTTCCCCGATTCCTATTGTGCGCGGTCCAGCCAAGACGCTCGAGGGCATTGGTCAACTCGACACTCGAGCACAACGGCAGCGTACTCACGCCGTAACCGGCACCCGCTCAGTCGAGGTCCACCGATCCCGCCGTATCGGCCGCGTAACGGCCACGTCCCGCTTCGGCGCCACGAACGTTTTCAGCCGCAGGCCCCGCTCACGGAAAAAGCGTGGGCGCTCCCCAAGCTCCTCGAGTGCGTTCAGATCGGTTTCAACGGCTTCCTGCAGATTCCGCACGGCCTCCTCGAACGTGTCCCCGCATGAGGCCACCTCCAATTCCCGGCAGCGCGACACGTACTGTTCGCCCTCTTGCCAGATCTCGCACGTAACCTCGACATACTTCTGCCCTTCCCGCAACGACCACACTAGCAGCACCTCCTGTAACCACCAGCATTATGACACCTAAAGCCAACAGCGTCAAGGCACCCCTCCTACTCCCGCGACGGATGGCCCGCCGGCATCACCAGCAAATGCAGGGACGGCCGCCTCTACACCCACCTCCTCAGCCTGCGCCGGCCGGACAACTCCCGCACCCGCATCTCTTTGGCCACCACCAACCCCGCCGAGGCTGCCCGCCGCTTCGATAAGAGGATCCGCGAGCAGCTTCCCTTCGAGATGTGCGACTACGCCGAACGCACCGCCGCCGCCGGGCCCGTGGCCCTCGACAATCCCCGTATTCGCGATCTCATCGATTGGTTCTGCGACAAGTACCTGCCCAGCTCCGGCCTCAAGCCCCGCAACATCCAGAAGTACGACCAGGTGCTCCGGGACTACCAGCTCTGGGCCCGCCGCAACCATATCGGCCGCGTCCAGCAGGTCACCTACGCGGGCGTCCTCGAATTCCTCGAGTGGCTTTCGGGTCTATCGCCAACCAAACGGGCTAAACGCCCCCGCGCCGTGAAGACCAGGGACGATATCAAAGCCATCCTTCGCGGGATGTTCCGGACCTGCGTCGATGTCGGACTCCTCACCGCGTCGCACATCGCCCGCTGGGAAACTCGCACCATCCGAAGCCCAGATCGCCCCACATTCGCCCTGACCCGTGACGAACTCGTCCGCGTTCTCGAGATCATCCATGACCAGGCCCCTTACATCGAGCCCGTCATCCGCTGGATGGTTCTCACCGGATGCGGCATATCCGACGCCGTAGACCTTAGATGGTCGCAGGTCCACGACACCCACGTCCGTCGACGCCACATCAAGACCGAGATCATCGCCTACTCCCTTTGCGACGCCGCCCGGGCCATCCTTGACGCCGCCAAAGCCGCCGAGCCAGGGCCAAACAACGAAGTATTCACCAACGCCCGCGGGAACGTCCTCACCACCAACTCCGTCTACCGGTCCTTTGTCCGCGCCCTTCAACGCAGCGGATTTACCGTCACCCGCGACGGCCAGGCCCTCGGACGTCGATCTCAAGACCCTCCGGCATACCTATGGCACCCATATGGCCACCTTGGCTGCCCCCCGGGCCTCCTCCAACGCCAAATGGGCCACCGCCGCCTCGAGACAACCATGCGCTACTACCATCCCGACCCCGACGCCGGCCTCGCCTTCGCCCAGAAACTCGCCGACACCCTCCTCAAATGACATCCATACGTCAAACCATGGCCACATTCAAGTTGATTTCACGTGCCCAGTCCGATATCCTCCCGCGAAATACACCTGAACATCGAGGCACCGTCAGGCACCAAAATCACCAACCCCACACCAAATCGCCTTAACTGAGAATCCCGCCCTCTCCGCCAGTATTTTGTGTTGGCGGAACAAAGATGTCCCTGGCCGGGCGGTGGTTATGGATAGACGGGGGTCGCCTGGCTCACTTTGTATAGCTCCTTAGCGAACGCCGGGTCTGTGCAGGGCTCGGAGCTGGGATAGCGCCATGATTGACGGCACACCGCGCATCTTGATCATCAGGTTGAGTGCGGTAGGTGATGTCGTGCGGACATTGCCGGCGCTTCACGTTTTGCGGGATGCCTATCCGGAAGCCCGCATCGACTGGGCCGTCGAGCCGAAGGCCGCGGACATCGTTAGGGGGCACCCAGGGCTTGACAGAGTGCTGGCGTTTCGGCGGGGCGAGGGGGGAATCAAGGGTTTTCAGGCCTTTCGAGCCTTTTGCCGTCAAGTCAGGGACGGCCACTACGACATCGTCTTCGATTTTCACGGCATCCTGAAGAGTGGCATCGTGGCCTGGTTCTCCCGGGCAGGCCGCCGGTTTGGCTTCGCGCCCCCGCGCGCGAAGGAATTGAGCTGGTTGTTGAGCAACCGGCGTGTCAAACTGCCCGCCCTGCCGGTGAATCGTGTTGAAGAGAACCTTCTCCTCTGCGAGGCGCTTGTTCCCAGGCCCGAATTGGTTGAGGCCGTAATCCATGTCCCGCCAGGGGTTCAGGAGGAGGTCAACGACTTCTTCGAGACGGCGTTGGACGGGGGCAAGCTTGTCGTCGCAATGCATGTTCCGGTGGATCGGCCGGAGAAACAATGGCCTATAGAGCACTTCGCAACGCTCGGGGATTCCCTGATAGCGGATGGCCGTTTTGAGGTGCTTTTAACTTGGGGGCCTGGGCAGTTTGGCGCGGTCGAGGAGGTCGCGGGCAGAATGCGGCGTAAGCCCATTCTTGCACCAGCTATGCCCGGACTGAAACACTATGCTTGGCTGGTGTACCGCTCGGACCTCTATTTCGGGTGCGACACGGGCCCCATGCACATCGCGTGGGCCATGGGTACGCCCGTGGTGGCGGTGTTTGGAGCAACGGATCCCACGCGTCATGCGCCCTATCACAGACCTCACGTGGTTCTCCAGAGCGAGGTCGTGGCCGCGCACGGGCAGCGCGAAATCGCGCCCGATGAGTGGGTATCGCCCGAGGCGGCGTACGACGCGTGCGTAGGGCTGATAGCTGAAAGGGGCAAGTAGGCAGAGGCGAGACGGTTGTCCAACGGCAGGCTTGGCTTGGCGCAGAGAGCGAATGGTAGCTCGTGATACGCTTGCGATGTAATGTGACACATCGGCGAATATCGCCGCGAGGGGGCATGATTGCGGCCTATGTCCTTCCGGGCTCCTCTCTCGTTATCGTGGGGGCATGCCTGTTTACCGGCGTGTGCGGCTTGGCCGTCGGCGCACCTGAGGAAGCGTCAATCACCCTCTACTACTGGGGGAACGAGGGAGACACGCTTGCGCCGGATCTCTTGCAGGGATTCGAGGCGATGCATGACGGCTCGGATGGCCAACCGGCGATCCGCGTTATCATGGGCCAGAGCGCTTCGGTAAACCGCACGGACGATCCGCAGCGCCTTCTATGCGCCGTAGCAGGTGGCGAGCCGCCGGACGTTGTTTTCTTCGACCGGTTCGCTGTCGGCGAGTGGGCCGCGCGCGGGGCGTTCAGGTCGCTCCAAGATCTATACGACCGTGATATTGAGACGGGGACGCAAGATCCGTTCACCCTACGAGAGGGTGATTTCTACCCGCCGTGCTGGGCCGAGGCGTGCTATGACGGGGAATTGTTCGCGGTTCCGCTCGAAACCGACAACCGCGCCCTGTACTATAACACCGATCTGCTGGAAAAGCACGGGGATGCCTTGATCGCCGCGGGTTGCGTGGATCCGGATAGGCCTGGGCGCGCCGGGCCGCCGCGGACCTGGGAGCAGCTCTTGCGGGCTGCGGAGATTCTCACCGAGCGGGACGAACGGGGAAGACTGATGCGCGTGGGCTTTATCCCGAACTACGGCAATTCATGGCTGTACATCTACGGGTGGCTCAACGGGGGACGCTTCATGAGCGAGGACGGGCGCACGTGCACGCTGAACGCACCCGAGATCGTCGATGCCCTGGCCTTTATGACCTCCATCTACGACCTGATGGGAGGGGCGCGGGCGGTCAGTGCGTTTCAGTCCAGCCAGGAGGGCGCGGACCTCGACCCGTTCTTGGCCGGGAAGATCGCCATGCGGATTGACGGGAATGCGTATCTCGAGTCGATTGCCAACCTCCGGCGGGATATGCGGTTTGGCGTTACCCTCGCTCCGGCGCCGGAAGGCAAGCGGAGGCTTGGTTGGTGTGGCGGGTGGTCACTCGTGATCCCCGCAGGCGCGGCCCACCCCGAGGAGGCCTGGGAGTTAATCAAATATATGGCGTCGCGGCCTGCGTACGTTGTCAAGACGGAGGCGATGCGCCAGCAGGCGCGTGCGGCGGGCAACATTCACATCCCGCTTATCAGTGCGCGACGGGACATCACCGAATGGGCCATGGAGCACTACCTATACGAGGACCCGACCATTGACGAGCAGCTCAAGGAGGGGATGCGGGTTTTCGTTGAGAACCTTCCCGCATCGAAGTATCGGCCGGTGACGCCCGTGGGGCAACTCCTATGGAATGAACAGGTCCGGGCTCTCGAAGCGGGTATATTCAGGCGTTACGACCCCGATGACCCGGGCCGGAACGCGAAAATGGCCCTGGACAAGGGTACAGCTGTTGTTCAGAAAGCATTGGACGCCATCTACAAGCCTGAAGAGCATCCGAAGTTGACCTGGCGGCCGGTCGTAGTCGGCTATCTTATGTTGCTCATGGTCGTCGCGGGGGGATTCATCTGGTATTTCAAGCGTCGGCTTAGCGGAGTCGGGTACGTGCGGCAGGAGTACTATGCAGGCTATCTATTTGCGGCACCATGGGTTATAGGGTTTATTGTCTTTGGTGGTGGCCCGATAGTATTCTCATTATTCATGAGTTTCTGCAAATATGACGTCTTTTCGAGCCCTGAGTTTGTCGGGTTGAGCAATTACAGTGACATGTTCTTCAACGACCCGTTGTTCTACAAGTCCTTAGGTAATACCGTCTTCATGGCGTTGGGGGTACCCCTGGGCATGGCCGTAGGGCTTGGGATTGCCATGCTGCTGAGTCACGAGACAAAGGGCATGGCTGTGTACAGGACTGTTTACTATTTGCCCGCGATCATGCCCGTTGTAGCGGCTGCCATCCTATGGAGATGGATATTCAATCCAGAGGAAGGCGTCCTTAACGCCGCCTTGCAGTGGGTCGGCCTCCGGGGGCCGGCTTGGCTCCAGGATGAGCACTGGTCGAAGCCTGGACTGATCGTCATGGGACTTTGGAGCGCGGGCGGCGGGATGGTGGTCTGGCTTGCCGGGCTAAAGGGGATCCCCAAGCATCTCTACGAGGCCGCGGAGATCGACGGCGCGGGGCCGCTCCGAAGGTTTTGGAGCGTGACGCTTCCCATGCTGAGTCCGTACATACTCTTCAATCTTGTGATGGGGTTGATTGGAACGTTCCAGATTTTCACCCAGGCGTACGTGATGACCCAGGGGGGGCCGCTTGACTCGACCCTGTTCTTCGCCTATGCCCTGTTCAATAATGCCTTCCGGTATATGAAGATGGGCTATGCATCGGCGATGGCGTGGGTCCTGTTTGGAATCGTGTTGGTACTCACGCTCATTCAACTGCGCCTAGCGAAACGCTGGGTGCATTACGAGTCGGAGTCGTGATGTTCAGCAATCGGGCCAGACGGGTAGGGCGGTCCGTGACGCTGCAGGTCGTGCTCTTGTTGGGCGCGGCAGCTTTCGCGGCGCCGTTCGTTTGGCTCTTTGGGACGAGCTGCAAGACGGCGGATGAGATGTACCCGCCGCGATGGATACCGGAGGTGCCCGCAGGCAGAGCGGCATCGCCATACATCGAGTTACGCGAGAACGAGCGGCCGGAGTGTCCTGTGGGGGTGCGGAAGGCGGACTGGATCGAGTCGAAATCGGCGATTGAGGAGGCCATTGCCGCAAGAGTGTCGACTTTTCAGGACGAACTGCCTCCATTCTACGGACCTTATCTGCAAGAGACGGCCTTGGTCGAAGGCCTGTTCGGTAAATTCCTGCGACGGGCGCCCGAGACCGTGTTTGATGAGACGCCGGGGAGAGTAGCTGGATGGTTTGCGGAGCGTATAACGGCCAAGGACGTCGCCGAGGTCTTCGAGAGGGTCTACAGGCGGCTCTCGCTTTCGCAGGTGGCGTTCCACGGATGGGATGGGAGTGTCGAGTATCCGGAGATCTCAGAAGAGTATCCGTGGAAGGTGCTGGAAGGTCCGGCGGAGCTTGTAACGAGAAGAGAGGGACTGCTGAGGCCCGCGGAGGAGGTCCACTACGACTTCTCCAAGGGGGAAGCATTCTGCGTTCAAACGGTTCTGCCCCTCGATATGAATCCTGAGAACATGAAGAAGGTGGTGCTGGCGTGGCATTCGGACCGGACGTGGCACCGTGTGTGGGCATGCCTTGAGATCGCCGGTGAGAAATGGAACGCGGCGCAGCCGGCTTTCACCGGAAGCGACCGATGGCAAGAGACGACCTGGCAGAGGCGCGGCAAGAATGACGACGTCGTCATGATGCGGCCGTGGTTGACGCTTGCGGCGGCAGGGGAGTCGGACTTCACGGAACCTGGATATGCGCGACTGACGTTGACATGCCTCCGGGCGTCGGGATGGGGGGCTGCCTGGAACAAGTATACGAATAACTACCGGGAAGTCTTGCGGCTCGTGCCTTTCGGGAGGTATGTCCGAAACAGTGCCATTTTGGTTGTCCTGAATGTACTTGGACAGATTGTCGGGTCCTCTCTAGTGGCCTTCTCGTTTTCGCGACTTCGATGGCCCGGGAGGGATGCCTGCTTCTTGGTGGTGCTGGCTACGCTGATGATTCCGGCGCAGGTGACGATGATCCCCGTATTCCTGATATTCAAGAGCTTGGGGTGGTACAACACCCTCCGCCCGTTGTGGGTAGTCTCTTTCTGCGGCAGCGCCTTTTACATCTTCCTTCTCCGCCAGTTCATGAGGGGCATTCCGCGCGACCTGGAAGATAGCGCGCGGATCGATGGTTGCGGTTATTTTGGGATCTACGCGCGGATCATTGTGCCCTTGGTCAAACCCGCGCTCGCGGCCATCGGCATCTTCACGTTCATGGGGACGTGGAACGACTTCATGGGGCCGCTGATCTACCTGAATGACCAGAGGCTGTATCCACTCAGCTTGGGGCTCTTTGCGCTTCAGGTTTTCAAAGGAGCGAACTTCGGCCTTATGATGGCTGCCGCCGTAGTCATGACGCTGCCTGTGGTCGTTGTATTCTTCGCGGCGCAGCGTCACTTCATCCAAGGGATAACCCTGACGGGGTTGAAAGGCTAACCGCTGCGTTCCACGTGGAACGGAATCTCTTCGCTCACCTCCGCGAGATCACGTGGAGTTCGCCCCGCCTCAGCCCTGCCCGGGTCCAAGCATCTTCGATACGTTCCACGTGGAACCCTTCCGGTAGGGCCGGGAGTTCAGCCCACTGGCATAGGTAGTGGCTGCCTGGAGGCAGGAAGGCAAGGATCCGGGGTACGAGCCGCTCCGGCCGTTCAACTGCACGGGCTACGATAGCTTGGGGAGCGACCTCGCTTAGACCTTCTGGAAAGTTGGCATGAAGGATCCTCACATCCTTCAAGCCAAGATGGGCTACCGCCTTTCTTAAGAAGGCGACTTTCCGGCTGGAACGCTCAACGAGCAGCACCGGCACATGCGGCAGCGCAATCTTCAAGGGAATGGCAGGCAGCCCCCCGCCGCTGCCGATGTCGAATAGGAGCCCCCCCCCTTCGCAGAGTCTGCCAACAAGCCTCGCCAGGCTACACGCATCGGGGAAGTGGATGGTCTCCACGTCACGAATATCCCCCGCGGATAGGAGCGAAGCCGTGACGTTCCACTCACGAAGCAAGGCCGCGTAGCGGTCCAGCGAAGCGCTGAAGACTTCCGGTATGCAGATCCCGTCAGCCTCCAGAAGGCTGGCGATTTTCGTATAATTCATAGTAGCTACAATGTCCTTGTGCCTGGTACATCCCGAAGCGGCTTGTTTGCCGATCTCTGGGCCAAGTTGACTTGACGCCGAACCTATGTTATTTTCTCGCAATCATACCCGAATACTCTCAATTCCCGGAGTATACCCGTGAAGTATCTCGTTCTGGTAGGGGACGGCATGGCCGATTTCCCCCTCGATAGGCACGACAATGCGACGCCCCTTGAACTGGCTCCCACGCCGGCCATGGACGAAATCGTGCGTCGAGGCGCGCTGGGTCTTTACTCGCCGATTCCGGAGGCATGCCCGCCGGGCAGCGATATCGGGAACCTCTCCCTGCTTGGGTATGATCCGGCCCAAGCGTACACCGGCCGGGCGCCGCTCGAGGCCGCCAGTCAACATATCACGCTAGGCGACGACGAAGTCGCGTTCCGCTGCAATCTCGTCACGCTCGATGATGGTGTCATGAGGGACTTCACGTCCGGGCACATCTCAAGTGAAGAGGCTGCAGAGCTGATCGCCAGTCTGAACGATGCCTTCGGCGACCAGCCCATCCGCTTCCACGCTGGCGTCAGCTACCGTCATCTTGCGGTCGTCACCACGACACCCGCGTCGATGCCGGGACTTCTCAGCCTTTCTTGTACGCCGCCACACGATATCACAGGCCGCCCCTATGCGGATTATCTCCCGCAAGGCGACGGTTCTGCGGAGATCCGCGATTTCATGGAGCGCTCGTGCGCGCCCTTGGCCGCACACGCCGTCACTGCGGGGCGCCTCGCCGCCGGAAAACTCCCCGCTACGAGCATCTGGCTCTGGGGCCAGGGCCGTCCCCCGTCTATCGAGCCCTACCCCCAGCGCTTCGGGCTCTCCGGTGTCGCCATCTCGGCGGTAGACCTTGTTCGCGGACTCGGCATTTGTGCAGGCTTCGATGCCGTTGAGGTGCCTGGCGCCACGGGCTATCTGGATACCAACTACGAAGGCAAGACGCAGGCCGCCGCCAAGGCGCTTGAGACCGTAGATTTTGTCTACCTACACGTCGAAGCCCCCGATGAAGCCGCTCACGAAGGCCGGGTGGACCTGAAGGTCCAGGCCATCACGGACTTCGACGCGCGCGTGGTGGCCCCTTGTCTCGACTACGCCTTTTCGCGCGGAGACGTGCGCATCCTTGTCGCACCGGACCACGTCACTTCGATCGCGTCGCGAACCCATGCCGGCGGCCCGGTGCCCTTCGCCATGTCGGGCCCGGGCATCGAGCACAACGGCGGCATGTGCTTTACGGAGCGTGCCGCGGCGGCCACCGGATTGTCTTTTGCCGCGGGCCACGAATTGATGCCTTTCTTCCTCGGAGCGGCTGCGTCCGCTTCGTCGGGTGCCCGTACATAATGCCCGCGAGTGCGCATCACCTGCGGTATGGTTAAGCAAGGGAGGTCCACCAGGTGTCTCAACGAGTCGAAATCTACGATGTGACGCTCCGAGACGGCGCGCAAGGCCCGCGGGTGAAGTTCTCGTCGGACGACCAGATCCGTATCGTCCAGGCCCTCGACCAATTCGGGGCTTCCTATATCGAAGGAGGCCAGCCGGGCTCAAATCCAAAGGCCGTCGAGTTGTTTGCTCGCGCCCGCGACCTCGACCTGAAGAACGCCAAGATGTCCGCCTTCGGCAGCACACGGCACTCCAAAGCGGCGGTCGATGAAGATCCCAATATCCAGGCGCTGTTAAGCGCCGGGACGGAGGTCGTGGCGATTTTCGCGAAGTCCTCCCCCACGCACGTCAAAGAGGTGCTGCGGGTGAGTCTCGATGAGAATCTGGCCATCATCGAGGAAAGCGTCGCCTACCTGAAATCGCAGAAGCGGCGCGTCTTTCTGGATGCCGAGCATTTCTTCGACGCCTACGTCGAGGACTCCGTCTACGCGCTGGCGACGCTCGAGCGCGCTTGGCAAGCCGGGGCCGAGGTGCTCGTTCTCTGTGAGACAAACGGTGGGCGCCTCCCCTGGGAGGTCGCCGATATGACAAGGGCCGTCAGGGAGCATCTGCCTGATGCCAAACTCGGTATCCATACCCACAATGATTCCGGTTGCGGCGTGGCCAACACCGTCAGCGCTGTCCAAGCGGGCGCTACCCAGGTGCAAGGCACTGTAAACGGCTACGGCGAACGCACCGGCAACGCCAACCTGTGTACCGTCATTCCCAATATGCAGCTCAAGATGGGCATGGACGTCGTAACGCCCGAGCAACTGGCCTCCCTCACGCACCTTTCCCACCTCGTCGCCGAGCTGGCGAATATGGTGCCGCGCGATTCCGAGCCTTTTGTCGGGCGCGATGCATTCACCCACAAGGGTGGTATGCATGCCGACGCCGTGCGGAAGCTCAAGACCAGCTACGAGCATGTCCAGCCGGAACTCGTCGGGAACCACACAAGCATCGCCGTGAGCGAGCTTTCCGGGCGCGCCAGTTTGCTCCAGAAGGCGGCCGAGCTGGGCTTCCACCTGGATCGCGCCAATCCAAGGACGCGTCAGATCGTTCAGCGCGTCAAGGAACTTGAGAACGAAGGCTACGAGTTCGAAGGGGCCGATGCGTCCCTTGAACTGATTCTGCGCAAGGCCACCGGCGAGTATCGGACCTTCTTCACGCTTCGTGGTTTCCACACCAGTGTCGAGCGCCGCGGCGCCGACGGCGCCGCCGTGTCGGAAGCAACGGTGAAAGTGGACCTGCCCGACGGCGCCAGCATGCACACCGCTGCCGAGGGCGAGGGCCCCGTCGACGCCCTGAATAGGGCCCTGCGCAAGGCTCTTGGAACAACCTATCCCGAGCTTCAGAACGTGCACCTCGAAGACTACAAGGTGCGTATCCTCGATGGGCGCGCCGGCACGCGAGCCAAGACGCGCGTTCTGATCGAGTCGACGGACGGCGAGGAGTCGTGGGACACCGTGGGCGTATCGGAGAACATCATCACCGCGTCCTACGAGGCCCTTGTGGACAGCATCGAGTACAAACTCCTGCGTGCAAGAGGGCACGAGGAGTAGGGAGGCCTGTCTTTCCTCATTGTCTCTGAATCGGTGGCCGTGCCGGGCGCGGGCTTCAAGGTGGGACTGAGTTCTACCGCTCCGGTTTGCTCGCAATGGCCGCCAGTGTGACGCCGAAGGGGAAGTTCACGGCTGAGACGGCCTTCGCTTCCGCCCATAGGATTCCTTTCAACAGCGCGTTAAACCATGTCGGCGGCATGGCGTATTCCTTGAAGGCCGCTTCGCGGCCTGCCTTGTCGGCAAGGAAACGCCGATTGGCCTGGCGGATGACGAGCGCCGGCAGATACAACGTGGGCAGCAGTAAGGTCGTTCGCTCCGTTACGAAGCCGGCTGCGTCGAGCTTCGCAAGCAGCTCACGGCGGCGATATCTCCTTCGGTGTCCCTGGATCTCGTCGCAGCGGCTCCACAAGGCCGGCCCCGCAGGCACAAAGACGGCTAGGCGGCCGCCGGGCACAAGCACGCGCCATGCCTCACGTATCGCCTCGACATCATCATCCACGTGTTCGTAAACGTCCAGGGCCAGGGCCAAGTCGAATTGCTCTTCAGCGAAGGGAAGACATTGGGCGTATCCCCCAAACAGCCGCCCGATGCCCCTCTTGCGGGCCAGTTCAAGCGGCTGAGGCGCTGCCTCGACGCCAACAACCTCCGCGCCCGCTGCCTTCAGCCGCTCCAATACGTAGCCCGTTCCGCAGCCAATGTCAAGAATCCTTAACGTCTGGTTCGCGTTAAGCCCAGGCCGGAGTAGGGCCATCAGGGCGCAACGCCTACCCCAGTAAAGGAAATAGCCGTGGTTCTCCTTGGCGTATTGGACCTCATAGAGCGACGAAGGGAAGTCCTGCTCGAGCCGGCCAAGATACAGCGGAATGTCTCCGGTTGAAGCCCACGCGGCGCCGCAGCCGGCGCAGTGACATGGGGAAACTGATGACAGAGGGCTTCCGCACTCCACACACTGCAACCGTGGCCAATCTGACGGAGGCACAGCTAACCGCTCCTTGCTAACTCAGTTGTGGGAAGGACGCGGCGCAAGCCTAGCAGGTGAGGACGGGCTACATCAAAACATCTGTGGTATTCGAGGTGAGTTCTTGGAAGGAGCAGGCGGAGGGAAGGAGACAAAAAAGAAGAGCAAGCATGTCTTACGACATTCTTGCCCTTGTAGTTACTTAAGCGAATTCTACCTTTTCGCTGCTATTTAGACGCCAGCCGGCAACAAATAGCCATAGATCTTGTTCAGCTGACCTTCGATCAGGCGACCTTGGATGTCGGTCGCGGCACCATCCGGCCACGACAGCGTGCACGAGCCCTTCGGGCTAGCCGTGTCGCAGTTCGGGACCGCAGCACCAGCACCCTCAAGTGCGGGATCGTTGGCGCCCGGGCGGAACCCGATAGCCGTGCTGGCCTCCAGGAGGAACGTGTTACCGTCCGTCTCCGTCCAGCCGTCGTTCGACGTGCCATCAGCCGAGGTGTACGCAATCGTCACCACGATGTCACTACCCGTCGTGTTCTTGACCGTAATGAAGGTTTTCTCCAATGTGGTCGGCGGCCACGTAGCGTCAGCCGCGCCGCGATCCAAGAACCACGGGACGTTCAGCGACGCGGCGAAAGCCGTGCCACCAACAGCAAGAATAGCAGCTACAACAATAAGCTTCTTCATCTACTAACACCTCCTTTCCCTCTAGAGACTGCAAACCAGGCTTCAGGGAAGCCAATCAAGGAGCGCGTCCTACGAAGCCGCGCACCAAGACCAAATAATATCTTTTTCTATATTGTCTTCGTTCCGTGCAGCCGTGTACGTCCGTTCCCTCTCTCGCCTCCCCTGAAGACTCCGCGTCCCCATCTGGGACGCCATCTTTGATTTAACCTTAGCACAATGCTGCGAATCTGTCAATACCCTTTTTTTCTCGCAGAATGTGATGGCTTCTTTCCGGCAGAACTTGGTGCTTTGCGCAGGGCCGGCTCCGAATGTCGGCTCTTGCTGACATTATTCGACTGATGCTTATGGTTCACGGGTGGTCTTCTGCTGGACGATGTCCATCTTGTCTGGTAGACTCCGCCTTCGTATCGAGGAGGCGGGGCGGCGCCGCAGGCAGCGCCGGATCACGTATTATGAGGAAGATAGGTCCATGACAGGCAGCGCATGGCTGCGAGCTTTCACCATTGTACTCGTATGCTATGGGTTGGCAGCACGCGGCGATGTCCCCGCGCCCGACCAGGGCGGCGCCGACGAGGCCGGGGCAGCTCAGGATGTTCTCTCGCCCGAACAACGGGAGCAGATCGAGCAACTCGAGGCCATTGGCTATCTCGCCGGATCACGGCAGGCGCCCGTCCGGGAGAATGTCGTTGCGTACAAGCGGGAACTGGCCTATCCGGGTATCAATCTGTTCACGTCCGGCCATGCGCCTGAGGCGGTGCTTATGGATATGGACGGCCGCGTGCTTCATACGTGGCGCCGGTCCTTCCACGATGTCTGGCCCGATCAACCAGAGCCCGAGTCGGGCCGCGGCGAGCGGTGGCGTCGTGCTTATCTCTACGAAAATGGCGATGTATTGGCTGTCTTCGAGGGCGCGGGCCTTATCAAGGTCGATAAGGACTCGAATCTGCTCTGGGCCTATTCGGGCCACGCCCACCACGACCTCGAGGTTCTTCCCTCGGGCACTATCTACGTCCTAACGCGCAAAGCGCATATGATCCCGCACATCCACTTCACGAAGCCGGTGCTTGAAGACTTCATCACGGTGCTGTCGCCGGATGGGGAGGAGCTGCGCTCCGTATCGATTCTGGAGGCCTTCGAGCGGGCCGGTCTCGGTTTGGAGCTAGCGGATCGGATCCGCGATGCCGGCGACATCTTCCACACGAACACGCTCGAGTGGTTTGACGGTTCCCGCGCCAATCATTCCCCGCTGTACCGCCGGGGCAACGTGCTGATCTCTCTCAAGGTGCCCAATATGGTCGCTATTGTCGATATGGATGCTGAACGCGTCGTTTGGTACACCACCGGGCCTTGGGTGCGGCAGCATCAGCCCGTCCTGCTCGACAACGGCAATATGCTGCTCTTCGATAACAACAGCTTCCAAGACTACTCCAAGGTAATCGAGTTCGAACCGCTCACCGGACAGGTTGTCTGGACTTACGTCGGCTCGCCCCCCTCCTCCTTCTACACGGAGATGTGTGGATCGAACCAACTGCTGCCCAATGGAAACGTGCTGATCACGGAAACAGAGGGTGGCCGCGCCTTTGAGGTGACGCGTGAGGGAGAGATCGTTTGGGAGTACGTGAATCCTTACCGCACGGGCGAGAACGACGAGCAGATCGCGTATATCTTCGAAATGATTCGCCTACGGTTGGATTTCCCCGTAAGCTGGGCCGCCCCCCCAAGCCCCTAAGAAGTCCGAGCCGGCATCTGATCCTTGAGCGAAGGGGCCACCGCCCGTTATCCCGGCTACAGGTAGCCTAGCCCCTCCAGGAGTTCCTTGGTCCCTTCGTCGACGGACTCCGGCGTAGCTTCCTCGCTCCTTGTCTCTATCCGTATTCTCTCCACTTCCGCATCCAACAACCGATTCAGTTGCTCAAGCGCCGGCTGGTACGCAGCATCCTCGGCAAGATTGTGCTCTTCGCCGGGGTCGCTTCCCAGGTCGTACACCTCCACGCTGCCGTCGCTTCCCCTAATCAGCTTCACGTGATCCTGCCGGACGGTCTTCAGGCGCCGTTTGTATCGCTGCAGCCGCGGATCGCTCCAGCGGCCGGCGGTATCAGGCCTTGTAAAGCAGTGATTGAGGAAGTACTCGCACAGGATCGGCCGCTCTTGAGTCATATCGCCGGGCAAGAGACTCACTCCCTGGCTCGGATACTCTGCCGCATCGATGCCGGCCAACGTCAGGACTGTGGGAAATACATCCGTGAGTTGGGCGGGTCGGTTCTCCCTCGAGCCCGGCGGGAACAGCGCGGGATAATGGATAATCAACGGAACACGGAGGGTCTCCTCGTACAGTGCAAGCTGGTGGTTGAGCAGGCCGTGTTCGCCCAGATACTCGCCGTGGTCCGCCGTCACAATGAATATCGTGGAATCCCACTGGCCCCCTTTTTGGAGGGCCTTGATCATCTGCCTGATGAGGTAGTCCACATAGCTGACCTCAGCGTCGTAATGCTCGCCGAGGTGAACCAATTCCTGCTCATCATAAGCAAGATCACCGAGAATCCAGTCGGCGATGTCCGCCTCGAGGCATCGATCCAGGTAGGCGTCGTCGCTCAGGAAGAGGCCGAAGGCCTCCTTTGACGAATCGTACGGGCTGTGCGCCTCCATGAGGTTGACGAAGACAAAGAGCGGCTCGGGCCCCTTCTGTTCAAAGGCCGTCTTGAACGCATCCACGGCCTGGTTCTTGTACGGCGTCTTCATTTCCGTGGTCAGATAGGCGTCGAAGCCCTGCCCGAAGCCGTATTCCGGACTGACGATCTTGTTCTCCGAGATTCCCAGGGTGGCATAGCCATGTTCCGACAAGATCTCAGCCAACGTCACCAGGTGCTCATGGAGTTCCAAATGCTCCCAATGCGTCCCATGCCCGCTGGGATAAAGCCCTGTGAACAGTGAGGCGTGGGAGGGGATGGTCCAACATGACGTCGACCATGCGTCGTCATAGGTGCGCGATGTTTCACTCAGCGTGACGAGTCCGGGGCTGGTATTGCGCGCATAGCCGTAACAGGATAGGTGGTCCCGGCGAACCGTATCCATCACGATTAACACCACGTTCGGCCTTGCCGGGATGTCGGCTGCCGTTGACGTACTTGCCTCGACCTCCTGGCTCCCCGCGGGTCCGGCCCCATCGCAGCCGCAGAGAATGATGCTCACAGCCGCCAGCACCAGGATAGTCATTGAAACCACGCCCCGGCCTGAGGGCACTCCCCGGGAGTTCATCAGGTATGCTTCCTTGACTTGAGGTTTCATTGGCCTGCGGGACTGCCTAGACATCTGTTGGGCGCCGTCGTTGGTCGAAATCGACGATTCCCGCATCATAACGGGGCTTCTGGGCGCTGTCAATGCTCGAAATCCGGGCCCTAAGTGATCCCCAGTTTTGCGATAGGTGCATGAATAAGGGCCAAACACGAGTTTCCGACCTGTATACTGGCGAAAGTCGACCAAAACCGTCGTCAGCAGGAGGATTTTTCATGTTTGGCCCGAGCAAGATTATGAAGTGGTTCGACCGGAATCTGCAAGAGGTGCGACGGTCGCGACGCAAGACGCTGGCCCATATCGCGGCAGGAGCCATGAAGATGAAAGGGGTCGGCGTGTTGGCGTTGGGACGCGCCATGGATGGCCCGGCACTCGCAAAGCACCGTATTAAAAGGGTGGATCGCTTCTTAGGCAATGAGCAGGTGGAAGCCTTCGCCATTGCCAAGGCGTTGTTCAACATCCTGCGAGGCCAAGACCGACGGCCCTTGGTCCTGGTCGATTGGACGGATCGCGGTGCCTTCGAACAACTGGTTCTCTCCATTCCCCAAGACGGCCGCTCTATGCCGTTCCACGCCATCTCCATCGATTCGACCAAATTCGGGACGGAAAGTGAAGGGGCTCTCATCCAAGCTGAACGAGAGATTCTGCGAGACCTGCACGCCATGTGTCCGCCCGGCGTGACTCCGATTATCGTGGCCGACCGGGGCTTCGGAAACGAGCGCTGGATACGCGATGTCACAAACTGGGGATGGTGCTTTGTGCAGCGTCTGTCCAAGAATCATTGGGTCGAAACCGAGCACCACATCGGCACCCTCCCCGAACTGGGGATACGGCGAGGCTATCGCCCCAAAGACTGGGGCTGGGGCACGATGGGAGAAAAGGACGCCGACAACAAGACGCCCTTTCGGCTGGTCACCGTCTTCGGTTGGGAGGCCGACGAGCCGTGGTATCTCATTACAAACATTGAAGATCGCGAGGCCCGGGCCATCACATCCATCTACGCGAAGCGCTGGTGGACTGAAATGATGTTTCGAGATCTGAAGAACCGCAAATGGGGGCTCGGCATGGACGAAGTGAAACTCACCTCCCGCCAGCGCACCGCTGTGCACTTCATCATCGTCATGCTTGCCTTCATTCTTCTGTGCGCCTTCGGCGCCTTCGCCGAAACCAAAGACTTCGGCGAACAACTCAAAGCAAACACCGCCGAGAACAGAGCCCTCTCCCTCGCCGCCACAGGAAACCACTTCATCGAATTCATCGGACGAACCACCGTTGCTATGGCCATCGCTAGATTGGTCTACGCACCTACATAGAACCAAACTGGGGAGTACTCAGATCCGGGCCAGTTTGCCTCGTGGGAAGGGCCGCCGTTCCGTCCTGGCCGGCGGCCGCTCGCATGCTAACCTCGCTCGCGGCCCTGTGCCTGGCCGGCTCTTCCTCCCCTGTGCGACTGGACCTCTTCGAGTTCCCGGAACTTCCCGCTCATGGCGTGATACTCATTGAGGCCGATGATGAATATGACGACCGCGGCGATGATGAAGAGCCATCCGATGCCTAGGACAAGCCCGCCGCCGAAGAACTTGATAAAGCCGGCACCCGTTACCAGAAATGCAAGGGAAGTGCGGATATAGGCCAGGAAGGTACGTTGATTTGCAAGGACCGTCCGGTCGAGGGCCAGGAAATCGCGGAGGATCAGTTCCTCCGCACGGAACTCACGGTAGGGTTCATGAGCCATGAAATACCTCCAGCTACGTCGCTTCGCGCCTGGTTATGGCTGCAACTCTACCATTTCGGCGACGTATCCTGCATCATCAGCACGCCGCCGTCGTCCCCCGGACCGAAGCGGCGGAGCGCCTTCATCAGGGGGCGAAGCCTTCCCGGGATTCGGAACGCGGCGACCGCACTCCCCTCCCCTTCGCTGTTGTCGGGGCCCTCGCCGAAGGCCATCTCTAGGCCCATCTCCATGACGTCCTGCTCGCGGGGGAAGACGCGCACCTTCACGCCGGCGCCCTCGGGGATGCCCGCCGCCTCTTTGGCGAGGCGCAGGGCATCGGGATATCCTCCCAGCGCATCGACCAGTCCCAGGGCCAGCGCGTCCCGGCCGGTCCAGGCCCGGCCTTTAGCGATTTCGAGCACCCGATCTTTGCTCAGTTTGCGTCCCTCGGCCACTTTGTCCGTGAAATCCTCGTAGATTTGGTCCAGAAAGGCTTCGAGGCGTGTCCACTGCTCCGGACTGAAGTCTCGCGTGCCGGCCCACATCGTCGCGTTCTCGCTGGTGTGGACCTCGTCCCAGGCGACGCCGAGTTTGTCCCAAAATCCCGAGGTGAGCATCTTCCCCGCGAAAACGCCGATGGAGCCGGTAAGTGTTCCCGGCTGGGCGACGATCTTGTCCGCGGCCATGGCGACGAAGTAGCCGCCGGATCCGGCCAAATTCCCCATGGAGACGATGACGGGTTTGCCCGCTTCTCTCGCCCGAACGGTTTCGCGCCAGATGGTATCGGAGGCCACTGCCGAGCCTCCGGGGCTGTCGACGCGGAAGATAATCGCCTTCACGTTGTTGTCCTTGATTGCGGTTCGGAAGGCCGCTGTGACCGTGTCGGATCCCATAGTGGGCCCAAAGGCGGGGCTATAGCCGCTCGCTCCGCGCATCACCGGCCCCACTCCATAGATGAGCGCCACGGTGGCGCCCTTGGCGTGAGGTCTGCCTGCCCGCGCCAGGTACTTCCCGTGGTAAAGGAATTGCCCGCCGGCCCCCTTCCTGACCCGTTCGTAGACCTCATCCCTGTATAAGAGCCCGTCGACCAGTCCTGCGTCGAGCGCCTCCTGCGCCAGGAGCGGGCCTTTGTCGACGAGGTCCCGAACCTGCTCTTCCGACAGATCCCGGGCGTCTGCAACGCCTTCGACTATCTGGCTGAATACGGACTCCATGATCTGCTGCACGGATTCCCGGTGGGGCTCAGTGTACCCGTGCTCCGTGAAGGTATTGACGGCGTTCTTGTATTCCTCGCGCCGGTCGAGACGGGGCGTAACGCCGAGCTTGTCGAGCGCGCCTCTCAAGAACGGCTGCTCCATGATGAGTCCCGTCAGTCCGAGGCAGCCGGTAGGTTGGAGGTAGATCTCGTCGAAGGCGCTGGCGAGGTAATACGCGCCGTTGCCCGGGCCGAAGTCACCGAATGTCTCCGCGTAGGCGACGGCTCGCTTACCATGACTCCGGAAGGCGATCACGGCGTCTCGCAGTTCCTGGACGACTGCCGGCCCCATTCGCGACACGCCCACGCGCGCGATGAGGCCCGTCACCCGTTCGTCGCCCGATGCCTTCTCGAGGGCGTCGACCACATCGCGCACCCTCGTCAGAGAAGATAGCGTCACCTGCGCCACCGGATCATTCGGCACGTATTCAATGAAGCCTCGCTCCAAGTCGACCTCAAGGATTATACGTTCCGGGACGCTCCGGTTGCCCACGAGCCATAGCGCCCCCGTAAGCACGCCCATTACGATGTTGGCGAGCGCAAACACGCCCAGCGCGATCAGGAAGATCTTCAGAAAACGTTTCATAGCCATTCTCCTCGGCAGGTAACTGGATATCCCGCCTCTTTTCGCACGGCGCGCTGATGGTGTAGGCTCTGGACTCGGCGGGTGCGCCGTTGCGGTGATGGTAGGAGCATCGCTTGGGACTGTCAATGTTCATTACTCCTATGAACGCGTTGACTTGACGATTACTCGGAGGGAGCGTGAGCGATGAAACGCGGTTCGGCTGATTCGAAGCTGGCGCGGGTGAAGGAGATCGCGCAAGGCGCGATAGGCGATGCCGAGAAACAAGAACTGCGCAATCTTCTCCGCCGCGCGCAAGGTGCCGTCGTCATGAAGGTGGCGTTGTTGGCCGCCCGCCGCGGCCTTGACGAACTGGTCCCCGACCTTACCGCCGCCTTCGGCCGGTTCATGTCCTTGCCCGCCAAGAGCGACTCCGGCTGTCTGGCAAAAGTGGCCATCGTCGAGGCGCTGAACACGTTGGGCCACGACCACACGCCGACATTCCTCCAAGGCATTCGCCATGTGCAGATGGAGCCGGTTTACGGTGGGCGAGCGGACACGGCGGCCGTGCTGCGGGGTCGGTGCGGAGCGGCCCTGGCAAGGATCGATCATCCCGACGCACGCACGGAACTGGTTACGCTGCTCATGGATCGCGAGGTAGAGGCGCGGCGTTCGGCCGTCAAGGCGCTTGCGTACTTGGGCGGCGAATCGTGCGAGTTGGTCCTGCGCGTGAAAGTTCTCGCGGGAGACGAGGAGAAAGAAGTCACCCTGGACTGTCTGAACGCCCTCATCGAGATCGCGCCGGAGCATTCCCTCGAATTCGTAGCCGGCTATCTGAACTCCCCGGACGCGGCCCTGGCTGAGGGTGCTGCTCTTGCCCTCGCGGAGACTCGCTCCTCCGAGGCCTATGGGATCCTCCGGGAGCATTGGGATCGAAATGTGGACGCGGACACCAGGGAGATGCTTCTCCTGCCCTTTGCCCTACTGCGCAATGACGATGGCTTCGAGTTCCTGCTCGACCTCGTTACGGAAGCTCGCGGCGGCATCGCGGCTACCGCGGTCGAGGCGCTACGCATCTACCGCGGCGACCCGGCGCGGGCCGCGCGTGTCAGCGACGCGGTTAGCCGGCGCGATGATCGGGCCGTCACACGTGCATACGCCGAGGCGTTCCCGGAAGCGTCCTGACGCACCGGCTTCTATCTTCCCGTATAGGCGAACACGTAGGGCGGAGGGTCGCGCCAATCCGGCACGGCGGGATACCAGAGGCGCCGGGCCAATTGGCCGGGTGCGTCGGCGTCGCTCGCGGCTACGGCCAGCCCAAGCGTGCTCTCGCTGTCAGGGCCGATCCCTCCGAGCATGCTCCAGGGGATGGCGCACTCCCACGTATACCCGCCGGGTGTCTCCATCATGGCCACGGCCGTTCCCGGATCGTTGGCGGGCGCCTTCTCTCGATCCTCGTAATCGCGAGACGCGAGCACCATGTCCCGCATGATCGTCAGGAGGCACGGCTTCCCTGTCGCGTCGTCGAGCAGTAGGTAATAGATCGCGTCCTCGCGCTCATCATTGTCCGTGTCAAAGAGGATACCTATCGAATCGGCCCGGTATACGCGGCCCACCCGAATCGGCACGGCAGGCGTGTCTTGTACCTCGGCCGACACGTAGAGCGCCTCGTCGCCCCGAGCGAACCGGAGCGCCACGGCGTAGTCATTGTCCGTCAACGTAAGGGCCGGCTCCGGCCAGCCCTCATCGCCGAGCCTCCCGTCAATGGCAAAGGTGGTGTGAATTCGGGGGATGGCGAGGACGGTAGGCGGTTCCGCCGCCGGCGGCAGTTCCGCCCCGAGTTCCCGAAGGTAGCGGCGGAGCAGCGGCGCCATGCCTGCGTCTCTGTAAAGTCCGTAATCGGCCTTGTAAGCGGCGAACAAGTCCAAGGCCCGTCGAGCATGAAAGGCGCACTGTTCGCGCGCATCACGCGCGGCGGACGCGGGGAGGTCCGGCTCATCTTTGTAGTACCAGAGCCAAATCGCTTGCTGGTAGTGGGTTAAGAGATTCACAATGGCGTCGAAATGGCGGAAACTCTCGATAACTCGCTCGGCGTCGTCAGCCGACCTCATTTCCCGCGTAGCCGCCTCGGCCTGGGTGATCATCGCCGCGCTCAGTGCCCGCGTCTCCTCGGCTTCTGCAAGAAGCAGCGGCACCTTCCCACGCACGTGATTGTCGCGGTACGCGTCGCCGTGTGGGTCCTTGACGATCTGGTAGTAGTGCCGGCCGTCGGTGAAGCACTTGCGGTGCGTAATGGCGTAGGCGTCCCGCTTCCGGCTCGAGAAGCCATTGACATAGAAGGTGCGGCGCGCGATTTCCTGCGTCATCATGAGTGCATCCGCGAGCGGCTCCGCGCCCTCGGGCCCGAACTCGATCACGGCCCTGTCGCGCGCCCATTCCCAAGGGTCGCCCTCGGGCTCCCAACAGGCGCGGTACCAGGCGTAGAGGTTCCAGCGTGTCCATGATAGGGGCTCATAGAAATTCTTGCTGTACCACATGCGCCCCTCGGCCGTTTCAGTCGCGCCGAGCCGGCGGCAGCGGCTCATGTCATCCCGTATTCGGGGGCCGATGTACACCGGAAGGTAGCCTTGCCCCTCGTATTCCCGATCCATTTGTATCATGATCCCTTGCGGGATGTTCGTTACGCCGAAGTTGTCGTTGAAAGGAGAGGGCAAGTAGAAGTCGTGCTCGCAATGATTGTTCTGGAGGCAGATGTTTCGTGGGGAGATGTTCTCGAAGATCGTGCGGAGCGCCTGGGGATCATTCAGCGGATACGTGTCGGGCGGATTGCCCCACGACGTGATAATCATCCGCTTCCCGAACTCGTCTACGACCACATCGTAGGCGCGCTCGACCATACGCTGGAAGCCTCCCACAGGCCCCAGGGCCTCCGCCTTTGGGCCGCGGGCCGCCGCGATCTGATAGCGCTGCGGGAAATCCTGCATGCTGGCGCGGAGGCCGCCTATCTCCGGAAAGTCGCGCAGAAACAGTCGCTGGTACGCCTGCCAAATCTCCCACGGCTTGTCCAAGGCCGGCGACAGCGTTAGGCCGTCCTCGCTAACCTCCTCACCGAACACCTCGATCACCTTGTCGATGTCGCCGATGTCCAGGAATGGCCCGCATCCCGATACCGGCTCCAAGCCCCAGGCCTTGAGCGCTGCAATTTGCTCCCTCAGTGCCGCGCGACGTGCATCGACTGTCCGTCGATGGTTTTCCACGCCCGTGACGAGCCGTGGATCCACCTCGTCGAGGTAGATGTAGGAGCGGGCCGAGACAATATTGCGCGCGTTGCACGTGTGGCGCAGATCCAGTTCGAATACGGATTGGGGGCCTCTCTCGGGTGCGGGCGTATTGGCGCCGAGGTCCACGCGATCGCGGTATCGGAATGCAGGCGCCCGGGCGTCCTGCCGTTCGAGAGCGGCCGCGCCCTCGATAGCGAGGCGTTCCGCCAGCCAAATCATCCCGTAAAGTGCGCCGTGCCAGTCTCTTCCAACAACGTACACCGCCTGCTCCTCAGGTACGGGGCACAATGCGAAGCCCTCCGACGTCTCGGGGACATTCGCCGTCAGATCCGCCGAGCTTCCAAAGGACTCGATGGTGGCGACATGGACAGAGGCCTGTCCTACGAGAGACTCGCCTGCAGCCTCAACAAGGCCACAGACGTAGCGCATTGGCGGCGCGTCGGCTTCCAGCGGGGGCGCAACGTGAATATCGATGCCGCATAGCGTTATTACTGTAAGGAAATACGTGCCGATGAGGTACAAGGGCTTCGGACTCCTTTTTGATGTTCAGTTTGCGTACCTTGGTATGGGAAACGCGTGGATAGTAACACAGCATCTCGGCCGGCGTCCCGCGCTTTGGCCCGTCGTGCAGCGCTACCCTCAGTCCGTCCGCCCGGTTTCTATTTGATCCGTTGCAATGTATACTCTCATTAGGTACCTGAGGAAGCGCCGATCAAGAGGTTTGGCTGTTATGCATAAGAGACGCGATGGATTCAGTCTGATCGAGCTGCTTGTCGTGATGGCCATCATCAGCATCCTCATGGCAATGTACGCGAGTACGCTGACGAAGGCGACCCGTAAGGCGAAGGCGGTGGCCACGTCCGAAGCCTTTCGTCAGGATCACATCGGCCGCGTCGCAGACAATGCCCTGGTTCTGAACGCAAACAACGCGCGGCGTATTGGCCGCGACGAGTGCCGCAGAAACTACCACAAGACCGTCAACACATCGGAAGGCGAGCGGTATGTAACCGAGCTCTGCTATACCGTCAGCAATGAAGACGAATTTGAGGCCTACTGGCACACCTTGATCAATCCGGAGAATAAGGACGAACTCGTGTGGACGGACAGAAACCACCTCGTAGCTAGCGATCCACAGGGCAACGAGTATTTCCTCCGTTCTCTCGAAGAGCATCTCGGCAAATCGGACATCCCCAAGATGTGGGAGTTTCTCGCTGTCAACCTTGGGAACACTACTCTCGACAACGTCGGCATCAACGTGTTATTCAGCGATGGCCACGTCGAGTATCTGCCGTACCCCGACAAGTTCCCCTGTTGTGCCACCGTAGCCAAGCTGTCCGAGCAGTTTGTGCGGCACTACTTATAACCTCGACGTGGGGGGGGGGAACGCCCTATCGCTTACCTGTCCGCGATCCGAGCAGCGGCAGCAGTTCCCGGGCAATCTTGGGCAGAGCGTACTGCCCGAAATCGTGCCGCAAGATCCATTTCACTTGCGTGTGGAAGGCCGGGATGGGCTTTCCGCCGATATGGACGCAGCGGTATGCGCTCAGGTTGACTCGGAAGTGGGAATAGGCGTGATTCATGACGCCCAGCATCCCGGCCACCTCGATGTCGATGCCCAGTAGTACCTTCATGCCCCGGATGAGGGCCGCCTCGTGGGATTGGCCCGAGCGGACCTCGGCCGAAGGAAACTCCCACAGCCCCGCCAGCAATCCGTCGCTCGGGCGTTTCGCCATGAGATAGCGCCCGTTCTTCATTACAATCGCTGCCACGGCCTCCTGTCGAGGGATGGACTTCTTCGCGCGGCGCACCGGCCGCTCCTCTTGCACGCCCAGCGCGAGGGCCGCGCAGTGCCGCGCCACGGGACACGCCGCGCATTGCGGCGCCCTTGGCGTGCAGATCCGTGCGCCCAGTTCCATCATCGCCTGGTTAAAGTCGCCGGGCGCGTTCCGCGGGACAAGCGCCGCCGCCTCATCCCAAAGCGCCCGCTCCGTCGCGGTGTCGTCAATGCAGGAAGTGATGTTTCGCAGGCGCGACAGAACGCGTTTGACATTGCCGTCGAGCACCGGCGCCGGCTCGCCGAAGGCGATGCTTACGATGGCTCCGGCGGTGTACCTGCCCACGCCCGGCAGGGCCATCCATTCGCGGGCTGTTGTCGGGAAGCGCCCCTCATATTGCTCTGCGAGCACCTTCGCGGCGCGGTGGAGGTTTCTTGCCCGGCGGTAGTAGCCCAGGCCCTCCCACACTCTCAGGACGGCATCCTCTTCGGCCGAGGCCAGCGCGCTGAGGGTGGGGAACGAGGCGATGAAGCGCTCGTAGTAAGGCAGCCCCTGCTCTACGCGCGTCTGCTGCAAGATGATCTCGGCGATCCATACCTTGTAAGGCTCAGGTTTTCGGCGCCAGGGAAGATCGCGCGCGGTGCGCCGGTACCACGCCAGCAGTGATCGCCGGAAGCCGCCCTTCGCCGGGCCTCGGATGGCACGAGACTCGCCAGGCGCGTGGATCATTCGCTTCCCAGGTACGCCCTCACTTCATCGAGGACGTCGGCGCGGCCGGCCCAGGGCTTGTACACGAGCCGGCTCTCGAGGCAATATTCCTGATCCACCGCGTAGTCCGGCACGATCATCTGGAAGTCCCAGGCCGGATTGGTATCATCCCCGGCCTTTGTTGAGCTCCCGCCCGACGGAGAATGGGCGAACCGGATGTTCGGGCCTGGGTGGAAGATATAGATCAGCGCCATGTCTCGAAACCGGCCGTAGAAGAACGGCTCGGAATAGCGCAGCGGCGACAGGCTGTCGAACAAGGATGCGTTCTTTCCCGGCAGCGCGATGGCGTCGGGATCGCTTTCGTGGCGGACGGTGCTGTCTCGATCATGCGCCTGCGTGCACAACTGAAGCCAGTGAGGTTTTTCGAGTGACGCCCCGGGCCCCAGGAAGTACATGCTCTTGTTAATGGGCGCGTTGATATAGGAGGCCCAGAAGACTCCAAAAAAACCGCCCTCGAACACGTCTTTTCGCGGGATGCAGCGAAACGTGAAGTCGATGTAATAAGGCTCCTTCAACTCGAAGCGCGTCCAGCTTTCCATGCCGTAATGGCTCGTGGGCGGCTGGTAGAGCTCGACGGCCGTGTCGCTGACGCGGTGCGTCGTCATGGCGGCGTGCCGCGGCTCCATGAAGATGCTGCGGTCGCGTTCCGGTACGCGCCCGTCAAAGAAATGCTCGAGATTGAGCCCGGCGTAATCCGCCACGAATGGCGACTCCTCCTGGCCGGGCGCACGCATCGCGAAGACGCCGTTGTATCCGCCGCGGTGCTCGCCCAGGGATTTGTTGTTCCCTATGGTGCACTCCAATTGCGCCGCCCTGAGCACCACGTAATCGGCTTCCGTAGCCGGGCCGCGCGGGTCGTCGGCCCCATCCGTTATCTGTGCGGCCGACCAGAGTTGTAGGGCGATCAGTGCGCAGTGCAAATCATCTCCTCCTTGACGCTCCCCATTCTCCCAGAGGATGTGAACGAATATCGCAGGAAAAGGGGACATGTTCCAAGCGCCGTCCCCGGCGCGACTACGTGTCCCCTGTTCCGGATACCACCGCTGTCCTCATAAGCTCTCAGAGCTTCTTGAGCCTGATGTTACGGAATGCCACGTGGCGTCCATGATCCTGAAGTCCAATGAAGCCGCGGCGCAGCCGCACCTTTAGTTCATCATCGTCATCCAAGTTCAAGTCTTGAATCACCTCGCCGTTGAGTACGGCCTTGAGTTTCGGGCCGTCCAGCGTTATCTCAAGCGTGTTCCACTCGTCGTCAGGCTTGGTGGCGTCTTTTGCAGGCGCTACGACGCTGTAGATCGAGCCCGTGCTCGTCTTGGTGGGCTCCTTGCCGTGGTCGCCCTGCAACTGGAATTCCATACCGATCTTGGATGAGCGGTTGGCCCGGGGCGCGCGCAGGAAGATGCCGCTGTTGCCGTCTTTTTCGATCTTCCATTCGATCCTGAGGATGAAATTGCCGTAGCGATCGCGCGTGCGGATGGTTTCCCCGCCTCGCTTGGCCCATTCAATAGCGCCGTCTTTCACCCGGAATCCGTCCTGTTCACCCGTGATAATCCAGCCGTCCAAGGTCTTGCCGTCGAACAGGGCGATCCACCCCTCCGCACGCTCCTGTTCCGTGAGAACCGAATTGTCGGGCTCCCACGGCTCCTTCTCCGCGGGATCTTCATTGGCTTTATCGAGGGTGGCGTAATTTTCCGGCTTGTCGGGCAAGACGAAATGGAGGTCGGCGCTGATCGATCTCGGCATCTTGCCTACCAGCAGGAACTCCCGGTTCTCGGTATCGGCTGGCGCCTTCGGAACCGCGGTGATGTGGCCGCCTTCCGGCGCGATAACCACAAGCTTTCGCGCCTTCCTATGGAATTTCGCGGCCAACTTGCCCGCGTCCGGCCCGTCAATCCAATAAACAATGCGCCGCTCTTTCTTCAGCGCCTTGGCCACGGCGCCCACGTTCTTCAGTCGCTCGTGCTCATCCGCGCCCAGCATGGCGCCGGAGATGCGGCAGATGGCTCCCATTCGGCGGTAGACATAGGCCTCGATGAGCCTGTCGAGCGTTTCCCGAGTCTCCTTCGAGAGCTTTCCCGACTCAATATCCAGCTCATCCAGGTCGAAGCAGACGGTGTTCGCGCCCACCTCGGATACCTGCCTCAGCGCGATGGCGATGTCCTCGTCCGATGTTCCGGGCGTGGCGATCCCCGGCGTCTCGATAGCGGCGAGCCTGAATGGCTTATCGCGCCTCATCAGCGCGTCGTCTTTCATATAAAACTTGTCTTTCTCAACATCCCCCGCCGCGGCTGCGGCGAATCCCACGGCCGCAAGCAGCGCAAGAACCATAGCTGTGCAACGGAACTTCATCTTGGCCTCCTGTCAGGTTGCTCGTAGTCCAGGAATGCCAAATTTACCACACTTCCCCTGTTTGACGGAATCGCCGGCTCGAAAGCTCCTTGAATTACCCGCCTTGGTGCGGGATACTGCCTATGGTCTGGCGGCAACCACTGGGAGAACCCAGTTCCGATGATCCAACGAGTGTCATGGCACGAGCGGTTGGGCAGCGTGGAGTGCTTTGCGTCGCTGGACGACACCTTGCTTGGACTCCTCGAGCAGCACATGCGGGTGCAGTCCTACGCGTCGGGGGCGGTGATCTGCGAAGAGGGTGAGCCGGGGGAGTGGATGTTCGTTGTGGGCGCCGGCGAGGTGGCCGTGATTAACAAGGTTGCCGACGGCACGCGCATCCAGGTGGCCACGCTTCACGCGGGGGATTATGGCGGCGTGATGAGTCTCATTGAGGACGAGCCGCGTTCCGCCACGCTCGAAGCGCGCGGCCCGGTGGAGCTGTGGGTGCTGGATCATAGCGTGTTTCGCGGCCTCCTCGAAACGCACAGCGACCTCGCCATGGGAATGTTGAAATTCATGAGCCGCGGTCTCCGCCGGGACTCGAAGAACCTTGCCACCACACTGCATTACGTCGATCAGGGCGGACTCCAGAGCCTCTACGAGGAGTGCTCCCCGGAGGAGCGGCTTGTTCTAGACACGATCAACCACAAGGTCGCCGCCGCAGAATCCCTCGACGCGGTGATGGAGTTCTTGTTCAACTCGATCCGCTGGGTCAGCCCCTGCGATCGGCTGGCGCTGGCGTTTCTCGAAGAAGATGCCAACCGCCTCGTAATGCACTGGGTCCGGGCGGACTACAAACCCTTGCTCATGACAAAAGGGCATGTCTGGGATCTTCAGGATAGTCACGTTGAGATCGTCGTCGACACGGGCGTTCCCCACGTCATCAACGACTTGGGCCGCTACCTGGAGGCACACCCGGACAGCCCGGATATTGAACTGCTCTTCCGGGAGGGCGTTCGAGCGAATATCACGTTCCCCCTGGCCGTCGAGGGCCGGTCGATAGGCGTGTTGTTCTACAGTGCCACCACGCCCGACGCGTATGACGATCACCACGTGCGCCTTCACCTGGCCATCGCCGATCGATTGAGCCAGACGGTGGAGAAGGCCTACCAAATCGAGCGGCTTGACGCAGCCAACAAGGCCTATTTCGAGATGCTCGGATTCGTGAGCCACGAGCTGAAGAGTCCGCTGGCCTCCACGGTGATGGACGGTGACGTGCTCCTAGCCGGCTACCTCGGCGAACTCGAGCCGGCGCACCATCAGAAGGTCGAGCGGATGGTGAAGAAGTGCCGCTATCTGCTGGACATGGTGGGCGAATACCTCAACCTGGCGCATCTCGAAAGCGGGCAGTTCGGGGCGAAGCTCAAGCCCGATGTCGACTTCATGGCCGAGGTAGCGGAGCCGTCCATTGATATGGTTATGCCGCAGATAGAGGAAAAGGGTATCCGTTTCGAACGCCTCATCGAAGGGGATGCTGCGCCCATTACCTGTGCGCCTGATCTGCTGCAAATCGTCCTCGTCAACCTGCTCTCGAACGCCGTTAAGTACGGCAATGAAAAGGGCGAGGTGCGCTTGAAGGTTCGAGGCGGCCCGGCGCGGCTCGATGTTGGCGTTTGGAATGAAGGACCTGGATTTCCGGAGGACGCCCGCTCCCAGCTCTTCCGCAAGTTCTCCCGTGTTCAGACGCCGGAACTCCTGTCTAGAAAAGGTACCGGCGTCGGCCTCTACACAACATGGCGGATCATCCAGGCCCATCACGGCAAGATAGATGCGCGCTCCGAACTCGGGAAATGGGCCGAGTTCAACTTCCAAATCCCCAAGCATGGCCCTGCTAGCAAGACGCCGCGCTGAGCGCCTTGCTCGATAGGCGCGTGCTTCATTCAGCCGATCACCTGTTTTCCGATCATGCCGACAACGAAGCCGAGGACGGCCCCGAGGGGCGGTTTCCAATGCCGCCGCATCTTTGACTGCGGCGCAATGTCCTGGAAGATAAGATACAGGATCCCCCCGGCGGCGAAGCTCATGATGCCCGCCGTCAACTTGGCCTGTCCTTGTAGGAAAAGGTAGCCCACGCATCCCGCGATGGGGCCGATGGGGCTGATGGCCAGGAGCGCGATCAGGGCCTTACGCGGCTTCACGCCGGAGGACTTGATCTCTCTAAACGAGTTGAATCCCTCCGGCAGGTTCTGCGCTCCGATGAACGCGGCGAGCAGGACACCGAGGCGGTGATTGTGCCCGAATACAGCGCCCAAGGAGAGCGCCTCAGGGAGAAAGTCCATCAGCATCGCCATGAACTGGGCCTTGGGCCCGCCGTGTTTGCTGAGGTAGGCGTCTAGAGCGCAAAAGGCGACTCCGCCAAGGCAGAACGTCATGGCGAGCGCCACGGGACTCAAGACCGCCATCCCTTCGGGCACTAGGGCGAACGCCACCGCGGCAACGAGAATCCCCCCGCCGAAGGCGACGACGGCGTGCACCATTTCCCGTTTTGCCGCCGTCTCCGCCGAACCTTCGTACCGCGCAAAGAGGCCTCCGATGAAGGCCGCCACACCGGCCAACCACGACGACACAGCGATGATTACCAGTTGATTCATAGGTTTCCGTCATCCTCTCTCCGCCGGACTCTCGCCCGCGTGGCAGGCCGTCCGACCTCAAGTATACTACCAGGCCCGGCAAGTCCCCGGCTGTTCTCCTTAGGGATCCCGGCAAAGTCTGAATCCGACACCGGCGTTGCCCATCATGGGATCGAGCGAGCTGCGGTTGGAGGAGCGGAGGGCCCACGGAAAACTGAGCCACGAGCCGCCCCGTATGACGCGGCCCGTGCCGTTATCCGGGCCTTGAGGATCGGTTACGGGACCTTCCGAATAAGGCGCTCCCCACCAGTCCTCGCACCATTCCCACACGTTGCCGTGCATGTCGTAGAGTCCCCAAGGATTGGCCTTCTTCCGGCCCACCACGTGGGCATACTCCTCGCCCGCGAGGTCGGCGTTGTCCTTGTACCAGGCCTGCTTGGGGAGCCTCTCCGCGTCGTTCCCGAAGCTGAAATGCGAGGTTGTGCCTGCTCGGCAGGCATATTCCCATTCGGCTTCCGTGGGCAGGCGGAATTTGCCCTCGCCGCGTTCGTTGAGCGTCTCGATGAAGTCCTGAACATCGAACCAGGTGACGTACACGGCGGGCGAGCGGCCGCGGCCCAGTATCCAGCCTCGCCCTTGCCAGAGATCTTCTTCACCCATCACCTCACGCCATTGGCCCTTGGTGATTTCGTACTTGCTGAGCCAGAACCCCCGGGAGAGCGTCGCCGTGTGCTGCGGTGCTTCTCCCCTGTACCAGCCGACATTTCCCCCGTACAGCGCGCAGGCATCCTCGGCCTCGCCGGCCAATCCCATCTGAAAAGAGCCGGGCTCGATCCACACGAAGTCAATCCCCGCGAAGCGCTTTGTGTTCTTCGAGAAATCGAAGCTGAAAAAGGACATCTCGCCGGGGTGACGCCAAAGCCACCAGACAACGGCCATCTCCAACACAAGGAGCAGCGCGATCACATGGACCCATTTGCGTCTGCTCCCGTGCCGCTCCACCGGGCCATCGAGGTCGCGTTGTTCATCTGACGTCATCGAGTCACCTATCGAGTGCGTGGCTAAGTGGCTTCTAGTGCCGCGAGGATTATAGCATCGGCTTTCGGCGCGCCCGCGGGGCTTTCTCCGTCCGTCTTGCGCCCCACGATAGTCTCTCTCTGAGAAAGCGTCCCAGCTTTCATTAACAACGGAGGAAGGCGTATGCTTTCCTCCCTACGAATTGGAGTAGTCCTATGATCGCTCTTGTCTTGGCTGCTTTGCTGTCGATACTGGAGGGCCCTGGAGTGTGCTGGGTGGACGCATGGGAGCTTCACGAACGCGGCCTGCCGGATCTCGCCCCGGGCACCTACCACGTCTGGGTGTGGGTCGCGGATGCGGTGCCGGCCTCGGTTACCATCAACGGGCATGACCTCGATATTTCTGCTTCAGACGCGCCCACGGGACGCTTCGTATGGGCTAAGGCCGGGGAGATCGCTATCCAGGAGTCAGTACTCGAGGTCGCCCTGTCGGACAACGTAGCCGCCATGGCCTTGAGCACCGAGCCGGACTTCGATCCCGCTGGCGTGATGGGTGATATGCGCGTGCTCGACCAACCGGGGCGTATCCACGATCAGCGCGCCGAAACCGTGCGCCATACGAGTACCGTCTTCACCATGCCGGAATTTCGCTCCCGCGAAGCGTGGGAGGCCTATGCGGAGGGCCTTCGCAGGCGGATTCTGGTTTCCTCGGGCCTCTGGCCGTTGCCGGAGAAGACTCCTCTTAACACGTGCGCGTTTGGCCGTATCGAACACGAGGACTACACCGTCGAGAAGGTCCATTTCGAGGCCAGGCCCGGATTCCTGGTTACTGGCAATCTCTACCGGCCCACCGGCCCCGGCCCGTTCCCGGCCGTGGTATGCCCGCACGGCCATTGGGAAAAAGGACGCCTCGAAAATAGCGATACGGGCTCCGTGCCCGCCCGGTGCATCACCTTGGCGCGCATGGGCATGATTGCCTTCAGCTACGACATGATCGGCTACAACGACAGTCGCCAGTTTCCACACAACTGGGGCGGCGCGCGCGAGAAACTCTGGGGCATCCATCCCTTTGCGATGCAGCTCTGGAGCAGCATCCGCGCCGTCGATATGGTTGAGGCACTCCCGGACGTCGATCCCGAACGTATCGGGTGTACCGGGGCTTCCGGCGGCGGGACGCAGACTTTCGCCCTTACGGCCGTGGACGAGCGGATCAAGGTCGCCGCGCCCGTCAACATGATCTCGTGCAGCATGCAGGGCGGCTGCCTCTGCGAGAACGCCCCAATACTCCGGCTCGACAACTCGAATATGGAGATTGGCGCCCTGGCCGCTCCTCGGCCATTGCTGATGGTTTCCGCTACCGGCGACTGGACGCGTGAGACGCCGCGGGTGGAGTATCCGGCCATTCGCAGCATATACAGGCTCTATGACGCTGCCGACCGCATTGCCAGCGTCCAAGTCCGCGCGAATCACAACTACAACCAGACGAGCCGGGAAGCTATGTACCGGTTTTTCGGCGCGTGGCTCCTCGGCGACAGGGAGAAGTGGCTTAATTTCACCGAGCCGGACTTCCAGGTCGAGGAGGATGCCGCACTGCGCGTCTTCCCCGGAGAGGGGCCGCTGGAAGGCTATTCCGATGGTGAAGCCGTTATCGCGTCGGTGATCGATGAGAACCGCGCCAGATTAGACTCCTCAATGCCTAGAAACGCCAATGACCTGGCCGCCTTCCGCGCCGAATTCGGCCCGGCCCTCGAAGATGCTCTCGGGGCCGCCGTGCCTGACGCCAACGATCTGGCCTGTGAACGCTTCGCCTATGAGGAACGCAACGGATACGTTGTCGAGCGCTGGATTCTCGGGCGGAAGTCCGTTGGCGACAAGATCCCGGCCATTTTGTACCGCTCGAGCGAGGCGGATCCGCAGGACGCTGTGCTGATCGTTCACGGGCAAGGGAAGGCCGCCCTTGCCGACCTCGCTGCCGGAGGTCCCGGGCCGCTTGTCCGAGGGCTTATCGACGCCGGCAAAGCCGTCATGGCTATCGATACTTTTCTGGTTGGGGAACACCATGATCCCCGTGCGCTCACCGAGCGCCGCCGGAAAGGGAATTTCATGGATACATTCCAGCCCACGAATGCCGCCTGCCGCGTTCAGGATGTCCTCACCGCGCTAGCCTACCTCCGATTCCGCCGCGATTTGACGGACACCGTCAGCTTGGTCGGCCTCGGCCAGGCAGGCCTGTGGTGTTTGCTCGCCGGAGCTGTGGACACTGGCGTGGGGCGAGCTTTTGTGGATATTCAAGGCTTTGACGCGAACGACGATGCGGCGTGGGTGGCTTCATATTATGTCCCGTGCATCCGCAGCATCGGCGACGTGAACACGGCGGGGGCCCTGACGGCGCCCCGGCCGCTTTGGATCGCCAACACGCGTGATATCTTCAATACAGCGGGCATGCAGGCCGTTTACAGCGCCGCCGGCGCCGACACTTTCCGCGTGTCGGCCGGGATGGCCCGGGTAGACGCGCTGCTGGCGTTTCTGCGCTGACGGGATGAGCAAAGTATGTCGAAGAAGCCCATAGACGCCCTGGTTCACATCGCCGATCTTCATTTCTGGCAGATCGTCAAGAATCCCGTCCGCCTCATGAACAAGCGCTTTCTAGGAAACTTGAACGTGATGCTCAGGCGGCGGCACAAGTTCCCCTTGGATCAGGCCGAGCCGTTCGCGGACGTGGCCGCTGCCGCGGGGCCGAAGCATGTTCTCCTGACGGGCGATTTCACCTCGACCTCGACGCACGAGGAATTCGCCATGGCCGCCGCGTTTGTGCGCGGACTGCGCGACCGGGGACTCGATATTCACGTCGTGCCGGGCAATCATGACGTGTACACCTTCCGCTCCGCCCGGAAGAAGCGGTTTGAACACCACTTTGGCGACTTCCTACCTACGGAAGGCTATCCTTCGGTGCAAACCTTGCCCGGCGGTACGCCCATCATCCTTGTGCCCACGGCCTGCCCGAACATCATCAGCTCGGCCGGACGCGTCACGCTCAAGACCATCGAGGTCCTTCGCAGACTACTCCACACGTGCGGCGATCAGGTCATTGTCGCCGCCCATTATCCGCTGCTCTCCCATACTTACGGCTACGTCTCCAGCTCCTCCCATCTTCTTCGCAATGCCAAGGCGTTGCGGCGCGTGTTGGGGACATCCGGCCGGCGCATACTCTACGTCTGCGGCCATGTCCACCACTTCAGCTTGGTGCGCGACCCCCGCTTCGAGGATGTACTCCACCTCTCGACGGGGGCCTTTTTCGAGCGACCAGCCCGCAGCGACCCCCGCGGCGAATTCGCCGAGATCGAAGTGTGCGATGACGGCTTCAAGGTGTTCCAGCACCGCTTCCGGGAACAATGGAAGAGGAAGCCCGCCGTGCCGCACGATGCCGAGCCGGAGTCGGATTAGGGCCGCTTCGCCTATCCCGCACGCGCCGACTGATTCGACAGTGCCGAGCACTCGGCGCCTCTGATCGACTTCTCCTCTTGAAACCTGCTCACCTATTAGGTGAAGCCGCCCATCTTGCCAACGCTCTTTCTTCTAATGACTTGACGCGCGGCACAATTGGTAATCCGGCCACCGGGGCCATCGTAGTCTCTTTATCGCCCGTTATGTTCTGTGTTAGCATTTACTTGTGCCTCCGAAGAATCGAGATTCCGAGAAGCGGATCAAGATGGTACTGGCCCTTGACGCGGACAAACTCGGGCTGATCGCGGCCGTGCTGGTGGCCACTATCGTTATGGGACTCTGTTTCCTGCAGGGGGTCCAAGGCCTTGAAGTGGCCGTGCGCGCGGGATTGACGTTTATTGTTACCTACGGCGCGGTGTACTTCCTGGTTCGTGTGATCCTCCGGGCGGCTCTGATTGAATTCGCCCAGATGCAGCGTGATCGGAAGAGGCGCAAGAGGGCGGAACTGGACGAACAGCGCGCTGAACGGCGCGAGGCAAGGCGGCCGACGGGGCCGGGAGAATCTACATGACGCGAGCGCGTATGTTCCTGATGGGAATCGCACTTGTCCTGGGCGCTTGCCCGTGCTGGGCTCAGGCGCCCGATCTGGCCAATATGGACCTGGTGGAGAAGTCCGTGCCTGACGGCCCTGTTGCGAAGGTCCAAGGGGTCAACATTACGCCCGAAGAATTCCTCTCCCTATACAAGGGCGAACTCCAGATGGCCCAAATGCGCAATTCCGGAGAGGCGCCCGATGATTTCCTCCGCGTGGGTGTTGGCCTCAAGTGCATGCGCGCGCTCATTGAGCGGGAGATTCTCTATCAGGAGGCTGAGAAGCGCGGGCTTACCATTCCGGATACCGAACTCCAGAAAAGCTGGGATATCGAACTTGATAGGCTCCGTGAAAGCATGTCCCGCGGCTCCGACAAGGACATCACTGAGGAGCAGATCCTCGCCGAGGCCGGCGCCACCAGAGAAGAAGGCATGCGGGAACTGCGCAAGGCACTTCTGATCGAGAAGATGAAGGCGGAGCTGGTGAAGGCTTCCGGCGTCAAAGTCACCGACGCCGAAGTCCGGGAATTCTACGAGAAGGAGAAGGATCGGTTCCGCCAACCGGATTTGTTTCATCTCAAGCAGCTCTTCATCCGCAGTTTGCGCAACGCGGCGGGTGAGGGCAACACGACCCGGGAGGAAGCGCGCGCGAGAATCGAGACTGCCCTCAAACGTATTCGCGCCGGCGAGAGCTTCGAGGCCGTCGCCAAGAGCGTTTCCGAAGGGCCGTTTCGTGACAACGGCGGCGACCTGGGCCTGACCCCCGCGAACGAGCTGCCGCCATTCTTTATCGATCCGGCGGCTTCCATGCAGCCCGGAGCGATGAGCGATATCATCGAGAGCGAATACGGCTTTCACGTCATCAAGCTGGTGGAGTTCAAGCCCGGCGTCGAAGTCGGCTTCGACAAAGCAGGCCCCGTCATTCGGGAACGGCTCCTGGCGGAGCGGGGCGAGCAGGCGGCGAGCGAGTTCTGTCGTTCCACGATGGAGAATGAGGAGGCGGTTCAAGTCTTCCTGGAGCTGGACAAGACGCTCGCGGCCCACCCCGACCTGCGCGATCTGCTTCCAAAGGAAGCGCCGCCGGAATAGTGCTTGCCGTCTGCCTCATCGCCGTGTCCGCAGCCTCCCCCGCCGAGGGGGCTTACGCGTGGCCGCTTGATCTTCCCCCTGTACTTACCTCTTCCTTCGGCGAGTACCGCCCGGGCCGCTTCCACGCAGGGATCGACCTGCGCACCAACGGCATCGGGCGCGATGTCCATGCCGCGGCGCCCGGCTACATCTCGCGCGTCCGCGTGTCGCCGTGGGGATATGGCAAAGCCGTCTACCTGAAACTACGAGACGGCCACACCGTTGTCTACGCCCATCTCGATGATTTCGCGCCCGACCTGCGAGCTTATGTCCGCGAGGCGCAGCACCAGCGCAGGTCCTACACCGTGGACCTGTATCCCGAGCCAGGCCGGTTTCCGGTTCAACGGGGCGAGGTGGTCGCGAAGAGCGGCCGCACGGGAATTGGCTTCCCGCACCTTCACTACGAGATCCGCGACACCGCCGAACGCCCCGTCAATCCGCGCCTCCTCGGCGTCACGTGGCCCGACGCCGTTGCGCCCGAGATTCGCAAGATCGTTGTTGTGCCTGACGGCCCTGACTCCCGCGTTGACGGCGACCTCCGCCCGGTGGTGCGCACGGCGCGCCGGACGGCGCCGGGGCAATACACGTGCGATCCGGTTTACGCGGCCGGAAGCGTCGGTTTCGGGATGGACATGATCGATCCCGCCGACGGCGGCGCGATCAAACTCGGTGTCCGCGTGTTGCGCACGCTTTGCGGCGATGAAGAGCGCTTTGCCACCCGCATGGATCGCCTTTCTTACGAGAATCACCGCAATGCCGCCGTGTCGTATCATCCCTTTCTGCTTGATCGCGGCCGGTTTTTCGTCCAGTGGCGCTGGCCCGGCAACGTGTGCGAGGTATATCAGGAGTCGCCTGGAGACGGGTGGTTCGATGTGCCCGGCGAGCCGGTTGAGATTCGCATGGAAATCGAGGACTTCGCGGGGAACCAGTCAGTCATCGCCATTCCACTGCGCCCGGAGCCGGCCAACGACGAGCCATCGACGTCTGATGTGCGCAAGACGTCCAGCGAAGGGGCCTCGGTGAGCCTGGCGTGCATGGGCGACTGGCTCATTATCACTGCCTCGTTCTCCGAGCCGGAGGAAGCAACGCCCGTGCTCGAAATCGACGCGCCGCCGCCAGCTTCTGGCGGGATCTTCCAGCGGGTCGACGATCATACCTTCCGCGCCGGCTACCGGCCGTCCGACGACACGCGATGGGCCGTGCTCGGCGTGTGCCACCCGGACCTGCCGCTCTATGAGCGCGAGTTGGTGGTTTTCCATCGCGGCGACCCCGCGCGCAGCGTCGATTTCGGTGCCCTTCGCCTCAGCGTTGCGCCCGAGTCGCCGTACGGCACGCTATTCACCCGCGTTGATATGCCGCCGGCCGTGCCGCCATCGCGGATTCGGATGCTCGGAAGGCCCTATCGCCTTTGGCCTGACGCGACGCCCATTGACACGCCTGTGGACGTGTCGCTGCCCATCCCCGAAGATGCGGAGCGCCCGGAGCGGCTGCATCTCTACCGCGCGAGCGGGAGCCATTGGTATTGCCAACAAGGCGCCAAGCGCGAGGACGGCCGGCTCGTCCTCGCCACGAGAGACTTCGGCGTCTTCGCCGTCATGGAAGACGACGTGCCGCCGACGATCTCCGACATCACGCCGGCCGAAGGCGCCACGGCCGAGTCCCGCCGCCCCCGCATCCGTGCACACGTCAGCGATGTCGGTAGCGGCGTCAGCGATATCACCGTAACCTGCGGCGACCTCTGGCTGCTTATGGAATACGACCCGGAACAGGGCGTCATCACCTGGGAGCGCGACGAGGACCTGCCTCCGGGCCTCCAAGAGATCATCTTCTCCGTCACCGATGCCGCCGCCAACACGGCAACGGTGTCCAGAACTATACGCGTGCCCGAGTGATCCCCCGCCATGGGCCTCCGGTGCGTGCTGCATAAGCGCCGTAAGTGCTCGCCGCATTTCCTCGCGACCAGAGAGATCGTTTGAGAATCAAGGCGGGAGATCTCGGCTAGTGCGAGTGTTTGCCCCGTCGTCCTCTTCATTGATATGCTTCGTTCAAGCAGGATGACTAGCCGCAGCTGTTGTTGGAATTCCGCTTGGAGGACTGTGACGCACTTCCGTGATGTGCCTATGCGGAAAGAGACATCCGAATGCCGCACTCTATGCAGGCGAGGCCGGCTTTCGTTGGAGTTGAGCAGGACATGAAGAGGCGAGCGCCACGCAACAGGACATTGACATGCTCTACATCCGAGCTGGAAGAGTTATCGAGAGAGCTTCTGTACCTGAAGGCCGCCGCAAGATCCCAAGATGTCATTAACCGCGTAATATGTCAGGATCTATGGGAAGCTGCTCGTTTTCTGCCTAAGAAATTCGTCGATCTTCTTGTCCTTGATCCCCCATACAATCTGACAAAGGACTACAACGGCCATTTGTTTCGCGCTAGAGACGCTGAGGACTATGCGTTGTGGTTTTCAGAACTCTTGCAAGCACTCCTTCCAGCTCTTAAGCCAAGGGCCTCCGTATATGTCTGTAGTGATTGGAAAACATCCACTCTAGTGTTTCCCGTTCTAGATCGCTTCTTCCTCGTGCGCAACAGGATCACGTGGGAACGGGAGAAGGGGCGCGGAGCGAGAACGAACTGGAAAAACAATACAGAGGACATTTGGTTCGCAACACGCACAGGCGACTACCATTTTAACGTTGACGACGTCAAGCTGAGGCGGCGCGTAATTGCCCCGTACCGCACTGAAGATGGCAAGCCAAAAGACTGGGAGGCGAGCCGAAACGGGAATTACCGATTAACGTATCCGTCCAACCTCTGGTCCGACATCACAGTCCCCTTTTGGTCGATGCCGGAGAACACGGACCACCCCACCCAGAAACCCGAGAAGCTCATTGCCAAGCTCGTGCTCGCCAGTTCTCAGGCGGGCGACGTGGTCTTGGATCCTTTTCTGGGCAGCGGCACTACAGCCGTCGTAGCCAGAAAGCTGGGCCGGCGGTTCTGTGGAATTGAACTTAACCGTGAATACTGCTGCTGGGCAATGAAACGTCTGCAGAAGGCTGAGTCGGACAAGAGTATCCAAGGTTACTCGGGCGCCGTGTTCTGGGAAAGAAACAGCTTGAACGGTCCGAGCCGTCGCTCGCTGGGGGCCGCGTGTACTGAGGAGACCATGGAACTGTTTGATGAATAGCGTCTTGGCTCGTCTGTTTTCTCTGGTTGAGCGTAACGACGGAATCAACGACAAGGCAAAGCTGTCGAAGATCGTCAAGGATGAGTTTGGACTTACTAAAGACCGCTCTGTCTACTACTGCTCCGCCTTTGCGGTTCGCTTCAGTTCATCCACATCGCGCTCCTTTGGGAATACCGTGCTTTCGCTATCAAACTTGCGGAAATACGACGATCGTCCATTCATAGTCTGCCTTGTCACGCCGGAAAAGAACTACTGTTTCCTCGGCAACACAACCTTCTTGAGGAAGATCAGTCATAGTTCGCAGGAACTTCGCCAAGACAACATACGCGGTAGCTTCAACGGCTCGGATATCGTTCGAGAGTTCGAGGGAATTGAGAACACGGCCGAAAACGTTGAAAGGCTTTATGCGATTCATGCCGACATTGGATTCGAAGGGAACCTCCCGCGGCTTGTCGAGGCGACCAACAACATACGTCCGTCTGGGAGGAAGTATGTTATCGATGACGATGCGAGAGCCGCCATTCTAGCTGCGCCAAGACGTGCCGTTCTGTTCTCCCAATCAGCCGAACACGCGACCCTCAAAGCAGAGCTTGATTCAAGGGTAGACGAGTTCAAGACAGAGATCTTGTTTGCTGCTTTGATTGAGAATGTGAATGTGCGCGGCCGAATCATCGAGTATCTGATCGCAGGACAAGATGATGGGCTGCGGCAGGAGCTCATTACGGCCCTTAGAGTGGGAAGCCGTGGGATTCCGGCGTTCAAGACAGACAACACCTTGGGCGACTACCATAGGCGCTTCGATTTGTTCGAGACCGAAACGGACGTGAAAACGAAGATCATGATACTCAATTCGAATCCGAAGGCCTACAACCTGGACAAGATGCTTGAATTCCTTACGAGAGAACACTCGGTCTTCATGTTCTACTTTGTAGGTGTCGATCCTGACCGTATCGTGAATACTGTGCTTGTCTCGATGTTCCAAAAAGACCTTCTCGCTGGCACAATTCTCCTTCGACACTGGGCGGGTCGCAACTCACGTGGAGTATCTCAGTTCGAGGGTAGAGTCATTAACGATCTTGTCCTTTCCCCAGTTCTTGACATAGACGAAGAAGAGGCAGGAAGATTCCTGCAGCGCGTAATGGAGCTTTAGGTAGGCCGATGCCCGCCGAATGACCGTAACCGACGTAAGCAAGCCGGGGCGTTGTCGTCAAGTGCTCGGAGGGGCGATCATGGGATAACGAATCTCGGGCATTCATCCACTCACGACTCTACGAGGGATCTTCTTTGAGTATGGCTAGATCTCCGAGAAGAACAAGCGCTGGGATCTCAGGCCGCTTCTCCAAAAGGACACCCAAGACGTAAGATGCGCCGGGCTGGGATTGCTCCTGGCTTCTCCGCCAGACTTGCCTTGGAAGAAGGATCCGTGACTCCATGAGTTCCGCTGTGGGCCACCGCCCTTCACCCGCTGCGAGCGCTTCCCGCGTAGCGCATTCCATACGCATGACTGCGCCAGGAATGAGGCCCCGTCCGCGTTTCGTGAGCGGCGCAGTCCTTGAAGTGTGTGTGGTCATACGCGATAATGATCCCCTAACCACCCTGTACCACCCGCCAGAAGCCGGCGATCAGGAGGAATACTTATGCGAAGTGATCAAGCCAAGAAGGGCCTCGAGCGCATGGCCAACCGCGCGCTCTTGTACGCCACCGGCGTCACGCCCAAGCAGATGGAAAAGCCTTTTATCGGCGTGTGCTCCAGCTTCACCGATCTGGTGCCAGGCCACATCGGCATGCGCGCCCTCGAACGCAAGATTGAATGGGGCGTGTGCAGCGGCGGCGGCACGCCGTTTCTCTTCTGCGTGCCGGGCATTTGCGACGGCGTTGCCATGGGCCACTCCGGCATGCACTATTCGCTGCCCTCCCGAGAACTGATCGCCGACATGGTGGAGTCCATTGTTCAGGCACATCAGCTTGATGGACTCGTGCTGCTCACGAATTGCGACAAGATCACGCCCGGCATGCTCATGGCGGCGTGCCGGCTCGATATCCCGTCCATCGTCGTCACGGCGGGCCCGATGCGCTCCGGGCGTCACAGCGGCCGTCGGCTCTCGCTTGTCCGCGATACCTTTGAGGCCGTAGGCCTGTGTCAGGCGGGCAAGCTCGGCGCCGAAGAGGCCGCCGAACTCGAGATGGAGGCCTGCCCCGGGGAAGGCTCTTGCCAGGGACTTTACACCGCGAACACGATGGCCTGTTTGACGGAGGCCATGGGCATGAGCCTGCCCGGCACGGCGTGCGCCCTCGCCGGTACGGCGAAGAAGGCGCGGCTCGCTCAGGAAGCCGGTGAGCGGGTGGTTGAGCTTGTGCGCCAAGGCGTCACCTCGCGCGCCATCGTTACGAAGGGCGCCGTCGAGAACGCGATTCGCGTGGATCTGGCCCTCGGCGGCTCCACCAACACGACGCTCCATATCCCGGCCATCGCCCACGCGGCCGAAGTGGACGTGACGCTTGAAGCCTTCGATCGGCTCAGCCGCGAAGTGCCTCAACTTGCCTCCTTACGGCCCGGCGGCGAGTTCATGATGGAGGATCTCGATTGGGCCGGGGGCATCCCGTCCATGCTCAAAGCATTGGCCCCGCTGTTGGACAAGGACTGCCAGACGTGCAGCGGCGCGACTATCGCCCAGATCTGTGAAGCCGCTCCGGTTGGCGCCCCCGAAGTCGTTCACACCCTCGACGCCCCCGTCGCCAAGGAAGGCGGCATCGCCGTCCTCAAGGGCTCGCTCGCGCCCGACGGCGCAGTCGTCAAGCAGGGCGCCGTCTCCCCCGCGATGCAGCAATTCACCGGCACGGCGCGTGTATTCGACAACGAGGACGCCGCCATGGCGTATCTGCTCGAAGGCAAAGTGGCGCCGAACGACGTCCTAATCGTGCGTTACGAAGGCCCGAAGGGCGGGCCCGGCATGCGCGAATCCCTCGCGCTGACGGCGGCCGTGGCCGGCTGCGGCCTGGGCGACAAGATTGCCATCGTTACCGACGGCCGCTTTTCCGGGGGCACCCGTAACCTGAGTATCGGGCACGTCTCGCCGGAGGCCGCCGAAGGGGGAGCCATCGCCCTCGTCCGGAATGGTGATTCCATCAAGGTGGATTTACCGGCCCGCCGCCTCGATCTGCTCGTCGACGAGAAGGAACTCGAAAAACGCCGCGCGGCCTGGCAGCGGCCCGCCCCGAAATTCTCCCGTGGCTGGCTGTCGCGCTATGAACGCCTCGTCACCAGTGCGGCGCAGGGGGCTGTCTTGGAGCCGCCGTCTGTGTAAGTCACCCGGCCGCCTCGTAGCGTTCGCCGGGCTGAAAGGAACGGAAGTATGCCGTCTAGGGAATCCCGCCGCGAGTTGATCAAGTCGCAGTTTGGCCTGCACAAACTGCTGCCGCAACAGGACTTGATGTCCGATCAGCAGAAGGGGGCCGGTGCGCCCCCCCTCCAGAAGCCCTTTGTGGAAGATGCCGAGATCATCCAGCTCCCTGAGCCGGACGCCGCTGTCTTGACGGAACGTGATATCAACGCTTGCGTGTCCCAACGCCGGAGTCGCCGGCAATTCGCCGCCGAGGACATCCCGCTCGAGAACCTCTCCTACCTCCTATGGGCCACGCAAGGCATCCAGGAAGTCGTCGGTGACGGCTACGCCAGCTTCCGTACGGTGCCCTCCGGCGGCGCGCGCCATCCGCTTGAGACGTATGTCGTGGCGAATCGCGTCAGCGGACTCGCGAAAGGCGTGTTTCGCTACCTGCCGTGCGGGCACCGGCTCCTTTTCGAGTTCGACGGCGAGGACGTGTCGGCGCAACTTGCCGAAGCCGCCTGCGGGCAGGCCTTTGTCGGCGAAGCTCCCGTGACGTTCATCTGGACATGCGTTCCCTACCGCTGCGAGTGGCGTTATCCCCTCGAAGCGCCCAAGCTGATCCTTCTCGACGCGGGCCACGCTTGCCAGAACCTCTACCTGGCCTGTGAGGCCATGGGCTATGCCACGTGCGCCATCGCGGCGTATGAACAAGACGCCATGGATCGCCTCCTGCGCGTGGATGGCGAGAACGAGTTCGCCGTCTACCTGGCCCCCGCCGGCAAGAAATAGCGGCCCTATCAGCGGCGTTGTCATGGTAAGGCGCCGGAGCCGACGCCGGCGCCGGGAAGCTGTGTCCGGGAGGCCATCCATGAAAAAGCCGTCGCTCCATCGCCATTACTCCACCGCCGTCACGGGGCCCCTCGAACGGGCTCCCAGCCGCGCCATGCTCCGCGCCGTTGGCTTCGATGAGGCCGACATGGCCAGGTCGCAGGTGGGCATCGCCTCGACTTGGAGCATGGTTACCCCCTGCAATATGCACATCGACTCCCTTGTGAAGCACGTGGGGATGGGCGTCGAGGCCGCCGGGGGCAAAGGCATCATCTTCAACACCATCACCATTTCCGACGGCATCGCCATGGGCACGGAAGGGATGAAGTACTCCTTAGTGTCACGTGAAGTCATCGCGGATTCGGTGGAAACCGTCGGCGGCTGCCAGGCTTTCGACGGATTGGTGGCCATCGGCGGGTGCGATAAGAATATGCCCGGATGCATGATGGGCATCGCACGCCTGAATAGGCCCGCCGTGTTCGTGTACGGCGGCACCATCATGCCCGGCAAGTATCAGGGGAAGCCCGTAGACATTGTCTCCGTGTTTGAAGCCGTGGGCCGGCATGCGCGGGGCGAGATATCGGATGAGGAACTCCACGCTATCGAAGCCTGCGCGATTCCCGGCCCGGGCGCCTGCGGCGGGATGTATACGGCGAACACCATGGCCTGTGCCATCGAGGCCCTCGGGATGAGCCTGCCCAACAGCTCGGCCCAGGCCGCCGTTTCCGACGCGAAGGAGCGCGACTGCGCCGCGGCGGGCGCCGCTGTCATGGACCTCATCAATGAGGGGATCCGCCCGAGCGATATCATGACGCGCAAGGCCTTCGAGAACGCCGTGACGGTGGTTATGGCTTTGGGCGGCTCGACTAACGCCGTGCTCCACTTGCTCGCCATGGCCCACACCGTCGGCGTCAGACTCTCGCTGGACGATTTCGCCCGCATCGGCAAGCGCACGCCCGTGCTTGCCGACCTCAAACCTAGCGGGCGGCACGTCATGGCCGACCTCGTCAGGATCGGCGGCGTCACGCCGCTCATGAATATGCTGCTGAAGGCGGGACTACTCCATGGGGATTGCCTCACCGTCACCGGCAAGACACTGAAGCAGAATCTGGCCCGCGTGAAGGCGTATCCCAAGAGCCAGCAAGTCATCCGGCCTTTCAGCAATCCCGTGAAGCAGACGGGCCACCTCGTCGTGCTCTACGGAAACCTCGCGCCCGAGGGGGCCGTAGCCAAGATCAGCGGCAAAGAGGGCACCCGCTTCGCCGGTAAAGCACGCGTCTTCCGCTCGGAGGAGGAGGCCCTGGCGCGCATCTTGGACGGCACCGTCAAGAAGGGCCACGTCGTGGTAATCCGCTACGAGGGGCCGAAGGGCGGCCCAGGAATGCGTGAAATGCTTGCCCCTACCTCGGCCCTCATCGGACGCGGACTCGGAAAAGATGTTGCCCTGATCACCGACGGCCGCTTCTCAGGCGGCAGCCACGGCTTTGTCGTGGGCCATATTACTCCCGAGGCTCAGGCCGGCGGCCCCATCGCCGTGGTGAAGAATGGGGACAACATTATCATCGATGCTGAGAACCGCAGCATCACCCTTGATATCGCCGACACGGAGATGCGCACGCGTCTGGCGAAATGGAAGCCCCCGAAGCCGCGCTATGCGCGCGGCGTCCTGGCCAAGTATGCCGCCCTCGCCGCATCGGCGTCTCGCGGCGCGCTTACCGACGCCGCGTTGGCCGACCTCACGCGGCCGCCGTCCGAAACACGGTGAACACGGTTGTCAGATACGCCAAGTAGATAGCGAACAGGACGCCGCCTTCCCAACGGCTCAACCTGCTTCCCGTCAGTCCGAAGAGCAGGAGGAGCACGGATAGGAACAACATCACCGGGATGTCGAATATCAGCGTCTGACGGACGAGCGGCAGCGGCCTCACGAGGGAGCATGCCCCGATCACCCAAGCTAGGTTGAGGATATTCGCTCCAATGATGTTGCCAATCGACAAGCCCCGGCGCTTCTTGGCGATGGCCGCCAGGCTGACCACAAGCTCAGGCGTCGAGGTCCCCACGGCGACGACCGTGAGTCCGATAATCAGCTTCGACACGCCCATCAACAAGGCGAGTTGCTCCGCCGCGTGAACCATCATCTTGCTGCCCAGCACTACGCCCACCGCTCCGACGGCAAACAAGGCCACAATCCGGCCGGTGCCCATGGCCTCCGCGGCGTCTTCGGCCTCGGTGGACGTGGCGCGATACTTCATCGATGAGCGGACGACGCTTACCAGGTAGACGCCCAGGCAGGACACCATGACGAGGCCCGTCCAGCGGCTGCCTTCAGGAAAGACGTATCCGAGCGCGCCGAAAATGCCCGCCAGCGCCAGCAGTCCCAAGCCGCTGTTGAGAAAGCCCCGGCGTTCTACGCCCATGGGCGACAGCAGCGCGCAGACGCCTAGGATCAAGCCCACGTTGCAGATAGTCGAGCCCACGGCGTTGCCGACAGCCATCTCAACGTGATTCTGAATAACCGCGGTGAAGGATACCGCGAATTCCGGCAGGGTCGTCGCGAGACTGACAATAGTCGCGCCTACGACGATCTCCGGTATCCGAAGCCGCCGGGCGACCTCCACGGCGGCGTCCGTAAACCAATCCGCGGACTTGACGAGAATCGCCACGCCCGCAGCAAGAAGCACGAAGTGAAGGAGTAATTCCATAGGCGCGTAGCATAGCATATAGCCTGCGGCGGGCCAATCTTCTCCGTACGCGCTAAGTGATCCCCAGTTTTGCGATAGGTGCATGAATAAGGGCCAAACACGAGTTTCCGACCTGTATACTGGCGAAAGTCGACCAAAACCGTCGTCAGCAGGAGGATTTTTCATGTTTGGCCCGAGCAAGATTATGAAGTGGTTCGACCGGAATCTGCAAGAGGTGCGACGGTCGCGACGCAAGACGCTGGCCCATATCGCGGCAGGAGCCATGAAGATGAAAGGGGTCGGCGTGTTGGCGTTGGGACGCGCCATGGATGGCCCGGCACTCGCAAAGCACCGTATTAAAAGGGTGGATCGCTTCTTAGGCAATGAGCAGGTGGAAGCCTTCGCCATTGCCAAGGCGTTGTTCAACATCCTGCGAGGCCAAGACCGACGGCCCTTGGTCCTGGTCGATTGGACGGATCGCGGTGCCTTCGAACAACTGGTTCTCTCCATTCCCCAAGACGGCCGCTCTATGCCGTTCCACGCCATCTCCATCGATTCGACCAAATTCGGGACGGAAAGTGAAGGGGCTCTCATCCAAGCTGAACGAGAGATTCTGCGAGACCTGCACGCCATGTGTCCGCCCGGCGTGACTCCGATTATCGTGGCCGACCGGGGCTTCGGAAACGAGCGCTGGATACGCGATGTCACAAACTGGGGATGGTGCTTTGTGCAGCGTCTGTCCAAGAATCATTGGGTCGAAACCGAGCACCACATCGGCACCCTCCCCGAACTGGGGATACGGCGAGGCTATCGCCCCAAAGACTGGGGCTGGGGCACGATGGGAGAAAAGGACGCCGACAACAAGACGCCCTTTCGGCTGGTCACCGTCTTCGGTTGGGAGGCCGACGAGCCGTGGTATCTCATTACAAACATTGAAGATCGCGAGGCCCGGGCCATCACATCCATCTACGCGAAGCGCTGGTGGACTGAAATGATGTTTCGAGATCTGAAGAACCGCAAATGGGGGCTCGGCATGGACGAAGTGAAACTCACCTCCCGCCAGCGCACCGCTGTGCACTTCATCATCGTCATGCTTGCCTTCATTCTTCTGTGCGCCTTCGGCGCCTTCGCCGAAACCAAAGACTTCGGCGAACAACTCAAAGCAAACACCGCCGAGAACAGAGCCCTCTCCCTCGCCGCCACAGGAAACCACTTCATCGAATTCATCGGACGAACCACCGTTGCTATGGCCATCGCTAGATTGGTCTACGCACCTACATAGAACCAAACTGGGGAGTACTCAGGTACGCGACGACCCCGGCTCGTGTAGGCTCTGCGACGCCAAAGGACGGGCCGTCCCGGTTCCGTTGAGGCCCTCGATCCTACCTGCGTTCGACTCGCTTTTCGGCCGAAACGCGTGCTAATATCGTGTACTTAGGCAGGAGGGGACTCTCTATGATCAGGAGACTTAGAAAGCTTGTTCGCGAAGCGCTGACGGAGGACATCGGCCAAGAGGACATCACTACCACTACGATGGTTCCTCCCGACGCTCGTTGTGAAGCGCGGTTAATTGCGAAGCAAGACGGCGTCTTGAGCGGGATGGAAGTATTCCGCATTGTGTTCGATGTGCTCCGCGCTAGCGTAACTGACTGGGGCGCCCTCTCGGATGGCGCCAAGTTCACGAAGGGTGATGAAATTGCCACCTTCAGCGGGAGTACTGCCGCCGTTCTGACGGGAGAGCGGGTGGCCATGAATTTCATCCAGCACCTTTCGGGCGTGGCGACCCTTACGGCCAAGCATGTCGCCGCCGTCGAAGGGCTGAACGTCAAGATCTGCGACACCCGCAAGACCACGCCCCTCCTTCGCCAACTTGAGAAAAAGGCTGTCGTGGATGGCGGCGGCACGAATCACCGGCACACGCTCTTCAACGGCGTCGTCATCAAAGAGAACCACATCGTCGCCGCGGGCGGTATCCGCGAAGCCATCAAAAAGGCGTGGGATAGAACTCACCATCTGATGAAGATCGAGGTCGAAGTCACGAACCTTGATGAATTCGACGCGGCATTAGATTCGGAAGCTGATGTGATCATGCTCGACAACATGAGCCTGGCCAACATGCGCGAGGCCGTACGCCGCTCTCGTAAGAGACGCGTCGTACTCGAGGCAAGCGGCAACGCGAACCTCTCCACCGTGCGCAAGATTGCGGAAACAGGCGTGCACGTCATTTCTGTGGGGGCGCTAACTCACTCGGCGCCTTCTGTGGATCTGTCCTTTCTGATTGAGAATGCCTAGGAGTGCGGCCGGAAAGCCGCCGAATGACGGGGAATGAGAGTTCTGGGTATTGAGATAACGACTCACAAATGCTTTCTGGCCGCATTCCACCGGGAACCGCACTTTCAGGCCAGACTTCTAGGAGTGTGCCTTCAGGCCTGATGCCTAGCCCGACGCCACACGCTTCGCTCGCCGCCGTGCCGGCGAACACGGACATTGTCGCTTCGCGCATCCTGACGTACGAGGAAGTCTCGAGCACCAATGACGTAGCCTTGCGTCTCGGTGGGCAAGGCACCGTGATCGTAGCTGATCGGCAAACCGCCGGCCGCGGCCGCCATGGGCGCTCGTGGCACAGTCCCGCGGGACTCGGGCTCTGGTTTAGCGTGGCCTTCGAGGAGCCGCTCGACGGCTTGACCTTTGCCGGTGTCTTGGCTGTGCGGGACGCCCTGAGAAGCTACGCCCCGCTGGACGTCAAGTGGCCCAACGACCTCCTGGCCTACGGAAAGAAGATCTGCGGTGTTCTTGTTGAGCGCAGACAGAAGCGCAGCGCGTTGGGCATCGGCATCAATGTCCATCACCGCGCCGAGGATTTCCCGGAAGACCTCCGCTGCCGCGCGACCTCCCTGGCCATTCTCGGCGCCGAGCCGCTCGATCGCGGCGCCGTGCTGCGGGATGTTTTGACCCACCTTGACCGCCGCGTTATGCTCTTATACCGGCAGGGGCTGGAGCCTACATGGCGGGAGTGGGCCGACGCCTGCCGATTAGACGGGCGGCGGGTGCGCTGGGACGGCATGGAGGCCACGGTAACGCGCATTGAGAAGGACGGCGCGTTGGTGCTGGCCACGCCGAAGGGCGCCCATCGGCTGGTAAAGGGCGAGATCGCCGTACTGGACGGGACTTGAGCCATGCTCTTTGTCATTGATGTTGGAAACTCACAAACCGTGCCGGGGCTGTATGAGGGGGACACGCTGCGTGCTCATTGGCGCGTCTCCACCATTGGCCACCGGACGGCTGACGAGCTGCGCATCCTCTTGACGATGCTGCTCCGGGGCGAAGGCATCGCGCCAGAGGCCGTCACGGGCTGCTGCATCTCGAGCGTTGTGCCTCAGCTCAACGCGGCCCTTCTCCAGGTGTCCCAAGACATGTTTCACGTGGATCCGGTGATGATTGGCCCCGGCGTCAAAACGGGCCTCGTGATTCAAGTGGATAATCCGCGCGAAGTCGGCGCCGACCGCATTGTCAATGCGGTGGCGGCCGTCAAGGAATACGGTACACCCCTGATCATCATCGATCTCGGCACGGCGACCACGCTCGACGCGATCTCCGAACAGGCCGAGTACCGGGGCGGCGTCATCTTGCCGGGGATCTTCCTGGCGAGCGACGTCCTGTTCGAACGCTGCGCCCAACTGCCGCGCGTCGAGTTGACGGTGCCGCCTGCCGTGATCGGGCGCAACACCGTGACGTGTATCCAGGCCGGCCTCACCTATGGCTACGCCGAACTCGTCGATGGATTGATCGGCAGAATGGCCGCAGAGATGGGCGGCTCGCCCAAAGTAATCGCAACGGGCGGCTTGGCCAACGTGATCGCCGGAGTCGCCCGGAAGATTGACACCGTCGATCCCCTACTGACGCTCAAGGGCCTGAAGACCGTCTTCGATAGAAACGCCACGGCCGGCCCGCGGGCGGAACAGCCTTGACGCCGACATTGCCGGGGGCGACCTTCAGAAACACTGCTGTCTTGAAGACACGAATTCGACATATCGCCGTATCTTCAGCCGATGCGGCGCGGACATGCCGCGCTTGCGGCACGAGTCTGAGCGTCTTCGCAGCGCTTCTGCTGGCTGGCTGTCTGGCGAGCTGCGGCGGCGCCAACCCGCCCGCGAATCCGCCCGTCGCACCGGTTGTCGAGGATGATCCGGCGCCACCCGCCGACGCGCTCGAAGGCGGCGGCGATATTGTCTGGCGCGTCTTCGACGATTCCGGCGCCGGCGCGGGGCCGGAGAAGCCGACGATGATCATCAAGAGTCCAAAGGCGTCGCAGACGGGCGACAATGACTGGGTTTTTGAGAATGCGGAAGTGACCCTATACAATCGCGAGGGGCGGACGACGACCCTCGATGCCGCGCGCGGCGAGCTTCAGTATATTGAGGGGCAAGTGCGTGAAGAGGCCCTCGGCCACATGCTGCTGACGGATGGTGTTCGTCTTCGGACGGACACGATGGAAATTGAGTTGGCCGACCTTCGATGGCAACCGGAAACACGGACAATGTTTTCAGATAATCCCGTGTCGCTGCGCGATGGTGAGACGGAGTTGCACGCCGCGGGCCTTCGGTTCGCTCCCGACACAGGTGAGCTTACCCTCAAGGAAGTCCGGGGGACGCTGGAATTCAAACGGAGAATAGATTAATGAGCAAGGGCTGCACACGGTACCGGTGTGTTGTAGGCGTTACATTGGCCGTCGCGGCTTGTGTCTGTGCGGCGGGCCAACAGGCGCCGACTCGATTCGACTTCGACAAGTTCACTGCCAACTACATCGGGGAATTCATCGTCAAAGAGGGGGAATTCCTCGAATGGACGGACGGTGTGGACGTTGTCCTACAGCCGGACGACCCAGAGATGAAGCCCCTGCGCCTGCGGGCGCGTGAGTTCCATTTCACCTATGCCTCGGAAGGGGCCGTCCGGGTCCTTGCGCTGATTACCATGCTGGGCGAGGTGGTGATCAATTACCCAGAGATTGGAGAGATGAGCGCCGGCCGCGCCGAGTGGGATCAGCGGACGGGCCTCATCGCGCTCACCGAGCATCCTCAGGCCCTGCTCAAGAGCGCCGGCGGTGCGCCGATCAAAGGCGAAAAGATCGTGCTGAATCCTGATGAGGGACTTTTCCGCGTGGTGAAACTCACCGATTCTGAGATCGACCTCAGCGCCATGCGTGCGGCGAGCAAGAAGGAAATCGATCCATCGCTCCTGGCTGTTGCCGACGTGCGGGACTTCACCGGCCTTGTGGCGAAGGTTCAGGCGGACGCCGCCGCCGAAAAGCCTTCCCCCGGCAAGCGGCTCGTAAGTCTGCTGGCGGATGATGCGCGGACGTTCTTCTTGTCCATGACGGCCCAACAGGCGGCCGATCCGGGACTCCAAGCGCGTATCGCCAAGGAATTCAACCGTGTCCTAGTCCGGCGCGATTTCTACACCGCCGAATCGTGGCAGGGCATCGAGCTCGGCTCCGAGGCGAAGGCCCTGCTCGCGCAAGGTGTCGACGCCCTTGAGCCTAGCAAAGTGACGCGGCTGAACCGGCTCTTATTCCAGGCGGCGTACGCCAATCACTTTGCGCCGCCGGCCGCCCAATAGGCCTGGTGAAGGAGGCCCGCCGTGCCGGACAGAAGTGATGTGGTGTTGCGCACCGAGAATCTTGTCAAGCAGTTCAGCCGCCGCACGGTTGTCCGTGACGTATCCATCGAACTCGCCCCCGGCGAGGTCGTCGGTCTCCTCGGCCCCAACGGCGCGGGAAAGACCACCACCTTCCGCATGACGGTGGGCCTTCTCCGGCCCAACCGTGGCCACATCTGGTTCCGCAATCGCGACGTGACTCGGCTTCCCATGTACCGCCGCGCCCGCGAAGGCATGGCGTACCTTCCTCAGGAGCCCTCCGTGTTCCGCCAGCTCACCGTCCGGCAGAACCTCCTCGCCATTCTCGAGTACCAGCCGATGACGCGCGCCGCCCGGCGTGAAAAGGCCGACGCCCTGCTCGAAGAACTGGGCGTCGCACACGTCGCCGATAACTTCGCCTATAGCCTGTCCGGCGGGGAGCGCCGACGGACGGAGATCTGCCGTGCCCTCGTTACCGAGCCGAAGGTCTTCCTACTCGACGAGCCGTTCGCGGGCATCGATCCCATCGCCGTGGCCGACCTCCAGGAAACGGTGGCCCACCTCAAGGACAAAGGGATCGGCGTATTGATCACCGACCACAACGTCCGCGACACCCTCGCTATCACCGATCGCGCCTACATCATCAGCGAGGGCAGCGTCATATGCGCAGGGACGCCGAAGGAGATTGCCGAGAATCCCACCGCACGGGAAATTTACCTCGGCGAGAAGTTCAGGATGGATTTCTAGGAATCCGGCCTGAAAGCGCGGTTCCTGGCAGAGTGCGGCCTCAGCCCTTCTTCTCCGCGCGTTCGGCTTCGTACTGCTCGAGTGTCTTGCGGAGCAAGCGGCGCCGGGCCGGATAATCCGCTACCAGAGCTACCGCCTCTTGCTGGTACTCGATGGCCTTGTCGAGGTCGCCGAGTTCGTAGAAGGCGCGCGCGTAGGTATCCACAATCTCCGCGGCCTGGCCATCCGATGCATCGTACGCCGCCTTGGCAACGCGAAGTGCGTAATCCAGGTTCCTGTACTCGATGCGGCGATTTGTCAGGATATCCCACGATAGCCGGTTGAACATGAACGGATCCCAGCCGTACTTCAGAATCTGTTCGCCGATCTCGTCCGCTTTGCCCGGATTCTCGCCCGTGACGGCGAGGTCCACGTATTGCTGGTACCATTCCCCGATTTTCTGAGCGGCCTCGACGTCGTAAGTCCCGTCCAGGACCTTTGTCAACACCCCATCCAGCCCCGAGAGCGGATGTCCTTCCCAAACAATGGCCCCCGACTTGTCTACGACAAAAGAGTGTGGTATGCCTTCGAGTCCGAAGGCCTCAATGTATGCCTTACTGGTTGCCTGATTCGCATCAGCCGCCACGACGTAGTTGATCTTGTTGCCGGCCTTGTCGACGAAGGCGCTGACGATATCGGCGTTTTCAGCGCTAACGCCGACGAGAACGACGCCCTGATCCCGGAACTTCTCTTGGATGGTGCAGAGATGGGAAATCGCGTAGACGCACGGGGCGCACCACGTCGCCCAGAAGTCGATTACGTAGACCTTCTCGCCCTTTCCCGATGCGAGGTCCACCGGCCCCCCTTTCACCCATTGCGCGATCTGCAGCGGCGGCGCCGGATCGCCCAATTTCATGGTTGCGGGCGGCGGGGGGGCTGATAGCAGACAGCCGGAAAGCGCAACAGACACCAAGCTCACGACAAGAGCAACGGGGGCGTGCCCTATTCGCATGGCAGTCTCCTCCTCCCGGCGGCGTCAACGCCATCATGTTCTCGCGGCCATGACCGGCCGTGTCGCGGCTTACTGCGTGAAGGCGATGGCGTGTCCGTCGAGGTCTGTCAGCCTGACGCAGAACTCCCACCCGCCGCCGTACTGCGTGATCTTCACAAGGATGACGTTCTCGCCTGCTTCGAGATGCGCACGCTGGATGTCGCTGTCGAGAACCAGCGTCCGGCCCACCTCGTTCTGATGTATCGCGGCGCCGTTGAGCCAGCAGGCAATCCCGTCGTTGCTGCCCATCTTCACCAGCACGTCCTGGGCTTCGCTCACCTTCACGATGGCCCGCCCGTAGGCGAGGCCGCTGCCTTCAGATGTGTAGATCTCGTGTAGCGGCGCCACGCCCGCCGGATCATCCGTCTCCCATGTGGCCCACGCCACCTGCGCTCCGTCGGCGCCCTCGTATCGGGCGTTGCGTTTGTACTCTACCTCCGGCGGATACGCCAGGTTGAAGTCGGTGTATGGGAACGGGCCAATCAAATCCCAACGCGTAATGCACCCGCGGCGCGCCGCGGCGCCGCCGAGGCCCAAGGCCTCCAAGCCTCTTGCTGCCCGGGCGATCAAGGCGCGATTGGACGCCCCGCTCAACACCACGTCGAATATCGTCGCCGCCTTGTCCCGATCCTCGGCTGTCAACTTCTCGGCAATGGACAGCGCGCATACAGCCAGATCATTGTGGAGTTCCTCCTCGCCGACGAATCGCTGGAGGTACGGAAGCGAACGCGGACTTGCGATGGCCGCCATGCCCGCCAACGGCTGCTTGCGTTGAACATGCGTCTCTGCCAAGTCCAGCGCCGCGTGATACATGCCTAGCGCTTTCTGAGCGTCGCCCGCAAGCATGACTTCATCCGCCGCGTTGGTGTAGGCCTGGAGCGCCGCCGCCCGCTCGCCCTCGGCTCCCTGACGCGCGATATCCAAACACCGCCCAGTGTATGTAACGCGCACCTCAGGTGTCTCGCCAAGCAGTTCGAGGGCGGTAATCCTGACATCGATATCCTCGCAGTCCATTGCCCGCTCGATCATCGGAACAGCTTCCTTCGCGTCACGCGTATGAAGCACCTCGAGGATGGCGCGTTTCAGCGCCGGGCAAGCCGTTCCGTATCGCGCCCGCAGCAACCTGTCGACGCGATGCCCCTTCAAGGCCATCAACGCCTCGACGGCGACCCCGCGCACCTCGGGCCGCTCAGAGGCCAGATACGGCAGAATACGCCGCGCGGCGCCGCTCTTCCCGACATGCCCAAGTCCCACGATCGCGGCGGCTACGGCCTTGGGCTCTGTGTCCGATGCTGCCAACAAATCGGCGTACATGCGCCGGGCGCGCGCGGGCTGCTGCTGCTCGGCCAGCATCAAGTAGGCCGACAAGGCATTGGGGCAGCGGCACCCCTTGTACTTCTCCCAGAGGATAGCGCGCGCCGATGGATCTCCGGCCCGGCCCAGCGCTTCATATAATGCGCAGCAGCAACTACTTTCCGGACACTTGGCCTCCTGGATCAAAGCCTGGACGGCCTTGTCGCCGCCGATGGCCCCCAGGGCATTGATGATGGCCACGCGTTCGGTATCGCGCGCGGCAGGCAGCTTATCGGCAAGGCCCGCCGCGGCCTCATCGCCGGCGATGGCCTGTAATGCGAACACGGCCATGTTGAAAGCGTCCGGACTCTCCATCAAGGCCAGAAGCGTTGGTACGGCCTCAGGCCCACCGGTGTATGAAAGCAGCCATAACAGCCAGTCGCGTCCCCGCCGCGTCCTGGCGTCTTCAGCCGCCCCGCACAGCGCGGCGCTTGCCGCTGCCCTGGTTGTCTCCGAGTCCGAAGCTGCTCCGACAATCTTCTCGAGGGCCACTTTCGCCGCGCGGGCGACGGCCGGGTCGGCACAGTCAAGCAGCGGCGCCACGGCGGGGATCGCCTCGGGGCCGAACCTGCCCGCCCCTTCGTAGGCCGACGCCTGTGTCGACGCATCATCGCCCGACAGCGCGGCAACCAGATCCTCGATCTCGCCTGCATTCGCGGCCGACATGGCCAAAATCGCCGCAAAGCCCAGGAAGGCCGCGATGGATTTCATTCTCATTCTCACTCCTCCGTTAGGAAATGCTCTGAAAGGCCCGCTTCTTTAGGCCAAGTGCCATGGGGCGCGCATGGGTTTCTCGATCATCCGGTTCGCTGCGGTATCGCCAGGGAACACCTCCGTGGCGGGGTCGTACGCCACGGGACGCCCAACGCGGAAAGCGATGTTGCCCAGATGGGATAGGCACGTCGAGCGATGCCCGATAGCCACATCGCATATGGGCCGTTTACGCGTGCGCATCGCGTTAAGGAAATCCTGATGGTGGCCCGGCGAGTCGTACAAACGCACATCGTTCGGCCCCAGACCTTCATTGATGCTCTTGCCGGGCTTCGGATGGACGGTGTAACGATCGCGGTTCACGAACACCTCGCCTTCCGTCCCATAGAACTTAGTGCCGTATCCCTGGCCCACCTCGAAGATCTCACCCGAGCCTTGACGCCATTCGAGCGTCACGTCCCCGTAGTCGTAGACGACATCCAGCGTGCGCGGGAACTCGTAGAGGTTCTCCTCGAACATCTCCCCTTTGGCCTCGACGCGCCGTGGGCTCGTGTCATCCTTGCCCGCGCCCCACTGGGCGATGTCGAACAGGTGGACGCCCCAGTCCGTGAGCAGCCCGCCGGAATAGTCACGGAAATACCGGAACTGATAAGGATGGATGTAGCGGTTATACCGGCGCCAGGGGGCCGGCCCGAGCCATAGGTTCCAGTCCAGATAGGAGGGCGGCTCTTCATCCGGATAGTAATCCTGGCGGGGATTCGGGCCAAAAAAGCACACCATCCGCTGCAATTCGCCGATGCGCCCGTTCCGGACGAGTTCGCACGCGTGCAGAAACTGCTTCTGATCGCTGCGCTGCTGCGTACCCATCTGGACCACCCGTCCATATCGCCGCGCCGTCTCCACCATTTTCCGCCCCTCGGCGATGGTGAGCGTGAGTGGTTTCTCGCAGTACACATCCTTGCCGGCTTCCATCGCGGCGATGGCGGCCAACGCGTGCCAGTGATCGGGCGTGGCCACGAAGATAGCGTCGAGATCCGGCCGTGCGAGCATCTCCCGGAAATCATTGTACGTGTCGATACTGACGCCCGCTTGCGCAGCGCACTCCTTCGCGCTATCGCGCCGCTGTCCATCCGGATCCGCCGCCGCGGCGATATGGACCTCGGGATGCTCCAGCAGGCGATCGAAATGGCTCCGCCCCATGCCCCCGACGCCGATAAAGCCCAGTACAACCTTATCGTTCGCCCCGACGCTGCGGGCCGCGGCATACACGGCCCTTCGCGGCGCCAGTACGCCGAGTCCACCGCCTACCGCCGCCGCGCCCGCCCGGTGTAGAAACTGCCGCCGTGTCACGCCCTTACGTTTCATGCTCGACCCTCCCGCTGAAACATCATTGTCAACGCGCTCAACGATAGCACCGCGACATCACCGGTTCCAAGCCTCACAAGGCGAATAGCGGCGCGCATCCTCTTCTATCTACGCCTGGATTTCCCCGCACAACGCCCGGCAAGATAACATGGAAACAACGAACCGCTCGCAACAGGAGGCCCATCCATGTTCGCTATTGTCCTTGCCGCCGCGTCGGCAATAGAACCGCCCCTCCCCATGGTATTCCTCTTGCCGGAAGACGTCCTCGACGCCAGCGGCGTTCGCATCGAGGCGCAGAAGCCCATGCCCGGCATGAAGCTCATCGAAGCCGACACCGCCCGCCCATCGCTGTGGCATGCTCCCACTGCCACGCGTCAAACCGGGGATACCGTCACGATCTGGTACCAGCGTCCCGATAATGGCGAAGCGGATTACGCCGATCGGCGCGTACTGTGCATTGGGGAGCTCCGCGCCGGCGTGTGGTCCTTGCCCGCGCTGCATCCTGAGGCCCCTCCCTGGGGCGGGCCGAATAACATATGCATGCGCCGCTCGCCTCACGAGCCGACGTGGGGAGGATTCAACGTATTCCAACTGGCCGACACGGCACACGGCCTCGCCATGCTCTACTGGGATCAGCCGGAGAAGGGCCTCGCGGGCGGCATGCTCGCCACCTCGGCCGACGGCCGCGTCTGGGAGAAGATTCCCGGGGAAGCCGTGTTTACCGAGCACAACGATGCATTCACCTTGCTCCGGCAGGGCGAGGAATGCCTCCTCTATCAAACCAAGCTCGAGGACTGGCCCGATAAGCCTTATCCCGATAACCTCGACAAGAAACGCCGCGTTCAATCACTCCGCGTATCAAAGGATCTCCGAAGCTGGACGCCTCAGGAGGTGTTTCTGAGGCCCGACGAGCAGGATCGCCCCGAAGCCGAGTTCTATCTCATGAAGGCCTTCCCTTATGGCCGGGCGTACGCCGCACTGCTCATGAAGTACTTCGGCGATCCCAAACGGCCCAAAGAGCACAGCGCCATCCTCGAATACGAACTGATCGTCAGCCCGGACGCACGCACTTGGCAGCGGCCTTTCCGCGATACCGACCTTGGCTTCTGGACTTACGCCGACCCCTTCACGCTCAACGGCCGATGGCATTTCCCCGTTGGCCGGGAAGGGGGCATGGAAACCGTCGCATACGAGCCGCACCGCCTTGTCGCCGTGGTGGCGGCTACGGAGGGGACTTTCAGTACCAAGCCGCTCGATCTTCCCGAGACGCCCCTCACTCTCAATGCGGACGCACGCGACGGATGGATCGAGATACAGCCACTCGACATACACGGGCAACCTATCAGCGATCTTCCCCCCGCCCACATCGAAGGAGTAAACGGGACATGCCTGCCCATAGCCTGGAATGGCCGCTCCTCAACCGAGCTCGGCGTAGGCCGCTGCCGCCTCGGTTTCCGCCTCAACAACGCGCGGGTGTTCGCTGTGGGCTTCGCGTCCTAGACCTCGCTACGGGCGATGGCGCACCGAAGGCCCTTCGCCGTGTAGATTTCGCGGCCGTCCACGGACACCGTGCCGTCGGCGACGCACATCGTCAGTTTCAGTGGCACCAGGCGCCTTACTTGAATGTGGTACGCCACTACCTTCGCGCTCGGCCGCGCCTCTCCCGAGAACCGGACCTCATCGACCCCCATCGCGCGAACCTTCCCCTGATAGCCTTTCCAGGCGAGGAAGAATCCCGTTAGCTGCAGCAAGCCTTCGATTCCCAGCGATCCCGGCATGAGAGGATCGTCGGGAAAATGGCATCCAAAAAACCACAGATCAGGCCGAATATCCAGTTCGGCAATCGCCTCCCCCTTTCCATGCTGCCCGCCGTCCTCGGTGATATTGACGACCCGATCGAGCATGAGCATGTTAGGGGAAGGAAGCCGCACGCTATTCGGCCCGAATAACTCTCCACGGGTGCAGCGGATAATGTCTTCATAATCGTAGGCGTTTGCTTGAGACACGTTCAGAATCCTCTTTCGTCGTCGCTATGAGTAGATCTGGGATGGCGGCGTATTTTCACGCGAGTCCGAACTAATGCCGGATACTATGGCCGCCGAATGTGAGTATAACCGATCTACCTACTTGCGTCATCCCGTCCATTCGCGTCCGTCTCCTGGCGCGGGCGACAGGGCGGGGCCGGTGGGCGTTCACCCCACACTTGGTGTTGACACAGGACGCTCCCCATGCTATAGTTACATACGCATACAGCTATTGTATTCGGTAACACGCGGGGGTGCGCCATGATCAGAGAGTCTTCTCTCACAATCGCTGCAGTTTTCGCCGTGATTTCGGTATGGGTAGTGCTTTCCGAATCCTTGCCCGGCGCTGAGGCGGCTGAGGTCTCCTACGAGCGCTTCGCCTTCACCCAAATCCAGCCGGGGCCTTCTGGAGGAGTGACCAGGACGCTTGTCCTGGCTCATGTGACGCCTGACGCCATCGAATTGCGCGACATCTGCACGGGCGTCGACACAGGCGCTCCCTTGTGTGTAAATCGCGGTATTGCTTACACCTACGGCCAATACGGGCTGCGCGCAATCGACTTTAGCACAGGTTTGTCCACCACGATTGCCAAGACAATCCGGCCGTACGCGCAGGTGCCGGGCCGGTTCTACTCGCTACAGCGTCAAGGGGAGGTTACCGCCGTTCGAGTCTACGACCTGGAGAAGCGCGCCTACCGCGACATCATGTCGTTTTCAGACGAATATAGCCCGCGTCGAATTGCTGTGTCTCCCGGCGAGAGGTACCTCGCCTTCCTGACGCTGGCGGACCTGCCCGCCGAAGACGACGACGGCGGCCCATTGCACGAACTGACGGTTATCGACCTGAAGAACGGAACGCTGAGTCACCCGTGCGCTCCGATAACCTACTGGTCGCCCTCCGTCGCGTCCAGGCCCACGGATAGTCCCCCGTGCCTGTGGGCCGACGCGAACACGCTCCTGACGGTGCAATCCGAGCAAGGCGAGATCTCCTTCTCCGGCCAGGTTATCCCGGTTGATGTCCCTTCCGGCCCGGCGGGAGAGGCAGAGATCGCCGTAGGAATTCCCTCGCTGATAAACCGTATCATCCGAATCAACGTAGCGACAGGCGACGTACAGGAGGTCGGGCCGATTCCTGCAAATGCGGAATTCACGTTCGCCCGGCTGCGGACTTCTAAGCCCGACGACTTGCCCTACATGGAGGCCGATCGAATTTCATACTACGTCGATGTGGCCAATTGTGATCTGATAGAGGATGACCACGTCGGTGGGGCCTTCCGCAGGCTTCGAGGAGAGTCGGGGGAGGATGATCACGTCTTCCACGCCGAGCACCGCTTGGACTCAGCCTGTACCATCAACAAGATGCGCGTAGCTCCGGATACGCAGCGAGCGGTTTGGTTCGCCTTGGACTTGCCCGAGGAGCCATACACCGGCTTTGTGAGGTACTACGACTGCCGCCAAGGCCTTGTCCGAACGGTGGTGCAGGGCCACCTGGAATGGTATCCCGTTTGGATTACGGAGGAAGACCTCAGCCCCGACGTGGCGCCGTGCACACTTGACGACGGATGGCTACCCTTCAATGACTTCGCGTCCGAAGTGTCCCCCCAGGCGTGATTGACTCCTTTCGGGACTCTAAGACACCGTCAGAAGTTGCCTGATAAGATCGGGGATGTCCGAAGGGCTTTTCGCGGTGTGGTCGGACCCCTCGATCTCGTGTGCGCCCCCGAAGCCATAGGCCGCTCCGATGGCCAAGGCGCCATTGCGCCGCGCGGCGTCGACGTCATCGCGACGATCGCCAACCATCACCACCGGGCGAATGGAGATGCTCTCCATCACGCATCGCACCATGCTTGCCTTGCCTTCGTATCTGGTGCCGCGCGCGAGCACTGTCGCGAAGAAAGAACGAACTCCGTGGGCGTCCATGAACGTATCCACATACGCATCCGGCCCATTCGAGCACGCGGCAAGCGTGTGCCCCTGAGCGCCCAGACGCTCCAACATATCCGTCACGCCTGGATACAGCGCGCCTTCTTCACCTATCAGCGCTAGTTCCAGCGTATTCGTCGCCTCGATGACGGCCGCGACCTGCTTCTCGGGACACTGCGCCGCCAGCCAGCCCTCGTATTCCTCCGCAGGTTTGCCGAAAAACGATTCGATGGCGGAGGCCTCGGGAATCGGCAGGCCAAACGAATCGAATGTCCGCTGTACCGCCGGCACCGTCACGAGGTCTGCCCGGAAAAGTGTGCCGTCAATGTCGAATATGATAAGAGCGCGTTGCACTTTTGCTGAATCTCCAAGCAGTTGGATGTGACGCGCGAATTCTAGCAGGAGTCGGTGGACGTGTTACAGGGGTCGGGAATACGCCTAGCCTTCTGACTCAGGATTGACCTTGCCTATCCGCAGAGGAAGAAACGCCAAGAAGAAGCGAAAAACTGGGACTGACACAAGCGGAGCGAAGCGAAGACGTGTCTGTCCCTGCTTTTCGCCCTGTTTTTTCCGGCAAAAATGAGACGCCATCAGTATGAGTCATACCTCTAGGTCGTGGGCGCCCGCCGCAGCGTTTGCATGGGCCGTGGCGTTCCTGTTGAAATGGTGCGCAGCCGCCGGAGCCATTCCACTCCGCATGCGAGGGGAGCAAAGGAAAGTCATGCAATACAAGATCCCTGAGCTTTCTGCCGCCATCGAGGAGGCTGGCGCCAGCTTCAATGCATTGTTTCAGGAGCCTCGCGACGGCGCCTTGGCGATCCGCGCCACGCTCCACCAGGCGATCCTTGACGCCTACGTGCGCCTCCTGGCCTGTATCCGCTCGGAACTCCAGGCGCTCGGCCAAGATACTTCCGAGGCGAGCCGCTATTTCCTCCACAACGGCGACGCGCCGGACTCCATCGACTACATGAACCGCCTCGCGGACGGCAGCCACGGCCGGCCTTTTGCGCAATGCCTTCAGGAGGCTGTATGGGACGCCGTGCGCGGCCGGTGGCCCCTCGATGAGGCGGGCGATGCGCTGGCCCAAGACCCTGTTCTTATCCATGTGCTACAGCATGCCGCCCGCCTCTTCAAACGGGCGCTCGCGGCGCCGGAAGCGTATATGCGATTCCTCGCAGAGCATGTGCCCAGCACACCTGCCGGGCTCGCGCCGCGTCTCGATCCGCGCGGCCTCGGACAATTCGATGCAAGACATACCTTGGAAGGTGTGCCCATCGAAGCGCTCACCGCCGAGGATCTCCAAGGTATCAAGGACTCGCTCAAGGCCCTCGATGATTTCGCCACGGGCCGCACCTTCCGCGCCGTCGGACGCGCCGTCATCCCCTGCGCCGTCGGCGATATCCGCAAACTCCAGGATTTCTACGGCTACAAGGCGGAACGCCGCTTCTTCGCCGACCACTTCAGCGCCTTTGCGACAGGCGGGAAGGTGGATCCCCTGCTCCTGCAGGGATTGCCCGGCGTCGGCAAGACACACCTCACCATCGCCTACGCGCTATCTCGCCCCGAGATCATCCTCATCCACGCCGAACAAGAGCAGCTTCAAGACGACCTCGAATCCATTATCGACTACCTTCGCCGCTTTCATTACCGGCGGTTTGTGTTGTTCTTCGATGATGTCGACCCCGAGCGCGTTGAGTGGTCCATGTTCCGGCATCAGGTGGACGGCTACCTGCCGTACGCCACCAATGTCGCCATTGTCATCGCGTCCAACTACGACTTCCCCGCCCGAATTCGGAGCCGCTGCTTGGCCCACGACTTCCGCCCCATGGATCCGGACGTCTGCGAGGAGTTCGTGGCCGATTACCTTTTCAAGCACAAGGGCATCCGCTGCGAGGACGAAACGCTTCTATCCGGACTCGTCTCAACCATTGCCTGCGACTTCGTTCACGAGTACCGCAACGGCCCGCTCAACGAGTTGAGCCCGCGGAGCATTGCCCGCTACTTCGACATGCTCGACGCCCGCCCTCAGCGCATGAAGGGACTCATATCAAAGGCCGGGATGGGCATTATCCAGTTGCCGGACGAGGATACCTTCATCGAGTCCGCAAGACGTATTCAGGAGATGCTCCAGGAGGAACGTGAAGAGTGACCTTACTGCGATTCCGCCGCGGACGGCCCCGTGGCCCGCTACCGCGGCGACATGAGTTCCCGCCAATTCTCGGGCAGGTACCGGGCCTGATCGGAGGGATCGTCGTAGGCAATGCCTTGTGGGCGGTACGGCAGATTCAAGCCCGCCCACCGGCTGGCGGCCATGCTCGTCACCGAGCCATCCAGCCAGAGCACATTTTCAGGCCCAGGAATGTGATTGGGAAAGACCCCCCTAAGGCCCGCGGAGAACAGAGGCGACTGAGACTGATTGTATTCCGTCAAGCCGCCATTCAGATCCCACATGATGGGCACTCTCGGCATGGGGCCATCAGGCGGCGGAACGGTGATGGGGGCCTTCGTGTAGGCGCCGAAGTAGTCGTAGCTGCTGCGATAGCTTCCGTGCGCCTCAATATAAGCGTTGTCGAACCGGAGCACGCCGCTGTTCCCGATCATCAACATCTCCGGGGGATCATCGCCGTCGCTGGGGCAGAAGAACAGCCGCGCCTCGGAAACGTAGTCCAGGTAGAATCCCTCGAGACAGTCCGCGTTTCCCCCTCCCTCGCTCCAGGGAAGCTGCCCGTTGTGCTCCTCAGCATAGAGCCACATGGCCGTGCCGAGTTGCGACAAATTGGCCATACAGGCCACCCGTCGTCCGTGTTCACGACACTTCGCCAAGGCGGGCAAGAGCATCGACGCGAGGATGCCAATGATGGCGATCACGGCCAGCAGCTCAATAAGCGTGAAGCCGCCCGCCCGGCTTGGGCAATGGGGCCTGTATGTCACTGTGCCCGCCTTCTTGTGCTTTGCCGGCAGACTGCCAAACACATTCATCCTCCCGTCACCGCCTTAACCGCTTGAACTCGCGCCAACACAGTTCCCGCATGTCGCCGGAGCGACTGAAGGCCGTCTCCGCCGTCACGCGTGTCCGCGCGATCACGAAGTCGTCCCCAAGAAGCTCGCCCGTCGACACGATCTGATAAGTTCGAGGGCCTTCACGCGGCACGACCTCGACGGAGAACCGGCCATGGCCGAGAGGCGTGTCGGCCTCGCCCCGGTAGCCATCCGGCCCGCGGCCAAGTTCCGCCAGGGCCTTCTCGATTCCAGCCTCGGCTAGCGCCCCCGCCGCCTCGTGGCCCTCGGCCCGTGTCTCCGCCGACAATGCCCGGTTCAACAGCGTTAGGAACGTGCCTGCCGTCAACATCAGGATGGCCAGATAACCCAGTGCAAGATAGAGAGCGACGCCATTACTCTCACGCCGCGCGCCCGGTTTCGCGAACCCGCCCATGGCTATCGCCTCCCGCCGGGCGCGACGCCCCTCGGCGTGGCGCAGAATCGATGCAGTGTCGGCGGCCGGCCCTCTGGCCGCGTGTGGTGCGTTTCGAGTTCGAGTGCCACCAAACAACGAGGGGAACCGGGCTCTCCCTCATAGGTGAACCGGACGCAGTCAAAAAACCGCTCGTGTGTAATGATCTCCCCGATCTCGTATCCCGACGCTCCTTGCGTCGCCACCAGTTTCGCCACGCGGCCTGGTTTCCCCAGGACGCCGAACACGACGGCGCGCGCCGCGCCATCATCCCTCGGCGGAAGTCCAAGTACCACCTGCTCCGCCCCGGTTCGGTGCGGCCCGAAAGCACTGAGTATCCCGGACGATGCGCGCACGGTGTCCGTGAAGTCACGCTGGATCGCCTCCATCTGGCTGAATCGCTCGACGGCGGACGTCGCGCGTTGCGAAAGGCGCACGCTGCTGACGAACGTCCCCGCCGCCAGATTGATGAGCACGCCCAGCACCGCGATGCAACCCAGCAATTCAATGAGAGTTATCCCAAGGACGGCGCCGCGCGCGCGTCGATTGACATTCGAGCGCCCGTCCCTCATGAGGTCCTATCCCCTATCAACGTAACCATGGACTTCTCGATTCTGCGCCCGTGCTCGCCCGTCCAAACGACGCGCACCGTCACCTCCTTTAGACGGAGCGCGCTGTCCCCGTAGTCGCTGATGGTAACGGACGGTCGCGCGTTCACCAGCGTCGCCAATTGCGGCGTCTCGCTCACGAAAGCCCCCTGGGCGACGTTCTCCAGAGCGGCGTAGGGCCGGGCCCGCAAGGTTTCGAGTTCATTCTCGATGGCGCCCAAAGCGATGCTCGACTCCCGCAACGCCTCCAGTTTGGCCGTGCCGAAGTTGTACATCACGATCACGCCAAAGAGCCCCACCATCAGGATCGAGAACGCGACGGTAAGCTCCATAAGCATGAAGCCCGCTTGTCTACGCGTTACCATTCCCGCCTCTCCGGGCCTGTGAATCATCCTGTCATGCCTTCCTCGTGCCGCCTTCGCCGCCTACGCCACCGGCAGCACGCGCCGGAGTTCCTCGAGCGTCGTCGCGCCTTGCCGGGCCTTTTCTATCCCGTTCTCCGTCAACGTCACCATGTGATCGCGCAACGCCGCCTCGTGCAGTGTCTTCGTTCGCGGCCGCGACAAGATCAAATCGGCGAGTTCCTCGTTCATCGTAAGCATCTCGCCGATGGCCGTCCGCCCGTGATAGCCGATATCCTGGCATTGCGGGCAACCCGTCCCATGGGCAAAATGCACGTCCGTCTCGTCCGCCAGACCGAAATGCCTCACCAATGCTTCATGGGGCTCGTAGGGCGCGGAGCAGTCCGGGCAGTTCAAGCGCACCAGCCGCTGCGCCAGCACGCCGTTTACCGATGACGCCACGAGGAACGGCTCGACGCCCATGTCCAAGAGGCGCGTGAACACCCCCGCGGCCGTCCCGCTGTGGATGGTGCTGATCACCAGGTGCCCCGTCAGTCCGGCCTGGATGGCCGTCCGGGCCGTTTCCGGATCGCGGATCTCGCCCACCATGATCACTTCGGGATCCTGCCGCAGCATCGCCCGCAAAGCGGCTTCGAAGGTGAAGCCGGCATGCGGGGCCACTTGCGCCTGCGCAATCGTGCCCAGCGGATACTCGACGGGATCCTCGATGGTGACGATGTGGGCTGAAGGCACGCGCGTGGCCATCATCTCGCGCAGCAGCCCGTAGATGGTGGTCGTCTTGCCGCTCGAACTCGGCCCGGTGAGCAGGATGGTTCCCTGGGGGCGCGAGATCAGCTCTCGCAGCGCGCCAATTACCTCCGCGCGGAAACCGAGTTGATCGAGCGCGAGCAGGTCATGCCGCGCGCCGAGAATGCGCAGCACCGTCTTCTCGCCATAGATCGTCGGAAACGTCGAAACGCGCATCGCCTGGCCGCATCGCGTCCCGTCGTTGGGGATGCTGCCGTCCTGCGGTTTGTCTTTCTGATACACCACCATTCTCGCGAGCACCTTGATGCGCGCGATAATCTTCTCCTGATCGTATTTCGGCAGCCGCGCAATATCGTGAAGAATGCCGTCGATGCGGTAGCGCAGCGCCAGGCAGTCCTCCCACGGCTCGAAGTGAAGATCGCTTGCCCGGTGGTACGCCGCCTGCGTGATCGCCACGTCCACCGCGTTGACAACATCCCCGTCATCGCCCTCAAGTTCCGTCAGCAGCGCCGGCTCGATGTCTTTCAACGGCAGCGGCTGCGAGGGCTCCGGCGCTTCCGGTTTTTGCTTCTTGCGAAATCGTAACGCGGCCATTAATCCATGTGTCCTCCGCTTCCGCTCGTCATCCTGTGCTGTGCTCCTCACACCTTCTACATCATCCAGTCCAGAATCGTCGTCATAAACTCAAATATGCCCGCTGTCACAATGAGTGAGATGCATCCTAATCCGAACACACCCAGCGGCATGACGGTGTCGATCAAGATCCGCTGAGCCTTGGCCACGTCCCGCTCGTAGAGGTCCGCGATCCGCCGGAAGCCCTCGTCGAGCTGCCCCGACCTTTCGCCAAGGCCCACCAGTGCGCTGAAAGCTCTCGGCAGGCTGGGCATGTTGCTCTCGAAGGCGGCGTATACCGATTGGCCCGCGCGTACGGACGTCCTGACTCGCTCGAGCCCACGCGCATGCCGAGGCATGATATCCAAGTCCATCGCACTCGTCAGCGCACGATCCACCGGCACGCCGGCCCGTACCAACTTCTCCATAACCGAGGCCACTCGGCAGAGGTCGCGCTTGATCACCATTCCCCTTAGAAACGGTACCAGCATGCCTACGGCCAGCAATCCATGGCGGATTACGCTTCGCCCCCGTATCGACTTGCAGGGAATTGCGAGGATAATCCCCGCCGTTGCCAGGCATATGAGCAGGGCGGGCCGCGCAGCCAAGTACCGAAACCGCGCGCCGGCATCCAGCAGGAACTGCAGTTTTCCGGGAACACGCGTCCCGACCTCTTGGAGCATTTGGGCGAATACGGGCGCGGTTCGAGTGCATGTGAAGAGCGCCAGCAGACACTGAATGAACAGGACGGTGAACAGGTAGCCCAGCCAGCCCGCAACAGATTGGCTCAGTGTCATGCGCCGCGTCACTTCGTCCGCCAATTCGTCCAGGCTCTCGCCCAGCCGGCCCGAATGCTCCCCGGCCTCAACGAGCTCCGCATAGTAACTCGGGAAGAAGCGAGGTAAACGACGCATCGCTGCCGACAGCGAATCCCCTGCCTCGATAGTGTCATGGAGCCTTTCCAGAATGGCCTGCATGCCTGACCCCGGCGCATCCAGGGCCGCGGCCTGCAAGCCGCCCGCCAGGGGCGCGTTTGCTCGCACGATGGATGCGAGCTGAGCGATGACCTTCAGCAGATCCTTTCTGCGTCGGCCGGAGCGCCAATACCGCGGCCCTTGCCAGGAGGGCCTCTTGCGCCGGCCGCCGAAGAGCCAGGCGCCGAGGTCGGTTTTCAGTATTGCTCGCCAGTTCATCGGTTCTTCCAGGCTTTTCCCTCGTTCGTCATCACAGGAATGCGCTCGATAGACTGAACAGCGGCAGGTACAGAGACACTACAATGAAGCCGACTGCCAAGCCGACGGCGAATATCACGACCGGCCCCATGGTGGCGGCGAGAAGTCGTTGGTGCCGGTTTACCTCTCTCTCGTAGGCTTCCGCAAGACTCAGCAGCGCGTTTTCCGGCTCGCCGCGGCTCTCCCCTGTGGCCAGCAGCCAGCAGAAACTGTGATCGAATACACCCGTAGCCGCCAGTGCATCCGCCAGCGCATTTCCCCTCGCGACTGCTTGCGTAGCCTTCTGAATGGCTTCGTCGATCACCGCATTTCCCGAAGCCGCCGCCGCCAGGTCCAGACTCTCTGCTACCGGCACGTGGCCCCCAAGCAGCAGCCCGAGCGAACGGCTGAAACGCGCCATAGAGACGCCCTTGAACACACGTGAAAAGCCTGGAACGCGGAGTTTCAGCCGATCAAGCACGTACCGCCCCCGCCGCGATCGCAGCGCCCGCCTGCGCATCACCATCAGGAGTGTCACGGACGCGCAGGCTACTACGGCAACGGCAAGGCCGTTGTTATGTAGATCCCTTGCGAGGTTTATCGTCAATTGCGTCGGGGCAGGCAGGCCCCTGCCGAATTCCCAGTAGACTTCCTCAAGAACAGGAACCACCCGCAAGAGCAGGAAACCTACCACCAAGCACGTAACGGCGAGCACGACCACCGGATAGGCCATCGCCTCCTGCGCCAGATTCTTGATCTCCACCATCCGGCCGGAGTAGGCGGACAGAAGCGACAGAACGCCCGAGAGATTGCCCGTTCGCTCCCCGGCTCGTAGGATGCTGACGTAGACGGGAGTGAAACTCTCCGGATGTTTCGATATGGCCTCCTCGAGCGTCAAGCCCCGCTCGAGATCGTGTCCCACTTCTTCGATGATCCGCCTGAGTCGCTTGTTCCCCAAGTCCTGCGCCAACGCCGCAAGCGACGGCGCAAGAGGCAGCCCGCCCTTCACGATAGCCAACAACTGATCGTTAAAGAGCGCAAGATCTTCCCACGTGAGGCGCCTCTTCCGTTGTGGGATGCCCAGGCGTCCGACTTCATCGACGGACGTTACTTCAAAGCCGCGCTCCCGAAGCGTCCGAACCAGATCCTGGGCGGAGCCGGCCTCCGTGGTTCCCCCGTCGGCTCTGCCGTCCGGTGTCGTGACGCGATATCGGTAGCGGGCCATTATCTCTCCTCCAGCGATTGGGCGCCCAAGTTGCGCTCTATCTGTATGCGCCTGTCCAGCGCCGGCCAGAATACCGTGGGGCGTATCCGCTCAACGTACGCCCCGCTGTCCGAGAAATCCTCATTCCACGATGGCGGGCCCAGGCGCTCCACATGAAACGCGAGATGTCCCAGCAGGCTGAAAGTCATCACCAGCATGGCCGCAACCGCTAGCCGGCGGACCACGTGGCCGAAGAGAATCCGGCGCGCATGCCGCCTCAAAGACAGCTGTCGAGCATCCTCATTCATGGAGGCGCGGAGCTCTTCGAAGCGGTTCTCCGGACAAGGGTGCTGCGATGCCGCGCGGCAAAGCGCCAGCAGTTGCTCGAGCTCGTCGTGCTGCTCGCGGCATAGATAACACGAGGCCAGATGCTCACACACCTCGGCTTGCCTCGCCTGCGATAGCTCGCCTTCGATGTACTCGGGGAGATCCCTCCGGACCTCTCTACAGTGCATGATTCGTTTCCTCGATCGTTCGTGCCGCTTCGTTCATAACACCATGATGCCCCGCAGGATTTGGCGCAGCTTCCCGATTGCCAGAATCCTGCGTGAGCGAACGGTGTTCGCGGGACAATCCATCACGGCCGCAATCTCGTCCAGCGAAAGGCCCTGAACTGTCCGCAGCACGAACGCCATACGCTGCTCCTCCGGCAGGGCCGATAACGCGTCAAGAACGTGCGCCTCGAGTTCCGAGCTGATAGCCGCCCTGTCGGGCCGGCATGCCGCCTTGTCCGGTAGCTCGTCCCAGGACACGGCATCCACGCGCATCAGCCCGTTCCGCCATGCCTTCATGGCCGCCCGTCGCTTCTCGCGCCAAACATACCGGGCAAACGTGAAAAGATACGCGGCAAAAGAGCCCGTCGCCTCGTAGCGCTTCCTCAACTTCCAGATTCGCAGGAATGTTTCCTGGCAGAGGTCCGCCGCCGTCTCCGGTTCCCGGGACATGGCGTAGAAGAAGCTCAACACCTTCCGGTAGTACCGGCCGTAAAGGAGCGCGAAGGCCGCCTCCTCGTCCTCCCGTGCACGTAGCATCAGAGACACGTCGGACGGCATTGCGCCGCCGGCGTCCCCATTCGTGGTGTGCCGCGGGTAGGTGCCAGCCGTCACTCGAGCCCCTTTCTCGTTGGACATATGGCGCTTTTCCCGTCCAGCGATCAAAGAGCGCGTTCTCATAGACGACCTCCCGATCCGGCCTTGCCCCTCTTGAGGTCATTCTACTCCAGAAGCGCCCGCCATGCACCCGCCGGACCACCTTTCCCGGACAGCCGGGCGCGCCGCTTTTCGCCGTACGCTTTGCGCATGGTACAATGCCCCTCGGAATGCGAAGGACGTTCCAAGGGTGCGACCAGAAAGCCACCGGATAATGGAGACTGAGCATTTTGGGTGCTGACACAGAGAGACTTATAAGCGCTTTCTGTCCGCCCGACTCCAGGAACCGCACTTTCTGGCCAAATTCCTAGATGATCCCGGGGCACAAGTGCATGAAGATCACCTTTTTGATCCCTGTCCACAACGAACGAGAGTCTCTCGGGTCTCTCGTCGAGGCCATCTCTGAGTATGCCGCACCTTATGAACACCGCATTCTTTTCGTGGACGATGGAAGTAATGACGGTTCCTACGAGGCCATGAAGGATCTCCGGGAACGCTTCCCGACGGTGGACATCATCAAGTTCCGCGTCAACCTCGGCAAGTCCGCCGCCTTGGCGGCGGGTTTTCCACGCGCCCGGGGCGATCTCGTGTTCACCATGGACGGCGACCTCCAGGACGATCCAAAAGAGATTCCCCGGTTTATCGACAAGCTCAACGAGGGCTACGACGTCGTCTGCGGTTGGAAGCAAGCTCGGCGGGACCCTTGGCACAAGACCTTCCCCTCGCGAGTCTACAACTGGTTCATTCGCCGTCTCTTCAAGCTCGATCTCCACGATATCAATTGCGGATTCAAGCTCTTTCGCATGGAAGTCGTCGAGAGGATCCAGGTATACGGCGATATGCACCGCCTCATCCCCGTCTTTGCGGCACACCTCGGCTACCGGATTTCGGAGATTCCCGTCGAGCATCATCCCCGGCGCTACGGCCGATCCAAGTACGGGCCCGAGCGATTCTCACGCGGCGTCATCGACGTTCTCACCACCTTGTTTCTCAGCAACCACCGCGATTCGCCCGGACATTTCTTCGGCCGGTGGGCCTTTGCATTTGCGGCACTGGGCCTGTTAGCGATGCTCGGCGCTGTATTCTCCTGGTCCGGCGCGGCGTCCGGACTGGCCACCATCGCCCTATGGACGCTTGGCATCGGCCTATTCCTTGCCGCCGGCGGAGGCATCGCCCTCGCTCTTGTGGCGGAGTCCATCGTCAGCTTGCGCCCGCCGCTCGATCCTGCTCTTTACATTGAGGAAGAGCACCTCGGCTGAACGGCCGCACCTGCGGCCCATGCGCCGGATTACTCTTTCCGCAGCAGGAAGCCGCGTTTCGCTCCGTCGTCTTTGACGCCCACGCCGACGATATCCCCCGTCGCGTTGATGTCCCACGCGTCTTTCAGTATCCAGCCGGAGCCTGGTTCGAGCAGATCGTTCAGGTCCGTCATCACATCCATGCCGGCCACGCTATCCCACCCGAAAGCGTGCGCGTCCCCCGACGCTATTTCCGACCATCCCACGACCTGGCTCGAATCGTTGATCGAGCGGGCGCTGCTGTTTGTTCCCCCGAGCGTACCGAGATCTTCCATGCCGCCGGAGTCATCCCAGATAAACGCGTGATAGATGCCGGAACTAGTCTCTGCCTCGCCGACTACCTCGCTCAACGCGTTGACGGCCCGCGCCGCGCTGTACTTACCGCTCGGAAACGCCCCCAAGTTCTGCATGCCGTTCGTGGCATCCCAAATGAACGCAAATTCCTTTTTCCCTGATTGCTTCTGGGAGCTGCCCACTACCTCCCCCGCGTCGTTGATTCCGTAGGCAAAGCTGTAATCGCCGCCTGTTGTCCCGAGGTCCTGCATGCCGTGGGCCGTGTCCCAGAGAAATGCCCGCGCGTAGCCCGCGCCGTTCGTGCTATAGCCGGCCACCTGCTGCAAGCTATTGATAGCGTGCGCCGCAGTGGACGTGCCTCCCAAGTTGCCTAAGTCGCGCATGCCGCTTGTTTCGTCCCAGATGAAGGCCGTGTAGTTCTCGGGCGCCTCATCGAGTTGATCATAACCTACGACAACGCCGTCGCCGTTGAGGTCGTAGGCATAGCTATGCTTCCCGCCCAGCGTGCCGAGGTCCTGCATCCCGTCCGTGGCGTTCCAGAGGAAAGCACGGCGCCAGTTGGCCGCGACAAAGAGATAGGAGTATCCGGCCACGTCGCCGGAGTCGTTGATCGCGAACGCATAGGCGTTGACGCCGCCCAACGTCGGGAGTTCGGTTACCGTCCAAGTGTCGCCCACGGCGAAGAAGGTGAAATGCGTGGTGTCAAAGGTTACCGCGGGAACGGGTTGCGCTATGTATTGCGCATTCGATATCCCCCAGGTGGCCCACGTTCGCGTCGCCGCGTCGCGATACACTATCCGAAGAGACTCCGGACTTTGCAGGGCCTCCGGCAGCGGAAAGTACACCGAGACGGGCCGGCTAAACGCCGTGCCTGCCGGCCCCAATTCGACCATGGCCATCGCCCCCAGTAGAGGCTCTTCGACGGCCGACACCGTCACGACGATCGGTTCCGAAACGGCCCCCGGCGGAACAGTCACGATGGAGCCGTCAAGGATGCTCGATGGATCATCCACAAAGACCTGGCCCCCGGCGGCAGGCGTCGCCTCCGCATACGCCACCACGTCAAATGCCGTGACGATCACGTCGACGTAAGCCTCGTCCAACCTCCCCGTCGCGTCCGTAATCTCGAGCATTGCACGGTACTTGCCCGGCGGCGTGCCCTCGGGATACACATAGAGCGGGCTCTGCGCTGTGCTGACGCCGCCGTCGCCAAACGACCACGCGTAGGAGAGCGCCCCCCCGTCCGGGGCGCTTCCCGCTCCTGTGAACTGCACTGAAAGCGGTGCCGGCCCGGCAACCGGATCGGCTGATGCCGCAGCCGTGGGCGTGGCGTCTCCCACGCGTATCTTTGTCGTCGTGCTGGCTGTGTGGCCTGCCGCGTCGGTTACGGTAAGCGTCACTGTATAGCCGCCCTCGGCTGCAAATGTGTGCTGCACAACCGCCCCGGCCAAGTCCGTTCCCAAGCCGTCGCGCGCGTCCAGAGCCCATGAATAAGACGCGATCTGGCAATCGTCGGTTGAGGCCGAGGCGTCCAAGGTTACGGTGAGAGGAGCGGCGCCTTCCGAGGGGGTGGCTGTGGCCACTGCGTACGGCGCGAGTAGGTCCTCGGTGGTGTCGGGGTCCGTCGGTGGGCATCCGGCGTGGCCAAGGATGAGGATGAGCATGCCAATAATCGCGGCAGAGGAGCGCGGGATATACATCCGTTAGCCCGTTTCCCCTCATTGCTGCGTACTTCGGAAGTACTTGTCCGCGATTAGTAGGCCATGCGGCTGTGCGTATTGAGTCGCGCCAAGGACCGTAGCAGCGCTGCCTGGGCCCGCGCGAAATTCGTGTCGTCGCTTGGTTGCCGTAGACGCTTCTCCGCCCGCTCACGTGCTGCCTTGGCGCGATTCACGTCAATCTCGCTATCTTCCTCGATCGTCTGCGTCAAAACGACCACACGATCCCCGAGTACCTCGGCGAATCCTTCGTTCAACGCAAAAAAACGCTCCGCGCTGTCCGCGTCGCAAACCACTGCCGTGCCCGGCGCCAGCGTCGTAAGGAAGGGTGTGTGACCTGCCAACACCGAAAACACGCCGTCCGCGCCCGGCAAGATGACCTCGCTGGCCTCAAAGACAAGGGGGGTACGCTCCGGAGCGCAGATCTCGACATGGATGGCGCCGTTGTCGGCCATCACTTCTTCCTCATCTTCTCGGCCTTGGCCACGGCGTCCTCGATGGCGCCGCAGTACATGAACGCCCCTTCAGGCAGCCCGTCGTGATCGCCGTTGAGAATCTCCGCGAAGCTCCGCACCGTGTCCGCCACCGACACATACTTCCCTTCCATGCCCGTGAACTGCTCCGCTACGAAGTTCGGCTGTGAAAGAAAACGCTGGATCTTCCGCGCACGGCTAACGACGACCTTGTCCTCCTCGGACAGCTCGTCCATCCCCAGAATGGCGATGATATCCTGCAGATCCTTGTAGCGCTGCAAGATTTCCTGCACGCCGCGCGCCACCCGGTAGTGCTCGTCGCCAAGAATGCGCGGATCGAGAATTCGGCTTGTCGAATCGAGCGGGTCTACCGCCGGGTAGATCCCCAACTCCACGATCTGACGCGAAAGAACTGTCGTGGCGTCCAGGTGGGCGAAGGTCGTCGCGGGCGCCGGGTCCGTCAGGTCGTCGGCCGGCACGTAAATCGCCTGCACGGACGTAATCGATCCGGATTTCGTGGACGTGATGCGCTCCTGCAACTCGCCCATCTCCGTGGCCAGCGTCGGCTGATAGCCCACCGCGCTCGGCATCCGCCCGAGCAGGGCCGACACCTCCGAGCCCGCCTGCGTAAAACGGAAGATATTGTCGATGAAGAGCAACACGTCCTGATTCTGTTGATCGCGGAAATACTCCGCCACCGTCAGGCCCGTCAACGCCACGCGGGCGCGCGCTCCCGGCGGCTCTGTCATCTGCCCGTAGATCAGGGCGGCCTTGTCGAGCACGCCCGACTCCTTCATTTCGAGCCAGAGGTCGTTGCCTTCGCGCGTCCGTTCGCCCACGCCCGAAAACACGGAATAGCCCCCGTGCTTCGTCGCCACATTGTGGATCAACTCCATGATCAGCACGGTCTTGCCCACGCCCGCGCCGCCGAACAGCCCCGTCTTGCCGCCGCGCGAATACGGGGCGAGCAGGTCGATCACCTTGATCCCCGTCTCGAACATCTGCGCCGAGGTGTCAAGATCCTCGAACTTCGGAGTCGGGCGGTGAATCGGCCAGCGTTCGGCCGCCTCCACGGGACCCAGCTCGTCCACCGGCTCGCCGACCACGTTGACGATGCGACCCAGCACCGCCTCGCCGACGGGCGTCGTGATGAACTCGCCCCTGTCCGTAACCGGCGCACCCCGCACCAGCCCATCCGTGCTCTGCATGGCCACCGTGCGCACGGCGTTCTCGCCAAGATGCAGCGCCACCTCGACGATCAGCTTGCCGCCTTCGGGACGCTCAACCTCGAGTGCGTGGTAAATCGGCGGCAGATGGCCCGGCTCAAACGTCACGTCCACCACGGGGCCGATAACCTGTGATACCCGTCCTGAACTCATCAATCCCTCCCTCAGAATCCGTCCATCGGCCTGCCGCCTGCCGCCGCGTTGTATCGTTCGCGCAACAAGGCCATTACAGCGCCTCCGCGCCGCTGACCACCTCAATCAATTCCGTCGTGATGGCATCTTGGCGTACGCGGTTGTACAAGAGTGTCAGCTTGTCGATCACGTCCCCAGCGTTGTTAGTCGCCGCATCCATCGCCGTCATGCGCGCGCCCTCTTCACTGGCCGCCGACTCAAGCAGGATCCGGTGCATTTGAATCTGCATATGACGCACCAGCAGCCGGTCGAAGACCGTCGCCGCGCTAGGCTCGTACCAGTAGTCAATCGACGCCGGATGCTCCCCTTCAGGCACCACCGCCTCGAAGGGCAACATCCGCTCGACCGTCACCTGCTGCGCGATGGCGGACTTGAACTCGTTGTACAGGCAATACACCTCGCCCGTTTCGCCTTGCGCAAATTCCGCCACAAGATCGTCGATGATCTGGCCCGCCGAACGAAGCAGCGGCTGATCCGACACACGGACGTGCGTCGCCCGCACCGTGCACGGGCGACGCCGAAACGCCTCGGCGCCCTTGCGTCCGACCACCGTGAGTGCGACTTCCTGTCCGGCAAACTGGTCGTTCAGCGCCGCCATCGTCCGCTGCACAATGCTTGCGTTGAAACTGCCGCACAGGCCCCGGTCCGACGTGACAACCACCAGTCCAACCTTCTTGCCGCTCCCGGCGCGCAGAAGGGGATGTGTATCCCTTTCGGCGCGGAAGGCCAGACTGTTGACCAGATCCCTCATGTGGTAGGCGTACGGCCGCGCCTGAAGAATGGCTTCCTGGGCACGGCGCAGCTTTGCCGCCGCCACCATCTTCATGGCGCGGGTGATCTTCTGTGTATTATTGACGCTGGTGATGCGCCGTTTGATGTCACGAAGACTCGCCATCCGCCTTCCGCCTCTTTTCCTTGCGCGCCTGGAATCGTTCGGAGAAGTCCTTGAGCACGGCGTCGATCTTTTCCTGAAGCTCCTTCGTCATTTCTCCCGTTTTCAGCATCTCTTGGAGCAATTCCGAGTATTCCGCGTCAAACAGCGTGTACATTTCCGCTTCATACCGCCCAATCGCCTCGACGGGAATCGGATCCAGGTAGCCCGCCGTCGCCGCGTAGATAATGAGCACCTGCTTCTCAACCGGCAGCGGGTGATATTGCGCCTGTTTCAGAATCTCGACCAGGCGCTCCCCCCGGTTAAGCTGATCCTGCGTAGCCTTGTCGAGGTCGCTGCCGAACTGCGCGAACGCCTCTAGCTCGCGGTACTGCGCAAGTTCGAGCCGCAACGTGCCCGCCACTTTCTTCATCGCCTTCAACTGCGCGGCCCCACCCACGCGCGAGACGCTGATTCCAGGATTGATGGCCGGACGTACGCCGGAATAGAACAGGTTGGTTTCCAGAAAGATCTGCCCGTCCGTGATCGAAATAACATTTGTCGGAATGTAGGCCGAGATGTCCCCGGCCTGAGTCTCGATGATCGGCAGCGCCGTGAGGCTGCCTCCGCCTTCCGCGTCGCTCAGTTTCGCCGCGCGTTCGAGCAGGCGCGAGTGCAGATAGAACACATCGCCCGGATACGCCTCCCGGCCCGGCGGGCGCCGCAGCAGCAAAGATAGCTGACGGTATGCCGCGGCGTGTTTCGAGAGATCGTCAAACACGATTAGGGCGTGCCGGCCCTTGTCCCGGAAATACTCGCCCATAGCGGAGCCCACGTAGGGGGCTATGTACTGCATCGGCGCCGCCTCCGACGCCGACGCGCTCACCACAATCGAGTAATCCATCGCGCCGTGCTCTTTCAGTGTCTCCACTACACGGGCGACCGTCGAGCGTTTCTGGCCAATCGCAACATAGATGCAGAGGACGTCCAGGCCCTTTTGGTTGATAATCGTGTCAATCGCCAGGGCGGTTTTGCCCGTCTGCCGATCCCCAATAATCAACTCGCGCTGGCCCCGGCCGATGGCCGTCATCGAGTCGATGGCCTTCAATCCCGTCTGAAGCGGCTCCCTAACGGGCTGCCGCGCCACGATCCCCGGAGCAATGCGTTCGACGGGATAGAACTCCGCCGCCTCAATGGGGCCCAATCCGTCCAGCGGGTCGCCCAGCGCGTTCACCACGCGCCCGATCAAGGCATCGCCCACCGGCGTCGAGGCGATCCGCTCCGTACGCTTCACGGTGTCGCCTTCCGAGACCTTCTCGTATTCCCCGAAAAGCACCGTGCCTACGTTATCTTCCTCGAGATTCAGGACCATTCCTCGAACGCCGTTCGGAAAATCGAGGAGTTCACCCGCCATAGCGTTCTCGAGCCCATATACCCTGGCTATACCGTCGCCCGCCTGGATGACGGTGCCCACCTCGGCAATCTCGACCGTGGCCTCAAAATCGGCGATCTGCCGTTTGATGATCTCCGTGATCTCCGTGGCCTGAATCTTCATCCCTTCAGGTCTCCTTTGAAAGAAGCTGTTGCTTCAGCGTATCCAATTGGTTACGGATGCTTCCGTCGATGATGAAACTGCCGATGCGCGCCACCACCCCGCCGACGATGTCGGGATCAACGTGGTATTCCATGCGAAGTTGCCCGCGCGCGCGCGCCGTCAATGATTTCGTGAGCTGGGCCTTTTGCTCGTCCGATAAGTCAACGGCCGTTGTGACCACAGCCTCGATCCGATTCAGGCGCGCGTCGGCAATGGCCGAAAAAACCGTGGCGATCTCGGGCAGTAAGGCGATCCGGCCGCGCCTAAGCAGCACCCGCACCAATTGCGCAACAACCGGCATCGGCGCCTGCTGCTCGAGCACCGCATCGACGACGCGCTCCCGCGCCGCAAGATCGATCACCGGATTGGCCAACACGCTTCGCAGGTCGTGATTTGCCTCGTAGAACTCGCGCGCCCGGTTCATTGCCAGGCGGGCCTCCTCAAGTTCGCCGGGATCCGTGATGCACGCGCTCAGGCCCTTCGCGTAGCGTTCCGCGATCAGGTGGTTCTTCATTCCGCCTTCTCCAGGACGTTTAGGAACCGATCAAGCCGCGCGGCTTCGCTCTCCGGCGTGAGGCCTTCGCGATAGCGCTTCGCCACGAGGTCGAGCGTTTTCTCCACAAGATCCTCTTTGACATGCAAGAACGCGCGGTGTTCCTCTTCTTGCTTGCGGCTCGCACCGTCACGCGCAATCTGCTCGATGGCTTCGCCCGCTTCCTCGTGGATATCGCCGAGTACCCTCGCCAGAAGGGCCTCGCCTTCTTCTTCAAGCCGTTCTTTGTCTTCGTCGAGCCCATCCACCTGCGCCTGAGCGGCGGTTTTTCGCGCGGTCGCATCCGCGCGGGCCTTGGCGCTAGCGTCGATCCGCTTCTGCAAGGACGCGATCTTGGCGTCGAGCATCGCGAACAAAGGCTTCGGCGCAAAACGGAGAATCAAAGCCAGTACCGTAAGCGTATTGAGCCAGTCGAAAAGCGCGCCGAACCACGCCATCCGCCGCTGTTCTTGGACATACTCCGGCCGCTGCGTGTATTCGTCTACAAAAGCAATGCCGGCCGCCAACGCGCTCTGCGGCAACGCCAGGCCGGGATGCTCGCGGTACACCTTCTCGATCACGTTCTCCTGCGGCAAGCCTTCCCGCTGCGCCAATGGACGAAGCTCCGCATAGAGCTTGTAGGCGTCGCTCTTAGACACCTCGAGATAGCGTTCGTGATCATCCTTATAGGTATCGCGATACTTCCGCGTCAGTCCGGGCGGGCCAAGGGTGATAATGAGAACCACGCCGCACACCAAGTACGCAACGCCCAAGATCACCAAGAATCGCTTGGTGCAGCTCACGGTGTGCCACCTCCACAGCCCAGCTTCTCCATGACCGCATCCGCGATCTCCGACGTGCAACGCTCGTAGTCCGCCTCTTGCGCGGCGGCTTGCGTCCATGCCGTCTTCCGGGCTTCGGCCACGGCCTCGTCCGCTGTCCGGCGGTGCTTCGCCAGTTCGGCGAGTTGGCATTCCTGGGCCGTCCTGCGTTCGCGCTCGACCCGCTCATGGATCGCCCGCTGTATGCCGGCCACCGTGCCGCTGTATTCTTCCTCGAGCGTCTGCGCCGTGCTGTTATCGGTTCTGGCCGTCTCGCTGTCCTGCTTGAGTTTCTCCTCACGCCCATCCATGACGTTTAGCATGGGGCGGAGAATGAACCTGCTCGTGACCCAAAGGAAGATCAAGAACAGGCCCAGCTCGACAAGCAATGTCAGGTTCAGAACAACCATGAGCGCATCAATCCGTCGTTGCGTGGTTTACAAGACGCTTACACCACGAACAGCATCAGCAAGGCCACAACCAGGGAGTAAATCCCTGTCGACTCCGACACGGCCTGGCCGATAAGCATCGTGCGTGTTAGAAGCCCCGCGTTCTCGGGCGTCCGGCCGATAGCCTCGCACGCTTTGCCCGCCGCGAACCCTTCGCCCACGCCCGGCCCGATGGCTCCGAAGCCCATGCAGATGCCCGCGCCGATCAAGGCGCCCGCCATCCGAAGGTCCGCGCCTGAAATCAGGCTGGCGGCCTGCTCTTCGGCTTGGCCGACCACGGTGTGAAGCAACGTCGTTATCGTGCTCAAATCCATTCCCGTTATCCTTCTCGCAATGGCCTAACGCATATCACGCGTATTGGAAACTCACACAACATAAAGCAGGGCGAGGGCGATAATCAGAGCGTAAATCGCCGTCGATTGCGACACCGCCTGCCCGATCAGCAATGTCCGGAGAATCAGCGCGCCCTGGAACGGATTGGCCGCCGTTGCCGAGCATCCCGAATCCGCGGCCAGTCCGCTGCCAATTCCCGGGCCTACGCCGCCGAAGCCGACCGCCACGCCCGCGCCGAACGCCTTGGCGAAACCCACCAGGCCGGGCTCGATGTCCCGCATGGCGAACAACATGATGAAAGCCACCAACATACCGAATATCGCGGGCGTCTGGCCCACGGCTTGTCCAATCAACATCGTCCGGAGAGTCTGGCCCGACGCGGCCGGCCAACGGCTCACGCCTTCCACGGCGCCCCGCGCCGTGATGCCCGAGCCCATGCCGGGGCCTAGAGCGCCCACGCCCATGGCCAGTCCCGCACCCACCGCGACGCCCACCGCGGCCCAGCCGGTGACGACGCCAGGCACGAACAGCAGTATCAGCGAGATCACCGTCGCGAAGATGCTCGGCGACTGCGCCACGGCTTGCCCGATAATCATCGCCTGAGTAACTTTCGACGCCTGACGCGGATTCCGCGCCACGCCGTTGCATGCCGCGCCTGCCGGCCACCCGCATCCAAGGCCGCTGCCGAAGCAGCCCAGGCCAATCGAAAGGCCCGCACCGAGCACCGCCGCGCCAAGTAGATGCTCCGAGCCAGCCAATGCCGACGAGGGAACAAACAGAATCAAGAGGCCAATGACAAGGGCAAAGATGGACGGGCTGCCCCCCACTGCCTGCCCGATGAGCATCGTTCGGAGCATCGCGCCCTGCACCTTCGGCTGGCGCATCATGCCCTCGTTGGCCTGTCCGGCCGCAATGCCCATGCCTACGGCCGCGCCCACGCCGCCGAAGCCCAGGGCGATGCCCGCACCGAGGAAACGGCCGATCAACTCCCAGTTCAGTGCTATGTCATCCACGTGAGACCGCTTCTCTCTGTTGCCGCGCCACGGATTGTCACTGATTCTTTGCCGTGAAGCGCTACTTGACCGCCACCGCGATATACGTCAGCGTCAGCATGGTGAAGACGAAGGCTTGGACGGTTCCCACGAAGAACACGAAGAAGAGGTCCATGCCGACCGGCAACACCATGTGGTACACCAACGTCGAAACCACAATGATGATAATACCCCCGCCCAGGATGTTGCCGAATAGACGGAATGAAATGGAGACCACCTTAGCGAGTTCCCCAATCACATTCAGGGGAAAGAAGAACAAGGCCGAGAGCTTGCCTGCCACGCGAGCTGCGCCCGTCGACGACTCCTCCGACCAAAGGGGCCCGAGCAGTTCCGAGAAATAGCTCAGGGTGCCCTTCGCCCGCGCCCCGCAATAGGTGGCAATCACCATGGCCATGCACCCAAGGCTAAGAGTGCAGTTGATGTCCGCCGTCGGCTCCTCGATATAGGAAGACGGCACGAAGCCCATGAAGTTGCTCAATAGCAGGAACAGGAACAGCGATGCGATAAGTGGGAGGAACTTCCGATTCTTTTCTCGCGTGTCGAGTTCCAACGAACTCGACACCAGCTCGTCAAACGCGCCGACGAACAACTCCACCATCATCTGGCCGCGTCCGGGCACAAGCGCCCGCCGTCGCATGGCTAGCCACAAAACCGCCCAGAGCAAGACCATCACCACAAGCGTACTGAAAACCGTCAGGATATTGACGCCGCCAAGCGGCAACGGGATGCTTGTCCCCGGCACGTAGTGCAGGATTAGGCGTTCACCGATTTGCTCCATCCGCCTCGCTCTCGTCCTGTTTCAAGTCTAGGCCCGTCAAGCCTAGAAAAACCAATACAACGCGTATAATCAGAATACCGCCCGCTGCGCCAAGCAGACCTCGCAGTCCCTCCGGATCCATCATGTAACCCCGGATCAAGACGACAACGTAAACCGCCAAGCGCAGAAAGGACCATCTATACGCTGAAGACTTTACCTTTCCGGCGGGAAGAATTGCAAGCCGCTCCACCTTCAAGGCCGTCACCCAGAACACCAGTGTGCCGGCGATACCGCCCATCAAGATGGCCTTGGCCACCATGAGGTCCACCGCCAGTCCGCCGGCAAGTGCCGCTATGGCCGTCACCAGCAGGGACAACCGCACCGCAAGCACCCGAAATCGCCTCAACGTTTCCACGTAATCTCCTTGACCAGAATCCTATAGGCGCCGTAAACACCCGAAGCCACCCCGAAAAGGATCATTCCCACCAGGATCAGGCCCGAACCGCCCAACCATGTGTCCAGGTATTTCCCGGCGATCACGCCCCCCACAATCGGCGCGGCTACGACAAGGCCCAATTGACTCACGAGGGCCAAGGCGCTTAGGGCGCGCCAGGTTGGAATCTGTTCCGGTGTCGGCATCGTAAGGTTTGTACCTAGCGGGTCTGGGATATAAGACACAACGCGCATGGCCGAAGCGGATGCCCTCTGGAGCCCGCCGGGCCGCCGGCGACATCAACGAAGACTCGCCTATCGCGCGTGTTGCCGGGCAGTATACTGCACCGGCTGTTGCCGGACAATTCCCTCCGCGATGACTGGCCCGATCTAGCCACTGCCAGCGGCCGCCTGTTGACTCGCCGTGGAAGCACGCCTAGAATCGGGTGAGCGGAACTGAGAGAGCAAGAGGGGGAGTGCAGGTGAAGCAGCAACTCGACCGATTCTTTGGGATTCGCGCCGCCGGATCCACCATCCAACGAGAGGTCATGGGGGGCGTAACTACTTTCGCCACAATGAGCTACATCGTCTTTGTCCAGCCCACCGTTTTGGCTGCCTGTGGCATGCCCTTCGGATCCGTACTCGTAGCGACTTGCCTCTCCAGCGCCGTGGCGTGTCTGTTGATGGGACTCGTCGCGCGGTATCCCTTCGCCCTCGCGCCCGGAATGGGTGAGAACTTCTTCTTTGCGTTCACCGTGTGCTCAACCTTTCCCGGCGCCATGGGATTCTCCTGGCAGGCGGGCCTGACGATTGTCCTCATTTCGGGCGTGTTATTCCTGTTTCTCTCCCTTTTCGGTGTGCGCGAGAAGCTTCTCGACGTCCTTCCCGAGTGTCTCAAGAACGCCATCGGCCCGGCCATCGGACTCTTCATCGCCTTCATTGGCCTTCAATGGGGCGGCATCATCCGGCCCAACGACGCCACCATGGTGTCCCTGGGCGGCTTCCGGGCGGGCGTCCCGCTCCTGACGGTATTCGGCGTGTTTCTCACGGCCGCACTTATGGGATTGGGCATCCGGGCCGGCATTTTCATCGGCATCCTGGCGACCTGCGGCCTGGGCCTCGCCACGGGCGTCATGCCGCGGCCCGAACAGACCGCCCAGCTCAGTTTCGAGACCTTTTTCAGCCTGAATACCTCCGAAATCATCGAAAAATGGGATTTGGCCCTCATCGCCATCATCCTTCTCTTCTTCATGGACCTTTTCGACACCGTCGGCACCCTCGTCGGCGTCGGGAGGCAGGCCGGTTTCATCGGTGACGACGGACGGCTGCCTCGCGCCGGGCGCGCCTTCTTCTCCGACGCCGCGGCCACCTGTGTCGGCGCGCTCTTCGGCACGTCCACCGTAACCAGTTACATCGAGAGCGCCACGGGCGTGGCGGCCGGCGCGCGAACCGGCCTGGCCGCCGTCGTCACCGCGCTCTGCTTCATCGCGGCCCTCGCTCTTGCCCCCGTGGTGCAGGTAGTCGGCTATGACGTGGGGCCGAAGTTCTACGGCGTCGACCCATCCGCGCTCCATGTCGCCATGTATCCCGCCGTGGCGCCCGCGCTCATCGTGGTCGGCCTGCTCATGGTGCGGCCTCTGCGCAAGGTGAAGTGGGACGACATCACCGAAGCGCTCCCGGCGTTTCTCACGATCGCCATGATGGTGTTCAGCTACGCCATCCACGAAGGGATCGCCATCGGCTGCATTTCCTTTGTCCTCATCAAGCTTTTCACTGGGCGCGGCAAGGAAGTCCACGCCATCATGTACGCGGCGGCTCTGGCGTTGGCCGCGCGCTACGCCTTTCTGACGTAACCACGCGCCACGAGCGCCGAGCCGCGCGCAACCTGAAGAAGGAGTAATGGCACCGTGGCCGCAAGAGTCCGCGTAATCGTGCGAATCGGCCTGCTGATTCCCTGGACGCTTGGCCTGTTCGCCTTACGCCTGTCGGCCATTCCCCTTGACATCATCGCGCCGCAAGCCGAAGCCGCGATCCGGCGCGGCCTTTTCCGATTCTGGAGCCGGGGCGCGTGCGCCATCGCCGGCATCCGCGTCGAGATCCAAGGCACGCCGCCGCGCAGGCCGTTCTTCATCGTGACGAACCACCTGACCTTCCTCGACGTGGTGGTTCTCGCCCGCGAACTCGGCTGTGTCTTTGTCTCACGGGAGGACGTCAGCCGCTGGCCCATCCTCGGCTTCATCACACGCCGCATGAACACCATCTACATCGACCGCGCCCGCCCAAGCGATACCGTTCGCGTCAACGCCCTTATCGCCAAAGCCATGGCCAGGGACGGCGCGGTGCATGTCTTCCCAGAGGGACGTGTCTCCCCGGACGGGCGCGTCCAGCCTTTCAAACCGCCGCTGCTCCAGCCCGCCGTCGATCATGCCTGGCCCGTCCACTGCGCCGCCCTCACCTACCGCACGTCCCCCGGCGCGCCCCCGGCATCCGAAGCCATTCACTGGAAGGAGCACCTAGGCTTCTCCGACTGCCTTCTAAACCTGCTTCGTCTACCCTCCGCGTGCGCGACTTTGGCCTACGGCCCCGCCCCGCTTACCGACACCGACCGAAAGTCCCTCGCCGAGAGCCTTTGCAGCGCCGTCAGGGATTGCTTCACGCCCATGGATGAAACGCAATGACAGACTAATTCGGCAGTGCCACGCACTTGGCGCCTCTGATCGAAGCCTCCTCCTGAAGCCTACTCACCCATTAGGTGAGGCCGTCTATCTTGCGAATGCCTCTTCTTCTAATGACTTGGAGCGCGGCACAATTGGCGACCCGGCCACCGGGCGTTGACGAACGGCTGTGCCGCGTGTCATGTTAGGAGTAGAATGAGTCGCCCAGGCCTCACACCGAAGCGTCAGGGAGTGGCCTCTCGAATGGGCGCAAGAACTGGAGGCACGACGGGAAGCAGACCCTATGGGACATGCGAATGGATGGTGCGTAAGAGGCTTAGCCGCCGGAGCGCTAATGTTTCAGGTGGTCGTAAGTGTGTGTTATGCGCAAATAGTCAATATAGAGGGTTCCCCTGCCTTGGCGCGGGCACTATCCCTGGATCCTACATTGGAAGATGGTTCAAGAGCGATAAACAGAAGCGAAGCAATTCGGTGTTACGAGGAGTACCTGAAGGAGTATCCCCAATCGCCCAACAAACCGCTGGTATTGGCACAGATAGGCCTCATCTATTTGTATGCAATTGATGACGAACACGGCGTCAATCGTGATATTGCGTCAGCCAACAAGTACTTGGACAAAGCGATTGCGAGTGGGCCGGGCCTCTTATCTCCATTGATGATCTCCGCAAGGACAAACCGGGTGTGTGGTTTCGATGCCGGCATTCCTCGTATGCGTGCACGAATGAAGCTCTATGAATGGTTTGTTAGCCTGTCCGATGCGGATCTGGAAGCCAGTATCAAGAAGACGAACGCGATCCGCAAAGGAGTAGGAACACCCGAACAAGTCTCTCCCGGGGCTGAGGCAGGAGATCCCTCTGGCATTGCCAGTGATCGTGAATTGGCCAAGCTTAGAAAGAGGCTGGATACTGCCACAAGAAATCTCGGGCTTGACTTGGTATATGATGGATTAGGTACGGAGCAACCGGAGGTTTCCTTATCCGAGGTGATCGAAAGGCTGGGAGAATACCCGGTTGCCCAGTTCGCAAACGAGAAGCTCGAAGAACTGCGCCACAGACGAGAAGAGAAACTCGCGCAGGGCCATACTCCCCGATGACGCTGTGGAAAAGACAGGTACTCCCGGCGGCGCCAAAGAGCAGCAAGGAGCATCATATCAACTGCCGCCCCCGCGTAGCGCGCGAGACTCCTTGCGGCGATCTGTCACGTCCAGAAGGGGATAGTAGCACCGTCCGTGGATCCAGTCCCTCCGAAATGAGCCTGTGGCGATGATAGGATCTTTCTGACAAGTCGCACATGTCTGCGAGATATTCCAGAGCTAATGCAGCGCCGCCGGGAGTGACGAACTCCGTTGAGACGCTCCCCGTTGGCGCGTTGCTGTTCGGTTCGGGATTCTGCGCCCTCGTTTACCAAATCGGCTGGCTGCGCGAATTGCGACTCGTCTTCGGCGCGTCTACTGCCGCTTCCGCGGCGGTACTGGCGATCTTCATGGGCGGCCTCGGACTAGGCAGCGCCATCCTCGGCAAAGTCGCCGACCGCCGTGCCCGTCCCCTCAGGTTCTACGCCGTACTCGAACTCCTTATCGCGGTCGCGGCCTTCGCCAGTCCCTTCCTCATTCTCCTCGTGCGCCGGTTCTATGTCCTGCTGGGCGGGTCGCTCACTCTCGGCATGGGACTCGCCACCGCCGTGCGCCTCGGACTCGCCGCCATCGTCCTCGGCGTGCCCACCTTTCTCATGGGCGGCACGCTGCCCGCCGCAGCAAGGGCCGTCGAGACGCCTGACGACGTGGGGCGGAGCCACCTGGCCCTCCTCTACGGACTCAATACACTCGGCGCCGTGGCGGGAGCTGCCTGCTGCGCCTTCTATTTCCTGGAGATTTTCGGCACGCGCCAAACGCTCTGGCTCGCCGCGCTCTTCAACCTTCTCGTCGCCGTGGCGGCGTGGAGTCTGTCGCGGCGCTTCGGCATCTCCGAAGAGCCTGAGCGCCCGCAGACGGCCCCCTGTGCTCCCGAGGCAGCCCGCGCGCCCACCGCCTATGTACTTGCCGCGGCCGCGGCGGTCGGTTTCGCTTTTTTCCTCATGGAACTCGTCTGGTACCGCATGTTGAGTCCTCTCTTGGGCGGCACGACTTACACCTTTGGACTCATTCTCACCGTTGCCCTCGCCGGTATTGGCCTGGGAGGGGCCATCTACGCAGGCGTCATGGGGCGCCGCCCCGGCACGATGAACGCCTTCGCCCTCACCGTCGGCATCGAGGCCGTGTGTATGGCGCTGCCCTACGCCCTGGGCGACCGCATCGCTATCCTGACAAGCGCCCTCACCCCCTTGAGCGCCATGGGATTCGCGGGACAGGTGGCCGGCTGGGCGCTGGTCGCCTGCATCGTGGTATTGCCTGCCGCCGTGATATCCGGTTTCCAGTTCCCTCTGCTTATCGCGCTCCTCGGCTCCGGCGAATCGCACGTGGGCCGGCAAACGGGCTGGGCCTACGCCGCCAATACCGCCGGGGCCATCGCGGGCTCGCTGGCCGGGGGCTTTGGCCTGCTGCCCCTGCTTTCCGCACCGGGCGTCTGGCGCGCGGTTGTGGCCCTCTTGGTTGCCGTGGGCGTCTTGGCTCTAGCGACGGCCTTCGTGCGCAAGCGCGGAGACGCGATCCGCGCCGTCGGCCCGGCCGCCGCGTTGATCCTTGCCGTCTTGCTTATTGCTCTTGCGGAAGGGCCAAGCGCCACGTGGCGTCACAGCTCCGTCGGCGTGGGCCGCTCCACATTGGATCTCTCTTCGAAGGTGGACCTTAAGAATTCGATCCACCAGATACGCCGGCACGTCGTCTGGGAGGCCGATGGCGTCGAGAGCAGCGTCGCGCTGCTCGACCACGATGGACTGGCCTTCAGCATCAACGGGAAGATTGACGGCAACGCGCGCGAGGATGTGCCCACGCAGGTTATGCTCGGCATGGTGGGCGCGGCGCTCCATCCCGACCCGCGGCGGGCGCTTGTGGTAGGCCTGGGCACGGGCAGCAGCGCCGGATGGCTGGCGCGTGTCGACTCCATCGACCGCGTCGACGTGGTCGAACTGGAACCGGCCATCCTCGATGTGGCCCGCCAATGCAGCCTCGTAAACGAGGACGCCCTGGACAATCCTAAACTCGCCGTACACGTCGCCGATGCACGCGAGGTCCTGCTCACGACGCCCGACACCTATGACCTCATCATCTCCGAGCCGTCCAATCCATACCGGGCGGGCATCGCGAGCCTATACACCTGCGAGTTCTACGAGTCCGTGGCCGCGCGCCTGACCCCGAACGGCTCCTTTTCCCAATGGGTGCAGGCCTACGAGGTCGATTCGCAAACCGTCTGCACCATCTACGCCACCTTGGCATCCGTTTTCGCCTACGTCACCACGTGGCAGACGGACACCCAGGACCTCTTGCTTGTCTGCACACAGGAAGAGCCGGTTGTATCCGTGGCTGCCCTCCGCGAGAGGCTGGCGCGCGAGCCCTTCCGCGCCGCTCTTACCAAAGCCTGGCGCGTCACTGACCTCGAAGGCTTCCTGTCCCGCCACGTCGCCCGCCCCGCCCTCGCCCAGGCCGTCGCCGGCAGCGCCGGCGCGCGACTCAATACCGACGACCGCACGCTGGTGGAATACGGTTTTGCACGCACCGTCGGCAAGGGCCAGGATCTGCTCATTGACGATATGATCCGCATGGCTCGGGAGCAGGATCTCAACCGTCCCAAAACCTGCGACGGCGCCGTTGACTGGCCCCAGGTCGAGGAGCAGCGCCTCCACATGTTTTTGGAAAGACAAGAGGCTCTGTTCAACTACAATCACCTCGAGACGGAACAGCGGCAGCGCATCCTCGCCCTGTTCCGCTTCACCCAGGAGGACGTCGGCCGCGGCCTGCACGCCTGGCGGGAGCAGCCCGGCGCGCCTGGATATCTTACCGATGTCGCCCTGCTCGCCGAGGCCCTGGCCGAAGAGAGCAATACCGACGCCGTACCATTGATGGAAAGGCTGCGCCAAGAGCAGCCTATCGAGGCGGATGTCATCGAGGCGCGCCTGCTCTGGCGCCAGGGGGATAATCAAGGGGCCGCGGAGAAATTGGCCCGCGCCTTCGAGGCGTATCGCACCGACCCTTGGCCCATGCCCCAAATCATGGAGCGCGCCCTCCGCATCGCGGCGGCTCTCGCAAAAGATCGGCCCGATACGGCCCGCCGACTCGCCCTGTCCCTGAGCCGGCCCTTCGCCGTACACTGCCTGGAGCTACGCCGCCGCCACACCGCGCTCGAGGTCGCCTCGGATGTCAACGATTTGGCCTTCGCCGCCCCATTTCTTGAGGCCTTCGAGCCCTATGTGCCCTGGGAGGGGCCGTTCCTAGAGTACCGGCTTGCTTGCTACGCGGCGCTCGGACATCGGCGAGCCCCACGGGCAGCCGCCGAGCTTCGCGCCTACCTCCGCGACCTTCCCCTGCGTTTCCGCGACGCGCTCGATCCGCCCGCCGCGCCTTGATCTGCCTACGGCAGGTACAAGTCCTGCAAGGTCTCCATGCCCTCCTCCGCCGTCACGTGGGCCGTTTCGCACCGCGTGAGCCCGAAGGGATTCGTCAAGCGGGCGCTGTCATACGTGTAAACCAGCACCGTGTACGTGCCCGCATCAAGTCCGTCGAACCGGTAAGGGCCGTCGCCGCCCGTCAGCGTCACGCACGCGGCGGCCCTTTGTAGGTATCCGCGCTCCGTCGCCTCCGTCAGCGCCACGATCGTCCGCGTGCCGGGCAGCGCCAGCACGCGCGCCTGTTCCCCTTCGTACACGCCGATCACGTTCCCCGAGATCACGCATGTGCCCGTGAACGCCACGTCGTACCGCGTCACTTCGCCCGCCCTTGTCTCCACCGTGTCCCGCTGGCTTCGATGGCCGCCGTCCAGCGAGGTGGCGTCCACCAGGATCGACGCGAGCCCGGCCGGCACCTGTTGAACCGAGTACGTGCCGTCGGCGCCAATGGACGCGTCCTGGCTCTCCGAGCGGCCTTCATCACTTGTCACTGTCACATAGACGGTGCCCTCTTGCGGCGGATTGCTGCCGAAGGATACCGTGCCCTCGACCGTGCCGGTGGCGGGCGCGAAATCGAAGTTGACCTCCGTCACCTCACCAACCTCGACCACCACAAGCCGCTGCCGTGAACGCCATGTAGGCGATTGCCAGATGCCGGCGCCTACGTAGACTTCGCCCGTGGGGACGCTCGTCAGCGTGTAGCCTCCTTGCGCATTCGTTCTTCCCTCAATCTCGGAGCTTCCCTCCTCCGTCAGGCTGACCCATACGTATTGACCTGAGGCCGGCTCGCCGTTATCCGTCACGCAGCCCTTGATCTTTCCTCCGGACTCGAGATAGAAGACCACCCCGTCCACCAGCTCGCCGTCCGCGACGTCCTCAATAATCTGCGTCGATGGCGAATATCCCGCGGCGGATGCCGTCACTCTTACCGTTCCCGCGCTCACGCAGCTCAACTGAAATAGGCCGTTTTCATCGCTGAACGCGGTGCTGTCGCCATGGTAGTTGTAGACGGTAAGGCCGTATGGATTCTCGTCCGTGTGCGAGACGGTGAACTCGCGTATCGGCGCACCGGTGGCCTGGCTCAACACCTGCCCCTTTATCGAGGCTGTGCCCGCCAGAATGAAATCGATGTTCTCGCTTCCCGCCGCGACGCTGGCCCGCGCGTCCCCGCCATAGTCGCTGCTTCGCGCCGCCACGTCGTAGACGCCGTCCTCTTCAAGGCCGCGCAGCACATACGTCCCATCCGCCGCGGAGGTTGCTTCGCTCCGCGACGGCCCCCGCGCAACGATCACCGCACCCTCGACAGGCTCCCAATTGGCGCGCGTCACCGTGCCCGAAATAGTCGGCTTATCCTCCAACTCGTAGATCAGGTCGTAGTCCGTTAGCTCCTGGCCTGCGGACAAATGCACCTCGTCGACCTTCTTGCGCGGAGGAAACGGGCGGTTAGGCTTGGGATACGCGTAGATCGCGTACGTCCCCTCCGTCAGGCCGGACAGCATGTACCAGCCTTCTCGGCCCGTGTACGAGAACGCCGACGGCGCGTCTGAAGGTGAAACCGGCTCTGCGGAGATGATGGCCTCCGCGCCCGCCGCCATCAAGGGCTGCCCCGACACGTCCAGCAGCCGGCCGTCCATACTTGCCGCGGCTTCGAGGGTGATCGCCACGCCTTCAACATCCGACTCCGTCACGTCGAACGGGCCCAGCCGGCTACTCGCGAGGTCCGATCCCACCCGGGCCCCCACATAGGCCTCCGCCGTGTTGGGCAGGCCCGCCAACTCGAATTCACCGGCCCTGTCCGCATAGGTGAAGGCGACCGACTCGGTTCCGGACTCACAGTAAACCGAAGCGCCCGATACCGGCTCGCCCCGCGCATCTTCCACAACGCCTCGGATCGCGTATCCGCCCTCTGTAGCCGCCATGAGCAGCTCGATGCCGGCCACATCCTCACCCGCAACCACCGCAACGTCTACCGTCTTCGCCTCGCTGGACATGGCGTACCCGTTTCGGATTCCCTCCAGGGCGTAGCTCCCATCCACCAGGCCAAAAACGGTGAACCGGCCTGATGCGTCCGTTGGGACGCTGTAGACCACCGAACGATCATGATGCTCGGCATACAAACGCGCGTCGTAGCTCCCCACCGGTGCGACCGTCGTGCATTTCGCACGAACCTGCACGTCGCGGATAGGCGTGCCTTCCTCCGCCTCCAGCACGATGCCCGAAATTGTCCCGCCGGGCATGACCTCGATCCGGAGGCCGCGTTTCACATCGCCCTCCCCGAGCGACACCGTCGTCGAAGGAGCCTCCGAAACCAGCGCAGCGTCATCCACTCCCACCAGCCAGTCCCCGGCCTTCAGCCCGGCGAGCGTGAACGCGCCTTCGGAGTCCGTTTTCGCGGAATGCACGTCAAAATGGGAGGTGTGCATCCCCGCCGATACCATTACGTCCGCCACCGGCGTACCGTCGTCCCCATAGACCACTTCGCCCTCGATCCGCCCTCCGGCCCGAAGCGTGATCCGGGCGTCCTCGGTGCCTACTTCGATGAAATCGGTAAGGGTAGACGCGTAGTCATCCGCCGTTACCAGTAGTTTCCAGCGCGGCGCGAAGAGGTTCTCGCAGCGGAACCGGCCGTCTACGTCCGTCGTCGCCGCCAATGCATTGCGCCAGCGCTGATCATGCGGAAACGTGGGCCGCTCGAAATCGTAAGACGGATAGACAATGGCCCCCTCAACGGGACTGCCGGCGGTGTTGACCACGATGCCGGCAATCGGCCCCGCGGCACGGAGTTCCAAGATGATGAGGCGATCCATCCGCTTCGGCGATGCGGACGCCGTGCAGGGCACTGTCCGCAAGAACAGGCCTTCGGGGGCCGACGCGATCAAGCCGTACTCAATCATCGGCAAGTTGCTGAACCGGAATCGACCGTCCGAATCCGTTCGAGTCGTCTTCCAGACGTTTCGCGGTGGGCGTCCCTCGAGTTCCCCTTGCCCCTTTCGGATGAGGCCTACCCGCGCGCCGGACACGCGCGTGCCGTCCGGATAGACCACGATTCCGTTGATGGCGCCGATGCCCTCCTCCGGCTTTGCCTTTTCGATCTTCGCCTCCCCAATCGGTAGCTCCGGCCGCGTTTCCTCGATGACTACCGCGCCATCGCGCGTTGCATCCTCCTCAGGCGTTTCGACTGGATCTGTTGCTGCCGCCAGATCGGCGCCCAACACCGGCGAAGCCTCGTCCTGTTCAACCTGAAAGGACTTCGCCATTTCGTTTTCACCTGCCCGCCGGGCCGCGAGTTGCTCACGTACGATCACGCCCACGCCGGCGATGAGCAGCGCAATGCCCACCACAACCGCCAGTACCGCCGCCTTCGGCGTCAAAGACCTCAACCTGCCCTTCGTTTGCCGCATGACGCCCGTCTCCCAACGCGCCGGGGCCGTCATCACCAGCCCCATGATGCGCTCTTTGTGCTCCCGGTAAGACTGCCTGGGCCTGGGCGCCGCCCCAAGCCGCTTCAACATCCCCTCGCCCAACGCCGCTCGCGCCCGCTCCAGGCGCTTGCGCACCGCGTCATCGGAGAGGCCGAGCAGCGCGGCGATTTCGCCCGAGGTCTTCCCGCCGAAGTAATGAAGCACAATAACCTCGCGCTGGCGTTCATCGAGATCCCTGACTTGATCCCAGAGCATGCGTTCCAACTCCCGTCGTTCCATGTCGGCCGCCGGGGCCGGCTGGCCGCCTGTTTCCTCTGAGAAAGTCTCCTGTGGGCGGGCCTTCCGCGTGACTCGGCTGGCGCAGTGCCGCGTGATGCCCATCAGCCAAGGGCCGAATTTCGCCCATTCCCGCAGCGAGTCCAGCGACTGGAACGCCTGCAAGAACGCTTCCTGGCTCACGTCCTCCGCATCGGCATGATTGCCCGTGCGGGCATAGGCCAAGGCATGGACAGCGGGCAAATACAGCTCCACAAGCACGCCGAAGCGCTCGCGCTCTCCGGCAAGCACCTCGCGCACGACGCGATCATCGGATGGTGGTCTTGATCTGAACATGTGAATCCCTCGTCTTTGCCCCATAGTGCCACCGTCGCGACGAAACGTGACACTTCCGATAGATCCGCCCGTCTATGCAGACACCCTGTGTCCATTCTACACCCGGCGGCCGGGGGTGGACGGTGGGGAGGGCAATGCTCGGAGCATCTGGACGAATGCCGGAACAGAATGCAAAAGGCCCAGGCACGCCGGCGGAGCGCGCCCAGGCCTCCAGCAACACCTGTATCAACAGGACACAGGTTATGGCAAGACAAGATCCAGTTTGTTGGGCCCGTCCGGCCCGATAATTACTACGCCTGACGTGAAGCGCATGTCGGCGAGAATCTGGCGTCGGCCACCTGGACTGTCCGGCTGGTAAGCGAAGACACCTACCGTGAACGTGCCCGGCTCTAGGCCGTCAAGTTCGTAGCGGCCCGTGCTGTCCACGGCTGCCTTCCCCGAGGCGTTCCCTTGAAACGCCAGCAAGGAATCGGCCGTCGACTCGGCGATCGGGTATTCCCCTTCTCTGGCTATGACAAGGGCCTGCTCATCCGCCCGCAGTCCCACGATTTGGCCGCTTAGGACCTGCCCTCGGGTGAAATTGAAGTCGCGTCGCGTTATGTAGCGGCTCCGCGTCTCTACGACAGCCCGCCCGGAGCGGTTCGACGCGTCGACGGACTGCGCGGTCACCATCAGTTCAGCACTGCCGACCGGGACATTATCGAGCCAATACGTACCGTCCGGCTCCGCGTCAACCTGCAGCCACTCAGGCGGTTCGCCCGAGGCGGCGGTGACCTGCACACCGACTTGCGCCGAGGCCGGAGCCGCTCCGTCGAAACGGATAACTCCGCTAAGCTCCGCATCCGCCGGAGGGAAGTCCACGTTGAGCGGCGTCACCTGCCCCTTGGCGACAACCACGTCTCTGGAAAGGCCCCTGCGCCTGCCGACCTCCGCGGGCAGCATCACCTGGACATTAGTCTCGCCCGGTGTAAGGCCCGACAGCGTGAACACGCCGTCTTCATCGGTGGTATCCTGCGCAGCCGCATACCCATAGACTTGGCCAGATACATAGGCAATCACACGCGAGCCGGGAATCGGTTGCCCGCCCAGCGTTACGCAGCCTCGGATCTCGCCCCCCGTGTCTAGGTAGACGAGCACGCCCGAAACCGTATCGTTTTCAGGCACGTCCTCTACCGCAACGGTGGACGGTGCGTAGCCCTCCGAACGCACGACGAGGCGCACGTCCCCCGTCTGCACGTGCTCAAGACGGAATCGCCCCTCCGTGTCGTGGACGTTGCACGAGGTGCCGTACCCGCCGCTAAGCGACGCGACCACGAAATCCTCAACCGGCTGGCGAGTCACCGCGCTCAACACCTGGCCTTCAACGCTCCCAAGGCCCGCCAGCACGAAATCGATATCCACGCTCCCCGCGGGAACCGCGTCGTGGCATTCCCCGCTCAAGTTCGCGCTCTCCACAGACACGCGATATTCGCCCTCATCGAGCCCCGTAAGCACGTATGTGCCGTCTGTCTGCGACCGGCACCAACTGTATCCGTTCCCTTCAGCACGTATGTATGCGTACCGCACCGGCTCGCCCTCTGCCGTGGTGACCCGCCCGGATATGGTGAGGCCCTGCACTTCCTCGCCGTACACCGCGCGGAAGCCGGTGAGTTCCTCTCCCGGATCCACGCGGACTTGCCCCACGCACATGCGCGTCAGGAACGGTGCTTCCTCGGGCTTCTGGGCCTCAGCATAGACATCGTACGCGCCTGCGGTTAGCCCGCTGAGCCGGAACCACCCCTCTAGTCCTGTGAGCGTATGGGGCGACGCCCCCTCCACGGGGAAGACGGGCACGGCCGTGACGATTGCCTTCAAAGGTGAGGTAAGAAAAAAGTTCCCATTCGCGTCCACCAGTTCGCCTTCGATGACGGCGGCGGGGCTGACCTCAATGCGGAGGTCATCCATGCCCGAGGCAGTCACGTCAGCGGGGCCAATGCGCTCGCTGGCAAGGCGATCGGCCTTTCGCGCGCCGATGTAGACATCCTGAATGGGCGTGCCGATCTCCAGGTCGAAATGCCCACTCGAGTCCGAAAACGCGAACGCGTGTGTAATCCCCTCCGACTCACAGAACACGGCCGCCCCCGCCACGGGCCGGCCCTCTTCATCAAACACGGAACCGGTTATGTGCGGGCCTGTCGAAGCCGCCACCACCTTGAGTGTCCCCGCCGGCACAACCTCTCCCGCGCCGACGATCACCTCGCCGCCCGCGCCCGGAGCCAGAGAGCACCCCGGTGTGGCAAGTTGAAGTACATAGGCGCCGTCCTGCAATCCGGATACTGCAAAGGCTCCCTCAGAGTCCGCCGGTTCGCTGAAGAAACAATCACCGCTACCGCTCTTCCTGGCTACGACCTGCACGTTCTCAAGAGGCGCGCCCGTCTGCGCATCGCAAACTTCTCCCGTGATCTTTCCTCCTGGACGGGCCGCGATCAGCAGGTCGGTGATAGTCTCCCCTGCATGGACCTCGAGTTGCGGTAGATCGAGCGGCACGACGAGCGAGGCGTCGTCCAATGCGATCGGCCACTCACCGGTAGGAATCCCGGCCATCCGAAACTCGCCCTGGGAGTCCGTGGCTGAGCGAATGGCATGGACTCCTAAGGAGATCTCCACGACCACGTCCGTGACGGCTTCGCCTGTCGCCTCGTTGATCACCTTTCCGGACACGCTGGCTCCCGGAGACAACGTTATCTGAAGAGATTCCGTCCCCACGGGCACATCATCAACAACCGCCGCCCCAATGTTGTCACCCACCACCAGCAAGTCCCAGCGTCTCCGGCTGAACAGGCTGTCGATGCGGAAGCGGCCCTCCTCATCGGTGACAACCGCCATGCTCTTTGTCCAGTTATCCCTGCCCCACTTAGGATAGACAGCCGCGGCCGCGACGGCCTCCCGGTGTTCGTCCACGACAGTGCCCGCGATCGGCCCGCCGTTCTGCAACTCAAGAATGTTTGGGCCGTCCATCGTGTTGTGCGATTCCTTGCTCGCTCCATAAACCGACCTGAGCAGGATTCCATCCGGGCCGTAGGCCATGAGCCGGTAGTCCGAAACGGATAGGTTGGTGAATGTGAAGCGGCCCCAATTATCGGCTGTCGTCGTTTTCCAGACATTCTTCGGTGGCGCGCCCTCTTGGTGCGTTCCCAACAGATTGCGCCCGAGATCCACGCGCGCGCCAGCAACCTTCGACCCGTCCGGATAGACCACAATACCGTGAATCGTGCCTGTGCCCTTGGTGGGCCGTTCCCAAGTCAGTCTCGGCTTCCGGACTGGAGGCGTTTCGACCTCCACCTCGATCGGTTCCGGCTCGGATTCACTCGCCTCGTGCTGTGAGATGATCAGATCAAGGGCCTTCTTGAGTGCGTCACTCGCATTCTCGAACTGCATGTCCTCCGCCGATGCGCCGATGTTCGACGCTATCACCAGCGGCGCCGTCTTCGGCTCCTCCGCGGCCGTCCTCTCCCCGTCGCCCTGGCCCCGCCATAATCCGACTGTCGCGGCAAGGCCCATGGCAATCAACAGCGTGATCTTCCCCATGGTGAACCATCCTCCTAATCGTTGTAGGACGCCTGCCGCCGTCAGCGCTCCTGCCGAATGTCCTGCTACTTCCCATGCAACGGGCGCCGCCAAGGCAACGCCCATGATCCTCGCTACACGTTCCCTCTCATCACCCTCAGTTTCCCCGGCCGCCGTCAATTCCTTCAGCATCCGATCGCTGAGTGCATTCCGTGCTCGCTGAAGCCGTTTGCGCACCGTGGCCTTCGAAACGGCCAACAAATGGGCGATTTCCGGAGCGGACTTCCCCGCGAAGTAATAGAGCGTCAGGACTTCCCGGTGTATCTCATCGAGTTCCTCGAGCTGTGTCCTGAGCATGTCTCTTAGCTCCTGCTGCTCCACGTCGGGCGTGTGGACGGCCGGTTTGCGACGGATATCTGCAAGTTGCGCCGCCTCCCGTCTGGCCGTGCGGTGTACCTGGCTACAGCAGCGCTTCGTGATGGTTATCAACCAGGGGCCGAATTTCGCCGGTTCCCGCAAAGTATCGAGGCGTTGGAGGGCCTTCAGAAAGGCATCTTGCGTCACGTCATCGGCGTCAGCGTGGTTGCCCGTGCCCGCGTAGGCCACGGCCTGCACGGCGCGCACATAGCGCTCCACCAGCGTGCCGAAGGCCTCGCGATGTCCCCCGAGTACCAATCTGACCACCTGGAGATCGCTTGGCTTCTTGAACCACAGCATCCGGTTTCCCCTCCATCCACAATAATGAGTCCCGAGGCGCGTCAAGTGTGACTTATCCCGGGCGATATCCCCCGCCGTCATCCCACGAGGGCGAAAGCCTATCCTTCCCCGTGAATGGCTCCCAGCCGGATGCACGCGGCCGCGCGTGCCGTGCCGGCTTGTGTTTCGAGCGCCGGCGTCGCCTCCGCGCAGGCGGGCGTCGCATAGGCGCAGCGCGGGTGAAACGGGCAGCCCCCGGGCGGATTGAGCGGCGACGGTGGATCACCACGCAACAGCACCCGCCGCCGCGCCCGTTCCCGGGCCGGATCGGCAATGGGCGCGGCGCTCAGCAGCGCCATCGTGTACGGGTGCAGGGGATGGCTGAAGACGTCCCCGGCCGGCCCCGACTCGACGATCTTCCCCGCGTACATCACCGCGATGCGGTGTGCCACGTGTTTGACCACCGACAGGTCGTGCGAGATCAGGATCATCGTTAGCCCGGACTCCTCACGTAGCCGCGCCAGGAGATTCAGTATCTGCGCCTGCACCGACACGTCCAGGGCGGACACCGGCTCGTCCGCGACCACCAACCTCGGATTCAGCGCCAGGGCGCGGGCGATGGCGATGCGCTGACGCTGTCCCCCCGAAAACTCGTGCGGATACTTGCGCATGAACCGCGCTGCCAGTCCCACGCGCCCCATCAACGCGCCCACGCGGGCCGCCAGTTCCCGCCGCCGGGCCAGCCCGTGCACCAGCATCGGCTCGGCCAGGGCGTCGAACACCGTCATGCGAGGATTGAGCGACGCGTAAGGATCCTGGAACACCATCTGCAACGCGGGCCGGAGTCTCCGCAAGGCCCGGGGAGCCAACCGGCAAAGATCCGTCCCCTCAAATCGCACCATTCCCGCTGTCGCGGGCACCAGTTGCAGAATTGTCCTCGCCAAAGTCGATTTGCCGCAGCCCGATTCCCCCACCAATCCAAGGACCTCCCCGGCCGCCACCGACGCAGACACCCCGTCAACCGCCTTCACGACGCCCCGCGCTCCGCCGCGCACCGGGAAGTGCGTCTTCACGTCAACCAGTTCGAGCAACGCCGCGCTCATAGCTCATCCGCCTGAACGCGCAGGCACGCCGATGCATGGCCCGTGGCAACTTCTTCGAGCGCCGGCGTCTCCTGACGGCAGCGCTCAACTGCGTGCGGACAACGCGGCGCGAACGGGCACCCCGATAGCGGCTGGATCAGATCCGGAGGCATGCCTGGGATGGTGTACAACGCCTCTCCCCGCTCATGGGCGCTGGGCAATGACGCCATCAGCGCCTCTGTGTACGGATGGCGTGGATTCGCGAAAACCGCGTCCGTCGCCGCCGACTCGACCACCTTCCCCGCGTACATCACCAGCAGGCGGCCGCATGTCCCCGCGACCACGCCCAGGTCGTGTGTGATCAGAATCACCGCCATCCCCGCCGCTTCCTGCATACGCTTGAGCAGGTCCAGAATTTGCGCCTGCACGGTGACGTCGAGGGCCGTTGTCGGCTCATCCGCGATGAGCAGCGCCGGATTCGTGATAACCGCCATGGCGATCAGCACTCGCTGGCGCATCCCTCCGCTGAACTGGTGCGGGTAGTCGCTCATCCGCCCCGCCGCGTCGCGAATGCCCACCGCTTCCAGCGCCTCGATAGCCCGTCCCCGCGCCTCTCGGCGCGAACCCGCCCCGTGTAGCAGCAACGGCTCCATCACCTGCCCGCCGACGCGCATATACGGATTCAGCGCCGTCATAGGATCCTGGAAGATCATGCTGATGCGCCGGCCCCGGATGGCTCGGAGCGCCCTCGGCGTGCAGGCCAACAAATCCCTATCGTCAAACCGGGCCGAGCCGGACTCGACACGCCCCGGCGGCGCTGGAATCAGGCCCAACAGCGAATACGCCGTCACCGACTTCCCCGAACCGGACTCGCCCACGATCCCAAGCGTCTCGCCCGCTTTCAAGTCGAACGACACGCCCTCCACCGCCCGGACCACCCCCTCCCGCGTGTGAAACCGCGTTGTCAGGTTGTCTACTGTCAGCAGGGCCATGCGCGTCAATCCTTCGACGCCCGCGGATCCAGGGCGTCCCGGAGGCCATCGCCGAGGAAATTGAGCGAGAACAGCGTCGCCGACAACGCCGCGCTCGGAAACACCAGGAGCCAGGGATACTCCTCCATCGTCTCCACCCCTTCTTTCACCAGGAGTCCCCACGAACTCATCGGCGGCTGCACGCCCAAACCCAGGAAGCTCAGAAACGCCTCCATCAGCATCACCTGCGGGATCGTCAGCGTCGCGTATACGATCACCGGGCCGAGCACGTTGGGAATCAGGTGCCGCATCAGAATCCGCCGACGCGTCAGGCCCATGGCGAGCGCCGCCTCGATGAATTCCTTCTCCTTCAACGACAGCACCTGGCCCCGGACAATCCGCGCCATCGTCAGCCACTGCACCGCCCCGATGGCCAAGAACAGCAGCACGATGCTACGCCCAAAGAAGACCATCAGGATGATCACGAATATCGTGAAGGGCAACGCATACAGAATATCCACCAGCCGCATCATCACGGCGTCCGCACGCCCGCCCGCGTAGCCTGCCACCGCGCCGTAGGTAACGCCGACCACCAGCGACACCGCCGTCGCCGCCACGCCCACCATGAGCGAGATCCGGCCCCCGTAGAAGATGCGCGTCAGCAGGTCGCGTCCGAGCTGATCCGTGCCCAGCCAATGCCGGGCGCTGGGCGACGACGCCCCCAGGTCCAGGTCCTGTTCGGCATACGAATACGGCAGCAGACAAGGAACAACCACGACCGCCAGCACGACCACCGCCAGCGTCACCCCGCCGGCCACGGCAAGACGATTACGTACGAGGCGCCGCCACGCATCCCGCCAGAGCGACGTCCCCTTCTCGATCATCGCCGCGCTCTGTCTCGTGCCCTCACCCATGACTCACTCGTACCGCGCGCGCGGATCGAGCCACGCCTGTCCGACGTCGACGATGAGGTTGAAAAGCAGGATGAGCGTCGCGAAAAACAACACCGTCCCGAGAATCATCGTGTAATCTCGGTTGAATGCGGCCTGGACGAATTCCCGGCCCAACCCGGGCACCTGGAAGATCGTCTCCACCACAAACGAGCCGCTTAACAGACCCGCCGCCGCGGGCCCCAGAAACGCCACCACGGGCTGCACCGACCCCCGCAGCGCATGGCGCACGAGCACCCGCGCCTCCGACGCCCCTTTCGCCCGCGCCGTGCGGATGAAATCCTGAGAGAGGACCTCGAGCATCCCCCCCCGGCTCAGCCGCGCCACGTAGGCCGCGTAGGCCGCGCCCAACGTCAGCGCGGGAAGGATCTTGTCCGCCGGCGCATCCCAGCCGGACACAGGTAGCCAGCCCAGCCACAGCGAGAACACGAGTACCAGCAGCGGCCCCAGCACAAAGCTCGGGACGCAAATCCCCACCATCGCCAGGCTCATCGGCAAGTAGTCCGTCCATGAGTTGGGGCGCCAGGACGCCACGACTCCCGCGACGAGCCCAATCCCCAGCGCCACCAGCAGGGCGTAGACTCCCAATTCCAGCGAAACCGGGAACCGCAGCCAAATCCATTCCGCCACCGACCGGCTCGGCTTTTTCATCGAAGGCCCCAGATCGCCATGAGCCAATCCCGTGAGGTATTCGACGTACTGAGCCGCCAGCGGCGCATCCAGGTGGTACGTTTCTTCGAGTTTCTGACGGACCTCCGCGCTCACTGCCTTCTCCGTATCGAACGGCCCCCCGGGGGCAAGGCGAACTAGGAAGAACGTGACGGTTACGATGACAAGAAGGACGGGAACAAATTCGAGGACGCGTCTCAGTGCGAATCGCGCCATACGCCGCCCCTCAGGTTCCGCCGTCCAGGTAGAGGTCCTTGAACGGGATATATCCCAGCGGATTCGAATGCCAACCCTTCACTTTGGGCGACATGAGGTACACGCGTGTGTAGAAGTAGATAGGGACCAGCGGCGCGTCGGCCATAAGGAGCGCTTCGGCCTGCTGAAATAGCCCGCGCCGCGTCGCCGGGTCGGCTTCCCGGGCCGCCTGAGTGATCAGGTCGTCATAGGCGGCGGATGAATAACCGGTCCGGTTATTCCCATTGCCCGTTGTGAAGCACTCGAGGAAGTTGATGGGATCGACCACGTCCGCGATCCAGCCCGATCGCGCCATGCCGTAATCGAGGTTCTGCATCGACGCCAGATACACCTTCCAGTCCTGATTGAGCAGGCCCACTTCGACGTTCAGGCTTTCCTTCCACATCTGCTGTACGGCAGCGGCGATGAGCTTGTGATTCTCGCTCGTGTTGTACAGCAGTTCAACTTGGGGAAAGCTTTCCCCGTTGGGATATCCCGCTTCGGCGAGAAGGCGCCGCGCCTCCTCCACGTCATACGGAATGGTTGCCGCGCAAGTGTACCCCGCCGTGTCCGGCGGCGTGAAGTGATACGCCGCTTGCCGGCCCCCTTTGACCACCTTATTCACAAGCGTCTCGCGATCAAGCGCCATGGCGAAGGCCCGCCGGACGCGGACGTCGTCAAAGGGAGGCCGTGTCACGTTCAGCCGGTAGAAATACGTGCCGAGATACGGATCGATGTGGAGCTGCTCGGGGTGCTCCCGCTGATAGACCTCGATTTTGTTGACGGGCACGTTCTCCGTCAGATGAAGGCGGCCCCTCCGGAAATTCCGCTCCTCTGTAAGGAGGTCGTTGATCGGGTGGAACGAGACTCCCGGCAAGCGCACCTCCGCCGCATTCCAGTAGTAGGGATTCCGAACCACCGTGATGACTTTGTTCGGGTACCATTCCTTGAGCATAAACGCCCCATTGCCCACGTGGTTGCCCGGCTGCGTCCACTTAGTGCCCCGTTCATCCATGGCCCCGATGCGCTCGATGGTTGCTCGATGCACGGGATACCAGGACGAGTGCACCTGCATCGACAGAAAGTACGCCGTGGGATGCTCGAGCGTTACTTCGAGTTCGAGGTCGTCGAGCGCGCGCACGCCGACCTGCGAGAAATCCGTCAGCAGGCCCTCGTTATACGCCCGCGCATTCTTGATGCACCAAAGCATGTAGCCATACTCGCTGGCCAGGCCAGGCGACAGAATCCGCTGCCACGCATACACGAAATCTCCCGCCGTGACGGGGTCCCCGTTCGACCAACGCCCCTCCGGGCGGAGCTGGAATCGGTACAACGTACCGTCGTCCGAAACCGTCCAAGAGGCCGCCGCCCCCGGCATGGGCGCCAGCGTCTCGGGATCCAAATTGACAAGGCCCTCGAACAGGGCGCCACAAATCCGATGTTCAGGGACACCCGTGACCACCTGCGGATCGAGTTCCTGAGGCTCATCCCCGTTGCCGACCTGCAGGAAGCCCCCATCACGGCCTTCGGCCGTGGTTGAACTGGGCGACGAGCACCCGGCAACGCCCAGGAGCCACGCCGATGCAAGCACTAGCGTAAGTTGCGATACGTTGTAGTTCTTCACGCTCATCCTTCGATTGCAGGGCGGTACTTACGGGTGTGCGTGCATTATACCGGATGTCTTGCAGCGGTTTCAGAGCGAAGACCGAAGGGCTGGAGCCTTCAAAAAAAAGACGTCTGGAGATGTCAAACGACATCCACCAGACGCCTTCGTATAGACGTCCGAGAACGCTGCGCGTTCGCCCCAAAAGAACACTCCAAACAGGGGCGCGCCGCTACACTTGTCTAGCAGCGACCCGACAACGCGCGGCCCGGCTATTCCTCTTCGCCACCGTGCCTTTCAAGGATCTCTGAAACCTGAGGCAGATCGCGCTCAACAGCGTAATACAGAGGCGTGTGCCCTTCATTGTCGCGCGCGTTGACGTCCGCACCCGACTTGATGAGAAGCTCCGCGACCGCCTCGTCATTCGTATACGCGGCGTAGTGCAGCGCGGTGCGGCCCCTGGCGTCCGTCTCATTCGGGTCGACGCCGTTCCCCAGGTGTTTGGACACCTCGTCGAAGTCGTTTTCCATCGCCGCTTGCTGGATCGAGTCAGTCCGTGTCTCGCCTCCGGTGACGCCGCAACCCGACGACAACATAATGACTAACGCCAATGCAACTGTAAGCAAACCACAAATCTTGCCCATGGCCCCTCCTAATATCTACCTCCGGTCAAGCCCACTGCCTAGATTACAATATGTTTCCGCCCCCCTTCAACTTCATTCAAAATCGCCGATAGTAACCATCGCCGCGCACATCCTCTGAAACCCGTTCAGCAGGCGCGTGACGCCATCCGCGCCGGTAGTGCTCTTGCTGGCATTGACGTGACGTCCGGCGCTCTTGCGGCCGCCGGGCCATGCGACTCATTGCAGTGCCAAATCGGCAATGGTAATATGGGCGCGTCGAAGTGACGTGCGCGCCGCGGTTCGGCGCGGCGTTCTCGGGGGCCAAGGAAAGCGAGGGATGCAATGGCGCGGATCTTGATGACGGGCGCGGCGGGTTTCATTGGATCGCACGTGACGGAGCGTCTCCTGGCGCGGGGCGACTTCGTGACGGGCATCGATAACTTCAATGACTACTACGACCCGGCCATCAAGCGGGCGAACATCGGCAGCGCCCTCGAGAATGAGCGCTTCGCCCTGCATGAGGCCGACATCCTCGATGAGGCGGAGGTCAGGAAGATCTTCGCGATGGCCCGGCCGGAGGTCGTGGTTCACTTGGCGGCCCGCGCGGGCGTGCGCCCTTCGCTCCAAGACCCGAACCTCTATCACCGCGTCAACGTGATCGGCTCGCAGCACATCCTCGATGCCTGCCGGGAGGCGTCGCTCTCGCATCTGGTGTTTGCGTCGAGTTCGTCCGTCTACGGCGGCCTGACCGACGTGCCTTTCACGGAAACCATGGATATCTCGCGTCCCATTAGCCCCTACGCGGCGACGAAGCGGATGAACGAGCTGATGTGCCATGTCTACAGCCACTTGTACGGCCTCCGCGTCACGCTCCTGCGATTCTTCACGGCCTACGGCCCTCGCCAGCGGCCGGACATGGCCATTCACAAGTTCACGCGCCTGATTTCCGAAGAGGAGACGGTGCCCATGTTCGGCGATGGCTCGACGGCGCGGGACTACACCTACATCGATGACATTGTGAGTGGCGTGGTCGCAGCTATCGACCGCCCGTTTGCCTACGAGATCTTCAACCTGGGCGAGAGCCGGACGACCAAGCTGAAGGAACTCATCGAGTTGATCGGCAAACACGTCGGCAAGGCCCCGCGTATCGAGCAGAAACCCCTCCAGCCGGGCGACGTTACCATCACCTACGCCGACGTGTCCAAGGCGGAAGCCATGCTCGGATACGCGCCCCATTTCTCCCTCGATGAAGGGGTAAAGCGCTTCGTGGCGTGGTACAAGGAGCGAGGCTGAACCGCACGTCACTCCGCCGGTGATGCGTTCATTGGTTTGTGGGCGGGGAACTCGTCGTGCCGGCTTTCGTATAGGTACACCGTCACGCCGAAGAACTCCGTCTGATCGAGACGCGTGCCGTGTTCGTCAAACCAAGCGAGTTTCCGCGCCGCGACGGCGTCGTGCTCGAAGGGCTCCCAGTTCGATTGGACCACCCACACCCGCCGCGCGCCTTCGACGGCCGTGTCCACCTGCTTGGGATAGAGGTCGGTGTTCTCCCAGAACGGGGGATTGGGATAATTGCGTAGGCAGCCGCGCCGCGCGTCTTCCTCGTTCAGGCAGATAGTCGGCTGCGCGCCCGTCAGATAATGCCGGAAAGGTACGGCGGATACCGACCGCGTGTGCACCACCGCATCCCCCGGCTGCATGCTGCTGCGAACGAACCGAGCCGCCTCGCGTACGGCAACCTTGTAGCGCACGCCCAGCCGGTGGCTCATGGCGACGTGGATGCGATCCGCGTAGATGTCGGTGAGACACGGAACGGTGAGGGCCGTGATGATCGCAAGCGCCCCGCCCACGGCCCACGGCTTTCGTAGGCCCGCGACGCCATGGGCGACAATCATGCACGCGGCTGCGGCGGAGAAGATAAACAAGCGATGTTCGTATAGGGGGAATTCGCGGCGACTCCAGATCGCAATATTCGCCGCGATGGGCACAACGCCGAGGAGGAGAAAGAGGGCCAAATGGCCGGGGTCCTTGCGGAGTCTGAAAAGGCCGGCAAGGAAGAGCGCCGCGCATAGGAGAAAGAGCGGCCAATAGAGCATCGGACTGGGGGCATGCGCGGCGAAGAAATTCTTGAACGTGATGAAGCCCGTCTTCACCGTCAGGGCGCCGAACCGATCATTCAGGCCCTCGCTGAAGTGCTTGTTGATCCAGTAGGCCAGGTGAAGTACCGGCACGCCCAGGAGGATCACACCCACTTGCGAGAGCGCCCATTTCCAGAAGACGCGCAGGTGGCGGCGGATGGTTAGGAGTACGTAGAAGCCTAGCATGGCGGCCGTCCATACGCCGAAGAAATGGGCGTACATGGCGAGAGTCAGGCTGAGAACGAATCCGCACCAGTAGGCGGTGCGATCCTCGTCGAGTGCCCGCTCAAGGAAGTAGAGCGCCGCCAAGGAAAAAGCCACCAGTCCGGTGTAGCCGCGCAATTCCTGGGCGTAGTATACCTGGAGCGGGGATAGCGCGACGAGAAACGCCGCGATGAGGGCCGTAGCGTTGCTCTTGAGTGCCGCGCGACAGGCCGCGAACGCGAGCGGGGCCGCAAGGATACCGAACAAGGCCGCCGGCAATCGAATGAGGAAGTCCGACGTCGGCGAGATGACGTCTACGCCTGGCAAAGCCGCGATAGCCGGGCGCCAGAAACGCATGAGCAGCGGCATCATCGGGGGGTCGCAACTGATGGCTGCGCTGAACGCCATGCGCCAGGACGTCATGACGCGCGCGAGGAAAAGCGTCATCGCCTCGTCGTACCAGAGGCTCTTCGCGCCCAGATCGTAGAGACGCAACCCGACGCCGAGAAGGGAGATCAAGCCGAGTAGAACGCCCTGACGCCGCGTCAGGGCCGGGAGCGTGGGACACGCCTGCCGCCTATCCACGCTAGTGTTCTGACTCATAGTTGACGTTGCCTATCCGCAGGCGAAGGAGCGCCAAGATGAAGCGAATAACGGGGACTGACGCAAGCGGAGCGAAGCGAAGACGTGTCTGTCCCTGGTTTTCGAAGTCCCGACGGGCGTTCGGGCAACGTCGCAACCTCCTTCTTCGACTGCTGCGATTGAGTATTGTGCACGGCGCGTAGTGTCGCACAGGGCCATGGGGCAGTCAAGATATGGTGGCCCTGAGCACGCAGGGCGGCCGCCGGAGCGAAGGATTCTCCACGCGAAATGCAATAGTATATGGGAGGTAGATGGAGAAGCCTTGTTCCCTGGAGAACCGAGTGAATAGGCGGGACGGCAGCGCGAGCCGAACGGAGCGACGCCTGGCGCATGCCTTGCGTAAAAGCAAGATGTCCGCATGGGAGGAGTTCTACGGCCGTTACGGAGCGGCCATCTATCGTTTTGCTCTCGCGCGGACAAATGGCGACGCGGACGCCGCTGCGGATGCCGCGCACGAGGCCGTGGTGGCAGCCATTGAGAGCATTGGCCGGTTCGATCCTCGCAAAGGAGCGCTGTGGCCATGGTTGTGCGGGATCGCAACAAACAAGCTGCGCGAGGCGGCGCGGCGGAATGGCCGGGACCTCCGGCTTGGGCGTGCCCTTCGTGAGGGCGCAGGAGCCGCCGCTCCAAGCGCAAACAGCGATGCCGCAATGGACGTTGAGTGTGTCCTGTCGCGCCTACATCCTCAGCACCAAGAGGTGCTTGAGTACAAATACATCCAGGGCCTCAGCGTGCGGGAAATGGCGGCAACGCTGCGTATCTCTGAAAAGGCCGCCGAGTCGCGCCTCACACGCGCCCGAGCCGCCTTTCGCGAAACGGACAAGAAGCTCGACGGCATCGTGACGGAGATCGAAGATGGATAACGCATTGGAGAGTCTGAGAGAGTACGGGCGCCCTGCCGTCCCACCGGACTTCGGAGAGAGCCTGGGGGAACATGTCAGGCCGCTATTGAAGCGCCGGCGCCGGAGGGTGGTAGCGCGTAGGGCGGCCGCGAGCGCCTGCGCGGCCCTTTGCCTCCTGCTGCTCTATGCGGCCAAAGCGTCATTGCTGGCGCTCTTGCCGACGCCCACGCTCCTGCGGTTGGCCGAATTCGGCTCGCCCTTTGAGCCGGAGCTGTCTTCTGATGCAATGCCAGTCTCCTTCCCCAGGTTGATCGAAGAAGCGGATCTCTTTGTCTACGGGCGGCTCGAAGACGTTAGTTTCGACAAGCGCGACTTGGCTCAGCGCGTCACGATCATCTCATGTCCGTCCAGCGAGACGATCCGAGCCACCGTTCGCATGAACGTCCTCAAGAGCCACCCGCCGCTGGATGCGGAGACGCTCACGTTTGCCACAGGGATCGATCTATCGCGGCAGGATTTCTGGACGCCCGGCACGGAGTACCTCGTGGCCTTGAGGTGGCTGAAGGGCGCGTATCATACGCTCTTCATCTGGCCGCAGGGCATCTATCCCGTCGATGCGCAGACGGGCCGCCTGGGAGACATCCCGGACTTGGGCCGGGGACTTACCGTCGAGGAGGCGTGGGAATTAATACTCGACGCCTATGGCCGCCTCCACGGGACGGCCGGGGAAGACGCCGGCGTGGCCGAAAAATGGCGCGACCTGTTGCACGACGGGGGGCTGCCGCAGTCTCAGGCCGCCATCGCCTTCTTCAGCACGCTCCCGAATCCACCCGTGACATCCGAGGAACTGATCGACGCCATGCAGCGCCACTATCCTCCAGAGGATGAACGAAGAGACTATGGCTATCGGGAATTCCTCGAAGCGGCCTTGTCTATGTTGGAGCGCATCGCCGATGAACACGCCGTGGACGAGATCTACGATTTCTTCCTCCAAGACATGGCTCTAAGACACTCGGCATTCGACGACCCACGACTCCAGCGGGCGGTGCTGCGCCTTGTGCTCAAACACCCGGGCCCGACGCGCCGGGCGCGTCTGGTTCAACTCCTGACGACGGATGAAGAGATGCAGTACAACGAACGCTCCTGGGGGAGAATGGAACTGCTCAGGACCAAGCATGACGCGTTCGACGAAATGGTGAAGGTGGCGGGGAAGGATATCGACCAGCTTTTTCTGGACATGATCCACGATCCGCAAGCATTCGGCTTCACAAGCATTTACGACCTTGCGTCAATCTGGCGGGCAATGGCGCAGCGAGGAATGAAGGCCCTTCGCCCCGAGTTGGAACGCCTCCTCGCCGATCCCGAACACGCCGGCCTCGCCATCGACGTTCCCGCGGAACCGGAAGAGGTAGCGCGCGTCGCCAATGAGATCCTACGCGATCTCTTGTCGAACTTGCCGTCCGGCGATGTGCCATTGAAGACGCTGCTCGATCGCTACGACGCTGGGGACTCGCAGGCCATCCACCTGATCCGAAAGCGTTTCCCCGCAGACGGCCGGGCGTATATTCCGTGGCTGCAAAAGGCCCGCATGGCGGACGTGGCCGACCTGATCGCCCACCGTGCGCCCGATCCTTGCTTTATCCCGCTGCTTGAGCAGGCCCTTGACGCAAACGAGCCGCCTCCTACGCGGCATGACGGCTTGCCGGACTTCGGATTCGCGGCGGTAAACACGCCCATGCTGCTCTACGCACTTCACGCGTGCGGGGCGCGGCAAGAGGCCGTTGATAGAACCGTGGCCTTGCTCCAAACGCCGCCGATCTCCGAGGTCCCCATATCGGCGCCCAAGGAACTCCATCTCTGGAACTACGCGCAGGTGCGGCTCCGAACGGAGCTACTCAAGATCGCCGCCTTCTTCGGAGATTCCTCGGCCTTTCCCGCCGTCGAGCACTACCTCGAAGAGAATGTGCTGGAGGCCTACTATGATCTCCCCACCACGAGCAGCGTGGGCGAAGAAGAAAACATGCCCGTCAACAAGCTGCACCGAATGGCCGTTTTGGCCGTTGCTCGGCTCGGCGGCGAAGCGGCCGCACCCATTTTGCGGAAACAATACCAGACGGAGCACCCCTACATTCGGTTCTGCGCGGCGCTGGGCCTGCTATACCTGGGCGACGAGAGTGTCAGAGACGAACTCGAGTCGCTTTATCCTACCAATGCGCCATGGGAGTGGACGCCCCGCCCCAACACCGTCCACACCGCGGCGCTGCTGCGCTCGCCGGCGATTGACGCGCTCTACATCGAGCGACTGCGGGACGGCATGAGCCAGTCCGACGGCTACCTGGTTGTCAACAGCGGCCTGGCCCAGGAACGCCCGCGCGAGGTCCTGCCTTTGCTTGTTGACGCCCTCTCCGGCAGGTACCGCGACGAGGCCGTCCAAGCCCTTCGACACGTGACGGGGCAATCGTTTGGATTCGACGCCCGCGAGATCGCGGCCTTGCAGGGGGAGGCGATTGCCGAGTGGCGCCGTTACGTTGAGGAGTTGCCCGCGGATGAAGAAAAGATGCCGAATTAGGAATCCGGCGTCAACCGCGTTGCCGGAGCCCAAGTCGAGAACCTCCCGAAGCAAAGGTTCATGGGGAATGTCCGGGCCTGCTCCCCGTGTTTCAGCCTACGCATTTGATAATCAGGAGGTGCGCTCATGAAGAAGACAGTAACAGTCTTGACGCTCGCGCTCGTTGTAGGCGGTTTGGTGCTGGCAGGTTGTCAGACAACATACGGCAAGGCCGGCGGCCCGAAAAGCTCCTGCGCCATGTGTCCGAAAGCGCAGGCGGCCTGCGCGAAATGTCCGCAGCAAGGAAGCTGCCCATTGCAGGCATCGTGTGCAAAGTGTCCGAAACAGGCGTCTTGTGCATCCTGTCCTTTGAAAAATGGCGCCAAGTGTCCGGCGGCCTGCAAGGCCAAGTGTCCGGCGGCTGCCTGTGCGAAGTGCGGCGAGGCCAAAGGCTCGGCCGCCTGCAAGGCGAAATGCACGGTTAATTAACCTGTGTCCGTATGCCGCCGCGTGTCTCCCGCGCACGATACGTTTGAGAAAAGGCGCTTGCCGTAGGGCCGGCGCCTCTTCATCTACATCGAAGGGAGAACTGGCTTCAAGGCCGGCCCGCCTCCCCATGGCGCTGGGATAGCGCTCATTCCCATTCCATGGCTTCGATGTGCTGGCGCAGGTGACGGGCAGTCCGGAATCGCTGCCGAATGAGGGAGCGCTTGAGTCCGCGGCATATCATCTTCACTTGAGGCGGTTGAGCTGCGTAGTGGCGTGCGCCGCCGACGGCGTCGTAGAAGATGCGGATGGCGGATTGCACATCATCCTGAACGTGCGCCGAGGTCTTGCGCCCCCAGTTGAACAAGTCCACCAGCTTCACCTGAAATCCGAGCCCCACGCGACGGACGATAACGTTATCCGGATGCAAATCGCCGTGGTACTCGCCCATGTCGTGAATCTGTTCCAGTCCGACGACGAGGGCGTGCAGCAAGTGCAGCCCCTCGAAAGGGCTTAGGCGTTTGCCGGCACGCCCTTTGAGGAGGTCCGTGAGGAGGTGGCCTCCGACGAGTTCGCTCACCAAGAAGGTGATGCGCTGGCCGCGGAACCGGAAGGTATCCTGCGTGTGGTATTGGATAAGGATCGGGCAATCGCGCAACTTGTCGAGTTTTCTCGCGTAGAACGTTACCGCGCGGTTGCGGCGATTGCGTTGAGGAAAGAATAGTTTCGCGGCGCGTTCGAGTCCGGTTGCGAGTTCGGTGACGTGGTAGACCTCACCCTCCCAGCCGCGGCCAAGCAAGTCGCCCACGCGGTACTTGCCGCCCAGCGTTCGTCCCGGCTGCAGATCGAACGCGTCAATACGCGGCGGATCGGATTCCTTGCTCATCAGGATATCGAGACCCCTCAACCGAATCTGCCTGATCCTACTTCGCAGGGCGAGGGCTCTGTCAACATCCAACTGCTGCATAGCTAGCTCTGTCCAGGCGGTTGCAATCCTACCAAGCGGGCTATATGCTGGCGCGCGCCAGGCAGGGCCGCTTCCGGCCCGCGGATAAAGGAGACATCCTTATGCTGCGTAGACCCTTCGCCAGCGAACGCATCCAACGGATCGATCCCAAAACCGGGATCAAGGTCATCCAACTCACCAGTTATCCGCTCCCCGCGGCCCATTTGCTGTATGACTGGCCTTTCATCACGCCCGATAACCGCCGACTCGTGCTCTTTAGTCAGCGGAGCCTGCGCCGTGATGCCCCATGGGACCTCTTCCGCGTGGATGCCGACGGACTCAACCTGTTCCAACTCACCGACAAGGGCGACGAGATGGAGGCCGTCGGCTATTACGGGCGGCCCGCTTCCGCCTTAACGCTCGACGGGGCAACCGTCTATGGTGTCTGGGGGGATGTCCTGTCGAGCGTGGACGTCGAGACCGGCCGGATGGAAGACCTCTGTTCTCTCGATTCCCACATCCCCGAAGGCCAAGCCGTCAGCCGCCTCCACCTATCGGCGAACGGAGAGAGGCTGTTTGTCGTTTGTGGCGGTGCCGGGGCCTCCGAGGCCCTGCGCATCGACCTCGAAAGCGGCGAAATCGCCCGGATCGCGCTCGATGGCCACCTTTTCGCCTGCGATCCCACCGGGCCCCGCCTCGTCGTGTCCAAAGGACGCGTCGAATGGGGCACCGTCGAAGCCAAGGACGGTTCGCGCACTGTCACCAATGTCGCCGCCTCACGCGATAAGTGGCTCACCGACGAGGATGGAAACGACATCGCCTACTTCTGCCCCGAGATGTACGCCCACGCTACGCTCCTGGGCGGTCAGCTTAAGCTGCAGGGATGCGGCAAACCCCCGCACAAATGCATCTGGCTTGTCGAGCAGGGCCAACCCCCAGAGAAACTTGTCGAAGGCCCCTATTTCTGGCACTCCGGAGCATCGTGGAGCGGCGAATGGATCATCGGCGACACCAATTGGCCCGACCTTGGTCTCCAACTCATCCACGTTCCCTCGCGACACTTCGCAACCCTTTGTCACGCAGGTGCTTCGCAAGATCACTACGAGTTTGGCCATCCTCACCCCGCCCTGTCTCCGGACGGCAGCCTCTGCGTCTTTCGCTCAGATCGGAGCGGCGTCGCCCAACTCTACATCGCCCACATCACCAAGGAATTCCAGGAACGCGTCATCGCCGGGGACTTGTGGGGGCCTAACCAGTGCATGCCCTGACGGTGGGAATAGTTTGTTATACGCTTAGGTATTGCCGAAAGACGTCTTCAGTTTCTTTTCCTCGGCGTGTCGGTCAAGGGCAAGCTGAATAAGCCGATCAATAAGTTCCGTATAACAAATTCCGCTACTCTCCCAGAGCTTCGGATACATACTGATCCTCGTAAACCCTGGAATGGTATTGATTTCGTTCACGAGAACGGCTCCATCCTCTTGGACGAAGCAGTCCACGCGCGCCATGCCCTCGCAGCAGAGCACCTGGTATGTCTGCACGGCCACACGCTGCACTTCCCGGGTCAGATCCTCCGGAAGATTGGCGGGAATCTCCAGCCCTGCGCCGCTCTCATCAAGGTATTTGGCCTCGTAGGAATAGAACTCGTGCTGCGGGAGAATCTCGCCCGGCACCGAGGCAATGGGTTCGTCATTGCCCAGGACGGAACACTCAATCTCCCGCCCTTCGATGGCCGTCTCAACGATAATCTTGCGGTCATACGCGAAGGCGGTATCCACGGCCGCATCGAATTCCGCCGCGTCATGCGCCTTCGTGATTCCCACCGACGACCCGAGATTTGCCGGCTTCACAAAGCACGGCATGCCAAGCACTTGCGTCACATTCTCGGCATCCGGCCGGCCATCGGCCCGGCGGAAAACCAGGAACTCCGGTGTCGGAATACCCGCCTCCCGCAAGAGACGCTTCATCACATCCTTATCCATACCTACCGCCGAACCGAGCACGCCCGCACCCACGAACGGCACGTTCACCAGTTTCAGTAGCCCCTGGACGGTGCCGTCCTCGCCCATAGGGCCGTGAAGCACCGGGAACACAACGTCCAGTTCCGGCAATTTCCTCCTTCGTTGCGCCTCCAAGTCGACGAGTTCGCCTCGCTCGCCCCGCGGCACCAGGGCGACCTGGCTGCCCTCAGGATTAAGCGCGATGGCAGCGGCGCCGTCCCGGGCGGTAAGACGTGGCGACGCGTCGCTCGCGTGCCACCGGCCGTCCTTGCCGATACCGATGAGAACCACCTCGTATTTCTCGCGATCCATGGCTTCGACCACATTCTTCGCGGATTGCAGCGACACCTCGTGCTCGGCCGACTTCCCCCCAAACAAGACACCTACGCGGATCTTGGACTCCAATGATTGCTCCTTTTTAGTGATCCCGGATATTTGGCCCGCAGCGCTCGCGCGGCCTTCAAAACACGTGAAAGGAATGTCGAGGGAAAAAGGGGACATGTTCCAAGCGCCGTCCCCGGCGCGACTACGTGTACCCTTTTCCAGCCGACCTCTTTACAAGCTCTCAGACTTAATGCGGCCGCGTCCGATCGAGTTCCATCACCGTCGCACCCACGGCACGCGCGGCCCGGCGCACATCGTCCCGGCACGTGAACAGCAGGATCTGGTTCTTATCGGACATCTGCATCAGCAGACGCAAGGCACGCTCCAGCCGGGCGTTGTCGTAATTCGCGAACGGGTCGTCGAGTAGCATCGGAATGCGCTCCGCGCTTTCGCTCAACGCCTGCACCATGGCCAGACGCAGCGCGAAGTAGACTTGATCAACTGTCCCCTTGCTCAGGCTGAGTTCCGGCCGCTCGGCAAGGCGCGCCGTCTGAGGAATCCGGACGGTAATCTCCAGTTCACGGCTGATCAGCAGTTCCCCGTAGACGCCGCCGGTGATATCGCTCAGAAATTCACTCGCCGCCTTGGCCAACTTAGGAGCGACCCGTGCGTGCGTGTCGCGCGCCACCGCCTCGATCACCGTCGCCGCGTAACTCGCCGCATCGAGTTCCCACGCCAGCGTATCCACCCGGCGCGCCAGTGCCGCGCGCTCCTCCTCGATCTCGTTGAGGCTCCGCGACCCGGCCGTGCGCTCCGTCAACTCGATGTGGAGCGCATGCTCTTCCTTCTCCCGCGACTCGATGCGTTGCGACACCGCCTCGATATCGCGTTTGATAGCATCCGCGCTCTGGCCTCCCGGCGTCGGCGCCGGCCCTTCGCCCTCGACGCGCTCACGCAGTGTCGCCAGATCCTCACCGTGCAGCAGCGTGTCGAGCTGGTTCTGCAAGGCCGACCGCTCCCGCCAAAGCTCCCGGTATTGCTGCGCCTGTTGAGCCAAGGCACGCCCTTGCTCCGGAGAATCTGCGCCGACGGACTTGAGAGACTTTGCGAGGGCCTCTTCATGCTCGGCCAGGTCATTCTTCTCCGCGGCAATTTGGCTCTCGACGGCCTGGAGTTTCTCCTGAAGCACCTCGACGCGGCCGCGCTTCTGGCGGACCTGGGCGCTGCGAATACGATACGCCCTGAGCGCGCTCAGTGCGCTGTCATACCTGCTCTCGTCCGGGAACCCATTCTCACGCATCGAGCGGCGCACGTCGAGCGCCGTGGCGACCTCGTCCTTCAGGCGTGTGTCGAGTTCCGTCCGGATGCGCGCCAAATCCTCTTCATGTTCCAACACGAGCTGCCGGTTTTCACCGGCGCGTCGCTTCGCGTCGCGGTACTCCTGGTATCGGCCAATGGCGTGCTGGCACGCTCGTCCCACGTCGTCTTCGACCTCGATGTCTTCCCCAACCGTCGCCAGGGAACTGCGCATATGCTCGAAGAGCTGCGCCACGCGTTCCTTCGTGTCATCAACGCGCGCTTGAAGCTCCTCGACGGCCTGCTCCTGCGACGCCAGCGCCGCCGTGGACTCGCGGAAGCGATCATAAAGGGCCTCCAACTCCCGCACGGTTTCACAATCGCCCGCATCCATAAGATGCTGCATCGTCTTGCGCGTGGCTTCATCCGCACTGCGAAGTTGCGCCGCTTCTTCCTCATTGTTGGCCAGCCGGGCCGCCGCCCGCCGTGCGCTTCCCCGGAGATAAATCATGTTGCCGAGGAAATAAAGGAACGCCAGTCCCGTCAGCGTGGCCGGGACGAACAGCCCCGGCATCTCCTGGTAATACCCCGCCAATAGGAAGCCCGCGATGGCGCCCAGGCTCACCACGGTGAGCCAGAAGAAGCTGATCGCCCGCTCGCCGAACTCGCGCGTGTCGCCCCGCAGAACATCCGCTTGGCTGCCGAGTTGTTCGAGCCGCTCCTCCGTCATACGCGTCTTCAGCGCAAATTCGCGCGCTTCTTCGAGAAAATCCTCGTGTTCTGCAAAAATCGCGTGCGGCCCCGCGATATCTTGACGCCGGCGCGCTACATCCGCGCTGAGGGTGGCGAGCTTCTCCTGCTCGTCATCACGCGAACGACGCGCCAACTCAAACGACCCGCTCAATTGACTCAACCATGCCACGGGATCCGCACTGGCCCGGCTGAAATCCGGCAACGCCTCAAGATCCTCATCGGCCTTGGACAGGCGTTCCCGTGCTGCGCTGAGCGCGGCCTCCGTCTCTTCGAGGCGATCCCGCAGACGCTGAATGGAGCCCTCGAGTTCGGCAAGCCGCTGCTCCACGTCCTCGGGGATCTCCGCCATCGAGGGCAGGGACGCGCCGCCCGTCCGGGCGACCTCCGTCTTGAGCTCCGCGGCCAGGGCATCGCGCTCGCGTTCCGTCCGCTGCAACTGCTGGCGGGCCGTCTGCGCGAGTGTCTCCACCCGCTGCATTTCCGGAATTCGCTCGACGGGGAACTCCCTCGCCGCGCCAAGTGCGAAACAGCGCTGCGTGACCCCGTCGATTTGTTCCGTGAGCGACTCCGCTTCTTCAAGGCGCTTGGCCCGATCAGCTTGCTCGATGCCCGCCAGCGCCTCCGTCAACTCTTCCCGCTGCGCCCGCAGCGACGCCACCTCCTCGATGATGGCCCGCCGCCGCTCCTCGACATCCTCGATTTCATCGCGAAGGGCCTTGGCCCGGCGGTATTCGGCCGTCAGTTCCGCCAGACGCGTGCGCGTCGCCGGCAACGGCCGCGTCCGCGCCGCCGGCTGGCCGATGGCCGCGATTCGCTTCTCCAGATTTCGCAGGGCAGCGTCCGCCGACCTCTCCTCCTCCGCTGAGTCCGCCAGCGACAGCAGCTTCTCCCGGATCTGCTCGAGCGCGTCCTTGCCGCCCAGTTCCTCGAGCGAGAAATGCGATATGGTGGCCGTGTTGTGGAAGACGTCCTTGCTCAGGCCCAGATGGGCATCCGCGAAACGCAGCTCACGGTTTCGCAAGCGCTCGAACTCGCCCGTCATGTCCCGCGCGTTCGTGCGGTCGAACACCTGGATGGACTCATCATCCTTGGCGAACACGCGGAGCACTTCGATGGCCCGGCCGTCGTCCAAGGTGTATAGCATGCGCCCCGCGTACTTGTCGGGAATGCCCCAAGGCCGCCGCGCTTCGTGTCCGTCATCGTAAAGCCGTTTCACCGGGCTGGCCTTCTGTCCGTAGAGCATGTCCCCGATGAAGTTCCGCACCGTAGTCTTGCCCTGCTCATTCGGGCCCGCGATCACCTGGAATCCCCGATCCAGCTCGACGACGAAGTCCGAGAAGCAACCGTATCCGTCCAGCCATAGCTTGCTGATCCGCACCGGCTATCCCCTCTCCAAGCCCTGTGTTTTGAGGTCCATGCCGCGGAACGCGGCCAAGCCCACTTCCCGCGCCCGCGTCAACACGGCCCGGCGATCCTCATCGACCGCGTCGCGCACCTCGTCATTCATTGTCCGTACAAACGCCCCCAGGCTCGTCTCTTCCCACGCCAGGCTCGCGTAATCCTCCTCCGGCGCCGTCTCGTCCACCAAGTCCAGGTACTCGAAATCGCCCGCGACGGCGTCATACGCGGCCGGGATGGCGCTTCGGACCTCGGGCGGACAGATGCCCGTCAGCGTGATCCGGGCCACCCGCGGCAAGTCCTCGTCATCCGGCAGCGCGCGGATGGTTTCCACTAGATCCTGGCTTGATGCCACGCCCGTACAATCGACCTCGTCCGCCGTATAGACCACCCGCGCCGACGGCGTCGGCTTCACCCGCACCGCCCCGTCCTCGATCTCTATCTCGAGGAAATACCGGGGCCCTGTCTCCTTGAAGCCGTGTCCTTCCGGCGCGCCGCTGTAATACATCTTCGTTCGGAAGGCCCCCTCGATGGCCTGCATCGTGTGAAAATGCCCCAGCGCCACGTAGGCCAGGCCCTCCACCGCCGCCGAGACGGCATCGAAAGGAGCGTACGCGCCCTGATCCGGCGGCTGATGGCCCCGCTCCGACCCGTGCGCCACAGCTACGTGCACGCCATCTCTCGACTCCAGGCGCAGCGCCCCAAACGGATTCTGCGGCAGATGCGGCGCATCGAAACCGAAGCCGTAGACTGTCAGCGCACCATCCTTCACTGAATGGCTCGCCCACTCCGGGCCCCGGAAGATAACGACGTTCTCCGGCCACAACTCCGACGCATAGGGCGAATTCGGTGTATACGGATCGTGATTGCCCGGCGCGATGAACACCGGCACGTGCGAAATCGACTCGAACGCCTTCCGGCAGAACGCGATCGTATCCCGCGTGACGCGATCTTCCTCGAACAGATCGCCCGCGATCAGCAGCGCATCCGCCGGCCACGCTCCCGCCCGCCGGACAATCCCCGCGAACACATCGCGCAGGCTTTGCCGGCGGCGGTTGCCGAAATCCGACGGCAGCCCGGCACCCGCAAAACACGCGTCCAGGTGAACGTCAGCTGTGTGAACTAATCTGATGCAGCCCATGACTTACAACACTCGGAGATCACGCCCTCATGCCATCCTAGTGTCGCAGATTCACCGCCGAATTTCCAGAGAACGCCGTTCAGCGGGCGGATCCGCCGCCAACACACGGGCCTTCTTGTTGAGCATTTCGTCCCTACCCTGCCGCCACCACCTCTCTGCGCTTCTCCACGTCCTCCCGTCTCTGCGTCGATAACTCTCCACCGCGGAGCCGCAGAGTCCCGCGGAGTTTCGCAGAGCAAGCCCCGTTAGGGGCGGCATGATCTAGCCCATGGCATAAGCCATGGGATCATGCCCACCCCAAGACAACAAGCCCCGGCAGGGGCGACATATTTCCTCTCTGCGCACCTTTGCCCCTTCCCCGCCTCTGCGTTTACAATTCTCCAACGCGGAGCCGAGGAGCCCTCAGAGTCCGCCGAGGGTATGACGTTGACGACGCAACGCCCATGCCTGCCCTTGAGTGCGCATAAGGCATCTAGGGGATGCCGGCAGGCAAGCGCTTGTGATTGCCCAGTCTGCGGCAATGCCGGCCTTACGTAAGGGGACTTTATCATGGAAGAATGCTTCAAAGATCTACTGCGAGTGTCCCGTACCAACAGAACGCTCGTGGCCGTGCATATCGAGAGGATATTCGAGGGCGAATTCGAGGTGGGCGTGATACTTGCGCTCAATCAGCGCGGCTACGTTCTGGCGCGGATGTCAACGGAGGGCCTGCCCAACGGTGTTGTGGTTGGGCGCTTGAGGGACATCTCGCGTGTTGACACCAATACACGCTATCTCCGCGCACTGGCCCTCCTCGCGGACACGAAAGGCGAATGGCAACCGTGGCTCGAAGGCGTTTTCGCCTGCGAACCTTCGCGAGTCGGCGCCAAGACGCTAATCCATAGGGAGCTCCTCCGCGCGAAGACGAACGAAGAGATCGCTACCGTGTCTGGGGCACTGACAGAGATCGGACTCACAGGCTTTGTACGCGAAGTCCGCGACGACTACCTCGACCTCCTTGTCATCACTGACGAGGGGGAAGAACAGGGCCATTCGCGCGTGCGCATCAAGTTGATAGAACGCGTCATTCGCGGCGATCGCTCAGGCGAGGACCTCAGAATCCTCTACTTGAATCGAAGGGCCCTTTATCAGTCTCCTGACAACGCAGGGCCGGGGAAGTGCTAGCCGCGACAACGGCGAGTCGGAAGAGGCTGGAATCATGAAGAGACGTCTCCGAGAGATAATGCAGACCTCATGCGCCAACAGAACGCTCGTGGCCGTGCATATCGAGAGGATATTCGATCCCGCATGCGAGGCCGGCGTGATACTCGCCCTGGGCCGGGGCCGCTATGTCTTGGCGCGCATATCGAACGCGGGCCTTCCCAACGGTATCGTCGTCGGGCTCTTGAGGAATGTCGCACGCGTCGACACGGACACGCGTCAACTGCGCGCAACACGCCTCCTTGCCTACGAGAGAGGTCAATGGCAGGCGTGGCTCGAAGGCGTGTTTGCCTGCGAGCCCGCCTCTTCTGAAGTGGGGCCGCCAACGCTTGTCCAAAGCGAACTGCTCCGGGCGAAGGCCGCCAAGGAAATCGTCACCATCTGTGGCGACATGCGAGACATTGGATTCACAGGCTTCGTTCTCGACGTTTCAGGCGCCTGCGCCGATCTCCTTGCCGTCACCGAAGAGGGAGAGGAGTACGGGCATTCGCGGATACGCCTCGACTTCATAGAACGCCTCACTCGCGGCGGCCGCTCGGGCGAGAATCTCAAGATTCTCTACCTGAGCCGGAATCCCCTTTACCGTTCTCCCCAAGGCGCAGAGCCGGGGCATGCCGCCCGCCGCGCACCATAGCGCCCATCCCCATGAATACGCGAAGAAGATGGATGTAATTCCTTTGACGAAACTGCAGGCCTGGAGAGATACGAGGCACACGCTTGCGATGCCACGGACGCACAATTACCTCTCACCGCGACGGCTGTTGATGGCCACTGTATGCCTCTGGTTTGCCTGCCAGTGCATGGCCGCGGATCTCGGCCTTGAGCGCCCCGCTTCCCTGGCAAGAAAGGCCGCAGGAGCAAGAAGATTGCGGTTCGCGCCCGACGGGCTCCGTGCTCGGATTTGAGCGCCTGCCAAGCGGAGAGTCCCTGCTTTTCTCGTACGAGCCAACCAAAAATTCATTACGGCGCATCGCGTTAATCTCCACCTCCCTCTACCAGTTGATCCCGGGAAGCACATCGAAGTTCGCCGTTTGGTACGAGATGGACACGGATAGCGCGTTGGAAACGCGCTACTACCTCGCCACACCCGATCACGCACGCAGAGAACTCGCGCCATTCCACTGGGCCGGCAGAGGTCGCGACCACCCCGTACGCACCATCCTCCGCGTGTTCCCGGAGCGAAAGCGCTTGCTCGTGCATACGCCGTCCGACGCCGGCAAGCCGTATTCCCTGTGGGACACGGAGACGCTGAACACCGTGGCATCCGCAAGCCTGCAAGATAGCGATAGGCCCTGGTACTCGTGGTTGCCCTTTCTCAGGCCCGAACGGACGCCATTCCTCGCGTCCGACGCATTCGGGGCCGATAGGAACCACTTTATCGTTGCCGCGTACGGAGACAGAAGCGATGACTATCGCCTCTTCCTTTTCAGCCTCGAGCCCTTCTCTCAAGTTGGGACGCAATCCGTAGCCTACCGGGTGTTTCATTTCACGCCCGGCCCAAACCAAGACGAACTTGTCTTGGTTGGATCAGTGCTGCCGCCCGGCCTTGTGATCACGAAAGCATCTCTGGCCTCTGGCGCACTACCGGGAAAGCCTGGCCTTCGCCTGGAGCCCCTCGTGAATCCCGGTGTTTTCCCTGTGAGGACAGTCGCAGATGTACAAGTGGCGAGCGGCCTGCTTTTCTGGCTTCACGAAGGCAGAGAAGCAGGAGTGAGTGTCACCAGATTCGCAGAAGCACAGCCCACGGATACAACGCTCGAAAACGCCGTTTTCAATCTGCCCATCACGCCCGTCACAAAGCTCTGGGGCTTCTCCGTGAACGGCGGCGGCACGCAGATGGTTACCTGGGATGGCGGACGCTCCTTCATTCTTTGGGAGGTATCGCCGCAACCTGCCCTCAAGAAAGTCAGAGAAGTCCACCTCAATAACTTGGCCGCCCACTAGCGCCAATTCCTCGGAGCCGCTATCGCCGCCTCTGCCGGCGCGACTCTGGCTCGGGCATTCCCCTTTGCGGCTTGGCGCCTTGGCGTGAGCTCATCGCCTCGTCAGCCCGACGGATTGGGAGGGAGTACCACCGGTTTGCCAAGTGGTGTATGACCGCAGCTCTCGGCCTCCGACATTCCCGCCCCTCGGCGGATCATCACCCGGCCCACGCCCGGCGAATTCAGCGATGAATCCTGCAGCCAGGCAGGGCGTTCATGAGGTCCGCCACTCCCGCTTCCGTTACCTTCGCCCCACGGAGGTCGAGTTCCTCAAGATGCGTGAAGCCCTTCAGCCGACAGAGATCGGCGTCATCGATGCTGGTTCCTGAAAGGTCGAGGCGCATCAAAAGTTGAAGCGATGGCCAGGGCGAATACTCACGGCTATCCGAATAGGGAGCGCGAGAATCCGCGCCGCGCATGAGAAGAAGTCTGACGGTTTCCTCCTTGTCGCCCACCGAATAATACGGCTCAATCTGCCGCGTCGCGTAGTGGAGCGGCGTTCCCGGAAGCGTCGCGTCATTCGCATCGGCGCCGTGGTTCAGCAGAAAACGGACAGCCTCGACCCGCCCATGCAGAGCGGCGTATCGAAGGGCGACGCTCCCCTCGCGCCCGGCGAAATCAGCACCGGATTCCCGGCGCTCCGTCAGACGCCCCAAAGTCTCTGTATCACCGGCCCCGGCCGCATTGATAAAGGGGACATAACTTGCACGGAAGCCGGGAAGCCCGTCCAGCGGCGCACGCCGCTCCAGGATGGGCATCGTATCAAGCGGCTCTATCCTGCATTCTGGCAACGCCCGCCGCAGTTCCGCCAAGCCCTCAAGCGAGATATTCGTATTGCTCAGATCCAGCGCTTTCAGGCATGAGAATCCGGAGAGGTACTTGATTCCATCATCGCCGAACGGCGTGCTCGCCAGATTGAGATAGAGCAGTGTGCGGAAGGGAGACGCGCTTAGCAGCCCCTCTCCCCGCACATGCGTGCCTGCCAGGTTCAGCGATTCCAGGCCCACAAAACCAACCAATCGCTCGAGATCCGAATCGCCTAAACCGGTGTTGGCGAAGTCCAGCGCCGTAACGCTGGCGTAACTGCTCACACTGCTGGGCGCTCCTGCTGCCACACGGCCCCCGGGCCCCATCCTCGAGTCTGCACCGAAAGCCACAAGCGCCTCTATGATCCGCTGATACGAAGAAGGATCCGGCGCCGAGGCGCGTCCTTCCGAGGCCCACTGCAATGGGTATTTCCATGCTCGGCGCTTGAGGCCACCGTTGGGATCGGCCCCCTGTTCCACGAGGTAGGCCACAATTTCGGCATGCCCGGCGCGTGCAGCCGCTTGCAGGGCCGTGGAGCCGTCCGGAAAGGAGAAATTCACGTTCGCGCCGTTGCCGCCCACAAGGCACTTAACCGTACGAAAGTCGCCGTCTCTCGCTGCCTGGTAGAGCCTGCGCTGCTTGGGATGAAAGGCCCCATGTCTGGGATGTATGCATGCCCCCGTGAGGATGAGAACAGAGACGAGTCCCCATCGCCCCAGAAGATCGAGTCCGTCCGCCACCTGTCTTCGCCTCGCCATGTTTCCGCTCCTAGCGTCACTAGCCACTTCCTTGCTCCCGTGTCTTGTTCGGAGTTCCATCCTTAGCTGGCCCCCTATCTCTTCTCCGCGTGGCTCGGCGTCCTCTAGGCCTCTGCGCTCAACTTCCTCCCTGGCGTGTGGCGGGCCGCGGCCCGCCGGTTTCGCTGTGGGCGTTCATGCCTTGCTGCCCACATAGATGTATGAATTCACGCTATAGAAGTACTCTCCGTTCCTTGCCAGAGCCTTCATTTCGTCACAGATCATGTCGTAGTCCGTCTTGCCTATCCTGCCGGTTGCCACAAGAGCGCCAAGATCCTGAAGACGATCGAATCCATACCGGCCTTTCTCATATTCTGTCTCCAGCAGCGTGAAAGATTCCATGAAACCTGTGAATAGTCCGCTGCCTTCAAACACGCCCCACAGGCGTCTTCCCATTTGGCCGTCGCTCGCGTCCATCCAGCCCTGCTGCCAATCCGAGAACTCGGCCACCAACCTACGGACTACCTCCCTATGCTCCGAATGGTAAACCTGCGTATCCCAATCCCAGTGGGCAAAGAGGATACGGCCACCCGGCCGGAGCACTCGCGCCACCTCCGCGACCAGCGCCGTCCTGTTGGGAATACACTCCAGGGCGTCGACGGATACGACAACATCAAAGGCGGCGTCGGAGAAGGGAAGCGAATCGACGAATTTCTCCTGACGAAAATCCACGCCCGGATATGATTTCTTGGCGTGGTCGATATGCCTTCTCATCGCATCGATACCGACAAGATTGGAGCCTGGAGCCACGTTACCGGAAATACGGGCAAGGAGGTCGCCCGTACCGCAGCCAAGATCAAGAATGTCGTATTGCCTCTCCGGCGCCAGCTCCAGGAGGGATAAGATCTCATCGAATAACGTCGTCTTCATGGTGCCTTCCTAAGTACATGACAACACCGCGTCCGAGTCGCACGAGGCCAATCGGGGATTACCATCCGCCAAAACCGGGCACGGACGCCCACTTCCGGTGCATGGCTCCAGCCTCTTTGCCGTTTCGGGGAGTGGGTGTCATAATGCCCGCCCCTATATGAACCACGGGAGAACGCTGCCATGGCCGAGCAACCGAATATCATTCTCATTGTGGCGGACGACATGGGCTACGGGGACTTCGGAGCCTTCAGCGAGGGCGCCGCGAAGACGCCCACCATCGACCGCCTTGTCGAGGAAGGCGTTTCCCTGACGCAACACTACGCGGCGTCGCCGGTATGCGCGCCGAGCCGCGCCGGGCTGCTCACGGGCCGCTATCCGCACCGAACCGGCGCGATCGATACGCTTGAGGGACGCGGCCTCGATCGCTTGGCCTTGAAAGAAACGACGCTGGCGGACTTGATGAAGCGCTCCGGATACGCGACGGGCCTTGTCGGCAAGTGGCACAATGGCGCGCTCGACTCGCGGTATCATCCGAACGCACGCGGCTTCGACGAGTTCGTCGGTTTTCGCGGCGGCTGGCAGGACTACTACCGCTGGCGCCTGGATCGAAACGGCGCCTTTGCGAAGAGCGATGGGCGCTATCTGACGGACGTGTTCGCCGACGAGGCCGTCCGGTTTGTCGAGCGCCATGCCGCCGAGCCATTCTTTCTCCACGTCGCCTTCAATGCGCCGCATTTTCCCTTTCAGGCGCCGGAGGACGAGGTAGCTCCCTTCGCCGAGACGGGCCGCTTCACCGAAGTCGTCAGCCTGATCTACGCCATGATCCGCCGCATGGACAAGGGCATCGAGCGCGTGCTCGACACCTTGGCGCGGCTGGGCATCGAGCAGAACACGCTCGTCATGTTCACCAGCGATAACGGGCCGCAGCTCGCCGGGGAAGGCGAGCGCGACACGAGGCGCTTCAACTGCAATTTCAACGGCGCCAAAGGCACCACCTATGAAGGCGGCGTACGCGTGCCCATGGTGCTCCGGTGGCCGGCCGGCCTCGACGCCGACCGCCACTATGATGAGTTCGTCCACTTCATGGATTGGCTGCCCACGCTGCTGGCAATCGCCGGGCAGGAGCCGCCGAAGGGCCTCGCCCTCGACGGCCAAAACATCCTCCCCGTGTTGCATGGCGAGCCGCGCAAGGTAAATCCGCGAAGGTGCTGGCAGTGGAATCGCTACACGCCCGTGATCGAGGGCAACGCCGCGATACGCGACGGCGACTGGAAACTGATTCGCCCCGTCATTTCGGCAGCGATGCAGATGAGCCGGGAAGACGCCGATATGGACGGCGGCTTGAAGTACGAGCCGGAGAAGTACGCCGACATCAACCGCCATCCCGAACCGGAGCGCGAGATCCCCACGCCACCGCCCCCGCTGTTGTACAACATCAAGGACGACCCCCTCGAATGCCACGACCTCGCCGAGGCCGATCCTGATCGAGCCGCACGGATGCTCCGCGATCTCGAGGCGTGGTTTGAGGAAGTCGAGGCCGAGCGCCGCGCCATCCAAGACGACTGAGTGCTCGTGAAGAAATCGGCAATGTCCGGAAAAAGGGACATGTTCCAAGCGCCGTCCCCGGCGCGACTACGTGTCCCCTTTTCCCGCCTCGCGGCGGAGGGCGTCGAGGGCGTTCTGGAAATCGGGCGGCAGCGGCGCTGAGAAACTCAACCGCTCCCCCGTGGCCGGATGCGTAAATCCCAGACGCTCGGCGTGGAGTGCCTGGCCTTTCAGCTGCCCGAGACTCTCCTTGGTTTCCGCACGCACCGGCCATTTCGAGAAGTCCGATACGCCGTACACCGTGTCGCCAAGCACCGGCCGGCCCGCGTAGCGCAGGTGAACGCGCACTTGGTGTGTCCGGCCCGTCTCGAGCTGGAGTCCGACGAGCGATGCGTAGCCAAACCGCTCGAGCACCTCGAAATGTGTAACCGCGTCGCGCCCCTGCAATCCCGTAATTGTCATGCGGGTGGGATCGGCCGTACTGCGGCCCATGGGAGCATCGATGCGGCCGCGCTCTTCCTTGAACTCCCCGCTAACCAAGGCGAGATAGCGCCTGTCGAAGGTGTGTTCCCGAGCCTGTTGCGAAAGATGCGTGAAGGCCCGGGGCGACTTGGCGACCACCAGCACGCCGGAGGTGTATTGATCGAGGCGATGCACGATGCCGGGCCGATCCGCTTCGCCGCCGGGACGCTTGAAATCAGGACAATGAAACAGAACAGCGTTAACCAGCGTGCCCGTGTAATGCCCCGGCGCAGGATGGACGACGAGCCCCGCGGGCTTGTTCACTACCACGACATCCGCGTCCTGATAGAGGATCTCGAGGGGAATATCCTCAGGCGCGGCATCGGTGGATGGCGGGGGAGGCATTTCCGCCCGTACGGCCTCCCCGAGCGCCATCGCGCGCGAAGGGCGGCGGCACGGCGAGCCGTTAATGGACACGCCCCCATCCTTGATGACCTTCTTCAGGAATGAGCGCGACGCATCCTCGATCTCGCCGGCAAGATAGACATCCAGGCGAAGGCCCTGTTGTGCCTCGTCGACGATGGACTCGAAAACATCCGAGGCGTCAGCGCCGTTGGTGTTCTGACTCATAATTGACGGCGCTTATCTGCAGATGAAGAAGCGTCAAGAAGAAGCGAAAAACGGGGACTGACGCAAGCGGAGCGAAGCGAAGACGTGTCTGTCCCTGCTTTTCGCATACCGCTAGAGGAGTCCGGCCGCACGACGGAATCCTGGGGCGAGAGCTTGATAGGCCGCCTGATACTCCGCGAACCATGGATCATAAGCGGCCGCCCGCGCCGTATCCGGTTCGCAAGTGTCAACCACGCGGATAGTGGCGTCGCAGGCCTCCTCCACGCTGCCGTACATCCCCGTGCCCACCGAAGCCAGCAGGGCCGCGCCGTATGCCGGCCCCTCATCGATGTTGATCAAGACGAGCGGCGCTTTGTTCACATCGGCCTGGATCTGCCGCCATACCGTGCTGCGGGCCCCGCCGCCCGAGGCGCGGACCTGCTCTTTGGATACGCCCATCTCATGCAGAATCTCGAAGCTGTCCCGCAGCGCGTACGCCACGCCCTCGAGCACGGCGCGCGCCATATGCGCCCGCGTATGCCTGAGCGAGAGGCCCACAAACGCCCCCTTGGCAAAGGGATCCTTGTGGGGCGTCCGCTCGCCGGTAAGGTATGGCAGGAAGAGCAGGCCCTCGGCGCCTGGGGGCACGGCGCCCGCCGCGGCGCAGATATAGTCATACGGATCGGCGCCAGTCTCGGCCGCGACGGCCTGCTCGGCCTGGCAAAGAGCATCGCGAAACCAGCGAAGCGATCCGCCCGCGCTTAACACCACGCCCATCACGTGCCACTTGCCCGGCACGGCGTGGCAGAAGGTGTGTACGCGCCCCTTGGGATCGGTAGACACCTTGTCCGCAAACGCGAACACGACGCCGCTCGTGCCGACGGTAGATGAGATCACGCCTGGCCGGACGATGCCGCAGCCGACGCCGCCTGCTGCCTGATCCCCGCCGCCCGCCACCACGGGAATGCCGGCCGGAAGGCCCGTCGCGGCCGCCGCCTCTGTCGAGAGGGTGCCTGTGACCTCAGGTCCTTCATAGGCCGGTGGCATGAATTCCGCGGGCACATCAAGCAAGGCCATGAGTTCCTGGTGCCAGGAACGGTTTTTCACGTCGAACAGCAAGGTTCCGGAGGCATCTGCGACGTCCGTGGCGAATTCCCCCGTCAGCTCAAGGCGGACGTAGTCCTTCGGTAGAAGCACCTTGCGGACACGCTCGTACACCTCGGGCTCGTTGTCGCGCAGCCAGAGGATTTTCGGTGCAGTGAACCCAGTGAGCGCCGGATTGCTCACCATCTCGATGAGCCGTTCGGCCCCCACCTTGCTGGTGATGTCATCACACTGCTTGGCGGTGCGTTGATCGCACCAGAGGATCGCATTGCGCAGGACCTTGCCGTCCCCATCCAAGAATACGGAGCCGTGCATCTGGCCCGTCAGTCCGATACCTTTGACCTCGTCCTTTTCTATGTCCGGGGCGTGGGCCAATTCAGAAAGGGCCTGGAGGGCGGCCCGTTTCCAATCCGCCGGAGCCTGCTCCGCCCAGTTCGGCTTCGGGCTGAGGAGGGGGTACTCCACCAAGGCCGTCGCCACAACACGGCCCGTCTCATCAACGGCGAGTGCCTTCGAGCCGCTTGTCCCCACGTCTAGGCCAATGACAATGCCCATGATTTCCCCTTCTTGATCCTGCTTGCGCGCCCTTTACCGCCTAATCCCCGATGCCGCAACAGAGCAGCCCAAAAAACAATCGACAGGGCCGCTTGCGCGACCCTGTCTCAGAAGGTGTCATTACATCCGCGGCCTATTCGTTGGCTGCAGCACGCGCGATAGCTTTCGCGATCTTCCTACGCCGTTTCTCGCTCGGCTTCTCGTAATGTTTCGTCTCTTTCAGGCGTTGCATGATACCTTCTTTATTGCACTTCTTCTTGAAGCGCCGCAACGCCTTCTCGAACGGCTCATCCGTTTTTACGCGAACCTTTGTCACTCAGTCTCGACCTCCCCTCTCGGCAAAGTTGATAATGCTAAGGTGTAACATCAGGGACATCGGTGGACACCCCTGCACCTAAATCCCTGGTTCTTACTCGACCTCTGGTGTTACTGGCTCACCACTATATCACCACGCCGGATTGACTGTCAACTTGGCGCGAAAAACCGCAGTCCCGCGACAGTCTTTCTTGCGTGCCTTAAAGCCTTTACATCACAAGACTTCGCAAAGGCATGCCCCAGTAGGGGCGTGCCGTCACGCGACAATATCGCTTGCCTCGGTAGCCGGACCCACTTCGAGTTCGTCCGAGAAGTCCTGCGTCACATCCGCCGTCAAGATGGCCTGAGAATCCTGATAATGTCGGCTTCCCGTCCCCGCTGGGATCAGGTGCCCGATGATCACGTTCTCTTTTAGACCGCGGAGCTGGTCCCGCTTACCGGAAAGCGCGGCCTCCGTCAAGACGCGCGTCGTTTGCTGGAAGGACGCCGCCGCGATGAAACTCTCCGTGCTCAAAGCCGCCTTGGTGATGCCTTGCAGCATGGGCTCCGCCATTGCCGGGCGCCCATCCTTCGCACGAGTCTGCTCATTGACCTCTTGGAACCGGATCTTGTCCACTTCCTCGTGGGCCAGGAACGGCGTATCGCCAGGATCATCCTTGACACGGACCTTCCGAAGCATCTGACGGATAATGACTTCGATGTGCTTGTCGTTAGTCCGCACGCCCTGCAAACGGTACACCTGCTGGACCTCATCGAGAAGGTACTTACGCAACGCGTCCTCGCCCAAGACCTCCAGAATGTCCTTCGGAATCACCGGGCCGTCCGTCAGGCGCTGGCCCGCCACAACCCGGTCGCCCGTCTGCACATTGAGATGCTTGCCCGGCGGGATCGTATACTCACGCTCCTTACCAACCGGAGGAATAACCTTAACCTTCCGCATTCCCTTTGTGGCTCCGCCGAGTTCCACAATCCCGTCGATATGGCTGATCACGGCCGGATCCTTCGGAGGACGGGCCTCGAAAAGCTCCGCAACGCGCGGCAACCCGCCCGTGATGTCGGTGGTCTTGCTGAAAGTACGCGGCGTCTTGGCCAGCAGGTCGCCGGCGCGGACCTTGACGCCGTCCTCGACCACCACGTGCGTTTGCGCCGGAACCGTAGCGTACGCCAGGACCTCGTCATTCTTGCCCAAAATCGTGATCTGGGGATGCAGGTCTTGGCGATGCTCCGTGATGACGCGTTCCTCCAAACCGGTGTCCGGATTGATATCCACGCGCATCGTGACGCCTTCCACCATGCCATCGAGCTGAATCAGGCCCGAAGCTTCGGCCACGATCGAGACGTTATACGGATCCCACTCGAAGATGATGGAGCCCTTGCGGACCTTCTGGCCATCCTCGATGTGTAACGCGCATCCTGTAGGTACCGGATAGCGCTGGAGTTCCCGCTCCTCGCTGTCCGTCACAACCAGCTCGCCGCCCCGGCTGACAACCACCGTCTTGCCGTCCCGGTCTTCGGCTGTCCGGACGTTCCGGTACGTAACCACGCCGGTCTCGACCATACGGACCTCGCTCGACTCCACCTGCCGGCTGGCAGCGCCGCCGATATGGAATGTGCGCATTGTCAACTGGGTGCCCGGCTCGCCGATGGACTGGGCTGCGATGATGCCGACCGCCTCGCCCATTTCGACGAGACGCCCGGTCGCCAGGTTCCGCCCGTAGCATTTCGCACAGACGCCGCGAGACGACTGGCACGTAAGCACGCTGCGGATCCGGATGCCCGGGAACCCCTTTTCGACGATCTTGAGGGCCTTCTCTTCGTCAATCTCCTCATTCGCGCGAACGATGGGCTCCGGCTCGTCCGGAACCGTGATATCTTCAAGCGTGTAGCGCCCGACAATGCGCTCCTCGAGGGGGGCGACGATTTCGGCGCCGTCCATGAGCGGCTCGATCCAAATGCCGCTGAGCGTCCCACAATCATCCTCCTCGATGCTCACATCCTGCGCCACGTCCACCAGACGGCGCGTCAGATAGCCGGCGTCGGCCGTCTTAAGGGCGGTGTCGGCCAACCCCTTGCGCGCGCCGTGTGAAGAGATGAAGTATTCGACCACCGTGAGGCCCTCACGGAAGTTACTCGTGATAGGACTCTCGATGATGTCGCCGCTAGGCTTCGCCATCAGCCCGCGCATTGCCGCCAACTGGCGAATCTGCTGCTTGTTGCCACGGGCGCCCGAATCGAACATGAGGTAAATGCCGCTGAAGCCCTGATCGCGGTTGGCCATCTGCCGCAACATGGCCGCGGTCAGTTCCTCCGTCGTGGTGGTCCACTGGTCGATCACTTTGTTGTAGCGCTCGCCTTCAGTGATCAGGCCGTTCTGGTACATCTCATCGATCCGTTGGACCTCCTGCTGCGCCCGCCCGATAAGCTCTTTCTTATCCGGCGGCACCAACATGTCCTCCATGGCAATCGAGATGCCCGCAAGCGTGGCGTACGTGAAACCGACGCGCTTCAACTCGTCAAGAAGCTCAACCGTTTTCTGGAGCCCGTGCTCTGCGTAAGCTTTCGCGATGACATCGCCGATGGACGTCTTCGTCTGCTCCCGGTTCACGTCGTCGAAACTGATCTCTTGCGGAAGAGCCTGCGCAAAGAGTACGCGCCCCGCCGTTGTATCGACGATCTCTCGCTGGGGCGTTCCGTCTTCCCCTTCCCGCTCGACAACGAGCTTGAGCCGGGCATGAAGATCTATCTGTCCCATTTCATGGGCCAGAACCACGCTCTCCATGTCTGTGAAAACCTTCCCGGGCGCCAGGATCGCGCCGTCCTTGCCCGTCCACTCGTTCTGCCACTCTCCCTTCGCGCCGCGCCGCACCTTCGTAAGGTACGACACGCCAAGGACGATGTCCTGACTCGGCGCCACAATCGGGCGCCCGTGCGACGGGGAGAAGATGTTCGTATTCGACATCATGAGCAGTCGCGCCTCAAGCTGCGCCGCGGGCATGAGAGGCACGTGAACCGCCATCTGGTCGCCGTCGAAATCAGCGTTGAAGGCCGCGCACACCAAAGGATGGATGCGGATGGCCTTGCCCTCGATCAGCACCGGCTCGAAGGCCTGGATGCCGAGGCGGTGAAGCGTGGGCGCCCGGTTCAGCATAACGGGATGCTCCTTGATGACCTCCTCGAGGATATCCCATACTTCGGTGCGCCCCTGCGCGATGGCCCGCTTGGCGGCCTTGATCGTCGTAGCGATGCCGCGTTCCTTCAGTTCGTGAATGATGAACGGCTCAAACAGCTCCAGCGCCATCTTTTTTGGAAGGCCGCATTGGTGGAGCCTGAGTTCCGGCCCCACCACGATCACGCTACGCCCGCTATAGTCCACGCGCTTGCCAAGAAGGTTCTGACGAAACCGGCCTTGCTTCCCCTTCAGCATGTCGCTCAGGGACTTCAGCGGGCGATTGCCCGCCCCAAGCACCGTTCGGCCGTGCCGGCCGTTGTCGAAAAGCGCGTCCACGGCCTCTTGGAGCATGCGCTTCTCATTCCGAAGGATAACCTCCGGCGCGCGCAGCTCGACGAGGCGCTTCAGACGATTATTCCGGTTGATAACCCTGCGGTACAGATCGTTCAGATCGCTCGTGGCATAGCGCCCGCCTTCGAGCGGCACCAGGGGCCGCAGATCCGGAGGAATCACAGGAATGACGTCCAACACCATCCACGCGGGATCATTGCCGCTCTTACGAAGGGCCTCGACCACCTTGAGTCGCTTAATCGCTTTCGTGCGCCCCTGAATGCTCGTGGTGCTGGCAAACTGAGCGTGCAGTTCCGCGCTCAACGCCTCGATATCGATCTCCTCGAGCAGCATTTTGACGGCCTCGGCGCCCATCTTCGCCATGAAGGCGTCGCCCCATTCCGAACGGGCGTCCTGGTACTCGTCCTCCGTGAGCGTCTGCATCTTGTCGAGGGTGGTCTCCCCCGGATCGATGACGATGTAGTTCTCGAAATAGATGATGCGTTCAAGAACGCGGATACTCAGGTCGAGGAGGTTGCCGATGCAACTGGGCGTTGTCTTGAAAAACCAAATGTGCGTAACGGGAACGGCGAGTTTAATACAGCCCATGCGCTCCCGGCGCACCTTGCTTTCCGTGATTTCCACGCCGCAACGGTCGCACGTAATGCCACGGTGCTTGACCTTCTTGTACTTGCCGCACCCGCATTCCCAGTCCTTCACAGGACCGAAGATGCGCTCGCAAAACAGACCGTCCTTTTCCGGCTTGAACGTACGGTAGTTGATGGTTTCCGGCTTCTTGACCTCGCCGCGGCTCCACTTGATGATCTCTTCCGGGCTTGCCAAGCGGATCTGAAGCGCATCAAATCGTTCACCTGTCGTCGGTACGTACTTCGACACGGTCTAGTCCTCCAGAGTTTCTTCCTCGTCCAGGTCGCTCGCACTCTCGACTTTGATGAGTTTGATCACGTCCAAGCACAGGCTCTGCATTTCCCGTACGAGTACGTTGAACGATTCAGGCGTGCCGGGATCGACCTCGCGCTCGCCCTTCACAACGGCCTCATAAGCTTTCGTGCGGCCCTGAATATCATCGGACTTGATGGTAAGCAACTCCTGCAGCGTGTAGGCCGAGCCATAGGCCTCCAGCGCCCAGACCTCCATTTCGCCGAACCGCTGGCCGCCGAACTGGGCCTTGCCGCCGAGCGGCTGCTGGGTGACGAGCGAGTACGGGCCGATGGCGCGCGCGTGTATCTTATCGTCAACCAAGTGGTTCAGTTTCATCATGTAGATCTGGCCAACCGTCACCTCTTGGTCCAACTCGCTCCCGCTGCGGCCGTCGCGCAGTTTGATCTTCCCGCTCTCGGGCAGTCCGGCCTTCTTGAGAAACTGCCGGATGACATCCTCCGAGGCGCCATTGAATACGGGAGACGCCACCTTCATGCCCAGCGCCTTGGCCGCCCAGCCCAAATGCGTCTCCAGGATCTGGCCGACGTTCATCCGGGAGGGCACGCCCAACGGATTGAGCAGGATCTGCACCGGCGTGCCATCGGGAAGGAACGGCATGTCCTCAACGGGGAGGATCTTCGCGATAACGCCCTTGTTGCCGTGACGCCCGGCCATCTTGTCGCCAACCGACATCCGCCGCTTCGTTGCCACAAACACCTTGACGAGCTTGATCACGCCCGGTGGCAGTTCGTCGCCCTTGCGAAGCGTCTCGATGCGGCTATCGCGGAAGGCTATCAGCTTCGCCTCTTCCATAGCGGCCATATTGACCAGACGCGTGATCCGCTGCTGGAGCTTCGCGTTCTCGACGCGGAGCCGGGCGAGGACGCTGTAATCCACCTTCTCGAGGTGGGCTATCTTAATGCGCTTGCCCTTTTCGAGGACCAACTCGTCGGTATTGTGGTCCACCACGTCTTCCATGATCTTCAGCCCGACCAGATCATCGCGAAGCAGACCGAGGAACGTCTGGCGAATGGCGTCAATACGCTCCTCATAGTAGCGTTTGGTCTTGTTCACTTCGGCCGTGAGGGCCGACTTCGCGGCCTTATCCATCGCTTTATCACGACGGCTGCACACGCGGACATCAACCACAACGCCGTCCACGCCCGGCGGCACCGTCAAGGAGGCGTCCCGAACATCCTCGGCCTTCTCACCGAAAATCGCCCGGAGCAACTTCTCCTCAGGAGCAAGCTCAGTCTCGCCCTTCGGCGTCACCTTGCCCACAAGAATATCGCCAGGCTTTACCTTCGCTCCCAGCCGCACAATGCCGGACTCATCGAGGTTCTTCAGCGCGTCCTCGCTGACGTTGGGAATATCCCGCGTGACTTCTTCAGGCCCGAGCTTCGTGTCCCGCGCCTCAATATCGAACACCTGGATATGAATCGAGGTGAAGACATCATCCTTCACCAAGTCTTCGCTGAGCAGAATCGCGTCCTCGAAGTTGTAACCCTCCCACGGCAGGAAGGCGCAAAGGATATTGCGTCCCAGCGCCAATTCGCCGCCGTCGGTAGCCGGGCCATCCGCGATGATGTCCCCTTCGTCGACCTTGTCGCCCTTATGGACGATGGGGCGCTGGTTGATGCACGTGTTCTGGTTCGACCGCCCATACTTCTTCAGGCGGTATTCGTCCTCCTCCGCCCGGAACGGATTGTCATTCTTGGTAGGACGCTTTGTCCGGCGGATACGGATGATCTCGCTGTCGGCGTACTCGACAATGCCCGAGCGTTCGGCCCGAACCACCGTACCGGCATTCTTGGCCGTAACGTGTTCGAGGCCCGTGCCGACCAGGGGAGCCTCCGTCTTGAGCAGGGGCACCGCCTGACGCTGCATGTTGGAGCCCATCAAAGCGCGGTTCGCGTCATCGTGCTCCAGGAACGGAATCAAGGCCGCGGCCACGCTGACGAGCTGCTTCGTCGACACGTCCATGTAATCCACTTGATCCGGACCGACCTTGGGGAAGTCCCCTCGGTGACGCGACAAGACCGTGGGATTCGTGAAACGGTGGTTCCGGTCAAGGGGGGCATTGGCCTGCGCGACAACATAGTTGTCCTCGTCGTAGGCCGACAGGAGTTCCACCGTGTCCTGCACTTTACCGTTGGAGACCTTGAAGTAGGGCGTCTCGAGGAAACCGTACTCATTGATCCTCGCGTACGTGGACAGCGAAGCCATGAGGCCAATGTTCGGCCCTTCAGGCGTCTCAATGGGGCAGATGCGTCCGTAATGCGTCGTATGGACGTCACGCACCTCGAACCCGGCCCGCTCCCGGCTCAACCCGCCCGGGCCCAAGGCACTCAGGCGCCGCTTGTGCGTCAGCTCGGCGAGAGGATTGATCTGGTCCATGAAGTGCGACAACTGGCTGCGTCCGAAGAAGTCCTTGATAACCGCACTCACGGGCTTCGGATTGACCAGGGTCTGTGGCGTGACCTGATCCTCATCCTGGAAGTTCATCCGCTCGCGCACCGTCCGCTCCATGCGGACCAGTCCGATGCGGACTTGGTTGGAAAGCAATTCGCCGACGGCGCGTACACGCCGGTTGCCGAGGTGGTCGATATCATCGAGCACACCCTCGCCGCTGCGCAGTCGGACCAGGTACTGAAGCGTGGCCACCACGTCCTCGGGAGTAAGGGTCTTTGTCTCCTGAGGGATATCGAGCCCCAACTTCCGGTTGATTTTGTAGCGTCCGACCGGGGCGAAATCATACCGGCTCGCGTCGAAGAACAGCCGCTGGAAAAAGGTGCGGGTCGTCGACTCCGTAGCCGGATCCCCGGGGCGGATGCGCGCATAGACCTCACGGAGGGCGTCGGCCTCCGTCTCCGTCGGATCGGCCGCCAACGTGTTTATGATCGACGCATCCTGGGCGTAATCCTCCTGGTTCACCAGCAGGAATTCCTTGACATGGGAATGCAGGATACGGTCGACAACAAGCTCCGTAAGCTGCTCGCCTGATTCAGCCAAGATCTCGCCCGTCTCCGGATCGATCACTTCCCCGCCGGTCACGCGCCCCACCAGCTCGGCGGGCTCGAGAGATTTGCTGTTGACCCGGAACTTCGTGCGTCCCGGCACGGCAACATCCATCTGGTAGAAGAGTTTGAGGATGTCCTCATTCTCCTCATAGTTGAAGGCCCGAAGGAAGGCCGTGGCAATCAGACGGGACCGGCGGTCGATGGTGAGCCACAGGATGTCGTTCACATCGTACTCGAACTCAAGCCACGCGCCGCGGTAGGGGATAATCCGGGCGGACAGAAGGGCCTTGCCGTTCTGATGGATCTTTGTCTCAAAAGACACCCCGGGCGACTTGTGCAACTGGCTGACGATGACACGTTCAGCGCCATTAATAATGAAAGTGCCCGTGGGCGTCATGAGCGGGAGTTCGCCGAGGAATACCTCTTGCTCCACCATCATCCGCTCACGCGTGTCGTCACTGGACGTCCCCACGTGCTCCAGCTTGACCAGACGCAGTAGCGCCTTCAGTGAGGCCGCGTAGGTAAGCCCACGCTGCTGGCACTCCTCGATGGTGTACTTCGGAGGCGTGAACGCGTAGTGCACGAACTCCAGACGCGTCATGCCGTCGGGCGAACTAATCGGGAAGACATCCAGGAAGACCTCCTGGAGCCCTTTGAGTCCCCGTTCCTCCGGCGGCACGTCCCATTGCAGGAAATCGTCGTAGGATTTCGTTTGGATCTCGATGAGATTAGGAAGCTCCATCTCATCGGGAATCCGGCCAAGTGATGGACGATCAACGGTTTCTTGTCGAGCGACAGCCATGCAGATCACCTCTGTGTTGCGGGCTAATGTCAGTCGAGAGTTTTTGACATGAAGGACTTATGAGACACCCAGCGCGGCATCGCATTGTTCATTGTTATTCTGCAAAAGACAGATCTACCCTGTCGGTAGGCAAACGCAAACTGTATCACACCCTTTCCGCTGTGTCAAGCGAAAAATCCCTCCTGGAATCCTTCCGGTGGCCGCGTAGCCTGCCGTCCCACACCGCCTTGCGAACCTTATCGTCGCTCGCCAGGTCAAATTAGAAAAGTATAAATAACGATGTTTCTGCTGGGATTGCGCCCCGCGCCTTCCCGCGCCCACGCGTCACGGCCTCCGGACGGCCCTCGGCGATTCGGACACGCAGTAGCGGCTCCCCTCCTTCATCTCCCGGGACTACGAACTCCAGGTTCCATACGCCTGGCCCGTCCCCCTCCTTGCGGGACCAGCCGGCCCCAGCCCACGAGCCGTCCTCATCCACCGCCTCAACGGGAATGCCATCGAGCGCCAGTTTCTCCCCGGCCGCCTCAATCAGAAATGAGATCGTCGTAGCATCCACTCGAGCGACCGCCACAATCGGCAACCGTCCCTCGGGAATGTCGGCCGGCCCTTGCGAGCCGGTCCCTCCTCCCCAGTGTTCAAGCAGGGCGAGTAGATCGTTCGCCGACCATCCCTCCAATGCCGGCGCCAATTCGCCTGATCCTAACAGGAAAGCCACGGCCTTCGCCAGTGACGGCACATACGCCGGATCGACTTCACGGCCCGGCCTCTTCGCGGCCGCGCGAATCCTCAGCGCGGCGACAGCCCGGTCGGTCTTGCCCGCCGCTGCCAGTGCCCGCGGATAGGCCGGGCAACGCTCGGGAGGCGCGTGGGCGGAGCAGAAGTCCCGAAGCCGGACGAGAAACGCCCCAAGCTCGTTGTCATCAGGAGGCGGGAGCAGGGGTGGACGCGGCGGCGCCGCCTCCATGATCTCCGCAAACCACGCAGCCGCGCGAAGCGGATGCCCTTTAGCCAGTTCCGCGCGGGCCCGCCAAAGAAACGTCCGCGTCTCAACGGGAGAAATACCTTGGAACACGGCCATACGCTCCTCGATACGGCCAAAATGGCCCGCCTTGTAGTCGCGCGCGGCCAACTCCTCGTAGTCGTACGGATGCTCAATGTTGCCTGGCAGGACCCATAGGCAGTTGACCACAATGAAGACCGTGGCCACGGCGACCCCGGCCTTGGGCAGTGTGGGTGGCAGGGCGCTCGGCTGGAACCGCCGTACCGCGTGCCGCGCGGCCAGGCCCAGGAGGAATGCCAGCGGCAGACGCGTTGTGAGGGGAAGCAGAAGGTGGGCGCACGCTCCCAAGAGCATCATGGCCAAGAGGAGGAGATGCAAGTCGTTGCCCTGTTCCCGCCGATCCACCTCGAGCTTCGCTGCCACGCGGGCCACCAGCCACCATGCCGTGGCGGCTATGGCCCATGCAGCCACAGACCGCCCCGCCAGGCGAGCCTGCCACTGAAAAGCCGGAGCGTCGCCTGATGACAGCAACACCACCAGCACGGCCAGCGCTCCTGCCAGGGCCGCGACCCGGACAGCCCGCGGCGCGTGGCGCCTCGCGGCCAAACGCAACAGGACCACGAGACAAAGGACCAGCGTCACCGCGACCCATTCGGGATCGTGAGAGAAGGGCGCGGGAAGACCCGTGGAAGGGAGATAGCTGACAGGCAAGACCGCCGTGAACCTGGAAAGCAGCATATACACGGCCAGACAACCCCCGGAGACGCCCGAAAAAAGGACCCATCTCTTGGCCACGCGGCGGGTCGGCCCGAAATGCACGGTGCTCACGAAGAGAATCACGCTGACGGGCGCCAGGCCCGCCGTCCAAGTGTCGCGCCGGACGGCGCTCGGGATCGTCAAGGCCAGTAGTAGGAGGCATGGCCACGTAAGCTCAAAAGGGAGACGCAACTTGCGGTTGAACGCGAGATCGAGGCCCGTCAAGACAGCCAGCGCCAACACGATCAGGTCGATGAGATCGAGTCCAGCTCCCGGGACATAGAGAAGGTACGAGAATCCGCCCCAAGGCCATATGACAGCAAGCACACCCAGAAGATACGCGGCGACTCTGGCCGGAAGTCCCTTCACGGAAGCACCTCCGGATCCGAGGCTGCCGCCGGGGTGATGGCGCGGTGTTCGACCCCATGATGCGCAAGCCATTGAGCCATCCCCGCGCATAGAAGGAACGCAATAACGAGAAGCGCGGCGATACGCCTCTCGAGCCTCATTCGTTGGATTGCGTCCCGCATTTCCCCGCTCTCCTAATTGCCGGCCCCGTCACGGCGCCGCGCGCATCTACCTAGCCCGCCTATTTCACCAATCCTATGCTCGAAAGGCTGTTTGGCCCTATGAATACGGGCCGGATTACGCTTGGCGCACAGCTTTGCGCCGTAACGTTTTGTCACCGGGCCATCGCCAGGCCACCGGGCGTCAACGTTCCTGACACCCCAGTAGACAAAAGATGAAATATGTGGGCCGCCTGGGACTCATGCAATATCCAGGCTAGGATAAGCGCCCAAAAGCCTTAGGATACCCCGGTGAACCGAGTGAACGAAGCCCGGCTTCGGCAGGAAAAGGTAAGGGCAGTAGCCTGGGATCACGCTGACCCCCGCCTCTTCGCAAAGGCGGACGGCCTCCGGCACGACCGCGCCTTGCCCCGCCCCGCGGTGCAGCCATACTCGCCGTATGCCCGCTTCCAGACAATCGCGCACCACCTGCACTGAAGCGCCCGGGGGTGTCATAACGAGCACCCACTCCACCGGAGGGTCGATCTCCTGCACACGCTTAGAGCACTTCCTTCCTTCGATATCATCCGCTTCCAGGTTGACGGGCTGAACGTCATAGCCCCGGCTGAGCATGTCGCGCATCAAAGCGCGTGAGAAATCACGCCCATTCCGGGACACGCCGGCCATGGCCAGGCGTGTCCGGACAAGACAATCCTCAATGCGCGTGCGCACCCGGTTGTTTGTCTGCGTATGTTTCATCTTCGGAGACTCCAAACAAACGCGCCGCGTTAGCCGTCGTCTGACGGGCGAATTGATCGAGCGGGATGCCGCGAAGCTCCGCCAAGAAAGCCGCCGTGTGGTGGACATGCCCCGGCTCCGAACGCTTGACGCGCCCGCGCAGTGGGTGCGGGACCAGATACGGACTATCCGTTTCGACAAGGAGGCGCTCCACTGCCACAGCACCTGCGGCCTCGCGAAGGTTATCCGCATTCCTGTACGTGACGTTCCCTGCAAAGGAGATATAGAATCCCCATTCGATGCACCGCTCCGCGAAGGCGGCGTCGCCCGAGAAGCAGTGCATGACGCCGGACGGCCGCTGGTCGCCCGCCGCGTCAATGATCGCCGTTAGATCCTCATGGGCGTCCCGATTGTGAATGATAACCGGCAAACCTATCTCGTGGGCAAGCCCAAGCTGACGCTCGAAAGCCCGGCGCTGCTCCGGCGCCGGCGAATACATGTAATGATAGTCCAGTCCGATCTCCCCGAGGGCGACCACGCAAGGCTGGTGAACCAACGCTTCGATTTCATCGAGCGTCGCGGTGCCGAACTGAGACGCGTGATGCGGGTGGACGCCCGCCGACGCGTACAAACGCTCTCCCGCCATGCCGACCGCCGCGCGGCTCGAGGCGACGTCGTCGCCCACGACCACAGCCCAAGCCAAGTCGGACAGGGCCCGAGCCACAACCTCCCCCCGATCCGAATCGAACGCCGGATCTTGGAGATGACAGTGTGAATCCACCAGTTTCATGAGGTCTAGAGCCTTGCATCGTAGAGCAACTCCACAGTGCCGCGCACACGGCGCTTGGAAGTTACTTCATTGACTTGGCGCGCGAAAGAATCGGCGATCCTGCCGTCAAGAGCACGTTCCGGCCGTAGCTTACTTGTGCGGACGATTGTGCGGGTGCTTCTTCTTGCGTTTCCGCCGCCGGTGCTTACGACGAGGCGTTCCCTCCTCGCCGGACTTTTCTGTGGCGGATGCATCCACACTTGGAGGAGCGCCGCCCTCCGCTTTCGCCGCGGATTCGGCCTGAGTCTCCTCGGTGCTCGAAGCGGCAGCCTCCGCCGGTGGCGAGGCGACCTCGGTGCACTTCGGCTCACGAGGCCCGCCATTCTCCGTGTCTACCGCTCCCGTAACCGCCGCGAATTCGCTGCTTTCATCGGCCGACGGCCCAATGTCCTCCGCTGCGGCATCTCCATCCGGGGCCGCCTTGGCGTCTTCATCCGAAGGAGGTTTCTCTTGAGTTGCGGCTTTCGAGGCGCCCCGCTTCCTCGACGGATACTGGTCGTTTTCGTAGCTCAGACAACACATCAAGCGGCCGCACTGGCCGCTGATCTTGGCGGGATTGAGCGAGAGGCTCTGGCGTTTGGCCATCTTCATGGAAATGGGCACAAATCCCGACAACCACGCCCTGCAACACAATTCCAGGCCGCACGACCCGATGCCGCCCACCATTTTCGCCTCATCGCGAACCTGGATGTGCCGCAGTTCGATGCGCGTCTTCAATTCATGGGCAAGATCGCGAACAAGCTCCCGGAAATCCACCCGATCATCCGCCGTGAAATAGAAGATCACCCTTCGCTTATCGAAGGTGTACTCGGCATCGACAAGCTTCATCGGCAGGTGCCGCTCGGCCACCTTCCGCTTGCACAACTGCAGAGCCTTCTCCTCCTCGACCAGCAACTGCTTGTAAGTCATCTCGTCGTGCGTGTTCGCACGCCGCACCACCTGCATCGTCAGCCGCTTGGCCATTTCCTCCGGACACGGCTCCGGCGGCACGACGCACGTGCCGAACTCGAGGCCGCGGTCGCTGCGGACAATGCAGGGCTCGTCGCGTTCAAGAGGCACATCGCGACATAAGAAGGTGAAGACCCGCGTGGGCTTTCGCAGCCGGACCTTAGCGGTTTCCATACCAGATATAACTCCTAAACGGCGCGGTACCTGAGCTTGGCTCGCCTACGCTACGTTCGCCGTTCCTGTCCCGTGGCGACGAGGCGCGAGAAAACGGCGTTGCCCGCAACGTCACTCCGCCAGCACAAAGAAGAGGTCGCGAAAAACGCGCTCCTCATTCAGGAAGCGCTCCAAATACCTCCGCGCCGTGTCGATTGCGTTGATTTTGCTCTCCGGGTCGCGCACCTGAGCAGCTTCGAGCCGCTCCATATAATCCCGGTTCAGAATAGCGCCGGCGCCCGCTGTCGCACCGTACACTAACGCGTCCCGGTACCAGGTCTCGAACAGATACAAGTATTCCATTGTATCACGCCGGCATAGGGCGTCGACCAAAGCGTTCTGTTCTTCCTGTTGCCTCTCCCTGTCGGCCTTGCCGAGTTCGTCGTCCCGATCCGGCACAAACGCCTCTTTCACCGTACTCAGAACCTGCTTTTTCTGATCGTCCAGGAGCTTCGTGAATTCCTCGGCCAGTTCGACGGGATCATCGCCCGCGGCGAGGCGCCGCGTGATCTCGGCGACGGCCGTCCGCTTCTCCGAATCGACCAAGTCGAAAGCGCGCGTCATCTGCCCCTGCGCCAAGGATGCCACCGCTTGTGCATGGTGCTCATCAAGCCCGCGTTCTCTCTGAAGGATCGCCGCCACCGTTGTCGGGCTCAGCCTCCCGAAACGAACCATCTGGCAACGCGATCGTATGGTGGGCAGCAAGAGCCCGGGAAACTCCGTTACCAGAAGGAACAACGAGTTGCCCGGCGGCTCTTCCAACGTTTTCAGGAAGTGATTCTGCGCCGGGTGACGCATTCTGTCAGCATCCTGAAAGATGAAGACCCGCCATTGCCCCTCGAACGGCCTCAGCGTAGCCATTTCGGTTACGCTCTCGACGGCCTCCACGTCGATGGTGCGCGACTTCTTAACAGGTACGACATACTGCACATCCGGATGATTGCCGCTGACCACCTTCCGGCAGGAAAGGCATGTGCCGCAAGGCTTCTCGCCCTTCCCCGAGCAATTGACCGCCTTGGCCATCTCGGTGGCCGTCATCCGCTTCCCGACGCCGCCGGGACCCCAGAAAAGCATCGCGTTGGGCACCCGCCCCCGGCCGATGAGGTTCTTCAAGAGGCGAACAGGTACGGCTTGATCTCTAATGTCCTCAAATGCCACTAGCTATTCCCCATAAGGGATGTCACAAGCGCGCGAATATCTTCCGTGACCGCCTCAATGGACCGCGCCGCATCCACGACCTTGACGCGATCCGGTTCCAGTTCCGCCAGCCGCAGAAATCCCGCACGGACCTTCTCGTGGAATGCAAGCGGCTCCGCCTCCATCCGATCCCGTTTCCGCCGGGCGGTGCGGGCGAGCCCATCGGAGGGCGGGAGATCGAGAACAATGGTGAGGTCGGGCCACACGCCCGCCGTCGCGATCCGGTGCAGTTCTTGCACCATATCGAGAGGCAAGTCACGCCCCGCGCCTTGGTACGCCGTCGTCGAGTCCGCAAACCGATCGCACAGAACGATTTTTCCGTCGGCCAATGCCGGACGGATGCATTCTTCAACCAATTGAGCCCGGGCCGCTTCGTAGAGCAGCAATTCCGCCATCGAACAAAGCGCCGTATTCGCGGGATCAAGCAGAATACGGCGGACGGCCTCGCCCGTGGTCGTGCCGCCGGGCTCCCGGGTGGCGATCACCTGGTGGCCCTGGCTGGCGAGGCAGTCCCGTAGACGCCGGATCTGGGTGGATTTTCCGCAGCCTTCGACGCCTTCGATGGTGACGAAGAGCCCCTCCATCACTCGGCGACCCGCGCCCGGGCCTCCCGGGCTGAACGGAAGAACGCGTCCAGCTCATCCGCGGCGCCTCGCGAGATGATGTCGCGCGCAGCGTCGAGATGCTCCCCAAGAACGCGAAGCCCCTCCGCGATCGCTTCGCGATTTGTCAGGCAGATATCCCGCCATACCTCGGGGCGGCCCGAGGCGATGCGCGTGACATCGCGGAACCCCTCTCCGATAACCGGGCGGATGCCCTCTTGCGCGGCGGCCAGTTCCGCCACGCACGCCGCGACGACGTGAGGAATGTGGCTGCTGCGGGCCACCAAGGCGTCATGCAGCGCAGGCTTGAACTCCACCACTTTGGAGCCCACGCTCTGCCAGAGTCCGCACACCGCCTGATGTGCCTCCGCCGCGACGCCGTCCCCGGCGGCCACAATCGTAACGGAGCCCTCATAAAGCGTCGGGTCGGCATACTCCGGCCCGAACTTCTCGGATCCGGCCATAGGATGACTGCCCACAAAGCGATACGGCGCGGGCCATGTCCGCTCCGCATGGGAGCAAATCACCGCCTTGGTGCTTGCAACGTCCGTTACCACCGTCTCCGCGCCGCAGACGGGCAAGATCTCGTCCATCTTGTCCGTGACGCAAGCCGCGGGCGTGCAGATAACAATGAGATCGGCGCCCTTCGCCGCTGCCCGGGCATCGAGGTAGACCTCGTCAACCGTGCCCTTTTCGAGCGCCTTGTCGAGCGATGTCTGGCGATGCCCCACGCCGCGGATGCGCCCCGCCAAGCCCCGCGCCTTGAGGGCCAATCCCAGCGAGCCGCCGAGAAGGCCCACCCCGATGATAGTCACAGTGTCGAAGGGCCGGTTCATCATCCCGCTTTTCTCACAACCGCATAGTGAAACTGCGCGTGAGCCATTCGGCTTATCCCTCCGCGGCCGTCTTCACGGCTTCTTCAAGCGTGAAAGCGCTCAGGTAAAGAGCACGGCCAACGATCACTTCATCTACCCCGCGCGACTCCAGGTTCCGCAAGCGGCGGATGTCCTCAAGCGAGGATACGCCGCCCGATGCCGTAACCGGCACCGAAACCGCGTCGGCCACCGCGCCCGTGGTATCCACGTTGGGGCCCTTCATCAACCCGTCGCTGAGAATATCCGTATAGATGATCCGGCTGGCGCCGGCGTCGCAGACAGTGCGGGCGAATGCGGTCGCATCCGTTTGCGTCAATTCCGTCCAGCCCTGGACGGCCACTTTGCCCGCGCGGGCATCGATGCCCACCGCGATGCGCCCCGGGAATGCCGCAGCTGCTTCCCGCAGAAAGGCGGGGTCGTTGTGCGCCGCCGTGCCCAAAATGACCCGCTCGGCGCCCGCGGCGAATACGGTTTGCACAGAGGCCATATCGCGGATTCCGCCGCCTACCTCGAAAGGTACGCCGGCCGCGGCAATGGCTTGAAGTTCATCCTCGATACAAACCCGTCCGGCCTTGGCGCCGTCGAGGTCCACAAGGTGAACCAGACCTCCGCAGCGACGATGCCACTCCACCGCCTGGGCAACCGGGTCCGTTGAAAAAACCGTCTCCTGCTCGTAGTCGCCTTGCACCAGGTTGACGCACAGGCCGCCGCGAATATCGACCGCGGGCACGATCCGCATAGTCAGGACGCGGCTTCCAGTTTCGCCTTCACCTGCTCGACAATCTCGTTGAACCGTGTCTCATCAGTGGCGGCGATTTCAGCCAGCACCTTTCGATTCAGGTCGATATTGGCGAGTTTGAGGCCGCAAATGAAGCGGCTGTAACTGATGCCGCAGGCCCGGGTGGCCGCGTTAATGCGCGCGATCCACAACTTGCGAAAATCACGCTTGCGCGCTTTGCGATCTCGGTACGCATAAGTTCCGGCGTGCTCCACCGCTTGGCGGGCCGTCTTGAGAAGCCGGTGACGGCTGCCGCGGTATCCGGAAGCGAGTTTCGTATATTTCTTACGCCGGCTGCGCGATGCCGGGGCACTGGTTGCGCGTGGCATGGCTTGAACTCCTTTCTTCTGTCAAAGCTATGGGAGGAAACGCGCGGCGCGTCACCCGTAGGGGAGCATCTGCTTGATGCGCGTTACATCCTCAGGGCTCATCAGCGCGGCCTTGCGCAAGTTGCGACGACGCTTCGGCGATTTGCCGCTCATTAGGTGCTGGCTATAAGCCATGTTCCGCTTCATTTTCCCGCTCTTCGTCCGCTTGAACCGCTTTGCTGCCGAGCGGTTTGTCTTCATCTTAGGCATAAAACGACCTCCTGGAGGCACAAAACTCCTGTCCCGCTCTCGCATGTGGGCCGACGTACGCGGCCCGCCACGGGCGCTAGGTTACCGTGCTGGTGACAAAACGAGGCTCATGTTCCGGCCCTCGAGGCGAAGCCTCTGCACGTCGTGTGTTTCCTGGCACAGGTCCTTCGTTGCCTCGACGACGCGGGCCAAGATTTCGTGGCCGAATTCCGGATGGGCCAACTCGCGACCCCGGAACATGATCGTTACCTTTACCTTATTGCCTTGCTGCAAAAACTCGCGTACGTGATTCGTCTTGTAGTCGAAATCGTGCACGTCGATTTTGGGCCGGTACTTGATTTCCTTTACCGTGATCGTGTGTTGATGCTTCTTCGACTCCTTGACTCGCTTGCTCTGCTGGTAGCGGTACTTCCCGTAGTCCATGATCCGGCAAACCGGCGGAGCCGCGTTCGGCGCGACCTCCACAAGGTCAAGGTTCCGCTCCGTGGCTTCCCGAAGGGCATCTTCGGGACTCATAATGCCAAGTTGCGTACCTTCCTCATCAATCACACGAATCTGGCGCGCACGGATCATTCCGTTCACGCGCACTTTGTCACCTTGCGACCTGACGATGCGCAGCACCTCCTTAGTTGATTAACCAGCGTTTCTTCCACGGCCCGCCAATGGCCACAAGGCCGTGAAATCAACAAAAAAAGCCGGCAGGGAACACCAGTTTCCTGCCGGCAAATAGAGCCGAACTAGAATTTACTGACCTTGCCGGCAGGTCCATGCCGCCGCAAGGTGAGAAGCTGGCGCTCCTACTTGTCATCACACATCTGCGATGGCGGAAGCCTACCACCAAGCGTGATGCCATGTCAACTTGGAGATGGGCTTCACATCTGGCCGTCGGCCCGATATAGCCGCTCGTGCTCGCCGTCGACAACCACGGGGAGGTCGAGCGTAGCAGGCTTCGGCGCAATTACATAGTGAAATGAGAACCTATCGCCAAGCGACTGCCATTCCGTTCCCGGCCGAGCTTCCCAGACCTCAAGCCAATCCCTGTCGTCCGCTCGGGGCGGCACGTCATAGCGCTTCCCATAGATATCCGCATAGATGCTGTGAATGGCGGGTGCCAGGGACGGCATGTAACCTACCCATTCATGGATGGTGGTGGGCGTCATGACGGGATGGCCCGTACACGCCTGAAGCGTGAAGGCCGTCGGCGGCTCCACCAGCATCGCATCCGCCTCCCCGCGTCCCGCAAGGTACTGCGCCACATTACGTTGGAACGGCGTCGAGGGAAGAGGGTCCCGCGTGCGCCACTGGCCAAACAGCAGTGCCGCCACCATGAGCAGACACAATCCAGCCGTCGCCGTGCCCTGGAGCTTGGATTCGAGCATACCTTTCAGCCGGCTTTTCGCCAGAGCCTTGGCCGCGAAGGCCGCTGCTGCGCCGCAAATGAGACATGCCGCGCCGAACTGGTGGTACGCAGCCAATCCGGCGAGGCCCGCGAGACACATGAACGCCCAGGGAGTGGCGAATGACCTGTCGCTTTGTAGACGCAGGAAGAGCCCCGTCAGCGCCGCGCCGCAGAGCGGATAGAACACCATGGCGCCCGTCCCGAGATAGCGCCCATAGAGGTCCGGGCCGGCCAGATGCCCAAGAACAGGCCGGATCAGGAGATAAGCCAGGCACGCCGAGAGAAGAACAGCGAGAGGTGTGGCCCTGCCGCGTGTCCGCAAGCCCTTCTCCGAAAGTACGGCCACCACCCCGGCCACGACGAGCGGCGGCACGTGCAGCATCAGCCGGTACGGTAGCCAAGATACCAGGATTCGAGGCGTATCTGGGCCCATAGCGATGTGAGCGGCAAGAATCGGCCAAACAACGGCCGCCACACACGCCGTGTAGGCCGCCCACCCCGCCCACGGCCCCCAGCGCCCCTTTTCACGGCGCTCCAAACGCGCGGCGGCAGCGCTCATGAGCAGCATCCCCACCAAAGCGATGTGGCTGTTTCCGGTGACGGGCACGCCCCGGTGCGCGTCATGGTAGAAGGTGAGGGTCTTCCAGAAGGCGTCCGCATCGATATCCGAGGAATAGACGCCGCCCGTCGGTGTTGGCGGCACAAGAGGACGCTGGAGCAGCCAAAGGGCCGCGCACAGGGCCAATCCCGCCATTCCCCAACGCACTGCCTGGATCAGATGAGGCCGCTGTCCACTGGACCACGCCCAAGCGCTGAACAACAGCATGAAGAGGAATAGCGCGGGCGTCTGGCCAAGGTGGATGCACGGCATCAGCCCGATGAGGAAGTATCCCACGCGCCAATAGCCCGCAAACAAGAGCGCAAGCGCGGCCAGGGCGTATCCCATCGGCACGTGCCCGTTCGAGAACATCGCCGGCCAGACGAACTGAGGATACGTGCTGTCGAACTCGAGATGGATGCCCGCCAGTATCAGCACGGCCGCGACGTGGCCCCAGAGGGCCCGCCGCGTCAACAACGCCCCCACAAGGAACGGCGGCAAAACAGTCGCCATCAGGAACAGGATGTTCCGTGACCCGCATACCACCGCCGGCCCCGGCGCCAGCCACAGCAAGGCGGCCGCCGTGTACGTCTGGATACTGTAGGCCCCGCGGGCGTACCGGAAGAAGGGGTGGGCCTCCGGATAGGGCACTTGGCGGAGGATGGCCTGGGCGTACTCGTAGTTCTCATCCCACTGGACGCCCCGAATCCACACCGCGCTGATGGCGAACAGGATCCAGAGCACCACGCCAAGGCAAACCGTCCGGCGGAGACGCCCCTGAGGCCCACTATCGGCTCCGCTCCGCGTATTGGCATCCATTTCCGCCGGCATCTCCCCGCCTCTCCCGCCGCGTGTTCCGCGCCCACGGCCAAGATGGGGACAATGTAGCACATTTCCCGCCGGGCCGGTTCGGATTCGCCACGCCGACGGCAAGCTCTCCCTGGATCCGCGGGACCGACCACCCGTCCAAGGGCTTGCGATGGCGTCCGCCACTTCGCGAGTCGCATTGAGGAGCGACCTTGACGGCAAGGTGGCATTGGGCCTGCGTCAGTCTTCGCGGTATTCCCGTCCAACACGGCCTCCCCAAAGGAACCTCGCTCCGGTAGACGTGCGGCCTTGACCTGCGGTTCCTGGTGAGATGCGGGAACGTGGCTCCTGTCGGTGGGGCGTGCGCATAGTCCCCCCAGTCCAGCGAGGGCCCCGAAGGGGTGGCCGTATGTAGCTGTGGATTTGCTCTGCTCACCCACCGACACGAGATCTCAACAATCTGACGCCCCGAAGGGGTGGCCGTATGTAGCCGTGGGTGAGCGAAGCGAGCCCACGGGAACCGGCCCAGCCCAGCGAAAGCCCCGAACGGGGCGGCCGCGACTGTCATCACCGCAAGACGGATTCTAGGGAGAAATTCAGAGCGCTGTTGAAGGCCCACGGCGTCGATTTTCGACGAGGAGTACTCTTGGCGGTAGAGTGAGGGCGCTATCACCCCGTTCGGGGCGCCGGAATGTTGAGTGCCCGTACGCCATGAGACAACCGAGGCGCCGCGTTTCCGAGGGAAAACGGGAATTGTGGGGCTGTTGAAACAGTCCCATTCGCCCCAGAGGTTGAGCGAAACACCGGGACTGTCCCAAGCGGAGTCCGCCGCAGGCGGACGCAGACGGGACTGTCCCAGGTCCTTTCGCGGCCTGCGTCCGGCAACTCTGGACTTTTTCAACGGCCCCATTGTAGACCTATATCTGCAAAACGTGCGCACAGAACCAATGAAATGCCACGAAATCCCTCTCCATAACGCAGGCAAAGTGACTTTGACGGCGTCGCCAAACGGGACTATCATGTCACGAAACGGGGATGTGGTGGGCGCAGGGAGAATGACACATGGCCGCGTCACGCGATTTGAGCCCGGGGGAGTCGTGGGATCTTATGCAGATCGCCATCCGGCAGCGCCGGCTGGTATGGGGACTGGCGGCTCTGATGGTGTGCAGTTCCTTCACGTTCTACCTCATGGTCACCTCTTCGGTACGAATCGGATTCAGCCCCTTTGCTCTCCCCGTCATTGTCTTCCTAGCAGCAAACTTGTATCCGATGCTGCGATCCCTCGGAAGACGCATGCCGTTCTGTATTGGCGTCGCAGTTATGCTGTTCATTCCTCTCGTCGGCTTGGTGGTTCTCGGGGTCGCCATTGCCGAAGCAAGCAACGCCCTCCGCGCCGCCGGCCTGGATGTTGATTGGCTCGGCGCCCGCACACGCCACATCCTCCTCCTGCGAGCCACGGCCTCGCGGTGACGCCGCGTGTGCGCGAGCTGCGTCACGAATCATGAGGCGTGCCGCTCTGCTCCAAAGCCGGAAACGCCAAGTCCCGCCCTCCTTCACTAACCGAGGTCCACCCCTGACGTGTCACCAAGTCAACGCGCAGCCAATTGGCCACCCGGCCACGCGGGGGGCGTGCGTCGAAACCAGGTTTGTTGCCCCAAATGAGGTATCCACACCCCACATCCGGCTTCCGATGCGTGTTTCGGCGCTACCTCTTTCGGCCCTGTTCGGCTTGATCCCCAGGGAAAAGCGGTGTTAGGGTGCGGCCGGAAAGCCACCGAATGACGAGGGGCGACGGTTTTGGGCCTTGAGGCCGAAGGACTTACAAGTGCTTTCTGGCCGCATCCCGCCGGGAACTGCGCTTTCAGGCCGGACTTCTAGGCTCGCACGGTTTGGCGGAATCCCCCTGGCGGCACGCAATTTGCTTCCTCTGGGGCCACATGGATCGCTATGCGTGATCCGTGCCGCCGTCCGGGTGCGGAGCTTCAGTGATATCCCACGGGTGGGACAACGCCTCTGACGGGGACTGTACAAGGAGCGCACCTCGCGGAGAGCCGACATTGGGAGCCGCTCAAAGAGCCCAACAGGCATTATCCATGTGGATGTGACGGGAGAGGAGAAGCGATGATCAAAGCGCAAGGGCTGACGATGCATTACGGGCCGGTGGTGGCCCTCGATAATGTGTCTTTCGAGGTCAAACGCGGCGAAGTCGTCGGTTTGCTCGGGCCAAACGGCGCCGGCAAATCCACCACGATGAAAATACTCACCACGTACCTCTGTCCCACGGGAGGCACGGCCGAGGTCGGAGGGCTTGACGTGCTCAAAGAGCCGTTGGCCGTGCGCAAGATCATCGGCTACCTGCCCGAAATCCTGCCCCTGTATATGGACATGGAGGTCCGGGCCTATCTCGACTTTGTCGGCAAGGCGCGCGGCCTGTCCGGGCAGCAGCTTCGCAGGCAAACCGACTACGTGCTCGACGAATGTGGCCTGCGCCCCATGTATCGCAAGGTAATCCGCGAGCTTTCAAAGGGATACAAACAGCGTACCGGCCTGGCTCAGGCCCTGATCCACGACCCCAGCATCATCGTTTTTGACGAGCCGACTTCCGGCCTCGACCCCCACCAGATCATCGAAATCCGGGAGCTTGTGCGAAAGCTCGCCGCCGAGAAGACCGTCATCCTCTCGACCCATATCCTGCAGGAGGTCCAAGCCACGGCGGATCGCATTGTCATCATCAACCGCGGCCGCATCGTCGCCGACGGCACTATCGACGAACTCCGCGAGCGCGCCAGCAAGCAGGAACGCGCGCAAGTCGCCGTCGTCGGACGCCGTGAGGAGGTTGGACGCCTTCTCACGGGAGTTTCCGGCGCGCGAAATGTCGAATTCCGAGAGGAGCGAGGCGACTGCGTCTCATTCACCGTCTTCGGCAAGCCGGGCGCCGACCTCTGCCGCGAGGTCAGCGAACTGGCCCGCACGAAAGACTGGCAGCTTCGCGAATTGACGGACTGTCCCCTCTCCCTTGAGGAAACGTTCTTGACGTTGACGGAGCCCGAACGGGCCGCCGCTACCGCGGAAGGAGGCGCGCGATGAAAAACGTTCTGACCATCCTCCGGCGCGACTTGGGCGCCTTCTTCACCTCGCCCGTCGGCTACATCTTCATGATCGTTTTCCTGCTCATCAGCGTGGGACTCTATATCACCGCGTTCTTCACGTTCCCGGTGGCCGACATGCGCATGTTCTTCACGAACCTGCCGCTCCTGCTGTGTGTGTTCGTCCCCGCCGTAACGATGCGCGTGTGGGCCGAGGAGCGCAAGGAGAACACCTGGGAACTGCTCCTTACCTTCCCCATGAAATCGTGGCAGCTTGTGCTTGGCAAGTTCCTCGCCTGCCTCGTCTTCCTCGCGGCGACGCTGGCAGCCACCTGCACCGTCCCCATCATGCTGGCCGCGCTGGGCAATCCGGATGGAGGCGTCATCTTCGGCGGCTACGTAGGCACGCTGCTCCTCGGCGCTTTCTTCCTATCCATCGGCATCTTCTTCTCCGGCTCTGCAAAGACCAGATTGTCGCCTTCGTCGTCACGCTGCTCGCGTGCTTCCTCGTCTTCCTGCTCGGAACCACCTTCATCGCCTCCTACCTGGACGGCGTGATGTCCGGCCTTGGATCGGCCCTCTCCGAGTTGGTGGGCGTTCTCGGCCACTACAACGCCTTCACGCGAGGCGTCGTCGAGGTCGGCGACCTTCTTTACTTCCTCGCGTGGATCGCCGTCTTCCTGTTCCTGAACATGATGTTCATCGAGCGGCGCAGCCGGCCCGGCGCCACGACCATCTTTATCGGCGCGGTGGCCATCTGTCTGGCCATCGGCCTCACGTTCAACTGGCTTCTGACGGGACAGAGCTTCGGCCGGTTCGACCTTACCGAGGACAAGATATTCACCGTGTCGGAGGCGACCAAGACCATTCTGGACAAGCTCGACACGCCGTGCAGGTTAAGCTCTACATCACGCCCAAAGACAAGATGCCCACCGGCATGACGCAGCTTGAACAGGATATCGAGGCGAAGCTCGAGGAGATGCGCGTCGCATCCGGCGGGAAGATCCAACACACGACGGTTCATCTGGAAGCGGCGAACGTCTTGGCCGGGCCCGACACCGAGGATGAGGACGCCGAAGAAGGGGACGAAGCAAAGGCCATCGAGAAGCGGATGCTCGACAAGGGCGTGAAGCCCTTCTCCGCCCAAGCCATCAGCCAGGATCAGGTGACAAGCAAATGGGTGTACTCGAGCCTCGGTGTAGGCTATCGCGACAAGAAAGAGGAGATTATCCCGCAGATCATCCCCGATAACCTCCAGGAACTCGAGTACCGCCTGGTGAACACGATCTACAAACTCACCATGGACAAGCCGCCCGTCGTAGCGCTCGTGGCCCCGAAGGAGGCCGTCACCATTCCCCCGCAGATGCGCCAGTTGTACGAGCAGATGGGCCAGCCCATCCCCTCCTCCGACGATCCTTATGTCTATCTTGAACAGGTCCTTCGGTACGAGAAGTATGACGTGCAGCGCGTCGACCTCACCGAAGACAGCCCGCTCCCGGAGGAATACGACACCCTCGTGGTCGTCAATCCGAGGTCGCTCAATGAACGGCAGCGCTGGGAGATCAACCGCGCCGTCGTTTCCGGCAAGTCCGTCGTACTGGCCGTCCAGCAATATGAATGGGACTACCGCGTCGAGCGCGATCGCGTGAGTCTGAACAAGCGGGATGAGTCGCCGGAGATCGATCCGCTCCTTGAGGAGTACGGCCTCGGCGTCAGCAAAGACATCCTCATGGACACCAACAGTCTTGCCCTGCAGACAAGCGGGGGAGGACTCGACGCGCTCTTAGGTATGGGGCAGATGGTGGACGCGCCCACCCACGTGCTCGTGAGCAACGAGAACATGGATAAGGACACCTCCATCACCAGCCGCCTGGACACCATCTTCTATCTCTGGGGGACGGCCGTCGAGTTGAACAAGGAGGAGCTTGCGAAGCACGGCCTCGAAGCCAAGACCATTATGTCGACCACGGACGAAGCATGGGCCGTGCCCGCCGATGCGCCGCTCACCAGCGCCTCCCTCGAACCGCCTGCGTCCGGCGGCGAGAAGTTCCCCCTCATGGTGCTCGTCCAAGGCCAGTTCCCGGACGCCTACAAGGGTGAGCCTCGGCCGGCTTGGCCCGTCGAGCCGCCCCGGCCCGGCGCCCCGCCGCGCCCCCCGAAAACCGACGAGGCCGAGGCCGCGCCTATCTCGCCCGGCCCCGCCAAGCTCGTCTTGTTGGGATGTTCAGAGATGTTTCGGAAGAACTTTCTCCGGCAAGGGAACCTGGACCTGTTCCTCAACTGCGTGGACGCCGTCACGTTGGGCGACGACATTATCAACGTCCGTGGGCGCAAGCCCATCGACCGGGCCATCGCCATGCCGTCCTCCGGCAAGCGCAATTTCTGGAAGGTCATCAACTACGGTTTGGGCACCCTCGCGATCACCGTGACGGGTGTCACCACCCTGCTCTTGCGGAGGCGCGCGCGAAACGCCTACACCATGGCATACGCCAGACGGAACGGGGCCTAACGGCCAGGCCCCCGGTGGGCCCGTTAGAAGCACGTGCATGAATGACTGCTCGGGAGGTTAGGAAGCGATGAAACCAAAGAACCTGGTTCCGCTCGTTGTCATCTTAGTGATTCTCATCGCACTGGTGATGGTAAAGAAGGCTAAAGAGCCCGCGCCCAACATCGTCAACGAGGTGCAACTGGCCCGGCTGATCCCGGAAGGCGTGAGCGCCCCGGATATCGTCAAACTCGAGCTGTTTGCCGGCGCCAAACCGGACGAAGGCGTTGTCCTCGCATGGGATGACGCCGCTTCCGGCTGGCGCGTGACGAGCAAGTACAACGCCCCGGTCGACGAAGAGAAGATCGACGAGTATCTCTCCGACTTGATCAAGTTGGGAGGCGAATACCGCGCCGCTCCCGAAACGGACGCGGATCTCGAGCAGTACGACTTAACTGATTCGAGAGCCTTCCACGTCAAAGGTTTTGTGAAAGGCGACGATGCTCCCAAGTTCGAAGTCCTCGTGGGAAAGGCGCCGGATTATCGCACCACCTTCGTCCGCGCCGCCGCAGGGAAGGAAATCTATCTGAGCGATGTGAACCTCCGGCAGAAAGCCGGGATCTATGGCGATGACACGGAGAAGGCCCCCGAAGCCACGCCGTGGCTCGACAAGAACATCGTTGACCTCGAGAAAGACAAGATCAGCCGCATCGATCTTACCTACCCGGACAAGAGCGTCGTCTTCGAGAAGCGGGAGAAGGAAGCGGAACCGGAAGAGAAAGCCGGCGAACAGGCCGAGGAGCCTGATGAGGATGCTGAGGAAGCGCCCGCGCCTGAAAAGGAAAAGGAATACGAATGGGTCTTGGCCTCCGGCGCCCCCGCGCGATCCCACAAGCAGACGGGCCTGGATTCGCTGCTGCGCAAACTCGACTCCTTGACGGCCACGGATGTGGTTGACCCTGGCACGCCCGCCGAGTGGGGCCTCGAGCCGCCCGCGTTCAAGTGCGTTGTTGCGGCCGACAACCTTGACGAGGACGTGGTAATCGAGGCAGGTAGGCCCGACGCGAGCGGCGATGGATACCTCCGCCTCGCCGGCGCCGAGGAGCCGGTAGTCTACAAGATCCCGAAGTACTCCTTCGATCAGCTCTTCCCCAAAGGAAGAGACTTGTGCGATCTCCCCGCGCTTTCGGTGGATCAGAAGGAGATCAAGCGCGTCGAATTGACACAGCCCGCGGGTGATGTCGTCCTCACCAAATCGGACGGCGAGTGGGCCGTCGAGAAGCCGCGTGCCGACCTGGCGCTCCAGGCCTCCACGCTGGATACGGTGGCGCGCACCTTGGCCTCCTGGCAGCCTGCCGACTACGCCGGCCCGGACGCCGATACCGGCCTCGACGCAGCGACACGCCGCGTCTCCTTCATCGCAGGCGACGTCACGCACACCATCGCCCTGGGCGCCCCGTCTCCCGTGACGGAAGGCGACTATGCCCGGTTGGATGACGATCCCGCCGCCCTCGTGATGGCCAAAATCGACAAGGACAAAGTGTTCGTCGCGCCGAAGGATCTCTACGAGCGCTCACTTCTGGACATCGACGAGATGGACATCACGGATGTCACCGTCAAGAGCGGCCGGAATATATACACGTTGGCGCGCCGGGACGACGAGTGGGCCGAGATCGCCGCGAATCGCGAGGAAGGCGCATTATCCTTCGAGCGAGAGAAGGCCGACGCGTTCCCTGACGACGTGATCGAGGAATACGAAGGCGCCGCGGACTCGTTGACTGAGTGGATTGCTGATCTTCAGGCGAGCGATATCCTCTTCGATGGGACCACCATGCAGGGCGAGCCCTTCATGGCCATTACTTTCACGTTGGCGGACGGCGCCAAACACGAGATCGCTATCGGCCCCGAATCCGATGGATCGCATCTGCTGAAGGTGTCCGGCAAGAAAGAGATGTTCAAGCTCGACCACGCCGACGTGGAAACGGTGCTGGACGAACTGGCGCTGTTCAAGGCGCCTGCCCCTGAGCCCGAACCGGCGACTTCGGGCGAAGGCGAGGAATCCCAGCAGGGCGATGACGGCACATCCGAGGCGGCGATTGCACCCCCGGCGGGCGAGGAAACGGATGCAGCTATGACGGCCGTCGAGGCGGTTCCTGAGGCGGAGTAAGATCCGAACCGGATGGCCAATCCCGGAGGGCCGGCCCATGCGTACACGAGTTGTTGGTGCATCCTTGGCTGTCTTGACCCTTGCTTGGGCCATGCCATGCGACGCCCAGCCCGACGTCGACGAATCGCGCAGGAACGCCATTGTCCGCGCCATCGAGCGTGCCGCCCCGGCCGTCGTCTCCGTCAACGTCGTCCAACTCGAAGCGCAACCCGTCCGCGCCCCCTTTGAGCAGCTCTTCCGCGACTTCTTCTACGATGCGCGCCGCCGCTACCGCGTTCGCGAACGCCGGGTCGATTCCGTGGGCAGCGGATTCATCTTCGACGCCGAAGGCCACATCATCACCAACACGCACGTCATCGAGGACGCCGAACGCGTGTCCTCCGTCACGTTGCCCGACGGGCGCACCCTCGATGCGGAACTCGTCGGCACCGACCCGCGCACGGATATCACGGTGCTGAAGGTGGGCGGCGCAAATCTTCCCCACGTGCCGCTGGGCGATTCGGATGCCCTCATGACGGGCGAGTGGGCCATTGCCATTGGCAACCCCTTTGGTATGCTCATGGCCGATGCGCAGCCCACGGCGAGCGTTGGCGTGATCTCCGCCAATCATCGACGCGTGAACCCATCCGTCGGCGGCGGCGAGCGCCTGTACCAAGACATGATCCAGACGGACGCCGCCATTAACCCCGGCAACAGCGGCGGCCCACTGGTAAACGCACGCGGCGAAGCCGTGGGCGTCAACACTATGATCTTCAGCAAGAGCGGTGGCAACATCGGCCTGGGATTCGCGATCCCCATCAACCGCGTCCGCCGCGTTGCCGAGGAAATCATCCGCTATGGCCGCCGCCGCGACCCGTGGCCCGGATTCGAGGTCGCCGACGTACAATCGCGCAACAAGAGAGCTCTCCAGGAACTCGGGATCACCGCCGAGACAGGATGCCTCGTCGTGAGCATGCTGTCCGACTCCCCCGCCTACGAGGCAGGCCTTAGGCCGGGTGATGTGATTCAGAGTGTCAACGGCCAGCCCATCAACGCCGGCCCCGACCTTGATTTCGCCATTTGGAGTCTGTTCATCGGGGATAAGGTCGATCTCGAACTCGACCGCAAAGGCGCACCTCTCACCCTCACGTTCCCCATTCAGGAACTGGCGACATAACCGCGGCCGCTCAACGGCGCCCTCCCCCTCCCGCTCCCCCGGAGAGCGGCCGCGCGTCGCCGACTCAAGAATACTCCCTGACGGCGTCCATGGTGCGGTTCGCGGCGTCTGTGTCGGGCGCCCCTCCCACGTGGTAAAGTACACCCCCAACCAGGGAGTGCTTTTCCAGAGCAGCGACGAACTCCCCGTAGCCACAGTGGCACACCAGGGGCAGGTCGCCGACGCGGGCGCGCAGTGCGGGAAGTACCTCAAAGGCGCGGGGATAACCGCGGTCATCGCCGAGCCACAAGGCCTTCAGGCCGCGTATCGAAGCGGCGGCTTCGAGCAGGTGACGGCCGTTGCCGTGGATATGCACCACTCCGCCGTCGAAATGGGCGAGAATGCGCTCGAAGGGCGCGCGTCCCCAGCGCTCGAAATCATCCACGGACGTCATGTGGAACGGATCGATGCTCTCGCTCACAACGCGCCCCGGCGCCCATTGCACCATATTGCTGCACGTGCCGCCTTCCACCATGACGCCGGCGCCGAAGAAAGCTTCCTGCACGGCAACGTTTAGGTCGTAGGCGAAGTCGATGGCTCGCCCGACGAGGTCCGGATTCTCGATAGTCTCAAGATAGGTACGTGTGGCGCCAAAAAGCTCGAAGAGGAAGTTGAGCCCATCGATCAGAATGAAGTGGCTCACGCCAAACCTCCCTGCGGCGGCCGCGAGGTACACGTCGAGCTGCCGTCGAAACCGCTTGAAGATGGACGCCTCCGCATCGATTGCCAGGGCGTCGAAACCGGCCCAGTCCTCGACAAGGGGGGCGACCATCGACGAAATCCACCCGTTTTCCGGATGCGCCATGTACTGGACCTTGCCCCCGAGCATGCCCCCGTAAAGGCCCTGGTCGCACTCGCTCAGATAGGCCGAAGGAACACTGTCGTCGAACACGCGCGCCTTCCGGCGAAGGTGCGCTTCCCAGAACGCAACACGCTCGCCGAGGTCCGGGCAATCGCAGTAGCCCTCCGCGTACTTGGCGGCGAACTCGTCGAGCGCAGCGCTCGGCGTGTCCATTACGGCGAACACCCGATCCGTGCCTTGCCGTTCGAGGAGCACCGTCAGCCGCTGCTTCACGGCCTCAAAATCCGCGCAATAGGCGAGGTGCGAGGTGCCTGCGTTATTCATGGAGTTTTCCTCACCGTGTCGATGCCCGGCTGCCCCGCCAGATAGGGCGTCGGGTCGATGGCCTGGCCATTCCGCCGCACCTCATAGTGGAGGTGGAAGCCGGTAGCTCGGCCCGTGCGGCCCACGGCGCCGATCACCTGGCCGCGCTTCACGCGCTTTCCCGGCTTCGTCTTGACGCGAGCGAGGTGGGCGTAGCGTGTCTCATAGCCGCCGCCATGATCGATCACGACGCACTTGCCGTACCTGCCGCTTGCCCGGCCCGCGGCGACAACCTTCCCAGCCGCCGTGGCGTAGACGGGCGATTTACGGCGCGCCGGAATGTCCACCCCCGCGTGAAAGCGCCGCTCCCCGGTGAACGGGTCGCTTCGGTAGCCGAAGGGAGAGGAGATGGCCGGATGAGAAGAGATGATTGGCCAACCGGCTGCTACGCAATGGGATAAAGCGGGCTCGCGACCCGTGGCGCATCCGGCGCAAAGCATGGCCGACACCGCAGCAAACACGGCCCAGAACACCGCCCTAGATGTGGGCCGCTTGTGCGAACACAGCTCTTGAATGGCTACCACGTCGCCTCGCTCCCGCAAGTCATCGAGGCCATTATGAGTGAAACGGACCCCGTCCGCAATGAAGCCTGAGCCCAGCAAGGTTGATATCCGGCGACTTGGCCGCTAGTATTTGCCCGCCCTGGCTGCACAGGCGCACAAAAGAAGCCGAATTCACGGAAGTCCCATGACTGTTCACGCTGGCCAACACATCCCCGATGAGGATGCAACCGCTCGAAGCGAGTGGCGCGAGGCACGGCGCGCCAAGGAAGAATGGCGCGATCGCCTGCTCCAAGAGCGCGGCCGGCCCGGTGGCGACCCCCATATTCCAAGGGGGCTCTACGGACTACTATCGCTGAGTCTGCGCCTCGGTGGACTGCAGGCCCGCGGCGAGCAAAACGCCAATTCCCCGGTTCTTAGAGAGTTATCTTTTACTTTCGACCGCCTGCCCCATGCCTTCGACGGCTATTCGATCCTTCACCTCTCTGACCTGCATTTCAACCACCGGCCCGGCTTCCTGGAGGCCGTGTGCCGGCTGGTGCAGGGAGTCGAAGTCGACCTCTGCGCCGTGACAGGCGACTTCCGCTTCGGCTGGAAAGGCCCCACCGACAAGGTATGCGAGAACATCCAACGCCTCATGGCCCAGGTAACCTCCCGCGACGGTTTCCTCGGTGTGCTCGGCAATCACGATGACATGGCGTTCGACGAGCCTTTCAGCCGAATCGGATTGCGCCTTCTTTTCAACGAGTCCGTCTGCATCGAGCGCGGCGACGCCCGGCTCTGGGTGGCAGGGGTCGATGATCCGCACTTTTACCGCTGCGCCGACGTGGCGCTGGCGACCCGGCCCATACCGGAAGACGCCTTCCGCGTCCTGTTGGCCCACTCGCCTGAAGTGATCACCCAAGCCGACGCGCACCACGTCAACCTCTACCTGTGTGGCCACACCCACGGAGGCCAGGTTTGCCTCCCCGGCGGACGGCCCCCCATGGTGAATGCCCGCTGCCGCCGCAAATTCACCCGGGGCATCTGGCGCTATGGCGGGGTGCAGGGATACACCTCCGCCGGCCTCGGAACAACCGAAGTGCCCGTACGCTTCAACTGCCCGCCCGAAGCCGCCATCATTCGCCTTCATCGCGCTTCCTGAGCAGGCCACCAAACGGCCATCACCATCCCTTCGACACCACCCAAGCCTTGTGTTTTATTCATTTTACAGCGCGGGATTCATTTTGGTACAATATAGAAAATGGCACATGCGGAGAGTTTCGATGCGAAACACTGCAGGGCGGGCAAGATTCGCGGTTCTAATTGCGAGCAGTGACGTGCCCTACGCCACGGCACTGGTCCGCTATATGGAAATCGAAGGATATGACCTGACCCAGTGCCATGATGCCAAAGGGGTGCTTCGCCTTGTACGGCGGCAGGACTTCGATGTCGTCGTGCTCGACCTCGACCTCGCCAAAGAGGGCGGCGTCGACCTCGTGTCATTCATCCGCCGGCAGAGCGTGGGAACCCTGGTCATTCTCCTCTTCGATATTCGCGACATCGACCGCGCCGTCGAGGCGATCCGACAAGGGGCGTTCTTCTATCTCCCGAAGGAAGTTGCCCCATCAGACGTGGGACTGCTGGTCGAGAAGGCCGTCCAGAGCATTCAGCAAAAGGAGGCCGTCGGCGAATACGAGCAGCGGCTATTCGAAGAGATGGCCGGCAGCGCTCCCGCAATGAAGCGCGTGACGGAGCTGATCACCAAGGTCGCGCCCACGGACAGCACCGTCCTCCTGCTCGGCGAAAGCGGAACCGGCAAGGAGGTATTGGCGAACGCCATCCACCGCCTCAGCCCCCGCCGTGAAATGCCTTTTGTGGCCGTTAACTGCGCCGCCCTGCCGGAAAACTTGCTCGAGAGCGAGCTTTTTGGGCATGAGAAGGGAGCCTTCACGGGGGCCGACGCCGACAAGCAGGGCCTGTTCGAGGCGGGCGACGGGGGAACCGTCTTCCTCGACGAGATTGGCGACATGGCCCTCACAACACAGGCAAAGTTGCTCCGCGTTCTTCAGAACGGGGAGATTAGAAGAGTCGGCTCGACGACCCCCGGCAAGGTGGACGTGCGCGTAATAGCCGCCACAAACCGGGACCTTATCGAGGCCGTCGGAAACAAGACATTCCGCGAGGACCTCTACTTCAGACTCAACGTTGTGCAGATCCGAATTCCCCCCCTTCGCGAGCGCATGGACGCGCTGCCGAGGCTGGTCGAGCATTTCATCCAGCGACACAACGCGAGATTCGGGAAACACGTTCGCGGCCTGGATGACGCCGCGCAGGCCCTCTTGCGCGACTACTCCTATCCGGGCAACGTCAGAGAACTCGAGAGCATCATCGCCCACGGCGTGATCATGAGCGACGGCGACTTCATCCAGCCCAAAGACCTGCCGCAACAGGTACACGCAGGACGCGTGAATCGCTTGGCCTTGCCCGGATACAGCGCGGACGTCCCCAGCCTGGATGAAATGACGCGGGATCTCATTGCCAGCGCGTTGGACGCCTACGCCGGCAATCAGACGGAGGTTGCCAAGCGGCTGGGGATTTCACGCTCCACCCTTTGGCGCAAGATGAAGGAATACGGAATAGCTCCCAAGCAAACGCCCGGCGACAGCGTCTAGCCGGCGGCAAGCCGCTATCGCCGAAGCGTTCTTTTCCTGTGCCAGACGGCATGCTATACTACAACCGTTCTTGGTGAACCAAACACCCGGCGCGGCTATTGTTGTGTGCGGGACCTGACCGCCGCCAATGGGCCGCTTCCGGCGCTTGTTTCTCACGCTCGCGGCAAACAAAAAGGATGCTGGTAACGCTATGGTGACAGCCCCGCAGAAAGGCCGGTCCGGAGGCCATGCCGACGGAAGCGGCAAGAAACGCATCGGCGAATTGCTGATAGAAGAAGGACTGATCACATCCGAGGCGCTCAAGGAGGCTCTTGCCGTTCAGGGCAAAGAGGGCGGCAAGACCGTCGAGATCCTTATTTCCCTCGGGCACCTCACCTCTCGGGATTTTGTGAATTTTCTGGCCAAGCAAGAAGGCGTCGCCAGCATCGACCTGGGCCATTACGAGATCGCCCCGGACATCATCGGCCTCGTACCAAAGGATCTCGCCGTCAAGCACGAGGTCATTCCTATCGACAAACTGGGGAAGCTGCTGACGGTGGGGATGACGTGTCCTCTGGACTCTGCCACCATCGAACACATCTCGGAGGCCACCGGCCTTCGTGTCAAAGCCATGCTGTGCTCGCCGGGCGATGTTCGAGCGGCTTTGAGGCGGTACTACCGCGTCGGCGAGGAGGAGGCTGAGTTCAAGCTCGATGAGACGCGCGCCGGCGCCGCCCCGGCCCGTCCGGAGCCTGATTCAGCGACGGACCTGATTCCCTCGCTGCAATTGGCCAGCGCCGTCCGCCTCATGCGCCAGATCGATTCGCTTCCGGGAATGCCCTCCACCGTACAGCGCGTCCAGGCGCTGCTGGAGAATCCCGAGAGTTCCGTGAAGGAAGTCGCCGAGGTCATCAACATGGATCCATCCATCGCCGCGAAGATCCTCAGCGTCGCGAATTCAGCCGCCTATGGCTTTCCGAACCGCGTGGATACCGTCCAGTTGGCCGTAACGCTCCTCGGCGTTCGTGAAACCTACAGCGTCGTCCTGTCCTGCGCCGTGGTGGACCTGTTCGACAAGTCCAAATTATTCGATTACGCCGCGTTCTGGCGCGACTCCACCTTCTGCGCCCTTGCCGCCCAGGCCATCGCAAAGACCTCGTCCCAGCCTCAGAAGACCGGCGTCTTTTCGGCCGGCCTGCTGCACGATTTGGGCCGCGTCGCGCTGGCCGAAGTTGTGCCGGAGCGCTACGCACGCGTCAACGCCGACCTCGTCGGAGCCGACCTCATTGCCGCGGAAGAAGAGGTGTTCGGTGTGGCCCATCCCGAGGCGGGATACGAATTGGCCTGTCACTGGGGACTTCCCGAAGACATTGCCGAGGCTATCCGGTTCCACCACACGCCCCAGCATGCCGCAAAGGGCAAGGCCATGGTGGCCATGGTGGCCATCGCCAACATCATGGCGGAGGTTTACCGCCCGGGCAGCGATGAGGCCCAGGAACCCAACTTCGACGAATGCCGCGATAGTCTGGAATGCCTCGGCATCGATGAAGCATCGATGAAGGAGCTTTTCGGCGCCTTGCCGCCTCCCCAGGAGTATGAATCGCTCTGGCAATCGGAGTAAGTCCGCCCGAGGACGCCTCGTGCGCTCTGTCATCCACCCCCCTGCCTCCAGGCCCGCTCATGTGAAACACAAGATGCCCCTCGCCGAAAACGCCGGAAAAGCTACTGCGTTGTAGGAATTCGCTAATTCCCTACCATATCGTAGGGGCGTTGCAGGCATTTCCCGCCGCCTTTTCGATGGTTCTCAGCGCTTCCATCACACGATGGCCAAGCTTGCGTACCGTCTGTATCCCCTGCAACCGCAACGTTTATGCGCTGTGTGCAGATCCGCCCCGCGCGAGATGGACGGCGCTCCAGTCCAGGATGGCACGCAGGTTGCACTCACCCCGAAAGTCTCGGATCTGTTCCGCAGTCCCAGCGCGCTAAGTCATATCCCGACCGCGCCCTGCGGTCGCGGCAATCTACAAGGGAGGGTGCGATGAAGAAAATCGAGGCAATCATCCGGCCGTTCAAGCTGGAAGAGGTCAAGGACGCGCTAACGAAGGCCGGCGTACACGGCATTACCGTCACCGAGGTAAAAGGCTTCGGCCGGCAGAAAGGCCACAAAGAACTCTACCGGGGTGCGGAGTACGTCGTCGAGTTCTTGCCGAAGATCAAGCTCGAAACCGTGGTTCGCGCGGAGCATTTGGACTCCGTCGTCGAGGCCATCGTCTCGACCTCCGGGACGGGGCGCATTGGCGACGGAAAGATCTTTGTCTCCACCATAGACGAAGTCATCAGGATACGAACCGGCGAATCCGGCGAGTCCGCGCTGACGTAAGGCAGGCCGCGGCAGCAAATTGGAAAGGAGACATTCGCAAAATGTTAAGCCGTAAGAAAGTACCTCTCGGCAGCATGCGTGTATGGGCCGCCCTCGTCGCGCTACTGCTGTTGCCCGCCCTCGGCGCTCACGCCGATGAGGCAATGGATGAACTCAAGGCCACTCTAGACACCGTATGGGTGATGGTGGCCGCGTTTCTCGTATTCTTCATGAACGCAGGATTCGCCCTCGTCGAGTCCGGATTCTGCCGTTCCAAGAACACCGTCAATATCCTGTCCAAGAACTTCATCGTCTTCGCCATCGCGGCCCTAACGTTTTGGGCCACCGGCTTCGGACTCATGTTCGGCGATGGTAGCCCTCTGATCGGCCTCAAAGGCTTCTTCTTGAAGGGCGGCGCCGTCTTCTCGAGCCTGGACTGGACCGCCGTGCCGCTCAACGCGAAGTTCTTCTTCCAGCTCGTGTTCGCGGCCACGGCCGCGACCATCGTGTCCGGCGCCGTGGCGGAGCGGATCAAGTTTCAATCCTACATCCTGTTCTCCGCCCTCCTTGTCGCCGTCATGTATCCCATTTCCGGCCACTGGATATGGGGCGGCGGATTCCTGGCCGACAAGTTCGGCTTCCATGATTTCGCAGGCTCGACGGTGGTTCACAGCGTCGGCGGCTGGGCCGCGCTCGTAGGCGTGTTGTTCCTCGGGCCCCGCCTCGGAAAATACAAGTCCGACGGTACCGTCAACGCCATCCCAGGCCATAGCATGGCCTTGGCGACGCTCGGCGGCTTGATCCTGTGGCTCGGCTGGTTCGGCTTCAATCCCGGCAGTACCATGGAGGCCAGTCCCGACATCGCCCTCGTAAGCGTCACCACGGCCCTCGCGGCTTCGGCAGGCGTCGCCGGCGCTTGCGCCTACGCCTGGATACGGCTCGGGACCCCCGACCTCAGCATGATCATCAACGGTTCCCTGGCCGGCCTCGTAGCTATCACGGCGCCCTGCTGGGTCGTCACCCCCTTCGGCAGCATCATCATCGGCCTCATCGCCGGCGTCATTGTTGTCGAGTCCGTCCTCACCTTCGACAAGCTCCACATCGACGACCCCGTCGGCGCCCTATCCGTCCACCTTGTCAACGGCATCTGGGGCACCTTGGCCGTCGGCCTCTTCGCCGCCCAAACCGATGTCGAAGACGGCATCGTCGGCCTCTTCTACGGCGGCGGCGTGGGCCAGTTGATCGGCCAGATCATCGGCGTCGTGTGCGTAGGTGTGTTCACCGTCGTCGCATCGGTGGTGTTCTGGAGCATCACGAAAGCCATCCTCGGCATGCGCGTTTCGGCGGAAGAGGAATACGTCGGCCTCGACCTCAGCGAGATGGGCCTCGAAGCCTATCCCGAGGACGCCACCACCCCGGCCTACGTAGCGGCCCAGGGATAATCGCAGCCCACATCAACGCTCCCAAGCGTTCCCATGATGAGCGCCCGGTTCCCCGCCGGGCGCTCGCCCCTTTCTAGGCGCAACACACGGGGCGGCATGCCTCTGCTATAATTGGGTGGGGCCGGCCCGGCCACCGGGCCGCACAGAAAAGCGGGGGATACTGCCTTGAAGCGTTCCGAAATGATTTCGCTTGCCTTCGTAATCGCGGGAATCTACCTCGTCTGCACCACGCTGCGCTATGTGCCCTTTGCCGGCCATGCGCTGGGAGGGGCGATAGCCTGGAGACATACGAACGTCTCTAATCTGGCCCATGCAGCGATTACCGGAATCTTGCCCTTGGCTGCGAATGCAGTCGCCGCCTACATAATGATTCGCCACAGCGATAGGCTCGCGGGGTGGGCCCTCCGCTGGGGGGACGCCCCAGCTCCTGAGACTCCAGCCCCCCGTACGGACCTGACGGCCGCTGCCTTTGCCGTCGTAGGCGTCGTAATAGCTGCGCTGGCCCTGGCTCAGTTCCCGGGCGTCGCGGTTAGCTGTCTGCTTACCTATCTACTCACAATTGGCCAGGAGGCTGCCCCGATGATTGCCCAGCGAAGCCTGGATGTATTGGTTCGATTCTCCATGCAATTTGTGCTTGGTGTCGCGTTGTTCTGGAAGGCCCACGCCCTTGCCGCGTATTGGAGGCGGATTCAGAACACGTCCGGGCCAACCGATACTCCTGCGGCATAGAAATCCACTGCGCCACTGCGGGAACCTACGCCAGCGTAGGAATGTCGCGTCAGTCGCCCCCTGCCTCCCGCGATAGGCGTTCCAGGTTCCAGAGCTTCGCGTACTTCGTGAACACGCTGAATGCGGCTAATCCGCAGAGCACCGCCCCGTGGTAGCCGTCCCGGAATCCTTGGCGGATGAAATACATCTTGATAAACCGCGTCATCGGGCGGAAGGTGAGGTCAGTCAACCGGGCGCGTTTACCGCGATCGAAGAGATCCTGCGCGCCCCAAGCCGTGAAGCGTTGGAACGTCGAGAAGTACTCCTCGAAATCGCGTTTGTCATCGTGGTACATGGGCTCGTCGATGCGGCCCGTCGGGCCGTCCACCACCACTTTCGAGTGGACGCGCTTGTCGAGATAGCGCCCCTTCTTCGTCCGGAAAAGCCGCATGTTGTAGTCCCGATCCCACCCGCAATGATGGATCTCCTTCCCGAAAAAAATCGAGATACGCCGGACTTCGTAGCCGTCCTTGCTGGCCGGATCGTCCATAACGGCCCGGATCCGCTCCGCCAGCTCCGGCGACACCCACTCATCCGCATCGAGAACCAGCGTCCAATCACTCTCGATCTGCGGAATCGCCCAGTTACATTGGGCGGCCTTGTTCACATACTCGTGCGCCACGACATGACGCGAGTGGCGCCGCGCGACTTCATCCGACCCGTCCGTGGCTTTGGGATCGACAATACAGAAGAGGTCATCCGCCCACGCCACGCTTTCCAGACACCGCGCCATGCGATCGCCCGCGTTCGGCACGAGCGTTAATACCGTTAATGTGCTCAAAGGCCGCCCTTTCTCTATACAGCGCTGGCGGCTATTGTAGTCGATTGCCTCGCAGCCCCCCAAGCGCGCCGCATCAACGTTCTGCTACAATGATCTTCCGTTTGCCCTGAATACTTCACAAAGGAGTTATTTCATGCGCGCGATGATTGCTCTGACAACGTGCCTCTTGTTGAGTTTGGCGGGCTACGCGGCGGAGTTTGCGTTCGTCGAGCGGCCCGGAGAGAGCCTCGATATCCAATGCGATGGAAAGACCTGGCTCAGCACGCAGGTGAAGCCTTTCGACGCCGCCCAAGCGGAAGAGACGTACAAGGTGTTCACTCACATCTACGACTCAGCTGGGGAAACGCCGATTACCAAGGGCGTGGGAGGCAAGTACACCCATCACCGCGGACTTTTCATCGGCTGGAAAGACACCTTGGTGCCCTCCGCCGAAGAAGGCGCCGAGCCCATCGACTATGACACGTGGCACATGAAGAACTGCTACCAGCAACATGTGAAGTGGCTTTCCCGGGAAGCCGGCGCCGACAGCGCGTCACAGTCCGAGGAAGTCGTCTGGTGCGATCTCGAGGGCAAGCCGTTCATCAAGGAAGTCCGCGCCATCACGGTACGGCCCGGTGAAGACGGCCTGCGGATCATCGACTTCCAGTCGACGTTGATCTCCGTGGCCGGCCATATCCAACTACGCGGGGATCTCCAGCACGCCGGGATGCAGGTGCGCATGGCCAACGAAGTGTCCGAGCGTCAGGACACCACTCAATACATCCTCCCCGAAGGCGCCGAAGAACTCGAAAACGACAAAGTGGTCGGGGCATGGTGGGCCTGCTGTAGCTGCGAGGTTGGGGGAAAGCGGTATTGGCTCGTTCACATGACGCCGAGGGATCATCCGTTTGGCGAGCCCGTGTACTCGATCCGGCGCTACGCGCGGTTCGGCGCGTTCTTCGAACCGGACCTCGACGAAGGGAAGCCGCTGACCCTGCGATTCCGCGTGGTGGTATCCGAGCGCGAACTTGCCCGGGAAGCCGCTCAAAACCTGTTCGACGCATATAGTGCGCCGTCGTCCGAGTCCGAAGTCCCTTCCCAGCCGTGACGCAAGTGCCGGTTGCGCGCGCAACAATCGCCGGATAACTCGACGGTGCCGCGCACACGGCGCTTGGATATGACGACGTCCTCTGAAAGCGGCTCACCAGATGGGTGAAGCCGGCCATTGCGACAGGCCTTTGTTTCCAATGACTTGCAGCGCGGCACAATGGGCAACCCGGCCGCCGGGCGTGCCTTCCGGTTGAGCCGTTCGGACTGCAAACGGTACAATGCGCGTATGAGTGGAGTACGGATGAATGTGCGATAAAGGCTACGTCAACTACTTCGAGATCCTCGGCCTCGACGAGCATGCCAAGCCCGGCGACGTCCGCAAGACGTACCGCCGGAGAATGAAGGAACTCGTCGGGGAAATCGCGCGCGTCGAGATCACCGAAGAGCGCCGCGCCCATTATCTCCTCGAAATGGCCAAGTTCAACGCCGCGCTCTATGTTCTCCGCGACACGCCCATCCGCGAGGCCTACTGGGAGGCCCGGCAGGAAGTCATCGACCTCGAGCGCCAATGGCGCGAATCCGAAGCCTCCGACGAGGCCGCGGCCCCAAAGCTCCGCCGGACGTTTGATCGAAAAGTGCGTGATTTCCTCTCGAAGTACGTGGAAGAGTTGATGCTGGACGCAGGCCGCGACAAAGAGTGTGTCGACGCGAGCCATTGGGACGTCGCCCACGAGCGCCATGCCTTCCGCATTCTCCGCCACTACCGCCACCGGCTATACAAAGAGATTCTCGAACGCTTGCCCCTCGCGGATGTCACCCCGCTGCAAGTGGACTGGGACAAACGCGCGCGTGTCGTGCGCCAAGTCATCGCGGGGAGCGGATAACACGTGCCACGAAAAACACGAGACGCCGCGGAAGTCAAGACAGTCGATCCGGAGCTGACGGCCAAAGCCATCGCCAAAGCCGTTTGCGACGGCGACATCGTTAACCTCCGCTTCCTGTTTCACACCTTCTCTCCCGCGCGGGCCGATTCGCCGGAGCGCTTCGAGACCGATAAGTACGCCTACCTTCTGCCCACGGCCAGAGAGGAAGGAACGCTGCCGTTCAAAGAGAGCCTGCAACGCGTCAAGGAGCCCGACGTCTGGGGCCATTGCCAACACGAGCTTGAGGCGTCCCACTCCCCACAGCTTCATGCCGACCTGCTCCTGCTTCTGGCCGACAACGCGCTCCAGGCCGGGAGATACGCCAGCGCCGCTCAGGCCTACGAGTTGCTCCGCATCCGTGAGCGCATGCAAGACGAACTCCTCCGGCAGGCGGACGAGGCGTTCGACGGCGGCAACGTGGCCCACGGCGTTCGGGGATACATGATCGCCTCACGGCTCGCCTACGACTATGCCGCCTTCCCCGAGCCGCTGCCGGCCTTGGCGGACTACCAGAAACGCGCGCTGATGCTCCATGGCGACTACCCGGCTCAGCTTTCGGACTGCCTCGCCATGAAAGAAGACGATGCATTTCTCGACGCCGCGCTCTCCTATCTCGTGCTCGATCCCGATGTGGCCGCAAGACTGAAGCAACGCCCCCTCGAGCAGCGCATCGCCTTCCTCAAGCGCCTCGTCCGCGAAGAGGATCCTGCTTGGGATGAATTCGTCGAGGCCTACGTCGAGGCGTGCCGAGTGACCTCCGACCTCGGAGAACGCTGGCGCCCCGGAGATCGCGGATCCGGCGGTACCGGCACGGACCTGGCAAAGGAGATCGCCGGGCAGCTCGCCGACGATCCCATGCGGATTCCGGCGTTCCTCGTCGGAAGAACGATAGAAGACGGCGAGTGGTGGCAGTACCTCAAGGAACTCGCGTACATGCATCCTGCGGGCGCCCTCTTCGTGGTTCGGCAACTCGTCGGCGACCGCGAAATCCTCCTGCCGTGCCATAAGCCTGACTCCCCCGTCGCCAAGGAACTTGGCCTCACAAAGGCCCCCGATCCCTTCGCCTGGGCAGCGGAAGACTCCGGTGCCGGCGGAGACTGACTCCGTGACAACAGAAGCAGTTTGCAGTTAGGATAATTCTTCCCTATGGGGCTTTTATTGGATCTGCACGTTCATACCAAACGCCATTCAGCCTGTAGCCAGATCGAGCCGCAGGCGCTCATCGCCCAAGCCGTCAAGAAGGGCCTCGACGGACTCGTCATCACGGAACACCACTACCAGTGGACGGAGGAAGAACTCGCCGATCTGCGCGATCGGAGCGATGCCCCCGGCTTTCTCCTCCTCGCCGGATTCGAATGCAGCTCTTCCCAAGGCGACATCCTCATCTACGGCTTGGAACCGGCCCAAGCCGCGCAGTTTCAGCCCGGCGCACCCCCCGCGGACATCGTCGCCATGGCGTGCGGCATGAACGGCGTTTGTGTCGGCGCCCATCCCACGAGGGCCGGCATGGGCTTCGATGAACACATTCACGAGCTCTCCCTCGATGCCATCGAGGTGTTAAGCGTCAACATGCGCGAGCACGAGCAGCGCCTCGCCATGTCACTGGCCCGGGCGTCCGGCCTGCGGCCGCTCGCCGCCAGCGATGCACACCGGATCAACGATGTCGGGCGCTACGTCAGCGAATTCGACGACGTCGTAAGATCAACAGCGGATTTGCAGGCGGCGCTTAGGCGTGGTAGATTCCGTCCGGTGGACAATGGCAGACACAGGGCCGGCCAATGAGCGAAGAGGTCAAAGAAGCACCCGCCGAACAACCGGCGCAGGTGGCTCAAGAGGCTAGGCGCGAGGTTATCGAGTTTGTTAAGCTCGTGTTCTGGTTTCTCGTACTTTTCTTTGCCCTGAAAACCTACGTCATCGAGGGATACGAGGTACAGGGGCCATCCATGGAACCGGCCCTCTACGACGAACAGCGCATCCTCGTGTTCAAGCTGCCGCACCTCCTCAGCCGGTTTTCCCCTTTCTCCGGACTCGAGCCCATTAGGCCGGGGGATATCATCGTCTTCAAGAGTCCCGACGAACCTTCCAAACGCTACGTCAAACGCGTCATTGCCAAGGGCCCGCCACCCCGAAAAGGGGCGGCCGCGGCCGCGCGCAAAGGGGAGGGAGGCTACCCACCGGGGCAGACGGCAACCGTTAGCATCGACCGCGGCGAGATCTACGTCAACAACCGCCGTATCCCACCCACCAAGATCCTCGGCGGCAGTAGTTGGGAGCACGAAACCTGCGGCGAGGTCGTTCTTGGCCCGGGCGATTATTTCGTCCTCGGTGACAACCGTGCCATCAGCAAGGACAGCCGCAACTTCGGCGTGGTGCATTCCGACCAGATCATCGGAAAAGCCGTCGTGCGGTTCTGGCCGCTGGCCGACTCCAGCCTGCTGGAATGAAGACACTCTTCTTCTCTGACGCCCATCTTGATGCCAATGCCGGTATGGAAGGAAGGACCGGGCAGTTCATTCGTTTCCTGAGGCGGATTGACCCCACCCAAACCGAGCGGATCGTGTTGCTAGGCGATCTATTCGATTTCTGGTTCGAATACAAACATGTGATCTTCTCAGGCTACTTCGACGTCTTGCGCGCCTTCGCCGATCTCCGCGACGCCGGCGTCGAGATGCACTTCGTTTGCGGCAATCACGACTTCTGGGCGGGGAGATTCCTATCCGATAACCTCGACTTCATCATCCACAAAGACGCCGCCGTACTCGATCTTGCGGGGAAACGCGTTCTCATGGTGCACGGCGACGGAGTCAACAAGAGCGACTGGGGATATCGCGTCTACAAGCGGTTTGCCCGCGCCCGGCCGATTGTGTGGCTTTTCAGCCTCCTGCACCCGGACTGGGCCATGGCCATCGCCCGCGCCGTCTCACACGGTAGCCGCAGCCTCTCCCAGGTTGATGATATTGCCGCCGGCTCGGAGGCGCGCGCCCTGCGTGAGTTCGCCCGCGAACAACTCGCCTCGGGCGGCGTGGACGTAGTTATCTGCGGCCATTCCCATCATCCCGTGTGCGAAGAACATCCCACGCCCGATGGCGCCGGGCTTTACCTCAACACGGGAGATTGGCTCTTGCATCAGTCCTATGTCGTGTGGGACGGCCAGAGCTTTCGGATCGAGCTATTTCCCGATCAATCCCCGCACGAAATAGCCCGCGGCGAATCCGGCCCCGGCGGCGACGAGAAGTAGGAAGAGCCACATCAGCGTGTGCGCGCTCTTGCGGAAGAAGCGTCTGGCGCGCATGAAGGCCAGCCGGAACGGATTCGGGCTGATAGTGACAACGATCACCGTGATGTTGTCCTTGCCCCCGTTATCATTGGCCCGCTCGACAAGCCGGTGGGCGATATCCGCCGCCGATCCGCCTTGCGCAAACAGCTCCCGGATCTCCGCATCCTTCACCATATTCACCAGGCCGTCCGAGCACATAAGGAGCTTGTCGCCCGGCGCCGCATGCCAGCGGTATTTGTCGACCGGCACCTGAGGGTGCGTGCCCACGCTGCGAGTGACGATATTGCGCCGCCCGTCCGACTCGGCTTCGGCCTTCGACATCATGCCCAGCCGGACCTGCTCATCCACCCACGAATGATCCTCCGTCTTGGCGATCATTTCTCCATCACGGAGGTGATAGCAGCGGGAATCCCCCACGTTTCCCACGTAGACCGCCTCCGGCGTCACCACCGCGGCCAGCAGCGTGGTGCCCATCGGGCGGCCGTTCTTGATCAAATCCTGATTCGTCTTGTAGATGTTCTCGTTCGCCAGCGTGATGAACTGCTCGACCACCGTGAGAGGCCCCATGTCCTCTCCGGGATTCTCTCCCGGCGGAGGCGGAGGCTCCTTCAAGGCGTCCTTGACGACGGACACCGCCAACTTGCTGGCAATATCACCTGCCGTGTGCCCGCCCAGCCCGTCCGCAACACACAGCAAAGCCCCCTCTCTGAAAAGGGTCAGCCCGGGCGTGTTCTCGCGGAAGACACCGTAAAAATCTTCGTTGCTTTTCTTCCGCCGCCCGATATCCGTCTGTGCCGCAATATCAAGTCGCATAGGTGGCCCCCGCCTTCTACATATTACATACCAGACCCCCCCAGTCGGGCGCAACCTGCAAGTTCCGTCATCCACCGGAGCGCGAGCACTGCCCCCCGCCTTTTCTTCCAAAGCCAGGTAAATAATCGTTTACGCGGCGCGCCGAGACGGCGAAGGCCTATCTTGGACAAGTTGACAGCTTCCCTCAGCCCGGATAGAATGCCTCGCGAGCAGAAGGGGGTCGCCGGAGCGCGTTGCCGGGATGAAACAGTACAATTTTGGCACGTTCACAGTAGATGACTCGAACCGCGTGGCGTTCGAGACCTGCAGGGATATCGCTAACCTTCGCCCTGTGAGCCCTTTACCCGTTGTGCTCCTTGGCGACCGCGGGTGCGGCAAGACCCACCTTCTGTACTCAATTGTGAACCGTGTACGCGCAAGTTCCGGCAGAACCGGCCTCGCTTATGTCACCGCCCATGACTTTCCCGAGCAAGTGCGCGCACTAATCAGCGACCCGTCCCCCGTGGAACGCGCCGGATCTGCGATACTCCTCGTCGACCAGCTCGAAGGCTTCGACGAATGCGTTGAAGAACTCGACGCCGTCATTCGCATCTTCCTCGACAATGGCCATTACGTGCTCCTGGCCAGCAATGTCCACCCGGGCCGCCTGCACGCTCTCAGCGAGGAACTGCGCGGCGTGCTGGCCGCGGGTCACCTTATCGACATCGTCCCCAAGACGGCCGAATCGAAAGCGGAACACGTCTCCGGCGAGATGTGCCGGGAGTACGAAGAACGCATTGCCGGCCAGCGCAGCGAAATTGAGCGCCTCAAGGAAGCGATGGAGGCTGCGCAGGCGCCTCACGGCACCGGCGATGTGGAGCAGCGTATAGAGACGCTGCAAGGAGAGAAAGCCCTTCTCGAGGCCGAAGTGGCCGACCTCGGCAGACGGCTATCCCAGACGTCCTCCGAAGTGTCCCACGGCCGGGAGGAATTGCAGCAACTCCTCACCCGAGTCGAAGCGCTCGTAGGACAGCTTGAAGCGAACCGTGCGCAGGCAAAAAAGCGCGAGCAGGAGCAGGAACGCGAGATTGCCCGCCTCTCCTCCCTGGTGAATCAAGGCGGACACGCCGCCAAGGCGCCTTCACAGGCCGAACTCAACGGAGTGCTCAAGCAACTGGAGGCCTTACGCGCCGAGTTTGATGCCGAACGGCGAAACCTCGATCACTCCCTCTCCGAGGCCCGCGAACGCGCCGATGCCGACGTCGGCCGCGCCAAAGCGGAGGTCCGCCGCGCCATGCAGGAGCGCGACCAGGCCATCGAAGAGCAGCGTCGCGTACTTGAGGCCCTCGACCGCGCCAAGGCCCGGCGCGATGAATACCGCTTGGCGTCCGAACGCGCCAACATCGAAGTCGAGAGTCTTCGGATGGATGTGGCCCAGTCCAGAGAGGCGGACGCCAGGCTCCGCGCCGAACTCGAAGAGGCGGCTGCGGCGCGCCGCGCGGCCGAGGACGAGACGGAACAGCTACGCGCGGCCTTGAACGGACAAGCCGCCGACATGGAGGCCCTGCGCCGTGAAGCGGCGGCCCAAGTCGCCGAAGCGAACGCCCACGCGGGCGAGTCGGCCCGTCGGTTGAGCGAGATCTCGACGGAGTTCGACGCGATGCGCGCCATGTGCCGCGATATCGAAACCGAACTTGCCGGCATCCTGGCTCGTCAAGCCGCCGAGGCCGAAGCCGCCAAGGAGTTGGTGGCGCGCCTGACAACACACGAGCCGCACACGCCGCCTCCCGCGCCTCCCGAAGAGAAGGAGCGAATGGAAATGCCCGGGGACGACCTCGAGCAGGAACCTGAGCCTTCGCTCGAGAGTTGGGACGAGGAGGATGGTTCCCCTGTCAAGGCCGTACAGGAGGCGGCCGGCCCCGTCCAAGGGCAAGCCGCTCGATTCGTTCCCTTGGATCCGGCCGACTACGCCCTCGGAGATAACGGCAGGAACGATGAGGACGAAGTCGAGGACGAGCCTGCCCCCGCGCGCAGGGGCCTTGGATTCCTTCACGAGGTAAGCTCCTTCGACGACGAGGTCGACCATTCCATATAGCGCGCGTCCAGTGCGACTACGTGTCCCCAAATCTCCGGGCCCGCTTGGAAGACGCCGCCGCCCCATGCCATACTCCCCGCATGAACTCATTCCCCGAAAGCGTCATCGATCTGTTCGCCTCCATCCATCCTCTGGACCGCGTGGCCCGCGCCGGATTTGTGCTCCGAGGCGTCGCCGAACCGGAGTCCGTCGCGGCGCACAGCCACTTCCTCGCGCTGATGACTGCCCTCTTTGTCGACGAATATCCCGACCTCTTCGACCGGGGCAAGGCCGTCACCATGGCCCTCATCCACGACCTTCCCGAGGCACGAATGATGGACATTCCGCTCCCCGCTGAGGATGCCTACCTCAGGGAGGCCAAAGGCCGAGCGGAGCAAGCCATCATGGAAGATCTGTTCCGGGCGTTCCCGGAACGCTACAAGCTCTACCAGGAGGAGCTGATGGCTGCGGCCAGTCCCGAAGCCCGCCTTGTCCGTGGACTCGATAAGGCCCAGATGATGGTGAAAGTGCTGATGTACGAGCGCGAAGGCCGCGGGCGCCTCGATGAATTCTGGGAAAACCCCCGCAATTTCGCCGATTACGGCCTCGATCCCGTGTCCGCCTTATTCGACGCTATCTGCGCTCGTGCCGGACGCTCCCGTCCCCGGTAGTCCCGCCCCCGGCGGGAGGCCACAAAGCGGGGGATATTGAATTGGACGCCGACACGACCTTTGAGACGGAGCGTCTGCTGCTCAGGCCGCTCACCATGGATGACCTGCCCGCGGTATTCGAGCGAACGGCGCCTTCTTGACAGGCACTGGGGATTCGCACCCCATTTGCCGGCGATGAATGAAGTGAGGGTGGATTTACAATACGCCGAATCTGTTTTGTTTAGGGGAACAAAGGGCAGAGGAGGTCGTTCGCCCGGCCTCCGGAGTTCTTGTGCGGGAATGAATAGCGCTGCTATCCTGTGATCAAGGCGAGGAGGGCTGGCGATGTTGTACTACGGCGCGTGTTACTACCCCGAGCATTGGACGGCCGAGCAGGCCAAGAATGATATCCCGCTGATGAAGAAGGCGGGCATCAATGTCGTGCGGATGGGCGAGTTCGCGTGGTGCAAGTTCGAGCCCGAGCAGGGGCGGTACAAATTCGACTGGCTCGACCCGGTGATCGCGGCCTTGCACAAGGCGGGGATTGCTACGGTGCTCGGGACGCCGACGGCTATCCCGCCCCACTGGGCCCTGATGCGCCATCCCGACATTCTTCAGGTGGATCGCTTCGGCCATACGATTAACCAAGGCGCGCGATGCCACTGCTGCAAGAATGCACCCGGTTACCAAATGCTCGCTGAATCCGTCACACGGGCGATAGGCTTGCATTACGCGGGGATGGACGGCGTGATCGGCTGGCAGGTGGACAATGAGTTCGGATGTCACGAATCGACCCGCTGCTATTGCGAGCACTGCGCCAAAGCATTCCGCGAGTGGCTGCTCGAAAAGTACAAGGCGGAGGAAGCGCTGAACATGGCGTGGGGCACGGCGTTCTGGGGATTTGAGTTCCGGAACTGGCCCGAGGTGCCGCTGCCTCGACATATGCCCACGGGGCCGAATCCAGGGCACTGGCTCGATTTCGCCAGATTCTCGTCGGACACGCAGGTGCGGTTTCAGCGTTCGCTTTCTCAGGCGCTGAAGAATACCTGCCCGAAGCACTTCGTCACGCACAATTACATGGGCCGCTTTTCTCAGATCGACTACTACAAGCTATCCGAGCATGTCGATTTCCCAACGTGGGACAACTATCCCGATGCCCATGCCGATCCGCTCGAGCCGGCCTACGGACATGAAATCACGCGCTCCTTCAAGAATAAGTTCTGGGTGATGGAACAGAAGAGCGGCCCCACGGGCGACGCCGAAACCGGACTTCTCGGCGAGCAGCCCGAGCCGGGCGAGATCCGCCGGTGGGCCTGGCAGGCCATTGCCAACGGCGCCGACGGCCTGTGTTACTTCCGCTGGCGTGCCTGCCTGACGGGCGCGGAGCAATATTGGCACGGAATGCTGGATCACGACGGCGTACCTAGACGCCGGTACGTCGAAATCGCCAAGACGGGCGAGGAGTTCGCCCGGATCAGCGAGCACGTGGCCGAGACGCGCGTCCCCGCGCGTGTTGCGCTCATCCGCGATTTCGACACCCTCTGGAGCTGCGAGCGGCAACCCACGGCGCCCGATTCAAACTACGACCACCACTGCTTCGAGTTGTACAGGGCCGTCAAGCGCACGGGCAACTCCTGCCGCGTCCTCAGCCGGGGTGAGGATGTCTCCTCCTATGCCGTCGTGCTGGCGCCATGCCTCGCCTTGGTGGACAAAGACGTTGTCGAGCGCCTGAAAGCCTTCGTGTCGAACGGCGGGACGCTGGTACTGACGCCGCGTTCAGGAACGCGCACCGTGTCGAACACCATGACGCCCTTCACCCCGCCGGGACTCCTCGCCGAACTTGCCGGAACCACCATCGAGGAAGTCCGCCCCTACCACCACGGCCAAACGGATGAGATTCAGTTCACCGACGGTAAGCTCAAAGGCCAAACATGCACCGTCGGGCGGTGGGTCGAGGTGCTGAAATGCGCGAGTGCCAAGCCGGTAGCCGAATACGCCGCCGATCGCTTCTACAAGGGCCGGCCCGCCATCGCCTGTAACACGCTGGGCAAAGGCAAAGTCTATTACATCGGCGTCTTCCTCCCGATGGACGCCTTGGAAGCGTTTGTGTCGGACATCCTGCCCGCGTTTCCCATCGCCCCCATTCCCGAGGGCGTCGAGGCCACGTGCCGCAAGGGCAAGAACGGCCTGTATGTGTTTCTTCTCAACCACAGTTCTTCACAGCAAGTGGTGAAGCTGCCGGGGAAGTATACGGACCTCCTCAGCGGCGAGGGCATAGGCTCCGAGGTCAAGCTCGCCGCCAACGGCGTCGTCGTGTTCAAAGCATCGTCCTAAGACGCCGCATAGCGGCGCCGCGGCATCACGCGGTCATGGCCGCTCCTAGAAGCGGCGCCGCCGCGTGTAGTAGAGTGAAGCCATGCAGGGGAAGATTCTCCTCATAGACGATGACGAGACTATTCGTCGAACCATCTCGCTCATCCTCGAGCGCGACGGATACGTCACCGACGTCGCCGCGACGGGCGCCGAGGCCAAGGCGGCACTGGCGAACACCGAGTACGACTTGGCCGTAGTCGACCTCCTGCTGCCGGACCTCAGCGGGATTGACCTCCTGAAGTGGGCGCGGGAACACGCCCCAGGCGTGGTATCCGTCGTGCTCTCAGGCACGACCTCCCCCGAGGAGGCGGCGGAAGCGGTGCAACAGGGAGCCTATGACTTCGTTGCCAAGCCCGTCACAAACCCGCATGCCTTCTGCCATCGCATTCAGGGAGCCATCCGGCACAAACGGCTTGCGGCGCGGCACGATGAACTCCTCAAGGAATTGGAGCAGAAGAACACCGAACTCGAAAATCGCCTCGCGCAATTGGAGTTGGCCTACCACGCGCTTCAGGCCCAGGCCGTCGCCATACAGGTCGACCTGAACCGCGCCATGCACATCCAGCGCGGATTGCTGCCCAGGGAACTCCCCTTCTCGGATAAAGTCTCCATGGCCGCGGCCTTTCACCCGATGGACAAAGTCGGCGGAGATCTGTACGACGTGTTCCCGCTGGACGCGCGCCGCCTCGGACTCTATATCGCCGACACCTCCGGGCACGGCGTGAGCGGGGCCATGTTGACGCTGTTCCTACGCCGAGCCCTCGAGCCCGCCGCAAAGGAAGACTCCGGCGAAGTCCGAAGCCCCGGCCACGTGCTGCGCCTATTGAACGACAACATCATCCGCGACATACCCGCGCGCGAGATGTTCGTCTCCATGATCTACCTCATCGTCGACGTCGACACCATGGAGGTGAGCTACTCCTGCGCCGGCCATCCGCCCCTTCTCTTGCGCCGCACGGACGGCACAGTCGAGCCGCTCCACGTATCGGCGCCCGTGCTCGGTGTCAACTCGGAAGTCCGCTACACCCAGGCCTCCTTCCAAATGAATCCGGGCGACCTGATGCTCCTCTACACGGATGGCGCGGCCAACGTCAACGACGACACGGGCGAGCCCTTCGGCGCTAAACGCCTACGCGAACTCGTGAGCGAAACATCCGGCCACGTGGACGAACTTGTGCCGCGGCTCGAAGACGCGCTCGTCCGCTACTCCGAGTCCTGTCCATGGCCCGATGATGTCACAATCGTGGCCCTCGGCGCCGAGCCGCAGCGGACGCCGCTCGATGCCTCGATGGAGGGAACGGCCGCCGCCGTACCAGTCGATTCGCCGCCGGCCGTCCGGGCAACGGCCGAGGATGGCCGACTGTTCATCAGCGTGTCCGGGGCCGGATCCTGGCAAGAAAGCCAGCGCGTGCTCCAACTGTGTAATGAAGCACGCGACCGTGGCGACAGCGCCGTCATCCTGGACCTCGAGCATTGCCTGCGCCTCGACAGCACTTTCTACGGCGTTCTCCACGAGATCGCGACTTCTTTCGACGGCCAGGATCGCTGCAATTTCGAGATCCAGAATGTGCCTCACAAGATCCTCAGGGAATTCGGCGAACTGGGCCTTACGGCCGTCCTGATGCATTTCCGCCCCGAGCCGCTCCCCCTCCCCGCGTCGATGCGCCCCATCGAAACTACCGTGCCCGCCCGCGCGGAAATGGGCCGCCTGCTTCTCAGTGCCCACGAAGCCTTGGTGGCCGCCGATCCGAAAAACGCCGACCGCTTCGCAGCCGTCCTCAAATTGCTTCACGAGCAGGCTCAGAAGCACGGGCGCTGACGGCCTATCATCACAGCCGCACTACCAGACGGCGTGCATTCCTCGGCCGGTTCTCGTTGTCCAGACTGCTCCCTCGGCACGAGTGACATTGACGCTATGGGCAACCAGGACTACAATGACGGGAAGGGGATCTGTCATGGCCACAGGCGGTTCTGCACGGGGAATCTCGATTGGTTGCGCTATCGTCCTGCTTGCACTGCCATTTCCGGCGTGCTCTCCCGATCTGTCCCTCACTGGCGTAGAGCGCGTTCCGGACGCTACAGGCCAAGGCTCGCACCGGTTCATCACCGGCCAAGTGGTCGATGCCTCGGGCAATCCTATTACCAAATTCGAGTACTTGGTAAGGGGTGGCGCCGTCACGGAAAATGAGCGGGCCGCTGACGGTTCCCTGCTGGCTATGAAACCTGCTTCGGACCCGAAGGGCGAGTTTCGTGCAAGGTACTCCCAAGTACATGGCCAGAAGCAGACTATCGTGGTGGGCGCACCGGGACACGTGACGCGATACCACATCTTCGACACGACTGCCCCGGACGCCCTGACAAACGTCAGCATCGTCCTTGATAGGGCGGCTGGGGTGAAGGGGAAGGTTGTCGATGTAAACGGTGATGGTGTGCCCGGCGCATTGATCTGGATCGGGCCTGTTCCGCGTCCGCGCCACCACGGCAGGCCCGGAGCCATTGCGGAGACGGACAAACGCGGACGCTTCTTCTCGGATCGCTTTCCGTCCGGGACAACAACACTGGGAGTGCTTCACCGGGATCACCCAGCCACGTCATTCGATGTGAACTTGTCGCTGTCGGAGAAGAACCGGCCCGTCCTTGAGTTGCCGTCGGGGGTGGCCCTGTCCGGGAGCATGCGTTTTGGCGAAGCGCCGGTGCGCGATGGGAGGATCTTCGTAGAGACGAAGGCGGGTGGCAGGTCGGGCACCCCGGCCGACGGCGCCTTCCAACTCAAGGGTGTGCCGCCGGACGTAACCCATGTCGACTTCTACGCGTTCCGGTTCGAGTCCACAGGCGAGAAGTCCACCTGGTATCTCAGCAAACCCGTGGATCTTGTCGGCCGAGAGGAACTGAATGTCGACGTCCAGTTTCCCGTCGGTACCGCCACCCTCACGGGCCAGATTCTCCTTGGAGGTCACGCCAACGAATACGGCGGCTCGTTGTACCTCACGCCACTTGGCGAGTCTGGGAAGATGCAGATAAGCGCCCATGCGAACGGCCAGGGAAGATATGCCATCTCCGAGATGCCAGAAGGGGACTGGATGGCCCATGCCGATCTCTACGACAAGGAGTTGGGGGGATTCAATTCACGGCAACAGGTGACTACTCGTGCGGGCCAGATTACCGACCTCACTATCGACTTCCCCCTGAACGACGGATAGCCTTTCGGCCGTGATGAATCGGACAACTGCGTCCACGCCATTCGATCTGAAATGGCAAAGGCCGGGAGCGCGATCCTCGAAGACCACCTGCTCCCGGCCTTTTCTGTCTTTACTGTGACTACCGGAACGACTTGGCGAAATCGTCTTCCGTCGATTTCTTCACCGTCTTCTCAAATTTCGATCCCGCGGCCAACTCGCTTAACTTCTCGGCATAAGCCGCGGCATCAATGGGCACGTCGCACGGCTTGCCCGTCCACGCCGAGTAAAGCATGGCATTGGCGAACTCAACCGAATGTATGCCTTCTTCCGCCGGGGCAATCAAAGGCTCACCATCGAGAATCGCATTCACGAAGTTCTGCGTGATCATGTAATGCCCGCTCTTTTCATCCGGGAACGGCACATCGATATTCCACACTTCCGGCCGGCGGAATCGGCCCGGATCCGTCTTCGTGAATTCCTTGACGCTCACTTCCGTCCGCGTGAACTTGATCTTCCCGTCTTCGAGGACGATCTTGCCGCGATCGCCGGCGATCTCGAGGCGCTCCGAGCCGGGCGCTTCGCCCGTGCTCGCGATGAACACGCCCGTCGCGCCGTTCGCGTACTCGAAGTACGCCGTCACGTCGTCCTCGGTTTCGATGTCGTGGTACTTCCCGAATCCGCAGAACGCCTGAACGCGGACGGGCAGGCCGCAAAGCCACTGGAACAGATCGAGGTTGTGCGGGCACTGGTTGAGAAGTACGCCGCCGCCTTCACCCTTCCAGGTGGCCCGCCAGCCGCCCGAATCATAATATGACTGGCTGCGGAACCAACCCGTGATGATCCAATTCGTCCGGACGATCTCGCCAAGTTCCCCGGAGTCGATAAGCGCCTTGATCTTCTTCCATACCGGCCTCGTGCGCATCTGGAACATAGCGGAGAACTTGAGGTCCTTGCTCTTCTTATACGCCGCGATGAGGCGCTCGCAGTCCGCCTTATGCACCGAGATCGGCTTCTCGACCAGCACGTGCACGCCATTCTCGAAAGCATCGATGCCGACCGTCGTATGGGCGTAGTGCGGCGTGGCGATGATCACCGCGTCCACCTCGCCCGAGCGGATCAGCTTCGCGCTGTCGTCATACAGCTTCAGATCCTCTCCCTTGAACTTCTCGAGGCGCGCTCCGGATCCACATCGCAAACGGCGACAAGCTTGCACCGCTCCACATTGCCCGGCAACAGGTAGCGGCTATGCGAGCTGCCCATGTTCCCAACGCCGATAATGCCTATTCGTACCATGTCCATCACATCTCTCCTCACACAGTTGTCATTCCGCGCCCGCATCGTGAAACGCACTCTGACCAACTCTTGCGCGGCCGGATAGCAGGCAGGTTAGAACCTGAGTCTATCAAAACCGGACCGCCCTGTGCGAGCAAGACGCTGGACGTCATCGCCGGATAACTCGACCGCGCCGCGCAATGGGCTCCTCGACCACCTGTTATCCCCAAACCCCTTCCTGTCGAATAATGGGTGATGGAAGCGGGCCGCAGACAACGGCATATGAGACACGCGAGTTAGGCGGCACGCCTCCTCATATCCCCAACATCTTGTCCCCTAAGACCTTGCGCCACAGCACGATAAGCAACACAAGCACCGGCGGCCAAGGCGAGGTGTTGACAAATCCCCCATTACTGCGCGATACTCTATTTGAGTTAAGCGTAGTATTCATGTTTTGCAGATTCGTGCCTTCTTTTCACCTTGAGGGTAGTACGAAACACATTGGCAGTATTCGTAGTTCTTGTATCTTCGCATGACGCCATCGCGGAACACGGGGAACGTCGGGCAAGCTCAGTCTATGTCCGTGGTATGAACAAAAGACAAACGACCTGAGAAGGAACTTCGTCTTGCCTCTGCTCATGACGATTCACGAGGCCGCCCGTAACGGGAATGAGCGGCGCGTCTGGAAACTCGTCCAAAAAGGGGCGGACGTCGACGAGCGGGACGAACGCGGCGCCACCCCGCTCTACTATGCGTCCCGGGCCGGGCAACGCGACATTGTGGCCATCTTGCTCGAGCACAACGCCGAGCCCGACGAAGGCACCGAGAAAGGCGATACGCCCCTGTTCCAGGCGGCGCAGGAGGGGCACATCGGTATCGTGAAGCTTCTCCTGAACGCCGGGGCGACCGTGAGCCCGCGCACCAACAAGGGCGCCACGCCGCTCATGGTGGCGGCCACGCGCGGCCACGTCGAGATCGTCAAACTCCTGCTTGAGTGGGGGGCGGATGTCGATGAACAGGACCTCCACGGGCGAACCGCCCTGTATATGGCCATCGACAAAGGCTGCATCAAAGTCGTAACGCTCCTACTCGACAGCGGGGCCGACGTGAACCGGGCCGCGGAAAAGGGCCTGACTCCCCTCATGCTTGCCGTCAAGATCGGCGACCCCGAGATCGCGCGCATGCTCATCGCGAGCGGCGCGCTTCTCGACAACCCGTCATCCGACGGCCTTACGGCCCTCATGATGGCGGCGCAGCATGGTGGCGTGGAGACAACCCGTCTCCTGCTCGACGCGGGGGCCGACGCGGGCATCAAGGTTTACAACTCTTTCACCGCGGAAGACCTCGCCAAGCGGGAAGGCAAGCGGCGAATCGTCGCTATCTTCAGAGAATACGCGCAGAAAAACGACCCGAAGCGTCTATTCCTGGCCGCCGTTGCCGACGGTGACACCGCGAAGGTGAAAGCAATCCTTGGCAAGGAGCCCCGGCTGGCCCGCGTCAAGACCGCGACACACGGATGGACCGCCTTGCATCTGGCCGTGCAACGCGCCAACCGTGAAATGATCGAACTCCTGCTGAACGTAGGCGCCGACGTGAACGCCAAGAGCGCCGAAGGCATGACCCCCGCCCACTTCGCCGCCCAACGCGGCGACCGGCCCGTCCTGCGCCTGCTTCTGGCCCGGGGCGCCGACCTCGGTCTGGGGGATAAGGGACAGAGTGCGCTGGCCGAAGCGCTCGAAAGCGGGCAGGCCCAACTCGCCGAGTTCTTCGCGGAACACGTCACGCCCTCGGTGGAGGCCTCCCCACAAGCGTAGAGAGCCTGCTCGAATAGCCCCCCATGATCGCCGCCCGGCCCGGCACTCACGACGGGCGGCACAACACGGGAACAACGGTTTGTGACCTTACGGCAACGTGTTGAAGCCGTCCTCGACGGGCGAAGACCCGACGCAATACCCTGGTTTACCGACCTGACGTACTGGCATCACGGCCAAGACAAGGCGGGCGCGTTGCCGCGACGCTACGCCGGAGAAGACGGCCTCCTCCAACTCCACCGCGACTTGGGCGTCGGCGTCTACCTTTTCACACCGCCTCTGGTGCGCGTCGAACGCGATCCCGACCTGTTCCGCTGGGAGCACGAGACCGTCCAGGAAGGCCTGCGCCGCATTCACGTCACCTCACCCGAAGGACATCTCACGGGACTCGTCAAGGACTGCCCCAGTTCGGCCTCCACCGCCGTGCTCGAGTATCCCATCAAGGGCCCGGAGGATCTGCGGGTGATCCGATCCTGGTACGAAGGAGCCCGGTACATCCCCAACTACGAAGAGGTCCTGGAATGCGACCGTGAGTGGGGCGACGTCGGCTTCGCCGTCCCCCTGACGCCGCGCACGCCCCTGGCCGCACTGGCTGCGCAGTGGGCCGGCGTCGCCAACCTGTCCTTCCTCATGGCCGAAGCCCCGGATATGCTCGAAGATACCCTCGAAGTGATGCGCCGCTGCGAGGACGCGCTGTACGGCCTTATCGGCAAGGCGCCTTACCCCGTTGTCGAGATCCCCGACAACCTGTCGTCGGAAACCATGTGCGGCCTGTGGCGCCGGTACAGCCGCGATTACTACCGCCAACGCGTGGCCGCCCTGCACGCCGCCGGCAAGAAGGTAGGCTGCCATATCGACGGAACCCTCGGTGCGCTGCTCGGCGAACTCGTGGCCGCGGGCATCGACTTTCCCAGAGTCCGTCGTACCGGCGCCCGTAGGCGACCTGACGCTCCACGAGATCCGCCGCGCGGTCAACGAAGACACCATCATCTGGGGCGACGTGCCCGCGGCGATGTTCGCCCCGCCATTCGAGTCCCAGCAAGTACTGGACTTCGTCCGCGAAGTCGTGCGCGTCCTGGGCGCCGATGGACGCCTCGTCCTCGCCGGCGCCGACCAGGTGCCTCCCAACGGCGACATCGACCTCGTTCGCCGCATCGGGGAACTGCTCATCGAACTCGGCGCCTGACATCGCCGGCCGCAGCTTGCGCAGCAAACGCGGCCCACCGAGCTGCTTGGCTTGCGGCGCCAGCCGCAAACGACAGGCAAGGTGGCCATGCCTCCTCGCCCCGCCGCAAGGAGCCGCACGCCCCGCTCACCGATCCCCGACCACATCCCTTCCCCATCTGCGTTCATCGGTGGCTATACACACCAAAGGCGCCCGAAATCTTACTCTGAGATCTGCTATCTCAAATCTGCAATCCTCCTATGCCAATCCTGTTCATCCTGTCAAAAGAGCCAATCCCTATCTGCGTCCATCGGTGTCCATCTGTGGCTACAATCCCCCTCCCCGCCACCGACCCGTCCCATCGCCAACACCGCCCGACTTGTCTCAGGGGGCCTTCTTCGGGCAAGTTGTTGCCCACGGCCAAGCGCCACACGGAATGCATGATGAAAGCATATCTAACCAAACGTCTGCTGTTGATCGTCCCGACCTTCATCGGGGTGAGCCTGATCACCTTCCTCGTGATTCAGCTCGCGCCCGGCAGCCCCGTCTATTTCAAGCTGCGCGGCGGACAGGACAGCATGCAATCCGACAGCATGACCCAGCAGATCGTCGAACAAACCAAGGCCCTCTACGGATTGGACAAACCCATCCCCGTCCAGTATGTCCGCTGGCTCGGTAAGATCGTCACCTTCGACTTCGGCAACTCCTACAAAGACCAGCGGCCTGTCATGGAGAAGATCCTCGAGACGCTCCCCGTTACCTTGCAGTTGAACATCATTTCGATCTTCCTGATCTACCTCATCTCCGTGCCCATAGGCGTGTTCTCGGCCACCCACCAGCGCTCCTGGGTGGACAACATCATCACCGTCTTCCTCTTCGTCCTGTACAGCCTGCCCAGCTTCTGGCTGGCCATGCTCTTCATCCACTTCCTGGGCGGCGGCGAATGGCTCAACTGGTTCCCCGTATACGGCATCAGCTCCCTGGGCGCCGAAGAATGGCCTTGGTATCGATGGCTTGCCGACCGCGCGTGGCACTTCGTCCTGCCCGTCACCTGCCTCACCTACGGCGGCCTGGCGGGCCTGTCCCGCTACGCGCGCGCCGGCATGATCGAGACCATTCGCCAGGACTACGTCCGCACCGCCCGCGCCTACGGCTTCTCCGAGAAGATAGTCGTCTTCAAGTACGCCATGCGTAACTCGCTTATACCGATCGTCACCCTGCTCGGAAGCTTGCTGCCGTCCCTTATCGGCGGCAGCGTGATCATCGAAAGCATTTTCTCGATACCCGGCATGGGACGGCTCGGCTTTGAGGCCGTCCTCTCACGGGATTACCCCCTGATTATGGGCATTTTCACCATGTCGGCCCTACTCACGCTGCTGGGGCTGATCGTGTCCGACATCCTCTACGCCATCGTCGACCCAAGGATCTCCTTCGAATAGTGAAACGCGCATCCGCCAAGATGAAGAAGCAGAGCTACTGGCGCCTCGTCGGGCGGCAGTTCCGCAGGAACCCGCTTGCCTTGCTGGGCCTCGCACTCGTCTTCGCACTGTTCATCGTGGCGCTGGCCGCGCCCTTCATCGCCGGTGACGTGCCCATCTACATGGTGAAAGACGGCGCAACCTATTGGTTCCCGAACCTCTTCACCTACGGCACGCTCCAGGAGCAGAACCTCTACGGCAACTTCGACCGCTGGGAACCGGCCGAAGGCGAAACCGCGCTTTGGCCCGTCATCCCCTACTCGCCCCTCTCCCAGCGGCCCAGGGAGCGTCTTCAGCGGCCAAGCCGTGACCACCTTCTCGGCACGGACGACCGCGGACGCGATGTCCTCAGCCGACTTATCTGGGGCACCCGCATCTCCATCAGCATCGGATTCGTCGCCGTGGGCATCGCCGTCGTCATCGGCGTCATTCTCGGCGCGCTCGCGGGATACTACGGCGGAACCACCGACATCATCGTCCAGCGCGTCATCGAGGTGATGATGTGCTTCCCCACCTTCTTCCTCATCTTGACGCTCATTGCCGTCCTGCCCCCGAGCATATACAACATCATGGTTGTCATCGGCTTGACGGGCTGGACGGGCATCGCTCGGCTCGTGCGCGGCGAGTTTCTCCGGCTCCGCGACAGCGACTACGCCGTCGCCGCCCGGGCCTCCGGCCTCACCGACCGCCGCGTCATGTTCCGCCACATACTGCCCAACGCCCTCGCCCCCGTGTTGGTAAGCGCCACCTTCGGCATTGCGGGGGCCATTCTCACCGAGTCCGGCCTGAGCTTTCTCGGATTCGGCGTACCACCCCCCACCCCCAGTTGGGGCGAAGTCCTGAAACAATCCCAGCGCTACGTTGACTCAGCCTGGTGGCTGGTGATGTATCCCGGCGTCGCCGTCTTCCTCACGGTGACCGCCTTCAACCTCGTCGGCGAGGGCCTGCGCGACGCCATGGATCCGCGCCTGAGGGAATAGCACGTGACGATCCAACACGAACAGAAACCGGCCCTCCGCATCCAAGGGCTCAAGACGTACTTCTACACCGACGCGGGCGTCGCCCGTGCCGTGGATGACGTCTCCCTGGACATTCCCGCCGGCAAGACCCTCGCCCTCGTCGGCGAGAGCGGATGCGGCAAGAGCGTCACGGCCCTCTCCATCCTCCGCCTGGTGCCCCGGCCCCCGGGCCGCATCGTCGGCGGTAAGGTCATGCTCGATGGACAAGACCTGCTCGGGATCTCTGAGCGCGCCATGCGGTCGATTCGCGGCAACCGCATTTCGATGATCTTCCAGGAGCCTATGACCTCCCTCAATCCGGTATTCCGCGTGGGCCGGCAGATCGCCGCCATCCTCACGCTCCATCGCGGCCTCTCCCGCGCGGACGCCCGCGCCGCGGCCATCGATCTTCTCGACAAGGTCGGTATCCCTTCCCCCGAACAGCGTGTAGACGATTACCCGCACCAGATGTCCGGCGGCATGCGGCAGCGCGCCATGATCGCCATGGCCCTCGCCTGCGATCCGGAATTGCTCATCGCCGACGAGCCTACCACCGCGCTCGATGTCACCATCCAGGCCCAGATCCTCGACCTGCTCCGGAACCTCCAACAACAACGCGGGATGGCTATTATGTTGATCACCCATGATTTGGGCGTCGTCGCCGAGACCGCCGACGAAGTGGCCATCATGTACGCGGGCAAGATCGTCGAACAGGCCGCTGTCTCGGACTTGTTCGCGCATCCCAGGCATCCCTACACCCTGGGCCTCTTCGGCTCCCTGCCGAAACTCGGTGCCCGTCGTGAACGGCTCAAAACTATCCCCGGCCAGGTGCCCGCCGCCACCGATTTCCCCCAAGGTTGCCGGTTCCACCCGCGCTGCCACTACGCCATGGATACCTGCGCCCAGCAGGAGCCGCCTCTCGAAGACGTTGCCCCCGGACACCGCGCCGCCTGCTGGCTCCACGACGCCGAGGTCATGAAAGCCCACGCCCGCCCCGTCGGCCTGCCGGACGGCGCCCCCCCGGAGCCCACGGAACAATGAGCGCTATGTCACACCAGCGGAAAGACTTAGTCGTTGTTCGCGATCTGGTGAAACACTTCCCCGTGCGGCGCGGCGTGTTCTCGCGGGTGGCGGGCCACGTCCGAGCCGTGGACGGCATCAGCTTCGCCATTCCCCGAGGCAAGACGTTGAGCCTCGTGGGGGAGAGCGGCAGCGGGAAGACCACGGCTGGGCGGGCGCTCTTGCGCCTCATCGAGCCGACCGCCGGGTCGATCCATTTCGACGGTATCGACGTGATGGCGTTGAATTCACGCGAGTTGCGCGGCTTGCGCAAGCGGATGCAGCTCATTTTCCAGGACCCGTACGGCTCGCTCAACCCCCGCATGACCGTTGCGGCCGTGCTCAGCGAAGTCCTTGGCGTGTATGGAGTTGTCCCGCGTGCGGAGCGCAGGGGACGGGTCCTCGAGATCCTCGACATGGTCGGCCTGGCCCCGGAAAGCGCCGACCGCTATCCCCATGAGTTCAGCGGGGGACAGCGCCAACGCATCGGGGTGGCGCGCGCCCTCGCCTGCGAGCCGGACCTTATCGTCGCCGACGAGCCGGTCTCCGCTCTCGATGTGTCTATCCAGGCCCAGATCCTGAATCTATTGGAGGATCTACAGGAACGCCTTGGCCTCGCGTATCTATTTATAGGCCACGACCTTAGTGTCGTCCAGCACATCTCGGACACCGTCGCCGTCATGTACCTCGGACGCATTGTCGAGATGGGCCCAGTAGACACGATTTTCGACGCCACCGTACACCCCTACACCAAAGCGCTGCTCTCGGCAGTGCCCATCCCGGACCCGGAGCGCAAGCGCAGCCGCATCCTGCTGCCGGGGGATATGCCGAGCCCCATCAACCCGCCTCCGGGATGCCCCTTCCATCCTCGCTGTCCCGATGCACAACCCGAGTGCCGCCAACGGGTTCAGCGGCTCGTTGAGGTCACCCCCGGACACACCGCCGCCTGCCACGTCCATGCCCCGTCCGCGGAAGCAGCCACCAAACCAGCTTAGGGTAAGTCTCTCCCCTTCAACGGCTTGACCAACTTCCCCCTTCCCTTCCGAAGACCAACCGTCAGTCCTCTTCTGGGGACCAGCAGGGCGTGACCTGGGGCCGTGGCGCGGGCGGAGATCCGCCAACCACTTGATGTACTTGAGTTTGCGGGCGGACGGCATGGGAAGCGGCCAAAGCGCCTTGGGCCTGTTTGTAATGGTCGGTCAGTTCTCGCAAGCGGGTCTCGCCCGGGAGATTGGCGTTTTGGATAAGTGCTTTTGCCACAAGGGCTTGAATCGGCGATGCGCCCTGTCCCGGGTGGGCGTCTTGCTGGGCGAAGTAGGCGTAGACAATGGCCCAGATCGCCTGGCGTTTTGTTATACCCAATGTGGTGGCCAGGGCCTCGACGCGGCCATCTATGTACTTGTCGCCTAATGGGTTATCGGCGACTCTGCGGACGTAGGCGGAGAAGGTCATCTTGGCCTCTTTGGCCTCGGCTTTGAGCCGTTCATATTGCTCCGGCGGGAGGGAAATGAAGGTCCGGGTGAAGTTCTTTTTCATGGCGTCAACCTCGTTTTGTTATACGATTGTGCCTGAAAAGGGGTCATTTTTCAACCGTTTTTCGCTCGTTTTGGGTCGAAAAGGGGCGGAAATGATCGAAAATGGACCCAAAATGAGCGACTTTTTTCGGGCCCTCTCCGGGAATACGTCCATGGATACTACATATTACGCCGCGCCCGGCCAAGGGAACGAAACAGACCCGCGAGTCCATTAGCAGACTAAGTTTGTTGTATGATGCCAGGCCGCAACGGGGGAGTGCTCTGGGAAAAGGGGGAGATTCGGGGCTGGATGATGGAGAGGTCTAAACGCGGAGGCGGAGAGGGCGCGGAGGCGCGCGGAGAGTGGGCAGGCAGGGCGGCTTGCGAGGCGCGGGCATCAACGGCGGGTCGCGACCCGCCCTGATACGCCGCTCCGGGTGAGCAAAGGTGAATGCTGGGATGATGTCAAGCTGAAGCTTGAACTCCGACCGTGTCGCGGGGGTGAGGTCGGGGATCGGTAAGCGGGGCCTGTGGCTCTTTGCAGCGGGGCGAGGAGGCATGGGCGCCTTGCCTGTTGTTTGCGGCTGTCGCCGCAAGCCAAGCAGCTCTGTGGGCCACGTTTGCTGCGCAAGCCGCGGCCGGCTTGAACTCCGAACGCGGGGCGGGGGTTGGGTTGGGTGGATGACGCTTGGAGTGGTCGTGTGCAGAGCCGCAGTTGCGGGGAGAGGAAATCGTGGCCACAGATGAACGCAGATAGACACAGCAGAGCGCAAGCACGGAAGCGAGGCGGCTGAGAGCCGCTGTCGGAATAGGCGGCCGTCACGGCTCGGTCCACTTGGTTTCCGGAAGCCAGACTTCACGCGCGGGCGTTCGCTCCCGGTGGCTTGCTCCGGCGTTATCTTGGGCGGTTCAAGATGATCGTGAGCCAGATGGCGCCAACGGTGGTGGCGAAGATACCTCCAACCGTGATACAGGATCCGGTCCGCCACAACATGTCCGGGCCTCGCTGCGCCACAACGTTGTACTGCTCATCGAAGGTGAATCTGGCTAACGCTCCGGCCGTATGACAAGCACCACCGGCGCCAAGCAGGCCGAGGCCGACAGCGAGTAGCACGGCACTGAGGCATCTCTGGCGCAATCCTGTGAAGAGCGCCAAAGCGGAGAGCATAAGAAGAAGCACGATTAAGCCGTAGCTTTCGAGGTGGCTGAGAAGAACCGTGTTCATTGTGTTCCTCCAGGCGGCCGGCGGCTCACGGCCCGTCGTCCGTGGCCGGTTGCGCAGCGCCTTCCCGGCGGTAGTACTCGAGTTCGCCTTGGGGTGTGCGGAGTATGAGTCGGGAGCAGTCGGGGCAGCGTATCAGGGAGCCCACGTACGCGGCGCTGCGAGCAAGGCATCCGAGCTTGTCCTTTTCATTGGCGGCGCGAAGCGCATCGAATTCGGATGAGAGAAACGCCATGTAGTCTGCGTCGGCTATGAGGGCATAGGACTCGCATCTTGCTAGATCGTCCGGGTGCGGGCCGCAGAGTTCGCGGCCGCATAGGCAACGGCAACGCATGGTGTCTTGCTCCATTGTTACGCGTCCCGCGCAGGCTTGATTGGGCTCCGAGTGCGCCGCTGGGCACGGATCGGGCGCGGGCCTCGTACAGGGCCTTTGCGTGTCCTTCGTCGGTGTGTTCCCCAAGCTATCCAGGCATACCACGGTGCACTCGGTGAAATTGAACACCGGCACGTTCTTGACGAACACTTTGCAGTTAACGAGAAGATCGAGGTCCTCGTCCCGCAGCAGTTCAATGCCTTTCAAATGGTTCGCGTAGATCTCGATAAACTTGCACTCGTTCGGCAACTCCCCACCGAAAGGCGCCAGACAGCACTCGGGCAGGTGGACGTGGTCCAGCTTGCCGTCGTCCGGATCGATCATCTGCAGCGTGTATTCCCCACACCACTCTTCCGGGGCATGGCCGTCTGCGATCCATTTGTCCTTCGGCACCGGCGTCTCTCTCACTACGCCGTAGATGCGGTAGACAAACGGGGAGAGCGGTTCCTCGATATTGGACTTGATGAGGACGATGTCCCCCGGCGAGAAGAGCTGCTCATGTGTGTATAGCTCGAAGTCCGGCGCGTCTGCGGGCGCGGCACATGAGTCCTGGTGGAGCATTCCATCTACGGTGAATGTCCACTCGCGCGGCCAGGCGCATGCGTCTGAGGATGTCAGCGCGTCCACAGGCGCCTCCACGATGACATTGCGGTAGTTTGTCATCTCCTGGGGCGTCTCCGTCTCCTCCATGGAGCGCAGGTATTGCCGGGCCTTCTCCCAGGAGGAGAATACGGCCTCGCCAGCCTGCGAAACGTCCCCGGCCCAATTGCCAAGGCCCAACTGACGCGCAATGTATACGGTCCTGACTCTATCTCTAGCCATACGTTCCTCACTCTTCTGTCACGAGCGGCAGACACGGCCCAACGCCCGAAAGAGCCCAACTGACAATCGGACGTGCCAAACCTGTTGGGATCCCCCAAACGCTGGAGGCCGGCGCATCCGGGCGTGTGCGATCGTCTACTCCGCCTCCGTTGGCGTCCCCGCAGATGATAGTGACACCATACTACACTCTTCGGCCTAGGATGGCTACGGCGTGCCGGGTGTGCGGGCGTCGGGTTCCGATTGTCTTGAGCTCACGCAAAGCCGCGAAGGCGCAAAGGGCTATGCCAAATGTGCCGTGCCTAGCGGGACTTGTTCTGGGGAACTCGGTGGGCTGGGCGGTTTGGCGTTGGAGAATTGTTGACGCAGATGGGGGGAGGGCGCGGAGGTGCGCGGAGAGTGGGCCGGCAGGGGGCTTGAAGGGGGCCGAGCATCAACGGCGGGTCACGTCCCGCCCAACGCCGCTGGTGAGTCACTTTCGAGAGACGATGTCACATCCAAGCGCCGTGTGCGCGGCACGGCTGGGTCGCGACATGCGGCGTTTCTTCCTTTTGAACCTGCGCGCGGGGGGTGGTATGCTCTCGCGAATCAACAATGTTGGCGTGCCGCCGGTTTGCGGGACGGGCAAGTGAAGGTGGGCGCTGAATCAAATGCCGGGTCGCCAAGGGCCTCTGCAAGCGCAGGGCTGGTGAATGAAGGAAGGCAAGATCATGGAAGCGAGGAAGATCAGACGACGTACATTCTTGTTTGGAACAGCGCTCACCGCGGCGGGTTGCGCCGTGGGACGCCCGCGGGTGAGTCTTGTTTCGCCCAACGAGAAGCTGAACGTGGCCGGTATCGGCGTGGGCGGCAAAGGGTACAGCGACCTGGAGAACGTCAGCAGCGAGAATATCGTTGCGCTTTGCGACGTGAGCGATAAGAGCGCGGCCAAGGCTTGGGAGCGCTTCCCCAATGCCCGGCGATACCGTGACTACCGCGAGATGCTCGACAAGGAGGCCAATAACATCGACGCCGTCACGGTGTCGACGGCCGACCACGCCCACGCGACGGCGGCGTTGGCGGCGATGGAGTTGGGCAAGCACGTGTATGTCCAGAAGCCTCTCACCCATTCGATTCACGAGGCGCGCGTTCTCACCGAAGCGGCCCGCCGCTACAAGGTGGCCACGCAGATGGGCAATCAGGGCCATTCGGGCGACGGCGTACGCCAGTTGTGCGAGATGATTTGGTCCGGCGCCATCGGCCCCGTGCGCGAAGCGCATATCTGGACGAATCGCCCACTATGGCCGCAGGGCATGCCGAAGCCTCTTGATCCGGAGCCCGTGCCCGGTTTCCTGAAATGGGACCTCTGGCTGAATCACGCGCCCGAGCGGCCGTATAACAAGAAGTATGCGCCGTTCAATTGGCGCGGCTGGTGGGATTTCGGCTGCGGCGCCTTGGGCGACATGGGCTGCCACATCATGGATCCGGCGAACTGGTCCTTAAAACTCGGCGCCCCGACGAGCGTGGAAGTCATCCGTCAGAAGGGCAAGAATGACCAGACCGCGCCGGAGTCGTCCGTGCTCCGCTATGAGTTCCCGGCCCGGGCGGACATGGCTCCCGTCACGGTCTACTGGTATGACGGCGGCGAATTGCCCCCACGTCCGGCAGGCGTCGATCCCGACACGAAGCTCGGGGATGGGGCCAACGGCTCGCTGTTCATCGGCGACAAAGGCGTGCTCACCACGGGTTGCTACGGTGGCCACACCCGATTCCTCCCCGAGGAACTGAACGAAGGCTACACGATGCCCAGGGAGATCATTCCGCGGATCCCGAACGGCGATCACGCGCAGGACTGGGTCCAGGCGTGTAAGGGCGGCCGGCCCGCCTGCTCGAATTTCGATTATGGCGGCCCCTTCACGGAAACGGTCCTTCTTGGCAACCTCGCGCTGCGCGTGGGTGGCAAGCTCGAGTGGGACAGCGCGCGGATGAAGGTTACGAACAACCGCGAGGCGAACCAGTACGTCCGCGAGACGTACCGGAAAGGCTGGGCCCTCTAGCCGCACCGCCGATACGGTTCAACACTAAGGGCTCTCCCGGGGCAACGCCCGGGAGAGCCCTTCTGCATTAGCCACCGGCGCGTGTGCTGCCGGGCGTGATATACTGGGCACGTTTGAGATTCGAGCCGACAACGACGGGAGATGGGCACATATGGCGGATCTGCGCGCGGAAATCGAGGAGCAGTTGCAGGCACTGGAGGAGTTGCGCAAGGGTCGAGAGGCGATTGTGAACCACGTTCGCGACTTGCTCAAGCGGGCCGATGAGAAGCGGCTGTCGACGGATAAGGAGCAGCGGAAGTGGAGCCGCGCCCTGGATCACCTCGAGGACGGCCTGGACGAGGCCAAGGCGAAGCTGACGCAGTGCGAGGGAGATATCAAGAAGCTTCGGAAGAAGCTCGAGGACGGCGCGCCGAGCGCCAAGGCCCACCGCCGCCCCGCTGACGCGCCAACGGCGGATGCCGCCGAGCGCCCGATTGCCGAGGATCCGATCACAGCGGCTCAGCATATCCTGTCGGCGCCGTTTGAAGCCCTCGGCCACATCCCGCTCCAGGAGATCGCCCTGGGGAGGCGTTACCTGATAGCCCGGGCGCATGGCAGGCCCCGCACCATTGAGCAGCGACGTCTGGCGGGCCGAATTGAGCTGGCGAACCAATGCAGGCGGCGCCTGTTCTCCGCGGCGAGTGCCACGCCGCCTCAGGAGCGCCGCAAGCAAGTTCTCCTGCGCAACGCCATTGACAAGATTTGTGCCGGCCGGTTCGATGAGGCCACGGAGGCCGAGATTGGCCTCGTGATCGGCACGCACAGCCTGCTCGCTCAACGCGTAGATCTGGATGATACCAGCAAGCGTCTCCGCGATGTGTTGTCGGAGGCGGTTTCACGGCTGGATCAAGAAGAGAACGGCGACTGAGACACGCGAAGCGCGGCCCCAGGCGTTCTACGGCGCAGCGGATTCCGGTTCGAATAGGTTGACGATCTCGGCGTATCCCTTTTGGCGGGCGCGCTCAATCGGCGTTATGCCTGCCGCGTCGGGCGTTTTGGGATCCGCCCCGTTTTCGAGAAGCTCTGCGGCGAGGGCCGCCTGGCCACGCTCGGCGGCCAGCGCCAAGGGCGTGGCGCCCTGGCGATCGCGTGCGTCAACGTGAGCCCCCTTGTCGATCAACAAGGAAGCCATCTCTCGCTGCCCTTGTATGGCGGTCAGGTGCAGGGGCGTAAGGCCATCCAGCTTGGCCGCGTTTGGATCCGCTCCGCTGTCGAGGAGCATCCGTGCCAACGCCATGTGCCCTTGCATGGCCGCGAAATGCAGGGGCGTCGCCCCCAACGTGCTCTTGGCGTTTACCAGGGCTTTGTCGCTTTCCAGCAGCGTCTTGGCCGTTTCGATATCGCCGTTGAGCGCGGCGTCGTTGATGGTGAAGGCTGCTCCCCGCGCTTTGAGCAGTTCCACAATGGCGGCGTGATCGCGCTGCGCGGCGAGGCCGAGGGGTGTGATGCCGTCGCCGTCCGTCGCCGCGGCCTTGGCGCCTTTCGCGAGCAGGAGTTTGGCGACGTCGGCCTGTCCCGTGATCGCCGCGGCGTGCAGCGGCGTCAATCCAGTCTCAGCGGCCGCGTTGGGATCCGCGCCCTGTGCAAGGAGGAGCTCGGTGAGTTCCGTATGGCCGCGGAACGCCGCCCAGTGGAGCGGCGTTCGCCCCATTCTGTCTTTGGCGCCGACGTCCGCCCCTTTATCAAGCAGCAATGAGGCTATCTCGAGATCGTTCTCGATGACGGCCTTGTGGAGCGGTCTATCCCCCCACTGATCCGGGGCGTTGACGTCGGCCCCGCGCCCGAGCAGGAGTTCCGCGACTTCCTTTTGGCCTTCCATTACAGCGAAATGCAGCGGCGTCATGCCTTGGGCCGTCGTCTTCAGATTGACATCGACGCCGTGGTCGAGATATTGCGTCACACAGGTTGCGTCGCCCATCGCAGCGGCTTCATGAATCGTTGAGTAGGCCGGCGCGGCTTGCTCCTCCTGGGCCCCAGCGAGCCAGGGCGTTGCCAGGAGCAGAATCATGAACCGAAAACCTGTCCGCATAGCATGCTCCCTCATCGAATTGCGCCGTTGAACCGTACTTCATGAGGATAACGCAGTCAGGAGTGTGCTTTCTAATCCGAATGGCTCACGTGTGGCTATCACCGGCGCCGAGCCGCCGGATTGCCAAGAATGCCGCCGTGTACGTCAGCACCGCCAGCAGAAAGAGCACGCGGAATCCGAGATGCACCGTGACGAGGGTTGCCAGCGTGGCGCCGGTTACCGACGCGCAGCCGTTGATCCCCCACGCCCAGGGCAGCAGCGCGGGGTGGTCGTCTGAAACGCGCTGTAGTCCCATGGGGAATGGTATGCCCATCGCGAACGCCAACGGCGACAAGAGGAAAACGCTCGCGATGATCTTCACTGCGTCGCTCCACCCGGCCCACGCCTTGAACGCCCCAGGCAGGAACGCGGCGTAGGCGGCCGTCAAGAGGGCGATGGCCAGTACGGCCCACCCGACGGGGGCGGTCGCGCCGGGCTTGCAGCGGCTGGCGAAAAGGCTGCCCAGGCCGGAGAAGAAGAGGAAACTGGTGAGCACGACCGCCACTGAATAGACGGGATACGCAAGGAAGAGCATCACCCGCTGGATGAAGCCCATCTCGAGCGCCATGTAGGCAAGGCCGAGGGCCGCGAAATAGACGAAGACCCAGCGCTTTGCCCCGGAGCGGCTCGGGCCGCGGGCGAGAACGATCAATGGCAGGAGGATGAACACGGCGCTCGCCAGTAGCCCCTGCAAGATCGTTGCTACGAGCGTGAGGTAGCCCCACTCGACGAAGGGTATCCATTCGGCGCCGAGGTCGCGGATGAGTCGCGGCAGGGCGCTCCACTTGAGGAAGCGGAAGAAGTGGGGGCGGTCGTCCGTGGCGGGACGCACGTAGAAGAGGGAATCCCGGTAGACGCTTTCCCGCCGCGTTGGATCGAGCACGCCTTCGGTGAAGGCGTAGTAGACAGGCTCATCGAGGAGCGTATAGCGGTTGGCTTCTTCGGGGCGGATGCCGGGGCAGTAACACAGGTCGAACATGCGATCACGGCAGAAGGCGCGCACCGCCTCCACCCGGTTCGCGGACATGGGCGCGCGCGACACCACGATGGTGGCGTTATTCCACGAGCGGATGAAGGCCAAGTGGTTCCCTGGCTCCTCGATGCCGGATTGCTCACATGCCTCGACGACGGTGGCCACCATCTTGAGCGCATCGCGCGCGGGCGTCTTGAGCCATACGGTGATTGCCAGGACGCCGTCGGGCGTAAGCCGGCTGAGTTGAAGCCGCACCGCCTCAACCGTGTAGAAGTAGCTCTCGCTCAGTGCCTGGACGCCGGCCGTCGAGGCGGTGAACGATCCCAGCGATGGGATTTGTATCAGGTCGTACGTCTCCTCGCTGGACTGAAGAAAGCCCCGGCCCTCCCCGATCACGGGCGTTACATCCGGGCGGTCGTATAGTCCGCCGGCGAAGTCGCCCAGTTGGGTTTGGACGACATCGAAGACACGGGGGTCCACCTCGACGGCCACTACACGGCCGGCGCCATGGTAGAGCGCGCCCAGCACATTGGTGCCTCCGCCGGGGCCGATTACGAGCGTCTTCGGCGCCTCAACCAACCGGTACGGCAATGCGGAGGTGACGTAGTCCAGGTACGCGAACGGATCGAGGTCTCCCGTGAAGCGGTTGACGGGCGACGCCGCGCCCGCGTCAAAATACAACGCCACCTGTTCGGGCAGTTCCCCGAGTTGTGCCATGGGGTAATTCGAGATCTGGCCCGGCGTTTCCCGGATCTGCTCCGAGGAGACTGCCGTGATGACGGACATGGGGCTGTGCCACTCGCCGAGTATCTTGGCGTCCGGGAGTTGCTTCGCGTAGGACAGACCCTTGTACTCCGACACGCGCACCGGGGCGGGGCGGGTCACGCCGGCGGCCATAGCGATAAGCAGTAGCGCCGCCCCGGCCAGGCTCGAGCGGCGGCGCGCATCCAACGTCAAGAGCGCCAGGGCAAGGCCGGACACGCCGGCCAGGATATATGGGCCGCGGACAGGATGCGCCAGATAGAGCAGGCCCACCACGCCGAGAGCGCCCAGGCCGGATCCCGCCATGCTGAAGAAGTACACGCGGGCCACGTTGCCCGGCGCGAGAAAGAAGGCGATGGTGATGCACGTGGAGATCAGGAAGAACGGCACAGCGAGTACCACGTAAAGCGCGAGAAGGTTCCAGATTTGGTTCGGCTGGGAAACCAACTGGTAGGTTTCAAAGGGCACGCGTTGGCTGAGGGCGTAGCAGGCTACGAGGCTGACGGTAAGTAATGCCGCGCTGAAGCGGAGGGCACCGGCCTCGCGCCCTTTGAGCGGTGTCTTCAGCAACGCCAGGGCCGCGCCGCTGGCGCCGAATCCCAGCATGGCGATGCTGATGATCATGGAGGCGAAGTGGTGCCACTGGGCGATGGAGAACACGCGCATCAGGACGATCTGATAGGCGATTCCCACCGCGCTGATAAGCAGCACGGCCGTGTTCAACCAACGCGGCGTCAGGCGCGGCTCACGCTCGCTCACGATGATCCCGCCTCCGCATCAGAACATCCGGGCCAGGCGTCCGGCCTGCAAGCGTACCCCTAGGCATACATCATGGCTCCGACGCGCCGGGTTCGGCAGGCCCCCGCATGAGATGGGCAAATTGAACCGTGCGGATGTTCCGCTGCGTCACGTTGCCGTCTTCGCTTTTCTCGACGAGCATCAGGTTCTGCACCTGGAGGGGGGGGCCGACGGGGATAACCATCCGGCCGCCGGGCTTCAACTGCTCGACAAGAGGCGGCGGAATGTGGCTCGCGGCGGCGGTGACGACGATCGCATCGTAGGGGCCGTGCTCTTTCCACCCGAAGTAGCCATCGCCCTGCTTCGCGTGGACGTTGGCGTATCCAAGCTTGCTAAGACGCTCCTTGGCGGCCGCGGCCAGCGGCTCGACTATCTCTATGGTGTATACCTCGCGCGCAACTTGTCCCAATACCGCCGCGTGATAGCCTGAGCCTGTGCCGATCTCGAGCACAACGGCGTCTTTCGGAAGTTTCAGCAATTCGGTCATCGCGGCCACGATGGAAGGCTGCGAGATCGTCTGGCCATGTCCGATAGGCAGCGGGCGATCCGCGTAGGCCTTCTTCACGAGGCGCTCGGGAACGAATTCGTGGCGGGGAACCGTGCGCATGGCGCTTAACACCGCGGGGTCCTTGATGGGGGTCTTGCCAAATCCCGTTGTTCCCGCGATGTGTTCCTCCACCATTCGTTCGCGGTCGGCGCGGTAGGGGTCGCCGTTGTCCGTGGGCGGGTCGGCCCATGCCGGCGCTAGGCATAGAAGCAAGGCGGCCAGCAGGATCCCGCCGCCACGGTAGGTCATAGACTCTCGACTCGCGCTACACCTTGTCATGATACCGTTCCCATTACCTTACTTTGCGCCGCCGCCATCACAACAGGTTGGCCTCCCCGCTGTCAAGCCGTCCCTACATGAATGCAGCGGCGAGCGCCCTTAGTCGCGCTCGATGTGATAAAGGCGCACCTCGGGCTGGCGGTTGCCGAACACGTCCATGGCGTACCGTAGGCCGCGGCCCGCGAGAGCTTCTTCAAAGGCGCCGAAGTCGTGCGTATCGTCCGGCATGACGATGACAAGCACCCACCCGGGATCCGTGTCCACTATGACGTGTTCGGCGGCCTCATTGAGCGAGCGCATGCCGCGGATGCGCTCCTCGGGCAAGTCCGTGTTGTACAGAACCGTGTCGCGATGGGTTCCCGTCACTACGAGTACTTCCTCCCGGGCCGTTCCGTGGGCGGCGATGAAGCGGCCGGCCGACTGCGTGTCCAGGCGCCAAGGCCCCGGCTGCCGGTACAGGTTGTAGCTGCACAATGCGAGGAGCCCACAGGCCAGCGCTACCTTCGTGCCCGGGTATTTCGTCAGGGAGACGGCGCCGCCCGCGAGCAGGAGCAGCGGCACGGAGCTGTAGAGGACGTATCGCGCGGCGAAGCAGGGAAAGAAGAGGGCCGAGACGGTGAAGAGCGCGGCGGGGGGAATGATGAGCCAGGTCATCAGAAACACGAGTGTATCGAGCCGGCTCCAACCGCCGCTCTGCGTCCCGTCGCGTCGTTCTTGAATCCACCGCATGCACGTCACGAAGACATTCCACAGTGCCAGCAGCAGAAACACCCGCCAGAACACGGCCCCGATAGTCCGGTCTCCGAAAAGGGCGAAGTCCTTGAGCGTCAGGTTGCTGACGCCTGTGAACAGGAGGATGGTGCCGAGCACCGTCAAGTAGGAGTGTTCTATGGCGTGCCGCCAGGATACCGCCGCTTCGATTCCTTGGACGTCGAAGGAGAGCAGCCATGGGATCAGGAGAAGGGCGCCGGGCACGTGCCCCGCGGCCCAGCCGAGGAGGCGCTTGAATCGCCTCCGCCTGAGGCAGTAATACGCCAGGAAACAGCCCTGGGCCACGATGAACCACACGGCGAAAAGGTGCGTCCATACCGCAAGCGTGTTCGCGGCCACGTTGAGGAACCACCATTGGCTGCGCTCTGTCTCAAGGGCTCTTACCAAGGCAAAGGCCGACGCCAGGCACAGAAAAAACACGAGCGAGTACATGCGCACTTCCTGGGCGTAGTAGATGTGCGAGATGGAAAGCACGGAACACGCCGCGGCGATTAGGCCCGCGGTGCGGTCGTAGAGCGCCTTGCCCAGGAGGTAGATGATAGGAAGCGCCATTGCCCAGAAGAGGATCGATAGGAGGCGAACCGCGTAGAGCGAGCCCCCCGTTACCCGGGCCCACAGGTATTGCAGCGCGAAGTAGAGAGGCACCATGGTTGGGTCTTCTTGCCGAAAGGCGGCAAGAAACGTCCTCAAATCGGGCGCGTCCAGGTGCCTCACACTCACCACTTCGTCGAAATAGGCGGACTCGCGTTCGAGATGGTAGACGCGGAGCGCCCCTCCGATGAGCACCAGCGCCGCCACCGCGCCTGCCACAAGATACCGGCGCGCCGCAGCTCTCTCAGAAGGCGCCTCAGGCATCTCCGGACGGCTCCCTCAACATCATGTTCGACTCCCGCCTCTCATTGTCTTCCATCACAGCCGGCGCCTACGCCACCTCCGCGAAATCGGCAATGGCCCGGACAATCTCGGGGAAACTTGAGCGCCACACCTCCGCGGGAACGTTTTCGGAGATCTGGATCTGGAGCCGCCCGGTGCGCGCACCCTCTTCGAGGATGCCCATCGTTGCGTCGTAGGCCGCTTTCGGGCCTTGCAGATGGACGGACGATGGGAAGTTGATGCCGACGCGCATCTCCGGCCAGCGGCCGACGGCCTCGGCGACGCTCGTGTCGTTATCCGGCGGCGGGGACATTGAATCCAGGCCGCGCACACGCGATGCGCCGATGGAATCCCACAGCGGCTTGAGGTTGCCGTCCATATGCACGTACACGGGAATGTCCTTCCCGGTTTCATCGAGCATGGCGGCCAGTTCGTTGTACGCCGGAACACAGTATTCGTCGAAATACCGCTTTCCCACCATGGGCGCGGTGATGTTGTCCGGGCAGTTGATATACGGGATCGGCAGTTCCTTGACGGCGCGGCAAGCGACCTCGAACGTCCGCCGCTGCACGTCGCCCATCAGGGCGAATACCTCCTCCATGAGATCCGGGCATTCCACCATGTGGGCCGCGAGGTCGCCCATACCGACCCACTGCACCCACAACTGCTGGAACGGGGTGCGCGGCACCGATGCGTGGGGAAGGCCATCACCGCCTAGGAGTTCCAATATATCGAGGATGGACTCCTGGTTGAAGCGCACTTCGATGTCGCGAAAATAGGCCATGAGGACACGGTAGTCCTCGGGGTATTTCACAAAGTGAGACGCCGCGGCGCTGGTGCCGTACGTCGGCTCATAGAGCCGCTCTTCCTCGAGCCGGCCCTCGGGGGTGCTTAAGGTGCGGCGGAATCCCTTCTTGCCGTCCCTCTCGATGTCCCACGTCTCGAAGGTGCAGTTCGGCGCGTCGAGGCGATAGACGGGCATCCACCGGAGCAGGCCCATGTTTTCGCGTCCGACAAGCCGCCACACCTCGTCGTCGGGCGCGGCGAGGCCGCTGTACTGCACGAAAGGCACGCGGTCGGGCATCCGGCCTTGGACAATGGCGAGCATTCGCTCCCTCATGTTCATCCGCGGCGTCTCCTCCTGTCTTGCGTCACCGGCGAGCGTGTATAGTAGTCGACGATACATTCCGATGCCAGTGCGGCGCGGCTGCGCCTGTGTTTCTAAGAAGACGGTGGAGGTGCTTCGTTCATGTCCGAGAAAATCGACGGTTCCACGGCCCATGATCCCGCGTTGGAAATTCCTGAGGTCTACACCGAGCCCGGCCGCAAGTACGCCGATGATACTCGGGCCTTTCAAGGCATTCCTGGTATCGAGCGGGCCCCCAACGGGAGGCTCTGGGCGACGTGGTACGGCGGCGGAGAGAAGGAAGGCCCCGAAAACTACGTGCTCTTGAACACCAGCGGCGACGACGGCGCGACTTGGAGCGCCCCGAAGCTGGTAATCGACGTGCCGGGCGACGTGCGGGCCTTCGATCCGTGCCTCTGGCACGATCCGCTGGGCAGGCTCTGGCTCTTCTGGGCGCAGGGACACAGCCATTGGGACGGCCGCGCGGGCGTGTGGGCCGTCGTGACGGAGGCCTCCGGCGAGGAAACGCCGGCGTGGTCGGAGCCGCGCAGGCTTTGCGACGGGATCATGATGAACAAGCCTATCGTCGCCTCAAACGGCAACTGGCTGCTCCCGGTGTCGATCTGGGATCGGCCGGCCAATTCCGAGAATGAAGTGTATCGATTCGACATGGGCGATCTGGCCGGATCGAATGTGATCTGTTCGGAGGATCAGGGCGCGACGTTTTCCCTCTTGGGGCAGGTCCACGTGCCTGAAAGCGCTTGTGATGAGCACATGCTTATCGAGCGGCGCGACGGAAGCCTATGGATGCTCGTGCGAACGAGGTACGGCATCGGGGAAAGCACGTCTACCGACGGCGGGGTGACGTGGAGCGAGGGCGGGCCTTCGGCCGTCCAGCACATTCCCGCTGCCCGCTTCTTCATCCGGCGGCTCCGGTCAGGCCGGCTGCTCCTTGTCAAACACAATCCTCCCAACGGGAAGAGCCGCTCGCATCTCACGGCCTTCCTTTCCGATGACGACGGCCTGAGTTGGCACGGGGGGCTCATCCTGGATGAGCGGGACACGATCTCGTATCCGGACGGCGTGGAGACTGCCGATGGAACGCTCTACATCATCTATGATTACTCGCGCCACGACGAGAAGCAGATCCTGATGGCGGTTTTCAACGAGGAGGACGTGGTATCGGGCGCGTGGGCGTCCCCGGCGGCGCGTCAGCGAGTCTTGATCAACCAGGCCACGGGGCGACGCGCCTGTTGAGCGTGGCTACGCGCTGAGCGAGGCGACGTGTTCCCGCAGTCCGTCTTCGATGGGGGTGGATGGGACGGGCAGGCCATGGGCCTGTAGCTTCGCCATGTTATACACGCGATGGCAGAGAAACGAGCGTTTGTCGGGATGCTCGGCCCGGTACGCTTCGACGGGAATCTCCTCAATACGCGTCGACAGGCTCAGGAGGTCGCCCACAATCCGGTAATACTCCCGGGACTCGATGACATCCGGGCCGGCGGTTAGATACGTCTCGCCGTAGGTTTTCGGATTGCCCGCGCAGCCGAGAATAACCTCGGCGAGGTCGCGGGCAAAAATGGGCTGTTGGAGGAAATGGCCACCGCCTACGAGCTTCAGCGACTCCCCGGCCTTCATACGCTTGATGAGGTCCGGGTCGCGGCCATGGGCGGGCAGGCATCCCAGCTTGGATCCCGGGCCGTAGATGTGGCACGGCCGTAGAATGGTCCACGCCATCTCGCCGGTGTCGCCGTCACGCAGGGCGCATTCGCACCGGCGTTTCTTGCCGCCGTAGGCGTCCTCGAGAAAGTGAGGATGGGTCTCATCGAGCGGGAACTTACGCCGGCTATCGGGGTCGAACACGAAATCGGTGGATATGAAGACTAGATGTTCCGTGCGTTCGCGGAACGCCGCGATATCTTGCTCGGCGTCCTCGACCTCATAGGCGATGCAGTCAACGACGAGGTCCCACCGGCGGCCGGCCGCGCGCACGGCCTGCTCGAATGCCGCTGTGTCATGTCGATCCGCCGTCAGCGGTGTCGCCCCTTCGGGAATGGCCCGTTCGCCGCGTGTGAGGGCCCACACCGCGTGGCCGGCATCCAGGGCGCGGCGCGCCAAGGCGCCGCTCACGAATCCGCTGCCGCCTATGACGAGGATGTCGAGCGGGCGGTCGCTCACGGCGCCTCCCCGGCTTCTCTAAGGGCCGCGCGGATCGGCGGCTCCAAGGCATCAGCCATGCGCATGAAGCCGAGGTCCGTCGGGTGTACTCCGTCCACCGTCCCTTCGCCGTCGTCTCCCAGCAACTCATCGCAGGGCACCAGCGACAAGTGCGGGACGCCCTCCGCGCGGAGATTCTCGTAGGCCTTCCGCAGCGCGGCGTTCTTCTCCGTGTATCCTTCATGCCTGGCTTTGTTGAACCACGCGTTCTGATACACCACATTTTCCACCAGCACGATGGGCGTGTCGGGGCGCGCCTGCCGCAGGGCCTTAACGAATGGCTCGACTCGCTCCGTCAGCATTTCGGGATTCATATTCGGCGCGCAATCGACCACGTACAGAGCCGCGTCAAGTTCGCTGAGCAGTTCCGCCAGTTCGAGCTCCATCTTGCCGTTCCCGGAAAAGCCCAGGTTGATCACGGGCCGGCCCAGCCGGCGGGCCAGAATGGCGGGATAGGCCATCCCCGGACGCGAGGCGCATCCGCCATGCACGATGGAAGTGCCGTAGAAGCAGATGGACTTGGCCCGTTCCGCGGGATACGCCGGCGCCTTGGCGAGTTCTGCGTCGGCGTCAATTCCGATCTCGACTGACTCGACACCGTTGTACAGGGGAAAGTAGAGGAGGTATTCGTGACGGCCCGGCGGCATGCCCGCCGCCAGTGTCGTCTCATTTGTCGGGAATTCCGACGGGCGGCCAACGCCGGCCCAGCGCCACCGTTCTCCGTCTTTCACGTAGAGATCGAGGCCGCTCACGCCCGTCGCGGCCATGTGGCCCATAGCGAGGCTTTCGAAGCGGAGCGTCCAACGGGCGGCGACGGTATCGGAATCGGTGACGAACCGTACGTGCAGGCCCGCCGAGTGCTGCGCCAAACGCCAGACGGGATCCGGCACCACGCCTTCGGACTTCCCCGGCAATCGATCGAACCGGTGTTTCGTGTCCTGCCAGGCCTGCCCTTCGATTCCCAAATGGGCCGCGTCGTACCAACGCGTGTTGCCATCCACGCCGGGCACGGCCATGTTCGGATCCAATTTATCCAATTTCGGTTCGCCGTCCATCGTCACTCCTTCCGCCGCCGCCACAGCAGCCATCAACACCACCGCCAGATACGGCAGAACGCACCACTTGTTGTCATGAATGCTCATCGGGAACGACTCCTTTGCCAGTAGTCCGGAGTCTACACGACGTGCAAGGCGTCGAACAACGCGTGGCGGGGAAGACGGCCCGCCGTTTCGCCTCCGTGCGTCTACACTCATCCAACGCAGAGACGCAGAGCCCGCAGAGGTTCGCTGAGGGCTTCGACGCTATGTTGAGTCATCCTTTCCGGCTTTGGCGGCTTGGCGTGAGACAGAAAACCGGTTCCGCACCTACGAACTGAATTGATCCTATCTACTAGCTGCGCTATGGTCATGGACATGCAGGACGCGTGACGCCGCGCGACACATTGCCGCGCTCGTGCAGAGAGTTGGCTTGCGCCTCCGCTCAGGCACTGCCTGAGCAGACTTGGGGGATGTCAGAATGGCCGAGTGGTTCACTAGCCTGTCCACAGCGAACCAGATCGCCATTGCCGCGATAGTGGTTTCTGTGATCGTCGCGGCTATCGGCGAAGCAATCAAGCTCCTTCGCAAGAGCAACGGGGATGTAGTGCTTGATAGGCTCGTCACGGTGTCGAAGGAGGCCGGGCGATCTCAGGAGGAAAACAGGGCGTTAAGGGAAAGAGTCGCCAGACTTGAGTCAGCGTTGGCGCAGCCGCGACTGGAGGCGGATGCAACCGGCGAGCAGACTCCCCAGCCAACGCAGGAAGCGAGAGAACTGGCCGGCCTGATCACGGAGGATGACGGCCTGTACGCCCGCGCCTTGAAAGCCATTGCCGAAGGGCATGCCGGCCAAGCCGACGGCTTGCTCGATGAGGCACAGCAAGTCCTGGATGCCCTCCAGGAGGAGAAGAACCGAGCGCAGATCAAGCTATGGATGGCGCGCATCGACAACGCCCTCTACTCCGGCAAGCCGCGCGACGCTTTGCCGTGGTGCGATCGACTCACCCCGATTGCCGGTGCCGATGCGAGGATCCTGAGACGCTTGGGCATGGTGTACTACGAAAACGCGGCGTATGGAGAGGCGGAGCCTTTGATGGTGCGTGCGCTCGCCATCGATGAGGGCAGTCTTGGGAAAGACCATCCGAACGTGGCTCGGGATCTAAACAATTTGGCGCAGTTGTATCACGCGACTAATCGTTTGTCAGAGGCGGAGCCTTTGATGGTGCGCGCGCTCGCCATCGATGAGGCCAGTCTCGGGAAAAGCCATCCAAACGTGGCCATGCGACTTAGCAACCTGGCGGGATTGTATCAAGATACGAATCGTCTGTTAGAAGCCGAGCCTTTGCTCGATCGCGCGCTGGCGATCGACGAAGCCAGTCTCGGGAAAAGCCATCCCGAGGTGGCCATCCGACTAAACAACCTGGCGCAGTTGTACAAGGCGACGAATCGCATGACAGGGGCAGAGCCTTTGATGGTGCGTGCGCTCGCCATCGATGAGGCAAGTTTTGGGAAAGAACATCCGAAGGTAGCCATCCGGCTCAACAACCTAGCGGGATTGTATGAGGCGACGAACCGGCTGTCGGAAGCAGAGCCTCTGATGGTGCGTGCGCTGGCCATCGATGAGGCGAGTCTCGGGAAAGACCATCCGAACGTAGCTCGGGATCTAAGCAACCTGGCGCAGTTATGCAAGGCAACGACTCGCCTGTCGGAGGCGGAGCCTCTGATGGAGCGTGCGCTGGCCATCGATGAGGCGAGTCTCGGGAAAGAACATCCGGCTGTGGCCCGGGATCTGAACAATCTGGCCGTGTTGTATCAAGATACGAATCGTCTCTCTGCAGCAGAGCCGTTGATGAAACGTGCGCTTTCGATAATTCAGGCAAGTCTCGGGGAGGATCATCCCAACGTGGCCATTCCTCTGAACAATCTGGCGCACTTGTATAAGCTGACGAACCAGCTCGCCGCGGCTGTGCCATTGGTGCAACGTGCGCTGGCCATTCTCGAAGCCAGCTTCGGCCCGGAGCATCCCGATACCATCACCGTTCGGAGCAACCTCGATGCCCTCCGCGCCGAAATGCGGGCGAAGGAAGAGGCGGCGGATTCCTCCGGGCCGCCCGCAGACGACGGGGTAGACGCGTAGGCCCTCGTTCGTCACTCGAACCATCTTATCTGCGGAGGGCTGCATTCAGCGCCTCCGCCCGGGCGTGAATACCAAGCTGCGTCAGCTATCCCGAAAGCACCGCGGAGCGCCTGGCCGTGTGCAACGACTTGGCCTGAGAAGGCCCCCTGAGACAAATCGGGCGGTGTTAGCGATGGGTCGGGTCGGTGGCGGGGAGGAGAATTCTAGCCACAGATGGACACAGATGAACGCAGATGGGGAAGGGTTGTCTTGACGGGATTCACAGGATTGGGATAGGAGGATTGCAGATTTGAGATAGCAGATCTCAGAGCAAGACTCCGGGCGCCTTTGGTGTGTATAGCCACGGATGGACACGGATGAACGCCGATGGGGAAGGGTCCTTTTGACAGGATGAACGGGATTGGGATAGGAGGATTGCAGATCTGAGATAGCAGATCTCAGAGCAAGATTCTGGACGCCTTTGGTGTGTATAGCCTCGGATGGACACCGGTGGACGCAGATGGGGAAGGATGTGGTCAAGCTGAGGCTGAGACTCCGAACACGTCGTGGGCGTGAGATCGTGTGGATGCGTTGCGGGATTGCGGGAGGAGGAAGCGTTGTCGCAGGTTCTGTGGCTTGGAGTGCGTGCTATACTCGCCTCGTAACGAGCTCTTGACGTGTTTCAGGGAGAGGTGATTTGGCGCGGGCGTGCGGAGCATTGGTGGAAGACGTGGCGGGGATGATCCGCCTACACGGCATGATCCGCGAGGGAGAAAAAGTGCTCGTAGCCGTGTCGGGCGGGGCGGACTCGGTGTGTCTCCTGCATGTGCTGCACGACCTCGGCTACGCGGTCGAGGTGGGCCATTTCGATCACCAGACGCGGGGCGGCGAGAGCGCCGTGGACGCCGTGTTTGTCCGAGAACTGGCCGAAGGGCTTGGACTACCTTGTCACACGGCGAGCCGGCCTATCGCGGATGAGGCGGCGGAGACGGCCTTGTCGTTCGAGGAATACGCGCGGCAGGCGCGGTATACGTTCCTTGTGGAAACGGCCGCGAAAGCGGGATGCGCGGCGTTGGCAACTGCCCACCACGCGGACGATCAGGCGGAAACGGTGCTGATGCGGGTCTTACGCGGCACGAGTCCCCGGGGGTTGGCGGGCATCCCGCCGGTTCGAGATGAAGGTGGAATTCGCATCATCCGCCCGCTCGTGGGATGTTCGCGGGCGGAGATTCTCTCGTACATGGACGCCCATGAGCTGGCCTACCGGACGGACAGAACGAACGCCGACACGCGCGTTCCTCGCAACAAGGTGCGCCGTGAACTCCTGCCGCGGCTTGCGCGCGAGCACAATCCGCAGGTGCGGGAGGCGTTGTGCCGGCTTGCGGAGTCGCAGCGTGTTGAGAACGCGTTCGTGCAGGCGGCGGCGGATGCCTTTCTCGGGGACTGTCTTGAGGGCGAAGGCAAGGTGAACCGGCAGAAGTTCCGCGAGGGGGATGCCGCTTTGCAGCACCGGGCCATACTCGAATTGGGCTGGCGGCATGGGGTGGATTGCCCGATGACGCGTGTGAGCGGCGCGGCGACGTTCATCTGCGAAGGAGGCGCGGGCCAGGCGTTCGATCTTGGGGGCGGCGTCCTCTTGCGAAACGGTCGCGCGTCCACGGCTATTGAGGCGGGCCGGCCGCCCTTGGATGATCGCGCTGTTCCCCTGGCCGTGCCGGGCGAGTCGGCGGCGCATGGCAAGGCGTTCCGCGTGCGTATGCTCGACGCCCGGCCGGCGGCGGATCTTGCCGCGTACTGCTCGCCGAGCCGCCAGGTGTTCGACGCAGCAGCGCTGGGGGCTGACGTCGTCGTGCGGCGTCGGCGGCCGGGCGATCGCTTCACGCCGCTGGGTATGTCGGGCACAAAGAAGCTAAAGGATTACTTCGTGGACGCGGGCGTCGCCGTGTGGGAGCGGGATCTCAGTCTGTTGCTCGTGGCGGGCGGCCGGATTGCGTGGATCGTGGGAGGCGCGGTGAGCGCCCACGTTGCGGGCGGGCCGGAGACAAGCCGATGGATCGAGGTCGAGGTAGTCGATGCAGTTGAGTGAAGAGCCTTTGATTGATGCACGCGCCATCGCGGCGCGCGTGATGGAACTGGGCCGCGAGGTCTCGCGAGATTTCGCTGAGGGCGATCTGGTGATCGTGCCGGTGTTGAAAGGCGGGGCGGTGTTCGCAGCGGATCTGATGCGGCGGCTCACCGTGCCGGTGCGGGTGGAATATGTCTCGGCGCGGAGTTACGAGGGAACGGCGTCGACGGGGAGCGTATCGTTATCCATGCCGCCGGCGGAGGCGGTGGCCGGCAAGAATGTGCTGATTGTCGAGGACATCCTCGATACCGGGCGGACGACCTCGGATATTCTCGCGCGGATGCAGGTGCACGAGCCTGCCCGTGTCGCGCTGTGCGTGCTTCTCAACAAGCCGGGACGCCGCGAGGTGGAAGTCTGCGCCGACTACGTAGGCTTCACCATCGAGGACGTGTTCGTGGTGGGATACGGGCTGGACTACGAAGAGCGCTATCGTGAGCTGCCGTCCGTACACGTGATCGAGGAGGTTTAGGAAATCAGGGACAGTCCCGTCTGCGTCCGCCTGCGGCGGACTCCGCTTGGGACAGTCCCCATTTTCCGTCTCTTTGTGGCTTCCTCTTGTTCAGTACAGACGGTTCAACTTTGACTCATTGCGTTAGCTCGACAGGCTTGACGGTTCCGCCGCGCGTCAACAGGATCACGTCGTTTCCCGACTCGATGTACTTGGAGACGCTTAGAACACGGTGCTCCAAGGTCATGGCCTGCTGTTCCGCATAGCGCTTGGCCGCGTCGGCGTCGTCAAAGACCTCGATGTGGATGTTGTCGAATTCATCGAAGCGGCGTCGTAGATCGCGGCCCAAGCCGATGAGGTCGTCGTCGGTAGCGTCTTGGGATACGAGAATCACCTGCGCCTTCAGGGAAACGGCGCCCTCGCCGAGTTTCGCGGCTTGCTCGGGCGTGCGGCCCCATTCGGCGATGACTTGTTGCCAGAACTGGCCCGCCGGCACCGGGGGCATGGCGTCGGGGGGCGCCAGCTCGGGCGATAATGCAGGCGGCGCAGGTTCAGGCATGGGCGCGGGGGCTTCCGGCTGCGGCGGCGGAAATGCGTCATCGAACTCGGGCCTGGGAATCCACAAGCCTTCGGGTGTTTGTCTCGGCGCGGACAGCGCATGCAGGCGGGCAATCTCCTCGCGCAAGAGGGTGTTCTGGGCGCGGAGTTCTTCAAGCAGATTGTCGACATAGATGTCGAGTACGTCTCTCATTTCCCGGACTTCGCCGCGCAATGCGTCGAGTTCGGCCAGGACTTCATCCATTTGTCTCGGTGCTTCGGCGGGCGGCTGCTCAGGCGGGGCCGGAAGGACTGCCGCCACGGCAGGGCCCTTGCCCGGGAGAGGCGGCGGTTCGACGGTTGCGCTCCCGGTGTTTTCGCCCTGAGGGAGCGTACACGTCGCCAACATCATCACCATCAGGGAGAACGCGTAGCGCTGAGATCGTCGCATCACAGAAGGTCCTTGGGCCTGACCCGGTTGGTTCTTTTCGCTCGAGAGAGCTTCAATCATACCACGGGGGAGGACGTCATGGCGCGTGTCTGTTGACCCCCGGGCATTATATCCCCTGTTGGCGTTCGCATAAGGGAAAACGGTTGAAGATGGGACTATTCAAGCAGACGGCGGCGGTCTTTGCAGGTGGGGGCGCCACCAGCCGCGCTCGTTTGAAGGTGTCTCAGGTATTGGAGCAAGTTCTCTTGGGCGGTAAGGTCGCGAGGCGACGCGGGCGGAGCATTGACGCCGAGTCGTTGCATGAGTAGGGCGATGGCCGCGAACATTTCTTGGCGGGGGAAGCCGTGTCCTTCGAGGAAGTGGATGAGCTTGATGGTGCGGAATCCGTCAAACCACCTCAGAAACTGAGCATGTAGCGCGGCGGCATCGCGGGCATTGGCGCGGAGCTTTTCCCAAACGCGGGGGAATTCCTGTTCCTCGAGGAATAGCCGCAAGGCGGGCGCAATGCCACCGGCAGAGCCAAGTAGTTCATCAGCCAGCCTGTCGAGATTGGCGGCGACGTGGTTGAGCCAGTCTTTGAGGATTTCGTAGCCGTCGGGATGATACAGGCGGTACTCGTCCTGCGCGGCATCGAGGAAGCGGCGCACGCGCGGGCCTGTTCCAAAGGGAACGCGTTCCGATGGGCGCGGACTTGGGAACACGGTGGTCGAGGTTATCTCCTCGACGCCGCCTGTTTTGGCGAGTTGCTGGAGGAAGTAGAAATCCTCGCCTCCCTGGCGGCGATTCATGCCTGAGACGGCGGCATAGGCCTCGGCGCGGCAGGCGATGGTGGAGCCGATGGCATGGAAGGCGTATGGGGAGCGGGCGTAGCGCAGGCCGAGCACGTGGTAGCGCAGGTAGAGTTCGTAGCAGAGGATGGCGGCGCGTTCGCGATCCGTGCCTTCCAGCGGGTGGGCATAGGAGATTACACCGGCCCAGGTATTGCGCTCCTCGAACCAGCGGCGTACGGCGCGGAGATAGCCCGGCTCGACGCGGGTGTCAGCATCGAGCGAGAACAGGAGCCTCACGTGGGAGCGTGACTCGCGGAGGACGGCGAGGCCGTGGTCCATGCCGATTTTTCGCGCGAGGCCGACGCCGTCCTTCGGGCCGAACTCGCGGCCGGGCGAGGCCGCATCGACATAGGCGAGGCGAAGTCCGGTGTCGGCGCCGGACATCGCACGCAGCTTGGCTAGAGTGCGCTGGTTGTCGTCGGCCCAGGCCTGGGGGGCATCGGCGCGTTGGTTCACCACACAGATAACGAGCGTGTGGGCGAGGTCGGTGGACGGATTGAGGGCAAGGGAGTCGAGCGTGTCGAACAGGTGGGCGTGTTCGGCCAGGGCGGGAATGACGACCACCTGGTCGATATCGGTAAGGGAACGGGCGATCAACGGCCGTGAGGCAAGGTCGGCGCGCTTGTCGAGGTAGGCATCGATGGGGGCCATGTTCCTTCGATCACCCTTCACGGATGGGTTTTCCAAGCGCGTGTTCGAGTATTGGACTCGCCGCACGAAAATCCGCGCGGTCGATCCAGTGGATCGTGAAGCCGCGCCGCTCCATCCGGCGAAACCAAGTCTCCTGGCGTTTGGCAAACTGGCCGATGGCGATGGCGAGCTTGTCGAACAGTTCGGTGCGCGAGCGCATTTCGCCGCGAAGGAAGCTGGCGACATATCGATACTCGAGGCCCAGGAAGTCGAGCTTGTCCCATGCCGTGCCCTTAGCCAACAGGCCCTCGACTTCCTCGATCAGGCCGTGCGCGAGGCGCACGGCCAGCCGCTCGCGGAGGCGGCGCCGGAGTTCCTGGCGCGGCCAGCGCGTGCCGAGAATGAGGGGCCGGATATCGGGGGCGGGCGGCGGCTCATGCGCCTGCGAGAATTCGGCGATCTCGATGGCGCGGATGAGGCGGTCGCGGTCGCGTAGGTCGGACACGTTGTGCACGCGGCCCTTCAGTTCGAGAAGACGGGCGGCCAGATCCTCCATGGGCTTTGAGGCCAACGCGGCCCGCAATTCGGGATTCTCCGGCACTTCCACCATGCGGTAGTCTTTCAGGACGGCCTCGATATAGAGGCCCGTGCCGCCTACAACCACGGGGAGGACGTTGCGGGCGGCGAGGTCCTCGAACACGGTGTAGAACCGCTGCTGGTAAGCGAAGACGCTGAACTCCTCGTCCAGGTCGCAGATATCGATCAGGTGGTAGGGGACGCGGGCGCCGTCGATGTCGTACTCGGCGAGATCTTTCCCCGCGCCGATGTCGAGGCCGCGGTACACCTGGCGCGAATCGGCGGATACGATCTCGCCGCCGTAGGCGTGGGCGACGCGCACGCCCAGCCGGGTCTTGCCCGAAGCCGTGGGGCCGAGGATAACCACGAGATTGACGCTGTCCTGAACCATGGGGGAATAATACGCGGCCACGCGGATGACGTCGAACTTCATCGCCGGTGGCCGGTGATCGAGAATGCTCACACTTCCTACCATTCACAGAAGGGATGGGCTACAATGCGCCCCGCCGTCCGGGCCGCGGGCCTTGGGCTTGTGTCTCCGGGGGGCTTTCGGAACGGAGCTGGCACGTGCAGCGTTTCTCCTTGATGGCTTTGGCACAATGCGATGCAAGCAAGAAAAGGAAGGACTTATGCAGGCAAAACAGGGGAAGGCAAAATCGACGGCTTCTCGAACCATCCGAACTTCCCGCGCGGTGAGTCGCGGCTATTGCGTCCGCGAATTCGATCGCCGGAAGATGGGGGTGGAGGCTACGCAGGATGAGGGCGTGATGGCCGAGGAGGCCAAGAAGTACGACATCCATTTTACGGGCGTCGCCTACGACAAGCGCTATCCCGTGGTGTGGTGCGGCTTCACGAGCTTCATCGGGGATCTCTTGTGGACGTTCGATCCGAAGACGAAGAAGTTCAAGTCGAAGGGCTTCATGCCGCTCAGAGAGAAGGAGGAGGTCAAGATCCATCGGGGCCTTCAGGTGGGGCCGGATGGGAATCTCTATTTCGGTACGGCGTCTCTTGTGGACGTCAAGCAGCGCGCGGAAGCGCCGGGCGGGCGTCTGTTCCGCTACGATCCGCGGAAGGACGCGTACGAGTTTCTGGGGCGTCCCGTCGCGCACGATTACGTTCAGAATATCGACGTGGATCACGAGCGCGGCATCATTTACGGGGCAACCTTTCCGTGCGGGCATTTCTTCGGGTGGGATATCGAAAAGCGGAAGCTCCTGTTTAATGAGTATATCGCGCACTGGCCGCATCAAGTCTGTGTTGATGATGACGGGTGTTGCTGGTCGGCCTACGCGCAGTATCCCGGGGTGGAGCGGATCTTCCTGCTCAAGTACAGTCCGAAGAGCAAGAAGGTGACGTGGACGGATGTGGCCATTCCGGGCGATGATGAGAAGCGTGACACCTATATCGACAGTTTCGTAAACGGCGGCAATGGATTTCTCTACATGGGCACTGGCACGGGGGCTTTGTTGCGCCTCGATCCGCGAAAGACGCGTATCGACATGATCGCCAAACCTGCGGCGAGCGTGGGATTCGGCGCGCTCAGCCAGCCCACGAGGGGCAAGCTCTACGGCATCGCGGGGAAGTACATCACAAGCGAGGTCTTCTCCTACGACCTCGCGACGGGCGATATGGTGTCGTACGGCCCCGCCTATGACGCCAAGCGGAAGACGACGATCTGCCGGCCTCACGAGTTGGTGCTTGGGCCGAACCGGTGTCTGTATTGTCCCGAGACGGATAATTTCGAGCGGCAGTGTTACTTCTGGGAGATCCAACTGAAATAATGGCGTTCAGGTTGTTGAGTGCTACTAGCATCTGGGGACACGTGGTTGGCCCGAACTTGGAGAAGTCCGGCGGTCGGTACGTGTCCCCAGTTTTCTGTATCGCTGGATTGCTTTGCGTGGCGGCCATCGCCGTTTGGACGCAGATGGCCTTTGGAGCAGAGGGAGACGTCATGACCGAGAGCGATGGGACGCCGGTGGAGGCGCCGCTGTATGTTTCGGGCGAAGGAGGTTACCACACCTACCGAATTCCGGCGCTCGTGGTGACGATAAAGGGGACGGTGCTGGCCTTCTGCGAGGGGCGACGGTTGAGCGGGGGCGACTCGGGCGATATCGATCTCCTCTTGCGGCGCAGTACGGATCATGGCGCGACGTGGGGGCCGGTGCAGGTGGTGGCGCGGGGCAACGGCGATACGTGCGGGAATCCGGCCCCCGTGGTCGATAGGAGCACGGGCACCGTGTGGCTGCTGATCACGAAGAATGACGGCGACGTGACGGAGCCTATGATCGGGCGGGGCGAGGCGCCGCCGCGGACGGTTTGGCTCAGCCGCAGCACGGATGACGGGCAAACGTGGTCGCCGCCTGTCGATATTTCCGAGGACACGCGCATGCCTGATTGGCGGTGGTATGCGACGGGCCCGGGGCACGGCGTACAACTCGATTCCGGCCGGTTGATCGTGCCGTGTGATCACTCGCTGTCCGAGGATCACGACACATGGCACTCGCACATTCTCTACAGCGATGACGCGGGCGCAACATGGCATATGGGAGGCAGCGCCGAGGCGAAAACCAACGAGTGTACCGCGGCACAGCTTGCTGATGGGCGGCTCTATCTGAACATGCGTAATTACCTGGGCACGGGCCGGCGGGTTGTCAGCATCAGTGAGGACGGGGGCCTGACGTGGCCTCCAATGCGGGAGGACGAGAGTCTCCCGTGTCCGGTTTGCCAGGCAAGTTGCCTGGGCGTACAGGGCGCGGACGGCAAAGGCATGCTGCTCTTCTCGAATCCCGCGAGCGATGAGCGGGAGCGCATGACGGTGCGGGCGAGTTACGATGACGGGGACACATGGCCGGTGGCCAAAGTGCTCCACGCGGGGCCGTCGGCCTACTCCGATCTTGCAGAGACTCAGGATGGGACGGTTCTGTGCCTTTACGAACGCGGCGAAGAACATCCTTTAGAAACGATTACGCTTGCTCGCTTCACGAAGGCATGGCTCACCAGCGACGAGTGATGAGGGGCGCACTGTCGGATGCCTCTTACCGGGATCCGCCTGTAACGGCGGCCACTAGTTCCTCAATTGCCGTCGAATCGGCGGTCGATGATGGGGGTGTCTTTCGGAATCTGGATGTTGTTCATGTTGATGATGTCACCGTCTACGTAGAGCACGAGGTCAGTGCGCGCACGTTCCAGATGATACCGTTCCAGATTGCCGGGCAAGTCCTTATCGAGGTCGACAATGATCCATCCCTCGTCGGGGCCGTCCGTCAGCCATGGGCTCCCGACGCATTTGGGGACTGTTCCGTCCGGCAAGCGAAGGCTGCGCTGTTGCATCGGCACGGGCGGCGTGTCGTCCATTGGGGCGCCGTTCACTTTCCCAACCTGCCACGGCGCCGTGAGGATCATCACCCGCGGCTCGCTCCGCTGAGGAGCCGTGTCCCTCACGCCGGCGGATGTGGGAGCGCATCTGCTGAGTCCCAAGGTGCCTCCCTTGCTCTTGATCCTAAGAAGAGCGGGCCAAGCTTCAGCAAACTCCTCTTGGCTCCGAAAGGAGAACTCGTAGATGGCCTCGTTTATGGGCGTGCCGTTGGCCCAGCCAGAGCATGACGATGTGGCTCGCGCCCGAAACGGCTCAAGTTCCGGGGGCCAATCCGAGGGCCAGTGTCCGCCGCCATCCACTACGGCGTATCCGCGGACGACAGATGGGCTCAACGCAGTGAGCAACATTATCGTCAGTCCGGCTCCGGCCCAAAGACTGATCCTGAGTTTCCATTCCATGGCCGTCTCCTTTTTGCATGGGCGAAAAGCAGGGACAGACACGTCTTCGCTTCGCTCCGCTTGTGTCAGTCCCTGTCTTTCGCTTCCTCTTGGGGCTTCTCCATCTGCAGATAAGCAACGTTACTTATGAGTCAGAACACCAGGAACAGAGTGGATGTCCTCCGCCGGATCCTAGTGTAACGGGAAAGGAGGACTAGGCTCAAGACCGTAACGACGGGCGCTTAGCATGAAGCGCCCGTTCGACAGGGCTTACCATCGCCGGCTGCGAAGAAGGCGGTTCAGGGGTATCGCTGGAGTTCTTCGGGGACGAACCATTCGCTAGAGTCGGGGCCGTAGGGGTAGATCTTGATGCCGTGGACGCGGCGGTCGACGGCGAGGAGCGCCTTGGTGCAGAAGAGGAAGGTATAGGGCTGCTCCTCGTGGACGATCTCGTGGAACCGGTTGTAGAGCTTGATGCGCGTGGGCCGGTCGAAGGCTACGCGCGCCTGTTCGATAATGCTGTCGGCCTCGGCGTTGCGGAAGCCGACAAAGTTCGATCCGGCGTCCGCCTGGGATGAATGCCACACCTGGAAGGGATCGGGATCGGGGGGCATGGACCATCCCATCATCACGGCGTCGAACTTGCGCTCGTCGACGCTCTGGGTCATGGTGGCCCACTCGAGAGAGCGGATGTGCATGTCGATGCCGGCGCGTCGCAACTCCTCCTGGAAGATCGTGGCGGTCTGCTCCGCCGTGGTGCTGGTGTTGACGATCAGCATCTCGAAGGAGAAGGGGACGCCGTCTTTGTCGCGGATGCCGTCGCCGTCGGAATCGCCCCATCCTTGCTCGTCGAGGAGGGCCTTTGCCGCGGCGGCGTCGAAGGGCCAGGGCTCGACGTTGGGATTATTCTCCGGGGTTCCCGGCATGAAGTTTCCGGTGACGGGTTTTGCGTAGCCTAGATAGATGGTTTCCCGGATCAACTCGCGGTCGAGAAGCATGGTGAGGGCGCGGCGCACGAGTTTGTCATCGAATTGGGGGCGGCGGCTGTTCCAGCCGATGTAGTAATACGAGGGCCGGTAGTACTCGATCTTGTTGAACCTCTCGGTGAACTTGGCGCTGGCCGCGCGGTTCACCCAATCCTCGGGGCGGAAACTCATGACGTCCATTTCGCCGCGGTTGAGGACCTGGAAGGCGGCGTTATCGTCCAGGATGATCTTGTAGAGGCGTTTGTCGAAATACGGCGTCTTGCCGATGGCAACGCCCCAGTAATCGGGATTGCGCCTCAGAACGACCTGTTGGCCGGTGTCCCAGCGTTCGAGGATATAGGGTCCCGAGCCGATGGGATTGCGGTTGTTGGGGTGGTTGTTGAAGTCGCCTTCCTGATAGATGTGCTTGGGGATGATGCTCATACCGCCGAGCATGACGATGTGGCGGTAGTAGGGCTTGGTGCAGGTGAACTGGATGGTGTAGTCGTCTATCTGCTCACAGGCGGCGACATCACGGTAGTAGTTGCGCAAATGGGGCGCGTCCGTCGTGGGCGCGGTCATGGTGGCAAAGCTGAACCTGACGTCCGCGGCGGTAAGTGGGACGCCGTCGGTGAAGGTGACGCCCTCGCGGAGTTTGAAGGTGTAGGTGAGGTGGTCTTCCGAGATCGTCCAGGACTCGGCGAGATGGGGGATCATCTCGAGCGTCTCGTTGTCCCTGTCCAAGAGCGAGTCGAAGACCAACTCATTGACGTCCGAGGAGTAGACGTCGGTACTTGTGTAAGGATTGAGGTGGGCCATCTCGGCGGGGAGCCGCGAAATGAGCCAGTCGCCGACGGCGGGCGTGGCGGGGGCGGTAGCTCCGTCCGCGAGCAAGCCCGCGCTCTCCTCTTGGCCCGTGTCTCCGGCCTGAGGGGCGCTATCCGGCGACGGCGCGGGCGTCTCTGATACGCCAGACGGCTTGGGGCCGCTGCATGCCGTAAGGAAAACAGCCGGCAATACGACGAGGAGAATGGATATTACAGGCGTCGCGACAGTCCTCATGTCAGCCTCCCTTAAACGCCTCGAACCGAGTTCGCTTCGAGCCGGGACGGAGGATAGCAGACTGCCGGGGAAATCTCACGTTTCACGCCCGGTGGCCGGGCGCCGTGTCCGGAAGGCGGCTTTCCAATAAAGAACAGGCCACGGATGGACACAGATGAACACTGAATCGGCTCCGGCACAGAGGAAGGATCGACATCCGGACGGAATTACTCAGCGTAGCTCTGCGCGCTCTGCGACTCCGCGTTGGGGGAACCTGAACGCAGAGAAGCAGAGATCGCGGAGTTGCGCAGAGAAGAACGGGCCTGTGGGAGATAAGACTTTCCGCGGTTGATATCCGCGCAGGGCGCGTCGCGACGGCGCGTTCATCCAGGCCTTTTTGGGCGTTCCAGTCGTATCGAAAAGCAGGGACAGACACGTCTTCGCTTCGCGCCGCTTGTGTCAGTCCCCGTTTTTCGCTTCTTCTTGACGCTTCTTCATCTACGGATAAGCAACGTCAATTATGAGTCAGAACACTGGCTGATTTGATCGGGGGGGCGGCGGGTGGCTATCCTTGACGCCCGCTGAGGCGGCATTTCGTTTGGGCATTCCAACGACTGGGCTGGGACGTTCGACTGTTTTGTATTGCGGTGATAGAAGGGGAGTTTCTGCCATGGGTACGCCGAAAATCGCCATGATTCTTTACACGGTGCGTGAGCCGGCGAAGGAAGATTTGCCGGGCACGCTGAAGCGCGTTCGCGAAGCCGGATTCGAGTACGTCCAGTGGAGCGGGATGCCGAAACTGCCCGCGGAGGAGGCTCGCAAGGCCCTCGATGACGCGGGCCTCACGGCCGTCGCGGCGCACGTCAGCATCGAGCCCTTCGAGGAGGAGTTCGACGAAACCGTCGCCTTCTGGAAGACGGTGGGCTCGCTCGACGTGGCTCCGGGCGGTATGATGCGCGACTGTAAGGAGACGCTCGAGGACTGGCTCCGCGGCGCTGAGCGGCTGGATGCCGTGGGCGCGAAGCTTCGTGACGCCGGGATGCGCCTCTCGTATCACAACCACGCGGGCGAGTTCGAGACGTATCCGGGCGATGAGCGCTGCAAACTCGACATCCTTTACGAGGAGACGTCGCCGGAGCATCTTTTTGCGGAACTCGATACGGCCTGGGTGCATCACGGCGGCGCCGATCCGGCGGCCTATATCCGCAAGTACGCCGGGCGGTGTCCGGTCATCCACGTCAAGGATACGCACGGGAAGGACGCCGAAGGCAATGTGCGGTTCGCCGAATTGGGCCGGGGATTGCTCGATTGGGACGCGATCTTCTCGGCGGCGCGGGAGTCGGGCGTGGAATGGTGCATCTATGAACAGGACAAGTGCGACGGGGACGTGTTTGACAGCGTCCGCGCCAGCTTCGATTTTCTGGCTGAGAATCTGTAACTGAATCTGAAGAAGGAGATCTTGAGATGGGCAGCATTCCATTCGCGTTGCAGCTCTACACCGTGCGCGATCACATGAGCGAGGACGCCGCCGGGACGCTCAAACGCGTCAAGGAGATCGGCTACGACAACGTCGAGCTGGCGGGCACCGCCGGCCTTTCCCCGGCCGAGTTCAAGGCCATTCTGGATGACGTCGGCCTCACGGCCGTCGCGGGCCACGTTGGGCTCAGTGACGCCACGAAGGACGTGGACAAACTCATCGAGACGGCCCAGACGCTCGGGATGAAGCACGTCGTGGTGCCGGGCATCGATCGCGCCTTGACGGCCGATAAGCAGGGCTGGATCAATTGCGGTGAGGCCATGAACGAGGGGGGCGCGAAGCTCCTCAGCGCGGGCATTCGCCTGAGCTACCACAATCACAACCACGAGTTCGAGCAATATGACGGCGAGTACATCCTCGACATACTCCTGGGCGCGGCCCAGCCGGAGAATCTCGGCTCGGAACTCGACACATACTGGGTGAAGTTCGGCGGCGCGGATCCGTTGGCGCAGATCAATAAGCTGAAGGGCCGCTGCCCGCTGCTGCACATCAAAGACATGACTCCGGGCGATGATCCGACCTTCGCCGAAGTCGGCAAGGGCATCATCGATTGGGCGCCCATATTCGCGGCCGGCGCGGAAGCCGGTACGGAGTGGTATATCGTCGAGCAGGACACCTGTCCGGGCGACTCACTTGAAAGCGCCCGCATCAGCGCCGAGTTCATGGCGGCGCAGTAGGCACGACGGAATCCGGATACGCCGCGCCGCTGCTTTTCGGGAAAGCCCGGCGGCGGCGCGGCCTTATTTCATAGATGATCGCTCGCAGGCGGGATGTAAGGAGAGGTACGTCATGTTTGATGTCCAAACGCTGTCAGCGGCGTTGATCCAGCGGCGGCGGGCGATGCCTGAAGTCAACGCTATCGCGGAGGGCAAGGCGCTGGCGCATCCCGCGCCAAGAGCGCCTCGAATCTTCGCGGATACGGCGAAGATCGACGAGATCCGGCCTCTTTTCGAGGCAGGCATCATCAATGGCGTTACCACCAATCCCACGTTGCTCAAGAAGGCAGGCGCAAGTTCATGGAAAGAGGCCAAGGCGATCCTCACGGAGATCTTGCGCACCGTGGCGCCGGGCCCCGTCAGTCTCGAACTGACGGAGGTCACGCCGGAGAAGATGATTCCGCAGGCGGAGGAGCTTGCGGCGCTCGGGGAGAACGCCATCGTCAAGGTGCCGGTGGGCGGATACGCCGCGCTCGACAAGGCATACGATCCGCAGACGGGACTTAGGGTGATCCGGCAGTTGTGGGAGCGGGATATCCGCACCAACGCGACACTGGTGTTCAACTCGACGCAGGCCCTTTGGGCCGCGAATGCCGGGGCGATGTGCGTGAGTCCCTTCTTGGGCCGTCTCGCGGATTATATGTACAAGAATGACATGCCGGAGCGGCCTTCGGGGAACTCCCTGTACCACATCGAGGATCACAAGGACGCTCGGGGCGATCAGCACACGGCCAACACGGAGTACGTTGCCTGCGGCGGGCGGCGCAAGGACGCGGGCGTCAGGCTCATCCGAGAGATCGCGGCTATCTTCGCCAATTACGATATTAAGACGGAAGTCCTCGCGGCCAGCGTGCGAAACCTCGCGCAGCTCTCGGAGCTTCTCGTGGCCGGTGCGGATATTCTGACGGTGCCCGCGCAGATTCTCGCGCGCGTGGCCGACCACCCGCTGTCCGACGCGGGCATGGTGAATTTCGATTCGGACGCGAAGGCGTTTTCGCAATAGCGCTGAGGTCGTTCAGCGGCCCCGGCGGGACACGCAGCGGGAGGAAATGACGCATGCCTTCCATTCATGATGGACCTCACTCACCCCTTTTTGAGCCGCTTGTATTCAAGGGCAACACGACGTTGAAGGGCCTGGCCGGGGTGGATATCCCGGAGAAGATGAAGGAGAACTTGGCGCATGCGCCGTCGGGCGCTTGTACGTGCTGGGGGCTGCCTTTCGAGGTGGGACGCGTTGCGTGCATCAAGGATACGCCGCTTTCCGTCACGACGGCGCCCACGAAGGCGCAGTGGCTGGTGTTCATGCACACGACGGCCCCCGAGCCCCTCGAATGGAACGAGCATGGCGTCATCTCGCCGACGCGCGGCGCGGGCCGGCTCAAGGAGCAGGTCGCTGACTATGTCATCTGCTATGCCGATGGCTCGGAGGCCCGCGCGGCCATTCGGCGGCGGTTCGAGGTCGGCATGGCCTCCCGTGGCTGGGGGGAGAACTGCTTCGCGGCGGTGGGCTGCCGCAAGCCGCATCCCGTCCCGGCGCATCATGAGCAGCCGGGATTCCCCGATTTGCCTTGGGGCCAGTCGCAGACGCGGGCGTGCCATCCTGATATCCTCCCTTGGACGAATTGGCTCTGGGCCTGGGAGAATCCCCATCCGCGCAAGGCTATTGCGGGATTCCGCTTCGAGCCGCAGGGCAAATGGGTGCTGGTCTTCGGCGTTGCGGCGGGCAAGGCATCGGCTATGCCGCTTCGCTGGGAGCGGCGGCGGAAGGCCATGTTCCGCCTGCCCAAGGGCACGGCATTCGATCCTACGCTCGATTCCCGGGGGCAATTGAGCCAGATTCAACTCGATCTGGGCCAAGTCATCTCGGCCCGGCCGCGCATGCTGTATCCGAACGAGGCATGGGCGAAGACGTACAATAACAAGCCGCCCGAGCTCTCATCGCGCGAGGTCCTCGTCGAGTATACGGCGCATCCCGACGCCCGCTTTCACCTGCCTGGCGGGAAGGTTGTCCCGGCGGCTAAGGTGGCCGCGGCGGCGCGCGGCCCGCTGACGCCCATCGAGCCGGCGACGCAGCGCGTTATGCTGCGCGTTGTCGAGAAGGATGGCCGCAAGCCGGTGGCCGTTAAATTGCACGTCCATGGCGAGGCAGGGGAATACCTGCCGCCGCTCGATCGTCACCGCGTGCCTAATGCGGCCTGGTTCGAGGACTACAGTCCGGAATTCCTGAACCAGGGACTCCATTACTGCGCGTATATTCCCGGTGAAACGTCTATCGATCTGCCGCTCGGCAAGGTGTACATCGAAGTAAGCAAAGGCTTCGAAATCAAACCTGTGCGCAAGGTCCTTGAAGTCACTCCGGGCACGAAGAGATTGACCTTAAGCGTCGAGAAAGTCCTTCCCTGGCGCGAGCGGGGATGGGTTACCGCCGACACGCACGTTCATTTCCTGTCGCCATCCACGGCCCGTCTCGAAGGCGCCGCCGAGGGCGTGAACGTTGTCAATCTTCTCGCGAGTCAATGGGGCGAGTTGATGACTAATGTGGGCGACTTCGACGGCAGGACGACCTTCGGCTCGAAGGAGGCGGGGGGTGATGGCGAGTATCTCGTCCGCGTCGGCAGCGAGAACCGCCAGCATGTTCTCGGCCATATTTCGCTCTTAGGATATCAAGGCAACATCATCGCGCCCATGACGACGGGCGGCCCCGATGAATCGGCCCTCGGCGATCCCGTCGAGATCCTGCTGGCGGAGTGGGCGCGTCAATGCAGGAAGCAGGGCGGGCTGGTGGTGCTGCCCCACTTCCCCAATCCGCGCGCGGAGCACGCCGCGGCCTTGATCCACGGCGATATCGACGCCATCGAGATGACCTCCTGGGGCAACTTGTACGGCGGCATCGACCCCTACTCCCTGTCCGATTGGTACCGCTACCTCAACTGCGGCTATTTCGTGCCGGCCGTGGCGGGCACGGATAAGATGTCGGCCACGACGGCCGTCGGGACGGTGCGCACGTACGCGAAGATTGCGCGCGGCCGTCCATTCGATTACGAAGCTTGGAAAGACGCGGTGCGCTCGGGCCAAACGTTTGCCACCTATGGCCCGCTGCTGGAGTTCGCCGTGGAAGGGAAGCCGGCAGGCACGTGGATCAAGATGAAGCGCGGCGGCGGCACGGTGGATGTCACGTGGCAGGCGGCGAGCGTCACGATTCCCATGACGCGCGTCGAACTCATCAGCAATGGCGAGATCATCGAGAGCCGCTCCGTGCGTTCCCGAAGCGATGAAGGGCACTGGTCGGTGAAGGTGGAGCGCAGCGCGTGGCTCGCGCTCATCGTGCGCGGCCGGTACACCGATATGCCGGAGATCATCGCGGCGCATTCATCGCCGGTGATGGCGCCCGTCGCGGGAAGCCCCTTCTTCGCGAAGGCCGATGCCGTGACGATCCTCGAGCAGATTGAAGGGGCGCTGGCTTACCTGGACACGATGGGGATTCGCGCCGAGGACAAGGCTTACAAGCGGATGCGCCTCGTCTTGACAGGCGCCTACCGTGAACTTCACAACCGGATGCACCAGGCCGGGCATTTCCATGATCATTCGCATGCCACGGATCATCCTGAGCACCATTAGAGCGGAATTGAGGCAATAGCAGAGATGAGAGGAACACGTCCACGGCGCCGCGCGTCTTGCGCGAAGATCTTCAAGCCGGCCGAAACCGCCGCCCTTGGCGTGCGGAGCGGCTGGCTTCTCAGGATGGGCGTTGGCCTGCTTGCCGTGGCGCTAGCTGGATGTAATCGCGGCATGATTCATGGGACTGTGGTTGACCTCGAGGGAGAGCCGCTTCCGGGCGTGGCCGTTGAAATCGAGGGAACGCGGACACAGGCCCTAACGGGGGAACTGGGCGAGTACACCGTCTTCTTTCCCCCGGGGCCTATCACGCTCCGGTTCATGAAAACCGGATACACCTCGGGCCGTCTTGAGTTGACGCCTCGGGGCCGCCGCGTGCAGGCCACCAGCGTGTCGCTCTGGCGATTGCCGCAGGATAAGGGGGTGTACCTCTTTGAGGATTTCCAGTACCTCCCGACGGACTGGGTGGAGCCGGAGCAGCTTGTCACCACCGACAACCGCATCGTCTATGGCACGCGCCGCCAGATCCAATTGGCCATAACCGAGCCGGAGCCTATGCTGATCGCGCACAAGATGCAGCCGGCCTATGACGCGCAGTTCTGCCGGATGCATCTCATCGAGGTTACGTTGCAGGAGCCGGGCGGCGAGCCGTATACGCGGGAGATCCTGACGAAGGACGAGCCCCTGCCCATCGACGTCGCGCCCGTCGATCCACCGGAGAAGCTGCTCCTGCGATTGCGGCCGCTCGAACCTCTGGAGCCGGGGGCCTACGCCGTCCATTGGGGCGCGCTGGATGGTTACCGCACCGCCGACCCGCGGATGTTTCTCTTCCGGATCGCAGCGCCCGAAGGCGAGGAGAATACCGCCCTGGAAAATCCCGAAGAGGCGCCTACGCCAGGTGATGGTGCCGGTTAAGGTCGACCTCGTGCTCAATGGGCCTGCCGCTGACGTACGCCTCGATCTCGTCCGCCACGAGTTTCCCCTGCCGCCGGCAGTTCTGCCGCACAGCGCCCGCCACGTGGGGCGTGAGGATGCAGTTCGGGAGGGCGTAAAGCGGATTGCCTGCCTCGGGCGGCTCGGGGTCTGTCACATCGAGGCACGCGAGTATGCGTCCTTTCCGCAGTTCCGCGATGAGGGCTGGCTCATCCACGCACGCTCCCCGCGCCGTGTTGATGAATATCGCCCCATCCCTCATAAGCGCGAGGTTATCGCCGTTGATGATGTGATGCGTCTCATCCGTCTTCGGCGTGTGCAGACTCACCACGTCCGAGCGGCGCATCAATTCATCCAGCGCAACCAGTTCGACGCCCATCGACTCGGCCTGTTCCGGCGCGACGTAGGGGTCGTATAGCAGAATGGCCGCGAGGCGGAGGGTTTTGCATAGGCGGATCATCTCTCGGCCTACGCAGCTCGCGCCGACAATGCCCACGGTTGCGCCGTATGGCTCGCGGATCCACGGGTCGCCCGGGGTGCGATCCCATGTGCCCGCGAGGGTGGCCACGTGCAGTTGCCAGACGCCTTTCATGGATACGAGCATCATCCCGAAAGCGAATTCCGCGACGCCTACGGCCAAGGCGGCCCGGGCGGAACTCACACGGATGCCGCGTTCCTGGAACGCCTCACCCACGATGCCCTTTACCGAGCCCGCGGCGTGGCATACCAACTTGAGGCCCGGGGCCGCGGCAAGCATGGCATCATTGATGGACTTCGACCCCCATCCCGTTATCGCGACCTCCGCTCCCGCGATCTGCGCTTGTTGTGCGTCCTCCGTCATGTCCTCGACTGAGGCGGGGCGCAGGTCGGTTGCCGCGTCGATCCTCGCCAAGTCTTCCTCGGCGAAGCAGCGCGCCTGCATTTCCCGTGTTACCAACATCACTGTCTTCGGTTTGGCCATGGCGGTATCCTTTGCGGATTGTCATGACAACGCGGCGGCGCGTTGCCTCTGGGCCTTGGCATCGGAGCCCGCTGCAACGTATACGATAGAGAACTGATTTGCAACACCCTTTGGGAAAACGATAACCTGCCATCATCTTCTTAACGTATTCCCGGAGGCGCGAATGAAAAAGACTCAATTTGTCGAAGTCTTGCAGGAAGGTGACGCGGTAAATGACTATTTTGTGGCGATTCGCAAGGACTTGCGCACGCAGCAGAATGGGGGCAAGTTCCTCGGTATGGTGTTCAAGGATCGCACCGGCGAGATAGGAGGGATCCTTTGGAATAATGCCGCGTCGGTGGCGCGTCTATTCGAATTGGGGGACGTGGTGAACGTGCGGGGGCTGGTGGTGAGCTACCAGGGGCGTCTCCAAATACGCGTGGAGCAGGTTCTTCCCTTAAAGGAAGACGAATACGCGCGTGCCGATCTGGTCGCCGAACCGGAGGACACGGGTGAGGTCCTGGGCAAATTGCGCGCGGGGCTCGAGAGCATTCAGGATGAGTGGCTCGGCGCACTGGTGAAGTCTTATCTGGATGATGAGGTCTTTATGGGGCGGTTTACCGCCGCGGCCGCGGGCAAGAAGTGGCATCACGCGTATCCGGGCGGATTGCTCCAGCATTGCTATGAAGTGAGCCGCATCGCCGAGTGCGTCTGCGAGATGTTTTCTTCGATTAATCGCGACCTGCTTCTTGCCGCCGTGTTCCTGCACGACATCGGCAAACTCGACGAGATGACGCAAGACCTATTCGTTGAGTACTCTACCGAGGGCAAACTTCTCGGCCATCTGTACATGGGCGCGAAGGATATCGAGGTGCGTATCGCCGCTATCGACGGCTTTCCGGAGATGCTGCGATTGCAGCTCATGCATTGCGTGCTCGCCCACCACGGCGAGCTTGTCAACGGCTCACCTATTGTGCCGAAGTCTATCGAGGCGGTTGTTCTCTATCACTGCGATAACCTCGACGCCCAGGCCGATGCTTTTGAGCGGGTCAGCGAAGAGACTCGCAAGAAGGGCCAGCCTTGGTCGGACTACATTCCTCTTATCGAACGCCAGATCTGGGCGAAGGAAGAATAGAGGTATCCCCCGCGCGAGGCGCGTCTCAAGCGATCTACAACTTAGCCAGAGCGGCGTTGACGGCCGACTGCACGTCGGTTGACGTCACGCCTCCGCCGTCCAAATCGCACTCATAGGGGCCGGATGTGCCCAGGGCCGCGTTGATCACGTATTGCACGTCTACGGCGTTGACGCTGCCGTCGCCGTCCACGTCGCCGTCGGATAGGGGCACATCCACGCGCGTTGTGGCTCCATCTGCGACGTCGACGTCTTCATAGGTCTTGGTGATGTATCCCGCTGCGTCGAACGTCAGGGTGTAGGTCCCGGGCAGGAGCATCCTGTGGTAGTCGCCCACGTCGGGGTCGGTGAATACGCGCTGCGTGTTTTCCGCGACGGCCACCTCGGCCCAGACGGGCGCGCCGGTGGCGGCGTGCGTTACGAGGCCGCGCACGCCGATATGCACCGCCTCCATGTAGGTCAGCATCGATTCCTCGTTGTCGGCCCAGAACTGGGCGATCTCCGGTGCGGGCGGCGCCTTAATGTTCGAGAGTTCGAGCGTCACCTCATTGCACGCGACGTACCGGTAGTTCCAGTCCTGCATGCCCCCTTCCATGGAGTACCACGCGGCCCCGTTCGTGATGCCGTCGGAGAAGGTCGTGCTGTTCCACATGGGTTCGTTGTACTGCGAATACCGACGCGATACTTCCTCGAAGAGCAGGTCGTCGGGCGACGGTGAGTCGACGCTTCCCTTGTCGTCGTCGTCATAGGGATAATTGACCACGAGCGCGCCCGTGTGGAGGTTGGCCGATAGGACGAAGTTGTTCTCCGCCGTCCACCTCATTACGTGCGCCACTTCCGGCTGGCGGCTTGTCTCGCCCAGGGGAGCGCCGTCGTACAGTGTCCCGGGGAAATCCTCCGGATACTCCGGAAATGCGCGGTTCAAATCGACCAGATTCGCGTTGAATCGCGTGCCGGCCTCGCGGCCATCGGGATTCATCAGCGGCACGATCGAAATGGCCGTCGAGTCCACCAACTCCGTGACGCGCGTCTCGACGCCGTAGTCGGAGAGGAGCCGGTCGATAAGCAGGAGGCAGAATTCGGTGCCGAGGGGCTCGTCCCCGTGCATGGTGGACACGTACTTGAACTCCGGTTCATCTTCTTCGACGTCCGGATTGTCGGTGATCAGAAGCGCCCAGAGCTCCCGGCCCTCGGCCGACTGGCCGAGTGTGTAGAGGCGCGCGATGTCGGTATGCGCGTTGGCGTAGGTTTCCAACGCCTGTGTCACGCCGGTGTAATCGTGATAGCCGCTGGTCGCCTTGAGCCAAGTATCGGTGCGTTCGGGCTGGTAGCCGGTGACGCGAAGGGTCAGGCCTTGTGTGCGAAGTTCATCGAGTTCTTCCGGCTTGGCGTATACCGTGGCCGTATTGTCTCGTACGTTGGCGATATCGAATCCGGCATCCACAAGGGCATCCAGCGTCGCCCGGCTCGGGACCATCACTTCCACCACGGCGATCCGGCTGCCGGTGTCGGAAGCCGCTGTTTCCGGGGTTCCTGTCTCGGCGCCGTGGAGATGGGCAGGCGGGAAGAGTAGAAGCGCCGCAATCACACAGACTCTCACCGGAGACCTCCCTGATGGCCGCAAAACGCATGTCGTTCTTCGTCTCTAAGTGTACCAAACGGACAAGGAAAGCGTTACCACCTATCCCTCCAGGGGCCCAGGTAAGACTTCAGCCGTGCTTCGCGTCGATCCGCTCAGCGAGCTGATCTGTCAGTTGTTAGCCGCTTTGGTGGCCACCGCGAGGCTTCTCTTCGTCCGATGCCTCAAGTGCAAGGCAGCGGGCGAGCGTCTTGGCCAGTTCTTTGGGATTGACGGGCTTGGAGACGTAGTCGTCCATCCCTGCTTCCAGGCAGCGTTCCCGATCTCCCTTCATGGCATGGGCTGTCATGGCGACAATCGGGAGGTGCGCGCCGGTCTCCCGCTCTCGCTCACGGATGGCCGCCGTTGCCTGGAATCCGTCCATCTCAGGCATTTGGACGTCCATGAGAATAAGGGCGTACGGGATGTCCTCCAGCGCCTCCAATGCCTCCCTGCCGTTCGCCACCGCGTCCGCCGTATAGCCAAGCTTCTGCAATACGGCAAGGGCGACTTTCTGGTTCACCACGTTGTCTTCAGCCAAGAGGATTCGGACCTTGCGCTTCTTGCTCTCCGCGAGATAGTGCTTCGTTATGAGCGGGCGGGCTTGGTCCTCCTTATCCTCAGGCGTACCGCCAGCTACCGACACAAGGCAGTCGTAGAGTTGCGATTGCTTGACGGGTTTCGTCAGATACGCGGCGAAGCCAATCTCGCACGAGCGGGCCGCGTCGCCCCTTTGTCCCATCGAACTGAGCATGACGAGTACGGTGCCCTTCAGGCCAGGATCTTCCTTGATCTTCTTTCCCAAGGTCTCCCCGTCCATTTCAGGCATCATCATGTCGACAATGGCGACGGTGAATGGGTCGCCCTCTTGGAGGGCGGCTCGGAGTTTCATTAGCGCTTCCTCGCCGCCGCTCGCCTCTGCAGAGCGGCACTGCCAGGACTTCAGCTGGGCGCGCAAAACGTGGCGGTTTGTCTCGTTGTCGTCCACGATGAGGAAGCGCCTGCCGCGAATGTCCTCAGGTATCAGCTCGAATCGTTCCTTGCTGGCAGGTTGTTTCTCGAAGGAGACGGTGAACCAGAAGGTTGAGCCCTTGGTCAGTTCACTGTCGAGGCCAATCTCGCCGCCCATCATTTCGACGAGTTGCTTCGATATGGTCAGGCCGAGTCCCGTTCCTCCGTATCGGCGTGTCATCGTGCCGTCCACCTGCGAGAAGGGCTGAAACAGAAGTGCCCGCTGTTGCTCCGAAATGCCTATGCCCGTGTCCGTCACGGAGAAGCGAATCGTGACGTGCGTATTGCTTTCCCTTTCCAGGGCGGCCTCGATTGCCACTTCACCTTGCTCCGTGAACTTGACCGCGTTTCCAGTTAGATTGATCAGGACTTGGCGTAGTCGCCCCGGGTCCCCGCGCACCAGCGAGGGCACCTCCGGATGGATCAAGCAGGTGAGTTCGATTTCTTTCTCTTGCGCCCGCGTAGCGACTATATCCATCATGTCTTCAACGGTGACGCGGAGGTCGAAGTCAATGATCTCGAGATCCAGTTTCCCGGCCTCCATCTTGGAGAAGTCGAGGATGTCGTTGACCACCGTCAGCAATGCGTCCGCCGAGTTTCTCACGGTCTCGGCGAACTCTTGCTGTTCCCGGTTCAGGTCGGTGTCGAGCAAGAGGGCCGTCATGCCGATGATGCCGTTCATGGGTGTGCGGATTTCATGGCTCATGTTTGCCAAGAACTGATCTTTGACCTTGCTGGCCTCTTTGGCGGCAAGGGCCATCTCGTGTGCTTCTTCGATAGCCTGCTTCAGGCTCTCATTCGCGTCGGTCAACTCGCGCGTCCGTTCCGCTACGCGCTCTTCGAGCGCATCGCGAGACTGACGCAACTGTGCCATGGCTTCATCCAACTGGTTTGTGCGCGTGTTAAACCAGTGGGCAAGCACGCCTAGCTCGCTCTTTACGGGGACTGCCAGTCGCCCCGCCGTCTTTGTTCCCGAGGCGGTTGCCTCTCGAAGTTGATGGGTCATCGCCGCAAGGGGGAGCATCAAGATCCGCTGCATGGCCATGAAGGCGAGCACAATCCCAAAGATCACCACGGCGACGGTTGACATGAGGAAGGCGCGGTTGATCGAGATGGAACTCGCCAAGGCACGGCGCAGTGGCGTGACGGTTACTACCTTCCAGTAGGTGTGCGGCACGTGGAGGAACTCCACCAGCACAGGTTCGTGCAGCAGGAGGTCGTCCGGAAGGGTGAGCCGATCACAGTCCAAGGCGTTTCGGGCCTCCTGTGCCAGTGGATCGACGAGGACGGCGGCGATTAACTGGGCCTCTCTTTCGTCGATCTGGTAACTATCGGTATCGATTGCACGGGCCACGTCGGGATCATATCTCTCGTTCTCCTCCGCCGCACGGAGCATATTTGCATTGAGGAGGGCCAGGCGTTGAGCGATGGGGCGGAAGCGAGGTTCCTTTTCGCCCAATTCGTTGGCGTCGATGAACTCCTGCGTCTGCCGGCCCTTTTCGTCAGTGCCGTAGCTCACGGCAATTGACTTGTCTGGGAAGGATAAGAACTTGCCGTTCCTGTCAACGGCAAAAGCATAGCCGCCAACATCCTTTACGGCCTCGTCGAAGAATTCCCTTAGGCCCTCGAGTTTCAGATCGATCGCGACGGCTCCATAGAAGCCGTCTTCCAGGTTCATCGGCGCGGTGCAGGTTACCATGGGCTCATAGGAATAGGGGTCCATATAGGACTTCGACCAGAATGCCTGGCCATCTTGGAGGTACCTAGCCGGCACATACCACTCTTCGTGGTGGTATCCGGGGCTTGCCGGATCGTTGTAGTCGTCGAAGTACTGTAGTTCGCCGCTTTCATCGCGGCCCCAGAAGAAACCGCGCCTCTCGATGTCCGGAGCGAACTTGAATGGCTCCGGCCAGATACCGCCCCCTGCGATATAGGAGCCCGTTCCTCCATACTCCAAGATGTTCTCGAAGACGGAGCTATAGGCGTCTACGTTTCGGGGAAGGGGTTCGAGGGCATTTTCCAGTGCTGTGACCAATGCCTCGGCCACTGCCACACGTTGACCGAGTCTGGCGACAATCGCCGCGCCGGACAACGCGATCCGCTCGTGGGCCTGTCTTTCGAGAAGTGGTTTGACCACCACCTGCTCTACAATGAGAATGGCGATGATCAAGGCCACCAGCAGGCCGCCAAACATCAAAGGGACTCGAAAGAGGAGACTGTGGCGTGGATTCACCTTGATATCTTTGGAGAAGGCGCCCAAGTCATTCCGCTGGCTGTCAGCCATCTCTTGCTACTCCATTTCCCGTAAGCTTGATGCCATGGTGTTGGTGGACAGGACCGCGGGGCCGGCGTACGCCGTTCGACGGCGCCTATGTGCGTCCGCAAACTCAAAGGCGCATCTAAGACCAGTTGAGGCAGTCGAGCAGCTTGTTGAGTGCTTCTTCCGTTGTGCCTGATCGGCCGCATTCCATTGCCACGAATCCGTCGTAGCCGGTGCCGTGGATAGCTTTGAATATGTTGCGGTAGTTCAGCTCGCCCGTGCCCGGCTCCTTTCTGCCGGGGTTGTCTCCCACATGGAAATGTCCAATCCGGGCGATGTTCTCGGTGATGTTTCTGATGATGTTGCCTTCGGTGATCTGTTGGTGGTAGATGTCAAAGCACATCTTGACGTTCGGGCTGTCTACCGCATCGAGAATCATCATCGTCTGGTCGGTTCGTGTGAGGAAGAATCCCTTGTGATTCACCAGAGGATTGAGGGCCTCCATCACGATTTCGACGTCGTTCTCCTCGGCCAATGGGGCGAGTCGGCGCAGGCATTCGATAACGTGCGTCGTCTGCTGGTCGTGGGTTGCGTCGATACTCGTGTTTCCGGTGAGTCCGATGAGGCGCCGGCACCTGAGTTGCTTCGCCAGGGCGACGCGCTCCTTGAACTGTTCCAAGAGCCGGTCATGTTGCGCCGGGTCCACCATCTGGCCGGGCGCGATGGCGCCGACTCCCAGGATGCAGCTCAGTTCGAGTCCGAGAGCGTCAGCGGCCTGCCGCAAGGCGGGCAGGTCGCCCTTCGGCCCCAGCCATTCATATGCAGGCAGGCCCCAAGACGCTATTTGCTTCAGTTGTTCCTCGATTGTGCCCTCAAACCAGCTGGGTGGAAGCGAGATCTTCAGGGGAGCGTCGGTGAACGGGCCCGCCGAGGGCCGCTCCTGTCCTCGTGCCATGGGCGCCAGCGCCACGCTGCCCGCGGCGGCGGCACAGGTGGTCAGGAAATCACGCCGGTCCATATGCTCTTCTTTCCTTTCGTATCTACGCAGACACCGGGACGGGGATCGGCCCGAGGGGATAGGGCTTGTTGAAATCCCATTTCTTGGGTACCAGGCTCAAATCCGACGCCATGGCCTCATCCCAGGACACCCGCCTTCCCGTATAGGCCGACATTCGGCCCATGATTGCGGTTAGCGTGCTGTGCGCCACCTGCTCGCCCTCGTTGAGGTACGGCCCGTCCCCTCGGATGCTGTTGACAAGGTCAATGTGCTCCTGCACGTAGGGATTCTCGTGGTAGCGGGTTTCATCATCGTCCGGCATATCGCGGCATGAGCTGCGCCCCTTGGCGCCGAGGGCGTCTTCGAAGACGGAGCTGTAGGCTCCGTTCCAGTGTCGCGAGAAGCTGAATACTTGCGCTCCTCTCGCGTAGTGGTAATCGCAGGAGAAATGGTCGTAGAGGTCGCCGTAGCGCTCTTCGCGAGGCTTCCAGGAGCGTCCTCCAGAGGCGACGACGCTGTCGGGATGATCGTTCAAGACCCAGTTGCAGACGTCGAGGTTGTGTACGTGCTGCTCGACGATGTTGTCGCCGCATGTCCAGCAGTAGTTGATCCAATTGCGGATCCGGAATTCGAGGTCGCTCCACTCAGGTTGCCGATGCCGGACGAAGGGCAATGCGCCGCACCAGTATGCGCGCATGGCAACGACGTCGCCGATGGCGCCGTCGTGAATCTTGCCGATGGTTTGGATGTAGCTTCCCTGATGTCGGCGTTGCGTGCCGGCCACCAATGACAGGCCCAGTTCCTTGGCTCGCCGCGCCGCGGCCAGAATGCGCCGCACGCCCACGGGATCAACGGCTACCGGCTTCTCCGTGAAGATGTGCTTTTTCGCCGCCACCGCGGCCTCGACGTGTTTCGGCCTCGAGTAGGGCAGCGTGCCCTCGATGATGATGTCTATATCCGTCGCGAGGATCTGTTTGTAGGCATCCCATCCGACGAAGCGCTTTTCCTTGTCAGGGGCGAATTTCGCGACGACGTTTCCCTCTTTCTCTCTTAGTACTTTCTTGATCTTCTCTTGTGAAGCGTCGAGTTTGTCCTGAAACAGGTCCGCCATGGCAACAAGCTGAACGTTGTTCTCGCTCTCCAGCATGTTGATCGCGGCGCGGGTGCCGCGGCCACCGCATCCGAGCAGGCCGACCGTCAGCGTGTCGCTATTGGGTTTCCACTTTCGTTTGCCCAATCCTAGCACTGCCAGTCCGGCCACCGCGCTCGTTTTCCCGAACTCTCGTCTTGACATTCCGGCACGTTGCAAATCGCTCATAAGAGACCTCCAAGAAAAACGCGTCCTTTGTTGCGAGACGCAGTATGCACGCGATAGCGCGCGGGCCGTTTCGAGTAAGCTACCACCTGCTCCGGGGCGATTACAACGCAGATGTCGCCCCTGGCGGGCAGGCGGCCTGTTCTTGCCATACGTCAAGTCATTGGCGGCAGAAGAAACAGCAAAACGCGTGGCCTGGCGAGAGCCCGGCGACAAAACGTTACGGCGCAAAGCTGTGCGCCAAGCGTAATCTGGCCCGTATTCATAGGGTCAAACAGCTTTTCGAGCATAGACTTGGTGCTAGATAGAGGCGCCGCACGCTGGCGCGTTCGGTTGCCAATTATGGAGCAATGAACCGCCGCAGGCCGATGAGGTTGGCTCCCGCTGTGCGGCCTTGAGAGGGGCGGCTTAGATGGCGCCGATCCGTTAGAAGCGTTTGGTGCGCACGTGGCAATAGGGCTTCTTGCCGGTTCTGGTGTAGTAATCTTGGTGATATTCTTCCGCGGGCCAGAAGCGTCCAGCCTTAACCACTTGCGTCGCGACCTTGTATCCCTTGTGTTCCAGGAGCCTTATGAGTTTCTTTGCGACCTGTTGCTGCTCTTCGCTGCGATAGAAGATCGCGGAGCGGTACTGATCTCCGATGTCGGGGCCTTGACGATCTACCTGCGTAGGATCGTGGATCTCGAAGAATAGCCGCGCGAGCGTCTCGTAGGAAACCTTCGACGCGTCGTAGAGCACCTCGACGGCCTCGGCATGCCCGGTGCCCTTGGCGCAGACCTCTGCGTAGGTGGGGCCGTCCTTCGTTCCGCCTACGTAGCCGACGGTAGTGGACAGCACGCCCGGGACTTGCTTGAAGTAGTACTCGACGCCCCAGAAGCAGCCGCCCGCGAAGATGGCGCGCTCGACCTTCGCCAATCCCGCGAAATTCAGCGAGAGCGAGTTAACGCAGTGGCGGGTGTCTTTGCCGGTGAAGCCCTCGCCGCAGAACACGTGTCCCAAGTGTGCGCCGCACTTCGCGCACTGGATCTCGGTGCGTACGCCGTCGGCGTCGGGCACCTCGGCTACCGCACCTGGGATGGCATCGTCGAAGCTCGGCCAACCGGTTCCCGAGTCGAATTTGGCATCCGAGGAGAACAGGGGCGCGCCGCAGCGTTTGCAGGTGTAGACGCCTTTTTCGTGATGGTTATGGTATTCCCCGCTGAAGGCGGGTTCCGTGCCTTTGTGCACGATGACGTTCTTCTCCGCGGGGGTGAGCGAATCGTTGTATTGGCCCATGGCTTGGCCTTTCAGGCTGCATCCAATTATCACCAGAAGAGATGCAATGGTGAGCGTGTTCCGCATCTTCCGGCCCTCCAAGCGGTTTGGCGTTCAAGGCTGCCGCCTCCGCGGGAAGTCCCAGGCCTGATACAGGATGGCTAAACCTGGTGGCGGCCGCGGCCCCTTGCCAGCTTATCTCCTTTTATCTTAACCGTGGGAACGTACCGCATTCTTCCCGGAGGTTGCCGTGGCCTGGTTCAACCACCGGCTATGCGGCCGCGAGAGAAGTGCGTTTTGGAGGGAGGGATCTTGTGGTGAGGACGCCCATCCAGAGGCAAAGGGAGGCCCCTCATGGGGCCTCCCTTTGTTTGCCGAATGTAGGTTGGCTACACTTTCTCAGGCACGACGAAAGGCTTGCGATACTTGCGTTTTAGAAGCTTGTTGGCTTCGCGGTCGTGGATGAAACGCTCCTCGGAGGGGTCGAACTCGAGCGAGCGCCCGAGCCGCGCCGAGATGAGGCCGAGGTGGCAAAGGGCCGCTGATTTGTGCCCTTCCTCGATAGGCGCGTTGAGCAGACTTGCATCGCGCGCCCGGACGGCATTGATGAAGTTCTCCTTGTGGTTCCCGCCTTCGCTCCTTTCCGGGCCGGGCTCCTCTTTTCTGCCGAAGAAGGTTTTGTAGTGCGAGTAGCTATCGATGACCATGTAGCCTTCGGAGCCGTAGAACAGCACGCCGACCTTGGCGCCCTTTTCGTCGTTGGTACACCAGGGCCTTGTGTCGAAGACGAGCATTCGACCCCGCTCCCCGGCGTCGGGATAGTCAAAGGCGCTGGTGATGAGGTTGGGCACTTCCTTGTCATCGTCGAAGAGGTACATGCCTGACATGGAAGTGACTTTGGAGGGCATGTCAACGCCGAGGCCCCAGCGGGCCACATCCATTTGGTGGACTCCCTGGTTGCCGATGTCGCCGTTGCCGTAGTCCCAGTGGTAGTGCCAGTTGTAGTGGAATCGGTTGGGATTGAAGGGGCGCTCCGGCGCAGGCCCGAGCCAGGTGTCGTAGTGCACGCCTTCGGGCACGGGGCAATCCTGCTCCTTCCCAATCGAGCCACGCCATCTGTAGCACAGGCCGCGGGCCATGTAGACCTCACCGATGAGGCCTTCGCGCAGTTTCTGTACGGCTTCTTGAATAGCAGCGCTGCTGCGGATCTGCGTTCCGTGCTGAACGACACGGTCGTATTTCTTCGCGGCCTCGACGAGCTTTCGGCCTTCGAACATATTGTGCGAGCAAGGCTTCTCTACGTAAACGTCCTTGCCGGCCTGGCAGGCCCAGATGGCCGCGAGGGAATGCCAATGATTCGGTGTAGCGATAGAAACGGCGTCTATCGAGTCGTCTTCCATGACGCGCCGGAGATCGGTCTCCACTCTCGGGCGCTTGATTCCTTTGTCGTCGAACAACTCCTTCAGGCGGGACTCGAAGAGATTCTCGTCTACGTCGCACATAACGGCGACTTCGACGTTCTCCAATTCGTTGTATCCCCGTATGTGGCCGCGGCCCTGGCCTCTGATGCCCAGCTGAGCGACGCGGACGCGATCGTTAGCGCCTGCCCATGCCGTCTGGGAAGTCCCGAGGAGTACCGCTCCGGCTCCGGCGCTCATGGCCGTTTTCTTCACGAAGTCTCTCCGTGTCATGTCTTCCATGATGATTCCCTCTTCTAGTCCTCAGTGATCCAACCAACCGCCGATGTGAGACATGCATCCTAGCGAATCGTGCGTATTGCCGCAAGGCGCCGCCGGTTGGGTTATGCGAGGCGACTCGTGTGACGGGATTCCTTCCGGCAGCGCCGGGCGACACGGGAGAGTCAGGCGGCGATTCGGGAGGTCACTGGGTGCGGGGAAAAGCACGCCGGGCGTGTGGGAGGTAGCTTTCCTTTGCGTCAGGCGTAGAGGAGGACGGGGTGAAACATGAAGGGCGGTGGGGAGGGGTCGCGGCTATTCGAAAATGGTCTTGAAGTAGTCGGAGTTGTCCAACAGGCTCAACTCGATATTCACGAAGTCATCGAATTCGCGCTGCGTGATGGGGGCCTCGGACTCCCCGGTGGGTGAGATGGAGGTCGCCGTCACGTCTTCGGACTCGACCTGGGCGATGAGTTCGTCGCTGAAGGGCCTGCCGGATTCTTCGGATCCGGATTCCGCATTTTCGACGAGCTTTATCACGCGCTTCTCGAGGAAGCCTTGAAGAACGGACAAGAGATGGTCGCATTTCTCTTGAGTGGATCCGGTTTGCATGGTTTCCTTGTCCAGAGCAAGCGTCCTGCCGGAGAAGACGACAACGAGGCCGTCGCATTGCGGGCAGGGGCCGACGATGATCGCCCCGAGCGCCGGGAGCATTATCTGTCCCCGGGCCCCGCAGTGCGGACATTTGACCTCAATTAACGAAATCATGCGAGTAACCTTTCAGCCCATCGGAATCTCACAGGGATTATAACACCGGGGTAGGGCCAAAGCAAACAATGCGGGGTTTTATTGTTTCGATGGAATATATATGAATAAGCGGTTTGGTGTAAAGAGATAACCATGGGCACCTCAAGGTTCGGCAGAAACTAGAGATGCGTATTGAGGCCGTTGGTCAGGATTCCGGTGAAGCCCCGGCGACCTTCTCCTTGATGGCCGCCAGGATGGTCTGGGCCAGTTGGCTCTCCGTCGTCTCTCTGTCGTGCCATCCGGGGTAGGTCAACAGGGTGACGCCATACACCTGGCGGACCGTCTCGACAGTGATGCTGGTTTCCTCGTCGCCCGTGGGCTCCAGGTTGAGCGTATACTGGACGCGCTGCGGCACGAAGAGCCTGCGCCCGGAGCGGGAGAAGGCCACGAAGGCGCCTCGCTTATCGCGGGTATAGATGTCGACGTCCATCTCTCGGAGGACGGCCTTGGCAGCTTGCCAGGTATCGTCGAAGGAGGCGTCGACGGTTGCTTCGTCCACGAGGGCAAATCCCGTGGTGTCACGGGCGGCTCGCGCGCACCCCGCAAGAAGCAGGACGCACAGGACAACTAAAGTAGCGGAAGATAACCGTTTAAGGACGTTCATGGCATCGCCTATTCTGTGGGGACGTTGGCATTCTAGCATAGGGTTCTACCGCTTTCAAGCCGCTCCTAATCTTGAGCTGAACCGTGTCGCGGCATTGCCGCAACGCGGACAGGGCTATGAGATGAGCACGCTCGCGAAGGAGACGATGCCGCCTACGGGGTCCGGAGCGCGCTCGTAATAGAGTAACTCGGCCTGGGTGGCGCGGCCGTCGACGGCTTTCATGGCGCTGTAGATGGGCTTGTGTCCGCAGACTTGGCGGGCGTTGCCGTCGCGCATGACCGACTTGTAGAAGGCGTCGGGGTCGAGGGCAAGCACGTGCGCTAGGTCCTCGTCGTCGCGCGCGTGGACGGCGGTGAGTACCTCGTCGGTGATGTCGATGTCGTCGCCGAAACGCCTTCCCACGTGGGCCAAGTCGGCGCCCGCGATGACGGTGGCGCCGGTTTCGGCCACGATCTCGCGGCATGTGGCGAGGAACTCGGGGATGCCGGTGATGTTTTGCGGTTCGGCGACGGCCGCTTCGTCCCCGAAGGCGGCGCAGAGAATGGGCACTATGGACACGTCCGGGCCGTACAGATAGGCGAGCATGAGGGCCTGAAATTCGATAGAGTGCTCTGTGCGGTGGGCGAACTCGTCGCCGTAGGGGTCCCACGGGCAGGTGTCCGCGAGGCGGGCGACAAGCTCATGATCCGTTTGCAGTGTGCCGAAGGGAGTATCAAAGCTTTTCTTGGTAAGGATGAATGGCACATCGCCGGCCGCATGGGACACGCCGAAGATGATACAGGTCTTGGGCTTACCGCATTGGGCCAGGCGAGCATAGCCGTGGGCGTAGGTTCTTCCGCCGCGGGCCAGGTCGATGTGGGGCACCACGAGCCCCGCAGCCGGCGGCCCGCCGCCCGCATCGGGGCGGGGTCGCTCTCCGGGGCCTCCCTCCATGGTGAAATATCCATCAATTTGCGCCCGAAGTTCTTCAGGTTCTTCGGGATAGGCTGTTCCCGCCAGATGCGCGGGACGAGTGTCGGCGGCCCGGAATTCGGCTTCGACCTGTTCACGGATCGCCTCGAAACGCTCGGTGGCGAGGAAGCCGCGCTCGTCGAGGTACTCGACGACTCTGGTGATGTCTTCGTCGGGGATGGTTTGGCCGGGGAACTGGTTGATGAGGTGGTATTGGATGTCGGCCACATCGTTGCCGCCGTCGAGGAGGGTGGCGATGAAGAAGGCGGCGGGCGTCAGCAGGGTCGCCTGTTCAATGTATCCCTGGGGGTCTTGGAGGCAGACGTAGCGCTGGCCCTCGTGTTCGACGGGTGATATGTCCAGTGGGCGAAGTGCGGGTAACGGCATAGTGGGCACGACTATAGCGGGAAGCCATGCGGGATGCAATTTCCGGCCGGGAGCGCGCTCGAACCTTGGATGAGCGTTGAATAATCGTGCCCGGCATGCGTCTCATTTCTTGGCGTCGGGGCATGTGTGCCGGATGCCTCGCTGCGGTACTGAAGAATACGGAGGTTGGCGTTATGGGACGCATCAAGAGGTTGGTAATGCTGCTGGTGATTGCCGGCGTTGCCTTGGCAGGGCCGGGGTGTGCCACCACGAAGGCCCCGGAGGGCGCTATGCTGGGCGGTGTGATAGGGGCGGCAACCGGCGCCGTAGTGGGCCATCAGACGGGGCATGCCGGCGAGGGAGCGGCGGTGGGCGCAGCGGTGGGCGGCTTGTCCGGCGGGATCATCGGCAGCCAACTTGAGCGCCCCGCGTCGCCGAATGAGCTCCAAGGGGCGGCGCCTGTCGCCGCTCCCGTTACAGGGCACTATGAGACGCGGCTTGTACGAAGCGCGACGGGCGAATATTATGAGGAGCGGGTATGGGTACCGGATTACTAGCCACGCTCTGCTGCAGGGCGTTACGCGCGGCACGGACAGGATGACCTTACAGACAAAATGGCGTATCTATGGCGGCATTGCCATCACCTGCTGCGGCTTCATGGCGTGGTACGGTACAACGCCGGAGATGCTTCGCCAATCGCCCATTGAGTTGATCCTATACTGGGCGCTGTTCCTGATTTTGTTCGCGGGCGCGGTTTTCATCGCTTTTCTTGATTTGCGTTATGTGCGCCTACAGCACGCGTTGGAAAAACGCGCGGCGTTTCTCAATACGCTCGGCGACCCGTCTTTTCGCAAGGCCCTTCGAGCGGGTCGGGAAGAGCCATTGCAGCAGGACGGGGAGGGCGAAGAGCCGGAGTGACAAGGCCGCTTGAAGGCGCCGTGTGGGCGGCGCCGCGGTGGCCGGGCTGCTCATTGTACCGCGCGTCAAGTCATTAGAAGCAAAGGCATTGGGAAGATAGCGGCTCAACCTAATGGGTGAGTCTGCTTCAAGAGGTGAAGTCGGCTAGAAGCGCCGATTGCGCGGCGCCATAGAGTCGGCCGAACGCGTGTTAAGCAACGGTTAGAATTGAACTTCGAGCGGATGGCCACTAGAATCGCGTTTATCCTGCGGCGGCGATCGGGCGGCTTGCCTCGACTCGTTTCCGGCGCACTTGGTAGCATTGGAAAGACGGCGCCATGCCAGCCATTTCACCGTTTATAGAGAAGACCTTCTCCTGTCCCGTGTGCGATGCGCGCGGCAAGCATCGTCTGTTGCGGGAGCGGATCTTCGTCGCGGAGGACCGCGAGTCGGATCAGCACATCACGCAGTATCGCTGGCTCCGGGAGGTGACGCAGCAGGCGCATCCGCCGTATTTCTTCTTGCTCTATTGCCCGGAGTGTCTCTATGCGGACACGGCCGAGGACTTCGCCGCGCCGAACAAGAACACGTTTCTGCCTTTGTTGACGCGTGCGTTGCGGAACGCGGGCGAGAAGGAGCTACTCGTCATCCAGCTTCTCGGCGCTCAGGTGAAGGGCCGGCGCGCCGATTTCGAGACAAACCTCGCCTTACACCTGCTCGCCGTCTATCAACACAGCCTTCCCAAGAAAGATTTTCAGGACGCCTACAAAATCGGGCGCTTGCTGTTGCGAACGGCCTGGCTCTATAGAGAACAGGGGGCGAGCGGGGCGCAGGAGCTTCACGTTGCCTTGCGGGAGGACGCGGCGCGGCCGGAGCGCGCGATCGCGACGCTGCTCGAGCAGGTGGATGTTCTCAAGACGGCCCTGGATCAATTGGCGGAAAAATGGGACGCGTTCGGCGCCCATCTCAAAGTTTGCCAGGATGAGAAGGAGAACACGGGCGGCGGGTCGGTGGAGGACGTTTTCGCGGAACGCCAGAAGAATATTGAACCTCTACTGAGTTCGATGGGCGATGAGATATCCCGGTTGCGAATCGCGTGTAAACAGGAACTCGCCGCGGCCGTCAAGCCGGAGCTAGCGAAGGCGGAACGCCCGGCTCGCTCTGAGAGTGATTTGCAGGCTTTCTTCGAGAAGGTGCAGGCCTTGTGGCCGTCGGTGCCGACGGACGAAGGAGAGGCCATGCGCATGGCGATCCCGTTCTTCCAGCGGACGCTGTCGAGCGATCCCCGCATCGACAGCGCCCAGGCACAGTTCTCCCTGGTGTCGCTGATCACGGATCTGCTGATTCGGTGTGACGACTTGGACAAGGCGTTCGTGATGGTACGGGAGATGTACAAGAGCGCGGCGACGGCGCGTCAGTCTTGCCTCGAAAAACTGCGCGATCCCAATCTTGACGCCGCCGCGCGGCGGCGGTTCGAGGCCCGCGGCAATCGGGCGGGGGAATCGCTCGAGCAGGCGTCCGAACTCCGGTATCAGCTTATCGATTTGCTCATCGAGCGCAATAGGCCGACGATCGACAAGGTGCTGGCGGAGCATCGCGGCGCCGCGAGGGAGGTCCTGGAGAAGGCGCTGCTTGAACGGGGTGTCCCGCCGGGTATTCTGCCGCGGTTGTTGGAAGAAGGCGGGTCTCTAAGCAAGGGCAAGAAGCGTTGAGGGGCCGCGCCCAGAGAAGCGCGCGGCCTTTTGGCGCTCTGGGCAGGCATATGAAATGGGAAAGGAAGTACTGAGAACGTGACGCTTATCCTATTTGACATCGATGGTACTCTTACGGCAACGGGAGATGCGGATCTGCAGTGCTACGCGTCCGCTTTTCAGAAGGTTTTTGGGGCGCCTTTGCCTCATGCGGACTGGAATGCGTACAAGCATGTGACGGACTCGGGCGTCATCGGCGAGGCCCTGGAGCAGATCCGGGGGAGTTTTGTTACCGAGGAAGAGCTGACTGGTTTTGAGGAGGTGTTCCTGGCGGAGGTGGAGGCGGCCTATGCGGCCGATCCGTCGGCCTTTGTGGAGGTTCCCGGCGCCAAGGCGGTTCTCGATGTAATCGAGCAAACGGACGGGCTTGCCGCAGGGCTGGCCACGGGAGGCATGCGGGCGACGGCGCTTTTCAAGTTGGCCAAGATCGGCGTGGATGGAACACGCTTGCCCGCGGGATTCGCCAATGATTCCATCTACCGTGAGGAGATCGCCCGGCGCGCCATCGCACTTGCGGACGGCGTCCCAGGCGACGTGGTCTACGTGGGCGACGGCACATGGGACGTCCGAACCGCCCGGGCCGTCGGCATGCGGTTTATCGGGATCACGGAGGAATCCTGTCCGGAGCGGCTTCGTAAGGCAGGCGCCTCCGTGTGTCTGAAGGATTACTCCGATCCGGCGGCGTTTTTTGAGGCGGTCAGCGCGGCCGAGATTCCCGCGGCGTAGTCCGATGGCCGGGTTGCCGACTACAGCGCGTAGTGGCTTGTGGGCGTCTTTGAGGGCAATCTGGTACACTGTAAGTAGTGAGTAAACCTTGCCGGAAGTGCATGGTTTGAATCGCAGCGAGTTAACGCAGGAGCCTAAGGGCAAGATGTGCACAAAACGACGTGCTCAAAGTGGGTTGACGCTGATCGAGGTGCTTGTCGTCATTGCGATCATCGGAATTTTGGCGGCTCTGCTGCTCCCGACGCTGGGGCGGGTGCGAGAAGCGGCGAATCGGGCGACATGCGCCAGCAACCTGAAGCAGATAGGTATCGCCTTCAAGATGTATGCGGGCGAAAACCACGGGAAGTTTCCTCAGCGGCAGGTGTGGAATGTCCACCGAAAGCTCTCGGATACGATGATCTTCCACGGGCCGGCCATGTCCCCGGGCTATCTCGACGACCTCAGGGTGGTATGGTGCCCGTCGTGGGTGGGGAGCACCATGCCGACGCCGCTGGCGCGGTATGACGAGGGTGTCCGCGCTAACGGTACGCCCGTCGGCAACTTCAACGGGCGGATCGATCCAGAGGAGTTGCTCAAGTCGCCCTATAACTACACGGGTTGGTTGTTTCTGAAGACGGAGAACTTTCTCGGCCCGAAGAGCGGAACGCTCGGCTCGGGCCCCGGCGGGCGCTTCGAGGAGACCGACTACAAAGACACGCCGCTCGGAGAGCTGGCCGAGGCCAATGTGGCTAGCGGGGGCGCCGCCTCGGACTGGGATTTCAGGGTTTCGAGTAAGTTTTCCGGCACTCAGGCGGGTGGCGGCGACATCATCTACCGGCTGCGGGAAGGCGTGGGGCGGTTTTTGGTCACGGATGTGAATAATCCCGCCTCCCGCGAGGGAGCTGAAACGATGATTCCCGTCATGTGGGATCATCTGACGCCACAAGTCATCGGCTCGTGCCACGTTCCCGCGGGCATGAACGTGCTTTACCTCGACGGGCACGTCCAATGGAGCAGCTATCCGTCCGACAAGCCGTGGGTGGCTACCGTCGAAGGCCCGCGTGTGATGGGACGCTACGATCGGCCGTTCAACGGTTATCCGAAGAGCTGAACGGGCCTTCCTGAGGGAAGGCTGGATGTAAAGGTGTGCGTTTTTTGCCGCGCCGGGTTCCTTCTTTGCGCGGCGCTAAGGGGAATACGGTATGTCCGGGGTGATCTATTCTCTTGATGGGGGAGGTTGGCGTATCGCGGCGGATCCGGCCAACGGGGGGCGGGAGCAGGCCTGGTGGCACGAGCCTGTTGCGAACTCCGTTCCCGTTCGGGTCCCGGGCATCATCCAGGAGTCGCTGCCAGGGTATCACGGAGTGGCATGGTACTGGCGGGACTTCGATGTCGCTCCGCATCCCTATCCGGATGGGCGATACCTCCTGCGGTTCTGGGCCGTGGACTACGCGGCTGATGTCTGGGTCAACGGGGTCCACGTGGGCGCGCACGAGGGCGGCGAAACGCCGTTCGTTCTCGACGCGACGCAAGCCGTCCGGCCCGGAGAGGCCAACCGCATGTCCATCCGTGTGCTGAATCCCACGGAAGAATCCATCGACGGTTTTGTTCTCAAGGAAATCCCGCACCGCAACAAGACGGCCGTGCTCAAGGCCGGCAGCACGTACAACTTCGGCGGGATCATCGAGCCGGTTGAGATGGTGCTGGCCCCGCCGGTGCGCATCGAGGACATCTTCGTCCGCGCGGATTGGCAAACCGGCCGGGTCAACGTCCAGGTGGCGGTGGACAACCACTGCGCACAAAGCAGGCGAGGTAGCCTGACGTTTGCCATTGGGCCTGACAACCGCGCGGAATGCGTAGCGGCCAGCGAAACCGAGCGTGCGTTTCCGAGCGGCGTCACACGTCTTGAGGCCGCTCTCCAGGTAGACAACCACCGTCTGTGGGAGCTTGACGATCCCTTCTTGTATCGCCTGACAGTGTGCCTACAGTCCGATGACGGGGCGTTTGACGATGCGGGATCCGCGCGGTTCGGCTTCCGTGACTTCCGGGTCGAACGGGGCTACTTCCGCCTCAATGGGCGGCGTGTCTTTCTTCGGAGTTCCCACACCGGCAATCACTGTCCCGTGGGCCAGGTGCTTGCCCCGTCCGAGGCGCCCGATCTGCTGCGCAAGGACTTGCTCTATGCCAAGGCCAGCGGATTCAACATGATCCGGTTCATCGCGGGCATGGCCCATCCCTGGCAGCTCGACCTTTGCGATGAACTCGGCCTGATGGTTTACGAAGAGACGCTCGCCGGGTGGGAACTCGGCGACTCGCCCAAGATGGTGGAGCGTTACGATCACTCGACCGCCGGGATGATCCTACGCGATAGGAATCATCCTTGCGTCACCATTTGGGGGCTGTTGAATGAAACGAAGGAGGGGCCGGTCTTCCGGCACGCCGTTGAGGCCCTTTCATTGGTTCGTTCTTTGGATGATACGCGCCTGACGCTTCTTGGCAGCGGCCGTTGGGACGGGCAACTCTCCATCGGCAGCGTCAGCAATCCCGGCAGTGCCGTCTGGGAACATACATGGGGAGAAGAGGACCCCGATCACCCGGGTGTGCAGGCGCCGCAGAGCCTTCCTTTCGGCGGATACACGCCGGGCGCCGGCGACGTGCATGCCTATCCACAGGTGCCGCAGACGCGGGCCATCGAGGACGGCATCCGCACCTTGGGCCGCGGCACGAAACCGGTGTTTCTCTCCGAATATGGCATCGGCAGCTTGTGCGACGTTATCAGAGAGCTGGGGGGATATGAGCAGCGGGGGATAAACCCCGCGTTGGATGACGTAGCCTACTTCCGCTTGAACGCGGACAAGTTCCGCGCCGACTGGGAGCGGTTCTGCATGGACGGCGTCTATCCGTTTCCGGAGGACATGCTCCGAGAGAGCCAGCGTTTGCACTGTAGGCAGCGTCTGCTTGGCTTCGATCTCATCCGCTCCAATCCGATGATCTGCGGCTTCAACCTCACGGGCCTGCTGGATCACGGGTTCTCCGGCGAGGGGCTTTGGACTTTCTGGCGCGAATGGAAGCCGGGGATTGTCGACGCTCTCAAGGATGGTTGGGCGCCCCTGCGTTGGTGCCTCTTCGTGAGGCCGTTGCACGGCTACATCGGTGAGCGCTTTCGTCTAGAAGCGGTTCTCGCCAATGAAGACGTGCTCGCGCCCGGGGAGTATCCCGTCGTGCTGCGCATCGTGGGAGCTGCCGGCGTGGCATGGGAACACGAGGGGTGCGTACAAGTGCCCCGGCCAGATAGCGGGGAAGACGTGCCGTTCGCGTTGCCGATATTCGACGGTGAAGTGGTCGTGGATGGCCCGCCGGGGCCGTACCAGTTCGCCGCGCAGATGGCTCGCGGCGGCGTACCGGCCGGCGGCCGCCTCCAATTCCACCTGTCCGATCCGTCGGCGTTACCGACGTTGAATCAGGCCGTCAAGGTGTGGGGCATTGGCCAAGTTGTCCAGGATTGGCTCGCGCGCCATGGGGTCGATTGCGCGCCTTTCGAGAAGGCGGCCTTGGCCAAGCGCGAGGTGGTGCTGGTAGGCGATCTGTCCGAGCTTCCGCAGGATCCCGCGGCGCGACTGGAATTGGTGGAGCATGTGGCGCGTGGCGGCGTGGCTGTCTTCCTGTCTCCCGGCGCCTTCAAGCGCGGGGAAGATGACGCTCTGGGCTGGCTGCCGGTGGCGAACAAGGGGAGCGGAAAGGAGTTCTCCGACTGGCTCTACCACAAGGAGTGCGTGGCGAAGCCGCATCCCATCTTCGAGGGTCTTCCGGTACGGATCATGGACTGGGACTACTACGGCCCCGTCATCTCGCGTTACTTCTTTGAGGGACAGGATACGCCCGACGAAACGGTTGTTGCCGCATTTGCCGTGGGACATCCCAATGCGCCGGGCGGTTGCACGTCCGGGGTTCTGATGGGGATCTACCGTTTGGGTGAAGGACAGTTCGTGATCAACAGCCTGAAGGTGCTTGAGCATGTCGGGCGCCACCCCGCGGCCGATCGGCTACTGCTCAACCTCATTCGTCATGCGGCCCGGGTTGCAGGCGGGCCGCTCGCCGGCCTACCTCCCGATTTCGATCAGCATCTTGCCGCCATCGAATACCGATGAGGCCCACTAGCTACGGGCCTCGCAGGGCCGAGTAGATCACATCGGGTTGTTTGCGGCCCGCTCTTCTTACCTATTGTCCAGCGGGAACGGATTTGGTGGCAGCAAGGCCGTCGAGGGGGCATGAGACACTGTGGCGGATTGGCTAACGACAGGTTTGTGAGATGAAGCGCCCGATCCGCGCAACTTGCGTGCAGTTTCGCTATGCGGCTGTGAGAGAAGCGGGCTATTCCAGCCGAAGATTCCCGGATTCGAGGCGGAATTCCACGTTGGGCCGGATAATCTCGACGGGATGATGGGTGACAATGAGAACCGTCGCGCCTTGTTGGTGGCGGTTGTCCAAAGCCTGAAGCACGCACGCGGCGCTCTCGGGGTCGAGATTGCCCGTGGGCTCATCGGCCAGAATGACCTCGGGATTGTTCAGTAGTGCGCGGGCGAGGGCGCAGCGCTGGCGCTCGCCGACGGAAAGCTCCGGGGGGTAATGGCCCAGTCTGCGCGCCAGTCCGAGGGAATCGAGGAGGGCCTGCGCCGTCTCGCGGGGAGCGTCTCCGGCGGCGCGCCGGTCGGCAAGCGTGGGCAGCAGCACATTCTCAAGGGCCGTCAGGTACGGCACCAGGTGAAACATCTGGAAGACTACCGCCACCTTGCCGGCGCGGAGGGCTGCCCGGCGTCCCGGTGATAAGTCGTCGATGCGCTGTCCGGCGATGGTGACGACGCCTTCGCTGGGCCGTGACAGGCCGGAGGCGACGTTTACCAGCGTGGTCTTTCCGCTGCCCGAGGGCCCTCGGACGAGAGCCATGGCTCCCGCGGGGACTTCCATGTTCACGTTATCCAGGGCGCGGATGGTTTCATCGCGCTTTCGAAACAGTTTGCTGACGTTCTCCAAACGGATCATTATGCGCCATCCTGTATCACGTCCGCCGGGTCTTGGAGCAGCCCGCCCAGGACGGGCGGCAGGGCGAAGGCCGCCGCAATGAAGGGGGTTACGAATAGGAGTGTGACGGCAAGTGCCTTGGGCGGCGACACCGGGAACTCAATGATCGAAGCGTGGGCCGCCACCGTGTAGCCGAGGGCGCAGCCCGCGGCGGCGCCGGCCAGGCTGTACACAAGGGTCTTGCCGACAAAAATCAGCGCGATCCGCCAGTCGGCTATGCCCAAAGCCCGCAGGACGCCTATCTCCTGGCGGCGATTGTGGACATTCTGGTAGGTGAGGCCCCATATGGCTGTTGCGGAGCCGGCCATGACAATGGCAAGCGCTATCAGTTCAAGGCGCGCTATGAATAGCCGCTGTTTCTGCCGCGCCAGAAGGATGGATTGATACGGGCGGACATCGACGTCGGGCAAGGTTTCGGTGATGCTTTTCTGCAACGCGGCGATAACGTCATCCACCACGCCTTGGCAATGACAAGCCAAGGCGTCGACGGCGTTGATGCGGCCGGGTCGTCCTACCAGTTCCTGCACGTCATGAAGGTGAGCGAAAATGCGAATGTCCTCTGGGGGCGCGCCGACTTCATCCAGTACGCGGCCCACAGGAAAGCGCTTGCCGAGGATGTCAACCGAGTCGCCGGCGGCGACGCCGAGGGCGGGGGCCAATGCCGCGCCGAGGTAGACGGTTCCGCGCGGAACGTCATAGGCGGTAGGCATGGGCGTTTTCCTGGTGCCGGTCCGCGGTACTTCGGCGAGCACGCCGGTCAATACGGCGACATTGCCATCGAGCTGCACGGTCTTCTGATACTTCCCAACGAAGTGCTGGGCCAGAATCGCGCCGTTTTCGGCGAGGCGCTGGACGTATTCTTCGGGCATGTCTTTGTCTTGGAAGTTCAACGCTTGGTACTGCGCTACATCGACGCCTTCGGGCGTGATGAGCAGGTTAAAGCCCATGCGCTTCATCATGATGCGGGTGGCGTTGACGGAGGCCCGGGTGACGGAAACCATGCCGATGAGCAGGCCTGTCGCCAAGAGCACGACCGCGAAGCAAAGCGCCGTGTTGATCTTGGCGCGCTGCATTTCGCGCATGATCAGGCGTGCCATGGATAGGCCGCGCGTCATCGGTCCTCCTGATTCCGGCCCGTCTTGGGGCCCCGCACGTATAGCGTGAGCGATACTAGGGCGATCGTAGCGGCCACGGCGGCGAGGGTCAACAACGCCACCTGCGTCAGGGGCACATCGGCGCTTGCCTCGGCATCCATGCCCGCCGGGGCCTCGGACACCTCGGTGTTCGGCGCCAGGAGCGACGCGGCCTGAGCGGACCAATCGGGTTTCCAGATCATGGGTATGTCGACCCCGAGCCGCTCCGGGGATTGAAGACACGTGCAGGCCGTGCGCAGCGCGTCGAGAAGGGCGCTTACGCCGGCCTCGGTGATCTCCGGGCCGATGAGAGGCGGGGCCATCATTCTTCCGTTGCCGAAGACGACGCCGGCCCAATCGGCGCCGGCCGGGTCGAGCCCGATAAATGACAGCAGGAGCCTCTCGCGCGGATCATCGCGGGCGATGCGCACAATAGAGACGCCCGGGGGATACTCGCTGCTCCACTTCGCGGCGACCACGTCGAGGACCTCCCTCGGCCGGGCATGGTCCTCGGCGCCGGGCACGTGGAGTAGGACGGCCCAGCAGTCGAGGACGCCACGGTGGATGGCCTCACGGGCGGGTGAGTGGGCCAACACCGATAACTCGGCGTCCGTGGGGGCGGGGTCCCAGTGATCGATAATGAATGCACGGCCTGAGGCCGTATCGCAACCGATGAGGGCGGTGACGGGCATTGTCGGCGGGGCTGAGGGAAGGCCGTAATCGGCCCAGTTGGTGTTGGGGTCGTCTGCCACGACCCACTCCAGTTGGACGTTGAAGTCCTTGCCCTCCGTGTCGAACCAGCGGGCCAGTCGCGCGAAGTGTTCCCGGCCCAGGGCATCGTTTTCGCGGGCGAACAGACACAGCCGATGGACATCGCGGGGCACGTTGAAGGCGGCCCCGCGGACATTGTCGTCGGTGCAGGCAAGTGCGGAGGACGCTGCAACCGTCGCGAGCACGGCCACCAGTACGAACTGGACGGCCATCGCGAGGTCGCCGCGAGGACGGTTGGCGTACGGGCAAACGAGCTGCGAAGCGTGTTCTTCCATGTCCACCAGTGTAGCGCGTTGCGCCCGGCGGCGAAAGGCGTGGAATGGGCCCGCATAAGCCGACGTGCTACGCCGCGGCGCCGGGCGGTTCTGCCTTACGGCATGAATCGACTGAGAAGCACGAGCAGAATCCAGGCCACGCAGCAGGCTACACCCGCCGACAGCAGGCCGACTTTGAGCCACTCCCAGAAGCGGATTTGCGAGCGATACTGCTTCTCGAGCATGCCCAGGGCGACGATGTTGGCTGTGCTGCCGATCATGGTGATATTGCCGCCGATGCACGCCCCGAAGAGCAGCGCCCACCAGAGGGGCATCGCGTGGGCGGAGCCTCCGAGTTCGCGGATGACGGGGCAGAAGGCGGCCACGAAGACGACGTTGTCCACGAACGCGGAGCCGACGGCGGTGACGGCGATGATCGTCGGCACCAGGACGGCCGTGCTTGTTCCAAGACTTCGCTTGAAATGGCCGGCGAGCAGCGTGGTTACCTCCGTGTACTCGAGGGTGCCCGCGATGGCGAAGAGCAGCATGAAGAAGAGAAGCGTCCACCAGTCCACTTCCCGTTCGACATAATGGCGCGCGCGCTTGCGGCGCGCGATCATGACGATTCCCGAGCAGACGAGCGGCGCCACGAGCAGGATGCTGTTCTTGTCGAGGTCGAGTAAGTCTTCGAGGTAATGGTGAGACGCGATGAACAGGACGGTGACGATGAGCAGCGCCAGCCCGCGCTTATAGGGCACAGACACTTGCGGAACCAGGTTCAACTGCCGGTCCATGCGCTCCTTGAGCCGCTCGTCAAAGAGGCGCAATTCCTTCCTGAACCACAGAAGCGTCAGGGCGCCCGTCACCGCGAGCGCGATGAGCATGATGGGAAAGGCCCAGACGATGAAATCATGGAAGGTCAGGCCGGCCTGGGTGCCAATGTAGATGCCGACCGGATTCCCGAGCATCGTTCCGGCACTTCCCACGTTCGTGCACAGGACGCATATGATTACGTAGGGAGTCGGGTTCAGTTTCAGGCGGTTGCACACCTGAAACACCAGCGTGGTGATGAAAATGATCGAGGTCACCTCGTCAACGGCACACGCCAGCAGGGCCGAGGCCATCGCCAAGGTGATGATGAATTTCCTGCCCGTCATCTTCGGCATGGAGACGATCATCTGGACAACCCAGGTGAAGAAGCCCAGGTCGCGCAGCGCCCCCACGACGATCATCATTCCCACCAGGAAGAGGATCACAGGCAAGGCTGCCGATTCGACGAAGTGCGGAATATTGAGCGACTTGGTGAAGATCAGTACCGACAGGCCGAGGAAAGCGATGGCGAGGCGGAAATTCCAGAAGAACAGCGTGCCCAGGATGATCGCCAGAAACACCGACGAGGCAACCTGCTGATGGAATTCCAGCCCCCCCGCCTTTCCCAGGATCCCCACGGCGCCGCTGATGGCTAGGAGGGCCGCCAGGCGTTTTACAAGTTGCGGTGTGCTCAGTTCCGCGGAGCGCTCTTCATTGCCGGACATTACGTACCCCTAGGAATCCGGCCTGAAAGCGCGGTTTCTGATAGGGCGCGGCCCGAAAGCGGTTGTAAGTCCTTTTGCGGCAACACCCAAAACGTTCAGTCTCCATTATTCGGTGGCTTTCCGGCCGCACCCCTACGCCCAGAACAGCTTCGCGATGAACGCGCCGACATCCACCGCGCCCAGGAGTTTTCGCCCCTCCACGACAAGGATCTGGCGCACATCCTGCGTCAGAAACGTTTTCGCCAATTGGATCGCCGGCACGTCCGGCCCCACCGATACATAGTCATCCTTCATGAAATCCGCCACCTTGCTTTCCTGATCCCGTCGCAAGAGATCCGCGAAGGGTTCGAAGCGCAGGATGGGGGACAAGTCGTGCATCCATAGCAAGTGCTCCGGCAGGCTGAGCCGCAGCAGATCCTCGATGGAGATCGTGCCGCGCACGTCGCCGTCATCATCTACGACGGGGATATCCAGCACGTGCCGCGTGCAGAAGATATCGATGGTTTTCTTCAGGTTATCCTGCTCGAGGAGCGTCACCGGACGCACGTCCATCAAGTTGCTTGCCTTCAGGTACGGCGGCAGCGCCACCGGGCGCTCGGAAAAGAAGTCGAAAACCTCTTCCGGCGCCTCCGCACCGGCCAACCTGTCGAGCGCTCCTTCCGCGCCCAGTTCCCGCGTCAGGGCCGCCAAGGCCTGCAGGTACAGGCCCGGATCATCCTTCGGCGTCAAGATGACGATGACGACGTGCACCAGGCCCCGTTCCTCGACGGGAAATGTGACGCCTTTCGGCGCAATGCCGATGGCCACGAGAAGCCGCTTCAGGTTGTCTACGCGGGCATGGGGCAGCGCCAGGCGCGGCGCAATCACCGTCGAAGACGCCGCCTCACGCTGGAGGCAGGCCGCCAGGACACGCTCCTCGTCGAAGTTGTTCTCGTTCTTGTGAAGGAGCTCGACGAGTTGGCCGATGGCCTCTTTCCAAGAGAGGGCCGCCGGGTAACATAGGATGTTCTCCGCCTTGAGGAAGTCGGAGAACCGGCGTTTGTCTTGGGCTCCCATCCTGAGTCTCCTTCGCAGGGCTGCATAGGCTGGCGACGCCGCAGCATAGCGCCGACGCCCTGTCGGTTCAAACGCTCAGGTGTATAATCAGGCTAATGCCAGCCCGCCGAAAGGGAACGAGCCATGTGCAATTTACCAAGCCAGCCAAGAGGTGATGCCGGCGAAGACTACGCCCTGATCTCGTCCGTGGTATTTCCGCTCTTCCTTGTCTTGGGACAGGTGTTGTGCATCCAAGCCGCCGGGGCTGAAGCCGGTTGTTCTCTGAACGTTGAGCCCGGCGTGCGCCAGCTCTTCCTGGATGATGCCGGCATTGCGGAGATGGAGGGACTGGTGCGCGTGGTGCATCCGCCCGCGCGGCATCCCCGGAACCCCGTGCTCGTGCCGGACACGCCGTGGGAGAGCCGCTGCCAAGTCTACGGCACGGCGTACTACGATGAGGCCGCGGGCCTGTTCAAGCTCTGGTATCTCACAACGCCCCGGGACAGGGGCAGCAAACCGCTCATTGTCGGGGAGCATGAGCGCGCCCCTCATACGACGCTGGCGGCGTATGCCCAGTCCGAGGACGGGCTTGCCTGGGCCAAGCCGGAGCTGGGCATTTTTCCCTACGACGGGGATACCGCCAACAATCTCCTGGGCATCGGCGAGTACAACTGCGAGGGCATCTCCGTGCTCCACGAGCCGGGCGACCCCGATCCCGCGCGGCGATGGAAGGCCGTCTACTGGGATCACGGCTCGGGTGGCTGGGAGATGAGGGAGAATGGCCCTTACGCGGAGGATGGGCCGGAGGACGGCTTCTACGTCGCCTTTTCGCCCGACGGACTCCACTGGACGCCCTATGAGGGCAATCCCGTCATCAAGGCCTACTGCGACACCAACCAGAATGTGCTTTACGACGCTAGGCTGGAGAAGTACGTTGCCTTCTCGCGGTTCGGCTTCGGTCGGAAGCTGGCCCGGAGCGAGAGTCCGGACTTCATTCACTGGACGCCGCCGGAGGTCGTCCTGGAATGCGATGAGCGCGATGGCCCCCAGACGCAGATCTACGGGGCTGGCGTCGATCTGTACGAGGGCGTCTACCTGGCCATGATCTGGATCTACCGCGAAGGCGGCGACAAACGGATCGACACCCAACTTGCCACCAGCCGGGACGGCATCCACTGGACGCGCGTAGGCGAGCGGGCCACCTGGTTGGCCCTCGGCGGCATGGATTCCTGGGAAGCCGGCATGGCGCGGAGCACAGAACGCATCATCCGCCGCGGCGACAGGCTGTATGTCTATTACTGCGGCGTCCCCGTGCCGCATGTTCGCGGCCTGGCCAGTAAGCACCGAATTTCCTCGATCGGCCTCCTCACGCTTCGCCGTGACGGCTTCGTGTCGCTTCGGCCCGAGGGGAAGAAGGGCGTGCTGTTGACGCGGCCATTCATCCTTCCGGATGGCGATCTACACCTCAACGCCGATGCGCGGGGCGGCGCCGTCACCGTCGCCCTGTGCTCCGCGGACGCCACGCCCGTGGGCGGCTTGGAGCGCTCGAGTCCTATCTTTGGCGATGTTCTGAACGGCGTTGTCCACTGGGGGCGGCCCATCCCCGGCGGCCTGCGAGGGAAGTCGGTACGGCTGCGATTCTATATCAAGCGCACCGATCTGTACGCCTACTGGTGGGAGTAGGCTCACCGCCGAAGTTGGCGATGCTCAAATTCGAGCCGTCTCGTTGTCTCGTAACGCTATAGGGCGCAGTGTCTTGTGGGCATTTGAGGTGGCGCTGCTCGGGCACTCACAAATGGCGCAGCTCCCCCAATACTTGCCCGGCCGCCGCTACGAGGCGTGTCGGAGGATGGGGCGCGCGACCTCTCGCGGTTTGAACGTCTGAGCGCGCCGGTGCTATACTTCACCTCCCTTCGGGGCAGAACCGGAAGGGTTGACGCGGAGAGGGGCTATCTAGTTCAATTCGCTACCAGTCCGAGTATTCCAGCGGCCATCCGCTGCCGACACAAACACACGAAAACGGAGGAAAGGTATAGTGAAACCGCGCGCAAGAGCATTGTTCGTGCTGTCGTTGATCGCTTCGGCCGGCGTGGGGGCATTCCTGGGGTCCGCGAGTGTGCAGGGGGTTGCCGCGCAAGAGGTCGATAACACGTACAAGATCGGGATCGTCGACCTGCAGGCCGTCATGGACGGGTACAACAAGTCCAAGGAAGAGATCAAGAAGCTTGAGGCCGAATTCGAGGGTGTTCAGGGCAAACTCGACAAGATGAGAGACGAGTTCACCAGCGAAAAAGAGAAGTACCAGGAGAAGCGCGACACACTTTCCCCTGAGGAACAGGCCAAACGCGAGGAGGAGCTGGATAACCAGCTTCTTGAACTGCGCACCGAGTACCAGCGGGCCGATGCGGACCTCGAACGCACGCGGGCTCGCCTGAAGAAGCGCCTTCTAGCGGATATGGTGAAGGCTATCGACGAAATCGGCGCCCAGGAGAACTATCATATGATCCTGGAGGCCGATCCCGAGACGCGGACGGGCGTACTGTACTTCACCTCGAGAATCAACATGACTCAGAAAGTGATTGACCATTTGAACGTTCAGCTTGCCAAGGATGCCTCATGACGCGTCCTGAGTGGGCTCGATAGTCAGCGGATCTTCTGAAGGCTATGGAAACATCCCTCGGGGAGATAGCCAAGCTTGTCGACGGCGCCGTGATCGGGGATGCCGAGACGCGCATCACGGGCTTCAACAGCATCCGGCAGGCGGAAACGGGCGAACTTACCTTCGTCGCTCATGAGCGGTATATCCCCCTCATGGCGGCCACGAGGGCCTCGGCCATTCTCGTCCCCCGCAATATCGCCGAGGGCGCCAAGCCGTTGGTGCAGGTTGACAGTCCCTATGAGGCGTTTCTGAGACTTATCCAGCACTTGCGCCCCCCCAAGATGAGCCTGCCGAAGGGCATCCACCCCACGGCCATGGTAGCCGCCTCCGCCGAGATTGGGCCCGACGCCGCGCTGGGGCCGCATGTTGTCGTTAGCGACGGCGCGCGCATTGGGGCGGGGACCATTGTCTGCGCGGGTTGCTACATCGGCCGCGACACGTCCATCGGTGAAGCCACTCTCGTCTATCCAAACGTCAGCATCCGCGAGGAGGTCACCGTCGGGGCGCGGTGCATCATCCACAGCGGGGCCGTGATCGGCAGCGACGGCTTCGGGTTCGCCAGCCGCGACGGCGTGCATGTCAAGATTCCCCAGACGGGAACCGTGGTGATTGGCGATGATGTCGAGATTGGGGCCAACTCGGCTGTCGATCGCGCTACCTTCGGCGCTACCCGCATCGGTTCCGGCACGAAAATTGACAATCTTGTCCAGATCGGGCACAATGTCGTGCTCGGAGAACACTGTATTGTGTGTGGTACGTCCGGGATCGCAGGCAGCGCGGTCATTGAGGATCACGTCACTATTGGCGCTCAAGCGGGTATTAATGGGCATATCGAAATCGGCAGGGGTGTTACGGTTGGCGCCCGTAGCGGCGTAACGAAGTCCGTTAAACCGGGCCAGGTCGTTTCGGGTTTTCCCGCAACCGACCACAACAGGGAGAAGCGTATCCTGGCGAGTCTACGGCACTTGCCGGAGTATGCCCGTCGTATTCGCCAACTCGAGCGCCGTATCCAGGAATTGGAAGAGTTACTGCATGGAAAAGCAGCAGACAATAGCTAATGAGTGTTCGTTTTCAGGTATCGGCCTTCACACAGGCAACCTGACCTCGATTACCTTCAAGCCGGCGCCGGCGAACAGCGGCGTCACTTTTTATCGGGTGGACCTGCCCGACCGGCCCGCCATCAAGGCGGATATCGACAATGTCGTCGATGTTCGCTATGCGGTTACTCTGGGCGTCAACGGCGTCACCGTGAGCACCGTCGAGCATGTCCTGGCGACGCTGGTAGGCCTTGGCATCGATAACGTGGCCATTGAGGTGGACGCTAACGAAACGCCCGTCGGCGACGGCAGCGCCCTTCCGTTTGCCAACGCTTTGAAGAAAGCGGGCACGGTTGAACAGGACGCCGAGCGCGAGTACATCAAGATTAAGCAGCCCGTCTACTATAAGGATGGGGACGTGGCGCTGAGTGTGTTGCCCTCGGAGGAATTGCGTCTCACGATCACGAGCGCGTATGACCACGCGGCGGTTGGGACGCAGTACGCCTCCTATACCATTACGCCTGAGGTCTTCGAGCGCGAGATCGCCCCCGCGCGCACCTTCACGTTCCTGAGCGAGGTCAAGATGCTTCAGGAGAAGGGGCTCATCAAGGGGGGCAGCCTTGAAAACGCCATCGTGGTCGGGGACGACAACATCCTGAACGACAGTCTGCGGTATCCGGATGAGATGGTGCGCCACAAGGTCCTGGATCTGTTGGGCGACATGTTCCTTCTCGGGCGCAGGGTCAAAGGCCACGTGATTGGGGTGAAATGCGGCCATGCCAGCCACGTCAAGTTCTCGAAGAAGATTAAGCAGAGCCTGAATAACGGGCATCCCCGGCCGGAGAATAATCGCAAATCCCGTGGCGGCAGCAGCATCAGTCCCGCGCTCGACGTGAACATGATCATGAAGGTCCTGCCGCACCGATATCCCTTCCTGCTCGTAGATCGGATTCTCTCTTACCAATCCAAAGAGCGGGTCGTGGGGATCAAGAACGTTACCGTCAATGAGCCCTTCTTCCAGGGGCACTGGCCCAATATGCCGGTAATGCCCGGGGTGCTGATTATCGAGGTCATGGCGCAGGTGAGTTCCGTCCTGGCCTTTGGTGACGGTAGCGAGCGGCCCGAGGCGTTGGCCTTCTTCCTGGGAATCGAGAAAGCCAGGTTCCGGCGGACAGTCGTGCCCGGAGATCAGTTGGTCATCGAGTCCAAGATGCTGCACCTTCGGCGTAATGCATGTAAGGTGCATGCCGTGGCGCGCGTTGAAGGTGATATTGCCGCCGAGGCCACGATGTTCTTCGGATTAATGGGCGCCCCGGAATAAGCGACCATATCTTCCCCTACACCGCTCCCCCCTTTTTTCGCGGCAGTCGTGCTGTCGGGATTCAGAAGCGCATGCGAAACCGCTGCGGCTTGCGGCGCCGGTAAGGCGGGTGGGACCCGTCGGCCGCGTTGGATGCCACCGGCTCCTCGGCGTCACTGTCAGCCAAGTCCAGGTTGGACTCTTCTTCGGGTGGGCGCCGCAGGGGCGCGGGAAGAATGCCGGAGGTCTCCAGGGGAGTAGGCGCCGGCCGGCGTTCCTTTTTCTTCCTATTGGGGACGAGGCTGTATCCAATGATGTCTCCCAAGTCCAGGAAGAAGGCGACCACCAGGAAGAAGACCTCCTTGAAGCCTACGGTTTGGAGGTCGAATAGCTTCGCAAATACGGCGAACAGCGGCGCTTCGAGGCGGACAGCCGGCGGCACGGGAACGCCTGCCACGGCGCCCGTGTCTTTCACGGCCACGCGTAACTCATCCTGAAGTTGCTCGATCTCGTCGAGCGATGTGGGGAATCGCGTTGCCAGCAGCATGTCGGCCTGCTGTTTCGCTTCATGGGCCTTGTCGAGCGATTCAAGGTCGATGCCAATGGTCTTGGCCAACAGCGTGAGGCGGTAGTCTTCCTGCTTGGCGATAGGCCCATATCCCGCGGGCGCCTCGCGCAGTCCGCGCACCTCCGCTTCGAGTTCGCCCTCCTGGAGCGCCAGATCCTTGCGCAAGGCCACTCTCTTCTCGTTGAGAGCGGTCTGGACCTGAGCGAGGTAGTCGGCATAGGTCTGCTTCATGCGCGCGCTCGAGAAGCGGATGAAAAAGTCGCGATCCGCCGTGCGATAGAGCACGTCCAGGTTGAAAGAGATCGAGATGAAGGCAACCACCGTCAGGCCGAGCGTGCCGAGGATTCCGAGCCGCTTTTCGCCGTCAATAATGGCCAGTTTGAGGGCGAAGAGCATCATGCCGATGGCAACGGACATGGCGAGGGCGAACACCGAGCACTCCCAAACGGCGCCGTTCGGCAGGGGGATGCCGACGGTCGGGGCAGGCAGTACGGAGTCGTGAAGGCTCACATAGGTTGTCCACATCGACACCACCGTCAGCCCGACCATAGCGAGGAAGATGAGGACTTGGACCGTCGTTTTCATGTGCGAACTCCCCAGAACGTACACTTCTCCTTGCATAAGTTATACACGGTGGAGTGGAGAAGTTCCTAATAGGCCGTCCGGTACACGAATACCATCAGCCGCGCCAGCCCGCTTATATTGTGCCTCTTGCGGCAGTTTCGCGATCTTGGGCGCTATATATTGTGTTGCGAAGCGGCCGGCACTTATTCTTCGGTTTGCCCGGATTTCATCAGCCAGACTTCCGAGCAGACGGTGCCCCAGCCGCCCGAATTGCGCCATTGCTCGACTGTCGTCCGGTCGCCCCGGGCCACGTCGGCGCCGCGCTCAAAGCGTATTACCAGATCGCCGTCTCGGGTCGCTTCCCGGGGAATATCGAAGGTGAAGAACTCGCTCATCTGGAGAGGGACTTCGAGTTCCTTCGCCAGCACGAAGTTGTCCGCGTAGATCGTTTCAGACTTCTGGTTCATCCGGAATGCGTAGCGCTCCTCGTACCAAGGTCGAACGAGGGTGAAGCGGATGCGGTAGGCAGCATCGGGGTCCAGCTCGGGATAGTGGAGCGCAATGCCCTGGTCCTCATCCTGCGTGAAGTGCATTGAGCGTTGGCTGGGTGTGTTCGCCTCAGACAGCATCGGTGCGACGTAGGGCTGGCCATGGTCGTAGGGATAACCGAAGACTACGTTCGGCGCCACGTTGTACGTGCCCAGGTTGTCGTAGAAGCCGCCCTCGCCCGGGTCCTCGTAGGCCACGATCATCCGCAGCAACGCGGCTTTCTCTTCGCTGTCGGCGGCCCTGGCACGCTCCAATTGACGCTTTGTCCAGCCCAGGCCGATGAAGTCGTGGTCGAGAGTGAAATAGCCGTCATTGCGCACACCGAACAAGGCATTGCTCTCGTCGCCAAGACGGCCGGCCTCCTCACGTAGGCTCTGCAATTCCTCCGTCTCCTCGAGCGCGTCAAGCCAAGGCAGCATCGTGTCAATTGCCTTGTCCATATCGCCCCGCTTAAGAGCTTTTCTGACATGCTTTTCGACGCGTTCCTTGATCTCCAGTTGCTGGCGAACACGTTCCTTGATGTATTTGTCCAGTGCGCCCTTCTGCATGTATTGCAGCCACAGCCACCTGTCGTTCACGCGAATCGCCGGGATCTTCTTGCCCGCTTCCTTTACGAGCTGGTAATACCTGTCGATGCCTTCCTTCTCGGCGATGGGCTTTCCAGGGATCTCTTGGAGATTCTCCTCGAGTTGGAGGACAGCTTCGGCCATGAGTGGGGCCGCGTCGGGGCCGAACCATGTCCGGCAATACTCATCCACCACTTTCTCAACGCTCGTTCGCGGCGACCAGAGCAAGCGTTGCCACATCCACTGGTTGAAATGATCGTGGTGGCCGCTCGAATGGGTGATGTCGCCCACGCCGTACCGCATCAAGTCGTTGAACACCCGGTGGTAATAGCGCGGGCTGGCGTAGAAGGTCCGCCGGTCGTAAACCATGGTGAGTGCCTGGTCGGGCCGACGTTCATAGATTTCGTGGCTCCAGTGCGGCGGCAGGTCGCCGTTGCGGTCGGCGCGAGGATACATCTGAATGAGGGCGTGCTGCGCGTAGCGCCAGTGCGTGATCTCGTTGAAATACACGAGCACCTGTTGGGGCGGCAACTCGTGCAGGATTTCCTCGGGGTAGAGCCCGTACGGCCCGAAGCCGGGATAGCGGAAGAGGTCCATGCGATGCGTCTGGCGATGGCCGGGCTGCCACGTCGTGGCGTCCGAGCCCGGCCCGTATCCCCAGGCCCATAGCCAGTCGCGCGGCTTCTCCTGCAGATAGGCGAAGATCGCTTTGTCGTCGGCGTTGTCGAATTTCTGATTCGTGATGTAGATACGCGTTTCCGGATGATGCTTGTGTATAGCGGCCGCCATCTCCTCGGCGAAGCGGATGAATGTTCCGCCATAAGGCTCGCACCGGTCGCATTCGCAGCCGCCGCCGTCTCCGCCCTGAAACTTCACGAAGTCGAAGGCCGGGCCCTTCCCAAAGGTGGTCTCACACTTGTCGATCATAAAGGCCCGTGCCTCGGGAAGCGATGGGCACAGGTAATTCTCACGCCCGATGGATTCGGCCGCCTCCCACTCGGGGTGGTCGTCATCCTGCCCTGAGTTCGCTTTGAAGCCGCCTTGGGTCATCAGTCCATACGACTTGATGAAGTCGAACATGGGGCCGGCCTCCGTGGTAAACACGTTCGCCCCCGCCAAGGCATAGTCGAGGATGACGCGCTGCGTCTCCGCGTCGGTCCACTCGCGCACTTTCGACTTTTCCTTGGCCACGCGGCTCTGGCCGTATTGGGTGCCGCGGACTTCGAAGGCGGGGGCCGTGCGCACGTCGAGTACATCCGGCACCTCGACGCTGCGCTCTGTAATGACCACCCGCCGCAGGAGCTCGCCCACCGCGTACAGGCACCCGCGCTCATCGACACCCGCCGCCAGAAGAAGCGGCCGGCCGCCGCGGTCCAGTATCCTGAGCACAAAACCTTCCGGGCCCGGGGCGAGGTCTGTTAGCGGCGCAATGCAATACTCATCAAACAAGGCACGTATGCTGTCGTGATGTGCCGGCACTCCGAGGAGAACAAGGAGCTCGTCCTCGCTGGCGGGGGCGAGCCCGGCCTCATGCTCGACACGCGTCGGCAGGCCGCTGGGTTCCGCGAGCCTGTCGGCCAACAACTGCGCCACTCGCTCCTCTACGGCCTGCGCCCGCCCGCCAACACGGATCGCCACTCCGGCAAACTCTCCGCCGGCCGCGGGCAGGCTCAAGAGCGCTGCAATGCACGCCAGAGGCAAGCACGCTGTAGTCAAGAAGTGCCTCATTCCGAATTCCTCTTAATTGAAGTGGTGCCAAAGAGTCTGGGACGACCCATCGTATCGCTCCAACGCGAGAAGCGTGTGTGTGAAGGCCGCCTGATAGCCGTCTCATACCTTTGTTTCCGGTCGATAGGACGCATCGCTCAGTCGCCGCCGGCCGGCTCCTTCATTAGCCAGACCTCCGAGCAGATCGTTCCCCAGCCGCCCGAGTTGCGCCACTGCTCGACGGTGACGCGGTCGCCGCGGGCCACGTCGGCGCCTCGCTCAAAGCGTATTACGAGGTCGCCGTCTCGTGTTGCCTCGCGGGGAACATCGAAGGTGAAGAAATCGCTCATTTGGAGAGGAACCGCGAGTTCCTTGGCCAGCACGAGGTCATCCGCGTAGATTGTCTCGGACTTCTGATTCATCCGAAACGAGTAACGGTCCTGATACCAAGGCCGGACGAGGGTGAAGCGAATACGGTAGTCCGCATCAGGGTCCAGGTTGCGGTAGCGCAGCGTCACGCCCTGCTCTTCGTCTTGTGTGAAGTGCATTGAGCGCTGGCTCGGCGTGTTGGCCTCCGACAACATCGGCCTTACGTAAGGCTGGCCGTGATCATAAGGGTAGCCGAAGACCGCATGCGGCGCTATGTTGCATGTTCCCAGGTTGTCATAGAATCCGCCTTCGCCCGGGTCTTCGTAGTCGACGATCATGCGCAGTAAGGCGGTCTTCTCCTCGCCGGAAGCGGCTTTGGCTCGCTTTAACTGGCGCTTCATCCACCCCAATCCGATGAAGTCGTGGTCGAGGGAGAAATAGCCGTCATTTCGAACGCCAAACAGGGCGTTGCTTTCATCTCCGAGCCGGCCCGCCTCTTCCCTCAGCCTCCGCATCTCTTCAGTCTCATCGATTGCATCGAACCAGGGCAGCACGGCCATGATGGTTCTGTCCAGGTCGCCCCGCCGCAGGGCCAGATTGATGCGCTTCTCTACGCGGCGCTTGACTTCCAGCTGCCGGCGAACGCTTTCCCGGATGTACTTGTCCAGGGCCGCCTTCTGCATGTATTGACGCCATAGCCAGTTGCTCTTCATGTGAATCGCCGGGATCTTCTTGCCCGCTTCCTTTACGAGCCGGTAGCACCGGTCGATACCTTCCTTCTCGGCGATAGGTTTCCCGGGGATTTCTTCGAGGTTCTCCTCGAGTTGGAGAATGGCCTCGGCCATGAGCGGTACCGCCTCCGGCCCAAACCACGTCCGGCAATACTCATCCACCACTTCCTCAACGCTCATTCGCGGCGCCCAGAGGAGGCGTTGCCACATCCACTGATTGAAATGGTCCTGGTGGCCACTCGAGTGCGTGATGTCGCCCACGCCGTAGCGCATTAGGTCGTGGAAGACCCGGTGGTAGTACCTCGGCCAAGCGTAGAAGGTTAGCCGGTCGTACACCATGGTGAGCGCCTGGTCGGGCCGCCGCTCGTAGATATCGTGGCTCCAGTGCGGCGGCAGGTCGCCGTTTCGGTCGGCCCGGGGATACATCTGGATATAGGCGTGCTGGGCGTACCGCCAGTGCGTGATTTCATTGTAGTAGACGAGCACCTGCTGCGGCGGTAACTGATGGAGGATCTCCTCGGGATAGAGCCCGTATGGCCCGAAGCCGGGATAGCGGAACAGGTCCATGCGGTGGGTCTGGCGATGGCCGGGCTGCCAGGTTGTGGCGTCCGAGCCCGGCCCGTATCCCCAAGCCCATAGCCAGTCCCGAGGTTTCTCCTGGAGGTAAGCGAAGATCGCGTTGTCGTCGTCGTTGTCGAATTTCTGGTTCGTGAAGTATATCCGCGTCTCCGGATGATACTTGTGAATGATTCCGGCCATTTCCTCGACAAGGCGAATAAACGTCAATCCGTACGGGTCGCACCGATCGCACTCGCAGCCGCCGCCGTCACCTCCGTGGAACTTGACGAAATCGAAGCTCGGGCCCTTCTTGAATTCGTCCTCGCACTTCTTGAGCATGAAAGCTCGGGCCTCGGGAACCGAAAGGCATACATAGCCGAGCCGGCCAATGGACTCGGCCCCATTCCACTCAGGGTGGTTGTCATCCCAGCCCGTGTTAGCGCCGAAGCCTCCTTGCGTCATCAATCCGTATGACTTGATGAAGTCGAACACCGAGCCAGCGCCCGTGCTGAACACGTTCGCGCCGGCCAGGGCGTCATCGAGGATGGCCCGTTGCGTTTCTTCATCGGTCCAGTCGCGCACCTTCGCCTTATTCTTCGCTACGCCGCTCTGTCCGTACTGGGTCCCGCGGATCTCAAACGCCGGAGCCGTACGCACTTCCAGTACGTCGGGCACCTCGACGGTGTGTTCTTTGATGACCGCCTGACGCAGGATCTCGCCTACGGCGTAAAGGCATCCGCGCTGGTCCACGCCCGCCGCCAGGAGCAGTGGCCGGCCTTTGCAGGTGAGCGTTTTCAGCAGAAATCCCTCCGGCCCGGGGGCCAGGTGGGTGAGCGGCGGAATGCGGTGTTTGTCGAAGAGGGCGCTTATCCCGTCGTGATTGGCCGGCACGCCCAGGAGCACGACAAGCTCTCCCTTGCGAGGAGGCTTGATCTTGGACTCGTTTTCGACGTGCGTGGGCAGGCCGCTGGGTTCCGCAAGCCGGTCGGCCAGTAACTGCGCAACCTTCTCCTCGACGGGCTGCGCCCGTCTACCGATATGGATTGCGACGCCGTCGAACTCAGCCGCGCTAGCGTTCCCAGGAAACATCCCGGCCACAAGCGCTACACACGCACACAGTATAACCAGGCCCGGCTTCATCCCAGACTCCTTCTGTGCCACTGGCAAGATCTGCGGATTTGGATTTCTCTCACTTGAACTCAACGCGCCTACCCTCGCACCGGAGCAGTATTGCCGAATGCCCATGGCCGCTTCAAACCCGCCGGGCCGTGGCCGCAACGTATGCTATAGTATTCGCCGGAGCATGGAGGCGTTCGGGCGGGCTTCATGTGACGAGCAATATCAAGATGCGGAAGGGCATAGTGCTATGAGCGAGCGCAAGCTAGGGCTTGGCATTGTAGGATGCGGCGGCTTCGGCCTTTTTGCATTGCAGCACTTCACGCAAGTGCCGGGGGTGAGTGTCGTCGCCATGGCGGCCACGCACCGCGAGGCGGCCTATGCCGCGGCCCAACGCTTCGGCATTCCGGAACCTATGGAACTCGAAGAGCTTCTCCGGCTTCCGGAGGTTGACCTCGTTTACATCGCTACGCCGCCATTTCTGCACTATTCCCAGGCCATGGCCGCTTTGCAGGCCGGTAAGCACGTCATTTGCGAGAAGCCCTTGGCGATGAATCTTGAGGAAGCCGACGAGATGATCGCCGCGGCATCCAGCGCCGGGCGCCTTCTGATCGCCAATCTGATGCAGCGATACAATCCCGTCTTCGACATCATCAAACGGCTTGTCGAATCGCGTGCCCTGGGCGAAATCTTGCACGGCTATTTCGAGAACTACGCCTGCGATGAGGGACTCCCCGCAGCGCATTGGTTTTGGGATCGCGAGAAGAGCGGGGGGATCTTCGTCGAGCACGGCGTTCACTTCTTCGATCTTTTCGCCGGCTGGCTTGGCCCCGGAAAGGTCGCATCGGCGCAGGTCAGTGTCCGGCCGGGCACGACTATTGAAGAGCAGGTGCAGTGCGCGGTCCGCTATCGGGATGACGTTATGGTGAATTTCTACCATGGGTTCACACAGGTGGGGCGAATGGATCGTCAAGAGATGCGACTTCTCTTCGAGCGAGGCGATGTCACCTTGTACGACTGGGTGCCGACGGCCGTCCGCGTGCGCGCTATCGTAGATGAGAAAGAAACACGCACTCTCTGTGATCTTTTCCCCGGTGCACGGCTTGACGTGTCGGAGAATTACTCCCCGAAAGACCGTGCCTGCCGGGGACGGCACAAGGAACTCGATGTTTACCAGAAGATCGAACTAACGTATGGCGTAGGCGAGCAGAAGATGTACCGCTACGGCGAGCTGCTACGCGGTGTGATGGCGGATCAATTTGCCTGGATACATGACCGCACTCACGAGCGTCGTATTACTGAAGTGAACGGCCGCGATTCCTTGGCCTTGGCGGTTGATGCGGATCGCATGGCGCACGACTGACGCGGCGTTCCGTCCGGGAGGCGGGCAGTACCAAGCCCATCCCGGCACCGGCGTTCTTATCAGAGGATGAATTCAACAACATGCTGCAAAGGTTATCCAGTGCGTGTCTTCTCAGGCCTGAGGATGTGTCTCCCTCAGACGACTTCCTCGAAGTCGTCGGAACGTTTAATCCGGGGGTCGTCCAAGTAGGCAATGATGTTGTGCTGCTGGTGCGCGTGGCTGAGCGGCCGCGCGAGAGGCGGGAGGGGCATACGCCCCTGCCGCGGTATGAATCCGGCGGCGAGTTGGCCATCGACTGGGTATGCAACGACGACATCGTCTCAGACGATCCCAGGGTAGTGCGCTCGAAAGCCACGGGATTGGCCCGGCTCACCTTCATTTCCCATCTCCTTGTTGTGCGCAGTTCCGCGGACGGCGCTATTGCCGCGAACGCGGGCCCCCGCCTCCTGCCACGGACGGAGTACGAGACGTTCGGCATCGAGGATCCTCGCATCACGCGTATCGGAGGCCGGTTTTACTTCACCTACGTGGCGGTGTCGTCTCACGGCGCGGCCACGGCCTTGGCCTCGACTTCAGACTTCAAGAGCTTCGAGCGCCACGGAATTGTCTTCCCCCCCGAGAACAAGGACGTCGTTCTATTTCCCGAGCGCATCGACGGGGACTATGTTGCTTTCCATCGGCCCAATCCCGCTACTCACTTCTCGGCGCCGGAAATGTGGCTGGCGCGCTCGGCCGATCTCATCCACTGGAGTCGCCACGAGCCTTTCCACTGGGGGGCAGGAGCCTGGGAAACCGAACGCATTGGCGGCGGCGCGCCTCCGGTTAAGACGCCGGGAGGCTGGCTTGAGATTTATCACGGCACACGGAAGGCCCCCGACGAGCCCGGCGTTGGAGTGTACTCGGCGGGCGCCTTGCTCCTCGATCTTGAGGATCCACAGCGTGTGATCGCCCGATCCCATGAGCCGATCATAACGCCCGAGGCGGAATTCGAGCGAGAGGGTTTTGTGCCTGATGTTGTCTTCCCTACAGGCTTGGTGGTGCGCGACGAGAAGGCGATGATATATTACGGAGCCGCCGACGCCCACGTCGGTGTTGTCGAGTTTGCCTGGGAGTCGCTTCTGGCCGCGTTGGAATGATGCGGGCCTCAACATCCGGAGTTGTCGAACCTATGTCTATTCCCCAGAATGAGCGGAGCATCGTCCGCGACCTTGGCAAGCAGGTGGCCGAGATTGCCCAGTTGCCCGTCATGCGTGAGCGCCGGGCCATGTGGAAGCGCCACAACAGCCTGGAACGCGTCCGGCCGATGATCCTGGTGTTTCCTGAAGGCGCATGGCGCGAGATGTTGCCCGAAAGCGAACTCCAGTGCAGCCATCCGACGGCCCGTTCGGTGGAAGACTATCTGCGAGGGCGGATCGTTTATTTTAATCAACTTCATGATGACACCGTCATTGAGGACGAATACGTTGTCCGTAAGGCGATCTCGTCCACGGGCTGGGGACTTGAGTTCAAGCAGATCGACAGCGGCGCCGCGCGTGGCGCCTGGGCCTTCGACCCGGTGGTTCATACGGCGGATGATCTGAAGAAGATCACCGCGCCTGAGGTGACTCACGATGAAGTCGAGACTCAACGGCGTCTGGACGAGGTCCAGGGCTTGATCGGGGACCTCTTGCGAGTGTCACTCAAGGGGATCGGGCACATTGGATTTCATCCGATGGCCATCTATTGCAGGCTCCGGGGGCTGGAACGGGTCATGTGGGATATGTGTGAGAATCCCGATATGCTCCACGAGGCCATGAGCCGTCTCGAAGAGGCCTACCGGGGGATGGTCCGTCAGTATGAGGAACTGAACCTGCTAAGTCTCAACAACGACAACACCTACCACTCGTCCGGCGGCAACGGATACACGGACGAACTGCCCAAGGAGGGGTTCGACCCGGAGCGCGTCCGGCCGTGCGATATGTGGGCTTCGGCCGAGGCACAGGAATTGGCCCAGGTGGGGCCGGAAATGCACGAGGAGTTCTGTCTCCAATACGAGCGGCGGCTTCTCGAGCCGTTTGGGTTAAATGGGTACGGGTGCTGCGAGGATCTCGGCCAGAAGCTTGACTACGTCTTCCAGATCCCCAATATCCGCCGGATTTCGATCTCTCCCTTCGCTAAGGTCGAACCTTGCGCCGAGAAACTCCAGGGAGACTACATCTTCTCGTGGAAGCCCCATCCCGCGCACCTGGTGGGCGCCTTCGACCCGGAACACATCCGCCGCTATATTCAGCACGCGCTCGACGCCACGCGGGGCTGCGTCATCGAGATGGTTCTCAAGGACACGCACACCTGCGAAAATCAGCCTGAGCGTTTCACCATCTGGACGGATATCGCACGGGAACTCGCCGAAGCGTACTGATCCGGCCTCAATCTGCGGGCCATTTCAAGTCTTCGGCGGTCAGGCCGATGGCATCGCAGACGGCCTTCGAGTTCATGACTTCCCCGTTGTTGGGAAAGTTGAGCGTGTCCAGTGTGTGCGAGTCGGTGCCTAAGGTAAACTTCGTGCCTTGTCGGCGGGCCTCCTGAACGAGATCGCGAAACCACTCGATATTGCCCCGGCAGTAGTTCGGATTGACCTCGAAGGCCATGTCCGCCTCCGCAGCCTCCCGCAAGACCTCGCTGAGGCGTGTCTCGTCGTAATGCGCGAGCACCGACGTCCGCAGTTCCGCCGATGACTTCAGGAGAATGAAGGGATGTGAGATGCTGTCTGCGTAACCTAGTGCCGCCGCCCCCGATACCATATCCAGATAGTGCGGGGCGTACGATGCCGCATCCTCTTTTGTGGGATTCTCGACACAGTCAAGGTGGTAGTGGTTGCAGGCAACAATGACGAAGTCAAGCTCCGCCGCAAGTTCATCGCCGAGTGAACACGCCTCCGGACTGTTCATCGATGCCTCGGTGCCTACCATTATCCGGCACTGGGGATGGAGTTCCGCCAAGTCTTCGCGGTTGCGTTGGATCACGCCCCTGAACCATCTTCGCTCGTTCGGCGCGTTAATGTGGTCCGCCAGCCCTGCCAACTTCATTTGTCCCTTATCCAACACGTCCACGATGGCGCTGACGGTGTTCTCCGGTTTGGCGCAAAGCGAACGGTACGTGTGAATATGCCAATCCTGCTTCATTTGCATACTGCTTCCCTTACTGAGTCGATGTTCTTCGAGCCGCCCGGTGTGGTTTGCGGCGCGAGTGCCTTACCTTATGATTCGATTAACGATTGGCGCGTATCATAGCATTCCTGGCGCAACCGAATGCGAGTTGCGCGGCGATTGGCTGGCGTGTCTTGTCTTTCCGGCGTCGGAAGGGCTAGAGTCTCGGCGCGTATCGTGCCTCGAGTGTGAGCGTGTCCCGGAGAGGAACACGCGTGGGGCGGGGAAGGGAGGTCGTAAGGATGAGTGATTTCGTGCGTCGCGTGGATGCCCGTGAAACCCGGGTCGGGATCATCGGCATGGGATATGTTGGCCTGCCGCTGGCCTTTGCCTTTGTGGACAAAGGGTTTCCCGTTACCGGTCTTGACGTCGATCCGGCGAAGGTCGACATGCTTCGCCAGGGCAAGTCCTACATCAAGCACATTCCTACTGAAGACATCGCCGCCCTCGGTGAATCCGGCCTATTCCAGGCCACAACGGATATCAGCCGGGTCGCGGACGTGGAGGCGGTTCTGCTCTGCGTACCCACGCCCCTGACGGTGCAACGCGAGCCGGATATGTCCTATGTCGTATCCACAACGGAGTCGGTGGCGCCCCATCTGCGGAAGGATCACCTTGTTATCCTTGAGAGCACGACGTTTCCCGGCACCACCAGCGAGGTTATGGTGCCTATTTTGGAGCAAAGCGGCCTGAAGCATGGCGAGGACTTCTATGTGGCTTACTCACCGGAGCGGGAGGACCCGGGCAATCCCGATTTCACCATGGCGCGCATCCCGAAAGTGGTGGGCGCCGGTACGGAGGAAGGCCGCGCCCGCGCCATGTATCTCTACCAGCAGATCGTGCCTCAGGTGGTGCCTGTTTCGTCGGCGGAGACGGCGGAGGCCGTGAAACTAACGGAGAATATCTTCCGGTGCGTTAACATCGCGCTCGTCAATGAGTTGAAGGTCGTCTACTCCAGGATGGGGATAGACGTTTGGGAAGTCATCGAGGCAGCCAAGACCAAACCTTTCGGATTCATGCCCTTCTATCCGGGCCCGGGCCTAGGGGGACATTGCGTGCCCATCGACCCCTTCTACCTCACGTGGAAGGCGCGGGAGTTCGGCTGCGCCACGCGATTCATCGAGCTGGCGGGCGAGATCAACGTGAGCATGCCGGAGTACGTCATACATGCCACGATGGAGGCCCTGAATGAGCAAGGCAAGGCGCTGCGAGGCTCGAAGGTCTTGATCATCGGGCTTTCCTATAAGAAGGATGTGGACGACCTGCGCGAGAGTCCATCGCTGGTGCTTATCGAGTTGCTGGCCGCCAAAGGCGCGGAGGTCGACTTCCACGATCCCTTCGTGGACATCATCAAGGTAACTCGGAAACACCCGGCGCTTGCGGGGCGCTCCAGCATTGAGCTAAGTCCCGAGACGCTCGGGGCATACGACGTCGTGCTCATTGCGACTGATCACAGCTGCATTGACTACGAACAGGTTGTGGCAGGGGCGCAACTTGTTGTAGACACCCGCAACGCCACCAAGAATGTTGTGAAGGGCCGTGAGAAGATCGTGAAGGCCTAGTCTCGACTCATCCGTAGCTCTGGGAGGAATCTGCCTTTGGTGCAAGTGTAGTGCCTAAAGCTTGGAGGGAAGTGCGCCGATAAGATTAGTGCACGTTTCGCGACGGCAACAGCAATTCTAGGGGTGTGGACCCCCGGAGAACGCACAATGGGCACGCCTTTCTTTCCCACGGACACTATGTCGTTTCCTCCCTTACTCCCGTCTATTCAATCCGGCACCGCGGGAAAAGGCCCTGTTCATAAGGCCGATTCACCCCAACAGCGGGTGGCGAGCTCTGTGGGCGATGGGCCTCTAGAGGCGGCCGATGAGCTAAACGCACTTGTGTACCATGCCGAGATGCGGCAGGTGGCCCTGGCGGCGGAATTCCAGAAAGTCGCCTGGCAATCCAGTGGCGATGAGGCCGCGGAGGCCGGCGTTTCGGGGGAGTTCCAGCAACTCACGTTCGATTTCTTCGCGGAGAGCCGGGTCGAGGAAGTGGTATTCTTTCAGGAGCGCGTGGACGCCGCGGCCGCCGGGCTTGAGGGCGAGCAGCAGGAGACGTTTGTTGAGGCGAGCCGGCGTGTGAGTGCCCGGTTCTCTATGTCGATGGAAGTGTCCGGGGTGGTCTTGAACGGGTTTGCGGGCGCCGCCGAGGGTTTGCAGGGGGACGAAGGCCAGGATATGGACGTGTTCCTGGGCTTCGTGGACGATATGCTGGAGAAGGCGGATGATATCCTGAACCGGATATTTGAGTTGCTGGACGGCTTCTTCGAGGCCGGCGGGGATATTCAGGACAGGTTCACGGCTTTCCTAAACGACCTGATGGAGCTCGAACTCCCCGCGCTGTCGGCGTCATCCGATGCCGCTACGACGCAGGGAAGCAGCCAGGCGCAGTCCTTCCAGCTCCAGGTGCAATTGGAGTTCAGCTTCTCGTTCAGCGCGGAGATCCGAGTGGAGCAGACGGCGGTGCAGCAGTCGGATCCGATAGTCCTTGACCTCGACGGCGACGGGATCGAACTCACGAGCTACACGCGCGGGGCGCGGTTCGACATTCAGGGGACGGGGCAGGCCGTGACCACCGCCTTTGTCAACGGCGGCGACGCGTTTCTGGCCCTCGATCGTAATGGCAACGGCCTGATCGATAGCGGCGGAGAGTTGTTTGGTGATCAGCACGGGGCCGCAAACGGATACGAGGAGCTGCGAAAGCTCGATGCCAATCAGGATGGCGTTATCAACGATTTGGATCCGGATTTCGGCCGGTTACTGTTGTTTCGCGATGACGGCGACGGCCAAACCGAGGATGGGGAGTTGCTCACGCTCGCGGAGGCGGGGATTGCCGAACTCGGCCTAAGGTATTCCCAAGTGGACGTGCGGGCCGCCGGGGGCAATCGTATGGCGCAATTGGCCTCATTCCGCCGTACGGACGGCACGCTCGGCCGGGCCGGTGACGCGATACTGAACTTTGTGGCGTAGCGACACTGTCAGGGCGCGTATATCCACTCGACGGGGAAGGTGACGACGCGGCTCCGATTGAGGCCGCCGATGGTTTTGTTTCCCGCGCAATACGCCAACAGGACGCGGTCGTCTGCGAAGTCGATGGCGGTGTAGCAGAACCACCCCTCCGGATCTTCTTCGATGTTCTTCACGTGCCGCCAGGTTTGCCCTTCGTCTTGAGATACGGCGATGGTGAGGGGCGTGCGCTTGCCCTTCAAGTCTTCCGCGATGTTCTTGTGATCATTCCATACGAGCAAAAGATCGCCGGTTTGGGGGATGCGGGCGATACTGGCGGGGGACAATGTCGAAAGGAGGTCCGTAGGCTCCGCGGGGGTCCATGTCACGCCGCCGTCGTCCGACCACGAGCGATACTGGCAGCCGAGGTCCGTCCGGCAGAGCATCATCAGGCGGCCGTCTTTGAGCTCGATGACGCCGGGCTCTTGGAGTCCTGAGCCGCTGTCCGGAGGCGCTTCGAGGACGCTCTCGCTCGCGTGCCAAGTTTTGCCCGCATCGTCTGAAAGAAAGCACAGCGCCGCGCTGCGGCCGCTGAACTCGGCGCCGTCTTCGCAGTGCCGGGCCGCGGGAATGACAAGCCGGCCGCCGGCGAGCTGTACGACGCGGCTATTGTTCACCACGAAATAGCCTATCGGCTCGATGCACAGGGTCGGCTCGCTCCAGGTTCGGGCCTCATCCGTCGAGAGGCGCATGTAGCAGCGGCAGTCGGCGAGGGAGTTCTTTCGTAGATAGAAGAGGGCGATCTCTCCTGTTTGTAGCCGCAGGAGGGAAACGGACATGATGTTCATGCCGCCCTCGTTGGGCAGTACCAAGGCGTCCTGCTCGTCCCACGTCAGCCCGTTGTCCAGCGAGAATCTGCCGGCGAGGTGGGCGGTGCCGTGATCGCTGGCGCTTCCTGTAAAATGGGTGTAGACGAACATGAGGCGGCCATCCTCTAGCCGGATGAAGTCGCCTTCCGAATTCCGTGGATTTCCCTCGCTCGGGGACAACACCAGAACCTGCTTTACGCCTTCCATTTCATTCCTTCCTTCATTGCCGGATTCGGCCCACACCGTGGCTGGAGCACACACCAACACACACGCGCACACTGTGACGCGCAGAGTGCTCTGCACTACTCGGCGCCCTGTTGTTCCGCCGCAGTCGACGCGGGCGCCCTGGTTTTGGCCAATGGGGGCAGGGGTTTGGGCAACACGCCGCGGGCGCCCCGCCAAAGCATGGCCGCCTCGACAAACATCCAAACTTGAAGTGCCTCGATGGCGATGCCGAAGCCGACGAGCAGCCACTTGCCCGCCGCGTACCAGTCGTGGATCTTGGTGATCATGGCCCAAGCCGGCATGATGAGCATGATGGCCACGGGCGCCGCGAGGAACCAAACCGGCTTCGAGTGTCGAACCAGGTAGAACGCGACCACCAGAAAGGCTAGGCCGGCGAGAAGTTGATTCGTCGCGCCGAATAGCGGCCACAGGATCAGCCCGCCCGAGCCGGGGCCGTTGGGGCCGGGCAGCAGCGCCAACGCGCCGCCCGCGGCCACGGCGATGAACGTCGCTAAGTACTTGTTGCCAAGGAGAGGAATTCTCGTTACGGCGCTCAGTTCCTGGATGACGTAGCGCTGGAGCCTAGTGGCCGTGTCGAGCGTGGTTGCCGCGAAGCATGAAACCATGACGGCGATGATACCAACCGCAAGCGGGCGAGGCAGGCCGAGGGCGGCGATCATGTTTCCTCCGCCCTCGACGAAGGCCCCAACTTTGCGGCCGAGCGACATGCCCGCCCATTCCCCGCCATAGTAGCTCTGCCATGCCGACGCGCCCGTCACTGTCGCCTCACCGGTTGTCACGCCCATGCCGAGTCCGGCGCAGCAGGCCGCGATGACGAAGACGGCGAGCAAGGCTTCGACGAGCATGCTGCCGTAGCCGACATATTGGGCGTCGGACTCGCTGGCGAGCTGTTTGGCCGTCGTGCCGGAGGAAACGAGGCAGTGAAAGCCGGACACGGCGCCGCAGGCCACGGTGATGAACAGGAAAGGGAAGATGGGCGGCGCGTCCGCCGGGGGAGTCGGATTGATGGCCGGTGCGGCGAGAGTGGGATGCGCCACGACAATGCCGAGGAAGAGGAGCAGTAGCGCAATGACGAGCAGAATCGAGTTGATATAATCACGCGGCTGCAAGAGGACCCATACGGGCAGGATGCTGGCGATGAAGCAATAGAGGAGCAGAAAGCCTGTCCAGATCGCGACTTCGGAGTATAGGCCCCCCAGGAATCCGGCGTCGGCCGCCGGGAATCGGGGAATCCCGAAGATCTCGTTGAGGGAGAAGGGAAAGTGATACACCCCGAGGTAGACCGCCGCGAGCAGGGCGGCGAGGGCGAGCAAGGACGGGATGGCCAGGCCGGCGCCTTTCCGGTGGAGGGCCAAGCCGAACACCACCGCGACCGGCATGGCAATCCAGACGGGAAGGACGGTGCCCGGGTAGATCGAGAACAGGAGGGCAATGACGAGGCCAAAAATCCCGATGACGACGGTGAGCACGAAGAACAAGATGAGGAAGAAGAGGGCGCGGGCGCGCGCTGAGATCATGCGTCCCGCGACGTCGCCGAGCGATTGGCCGCGGGAACGGAGGGACACCACCAGGGCGCCGAAGTCGTGAACCGCGCCGATGAAGATCGAGCCGAGGAGGACCCATAGCAACGCGGGCAGCCATCCCCAGAATACCGCGATGGCGGGGCCGACGATGGGGCCGGTGCCGGCGATGGAGGTGAAGTGATGTCCGAAGATTACCTCGCGCCGCGTCGGGACGTAGTCGATGCCGTCTTCGAGTTCGTGAGACGGCACCACGGCGTTCGCATTCAGCCCGAAGATGCGCCGGGACAGGAAGCGCCCGTACGTGTGGTAGGCCAAGAGGAATCCGAGGGCCGACAGAATAACGATGATCAAGGTATCCATAACGCACTCTCCCGGAGACTATTGGGCAACGCGCCCAACGCGAGCGGCAAAGATCTTGCCGCCTTGAACCTCCGGCTTGGAGTATACCGCAGGGCGCGGCGATGATTGAATCGGAGGCCCCGTTGAGTTCCGAAGGGAGTCGGACTCAGTCAGATGGCTCAGAAGAGGCGGAGGTCTCCCTGCGGTCAGGGCGCGTTTTCGTCGTCAGGTCCTTCAGGTTTCGTGAGAGCCCGTTCGCTGCGGCCGACGACGACGGCGCCCACGCTGTCTCCGGTGACGTTGACAAGCGTGCGGCACATGTCGAGAAAGCGGTCGACGCCGATGACGATGCCCACGCCTTGAACTGGGATGCCTGCGGACAGAAGTACGATGGTCATCAGGCCGACGCTGGCGCCGGGGATGCCCGCGGAGCCGACGGAGACGATGACGGCGGTGAGGAAAACCATGAATTGTTGCTCGATGGTCAGGTTCATTCCGTAGACTTGGGCGATGAAGAGGCTAGCAACGGCCTGGTAGAGGGCCGTGCCGTCCATGTTGATGGTGGCGCCGAGGGGGAGCATGAAGCTGCACACGTGGCGGCTCACGCCGACTCGCCGCGAGGCGCAGTCGAGCGTCACCGGGAGGGTGGCGGAGCTTGACGAGGTGCTGAAGGCGAGTTGAAGGGCCGGGGCCATGCCACGGAAGAAGCGCACGGGGGATATCCGGCCGAATAGCGATAGTAGGACAACCGTAAGCACAATGAAGTGAATCCCGAGGCCAAGCAGGACGGTTAGGCAGTACTTGGCGAGAAGGATGATAGAGCCCAGGCCGAGGGTCGCGACGGCCTTGGCCATCAGGGAGAAGACGCCGATCGGCGCTAGGTACATGATCCAGAGCACAATGGTGATCAGGGCGCCATCCATGCTCTGGAAGAAGTGGAGTGCGGGAAGGCCCTTTTCGTTGTTGGCGGCGAGGGCGGCCCCCAGCAGGAGGGCGAAGAAAATGACGGCGAGGATAGCGCCCTTCGCCATGGCGCCCATGGGATTCTGCGCCACTTGGGGAAGGATGCGCTGCTGGATCTTCGCCCCGGGGGACAGTGACTCACCGGCGTTCTGGCCGCCGGTCGCGGATTGGGCTTGGGCTGCGTCAAGGCTCAGTCGCAGGTTTTCGCGTCCGGCGCCGGGCTGAATGATGTTGACGCACGCAAGGCCGATGAGCACGGCGATGCCGGTTGTGGTGAAGTAGTAGGCGAGGGTCTTGGTGCCAAGTGAGCCCAGCCTGCGCACGTCGCCGATACCGGCCACTCCGCAGACGATCGACACAAATACGAGGGGCACAATGACCATCTTCAGGAGCAGGATGAAGAGCTGCCCGAAGATCCCGATGTAGTCGGCGACAAGGGCCTCGCGGCCGGTCTTGGCCAAAAGCCAGCCTGCTAGGATGCCGGTGATCATCGCGATGAAGATTTGCATGGGCTGGCCGAGGAAGGAGGGAAGGAGAAAAAGGAAGATCAGCGCCGCCGCAAAGATGATCGTACTATGCAGTAGGATCGAAGCAGGGGCCGGAAAGCCGGATTCGGGCCAGACGGAGATGAGTCCTAAGGCCACAGACAGAAGCGCTGTGCCGATGATGTAGTAGCGACGCCCCTTCATTCCGTTTTCCAGTGGATGCCCGCGCTTGTCTGGTGACGGCGGGTTTGGGGGATGGAAGACCTGCCCAGGGTGTTCCTACGGGGGCAAAGCGTCATGAAGTTCTATTTCGGATTCAGGAACTTGAAGAGGACAAAAGAAACAACGAACGCGCTGCCGGCGACAAACCACCACTTGTTGGCAAAAATCCAGTCAACTATGGCCGCCGTATCAAACGTCATCTTGACACCTCATACCTGAAGCCACGCGGGCCTCACTTATCGAACTTGTCGAGCACCTTCTCCCGCCATTCCGTGCGTCCCTGCTCCGTTGTGTAGGTTCGGTTCCCGACGCGCTGCTCGTCGGCCAGTTTTTTGCGGCGTTCATTCTCGGCGTAGATGCCCCATATCGAGGCGATAATGGTGGCAATGCCGATGGTCAGGCCAACGAAGCAGCGGGGGCGGTCGTCAAAATATTCCTCTTTGGTAAGGCCCCACACCGCCCAGAAGACGCCCAGCGCCGATACCAATATCACCAGATAACCGGTCCATGGCAGCGTGCTCAAGCGGAAGCCCGGCACCAGCAATACCACTAGAATGACCAGCGCGCCTGCGCCTACCGCGTAGAGACTCATCAGCCACGGCGGCGTCGGTTTCCGGGCGCTAGCGACAAGGGCCTCGGCCTGGACTTCCTCCTCTGCCGGGCGTTCAGACTCGGCCTCGTGCGCTTCCGTGGCGGCCGCGTGTCGTTCGGCGCGTCGACTGTCCCGCTCTTCCATACATTGGACGCAAAGAATTCGCCCGCTGCGTGTTTCGTGGACGTGTTCGGGGCATATGAGCTTGCTGCAATGGCTGCACTTGATGGCGCATTCTTCGCACAGCAGCTTCCTGCACTCGACGCAAAAGCCCACCGAACTCCGGAGATTGCAGACATCACATTCCATGATATCGCCTCCCTTCTCGATGAAGCACCCCGTGTAATCTAGCATACCAACAGGTGGTTTGCAATGGCCGGAGGTCCGCCGTGCGTCCGCATTGGCCTGTCCGGAAGGCTCACGGCCCACGACGGACAATCCGTTTGGCTAGAGGTATCCCATCGCTCTGAGTTGCTCGACCGATTCCTCGTCCTGGCGAACCCATTCTGGCGGGCCGTAGACGGCGGCCAGGTCCTCATTACGCTTCATCTGGTTGAGGAGCGCGTCAATGAGCGCCTGGCGCTTGTCCGGCGCGAGGTCGGCCACTGGTTTGGTTTCGCCCGGGTCTTTTTCTCGGTCGTAAATCGTGAATTCCTTCGTGTCGACGTCGAGAATCACCTTGTAGGGCTCGACAATAACGCTGTAAAGCGGCCTTCGAGCCAGTTCGCTGGCAACGGCTTCGTTAGCTGTTGCTGTGCATTCGCCGGACGCCGAGAACAGGCTCTTGGCCTGCAAACCTTCCGGTATGGGCAGGCCCGCCAAGGTGAGGAGCGAGGGATACAGATCAAACATGCTTACGGCGCGTTCTACGCGCACGTGTGTCGTCGCGCCCGGCGGGCAGATGATCAGAGGTACGTGAAGCACTTCGTCGAACAAAGACCGGCCATGGCCTATGCCCCCGTGTTCGCGGAATTCCTCGCCGTGATCCGAGACAAAGGCTATGGTGGTGCGTGAACGGCAGCCAAGCTCGTCCACCTTGTCCAGGAGCCGCTTCAACTGATCGTCCACGTGGCGGATCTCGGCGTCGTAGCGCATGCGCAGGAAGTCAAGCCCTTCCGGCGAAAGCTCGCTCAACTTAACGCCTTCGAATGGCTGCTGCCCATGCACCCACGCCTCGTATACGCCGTGGTAGCGTCGGACGATCTTCATGTCGCGTTCCGACGGGGCGGCCACGTCGCCAAAGAGTGTTTGGAAGCTTTCCTGGGGCGGGTTGTAGGGATGGTGCGGATCAATGGCGTGAACGTACAAGAAGAAGGGCTCCTGAACGTCTTTGTCGAGCCAATCCAGCACGAGGTCCATCTGCGGCTTCGGGTCGATGAAGCGCCCAAAATGTCGTTTCTCGAAGCCTTGCATGAATCCGTATTCTTCTTGAAGATGCGTATTGGACTGGAAGATCGCCGTGTGATAGCCACCCGCCAGGAAGGCCTCTCCCATGGTGAGGAAGGCGTCCCGGAGCACCTGCGCCTCGTAATAGGCCTGGTTGTTGTCCCGTCGCGACACCGTCGCTTGGTGAACGGAGGCTTGCACGCCCGTCAACATCGACGCTACGGAGGGCCGCGTCCACGAGCATTGCGCGTAACACCGCTCGAAGAGGAATCCTTGTTCGGCGAGGGCGTCGATCGTTGGTGACGTGGGACGGTCATAGCCGTAGCAGCCGAGGTGCCGCGCCCCAAGCGTGTCCGACAGGAAGACGATAACGTTGGGCTTGGCTGGATGGACAGCCGCCGACGGTGTGTCGGGGCGTGTCTCTGAAGTCGCCTCGGCCTGGACGGGGTCCGGCCGCGCGCCGCAGCCGACCAGGAAGCCAAGGCAAACCAAGGAGGCAGCCCACAGCAAGAAGCGCCGCCGCATCGGCGGCTTTGGATTAGCCAGAGTCATTGCCTTGCCGGTTTTCCGAAGTGTCGAACAAACGCCTTCTGGGCCATGATAGCCCACGGAATGAAAGACCCGCAAGAAAAGGGCTTTTTCCGGTCATCGGCGGATAACTCGATCGCGCCGCGCACACGGTGCTCTAAGACGGCCCCATCTCTTGAGACGTGCTCACCAAACGGGTGAAGAAACGAATTTCGCTAATGTCTTTACTTCCAATGACTTGACGCGCGGCGCAATTGGCAAGCCGGCCACCGGGGCTCTTTCGGCGAGCGTCGGGCAACTCGACTGCGTTGCGCGACGGGCGACTCGGCCAGCGGGGGGTGATTGCCTGGGGCGTGAGGCCCCCAGTTCCGGCGTTTCCGCGCCGCACTTTCATCCTCGGCTCGCCTCAGTTTGTCCGCATTCGCGACACGATCTAGACTGTGCCATGGTCGAGGACATTTCAATGAATCCTGAGAGCGGACACGCAAACCGCCCGGTCATCCGCGAGGTCGCCTGCAAGACGGTCTTGAATCGTTCGGCCATCAGTGATTACTCGCTGAATTGCTACACGGGGTGCGCCCATGCCTGCGCTTATTGCTATGCCCGGTTCATGCAGCGCTTTCACCCGCACGAAGAGCCGTGGGGCGCGTTTGTGGATGTGAAGGCCAATGCGCCGGATGCGCTCGCGCGCCAGTTGCGCCGCCTGCCTCCCGGCAATGTCTTCGTGAGTAGTGCCTGCGACGGCTGGCAACCTATCGAGCAGGAGCGACGCCTCACGCGTGAGTGTTGCCGTCTGCTGCTCGAACACGGCTTCAGGGTGAGTGCGCTCACCAAGAGCGCCGGAGTGGCGCGCGACTTTGATCTGTTTGCCGGGCGGAACGCCCGAATTGGCGTCACCATCACTACCCTCGACGAAGACCTCCGCCGTATCTGGGAGCCTCACGCGAGTAGCGTCGAGGAGCGGCTCGACGTCTTGCGCCGGGCCCGCACTGCGGGCATCGAAACCGCGGTTATGTTCGGCCCCCTTCTGCCCTTTCTCTACGATGATCAGCGGGCCGTTAGCGCCCTTTTTGAAGAGGCGGCCGCCCTTGATGTGAATGTTATCTGGGTGGACGGACTCAATCCTCGCCCGAAGGTGTGGGAGTCTCTTCGCAGATTATTGCTGGGGGAGCGTCCCGATCTCGTTGAGCGTTACCGCCGCATACTGTTCTCGCCGGCCGTCCGCCGCGCCTATCTAAGGGGCATTCGGGAGCGTGTCGACCGGGCCGCGCGGCGGTTCCACATGCTCGATCGGCTCGCGGGGTGTCCGTAAGTTACGGCCGGTTCAGACGGCAAGGCCCGCATCGGACTTGGGCGTCGACGGCGTCGGTTCGGGCGCGTTGAGTTCCCGAACCTGATCCAGCACCTTGCGCAGATTGCCGACGTCCGGAGAATCGGGCGCGAGTGCCGAAGCCGCGTCCAACTCGTCCCGGCAGCGCTCGATGAGTGGCGGGATACGCCACACCTGGCCGAGTTCAACGAGCAATAAGATCTGCCTGAGGCGAATCTTCGCCAAGCTCAGATGGCACCGCAATTCGAAGTATTTTGCCGAGCCGAACCGCTTGATTGGATTTTTTCCGCCGTTGCGGTTGAAGAGGTCAAGCGCCGTCTCGATTTCTCCCTGGGCTATCACCAGCGAAGGCGACTTCTTGAGCAGGTAGGACTCCCCGAGGTAGAGGTGTGCGCCTGCGTCATTCGGGCGTTCGAGCAGATGCGCCTTGAACTTGAGAATGGCCTCGTCGTACTGCGCCTCGAGATAGGCAAACTCTCCTTTGGAAAACAAGTCTTCTGTCTGCGCCTGCTTGCCGCAACCTCCCAACGTCGACGCGCAGAGGATGGCCGTCAGCAAAGCAACTCTGGCCGAGTGATACGCGAAGGCTCGCAATACGGCTTTCACTTGTTACCACCTTATGAAGGCTATCGCAACTTGTCGGTTTAGCCGGGCTGCCGCAGGCCTTGGAGTCCTGCCAGCGAGAACAGTCTGGCGGCAATGTCCCGGGATGCAGCTTCTCTAACGTTCGTTTGCCAGTCTACTGCCGGAACGGCCCGCGTAGCAAGATTGCGGAAGAAGCGCGACGCCCGGCCCCTATGTGTTTCATGGAGGCATAGGAATCGGTAGGCTCCAGTAGGGGAATTCGACTTGACAAAGGGGGGCTCCGGCGCTATAATTCTTGTGAAATCCTTCACAGCGTTACTGTGTTCACAAGCATTATTTCATCGGAGAATCTCTGTGGCATCTGACAAGACTATAGGCCGCTTAAGTAGGTATAGAAGAATACTTTACAGTCTTCAGGCATCCGGAAAAGCCAACGTGTATTCACACGAGCTTGCCAGACTTGCCCGTGGAACTGCGGCCCAAGTGCGACGGGATCTGATGGTTCTTGGGTGCACAGGCAGCCCGACTCACGGCTATGACGTGGATTGCCTTATCGAGAGTGTCGCCCAGGTGCTGGACGCGCCGGAAGGGCAGCGGGTGGCTCTGGTGGGCATCGGCAACCTGGGCCGCGCCGTTCTCGCTTACTTCGTGGGGCGTCGGCCGAAACTTTCCATTGTGGCGGCGTTCGATAAGGATCCTCAGAAGGTTGAGCGCGTAACGCACGGATGCCCGTGCCTTCCGATGGATAGTCTGGGGAAGACCATTCGGGAGAAGTGCATTGAGGTGGGCATCATCACCGTGCCCGCGGGCGCCGCTCAGGAGGTTGCGGACACTTTGTGCGAGGCCGGAGTCATGGGCCTCTTGAACTTCGCGCCCGTCCGGCTTTGGGTGCCCTCGACGGTTTATGTCGAGGACATCGACGTGACGATGTCGCTCGAGAAGGTTGCGTTTTTCGCCCGGCAAGTGAAGGCCGGTGCGTAGCAGAAGAGGTGACGAAATGACGACGTGTGTAGACAACGACGCGGCGGAGGGCCTGGAGGCTATTCTGGCTGGGCATCCTGACGCCAAGAGGGACGAACTCATTCCCATCCTGCAGGAGGTGCAGGAAGTCCTAGGCTACCTATCCGGGGAAGCCATCGAGCGCATCGGCGAGCACCTTTCGCTTCCCACGAGCAAGGTGTACGGCGTGGCGACCTTCTACAACCAGTTTCGATTCCAGCCGCGCGGGCGCTACCACATTCAAGTTTGCCGCGGAACGGCCTGTCACGTGAAGGGGTCCGCCTCTATCCTTGAGGCGTTGAAGCAAGAACTCGGCATCGAGCCGGGGCAGACCTCGAGGGATGGGGCATTCAGTCTTGAGGTGGTGGCCTGTATCGGGGCGTGCGGGTTGGCGCCGGTGATCACGATCAATGGCGAGTTCTTCGCCAAACTGACGCCGAAGAAGACGCGCAGCTTGATAGCGGAGCATCGTGAAAGGGGCGACAACGATGAGCGCGACTGACTACAAATGCTGCACGTCCTGCTGGCACAGTGCGGATAGGCCCTGTCCCGACCTTGTCGCGTGTCTCATCGAAGGGCCTCTCTGTCACGAGGATGAGGCATGCCGGCGTCAGCGCGTTGAGGCAATGGCGCAGTGCCGGCGCGAGGACGTGGTACGGCCGACCATCTTCATCGGTACGGGAACCTGCGGCCTTGGCGCGGGAGCGGGCAAGACTATGGCGGCTGTTCGGAAGTACCTGTCCGAGCATAATGTGAGCGCCGATATCGTCGAAGTCGGCTGTATCGGGCTATGTGCGGTCGAGCCCATCGTTGACATACAGCTTCCCGGACGTTGTCGCCTTGCTTTTCAGCAGATCACCGCGGACAAGGTCGACGAGCTTATGTCAGCGATGCTCAACGAGGAGGTCCCGGAAGGACTTGCCCTTGTCCAGCATCCCGGTGATGGCCTTGCGGCTTGGCCGAAGGTGCCCACTTTCTCCGAGCATCCTTTCTTTGCCCCGCAGATGCGGTGGGTTTTGGCGAACTGCGGAATTATCGATCCGGGTCGCATTGAGGAGTATGTCGCCCGTGGCGGATATGCGGCATTGGCCGCTGCTATTGGCGGAAAGACCCGGGAAGACGTTTGCAGCGAGGTGGAGGCAAGCGGATTGCGCGGCCGCGGCGGCGGCGGCTTCCCCACGGGGAGGAAATGGAAATTCGCCCTCAACGCCACCGGCGACACGAAGTACCTTATCTGCAATGCCGATGAGGGCGATCCCGGGGCGTTCATGGACAGGGCCGTCATCGAAGGCGATCCTCACCGGCTTATCGAAGGTATGGGCATCGCCGCTTATGCCATCGGCGCCGAGAAGGCCTATGTCTACATTCGCGCTGAGTATCCTCTTGCCATTCGCAGACTGAGGGAGGCAATCGCTCAGGCCAAGGCATATGGATTCCTGGGGCGCAATGTCCTGGATAGCGGCTTTTGCCTAGACATCGTCATCAAGGAGGGCGCCGGCGCTTTCGTGTGCGGCGAGGAAACCGCCCTAATCAACAGCGTCGAGGGTAGGCGCGGCATGCCGCGGCCAAGGCCGCCGTTCCCGGCTGTTGCCGGCTTGTTCGGTAAGCCCACGATCATCAATAACGTCGAGACGCTGTCCAACCTACCCGGGATCATCGCCAACGGCGCCGCATGGTTTTCCGCCGTCGGTACCGAAACCAGCAAGGGCTCCAAGGTTTTTGCCCTCTCGGGCAAGGTCGCCCGCACCGGCCTCGTAGAGGTCGCCATGGGCACCAGCGTTCGCGAGATTGTTTTCGACATCGGCGGCGGCATCCCCGACGGCAAAGCGTTCAAAGCCGTTCAGATCGGCGGCCCGTCCGGCGGCTGCATACCCGATCAGCACGTTGACGTCGCGATTGACTATGAGTCTCTAAAGACCGTCGGCGCCATGATGGGATCGGGTGGCCTCGTTGTGATGGACGAGGAAACCTGTATGGTCGATGTGGCCAAGTTCTTCATGGACTTCATCCAGCGGGAGAGCTGCGGCAAGTGCATTCCCTGCCGGGAGGGCACGCTGCGCATGCTCGAGATCCTGCAGAGCATCACCCGTGGGCGTCGCCATGAAACCGGCTCCCAAGCCCTCGAGCGCTTCATGGGCGTCATGTATCTCACCCGGCTCGCCAAGGTTATCAAGGACACGAGCCTTTGCGGACTTGGCCAGACGGCGCCCAATCCCGTACTTAGCACCCTCCGCTGGTTCCGCGATGAATACGAGGCGCATATCTACGAGCGCCGGTGCCCGGCGGGCGTCTGCCCTGAGTTGAGAAGCTTTGTGATTGATGTCGATGCGTGCATCGGCTGCACGCTTTGCGCTCAGAAGTGCCCGGCGGGCGCCATCGTCGGCGAGCGCAAGAAGGCGCACTATGTCTTCACCGACAAGTGCATCGGCTGCGGCGCCTGCGCGGATGTGTGTCCGAAGGCGGCGGTCAAACTTGCTCCGCCCCCCGAACCCGTCACGCGCATAGCGGCTCCGATGTCCAAAGCTCAGACGGTGTCCGTACAGACGGCCGCCGGCGAGGAGTAACCGCGACCATGATCACCATTGAGGCAAACGGAAGACAGATTGAGGCTAAGCGCGGCGAGATGCTGCTGTCGGCCCTTCGCCGGGCGGGCATCAAGGTGCCTACCCTCTGTCACATCGACGGCCTGCCGCCCACCGGGGCCTGCCGAATGTGCGTCGTCGAGATCGAAGGACAGGCGAACCTGGTTCCCAGTTGCGCCTATCCGGTGCAAGAAGGCATGAAGATCCAGACGCATTCGCCCAGAGCGCTTCGTGCACGCAAGACCGTCGTCGAACTCCTCCTGGCCAACCATCCCGACGACTGCCTCTACTGCGTGCGCAGCGGCAATTGCGAACTCCAGCGGCTTGCCGAGGAACTCGGCGTGCGCCAGCGCCGGTACGTCGGCATCAAGAATGACTACAAAGAGGATACGTCGAGCCCGTCCATCATCCGCGATCCGGCCAAGTGCATTCTTTGCGGCAAGTGCGTTCGCGTATGCGAAGAGATCCAGAACGTCTCGGCCATTGACTTCGTCGGGCGGGGCAGCAAGAGCTGCGTGGGTACGGCATTCAATCAGGGGTTGAACGTATCGAGCTGCATCAATTGCGGCCAGTGCGTCATGGTTTGCCCGACGGGGGCACTCCGTGAGCAGAGCAATATCAAGGAAGTCTTGAACGCCATTCGCGATCCCGAGATGTACGTTGTTGCGCAGCACGCCCCAAGCGTCTCGGTCACTCTCGGCGAGGAATTCGGCGTCAAAGCCGGCACGGATGTGGTGGGCAAACTCACGGCCGCTCTCAGGCAGCTGGGATTCGACCGCGTCTTCGATACGGCCTTTGCCGCCGACCTCACCATCATGGAGGAGGCATCGGAACTCGTCGAGCGCGTTAAGCAGAACGGGCCTCTGCCCATGATGACAAGTTGTTCGCCGGGCTGGATCAAGTACGTTGAGGAGTTCCATCCCGACTTCATTGATCATCTCTCCACCTGCAAGAGCCCGCAGCAGATGCTCGGCGCGGTGATCAAGAGCTACTTCGCCCAACGGGAAGGTATTGACCCGAAGAAGATTTTCAGCGTCTCCATCATGCCCTGCACGGCGAAAAAGTTCGAAGCGGGCCGGGCCGAGATGATCGAGAACGGCATCGCGGACGTGGACGCCGTGATCACCACACGTGAACTCGCCCGGATCCTTCACACGCACGGCATCGACCTTCAGGCCCTTCCTGCGGAAGACGCCGACACGCCGTTCGGTGAGCGAAGCACCGCCGGCAAGCTCTTCGGCGCAACCGGAGGCGTCATGGAAGCGGCTATCCGTACCGCCCACTACCTCCTCACGGGAGAAGAGCTTGCTGAACTCAAGGTGAAGGCCGTTCGCGGACTCGACGGCATCAAGGAGGCCCGCGTACGTATCGGCGACCTGAAGCTCGGTGTCGCGGTGGCCAGTGGCTTGGCTAACGCCGCCCGCCTTCTCGAGGACGTGCGCGCCGGGAAGCGGGATCTGCACTTCATCGAGGTAATGACCTGTCCCGGCGGCTGCATAGCCGGTGGCGGGCAGCCTTACTACACGGACCTCGACGCCGTTCGCGCGCGGATGCAGGCCCTGTATAAGATCGACAGGAAGGAGCGCGTACGCGTCTCGCATAGCAACACCGCCGTGCAGAGGCTCTACGATGAGTACCTCGGCGAACCTCTGAGCGAGCGCAGCCATCACTTGCTGCACACCCACTACGCCAAGCGGGAAGTCATGGTGTAAAGGAGGCCACGTGAAGCGCGCGGATGAGAGACCTCTTGTCAGCACCATTAAGGAGCGGTGTCGCTGCTGCTACACCTGTGTCCGTGAGTGCCCGGCCAAGGCCATCCGCGTTACCGAGGGGCAAGCGGAGGTCCTGCCGGAACGCTGTATCGGCTGCGGGAACTGCGTCCGAGTATGCAGCCAGCATGCCAAGGAGGTGCTGAGTTCGACGGATGATGTATCGCGTCTCCTTGCCGGTGAGAGCCGGGTCGCGGCCTGTATTGCGCCGAGCTTCCCGACGGAATTCTACGACTACGACTACAAAGAACTTGTGGGGATGATTCGCTCCCTGGGTTTCGACTACGTCAACGAAGTGGGATTCGGCGCGGACTTAGTGGCCGATAGGTACCGGAAGTTGATCGCAGACGATGCTGACGGGCGGTATATTGCCACCACTTGTCCGGCCGTTGTGAGTTTCGTCGAGCGATACCACCCTAATCTCGTCCAGTCCCTCGCGCCCATTGTATCACCTATGGTGGCCATTGCCAGAGCCCTGCGTAGACTTCACGGAGATGACCTCAAGATCGTGTTCATCGGGCCGTGCATTGCCAAGAAGGGCGAAGCGCTTACAACACAGGTCGAAGATGAGGTAGACGCCGCCCTCACCTTCATCGAGCTGCGCGAAGTATTCCAGCGGGCGGCGGCTTCTCCCGAACGCGTCGAGCCGAGCGAGTTCGATCCGCCCTTTTCGGCCTACGGTACCTTGTTCCCCATCAGCCGAGGCCTGCTCCAGGCCGCCGAGATCAGAGAGGACCTCCTTGCCGGCGACGTGGTTGTCGCGGACGGACGCGAGGACTTCGTGGACGCGCTCAAGGAATTCGCGTCAGGTGGTTTGGATGCGCGCCTTCTTGAGGTCCTTGCTTGTAACGGCTGTATCATGGGGCCGGGCGTATCGAACAACGATCCGCTCTTCTGCCGCCGCAGCCGTGTCACCCAGCACGTTCGCGACCGCCTTGCCGAGATCGACATGAAGCAGTGGCGCGAGGACATGGCTCGGATGGCCGACCTGGATCTCAGCCGTGTCTTCGCGGCGGATGATCACCGTATCCCCCTGCCGTCCCATGAGGACCTCGCCCGGATCATGACGGCCATGGGGAAGTTCAAGCTCGAGGACGAACTCAACTGCGGGGCCTGCGGCTACGATACCTGCCGGGAGCACGCGGTGGCCATCTTCAAGGGCCTTGCCGAAAGTGAAATGTGCCTGCCGTATGCCATCGAGCAGCTACGCACTACGGTTCAAGACTTGGCCGTGTCAAACGATGAACTCGCGCGTACGCAGGAGGCGTTAATGCAATCGGAGAAACTGGCCAGCATGGGCCAGTTGGCGGCCGGGATCGCCCATGAACTCAACAATCCTTTGGGCGTTGTCCTGATGTATGCCCATCTGCTCCGGGATGAGAAGGGCCAAGAGGAAGAGCTTCGCGACGACCTCAACCTGATCACGGAGCAGGCCGACCGCTGCAAGAAGATCGTTTCCGGCTTGCTGCACTTCGCCCGGCAGAATAAGGTCACGCTTGAAGTGACTGACGTGCGTACGCTCGTCGAGCAAAGCCTCCGGACTTTGTCTATACCGGACAGCGTCCGTGTCGATGTGCGCCATGACGTGGACGATCCGATTATCTCCCTGGATCACGATCAGATCATGCAGGTGCTGACGAACCTCATGACAAATGCGCTTGGCGCCATGCCGGAGGGAGGTGTCCTCACGGTGAGGTCCGAGTCCGATGGGGAGCGCGTTCGGTTGAGCGTGGGTGATACGGGCACTGGGATTCCCAAGGGAAACCTGAGCAAGGTGTTTGAGCCCTTCTTCACCACCAAAGAGATTGGCAAAGGAACCGGATTAGGATTGGCGGTGGCCTACGGTATTGTGAAGATGCACAGCGGGGACATACGGGTTGAGTCCAACGCGGATCCCAACGCCGGCCCCACGGGCACGACGTTTACCGTGACGCTCCCGAGAAGAATGGAGAAGACAGCCGGCAACGGCGGGAAAAAGCCATGAGCACAAAGGGAACGACGATACTTCTGGTAGACGATGACGAGGATTTCATCTTCCAGCAAAAGGTGCAACTCGAGGCGGCCGGTTTCGGCGTTGTAACGGCACCGGGCCGGAAGGAGGCGCTTGAATTGCTCACGTCGACGCGTCCGGACTTGGCGGTCTTGGATCTTATGATGGAAGACGTGGACGCGGGCTTCACGCTCTGCTACGAACTCAAGAAGATGTATCCCGATCTGCCCGTCATCCTGGTGACGGGCGTCACCAGCGAAACGGGACTCGAGTTTGACGCCGCCACCGACGAGGAACGCTCGTGGGTGAAGGCGGATGTCCTGCTGGACAAGCCTATCCGGTTTGAACAACTGGCACGTGAGATCAACCGGCTGCTAGGGAGCTGAGTACAGTGGATTCGCTCCGAGTACTTCTCGTCGATGATGAACAGGGAATGCGCATGGGTATGCTCCGGGCGCTGCGCGGTTTCACCGTGCACGTGCCCAGCGTGGATGCCGATGTTGATTTCATCGTCGACGAAGCCGACACGGGAGAGGCCGCCCTTGAGAAGATCCAGGAGGCCGCTCCGGATATCCTCTTGCTTGATCTGAAGCTGCCGGGCATGAGCGGCATCGAGGTGCTCGAACAGATTGCCGCAGAGCATGTAGATACGCTTACCATCATGATCACGGCGTATGCGACGATTGAGATTGCGGTTCGCGCAACGAAGAGCGGCGCCTACGACTTCCTTGCCAAGCCGTTCACGCCCACCGAGTTGCGCAGCGTTATTAGGAAGGCGGCCGAGCATCGGGCCGTGACATACCAGGCGCGCAGGCTCGCCGAGGAAAAGCGCCAGGTCCGGTTTCAGTTCATATCCGTCTTGGGACATGAGTTGAAAGCGCCCCTCAACGCCGTCGAAGGCTATCTGAACGTGCTTCAGGACGGCGTGGCGCCCGACACACCGGCGATGCAGGGCGAGATCCTCGACCGCTGTAGGGCGCGCATCGAGTTCATGCGGAAGATGATCGCCGACCTTCTCGATATGACACGGATTGAGTCCGGCCAGAAGAAGCGAGAACTCGCGCAGGTCGATCTTGCCGCCGTGGCCAAGCAGACGATCGAAACCGCCGCACCTGCCGCCGCCGAACGCACCATTACCGTACGACTCCATTGTGATACGCCGGTGCAGATGGTTGCGGACCGCGGGGAAATCGAGATCGTTTTGAATAACTTGGTTTCCAATGCCGTCAAGTATAACCGTGACGCGGGCACGGTTGATATTTCGCTGAAGAAGCAGGGCGACGAAGTCATCATTGTTGTCGCCGATACGGGCATAGGGCTGAGCAAAGAGGAGGCCGCGAAACTCTTCTCTGATTTTGTTCGGATCAAGAATGAGAAGACGCGTGGCATCTTCGGGAGCGGCCTTGGGTTGTCCATCGTCAAGAAGATTGCTGAACTGTACGACGGCGCGGCCACCGTGGACAGCACGCCTGACGAAGGCAGTACCTTCACCGTCGTTCTCCACGAGTCCGAGCTCGATGAAGAGCCCAAATCAAGCTCTTCACCAGCCTCCCCAGCTGGTTCCTCATAGCGATGCTGCGCCGGCCCCTCCCCCGGGGCCGGCGCGGCGTCGCGCCCCAAATCCCTTGGGAACGGGCCTTTTCTCTGTCGTCGTCCGCCGCGATGGACACGGCCACGACGGAAGGAGGTCCTTGTGCCGCTGTTGTTCACCTGCCATGAGAGGTCAGGCTGTCAAGAGCGCCCTTGACACAGAATAACCGGATGCCTTCTAATCCATCATGGGAATGCGCTGAGGGAGGGCTGTCTGGGGTGTCGCTGAATCTTGGCGAAGGCCCCTTCGACTAATGGAGAGGATGATCCATGCCGCGACGTGACGATATCAAGAAGGTCATGATAATTGGTTCCGGCCCGATTGTGATAGGCCAAGCCTGTGAATTTGACTACTCGGGGACACAGGCGTGTAAGGCGCTGCGTAAGCTGGGCTACGAAATCGTGTTGGTGAATTCCAATCCAGCCACGATCATGACGGATCCAGGCATGGCGGATGCGACATATATCGAGCCATTGAATCTCGAAACCATGAAACAGATCGTGGCCCTGGAGCGCCCGGATGCGCTATTGCCGAACCTCGGAGGGCAGTCCGGCCTAAACCTGTCGTCGGAGCTGGCGCGGAGCGGCGCCTTGGACGAGTATGGCGTGAAGGTGATTGGTGTACAGGTGGACGCCATAGAACGGGGAGAAGACCGCGAAGCATTTAAGACTACGATGCAGCGGCTGGGCATTGAAATGCCTAAGAGCGAACTGGCTTATAGCGTTGAGGAAGCGGAACGCATTGCGGACGACATGGGCTATCCCGTTGTTATCCGGCCGGCCTATACCATGGGAGGCACGGGAGGCGGCTTTGTCTATAACGTCGAGGAACTGCGGACGGTGGCCGCGCGCGGCCTATCCGCCAGCCTGGTAGGCCAGATCCTTGTCGAGGAATCCGTACTCGGCTGGGAGGAACTTGAACTCGAGGTGGTCCGCGACGCAAAGAACCAGATGATCACGGTTTGTTTCATCGAGAACGTGGACGCCATGGGTGTTCATACGGGCGATTCTTACTGCACGGCGCCCATGCTGACGATCGCCCCGGAGCTTCAGAAGCGCCTCCAGAAACACTCCTACGACATCGTCGAAGCCATCGAGGTCATCGGAGGCACCAACATCCAGTTCGCTCACGACCCCGAGACAGGTCGGGTCGTCGTGATTGAGATCAATCCTCGTACGTCCCGTTCATCGGCCCTCGCGTCAAAAGCTACCGGCTTCCCCATCGCACTCGTGTCCTCCTTACTGGCCGGGGGATTGACGCTCGACGAGATACCGTATTGGCGCGACGGCACCCTCGAGAAGTATACGCCCTCCGGCGACTACGTTGTGGTGAAATTCGCCCGATGGGCTTTCGAGAAATTTCGGGACGTCGAAGACAAACTCGGAACTCAGATGCGTGCCGTAGGCGAGGTGATGAGCATCGGGAAGACCTATAAGGAGGCCCTCCAAAAGGCGATCCGCTCGCTCGAAAACCGCCGATACGGCCTGGGATTCGCGAAGGATTTCCACGAAAAGCCTTTGGGTGAGCTGATGAAGATGCTCCAATATCCCACGAGCGAGCGGCAGTTCATCATGTACGAGGCGCTCCGCAAGGGGGCGAGCATCCAAGATCTCCACCAACTGACCTACATCAAGCCTTGGTTTATCGAACAAATGAAGGAACTGGTGGATCTCGAGGAGGAAATCCTGCGCTTCAAGGGCAAGCAGATCCCCGCCGAGTTGCTCACTCGGGCCAAGAAGGACGGCTTCGCGGACAAGTACCTTTCCGAAAGGCTCGGGATAGCCGAATCGGCCGTCAGAGCTCAGCGCACCGGCCTCGGAGTCGTCGAGGCATGGGAGGCCGTGCCGGTCAGCGGCGTCGAAGACGCGGCCTACTACTATTCGACTTACAACGCACCGGACAGCGTCCCGGTCAGCAAGGCCCGAAAGGTAATGGTCCTCGGCGGCGGCCCGAACCGGATCGGACAAGGCATCGAATTCGACTACTGCTGTGTCCATGCCGCGTTTGCCCTCCGGGAGATGGGCATCGAGTCCATCATGGTCAACTGTAATCCGGAAACCGTGTCGACGGATTACGATACCTCCGATAAGCTCTATTTCGAGCCGCTCACCGTGGAGGACGTCCTGAGTATTTACGAGAAGGAGAAGCCGGAAGGCGTTATCGTGCAGTTTGGCGGACAGACTCCGCTGAACATTGCGCGTGAACTGGCCGAGGCCGGTGTCCCCATTCTCGGAACAACCCCCGACACGATTGACTTGGCGGAGGATCGCGACCGTTTCAGGCAAACCATGCTCAAATTGGGCATCCCGCAGGCCGAGTCCGGTATGGCCAGCACACTGGAACAGGCACTCGAGATTGCCGAGCGCATCGGCTACCCGCTGATGGTTCGCCCGTCCTACGTGCTTGGCGGCCGCGGAATGGAAGTGGTGCATGACGAGGAAATGCTTCGTCAGTACGTTACGGCGGCGGTCGAGGTGACGCCCGAACGCCCCATCCTGATCGACAAGTTTCTGGAAAACGCTATTGAAGTCGAGGCCGACGCCATTTCCGACGGCACGGACGCCTTTGTGCCCGCCATCATGGAGCACATCGAACTAGCCGGCATCCACTCGGGCGATTCAGCGTGCGTCATCCCGCCCATCAGTATCCCGGCAAAACATATGGACACGATTTCCGAGTACACGAGGAAGATCGCCGTAGAACTCAACGTGGTCGGCCTTATGAATATCCAGTACGCCATCGCCAATGACGTCGTCTACATCCTCGAAGCCAATCCGCGGGCATCGCGAACTGTGCCGCTGGTGTCGAAAGTCTGCGGCATGGCCATGGCGAAGGTCGCCACGCAGATGATGCTCGGCAAGAGACTGGCCGACGCGGGCCTGAAGCACCGATCTATCCCTCATTTCGGCGTCAAGGAAGCCGTGTTCCCATTCAACATGTTTCATGAGGTCGACCCGCTCCTGGGGCCGGAGATGCGCTCCACCGGCGAGGTGCTCGGCTTGGCCGACTCGTTCGGGCTCGCCTTCGCCAAAGCACAGGAGGCCACACATTTGACGCTGCCCTCGGAGGGTGCCGTACTGCTGACCGTGGCTGACCGCGACAAGGCAGGTGTGGTGGAAGTGGCAAGTCAGTTCCGGGATTTGGGTTTCCGATTGAAGGCCACGGCCGGTACGCGCGCGCTGTTGGAGGAGCACGGTATCCCCACGGAGCCTATCAACAAGATGCATGAAGGGCGGCCCAACATCGTCGATGCCATCAAGAACGGCGAGATCCAACTTGTGATCAACACGCCCAGCGGCAAATTAAGCCAGTATGATGATTCCTACATTCGCAAGAACGCCGTGAAACACAGGATTCCATACATCACAACGACGGCCGCGGCATTGGCCGCCGCGCGAGGTATCGCGGCGCGCAGAAAAGCCAAAGGCGGCGTGAAGCCGCTCCAGGAATACCACGAGGGCTTCACAAGCCTCTAACGCTTCCTTGAAAGCCTCTCCCGATGACGTGGGAGCGCTGGATTCACGGCACTTGCGCGTACCTCTCAGACGCGAGGCGGTCGTATGATTCACGCCTTAAGGCCGCCCTTTGTCAGCCCTTCGACATAGTATTTCATGCCGAATGCGAAAACGGCGACCAGCGGGAGCGAGCCGACTACATATCCCGCCATCACGGGGCCGTACTCGAGATTGCCCTCCATGCCGAACTTGGTGACGCCAACGGCGAAGACCTGAAGTTCGGAGCGACTCACCGTCACCAGCGGCCAGATGTAGCTGTTGTAAGCGCCTACAAATTGCATGATCGCCACCGTGGCGAGGATCGGTAGGGAAAGCGGAAGCGCCACGTGCCAGTAGGCGCGCAACTCCCCCGCGCCGTCGATACGAGCTGCTTCGAAGAGCGGTTTGGGGATGCTCTCGAAGAATGTCCGGCAGAGGAAGATCCCCATGACTTGTCCCCCTGTGACCAGAGGGATGATAAGCACCCATCGCGTGTCTAGAAATCCGTGCCCTCCGACGCCCAGCCAATTATTCCCGCCCACAAACGGGAATTCCTTGTACCAGAGAAAGCCCGGGACTAACGTCAGCACGCCGGGCACCATCATCAGGGAGAGGATCAGCACGAAGAGCAGGCGTTTCCCCCCGAATTCCAGGCGTGCGAAGACATAGCCGCTCAACGATGAGAGAAGAACGGTGCCCGCAACGGCTACCGCGCCCACGATCAGACTGTTGAGAATGTACCTCCAAATGAACTGCCAGGCGTCTGCGTAGTACGCGCCGTGGATCTGCCGTGGCAAAGACCAGAAGCTGCTGTGGATCTCGGCGTTGCTTTTCTGCGATGTGACGAGGGTCATAAACAGCGGCAGTAAGGTGAGCAGAACCAACACGCCGAGGCCGGCGATCAACGCCGATTGCCGCCAGGATAGTCCTCGTTTCATCCCGGACTCTCCCCCGCCTTCAACACCTTCATGTTGAACAGCGTGATAGCCAGAATCACCACGAACAGCGCAAATCCTATGGCGCTCCCGTAGCCGAAATTGGAGAATCGGAAGGCCTCATAGTACATCCGAAGCGCGGGAACCGTTGTCGCCAGGCCCGGCCCGCCGCCGGTCATGATGAGGATGCCCTGGAAGTCCTGGAGGCTGCCGATGAACGCGAGAATCACCAGCAGCCGTGTCTGGCCGCGCACCAGCGGTATGTCAATCGAGAAGATCCGGCGAAGGGTGCTGTCGGATTCCAGCCGGTAGGCCTCGTGAACGCTTTGCGGAATGTTCATCAGGCCTGCCATGTAGATCAGAAGGCCCAAAGCGCCAATCCATGGAAATCCCATGAAGATGATCGCCGGGAGGGCGAGCGAGGGTTCCCCCAGCCAACTCGATGTCCAACGCCCGAGCCCAACGGCTTCGAGGCCTTGATTGAGCATGCCCATGGACGGGTCATAGATGAACCGCCAGATGAGAATGCCCACCATGCCCGGAACTACCATCGGCACCAGGAAGGCGGTGCGAAACCAATACCTCAACCTCCGGCGAACCAGCGCCTGCAGTAGTTCCGCGGCCACGAAAGGAACGACTGTGGCCTTGAAGACGGAGGCCGCAAGCAGGATCCCCATGTTCCCGGCGCCCCGCCAGACAGCCATGTCGCTTGCGAGTTTCCTGAGGTTGTCCAATCCGTTGAAGACGGCCGCGTGCCCTTCCTCCCAACGAGTGAAAGCGTGGTAAAGGCCGGAGAGAGCCGGGAAGTAGCTGAATGTTCCCAGCAGCAAGAACGTGGGGAGAAGCAGCACATAGGCGGTCACGGTGCGCCTGCGTGTCGCGCCGCGTGTCCGGCGGCAATGGTAGGCCCCCAATAAGCCAAAGCAAGCCAGGATCACTAGAACAGCCAGCAGCCCGTTCTCGAAAGGATTCCAGAGGCGCTTGTGTATCGGGCGTTTTTCCGGCACATCCTCCGTCGTAGGATCAAGATCGACATTTAGCCGCTCTTGAAGGCGTCCAATGGCCTCAACCATTTGGCGGTGGTACTCATTCAAGTAGTCGTCCAGGGAAAGGCGGCCCCCGAAATACTCCTGGCAGATGGTGATCCAGTCCGCGACACTCTCCTGCTCATCGGCGAGGCCGCGGAAATTGATCTTCTCGTAGCCGTGCCCCTCGAAAGGTGCGAACCGCTCGGAAAGATCCGCCGGGAGTTCAACTCCGCTCACCACGAACGGGCCGGTTAGAGGTTGTTCGGCGGCCAAGGTCATATCAACGAGGAGCTGTCCCGCCTCCGGGGATGTCAGGTACATGAGGAAGTCGACCACCCGGCGCTCGTGGGCGGCGTCATCCTTTTGCGTAACGGCAAGCGTCATTCCTGCGCCACCGACGCCGCGAAACGGCCCTTGTACCAAGGGGTCCGAGGTGATGGGAGGAAACCAGAACACGCCGTAGCGGAAGCGGTCTTCCGGCGCAAGACGCTTGAAATCGCGGATGATTCCCGTGACGTGACTGCTTGTGAGGATGCACATAGCCGCCCGCTGTCGATAGAATAGCTGGATGGCGCTCTCCTGGTTGGTGCCCATGAAGCCGGGCTGCCAGTAATCCGAGAAGGCCTTCAGTTGGCGGTGAAGGGCATGAAACTCCTTGCCGCCCGCGTCAAGCCGCCCACTGAGGATAGCGTTGAATAGCCGCTCCTTATTCGTCACGACGCGCAAGTCCGAATAGGGATTGGCTGGATCATAGTGATAGGAGGCATTCCGCTCGGACTCGTAATCCCAATCCCCCGGCCTGGACATGATCAGTGGGACAAAGCCGCGCAGATACGCGTCGCCAAACATCCGAAATAGCCAACCCACCGTGCCCGCCCAGAATGAGTCGAAGTCTCCCGGCATCGCCACGGGGATGATCCCGGCATCCTCGATTGCCTGGCAATGCCCGAGGAATTCCTCCCAGGTCGCCGGAATGTCCAGGTCCAGTTCGTCAAAGATATCCGCGTTGTAGAAGAGGGCGATGTCAATGAAGTCAATGGGGATCTGGTAAATGCGCTGATGCCACATATACCGGTCGAGCATGGCCGCGTCCAGGCAATCCCGCCATTTTGTCCCGGTGTATGGATTGATCTCGTCCAGGTAGCGGTCGAGGAACACGAAGCGGCCCTGCTCGACGTATCCGCTCACGTAGTTGACGTTGAAGATATCGGGAATCAGGTCGCCGCCCGCCGCAAAGCGCGTCCGGATCCACGTCTCAAAGCCTTGGCCGATCACCGTGATGTCTACCGATGTGTCTGGGTGCTCGCGCTGGTAGCGCCTGGCGATCTCCCCCAGCGCCACGCGGTAGTTGGCGTTCACCGTGGCTAGGGAGATGCGATCCTCCGCGTCATTCGCCTCGGCCCGGCCATGCACGGCCAGCGCGCATAAGGCCATGGATAGGACGGCGAGCCAGCAATGCGGAGAGAAGCCGGCTTGGCCGGGCAAGCGTCGGAATCGTGGTACACAAGAGCAAGAATGTCCAGGTATGGGCATGCCCCCCGAGATCATTCGCCCGGCCCTGTCGCCGCACTACTCATAGACGCTCGCCATAGGCCACGCATCCAACGAGTTGAGCGCCGCCTCCCGCCCCTGGGCTCGGAGGGAGACGCCCAGGCTGTCTTCGCGCTCGGGATAGACGCGTACGGCAACGCACTGTTTGCCGTTCACGAATACTTCAACGACACTCCGGTCGAGAAAGACGCGCAATTGAAGCGGTTCATCATTCTCAAGGTAAATCGGGGCCGTTTCCGGAGCACGGCAGGTCGCGTCGGGCGCGAGTGATGCCCGCGAAGAGTCGATGGAGATCAGGCTTTCGCGCCTACGGCTCCCATCTCGTTGGACGTGGAATCCACGGTTCTTGTAGAAGGCGATGCGTGTGAATTCCTCTTGCCCGGAAGAGCGCAGGACGTTCATCTCGATGACGGAGCTTCCCTGAGGATCGATCTCGGCCAGTAGCTCCATAGCGTTGCCGCTGACGCCGTCAAGCACGACCTCCTCGTTTGCCGGCAAAGTCATACTCTCGATGCGCACATGTTCACCACGCAGCGCTTCAACCGCAGCTACAGGCTCCATCCGCAATTCGTCTTGCCCCCGCAGTGTGAGCCGGCGCGGCAGCGTCATGATTTGATCCCAGCCTGGTGTGGGCTTGCCGGGATTCATGTTGAACAGTACGATGACGCCCCCGTGCCCGTCGGGCGTCGCGGAAGGCGCATGAACGCCGCAGGGATGGGCCGGGCCGAAATTGAAATCGCCGCCGGCCGTTACCGTGAACTTGTCCCGCTCGACGTCGTAGTCGCCCAGGAGGTACTTTCCGCCACTCATGTGACTGAAGTGCAGCAGGATGTGGCGGTCGCCGATGGGCCAGAAGTAGGGGCACGCGCCATCGTCGCCCACAAGGCCGTAGTGATCGTTCTCCAAGAAAGGGTGCAGATACTCCCACGTCGCCAGATCCTTTGATCGGTGCAGGAATTCCGCCCGGATCGGCTTGCCGCCGGGGCCGTGATTCAGCGTGCCCGCCGTCAGGGCATAGTACGCGCCGCCCTTCTTCCAGATGCAGGGGTCGAAGACGTTATACGGCAGCGGCGGCTCGCCCGGCTTCGCGAACGGGATGACGGACTCTCCTGTCACCTTATCCCAGTTCAGGAGCAGCGGGTCGCTCGACACGGCCACCATGGTTCCCACCTCCGTGCCGTGGTACATGGCAATCACGCGATCCTCCTCCGCCAGCGCCGCGCCGGAGAAACACTTGTCCTCCGGATTCGGATAGATGGCGATGGGGAGATCGCGCCAGTGGATCAGGTCATCGCTTACGGCATGCCCCCAATGCTGGCGTGGATCCTCGAGTGGATAGGCCTGATAGAAGAGATGCCAGCGCCCCTGCCAGAAACACAGCCCGTTCGGGTCATTAAGCGTCCCTTCCGGATTCACGTAATGGTAGATGGGCCGGTATCGATCCCCCGCCATGCCTTTTCTCGACGCCGCGAAGCGCTGCACCTGAGGATCATCGGCCAGTTGCGCCTCTTGCTCCTCAAGTGTTTTCGCGTAGTGTGCGCGGCGCGGCACACGAGACGAGCGAACAATAACTTCCCCGGCATCATGAGCTTCGGACTTCGGCACGGACTCTCTCCTTAGTTCATCGCGCGGCAGGCGCGAACACAATCTCCTGTACATCTTTCACATTCACATCTCTCGGCTGGACTTGCCGTTGAGCGGCAAGGGCCGCGGCCGTGCCGGCGGCTACGCCGGTGGCCATCGCAATAACCTGCACGCGATACGAAGCCATGGCCTCGTGGCTTCCGCTGATGCACCGCCCGGCAACGAGCAATCCATCGACGCGCTCGGGCACCAGGCAGCCGTAAGGGATTTCATACGGCTTCGGCTTGGGATCCTCGCCGGGAAACAAGCCAATGGCCTGGCCGATTCCATCGGGATTGTGGATATCGACGATGAAGGACGCCTCCCGGACAACGGCCGTGTCCCAGGCGCGTCCGTCGAGCAGGTCGCGAAGCGCTAAATGCTCCACTCCGCGTATCCTTCGTGTCTCGCGGACGCCGATGACGGCGGGCATCCCCGATACATAAGCGTTCTGGAAGCCCGGCGCGCGTTTTCGGAGGAACTCGACAATGGGCTTCACCTGGCCCCGCGCCTCGAGTTCGGCCTTGGTGAGATCGCGCACGTCCGTACCGTCCAGCCTGTTTACCTGAGTCGCGTTGATAACGCGTTCATCACCGCGCAGGGATCGGTAGGTCCTCACGAAGCCGACTGTGGGGGGAAGTTCGCCGTTTGTGTTCGCGTCATGGGTTATCTCGTTCCACGTGCGGCCGTCCGGGAAGCGGTACTTGCGCCGCCCCCCCTGCGCCTCCATGGAGGCGCCGTCGTCAACGCCGGATACGCGGAACATGATGGACATGGGCTGGCACAGGCCGTCGGCATCCCACGAGGCTCCGGCGTCCCGTCCCTGATCGTAGGCCGCGCCGGCGCCGAAGGCCACGTCCCCGTCTCCGGTGGCATCCACGATCACACGCGCGCGCACCACGGCCATGCCCTGTTTGGTTAACAGGCGCACGCCGGATACTCTGCCGCCATCGCTCAGGGGCCCAACGACGGGTGTATGCAGCAGAAAGTCCGCTCCGGCTTCGGCGAGCAATTCGGCATACTTGAGATCGATGAACTCGTAATCCACGTTTCGGCCGCCGACCTGCTCGACAATCCTATCGACCCAGGCGCTCCGGACGCGTCCCATGAGAGGGCCCACCATGCCTTGCACGGCCATGCCCCCCAGACGGCCATGGCGTTCCACCAGGAGGGCCTTGCAGCCTTGGCGAGCGGCCATTATCGCCGCCGCGATCCCCGCCGGGCCACCGCCGCAAACCAGCACGTCCACGGTCGCCAGCTCGCGAAGGTCCGCGCCACTCGCCGTGGTATTGTCAGGCAAGCCGCTACCGGGGCCGCTGTCGGCGTTTTCCGTATTGACTCGAGTCGATTCAGAACTCATGGATGAAGCTCCCAATGCAATGACGCACGGCACCGGCGCAATCCGGATGCGTCTTCACGAACGAAGCTTCCCGCGCGCCGACGCCGAGTATACCAGAGGCCCGCGCGCCGAGTCCGGCAAGCCTGAGGCATGGGCCTCTTGCAGGACACGCTGTAACAAGGGCATTCCGAGGCAGGTTGATGGCGCGGCCTTTCACGGGATATGTTCTCCTTGTGAAAACGGAATAGGATTGTGTTGGAGGAGATTAGCCGTGTTGGACCTCGTATTGACTTCCGCAGCGGCGCTCGCGTTGTTGCTTGTGCCCTCGGTGGCAAGCGCCGGCGCGTTCAGCGTTCGTGATTTTGGCGCACAGGGCGATCGAAACACCGATGATCAGACAAGCATTCAGGCCGCCGTCGATGCCTGCGCCCAGGCCGGGGGAGGAATCGTGCTCTTCCCTCCCGGGAACTACCTTTCCAGCACGATTCACCTCAAGAGCCATGTCCAAGTCCAACTGGATGCGGGCGCGACACTCTGGGTGAATCCGTCGCCGTCCGGATATGAACACCCCTCGCACGGCCACCTCTTCGTGGCTGAAGACGCGGAGCACATCTCGATCATTGGTTCGGGCATCATTCACGGCCAGGGGACGGCCGATCACGGAAGGCGCCCAGGTGTTCCCAAAGAGAAGTTGCCCTTTCGTACAGGTATCCTACGATTCGAGCGATGCCGGCACGTGGCGATCCGCAATGTAGCGATACTCTACAGCGACGCCTGGACCCTCCACTTCAAACGCTGTGAGATGGTGTTCATCGACGGCGTCACTATTCTCAACAACTACTATCGCGTAAACTCGGACGGCATCGATCCGGACTCATGCCGCGATGTTCACATCTCCAACTGCCACATTGTGGCGGGCGATGACTGCATTGTCCTGAAATCCACTGAGGCCTATCCGTGTGAGAATGTGGTCGTCACCAACTGCACGCTCGAGAGTATCGCGACGGCCGTGAAACTCGGTACGGAATCACTGGGCGACTTCCGCGACATCCATTTCTCCAACTGCGTCATCCGCAACACGTCGGTGGGAATAGGTTTCTATCTGAAAGACGGCGCCGTGATGGAGCGCGTCAGCTTTTCCAACATGTCTATCGAAACCGCCGACCCGGTGCAGGTGAGTCACGTCGTATTCCCCATCTTCATGGATATCGAACAGCGCCATGCTGATTCGCAGATCGGCGCCATTCGTGATGTGACTTTCAATAACATCCAGGTCGGCAGTGGAAGCGGGATACTCATTCAAGGCATGCCCGAAAGCCTCATAGAGAACCTGACGATACGGGATCTGAACTTCCGCGTGGAGCGCGCCGACAGCTACGACGGGCGGACGAAGGCCGTGGGCGGGAGACGCACGACGGGCGACGATCGCGATGTTCTCTACGCGAGACAGCCCTCGTATGTTGCGTTGGCCTACGTCAGGGGCCTCATGCTGGACAACGTGCGTGTCACCATAGCGGCGGATGCGTTCCGTGAGTATGAACGCTCGGCGGTGTCCGGACACGGACTCCAGGACGGCACGATTCGAGGAGTGTCTCGCTCTCCGGCCGGCGGCAGTGGGGAAATGCCTGTGGTTGCCCTGCAAGCCTGTCGCTCAGTTTCTACGATGAGCTGCGGCGCCGCTCTCAGTGACGCTGCCTCATCACCGGATCCGTGAACGCGCGGGAGATTTTCTTCAGGAGCGCACCCGCGAGAGCGAGATGAAGACAAGGGTAGGTGAGCCTGTCTCGGCCAGACTCGTGAGCGCCCATGCGCCATCCGGGGAAACGTAAACATCGGGGATTGTCCCCGAGCCCAGATAGGTAAGCTGGACACGCTGATGGGGCGGGCGGGGATCAACGGCCCACACCTGGTAGAGCCCCTTGCGATCCTTCGCCGTGACGACGAGGCGTTCACCCCTGAAGTCCCAGGCGCACGAGGCGGCGGCGCCGAGTTCCGCCTCGACGGCGCCGTCATCGGAGCGGATCAATCTCAAGACGCCCGTGCCGTCCTTCTCTCGGAAAGCCACGGCGAGCCGGCGGCCATCCGGGGAAAAGGGGGCCGCGGCCACTTGGAGATCTCCGGCGGCCAGTAGGCGTCCCTGAGGATTCGAGCCATCCGCCGGGGCCACGAGCAGTTTCGCCCCGCTTCTCCCGGCATCACAGAGGAAAGTGAGTTGGCTGCCGTCCGGGGAATAGTTGAGCTGACGTACCGGAACCACCGTCCGCGCCACAACCGAGTACGTATCAGCGAAGAGTTTTCCGAATCCGGCGACTTGGGCTATCTCCCAGGCGTCTCCCCGCTCGGTAGCGCAGGCGATGGCCAAGGCCCTTCCGTCGGCCCGAACGTCCGCGGCCTCGACGCTCCCAATCGCCGGGGGAAGGCCGCCCGGGCCGGCCTCGCGGGGAAAGGTGAGCACGGAGTGCGTCGCGGGCCTGGCGGGCTCACACATATAAGACAAGAGCGAGCCCACGGGAGGGCCCGTTCCGTTTTCCCTCTCTATGTAACGCAAGAGCGCGCGGCCTTGCCATGCGGTTTCATGAGCGCCGTGAGGCCCAAATGTCAACACGCACAGCGCCGGTTCGCGGCGGGCGTCATCCACCGGCTTTACAGGCGCAAAAGAAATGCGTGCCTGCCGCCCGGCCGGGTCGAGCGCGTAGACGGCATATTGGCCCTCCCGGGCTGTATCGGACTGGCCTGCGAATTCGACTAAGGTCTCGGAGCCGCCGGAGGGCCAGCCCGCCCGCTTCAGGTGAAAGCCGGGCAGGTGGATGGGCGCCAGGATGATGCCTTGGGCCTCATTGATCCATGTGGCACAGGCGCCGCCGTAGGCCCAGCGATGAATCCCGTGGTCTCTCCCGTAGACGGTGTCGTGCGGAGCGGCCCAGCGTGCTCGTGAGAATGCCAATCCACCGATAGCCAAGGTCGCCGCGAGGGCGGCGCCCACCACGGCCAGCAGAAGCATGCGGTCAATCAGTTTGTGCCGCGTCTTCTGGAATCGCTCACGGAGCGCCCGCGGAAGAAGAGGTCTCCGCGCGGAACGGATGTGCTTCTCGGCGGGGAGAGGTGTGGGTGTGCCCATCGTTTGCCGGAATGAGGCAAACACGTCGGCCATTCCCTCGGCCTCATCTAGCGATTCACCTGCGCTTACACGCGCGATGGCATCGGCGAGCGCCTCGGCGTTTGCGGGGCGGTCCTTCGGATCCTTTTCAATCATGAAGGCCACAAGGCGCTCGACGTCCCGGGGAACATCAGGCATCAACTCCTTCAGCCGCGTGGGTGGGCCGGCGATGATCTTCCGAATGAGCGAGACGGGTGTCGATGCCTCGTAGGGCAAACGCCCCGAAATCATCTGAAAGAGTACGACGCCCAAGGAGTAGATATCGCTCGACGCGGTGATAAGCTTGTTTTGGCATCGCTCAGGCGACATGTATTGCGGCGTCCCCAGGCGCGATCCATCCAGCGTAAGCTGGACCTCCGCGGAGAGCAGTTTGGCGATTCCAAAATCGAGCACGTGGACGTGGTCATCAGCGCCGATGAGGATGTTGCCCGGCTTGATATCGCGATGGATGATCCTGGCTTCGTGGGCGCACGCCAAGGCTCGCGCCACTTGCTCGGCCAGGTACAGCGCGCGTTGAACGTCGAGATGATTCTCTCGTTCGAGGATCCGGCTCAGGGCCTCGCTTTCGAGGTATTCCATCGCCATGTATGGGATGTTGCCTACCGAACCTACGGAGTAGATGTGGACAATGTTTGGGTGGTCCAGCTGGGCGACGGCTTCGGCCTCCCGGTAGAACCGGGCGATAAGATTGGAGTGGCCGCGCAGGTGTTCCCGGAGCACTTTGAGGGCGCAGGTTCGCTCAAGGGATACATCAACGGCGCGGTAAACCACGCCCATGCCGCCTTGGCCTACCGTCTCGAGGATCCGGTAGTTGCCGAACATGGCACAGGAAGATGCGGCTCCTGTATCTCCTTGCATGCTCCCTCTCTTCCGCTAACGCCTGCGGACGTCGTTGCGTTGGCTCATGTATGTAGTTTCACCGATACCGGCGCCAAATCGACGAATACAAGCGAGGGGCGATTCGCCCTGCGGGCAACGGCAACCGCCCACGCGCCATCGCCTGAGACAGCGCATTCTTCCAGCACGCCTTGTTCAACGGCGGTGATCGGAGCCTTGTCATAGGGGGACTGCACCGAAACCGCCCAAAGCTGACGTGCCTCTTTCTCCTGGCCCGCGCCGGCGGCCGCACCGTGGCCGGCGACGACCAGGTAGCCTGAGCGATGCCACGCGTCCTCGCTCAATCGGCCGTATCCAAGACGCTCCAATATGCGTCCGTCGCGGGAATCAATCAGGACGATTTCCGGATCGCCGTCGCCTCCGGATTCGATGTTGAGTGCAATGCGGCGCCCGTCGGGACTGAAAGCATAGGTGTCGCCCAAGGCTCCGATGGCCAACGGCATCCCGTTGGTTTCGGAACCGTCCGAAGCGACCACCCAAAGCTCGCGGTCTGAGGGGCCACTATCTCGGATGTAGGCGATTCGACTACCGTCGTCAGAGTATTGAACACTCTCGGGCAATATGTCGGCCCCGGCCGTCGTCAGCCGGCGTCCCACACGGCCGGCCGGCCTCCAGCGGGTATCCCGCTCGACGAGGTAATTGCTCCCCCAGGCACGATCGTAAAGAACCAAGCAGAGCGTAAACCCGTCGGGCCCAGGTACGGCATGGCCTGGGGCGTGCGCTCCGGGTAGGCCCGCAACACCGGGACGCCACGCATCCGCACGTGTTCTGTATAACGGCGTAGGCCTTGGCAGGGCCTCGTTCCACTTCTGAGCCACCACGACGACTTCTTGCGGCCCCCGGTGAGCCGGGCCGTCGCAAAGCCCCAGGAACACGCTTTCGCGAAGCGTGGCTTCGTCCAGCAGAGGTGGCGTCCACAAGACACTCGTGCGGGGAAGCCATGCACGCGGCGAGGGACCGTCCATCAGTGGGCCTGAAGGAGGCTGGAGACTTAACGCCGTACGCGTGGACGGGTCGATTGCCAGCAGGCCGGAGGCCTCTTGCGTGAGCGTGCCGTCAAGGCCGCGGGCGCGCACAACGGCCACGGGCTTCTCGCCAACCCAGGTTACCTCAGCAAAGCCGAAGCCCGGCGCCGCGAATTGAGCCAGTATCTCGCCTTCCCGCCCAAGACTGAACGCGACAGCATCCAGGTTCGGCGCATCCTCGATGCGCGGCTGTGGGGCCGTTCGCAAGACAAACACCCCGATCACGAAAGCCGCAACAACGGCCACGAGGGCGGCGGAGAGCAGCACCCGAGGACGCCGCCACACCCGGGGCTTGGTTCGTCCGGCCACGGGATGGCGCGTCTTGCTGCGTTTCTGGGGCGGGGTCGTGAGGAGCCGCAATGGCCGCGGCTCTGCCTGTTCCCTGATGAACTCCGCGAGCGCTGTAGGCAGCGCCGACTCGCCTCCCTCACTTTCTTGCAGATGGACAATTGTCTCGCAAACAGCCCGGCAACTCTCGGGGCGGCTCCCGGGTTGCTTCTCGAGGAGGTGCGCAACCAGGCGGGCCACATCGTCAGGTACATCCGGCACAAGCTTGTTGAGACGGGGCGCATCATCGTTCGAGATGCTCTTCACCAACGCCATGGCCGAGTCGCCCGTATACGGCAACTGGCCGGCGATCATCTGGTGCAGCGTGACACCCAACGAAAAAAGGTCACTGGCGGGGGTGGCTTCTTTGTTGTCGCAAAGCTCGGGAGACATATACTGGGGCGTCCCGATAAGCCCGCCCCCCTCGGAGTCGAGGTGACCCGCCGTCTGCACGTTGGCAATTCCGAAGTCCGTTAAGCGCACCCGGCCGCTGTGGTCGAGCATGATGTTCGCGGGCTTCACATCACGATGTACGATGCCGCGCTCATGCGCGCACTGGAGAGCTTGCGCCACTTGATACGCGATATGCAGCGCGTTCGGCCACTTGACGGAAACCTTGCGGCGGAGAAAGCGGTCAAGCGGTTCGCCCTCGACGTACTCCATCGCAATATATGGTGTGCCTTCTTCGATGCCTGCCGCGTAGATACGCACGATGTTGGGATGACGCAGTGGCGCCGTGGCCTGCGCCTCCTGATGGAACCGACGCACAACTGCCTGGTTCCGCGCGAGGCTGCCCAGAAGAACCTTGAGGGCCACATTGCGGTTGAGCGATGTATCACGAGCAAGGTAGACGGTAGCCATGGCGCCGCGGCCGACAAGGCCGAGCACTTCGTAGACCCCGAGCGTTGCCCCTACAAGAGAGGCGTGCCCCCGTTCAGTTGATACCATATCATGGCCTTTGGGCTTGCCTTTGTCCCTATATATTGTGTATCAAGCCCTATTGTGACGAATTTAACACGCCCAATGGATTGTGTCAAGTAATAATTCCACGAAAAGAAGCCGTAGGTTCCGCGAGTGGGTCCGGCTCAGGAAGATGAGTCGAGTAAGTACTTGGGCGACAACAAGCTGAAGCGACCGCCGGGCCTCTACCGCCTGCGGCCCCTTCTGGTGCGCCCTTGTTCGTCCAGCTCGAAGGTCCACCGATGTCCTCGGATGTCGATGGCGGTGACAAACTGGAGCGCTAGGGGCGCTTGAGGCGGTACGGTGGCGGGAGGGGCTATGACGGGCGCAGGACTCCGCCCGATGGGTGCATCGGCGAAGGATACGATGCCCGCCTCATCGGTTCGGAAGAGGCGCGTCATGCCGTGGCCTCCGGACAGGAGGTCCGCCAAGAGAAGGGCGGTGTCGATTGGGTCGCCGATCTTTACGTCGAAGAGCTCCGCGGCCATCCGAAAGGTGGCCTCTGAATTGATAAACCAGAGGAAGGCGGTGGCGGGAAGCAGCTCGTCGGGGTGCTCGAGATAGAACGCGGGCGGGATATCTTTGCGCAGGTAGTGGCCTTTCTCGGCGCGGGCGCTCGCAAGGATGATATCGCGTCGGAGTCTAAGGCCCGGGCGGCGAGCGAACTGCGTGGTCTGGACGGCGCGGACGATGGATGCGGCGGCGTTTACAGTGAAAACGGGGGCTGTGGGTCGTTCGCCGCGGAGGAAGAATTCTTCGGAGTTGGTCGGTAGGTTCATGGGGGCTGGCCTCACGATAACGAGCGGCCCGGAAAGGCTCAAGCCATGGTTGGCGGCGTTCAGCCCTAGGGCCTCGGGCACAACAAAAGCCGCCGTATCAAGCAAGTCGCGGGGAAACGCTCGCACCAGGCTATCGAGGCTCGTCAACTGGGCAATGTCGAGAGCGCCGTTGTCCAGAAGCAAGAGGCCATGGTTGCGCCAGAAGGCCCGCGTGCTGGCGGGGAAAGCAGGACTTGCTGCGAAGTTTGGAGTCTCTCGACCCGAGCCGAGGGGCGGTGCGTAGGCGGCGATGGTAAGGCAGGTCTGAACGCTCAACCAGACGTCGTGGCCACCGGGGCGTTGTACGACATCCTGTGGCCACGACAGGGGATACTTCTCGACCGCGCGATTCAAAATCTGAAACACCGGGCGGAAATCGGCCGGCTCGAGTTCCGTCCGTATCCGGTGGAGCCATTGCTGCGCCGCCTCCTGAGAAGACGCCTCGGAGGCCGAGGGAGAGGCAGCCATCCGCCTTCGGCCCTGTTGGACTGCCTCCGCGGCCGCAATTGCCGATGCCCGGGCCGCCTGGACTTTGGCCTCGCCCGCTCGACGGAGGGCGTACTGCCAAAAACCGCCCAGTGAGGGCGTGAAAAGACGCTCTTCAAAGTAGTCTTCAAAGAAAGCTTGCCACTCGTGGGCTGAGGAGTCCTCACTCGCCAATGCGGCGATGGCCGAATCGGCGGCGGCCACATCTTTACCAGCGGACACCTTGTCGAACAGGGCGGCCAAGTCTGGATCGAGCGTGGGCGTTGATTCAGCGAAAGCCCCGCAGCCTGCCCATAGTACAACGGGCAAACTCACGAGGAGCGTCCTGGTCACAACGTTCTTCATCAATAACATTATACCTGCCGGACGGGACTGTGCGGACAACTTCATGGATTGTGTCGATAGGTTATACCGCACGAAGCGCAGTTCGCTGCGGGGGGGGGAGCGATACCAGCCAAAGGTACTTGGCCGAGGGCAGCGTGGCACCATCGCAATAGGGACAATCTACGAAGCGCGCGCGGCAGCTTCCATACTGTCAAGGAACTGCGCGAAAAGGTAGCGGCTGTCATGAGGCCCCGGCGAGGCCTCAGGGTGATACTGCACGCTGAAGACGGGCCACTCTTTATGCTGCATGCCTTCGACAGAGCGGTCATTCAAGTTGATGTGCGTGATCTCGACGCGTTCCGGATCGAGGGAATCCGGGTCCACGGCGAAGCCGTGGTTCTGCGCGCTGATCTCGACGCGCCCCGTCCGGGTCTGAAGCACGGGCTGATTGCCTCCCCGGTGGCCGAACTTGAGCTTGTATGTCGTGCCGCCGAAGGCATGGGCCAGAATCTGATGTCCCAGACAAATCCCGAAGATCGGCCGCTCTCCGAACAGGTCTTTCACGGTCGGGTAGATATAGGGCAAAGCGGCCGGGTCGCCCGGGCCGTTTGAAAGAAACACGCCGTGAGGGTCGTGGGACAACACTTCGTCGGCAGTCGCGGTTGCGGGAACCACGGTGACTTTGCAGCCCGCTTCCGCCAAGAGCCGCAGGATGTTGTACTTGATACCGTAGTCACAGGCTACAACTCGGAACCGGCCGGGTTGGTGCGGATTCCAGACGTAGGGCTCCTTGACGGTGACGGCCTTCACATGATCGCTTCCCTTCATGTCAGGAGATTCCGCCGCCTTCTTCACGAGTCGCGCATGATCGAAATCGCAGGTACTGATGATCGCGCGCTGCGCGCCCTTGTTGCGCAGCAGAAGCGTGATCCTCCGTGTGTCGACGCCGTCGATACCTACGATATTGTGCTTCCGGAGATACTCCGGCAGCGTAGCTTGGGCGCGCCAGTTGCTGGGTTCGTGGCAGCACTCGCGCATGACAAAACCTTGGACAAAGGGCTTGCGGGATTCGACGTCGGCCTCGTTGACGCCGTAGTTGCCGATCAGGGGATAGGTCATCGTCACAATTTGGCCGGCGTAGGACGGGTCGGTGAGGATTTCCTGATAGCCCGTCATGCTTGTATTGAACACAAGCTCGCCCGTCGCCTCACCGTCTGCGCCCACAGCGAAGCCTTCAAATACCGCTCCGTCTTCCAGGGCGAGGATGGCTTTCTTCACTTTCGTACTCCTCTTTGGGACGATACGGCCCGACGATCCACGCAAACGTACTGCTAGGGGCGAGAGCCCGAGCCCGCGGCCCCAAGGCGATTCGCCTCTTCCCGCTCAATAGAGATCGCCCAAGGACTGGGCAAGGCCCTGTCCCTTAGAACACCTGTTGCAGGTTCAGTGAATTCCCCGCATTCCGCCGGACACGGTAGTGTCGGAGGCTTGGCCGGCCAACGAGGGACACGAGCGCAGCTACGCTCTGCATGCGCATTATATGCGACGGCTGGAGGAAGGAGCAATGCGCCGGTCCGGGTGCGATACATTGCGCCAATCCGGACGATTAGGAACAGGACTCTTGTCACTCAACCTAGGGCCCCATTCGCCCCTGGAAAGAGCGCGATGGGTAAATAAAGGAAGGCCTCAAGACAAACTCGCGTCAAGGGCCTGCCTTTGGAGTACCTCGCAGTCTTCTCGATATCCCATCATCAACAAGCCCGTCTCTATCGAAGAGAAGGAGAGAGAAATGGGCCAGAGACAACTACAAGCGAGGCATTCGGGCGAAGTGCTTGCGCGAAGCAAGTACTTCGCCACTGGCAAGGAAACAGGAGATGCCTCAAGCGGCCTGAGTCACTCCGCCTTGCCAAACAACTCCGACAAGTCGAAGCCGAAAAGGCCCTCAAGCTGAGTAATGACGGCGATCACCTGGATGATCACGTCGAGCACCTGGTCCACATAGACAGCCTGGGCCGGCCTACTCTTTGTCAGCGGGCGTGCATGCACGGAAATACCCTCCAAACCTGAAATCCACGGTGGCTATGCGGGTGGACATTTCGACAAATGATAAAGGAAACGAGACGGAACCACCCTTTTCTCGTGGCGCTTGCGATATGAGCTGTCCTACTACTCAGATCGCAAACGCCACAAACGTCGAGTGGCCCGCCCCGTGTCTCTTTCTTCTTCCCGAACCCCCGGCACGCGCTGCGCCGGTTCGTCAGCCACACGGCTGCTCTCGGGCCAAGAAAATGAGGCGATTTTACGCGGCCTCTTTCTCTTCTTTCTCGCCGCCCGTAGCCAGGTCCCAAACATAGTTCCAGGCGTCCGTCAGGGCATCGCAAAGAAGGTCCGACAGACAATCTTCGACTACGGCTTTGACAGTCATTCTGCGGATGTGCATCGTTTCTCCCTCCTGTTATACCATTAACCGGCTCTCTCGCTAGAGCCTTCAACGCTGATACGCGCCGAAAACCACTAAACGAAGAGATACCTTACTGCTCGGGCCACAAACCACGGCCCAAGTACACGCTTCTGCATCTACGCCAAGGACAGCCCTCAGGCTTCCCTGGAGCGACCGAATCGGGGTTTAGTCGCCCTCGACGAGGCCCTTAACGTACGCGTAAATGTCGTTGACGATCGTGCACAGCAACTGCTCAAGGCAAGTGCCGTCACAAGTAGCCTTCTTCAAACTGATCTGACGAATGTGCATTCTTTCTCCCTCCTTTGCATCAAAGATATTCGACTCTCCTTCACCGCAGAAAGGCATACTTAGCCTCTACGGTATGCCGAATTATACAAAACCGAATTCCAAAATGCAAGTCCTTTGTATCGTTCCTTTTATGGCAAGTTCCGGGGGAAGGAGAGGCCGGACGGAGCGATTCATCCGCGTGCGCGCGCCGCAAGAGAGGCTTTCCGGCGCGCGTGGGGGCGGTCAAAACGCGCCATTCCGACGCTACCCCATATGTTGTTATCTCGGTTGCGCGGCATCAATATATTCGACTCAGTTCAACATCGCCACGGAAATCTTGTCACTTTTGTTGACAATTAACCTCGGACCTTGCCTGAAAGGCCAACGACCATGTATGCTATGCGCCCATGGGCAAGAAGACGGTACGATTCGCCTGCCATCATTGTCTTCATTGTTGCACGGATGTGGTCTGCCTGCCCACGCCCTGGGATGTGATCCGGATTGTCCGCGAGACACGTGAACGCCCCAAAGACTTCCTTGAGTTTCTCACGGCAGACGAGATCAGCGGCGTGGCCAAGTCCGACCCAACGTGGTTGAAGTGTAACGGCACGCGATACATTATGGCGCTCCGCCGCGGCAAGAAGGGCTGCTACTTTCTTTCCAGGAAACACGCCAGATGCAAGATCTATGAAGCCAGGCCGATCCTCTGCCGCTTGTATCCCTTTAAGCTGCACGAGACACGGAGCGGGAAGTTCAAGGGATTCAGTCTTCACACGGATGTCGAATGCCCGCGTCATCGGAACGGCGTGGTGCCCACGGCTCCCCTATACACCCTCTACCTCGACGACAAGACACACCAAGAGGATTACGAGGATCTTGTGCGCGTCTTTAACGCACGACGTTCAAGTGATAAGCGTCCCAAGGATTTCATTAAACTCTTTGTTAAGGGGCGATAGGCATCTGTGGATTTATCTATAGCACTAATTGATTGTCCGCCGGCCCGGGTTGCCGCAGTCGTTGAGGCCATTACGCCGAGACTTGCCGAATGTGGGGCAACGGCCGAGTTCCTTGTGTTTGGGGAGCCTTCAGAGCCCGTTGACAGCGGCGTCTCACCACCTTATCCAGTCCACTTCATCCATTCGGAAGGCCCGGGCTACGCGGCGCAATTGAAGGCTGCCCGGCAATCCTGCGCGGGAAGGTGGCTTATCACCCTCGATTCGCCAAGTCCGGACGACGCGATGCTTGTCTTCGCGTTCTGGCATCAGCGCGAGGCCGCGGCTCTGTTGATTGCCTCACGGTATGCTCGCGGCGGATCGTACCAGATGCCTTGGCGACGGGCGCTGTTGAGCCGGAGCCTGAACTGGTTGTACCGCGTGGGTCTCTCGGTGGACGTGTGTGATCTGTCCAGCGCAAACCGCATGTACCGCGCCGACTTGCTCAGGCGCGTGGCTCTCGAAGGACGCGGATATGATGTGCTCATGGAGGCCTTGCTGAAGGTCATGGCGCTGGGCGGCCGCGTCAAAGAAGTCCCGTGGCATTACGCATCGAGCAACAAGCGCCGCGCGCCTCGATCTACGACGGCCCGCCTCATTCGCGATAGCGCGGCCACTTTCTGGCGGATGCACGCTCTGCGCAATAGCGTCGACTTCCCCGACTACGACTTTCGCGCCTTTGACAGCCGGATCTGGTTTCAGCGCTATTGGCAGCGCAAGCGATTCTATATCATACGCGATCTCTCGCCGGGCGACGGACGTCTCCTCGACGCGGGATGCGGCACAAGCCGGATCATCACGACCCATCCCGAGGCATACGCGCTGGATATCACCTTCAGTAGACTTGCCTTTCTCAAGGAGACGAATCCGCGTCGCCTCCAGGCCACGGCGGGAGCGCTGCCCTTCCCGGACGAGGCCTTTGATACCGTCATCTCATCCGAGGTCATCGAGCACACGCCCGAGCGCACCTGCCTGTTGGAGGCCGTTCGTGTCTTGCGGAGCGGCGGCATCCTGGTCGTGGGCACTCCGGACTACGGAAGGCTTTGGTGGCCTGTTATCGAGAAGATCTACGGATGGGTCAAGCGCGGCGGCTACGCCGACGAACACATCACGCACTACACGTGCGAGTCGTTGACACAAGAGTTGAAAGCGCTGGGATGCGAGGTCGAGGCGGTCCGCTACATCTGCGGCGCGGAAATGATCATCCGCGCAAGGAAAGGGACTGCCGCGTCAAACGCGGACGAAACCTGACGCGTCAGCCGGGCCTTGCGGCGCCGCTAGCGGCTCTTGCACCGATTTTGACGGGGAGGCCATTTTCTGTGGGATCGCATCTATGAATAAAACCGGGGGAAAGGTGTACTCATCCAACAGAGCTATGGACGCAGCAACTTTGGATGAAGCCGCCGTTGTTTTGGAGGCGCGTCAGGGAAGCCGGGAGGCTTTTGGCGCGCTGGTAAAGGCTTACCAGCGCCGGGCGTACGCCATTGCGTTCACCTTCGTGCGCAACCGCGAGGACGCCCTGGAGTTGGCCCAGGAGTCCTTCGCCAGGGCGTACAAGGCCATGCACCGGTTCGACGCCAGACGGCCCTTCTATCCTTGGTTGTACCGCATCATCAAGAACACCTGTTTGAACCATTTGAAACGCAAGCGAAGGCACGGCGAGATCTCGCTCGAAGGATTGCAGGCGGCAGGCTACGATCCCGCCGACGACACTATCGGGCCGGAACGGGCCGCGGCCCTCACCGATCTCCAGCGGGCTATCGCCCACGCCATGGAGCGTTTGCGTCCGGAACACCGGGAGATTCTCATGCTGCGGCACTTCGAGGAGTTGTCGTACGCCGAGATCGCCGCGTGTCTCGATATTCCCGAAGGGACCGTTATGTCGCGGCTTCACGCCGCACGGCGGAGTCTCCGCATGGAACTCGAGGGCGACGTATGAAGACGCTCCCCCGAGTGCGGCATACATCGGCCAAAGCATTGGGAGGCGGAAAGGCCCGCCGCGAAACCCAAACGGATGGTTGTTATGCGTGAATCATGTGAGACGATCCAAACCTTGATCTCCGGTTGCCTGGACGGGGAACTCAGTCCAGGCGATCAGGCCAGACTCGAGGAGCATCTCGCCTCCTGCGAGGTCTGCCGCAAGGAGTTCGAGCGAATGAAAACCCTTGTCGCAGCCACAGATGAACTCGGCATTGAGCCGCCTCCCGAGGAAGTGTGGGACACCTTTCTCGAAGGCGTCTATAACCGCGCCGAACGCCAAACCGGCTGGTTTGTCTTCATTGTCGGCGCCGTGGCCTTGGCCGCGTTTGGCGTTTATCTGTTCGTGGTGGAGCCGTGGGCCTCCGCCGCGCTGAAGCTCCTCATCGCCACCCCCATTGTCGGATTACTCATCGTCTTCATATCGGTCCTCCGGCAACGGCTGTTCGTAGCCAAGACCGACCGATACAGCAGGGAGATCAAACGGTGATAGTCGTCACGACGGATACTATCCCAGGCAAGCGGATCGTCAAGATCCTCGGCCTTGTCCGCGGCAACACGGTTCGGTGTCGCCACCTCGGGAAGGACATCCTCGCCGTGTTCCGCAACGTGGTTGGCGGGGAAGTCGAAGAGTACACGAAGATGCTCGCCGAGTCGCGGGAACAGTCCATCGACAGAATGATGCACGAGGCCAAGCGACTCGGCGCCAACGCCATCGTCGCGGTGCGCTTCGGCACCTCGAGCATGATGCAGGGCGCCGCCGAGCTGCTGGTGTACGGGACGGCCGCCATTATTGAGGACGCGCCCGCTCGGAAGGAGGAACAAGAGGATGCATGACGCCCCCGCCGTGTTAGGCGGCAGCATTCTGGCTCTGCTGCTGTTGCTGGTTGGTTTTGGAGGAGCCATCCTCTGGCTGATCAGTATTATCTGGGCCTACGGCGACGCGGAGAAGCGCGGCAAGTCAGGCTGCCTTATAGCGATTGTTGTGGCCCTTCTGAGCTGGCCTCTCGGCTTGATCCTGTGGATTGCGCTACGCCCCCCGGAGGAGTAGCGTCAATCGGCAGAGCCGGGCGGGGTGGCCGTCAGGCTGCGCACCAGTAGTTCCTCGAAGGCAGCGAGGTCCGTCCAACCTACGCCACAATGAACCGGCCGGCCGGCCTCATCGGGAACAGTCCTGCCCTCGTCATCCACAATGAGGTCGACGCATTTCATCTTCAAAAGGGCGTCGTTGAACGTGAGGTAAGCCGCCACCGTATCGTACAAGACGCTGCTGGCGTTTGCCGGATGATGACTGCGGTTCGCCCATTGGCCGTAGTTCTCCATAACTACCTTGGCGAGCGGATTCTCCGACGACGCGACTCGTGCGTAGCGCTCCCCGCTCAGGCGCAGTGTGCCGCAGCAATCCAGCGGCGCCATCGTGATCTCCCACGGCGCAGCAAACACGACCTTGGCGGCGGCCACGTCCTTGACGACGTTATACTCGGCGGCGCGTCCCGGCTTGCCGTCATAGCCGATGTCCACGCTGCCCGCCATCGTGACAACACGCGCCTTTTCCGCAATGGCCGGATCCCGTTCGAGCGCCGCCTTCAGGTTCGTCTGCGGCCCAATAACCAAGAGCGTCACGGGATCCTTCGATGCGGCGATGAAATCGATCATCGCCTGGATACCATCCTCATGAACCTCCCCGCCGTAGTCCTTGAGTTGGTAATCGCCCAGCCACGCGGCCTGATTCAACGGATGATCGCTTGTCTTTGCGCCCGTACCGATGGGGATGTCGGCCCGTCCGACCCGTTCGAGGATCTTCGCCACGAGGCGTGTCTTGGCGGGCGTGTCATCCGAGGCGGTAACGATGAGCTTCAAACTGATCTCCGGACAACCGAGAAGCATGGCGAGAGCCCACGTATCGTCGATGTCATCCCCCAGGTCGGTATCGAGAATCACGGGCACTGGTTCATCCTGCGCCGCCGCACAGCATAGGCAGCCGGGCAGCATCTGCATCAAAGACATCATAAGCACGCTTGTTCCTCCTGGTAATCTGCCCAGACTCTAGCGTGGCGGGAAGCGCCGCGTCCAATCGACGCAGGGCGTCACTTCGCCCGAGCTGACGAGAGGACGTCCGCGCCGGGAAGAAATGGCACGCCCGTTCCGTGTAGAATGAGAGTAGACTGCAACGCTTCAGGCGCTGGCGGCGCAAAGTCGGTTCCGGCCGGGAAAACACGACGGTTTGAGTCAGTATCAATACACATCCAGGTTTCATATCCACCGCGAGTCGATAACGTGGGCGGTTCAACGGCTCATGATCGTCAATATTCTCGTTTTCGCGGCGCAACTCGTGCTCGAAGTGCCCTTCGGGCTGGACGTCCGCGGCACTGTGGGCGCGGATATACCTGGGGGATTTCTGACTCGATGGCTCGCCTTCCAGCCGCTGGGCTTCCTGCGAGGACAAGTCTGGAAGCCGCTGACGTACATGTTTCTCCATGCCGATCTGACTCACCTGTTCATGAACATGCTGTGGCTTTTCTTCTTCGGCACGGCCGTGGAACGCGCGCTGGGAACACGCCAGTTCATACGATTCTATCTGATCTGCGGCGGCCTGGGCGTGTTGGCGACGTTCGTCCGCACACTGACGGGAGCGGGGCTGAGTATCTCGGTTGTCGGCGCCAGCGGCGCCGTGATGGGCGTGCTGGTGGCCTTTGCCATGGTCGATCCGGAACGCCGGTTCTTTCTGTTCCCGCTGCCGATTCCCATTAATGCCAGGGCGCTTGTGCTTATTGTGGTGGTCATGAATGTCTTTTCCGCGCTTAGGCCCGACGGGCATCGTTCGGTGGCGACGCACTTCGGCGGAATGTTGGCCGGATATGCCTACATGAAACTCGTGCCCATGTGGACGCGGGCTCGCGCGGCGCGCAGTCGCCGCCGGAACGCAGCGCCCGAGAAGGACGAAGATGCCTTGAAAGAGGCCGTGGACAACATCTTTCGTCTTGAAGATCGGGATCAGTGGCGGAGGCGCTAGAGAAGGGCCCGGCGTCCCGGCCACAGATCTACAAGGGGTGAGGAGAAGCCATGTTCGGTTCTTTGGGTTTCCAGGAATTGCTCATCCTCATCTTCGCGATCGCGGTGCTGAGCATCACGGGGCTATGGCCAGCGATTGTGCGCGGACTGCGGGAACTTCGCGGCGAATCTACGGAAACGCCTCCGGCCCCCGGCGACGACCTCGAAGTGTGCTACAAACTCCTCGGACTTTCGCCGTCCGCTTCATGGCCCGAAGTCGAGCGCGCCTACCGGGAGAAGGCCAAGGTTCACCATCCGGATCGCGGGGGAGATGACGACGCGATGCGCGCGCTGAATGACGCATACGCACGCCTCAAAGCAATCCGCTCCAAATAAATAAAGGCGGCCCCGCGCCTTCAAGACGCCGGGTCGCCCTGGTGCTACGTCTTCTTCGTTTACATCTCATCCGGCGCAAGGTAAACCGTCAAGCCGCCCTTTACGATGCTTCCCGAGGCCTCCTTATTGGCGCGGATCTCGCGGATCACAGACGCGATCCTATCCATATTCTGCGTCGCCGGCGAAGGCATGCCACCCGACATGATGGGCGTCACGACCTGCTTCAGAAGCCCATTCTGCACGAAAAGCATGCTGTATCTCGGCGTGGCCGGATCCATGGGCGGGTCGAGCGATTCGAGCAGGCGAGATGAGGCGCCGGCGGCGACGCGGTCGATCATCCCTTTCATCTCGTCGACGTCACTGGCGATCAGAAGCGCGTTCCCGGGATAGCCGTAATAGATCGGCGCGGGGACGGGAAGCACCGCCTGGAAGATGTCGATATCGTTGTATTGTTCGGCGGGCGCCGAGCCTGACGCCCCGAGGCCGAACATGGCCAGGAATCCCTTGGCCTGTTCGACGTTGGCCAGGTTAAGCATAGCGACAAACTTCGGAAAGCCGTTCGAGGCGCCCGTCACCGCGAGGGCGACTTCGTCGCCAAGCATGCCGACCACCTGCTTGGCCATACCCATGGCCATGGCGAACTGGGGCGAGCCCTGAAGCTCCGGCGGCATGGCGGTGGTCCATTGCTGCTCCATTTGGGCCTTCGATTCCGGCGTAAGGCAGAAGGCAAGCGCGGCGAGGGAATCCTTGGGTAGGCACTTGGCGAGTTGAAGGGGGATGGCCTTCCCCGTAAGTTCAAGTATCCCGGGGAATTTGGCCGTATCGAATTGGGACAGTATCTCGATCGCTTGGTCGCTCCAGCGAACTCCGGCAACCACCGGCTCCGTCGCCTTTCCGTAGACAGTGGTGAGCTTCTGTAGCAGCCCATTCAGGGCCGGCGCCGGCACGTCAGTCGGAAACAGCATCGGAAGCATCGGCCCCACGACCTCGAGCGTCGCGGCAAGCCGGTCCATCCTGATGGCCTCGATGAATTCGTCATCCTCGCTGGCCGGGAAAGCCGCTGTGCCGTAAGGGAATTCGATCGGAGTAGCCTTGGGAGCGGCGACCTCTTTGACGAGTTCCAGTGAGGTCCCAAACACGATCTTGCCGTCGGCCAGGAAGTAGCTGAATCCAGCCGGGCCGTAATCTTGAATGGTAACACCGTTGACTTCTATGCCCGCCGGTTCAACGCCCGCAAACTGGGGCATCTCTCCGAGGATATCGCGGAGCGTCTTCTCCGCCAAAGTTGCCTCGGAACAGGCCGCGGCCACAACAATGGCAGGCATGGGCTGTACGTCGAATGCCGGAGCTTCAACCGAAGTAACCGAGGTATCGGCTGTCTCGGACTCATCCCCCCGCTGGGGTGGTTCCTGTTCTTGGGCAGGCGAGCTGCCATCAGGCGCCGGTGTCTCCTCGCCTGTGTCCGCGGCCTGCTTCTGAGCTTCGAGTTGGGCCGCCAAGGACCGGCAGGCTTCCTCGGTAGGACGAAGGTCGACGAAGATCGCCAGAGAGCCTTCGGGATCGAATCCTTTGGCGAGGAGGATATCCGCAAAGGATTCAGCCGTCGCTACGTCGAACTTGGCAGCCGCCTCCGCTACGGCTTCGGCGATCAACGCGTCGATATCCGTACCCTCGGGCGCCAAACGCTTGGCAAGGGCAACAGCCTTTTCGTAAAGCCTGTCAGGGCACGGTAAAACGGCAGCCGCGGCAGCCGATTCGGGCATGAGGTGCAACGCCTGAAGCGCCGGCGATTCCGGGGCCTTCTCCACCGCCTCCGGCTCAGGCGCCTTTGTCTCAACGGGCTCACGCACTCCCGCCGGCGGGCCTCCCTCTTCCTTGCCGCCGCATCCGGTCAACCACATCGCTGTTACGGCCACGAAGACCGCGGTGCCGACTATGCACCAAGCCCACCGCCACGTCGCTTTCCGGTATCTCATGTATCTTCCCTCCGATTGGCCGGCCCGCGCCGGTTCACCCCGCCATGACGCTCACTTACCTTAGCAGATCGGCCAAAGAGGCACAAAGCATTTCCGAGTGTGCAAATTCCAATACTAAGTGCACAGCGGAGTGTTTGCCGCTGTAGGGAGCGCAGCAGGGAGATGAAAGGAAGACATCGGGCCCAGTTCTGTATTCTGGGAGTTCCTACACAACCAGCACCGAAAAGGAGTCCCGATGTCTTACACCCAGTTTACCGTAATGGAACGTGCGCAGATCGAGTTTCTTCATCAGCAGGGGCACTCGCATTCCGCCATTGGCCGGATGCTGGGCCGTCATGCATCCAGCGTGGGCCGTGAGCTGACGCGCAACTCGACGGCCGGTAGCTATGGCGCCGAAAAGGCGCAGGCCCTTTATGAGGAGCGTCGCAAGGCCTGTCGCCCCAAGGGCCGGCTGGCCCACGAACCCCTGCGCGAGTACGTGGAAGAGAAGATCGCCGTGGAGGAACTCAGTCCTGAACTGGTATCGGGCTGCCTGCAACTGGACTTCCCGCAAGCTCCGAAGATGCGGGTGTGCCCGGAAACCCTCTACAGCGCCATCTACGCCAACCGTCACCATCTTGATTACCTTCAGGACTACCTTCCTCAGAAGCGTCGGACCCGCCAGAAACGGGGCCAGCAGAAAGGCCGGCGGGGCACCTCGATCCCGAACCGCGTGGGTATCGAGGAGCGTCCGGCCGCCGTGGAGGAACGCAAGGAGATTGGTCATTGGGAAGGGGACTTGGTCGTGGGGAAAGGACAAGACGGCTTCATCGTAACACGGGTTGAGCGCACTTCACGCCTACTGGAGGCGGTGAAAGTCCAGAGCAAGCGCGCCAAGGAAGTCAGCCAGGCCGTCATACAAGTCCTCATGGAACGGCCCATCTCCTGGGTGAAATCCATCACCTTCGACAACGGCACCGAATTCAGTGACCACCAGACCCTGTCGCAGCAGTTGGGTGTCGACGTGTACTTCGCCGACCCCTACGCCGCCTACCAGCGTGGAAGCAACGAGCAGGTCAACGGACGCATCCGTCGCTACCTGCCCAAAGGCACAAGCTTCCAGAACCTTACACAAGACCAGATCGACTACATCGTCGAGAGGATAAACAATCGGCCAAGGAAATGTCTGGGATTCAGAACGCCAGCCCAAGTCTTCCAGCTACAGCGGCAAACGCACCTCTGTGCACTTAGAACTTGATTGTGGGGTGGCCCTGCAGTTCGGCGCGCTTCCTAGACCACGTTCAACTCATATGCCCAGTTCTTCTCCCAGAATGGACCCCTGGCACAAGCCGACTATTGACAAGATTTATCCATACATGTATATTACTCAATGTTTACTTAAGTTCATTGAGGCTAACCTTATGAAAACTGAACGCAGATTACCTAGTATGTGCCCGAGCTGCGGGCAGCTACTTCGGGTGGAACGGCTTGGATGCCAGGAATGTCGGACTGTAGTCGGAGGAGATTTCGGCCTCCCGGTTCTGGCGCGCCTCGACCCGGAAGAGATGGAGTTTGTGGTGAACCTTGTGAAATCCAGTGGGAGCCTCAAGGACTTGGCGCGTGTGTATGGTGTCTCCTATCCGACTGTTCGTAACCGCCTGGACGCACTCATTGAGCGTGTCAAGGCCCTTGAGTCGGAGAGCATGCGAGGGGGGGGCTGCAACGGTGGTGGCAATGCGTCCAAGACCCGTCCAGACATGGCTCTTTAATCCGTTCCACTACGTCGCGGGGTGGGCGGCTCTGGCCGTGGGCGTGGCATGCATCCTAGTCGCGGGAGCCATCGGCGCGCTGAGCGAGACGCACTTCGACGGCGTACTTGATTTCCACACGGGGAAAGCCGCCCCATTCTGGCTGTTTCTAGGCGAGGGACTGCTCGACTGGATGGCCATGGGAATCCTGCTCTGGCCCCTCGGGCGGATGCTATCCAGTAGTCGCGTGCGCGCACTGGACGTCTTCGGTACACAGGCCCTCGCACGCTGGCCGGTGATCATTACCGCCCTTCTTGCCCTCCTGCCCGGTTACCGGCGGGCCTCGCAAAGCCTTCCCCTCCGATTTGCCGGCGCCGGGGGTGCATTTCCAGATGCCTTGGTGGACTGGCTCGCATTCGGCGCCGCCTTGGCAGGTGGACTCATCATGCTTGTCTGGATGGTGGCTCTCATGTACCGGGCATATGCGGTGTCCTGCAACCTGTCGGGCGGCAGGGCGGCGGGGTCCTTCGTTGTGGCCGTCATCTTTGGCGAGGTGCTCTCGAAACTCGCGATTTTCTTGTTCTTTCTATTGACGCCCGAAGGGGCGACGGCAAAGACGCAGATCTTCGAGTGGATTACCGGGAAGACGCGCCCGGTGGTGGTGAACCAGGCCATGGCGGGCACGTGGTACGCCGTAGATCTTGTTCGTGACATCGACGACATGCTACCGGGCCGCGAGGACCTCTTTCTCAAGAGACTGGATCTGGGCCAAAACGGTTCCGTCGCGATCACGTTCAAGAACGACTCAAGCGTAGCACGTGCCCACACTTGGCACGACTCAAGCATCGAGCTTTACGCGAACAATCCAAGCCATCCCGGGCGGAGAACCGCCGAGCTCACGTTGCGTAGCGGCCACCTGTTCTATCCGTGGGCGCCCCATGGCGAGGTCGTTGGATACTACGTCTTCGCACGCAAACCGGGCCAACAGCCCCCGTCACCGTCCGCTGAGGTCAATGACATGTTCGTGGGGAAATGGCGGGCGGTGGACTTCGTGCATGACTTGGACGAGCCAAGCGGGGGCGCGATGGAGCTATTCGTTAAGTCACTCGAGCTTGGCCCGGACGGGACGGTTGTACTAACCGTCGGCAAGGACAATCGTATTCCGGGCCTGCACTCGTGGCACGACTCAACGCTCGAGCTATACGGGCGGGCGCCGAAGCATCCAGAACGTAAGTCGGCTGAACTGACGCTCCGAGACGGCCGGCTCATCATGCCTTGGGCGCCCAACGGTGATACGGAGGGCTACTACGTTTTCACGAGGGCGCCCGGCGAAAGGTCTGTCCCGGCGCGGGCGCCACAGGGAGCTGAGGCGCCGTCTTCAGGACTGAAGACACAGGCAGACGCTCCGAGGGGCCTAGGCGCGGGCGGCGGCGAGGCCCGAGTGCAGGGCCGCATCCTGAGCGAGCAATCCAGGTTGCCGATCGAGTACTCAGAGGCGTGCTGTGTAGATGGCAACGGCGCCGTATACGATGACAGCACGGGCCAGCACGACGGCGCCTTCTGCATCATGTTGCCCGAGCCTGGCACTTACAGACTCCATTGCCGGCCGCTTATGGCCCCGCCTGAGGCGCGGTGGGCGCGAGCCTGCGAAATCGTTGTGGCGCCGGGAGAGACGAAGAAGCTCGACATGGCTCTGCCGGAGCCGGTCACGATGTCCATTCGTCTGGTAGACGACGACGGGCGGCCGGTTGCCGGGGCACCCATCGGGCCGTGGTATCTGCAAGCGAATGGACAACCGTTCCAATACGGCGGCCACAAGACGGACGGGGAAGGCCGGTTTCGCTTCACGGAGTTTATGCCGGGCGTGAAATCAGGTTTTGGCACAGGCTGTACTACCGGATACACGCAACTTGAAGATGCGGGGGTAGTCTGCGAGCGGGGCAAGACTCACCCGGAGAGGACGCTTGTTATCGAGGCACTCCGAGGACGTGTGACGGGGAGGGCCGTTAACTCCGGAGGGACGCCCATCCGAAAGCAGAGCTTCTTCATTCGGACATTCTATGACGACGGCAAGCGCGCCGTACAGTTGGGCACAACCGACCTTCAGGGCAACTTCGACTGGGCTGTGGGACGCCCAGGGCAGAACTTCACGCTCGACTTGGCGAACAACGGCGGGGCCCACGCCTACAGGTGGAGCTCGAGATCCCTCACCGTCGGCCCGGAGGAGAACCTGGAACTAGGCCAGATTACATTCCGATGAGATGGAAAAGCGCCAGGCGATTTGAGGTACGGGCAGAGTCCCTGGCTGGCAGAGGGTGGAATTCGTTTTGCAGATTCCAGTGACAAGACGTCTGAAGCTTGATCTTCTCCTTATGATCGCGCTTCCAGTCTCCTTTATCTGCGGCGGCCTGCTCTCTGGATTCGGGCCGCTTGGACTTCTCACGACGTGCTTCATCTACTGCCTATTGATGGGCACTCCGGGCTTCCTCCTGATGGGGATCGCGGGACTGACGTTCCTGGCTTTGCTATTCCTCTTCACGGCGACGGGCCGTTATCGCATTTCCCTGGCTATGTTGCGTTCTCTCGGGTGGGCACTAGTCGCTTTGTTGACGGTGGCCGCCATTGGTGAGCGTCTGTTTATTATCCTACAACACCCACTTACCAACATTGGGCTACTGCCCTCGCGGAATATCGAATCCGCCGGATGGATAGGTATATTCGCCGTATCCATTCTCTCCAATCTTGCCGGCATGGGTGTCTTTGTCATTTCATTGGTGCGTTATGCGCGCCGCCCGGCCTCGCGCAGGGCAGGCGCACGGGGCGCCTCCGCCGACACACACGTAGAGATTGCCCCCCGCTATGTCCTTATCGCCGGTACACTGTGCGTGGCCGGTATCCTATACGGGGTCTATCATTTCACTCCGCGTTTGCACACGTCCGCTTCCCTTGCTGCGCGACTGGTGAAGAGGAGTCCGTCGCACTTGGCAGATGGTGCCTACCGTGAGCTGCGCCGCCGTGGGGCTGTGGCGGCGCCGGCCCTCGTAGCTGCCATCGAGCAGGCCCCGGATTCCGTGAGGAATCCACGGCCTCGTGACGATAACCTGCCGTTGGCCGTGACACTGCAGCTCCTGAATGAAGCGAACACGGAAGAGGCGCGGGAGGCAATGCGCCTATGGGTTCGACGGGCGGACGCCGCCCCGTATTTCCGCGCCGTCGTTGCGAAGTCGCTGCTCGATGCTGGCGACGTGGCCTGTGTGCCGTTGTTGGATGACTTGTTACGCGACAAGGGAGATAAGGGCCAGACGATCCGAACCATGCTCTTCCGCTGCTTCACCGGCCCGGAATGGGCGGGGGCCGTCCCCTACCTCAGTACGGCGGTTGATGATACGCTTATCACGGATCTGAACCCGCCGCCTGAACTGCTCAACGTGTGCATCTCGGCCTTGGTTCGCATCGACACCGAGGATGCCTGGGCGGTACTGGCCCGCATAGCCAGGCACTCTGAGTACTTCCGTGAACGTGTTGAGCGAAAAACGAGCAGAGAACGGCTAAACGCTGCACTCACGGAAGCGCCTGGGCCAGGGCAGGGACAATCGCGTCCGCAGCCGGAGCTCGACGGGGAGAGCCAGAGGTGGTTTCCCTCGGCATATCCTGTTCACAGGAGGGGCCGCGGCAACTGAGGGCTGCGCCGTGCAATTGAAGAACCAGGCGGGCGCCGAAGGACAAGACGAAGACTGGTGCCCGGCCAGCCAAGATGGAGATTCGAACATGGCCATGACGCGTAGCGAACGATTAGTCCGCTGGTTGGCCGCAGCCGCGTGCCTACTGTGCTTAGCCGGCATCGGATATGTGATCTACCTTATTAGCCCGTCCACGCACAGCTCCGCGTCACTCGTGCAACGGCCGATGACGTCTACGAACCAGGAATTAGTTGACGGAGCCCAGAGCGAGCTGGTTAGCCGCGGGGCCGCATCCGTTCCTGCCATCGTTGCCGCACTCGACTCGGCCCCCGAACAGGAAAAGCGAAACCGGCCATGGGATGGCGGCACGCCGCCGTTGCGATATCTGTTGTACGCGCTGGGCGACATCAACAATGAAGAAGCGCGTGAAGTGCTATATGCGTGGGTTCAGCAAACCGACTACGCTCCGATCTACCGCTTCTATGCGGCACAGGCGCTGCTAAGAACGGGGGACACTGCATGGCTTCCGCTGCTGGATGACATGCTGCACCTGAAGAGCGACGAAGGGGAGAGGTTCCAGGCCAGGTTCTTTGTTCTGCTCTGTTTACACGCTGAGGAACTGAGCGCCCCTGCCCTATTGCCGGCCTTGCCGTATATTCGCATGGCGGCTGAGGATGTACTCGCCGGCAAACGGCAAGCACGCCCCGACGAGGTCCTGGCGTTTGTTGTTATCCTGAAGAAGATTAACAACGATGAAGCGCGGCGGCTAATCGTGCGGCTAGCGGAAGGTGACGAATCGTTTCGGCAGGAAATCGAGAAGCGCATCGGCAAGGGCCGCCTTTCGGATACTCTGAACAGCCGGTAGCGTCTTGCTGTATCGGGCCCAGCTCCGCTTGTGGCCGCACAGTTGCCGGTGAACGCGCTGAGAAGGGAGCTTCAGTGCGCGGACTTGGGCTTGTAATCGGGACACTTGACCGCGTTGGGCCGTTCCGGATGGATGCACGCGGAAGGGTGGTCGTAGAGGCAATTGTCGCAAAGGAATTCGGTGGGGCAGCGCACTCGCAGCCACCACTGCCTTAGTTTGGCTCGTAAGCTCACGATCTCTCCCCGTATCTCTTGCGGTACTCGAGAGGGGACATGCCCTCGAACTTGCGGAACAGCCTGCCGAAATTGCTCATGTCCGCGATGCCGACGCGTTGAGCTACTTCGCGCGGGGGAAGCTTGGTGCGCCGCAAGAGCTCCTTGGCCTTGTCCACGCGCAGGCGGCCGATGAATTGAGAGAAAGATACGCCGAACTTCCGTTGGAGCCAGTGCGTTACCGCCGTCGGATGCACGCCTAGCTCGCCGGCCACTTCATTGAGCGCGATCTTCTCGGCGATGCGCGACGCCGTGAGACGGCGGAGTTTCGGAAGACTCACCTTGCCGGAGGCGCTGACGGCGACCTCACTTGCTTGCCGTGAGCGGCGTTGAGCCTTCCTGCGGATCACGGCGAGTACGCTCGTGGCCGCGGCAACCAGTTCGCCGTCGCTGCGTGCCGCCATCGCTTGCTCGACGAACGCCGGATAACGTTCCCAGCAGCCCGTGGTATCCACCTGTGCGCGTTCCGCGGCATCAAGAGCCGCCGATACCGTGGCGACGGCCCGGGCGCGCCGCACCGCGATGCGGGGCCGCTTGCGTCTGTCTGACTCGGTTAGGGCGCCTTCTAACAGGACACGCGCATGGGCTTGGTCGCCGCCCGCCAAGGCGGCGGCGATGTCCGCCGACTGGTATGGATCCGGCAAGGGGGCGCCGGACTTGCCGCGTCGTTGGGCCGCCTCGGGCTCCTCATCGGGGCCTGATGGCGCCGCGTTTTCCGCGGCGGTGTGTGCATCCCAAAGGCCGGCGAGCGTAGCCACGGCCCATTCGGCCAGTTCGGGCATGGCATCCGCCGGAACGATACGGATATCGGACAGATCCACCGCTTTGGCGTCATCGGCGCGGACGCCAAGGTTGATCAGCCCCTGCCAGGCATCCTGTCTGAGCGTCTGCGGCGCCTCAGAGGGGCAGAAAGGCCCGAAGGTCAAGGCAAATCCCGTGTCTGAAAGGGCTGGGACGCTTACGCAAACGAAACCCAGGTGACAGATGAATGTCTCGCATCTTCCCCGGCGCAATGCGGCGACGGTGGCGGGGAGCCGCGACGCCCGACACGCGGCGCGCCCACGAAGCCGGGCCTCAGCCATCCGGCACGCGGCGCACTGGCCAAAACCGAGGACTTTCGGGCCCTCCTCCTCGCCCTCAATGAAATGCAGGCTCATCGGAACGGCAGAGGCGCGGGCGGCACGCTCCAGCGCGGCCACAGCCGCTGGTGAGCGTAGGAACTCGAGAGGAGTCATAGCGCAATCTCAAAAAGGGGCGTCGGTTGATTTTGACTCGCCACACACACCCGGGCCGTATGGGAGCCTATCGCGCGGGTGGCCATCTCGTGCACCAAGTCGGGCGCGTTGTTCTCCTCAGAGACGTGGCCCAGGACGACGACCCGCAGCCCCTCGTGCACCAAGCTCGCAAGCAAGGAGCACATGTCCGCGTTGGAGAGATGGCCGTGCTTACTCCGAATCCGCTGCCTGAGCGGCGGGGGATAGGGGCCTCGCGCAAGCATCCCAGGGCAGTGATTGGATTCGATGATCAGGGCGTGGCACCCGGCCAAGCGGTTGCGCACGAGGTGCGACACGTGGCCCAGGTCGGTAGCAAGCCCGAGTTTGGTTCCGTTGAACCGCACAACAAAGCCGACGGGATCCACCGCGTCATGGGCGATTTGGAAGCTCTCCAAGCTCATCCCATCGAGGGGGATAGCGTCCCCGGACGCAAAGAACTCGTAGTGCGGAAGTTTGCCAACCGTCGGAGGCAGGGCGGCGTGAGTCTCCTCCGTAATGTAAACGGGGACGCGCAGCTTGCGAGCTAGAACCCCCACCCCGTTGACGTGGTCGCGGTGCTCGTGGGTGACTACAACGGCCCGCAGATCGTCCAGCCCCTCCCCGAGGGCGGCGGCCCGGCGGCTCAGCTCTTTGAAGCTGAGTCCGTTATCGATCAGGACCTTCGCCGCGGGGGTGGCAATGAGCAGCGCATTGCCCTTGCTACCACTGCTTAGAAGACTGAAACGAAGCAAACCGGAATTCCTTGGAAGATGCGTAAATCCTTGTATGAAACGGTATTATAACACGGCGATCAGGGCCCTTCAATTGACTCTTTGTGGGTCCGTTGATATAATCAACTCGTGTCAATTAGGAGTATTGTTTCACCATGATGCGTATGGAACCCCGGTTGGTGCAGACGCAAACGCAGCGGCTGATGCTGACCCAAAAGATGCAGCAGGCGATCCAGATCCTGCAGCTGTCCCGGCTCGAGCTCGAGCAGCATGTGCAACAAGAACTCGATGCGAACCCGGTGCTTGAACTTGTCCAGAAGGAGTCGGAGCCGGAGCCGCCGCAAGACGCCAAGAGTACCGATGACACGGAGGACTTTGACGATGTCTCCTTTGATCTGGACGACTATGCCAGCCGCTGGGGCGACCGGCCGACCACGGGCGTGGACCTGAGCCGGAATCGCGATGCCGATGCGCGCCGGGCCTACTACGAGGATTCGATCACGAAAGAGGAGTCCTTCACCGCCCATCTGCTGACCCAACTCCATGTAGCGGGGGGCGATGATGAAACGACTCGTCTTGGGGAGCGGATCATCGGCGACATTGACGAAAAGGGTTATTTCTCAGGCTCCCTGGAAGAGATCGCTGGGGAGTTCGGGGTGCCTGTAGCGCGCGTCGAAGAGGCGCTGGCGCTCGTTCAGCACTTCGAGCCGACGGGCGTCGGGGCACGGAGTGTGGTTGAATGCTTGCTGATCCAGATCGAGGTCGAGTATCCGGAGCAGGAGGAACTCAAGGTCCTCGTTCGGGATCATCTGACGGCGTTAGAGCGCCGTCAGATACCGAAAATCGCCAAGGCGATGGGCATCAAGCCGGAGCGTGTCGAGGAACTCAAGGATATGCTCGCGACGCTCGATCCGTGGCCCGGCCTCGAGTACCGCGTCGATCCCCCGCAATACGTCACACCCGACCTCATCGTCGAGAAAGTGGACGATGGCTTTGAGGTCTATCTCTCCGACGAACGCGTGCCCGAACTCCGCATCAGCGATCAGTATCGCCGGATGGCCCGCGACAAGAAGGTTACGGGCGAGGAAAAGCAATATATCCGCGACAAGGTCGAGGCCGCCAAGTGGCTCATTCGCAATATCCAGCAGCGGCAGGACACCATCCTACGAATTGGCAAGGCCATCGTGGAGGTCCAGGAGGAGTTCCTCGACAAGGGGATCGAGCATATCCGCCCCCTCACACTCCAGGAGATCGCCGACAAGGTGGGCGTCCATGAAGCCACGGTAAGCCGGACGACACGCGGCAAGTACATGCAAACCCCACAGGGCCTTTTCGAACTCAAGTTCTTCTTCTCGCCGGGACTTCGCCACGATTCGGGCGAGGCGCAATCCTCGAAAAGCGTACAATCGCAGGTCAAGAAGCTGATAGACGAAGAGGACAAGGCCAAGCCGTTAAGCGATCAGAAGATCGCCGATATGCTCAAAACCCAGGGCATCAACATCGCCCGGCGCACCGTGACGAAGTACCGCGAAGGTTTGGGCCTCCTGTCCACGTCCCTACGCAGGCAGTACTAGCTCTTCTCACGGCGCTGCGCCCCTCCTGGACATTCCCCCGCCAAAACTGGTTTGATCAGGACTGTTCTGTGTCTTCACGGTTACGATCCCCGCCGCCGCGTCGGCGTTGAATACGGAGGACTCCAATGACCAACCGCGAACGCATATCGGCGATCATGAACTACGAGAGCTATGATCGGATGCCCGTCGTCCATTTCGGCTACTGGAAAGAGACGCTCGAGAAGTGGGCATCAGAAGGCCATCTTACCGATGAAGAGGCCGCCAAGTGGGGCGACGGCAATGACGTGGATCGGGCCATCAGCGAGAAGCTTGGATTCGATTTCGACTGGCAGACGATGCTCGGCGGCAACAGTCATCTGCTCCCCGCGTTTGAAACGAAGGTGCTCGAAGAATTGCCGGACGGCTCGCGGAAGGTCAGGAACGGCAACGGCGTCGTGATTCTCGAAAAACCCGGCGCGGGCTCCATTCCACCCGAGGTCGATCACATGCTCAAGACGCGGGAGGACTGGGAGAAGGAGTTTCTCCCTCGGCTCCAGTGGTCCGAAGAGCGCGTGACGAGCATCAAGGTCCGCGTCAACGGCAAGAGCTTGCCCTGGAACGAGGGCGGACTCGACTACCTTAAGAGTGACGAACGCGAGTACCCCCTCGGGCTGCATTGCGGCAGCCTGTTCGGGAGCATCCGAAATATGATCGGCCTCACGGGCGTGAGTTACATGTTCGCCGAAGACGACGCCCTCTTCACCGAGATCATCGACATCCACGCCGAACTCTCATTCCGCTGCGTGAAGGCGATTCTAGAGAGCGGGGCCAAGTTCGATTTCGGCCACTTCTGGGAGGATATCTGTTTCAAGAACGGCCCGCTGATTATCCCATCCGTCTTCGATGAGAAGGTCGGGCCGCATTACAAGCGGATCACGGACCTGCTCCGCGAACACGGCATCACCATCGTCTCGCTCGACTGCGACGGCTGGATCGACGCGCTCGTGCCGACATGGTTCAACAATGGCGTCAACACGATGTTTCCCATCGAGGTCGGGACGTGGAACGCGAGCATCGCCCCGTGGCGCGAGCAGTTTGGCAAGGAGTTGCGCGGCGTCGGCGGCATGCGGAAGTACGCCTTCGCGCAGGGCCGGCCGGCCATCGACGCGGAAGTCGAACGCCTCAAGCCGCTGGTCGAATTGGGCGGCTACATCCCCTGTCCGGATCACCGGATTCCGCCGGATGCCGAGTGGGACAACGTGCGGTACTACTGCGAACGCATGCGCGAAACCTTCGGATAGGGCCGGGCGCTGCGTATCAAAACAGCGCGACGCCGCAGCGGCGGGACGCACGGCGGAGGGCGGTGTCCTCGGTGGCGAGTTCACACCCCATCCTCATCGCGAGTTCGAGGTACGCGGCGTCATAGGCGGACAGCTTCTGATCGCGCGCCAGCGTGAGAATGGCGTTAAGGCCCCGCTCCGCAGCACCCGGCGCCACACGAATGGGAAGTGCCTGCAACAGGCCGATGAACCGCGTCGAGTCGGCCTTTGTCAGCCGCTTTCGCCGCTCTGCCACCACCAGCACATTCGCCACCTCGAGCTGCCAGATGTCCGGCGCCCACGCCTCGCGTTCCGCTAATGATTCCAGCGCGCGATCGGTGTAAGGACCGGCTTCGTCCGCAAAGCACCACGCCATTGTCACTGAGCAATCCAGAACGAAGGGATCCGGCATCAGCGGCGGCCCTCGCTGATCATATCGCGAATGGACTGCCCACCCGTGCGGTGCTTTTTGCGGAACGCCTTCAGGGCCGCGATGACCTCACCGGGATCGCGCGCCTCTTCCTGGCCCGCGGGTTGCAGCACGGCGACGGGTTTGCCGTGCCGGGTGATAGTAATGCGCTCTCCCTTGGCGACCCGCTCAAGGAGCTTGGGGAGATGCGTTTTGGCGTCGTAAGCGCCGACGGTATCCATAAGAGACGGCCTCCCAAGTTTAGACCAGTCTAGACTAGTCTAACTTGCGCAGGCGTATCGCGTCAACTGCCGAACTCCGTCAAGACTGCTACAGCCCTCGGAGATTCGAGGCTGCCAACACCAGTCCCATTACGGCGACAAGCGTCATGGCGACCTTCATGAAGACGCGCTGGGGGATACGCCTGGACGCTTTGACGCCGATGTAGGTGCCGAGCAGGAGGGCGGGCAGCGTCAGGGCCGCGTGTCCTACCACGCGGGCGTTCATGAGGCCGATGAAGGTCAACATGCTGGCGGAGGCGCAGTTCAGCAGAAAGAAGTAGGCGACGAGATTGGCCCGGAAGACCTCCTTCGGCGTGTTCTGATTGGCGAGGAAGAGGATGGCCGGTGGCCCGCCCATGGCCGTGCTGCCGCCGATAACTCCGCTCACAAGGCCGACGGGAAAGAGGACGAATCGGTGATTGCGGGCCGGGCGGCGCCAGCCCGTCAGCAGGACAACGGCGAACACGGCCACCAGGATCCCGGCCAGGATCTTGAAGAGCGTGGTGTTCAAGTTGTTCAGGATGTAGATGCCGCCGGGCAGCCCGAGGGCGCCGCCCACCGCAAGGGGGAGAAAGATGCCTGCGCGCACGTGTCGCCGGGCCTCGACGGCAATGATGAGTGAGTTCAGGCCGCTGATGATCACCAGCATGGGCACGACGACCTTCTGCGAGAGGATGAGCATCAGGCATGGCGCCGCCACGAGGCCCAGGCCGAAGCCTGTGCAGCCCTGAACCACGCCTCCTGCGAAAACCGCCGCCGCCACGATAAGAAGCTCTGCCATGAGCCGCCTTCCCTCCCATGTCCACAAACCGCGCATTATAAAGAATGATGGCGGCGAGGGGAAGGGCCCTGGCGTCTACTCACAGTTGAAGTCACTTATCCGCAGACGTGGAAGCGCCAAGAAGAAGCGAAAAGCGAGGACTGACGCAAGCGGAGTCCGGCGCAGGCGGACGGAGACGTGTCTGTCCCTGCCTTTCGCGGCAAGAGTAAGACGCCGTCAGCGTCACCCACGCCGCTGGTTCGCTCAGAGCGTTCATCGGAGCCGGAGCGGTAAGAGGGCCAACTGTACGGGAGAACGCGGGCAAGATGCCCGCGCTACAGTTCACGCAGAAAACGACGCACTTTCAAGCGTGAAACACTGGCCGCGGGAAGGTATGCTTGGGGCCGCCATGGCGCTAGGAAACCACAAGCACATCATTTGGGACTGGAACGGCACGCTGTTCGACGACGCCGCGCTGTGCGTGTCGATCATGAACGGCATGCTCGAACGCCGGGGCCTTCCCGCGCTGACGCTCGGGCGCTACCGGGCGTGCTTCGATTTCCCCGTGATCGATTACTACCGGCGGGTGGGATTCGACTTCGCCCGGGAGTCTTGGGAGGCGGCTGCGGCGGAGTTCATGGCGGACTACTACGCCCGCTGGCGGGAATGCGTCCTCCACCCCGGCGTGGAGGACGCCCTCGAAGCGGCGGCCGCGGCTGGGGCGGCGCAGTCGGTACTCTCCGCGGCGCCGCATCCGTGGCTTGAAGTGGCGGTAGACTATTTCGGCTTGCGGCGGCGCTTCACGGATCTTCTCGGAAAGGATGATCACTTCGCCCGTGGCAAGCACGACACGGCGGGTGGATGGCTGCGGGAGCGGGCCTTTGAGCCGGGCGAAGTCCTCATGATCGGCGACACCACCCACGACTGGGACGTCGCCCGATCCATCGGCGCCGACTGCGTGCTCGTCCGCATCGGCCACCATCCCCCCGAGAAACTGGCATCCTGCGGCGTGCCTGTGTTCGGGGGCCTGACGGAGCTGGCTGCGGCGCTGGATTAAGAGAGGGGCGTGCTCCTGCACGTCCAAGTCGCGCGGGAGCGCGGCCCTCCCAGCGTTTCTCGGTGGCTCCGGATTAGAACATGCCCCCGACTAAGCCTGCGATGTGGCCCGTGGCTAGGCGCGTTGCCCTTCTTGCGCGAGGCAGAGATATCCGCGAGAATGACGGCGTGCGGACAGATGTCCCGCAGGGGGAAGCGCACGGCCCTACAGGCCCGTGGCGCGTGGCAAGTCATGCGGACACCAGACACGACGGGATTTCGGGAGAGGGGACTATGGCCGAGCGGCGAATCGTATTCCGCCCCAGCTTCTTCGGCCTCCTGTCCGCCATTCCGAACTTCGCCATCGCCTCGACGTTCCTGATCACATGGATCGACCCCGAGCGCCTCGGCGAGCAAATGGTTCGCCGCTTTATGTACATCATGCTTATCGAGTTCTTGGTGGTGCATTCGACGGGATTTCTGGGCGCTTTGGCCTTCTCGACGGCGAGACGCAGGCGCAAGGCTCTCGCGTTTGGCGGCCTCGTCCTGCTCTACTCGCTCTTCGCGGCAGGCTTCTCGATGGCCCACGGGAGTTTCTGGCCTCTGTGGACGTTCTGGGGGCTTACCTTGGCCAAGTTCCCCGCCGTCGTCCTCGATCCGCCTCCTGAAAACGGGCCCCAAAACGTGGGATGCCTCTGGCCGTCATGGTGGGCGCTTACGTGTTCGGTGTGTTTGCCACGATAGTGCTGCCGGTGCCGCGGCTTGGCATCACTCCGGAGGTCGTTGCCGGCCAAGGATTCACGTCCTCCGGCGCCTGGATCGAGGAGCCGCAACGCGTCATCGCCTTCGGCGTGCTGTACTTCACCATCCTCGGCTTGTTCGAGTCTCTCGTACGCGCACGCCCCGGCATGTCGTCATCGGAGCCCGCGGCCCCGGAGCAAGTCTGAGGTACTCAGAAAAACGCGGGACAGACACGTCTCCGTCCGCCTGAGGCGGACTTCACTTGTGTCAGTCCCCGTTTTCCGCTTCTCGAGACGTCCCTCTTCGCTCGGTCCTAAGTGGGTCGGACTCATGCCGCTAGAATCGCAGCTCCCGGATGCGGTCGAGGTAATAGCGGTAATTGTCCAGGGGGGTGTCGGGGGTGATGAGGTGGTCGGGCATCGGCAGGAAGCCGCCCTCGGCCATCAGCGGTTTCCGCCGCTCGATCTCGGCGTCAATCGAGGCGCGATCCCGCTCCAGCACAAGCTTGTTGATCCCACCTATCACCTTCAGTTCCTTGCCGTATTTTCGGCGATAGGCCATCGGGTCGGCGTTCCAGGTGCCGATCTCGATGGGGAACATGACGTTGACGCCGCCCTTCAGCCAGAGCGGCACGAGTTCGTCGACCTTGCCGTCGGAGTCGACGGCGTGCAGGTCGCAGCCGTACTTCAGTAGCGTGTCGGAGATCTTCCGGTACGCTGGTACCGCCGCCAGCTCGAACACGTTCGGCGGGATCAGCGGCCCCGTCTTGAAGCAGATATCCTCCCAGGCCCACGCGATATCCACCTTCACCTTCGGCAGCACCTGTTCGTAGCACCAACACACAAGGTCGGCGATGGTATCGGCGACTTCCGCGATGAACTCCGGGTCCTCGCAGCAGGCGACGCAGAAGTTCTGCACGCCCATCCAATTGCGCAGCCATCCCACCATGCTCGCCGAAGTGATGGTGATGAACGTATCACTGGCCTTGGCGGCTGCGATCTTGGCGTCGATATCGGGCGCAATACGCGCCGGATCCGGCTGCAAGCGCTTCTTGTATTCCGGCCAGGCCGAGCGATCCTTCAGAAGGAAATCGATGTAATGGGGCAAGGCCGATTGATCCTTGTAGTGCTGGGCGACCACCCCGTCCGACTGGCGGAAGATGCGATGCGTGGGCGTTTCCTCGATGGTTTCTTCCTCGAAAAGCGGATAGAGCTGAGCGTTGATGGGGATGCCGTGTCCGGACTGTGATACGGCGCCGAAGAACTCGTGTTCGTTCACGCCCTCCGGCAAGCCTTGCGCATGCCAGCGCGGGTAGAGTTCCGGCCAGCCCCGCCAGTGGAACACGGGCATCCGATCGAACTCCCCATAGTGCATGATGTTGTTGAACAATTCCCGCGTTTTCATACCTCTCTCCTAATCAGGCCGCCTGCCCGAGGATTCTGCCCCGCTCCCGTACCATTTTCAAGGTGTCATTGAGGGCCTTCCTCTTTCCTTGGTACAATGAGCCCTTGATCTAGGAGCGAGTTCAGTGGCCCTCACGCCGGACCAGCGCGCGCGGTATGCTCGTAACCTGCTCGTCCCCGGCATCGGCGAGGCCGGCCAAGAGCGGCTTGGGCAGGCACGTGTCTTGATCGTAGGACTGGGCGGCCTGGGCAGTCCGGCGGCGTTGTACCTGGCCGCGGCCGGGATCGGCACGCTCGGCCTGCTCGACCCCGACGTGGTGGAGCCATCGAACCTGCAACGCCAGATCCTGCACACGACTCCGCGCGAGGGCTGGAAGAAGACGGATTCCGCGGCGGCGGCGATCGGCGCGTTGAATCCCGAGGTCCGGCTTGATCTGCTGCCCATCCGGCTGACGGCGGAGAATGCGGGCGAGTTGTTGTCGAACTACGACCTCGTTGTCGAAGCCACGGACAGCTTTGAATCGAAATTCCTGGTTAATGATCAGTGTTTGGCACTTGAGAAGCCCTTTTCGACCGCGGGCATTCTCGCCTTGTCAGGCCATGTCCTGTTCGTGGTGCCGGGGCGGAGCCCGTGCCTCCGGTGCGCCTTTCCTGAGACGCCCACCGGTGAGCCGACAACGGCCGAACTGGGCGTCCTGGGCGCGGTGCCGGGCGTGTTAGGCGCGCTCGAAGCCATGGAAGCGATCCGATGGATCGCCGGGCTTTGGCGACCCCGGCCGGACGGGAGCGGGCGACTGCACAGCCTGGACGGAGAGGCGATGCACGTGAGTACGCTGCCCATTCCCCGGCGGCCATCCTGCCGCTGCGCTGAGTTATGGAGAGATAGGTGAACGAAGACTACCTGGAGATTGCGGGGCGCCGATTTCAGTCGCGCCTGATGATAGGCACCGGGAAATTCCCCTCGGCCACGGCGTTGCGCGAGGCCATCGAGGCGTCCGGCTCGGAGATCGTGACGGTCGCCCTCCGGCGCGTGGATCTAAGCAAGCCGGACGATGAGGGCATCCTTTCCGCCATCGATCCCGAGAGGCAACTCATCCTGCCCAATACCTCCGGCGCGCGCAACGCGGAAGAAGCCGTCCGCTTGGCCAAGCTCGCTCGCGCGGCCGGGCTTGAGCCTTGGGTGAAACTCGAGTTGACGCCCGAGCCGCGTTATCTGCTGCCGGATCCTATCGAAACACTCCGCGCGGCAGAGATGCTGCTTAAAGAAGGCTTCGTGGTACTGCCCTACATCCAGGCCGATCCCGTCCTCGCTAAGAAGTTGGAGGAGGCGGGCACGGCCACGGTGATGCCACTCGGCGCGCCCATCGGCAGCAACCGCGGCCTTCGGACGCGCGATCAGATTCGGATCATCATCGAGCAGGCCAACATCCCCGTGGTCGTCGATGCGGGCCTTGGCGCGCCTTCTCACGCCGCCGAAGCCATGGAACTTGGCGCGGACGCCGTGCTCGTGAATACCGCCTTGTCCGACGCGCGGGATCACGGCGCCATGGCCCGGGCCTTCGCCATGGCCACGGAAGCCGGCCGCTTGGCCTATCGCGCCGGCTTGGGTCCCGTCCGAGACACCGCCGAGGCTTCCTCACCCCTGACGGGTTTCCTGGAGGCGTAGCGCCGTGGAACACGGAGGCCCGCAGTGAGTTTTCTTGCCGAATTGGACGCTTGGCCGCGGGAGCGGGTCGAGGACCTCATCCATCGTGCCACACTTGACGATGTGGATCGCGCCATCGCTCGCGAAGAGCGCACCGTCGAGGATCTAGCGGCCCTTTTGTCCCCCTGCGTGGCGGAGCGGCTCGAGACTGTCGCCGGGGAGGCCCAGCGGCTTACCCGGTGGCATTTCGGGCGGACTATCGGCCTTTACGCGCCCATCTACATCTCGAACATCTGCGAGGCCAACTGCCTCTATTGCGGCTATGCTACCGGCTCAGGAAACAAGGAGAAGCGCGTGACGCTTACGCCGGAGCAGATTCGCCGCGAATGCGAGGCATTGGCCGCATATGGCTTCCAGAACGTCCTGCTACTTACGGGGGAGGCGCCAACCGTGGCTACGATGGAGTACATCGGGGAGGGCGTGGCCATTGCCCGCGAGCACTTCCCCGCCGTATCCATCGAGATGTACGCCATGACGTACGAGCAATACGCCTACCTCTGCCGGCGGGGCCTCGAAGGCGTGACCCTCTACATCGAGACGTACGACCGCCCTACCTATGCCCGTGTGCACCAGGGCGGCGTCAAGAAGGACTTTCTGCACAGGCTTGACGCCATCGAGCGTGCAGGCCGGGCGGGCGCGCGTCGACTGAGCATCGGCGCCCTTCTGGGCCTCTCGGACTGGCGTGTCGAGGGCTTCCGGCTCGGGCTGCATGCCCGCTACCTGCAGAAGCAATGCTGGCAGAGCGCCGTCGCCCTATCGTTTCCGCGTCTGAGAAATGTGCCGACGCGGTTTGCGATCCCGCGCCTCCTGAGCGACCGCGAGCTTGTCCAGCTCATGCTCGCACTGCGACTCTTTCTTCCTGAAGCGGGCTTCAATCTGTCCACGCGCGAGCCCGCCGAATTGCGCGATCATCTAATCCCGCTGGGCGTGACGATGATGAGCGCCGGGTCGTCGACCCGTCCGGGGGGCTACGCCGCACACGCGCGTGAGACGCTCGAACAATTCGCCATCGAGGATACGCGGCCGCCCGAGGCCGTCGTCCAGGCTATCAGGAGCACGGGATACGACCCCGTGTGGAAAGACTTCGACTGGGCCTACGACGCCGTGGAAAACGAATGACGCGGGCCGCGCGGCCAACCTTGGGAGTGCTGCATGACCATCACGGTGAATGATCAAGCGCGAGATGTCCCCGAGGGGACGTCCGTCGCGGATCTGCTCGCTTCGCTCGGGCTCAAGCCCCAGGCTATGGTGGTCCAATGCAATGGCGACATCCTCGAGCGCGAGCGGTATGGCGCCACGGTGTTGCACGAGAATGACGCGCTGGAACTGGTGCGCTTCGTAGGGGGTGGATAATGACTCACGGTGAGCGCATGGCGCGATTCGAGAAGACGGATTTGTACGTGGTGATCACCGAGGCATTCTGCGCGGGCCGGCCCGCCCTCGAGATCCTGGACGCGGCCCTCGCCGCGGGCGTGGGCATCGTGCAATTTCGGGAGAAGGACCTCGACACCGGCGAGCTATGCGAGCGGGGCCTGGCGTTTCGGCAACGAACCGCCGATGCGGGTGCGCTTCTCATCGTGGACGACCGCCTCGACGTGGCCCTCGCTATCGGCGCCGACGGCGTCCATCTCGGCCAGGAGGATCTGCCCTTCGAGGCAGCCAGACGCGTCGCCCCCGGCCTGATCGTCGGCGCGTCGACTCATAATCCCGAGGAGGCTTGTGCCGCACAGGCGGCCGGCGCCAGCTACGTCAACATCGGGCCGGTGTTTCCCACGGGCACGAAGGCCCTGGGCATAGGCAGCGTAGGCACGGGCATGATCGAACGCGTCACGCCCGAACTCGCAATACCTTTCACGGTGATGGGGGGAATTACTCTTGAGAACGTGGGCCAGGTGGTCGAACGCGGTGCACGGCACGTCGCCGTCGTCACCGCCGTCACCGCCGCCGAAGATCCCCAGTCCGCCGCCGCCGCCCTACGGCAAGCCATTCGCGGCTGACGCAGCGTTCCCGCTACACGGCCGCCATCGCTTCGCCCGTCGCCAGGCGCATGATCGCCTCTTGCGATGCCTCAGAGCGGGACAGTTCGCCCGCCAACCGGCCCTCGTGCATGACGAGAATCCGATCGCACATGCCCAGCACCTCCGGCAATTCGCTCGATATCATCAGGATGCACACCCCCCGGGCGACTAGTTCATTCATGAGTCTGTAGATCTCGACCTTTGCGCCCACGTCGATGCCACGCGTCGGCTCGTCGAAGATCAGTATGCGCGACTCCGTAAAAAGCCACTTGGCGAGCACGACTTTCTGCTGGTTGCCGCCGCTCAGGTTCTGCACAACCTGCTCGATGGAGGGCGTCTTGATACGAAGCTCCTCGACAAACTGCCGCGCGGCCTGTTGCTCGCGCCGACGCGCTACAAAAGGCCCACAAACCACGGATTTCAGATTCGCCAGTGTCGTGTTCTCGCGCACCGTCATATTCAGGACAAGTCCTTGGGCTTTCCGATCCTCGGTGAGCAGCCCGATACCGCGGCGGATCGCATCTTGCGGAGAGCGAATCACGACAGGCGAGCCGTCAAGCAGGACCCGCCCCCCATCCAACCTGTCCGCGCCGAAAATCGCCCGGGCAACCTCCGTCCGACCCGCGCCCACCAGGCCGGTAAGGCCGACGATCTCGCCCCGGTGCAGACTGAAAGACACGTCCTCGAAGGCGCCATGTCGCGCCAAACCTTCGACGCGCAGGCCCTCCTCGCCCCGGGCACATGCCACTTTCGGGAACTCATCCTTCAGCGTGCGGCCCACCATCATTCTGATGATGTCCTCCCGCGTTACCTCGCTTACCGCCTTCGTCGCTACGAACTCGCCATCCCGCATAACCGTCACGCGATCGCCCACCTCGAAGATCTCGTCCAAGCGGTGCGAGATATAGATCAGGCCAATAGCCTCCTTTTTCAGATTCCGCATCAATTCAAACAGCGCCGCCAGTTCGTGCTCCGTCAGGGTCGCGGAGGGCTCATCCATGATGATGACTCGCGCATGAAACGAAAGGGCCTTGGCGATTTCGACCATCTGCTGCTGCGCGACGCTGCACTCGTTGACGGGCTTGCGCACGTCCATGCTCACGCCGATGCGCGCGAGAATATCGCGCGCGTCCTGGTAGAGTCTGCTCCAATTGACGAACGGCGTCGATCCGACGCGCGGCTCTCGGCCCAAGAAGATGTTCTCCGCCACACTTAGATAGGGGCTTAGATTGAACTCCTGGTAGATCATGCTGATGCCCAGTTGCTGCGCATGGTGGGGCGAATGAATTTGCACGGGAACGCCCGAGAGGCGGATTGTTCCCTCGTCAAGAGTCTCAGCTCCCGCCAGGATCTTCATCAGCGTGGACTTCCCTGCGCCGTTTTCCCCCACGAGGCAATGGACCTCGCCGGGCCGCAGATCGAGCCGCGCCTTGTCGACGGCGAGCACGCCGGGAAAGCGCTTCGTGATGTCCGTCATTTCCAACAGCAAATCGCTCACGAATCACCTTCTCCCAACTGAAGCATCTCCACTTGTCACGGCCATGCTTGCGCGTACCTACTCTACTGTCCCGCCCGGCGCCCTGGCAAGCTTGAGGCCTATGGGGCTTGCGCGCTCGAGACGGTTCCCGCTAGGATGGTGGCGCAGTCGAGGCCCGCGCCCGGAGGGAGGAAGTCAAGCCGGGCGCCCCAAGAGAGGTCGAATCCTTCATGGTGCGCGTGAAATGCCCAAAGTGCGGACACGTCAACGACGAAGGCGCCGAGAAGTGCGTCCGCTGTGGGACGCCGCTGCTTAAGGTCCGCCTCGACATAAAACGGCCCGCCCCGCAGCCCAGGCCCGCATCCGCGCCGCAGATGCGCTTTCACAAGGATCAGGAAATTGCCGGAAGGTATACCGTCATCGGCTTAATCGGCCGCGGTGGAATGGGCTCCATCTACAAAGTCCACGATAACACGCTTAACGAAACCGTCGCGCTCAAGACGCTGCTCCCACATTTCATGCGCGATAAGGTCATCGTCGAGCGATTCTTCAACGAAGCGCGAATCGCCCGGCAGCTATCCCATCCCAACATCGTCCGTGTCCACGACATCGGCACGGCCGGCGACGTCATCTACATCTCCATGGAGTATGTTGCGGGGCAATCGCTCCGGGGCAAGCTGGAGGCCATGCCGGCCGGCAAACGCCTGCCCGTCAAGACCGCCTTGCGCGTCATTGATGAGCTCTGCGCCGCCCTGGAATACGCCCACCACTACACCGTTCACCGCGATATCAAGCCCGAGAACATCATGCTCACTGAAGACGGCGCGGTGAAGCTCATGGATTTCGGCATCTCCAAGCTCATGGCCAGCGGCACCGTCACAGCCACTTCCATGATCATGGGCACACCGTATTACATGTCGCCCGAGCAGCTTCGCGACAGCAGCCGCGTCGATGCGCGTGCCGATATCTACAGCGTGGGCGTCGTGCTATATGAGATCGTTACCGGCAGCCTCCCCACCGGCGTGCCCAAACCGGCTTCTCAGATCATGCACGAGGTCCCCCCAGCCCTTGACGCCATCGTCGCCAAGTGCGTGGATCCCGAGCCTGATGAACGGTACCAATCCGCGGGCGACCTGCGCGCCGCCCTGAGGCCCATACGAGAAATTGTAGACGTCCACGGCTCCGCGGCCCTTCCTGCCAGAAGGAGGGAGCGCCCCGCATCCACATCCGGGCGCCGCCTGTCGGGCGTGGTTTTGGTTCTTCTGACATTGCTTCTCGCCGGATTAGGACTCTGGGGACTCGAAAACCAACGTAAGCGCGCCGCCGAAGCCGTCCCCGAACCGTCGGCGCCGGCCATGAGCGCGGCGGAGCGCGAATTCGCTGATATAGCCGACATGATTGCGTGGATCGGCCCGCGTGTACGCGATGAGGCCAAGGGCAATGAGTTCATGGAGAAGGTCCTCAAGAGGGCCGATACGCTTTGGCAAACGGCGCAGGTTGCCTCCCAGCAGAACCGGCCCAAAGCGCTTGAGCAAGCGCGGCAGGCATTGCAGTGCTTTGTCGCCCCCGTCTTGTGTCCCCAGGACATGGTCTTCGTGCCTCCCGGCGACGTTCCCCTACGCGACGCGAATGGCGGCGGCTCAGTGAAGCTCGGCGGCTTCTTCATCGATCGTGTGGAGGTGAGCAATCGCCGGTTCGGGGAGTTCGCCGAGGAGCATTGGCGACTGCCTCCCAACTGGGATCCCAGCCAACCTGACGCGCCCGTCACCATGGTGACGCTTTACGATGCCCAAGCGTACGCCGCATCGCAAGGCAAGCAACTTCCCACGGAGGCCCAATGGGCACGGGCCGCTTACGGCGCTAAGGCCGCCCCTTTCCCGTGGGGAAAGGAATACGAGCCCGACAGCAGCAACGTCCGGGAGGACGAAGACGCGCGGCGCGCGGCCCCCGTCGGATCCTACGAGAAAGATCTGAGCCTCTTCGGGTGTTTCGATATGGTAGGGAATGTTTCGGAGTGGACGCGTTCAACTTTTGGGCCTTTACCTTACGCGCCCGGCGATGGACGGGAGGAGCCCGAAGCGCCTAACTTCGGAACACGTATAGCCGTTCGCGGCGGCAACTATAATGGAACACCGGAAGAAGCGTCGTTTCTCAATCGCTACTGGCGGCATTACGGCACAAAGGCGTCCGACTTGGGCTTCCGATGCGTGCGGGAACTGCCCCGAACCGCGGAGGGCATTGAGGCCCTGCTCGCGCGCAGGGCTCCGGCAATCTCAGGTTGACAGTTCCAGCGCTTTGGAATAGAATCCCTTTGAGTAGCGAAACGGCGCAACGCACTTAGGGCGGTTGAAGTTGTAATGGGTTTGATAGCTTGTCCACACTGCGGAATGCGGCGGATCGTCCGAGCCAAAGTGCCCCGCGACGTGGTTGTCGTGATACCGTGTCCCGCCTGCTATGAACTTGTCATCATGTTTCGCGACAAGGTGATCGGGCTCAAGCGGAAGATACTCGAAGAAGGTACGCTCCAGGAGAAGAAGGCGCATCTTGCCGAGGTCATCGCCGAGTTTCTCGAGCCGGGCCTGTTCGGTGCAAACTTCGACCTCTCCGGCGAACGACTTTCCTCCTATTCCCTCGAAAAGCACACCGGAGATTCCGAGAAGGGCCAAGCCGAACCGGACGACTCGGACGAATCGGAAGACACAGCCCCCATTTCCCAGAGCGAGGTGGACAAGTTTGTCCGGATTGATCTTAAGTGCATCGATGACGCCGCCTACTTCAGGAAGCACTTCGGCTAGGCGTACCCACCTCGCCATTCTCCCGCACAGCGTTCGGATACTTGAGAATGGCTGTGATCACCGATTGACTTCATCGCGCTCTACATACAGAACTCTGAGACTACCTGATTCTCTGAAACCTGCTCTCCCCGCCGGCTTTTTTGAACCGGCTTTCCCGCGTGTGCTAGCATTCAAAGCGAATCTGAGCGGCCTGACACGGGGTATACATGCTGACGCCTGACGCAGATCCCAAGTATCATCCCCGCAACGCCGCCAAGTCCAAGAGCAGCACGTGGGGCGTTTATAGGCGCCTCCTGGGCTATGCCTTTGACTACAAGGCCCGCTTGGCCGTCTCAATCGTTTTCGCCCTCATCGTCACCATCTCCTTCATGTCCATCATTCTCAGTGTGGCCGTCGCCGTTGACGTCCTGTTTGGCGACGAAGTCAGAGTGAATGCGCAGATCGCCTCCCGTGTCGACACCGTTGCGAGCAAGGCTAGTTTCCTTGCCGGGCTTCTTCCGTGGAGCACAGAGGAGATCAAGACAGGACTCCAGCACTTCGTAAGCAATGTGCGGGCCGATCCCTCAGGCAGGACAAGACTTCGCGTCCTGACGCTCGTGTCGACCGCCATCATTGTCCTCAGCATCCTAGCAGGCATTGCCAGGTACTTGCAGGAGTACTTCGCCGGCTCCATTGGCGCCGATATCTCCGTCCGCCTCGGACAAGAGATGTACCGGAATGTCATGGGACTCTCCCTCACATTCTTTGAGCAGCGCACCACCGGGGAAATCCTCGCCCGATTCACGAACGATATCTTCATGGTGAATCGCGGCCTCGCCGGCGTCTTCGTCAAGGTGATGCGGGAGCCCTTCAAGGCCGCCGGCTTTCTGGCCATAGCCCTTTCCATCCATCCCAAGTTGACGTTGATCGGCCTCGGAGCCCTGCCTGCCGCAGCCTACGTCATCGTGCGCGTCGGAAAGAAACTCAAGAAGAGTATGCGCCGAAGTCTCGAGAAGATCGGTTCCATGGCCTCCGTCGCCAACGAAACGTTCGCCGGCATCGCCATCATCAAAGGCTTCTGCATGGAGTCTCACGAAGTCCGGCGCACCGACGCCGAATTTCTCAAGCTGCGCCGGTTTCTCAGGAAAACCGTCAAGGCCGACGCCTTGGTGGGGCCCCTCGTCGAGATCGTTTTGATCCTCGGGCTGGCGGGATTCGTCGTGTTTGCCGGCCATCTTGTCGTTCAGGACAAGATGGTGGGAGGCGATCTTGTTGCGCTGTCGTCCGCCCTGGCCTTCTTGCTCGACCCTGTGCGCAAACTCACCTCCGTCAACAACATGATCCAAACCAGTGTGGCCAGCGCCGAGCGGGTGTTCGAGTTCATCGATATGAAGCCCGAGGTGGTCGAAAGCCCTAACGCTATCGAGATCCCTCCCCTAGGTGAAGCGCTGGCATTTGAGGACGTCCGCTTCTCGTATGACGGCAAGACCGAAGTCCTGAACAGCATCGATCTTCGCATCGCCAAGGGCGAAATGGTCGCCCTCGTCGGATTCAGCGGCGCAGGCAAGAGTACGCTCGTCAAGCTTGTCCCGCGTTTCTACGACGTCACCGGTGGCCGGATTGCTATCGACGGGGTGGACATCCGCGAAGCGACGTTCCGGAGCCTGCGCAGCCAGATCAGCATCGTCACCCAAAACACCATCCTCTTCAACGAGAGCGTTCGGGACAACATAGCTTTCGGCGAGGCATCCTATTCCGACACGCGCGTTCGCGAAGCCGCCAAGGCCGCAAGGGCCGGCGACTTCATCGAGCGGCTGCCCCAAGGCTATGACACCATCATTGGCGAGGCCGGAGGGACGCTGTCCGGCGGCCAGCGCCAGCGCATCGCCATCGCCCGCGCACTCATCAAGGACCCTGCCATCCTGATTCTCGACGAGGCTACATCGAGCCTCGATTCGGAAAGCGAGCAGGCCATCCAGAAAGCCATCGATGAATTCGTTGTAGGCCGCACCACTATCGTGATTGCCCACCGCCTCTCCACCGTCCAGCGCGCCGATCGAATCATCGTCATCGACGAGGGGCGGATCGCCGAACAGGGAACGCACGCCGAACTGCTCCAAAAGGGAGGCATCTACCAGCGGCTCTACGAAACTCAGTTCGCGGCCCACGATCACGACGATAAGCCATGAGGCTAGCGGCGACGGCGGCCTTCGCGATTCTGGCGCTCGTCGGCTGTGGCGAGAAGACGGCTGCACCGCCCCCGACCACCGATGAACCTGCCCCTGCTGAAGCCATCGCCCAAGTTCGTATGGTCGATCTGGAGGGCCGCCCGCTCGCGAACATCATGCCCATCGCGACCGCCGCTCCCAATGCCTTTGAGGAGCCCGTCGCCCGCGGCCCACTCACCGGCGCGGACGGCGTCGCCGCTTTCGCTATGCCCAGCCGCGACCTTCTCTATATCCGCGGGTGGGACCCGACCGGCAGGATGTTCGCCAACAACTATTTCGAGGCCCACCCTCAGCAGGGCGGGCGGACTAAGCTCATGGAAATCGTCATGGTACAGGCGGCCTCGCTTGAGCTGACGCTCGTCGATGCCGCCGAGCAGCCTCTGGCCGATACAGAGGCCCGATTGATGATGTTTCACCCCGTGGAAGGTCCGTGGTGGCCCGCACAAGCCAAAACCGACGCCAACGGCCACGTCCGCTTCGCGCCCGTTCCCCCCGGCATCTACACCACTGAAGTCAGAGCCCGCGAAGGAGGCCGGATCGAGATCCCGGACGTGTCCCTGCCGCCTGGGGGAAAGGCCGCTCTCGGCGTAGTAGCTTTGGAACGAGAATAGGCGGCCACGTCCACGGATCGATCATTTGACAACGACGAGAGCGCTTCCTATAATCCGATCCCTTAAACGGCGGGCTGCCCTTGTGCGTGACGTGGCGGGGGCTTTTCTATCCCGTGCCCGAGGCGCCGGGGGTGATTCAACCCAGACTGGAGGAAAGCACGGGTGGCGATCTTTTTCAATGAGCCGTCCCGAACGTTCAGCGAATATCTGCTCATTCCGAACAGGACGGACAAGACGTGTGTTCCGCAAAACGTCGATCTAAGCACACCCCTTGTCAAATTCGTTGCCGGTGAAGACCCGGCACCCCTACGCATTAAGATCCCCCTGACTTCCGCGATCATGCAAGCCGTGTCCAACGACGCCCTGGCCATCGCCCTGGCGCGTTCCGGCGGACTCTCGTTTATCTACGGTTCCCAATCTATTGAGAGCCAGGCCGAAATGGTACACCGCGTCAAGCGGTTCAAGGCGGGTTTTGTCGAGAGCAAGGCCAACCTGGGGCCGAATCAGACGCTGCGCGATGTAATTGCCACTATCAACCGGACGGGCTATTCGACGCTTCCCGTCACCGAAGACGGCACCGCCCACGGTAAGCTCCTCGGCATTCTCACAGGACGGGATTTTCGGCCTCATAGGGCCGATCCGGACACCCCCGTGAGCGCCGTTATGACCCCCTTCTCGAAGCTTGTCTACGCTGAGGAAGGCGCGACGCTCAGCGAAGCAAACGAGATGATCTGGAATCACAAGCTGAATTGCCTGCCCGTCATCGACAACCAGCAGCGTCTGGTTCACCTCGTCTTCCGCAAGGATTACGACGAACACAAGCAAAACCCCTACGAGAGCGTGGATGCTCACAAGCGCCTGATGGTAGGCGCGGGCATCAATACCCGCGATCACGCCGAACGGGTGCCCGCGCTGCTCGACGCCGGCGCCGATGTGCTGTGCGTGGACTCCTCCGACGGCTACACCGAATGGCAGTTCGAGGCGATCCGGTACATCAAGAAGACTTTCGGCGACGAAGCCAAGGTCGGCGGCGGCAATGTGGTTGAAGCAGAGGGATTCCGCTATCTGGTCGAGGCCGGGGCGGATTTCGTCAAGGTCGGCATCGGGCCGGGCTCCATCTGCATCACGCGTGAGCAGAAAGGCATTGGACGGGGGCAGGCGACGGCGGTTATCGAGGTCGCCAAGGCCCGCGACGCCTATTTCAAGGAAACGGGCATATACGTACCCATCTGCTCGGATGGCGGCATCCTGCACGACTACCACATCGTGCTCGCCCTGGCCATGGGGGCCGACTTCGTCATGCTCGGCCGCTATTTCGCCCGGTTCGACGAAAGCCCCGGCAGGAAGCTCTGGGTGCGGGGCAGTTTCATGAAGGAATACTGGGGTGAGGGTTCGGAGCGCGCCCGGAACTGGCAGCGCTACGATGTCGGCGGCGAGCAGAACCTCTCCTTCGAGGAAGGCGTCGACGCCTACGTGCCCTACGCCGGCCGGCTCAATGACAATGTGGCCGGCTCGGTCTACAAAATGAAGTCCACCATGTGCAACTGCGGCGCCCTGACGATCCCCGATCTGCAAGAGACCGCCCGGCTGACCCTGGTATCATCGACCAGCATCCGCGAAGGCGCCGCCCACGACGTCGTCCGCAAGGACACGGACATGACGGCCGAGCCGTAAGGGGCCGCTTTGAGAAGGTGAATTGCATGCAACCCTCCAGCCGACCCATCATCGTCCTCGACTTCGGCGCCCAATACAGCAAGCTCATCGCCCGGCGCGTGCGCGAAGCCAACGTTTTTAGCCTGATCCTGCCCTTCAACACCCCCGTTGAGGAGATCAAGGCGCACCGGCCGGCGGGACTCATCTTCAGCGGCGGCCCATCGAGTGTTCACGCCCCAGGGGCGCCTCTGCCCGATCCCGCTGTCTTCGACTTGGGCCTTCCCATACTTGGGATCTGCTATGGAGTTCAGCTCTTCGCCCACATGCTCGGCGGGAAGGTCGAGCGCTCCGACAAACGCGAGTACGGAATCGCCCATCTCGAACATGACGACGATACCGGCTTCCTCGACGGCATGGATGCACGGACGCAAGTGTGGATGAGCCACGGCGACGCCGTCTCTGCGCTGCCCGAAGGATTCAATGTCATCGGCAAGACGGAGAACTGCCCTTACGCCGCCATTGCCAAGCCCGGCGACGGATTGTACGGCGTCCAGTTTCACCCGGAGGTCGTTCACACGCCGCAGGGCGCGCGCGTTCTGGGCAACTTCGTTCACACGATCTGCGGCTGTGCCTCGGACTGGGACATGGGATCCTTCGTAGACATGGCCATCAGGGATATTCAGGAGCGCGTGGGCGAGCGGCGCGTTGTCTGCGCCCTCAGCGGGGGCGTCGATTCAAGCGTCGCGGCGGTCCTCATCCAGCGCGCCATCGAGGATAGGCTTACCTGCGTCTTCGTCAACAACGGACTCCTCCGCAAAGGTGAGCCGGAAATGGTGCAGCAGGTGTTCCGCGACAACTTCCATATGGATCTGCGCTATGTGGATGCCGAACAGCGCTTCCTGGACGCCTTGGCGGATGTCACGGATCCCGAAGAGAAGCGCAAGCGCATCGGCGCGCTTTTCATCGAAGTCTTCGAGGAAGAAGCCGACCGCCTCGGCCATATGGATTTCCTCGCCCAAGGCACGCTGTATCCCGATGTTATCGAGAGTACATCGGCAACCGGCGGGCCGTCTGCCACCATCAAGAGCCACCACAATGTGGGCGGCTTGCCTGAGCACATGCAGCTCGAACTGCTCGAGCCGCTTCGGGAACTGTTCAAGGATGAAGTCCGTGCCCTCGGCCGCGAACTAGGTTTGCCCGACGATGTCGTCAACCGCCATCCGTTTCCCGGGCCCGGGCTCGGCGTGCGGTGTATCGGCGCCGTTACGAAGGAGCGGCTGGATACCTTACGCGAGGCCGACGCCATCTTCATTGAAGAGATCCGCCAAGCCGGCCTATACGACCACATCTGGCAGGCCCTGGCTTGCCTATTGCCCGTGCGTAGCGTCGGCGTCCAGGGCGACGAGCGCACCTACGAGGAGGTCTGTTCCTTGCGCGCCGTCACCAGCGAGGACGCCATGACGGCCGATTGGTTCCGCTTCCCACCGGACGTATTGCAGCGCTCGGCCAATCGCATCTGCAACGAAATCAAACACATCAACCGCGTCCTCTACGACATCACTTCCAAGCCCCCCGGCACCATCGAGTGGGAATAGAGCGAAGAGCGACCTCGAGTCCCGTCCCCTGCCCCCCCGAAAAATCACAGAGCCCGGCACCTCATGGCGCCGGGCCCTGCGTTATCGTTTGGCTAGTACTCGCGTGTTACCCGCTACGGCCGGCAAGTCCTCCGTCGTTTGATCCTTTCCATTGTGGTCGGATCCATCGACGCGGTGCGAGTCACGGCGCAGCAGCTCACACGCTGCCTACTAGCGCCGGGTGTTCCCGGACTTTCCATCGACGGACCACCTCCTTTCCGCCTCACCCGAAGTATCCCGCCGGCTCCCCACGAGCCGCTTCGCCAACAGCGAGGACTTTCTCTATTTGTAAGTTACTATGAAATTCTCAGAATTGCAAAACGAAATTGAGGATCGCCGCACCGTTATGCGCGGGCGGCAGGCACGAATTCGACGGCCCGGCTCTCTGTCTGCCAGAAGGCCTTCTCCACGAAGCTCGCGATAGTCCCCCGGGACATCTCCCCCTCCGGTACGGCGATGCGCGTGAACGCGCCTCCCTCGACAAGGGCATGCAGCCGGCCTTCGATACGCACCCGCTCCATCGCGCTGATACCGCTGTCCAGCCTGAGTCGAATGCCCCCCGTGTAGTGGACCTCCTGTTCCCTGGCGTCGCTTTTGACTACGTTCCCGGCTTCATGTGGATGCTGTTGGAGATCAAGTGTCGCCAGCCTCCGGAGGACATGGGAATCATCGGTTTCTGCAACGGCAAACGCCGTGCCCTCCCGCTCGGAACACTTTTGGCAAGCGGCCTGGACACAAGCCATCACCCGCCCGCCGAGAGCCAGCGCGTCTTCGGAAACGTGCATTTCCCGCCCGGTGATGCTCTGAACACATTCGTTGAGGCCGCAGAAAGCCACCAAGTAGCGGGCTTCCCCCAGGCGCACAAAGGGCATCCCCTCACGCTCAGTGGCTAAGACGGCCAACGGGCCGATGTCGCGCAGCCCGAACAGGCGGCGGATAAAGGACTCCTTCTCGCTGTGGGCGCGCACAGCCAAAGCTACCAGGCGTTCCAGCGCCGTTAACAAAGCCTCCTCATTCGCGGCGCTGTAAGCCAGCCGCGCCAGGTTGACGGTAACGCGATGGGCCGTGACGGGCGCGGGGCGCCAGTCCCGGGGCCCCGAGTCGCCCTCGCCTTGGCGTGCCAAGACGAAGCGAATGCCGCAGCCGTGGCAAATGGCTTCCGCCACGCGCGAGAGGAATCCCCGCGAGCCCGGCGAACGCAGAAAGGCCTCGGAGATAGGCACAACGGGCAAGGCCCTGCCCGAGGGAAGGCCATCCGCCGCATGCCGCGCGCATAAGTCGATCACGGCCTGAGCGATCTGCTGCGATGCGTGCTCGAAGGATCCGTAATCCCTCCCCACGCCTTCACCGCGTGGCCCGATGGCCTCCCGCCGCGTCAGGTACTCCGGCGTCGTCCACGGAAGGATGATGGCAGGCGGCTCCGGGCCAATGCCGCAGCCGCCGGCGGGCCGCGCACAGGCGTCTACCAGGTGCTGCGCCGCGTCTTGCACAGCCTCCGGCGCGCTGCCCTTAACAAAAGGCGCCACATGGAGATTCGGCGCGTCCCACACCACGCCGCGCGAGAAATGCCGGGACAGCAAGGCAGCCAACTTGCCCATCTGCCCGAGAAGTCCGTTGATATCGCTGGGCGGATTGCTGACGCCCCGCGCGCCAAAGGAGGACAATCCGAACCGGGTAAGGCACTCGGGACTCAAGACTGCCTGCTCGAGACAATCCACGAGGCCGAGGTCGTGCAAGTGGAGATCCCCCCGCAGGTGCGCGTCCGCAACCTCCTGCGAAAACACCTGCGTGAGGGCAAATTCCTTTTTGACGCGCTCCGCGAGAATACGATTCGTCCCGGCGGGATCGTACATCGAGTCGGACGCATCGCGATTGGGCGTGCAGATCAGCGATTCCGCGTCGTACAGCGGCACGCCAAGCCGCATGTGGCGGCGGCGGTACTCTTCGAGGCCTCGCTCCACCAGCTTGGCATCCACGAGTTCCCGAACAAGCGGCGCCGTCAAGCTCTTCACGCCCGCCGCCCGAATCTGCTCCTCAACCTCCTCGGCGATGCGCTCCGCCGCCTCCGCCTCAAGGCCCGTCTCCGTGATCAGGGCTGATACTATGCGTTGGCGATCCCATTCCGCGAGTGTTTCGTGACTTGTGCGCACAAGCGCCGGGCCGCCCCCCAACGCGTCGAGGGCTTCCCGCTCCCACGGCCCGCCATTCGCGTCCGTTAGGAAAGCGCGCGTGTCCCCCGCCCGGAGGCGGCGCATGCGCGAACGCTTATCCCGGTAGCGCGCATACGCCAGAGCGGTCTTCGCGTGTCCCATTTCGATGAGGACGTTCTCGACTGCGTCGCTCACCTGCTCGACGGTGGGCGCGTCGCCCCCAAACGTCTTGGCCAGGTAGATGGCCACGCCTGAGGCAAGTCCCTCCGCCCTGTCGTGATCCTCGCCGCCGATGGCCTGCGCGGCCCGGAAGATCGTGCCCGCAATCTTCCCCACCTCGAAGGGCACGCGCCGGCCATCGCGCTTGACGACGGTGCGCACCGGCTGAGGCGCCGCGGCCCAAGGCAGGGAAAGCTGGAAATCGAAAACGCCTTCCCGTGCCGCGCCGGCAAGATCGTCATGTCGGTGCTCTTCTGGGGGCGTCATGCCCTGTAGTCCCTCCTAGAAAAGAGCGGGCACAACCACGGTGAATCACGGAAATACCGTGATTTTGCAGGTTGCCTCCGCATGAACGCAGGTTCGCAGCCTCCGCCGGGCCGCATCGCCGGGGACGGCCCATTGCGGACACGCCCGCAGTCTATCCAAGCGTACTGGCGCAAGACAAGTCCCAAATGCGAATATGTTCCTGGTAGACGACTGCGAAATGGGCGATTTGCCGATTGTGTTTACCCACATGGGGGCTGGCCGTGGCGGCAACCGGAGCCGAGACGACCAGCAAGAGGAGGGGATGCGATGTCAAAGAGTACGCTGTGGTTGGCCTTCGTGGTGATGGCGATGGCGGGCTGCGTTTCCAGCAACAGGTATGGCTCGGCGACGAAGGAACCGGCACGCCCGGCCGCGATCCGGCTTTTCAATGGCGAGGACTTCACCGGGTGGAAGCTGTTCCTACCTGACGAGCAGGCCGCTCCCGAGGCCACGTGGGCCGTACGCGACCACGCCATCTGCTGCACCGGCACGCCGACGGGCTATCTTCGGACGCTCAGGCCCTACGCCGACTATCGGCTTCGCTTCGAGTGGCGTTGGCCCTCCGGGAAGGGAGGCAACAGCGGCGTCCTGCTTCATATCCAGGCCCCTGACAAAGTCTGGCCGAAAAGCATCGAATCCCAGTTGCAGCACGAAAACGGCGGCGATTTCTACGTCATTGGAGGAACGACCTTCAAGGAGCACGTCAACAAAGAGGAACGCCGCGTGGCGAAACGGCACACCTCGAACGAGAAGCCCCTTGGCGAGTGGAACACGAAGGAGATTGTGTGCCAAGGAGACAGCATCACCGTCTACGTGAACGGCCGCCTTCAGAACCAGGCCACCGAGGCTACCGTCTCCGAGGGATACATCGGATTCCAGAGCGAGGGCACCCCCATCGAGTTCCGCAACATCACCCTCGAACTTCTGCCGGCGTCATAGCATCGAGCAGGTTGCCCGAGGCGCGCCCATGGATGCCTGAACCACCTTGCCCCCGGACGTCGTCCGGGCCTTGCGGCTCCCGGCCTTACGGCGTATTATCGAAGGAGTCTTCCCCGACAAAGGAGCGAGCGTGACACTATGATCCGCAATCGCATACCGGGATGCATCCTCCTTCTAGCCGGCCTTGCCGCTCTTCTCAACGGCTGCACAACAGTGGCCATAACGGCCGCGCTTCTGCCGGCATACGCGATAACGGTGCCGCTGGCACCGTTTGCGGCCGCCAGAGCGATAACTGCGGAGCGTGACGGCCCACAAGCGCATGCTTCATGCCGGACGGCAAGAGCATTTTGGCCGTATATCGCCAGTGGCCTTATCAACACCTCTACATCGTGTCTGAGAATGGACAGTCTTGTCGGCAATTGACTCACGGCAAGCGCTTCGACTTCGACCCCGTGATCTCTCCGGATGGCTCCATGATTGCCTTCTGCTCAAGCGCCGGACTTCGCCCGCATTGCAGGGCTAGGGCCAACATTTGTCTGATCAACGTGGACGGCGACGGACTCCGGCAGATCAAGACAGCAGACGCCCAGAGCGACGTGATGCCGGAGTTTTCCCACGATGGCGCCGAGATCGTGTTTGCCTCCTCCAGAGATGGCCACTCGTCGCACATCTTCGCCGTGAATGTCGACGGAACCGGCTTGAGGCAACTTACCTCTCAGGAGGACTGCCTTGATGCTTTCCCGCGGTTTCTGCTGGGAGATGAGCGCGTTGTCTTCGCCCGCGCCACGTGGTTTGGCCATTGCTCCCCTATCGCCGCCTCTGAATGGCACAATTTCGATTTCTTTGCCGTCCCTCGCTATGGCGGCCCACCCAGCCAACTGTCCAGCTTCAACGCGTACCGCATGTCCAACGTGACGTGGTCGCCCAACGAAGACTATGTCGTGTGCGGCGGAACGCTGGTTGTCGCCGAGGACGATGGACACCTTCTCGCGGAAACCGAGACAGATGCTACCGAGAGCGTCGGCCCGCTGAAGTCGCCCAGCTTCTCTCCCGACGGCACAGCCATTCTCTTCGCCATGGAGGAGTCCTGCGAGTCCGGCCGCTCGTGGTACGAGCTGCACATCATGGACATCGAGACGCGCCATGCGCGACAGATTACGGCGTTCAGAGATTTCTTCGACGCACGGGATGTCCTAATCGATAGTGCCCGGTTCGCGCCGGATGGTACGCGAATCATCTTCCGCATGATCCCGAATCCGGACAGTCAGCGGGAAGAATCCCAGTTATGGATCGTAGATGCCGATGGGACAAATCCACGCCGCATCGAGATCGTATCTCGCGGCGCGTAATCCGGGAAGCAGGTAAGTCTACTGCGGACAGAAGAGGAAGAACGAAGTCGGCCGAAGTGGACATACGCGAAGGACAAGTGAATTCGAAAGCTCACGGCGAATGAGTCTAACTGGAGAGAACACGCTGGGATGAAGAAATGTGCATCAAGGTCATATGGATGGAACGGCTACACCTATGTGGCAGGCAACGCGCCCACGGATCTTCTGGAGATGCTCAGGCATATTGCCGATTTCTGGAACGAGGGCGCTCCCGGATGGGCGCCGGAGAAAGCCACGGAGTCACTCCAGAGGACGGACTTCCTCCGTATGGTGCAGTTGGCGGAGGAAATCCCGACGTGGTTTGCCGACGACAGTCCAAGCAAAGGACAACAGTTGCTCGCCTGGGTGACGCTTGGGACGCTAGCAGAGAGCATCCTCCGGTGGTTTCTCTCAATCTATGAACGTGATTACAGACGTGCTCCGCTGTTTTGTGTGAGCAGCGAGATCCCACCAGAGGGCGTCTTCTTTCATAGGCTGATAGACTATTTCGACGAATATATCTGGGCCGAGGAAGATCGTTCTGCCAAGTGCACTGCCGGCCACGCCAAGAGCGAGATGACAGGCCTACTCCACACTATCCGCGAGCAAAGAAATGCTATCCACTGCGGCAAGACTAGATTGGCGTCTTGGGAGAAGTGGCGGGCCTGTGTGGAGAAGTTCTTGGTGCTAGTGTGCGAACTGGAAGGCCGTGTTCCATATCCCGACGATCATGTCGCGTTCCCTGCATCCGTCTCAAAGATCTGCGGGCACTATTGGGCAAAGTCCATGAGAATCGCAAGATCTCGATAAGAAGGGTGATGAAAAGAGTTAGTTCGCAAGCCGCTCAGGACATGCCTCATCGCCCACATCTCTGAGAGAGATTTCAGTCCCGCCCGGAGGGCTTCACGCCGTGTTTGACGTCCACGATGCGCCCTTTGAACACGTCAACGACCTTGGCCACGTGGGTGTCTTCCAGGCCGGCTTGGAGGTCTTTCGCGCTGACTTCGCGCCGGAAATGGCCGGCGTCGCCGCGGCCTTCAGGCGCACTATCTGAGGTCGGCTGCTTCTTGGGAGGGGCGCTACGCTCACTTGCCGTGTTGGGCGCGTGACTCTGCTCCCGGGCGGGGGGCGCCGGGGCCGGGGCGGGCGCCTGCGGGGCGGCCGAAACACTCCTCGACTCAGCCGCCGCCGGGCGCGTTGGGACGCTGCCCGCGGAGAGCTTCAGGAGCTTCTCGAGTACGGTATCCACCGATACTTCCGTGCCAACCTTGGACAGGCGGATGAGCAGCGCTTCGAGCGCGATCCGCTGCGAAACCTGTGAATCGAATCCTTTGGCCATTTCCGCGAACTGCTCGACGAGCCGGATCAGCTCCGTCAGCGTAAATCGCTCCGCCCGCTCGTGTAATGCCTCGATTTGATCATCCGGCAAGGCCAAGAGATCTCGCGCGTCGGCCGTCTTGGATACCAGCAGATTTCGCAGGTATCTGAGCAGCTCCTGGACGAATTGCGACAGATCCTTGCCGCTGACGATCACATCGTCGACGATTTGGAGCTGTTTGCCCACGTCCTTGTTCACGAGGGCATCGCAGAGATCGTTCAGTACGCGCCAATCCACGAGGCCCAGCACGTCGAACACGTCCTGAAACGTGATCTCCTTGTCGCAGTACGACATGAGCTGATCCAGGATGCTTTCGGCGTCGCGCACGCCCCCATCCGCCGCCCGGGCAATCGCGCATAGCGCGTCATCGGCGCACGCCACGCCCTCGGCTTCGAGGATGCGCCGCAGAAGCGCCGCAATACCGTCCAAGCCCACACGGCGGAAATCGTAGCGTTGGCAGCGCGAGATAATCGTCGCCGGGACGCGGTGGGCCTCCGTGGTGGCGAGAATGAATACCGCGTGGGCGGGCGGCTCCTCAAGCGTTTTCAAGAGGGCGTTGAAGGCGGCGGCGGAAAGCTGGTGTACCTCGTCGATGACGTAGATTTTGAATCTCGAACGCGAAGGCACCATCCGGATGTGTTCCCGGATCTCGCGCACGTCATCCACGCTGTTATTCGACGCGCCGTCGATCTCGATGACGTCGATGTTATTGCCGGCGGCGATGCTCGTGCAGTTCTCGCACGTGCCGCAAGGCTGCGCCGTGGGCTGTTCCACGGCCAGGCAGTTCAGCGCTTTCGCCAGGATCCGCGCCGTCGTCGTCTTGCCGATGCCCCGCGAGCCGATGAAGAGGAAGGCGTGGCCTACCCGCCCCGCCGAGATGGCGTTTTGGAGGCCCCGGGTGATGTGCTGCTGGCCCACCACGTCCTCGAAGGTTTGCGGGCGCCATGTCCGCGCAAGTACTTGGTATGGTTTATCGGCCATGCGCTACCTTCGGTGCGATTCCCGCACGCTCTAAGAAGCCCGTTGGAAGAAAGAAAGCCCGCGCACCCACCGTCGAACGCTTGTCCAGAACGGCCACGGGGTCGTTAGCTCGGGCCAGGCAATCCTACAGCACACGGGAACGACCACCTACGGCTGCTTCCTTCCGGATCTGACCGGATTCGGCAGCGCCCCGTTGAGTAGGACCCAACCGTCAACACCACGTGCCCCGCACCTGACTAAAGGGCAAAGCGCCCTCGGGTGGGAATTCGACCTCGCTAAAGCGGATTGCGAGTTCAGGACACCGCTAGTTTCCCGTCTAGCGCGGGCAAAAATCGGCTGATTACGTGTTCCGCAAGCCGCGGAAAACCTATCACACGAGCGAGAAGTGAGTCAACACGCCCGGTGGCGGGCATGTCTATGGCGCCACGCTCCAGGCCGTGAAAGATGCGGGCGTCGCGGGCAGAAACGGCCCTCTAGCGGCTTTGGCGGCCGGCCATCATTTGACAATATCCCCGCCCGTCATTAGTATACCGCGATCTATCGCTAGGGGTGCGGCAGGAAAGCCACTGAATATCGAGGCCGAGAGTTTTGAGTATTGAGATAGAAGGACTTACAGATGCTTTCCGGCCGCATCCCACCGGGAACCGCAGGTTCAGGCCGGACTTCTAGTTTCGCGCGTTATCACGCCTGGAGAGTATTTTCATGACACATCCGTATAGAACGCATACCTGCGGGCAGCTCCGCAAGACGGACGTAGGCGCCGAGGTCCGGCTGTCGGGATGGGTGTTCCGCAAGCGGGATCACGGCGGCGTCATCTTCATCGATCTTCGCGATCACTATGGCGTCACCCAGGTGGTCGTTAATCCCGATAGGGACTTCTTCGCGCAAGCGGAACAAGTCCGCTACGAGGGCGTGATCACGGTTACAGGCGAGGTGGTTGCCCGCAGCGACGACACGATCAACTCGAACTTGGACACGGGCGAGATCGAGGTCGTCGCGGCGTCGTTTGAGGTCGAGTCGGCGGCGGATCCGCTGCCGTTCCCCATTTATCAGGACGCCGACTATCCGGAGGACGTGCGCCTGAAGCACCGCTATCTCGACTTGCGCCGCGAGCGCCTGCATGCCAACGTCCTGCTCCGCTCGGCCACAGGCCAGCTTACGCGGAAGCACCTGACGGAGCGCGGCTTTGTCGAGTACCACACGCCGATCTTGACAAGCTCTTCGCCGGAGGGCGCTCGGGATTACCTCGTCCCAAGCCGCCTGTATCCCGGCCAGTTCTACGCGCTACCTCAGGCGCCGCAGCAGTTTAAGCAGTTGTTGATGATCTCTGGCTTCGACAAGTACTTCCAGCTCGCCCCGTGTTTCCGCGATGAAGACTCGCGCGCGGATCGAAGCCCGGGCGAGTTCTACCAGATTGATATGGAGATGTCCTTTATCACGCAGGATGATCTCTTCCATGAGGTCGAACTGCTCATGGTGCGCCTCTTCAAGGAGCTTTCGGACAGAGAGATCGTCACCGAGGCATTCCCGCACATTGCTTACCGAGACGCTATGGAGAAATACGGCACCGATAAGCCGGATATCCGGTTCGGCCTCGATATGGTGGATCTGACGGAGGTGTTTGCGAGCAGCGAGTTCAAAGTGTTCGCCAACGCCGCCCGTTCGGGCGGGGCTGTCAAGGCGATCAATGCCAAGGGGGCCGCGGCGCAGTCGCGGAAGTTCTTCGATGACGCCGAGGCCTTTGCCAAGGAAGAAGGCGCCAAGGGGCTCGCATGGGTAGCCTTGCGGGATGGCGACATCCGCGGGCCAATCGTGAAGTTTCTGAGCGATGGCGAGAAGACGGCGCTTATCGAGGCCATGGGCGCGGAAGAGGGCGACGCGTTATTCTTCGGGGCCGGGCCGCGGCCGCAAACCAACGAGTTGATGGGCAAGGTGCGCGCGTATCTGGCGCGAGCGCTCGATTTGATTGACGGCCGCAAGGTGTCGTTCTGCTGGATCGTCGACTTCCCCATGTTCGAGTGGAACGAGGAAGAGAAGAAAGTCGATTTTTCGCATAACCCATTCTCGATGCCGCAAGGCGGCCTCGATGCCCTTGAGACGAAGGACCCGCTCGATATTCTGGCGTATCAGTATGATCTTGTGTGCAATGGAATCGAGTTATCCTCGGGAGCGATCCGGAATCACCGGCCGGAGGTGATGCTTAAGGCGTTTGCGATTGCCGGCTATCCGGAAGACACCGTCAAGATGAAGTTCCCTGCGCTGTGGAACGCCTTCCATTACGGGGCGCCGCCTCACGGAGGGATCGCCCCCGGATTCGACCGCATTGTTATGCTGCTGGCCGATGAGCCGAACATCCGCGAGGTCATCGCATTTCCGCTGAATCAGAAAGCGCAGGATCTTCTGATGAACGCCCCGAGTGAAGTCACGCAGAAACAGCTTGAGGATCTTCACATCCGCATCAAGTATCCCCCGCAGAAGGAATCGCCCGAGCCCGCCGAATGACGTGACGGCGCGACACTATCAGCACCCGGGCCGCCGGGCAGGTCTCAGGACTTGCGCCACGCGGGATAGATGCGGCGGCAGTAGAAGACGGCTACCGCGAGCCCGAAGATGAGCAGCGCGGAGTAGAGTACTTGCCGAGCGCCGTCGGGGTGGTGCAGGTCGCTCTGGGCCGGATTCGCCGGATTGTAGAGCACAATGAGCGAAGCGCCTTCGCGAAGTTGCCGCTCGACTTGTCTCGGGGCCATGGCGTTGGGGCTGCCTGCTTCCGGCCAGAATCCCGCCCATTCGCCCGTAAACATGCCGCCGTCCACTTCGTATTGATACGTCACCCGGACCTTGGCGCCGGACACTTCGGCATTGTAATGGGTTAGCTGGATGGCGCTCGTGAGGACACGTCCCCCCGCGCGAGGCCAGTATTCAGCGGTGAGGCCATGCCACCATAGGCCCGCCGGGATGGCCGCCAACAACACCGACACGAGTACGAGAAACTCCGGAAGCCCGAGTCGGACGTACCTTCTGTGCCGACGCAAACTCACCCTGCCCCCCTGTCTGTGCTACAACTCTTGCTGCATTCTGGCCCCGCGTCAGGCGCCGTGTCAACCACCAGAAGTCCGGCCTCAGAGCGCGGTTCCCGGCGGGGCGCGGCCGAAAGGCAACTATAGGTTCTTCTCTCTCAACACCCAGGACTCTCCGTCTCCGGCATTCGGCGGTTTTCTGGCCGCATCCCAAAAAACCTTGTCAACACCCTTTACGAATTGGCATGTCTACTTCTATAATGGGGCGCTGCTTTCCATCGTGTTATAGGTCGGGAGGGACTGGACAATGGCTAAGCGACAGCAATCCCCCGAACTCGGCGAGGAACTGGTCAAACAGGATTTGATCACCCGGGAAGAACTGGCCGAGGCAAAAGAACGGGAAAAAGAATCGGGGACTCCCTGGTATCGTCAACTGATCCAAATGAAGAAACTCAACCTAGGCGTGTTTGAGGATGTGCTCCGCTACGAGTTCCATCCTAAATCGGTGCGAGACGAGCACCAGTCCATGGGCACGGCGCTCGTGGAGATGCACGCCATCTCAGAAGACCAGCTCGAGGAGGCGCTCACGGAGCAGAAACACAATGGCCGCCTCCTGGGCAACATATTGCTGGATAAGGGCTTCGTCACTCGCCAAACCATTGCGATGGCCCTGAGTAAGCAGTATGGGCTCGAGTACGCGGACCTGAAGCAGACCCCCAGTGCCAAGGAGGCGCTTGAGACAGTGCCCGAGAGCATGGCGCGGAAGAACCAGATGATTCCGATCCGGCTCGAGGGAGACAAGCTGACGGTGTTGATCGCCACCCCCCAGGCTCGGGACGTCCTGAAAGACGTGGGGATACTGCTTGGACTGCGGATCTATCCCGTCCTAACCACTACGGATGACATCCGTGAAGAGATCACGGCCCGCTATCAAGGGAAAGCCCGTGTCTCGAAGGGGAAGAAGAAGGCGTCGGAGACGCCACCTGTCGAGCCGAAGGCGGCCGAAACGAAGAAGAAGGCCGCTCCCAAGAAGACGGCAGCGAAGAAAACGGCAGCGAAGAAGGCGGCAGCGAAGGAGACAAAGGAGGTGGAAACCGTGGCCAGCGAAAACGAAATCGAGGTCGGGGAGGACAGGGCGAGCAAGGCCCGCTTCGAGGAAATCGCCCAACAGGCGTCAGGCGTACCGGTAGTCAAACTGGTGAGTACTATCATCGAGGGTGCGGCCAATTCGGGAGCCACCGATGTCCACCTGGATCCCCAGGAACCGGAGATGCGTGTCCGCTACAGGATCGATGGCGTCCTTCACGACGTAATGAGTATCCCCGCTGATATCGAGGCCGCCGTCATCTCCCGCATCAAGATTATGTCGGATATTGACATCACGGAGACGCGCCATCCGCAGGACGGACACATCGGCATGGACTTCGGCGATAGGGAATTCGATATCCGCGTGGCCACCATGCCGACGTATCTCGGCGAGCGCATCGTTTTGCGACTTCTCGATCAAGCCTCCGTTTTGGCCGGCATCAAGGACTTGGGCCTCGAGGCCGATGATGAGAAAGCCCTCGGCGCCATGATCCAGCAGCCGTATGGCATGATCCTCGTCACCGGCCCAACCGGCAGCGGCAAGACCACCAGCCTCTACGCGGCCCTCAACCAGAAGAACGTCATCACCGACAGCATCGTCACGCTAGAGGACCCGGTGGAGTACCAACTTTCAGGTATCAACCAAGTACAGATCGAAACAGATATCGGACTCTCCTTCGCCAGCACCCTCCGGGCCTCACTGCGCCAGGATATCGATGTGCTCCTCGTCGGCGAGATCCGCGACCCGGAAACGGCTCAGATTGCGGTGCGCGCCGCCATGACGGGCCACTTGGTCTTCAGCACACTGCACACCAACGACGCGCCCGAGGCAATTACCACGCTACGCAACATGGGTGTACCCTCCTACCTCATAGCGAGCGCGCTAACGGCCGTCATCGCCCAGCGACTCGTGAGGCAGATATGCCCCGAATGCAAAACGGGATACACGCCACAGAAGCCGCTTCTCAAAGCCCTCGGGCTGCCCGAGTCTACCCGACGCCTCTATAAGGGCAAGGGGTGCGAAGCCTGCTATCACACCGGCACAAAGGGCCGCACGGGAATCTTCGAACTCATCGAAGTGACACCGGACATTCGTAAGATGATCGCCGCGGACGAGCCAATTATCAAGATCGCCAAGGCCGCGAAACTCAAGACCATGGCTGACCGCTGCCGGATGAAGGTCAAACGCGGTGAAGTGCCGGCGGAGGAATTCCTGAGAGTTATCCGGACCTGATCGCCGACCTCGCAATCCGGAACAAGAACGAACAAACGACGGCGGTTGAGCGCCTGCAAAGCCGTGCTCAACCGCCGTTGTGGTCATACGGTTCAAGCGAGCGTCCGCCCGCCGGCAGGCTTGGGACGCGAGCGTGGCGGTGTGCGCGCGGCTGGGTACTCTCTAGCGTCACGTTGTGGCTCGACTCTCTCCGGAATACCCTCAGTTCAGGGGGCATTTGCCTTTGAGGAGGTGGATGGATGGGAGTCGGCCAAGGATGCAGCCTCGGAGACTGCGCCAGGCGTGGCGTAGATGACTCCCGACATCGCGAGCACATCAACGGGCCCGAAGCCGGGGGTCGTCACCGCTCCAATAACCTGTGCCCGGTACGCGGCATAGTCCAGAGGCGTTTCCTTGAAGTAGTGCGTCTGCCGCGCCCTATCAATGGAGACCACGGCGATAGAGCGGCCATCACGGAGAAGCTCAAGCTTCATTCCCTCGCCGCCTTTGACACTTGCGGCAAATGTGGTTTCCGTACCTGTGGGAATGGTGTCCCCCGCCATGGCGTTCCGCCTCCCCGGCACGGACGCACCAAAGGCAATGAAGGGGCCGTCGACGCTCGCAGATAGGGCCGTTCTGCCGCGTCGTATGCCATCGATGATCGCCGGTAGTGACTTATTCGCGGCATACACATACGTGACGGGAGAAGCTAACGGTACCTCGGCAGCGGAGGACATGGTGCCCGCGATCGGCGCCGCGTGGAGCCCCAAGGCCAATTCGGAGTCCCAGAACGAGGCCGCCTGTCCATTGGCGGAAAGACCGGGCATGGCAGCGGCACGGGCGATGGTTTCGGTGAAGCGCCCTTCGTTGTCACGCCGCCGCAAGATATCCCCTAGCTGGCTGGCGTTAACCCGGCGGGACGCCGCGCCAGTCACGGCACCAGACTTGGACGGCATCCACATAGGTGAGGCCCCATTGCCACGGAGCCGTTGGAAAACACGGATGGGCAATGGCCACCACCCCGCCTTGAGCCTGAAGCCGCATAGCCATTCCCTTGGCCTCGTTGCGGGTCCGCGGCGGCTCTGGATAGGTGCCCGGTGCATAGAGCAAGGCCACGCCAAGAATGTCGTTTCCCCACTCCATCGCGGGAATGAGTACAAGGGAATCTGAATGGAACTCAGGTCCCAGGGACGCCGCCATGGTGTTGCGGTCGGCGATCGCAAGGAAATCCAATCCCGCTTTCTCCGCACGGGCGATCAACGCCGAAACGCTCTCCTTGCCGACACCGTAAGAAGAATGAGCGTGTAACTCGCCCCGATACCATTTCGCCCCCTCAGCGAGGACCCGTGTCGCGCGAGGAATTCGCTGCTGTCCGGGAACGCTGCACGCGTCCGCCGGGTCTGTGCCCGCAGCCAGTTCCACCCGGTCCAAGAAGAGGTCCCCATCCTGGTCGAAGGCACGCAACGGCCGCTTCCCCCCCACACCTTCCAGTACCTCAACGCGTAGGGAAGCGGGCGCCGCGCTGCCAATTACAACGTCCATGATCTCAACGGCAACCGGCACATCCTCATCGTAGACATATACGAACGCCGTATACTGCCCCATAGGTTGCGAGGAGCGGAGCCTACCGCTCGGCACACGCAAAACGATGGGTGAGGGCAGATCTTCGCTCCGAAGTTCAACCTTGGCAGAGAGCCGCTGCGCCAGGACATCGACGACCTCTACCTCGATGGCGCCCAGAGCGACCGGCGCACCGGGCCGGGCCTCTCTTGCGCGCGTTCGGCCCGCCTCCTGGGCATGGGAGGGCTCTACCCTCAAGCCAGGGAACAGCCCCAGGACGATGAGCAAGACTTGGACGATGAGAGTAGGCACGGACACACGGGCCGGAGACATCATACTTCTTCTCCGTGAAATGGGACCAAGCTGAAAAAGACTTGATAAACATGATACACGAAGTGTAGACTTAAGCAAAGCAGTACAGGAGCTAAGGGTAGCGCCAAAGGGGTGCATGCCACAGGATACGGACATAAGATACGTGTATGGACGTTTGCTCTCGGTGGGGGAGTTAACGGTGTTAATGGTTAGGAGCAGCAAGAGGAGAGTGAGGCATGATTTCAAGTATTGATATCACCAGTAGCGTAGCTGTATACGTTCAAATCGAGAACCATGTGCAGTTCGCGATCGCAGCCGGCAAGCTCAAGGCAGGGGACCAGCTTCCCTCCGTGCGCGAATTGTCGGAGCGGCTTGACGTAAACCCCAACACCGTGGCCAAAGCCTATCGTGATCTCGAAGTGATGGGCCTTCTTTACACGCGTCGCGGCATGGGAGTCTTCGTCAACAAGGGGATCGAGGCCAAGTGCCGAGAAGCCTGCCGCCGGCGCATCATTGAGCGCCTCCACGAAGTGGTCGCCGAGGCGCGCGCAGCGGGCATGACATCGGCGGAAGTCACGCAGATCGCCGAGAAGAGCTTCGCGACGGATTCGAGCCCCTACAGTGCGACTCCGACGTCTCTGACGGCCTTGGCTCGCTCGAAAAAGCGCGCTAAGTAGCCGAAGCGTACACTAGCATCGAGCCGGCCGCGGGGAAGCCAAACCTGCGGCCGGTTTCCATTTCCGACACACTTCTTCATACACTACGGCGTCATTTCGTCAAGAGTTTCGTGCCGGCGATCAGACTCTCTGAGGCATTGAGAGAGCATGCATTGCGGCGGACGAGGAAAACTGTTGACATTATCATCTAATTAACGTATACTCAGGCGTGTGAGACTGCGGTCTTCAGGAGGCAGTGCTGCGGAACAAGGCGCATTTACGCAGAAAAACCGTTGACAACTTTGCGATAAGTTAATCGCGAGTAAGTAGGGTTTTTGCGTGGACACGAAGGGAAATGACCTCGAAATGATTGCGGCGCGGGTTGACGCTGAGCCCGTTGACTTTGCAACACGGCTCACGCACGGCGCAAAGGTCAAGCGCGGCCAACTTAACGCTGTTCAGCAGGGCAGGTACGGAACGGGGCCTGCTCCGTACGGTTACCGCCGAGGCCGAGAGGGCGAGCCGCCGCTCGTGGTAGACGATCGCGAGGCAGAGGTCGTCCGGATGATTTTCCGCGAATACTTGCGAACACGCAGTACCGGGAAGGTTGTCAGTTACCTCCATGCGCGAGGAATCTTCACGAGAAAAGGCAACAAGTGGTCGCGTCAGGCAATTGCCATCATTATCTCCAACCGGACCTACCGAGGCAGGGTGAGCTACGGCGAGGTCGAAGCACAGGGACTGCACGACCCAATCATTGAGCCCGCTCTGTTCTACAAAGCCAACGCCCTTAAGGAACGCAAGCGGCGCAAGAAGCGACGGATTCACGAACGCAAGCAGGACGCCGCGCGCATCAGGCGCTCCTAGGGCATGGCGCTGCATTGCCACGGCGATGCGCCAGCATCGTACTCTTCTGGTGTGGATCGCCCAACTCGTGTTTCCTAACACATCCCGGAGAGTTCACGACCTTGCTGAATCGTGACGCGACCATCCTAGTAGTCATTGACCTCCAGGAAAGGCTCCTGGCGAAGATCCCAGCGGCGGAAGCCGTCATCGGCCGGACGGTGGATCTCATCCGATTCGCTAGAGAGCTTCACTTGCCGCTCCTCTGGGCCGAACAGTATCCGAAGGGGCTGGGGCCTACGGCGGCGGCCGTAGCCCGGGAACTTCATGGCCTTCGTCCCCTGGCGAAGCGTTCATTCGGGTGCTTGGGCGACCCGGAATTTGAGGCGGCGTTGAGAGACTCGCAGCGGAGCCAACTGCTAGTAGCCGGTGTGGAAACCCACGTGTGTGTAATGCAGACCGTCCTCCAGGCAGTGAACCAAGGCTACGAGGTCTACGTGGCACAGGACGCGGTGGCCGCTCGCGTCGAGGCCGAACATGAGGCTGGAATAGCCCGGATGGCTTCAGGCGGGGCGTGTCTGGTTACGGCGGAGATGGCCATGTTTGAACTTCTGGGCCAGGCAGGCACGGCGGAGTTCAAACGCGTTCTGCCGCTCTTGAAATGAAACAGACGGCGTGCGGCCTGCCAAAGCTGCGGCCAACCGGAGAAGGGTAGTCTTCGATGCAGAAAAATCTATGGCTCGGCGTGTTGGGGATCGTGTTGGCGTGGCTTGCCTTCGGAGCGGCTGAGGCCCAGACTCCCGGCGGGAACCTCACCGCCTATGATGACGACGGCACGATTCTGGCCAATGGCAAGAGAACGATTATCATTGGGACATACGCCTACACCTCGAAGTACGCCGAACGTCCCGTCGATGAGGCAATGAAGGAGCTGGCGGATGCCGGATTCAACCTCGTCCACACCGGGACGGCCCCCGAGGTACTGAGCGCGGCGCACGAGGCAGGCCTGATGACGTGGATATCCGTGGGAACGCTCGACCTCAAGAATCGCGAGGAGAGCGAGAAGAAACTACGCGAACGCGTTCGTGCCGTGAAGAACCAGCCCGCCATTGCCTTTCTGGAAACCGTGGACGAGCCCGCCTGGACGTGGCTCTCCCCCGCACAGCGCGTGCCTGCCCAGGCACTGGCCGAGGCCTATCCCATCATCAAGGCGGAGGATCCAAACCATCTGCTGTATACAAACCACGCCCCGACGAATCTCGTAAGTACCATGCGCGCCTACAATTCGGGCACCGACGTCGTCGCCATGGACATCTACCCTGTCAACCCCGGCGGGCTGCGCAAGTCATACGCCTTATTTGAAGACGGCTACCAGGGCGACCTGAACAATACCTACATCAGCCAGGTCGGGGAATATGTAGACAAGATGCGCAAGGTCACCGGCCCCAATCGCCCTCTCTTTATGGTATTGCAGGCCTTTGCCTGGGAAATGCTGCGCGAGGAAGGCGAACGGGACGACGCCAAGATCCTGTATCCCACCTACGCGCAGAGCCGCTTCATGGCGTTCCAAGCCCTCATCAAGGGTGCGAACGGCATCATTTACTGGGGCAGCCATTACACGCCCTATCCTTCGCAGTGCTGGACGGACATCAAGCGCGTTGTGAGTGAAATAGCGGCCCTGGCCGGGCCATTGGCCGCCCGAAGGCCCCCCATCGACATCGCCACCGAATACCACGAAATGGGACACTCCGTGGACGACGGCGTTCAGATACTTGCCAAGAGGCACGACGACGCCCTCTACCTGTTCACGTGCAATGCCTACAAGAACCCCTGCAAGGCGACGTTGTCAGGACTCGGTGATTGGCGCAAGTATGAGGTTTTGAATGAAGATCGCCCCGGGGCGGACGTGGAAAATGGCGCCTTCACGGATGAATGGGAACCGTTCGGCGTCCATGTCTACATGCTGACCCCCTAGGAGCGGCTCCTTCTGGCCGGACTTCTAGTCCAGGTTTTCTTCCTCCGGCCCAGGCTGTCCGGCATCCTCATCGGCCGCTTCAGCAGCGTCAGCGCCCTCAGCCTTTGACTCCTCCGCGTGGAGCGGCGGCGTGCCATGGAGGTCTTCGCTCTCGGTATCAAGGGGGGCATCCGTCAGCGCGTCGATATACTCCTCCGGGTTGTACCTGCTGAGTTCCCGAATCTCCCGCTTCACGGGCGAAATTTCCCGCTTGAGGTCGTCTTTGACCTCATTCACGTACCCCCGCAAGTCGCGGATGGTACGCATCGCGATCTTGGCGAATTCCGGGAAACGCTCCGGGCCTATAATGACAAGGGCGATCCCGGCGATCAGGATGATCTCGCCTATGCCGAGGCTGCTGAACATAGAGTATAAATCCTCACGAGGCCGTCATCGCTGCTCATGGGCACGCTTCCGCCTGCGTACGACGAGGTACGAGAGCCAAATGCTTATTTCATAGAGTAAGGCCAGGGGCAAGAGCATTACAACCATGGTGAACACATCGGGTGGCGTGAACATGGCGGCCGCAAGCGCCATGATGATGATGGCCACCCGGCGGTACTGCCGCAGCGTCGCGGGGCTCAACAAATCCATATACACCAAGGCCAGAACCGCCATGGGGAACTGAAAAGCGACGGCAAACGCCAGATATCCCCGCAACAGGGTGTTGAGCGTAGAGGCAACCTGAAGTTCGGCAGTCACGTTCTCCGGCGTCTGACTCATCACGAAAGGCACGACGAGGGGAAACACCAGGAGATACGCCATCGTGCCGCCCGCGATGGCGAGCACGCCACAGCCCGCCAGGAGTATCATGGCGAGTCGCTTCTCATTGGACTTCAAGCCGGGAAAGATGAACGCACACGCCTCGTACAGAATGTAGGGCGCCGCGAGGAGAAGCCCGGCAATGCCGGCGAGCTTGAGTCGAACGCTGGTAAACCACTCGAAAGGCGTCAAGGTCTTCCACGGAATCTGCTTCCCACGCAGAGGAAAAGCCACCAACTCAAAGATCGTTTCGGAGAAGATGACGCACAGGATACAAAGGACCAGGACCACGACACCCACCCGGATGATCCGCGTGCGCAGTTCGGCCAGGTGCTCCGTGAAGGTCATCCGCGCTTCGGCATCGTGCTCCTTAGACACGCCGGACGCCTCCATAAGTCAACACCGCGGCCTTGCCGCGGAAGCCCGGTTCGGCGGAAACAGCGACACAGCCCACCCGCAAGAAGCGCGTAGGACACATTCGTGAAGACAGATACTCAAACATAGGCAGGTAGCGACCGCTGTGGCTCATGGCCGTTCCCCGGATTGCCCGTGGAGAACAGGCCCGACGACTAGAACAGCGTCTGTTGTCTTTCCTCTTCAGGGTCCTGGGCATACGTGACTTCCGACGCCGGGGCCTCGTCGGCGGCAGTGGCTGCGTCGGGCCGTTGGCTTCCTCCTTGCCGGACAAGCTCCTTAAGGGCTTTACCGGGCTTGAAAGCAACGACGCTCTTGGCCCCGATACGCACCTCCTCGCCAGTGCGAGGATTTCTGCCGCTGCGGGCGTCGCGCGTCTTGATCTCGAAAACGCCGAAGTCACGCACTTCGAGGCGTTTGCCCGCGGCCATGAAATCCGTTATCGCATCCAGCGTGGCTTGCACGATGCCCGCGACTTCATTCTGTGTGCCTCCCACGCGTTCAGCCACCTGAACCACAAGTTCACGCTTTGTCACACGAGTCTCCTTCCCTGAGGCACAACCAGTCTCTCCGATATCGCGCGTGCACGGCGTCCCGGAGCCGCGACCCCAACATCAGATGCCGAACAGACTCTTGAACGAATCGATGTAAAGGGCACGGATCTGCGGAACGCCTACGAGAAGCCCAATCATCACCAAAACCGCGACCACGATCATCACGTTCTTCTTCGCCGCCTCGGACATGCCGCCCTTGGGCGCCGCTCCGCCGCCGGTCGGCGCCACGAAGATCTTCTCCCCGGCTTCGGCGCGGCCCTTCTTATCCTCCAGGCCACCGAGGGTCTCGTTAATGGAAATAAACGCCCGGTGCCACTCCGTTTGAAGCTTCTTGACGGCCACTTCGGACTGAGCGTAGATGCTCTCAAGGTTGGTCGCCCCCGACACAATATTCATGGTATTGCCGTCGAGCGTGTAGTCCGCGGCGAGCGTGTCCTTGAGAACCTTGTGTTCCCGCGCCAATTTGCTCTTGATCTTAAGGAACTGATTCTCGAGCTGTGCCTTATTGACACCGGGGCTGGGGTAGGCGCTCAGAATCTGGTTGAACAACAACCAGTCGTTCATGAATTCGCGACACATCTCAACATTTCTGTCGAGTAGTTCAATGAGTTTCTTCTGCTTCTTACTGTGTCCCATGTCACGACACCTTTCGTGTAGGGTCCGCCCCGTCAATCAAGTTAATCTAGCACATGCCATGGTCAATGTCAAACCACGCAACGGGGCATAAGTCACGGAATCAACTAATGTTAGCCGACTTACTCGCAGGCTTTCGGGGGACACATTCCGGCAAAGTTGCGGACAATTTGCTTCCCGCATTCCGTGAGGATGCTCTCTGGGTGGAACTGCACCCCCCAGATGGGGAATTCCTTGTGAGCGAGCGCCATGATCTCCCCCTCCTCCGTGCTTGCGATAACCTCAAGCACATCCGGACAGCTTTTAGGCTTCACCACAAGGGAATGATACCTGGTGGCAATGAACGGTGAAGGCACTCCCTCGAGAAGCGGGTTGTTTATGTGATTGATCCTGCTAACCTTACCGTGCATGATGCGGTCCGCTCGCACAACATCGCCGCCGAAGACGGCTCCGATGCATTGATGGCCCAAACACACACCAAGCAGGGGAATGGCGGGCCCCAACTCGCGGATGACGGCACACGATATACCTGCTTCGTTCGGCGTGCACGGCCCCGGTGAAACAACGATTCGGTCGGGCCGCATTTCGCTAATGGCCTCAACGTCGATGGCATCATTGCGGAACACGCGGATGTCCGGTTCGACCTCGCCGAAGTACTGCACCAGGTTGTACGTGAACGAATCATAGTTGTCTATCATGACGATCATGATTCAAGTCCTTTCTCAGCGAATTCCACGGCCCGGAAGAGGGCCTTCGCCTTGTTGACGGTCTCTTCGTACTCACGCTCCGGAACGCTGTCGTAGACGATTCCCGCGCCTGCCTGGACGTAGACGACGTCATCCTTCACGATCATCGTGCGGATGACAATGCACGTGTCCATGTCGCCCGAGAAGCTGATATATCCGCATCCGCCCGCATAAGGGCCGCGGCGCAGCGGTTCGAGTTCGTCGATGATCTCCATGGCCCGGATCTTCGGCGCCCCGCTCACCGTGCCCATCGGGAAGGTGGCGCGCAAAGCGGAGAAGGCGTCTTCCCCATCTTTGAGTTCCCCTTCGACCTCGCTCACGATGTGCATCACGTGAGAGTAACGCTCGATGTACATGAGTCGCGATGGCGAGGGCGCCACGGTGCCAGGTTTGCTAACTCGGCCAACATCATTTCGCCCGAGATCGACCAGCATAATGTGCTCGGCCCGCTCCTTCTCGTCGGCCAGCAGGTCTTTGCTCAGCGCTTCATCCTCAGACGAGCTGGCGCCGCGGGGCCGTGTGCCCGCGATCGGGCGAACCATGCACGTCCGCCCGTGTACCTGGGTCATTACCTCGGGACTACATCCCACCAGCGTGAGGTCCGGATATTGGACGAGCGTCATGTACGGCGACGGATTGATACAGCGCAGGGCTCGGTACAGGTTGATCGGGCTCACCTGCGTTTCCCGCTCAAACCGTTGCGACAGCACCACCTGGAAGATATCGCCCGCGCAAATGTACTCCTTGGCCTTGCGAACGGCCTCGCAGAACTCCTCGCGCGTGAAACTCGACTTCGGACTCGACTCGAAGCTGCCCGAATGGAGGCGCTCCGTGGTAACAACCAAGGGCTTTTTGAGAGTTTGCTCGAGTTGATCGAGCTTGTGCGTTGCCTCGATATACGCCTTGTCCACGCTGCCTTGCACGTGGGCGTTCGACACGATCTGGAGCCGGTTCTTGACGTGGTCGAAGATCAGAATCGTATCCGTGATCATGAAGTACAGGTCGGGGAGGTCCAAGTTGTCCGGATTAGCGTCGGGCAAATCCTCAAAAAACCGGACTTGATCGTAGCCGATGTAGCCCACGGCCCCGCCGTGAAACTTGGGAAGGCCGGGGACGGTTATCGGTTGGTAGGCGTCCATGAGCTTGCGGAGCTCGCCCAACGGGTCGTCGGACTGAAACGAGCCGGAGCGGCCGTCCCGCGTGATCGTAACGTTGTTGCCCTTGGATTGGAAAATGACGGAGGGATTTGCGCCCAGAAAGGAGTAGCGCCCGATGGTGTCCGCCTGCTCAACACTCTCGAGTAGGAAGGAGTAGGACTGCCCCCTCGCTATCTTCATATACGCCGTAACCGGTGTTTCGAGATCGGCCAGGATCTCGCGGTAAACCGGCACGACGGCCCCAGCCCGTGCTATCTGCCGGAATTCATCAAGTGTCGGATGGTTCATTGTGATTTCCTCATTGTGTGTGGCTTGTTTCTTCAGATCCATCAAGTCGGTTCAACCGCCCCTGCCGCATCGCCAGAGCTTGTGCCTGCTCTGAGGCCAATAGCCCACCCTCCGGCGGCGTATGATGCAGGCCAATACGTGGTGATAGTCCGCTCTTCTCACAACCGCGCCACAAGACTGTATGCAAGTCATGCGGAGCGGGCGCTGTGGTGCGAAGGTACCAGCTGGTGCGGTGCGCTCTAAGGTGAATGCCACTACAGGTCTCCGGAAATGCATACGGTACGCCTGTGACAACAAGAAACGTCGGGAAAAGGGAATTAAGAAGTCGGGAAAAGGCAGGGAATTAGTGACGCCATCGATGGTGGGCCAAATACATAACCGGCATCACACAGGTTCCTTCAGTCGTTCGCGGGAATCCGCAGTCCTGAATTCCAGGCGTCAGCATCGCACATGAACGCCGTTCTTTGCAAGGAATTCTTTTGCCTGGCGGATCGTGAACGTCTGGAAATGGAAGATCGAAGCAGCCAGGGCCGCGTCGGCCTTGCCCTCTGTGAGCGCGGCCAATAGGTGTTCAAGACTTCCTGCTCCGCCACTGGCGATGACGGGAACGCCAACAGCCTCCGCCACCGCGCGGGTGAGGGGAACGTCGTAGCCATCCTTGGTGCCGTCGCAGTCCATCGCGGTAAGGAGGATCTCGCCCGCCCCCCGGCGTTCCGCCTCCTTGGCCCAAGCCACGGGCTCCAGGGGCGTTGGGCGGCCTCCATCGCGGCCACCGTGGCTGCGAACAATGTAGCCGTTGTCCGTTCGTTTCGCGTCGATGGCCACCACAATGCACTGGGCGCCGAAACGAGCCGACGCCTCGCTGATGAAGTCGGGATTCTCGATAGCGGGCGTATTGATGGAGACTTTGTCGGCCCCGGCGTTGAGGAGGATGCGGATATCGTCAATGGTGCGTATCCCCCCGCCAACGCAAAGGGGCATAAAGACTTGCTCCGCCGTTCGGCTAACCACGTCGAGCATCGTTGCCCGATTATCGGTGGACGCGCGGATGTCGAGGAAGACGATTTCATCCGCCTCCTCTTCGTCGTAGCGTTTGGCAATCTCAACGGGATCGCCCGCGTCGCGGAGGCCGAGGAAATTGACTCCCTTTACGACGCGGCCGTCGGCAACGTCGAGACAGGGGATAATTCGCTTAGCAAGCATGAGTCTTGGGGCCGCTTCTCCGTTGGAGGCCGTATGATCCTACCGGAAATCGTCGTCTTCGTCTCGTTCGAGTTCAGGAAGGTTCGGCTCTTCCGGTGGGGGAGGGGCCAGGTTCTGCTGCTCCTCCTCATCCTCTTCTTCTTCCTCCGGCTCAACGGCGACTTCATCGGGCCATGTAGGCTCGATGCTCGCGCTCTGCTGGAGGGAATCCATGGAGTCTTCTTCCGGCTCCATGACCTCCGACTCGCTCACCGCCGGGCCAGGCAGATCGGGCTCAGGGAATGCTGCCGCCTGGGAGGATGAATCGACGACAATCCCACGGACGTTCAAATCTACCGACGTAACTTCCTCGACGCCGAGCAAGTTCTCGGCGGCCTCGGCGATGGCCTCGCTCACGCGGTTCGCCGTCTCGCGTGCCCCGGCGCCTGTACGCTTGTACAAGAGCACCTCGGCGGTAATCTGAACGCTGCGGCCGTCCTCGGACGGCACGGCACGGACAGCGACCTTCTTGACTTCAGGCAGTCTCCCAATGACCCGGTTGAGGGTCGCCTCGACGGAATCGAGTTGGATAATGACGTCGCCCTGCGTGCCGGGGAAGGAGATCGTCTTGCGCTTGTTCCGCCGGCGGCACGGAATGAGGCCAAGCAATCCGATGACGGCCACGCCCAAACCGATGGCGATCCGAATCCAAGTGCTGTCCAGCGCTCTCATGGCAGAGCTGTCGTACAGGACGCTGACGGGCGTGACGGCCACCAACACACCCCCAGCCAACGCGGCGAGGCTAAGGAGCTTCAACAGAATCAGATGGACTACCTTCATTCGACGGCCCTCTCTTCTTGCGTCTTGGCCTCGTGTCGGGTGAACTCGATATCTGCGATAAAAACGTTGATCTGCGCCACCGGCTGATCGGACATGCGGCTGATCGCGTTAAGTACGGCTTCCTGAATGTTCGGCCCCAGCTTCCTCAGATCGGTCCCGTAGCGCACAACAACGCCGATATCGATCTGCAGGCGGCCATCGTCATCGAGCCGAGCGGAGATACCCGGATTCTTGCCCATCCCGAGCTTCTCGGTGAAGCCCGAATTCATGCGCACTACCCCCTCCTGGAGCAAGGTCTCGTGCGCGGCGACCTTGGCGTAAACGGACATATCGACTTCGTGCTTACCCAGGGCAGTCACATCACTCATCGTAGGCCACCTCTTCCGTCAGCCGAACTACTTCGGAAGGTACTCCTCGAGCATATCCGAGCTGATATCGCCGCGGCGGAAACGATCGCTCGCGACGACACGCGCACAAAGGCCTGCCGTGCTCTTCACGCCGTCCAGAGCAAACTCCTCAAGAGCACCGACAAGTCGCACAATGGCCTCCTCGCGGTTCCGCCCGCGGGCGATGACCTTGGCGAGAAGGGAATCGTAGTACCTTGGGACAGTATACCCCGTGAAAAGATGCGTATCCACCCGAATGCCCGGCCCCCCCGGGATATGGCATGCCTTCACATGGCCCGGCGAAGGCGCGAAGCCGGCGTCGGGATCTTCGGCATAGACGCGGGCCTCGATAGCGTGGCCCGTGGGCCGGGGCGCGTTGTAGCCGAGAGGCTCTCCTGAGGCGATCCGGATTTGCTCGCTGACGAGGTCAAGCCCGGTCACCTCCTCAGTCACCGGGTGCTCCACCTGAATGCGCGCGTTGAACTCGATGAAGTAGAACTGGCCATCGCGCGCAAGGATGAACTCCGCTGTACCGGCGTTGACATAGCCGACGGCACGGGCGGCCTTGACCGCAGCCTTGGCCATTCTTGTTCTCAGAGAGCTGTTGAGGGCGGTCGAAGGCGACTCCTCAATCAGTTTCTGGTGTCGGCGCTGAATCGTGCATTCCCGCTCGCCAAGACAGACGACCTTGCCGTGGTTGTCTGCAAGGATTTGGAACTCGATATGGCGTGCATCCTCAACGAATTTCTCGATATATACGCCACTGTCGCCAAACGCCGCCAGCGCTTCCGTCGACGCCATGCTCAGGGCATGCTTGAGGGCCACGTCATTGTGGGCGATGCGCATCCCTTTGCCGCCGCCGCCCGCCGAGGCCTTGATGAGAACGGGGAAACCGATCTCTTTTGCCAAGGCAAGGGCGTCACCCGGATCCTCGATCAAGCCCTCACTGCCAGGCACGGTGGGAACACCGACCTCCCGGACCTTCGTCCGACAGGCGGCTTTGTCGCCGGTGAGCGCGATCGCCTCCGGCGTAGGCCCAATAAAACCGATGTTACAGTCGCGGCAAATGGTCGCAAACTTGGGATTCTCCGCGAGAAATCCGTATCCCGGGTGGATGGCCTGGGCGTCGGACACCTCAGCGGCCGCAATGATGCCCGGGATGTTGAGGTAACTCTCGGTAGGACTGGGCGGGCCGATACAGATGCTTTCGTCGGCCAATGAGGCGTGGAGGCTCTCCTGGTCGGCGGAAGAGTGGATAGCTATCGAGACAATGCCCGCTTCGCGGCAAGCGCGAATGATTCGGACTGCGATTTCGCCACGATTGGCTATGAGGATGCGCCGGATCATTAGATCGCCTAACCGACTTCAAGGGGCCGCACGGCGAAGAGCGGCTGCCCGAATTCGACCGGCTCACCGTTCTCGACGAGGACACGCTCGATGACCGCCGGGAACTTCGCCGGGACTTCGTTCATCAGCTTCATCGCCTCGACGATGCAAACGGTCTGGTTCTCTTCGACGGTATCCCCAGGACTAACAAAGGCCGACTCACCGGGCGCCGGGGCCGCGTAGAACGTCCCGACCATCGGCGAGTCGATGGTTTCGAGTTCCTCCTCCTCCTCGACGGCTTCGGGAGCCGCAGCGACAGGCGGCGGCGCTACAACGGGAATCGGCGGCGCATCCACATGCGTAACCACCGGCGTCGAAACGGAGACCTTCGGCCGCGACTTCTTCAGGCGGAGCTTGAGCCCCTCCTCTTCCATTTCGATCTCGGTTAATTCCGACGCCTCGAAAACCTTGATGATTTCGTGGAGTTTGTCGAGGTCCACTGGGCCAACCCTCCGTACTGGACGCCATGCCCCTTGGTTTGTCTAACTGATGCGCTCGATGTACTCGCCAGAACGTGTATCGACTTTGATCACGTCGCCCTCGTTAAGAAACAGAGGGACCTGGACCACTGCGCCCGTCTCCAGTGTGGCGGGCTTGGTCCCTCCGGACGCGCGATCACCCTGCACGGCGGGATCGCTCTTTTCGATCCTGAGTTCAACGAAGATAGGAAGATTAGCGCCGATCACCTTCCCGCTGTAAAAGACGAGCCCCACGTCTTCGTTTTCCTTGAGCCAACGTGCATCGTCGCCGAGCACGTCGTGCCCGACGGCCGTCTGCTCGTAGGACTCTTTGTGCATGAAATGGAACAGATCGCCGTCGTGATAGAGGTATTGAAAGGGCTCTACTTCGAGGCGCGCCTCTTCCATCCGCTCGCCCGCCCGAAAGGTCCTGTCAATCACACGGCCATTCAATACATTCTTCAGCCGTGTACGAACGAAGGCGCCTCCCTTGCCGGGCTTGACGTGCTGAAACTCGACGATCTCGAAGAGAACGTCATCCTGGAGGATAACCATGCCATTGCGAAAATCTGCGGTAGAAACCATGGCTACAGAACGTGTAACTCCTTGCTTGAATCAGTCAGGCGGTCGCAACCCTCATCGGTGAGCACGACAAGATCCTCAATCCGCACGCCGCCCTGCCCGGAAAGGTAGATCCCCGGCTCAATGGTGACAACCATTCCCGCCTCGAGGATCGTATCGGACTCGGAATTCAGCCGGGGCGACTCATGTACTTCGATGCCCACGCCATGGCCCAGGCCATGGCCGAATCGCTCCCCATATCCGGACGCCGAGATCACATCCCGCGCCACCGCATCGAGTTCCCGGCAACGCATCCCCGGCCGGGCCGCTTGAAGCGCGGCCACCTGCGCCCTAAGTGTTATTTCATAGATTTCCTCGAACCAAGTTCCAGGCATCCTACCGAATACATAAGTACGAGTCAAGTCAGAGCAGTAACCGGCCTTACGGCAACCGAGGTCCAAGAGCACAACGTCCCCCGGCGCGAGGACCGCGTCACCCGGCTGCCCATGCGGCAGCGATGTACGGGCGCCAAACAGGACGATAGTGTCGAACGCCGCCCCGGCGGCGCCGCGGCGCTTGAATTCATACTCGAACCGCGCCGCCAGCTCTCGCTCCGTTGTGCCTTCGCGAAGGTCGGCCACGAGGTCGCCGAGAACGGACTCGGCAAGCTCGGACGCCTCGCGTATCAACGCGACTTCCTCGCGGCTCTTGATGCGCCGCAACGCGGCAGCCATCTCCGGCTCGGGGAGGAATATCCCCCCTGCGGCATCGCTCACCGTAGTCAGGTCGTGCACGGATGTCACGGTGGGATCGAAAGCCGTCTTGGCAATACCTAGAGAATGCAGCCGCTCTCCCAGGCGCGCCCCCAGATTGCCCTGTATCTCCGCGATTTCCCAACCGCGGACCTGCTCATGCGCTTGCTCAACGTAGCGAAAATCACAGAAAAACAGCGCCTGTTCAGCGGTTACGATAACGCCTGACGTACTCCCGAGAAATCCCGTCAAATACTGGTTGGCCGGCGGCGACAAACTGAAGAAGGCATCGACTCCCGCCCGCTCGATGGCCGCCCGCAAGACATCGAGGCGTTCCCTCATCGCGTCAGGAGCCCCTTGGCGGCGATGAGTGCGAGGCGGTAACTATCCGCCCCGAAGCCCACGATTTGCCCAGCGGATACCGGGGCGGTATAGGAGTGCCTCCGGAATTCCTCACGGGCATGTACGTTGGAGAGATGCGCCTCGATGGTCGGAATACCCACGGCCGCAATGGCGTCCCGAAGGGCCACGCTGGTGTGCGTGTAGGCGCCGGGATTGATGATGATAGCGTCGGCCCAGCCGGCCGCCCCCTGGACGGCATTGACCAACTCTCCCTCGACGTTGGACTGATACGTCTTCAGGGCAAAGCCAAGCTCTTTGGCCTGCTCGCCGAGCATGGTGTTGATGTCTTCGAGTGTTGTTTTCCCGTAGACATCGGGCTCGCGCGTGCCGAGAAGATTCAGGTTGGGTCCATGCAGCACCAGTACATTCATGATGAGAGTCCCTCCTCGGCACTCAGGCGCTTTCGCACCACTTCTTCGGCTTTTTGGCGCATCTGCCGGGCTTTTCGCCGGAATGGCCGCGCATCCACGGGGCGATTGGCGTTCCGGAGCAGCAACGAGCACCTGTCGAGGGCCTCGGAGTACTCGCGCCATGCGCGGTAGGAACCGGCGTTCGCTTCCGCCGCGCGCTCGTATTGCCCCAGGCACTCATCGAGGGCCGCCATGGCTCTGTGGCGGTATACATCGGCTTCCTCATGGCGGTTGGCCCTTCTCAGCGCCTGTGCATATTGAATCAGCGCGTTGCTGTATTCGGCCCACACATCCACGCTGATAGGGAACAATTCCGTCGCTTTCTCGAATTCGGCCAAGCCGTTCGAGTAGTACTCGGCGGCTCGCGGCCCCGCTTCGATGCTTCCCCGGAGGAAGAGGGCCTTGGCGTGCCAGCCCCGGAGCAAAGCCTGCCAGGGGCTGCGCTCTACGGCGGTTTCAGCCCACTTGAGATGCGCAAGGATGTACGCAGCCCGCTTGTGGGGATCCTCGACGTGCTGCTGCAGAAGCGAGTAGCCGCTCTGGATGGTGCTCGCAATTTCGGGGTGGTGCGGGAACAGGGAGTCAATCCCCTTCAGGATCTCGAGCCACCGATCCGTTGCCTCGATCCCACACTGGCGCGCACGCTTGGGATCCCTGATGACAAGTACCGTCTGCTCCCGAATGGGCTCGTTTTCGGCAAGGGGACGCGGGGGCTTCGAACGCTCATAGAGTGTGCCGAAACTCTCGAGGGTTTTCCGATCCGGGATCAGGCTCGCGATCATCACGGCGCGTTCTGCCTTCGGCGCCTTGGGCTTGGCTCCTTGCGGCGCGGTGATCAGAAACTGGGCTGCATTGGACTGCGTTCGGATGTATTGCGTGTTGCCCACGTTCATCAGTTGGCGTCCACCAAGGAGGTAGTCCACCGCAAACAGACGCAAGCTTGCCCCCATAACGAGGGCAATAAGCAGCAGCAGGCCCACGGCCGCCAACTGAGAGCCGTGGCTCCGCTGTGCAGCCGGCTCAGGCCTGGACGCACGAGCCAGAAACAGGCCGGCCTGAAGCATACACGCGAAACCAAGCGCCGGATTCAAGAAATTGAAGTCCACACAAGCATGCAGAACAAAGGCCAGGACGCCCGTGTATAGCCCCGCCAAGAACCAACGTTCCTTCTGGTTCTCCTCGGCAATGATCCTCCGCGCGCCCCACAGGAAAAACCACCCCCAGAAAGCGCAGAAGGTGATGAATCCGAAGATTCCCGTTTCACAAAGGGCCTGCAGGAAGTCATTGTGCGCCGCCTGAACCGGCCCGGCGCCGACGTACTGGTATTTGGGATAGGCGGTTCCGAAGTTTGCCAGTCCCACGCCGGCCCAGAAGTTGTCCAACGCCATGCGGAGTCCGACATCCCAATACGAGAACCGAAGCTTGAGGGAGGCGGGATCCATGAGATCCCGAATGCCCATATCGCGCCCCGATGCCTCGATGGCCGGTTTCTCGTCCGAAGCGGGGGGCTGCTTGGCGGCGTTCTGGGCCTTTGGCTGCGGCGCCTGAGCGTCAGCCCAGCTTTCCCTTTGCGCCATCAGTCCGGAAACTAACACGGCCGCAAGCAGGCCGCACATGGCGGCACGAAGACTGGCCCCCGAGAACCTTCTTAGAAGCCTCTTGCGAAAGAGCAACATGCCGGCGGCGATCACAAAGGCGCCTCCGAGGCCTAGGGCGCCGCCGCGCGAGTAGGAGAATAGAAGTGCCAACGGGGCCAGCACAGCCGTCAAGGCAGCAATAACAAGGCCGATAACCAACCAGCAAATGCGCCCGCCCAAACGGTATTTCAACAGCCCCGTGGCCACGGCGAGAAACAAAGGCACGGCGCCGACAAGAACGGCGAGCGTCTCCCAGTGGGCGAGTAGCGGCTGGCCCGGAAAGCGAAAGGTAATGACGAGAGAGACAAGGAAAAACGAGGCACAGACGATGACCAGCCAGGCAACGGCCCCAATCGCAATGGCCGTCAAGCGCTCTCCCTGCTTCGCGGGCCGCCTTCTCGACTCACCTTGGCCCGCCTCCTGAAACGCCGCTTTCAGGAGCATGAACTTCTGGATTACCTCCCCGAAAGCCAAGGGGATGCCCAATATCACGAACGCGGCCAACGCGTTCGGAAAGAGAAGGGAGCCGAAGGCACGGTTGACCTCGAGCCGGTTCACCAACTCCGGGGTGAGCATGTCCACGTCGAAGTACTGCTGCAAGAGTTCGGGATGCAGACGAATTTGCTCACGCACAAGGGGAAGCATGAATTGGTAGTGCACCAGACTGTACACCGACTCCACGAGTACCGAGACAATGAACGCGCCCAAGACGATGTGCTGCGCCACGCGTGTCCGGAGGCCGTTCGTCACAAGCACGAACAGAAAGAAATGGCCCGCCCAGATCAGAAGTGCCCGGTACGTCGCGCTGAATTGGATGCTCTGCGACGCCATCACAAGAACAACGCCCAGATATGCGCCTAGCAGAAGAATGGGAGTCTTGAAACGGATACGCTGCCCCGTAAACAGCAGTCTCATGGCCCAAATGCCCACGAGCAGCGCGATCATCCAGACAAAGTAGGTGTTATCCCCTTTGAACGTCACGCCGTCCCGCAAGGGGCGCAGGAGCACGACAAGGGCCAGTGCAACGGCGATGAGGATGCCTAAGATATCGCGTGGCGGCCGGGCGGCGCGCGCGCTGCCTTCGCCACGAGCGCTTCTCTCTACTGACGGCTGCTTCTCGCTCGCCCGTTCCTTCGGCGTCCCGGATGCGGCGCGGCTCGGTTTGCGTTTTTTGCTCACGGCTCCCGTTTTTCCCGGCGGTGATTGCCTGCGTTCATAAGTAGCACTATGAGTGAAAACACGCCCAGTGTTTGGGCCAAGATGATGAGGACGCCCGAACGGCCCACGTGCGGCAATAGCGCCGCGCCCAGCCCCGTCACGCCGGCGACAAGGAAGATGAACTCCACCGCCTGACGGGGCGACATGCCGAGGTTCACAAGCCGGTGCGAGAAATGCCGCTTGTCTCCCTTCATGATGGACTCGCCATTCCGCCACCGGATGTACACGACGCTCAACGTATCGAAGATGGGCACGCCCAAAGCCAATAGTGGCGCGGCGATGGCGGCGCGCGGCGTGCTGCCGTCGCCGCCGGCGTGATAGAACGTGCCGAGCACCGCCACCGTGGCAAGGATGTAACCGGAGAACATCGAACCGGCGTCGCCCATGAAGATTCGCGCCGGATTCAAATTGTGATAGAGAAAGCCGGCATAGGCCCCGGCGAACACCATGAGCATCACGCGGATAAACGTCTCATCGGACAGACAGAAGAAGAACGAAAACGCGGCGATTACGGAAACGCCTCCGCACAGCCCGTCCATATTGTCGAGGAAGTTAAGAGAATTTGTCATGAAAACGATCCAGAAAACCGTGGCGGCGCCCGTCATCCATGGATTGTCGATGAAAACATCAAGCCGGATGCCCGAGAGAACAAGGACCAGCCCCGCGGCCACTTGCCCCACAAGCTTCACCTCGGGCTTCAGCGCTTTCAGGTCATCCACAAAGCCGAGAACGAATATGAGCAGGCCGCCCACGGCGATGCCCGTCAACTTCCGAATCACGTGTTCGCCCAGGAAGTTGTTGACGTGAAGCTGCACCCATTCGATGGTGTCGGCGGGAACCAGCTTCAGCACCGCTAGATTCGCAAAGATGATCAAGTAAAACGTGGAGCAGATGGCCACGCCGCCCATCAGAGGTATGGGCTCCGCGTGCACCTTGCGCTCGCCGGGCTGATCCAAAACACGCCAGCGGATGGCAGCCTTCCGGACGACGGCCGTCAAGACAAGGGAGACGGCAAATGACGCGCCCAGCGCATAGGCGTATATCAGGTACCAGTTCAGCTTCATGCCATCACTTCCTGGTATAGACGGAACTCCTCACGCGCCACCGCTTCCGCGTGAAACTCCGTCTCAACGCGGCGGCGCGCAAATTCGCCCATCCGCCGCCGTGTGGCTGCGTCGTCCAGCAAGCCATTCACGGCCGAGGCCAGCGCTTCGGGATCCCGCGGCGGCACGTTCAGTCCCGTCTGCCCATCCAAGTTGACGAACTCGACGCCGGTGCCGAGCTTCGTCGCCACCACGGCTTTGCCACAGGCGTGCGCCTCGAGCATCGAAATGCCGTAGGCCTCGCTTCGTTCAACCGAGGGGAACACGAAAAGCTCGCAGCCGTGCAGATGCGCCACAAGATCCTCTTGCGACAGTTCACCGGGAAAGGCCACCGCCACGCCGAGTTCCTCGGCCAATGCCCGGCACTGCTCCCGCTCCGGCCCGTCGCCCGCGGCCACCACCTGGGCACGGATGCTCTTCGCCGCGCGCACAAGATACTCGACACCCTTGTAGTACCGATGACGGCCGGAAAACAAGACGTAAGGCCCGCCGTAACGCTCACACAACGCCCTCAGCCGGGACTCTCCCGGGCGCGGAAACTCCTCCGGCAGAATGCCGAGCGGCACAACACGACAGCGCTCACGCACCTCGCGCAGTGTGTCCGAGCCCGCCAGATACTGTTCGGATGCAACCAAGATCATATCAGCTTGGCGGAGGAATGTCATCAGAAACGGGCGGTACACCTTCATGGCCGACGCTTGGCGGACGACATCGCTCTGATATCGCACGATTAAACGCCCCCGCGGGCGGGCCATGAGATACGACAGCTCCGCGGTGGGATTCGGGCAGTGGATGACGATGACATCGGCCGGGAACTTGCGTATGTACAGGGGAAACGCCGGTGAGACGGGGGCGCTCTGAAACCGGCCCCATTCACCCACTTCCGTCACCTGCGTGCCGTCCCGCAGCACACTTCGTGTCCTGAGGGCGCGGCTGCAGGTAAGGGCCTGGACCTCCGCCCACTCCCGCTGGAATCGGCACATGAGGGCCATATGCCGTTCCATGCCGCCACGGATGGGCGGGTCGAAGTCTTTGTAAACGTGTAGAATCTTCACAACAGGCGAGTACCGGCGTCCACTACCCTTTCGGTCGGTTCTGGAGGGGCATTATATCACCCGCCCAGCACCGCGCGGTATGTGTCGAGCGTCGCTTCGGCCGTGCGCCGCCACGTGTACTGACGCGCCTGAACCGGCCCCGCCGTAACCAGTCGTTCCCGAAGTCCCGTATTCAAGCCGATCTGAGTCAATCCATCCGCAATGGCGTCGACGTCCCAGGGGTCCACCAGCAGCGCCGCGTCGCCAACGGCCTCCGGAATGCTCGAGGTGTTGGAGGTCAGGACCGGCACGCCGCACGCCATTGCCTCGAGCGGCGGCAGGCCAAAGCCCTCCCAAAGGCTGGGCCATACGAATGCATCCGCGCAGGAGATAACCGCGGGCAAGTCTTCGGGCGCCACAAATCCGCAGAAATGTATCCGCTCGGACAATGCCGACGACGCGGCGGCTTTGCGAATCGGCCCCACTTTCCAGCCGGAGCGCCCAGCAATGACAAGCGATTGAGGACACTCCCCCGCCACGCGCGACCAAGCGTTGATCAACCGGACCAAATTCTTGCGAGGTTCCAACGTGCCCACATAGAGGAAGAACGCCTCCGGCAGGTGGTATTTCGCCCGCGCGGCGGCCTTCGCCTCGAGCGGGGCGGCTTGGAAGGCATCATCGACACCCAAAGGGATCACGTCGATGCGGTCCTCGGCAACTCCCAGGAACTCGGTGAGATCCCGCGCGGTGGCCCGCGAGTCGGCGACTACCCGTTTCGCCTGCCGGACGCTGGCCGCCACGGCGAAGCGATAGTAAGCGGCCCGCCCCAGTCGAAACCACTCCGGATGGCGGCAGAAACTCAGATCATGAACCGTCAGCACGGGATTGTGGAGGCTGATAAGATTACCGACGCTGGCCGTGTAGTGCACGATGTTTGCCATGAGCCGCGTCTGCGCCCGGCGTATGCCCATCTGATCCAGGTAGAAGCGCTTGAGCGGATTGCCGGTATCCTGCCGCAAGAACACCATCCGCTGAAGGTCGTCCTCTTGGGGCAGTGGGAGTTCCTGCGGCCAGAGCACGGCAAAGTCAAAGTCCTCGGTGAGCGCGGGAAGCCGGCGGACCAGTTCCATGGTGTAGCGTCCCGTCCCGCTAAGGTTCCCCGCTTGAAGGCCATTTATGAGGACGAGCATTCGGCCAGCCTCCTGTACACATCCCATGTCGCCCGGGCGCAGGCGTCCCACGAGAAGCGCGTAGCCTGTTCCCGGCCACGGGCTATCAGCGACGCCCGACGGGCTCCGTCTTCGAGTACCTGCATGACGGCCGCGGCCAACGACTCTTCATCGGGCGTATCTACCAGGATGCCCGCATCACCAACCACCTCCGGTATCGAAGAGTTTCGGGCAGCTATGACTGGGCAGTCACAGGCCATCGCTTCGAGAAGAGGCAGCCCGAATCCCTCGTACAGACTGGGAAAAACAAAGGCGTCCGCCGCCGAGTAGAAAGCGGGAAGCTCCGAGCGAGAGCGCAAGAATCCCATTTGGGACACTCGCCCGGCGAGGTCATGCGCCTCGACCGCCTCGAATACTTCTTGCGCTCCCCAGCCCGACGGGCCGATCAGCACGAGACGGTGCGGGATGTGCGGACTGACCTTGGCAAAGGCGCGGATCAGCGCCGGCACATTCTTGCGAGGGTCAAGCGTTCCTACAAAGAGCAGGAAAGGCCCCCGCAGGCCGTAGCGGCTTTCTAGGAGCGCCGCCGCCGCGTCGCGCGGGAGTGGGGCAAAGCCCTCGTCCACTCCTGCCGACGTGACTGAGATTCTGGCGGGATCGATGTCGAAACGCCGCACTAGGTCCGCCTTGGTGGATTCGGCCATGGTGAGGACCGCGTCGGCTTCCCTCACGAAGCGCTCCAAGCCCTGCGCGAAGGAACTGACGACCTTGGGACTGCACAAGTGCGGCATTGAGACAAAACACAGGTCGTAGACGGAGACTACCCGCCGCGCCGACTCGGTGGGCGGAAGAAAATAGTTGGTAGCGTGATAGACTTCCACGCCCCGGAGCAACCGATCGACGCGCGGCGCCCCGAAACGCGTCCACATGCCGTACAACCACCGCGCGGGAAGGGGGATACGCCGGTACTTCAAGGTATTCTTGAGTTCCCCTAAGTCCGGGAGGCGCGCGTTCGGGCAGAGTCCCACAATCTCGTGGCCCGGCGTCGTTTTCAGCAGGTGTTTGAGAAGATGGTAGCAGTAGGTACCGACACCGGTACGCTTTCCGGCGAGAGGGCCGATGTCGAATCCAATCCTCATAGAAGCTCCGGACCACGACGCAAAACGCCCGATAACATGCTGAATACTATCAAGTTATGTCAGTTTCGTCAAATGGCCGGCGCGGCCTTTGAGTATCGCCGAAGACAGAGACGCAGAGCCCTCTGCGGCCTGACTACAACGCCTGGAAGACCGTACATGCCGGCCCTCCTTCTGGCGCCTGAAGCCGTCCAGAGCCCCCCATTATCCAGGAACCTGCAAAACGAGGCAGCACGAACACCCCTTAACGCCAGCAGCCGGCGGCGGCAAAACGACCTAAGATATTATATGGTAATATGTTACAAGGAACTCGTCGCCCATCAAACGGGTTAGTCGCGCTCTTGACACGTCGCGACCGGTATGGTAGACTCCGACCAGTTGTTAGCACTCTATATGGCTGAGTGCTAAGGGCGTACAGAGATGGCCAACGACCGGACAGCCGAGCTGAACCAACGGGAACAGCAGATCCTGCAGGCGGTCGTGCACTCATATATAACGACCGCTGAACCCGTGGGCTCTCGCTCCATTGTGAAGCGATTCGGGATGGACCTCAGTCCCGCGACGGTCCGCAATGTCATGGCGGACCTCGAGGACCAAGGTTTCCTCCAGCAATTGCACACGAGTTCCGGCCGGGTGCCGACGGACCGCGGGTATCGGTACTATGTCGACTACCTCATGCGGGTCCAGGAGCTAACCGCGTCGGAACGCTCCCGTATCGAGCGGGAATTGTCGGCGAAGCTGACCGACGCGGACGAGATCATGCGTCAGACCAGCCACATGCTTGCGCTGGTGTCGCACCAGACGGGTCTCGTCGGCGTGCCGGACGAACATGACGCCCGGCTGCGACGTATCGAGTTGATGTCGGTGACGCCTTCCCGCGCCGCCGTGATGCTTGTGGATAATTTCGGCCGGGTGCGGACGCTGCTGGTCGGCGTGGAAGAGCCGCTTCAGGATCATGAGGTCCCGAGGTTGAACCGGTTTCTCAACGACAACCTGAAGGGCGTCGCCATGGGAGACCTGGTTTCATCGGCCCGTTCGATCATGCGTGCCCTGATGGACGAACAGCGGCGGCTCGCGGAGCGCGCCACGCAACTTCTGAGTCTCGCGCCCATTGAGCGGCCCGGCCAGTTGTTCTTCGACGGTGCCACGCAGCTGTTTGAGCAGCCTGAGTTTCGCGATCCTGCCAAGGCGCGAGAGGTGTTCAATCTGCTGGACGAAAGGGAGAAACTCGCGCAGCTTCTAAGGTCGCAGCTCAAGGAGAGGATGCCTGCGGGGCCGACTGTGATGATAGGTTCTGAAACGCACCAGGAAGGGCTCGAGGAAATGAGTCTGGTGACGTCCCCGTACAAAGTCGGCGAAAAAACGGTTGGAACAATTGGCGTTCTTGGGCCGCGGCGCATGCCCTACTCCAAGTTCACGGCGGTGGTCGACTACACGTCTCGGATGTTGAGCAGACTTCTGACGCGGTTGGCCGGCGGGGGCGCGTAGCAGGTTGACGTGGGGCCGGACGGCCCGAGAGTGATCGAAGTCGAAATCCGTGATTCGGTAGAAATACACTAATGAAGAAGACAAGTAGCGGTAAGAATGATTCCCCGAAGACGGAACTCGAGAAGCGCCTCGAAGCGGAACTCGCACGGAGCGATGAAGCAGCGGATGACGCCGCTGTTGAAGTGACTCCGGAAGAAATCGACGTGGCCGCCTTGATGAGCGAACGAGACGAGTTGAAGGACCAGGTTCTTCGGGCGCGCGCCGAGTTCGACAACTATAGAAAACGCGTGGCCCGCGACGCGGAACGTGTACGAAAGACGGCTGCGGAAGGCCTCGTGCGCGATCTGCTGCCCGTTGTGGATCATCTTGAACTGGCCCTTGCACACGCCGACGGCGGCGCTGACGCCCTCGCAACGGGAGTCCGAATGGTTCTGGACCAGTTCCGGGAGGTCCTGACCCGGAATGGCGTTGAGCCCATCCCCGCCGTTGGCGAGGTTTTTGATCCCAACGTGCACGAGGCCATGGACAAGCGGCCTTCGCCCGAAGTCCCTGAGGACCACGTGAGCGAGGAGTTTCAGAAAGGCTACCGCCTGGGCGGACAGGTGCTGCGTCCGTCAAAGGTGGTCGTGAGCGCGGGTATGCCCGTGGACGAGCGCGCGGATGCCGATCCAGGCCAAGGCGACGACACGGACGAACTCGGGAATGATTGACACGGACGCTCAACACGCGCATCCGTAGGCGTAAGGAGGATTACCGGAAATGGGCAAAGTGATAGGAATCGACCTGGGAACGACGAATTCCTGTGTGGCGGTGATGGAAGGTGGCGAACCCACGGTGATCGCGAACGCCGAGGGAAGCCGCACGACCCCTTCGGTTGTGGCCTTCACGAAGGATGGCGAGCGCCTCGTCGGCGCGGCCGCGAAGCGTCAAGCCATTACCAATCCTCAGAACACCGTTTTCTCCATCAAGCGTTTCATGGGCCGTCGGCACGCCGAAGTCTCCGAGGAAGAGAAACTGGTGCCTTACAAGGTAGGGGAGACAGACTCCGGTGACTGCCAGGTCGAGGTACATGGCAAGGTGCATCGCCCGCCCGAAGTCTCGGCCATGATCCTCCAACGTATGAAGGAGACCGCCGACAACTACCTCGGCGAGAAGATCACCCAGGCCGTCGTGACGGTACCGGCCTATTTCAATGATGCCCAGCGCCAGGCAACCAAGGACGCGGGCCGCATCGCCGGGCTTGAAGTGCTGCGCATCATCAACGAGCCTACGGCAGCCGCCCTCGCCTATGGCCTCGACAGGAAGAAGAACGAGAAGATCGCCGTCTACGACCTCGGCGGCGGCACCTTCGACATCTCCATGCTGGCCATCGGCGACGACAGCTTTGAGGTCCTTAGTACCAACGGCGATACCCACCTGGGCGGCGATGATTTCGACCAGCGCGTCATCGACTGGCTCGCGGACGAGTTCCTGAAGGAGCAGGGCATTGACCTTCGCAAAGATCCCATGGCCCTGCAGCGGCTCAAGGAAGCGGCCGAAAAGGCCAAGTGCGAGCTGTCCACAACCATGCAGACGGACATCAATCTGCCGTTCATCACAGCGGATGCGGCAGGCCCGAAACATCTGAGCTACACGCTTTCCCGCGCGAAGCTCGAGCAACTCTGTGACGACCTCCTTCAGCGCACCAAGGCCCCGTGCCACCGCGCCATCGAGGACGCCGGCCTGACGGCCGCGGATATCGACGAGGTGGTCCTGGTCGGCGGGATGACCCGCATGCCGGCCGTCGGCAAGATCGTCAAGGACCTCTTTGGAAAAGAGCCGCACCGCGGCGTGAATCCCGATGAGGTCGTCGCCATCGGCGCCGCTATCCAGGCGGGCGTATTGGCGGGCGAGGTCAAGGATGTTCTGCTCCTGGATGTGACTCCGCTGTCCCTCGGAATCGAGACGCTGGGCGGCGTCTGCACCAAACTCATTGAGCGAAACACCACCATCCCGGTGACGAAGCGTCAGACATTCTCAACTGCCGCGGACAATCAGACGGCGGTTACCATCCACGTGCTCCAAGGCGAACGCGAAATGGCGGCGAACAACCGTACCCTCGGGCGGTTCGACCTCTTGGGCCTTCCGCCCGCCCCCCGCGGCATCCCGCAGATCGAAGTCGCGTTCGACATCGACGCCAACGGCATCGTGCACGTCTCCGCCAAGGACCTCGCGACGGGCAAGGAGCAAAAGATCCGGATTGAGTCCTCAAGCGGATTGAACGAGGAAGAGATCGACAAAATGGTGCAGGACGCCGAGGCGCACGCTCAGGAGGACCAGGAGCGAAAGCGAAGCGTCGAAGTCCGAAACAACGCCGACTCCCTCGTCTACGCCACCGAGAAGTCGCTCAAAGAGCACGAAGACAAGATCTCGTCTGAGGACAAGGCCGCCATCGAGGCCGCCGTCGCTGAACTGAAAAAGGCGCTCGAAGGGGATGATGTCGCCGCCATCGAGGCCGCGACTGAGCGCGTAACCGAGGCATCCCATAAACTCGCCGAAGCGATGTACGCGGCGGCGGCGCAAGAACAGCAAGCGGCGCAAGAAGCCGGGGCCTCCGGCCCGGACGCCGCACCCGAGCAGCCGGCGAAGGGCGCTGCCGATGGCACCGTCGATGCTGATTTTACCGTTGTCGACGAAGACGAGAAGGACAAGGAAGACACGAAGTAACCGAGCCGCTCCGCCGCCCTCGAAAGTGCGCCCACAAAACGAGAGGGCTGGGCACGTTCGGATTCGAGTCGCCCACGCAGTGTGATGGCCCGACAGCAAGACTACTATGAGGTACTCGGCGTTTCTCGCAACGCCACGGAGGATGAGATCCGCCGTGCGTACTTGAAACTCGCTCACAAGTATCACCCTGACAAAACCGGCGGCGACAAAGCCGCCGAAGACAAACTCAAAGAGATCAACGCCGCCTACGACACGCTCAAGAACGCCGAAAAACGCGCCAAGTATGATCAATTCGGCCATATGGGCGAGCAATTCGGCGGCGATCCCGGATTTGGCGGCGGATTCGAGAGCCCGTTTGAGGATCTCTTTGATACCCTCTTCGGAGGGCGGCGAGGCGCGAGGCAGCGCAGAGCGGCCCCTGGCAACGACCTCGAATACCGCCTCTCCATCACCCTTCGCGAAGCGGCGTTCGGCGCCCATAAGACCCTCTCCTTCGACCGCATGGAGGTTTGTGGCGAATGTCACGGCAATGGGGCCGCGCCCGGTACGCGCCCCGAGCCATGCTCCGCCTGCGGCGGCAGCGGCCAGGTGCGGCGCGTCCAGGGATTCTTCAGCGTCAGCCAAACCTGTTCACGATGCCGCGGCACGGGCCAGGTGGTTACGCGTCCGTGCGCGAGTTGCGGCGGGTCAGGTCATGTACGCTCCCGCCGCGAGCTGTCGGTGGATATCCCCCCGGGCGTGGATTCGGGCTCGCGCGTGCGCCTTTCGGGCGAGGGTGAACCGGGAGTGGGCGGCGGCCCCCGGGGCGATCTGTACATCCATATCACCGTCGAACCGGATGAGATCTTTCTGCGGGATGGCACCCACGTCATCTGCGAAGTGCCGCTCAGCTTCACACAGGCGGCCCTTGGCGCTGAGATCCGCGTGCCGACATTAAAAGGCGAGGCCAACCTCAAGATCCCCGGGGGAACGCAATCCGGCCAGGTATTCCGCTTGCGGGGGCAAGGCCTTCCCGACGTACGCGGCTACCGCCAAGGCGATGAACTGGTGAAAGTGCAGGTCGAGACTCCCACCAAGCTCTCCCGGGAACAGAAGGACTTGCTCAAGCAATTTGACGAGCTGAGCAACGCGAAAACCTATCCGCTTCACCGGCGGTTCATGGACACCCTCAAGCGTTCGTTCGGCAGCGAGTGAGGCGAAGGGCCTTTGCCGAGGGAAGCTCCGCAATCGCCGGATAACTCAGCAGCGCCGCGCACACGGCGCTTGGATGTGACGCCGTCTTTCGAGAGTGACTCGCCAGATGGGTGAGGCTAGCCATTTCGACAGTGTCTTTGTCTCCAATGACTTGACGCGTGGCACGATTGGCGACCTGGCCGCCGGGGGCAAGCCACCGGGCGTTGATCACCTGCTGTTCATTCGCTACAATCACGCCCGATTATCCCCCACATGAAGATACGTGAAAGAGAATACGATCATGGCTCAACAGAATTACGCCGAACTGCTCGCCCGCTTTGAGAAGGCCCGCGTCCTGGTTGTAGGCGATGTCTATCTTGACGAAAACGTCTATGGCAAGGTCACGGGCATTAGCCTCGAGGCGCCCATTCCCATCTACGAGGTCCACGAGAAGCTTCACAATCCCGGTGCGGCCGGAAACGCCGCGTGCAACGTCGCCGCCCTCGGCGCAAAGACTTACATGGTCGGCTACGTGGGAGATGATGTGAATGCCGGCATCGTCCGCAAAGAATTCGCCGTCCGAAACGTCGACACGAGCGGCCTTGTCGTACATCCGAGCCGGCCAACGAACACCTACGGCAAACTCCGCGCCGGCGGATTCAACATCCCCTCACAGGAAGTACTCCGAACCGACACGCCCAGCCCCGTGTTCGTCGAGGGCGAGGTCGAAGACGCCGTCATCGCCAACATCCGCGCCCGGGCCGGTGAAGTCGACGCCATCATCGTCGTCGACCAAGTGGCCTCCGTGGTGACGGAACGCGTCCTGCGGGAAGTGGTGGCCTGTGCAAAGGAACACAACCTGCTGACAGTGGGGGACTCGCGCGGCCGGGCCGGCGCCTTCAAGGACTTCGACGTCATCGTGCCGAACGACCGCGAGGCCGGAATTGGCGCAGACATCGAGGTGGTGGACGAGAAGACGCTCCACGAAGCGGCGAAGAAATTGCTCGGCATCTGCAAGAACGCGCTCATCACCCGAGGCCCCGAGGGCATCACCGTCTTCGCCGAAAATGGCGACATCACCGACGTGCCCATCACGATCTCACCAAGCGCCGTCGTGGACGTCACGGGCGCGGGAGATACCGTCACAGCCACCGTCTGCGTTACCTTGGTGGCCGGCGGCTCCCTGGTAGACGCCGCGGCCATCGGTAATGCGGCCGCCGGCGTAGCCGTGGCGAAGCCGGGGGTCGTTACTGTGCCGCGCGATGAACTCGCAGAGGCCCTCTCCGGAACGGCCGGCCCCGCGAAGGTAAAGACGGTTGAGGCCCTGAAACCGATTGTGGAGCAGTTGCACCGCGAGGGGAAAACCGTCACGTGGACAAACGGCGTCTTCGATCTGCTCCACGCCGGCCACATCACCTATCTCATGAAGGCCGCCGCCCTGGGCGATGTGCTCATCGTCGGCATCAACAGCGACGCCTCGGCGAGAGAGCTCAAAGGGCCGGAGCGGCCCATCATTCCCGAGGACAACCGGGCGCTCGTGCTGTCCGCACTCGAGTGTGTCGACTATGTGGTCGTCTTCTCGGAACAGACGACCGTGCCCGTCCTCGAGTGTCTGCGTCCGGATATCTACGCGAAAGGCGGAGATTACACCCTCGAAAGCGTTGTGCAGCCCGAACGCCGCCTTGTGGAGGATTACGGCGGGCGCATCGCCATTATCCCCGGCGTTGAAGGCCAGTCCACCACAGCTATTCTCAAGAAGATCGTCAGCGAGAACCAGCAGTAGCACAAGTGCCCGGCCTCCAAACCGCGGCGTTTGTGCTTGCGGCCATCTTGCACGGCGCCCTCTCAGGCCGCAAGGTGTGGCTAGGGGTGCGGCCCATGCCGCTTGCAGGAGCAGAGCGTGACACCATGAGCAATTTGGCGCTTGGCGATGCCCTCCTGACGGCCCATTCCATCACCAAAGGCTACGGCGCCCAGCCCGTCATCGAGGACGTATCCCTTACCCTCCACGAGGGAGAACGGATAGGCCTGATCGGGCGCAACGGCAGCGGCAAGTCCACCTTGCTCCGCATACTGGCCGGCGAGGAAACGCCCGATGAAGGACACGTCACGCAACGCCGCGGATTGCGCATCGGCCTTCTCGACCAGGACTGCCCACACGACCGCGGCAAGACCGTCGGGCAGATCCTCGAGGAGACGACGCAAGAGATCAGGGCGCTCCTAAACGAATATGCCGCCGCCACACGCCGGTTGAGCGAGGCGGCGCCCGGCTCCGGCGAACATGTTCAACTCCAAACCAGGTATGAGGAGCTCCATCACACGCTCGAGCTATCCGGCGCCTGGAATCTTAACGTCGATATCAAGCAGGTTTCCGAGGCCCTGGACTTGCCGCCGGCCGATCGCGTCATCGGCACCCTATCCGGGGGCGAACTCAGACGCGTCGGCCTTGCCACCGTCTTGCTGAAGCATCCCGACGTATTGCTGCTCGACGAACCGACGAACCACATTGACACGAAGAGCGTCGAGTGGATCGAGGCGTTCCTGTCCGGCTACCGAGGCAGCTGCATCCTCGTGACGCACGACCGCTACTTCCTCGAGCGCACCGTGACACGGATCGCAGAGGTCGAGCACCGGCGTCTACTAAGCTTTCCGGGCAGCTATCAGCGATACCTTGACGTCAAGGCCCAGCGCCACGACGCGGCCGCAAAGGCGGAGCAGGCGCGCCAAGCCACGCTCCGCAGGGAATTGGCGTGGCTTCGCCGCGGGCCAAAGGCACGAACCTCCAAAGATGGCGGTAGGATCAAGCGATTCGAGCGCCTGCGCGACCAAGGCCCGCCGCCGGCCCACGGGGAGTTCGCGTTTGCCATTCCTGCGCCCCCGCGTCTGGGCAAGCGGATCCTGGAAGCGGAAGACATCGCATGCGGATTCGGCGACACACTTCTTTTCAAAGACTTCTCGCTCATCTTGCAGAAGGGCATGCGCGTCGGCATCGTCGGCCCCAACGGCTCCGGCAAGTCGACACTGCTGCGCGCGCTGATGGGCGAAGAGGAACTGCGGCAGGGAAGCATCTTCATCGGAGACGCCACGCAGTTCCTATACGTCGACCAGACCCACGAGGCCGTGGATCCGGAGCAAACGATACTCGACTTCGTGTCGAACGGCGCCCTGTATTGGGATGTGAACGACCAGCGGCTGTACGTGCCCAGCTATCTCGAGCGGTTCCTCTTTGATCGCGAAAGCATACGCATGCCCATGCGGAACCTCTCCGGCGGCGAGCGCAACCGAATCGAACTCGCGAAGAAGCTCTTGCAGGGCGGCAATGTCCTCGTGCTCGACGAACCGACGAACGACTTGGACCTGCACACCCTTCGCGTCCTCGAGGAGGCCGTCGAATCCTTTGACGGCTGCGCATTTCTTGTCAGCCATGACCGCTACTTCCTGAACCGCCTCTGCACCCACCTCATCGTCTTCGAGGGATACGGCAAGGTGTTGCTGCTTGCGGGCAATTATGACGACTACGTGCTATACAAAGAGAAGACAAAGCCCAAGCTGGACACCGATGCACGACCCGCGAACAAGACAACGAAGAAGCCGCGCCCGCGCGACCCACGCCGCCTTACCTACAAGGAGCAGCAGGAGCTGGCGGGCATGGAAACCGCCATTACGCTGGCCGACGACAGTCTGCGAGCGGTCGAAAAGGCCATCCACGCACCCGGCTTCTACAATCAGGAGCATACCGCCGTCCAGGAGACGCTCTCACGTCTAAAGACGGCCAAGGAGGAGGTCGAGCGCCTCTACGCCCGTTGGCAGGAACTGGAAGACCGGAGCGACAAGACGTAAGCGTCCTGTCCCCGCCTACGCGTCGCTCGGCATAGCAGTCATGCGCTTGAAGATATGGCCAATCGGAGGTGTGTGCAAATGAATACGAGAGCCCTTTTTCTCGCGATGGCCGCAGGTATCATTGTCCTTGCGTCCGGCATTGCCTTCGCCAAGGAACAGATTCCGCCGCGCGACCGGCCCGTCCTCGAGCGACCCGTCGTGAGCATTGCCCCCACCGACACAGCCCCCACCGTGGACGGCGTCCTCGATGACGTGTGCTGGCAGTCGGCCGTGTCGGCTCTGCCCTTCAATCTTTGCTACCAGGCGGAGTATGCGCCCTTTCGCAGTGAGGCGCTCCTCACGTACGACGCGGAGTACCTCTACGTAGGTATGCGATGCTTCCAGCCTGATCCTGAACGCCACCCCGCGCCGCCGTATCCGCCTGCAAACGCAAAGGCGACCGCAGAAGTGCTCCTGAACGCCGGAGCCAAGGAGCAGTACTACAAGCTGGCGATTACTCCCGAGGGCGACGTCACGACCCATCAGTGGGGGGGCGGCGCAGCACCATGGCATGGCGAACCGACTGCGGCCCAGGCGCGGGCGGACGGCGGCTGGACGGCGGAGTTCGCCATTCCCTTCGCCGCCCTCGAACTGCCGCGGCCCCATCCCACCGGCTCATGGCGCGTCAACTTCGGCCGACGACGCCCGAATAAGATCGAGAACGCCGCTTGGGCCGTCACCTATGCGTGGTTCTACGAGCCTCAGTTCTTCGGCGACCTTCGGTTTCGTGGCGAGGACGCCTGCACCGCCGAGCTGACGGAGGTCAGTGCGCCGAAGGTAGGCGCAAATCCCCTCACACTGCGCTTGACCAACCGCGCCGCGAACTCGACGGAATGCGAAGTGCTGGGAACCATGGAGGAAATGTCCGGGCGCCGGACAATCTTCCGCAAGATCCTTCGCGTCGAAGGTGGCGAGCACGTGGATGTTCCCCTGAGTTACGAACTCCCTGATGGCACATTGGGCGTCCTCACGGTAGCTGTCTCCGAGCGTCACGAAGCAGCTCCCCTGTTCCGGCAGTCCATCCCCGTCAACGTGCCCCGCAATCGCGAGATGCTGCATAAGGCGCGGCGCGCCCTGAAGACTATAAAGACCCACGCCGGGGGCGAGAGGTCGCCGCATTGGCTCAGCGCGGAACTGCGTCGATGCAGGAGGGAGCTTCGGGCGTTTGACGAAGCGCTCTCCCGGCCCAATCTCCCGCTTTGTGAATGGAAGCGGCTTGAAAAACCAATCGAGCGGCTGTTGGGGCAGGCCGAGAAGCTTGCCTGGATACAGGAGCACGGCGTTGCCGATGCTTCGTTTGCCGTGGGCTACGCCTCCACTATCGAGAAGCTGCTTCGCGATCACGCCTACCAAGGACCGCGGGCATCCGTCATCATGCTCGAGGCGGCGCGCGGCGAATACGAGGGAACACAACTTGTCGTGGTTCCCTGTGGAGATTCCTTGGAGAACCTTGCGGCGACCTGTTCACCTTTGCAGGGCCCTGACGGGCACGTGATCGCGCCAGAGGAGATCACGCTCCAGTGGGTGGATTTCGTCGAAACGCGCCAGCCGCGCCACCCTATCGACTACATCGGCTGGTTCCCCGATCCGCTGTTCCCTTGGGACGCGGCAAGTCGCTCCGTCCCGTCAGACACGCTGCATCAACCCATCTGGCTAACCGTCCACGTGCCTCATGGCATTCCGCCAGGCACTTACACGGGCCAGGTATCACTGGAGGCAGACGAAGCCGACCCGCAGACGGTAACACTGCGTGTGCGCGTCTACGATTTCGCCCTGCCGCTGCGCCCGGCCCTGAAAACCGTCTTCTGGCTCAACGACAGCCTGACAAGACGGTGGTATGGGTGGGAGCAGATCCCCCACGACGTGCGCCGCGATCAGATAGCCTTCCTGCTGCGCTATCGGATCAATCCCGCCATCGGCTTGGATCTACTCGAACCGGTGGAGGATTTCGAGTTCGCCCTCGAGCGCGGCTTGAATACCATCCAATTGGGCACGGCCGCTTCTTGGCCGCTGCCCGAGGACGCGATGGCCAAGCTCGAAAAGTCCTATGCCTTTCTCAAGGCTCGCGGCCTGCTCGATATGGCCTTCATCTACGCCCACGACGAGCCGTCCCCGGAGATGTATCCCGAAGTGCGCCACACCATGGAGCAAGTGGCGCAACACTTCCCGGGACTCCGCCGCGTTTGCACGGCCTTCCCGCCCGCCGAAGGACTCGAGGGCGCGGTCGAGACGTGGATCGTTGTGCCCAACCTTTTCAATTACGAGGCCGTGGCCGAGCGACAGGCGGCCGGCGATGATCTCTGGTTCTACGGAGGCCCTACCGCCAAGCGGCCCTACACGAACTGGTACGTGGACTACGCCGGAATCGAGGAGCGCATGATCTTCTGGCACTGCTGGAAATACGGGGCCACCGGCCTCCTTCACTGGTGCCTCAACTACTGGGGCTCCAACATGACCCCCTGGTCAGGCAACCCGGCGATTGACGATGCCATCGCCGCCGGCGAGCGCTGGCCGGAGGTGCCCTGGAACGCCTGGACGTACCTCAATGTCAACGGGGAGGCGCAACTTGTCTATCCGGGAACGGACGGCGCCTTTTGGAGCAGCGTCCGGCTTGAGATCTTTCGCGACGGCATGGAGGATTACGACTACCTCGCGGTACTGAAATCCCTCCTACGGCAACTGGACGAGAGCACCGCGTACAACCGATCCTCGCTCGCCGAGAAAGGGCGGGACTTGATAACCATCGGGCCGCCGGTTGCCGCCGATCTTACCGAATTCACGAAAGACCTCGACGTGTTGATGCAGCGTAGGAAGGCCGTGGCCGAGCACATCGAGCGCATCAAGCACGCGCTGGACGCAGAGTGAAAACCGGCACGGGAACGTCCTCGGAGAGACTCGATAAGGGCGTTGTTAGTGCACCCAGTCTGGAGCGGTAATGGGGCCGTAGAGTTCGGGCCGCCGATCGCGGATATGATTGTCGTTCTTGGCCTTGGTGAGGTCGATATCGACTATGAGCACACCGGGCCCGCCTTCCTCTTGCGCCTGAACTCCGCCCTTCGGATTGGTGACGAGGCCCTCGGTTGGATGCGTAAAGGCGATGAAGCACTGATTCTCGTAGGCCCGCGTCCGCATCATTGTCGTGTTGAAGTCGCCCCGGAAGCCATACGTTGGATTGAGTATGAGCTTGGCGCCCTGAAGGCGCAGCGTGCGCGCCGTCTCAGGCCAGCGGCGATCCGCGCAGATCATGATGCCCACCGGCCCCCACGGCGTCGGCCAGACGGGGAGTGACTCCCCGGGCGTGTATTGGAGATCGTGCCGCTGGAGATGGGCTTTGTGGTAGACGCCGATCAGTTCCCCCTCGCTGCTCCATAGCCCGGCGGCGTTGTACGGCTTGCCATCCTCCATGGAAGTGAAGCCGAAGCAGATGTACATGCCACGCTTCTTAGCCTCCTCCGCGACTTGCTGGAGGTACCGGCTGCTTGACAGATCCTGGGCCATCTCGCGCACCTTTTCGGGCGTCGAATGCTCCGTATCGGCCGCGCAGTATCCGTCCAGCCAACCCTCCGGGGTGATGAGAATCTCGGCATTCTGCTGCGATGCTTCGTCCAGAAGCTTCAAGAACACCGCGAAATTGGCGTCCAGGTTCCATTTTTCCGGCACCGCACGCATCAGCGCCAGACGGGCCGTGGTTTTCGTCGGCTCGGGAACGGTGGTGGAGGACATGTCCGTCTCGGGACCTCCTTTCAACGTGTGGCAGGCACTCAGAACGAGGATAGCAAGAATGGCAGCCGTTAGGATTCGAAAAGACATGAAGACATCTCCAAAACAGGCCAAATGGACCTCGAATTCTACCAGTTCCTCGGTTTGATGTGCTAACGTAGGCTGATCTGGGCGTAAGTCGTGAGCATTCTGGCGTCGATCAGCCATCTGGGGAGAGAGAAACATGAAATCGGAGGCCATCGAGGCGCGGTGGTCACTCTACCGGCTTGTGGACGACGCCGGCGTAACGCGCCGCCTGTTGAAGCTCACCGCATCCGAGGCGGCCGGCGTCGGCGGTTCCCGCCTCCTATCCTCGAAAGGCGAGGTACTCGACGAGGAGCCCGTGCCGCCAGGGATGCGCGGCCCGTGGCACTTCGGTTTCTGGGTGCCCGAAACTGCTGCCCCCGAACAACCTTTCGCGGTTGAGACGTTCGGGGCCAACGCCGCGACGCGCATCGACCTCACGCCCGGGCCTTTGGCGGAGGGCCATGAATGCCCTCTCCGTATGGATCGAACCGGCGAATGGCTCCGAAATCACCTCGAAACGCGCGAATCCCTGCCTAATGCGGCCGATTTGGCCGGTTTTGTGCCGTCTATGGGCGCCTACCTGCGTCAGCACCGAATCATCTACGAGAAGCCGGCCGTTCATTGGGCCGAAGGACTGCCTCTGGGGAATGGAGTGGTCGGCGCACTTGTAACCGGCCAGGCAGGCCGCTCTCAGACATTCTACCTCGACCGCGCCGACCTTTGGGCGACAACGCACGAGGGACGCCCCATCGGGCGAGTGTATGCGGGACAGATCGATATCACCTTCGACGCGCCGGGGGACTTCCTCCAGGAACTCGACTTGCACGGCGCGGAGGTCGCCACGCGTCAGGGACGCCTGACGACGGCCGCGCGCGTCAACGCCGAGCACGACGTGTTTGAAGTTGAGATGTGCTGGGAGGGGGAACAGCCTCTGGAGGTGAACCTGGCCTTCTCGCGCCGCGCCATGCCGCTTCTCGAGGGCGACTTCGGGGAAACCGGCGCCAAGGCCAACGGTAGCTGGGAAGCCACGACCTCCCCCGCGGACATGGAGAAGGCCAGGGAGGTCGTCAGGAACGCTCCTCATACCTCCCCCGAACTGACAATCACAGGCGACACGGCGCTCATTGAGCATCTCCTGCCCAATATGGCCTACGCCATGGCGGCCCGCGTGGAAGGGGCGTCTACCACCTGGCACGACGCCTCCGGGCCGCACGAGGCGCGCTCCGAGGCGAGCATCACAATCCGCCCCGGCCAGATGGTAAGGTTGGCCGTCGCCGTCGCATCCGATCGCGCGGGCAGCGACCCGGCGGCGCGGGCATCGGCGCTCTTGCAGGAAGACCTCGCTGGCCACGCCGCCTGGTGGGCGCGGTTCTGGGAGCGGACGTTTGTCGAGCTTCCGGACAAGCTCGTCGAGAACCTGTGGTATTTCGGCGTATATCACCAGGCCGCCTTCTCGCGCTCGCTTCAGGCGCCCGGCTTCCTGGCGCTATGGCACCCCCTCGACTACCGGACATGGGATGACGGCTACGTCGCCGACGCTCAAACCGCGCTCATGTGGTATGCGCCCTTCGCGGCCAATCATATCGAGCTTATGCTCCCACACCACCACACCTTCGGCCGCATGCTCCCCGAGTTCCTCGAGCACAATCCCGCCGACGGCGCACTGGTACCGCATCATTTCTTCCCCGAATGGGCCGGCGGACATACGGCCTTCGGCAAGCCTAATCCCTACAAGGGATCCATCGCCTGGTTCGCCCTCAACTTCTGGTGGGATTACTGCTACACCGGCGACAAGACCTTTCTTGAGGACGTCGCCTATCCGCTCATCGCCGCCTGCGCCGATTTCCACGCGGCCGACATCGTCCGCGAGGATGACGGCCGCTTTCACTGCATTGACAGCGGCGCTCCCGAACAGAACGACACGGCGCGCGATAATGTCTACGATCGCGCTTGCATCGGCGCCGCCCTGCGCGCGGCGGTCGAGGCCGCGGCAGTGCTGGGGGGCGACAAAAGCCGGGCCGCCCGATGGCAGGAGGTACTGGACAACCTCTTCGAGTTCCCCGCTGACGACAACACTCTGTGGGAATGCCCAGCCAGTCCGCATCCATACCGATGCCATCCCGTGGTCACGTTTGGTATTCATCCGACGGGAACCATCGAGCCGGGGAGTCCCTTGTGGGACAAGGCGCAAGCGGCCTACGAGGTCGTCACCAACCTGTTCGGCCTGCACTACGAGGATCGCCACGCCACCATTCCCGGGCATGAGGGCGGCGTCGAGCCGAACGGCCACGCCACGGCTTTCCTCATGAATGCCGCCGCACGCCTCCGCGGCTGGCCCGAGGTACGGCGCCTCTTCTACGCGCTCGCCGTGCGCACGCAGCTAAAGCGCAACGGACTGCGCGCCATCTGCGATCCGCGCCAGGCCCCCTACCTCACCAACATGGGCATCAGCGAGGCGGTTAGCGGCCAAACCGCAGGCATCAGCGAAGTCCTGCTCCAGAGCTACTCCGATCATGTGCGCGTGTTTGCGGGAACCGGTGAAGGCATGTTCCGCTTCGCGGGCTTGCGGGCCTTCGGCGGATTCATCCTCGCCGGTGAATGCATCGATGGGCAGGTGCGCTCCATCACCGTTCACAGCCTCTGCGGGAATACGCTGCGCTTCGAGAACCCATGGCCGGGACAGCGGATCGTCGTCAAGCGCGACGCGAAGTCTGATGAAGGCGACGCCTTAGAAGGCGCGGAGATTCTGGAACTTGAGACGGAAACGGGACAAACGCTCAGGCTGTGTCCCGAGGGCACATGCGATGCCGCCCCGGCTCCGGTGATCGAGGAACGCTCCGGACCGCGAAGCGTCGATTGCGGCGACTGGGACGACTTCGACCCGCCCGTCGTGTACTATCCCGAGACGCCGCCCTACGCCCAGGACTCCGCCGATGGCCGCGTCTATCTCGGTATGCCTGCCGAAGAAAAGGGCCGCGAGATCCGCCCCGACTGGCAGCGCGTCCGGGAATTAGCGCAAAGGCCGGATTGGCCCGCCCGGCAGACGGCGGCGCGCCGGTTGGCGCACCTGGACTCCGATGAAGCCACCGAGCAGCTCATTGCCCTGGCGACGGCGGATGAATGCCCCGTCGTTCGCTACACCGCCGGTGTGAGCCTCGTACGACAGGGAACAGTCCGCTCCATCAAGGAAGCGCTGCTCCTAGCGCGCACGACGGACGCGCCCCATCTTCGCCGCGAGATCCTCAAGGCCGTCAGCCGCCTACAGCGAACCGACGCGGGCGCGCGGCAATTGCGAGCCTGCCTCGGAGATCTGGCCGTTCTAGAGGCGCTGTTCGGCGGCGAGGCAGACTCGCCCCACTAATCCCCGTAGCTGGCCACTACCACCACGATTCGGCCCTGCAAGGGCCGCGCATACCAGCCCGGCGCAACGCGCCGGGAAACCGTCGCCCAACGCGATGAAGCCCTGGAAGGGTGTGACAAAGAACGACAGGCCCCGCGCATCTTCACAAAAGGCGCCCGTCTCCAAGCAAGCCGCGCCTTAGGGCCGCCTGCGGCTCGGCATGCAGTAGATCAGCCAGTAGATGGCTCCCACGAAAACGGCCCCCCCGATGATGTTCCCCACGGTGACGGGCACCAGGTTGCGGAAGATGAAATTCCCCCACGTCAGGCCATCGAAATCCGCCGCGGTGCATCCCGCCGCCGCCCAGAATTCCGCGGGCGCCCACTGCTTGATAAACAGTCCGATGGGGATAAAGTACATGTTGGCAACGCTGTGCTCGAATCCCGCGGCCACGAATGCGGTAATGGGAAACAGGATGGCCAGAATCTTATCGGTGGTGGTGCGGCATGAGAAGCACAGCCACACCGCAAGGCATACCAGTGTGTTGCAGCAGATGCCGCGCGTCAACGCCACCGTGAACGGCAGAGCGCACTTGCCGGCGGCGATATTGATCGCGGTTTGCCCTACGGCCCCTCCGGCGGCCATGTATTGCGCCGTCAGAAACATGAGGTAGGCCGCGACTACCGAGCCTACGAAGTTGCCCACGTATACCACGGCCCAGTTCCAGAGGAGCAGGCGCAGCGGAAGCTTCCGGCTGGCGGTTGCCATCACCAGAAGGTTGTTCCCCGTGAACAACTCCGCGCCGCCGACCACCACAAGGATCAGGCCCAGGCAGAAGGAGAGGCCGCCCAGGAGCTTCACGATTCCGAAAGGCAGCCGCATCGCGCCGGCGGCGCCGTTTCCCGTTACGACGGTGGTGTAGAAGATCGCCCCCATGGCGATGAAGGCCCCCGCAAGGAGGGCCAACAGGAACATCTGGACGAAGGGTAGATTCCCCTTCTTGACTCCCACGTCTTCCGCCTTCGCAGCAACCTGCGGAGGCAGAAGCCCATCAAGCGATACGTGTTCAGGCATGGTTGGGCCTTCCTGAAGTGTCTACTGCGGCTTCATCCCTGAGCGCACATCTTCGGACAAGTTTCCCTCGTTCGCAGTGTGGCTCGCCGTTGTGGGCAGCCGAGCCACCGAGAGCATCGTCTATCAGAACAGTCGCCGGATGTCAATCAAATTCCGGAGGGCGAGGAGGACCATGACAGTCTGTTGGCCCGTTCCCCACAAGATCAATCCCCCGAGGAAGAAGATGCACAGCGCTTCCAAGAGCGACAGGACTGTCCACAGGGAATGGCGGGCCTCGTTGAGCAGATAGCCTGCGGTCCTCGCGAGGGATTCCTCAACCTTTCCCGCCTTCTCGGCGGCGGCAACCATGCCCAAAGCCACGCGAGGGATAAGCCGGCACTGCCGCAACGCCTCGCTCAGACACGTGCCCTGCTCAACCGGCGCCACCGCATTGAGCAGGTTGCGCTCCATGATCACGTTGGCCGTCGTCGCGGCGGCGCGGCGCAGACTCGTCGTGGTGGGCAATCCGCCTTCCAAGAGAAGGGCCAGACTCCGGAAGAAGCGCGCCAGCGCGAATCGCCGCTTGATCTGTCCCAGCGGCCACATCTTTAGACGGAGGCCGTCGAGGAATGGCCGGAGCACCTTCAAGCGTGTCGCGATCTTGTAGACGATGATGCCTAAGAGCAGCTTCTGCAGAAACGGCACCCAGCCCATGATAAACCGGAGCGTGTAGTCGCCGATGGTGCCGCCGGATAGCACGGCGCCTCGGAGGTACGGAATCACGACGAATGCCGCGATGAGGACACAGAGGGGATACGCCAACTGCTGGATGATGGCGCGCTTAACAGCGAGCACCTCCTCGAAGTGATTCGCCAAGTCGGCCAGAACAGGGCCGAGCCCGCCGGACACGTCCCCGAGCGCCATGACTTCGACGAACTCTCCGGGGAAGTGCTCGGCGGCCCCCCGCACCGCTTGCTCGAGCGTGGCCCCCGCGCGAATGGCGTCCATCACCGGTGTCAGGGCGTACACCACGCGCCGTCGCCGGCCCTCACCCATGGCAAGCTCAAGACAGCGGAGTAAGGGAATACCGGCATCATAGGCATTGGCAAGCGAAGCGCAAAGCGCCGCCATCTCCCGTGTCGTGAGCTTTTTCGTCAAGAGACGCCTCTGGGAATCTTCCCCTCCGCAGGCAAAGCAGACGCGAATGCCCGCGGCCTGCGACGACAAGTATGGCCGTTGAGCGGTTTCGGGTGCAATTCTTGATGGAATTGTTGCGCCCCACCGCGGACGCGTGACAAGATGGCCAAGAGGCATCGGCCCTCAGAACCTTAGGCACAGGAAGAGGAGAAGCGGCATGGGATACGGACTTTCGAAGGTGGCTATTCTGTTGAGCACGGGACTCATCGCGCTCGCGGCCCAATCCGCCTGCGCCGCCACCGAAGAACTCGGCAACGGCTTCTTTCACCACGGCGTCGCCACGCCCGTGAGCAATCATCGCGGCACCGTCGCTACCGTCGACGGCGAAGGGCGCGACGTGGTGCTTGTCTGGCTCTTCGACCACCGCGGCGGCTACGCGCTCCTCATGATTGACGCGGAGACGGGCGCGAGCGAGGAATTCCCGATGCCCTTCCCACCGGGCGGCGATTGTCCCTATGCGTCGGTTCTTTCGAGCCGCAACAAGTTCTACACCCATTTCAACAGCTACTTCTGCGAGTTTGATCCCGAGAAGCGCGTTTTCACCTTCTTTCAGCAAACCGCGCCCCAGATGGCGATGGGCATGACGGAAGACGACGACGGCGTCATTTGGTCGGTGACGTATCCCGACAGCGGCGTGGTGTCCTTCGATCCCGCCACGCGCACGTTCAAGGATTACGGCCACGTCTACAAACAGAACTGGCGGCAGTACCAGCGCCAGGTCGTCACCGACGACGCCGGGTGGCTTTACTTCGGCGTCGGCACCACGGCCAGCCAGATCATCGCCTTCGATCCGGACACGGGCGTAGCTAAACCGATCCTCGCGGAAGCCGAGCGTCTCAAGGGCAGCGGATATGTTTGCCGCGACGTGAACGGCAAAGTGTACGGCCACGCCGGCGACGCAGACGGGGACTGGTTCGAGTTTCACGCCGGCGCCTTCAGGAAGATCCCCCGGCCTAGACACATCGAGGAGAAGCCTATCATCACGAGCAGCCAAGGCCTTTTTCATCGAGCGTTCCCCGACGAAAAATGGCTCGAAGAGTGCGACCTCGTTGAGCGTCGCCTCGCCGTCAAAGATCCCGTGACGGGCGAGGTTAAGGAACACCATTTCGACTACACGAGCGAAGGCGCCCATATCATGGGGCTGGCTGTCGCGCCTGACGGTACGATCTGCGGCGGCACGACGTTTCCCATGCGCTTCTTCAGCTATGCCCCGGACACCGACGCGTGGAGCAATCGCGCCAGCTACGGGCAATGGAACACCGTCGCCCGCCAGGGAGATCGGTTCTTCGTCGGCGGATACGGCGGCGGCTTCCTCCTCGAGTGGGATCCTGCGCAGCCTTGGGCGGCGACGGAGAAAGACAAGGCCGACTGCAATCCGCGTTTCCTCACGGAGTGTACGCCAACGATCCACCGCCCCCATGATCTGCTGTCCCATCCCGACGGCAAGACGCTCGTGCTCGCGGGCACGCCCGGATACGGCTACACCGGCGGCGGATTGCTCTTCTGGGATCGCGAGACACAGGCGCAGACGCTCGTCGAGCACACTGACATCCTCCCCGAGCATTCCACCATGAGCCTGGTGGCGCTCCGCGATGGGAAACTCCTCGGCGGCACCACAACCAGCGCGGGCACCGGCGGCGAGACGAAGGCCGAGCAAGCGGAACTCTACATCATGGATATGGCAACGAAGCGCGTCGAGTGGCATGAGGCCGTGTTCCCCGGTGCGGAGGCCTATACGGACATGTGCCCAGCGGCAAACGGCCTCGTCTACGGTGTCGTAGACCGCAGCCGCTTCTTCGTCTTCGACCCCGCCAAGCGGGCGGTGATCTACGAGAAAGACACGGAAGCCGACTTCGGCCGCACCATCTCCCATCAAGGGCCGCGCGTGTTTGTGCTCGGTTCCGATGGAGAGCACTACATGCTCTTCGTGAAGGGGATTGCCCGTATCGACCCGGCAACGTACGACATCACTCTAGTCGCCGAGTCGCCCGTCCCCATCGGCCCCGGCGGCGCCTTTCTCAACGGACGGATCTACTTCGGCAGCGGCTCGCATCTGTACAGTTACGAGGTGAAGGACGGGAAGACGGAATAAAGGGAGGGACGCGCTCCCGCGCGTCCAAGGTCACGCAGGAGCGTGACCCTCCCGGGTCTTGAGCGAGACCTTGTCAATTGGCCGCGTTTGAGGACCTGCCTCTACCATGTAGCCTAATGCGTTGCACCCATCCCGCTGTAAGGCACCGGACATGAGTGGGATAGCGGCCGGCGGCTGTGCGGCACACGGGACGCTGAGATGGCGGCGCGAAACAAGGGGGATTTGATTTGCAGAACAGCATATTTCTTTGTTTTCTCAGCCATTAGCAAAATGGCTGACGCAGGAGCGTGACCCTCCCAGGCCGGGGCGCTATGCCTCGGCGAAGCGCTCTCGGATGAGCGCGTAGATTCCGCCAAATGCGCCATTGCTGAGGATGAGCGCCACGTCACCGGCTTGGGCGTCGGACGCGACTCCCTCCACGATGTCCCGCACGTCGTCCGTGAACCGTGCGGCCACGCCCCGGCGGCCGAGTTCGGCTATGGCCGCGTCGCGATCCAGCCGCTCGTCGGCGGGCACGCGCTCCGGCCGGTAGATGGGGCCTATCCAGACTTCGTCCGCGCCCGCAAGGGCCTCGACAAGCGGCTTCTGGAATCGGCTAGTAACCGTCGTGTTCGACCGCGGCTCGAAGAGCACGCGCAGCCGCCGGCCGGGCCAGCGTGAGCGCGCGGCGGCGATGGTTTCCCGGACGGCCGTGGGATGGTGCGCGAAATCGTCGACGAAGGTGACGTCCCGCGCTTCGAGAAAGACTTCCATCCGGCGGCGGACGCCCTTGAATTCGGGCAGGACGTCCTTGAGCGCTCTCGGACTCACTCCGAGGATATCCGCCACCGCCAGCGCCGCCAGGGTGTTCCGCACGTTGTGTTTGCCGGCGAGGGGGACGTCGAACTCGCCCCACGGGCGGCCCTCTCTGCTCACTCTGAGGCGCTGCAATCCGTCCGCTTCCCCGGCGCACTCGCCGCGGAACTGCGCCTCGGGGCCGAGCCCGTAGGTTCGGACATTGCTGAAGGCGTGTTGGGCGAGATCGGCCGCACGCGGGTCGTCCGCGCACGCCACCAGCCACCCGCTCCGGGGAATCTGTCGCAGCATCCGCTGGAAGGCGAGTTCAATCTCGGCCACGTCCGCGTAGATATCGCCGTGGTCGAACTCGAGCGACGTCACGACGGCGATCTCGGGGAGGTAATGAAAGAACTTGGCGCGCTTGTCGAAGAACGCCGAGTCGTATTCGTCCCCTTCGATAACGAATGGGACGCCTTCGGGCCCGAGTCGCGCGGAGAAGGAGAAATCCAGGACTTGCCCGCCTACCAGATAGCCGGGATCGAGTCCCGCGCGATCCAACAGAAAGGCCGTGATGGCGGTGGTGGTCGTCTTGCCGTGGGTGCCGCAGATGACGACGGGCCTGCGTTTGCGAAGGACGAATTCCTTGAGCCACTCCGGCAGGCTGACGTAGCGCAATCGGCGCTCGAGGGCCGCCTCCACTTCGGCGTTGCCCCGGCTCAGGGCGTTGCCCACGATCACCATATCGGGGCACCAATCGAGGTGGGAGGCATCGTAGCCCGTCGCGACAGGCACGCCAAGTTCGCGCACCATCTCCGAGGTCGGCGGATAGAGGGGATTATCGCTTCCGCGAACTTCCCACCCCGCCTCGATAGCCAGCCGCGCCCCGGCTACCATGGCCGTGCCGCCGATGCCTGAGAAATGCACGCGGGGGCGCGGTGCGCTACTGCTGCTCATATTGCTGGATTTCGTCGTAGATGTACTCGAGTTCGACGCCGGCCTTCTCGAAGAGCGGCTCGGATTCGGCCGCCCGGTGATACTTTCGTTCGCACACCACCCGCTTGATCCCGCAGTTGATGATCAGCATCGCGCACACGCGGCAGGGCGTCATGCGGCAATAGAGTGTCGCGCCGTTGATCGACACGCCCAGCTTCGCGGCCTGGCAGATCGCGTTCTGCTCGGCGTGTACCGTCCGTACGCAGTGCTCGCTGATGGAGCCGTCCTCGTGCAGCATCTTCTTCATCTGGTGGCCGACTTGATCGCAATGCGGCAGGCCCGTGGGCGAGCCGACGTATCCCGTCACCAGCAACTGCTTATCGCGCGCGATGACGCAGCCGCTTCGGCCCCTGTCGCAGGTTGCGCGCTTCGAGATGGCGTTCGCCACTTCCATGAAGTACTCGTCCCAACTGGGACGCCGGTACTGTTCCGATTGCTTGTCTTCCGATGCCATCGAGCTTCCCCTTGAAGTCCGCGATTACCTTGCGTCAACACTATAAGCCTCGCCGTGAGGCCAGATCTACCAATCCGCGTTGCTACTGTCCTCGTGTGAGAGACGCGGCGTGTCCCAATCGCTCCAGGCCATGGCGCGCACCGTCGCCTCGTCCACGTCGATGCCGAGGCCCGGCCCTTCGGGGATGGACAGGCGGCCGTCGGTGATGGTGAACGGCTCCTTCAGGTAGCCTTCGCCGAGATGGCCTCGCTCCTGAATCAGGAAGTTGGGCGTGCACAGCGCAAACTGCACACACGCCGCCAGCGCCACGGGGCCTAGCGGGCAATGGGGCGCCACGGCCATGTAGTGCGTCTCGGCCATGGCGGCGATCTTCCGCACCTCCGAGATCCCGCCCGCGTGGGCCAAGTCCGGCTGGAGGATGGCCGCGGCATCCTTCTCGATCACCTCGCGGAATCCGTGCCTGCCGTACAGGCGCTCGCCCGTGGCGATGGGTATGCTCGTTGAGCGCGCCACGTTGACGAGGGCGTCCACGTTCTCGCACTGAACCGGCTCCTCAATGAAGAAAGGCCGGAGCGGCGTCAGTACGTCCGTCATGGCAATGGACATCGCCGGCGTCACACGCCCATGGAAGTCCAAGGCCACGTCTGCGTCGCCCGCGCCTTCCCGCGCCGCCGCCACACGCGCCTCGACCTTCTTCAACACGTCCAGGCCGTCCACAATGTCCACGGCGTCCACCGGACAGAACTTCATCGCCGAGAAGCCTTCTTCCACGCGGCGGCGAGCCTGCTCCCGTATCGCCTCGGGCTCGCCGCCCCCGCAGCCGCCGTACACGCGGACGGCGTCCCGGCATGGCCCGCCGAGCAGCCGATGCACCGGCAGGCCGAGCGACTTGCCGAAGATGTCCCATAGGGCCATATCCACGCCGCTCAAGGCGCTCATCAGTACCGGCCCGCCCCGGTAGAATCCGCAGCGGTACATGGCGTCCCAATGATGCTCGATCCGGCAAGGATCTTCGCCGACGAGCAGCCGCGCCAATTCGCCCACGGCCGCCACCTGCGTGGCGGCGTGGCCCTCGAGCGTCGCCTCGCCCCAGCCTACCATTCCCTCGTCCGTCTCGACTTTGCAGAACACCCAGCGCGGCGGAACGGGAAACGCGTCAACTTTGGTTATCTTCATGGCGGCACCTACCTCTCTTCATGCGCTACATGGAACCGGAAGCGCGGCCCGAAGTGGCAGCGGCCCTTCACGAGGAAGCTCAGAATATACTCGCCGCTGCCTGCCGGAAGGGTGATTTCCTGCTTGTCCGCTTTGTCGAAGCGCGGTACGTCCCCGGGAATCGCGAAGGATGACACGCGCCCGCCGGCGTCTTCGCACGTGATCCAGACGCCGCCGGTTTCTTCGCCGCTACGCGGAGGAAGCCAGGCGGCTTCACCGAGATTGGTGCAGGTGACGCGCAGTCTCAGCGGAGTTCCCGTTGGCAGAGTCACGTCGCCGTGATCTTCCACGTCTATCCAGCCTACATCGGGCGCGTATACGTCAACCTTGTCGAAGATGCCGTCCACGTACTTCGGCGGGTTCTTCCCGTTGTAGGGGCGGTTGCCCACGGCACGCATGGGACAATCCGCCGTAGTGCTCCCGGTGGCTTCCGTGCGAAGGCCCGGTGTCTCGCCGTCTTCGACAGCGCGCCAGAATTCTTCTTTGACCTCATCGTAGATTCCGGCGACGCCATCGGGGTGTTCATCGCGATCGATAACGATCCACCGGTCGATGGGCGCGGGCGAAGGGCCGTCCAGCAACGCCCGCGCGTGTTTCCGGATGCAGCGTGTGACGGCGCGGTCGCTGCCGTCAGGATTGATGATGCCATAATCGCTGTTTTCGTTGACGCGGTAGCCGCCGGGATACCACCAGAAAAAGACGCCGTCGCACCGGCTGCCGACGAACATGCGGTAGAGATCCCGGTAGTAGCTCGCCTTGAACGTCGGCTCATCGGGCGAGGGATAGAGGCGATCCGTCGCCCATTCATTGACGCCTGCCTCCTTCCACATCATCGGGAGATACGGCGCGCAGCAGCGGGCATAAGCATGCTGAAACCAACCGGGCCTCACGCGTTCCCAATCGCCGATGCGGCCATAGGCTTCCGGCTCGAGCACGTCCACGGCGGCGGACAGGTATGGCCAGTCATGCGGGATGCGTTCGCCCCAGCGGAAGGTGGGGTCGCCGGCCTCCGTCATGCGGTAGCTCACCAGGTGATTCGCGTCAACGCTCCGCACAAGCGCACGCGCGCGGCTGTAGTACTCGTAGAGCAGCGTGTCCAGGAACCGGCGGTAGGCGGCCACCAGCACCCGCCAGGGGCCGTCCTCAACCGTCCAATGGTTCAACGGGTTTGTGACGCGGCCCTGTCCGTCGCGGGGCGCCTGAAAGCTCCAATCCGCCTCGGCGTTCTCGATGCCGCCATAGCGTTCATCGATCCATTCGCGCCACGCCGTGTCCCATTTGGCGCGTTCGTCGTGATTGCCGAACATGGGCTCCCACGCCAAATCCAGCGCGTAGATGCAGTCGTGTTCGGCAATGCGGTAGTACTCGAGCAGTTCTCGCATCTCCTCCCACCGGAATTCGAGCGGCGTGCCTGGGCGTAAGGAGAGGTCGGCTTTCAGGCCGACGGCCTGAAGGCGGCGCAGCAGGTCGAGCAGGTTTTGTGCTTCGAGCGACTCGCGGTAGATGAAGATGCTGACGGCGTTCATGCCCATGCCGGCGATGTGATTCAGGTCGCGCTGGATGACCTCGGGGTCATAGGAACGCGCCCCCAGCCAGTACTCGAAGTAGGGCCCATCTTCGATCCCGATGCCCGACGACGGCATGTAATTGACGCCATGTACGCGCCAGCGCCGGCCTGCCAGCATGAAATCGCCGTCTTTGACGGTGACGTAGGCGGGTTCGAGCGATGGCCGCCAGATGTGGACCTCGTGGGCCACACTATCCAACGGCGTCTCGCCGTCCTCGGCCAACAGCACGGCCTCAGCGCTCCAGCGTTCGCCCGGGCCGCGCTCCGCCGCGGGAACGCCCTCCTCCACGCGGCACGCGTCCCCCGGCGCTATCTCGCGCTCCCAAGGCCAACGCGCGAGGATGTCCTGGCCCCTATAGAGGCGCATTTCGCCGCGCACTTGGCGGGCCTTTCGCGCCAGGTTCGCCACGCGCGCGCCCAGGCGCATGTCCTGTTCCTCGAAATAGGTGTAGTGATCCGAACCGCCGTCAAGGATGAAGACGCCGTTAGCGATTTTCGCGGCCACTTGCCCGGCGAGTTCGAGCACTTCGGGCCGCGTGTACCAGTTCCTATCGCGGATAGCGAAGGCCGCCCAAACGCCGCCCTTGTAAGGGCCGTCGGCATGTATCAGCAGCGTGGCGGGAGTGCCGCGCCATTCACCATCCGCCGTAGATGCTTCGAGCAGGGGCGTCCAGCGCCAATCGCGGCCCTTGTCGAAGCCCGCGCCGCGAGGCCGGGGATGGGAAGAGTAGACTTCCTGCGGCATGGGAACGGCGTCCGCCGAGACAAAGTTCTGATCGCGACGCACCTGGATTTCCGCTACGTCGCGGCACGGGAAAAACTTGTACTCGGGCGCCAGCGTATCCAACGCGGGCGGGGCCAGGCGCGTCAACATCACCTCGTGCAGGGGCGTCCGCGGCGCCGTACCGAAAGCGCCCACGTAGTACTCATGTTTGCCCGCGCCCACGTTGGTGTGCGTGTTCGACAGGCCGATGGCGAGGCGCTCTGCATGCCGGGGATCGAACTGCGTGCCGCGCCGCGCCTCCACGCTCTGCCAGAATTTGAAGTCGGAGGGTTGCAGTACGTACGCCTGCCAGTCGGCGGAGAGCGGCACCGTGGCGATCCAGCGCGAGCCGTCGTGTTCGCGCCACTCGATGGATAGCTCGCGCGTCTCGGGTTCGCCCTTCGCGAAGAACACCGTCAGCGTGTGGCCTTCCGGAAACGGGGCGTCCATCGGCGGCGAACCGAAGGTGTCCCAGCCATTGTGATTCGACACCCAGGCGTGCAGCGCCCGGCCCGAGGGGGATTCTTGCTCGGCGATGACTTCGTAGCGCGCGGGGATGCGCATGTCGGCCGCCGAGCGCTCCCAGCCGGCGATGTCTCCCGGCTTGAATGGCACGAGCACGTGGGATAGCAAGTCCTCGCGGTGCCGCTTGCGCCATTCGGCACGCTCCAGCCAATCGCCGCTGTCCTCGACGAGCAATTCACGCGCCATTGGCACGTTGAACGCGAGGATATCGCCGCCTTGCGTCAGCCAGTCATGAAGCACCGGGAGCGCGCCGACGGGCAGGGCCGAGGCATCCGGAAGCGCCAGTAAGTCCAGCTTGTGCGCAGCCAGACGCGGTGCGTCGCAGAGATCGCGATAGCCGAAGTAGGCCACCGTGTATCCTGCGTCCTCCAGTTCCTGCCCGAGGCGCTCGGCCAGTTGGCCCGGCAGGGGCCGGAAGGACTCTCTCAACACCGCCGCGTGCAACTCCGGCTCCGCGACACCGGCGGTAGTGAGCAATCCCAGAACAGGAAGAAAAACCTGAAGCAGCATGCCTGCGCCCTCCCGACACAGCCCAGAACATAGCGAAGCCGCCTTGGTGGAGACAACTTGCCTCGCCGTCCTCTCACTTATCGGCATGCTATGCACCCTTCAAGGTCAACGCAGACAACTGCCCATCGGGTTTAGCCCGAAGAGTTTCTTAGCGGGTGCACTGTCCCCTGTTGAGATCAACGACGTCCTGGGCAACGATCTCCATCCCGCTCAGATTCACCACACGCACGGTATGACCTTCCGGCACTCGCACGCAGTACCGAAGCGTGTTGTCTTCCTTGCGCCACCGTAGGGACACGGCCTTGTCGGCGACGGGCCTATGCCCTTCACACCATTCGAGCGGCACATCGGTGAAGCGCACAACCACCTCTCTCTTGACGGGATCTACGTGAAGGAGGCCAAGCACATCGCGGTAGAGCGTGTGGACTATGTGGGACGCGAATCCGTGGTTGCAGCTTGCGTAGGGCGTGACGTTCTCCCACAGGGTGCCCGTCCGCTCCGCCATATACAGCAGGTAGTCGATGGACTCGCCCATGATCTGGGCGCAGTGGCCCTGCGTCGAGAGCAGCTCGACGCGCAGCATATTACCAATGAAGGAATTCGCCGGAAAAACATCCGCGCACGCTCCGGATTCCTGTCGTCTTGGGCCGAATTCCTCCCGCACTTTCCGCCATAGCTCTGGGTGGGAGCTAGGCGTTGCGACACCACTATAGAATGCCAAGTACTGGCAAACCTCCGTGCGGTTGCGCGTGATCTCGAGTCCGGCGTCGGTGCGTATAGCGTTGTCCACAAAGAAATCGCCGTCGTAACTTTGCTTGCGGATGACATCGCGAACCTGTTGAGCCTGCGTCTTCAATGCGCCCACGCCGTATAGACGGCCCGCCGCGTCCAGAGCCCGGGCATAAACCATGCTGTTCGGGTAGTTCACATCCTGAACAAACTTGTTCGCCGCGGACCATTCCACAAATACCCACCCGTCGAGACTCTCGAGCAATCCATCTTCGTTCTTGAAGCCTTCGAAGTAATCAAAAAGGCCGAAGACCTTGGGCCGGAGTGCAGCCACGAGCGCGTCATCGCCGCTGCGCGCGGCGTATTCTTCCAACTGGATCACGAACCACAGTCCCCAACTGGGAATGAAGGCGCCGTCATAGTGGTCGGAGGGATAGCACATGGGGAGCATGCCGTCCGGAAGATGCTCGAAGCGTTCCGGCAGGAGGTAGTTCTCAAAGAAATTCTTCTCAACGGACGTACGCCCGGACAAGTCGAAGGCCACGCGCGACGTGAAAAAGCTGTCGCAAAGCCAGCCAGCCCGCTCGCGGGAGGGACAGTCCATGAAGATATCGACAGCGTTTTGGACGAACGTCTCGCGTCCTGCGGCAAACAGGCGGTTGAGGCGCTCATCGCTACACGTGAAGCCGGCGTTCTCTACGTCAGGATTCGCATATTCCCGCAGATACACGTCTGAAACCGTACATGTTCCGGCCACGTCTAGCAGTTTCAGATAGCGCAATGTGTAGGGCTCGAAGGTTTCAACTGAGTACGTGCCCGGCGGCATGTCATACTCGACGGCCTGCACGCAGCTCATCCGGCGGAAGTCCACATCGCCGTCAACAAGGATCTCGTCGAACACGAAGAAGAGGCGGCACGCTTCATGGCAAGTGATAGTGCCGCCGATGAAACCTGTCAAGTTGGTGCCAAGATCAGCCAACGCATAGGTCTTTTCTCCGAGCTTAATTGAGGAGAAAGGGGCCTTCTTGAAAGACGCCTCGGGGACGCTACGTATACGCTGAAGTTCCGTCGAAACCACATGATCCAATTCGTCTTCAGGATAGCCTTCGAGCGTGGGGCCTATTCCGCTCAACGATCGGTCCTTCCAGATCGTATCCGCCTCCACGCCCGTTTCGACAGTCCCACACGCTATTAAATCCGAGGCGGGGCGCTTCGCGAAGGAGGGGTAAGGGACACGTCTAGGCAAGAGTCGAACATCCGGCTGGATTGAACACGGCGCCGCGGGAAACGAGGCTTCCGGGTCGGTGCGCCATTGGGCGTAATCCTCTTCAAGCCGGTACACCTCGATAAACGGGCGCTGGTAGCTGTAGCGTTGGATCTTCTGCACCCGCTCAAAGAGGATGCTTGCCTCGAACGGTGTGGCCTTGGTACCCGTGGCGGCCAGCACCTGCTCTTCCGACATGATTTCGGCCTGCAAGAAGGATGGCTGGTCCAGCACATAAAAGCTGTTGACGTTGTATCCGGCCACTTCGATGGCAACGACAGCCGGCGTCGATCCAAGGAAGCCCGTGATGTCCCACGTGTCGATGCGGAAGTACTTGTGCGCAGCTCTTGCCGGGCCACACCCAATGAATCGTCCGTCCACAAACACTCGGTACAGCGTCGAGGCGGTTAGCCGCAGCACCACTGTTTCTCCCGGCACGTCACGCACCACGGTGCGATAACGAACCGATAGGTTCTGCTCCTGCTCACGTCCCTCTGGCCAGATCGGCCGTGCTGAACGAAAGCCACTCTCTTGTATTGACGCCGAAGCAGCATGTGACACGAACAGAACAGCGGCAAACACGTGACCTCTCCTTGCCTGCGAATGGCTGAAATAGTAAGTATCCCCCGGCAGAGCCGGAGGACCTCCCAACGTTAGGCTAGCACAGAACAGGCCGGGGAAACCTGTCTTGTGGCGCGGCTTGGCGCTATAAGCGGGAGTGCTCGCTGAGTTGGTCAGGTATCTGGCGCGGCTCCTGGTTACTAGCCTATGATGTTCATAGCGGGTATCGAGTCCTCGAATCAATAGCCATGGCCCTGGTGGGTGTGCCGATACCCGCAACGCGGCCAGGTTGAACGTTGGGCAATAGGAGGAAAAGATATGCTGCCGGAGCGGAAGAGGTTCGGGACGGACTGGATCGATGCGTGGAACTCCCACGATCTCGATCGCATACTCTGTCATTACTCAGACGACGTCGAAGTGACGACGCCGATGGTCAAGGTGGCCCTCGGGACGGATGAGGGAACCGTCCGCGGCAAGGTGCAGGTCCGCCGGTACTGGGAAGCGGCGCTCAAGAAGGTGCCTGATCTGCATTTCGAGTTGGTAGAATCAACGCAGGGCGTCGATTCGATCGCCCTGTATTACAAGTCCGTCATGGGGAAGATGGCCATCGAGGTTATGTTCTTCAACGACGTCGGCAAAGTGCGCCGAGTCGTCGCCCACTACACCTGACGGGAAGGATCTGTAGGCCATGTATCCCCTGCCTTGTAGTTCGCGCAACACACGGAATTGATGGGGTGGCACCCTCTTACACCCAGCGTTAGGGATAACACAAGCACTTGTCGATAGCTGCTGGCAGAGTGTAGGATGAGCGTGGCACCTTGGTAGGGGAATGATATCTTGCGAGAGAAACGGGGACTCTGTGCACAGGCAAGGTTCCGACCAAACTCGGAGGTGTTATCGTGAGCGATTCGATTTCTGGAGTTACTGGAGTCCTCTGGCTGGTTGCCGTGCTCATGCCCAATGCTTTGCTCTCCGCTGAGACAGCGTCCCAGCATGACTTGACGCCGGAATTGGTCTATGCCACGGCTTCGCCTTTTGTGGTACAGATCGTCACAGAGGATGACCTCGGAAACACTAACGGAAAGGGGTCCGGTTTCATTGTGGGACACAGGGACATCGCGACCAATACCGAATACCTGGCTGGCGTCGTTGCAACCAATTACCATGTAATCAGGTCTGCGGTAAGGGCTGAAGCCAGGTTCTCAGATGGATCAACTGCCAAGGTTCTTGCCGTCATAGGTGAGAATGACAAAGCCGATGTGGCCCTCGTCACGGTGCTCAAGAGACCGCCAAGCTATCTCGGAATGGACTTGAACTCGACTCCGCTCATCGGCTCAAGAGTCTTTGCGATCGGCAGCCCGCTAGGGTTGACGAATACTCTCAGCGAAGGGATCGTCAGCGGGTATCGCAGACTGGGGAGTTCGGGACAGCAATGGCTTCAGATCACTGCGCCGATCAGTCCTGGGTCCAGTGGGGGGGCCGTTCTCTCTGCTCAAGGCAAAGTGATCGGTATGACAACGGCGTCTCTCTCAGGTGGGCAAAACCTCAATTTCGCAGTTCCGGCTACCGAAATCCAGAGACTACTCGACACGCCTGGACAGTCAAGGGCCTTGTGGAAAGGGACAAGTATACTTGAAGAGAAGAATCAGGCCCTTGCGCAGATTTGTCAGGAGTTTGTGGATACGTGGAAGCCAGAGGATAAGGCCGCGTACTGGGAAGCCCGCGCTAACGGCGACACTGCTGCAGAGGATAGCATCTGGACGAGAAACATCCCAGAGAAACTAGCGTCGTGTGACTTGGCAGTGCTGATTCTGAAAGCGGACACCGTCCGCAGGGACGAAGGGATCAAGATACTCCGCTACGCTATAGAGCGCAGTGGCAAATCGAAGCCCCGAGAGACGGCCTCGAATAAGTCCAAGGTAGTTGGCTTGTCAACATCTTTGGCTCACAGTCCCTCCGATGACTATCTGTATCTTGCGTACTTTCGGCTCGGTGAGTTCCATTTCTGTGAGTCTATGAGTCAGAAGACGAAGGGCCGGAAGTACGAGAAACAAGCAGAAGAGGCAATAGAAGCATTCACAAAGGCGGCTGGGCTCAATCCAGGTTTCTCGCCCGCATTCAATATGGCTGCGTTGCTGCACGGGACACTGGGCCGTCACCGGGAGGCGTTGGGCGCAGCAGAGACCTTAGTCCGGCTAGTGCCGCGTTGCTCCGAAGCATACAGACAACGCGGGGACATCCTGTTAGCGCTAGAGCGGCCGGAGGCGGCCGTGAAGGACTTCCTGGAATCCATAGACCTCGTGCCGAGGAGTCTTCTGTCCTATTTGGGTGCAGCTGATGCGTATAGGAAGATGAGGGACTATGAAAAGGCCGTGGCCATCTTGCGAGCAGGGCTGGAGCTAATGCCGGATCAAGGCATCTTGTACCGGCAGCTTGGTTCTATATATGTGGACATGGGCAAGGATGAGCAGGCCCTCTCAGCTTTTGAGGAGGCAGAATCTCTTGAGTCGGGCAAATGATGCCGTCAAGAGTCCGCGTACACACTCCACCTACAATGCTACAGAGATTCGGTGCCGCGTACCGTTAAGTCGCCTCAACAGCGTGGTGCCGTTGCCCCGCTGTTGAAGGGAGGCATGGAGGATAGGAGCTGGCACTTGCGCTCTTGGGCCTCCTGATAGGCAGACACGCACGGTGGCCCCGAGCGGTTTGGTCGGCCACAGGAAGACAGATCCATGTATCCCCTATGGGAACCTACGATACCTTTTCCGGCGCGTGATGGCTTGTCCTATCCCGAAGGCGCCGTGGATGTGGTGGTGCATCGCGCTGGGGAAGATCAATATAACTTCCTGCACGATGCTGCGGTTGTCGCCCATGACGGAGCGCTCTTCGCGGCGTGGTACAACTGCCCCGAGGGCGAGATGACGGGGGAATCCTGCATCCGGTGCCGCCGATCCACGGATGCCGGGGCGACGTGGTCGGCCCCCGAAGTCATCACGAGTGACGCGGCCAACGCGGGCATCCTGTACGTGCCCGTCGCCTTTCTCTCGCACGCCGGAACCCTCTACGCCTTCGTCTCGAACATGATCGGCCCCGATCTCGTCACCGCATGCGAGATCTTTGTCCTTGAGCCGGACTCGGCCGTTGGCGCGTGGCGTTCCGCGGGATTCATCGCGGAAGGATTTCTGCCGAATTGCGCTCCCGTGCTCATGGATGACGGCCATTTCATCATGGCGGGCCGCGTGGCCCCATCGCCGGGAGAAAAGGCCCTCATCCCCGCCGTCGCCATCGGCCGCGCCGCCGATCCCGCTCGCCCGTGGGAGGTGCTACACCTTTTGCCGGATGGCCGGGCGCCCGGCGGCGCGCAGCTCCCGTATCCCGAGACTAGCGTCATTGTCGAGGGCGGCGAAGTCACCGCGCTCGTCCGCAATGATCACGGCAACGCGCTGCTCCTGTTGAGCACCGACTACGGCCGCTCGTCGTCGCCGCCCCAGGAACATAACTTCCCCATCGGCGCGGCGAAGGCGTATGCGGGCGTACTCAGTACGGGCCAGCGCTACCTGCTGTCGAACACACCCGCGTCGGGCTACCGTGAGTTGCTCACCCTCGCCGTGAGCCGGCCGGGCGACACGTCCTTCCGCGCCATGTGGAAGATCCGCGATGGGTATGCGGGCCGCCTGGCCGCCGGCCCGGAGTGGTCTTATCCCTGCGCCGTCGAGCACCAGGGCCGCCTCTTCATCGTCTATACCTCCGCGAAAAAGCACTGCGTCATGACGTCGGCGCCTATTTCCTCGCTCGCGGCAGACTAGAGGCTATCCCAAGACCTCTGCAGAGGCTACCAACGGGAAGCGGCCGTGCCCGAGGCCAACCAGGCCGTCTTTCCCGCGCACGCGCGAATCCAGTGTCTTAGGGGCGTTTCGACAACGCGTCTCTGGATACCCGCCTTCGCGGGCATGACGTCTTCGCTCGAAACAGGGAAGGAAGCGAGGCCACATCCGCTTCTGGGATAGCTTCTAGTCGTATGACTCACACTGATGGCGTCTTATTCTTGCCGCGAGAAGCGAGGCAAGAAGCAAGGACAGAGGAGCCGTTGAAAAAGTCCGGAGTTGCCGCACGCAGGCCGCGAAAGGACCTGGGACAGTGGGGCCGTTGAAAAAGTCCAGAGTTGCCGGACGCAGGCCGCGAAAGGACCTGGGACAGTCCCGTCTGCGTCCGCCTACGGCGGACTCCGCTTGGGACAGTCCCGGTGTTTCGCTCAACCTCTGGGGCGAATGCGACTTTTTCAACAGCTCCTCAGTCCCCGTTCTTCGCTCATTCTTGGCGCTTCTTCATCCCCAGATAAGCAACGTCGATTGTAAGTCAGAACACGAGCCGCCGCCGGGTTGTATGCGGCGTGTGCCTTGAGTAAGCTGAGTTCCATTCCATCAAGGGGAAGGAGAGTATCCCGATGAGAGCCATTATGGTGATGTTCGATTCACTCAACCGCCACATGCTGCCGCCCTATGGCTGCGACTGGGTTCACGCGCCGAATTTCGCGCGCCTCGCCGAGCGCTCGGTTACCTTCACGCGCTCGTATGTGGGCAGCATGCCGTGCATGCCGGCCCGGCGCGAACTCCACACCGGCCGCTACAACTTCCTCCATAGGAGTTGGGGGCCCGTCGAGCCTTTCGACGACTCGACGCCGCAGATCCTCAAGCAGAATGGGATCTACACGCATTTGAGCACCGATCACTACCACTATTGGGAAGACGGCGGCGCTACGTACCACCAACGCTACAATTCCTTCGCGTTTTTCCGCGGCCAGGAGGGGGACTTCTGGAAGGCCGAGGTCAAAGATCCCGAACTGCCGGCCCATTTGGGCAACATGTGGCGCTCGGACATGATCAATCGCAAGTACATGAACCGCGAGGAGCTTCAGCCCCAGTCAGGCACTTTCGCCAATGGCATCGAGTTCCTCCGTGCCAATCACGCCGAGGACAACTGGTTCCTCCACATCGAGACCTTCGATCCCCACGAGCCGTATTTCACGCAGCAGCACTACAAGGACCTCTATCCCCACGATTACGACGGCCCCATGTTCGACTGGCCCAAGTATGGCCGCGTCACCGAGACGCCGGAGCAGGTGCAGCACTGCCGCTACGAGAACGCCGCGCTAGTCAGCATGTGCGACGCCAACCTCGGCAAAGTCCTCGACCTCATGGACGAACTTGACCTCTGGAAGGACACGCTCCTCATCGTCAACACCGACCACGGCTTCCTCCTCGGCGAGCACGACTACTGGGCTAAGTGCATCGAGCCGTTCTACGAGGAGGTATCGCACACGCCGCTGTTTATATGGGATCCGCGCTGCATGCGCGCGGGCGAGGAATGCGACGCCCTTGTCCAAACCATCGACCTGCCCGCGACGCTCCTCGAGTACTTCGGCATTGAGCGCCCGTCGGACATGCAAGGGGCGCCGTTGCGCGAGACAGTCGCCGCCGATGTCCCCGTTCGCGAAGCCGCCCTGTTCGGGCTCCACGGCGCGCACGTCAATGTCACCGACGGGCGCTACGTCTACATGCGCGCGCCCGTTTCCCCCGAAAACCAGCCGCTCTACAACTACACGGTCATGCCCACGCACATGCGCGGCCTGTTCCATCTCGATGAGTTCGACGGCGTCGAGCTTGCTGAGCCTTTTGCCTTCACCAAGGACTGCAAGACGCTGAAGTGCAAGGCCGTGAAGGCGGGGGATTATCACCAATACGGCACGCTCCTGTTCGATCTCGAAAAGGATCCCAAACAGGAGCATCCCATCGAGGACGCCGACATCGAGCAGCGCATGATCGCCCTCATGCTCCGCCTCATGAAGGAAACCGACGCCCCACCCGAGCAGTACCAGCGCCTGGGATTGCCGCAGCCATGACGGAAAAGCGCCCCAACATCCTGCTCATCACGAGCGATCAGCAGCACTTCGATACGCTTGGCGTAACGAATTCTCGCATCCAGACGCCCGCCTTGGATCGCCTCGCCGCCGAGGGCACGCGGTTCGACAGGGCCTACACCTGCAATCCCGTCTGCTCGCCGGCCCGCTCGAGCATCATCACCGGCCTGTATCCGGCCTGGCACCACTGCTGGACTATCGGCGTCAAGCTGCCGGAGGACGTGCCCACCGTGGGCGACCTCTTCCAGCAACACGGATATCACACTTGCCTCGTAGGCAAGGCCCATTTCCAGCCTCTGGCATCTCAGCCGGGCAGCGAGTCGCTCGAGTGCCAGCCCACCTTGCGCGACCTGGATTTCTGGCGCGGCTTCCACGGGCCTTGGTACGGCTTCGAACACGTCGAGGTCGCCCGCAATCACGCGGACGAATCGCACGCCGGCCAGCATTACGGCATCTGGATGGAGGAGAAGGGGCTCGATAACTGGCTGGACTATTTCTGGGAATGGCCCCACCGGCCCGATGGCATCCGGCGTAAACACGCGTGGGATCTCCCGGAAGCCTTTCATTACAGCGTGTGGACGGCCGAGCGGACTATCGCCAACATCGAGCGATCCGTGGCCGAGAACAAGCCCTTCTTCCTGTGGTCGAGTTTCCAGGATCCGCACCCACCGTACCTCGTCTCTGAGCCGTGGGCGTCCATGTACCGGCCTGAGGATATGCAGCCCGGACGCCTCGAATCCGGCGAAATGGACAAGATGCCCCCGCATTTTCAGAAGACTCAGGAAGAGAATCCCGATTTCTCCATGTACCGCGAAACGTACGGCCCCCACGGGTTCCATTCGCATCTTGTCGCCGAGGCCGACCTGCGCAAGAACATGGCCGTCTACTACGGCATGATCAGCCTCATGGATCGCGAGATCGGGCGCATCCTCGACGCCCTCGACAGGTTCGGCATCGCCGAGAACACCCTCGTCGTGTTCTCGACGGATCATGGCCACTTCCTGGGGCAGCATGGGCTTATCGCCAAAGGCGCGTTCCACTATGAAGACATGATCAAGCTGCCCATGCTCGCCCGGTATCCCGGCGTCATTCCCGCGGGTGGGGTGTCGTCCGCGCTGCAATCCAACGTCGATTACGCGCCAACCTTCCTCGACGCCGCTGGGATTCCCGTCCCCGGCCTGATGCAGGGCCGCAGCCAGCTCGACGCCTGGCGCGGCGGCGTGCCGGGTGTGCGCGAGCACGTCATCGTCGAAAACCGCCACGAGCCGACGAAGGTCCACCTCCGCACCTACGTGGACCGGCGCTATAAGTTAACCGTCTATCGCGATGCGGAATGCGGCGAGTTATTTGATCTTGAGCAAGATCCCGGCGAGGTCCAAAACCTGTGGGATGATCCGGCCGCCGCGGCACTCAAGGCCGATCTCCTCCACCGGTTCATGCAGGCCGAACTCCAGCGCGAACCGACGCGTATGCCCCGTATTTGGGGGGCCTAGGCCGATGGCGACGGTAAACCGGGCCGTCCCCGTTGTGTGCTACTCAACGCGGCCGCGACTCATCTCGGCGGCCCGTTCATGAGCACTCTCGCGGAATACGGATTCTGGGACTACACCACGCCCGGCGCCGGCGGCATCGAGCAGTTCAGCCGCGATGACTATCTCACGCTCCTGGATGATATGGCCGCAGCGGCGATGGATTCCCTCATGATCTGCGTCAAGTGGTCCACGACGGGCTACCGCTCTTGCCTGCCCTTTCTCGATCAGTTGTCCGGCAATCCCGTCATCGCATCCGACAACGCCCTCTTGCGCGAAGTCATCGACGAAGCCGCCGCCCGAGGCATCAAGGTTTGGCTCGGGGCGGTGGTCAGCATCTACGCGGCGGAGAAGTACGGCATCGCCCCCTACGAGATGCATGAGATGACGCTCCCCGGCACCGCGCCACTCGGAGTCGGCGTGTACGATGCCGACAGCTCCGAGTTCACCGAGCGTGCCGTTCAGATTGCGGAGGAACTCATCACGCTCTTCCCCGGCATCCACGGCCTTGAGATCGAGATGGAGGGCAGCGGAAAGGGCCTGCCTCACCGCGCCGCTGCGTATAACGCCTGGGCCGAGGCCAACGGGCGCGTCCCGTTTGAGCAGCTTGGACGCCCCCTGGATCCGCGTCCTTTCGATGTCCCCGACTGGCGCGACTACGCCACTGCGCGCCGCCTGGATACGCTTGAAGCCATCGAGCGCGCTGTCCGCGCCAACGGCTTCTCCGGCAAGCTCGCGACCATCCTCGAAACCGCCGCCACGCCTTACGCCGCGGGGCAAGAGATCAACTTGGACGTGTTCAAAGGCCGCTGCCCGACCTGGACGGCGATCACGTACGAATACGACAAGTGGCGTCACCGCCATGCGATGATGGACTTCTGTATCGAGCAGCCTAGGAGCGCCGGTATCCCCGTCCACTACCTTCCGCGCGGCGTCATGACATGGACGTACGGCTGCGACTGGCCCCTGCCCATCGCTCTCGAAGAGAGCTGGCGCCGCGATATCGAGGACGTCGCGCGCTTCCGGCCCGACGGCCTATGGTGGTTTGGGGCGGGCGCCGTCGGCGAAGGCGCGCACGTCAGCACTTCGCGGCTGAATGCGATCGGATACACCGATGGCGTGGCCGCGCGCCGCGCGCTGCTGAAGGCCGCCGAACCTCTCCGAACGCGTCCGCTCAAAGCGTCCTGAACAACCGGCCAGCGAAGCGCGCTTGTAGCTCGCGCGGCGCATATTCACCCCGCCGCTTGGCTCCTCGATATAGGCCCGCCTGAATCGATACGCGGAAACTCTCAGGATGCGTTATCGAAGAACGCCTGGATAACCTGGCCGATATCGGTGTTGTCGAGGTAGGCGCCGTGAACCGGATCGGTGCCCGTCGCCCGTGCCTTGAAGTCCTCCGCGCCGGCGCCGCGGATGTAGAAAGGCACGAGGCTGTTGGTGTGTCCGCCTCTGTACCACACGGCGCCCGGCATCCGGCCCTTGCCGCGATTCTCCAGTGGTTTCCACTCCGGATCCGAGTCAGGCCCCCAAATGTAACCGCAGTCGTGGTCGGCGGTGATGATAACCAGGTTCTCGTCCCAGCCGCCGTTCGCTTCGACCCAATCGATCACGGCGTCAACCGCCCCGTGGAAATCGATCTGCTCCTCAATCATGCGCCCCAGTTGGTTGCGGTGGCTGGCCCAGTCAATCGCGCCGCCCTCGATCATGAGGAAGAGTCCATCCGGGTCTTGCCCGAGCACGGCAAGCGCGCCGCGCGTCATTTCCGCCAGCGTCGGCACGGTTTCAATGAGCGGCGTCTCGTAGGGGGCGTCGTCCTCCGGCTTCCCGTCGAGGGACGCTCGCCGCTCCTGCGTGGTCTTGAAGGCTTGCACGATGCCCGCCACACGCTTGGGGGGATTCTTCACCAAGTCCTTGAACTCTTCCCGCGTCTGTACCAAGCTCCAGCCGTCAGGCGTGCCGTCGCCGTCGGCGTCCGCCATGGGCGTGCCCGCCTCGAGATCGCGCCAGGTCTCCTCGCCGCCAACATACCAATAGCGCTTTGCTCGCTTCCCCTCATCCTCCTCAGGCGGTTGGCGCACACCGTCCGAATCAAAGTCGGGATGTCCCGCCCCCATGATGACATCGACTGCACTCTCGCGAAACATTTCGTTCCCAATCTCATCGCAGTTGCTGCGGGACTCGTTGTGAGCGACAAAGCCGGCCGGCGTCGCGTGGGAGACCTCCACTGTCGTGATCACTCCCGTCGCTTTGCCGCACGCCTCAGCCGCCTCGACCGCGTTACGAACGGGCTGCTTCCCCGGATCCACCCCAATGGCCTTCGAGTACGTCTTCATGCCGGAGGCCATGGCCGTCGCGGCGGCGGCGCTGTCCGTGGCGCCTTGCCGGCAATTCTCGAACTTGGCCCAGATCTCTTCCGGCTCGTATGCGCCGCCGTCCGGGTAGGTGGTCATCGCCAATGAAGTGAACGTCTGCTGATAGCGCTGCGCGCCGGCCTCGCCATCCTGGTAGTAGTTCGTTGCGAGTACGTGGTTGAAACTGCAACCGTCGGAGATCATCACGATGACATTGCGCGGCCCGCTACCTTGGACGGGCGGCGTGCCCTTGCGCGGCGTTTGAGTCTGGCTATACTCAGTCGTGGTCGTGGCGCAAGACACGCACAGCGCCGCCAAGAGGGCCATGACGAACCAACGAATACCGGACTTGGCTGAGATCAGACGGGATAGCGAAGCACTCATTATTCACCTCAAAGGTTAATGGCGGGGCCCTTTACGCAAGGCATCGCGTTGCGATGTCTGATACGGCCCATCGGGAAGTCTGCGTTAGGGCCACGCACGGAGGGGGCTGGAGGCCATGGGGCCTGGACAGCGCCACAATACTCGACACGCCCTCAATGGGGCCAACTCCACAACATACACAGTAGAACAACAAAACACAAGTCGCCTTTGCAGGCGCCCCGGCCACATTAGCTGCCCTTGCCCGGCAAGGCCTTCCAGGGGCTACTGATGAAACAACTCGCATCGACAGAAAATTCTTGGCAGCGACAGCGAGAAGGAGGGTCGAGGTAGGCGCCGGCTTCCCATGCTTGATTACCACCGGGATACACCTTCAAGAAGGGCGCAAGAGCTGTCCGCGCCTCGCTGCTGCTCTAAGGTGCACTCGCGAAGAAGCCCATGATTACCTGGCCGATATCGGTATTGTCGAGGTAGGCGCCGTAGACTGGATCCTCGCCCGTAGCCCGCATCAGGAAGGCCCAGGCGCCGGCGCCATGGACGTAAAACGGCACTAGGCTATTCGTATGGTTCCAACTGTACCATGCCGCGCCGGGCATCTCGCCTTGGCCGTGATTCTCCACGGGCATCCACGCCGGATCCGAACCAGGCCCCCAGAGATAGCCGCAGTCATGATCGGCGGTAATGACTACCAGGTTTTCCCGCCAGCCGCCATGTGCCTCAACCCAATCGATTACCGCGTCAACGGCCCCATGAAAATCACTCTGTTCCTCGATCATACGTCCCAATTCGTTATTATGGCTGGCCCAGTCAACGGCTCCGCCTTCGATCATAAGGAAGAAGCCGTCGGGGTCCTGCTCCAAGACCGCAAGCGCGCCACGCGTCATTTCCGCAAGCGTCGGCACCGTCTCGGTGAGGGGCGTCTCGTAGGGGGCATCATCCGTCGGGCTGCCATCGAGAGCGGTTCGCTGTTGCTGCGATGTCTTAAAAGCCTGCATCACGCCCGCCACGCGCTTGTAGGGGTCTTCCGCCAATCTCTGAAACTCTTCCCGTGTCTGCAACAGCCTCCAGCCATCGGGCGTTCCATCACCATCCGCATCCGCCATGGGCGTGCCTGCCTGGATATCACGCCAAGTCTCTTCCCCGCCGACGTATACATAGCGCGCCGATTGCGCCTCCACATCCTCCTCAGGCGGTTGCCACGCGCCATCTGAATCGAAAGCCGGGTGGCCGGCCCCCATGATGACGTCCACAGCGCTTTCGCGAAACATCTCGGCCGCGATTGCCGCGTAGTTGCCGCGCAGCCCGTTGTGTGCGACGAAGCCCGCCGGCGTGGCGTGGGAAACTTGCACCGTCGTAATGACTCCCGTCGCCTTGCCACACGCCTCGGCTGCCTCGACGATGTTGCGGATGGGCCGGCCCTGCGTATCCACTCCGATGGCTCCCCGGTACGTCTTCACCCCCGTGGCCATAGCCGTTGCCGCGGCGGCGCTATCGGTGGCCCCCTCCAGGAGTGTATCGAAATCAGTCCAGGCGCTCTCCGGGTCGTACACGCCGCCATTGGGATAGGTGGTCATAGCCAGGAGGCTAAACGTCTGCTGATAGCGCTGGGCACCGGCTTCGCCGTCCTCGTAGAAGTTCGTTGCCAGCACATGGTTGAAGCTGCAGCCGTCGGAGATCATCACGATCACATTTCGCGGCACGGTGCAAGACGCGCAAAACAGCGTCAAGACACCCGCCATGATCCACCGCACGTAGTTTTCGCGTCGACGCATTGGATTGGCCATCTCCAAGCTCACATCGTTAACGATAGGATTTTCCACCTAGGATAGCAGAACGCCATATGTCATCATGCGCATGTCTTGTGCATTGAGCCTCCGCCAGAAACCACCTATTGAAGCGGCCCGTCGTGTGTGCTAAAACCTGCACCGGCGCAACACAAGGAGAGCTATTGATGAAGACAATCATGCACAGTTATACATTCCGGGCCTATCCTCTCGAGGAAGCTTTCAGAAATGCGGCGCGCTTCGGATGGGAAGGGATCGAACTGCAGCCTTGCCATTTCGACCGCCAAGACGTCGTCAACGAACTGCCCCGCTGCGTAGCCGTGGGACAGGAATACGGCGTGCCCATTGAGTGCCTCGATTTCGGCGGGGATTTCATCAACGACGATCCCGCCGTCCGCGAAGCGGCGGTGGCGCAGGTGGGCGCCGCCATCGACGCCGCTGCCGATAACCGCGTTCTTCTCATGAATGGCTCGGCCGGCTCGCTGCGGGTCGACGACGAGGATTACGCCAAGAACGGCTCCGCCTTGGCTACGGACGTCCATTACGACCGCGCGGCCGACGCGTTCCGTCATCTCGGCGCCAAGGCTGCCGAGCGAGGCGTTACCATCTGCTTCGAGATTCACATGAACACCATCCATGACACCATTGCCGCGACGGCCCACCTCCTCGACAAGATCGGCTGCGATAATGTCATGGCCAATCCGGATCCCGCCAACATGTTCAGCAATAGCCGAGGCGAGCGCGATCCCGAGGCCCTCGACGCCCTTGTGGGACGGATCGGCTATTTCCATTTCAAGAACTGCGTCGAATTCGCCGGGAAGTACAACTACAGCGTCCGCCTCACCGACGGCCACATCGATTTCAGCAAGTATATTGAGAAGCTCTTTGCGCTCGGATTCGACGGCCCGGTGTGTGTTGAGTACTGCGGCGCGGGCGATCCGCACGTAGCCGCCGAGGAGGACCTGCGCTATCTCAGGCAAACCATCGAGTGGATTACGGCCCGCAGGTAGGTATGAGTCCGGTGGCCGGGCGGCCAATTGCGCCGTGCGTCAAGTCATTGGAGGCAAAGGTTTTGGCTAGATGGGCGTGCTCACCTGACGTTTGGACAGGCTTCACGAGGTGAAGTCGATGGGAAACTCCTGAGAGCGCGACACTGTCGAGTTAGCCGGCGATTACGGGTATAATTAAGGTTCTCCAGAGACTGCGGGATCGCCGGATGTCCCCCCCTAAACGCGTGTACGGCGCGACGGGCGTTTCAGGCGCGGCCCCGTTCAAGAAGGCAATACGTTTACGTGAGCGAAAGAGCGAGCGCGAGCCAGATTCTCGCCGAAGTGATCCAGGCCAATTATGACCTGGGCGAGGTCACGCTGCCCGAAGCATTGACGGCGGCGCACCAGCGGCGCCACCGCAAGCTTACCGTCCAGACCTCCGTGGGCAAGTTCCTCGTCAAGACCTACAAGCGCGATCCACATGTCCTGGATGCCTTGCGCTTCCAACATCGCCTCTCCGATCATCTGAAGAAGAATGACCTCCCCGTGGCTGAGATTCAGCCGGCGAAGAATGGCAAACGCATCGTCGAGGTGGACGACTGGGCGCTTGAGCTTCAGAAGTTCGTGGAAGGCGATCCGCTGAGGAAGGTTTCCTCTGAAAGCCTGGCCGTCTCCGCCAGGGCGCTTGGCCAATTTCACCGAGTCTGCCGTGATTTTCCACGGCCCGAACGCGACGCCCGCATGTGGCGCTTCAGCGAGGTGCCCCGAGCCACCTTTGGACAACTCTTCGAATTGGCACGCCGTGAGAGCGATGACGATGCCTTGCTAACCGAGCAGTGCAACCGGATTGCCCTGTTCCTCCGCGACGCGGCCAACGAACTGAGTTGGGAGACACGGGCCAATTTCGAAACCGGCCTCATTCATGGGGACTGGCACGGAGGAAACCTGATCTTTCAGGGCGACCACCTCGTGGGCATCGTCGATCTCGAATTCGCCGGGGACGGATGCTATCTCGAAGACTTGGCCTACGCCCTATCCAACCTATGTATCCGGACCACCATGCGTGGGGAACGACTCACTAAGCGCACCGATGTGCTCCTTGTACACTACCAGCGTTTTCGCCGCCTCTCGTTCGCGGAACACGTCGCGCTCTACTATGCGGTAGGGGTCAAGCACGTGGCCACGGTTTCCTACCAGATCTCCCAGCAGCAGGGCGAGGTCGCCGGCCATCGCGCGCCCGAATGGATGGAACGGCTGGCGTCCCAATGCGAATGGCTCGCGGAACGCGCCGACAAGGTCCGCTGGGGAAAACTCTGAGTCCGGCCTGAGGGGGCGTCAAAGAAACGCTTCGAGGTCCGCGTAGTTCTTGATTCCGAACAGGTCCTCGTTGCAGGGCGCCGTTCCGCCACTCCTGTCGTGTATATCGCGGTCGATGTAGTACTCGTTGTGCGGTTTGAAGCCGGGGATGGTTATCACGTTGACGAACACATCCATCCCGCGATGTCCCATGCCCGGCGGAATGCAGACGAAGGAGCCCGGCTCCAATTCAAATGTCTCGTACCGGCGCGGATCTCGGAGATCCGGGTACACGACGAGGCGTGCTTGACGGCCGTACGTGTTCAGTCCGTAAGTCTCCGGATCCAATACAAGGTAGATCTCGTGTTGCGCGAGGCCGCCGCCAATCGCCCGAACAGGGTGGAAATGGGTCGGCGATGTTTCCTTCGCGATGTTGACCACGTGGCTGTTGACGAAATTCAGCCCGTCGCCTGTCTCGCCCGGCAGGTTCATATACCACGTGAGCGGCAAGCGCCGGAACGGGTCGAAATCGAAATTGCAGCCGCCCGAACTATCTCGCAGATAGCGTAGCCGCATCACGGCGGGCACATGGCTCTCGACGCGGCCCGCCTGCTCCACCGTGACGCAGGAGAACCGCCCCCGCACCCGCAGATGCTCGTCGCCCGCTACGACGAGCTGGTCGCCCGCCATGACGCGTTCATACGAGGAGGAGTTCTTCACCGAATGTCCGCACTCGCGATAAACGCCGAACAGGAACGAGATCGCGCCGTCGACTTCCTCGTCATCCGACCAAGGCCGCGGGGCGTGCTCCAGCTTCCACAGGTCGTTGGCAAAATCGCCCACGTAGGCGCCGTCCCGGCGCCGCGCCAGAATCGCCTGGACGGGAGACTGCGCCTCCGCGCGCACGGTGGAAAGGGCGCGCTCCAAGAGCGCTAGCCGCTCCGCAAGGGCTGCATCCATCGCTTCCGCTCGGTATTCGGGCGGCAGCGCGTGGCCGTCTCCCTCCTTCGTCCGGTGGCCCGCAGGCAAGAAGACGTCACCTTCGCCGGAGTAGATCCAGAAAACCTTCATCCCCCCGGTGGCTGGCCTGAGGACTGTCTCCTCCCCGGTTACCTCCAAGCGGTCGAACTGTAGGCCCTCCACAGACATCTCAAGATGCCGGCAGAGTTCGTTAAACGCTTCGGCCTTGTCTAGGTGGCACATATGTACCTGATCCATACCGGGCACCCTTTCTTTCTGCGCCCGCAGCGCGTTGGGGCGCCCTGCTTGCACAGGGCCCGTTGGGCGTTGTAGCCACTCAAAAAAACAGGGGTGAAACACAAAGCCAATCGTGCTATGATCTCTTTCGTAAGAGCCTCAATCAGATCAACCGCTAGTATGGAGATCTCAAAAACATGCGGCATATCAAGACTGTCTCACGCCGGCCCGCGAAAGCCGCGGTCCCAATCGACGTCATTCTCGAGATCATCACCTTGGTATCGTCGGTGGTGGCCGTGATCGCCCAGTTCACCGACAGTTTCGAGGGGAAGGACAAAGAAGAATCCGCCTAGGCCGAAGGCACGTGGCGATATCTTCTACTCGGGGGTTTGCTCGTAGGGGCCTCCCCTTTCCTTGCTATTGAGCCGTTCAACTTTTGGTGACTGTGTCCACCAACGTCGCATAGTTCTCGTAGCAGCGTTCCGACATCGTCGGCACGTAAGGCGAGGCGGTCGGGCACACGATTAGGCCTTTCCTATCGTCGAACGCGTCGCTGATCAGGTCGGCCGCCATTGCCCGGACCTCATCGGGGGATTTGGTGTACATGTCGCCGATCTGGACATTGCCCTCGATACACACCTTGTCGCGTAATGCCGCTTTGGCCTCCTTCGGCGTCACGTTGCCCATCGGCGGCGGCTCAATCGGGTGAAGCACGTCCGCGCCCAGTGCCACGAACGACGGCAGAACCTGCTTGATTGGCCCGTGGCTGTGAATATGCACCAAACCGCCCGCGTCGTGGATCAGATCCGTGATGGGCCGATCGTACCGCACGTTGAAGTCATCAAAGTCCTTCGCACCGTGCAGCGGCGGCGTGACGTATTCCTCTCCCAACATCGCGAAATAGGGCCCGACTCCCTGAGCGAGAACGTATTTGAGAATCCGGATAATGCGCTCCATTTCGCGTTGCAGCAGCGCGTGCAGCACCTCCCGAGCCGTCACGCTGAACATAGCGAATTGCGTTGAGCCGAAGAGGGACGCGACAATCCCCGCCGGGTTGAGGCCAATGCCGACCTCAACAATCCCGCGGTCGCCCAGCGCGCCGTCTGCATCGAAGAAGCTGGACACATCTCCCCCGACCTCCGGCAACGGGATCGACAGGTACTTCTCGGCGTCTTTCACGCTCTTGAGCAGATAGGTTTCCTCCAGGCCCGGCTGCCCTTTCAAGCCGTGAAGTCGGCTCGATGAAAGGTCTCCCGCGGGGGTGTGGAGAATCGTCACGTGCCGCTCGAAATCCTCTGAATGCGGCTCAACTCGGCACGTCTCGTCCCGTGGCTCCGCCAGGCCGCCCAGTCCCCAGCCTTTCTTCAGATCGCCTCGCGCCACAGCCAGACGCCGCAGAGGCTCGTAACTGGCGTGCGGCGGCGACGCCTCTGTCGCTCCGCGCAGGTAGAGTCCCGGGCGATCCGTTTCCCGGTGACGATAGCACCGATCCAACCGTTCTCTCGACGTGAGCACCTTCATGCGAAGCATCCTCGATATCCCGTTTGTGAAGCGTCATGGTAGACGCCTCGCCCAACATCCGCAAGCCTGTTCCGCCGCAATCGCGCTGCTGTCGAGTTGCCCAGCGATTGTGGACTTCGCGCTAAGGTTGAACCGGTGCCCCCTGTTTGGTATGATTCCCCGCCGCACAGGAGGGCGGCGAAGACTTCCGTGTCTCGTTCGACGAAACGAGACACGCGCCTCAGCGACCCCATCGTCTAGTCTGGTCTAGGACACCAGCCTTTCACGCTGGCGACACGGGTTCAAATCCCGTTGGGGTCGCCATTCTTGTATCTCGCTGTCAGAAGTAGTCACGACGCGAAAACCCCCGTCATTATTGTCTTTTCTTGCTGCGTTACTAATGCCCTGCCCCGTGACCTTTTCGCCTGCACTTTTGTCAGTTTTGCCCCCTGATAGACATCCTGCGCCAGGATTTGGTGCAAGCATTGGTGCAAGCTCTCGGACTCGCCCTTGAGCAGTTGCCACTTGCCCCACGCTAGGCGCGACCGGCTCGACAGGGATTTCCGGCAGGGCCTCCAACGCGCCGCTGACATCCAGGAGTTGCGGGTCTGTGTAGACATTTGCGGTCAACTTCGGGCCGCTGTGACGTAATGCCGCCTGTGCGGTTCTCAGAGGGCCCCCCGCTTTCGAGAGATGTGTAGCAAAGCTGTGGCGAAACGAGTGAATGTCAACGACCCTGCCCAGTTCGTCTCGCTTTGGTATACGGGCCAGGGCCAGGTCACGGTTCAACACTTTCACCAGTCCCTGAGGTCCCTTAAGAAGCGGCCCGTCTGCTGGTAGCTTCACGGGTTCGGGGTCGCCTGCCTGCCGGCGCTTCTCGCGCAACATGACGAGCTTTTCTCCGAGCCAGTTGCTGAGGTCGACGGCTAGGTCATGTCTGAGGGGAATTCGAGAGCCCCGTCTGTTCTTTTCGTCCTTGGCCCGCGGCCAAATGCAGGGCGGTGTCTCATCCAGCCGAACTTGCGCTACCGTTATCGACGCTAGTTCCCCTTTTCGAAGGCCGGTGAGGAACAGCGTCTTATAGATCGACGCGCGCTCTTGGCCCAGCATCCTAATGCTATGTCTTGTGACCGGGTCGATTTCTTCTTGTCTTGTGACTTGCTGGAGCCGCGGACGCTCAACTGAAGGCCGCATGAACGCCGAGCAAGAATACTTCGTCGAACTTACGAAACAGAGTACTTAGATGTTTCAAGCTAGCGACGGGGCAGGCTCATCAGCGTGCTCTTGATTTCGAATTGAGACATTCACGTTGGCCCTGAGAAATGAAAGGGTGAGATCAGATGGACAGACTCGACGAGGCAGCGGAGAACGTTCGAAAAGTCCTGCCGAACACTCATATCGAATGGGTAAGGGAGAATGTTGCCGAGAAACTCGGCGTTACGCAAGAAGAAATGGCCCGGTTTCTCGCGGAGCAAGAAGCGCGGGCGGAAGAAAAAGCCAGACAGTGGCTCGCGGCCAAGGTCGAACTGTGCAGGAGCAAATCCTTGGAAGGGATCCCTCACGGCGACTTCTGCTGGGGGATGCAAGACCTTGACGGTTTGCTCGAAGAGACAGAGGTCGAGGCTCCTCTAGGGCGCGAAATATTGTGGGACGCGGTCGAACGAAACGACCGCAAGATTGGCGAGATGCCCGAGCGGTTTCCCGACGTGTCCTGCCCCTACTGGAGAGACCTGGGATTTGGTGTGCGCTGTGAATTCCTCGAGGAACAGGCCGTGGGTATGTACGCTGAAGATTACGAAAAGGCATTGGCCGCATATGGTTCGGACGAGGAAATCGAGAAACACTTCACAGGCGGCCTTCTGCTCGCCGAGTCGATTAGGGGCTGCAAGAGGGTCATTGACGCTCTGAGGAAGGAAAAGGAACAAGACGATAACGCCGCGCAAGGCTAGGGGCTGCTGCCAGTTCGGCGCTCCGCTCGACAGTGACCAGACAGCGCGAAGGCGCCGTCGAGCCTCCTACGAACCAGAAGTTCTTCGCATCGCGTCTTGTGCCGCCAGAGGCGCCGGTAGGCCAGAACTCTCTATATGCACCTTCCCGAAATCTCCTGCCTTACCAGTGGCTGAGGTGCTCCACCCCGATGAGGTAATTATCGCCGTCGCGGTCAACAACAAGGTCGGTGACGGCGCCTCGGCCGGTGGCCGGGTCCCTGCGGTTCTTGTATTCGCTCGGGTCCGACGGGTTGTCGGCAAACTGGACGGTATCTTCCCCGTACCTGCTGTAGCAGTAGGCATTCCCGCCAAAGGCCGTGATCGTGTTGTTGCCCATTTCCCCTTACTGCAGGTCGCGTATTCACCCCGTTACTTTCCTGCGTCGCGACGCTCCTCCGAGAGACGCAAACAGAACACCCGGTCGACCCAGATCCATTCTACCGCCTCTGCATTGTTGAGTGCCGTGAAGGCGACGCTTCCGTTGCCTGGCGCAGTGTGCGTACCAAAGTCAAGCAACCGATACTCGTTGCCTGCGACGGACGCAATGGAAACTAGGGGCGAAGGCGCCTCCTCCGGCACGTTGATGCCGCTGAGCTCGATACCGAACGCGTTGCCCGTCGTCGTCTTGGCGTCGCATCGCACCAGTGCGTACCAATGAAGCGGCCCGAGTTCGGCCAGACACCCTGGGAGCCAGACCTGAATCCCGGAGCGCGAATGATTCGTGGACATCCTGGCCGCCCGCCCGTTGGAAGCCGCCGGGTCGTCGGTGAGTTCCGAGCATTCCCCTTCCCAGGCCAAAGCGAACTGACCCTCCTGGAAATCGATAACGTCGTCCAGATTGACATGATTGAGTTCCGGAGGCAAAGGCAGTGGGGGCTCCAGCATGGTGCGCACATTGCGCTCGTACAGCTCGATGGCCCCCGTATACCGTCCGCCGCCTTCGCGATTCCTCGCTGCGCCGAAGGCCCGGCAAGCCTCAAAAAACCTGTCGGCCAACTCAAGGAAATCGGCACGGGTGCGCATGCCTTCCGGCATGGTCCCTGGGAAGAAGCGTGCCGTCTGATACCTTGCCAGGCAGGCATTGTCGAGGGCAAGACGTGACTTGCGCACCCTCTGGGCGTAGACAGGGGCATCCGCAACGGCCTCATGGGCTTCGTCAAACAGACGCACTGCTTCCCCGAGCTGTTCGGTCTTTAGCCAAGTAGACGCGTCCGTCATGTAGCACCGAAGCCTGATCCCCGATTCCTGCACAGCCTTATGGACAAGGTTGAGGTATTCCCGTATAGGCGCCGCCGCGGCCCCGTACCATCCGTCGAGGAATTCGTCTATCAACACATCGACATCTTGGGAGGGGTTCCAGAGCAAATGTGCCAATAGCCACGGGCGAAGCTCCACAAAGTCGCCGACGGGGCACTGGGCGTCACCCTGTTCGAACAGTCCGATGGTCTTGTTGTCGGCAAAGAAACCGATATTCTGCGCGAGCACATGAAGGTTAGGGTGCGGCAGAATGTAGTTTCGAAAGTTGGCGACGTAGTCCCAGATGAACAACTGGTGTGAGATTGCGCTCCAGCCCTCGATATCACGAACGAAATCGGGATCCTGCGCCCTTGTGGCGAGCGGCTGCGCGTAGGAGCACTCGATCGAGCACATCCGGATGATGACGTTGCGGCGGGGACGCACAATGTTGGGAGGCTTGCGACTCCAGGTGTAGGCCAGCGTTTCCACGTATACTTCCGGGTACTCCTTTTCGATCTCGGCCGCCACCTTATTCACGAACCGAAGAAGAGGCCCGGCGGGCGTTCCTTCTTCGTCAACGATCGCTTGGCAGGCGGCGCATGTGCAGTAGTCGCCTGAATCTCCCTGGCTGATCGATATCATGCCCGCATCGGGATTCTCGCGAATCAACTGCAAGGCATTGCGGGTCAACTCGGCGCGGCACTCCTCGTTGGCCAAGCACAACTGCACCTGCCAATCAGCAACACGCTTCCCTTTCACCTCGGCATACCATTCAGGATGGTCCGCGAAGTAACGTTCGGGCGGCAGCAGCGGGCCAAAAGTGTGCACGAAGAGGATGATCTCATAGTGTCCGCCGTAAGCTTCGCTGCGCTTACAGAAATGTCCGTTCACACGAGAGCGGGCGGCGAACTCGCCATTGTACATGTCCACGTAAAAAGGCTCGCGATAAAAGATTGCAGGCTGGTAAACCGTATCCAAAGGCGCAAAGGAAAGCTTGGGAGTAATGGGGATGCGGCGCTCGGTGGAGGTCCACCACCGACACCCCACGATATCTTCAAGGAACGTATACACGGCGTTGAGCGTGCCGCGTGGACGGCCCCCAGCCAGGTACAGGGCGCTGTCCATGGACTTCATGACGATGCCATCTGTGCCAAAGTCCACGGAGGCAAGTTCAGGAAAGGCAGCCCACAGTTCGGGGCCCGGGCCAACGATAATGCGCTTCTGCGCTGCCGCCTCGCCGGACACGATGGGAAACAACGCGCCGGTTGCCGTCTCGAGGTGTTCCTTCAATTCCCGGGCCGCTGTTACCTCGGCGGGGATTGGGTCGTCCACAACCTGAATGACCCATCTCGATTCCCCGTCATTGGCAAGCGTGACGGCATGTGCGGGCACTGACCATAAGAACAGAATAAGCAATATCAAACTCGTGGCGATTGGCATCATCATGCCTGCGTTCTCCCGTCTTTGGTGCTTCGAAGCCGCCGTTTAGAGGTCGTGCGGCGTCCCAAAGCGCTCATAGTAGGGCTCCAGAGGAAACGGATGCGTATTGATGGCGACAAGCGCGAAGACGACCGGCAGAATCAACGCTGCCGCCACGATCAGAGTCCACCGCCGGCGCGTTTCCTCAACGGGCCTCAAGGCCGGCAGCGTAGGCGTACCTCGGCCCCAAATCGCCCAGATAACACCAATAACAAGGAGGGTGGGGAGATACCAGAGGCGTGTGTTGCGAAGGGAAAACGGTGTGTAGAAAACCATGCTTTTGACCGCACTCAAAGCGACGAAATAAAAGGCGTGAATGAACAGGAGGCCGTGAACCGCGACCCCCGCAACGGACTTCGGGCGACTGAGAAAGCGCCAAGAATACACCAGGACAAGGGCGGTCATGACAATGACTACGCCCGACGCCGTTGTGAGCTGACGGGCTGCGAAGCCAGCGGGATCAACCATCCCCAGGCTTTCCGCGGCCCCCGTAAACTTGTCCATAGAAAACGCAGCGGCGCGATTCACGACCGGAATCCCTGCCGCAAGAAACAACAACGCGCCCCAGTGCGCGCCTCTAGACGGGGTGATGGTTTCCGGCCAATCGCGCGACAACACGGCATACGCCATGCCGACGCCTCCTCCGAATCCCAGGAGGAACTCCATAATATTCCAGCCATTGATTCCGGTGCCGATCACCATGTTAAGGGTTTGTATGAGATTGCCGAACGAGAATCCGATTCCAGCCCCGAGCGAGGCATAGCACGCCGTACGCAGAGCCCTGTGGTATCCTCCACGATGCAGGAACCATCCAAGCGCTGCGGAAGCACCGAGACAGGCTGCCCAACTTTCGTGGCGCGGCGGCGTCATCCGCCACTCCAGGGCGCCTATAATAACCACGTAGGCGAGGCAACCGAACGCAACCATCTCCGTGATGAGTCTGTGCCATTCGGCGTTCCGAGGCCCTGACTCCAGTCCCAGTCCAAACAGCCCGCCCCCCACAAAGCCGTAAAGGCCCCCGACGAGAATAAGCATGGCGTAACCGTATGCCACACTCGTGAAGTGAATTCCGCGTCCGCTCGCAACCATGAGGCCGTAGCTCATCGTGCCCCCCACCCCCCAGCCGACGCCGCCCAGACAGGCGAGTATGGGTGCGCGTCGCAGCCAGTCTCTGCGGTTCACGGCTACGACGACCCCAAGAGCGCCCATGGAGCCCGCCCAAGACGCGCCCCATTCGTGGCCAAACACGCCACGTACGGCCCAGCCCAAGCCCAGAACCAGGCCGCTGAACACAAGAACAAAAGCGCTGGATGCTAGGGTTCCGCACTTCACTGTTTGCTGCTCCTGTGCTTTGCGGAAACTTGTACTTGCTGGCACGCAGGCATCTATTGAAGTCGGCGCTTTACGGAGTGGGTACCTGAACCTAGTGTGAATGATACCACGGGTTGAGTGCCGAACCTACTCTTGAAGACCAGTTCATGCTCTCTTATCTAAAAGAGGGCGGGATACAACTCGCGCCGATGTAGGAGTCGGGGTTGGCGATGACGGAATTGAGGGTGGCGAGGCTGTCGCCAGGGTAAATGGCGGGGGAGCGCAGCGTCTCGAAAAGCATGCCGCTGCTTCCGCAAGCCGGGGGCGCAGGCCGTTTCCCCGGTTCTGCACTCAACTCGACAATGACCTGTCAGCGCAAGGGCACTTCACTCCAAAGGAGTACGCCCGTCATTTCGATTGAGACGGCTCCTCCCCCGCACTGCGTGACGTGAAATAGGCTAGAATGATCCGTGCCAATACCTGTTTCCCGCGACGGTTGGCGTGTACCGCATCCCGCAGGTACCACGAATGGGGACGCGGCGATTGCTCGATGAAGTTGTCCCAGGGTTCCCGCATATTGATGAACTCGACCTTTTCCTCTTCGGCCATGCGTTGCAGTCGCGGGCGGAAAGTCTCGACGTGCCGCCGGGCCGCATCAAGCGGCTGCCCCGATCGCTCTACGTAGCGCTCTCTCAACCGGTCCTCTGACGCGACCGCTCCCGTCATGACCGCGATATCAGTGTTCGCCGCGGCGCGTATCTGCTCGACAACGCTTTGGATAGCCTCGACGTTGTAGTTATGGCTCAATCCGGCGATGATGACAAGGTTCGGTTGATAGCGCAGGACGTATTCCTGCACACGCCCTTCTTCTCTATAATAGGGGCATCCGGTTGCTCCACGTACGGAATTCACCACCTCAATCCGGCTCCCCGGATATGCTCGTTCTAGCAGCACATCAAACGCGGAATTGCCTGTGTCGTTAGCAATGCTGTCGCCGAGCAGCACTACGCGAAGGTCGCCGCCGGCCTCCAGCGTCTTCATGGTCGCCCCGAGATGTCGCCACCGCTTCCGGGGCGGTTCGTAGCGCAACGGAGGATTCCCCGCCGCCACATGATCCGCCCATTGCCTCACTTGCTGCGCGCTCGCAGGCTGCACACTGACCTCGCGAATATGCAGCGGCTGGGCCCTGGGTTGGAAGCGGATTCGTACGTGTGCCGCCAGCGCATGCGCCCGGAAGCAAACGCAGTCTGCATGCCAATCCTCCGAGGCGAAGACACTGTCGTAGCAATCCGCCGCGAGTTCTGCGCCCGATGCGTCGAAGAAGACGGCGGCGCAATAGCTGTCGCTTGACGTCCTTGACGTGAACCGCAACCGGTAGTACTGGTACGGCTGAACGGGAATGGCAGGACTGAACCAGTAACCTTGCTGGCAAGCCAGGTATGGCTCGTCGCTGTCCGCGTTCGCCCACTCCCCGAGGAAGGCGTTGTCGCCAAATCCCCTCCCCTCCCAACCGGCTACCAGCGGGTTTTCGTGGAACTGTGTCGTTAGCAGCACAGTGTTCTCCTCAGCCGCAGGATTCCTGATTGAGGCAAACAGAAAGATAGCTAAAAGCAGCACCTTTTGACCCACTCGCACGACGCCTCCCGTTCTTCGAGCCATGGTTGTCGAAGACGATCTGCAAAGACCGCCTATCGAACAAGACCGTTGATATACTCCTCGATGTTGGTGTAGCCGTCCCCGTCGCGGTCGCCGCATGCGTCCTCAGCGCAGTCCGGGTCGAGTGCCCTCTCCTTCTCCCAGTCGTCGGGCATCCCGTCTCGGTCGCCGTCGGTGGGTGCCGCGCCCGTCGCGTATTCCGGCCAGCCGCCGACTTCATCCTGGGAATCGATCAGCCGCCCCGTACCTGCCCGGATGCACTCGACTACGCGAGTGTCTACCGCGTCACGTACCGGCGCCGTGGCGCCGGCCTTACTCAACACATCTTTGTAGGCTTTCTTGGCCGACGTGGTGGTGATAGGCACGCCGTCGAATAGGAACGCTTTGTCGGCCCAGTTGATATACGTCCGCCAGTCCGGAACGTGGACAAGAAGCTCGTTGTTCTTTCTGTGGACCTTTTGACCAAGCATCTCGTTTTTCGCCCAATAGAGATCGATGGGCATGCTGTCGGAACGCGTTAGGGAGTGGGCGAAATAATGTCCCTCGAGATGATGCCGCGTGTCGGCACCGGGCTTGTAGTAATTCGCGATGAAGTTGATCTGCGGACTGCCCGCGCTCGAACCGTAACCGGCCCCTCCCGGGCCGGCCCAGTCGTAGATAACGTTGTTGCGGAAATCCAACCGGAGGTTCTTGCCGCCGATGAGGGGGTTGCGGGAGTAATTAAAGGCGTAGGCGTTATGGTGGAAACTCACGGTGCCCGCCGTACCTAGAATGGAGCCGTTTCCGTGCACACCCTTGGGATGGTAACTGTTGGTCAGGGCTTCCGAGATGATGGACCACTGGATGGTCACGCTCGCGGACTTGTCGACGTTGACGGAGAACACTTCGTCGATGGCCCAACTCGCGGAGCAATGGTCAAAAATGACATTGACGGCCGGCGCCTTAACAGCGATGGCGTCTTGCGGGAGTCGGGCTCGATCACCAAGACGGCTTCGGAGGCATCGCACGATAATCTCTTCAGTCTCCAGGAAACGCACCGGATAGTTTCGGAGACAAATGCCGTCGCCGGGGGCGGTCTGACAGGCCAATGTCAGATGCGACTCCGTGATGTTGAGCGCGGCTTTCAGGTCGATGACGCCACCTGCTTCGAATACGACAATTCGGGGCCCGGCGGTGGTGAGAGCCCAACGCAGACTGCCGGGGATGGGTTCTTGCTCGCCGGGGATATAGTCCTGCGTGTTGGTAACGACGAGAACCCTTCCTCCGCGGCCCCCGCGGGCGTACGCGCCGCCGCCTTCGGCACCTGGGAAGGCAGGGAGCCCGGCCGCGAAAGCCGTTCCGGCCAGGACAAGCATGAGAATAAGAGTTCTAGGCAGCGTCTGTTTCATTATCGACTCTCCGAAGCTCTCATTTCCCATATCGACTTGTGCGTGACCACGGGGTAGCTCAACGACCATTCTGAACACGCACATGGACTCCGTCAAGAGGGATGCTGCTGTAACGGCTTGTGGCTGGCAGGTCTTGCGTCCCAACAACAGCTGTCGAGCGCGAGCGTCCTTGCCGTTGGCGCGGAGTTGAGCATCGCCCGTAACGTTCCAGGCGCCTTCGGCCCAGAGAACAACGCCATCCCGCCTTCTCACAACGATGCCAGGGGACCACATGCAAGCAGTGTGGAACAAGCGTCCTATACGGACTTTCTGCAAATATCTCAGGAGCTTTCGCCGAAGGCACCGCCAACCGACGATGCGCATAAGGAGACATGATGTGGGCAGGAAAAAGTGCAGGTTTCAAGGCCCAGAATCGATTTTCCACCCCACGTAGTATGATGCCTTCCCGTGCCTCCGTTCGTCGATTCTTGAAGCCGTTTGATGGGGTAGAGCGACAATTCTGAGGGCTGGTTTTCGACTTGTGCCGCTTCTGAAGGCGTCGGGAACGCTGTCCCGCATTGGGCTTGCTATGAAGCCTTTTCAGACGCTGCCACTACCCGCCTGCATGCTTCTTCTGAGTCTTAAGACCTTTGCCGTGGTACAACAAACGTAGTCGTTCGGCGCCGTCGAACGTTACCGATAGCGTTTCAAGCACTTACCCGCTGTCTGCGCTTTCGTGATCCGTGGCCGTGTGGCATTTTGTGCGTCGTTTTTCGGCAGACATGGACCTCTTTATCGAGGCGGAAGTATCAACCATCCGACCGCCTGCGGTCGTCTGAACGGCCGGCGTCAGGATCGCGAATCTGCGAGCGTATCCTGGACGCCGTTGTTGGGCGTCTTCTCGTATAGATACGTGAAATTGCCCGCTTCTCGTGGCTCTGCCCACACAGCAGTCATTCCATTGGCCGCAAGCAATTCCGTGTATCCAGCTTTTCCCATGCTGAATTGATCGATCACATTGACGTGCGGCCCCACCGATCCCTTGCATTGGCCCGGTTCTTCGCCGCCAGTGAACATCAGTCGGCCGTTGGGGTTGAGCAACTGAGCGGCGCGAGCGAGCGCGCTCGTTTGTCGGTCGACTGACAGATGACAGAGGGAGCCCCAACTGAAGATGAGATCCCAGCTTCCACCGATGCTCTCGAGATTCGACATGTCGAGAAGGCGGCGCTCTGCTTCCGGGACATTCTTCTGGAACACGGCCAGCATAGGCTCCGAGTTGTCGATCCCAAGGTACGTCGAAACCAAGGGGGCTACCCGAACTGCAATGGGGTGGCCGGTGCCACAACCCAGATCCATGACGCGTAGGCCCGCGCCCATTTCATGAACCACGTCAAGCACGACGCGAGCTCCCACTTCGCTCCGATACCGGTCATAGTCACTGCCGAGTTCGTCGTATACGCTCATCTTCTGTTGCCAGCCGCCGATGACGTTTGTACGCCAGTCTGAGCGAAGCAGCTGCCTCCCGTCCGCTGCACCGCCTTGTTCGGCGAGTCCATCTCAACCAACTTGATTCTTGTGCATTTCCGCAATTTGGTCTCGTAGCTCACGAATCTCACGCTGCATCCGGGACGTAGCTGCCCCCACGAAAAGAAAGCACATTGGCAGGAAGGCGAAAAAAGTGGGGCGCCACCAGCCTGCATCCGAGCCAACCGAGGCGAAGATCGCAGTAAGCGATATCAAGGCGCAGAAGGCCGCCGGAATCCAGTGGCTGACTGTTTGTCTCATAAGTCATTCCTCCCCTGTTTGTTCGGTGTCAAGAATCTGGCTGTTACGCTCGATGGTGCCCTACAATAATTAGATTGACCCGCATAAGACGCAGGGCTTGCTTTTCTATCCGTATAGGGCGCTCTTGGATACGCCGCCCCAAATGCGTCAAGTTCTTGTTTCTCAATGTCTTACCGCCGGTCTCGCCATTTAGCTCAGCGTGTTATGCGGATCGGCATAAGACCACCCTCATAGACCGTCCATGGGGCTGCGGACTCCTTGGCCTCCTTTGTTCAACACGCGCGTGTAGATCATGGTCGTGCTGACGTTTTTGTGGCTCAGCAACTCCTGAATCGTGCGGATGTCATAGGCCGATTCCAGAAGATGCGTGGCAAACGAATGCCGGAAGGTATGGCAAGTGGCTCGCTTCGTCAATCCCGCCGCCGTAACGGCCTGGCGGACCGCTTTCTGAACCAGCGATTCGTCCACGTGATGCCGTCCCTGCTCACCGGTCTGCGAGTTCTTCCACCGGTTTTCCCGGGGGAAGACCCACTGCCAGCGCCATTCCCTCGGTGCTTTCGGATACTTGCGGTCAAGGGCGTCGGGCAAGAGCACGCGGCCCCAGCCGTCGGCCAAGTCGCGTTCGTGGATCGCCTTGACGGATTTGAAATGCTCTTGCAGCGGGGCTTTGAGCGACTCGGGCAGCATGGCGATCCGGTCCTTGGCGCCCTTGCCGTCGCGCACCAGAATCTCGTTGCGAGAGAAATCGATATCCTGGACGCGCATGCGCAGGCATTCCATGAGGCGCAGACCCGCGCCGTACATCAACGAGGCCATCAGCCATTTGTCGCCGGAGAGGTTCGCGAGCACGGCCTTGACTTCATCGCGGGTCATGACAACGGGTAACCGTTTGGGTTTGCGTGCGCGGATGACCTCGCCCAGGTCGCCGATTTCGCGTCCGAGCACATGGCGATCAAGGAACAGCAGCGCGGACAGCGCCTGGTTCTGCGTCGAGGCGCTGACCTTCTCCTTGACCGCCCGATGAGTCAGGAAAGCGTTGACCTCGGGCTCGGCCATGTCCTTCGGATGGCGGACGTTGTGGAAGTAGATGAACCGCTTGACCCACTGGCAGTAGGTCTGCTCAGTTCGGCGACTATGGTGCCGGGAACTTAGCGTCTCGCGAAGCTGGTCGAGGAGTCTTGGTTGCCGATCCCGAAGAAGGACCACGGAGCAGTAGCCCACAGAACCCCGTTGCACGCCTTTCTTCAGCGCCGTGGCCCCATCTCAACCCTCCGAACACATTCACCGCATGAATTCGCCGCCATTGGATGAGTCAGTATAGCATAGGGCCTCCTGATTCGGACTCCCGGGAAGTGTGTCGTTTCGTGTGTGGCACTTTCTTGGCGACCGGGCCGCTCACACGACGAACCGGCCGATGAGCGGGAATGGGCTAACTCGTTGGCACTGAGGCAAGTAACGATGGGCCGCCAAGACACGCGAATTGCCGGTGGTATCCCAAATGCAACAGTTCGGCGCCGTGAAACATTAACAGGACCATATTAGTCACTTGTGTGATGGTGGCGCTTCCTTGACTTGACTTTGTTTGGCTCATTTGCGGGAAGCGGCATTGCTGTCACGCGACTCAGGAGGGGCGGAATGCCTCGACAAGGGCGTTCATCGTCTCGCCGAACTGAATCATGTTGATCCGCTCGGATCCCGCGGCATCAAGAGACTTCCGGATCTCGTCAAACGTGTAACAGTTGCCGCCGGTGGTGCCCACGAGCATGTTGACGGCAAACAGCGCGCCGTCGCGGGGCTGGGTCCGGTCGGCGCTTAACACATGATCCCGAATGAGAATGCGTCCGCCGGGGACCAGCGCCCGGAAGACCTTCTTGTAAAGCTTGGTGTTTTGCTCTGGCCTGTTCTGGTGGATAATGGCCGATAGCGGGCCGAGGTCGTGGCCGGCGGGCAGTTCGTCCGCGTAGAAATCGCCGGCCGCGAGGGTGATGCGGTCCATCAGTCCGGTTTCGGGCAGGCGTTGGCGTGCAAGTTCGATGACGGTCGGTCGGTCGAAGATGGTCGCGCTCATGCGGAGATACTGTTTGAGGAACGCTTCGGCATACGTGCCGGTAGCGCCGCCGACGTCGAGCAACCGCTTCGACGCGCTGGCGTCCGCCTGTTCCGCTATCGCGTCCGCGGCATACCTGCCAACGGCATGCATAGCTCCGACGAACGCCGCAAGGTCGCCTTTTTCCTCGAACACGGCCTCGGGCCCATGGACGTCGCTACGGCGCACGATGTCCGTGAGTTCCGACCACCCGTATCCTCTCCCAACATTGAGGCCCGTTCAACGGGCAAAGAGATCCCCCAAGAATCTGCCGCCGCTACTTCCACACGACCGTCACACAACATACGTAAAGAGCTTACAACGAAGTGCCACTATTTCTTGGGGGAACTCCCTGCCTTGCTCTCATTCAACTCAAGGGGTCATCTGTTTCACATCCAGGATGGCGGCCACGATGCGGGCGCGCGCTTCGTCGATGCGGGCGGACACTTCTTCGTAGACCACCACACTGTCCGGTGTAGGCACCAGCCGCTCTCCGGAGCTGCGAAGGGTCTCTTCCATTTTCACCGGCAAGTTGGTCAGGAGCTCGTTGGCCTCAGCAAGGCGCTCTTCGCTCACGCCACGCTCCCGGGCCTCCCGAATCGCCTCTCGGAGGAGGTAAAGGTATTCGTAGTCTTGAATGCCTTCACGGGTGGCTTCCCAGCGTTTGCTGGTGACCACGGCACCGGGGCCGGGGTAGACGGTGCAGAAATAGTCGCCGGAGGGATTGGGACCATCCCAGAGGTCCTGATTGGGGGCATGGTGTGAATAGGTGTACCACCCTGCGCCCGTGAAACTCTGATTCCACACATTCCAGAACCACCACCGATAGTGGGCGAGCGTCGAGAGGGTCTTGGCCCGGCCTCGGGCATCATAGTTCCAGATCTCGCCACCCGTCGCCCGCGCCACCTTGAGAAATCCGTCGCGGAACCGGTCGAGCAATTGGTTCGATGGGCACCAGATATCCACCAGGTGCTTATAGAGTTCGAGGCTCTCGAAGGTGGTACCGCAGGTCGGATCGGTATAGATAAGGATATTGGGGTCGGCCTCGCGTATGAGCTCGCCCATCTGGACCATCAGCAAGGTTGAGCTTGAAGTGGCCGCGGAGGGCTCGTCGCTTGGATAGAGGGCCCATCCTTCGTAGTCCAAGCCGAGCTCCTTCATATGGGCTACCCAGGCGCGGAGATAGGTCACATAAGCCTTGCGCCAGGGCTCGGAGAGCATCGGTTCGCCGGAGAGCATCGGCATGGGGTGCATGAAGAGGATGAAGCCGTGGGGGAAGAAGCGGCGTATAAGCCTATCGTGCTCAGTGAAATCCAGGTTGTCCACCAATTCTCCCTGAGCATTGCAGGTGGCTTTCGGGGCTTGGCCGAAATAGACCGTCGAACCGTGCTCGATCAGGTCCTCGAGGACATAGTCGTTCTCGATATCCAGGTCGCCTTTGGCCATAGGCCATAGGCACATCCGCAGGGGGTGCGGGCGCGGGAGGGCCAGGTCATGCACCGTGATGGCGATGGGCAGGGCGATCTCGGTGGGGTCCGTCTCCACACTCTTCAGGCGGAGATGGGCCACATAGGTTCCGGGGGCAAGGTCCTTGGCATTGACCGTGATCCAGAGTTGGCTGGATTCAAGCGAAGGGATACTCAGCAGGTGGGCTTCGTCGAGCCGAGGCAAGGCATCGGCCACCACTTCGCGGCGTAGGGCGGCGCTGGTCACCGCCTGCCGGAATTCGATGTATGGGCGCGCGGAAACCGTGGTGCCGTCGGGCTCTTCCATTTCGTCGCAGAGCGCGCGGACATGAAGAAACCGGTTGCTGAGATTGGTGAGGTTGAGGGCCAGCGAGCGGTATTCGCCGATGCATAGGAAAGCCTGCAAGCCCTCGATGGCATCGTCCGGCTCGGGCAAGCTTGCCTGGCCATCGAAATGGGCCCAGGGGGAGCATCCCCAGGTGAAGAAGCTTCCCGAGGGGGCCAGGGCCGCCCCGGCGCGCACCAAGGTCCGCAGGCGCAAGGCGGATTCGCGCAGGTCGACCGCGCGAGCGGAGCGGCTGGCGGGCTCCATTCCATCCAAGGCGGAGAGAATCCCTTTGCAGGCGAGCAATTCCCGCTCCATGCAATCCGCGGCCACCAGGTTATTCTCGCGCCATGAGATGAGTTGCGCCTCGATTTCGGGGAAGACCTCGGCGCTAAGGAAGTGCTTATCCCCCTCAAATCCGGCGAAGGAGATCGTCCGGGTTTCGCCCGCAAGCTCCTTCATCGAATCCGGTTCAAGCAGGGCATAGGAGGTTCGATAGGCCCCCGGCTGGGTCGTCTGGAAGGTGATTGCCGTGCGCTCGCGGGCGCTCCCGATGTGCCGGACGCCTCGCTGCGCATGGCCGTCGGGACCTTCGATGGAAGCGACGAATGCGAGGCGGTCTTCTCCGGAATTCGTCACATCAAAGCGCCAGGTGTTCGAACCTTCGAAAAGGCGGTTTTCGCCGACCTCCGCAACCGAGGCCTGGCTGGCGCCGGGCTCCCGGCGGGGGGCCGGGAGCGGGGGATAGGTCTTGGCGCCCGGAGCCATTCCGGTATGAGCACGATCGTTCATTAAACATAGGCGATTGTTCGGGTTTTCGCAGTAGGGCACGGCGAGGGAAATCCAGGCCATGCCGGGCTGCCCCTCGGGGGCCCGCGCCGCAGTGGCGATCATATCCAGGTTCCCATCCCCATCGAAATCGCCCAGCATCGGGGTGGAGCGGACCGATACCGGCAAGGTATGGGCAACCAGGAGATCGCCCTTTGCATCAAGGATATTCAGGGCACGATTGCCGCCGCAGGCCAGCACCTCGAGGGTGGGATCACCGGCCACGTCGGCGAAGAGCATGCCCGATAAAAACATGCTGCCAGGGAGGTCGTGGGTCCAGCGGATGCCGCCATCGCCATAGCAATAGAGCATGGCGGCTTTGCTGCCGAATACGATCTCGTCGCGACCGTCGTTATCGAGGTCGGCGCCCTGCACCGCCATGCTCACATGCATGCTGGTATCTTGGGCGAAGAAGATTTCGCGCTTCTGCAGGTCGATGCCGAAGAGGTGGTTCCAGCAGGTGCCGAGGTAGAGCTCGGGTACCTGATCCCCATTCGTATCGGCCAAAATCGGCGCGCTGGCGGGAAACATGCCATCGATGCAAAACATATCCCAGAGCCATTCGCCCTGAGCCGTGAGGGCATAGATGTGTTGGTCGTGCGAAGCGGCGATCACCTCTCGGCCGGGGGTATCGTAGATATCCGCAACGAGCACCGGGCCCATCTCGGTGCCATCGGCCGAGAAGCGCCAGCGCGGCCGGCCATCGGAGGCGAAGCAGGAAATGGTACCCGAGGTATCGCAGGTCAGCACCTCCAGCGAACCGTCCTCGTCGAGGTCGGCAATGGCGGGGCAGGATTCCCCTTCCACCCCAGCCGGTGCCCGGCCCTTCCAGAGCACCTGGCCATCGGCATCGAGCGCAACGACATTCCCTTTGCTATCGACCCCCACGATATTCTCTCGACCATCGCCATTGAGGTCCGCCACGGCCGGCGAGGGACCGACCGGCGGTTCCATGGGGTATTCCCAGACCCGGTTGCCTTGGAGATCAAACCGGACCACCCCGGTATCGCGCTCGGCAACGATGAAGCCCAAGGTTTGGCCGGTGGTTGGATCGATGAGCGCATTGGGCGCGGATAGGCCCCCCTTCGCCTCGGCCTTCCAGACGATTTCGCAGGTGGGCTGCGCCATTGCGGTCGCCGCCAGAACCAAGCCGATGATTGTAGAGATGCCGATATGCTTGAGCATGGGTATTTCTCCTACATCCTATTAAGAAAGTGATAATAGAACAGCGGCATCTTACACCTGTTCTCTCGCGAGATCACCTGCCCCGATGGCTGGAATTCGTATCGTGGCTTTCATTCCAGCCGACATTTCCCATATGAAGCAGCCCGCGTCCATCACGAGCCGGTTTCCGACTGTGTTAGAAATATCTTGTAAGGTCAGGAAACTCAGTCGATGTGCAACGTCGCCAATTCACTGGCATGTTGGCCACTTTGCTCATGGAATGTGGGCCGACTTGACGCGGTAGAGCAACAAGCCTCGTCACCTCGCGGAGCCTGTCGTTGCGCATTCGACGCACCTCTCCCCCACGCCCCTCTTGAATTCATCTCTCAAGAGTGTTACGCGGCCTCGCGATGGTCGTAGCTGAGCATCTAGGGGACGCGAAAATGTATCCAGGTTTGCTCGATTATGATTCTGAGCATGTCACTGGAATAATTTACGGCGGCGGCGACTATGGCGGAAATTCCAAATGATGAAGATCGGTGGCCCCTTAAGCCTCGTGCTTCTTCATGTTTAAGCGCAACCACCATCTATGTGCTTAGAAACCTGGGACCGATTCTAGGGGCTAATGCTCGCCATCGTCAGCCTCGATCCTGAATGCGTTGGCGACCCGGACCGATTGCGTCCATAAGACGGCAATGAGCGACTTCATTCAGGACCAGGCCAAGGCCGTCCTGCAGCTATCGCGGTCCCGCCTACGCTTCAGGCCTGGCGAACCTTCATCAAGAACCACATACCAGACATGGTTGGCGTGGACTTTCTTGTCGCACGGACCATTCGATTTCGGTTGCTGTTCTTGTTTATCATCATGAGTCACGCTTGGCGTCGCGTCGTTTACTTCAACGCAACGGCGAATCCCACGGCCGAATGGACAGCACAACAAAGCGTTGAGGCGTTCCCATGGGACACGGCGCCAAGATACATTCTTCGGGATCGAGACAGCATTTATGGAGATTGGTTTCGACAGCGTGTCAAGTCGATGGGCATCCAAGAGGTGCTGACCGCATACCATTGCCCTTGGCAAAATCCGTATGTTGAGCGACTCCGCAGAATCCTTCGGGGCTATTTCGAGTATTATCACGAGGACCGAACTCACTTGGGCCTTGGAAGGGGACGCCACTGGGGCGTCCGACGTCGAATCGACCATCGCCGTCCGCGAAACTGGTTGAGTTGCCCCCTCTGGGCGGGCTTCGCCACCGCTACGAGTGGGGCCAGGCCGCATGAACGCTACACGATCTACTATTTGAAAGGCACAACCCATGAGAACTCAACATGTGCTGTTAGCTGTCTGCTTTGCCTGGATTGCGCTTGCCCCGAATGCCTTGAGCCAGCAAGTCATCGATATCGCGGAAGACTGGAAATTCTCGACCGATCCGGAGGCGGCGGGCGAGCAACAAGGGTGGGCGGCCGTCGATTTCGCCGACGAGAATTGGGCAGACCTGAATGCCGGCATGCGGTGGGAAGACCAAGGCTTCGCAGAATACGACGGCCACGCCTGGTACCGCAAATGGGTGACTGTGCCGGATGGCTGGTTGACCCGCCGCGTCTACCTGGCTTTTGGCGGGATCAACGACGCCGGGGCTGTTTACGTCAACGGCAAGAAAGCAGCCACCCTCGGGTACCACAAGGAGAGCAAGAAAAACGAGTCCCTGGCCCGGGCGTTCCAAAGCATTGACATTACGCCCTACATTAAGGTTGGTGCGGACAACTTGACCGCGAAAACCGGGGCGAAGGTCCTGATCGCGGTGGACGTGTTCGACTGGGGAAAGAGCGGGGGCCTTTGGACATTGCCGTGCGCCCTCACCCTAAATCCCGAATCCATGTCGGCCGTTGAAGCCACCTGTGCCGTGGATTACGCGGCCCGGGAACTGCTCTTGCGGGTGCAACAGGTGAGTTCCCGGCCCATTTCGCTGGAAGGCGATTTCGCGGTCACGGTAACGCCCGAGGGTGGGGATACGCCCGTGCTGGCGACGCGAGTTCCCATCGCGCCGGATGCTTCTCCCACGGAATGCGCGTTGCCTTTGCCCTACTCGCCCGACGCAGTTACTTACACGGTTGAGGTGAAGACCATATCGCCGGCAGGCGAAACGCTCGAGGATATCGCCGCAAAGACCAAGGTCCACTGGCCGGCCCGCACCGTCCGGGGGCCCGCGTACGCGGATGCCGTCCCGCTGAACAATTTCGTTTCACAACTCGCCGTCAAGGACTGCGGACCCGCCGCCGATACGATCACCTTCGCAAATCCCACATCCGGCTGGGTGTTCTTCAGCGTTACTCGGCCTGACACGTTGCCGGACGAAGCCCGGCTGTTCCTGGACGAGGAGGCCACCCCGTTGGCGCTACGCCGCTACTGGCGGACGGGGGCCCTGGAGTCCATGCGAAGGCTCGAAGCGGGTAAACACGCCCTGCGCGTGGAGGAGGCCGATGGGCGCCGCGTCGAGGTCCGCTCGATCCCGGAACTGCTCTTCTGTTTCTACCCGCCGGTAATCGACGTTCCGGAACACGGCCCCTTTGGACTGACGTTCTTCGAGCGATACGTCTTCCCCGCCGTGAATACGCTCGTCAAGGAAATCGACCCGGATCCCTTCGAGCACAACGGGCGGACGTACACCGCCCTGAACGAACCGGATGAAGTCGTGCGGCAATGGGTGCGGGATGGCCGCGAATGGATCGTGCGGGAGCCCTTGCCGGGCCTGCACCAAGGGTTGCACGAGGAGCCCCCTATCCTCGCCGATCAAGTGTACGCCGTGTGGCGGGATAAGCCCGGCAGCACGCATCCTTTGTCCAGTGGAATCATCATCGACGAATTCGCCAATGTCTGGGCCCAGCAATTCGATGAATGGACCGCCGCCCTGGACAAGTTCAGTCAGTATCCGCCTTGGGGCAACCGGCGCTTCTACGCCTGGGTCGGCGAACTATTCCTGCACAAGCCCGGGGTGGCCTTCCAAGATGTCATCCGCAAGTACGATCATCGCCTGGTGTGGGAAAACTACCTGAGCGAAGGGCCGAGTGCGATCGCCACCCGGATCTACGTGGTCGAGAAACTCGCGCAGAGCATGCAGGTATGGCAAAACCAGCAGCCGGGCATCGGCCGTTACGTGCTCATGTGCCCGGGCATTTTCTCCGCCGTGCCGGCCAACCTCGGCAAGAATCCGCAAGCGGACTTCTGCGTGTTCCTAGACTGGCAATTCCGCGTAATGGCCACCCATCCGAGTCTCGCCGATCTGGCGGGCGTGATTCCCTGGACGGCCCAGTACGCCGACACGGACGTGCTGCAATGGACCTACCGCCTCATGCGGCACTACTGCATCGAGGGAAAGACCGAACCGTTCACGACCGACCCCTACGAGCTTCGCCATATTCGCAACGGCGATTTCGTGCAGGGCCTCGACGGATGGGACGTGGAAGCGGCCGCCGAGGACAGCATCCGGCCGGATCAAATCGAGGGTTTCGGCTGGATCGAGGGACGCTATTGGAAGACCACTACGGGCGATCGGCTCGTTCGCATGACGCGCCAGGCAGAAGGCGGCAACACCTTACGGCAAACCGTCACGGGACTGGAGCCGGGACGTCGGTACGTGGCCAAACTGCTGGCCATCGACGTGGCCCATTGGACCCATCGTGAGAAAGCCGGGATCGCGCTGCGTCTCGATGGCGTAGATCGCGTGCCCGAGCACAGCTTCCACACGATGGTGGAAAGCCACGAATCCGGCTCTGTCGAGGCGTGTGCGCATCAGCAGGTGCTGATCAACTACCTGCGGGTCGTGTTCGACGCCACCGCGGAAACCGCCGCGCTCACCATCACCGACGACGTGCCCTATGGCCTGCTCGACCAGGATCTGGGATGCAACTTCGTCGAGGTCCAACCGTGGCGATTGGAGGAGTAAACGGACTACTCAATTGGCGGCTTAGCAGCCGGCTTGGAGAACAGTTAAGGGCGCTTTCCACATAGACGTTTCAATGATGGAAAAGGGGCTGTAATTGTCCGGTGCTGCGGTTGCGGCCATGGCAGACGTCTCGCCTTCCGTGTGCGCGGCGCCGTCGAATTGTGTGGCGATTGCGACACGTGAGTGGGTTTGGACGCTCCGCCTCCGACGGCGTAACCTCTCTGGCGGGAATGACGTGCCTCGGCGCGAGACGCCGCCAAGTCGAGCGCACCTTATCCGAGGAAAGGACGAGATAATGCTCATGCGCCGCTTGTTTATGCTTGTTGTCGCCGCCGGCCTGTGTTGCTCCGCCGGCCTGGCCAAGGAGGGGCCGGTATTGCACACGCGCGAGCAGGTTGCGCCGGCACGTGAGCGTTGCCGCACCGACGCGTGGGCCATAGGCATCCGCGAGAAGGCAGAGCAGGACGCGGCGCGCTGGGTGGATATGTCCGACGAGGAACTCTGGGACTTTATCCTTGACGCGGAGATCCCGCGCGCGCTCAACGTGCGCTTCGGGGTGGGATGTCCGGTTCATGGAGAGGCGGTCTTTCGCGAGGGCGGCCATTATCCCTGGCTCACTTCGAGCGATCAGCCGTTCAAGGTCACGTGTCCCGTGGGCGGCGAAGTGTATCCGAGCAATGATTTCGAGGCGTACCTCAAGGGGGGATGCAAAGAAACACTCGACACCACGCAGCCTTACGTGGACGACGGCAACGGGTGGGTCGATAAGAATGGCGATCGGTACTTCTTCGTCGGATATTACATCTTCTGGCAGCGCTGGAAGGCCGATATCATGGGCGCCATCGACGCCCTCGGCAAGGCGTATGAACTCTCGGGCGACGCGCGGTACGCGCACAAACTCGGCGTCATGCTCGGCCGCTTTACCGAAGTTTACCCCCGCATGGATTATCCGACGCAGGCGTACCACAACGGTAAATGGCCCGCTGAAATCAACGGGCGTATCTTCGACTACGTCTGGGAAAACCGCACCATCCAGCGGGTCGCGCGGGCCTACGATCAAGTCTACGACGCTATCGATGAGGATGCCGCGCTGGCCGGCTTTCTCGCGGAGCGGGGCATTAAGGATCTCAAGCGCGACTTCGAGCAGAAAGTACTGCATTTCATGGCGCGTGACGTGATGGAAGGGCGCATTCGCGGCAACATGTACTATCAGCCCACGCTGGCCGAACTGGCCCTTGTCATCGACAACCAGGATCCGGCCTACGGCCCTACCACCGAGGAGATGCTCGATTGGCTGCTCTACGGCGACGGCGAGGTCGGCATTATCTTGCACAACGGCTTCGATCGCGACGGCGCGGGGGGCGAGAGCGCCCCAGGATACAGCTCCACCTGGAACGATAATTTCTGCAACCTGGCCGACATGCTTGTGCGACTCGGTGTGGATATCGCCGCCGAGCCGCGATGGCGCCGGATTATCCACTTTCCTTACAACGTCACCGTCGCGGGCAAGCACGCCCCGCGCATCGGCGATTGCGGCGGCACCATCCTCACGAGCGAGCCGCTGATCAGTCCAACCGTGTTGAAGTTCGGCTTCAAGCATTTCAAGGACCCGCAGTGCGCCCAACTGCTGGTTAAGCAGAATGCCTTCGGCGACTCGCTCTGGGGCGACGCACTCGACCGTACGGAGGTCGAAGAGGTCGCGTCGTCTGCGCCTGATCTCACAACCTTCGGAACGCGCAACCTGGGCGGATATGGGCTTGGTGTCTTTGAAGCCGGCGAGGGCGATCGCCGCCGGGCCGGCACGCTCTACTACGGTTCGCCCAACGCCTGGCACGGCCATCACGATCGCCTAACCATCGACTACTGGGCGCACGGCCGGACCTTCCTCCCCGAAATGGGCTATCCCGCCCACTGGAATGAAAAGGGGGAGCGCTTCACGCGCGGCATGCCTTCCCACTACGTCGTCGAGATCGACGAAAAGCGCTCGGCCAATCACAAGGCCCCCGGCTTCCTGGACTCTTTCGCGGCGGGATCCCGTGTCCGCGTGATGCGCGCCCACGCGGCCAAGAACCTCTATCCGGGCGTCACGGAGCTTTACGAGCGCACGCTGGCCATGATCGACGTGGGCGATGAGTCTTTCCTCGTCGATCTATTCCGCGTTCGCGGCGGTGGCCTCCACGACTACCATTTCCACGGCCTGCCCTTCGGCGCGTTCACCACGGAGGGCCTCGAACTCGTTTCCGCCCAGGAGCGAGGGACGCTTCTCGGCGAAGACGTGGCCTGGGGCGAGGACACTACGAAGAACTCCAGCGGATACGACTTCTTTCGCAATGTCCGCCGTTACCGCGCGGGGGGGGTGTGGTCGGCGCGCTGGGCGGGACGCGATGACTGCCGCCTTGCCTACTGGATGCCCGCTTCTCCGGAGGTCATTGTTTGCGATGGCGAGCCGCCGGTGAAACCGGACTATCCGGCCTCCATGGAGTTCGTCGTCGTCCGCAACCGGGCCTCCGAGAGCCGATTCCCCGCCGTGATCGCTCCCAGCCGGGATTCGGACGTCGTGCAGTCCGCCGCGTTCGATTGCCGGGAGGGCGCGGCCGTCTACGAAGTGGAAACCTGTGAGGGCACTTGGCGGGTGGTTATCCAAGACGACGGCGGATTCGAGGCGGTGCTCACGCAGGGCGGCGAGTTGATCCACGCCTTCGCAGCGAACAAGGAGCGGTTCGCGTGCAATGGCAAGCGGCTTCGGCCCAAAGACAATCGCCGCTACACCATCACCTCCGTGGACTGCACGTCAAACGAGGTCACCGTGGATCGCCGGATTCGCAAGCCGGAGCAGCTCGCTGGTGCGGTGGCCGTTGTATCCGGCGGCGGCAATTCCGGTTCCTACACGGCCACGCAAGTAGAAGGCCGCGCCATCCGGTTCGACGGCCCGGCAACCATCGGCATGATTATCGTAGACGACCTCGCCGGCAACGTGGTGACCACCAGCACACGGCTCCGCGGCTATGGCCGACAGTTCGGCTCCCGCGACCTCACCGGCATCGCCCTCATTGGCGAGGACATGCGGCATCCCGTCCACATCATCGCCGTCGAGGAGGCTAAAGAGGAGCCCACCCGCTTCACCCTCGCCGAGCCCGTCGCCCTGCCTGACGCGGACAACGACGGCCGCCGGCTCGCCTATTTGACGGATCTCGCGCCGGGATATGATTTGAGCTTCACGCGTTCGGCCGAGATCGAGGGCGAGCATGCAGCGAAGTAGCTGCTGGACGCGGGCCTTCTCCTGTGCGTCGCCCGTCGTTCGCTTCCGTATGGCGCATTTCCGTCCTAGCCACGTGGGCCAGGGCCAAATTATTCGATCGATGTTGTAAGGTACTGTGGAGAGAGTGTTTTCGAGGAGTGATAAGATCTTGGTCCAGCCGTTTGATCTGGCGCCAGCGGGGGTAGGATGCGAACCTACGACCCGTAGGGCAAAAATGCCCGATCGATGTCATAAGCGGCTTCGGCGATTCGTGTTACGCCCTGGGTGTGTCTTGAGTGTGAGCCGATTGACCGGTCCTCAATCTGAGGGCATCATAGCGCCTTTCCCTTGGGAGAGAAGTGCTCGCATCGATGTTGGATTTCATTTTGAAGCCTTGGCACCCGCTCGTCTTGTTCGTGGCTTCCCATTTGAACCGTGAGCAGCAAAGTATCATCGAATATCTTCAGGTGGAGAACCAGGTGCTTCGCGAGAAGCTGGGGAAGAAGCGTATTCTGTTGAATGATGATCAGCGGCGTAGGCTTCAGGCTTCGGTGGTTCAACCGAAGAACGGGGGCATTTACTGGAGGCGATGCGCGTCTTCAGGGCGGAAGCGCCGTGGCATTGGGTGCGCCGCCCGTAGACCAATCAGAAGACTGGGTGGTCCTACTGACTCGGGAGGAATCAAGTCTATGAGCACTTGTCGGCATGTACTACCAGCTCTGACCTTGACGCTGGGTGTAGCCATTTCTGGCTATTCAGAGGTAACACCCGCCAAGCCGCGGGTGATCGCGACGACCGACGGTGAGGTCGATGATCGTTGTTCCATGGTTCGGTTCCTGTTGTACACCAACGAGTGGGATGTCCGCGGACTGGTTTATTCCAGTTCGAAACACCATTGGAAAGGTGATGCAGACCATCCCGAGAAGCACTGGGAGCCCGTCTCGTGGCTTGAGCGGCAGCTCGATGCTTACGAAGAAGTCTACGAGAACCTGAAGCAGCACGACCCCGATTATCCCGCCCCCGAGTATCTGCGTGCGCAGGTGTTCGTTGGCAACATCGCGCTTGAGGGCGACATGGACGCGCCGACACCCGGTTCGGATCGGATTGTCGAAGTGCTTCTTGAGGATGACAACTCGCCGGTATGGCTCCAGGCCTGGGGCGGCCCAAACACCATCGCCCGAGCCTTGAAGACCATCCAGGAGGAGCATCCGGAGCGCATCAAAGACGTCACGACAAAGACGCGCCTCTATCTCATTTCGTTGCAGGACAGTACCTACAAGAACTACATTGAGCCGGAATGGCCTGGTCTGCAGACGTTGCAGAGCGGATCTGTGTCGTACGGCGCCATTGCCTATCGCTGGCCGGAAGTCCAGCCAGGCGAAGTCCAGCGCTTTTTCGACAGCGCCTGGATGACTGACCATATCCTGGAAGGTCATGGGCCTCTGTGCGCCATGTATGAGGCAAATAGGGACGGTTCATTTCGTTCAGAAGGGGACAGCCCCGCCTTTCTCCACTTGATACCTGCTGGCCTGCGCAGCACGGAGAACCCGGCTTTCGGAGGTTGGGGGGGCCGATTCGCTCCGTACACAAGCGACCGGTGGAAATCCGCCGATAAGGCCGGTGCCTTTCCGCACAGCATCCTGCGGTGGGCGGAGCATTTCCAAAACGACTGGGCGGCGCGTGCCGACTGGTGCGTCAAGACCTATGCCGAAGCGAACCACGCACCTGTTGTACGGATTTCGCCTGGATCAGACCTGTCGGCTGCTTCCGGCAAACGCATCGCCTTGAGCGCGGCCGATTCAAGCGACCCCGACGGCGACCGATTGCGGTTCAAATGGCTGCACCACGCGCAAGCGGGAACATATGACGGACGAGTACGCATTGATAATGCAGAGACGCCGACGCCCTCGTTTGTCGTTCCAAAGGACGCGGACCAGGGCGATACTGTGCACGTGGTGTGCGCTGTGACGGATGACGGCACACCGCCTCTCACTCGGTACGCGCGTTTCATAATCACAGTGAGTAACTGAGGAGGAACGGGAAAGGACGAAGTGATGTTTGAACTGGGACTTAGTGTGTTGATGGTGCTGGGCGTGATTGAAGAGGAGCCACTATCTTTGCCGCCAGTTCCGGTCATCTACGACACGGACATGGGCAACGACGTGGACGACGGCTTTGCCCTCGGGGTCATCCACGCCCTGCAGAGCCGCAACGAATGCGAGTTGCTCGCGGTGACGGTGACAAAGGACCACGAACTCGCGGGACCGTTTGTGGACGTACTCAACACCTTCTACGGCCGGGGAGACGTGCCCGTTGGCGTCGTGCGCGATGGCGCCGAACCGAAGCAGGGCAAATTCCTCGGATTGGCGGCGGAGATGAAGGACGGTGACTACCGGTTCCCGCACGCATTGGCCTCAGGAAAGCAGGCGCCCGAGGCGACCGTCTTGTTGCGAAAGGTGCTGGCATCGCAGGAGGACCACTCTGTGGTTATCGTCCAAGTCGGGTTCTCGACGAACCTGGCCCGGCTGCTGGACACCGTGCCGGACGAACACTCGGCGTTGAGCGGTCGCGAGCTGGTTGCCCAGAAGGTGAAGGTGCTCTCCGTGATGGCCGGCGCCTTTGAGCCGTTCAATGGAAAGTCTCACCGCGAGTACAACGTGGTCATGGACATTCCCGCTGCGCAGAGGCTTACCCAGGAATGGCCCACGCCCATCGTCTACAGCGGCTTCGAGATCGGCATCAAGACGCGTTTGCCCAAAGAGGGCATCGAGCACGATTTCGACTACTGTTCCGACCATCCCATGGCGGCGGCCTATCGTCTGTACAACGAGGACTATCGCGACCAACCCTCGTGGGACCTGACAAGCGTCCTGTGGGCCGTGCGCCCCGACCGCGGCTACTTTGGTCTTTCACCCAGGGGCCGGGTGTCTTACGACGAGAAGGGGCATACTTCTTGGACGGAGGATCCCGCAGGGAATCACCGGTACCTCACCGTGGACGAGAAACAGACCGAACGTGTGAAGGAAGCGTTGGCGATACTGGCAAGCGAGCCGCCGCATCTGTGTGGGAATTGAGAGCATACTGAAACCGGAGCAAATTCTAATGCGACAATCCACCCGTAGCTTCTTCTCGTTGATGCTCCTGCTCGTGCTCACCCGCGCAGCCTATGGAGAGAGTACATTGCTCAACGATGAATTCAGCGCCTATCCTCCGGGGCTCTTCTCGTCAGTGGTCGGCGCCCACACGGAGTATCACTACCTGCCCGAAGCGGCACCGAAGGGGAACTGGGCCGTGTCGACGTTTCGCTCGAGTGTGCCGTCGCAACGCGCCTGGCGTGTTGTTGAGGTCGACGGCGAGGCCGCCATGGCGCAGGTGTACCGCAACAAGTACACCTTCTACCGTCCCATGCTGGTATCCGGCGATGCGGTGTGGCGGGACTACACAGTCACAGTCGAGTTCACGCCGGAATCTGAAGAAGACCAACGCGGCTTGGTATTCCGGTACCACAACGACCGGTGCTATTACTTCCTGGGCGTGAACGGTCAGCGCGCAGTGCTGAAGCTCGTCAAGCACGCGACTGGGTTTCACCAACCGTACGAGAAAATTCTCGCCGAGGCTCCCTTGACCTGGGAGCCGGGCGAGCGACTCAGGGCAACGGCAGTGGTCGAAGGCAGTCGAATCGAGGCGAGCGTTGGGGATGCGACGCTAGCTGTCGACGACGACACCTTCCCGGAAGGCAAAGTGGGTTTGACCGCCGACGATGACACCTTGTTCTTCAACGTCGTGGTCAGGGGAAGCACAACTGAAGCAGAGCGCATCAAGAACGCCATCGCGGCGCGTAAGGCTGAAGAAGCCTCTCTTCAAGCGGCCAATCCTAGGCCGGTCCTTTGGAAACGAATCGACCTGAAGGACTTCGGGGTGGGACGTAACGTGCGTTTCGGCGACCTCGACAACGACGGCCAAATCGACGTGCTATTCGGGCAGGTGTTACACCACGGCCCGAAGGATCGGAACAGCGAGTTGAGTTGTCTTACGGCAACGACCTTCGACGGCAAGCAGCTCTGGAGAATCGGCGAGGCCGATCCCTGGAAGAATCACCTCACCAACGACGTGGCGTTTCAGATCCACGACCTTGACGGCGACGGCAGGAACGAAGTTGTCTACGCCATGGGCATGGAACTCATCGTCGCCGACGGCGCCACGGGAGAGACCAAGTACTTGGCGCCCACGCCCGCCATGCCGGCCAACACCAAGGCGCCATACAACCAGTTCCCCCGCATCTTGGGCGACAGCTTGTATTTCTGCGACCTGCGCGGCACGGGGCGCGATGCGGATATCATCATCAAAGACCGCTATCTCAGCTTGTGGGCCTTGAACGACCGGCTTGAAGTCCTCTGGCACAATCAATGCACCACGGGCCACTATCCCTATGCCTACGACATTGACGACGATGGTAAGGATGAGTTGATGCTTGGCTACACGCTGTTCGACGACAACGGAGAAAAGCTCTGGTCGCTGGACGACGTCGTCAAAGACCACGCCGACGGTGTGGCCATCGTTCCCTTCACGCCGGGCGCGTCTCCGCGATTACTCTGCGCCGCGAGCGATGAGGGCATGTTCTTTGCCGACATGCAGGGCAATATCCTCAAACACCACTATCTTGGCCACGTTCAGAATCCGGCTATCGCCGATTTCCGGCCTGACCTGCCGGGTTTGGAGGCCCTTTCCATCAACTTCTGGGGCAACCAGGGCATCGTGCACTTCTACAGCGCCGATGGCGACCTCTACCACGATTTCGAGCCCTGCCAGCACGGCAGCATGTGCCTGCCCATCAACTGGACCGGCAAACCAGGCGAATTCTGGATTCTCTCTGCCAATGTGAACGAGGGCGGCATGTTCGACGGCTGGGGACGCCGTGTGGTCCTGTTTCCCGCCGACGGGCATCCCGACATGTGCAACGCCGTTCTCGACATCACCGGCGATGCCCGTGAGGAGGTGGTGGTCTGGGATCCGTCCGAGATGTGGATCTACACGCAGAGCGACAACCCGTTGCCGTCCCTTGACCTTGTGACGGAGAAGAACCCGCTCTACAACCAATCCAACTATCTGACGTCCGTGTCCCTACCGGTGAACCGATAGGCTCCAGGGAGTCTCTCTAATGAACCGCTTTGAAATTGGCCTTTTTCTGGCGCTGTCCGTAGGTTGCTTCCATGCCGTGTCCCAGGCTGCGGCCACAATCGAGCAGGCGACCTACGGCCCGGCAAACCACTTCTTTGGCTATATAGGGCATGTCGGCAACACTCCGTGGAATGCGACCGGCAAGTATATGCTCGTGTTACGCACTGAATTCCAGGACCGAATGCCCGGCCCGCACGATGCAGCAGACATTGTGCTACTGGACACGACGCTGAATTACGCCCCGAGTGTAGTGGAGCAAACGCGCGCATGGAATCCTCAGCAAGGCACCATGCTGTATTGGAACCCGGGGGCGCCGGAGACACAGTTCTTCTTCAATGACCGCGACCCTGAAACGAACAAGGTCTTTTGCGTCCTCTACGACCTCGAAAGGCATCGACGCCTCAAGGAGTACCGCTTTGAGGACACGCCCATCGGGAACAGCGGCGTGGCCCAGGGCGGCGGTTGGTTTCTGGGGTTGAACTACGGGCGCATGGACCGGCTGCGTAGAGTGACGGGCTATGCGGATGCGTTCGACTGGACGGGCGATGCGGCCACCCCGGCGAATGACGGCATATTCAGAGTCAATGTCGAAACGGGAGACAAGACGCTGCTCGTGTCATTTGCCGCCCTCGCGGATCAGATTCGGCCGTTGCGGCCGGATGTGGATGACGTGCCCCTGTTCATCAATCACACCCTGTGGTCCCGAGACGGGCAGCGAGTCCTTTTCTACCTGCGAGGACACTGGAATGTGCCGACGCCGCGGCTCAATGAATTCTTCACCATGCACGCGGACGGGACGCACATCCAGCGGCACGAGACCTTTCCGGGGGGGCACCCTGAATGGGCGCCCGGACACCACATCGTCGGCGCCGTGGACGGGAAACAGGTCGTCTATGACACGGACAGACGGGTCATTGTGAATGAACTTGGGAACCGCGAGGTGTTTCCGAAGCCCGAAGGCGACATTGCCCTTTCGCCGGACGGGCGATGGTTCGTGAACGGATACAAGGACAAAGACAGGAACGTTTACGTCGTGTACAACATGGAAACGGGCTCGCATCACATCGTGGCAGCGCTGAAACGCGGCGTGTACCTGAAGGGGGACGTCCGGCTCGATCCCTCGCCGTGCTGGCGGCGTGACGCCAAAGCCTTTGCCGTGCCCGCAATCGCTCCCGATGGCTCCCGGCAGACCTATGTGATTCATCTCGAAGCTGACCTCGCTCCTGGCAAGACGGACGCGGAGAAATACGACGCCATCGATACGTCCCTCTTCCTCGACAACATCGGACACTGGCAGAGAAAGTACGGGCGTGACAGGAACGACCCCCGATTCCGAACAGACCAGATCGTCGAGATTGCCGATAACATGCTCCGCTACCAACACGCCGACGGCGGCTGGCCCAAGGAGGTCGACTGGCTCGCCGATATCAGTTACGAGGAGGTCCGCAAGATACGCGGGCCTTCGCTCGAACGCAGCACACTGGACAACCACAGTACCTTCTCGCAGATCGCTTATCTGTCTAAAGTCTATCTGCAAACCGGCGACAACCGGTATATCAATGCCGCCGAGCGGGGCATTGACTACATCCTGCAGAAGCAGCACGCGAGTGGCGGATGGGCTGGCTCGGATGTGGAAGCCATCACATTCAACGACGATGTCATGACCGGTGTGATGGCTCTGTTTCTCGACATTCAACAGCAGGCGCCGCATTTTGAGTGGATAGACGATGCGCGCCGCGCTGCCGTGTCCAAGTCTCTTCGACGCGCGATTGAGTGCACCCTTGCCTGTCAGATCGTCGTAAACGGTCAGAAGACGGCGTGGTGCCAGCAGCATGATCACGAGATCCTGGCTCCCGTCAGCGCCCGCAGCTATGAATTGGCTTCAATCTGTTCGAGAGAGAGCACCGATGTTCTGAGGTTCCTCATGTCGCTGCCTGACCAAGACGAACGTACAAAGGACGCCATTCGTGCCGGTGTGGCGTGGTTGCGTTCCGTTGCGGTCACGGGGATGCGTCTCGAACGCGTACCCATTGAGCCCGCGCGTTTCGAAAACCATACGGCCACCTTTGACAACGTCGTGAGACTTGATGATGCGGCTCCCCCGATCTGGGCACGGTTCTACGATATCCGAGACAATCGGCCTCTGTTTTGCCGCCGCGACGGGACACGCGTTAATACTCTGGCGGAAGTTGATCTTGAACGGCGAACCGGATATGCATGGTATGGAAGTTGGCCTCGGAAGCTGATAGAGCGAGACTACCCCGCCTGGCGGAAGGGACTCGAGGAATAGCCCGAGGCCGGGTTCGCGGCGTTGATGATCGCCTATCGCACACGCCTGACTACAAAGGAAGAGGGGATCGTACATGGCGCGCGTACTTTCATGTTGCTGCTTGGTCTTCGTCACACTCCAGGCCGTTGCGGAAGGGCCTCTTCTGCGAGCGTTTCCAAGGGCAGAGGGTTTCGGGGCGGCGACCACGGGCGGACGCAACGGCGCCCTGCACTTTGTTACAACCCTTGACGATTATCTTCCCGGCGAAGAGGTCCCAATGCCCGGGAGTTTTCGAATCGCCGCCAACGCCCAAGGCCCGCGCTATATCCTGTTTCGAGTGAGTGGGACTATCGCGCTCAAGACGGACCTGTATATCCGCGAGCCTTTCCTGACCGTGGCGGGCCAGAGCGCGCCCGGTGACGGTATTTGTTTCAGCGACCATATGGTTGTCATAAGCACCCACGACGTTGTCCTGAGACACCTACGGTTTCGGTCAGGCGACCGGCCGAAGGAGGAGCAGTTGACCGTTGGTATCTTCGGCGGGAACAACAGCATCATTGACCACTGTTCCATGACCTGGGCCACCGACGAGGTGATGAGCTGCTTTGGCTCCGTTCACAACGTGACCCTCCAGTGGTGCATCATTGCCGAGGGATTGTCGCGGTCCTGTCACCCGAAAGGTGAGCACAGCAAAGGTTCGATTCTGAACGGCGACGGGGGCATCAGCATTCACCACAGCATCTACGCCCACAACTCGGCCCGCAATCCCCGGGTCGACACCGTAGTGCTCGATTTCCGAAACAATATCATCTACGACTGGGGATACCGGGGCGGCTACACCAGCGAGGGCCCTTCGTACATAAACTATGTGGCCAACTACCTGAGGGCCGGCCCTTCAACGCGCGACTCAACGGCGGATGACGTTTTTGACGCGGGCGATGACATGCTCCGCATCTACTTCAAAGACAACTACCTGGAGGGCGACGCGGCTCACACGGCCGACAACACGCTTCTGCTCGACCTGCCCAAAGGGGTCGACGAGGAAGCGTTTCTTGACAAAGTGATTGTGGACCGCCCCTTCAGGGCGCCCGTAGGCAATACCGACGCGCCTTTGCAGGCCCGCGACCGGGCCCTTGAAGACGCCGGTGCCACGTTGCCGAAACGCGATAGCGCCGACGAACGCTTGATGAAGGAGATTGCCTCCGGTACGGGGCGCATCATCGACTCGCAGGTCGAAGTGGGAGGGTGGCCCGAACTGAAGACGGGACCGATTCCCATGGACACCGACAATGATGGGATGCCGGACGTCTGGGAAAGTGCCTACGGACTAGACGCTGATTCGCCTGAAGACTATGTCGTCGACACTGATAAGGATGGATATCCCAATATCGAGGAATTCCTGAACGATACGGATCCCATGACTCCTGAACGCGACTGCACACTAACCGCGAACACGTTTCGTACGATCCAGGAATTGGCCCTGGCGCGGTCCGCGCAGGGCAAGGCCGAATTCAAGACATCGAAGATCGCCGGCGAACTTGAGCGTATCGAAGCGCGGAACACCGATCTGCAAACGCTGGACGTGAAGGTCGTGTATGGGGATGACGGCAAACGGGCCGCGGTGCATCTGGGGGATCGCGCAACGATCGATCTGGTCCGGATTCCGGCGGGCACCTTTCTCATGGGGTCGCCCGAGAGTGAAGGGGGCGAAGCCAACGAACGACCACAGCATGAGGTAACCATCAGTCAGCCCTTCTATATGGCCGCGACGTTAATCACCAACCGCCAGTTCGCCGCACTCTTCGGCCTTACTACGGAGCGCCGGGCCCGCGACGGCGAGGAGGATTTCCCAGCGCACGAAGTTGACTGGTTTGAAGCCACCGAATATTGCCGATTGCTGAGCGAGAAGACGGGATACACCTTCCGCCTTCCCACCGAGGCCGAATGGGAATACGCTTGCCGGGCAGGCACGACAACCGCCTTCTACACGGGCGACACCATATCGACCGACCAGGCGAATTATGACGGCCAGGTGGCCTCACCCTTGAATCCCGCCGGCGAAGACCGCGGAAAGATCATTCGTGTTGCTTCGTTTCCGCCGAATCCGTGGGGCTTGTATGACATGCACGGCAACCAGGCCGAGTACTGTCAGGACGTTGCCTACCGAGTCTACACGGAAGAACCCGTTACCGATCCGGTACATGCGGCACCAACTGGGGCCCGCGTGTTGCGAGGCGGGAAGGCGTCGAGCAAGCCTTTCTACATCCGCTCCGCGTACCGTTACGCGTATGCCCCCGAGGTCGGCTACGGTTTCCGCGTCGTCATGGGATCGGACCAAGACCTCAAGTGAACTGGCGAGCTTCGATGGTGAGCAAGTGCACTCGAATCCGCAACCGTTGGGTTCCTGCAACATCGGTGAGGAATCGTGGTCACGGGCCATAGCAGTTGGGATAACGACCTCGGGCGCAAGGATTTGGAGTTAGACGCCCGCATGAAGGGCAGACTAGCATTTGGGCCAAGGGCACTCTTGTGCGAATCCTCCAGGAGGTCCCCTAATGTCCTGGGAGAGCGTAGCTTCAGGGACATTCTCCCCCAGGGTACAGGATAGAGTACACGGTGTGGTCCGGAGCCCGAACACCGACGCGCCGGGTCAGTCAGTTCGTGTGAAGGCCCCCTGCCGCTCACTTCGACCCGCGACTGCAGGGTGGATCCCCGCCGCCGCCCTCATTTCAGCACCTTCCAATTGGTGCAAGCGCCGGAGCGGCTCCCCGCAACTCCTTTATTATCAGCACTTACCGTTTTCGGCGTCAGCCTTTCACGCTGGCGACACGGGCTCAAATCCCGTTGGGGTCGCCATTTTTCTATCTTGCCGTCAGGAGCAGTCACGGCGCGTCCCCCCTGTCATCGCTACCTCTTCTTACTGCGCTACTGATGCCTTTCCCCGTGAAGCGAGGAAGAGCGGCGGCTACCATCCCGTCGCCGGGGAATGGTCCAGGGCCCCGGGGTCTCGGTCTATTCGGCCGCCCCATGGGGCGGCGTATCCAGGTAGTCCACGGAGAATTGGACGGTTCCGCGTTCGCCGGCGTCCAGCATGAACCGTTTTGCGTTCATCTCCAGATTGAGCTGGTAGCGAGCCGGCCGCCAATACAGCGAAAGGGATTCGAACTGTTCGGGATCGAAGCGTTGGATTACGCCGAAGTTGCGCTCATGACAGTAGAAGGCATAGGCGCCACGGCCGGGATCCTTGAGGCGGTCGAAGGCGGCACTCTCTTCGTCCAGAAAGCCTTGGTTTACCTGCTGCCACATGTCTCGTAGCACATAGGCGGCCACCGAACGGTCGTCCCTCGTTTGGGTTTCCAGGTCGTATTCGGGATGCACGTGGAACTGATATGCAGTAGGCGTCGCATCGGGAGCTTGCTGAATGGAGATCGTGAAGTGAACACCCTGCCGGCCGTCTTGCCCGAGCGCAATCGCCTGCTCGAGGTGCGCGCCGTTCGGCAGCGTCTTCCACAAACGGATGGAAGACGGTGAATCCACCTCGCCCTGGAATTCCCTCGGCTCGGTTTCCTCGTATCCTTCTTTCCCCCAGATCTCCATGCCCAAGATCCGGTAGAAGACCCGATTTCGGGCGTGCAGGAGATTGCGGCCGGTGGGTTTGTGCGTCATCTCGACCACGCGTCCGGTGAGCGTGGGCGCCACGGAAACCCGCCATGTTTCGTTTTCTATTTGGAGCCCCGGCAGGCCCTCGGTCAGTTTCCGGAGGTCGTCGCGGTATTCTTCGAGGGGGCTCGTTTCCACCACCCGTGTGACCCCGTATTTCTTCTGCAAAGCCAGATAGTGCTCGACGAGATCCGTGGGTACATCGATGCGGAGGAGCCCATCATCGAAATGCAGATTGCTGTGAGTCGAAATCACGGCCTTATAGGCGCAAAGGGAGGCTTGCTCCACGCGGCGACGTATGGTTTCGCTGCCGGCCATCGATAGCGCTTCGTCAAAGAGGCGCATCCCTTGCTCGGCCAAGGCCGGGGTGAGGCCCACCTCCGCGGCGGTGGGGAAGCAAGCCGGATGCAAGGCAGCCTTCTCCACGGCGTCGTGCGTGGCGGTGAGAAACTCCAAGATAGGCGCTGCGGCCTCGGCATAGTGAAGGCGGCAGAACTCCTCGGCAAGTTCCCAACTGTCGAGGCCCGGGCGCCATAGGCAGCGGCCGATCACGTAGTTGCGGAGGTCGCTCATCTCGCCGGCGATGCTTTGGCCGTTGGCCTGCATGAAGACGCCTCTGGCGTGGTTCTCCGCGAAGAAACGCACATTGGCTCCGATAGCGCGGAGATTCGGAAAAGGAAGGTCATAGCTCCGGAAATTGGTGTTGTAGTTCCAGATCCAGATGTTGTCGGTGATTTCCTTCCATTCGGCCAAATCGGCGGCAAATGCCCGGTTCTCTTCGCAGTGAAGATCGTTGATGGGGTGAAAGCAGCAACATTCGATGCTGCACAGTTGGATCTGCACATTTTCCCGGGGGCGGATGGTCTTCGGGGCCTTGCGCGTATACGAATAGGCCAAAGTGCCAATCATGACCTCGGGGTGAGTCTCGGCGATTCGCTCGGCCACCGTATTCACGAAGGCAAGGTTGGCGCCCATGGGGCTTCCTTCGCGATCATTGATGGCCTGGCACGCAGGGCATTGGCAATAGTCAGAATTGTCATTCTGGCTCACCACGAAGTTGCGCTGCTCGGGATGCTCCTCGATCTGCTTGAGCACGGCGGCGGTGACTAGATCCATAACTTCCGGGTTGGTCACGCAGATCTGCGGCCCGCTGTATCCGCTGGTGGCGCGGCGCCCGTTGCGGAGGGCGAAATAGTCGGGATTAGTCTTGCCGTACTTTTCAATCGGCACCAACGAGCAATAGGAGTGGCCAATCAGGCGCTGAGGAGTGGCTCCCCCCAGCCTCTCGTCGGACGTAACGGTATTGCAGCGCAGGCGCGCGGCGAATTCCGGGTGGTCCCGGTTCTCCCGATAGTAGGGCCAGCGAAAAGAAAAGGGAGGGACATACGTAACATGCTCGATGGGGATGCGAAGTGAAGCGGCATCCGGGGGCACATAGGTGTGATCGAAGGTCAAGAATCGCACGCCGCAGAAGCGCTCGAAAAACTCATAGACGGCATAGAGCGTGCCGCGAGGTCGGCCGCCCGCAATCACCAGGGCGCTGCGGCTGATATCGATGAAGCACCCTTCCTCGCCCAGTTCCAGGGCATGGAAGGCGGCCCGATGTGCCTTGGCTAGAGCGCTTGGCCCGATGAAGATGCCTTTCTTCTGGCTGCCCAGCGATTGGATGGGCGGCTCCGAGCCAAGCACCAGGCCCAACAGCCATTGACATTCCTCCGCCGCATAGCACTCGCTGGGAATGGCGTCTTCCGCGATGAGGATCGGCCACCCATTGAGCCGTTCCAGGGGAATGGTGGCGGCACACGCGGCGGACGCGCCGATCAGCATGCCGAGGAGCGTCGCTACCGTTCGGACGTGTATCTGCTTCATCTCGTTACCTCCCCATCAAATGGCCCTACCGTTTGAGTGCGCCGGATGCCTTGCAATGACAACATAGCATCGTTTCCGGCGGCCATACCAATCCTGGAAGCCGGATTCCAACTCTCCCCTTATCTGAGATTTCCCATATGGAAACACACGCGGCCGTCCCGGGCTCATTTCCTGCCGCCGTCCTCTCGGCCGATACCGACGATGCCATTATCAGGGAGTTGCCCAGCCTGTATGCAAGGCAAACAACTACGGCGCAAGTGACAGCCAGATCATGCGATGAGGGGCAAACGTGTCCCCCCCGCTACGCTTCTCGAACGGCGTTCACCTTCGTGCGAGCGAGGGCCCACGTCGCTGCGGCCTGAGCAGGTTCACATGTCGCCTTGGACAAACTTGTAGAGGCGCAGCATGCTCGGAGCAGGAGTTGGGCCTTCGCGAGGACGATCGCGTTTGGCTCCGAGCGTCTCCCAGCGCAACATGTAGCGCGCGCCAGGTTCGTCGCTCCCGCCCAAGTCGCCGCACCACTGCACCTGAATGCCTTCGAATGCCGAAAGGGGCTTGCCGAGCTCCGGCGGGTGCGAAGGCGGGGTCTCAATGACGCCGCAGGGTTTGAAAGTTTTTTCGTCGAGTCGCCAAGTGCCGGAGCCCACCTTGGCGTGGGAATAGGATTGACTCAGGCCGCCGCCGGGGGCCGGCTTGACGCCACCGATGCGGACTTCGAAAGGGATTGACCCTCCGCCGCTGAAATCCCAGCGGTAGTCCCAGTCGCTCGTCCGATAGATGTGCCAGCTGTCATCTTCGCGGAGCGCATTGAAGGCTTGTGTATTTCCGTCGTCGTCGTATTTCAGGTAGCTGATCACGGGGCGTCGTTTGGAGTCAAAACCGAGCCGCACGTTACCGTTGATAGCGCCGCCGCCCGGCGGAACCGGATCAACGACTTCCCCCTTTACGATGGTGATGGGCAGCGTCACCGGTTCGCCGGCACTCGTCTCCCAATGGACCAGATCTTTGGTGCGCGCGTAGGAGATATCGTGGTTCGTGGCGCAGTCCGGCGTGTCGCGCCACACCCAGACCAGATGATAATAGTCATCCGGCCCCCGTGTTGGCCCTAGTGCATAGGCGTTCATCTTCCCTTCGCCCGATAGCAGCGGAGTGTCAAGCAGTCGGGACCACGTCCTTGAGGGGAGGTCGTACACGTTATAGATGTCCGCGCCGTTGCCGCTCTTGCCGTCGCGGTACGCGAAGAGAAGGCGGTTGTCAGGCGTGCTCGAGAAGCGAGGGTAGGTGCAGCGCTCCTCATTCTCGCCCACCATCGCGGTGACACGCTCGAAACTCTGGATATCATATGGATTAGCCGTCCGGAAGTATGTCAGTGGAGCCACGTGCATGTTACCGGCGAGGTGAATGCAGCCGGCGTCGTCCGCCGCCATGGTGATGTAGTTGTGACTGTCCCAGCCGACATCCGAGGGCAGGCGCCTGAACAGCCACTTGCGCGCATCGAGCCTGCGCGACGCCACTGTCATGCGCCGTTCGTCGTCGTAGAACGCCACAAACTGATGTTCTCCCGCCGTGAGCAGGCAGAATCCTACCTGGTGGCCCGCCCACACCGGTGCAATGTCGAGCGCGTATTCCGTGCGCACCGCGGTGGAATCCCTTCCGCCCTCAGCCCACATTGTCGCGCTCAGGACTACAAGGGAGAGCAACAGGAGGCACAGAACTGCTATCATGATTCTTAACTGATTCATCTCCTCTCCTTGTATGTGGAGTGCAGGCCGCTCGCGGAGTCCAAGTTTCGTGCGGCTCTCAGGCCACTGCACAAGACAGGCAGGGCGCTGTCATGGCGTTGTTCTTCAGGCCGCGGCTAAGGGCTGATGCCGCCGCCGCAGCATTCGGGGCTCCTGCAGAAGCAACGAATCCATCCTACCCGGCAGATTGAGGCTTGGCCAGGAATCCCAGCGCCGTCAAGAATCGATCGGCCTTTTCCAGCGTCTGCGTGTAAGGTTCGTTGCCGTGCCGGCCGTAGTTGAAGAATCCATGCTCCCGGCCTTCGAAGGGGATTAGCTCGCAGCGGTTGCCAGCGTCGGTTGCCAAACGCGCGTAGCGTTCGATTGTGCCAAAGGGCACCAGCTTGTCTTCCGTTCCGTGGAAGATGATCGTCGGGGGAAGGCCGGCCTCGACGTGAAGCATGGGTGAGATCGCTTCTCGCTCTTCCATGGTCAAGGCATCCGTCGCGTGGCCCTTCGGCTTCGCGCGGGTTAGGTCGAGTCCCGGGTTGAAGAGCACCAACGCGTCGGGTCTTGACGATATGCTTGGATCTTCACCGGGTTCTTCGAAGCCCCCGATGACTCCGCAGCAGGCGGCCACGTGCCCCCCCGCCGATCCGCCGCTGGCGGCGATGCGGCCGGCGTCAACGCCCAATTCCTGCGCGTGGGTTCGAATCCACCGTACCGCTGACTTCCCGTCGGCCACGCACGCAATAGGCGTCACCCCGTGCCGATCTCGAACTCGGTACTCCGCCGAGAAGGCGCATATCCCCCGGGCGGCGAAATGCTCGCATTGGGGAAAGAACTGCTCGGGATTGCCTCCGACCCAGCCGCCGCCGAAGAAGAACACGATGGCCGAGGACGGCCTGCCGCCTTGCTGAGCCTCGGGCCGGAACGCATGGAGCAGCAGATCCACATCGCCGATGGATTTGTATACGATTTCCGTTTGACTCATCAGCCCACTCCTCTATGGCGCCCCTCGATTGCTTTGTCAATACGTCCTCTTCACGCTTGGCTCCCGCCCGGGCTCAAGACTAGAAGCACGTTCCTTTCCCGTCATTGTAGTTCCGTTTGCCGATACCATCAATGCCGCCTCTGCTGTCTGAAACGTGAGCCGCCGCGAGTGGCCACGATTTTCGCGCCAATTCTTCACCTCTTCTCACACAGCGTCGTCAGCGACTAGTTGCTTGTACTTTGAGGCGGTACCACTGCCCCTTCCGACGCCTGTTAAGCGCGTGTCACAAAACACCTCGCTTACACTACTATGTGGTAGACAAGCGAGTGATATTGAAGACGGAGGAACCGACGAATGTTTGGTGGAGCTAGGTCAAAGGATACACGGCTGGTGCTCCAGGCGTTGTCCGGACGACGTGATGCTTTTGGGATACTTGTGCAGCGCCATTTGCCAACAGTCTATGCTGTCGCCTACGCGCACACCGGAAACCATGCCGACGCGGAGGATGTTGCCCAGGATGCGTTCCTCAGGGCGCTACAAGCACTCAATACGCTCCGCCAGCCCCGGCATTTCTGTGCATGGGTCGTCGGAATTGCGCGGAATGCGGCTGCGGACCTCCGAAGACGACGTGCGCGGGAGTCTGAAGTCTTGCTGGATCCGAAGGCGCAGCCGTCATCGACCCCCGACACCGACGCGGAAATCTGGGGCCGGGAACTGCGCGATCTGGTGCGCAACGAGATTCAACGGCTCGACGAACAGGAGCGGGAAATCCTGCTCCTACACTATTTCGCGGGCAGGCGGACGAAAGAAATCGCCGCGCTGCTCGGCCTCTCCCCGGCCGCAACACGCAAGCGACTGCAGCGGGCACGTGAGGCCCTCGGCAAGCGCGTCCTCGAACAGCTTGGGCCGGATGAAGACTTCAGAACCGAGCTCGACAGGCGAGCGTCGCGTATCACGAGCGCGGCCTTCGCAGCTCCTATCCCTTGGAACGTGGGGGCCGTGGCTGCACAAAGCACTTCCGTTTCAGCGGCATTAGGTTGGGCCGGTACGATCGGCGCCGTGAAGAGCTTTGGCGCCTTCTGCCTGGTGGTCGTGGCAGGAACGGTGAGTATCTGGCTCCTAACGCGCCACGAAGAACGCCCCCTTTCCTCAGCCGACACTCACGGCATTGCGGTGACGCCAACCGAGCCGCAAAGGGACTCACCTGCGGCGGATGTCAAAGCCCCGTCGAGGCCCGATACGGGCATGTCTTCGGTGGCGCCCGCCAGCAAATCCCCCGCGGATACACCTGGAGGAACGGCGGAGGATCGGGATGGGGGCACCGTCCGAGGTCGGGTCGAAACAGCTAACGGCCGCGCGGCCGCTGGGGCGGTAGTCACGCTGCATCGTTCATTCCGCGACGGACAGTGGATCACCCGCTGGACGGGCGAGAAGAGATCTGCCAAGGCCGATGAATCAGGCGAGTTTGCGTTCGCCGACGTGTCCTATGCTGAGCTCCCCCCTCTTTCTGCCGAATATGAGGTATTGGCCTGTACGAAGGACGGACTTGCGAAGAAACACGTCTCGCTGGATAAAGAAACGCATGAGAAGGATATCGTTCTGCGACTGGAGCCTGCGGAGAGGTTCTCGGGAAAGGTGGTGGACAGATCCGGAGCCCCGGTGATCGGGGCGGAGGTATATCCCGCCGAGCGCCAGGGCCGGGGAAGCATCATCTACCATCTGGCGCCCGCGATGGCCGTCGCGACTGGCCAGGAGGGGGTGTTCCTGTTTCCTGCATTATGGCTGGGCCAGTGGCAATTTCACGTCCGCGCCGACGGTTATGCCACGCAAACGACGAGTTTCTTCCCACTGGATGGCCCCGAGCCGCGGATCGTGCTGGCTCCTGAGGCAGAAGCCGTGGGCCGCGTGCTCGAGGCGGATTCTAGAGCGCCGGTCGAAGGGATCGAGGTGAAACTCAGGTCGCCACGGCAATGCGATAACGCCGAAACGACCACCAACCAGCAGGGCGAGTTTCGCTTCGGCAGTCTCGGGAATGGCGCATACGCCTTGCATCTGCAAGATGATTTCTGGGCGCCCATTGGTGGGCTTCGGGAGTTCACGTTGCGGAACGGCAGGTCGATCGGGGGCCTCGACTTGCGGGTGTGCAAGGGCGCCGTCGTATCAGGCCGCGTCTATGATGCCGATACAGGGGAGGGCGTGGCGGGGATACGAGTGATGCTGTTCAGCACGGAGGCGGCATGCTATCGGCAAGGATGGACAGACGCTGACGGCTACTACCGGGTCGCGGGTCTGGCCGAGGGCGCTTACCAGGTAAGGCGTGATCGGTTCGTCAAGGGATATCCGTTCCCCGAAGAGAAGTGGGAGCCGGAACTGTCCGTCATATTCGGCCAGGAGGTCACAGGCTACGACATCTTGATGTCGAAGGGGCTGTCGATCTCGGGCAAGATCGTCGACGGCCAAGGAGTCCCGCTGGGTGGCGTGCAACTGCGCACGTTCGTGACGCAGGAGCGACATCAGTACGAGCATTCCGAGCCCGACGGCTCGTTTACGTTGACGGGGTACCGTCCGGGCGACGAGGTCGTGATCCACGCCGAACACGGTGGCTATGCGACCCTTGCCCACGGGCCCATCGACATGGCCGAGGATAACGTCGAGAACGTTGTGATCACGATGGAGCCAGCCGCGGCTGTCGAGGGAATTGTCGTGGATGGGCAGGGTCGTCCAATACCTTATGTCCGCCTCTTCCCGCTCCCGCAATTCGAGACGATGGCGCTCCCATCGATGACGACGACGGGATATGACGGCTCGTTCGTCTGTGACAAGCTCCCGTCAGGCCGCTATGAGATCCATGTTGAGGCCAAAGACAAGAGCGAGCCAATGCCCACGGGACTAGTGATTGAACTCGCAGGCGGCCAGCGGATAAGCGGCCTGCGAGTCGTCTACAGCAAGGAGGACGGCCACGCGGAAGGTGGGTGGAGCATATCGGGGCGCGTTACGGACATCAACGGCCACCCGCTGCCCGCCGCATCCATCGCTGCGCGCGGTGGCGGCTCGGGGCTCGCGATACGAGTCGAGACTGACGAAGATGGGTACTATGTGCTTAGCGGCCTTGACTACGTCACCTACCGAGTTACCGCGACTTCTGACGGAGAACGGGCCAGCGCGGAAGTGTCTGCGGGAAGCGAAGGCGTTGACTTCGTCATTGACACCACGGGCCTCAGGGACGGTGAGATCGATGGCCGCGTGTTGCGGGCGGATACGCACGGGCCCGTTGCCGATTTTGAGGTCAAATGCATCTCGTGGGATGACGAGAAAGACGGGGCTTTCGTGAGGGTTCACAATGACGAAGGCCGCTTCCGGCTACGACAGGTAGGCGCCGGAGAGAGAGCAGTGTTTGTCAAAGCGCCAGGTTTTGTCGCCTGGCAATGGATGATAACCGTGAAGCCTTTGGAGGAAGGCCCGACTGAGATTCTCGTTGAACTGGAGCCCGCAGCCACGATCTCAGGAACCGTGGTTGACGTTCGCGGGGCCCCTGTCACAGGTGCATCTGTGTTCTTGGCAGCCGTTCCTACGAGCGGGAAACGGGCCAGCCCCGCAGCCAGGAGCAATGCGGAGGGCGCGTTCCGACTGGAACAGGTCAATCCGCGCGGCCAGTTGATTTCGATCACGCACGAAGACCACGCGCCGTACACAGGCTTTGTGGCGCCGCCGCGCCGGGAATCCCAAATCTGCTTCACACTGGCCAAGGGTGGTACGGTCGAGGGTGTTGTGCGTTACGCGGGCCGGCCCGCAGGCAACAGCTTTTTATGGGTCCACGCGCCGAATCTCGGTATCGGCGGAATGTTCAGCGGCCAAGCCGATGCTAAAGGCATGTACAAGATCGACGGGGTCCCGGAAGGGCCCGTCCGAGTTGGGGCGCGGTTGGCAAACGATCACGCGGGCCTCGACACGAATACCTTCCATCAGAGCCGCGACGCTCTCGTCGCCGACGCGCGCGTGACGCGCGTGGACTTCGAGTTTGAGCCGCCTACCGCCTCGCTCGAAGGAACGGTGACGGCGGATGGACGCCCGGCCGACGCACGCGTGCGTTTGTACGTCGACACGCTGGGAGGCGAGCTACAGATGGCTACCACGGCGGACCTCGCCGGGAACTACCGCTTCGACGCGGTGCCCGCCGGAAGAAGCACGCTCAACGTTTCGAAGGAAGGCCGTGCAACAGTTGTCCCGGTATTAATCGCTGAGGGCGAGGCCGTTCACCAGGATATCGACCTCAAGGGCGCCTGCGCCCTATCCGTGCGCGTGACAGGGGTGCGTGCCGAGGAATGCGTGCGGGTGGAGGTATATGCTGGGGACGTCGGCCCTGTTGCGGATCGTGCTGCGACTGAGTCGTTGTACAGGTTCCATTGCGGCGGCGCGTGGCGCGAGGAAGACGGATTCTATCGAGTGAGCGGCCTCTGCCCTGGCGTTTACACAGTCGCCGTTCTGGCCACCCCCACGTCCGATGCAAACGTCTGGGTGAACGGCAGGAGCGCCTTGGCGCTCGTCGAAGTAACGCACGCCCCTGAGACCGTGGTAAGACTGGTCTTGAAATGATGCCGGCGGGCCTGTCCGAAGCCGGCCATGGTTGCACCAGGGCCGCCGCAGTGCGACGATGAAGCTCGCCGTTTAGCCCGAATGCTGTAGCCAAAGCCTCCTGCTATGAAGCGTGGCTCAGGCGTACGTGCCGCACTTGGCCGTAAGCCACCGTGCGCTCCTTGAGCCTTGGAGGTCCCACGGTAATCGTGCTCGTAACGGGCCGGCGGGGGAATAGTTGAGACAAGACACGCCCTAGCCAAGGCCTGTAACAGTCAACCATGTTTTCGCCATCAAGGCGTGGCCAGCGGTTGTGGGATGGACGCCGTCGCCCGCCCAATATGCCGAGGGCGTCGCGTCGGTAACGGCCTCATCGAACATCGTTTGGAACGGCACCCACGTAGCGGCCGCGTTTTCAGCAACACGTCTGGCTGCTGCGCGCCGCTCGTCGAATTCGGGGAACCAGTTATCGTTGACGGCCCCGCAGCGCAGCACGAAAGGTTCGCAAACCACAAGCAATGTCTGTGGAAGAGCCGCGCGCGTGTCGGCAAGTAGACTCGCGAATTGCCGCTCGTAGTCCGCCACGGTTCCCGAATACCTGCCCGCCAGCTTGTGCCATAGGTCATTCACACCAATAAGAATGCTCAAAACCGCCGGTTTCAAGTCGATCGCGTCTGTCTGCCACCGGGCTTCCAGATCGGGAACCTTGTGGCCGCTGATGCCGCGGTTGTAACACTGAAGGCGTAGGCTTGCATGAGCACCCAAGAGGCCCATCGCGATCATGTTCGCATAGCCCCGGCCCAAGGCGTTGAAATCGTTGGGCGCGGCGACATCCCTGGCTCGGCCGGCGTCAGTGATCGAGTCCCCCTGGAAGAGAACTACGTCGTCCTGGACAAGGCGATGCCGAGTCGATGCGCTGGTTGTGGCGGTTTGTGTCACACACCCTGAGATAACAGAGGCGCCCGCGACGGCCACGGCACCCTCTATAAGGCCGCGACGCGTGCAGGTTCGAGTACGCTTGGTACAACTCATCCTGAATTCTCCTTTGAAATAGATACCTCTAGCATTTCTTAGGCTCGCGACCTCGTGGTCGTGAGGATTCTCCTGCGGCGCTACTAGCGCTTTTCGAGCAGGCCGAGGCCGCGCATCCAATCGATACAGAGTCTAGGCCAAGTACTTGTGGATTGTCCGGGCCGGCCTGCGCCAAAGCCGTGGCCGCCTGCGTGGTAGATGTGCATGGCTACGGGAACGCCATGAGCGCGCAAGGCCTCGTAATAGAGCAGGCTGCTCTTGACGGGCACGGCGACGTCGTCGGTGGCGTGTACGAGAAAGGCGGGCGGCGTATCCTCGTCGACACATCGATCATTCGAGAAGCGCTCGTGCAGTTCTTCGGTTATCCCGGGGCCAAAGAGATTCCCAAATGAGCCGGGGTGCCCGCTTTCAGGCCGGCCGGTGATCACGGGATAGGCCAGAATTGTGAAGTCGGGCCGACAACTTATGTCTTTCAAATCGTCTTTGCCGGAAGCAAAGTCTTCTTTATAGTGCGTGCTGGCGGTAGAGGCCAAGTGTCCGCCGGCAGAGAATCCCAGGACACCGATCCTGTGGGGGCTGATGTCCCATTCGGCTGCATGACTGCGGACAATGCGCATGGCGCGTTGGGCATCTTGGAAAGATGTCTGGTAGTGGTGGTTCGGCATACGGTATTTCACCACAATGGCCGTGATTCCTTCGGCGGTGAGCCATTTCACCTGATTGCGGCCTTCATTGTACGTACTGACGAACGAGTAGCCGCCACCGGGGAAAACCACCACGGCGGTGTCAGTAGCCTTCTCCTTGGGCGGAAAATGAACGCTCATGGTGGGGTCGGAGATATTGCCCACCCTCCCATCGTCGAAGGTCTCAGGCCCCGTCAGTCCGTTGTTGTCCGGTGGCCCGTCCGGCCACAGTCTCAACGTCAACGGCTCGTCAGCTCCGCACACGCCGGTTGCCAGTAAAATGTTCAACAAGCAAGCTCCAAGTCTCATGATAATTCCATCAATGTGCTGTTCCGATAGTTTCCTTAGCTCCAATTGTCCTCATGAAGATGTGGGGATTCAACTGAGCGATTCCGGCCATGGCGGCACGAACAGGAGACGCATCGGCAAATGATAGTGGCGCATGAAGCATGATCAAGTCCGGCTGAGGACGACGGTTGAGGATTTGCCCTTGGCGCCGGGCGAGAAAGGGTGTGGACTTCGTGACTGCGAATCGACCTCATACTGGTGTCGGCATAATGGCCTTCCCCTGCCTTTGTTCGTCGATATTCGATGTCGCTTCACGGGTGGCGAGGCAAGCAAGGGGCGCGTTCTTGGATCTGGGCGGCTGTTCATATCGCATGAGTCTGCGAAGAAGACGGGGGGGGGGGCTACTCGGCGCACTATGCACCGAGCACCACGCCAAGCACTTGTATGGCCTTGACTCCACGCGAGAGGCTCCCGTAGAGTCTGCGAAGCTGGATAGAGGCTTGCAGGCCGGACTCAATGGGGCGACAATGTTGCGAATCGACACTCGATCTCCATGCAGTACCTGGTGTAAGTGCTCACGCGACCGTCCATCACAACAGCGATCCCTAGATGTATCCAAGCACGACGAGCTTGTCCAGACAGGCTCTGTGAGGTCTTCGCCGGGGGCGTAGGCGGGACTGCCGGCGTCCATAGGCAACACCTTGATAAACCGGCGACTGTACGGACGATGGTTGTATGCTGTTTGAATCAAAGGGAGTAAACGTGAGCCAGCGGATCTTTCTCAGCTACGAATCACAAGACAAGGAAGCAGCGACACGACTATGTGATGCATTGGAGGCTAGGGGGCATGCGTGCTGGATTGCTCCAAGAAACGTGTCGGCGGGCTCGAACTACGGGGAGGCGATCCTCGATGCTATAGAAGACTCCGCCGGTATGATTGTTGTCTTGTCCCGAGGCAGCAATGCGTCGCCGCACGTGGCCAATGAGGTGGAGAGAGCCTTTCACCACAACAAGCCAATCTATCCTGTCCGCATTGAGTCTGTGGAGCCGTCGAGAGCTCTCGAGTATTTCCTCAGTCGTAAGCAATGGACTGACGCTTTCGGTGGCCATTGGGACGCGGGCATGGCGGCGCTGGATATTGCGCTCCAGGCGGGCAAACCAGGGGAAGAATTCGCCGAACGCCGCAATATGGTGGGCCGGGACGCGGAGGCACAGCACCTGGAACGGCTGGCCCGGAGGTTGGTTGAGTCCCAGCGCGGCTGTGTCGTCGTTATCCGGGGCGCCGCAGGCATCGGGAAAAGCAGGCTGTTGGAATGGTACGCCAATGAACTTGCACCGAAGGTCGGCCTACAGGTGCTTTGGGGGCGCCACACGTATCTGGATGCGGCTTGGGAGGGCATTCGCAACGTGCTGGAAGATCTGTTCGATGGGGCCGACCTATCGCGGGAGGCTCTCGTCGAGCGCGTTACGGCCTCACTGGAGAATAGCGAAGACGCACGGGAAGAGGCCGCTATACTCACCGAAGTCATTCGCCCAAAGGCCGATAGCGACGGCGGCATCGCTGGCGAACAACGTGTACTGGAGGTCGTCGAGCGGACGCTGACTCAGGCATCCCGCCGCAGGCCGCTGGCCGTACTGCTCGAAGACATCCACTTGGCCGATTCGCAGTCCTTGAAACTTCTGGAGCACCTAGCCGCTTCTTTGGAACGCCGGCCGAGGCCGCTCGTGGTGCTCGCCACAATTCGCAATGAAGAAGCCGATGATCATCCTGCCCTTATGCTGACGCTTCGCGCACTGCACCGGTATGGCGGCAAGAGCTATGAGTCCATCAACTTGGATGCGCTGGATGTGAACTGCTCTCGGGACCTCATCGAGCAGGTGCTTCCGGGTGGGCTTGTGCCGCCGGACGAACTTATCCGATACGCCGGGGGACGGCCTCTATTCCTGCTTGAGATGCTCAAGCATCTGCGGCGCAAGGGGCTCGTGTCGGAATCAGGCGGTGCATGGGCACTCAATCCAGGCGTGGAATTGTCGCAGGAAGTCCCAGAGGACTTGCCGGGATGGTCGAAGAGCGAATTGAAAGCTTGTTGCTTGAACACCCCGAGGTAGAGCCGATCCTGAGATACGCCGCCTTCATCGGGGAGGAATTTCCCCTAGCTCTGCTGGAAGAGGTCCTTGCTGTCGCGAAAGAATCAACCGATGTAGAGGCGCTAAATGACGCTCTTCTGGCCTTTGAGGGCGCCGATCTGCTTCAGACTCGCGCCGAGGGTTCCAGACTGCTCATTCGTTTCACCCACAATCTCATCTACAACGCCCTCACCGAGCACATGATACGCCGCCTCGGGGGGCCTTTGCGCACCGCAAGAGCGCACGGGATGGTGGCCCAAGCCAAGGAACACTATTACAAAGAAGACATCGAGTCAGTGGCCTTTGAACTCTCCGAGCATTACGCCAAAGCGCGGAATGCCGAGAAGGCGCTGGCATACGCGGCCCTATCGGGGTGGGTGGCGGTTAGTGCTCGCTGCTATCCCGAAGCGGTGCGAGTGTTCTCGAGGGCCGCCACTCTCCGCCAAGCCGATGCGGACGCCCTGGCACTCGAGATAGCGAACCTGAATGCGGATAGCCCCCGGGATTTCACAGAGGGCTTCAGGATGGTCTTGGCCAAGTGTCTTATGGGAACGCTCAACGCGAAGAGCGCTTCATGCGATCTGTTGGATGTCGTTCTCAAGGATCTGGCCAGCACCCATGGCCCCAAAGGGCTTGCATTAGCATCAAAGCCAAGCGATATCTGCATCGATTTCTTCAATTACCTACTTCAAGACGAACCGCGGGATGTTTATTGGCGGTGCATCAAGACACTCGTCCTTTTCGCGGCAGAGCTCGGACGAGATAATGAAGACGTGTTGAGGCGTGCCCGTCTCCTCGACTTCCTGGGATTTATCGCAGAAACAACGCAGCGCTTGACCCGTACAGACAGAAACGCTGCTGCGTATGCCGGCAAGGCTGCGGACTTGTACAGCGAGTATCTGTCGCGCGCTGCGGTTGAGCCGCGTGAAACTCTCCCGATTATTGAGCCGGCATCCTGGTGCTATTACCGGGCCAGACGCCATGTGGAAGCGGAATCGTTTCTACGTAGGGAGTTGGAAGTACTTACAGAACTTGAGGTGGAATCCGAGGACGTTCTGGCCGCAATGAAGGCGGCCGCGTACCACATGCTTGGGCTCAATGCACTTGCCCATGCAGACGCCAGCGGCGGCGAGTATCGCCATGTGCTTTCTGAGGCGGCGGAGCATTTCCTGACGGCGGGCGAGGAAATGCGGCGCTTGAATACACGCAGTTGGTTTGCTCGATGGATGGAGGCACTTGCTGAAGACATACAGAAACAGAGGCCCTGCCGCGTTGAAATGCCCGTGCTCCGAGAACCTGGGGACGTCTTGCTGATACACAATCATCATGACGCAGCGGCGGCGGACCTTGTCCGCAACATTCTGGAAGAGAGGGGCTTCTATTGTGTTTCGAGCGGGCCTGACAGAGCTTGGGATCCCTTACTTCTTGAGCGAGAGTATCAGGCGGTAGTTCTTTTCGGATCGCATATGGCGCCTGGAATGGAGGGCTTTTCGTATCTCTTCCGCGGCGAGAAAGACACTTGGCACCTGGACGGACACCTCGGCGAGTGCACCAACTTCGGCTCGTGGTGGCAACGAGGGCCATTCCACAAGGGCGCGAATTGGTTTCTCGCTGCCGGCACCACGCGAAATGATACCATTCTTGCGGCAGCCAAGCTTGCGAGAGAATGGCCTCTATGATTCACTGCTGCCATGAGATCGCGCGGAGTTCTCCTTGTTTTTTGGCTCACGATATGAACGCCACACGAGAGTTTGCAGAGCAACAACGCCATAGGTGTTGATTTGCCTATGTTTCGGTGAAGAGGAAGCGGCATTCCACGCCTAACTTCGTAGGAAACAAAACTGTGGGGGCATCGCAGATGAAGGGCCCAAGCACTGCACCGCGACTGGCCATATTAATGCTATGTAAGATCTGGAAGGAACACCGGCGTTGGGCTTTTCTCTTCGCCTCATGGTTTGCGACAGTACTCATCGGCATCTTCGGCTTCTATCAGTATTTCATCCAGAACGGCGGGACTTCGCCGCGCTTCCTGTCGCTGCTGTATTTCTCGTTGCAGTTGTTCACCTTGGAGTCCGGAGGACTTGAGGACAGCGTCCCGCTCACATTGCAGGTTGCGCGCTTCGTCGCTCCCGCCATTCCGCTCTGGGCCATCGTAGAGGTCTTTCTCGGGGTGTTCCGGAACGATCTGCGGGCTCTTCGCTTGCGGCTGCTTCGCGGCCATATCATTGTATGTGGTGACACGCGGGAGGCGGGGGCATTGCTGGAAAATGCCTGCGCAGACGGCGCGAACGTCGTTTCACTGTCGACGACGGGGAAGGCCGGCGGCTCCTTGACGGAACAGTGCGATAACGCCTGGCACGTTGTGGGCGATCCCGAAAGCCTAAGCGCCTTGCAGGAAGCGGGAGTGGCCTTTTCGAATGAGGTCTATATCCTGGGCGACAAAGATGACGCGAACATCCGCACGGCCCTCAGGATCGACGAGCTACGCGCCACCATGGCCCGGCATCCGATGCTTGCTTCTCGCATTGTCTTGCAGGTGCAAGACCTGGCCTTGCTTGAGATGGTAACGCACAACCGGGTCCTGGGCAGACAAGGCGGCACACGAGCTTGGCACGTGACGAACCTACACCAGACTGCGGCCCGTCAGCTCTTTCTAAACAATCCTCTTGACTACGAGCCTATCGGCGCCGAGGATCCTCGACGCGTCCACCTTATCCTCGTTGGTTTTGATGCCGTAGGTAGGCACGTAGCGATCCAGGCAGCCAAGGTGGGCCATTTTGCCAATGGGAAAAAGCTGCGCATCACCGTCCTTGACCTGGACGCGGCCCGCAAGACCGCGGAGTTCCTTGCGGAGCACGATGCCATCTCCCAAGTCTGCGACTTCGAAGTCTTTGAGGAAAGTCCCGCGTTCACTCGGGAGCTTGAGCGCATACGCGAGTGGACACGGGACCCCTCAACGCTGTCGTCACTTGTCGTTGCCCTGGAGGACGATTGGGATTGTGTCAAGTGCGCCATTCGCAACATTCTCAACATCAGCGATCTTCGCTCGCCTGTTTACGTCCGCCTCCAGCACCGGACGCAACTGGCGCGCCTTGTCACGGAGTGCCGGCAGGACAAGGAGCTTAGGCCAACGGTGCTGCCATTCGGATCTCTCCGAGCAATATGCACTCGTGAGGCCATCCTTGACGAGCCCATGGATCGCCTCGCAAAGATGATCCACCAGGCCTATGTCCGGGAACGCCGCAAAGAAGACATCTCTCCCGAGGACCCCTCGCTTCAGAGCTGGGATCAACTGCATCCGAGCAAGCAGGAGGCCAATAGGCAACAGGCCGACCACCTCGGCGTCAAACTCCGCGCCGTCGGACGCATGGAAGGCACGGCGCTGCCCCAGGCCATCGCTCCCTTCACCGATGAGGAAATCAACGTCCTCGCCAAAATGGAACACCGCCGATGGGTGGCCGAGCGCATCTTGAGCGGCTGGCGCTATGACGAGCAGAAGAACGAGAACCGCAAACTGTCGCCCCATCTCGTCGAGTGGGAAGACCTCGATGACGCTATCCGTGAGTACGATCGGGACGCGGTGCGCGAGATACCTGGACTTCTGAAGAAACTCAGCGCACTGCACGCCTGAGCTGACGAGATAGATGAAAAAGAGTACGGCTCAGTACGATTTCTTTGTCTCTTATGCGGTGGCCGATAATTATCCTGCGACGACAGGACGGCCAGGTTAAGCCACGGTTTCGTGGCGCCGCTTATTGAGGAACACCAGATAACCTCATTATAGGAGAAAGGCAACATGCTCCCTGGCCCCACGATCATCCGCGAATGCCCTGAATGCGGCCAGCCTATCAAGCAATGGACGCTGCTGTCGGGGAACGCGTTCGGGGCGAGATTCTGGACGGATGGAAAGCCGGATGCGCCGATGCTGCCGGCCTATCCGCGGTTGGTGAAATGCCCGCAATGCAAACAGCCTTTCTGGCTCGATGAGGCAGCGGAAGTCGGTGTCATCGAGGAATATGGCCGCGACGCCGATGATTTTGACGGCGCCCTGGCATACGACACTTTGACAAAGGCTGATTATCTGACCTTCCTGAAAATGACGTATTTGCCCGCCGAAAAGGAGCGTTACGTGCGGCAAATGGCGTGGTGGTGCGGCAATGATCCATTTCGTGAAGGAGGTTCAAGAGAGAGGGAGCGCTTCTCGCCGAACGAGGAGGCGAACTTGGCGGCTCTGTCTGAACTCCTCGACGAGGGGGATCCAAACCAACGGCTCATGAAAGCCGAGATCGCCCGGGAACGCGGCAAGTTTGACGACGCGCTACAACTACTACAAGCTCATTTCAGTGAAGAACTCGCAACAGTGGCGGACGCCATCCGCAGACTATGCATCTCCAAGTCCTCGCGTGTGGCCGAGATACATTTTGGTGAATAGCGGCGCCTAGGGGGGGTATTTCTCATCTGTAGCAAGCCGGCTTCGACGTCGGGGCGCCGAGGAGGACGCTTCACGACAGAGGCCGCGAAAACCAGGCGGCATATAGGCAGAAGAGCACGGGAGTTCTATTCGCGATGAACCAGACGAAGTCCGAAAGGCCCGCCCGAGCGCCCAGCGACCGCGCCATCCGCGTGTTTGTGTCGTCAACCTTCCGCGATATGCAGGAGGAGCGCGACTACCTCGTGAAACATGTCTTTCCGCGTCTGCGCCGCCTGTGTGAAGAACGCTTTGTAACGTGGAGCGAGGTGGACTTGCGTTGGGGCGTCACTGAAGAGGCGGCGGCGGAAGGCAAGGTCCTGCCCATCTGCCTGGCGGAGATCCACAATTGCCGGCCCTACTTCATCGGACTCCTTGGCGAACGCTACGGCTGGGTGCCCGAGGAGATCTCTGAGGAGCTGATCGAGCAGGAACCTTGGCTGGCGGAGCACCGGGAACGCTCGGTTACGGAACTCGAAATCCTCCACGGTGTGTTGAACAATCCGGCCATGGCGGGCCACGCGTATTTCTACTTCCGCGCTCCGGCCTATGTCGAGCACCTGCCGGAGGGCTTGCGCGCCGAACACGCCGAGGCCGCAAGCGAGTCCGAAGTCCGGCGCTTCGGTGCGGAGGAAGCTGAACGGCGCCTCAAGGATAGGCGCGAGAAGCTCCGGGCGCTCAAGGAGCGAATTCGCCGAGAATCAGCCGCGCGCAACATGCCTTTGCATGAGGACTATCCGAATCCCGAGGCGCTCGGTGAACTTATCTTCCAGGATTTCCAGCGCCTCATTGACGATCTCTTCCCCGAGAAAGAAGTACCGGACGCCCTGGAGCGTGAAGCGGCCGATCACGAGGCCTTTGCCCGCAGTCGTGCCGGCGTGTACATCGGCCGCTCCGAATACTTCGACTTCCTCGACGCCCACGCCGGCGCGGCCGAAGGCCCGCCCTTGGTGGTGCTCGGGGAATCAGGCGGCGGGAAGTCGGCGCTCCTGTCCAATTGGGCGTTTCGCTGGCGCAGCACCCACCCGCGCGACCTCGTGCTGATGCACTTCATCGGCTCTTCGCCGGCCAGCGCAGACTGGGCCGCCATGCTGCGCCGCATCCTGGGCGAATTCAACCGCCGGCTGGATCTGGGAGTCGAGATTCCCGACGAGCCGGAAGACCTACGTGCAGCTTTCACCAACGCCCTGCACATGGCGTCGGCGCAGTGCCACGGCAAAGGCTTCGAGCGTGTCGTATTGATCCTCGACGGGCTGAATCAACTGGAGGACCGCGATCAGGCGCCCGATTTGGCCTGGTTGCCGCCCGTCATTCCGGAAAACGTGCGGATGCTTCTGTCGACCTTGCCCGGGCGCCCTCTCGAGGAGCTAACGCGGCGCCAATGGCCCACGATGCGCGTGGAGCCGCTCAGGGACACGGAGCGTAAGCGCTTCATTCGGGACTACTTGAGGCAATACACCAAGGAACTGAGCGCAGCGCGCGTGGAGCACATCGCCGCCGATGCCGAGGCGGAGAATCCGCTGTATCTGCGCGCACTACTCGAGGAACTCCGCGTCTTCGGCGTGCATGAAGCGCTTGACGAACGCATCAACTGGTATCTCGAAACGGACAGCGTGCCCGAGCTGTATGCTCGCATTCTGCAGCGCTGGGAAGAGGACTACAATCCGCCGGAACGCAATCTTGTACGAGAGGCCATGGAGAAACTCTGGGCGGCGCGCCGCGGCCTGAGCGAAGCGGAGTTGCTTGAGCTTCTCGGCAAGGACGGCGAGCCCCTGCCCGCGGCCCAATGGGCGCCGCTCTATCTCGCGGCGCGGGAATCCCTCGTCGAGCGCTCAGGCCTCATCGGTTTCTTCCATGACTACCTCCGCGAGGCCGTCCACATGCGGTACCTAGCCGAGGGAAAGGCGCAAGCTACCGCGCACCGGCGCCTTGCGGCGTACTTCGCCAAACAAGAGATCGCCCCGAGGCGTATCGACGAGGAGCCATGGCAATGGATGCAGGCTCAGGAGTGGGACGCGTTGTACAACCTTCTGGCCGACCTGCCGTTCTTCGCCGCCGCTTTGCATTTCGACAAGCAGGAGGTCCTGCTCTACTGGGCCGCTGTGGAATCCAATACGTCCAAGAGTAAAGCCGAGGCCTATCGAGTCGTCATCGAGTCGCCTGACAAATACGAAAGCTTGGCTACTAACGTCGCGTTCTTGTTGAGAGACACAGGCCTCCTCCGTGAAGCAAAGCAATTACACGAGAATCAGATCCGCTTCTATCGCGGGCAGGGTGATATGAAAAAGCTGCAGATTGCCTTGGGCAACGAGGCAATCCTCCTCTATAGCCTGGGCGACCTGGATCGCGCCATGGCAATACACAAGGCGGGGGAAGGCTTCTGGCGTGAGCGGAATGCCGACGACTTCCTGGCAATCTCTGTAGGCAGTCAAGCCAATATCCTTAAGGCCCGCGGCGACCTTGATGGTGCTTTGGCTCTTAATAAGGAGACGGAGCGCATCTTCCGCAGACTCGGCCTGAACAAAGGCCTATCGACATGCCTGGACAACCAGGGAAGAATCCTTCGGCTTCGTGGCGACCTTGACGGTGCCTTGGCTGTCCACCAGGAGGAGGAACGCATATGCCGCAAACTTGGCCTAAGGGATGGCCTGCAGTATTCCCTGGGATGCCAAGCGAACATTCTTTGTGAGCGCGGCGACCTCGATGGCGCCCTGGCCTTGCACAAAGATAGGGAGCGCATATGCCGAGAACTTGGCCTCAAGGAACACCTTCAGGAGTGCCTGGGAGACCAGGGAAGCATCTTCTACGCGCGCGGCGATCTTGATGGTGCTATGACTCTCTACGAGGAGGAAGAGCGTATATGCCGTGAACTTGGACTTCAGGACGACCTGCTTCTCTCCTTGAGCAAGCAATCGCAGGTTCTCTTCGACAGCGGCGATTCCGATGGCGCCTTTGCCTTGGAGAAAGATAGGGAGCGCATATGCCGAGAGTTCGGCCTCAAGGACAGGCTCGCCAATTCCCTGGGAATCCAAGCTGCCCACTTCTTTGAGCGTGACGATCTCAACGGTGCCATGACTCTCTACAAGGAGGAGGAGCATCTATGCCGCGAACTTGACCTCAAGGATCGCCTCCAGCGTTGCTTGAGCCGTCAGGTGTTGATTCTCTACCGCGGCGGCGATCTTGACGGCGCCTTGGCCTTGCACAAAGATAGGGAGCATGTTTGCCGCGAACTCGGCCCCAGTGATAGTCTGGCTGATTGCTTAGGCTTTCGAGCTGCCTACCTCTTTGAGCGCGACGACCTCGACGGTGCTATGACTCTTTACAAGGAGGAAGAGCAGCTGTGCCGTGAACTCAATCTCGAGAAGCGCCTCCAGCGTTGCTTGGTCGATCAGGCGCGAGTTCTGCATGAGCGAGGCGACCTTGAGGGGGCCATACTTCTACTCAGAGAAGCGGAGAGAATATGCCGCCGAATTGGCTCGAAGGACGAACTGTGTCTTTCGTTACAGCAGCAGGCCCTGACGCTTAAGGCGATGGGTGACCTCCAGGGCGCGCTTGCCAAGTACAGGGAAGAAGAACTGCTTTGCCAAGAGCTGGGCGAAGCGGACAAACTAAGGCAGTGTCTGTCTAATCAGGTCGCGTGTCTTGAGGAGCTCAATCGTTCTGAGCAAGCCTTGAAGGTGTCTGCGCGCGCCGTGGATGTCAGCCGTTCCTTGGATGACAAGAACGCGCTGGCACTGGCACTGAGAAAACAAGGGGAGCTGCTGCGCCAGCTTGGACGTGGACAGGAGGCCGAGCCTTTGTTTGCTGAATGTCTTGAAATGGCCCGCATGTCGGATAATCCAGAAGCTCTCTGGCCTGCCTTGAGCGACTATGCCAACAGCCTGCTCGATTCAGGCAAATGGGAACAGTCCCTCGAAGTCAGTCGGGAGCAGGAGGTCGTATGCGCTGAACATGAGATTAGTGACGGCCTATGGCGGGCATGGAATGATGCAGCAGTTGCGCTGACGCGACTGGGCGAGTTCGATGAAGCGAAGGCCCTTCACGTTCGACAAGTGGCGCTCTGTGAGAAACTGGGGGATGCGGCAGGATGCAAGTTAGGCTACGAGAATCTCCTCTTATTGGCACAAACAACCGGAGACTTTCAGGAGCAAGTGCGCCAGCTTGGCAGGCTCGTTGAGCTGGCTCGTGCCTCGAATGACAAGGCCGCGCTCGTTGGACGACTCAGTGATCTGAGCCGCCTCCTGCTCGGAAGCCAAACCGATCTGGAGCGCGCTGAGGACTTGATGCGCGAGCAGGAGCGTGTGGCGACGGAGATCGGTGACGAGCGGGCGCGGCTGATCGCCATCAACAATCGGGGCGAGGTCCTTCGCGCGTGGGGCCGCTACGAAGAAGCGCTCAGGCTTCATGCGGACTTGGAGAAGCAGGCGCGCGAAGCGGATGAGCCGTACGCGCTGTTGTATACTTTGGCAAACCGGGCCGAAATCCTGCTGGATCATTTCGGGCGGTATGAAGAGGCGCTCGCGCTCGCGGAAGAAGCGGATCGCATCTACCGGGAGCACCGGTTCACCGACTGCGAAGGGTGGACGGAAGAACTCCTTGAGAAGGCGCGGGCGGGCCTGAAGAAGAGCGAATAGGAGCAATCACAAGGTATGAGTTCGGTGCCTAACTTGCCGGGGGAGTCGGAAGCTCTTCCGACCTTACCGCTTGTGATCGGCGTTACGGGCCACCGTGACATCCCGGATGCCGCACGCGCTCCGTTGCGCGCGGCAGTCGAAGATGAACTGGCCAGGCTACGCCGGCAGATGCCCAACACGCCGCTCATCTTACGATCAATGCTTGCGGAAGGGGCAGATTGGCTAGCCGTTCAGGCAGCGGCTGGAATGGGGATCCCTTTTGAAGTGGTCCTTCCCATGGCGCCTGAAGAATACGAGAAGGACTTTCAGGCAGCGCCCTCGCGCGAGCAATTCAGGGGGCTGCTGGCGCAGGCTCAGTATGTGCATGCCGCGCCCGCCGATGCCGAAGCGGAGGTCGGGCGCTCCGAGGACTACCGGGATTGCGGCAAGCGTATCGTCGGGCCGTGCCATGTGCTCTTGGCGTTGTGGGACGGCGTGGCAAACGGCCTCACCGGCGGGACGGCGGACATGGTGCGCTACAAGCGGGACATGTCCGAGGATGAGCCTAATTCCGAATGGGCTCCATTGATTCCCGGGCAAATCGTGCATATCACCACACCTAGAGCGAATGGGACTGGCGGCTCTGAGTATGGCGTCGAAACGCTGTACTCGCGGGGCATGACGGCGCCCAAATGGCAAGACTTTACTCGGATGCTGGAGAGATACAACGCAGACATCCAGGTGCGCGGCGACGATTTTCAAGAGGCGTGGCGTCGGGAGAAAGACAAGCGCCGGGACTTGGTGCGGGCATCACAAGGCCTACTGCCGCTCTTGCGCAGATATCACGCCGCCGACCAACTCGCCATCAGCCTCAAGCGTGGCGTGGAGCGCGTGAATGCAGTCTACGTTGCATGTTGTCTTGTGCTGGGCGTCACGGGCGTTGTCTTCTTCAAAGTGAATCCGGCGGGCCAGGAACTTCTATTCCTGATCCCACTGTACGGACTGGTGTTCTTCACCGCATTGGGCGCATACCTGGCCGACAGATACCTTCAGATCAAGCGTCGTTTTGTCTTGGCGCGCAGTCTCGCGGAAATGCTAAGGGTGCGCTTCTTCTGGACGGCGGCCGGCATTCGGGCGCCTCGCCCGTCGCGGGCGCCGCCCAGCCAGATGGATCCTGACGAATGGGACGCCTTGGCCGTGTCGGGAGCCCTTCCCTTGGCTTCCCCGCACCACGCCGTGTCGCTGGAGATGGTGATCCGCGACTGGGCGGAATACCAGCGAGACTACTACCAGGCGAAACACGCCCAAGTTGCTGCCGTAAACACGCGACTCAATCATCTCGCCCGGATCTCATTTGTCGGATTCTTGTATGTGCCCCTTGCCGTCCTTGAGGTGCCCCTCAGCAAGAGCCTGCGTAGCTTGAGTGAAACGGGGGCATTGGCCTTTGAGATAGCGGTGGCGATGGTCGGGATCGCACTTGTCGCGTTCGGTACAATCAAGAGTTACATGATCTTATCCGGACTCGAAATTCAGCACCTGGACTACATGACGCAGGCCGAGCAGTTTCAGTGGGCGGCACAGGAAGCGAAAAAGCTGGCGAAGATCGGGCGTCTTGACGAGATCAAGCCGCTCTTGCTGCAGTTGGGCAATCGGGCGCTGGTCGAGCAGAGCCTCTGGGCGCACGAGCAGGCAAAGGGCGAGATTATGCCGCCTCGCTAGCATCTATGCCGCAAGTCATTCCATTGACGGTAAACTAGACACTCCTATCCGCGCTCCAATTCATTGGAAATGGAGACATTCTTGGAATGGCCGGCCTCACTTGCCTGGTGAGTCGCCTCCAGAAAACGACGTCACGTCCAACCGCCGTGTGCGCAGCACAGTCAGCCTATCCGGCGATTGCGGTTCAGCATTGTCCTGTAAGGCTTCGGGGAACTCATGGTAAGATGGCCGCCCAAAGAGGCCCGGAGGTCATACCATGCAGATGAAGCGTCGTGAATTCCTTGGGGCCGCGCTCGCCGGGACCGCCGCCATACTAACCTCCGGCAAGACGCCGCTCGCGGCTCCCGTGGACGTCAGTCCGACAGCGGTTGTGCCGCTGGGAAAGACTCTGAAGGCCTGCCGCATTTCCTGCGGCACGGGAATGTCCGGCGCCAATCGGCAGTCGAACCAGACGCGGCTAGGACAAGAGGCTTTCGAGGCTTTGCTGCAGCATGCTTATGACCACGGCGTGCGACAGTTTGACATGGCCGATATGTACGGCACGCACGCCTACGTGGGCCGCGTGTTGAAGGGCAAGCCGCGCGAGGAGGTCCAACTGGTTACCAAGATATGGACACGGCCCGGCGGCGTCCCAGAGGAAGAGCGGCCGCTGGCGGATGTTCTGGTGGAACGCTTTCTCAAGGAGTTGCAAACCGACTACATCGACGTTGTGCAGATCCACTGCATGACTGCTGCCGATTGGAATGTGAGCGAGCGCCGACAGATGGATGCCATGGCGAAACTCAAGGAGAAGGGCCTGATTCGTGCGCACGGCGTGTCCATTCATTCTCTTGACGCCATGCGCGCGGCAGCGGAAGAGCCGTGGGTGGACGTCATCCACGCCCGCGTCAATCCCTTCGGGCATCGTACGGATGGTCCGATGGCGGAGGTCCTCCCCGTTCTGCGAAAGGCCCACGCCAATGGCAAAGGCATCATCGGCATGAAATTGATCGGCGAAGGCACCTTTGATGCCGAGCAGCGCAATAAGACACTGAAGTTTGTGATGGGACTTGACTGTGTAGACTGCCTCACCGTCGGTTTCGAGAAGCCTGCGGAGATCGACGCGTTCCTGGCCGGCGTTCGCGCCGAACTGGCCGCCCGTGCAGAGGGCGAAGACACTGTCTCCGTTTTGCGCCAAGGGTAGGGAGTCGGTCCTCGTTGGACACTTGTGCCGGCCAAAGATTTGCGGTCCACAGAACGTGGACTCCCATCCGGCGTCAAACCGCCTAATGAGGGAACAAGGGTCCCTCGCAAGCATCCCCCGGCAGGTAGTGGCCGGTGAAGTTCCGGCCCCACCGGTACGACGGACGAAACGCCTCGGCCATGGGGCACCCGGCCTGCAGGCCGCGGAACCGGGCGGGAATCTCAAGAAAGGCGTCGAGTTCGTAACCGAATATATCCATCATCCAGGACGCCTGGCTGGCGTGCTGCCGAACCATCTCGACTTTCTTGTCGAAAACCGGGGTGATGTCGACGTAGAGTTCAGGGACGAAGTTGACGCCGGCGGGGGTGTCCATGTAGTAGACGTGCGGGATGACTTCAGTCGGGGGCGACGCGGTTTGGATGTTGGGGATCTTTGCCATGGAGACGCACTCGTCCACAAGCCGGCCTGAAATGGAGTGATCCGCGTTGTAGTCGTTGGTCCAATGACAGATGACCACCTCGGGCCTGGCCTGGCGCAACGCCTCAATGAACTGCAGTCGGGTGTCTCGCGAGTCGATCAGGAACTCGTCGTCGAAGTCGAGCCAGATCAATTCCGCGCCCACCAACTGTGCGCCTTTCCGGGCCTCCTCAAGGCGTACGGCGGCGATCTCCTCGGGGGGCATCGTGGACGAACCGCAGTTGCCGTTGGTGGCGACGCAGAAGAATAGCCGATCGCCCCGCGCGGCGCAGCGGGCTGCCGTGCCGCCGGCAAAGGTCTCGATGTCGTCGGGGTGGGCTCCAACAAACAGGATGTTCATGGCGATACTCCCGAGTGTCAGTGTGTCATGCTGAGTTTAGTAACGTATAATGCGGCCGGCAAGACATATCAAGACAAGACCAGCCGCAAGGCCGATACCGCCTCACATTCGGCGCGCCGGTCATCTGCGCCATTCTCTCAGGTTCCTCGCTGACTGGGGACGAGGGAGGCCCGGTTCAGATGATCTACACCGATGAAGATCACTGGCCCGTTAAGTCTCACTTCCCCGATACGAAATCGCCGGGGCGGCCGGCAGATGGCTTTGCTCATCCCTCATAGACGATCTGCTTCAGTGCGCCTGGGGGCGGGGGCAGACGGCGGCGGAGCCAGCATTCGCCGATAGGGTCGAAGCGGCCGTACAGTTCTTTGCCGCCAACGCGGAAAGCCAACTCGCGGGGGCCGCCCTGCACGGCCATTTCCCAGCAGTCGTTCAGCGAGGATGCCTTCATTTCCTGCACAAAAGCGGCAAGCGCGTCCTCACCGGGGGCATAGCGTAGTTCGAGGCCCATGCTGCCGCCGTACCGGCGATGGGTTCGTTCGGGAAGATCGCGCTCCTCTCTCCAAGATGCTAGCCGTAGTCCCACGAGCAGCCAATCGTTTGCTTCCTCGATGATGAGTTCGGGGTTGGTCAAGGCCGGGTCGCAAGCATCGAAACGCATGCCAAGCGCGACGTTTCCGCTGCGGATCACTACGCTTTCGCTAGGATTGGTCCTTTGCCCATTGTAGGCGGCGCCATCCACGAAGATTCCGTCGATGGTGTCGAGGCGAGGCAGGACGGCGAACATTTCCAAGGAGCGCACGGCCCAACGCTCTTGTCCCTTGGGAACATAGGCCACCAGGGCGGTCGGGCCCGATTGCAGCGCGAAGGGCCGGCCGTCGTCGCCCCAGAGACACGGGCCGATGCGCATGGTTGCGCCGCGATGATGATTGCGGTAAACGTGCTCGGAGTCGCCGGGGCGCTTGTTGTTGATGATGAAATGGGTGAAGGCTTGGCCGAGGTCTTTAAGCTTCTCAACTCGCTTGCCCGTCCGCGTCCACTGCGCCAAGTACGTCGCGTTCTGTAGTCCGTGGAGATGGCTGCGGGACGCGGTGCCCACCGCCAGGTTCTCGTCGAGCCATGTCGTCAGTTCAGCAATGTCGCCGGGCACGTAGGACAAATGCTCGTCATCTCCCAATTCGACACAGGCTTGTTCGGCGGAAGAAATCACCGTCAAAGGATAGGACTTCTCCAGGGCAATGCCGTCGAAATCCGCAGGTGTGTCCAGCAGCATCAGCGCAAACACGCCGGCATGGAGGTGGCAATGGCTCATTTCGCAAGGATAGGCGACCTCGGGGCAGTACAAGGCGTCCCACACGAGGTGGAGCATCAATGGCGCGAGTCCGGAGCCGCCGACGAAGTTGTCCAGATACGCCCGGCCCCACGGCCCGGTGAAGCTCAGCAGCCGGGGATGATAGCGCCAGGCCATTTCTTGCCACAGATGGCGGGACAGCTTCTCCGCGAGGCCGGCAGTCCTCGGCTCGCCGAGCAACTGAATAACATGGAGGTACGATAGGGTTACGGGATGATAAGCGGGGCTGTTGAATTCGGGGATCGTCCCGTGCGCGGTAACCAGATCAACAAGCTTCTCAAGCGCGGCAGCCCCGGCCTCGACAAGCTCGGGTTTGTCGAACAGCACGCCTTGGGCAATGCGGATAGTCCAGTTCATGAGGGGGATGTTGGTGTTGCGGCCGCCGATAATATCTTCGCCGTCCTCTGTGTCGAGTTCTGCAATTGCCGACAACAGGAGGGCTTTCGTTTCCTCGTCGAGAACACGGCCCATCTTCTTGAGCATGAGCAGGTGCACACACACGCTCGGCGGACAGGCCATCACCTCCTCTCGGCGCAGCAAAGCCTTGGCGCGTTCCGCATCGCCGGGACCGCCCCGGAGGAGGTAGTTCAGAGCGCAGCGCATCGTCCCATGGGCATACGGCTGGTTTTGCAATTCATGGATGAAGTCGCCGGTATCCTTGTCGCACCGGCGTTCGGCGCATTCCCAGGCCCAATCCAGGGCTCGCTTCGCGGCAGGGGACAGCTCGGGCGGGCTTCCTTCTTCCGGGAAACGGATAATGGATGCTCTTGGATACGCTTCTACATTCACGGGACTCATCGAGGGTCCTTCCGGGGTTGCAGGCAAGTCTACAGATCGTCTACGGACTGCATGGTACGCCGGGCCTACGTGTTTCCACGGTTGTGGCCGACACTTCATACATGAACCGGCGCTCGGCATCACGAGCCGACTTTCATCATAGCAGAGGTTAGACGTTGAGTTCTCAACGCGGGTATCTCCCCGGGGGCAGGATTGCCAACCGCGCCGTGACTAGCACCGCAACGGCAATAGGCGCTTTGCTGGCTGCCTGATATGGGGGCGCCACAAGGACGCCGCGCTCGAACAAGAGCTTCCTGCCGGAACACGCACTTGAAGTCTAGACACCTTCAAGAGTAATCATGACTCTGGCTGAAATGGGTTCCTGGAGCGATCGAGATGAGTCAAGAGACTCTGACGCTTAACCACGCCGCGCGACGACCTGAATGCGGGTGGCTCTGGATCGCTGTGGCGGCCGCGATCCTTATCGCGAGCTTCGCCTTGCCGACTCTCCCGTTTATGGAAGATGGGATTGGTTGGCGAGTCTTCGCACGCGTCTTCTCCGCGGTATTCTCTCTTGTCGGGCTTGGCGTCCTACTGATCCGCCAGGGCACGTGCGTGGACGGGCGGAATGGCGCCGTTCGGTATTGGCATGGTTTGCTTCCCTTTCTCCCCACACGTACCGTGCGTTTCAATGAGATCAAGGAAGTGCAGATGAGAAAGCTCGTGCTGCCTTCGCGGCATGGCCGCTCGCACGTGTTCTATTCGGCCATCCTGGTCGGGCCCGAGCCGCACATCTTGGTAACGACGGAGAAAGACTATGCCGCCGCGCGGGCGGCGGCGGAGCAGGCTGCCGCGATAATCGGGATCCCATTGCGTGATCAGGCGATTGCGCCCGTCTACCGCGAGGACGGCACGGCGGTCGAAACGCGTCCGCCTGAGGCGCTCGACGCATCGCTGCATCAGCAGGCCGCTGTGTCGGGCGAGGCGCCGCCGTTTCCCATGCAGCCGGGCGACTGCCGGATTCGTGTCCACCGGGAGCCGGGCAGCTACGTCTTCCAAATGCCTGTCCTCCACCGCTCGCTCACGATGGCGCTCATTGTGGCAGCCTTTTCACTGGCGATTGCGGGAGGCCTCGCACTGATGGTCGTGCACAAAACACAATCCGATGATCCCATTGAGACACGCGTCTTCTTCTGGGCCGTTCCTGTCGCCATCGCGGTGATCGGGCCTGCCTTCGCCATAGGGCGCGGGCTCAACAGGCGCCGACAGTGCGAAACCATCGTAGTCACAAAGCTGGCCTTGTCGCGGGAAGTACGCCAGGGCTGGACGCAGCGCACGGATGAAGTGCCCATCGAACTCATCGAAGAATTCGGCTATACGCCGATGGCGGCGGCCTGGGCGAGGTCGTCGGACGTGGGTAGGCGGGAGAATTCACCCATGCCGAGCGCGGCGATCTCGGCTGGCACAGATTTCAAGCCGATGTACCTGGGCCAAGGCCTCCGCCGTTCGGAGCAGATTTGGCTACACGACGTGCTCCGGTATTTGCTGGTGCAAGCGGGAAATTGCAGTGGGAAGGCGTGAGTCCTGCCGGAAAGACGCGCGCCATAGCGTCGCCCCATCCTTTGGTCTTTCGCGCGCATTACTCCGCTCCGCTGAAGCCTCCTTGCGCCCTGCATAATGCGTGTGCGTGTGGAGCGGGCCAACTCCGCCGCGTACTGTGTATCGCCTGTCGCCGTTCATACGCACGGACGTGCGGCCAGGGGGGGATGCGTGGGCCCACGAAGGCCCGCGCCCTCGATGACGCATATCACATACGTCCCATTTTGAGCCGGCCGTAAGTGCGTTGTGCCGTGTGCGCCTCCTCCTTTGCTATCCCCGGCGCTCAGGTTGAGATCCGGCTCTCGATCCTGTTAGAAGGCATCACTTTATTGCTCGAATTGGGCGTTATTGCTTGCGTTCCTATTCCGGTTCGCAGCATGCCAACGAGGAGAGGGGGGAGGATGACAACTTCCGGGTTCTGTCCCAAAACAGCCACTTGGCAGATCGCTTGGCCGGGACGCGTGGCCCGACACGACCTTGTGTACTTGACGCCCCCCTGCGATCCAATGCAGGGCCTACCTCTCGGCAACGGCGATATCGGCGTCCTCTGTTGGTGCGAAGATACAAAGCTGGTCTTTGCCGTTAACAAGTGCGACCACTGGGGCGATGCTTCTTTTGGGCGGTTCAACAACTGGAAACCGGAGGAGGAGGAGTACAGCACAACGCTGCGGCACGCCTGCCGCTTGTACATCGATTTCCTGGCGCCCGTTTTCGACGTTTTCTATCTGTCCGATTTTCGGGGCCGTCTGAGCCTGGCGGACGCCTCCATAACGATCACCGCGTCCACGCCCTTTGGCGACGTGTCTGCCCGCGTCTTTCTAGACCACGATACGGGAGTCATGTGTTGCGAAGTAACGAGTGCGCTCGAAGAGAGCATTCCCGTACACGTGACGCTGGAACGGTATGGTTCGAGGACGTTTTCTCACTGGTATTCCCTCGTGAACCGTGATGCCGCGATCGGACTCAAAGGCACGGAAACCGTTGTGGACGACAATGGCGCTTTCATAACTCACAAGCTCACCAGCGGCACATTCGCGGCCGGCTGTTGTGTGACAGGTAAGGGCGCCGCTGACACAACATTCTCTCGTGTCCATTCCCGCTCGGCGCGCGCCGTCGTCACCGGGAACCGGACAAAGACGTTACATGTGCTGCTGGCGGTTACTTCACCCTTGGCGGAAAGCCCGGTTCGCCATGCAGAAGAAATGTTGGCGTCGGCCCGGGAGAAGGGGATGCCTGCGCTTTACACAGCCCACGCGGAGGCCTGGAAGACGTTCTGGCAGCGTTCGCTGATGGCATCGGGCGATGATTACCTGGATAACCTGTGGCACCTGACGATGTACTATGCCTACGCCTCCCAGCGGGGGGCATATCCCGGGCGGTTCATCGGCGGTTTATGGGGTTGGAACCGGGATGTTCAGCCATGGAACTTCTATTTCCACTGGAACCAGCAACAGATCTACTGGCCCTTGAACGCTGCAGGCCACCACGAACTCATGGACTCGTACCTCGCGTACCGGTTCCGTGCTCTGCCTCACGGTCAACTGGATGCTCGGGAAGTGCTCGATGCAGACGGCACCATCGTATCGGACGTCTGTGAACGGCGCGGCTACAATTCGACAACACTTGCTAACCATACGCCTGTGGCCCAGATCGCCATGGAGTTCTGGCGCCAGTACCAGTTTACGGGCGACCGCGAATTCCTAAGAACCAGGGCGTTGCCATACATCGTCGAGGCGGCGAAGTTCTTCGAGTCCCTGTTTGAGCGGGCCCAGGACGGCAACTTTCATGCGAAGGGGGGGCTGGGATACGAAGGAAGAACTGTGCTGCGCGATGTGGTTAGCGAGATGGCGAGTGGGCGGGTGCTCTTTGAGACGGCACTGGCAGCCCTCGCCGAAGTGGGCGCGAACGAGCCACGGGCACGCGCCTGGAGAAGCATACTCGACGATTTCGCGCCGCTTCTCATCACTAAGGCAGGAACGGAGATGATTGCCAACGAGGACGGGAAATGGGTCCTCAAGCGCGGCCTGTTCAGGGGGGCGGATACCTTCTCAGATGACATTTTCGCTGCTGGGTTTGGCATTGAGGAGCAGTGCGTTCTGACTTCTTTTCTGCCCCACAACGAACCAGCCAAGAAGACGGGCGTGCCCGCGAAATTTGTCCTGGCCCTGGAGCAGAATAGACCTCCTGAAGGAGAGATCCCACAGAGGTGGCGGGGGCGCGAAGGGATCTTCCCGTGGGTGGAGTTTGCACCTGTGTTCCCGTCGGGCCTCATCGGGCTCGGACAGCGCGGCACAAAGGCATTCAGGATGGCGGTCAACACGGCTAGAGCCTACGGCTACGCCGGGATGGGGTGGAATCCCCTGCCCATCGTGCTAGCGAGGCTGGGGCTCTCCGACGAACTCGAGCGAACCTTGGCTTTGTGGCCTGGACATTGGCAGTTCTACTGCAACGGGTTTGGCCACTACGGCCCGCGCGATACCATGAAGGCCGACGGGGCCTTGCGCTTCAGAACGACCCGCGTCAGAGACGCGAACCTACCTTCGGCGGCACGCGAAACCAACCTCTTCCCGTTTCCTGCTTGGCCGTTTCGCCACATGGGCATGGAATCCATGTCCGTGCTCGCATGCGCCATGAACGAGGCGCTGCTCCAGAGTCATGACGGCGTGATTCGTATCGCCCCGGCTGCGGGGAAGCGGGACGCGCGATTTACCCTGCATGCGGCGGGCGGGTTCATCGTGTCCGCGGAGTTGGCGCGTGGGGAAGTGCGCTGGGTGTGTATTCTCAGTCGCCTCGGAAGCGGCTGCCGTTTTGAGAATCCGTGGGCGAGAGCGTGGTTGTTCACGAACGACGCCCCCCCTCTCTGCGCGGAAGGAGAGATCTTGGAACTGCGGACGAAGAAGGGAGAGGTGACCATGATCGTACCTAGCCGGGAGGCGATGGAGGAGTGGAAGACCTCTCCGATAGCGTGCGAAGCGAATCAGGCAAGCAAGACCCATTCGAGCGGAGAGGCATCCCTGGGACTTCCTCGACTCTTCTGACGGGGGCTCCGCGCAATACGGGCGTGGTTGGGACACAGCGCTCCAGGCTCTATCAGAAAGGACGACCGGATGAACGGCTCACAGGCTACGGGACAAGACGGCCCTTTCGGCAAGGCCTCAATCAGTTTTCGAATCGGCGCGCCGACTTGGCTGAACGAGGCGCGCTTCGAGGACTTGCTGGACCTTTTCGACCACAACGCAGGCGTGGTGGACGAGATCACGCTGTTCACTTCGGAAACGCATCCGCCCCTGCCTCTTGAGGTGATTTTCGAGCGGGCCCGCATTCTGAAGGCACGGATGGCTGCGGCCCGAGAACACGGCTACCGTTCTGGCATCAACGTGCTGGCCACGATAGGACATCACGAGGAGAACCTGCCCAATTCGCTCGCCGGCGACTTCACGCCCATGACGGATCAGGCCGGCAGCGTGTGCCGGGGATCGCTCTGCCCCAATGGCGAGAATCTCCGCGCGTACATCGTGCAAGTGTACGAAGCGGTTGCCAAGTCCGAGCCGGACTACATCTGGCTTGATGACGACATCCGGCTGGCAGGCCACAAACCCATCAGGAACTGCTGCTTCTGTGACACCTGTGTGCGGCTCTTCTCGGAGCGCGTCGGCCAATCATTCACGCGCGCTTCCCTCTATGATGTCTTCTCCGCCGGATCTATGTCGGACAGACTTCGACTGCGCCGGGCGTTGCTTCAACACAACCGGGACACGTTGAGCAACCTATTCCACCTGATCGAGTCTACCGTGCATGCCTTGTCGCCGGATATGCCGCTCGGATTTATGACGGGCGATCGCTTCTACGAGGGATACGATTTCGACACGTGGGCCGATGTGCTCGCCGGGCCTCAGAAATCATCGGTGCTATGGCGGCCGGGCGGCGGCACCTATACCGATGAACGTTTGGTGGATATCGTCAACAAAGCTCATGATATCGGCAGGCAGACGGCGCTGTTGCCGGGCCACGTCCGCCGCATCCAATCCGAGGTGGAGAGTTTCCCCTATCAGCGCTTGAAGAAGAGCGTGCACGCCACCGCCCTCGAGGCGGCCACCTACATCGCCTCCGGATGCACTGGGGCGGCGTTCAACGTCCTGACGCAGTATGACGAGCCGTTCGACGAGTACGTCCCCCTTGTCGCCCGTTTGCGTGAGGCCCGCCCCTTTCTGGATCACCTCGTGCAGGCCTTGGGCCGTGCGCCCCTCGTGGGAATTCACAGTGGCTGGGTGAAAGACACCTACGTGGCCAATAATCCTGAGGGCGGGTGGTTTGAATCATCCGCTACACCGCGGCACTGCGACGAGATATGGGGCACAGGATTGCCCGTGGCCTACGCAGCCGGACAGGCCTGCGTCACCGCGTGGTCGGGAGATCAAGTACTGGCCCTAACAGACGGAGAAATCAGGGCCGCACTCGCCGGGGGCGTATACCTCGACGGCCCGGCGCTCACGCGGCTCAATGAACTGGGCTATCGGGAATTGACAGGTTTCGAGGTCGCCGAAGTGCGTCACATAAACTGCATCGAGGAACTCACCGATCATCCGCTCAACGGAGTCTTCCACGGCCGGCGCCGCAACGGCCGGCAGTCTTTCTGGAAATGCCCAACACACTTCTTCCGTTCAACTTGTGAAGGAACGCGGGCCCTGTCCCGTTGTCTGGATTACACTTACCAAGAGACGGGGTCCTGCTGCATGGGGGCGTACGAAAACAATGAAGGCGGCCGCGTCTGTGTGGCGGGATACTACCCCTGGGAGCAGTTGCAGAACCTCAGCAAGTCCGCGCAGATCAAAGCGGCCATGCGCTGGCTGTCGCGGGATGCCCTTCCCGCCTATGTGGCGTCTTTCCACCGCATGAACCTATGGGTGCGCCGTCCCCGTGAGGGCGCCATCGTCATTGCACTCCTGAACGCACACCTGGATTCCGCACAAGGCGTTGAACTCCTGGTGCACACCGAAGGCGACACACTGCACCTTACGACTATGCGTTGCGATCAGATCCAGGTGAAAGCCGATGGCGCTGACGGCCCGTACCGACGCTTCCTCTTGCCCAATCTTCCGCCGTGGGAACTTGCGTTGGCCGTCGTTGGGTAGAAGCCATCTCAAGAACTCGTGAGAGTATGGACTGGCATGAAGCTCTTGTCCCGAGCGTGTTGATCGCCCCGGGCGAGGCTGCATAGTATGCCTCACAGGGCGGGCCAGGAATGGGCGCCAAGGGTGAGTTCCTCACGTGTCGCCCGCCGCACTTGGCATATCCCGACCAGGAGGAAGTGCAATATGCGTAGCAGAAGGCGAGGGCTAGCTTTGGCCGCCATCCTTTGTCTGGTAGGTGTTGCATGGCCCGTTGCGGCCTTGACCTTCGACAATATCGCGGTGGTCATCGGCGACGACGCGACGGAACTCGACCAGCGTTACGCGGGACTGCTCGCATCGCGGATCGCCGAGACAAGCAACGTTCAGGCACGCGTCCTGGCTGAGGCGCTGGCCCCGGAGTGCGCGGCCGGCGCGCTGACTGTCTATCTCGGCGTGCCTGAGCGTCATTCGAAACTGGCTGCCCTCTGCCAATCGCGAGGGGTGAAACGCCTGGATTGGCTTGATCCGGGGCACGAGGGATTCCACCTTGAGAGTTGGGCGGAAAATGGGAGGATTCAGGTGCTTGCAGCGGCCGCCGATCGGCGCGGGGTGTTGTATGCGGTGGGCGAACTCCTGCGACAAATCACCTATCACGAGAATAGTGTCGAACTATCCCCCGGCGTCCGCGTGCGTACGGCGCCCGCATTTCGGATTCGCGGTACCGAGATTCAACAAGGGACAACCATGCGCGAGATTACCGGCGCCCGGGAGTGGACGGAGGGAGAACGGCAGCGTGTCTTCCTGGACTTCGCCCTGTCCGGGGCCAACGTGTTCAGCGGCGATTACGACTTTCTGAAGTCTTGGGGATTGCAGACGATGACGGCTGCCAGTCCGTCCATGGGGGAAGGCCCGGACGACTGGCGCGCCACGGAGCCCATCGGCCGGACGACTCACTTGTGTCCATCCATCCCGGAAGCGCGTGAACACATCCTTGATGCCTGGCGTGATCGGGTGAAGAGCGCCCCGGACTACGATTACCTTCGCTTCTACTCGGCGGATGGCGGCGGCTGCCTCTGCTGGAAATGCGATCCCTACGGCAAGACGTACATCCATATGTGCGAGGAAATGGCCAAGATTCTCCTTGAGTACAATCCGGACATCAAGATCATGGCCACGAACCAGGAGTTGTGCAACGCGGGCGAGCAGGCGATCTTCGACTACCTTGACGAGAAGCCTCGCGACTGGCTTTACGCGATCTCCTACGCGCCGGGATCGAATGCCATGGCGTGGACTTCGGCGCGGCGGCCCGAACATCGCATGGACCTCTTCGAGTATCCCGGATTCGGCTCGCTTGACGGCTACCTGCGCTACATGCTTCACATGCTGCCTCCGCGGCAGACTATCGTCATGTTCAGTGACGTCACGCACTGGGTGCGATCGCAGTACGGCCTGGTTGCCAATCATGTCCCGCCCGACCGCGATGGCCAACTCCCGCCACACTGGGCCTTCCCGGATTACCATATGCAGCCCGATCCCAGCCTGTTTCGGTTCTACAACCGGCGAAGCTTCTTCGCCCGGCCTAATTACTACTACCATGTATTCTGCGAAACCATGCGTTACGGCGAAGGCGACATCGTCTACTCAGAGGGGCAACATGATCACTTCAACCGGTGGTTGTGGATGAGATTGTTGTGGTCGCCCCATGCCGGTCTGGACGATCTCGTAAATGAGTATTGCTGTTTCTGGTTCGGCCCCGAAGCGGCGCCGTTGATGGCCCAGGCGCTCTTTCAGATGGAGGCCAATCTTCAGGCGCCTCTCGCCACTAACAAAGGCATCGGCCGCTACTACGAACTCGTCTGCAAGGCCGGCCGGAAAATGCCGGCATGGCGTATGAAGAGGGACTACCTCTGGCGGATGCATATGCAGAAGGCGTGCCTTGACAGATACATTCAGCTCCGCTTGCTGCGCCAGTCGGCGCAGGAGCGAAAGATCGAGAAGTGGTGCGCCCGAGCCCTCGAGTCCGGTGACCTCGCCGGCGCCGTCAAGAGGTCGCTCGCCCTGTTTGAGCGGGATATCGAAAGCGCGGAGATGAAGCAGCTTCGCGCCGAGGCCGACCGACTCGGTGACGAGTCCGACCGCATCTTCGGCGTCCGGCAGACTTGCTCAGCCAACGCGGACATAGACCTAATCGGCCTGGCCTGGACAAAGCGCCAGCTCCAGCGTGCCGAGGCGGCCCCGAGAGAGAGGGCCCGCGACCTGCTTCACGGCATCGCTCGCTACGAGGATCCGGGGGAAGGGGGCTTCTACGACAATCTCGGCGCATGGGAAGAGGGCCTGGCGCCTCACCTGGTGAGCGGCTGGAAGTATTCGTGCCGGCACAGCCCCCAGGCGTTCTCCAAAGGCAACCGGCTTTCGCAGAACAGCATGGCCGGCACGGCCGAGGAGGCCCGCGGCGTCGCGCTGGAGTACCATGGCTTGGACACGAGCACTCAGTACCAGGTCCGGTTCACCCTTGTCCGGCCTTTGCACTTGCCGCGGTTTGCGGATCTTCAGTCGCAGAGTATGGAGTCCATTTACGCCGATGGCATCCCCTTGGCCGAAGACTTGGAACTCCCGGAGAACGTGGCGGAGCAGTTCGCGTTCGACGTGCCACGCGAGGCCACGCGGGATGGTTCTCTGACGATCCAGTTCGAGAAGGCCGAAGGTGTGGGCGAAATGGAGCGGCCCGAGCTTGAGCAATGGAAGAACACCGGCGGCTGGGGCACGCTGTGCTCCGAAGCCTGGCTCATGAAGAAGTGAAAGAAAAGGGTCAGTCCGGCCCGGGCGTGTCACTCATCGCCGTCTTCGAGTACCCGCAGCACCAGTTCCGGATAGTTGCGCACAAAGGCCGCGCGCGAATTCTTGGCGACGGAAACCAGGATGGCCCGCGTCTTGGCTCTAACTGTGGCCATGTACTTGGCGCCCCGGAGATAGGGCGCCGGGTCAAGAAATCCGGCGAGCGGTGTCGCCGCCGCCACTTCCTCACCCGTTGCCTCGTCCTCCCGCACGACGGTGCCCGCGAGCAGTTGATACAGCGTGTCCGCCGGTTCGCCGCGCTTGTAGATCACTTCCTCGGGATTCTTGGTGATTCGCTGGACGTCCATGGCCAGGCGGCTGTGGTGTTCCTTGAGCACTTCATCCGCTTCGCGCAGCCGCTCCGTGAACTGCCGGCAGAGCACACGTGTCAGGAGGGGAAAGTCATCAATGATGATATCGATGTGCTCGGGCTTCAGTTGAAACGCGTGACAGGCGCCTGAACTCCTCACCGTTGCGCTTCGGAATCCTCCCCCGAAATACGCCATCTCGCCGACGAAAGTCGGCGCATCGATATCGCTTGTCTCGATGGACAATGCGTTGGGCTGAGGTGGACTGCCTTCCTTCGGGGCCTGTTCCACTACGTAGCTGCCCCTGACGAGCAGGTACGTGTCCGTGTCTTCCTCTCCTTCGCGGACAATGAGGTCGCCGTCCGAGAAGCGAACAGGAACGATATCCGAGCATTGGGCAAGGAGCCTGCTGATCTCGGACGATTCGGGGATGTTCAGCGTAGACACATCAAATGGGACGGGCATGGTCGACCTCCTCCTTCGGCTTCCCCGCATCCAGCATATTCTGGCCGTACCACTCTGAGTTCAGTATGACGCAGCGCCGGGCGACAATCAAGCCGCGGGCCACCGCAAGTCGTTGGCACACAGCACATCTGCGGCCCGGCTTATCACACTCATTTCTGAGAAGGCATGGAGGCTCAAACATCAGGCCTCAGCCACTCCAAGGAATCCCATGCTCTTCGGAGATACCTCTGGCTTCCACTGAGGACTCGGGATCCCGGATTTGAAGTCGCCACCCATGATTCCCTAGGCTCAAGGGCCTTGAGGCAACTGGCCGGCCGGCGGGCGCATCAGGCATTCTGTTGACAGCACCTTTGGGAGACGGCAGCCTACAGCAGGAGGTGGATTTCGCATGGCAAACTTCTTGGTTACGGGGGGCGGGGGCTTCATTGGTTCGAACATCGTTGCGCACTTGGTTTCCCAAGGCGAGTCCGTGCGGGTCATTGACAACTTCGCAACAGGCCATCGTGAGAACCTCACTCCCTTTCTAGCGAAAATCGACTTGATCGAGGGAGATATCCGGAAACCGGAGGACTGTGCCCGTGCGGCGGCGGATATGGACTACATCCTCCACCAAGCGGCGGTGCCTTCGGTGCCGCGCTCGGTGGCGGATCCCGTGCTGAGTCATGAGTCGAACGCGACAGGCACGCTCAACATGCTGATCGCGGCGCGCGACGCGGGCGTCAAGCGGCTCGTGTATGCGGGCTCGAGTTCCGCCTACGGGGATCAGGAATCAGACTTCAAGGTCGAGACGCTCATACGCAATCCGCTTTCCCCGTACGCGGCGGCCAAAGCTGCCTGCGAGCATTATCTCAGGGCGTTTCACATGTGCTACGGCATAGAAACGGTAACGCTGCGTTATTTCAACGTTTTCGGGCCAAGACAAGATCCGAATTCGCCCTACAGCGCAGTGATTCCCCTGTTCGTCAACGCCGTGCTGGACGCTCACAGCCCTACGGTGCACGGCGATGGCCGTCAGGCGCGCGATTTCACCTTCGTCGAGAATAATGTGCGCGCCAACATACTTGCCGCTACGGGGAGCTTCAAAGCCTGCGGGCAGGTATACAACATCGCCTGCGGCACGTCTTACAGCATTCTGGATCTACTCGATGAAATCAACGCCGTTCTAGGAACGGACGTGCAGCCCGCCTTCACAGAGGCCCGAGTGGGAGACGTCCGGCTATCCAAGGCGGACATATCGCGTGCCCGGCAAGACCTGGGCTACGAGGTTTTCGTGCCTTTCCGTGAGGGATTGGCCAAAACCATCGCGTGGTACCGCGAGGAAAGGGAGCGCGTCGGCAACACCGGCCAAACAGCCTGAGAGAGGCCCGAGAATTAGCCCGTCGGCTCCATAGATGACGAAGCCGCGTCGTCGCCTGAATTGCTCTTTCTCTTGGCGACAATCCCTTCGTCGTGGGAAGGAATGATCATCTCGCCCGGCTCAACCACAAGAAAGTCGTTCTCGTTCCACTTTCCCTCCAGAAAATCGACAATGAGGCGCGAATCGCCGCGGACCTCCTCGTACGCCCACGATAGCCAGTCGGCGGCGCGCCGCGTGTGCTCTTTGTAGTGGTTCGCATCCCCAACGCCGAGATCGACATAGGCCGCGCGGGAATAGTTGGCGACCCACTCCTGCGTGGTCTTCATGAGGTACTCGGCATTCTCTTTGCCGTAAGTCGCGACGTACTCACGAAGCTCCCTCTCATACCGCTCTTTGCCCGGCATTTCACACGTGTCGATCCAGCCGGGACTATACCAATACCTGCCTGGGTAACCTTCAAAGTACTCCCGATAGCGCTCCTTGGAGCCGAGCAAGAAGGTGATGCAATCGTGGCCTCGCATGACGACAAGTCTGGTGCCTCGGGCGACAATGCCCGCGAGCCCGTTGCTGCATAAACCGTAGCCGACGAGCACGGCGTCGTACTCACCCGGCACCGCGTCGATAGCGGCCTGGAGTTCTTCGCGCAGGATATCGGGAGTATCATGCAGTCCTTGCCTCAGAAACCGGAAATCAAAGACGTTTCGTGACAGAGCCGCATAGTGGCACAGCTCGCGCCACAGTACATGGCAGCTAATGACGTAGAATCTCTGCATGAGATAAATCCTAGAGCCCACGCCAGGAAGAAGGCCCGGATACACAACTTCCCGATCGCCTTCGGACGGTCGGGAAGCCGGACTTCGCCCAGCGGAAGCCGATCAACTTGCGAGTTGGTCGAATTCCGACACGGGCAGGGCCGGAACCGTGGAAAAAGCAATTCCAGTGGCTCGGTTTATGGCGATGGAGGCTCTCACGGCCTCCTCCGTACCGGGCAGCTCGGCGATGATGACGAGGTCCTTGTCGCCGAGAAGGGCGTAAATGCCCTGGACTGTGCCGCCGAGTTCCTGGACAAGCTTCTCGGCGTCCTTCGTGCGTTCAGCCGAGATGCCTTTCATGGCCTCGGCCGAGTACTTCCCGAACAAGAAGAACGTAGCCATGGCAGCCTCCTTTTCCTTTCCTGATGCCGCGGCGCCGTCGCGGCCCGATCTCTTTGTACTCCCGGTGCGGGTGAGCGGTCAACCGCGCGAATTCACCCGGTAGCCGGTTGCCCGCTGTGCGGCACCTAAGTCACTGGCGGCAAATGCATTAGCTGCGAGAACCTACTCGCGCTTGTGTCTGAGGCGACATCTCGTTTACGCTGGTGTCCAATGACACCGCATAGGAAGGTCATCTTTCGGAATGGCTAAGACAGGCGCGGGAACAGGGGGCGCCATCGGGCGGGACTGGGGCCTGGCGCTGCGGAATCTCGTCTTGCCCACGTTCTGCAAGCAGTGCGGCCGGCGTCTCCTGACGGAGGAAAATGGCTTCTTCTGCCCCACGTGCTGGGAGTCAAGCCCTCGCGTGAGACGTCCCTTCTGCACGGTGTGTGGGCGGCCACACGGCGGCGCCGTGGGCTTTGGAACTCTTAGTAACTTCCCGTGCGCGGAGTGTCGCCGTCGGGAGGCAAAGCCACGGCCTTATGGCCGGATCTATGGCGCAGCGCTGTACGCCGAAGCCGTCGAGGAGGCGATCAAGCTTTTCAAGTTCCGCGATCGCCCGCGTCTGGGAACTGCACTCGGGCGGCTGATGGCGGAGTTTGCGGCACGCGAGATGGAATGCTCTCGGTACGATGTGATCGTTCCGGTGCCCCTGCATCGGGTCCGTGCCCGCGACCGGGGATACAATCAGGCAAGGCTGCTTGCGGAGGAACTGACGGAAGTATTCCCTCAGGCGGCGCTGACCAACGCACTCAGACGGACGCGGCCGACGCGGGTGCAAAGCCTGTTGCGGGATGGCGCCGCGCGGGTCGCGAACGTCAAAGGTGCCTTTGCCTTGACGCCGGACACGCGCCTGGCCGGTAGGCGGGTGTTGCTGGTGGATGACGTGGTAACCACGGCCGGCACGGTTACCGAGTGCTGCGCCACGCTGCAAGGGGCCAAACCTGCGTCCGTAGATGTGTTCGTGGCTGCGCTGGCGGCATCAACGGCTGGCCGGTAGACGGACGGACGGTGTGGGCGGAGGATGAAGTAGCCGTTAGCGGGCATTATCGGGCAGAAGAGTATTCGGGTGTCTTGACTCACTCGATGCTGGAACGGCTATCGAATATCGGCACTGAACTTACCCATGAAGGCCGTGAAGCCTTTGAGCCTCTTGAGTCGCACATTTTCCATGCGGTACATCCGGAGTTTCTCGCAAGCGTCTTTCTCGTTCTCGGCTACCACCGTGCCTGTTTCAACCTGTTCTTCCCTATCCAGAATGGTTCCCGAGTACTGATAAACGGCCACGCTTTGCCCTCCAGGATGTCAGAAGTGAGATCAGCAACAAAACTGCCGTCGCAAACGTATTCTCTTTTATAGTATAGCGCATTGTAAGCAGATCGTTACACCGATTTCAAGGAAGAATGGCTTGGCGGGTCTTGCCGTCCCCTAGTCCCGGGTCCGCCAAGACCATAGGTAACAAGACGATGCCGCCCTCCGGCGTGATCGTGAACGGCTTGATCCGGGAAATTGAACGGGGGCGCGGCTATATGCTAAGATGTCCGTTGGCCCAAGGGGTAGATCTGTCTTGCTTTCGAGCGAAAAAGGGAAGAAGAACGCGGATATAGACGCCTGATGTTCGAGTCGCTGACACAGAGACTGGAGCGTGCCTTCAAGAACATTCGCGGTCAAGGGCGATTGACCGAGACGAACATGAAGGACAGCCTCCAGGAGATCCGCATGGCGCTCCTTGAGGCCGACGTGAACTACAAGGTCGTCAAGGACTTCATCGCTGACGTACAGGAAGCAGCGGTTGGACAGAAAGTCCTTGACAGCGTTCAGCCCGGCCAGCAGATCGTCAAGATCGTCCATGACGAACTTATCAGGATCATGGGCGGGAGCAATGCCCCCCTGCAAATGGCCGATCACGCTCCGACCATCATTATGATGGTTGGCCTGCAAGGTCAAGGTAAGACGACCTCGACGGGCAAGCTCGCGGTGCGCCTGAAGAAGACCGGCCACAAGCCGCTGCTCGTCGGCGCCGATGTGAAACGCCCCGCCGCAATTCGCCAGTTGGAGGTCGTTGCGGAGCAGGCGGGCGTGGAATGCTTCAGTCTGGGCGAGAACACCGATCCTGTGGACGCCTGTGTCATGGCCCGCGGCGAGGCGCAAATGCGCGGGTGTGACCTTATCCTTATCGATACCGCGGGCCGACTGCACGTGGACGAGGAGATGATGGCGGAGGTCCGCCGGATCCACGTGGCCGTGCAGCCGCATGAGATTTTGTTTGTGGCCAACGCCATGACCGGCCAGGACGCCGTCAACTCCGCCAAGCAGTTCAATGAGGCCCTCCCGCTTACGGGCGTGCTTCTGACGCAGATGGATGGCGATGCGCGCGGCGGCGCGGCCATCAGCCTGATTCGTGTGACGGGCTGCCCCATCAAGTTCATCGGGACGGGCGAGAAACTCGACGCGCTGGAAGCATTCCATCCACAGCGCATGGCGGATCAGATCCTGGGCATGGGTGATGTGGTCTCGCTCGTGGAAAAGGCCCAGGAAGTAGTCGATCGCGAGAAGGCACTGGCTTTTCAGGAGAAGGCCCGCAAGGCCTCCTGGGACCTCGAGGATTTCCTCGATCAGATGCAACAAGTCAAGAAGCTGGGCCCCCTGACGGATGTGATGCAGAAGATACCGGGTATGAACAAGATGATGGCCAAGGGCGTGGAGTTCGACGAGGATGAACTCAAGTACGCGGAGGCCATCATTTTCTCCATGACGCCCAAGGAGAGGCGGAGTCCGAAGATCATCAATGGTAGTCGCCGCAGACGCATCGCTTCGGGCAGCGGCACCACGATCCAGGACGTCAACCGATTGCTGAAAGACTTCGAGAAATCGAAGAAGATGATGAAGCAGATGATGAAGGGTTCGAAGAAGGGCAAGCGGATGAGGATTCAGATGCCTGGATTCTAGCGTTCTGCTGAGAAGTTCGGTTCGTGGGCAGGGCGCGTCCGCCCGCGCAAGGAAAGTAAGAAGGGATATTCGGGAACATGGCAACAGCAATTCGTTTGAGGCGTGGCGGCCGGACCCATGCGCCGTACTATCGCGTGATCGTGATTGACTCGCGGAACCGCTCGCGCGGCAGAGTCATTGACCAGATCGGCGTGTACCATCCGTGCGCCCGCCCGAACCCCCTGACGGAGATTGACGCTCGCAAGGCTCTTGATTGGCTGGGAAAGGGCGCACAGCCCTCGGCCACGGTGCGGAACATCTTCTCAAAGGCAGGCATTATGGCGGCTTTTGCCTCGGGCAAGGCGCCTGAGGATGTGGCTGCCGAACCCGTGAAGCTAACCGCGCCCGAGGTCGTCCAGCCCGCCGCCAAACCGGCGCCTGTGCAAGCTGAAGCGGCGGAGGTTTCCGTAGAGACGCCATCCGAGGCCCCGGCCGAGGAAGCCCCCGAGGCGGAAGCGTAGCGTGAAAGACCTGGTCGAGCTGATAGCGAAGAAGCTTGTCGAGCACCCTGAGGACGTTCACGTGCGCGTTACCGAGACTGACGACGGGCAGCAGTGCCTCGAGTTGAGCGTGCATCCTGATGATATGGGCCGGGTTATCGGCAAGAATGGCCGGACGGCCAAGGCCATCCGCACCTTGCTCAGCTCAGCCTCGGCGAAGGCGGAAGTGCACGCCATTCTTCAGATCGTCGAGTAAGACGGTGTAGCGAAGGGATGGCTGCTAAAGGGTGTCACGCCGGCACGGTGACGTCGGTTAATCCGGCGCGGCGGGTCTTGCGCGTGAAGCCGGCGCCCGGAGGCGAACGCCTGCTCGAAGGAGCGGAGTGGATTTTCGTTAATCTTCGCGACGACACGACGCTTCGCTGTCGGACGGCGGCGACGGCCCCAGGAGAGGCGGTGCTTACCGTGACGCTGGCGCCGGGCGTAACGCGGGACGCCGTGGCCCGCATGAAAGGGGCTTCCGTGGCGGTTGCCGAGGGAGGAGCTTGTGGCGCCGAAGACACGTGGCGCCATGTGTCGGAGCTTCTCCATTTCACGGTGATGGACAAAGGCGGCCATCGCGTAGGTGCGATAGCTGAGGTCTACGCTACCGGCGCCAACGCGGTTTTCGATATTGAGAAGTCCGGCGGCGGGCGTATTCTGCTGCCGGCCATTGATGAGGTCATTGCTCGGGTGGATGTCCCGGGCCGCACCTTGACAGTGCGCGATATCGCGCCTTATGCAGTTGAAGAAGAGGACCACGATGAGGATTGACATCCTCACGCTGTTTCCGGACGTCTTTGAGGGGCCGCTGAAGGCGAGCTTGCTCGGCAAGGCGGTTTTCGATGGACTTCTCGAGGTCGTCGTCACCGACATCCGCGACTTCACTACGGATCGCCACCGAACGGCGGACGACGCCCCATACGGAGGCGGGCCCGGCATGGTGATGAAGTGCGAGCCGGTATTTGCCGCGGCCGAGAGTCTGCGCGGGCGCAACTCCCTGGAGCGCGTGATCTTATTGTCGCCGCGCGGCCGGCGCCTGACACAGGATGTCGTACGTGAATTGGCCCAATGCAACGATTTTATGCTTATTTGCGGCCGATATGAGGGTGTGGATGAGCGTGTCTCAGAGGGCTTGTGCACTGACGAGATCTCGATTGGCGATTACGTACTGAGCGGCGGGGAAGTACCTGCCCTCGTTGTGGTTGAGGCCGTCAGCCGGATGGTCCCCGGCGTAGTCGGCCATTGGGAATCGGTTACGACCGATTCCTTCTACGAAGGGATTCTGGCGCCGCCGCAATACACGCGGCCACCGGTGTTCGATGGCATAGCCGCTCCCGAGGTGCTGCGAAGCGGCGACCACGGCGCCATACGGCGCTGGCGTCGGAAAGAGGCCTTACGCGTAACACGGGCTCGGCGCCCGGACTTGATAGCTTTGTGCACGAGTGAAGAAGACTGCCAGCTTCTCGCCGAGATCGAGCGAGAGAATGCGGCGTTGGAAAGGGAGAATGAGTCGTGAATGCTGTGGAAGAGATCAAACAAGCCCAGAAGAAGCCCGAAGAGAATCTGCCCTCCTTTCGGGTTGGAGACACGGTCCGGGTACACTTCCGCATTGTCGAAGGTGAGAAGGAGCGGATCCAGGTTTTCGAGGGCGTCGTGATCGGCAAGAAGGGCAAGACGGGGCCGCACGCCAATTTCACTGTTCGCCGCGTGGCGTATGGCGAGGGCGTGGAGCGCGTCTTCCCCCTGCACTCGCCTCGCGTTGAGAAGGTCGAGGTGAGCCGGGAGGGCGCGACGCGGCGTGCCAAGCTCTACTACCTTCGGGAGCGCCGGGGCAAGGCGGCACGCGTTAAGGCGCGCGCGCGCTCCGTATCTACGCGGAAATAGCGCCCAAGCCTATGGTATGCTGCCGCTGCGGCGTCATGCCGCATGCGATGCAAGCGAACCGCGAGGGCACAGATGGGCAGCAAGGCGTCGAGCAAGCTACAAGCCGGTCTGCGTGGCGCCCCTCCTTATCTTGAGGATGCCTTGGCTCCGCTAGGAGTTAACTCGCGGTGCGGTGCACAGGCGCGACACCTTTCCTCTCTTCGCAGCCGCTTGCAGTCGGTCGCGTCAGCCAACCGGTTTGGGCACATGACAGGCTTCGAGCGGGAGGCGTTCACCAACGGATTTGCCCAGGTCGCCGGGGTGGACGAGGCAGGCCGGGGGCCGCTGGCGGGCCCTATCGTCGCAGGCGCCGTCATTCTCGCCGGGCCGGTTCCGGGATTGGATGATTCCAAGCGGCTTTCCCCGAATCGCCGAGAAGAGCTTTTCGCATTGCTCACAAGTGGCCGACATGCGTTTGCCACGTCAGTGATTGGACCAGAAGCAATTGACAAGTGGGGCATCCAGGTCGCGAACTATCGCGCCATGGCTGAGGCGGCGGCCCAACTTGATCCCTCTGCCGACTTCCTGCTCGTGGATGGTTTTGAACTTCCCTGTTGTTTGATCCCGCAGAAGCGGATTGTCAAAGGCGATCGGCTCTCTGTGTCGATCGCGGCCGCAAGCATCATTGCAAAGGTGTGGCGAGACCGCATCATGATGGAGCTGGACGGAGTCTATCCGGAATACGGCTTTGCGAAACACAAGGGCTACGGCACCCGCCTCCATCTCGATGCCCTGAGGCGATTGGGCCCCTGCCCCGCGCACAGGCGAAGCTTCGTGCCGGTAGGTAGGAGATGTGAATCGGCGTGCCTTTTCGAGAACGTAACCGAGGGTGGTGAAACATGCGATTGATGGCAGTACTGCTTATGCTCTTGGGCGGATGTATGGGAACATTCGCGCCGAAGCTCAGTTCATGGCGTGCAATGGCCCGGCCCGCTAAGCCTAGCGCAGAGGCCGAGGCTTATGCCCACTACCTGACGGCGTCACTCTACGAACGACAAGGCAAGTATGACGCCGCTTTGGAGGAACTCCGCCAGGCATCCGATCTTTTCCCCGACTCCACGACGCTGCTCACTCACTTGATCGAGGCATATGTCCGCACGGAGGATTTCGACAACGCCCTGCATATTTGCAAGCGCGCCGTATCGGAGGATCCGGGAAACGCCGGATTGTGGCTCACGCTCGGGCGTTTGTACTACGAATTTGAGCGTTTTGATGAGGCCGTCAACGCCTTCAACGAAGCCATCAAGCTCAATCCTGAGAGCGCTATGGGCTACGAGGAACTTCTTACCGTCAAGGAACGAACGAATGACCTCGTATCGGCGCTACAGGTCTATGAGAAGCTCATTGAGCTTAATCCTCGCACCGCTGTTCCTCACTTCTACCTGGGACTTAACCTGGCCCGCATGGGTGATGCCGCGGGGGCAAAGGCCGCCTTGGGAAGAGCCCTGGAACTCAATCCGCGTTTCGCCCGCGCCCGCTATCTCCTGGCCGTTGTAAGCCTGGATCTCAACGAGAACGAAGAGGCAGCAAAGAATCTTCTGCTTTACCTAAGCCAGGTGCCGCGCGACGTCAACGCCCAGGAGCGGCTGGCTGCCGCCTTGGCGCGATTGGGGCGGTATCCCGAGGCGGTGCGCATCATGGCCGACATTGTCCGACGCGGCCCGGCCGAGCCACGCCTTTACCTTGCCTGCATGTACCTTATGCTCCAAGCGGGTCGCTATGAGGATGCCGAGGCGAAGATCCCGCCGTCGGGCGCCCCCATCTTCAGTGACCTCATGACGGCGCTGGCACGTCGCGGCGCGGGAAAACCTTACCGAGGACTCGTTGAGGGGCTGGACAAAATCGCGGGCGATATCGACGGCGAATGCCAAGCCTATCTCAATGAACTCCTTTACTTCTTTGGGGAGGAGAGTACGGGCGCTTACTTTCTCGATGCGTTGGGGACGCTCCGAGATGAAGTACCGGACTCGCGCACGCTTGACATCATTCTCGCGCGTACGCTAATGGCCATGGAACGCCCGGAGGAAGCTGAACCTATCCTCCTCGCGGCGCTAAAGATTGCCGAAAACGACTTCTGGGTCCATTACTACCTCGCCACCGTGTATGAAGACCTGGCCCGTGTCGCCGACGCGGAGAAGCACCTTCAAACGTGTCTGACTTTGGAGCCCGACAACGCCGAAGTGATGAACTTCCTCGGCTACCTCTACGCCGAGCAAGATATGAAACTGGACGAAGCGGAAGCTCTTCTGAAGCGGGCGTTGGAGGTGGAGCCAGACAACGGCTTCTACCTGGACAGCCTGGGATGGATTCACTACCGCCAAGGGCGGGCCGAGAGCGCAATCGAGTTGATACGCAAGGCCATCATTGCGATGGATACCGACGATGCCGTGCTGCGGGACCACCTTGGCGACGCGTATCTGCTGAACGGCGAGGAGGAAAAAGCCGTCGAGCAATGGCGCCGCGCCCTGCGCCTTGACCCGGGCCTCGAGGATGTGCAGGAGAAGATTAGCCAGCACACGCAGTAACCCGCCTATGGATACGGACGCGTCTACAGTGCGCCGGACACCGAACTGAGCGGCAACCATTCCCCTTTGCGAAGGATGAGTATCGCCGCGTCCGTCGCCAAGGTCACCGTGCCTCTTGAAGGATTGTATTCTCGAACACGCCAATCGCCGTGGACAACATCGCCCAAGGCAAAGCGGCCACGCCGCTCAGGGGCGTTATCGGGCCGTATCGCTATGCTGAATTCCGCGGGACGCTCCGCCGATGCGCTGACAATGCCGACCAACGCCACGGAGGCCGCAGGCGTGGACATATTCCGCCTCGGAGTTGTGCTCGTTTCTTCCGAAGCCGGTTCCGTTGGCTCTTGAGACGCCGTAGAGGGAACCTCACCGCCAGACGAAGTCTCCTCTGCCGATGCGGACGCATCCGGCAGCGTGAACTGCTCGACAATGTCGCCCTGCCATGCGTCGGAGGCCAAAAAGACGCGGTACTCCCCCGGCCATAGATGATAGGCAAACTTGGCCTGGGCGCCAGGAGAAACCGCCTCAATTAGGGGGCTCTCGAGTTCACGCACCCGAGGTAAGACGGGAAGGGTGATCGCCTGCCACGAATCCAGCGTCCCCCGCTTCTGCTCCAGGCCGTAGAACGCGCCGTTACGCATCGAAGTCCTGCCCGACGCCAGGTAGAGCTTTCGCGCGCCACGGTTGCCCACCCGGATGGTGACGGCATAGGAGGGCCTTCCCTCGGCCGTAAGCCGCCCCTCCATCTCGGAGAGGGCCGGTAGCGTGATATACGGAGCGGGCCTGGCAAGACCGCCGAAATCCGTGCCTACAAGGAGTGCCCCGGCGACGCCCAGCGCGAGTAGGCCCGGCGGCACGTAGCGCAGGTCTTTCACGCGAGCCATGGCCACCCAGCCCGCGGCCAGCAGCATGAGATTCGACAGGATCAGCATCAGGATGCCGGGACGCGCCAATAAGGGCCCGCCTTCCCGGAAAAGAGCCGCCATCCGGCTTGGACTGTAGTGCGCCTCGTGAATGACGCTCACCGCCACCCACGTGCTCAGGAGCCATAGCGCGCCCAAGAGTATGCTCCGAAGTCCCGGCCGCCGCATCGTAGGCAGCGCAGCCGCCGCTACACACGCCGCAAGGGGAGCGCAAACGGCCCAGAAGACGGCACTCATGTCCGCTCGGAAGCGGACTGCGGCCATGATTGCCGATTGATCACCCACGCCCGGCAGAACCAGGTATAGGAATAGTCCCCCCGCCGCGGCCCATGCCAGCCAGGAGTCCGTCCCGATGACGGCGCCCTGCTTGGCGGGCTTGGCCAAGCGCATCAAGAAGCTGCCGCCCTCATAGGGGAGATCCTCAGCGCCGGAAGCGCTCAGAGCACGCTTGATCAGGTCGCGAGCGCGCCGCATGTCATCTTTCGCCCGGAAGGCCTGTCGCTCAAGTGCATCGAATGCCGTCTGCGTCATTTCCCGGTTCTGGAGAAGGCCGCGGGCCTGTTCCAGTACGATGTCCGCCGTCTTGCTGTCATCGGCATACCCGTTCCTGAGACGGTTCAACTGCTCGCGTGCGAGTTCCAAGGCCGCGTCCGCTCGCGCCTGGTCGGCGGCGCACTCGGCGTCAAGGTCTTCCAAGGCCTCAGTGGATGTTTGTCCCCCAACACGGAGGCGTTCGGCATCGCGGCGGCGGGATTCGGCCTGTTCCCGGAGTTCGAACGCGCGGTTCAAGTCGGCAATGTGGAGGTCGACAAGAGATTTCGCCTGCTCGGGCTCGGGCGGGAAAGTGAAATGGAATCCGCCCGACGGCACGACATCCAACGACGCTGTCTTGAGTCCGCCTGCGCGGAATGGGTCGTGGGTCGCAAGCCATCCCCGCAGATTGGCTTGACGCCGTTCGAGGCGATCTCGATGCTCGCGGAGTCGCTCCACCTGCTCACAGTATTCCGGGAACGCCATGTCACCGGTGCGAATACCGCGGTGGGCACGTCTGAGCTTCTCCCGCGTGCTCGCCAGATCAATGGCCGCCTCCGTCAGGCGCTGGGTGAGTTGCTCATCATAATTGCTGCGGGCCTCTCGCACACGCGCCAGGGTGGTCTCGATGCTACGCGCCTTGCCTGAGCCAGCTTCCTCTCGCCTGAGTTCCGCTTTGAGGGTGTGCTCAAGATTGCAGAGCGTGCGAAGGGGTTCGAGCACCTCGAGCGGGACGGCCTGCGACTCTTCCTCCTCTGTTCTAGTCGGAGACACAGCGCCGACCTCTTCTTGAAGTTCACGGTGCAGCTCCTCGGCGGGCCCGCCCTTGTCCGCCTCAACTGGCCCCGCCTCTTCGCGGCCCGACGAGGGCCCCTCCGGTGTCACCGGCCGTTCCTGTGGACGCCGAACAAACTCCGGGCGATCCTTCAGGTAGATAGTCCGCGTGTCGGAAGGGAAATCGCTTGCCTTCGGGATCCAGATCTTCTGGCGGCAGGCGATGCATTTCCCGGGGCGCCCCAGCATGGACTCCGCGATCCTCATCTTCTGGCCGCAGATACAGTACAGGCGAAACTTCGGTGCAGCATCGCGAGCCATCACATCCTCCTACCTCCCCCAATATTCAGAGTAGAGCCAACGCCGCACCGATTTCAAGGGCCTGCGCCCCGGGGGAGGGTCACTGATTTGCCCGCATACAGTAGGTCACTCCCTCTCACTCCAACCGATACGGCTTTCGGGGGGCGGCCAACGGTAGGTATGGGACGGAATGCTCCTCTGGTCGCTCAATCAAGTCCCTTGATTGATTTACTGACCTTCCGAAGTACTTCGGCGGCAATGTCATCCCAGGGCTTGGTCACCCTCTTCAGTTGTTCCCGACCTCTTCGTCTCACCTCTTCACACAACTCAGGTTCTTCCTGAAGCATCAGAATCGCGTCCCGGATGGATTCCACAGACCAAGGGTCGCAGTACAGGGCAGCCGTTCCACAGACAGCGTGCGCGAAATCCAAGTCACTGGTTATGATCGGAAGCCCGAAATGCATTGCCTCGAGATACGTACTGCTGTAGGACTCCAAAAACGTTGGCATGAGAAGCGCCTCGCAATGCTGGTAGTAGGCCGCAAGATCCTTCTGAGCCAGGGGGCCAACATTCACGATCACGTCCCGTAGTCCGTATCGGTCCACTCGGCGCAGGAGCCGGGCCGCGCGAGGATGCTGATCGGCAGATATCGTTACCAGAACTACAAATTCATCGAGGTCAGCGCGATGGCGATGAAAGGCCTCCACAACCCCTTCCAGGTTCTTGTGGGGATAGTACCTCGTCAAACACAAGAGGACCCTCTTGCTGCCCAAGCGGCTGAAGACCGGAGGCGCAACGCTTGCATCGCCCCCCTGTACATCCATCGAGATCGCGTTCGGGCAGACCACTACATCCCCATTGTAGCCAAATAACGCTCGGATACGGCCCGCAGCGGCATCGGTCTGGCACAGCAGCAGTCGGGCGTGCCTGAGATCGGCCGCAAGCTGCAACTTCTGATAGCGCTTGATCAGCTTGCGCTTCAATGACTCCCCGGCGTAGTGCCGACCCGGATAGAAGAGATGCGCATCTTGGCAGAGAACGACCTGGGGCGCTTTAATCCCCCGCACTCCTGTGTTTCCCAGAGCCAGTACGAGGTCCGCACCGAAGGAGTTGATGGCTGCCGGCAGTTCGAACGCATCGTACTTCCAGCGCTTCCAGGGGTTGCCGCCCTCAGAGAACACGCTCAGTTCCTTTTCCGGAAGCTCTGCGCAGGCTTCTTCATAGCCCACGCGCCCCGGTATACTGATGAGGTACGCGTGACGCGGCGCAACCCGGGCAAGTGCCGCAATGAGGTTCCTGCCGACCGAGCGTCCACCCGCGGCCCGCAAGGCATGAGCAATGACTGCTATTCGCAGTCGCTTCTCATTGACGGTGTTCATGACCCCCTGCGCGGCGATGTCTTCAGAGACGTGGCCTTGATAAGAATGTGATATGAAAGAGGACCCGCTCTCAAGGAGTAGTCGAGATGCAAGATTCTCTCGATAATGCGGGCTATGGCTTGGCGATATCTGGGAATGAGGCGTTCAAGTACCAGAGCCGATATCTCAAGGAGCGGCAGGAGAACACCATAGTAGTGAATCGCCTCTACTCGCCACTCTTCCCCGAGGATTCTACAAATCTCGCCTTTGGTGTAGTGCTTGTGGAAAGGTGACTCACTTCTGGTGATGTTCCCAATAAGGGAGGTACTTGTATCCAGGAAACGTTTGCTGTATTCCTCGGCGCTGCAGTTCTTGAGGAACTTGTATAGAGTTCTGTGGAGTCTTGGGAAGTTGAACTTCAGGTTGGACCGATCTGCCCACGCGGTTAAGCCCTTGTGGGGAACCGTTATGACTAGAACACCCGAAGGTCTCAGAAGGCGGTAGATTTCGCCTAGAACGAATCCCTCGTCGCCCGTGTGTTCGAGAACATCGAGGATGGTGACGTAGTCGAAGCTGTTGTCCTCGAGAGGAACCTCTTGGCCTGGCTCAATCCTGACAAAGTGGGCCGGAACTCCCGAAGCCTTGGCGGCTGCCATGAGTTCGGGGTTGACCTCAATTCCACAAACCTTCAGAAACTCCCTCTTGTGGGCGATCCAGGCCAGAAAACTCCCCGAGCCACACCCATAATCGAGAATCGTCCGCGTGTCGGCGGAACACATGCGCATGGCAAGTTCATAGGGGTATATATGTATATCTGCCATAATACTGTCAAGTGCTCCTTCTTACACACGAGCCAAGTGGGCGTGAGATGACGGATCTCCTCGCCAACACTAATGGGACTCCTGCTCGGACTCAAGAAGTCGCTTGTATAGACGGAGATGGGCATCCGCAACCTTTGGCCAAGTCAGATGTGTCCTGACAAGATCCCTTGCGTTGTCTCCCATCTTCTTGGCCATCTCTGGGTTTGCCAGCAAGAACTTGGCACCTCGCCCGAGTCCCTCGCAATCGCCCTGACGCACACCGATGCCGGTGAAGTAGTCCTGGACAATCCACTCCCCGACTCCTGTCCGGGTGCCAAGAACCGGGAGTCCGGCGGCCATAGGTTCGATATAGTTGAATCCAAACGTTTCCGTATCAGTGCCGATGAGGCCGACATGTGATCGACTCATGATCCAGGGCACCAGGTTGCGGTCGACTCTCCCTGGGCAGATCACTTGCTCCTCAACGCCGAGACTACGCGCGTAGGAGATGATGGCGCTCCGCATAACTCCCTCACCAAGTAAGAGAAGTCGGGCGTTGGGATACTTGCGCAACACGGGGTGCATGCCTTCCAGGAGCCACCGGTGACCCTTATGCCTATGAAACTGCGCCAGGTACAAAAAGTTGAAGCATTTGTCGTCCTCCAGACATCCGAGCGCTTCAGGACTAAGCGCCCCCTTCTCAGGCGGAGCTTGGGCTTCGTCCCCCCACGGTTCCAAGCCGCACGGGAGGAAGCCCGCGCGCCCTCCAGCTAGGAGCCCGGGAGAACCCAGGAAACGCCTGGCCGTGTAGGGCGTCAGGAAGTTCACGAAGTCCACGTATTTGCGATACAAGCACGAATAGAGGAGAGTTAGTGGAACCCTCCTCCAATTCCCATGCTGAAAGGACATGAGAGTGATGACTACTCTGAGTCTGTCCGGATAGCGCTTCTTGAGTGACCAGATTGGCCGGAAGTGTCTGAAACCGGAAACGTGCACAATGAGACGGCGGTGTTGTCCCAAGAGCACATCAACGGTGCTGGCGAGAGACTCGGGCGTTTCGTCCAGAAGGAAGATGTCCTCGCTCGAATACGCATGCCTTACCGCTGCCCAGAGTCCGGGATTCTGTTCTTCAGGCGTGCTGGCCACAGCGACACGAACATCTGAGTCCGTTCCCACTTGCCTGAGCGCAATCGCCAATTGGGCATAGTGGTACACAAGACCGACGCCATGGCTGTGGGCTACGAAGAGGACGGCGTCTTTTTTCATAACAGGTACCCCTATCCGCGATGTCTACTCGCCAGCACCAGTCTGGGGCGTGTCATTCCGCGGCTGCATCGCTTTCACCATAGTGCTTCTGGCGTTGCTCAACTTGGTCGCTATCTCGATGGATTTCTCTCTCAAACGACATCGTATGGCTTCCCGACGCTCCCATATGTCGTCAAAGAAAGCGGCCATACTTTCGACCGACGGCTGATCCAGGTAGCAGATCTGATCTTCCAGCCCCAGCATCTCCCTGAAGATGCCGCTCAGACGGTAGTCGTTATGGCTCGGGCCCATTAGCATGAACGGAACCTCCATTCCGACGGCGGCGATGGCTGAGTGGGCACGCTCGGCAACCAACACCTCGGCCTCGCGAATAAGTCCTTTGAGTTCGCGCGGCGACAGCTCCGCCTCTAGCACGCGTGCGCGGCCTTTGGGCACATCGATACGGCCCAGGATATCTAAGCCGACCAATCGATCGTCGAGTTCCCGCGTGGGGCCGATAGCATGCGGAAGAAACAGGAGGTTTACGGGATAGTTCTTCACGACATGCTGGGCCAAGTGGGCGAGCATCGCGCGGTGCGCTTGGACCTTCTCCGAGCGCGAACTCAGGTCACGAAAACACCTCCGCGCGATTGACGCGGGCTCACATGCCGTGAACATGACAACAGGTTGGGAGAAGAACTCGGCTAGCCCTTCTCTCTCAATGATGGACCTTATCTTGTCTTGAGATCCCGGCCGCATGCCGAAGGCAGGATCCGGGGCGGTCTTTACGTCTAGGCTCGGGAAATTGAGCTTCGCCCAGTTCGTCGCAATGTCATGACGACAGAAGACGAACTCAGCGTGTTGTAGGGCCGCCGCGAAAACACGGACAACGTAGGGGTTGCTGGTATTGGGCTTCATCGAGCTTCCAAAGACACCGAAACGCATTCCGAACCCACGCATCATATTTATCACGTGACAGTCATATTCATTCAGGGCTCCGTCGTGGCCCGCGAGCAAGAAGTCGCAGTCAAGGATTCGCTTCAGGGCGCGCATCCTGGCGCTGCTCGGTTCGGAAGATGAGTGTCTTAGATGTCTGAGCTGTCTCGCCGTCTTGCGCACCGGCCGTTGTGGAATCATCACCCACCATGGAAGGAAACGGTCAAAGCCATTGCGCAGCACAGAACACAAGGATGCAACTATCTGGTCGAATCGAGGCCCGGGGTTGAACTCGAGAGAACGCCATCGCGAGTAGAACCAATTGGCGGGATATACGTGAAGGCCTTCCACGAAGCGGTACTCCTTGGCCAACATGTCAAGAATGTGAAACTCGACGTTCCCCTCCGGAAATAGCACATCCCCCATACCACGGATGATCGCCTCTTCGCCCTTGTTCTCGAGAGGGACCCATTCGGGCACGAATATGTGGTGTATTCTTTTCACCGATGCCGTTTCTTCCTCTCTTCGCGCGCTAGCGGGTGCATCCGCAAGCGTTCTAGCCTCAGGCCCAGGTTTGCAGCGAAAAACACCTAACAGGCTGCCCTCTGCTCAGTATCTGCGGATGAGTCTTGCCAGCGCAGGATACATGCCCACTCTCTCGAACGCATACAGTACGCTTCGAGATGCAAGGACCTTCGCTTCAAACGCTCCTCCGCCCTTGGTGGGCGGATAGCCACCATCGAAGTCTGGCAATGCAAAGCCGAGGGCTCCGAAGAGCCGTCTGCGGGCGGCTTGACGCTGCCTTCTTGGACTGTAGGTTGTCTCGCTGCGACTCGTTGATCTCGTCTGTCGACACGTCCTTCCAGCATGAGCCGTTGTTTGCTCTGCATCGATCTCACGACAACGGAGGCCTCGTCCGTGCGGGCCAGTATGATCGACCAGGGGTGTCCCGTATCAAGAAATCGCGAGAGCCACGCATCGCCACAAGAAAAGTCCGCCAACTCAGCGGTCGCGTCCACGCAGAGGCGGCAACGTCGGACCTTGATATAGCCGGTTCTCCTACCGTATTGAGGATATGGCAGTTCCACTACAGCGCCCCGGCGATCCTCCATAACCATACTGCCGGGCTGGCCGCCGCCACGATAACGGAACCTCGTAACCTCTTGAGGCGACAGGCCATGGCGACGTATTAGCGTATCTGTTTCACGGCAGTCGCGGAAACCTCCGCAAAAGTTCCCTATGACAAGCGGAAACCGTTGGCTCAGTTCGGGGCGACGTTCCTGCAGCATTCGGAGCCCGGCGATCTGGCACGGTTGTTCCGACAAAAACGAATCGTTCGGATGTCCTCTCGGTGTCGAGAAGTGCCAATAGCGTCGCGGAAGGGCAGTACTTCGAGCCTTGCGCTTCGAGCAGATCTTCACGACTCCGAGCCACATAGGCGGCGGGCCTTGGCCCCTGGGAGCCGTACTTCATTCCAGTCACAACCGCGCCGTCCACTCTCCCCGTCGCCATTAGAAAGCTGGCGATGGCCGTCATAACGCCACCGGAGGACGCACGTTCAAGGATGGCGTCATCCGTACTTCTGGCGGCCCACGCTTCGCGCCACGCCCCAAGCTCAACGTCTCTCGTGCCTCCTTCGCCCGCAAACCTGCGCGAAAGGCCGATGATGGGATAGCCCTTGCCAGGGCATACGGCGAATTCCTCGCCTTTACCGTCGACGAGGTCAGTCTGGCGTATGCTTGGCAAGGCCATGCCTCGATCCGAATCATAGCGCATCTCGATGGCGCCGGGGGGCGCCGCCACGACGCACGCTCCACATGAGATGCAGAGCCCTTTCTTGACGACATCCTGTATGGAATCAACAGACATCAGGTTCTCGCCTCAGCCAACAGCCTGTTCCATCTCTTCCGCGATCGGCTCGAATCCTTTGTCGAAACTGAGCAATGACTCGAACGTCTGGATTGCTTTCTCTTGAAAGGCTGCATAATCCTGGGCGATTCGCTGTGTAGCTTCGAGCACGCCGGAAGTATCTTCCACGCAAACCCCCGCACCGTATTCCTCCACCCATCGCAGCCCCTCGAAGTCCCTAACCACGCAAGGCACCCCGGACTTCAGAAAGGCGTTCACTTTGCCCGATGAAAAGCCGATGTAGCGTGCGTTTATGCCCTTGTCAGCGTAGAAGCCCAGTCCTACGGCCGCCGACGCCACCAGACTGTCAACTTGCGCATACGGGATTGGCTTATCCGACACATAAGTCTGCCCCTTATCATGACACGCCATGATCGTTCGCATGTAGGGCGTGGGATGTTCGGTGCGGAAATGGAACACCATGCGGTAGTCCTTCGGCCAATCCGCAGCTTCGCGTGCCAATTCCAAGGCGCCGTCGCCAGGACTCACAGCTCCCATCCAAAGGACAATCTTGGTGCCGGGCGGAAAACCGAATCGCTCGTGCATATGGGCGGATTGTGAGATTCGCGCCGCGCCGGCGCGGGAATTCGGCAAGTAGCGCATCGAATCCGTGGAAATTCTATTCACTTCGGACAGGAATCGCCCCCGTTGGGCGTCTTGCGTCACCGTGAACAAGGCCTTGCGATTGGCGCGGCGCTCGAGGCACTTCATCGTGTGTCCCAAGAGGTTCCCCATGAGCGAGTGACGCTCATTGCCGAACCAGATCTCATCGTTGTAGAAGACACAAGGGATGTTGAGACGCCTTTGTATTGAGGCGGCGACAATGAGTCCCACCTGCGAAAGGCCGACGGTGAGGTCGGGACTTTCCTTCTTAGCCAGCTCATGGGCTTCCTTCCAGAATTGGACGTATTGCATGCCGCGTCGCACAGCGGCGTTGCGAAACAGAAAGGTCCGGACATTTGGATGCGTGCATTCGAAGGGAGGGGATGTGGCGTCGCTCACCAAAACGTCCACGCGATGGCCGCGTTCGGCAAATCCCGCGATCGACTCCATCACAAACGCCATGCTGGCAACATAAGGAAGGGGACAGAGGAACAGCAGGTGAAGCGGATCCTTCCTGTCAGTCCTTCGAGTGTCACTGTCCATAGGTACCTTTCACAAACGTCCCAGCGAAGAAGACACCGCCTACGCGGCGAATGCTTTGGCCCGTTGCCGAGGAGATCATTCTCCCCGGAGCGATGCCGCTGGCTCCATGGCCACCGCTTGGACTACACCAAGAGTCCTGCAAAAAAACCTCTTCCGGCAGTCCGGCGAGAAGCGTACCACACGAACGGAGCAAATATGAACGTGCTCTTGGGGCAGCCTTCTAACTCCCGTGATCGATGGAGTTGACAGGCAGCGCGAAGATCCCTCAGGTGCTGCCGATTTCGAGCAGAGGGGCGATTTTGTCCTCGAGATCGACGCGGAGCGTAGCCAGCTTGACGTCGTTCATGTTGAGGAACTTTGCCGAGGGGTGGCTTACCAGCGCTTGGTCCCCTTGGGTGATGCCAAAGCCCTCGTGACTGGCGATGGCCGTCGACAGGGATACGATGTGAACAAGGTGCAGCCAGGCATCATCCGGCACCGTGTCGATGTGGTCGTGGCAATAGGTAGTGACGCCGAACTCGGCAGGGAGGCCCCAGTGCTGGACAATGTGGAGTCCGATAAGGTTGTGATAGCCGGCGAAGACCTCTGTCAGGAGTTGGGGTGAGCCGGACAAGTCTGCAAGGGGTCCTTCTTTGCAATCGGCGGCGCAGAGGATGGCTGCTTTGCCGACATCGTGGACGAGGCCGGCAACGAAGAGCGCCTCGGGCGCCGTTTCGGCAAGTTCAACGGCGATCTCGAAGGCGCAATGCGCCGTGGCGACGGCGTGGCGCCAGAGTCCGTGGGCCACTTCGGCCAAGGCGGGAGCGTCGATGGTGTGCAGGTTAGCTATGGCCACGGCCTGAACGGTGTTGGCGACTTGGCGCATGCCTAACCTAGCGCAAGCCGCGCGGAGGTCCTTGATCTCCGTCAATCCGCCGTAGGCGACGGAGTTGGCCACTTGGAGCACTTTCAGCGCGATGACTTGATCCTGGTTGACGACTTCGGCGACGTCCTCCATGGAGGATTCCGGGTCGCGAACTACTTCCAGCACTCGATGAGCAATCTCCGGGAGCACGGGCAGGCGTTCGACAATTTCAGGGAAAAGGCGCAACAACTCGCCGCCGATGGAGCCTTCGTGCGCCGTCTGGCGTACGTCCGGCACACCTTTGAGGGGGTGGGTTTGAGAAGAGGCGCCGTCGGATTGCAGGGCGAATGCGTTCATACACTGCCCGCAGCCGATAAGGACGGCGCGGTCGTCCGGTCTTGGTTCAACGCCGGGTGCTTGCGAACAGAAGGGACACACGAGCATACGGTAAAGGCTCCTTGTTACTTGGTCAGCACAAGAATCTGGCGCAAGGGGCGGGTCGCGAAGGTGCGCGGCGTCTGCCGGATCACTTCCTCAAAGGTTGTCAGGCCGCGCACGGCTTTGGCGATGCCATCCTCGCGCATCGCTACGAGCCCCGTGCTCTCGACACAAATCTGGCGGATGACGTGAGCTGTCTTCTTCTGGAGGATGGCCTCTTTGACGTCCTCATTGAGGATGAGTAGTTCGTAGGTGGCGACGCGGCCGAAATAGCCGGTGTAGTTGCAGTGTTTGCAGCCGCGCCCTTTCTTGAACTCGAACTCGCGGACCTCATTGACTTGGAGTCCGAGGCGGTCGAGCTCGAGTGGGGTCGGTATGTACGGCGCGGCGCAATGTTCGCAGATGCGTCGTAAGAGCCGCTGCGCCAAGACGGAAATTACGGTGGACGAAATGAGGAATGTCTCGATGTCCATGTCGATCAGGCGCAGCAGGCCGCCGATCGTGTCCTCGGTGTGGAATGTCGAGTAGACCTTGTGTCCCGTTAGGGCGGCCTGAATGGCCGTCTCAGCGGTGATGTGGTCGCGGATTTCGCCGAGGACGACAATATCTGGATCCTGGCGCACCATCTCGCGGAGGGTGCTCTCGAAGTCCCTGCCGATCTTGGTGTATATCGAGCATTGGATAAGTCCATCGATCAGGTACTCGACGGGATCCTCGGCCGTAATGATCTTTATGTCGATGGAGTTGCAATAGTTCAGGGACGAGTAGAGCGTCGTGGTTTTTCCGGAACCGGTGGGGCCGGTGATGAGGACGACGCCCGTCGGCGCATCAAGCACCTCGATCCGAAATCGCTCGAGCATGGCTGGATTCATGCCGAGTTCTTCGAGGTCGATCAGTCCGGTCTGCTTATTGAGAATGCGCAGCACGATGCACTCGCCGTGAACCGTCACGTAGACTGAGAGCCGGAGGTCGTAATCGCGCCCATTGAGGGTGTAAAGGATGCGCCCTCCCTGGTGGCGTCGGTTCTCTGAGATATTGCACTCCGCAAGGATCTTGATTCGCGAGCTGATGCGGGGCAGGAGGTCCTTGGGCAGGTCCGTCCTGTACACAAGCATGCCGTCGATGCGATAGCGCAGCCGCACGACGTCGGACATGGGCTCCACGTGGATGTCGCTGGCGCGCTCCTCGATCGCCGAGGAGATCACGTGGTCAATGAGTTGGACAATAGAGTCTTCCTCTTCCTCGACGGCGCCTTCGCCGGCCTCCTCGCGGGGTTTTGTGCGAAACTGCCGAAAGTCTTCAATGGCTTCCTGTATGGTGTCTAGAGGACCAAGGGCCAGTTGCGCATTTCCCGCAAAGAGTTCGTTGACGGCTTGAATACATGCCTGATCCTGAAGGTCGGCGACTACGACAGTGACACATCCTTCTTCGTTCTTGCTGAAGGGAATGAAGTTGTTCCGCTGCAGATAGTCGGGCGACACGCGGCCGAGGACCGTGCTGTCGATCATGCCAAAGATAGGTTCCATGTAAGGGACCTGGGCCTGGTGGGCAAGGCTCTGCAAGAGGACACGTTCGCTGATGGCGCCCAGCTCGATAAGGGCGCGGCCGAGCTTGATGCCTTGGTCCTTCTGGATGTGAAGAGCCTGGCTGAGGGCATCGGGTGTGATGAGGCCTTGCTCGACGAGTATGTCGCCAAGCCGCATGCCTGAGCCGTGTTTCTTGATGGTTTCCGACACGGCTTGCTTCGTGGTGTAGCCCAGTTCGATCAGGACTTCACCGAGGGGCTTGGGCTGTTCGAGGCGTTGCTGAATTCGAACGGCGCGTTCGAGTTGCTCCCTGGTTAATACTCCGTCCTTGACGAGGGCGTCGCCGACTGGTGTGGACTTTTCCTTAGGCTCTTGCGGCATGTTCGCTCCCACCTCCAGGGACTCTCCTTCCCCGCTAACGATGCAAGGGCATTATGCCCAATCGCCCTCAGTGACGCAACCGAATCCGAGGGAGAAATCAGCGGAGCGTGCGGCCGATGGCCTCGATGACGCGGGCGATCTCCTCACGTTTGGCGGATAGCCCAGTCGGCACGCGCGGGAAGCTGACGAGATCCGGGCACACGGCCTGGATGTTCATGGCGGATTCTGCGCGTTCTACGAGGACTTCTCGGCCACCGCGCTCTTTGAGCCTACGGAGGCGATCGGACAGCACCACGAGGTAGTCGTAGTCCTCGATGCCGTCGCGGATGGCCTCCCAGCGGATGGAGTCGACGGGGCCGCCCGGGCCTGGGTAGACGAGGGAGCCATTGCCGTTGGCGGGAGTCTGATCGAGTTGGCTCAACCACGGGTCGCGTCCGGGCTCGATATGGGTTGTATCCCAGTAGTGGAATCCCTTGATGCCGAGTGCCCAGGCCTGCCAGAAGAGGATGCGATGCTCGATGGCGGTGAAATCGATGAAGAAGTTGCCGTAGGGCCTGGGCGGGGCGTGGTTAACGTAGCACCAGACCTCGCCGCCATTAGCGATGCGCTCAAGGATGGTCTTATTGTTCAGCGTATCGAATACCTGTAGATGGACATTCCAGATGTCGAGGGCGTCGGGCAGGAAGGGTTGGAGGCCGAAGGTAGACACCATGATGGGCACATGGGGGGCGTTGTCGCGCCAACTCTGCATGCTTTCGAAGAGCCGCGGCCAGGCCGGTGGAAGCGGCTCGGCGCTGAACGGACAGAACGCTTGCTCTTGCAGGCCGTTTTCGACGACGAAAGTGTCGGCGAGGCGTAGTTGCTCCGGTACGTCGAGGAGGGAAGGCGGCACCGCGAAGGTGGTGGCTCCTTGGGGGCGGGCCGCGTCGAGCGTTGGGGCAAATCGATTGAGGCTCGTCGGATAATCGGCGCTCTCGGCGGGCAAGCTGGTGAGTTGGCGGAGGGTAACGCGGTGGCGAAGGGCGTCGGCGAGGTAGGCCGATGCCAAGGCGTCGCGCGAATCCGAGAAGCCCGCTTTCTTGCACGCCTGGTAGGCGTCGTCGATTGAGATGCCGAAGTCTGTCTTGAGTGCGGGCGTGATCGGGAGATCGAAGTCATAAACGGTGGCTTCCAGCCACAGCTCCACGGGATCGCGGCCGGAGGCGCTCAGATCGATGACGCCGAGATAGGTGCCCGGGGGCGTGCCGGGCGGGGCGTATACCGTTAGCCAAACGGCGCTGCACATGCCGCCGGGGGCGGTAAAGGGTTTGTGGGCGGGAAGCGCGTCGGGCCAGAGTCCGGTAGCGCTTTCGAAATGGGTGGGGACGCGTATCGCGTGCCAGGCCACGTTGGATATGGTGATGTTGCCGGCGGGGATGACGGCGCCGGAATTCGCGGCGACGAGGTCACGGACGCGGATTGTCACGTTGTCCAAGTCTTCCTCGTCGGGCGGGCGAAGGACGAGCTGGAAGGACTCGCGTTCTCCCCGCGCGAGGGCGATGCGGGCGGTGGATTCGACCTTACCTGTAGGTTCGGGCACATCCTCGCGAAAGATCTTGTTGAGGGGGCTTTCAAACCAAAGCGCGAGGCCATCTGCCAGGGCCAAGTCGCGGGGGAGCGTCCTGCCGCCGTGATCCAGTGCGTGGGGAGCGTCGCTCCACGCGGGCATGGCGGCGCCTTCCGAGGAGCGCACGACAAACTGCGTGTCGACGCCCCCGTGGGGGGAGCCTGTGTCCAGGCCGAGGGGGAGGATTCTTCCGTTCTGCTTCAGTTGAGCCAAGAATTCGTAGGCTCCTTCTCGCGGTGCAGCCCATTCATAGGTGCATCGGATGGGCCGGCCGGGGTTGAGGTCGGCGCGTTTTCCTACGAGCGGCCAGGCCTGGCCGGAGGCGTCGCGCACGGTGGCGTGGATCTCGACGCCCGGCATGGGGCGCACCGCCGCCATCAGCACTTCGAGCCGGCCGGGCTGGTAGTCAATCTGAGCAGCGAGTTCGTCGGAGGCGAAATCGACATGGCTGAGGCCGCGCACCGCGTTCAGGCGGTAGGCGGTCTCCCAGGTCGCGCCGGGCTCCATGACGCGCGGCACGAAGGCACAGCGGAAGCCGCTGGCTTCGTTTTCACTGCCATTGAAGGCCAGGAAGGCATACGTATCATCCGCGTGGGACACGACATAGACGGTTTCTCTAGCGGCGGGGTCGGTGACGGCGGCCCAGTTGCGTGAGGCGGCGTAGTACGCCGTGTGCGCCGGGGCAAGTACACCGTCTAGGGTCGGGATATCGATCCGATCGCGTTGGTCGAGTACACCGCCGGGAGCCGCCTCGTTCTGGATCCATGGGGCGACCCACTGCCGCTCATTTCCGCGGTTTTCCACCTTCCAGTGGACTCTGATGGATGCCTCTTCGGGTAGTGGCTCGATGATGCGCGTCACGTGGAGGCCCTTGATGTTGGGGCCGTCGCAGTCGTAGCTGTGCCTGAACACGGGTTGGTCGGTGCGTTCCTGAAGGATCTCGGTCTGCTCGTTGAGGCGGCGGTTGGGCACGTAGAAGCTGCCAACGCCGAATCCTTCCTGAAGCAGCCCGTCACCGGAGGCGAGATTGTGGTCCACGCCGGGGAAGCTCAACTCGGTAGCGACGCCGCCCCGCGCGGGCTCGTACACGAGTTTGAGGAAGGTCCCTTCGATAACGATGTGCTGGTCCGTGACAAGTGATTCCGAGGGCTGGGCAGCCGCCCAGAGGGTGAGCAAGAGCAGGAATGACATTGACTCTATCTCCGCAGTGGTCGCTTGGGGGGCATCATACACGACTATGCGCCGGCGGGGCACGTACGTTCGGCCAGTTTGATGCACGAAAACCGGAGGGGCGTGCGTCTATACGGACACATGTGTTTATGCTGGACAAGGGGGGATCTTATATGGTTCATGTAGGTATCACCGGTGTCTTGTCTGATAGGACTCGGATTCTCGAATGGGCGCATGCACTCCCGCAAGACAGGTTGTGGTTTGAGCCTCACACGGAGGACAGCGATGTGCATATCGAGATTGTCTCTGATCGCGGAAGCGAGCTATTCATGCTTGCGCCCGATAAGGGGGTGCATGTTTCCGACTGGCAGAGCCAGGGCATTTGCCTGTACTCGGGAATCGAGCCCGAAGTGTATCTCTTGCTGTACAGCATGCTTGGCCTGATCCAGTGGTGGGCCCTCGAGCCTAATCCGCATCTTATCCCCGAAGATTTCTTTCATCCCGCGGGGCCGAACTCCCTGCTTGCGCGGCAGGAGTATAAGCAGGATTATGCCCTCATCCTTGAATCTCCCAGTGTCTGCTCGGGCTGCCTGGAGTTCTACCGGTGTTTGGGGGCGGAATTGGAGGTGCACGCCTTACAGTGCGTCATTGATTTCATCACGATGTGCAGGCGTACGCCAAGGTAGGCAATCTTCAAGACAGCCTGGACGATTCGAAAAAGCCGCTTGTGCCGTGCTATCTTCACGCCGTTTCTTCCACGGGGCGGGCTTCCCCCGCCAGTAGAAAGGAGCCGATAATGAGCGACGCGATTCGCTGGGGAATCCTGAGTACGGGGGCCATTGCCAAGAAGTTTGCCGACGGTCTTAAGAGTGCCCAAGGGGCGGAACTTGTGGCTGTCGGCTCACGCACCCAAGCGGCGGCGGATACTTTCGGAGAGGCCTTCAGCGTGCCGCACCGGCACGGATCCTATGCCGATCTGGCCAATGATCCCGACGTGGACGCGATTTACATTGGGACTCCACACTCTGCGCACAAGGACAGCGCCCTTCTTTGTCTTGATGCCGGCAAGGCGGTGTTGTGCGAGAAGCCCTTTGCCATCAACGCTTCCGAGACGCGCGCCATGATCGTGCGCGCGCGGGAGAAGAAGCTGTTTCTGATGGAAGCGATGTGGACGCGATTCATCCCGCTGATCGTGCGCGTGCGCGAACTGCTGGCGGAAGGCGTGATCGGAGAACCACGTATGGTGAGCGCCGATTTCGGTTTCAGGGCCGGTGTGAATCCGGAAGGCCGTTTGTTCAATCCGCACTTGGGCGGCGGCGGGCTGCTCGACGTGGGCATCTACACGCTCTCTTTCGCATCGATGGTGTTCGGCCGGCCGGCCGGCGTGGTGTCGGCGGCCCATCTTGGGGAGACGGGCGTGGACGAGCAGGCAGCCATGATCCTGCGCTATGATCAGGGCCAACTTGCCGTCCTTTCCACGGCGGTGCGTACGACGACGCCCCATGAGGCCACCATCATGGGCACCGGCGGGCGCATCCGCATCCACAGCCGGTTTTGGTGTCCGCAGAAGATGACGGTATCGGTGGACGGCAAGGAAGACGAGGTCATCGAGATGCCGTTCACGGGTAACGGATACCATTTTGAGGCCGAGGAGACGATGCAGTGCCTGCGCGAGGGGAAAACCGAGAGCGCGGTGATGCCGCTCGATGAAACGCTCGAACTTATGGAAACAATGGATGAGATTCGCGGGCAGTGGGGCCTCAAGTATCCGATGGAATAGAGCGGGTTCGCGGGAGAAGTCCCCAAGAACGCGCGGTTAAGGAGTTTTCGGCATGGAATTCGGACAGGTTCCCGGACTAACCACACCGGTTTCGAGGATTGTCCAAGGCACGATCATGCTGCGTGTCGATGCGATCGACCAGGGCTATGCTCTGTTAGACGCCGCTTTCGAGGCGGGCTACAACACGTTCGACACGGCCCACGGCTACGGCGGGGGCGACTGCGAACGGGTCCTGGGGCGGTGGATCAAAGATCGGGATATCCGTGACAAGGTTGTGATCCTTACGAAGGGTGCTCACCACAACGCCGACAGGCGCCGGGTGACGCCGTTTGACATCACGGCCGATCTGCATGATTCGCTCGCCCGGCTCGGTACGGATTACGTGGATCTCTATCTGCTCCACCGCGATGATCCGGCCGTGCCGGTTGGGCCGATTGTGGACGTACTCAACGAGCATTTCGAAGCGGGACGCATACGGGTATTCGGCGGGTCGAACTGGAGCCATGTGCGGCTGGCGGAAGCCAATGCCTACGCCGCCGCGCGGGGCGTGAAGCCTTTCGGCGCGAGCAGTCCCAACTTCAGCCTCGCGGAGCAGGTCGAGGAGCCCTGGGACAATTGCATTTCCATCGCGGGGCCGAGCCAATCCGAGGCCCGCGCGTGGTACCTCGATAACAAGATGCCCGTCTTTGCGTGGTCCAGCCTTGCCGGCGGTTTTTTCTCCGGCCGGTTTACCCGCGCGTCGATGGACGCGATGCCGGATGACTGCCCGGATATTCCGGTGCGGTGCTACCGTTCCGAGGACAATTTGAAGCGTCTGGATCGGGTGCATGAGCTGGCGGCGAAAAAGGGCGTCTCCGTGCCGCAGGTGGCTGTGGCGTATGTGTTGCACCACCCGATGGATACCTACGCCCTCGTGGCGCCGGTGAACTCGGCGGAGATACGGGATACGGCGGCGGCCGCGTCGCTAGTATTGACGGACGAAGAAATGGCCTGGTTGGACTTGCGGGAAGAGGCGTAACGGCGGCCACGGCCGAAGGGCATTCGCAGTCTGCGGGGGCCCGGATGGAGCAAGTCAGGTTAGGCGCTGCGCGTAGCGGGGATTCTTCGCGGACATGTCTTCGCGATATCGGGGCGGGTGCAGGCGGCTTGCGTCGAGATCGAGAAACGCGAGTAGCTTCGCCGAGAGCCATTTCTCTATCTTGAGGACGGTCATCTTCCGGCGCAGGCGCCCCTGGACGTCGCGATTCGTGATGTACGGCATCGTGTTGAGCGCGACAATCTCGTGAAACTCCGGCGTATTAAGGTTTTCCCGCACCTCGCTTGAGGAGTAGTAGTGCGTGACGCAGAACACGGTGCGTTGCGCGCCGAGCTCCTTGAGCAGCCTACAGCACTCGCGAATGGTGTTGCCGGTGCGCACCATGTCGTCCACCACTACGATGTCCCTCCCTTTGATCTGCTCGACGTTAACGTCGGAATCGGGGGCAATGGCAGAGTCGACGCTACGCTCGCCCGAGCGGCGTTTGGCCAAGCAGATCACGCCGGCACTGGCGCCGCCGAGCTTCTCGTGGATGTCGAGGGCCATGGCGCGAGCGCCTTCGTCGGGGGCGCAGAGGAGGACGCCTTCGCCAGAGCGGATGGCGGGAGCCACATCTGAGCGCAGCACGTAATCGGCGAAGATCTCGGTGGGAGAGAGGTCTACGAAGCGGTCTCCGAAAATGCCCTGGAAGGTCTTCTTGGCGGAGATGGAATGATTGTGGACGGTGAGCACCGCATCTACGCCGGCTACCTTGAGGACGCGCGCGTACAGCAGGCAAGAGAAGGGCTGCCCATCGAACTTCTTGAAGTCCTCAAGGTTCCTAGACTTGTCGCACATCCCCTGGTCTTCACGAGGGCCGCGGTCCTGGGCGGCAAAGAAGAGGTTGGGTTGCACAAGGATGACGTCCTTGGCGCCGTTGTCCTTGGCGGCGCCGGCGAGAAGGCATGTATGCCACGCGATGTCGTTGCGTGTCAGCCGTGAGGAATCGGCCGCCACGATAACGACGGTGCGCTCATCGAGCAGATGGCCGATGTTGTCGTAGCGGTCGGGATCGCCTATGAACCGGGGGCAGAACTCCCCGTTGGCGAAGGTCTTGAGGGCGACGATGTCCGAGTAGTCGATCTTCTGCCCGGAGTACATCGCCACGTCGATGGCAAAAGGTTCGTCGGATTCGGTTGCGACAATGAGCGGATTGCTTTCCATGCTTGTTCCGGCATAGCGCACCCCTCGAGGCGGTTCGCTGGGTGATGACCTAGACGGCTATGCAGAGACTCTAGCTTCCGGGGCCGGTGGGAGTCAACGCGCCGGCGTGCGCCGGCACACCTCGCTGCCGCGGGCCTGACTGACGTTGGGCGACTGGCCGTTCAGTCCGAGAACAGGATTTTTCCCGAAGCGCCTTACCAGCGGCGAACGTCGAGGGGGGTGGTCACATTGGTATCGTGTGCGGTGTGGAGTTGGCGTTGGGCCGTCGCGTAGACATGGCCGTCGTCGCCCACATAGGGGCGACTCAGGGCGAAGATGTTTGCGGCGAGCAGTCTAGCCTTTCCGCGGCCCGCGTCATAGCAGTAGAGATTGCGGAAATCGCGTTCGTCGAGCAGGGGGTGGCCGGCCAGCGGCTTGAATTCCTCCTTGGGAACGTGGTCAATCCAGGCCACCAGACCTTCGCGCACGCTGGGCCCGTCAATGTACCGCTCCACCTGGGCGATGGCGCGGCTCTCTCCCGTGTCGAGTTTGTGCGCGTAGAGCGTCCATATGTCGTTGTCCTTGGCGAAGTACACGACGAATCCGTCACTCACGTCGGCGGCGTCCCTGCCGGCGTTTTCGACGTTCAGAGAATGCGTGACGCCCGTGGCGATATTGTGGGCGAACAGGGAGAAGCCTTGGTTGGGTTTCCCGCGCGCCCAGACGACGTGGTCGCCGTCGATGCGGGGCTCGTGGGCATAGTAGCCAGTCACGGGGTCGAGCAACTGGGGCGTTGTCCCGTTCAGGTCCATGACGGCGACTGCCGAGCCGCGCTCGATGTCCTGCACCCATACGAGGCGGTTGCCGGATATGTCCAACTCCCGGATCCTCTGTGCCTGCGCGACATCGCGCCGGCTTCCATCGCTCACATCGCACAGGACCACCGTGTCCGGGCCCGCATTCTTGCCGGTAGCGCGCATCACGTAAACCGCGCGGCTCCCGTCCATGGCCAGGCCGCCGCCGGGCCACGGGTTCTCTATCTCCGTCTCGGCGTTGGTGCTCAGGTTGCGGGCGACAAGGTGGTTCGGCGAACCGGATGTGCTTGCGGGAGTCCAGCAATAGACCATCCATTGCCCGGATACAACGAATTCGTGAACGCGTCGACCGCTCAGGTCGGCGGTCACGACAGTTCCTTTGGATGGCCCACATCCAGCAACGAGTACCACCGAAGCGATTGTGGCGGGCAGGAAAGCTCTACGAGCGGAGTTCCGGATGATCGCCGTCATTTTTGCGTGAATCCTTTTCTGAACGATGGTGTATAGATCATTAGAGGATCCTGTATGGGTTTCTAGCAGTTCTGAGAAGAAACTGCAAGATCTCGGCATTGTGCCCGATTGCCGAATTGGCATTCGGGCCGCGCTGTCGAGTCATTCGGCGATTGCGCCGTTCCAGCCGCCATAGCAGTGTGCGTAATGCGGCATTCACGGAGATTGGCCGGGCAACGATGCCGCGCGGGAAGCTTCCGGCACAGCGGCCGAAGCTATCCGTTCGTGGCCGATCATTGTGCTGTGCGTTGGGAATAGGATAGAGTAACTGTCATAGGATGCCGTTGGTGGTGGGCCATCGGCCCTGGTGTGCTTTTCATGGCTTCTGCTGGCAACGAGTTGCCAAACTGATTCAGGCGCTTGTCTTCCAGCCGGGCCGCCTAATGGGGAATGTCTTCGTGACGAAGCCAAATCGCCAGGATGACCGCGCCGCAGCGGCCTTGGGGGTAACGGCGATGCGCGTTGTCGTGGTCGCCTGGATCCTGCTCACGGCGGCGGTATTGGCCGCGCTGTTCTTCGCTCCTCGCAAGCCTCCCGCGCCGCCCACGTCGGCTATTCGCTATGATCCTCGGCCCCTTCGGCAGGGCGCTGTTCCGGAAATCCCAGAGTCTGATAGCGGCGACGTGTCTCCAGTCCAGCGTGCCGACGAGGCCGAGGGCGCCTGCCTGGTGTTCGGTATGGTGACGGACGACGAAACGGGTGAGCCGGTGGCCGGGGCACGGGTGGTGTGCCGCCCGGGCATGCGGGCCGAGGCGCAGGCGGCTTTCCGGCCTCAGCCGGAGGCGGCCGAGAACGTAGGCGGCGCGAAGGCGCCGAAACTCTCCCCGGAAGAGGGCGCCGCCCAACTCGCCATCCACGAGGCCCGTACGGATGGGGAAGGCCGCTATGAAATGCGTATTCCTCGCGCCTCTGTGTGTGTCGTAAAGGCCAGTCACGAGGGTTTCCTGCCGGCGGCGGCGGAGTCATTTGCCTTGGCACCGAACCAATCCGAGTTGCGCGTAGACTTCGCGCTCTCGCGTGGAGCGTCCGTGATGGGCCGGGTGGTCGAGGCGGGCAATCGTAGGGGCGCGCCCGGCATCCAGGTGCGGGCCTCCGGCGCGGCAGATGGCGTAGCGAGAACCGGCGAGGACGGCGCCTACATCTTGTCCGGACTCGTTCCGGGAGACTATGCGGTAACGCTGTCTCTCAGGAATACTCCCTATCTCGTGACAGGAGCTGTGCCGATGCAGGCGGTAACCATTTCGACGCCGGACGAGCGCAAGAGCGGAGTAGATTTTGAGGTCGAAGCCGCAGGCACGATATGGGGGTATGTATGGGGGCAGGATGAACAGCCGGTTCCGCGTGCGGATGTCGTGCTTTGCGGTGTCGAGAGCGTGGTCAAGCAGTTCATAAGCACGGTAGTTCGTTCCGCGGAGCCCATCTTAGGCGTATCCGACGACCGTGGCTACTACGAACTTGTGGGTGTGCCGCTGGACGAGGAATGGCAGGTGTATGCGGTGGCGGATGATTGGTCGCCGCAGTTGAGCGATCCCTTCTTGGTGACGGGCGGCCACCGGACAATCCGGGTGGACCTGTTCCTTTCCGCGGGTTCATGCATCCTCGGGCAAGTCATCGATACGGCGGGCGCGGGAATAGCGGATGCGCACGTTCAGATCCTGCCGGGATACCAGCGGTTTCTTCAGCCGGTGGATCGCCCGTTGGCTTTTCGAGATGTCGAGTCGGATGATCGGGGCGGATTCATCATAGAGCACGTGCCGGATGGGGAGTCTCAGATCCTGGCACAGCGTCAGGGGTACAAGATAAGTCTCGTGGGCGAGCCCGTCTATCCGGATGGGCAAACCGATGTTCGCGGGGTGGAGATTGTCCTCATTCCCGTGGAGACGGGAGCGCACGACATCTACGGAACCGTGACGGATCCGCGCGGCCGGCCCGTCGCCGACGCCCGGCTGTCTCTGGGTGGCCTGGGCGTCGAGACACTGGCCGTCGAGGAGCGTTCGACGACTTCGGGCGTCAACGGCAGCTATGCCTTTCTGGGCATCGACGCGGGCTACTATGTTCTCACGTGCGCCAAGGAGGGCTATGCGTCGAAGGAGGTCGCCGACGTTCGATTGGACGAGCCGACCGACATCACTCTCGTTCCCAGCGCCGAGGTGCGGGGCCGGGTGCTGGTGCGTGAGAGTGGGTCGTCGCCTGAGCAATACTCGGTAGCGGCCATTCGACGTGTCGCTGCGCGAGGCGGGGTGGCGGGCTTCTTGGAGGATATCGAGGGCGCCGAAGACCGCTCGTTTAACGAGGAGGACGGGAGTTTCTCCCTGACGCTGTCGGCGGGTGAGTACACGCTCGAAGCACGCGCGCCGGGCTTGACGCCCGGCCGGGCGTCCGTCTCCGTGGGTATGGGCGAAACACGCACAGGGGTGATCGTATATCTTAGCCGCTCCGGAGGGCGCATCGAAGGCTGGGTGACGACGGCGGACAACAGGTCCCCGGCCGGGGGTATGGTTTGGCTGGCGCGGGAGGGCGTGCCGGCGCCGTCGATCTTCGGTATGGACGCGGCCTATGCAGCGCAGCAGACGGGACTCGGCTCGGATGGGCGGTTCGCGTTCGACCACCTTCCCGCGGACACGTACCGGCTTTACGCGCGGGTCTCCGGCTATGCTCAAGGCCAGAGCGGCCCCATTGTGGTTGCCGAGAACCGCACCGTCTCCGGGATCGAGATTGTCACGGGGTATGGCGGTGGCCTGCAGGGATACGTGTTCATGGACGGCGAACTGAAGTCCGGCGTTATCGTCACCGTGGCGGGCAATGGGTTGAGCGATATGACCTCCACCGACCGCAACGGATTCTATACGCTTGAGTCGCTGGCGCCGGGCTCCTACCTGGCGTCAGCCGTCCTGCTCGATACCGCGAATCTGGCGGGCGTGTTTGCTCCGTTGCACGCGCAGGTGGAGGTCTATGAAGACCGCGTGACGGAGTACAATTTCGGGGAGGAAACGGGCGCGATCATCGCGGGCTACGTGAATCCTTCGCCCGAAACGGGGCAGTTTGCTTTTGCCGTCGTCCGACTTCCCGGCGCCCCGGAGGATCTGTCGGGACTGAACTTGCATGATCCCGCCAGTTGGCTCGTGAGCGATAACGACCTCGGGCGCTATATTGTGGGTATGGCATCTGTTGGCCGCGACGGCAGTTTCCGGGTGCCGAATCTTCCCGAGGGCGATTTCCTGCTCAGCGTCTACGAGATGAGCCTGGGCGAGGTCCTGTCGGGGACGGTTAGGAATGTCTACGACACGCCGATCCGAGTGACGGGAACCGGGCAGCTTGATATTGACGTTTCGCTGGGGGATTGACGTTGTGGGCACATCTGATATATCACCATGTTGATTCGGTGAGAAACCGGGGGTACGGATGGCTTTAGTCGAGATTGAGGATGTTGCGGTTTCCTACGGCCGCATCACAGCGCTCAACGGCGTTTCCTGCTCGATTGATTCGGGCGCCGTGGGCCTGCTCGGGCCCAACGGCGCGGGAAAAAGCACCCTTCTTAAGACGCTCCTCGGATTCGTGAGGGCCGAGCGCGGCGTTGTATCGATGTTCGGAGCGCAGATGCCCAAGGCCGCGCTTCAGGTGCGCGCACGTCTCGGCTACATGCCCGAGCGCGAGATCGTCGCGCCCAGGTTGAGCGCCGTCTCGTTCCTTGCGCTCTGCGGGTGTCTCCATGGAATGACGCGCGCCGACGCCATGGAGCGGGCCCACGAGGTGCTCAACTACGTTGGGATGGGCGAAAACCGCTATCGCAAGACGGAAACGTATTCCACCGGGATGTGCCAGCGGATGAAGTTCGCCCAGGCGCTGATCCACGATCCCAAGCTTCTGCTCCTCGATGAGCCGACGAATGGGCTGGATCCCGAGGGGCGGGTCGAGATGCTCGATCTGATCAAGGAGCTTGCCGTCAAGCGCCAGGTGACGACGATCCTCTCGTCGCATCTCCTCAATGACATCGAGTACGTTTGTGATCGTGTCGTGGTGCTCAACCAAGGCAGCGTGGTGCGCGACAGCACGATGGCCGACCTGACCCGGCTTCGGGACGGCGTGGTGGAACTGCGAGTCCGGGATCACAAAGAGGACTTTCGGGCGGCAGTCGAGGCCGCGGGATGTGCTTGGCACGATCAGTACGATGGCAATGTGCTCGTGGTGAAGCCGGAGCGCGTCACGATACGCTCGCTCTTCGAGATCGCGCACGCCCAGGGCACCCAGATTCGCTATCTTCAGCCTGTGCGCCAGCGGCTCGAGGAGGCCTTTATGGAGGCGATTCGGTGCGCCCCGGTCGCGGGGGAAGGCGCGCCCGGCAGCGAGAAGGGGGATAGCCGTGCCGATCTATGATCAGTCGTACCGGACTTACGAGGGCGCCGTTCATCCGGGCCGCGGATGGTGGAGTATGGTGCGGCAGGAGCTTCGCGCCCTGACGTCCAACCGCACGTTTGTCGTTCTGGCGATTGGGGCCGGCCTGCACATCGCCTTTCGGTTTCTTCAGGTAGTGGTTTTCGATATCGCCGCCACGAAGGCCTCCCTGGCGTTCATCATGGTTCTCCGGGAGTTCACGGCATTTCACGTGGGGCCGCGGCTGTTCATGGATTTTCTCCGCGGCCAGGGGCCGATTGTGTTCCTGATGTCGATTATCGCAGGCGCAGGAATGATATGTGATGATTTCCGCAATAACCTCATGGAGGTCTACTTCTCCAAGCCCCTCACCTGGCGGGGCTACGTGCTCGGGCGGGTGACGGCTCTCGTGTTGGTGGGGCTCGCCCTGACGGCGGCTCCGGGGGTGCTGCTTGTCGTGGTACACAACCTACTCGCACCGGGATGGGAGACGCTTTCCAGCACCTACTGGTGGCCGCTGTCAATTGTGCTGTTTTCTTGCGTGATCGTGTTGCCGTGCGTTTTCGGCGTGCTGGCGAGTTCCGCGCTCTTCAGCAGCCGGCGCTATGCCTCGATTGCGGTGTTCATGGTGCTATTTGCCAATTTGATGTGCGGCTCGATCTTGCCGGAACTCCTTCGGCGGCCGAACCTGCATATCGTGGCCTTGCCGCTGGCCATCAACTGCCTTGGCGAGCAGCTCTTCCCGACGCGTGCGGCGGCCATCACGCTCCCATGGGGATGGTCGGCGCTGTATGTCGGCATGGTATGCGCCGGCGCGCTGGCCATCATCTGTTGGCGGGTGCGGCGCGCGGAGGTAGCCGCATGACGGAAGCGGCCATTGAAGTGCGGAGCCTGTCTAAGTGGTTTGGCGAGGTTGTGGCCATCAACAATCTTGACCTCGGGATTGGGCCGGGGGTGACTGGGTTGTTGGGGCCGAACGGTGCGGGCAAGACTACCTTCATCAAGGTTGCTCTCGGCCTCTACCGGCCTAGTCGTGGCAGCGTCCGCGTCTTCGGTGAAGCGCCCCGGGGCAACCTCGACTTGGCCAGGCGGGTGGCCTATTGCCCTGAAAGCGATCGCTTCTACGACAACATGACGGGCTATGAGTTCATCTTCTGGATGAACCGCTACGCCGGTATGGACGCCGCCGCGGCGAGGAAGTCGGCCGAGGACGCCTGCGCCCGGATGCATATGAGCGGCCGGATGCACGATCTCATCGCTACCTACAGCCGCGGTATGCGGCAGCGCATCAACCTGGCCCAGGCGCTGTCCCGTCCCTGTGACTTGCTATTCCTGGACGAGCCGCTTGCGGGACTCGATCCCGAGGGACGCGAGGAGATGTTCGCCTTGATCCGCACGCTCGGAAGCGAAGGCCGAACCGTGGTCGTGTCCAGCCATATTCTTTACGAAATCGAGCGGGTGACAAACTCGATGGTGCTCTTGCACAAGGGCCGTATCGTGGCCACGGGCGAAGTGCGCCATATCCGGGATCTCATTGACGGCCACCCGCACGCGGTTACCATCGAATGCCGCCAGGCCCGGACAATCGCGGAGCACTTCGTTCACGACGAAGCCACGCTCGGGATCGAGTTTCTCCCGAAAGCGGTGACTATACGCACGAGCGCCCCGAATGCGTTCTACAAGAAGCTGAACGGCCTGGTGATTGATGAGGGACTGGACGTCGAGAGCGTGCGCTGTCCAGACGACAACCTGCAGGCGGTGTTCGATTACCTGGTGACAAAGTGAAAGCGATAGTGAGCGAAGACATTACAGTCGAAGGGCATCACAAAGTGAGGGACTTTGTCCGTTGTCTTGGGGCGAGTTGCAGTCACGCCCTGGTGCTCAGCCTTCGGCGGCGGCGCACCATTCTGGCCGCGGGCGTGGCGTTGACGCCCGCCCTCATACCGGTGCTCATGGCTTTCTGGTCGAGTGGGCCCTTTGCCCAGAACGGCTTCCGAGTCTTTGTGATACTTATGGAGATGGTTTATCTCCGCGCCATGGCCCCCCTCATGGCGTTGTTCTTCGCCTGTATGCTGATCGGCGAAGAGGTGGAATCGCAGACTATCCACTATGTGCTCACGCGGCCTGTACCGCGCCTGGCGTGGGTTTCCGGCAAGTTCCTCGGCTATCTTGTGGCAGGGACGCTGGTTTTGTTGCCCTCGGCGGCCCTTACCTTCGCCGGTTGTCTTGCGCTCGGCTCGTTCCCGGTTTCCTGGGCGAGCATAATCCTTTGGCTCCACTACAGCGGCGTGCTGGTGATGGCGCTTCTCGGCTATGGGGCCTTTTGCATGTTCCTGGGGGCGGTGGTCCGCAAGCCCGTGGTGATTGGGATTGTGGTGTTTTTCGGGTGGCAGCGGGCCGCGATGCTTGCGCCGGGTGTCGTTGACTTTCTTACCATCGAGAAGTACCTCGCCGCCCTTCTGCCCAAGCTAGCGGCGGAGCGCCGTGATCCGGTGATAAGTGCCATACTCTCTACTCACCAGAAGCGGGAGATTCTCGTTGGCGCATTCAAGGCAGGTATGGCCTTGCTCATCATTGCGGCGGCTCTTGTCGCACTAACGGCGTTGGTGGTCCGCGTCCGGGAGTACCGCACCGAGCGCTCCGTCAAGGGTTGAGCCACCGGGCCGGGCACTGCGTTAGCACTCGATTGACGAAGCGGCTAACATTGTGCCATTTTGGCACTGGAAATGCCCCTAATTGCCCAGTTTTCTGCAATCGTTCCTGCCAATTGGGCAATTCCCCATCCTCGCCGAAATGCCTAGAACGAGCCCATGTATCTTCTAAATACTTGCATACCAGCAGTTAGGAAATATGTTGCTTGGCTGGCACGTCGGTTGCTATACTATGGGCGGCTGCGCCATGAGAGGAGTATGCTCTATCTTCCTCTTTGGGCGCGATAAGTGCCAAAATGGCTGACGTGGACGGTTTTTATTGTCAGCTTGCGCAATGGACACCATTAACGATGAACAAGGGAGGAAAAGTAATGAAGGTACGGCCGCTTGCAGATCGTATTCTCGTAAAACGCGAGGAGGCCAGTGAGACAGTCCGGGGCGGCATTATCATCCCGGATACGGCCAAAGAGAAACCTCAAGAGGGCAAAGTGGTCGCGGTAGGCCCGGGCCGTTTGGACGACCAGGGGAAGCGCGTCGCCATGGAAGTGAAGAAGGGCGACCGCATTCTGATGGGCAAATACGCGGGCACGGAAGTGAAGATCGACAGCGAAGAGCACCTCATCCTTCGCGAAGACGACGTTCTGGCGATCATCGAGTAATTCCTTCACGGCGTTTAGTTGAAGGTGATGATATCGAAGTCTTGAATCCGAACTGAGAATCAAGGAGAGTTGAGAATGAGCGCAAAACAACTGGAGTTCGGCGAAGATGCACGGAAGGGCGTGCTCGCCGGCGTGAAGAAGCTGAGCCGCGCCGTGAAATCGACCCTCGGGCCCAAAGGGCGCAACGTCGTACTTGACAAGAAGTGGGGCGCCCCGACCGTAACCAAGGACGGTGTTACGGTAGCCAAGGAGATCGAACTCGAGGACAAGTACGAGAACATGGGCGCGCAGATGGTCAAGGAAGTCGCGTCGAAGACTTCCGACGTCGCCGGTGACGGCACGACGACGGCGACGATCCTGGCCGAGGCCATTTATCGGGAAGGCCTGCGGAACGTCACGGCGGGCGCCAATCCGATGGCTCTGAAGCGTGGCATCGAGAAGACGGTCGAGGTGGTTGTGGCCGAACTTGCCAAGATGAGCAAGAAGGTCAAGGACAACAACGACATCATTCGCCAAGTGGCTACGATCTCCGCGAACAGCGATAGCGAGATCGGCGCGATCATCGCCGAAGCCATGAGCAAGGTCGGCAACGACGGCACGATTACGGTCGAAGAGGCCAAGGGTATCGAGACGACGCTCGACATCGTCGAGGGTATGCAGTTCGACAAGGGCTACCTGTCTCCGTACTTCGTCACCGACTCGGAGGCCATGGAAGCCGTTCTCGAGAACGCCTATGTCCTTATTCACGAGAAGAAGATCTCCAACTTGAAGGACCTTCTTCCCCTGCTTGAGCAGATCGCCAAGAGCGGCAAGCCGCTCCTTGTCATCGCTGAAGACATCGAGGGCGAAGCTCTGGCGACGTTGGTGGTCAACAAGATTCGCGGCACGTTCCAGGCGGCCGCGGTCAAGGCCCCCGGTTTCGGCGACCGCCGCAAGGCCATGCTCCAGGACATCGCAATCCTCACGGGCGGCCTGGCGATCACCGAAGATCTCGGGCGGACGTTGGACAGCATTACGCTCGCCGACCTCGGCCGGGCCAAGCGCGTCGCTATCGACAAAGACAACACGACGATTATCGAGGGCGCGGGTACCAGCGCCGACATCATGGGCCGGATCAACTTGATCCGCCGCCAGATCGAAGAAACCACGTCCGATTACGACCGCGAGAAGCTCCAGGAACGGCTGGCGAAGCTTGCCGGCGGCGTTGCGGTTATCAACGTGGGCGCGGCGACGGAAATCGAGATGAAAGAGAAGAAGGCTCGCGTGGAAGACGCCCTGCACGCGACCCGTGCTGCTGTTGAAGAGGGCATCGTCCCCGGTGGCGGCGTGGCCCTGCTGCGGTCCCAAGAAGCCGGCGCGAGCGTAAAGCTCGAAGGTGATGAAGCTGTTGGGGCCAAGATCGTAGTCCGCGCGCTTGAGGATCCGCTTCGCCAATTGGCCACGAACGCCGGCGACGAAGGCGCGACCGTGGTTCAGACGGTGAAGACCAAGAAGGGCTCGGTCGGATACAACGCTGAGACGGGTGAGTTCGAGGACCTGCTGAAGGCGGGCGTTATCGACCCGACGAAAGTCGTGCGCACGGCCCTGCAGAATGCGGCAAGTGTGGCGGCGTTGCTTCTGACCACCGAAGTACTGATCGCTGAGATTCCAGAAGATGACAAGGCCCCGGCCGGCGCTCCCGGCATGGGCGGCGATATGTACTAGGGACTGGTTCGCGGCACGGCCGCGTCAGTTCAAATAAAAGCCGCCTGCGACGCTAAGTAGTTCGTCGCAGGCGGCTTTCTTGCTTGATGGAACGGACTGAAGTCCGGCTTGCCGCGGGGCGATGGTTAAGTGCGGCCCGCCACGGCCGCCTTGGCGTGCAGCATGCGGATCTCATTGAAGGCTTTGTGGGCGCACTTCGGGCAGTATCCGTGGCTCACATCCTGGCCCGCATGGCTGTGGTCGTCCTTCTTGACCCAGCGCCCGTCGGCGCGCATGCGCCCGCATACACAACACTGAATGACCATCCTCGCCTCGCTTTCTAGACGACTTTATCGACTTACCGCCAAACCGCATTTCGCGTGCCAAGCGGCCGCCGCGGTAGCGGGAAACTTGCTCAAGTCATTGGGAATAAATAAACTATCCGTAACCTGGGAGACATGGAAGACATACGACTGCGGCTCGCGGTCACCCCTTTTCGGCAGAAACTGCCGACTCTGGTGGGACGTTCCTACCAGAACAGCCGCCCGACGTGTCGTACACTCCGAACCCCAAGCTGTTGGGTAGGGACTCTACCGCAAGTTGCATATATTGTCAAGCGTATGTAAGCTCGCACGTCTAGTTCTATGGCCGGCAAGGCGCTCATGGGACATCTGGCAGCCGCTCCGTCAATCCAGGTATGCTCAGACTGGCCATGTCATGCGCGTTGTGCGCAGTCTTAGTTTCGAGGACGTTCAAACGACGCTGCCGCGAGGAAATGTGGCTAATCATGCCGGCAAATGTCGGGCGTGGAGGATCGCTTCGTGATTGAAGTGCGAGGTCTCACCAAGGCCTACGGCCCGATCGTTGCCATTCGCGATGTCTCCTTCGAGGTCGAGGAGGGTGAGATCATCGGCTTTCTGGGGCCCAACGCCGCCGGGAAGACGACCACGATGCGTATACTTACGGGCTTCTCGCCTCCTTCGCGGGGCGTGGCGCGTATCGCCGGATTTGACGTCCGGCGCGATCCCATTGAGGTGAAGCGCCGCGTCGGCTACCTGCCCGAGAGCGTACCTCTCTACCCGGAAATGTTGGTGGCGAAGTTCCTGCACTATGTGGCGGCGGTTCGGGGCATTCCACGGCGCGAGCGTAGCCGGGAAGTCGACTGCGTCATCGAACGTTGCGGGCTCGAGTCTATGCGCCGCCGCGTCATCCGTAATCTTTCCAAAGGCTACCGGCAGCGCGTTGGATTGGCCCAGGCCCTTGTCGGGAACCCGCCTGTACTGATTCTGGATGAGCCGACGGTGGGACTCGATCCGAAGCAGATCATCGAGATTCGCGACATGATCCGCAGTTTGGCTAAGGAACACACCGTTCTTCTAAGCACGCACATTCTGCCCGAGGTGACGATGGTGTGCGAGCGGGTGATCATCATCCACCGGGGCCGGATTGTCGCCCAGGATAGCGTGAGTCGCCTTGCACAGGAGGCGGAGAACGAAGTGCAGATCGAGGTCCTGGCGGGCGGCACGCCCGACGAGGTGCTTCGTGTGCTGCGCGCGGTGCCGGATGTTGTTGGCGTGAGCGCGCAAGGTGCGGAGGCGTATATCGTCAAGGCGTCGGCCGGCCGGCCGGTGGCTGAGCGCGCGGCAAGCGCTCTCGTGGGGGCGGGACTGGCCGTTCGCGGAATCCAGGAGAAGGCCCGCAGCCTCGAGGAGGTGTTCATGGAAGTAGTCACGTCCGATGACGAGCGAGGGCCGTCATGAGAAACACCTGGGCCATCTGCAAGCGCGAGTTCGCGGCGTTTTTCCTTACGCCGACGGGCTATGTTGTTGTGGGGACCTACGCCTTGATATCGGGCCTCGGATTTACGGCATCCTTTATCATGCATTGTCGAAGGACGCAGGCGCCCGGACTTCACGGCTTCACGGGTGTGCCGGATTTTGAGGAGATGTTCCTCAGTCCCTACCTCGTGTTCTGCGGGCTTCTTGTGATGTTCATTGGACCTCTCGTGACCATGCGTCTCTTGGCGGGAGAACGGGAACGCGGCACGATGGAGCTCCTGCTGACGCACCCGGTTCGGGATCGGGAAATCGTGTTCGGCAAGTACGGGGCCGCGCTGGGCATGCTGCTGGTTCTGATGGGCGTCGTTGGGATTCACCTCCTCGTGGTCGCGCACTTCGTGGACGTTGAGCCCGCCGTGCTGGCTTTCGGCCTGCTCGCGGCGTTTCTCATGGGTGCGGCCTTCATGAGTATGGGTCTGTTCATCTCGGCCATGGCGCGGAGTCAGGCTACCGCGGGGACGCTGACGTTTGGGCTCTGGTTCGTCTTCTATATCCTGGGAACCTTCGCTGAGCGCATCCCCGGACAGATTTCGGTGCCGGAGCAGTGGCCGGCCATGGCCCGGGAGGCCGCGAGTCTCGTCTATGCCTTTCTGCACGGCCTCGTCGTGGAATTGCCCCTGGACGCCCACGCGCAGGACATGGCTCAAGGTATCGTTGAGCCCGCCGACATTGCCTATTACGTGCTGTTCTCGGGTGTGTTCGTCTTCTTGACTTTCCGGGCGCTCGAGAGCCGGAAGTGGAGGGCCTAGAAGTTGAAGTCGCTCAGGCGCGCTAGCGGAATTCTGGCCGTTGTCCTTGTTGCCGCCGCCTTGAACGTGCTCGCACTGAAGGAAGATCCCTTCGCGCCGGCCGTCTTCTTGCCGCTTGCCGCGGGCCTCTTGGCGTGCCTAGCCTGGGTTGTCCTGACTCTTGTCGACCATCTGCGCGGGCTTGAGCACGACGTTGCTATAGTTCGTCTCAATGCGGTCGCAGCGTCCGTGCTCTTCTTTCTCATATGTGTCGTGGCCTATGCGCTTGTGAAGCGCTGGGATCGCTCATGGGACCTCACGCTCGAAGGGCGGCGGGAATTGGCCAAACAGACGGTGCAAGTGCTCGAGAGCCTCGATCAGGATGTTGACGTCATTGTGTTCTTTGTGGACACGGGTGACAGCCGGATTGATCTGGCCCGCGATAAGACGCGTCGGTTTCTTGAGCGGTGCCGGCAGCATACGAGCCATCTGCGCGTAGAGGAACTCGATCCTCAATTCCATCCTGAACGCATCAAGGCCCTGGGGTTAACTCGGGTCGGCGTCGAGGGAACCGTCGTGGTCCAGTGCGGCGCGCGCCCGCCGAAGGTCCTACCCATCTCCGACGTGACGGCCCGCCTCGAGGAGCGGGATTTCGTAAACGCTCTTATTAATGTGGTCCGCGACGCGAAGCCGACGATATGCTTTCTGACGGGCCATGGGGAGCGCGACGTCCTGAACACGGACCAGAAGGATGGGGCATCCCTCTTCGCTGAGTATCTTGCCAAGGAGGGATATGAGACGACGCGCATCGCGATTCCTCTCTCCGATCCCAAGGTGCCTGAGGACTGCGACGTGCTCGTGATCTACGGCCCGCGTAGCGATTTCGATCCTGCCGAGATTCAGGCCATCGATGATTACCTCGGCCAAGGAGGCCGGGTGTTGCTGATGCAGGATCCGTGGATCCTCACAGATCCCGCCCAAGAGGCCCGTCTCAATCTGCCCAATTGGCTCAAGAAACGCTTTGGTATTGTGGTCGGCTACGATGCGGTCGTCTCAGAGGTCCGCCAGCAGGTGATTGCCGAATTGCTCCCCGACGTTGGATTGGCGGAGGAATACGGCGAGTACGCCGCGCCCGACGCGGATTTTCGCGGGTCGTACAACCAGTCCCACCCGATCACGCGAGGGTTTGATCAGCGCATGGTCCTCAAGGATGCGTGTACGGTGCGGCTGGCCAGTCCGCTCCCGGACGATGTCGTTGGGACGGAACTTCTCCATTCCCTTCCCGACACCTGGGCCGAGAAGGACCTCGTTCTCCTTAGCAAAGGACAGGCGCACTACGACGAGGGGGAGGCGCAAGGGCCGTTGAGCCTGGCCGTGGCGGCGGCCCTCGATACGGGTGTTCCCGTTGTCGAGGGTGGGCGTGCCCGCGAAGGGCGTATCGTGGTGGTGGGCGACACGGACCTCGCATCGAACGGGGTGATCGAGATCACGGGCCATCACAATTTCCTCATGAACGTCATCGCCTGGCTTTGCGAGTACGAGGAACTCATCGCTATCCGGCCGACGGGCACTACCGATCCGCCCATCGTATTGTCCAAGGGAGAGGAGCAGGCCGTCGCATGGATTGCGGCCCTCGGCGTGGTCCAAGTGGTCGTGGCCGCGGGCCTCATCGTCTATGCGCTGCGAGGGCGGCATCAATGAGGCCAAGAGGTACGCTGACACTTCTGGCGATCCTGGCCCTTCTGTGCGGTGCCTATGCCTGGTTGTCTTCCTCGCAGAAGCGAACGGAGCAGGCCGAACAAGAGGCGAAGCGACTCTTTTCTTTCGACGCCGAGGACGTCAAACAGATCCGCATCCAACGCCGGGGTGAGCCCGCTATGGCCGCGGCGCGGCGTGAAGAGGGGGGATGGCGGATCACGGATCCCGACGCGGCTATCCTGGCCAACAGTGTGGTTTGGGAACGGGCGGCGGGAGCTTTGGCGCACCTGTCGGCGGCGCGCAGCGTCGAGGTCGGGCCGGATGATTTGGCCAAGTATGGCCTTGAGTCTCCCATACTCACCGTTGAGGGCTTAACCGAGAAGGGGGAAGAGGTCCGCGTGATCTTCGGCGACATCGAGCCGACGCGGACTTACTGCTATGCTCGCGCAAGCGATAGCACCGTTTTCTTGGCGTCCTATGAGGACTTCTTTGAGCTTAACCGTTCCCCACTTGTATTGCGCGACCGCGGCTTGATCAATCTGGGAGAAGACGGCATTTCTCGCGTGGAGATTGCCTACTACTGGCAGTCTCGGGCAGAAGCGGATGACGCAGCGTCCGACGGGCAATCACAGCCTGGCGTAGGCGAGGAGTCCATCCCCTTTGTGCTCGCGAAGGAGAGCGACGGCCGCTGGTACGTGGCAGAGCCGTTTCATGCTCTCGCGGTTCAGGAGAAGGCGGACGCGCTTGTCCGGAAACTTGAGTCGGCCCAGGGGCGAGGCTATATCGACGCCCCGCAATCTCTCGATGTGTATGGACTGGATCCGCCGCGCGCGCGCGCTACGGTTACGGTGGCGGGCGGGGCCCCTCAGACGGTGTATCTGGGTATTCTCACGGATGAGGAGGAGAAGGATAGTGCGGTGTACATTCGCCGGGCCGACGCGCCCGCTGTGTTCCTGGTGGATAGCGGGCTTGTCGCGCTGTTTCCGAATGCTCCCGGCGATTTCCGTGAGAAGCGGCTTCTGACACACGGTTCAGAGGAAATAACCGGCATCCGCTATGTCGATGACGATCTGGATATTCGTATGGCGCGCGGCGAGGGCGGCACATGGCGGATAACCTATCCCGTCGAAGTCGAGGCGGACGCATACGTCATCGAGGGGTACATCGACATCGTGAACTCACTTGCGGCAGAGGACTTCCTTGACGAGATCCGGCCGGAGTTCGGCTTCGACCACCCTCGCTTGAGCATCACATTCACGTTCGCCGACGAAGCAGAGTCCGCCACCATTCGTGTCGGCGCCCTCAATCTGGAGAAAGAGTCCTACTACGTTCAACAGGACACGGGTGTGCCGTGCCTCGTCTTCACGAGCAGGCTTGTGCCTCTGCAGCGCACCTTGTTCCAGTTCCGCTCCAAGGAGCGGCTCTCCTTCGTGATGTCTGAGGCCGTTCGCCTGGAGCTGCGGTTCGAGGGCACGGAATACGTTTTCGAGCAGGATGAAGGAGAATGGCGCGTTACGGCTCCGGCCGGTAAACGCCTCGAGACGCAGAGCGATGCTGCTGCTTTGGTGGGGGCCCTTGCTCACGTGAAGGCCGTAGCCGACGAGGGGGAAGCGTCCGACCTGGCCGCGTATGGGCTTGACGATCCGTTGCTTCGTGTTACGGTAATGACGCGCCCTCGGGGTCGGGGCGCCGAGGAAGTAGAAGGGCCGCTTATTGTGGGCGCCCCTGCGCCGGATAAGTCGCGGCAGCGTTTCGCGATGATGCAGGGGGCGGGCGAGGTCTTCCGGGTCGATCAGGGCCTTATCGATCTGGCGCGTAGCACACTGCGCGGCGTGGTGGACGCTTCCTGACGACGGCTGTGTCCTTACAATTTCACCGGCCCGAAGACAGGGGCCCCGAAAAGATCATCACGGAGGTCCGTCGCCGGGCTCAGGCCCTTGCCGTACCACAGCTTCGCGCCTTTGCGCGCCCCCGTTTCCAGTGTGAGTCTAACGGACTCTCCGTCGGCCCGGGACGATGTAATGGCGATGCGCCGGCCGTCGGGCTGCTCGACGAAGAATCCGCGCGCGCCTTGGGCAGGCCTCAGCCGGCCTCGCACGTTCTTGAACGTGACGCGTACCACCGTCCGCTCTTTTCCCACGCACCGAACCGTGTCCGGGCACAGGGCCATGGGGGCCTTCTTGCCGTACGCCAGAACGAGCGCCAATTCGGCGAGCCGGGCGCCCATGCGTCGCTGCGATAACGCGTCCAGATGGATGATGTCGGATAAGCCGCAATCGATGGCGGCGGCCGTCGCGACGTTCTTTATCTCGGAGGCGATCTCGAGTTGGCGTTGCTGCACGCCATTCCAATGGGCGATGGGGAACTGGGCGTCAGTCGAGAACACCCGGGAGAGCTGCACTTGAATAAAGGGCATTTCGGGCGAATCGAATTCCTTTCGGCAAGCCTGGATGAATCGCTTCAGTCGGCCCTTGAACTTGCCGGTTGCTTTGTTAAGCGCATCGGATTCGCCCTGGTACCAGAGCATTCCCTTGACTCGGCCACCGCAAGCCTGTACGCGGCGCGCCATCGAGCCGAAGAGCGAGCGTCCGCTGAGCTTCTTCTTGGCCGGATCCCACTGCTCCATGCTCGTGCCGCCATGTGAACACATAATCAGGCCCACCGGCACACCGGTTGCCTTGAGGATCTCTTTCCCGAACCGTACGCCGAGGCCCGCGCCGTGTTCGCGGAAGCGGTGGTCTTCCTCGCGGGCTTCTTGGAGATCCTTCTCCTCGCACCGCCAGTGAACCGGGTCCATCGAGTCGACGAGTACGCATAGGGGGTCTTTGGCGATTCCCCACGTCTCATCGTAGTAGAAGCAATGGACCTTGCTCGAAGGGGGCTCGAGATCCACCAGCTTTCCGGAGCCATCCATGTTCGACTGGCCCGCGAGTATCCACAGATCGCCCACCAGAAGGCCCTTTGCGGCCAGCCGTCGTCCGGCAGGCCCTTCAACTTCGAGCGTGTACGGGCCGCCCGTGGGGACATTCTCGATCGCGCCATCAGATTGGCGCCAGGGCTTGATCACCTTCGCTCCCTGCCGCACGCGCGCGCGCACAGGGGCCTGTGTCTGGAAAGTCAGTGTCGCACGGTTTCGTCCGTCGCGTTGATATACACGGTTGTCCTGCGGCAGATACACCTCGAAGTCACCCATGATCGCGCTCCTATTCTGCACGGCTTCGGCCATAGCGTAGCGGCCCTGTTCCAACGCCTGAGGCGGGGAGCATAACACAGCGTCGTCAGCTGCTGCACCGATGACGGGCCAGCTTGAACAGGGCCGACGCTTGGCTTATCGTACGTCGGACCGCAGTCTTGGAAAACGCTTGGAGAGGTGTCGTGACTTCGCGAGAGATTGTCCGCAGAACGTTGGATTTCGAGGGGCCGGAGCGCGTCGCGCGCTCGTTCGCTGATGAGGACTTTGCCCATTGCCATCACAATGCGCAGACGTATGCGACGGAATGGCGTCAGGTTGGGTCGAGCCGCTGGGAACACGTGGACGCGTGGGGCAATACGTGGGCCCGGGTCGATCCGACGTCGAAAGGGGAGGTGGCCAAGGGCGTTCTTGAGACGCTCGATGATGCGGAACGCTACGAACTTCCCCGGCTCGACGAGCCGAGTGCTTACGCCCATATCAAGGAGATTCGTGACGAACATCCGGACATGTGGCTCATCGGCAGCCTGCCGGGATTCGCGTTCAACATCGCCCGGAAACTTCGGCGGCTGGATCAGTATCTGTTGGATATCCTGATCGATTCGGAGCGGATTCACGCCCTGCACAGCCGTATCGACGCGTTGTTGGGAGGGATGATACGCAGCTATGCCGACGGAGGCGTGGACGCGGTGATGTTCTGCGAGGACTGGGGCTCGCAGAGCCAGCTCATGATCGATCCGGCGCTTTGGCGTGAGGAGTTTTTCCCGCGGTATGCCAAATTGTGTGGTGTCGCGCACGGCTGCGGCGTGCGTGTCTTCATGCACTCCTGCGGCCAAATAGAGGCCATTGTCCCCTGGCTGATGGAAGCGGGGATCGATCTCCTTCAATTCGATCAGCCGGAGCTTCATGGGCTTGACACGCTGGCCGCCCACCATGAACGCGGCAAGATCACTTTCTGGTGTCCCGTCGACATCCAGAAGACGCTGCAAACGCGCGATGAAGGGCGTATTCGCGAGCGGGCGCGGGAAATGCTGGACAAGTTGTGGCGGGGCCGGGGCGGGTTCGTCGCGGGCTACTACGGCGACAACGCATCCATCGGCCTGGATCCTAGATGGCAGGCGTACGCCTGCGAGGAGTTTCTCCGCTGTGGCGTGAGCGAGCGATACACGGCGGATGCCGAGCGTCCGGACAGGGGATAGGAGGGATTATGCAGACGAGTACCGCTTACGGCGACGCGATTGTGCGGAAGTATCCGGAGCAGGTGGTTATCGCTATCGCCAAGGACGCCGATGGGAAGTGCAATCCCATCACGCTGGGCTGGTCGATGATCACATCCCACGAGCCGCCGATGATGGCTATCTCCGTTGGACTGGCGCGGTATTCTCTTGAGGCGATCCGGCATGCGGGCGAGTTCGTGCTCGCGTTTCCTTGCGCCGAGATGGCCGACGACGCCTTGTTCTACGGCACCAACTCGGGCCGGGCCGTGGACAAACTCGCCGAGCGCCACGCCAAGACGCAGCCTGCTGCCAAGATCGATGGCGTGCTGCTTACGGATGCCGTGGCCAATTTCGAGTGCACCGTCGAATCGGAACTGGTTACGGGGGATCACGCGATTTTCGTCGGGAAGGTGGCTGCGGCACACGTGAATGATGATCGCTCGCTGCGCCGCCTCTACGTGCTGGGCCCGGGCTACGATATGGGGCCTGTGAGTCCCGTGCTCAGGTGACGCGGCGGGCGGCCGTTATCCCATGAAGAGTCCTTCCGGGAGATAGCAGGCCCGCTTCAGAATCACTTCCGGAATGCCGCCGTAGGCGACGTGGCAAGCGGCTGTGAACTCGTGGCCCTTCGTCTCGGGGAAGGGCAGGGCCACGCAGAGGGGAATTCCCGCCGCGCGAATGGCAATCGTTCCCGATTCACTGTCCTCAAAACCGATCACCTTGTCGAAATCGCTTGGCGCGATGCCCATCCGGTGCAGGGCCAAAGAGTAGAGGTCGCGGTGCGGCTTCAGCCGAATCTCGCTCGAGTCCGAGGCGGTGATAAACGCGTCATAGTAGTCGCGGTAGTCGCCGAACTTTTTCAAGATGAGTCGCTTCTTCTCGTCTGGAATCGCCCAGCCTTCCGCTTCGCGCAAGAGCACGCGGAACACCTCGGTTAACACGATGTTTGCCTCGTAACGGATGGATGACGTGACGATGGCTACGCGGGCGGGATGGTTCTCGAAGTAGGTTCCCAAGGCCGCGAGCCGCGTCCCGGCAGCCTGGGCGTCATGCTCCGGCGACTCGCCCAACTCGGCCAGATAGTCGTTGAGTTCTTCGACGCAGAAGGCGGCGTGCTCTCCCAACCATCCCTTGATCAGTGCCAGGAAGACGCCGATCCCTTTCATCGGACAGATGAGGCGCTCGTCCGCGTTGCCGAAGACTTCCGTGGCGACGGCATCCCCCTGCCCGGTGTCGATGCGTCCGAGGATGTAGTGATATCGCTGGTAGTAGATGTCGATGGCCGCCCGGACAACGTCCGACAAGGTGTCCAGATTGAGGCTGGGGCCATATCGCTCGGCCAGTTTCCGAACGGCCGTGCGCGCAGTGGACGTGTCCAGCGACTCCTCGTGTTGGAGGCCTGAGAAGTTCCCGTCGCGCAGGATGTCGCCGATGCCGAGGGCGGCGAGATTGCTTGTGACTTCCTGCTTTCGCCCTTCGTCCGCCGCCTTCGCGAGCGTCCAAAGCGCCGCGTATAGGAAGAAGAAGCGCAGGTCCTCATCCACGATCTCCTCCCGATACGTGCGGATAAGGTACTCGACGTGTTTCGTCGTGCTGTTCCCGATGATGTGGGGATAGTCCCGCTCGCGGTTCAGGCCGGCCCAAGACGGGTCGTCCTCATGTCCGGTGATCCGGCGGATCATGGTTTCGAGGGAGTGCAGGCACAGCGGCTCGGTGGTGGTGGTTGTGCCGTCCATGTCCATCACCGCTCCGCACATGCCGCCGTCCAGCGCGGCCCGCTTGGCTGGCAGGGGATATGCCTCATAGGGCGGGTATACGTAACTCGGATTCTCCACAATGGCGAATTCGCCGCCGAGTTGGGCTATGAGTCCGGCCGCTGTCTCAGCGTCGGCGAACTTGGGAAGTTTTCTGTCGGAAGTCATCTTGACGCGCAACTCCTGAAGTGATCGACCCGGTTTGGACGGCGATTATATCCGAGCCTTAACGGAGTATGGTAGACTCCGTCCCGAACCGGAGCCGGGGAGGCGTTGCCGTGACACAGGCGCCGCATTCTCTACGCGGCGGGCCGTGGTTCCGGAGACCTCTCCCCCATGGGCTCAATCACGCCGGTAGGGAGTGGACGCCCCGTGAAACACGTGAAGCCTGCCCATGTCTTCGGGCCGCGTGCGGGATTCTACGCGAGCAGCCCCGCGCATAAGGATCCGGGAGTTCTGGCCGACGTCGTGCGGTTCTGCGAGCCTCAGCCGGATTGGCGCGCTCTCGACGTCGCTACGGGCACGGGGCACACGGCTTTTGCCTTGGCGGCTCACGTCGCGTCCGTCGCGGGCGTCGACATCACGTCCGAGATGCTGTGCGAGGCAAAACAACTCCAGAAGGAGGCCGGCGTTGACAACGTGCGGTTTCTTCTCGCCGATGTTCACGAACTGCCCTTTGAGGACGCATCTTTCGACTTGGCGGCCGCACGGCGCGCCCCCCCATCACTTCGTCAATATCTCGGCGGCCTTGGCGGAGATACACTGCGTGCTCCGGCCTGGGGCAAGGTTGGTTGTGGGTGATCGGAGTGTTCCTGAGGACGACTTCGTGGACGCGTGCATGAACGAGCTTGACGAGTACCACGATGCGTCGCACGCACGCGAGTACCGCCCAAGCGAGTGGCGCGCCATGTTGCGATCGACGCGGTTCGGAGTCGAGGAGTTGAAGGTTTACACTCGGCATCGTCCGCTCAAGGCTCTGACGGACGGCGTCTCAGAAGACAATGTGCATAAGATACGGGAGCGGCTTGACAGCCTGAGCACATCCGAGCGGCAGGCGCTGAGTTTGACGGAAGAAGGCGGTGACATATACTTGAATCACTGGTTCGTTATGATCGCGGCCACCAAGGAATGAACTTGGCCGTAGGGGAGGAGCGTATACCGTGGAAAAAGTCCGATACGAAGAGATGTTGCCCCATGAGATCGTGGCCAGGCGGAAGCGCTTTCCCGCGGCGTTTATCGGCCTCGGCGGGCTGGAGTGGCACGGTGAGCATATGGCCGTCGGCAATGATGCGCTCAAAGCCGAGAAGTTGTGCGAACTTGCGGCGGCGTGTTCCGGCGGCTTCGCGTTCCCGACGCTCTGGTACGGAGAGCCGCGGGTGGGGCACCTCCTCGAGGTGGATCATGATCCCGACGGCGCCGTGAAGAAGAAGATGAAGTTCAAGAAGCGGAAACACACGGCCGCGCATTTCGGGGCGACGGCCGAGCAGCAGGCCGCCTTCTACGAACATCTCATCTACCACACGCTCGTGCAGATGAACTCACTGGAGATGAAGGCCGTCTGTTTTGTCTGCGGCCACTATCCGTTGCACGGATGGGCCGCGCCCGCCGTAAAGCGGTTCAACGAGGCGTACAAGGACACGCAGGCGTTTGCGGGCATCGAGTTTCACTACCCGCCGAAGAGTCCGCACGTCGGCGGCGATCACGCGGCGAAGTGGGAAACGTCGTATTTGTGGTACTTGCGGCCCGACTGCATCGACATGAGCGTGTACCTTGGCCGGGAGGCCGAATCGCTCGTCGGCGTGTTCGGCGAGGATCCGAGGAAGACGGCCACGGTGGAGATCGGGCGGAAGGGCTGCGACCTCATCGTCGAGGGCATGGTTCGTAAGGCCAAGCAACTCCTCAAACAGGCGGGATAACTTCCGCTGACATCGAGCCCTACTGACCTCGTTGGCGTCGCGCCCGTTCTGGGGCGACACCGCGATCCCTCTTGTGGAATGCCCTGAGCGATAAAGGTGTTCCTATAATCAACGCCTATTTGGGAAACCTGCCCCCTGCGGGGGCGGGGCGATTCCCACGTCGAAGAAGACACAATAACGAAGTTCAAGAGGGGAGAATGGCCGATGAAGACGCTTAGGACTTTTGCCGTAATAGCATGCGTGGTGCTGGTGGGAGCGCTGGCGGTTGCGTTCGGCTCACAGCGGCCGGCGTGGGCGCACTGTCAGATCCCCTGCGGCATTTACGACGACCCGGTGCGGTTCAGCCTGCTGCGCGAGCATATCGCGACTATCGAGAAGTCCATGAACGAGATCAATGTCTTGTCCAAGGACCCCAGCGGCAACGCGAATCAGTTGGCGCGGTGGGTGATGAACAAGGAGGATCACGCAGGCTACTTCGCGGACATCGTGGTGCAGTACTTCTTGCAGCAGCGCATCAAGCCGGTGGCGACGCAAAGCGGCGAGGAGTGGGATGTGTATGTTCGGAAGATTACGTTGTGCCATGAGATGCTTGTGGGTGTCATGAAGGCGAAACAGACCACGGACCTCGAATACGTTGAGCAACTCAGGGGACTCGTGGACGGCTTCGAGAAGGCGTATCTCGGAGCCGAGGCTGAAGGCGCTCAGTCGCACTCACACGAAGGCGGCCACGCCCACACGCACTGACACAGCGGCCTTACTTCGGCTCCGTGTCTGGTGTGTCTGCCGGTAGCGAGGTGTAGAAATCCGCCTCGTGTCCCGATAGAACACCTTCGCGGATGAGGCGTCGAAACTCGGCGTCGTCTATATCGCGTACTTGGCCTGCGACGCCCGTCCGCGCACCGTCAGATTGAGGTAGCTGCGAGCCCGGTGCGTTGTGCGACGGGCCGAGCGTCATGCCAAGCAGCGCCAGTACCGTGACAGCCACCGCCGCGTACAAGCCAATGCGGAGCGCTCGGGACGGCTCCGCGGACGCACGCGGCCTCGCAACGGCGCAGCGATCGCACTGAATGCAGTCCAACTCGCGGTGCGAGCGCACGCCGAGATCGCAGCGTGCCGGGCGTATACGCGGCATAAAGCGCTGGAGCAGCCGGACGCCGTTCAGCAGGGCCAGGAATGCCCCGGCCGGGCAGAGATTTCTGCACCAGAAGCGCCTGTAAAACACGGACAGCACGAGCATCGCCAGGCCGAGGATAAGGATCGGGCGGGTGCGCACCGAGCTGAAGAAGGTTGTCAAGGGATCGGCCGAGATAAGTCCGCAGTCTCGGAAAACGGCGAAGGCCGCCGCGGCCGTGAATAGGAGAAGGTACTTCACGGCACGCGCATATCGCCATGAACGCTCGTCCGGGCCGGCCGCGAGCCGCGCGGGGCGGAATTCTCCCACCAATTCCTGCAAGGCGCCAAATGGGCACAGGTAGCCGCAGTAGACGTTCCCGAAGACGAGCACGATCAGGGGCACCAGCGCCACTAGGAAGAATGGCCCGCTTAACAAGTCTCCCGGGACTGCCGCACCGAGCAGCGAATAGACGTGCTGCGCGGAGTACTGGAGGTTCAGGTAAACGCCGGCAATTGCCACGATGGCAACCAGGAACGCTCGCCGCAGCCATTTGTTCGGTTTGTATCGGAGCGCCACGGCGGCGGCCGTCAGTGCGGCCAGCCAGAGGAACTCCTTATCGGGAAAACGTATAGGAGCGCGGGGCTCAGTGCCGCCTGCTCCGCCTCGGCCGAGGACTTCGGCAGCGAAGCTATTGCCGGCTTGGCCGAGAATCCGAAGCATGGCCGCCGAGGTGATGGTGGCTCCGCTAACCGTGTCCACACCGGCCAACGCTCCGCGTCCTGTGATGGATTTCCCGGGCAAACGCGCCAGCCACCCCCGCAGCAATTTCAGGTAGGCGGGCGTTTCATTGGACTGGATGATCAGAAATCCGAGCAGCGTTCCTTGAGCATCCATGTGGATGGCCAGGTCGATAGGGCCGCCATAGCCGTCGACCTCGCCCGCAAAAGGTGCGCTGGGAAAGATGTAGCCGGGGTCTTTGTCCTCGGCTTGGTCCACGGCGAAATAGCGGAGCGTTGTGCCGTCCGGCCGCGGCATCTCCCGCTCCTTGAGCTCTGCATCCCCAGCAAGCGCTTGTGCGGCGGAGGTCAAGGGATCGGCGGCCGCGGCCGCCCGTGTTTCCGCCAAGACGTGCGATAGTACAAGCAACAGCGCCGCCGCGCCGAATAGGATGTAGCCTGCCGTGCGTGCCGCGTGATCATACGTATCCATCCGCGCGGGCCGGCCTTTGGACGCGGCCATTCCCACCAAGTTGACGGCCACCAGCGCCGCCAGGAGTTCGAGCGCAACGCTGCCCCCCAGTACAGGGAGAAGAAACAAGCCCGTGAGGAGCGCTCCGCTTGCGCCCCCCAGGTGATCGAGCGTTTCGAGAGTTGAGCCGGATGCTGCCGCCGCTTGCCCGGTGGCCGCGAGGCGGTGCGCGCCGATGGGGAAGTAGACGCCGGTGAACACGCCGCACAGTCCGAACAGCAACGCGAACGTCGGACGAGGGAGGGCCTCGGGCAACGAGGATGCCGCGATGATCAGGAGTACATGCAGCAGTATCGCGGCCGGCAAGAGCAGTCCGGGCTCTGTCTCCCTACGCCGAAGCACGCGCTCGCCGAACAGGCCGCCTGCGAACGATCCCAACATGAACAAGGCTGAAATCAGGCCGATGTGGAGAAAAATAGAGCCGAAGCGGGCCTGATAGAGAAACATGAGCACCACGTTCAGTGCCATGCCCGCCATGCCCATCGTGAATACCATTACTCCCACGTCAAAGGGGCGCGCCGGAGGCGCCTGTACATCGCCCCGCCGGTGGGGCGTCCTCCGCAGGTATACGAGCCGCAGCACCACGTACAGCAGTAGCGCGAATAATCCGAGTCCCAGGCCGCGCCCCATGACGGCGGGCAGGTAAGGCGTGATGTGGCCCATGCCGGCTTGTCGAATTGCCAGCAGCAGCGCGTAGAGCAATGCCTTCGGGCGCTGATCCGTGTTGAGCAGCCGCGTCTTGCCCATCGTCGCGGCGGCGTCCCGGTAGTGCCCCATCTGGAAGGCGACGCGATCCGGCAGGTACAGTCCCGCGAGGGCCTCCGGCGGGTACCGCGCCGCTGCCCCGGGAATCGCCGCAAAACGGGCCCGGAGCACATCTGGGGACTGCGTCAGCGGTGTCTCTGAGGCGATGAACCAGCTTTCGTCGCCGGGTTTCAAGGCCACTTCGGGGAAGACGGAATGCAGTGTGACGAGGCCCGAGGCCCCGAGGTCGACAAGTTCGCTTCCCAAGAAGTTGGCCCCGCCTGATACGCGCACCGCCACGGCCCCACCGGGCGCGAGGGCCTGTTTGACGGCTGCATAGAATGACTGGGTCGCGTACCGATTGAGCACGAGCGTGGTGACGTCGGGCAGATTCACGAGTACCAAGTCGAGCGCCCCCGGCTCTCTGGCGAGAAAGCGGCGCACCTCGACGCCGGGCAGTTCGAGTCGATCCGCGCCCCGCGCATAGCCTGCCGGCAGGGCATCAAGGAGCGCCTTCGGGTAGTCGAGATCCGGATGGAGCCACACGACGCGCTCCATCTGGGGCAGTTCGAGCAAGCGCAAGCTGATGCCGAGCGACCCGGGGCCGATGACAAGTACGCGGCGGGATTCAGGGCGCTGCGCCAGGTTCAGCGCGGCCACTTCGGAGGCATGCTCGGTATTCGGCAACGCCTCGCACACGCCTCCGGATGAGACTACCATCCACTGGCCTTCTCGCTCGCCGTACAAGTATTTCGCGTGGGCCGTGCTGAAGCTTCCCCGGAAGGCCTCCCGCGGCAGCAGTCGCTCCCATACCGCAAGATCGGCCCGTGCGGCCCACTTGGCGTCCACGCCTATAACCAGCGACGCCGCGATGATTGCCACAGGAATCAGAGGAAGTGCGCGGGCAAGGAACCCGCGCGGGCGCGCCAGTCGGGACACGGCAAGCGCTGCCGTCAGCAAGCCCGCGGCGCAAAGCGCCACCCGTTCTGCTGAAGCGCCTGCCGCCAGCAGCAGTGTTACGGCAACGCCTCCGGCGCAGCCCCCCAAGGTTTCGGTAATGTACACCCATGCCACGGGTGTGCCGCTGCGGCTGTCCGCCTTCTCGACACGGGTGGCCCATCGGCATGCCAGCGTGAAGAGCAGGCCCGTGGCGGCGCTGATGGGGGCGTTGACAAGCAATGACACGCCGGCCATGCGCAGAAAGGGGAACACCTCATCGGGCCTGACACCCGCTATGGCCCGGGCGTGGGCGATGAGGCCCCGTTGCACCAGAAACGCAGGGATGTACAGTAGCGCGAGCCACTCGAAGTGCCGGGCCAGCCACTTGTGGAAGCGCGTCCCGCCACGCCCTGCCAAGGCGCCCGCTCCCACCCACAGCAGCCAGGAGCCGAAGAAGCATCCGATGCCCAGCTCGCTTCCCTCGAAGACGCCCAGGAAGCTCCGAAATAGTAGGGATTGCGCGACAAGAGCGAAGAAACCAAGCGCGAAGATCAGCAGAGCCGCCGCGCTTCCCCGCTTGCTCAGCCCGCTGCCCTTCGCGGCGCGCTCCTCAGCCGACGCCGACAAGACTTTCCCGTCCCGCTCGACCCGGCCCATCAGCCCGCCTCACACCTTCGGTTCCCCGAAGACAATCGCCTCGAACACGGTGAACGAGGCCCCCTCCTTCCAGGCGTCGGGCGGCAAGCCGGCCTTTTGCGCCAGATGAGTTAACGTCTGTTCGATATCCCAGCCTTGCTCGGGCGCTACCTGCGGAAGATACACCGCGCCGGTGTGCCCCTTCTCGAGAATGACGCCGTGTTTTCCGAGGACGATGTCGTGGTAAGACGCCACGGGCCTCGGGGGAGAGAGCGCAGATATCTCGATGTGCAGGTTTGGCACCTCGGCCTCCTCAACCGGCGGGAATCTGTAGTCGTGGAGTGCAGAGCGGATGACGCGATCCATAACCGCCTCGTAAACCGCCCGGCGCGACTCGATCTCGCCGATGCACCCGCGCAGCCGGCCCGCTTCGTGGAGCGTCACGAAGGCCCCCATCTTCTGGCGCATGCCCGGCGTGATGGGAACGCCGAGTTCATCGGGCGTGGGCATACGGTGATGCGCCATGTAGTAGGTGAGCGTGCCGCGGGCGAGCTTCAGCAAGTTCTCCTTGTCTTCATCCGTCAGCATTGCGCTCTCCTCCGGCGCTGCTTCCGCCTTTGCGCCGTCCCACGTGCCGGTGAAGGCGACGCTCACGTAGCTTACCGAGTTTCCGAAGTCCCCCGTCATGTTGCCGGAGGTATCGTATTTCAGGAGATGCACCGTGCTCGTCTCGGGCAGCATGGAGAGCAGCACGGCTATGGGGCAGCGTCCGCAGATGGTGGCGCCCGTGTCGGCGACGTAGTCCAGGAAGGCAACGGTGTCTTTGCGCTCGATGGCCGCGAAGGCCCCCATATCCAGTTTCTCCAGATTGGCCGCGATATCGTCCCGGAAAGGCACGTATCCGAAGTTCCAGCCGTAGTGTGTGAAGTCCGAACTCGCGACAACGAGCGTGTCCTCGTCAATCAGGCCCAAGAGTATCGTGGCTACTGTGCGCGCGGTATCGAGATCCAATTGCCCGAGCACAATCGGCACCAGTCGGAACTCGCCAAGTACGTGCTGCAAGAAAGGTACCTGGATCTGCACACTGTGTTCGGCCTGATGCACCTCAGGCACGCTCTGAAAGTAAGGATGCTTCCGCAGGGCGGCGAGGAAGTCGGTATCCAGCGGCACCTCGCCCAAGGGCGTAGCCAGATGCGTGACGTCCGGCACACTGGCGCGATTGTTCATGGCCACGCGGTGGCTCGGGCCCATGACGACTACGCGGCTAAAGGAGCGGCCGGCAATCGTTGCCAGCCCGCAAGCCGCCGTCTGCCCCGACCACTGATAGCCCGCATGGGGAAGGATGAGCGCGTGGACGTTCTCGAGCTTCGGGGGGGGCGCGTTGCTCAGAAATCCGTCGAGTTCCTGCGTCAAACGCGTTGCATTGCCCTCGTACCACTGGCCCGCCAGTGGAGACACAAGCACCTTTCGAGCCGGGGCTTCTAGGGGTGTAGGCATGAGCCGCTCCTTTCGCTCAGGGGGACGGCGGAGGGCATAGTAGACGCCCACGCCGGCCAGTGCCGCCAGTACCGCTACGGCGGCCACCGCAGTCTGGACTCGGGCCTGCGGCATGTTCCCCTTCCTTGCTCAGTATGTCGAAACAATCCAATAAGTATTGTATCCCTGTTGGCCCAATGGCGCCACCGGCCCTTTTAGCAAGGGGTGTTTGCGCAACTCTCATTAGGGGGATATGGGAGGGGCCGGGAGATGAGAGGCCTTCAGAATGGCCGGGTGGCGGTGAAGGTTACCGTGCCGGAGGGGCATATGACTGCGGCGTCGGATTCGACGGCCCAAGCGGATTCCTCGTCTCGGACGTTGCGCCGTGTTCGGATGAAGTTGACGCGCCAATCGGCGCCGGATTCCAAGGCGGCGTCGAAGGTGGCGCAGGGAATGGCGAGTTCGGCGCTCCAATGATCGTCGTGGATGGTTGTGGCGGCCTGCCAGCGGCCGTCCCATCCGCGATCCCATCCGCGGCTGTCATAGCGCGCGGCCAGGGGATTGACGATGAAACGGAACACCTCGTCCTCGCTTGAAACGATACGGATCTCGAAGGACTCTTCTTCCCAGAGAGGGGCGTCTTGTTGCGTGGCATTCACCACAAGCGTGCCCATGCGCGGTTCGAAGGCCGTCACGCCGACGTACAGCGCGTCGCGACCGCGGCATAGTTCTACGTGGGTGGGCGCTTCGGGGTAGGCGGAGCCGTCGGCGAGCAGGAAGCCGTCGAGTTGGGCGGCGGCCGCCCATGGCGCTTCGTCAAGGAGGCCATCGACACTGGGCGCTGTGGACACGCGGGGCCAGGTTGCCTTGGCCGTCCCCTTGAGTGCCAGCAAGCGGACCTCACGAAGGACGGCGCGCTCGGCGGGAGCGGCGGCGCGCACGCGGATGAACCGCGATGTCGGGGGCCGATCGAGTAGGATGGGTCCGCGGACGCCGCCCCGGCGTTGCGACGTCCATTCCTGGACGGCCTCAAACCTCGTGCCGTCGGCGCTTCGCTCGACAGTTATGCGGGCCGCGCCCACCGTCTCGAAGTCGATGCGGAAGAGCGGCCCCGGGCAGGATAGCAGGTCGAACACGGCTTCGGCTTCGTGTTCGTGGTCGATGTACCTCGGCGTTGCGAGGATTTCGTAGGCCCGGGCGCCCGGCGGCAGGGCGATCTCCCGAAATGGCAAGACGTAGCGGCGAAAGAGGATGGATGAGGGCACAAACAGGCGGGTGGCTTCGATGGCATCCAGGATCCGCGACGCGCGCTCTGGGCCGGTTTCAGGATCCGGCTCGGCGACGCCTTCCACCACGTCGCGCAGCCGCGCAGGCACGCTGCTATCCTGGCTCTCCGCATACGCGGCCTCGAGTTCCAGGTACTCCGACAACAGGCGGTACAGATTCTCCGCAACATCGGCCTGTCGATTATCTTTCGGCAAACGCTCACGGACGCTATCCAGGACATCTTGGAAAGCTCTGAACTTTTCCCGCGGCGATACGCCGTCCAGAACGGCGCGATTCATCCGCCTGACAAGCGCGTCGAGCACGTCGTCGTAAGATAGATCCAGCAAGGCGGCGCCGAAGTACTGGTTGAGTCCCTCTCCCCATGCGTCAATGGGATTGCCCTTGGACCACGCCTTCTCCATGGCGAGGCGCACGTCGTCCCCAAGGGGGACGAGTATTCCTTCGGCAGCGGCGCCCGCCTCGCCCATGGCCGCGGCACAGGCGTAAACGCTCGCCGATGCGGCGGCGGGCATGCTCAGGAAGGGGCGGCCCGTCTCGCCCGCCCACACGATGGAATCGGCCGGGCGATAGGGCCGGCCGCCGGGCATCGTGCTTGGGCGCAGACAAAGGAGGATATCGTCAGGCAAGTCGCGTTCGGCGCCCACTAGCTCGTAGCGCCGTGCATCCTGCGTCGGATCGATGGCGTTCGCCCACATTATGAGGCGCACATCGGGATCGATGTCTTCGACAATCTCGCGGCACAGGGCGACGGAACCGACGAAGCACCCGGCATTGGTGTCGTGTCGCTCCCGGCATCGGATGTCTTGATTCAGGCGCTCGATGTTCCCATGGCCGATGTGGATCATCTTCGGCTCGAGTACATCGATGAGTCTACCGAGGACCTGCCTCAGTGCCCGCCGCGTTTCGGGGGCGTGCGGGCAGCAGGCTGCGCTGCCGGGGGGCGCATAGCTGTAGCGAGCCGTGGCGACGGCGCCGCTGGGAATCGCCCCCTCGGGCAAGGCCCGAATGCGCCACGGGCGGCTGCTTCGGAAGGGATACTCGAGCGGCGGCCCATCCAAGATGTAATCGATGCCTCGCGCGCACGTAACACCCGAAACGCTGACCTCGACGGGGGACACATCCGGGCCGATCAGGTTGGGATGCGTCAAGGGCTGCCAGTCATTGCCGTAGAATGTCACGAGATCGACGGCGGTTCGCCCTTCGACCGCGTCGGGGCGGACACTCAACAGGGGGGCCGCGTTGCTCAACGGATCGATGAGTGGGATAGGCTCGATTTGGCGTCGGCGGGCTTCGTCGAAAAGAGCCCGCCATCTTTCGGCGCATGCTCCTTCGAGGACATAGAGTTCGGGACTCGAGAAGACAATGAGATTGCAGCGTGTCTGGGCGAGTTCGCTGAGGCGCTCCAGCGGGATCGCCCCCTCGACGAATACGCCACGCGCGTGCAGGTCGGGGTGATCGCGAATATCGACGCAGGGCAGCGACAGGCCGTACTGCCGGATGAGCTTAACAAGTGTTTGGAGGCCGTACCAGACGCCCGGCGCATCGGCGCCTACAATGACGATACATTTCTTCGAGATCATCAGACGGTAGGACTGAGGCCTTGCCTCAGTCATGGGTGCGGCCAGCGAGCGAAGCCGGCGCTGTTGAAACGAGGCATGACGCTCCGCTTCGCCGATGTAGATGGCTGCACGGCCGGGGCGATCTTCGGCGGCATGAGCGATCTTCAGCGAGAATCCGATGGCGGCGAAGAGGTTCTCGATGCGTTGCTCCTCCTCCCGTGTCGCATCGTCGGCCACGACAACCGGCACCGCCCGCGTTAGATCGAAGGCGCCGCTTTCCAGATCAATGGATTGCGGCTCCGGATACAACACCGGCGGGTCGGCGGCGGCCGCGAGGCTCAAGAGAATAATAAGAGGCAACACAAGAACTTATCCGCGTTTGGGCTTCAGGTGTCTCGCTCGATGATGAATCGCGCCAGCTTGCGGAAAGGGTCGGCCACTTCACCGAAGGGGGCAAGCGCGTCGAGCGCGGCCGCAACGGCTTCCTCAGCCAGTTCCCGGGCGCGTTCAAGCCCGACGAGGCCGGGATAAGTCGATTTGCGGTTTTCGGCGTCACTGCCGATGGGTTTGCCCAGGGCCTCCTCCGTGCCGGTGACGTCGAGAATATCGTCGGCGATTTGGAAGGCGAGGCCGATGTGATCGCCGTAGCGGGACAAGGCTTCCAGCGGGACCTCGTCGGCGCCGGCCAGGAGTGCGCCGCATCGCACCGACGCCCGGATCAGCGCACCCGTCTTACAGGCATGGAGCCGCCGCAATTCGGGCAGCGCCAGTTCTTGGCCTTCGCTCTGGAGGTCGATTACCTGGCCGCCGACCATGCCCTCGGCTCCAGCGGCGCTGGCCAACTCGTGGATTACGCGCGCGTCGCCGGCCTCGGCCACCACCTCGAAGGCCATGGTGAGCAGTGCGTCGCCCGCTAGGATGGCGATGCCTTCGCCAACTACCTTGTGGAGCGTTGGCTTGCCGCGGCGGAGGTCGTCGTCATCCATGGCAGGGAGGTCATCGTGGATCAAGGAGTAGGTGTGGATCATTTCGAGGGCGCATGCCGCGGGCAAAGCGGCCGCGTCGTCGCCGGACACGATGTCCGCGGCGCCGAGGGCCAGCGCGGGCCTGAGCCGTTTCCCCCCAGCGAAGAGGCTGTATCGTATCGCCTCGCGCAGCGTCTCGGGGATGTCGGGCCGGCCCGCCAGGTACGCTTCGAGGGCGTCTTCGGCCGTTCGGCCTTTATCGGCGAGAAATTCCAGCGCCGTCATCAAAACAGCATCTCGCCTTCTGCTTCGTCCCCCTCCTCATCCTCCTCGTCCTCTTCATCGTCGGAATCGCCTTCTTCCTGCTCTTCCTCGCCAAAGGGCTGGGCTTCGAGTTTTCCCTCGCTATTCTTGGTGAGGACTTCGAGTTTCTTCTCAGCGTCGGTGAGCGCTTTTTCGCACCGCCGCGACAGCTTGATCCCCTCCTCGAACTTCTTCAAGGATTCGTCTAGAGATAGGTTCCCCTCTTCAAGGGCTTCGACGATCTTTTCGAGTTTCTCGAGATCTTTCTCGAATTTCGGTTCAGGCATCGCTGTCTTCCTCAATGTGTTTGACGGCGGCCGTGGCGCCGCCCTTGCCGAATCTGAGCACGATTTCGTCATCGGGCGCAAGTTGATGCGCGCCGCGGACGAGTTCTCGCTGGGGGAGCTTCCAGGCCAAGGCATATCCGCGGTCGAGAATAGCCATGGGGCTGAGCGCATGAAGGCGGGCCGTGGCGGGATGGAGCTTGGCCCGTACGCGCTCGACCACCGCCGTGCCGGCATGCACCAAACGGCGGCGGGAAGCTACCCATGCCTCCCAGGCGCGGGCCACCTTGTTCCTTGGCGAGAGCAGCGTCAAGCCGCGGGACAATTGATCGAGCCGGGCGCGCGTGCCGCGTACCTCCTCCGTTACCTGGCCTTGCAGCCTCATCCGGAGTTCATCGGCCTGCTGACGGCGCTGCCGCACCAGTTCCTGCGGACGCTGGAAAACGAAGCTCGACCGCGCTAGAGACAGGCGACTCCGAACCTGCTCGACGCGGCGTGCCGTCGCCCGCAACAGGTGCTGCTTGATCTGGGCCAGCGAGTTGAGGAGCACTTCGCGCTCCTTGACCACCAGTTCCGCGGCGGCAGAGGGCGTCGGGGCGCGCATATCGGCGGCGAAATCCGTAAGGGCGAAATCGATCTCGTGCCCCACGGCGGAAATGATGGGCGTATTCACTCCGTACACCGCGCGGACGACGATCTCTTCGTTGAACGGCCACAAGTCTTCGAGCGAGCCGCCGCCCCGGCCAATGATGATCACGTCCACGCCCCACGCATCGAGCGCGCGAATACCTTCCACGATTTCCTCGGCGGCCTCATCGCCCTGGACACGGGCCGGGCAGAGAATGACGTGGACATTGGCGAACCGGCGGCCGATCACGTTCAGGATATCGCGGATAGCGGCGCCGGTGGGCGAGGTGACGATGCCGATCCTGCGCGGCAGGAGCGGGAGGGGCTTCTTGTGTGCCTCGTCGAAGAGGCCCTCGTCCTGAAGCTTTTTTTTCAGTTTTTCGAAGGCCAGTTGAAGGGCGCCCATGCCTTTGGGCTGCATGTCTTCGCAGATGATCTGGTAGTTGCCGCGTTTTTCGTACACGGTGACGAGGCCGTGGACAAGCACCTCAAGGCCGCTTTCCGGCCCGAAGCGCAGTTGCATGAGCTTGCCGCGAAACATCACGGCGTCAAGCTGGCTGTGCTTATCCTTCAGCGTGAAATAGGCATGGCCCGCCGGGGAGACGCGGAAGTTGGAGATCTCACCCTCGACCCAGATGTAGCTGATCTCGGTTTCGAGGAGTGACTTGACGCGTCGCGTCAATTGGCTGACTGACAGGATCTCCGCTTGATCGATGGGCATGGTATTGGCTCGTTTTCTCCCGCTTGCGCGAGGGATATTGTAGCGTATTCGCGGGCCTTGCGCACGCTGGACAGGCGTCAGGGAACTAACCTGGATGTCTCACGCGTAGTTATCTGCGGCCCGCTAAAGGGGGGCGACGCGCATGCCGTCATCGAGTTCGTTCTTAGGCTCGGCGACGAGCGTGTCCCCGGCCTGCACTCCTTCAAGGATTTCGGCCCAGTCGTCATTGCGCAGGCCCACTTTCACGGGAGTCAGCTTGGCGTGGCCGTCATGCACGAGGAAGACGGCCCACTGCCCCTCATGGCGGAAGGTGGCGCGCTCGGGCACGGCCAAGGTGTCGGTGTTTTCTGCAGTGATGACGCGAATGTCGACGCTCGTGCCGGGACGCAGTTGGAGTCGGCTGTTGTCGAAGTCCACGAGGATTTTGACGCGCTGTTGCTCGATGCCCAGGGCGGAGATCTTCTCGAAGCCGGAGGGATAGATGCGCTTGACGGTTCCCATAATCATCTCGCCGCCGAGGGCCTTGCCGGTGATCTCGACGGGATCGTCGACGTTGATGGTTACGACCTCCTCGGACAGAATATCGCTCTCGATCTCGATGGTGGCGAGGTCGCCCAGTTCGAGGAGTGGCGAGCCACTGAGCAACACGCGGCGATCCTCGACACTCTTCGCCAGAACCAGGCCCGTTACGGGGGCGGTGATGGCGGTCTTGGCCAGGTCGTTCTGGACGATCTTCTTGCGCGCTTCGAGGCTTTCGATCTCGGCCAAGTACACGTCACGCAAGTACTCGTTATCGTCCACGGAGCCGGAGATCCGCTGCAGGGCCAGCCCGGCGCGTTCAAGAGTCTTCTTCGCGGCCTGTTCGGCTAGTCCGGCGCGCTTGAGGTTCTCGTTGGCCGCCTTATAGCGGCGCTCGGCTGTGTCGAACTGGGCTTGGCTGACGACACCGTCTTTGCGGAGTTGAACGAGGCGATCATAATCGCGTTTGGTGTCGGCCTGCTCGATGGCAGCGATACTCCGCTCTTTCTGCGCGATGGCCAGGCCATCCTTCATTTCCTGCACTTTTACGTCGGCGTCATCGATGTCCTCAGGTTTAGGTTTGCTCGTATCGACGCCCTGGATGCGCGCCCGCGCCTGGGCAATAGCCGCGTCCATCTCCCGGATCTGCTGTTCAAGATCAAAGGGGTCAACACGGGCAACGACTTGGCCTTGCTCGACGCGATCTCCGATATCGAGCTGGATCCGCTCGACCGTCCCGCTTACCGGCATGTCAATGAGGTACGTATCCGCCAGCCGAGTTTCGGCATCTTCGGAGACGTATTGCTTCACCGTGCGGGTTGAGACTTCCGTCATGTTGACGAGCAGAGGCTGAGGCCGGAGGGCCACGGCGGCGATCACTACTATGGCCAGCGCGCCGGCGATGATGATTACGCGTTTCACGATGTATTGTCTCCTATTCGCGTGCTTTCAGTACCTCGACCATGTCGAGCCGGTTGATCTTGCGCCGCGCCGCTAGGTTGGCCAGGATGACGAAAGCGATTGTCAGAACGCCGGTGAGGAGCAGGGTCCTGCGTTCGATGTGAAACGGCATGCGATACAACTCCGTGTCGTAGGCTTTGACGAGGAGCTTACACATGGCGAGGCCGAAGGGGAAGCCAAGAAGAAGTCCGAGGCCGGACAAGAGGAAATTCTCGTTGTAAAGGATGCTCGCGACCTCGGGCGCGGTGAAGCCCATGACGCGCAGCGAGGCCAACTCACGTTGGCGTTCGGCGAGGCTTACGATGGTTGCGTTGTAGATGATAGCAAAGGCAATGACGCCGGCGAATACGGCAAGAATCGAGTTGGATATGTTCATGGATTCGGCCATCGTAGCCAGAATGTTGGCGTAGGTGTCTTCCTTTATCTCGACGGCGGCGACACCGGGTATGTCCTTGAGATCGCGGCTGAGTTTGCGGGCGGCTCCGGGGTCCGTGCGGACGAGTGCGGCATTCATGGCGAAGGGTTCGTCCAGAATACGGCTGAGTGCCTCGAGATCCATGTAGGCGCCTATTCCGAAGTATTGTCGGGCAACTTGACGGACGGGTACGCGCACCTCCTTCGTGACACGGCCCATCAGGGGCTTGAGCGTGACGACACTACCGGCCTTAACACCCAGATCCTCAGCGACCTTTTCGGAGAGAACGAGGCCCCTCTCGCCCAGCACGATGGGGCGTTCCTGATCATCAAGAAGCGTCATCAGTTGGCTGCCGGGCGTCAATCCGATGATGCCGACGTCCTTGGTTCGCCATTCGGAACTCACCTTGAAGGGATACTGGAGGAGCGGCTCCGCCCGGCGCACGGCGTCGAAGCGCGCAATATCGCGGAGGGCGCCCCGATCCCGCTCGGACTCGAGGGCGATCTTCACGTCCTCCTTCTGGATCTCCCTGTATTGAAAGCTGAGCATGTAGCCGACGGCGTCCATCGAGAAGAAGCCGATGAGCATGATCCCCGAGGACACCATGACGCCAAAGGCGGTGATCCCGGCACGCACACGGTATCGGGAGATGTTCCGGATGATCATTTTCCAGGTGAACGAGAGGCGTCGCCAGATGAAAGTGGCGCGTTCGAGCGCCGTCCGGTGGGCGTACTTGGGCGTCTGCGGCCGCATCGCCATGGCGGGGTGGATCTTGGCGGCCTTTCGCGCCGCTCCGACGGCGCCGACGATGGCAAAGGCGATGGCGATCCCCATGGAGCGGGCAAGAATATCGGGATAGATGCGGCTCCTCAGGATAGGGAACTTATAGAACTGAACATACATTCGGATCATGGCATTTGCCAGCCACTGGCCGACGACGCATCCGCCCAAACATCCGATGAGCGTGATGATCAACGCGTACTTGACGTAGTGGCTCGTAATCGCCGTGTTGGAATAGCCGCTGGCCTTGAGGAGGCCTATCTGAGTGCGCTCCTGGCGAACCATGCGGTTGAGCATCACCATCAGGATCAGGGCGGCTATGCCTAGGAAGATGGCCGGGGTGATCCGGGCGGAGACCTCGAGGCCCTTGATCTCGTCGGAGAGGAAGCGGTGGGAGATCTGATCTTCGCGCTTAACGGTGGCGAAGACGCCATAGGGGTCGAGGCGGCGATCGGCCCGATCGAGCATCTCGTCGAGGTCGTCCGGGGCATTTACCAGGCCCACGATGTTATTGCAGGCGCCCGTCATGTCGAAAGCCATTTCCGCGAAGGACTGGGACACCCAGAGGATGCCGAAGCGCTCGGGATTGGGCACGACCTCCTGAGCATTGCGGATCATGTAGACGTACTCGGGGGATAGCGCCGTGCCGATGATGCGTAGGCTGTGTTTCTTGTTGTCGATGAGCGCCTTGAAGCGATCGCCGATGGTTAGGTGGTTGGCGTCGGCAAAGGTGGTGCTGATGATGACCTCGTTGGCGCCTTCCCCGTCGAAATACCTCCCGGAGGCAAGGTGGATGTCGTTAAGCACGCCCTCGTGCCGGTCGGGAAGGGAAATGATGCGCCCGATACGCGGCTCTTCCTGGCCGACGAGGTCCAGCGTCACTTCCTCGACTATACGCCCCTGGACGCGCCGGACGCCGGGCAGGTTCTCGAGTTTGAGCGCCGCGGTCAGGGGCGCCCGCTCGAGCATGACCTCGAAGTCGGCAAACTCGTATTCCGTGTAGTAGGTGTCGCGAGTGAGGAGCAGGTTCCGGTGGGCCGCCGCCAGGGCGATGTAGCTGGCCGTGCCGCAGAGGACCACCATGGCCACGGCGATGGTTTGGCCGCGCGCGCCGATGATGCCGCGGAAGAGCTTCTTGTCGAGTACTTTCATGGTGCTTCTTGTTGGAGTCCGCCCCGCTTTATTCCGGAAGGTCTCCTCGTCACCACTCCAATTCTTCCGGAGATCTGGGCTGGGGATTGACTCGTATGTCCCGAACCTGTCCGTCCATCATGCGCACGACGCGGCGGGCCATCTGGCCGATCGCCGCGTTATGGGTGATCACGATGACCGTGGTGCCCATGGCCCGGTTGACGTCGGCCAGGACCTTGAGCACGACTTTGCCGGTGGTGATGTCGAGGGCGCCCGTCGGCTCATCGCAGAGAAGGATCTCCGGCTGTTTGGCCACGGCGCGCGCGATGGCCACGCGCTGTTGCTCGCCCCCGGATAACTGGGAGGGGAAATGACCTCGGCGCTCCTCGAGATCGACCAGCTTGAGGGCCTCCGTGGCATCCAGGGGCTCGCGCGAGATCTCCGTGGCCATCTCGACATTTTCCCGGGCGGTGAGGTTGGGCATGAGGTTGTAGAACTGGAAGACAAATCCGATGTGATTGCGCCGGTACCGGGTGAGTTCGGACTCGGAATAGGCCGTAAGCTCCTTTTTGCCGAAGAAGACCCGCCCGAGGGAGGGGCGGTCAATGCCGCCAATGATGTTGAGCAGGGTGCTTTTTCCGGAGCCGCTGGGGCCGAGAATCACCAAGAACTCGCCCGAACCGATGTCCAGCGAGACGCCGCGGAGCGCCGCGACCGTCACCTCGCCCATTTGGTAGTGCTTTTCCACATCCTGGACGCGGAAGACGGCCTCCTGGCCGCCTGCATCCAGCGCGGCTATGGGATCACCCATGGCTCTATACCTCCAGCATCTCAAGGAGCGCGTTGGCAATCGCATTCCAGTTTACCGTATCACGTTCGCCATCGGGAATGCCGTGCGCGGCCAACAGCGTGCCGTCAATCATCGCTTGGATGTGCCAGGCGAGGGGCTCAACCGAAATGTGCCGGAATGCGCCCATCGCCATCCCGCGGTTAAGCAGGGCGCGTACGGTGGCGCCGATGGCCTCGCGCACCTCTTTGGCCGCGGCGGCCAGTGCCGGATCGCGCCCGGCCATGGCAAGGCAATCAACGTAGACCCGGAGGAGATCCCGTCGGGCTGTGGCCAAGCGTCCTATGCTGACGAGTACGGCGCGCAGTCCGTCTGCCGGCCTCCTCTCGACCTGATCCTCCCTCGATATGGCCGCCAGGACCTGGTCGTGCCATTGGGCGACGAGGGCCGTGAACAGTGTCTGTTTGCTCTTGAAATGCCAATACAGAGCCCCCTTGCTCAGACAGCTTTCCTGGACGACGACGTCCATGGTCGTCTGATGGTAGCCTGAGCGCGCGAAGCAGCGGGCAGCGGCTTCGAGGATTTCGGCTTTTCTGAGTTCTTTGGGCTGATGATGGGACATTTCTATCTAAACCGACCAGTCAGTCTATTAAATTTTAGCATTTAACATATATTATGTCAATATATGTTGCGCCCATATCAACGCTTGTCTTTTTCCCTTCTCTGTCCATACAAGGGTGGCGCGACGCTATTCGTCCCTCCTTTCCTGGCGGGATGGCTCAACCGGGGGCAACGGTGGGCCGCATGGCGGCTTGACGGCAGACGTGCAAGAGCGCCCGAGGCTCGGCTGGTTCTATCCCGACGGGACTTGTCGGCCGCTCTGGTTTTGACAAAGCGGGCGGGAGCCGCCACAATGTGCGCTGCTGTAACTGGAGTCGAGGCTGAACGGGGAAGGCGGCAGAATGAGCGACGACCCGAGCATCGAGCATGCCCCCGCGACCAACATCCGCAGACTGACATTCGCACTGTTTTTCTGCTCGGGGCTGAGTTCCTTAGTTTTCGAGATCGTGTGGATGCGGCTCCTTACCGTTATCCTCGGGAATACCGTCTTGGCCACCAGCACTGTGCTTACGGTGTTCATGGGGGGGCTGGCGCTGGGAAGCCTAGTGGCGGGCCGGTTGATTGATCGCCGCACGGATCCGTTGCGGGTCTACGGCCTGCTCGAAATCCTGATCGGCGTGCTGGGCCTCTGTCTCACTTCGCTTCTTACTCAAACCGGGCCCGTCTACGTCTGGATGCATCGAGTCCTCGCGCCGTATCCGGGCTGGCTAATTCCCGTGCGCTATGTCTATTGCTTTGTCCTATTGGCCGTGCCGACGACGATGATGGGAGCCACCACGCCCGTCCTGAGCAAGTTCATTGTCGAGCGGGAATCCTACCTGGGTCTCAACATCGGCCGGTTGTACGCGGTCAATACGCTTGGCGCTGCGGCGGGTTGTTTCGTCGCCGGATTCGTCCTGATAGGCAATCTCGGCGTCAACCTCACGGTGGGCGTAGCGGCAGTGGTGAGCACCTCTGTCGGTTTTGTGGCGTGGCATCTTCACAAGGCGGCTGCTCGCCCCGCCGTCTCGCGTTCCAAGACGCCCGAGCCAACCGATCTATCCGTCCCTCAGCCGGAGGAAGGGCCGAGAGTCGGATCGCGCTTGCGCCCCGTGATCCTGGTTGCCTTTGCCCTAGCGGGATTCGCCGGGCTGGGTTATGAAGTCGTTTGGACGCGTATTCTCATCTTCTTCCTGGGAAATACGGTCTATGCCTTCTCGACGATGCTGACGACCTTTCTCATCGGCATGGCTATCGGAAGCCTGGTTGTGGCGTTCTTCGTTGACCGCACGCGGCGGCTGTTGACCTTGTTCGGGCTTATCGAAGCGGCCATCGGCTTCTACGTACTCTTGACAATCTACGGATTCTCCTGGGGGGCGGAGGCCATCGCGCCGTACGGGGATCACTATCCGATGTGGGAGGGGTCGTTGACGCGGTTCGGCAAAGCATTCGTCCTTATCCTCTTGCCGACGTTTCTCGCGGGCACCACATTCTCGATTGCGGGACGGGTTTACACGACGAATTTCAAGCGCCTAGGCCGGAGCGTAGGCGAGTTGTATGCCTGGAACACCATTGGGGCAATTCTCGGTTCGGCGGCCACGGGCTTCGTTCTCATGCCGCTGGTGGGGCTTCAGAAAGCCATGCTGGTGCTATGCTGCATCAATCTTGCGATGGGGGCCGTTCTGTGCGCGATGGAGCCGGCGATGAGGCGGCCCTTGCGCATGGCGCTCGCGGCCCTAGTGGCCGCGGCGGCGGTGATCGGCGTTGTGGCGGCGCCGCCGGACGTGTTCCGCCATATGCAGGAAGTGGTCTCGCCGAACGCGGAGGTGTTGTTCTACAAGGAGGATCCCTTCGGGACGGTGAGCGTGAAGAGGAAGGGCATCCATCGCTCCATCTACATCGATAATATCGATGTGGCGGGATCGGCGCCGCTTTACCTGGACAGCCACAAGTCGCTGGGGCATCTCCCCATGCTTCTCCATCCCAATCCGAGGAACGTCTTTGTACTTGGATTTGGCGCCGGCGGATCGAGCTATTCAGTGAGTACGTATCCTGAGGTCGAGCGGATTGACGCGGCGGAGATTTGCGGCGGCGTGGCCGAGGCGGCGCGTTTGCTCACGCAGGTGAACCACGACGTTTTCTCGAATCCGAAGTTTCATCTTCATATCAACGACGGCCGTCATTATCTGCTCACCGCGGATCGCAAGTACGATGTGATCTCGGTGGATCTCTTGCTGGCCTCATGCGCCGGCGCGGGCAGTCTCTACACGCGCGAGTTCTATACATTGTGCTTCAAACGACTTCAGGATGACGGCTTGATGGTGCAGTGGCTTTCACCCAGCCACATTGCTCCAACTTATGTTGAGATGATCCTCCGGACGGCGCGGTCCGTGTTCCCGCATCTGAGCCTGTGGTTCACGCGGCACCACAATCATGTGATCATGGTGGCGTCGAAGAGGCCTCTAGAGATCGATTATGCCGCCACGGCGGCGCGGATGGGGCGTCCGGACACTGAGCGGGATCTTGCTGAAGTGCGCCTGAACGACCCCGCCGTGTTCTTGAGCTACTTCGTCGCCGCGGGCGACACACTGGATCGTGCGCTCGGGGATATCGGCCTCATGAACACGGACGACCTGCCGCTTGTTGAGTACAAGCTGCCGTTCTACCCGCCCAAGCAGTTGACGGCGAATCTCGAGTCGCTCGCCCAGCTCAAGAGTTCCATCCAGCCGTTCTTGGTTGACATCACGCCGGCGGAACGGGAGCGCGTGCACGGTTACGAGCAGGCTTCGCGACTTGTGCTCGAGGCTATCGTGCGGGATAAGCTCGGCGATACGGCGGGCGCTATCGAGGAGTGTCGGACGGCGGCACAGATGAAGCCGGACTACTACGAGGCGCAAGCCTGGCTGCGCTACTTCCAGGATGATCAACGCCGCTGACGCGTTGCTGCTAGTCCGGGGTATCTCACACGTAGTTGTCTGCGGCCCACGTCATTCGGCGGCCTTTCAGCCGCACTCTTAGATCCGCATCTTCTTCTCGGCCATCCTCATCTGGACACGGTTCACCCACCGGATAAGGGCGCCCTCTGGGAAGGGGTAGTAGAGCAGGTGGCGAAAGCGGAAGCGGGCGATGGGGCGGTAGAGTTCCCCTAAGAGGGTGACGAGGCGTCCGAAGAGCGAGCCGGAAAGGTGGTACTCCACTTTGCGGTCAACGAATAGCGAGCTGTACATCATGAACACGAACATCCGCTTTCGGCGGCCTTTCATCCAAGGCAAGCGCTCGGCCACGGCGAAGGGGTCGAAGTCGAACCACTCCTCGACGCTTGTCGGCACGGCAAGGCCGTGTTCCCGGCACTGTTCCAGATAGCGTGTGCCGGGGAAGGGAACGGTGATGTAGATAGACTGCACCATCGCGCAGGGATTGTCCTCCAGCAATTGATCCACGAGGCGGACAGTCTGCTTGAGGTCTTCCTTTTCCTCGATGGGGCAGCCGGTGATGAAGTTATACCGGATATTGATCTTGAACTGGCTCATCCGGCGGTTGAACTCGATCAGGTGGGATTCGTTGAGAGGCTTATTGTAGAACTTTCTCACCCGATCCGAACCGCTTTCCACGCCGATGGAAATCCAGTTCAGTCCCGACTCCTCGAGGCGCTTGAAGGTTGCGTCGTCGAGTTTCCGGAGGATATGGAGATTCCCCTCGCAACTCCACTTCACCTTTATCCCACTGCCCTCAAGGAGCGAGAGAAACTTCGCGACTCTTTCGTCGGATATGTAGAAGCTGTCGTCGCAGATGAAGAAGTTCTTCACTCCCCACCGCTCGTGGAGTCGCACCATATTGTCGACGATTCGCTCGGCCTTCCGGGGGCGCCACTTGCGTTGGTTGTAGGTGGGATTGTAGCAGAACGTGCAGTTGTAGATGCAGCCTCGGGCGCCCTCTATGTAGAACTCGATGTCGGTGATGTCCTTGAGATACTCCTCCATATCGATCAGGTGATAAGGAAGGTCCTCAAGTTCCGACACGTCCATGAGTTCCTGGCGGGGATTGACGCGTACACCCTCCGGCGTTTTGTAGGCCAGCCCGTCGATGCCTGCCGGCTCACGGGCTTCGGCGACGGCGTCGACGAGCGCCGGGAAGGCGTCTTCCCCCTCCCCGATGACGACGTAATCCGCGTAGTCCTCGGCGAGCATCTGCTCCGGACACGATGTCGGGTGTACGCCGCCCCAGGCAATGGGGACCTCCGGCTTGTGTCTCTTGACGTACTTGGCGAGCATGCTTCCGAAGTACAACTGGAAGCCCGTGAGGCTCGTGATGCCGACCAGCAGGATTTCCTGGCTGCACGCCTCGGCGAGCTTCTCGCGCCAGCCGGGCAGCGTTTGATCGACAAAGGTGATCCGGTACTTGGTGGTGTCGATGCGGCGGCATATGGCAAGCAAGGACAGAGGGATCACGCGGTATAAGCTGTCGAAAATGCCCGACAGGGGTCGGATGAGCACAATGTGTTTCCGGCTATCCATGAACGGTGAATCGATCCTCTTGAGAGGCGAACACGATGCGGAGTATCCGCAGCCCTTCGATAAGTCCAATGGCGGGCGCAGTATAGCACGGGGCCTGGGGGGCCTCAACCGGCATCCGGATGGATTGGATGGGCAACGGGTGTTGTGTGCTTCCAGCGTTCTTACTATAATCGCGGCGCAATGAGCGATGTACCTTCGGAAAAATGGCGCGATCCGCTGATTTGCCTTGGACTTGTTGTCGTTGCCCTGTTCGCTTACTGGGAAGTCCAAGACAACCAATTCGTCAACTACGATGACAACAGCGCCGTAACCGAGAACCCGTATGTATTGCAGGGGCTGACGCGCGATAACCTCGTGGTCGCGCTCACGGACGTTGCATGGCACCAGCTCTGGGCGCCGCTGGACTGGTTGTCGCAGATGACCGTCGTCGAGTTATTCGGCCTCAATCCCCGTTTCCATCACTTGGCAAATCTCCTCTTGCATCTGGCAAGCACGGCGTGTCTCTTCCTCGCTTTGAAGCGTCTCACGGGATGCCGCTGGCCGAGCGCTTTTGTTGCCGCTATGTTTGGTGTTCATCCCATCAACGTCGAGCCCGTCGCGTGGATCGCCAGCCGGAAGGATGTGTTGAGCGCGTTCTTCTTCATCCTGACGCTGCTGGCCTACGGGTGGTACGCCGCGAAGCCTAAGATTAGCCGCTACATGTGCGTTGCCCTGGCGCTGGCCGGGGGATTGGCGTCGAAATCTATGGTAGTCACGACGCCCTGTGTCCTCTTACTCCTCGATTTCTGGCCTCTCAACCGCACGGGGGGGCAACTGTCGTTCCGAAAGAAGGACCTGAAGCGCTACGGGTGGCTCGTGCTTGAGAAGCTGCCTCTCTTCCTTATGGCTGCGGGGGTCATCGTGCTGGCTATGGTGGCCAATGCGTCCGGGCCCGGGGCGAAAGGCCAAGAGGTGTTTCCTCTCCGGGTACGACTTGCCAATGGCGCCCTTACGCATGTTGAATACCTCCTACGCTTGCTGTGGCCTTCGGGTTACTCAGTGCATTACCCGCTGGATCCGGCGGCAATCTCCTATGGGAAGGCATGGCTGGCGGGGCTACTGCTTGTCGGCATCACAGCGCTGGCCTTCTGGCAGATGAAGCGGCGCCCTTACGTGCTCGTGGGGTGGCTGTGGTTCTTGGGCATGCTCGCGCCGGTAAACGGGCTGGTGCAGCAGGTCGGCGCCACTTTCAGGATGGCGCTCAAATACATGTACCTCCCGTCCATTGGCCTCTTCGTCATCATTGCGTGGGGGGCCTCGGATCTGACGCGTACGTGGCGTCATCGTAGACTCGTTCTGGGACTGGCGGCGGCAGCGCTCGTGGCGAGTCTGTCCGTGTGCACCATGTTTGAGGTCCTTCATTGGCGCAACAGCAAGACGCTCATGATGCACGCCCTCCGCGCCACACCCGAGAGCTACGTCGCCCACAACTGCCTTGCCCAGGTACTTCTCGCGGAGGGTAACTTGGACGAGGCCGAATACCATTACCGGGAGGCTTTGCGGATACGGCCGAACAACCGATCGAGCGTGAGCAACTACGGCCTCTTGCTGCTATTGCAGGGGAAGTACGGCGAGGCCGAAACGTGGTACCGGCGCTTGATTCAACGCTCTCCTAACTTCGGCACCGCCTACTACAACCTTGCTCAGGCGCTTAAAGGCCAAGGCAAATTCGCTGAGGCGATCGCGGCCTGCCGGATGGCCGTCGAAAAGGAAGCCGATCCGAGAGACGCCAAGTCGCTTTTGCAGGAGCTTGAGGCGCTTAGGACGGGGGCCGGCCCGAAGGGGCCGTCACGCGGCGGGGAGGTCCTCAGGGGCGGTGCGGGGCACGGCGCGGAGTTCGCGCCAAGCGCGAGGCAAGAGGAAGATTCCTAGAATAGACGTGCCGAAGTTGTCCGCGGGATGGGCTATCAGCGCGAAGGCAACCGCGCTATTGCGGTCGATTCCGGGATTGCACAGGTACAGGGCGACGATGCACAGGGCGTGATATGTCCCGATGGCGCTCGGCGCGGAGGGAAGCAGGTATCCCAGCGAGGTCAGGGCCGTCATCGTGGCGGCCGTCAGCCACGCGTGCGGCGCGTCAAGGCCGAGCGACAGAAGCATCGGCACGGGGGCCGCGACGAACAGCGCCCAGCAGACAAACGAGACGGCCTGAGCTCCCCAGAAACGCTGCGCCTTGCCCACCACTTCCATGCCCAAACCCACTTGCGCGAGGATACGATCTAGATGCGTGGCAAGGCGTTGGGAGAAGCGTCCCAGCATGCGGACGACGCGTTGGCGCACGGGCTCATGCCAGCGGTACATGGCGGCAAGGGCGGCCGCAATGAACACAATGCCTGCCGCGAATACGGCGACGGCGGCGTTCATTTGTCCCACCGAGACGGACACTGGCGCGTCGAAAGCGCTATCCAGATGGGCCGCCGTGCCCGCGTCAACCGGCACGAGGGCCGCCACCAGCGCGGCCAGGCTCAACAGAGGCAGGAAGTCCTGCAGCCGGCTCAATACTACGGACACGACGGTTCGCGTGAACGCAAGGCCGGCATCCCGTGCCAGGAGGTACGTCCTCAGAAACTCGCCCCCACGCATGGGCAGGAGGCAGTTGGCGAGGTATCCCAGGCAAAGGGCCTTGCCGGCCCGTCCGAAGGTGGCTCCCGGCGCGTGGCCAAGCAGCAGTTGCCATTGGACAGCCCGGAAGGGAATAGCCAGGTTGAAAATCGCGATTGTGGCGACAATCGACCACGGGGAGATGGTGCCGAAGATGCGGAGAATCTCTCGATAGTCCGCGCCACGGAAGAACCATGCGAGCAGGAGGACACTGATCAGCAGGCCGACCAAGCGCCTTGCCCACACATGGAGCCCGCCCGGCCCGGGGCGCCTCGTCTCGGGCGGCGGCACGCTCATGGCGCCGCCGCATTGAGCGCGTCGGCAACGCGCGCGATCTCCGCCTCGGAGATGTCTTCGTACATAGGAAGCGCAATAGCCCGGCGGAAGAGGCCGGCCATATTCGGGCAGTCGCGATAGCTCAGCAGCGCGGCGCAGTCGTCCGCGATTTCATCTTCTACCGCCGCGTCGATCCCGCGCATGAGCAGCTTCTTGCGGATGGGCGCGGCCGGGCCGGGCAGGATGGCCACGAAGAAGTACCAGGTCGGTGTGCATCCCTCAGGTGTCTGTTGAACGCGAATGCCCGGCTTCAGCATCGAGCAGAGCAACTCGGCCTTCTCGGCGCGCCGTTGGATTCGCTCCGGCAGGGATGCGAGCTTGTCCAGTCCCGTGCTTGCCTGGACACCGGAATAGCGAATGTTCTTCGGCGGGGAGGCGCCCATGCGCCGGTAGAGCCTCTCCGCTCGGGCCTTCCAGCGGGGACTTGCGAGGAGACACAGGAATGGGAAGGCCAGTCCCGACGAGAACAGCAGCCTCTCCAGTCTTACATTTCGCATCTTCTTGAGCATCGGGCCGAAGTCTTGAGCGTCGCTTGCCGTCTTCTCGCGGACGTATCGCGCCAGGTCGGATACGGAAGTACACACGGCGCCCCCGCCGAAGGTGTTCACGGGCTTGGTGGTCTCGAAGCTCAGGAAACCGGCGTAGCCGTAGGATCCCGTCTGACGGCCCCCGGCCGTCGCCCCCAGAGAGTGTGCGCAGTCTTCCACGAGGGGGATGCCACGCTGATCGGCGATGGCGACGACTTGTTCGATGGCGCAGGGAACACCGAAGGGATGCAAGGCAATAATCGCCTTGGTGCTGGGGGTGATACGTCCCTCGACCGCCTCCGGCAGGATTCCGAAGGTCTCAGGATCGATGTCGGCGGGAACTACTTTCGCGCCTGTTCGTTGTATCAGCGGCACGAGGTCTTTCAGTGTATAGGCTGGGATGATGACCTCGTGCCCCTCTCCGAGGCTGAGGTGCTCGAGAATGAGCGTCATGGCGCGGCGCCCGGAATTGACGACTGCCGCCTCACCCACGCCGACGTAGGCTGCGAGCGCTTCTTCCCATTCGACGACGGCCTCATCGCCCGGCGGCTGGGCCTGCCGGGATAGCCGGGTGATTTCACCGGATTCGTTCGGGGCCATATACGCCCTGCGCCGCGGGATCAAGATCGGCCCTTCCCGAAATAGAATCCCATATCCCGCCATGTTCGCAGCATTTCGCGCAGAAGCCCTCGAGGCGTGAGCCGCAGGCTCAGTTCGGTGTTCGTAGTATCCCAGCAATCCCGGCTGCACGTGGCGACCCGCTTGCGCATCTCGTGGAACTCAGGGCTGCGCCAAATGGCTTCGAGCGGCTGAGCGCGCACCGAGAAGGAACCCTCCATATCGCAGCACGGGGTCACCATGCCGGTTGGATTGATGGCGCAAGCGGCGTAACCGGCATAGCATCGGAATCGCCTCGGCTCAGTATATAGTCTGGTGATGCCTGTCAGAAACATGCTCGACGTGGTCCGCAGGCGCGTCTTCGCGGCCGCCTCCGCCAACTTGGCTACCTCGGCGTCCAGTTCAGCGATGCGCGCCTCATCGAAAAGGAGGTCGGCGAACTCTTCGAGGGCTTTGTTCTTGTGCTGCAGGTTCGTGTGAATGGGCGCGAACTTGATCTGATGAGCCCCCAGGCTCTCGGCAAAGGGGATCATCTTGTGCATATCGCGGAAGTTCTCAGCGCAGATCAGCGTGTTGATGCCCACCTGTACATCCGGCGCCCGCTCGCGAAGGAGCCGGATGCCCGCCACCGCGCGGTCGAACGTGCCCTCGCCTCGCAGGTTATCGTGGATGTGTCTGTCGGGGCTCTCGAGTGAGATCGACACCGTGCCGACGCCGGAATCGCGCAATTCGTCCACTTTCGCTTCGTTCAGGATAGTGCCATTCGTGCAGACGTGAACGGACATGCCGAAGTCGGCCGCGTAGCGCGTCAATTCGAAGACGTCCGGGCGAAGCAGCACCTCGCCTCCCGTGAAGGAGCATAGAAAAACACCCAGTTCAGCCCCGGAAGCGATTACCGTCTTCCATTCGTCCGTGGTGAGTTCCTCGGTGGACTTGGGGGCCTCGTGTTCCCACACGCCGCACATGCGGCACCGGAGATTGCAGCGGTTCGTTACGAATAAGAGAATTATCGGCAAGTACTTGGGCGGTCTGCCGAGGTAGCGGTTGAGGCACACGTTCGCCACGCGCCACGCGTGTTGAGTCATCAGAAGCGGGCGGGAGGAGGCTGGCCGTGCTGGCTTGGGTGTAGACCGCATTTCAAATACCTGCCGAGTGTCACGGGCCTCAATATCGAACAAGGCGGGGATCGGCGGGACACTCCTTCTGGCTACTGATACCACGTTTTCTTTGCGGCGGTCAAACATCCCCGTCTCCCGCAAAGGGCGCCGGCGCAGCCGAAGAGGCGCGCGAGCCCGCTCGAATTGCGGGAATTCCTTTGCTATCCTCGCGCCTACACAACTTTGGGAGGGATGTCCCGGTGGTTCTGTCTCTTATTGTCATCTCTTGCGTTAGCCTCGATGGCCTTGCGGGCGACCTCGTCGTACTCGAATCCGGGGGCGAGGTCGAGTCCGGGGCGATGATGGACACGTACCTTTCCCGCCTGACGCACGGCGCCCTCGACGAGCGCGCCGAGCGATGCGCGGCCATCCGCACTCGCGCAAGTTTCATGCGCCATCAGCGGCGCATGCGCCGGTTCTTCGACGAGCAACTTGGCGGATTTCCCGAGCGGACGCCCCTCAACGCGCGCATCGTGGGCGGCGAGGAGCGTGATGGATTCCGATTCGAGAAGATTATCTACGAGAGCCGGCCCGGGTTCTTCGTCACAGCGCTCCTCTTCCTGCCGCTGTCGGCGCCGCCCTATCCGGGCGTGCTGGTGCCGTGCGGCCACAGTATGAACGGGAAGGCCTGCGAGCCTTACCAGCGCGCGTGCATGTTTCTGGCGCGATCGGATATCGCCGCGCTGTGCTACGATCCCATCGGGCAGGGGGAGCGCCACCAGATTCTCGATAGCGACGGGAAGCCGCGTTTCGGGCCGACGCTCGAGCACACGCTGACGGGCGTGGGATGCATCATGCTCGGCGCCAACGCCGCCACGTATCGTATCTGGGACGGGATCCGCAGCATCGACTACCTTGCCAGCCGCGTCGATATCATTCCCGAGCGCATCGGCTGCACGGGGAACTCGGGCGGCGGAACGCTCACGAGCTACATCATGGCGCTGGATCCGCGAGTTCAATGCGCGGCGCCCAGTTGCTACCTGACGAGCCTCCGGCGGCTTGTGGATACGGCGGGGATGCAGGATGCCGAGCAGAACATCGCCGGGCAGATCGCCCGCGGCATGGATCATGCGGATTACATCCTTATGCGGGCGCCGAAGCCTACGCTTATCTGCGCGGCCAAGCAGGATTTCTTCGATATTTGCGGCACCAGGGAGACCTTTGAAGAGGCAAGGCGATTCTACGGCCTACTCGACTATCCCGAGCGTTTGGCGATGGTCGAGGCGGACGCCAGGCACGGATTCAGCGCCACTCTTCGCGCGGGGATGGTCGCGTGGATGCGCCGGTGGCTGCTGGACACCGAGGAGCCCGTCGAGGAGGCGGAGATCCCCATACTGACGGATGCCGAAGCGCAATGCGCCCCGGGAGGCGAGGTACTTCTTATGGAGGGGGCGCGTTCGGTATTTGATATCAACGCCGACCTGGAGAGGCGGTGGTCGGCGACGCGGCAGAATCTATGGAGCACGCCCGGCAGGCGGCGGGCGCTTGGGAAGGTGCGGAAGGTTGCCGGCATACGCCCGCTGCGGTGTCTGCCGAAGCTGGAGTGCGAGGCGGCCGGTTCCGTGAGCCGGGGCAGCTACCGCATCGACAAGTTGCTCCTACGCCCCGAGCCGGGGATCATACTCCCCGCTCTCATGTTCAGCCGCCCGGGCGTCCCCGACAACAAGGTATGCCTCTATCTGCACGGCGAGGGAAAACACGTGGACGGCCGGCCGGGCGGCCCCATCGAGCGGCTCGTCCGCGCGGGATACTGCGTCCTGGCCGTCGACCTGCGCGGCATCGGCGAGACGGAGTCCACCAGAGGCACCGGCGACTGGGCTGCATACTGCGGAGCGGACTGGCAGGACTTCTTCCAGGCCTACGTGCTCGGGAAGTCCTATGTCGGTATGCGGGCCGAGGATATCCTTGTTTGCGCGCGGTACCTCCGCCACCGCGCCCCGACGATGGACGGGGTGCATCTGGTGGCCATCGGGGAGGCGGCCGTTCCGGCGCTTCACGCCGCCGCCCTCGAGCCCGATCTCTTCACCTCGGCGAGGCTCGAGCAGTGCATCACGTCCTGGGCCGATGTTGTCCGCACGCCCATCACGCGCAACCAGCTCATCAACACCATCCACGGCGTACTGCGCGTCTACGACCTGCCCGACCTTATCGCCTGCCTCCCGCCAGGGAAAGTCCAGATTGGGAGCCCGGCGCCGCGGGGAACAGGCGACGTAAGTAGCTAATATGACTTGCTTTCGTGAAGTCACCGTGCCGCTTGAGAGTCCCTGTTAACGGCAAAGGACATCAAAGCAGACAGCCAACAGTGAGATCACTCTTGAAACTGCCGGCAGGTGTCTTTACGATGGCGAACAGGTCGTTCGGCCGGGGTGCGGGCCGACTCATATGGAAGGATTTGGAAGGGCTCTCTCTTTCTGCAAGGAGATAATGATGAGAAGTTGTATCCCTCTGTCTCTAATCGTGGTTGTTGTTCTTTCCGTGGGGTGCCCCCCTCAAGGCGGGTCGGTAACGGTGCCGGATACGGTTGGGCTATCTCGCTACGATGCCGAGAACAGTCTTGAATCCGCGAATCTGACCTTGGGCGCCGTGACGGAAGTCTATGATTCCAGCGTCCCTCGGTACTACGTAGTGGCACAGAATCCCGCGGCCGGCGCCTCGGTGAACCAGAATACTTCCGTGGCGCTAACCGTATCGCTGGGCGTAGAGCCTACCGGTGGGGGAGACTTCACACCGGGCACTCGCGTCGAATCCGGGACGTCGTCCATCGGAACCGCGGGCGGTGACGTCAGCGGCGTCGTGGGGGGCGTGAATGTGACTGCCTCCTTCCCCGATGGCGCCCTGCCGGGCAATGTCGCCGTCACGTTGGCGGCGGACACCGGCACCGTTACGCCGCTCGAAGGAGAGCCGGGCGAGGCGGTGATCCTCTTGGAGACGCCGGGTGTGTGGTACTTCGATGAGCCTGTCGAACTGACGTTTGCTCTGTCCGCGGCGAAGGCGGCGGACACCGTGCCCGTGCCGTATCTGATCGACGAGGACGGCGACTGGCACCTCATGGACTTGGTGGATCTCGATTGGGCGAATCTGACGGCTACGGTGGCTACCTACTGCCCGACGAATGGCTCAACCGACAAGGCCGATAATGGTAGCGCGATCACGTGGGTGTATGCGGACTTGAGCAAAGCGGATGTGACCTCGTGGGCGACCTTTGTGCCGTTTGTTGACGGATTCGCGATTGGGAATGAGGGCAGCACATGGAATCCGAGCGGCGAGTGCCACGGGATGGTGTTGTTTGCCCAATGGTACTGCATGAAGGTGGGCCTTAGCGAGGGCTCCTTCTTCTACCGTTTTCGGGATGCCATCGGCACGGATGGGTTGATAGGCCAAGACCTCATCGCCACACGGGCGCAGAACTCCTCGCATGAAGCGTGGGAGCAAGCGAGAACGGAGGCCCTCTGGGGCCTTTACTCCCGGACGCCGGCGGAACAGGCGACGACGATCTGCAACGCGCTGGCAAATGCGGAGGAGGGCGTGGTGCTTTGCCTCGCCGACGGCAGCAAGGATTCTCACGCCGTGCTCGCCTACGATGTCGAGACGGATGCCTCGGGAACACATTTCAGTGTCTACGATCCGAACTACCCTTACAATTCCTCGGTGCCGCTTTCGAGCTGGACTCCTCAGACGATCACATTGAAGGCGTCAACGGGCACATGGGAGCCGTACGGCAAGTACATATGGGTTCTCCTCGCGGGCTCTTACGGCTCCATGGCGGATCATCTGCGCGAGAACTTCGAGAGCATCCTCGTTGACGCGGAGGACGGCTTCCACGACAGCGCGGACGCTGTCATCGTGGTGACGAGCCACACCGATGAGGAAATTGTGCTCGATGATACGGTACGCTTCGAAGGATACATCGATAGCGGCGAGGTGCTTGTCGAGGAGGCATGGGTATACGTCTACGGCGAGGAAGGCTACCGCTGGCGTCAGAAGACGGATATCCCCGCAAATGGGAGTTTCAGTCTCGATATCGCCCTGGCGGAGGGTGAAAACCACATTGTCCTGATCACCCTCGGCCGCAACGCGGGCGAGCGAAAACTCGTGATTCCCAACAACATGACGCGCAATAAGGAGCCGCATGTGCTCTACTACACGGGCACGCTCCCACTTGCGGGCACCGTTTCGGAGTTGCGCGGCACGGGAAATCCCCCGATTGCCGGCGCCACCGTCAAGGTATACAAGTCGGACGAGTATATTGCGGGGACGGTTACCGACACCGCGACGACAAGCGATACCGGCCAATACGCGTTCCTCGATCTTGAGCCGGGCGAATATGTCGTCACCGCGGAGGCACAGGGGTTTGAGATCCGTTTGGCCGTCGTGACGGTGGATTCCGACGGCGGTGCGGTGCAGTCGTTTCAGTTGGGCGAGTTCATGGGATGCTATACGACGGGCACCTGGGGCTTTGAAGCGCCTACCACAGGCTCATGGCCCGACCTCTCCTACTCCCTGAGCGGCGGATATTGGCAGGGAAGCGACAGCATTCACCGCGCCTGCGATTACTACACCGAGAGTGGCTGGTTCACGATGACGTGGTGGACGGACATGAGCCGGACCTCCGTGGCGAAGAGCTTCCGCGGCGTATGCAATAGCGAAGACGGCCCGATCTCGGGCACCTACATCGCACACGTCCGCGGGATTGTGGAGTCCGAGGACTCCCGCAAGAGCGTCACGAGGGAGGAATTCGACGCGGTCGTAACCAGTTGGTGAGCCGATAAGACACCACGAGCGTCAGCAGATTCTGGCAGCCATGCTGATCCCGGAACGGGCGTTGCTTTGTTCCGGGATCTCGATGCGAGCGTCACGCTCGCGGTGAAATGTCCTGGCTAATCAAGGAGATTGATGTCCAGTTCAACCGTCTGGCCTTCTTCCAGAGTCACGTCGTAAGAAAGCACCTTGGAGCGGAAGGGAATGGTCCAGGTGTATCCCAACACGGTGAATTCGTACCGGCCGGGCGTCAGGTCCGTGATCTCGTACGATCCCGCCCCACGCTCGACTAGGGCAGCGGCGCCGGGGACGGGCTTCATTGCTGCGCTTCGGTAGGTGACGGGCCTGATGGGCGGGTGGCCGGGCGTGCGTAGGAAGGCTTGCCACTGCCAGCGGTTACCTGACTCGATATGTCCCCGCAGCGTAGCGGTGCCCGTCTCGAATGGGATTTCCAGGTGCACGTCCTCGTCCGCGACGATTTCGATGTCTCGGCAACACACGTGGAGGCCCGAAACGGCCTGAATCTCATAGTGCCCCGGCGGGAGGCCTTCAAACACAAGGACATTTTGCTCGTCAGTCTCGAAAGCCGTCCACACCTCGTTTTCGTGGAAGAGCCATGCCCCCGACTGCTCGTCCCGGGGTGTTGTCAGGCCGGCGGTCAGTGAGGCGCTTCCCACATCGAAGACAACGTCCTGACGAGTTGTCTGGTTCGCGTACACCTGGACAATGAGCGTCAGCGTCCGGGACTTGCCCCCCGGGGTCCTGCACATGCCTGTCAGTCGGTACTCGCCCGGGGGGAGGCCTGAAAAGGCGAACCGGCCCGGGGCCCGGACTTTTTCGGAGTCGAAGAGGCCATTGCTGTCCTCGGTGGGTCGCAGACTGATCGAGACACCCTTACCTGGCCCTTGCGCCAAGCCCTCGATCCTGCCTGTCGCATCGGCGGGAGGCATATCCACGCGGCGTTCCTCACCTTCGTTAAGCTCGACGACCTTGTCATAGCGGTACTGTTCCGTATGGAGCCTGACGATGTAGAAGCCGGGAGCGAGATTGTCGAAGGCGTAGTTTCCCTCAGTATCCACCATGCCTTGCTTCTCGGTGTGGTATACCTGCACGCCGTCCGCCCGAAAGGTAAGGAGCTTCATCCACATGCGCTGAAGCGGGTCGTTGTCCCCGGATACTTGGCCGTAAAGCCGCGCAGCGCCTGGCTGTCCGAGATGGAGATCGACGCAAACACCCTGGCCCCTTGCCAGAGACACCTGTTCTCGTACCGTACCTTCCTCGAAGCGTCTCTGATCCATTTGGCTAATGGCTGCTTCAAGGCAGTATGTCCCCGCGCGAAGATGTTCGAAGCGGAAGTGCCCGTCTTCATCAGTGCCCGTCGTATACGCAGTCGGCGGCGGAAGCCCGCCCTCCCCGATAGCCGGTATGGTGTTATCGTCTGCGGGCCTCAGGTCCACGGTGCCTCGCAATCCCCGCCCCTCCACTGGGCCGGCGCCGGAAGCCTGTAGACTGGCCAGCGGCGCTCCTTTGTGATAGAGCGTGCCCTCGACCACCCCGGAGCCCCGATCGAACACGAAGTCAGCGCGGACATCCTGACTCGCTCTGAGAAGCACGGAGACGCTCTCGTGCATCTGAGCCCCCTCGTGCATCACCCAGGCGTTGAACAAGTAGTCTGCGGGGGGAGCTTGGCGAACTCATACGAGCCGTCCGGGCCTGTCGTCACTTGCTGGTATGTAGGTCCCTTCCAGTACTCAATCATGGCGCCTGACACAGGGCGGCCGTCCAGGTACGCGTATCCCCTGACGGTTCCCGCGCCCTGCACCACGAGTATCCGCACGCCGCTGGTTTCCTTGCCCGCTGTAACCTCGACAGGATGGGCTGTCCGGGGGTACTTGGTGTGCCATGCGACAACGTGCCGCTGCCCCTCCTTGACGTGGGCGAGGGCAAATCTGCCCCCGGAATCGCTCTTGGTGGAGGTGAGGGAGGAGATGAATCCGGCCATCTCCACCGAGTCGAGTCCAGGCTTCTCCGGGCCAACGTCAACGACCGCTCCCGCCACAGGCTTCTTGGTTCGCGCGTCCAGCACGGTTCCCGACACGGCGCCTGCGGGCTGAAGCACAATCTCGACTTCCTCCCCGGCGAGGTCTTCCGGCACGGCGCAGTAGACTCTTCCGAATGTGTAGTTCTCGGCATATGCAGCCAGCGTGACGCCCTGTCCCTCCTCGACGGGATACTCGAAATAGCCATCCGCGTACTGCCGCGAATCCATCAGCACCACCCTTTTCTCTTCAGAAACCACTCGCCCAACGGCGAAATGAGGCAGGGGGGTGTTGTCTGGGCCGGCGAGGACGCGTCCGCGGATCACAGTGCCTGTCTGTTCGGCCGCCGGCGGAGGTGTGGATATTGATGCAGAGGCGGGCTGTGCCTCCCGATCCACCGGAGGCGCGGCTATCTCGGGCGCAGGCGTTTCGAGTTCCGTACGAGGCTCTTCGAGGTCCGGGCCTGTCGTCGGGGCGCTGGGATGGAGAAGGAGGATTGCCCCCGCGGCCAGGATCGACGTCAGGGCGCCAGCGGCCAGGCCCGTTGGTGAGAGGATGGCTCCTAGAAGCGTCTTGCCGAAGAGCCAACTTGCCCCCAGCGCGGGAATGGCGGCGGCTGCCGACGGGGAGCCCGCCAAGGCAACCTTGCCGAGATTCGTCACAAGGCTAACCGGCGCCGCTTCGGCCGCGTTCCTGAGCAGGACTGCCGTTAAGATCGACGCCGAAATGTCCACGCCTCGCCGGCTCAGTGTCTTGCGGATTTGCTCGATGCCCCGTTGGATGCGGCGGGTGACGCCGCTCTGTGAGATTCCCATCTGAGCGGCGATGGCGTTGTGCGTTTCACCCTCCAGGAAATGCGCGACGACGGGCTCGCGCAACTTCTCAGGCAACGCCGCAATGGCCTCGTCCACGAAGCCGAGCATGTCCTCCCATGCCCGCTCGGCGCCCTCAGCCGTCCGCGAGGCATAGCGGATCTCGCGCTCGCGCCGCCGCGCATCGGAGCGGACGCGGCTGATCGCGCCATGCGTGGCCACCGTGTGGAGCCACCCGGCCAAGGAGCGGCGCGGCGGCCGTTGCGCCTCGGCCAGTTTGAGGAAGCATTCCTGGGCGACTTCCTCCGCGTCCATGGGACTGGCCAGGATGCGCCTGGCCGTGGCGTAAACCATCCCCGCATGGCGCGTTACGATCTCACGAAAGGCTTCGGCGTCCCGCCCTTCCATCCACCTCTTGAGGAGCAGTGAGTCTGTGCCGTTCATATCGCACCCCCGAGACTCTGAGTTCCCGCGCTACCTGCATACTACCTCTAAGACGCCGCCGGGTGGGAATTCATGACGCGGAGAGTCCTTTTTATGATTCGACGCTGCGCGAGTGAGACTTTTCTATCGTCATCTGCTCAGGTACCATGTGGTTGGACTGCTTGATCTTTTGAGAACTGCGCGGAAAGGTTACCGATATGGGCAATTCCCACGTATTCGAGAGAACATCCTGTTTCACACTTGCCGTGATGCTCCTGTTCGGATGGGCCGCCTTCGCGGGGGAGGCGCCGGTGTATGCGGGCCAGCCTTCGGGTGAGTACCTGCGGGACTGGCTTGTTTGTGGGCCGTTCCCGGCGGGTGCGTCGCGGCCCGATGCGCCGACCACGGGGCACCTTGCGGGCTTTGAGACGGATTATCTGGCAGGCACGGGGGGCGAGGCCGGTGCGCAACCGAGTCCCGGCGACGTTGTCGATTTCGACGGGGGCTCGGCTACGTGGACGGCGTACGAGAGCCCGACGGACGAGGTGAGCCTGGACGATGCCGTATCGACGGCCCTGGAGGTACTGGCTTACGCTTATTGCGAGATCAAGAGCGATGAGGCGCGGCCCTGCGTCATGGCCGTCGGGACGAATGACGGCTGCCGCATCTGGCTCAACGGGCGCCGGGTGTCGGATTATCCAGCGGCCCGGGGACTCAAACTCGACCAGGACCTCATCCCCGTGGTGCTCCAGAAGGGCGTTAACCGGCTCCTGTTCAAGGTGGAGGAGCGTGGCAATGCATGGGGACTGGCATGCCGGTTTCTACCGGTGGACGCTGAACTCGTGAAGGGCCGGGTGCGCTTCTTCGAGGTCGTCACGCGCGTGGACGGCACGCCTGTGTTCCGGTTCCGCCACGGCGCGGAGGCGGCTAGGGCGTTTGTCGAGCGCGCGGCCCTCGAGGCCGTCAGCGTGTTCTATCCGGAGAAGGTTCTTTGGGCCAAGAAGTGGAATGGGAAAGCGGAGCAGGTGATCGGCGTGGACGCGTCGCGCTACGGGGAATACATCCTGCGGATGCACGCGGCGTACAAAGGAGGCATCGAGGAGGCCATGGCGTATCATTTCACGGCGGGCGAACGTATCGAGTATGCCCTGTTCGAGGATGGCGCGAGCGATTACGTGATTGCCATCGACAAGGGCGCGTCGGAGTCGGAGCGCTGGGCGGCGAATGAACTCCAGCACTGGCTCCAGGAAGTCGGGGGCGCCGAGTTGCCCATCCTCGAGTTGGAGAAGCAGGCGCCCGAGAAAGCCATCATCGTAGGCTACAACAAGCACACGGCGCGGCTTTTCGACAAGAAGGCAGCCGCCCCCGCGGATGGCGATGAGTCATTCACCTACAAGAATGCGGGGCCCACCATCGCGATTTGGGGCGGGCGCGACCGCGGCAGCATGTACGGCGTAATGAGTTTCCTCGAGCGGGAGATGGGCGTCCGCTGGTACACGCCCAGCGTGACGGTTACGCCGAAGAAAGAGCGCTACCGGTTCACGGTGCTCGACCACAGCGAGGCGGCGGGCATCCGCGTGCGGAATGACTTTTATCACGAGGCATTCGAGCCGATCTGGGCCGCGCGCAACCGCGTCAACGGCGCGATGAACTACCGCGAACAGCCGGGCGGCGTCGAGGGCTACTGGCGCGTGCATACCTTCTATCCCTTCATGCCGCCGGAGGAGTTCTACGACAAGAATCCCGAGTATTACAGCCTGATCGACGGCGAGCGCATCCATGAGCGCGCCCAGCTCTGCCTCACCAATCCGCATGTGCTCGACATTATCACGGAGCGTCTGCTCAAGGTCATGCGGGAGCATCCCGAGTACCTGATTTACTCCGTGTCGCAAAACGATTGGCGGAATCCGTGCCAGTGCGAAGAGTGCCAGGCCATCGCCGAACGCGAAGGAACCGAGGCGGGCCCCGTAGTGTGGTTCGTCAACCAGGTGGCCGAGCGCGTCGAGAAGGAGTTCCCGGACAAGTTCGTGGGGACGCTCGCCTACCAGTACACGCGCAAGCCGCCGAAGACGATCAAGCCCCGGCACAACGTCGTGATCCGGCTGTGCAGCATCGAATGCTGCTTCGCCCACGACTTCAAGTCATGTCCCGAGAACGCCGAGTTCCTCGACGATCTCCAGAACTGGGCGAAGATCGCTCCGCACCTATACATCTGGGACTACGTGGTCAATTTCAGTCATTACATCATGCCGTATCCGAATTTCCGCGTGCTGCAATCGAATGTCCAGAGCTTCCGCGATAACCATGCCATCGGCATCATGGAGCAGGCGGCGTACCAAAGCCGTGGCGGCGAGTTCGCGGAACTCCGGGCCTATGTGCTGGCGAAGCTGCTATGGGATCCCGAGTGCAATGTCGAGGAAGTCATCAACGACTTCATGTACGGCTACTACGGCCGGAGCGGACAGTTCGTCCGCCAGTACTTCGACTTGCTGCACAATCAACTCACGCCGGACACGCATATCCACCTCGGCCTGAAGCCGGAGGATATCCTGTTCTCGGATGAGTTCGTCCGGCAGGCCGAGATGATCTTCGACCGCGCGGAGGGCGTGGCCGACAGCGAAGCCATCCGGCAGCGCGTCGAGATGGCCCGCCTGCCCATCATGTACCTCAAGTGTAAGCGGCAACCTATCGCGGCCAAACGCGACGGCACCTACGCCCGATTCTGCGAAATCGTCGAGCGCGAAGGCGTTACGTACTACGCCGAACGCGGCGCCGAACACCGCCTCGAATTCCACGCCGAAATGGATGGGATCGAGTAGAGCAGGGAGCCTCCTTGACACGACGTCACACCCGTGAATATAGTAGCGGGTGTAATGTGACGCTGCATAGCGTGTCTCTTCTAGATGCCGCCGCTGCGCGGAGATAAGGAAGGAGGCAGTGATGACGCCGCGCAGGCGGGCACTCTGGGGCGTGTGCGCCTCAGTCCTGTTTCTGGCAGCCATCGCGCTTTTTCGGTGCCTGCACCCGCTGAAAAAACCACCTGAATTCGCGCCTGAGCCTCCTATACCTGATGTCGATCGGCCCGGTGTAAGCGTGCCGGCCGAGGAGAAGCCCCAGGCAGTGACGGTGTTGGGTGAGCCCGTCGTGACAGATCCGAACCAGGTAGATCTGTTCGCCGAATTGGAGGGGTCGGATGATCCCGCCTATCGCCGCTACTTGCTCCAGCGCCTGCTGGAGAATGTCACGTCCCTCGAAGATCTGGAGAGCACAGGCTTTCCACAAGTCCTGGCCACGTGGGGAAAGACTCGGGCGTTCGAGGCGCTTCGGGCTATTGCAGATTCCGGACAGGGATGGGCAAGGGAGTATCTAGTCGGGTTGCTTGACACACCAAACGTGGACGGTAAGCCCCCTGCTTGCCGGGAGGCCGCAGCCACGGTACTTGTTCTCTTGGATGAGTCGTGGGCGTATGAGGCACTGCACGCTATGGTGCTCAGGCGGGTGGAGGCTGGCGAAGATCCCGAGTGTGTTAGCAGGTCGGCCGAGGTGGGGCGTTTGCTGTGGGACATGGGATACGCCGGGACGGCATCTGCCAAGAAGCTTTTCGCCGAATTCGCTGGCCCGAAGAAGCTGCCTTTGTCTGGAAGCGATACGGCGTCGTTTCGGGAAGTGAGGGAGCTGTGTACCATCTCGGACGACGCGGAATACGCGCGCATGCTGGACCACGCGCTGTACGACCTCTCGCCGTTCGAGGTCAAGAATCTTGTCCGTTCAGCCATGAGACTTCCCGACGGCGTCAATGCCACACGGATGCCTTCCTCCTTGCTGCAAGATATGGCGCGTTCTGCCGATACGGAGACGGAGCTGGCAATGATGGATGTTCTCCGAGAGCAGGTCGAGAACTACGGAAGCAACGGTGCGAACTGGGCTACGAACATTACGGCCATGAGCGCTTTGCTTGACGAAGGCCTAAATAGCGACGATCTCGAGGTCCGTCAAGCGGCGGAGGGAGTCCAGGCGCTCATTGCGGGGGCGACGGATGCCGAGGACCTTCAGCGTAGCATTGCTGAAGATATCTCCTGGCTTCGGGAACTGATCCCGCGGGTGGCGGAATGAAGGCATGTACTGGGACATACGAGGTAGATTGATGAAGGCACGGTTTATATGGGCAATCACGCTTGCGGCGGTGGTTCTGCTGAGTGTCTTGGTCGTGGTTCCCATACTGAAACGACATCTTGCTGAGTCCAGCAGGGAGAGGGGGCAGGGCGGGCTTTCCGCATCGAATGTCTCCCTGGCTGATGAGAAGATGCAGGGGAAGGTCACAGAAGCTGACACCGCGTCACAGGACATCGAACGGCCATTGGCTGCGCCGGCCCTGCCTACGATGATGATTTCCCGAGACAGCATTGACGCTGAGGCGATAGAAGCGCTCCGGGAGAGGATAGTAGACGATCTCATAGTGCGGCTGCGCACAGGAGATCTGTCTATACTCGAACTTAAACGCATGGCAGACGACCTGCGGCTTTGCCTGGAGGATGAACGCGGGCGGGCTGCCTTCGAGTACTTCGTGAACGAGTTGTCCCAGGGCGGCCCCGCGGGGCAATACCGTCTGGAATATGCTATGCGCGCTGCCGTCAAGGCCAACTATGAGTTCGCCAAGGACTTCACGCTTCGTGCGGCTGATGCACATGACTGGGAAGTGCTCAGCGCGGGCATTTGTGGCTTCAAGTTGAGAAGAACGGCGAGGGTTGATGATCCAGAGGCCCTCAAACGCCTGCTAACAGAGCTTGTTGAGAAGGCCATAGCCTCCGGAGATCCCGGCGCCGAGTATGCGGGGGTCCGCACAATGTGGGAAAATGAGTCTACGCGATATCCAACAGTGGACAGAAAGGACTGTGAGCGGTTACTCATGCCTTTGCTCCGCGAGGGATCGGGCGACAGTCATGTTGATCGGTGGGTACTTCAGGCGGCGTTCGAGAATGGCCTGATGGACTCAGACGAAGCATTCGAAGCGGTTGTCGAGTGGGGCCTGAGTAATGAGAGCGCCGATATCCGGCTTCTGGCACAACGGACATGGCAGGGATCTCTGCGGCAATCCGGCTGGCGCGGGGAGTCACCGGCGGAACGCGTTCGCGTGACATTGGAAGTGCTGGCTACGGAGTTGGAGGGGATCACACTTGCTCTCGACGACTCGGATGCGCTCGTCCGTCTCGATGCATCGTCCAGATATGACGCGCTGCAGGACCAACTCGAGTCCGTACCGGAGATGGTCAATAAGCCAGACGCCTTGACATACCACTGATTCGGTTTTGCGCCTTCCGTCCGAGCGCTTTCGAGGCCGAACTTATGCGCCGTATTGACATGTCCAAACACAGGCCATAGACTTACTTCACGCCCATACGGGGAGACGGTACGGGAGGAAGACGATGAGCGAAGAGCAATTCTCTAATGTCCAGTCGCCGCAGCCGCCTTATGCGCCGCCGCAATCGGGCGGCAGCGGCCTGGCCACGACAAGCCTGGTGCTCGGTATTCTATCGTACTTGTGCTGCGGGCCGGTGTGCGGCATTCCCGCGATTATTACGGGGCATATTGCCCTCGGCAAGGTGAGGCGTGGGGAGTCTCCGCCGAGCGCCAAAGGGCTTGCCATCGCCGGACTCGTGCTGGGATACGTCAACCTTGCCGTTACCGCTGGCATCTTCCTGTTCTACCTCGTTTTCGGCGGTTTGGCCGCGATCGCTCCATTCATCTATCAGACGTAGCGTTGTGCTTCTGAGGCCGCGGCTGCGGTGTGCCCCGGCGGCCGGATTGCCAATTGTGCCGCGTCCCAAGTCATTGGGAATAATGACACTGTCCAAATGGCCGGCCTCACGCATCTGGCGAGTCGCCTTGGGAAGATGACGCCGCATCCAAGCACCGTGTGCGCGGTGCGGTCGAGTTATCCGGCGATTGCGAGTGTGCGTTCCTCTTGACAGCGCGCGCCCGCAAAGGCAAACTAGTCAATGCACCGTGATGGGGTCCAACGAAGCGCTGGTGTTCCGGAAGGAGAAAGGACGGGGAATTATGACGGACGAGCAAGGACCGATCGAGGAAGAGCAGGTCGAGGCCGCGGCGGGTGAGGCGCCGAGCAAGGACGCGTGCACGATGGCCATGCTGGCCCATCTGCTGGGGATCGTTCTTGGGTTCATCGGCCCCCTCATTATATGGCTGATCAAGAAAGACGAGCATGCCTTCGTCGACGACCAGGGCAAGGAGGCGCTCAACTTCCAGCTCACGCTGTTGATTGGCTGGATTGTGGCTTTTGTGCTCTCGTTTTTCTGCATTGGGTTTCTCCTGTACCCGCTGCTGCTTTTGGCCGCCGTCATCTTCTCGATCCTGGGCGGCGTGAAGGCCAACGGCGGCGAGGCGTATCGCTACCCGTGGTCGATCAAGTTCATTAAGTAGGGCGAAGTCATATCCGGACGCAGGGAAAGACGCTAAGGCTTCCCTGCGTCTTTCGCATTATTACAAAGGTTGGAACTTCCAGAGAGTCTGATGGCATTCAGCGACAATTTCTCAAATCCACCACGCGAGTTCACCGTTATTCCGTTCTGGTTTCTAAACGATGATCTGAATGACGAGGAACTCCGCCGCCAGATCGATGACTTCGCTGCCCACGGCGTTTACGGATTCATCCCGCACGCGCGCTTGGGCCTGCCGTCGTCGATTCCGTTCATGTCGGAGCGCTGGCTGCACTTCATCCGCGTCTGCGTCGAGCATGCCGCTGAGAAGCAGATGCTGGTGTATCTCTACGATGAGGGGATGTATCCCTCCGGGTCGTGTGCGGGCCAGGTGGCCGCGGCCAATCCGCGTTATGCCACCCGGTGTCTCGAGCGCCAGGCGCTGGGCGCGGGCGTCGGCCAGGATGAGGAGGTGGTCGCGGAGGACGAGCATTGGGCCTACGTGCACCGGCGTTCCATGGGCCGCATCCGCGGCGTCCACTTCGGCACGGATGATGGCGAAGCCGGCGCCCCACTCTCCGCCGATCTCCTGAATCCCGAATCCGTCGATTGCTTCCTTCACCTCGTGTGCGATGGGTACTACGCCGCGCTTGAAAGACACTTCGGCACGACGGTTCGCGGCATCTTCACCGATGAGCCGGATCTGCTCGGACGGGGCTCCCTGGGCGATGTCCGCCCCTGGACTTGGGGCCTGGAAGGGTTCCTGGAGGATGCTCTCGGCTACGATTTCCGCCCTCACCTGGGCGCCTTGTGGGATGAAGCGTGTCCGGACGCGGCGCGCTACCGCGCCGATTTCGAGCGGGCCGTCAATCGCCGTCTCCTGGATGCCTACTATGCGCGCTACGGCGCGTGGTGCGAGGCGCATGGCGTGGCGCTCACCGGACATCCGGCCAAGGCCGGCGACCTCGCCGCGCTCGCGCATTTCCAACTGCCCGGCCAGGATATCGTCTGGCGCTGGATCGAGCCTTACAAGCCAAACGCCCTCGAAGGCGAGCAGTCCACCACGGCCAAATGCGCGCTTTCGGCCCAGCGGCATTACGGCCGCGCCCGCAACGCCGTCGAGTGCTTCGGGGCCTACGGGTGGGAGTTCACCTACGACGAGATGCGCTGGTTGACGAACTGGATGCTCGTGCGTGGAGTCAACCTGCTCATTCCGCACGCCTTCTACTACTCCCTGCGGGGCGAGCGCCGGAACGAGCGCCCGCCGGACGTCGGCCCTAACAGCGCGTGGTGGGAGAGTTACGAGGACTACGCCGACTACTGCCGCCGGCTGTGTTGGCTTCTCGCGACGGGCTCCCATGTCTGCCATTTCGCCATCCTCGGCGGGGCGGAGCGGCTGCCTTGGTGCGCCGCTAAGGCGCTGTTCCAATCTCAGCGCGATTTCAACTACCTGGGACGCGATACGCTCCTGAGCGACTGCGCTATTTCGGCCACCGGCGTCGCTATTCGCGATATGGCTTACCGGGGGCTTGTTATTGATGGGCCGGAGTATGTCTCGCCGGAGCTTCTCAGTCGGCTGAAGCCGCTTATCGACGCGGGCCGCGTGGTGGCTTACGGCGATCCCGTGCCTGAAGTGCCGCAGGTGGCCGCCAACGCAGAGAGTCTCGTCGCCATGCTCGATGGGTGGGGGCCGCCCGACGTGACGGCTTCTCCCAAGGCTCTCGGCCTGCGCTATATCCATGTCCGCCATTCCGACAGCGACCTCTATCTGTTCGCCAATGAGGGGCCCGAGGCTATTGATGTGGATGTCCGCGTCGCCGCCTCCGGCGCCGGCGAATGGTGGGATCCGCAGTCCGCAGCGCTGCTCGAGGATGTGCCGTCCAACCGTCTCGTCCTCGACCCGCTCACGACTCGCGTACTTCGCTTTGCCCGCTGACGCATGCCGGCCAACCGACAAAGCGATAGTGCAGGTCGCAATCCCACTCCGCTGCGTGGTAGATTGCCGCGTCCCAGAAGTGGTTTGGAATGACATGGAGGAGAGCCAATGACTGCGGGGAGTCCTTTGAATCCGGGCGATAAGTGGCCTGAGAAGGCCTACAAGAATTCCGAGTTCCTTGCCAGTCACGATGCACGGCCCATCCGGGTGCTGTGTGAATTCCTTGAGCCGGAGCGCCGGTTCCGCGAACTCGGGGTGAAGAGCACGATTGTCTTCTTCGGGTCGGCCCGCACGCTGCCGCACGAAACGGCCAAGCACCGGCTGAAAGCGGCGCGTGAAGACCTCAAGCGTGCTTCAGAGGCGTCTCTCAAACTCGAGCAGGCCGTTGACAAGGCCGAATGCGCCTTGCGCCTTTCCCGGTACTATGAGGACGCAACCGTCCTGGCCGAGAAACTCACGCGCTGGTGGCTGTCGCGCCCCAAGGATGCTTGCGTCATTTGCTCGGGAGGGGGGCCGGGAATCATGGAGGCGGCCAACCTCGGCGCGGCGCAAGCCGGCGGGCCGTCAGCGGGACTGAACATCAGCCTGCCCTTCGAGCAAGTACCCAACACGTACCAGACACGGGAGTTGTCCTTCGAGTTCCATTACTTCTTTATCCGGAAGTTCTGGTTTGTCTATCTCGCGAAGGCGCTCGTCGTGTTCCCCGGCGGCTTTGGGACGTTTGATGAGCTGTTCGAGCTGCTGACACTCACCCAAACGGGCAAGCTGGGCAAGCGTGTGCCTATCGTCATCTATGGAACGGAGTATTGGAATGACGTGATCGACTTCGACGCGATGGCGCGCTGGGGGATGATAAGCGAGGAGGACTTGAAGCTATTCCGCTTCTGCGATGATGTCGATACGGCTTTCGACTATCTGACAAAGGAACTGGACAAAACGTAGTTTTTGGGCCGGGCTCCCGGACTACGTGAAGTGCCGTTCGAGGAACGCCAGGTCAAGCTGTGGGTAGAGGGGGAACTTGTCGAGAAGCGCCTGCACCCGCGCCCTTGCCTCTTCAGTGGCTCTTTGGCCGATCTCGTAGCGCGCCCGGCTCGGCTGCCCCGCCCTCGGGCCCGAGTCGACGAGCCGCGGCGTCGTATGTGCAAGCACGTGCTTGAGTAACGATGCGATCTCACTCATCTCCTCGGCGCCCATGCCAAGGGTGGTTATCGCGGGCGTGCCGATGCGCATTCCGCTCGTATACCAGGGGCCATTGGGGTCGCCGGGCAACGAGTTGAAGTTTAGGGTGATGCCGCATTCGTGCATCGCGCCCGCCGCCTGTCGTCCCGTCAATCCGAAACCGCGCACGTCGATGAGAAGCAGGTGATTGTCCGTGCCGCCGGTAACTACGTCCAGCCCTTCGCTTAGGCACGCCTCGGCGAGGACGCGCGCATTACGCACGATGGCCTGGGCGTATGTCTTGAACTCGGGCCGGTTGGCCTCGGTGAAGGCGACAGCCTTGGCGGCGATGACGTGGGGCAAAGGCCCGCCGATGACGAGCGGACAGCCTTTGTCGACGAATTCCGCGAACTCGCTGGTGCATAGCACGATCCCGCCCCGGGGGCCCCGGAGCGTCTTGTGGGTGGTCGATGTAACGACGTGCGCGTATGGAATGGGATTGCTCGTGCCTTCGAAGACGCCCCCGGCGACAAGTCCGGCGAAGTGGGCCATATCGACCATGAACACGGCGCCTGCCTTGTCCGCGATTGCGCGCAGGCGCTCGAAGTCGATGGCCCGGGGATAGGCGCTGTAGCCGGCAAGAAAAATGAGCGGCTTGATATCGAGCACCATGCGCTCGAGTTCGTCATAGTCGAGAAGGCCCGTCTCGGAATTGACGCCGTAACTGTACGCATCGAACATTCTGGCGGACACATTGCGCCGGTAGCCGTGCGTCAGGTGACCTCCCGAGTAATAGTCCATGCCTAGGAGCCGTTGGTTGCCCATGGCGTGACGGAGCTTTTCCCAGTCCTCACGGGATAGGGCGGCGGGGTCCTTCGTGCCGAGTTCGGCCATAGCCGGTGTCTCGACACGCGCCCCCAGGATGGCCCAGTAGGCGATGAGGTTGGCGTCGGCCCCGCTGTGAGGCTGGACATAGGCGTGGTCGCATTTGAACAGCTTCCGCGCCTCTTCGCAGGCGTAGGCCTCGACGTCGTCGATGTTCTCGCAGCCTTCATAAAACCGGTGGCCGGGAAAGCCCTCTGCGTACTTGTCCGTCAACAGGTTGCCCATGGCAAGTTGGGCGGCAAGGGAGGAGTAATTCTCGCTGGCAATGAGCTTAAGGTGGCTGCGCTGGTCGGCGAACTCGTGGACGATGGCTCGCGCGACTTTGGGAGCTGTTTTCGCGACCTCCGTCAGGCTGGCGATGAGTCCCAACGCGCCGGCATCGGCTTCGGCGGGGGAGATACTGGCGAGGTACGCGGCAATGGCGTTGTTACACACAGGTTGCCTCCTTGAGACCTTGGTACGGTAGAGGCGCTTATGGTAATGATTTCACCGGGAGGGATCAAAGGCAGCGCCGGGCTCGGAACGACGAGTGAATAGCGTCTTCCGAGGTCTTTGGGGCCGCGCGTGAACATTTGCCGAGGCGATTTTGCTATAATGCGCGCGTTCTTGACGCAGAGGCCCCGGTGGCCGGGTTGCCGATTGTGCCGCGCGTCAAGTCATTGGAAACAAAGACACTGTCGAAAAGGTTGGCCTCACCCATCCGGTGAATCGCTTTCGGAAGGCGGCGTCGTATCCAAGTGCCGTGTGCGCGGCACCGTTGAGTCATCCGGCGATTGCGGAGAGGCGCTTATCCTCCTGCCGATTCACGGCATTTCTCTGAATCAGGCGTATTATTCGAGATAGACAAGGAAGGCACGAAGTCATGACGAAGCGGCTCATGGTGGTTCCCGAGGAAGTCCGGAAATCCGGTGCGATTGAACTTGGGAGCATCCCCGTTAACACCTATCAGCGTACTCTGTCCGAGGAACTTGCAGAGAACGCCGATCTCACCGGCGCCCGGTGTCTGCGCGTCTACCGGGATATGGTGCTCATCCGCGAGTTCGAGACAATGCTCGATCAGATCAAGAAGCTCGGGGCGTACCAGGGCATCGAATACAAACACCTCGGCCCGGCCCATCTCTCGATTGGGCAGGAGGGCGCGGCCGTGGGCGAGTGCTTCCACCTGAACGTCGAGGATCACATCTACGGGAGCCATCGAAGCCACGGTGAGATCATCGCCAAGGGTCTTCGGGCCGTGGACGAACTCAAGGGAGATCGCCTCACCGAGATCATGACAAGCTATTTCGACGGCGTCATCCTGCGCGCCGTCGAGGGGCGCGAAGCCGGGGAGCCGTTGAAGGCCGCGTATATGGACGGAGGTAAGAAGGGCGTTTTCGCGACGGATGAGGAGGAGGAATTGGGCATCGATTTCCTCCTTTACGGCCTGCTCGGAGAGATATTCGGACGGGAAACCGGTTTTAATCGCGGTATGGGCGGCTCGATGCACGCGTTCTTCACGCCCTTCGGCATCTATCCGAATAACGCGATCGTTGGCGGTAGCGGGGACATCGCCACTGGCGCGGCGCTGTTCAAGAAGATACGGAGGCAATCCGGGATCGCCGTCGCGAATATCGGCGACGCATCGCTGGGGTGCGGCCCCGTGTGGGAGGGCCTTGGATTTGCAGCGATGGGCCAGTTCTCCAACCTGTGGGACGAGGATTTCCACGGCGGGCTGCCAATCATCTACAACATCATGAACAACTTCTACGGTATGGGCGGGCAGCCTATCGGGGAAACGATGGGCTTCGACCGCGTTGCCCGGATCGGCGCGGGCGTCAATCCGGACAACATGCACGCCGAATGCGTGGACGGCAATAATCCGTTGAGTCTTGCCGAGGCGTACAAGCGCAAGAAGCAGACTATCGCGGAAGGCGGCGGCCCCGTCTTGCTGGAGGTAGTATGCTATCGCCAGACGGGCCATTCGCCAAGCGATCAGTCTTCCTATCGCGAACGCGAAGAGATCGATATGTGGCGTGAGGTGGATCCCATCACAGAGTTCGGCGAGAAGCTCGTATCCGCAGGCGTCGCGACGCAGGACGTCCTCGATACTGTAGGCGCCTATGCGCAGCGGAAGGTGGCAAAGGCATGCAAACTGGCCACCGACCTGAGCGTCTCCCCCCGCATGGCGCTTGGCTCGGAAGCCGGCCTGGCCACGTTCATGTTCTCGAACGCGCCGGAGGAGGAACTGCCGGGCCTCGAGCGCGAGGACGACGTCCTGATCTCCATGGAGGAGATTCCGCGCGTCAAGCAGCTCGCGAAGAAGTCGCGCTACGGCTTGGATGCGGCGGGGGCCGTGCTCAAGGAATCCAAGGCCGTCAGTTTCCGCGACGCCATCTTCGAGTCCATCTTGCACCATTTCTATCGCGACTCGCGGCTGGCCGCCTGGGGCGAGGAGAATCGAGACTGGGGCGGGGCCTTTGCCGTGTACCGCGGCCTCACCGAGGCGCTGCCGTACCATCGCTTGTTCAACTCCCCGATCTCCGAAGGCGCCATCGTGGGCACGGCAGTTGGCTATGCCCTCGAGGGCGGCCGCGCCCTCGCCGAGCTTATGTACTGTGACTTCATGGGCCGCGCCGGCGACGAGGTCTTCAATCAACTGCCGAAGTGGCAGGCTATGTCCGGCGGCTACTGCAAGATGCCCGTTGTCCTGCGCGTATCAGTGGGCAATAAGTACGGCGCGCAGCACTCACAAGACTGGACGGCGTTGACGGCGCACGTGCCCGGACTCAAGGTCGTGTTCCCGGCCACGCCTTACAGCGCCAAGGGGCTCATGGCCTCGGCCCTGCGCGGGAGCGATCCTGTCGTGTTTTTTGAGAGCCAGCCCATCTACGATGTGACGGAGATCTTCCACGCGGGCGGTGTGCCCGAGGAGTACTACACGGTGCCCATCGGCGTGCCGGAGGTGCTCAAGGAAGGCAAAGATCTGACTATCCTAACCTACGGCGCGACGCTCTACCGGGCATGGGAAGCCGCGCAGCGCCTTGAGGGCGAGTTCGGGCTTTCCGTTGAACTCATTGACGGGCAGAGTCTTGTGCCTTTCGACTACGAGATTCTCATCAACTCGGTGAAGAAGACCGGCAAGGTCATCCTCGCCAGCGACGCTTGCGAGCGGGGCAGTTACCTGCACACCATCGCGGGGCAACTCACCCAGATGGCCTTCGATCATCTGGACGCCCCCGTCTGCGTGCTCGGCGCGCACAACTGGATTGTGCCCCCGGCCGAAATGGAAGATGAGTACTTCCCGCAGCCGCACTGGTTCCTGGACGCCTATCACACCCAGATCAAGCCGTTGCCGGGCTATGAGCCGCAAACGGATCGCTCCGAGGCGGCGATGTTGCGGCTGTCGAAATACGGCGTGCTCTAACTGTTAGACGGAGAGCTTCTTCCAGTAGAGGCCCGAAAGCGGGATGCCGGAGGCCATACGCCCAAAGCGGTGGTAGCGGGCTTCCAACAGCTCCGCACCGCCGTTTGTCTCCCAGTCGACGGGCGCACAGGCCAGGTGTTCCCCTTGATCGCTCCAAGGCGCCTCGAGAATCAGTACGCCTCCGCTTTTCAGCCTCCTGTCGAGCAGCCGGAAGGTGTCCGAGGGCGTCCGCAGGTGCTCGAGCACATCGATGCAGAGGATGAGGTCCAGGCTGTTATCGGCGATGTCACGGAGGTCGACGGAGACGAGGCGAACGTCCTTGTCCTGGCGCTTATCGATCCGGTACTTCACGAACTCGCGCGGCAAGTTGTCCATATCCGCCAGGAATAACCGCGAACGCGGCGCGAAATCGGCCCGCCAAGCGAGAGAGAGCGCCGCTGTCCCGCAGCCGAAATCCAACAGATTCCCCGCGAAAGTGTATGGCGGGGCAACAACCAGCATCAGCGCCGCTACGATATAGTCGCGTGTGAATTGATCCAGAATGTTAGTTGGGATGTTTGCCGCGCCTGCTCGCCCGTTCCATGTGTGGTAGAAGGGCTCTGGTTCGGCGGGGTCGAATGTCGAGGCGACATGGGCCGACCACTCCCCGGCCAGCGCGTTCATCTCCTCCCAGGTATCGCAGAATCCTCGCGCCCGGAGGAATTCGAGCGCATCCGCCAGGCAGGCTTGCCGCGCCTCATCGATCCATGCTCGTATGCTCATAGAGCCGTCCTCTTCGCTACCGCTGAGAGTATGCGCAAGAACCACGTGGATTGACAAGGAGCGGCCCGGTGCCCTTTTCCTCACCTTGCCACCTGTGGCAGAATGCCGCGTGCGAAGGGGCGGATTGTGATGATAGGAGGCTGATATGGATCGAAGGGCATTTCTCCGAAGCGGCGCCGGGGCCGGCCTCGCGCTGGCGGCGAGTTGTACACATGCGAAGCCGGTGGCGCGCTATCAGGGGGGCGTCAGCCCTTGGCCCATCGTCCTCAACACGAGCACCATTCGGCCCGCGTCGCTGCGGGACAAGATCAATGCCGCCGCTGAAGCCGGCTACGACGGCATCGAGCCGTGGGTCGAAGATCTCGAGAAGTACGAAGCCGAAGGCGGCGATCTCAACGCTTTGGGCCGGCAGATCCGCGACAAAGGGCTGTTCGTGCCGAATGTGATCGGGCTTTGGGAATGCATGCCAGCGGGCGAGGACGCCTGGCAGGCGTCTCTCCCCGCTACGCGGAACCGGATGCGCATGTGCGCCGCCATCGGCTCACAGCATGTGGCTGCCATCCCCGCCCCCGATCGGGCCGATTTTGACTTGAAATGGGGCGCGGATCGCTATCGGGATTTGCTCCAAATCGGCCGTGAGGAATATGGCCTGGTGGTGGCCTTCGAGTTCGTGGGCTTTTTCAAAGGGGTGCACCGGCTGGGACAGGCCTGCGCCGTGGCCGTTGACGCCTGCGACGCCGACGCATGTCTTATCGCCGACACATTCCATCTCTACCGCGGCGGTTCGGGATTCGATGGCCTTTGCCACTTGGACGGCGCCTTCATCGCCAATTTTCATTGGAATGATGTTCCCGCGTCGCCGCCCCGCGAGGAACTCGGCGATCAGCACCGCATCTATCCCGGCGATGGTATCTTGCCCCTGCGGCAGGTTCTGGAGTCGCTCAAGGGCATCGGCTACACGGGGCCGCTGTCGCTGGAGCTGTTCAATCGGGAGCACTGGGAGCAGGATCCGAAGGTGGTGGCGGAAACGGGCCTACGGAAGATCATGGGACTCATGGCGCCGGCCGCGCGCACGTGAGGACGCGCGGAGCTACGGCAGCCGCAAGTCTTTGGGAGAAGTCCGGGCGCGGCACTCAGTCCCGTTTGTCGGGTGGGCCGTCGGAGCCGTCATCGCGCAAGGCCACGACCGCCCAGAGCACGAGCGCCAGCACCAGCAGCCCCATATAGAGATAGTAGTAAATCATCGCGCGACGCGGATCATATCAATCCCGCGCGCCAGGAACAACCTGGTGGCCGACTTGCCAATCGCGCGGCGCCGCCGGATCATCAGGCAATCATGAGAAAGGATACCTACAGTCATGGCACTGCGCATAGCGTTCGCGGGATTGGGACACGGGCACATCTTCTCCCTGTACAAGCTGGCCCAAGAGCGGGAAGACCTGGAGATTGCGGGGGCGTGTGAGGAGGATGTGGAGACGCGCGAGGGACTTGCCGGGCGGGACGTGCCCGTCACGCACAATGACTACGAGGCCATGCTCTCGGAAGTCGAGTGCGATGTGATTGCCTGCGGCGGCTACTACGGGCGGCGCGGGCATGACCTGGCGCGGGCGTTGGAGACAGGACACCACGTCATCGCCGACAAACCGATCTGCACTCGGCTTGCGGACTTGGAGCGGATTGAGGCGTTGGCCCGTGAGAGAAGCCTATGCGTCGGCTGCCAACTGGACCTGCCGAACGGCGCGGTGTTTCGCACGCTCCGCGAGGTGCTTCAGAACGGCGCCATCGGCGAAGTTCACACCGTATCGTTCTCGGGCCAGCATCCTCTGAACTATGGCAAACGCCCGCAATGGTATTTCGAGGAGGGAAAGCACGGCGGCACGATTAATGACTTGGCCATCCACGCCATCGATTATATCCCGTGGGCGACGGGCCGCCGCATCGTCGAGGTTACGGCCGCCCGGGCCTGGAATGCGCGTTTGAAGGAATGTCCCTTTTTCCAGGACGGCGCCCAGATGATGCTCCGGCTCGACAACGACGGCGGGGTGCTCGGGGATGTCTCCTACTTGACGCCGGAAAGCCACGGCTACGTCTTGCCGGCCTACTGGCGATTCGAGCTATACGGCTCCGAAGGATACGCCGAACTCTGCAATACGGCGAACACCATCACGGTGTACCACAAGGACGAGAAGGAGCCTCGCAACGTGCCCATCGGCCCGGGCCGCCCCGGTGGCTATCTGGAGGATTTCCTCAGCGAGATAGGCGGCCGGCCCAATCTCGACGGCTTGCATACGGCACGTGTTCTCGAGAGCAGCCGAATTGTCTTGCAGATCCAAGCTGCGGCGGACACGGGGGTATTTCCTCAATCGCTCTAGGCCGGTAGGAAGACCCCCATAAGACAGTGGCTCGCCGCGAAGCGGCGAGCCACAGGTGCAGTTGCTGGATGGTTCTTCTATTTGCGGATGTCGCTGATCTTGATTTCCTTGCCCGTTCGCGATGACTTGAAGACGGCGCACGCGATCTCGACGGCATGGGAAGCGCTCTCGATGGTGATGGCCGGTTCGCGATCATTCCGTATCGCTTTGACGAGATCCTCGACGATCAACATGTGGCCGTCGGCTGAAACCGCCATCGGATCCTTGCTGGCCACGTCGGCCTTTTTCCCTTCGCCGAAGAGTTCCATCATGCGTTGCCGCTGCTTCGGAGCGTCCATCTCGTAGAATTCGAGGCCTGAGCCCGACTGCATGAACGAGCCCTTGGTACCGTACATGTAGAGGCGCTGGCCCTTGTCGGGAATGGCGCACGTCGTGGAAAACAGCGTGCCGAGCGCCCCGTTCTCGAACTTCAGAATGGCCACCGTCTGATCTTCCGCTTCGATCTTGTGGTTGTAGACGCCATAGAAGCCGCACACGCTTTTGACGGGGCCTGCGAGCCATTGGATGAGGTCGACGGTATGGATGCCTTGGTTCATCAGGCTGCCGCCACCGTCCAGCTTCCAGGTACCTTTCCACGAGCCGTGGGGCCCTTCATAGTAACTCTGAGCCCGAAACCAAGGCAGATACGCGTGCGCCCCGATCAACTGGCCCATCTTCCCCTTCTGGATCGCCTTGCGGATGAGAATATTACAGTTTCTGAACCGCGACTGGAAGATGCAGCCGGCCTTGATGCCGGCCTTCTTCACGGCCTCGCGAAGTGGTTTGATGCGCGCCGGCGTGATGTCGACGGGCTTCTCCACGATGATGTGCTTGCCTGCCTTGGCCGCGGCGATGCCGAAGTTGGCGTGAGTACCGCTCTCGGTGACGACATTGACGCAGTCGATGCTCTTATCCTTGAGCATCTCCTTGTATGATGTGTAGCCTTTGCAGTCGTACTCTTTGACGGCCTGCTTGAGCCTTTTCTCGTCGATATCGCAAACGGCGGCCAAGTTGGCGCCCTTAGCGCTTTGAATCGCCTTGCAGTGATGGCGCCCCATGCCCAATCCGACAACCGCGAAATTCAGCTCCCGAGCCATGGTAATGCTTCTCCTTCATGTGTAGTTGTGGCAACTGCGCGCTTCGAGGACAAGAAAAACAGACAGTAACATAGGGAAAAGATGATGGCGGATCAAGTGCGGCGCGCGTATGGAAAACACGTGCGGGACATCAACCGCAGAGCGTGGGACGTTCTCTGAGGCGCGTTTGGCCGTGCTTGGTGCCGAGGTGGGTGGCTATTCGATCGGCGTGCCCGACGCGCATGTGCCTTCGTAGATCGAGGCCGATTCGTCGACGCAGAAGGAACGCGTGCCCGTCTTGCCGGGGACGATGGGCGTGGCGACGCACTGATACTCGAATTTTGTCACGGCGGCGGTGACGAACTTGTATCCCTGTTTTTCGCCATCGGCCAGTTCCTCCGCGATATAGGGCGGGTCGTCATCGTCGAGTTCCTGCAACTGGCCATACCTACGATAGTTGTCCCTGAACGCGGTTTGTGCCTGGGAGATGGTGCGCAGGGCCGCGATGGCGTTGGATTCATTCGCGCCAGCGCGCGAGCGAACCAACTGGGGGATGGCGATGCCCGCTATCACGGCGATGATGGCGACCACGAGCATTAGCTCGATCAGCGTGAAACCTGCCGACGTTTTCATGACATGTCTCCTTAAGGCGCTGGCCGCCTTACTGAGGCCTCACCTGCCTTCTGTCCATAACCAATAACTCCCCATGAAAAGAGAGCAAGTTCTGCGCCATAGTGCCCAAGTGGTGGTTAAATCATTTTTGGCGAAGGGTTTACATAGTTATTGCGCTTGGGTGATCTTGGGAGTGTTTGGGCGGCATTCCCCAATTCGTGTCGGAATGTGACGAATTTTGTCACAAGCGTGGCGATCCGCGCACTTCTCCTCCTGCCGTCCGTTAGGCAGAGACGGCAGGAGGAGAAGATAACTGTCGGTGCCTATTCGACCGTGACGCTCTTGGCGAGGTTCCTGGGCTGATCGACATCGCACCCGCGATTGGCGGCGATGTAGTACGCGAGGAGTTGGAGCGGCACGGCAACGAGGATGGGGGCAAAGGGCTCGTAGCACTCGGGCACGTATAGGATGTCCTCGCTGTGGGCCTTGATGTCTTCGTCGCCGATGGTGGCCACGTTGAGGCAGATGCCGCTGCGGGCGCGGATCTCTTGGATGTTCGACACCACCTTGTCGTAGGTGTCGCCCTGGACGGCGACGCTGACGACGGGGAGCTTGTCGGTGACAAGGGCGATGGGCCCGTGCTTCATCTCGCCGGAGGCGTAGCCCTCGGCGTGGATGTAGCTGATCTCTTTGAGCTTGAGGGCGCCTTCGAGGGCGCTCGGGAAGTTGTAGCTGCGGCCGAGGTAGAGGGCGCTCTCGGCCTCCATGTATTTCGGGTCCTTCGAGCAGCGGACGATGTCTTCTTGGTTGTCGAGAACCCACTGGATCTTCTCGGGAAGCTCGCGCAGGTGGGCGATCATCTTCTTGGCCTGGGCCTTGTCCATGACGCCGCGTGTCTCGGCTAGCCAGATGGTGAACAGCGAAAACGCGGTGCACTGAGACGTATACGCCTTGGTCGAGGCGACGCCGATTTCCGGGCCGGCGTGCTGGTACACGACGCCGTGGGACTCGCGCGCGACGCTCGATCCGACGGCGTTGACGATGGACGCCACCTTGGCGCCGCGGCTCTTGGCGATGCGGATCGCCTCGAGCGTATCGGCGGTCTCGCCCGACTGCGACACCGGAATCATGATGGTGTGCGGCGGTACGATGGGATCGCGGTAGCGGTATTCCGAAGCGAGGTCGAGTTCGACGGGCACCTTGGCGAACTTCTCGATGAGGTACTTGCCCACCATGCCCGCGTGCCAGGCTGTGCCACAGGCGACGATGGTGATCTTCCGGCAGGCTTTGAGTTCCTCCTCGTCGATGTTCATGTCTTCGAGGACGACCTCTTCCGATCCTTCCTTGACGCGGCCGCGCAGCGTGTTGCGGATGACGTCGGGCTGCTGGTTGATTTCCTTCAGCATGAAGTGGGGATAGCCCTCCTTCTCGGCCGCGGCGTCGTCCCAGTCCACGTGTTTCACCTCGAGAACGACGGGATTGCCGTCGATATCCTCGATGGTGTAGCCGTCGCGCCTGAGCTCGCAGACCTGGCCGTTGTCGATGTAGAGTACCTCGCGCGTGAACTTCATGATGGCGGGCACGTCGGAGGCGATGAAAGCCTCGCCTTCGCCCAGGCCCACGATGAGCGGGCTGCCGTGGCGCGCGGCCACAAGCAGGTCGGGATGGTCCTTGCACACGACGCCAATAGCGTAGGCGCCTTCGACATCGTGGAGGGCGCGCTTCACGGCCTTGAATAGGTCGCCGCTATAGTACTTGCGCACGAGGTGGGCGATGGTTTCCGTGTCCGTCTGGCTGCGGAACTCGACGCCTTCGGCCTGGAGCTGTTCGCGAAGCTCCTGGAAATTCTCGATGATGCCGTTATGGACGACGGCGATCTCCTTGGGGCCGTCGAAATGGGGATGCGAATTCACCTCGCTCGGTACGCCGTGTGTGGCCCAGCGCGTGTGCCCGATGCCCAACGGCCCTTCGAGATGGCTTTCTTCCAGCTTGGCGTCCATGACGACGAGTTTGCCGAGGCTCTTGACGCACTCGAGTTCGCCGTCCTTAATCACCGCGACGCCCGCGGAGTCATAGCCGCGGTATTCGAGCCGGTGCAGGCCCGACATGATGATCTCGACTGCGTTCTTCTCGCCAATATAGCCTACGATTCCGCACATAGCATCAGACTCCTTCTATCTACAGCGGCGGACATGAACGCCGCTGCGGTGCGCGGCATTCCCTAGCCGCCAAGTATGAACGAGAAAACTTCCTTGATACCGAGCGTGACGATGGCCACCACCACGCCGGCGATGCAAACGCCTGCCAAGCAGGCAAAGAAAGTCTTGTGGGCCTTCAGGCCGAAGATGTGTCCGGCCAGGCTCCCGGTCCAAGCGCCTGTCACAGGGAGGGGCACCGCGACAAACAGGATCAGGCCCAGGGCCTTATAGCGCTGTATCTTTTCTCCCTTGCGCCGGGTGCGGGCGAAGAGCCAGGAGACGAAACGCTCTCCCAGTTTCCAACGCCGCAGGAAGTCCGTTGCAGGTTCGAGAAACCAAATGATGAAGGGAATGGGCATCATGTTGCCGATAACCGACAGCATATACGCTTTCCACAGGGGCAGGCCGCCCAAGGTCAGTGCATAGGGCAACGCACCACGGAGTTCCACGATGGGCAGCGCCGCCACAACGAGTGTCGTGAGAGGGGGCGGCAGGTACTGCGCCACGGCATCGATCGTTTCCTGTCTCACAGGGGCATCCCCCACATTTCGAGCGGGCGTATTGCCTCGTGATTCGTCAAATCGCGATGAAGGGGGGTGATGCTGACAAAGCCGCCTTCGATCGCCTCGAAATCGGTGCCGGGAGCCGGCACATGGCTTGGCTCAGCCCCGCCAATCCAGTAATACGTCCCTCCCCGGGGATCCTCTCGGGTGATGATTTCGTCCTTGTAATCACGCCGGCCCATTCGAGTGACCTTAACGCCTTGGAGCGCCTGGTAGGGCACGTCGGGCACATTGACATTCAGGACAGTGTTTTCCGGCAGGACTTGTTCCAGGAGTCTGCGGGCCAGGTTAGCAGCGAAGCGGGCCGCTGTCTCAAGGTGCTTTGGCTGGTAGCTGACGTCCGAAACCGCAAATGACGGGAGGCCCAGCATCATGCCCTCGTACGCGCCGGCCACGGTGCCGGAGTAAGTCACATCATCGCCGAGATTGGCTCCCGGATTGATGCCGGACACGACGAGGTCGGGCCGGCGTCCGAGGAGGTCGCGGACGGCCAGCATCACGCAATCCGTCGGGGTGCCGTCCACCATATGCCATCCGGGTCTTAGCCGGGTGGCGCGCAAAGGGCGGTGGAGGGACACGCCGTGGCCGACGGCGCTCTGCTGACGATCCGGCGCGTAGACCTCGATGTCGCCGACCCCGGCCAACGCTTCGACCAAGATGGCCAGTTCGGGGGCCTGGATACCGTCGTCGTTTGTGACGAGTATGAGCGGATTGGCCATAGTCCACCAGCTACGTTGAAGACAGTTATGAGAAAGTACGGGATGACGCTCGAAGGGCTCTGAGATCGGAACCGATGAGTTCAGGCACCACAGGACACCCGGCCTGCGGCTTATAGCACATTGGGGGGGACGATGTCGAATCGACTAGGTGGGCGGAGTGCCCATCATGGCGTGTCCCAAGTCCTTATAAAGCAGTGTGTTCGGTATGCGCGGGACTTGTCGGGCAAGCCAAGAGTCGTCAGCGGGGGGCGACAAGCACTACTGGCGTACCACCCGCATGGAGCGGCGCCGGAACAATTCGTCCGCGCAGATACCGAGGAGAATCGCCCCGCCGATCACGACGTACTCGAGTTCGCTCGGAATGGACAGGATGTTGACGAGGTTGCGAAGCACTTGGATCAAGGATGCGCCTACCAGTACGCCTGCCACGTTGCCCTCGCCCCCGCGCAGGCTGCATCCGCCCAAGACAGCCCCCGCAATGGCGTAGAGTTCATAGAATCCCCCATGCACGGCCGGGCCCATGGAATTCACCTTGAAGGCGATGAGGAGTCCCCCGATGGCCGTGATGAGGGTGCAGAGCACGTAGGCGAGGATCTTCACACGGTCGGTTCGAATGCCGCTGAACCGCGCGCCCTCCTCGTTGGCGCCGAGCGCGAATAGGTGGCGTCCCTGCACCGAGAAGTGGAGGTAGGCAGCGATGAGCGCTGCGAAGGCCAGCAGGATCAGGAAGGGGATGGGGATGTTGCCGGCCACAAATCCCTTGCCCAGCAGACGGAGCCTTGGATACGAGGTGCCGAAACCTTGACTGAAATCAGAGGCGATTAGCCGCGTGATGCCGCGATAGCAGAACAGGCCGCAGAGCGTCACGACGAAGGGCTGGATGCGGACTTTGGTGACGAGCCAGCCGTGCCAAAGGCCGATGCCCGCTGCGAGTGCGAGCACGGCGGGTATGACGAGAATGGGTGGCACGCCCTTTCCCAGCGCCATGGCCGTGACGATCCCGACCAAGGCTACGACACTGCCGACGGATAGGTCGATGCCTCCGGTGATGATGACGATGGCCTGGCCCAGGCTCAGTATGCCGAAAAGCCCGATCCACGTGAATAGGTTGCGCAGGTTTTCGGCGCTCAGGAAGACGCTGCTGCCCCGGGTGGAGTGCTCCCAGACATACGTTCCGACGACCAGGACGACGAGAATTCCGACCAGCCCCAGCGTCTTTCTCACGATTTTCCCGTCAGCTCCTTAAGCTGCGCCCAGAAGGCGGCCGCCTTTTCCTGCGTGACGCTGAGCACATCGATGAAGATCTGCTTATTCGGAGGAACGCGGGACTCGTCGCCCGCGGCCAATTCGCATAGCAGGCGGACGGACTGGTAGCCGAAGGCGAAGGGCTGCTGGACGATGGTGCCGACAATGTGGCCGTCCAAGACGCCTTGGAGGGTCTCGTCCTCCTCGTCGAAGCAGACGATTTTCACCTGGTCGAGTTTGCCCGAGTCCCGCACCGCGTTAAGAATGGCCGGGCCGTTGTATGCCCAGAGGCCGACGAGGCATCCCACATCCGGGTGTGTGATAAGCGTGTCTTGGACGTTGGCCATGGCCTTGGCGCGGTCTGTCTCATCAGTCCATGTGCCGATCACCTCGATGCCGGCGCCTTCCAGACCTTCCTCAAGTCCGCGTTTGCGATCGCGTGCGTTCTGCGCGTCCATGGAACCTACGAAGAGGGCGATTTTTCCGCCATCCGGCAGGGCGCGCTTGACCAGCTCCGCCGCGGCCCGGCCGGCCTGGACGTTGTTTGTGCCAATATAGCAGGCCCGATTGCTTTCCGGCGCGTCCGAATCCTGCGTGATAAGGTGGACCTTTGCCGCGACGTCGTTCAGCAGCTCTGTCTGATTGACGGGGTCCTTGGGACTAATCGCTATGCCGGCCACGCCCATCGCCAGGAGGTCCTGGATAATCTGCTGCTGTTCTTGGGCCGTGCCATTTGGTGGCATCCGGAAGAGTACCTTGCAGCCAAGTTCCCTCTCCGCCTTCCGGGTGCCGGCTTCGGCGATCTTCCAGAAGTCTGAAGGGTTGTTCGTGACAAAGGCCACCGTCAATGCCGAACGCGCTGCGTCGGACGCCGTTGCCTCCGGCGTTCCCTCCGCATTCCCAGCCCCTGCCGTCTCGCTTGGGCCAGGCGCCGGGCCGCAGCCAGCCACAAGGGCCACCAGTGAAGCCAGAAGGAAGATATATTTCATGTCGAGTCCTCCCCACGGAGCCATTTCCCTGCTTGGACGCAGTGTAATGGATGCCCCGGCACTGATCAATGAGTATTCGGGCGTTCAGAACCGAAGACTTGCCGGCAAGAGGCGGCATTGACGATCGCAGGCGCTGATACTAGAATGCGTCTTGTAAAGAACACAGAGGTTGCTGCTGGGAGGCTGTAGGACCGTCATGAAAGCTGCCGCGACATCACGGATGTTTGGAGAATATAACCAAGGGGCAGGTAGGCCTGGAATGATCTGCGTGATTGCAGGCCTCGCGCTGTTGAGTATCGCGCTGGGTCTGGGCTGGAAGCAGTTCCAAATATGGCACGATACAGTCCATACCGTGGCGCAGGTCAAACAGCAAACCAGCCGAACCTGGAACTTGTCGGGGGGCGGTACCGCTGTGATGCGCTACGAGATCGAGTATGACGGTATCACAAGCAACCTTGTCCTGCCGGTTGCCCTTGAGGTAGGCGACCACATCCCCATCTACTATCGCAAGAAGTATCCCATGGCGTGTTCCACCCACCCCAACCGGAGTGGCCTGTGGCCGCCCATCGTCTGTCTGTGTCTGGCCGGTGGCTTGCTCTATTACGGCGCAAAACGGTTCAAGGATGAAACGGACTGAGCTTTCCCCGCTCGCCGTATCGCCCGTCGCTTCGATAAGTCCTCACGCAGCCGGCAGCGGCGAGATGCCCTCTACGCTGGACGGCCATGTTCTCCATGCCTCTTTGCAGGCGGGCCAGCGTGTGTCGTCGTCGGTCGGCTGGCATGTCGGTTCGTGTTCGCGGTATGCTCTTGAGTGTTTCCTGGCTGCTCGTTTGTTGCCTGGAACGTAGCGTCGCCTACACGGCTTGAAGGAGTTCTCATGTCTCGGCAGCGTCCCAATATCCTTGTCCTCATGACCGACCAGCAGCGATACGATTCGCTCGGATGCTATGACGTCCCGTTTGCTCATACGCCGAATCTAGATCGACTCGCGTCCGAAGGCGTCGTGTTCGAGCGCTGCTACGCGAACAATCCGATATGTACCCCCTCACGCGCGAGCATGTTTACCGGCAAACACCTTCCCGAACACGGCGTATATCGCTTGTACGATAACCTGCCCAAGGACGAGGTGCTTTATACCGAACGGCTCCAGGACCTGGGCTATACGACCGCTCTTTTCGGCAAACTTCACGTTTCCTCGATCCACACCGAAGGATATGAGAGGCACCCTCACGATGGCTTTGATGTCTACGAGCCCTGCCTCGAGGGCAGTCTCAACATGGATGCTCCTTACCAGGCTTACGCGCGATGGCTCAAGGATCGCGATCCGGACTTCTATGAAGAATTGAAACGGGGGCGTCGCCGGCTGCTTCACCCACGGCAAGAAGTGCATATGTCGCACTGGGCGGCGGAGCGCACCATCGACTTCATACGCAACCGGAACGCTGCCTCAGAGCCCTTCTTCTGCATGATGAGCATCTTCGAGCCCCATAATCCCTATGAACACTATCCGAAAGAGATGGGCGATCTGGTGGATGCCGACGCCATTCCTGATCCTGTGGCGGCGGGGCCGTCTGACGCCGGCCTGCCCACGTATGTTGACAGGGAGCGCCACGGCTCCTATTTGGGGGACATAGACTCGTTCTCTAATGCCGACCTGCGGAAGATGCGGCATGGCTACCACGCCTCGGTGGCCTACTCCGACCTCGAGTTTGGAAGAGTGCTCGACGTCTTGAGCGAGGCGGGATTGGCCGAGAACACGCTGGTTCTGTTCATGAGCGACCATGGCGATATGCTGGGCGATCACGGCCTACTGGTGAAAGGAGCGTTCTTTTTCGATCCTAACGTACGTGTTCCGTTGCTCATGCGATGGCCTGCCCGATTCCGTGGCGGGGTGCGTGTGCCGGCTCTTGTTCAGCCTAACGATATCGCCGCGACGGTGCTCACGGCGGCGGGCATGCCGGCTGAGGACATCGCGGCGCGGATGCCGGATGCGCGCAATCTGCTCCCGCTTGCGGCGGGTGAGGCAGCCCGCGTTCATGAAGAAGTGATCTGCTGCTATCGAAACACCGGAATTTCCCAAGGCCACAAGTATTGGGATCCGCCCATCAACGCCACGATGATTCGCGACGAGCGGTACAAACTGAGTATCTTGCACGCCCCCGGCGAGGCCATCGAGGGGGAGCTATACGATATGGTGAAGGATCCTCTGGAATTGGAGAATCTCTGGCCAAAACCGGAAGCGCGGGAGGTGCGGCTTCGATTGACGGAGCGGTTGTTGACGTGGATCGCGCGGCGTGAGCAGCGATGGGGCTCGCGAGGTGGTGAGGCGCTGCAACCGCCGGTTTGAGGCGGCGCCGTGAGCCCGGTGGCCGGGTGTCCTCTTGGCGCTTGTCAGTCCGGCCCAGCCTTCTGTAAACGGGAAACATGAGGGATTCCGCGAAGTGATGGAAGCGAAGGCCCGGTCCCTAACCGATGCGTCCGGAAAGCCCCTTGCGTTCAGCGGCCACGCGGCGTTCTCGGCGTTGACGGCACTTGCTTTGGCGGGGCTGGCCGTCTTCGTATTCCTCTTCGGCAACTACGGTGAGGAGTTGACCGCCGGCCTCGATGACGCCTGTGCGAAGGTCAACCTGGATGCGGCGAAGCGGCTCGAAGCTCTGGGCAATGTCGATCAAGCTGTCATGCAATATCGGAGGGCGTTGTCCGGCCGCTTTCGACACGTTGAGCAGAGGTATATCTGCGGGATTTCTCTCGGCGATCTCTTGATGCGGGAGGGACGGTATGCCGAGGCAATCGAAGTCTACAGCTCGCTGCCCCAGGGCGCCTACGCAAAGGCTGGGGCCTACACCGGCTACGTGACGGCGTTGGCGCGGAACGGCAACGTCGAGGAGGCGGCGCGGCTCGGGGTCGAATGGCTGGCGAAGGCGAATGCCGAGAACAACCGGGAACAAATACTCTGGGCCAATGAGGCGCTGGGGCTACTTCGCTATCAGAAGCACGACTTGGACGGGGCGTTGGCGTATTTCGCGGCGGCGGCCACCGTCAATCCTTCAACGAAGACAAATGTGGATATCGCACGTGTGCTTTACGAGCAAGGGAAGTCCGAAGACGCGTTGTCCCATCTTCAGAACATCTTGGACGACAAGGAGTTGCAGCCGATCCACGGGCGCGCGGCGGCTCTCCGCAAGCACATTCTCAGCCGAGAGGGGGACGCCTGAACCGGTTGGCCTTTCGTCCTATTGAGCAAGGAGCAAACAGTCCCCGGGCCTCTTTCACGTGTGAAAGAAGTGGGTCAGTCCGTCCTCATTTCGTCGAAGATCGCCGCCAAACACGCGGAGATGTCTTGGCGTATACTCTTGTCCGGCGGCGCCGCAAACGCATAACCTATCAGGATATTCTCGCCTGCGGCTGACTTGACGAGCAGTGTCTCCTGGGGGGGCTCTGTTTCGTTCTCTTGTTCGTCGTCGGCCGAACCCATTAACCGCGTCCCGTCCTCCATGCAGAGTTCGAGGCGCCGAAGGCCGAGTTCGTAGCGGCAAAGCTCGAGGAGTAGGTCGGTGGCTCGTTCGCCGATCTTGTCGTTGATGCGGAGTGCCGCATACTGCCCCAGCGCGCGAAACACCTTGTTGCGTTCACGCCGTGCGATGGTCTTGCGGAAGCCGGTAGGGCGGAGGTATCCGGCCAGCCAGGCAATGTAAATGAGCGCTCCACAGTACAAGGCATAGGGACACCACGCCCAGATCGAGTGTCCCGGCACAACGGCAGATATGATGCCGGCCGCGGCCAGGAGCAGCGCCACGGCGTAGAGGGTGAGGACGACCCTGGGCTGCGAATAACCCATTTCCAGGAGCCGGTGGTGTGTGTGGCGGTTGTCGCCGACGAAGATCGGTGCGCCGCGGAGATAGCGCCTCAAGATTGACACCAGCGTCTCGAAGATCGGGAAACCCAGCGCCAGCATGGGCGCAAGAATGATCGCCGCGGCCTCCGATTTTTGAGTTCCCATAAGCGCCATGGTAGCCAGGGCGTATCCCAGGAACATGCTGCCGGTATCGCCGAGGAAGATCTTGGCCGGGGGAAAGTTGTAGAGGAGGAATGCCAGCAGACATCCGGCCATAGCGAGGCTGGCAAGTGTGAGGTACGCGTTCCCCTGGACAATGCCAAGTCCGACGAGTGCGCCGGCGCCGATGAGCGCGATTCCCGTGGCGAGTCCATCGATGCCGTCGATTAGATTGAATGCGTTGATGAGGCCCACCACCCAGAGCGTCGAGAGCAACGCGCCCAGCCACAATGCAAAGCGCACGTTGCCTATCAGCGGCATATTGACGGACGTGAGCGCGTAGCCGGACAGGGAGACGAACACGGCGACGACGATTTGGCCCAGCAGCTTGTATCTGGCCCGCATGCCCCGGGCATCGTCTACCAGGCCTATGGCGACAATGGCCACGCCGCCCACGGCGAACGTCAGGAAGTCTTTTCTATTGAACGCGAAATCGTAGAAGGGGCTGAAGATCTCCCTATGGTGGCGCCACATCCATTGCCAATTGCTGAAAACGAGGTATCCTGCCGTTGCGGCCGCCAGCCCGAGCAGAATGAGCGGCGCGGCAATTCCCAAGCCCCCCAAGAGTGGCCTTGCGCTTCGCGAGATCTTGCGGTAGCCGCCTCTGTCAACCGCGTCGACCTTCCATGCCAAGCGTATAACCGCGGGCGTGAGCGCTGCCGTGGCTATCAGACAGCCAAAAAAGAGTCCGCACGCCGTCCCGATCAACGTCAGTGTGGTCAAGAGGACACCCTTCTGCTTTTTCCATGAACGGCCCCAAATACGCCATCCCGAGCAGGTGACACATTCTAAAGGCTCTCAAGAATACATACAACCAGGCATTCGTCAGCGCGTGTATCGCTCCTCGGCATTCGCTATAATGCGACACGACAGAAGTCCAGACTCCGCGCGCGTTTGTATTGGCCGCCAGGGATCGCCGTGAAACTCTTGAGCCGTCATATTCTCCGCGAGATCGCCGTGCCGGCGGTGCTCTCCCTCACCGTGGTGAGCTTCATCGCCGTTGCGGGGGAATTGCGTGAACGTGTCGCGGAACTGCCCGTGGCTTTTATCACCATGGGGGACTTGGCCCAGCTGGCCGTGTTGGCGCTCCCGATGGTGGTGTCGTACATTATTCCAGTCACCTACATGATGGGCATCTTGTTGGCCTTTGGCCGACTGGCGCAGGATGGCGAGATCACGGCCATGAAGGCGGCGGGCATCCCGCTCAAGCGCGCGATTCAACCCGTCGTCCTGGGGGGCGTCGTGCTGACTCTTGTGTGCTTCATCATCCAGGATCGAATCCAGCCATGGTCCGTGGCACACCTGCGCACGCTCATGGCGGAGGACCTGCCGCGCCGCCGGAGCATAGACGTCCTTCCCGCGGGCACCGTACAGGAATTCAACGACTGGCGCGTCTATATCGGGGGGAAGGATCCGGAAGACAACACCTGGCGGAATGTCGAGGTCCTTGTGCCCGAAGGCGACGACAGTGCCCAGACGTTCTACGCAAAGTCGGCCTCCGTTGTTCGGCGCGACGGCGCGACTTGGCTCGAACTCAGGAACGGGCACTGGATCCAACCTGAAGCGGATCAGCTTGGATGGACTACCTTCCAGGAGTTTGTCAAGCGGGTGCCCGACTTCGCGGCGAAGAAGGTCAGCGGCCGGAACATGGCGCTTTCGCTGGGGGGGCTGCTAGCGCTTGAGGCTGAATTGACCAAGAAAGATGAGGAAGCCGCCTCGCTTGCCCTCAAGAAGCGCCTCTACGGCGTTCGCGAGGAGGTGAACAAGCGTGTTTCCATCCCTCTCGCCTGCCTCGCCGTCACTTTGGTTAGTGCACCTCTCGGCGTGCGCGCGCGGCGTTCGGGGCGGTCGTTCAGCTTCGCCGTCGGCTCCGGCGTAATTCTGGTCTACTACCTCCTTTTCATGGTTATGCAGCCTCAGTCGCTCCACCCGCTCAACGAGGTCGTGCTGCGAGGCATGATTCCCAACGCTCTGTTCGTCCTGGCCGGGAGCGTGCTCTTATGGCGTGTCGATCGCGTGTAGGGCTGCGGATGCAATCTGTCAGAGATCATTCATGAAAACCTTGGACAAGTACCTGCTCAGGAAGATGGCGGCATCGCTGATCAAGGTTCTCGTCGCATTCATCATCCTCTATATCTTGGTAGACCTTCTCAGTACGCGGCGGGAGGCCATCTTGAAGTACGATGTGCCGGGCGATGTCGTTCTGGCCTACTACGCAGCCATGATTCCACAAATCATCGGCCGGGTGGCGGCGCTGGCCATGCTTGTCTGCGGGCTGTTGGTTCTCGGCAATATGGCGCAGGATAATGAGGTGACCGCCGCCTTGGCGGGCGGCGTCAGTCTACGGCGGCTTGTTCTTGTACCTGCCGCGCTCGCGGGCGTCTTCGCCGTGGGGGTCTTCGCCCTTCAGGAGACTATCGGCCCTCGCGCAGCCCAGAAGGCAAGCGCTATCAAAGGCAAGTATTTCTCAAAGAATCCCGATATCGATCGCCCGGGGGTTAGTTGGGCGAACCTCGACGGGGGGTGGTCGGTGCATATCCTGAAATTCAATCGGCTGGCGCTCACGGGAGAGCACGTGTTCGCGGAGTGTATTCGCGCCGATCGCGTTGAATATATCCGCGCCCGTCGAATCTACTGGGATGGAAACCTGAGCCGATGGATGCTTGAGGATGGCCGTTGGGCCGTTTTTGAGCCGGATCTGGAGCAGAAACTCGAAGATCGGCGCATTACGCTGGCCGCCGCCCCGATCCAGGAGCCCCCGAAGCGACTTTTTGCCCTCGCCATGGAATCCGATACCAAGAGTGCCGCCAGTCTCGCCGCGGACCTCAAGTACGCCCGGCGTCGAGGCATACCCACACGGCATCTTTGGGTGGACTACTACATCAAGTTCTCGCAGCCCGCGGTGGCTTTTGTTATGATATGGCTGGCGATACCCTTCGCCATGAAACTGCGTCGCGGCGGCCTGGCTATCAGTTTCGGAGTCAGCATCGCGATTGCGATAGCGTACCTGGTTGTGTATGGCACCGGGGTCGGGCTGGGTCACGTAGGCCATCTGGCCCCATTTGCGGCGGCTTGGTGCGCTAACGGATTATTCTTGATCGTGGGACTTGTCCTGTTCGTCAAGACCCCCACATGAACGCCGTCCCGGATAGGAGGAGATAATGCCATCTATGAGTTCAGACTATGCGGCCCGGTCGCTCGAGGCCCTGGCCGCGCGTTGTGGCGACTTGGCGCCCATTAAGCAGCGTATCCGGCAGCACCATATCGAGACCCCCTCTTGGGCGTACGGCGATTCAGGAACTCGTTTTCAGGTCTTTTCTCAGCCCGGCGCGGCCCGCAACCCCTTCGAGAAGCTCGAAGACGCGGGCATGGTTCACAGGCTTACAGGCGTTGCTCCCTCCGTTGCCATTCACATTCCGTGGGACAAGGTAGACGACTTCGCCGCGCTCGCCGCATGCGCCGAGGAAAACGGCGTGCGCATTGGCGCCGTCAACCCGAACCTGTTCCAGGAGCCTGAATACAAGCTCGGGAGCCTGACGAATGAGGACGCAGCGGCGCGCCGAAAGGCCCTCGACCATCTTCTCGAATGCATCGAGATCGGGAAGATCGTCGGTTCGGATATCCAGAGCCTTTGGTTTGCCGACGGCACGAACTATCCGGGGCAGGGCGACTTCCGCCGCAGGAAGGGATGGCTCCAAGAGGGCCTTCAGGCCGCCTACGACGCGATGCCGGGCAATATGCGCATGCTCCTCGAGTACAAGGGTTTCGAGCCGGCTTTCTACCATACCGATATCGCCGATTGGGGCATGTCCTATGCGCTCTGTTCCCACCTCGGAGAGCGTGCCCAGGTCCTGATTGACCTCGGGCACCACGCGCTTGGGACCAATATTGAGCATATTGTCGCCTTTCTTATCGATGAGCACCGAATGGGCGGGTTCCATTTCAATAACAAGAAATACGCTGACGACGACCTGACGGTGGGGAGCATCAATCCATACGAGCTCTTCCTCATCTACAACGAACTCGTTGCCGCGGAAGACGCGCCCGATGTCCACACCAACGTGGCTTACATGATCGACCAGAGCCATAATGTGAAGCCGAAGATCGAGGCCATGATCCAGTCCGTCATGACCTGTCAGGCCGCTTATGCCAAGGCCCTGCTGGTCGATCGCGCCGCCTTGCGCGAGGCCCAGCAACAGGGCGACATCGTCGGCGCCGAGGAGATTCTGCTGGATGCCTTCCAGACGGATGTCCGGCCTCTCTTGGCCCAACTTCGTGAAGATATGGGACTTCACCCGCAGCCGATCGAGGCCCTTCACGAGAGCGGCTATCTGGATAAGGTCCTGGCGGCCCGCGCATGAAACGCCGTTAGCGGCCCATGGGCCGGAGGGCAAACCACGCCGTCGCAAATAGACAGATTCGGGAGTCTCTCGCGGTGCGGCATTGACACTATCGGAGATTCCCATTTAGCCTTGCCGTATCACAGGGCGTCTGCTACACTACACTCGGAGGGGGGCCACCGGCCCCTCGTGAGGAAGGAGGGGTTCAATGAGCAGATTCGTGCGTAGTGGGATGTTCCTGGTCATTATGACGGCGGTGGCCGTCGCCGGGGGCCTGTATGCGGAACCCGCAGCCGGCGAGGGGTGGACCGGCCACCTCGAAGCGCTCGGCCTAACGGGCACTATAGACACTCTCCCAATGCCGCGCGATTGGACGGTCAAGCAGATATCGAGCCGCGACCCCGCCGGCAGCAATAACGACGATACCTACTGCGCGTACCCATTCGACGAGGGCCTCGTGCTCGCAAACCTCAAGGGACCTGGGTGCGTCATGCGCATATGGGTGCGCGATCCGGTCGGTACGCTCAACATCTACATCGACAATCTTACGGCCCCTCTCATCGAGATCCCCTTTGAGGACCTTTTCAGCGGCTACCTGGAACTCTTTGGCCCGCCCTTTGTCGGCCGGCAGGGAGGGGGGTATTACTGCTACGTTCCCATGCCTTTCAAGGAGAGTTGCTGCATTCTCGTGCGCGGCAACGTGGACAGGCTGGCCTACCAGGTTACGTACGCCGAGTTCCCCGAGGGAACGCGGCTTGCCTCCTTCCGCCCGCCTTTCACGATGCCTCTGGAGGCTGATGATGAGGCCTATCTGCTCCGGTGGGCGCGCGAATGGAAGACCGCCCGCGAGCTCCGGTTTGCGGATTCCGAGAAGGAGAAGTATCACAAGACCTCGCGTTGGATCTGGCCCGGTGAAGACGTGCTTCTCTGGACCTATGAGGGGCCCGCTGTCATCACGGAACTCGAGATGGCTCTTTCCTGCAGCGATCCCAGTATCCTCGAGAAGGCTTGGATTAAGATGTATTGGGACGGCAATCCCGAGCCGGGCATCGTAGCGCCGGCGGGCGCCTTGTTCGGAAGCGGGAATCCCAGCGCCGGTAATTTCGGCGGCCCGGCTTTTGGTAGGGAGGGCGAGCGCTTGTGGCTTCGCTATCCTATGCCTTTCAAGTCTCAGGCCAAGCTATACGTGGTCAATACGTCCGAGGACGTGATCGAACTCTCGTATAACACCACGTGGCGGCCCGACTCCACGGAGGGGTGCCTTTATTTTAACGCACGGTACAACGAGGCGCAGACCGAGGCCGACAAACCGTATTGCCTAGCTGCTATCAAGGGCGTCGGCCACCTAGTCGGGTGCACTTTCCGGGCGCAAGGCGGGCAGTCTTTCCGGTTCCTGGAGGGCGACGAGAGTCTTATCGTCGACGACGAGGAGACGGCTGGATACGCGGGTACCGGAACGGACGAGTACTTCAACGGCGGCTGGTACTTCAAGGGGGGGCCGTTCTGCACTCCCACGCACGGTTGCACGGGGAAGGGCAAGACGCCTGAGCCTCACATTGCGGCTTACCGGTGCCTCCTAACGGACGCGGTGCCGTTCAAGAAGTCGTTGCGGTTCCTTCTGGAGCACGGCCCGCGAAATGACGAGCCCGATGTGTCTTACTCCAGCGTGGCGTTCTGGTACCAGGAAGATGTCAAGCCCGATGCTTGGCCCGTGACGGCCATCGACACGCGAAGGGTAGCTGAAAGATAGGTTCTTGATGGCCCAGTCCCCGGCGGAGGCAGTCGCCGACTTTCTTGAGGCGAATCGGGATGCGTATCTGGCCGAGGTGGCCGAGCTACTGACTTCTCTGTTGTCTTCCACATCGCACCCTACTCTTGAGCAGTGGTGTGACTCTTGCGTCGACTACCTCCGAGGCGAGCGCGCGTGTTTTCCCGAGTGGACCGCCGCCTACCTGAGGGGCATTGACGCTCAAGACGCCAACACGGCCGATATTCTCGAGAATATCCGGCAGGCTCGGGAACTCACCATCGAGTTCTGCGCGGGACGCATTCCTGGTTTCTCCCGCGCCGAGATCTGTTGTGCCGTTGTCGCCGCCTCCGACCAGGTCACGAAACACCTATTCGAACATCTCTGCGATCGTGTCCGCCGCGTGGTTGCCGGCGAGCGCCGCCGCCTGGGGGCGACAGCAGAGGCCATGGATTCCGCCTTCGTTGTCCTTGATAGCAGCGACAATATCCATTTCGCCAACACGCGGGTCGCAGACCTCCTCGGCGTACAGAAGGAGGCCTTATTCGGCAAAGGCTTCCTCTCACTCTGCGACGCGGCCACCGCCGAAGAAACTCGTCGCCGCCTTCGGAAAAAGGGAGCCACAGCCGCGTTGAGCGTACAGGGGCGACTTCTCGACTCAGCGGGCGAGCCCGTCCCTGCCGACTTCTCCATACTTCCCATACACGATGATGAAGGGCTACGAAGCGGCGCTACCATTGTGGTATCGCCGCAGGCAACGCTTCTTACGCAAACAATGGCTGCTGAGATCCCTGGCCTGGATGCGCTCCCATTCGGCGTGGCCGTAGCCAAGAAGGACCACACAATCCCCTTTGCCAATCGCAGGTTTCGCCGATGGCTTCCATTGCCCGCCCAGCCCGATGCGCAGCCGGACATCGTAGACGTCTTGTCCGGCCTCGTGCTTGACGCCGGTGAATTCGTCCGGCAGGCGTGGCGTGGCGTGGCTTCTCATGTGGCCGCTTGCCGGAGCAAGAAGTTCCTCGTCGTGGCGTCCTCCTGCGCGGGGCAGGGCCAAGATGCGCTGCTTGTTTGCGGCATCGTTCCTTTCCCCGATTCCAAGCAGACTCATGCGTTGGGCGTCGACATGGGCCAGGTGGTGTCCGAAGTGCTGGGCGCCGCGGCATTTATCATCGATAAGGATGGGGGTGTGGCGTACGCCAACGATATCAGCCGCAACTGGCTCAAAGTCGGCTCTGCCGACGAGATCAAGTATTGCTGCGGTCTCCATCGAGACGAAGAGGGCAATTGCGCCGACTGCTTCCGAACCGGTGTCTTTGAGAGCGGCTCTACGTACCGCGCCATTGTTCGTGGAGAGAATCGGGAGAATGAACCGGCCTGGCTTGAACTTATCTCGGTGCCCATCAAGAATGATAAGCGTGAGGTGACGCATATTGCTCGGATTGTCCGGGATGTAACCGAGCGGCGGAATCTCGAGAATCAGCTCCTGAACCGCCGCGGCGTGTCTCCCATATCTCAATTAGCCGTCGGCGTAGCCCACGAACTCCGGAATCCTCTTGGCGTCATGATCGGCCTCGCTGAGATGCTGGCTCAGGGTGTTCCCCCCGAGAATGTCGGCGCGGCCGGCAACAAGCTGCTCCAGAACGGACTGCGGTGCAAGAAGATTCTGGAGGATCTGCTTGAATTTGGACGCGAGTTGCCGAGCCATCGTGTTGCGACCGACGTGAATCGCCTCATACGTGAGCGCATTGTGCCCTTCTATCCGGCCTCTCAGGCCGGCCGAATCACGTGGGCCCTCAATCCTGAGGCGCCCCAGGTCGAATGCGCGCCCCAGCAGATCACTCGAGTCATTACGAACCTTGTTGACAACGCCCTGTTTGCCGCGGCCGGGAGTGTCAACGTCGAGACAATACCGCATGTGGGCGGTGTCAAGATCCGTGTCACGGATGATGGCCCCGGAGTGCCCAAGTCATTACAGAATAGGATCTTCGAGCCTTTCTTCAGCACACGGAAGGAGGAGGGAGCCGTGGGCCTTGGCCTGAGTCTCTCGCAGATGGCCGTTCGGGATCATGGCGGGGAACTCACGCTGGCCGACACTGAAACGGGGGCGTGCTTCGTTATCGATCTGCCGCGAATTGGCCCGGCCGCGTTGCGAACCGGTGTCGGCGGGCCGAGCCGAGGAAGTGCAGGGAAGGTGCTGATCGTCGATGATGAGGTCGATCTTCTAGAAGTGCTCGAAACCGCGCTCGTATCCAAAGACTATGAGGTCGATACTGCCGCTTCCGGCGACGCAGCTATTGACCTGGTAACGGCGAACGTCTACGACCTCATTGTACTGGACGTGCTGTTGCCGGGGCGTTATGGCGGCCGCGAGATCTATCATTTCCTTAAGACCGAAAAGCACGAACTCGCCGAGCGCGCTTTGTTCATCACCGCCGATACGATGAACTACGAGACGCGGCATTTCCTCGATCAAGTCAGCCGGCCGTATATGGAGAAGCCCTTCCTGATATCGGAGTTCGCTGCTCAGGTCGAGGGGCTCTTGACTTCGCTAGGGCGCATCGCGCCTCCTTCCGCCCCGGCGGTGGAGAATTCCACCTAGCCCCCTCTCTCGCTTGACTGAGCCGCCGGGCTTGTGTTGAATAGGGCTGCGGAGGTCTGGCGGGCGCGTGCAAGATAGTCCGAATGGCTCGTAGGTAGTTGTCAGCGCCCCGCGTGTGAGCAAGGCAGGGCAGTCGGAGTCCCATTTCCAGCGGGAGGGCGGTCAATGCAGGCACTGGTTTTCGACGGGGAATTGCGCCTCGCCGATGTACCCATGCCCCGCCCGGGATCCGGCGAGGCGCTCGTGCGTGTTCTGACGGCCGGTATCTGCAATACGGATATCGAGATTCTCAATGGCTACATGGGATTTCAGGGCATTCCGGGACACGAGTTCGTCGGCATCGTCGAGCAATGCGAGAATCCACACTTGCGCGGCAAACGCGTTGTGGGCGAGATCAACTGCGTCTGCGGCCTGTGTCAGTATTGCCGCATGGAAATGCCGCACCACTGTCTGGATCGCAGCGTCCTCGGAATCGACAAACGAGACGGCGCCTTCGCCGAGTACCTTACTTTGCCCGAGGCGAATCTTCACCTGGTGCCGAATTCGATCCGCGACGATGTCGCGGCCTTTGCCGAACCGACCGCCGCCGCCTTCCGCATTACCGAGCAGATCTCCATCGCACCGGACGACCGCATCATCGTTCTGGGCGACGGCAAGCTCGGCCTGCTTGTCGCTCAGGTGCTGTGGCACTACTCGAAGCGGCTGGTTTGTGTCGGCAAACACCCGGAGAAGCTGACCGTCCTGAATGATCTCCACATCGCTACCGCACGCGCGAGTGATCCCATTGAACGCGGCGCGGATATTGTTGTCGAGGCTACCGGTTCGCACGAGGGATTCTCCCGTGCCCTCGAACTCGTACGGCCGGAGGGCACCGTTGTGGTCAAGACGACGGGCACGCATCCGGTGGCTATTGACCTGGCCAAGCCCGTGGTCAACGAAGTGCGGATCATCGGATCGCGTTGCGGCCCATTTCGGCCGGCGCTCGAGGCCCTTGCCTTGGGCAACGTGGAAGTGCGGCCCATGATCACCCAAGCGTTTGAGTTGCGCGACGGCCTGCGTGCTTTTGAACGGGCGAAGCAGCCCGATGCTGTAAAGGTCCTGCTCCATGTGTGAGACGCTACGCTGCCGCGCGGGATCTTCCGCGTCCATGCGAGCGTCTCTGAGCGGGGCGCTGACTGGGAATCCGGGAGTGAACTGAAGATAGTTATCCGTACCAAGCGAAGGAGCTGAGAAATGAAAGTCGGAATGTTGACCGCCCCGTTTGATAAAGAGGATTTCGAGACGGTACTCGACTTCGCCGAGGAGTCGGCGATCCCATGTCTCGAAGTCATTGCCCAGCCCGGCAGCAAGCACATTGACCCTGCCCGGTTGACGGCCGCCAAAACCGCGAAGATCCGTGATGCCGTCGGTGAGCGCGGCCTCGAAATATCGGGCCTCGCCTACTACAGCACGAGCATCACGAATCCCAAGAAAGTCAAACAAGTCCAGGCCCATGCCAAGAAGACCATCGACGCGGCCGCCGCGCTCGGCGTGTCTACCGTTTGCATGCTTGCGGGCGCACCCGCCGAGGGCATGAACAAGATCGAGACGATCAAGAAGGTTCTTCCCAAGGCGTTCCGGCCCGTGCTTACGCACGCCCGCAAGAAGAAGATAAACATCGCTCTCGAGAACTGGTTCGCCACCTGTCTTCAGGGCGTCAATACCTTCGAGTGCCTTTTCGAAGCCATCCCGGACGCCAATTTCGGACTCAACTACGACCCGTCCCACCTGTACCATCAGGAATGCGACTATCTGCTGCCCGTGTCCATGTTTGCCGGGCGGATCTTTCACACCCACGCGAAAGACACGCTCGTCGACAAGGCCAAGCGCGCCAACATCGGGATCTACGCGGATGGCTGGTGGCGCTATGTTATCCCCGGCTTCGGCAATATCAACTGGGGCGAGTACATCACGCATCTGCGGATGAACGGCTACGACGGCGTTCTCAGCATCGAACACGAAGACGGCACCCAAACGCGCGAAGAGGGTTTCCTTCGCGGCGCGTGGTTCCTCGAACAGTTCTGCTGAGAAAGCGTACCTCGGGCCACCGGAAGACACTGCTGTGGAGCCTTTGGCCGGCAAGAATGAGTCCTTGGGCCGCGACCTTGCCCTTTTCGTCACGGCGGCTTTCCTGTTCCGCGCCGGATTCTGGATGGCCATGCCGCGCGTCCTCGATACGGCGGATGCCATTCACTATCTCGACGTGGCCAAGGCCCTTCTCGCGTGCGATTTCTTCGGCTATGAGGCTCGGATCCCGACGCTGTTCCCGGCGCTGACGGCGCTGGTTCACTTGGCCGTTCCCGACATCGAGGTCGCTGCGCGGCTTGTGTCGCTCGCGGCGTCCACGCTGCTGGTTATCCCTGTGTATCAGCTCTCGCGGGAGTTGCACGGCCGGCCCGCCGCCGTGCTCTCGGCAATCACGATATCGATCTGGCCGTGGCTTGCGGACTACGGTTGCCGGGTCGGCCCCGATGCCCTCGGATGCACTTTGTGGTTTTCAGCTGTGTGGCTATTCGTGTGCGGACTCCGTCGCAACTGGCTGTGGATGCTGCCTGCGGCGGCTGCGTTCTTCGCCTTGCACCTTGCGAGAAACGAGGGCACCTACATCTGGCTCGCGGCCTTACCGGCCGCGCTCATCATCTGCGGGAAGAAGGATCGCCGCCGGTTGTTGGCGTTGTTGCCGTTTGCTCTCGTTTCGGCCGGGCTGTTGCTGCTCTACGCGGCATACATGAAGCGCGTGGTGGGGACGGCCACTGTCAGCTATCCTTCTACGTATATGATCGAGACGCACCTGGCCGCCCACAAGGAGATCGCCAAGACTTTCTTGAAGCTGTTCGGTGAAGCGATTCCCGTCATGCTTGGGCCGGTGCTACTGCTCTTCGCAGGGGTAGGTTTCTTCGAGCGTTCGGAGGAGCAGCCACGTGACATGCGCCTGGAGTCGGCGGTTCTGTTCTTTGCCGCGGCGCAGTTCTCCTTGGCCGTGCTTAACCTGAGCCCCGCACCCCGGTACGTTATGGCGTTGATCATAGTCGTGAGCCTGTGGTCGGCCCGAGGGATGGCTCACGTATCGACGCAGCTTCGCGCGGCTACGCAGTCGCGGGTCGTGGCTGCGCTTCCGGTGGCCGCGCTGATTGCCGTGATGATGCTCGGCACCGCTGTGGCGCTCGCAACGGAGCATATGGGGGAGCGCCCTCGAGAGCCGCGCGAGTACAAGGAGGCGGGCCTGTGGATGAAGACGCATCTGGAACCCGGCCCGATCGTGTCGCGCAAGCCACAGGTGGGATTCTACGCCGGCATGACGACTGTCGGCGTCCCTGCCGATGGCTCGCTTCCGGAGATCATCGCCTGGGGAAGGGAAGTGGGCGCGCGCTATCTCGTTGTCGACGAACGCTACACGGCACAATTGGTGCCTGCTCTGCGCGCCCTTCTTAATCCGCCTGACGCACCGCAGGACCTCAGCTTGTTATATGATGCGACGCCTTATCCGGCCGCGCGCGTGGTGGTTTATGAAATCCTGCGCGTCGGGGAAGAAGCCGGCCCGTGACGGGCGCAGATGGCACGCGCACACTTGTGGTCCACCTCGGTGGCATTGGTGATTTTCTCCTAGTGTGCCCAACGCTGCCGGCCCTCGGAGAGGGGGGGACCGTCGAGCTTGTGGGCCGGCGAGAACGGCTAAATCTCGCTGTCGCGGGCAACCTGGCCCGCGCCGTGCACGACGCCGACGCCGTCGATCTTCATACGCTCTTCTCGGAGCCGAGCGAGCGCCTTCGCTCATTTCTGGCGCGCTTCGAACGTGTGGTGGCCTGGGTGCGGGATGAGGGCGGCGTCGAGAGCGCGCTGCGCGGCTGTGGCATCACGGACGTCCAAGTCTTCCCGGGGCTGCCGCCCGAAGACTGGACACGGCACGCCACGGAGTACTACCTCGACAGTCTCGGCCTCGCGGCTGTCCCGCCGCTTTGCCTTGCGATCCCTCCCGGCGAAACGCCCTACGATGTCGTCATCCATCCCGGCAGCGGCGGGCAGCGCAAGAACTGGCCCACTGGACTCTTCTTTGAGCTCGCAGATGCTCTCGAAGTCCGCGGGCGCTGCGTCACTTGGTGCCTTGGGCCTGCCGAGGAGGAGCTGCGCTTGCCGAACGGCGCGTCGGTGCTTCGCGAGCATTCCCTGGCCGCCTTGGCCGGGGAACTCGCCGCCGCGCGCGTCTATGTCGGCAACGACAGCGGCGTTACGCACCTCGCCGCTGCGGCGGGGTGCTCCACCATCGCGATCTTTGGGCCAACGGAGCCGCGGATCTGGGCGCCTCGCGGGGATCACGTGACGGTCGTCCAGGGAAGTCCTTGGCCGCGAGTTCAGGATGTGATCGATGTCGTGTTACAATCCGGCCTCACGTCGCACTCATCAAGTCAATCCACGCAAGAGGAGAAGCATTAGGCATGGACGGACCGCGCACATTGAAGTCAGGGGAGATGGCCTCGCTGGGCCGGCTTGTGAATATCGTGTTCCAGGGCAAAGAAGACGGTTCGATGCTGCGCTGGTTCCCGACACTGTTCAGTGAGAAGAACCTGGATAACCTCTTCGTCTTCGCGGATGGAGACAGGATCGTTAGCCACGTTGGAATGACACGCCGCTGGGCCTCCATCGCCGGGTGCACCATTCGTGTGGTTTGTATCGGCGCCGTGGCCACCTACGAAGAATACCGGGGCAAGGGCCTGGCCACGCAGCTCCTGGAGCTGGCCTGCAAGGAGGCTATCGACGACGGCGTCGACTTCATGCTCATTTCCGGCGGCCGGGGCATGTACCGCCGGGCCGGGGCGGCCGACGTGGGCGCCGATTGCCGTGCCGCGCTCACCCCCGAGCTGGCGGGCAGCCTGCGTACCGGGGACGTCAGTGTGAGGGACTTCGTCGACACGGACTTGCCGGATTGCGTCGCTGCCTATCGTAAGAAGACCACCCACTTCATCCGGCCTGCGGATGACTGGGAGGGATTGCTGCGCAACCGGTGTTGCGCCTGCAAGGATATTGACCTCGCGGTTGTGGAAAGGGGCGGATGCTTCTCCGGCTATATGGTTCTCGGCAAGCCGGACAAGGACGGCGAGAGCGCCGTCGTCGAATTTGCGGGTGAGGAGAGTGCGCTTGCCGCCGCGCTTGCACCGGCGCTGGAGCGCTACGGCGCCGCGCGGATACGGCTGCACTTGCAGGACTCGAATGCGTTCTTGAAGGCTGCGTTTGAACGGGCGGGGGCGGCTTTCGATTCTGCGAAGAGTCCGGGGACGTTACTGGTTCTCAACTTCCCGCAACTCACGCGGCGGCTTCGCCCGTTCATCCAGGAGCAGGTCGGCATCGCGTGTGAACGGGCACTGAGCTTCGAGGAGCAAGACGGGAAGTACTCGTTCTCCGATGGGCAAGAAACGTGCTTTGTCGATGGCAAGATGGCCGCGGCCGAGTTCCTTTTTGGCCAATCGGAGGCCCGGCCGACAAGCGGCCCGTTGGCAAAGGCATTCCCCGTGCCCACCCTTATCTACGGCGTGAACTACATCTAGAAGTCCGGCCTGAAACGACGCCGGTTGCCGGGCGATTGCGGCCTGCCGTCGTTCGTTGACAACGGCAAAGCAGCCTCGTATGCTGAAATCAATGGATGATGCGAGGCTAAGGAATCGTGTGCGCGAGTTGCGGACGCGCCTGAAGATGCGCCAGTCCGACTTGGCGCACGAGGCGGGCGTGACGCGGCAAACCATCATTGCCATTGAGAAAGACCGCCTGAATCCCTCCGTAGTCGTGGCGTTACAAGTTGCCCGGGCGCTTCGGGAGCCTCTTGACTACGTGTTCTATCTGGGGCCGCCCGCCTCCGTCCCCGAAGCGCCGGCCTTCTCTGCCACAGCCGCGCCCGCCGAAGGCGCGGATGAGACTACTGAAGGCACGGGCGAGCAGCCACAGGCCGTGTGGGACTTTCTATAGGGCGGCCCCGGGCCGTTCCTCTCCGCAGGATCTCTACCGGATTCGTGCCCAAGACCGATCCAGGATACCGAAGGCTTCGTCGATTTCGTCGCGTGTGATAACGAGCGGGGGGCTCACTCGAAGCACTTTGCCCGCCAGCGGCCCGAGGAAGTGCACGCCGCGCTTGCCGATGCCGCGATAGGCCTCGAGGACGCAGCGATTGGCGATTTCATCGTCGGCCATCTCAACGCCGTACACCAGGCCTTCCCCGCGTACATCCTTGACGAAGGGGAACTTATCCGCAAGGGCCTCAAGCCTCTTGCGCATGATCTTCGCCATTTTCCGGCAATTCTGGACGACTTTTTCCTTCTTGAAGACATCGAGCGTGGCGCAGACGGCGGCGCACGCCTGAGGCGTTGCGCTGAAGGTATCCGAGGCCTCGCCGTAGTTGAGCGAGTCGATAAGATCGGCTCTGCCCACCACGGCGGCGGCCGGAACGCCGTTTGCGAGGCCCTTACCGAGTACGACGAGGTCCGGCTGGACTTCATAGGACTCGAAGGCGTACATGTTGCCCGTGCGGCCGTGGCACGACTGCACCTCGTCGAAGATGAAAGCAGCGTCAAGCTTCTCACACCACGCTTGGAGCATTTGGTGATACCACTTCGGCGGATGAAACGAGCCCTTAGCGCCCAGGTACGGCTCGGTGACTACCAGCGCAATCTGCCCGGGGTGCTTCTTTGCCAACGCGTCGAGTTCCGCTTGGTAGAAGGACTTCGGCCGGTTCTCCTGCATGGGGAATGAGATCCACCGCACATTGCGGTTGGCGCTCTTCTCCCCGGTTACATCGCCCGCGAGTCCTTTCTTGCCGTGAAATCCGCCGCGTGTAGCCACGATGATCTTTCGTTCGGGATGCCGGTGTTGGGCGGCCCAGATGGCTTTCTGGATGCCTTCAGATCCGCTTGCGGCCCAGAGTATCTTCTGGGCTTTCGGCGATTTCATGCTCTTGACGATGCGCTCGGACGCCTCGACTTCGATGGGCACCACCATGTTGTAGGCGTTCAGGGGCAGGCCCTTGCCATACGCGCTCAGCAGCTTCTCGAAAAGAGGATGGGCGTGTCCAAGATTGGTAACCAGCACGCCGGATGTGAAATCGATCAGTTTCTTTCCGTCTACGCTCCAGATGTAGCATCCCTTGGCCTTCTTCAAGACCACCTGCGTTGGCGTATAGGTTCTCAGGCCTCGCCCGGACACGTTTACAAGCCGTTGACGGACGGCGTTTGCGTTAGTTTCTCCCTTGTGTTTGATCACGGCCGGCACGACAAATCCTCCTTTGTGTGAGAGTGAGGCCCCATCCGGATGAAGCAGCGCACGCGGCGCGCCCCGGCTCATAATGTAGCGAAAACCTACGGCCCTCCTCAACCAGGCGGCGATCTGGATTCTGGCACCAAGGACACGCGCTGTGAGAAGGCCCTTTTCGGCCCGGGTCGTTTCCGCGCCGAGGGACTTGCCCAAGGCAGCGGATGGCATCAGCAGGAAGGGCGCGGCGAGCTATTTGACTTAAGCAACGTGTATAGGCTAATCTTCTCGGGTTTGCAAGCTCTTGGCGGCTCTTCTGTTCGTGGAGAGTCGCGTACTTTCTGCTAATGAGCCGGCCGCACGCCGTGCGCGTAGTCGTGTTGGCGCGAGGAAGGAAGAGGATCCAGAACGGATGGCGAGAAAGCTAGGACCGAAACACAAGCTGTGCAGGCGTTTGGGCGAGTGCATATGGGGCAGCCCGAAGTGCCCGTCGATCAAGCGGCCGTTTGCGCCGGGGCAACATGGGCAAAACATGCGGCGGAAGATGTCCGTTTACGGGCAGCAATTGCTCGATAAGCAGCGAATCCAGACGCATTACGGCCTATTGGAACGCCAGATGCGGCGCACTTTTGAGCGGGCGCAGCGCATGGGCGGCGTGACCGGAACGAATCTGCTGATGCTTCTGGAATCGCGGCTGGACGCGATCATCTACCGGTTTGGATTTGCTCCGACAATGTGCTCGGCGCGGCAGTTGGTGGGCCACGGGCATGTGCAGGTGGACGGCCGTAAGGTGAATAAGCCTAGCTTCCAGGTCAAGTCCGGCATGACGGTGAGCATTCGCGAGAAGAGCCGCAAGGTTCCGATGATCGTCGCTGGTGCAGAGAATCCACCTGCGCAATTGCCTGAGTATCTCGAGCGGGCCGATGGCGCGTTTGAGGGGAAGATGGTCGCAGAGCCGAATCTCGAGACTATCCCATTCAAGGCGGAGACGGCGGGGGTCATTGGTTTCTACTCGCGCTGACGCATAGACGCCGTTTTACCCGGGCGGGCCGTTCCTTTTCGAGCCCGCCCGTTTCTGTGTCTGCCGGGGGTCGAGGCGAGACGCGGTGCCGATGCAACTGCCACAACTGAAGATAATCGATGCGCTTGCAGCTGCGTTGTCCGGCGGCGAGGGGCGCCGGGCGGAGGTCGTGGGGCCGTGGGGGTCCGCCAAGGCGCTGGTCGCGGCGCAGGTGGCGGAGGCGCTGGGACGCTCCCTTCTTTTCATTACGTCAGGCCGTATCGAGTCCGAGTCTGCGCATGATGATCTTGTGACGTTTGCGGGCCAGGAGTCGTGCGCCCTTTTCCCGGCGTGGGAAGTCCTGCCTGGCGACAAGATGAATCCGTGTGACGACATCGTCGCGGAGCGGATGCACACGCTGGAGAACCTAGCGACGGCCGGTGGGCGGCCTTGGCGCGTGGCGGCGCCGATCCGATCGGTAATGCAGCATGTGATCGACCGGGATAAGTTGAACCGGGACGTGGTAACGCTTGCCGTGGACGACGACCACGACCTGGAAGACCTGATCGCCCGCCTTGTCAGGATGGGCTACCGCCGTGATCTGATGGTCGAGCAGCGCGGGGAGATGAGCGTCCGCGGGGGCATCTTTGATGTCTTTCCCATTTCGGGGGAATTGCCTTACCGCGTCGAATTCTTCGGGGATACCATCGAATCGATTCGTCGTTTTGAGCCGGAGACGCAGCGGAGCGTCGAGCAGGTCACGTCGTTTCGGATCTTGCCGTACTCGGAGAAAGCGTTACTCGCCGCGGCATCGAGCGAAGACGACGTGCGGCCGCTTCTCTTGGACTACTTCCCAAAGGATACGGTGGTCGTGCTGGATGAGCCGGTGGCCGTGGCCGAAGAGGCGGTGAGGCTGACGGAGCAGTTTGGAGAAAGTCCTTTCTTCGCGACGTGGGACAAGGTGCTATCGCGCGCGGCCGAATTCCCTCGACTCTCGGCGGCGCAGATTGGGCATGATCCCGAGCCGGAGACGCCTCGGCTCACGGCCGCTATGCGTTCGATGACGGGGTGGGCGGGCGACCAGGAAGGTTTCTGGGACCAGCTCACGCGTTGGGAGGCCGACGGCTATACCGTGGCGCTCTTGTGCAACAATCCGGGGGAGCGGCAGCGGCTCTACGAATTGCTGGAGGAGCGTGGCCACCGGCCCGGACAGGGGCCGTTTGATCTTCGGGTGGACATTGGGCGTCTGCACGCCGGCTTTGTGTCGCCGGAGGATCGTCTGGCGGTTCTGAGCGAACGGGAGATCTTCGGGCGGCATTATGTGCGGCGCGTCCGGCGGCGTTTTGAGGCGGGCAGCGCCATCACGACGTTCAGCGAGTTGAAGCCGGGGGATTATGTCGTGCATATGGCGCACGGTATCGGCCGGTACCTGGGCTTGCGGCGTTTCTCGGGGAAAGCGGGAGATTTCCTTGGGATCCAATACGCCGCCGGCGACAAAATCTATGTCCCGGTGACGCACATCGACACCGTGCAGAAGTACTCGGGCGGGGATAGTTCCCGGCCTAAGGTGGACAAGCTGGGCGGCGCCACCTGGGCTCGCACGAAGGCGCGCGTCAAGAAGGCGGTACGCGATATGACGGAGGAGCTCCTGCGGCTCTACGCGGCGAGGCAGAGCCAGCAGGGACACGCCTTCAGCGGGGACACCCCCTGGCAGCGGGAGTTCGAGGACGCCTTTGAATACGATGAAACGCCCGACCAGGCACGGGCGATTATCGAGGCGAAGCGGGACATGGAGTCGCCGAGGCCCATGGATCGCCTGATCTGCGGCGACGTGGGATTCGGTAAGACGGAAGTGGCGCTTCGGGCGGCCTTCAAGGCGGTCATGGATAACAGACAGGTGGCCGTACTCGTGCCCACGACCGTGCTCGCTCAGCAGCACTTCGCGACGTTCTCGGAGCGGTTGGCTGATTATCCCGTCACGGTGGAAGTCCTGAGCCGCTTCCGAAGTGCCGCACAGCAGAAGCAGACGGTGGAGCGCTTGAAGTCGGGCGAGGTGGATATTATTGTTGGCACGCACCGGCTGACCTCGAAGGATATCCATTTCAAGGATCTTGGCCTGGTGATCATCGATGAAGAGCAGCACTTCGGCGTGGCGCAGAAGGAGCGATTGAAGAAGCTGCGAACGCTGGTGGACGTGATCACCATGACGGCCACACCCATCCCGCGAACACTGCACTTATCGCTGATGGGCGCGCGCGACATGAGCATCATCAACACGGCGCCCAATGATCGGCTGCCCATTCACACGTGTATCGAGGTTTTCGACGCTACGCTCATTCGCGAAGCCATTGAGCGTGAGCTTGCGAGGGATGGGCAGGTGTTCTTCGTGCACAACCGCGTGCAATCAATCGCGAGCGTAGCGAATGTAGTCCGAGAATTGACGCCGCATGGGCGCGTGGCGATAGCCCATGGGCAAATGCCTGAGCGGGACCTCGCCGAGGTGATGAGCGCGTTTATCCGCCGGGAGATTGATGTGCTTGTGTGTACAACGATTATCGGCTCCGGCCTCGATATACCGAACGCGAATACGATTATCATCAACCGGGCTGATCGATTCGGCTTGGCGGAGTTGTACCAATTGCGGGGCCGTGTCGGGCGCTATAAGCACCGGGCGTTTGCGTATCTCCTGGTGCCCGGCGACCGTGCTCTATCCGCGGACGCCCAGAAGCGGCTCAAAGCCCTCGAAGACTTCTCGACGCTGGGCGCGGGCTTCTCGGTGGCCATGCGGGACTTGGAGATCCGAGGCTCGGGCAATATCCTTGGCGCGGAACAGCACGGCTATATCGCGGCTGTGGGATATGACACCTATACGGACCTTGTGGCGGAAGCCGTGGCGGAACTTAAAGGGGAACCTGCGCGACGCCGCACGCTGCCGCCGGTCGATATCGCGGCGGATACACATATTCCGGAAGAGTATGTGGCCTCGGAGGCGCAGAAGATCACCCTCTACAAGCGTCTGGCCAGTGTGCAGAGCGTGGCCGAGGTGGAAGAACTCGCCGAGGAGTTGCGGGATCGCTTTGGCAAGCCGCCGGGGCCGGTGCGGCGTCTGATCGACGTGGTGCACGTGCGCGCGCTTGGAGGTGATATCGGCGCGTCACGCGTAGCGGTCACGCGGGACAAGATTGTGATCACCTTCGAGTCGGCGCAGCTCTTCACCCGGAAGACGCGGAACACGTTGGCTCACGCCTATGGCGAGGCGCTCAGCTTCGCGTGGCAGGAGCGTCCCGGCCTGACGCTGAAACTCGAACCGGCGCGTCCGGAGGAGCAACTCGAACCTGCGAAACGCCTGCTCAAGGCGTTGGCCGATCTGTAGGACAGCCGCACGTCCGCGGGCGGGTGTGCTATACTGGCTTGTGTTATGTCAAGTTCCTTCTTTCGCTTTCTGAAATACGCAAAGCCATACTGGCTCCTCATTGTGGGCGCCATCTTGTTCGGTGTTGTGAAGTTCACGCTTGCGTTGACGTTGCCTGCGTCACTGGGACTGGTGACCGACAAGGTTTTCTTGGTGACGGAACTCCCTTTGAAGGTGCGTCTATTTCGGCTCTTCGTCATTCTTGGGGCGTTAACGCTGGCGTTTCTGGCACGCTCACCCGTCACCTATCTGCGCTCCTATCTCGGCGCTGTGGCGGGCCACAGGACGATATTCGAGCTGCGACGGGATCTGTACCGGCACCTCCAGCGCCTGAGTCTGACATACTATTCACGCCAGCGGGCGGGCTCTGTTATCTCACGCCTCATCAACGACCTTAACGCCGCGCAGGGGATCCTCACGCGTGGCGTGATTGCCGTGTCGATGGACCTCATCTTCTTGCTCGGCGTGGTTGTGTTTCTTTTCATCTACGACTGGCGCCTTGCCGGCGTTAGCCTGTTCACGCTGCCCATTTACGGGGCCGTGTTCGGGGCGCTGAATCCCCGGCTGAGGAGAGTGTCGTCCGCAGTCCAGGAAGAGATGGCGGAGATGTCGGGCGAGGTGACGGAGAAGCTCAGCGGTGTCCAGGTGGTGCAGTCCTTCGTGCGAGAAAAGACGGAGGAGATGAACTTCTTCACCCGGCACCGGCGGTACTACCGAAAGGTGCTCAAGCGAACGCGGCTGAAGGTCACGCTGTCGACGGTGGCGGAGTTTCTGACGGCCTTTGGCCCGATGCTGGTTGTAGGATATGGGGGATACCGCGTGGTGGTGGGCTCGATGACGCCCGGCCAAGTCATCCTCTTCTATGGCTTCCTACAGCACTTGTATCTCCCGATGCGGCGATTGGCCGACTGCTCGGCGTTGATTCAGGAGAAACTGGCGGCTGTTGACCGCGTGTTTGAGGTCCGCGATGTGGAGCCGGATATCCAGGATAAGGCGGGGGCGATCCCTCTGAATTCGCCCAAGGGCGTCATCGAATTCAGGAATCTTCATTTCTCCTACGAGCCGGGGCAGCCCGTTCTCCAGGATGTGTCTCTGCGTATCGAGCCTGGGCAGTCGGTTGCGTTCGTGGGGCGAAGCGGGGCCGGAAAGAGTACGCTCGTCAATCTCGTCCCGCGGTTCTATGATGTGGATACGGGGGCGGTGCTGGTAGACGGTGTGGACACCCGCGAGTTGATGGTGCGATCCCTGCGTGAGAATATCGGTATCGTACCTCAAGACTCGATTCTCTTCAGCGGCACGATTCGCGAGAATATCCTTTACGGACGCCACAATGCCACGAAGCGGGAGATGAAAGAGGCGGCCCGAATGGCGCACGTGGACGAGTTCGTCAGCATTTTGCCTGCGAGGTATGGGACGCTGATCGGGGAGCGGGGTGTGTCCTTGAGCGGCGGACAAAAGCAGCGAATCAGCATCGCGCGGGCGTTCTTGCGCAATCCGCGCATACTCATCTTGGATGAGGCGACGTCGAACCTGGATTCGCACGCGGAGCGCATCATTCAGGACGCGCTACGCGAGTTGATGAAAGGCCGGACGACGCTGGTTATAGCGCACCGGCTTTCAACGATCGTCGACTGCGACCTGGTTGTGGTGCTGGAGCAGGGCCGGATCGTGCAAACGGGGACGCACGAGAGCCTTATCCGTGAGAAAGGCCCATACCGACGCTTCTGCAGGGAGCAGTTCGGCTACGTGCAGCTTGACGAGTTAGCGCGGTAGGCCGGCTTCCAGGGGCGAGGGGGCGCTGCATTCACTCGAGGCGTTTTCCGACGCTACTCATGGACAGGGCTGCGTGGAGGACGCCCTTCTGTTGGCGGAGTGCATCGGCCAACGCCTGGATGTCGTCGGCCTTTCCGGTGGCCATGATCATTTCAGCGCAGAGGTCATGGGTAAGGTGTACATGGGTGGTGGCGAGGACATTGGCCTGGTGGTCGTGTTGAACGTCAGTAAGCTTCTCGGATAGGCCGCGGGTGTGGTGATCGTAGAGCAAAGTGACTGTGCCAAGGGCTTCTTGGCCTCTTACCCACTCCTCGGCCACCAGGCGATCACGAATCATATCGCGTATGAACTCAGAGCGGTTGGTGTAGCGACTTGCGGCGAGAAGCTTCTCGAGGCGGTTCAGTAGAGAACGCTCGAGCGAAAAGCTTAGACGCACCAACTCAGAAGACATGGCGTCTCCCCCTCTTCCTTCAACCAGATTGCCCTCATACTACTGGCCCGATTGGTGCGCTTCAAGCCTGTGGGACTTGACAAGCGGCCGCGGGCCTGCTTGAATATATCTGAAAAAGATTTCAGATTCGGAGAGAGGAAGTCTTATGGCCATAGGACTTACGTCCCGCCAGTCACAAGTGCTCGAGTTTATCATTCGGTCGATTCGCGATTTGGGCTATCCGCCTACCATTGCGGAGATTGGGAAGGAGTTTCGCATTGCCTCCACCAACGGCGTGAATGATCATCTTGTGGCACTTGAGCGTAAAGGCTACATCGCGCGTTCGTCGAAGGCGCGGGGCATCCGGGTCACGGAGAAGGCGGCCGCCGGCCTTTACCGCAGCGAGGTGGGGGTGCTTCCCCTGGTGGGACGGATTGCGGCGGGCCAGCCCATTCTGGCGGAGGAGAATGTCGAGGGCAGTGTGCCCGTCTCGTCACAGCTGGCGAAGGAGGCGACCTATTGCCTCCGCGTTCAAGGCGACAGCATGATCGAGGATGGGATTCTTGACGGTGATGTGATCATTGTTTCGCAAAGGACCTCCGCGGCGCCGGGTGATGTGGTAGTGGCTCTCGTCGACGGCGAGGCAACGGTGAAGCGATTCTATGCGCACGCCGACATCGTCGAATTACGGCCCGCCAACGCCGCCATGAAGCCGATGCTGCTGCACGCTGAGGACGTTCGATTGCAGGGGGTAGTTCTGGCGCTTCAGCGTTCGATCCGTTCGGGAACGGGTGTGTAGGCCATCGTGCTTCGTAGGATGTGAGCGCCGCACCGCAAGTGCCAATTTCTCCCGATCAGGGCCTTGGACGGCGAACAAGTGCGCTCCGGACGGGCACGCCTGCGGGCCGGATGGCGATGCCGTCGGTTTGGACCTCAATAGGCTGGCCATTAACGACGGTGGCGTTTGCCTCTTCGATGACTACACGGATGGGCCAAGTCTTGGGCCAGGCAGATGTAGTTCTCCAGGGGATCGACAGAAACTCACCCGCTGCGGCGCGGCGTTTGGGGGGCGTAAACGCGAGAAGGAGCACTCCCGGGGAGGGCTGCCGCTGAATAAGTCTGCGGCCAGCCTGGACTGCGGCGGAACTCGGGGCGGGTTTGGCCCACCGTAGCGCGTCTTCAGGCAGGGCCTTGAGGCGAACGGAAATCCATCCGATGCTGACTTCTGGGGGGTGCTCCAGCGTGAGGGTGATGGAGCCTCGATATTGCTGGCCCTGAACGTGAAAAGCCTGGAGCGTCGCCGCGGTGAGGCGCGCCGTTGTTCGGGATGTGTAGTGGAATCCGGCGGGCAGGGCACCTGACAGGCCGGTAGAGGGCTCCTCGACGCGAATGGGAACGTCGCCGCCCGTCGCTATCTCATACGGCGGCGTCTCCGCGAGGAGCGTATCGGCAGCAGTTCGACGGACGCTCGGGGAAGGGGAGGGCCCGAACCACACAGTAGCGTCCTGAGTGAAATTCCGGCCCGTTATCTCAATGGCCGTCCCGCCTTCGGCGGGCCCGTGATTGGGGGAAAGGCCGGCTACGTGAGGGGCGTCCCCCGGGGGCAGAGGCCAGGGATCGGCGCCATCAAGCGTTCCGTCGCCATCGGAATCCGCGTTCAGCGGGCTTGTTTCACCCTCGTCCACTCTCCCGTTTCGATCAAGATCCTCATCGCCATCGGGGATGCCGTCGCCATCGGTATCCGGATTGAGGAAGTCTGTTTCGCCGGTATCCCACAGGCCGTTCTTATCGAGGTCTTCCACGTCGTCGGGGAGGCCGTCGCCGTCGAGGTCGCTGACATCCTTTCCTGCCCGGGCGAGCCATCGGAATAGGTCGTTCGCGAAGTGGCGGTTAGCTGATGCATGGAGGGGGCCATTCTCAAGCGGCGTGGCCGCAGCGAGCACGGCGACGCGCCCGTAGCCGTAAGGCCGCGCCAGGAAGAGTGCGTGCCCAGCCTCGTCGGCCACGAGGGCGGCGCCTGGGGCGTCGGCTGTGACGGCGGCGCCATTGATGATCTCGAAATTGTGCCAATGCCTGCACAGCCAGTGTTCTGAGCGAGTCTGCGATAGGCCGGCGACGGCCGTGGTGGCGTCAATGCGAATGCCGATGGGACTGAGCCAGCGACTGAGTGTCCAGGGATCGCCACCGATGCCGGCGGCGCCAAGGAAGAGGACGGCGCCGCCGGCGGCCACGTAATCGAGCAGGGCGGGCCTGGCAATGAGTCCTTCCGCCGCGGCCGCGGCGTCGATGACGACGACGGCATAGGGGTCAAGGGTGCCCAGATATGGCCCGGACACGGCCAGGTGAGAGAAGTTATTGGGCGGGGCCGCCAGCAACTCGGCCAAAGCGTGCATGGCGTGCTCGCCACGGGGATCGCGCAGGCGGTGTTCACCAGCGGCGCCCGTTAGGATCCACAGGACCCGGCGGAGCATGCCGGGAGAGGGGGCTACCCTTATGTGTAAAGATGCTGGACTGCCGAGGACCTTTGGCCCGCGTCGTAAACGGCCATCCCCCATGCTCAAGATGAGTACGCCACGGGCTTCCACGCGGTGGTCTGGATACGACGCAGGATCGATGCCCATGTAGCAGGGCTCTCCCATGGCACCGGACAAGGGAAAGATGCGCAGCCAGGGCATTGCGCCGCGGTCGTAGTCAACGTGCCAACGCGTGTTCTCTCCACGAGGGACGTCGAGCACGAACGTGCGCAGCTCGCGGCCGACGGCCTCGCCGTGAAATGTCACCAGCGAGGGAGCGCGAAGACGTGCGGACGGCGTGGTAGGGAGCGGGTCGACGCCGTCGTGCATGTTGTCCCCGTCCGAGTCAGGATCGGTATCCGACGTACCGCGTTGCTCTTCCTCCAGGGGAGGAAGGCCGTCACCATCGCGGTCGGGGGCCGGCAGGCTTTTCGCGGGCAACAGGGCAATCCGGGTGACGTGGCCCGATACGAAGGGGACTATGGCGCTCGGCGCCCGGGCTTGTATGTCGATGGCGTAGAGGCGATTCGCCGCGCCGGCAAAAAGGCCCTCCGGCGTCCATGCCAGTGCGGCAATGGCGTCGGGGAGTACGAGGGGCAGGTCGTTCGATTTACCCGATGGCCAGATCTCGAGGCGACCGCCTACCGCGATGGCCACCGCCGGGCCTTTGGGGGCCGTGGCAATGCACAGCGGCCCGGCGACTTGCGTGAAGGGGACCTCGGCGGCTTTCTGAGGGCCATCAGACGTGAGCATCACGCGTGTGGCATAGGCAAATCCGAATCCGGGCGAGCGGGTTGCCACCCAACAGGAGCCGTCTCCGGCGACGGAGAGAGGGGAATCGCTTACGCGGGCGACGCCGGGGAGCTCGAGCGGCGCCCCAACCTGGCCGAAGGCGCCTGCGCCGAAGGCGTAGAGCAAGGCGATTCCCGAAGGCCGTTTCAGGGCACGCCCTGAGATCAACACGTAAATGACGTTGCCGTCCCGGCTAACAGCCAAGCCCGAGGGTTCGCCATCGAACAGCTCAATTCCCGCCGCGATGGGCAAAGCGTCTACGAGAAGCTTCTTGCGGCGCAGGTCGGCCACGTACAAGAGCGCGCTCGCGCCGGCCTGCCCGAGGCAAAGGATGGCCACGCGCGCTCCATCGGCCACACTCGCCGCTGCAACCGGTTCACCCGCCAGGGGCCATGTTACACGGGGGGGCTGAATAACGGGTTCATTCCCCGGGCTTAGGTTCATCACGGCCACGTGGCCTGGTTCTGGGGCTTCGCCATCGAACGACGTGCTCAACACAACGATGAAGTCCTGGCCTCCGTCGGCGGCCCGGCCCGTGCAGGCAGCTTGCTCGCGGCCCGTCACCGGGGAGACATGTTGAGCGCCCTCCATGGCGCCGAAAGGCGCGCACAGATATCCCGAGATGAAGGCCGGCGAATCGGCTGCCCGCGAGCCCGTGGTGATGACTGCAGTCCCTGCATCGGGCGTCAGCAGTATTGGGCCGACGACATCGCTCCCCGGCAATCGCTCAGCCCCGGGGAGCACCGAGCCGCGGGCCATATCTACGCTTTGAAGATAGACGGCTGTGGCCTTCCGGGCCGCCGATAGTGTCGTGGTGCAGACGAGGAGGCGCTGGGCGGAGGCAGAAGCGCAGACGAGAAGAGCTACCGCCATGAGGGCGGCACGTAGGAGTCTCCTTCGAGGTGTGCCCAACACGTGCTCTCCCGTGCTCTGAAATGGCTGGGGCGGCTCTTCCCCCGGGCTTCCGGCCCGAAATCTCCAGCGTGATTGGCTCAGAGATGTCTCCACGGAATGATAATCCGAAAGGCTGGCGTACACAACCAGGGATGCGACCAGAGTCTAAGGTTTCTTGCACTGTACCGCCGGACCCGCCCTCAGTGCGGGGGCACTATTCGCGTCTCGCGAGAACGGTTTGACTTGTCCTGAGATCGTATGCTAGTCTCTATCGGTTTTCCCAAAGTAAGGAGAGGCGCCGGTTCGGGTGCGTCAAGCTTGGCTTCGGTTTTCGGCGATAGGCGGAGGCCGGGAGCTTTTTTATTGCTTGGCCGGGACTTTCTGAGAGGGTTCCCGCCCGACGTGCGTGCGCCCGTGATATGCGGGATGTGCCGCGTCGCCTTGCGCGGCCGGACAATCTTGGAGATAGCCACGATGTACGCAGTGGTAACGACAGGTGGTAAGCAGTTTAGGGTATTTGAGGGCGATGTCGTTCGCGTGGAACGTATCGAGGCGCCGGTGGGCGACACCATCGAGTTGGTGAGCGTGAACCTTGTCGCCAAGGATGACGCCCTGGTGGTGGATCCTGAGGCGCTGAAAAGCGCGAAGGTTGTGTGCGACGTGCTCGGGCAGGGCCGTGCCAAGAAGATCCGGGTCTTCAAGAAGAAGCGGCGCAAGAACTACGCCCGTACTCAAGGCCACCGGCAACCGTACACCGAACTGCGCGTCCGCGAGATCCAGGCGTAGAGGAGAAACACCATGGCCCATAAGAAAGCCGGCGGCAGCTCACGAAATGGTCGAGACAGCGCGGCTCAGCGTCTTGGCCTTAAGAAGTCTGGCGGCCAAACAGTGCGCGCGGGCAATATCCTTGTTCGCCAGCGCGGCACCAAATTCCATCCCGGCCGGAACGTTGGCATTGGCAGCGATGACACCTTGTTTGCTTTGACCGATGGCGTCGTCGAGTTCCGGCAGGTGCGCAAGGACCGGAAACGCGTGGATATTGTTCCGGCCAAAGCCGACTAAGCCCCCGGCCGTGCCCGCCTATCATGTGGATTGATCGCGCACGGATTAGAGTGACGGGCGGCAAGGGCGGCAACGGCTGTTGTAGCTTCCGGAGAGAGAAATACGTTCCTCGCGGGGGGCCTGATGGAGGCGACGGGGGAAACGGGGGCGATGTCTTCATCGTCGCCGATGCACGCCTTAGTTCGCTTCTGGATCTTCGCTATCACGCTCACTGGAAAGGCGAGCGCGGCCTACATGGCGAAGGCAAGAACCGGCACGGCAAGAACGGCGGCGAGATAACGATTCGCGTGCCGGCGGGCACGGTGGTTCACGATGCCGCGAGCGGAGACGTCCTCTGCGACCTTGCCCAAGTGGGCGATCGCTTCCTGGCCGCCGCGGGCGGGCGGGGAGGCAAGGGAAACGCGCGTTTTACTTCCTCCACGAACCGGGCGCCGAAGTTCGCCGAACTCGGAGAGCCGGGGCAGGAGGCGGACTACGTACTTGAGCTGAAGCTTATCGCCGAAGTGGGTCTAGTGGGCCTTCCTAATGCGGGCAAGTCCACGCTGCTCTCCCGCGTCACCGCGGCCACGCCCAAGATCGCGGACTATCCATTCACTACGCTTTCCCCCAACCTGGGCGTCGCGGAACTGAGCGATCACCGCGCGTTGACGATCGCTGACATTCCGGGCATTATTGAAGGCGCCGCTCAAGGTAAGGGTCTGGGGCACGACTTCCTGAGACATATTGAACGAACGAAGGTTCTACTTTTTCTAATCGACCTCGGTGACGAGGATCCTGTTGCGACATGGCGCACCCTTGAGCGTGAACTCGCGGCACATAGCGTGGAGTTCGCCGATAGGCCGGCCGTCTTCGCCCTGAACAAGGCCGATATCCCCGCGAATTGTGAGCGTTTTCCCCAAGTGGCGGAGGCTTTTGAAACGTCCTTCATGATTTCAGCGGCAACGGGCGAAGGCGTTGGGCCTCTGCTCGAGCATCTTTGGGCCGTTGTTGAGCGCGTTCGTCAAGAGGAGGCGGAACCGGAAAACATACCGGTGGAGCGGACTTACACCTATGAAGCACCCTTCACCGTCGAGAAGACGGCCGCCGGCTTTCGCGTGGAAGGCCGGCAGGTTCATCGTGCCGTGCGCATGACGGACTTTGATAACGAGGAGGCCGTACATCATTTGCAGCACCGACTCAAGGGCATGGGACTTTTCAAGGTTTTGAAGCGCCTTGGGGCTCAGGCCGGGCAGACGATCGTGATTGGGGACGTGGAACTTGAATACCATCCCGACTGATATCAAGACGCTGGTCGTGAAGATCGGCACGTCATTGCTTACCGGCGCGCAGGGCTTTGACGGGCGCACCATGGAGGCGGTGGGCCAGGAATTGGCCGAACTCAAGCGTACACGCGGCCTTAACGTCCTCATCGTGTCATCCGGCGCCATCGGGTGCGGTATGGACGTGCTTGGCATGAAGGAGCGCCCCCGATTGCTTCCCATCAAGCAGGCAGTGGCGGCCGTCGGACAGTCGCGCCTGATGCATTACTACGAGACCTTGCTACGGACGTATGGGCATGGCATCAAGACCGCCCAGATCCTCTTGTCCGCGGCGGACCTGGATAGCCGCCAGGGCTACCTCAACGTGCGCAACACAACCAAGGCTCTGTTTGAGATGGATGGCGTCATTCCCGTGGTCAATGAAAACGACTCCGTGGCGATTGAGGAGTTGCGCTTCGGCGACAACGACACGCTCGCTGCGAAAGTGGCGGCCAAGATCGACGCCGATCTGCTCATCATCCTCTGCGATGTGGACGGGCTCTACGACAGGAATCCCGCACGGCACAAAGATGCGCAACCCATTCCTCACGTGGCGCAGGTTACCGAGGAGATTGAGGCTCTCGCCGATGACACGGTCACCGAGACCACCGTCGGCGGGATGAAGACCAAGCTTGCCGCGGCGAAGATTGCCTGCGCCACGGGCCTCACCATGGTAATTGCCAATGGCAGGAGGCCGGGCATCGTCAACGATGTGCTTGCCGGACGCGGGCCGATGACGGTGTTCGGGCGGAAACCCGGCCCGATGCCTCATCGGAAGCGGTGGATCGCCTTCGGGCGTACTACTCAGGGCACTGTGCAGGTGGATGACGGCGCCCGCAAAGCCTTAGTGGACGGGGGAAAGAGTCTCCTTGCCGCGGGTATCACCGACATCCAGGGCAGTTTCGGTGTGGGCGCTGCCGTGCGGATCGTCGATGCCGCACGGAAGAAGATCGCCCGGGGGCTGGTAAACTACTCGAGCGAGGATCTCCTTCGTATAAAAGGCCACAGGAGTCACGAAATCCAGTCTATTCTAGGCAGAAAGGACTTCGATGAAGTGGTCCACCGAGACAACCTTGTCATTCTATAGAGGAAGGCTGACGCGATGAGTATTGAGAACAGACTCCAAGACATGGGCAGAAACGCGCGCGCCGCCGCCAATAGCCTTCGCTCGCTGTCGAGTGCCGTGAAAGACAAGGCGCTCTGTGCCATCGCCGAGAAGCTGCGCGACCAGCCGGCGTGTCTGAAAGCGGCGAATGCGAAAGACCTCGAAGCCGGCCGGGCGCAGGGGCTGTCAGGCGCCATGCTGGATCGGCTCGAACTCACTGACGGACGCATCGAATCGATGGCGTCGGGCCTCGAAGCCGTGGCCGCCCTGCCGGATCCTGTCGGCGATATTGTGGGGCAAACCATAAGGCCCAATGGGTTGCGCATCGCTCAGATCCGCCAGCCCATCGGCGTCGTCGGCATCATCTATGAGAGCCGGCCGAACGTAACCGCGGACGCGGCCGGTTTGTGCCTGAAGTCCGGCAACGCGTGCATCCTGCGCGGCGGGTCCGAGGCCATTCACTCCAACCTTGCCATCGCGGAGTTTCTTACGGAAGGGGCGATGGCCGCCGGCGTGCCTGAGCACGCCGTGCAAGTTATCGACACGACGGACCGCGCCGCGGTCGGCGCCATGCTCAAATTGGACAAGTATATCGACGTTATCGTGCCCAGGGGTGGCAAGGGATTGGTCGCGCGCATCTACGACGAGTCGCGGATTCCCGTCGTGGCCCACCTCGATGGCATCTGCCACACGTATGTTCACGGCGACGCGGACCTCGACATGGCCACGCGCATCTGCGCCAATGCCAAGCTCCAGCGGCCGGGGGTGTGCAATGCCATGGAAACCATGCTGGTTGACGCTGCCGTGGCGGATGAATTCCTGCCGCGTATAGCCGCGGCGCTCCGCGAAGGAGGCTGCGAGATTCGCGGATGTGAGCGGACGCAAAGCATCATCGACTGCACGCCGGCTACGGAAGAGGACTGGACCACCGAGTACCTCGACAGGATCCTCTCCGTCAAGGTTGTGGCGGGGCTGGATGAAGCGATTTCCCATATCAACGACTATGGGTCGCACCATTCCGACGCAATTGTCACGGAGAGTTATGCCGTCGCGGAACGCTTCCTGGACGAGGTGGACAGCGCAAGTGTCTACGTGAACGCCTCGACGCGCTTTACAGACGGATTCGAGTTCGGCCTCGGCGCGGAGATTGGTATCAGCACCAACAAGCTTCACTGCCGAGGTCCCATGGCCCTCAAGGAACTGACAACGCTCAAATACGTGGTTCGGGGAGTAGGGCAGATTCGTGAGTGACGGAGAGCGTATCGGGGTCTTTGGCGGTACCTTCGACCCGATCCACAATACGCACATCGATATAGCGCGGACGGCCCTCATGCATGCCCGGCTCGACCGCGTGCTCTTTGTCGTGTCCGCGCGCCCGCCCCACAAGGATGGCGTGCCCGGCGCCAGCCCGGAGGAGCGCATGGCCATGGTGGTAGCCGCCATCGAGGGTGAGGCTGTCATGGAGCCCTGCCGCCTTGAACTGGATCGTCCGGGGCCCTCTTACACGTGCCAGACACTTGCCGAACTCGCGGGCTTGTTCCCGAGCGCGGCGCTCTTCCTTGTGGTGGGCTACGATGCGCTTCTTGATCTGCCGAAGTGGCGGAAGCCGGAGGCCATTCTCGCGCGGGCCCGCCTTCTGGTGGTGCCTCGCCCCGGGGAGCGGCCGCGGCCGTCGGCGATGGTTGACGGACGCTACGAACTCTTGCCATTCAAGGAGATGACGCTCTCGTCTACGGAAGTCCGGGAGCGCATCGCCGCCGGGGAGCCGTTTGAGCATCTTGTCCCCCCTGGAGTGGCGCAGCTTATCCGCGAGAGGAGCATCTATGACGCCGACGCTGCAAACGGCACGGACTGAGGAGTTCCTCGCACTCCTGCGTGCCCGCGTCAAGCCCAAGACCTTTCGCCATTGCGTGTCAACGGCGGAGTTCATGCTGGAACACGCCGACGCGCTGCCCATCGACGACCACGAGGAGGCCGTTACCACTGGCCTGCTGCACGACTTGTGCAAGAATCTGTCGGCGCCAGATATGCTCGATACGGCGTGCCGATACGGGATTGCCCCGACGGATGTCCAGCGAGGTAATCCGGGACTCCTGCACGGCCCCGTCGCCGCTGAGGAGTGCCGTCGAACGCTGGGAATCTCGGATGATGCCGTCTACGAAGCCGTCTACTGGCATACTACCGGCCACCGGGGGATGGGAGCTTTGGCGTTGGCCTTGTATCTGGCCGATTTCGCCGAGAAGTGCCGAAGCCATCCGGAGGCTAAGGAAGCGCGGGACGTTCTTGCCGCGGCGGGTTTCCACGCGGCGCTCCGGTTCACCGCCCGAAAGAAGCTTGAACACGTTCTTACCAAGTCCGTTGTGGACCCGGCCACGGAGGATTTCAGCCATTGGGTGGAGACGCTGACTCACTGATGAACTCCCCCGATCCTTTCGAGTTCCTCGCGCGGTACTACGACCGCATCATGGACCACGTCGACTACGACCGGTGGTTCATGACGGTTACCGAACTCGCGGCGCTGCTTCCCCGCGAATTTGTTCATCTCGATGCGGCATGCGGCACGGGCCAACTCGTCAAGCGCCTGCGCCGTGCGGGGTGGGTCGCGTTCGGCACGGACCTGTCCCGCGGCATGTTGCGAGCTGGGAATAAGGGCCCGGTGGCCGGCCTCACGGCACTGGCCGATTTGAGGGCGATGCCCTTTGCGGGGAGCATCGACTACGCCACGTGCCTGTTCGACAGCATCAACTTTCTCACGACCCTCGACGACGTGCGACGCTGCCTCGCCGAGATCGGCCGCGCCCTCTCTACCAATGGCCTGCTCTATCTGGATGCCGTCACGGAGCGCATGGTGACGGAGCACTTCGCCGGGCAGGGATGGACGGAAGACCACGGGACATTCTCGTCAAGCTGGCAGACGCACTACGCCTTTGACAGCAAGATCGCCGATACGGAGATACGCATCAATCACGGGCCGGTGACCTTGATTCGGGAGCGGGTCTATGAGCAGGCCGACATCGAGTCGGCCTTTGAAGACGCCGGTCTTACCGTGCTCGGCGCCTACGACGCTGAGACCTGGGAGCCGCCTGACGCGAAGACCCTTCGGATCGACTTTGTGGCGGCCAAAGGGGACGCCCGGCCGCGCGTCAAAGCCTTCCAGAAGGTCTGCGGGACCGTCAAACGGCATCTCGAATAAGCCCGTCAAGGGTCGTTGAGGCCCTTGACGGGAGTAGCGAGTTCTTGGGTGTGGACGGAAGTCCACCCGTTCACTTCCGGCTCTCTCTTAGCCTAAGATGGCGCCGAGATCCTCCTCCGGGGTCGTGACGGGCTTGATGGCGAACTTCTCTACCAAGGTCTCGAGTACCTTCGGTCCTACGAAAGCAGGCAAGGTCGGGCCCAGGCGCATATTCGTGATCCCAAGATGCAGCAGCGTCAGGAGAATCACGACAGCCTTCTGCTCGTACCAGCTCAAGATCAGCGAGAGCGGCAAGTCGTTGACTCCGCACTCGAAGGCATTCGCCAAGGCGACGGCAATCTGAATCGCCGAATAGGCGTCATTGCACTGGCCTATATCCAGTAGCCGCGGAATCCCGCCGATGTCGCCGAATGCCAGCTTGTTGAACCGGTACTTGCCGCACGCCAGCGTGAGAATGACACAGTCTTCCGGCACCTTCTGCGCCAGTTCGGTGTAATAATTGCGTCCGGGCTTGGCGCCGTCGCACCCGCCGATCAGGAAGAAGTGCCGGATCTTGCCCGCCTTGACGGCCTCGATGACCTGGCTGGCGACGCCCATCACGGCCTCATGCCCGAAACCCACCGTGATGTACTCCGCCGGGGCGTCCTCGGCGAATCCAGGCGCGGCTAGAGCGGCTTCGATAGCGGGGGTGAAATCGCGATTGGCTATGTGCTCGACTCCCGGCCACCGGACGAGCCCACAGGTGAAGATCCTGTCCAGGTAGGCGTCCTTGGGCTTCTGGATGCAGTTAGTCGTCATCAGAATGGCGCCCGGGAAGGCGTCGAACTCCGCCCGCTGATCCTGCCACGCTCCGCCGTAGTTCCCAACGAGGTGCTTGTACGCTTTCAGGCCCGGATAGGCATGGCACGGAAGCATCTCGCCGTGGGTGTAGACGTTGATTCCCTTGCCTTCGGTTTGCTTCAGGAGTTCTTCGAGATCCTTCAGGTCGTGCCCCGAAACGCAGATGCACTTGCCCGCAACGGGCGTCACCCGCACCTGGGTGGGCTCTGGATGGCCGTAGGCGCCCGTGTTCGCCGTGTCGAGCAGTTCCATCACGCGGAGGTTGACCTCGCCAACGCGGAGCGCCATGCCGACGAGGGCGTCCACCTCACCGGGATTCGTGGCCAGGAAATCGAGGGCCTCGTGGACGAAGGCATAGACGGCGTCATCTTCAACGCCGAGGATCTGCGCGTGATCCACATAGGCGGCCATGCCTTTCAATCCGTAGAGCACCAATTCCTGAAGGCCGCCGACATCGTTTCCCAGAGCCTCAAGGCGTGAGGCAATGGTGACACGTTCGCCTTCCCGGATGAGTTCAGCGTTGTCGTTGGGGCCTTGCCAGGCGGCCGGGCCGCCGACCGTCTCCGGCTTCCGGCCCGCGCCGCCGCAGGCGTCTTCGTATAGCTTCTTGGCCTGTGCTTGGAGTCCCAGTCCCTCCCGGACGAGTTGGGCCACGGTCTCCGCGTCGAAATTGACGTTGGTAACCGTCGAAAACAGGGCCTCCACGACGAACACGTCGATGGCGTGGTCCTTCGCGCCAAGCTGGCGGGCTCGGTGCGCGTACTGGGCGATGCCTTCGGCGACATGGATCAAGAGATCCTGCAGGGCCGCCGTCTCCGGATCCTTGCCGCATACGCCGAAGGCGGTGCAGCCCGATTCCTTGGCGGTTTGTTCACACTGGTAGCAGAACATGCTCATGGTTGTGCTCCTTTTCGTCTTGTTTGCAGTTGGTTGCGATCTAGGCTCATGACGCCGCCTTATGTTTCTTCGCGGGGGTGCGTTCCGGAAACGCCGGCGCGCACTCACCGATAATGCATCCCTCGATGCTGATGACGACCTCTTGGATGGGCGCCTCCGACCCCGCCAATTCCCGGGCTTGCAGCACCAGTTGCAGCAGTCCCCGGCAGCACGGCACCTCCATTCGCACCACGGTGACGCTTGGCGGGCGTGCCCCTGCGAATAGCTCGGCCAGCTTCGCAATGTATCCCGTGAGGTCGTCCAGCTTGGGGCAGGCGATGACTACGGCCCGCCCCGCGAGCAGGTCCCGATGGAACGCGCCGTGGGCGAAGGCCGTGCAATCGGCGGCGATCAGGAGATCCTTGCCTTGGAAATGCGGCGCTGCCGGGTTGGCCAGATGCAACTGTATGGGCCAGTGCGTCAGCTCCGAGGGGGTGCTTCCCGCCCGCTCACGCTTCTCTGCCTTGGGCCAGGGGCTGAATGTGCGGGACGCCGCGCCGGGGCACGGCGAGCCGTGTGAGGCCATGCGCGCCCGGGTGGCCTCCTCATCGAAAGGTGATGCCTGGCGGCGCTCAACCGTGAGGGCGCCGGTAGGGCATTCGCCGATGCATGCGCCCAAACCGTCGCAATAAACTTCGCTCACGAGCTTGGCCTTGCCGTTGACGAGCCGGAGCGCCCCCTCCGGACAGGCCCTGACGCATTGGCCGCAGCCGTTGCACTTCTCTTCGTCTATGTGGATGACATCGCGAATTGCCATAGTCTGCTGCTCCATCTCACTCCTTCTTGCTCAACCGTACAGCAAGCCGGGCGAGAAAGCCTTGATCTAAGTCAAGCCCCCGCCCTAGGCTATATCCTGGCGCGGGTGAGCCGGATATTCTCTACCCACGCCCTGAATGGCAAGGACGCAGTCCAAGCGGGAAGACGCATGACGAATCAGGCCGAGGACATTGCTCAAATCCCTCTATTTCAAGGACTTGCCGAGCCCTACCGCCGCGACCTGGCGGGGATCGCTGAGAAACGCCGTGTCGGTAGAGGCGAAGCCGTTTTCTACGAAGGCGACGAGGCCGACGGCTTCTACGCCGTGCTCGCGGGGCGCGTGCGGATCTTCAAATTGTCACCGGAAGGCAAGGAGCAGATCCTGCACATCTTCGGCCCCGGTGAAGTCTTCGGTGAGGTGCCTATGTTTGCCGGCCGGCATTTCCCGGCTCATGCCGGCGCGCTCGAGTCGTCCCGCATCCTCTTTTTCCCCCGGCCGGCCTTCACGGATCTCATTCGCCGCGAGCCTGACCTGGCGCTCAACATGCTCGCCATCCTCGCCGAGCGTCTACGCCTGTTCACCGGCCTCATCGAGGGCTTGTCGCTCAAGGAAGTGCCGGGCCGGCTGGCCGCCCATCTTCTCTATCTGAGCGAGGCCCAGGGCCAGGCTCCCGACCTCACCCTCGATATCTCGAAGTCCCAACTCGCCAATCTCCTTGGGACGATTCCCGAGACGCTCTCCAGGATCTTAGCGAGGATGAGCAGCGCAGGGCTGGTCGAGCTAAGCGGGACGCGGGGCATCCGTATTGCCGATCGCCCCGGCCTCGAGGCCATTGCTGCCGGCGAGTGCCGCCTGGACTGAGAGGTCGCCGCCAACGTCCCTTTGTCACAGGCCCTTGCGGCTATCGTGTTATTTCTTCTTGCGCAGGTGCCTGATGTAGTCCCTGAGAATTCGCAAGAAGGAGAGAAGAAACAAGGCCAACACCGCAGTGCCGAAATAGCTTCCGCGGTGCGTCCAGAGGGTGAATATGAGGACGGCGATGGCGAATCCGATGAGCGCGAGGGTGGCCATGTCGCCCAGGAACTCGGGCGCGTGCTTCCGCTGGAGTTTTCTGGGCAGGAATGCGATGACGAAGATCGTCAGCATGGCCAGGGCCATGCCCGGGACAATGTACGCGTAAAGGCCATATTCCTCTCGCCGTGCGAGCGCAATCCACACGGATACCCCCACCACGCCGAGCCAGACGACGGCCAGGAAGACAGTCCTTGCCTTCATCCCCAGTTTCGCCATCATCGCCCCTCGGCTCGCCGCATTGCCTCCGTGCCTGCTCTTATCGTGGCTGGACCTACGTTCAGCTAAGAATCCACCTCAGGGCCTCACCCGGCCTTATCGGCGGATGGGGCAGCTCTTTCGCCGGCGTCCTCGGCACGCTCCTGGACTTGTTGCTTCTGCAAGAGGCGTCGCTGCTCCGCGACAGCCAGGTCGTGGGCCTCATCCCCCTCGGCCCCCGCAGGCCGACGTTCGAGTTCGGCCAGGTGTTGAGTACGGCCGTAGAGGATCAGCGTGTCGCCCGCGCGGATATAGGTATCGCCCGTGGGAGTGCCCACGTAGCTGCCATCGGCCCGGTGGATGCCCAATACCTGTACGCCTTCGTCGGAGAGGCGCAGGTGCGTGAGATCCTTACCCGCCAGCCACTCTTCCGCCTCAACGTCCAACTCGCCAACGGTGTAGCCGTCCGAGAGGTGCAAGCGCCCAAGGTAATCATAGGCGTCCAGCCGCGTGAAGCGCTTCAAGGCCCAGCCGATGATCCGCGAGAGTTGCCGATCGATCCATTGACTGGATGAAAGTCCCCATAGGCAGAGCAGTCCGAGCCCGATCCATCCCAGACGGCTGATGAGGCCGATCACAGAGGGGTCGTTTCTGAGAAAAATGGGAATCAGCGACGAGATGGCCATGACCACGGTACCGTTGCCGAGCAGCATCAGAATCATGACGATGCGCCGCCGCACCGGGTGCTGCACGATGGACTCAGACTCGCCTGTGGTGAAGCCGCAGCCCGTGAACGCCGAACGCGCCTGGAATCGCGCCAACTCGCGTGACAGCCCGGTGAACGTAAGCGCCACCGTGGCGACGCGCATGACCAATAGGCCAACCAACACTACCACGAGCAGTGTGACAACAGGTGTGACAATCCCTAGCACAAAGTCGCCTCCCAACCGTCAGGCGTGGGCCGCTTGCCCGCCTCTGACACCAACGCCATTCTGCCAACGGCACGATCTCGCGATCAAATAGCTCTTAGGTGCGGTTTGACCGACTGTCTCAGCGCCGGCCTGTCAGTCGTCAGTTTTCGGTGCCTGGAAATGGTTGCGGCAGCACCGGTGTTCTTGTCTGCGGCCCTTGGATGTGGCAAAATGCCCACTCCTGTGATCCACCCTTGATTGAGGTGTAGGACTCTGGATGATTAGCCCGGATGTATTGGCACGTTCCGGAGCCGGTGTCCGTGTTGCCGCTCGATGGGATAGACTACCCGTATGAGTTTTGTCAGACTGAGGAAAGGGTTGACCCTCCCTATTACCGGGGAACCTGAGCAGGTTATCAGCCCTGGGGTCGAGGTGCGGCACATCGCCGTGCTGGGGCCCGACGACTACATCGGGATGCGGCCGCGTATGGCCGTGCAAGAAGGCGATACCGTCAAGCGCGGCCAACTCCTCTTTGATGACAAGCGGACGCCCGGCGTGCGCCATACGGCCCCTGGGGCCGGGACGGTGGTCGCGGTTCATCGCGGCGAGCGGCGCAAGCTCCTCTCAGTAATGATCGAACTTAACGAGCGGGAGCGTCAGGGCCAACCGCTTGAAGACGATCAAGTCGCCTTCGAGAGTTTCACGGGCGAGCCCATCATCCGGCTCACCGATGAGGGAATCCAGGCCCTGCTCCTTGAGTCAGGTTTGTGGAGCGCGCTCCGCACGAGGCCCTTCAGCAAGGTGGCCGACCCCGCCGCGAAGCCCCACTCCATCTTCGTGACGGCGATGGATACGAATCCGCTGGCGGCCTCGCCGGAGGTCGTGGCGGCAGGCCAGGAAGAAGCGCTCGAAGCCGGCTTGATGTGTCTGGTGAAGCTGGGGGGCGTGCCGGTACATCTCTGCCGCTACCACAACTCGTCCATTGCGACAAATCCCAACAGCGGCGTCCTCATCGAGGAGTTCAAAGGCCCGCATCCTGCCGGCACGGTGGGAGTCCACATCCATTTCGTGGACTCCGTCCGCCGGGAGAAGACGGTGTGGCACATCAACTATCAGGACGTGATCGCGATGGGCCAGCTCTTTCGGACGGGCCGCCTTGACGTGACGCGCGTCATTTCCCTCGGCGGGCCGTCCGTCTTACGGCCCCGGCTGCTCAGAACGCGCCTCGGAGCATGCACGGACGAACTGGTGCATGGCGAGCTGAAGGCCGGCGAACACCGCGTCATCAGTGGCTCGGTACTGTCCGGGCGCGCCGCTATGGGCGAGGAACTCGGATACCTGGGACGTTACCACCAGCAAGTCTCGGTGCTCCCGGAGGGCCGAGAACGGCCTTTTCTCGGCTGGCTTCGGCCGGGTTCGGACAAGTTCTCCGTGAGCCGGGCGTTCTTCTCGTGCCTTCTCCCGCACAAGCGATTTGATCTCACCACGGCGGCGAACGGCAGCCGGCGGGCCATCGTCCCTATCGGGAATTACGAACGCGTGATGCCGATGGACCTGGAGCCTACATTTCTGCTGCGCGCTTTGGCGGCGGGCGATTTGGAGCGCGCGGAGGAGCTGGGCTGCCTCGAATTGGATGAAGAAGATCTTGCCCTGTGCACGTTCGTGTGTCCGGGGAAGAATGACTATGGCCCGATGCTTCGACATTGCTTGACGGAGATTGAGAAAGAGGGATGAGCAGCGCCGTAATTGGGCATATTTTGGAGCATGTGGAAGTCGGGGACAGTCCCGTCTCGCCCGCCTGCGGCGGGCTCGCTTGGCACACTCCCCGATTCTCTAGGCACAGCGCGCAATGACGTTTCTTAGGAAGATACTGGATAGCCAGGCCCGGCACTTCGAGAAGGGCGGGCGATTCCATTTCCTTTACCCGATCTGGGAAGCGAACGATACGTTTCTATTCAGCACGGGGAGCGTCACGGAAGGGCCTTCCCACATCCGGGATGCCCTCGACTTGAAACGCATGATGATCACGGTGGTGATCGCGCTGTTTCCGTGCGTTCTCATGGCGTTCTACAACACAGGGCTGCAAGCCAATCTGGCCATCACCTACCACGGGGCGCAGCCGCTCGGCTGGCGGGGGACATTGGTAGAGAGCCTCGGCGTGAGTTTCTCGCCGGATAGCCTGCTGGCGTGTCTAGCGCACGGAGCGGTGTTTTATCTGCCCGTTCTGGTGGTGACTTTTGTTGTGGGGGGCGCGTGGGAGGTCCTTTTCTCCCTCGTTCGCAAGCATGAGATTAACGAGGGCTTTTTGGTGACGGGGATGTTATTCCCCCTGATCATGCCGCCCACCATTCCTCTTTGGCAGGTGGCGCTTGGGATCACCTTCGGCGTGGTCATTGGGAAGGAGATCTTCGGCGGGACAGGGATGAATATCTGGAATCCGGCACTGATGGGCCGGGCCTTTCTCTTCTTCGCTTATCCGGCGAACTTCTCGCTGGACAGAATGTGGACGGCCGTGGACGGATACTCGAGTCCCACGTGGCTCGTGCGTATGGCCAATGAAGGCAAAGAGGTATTGACACACGACCTGGGTTGGTGGAACGCATTCCTCGGCTTCGAGACGGGCACGCTGGGCGAGACCTCGGCGCTGGCGTGTCTCATCGGCGCCGTGATCCTGATCGCCACCGGGATCGGCTCGTGGCGGATCATGCTTGGCGTATCCCTAGGGACCTTGGCTACGGCAACGCTGCTGAACGTCGTCGGTTCTCAGACGAACGCGGCCTTCGACGTGCCGTTCTGGTGGCACATGGCTGTCGGAGGCTGGGCTTTCGGCACGGTTTTCATGGCTACCGATCCTGTCAGCGCGCCCTACACAAACAAGGCGCGGTGGGCTTACGGCTTCCTGATCGGTGTATTGATCGTACTCGTCCGCGTGATCAACCCGGCCTTCTCCGGCGGGGTGATGCTTGCGATCCTGCTCATGAACGCCTTCTCGCCGCTGCTCGACCATTTTGTCGTGAGAGCCAATATCAAACGGAGGCTTGCACGGCATGAGGCATAGCACGTGGTACATCTTTGCCTTCGCCGCCGCAACCTGCCTGGTTTGCTCGATCCTCGTGTCCTCGTCGGCGGTTCTGCTGCGGCCGCTCCAGCACCGCAATGAAGTGCTGTTCAAGAGGAAGAACGTTCTTATGGCGGCGGGGCTCGCATCGCCTGATGAGTCCCTCTCGGCCGCGGAGGTGGAATCGAGATTCTCGGCGATCACGCCAACTGTTTTGGATATGCGTTCGGGGACACCGGCGGAAGGCGTCGACGCGGCAAACTTCGATGTCGCCGAGCAGCCTATGTTGCAGGTTCCGCCGAACAAGGCCAAGGTCGCCGGCCTTCCAGAGCAGAGTCTTGTCTATCAGGTAATGAAGGATGGCGACGTGGCGATGATCATCTTGCCCGTGGAAGGCAAGGGGCTGTGGTCCACGCTCTACGGTTTTTTGGCGCTTGACGCGCAGACGTTCAAGATTCAGGGGCTCACGTTCTACCAACACGGCGAGACGCCGGGCCTAGGCGGGGAAATCGACAATCCGGGCTGGAAGGCCCTGTGGCGGGGCAAGACGGCCTTCGACGAGGATATGAATCCCATCATCGAAGTCGTCAAGGGCAAGGCCGCCGAGCCCTACGAGGTGGACGGCCTCTCAGGCGCGACAATGACGAGCCGCGGCGTTAGCAACCTGGTGCGCTTCTGGCTCGGCGAGAACGGCTACGGGCCTTATCTGAAGACACTCGAGGCCGCGAGAAAAGGATAATGGGCAAGCTCAAGAAAACACTCATCGAGCCGGTGTTCGACAACAATCCCATCGGCCTGCAGATCCTCGGCGTTTGCTCGGCCTTGGCGGTGACGACCAAGCTCCAGACGGCGTTGACGATGAGCATTGCCCTCACCATTGTGACGGCGCTCTCGAGCTGCTTCATCAGCATGCTGCGGAACCGCACGCCGCAGAGCATTCGCATGATCATCCAGATGACGATCATCTCCTCGTTGGTGATTGTCACCGATCAGGTGCTGAAGGCTTTTGTGCCGGATATCAGCCGCCAGTTGAGCGTGTTCGTCGGATTGATCATCACGAACTGCATCGTGCTGGGCCGGGCGGAAGGCTACGCGATGCAAAATCCGCCTTTGGCCAGCTTCGTCGACGGCATCGGCAACGGCCTCGGCTACAGCATGGTGCTCATGCTGGTTGCCTCCATCCGTGAGTTGTTCGGATTGGGCTCGCTCTTCGGCTACCAGGTGCTGCCGCTTGCTTCCGAAGGCGGATGGTATCCGCAAAACGGCCTCATGGTGCTGTCTCCGGCGGCATTCTTCATCATTGGCCTGTCCATCTGGGCGCTGCGCACCTGGAAGACGGAACAGGTCGGGTCGGAGGATTGATGCCCATGTTCGAGCACTACCTTGGCATCGGCGTGAAGGCGATCTTCATCGAAAACATGGCCCTCGCCTTCTTCCTCGGGATGTGCCCATTTCTGAGCTGCTCGAAGAAGGTGGAAACGGCCACCGGACTCGGGGCCGCGGTGATCTTTGTCCTCGGACTCACCGTCCCGCTGAACAACCTGATCTACACCTTCCTGCTCAAGAAGGGCGCCATGGTATGGCTGCATCCGGCCCTTGCCGACGTGGACCTCTCGTTTCTTGGATTCTTGAGCTATATCGGGACTATTGCCGCGAGCGTGCAGCTCGTGGAGATGACGCTGGATCGATACGTTCCCAAGCTGTACAACGCGTTGGGGATCTTCCTGCCGCTGATCACTGTCAACTGCGCGATCCTGGGCGCATCGCTGTTCATGGTTGAGCGCGATATGACGTTTCTCGATAGCGTGATATTCGGCCTAGGGTCGGGCATTGGCTGGGCGCTTGCGGTAACGTCGCTCGCGGCTATACGCGAGAAGATGCACTACAGTAACGTCCCTGCGGGGCTTCGCGGCCTCGGGATCACCTTCATCGTCGCTGGGCTCATGGCAATCGGCTTCATGGCGTTTTCGGGCATTCAACTGTAGCGGAGGGGAAGGGCAAGCATGGAGATCGTCTTACTCGGCGTGGTGATGTTCACGCTGATTATTCTCGCGCTTGTCTCGCTCCTTGTCATTGCCAAGGCCAGGCTGGTGGCTCAAGGGGACGTCACGATCGCCATCAACGACGATCCCGAGAAGAGCCTTACCGTTGCGACAGGCAATACGCTGCTGAGCACCCTCGCCGAGAACAAGATCTTCATCCCGTCCGCCTGCGGCGGCAAAGGAACATGCGGCGTGTGCCGTGTCAAGGTAACGGAGGGGGGCGGCGCCTTGTTGGCCACGGAGACGGGCCATATCCGGCGCGGTGAGGCGCGCGAAGGCTACCGGCTCTCCTGCCAGGTGAAGGTGAAAGAGAATCTCAAGATCGAAGTCCCGGCGGAGATCTTCGATATCCGCGAGTGGCGGTGCAAGGTGCGCTCCAATCGCTGCGTAGCAACCTTCATCAAGGAGCTTGTGCTCGAACTGCCGGAAGGTGAGGAAGTGCCCTTCCGTGCGGGCGGCTATGTGCAGATCACCTGCCCGCCGCACAGCGTCGACTTCGAGGATTTCGAGATCGACGAGGAATTCAAGCCGGATTGGGATAAACACAACCTTTGGCGCTACTCATCGACGTGTGATGAGCCCGTCCAGCGGGCCTATTCGATGGCCAATTATCCCCTGGAGAAGGACATCATCATGCTCAACGTCCGGATCGCGCTGCCCCCGGCCGACCGGACAAACGCCCCTCCGGGCATCATGTCGTCGTGGATATACGGCCTACAGCCCAGCGACGAAGTGACTATTTCCGGGCCTTACGGGGAGTTCTTCGCCAAAGAGACGGATGCGGAGATGGTGTTCATCGGCGGCGGCGCCGGGATGGCGCCGATGCGCTCCCACATTTTCGATCAGTTCACGCGCCTCGATACAAAGCGGAAGGTAAGCTTCTGGTACGGCGCACGAAGCCGCCGCGAACTCTTCTATGTGGAAGACTTCGACAAGATCCAGGCGGAGCACGACAACTTCACGTGGCATATCGCCCTGTCGGAACCGCTTCCGGACGACAATTGGGACGGATATACCGGATTCATTCACCAGGTGGTGCTCGACAATTACCTGAATGACCACCCCGCCCCGGAGGACGTCGAGTACTACCTTTGCGGCCCGCCCGTGATGAACGCGGCCGTGATCAACATGCTCACGGCCCTGGGCGTCGAATCCGAGAACATCTCCCTCGACGACTTCGGCGGGTGAGCCGCGTGTTCGGCCCAGTCCCATCGCGCCGCCGCTTCGGGCGGCTCCTTCCTCCCATGTACATAGCCTTCGCCGCGTGTGTTGTCATCTTTGCGGCACCGGGCTGCTGCGGGCCGTCGGAGCGTGTATTCGCCGGCGCTACCATGGGCACCACCTACACCGTCAAGGTGGTAGCGCGGGGGGCGGATTCCGGCGTGGGTGCAGCCGAACATGAGGGCGCGGCAATCACCGGGCAGCTCGACCTCGTCAACAGGCTCATGTCTACGTGGTCGCCCGACTCCGAACTCTCTCGGCTCAATCAGCATACCGAGCCGACGCCGCTCAAGGTTTCGAAGGAGACATTCGAGGTCCTGCGGATGGCGCAGCAGGTTAGCGAGGCATCGGGCGGGGCCTTCGATGTCACGGTGGGGCCGCTCGTGAATGCCTGGGGCTTCGGCCCCGAACACGATTATCCCGAGGGGCCGCCGGATGACGAATTGGCACAGCTCAGAGAGCGGGTCGGCTACCACATGCTCGAACTCGATGAGGCGGCGCTGACGGTGCGCAAGGCGCGGCCGGATGTGTACTGTGATCTCGCCGCCATCGCCAAAGGCTACGCGGTGGATCGTGTGGCGGCGGCGCTCGACGCGTTGGGATGCACGGATTACATGGTGGAGGTCGGCGGCGAGGTCAAGGCGCGCGGCCGGAATGGGCGCGGCGTGCCGTGGCAGATCGGCATCGAGAAGCCCGATTCCGCGCAGCGCGCCGTGATGAAGCCCATACCTCTGGAAAACCTCGCCGTCGCGACCTCGGGGGACTACCGCAACTACTACGAGAAAGACGGCGTACGCCTTAGTCATACGATTGATCCGCGCACGGGGCGTCCCATCGCGCATAGATTGGCCTCGGTGAGTGTTATTCACGAAGCGTGCGCCATGGCCGATGCGTACGCCACGGCCCTGATGGTACTGGGGCCGGACGCCGGCTACGAATGGGCGTGCAAGGAGCACTTGGCCGCCATGTTCATCGTACGAGAGGAATCCGGCGGTTTCGCCGACAGGGAGACGCCGGAGTTCAGCGCCATCACGGAGGGCGCCGCAGAATGAAGATCCTGATCATCATTCTTGCTTCCGCTGGCTTCTTCGCCGTAGCCATGGCGTTCTTGGCCATCGGCGTCATCATCCGAGGCCGCCCCATTCAACACACCTGCGGCGCATCGAAGGGCGCAGCCGACGGCGACAGGTGCGCCACCTGCTCTTGCAGCGGCGACGACGGCCGGCCATCTTAAGCAGTACGCCAGTCACGGCGGCAATGAAGGTTCCTGAGTACTCACCCATCTCCATCGCCTGTGCTACTCCTTGAAGAAGTCTTCCAGGCGGAGGAAGACTTCATGATCGGCCGCGTGGCGTCGCACCGAGTTGACGTCCTCCAGTTTCTGCATCTGCTTCATCATCTGTTCGAGCCGCTCGCTCTCGTTGACGAGCAGCCATATTCGGCTGTGGGCGCCGTCGCCGACGGGCATGCACAGGATGCCCTCGACGTTGAACGCGCGGCGCGAGAACAGGCCGCACACGTGGGACATGACGCCGGGATGGTTGTTAACCGTCAACTCGAGCACGGCCCGGCGCGCCTCGACGGCGGTGGCGCTTGTCACATCAAGCGTTTGCGTAGGCATGGGCTTCTCCTCCGATCATGTCTTTGTTGGCGGCGCCGGGGGGCACCATGGGATAGGCTTTCTCGTTCACGTCGATGGGGACGTTGATCAGACATGGCCCCGGTTCGGCGAAGGCTTCCGCCAAGGCGGCCCCCGGCTCATCGGCCATAGCCAAATCGCGGGCTTTCATGCCGAATCCCTCCGCGATGCGGGCGAAATCGACGCGGTGACTGAAATCGACTGCAAAGAGGCGCTTTCCGTAAAACAATTCCTGCTGCTGGCGCACCAGGCCCAGGGAGTTGTTGTTCATCAGGATGATCTTGACGTTGACGCCCTCCTCGACGGCGGTGGCGAGTTCCTGGATGTTCATCAGCAGGCTTCCATCGCCGCTGAAGCAGACGACGGTGCGCTCAGGCCGCGCCAGGGCGGCGCCGATGGCCGCGGGCAGGCCGAAGCCCATCGTTCCGAGTCCACCGGAGGTAAGCCATTGGCGCGGCCGCCGGAACGGGTAAAGCTGGGCCGTCCACATCTGGTGCTGGCCGACGTCGGTGCTGATGAGGGCGTCGTCGCCCGCCAGCTCGGCAACGAGGCGGATGAGGCCATAGGCGCTGCCCGGATCGTCCACGCCCGGCGTGTCCAGCGGATGCTCCTGCTTCAACTTCTCCACGGCGGCAAGCCATTCGCTGCGCGGATTCTCCTCGATCAGGGGCAGCAGGGCCGTCAGGACCTCGGCGACGTCGCCAACGACCCCGGCGTGGGCGGCCTTGATCTTGTCAATCTCGGCGGCGTCAATATCGACGTGGACAATCCGCGCGTCGGGGCAGAATGCGGCGACTTTGCCGGTGGCGCGATCATCGAATCGCGCCCCCACGGCAATGAGCAAGTCGCATGCTTCGAGCGCCAGATTGGTGTGCCGAGCCGCGTGCATGCCCAACATGCCAATGGAACGAGGATGATCGAAGGGGATAGCGCCGAGCGCCATGAGGGTGGCCGTCGTCGGCAGGGATGCCTTCTCCGCCAGGCGCGTGGCAAGTCCCCCTGCGTTGGCGGCGATCACCCCGCCGCCGAGATACAGGATCGGGCGCTTGGCGGTGTTGATGAGCGCTGCTGCGCGTGTGATCTCGCCGGCGTCAAGTTCGGGTGGAGCATCGGCTCGGCCGGCCTCGGGCCACGTGTCGAACTCGACGGCCTCCCGCTGCACATCCTTCGGCACGTCGATGAGCACGGGGCCGGGGCGGCCGGAGGCGGCGATGCGGAACGCGTCAGGCACGACGTCGAGCAGTTCCCTTGCCGAACGCACGAGGAAGTTGTGCTTCGTGACGGGGATGCTCATGCCGTAGGTATCGACCTCCTGGAAGGCGTCGGTGCCGATGACCGGACACGGCACTTGTCCCGTGATGCACACGATGGGAACCGAATCGAGCTTCGCGTCGGCGATGGCGGTGAGCAGGTTCGTGGCGCCTGGGCCGGAGGTGGCGAAGCACACGCCGGGCCGGCCGGTGACGCGCGCCATGCCCTGGGCCATGAATCCCGCGCCCTGTTCGTGGCGGGCGAGGACGTGGTGTATCCTGCCGCTTTTTCCCAAGGCGTCGTAGAGCGGCAGATTCGCCCCGCCCGGAATGCCCGCAATCGCGCGGACGCCCTGGCGTTCGAGAAGCTGAATGATGATCTCTGCGCCGGTTGCTTTCATGATGGCTCCTTCTCCCTTGTTGTGCCCCGCGGCGTCGGATGCGGCCGGCGGAGACACAAAAAAGAACCCCCGCCGGCTGCCTGCGCCGGCGGGGGTGAAATCGCTGTTTGAGTTGTTAGGCTCCCGCTAAGGCGCGACGGCGTCTACGACGCATACCACTACCTCTACGCCTACCAGCGGGAGCCGGGCGTCCGAGAACGTGTGTGCGGTATAGCTGTCGCGCTTCATCAGAGTACCTTGTGTGGAACCTTGTCCAATCGTGGCCAAATGGTACCAGCGCCCAGCGCGGTTGTCAAGGGCAATTCGGAATTGTGCGGCTTTATCGTGTAAAATAGGAATACTTGGACGATCTGCGGTAACAACCTGAAATACTTGAAGGAGAATTCTGCCAATGGGGCAACAGCCCGTGGTCATGATAAGTTCCTATCCTCCCCGCCTGTGCGGCATCGGTACCTTCTGCGAGGAAGCGCGGGAGTTTGTTCAGCGCACCGTGCCCGATCGGCCCGTTGTGGTCATTTCCCACACGGACGGCGATGGCGACGGCGTCTTTCCCATCATGGATTTGTCAAAGCGGCGATGGTGGAAGCCGGTGGCCGACAAGGTCGCGGAACTTAATCCCTACGCAGTACACATCCAGCACGAGTACGGCCTTTATCAGCATGTCGATGAACGCGGGCAGACGGATAATAACGAGGGCTTTCTGGATCTGCTGGATGCCATCGCCGACTATCCCGTCATCGTCGAGCCCCATACCGTTCATGGCCGCCTGACGGATTTCGAAGCCGACTTCGTCTATCAGGTGTCGAGCCGGTGCGATGTCCTGCTCCTCAAGTGCCATTACCAGAAATGGCGGCTCGATTGGACGTTTCCCCAGCGCGGCTGGGCCACGCCCAAGAATGTCATGGTGGTTCCCCACGGCGCCCGGCCCGATCGGCGCTACTCGCTGGCCGACGTCAAGGAACTGCGGCACGAACTCGGCCTCGACAACCGTGGCCTTGGCGAGCATCTCGTTGGGCTCATCGGATGGATCCAGTCCAACAAGCGCTGGGATATCCTCACTTCCATGTGGGAGGACATCGCCGCCGAGATCGCCGATCGCACCGGGCAGGACTGGGATCTCCTCGCGGCGGGCGCCATGCGCGATCCCAATCACAAGCAGGACTACGAGGAGTGGAAGGGCCAAGTCCAGTTCCTCGAGCAGAAAGGACTTGCCCACTACTACGAATTCATTCCGCGCGGCGATATCTACTATAAGATGATGGCCGTTTGCGACTTCATTGTGCTCCCCAGCATCGATGAAACGCAATCAGGCACTCTCGCGAGAATCATCGCGCTCAACAAGCCCTACATCACGACGGCGCCCATGGAAGGACTTACGGCGCAAACCATCGAGAGCGAGGGAGGCCTTCTTTTCACCACCAAGAAGCGCCTTCGGCGCCACGTTGTCTCCTTGGCATGTGACGAGCGGCTCCGCCTCCAGCTTGGTGAGAATCTCAAGCACTACCTCGACAACGAAGTCTCGTGGGACATCGTCGCGCGCCAGTATCTCGACGCCTACGACCTCGCCCGCCGGGCCAAGGCCGCGGGGTCGCGGGTCGAACTCGAGCCGGAGCTGTAAGGCATTTACGCCCCTGGAGGGTACCGATAGCACTGAAAAAAACGAGGGCCGGTGACAAATAATTGTCACCGGCCCTCGCTGTTTGGCGTTCTTTGGCCTACGCGTCAGGCGGCGTGGTTATTCGTCCCATCGGCCGCAAAGGCCCATCACGCGGAAGCCCAGGTTCGGCCACGTCGTCTCCGGGGGCTCCGAAGTCCGGTAAGCCGTGCGCTGATAGTATTGCCCTTCGGCGTAGCTGCCGCCACGTATTACCTTCTCGTCGTACGTGAAGTCTCCTTTGGCACTGCCGTTGAGGTAATACGGGTCGTAGTCATCGCCGTAGAGCGTCGCCGGGCTGCTTGTCCACTCCCACACGTTGCCGCTCATGTCGAAACAGCCGTGCGGACTCATACTGAACACCGTCCCGGCGTTGAGGCCGTCGTAGTACCCGACGGGCGTCGTGAGCGGCTCGGCGGAGAGTCCAAGCGGGTTACTGAGGTTGTAGTTGCACCGCGTCGCGTCAATGTCGTCCGCGGTGAAACCGTAGATCCAGTGCTTGCCGGAAGGCGACGTTGCTTTTTGTGGGATTTCCGCCCACGCCGCGAAGTACTCCCATTCGGGCTCATACGCCACCCAGTAGCCATCCAATGAAGACGAGGTGGCCTTCGGGAAAGCGTCGAATGCGGCTCCCGACTTCGCCAGGGAGTAGAATGAGCCCAATCCGCACTTCTCGCTGTAGCAGTTGCAGAATGCGATCGCGCCGTACCAGCTCACTTCAACAACCGGATGTTCATCCAGCGATACGCCGTCGCGATCTACCACTACGAAACCACCGCCCTCCGCGTCGTATTCGATGTCGCAGTATTCGATCTCATCCAAGTGATCGACGATTTGGAGCAGCAGCCTGTCGTTGAAGTACACGTCCCCACCTGCATACGCCGCCTTTTCGGCGGATTCGGGACGGAGGTAGTTCATATACAGCGCGTAGTTCAAAACGGAGGCATACTGGGCGTTCGTGACCTCATAGACTCCCATCGCCGGCGGGCTGTAATTCGCGAAGTACAGGTACTGATCCTGGGGTGCCACGCTGAAGACCTCGATAGCCGAGATCTTGGGATTTTCCTCATTCGCGGCGAACATGATGTCGAGCGTCGGCGTCTGGGCCGAGGTCAGATCTACCGCGAACTCCTTCACCGCGGCCACGCCGAACCCAACATCCGCCACAATGTCGTAATCGTCCAGCACAAGCGTGTCCTCGATGTAGACATCGAATGAACGCGGATTCTGCGCCGTGATCGAATCGTAGATTTCCGCGAAGTGGAGCCGGACTACATACGCGCCTTCGGAGGCGGGGAACGAATAGCCACCCAGAGTCGCGGGGACTTGCTTTGGAGTCGCTGCCGTCCAGTAGCGCTCCGTCTGGAAGAGCGTTGGATCATCCGTCCCGGTGATGGGCTGCGTGAAGTCCTCGTACGTGGACCCGGCGGCGTAGTAGTCGTCCGTCGCCCACACGCGGCCCTCGGCGTCCGTGTACGCATCATCCATTTCACCGCAGTTAATGCGGTACTGCACGAATAGCCCCCGGGCCTCCGGCGCATCATCGGGAATCTCGTAGGCGAGAATCTCGTCGTCCGTCGGCCCCATGGTGAAGTAGGGGTAGCCAAAAGAACAGTACATTTCGACGTCCGGCGCTACCGTTACCGTCACGGTGTCCGGCGCGCTCTGCTGCTTTGTCGCAACTCCGTCATCCACCACGAGTTGCAGCACGTAGTCGCCCATCATGTCCGGATAGAACGCGGGCGCGGGCAAGGTCGTGGCATCCGCTTCCTTGGCCTGAGCCGCCGTCGGATCGAACAGGCTCGAATCCGTCACGGCGCTGCCGTCGGGCACCGATGTGAACGTCCACAGATACGTCAGTGTGTCGCAGTCCAGATCGTAGGAGTCGTCGCCGTTCAACTGCACGTAGTCCCAATCGGGCGTCGGCGGAGCCACCTTATTCGGCACGACGCTCGGCACAAGGTGAATCTGGTCGGGGCCCGCATCCGCCACGGGGGCGCCATTGCCGTATGTGATAGCGACCTCGTCCGCTACGCTGTAGTCTTCACCGTCGAAGACAATCAACTGGACAACGTATTCGCCCTGGAGGTCCGGCGTAAACGTCGGATCCACGGCGGTTGCGTCGGAAAGGCTCGAATCGTCCACGGCGCTGTCTTGCGGCACCGACACGAATGTCCACGCGTACGTCAGCGGGTCCGAGTCGGGATCGTACGACCCGCTCCCGTCAAGCTGGACTTCCGTGCCCGCGCGACGGCACCGGTACTTGAAGGCAAGCCCTTTGGAGGTGTGATAGTCGGAGGTCGAGTAGACGTAAATCACCTCATAGGTGTCGGGGTCGGACGCCTGCTTCACGGCAACTTGTCCATCGCCTGCTTTGATGACGGCGCCGACGGTGAACGCCCCCGTTGTCTCGTTGTTATACTCATTGTTCTCATCGACGTCTTCATTCACATCCGCTGTCGCGCTGTAGCCATAGCTTCCCGCGGGCAGCGTCTCAAAGCGCTGCAGGGTCTCGCTCGCGCCGGCTGCCAGGCCGGTATACGCCTGAATAAGGCCAAACGTCTCCCCGCCTATCTTGAACTCGACGTCGAACGGGCCCGCGTCGACGCTTCCCCAATTTGACACGACCGCCGTGAAGGTGATCTCGTCCTGGTCGGACGGGGAGGTCGGGTCGATACTCAGATCGGAGATAACCAAATCGGGCGTCGGCGGGCCAACGGCGTAGATCATACTGCAGGTATCCGCGAGAATGAAGCGGCCGTTCTCCCTGTCATACGTCAAGGCCGAGGGGTTGCACTCCATCCAATCCTGCGGTACCGAATGCGTCGTCAGCACGGGCGGGTCTACAAACAGCAGCGACTCGAAGAGGATCACATCGCTCGGCTGTTTGTAGTAGGCGCGGCTCGATGCGTGATACATCTCGTCATCATCGAAGTTGAAGGCCAGGCACTGGCCGTCTCTGTCGAGGGAGTTCGTGAACTGGTACCAGAAGGTCGCCGTTGCATCATCCTGGCTCAGGTGGTACAGGCTGTCCGGCCACTCATTCTCCTGGCTGCTTCCCGTCACCCCGAACAGTTCGCCGTCCGAGGTGAAGGCGATTCCCGCCCACCGGCCTTCCAAGAAGCCCACCGGGCTCGCGATGCCCGTCTCTTCGTCGAGACGCGCCAGTAGCCACAGTGTGTCGTCACCATTCTTCTCGACATCTTGAGAGTCCGGCGACTGGAGATACACCAGAAGCAGCGCCCACAGTTCACCTGTGACGGGGTGCGTGGCCAATCCGCGTCCGCCCGTCACGACCCAGTGCGTGCCCGGAAGACGGATCGGAACATTGCTCAAGACGTCCCCCGTTTCCGGATCCAGTGTCTTCAGATTCAGCGCGGCCAAATATTGCTTCTCGCCATAGTAGGGATCATGCGGGAGCGAATACAGCACGCCGGTATCATAGAGCCACTCGGGATCCGCCTCCGGATCGGCATACACCGTCTGATCCGGCCCGGCATCCGCCACGGGCGGCTGATTCTCCGTCGTCACGCTGACGGTGTCCGGCGCACTATCAACGGTGCCGTCGTTCACGATCAACTGGGCCACGTATACGCCCGGAACGTCAATTGTGAATTTCGGCGTCGGTGAGGTCGGGTCGTCCAACGTCGCCGCACTCATCGGGGCCTTCGTTCCGTTGCCGGGCACGGATATGAGGCTCCAAGAATAGGTCAACGGGTCGTTATCCACGTCATAACTTCCCGTGCCGTCAAGCGTGATCTCGTCGCGGCGATGAGCGGTCTGATCAGGTCCGGCGTCCGCCACCGGAGGCGTGTTGTCCGTCGTCACCGTCACCGTGTCGGGCGTGCTGTCCTGCAGCCCGTCGTTGACGATCAGTTGGAGTACGTAGGTGCCCGCCACGTCGATGGTGAACTTCGGCGCGACGGCCGCGCTGTCGTCGAGTGCCGCCGTGCTGCCGGCGGGACGCGATGTGAAGCTCCACGCGTAAGTGATGGCATCGCCGTCGGGGTCGTAACTCCCGCTGCCGTCAAGCGTTATCTCAGCCGTCACTACGCCCGACTGATCCGAGCCGGCATCGGCTATGGGTGCGGTGTTCTCCGTGGTGATCGCTACCGTGTCTGCGGCACTATCTACGGTGCCATCATTCACGATCAACTGGACTACGTATACGCCCGGGTAATCCGTTACGAATGTGGGATTGACGGCCGTCGGGTCGCTCAAGACCGCCGAACTCTTCCGTGTACTGAACGTCTCCGGTACGGACGCGAAGCTCCAGCTATACGTCAGCGCATCTCCGTCCACATCGTAGCTGCCGCTGCCGTTGAGCGCTACCGTGTCGCCCGCGTGCACCGTTTGGTCCGGGCCGGCATCCGCCACGGGCGGGCTGTTTACCGTTGTGATGGATACCGTGTCCGGATCGCTGTCAAACTCGCCGTCATTCACCACCAACTGGAGGACGTATTCGCCCGGAAGGTCGATAGCGAATGTCGGATTAACGGCCGTCGGGTCGCTTAACGTGGCCGAACTCTTCTCTGGAGCGTTGCCCGGCACCGATACGAAGCTCCAGGAATACGTCAGTGCATCGCCGTCTACGTCGTAACTGCCGCTGCCGTCAAGCGTCACCGTGTCCAGCACTTGCGCCGTTTGATCCGGTCCTGCGTCCGCCACCGGTGCGCTGTTCTGGGTGGTAATGATCACCGTGTCGGTACTCGTTTCCCGGCCATCACTTACCGTCAGCAAGAAGACGTACGTCCCCGGCACATCGATCGTGAACGTCGGCCGAGGCGCGGTGGGATCAGACAGACTGGCCGTCGTCACCGAGCTTCCCTCGGGCACCTGAACCACTTCCCACTGGTACGTCAGGAAGTCCCCATCCGGGTCCGACGACCTGGTTCCGTCGAGTTCGACGGGATCTCCGACCACATGGGTTTCATCAGTGCCAGCGTCGGCGTCCGGCGGCTCATTGGCCTCCAACACCTCAATATAGTACGTGCGCGTGAGAGATACGCAGGAGCCGTCGGACAGTTCCACGGTGAGCGTCACCGTATACCGCCCCGGCGCCGTATACACGTGAGTCGGGTTTTGCCCTTCCCCCGTGGCGCCGTCGCCGAAGTCCCAATACCATCCAACGATACTCAGTTCGAGAGCATTGACGTCGCGGAACTTCTCCTCTACAAGTGTATAGGGAGGAACGGCTTCCGCAGAGCCATAGAACTGTACCGTCAGGTCGGCGTAACCCGACCTGGGCGTACCCCAGAAAGACACCTTGACAGGGTCATCCTTGAGAGGACATCCTGTCAACCCCATTGCGACAAGCACCAATACGGCGCCAAACGTCCCCACGGATCTCCACTGTCTGTTCCACTGCATGGCGTGTCTCCTTAAGAATCGCAATGTCTTGAATAGGTTGAATGGGGCACCGACGCCTGAATCGGCACACACCTCAACCCCGCGAAAATGCCACTGTCAGGTGAGATCATCTCTCTTTTGCTAGTATGTGCAGGCGCTGCCCCATTTTGTCAAGGAAAATAAACGAAAATCGTCAAATCTGACAGCTTTTCCCTGGTTCGAGCAGCAACATTGCCATAGCTCGACGATGCTTCTCGGCCTTGTCCCGCCGTTTGGACCCGACATGCTTGACTCGCTGACCTGAGTCTCGGGGGCATTTCTCTTGACAAAAGGGGTCCAGCACTGCACAATAGAAGCTCGTGATCTGAGCTCAAGGCAGAATGTCTGCTCTCTCTGCTGCGGGGTATCTGCCCCGGTGGAGCTCAGGGGGCCGGATTTACGGAAGGAGGCATGCCATGAAGGGGGCTGCAAACGTTATGCGTGTTTTCTGTGCTCTCACTTTACTCACCTTTGGACTTATTTCTCTCACGGGTTGCCCTGCTGCGTGGCATGTGACGTGTGATTTTACGGCCACACCGAGAACGGGGCAAGCCGACCTTACCGTGCAGTTCCAAGGCACGGCCACAGGTGTACCGCCCTATGTCTTGGTGGAGAAATTCCGCGACACGGGCGACCACCAGATCAGCATAGTCGACTGGTCGTGGTCTTTCGGTGACGGCAGCACCGGATGCGGGCAGAACCCGACCCACGTGTATACGACGACAGGCTGTCACACGGTGATTCTGACCGTGACCTGTTCGGACGGGACCACGGCGCGCCGTATCCATGCCAATTACGTGTGTGTGGCCGGGGACAATACCGCCCCCGTCGCGGATGCGGGCGATGACCAGACGGCCTACAGCGGCGACACAATCCAGCTCGATGGAAGCGACAGCTTCGACCCCGATGGTGATGACCTGACCTATCTTTGGGTCTTGGTCTCCAAACCGGCGGGCAGCCAGGCTTCGATCAGCGATCCTACGGCCATGAAGCCGTCCTTTTTCGTTGACAGGCCCGGAACGTACATTTTCGACCTCACCGTGAGCGACGGCATTACCACAAGCGTTGCCGAACGCGTCATTATTACCGTTCCCAATACGCCGCCCGTCGCCGACGCCGGCCCCGACCAGACCCGTCTCGTTAGAGATACCGTTACCCTCGACGGCAGCAACAGTTCAGATATCGATGGCGACAGCCTGACCTTCGCGTGGACCATGGTTTCGAGGCCTGACGGCAGCGCCGCGGCCTTGGACGATCCCACGGCCGTCAGTCCCACGTTCGTTGTCGATGCTTTCGGCGAGTATTTCGTCCAGCTTATCGTGAACGACGGCACGGTCGACAGCGTACTCGATGTCGTTCACATTACCACGGCAAACAGCGCACCCGTTGCCGACGCCGGCCCCGACCAGACCAAATTCGTGACCAATACCGTCCAACTTAACGGCAGCGGCAGTTCCGATGTGGACGGCGATCCCCTGACCTACGCCTGGTCCTTTGTTTCCAGGCCGACCGGCAGCACCGCAGCCCTCAGCAATGCCGGCGCCGTCAATCCCACGTTTGTCATCGACGCGCCGGGCGAGTATGTCCTTCAGCTTGTTGTGAATGACGGCACGGTGGACAGTGCGCCCGATAGCATGATCGTCCGAACTGAAAACAGCCCTCCTGTCGCTGACGCCGGGCCCGACCGGACGCGGCTTGTTACCGAAACGGTTCAGCTTGACGGTAGCGAGAGCTACGACGTGGACGGCAATGCTCTCACCTACAGGTGGAGCTTTGTTTCCCGGCCTCAGGGAAGCAACGCGGCCCTCAGCGATCCGACCGTGGTCAATCCCACGTTCGTCATCGACCTTCCGGGTGAATACGTCGTCCAACTTATCGTGAACGACGGTACCGTCGACAGCGCGCCGGATAGCGTCACCATTACCACCGAAAACAGCCCGCCCGTTGCTGATGCCGGGCCCGATCAGACGAAATTCGTCACCAACAGCGTCCAGCTCAACGGCGGCGGAAGCTCCGATGTGGACGGCGATCCCTTGACCTACGCGTGGAGCTTTGCCTCCAAGCCCACGGGCAGTGCGGCTACCCTTAGCGACGCGACCGCGGTCAATCCCACGTTTGTCATCGACCTCCCCGGCGAGTATGACCTTCAGTTGATTGTGAACGACGGCACGGTCGAAAGTGCGCCGGATACCGTCATCATCACGACCCTGAACAGTCCGCCCGTCGCCGACGCCGGGCCGGATCAGTCGCGGTTCGTCACGGATACCGTCACCCTCGACGGCAGCGGCAGTTCCGATGTAGACGGCGATCCGCTCACCTACGCGTGGAGCCTTACCTCACAGCCGTTAGACAGCACGGCGGTCCTTAGCGATCCGACGGCAGTCAAGCCGACGTTCGTCATTGACGTGCCCGGCGAGTATGTACTGCAGCTTGTCGTTAACGACGCCGCCGCCGACAGCGATCCCGACACGGTACGGATCTCGACGCTTAACAGCGCCCCCGTCGCCGACGCCGGGCCGGATCAGTCGCAGTTCGTCACGGATACCGTCACCCTCGACGGCAGCGGCAGCTCCGACGTAGACGGCGATCCGCTGACCTACGCTTGGAGCTTCACTTCCCGGCCTACGGGTAGTGCGGCGGTACTGAGCGATCCGACGGCGGTCAAACCGACCTTCGTCATCGACCTGCCCGGGGACTACGTGCTGCAGCTCATCGTGAATGACGGCAGCGACGACAGCGATCCGGACACGGTGACAATCTCCACACTCAACAGCCCACCTGTCGCCGATGCCGGGTCCAACCAGACCCGGTTTGTCACCAACACAGTAACACTCGACGGCAGCGGCAGCTCCGACGTGGACGGCGACCCGCTTACCTATGTCTGGAGCTTCACGTCGCGGCCGACGGGCAGCGCGGCGTCGCTCAACGATCCCGCAGCGAGCAATCCGACCTTCGTCATCGACCTGCCCGGGGACTATGTGCTGCAGCTTGTCGTGAATGACGGTGCGGTGGACAGCGATCCGGACACGGTGACAATCTCCACGCTCAACAGTCCGCCCGTCGCTGACGCCGGGCCGGATCAGTCGCGGTTTGTCACCGACACGGTGACGCTCGACGGCAGCGGCAGTTCCGACGTAGATGGCGATCCGCTCACCTATGCCTGGAGCTTCACCTCACGGCCCACGGGCAGCACGGCGTCGCTCAGCGATCCCACGGCGAGCAATCCGACCTTCGTCATCGACCTGCCGGGCGACTACGTCATCCAGCTTATCGTCAATGACGGCACCGTTGATAGCGACCCGGATACCGTACAGGTTTCTACGCTCAACAGTCCCCCGGTTGCAGATGCCGGAGATCCGCAGTCCGGGCAAGTGGGCGCCAGCATCACGCTCGACGGCAGCGGCAGTTCCGACGTAGACGGCGACCCGTTGACGTTCTTCTGGAGCTTCGCTTCCCGGCCCTTGGGCAGCACGGCGGCCCTCGACGATCCCACCGCCGTTGACCCCGGCTTCGTCATTGACGTGGCAGGCAACTACACCCTCCAGCTCATTGTGAACGACGGCACTGTCGACAGTGCGCCCGACACGGTGCAGGTCTCGACGGACAACAGCGCCCCCGTCGCCGACGCCGGAGATCCGCAGACCGTTGCTGTAGGAGCCACGGCTACACTCGACGGCAGCGGGAGTTACGATGTAGACAGCGACCCGCTGACTTACGCCTGGAGCTTCGTGTCGCGGCCGACGGGAAGCACCGCCTCGCTGACCGGCGCGACTTCTGTCAGCCCGCAGTTCACGCTCGATCTGCCCGGCGACTACGTCATCCAGCTTATCGTGAACGATGGCACCGTCGACAGCGCGCCTGACACGGTGACGATCAGTACCATCAACAGCCGGCCCGTGGCCGATGCCGGCCCGGATCAGAGGGTGAGCTGGCCTTCGGTCATCCAACTGGACGGCAGCGGAAGCTACGATCCCGACGGCGATCCGATAACCTACATGTGGAGCGTCGTCTCGGGCGGCAATTGCCAACAGATCCCGGTTATCAGCGATCCGACCGCCATGAGCCCAACCGTTGTCACCGACACTTGGTGCACCGTGGTGCTGCAGCTGATCGTCAGCGACGGCGTGTTGGAGAGCGAGCCCGACACGATGAAGATCGTTCAGACTCCGAACTAGTCGCGAGCGGTCTTACGCCAATGGGCGACGACGGCGCTGGACGACACGCCTTGCTGAGAGTTACTTGCCGCGCTCCAATGGGGGCGCGGCAGGGACGAGCCGAGAGCTTCGGAATGCTCGCTGGCCGTCCTTGACGAAATGGCTACATTCTGGTAGCTTAGGAACTTAGGGAGCCTATTGCGGTGAACGCAATGGTGGTTGAAAGAGGTGAGGACGCCTCAGGCCATGCGGCCGGAGCTTGGCGACTGACCCTCCTTCAGACGAAGGAATCAATGAGCGGTAAGAGGAGACCCGTGACCATGTATAGAACTCGTGCTATCCCCATCATTCTCGTCGCTCTGACGCTCCTCACGTGGTCCCTGACCAGCGTGGCTGAGCTTCAGACAGTGACCATCGGCGGCGAAATCCGCGTCCGCGGGTATTACTGGCAGAACAGCTTCAATGGCGGCGTCGCCACCGGGCTTGCCCTGCCCCAGGTGCGCTGGCCGGCCGCGTGGCTCGACGGTCGTCCCATCGGGGACATCATTGGCGGCCAGAACGCCATGAGCTACTGGGATTGGGACTCCCGGGGGCCCGACTACAAACTTGTCGCGGAGCGTACCGAGTTGAGCGTCCGAGCAGACTTCACCGATGATGTCGCGGCCGTTATCTCACTGGACAGTTTCGACTTCTGGGGCGAGGATTTCCGCTCGAACTACATCACCGGCGCCGACGCCCGGGCGGCGACGGCCGACGACGTCGAGTTCTATCAGGCTTACATTGAAGTCGATCAGTTGTTCGGTAACCCGCTGCGACTTCGCGTTGGCCGTCAGGAAATCACCCTCGGCAGCGGGTGGCTTGTCGGTAACGGCTCGGCCCGCGCCGAGTTCACGGGCACATCGTTCGACGGCGTCCGCCTCACCTACATCTGCGATCCGCTCACCGTTGACGCCTTCTGGACGAAACTGGCCGAGCGTAGTCCCGTCGAGGAAGACGGCGATGTCGACATGTATGGCGTTTACGCCAGCTATGTCGCCCCCAATGAAGTCCTTTGGGTGGACAACTTCGAGTTGGACGCCTATTGGCTGCTCGTACGCGATGGGCGGGCAATTGAAGACGTCAACGGCACCTTTTTCCAGGAATGGCTCGAGGAAGTCGTCGGCATCGACGACTATGGCCCCACGTACCTCCACACTGTTGGCCTGCGCGCTGCCGGGACACTCTGGAACTTCGACGGCGAGGCCGAGTTTGCCTACCAGTTTGGCGACGCCAACCAGGTCGGCACCCTCTTCAAGCGCTTCGCGTATGGCGACGACGACGCCGACTACAGCAACTGGGCCATGAACCTTGAACTGGGCTACACCTTCGACGACGTGACGTGGCAGCCCCGGCTGCATGCAGGCCTCGGCTATTTCGGCGGCGAAGATAATCGCTACCTGTACTTCTGGGAGTGGATCAATCCCTTCAAAGCCCCGGAAGCCAGCGTGAGCTTCAACCGGCTGTTCTCGAACAAGGTCTACAGTTACATGATCGACGAGATGGCCCAGCTCTCCAACTTCTACACCATCAACGGCGGCATTGAGCTGAATCCGACCGAGAAGGTCGAACTCAACCTTGCGGCTGCCTACTTCCACGTTATTGAAGAGTTCAATCACCCCATCTTCGTGGATATCGGACGGCTTCGCATCCCGCTGGCGCCCGGCCTTCCTTGGCTGACGCGCACCGCCGATTCCGACCTCGGCTGGGAGGCGTCCCTCTCCGCCAAGTATGCGTACAGCAGCGACCTGAGCTTCGAGGTCGGCTGGTCGCACTTCTTCGTGGATGACGGCCTCGCCGTCGGCAACTACAACGACTACAACGGCCTGCTGTACACCGGCGGCACCGACGACGACGACGCCGATTACTTCTACGCCGAAACCAAAGTCTGCTTCTAACAGTAGTCTTCCAGAACACCGTTTACGAGGCCCGCGAGCAATCGCGGGCCTCTTCTCATTCGGCCCGCCCGATGGCCTGCCGCGCAGCCTCGATGAATGGCCACATGAGGTCCCCGTAGAACCGGTGTCCGCCGGGGCCATAGGCGTGCGCGAAGCGCTCATCGGCCCCGGCGGCCCTGTAAATGGCCCGGAGTCCCGTCACGGCCTCGTCAACATCGGCGTTGAGGAACAGCGTATCCTCTCGGCCGTTTACCACCAGCAAGCGGCGCGGGGCAATTAGCCCCGCCACGTCGTGGAGGTCGCCGAACGTCAGAATCCCCGGCACGGTGTTGCAATCGCAATGGTGGGCGCACCCATCGCTCCGGACAAGAAGTGTAAACGAGCACGAAGGCGCCGCGATGCTCACCCGTTCATCGCAGGCGGCGGCATAGGTCGTTACCACGCCGCCGCCGGAGTTGCCCAGCACCAATAGGCAGCGGCCATCCACCTCCGGTAGCTCAAGCCCCCAATCAATGAGGCGTTCCACATCCCAGACGCGTTCGCCTACCGCCGTTCGCCCCGCCAAGAGACAATGCACCATCTGGCTCCGGCAATCGCGGCCCCCAAACCGGCCCCGGAAGTCGGGCACGCCCGGGCAGCCCAGGCCCCGCGTCGCCGGGGCGATGGCCACGAAGCCGTGGGCCGCGGCCTGCACCGCCACATCGCGCTGCTCCTCGGCAATACGCTGCCGCGCGGCGGCGTTATCCGTCACTCCGGCATACAGGCCGTGCTCCGAGTGCCCGTGCGGCATGACGGCCAATCCAAATGGGCCTTTCCCCTTCGGACGCAAGAGCCAGAACGGCACGCTTACGTCCGGCTCACTTGCCATCACGCCGCCCTGGCGTGTGTAGGCGCCGAGATCCTCCGGCGCCCCGAGGTCGACGGTCGGTACATATCCTTCCAACTGGGCGGCCATTCGACGAAGCCCCAGCAGGTCCCGCAATACGGGCCTGGCGGCCGATTGCCACGCCGCTACCTCCTCCGGCGTCCGTGCGCGGCACGCGTAACGCCGCCCCTCTTCCGCGTAGATCCGGCGCATGTACCTCAATACCGCCTCCGCCTGACCTCCGCCTGCTTCTTCCTTCGTCATGCCACCCTCCTCGGCACTCCCTTGCCTCGTTGTCTTCGAGCGTACTTGCGCGTCTTACGCCAGTTTTCATCGTAGTAGAAAGTCACGTATGATGGAAACTTGGCCAAGCCGGCGGCCGCGCGGAGGGCGCAAGACGGAACACGAGTTTCTCGCCTCGGGCACGCTCAGGACTTGCGCGCTATCAGACGCATTGTGTGACGTTATTCTAAAGGGACTGAGGCTTACGGAAGGCAAGAGCGGGTGGGAGCGAAGGTACGACTTGAGATTACGGCCGGCGCACTGAAAGGGAAGGCGTTTGTCTTTGAGGAGCACGACACCTTCCTATTGGGCCGCGCGCCGGAGTGCCACATTAGCTTGCCGGACGATTCCTTCGTGTCACGGCACCACTTCCTGCTTGAGCTGAATCCTCCTCAGGTATGCCTCAGAGATCTTGGGAGCCTGAACGGAACCTTCGTTAACGGCGTCCGCATTGGGGGAGGGCGGCTCGAGCGATCTCCCTTAGAGGAGAGTTCCGATAAAGCCTACGAAGTGGCCCTCCACGACGGCGACGTGATTCAAGTGGGGGAAACTGTCATAGGCGTGGCCATTGAGCAGACCCCTGACAAGACGGCCGTTCTATGCTGTGCCTTCTGCGGCGGGAGGCTCGGAACGGGGATCGCAAGCTTGCCCGACGGCACGCCCGTCTGCGAGGCGTGTGCCGCGAAGCAGCAAGCGGGCCTTTCAGGGGAAACGGAAACGATGGCGGCGGAGACTCTGCCTCCCGGGGGCAAAGCGTTGCCGACGGTTCCGGGTTATGTACTCGAAAGGCAAGTGGGCAGCGGGGGGATGGGCGTAGTCTACAAGGGGCGGAGAATCGACGATGAGACGCCGTTTGCAATAAAGATCGTCCACGCGCGCGCCGCCGTGGCCGAACAAGCCCAACGGACCTTCATGCGTGAAATGGAGATACTGCGTGATCTGCAGCATCCCAACATCGTCGCCTTTCGAGAGAGCCGCTCTGAACAGGGCGCCTTCTGCTTTGTCATGGAGTATTGCCGCCGCGGCAGCGTGGCCGACTTGATGGATAAGCGCGGCGGAAAGCTCCCGGTTGATCTCGCCGTGCATATCGCGCTTCAAGCGCTCAAAGGGCTCGCCCACGCCCACGAGCAGAATCTTGTGCACCGCGATATGAAGCCTCAGAACCTGCTTCTGGATGGCACTCGGACAAAGTGGGTGACAAAAGTCGGTGATTTCGGCCTGGCCAAGAACCTGGACAAGGCGGGCATCAGCGGCCTCACCGCTACAGGCACCTTTGGGGGCTCGTGCGACTTCATGCCGCGTGAACAGGTAACCAACTTCAAGTATGTCCAGCCCTCGGCCGATGTATGGAGCATGGCCGCTACGCTTTACGCCATGATTACTGGCAAGTTTCCGCGTCTGCGTGAAGCCGGGCAGGATCCCATCGAGATAATTCTGCGGGGGGAAGCGGCGCCCATTCGCGTGCGTGATCCGAAGGTGCCGTCCGGTTTGGCGCAAGTGATCGACCAGGCGCTTGTCAGCCGCCCCGAAGATCGGTTTCCAACGGCGCGCGAGTTCCGTGAAGCGCTCAGGAAAGCCTTCTAACTACTCAGGACATGTCCCGTCGTAGGTCAGCGTAGCGCCCCGGGCCTCGAGCGCGGGGATGTCCTCGCAGAGCGCCTTTCGACTTAACGGATTGCCCGCCATGTAGACTCGAGCCCCCTTTCCCAGTCCCGAGTTCGCCACAAGCGGCGTAAGATCTTCGATACGGTTGTTGTCTAGATAAAGCCAGTTCAGGTTTTCGAGGCCTGCGAGGGGCGATAGATCCTTGATTCCATTTCCGTTCAAGTAAAGATTCTGTACGGCGCGCAGCCCAGCCAGTGGTGCGATATCTTCGATCTCATTCTCGCCAAGATACAGCCGCCCCAGGTTTTCAAGTTCGGCCAGGGCGTCCATGGACGCAATTCGATTCTGGCTGAGCCAGAGCGTAGAAAGGGGCTTGATTCCCGCCAGGGGCGTCACGTCGGCGATCTCATTCTCACGCAGATCGAGGGACGACAGTTTCTGCAATTGCGCCAGTGGCGATAGGTCGCGAATGTGGTTGGCACTTAAGTCGAGGGTGGTCAGCTCGCCACAATGCTCGAGGCCTGCTAGGTCCCCGATGTTGCACGAACTCGCGGTGAGCGTGGTTAGCTGCGCGATGTCGCCCCCGTAGATGTCGCCATCGGATTTGTCGACCGCGTCTCGGACGGCCTTTTCGAGGTTGGGATCCTTGAACTCAAAGGCCCCGCACCGCAGGTCGCACGTCACGATGACACCGCGCGCTTCGAGGGCGGGCACATCCTCGCAGAGGGCCGTCTGTCCCAGAGGGATCTGCGTCAAGTACAGTGAGTCCCCCTTGTCGAGGCCCGGATTGGCGACCAACGCACCGATATCGTGGATCGGATTTCCACCCAGCCAAAGCCCTTCAAGATTAGTCAGGCCGGCTAGTGGCGTTAGATCGGTGATGTTGTTGTTTTCGAGGGCAAGGAACTTCATGCCCTTCAGGCCGGCCAGCGGGCGTAAATCCACGAGCTTGGTGGCTCCGGAGGAGAGGCATAATCGTAAGCTGCCAAGCGTCGTCACTTGTGCCAGTGGCGCAACATCTGCGATCGGATTAGCATCCAGATTGAGCTGGGTCAGGTTCGTGAGGCCAGCCAAGGGACTTAGGTCGGAGATCTGGTTGTGGTCCAGCGTCAGGGAATCGAGACTCGTCAGATCCGCAACCGTCCCGATGTCGGTGATTTGGTTGTATCCGAGGTCAAGATTACGGAGATCCGGAAGAGCGGCCAACGGCGTGAGGTCCGATATCCGGCACCCTCGGCCCGTAATGCGCTGGAGAGCCTCTAGAGACTCAAGAGGAGAGAGGTCACTAACCTTGCCAAAACTGAAGTTGAGGATGCTCAGGTTCACCAGGGGCGAGAGCACGTCCAAATCGCTGATACCCATGCTCGAGACTGCCAGGTCCTTCAGGTGGGTCAGGCTGGTAAGGGGCGTGAGGTCCGAGATGGGATTACCGTCTACATAGAGTATCTCCAATTGCTGCAGGCTCTGAAGCGGGGCAATATCGGCAATGCGGTTCCCGCCAAGACTCAGGAACCGGAGATTGCGCATGCTTCCCAGGGATGAGATGTCTTCAATGAGATTGCTCTCGCAGTGCAACTGCGAGAGGTTGGTGAGCGAGCCCAGCGCAGTTGCATCCTCGATCTTGTTGTGATCGATCTGGAGGATATCAAGTCTGCTTAGTGTCGAAAGCGGACTGATGTCTACGATCCCGTTATGTCCGAGATGTAAGAAGCTTAGGCTCGTCAAGTCTGCCAGTGCACTTACATCAGTGATTGCGTTGTTGTATAGATAGGCCGTCGTGAGCTGGGTCAGCGAAGCCAAGGGGCCGATGTTGGCAATGCGGTTGTTCGCCAATTCAATGTGAATCAGATCCGTGCAGTTCTCGATGCCCGTGAGGTCCGTGATGTTCTCGCGCTGAACCTTTAGGGAGGTGAAACCCACGCCGAAGAGATCCGTGCGGTAGATCTTGCCCTTGGGCTTCTTGACGGCGGCGCGTATGGCCGTCTCGAGATTGGCATCCGGGAACGTCACAACCGGGCCTTTCTCGAGGTCGCTCACGAGGCGCGGGCCGATTACCGTCGCATACAGCACGAGCCCCGCCACTACCAAGAGAGAGGCGGCCACGGCCAGAATCGTCTTGTATGGAATGCGCCGCTTCTTCTCCACCGGGGCCCTAGGCGCCAGAAAGGCATGCAAGTCCTGGATGAGCGTTCGGGCCGACGCGTAGCGCTTCTTGGGATTCTTGGCCACCATCTTCGCCAGAATCTTGTCCAATTCCGGCGGCACGTCGGGATTGGCCGATGAAGCCTTGGGGAAGGGGCGCTTTGTGATCTGGTACAGCACCGCCAGCGGTGTCTCGGCATCGAACGGCGGCCTGCCCGTCAGCAGTTCAAACAAGGTCGCGCCCAGGGCGTAGATATCCGTCCGTGTGTCCACCACGCCCCCCTTGCATTGTTCGGGGGCCATGTAGTGGGGCGTGCCCAAGGCGGCGCCATCCGTCGTGAGCTTGGTGGCTCCTACGAGGGCTTTGGCCAGGCCGAAATCAAGGACCTTCACCCGCCCGTCCTCATCCACCATGATATTCTCAGGCTTGACGTCCCGATGGATGATGCCCTGCCGGTGGGCCTCCTCGATCGCCCCCGCCGCCTGCATGATGATCTCCACCGCGTGCCGTGGCTCCAGCGGGCCCTCCCGACGTACAATCTCGGCGAGGGACAGGCCCCGGACGTATTCCATGGCGATGAAATGCCGGCCGCTTTGTTCGCCGACAGCGTAGATCGTGACGATACTGGCGTGGTTCAAGCGTGCTACGGCGCGCGCCTCGCGCTCGAAGCGCTTCACGAATTCGGGGTCTTGAGAAAGGTAGCGCGGAAGGACCTTCAGCGCGACAGTGCGTTCAAGCGAAGTTTCCCGCGCCTCGTAGACAACCCCCATCCCCCCGCGGCCCAGTTCCCGCAGGACTTCAAACTCGCCCAGTCGCCCCTTTGATCGGCGCCCCTCTTCCGGCATCCTCACATTCCCCTCGTTCCTGCCAAGGCAATGGGAGTCTAGCACGGGCGGCCATATTCGCTCCAGAGGAGGTCTTTGACACTGTCAAATAAAGAGGACTTCGGCTCAGGAACCCGGCTATCGGCCGGGATGATAGTACTACGACCAATTCGGATGGCAGCGTTGGCTTAGGAGCGCATCGGCCTACTTCGGGCATGTGCCGTCGTAGGTAAGCGAGGCGCCCCGGGCCTCGAGCGCGGGAATATCCTCGCAGAGCGCCTTTCGGCTGAGCGGATTGCCCTCAAGGTATAGCTCGTCCGTCTTTCCTAATCCCGGATTATCCACAAGCGGCGTAAGATCTTCGATGCGGTTGTTGTTTAGATAGAGCCAATTCAGGTTTTCGAGATCCGCGAGTGGGGATAGATCCTTGATTCGGTTTCCATTGAGGTAGAGTTTCTGCAAACCGCGCATAGCCGCCAATGGCGCGATATCTTCGATCTCATTCTCGCCAAGATACAGCCTGCCCATGTAGATGAGATCCGTGAGCGCTTCCACGGATGCAATACGATTCTGGCTGAGCCAGAGGATACCGAGGGTCTTGAGCCCCGCCAAGGGCGTCACATCGGCGATCTCATTCTCACGCAGATCGAGCGAAGACAGTTTCGGCAATTGTGCCAGGGGCGTTAGGTCGCGAATGTGGTTGGCGCTCAGCTCGAGCGTGGTCAGCTCGCCACAATGCTCGAGGCCCGTCAGGTCACCAATGTTGGCCGAATTCGCCGTGAGCGTGGTTAGCTGCACAATGTCTGCCCCGTAGATATCGCCTTCGGGCTTGTCGATGGCGCCTCGGACGGCCTTCTCGAGCCCCGGGTCTTTGAACTCAATGGCACCGCACCGAATGTCACACGTCACAATAACGCCGCGCGCCTCGAGGGCGGGCACATCCTCGCAAAGGGCGGCCTGATCCAATGGCAATTGGCTTAGAAAGACAGAATCACCCTTGTCGAGGCCGGGATTGGCAACCAATGCGCGGATATCCCGAATCGGGTTCTTGTATAGCCAAAGCGCCTCAAGACTTGTTAGGCCGGACAAGGGCTTGATGTCGGTGATCTCGTTGCTATGCAGGCTAAGGTGCCTTAGCTGTTTCAGCGCTGCCAGCGGCCGTAGGTCGACGAGCTTCTGTGCGCTGGCCGATTGCGCTAGACCTAGGTTCTCAAGCTTCGTGAGTTGCGCCAACGGCCCGATGTCCACAATGGGATTACGGTCGAGATTAAGATGAGTCAGGTTCCCAAGAGTGCTCAGGGGCCGAAGATCCGCAATCTGATTATTGCTCAGTTCTAGGCTGGTGAGCTTGTCGAGGTGCCCCAGGGCGGTTACATCGGTCAGTCGATTAGAGGCCAGATTGAGGCTTTCCAACGCCGCAAGTCCCGCGATAAAACTGAGGTCGGATACCGTGGTGTTGCTCGCGTTCAAATGTCTGAGGCCAGTGAGAACCGCTAAGGGCGACAAGTCGGCAACGGTATTGCCATGGAGGTCAAGGACAAGCAAATTCGTGAGAGAGGAAAGCAAACCAGGGTCGCTCAAGCCTGTGTCCGAAACGTATAGGGTGGTGACATTCGTAAGCGCGCCAACTGGCGTAGGATCTGAGACGGGATTACCGTAAAGACTAAGGTACTCCAGCTTGTGCAGATTCCCGAGCGGCGAGATGTCGCCGACGCGATTGCCATGTAGCTTCAGATCTCTGAGGTTGGTGAGCAGGCCCAGGGCACTCACATCCTCAATCTTGTTGCTGCTGATGTCGAGATGCTCAAGTTGGCTCAGTTGCGAAAGCGGAGTGATGTCCACGATCTCGTTTTGCGCGATGTGTAAATTGCTGAGGGCTGTCAACTGTTTCAGCGGCCCGGCATCCATAATGTGGTTGGTATATATATTGAGTGTCGCGAGCCGGGTCAACGCAGCCAACGGGCCAATATCGGCAATACGGTTATGTGCCAAGTCAATGCTAGCCAGATCCGTACAGTTCTCGAGTCCCGTGAGGTCCGCGATGTTGTCCCGCTGCGCGCTCAGCGATCTGAAGCCCACACCAATGAGATCCGTGCGATAGATCTTGCCCTTGGGCTTTTTGATGGCGGCGCGTATCGCCGTCTCGAGGTTGGCATCCGGAAACGTCACCACCGGGCCTTTCTCGAGGTCGCTCACGAGGCGCGGGCCGATTACCGTCGCATACAGCACGAGTCCCGCTACCACCAGGAGAGAAGCGGCTACGGCCAGAATCGTCTTGTACGGAATGCGCCGCCTCTTCTCCTCCGTCGCCTTGGGCGCCAGAAAGGCGTTCAGGTCCTGGATCAGCGCCCGGGTCGATGCGTAACGCCTTTTCGGCTTCTTGGCCACCATCTTGGCCAGGATCTTGTCCAATTGCGGCGGCACGTCGGGATTGGCCGACGTGGCCCTGGGGAAGGGGCGCTTCGTAATCTGGTACAGCACCGCCAGCGGCGTTTCGGCTTCAAACGCCGGCCGGCCCGTAAGCAGTTCGAATAGCGTGGCGCCTAGGGCGTAGATGTCCGTCCGCGTATCCACTTCGCCCCCCTTGCATTGTTCCGGGGCCATATAGTGGGGCGTGCCCAGAGAGGCGCCATCCGTCGTGAGCTTGGTGGTTCCCGCGAGCGCTTTGGCCAGGCCGAAGTCGAGCACCTTTACGCGCCCGTCCTCATCCACCATGATATTCTCAGGCTTGATGTCCCGATGGATGATGCCCTGCCGGTGGGCCTCCCCGATCGCCCCCGCCGCCTGCGTGATGATCTCGATCGCGCGCCGCGGCTCCAGCGGCCCTTCCCGGCGCACGATCTCGGCGAGCGACTGGCCCCGGACGTATTCCATGGCGATGAAATGCCGGCCGCTCTGTTCGCCCACAGCGTAGATCGTGACGATGCTGGAATGGTTCAGCCGCGCCACGGCGCGTGCCTCGCGCTCGAAGCGCTTCACGAACTCGGGGTCTTGAGAAAGGTAGCGCGGAAGGACCTTCAGCGCGACAGTGCGTTCAAGCGATATCTCCCGCGCCTCGTAAACGACCCCCATCCCCCCGCGGCCCAGTTCCCGCAGGACTTCAAACTCGCCCAGTCGCCCCTTTGATCGGCGCCCCTCGTCCGGCATCCTCACATACCCCTTGACTCAGCCAAGTCGAGTGGAGTCTAGCACGAGCGGCCATATCCGCTCCAGGCGATGTGCAGGTTATTGAGCGTGAGCCATGGGGGCTAGACGTCCGCGGAAGTAGCCGGCGAGCCGGTGTCAGCGTCGAGTACCTTCCCGAACTGCTGTCTGAAAAGCTCTGCGTAGAGGCCGCCGCTCGCCAGGAGTTGGCTGTGGGTGCCCACTTGGACAACGCGCCCTGCGTCAAGTACCACGATTTGGTCTGAACTCAAGATGGTCGAGAGGCGGTGAGCGATGATCAGCGATGTCCGCCCCCGCAGCAAGCGCTCAAGTGCCCGCTGAATGAGGTATTCCGACGTGGCGTCCAGGTTACTCGTCGCTTCATCCAGGATCAGGATGGATGGGTCCTTCAGCAAGGCCCGGGCAATAGACACCCGCTGTTTCTCGCCGCCTGAAAGACGACATCCTCTATCTCCCACGACCGTGTCATATCCATCGGGCAACGCCGTAATGAAGTCGTGGATGTTAGCCGCCCGGCACGCCTCGATCACGTCGGACTCAGTGGCATCGGGGCGGGCGTAGAGCAGGTTTTCCCGAATGCTCGCGTGAAAGAGAAAGGTCTCCTGAGTAACCATGCCGATGTGGCTCCGGAGTTCATCCTTGGCCAGTTCCCGAAGATCGTGGCCATCGAGCAGGATCCGGCCCTGGAGAGGATCGTAGAAGCGAGGTGCGAGATACGTGATGGTGGTCTTGCCGGCGCCGCTCGGGCCGACAAGGGCAACTTGCTCGCCGGGGCGAATCTCGAAGGCGGCGTCGCGCAGCTCGAATCGCTCCGCCGTTGCCATATTGGCGGGTGCCTCCGCATCCGGCACAAGATCAGGCGGCGGCTCCGGATAGGAGAAGGACACGTCCTCGAACGCGATGTGGCCGCGGACGCTGGGCAAAGCCTCTGGCTTGGGCTGATCAACAACGTCGGGCTCCATATCGAGGTAATCGAAGATGCGCTCGAACACCGCGAAGGAGGCTTGGATATCCACATAGACGGAGGCGAGTTGCACGAGAGGTCGATACAGCAGCGTCAACAGCGCGGCAAAAGCAACAAGCTGGCCCGGCGTCAACTCCTCGCGCATGACCTGGTATCCTCCGTACCAGAAGACGAGGGCCGGGCCCATGGCGCTGAACACCATGAGGATCATCCGCAGCCAGCGCCCAACGATGGTTTGGCTGATGGTCAAGTCGCGGAGGTGGGCGCTTGTCTCGGCAAAGGCGCGCGCATCGGCTTCCCCTTGCCCGAAGATATTCGTCAGGATGGCGCCGCCGACGTGCAGGCGTTCGGCGAGAAACGCCATAAGTGAGGCTTGGCTTACCTGCGTTTCCGTGGAGAGTCTTCGCCGGATTTTCCCAATGATCCGCGACGGGATGTAGAAGGCAGGGACCACGAGGACGGCCAGCAGAGCCAGGCGCCAGCTCTTGGTGAACAGCGCGATGGAGGTGGCAACGAGCGTCGCCAGGTTGTTGATGATCGTAACGATGGTGCCCGTTGCTACGCCTTGCACGGCGTTCACATCATTATTCAGCCGCGAGACGATTTCGCCCGACCGCGTGCGCGTGTAGAATCCCAACGACATGCGCTGAAGATGCCGGAATAGCTCATTGCGCAAATCGAATACGATGCCGTGGCCGACGCGGGCGGAGAGCGATTCCTGAAGCACGCCGATGAGCCCCGAGGCGATGGCCAGGCCCACCATCGCGCTCGCCAGCTTTCCGAGAAGGCCTAGGTCCTTCGCCGGTATGGCCCGATCCAGAATCGCCCCGACGCAGAAGGGAGGCAACACGTTCAGCCCCGCCATAGCGCTCAGGCACAGCAGGATGATGATCCATTGGAGCCAGTAGGGGAGGAAGTAGGCCGCTATCCTTTTGAGCATGGCCCGGCTGATCTCAGGGGGCGGGCCCGTAAGGCCCCCCTTAGTAAAATGACGGTGCAGCCCATATGTCCGCGTCAACCCGCCAACGGTTGACATAGAGCCCCGCCAGCCGCCCAACATGGCCTACCCTCCTCGCCCCGCAAACAGACACGCGCTTGTCGAAGATTCTTCCATCGTAGTCCATCGACGCAGAGGAGAGCGAAATCCTCTGGCGACTTGATTGAGCGAGCAACGCCACCGTGCCGCGCGCTGCGCCGAAGGGCGGCCTTGTGTAGGAACGCCACTCTGAGACTACTTGCCGCAGCCCTCGCACCCATCCCAGCAATAGGTGCAGACTTTCTCCTTGGGGAGGCCGATGGCCGAGACGAGGTCCGGGAGTTCCTGGTATTGCAGCGAGGTGAGCGACAGGCGCTGGCATATGCGCCGCACCATCGCCTCATAGCGGTCGGAGCCGGGTGTGGCGTACTCGTCCAGGTGCTTTTCGGCGCCCTCCTCCAGTTCCGTTGCCGCGCGGCGCCCCGCGAGGTCCAGTTCGGAGCGCGACCGCGAGAAATTCAGGAACTTGCAGCCGTGGATCAGCGGCGGACACGCCGGCCGCATGTGGACCTCCAAGGCGCCGTAGTCGTACAGCCGGGCGATGGTGTCTTTGAGCTGGGTTCCGCGCACAATGGAATCCTCACAGAAGAGCAGCCGCATTCCCTTGATCAGATCCCGGATGGGAATCAGTTTCATGCGCGCCACGAGATCGCGCATCGTTTGAATCTGCGGCATGAAGCTCCGTGGCCACGTCGGTGTGTATTTCGCGAAGGGCCGTTTGTAGGGCACTTTGGCCTCGTTCGCGTATCCCATGGCGTGCCCTACGCCGGAGTCGGGAATCCCTGCCACCAGGTCGATGACGGCTTTGTCCTTGCGGGCCAAAGCGGCCCCGCAGCGGTTGCGGACGATTTCCACGTTGATGTTCTCGTAGCTCGACGCCGGAAAGCCGTAGTACACCCACAGAAACGCGCAAATCTGGAGGCGATCGCCCGGCGGGCACTTCTGCTCGCAGCCTTCCTCCGTCAGGAACACCACCTCGCCGGGGCCAAGATATCGCTCCACCTCGTAGTCGAGGTTCGGAAACGCCGTGGTCTCGAACGTCGCCGCAAAGGCCCCGTCCTTCTTTCCGATGATTACGGACGTTCGCCCCAGGCGATCGCGGCCGGCGTAGATGCCCTTTTCCGTAAGCAGCAGCATCGAGCATGAACCCTCGATGGCCTCCTGCGCATTCCGGATGCCGTCTTCGAAGGTGGCCTCCTCATTGATGAGAGTCGCCACAAGTTCGGTGGCGTTGATGCCGCCCCCGCTCATCTCCGAGAAATGCGTCGTGCGCTTCTTGAAGGCCCGTGCCGCGAGCTGCTCGGCATTCTTAACCGCTCCCACCGTCACAATGGCGTAGGGCCCGAGGTGCGAGCCGATGATGAGGGGTTGAGACTCGTTGTCGCTGATAACGCCAATGCCCTTGGCGCCGTGCATGTCCCGGATATCGTCTTCGAACTTCGAGCGGAATTGGGCATTGGTGATGTCATGGATGTGCCGCGTGAATCCCCCATCGTTCAGCACGGCCAAGCCGCCGCGGCAGGTTCCCAGATGTGAATGGTAATCCGTCCCGTAGAAAAGGTCCGCGACACAGTCTTCTTTGGATACAACGCCGAAAAGACCACCCATTGCCCACGCTCCTCCCCAAGGTTCATGTTCGTTAACAGACAGGGCGAGCGCCCTGACCTCACCGATTTGATGCTACTCGACGGAGACAGGGCGAGGCAACCGGCCTGAAGGAGCGGGCTCGAGGGACCGGCGCGGACTACACTTGCCCCCCTTGCGGCGAAAAGCCACGGAGTTCGTCGAAAAACAGGGACTTCCCTTGCTGCACGCAATTGGCAGCGTAGAGGTACATCGCCGCGGACCACGTTTGCCAATCTTGGCCTCGCGGAGTCCCATCCTGCGCTGGTGGAAGACGCGATTCGTCACGAATGCAGCAAGGCTTGATAGGTGCGCCCGGGGATAAGCCGCTCGCCGTCGGTGAATCCTTCGGGCCGGCCGCGGAGTTCATCGATCAGCAAACGCCGCCAGTGGGCGACCCGCTCGGCCTCGTTGGAGTCGTTCACGAGATTGCGGCACTCGTGCGGGTCATCATCAAGCCGGAAGAACTGCTCCTCACCCGTCTCGACGAACCAGGCGAACTTCTCCCGCCCGTCGGTGAGCGTCTGGTGAATGGGCGCGTGCTCGATATGGAGATAGGGCCGCCATTCGGGGGACTCCCCGCGAAGGAAGGGGAGCAGGCTCTTGCCCTCGACGGTTTCGGGCGCATCGATCCCGGCCATGTCGAGGAGGGTGGGCATGATGTCTTCGAGAGACACGGGAGCCTCCACGGCGGCGCCCGCGTCCAGGCCGAACCGCTCCGGTGCGCGGATGAGCAGGGGAATGCGCGCCGCGGGCTCGTAGGGAACCTGCTTGCGCCAGAGATAGTGATCGCCGAGCATCTCGCCGTGATCGCTGGTGAACACGACGATAGTGTTGTGCTGTGTCATGTAGTCAACGCCACTGACGGGATTGAGCAGGCGGTTGATCTGATCATCGACGTGATTGATGAGGCCGTAGTAGGCGGCGCGGGCGGAGCGCAAGGCTTCGCCCTCCAACTGGACGCGGCTGGAGAACTGCCCACGGCCCAGGCCGCCGTTCTCAGGCGGGACGGCCCAGTCGCCGATGACGGGCTCCGGGAGGTCCATGCGCAGGTATCGCTCCATGTACGGCGCCGGCGGGATCAAGGGCGGATGCGGCGCAAGGAACGATGCTACCAGGAAGAAGGGGCAGGCGGGGTCGCGTTTGCGGAGGAAGGTCAGGGCCTCGTTCACCGTCCAGTTGGTCATGTGGCACGCGTCGGGCATGTGCCAAGGCCGGGCGGTCCAGTCATTGTGCATGACGCCTGTCCCGTAGTAGCCTCCGCTGCCGGGAGGCTGATGTTGCTCAAGCCACTCGTCGTAGTCGCCGCCTCGGAAGTTGTGTATCACCATGTGGTCGAAGCCGTAGCGCTTGCGGGGCGGGTGCTGGTGCATGTTCCTGCCGACGAGATACGTGTGGTAGCCGTGTTCCGACAGAACCTGCGGCAGCGTGGACGGCGCGTCCCATTCGACGCCGTCCCTGTATCCGACGATGCCGTGAGTGGCGGGGAACTGCCCCGAGAGCAGGGAGCGGCGGGCGGCGATGCACGAGGGACACGACGTATACGCGCGCCTGAAGCGCACCCCCTGTCCGGCGATCCTGTCCATGGTGGGCGTCAGCAGGACGGGGTGGCCCTCGATGCCCAGGCAATCGCCCCGCTGCTGGTCGGTCATGATGAGGAGGATGTTGGGTCTTTCCACGAGGCCACCTCACTAAGTTGCTCCTGTGCGCGCATTATGCCCATCACGGTGAGGGCTTTCCACACGACGACCTTCTGGGCGCGGGCCGACGGCACAAAGGCGACCCGGCCGCCGGGGCCTTGCGCTCAATACAACCATGTGACATCATTTGGTGGAACCAGCGCGCCTAGCGGTAGCCCGTGCGTGGGTAATTGGAGCCGGGAGCGCCGTAAACCGGGGTGAGTTCTACGTGTCCGAGGGCGGGCGGCGTTGCCGGGCCCGGGGAATGAGAGCAGGAGGGGTGATCATGATCGGCCACGACAAGAGGACGGTTATTGGACTTGCCGCTGCGTTGTGTCTAGCGATTTGCACGGCGGGATTCGCCGCCGACAGGTCGCTATCCGACTTGCCCATCGGCCACTTCAAGATCATCGAGGGTGAGGAGGGGGAGATCAACGTCGAGGCGCGCTGCGTCCCCACGGAGAAGGTTCTGAAGACGCTTGCGGCGCGAACGGGCAAGGCGATTGTATTCGGCCAGCCGTGCCGCACCTACGTCAGCCTCTGGCAGCCGTGGTTGCATACGACGGAGGGGGAGTGGATGGATCGGGCTGCCAGCTTTGGCGGGCGGCTGTCATGCGTGTTGCGAGAGGGCGCTTGGCGCGTGTCCTCTCCTGAAATACAACCCCACTACGACGCCTCGATGACGGAAGAGGCCGTCGCCGCGAAGTTCCACCATGATGTAGCGCCGATGCGCGTCCGACAAGGCATCTACTGCGGAATCATCATATACGGGGGCACGTTCATCGAGCCGCCCTACAAGCTGGAATGCGTGGAGCAGCCGAACAGAGGCTCCGCACTCACGGTGAATGGCGTCCCCGTTTGGTCTTTCCCGCCCCGCCCCGCGGATAAGTTGCGCCAACGAGTGCCATCAATGCCCGCCTCCGGCCAGTTCACGGACACGGAGATCTTGACGGACTATGTGACTCGTGGGCTTTATCCCACCCTTCTGGCCAAGCGTGGGAAGGCCCGTGCACGAGCAGGGGTAGTCGATTTTCTCAAAACGCAGGACATCATAGAGGCCGTGGTAGAGCCTGACAGCGATCCCGAGGCCTTGGGCCTATCCTCCAGGATCTTCCAATCTCTCCTGAAGAGCGACAACATTGCCGTAATCTACCCGGATCGGCCCGGATTCGGCTTCTTCTTTCCAGCGAATTTCGATCTCGCTAGAGCAACCTTCTTCTTCCCTGGCGGACCCAGTCCCATAGAATTGGCCGAAGCCCGGGCGGCGTCCGTGGCGGAGACGCTCAAACGGGGGTTCGTGATCATCGCCGGCAGTCAAGGTGAGGTGGCTTTCAAGGACACATCGCACCTGGAGCATTTCGCGCAATGCCTGCGCCTGGCGGAGGGACGCTCCCTCCTCGAGGTGGAATGTCTCATGGCGGAGCTGGTAGAGGACCGGGCGCTGGCCCGCGAACTCGCTGTGAATCTATCCGGCGACTACGCCCGCTTGGCGGACATCCTCGAGCGACTGCTCCACACCGCTGAGACGGAGAAAGCGCGGAAGGACTTGGCTGCTGAAAGGTGGGAGAAGGGGTTCTAAGCCGGCATAGGCCGAATTGATAACCTTTGGCTGGGCCCAAGAGGCCGGGGCGGGCGAACATGGCGAGGGATGGGATAAGAATGGTGGCGCGGGTCTTCCTTGGGATGCTTCTGAGCGTGGCGGGCGGGTGTCTACCGCCGCCGGTTTGCGGCCTGGTCGAGGTGGCGCTCCGCCACGATGGGGTATCCCGCACGTATCAGCGCTTTGTGCCCGCCTCGTGCACGGAGGGCAAGCCCGTCCCGCTGGTGGTCGTGCTGCACGGGTTGACGGAAGACGGCTGGGCCATGGCCCGGGAGACGGGTTTCAACGCCATCGCCGAGCGCGAGGGGTTCATCGTGGCGTATCCCGACGGCCTGCTGCGCAGCTTCAATGTCTTCGCTGAGGGCTGGCCGGACGATGTCGGCTTCGTGTTGGCGGTAGTCGAGGATGTTTGCGCCGCCTATGCCGTCGATCCCGGCCGCATCTACCTCACCGGCGCCTCCAACGGGGGATTCCTGACGTACCGGCTTGTCTGCGAGGCCCCGGGCGTGTTCGCGGCGGCGGCGCCCGTGATGGCCACGATGCCGCAAACCGTGGCGGAGGCCTGCGAGGCGCCTCCCACGCCGATCCTGCTCATCCACGGCACCGAGGACCCGATTGTCCCCTATGATGATCCCGTGTTGTACGCCGGGCCGCGGCTGACGGTACGCATGCTGCCCATTCCGGAGACGGCGCAGTTCTGGGTCGCGGCGAACGGGTGCGACCCGGAGCCGTCGGTGGATTCCCTGCCGGATACCGATCCCGCCGACGGCACGACGGCCGTGTGCGAAACCTGGACGGGCGATGACCCCGAGGCCGAGGTGGTCCTGTACACGGTGGAGGGCGGCGGCCACACCTGGCCGGGGGGCTACGAGGCGTATCCCGCGTGGCTCGTCGGGCGGCAATGCAACGATTTCGACGCCAGTGAGGTCATCTGGTGCTTCTTCGCGCGCCACGCAGCCGCGTCGAGCGTTCCATAACGGAGCGGCGCCTGCCGCTATGGTAGAGGGTTGTAGACAGTTGGTAGACAGTTGAGTAGATGGTTTGGGCGTTAGCAAACATTACATTTAAGTCATTGCTTAGCAATGACTTTCCCTCTTAGAGAGTCTAAAAGGGTGATAGTAAGAGGGTTATCCTGAAAAAGGGTCGCAAAAAGGAAAAACATAGGGAGGTTTACGGACCAACCCTTTAACTATCACCAACCCTCACCCCGGTTGATGTCGGCCCGCCTTTCGATGAACAGCGAACCGGCGTCAGCGTGTCGGGCGTTTCCGCAGCAAGGCCGCGCGGGCGGATGCGATGTTGAGGCGTTCGACGACCTCGAAGCCGTGCTGCCCGGCCAAGGCGAGCGATGCGTCGAATGCCTCGCTGGGAACGGGCCACTTCGGCTCGGCGAAAAGGAGCTTCCCTTCCGGTTTGAGCGTCGCGGCGACATCGGCGAAGAACCGGCCGGGCTCGGGCACCTCATGGACGATGCCGAAGGCGAGGGCGAAATCGACGGTCCCGGCCAAGTCGTCCAACCTGAGACTATCCCGTCCGCATGTTCGGGCCTCGATGTGGTCGTCCAAGTTCGCCTTCCGCGCGCGGCGCATCAATGCCTCGAGCATCGGTTCCTGGAGATCGACGCAGATCACCCGGCCCTCCGGCCCGACCATCTGGGCAAGAGGAAGGCTGAAGAAGCCCATGGCGCATCCCAAATCCATGGCGCACATCCCCTCGGATACATACGGCGACAGGAGCTTGGTGGGATGCTGGCGCAACTTCCGCAGAGGATTTGCGAGAAGATGTCCCATCCAGACGGGACAAAGATGCTGCTTGCCCATGGCTTTCCAGGCCTTTCTTCAGTTGCCGCAGCGCGCCCGAAGTTTGTCACCTACCGAGTACGCTCAGCAATTTCTCGCAATAGTAGCAGTAATTGGCGAAGGGCACATCCGGCGGGAAGCTGTGATCCGGGCCGGGGATGTAGCCTCCTTCGCGGATGAGCGGCGTGACGCGGGCTATCTCGGCGTCGATGGCCTCGCGGCCCGTGGCCACGGCGCGCTTGTCGATGCCGTTGCACATGCGGAGTTCCTTGCCGTACTCGCGGCGGAACCGGTTAACGTCCATGCCGCACTGCACTTCGAAGGGATAAATGATGTTGATGCCTGCATCGAGCCAGACGGGGACAAGGCTCGATATATCGCCGTCGCTGTCGAGTGAGAAGAACTCGACGCCCCGGCCGCGCAGAAACTCCACAACGCGCTTATAGCGGGGGAGCATGTATTTCCGGACGAGGTCCGGCCCGATGAGCGGCCCGGTCTTGTAGGCCATATCCTCCCAGAAGCCGAAGAACTCGATGGAGGTGTGGTCAAGGATTTGGCCCATCATGGCGATGATGAAGTCCACGGTGGCGTCCATCATCTCCTCGACAAAGGCCGGTTCGGTGTAGAAGCGGGTGCAGAGTTCCTCGACGCCAAGGAGGTTGCGCAGCGGCCCGAAGAAACCGCCCCAGCGGTCGGCGATGATTACCAAGGGGCGGTCCCGGTCGCGGTAGCCGTCGAGCCGCTGCGTCCAGTCCGGGCCGATGCGGGCGGCGAGGTCAGGTCGCATCCGCTCCGCCCAGAATCGGCGGAAATCTTCGCGCGTTTGGACGGGAAACCGAAGGAACTGAGGCATGCTCGAGGCCGGGGCGTCCTTCCGCTCGCGCATGAGGATGCCCTCGGGATTGATGAAGGTCCGGGTGTGTTCATCCTCTTCGACGATGGTTCGCTCGAAGGGCGGATTCGGGAAGAACCAGTGGGCGAAGCCAATCCAGGGGTCTTGCTGGAAGGGGGGATGGTCGGGGTCGTAGCCTTCCCGCTTCCAGCGTTCGATGGTTTCCGGCCACGCGCCGAAGCCGCGAAATGGGACGCGATCCACAGGTTCATAGCGCATGGTGGCGAGGAATCGTTCACGGTGCGTCATGCTCGGTACGTCTCGCTTTCTTTCCGTGCGTCAGGCCGCCGGGGCAGCCGTGGCATCCTTCTCTGCTTGCTCGATGCGCCGCTTGAGAACGTCTCGCATTCGCAGCGCGTTGACGGCCTTGTACGTCTCAGGTTCCGATCCTTCCGAGAAGCCGGCTTCCGCGATGCGCTCCTGTCTGCGGCGCGAGTACTTGCCGTCGAGCCAGGCCTGGAGGAGGGCGAACAGGGCGCGATCGATGTCGCTGCCCGGCGGGACGATTTCGCCGGCGCCCCGCTCAGGATGCTCGACCCCGAGGTATAGCTCCCGCGGCTTCCCTCGCTGGATCATTCCCATCCGGCCATCCTTGCAGAAGGAGAGCTTCTTGCCCGCGGCATCTTTGAAGGTTACCGCAAGCGTCCCTCCGTCGCTGTAGATGTCTGCTATCTCGACGGCCACCGGCGGCTCTAGCGAGAGGTGGTCGGCGGCCTCTTTGGCCGGACCTCCACAAGCGCACAGGGCCAGGAGTGCGCACACGCAAACGGTTGTATGGGGGCGCGTGCTCATCCATTCCTCCTTTGCCATAGAGGCGCGTTTCGGTGCGGGAAGAGCGTAGCACCGGACATGGAGGGCGTCAAATCATGGCAAGCCGGAAATCCGGGACTGTGGAGCTGTTGAAAGAGGCGTATTCGCCCCAGAGGTTGAGCGAAACGCCGGGACTGTCCCAAGCGGAGTCCGCCGCAGGCGGACGCAGACGGGACTGTCCCAGGTCCTTTCGCGGCCTGCGTGCGGCAATTCCGGACTTCTTCAACGTCTTCTCTGTCCCCGATCTTCTATCTGCAACAAACGCCGGGGACGGGCAAGGTAACGCTGAAGGCGCGATCCTCGTGGCGGCCGCGGCGTGCGTCGGGGGATGGATCCGCGGGCCAACCGTCGAACTTCTCGAGTTCCGAAGCGGGGCCCTCGAGGCCGGCCGGATCGACGAAGAGGGCCTCGACGTCGAGGCTCTCTTCGGAAGCATCCTTCATGTAGCCCACGTCAATCGTGGCGCGGCGATAGGATTCGCTCGAAAGCCGCGTGGGATTGTCCATATGGCTCAGCATTTGGCACTCGACGCGGATGGACTGGCTCTCCTCGATGTAGAACAAGTCGAAGAGGCGGCCTTCCTGGGGCAGATCGATGAGCGAGCCGGTTTCGATCTCGAGGTAGGGATACAGGCCGCGTATGCGGGTAACCAGGTTCCGGTGCTCGTGGCCGCAGATGTGGGCGATGACGTTCGGCTGGCTCGCGAGGTACCAGCGGAAGGCAAAGGTCTTCACGGTTCGCCCGGGAAACTTCTTGTCGAAATGGAAGCTGGGGTGATGGGACACAATGATGACGAACTCGCCGGCTTCGCGGGCGGCCTTGACCTCGGGCTTGAGGAAGCTGTCGAGCTGCTCACGCGTCATCACACCGTGATCCACGGGGAATCCGGCGGGGGGATCCGGCGCGGCCGTGTTGAGGACAATGAACCGGACGGGCACGCTCGCCTTCGGGCGGAACGAGTACCGGGCGCGGCCGGTGGCGCGGTTCGCCTCCGTAAAGCCGTGGCCGGGCGGCTGGGTGGTCGTGCTGAAATGCTCCTCGATGAATTGCGACGTCGATATGAAATGCCTGTCTTCGTCCGCGGTGATGGTGCCCGCTTCGAGGTCGACGATCGGGAGTTGGAGCGTCTCGGGATCCATAATCTCCTCGCTCCCGAGGATAATGGCGGGACTCTGGCTGGCGGTCGGAGTCAGCGCGTCCATGGGCGGGACGCAGCGGTTCAGGCCGATGAACGCCGCGACGGCCGCGAGTTGCGGTGAAGCCCATTCGGTGGGATCGGCGGCCGTGCGATCGATAGAGAAGTTGCCGACGGCCAAATCGTCGTGATTGCCGACGGCGGTGTACCACGGGACGTCTTTGGCTAGGCCCTCGGCCTGGAAACCGAGCTTCGGATTGTCCTCCGGTGGGAGGTCGCGGAGGGCGCCATCCGCGTCGCCGGAGTCGGGGTGAATCCATTGGCCGTCCATCGTGTCGATGAACCAGCGGAGTTCGTTGTACTGCGCGTTGTCGGTAACATCGCCGCTCACGACAACGCAGTCGAGCGGCCTGCCGTCCTTCGCGCCGTCCGAGTGGATATCGTTCAAGACGCCGAGCGTGGCGTCGAGCACCTGCATAGCGTAGGCCTCCTGCGGCCGCCACGCGCTCGAGAAATGGCGGTCGAGACGCACCGTCCGCGCGGGAGATTCCTCATCGACGGCGTGCGCGTCGGTAAGGTGGGCGAAGCGAAGCAGATGGACGCCCTCCCCGTCGGCCTGCGGCGAGAGATCCGGCGCTTGCGGACATCCCGCCAAGGCGGCGACAACGAGAGACAACGCGCAACGCGTAGGAACGGAAGTGAGACGTTTGGCGTAACGGCCCATGGCTTGTTACCTTTCCTGTTCGTGTCGTAACGCCGGAGTCTTCGGCGCAGGCGCTGTCTGGTGTTTTTGCTTTCTGTGCAAGCCACCAGGGGCTTATGCGACTATCCGGGCGCTTACTTCCTAAACAAGTTATTCTGAAGACGATATTTCTGTGTCCTTCTCGGCTAAGTGCGGACGGCGGCCGCAGCGGTAAGGCACCCGTTTCCCGTGGCTAGGGGCGTAACGCCTAGCACCAGCGGCACCGTCCGCTGCATGGTGCTATTGGGCGTCGTCCTTTCGGGATATTCCATTATGGCATCAGTGCTACGAGGTCCGAATAGGCGGTGCGCAGCCGGGCAATAAATCGGTTTCTCTCCTGTGCCTTCAGATGTCGAGACTGAGCTGAGGTCTTCTTCTCATACGGGTGTGACACCGGGAGAAGGTTGCGGCGCGTGTTCAAGTCGCGAAAGCAGTCGCCGATGGTCGGACAGCTTCTTGAGAATGGCCCACTCGCGTCCAGCGTCACACCGAAGTCGACAAGGTGGCCGTTCTTGTCGATGGTGGTGCAGGACCCGGAGTGGCCAGTCGCTGCCAAGTGCCGTTGCAGAGCCAGGAACACGGCCTGGTTGAACGAGTTCTGACACGCCAGCCAGAATGACGGCCCGCCGGAAAACGCTGCTTCAGCCTGCTTCAAGAGGCCCAAAGCATGAACGTATTCGGCACCTAAGAGAGCGTGCCAAGACTTACCTCGAGTGACGCCGTACCGGGATTCCAGAATCTCGGCAATGGGATCGACCCTCGGCCCCGGGGCGGAGATGACGCCCAGTTCGCGGAGTGTGTTGGCGACTTGGGAAGGAAGCTGTCGGGGCAATAGTCCAAGCGTCGATGGCGTTAAACCTCGCTTGTGAAGCGCGGAGCAGGCCGCAAGCCCCGGTTCGGGCGCACTGCGCCCCAAGAACGTCTCTACGACCTCCCCCTTGGCAAAGGCGCCGTCCGGAAGGACGGGAGCCAGAAGTGATTGGAGTAGCGGCGCCTGATACTTCAGCCAACGGCTCTGATGGACAGAAGTCAGCTGTTCCGAGACACACAGAAAGTGGCAGGCCCCCCATCGTTCGACGAAGTTTTCCTGGGAGCTGTCCTTCGCTATGTTCACCGCGTGGTCCGTCAACGCGCACGGATGGGTGGCGGTTATCGAGCGTGACTCGTAACTGTACTTTGCCAGCACGTGCCACGCCTCCCCGCGAACGTACGGGTATGGGTTTTTCAGAACCAGGTGAAGGCAGAGCCGCTCGATGGGCTTTCGGTACGCGAAGCGGCCAAGATAGGCAAAGAACGCATCTGCATGCTCGGGGTGGCGGGGAATCAGCCGCAGCACCAGGTTTAGCAGGTCCCCGGCTGGCTCGGCGCGGTAGAGCACGAACCGCAGTCTCGTCTTGTCAGTTACTCGGTACGGTCTTCCGCCGATTGCGGAGCGGAACGCCGAGAGAGCTTGCTTCTTACTGATCTTTTCGCTTCCGGCCCCCTCGTGCTGTGGGTCTGAGATGCTGGGTAGCATGCCCATCGCTTCCTGCACGTTCTGAGCACGCTTGATGGCGAACTTGCCGGCCTGTGGGATGAGGCCCCGCTCCCGACAGTGACGTTCAAGTTCTATCAGATTGGCTCGGACTTCGTCTTCGGTAGCGCCGAATAGCCGGAAGTCATCAACATACCGCGTATACCCGCGGCTATTCTGTAGCGCGAGGTCGATTGGCAGCAGGAAGCACTCGGCTAGGAAATCTGATGCCAGCGGCCCTTGCGGCAGGCCATGGCCGTGGCCAGATGCGTCCCGATTGGAACTCCACGTCTTCAGACACTTCGCGATCCAGTCTAGGTCAGCGTTGGTTGTCCGCGGGTAGATGGTTCGCAACAGCAACTCGTGCGAAACCGTGTCGTAGAAAGCTGCGAGGTCAAAGTCGCCCACCCACTGCAAACCGCCCGCATAGTGCTTCTTGATTCTTCGCTGAAAGGCACTGTACGTGTCTTGCCATCGCCGAAAAAAGAAGATACTTTCGCGCCTCTCAAGAATGTTGCTGAAGACCACGCTGAACTGGAGCGGGGCGCGCTTCTTCTGCAACCTCTTTGCCGCGAGGTTGGCAAATGCCTGGAGAACGATCTGGTCCTCGATACTCAGCAGCGCCAGTGGCCGATGGAGTCCCGATGCCTTGGGCGCGTAGATGCGCTCGGGATGTCGCGCCTCGAAGCTACCGCCACGCAGACGGTGCCGCAGGTCCTTGAGATTCTGCTCAAGTGCTACCTCGTAGGCGTAGTAGACGGGACGATAGAGTCGCTTGTATTGGTAGTTGCCGCCGGTTGTAATCCGTCGCCAGGCCAGCTCAAGGTTGTTCATGCTTGCTAGCTGGTTGATTTTCATTTGCTCAATGCAACCCTTCTTTCGGGCATATGCAGTGCGTTGCGCCGTATTTACCTAACAACGACTGGAGGGCTCCCGCACAATGCCTTTGGGCCGCGCGATCGAGGAGGAAGAGGCTCCGGCAACGCTGGCGCAAGGCGGATACTCGCGTTGCACTAGGTCACTCTTTCGCAGCGGACGCAGGGGAATGCACGATCTCTGCATAGCATACCTCATTTTCCCCTCTACAAATCGCCTGCAGGGCTCCTAACGCCCTTGCCGCCCCAATTCTCCACTAAGTGGCTTGCGAACGAGTCGGGAAACGGTTCTAGTGCGGCGATGACCCTATCGACTCTATTCCTCAAGCTGACGTATCGCAAATTCACATATCTCATCCATTGCTCTCTTGGCCTCTGGGAACAACGGCGCTAGCAGTGGAAAGGCATGGATCATCTTAGGCCACTTGCTGAGTGTTACGTCCACGCCGTGTTCCCTGGCCCGATTGGCCACGTTGACGCAGTCATCCAGATGGATTTCGTGAGTTCCGACGCATAGGAAGAGCGGCGGGAGCCCCTCGTAGTTGCCCATCAGCGGCGATAACAACGGCGACGTCGGATCATTATCTCCTATGTAGTGCCTTGTCCAGATATGCCAAGAGCCCATGGGCGCGATGTCGTTCCCAGCATTGGTCTTAAACGACTCTGCCAAGCATCGCAAGTCCGTCACGGGAGAAATGGAGAATGCCGCCTTGGGCAGGCTGAGGCCTCTTTCTTTCAGGGCGAGCAGCAATGACAGCGTCAGTGTGCCGCCGGCGGATTCGCCGCCAACCACGATGTCATTGTTGTCATAGCCTTGCTTCAACAGCCATTCATACACATCGACGCAATCCTCGAGTGCGGCGGGAAATGGGTGTTCCGGAGCCAGCCTGTAGTCAAATACCAGCGACTTCAGCCGTGCCTTCTTCGCGAACTTGGCAACGTGCATGCGGTGTGTATGGCAGGAGCCGGAAATGAAGCCGCCCCCGTGGATGTACAACAGGGCCTTACCTTCCAGCGGCTGCTCCGGCGTTATCCACTCTGCCTGAATATCGCCGATTCGTATTCTCTCTACGCCGACATCCTTCGGCATCTCTATCTTGGCTGTAGCTCGATCGACATCCGCTCTGAACTTGGCGACAGAGAAACTGTCATCAACCACTTCGGCCTTCAGCCTCATCTTGAGCAGATGCCGGTTCCTTATCAGCCAGATGACTAGTTTGCTTCTAATACTTTGCATATGCGGTACGCCTTTGGCGTGCCTCCGGTGGGGCATACTACTCCTTCGTCGCCTTTCGGCTGATGCTTCGGCGCCGGCACCTACGGCACGGGACTCACGGCTGGATGACTGTCGATGATGGATGGGCGCTCGAAGCTGAACCGCCCAAGGCACCGGAGGCTCCGAGGACAAAGCCGAAATCGTACCAGCGGCCGCTGTTGTTCTTTTCGTATATGCGCACATTCGCGTTGAAGAGGCTGACAATGAATGTGATCGGGAGAATCAGCCCATGCCAAAGTCCCGCGAGAAATCCCGCGGGTGCGGCGCCCGGCTGCTGGTATTTTGAGTTTGGGCCTGCGACGGATAGCGCATTGGCCATGCCGTTGTTTCTCCTTCCATCAATGATTCTTCACTCGGGAACACCTAAGCTCGCCGAGCCCGCAAAGCCGTGTCAGATGGTGTGAGCGGCGCGCTCAATTATCAAGAGCATCGATGCGATTTCGTATGATAAGTGCTATTGAGATAATGGCAAGTGCCGCCATGGCCTCGAAGCGATGGCCGCCGAAATAGTCGGCCGCCAATGCAATTGCGCCCAGAATGAGGCAAATAAGCGGGAATAGCCGTCTTCCGTAAGAGAATGACATCCATAAGCCGACAATCCACACCGCAAGTGGAATGAAGTGCATAGCGTTATGTCCCCATAAGGCCCGGTACTCGGCGCATCAGCGGCTTGGGGCCGCTGGATAACGCCTTGGATAACCACCCATGCTACGCGGAAGTGAGATCCTTTACAAAAACGTGCTCCACAACCATTTGCCAGCGCGAGCCGTCGTGAAGCCGCCAGCGGAATGTACCTATCTCTGTCAGTCCGGTCTTTCGATAGAAGGCGACTCCTTTGTCATGATAGGACGAAGCATAGAGGTGAAAGCCGGGCACCTGACGATTCTGCAGATAGGCGGTGTAGGCTGTCATCAGGGCCGTTCCAACGCCTCGCCGCTGCCACTCGGGCGCGACACCCATGTGGAGATGCGCCGGGAAGCGCTGCAGAGCGACCTCCGGGCGCGGGTCTATGGGCGCTGCCCGATCTGTCCGGACGATGGGCAGTAGCCACGTGGGAACACCGTACGCCCCGGACAGCAACTTCCTTCGGCGGAGTCTTCGGATGTGCGTGGCCTCGCGTCTTTCTGCAACGGTGGTGTCGACAGCGCCGAACAAATTGCCGATGATCTTCTTGTTCTCCTCGGCCACGAAGCAGCTTTCCGGTTCCAGGTCGTAGTAGTGGGACAAGCCATCGGCAAAGTACGCCTTCATGCGCGGATGGCCGCGCACGAGTCCGGCGTGCAATCCGAACTCATCCGGCTCCGCGCCGAGCAAACGAGCGCGAAGGGCGGGCCGATCAGAGCGCTCGTATGGGCGCACCGCAAAAGCCCTGTTCCCCACATCAGTGACGGCCATCCGTCAGTCCCGCCCTCTTGCTCCAACACCACCCATCAGGCGCGGCTATTGGACACTGCATGAATGGAGCGTTAGCCGCTACACGTTGCGTAGGCGATGTCCGACTTCTTTCAGAGTCTCTACGTCTTCGGGATGTATGGAGCCATCCGGTGGGCTGTTCCCTTGCGGCACGAGGCCGTTTAGAGGGCATGGCCGAAGCAACGTGACGCACGGCGGCTGCCCGGACGCCCTCCTTCTGAAATACCCGTTCGGAAGATGGTATGTTCTGTGGCCTCTTCGTGCAAGCGAGGTAGGTGTTTGGTGCGGCAGCGATTCCATTTCCCATTGCCGGTGTTGCCATCACGGGCCGAAACAGAGCGCAGTGCCGCCTCTGCCCAGAGGATGGGAGGTCTAGTCAACGGCGAGGCCCTCTTGGGGAATAACTTCTATCACGGCCTCGTCATTTGTGAACATGTCCTTGCGGTTCCACCAAACGACGTGGGCTGCAACAACCATCAGCAGGTATGTGTCGTAGGGCTGCGCGTCCGGGAAGATCGGGTTCATGAGCGAGAAGTGGAAGAAGGCCGACAACAGGATGCTGCCGCCCGATTTGTTGAACAGCGCAGCTGCAATAACGCTTATCGCCAAGCACCCAGCGAAGAACGCAATGAACGACCACTCGCTCTGCTGGGTTCCGCTCAACAGGAAGGCCGGCAGGTGCCATAGCCCCCATATGACGCCAAGCATCAGCCCGGCCCAGATGGGAGCAAACTTCCTTTGGAGAAGGGGGAGTGCGAGGCCGCGCCAGCCGAACTCCTCGACCGGGCCCTTGATTGCGGCCAAGGCCAACGCTATGAGCAGAGCCCGACAAGACGCAAATGGAAACGGTTCCGTGAGCAAGTTTCCTCTGATCGCGGAACCGCCAATGAAGATCAATGGAATACCGACGATGATAAAGGCATACCAGAGCAAGCTGCAGCGCCAGAGCAATGCGCGCCCTAGGAAGCGCCGCAGGCCCGCGAGGCCACCGTCGCGGACAACAAGAGTGAACGCCGCGATTGCGGGCGCGTAGACGGCGAGGAAGAAGAGCGGATGGTTGCCGGTGAGTTGGCCAAACAACGTTCCCATGGCTCTTGGAAGAAAGATGTACAATCCAAGGATTCCCCAGGCCAAGCCGAACGAAATGCAGAAAAACGGAAGCAATGAACGTAAAGGAACGCTGCATTCATCACGCAATGACGTGGTTGCGGGCATGTTCTTTATCCTTGTCTAGAGGTCTCCGAAAACCAACCGTGAACGACATGCTGTTCCCAAAGATGGCTGTCTGGAGCGGGCCTCTCGGGTCGCCGGTCGACAGGATGTGCGCAAGCCAGCTTGGATATCAGCTCAGCCGTGGGTTCTTTCAGTGCTTTGGGGGATCTCACCAAGCGCTATCCTAATGTTCTCAACGAGACTTCGCATCTTTCCATAACGGTGGTGTCCACAGCGCCAAACAAGTTGCCGATGATCCTGTCGTTCGCGTCAGCCACGAAGGAGCTTTCCGGTTCAAGGTCGTAGTAGTGCGAGAAGCCATCGGCGAAGAACACCTTTATGCGCGGATGGCGGCGCACGAGTCCGGCGTGTAATCCGAACTCATCCGGCTCCGCGCCGAGCAAACGAGCGCGAAGGGCGGGCCGATCAGAGCGCTCGTATGGGCGCACCGCAAAAGCCCTGTTCCCCACATCAGTGACGGCCATCCGTCAGTCCCGCCCTCTTGCTCCAACACCACCCATCAGGCGCGGCTATTGGACACTGCATGAATGGAGCGTTAGCCGCTACACGCTGCGTAGGCGATGTCCGACTTCTTTCAGAGTCTCTACGTCTTCGGGATGTATGGAGCCATCCGGAAGCGGACCGGTGTTCAGAAGCAGGTTTGCGTTGATCTCCTTCGCCTTCCGGAGCATCTCCATCACCTGATCCGCCGACTTATGCTTGCCGTCGTCTTCCTTGATGTAGCCCCATCCCCGCGGCTGTAAGGTATCGCAGATCTCCAAGGGCACATCCGATCTGCCCTTCCAGTGGCGTTCGGGGGCCTTGAAATCCTCGGTTCCGAGCAGGCCCTGCTTGTACGACACCAATACCTGCGGTTGCAGGGCGTGAATGTGATCGTAGAGTTCCTGGCATTTGAAGAGGTGAATCTTGTCCTCGCGGGATGCCGGTGTGGCGATGCCGTCCAGCCAGATGGTGGCGATCGGCCCGTAGTTGGTAAGTAACTCGGTGATCTGATTCTTCATGAACTCGACGTAGATCTGGAGGTCATGTTCCTCGCCGTACTTGTAGAGCGTCTCGGGAGGATCGTATTCCGGCCTCGCCGAGCCCCCCCAGTTCTCGTTGTTCGGCGCATGGGGATGCCGCCAGTCGCGTCCGTGAGAGTAGTAGAGGCAGAATCCGAGGCCCTTTCCCCGGCATTGTTCACCAAGTTCGCCGACTAAATCCCTTTTTGCCGGCGTATTCGTGCACTTGAAGTCCGTGTACTTCGAGTCGAAGAGGCAGAAGCTGTCATGGTGTCGCGTCGTGAGATTCACGTATTTCATCCCGGCATCGAGGGCCATATCCGTGATGAAGTCAGCGTCGAACTTCTCCGCGGAAAAGCGCTCCGCGAGCTTCTCGTACGCTCTTACAGGGATCTTCTCCCTCAACTGCACCCATTCGTGGCGTCCGAGCAGGGAATAGAGTCCGTAATGCATGAACAGGCCGAATCCGGCGTTGCGAAACCATTCTGCGGCGGCTTTGCGCGGGGCTGTCTTGTACAATCCGGCAACGTCTTTCAGGTAGGAAGGCGCGGCGTCATTGGTTTCCCCGAAGGCGGCGGCTCCGAGGGCGGCAGCGCCTGTGCAGACAAGGCTCGTCTTCATGAATTCTCGACGCTCCATCACGGTGTTCCTACTGCTTGTCGCTTTGCTCAGCCAACGGGCCGCGGATGAGCGGCGCAAAGCGACCGATTCAATCCGCTGGTTAGTAGCAATCAGGATTCTTGGCTTTGAGAACATCCCCTAGTTCTGGTGCGAATTGCTTCAGGCGGCTGCGCGTTAGTACTTGTGAAGCGCCCAGCCGCTGAATGAGCTCATTCTTGTCCCGCCTGTTTTGCCAGCATGACAGAAGGTATCTGGCTTGTCCGTACGCATTCAAGGTTCGGCCTTTCCCCTCCAGAAGCCGGAACAATCGCTCCGCAACCAGGAATTGCTCTGCCGCTTTGAACGCACAGGCCGCATTCGTGGCTGCAATATAGACTGCTGCACGGGGCCTGTCTGCATTCAGTTGTTCCCAACTGCCTAATAGGGACGGTTCCGACGCAGTATCCTCTAGATCACCTGAGCGGGAAAGGCAATGATCCAGTCTTTCCTGAAGCTCTTGTCCTATTCTAGCCATATCTTCTGTTCGATCCGTAGCCTTACAGAACTCAAGGAAGAGAGTCATGTGCGTTATTGCCGCAAATTCACCGTTGTGCCATGACGGATCTTCGGCGAGCAGCGTCTCCATGGCATTGAGTGCTGTCTCCGCCCGAGCGAACTGCCGAAAGCGAATACATGCACATGCGTTCGCTCTGTGCGATTCGAACCGGACAGTCCGATTCTGGGCTACCAGCGGCGACTGGCTGTTAGCGAATTCATAGCAGTCCCGCCAGAACTCCAGAAATCCACCATCAATCAAAGTCAGTGCCTGAGTGGCATCAGAGACGATCCAATGAAGACGGAGCGGGAAGAGGTTATCCTTGCTCCATTCGTGAAACTCTGAATGACACTTGTACTGGCTCTTCGCATCCCTCAGCAGGGCATATCGATCACAGAGATTCCAGAGAATCCAACCGGTATCATCAACTGACAGATTTGCCCTCGCCCGGAGATCTACGAGGAGATCGATGATGCATTGTGAATGAGCGCGTTCGTTGAGTAGCCTGCGAAACGTGTTCTTCGCTTCGTCAAGAGTTGGGTGCAATGCCATCTCCTTGTATCTTCGAGCCCTCATAAGCTCTGTCCGGAGCGGCTTCACGGAGTGCGGCATGCTCACAAATACAAGCCCCCGCGGCCACTGCATGAGTTCGATGCCTTTACGGGGAATAGTATAGCACAGAGGCTCTGGCCTGGAGTTCCAAGTGTATGGCCTTTGGAACGCCTCAGCACTGAACGAGGGCCTTCATGGAAACGCTGACGTGTCCCTTCGAGAGCGTCTAGCCGGGAGGGACGCGCTCCTGCGCGTCCGTGGTCGAGTGGGAGCACCATCCTCCCATGGCATCGAATAGGCCACCGAGCCTATGAAGGGGGCTGTTGAACGTTTAGTAGACAGGGAGACTGAGAATTCCCGTACAAGCGTGGTAGGATAACGCCTGACAGCCGCAGAACAACCAAGAGAAGGGCAAACATGAGCGAAAAGGCCGTGTCCGGAAGCCGGAAACCGAATGTCATTCTCGTTATCACCGATGATCAAGGCTACGGCGATCTAGGCTGTACGGGGAATCCGTGGATACAGACGCCGAATATCGACGCGTTCCATGACGCGGGCGTCCGGTTTGGGGATTTCCACGTCTCGCCGCTGTGCACGCCGACGCGCGGCGCGTTAATGTCGGGCCGCCGCCCCATTCGCAACGGCGCGTGGGCAACGACCTGGGGCCGCTCGATGCTCCGGCGCTCGGAAACCACCATGGCCGACGTGTTTCAGGCCAATGGGTACCGCACGGGCATGTTCGGCAAGTGGCACTTGGGCGACAACTATCCGTATCGCCCTCAGGATAGAGGATTCTCCCACGTTGTGGCGCACAAGGGGGGCGGCGTCGGGCAGACGCCCGATTTCTGGGGCAATAACTACTTCGACGACACGTATTTCCACAACGGCGCGCCGGTATCGCACGAGGGATACTGCACGGATGTCTGGTTTGAAGAGGCCATGAAGTTCATCGACACCTGCGGCGAGCAGCCGTTCTTCGCCTACGTCGCCACCAATGCGCCCCATGCGCCGTTCTTCGTCGCGGGGCGGTATCGGGCGCTGTATCAGGATGAACAGGCCATACCCGAGCCCGCGTTCTACGGTATGATCACGAACATCGATGAGAACTTCGGCCGTTTGCGCGCATATCTCGAAGAAAAGGGCATCGCCGATAACACGATCCTCATCTTCATGACGGATAACGGAAGCGCCGGGGGATGCCTCTTGGATGAGCATGAGTTCCTTTCCGCCGGATACAACGCCGGGATGCGGGGCAGGAAGGCTTCATACTACGACGGCGGGCACCGGGTGCCCTTCTTCATACGTTGGCCGGGCGGGGGATTGGAAGGGCCGCGCGATATCGAGGAAATGGCCCTGCACATCGACCTCCTACCGACGCTCATCGATCTGTGTGAACTCACGCCGCCCGATGATGCGGCCTTTGACGGCACGAGTCTGGCGCCGTTGCTCCGGGGCGCATGCGATAGCTTGCCCGGCGATAGAATCCAGTTCCTGCAATACCGCCAGCACACCGATCCGCCGGAGAAGTGGTTCAACGCCGTCATGACGCGCCAGTGGCGCTTGGTAAAGGGCAGCGAGCTATACGATATAAAGGACGATCCGGCGCAGCGAAATGATGTATCCGCCGATCATCCGGATGTCGTGGCGCGTTTGCGAGCCGCGCACGAGCAGTGGTGGGCGGAAGTGGAGCCCGGCCTCCGGGAGTACTGCCCCATCTCACTCGGCAACGATGCGGAGAATCCGACGCGGCTGAACGCCATGGACGTTATGGGAGATGTCGCTTGGCACCAGAGCCACATCGCCCGGGCGCAAGAGAGCACGGGCTGCTGGAACGTGGACGTGGAGCAGGCGGGCAGATACCGATTCACGCTGCGCAGGTGGCCCAAGGAACTGGGCCTGCCTATCGATGCCAACATATCCGATGAGGAGGCGCAGCAACTCACCTTCGCGCGCGAGGATGCCTCCGGCAATACCATCCATCCCGTCAGCGCCAGGATTGGACTGTTCGACTGGGAGCAGACGCAATCCATCGAGCCGGGAGACACCACCGTGGTGTTCGAGTGCGATGTGGCGCAAACCGGCGTCACGCGGCTTGACGCGTGGTTTGCGGACGAAGATGGCCATGAACGCGGCGCCTACTATGTCTACGTGGAGCGGCTTGCAGATGAATAAGAGCATCACGTTTGAGCCGATAGGAGTCATCCATTCGCCCTTCACGAAGCTGGAAGGGATGCCGATTCAACCGGCGTGGGCGGCGGGCGTCAAAGGCGCCGTCGAGGTGTTTCCGGAGTATGCGGACGGCCTGAAGGATCTGGACGGATTCTCGCACATCGTGCTGCTGTACCATTTCCACCGTTCCAAGGGGCACCGTCTGCGTGTTGTTCCGTTCATGGACGCGGTTGAGCGCGGCCTGTTCGCCACGCGCGCGCCGAAGCGTCCCAATGCCATTGGCCTGTCCGTCGTCCGGCTCCGCAAGGTCGAAGGGCGTGTCTTGCACATCGAGAATGTGGACATCCTCGACGGCACGCCGCTGCTCGATATCAAGCCTTATGTGCCGGCGTTCGACAAGGCGACGCGCGTGCGGACGGGCTGGCTCGAGAAGGCGCGGAAAACGGTGACGCGTAAGCGCTCGGATCAGCGGTTCACATAGGCACGGTAGGAGCCGGCGGATGACCTCCGGCGGCCGGCTCGCCGATCTAGCGGTGTCCTCGGCAACACGGTTGTCCCCTTCGCGCGGTGATTTCCGCGCGGGGGCGAATTGTCATACAATGGGCCGGGCGAGTCGGACTTGGACAGTGTGATTAAGAGGGTGCCTGTCGCGCATGCGAAATATGCTGTTGGTTGGGATGGGTGGTTTCGTCGGATCGGCGCTGCGATACGCGGCTTCGGGCGCAGTTCAGCGGCTTTGGCCGGCGGCGGCGTTTCCCTTGGGCACCCTGACGGTGAACGTGGTGGGCTGTCTGGCGATCGGTTTGTTGGGCGGCTACGCGGAAAACGTCCAGGCCTTCACGCCGGGCGTGCGGCTATTCGTCATGCTGGGACTCCTGGGCGGATTCACCACGTATTCCTCATTCGGCTATGAAACCATGGCGCTGCTGCGGGATGGGCAGGCCCTTTGGGCATTCGGTAACGTCGCGCTGCACATGATCGTCGGCCTGGGCGCGGTTTGGCTAGGTTACGGGCTTTCCACATTGAGCTGAGGTGAACGATGCTGCCTAAGGACGGACAACTGCTGCGGGTGTTCATCGGCGAGAGCGATCGGACGGACGGCAAGTCGCTTTATGAATGGATCGTGCGCAAAGCGCGCGAGGCGGGGATGGCCGGCGTCACGGTGCTGCGGGGCCTCGAGGGCTTCGGCGCCCACAGCCGTATGCACACGGCGAAAATCCTCCGTTTGTCGCAGGATTTGCCCATCGTCATCGAGATTGTGGATGCGCCGGAGAAGATCGAGGCGTTCATTCCCACCATCGAGGGCGCCATCAAGGAAGGCCTGATGACAGTCGAGAACGTGCAGGTGCGCTTTTATCGCGGCGGGGCGTAGAACGGATTCAGAGGGGCAGGCAATTCGCGGGACACCCTTTTCTTTTTTCAACCAGGAGGGCCAATTCGATGCAGTTCTTGAAGTCAGTTGAGGCGCCCGGCGTCTCTTTTCGCTATGACGGCCGGGCATCGGACGAGTTCCTGGGGCAGTGGGAGGCCGCGGCGCGCACGGAGTCGGTTCCCTCGGGGACAATGGAGCACCGGACGTGCCTCGACGATGTCACGGGCCTGGCGGTGACGGTGCACGTTCGCCGGTTTGACGACTTCGCGGCCGTCGAGTGGGTGGCGGAATTCGAAAACACCGGGACGGCGGATACGCCCATCATCGAAGATATCCTGCCGCTTGATATTTCGATTCCCGTGGACAAGGGCGAAATGGTGCGGCTGCATCACGCCAACGGCAGCTCCTGCCGGATGGACGACTTCCTGCCCATGAGCACGAATCTTCCGCCACGGGCGAGCAAGACGCTCACGCCCGTGGGGGGGCGCTCATCGAATGGCGTCATGTCGTTCATGAATCTCCAGCGCAAGGATTGCGGCCTCGTGCTGGCCGTGGGGTGGTCGGGCCAGTGGTCGGCCTCCTTCGGGCGGGATAACGAGGGCGCCTTACGGCTCACGGCGGGCATGGAGCGGACGCACCTGCGGCTGCATACGGGCGAGAAGGTTCGCACGCCGCGCATGCTGGTACTCGGCTGGGACGGTGACGATCCCGAAGCAGGCAACAACCTCCTGCGGCAATTGATGCTGGCGCATTATCTGCCGCGCATTGACGGCACATTGGTGGTTCCGCCCGTGGCGCAATGCCTCCAGGCGTATTTCTATCTCACGGACAAAGCCGGGGAGGCCTTCGAGATGAAGGCCCTGCCGAAGGCCTCCGCGGCGGGCGTAGATACCTACTGGATCGACGCCTGCTGGTACGGCGGCCAAGGATCGTGGTCATCCCAGGCGGGGTCGTGGGTGGTGAACCGGGACAAGTTCCCCAACGGCCTGAAGCCCATCAGCGACGCCGCCCACGAGAAGGGCATGCCCTTTGTGCTCTGGTTCGAGCCGGAGCGCGCGCGCGTGGGATCGCTGCTTCACCAGGAGCACCCGGAGTTCTTGCTCGCCTGCGAATCCGATACCAGCAACCTTCTGCTGAACTTGGGCCTGCCCGAGGCGCGGGAACACATCACGGCTCTTATCTCCGAGGCCATTACCGAGCACGGCGTCGACGTCTACCGCCAGGACTTCAATTTCGATCCGCTCCCCTATTGGCAGGCGGCGGATACGCCCGAGCGCATCGGCATGACGGAGATCCGCCACGTCGAGGGCCTCTACCTCTTCTGGGACGAGCTGCGCCGACGTCATCCGAAGCTATGGATCGACAACTGCGCCAGCGGCGGGCGGCGCATCGATCTCGAAACCATGTCGCGCTCGCTGCCGCTGTGGCCGAGCGATTTCCCGGACATCGTGGGCCTGCCGTTCGGACAAGGGCTGCACGTGGGCGATCAGTGCATCAACGCGGGCCTCGCGCGCTGGATTCCGCTCTTCGGCGGCAGCGTATGGAACTTCACGCCCTACAGCACGCGCGGGCCGATCATCGGCGGATTCAGCTTCGGTTTTCACATCGAACAGGACAAGTTCCCCTCCGATGACACCGCGTCCGTGGTGACGCCGCACGATGTGATGGCCCTCGGAGAGACGCTGCTCGACGATGACTTCCCCGTGGATCTTCTCAGCGCCGCCATCGGCGAATGGGAGAGCGTCCGGCCTTTCTTCACGGGCGATTTTCACTTGCTCCTCCCGCTCACGGCGGCGTATCACGACTGGTGCGCCTGGCAACTCCATCGGGAGGACATGGGGGCGGGCGTCGCGGCCTTCTTCCGGCGCCACGCGAGTCCATTCTCAACGATGGAGATCGGCCTCAAACGCGTCGATCCCGCAGCCGAGTACGAGGTGAGCATCAGCCCAGGCTACGAAGAGGCGCCCAAGACGCGCATGGCCGGGCAGCAGCTGGCCAGGCTGACGATCACCATCCCCGAAGCGCGCAACAGCCTCCTTCTCCGCTACACGCGGGTGGAGTAGTAAGTCGTTTCTTGAGGAGGCTGACGCTCGGCGTGGGGCCGGCGGAAAGCAGGGACAGACACGTCTACGCTACGCTTCGCTTGCGTCAGTCCCTACCTTCCGCTGTCATTGGACGGCGCGGAGGGCCTGCCTCGTTCTCGGGGTCTTTTCGTCTAACGCGGCGTCCTCAAGGCGATCCCACTCCGGTGGACGTCTGGCCTGGAAGTGCGGTTCCTGGTGGGAGGCGGCTCCTATCGGAGGGGGTGTGTATAGCCCGCCGTGGCATCCGCATGTTTCCTTGGATTCGCTCTACTCACCCATAGACACGAGATCTGAACAACCCCGCGTCCCAGGAGGGGGCAGCCGCATGTAGCCGTGGATTAGCGTAGCGAGCCCACCGACACGAGACCTCAGCAATCCCGCGCCCCCGGAGGGGGCAGCCGCATGTAGCCGTGGGTGAGCGCAGCGAGCCCACGGAAACCGGCCCGCCCTGGCGAGAGCCCCGAAGGGGTGGCCGCGACTGCCATCACCGCAAGGCGGATTTCGGGGAGAAATTCAGGGCGCTGCTTGAGGCCCACGGCGTCGAGTTCGACGAGGAGTACACCTGGCTGTGAAGTGCGGGCGCTATCACCCCATTCTGGGCTCTTGATAGGGGATGCTGCTTTGTCCGTGGGCTCACTTCGCTCACCCACGGCGCCCCATTCGCGGCGCCAGGCAATCGGCATCGGATTGCTCAACCGAGACGCCCCGTCCGTGGATTGCGGCGCTCGTCCACCGGCATGCGCTATCTCCCCTTCGGGGCGACATGAATTCGCGTGAAACGCCGAAAGACCTCTGTCTATGATGCGGGCCCCGGCGCGGAATGGACGTTGACACGGGCGGCGGCGTGAGGGTAGGTTAGGCCGCATGGCTCGCGCGTAGTTACCGGCGGTCCGCCTTTCTCACCTATCACTCAATGGGAACGGGCTTGGTGATGACAGGCAGCGGAGAAACTCGCTGGAGACTATGCAGACTCGCAAGGGTGGGCCACGACGTAAGACGCCCGTTCCGCATGACTTGCGTGCGGCGTCTCGTTATGCGGTTGTGAGAAAGGCGGGTTAGGCGCCTTAGTGCGGATAAGTAATGCAGGAAGGGGACGGTTCCATGGCGAGCAAAGATGTGCCGCGGGATAAGCGGATTGTCATTATCGATCGAGGTTACGGTACGTACGATTACGAGCGGGAGGTACTGGAGGCGGCGGGATACTCCATCGACATTTTCCGCGGGCACCACGAAGACGTCGCCGGGCGGATTGCCTTCTCGCAGGGCGCGCCGGGCATCATGATGCGCTGGACGCCTATCGACAACGCCTTCCTCGATGCCTTGCCGGATCTGAAGGCCATCGTGCGCTACGGCGTCGGCTACGAGCATATCGATCTCGAGGCCGCGTCCGCCCACGGCGTGAAAGTGGCGATTGTCTGCGGATACGGCAATCACTCCGTTTCGGATCACGCACTGACGCTGCTGCTTTCGTGCATGCGAGGAATATCGCTCGGGGAGCGGCTTTTCGAGTCCACGGTAGGCCACCCGCCGCGCCTCGACGTGATGGAGTTCAAAGACGTCACGCTCGGGATCATCGGCCTGGGCCGCATCGGCGGCACGCTATCGCGCAAGGTTCAGTCGCTGTTCGGGCGCGTCCTGGCTTACGATCCGTACATCCCCGACGAGAAGTTCGCCGAGGACGGGGCGATCAAGTGCGATCTGGACACGTTGCTCGACGAGAGCCACATGATCAGCATCCACTGCAATCTGACGGAGGAGACGACGAAGCTTCTCGGCTGGGAGCAGTTCGAGAAGATGCGGCAGCGGCCCGTCATCGTGAACACCGCGCGCGGCCCCGTCATCGACGAGCAGGCCATGCTCGACGCGCTGCACGAGGATCGAATCCACAGCGCGGGCCTTGACGTGTTCTCCATTGAGCCGCCTTTCCCAAAGCTCGACCCGCTCTGGAAGCATCCGCGCGTAATGGCCACGTGCCATTTCGCCTACTACAGCCAGAACGCAATAGCGGCGGTGCAGCGAGGCGCCGCGGAGCGCATGCTCGCCATGCTCCGGGGAGAGACGCCCCCGGACTGCCTCAATCCATAGGCGCGGACGGCGGGTCGCCGCCTGTGCATCGTGTTGGAGGGAGGCTATGCCGACGCGCCCAGCAACACGCGGACAATGACGACTGTCGGCCTTGGCCCAGCGCTCGATACTACCAGCAGGCCGCGTTCAGTTGTGAGCGTCTGACGAGGAGGCTTCACCGCTGAGGTCGGCGGCGTCAATGTCGCCGCGATCTGGCGAAACGCTCGGTGTGAGGAGGCCCGGTTCTCCCGTCTTCGCATCTTCCTCGGCGCCCGCTGACTCATCCGAAACTCTCGTGTACCTATCCTGCGGGATACTCAGTTCTTCGCGATTGATAGGACGAAGCACCCAATCCCTGAAATACCTTACCTCAACCGTGCACGGCCCGTCTGGTTTCACAGAGAACTCCGCATAGATCTTGGGCAAGAAGACGGAGGCCGTCGCGGGCGTGAAACCGAGCCACTGCATTTCGCGGACGACCTTGGCCTCATGCTTGTAGGACGCTCGCACAAGACTCGCGTGCTTCGCGGAGAACACTTGCTCAACCATGTTCCCAGTGTGCCGGTTGCGCAGCCCATAGAGGTACAAATCATCGTCAAGTCGTTCGTAGATCAACTCCTGATCCGCTCTCACGAGGTTCTCGTGCGGAATCTGATCCCATCGAAGGAAGGAAGGGTCAAGCGCGGCAAGGCGATAGTGATCAGTAAGTCCGCCGGGAGTGGCCACACGCAAGGTGCTGTTCGATACGCTGTACTGACGGGTTCCATCATTGGCAATGTCCGTAGGCAGATAGTCGCCCTTAATGTGTGTCCTTTCATCAGCCGATAATTCCTTGAGAGTCCACTTATTGGCCTCATCGCGGGAGCGTCGGATGGTGTAAATGAGACTGTCTCGCGCGACGTTCTGCGACAACCGAAAAGAGTCTTTATCGTACACCATTGACACCGAGCGCTGGATAAGCGGAAGCCACCTCTCCTTGACAAAGCGATCGGATACGAAGACCGCTTCATCGGACGAGGAGGCCGATGAGTCTCGGTTGCGAATGGCCGACAGCGCCTGTTGAAAGGCCTCATAGGCCGCATCATGATTGGGATCAGCCGGTGTGCCTGGAAACGCAAATGTCGAGAAAGTGGCCTCAAACTCCCCTGCGGAGGCGGCCTGGCTTCGCGTGCCGACAAGATTGAGCAGATCTGTCAGAGGAAGTTGCTCGGGCGATGCACAAAGACATGCGAAGAGGACAATAGGGACAATAACCATAGCAGTACGCAGCCTCCATTTTTTCTCCAGTGCCGAATCACAGGCCGGACATTTCATTCCTCCCACCCCCGTCGTCGCCGGCCCAATCGGAAGGCGCGGCGAGTGCCTGAGTGTCTCACAGGGAAATACACCAGGCTGTCCAGTCTATTCGCTCCGCGCGCCGCCCGCCCTCGATGCGTCCGCCCCAGCCCCCTACGCGTCGTCGCCCGCGGCGAGGTATTCGCTCAATGCGCCGCTCGTGCGGCGGAGCCGCTCGGTGATCATGCGGGCGATCTTCCTGAGGAGCGCGATGGCGCATTGCGGCCGCTCCTCGGCGAGGCCGGCGAAGTTCTGTTCCGTCATCACGAGCAGCAAGGCCTTGCTGTGCGCTATGACGGACGCCGACCTCGGCTGCGTGTCGATGAGAGCCATCTCGCCGAAGGTTTTGCCGGGGCCGAGTCGTGCCAGAGGCGCCGCGCCGGGACAGGACATGTCCTTGGCCACGTCCACCTCGCCGTGGGCGATGATACACATGTAGGCGCCCTGATCGCCCTCCCTGAAAATCACGGCCCCCGGCTGGACTTCGTAGGCGTGCATGAATCTGGCCAGGCACTGAATCTGTCGCCACGAGAAGTCACTCGCCCATTGCGTCTTCTCAAGGATTTCGCTCTGCTGGGCCGCCGAGTACTCGGCCTTCTTGGCTCCCAGGATATTACTCAGAGGTCCCGTGTCGGACATATCAGTTTGCCCCTCCCAGTGTCAGCTGTCAGCCGGCGTCGGACACCGGCCGCTCCAGCATATCCACCTCGGCAAGCGTCTGCTCCGCCGGCCGCAAGCGGAGCGACTTCACCTCGAAGCCGCCCAGCGCCACCTCTTGCTCGAAGCCAAGTGCGGGAATCGAGAGCGTGGTGGTTAGTGGACTGCCCGTCGGCTCATAGAGTCGTATGATGTAACCCTCGCCGTCTTCGGCCTGCTTGAAGGCGGAGAGTTGCACCACGTCATCGTCGAGCATGAGCCCCGGCTTCGGCGCTTCTCCCGAGCCGTCCGGAAAGAACGACAGCGCGAAGGGCTTCTCATTGCGAACCAACGCCTCCCGCTCGATTTTCGCCAGCCGCTCATCGCTCGGCCCGGCATTGAGCCAGAAGCGGAACACACGCTCGCCCTGATCGATCCGCGGGCGGAAGCGATCCTGCGGGACAATCGGCCGCTTCCCGATGGGATGGCCTGAATACGCCGGTGAGCGCACAAGGGAAAGGCGGAGTTCGCCTTCCGCGCAGTCGGCGCCGTAGGTACCATCGTTGATGCAGGTGAGGCCCCGGGCGTCCTGCTCCGATACCACCGCCATCCATTTCTGCGCGGCGGCCTCGCGGCCCGTCGTCGGAAAGTCCTGGACGCCGAAGGCCGTCTGTCCCAGGAACCGGGCATCGGCCAGCGTGGTGGGCACGGACAGCTTCAGCATCCGGCTCTTCTCGCTCCAGAATACCCGGATCTCGATCTCCAGCTCGCTCCCCTGCTTCGGAATCCCGTAGCGCACCACGGCAAACGAGTCCGCGTAGCGGAATACCGATTCGATAACCGCCCTTACGGCGCCGTCCTCGATCACACGAACCGAATCGATCGCCCCCCGGGAGACGCCCGAAAAGCGCGTGCCCTCTTCCGGCGGCATCAGCTCGAATCCGCCGACAGCATCGCGGAAACTCTGCACCAGCATGCCCCAGGGATCTTCATTGTCATCTATCACGAGCAACCGGAATGCGCCGTGTTTGAGATAGTCAACGCCATCCACGGCGTAGCGTTCGATGAGTCCGGTTGCGGTGCTAATCTGTACTTCGATGTCGTCGGTCTTCACGGCCAGCAAGCCGTTTTCGGGCCGCAAGGCCGGCTTCGGCCGCTCAGGCAGCACCTCGAGCGTGCAATCGAAGCGATTCATGCTGCTCGGGGCCAAGTCGGCGAGAAAGACGGGCCGCTTGCGCCAATCGAGATTCAGATTGCCGTGTTCCCGCTCCGTCTGACACGGTATCGGCTGCCCCGCCTGGTGGACAATGGGCGCCGTGAACTGCTCCTCCCAGTTAGCGTCGGCGATCTGGAACTCGCACGCCACGACGGTGCGCACGGGGAAGGGGTGCGGATTGTACACGAAGATGGGAATCGTGCCCTCGTCCGCCTTGGCCTGTCCGGAGGCCAGGGCGAAGAAGGTGCGTGCGCGCCGGCGCGACACGACTTCAAGGCCGTGATCAAGTAGGCGCAACGCCGCCTCCTCGACGGGCTGAACCGATGAGCCGGGCAGAATATCGTGAAACTCGGCAAGCATGAGGTCGCTCAATGCCTCGCTGAGCACTTCACGAGGATAGGGAACAAGGCCCTGGATGGCCGCGTTGGCCGCCATCTTCTCGAGGGCATAGATGCCGTTCTCAAGTTCGCGGTGCTTCTGCTTGATCCGAACCTGCGAGGTGTAGCATCCCACGCCCCAGGGGTTGATATCGCCCTCATGGCGCGGCAGCTCCGCCCCGCTCGCGCGCAACTCCTCGAAGTATCGCTCGGGCGTGGAGTGAATGATCGCCGCGTCCTCCCGCGATTGCGTCAGTTCCCGCAGCCTGTCGAGATCCTTCCGGGAAGGCCCGCCTCCGTGATTTCCCACGCCCCACAGGACGAGGCCCACCTCCTTCTCGCCGTGCTCGCGCAGGTAGTCCTCGACCTTCTCGCCCGCCTTGCCGCGGGGACAGCAGTACCAGCCCTGAGTGCGGTGTCCCGTCACCTCCGAGCCGTCGAATCCTACCCATGTGAAATCCGGCCCGGGCAGCAGGCAATCGCGTTCTCCCGGCCGGCAGAAGAGGTAAGCGTCGTAGCCGCTCTTCTTGAGGATCTGAACGAGGCCCCGGCTGTGCCCGAAGGGATCGAAATTGATGGCCGTCGTCGGCTCGACGCCGAAGCGCTTGCGGAAATATGTCTTCCCCAGCAGGATCTGCCGGACGAATGACTCGCCGCTCGGCATATTGCAATCAGGCTGCAAATACCACCCGCCCATGATGTGCCATTTGCCTGCGCGCACCAGTCCCTGGATGCGCTTGAAAAGGGCGGGGTCGTACTCCTCGACCCATTGATAGAGCACGACCTCGTTATGGTTGAAGATGAAGCCGTCATAGGCCTCGCACAAATCCGCCGCCGTCCGAAAGGTCGAGATGGCCTCGGCGGCGCCTTCTTCCCATTCCCAAAGCCACACCGGGTCGAGGTGGGCGTTACAGATCAGGTGCACCTTCTTCATTGTGCTCTCCATGCATTGTCGGTATGACTGACGCTGATGGCGTCATATCTTCGAAGGCCAGGGACAGACACGTCTTCGTCCGCCTGCGGCGAACTCCGCTTGCGTCAGTCCCCGTTTTGCGCTTCTACGGCTACAGTTGCTTCGCGTTTCGCTCCTTGAGGGCACTGACAACACGCCGGACATCCTGCGCCCGATCTTTCGGGATCACGAGCACTGCGTCCTCGGTGACCACCACGGCGAGGTCACGCGCCCCGACGACGCCCACCGCCATCCGCTCGGCCCCGGCGTCGTTGTACACGATGCAGTCTTCGCAGTCCACGAGAATCGGAGCGCCCGCGGCCACATTGCCTTGATCGTCCTGCGGATGCGTCCGATCCAGCACCGGCCACGCGCCGGCGTCGTCCCAGGGGAAATCCGCCCGGGCCACCACGACGTGCCGGGCCTTCTCCATGAGGCAGTAGTCGATGGATACGTTCTCGAGCGCCTCGAATATCTCGCCCACGCGGCCCGTATCGCCGGCCCGCATCGCCTCCGCCATGGCCTGTGTCGCCTCGGCGAGGCCGGGAGTTGCGTGACTCAACTCGTCCAGGAACGTGTCAAGCCGCCAGAAAAACATGCCCGAATTCCAGAAGTAATGGCCGGAACCGACGAATTCCTCGGCCAGGTCGGGATGAGGCTTCTCGCGAAACGCGGCCACTCTGTACACGGGCACCGTCTGTGCGTCGGTGGCCGTCCGGATATCCGCCTCCACCTCGATATAGCCGTATCCCGTTTCCGGACGCGTCGGTACCACGCCGAGCGTGGCCAACGCTCCTTGTTCCTCCGCGGCCGTCAGGGCCGCCTCTACAGCCCGTTGAAACGCGGGAGGATCGCCGATGATGTGATCCGCCGTCGTGACGGCCATCGACACCTTGGCGGGATCCGCCTCCACCGTCGCGAGCACGTGCGCGGCCGCGTACGCCAGGCAACCGGAGGTGTTGCGCTTGCACGGCTCGGCGATCACGTTGGCATCCGGCACACCGACACCCGTGGCGCGGATGGGCGCCACGAGATGCTCTCCCGTGGCAACAAAGACGCGTTCGGGCGGCACCACCGGGCGAATGCGCTCGACGGCCTCGTGGAGCATCGTGGTGGCCGGATCCGTCAGCCGCAGCAACTGCTTGGGGCGGAGTCGGCGGGAAACAGGCCAGAACCGCTCACCGGAGCCTCCCGCCATGATCACCGCAACTCGCGTCGTGTCGGAACGCGACGTCATGCTTCTTCCTCCTTGGCGCTACACTGGACTTGCCTCTCGTGCGATGCCAGGGCCGCGGGCGAAAACTCGCCCGCCAACCGTACCGAGAATACCACATCAACCGGGGGCAAGATGAAGTGCGGGAACCCCTCTGGATCGCGGCTAAAACCTTCCTTCGCGAGGTAATGCGCTCGCCGTATGTGCATTTGCTTCAGCGATTTCTCAGGTTTCAAAGTGACTGTAGACAGGGAGGTTAGTTAGTGCTTGCGTCGGCGGCACGCTCTGACTGGCCCCGGCTCTCTTCGGCCTTGTCCATTGGGAATTCTTGCCGATCAAGGTGTTGACGGCCCGAAGGGCCGGGCGTAGACTGCGCACAGAGGATGTCGGGCAACCGGCGTCCCAAACGCGATGGAGGGAAGGGCCATGTCTTGGCGAAAACGCTCCTCTTTCATAATACTGGGCATTTGCCTGGGAGTTGTGTGCTTCGTCGCCGGCTACCAGACTGCTATGCGCAAAGCAGCTTCGTCGATGCAGAAATCCATGGAAAGGGCTGCGCACAGCCAGGCGACTCTGTCCCGCGTTAGACAACACGAACCTGGTGCCGTCCTACTAGAGTTCGATAAGCCAATTCAGATCAATGCAGCATCTGTCCCTGTCAAGTACCGGGACCAGGACCTCTCAGTTGTGCGTATCGGCGCAGGTGTATTCCGCTTGGGCAGAGATTTCGCACTGACAGGCAGGCTCAGCGCTTCGGTAGCGCCCTGTGAGTCTGGCAACTACCTGATCTGCGCCCGCGTCTTTGACGCAAGGGGGGCGATGCTCGGTGCTGCCTCACAGGAGGTACCTGTTGAGCTTGAGATAGTCAGCGGCGTAACGGTTACGGACTTCCCGGACATTCAACTCGACTTTGGTCGTTCGAAGGACTTCAGCCGCGCTGCATTCCTAGCGGTGTCCATTGACAGACAGAGCAGCGCATCACCTACTGCAACGTGACTCGGCCGAAACGAACACGTTCGTGAGCGACTCACCAAATGGACAAGCTCGGCCATTAGGTTTCGCGCGTGTGATTCTCGTGCCGTCTCCTGATATGGTTGTGGGAGAAACGGTTCGCCGCAAAGTGAGTCCGGCCGTGCGTTCGGGGCCGCAAACCAGAGGGAGGCAAATGCCGTGAGTTTTCTTGAGAGCATCTTAGGTTGGTTCAGCTACCTGACATTTATGTTCAATCGAGGCTTCTTCCTCCGCATCAACTTCGACTGGATTATCGATCAGTTGACTGGCGACCTCGGGCCGTGAGCCCCCGCCGGATATCGAGCTAGTCACGAAGTAAGCAGCGCCCGGACAAGGCCGAAGAGCACCACCGCGGCAGTGAGGGCGCCGGCGCAGAGGAAGATGAAGCGGGCTGTTCGCGTTTGGCGCATTCCGGTTGTTTCCTCTCAAATAAGAAAGCGCTCTGCGTGTATCCTGCGATCGGGGACGCCGCGCGCGCGCAGCGCTTGGAAAACCTTGTGCATCATCGGGGGCGGGCCGCATACGTAGATGTCGGCCTCGGACAGGAATTCGCGCGCATACCTTTCGATGAGTTCGCGCGTGATGTAGCCACGCTCGCCCGGCCACGCATCATCGGCCTCGCTGAGGACATGGACGACTTCCACGTGCTTCGGCGAGAGAGCGAGTTCGCGGCGGAACACGATATCATCCTCCGCGCGGTTCCCGTAAAGGCAGAGGACGGGCCGTGTATCGCCGGTGTCGTGGAGGTACCGAAGCATGCTGTAAATGGGCGTGATGCCGACGCCGCCCGCGATGAAGATGAACCGGCGGGCGCCATGATGTACGCAGGAGAAGCGCCCGTAGGGGGCGTCGATCAGCGCCATATCGCCTGGCTTGACGCGTTCGATCTCGCTGGTGAAGTCGCCTGACTTCTTGATTGTGGCCTCGATTACGTCTTTCTGCGTAGGCGGCGATGAAATGGTAAAAGGGTGTTCCTCCCGATGACGTCCCTCGGGGCGCAGTGTAAGAAACATGAACTGCCCGGGGCGATGGCGTGGGGGAGAGCCGGCTTCAGGCTTCAGCGTGAGCGTGAACGTGTTGCCTGTGCGCGGCGTCACGGCAACAACCTGACAGCGGCGCCGTCGAAAAGGAAGCACCAGGTTCCGATAGGCGAAGAAGCAGGCCGCGAGAACGAGCAGGAGCCACCAGCAAATGCGGGGCGCAATGGGCCGAAGGTCGGCGCCTGCTGTGAGGCCGTGCAGGAAGCCCGCAGCGACGATCAGGATCATGCCTTTATGGAGCAGCCGCCACACCTGGTAATCGAGGTGAAGGCGCCGGAAGTACAGCGCGCTCAGAGTGCCCACCACGAGGCCCGCGAGAGCGATCTTACCGAGCACAATAGGCCACGGCGTCTGAAAAGAGAATAGCCACGCGCTCCGGCGGCCCCAGGCAAGCAGGATGGGATGAAGAACCAGGAGTCCCATGGCGAAGACGCCCATGGCCCTGTGCACCTGCATGAGTACATCGAGTCCGAAGGGCCTTTCGACAGCCTTGGCTCGTGCGCTGAGCGCGACTTGGAGCGCAAGCAGGGCGAATCCGCAGAGTCCTGCCGCCTTCCCGGCTTCCTGCAGCACGCTTTGGCTGCCCGCGGGCCGGACAGCCAGGACGAACGCCAAAGGCGCCACGGCCAGGAGCGCATAGGCAGCTGCAAGGGCGGCGCCCCACGCGGTGGAATCCACGAGCGCGGGCCGGGGTGCTTGTCCCAGGCGTGTTTCTTGGCGAGTGCCTACCAAATCGCTGCACCTCCACTGGACATCAGGAATACATGGTTCGCTAAGAGTCGCTCAATCAGGGCTTTTCGCCCTCAAGGTCCATCTTGAGCGATAGAAAAGCGAGAAGATCCTTGAGCGTTACCAGGCCGACGAGCCGGCCGCCATCTACGACGAGGAGGCGGCTGTTTCCCGTCCGGTTCATAGAGGAGAGGGCCTTCATGGCGTCCTCATCCGGCCGGACGCTGTTCGCCGTCGAGCACTCCCCCATCAGTTCGCCAACCGTCACAATGGGCCAATCCTCGCGAGGGACCTCCTTGATCTCCCGCGTGCTGACGCAGCCCATCAGCCTATCGTGCACCACCACCGGATACATTTTGTAATGGTATCGGTAGACGTAATCCTCGACGAGTTCGCGAATGGTGATGCCCGGGCCTACCGTGACTAAGTCCGTCTGCATGAACCGGCTGACGGACTCGCCCTCGAGCGCGCGCCGTACCAAGAGATGCTTGTATGACATTTGAGAGGCCGTGCGCATGAACATGCCGATCATGAACCACCAGAGTCCGCCAATAACGTCTCTTCCGAAGAGGGAGAGAACGCCGAGGATGATGAGGGCGAGGCCGAAGCCCGAACCGATCTGCGAGGCGATGTGGGTGGCCCAGCGCACGTTGCCACGCCAGGCCCACAGCCCCGCCCGCAGGACGCGCCCGCCGTCGAGGGGAAACGCGGGCAGCATGTTGAAGATCGCGAGGACGCCGTTCAGCCAGGCCAGATACCGGAGGACGGTGAAGAGGGGCGTCCCGTCGCCTGCGGGCACCGTCTTGACGATGCCGTATAGCAGTCCCGCGAGCAGTACGCTGGTGGCCGGCCCCGCCACGGCCATGAGAAACTCCGCGCCCGCCGTGTGAGGTTCGTCCTCCATGTCGGCGACGCCGCCGAAGATGAAGAGGGTGATGTCCTTAATGCGGATCCCGAGCGCCCGGGCAACAAGCGAATGCCCGAGTTCATGAAGGATGATGGAGGCGAAGAGGCCCACGGCCCCCACGACGCCCATCCACCAGTAGGTAGCCTCCGGAAGATCAGGTGCCCGGCCTGGAAAAACGTTTGCGGCGAGCGTCCACGTCACCAGAACCGCGAGAAAGAGCCAACTGGCATCGACCCTTACCGCGAATCCGAAAAGCTGAAACACAGTAATCCGTCTTGTGAACATCCGGTGTTCTCCCTCAGCATCCCCGCCTACGGGGATGCGAGAAGTATGCCTCCCGCGCTGGGTGCTTGCAAGGAAGGGGCGGGAGCCCCTCACACAAAGGGCGTCGGCATCGGGCGCCATCTCCAAAGGCAAGTCTCATAGATTCACCTTTCGTAGGCGGAGTGAATTGCCGATGACGGAGACGGAGCTGAAACTCATCGCCGCTGCCGCAATCATGGGACTGAGCAACAGCCCGAAGAAGGGATATAGCACGCCTGCGGCGATGGGAACGCCGAGCCCGTTGTAGAGGAACGCGAAGAACAGGTTCCGGCGGATCGTGCGCATGGTAGCGTGGCTCAGGCGCCGCGCGCGGGAAATGGCGCGCAGATCGCCCCTGATAAGTGTGATCCCGGCGCTTTCCACGGCAATGTCCGTTCCGGAGCCCATGGCGATGCCTACGTGCGCCGCGGCGAGGGCGGGAGCGTCATTGACGCCGTCGCCGGCCATGGCCACGACGTGGCCTTCTTCGCGGAGACGCCTCACGGCGTCATGCTTGTGTTCGGGCAGGACATCCGCCTCGACATGTTCAATCCCAAGCTGTGCCGCGACGGCCTCGGCGGTACGCTCATTATCTCCGGTAAGCATGTGAATCGTGACACCATCAGCCCTGAGTAGATCGAGTGCCTCCGGCGTCGTTTTCCTGATGGGATCGGCGACGCCCAGGAGCCCGGCGAGGCGGCCATCAACGGCGATGAAAACCACCGTCTGTCCCTTGTCGCGCATCTCGGCGGCCTCATTGGCAATCACACGGCGCTCAATGCTCTGCTCATCAAGAAGCTCGGAGTTGCCCACGGCGACGCGCCGGCCTTGGACACGGCCGACGACCCCTTTGCCCGCCAGCGAGTCGAAGTCCTCGGCCTCCGCCAACGCAAGACTGCGTTCCTCCGCCTCGCGCACAATGGCGCTTGCGAGCGGGTGCTCGCTCGCCCGCTCCAGACTTGCGGCAAGAGCGAGGATCTCGTCCTCACGGAATTCGGCGACAGGGAAAACGGCGGTGACTCGGGGGCTTCCCTCGGTGAGCGTGCCTGTCTTGTCCACGATAATCAGATCGACCCGTTCGAGTGTTTCGAGCGCCTCGGCATTCTTGATGAGCACCCCCTCGCCGGCGCCGCGCCCGACGCCCACCATGATGGCCATGGGCGTCGCGAGGCCCATGGCACATGGACAGGCGACGATGAGTACGGCCACGGCGTTGACGAGGGCATAGGCAAACGAAGGGGACGGCCCCAGCCACGCCCAGAGGATGAAGGTGGCGGCTGACACGAGAGCGACGGCAGGTACGAAATACGCGGCGACGGTGTCGGCGACGCGCTGGATCGGAGCGCGCGTGCGCTGTGCCTCCTGAACCATGCGGACGATACGGGCGAGGACGGTGTCCCGCCCGACGCGCTCGGCGCGCATGACAAGTCCGCCCTGCTGATTGACGGTGCCTCCGGTTACCTGAGCGCCCGCCGTCTTCTGGACGGGCATGGATTCACCGGTGATCATTGACTCATCCACCGCACCTCTCCCGTCGATTGCCTCTCCATCGACGGGGACTTTCTCACCAGGACGGATGCGTAGAAGATCGCCCGTCTGGACCTCTTCGATAGGAACATCTTCCTCCGTGCCATCAGGTTTGATGCGGCGTGCGCGCGCGGGGGCCAACTCAAGGAGGCCGCGAATGGCCCCCGTGGTGCGCTGTCGTGCGCGGAGTTCGAGAACCTGCCCCAAGAGAACGAGGGCAATGATCACGGTAGCCGACTCGAAATACACGGGAACGTGGCCGTGTGCATCCTGAAACGCGCTGGGGAAGACTCCGGGCGCGAGCGTGGCGATGATGCTGTAGGCGAATGCCGTGCCCGTGCCGAGGGCGATCAGCGTGAACATATTGAGATTCCACGAGGCGATAGACGCCCACCCGCGTTTGAAAAAGGGCCAGCCGCCCCATAGAACCACGGGCACGGCAAGAAGCATCTGGAGGTAGTCGAATCCCGGCCGCGGCAGCCGACGGCTTAAGGCGCCGCCGAGGGCCATGTCGCCCATGGCGAGGGCAAAGAGAGGCGCCGTCAGCGCCAAAGCGGCCCAGAACCGCCGCGTCATCGCCCTGAGTTCGGGCGCATCGCCGTCGGCATCGCCTCCCTTTGGCTCCAGATCCATGCCGCACCTGGGGCAGGCGCCCGGGCCCATTTGCTCCACCTCAGGATGCATGGGACACGTATAGACGCTCGCGCCGGGAACGCCCATGTCTGCCTTGGATGCAAGAGAGACTCGTTGAGCGCCGCCGCTGTTTGCTTCTAGGCCTGGCCGGTTCAAGTAGTCCTCAGGCGCCGCGCGGAACTTGGCCAGGCAAGCCGGGCAACAGAAGTGATAGGTTGAGCCTTCGCGCTCATAGGCGAGGCCGGGCCGATCGGTGCGCACACTCATCCCGCACACGGGATCCTTGGCGTGCTCGACCGAATGGCAGCAAGTCTGCTCCTTGGAGCTTCTCGGATCGTTGGTGTTCATGGCGCTACCTATTAGAAACACGGAGGTCCCGCCCGGTATTCGCTGTGTGCCCCAAGCTGGCTTCAGGCCCGGGGATGGAAATCCTTGTGGGCTCGTGTGAGGCGCTCCACGCTGACGTGCGTGTAGATCTGAGTGGTAGCAATGTCGGCGTGCCCCAGCATCTCCTGAACGGCCCGCAGATCGGCGCCGTGATCCAGCAGATGGGTGGCGAAGGAGTGGCGGAGCATGTGGGGGGTGACATTCTGTGAGATATTGGCGGCGCGTGCGCAGTGTTTGACGACTTGCCAGACGCTCGTGCGGCACATGCGTCGGCCGCGTGTGGAAACGAACAACGTATCGCTGCGGGGCGTGTAGCGGGGACGGGCGCTGAGCCAGTCGCGCGCGCGCTCCATGGCCATCGCGCCTAAGGGCACGAGGCGCACCTTGGCGCCCTTTCCGCGGACGCGAACGGCGCTCTCCTCGAGGGAGAGATCGCGGATTCGCAAGTGGGCAAGCTCGGAGATCCGCAGCCCGCACGAATAGAAGAGCTCAAGGATGGCCGCGTCCCTCAGCCCCCGATCCGTCGAGCGATCGGGGGCGCGCAGGAGACGCTCGACCTCGTCGGACGAAAGCACTCTTGGCAGGCTGTGGATGATTCGGGGCGAATCAAAGCCATCCGCCGGATTCGAGCTGGTGACGCTCTCATCGCGCAGAAACTGGTGAAAGCGGCGGATGGCGCTCAAATGACGAGCGGTTGAACGCGCGGCAAGGCCCTGCTTGCGGAGGTTGATGAGGTGGTCGAGGATGTCCTCCCTGAGAATGTCCCCCGGCGCGGCGACGCCTTTCTCCTGGAGGTGATGCAGATACCGGCGGATATCCGCGGCGTAAGCACTGAGTGTTTTCTCCGCCAGCCCCGACTCGAACACGGCAGTCTCGATGAAGCGATCCAGGAGGTGATCGAGTGGCCCGTCCGCTCTTGCCTGTGTATCGGGAGACGGCACGCGTGTCCCCTTCGCCGAATGCGCATCAAGAAAACCGCCCCGACGCAGCGCGCCGGGGCGGTTTAGACTACCTATACGTCGAGTCGCTATCAGTCAACGATGGTGATCTTGAATACGGCCCGGCGGTTGAGTTTCCGGTTCGCCGGCGTGTCATTCGCTACGGCAGGTTGCGATTCGCCGTAACTGACGGAGGACACGCGCGCCTTATCGATGCCCGCTTCGACAAGATAGGCCATGACGGCATCAGCGCGGCGCTGGCCAAGGCCCGTATTGTACAAATCGGTACCGATATTGCACGTATGTCCCTCGATCACGACGGTGTCTTTGGAGTATTTCTTCAGCCAGGCTACGACTTCGTCGGCGGCAACCTTGCCCTCAGGTTTCAGCGTCGACTTGTCGAACTCGAACAAGACATGGCTGAAAGTGGGGATTTGACGCTCCACCTTGGCTGTCTGAGTCGGGGGAGCCGTCGCCGGAGGGGCCGGAGGCGCAGGCTTCTCATACGGGCCATATACGACACCGCGGTTGCCCCACGCCTCTGCATCGCCGGCGTTGGACGAGGGCGCCGTGGGCCACCACCAGTATCCTGAGCGCGCGGCATCCTTCATGGGTTCCGGAGTTGCGCCGCTCTGACCCCACCAGGACAGATCGTCCCAGACTTTTCCTCCGCCCGGACATTGCGCCAAAGCGGGAACGCACATACCGACAAGTGCGACCCCAAGCGCGATAAAAAGCACTTTTCTCATTGTGGTCATTTCCTCCTTCTCCGCTATCTTGCCCTGATACGCTAGAATCTACGAAATATGGACCTAAAACCGCTAAACCCCATTTAACCACAACCCCGACAACGTGTCAAGAAATGCCCTTCAAGAACACAGACGCGCGGATACGGGGACACCGCCATCTTCCTCGTTGTCGTGTAACATAGTGTACCACATGAATCTACGGCGTGCAAGACCCCGGTGGCCGCGTTGCCAATTGCGCCGCGCGTCAAGTGATTGGAGGCGAAAGCACTGGCGAAACCGACTGCCTCACCAGTTTGGCTCGCAGATCTCAAGAGATGGAGGCCTTTCAAGATACCCGGTGCGCGGCGCGGCCGAGTTGCCCGGCGATGCGGGAAAACTCCCGTGCCGGTGAGGGTTTACAGCGTTCTCCAACCTTCAGGAGGGGAAGGTATTTGAAATATGAGTAGATTCGCCCACCTCGTGCGCTTACCTCGATAAACGATGCCGTTGCTGCATGTTGTGCATACCGAACGCCGGCCCAAAGCTCCGGCCCGGACTTGTGTCAAGACTCTTTAGAAATGTCACATGTTGGGACTCATTAGAAATGTCCTATGCTCGATGGTTGCAGAAGCGAGTTATCCAAGGTCTGTGGTCAGGTGCGTAGCAGCTGTCCCCAGACCGTCATATCCACATCCAGCGCGAAGCGCGCGGGCGCATAGCGCTCGTCGAGGATGTGGATATGTGGGTAACTCGCGTGCTCACCTTTCTTTTGCGTTCATGAGAGGTAGGCGTTGGACGTTGGGCCGCCAGCGCTTGTAGGGCGCGGGGGGAGCGTTCTTCTTCTTGGGCTTGGCGGGGGGCTGGACCTGTTGGACTCGTTGCTGCCCTTCTCGTTTGTATTGCTTGACCGTGAGCCTGCGGTAGTCAAGGTCCTGGTCTTTGTAGAGCAGCCTGATGCCGCCGTGCAGATGGGTGCGGACCAGAATCCTGTCTTTGGGCCGGGGCAGAGGACTGTTGTTCTTGAGGATTTGGTAGTAATGATTCCCGAAACGGACGGTCCAGTCGTTTTGGACGACGCGCAGTTCCTCGAAGCAAAAAATGTCATGCAGCTCAAGGCCTTTGGGTGGAGGACGGTGATAGTCCAGTTCCTCACGGGGCGCAATGGCGAACTTGGCGTTCAGAGCGTCACAAAAGCTTTCGTAGAGCAGCTTGTCGGCGGTGGCGATGGTGGTGATGCGCCGCAAGGCGAGTTCCTTGACGAACCGGTTCTGGTATGTGCCGTTGGAGCGCTCGACGCGGCCTTTGGCTTGAGGCGAAGTCGCGGGGATGATGACGATTCCCAGCTTATAGCAGGCCTCTCCGAATTGAGTCAGCGGCTCGCGCCCCGCCAGTTGCTCTTCGAGCGTGGGCTCCCGGCCGGTGATGTAGACGTTCTTTCGGTCCGTATACAGCGCCCGAGGAATACCGTATTTCTCGATCCACCGCCACAGAAGCTGCATGGCGGCCTGCTTCGTTTCTTGCTCGGCCATGAGCGCCAAGGTTTCTCCTGTGGCGTCATCTATCATGTTCATCAGACAAGTTTGGCCTTGGTCCGGCCCGAACCAGTGGTGGTGACTCCCATCCATCTGCACCAGCTCTCCGAAATGGGCTCGCCGCTCCCTGCGGGAGCGATGCCGGCGCCCGGTGTCTCCCTTCGCCCAGAGCCCCTGCTCAAGCAGCCAGCGCCGTAACGTCTCGTGGTCGATGCACAGGCCTTCCTCCGCCAGCTTCTCCGCGGCCAGGGTCGGCCCCAAATCGTGTTCTCTATAGCGTTCCTGATAGCGCCGAAGGACTTTGTCCCGGAACGCGGCAGGCTTGGCTCGATTAGACGCCCGGCCCCGGTTGCGATGCACCAACCCCTCATCTCCCTCTGACACGAAGCGTGCGTGTATCCGCAGCGCCTGCCGGTAGCTCACTTCCATGCGCCGCGCCGCTTCCGCCAGGGTCATATGCTTTCCCACAACAAGCTCCAACAACGACTTACGCATCAATTCCTTGCGACTCATCTTCAAATGCCCTTCCACGGCAGCCCTCCAAGTGAAAGGCTCCAATTGTGACATTTCTAATGAGTCGAGGGGGTGACACTATCAAAGAGTCGCGACAGCTCCGGCCCGGACTTGTTGCCTGGCCTCTGGCCCGCTGCTATAATCGCAACGATGCCCTGTCTTACCGGAGAAGTGAGCCCGATATGACGACACAAGAAGCACCGCCGATCGGCCCGGCGCAGCCGCCCCGTTTCAAGAAGACGAAGAAACGCGTCCTCTCCAAGCGGGCCGTCATGTGGCTTGGCCAAACGTGCAACCAGCGCTGCTTCTTCTGCTATTTCGTCGGCCGGATCATGGATAAGGACCACCCCGAGCACCCCTTCATGAGTCTGGACAAGGCGAAGGATATCTGCCGCACTCTGCGCGAGGTCTATGACAATACGGCCATCGACATTCAGGGCGGCGAGCCCACCATCTATCCCGAGATCTGCGAACTCGTCCAGTATTGCCATGACATCGGCCTCTATCCCACGCTGATCACGAATGGACTTGTGCTCGACAAGCGCGACGCGCTCGTCAAGTACAAGGAAGCGTGCCTGCGCGATTTCCTGGTGAGTCTTCACGGCCTGCGCGAGATCCACGATGAGGTGGTCGGACACAAGGGCGCCTACGCCAAGATCACCAGCGCCATCGAGGGCATGCGCGACGTGGGCATTCCCTTCCGCTTCAACTGCACCATGTCGGCGCCCGTTGTTCCGCTGCTCCCCGAAATCGCCCAAAAAGCGATCGACTACGGCGCCGAGGCCGTCAACTACATCGCTTTTAATCCCTTTGGCGATCAACTTACCGGGCGTCGCACCGACAGGAGTGTGCCCCGCTACGGCGACGTGCGCGAGAAGCTTACGGAGGCCCTCGACCTGCTCGAAGCCAACGGCATTGAATCAAACGTCCGTTACATCCCCTTCTGCATGGGCGAAGAGCGTCATCGGAAGCATTTTTACAACTTCCAGCAGCTCTCCTATGACACCCATGAGTGGGATTACCAGAGCTGGCTCTGGACGATGATGCAGCCCCAGATGATGCGCGACGGCGGGCTTGTGCCGCCGTTCCTGCTCGGGCCCTTTGCGAGCCGGTTGTATTGCGGCAATCCGAACCTCGTCCGCGACTGGAGCGCGCGGCATCCCATGCTCAGTAGGCTCCTCTTTGGCATTCAGCACCGCCTCGCCCGCGCCGCGCAGGCCATGCGGGGCAAGGAGGCCCTCTACCGCGCGGAGGCGCGCCGCCGCGTCATCGAGGACTGCAAGTACCGGTATCACGACGCCTGTGCCCAATGCGCCATGCGCCATATCTGCGACGGGTTTCATGGCGATTACGCCGAGTTCTTCGGCACGGACGAGGCCAAGCCCATCACCGATGCGCCCCTCACGGAAGACCCCCTCTTCTACATCCAGCATCAGGAGAAGATCGTCGAGCCGGAAGACGAAGCCTGGGCGCTGTAGTCTGCGACGCCCTGTCAGATGAACGCGTCGCTCCCCTCCTCGACGATCCAGTCCACCGTGTCCCCCAGTGTCGCGATCTCCTTCGCGGCGCGTTTGTGCAGGGCCGCAACTAAACTCGATGCGGCCTGTACGACCCGCTCTCCCGCATCCTCGCTCAGATAGCTGCTGCGGGTTGTGCAGACTTCGTATCCGCCGCCTTCAAAGGCCGCCTGGCCGCAAATGTATCCGGCATAGCCGTTGGCCAGTTCGACGCAGCAGGTGTGGGGGAGAGGAGATGTGCTGCTTACGGCGGCGGCGAACTCTTGGAACAGTTCACCCGGCACGCCCCAGAACACGGCATCGCCCACACGCATCGCCATGATCTCCAACTTGCGGCTGGCGTTCTCGCGCCGCATTGCGGCCACTGCCCGGCTTTCCCTCGCGAGTAGCCGCGTCTCATCACTAGGCGTGAAGGCGTTGCCGCCCAGCAATTCCCGTGCTGTTCGCTTCGGACGTCCCGTTGGCGGGCGAATGGGAACTTGGATGTTCTTCGTTGCCGTGTCCACCGAAGCCCCCGCGTAGTAATCCGCAACCGCCAGCGCGTTAATGGCGGCGCCGCCCACCGCCTGCCCCGTCCTGCGGCACCAGTACAAGCCGACTTCCTCGGGCCGCTCGATTGTGTTCGCCACCTGCGTAACATCGCCGCACGCGCCATTGAGAAACACCACGCCGAAGTCCGGCCCATAGACGCCGCGTAGCGTTTCCACCACCCATTTCGGATAGTCGGCGGAGTAATAGAGTCCATTCATGTGCGTGGCGTGGCATGCAAAGTGGACGACGCAGCCAAAGGGCTCGCGCGATCCCGGTGCACGGAAGGCCAATACCGTTACCGTGGGATCTTGCGGCCCTGCGGCCTCGATCACATCCTGGTTCATCTTGCCCGGATGCGTGCGCTGGCTCCCATCGCGCATGACGAAGCGCCGGTTGAAGGCCACACCTTCCGCCAGGCCCGTCGATCGCCCCACGAGCGCCGGGCGGCGCAGCCGGTGTGCCTCGGAAACGGCCGTCGCGATCTGCTCCGCCAGGAACCGCACGTAGTCGGAATCCGCCTTCGATGCGAGCGCATCGAAAACCGGGCCGCCGGAATGCGTATGAGTTGCCGCGATGAGGCAGTTCTTCCCCCGAATGCCGCACAAAGCCTGCGCTTGCTTGCGCGCCGCCGCCACTACCTCGTCCGGTACGACGATGGCATCCGTCTGAACCAGCGCGGCACATCGCGTGCCGTCATCAATGACAACGGCGCGGGCGAAGAGGTCATCCTTCACTCCGAGGGCCACCCGCCGCTGGAGCAGGCCGGGAATCTCCTTGCCCGACGGCGGTGTAATACAGACGCTCGCGAATCCTGTGTGAATCAAGAACGGCCCCTTCTGTTGCCCGGAAACTGTTGCACGCCACGCGCGTCAGATGCTCGAGGCAATCTCGTCATCCGTAGCCCTCCCCCACGCACGGATGCGCTCCTTCATGTCTTCGACGCGATCACGATGCTCAGGCAGCCCATAGAGATTGACCTTCTCATACGGATCGGAGTTGAGGTCGTACAACTCGTGCTGCTCCAAGTGCGGGCTGTAATTCAGCTTCCACCGATCCTCCGTCACCACCGTGCGTAAAGGATCCTGGATCGCCGCGACGAGACGCTCCGGCGGGCCAAGCTCCGACAGCCACTCCGGGACCGGCTCGCCTTGCTCGAGCTTCGATATCCCTGAATCCGAGCCACTCCACTCGATGAAGACATCACGTTGCTCGGGAGGCGCACCGTGTTCGATCAGCGGCCGCAGACTCTGCCCTTCGAGCGAACCGGGGGCCTCGGACCCCATGAGATCGAGCAGCGTCGGCACGAGGTCGACTTGGCTGATGATCTGCCGCTCCATGCGCGGCTTAACGCCCGGCGCCTTGATCAGGCATGGCACCGTAACGGCCTCTTCCATCATCACCGTCTTCGCGAGGAGCTGATGGCTGCCCATCATGTCCCCGTGATCACTGGTGAAGACGATGATCGTGTCTTCCTCGAGGCCGCACTCACGCAGCGTCTGTAGAATGGCCCCAACCGCCGCGTCCACCTCGCTCACCAGGCCCCAGTAATTCGCTGTTAGGCGACGCCATCCCTGTTCACTGCCCAGCGCGACGCCCCCGAATCCTTGCTCCCGGTAGATGTTGTGGAGCATACGCTGCTTCAGGTGGTTTCGTTCATCGGGGACATTCTCGTAGTTGGCCGGCAAGTCGACATAGTCGAGTGGATACTGTTCATCCCGCGGGCCGGTGAAAGGCATATGCGGTTCGAGGAAGTTCACAAAACCGATGAAAGGCTCATCCTGCCGGCATCCCCGCAGCCAATTCGATGTTTCTTCGGCCAGATACGCGGGCTTCGAGTGCTCCTCCGGAAAGCCCGCAACGGTGCCGCGGCCAAACACCGCCGGGCCGTCGCCTTTTCCGTCCTGCGGCGTGTAGCCTTTCTCAACCAGCCAGTGATGAAACGTCGAGCGATCGTCCCGGTTGCGCCCCTCGCGGTAGTACCGCCTGTAGCCATCCTCGATGCTGATCCACTGCTCGAAACCGTGCTGCGCGTAGATCTCGTCGCCGAGATGCCACTTGCCGAAGTAGCCGGTTCGGCAGCTCGGGAGCATCTCCGGTAGGCAAGGCGTCTCATCCCTGAGCGGCACATTGTTATGCGTGCACCCCGACGTGTGCGGATACAATCCCGTGAGAATCGTCGAGCGCGAGGGCGTGCACACGGGCTGCGTCACGTAGCACTTCTCAAATGCCACGCTTTCCTCGGCGAGGCGGTTGAGGTTGGGCGTATCGATCTTCGTATTGCCGTAACACGCCATCGTGTCCGCCCGCTGCTCATCGGTGAAGAGGAATAACAGGTTCCGCTTCTTCATGACTTATGCATCTTCCTTCTTGGGCCGGTATACGTGCGTGCTCGGGCCGAAAATGATCTCGGCCGATTCCATAATCGTCTCTCCGAGCGTTGGATGCGGATGAATCGTGAGTTCGATATCGCTTGCCAACGCGCCCATCTCGATAGCAAGCGCGCCTTCCGAGATCAGTTCCCCGGCGTTCGTGCCCGCGATACCGACGCCCAGGATCACATCCGTCTCCGGATCGGCGATGATCTTCGTCACGCCCTCCGGCCGTCCCAGCGTCGAGGCCCGGCCCGACGCGCCCCAGGGGAACCGCGCCACCTTGATCGCGCGGCCCTCACGTTGCGCGTCCACTTCCGTGAGTCCGCACCAGGCCACCTCCGGATCCGTGAAGACCACGGCGGGGATCGCCCTAGGCTCAAACACGGCATGTTGTCCCGCGATGACTTCCGCGGCCACATGGCCCTCGTGGGTCGCCTTATGCGCGAGCATCGGCTGGCCCGTCACATCGCCGATCGCGAAGATCGAGGGATCCGCCGTACGGCGTTGGCCGTCCACCTGGATGAAGCCGTGGCCATCGACCTCCACCTTGCTCGTCTTCAGGCCAATCCCGCTCGAGTTGGGCTTTCGGCCGATGCTGATCAGCACCTTCTCGAAGACTCGTTCCTTCTGCTCGACGTCCGGGCCGTCGAGCGCAATCCGGACGCCCTGCTCCACCTCTTCCATTCCGACTACCTTGGTGTTGAGCAGGATCTCGTGCATCACGTGATCCATCCGCCCGGCCAGGATCTTCGCCAAATCGGGGTCGGCGGTCGGCAGAAGCACGCCGCCCATCTCGACGACGGTGACGCGCGTGCCCAGAGCTGCGTACACCGAGCCTAGTTCGAGCCCGATGTATCCGCCGCCGATGACGAGCAAGGATTCAGGTATCTCCCGGATCATGAGGGCTGTTGTAGAGGTCATAATGCGCGGGGAGTCAATCAGGAAGTTCTGGAGCAGCGATGGCCGCGACCCGGGCGCCAGGATGGCGTACTCGAAATGCATCTGGCCATCGCTGCCGTCGTCGGCCGTAATCTTCAACGTGTTCGCGTCCACCAACGCGCCCCGGCCGCGTACGTACTTAATCTTGCGTGCTTTGCACAGTTGGCCCAGCCCGCTCGTCAGTTTCTCGACCACGTCGTACGTCCGCGCCCGCATCTTCTCGATGTCGATCGCCGGTTCGCCGAACGTGATGCCCCAGTTCAATGCCTCCCGCGCCTCCGTGAGTACCTTGGCCACGTGGAGCAGTGCTTTCGAGGGAATACAACCGCGGTAGAGGCAGGTGCCCCCGGGATTCTTCTCGAGTTCGATCAGGGCGACGTCGAGTCCCAGGTCGGCCGCGCGAAATGCAGCGGCGTAGCCGCCCGGCCCACCGCCGACCACCGCCACTTGCGTTGTTTCTGGGATTTCGCTCATAGATTCCGTCCCTTATCCATCCTACTCGACAAGAAGCAAGTAGGGCTCTTCGATAGCCTCGACCAGCCGTCTCAGGAAGCGGGCTCCGTCCGCGCCGTCAATGGCCCGATGATCGTAAGACAGCGCGAGCGGCAGCATCGTGCGGGGCTCAAAGCGGCCATCGCGATAGACGGGCTCGATCTGTCCCCTCGAGATGCCGAGGATGGCGACTTGGGGCGCGTTCACAATCGGGGTGAAGGCCGTGCCGCCGATGCCGCCAAGGTTTGTCACGGTGAAGGCGCCGCCTTGGAGTTCCTGCGGCACAATCTTCTTATTTCGCGCCTTTTCCGCCAGCTCGCCGATTTCGACGGCGAGGGCGATCAGGCCCTTCCTGTCCACATCGCGCACCACAGGCACAAGGAGTCCGTGCGGCGTGTCTACGGCGACGCCGATGTGGCGCCCCCTCTTCAGTTCAATCGTTTGAGTCTCCATGTCGACGCTGGCGTTGAACTGCGGGAATTCCTTCAAGACATCCCCGAGAAGCTTCAGAATTAAGGCCGTAACCGTCAGTTTTCCGCCTTGTTTCTCCGCCTTCGGGCCATATCGCTTGCGAAAAGCCTCAAATGCCGTGATGTCGGCCTTGTCGAATTGCGTGACATGGGGGATTGTCGCCCAGGCCGCCGCCATCCGCTCCGCCGTAATACGGCGAATGGCGCTCATCTTCTGTCGCTCTACGCCACTGCTATCCGTCGCGAGATCCGTGGAAGCCGTATCATCTGCGGACGGCTTCTCTTGCTCGCTTGCCACAGTCTTCGCGGCGAAATCCCTCACGTCCTCCGCGGTGATGCGTCCACCCGGGCCCGACCCGGGAACTGTACCGATATCGACGCCCAGTTCCCGCGCCAGACGGCGCACGCTCGGCGCGGCCGGCGTCGGGGCTCCCGGCTTGCGGGCTTGTGCTGCGGTCGGCTCTTGAGGAGAATCCTTTTTCCCTGCCGGTGACTCGGCAGGTGAAGCGGATTTGGGCGCCGGCTTTGCCGGGGCCGGCGGCTCCGGTGGAGCCACGGCCGCGGGTTTCGGCGGGGCTTGAGCAGGCGGCTCGCTCGGCTCGGAAGCCTTCCCTGCCGCTGCGCCGCCCGTGTCAAGGATGAGAAGTACCTGGCCCACCTTGAGGCTTTCGCCTTCCTTGGCGCGGATTTCGGCAACCGTGCCTCCGGCCGGCGCGGGGACCTCGAGCGTGGCCTTATCCGTTTCCAGCTCGACCACGGGCTGATCTTCCCGCACCTGATCGCCCACGGCCACCAGTACCTTCGTCACTTTCCCCGATTCGATGTTCTCGCCCAGTTCAGGCAACTTGAATTCCAGCGCCATATTGCGTGCCTCTTATTCCGCCTCGTTATGTGTTCATGGGATTGCGCTTCTCCGGATCGATGTCGAGCTCTTTCATGGCCCGCTCGACCTCCGCCGCCTCGATCTGCCCGTCTCGAGCGAGCGCGCTGAGTGTCGCCACTGTAATGAAACGCGCGTCCACCTCGAAGAAATCCCGCAAAGCCGCCCGGCTTTCACTACGCCCGAAGCCGTCGGTGCCCAGCGAGGTCAATCCTTGCGGAACCCACCGGCCTACGGAATCCGGCAGAGTCTTCACGTAGTCCGACGCGGCCACCACCACGCCTGGCGCGTCATTGAGGCACTGCCTAATATATGGGACTCGTGGCGTTTCCTGGGGATGGAGCATGTTCCAGCGCTCTACCTCAAGGCCGTCCCGGCGCAGTTCCTTGTAGCTTGTGACGCTCCACACGTCCGCGCCGATGCCGTAGCGCTCCTCGAGCATCTCCTGCGCTTTGAGCGCCTCATTCAGGATGGACCCGCTCCCCAGCAACTGCGCGCGGCGGCCCAAGTCCGGTTTCGACGTAGCCCTGAACTTGTAGAGGCCCTTCAGAATGCCTTCCGATACACCCTCCGGCATGGGCGGCATCGCATAGTTCTCGTTGCCCACCGTTAGGTAGTAGAAGACATCCTCCCGCTCCTCGTACATCCGGCGGATGCCTTCACGGATGATCACGGCCAACTCATAGGCGAAGGCCGGGTCGTACGTCACCAGATTCGGTACGGGATACGCCAGCAGGTGGCTGTGGCCGTCCTGATGCTGGAGCCCCTCGCCCGCGAGCGTCGTGCGGCCCGCCGTCGCGCCCACCAGGAATCCCTTGCAGCGCATGTCTGCCGCCGCCCAGATGAGGTCCCCGATCCGCTGGAAGCCGAACATCGAGTAGTACGTGAAGAAGGGTATAGTATTTATTCCGTGGGAGGCATACGCCGTTCCCGCCGCGATGAACGACGCCATCGATCCAGCCTCGGTGATCCCCTCCTCAAGGATCTGGCCGTCCTGCGCTTCCTTGTAGTAAAGGAGATTGTCCGCGTCCACAGGCTCGTAGAGCTGGCCTGAATGGGCGTAGATGCCCACCTGTCTGAACAGGGCTTCCATGCCGAAGGTTCGCGCCTCATCCGGCACGATAGGCACGATCAGCCGTCCCAGTGCCTCATCCCGCAGGAGTTTCGCCAGAATCCGGACGTACGCCATGGTGCTCGAAACCGCGCGCCCGTCCGTCCCACCGTAGAACTCCTCGAACAGGCTTTCCGGCGGTGTGGCCATCTTCGGCGCGGCGTCGGCCCGAGACGGCAGCGCTTCCCCGAGGGCCGCGCGGCGTTCTCGGAGATAGGCCATTTCCGGTGAATCCTCATCGGGCCTATAGAAGGGGGCATAGGCGATCGCTTCATCCGAAATGGGGATTCCGAAGCGTGTCCGGAAATCCATCATCTCGTCTTCATTCAGCTTTTTCTGCTGGTGCGTGATGTTCTTGCCTTCGCCGCTCTCGCCCAGGCCGTACCCTTTGATGGTTTTGGCCAACACCACCGTCGGCGCCCCGGTATGGCGCGCCGCCGCGTCATAGGCCGCGTATACCTTCACCGGATCATGCCCGCCGCGGCTGAGTTTACGCACCTGCTCGTCGGTGAGCCCTTCGACAAGATGACGCAGATCAGGTTCGCCCCCGAACAGGTGCTCCCGGATATAAGCGCCGGATTCTACGCTCAGCTTCTGGAATTGGCCGTCCACCGTCTGCTCCAGACGTCGTAGCAGCGCGCCGTCGGTGTCCTTCTCAAACAGCGCGTCCCAGTCGCTGCCCCAAACGACCTTGATGACATTCCAGCCTGCCCCGCGGAAGATGCCCTCCAACTCCTGGATGATTTTGCCGTTGCCGCGTACCGGGCCGTCGAGGCGCTGCAAGTTGCAGTTGATCACGAAGATGAGGTTGTCCAGCCCTTCGCGTGAGGCCAGGTCGATGGCCCCCAGCGTCTCTGGCTCACCCGTCTCGCCATCGCCCAGGAAGGCCCAGACTCTCGCGCCATCCCGCTGCTTGAGTCCGCGATCTTCGAGATAGCGCATGAAACGCGCCTGATAAATGGCCATAATGGGCCCCAAACCCATCGAAACCGTCGGAAATTGCCAGAAATCCGGCATTAACCAAGGGTGCGGATACGACGATAGCCCGCCCGGAGAGCGCAATTCGCGCCGGAAGTTCTCAAGGTGCTCGTCCGTCAACCGGCCTTCCAAGTACGCCCGCGCGTAGATGCCCGGCGACGCATGTCCTTGGAAATAAATGAGATCGCCGCTTCTTTCCTCGGCCTTCCCGTGGAAGAAATGGTTGAATGCGACCTCGTAGAGCGTCGCGGCCGACGCATACGTCGAGATATGCCCGCCGATACCCGCCTCAAGACGGTTCGCCCGAACCACCATCGCCATCGCGTTCCAGCGGATGAAACTCTTGATCCTGCGCTCCAGCTTCGGGTCCCCCGGATAGGGGGGCTGCGAAGCCGCCGGGATGGAATTCACATAAGGTGTGTTCGCCGTGAAGCGCTGGCGGATGCCGGCGCGGTCGGCGCGAAGTTGGAGTTCGCCTAGTAAGCGAAGCACCTGCTCCGGGCGATCCCGCTGGATGACGTACTCAAGCGATTCGAGCCATTCCCGGACCTCAATGTCCGGCTCTTCTCCCTGGTGTCGATTCTCCGTATTCACCTAGCCCCCCAAGGACGCCGCCCAACAGTCGTCCGGTCAGATCGGCGCACGGTTTTCCATAAGTTCCGCGCACGCGGGTGCCAAGCCCAAAGTGGCCTCATTCTAGACGACTGCCTTCCGAACCATCAAGGGGCGCCCCGGCTACTGGGATCCAAGGCGGGTCTTCCTCTCCGCTTCCGGTGCTGCTATCATGGGGGGCCGTGTCCAGGGAGTCATGGGAGTTTCCTGCACCCCATATCCGGCAGACAGGGGGCAACGATATGAGCGACGAAGTTCTCCCAAGCGAACACCATGTCCGGGAATTGGCTGGACTCTTGCCCGGTGTTGTGTTTGAGATAGGGCCAGAGGGGCGACTGACATTCGTTAACGCCCAGTTCTTCACCTTGTTCGGTTATACGACTGAGGATATCGGCCGCGGCCTTGACCCCCTCACTTTGATTGTCCCGGCACACCGTGAGCGCGCCGCGGCGAATGCGGCCGAGGTACTCAAGGGAACACACACTGGCACGGACGCTTACACTGCCCTGCGGAAGGACGGGAGCGTCTTCCCCGTCTTGGTTCGCAGTACGCCTATCCTCTCCGACGGGAAGCCCATCGGCATTCGCGGCATCGCTTTGGATATTTCCCCCCGCGCACACGTCGAGCAGGCTTTGCGAGAGTCCGAGAGGCTCTATATGTCCACCATTGATGCCTTCGACGAGCCTCTTCATATTGTCGATCCCGAGCTTCGCTTCGTCGTTTTCAACACCAAGTTCAAACAGTGGACGGAGGCTTTGGGGATACCTGTCATTTGCGCTGGGCAGGATGTTTTTGAGGTGTTCACGTTCCTCACGGAAGACGTGCGAGAGGAGTACCGGCGCGTCCTGTCTACGGGGGAGGCCGTCGTTACTCGGGACGAGAATGTCTTCGGCGAAAGAAAGGTCACCACCGAGACGCACAAGATTCCCCTCTTCGAGGACAACAAGGTCGCTCATGTAGTCACCATTATCAGAGATATCACCGACGAAGTGGGCATGGTTGAGGCGCTGAGGGAGAGCGAGGAGCGGTTTCGCGCACAGTATCGGAGCATTCCTCTCCCGACCTTCACCTGGCAGCGGACGGACGACGACGCCATTCTTGTGGACTACAACGATGCCGCGCTCAAAGCCACGCAGGGCAAGGTCTCGGAGCACGTTGGCCTTAAGCTCGAAGAACTGCGCATGCACAGTCCTGAACTTGCGGACGAGATAGAAAGGTGCTTTGCAGCCCGCGGCGCAGCCGAAAGCGAGGTCTCCTACTGCGACGATCCGACGGGGGATGTCAGGAGTTTCGCTGTGAGTTGCGCTTTCGTTCCTCCGGATCTGGTGATGGTGCACTTTGACGACGTAACGGAGCGGAATCGAGCGCAGGCGGCCGCACGGCAAAGGGAGGACTACCTCAACTGCCTCACGGAGATCTCCACCTTGCTTCTCGCCGCCACGGACTTGGACGTAATCCTTCCGGCCGTTATCGGACGACTGAGAGAGGTTTCCGGCGCGGATCGGTGCTGCCTGTTTCGGAACCACACCGGCTTTCGAGGCGTAACGCTCAGTACTCAACAGATCGAAGACTGCGCTCCCGGCGTGATGTGCCAGAAGGAGAACGCCGTCCTTCAGGATTTCGACTGGGAGGAAAGCGGCGTGGGGCGTTGGCAGCGCATTCTATCCCAAGGCGGCGTGGTGAAAGGGGCGCCCCGTGAGTTTTGCGAACACGCCCGGCAAATGCTTGAGTCCCAAGGCATCGAGTGGATACTCGTGTTGCCTGTCAATGTTGCGGGCCGTTGGTGGGGGGGCGTCAGCTTTGACATATGCCGGCCGGGGGTCACTTGGCCGGAGGATATCGTCGGCTTATTGAGAACCGCGGCCAACGCCATCAGCGCCGCTATTCAACGTGAGGAGAATGAGCGAACCATCGAGAGCCAGCGCGCCAATATGGCTTCGGCCGCCCGGCTCTCCTCCCTGGGGGTCATGGCCAGCGGGGTCGCCCATGAGATCAACAATCCCCTAGCCATCATCTCCGGCGCCAGCGAGCAACTCACGGCCTTTCTGGCGGGGCAGCCTATGGAGCCGGCGAAGGTTCTGTCTCTGACGAGGAACATCAGCCGCAATGTGGCGCGCGTCAAGCGCATCATCCGTGGCTTGCGTAATTTGGCGCGCGACGAGGCGGGCGGGCCCTTTGTCGGCGCTCGCCTTGACGAGACTGTCGCCGATGCCCTGGAGGTCTGCCGCGCACGATTTCGGGCGCACAACATCAGCCTCACGATCTCTCACATACCGCCGCAGCTCACCGTTGAGTGCCAGGCAACCCAGATTGCCCAAGTCCTCTTGAACCTTCTCAACAACGCCCACGATGCCGCCATGATAGAGGGGCGGCGAGCCGTGACTCTCATGGTGAAGGAAGCGCCGGACCACGTTGATCTAGCCATTACCGATACCGGGCCCGGCGTTCCCTCGGATGTGCAGGAGAAGATATTTGAGCCTTTTTTTACGACGAAGGAGGTCGGCGCCGGAATGGGTTTGGGACTGAGCATTTCCCGGCAGATAGTCGAAAGGCATCACGGCAACCTCTTTCTGGACGAGGCCTGCCCCAATACGAGCTTCGTCGTGCGGTTGCCGAAGGTCCAGCCCGCAGACGGCTCGGCATCCCCGACTTCGCCGTTGCCGCGGTCGACGTAGGAAGCGAGCTTTCATGACGGAGCGCCACACCCTCTCTAGCCGGGGCGGCGACCTCACCTTTGCCATCCGGGAGGGGCGAGTTGCCCTTGAGAACCTATGGGCCCTTCCGTGCCATTCCGGCGCGTCGTCGGCAGGCCCATTGGGGACGCGCGGACTTCTTGAGTGCGTCATTGATCAGACTCGACTGACCACCGACGACATGTGTCTTGTCGAAAGTGCTTTCCACCCCCACCAAGCGGTCTTAGCATGGATGTCGTCGAGCGGCCCGCGCTTGCGTGTCGAAAGCGTGTGGTCCTTATGTCCCGACACAGGTGTCTGCCGCCGTGCCGATACCATCAGAAACCTGTCTTCGCAGTCCCTTGTTCTGCGGCGTTGCCTTGCACGTTTTGTGTTTGTTCCCGGCTTCTATGAGGTATACAGTCAGGGAAGCCGCTGGAGCGGCGAAAACCAGGGCGTGTGGCGGCCTATGCCGCACGGCGACCTCAGCCTCCGGTGCGAAGGGGGCCGGACCTGTCAAGGCGCTTCCCCCTACCTCTGTCTGAAACCTCAGAGCAGTGACCGCGGCGTCGCTTTTCACCTGCTCCCGCGAGGGAACTGGCTCGTCCGCGTGTGTGCCCAAACGTCCGGCAGCACCCCCGCACCGCCCCTGTTTTCGGCCGATCTAGGCTTTGACGACGGCGACCTCCGCTTCACGCTCGGCCCCGACGGCGCCGTCAGGCTTCCCGAGATCCTTCTCCAACACGTGCCTCTCGGTGAGGTCCACCTCGGGGCCCCCGCCCTGCACCGCTTCCTCAATGACGGCTGCCTGCGAAAACGGCAACGCGCGGCGCCTGTCGTCTACAACACATGGTTTGACAGGTTCGACAAGATCGAACCTGGGCGTCTCAAGAGTCAACTGGCCGCAGCTAAGGATGTGGGCTGCGAGGTCTTCGTCGTGGACGCCGGGTGGTATGGCCGTGGCGGCGGCGGCTGGTCAAGGCAGGTAGGCGACTGGCGCGAGAAGACGTCCGGCGCGTTCTTAGGGGAAATGGCCGCGTTTGCCGATGATGTGCGCGCTGCCGGACTTGGCTTCGGCCTGTGGATGGAGCCCGAGCGTTTCCATGGCCAAGCGCCTGTTGTAAGCGCCCACCCGCAATGGTTCTTGCCCGTTTCGGAAGACTACTTCTATCTCGACCTCGAGCGGCCCGAAGCGTACGACTACCAACGCCGCGAGATAGCGCGCCTCATCGATACATATCAACTTGCGTGGATGAAGATCGATTTCAACTTCGAGTTAGCTACCGATCCACGCGGCGGCGCCTTCGCCTGGTACTATGATGCCTGGTACCGGCTCCTCGAGCAGCTCAGAGGCGATTACCCGCGGGTCTTCTTTGAAGGCTGTGCCAGCGGCGGCCTTCGCATGGACCTCAACACCCTTCGGCGGTTCGACGGCCACTTCCTCAGCGACACGGTCAATCCAACCGACACGATCCGCATCCTGCAAGGCGCTTTGCTCCGCGTCCCGCCGGGCAGCGCCATCACCTGGGCCGTTGTCCGCCCGCCGGAGGAAGTCGTCCCTCCTGGGGTCGTACTCGTTCCCGGCTCCGCTTGCTGGGAGGACCCCGTTCTCGTACACATCGACTTCGCGGCCCGCGCCGCTATGTCTGGCCACTTCGGCCTCAGCGGCGACCTTGCCGGGCTCTGTCCCGACTCGCTCGCCAGGCTCGCCTCACATGTTGCCTTCTACAAGAAGTGGCGTGACTTCATCAGGGATGCCCACGCCCACATGTTGACGCCGCCCAGGCCGAAGCAGGACCGCGAGGGGTGGGCCGTGGTCCAACTGGCGGCTCCGGGTGAAGTTACCTCCCTGGTGTTCGTGTATCGTTTGGAGGATGTCTGCGCCCAAGGCCGCTTTCCGATGTCCGCTATCGACCCGGCTGCAACATATGTCGTAACCGACACCGACGAGCCCGCCGCGTCGTTGCATGTCTCCGGCAGCACACTGCGGGGCGAAGGACTGCATGTGCATCTTCCCCGTCCCAACAGCGCCAAGATCATCGTAGTGCAGCGCCGCAAGCCGGGTTGAGCCGGCAAGGCCCAGCATGGGCCGGGCTGCGGCTCTCGATGCCGGCAAGATTGAAATTGCTTTCTCACGCCCTTATTATTGTGCACTCTTAGTTTTTCGGAGCCGCGTCATACCGGTTTCCGGTTTCAAGGCTGCGTGCAACGCAAGAACCCGCTCCGGGTATAGAAACACCGAAGTAGGCACGTGGCACGAACTCCAATTTGTGGTGACGGAATGAGAAAGAACATTGTACACGTCGGCGCCGGAAGCCTCAGCTACGAAATCCGGGAGATCGTCGGCACTGCGTATGAGATCCGCGATCTCGGCATCGACATCACCTGGGAGAACATCGGTGATCCGATCCAGAAGGGTGAGCACGTCACGAGCTGGATCAAGGATACCGTACAGACGTTGGTAGATGAGACGACTTCCTGGGGCTACTGCGACACCCAGGGCGTTCCCGAGACGCGTGCGTTTCTTGCCGAAGGCGTGAACGCGCGGCCGGGCGGCGTCCAGATCACGGCGGACGACATCATCTTCTTCAATGGTTTGGGCGATGCCGTTGCCAAGATCTACGGATTCCTGCGCCGCGAGGCGCGCGTTCTGGGCCCCTCCCCGGCTTACAGCACCCATTCTTCGGCGGAGGCCGCCCATTCCGGCTATAGCCACGTTACCTACGAGCTCGACCCGCACAATGGGTGGCTCCCGGATATCGAGGATATCCGCAATAAAGTGAAGTACAACGACTCCATCGCCGGTATCCTTTTGCTGTCGCCTGATAATCCGACGGGCGCGGTTTACCCCCGGGAGATCCTCGAAGAAATCGCCGAAATTGCCCGGCGGCACGACCTTTTCGTGATCGCCGACGAGATTTATGTTCACATCGTCTACAATGGCGCCCCCCGCATGCACATGAGCGAGTGGATCGGGGACGTGCCCGCCATTGCCATGCGGGGCATCAGCAAAGAGATCCCATGGCCCGGCGCGCGGTGCGGATGGATCGAGGTGCTCAACAAGGGCAGGGACAAGAACTTCGCGACGTACGTCAACAGCCTTCTGGCGGCGAAGCGCCTTGAGGTATCATCGACGACGCTTCCCCAGATGGCCATTCCCCCAATCATGGGCGATCCGCGGTTTCCCGGGCATCTCGATCTGCGCGAAGCGTGCTTCGCGGCGCGAGCCCAGGAAGCCTATGACGCGTTCAAGGACTGCGACGCGGTTATCGTCAACAAGCCCGGCGGTGCATTTTACTTCACGGTAATGTTTAAGGAGGGTGTGCTCAACAAAGGGCAGAGCCTGCCTATTGACAACCCGAAGGTCCGCACTCGCGTTGAGGAACTCGTGCAAGGCGTTGCGCCGGACAAGCGCTTTGTCTATTACCTGATGGGCGCTACGGGGATAGTGGTCGTGCCGCTTACGGGATTCCAGTCCGACCACGACGGATTTCGGATGACTCTACTCGAGTCCGACGACGCCAAACGCGCTTGGATCTTCAAGACGCTTCGCGACGCCATCGACGCGTACATCGCAAGCTGAAGGGCGTCCGCGCCCTCGACTATCCGCGCTTGGAGTCTTTACCTGCCAATTCCCATGTCATGGGCGAGAACCGGTTGGGGTGTGCTCCCGAGTCCTTCGGCGGGCTATTTCATCGTGGGGACGATGATTCCGCGAAGGATGATCTTCTGGCAGAAGATGAAGACAAGCAAGGTTGGGACAGCGGCAATCACAAGACTCGCCATCCAGATGGACTGATAGCTTTCATGGCCGAGCTGCCACAGGAACACCATCATCGTCCACATGTGTGGTTTCTGGCATATCAGGAATGCCCACATAAACCCGCCATAGGCCGCCGCAAAAGATCCTAGCGCGATCACCGCCAGGATAGGTTTCGACAAGGGGATTGTGATCTGCAGGAACATCCGAAGCTCACTGGCGCCATCTATCATGGCGGCCTCATAGAGTTCCGTCGGCAGGCTGTCGAAGTATCCCTTCAGGAGGAAGATTCCCATCCCGCTGGCCAAGCCCGGCAACACAAGCGCCCAATACGTGTTCAGGAGTCCCAGTTCCTTGATCAGAAGGAAATTCGGGATCATGGCGACTTCCTTCGGAAAGGCCATGGTCGCGAGCAGAAACAAGAGGATCTGATGAGAGTAGCGCAGGTTGAACCGCGATAGTCCATAGGCTGCCAGGGGCTGTACCGTCAGATGGCCGAATACGACGAGGGTAACCAAGATGAAGCTGTTCAGAACCGCGCGCCCGTGGAAGAGGATATAGTCGAGTACCAGTCGGTAGTTGCGCAGGAAGAACTCCGAGCGGATCGCCTCCTTGTTCTTCCAGAAGGTCCACACGTCCGTCTCCGCCAGAGGCGGCAAGGCTTCGGCCCAGTTCTGCCATGCCAGTCCCTGTGCCGCATTGACGGCCTCGAGACTTCCGTATTTCTCACGGAGCCAGTCGCGCCAAGCTCCCTCGACGGTAGCCAAGCGCTTTGCCGAAGCGGGCACATGGTTGTCCGTGAAAAGGACCCAGTCCGCGAATTGGAGGTCATTCGTAGGCATTACCGATGGGTAATCCGTTTCCGAGAGGAGGGGCAGGTCCGTGCCGTGCGCCGCGTTGTATTCGCGCACCCGTCCGTCGTAATCCCGGTGTTGAGCGAGGAGAAACGCCCGGAAAGCCTCGTCAAAATCGCCTTCCACGCGAAGGAGCGAAAGAGGAAAACGCTTCTTGGCGTACAAGTCCCATAGATCGCGCCACGGCCCTTCTTCCGAGGGACGCTCCGGAGGGAGTATTACGTCGTCTACGTCCTTGTAGGATGTCCCAAGATAGGCGTTGAGCTTGTCAACCGTGCCGATATGCCGCTCTATGTAGGCCCGAAGTCCGTAGCTGGCCAAGAGCGGCATCAGGTCCTCCGGCGCAAGAGTCTTGCGGAATTGGAGATAGACCTCGCGCATTTCCGCTGCCTCGGGACGTGATTTGTGAGTCAGGGGGAATTCCGCGGGGACCACCTCTCGAAAGCCGTTGTATGCCGTGTCGTATTCCTTGTTGAGCGCCTCGATGTCGCCGCCATAGCGCGCCGACAGCCAATCCGCGAATTTCTGGTGTGTCGGACGCGTCCGCTTTTCGTCAATGTAGAAGGCCTGCAAGAGATTTGCGGGAATTGTCTCGATACATTCCAGCCAGTCCTTTACACGACTCTCCACGGCGGGATCCGCAACATCAAGGGGAGGAATCTCGTCCAGGTACCGGAAGTTCGGTACCTCAAGGCGATGTACGCGCTTCGCTACGTTGAACTCGATGCCGTAGCGGTCGTCGAGCCACTTGCGGTATAAGGCCGTGTCGTTCCGGAGATAGGCCGGTACGATGCGCCAATCCTCAAAGTCCAGGTCCGTCGTCACCGACGCTCCCAGCATCAGCAAGAACGGGTACGCCATCGTTACTGAGCCGAGCGTCAACACCAGATAGATTGTCCCGTAGATCATCCGCGCCGTCGGATTCTTCCGTTCTACGGGGCCAAAAAGCGCCATCGATACCTCGCTGCTTCCTACTCGACCTGATTGGCCGTCTTGAACTCGACTCGCTTGAGAATCCGGAGCTGTACCACCGTGAAGCCGATGAGCGTAGAGCCGAGAACCCAGGCCATTGCCGTCGCGTAGCCGAAACGTAGATAGAGAAACGCGTTCGCCCAGATGTGAATACCCATCACCATGGTCGAGTTTGCCGGCCCGCCGCCGGTCATGACGAACACGTTCTGCATAGCGTGAAACGCCCCGATAAACGCGCCAATGAAGTTGATCATGATCAACGCGCGGATTGCGGGGAACATGACGTGTCGAATCTTGTGGAAAAAATTCCCGCCGTCCAATGCGATGGATTCGTAGAGGTCTTCGGGCACCGTCTTCAACGCCGCCAGGTAGATGAGGCATCCGGGCCCGGCCCCGGCCCAGACTCCGGGAAGCACCACGCACACCATCGCGATGCCGGGCGTGTGCAGCCAGTCAATATAGGTTACGTCCGGGCCCACGACATGGAGAAAATGAAGGATCGGCATCATGATCCGGTTCAGAAAGCCGTTGGGTGTGGGCGCATACAGCATCTTCCAAAGGAACATGATCACCAAACCGGTTGTAACCGCCGGGAGGTAGAACATCGTCCGGAAGAACATCTTGCCCTTCGGCACTTCGCTCAAGAGAATGGCCAAGATGATCGGGGCGAAGAAGCCGATACTGAGGCTGATTCCAACGTACTGCACCGTGGCGCGAACGGAGTTCCAGAAATCCGGGCTCGTCATCACCTCGATGAAGTTCTGAAGGCCGACGAATTCACTCTTCGCATACGAAGATATCTTGTAGTCGAAGAAGGCCATGAACGTCCCGCGGAAAAGCGGGAGATACTGCCACAACGTTACCGTCAAGAGCGCTGGCGCTAGAACAAGAGCCGCGATCATGGCGTTCCGTTTGCGCCCCGCGCCTGCGCCTACCACTTGGGATGCCTTGCTCGCCAGCGTCCCCGAGCGCGTGTCTGAACGCGCGCGGAGGGTGTAGATGAATGCCGCCAGAACCAGCGGCACTACAATACAGAAGGCCACGCTGCCCCAGAAATTCCGACGCCGTATCACTTCCGGCGGCACAATTCGATACAGCTTCTCATTCGTCTGGTGCATGCTCGTAGCCGCCACTTCCGCGGGATCCCGCTCCTGGCCCCCCTGGAAGACGATGGTATCGACGGGCACCGCTAGCTCCGTGCCTTCGACGTGCTGGTAATGCAAATCATGCGGTTGGACCCGGCCGTATTTTGGCGCCATCTCGAGCGCTTCCCGGAAACTCGGCTCGTAGTCGTCGTATTCCTCGTCATAACCGAACTTCTCAAGCAACTGCGGACGGATGAGGTGCGCGTATCCATTCTTCACGTAAATGTCCGTTCGGATACGTTGCGCTTCCTCGCTGCACTGGAAAACGAGATACTCCCACGCGGCCTCCATCACTCGCGGATCCCGAATCGCCTGTGAACTCAGGCACCACGCCGTCCCCCCCGTGATCGCGCGCCGGACGCCGCCGGGGAGGCCCGATTGGGGCGGCGGGCCAAAACCTATCTGATCAGGTCGCAGGCCCCCTTTCGACACGACTATGTCAATCTTGTCCGGGCGCACATGATCCAACATCATCGCGATCTCGCCCCGGTAGAACATCTCTTCTATCTCGCCGCCGACGCGAACCACACCGGTATAGACTGGCGCATCGTGGAGATCCCGCGCGCATTCCCGGCATGTGAACACCCTCTTCTCCGGGGGAACCGGAAGCGATGTTCCACAGACTCGGCAAGGCACGCTTTCAACATGTCCGTGCACAGGATTCGGCTCATGACACTTCGGGCACACTACCGTGGGAAGGTCCTGCGCCTCGCCGCACGCTGGGCACCGCGTCCACTCCGACCAGCGGAGTTTTTTGTAGAACCGCAATGCCTCTTGGCCCGGCTCGCGCCCATACGTCACCTTCCACGTGCGAGGCTGATCGATCAGACTACGTCCGCACTCTCGACACGCGCATATGCGGTCTTCCTTGACAAATTCATTGACGGTGCCGTCGTCCGGGCACACCCGCTCCTGCATCGTCATGTTGCCGCCGGCTTGCCAAACGAAATTCGTGAAGATGAAGCCCGCCTCATAGCCGGTGCGGATCGCCGTTCCGTACTGCCCCGCGTGGAATTTCGCTCCCTCGACTACGCGCTGCGGAAACGTAAGCGTCTGGGCGAATTGGTAGTACTCGTTCCAATTCGACGGTGGTCGGGGAGGGACAATCCCGGCCGCCTCGAACAGGTCCCGCCGGTACCACATGGTGAGGATCCAGTAGTCGCTGAGCAAGGCATAGAGCTTGCCGTCCTCGCCTTTGGCCGCGTCCCAATGATCCTCTGTCAGGCCCAGCGTAGGCACTTCCCAGCCTGGGTGCGCGCCCTTGTACTCCTCGATAAGCCCGTCCAGGGGGTACACGAGGCCGAGTCGAATGTAGTTCTGGACTTGGCGCATGCTCATGAAGAACACGTCCGGGCCGCGCTCGCCCGCAAATGCCATCATGGATTGGGCTTCGCTCATGCCCTCGGGCAATGAAATGCCGGTGGTCGGCTCATAGCTGTATTCAGGATGCTTCCGAAAGAACTCGTCAAAGACCTTGAGTGCGGCGAGGTTGCTGATGGCCGTAGAACTGCGCTGAGGTACGAACGCCAAGCGAAAGACGACCTCTTTCCCGGCCCCCGTGTCTTCTTCACTCCCCGCGGCCGGCCCTGCCATCATCGCCAAGGCCAGCGCAATACAACACAGCCCCCGAAAGCTGCGTTCATCAAAAGAGGGAGATGTCACACGTTATTCCTACACCCAAGAAAGCGATAGCAAACAGATTGCGTAGACCTGCCCACCAAGAAACGAAACCAGGAATGAACGCCCCAACCCGTGGACGAACATCACCCCGATCAGTGGCATGGGTAAAACTACAACTGGATGTCAAAATACCATCAAGGGCGGAATCGATTCAAGGGCCGGCCCAACCTTTGTGTCGCGCCTGCCGACACTCTAGCCTTCTGCGGCGCGCCGCTCGAGGAGATCCGAGAAATAGCCGACCGTTCGCTCCAGTCCTTCACTGAGCGGCACCGTCGGCTGCCATTGGAGGCGTTCGCGCGCTTGCGAGATATCCGGCTTGCGGCGGACGGGATCGTCTGATGGAAGCTCCTTGTACACAAGCTCTGAGCTGCTTCCCGTGAGTTCCAAGAGCCGCTCCGCCAGCGTCTTGATCGTCACCTCGTCAGGATTGCCCAGGTTCACCGGCCCGGTGAAATCCTCGCAGTCCATCATGCGGATAAGGCCTTCCACCAGGTCCGACACGAAGCAGAAGGAACGTGTCTGGCTGCCATCGCCGTAGATCGTTATGGGCTCGCCGCGCAGTGCCTGGACGGCGAAGTTGCTCACGACGCGGCCGTCGTTCACCAACATCCGCGGCCCGTAGGTGTTGAATATTCGTACGACGCGGATATCCACACGGTTCTGGCGATGGTAATCGAAGAACAGCGTTTCCGCGACGCGCTTGCCTTCATCGTAGCAACTGCGCACCCCGATGGGATTTACGTTGCCCCAGTAGTTCTCTTGCTGCGGATGCACCGTCGGATTTCCGTACACTTCCGACGTGGACGCCTGCAAAATGCGCGCCTTCACGCGCTTGGCAAGGCCCAACATAATGAGCGCGCCCATCACATTTGTCTTGATCGTTTTCACGGGATTGTACTGGTAGTGAACCGGCGATGCCGGGCACGCCAAGTTGTAGATCCGATCGACTTCCACGAGGAGCGGCGTTGTGACATCGTGCCGGATGATCTCGAACTTGGGATGGCCGCAGAGGTGAACAATGTTCTCCTTGCGGCCCGTGAAGAAGTTGTCCAGGCAAAGGACTTCCTCCCCGCGGGCCAGAAGCCGCTCGCACAGGTGCGAGCCGATGAAGCCCGCGCCGCCCGTTATAAGATTGATGTGGGACATTCCTATCTCCTATTACCGTCCGCCGGGCTTACCAATGCCGCAGTCCCCTGCGCGCGAGGTAGATGGGGATCACTTTGAACGAGGCGTTCACTGAGGGCAGCGCCTCCGCGAATGCCCGTTTGCGGGCACTCTCCGCGCCGAACAGAAGTGTCAGCGAGCCGCCCTCTCCTCCCGCGCCGTTTACCTTCCAGCCTATCGCTCCGTGTTCCCGGGCCAAGGCGATTACCGACTGCGCCCCTTCCGATACCAGGGCCGGATGCAGCGCTCCTTGCGCTTCGGTATTCAGCGTCATGGCCCGCCCGAAGCCATTGAGATTCCCTGCCAATAGCGCGTTTTTTCCATCGTATGCCGCGCGGCGAAGAGGTTCCAGCGCCGATTTATCCGCATCCTCGGCCTCGAGCCGCGCGATCACCTGCCCGTGCACCTCGCTTGACGAGTGCGTGCGCCCGAGGTAGACGAGCATCAGCCGCCGCTCGAGTTCCCACCATAACCTGTCGGGAATGGGAACGGGCGATACGGATGCTTCCGGATAGTGGAACATCTCGATGAAACTGATCCCCCCGTAGCTCGAACAGAGCTGATCCTGTATGCCGCATTGCAGCCCCAGCTTCTCCGTTTCCACGCGATGCGCCAAGGCAGCTACTTCGTGCGCGGTGCGCTGCCCCGGCGTCAGCAAGTCCAGGGCCCCAATCAAAGCCACCGTCACCGCTGCCGAGGTTCCCGTCGAACATCCCGCGGGCGCGGCCGAATACAGGTTCACCTCAAAGGAGAGCGACTCGGGCAGCTCCATGATTTCGACAGCGGCTTCCAGCAGCGGGTGGCGATCATACTCTCCTTGGCCGGGCTCGATGGCGTATCGCTCGCCGAAATTCTCCGCATGGATCGTAATCTGGCGCGGCGCGCCTTCTTTTCGCTCCGTCGCGAAAATCTGCACCTCCGCAAACGGATATACGGCGATATTCAGTACGGCGCCCTTCTCGGCAAACCACGTATCCGTCCATCCACCGAGGTCGCAAATGCGGATCGGCGCCACCGCGTTCAGCACCCTTTGCATCGGCATTGTCATCGGGCATGTTCTCCTACACTTGCTAACGGCTGCCCTGCAAGAACGGTTTGGAGTCTAGCCGATGCGGCGGGCTCTTGTCACCTCCGGTTTTATGGGCTATAATTGTGGATTGTTCGTTTTTGGGCCACACAAAAAGGGATTCTTATGCGCCATGGCGCCAGTCTAGTCGCGGCGATGGAGGGTATTTCCCGGCCCGCGTTCCGAATCGCCAGGGAACTTGCGCAGAACAGCCGTTCCGGCCTTACCGTGCGCTTCCTGGCCAAGAAGCTCGAAATTCCCGCCGAGGAGGTCGAGTATCTCGTAGATCTCCACCACCGCTTGCTGTTCATCGACATCACCAAGGTCAAACTTGCCGCCGAAGGCCACAGTGCCGTGAAGCGCATCGTCCAGGGACTGGAGAACCGCGGGGATGTGCCGTCCTTGTTCCGCTTGGTCAAAGCACTGAGCGCCCACGAGTTCCGTCGCCTCGAAGAGCAGATTGGCGTCGAGAAGCCCGGTACCAAGAAAGCCGCCGCCCAGCACCTGCTCGAGCGCTTCTACACCACGCCCGAAGCCATCGTCTCCTATGTTGCCACGCGTGGCTATTCTCCCAAGGCTCGCGAACTGTTTGATATCGTTTGGCAATCCAAGGACGGCGTCATGCCTGTCTCCAAGATCCGCGCGACGTACGGCGGATCCGACTACGACGTGGAACAGGCCCTGTGGGAGCTCTTTCGAGGTTGCTCCCTATTTGAGATGTTCCGGTTTGATGCCGAAGATCGCCTTGTGCGCGTCGCCGGCCTTCTCTCCGAAATACGGCAATGGCGCGACGCCAACGCCGGCGCTCGCCGGCGTCGCCACGCGTTGAAACGCGCCCGCGGCGCCCCAGTGGACATCGATGAGCGCGAACTCGACCTCTCTGATCGGGCCTGCCGTCTGGTGGCCGCCATAGCCGCGAAGCCCGCTCGGCTCCGGAACGACGGCGAACTCTTCCGCGAAGATCGGGCCCGGCTGGAGCCTCTTGGCCCCGAAGGAGTCGAGCCTTCCCTCAACACGCTTCTCTGGATGGCCGAGGGCGTGGGCTGGCTTGCCCGCGTTGACAACGAGTTGCGCGCGGGGGAGTTGGAGGACCTCATCGAACTGAGCCGCCTTCAGCGCCACCGCATTCTCTTCGATTGGCTTACGGCCCGAACGAACGAAGCCATGGCCCGGCGTTCCCTTATCGAGATGCTCGACGAGATGAAGCCGGGAACGTGGTATCCCACCATGGACGCCGTCCGGCATGCGGTTGTGTCCGGGCAGGATGGAGAGCAACCCGTGCTTCAACCGGCAAGCGGGCGCTGGCACTATGTCAATCCCAGCGCGGCCGCGGGCTCCGAGAAGGCCCTTACCCGGGCGCTCGAGGAGACCTTTTTGTGGTTGGGGATAGTCGCCCGGGGCGGTATCGACGGCGCCGGCGTTTTTCGTGTGACCCCTCTCGGCCGGGCGCTTCTCACTGGGAAGGCTCTCGACAAACTTGACACCTCCTATCCCCAGAGAAAGGCCGAAGTCGTCGTTCAGCCCAATTTCGACGTGGTGGTCCCTTCACAAGACATGGATCCTCTCCTCACCGTACCTCTCGATCAGTTCGCGCTGCGCGCCAGCACGGGGCACGCCACCGTCTACACCGTCACGAAGGACTCCTTCACCCAGGCCATCCAAGAGGGACACGACGCGGATGCCTTTCTCGACTTCCTTCTCGTCCACAACCGCCGCGGCACCCTTCCCACGAACGTTATGACGACCCTCGATGACTGGCGGGGCGGCATCAAACGCGTCCGCCTTCGCACCATACACGTCCTCGAGACCGATGACCCCCTTGTCCTCGCAGATCTCATGCATCGCCGCCGGTTCAAGAAATGCCTTACTCCCCTGGATCGCCAGCGGGTTGTCGCCTACCGCGATGTCTCCAAATCCGACCTCGCACGCGAACTCGAGAAAGACGGATTCGTTGTCGATTAGCAGTTTGTCGGACTCGGACCTTGTTTGTGTTCCGGATTGAGGCTTGAACCGGCTGTTCTTGGTTCCTAGGCGGCCTCGGCCGCGTCGGCTCTTCGGACAGCGATTGTCCGGCCCGCTCATCCTGTTGGTTGCTCCGGTCGCCCTACTCAAGCAAGAATGAAAATAGCTCCATACACAACTAGACACGGCCTCCAAAAAACCGACAAGCAGCTAGCCCGCCTCCAGCACCACGAGCTTGTAGATATCGAGGGTCGGGATGACGAAGAACACGGTGCCGTCCTGGTAGGTGACGGACTGCGATTCTTCCTTCTTGCCGGGCTCGAGCACACGGGCGACAGCGCCTCGCCATTCCTCGCCCAGCGGCAGCGCGACCTCGAGATTTGCCACGGGGGCCACGGGCTTCGACTGGGGGTGGGGGACGGCAGGGACGTTGTAGTTCACAATGTGGAGGAGCACCAGTGACTTGCTCTCTGTCTCCTTGCGGAACGCGCTGAAGCGGACCCCCATGGCGTCGTATGCGTCGGCGAGCCGGAGGGATTTGCCCAAGGCCGCTTCGAGGCGGGGCGCCAGCTCGCGCGCCTCGACGTAGCGATCCACACCTATCATGCGGTCGAGCTGATAAACCACCCCGGCGCTTCCCGAGGGGACGTTGAGACTGGACTCGCTGTAGGTCGCGAATTGAAGGGCGGCTTCGCGCGAGACGCGTGCCGGGCCGATCAAGTCATCCGGCCGCTCCGCCACGAGGACCCGATCCCCGCCTGAGCCGGCCAGGTCGTGCAGGCCGGGGGCTCGCCGCGCCACGCCGAAGGGCGTGTGGGTCGCCACATTGCCTATGAGAACGACGACGCCCCCTCGCTCGTGAAACGCGCGGACGACCCGGAGCTGGGCGTCGGAGAGGTACTGTGGCCCGGCCAGGATCAGGGCGCGATAGGGCGCAAGCCCCCCCTCCTGCAATTGCCGCTCCGTGACGACGTCGAACAGAATATGCTGTTCGGACAGATAGCGTGTGACATGGTAGATCCACTCCTGGTGCCTGGGATTCTCAAGAATGAGCTCGTCGAAGAGATATACGACGCCCACGTCCGAGCAGGGGCGGGCGCCTGCAAGGAGGTCGGCGTGCTCATCGATGAAGGCACGCCAAGGCGCGCGTACCGCCGGGAAACGGGTGCTGGGCTGGATGTAGGCGGCGCCGCCGTTGGCGAGGTTTTCCGCGTAGCCGAGAGACACGGTTCCCTCGTGCTGATTGCCGTAAGGCAGCACGGCAGCCTGGATGTCGAGGGCCAGAGACGCCCGGTACTGCAAGATGTGGTCGTTGTACAGGCCCGGCGCGACGGCCCCGGCGGTATTGCCTTCCTCGAACATCATGAAGTCCATGCCGGGCGCCCAGAGGACGCCGATATGGGCCATCTCCTCGCGGAACTCGGCCGCGTCAGGTTCTTCCAGATTGCCCCAATTGGGGGAGATGACGAAATCTTTCTGGAATTCGCGGCCGGTTTCGCGCAACATGCGCAGGTTTTCGCAAACACTTGCGGCCCAAAAGCGCTTCGTCTCCGCCCAGAGCAGTCGTTCTTGGGGCGTCTCGATGCCCCACGCCGACAGGTTGCGAGTGCCGATCATCTGTTCGAGCGCGCCGGAGGAGTACTTCCGTTCCAGCCAGAGCCGGAAATCGTGGGCGGCGCCCCAGAGCCAGCCGTTGCCTGCCTCCTCGATTCGAGCCTCCGCGAGATCCGTGGCGCCGAACATCCGCCCCAGTTCTTCGTCGCTGCGGCTCTCTAACAAGAAATCGATGAAGGGGGGCGAGTTCTTAATCCAAACAAGGCGGCTGCCTCGCGTAGCGAGGGACGCCTCGGCGGGTGAGTCGACGTGCAAGGCCGCCTTGAGTTCGGCGGCGCTGTACTTGGCCGCAAGGAAGTCCTTGAACTTGGCCTGGCAGTGCTCGCAATAGCAGTTGAGGTTGCAGTTGTCCACGAACACACCGTCATAGTCGACCTGGGCGATATGGCTGACGACGACCCGCTGAAATCGGTTGTAGTCGGGATTGTTGCAGCAGGGCGCCCAGCGGAACATATCCCATGCCAGGGCGTGCCCATGGCGTTTCTCGTAGTTGAAATGGGGCCTGCCGTTGGGCTCGCGGGCCATCCATTGAATCGGGTCCGTTTCTGGACGCGGGCCGACGCCGAGGCTGGCGTACTCGTCCCAATGATCATAGAACTCCCAGATGCCGAGCCGCTTGTCCGGCTCGCCCATGAGCGTTTGATTGCAGACATACGGGATGAGCTGAGTGCACCCGGCGCGGCGCAATCGCTCGAGCAATTGCTTGATCGTCTCGGTTCGGGCAAGCACCTCGTCGGGGGTGATGCGTCTCGGTGGGCCGTCATCCAGCGGCACGATCGGGCCGCACGAATTCGGGATGGGCACGTCATGGCCGAGGTGCATAAGATGCGGCGGGGCCTTAGCGATACTCTCGATCAGTTCCTCGGGATCGTAGGCAAATCCCCGGTAGCCGCCGTAGTCAATGCAGTAGGTGAATGGCCGGGACGTCTTCGAGCTTGCCATGGCATCTCCTCCTTTTGACACGGGGCGTGCACGCAACAACCGTGCAGGTTCGGGAGCCGGGATCCGCGGGATTATGGCGAGGCGGCGTGCGGAAGGCCAACGGCAGGCGGCCGGGGGCCTCAGCCCGCGGCACCGTATGTCAGTCTATAGATCAGCATGGCAAGAAAGGCGAGGGCGAGAAGCGACAGAAGCCAGCGGAGGCCGCGCACATCGAATACGCTTTCGGCAGGTTTGGCATCCTCGGCGGCTTCGCTGGGCGGGATATCTATCTCCGCATTGCGTAGAATCTCTTTGGCCGCCTCCGCCTGTGCCTTCGGCACTTGAACACGCATGGGAGAGGCGACAACAAAAGGAGGATACCGGAGAAGGGCGGTGTTTTCCTCGGGGATGAAGGCCTCGATGCCATTCTCGCGTAAGATTCCTCGGACGAAGTCGGCACTCGTGATGCTCCTCAACTCCGCTATCGTCACCAGGTCTTCAGACATGACACCTCACTTGTAACTGAGCCACCGGCTCTGCCGGTGAGCATTGACAAGGCTCTGCCGCTCCAGTGTTTTCTTCTGACGGGATAACAGGATTACCAGAATCCGCACGTAAGCGTGGTCCTGCATCCCAAGTCCGCGCACTGGGGCAGGCAAGATGCCTGCGCCACAATCTCCGGCAGGCAGGATGCCTGCGCTACAATTGCCGGCGCGCTCGCCATTTGTCAAGACCCGCTTGCTAAGGTCCCTAGAAGGGCCCTGTTGTGGTGCAGGCTTCCAGAAGTCTGGCCAGAAGCTGCGGTTCCTGGTGAGATGCGGCCGGAAAGCATTTGTAAGCCCTTTTCTCCTAATACTCAAGACTGTCGGTCTCGTTGTTCGGTGGCTTTCTGGCCGCACCCCTGGCCTGCACATTCCCGCGCTTGGCTTCTGCGGAGAAGACCTAATTCTGTGAATCTCGTACATCTTGTCCAAAAAGTTCCTCGGCCCCTTTTGGGGGGCCTTTCTTAGTGCGTCGGCGTCAAGGCTCGTGTCGAACGCCTTCAATCCGAAGGAGTTCCCGTTTCCAGTGGAGGCCCGCCGAGAATCCGCCCAGCCGCCCGCCCGCGCCAAGGAAGCGATGACAAGGCACAATGATAGGTACGGGGTTGGCGCCGAGTGCTTGGCCGACGGCGCGCGCGGCGGAGGGCCGGCCCACGCGGCGGGCAAGGCCGCCGTAGGTATCCCATTGCGCCCAAGAGACGGTTCGCGCCGCCTCCCAAACTCGCCGCCGGAAGGGCGTTCCCTTGCTCAGGTCGAGGGGGATCGCCGCGAAATCCTCCTGCAAGCCGGCGAAATAGCGTTCCAGGGCCGCGGAAAGCGCCCGGACGCGGGCGTCGTTGACGGAGGAATGGAGCACGGGAATCCGAACCGCCCGGCCGGGCGACGGCAGCACCAGCGATTGGAGGCCGGCCGGTGAAAACCACCCGTATAGCATTCCGTTGGGATGCGAGAACGAGAAATTGGCCGTGTCCACGGCGATTTTCCCCCGGCATAGCCGGGGGCCTCCTTTCTTATGCTAGAAGTCTGGCCTGAAAGCGCGGTTCCCGGCCGCACCCCTAGCGTGTGTCTTAACGCTGCCCTTTCAGCACCTGGAAAAGGGCAATGCCCGCCGCCACGGACACGTTGAGGCTGTCCAGCCCATTTGCCAGAGGGATTCCGGCAAGCATGTCGCAGTCTTTACGCGTGTTTTGACGGAGCCCTTGATTCTCATTGCCCAAGACGAGGGCACAACGGCTTGCCCACGGTATCGAGAAAACATCCGTGTCAGCACTTGCATCTAGGCCGTACACCCAGAAATCCGCGTCCTTGAGCGCTCGCAATGCCCGCCCCAGGTTCTTACAGGGCACGATGGGGACATGGTAGGCAGCTCCTGCGCTGGCGCGCAGGACGGTATCGTCGACAAGGGCCGCCCCGCGTTCCGGGAGCAACACGCCCGACGCCCCCGCCCCCGCGGCCGTACGGATGAGCATGCCCACATTCTTGGGATGCTGCACCCCGTCCAACACGAGCAGCAAGGAGCGAGGGGGGCACGCAGCCAGGCAATCCGGCAGGGCCGTGTACTCGATCGGGCTGACGAGGGCGGCCACTCCCTGGTGCTCGCGGGTGCCCGTCAATTCATTCAGCTTGGCCTGGGGAACAAAATCATAGGGCGTCTTGTGTGTTTTCGCCTCTTCGAGGAGGCCTTTCCATGCTCGCGCACGCGATTCCTTGGCGAGATACAGGCGGTTCACTCGGCGTCCCGCGCGTAGTGCTTCCCGCACGCAGTTCATTCCATACACAACGTTGCCGGCCATGCCTAGAGCCTATAGGACTATCACTTCCGAGACAAGGGGGGAGCGTGCGCGGAGGTTCTTTTAGTGTGTCACGCTGCGGCGGGTGCGGCAAGGCGAGAAGTCGCCCCAAGAGCCACCCGTTCGGGATTGACTGAGGCCGCGGCGCGGAGTATGTCTATACGGCGTGTTTGGTGCGGGACGTCGAGGGGAGAAAACGAGTCATGCGGACGCTTCTTATCGCTGTGGAGGTCCTCTGGGCCGTGACGGCCGCCGCGGGGCCTATCGTTGTGGATGGTGAGATCGGGGACTGGGCCGACGAATCCGCGGCCCGGATAGGAGATGCCCCCGGCCAGCCGCACACGCGTGCCGACGGCCTGGATCCGTTGTGGGGCGCGGGCCGACATCGTGGAGTGGGGCGCCGCGTCGGACGGCGCGTCATTCTACGGATACATCCGCACCGCGGAGCGCCTGGAACTAGGCGAGGCGACGAACCTGCGCATCGGCTTTCTCGTGGACGCAGACGGGGAACAGGCTACCGGCGTCGAGGGCGGGCCAATCTTCAGCGCTTTGTGGCTCGAATTGCTCAAGCCGTGGGGATTCCGCACCTACGATGAGTATTGGGAGCTGGGCGTCGAGGATGGGCCGGAGGGCGTCGTCGAGTACCGGGACTATACGTATGGCGGGCGGGGCGAGGCCGACACGCCGGAGGACGGTGCCTGGGCCATCGGGCCGGACGGCCGGACGCTGGAGATGCGCCTGTCGTATGCGACGCTCAACGCCGATCTTGGCGTGCCCGCGCCATTCGGGCCGGAAACGCGCTACTTCGTGTGCCCATTCATCAACCGGCGCCTCGGGCCGAACCGCCGCGAGGTCGACGTGGGCGACACGTTTGCCATCGTCCACTCATCGGCCGGGGCGCCGACGGTGGCCGTGGCGGCGGGAGAGCCGCGGCTGACGGTGTTGCCAGAGGTCTTCTCTCCGAACGGCGATGGGTGCAATGACCGCGCGAGCATCACGCTGGTGGATGTCCCCTATCCTGCGGGGGCCGCCATCGAAGTGAGGGCCGCGGACGGGGCCGGCGTGGTGTGGCGTGGCTCGTTGGGTGATGCGGCCTGGGAGTGGGACGGCTTCGATATCCATGGCAGGCCCGTGCCCGATGGCAGTTACACGGTGTCGATGCGTTCGGGCGATGTGGAGGTATCCGCGCCGGTGACGGTTCGGCGCTCGACACGGTTCGCGCCGATTCGGCCGTTCTCGCCGAGAACCTTCCCCGTGTTGATGTGGGTAGCTTTGGTTCAAGGCCTTCGGACGGAGCCTACGGAGGAGTCGCGCGCCTACATCCGTGCCACGTTGAGCGACCTCAAGCATCTGAACGTTGACGTGGCCTTCTACATCTGGGCGGCCCGGCCCATGCACGCGCTGTTGATCGAGGAGGCGCGGGCCGCGGGGATGCAGGTTGTCCTCCATCTTGTTGATGTGACTCAGGCCATATCGAGTGAGCACCGGCTCACGGAAGAGGAGGCGCTGGCTCTCGCGCGGGAGGCCCTCGAGCCTTATCTGGACGAGCCGGCGGTGTATGGCTACTACATGATTGACGAGCCTTGGCCGCAGCGGCGTTACAACTTGCGCCTCATCAGCCGCGCATTGGCCACGGCCGATCCTTCGCGGCCGGCCTTTGCCTGCCTGAACGGCACCGGGAGGGACGCGGCGGCGTACTTCACAGCCGTTCCGATGGCCGCGCTCTACCACGACAACTATCCCATCCAACAGGGGCGGCCGCACGACCCCTTCCCGCAATTCTCGAAGGATATGGCCGCTATCTACGAGGGCGCCCGTCGATTCGGCGCTCCGGCGTGGCTGGCGCCGCAAACGTTCGGCAGTCCGAGCGAAAACATCCCCTGGCCGACGGCGGCGGAGTACGAGGCCATGATCTACACCGCCTTGGGCCAAGGAATCCGGGGCATCTTCCACTTCGTCCATCACGGGATAGCCGTCGAGGAGCGGACGGATACGGGTGAGGTCCGGTTCCGTCCGCATGAACTCTATCCGACGGTGGCGCGCATCGACGCCGAACTCCACCAGTTGGGGCCCGTCCTCTTGCGTTCCCGGCCGGATCGCGACACGAAGTTGTCGGCCCTTCCGCAGACGGTGTACACCTTTCCGCTACGCGATGAGGGCCAGGGCCGCTACGTGATCGTCGTCAATACCGACGTCGAGCGGGCCGTCACCGGCCTGGTGACGGCGCCGGGTCTATCGCCGGGGGCGAAGTGGCGGGATCTGTTGGACGGCTCGACTTTAGCCGTGGACGAGACGGAGGCCGGGGCGGCCGTGCCCATTCCGCTAAAGGCGGGGCAAGGCCGCATGCTGGAAGTGGTGACAGGGCCGTAGGGCGAAGCAAGGGCGTGGCGCGACAGTGGCCTAGGCCTTTTTCGAGGCGTGGACGACGATGGCCGCCGAGAAAGGATAGATATACCGGCCGCGCGTCAGCCGGCAAAGGGCAATGCCGGGGAGCTTGATTCCCCAGAGCATGAGCGCGGCGAGGGCGCTCGAACTGGAATAGGGCCGCGCGACCTCGACCTCGATATCCGTCAGGCCCGCCTGCTCGAAGTACCGGGGCAGCGTCTTCGGCGAGAAGTCGAAAAGGTGGCGGGGCGCCTCAAAGTGGATGGGCAGCCACGGGAGCCACTTCTTGAGCTTGAAGTAAGGCGTCACATAAGGCACCTGAACGATCAGCAATCCGCCGGGCGCCAGCCATGAAGTCAGGCGCTCGAACGCCGCCCGCGGATCCTTCATGTGCTCCATGACGGCCACCAACACGATGCAGTCCTGACTGGCGGGGGGGAACTCGACATCCTCGAGAACGCCTACCTCAACGGATGCCTTCGGCACGTTCCGCCGCACGTACTGCACCGCCGTCTCGCTCACGTCGATGGCGGACAACTCCCAGGGGAGGTCTTCAATGCGCTTGAGGAGCGGCCCATAGCCGCAGCCGATCTCGAGTAGTCTCCCGCCGTTGGGGCGGCGGCGGATCAGAACCTTGCGGAGATGCCGCTCGACGGCCCCAAGCGAGCGCGCCCTGACCTCCTCCTCCGCGTCGGTGGTATACATCCCCGCGTAGAACTTGGGAAGCTCTTCCCGCGTGGGCTGGGGATTGACGTACACCAAGCCGCAGTTCGTGCATTCGCGGATATCGAAGGAGAGTTCCGTGGCCAGCAGGTTGAACTTGTCGCTGCCGCAGAGATTGCAGTTGACTTCCTCGGTGTGCTCGAGGCTGAAGGAGTGGTTGAATGTTGTGAAGAATGAACGCTTGACTTCCATTGGCGATCCGCCGTTCCCGGCCTCTCCCATCTATATCGTCAGGCGGGCTGAATCGCCCGGCCGGCCGGCCAATTCCCACCGCGCCAACAGTTGGCGCAGGTACTCCGCGTAGGCGCTGCTTCCCATGCTGTCGGCCTCTTCAACGACCTGCTCAGGCTTGATCCAGCCTTGCCGCCATGCAATCTCCTCGAGACAGGCAATCTTGAGTCCCTGGCGCTCTTCGATGGCCTGAACGAACTGCCCCGCCTCCATGAGACTGCGATTCGTGCCCGTATCGAGCCACGCGATGCCGCGGCCGAGCATCTCGACCTTCAACCGGCCCTGGCCCAGGTACATCCGGTTCAGATCGGTGATCTCGAGTTCGCCGCGCGCGCTGGGCTTCAACGCCTTCGCCAATCCAACGACATCGGGGCCGTAGAAGTAGAGGCCGGGCACCGCAAAGGGGCTGCGCGGATGCTCAGGCTTCTCCTCGAGGCTGATGGCCTCTCCTTGCTCGTTGAATTCGACAACGCCGTAGCGCTGGGGCTCGACGACGTAGTACCCGAAGATCAGAGCGCCGTCTTGGATCGAACCGGCGCGTTGAAGGACGCCGCCAATCCCTCCGCCGTAGAAGATGTTATCTCCCAGGATCAGGCACGCCGGGCTGTCGCCGAGGAAGTCCTCGCCGATGATGAACGCCTGCGCAAGTCCTTCCGGGCGAGGCTGTTCCGCATAGGAGAACGAGACGCCTAACCGGGCGCCGTCCCCGAGCAGCTTCCGGAAAAGAGGCAGATCATGGGGAGTCGATATGATCAGGATGTCCCGGATCCCCGCCAGCATCAAGGTGCTGAGCGGGTAGTAGATCATAGGCTTGTCGTATACCGGCAGGAGCTGTTTGCTCACGACACGAGTCAAGGGGTGCAGCCGGGTGCCCGCCCCGCCCGCGAGGATAATCCCTTTCATTTCCTGCCTTTCCGCGTTATGCCCTGGGACACGCGGGCGGCATTATAGGCGGCGAAACAGGTGTATTCAACGGAGCGAACGCCGACTAGAATCCGCGCGTAAGCGTGGTCCTGCATCCCAAACACGCGCGCCGGAAGCAGGCAGGATGCCCGCGCTACAAACTCCGGCGCGCTCGCTCTTTGTCAAGACCCGCTTGCCAAAGTCCAAGAATGGCCCTACTGTGGCGCAGGCTTCCAGCCTGCATATTCCCTCGATTGGCGCGAAACCTGCCCGGCTTACGTGCGGATTGGGGGCCGACTCGCGGCCTCGCCCAATCTCCCAGACATACCTCGACGTGTCTAGCCTATGGTTTCGCGGCAAGGCGAGTGGAGGTTTTCGCGGATACGTTCAGTCACAACACGCTACACCACGTCACTTGGCACTTACAATATTCTATGCTACTCTACGCCTACTGATAGGGGGCGTTCAGCCGTGTAGGCGCCGCGGGCGAGCGAAACGGGAGGACAAGAGACTCATGAGGGAAAAGCATGTTATGAGATGGGAAACGTGCGTGCTGTCCATGGGATTAGTCTGTGCGCTGGCCGTGTCGGGCTGGGCCGCCGACTTCTCGGATCTGCCTATCGGCTACCTGGAGATTACCGAGTACGAAGATGGCCAACTGAATGTCCTGGCGCGATGTGTCCCGGCCGAGAGACTGTTGGCGGATCTGGCCAAGCGTTCCGGAGTGGCCTTGGAATTCCCGACGCCGGTATCGGCCTGCGTCAGCCTGCCCATACAGCCGGATCGCGATCTCGTCAGGCCGGCGCACTGGTGGTTTGTACAAGTCCTTACAGCCTGCGGGCTTACGCGGCATGTCCCCCCGGGAGCCGAGACAGGCCAGGTCCGGCCGGAACACCCGGATCGGTATAATCCGATGCTTCCCGAGACTGAAGTGATCGCCAAGTACAAGCGGCCGGCGGTTACGCCGGCGACCGCTCCGGGCGAGGGAATTACCGGCGCTGTTCTGATACTCCGAGGCAAGTTCGTTCCTCCCCCCTATCGCGTCGAAGTAGGGGCGCCGTATCGCTTGGAGGTGGACGGCGATAGTGCCATCTTAGCTGACGTACTCGTGAACGGCGTTCTGTGGACGCAGGTCGAGGAGCTGCCTACTCCGGGAGAAGGGACGCCGGAGCCGAAAATGCCCGCCTCGGGCCAATTTGAGGACGTTCTAACGCTCAGGGATTATGTCTGGCTCGTGTTGTATCCGAAGCACCTCAAGACATCCGGGCCCAAGATCGCCCACCAGAGAGTCGTTGAATTTCTGGAAAGCCAGCAGCTCATTGAAAAGATCGTGGATCCCGAGGAGCTTCTGATCATCTATGCGCACGATCCTCACAGGCTCCCGAACGCACTCGTGCCCGCTGACTATGAGCTCAGCACGGGCCGGTTTGTCGATGACGGCATGGCTATCAACCGGGGCAAGACGGCCGCTGAACTTGGCGATGAAGAGGCAGATGAGTTGCGGCATCTCCTGGCGCTCGACCGCGTTGTTGTGAGAGGAACGCATGGCCGCGGCGGCGCGTCAGGCATCGGTGGCGTGTGCCAGTTCCGGAGTTGTTTGGCTGAGGCTTACACGCTGCCGCTGGCACAGCGCGAGTGCGCTCTTCGGGAAATACTCCGGAATAGGTGCGTGGCGCGGGAGTTGGCCGTGAACCTGCCGTCGGACTATCAGGAGCTAACGAAGGCGCTCGACGCACTCGTGGCGGAACTGGAACAACGCCAACTTGAGAAGGAACTGGATGGCTGACGCAATGGCCGCCCGGAACGCACACTCATAGTCTTGGAGGCCGCACAATGGGATGATTCATCGGCCGTTGGGGGAAGAGCCTCTCGGACTCGAAGACGATGAAGGCGCTCCAATTCACCTCAAAGGGGGGCGCCGGCCGCAGAATAGGACGCAGAAGACGCTCACGCAGCCAAGGCCGTTGACGCGTTCAGAACGGCAGCGGGCTCACGGGGCCGCGTGGCTGGATGGCGATGATCTGGTTGCCGATCCATGTCGTGGTGTATTCGACGCTATCGACGGTTTCCTTCTCGATCTTGGCGGGCACCGGGAATCGCACGATTCCTTGTTGTCCTGATTCGAGGCCGTCCACGAGCAGGAAGCCGTTCTCGAACGCGGGCTCCCGCGCCTCGCCGTTCACCGTGAGCGATAGGCTGCTGCCGTCCACCCATGGCGGAATGCGCACTTCCACGCGTTTCGCCGTGCCGACGGTGAAGCGGATTCGGCCCTCAAAGGGCAGGGCGCTGTCGAGCACGAGTGCTTCTCCTTCGTAGTCGAACAGGATGATCACGCGGCTCGTTTCGCCGTCGCTGACGCAGCGCCGCTTGTAGCACTCGCTCATGGCGTGGACGGCGCCCGAGGTAATATCCAGCGTGGAGATAGGCCAGCCGCCCTCCCGTGAGCGATCATTCGGGAGCTGCATGGAGAATCCGCCGATGGAGCGCCGGAGCACATCGCGTTCCGCGTCGCTCTTAGGATGCTCGTTCTCATGCATAATCCGCCGGAGATCTTCCTCGCGGTACTGAGTGGGGAGGAGCATGCTGCGCAGATACCGCTCGGCAAGTTCGTAGTACGCCGTGTATCCTGCGTCGCCCAGCAGCAGGGCCGTACGCACCACGTCGCCCGTCTGGTTGATCTCGCCGCGAGAAAGCAGATTGGCGGGATGATCCGGGAAGACCTCATCGCCCCATCCCCATGAGCTGTGGTATTCCGGGACGCCTACGTCCATGATCCGCCGGCATGTGGCCAGCATCGCGGCGTCCTTCGAGAGGATGGCGTAGTCCGTGATGCCGCTGAGAGCGGAAGTGATGCTGTGAACATGTCCCGAGGAGCGGCGCCACTCCGTGAACCGGCCGTCTTCGTCGAACATCTCGGCCAGGCCGGCGCGCGCGTAACGCCCCGCGAGGTCCAGGGCGACGGGATCTTCAGTCAGCCGGTAATAGGCCAGCAAGGGATCGATCATTCGCGCGGCATTGGGGGCGGAAATGCCGTAGCAAAGGCCGTCCATACCTTGCTCCGCGGCCAGAGCCGGCGACCACCGGCCGTCTTCGCCCGTCATCGCCTGAAGCGTCCGCACCATCTTGTGGGCTTCGTCGCGCGCCCAGTCCGAGCCGGGCCGCTGCATCAACGCCCACAGGCCGTACAATCCCTCCCGCATGTTGTGAAACTCGATGAAGCGCTTGTTCTCCTTGTCGGGATCGAAATAGGAGTTCAGGTGGTTTGGATTGTCAAAGGAACTCTTGCAGTACCGTTCGAGGATCGACAGTCCCTCGGCCGGAAATGGGAAGCCCGTCGCCTGATCGGCCTCGGTACATCCCAAGAGACACCGCCCCACCACGTGAGGTATCCCGATGTTGACGGAGTGGTGCATCACCCCCGTGCCGTCCGGCCTGAGATCCGAGAAGAAGAAGGGCTCGTTGTCCTTGTCTGCGTCGAAGAGGCTTGTCAGATGGACTGCGGCGAGCCGGATGGCCGTCCCGAGGTCGGTGCGCACAGGAAGTCGGGACAAGTCCGTCCCGGATTCGGCGGCAAAGGCCTCCGCGTCCGGCCATTCCTTCGTAACTTTCGCCGGGATCATCCGGTTTTTCGCGCGTTCTTCCTCGGCATCCATGAACTCCTCCCTCACCATTCGGCTCTCCTCCGCAGAAACCTGGCGGGACGCCACGATGGCCGTGCGCTCCTCCGGCGTCAATACGCGCGCATAGAGAAGCGCCTCGGCGATCTCCCCCCGGAAATGGACCCGCTCACTGCCGCCGAAGCACCTGGCCCCGATCCGCACCTCGTCCATGACGGTCTTGGCGGGCTGGACGGGGCGCGTGCCTTCGAGGACACCGTCCACATAGAGGCGTACTTCTTGCCGATCCCGCTCCACGATAAGCACGTGGGGCGTTCCGTATGGGAACGCGCTCTCTAGCTGATCCTGTTGCCCCCCGATGCGCCCCGCGCCCTCAATGCTGATTTGGTCGAAGGCGCCCCCGGACGCGAAGAGGTCTACCGTGAAGCCGGGATCGTAGTCGTGCCCATCACGGGAACGTGCGGTGCAGAGCCCGCCTCCGGGCCCGCCGGAGAAAGGGGCCGCGACGAGCACAAGTGCCCACGCATCACAAGCTTGGCCGAAAGCGGTGTCGCGCAGTACGTCATCGACGCCGTCAAAGAACACGGCCGGTCTCGCGGGCTTGCCATCGTGTGCGGCCAGTGTCGGATGCCGGTGAGGTTCGGAGGTGAGGCGGTTCGTGAATCCGGGCGCGCGGTTTTGCCACCACGCGACGTGGCCGTCCTCAGTACCCATCGACGCGGCGGCGGCGGCGTCGAGCCAGAGAATGAGGCCCTCTTGAGGAGTCTCCGCGCCGCACGCAAACGCCCACAACGCCGCTACGGCCAGGGCAGGCAAAATGACTTGTTTCAAGAGAAGCGACTCCTCGAAGCATACGGTTATGTCCGCGACGTTGTCACGGCAGTGCCAAAGGGGGCCTCGATTGAGCTAATCAGAAACTGGTTGGCGGTTCAAGCCTGAGGCCGGCTCCGGGCGTGTCTAGCGGGGGCGTCCGTTAGCCCCTGCCACTGGCCAAACGAGTGCGAACGCGGTATGATGATCCTCGGTGGAGACGGGGAGTGTCGGCGATGCACGTCGCGGGCCCGTGGCAGGGCGCCGCGCCGGCGTCGGGGTCACGCGAAAACGCGGAGGCGGAACGTGAGCGAATACCGTGAGACAAGGAAGCGGCGAACTTCGCCGGCGCTATTCATTACTTTTGTCCTTGGATTCCTGATCGGGCTGACAACCTTCTATGCCATGTACCGTTCTATCCGGCGCGACGCGGGCACGGAACCTTCGGAGCAGCCGCCGGCAGTGGCCACCACCGTCGAGGCGCCCGAGCCGACGGCCCCGGAGACTCCGGCACAGTCGGAGGCGGATGTGCCGCCCATAGAGGAGTCGATTGAGGAAACAATAGCGGGCACGGCCCCTGAAATGCCCGCCGCCGAGGAGGCTTCGCCTGAAGCGCCGGCAACGCCGGAAGCCGCGCCACCGGAGGAAATTGCCGACGTTGTCCCCGCGGCGCATGTGCCGCCGCCGCCCGTCGAACCGACGCCGCCGAGCCCCTGGCCGGCACGCCACCTTTTCATAGGCATCGAGGGCATGAGGCTCGACGATGCCACGCGCTCCCTTCTCCACGACCTCAAGCCGGGCGGGGTGGTACTCGAAGCCGAGAATTTTGCATCGAGCGAGCAGGTGCGAAACCTGATCAAGGCCATCAAGCAAAGTGTGGGATTGGGCGAAACGCTGGCGGACCTTCCGCTCATTGCCGTATGCCAGGAAGGCGGCGATCGGAACTGCCTGGGTTTGAGAGAGGCCCCCAGCCCGGCCGACTTAAGCGTCATTGGTGACCCGGAGCTTGCGAAGGCGGCCGGGGCGCGATACGGTGCAGCCGCCGTTGGCGATGGCATCGCGGTACTCCTATCGCCCTCACTTGACGTGTATGTGCCCGGCACGGGCGAGGTGGCGCTGGCGACACGCACCTTCGGCAGCGATCAGGTGGCCGTGACGGAGATGGGGCTGGCGTTCGCGGAAGGGGTCATGGACAGCGGGGCGCTTCCGGTGGTGAAGCACTATCCGGGACAAGGCGCCGCCCAGCGGACGCCGGATGACGTGGCCGTGGTGGCCGAGACGGATCCGACGCGGCTTGCCCAGTTCCTTTTTCCCTTCAAGGAAGCGGTTGCCAAGGGCCTTCCCGGCTTGATGGTAGGCCATGCGGTAGTCCCTGCGTTGAATCCGGATGATCCGATGCGCCCGGCGTCACTGTCGCCGGTACTGGTGCGGACACTTCTCCGTGATCGGTGGGCGTACGATGGCATCGTGATCACGGACGACCTCCGGGCGCCAACCATGACGCGGGCCGTCGAGGGAGCAGCCGTAGAGGCCCTTGCCGCGGGATGCGACGCAGTGCAGGTGCTCTTGTACAACCCATCGCGCATACGGGCCTTATGCGCGGCTATCGAAGGGGCCGTTGACGACGGACTGATCGCGCCGGATGCGCTGGATGAGAGCAAGAGGCGCTTGGATGCCTGGCAGGACTGGCTGCGTGAGCAGCATGATCTGCCGGAGTACGTGCCGTCGGCCGTGCCTGTAGAGGCGCCTCCCGAGCCGGTTCAGTTGGCCAGCGCGCAGCAAGGCGCCGAGCCAACACTTTCGGAAGAGCCTCCCCAGGTACCGGCGACACCCCCGGCCACTCCGGCCGAGGAGGCATCGCAGACAGCCGAACCGTCTGCTGAAATGCCATCTGAGACTCCATCGCCCGAGGCGTCCGTCGAGTCGAAAGTGGAAGACGTGCCGGCGGAAGCGCCAAAGGCAGCAACGACCCCCGAACCGGAGTCTACGACGCCGGCTCCCGAGATTGCGGAACCGGTTGACGAAGCGTCCCCCGCGATCCCGGAAACCGAACAGGCATCTGAGGAGAGTCCTGAGCAAGTTGATACCTCGACGCCGCAGATGACGACACCGGAAGCGCCGGAGGTTGTCCCAGAGACTATGCCGGAGTCAGCGGCCGAACCAACGCCTGAGCCGGAACGTCCCGCGCCTCCTGAGGACATGGCGGAGACGCCGTCCGAGGAGGCGCCGGCAACTGAACATAAGGCGGCGCCTGAAGCAGCAGAGGCGCCGGATGCAGCCGCGACAGAGGTACCGGCCTCGGCCGAGCCGGAAAGGCCCGCGGAGAAGACGCCGGCCGGGACACCGCAAGAGCCTGAACAGGCCCCGGCCGTGCCCGAGGCGCCCGAGAGCGAGCAGGCGGCGCAGCCGGCCGCCGAAAAGGCCCTGCCGCCGGAGACACCCGCCGAGCCTGAGCCCGTCGTTGAGGAAACGTCGACAGAAGTCCCGGCGGAGACGATGACATCCCCTGACGAACCAACCATTGACTCCGAGGCTGGGGGCGCGGACGTGGCCGAATCTTCCCCGGCACCGGCCGAGGAGGAATCCCCGGTACCCGCCGCTGAGAGACCTCAGGATGCCGAACCTAGCAGGAAGGCGGCGGGGCCGCCTCAGGGGATGAAGAAGGTCAAACACCTGATCCAGCGGGGCGACTCGCTCTGGGGAATTGCCGCCGAATACGATGTCGCCAAAGAAGACATCATGCGCTGGAACAAGATGACGAGCACGGCGATCAAGTATGGCCAGAAGCTTATCATCTACGTGCCCGACCCTGATGCCCCGCAGGAGTCTGAGCCACCTGCACCGGATGTTGAGCAGATCCCGCCTACCGAGGAATCACCGCCTCCGGTTCCCGCTCCAGAGGCCGTTCAGCCGGCGTCCGAGACATCCGAAACACCGGAAGCCGTAATCGAGGAACCGAGTCCAACGGCTGAGTCGGCAGTGGGGGAGGAGAGGTCCCCGCCTGCACCTGAGCCGGAGGCTACGGAGGAAATCCCAGCGGCGGAAGCGCTGCGGGACGCCGTCGAAGCAGAGTCACCCCCCCCGCCCCCGCCGCAAGCCGCTGAGGAGGAGGCCATAGCGACGCCCGAACCAGTCGTTGCGGAAGAAAGCACGCCGCCTGTGGCCGAGTCCGTGGCGGAGCCGGCAGCGGAAGAGCCACCCGCGGAGCCTGAACCGGCGCGCGTCAAAATCGAATACACGGTGACGGAAAACGACACCCTCACCGGGATCGCCATCAAGTACCACGTGCGCGTGACGGACCTGCTGAATTGGAATAACCTCACGGGGCCGCGGATCATCTCCGGACAGGTCCTTACCATCTACCTCGATCAGGTTGCCCGGCAGACGTCGCTTCCGGGTGATGAGACGGCGGGAATGGTGACTTACGAGGTCCAGAGCGGCGATACGCTGTCGGCGATCGCGGCGCGGTTCGGTGTGCCCGCACAGGCCATCATGGACCAGAACGGCCTACGGGACGCCAATCACGTTCGTCTTGGGCAGAAGCTGAGGATTCCGCGCCTCGTCAGCGTCGAGCCATAGCGGCCACCGGCGCGTCTTCCCGCGATGGCCTGTGCGTCGAAAGAGGCAAGAGAGAGGAGGCGGACTATGACGGATAGGCACATGGAAACGACGAGTTCTTCATCGTCATCGTCATCGGCGCCGGGGGAAGGAGCCATTTTGTCTGCGACAGGGGCGGCGGCGTTGCTGTTGCGATTGTCGCTGGGAATGCTCTTTATTACGGCGGCCCTTAACAAGTTCACGGGAGAGGGTGGTGCCGCCGGCGCAACGCGCTGGATCATCGGCGAATTGCGCGAAACGTATCTGCCCAACGCTCTCCTGATCCCCTATGCATACGTGCTTCCCTACGTGGAGATTATCCTCGGGAGCGTGCTTATTCTGGGGATCTTCACCCGGTGGGCGCTGACGTTCTGCGGTCTTCTCCTGATATCCCTCGCCCTCGGCAAAGCGGCGACGCAGGACTACACGACGGTGTCGCAGAATCTGAATTACGTATTGATGGCCGCTGTGGGCCTCTGGCTGGCGTCGCGCGATAATCCGTACGCGCTGGATGCTCTCTTGGGGCGCGATTAGGCCGCTCTTCTCACTGCCGCATAGCGAGACTTACGGAAGTCACGCGGAACGGGCACTTCGATTCACAAGGCCGCCATCGAGTGACAGCCCCCAAAAGCGGGGCGCAGAAGGACTATATGTGAGCCGTTGGCGTTAGGCCCGAGCGCTGGGTCAGCGTCTTCGGCCGCCCCCGCCTCCGTAGAACCCTCCGCCACGCATGGGCATCCCCCCGCTCATCGTGAAGAACGGGCTGGACATCGTATCCCGTATGGCGTCGGCGAACGCTTGCTGCTGTTGAGTATCCTTGATGCCGTTGGAAGCGGCCAAATCGCGCAGCATCTGATCCTGCTGCTCGCGAAGCAGATTGCGGCGGGCGTCCTGAGATTCCCCGAGGGCTTCCCGGATGGCTTGGCGCTCTTCGTCCGTTTCGGCGTCACGCATCTGCTGCATAAGTTCCGCGGAGTAGTCGAAATGCTCCTGGAGCGCGGCGAGGCGTTCCCGCGAGGCCTGGTCTTTCGCCTTCGCCATCTCGGTGCTCATGAATGTGTCCATACGGTCGCGAAACTGATCCCGCTGCGCACGCCACCGCTCCTGGGCTTCTTCGTTGTTTCTGTCATCCCTGCCTGGACCACGCCTGCGGTCCGGTCGCTCTTCGTCCTGTCCTTCGCCCGAACGCCCGTTGCCGCGGGCGGGCCGTTCAGGCTCCTCGCTCACGATGGAGGCCTCCACTTGGGTTGGCAATTCCTCGGCAGGAGAAGGGGTAGGCGGGTGTGTCTCGAGGAACGCTAGGTCACCTTCGAGCGCCTCATTCTCCCGCTCCAACTGCTCGACCCGCTGGCCGGTGTCGCGCACCTGTGCCTCCAAGTCGGCGTTGGCGGCCTTGAGGGCGTCCCGCTCTCCCGTTAGGACGTCGAGGCCCTTCGCATACCGTGTTTGCAGAGCCAAGGCGCTGCAAACAGCGCCCAGAGAAAGGGCGACCACTGTAAGGATGATTGACCTTGTCATATTCCGTATAACCCCATCCTATGGCCAGAGTTCCCTCAGTGGATCCCATTCTACACACAATGCCCCATATGGCAAAGTCCCGGCAGTGAAGGGACAAGACCATGGATCGACCTCGCGAACGTGCTTGGCCACCGAAAGGGAGGGGAGGGGGGAGCTTCCCGGAGAGATGGAAGCTCCCCCCCGTTTTGCGGGAAGCCGCGGTTAGAAAGCCATGGCCGGTGACTCGGCGTGGCAGCGCAGGACGGGCTCAGGTTCTGTCCGGTCAAGGGGGGTAGTATCCTCGCCGACAGCCATGGCCCACAGCTTCTCGAAGGCCTGTTGAAAACTGCGCCCCTCCATGTATCTTCGGGCGGCGCGCCCCATGGCGGCCCGGCGCACGGGGTCTTCGAGCAGGGCCGCCACCGCCTCGACAAGGCCGCCGACGCTGTCGCCCGGCACAATGAGGCCTGTCTCCGAGGGGATGACATTCTCGCGAGGGCCGCCCTGATCCGTAACAACTACTGGGATTCCCGATGCTTGGGCTTCAAGCACTACATTGCCGAAGGTATCGGTGGTGCTAGGGAAGATGAAGAGCTCGCTGGACGCGTAGACACCGGCCAGATCTTCGCCGTCGAGGTAACCGGTGAATAGCGCGGGTGTGCCGTCGAGGGCCGTTTCCATTTCCTCGCGATACGGGCCGTCTCCGACCACAACAAGGCGCGCGTCATAGCCCCGCGCGAGAAGCTCCCTGTACGCTAGGGATAGTATGTGGAGGTTCTTCTCCTTAGAGACACGCCCTACATACAGTAGAGTTGGCATGTTACCGGGAGAGTTGCAGTGCGAACCGAAGCGGTGCGGCCTCTTCCGGGGGTGGAATCGCTCAATATCCACGCCCCGGGGATAGGTAACGACCTTCCCCGGGGCCAACCCTCTTGCGATCAACTCTTCCCCAGTGGCCGCGGACGGCACAAAAACAGCATCTAGCTGGGCGTAAAACCAGATCATGAACTTCCAGGAAAGCTCTTCCATGTAAGCGTCGCCCGTAAGGGCCTTGGTGTACTGCGGAAAGGCTGTGTGATACGTGCCGGTGATGGGAAGCTGAAGTATGCGCGCCACCCCGAGAGCCGCCAGCCCGACGGGGCCGGGCGTGGCCACCTTGATATGCGTAAACGCTTGATCGTAGCAGTCAAGCAGCATCTGCAAGAAGGGCGGCATGAAGAGCTGCAACTCCGGATAGGAAGGCACGGCGCATGTCCCTACCGGCCGGTAACATACCAAGCCGTCGTCGGCAGGCCCCGCCTCGGGACGGCAGGTGATCACCGAGTAATCCTTGCCGAGTTCCCTGGCCGTAACCAACTGCTGCTGGAGCGTCAAGGCCACACCGTTTACCTCGCGGAAGGTATCCGTGAAGTGGGCCAGACGCGGCGCCTGCGCCGATACGTGCCGGGTGCGTCGGCCTTTGCCCAGGGAGTTGAGCACGAGATGGCCGAACCGGCGCTGTTTGGCGAGGATCGAGCATGCCACGTAGTAAGGCGCCGAGAGGGTGTAGAGCCCGGCGGCGGAGCCCAGGGAATGGAACAGGTCGAATAGGCGCCCCCCCGCGAAGCGATCGATGACGTGGCCGCCAAGCTCCGCGAGCACTTTGTTGGACACTCGGTTGACGAACTCGTACCAAGCTTTGTCCACATCGTTATCCAGCGTTCCACGGACGATATTCCTCAACTCCGAATCATTTTGGATGAGTCTTTCCGCCTCCGCCCGTGCCGTATCAAGCAGCGAGGCGCCGCCGTTCGCCGAGGCCCTTGCACGCCACCGGCGTGATAAGAGCAGGTAGAATCGCGACAGTTTTGGCTCTTTGCGGCAAGAGGCCCGGAGTGTTCTGTCGAGGAAGCTAAGGAACACGTCCTTCTGCACGTAGCGGTCGAGGCGGAACTTGCTCTTATGGAACTGGTAGGCAATGCTGTAGACGTTCCGGGCGTATGCCTTGGGCGAGGTGGCTCGGCACTGGATCTGTGCCCGGCCCTCGTTCACGCCCTGCCAGAACTCGTTGAAGTCCCGGGCATTTCGCACTTCGGTGTAGGCGGCGGCGAGCGTCAGCGAGCTGTGGTCATCCGACCCCGCAGTGAGATGCTTCTCCCAGGGCTTGTCGAAGAAGGGCTCCATCCGGTGCTTCGCTGCCAGGTCCGCGATCACCTTCGGTGTAAGGCCGGCGAGCAACTTACGCAAAGCCGCGTTCATCTCGGGATGGACGTCGCCGTTGCACTCCCAATTCCTGAAGAGCAGGATGAGCTGCTCGATGTGCTCGAGGGTGAGCCGGCCGTTGGGGCCGTACAGCGGATGGGCGCACGTGTGAGGGATCTTCTCGCGCCGGAGGTAGCCGGCGAAGTCGTAAAGATTCTCACGGGCCCGGCACAAGTCGCCGTGCTGCTCTTCGGACATGCCGTAGGCCAGCACATGGACTTTGCATCGATCCTCGGGGAAGTACGCCGTGTATTCGCAACCAACGAGCGTGTCGGGCAGGTGGGCTATCTCCAGGCAGGCGTCAATGACGTTGTGGTCCGTGATGGTAACGGCGGTCATTCCGCGGCGGCGCGCCGTGTGGTACAGCTCGAGGGGTTCAGTGAAGCTCTCCGGGCAGCCGATCTTCTGCATGAGCCACAAAGACGGCCGTTTTGAGTACTTCGAGTGGCAGTGCAGGTCGATTCTCATGAGTCTCCAGTCCGCAGCCGATGACCTCGATTGTCCGGGCTCTTAGCATAGTCTGGTGATGTTAGGCCACGAACAGGCACACGTTAGGATTGCGCAAGTATGGCAGGGCCGGCGATATAGGGCCTGCGGGCGGCAGGAGATTGGTGGGAGGTCAACCCAAGGCGACGTCGAGGACCATCATGATGGTGAAGCCAACCATGACGCCGATGGTGGGGATGTCGGTATCGCCCTTGCGCTGGGACTCGGGGATCAGCTCCTCGGCGCAGACGAAGATCATCGCACCGGCGGCAAAGGCCAGGGCGTAGGGCAGGATGGGCCGCATGAACACGACGGCTGCCGCGCCGGCCACGCCGGCCATCGGCTCCACGATGCCGGATAACTGGCCCATCCAGAACGATTTACGCCGGGAGATGCCTTCGCGGCGGAGCGGCATGGCGACGGCCAATCCCTCCGGCAGATTCTGGATGCCGATGCCGACGGCAAGGGCGATGGCGCCCGCGAGCGTGGCCCCCTCGATGCCGTATCCCAGGGCACCGAAGGCCACGCCGACGGCCAAGCCCTCGGGGGCGTTGTGCAGCGTAATGGCCAGGACAAGCAGCGTGCTTCGACGCCAGGAAGTGTGTATGCCTTCGGCATCGCCCATAGCCAGGCCGGGATGAAGGTGAGGCAGGATCTTGTCTACCAGCCAAAGAAACCCGCCGCCGGCGAGAAAGCCCACAGCCGGCGGCAGCCATGGGGAAAGGCCCATGGCTTCGCTCAACTCGATCGCGGGTGCCAGCAGGGACCAGTAGCTGGCGGCGATCATCACGCCGGCCGCCATGCCCAACATACCGTCCATCAGCTTCTGGTTTATGGTCTTAGCAAAGAAGACGGGCACTGCGCCGAGGGCCGTCATGAACCATGTGAACAACGTGGCAAGAAGCGCTTGCAACACCGGACTAAGCTCGGTGAATCCGGACATGGCCGCCTCCTCATGTGATGGCCCTCACGAATCCCGCGTGAAGGCATTCTGTCAGAAGAGCAGATGATCAGCAAGAACCTTCACACCGATGCCTATAAGAATCACCCCGCCGGCTATTTCGACAGCGCGGCCGTAGCGGGCGCGCGTCCTGCTGCCAAGCCAGGTGCCCAGCGTGGTAAGAGCCGCTGTAATGACGCCAATGACGACGCTCGGATACCAAACCTGGACCTCGAGCATGGAGAAGCTGAATCCGACGGCGAGGGCGTCGATGCTCGTTGCCGTAGAGAGGGCAACCAGGCTGAGCCCACGCGTGGGATCGGTGGGCGTTGTAGACGGGGCCTCGTGGTCCTTCTTCATGGCCTCGATGATGGCTTTCAGCCCGATTAAGCTGAGCAGGCCGAAGACAATCCAATGGTCCCACGCGGCAATGTAGCCCAGCGCCCCGCGGCCCGCGAACCAGCCCAAGACGGGCATCACGGCCTGAAAGAGTCCGAAATGAAAACCCAATCGGAAAAACTGGCGAAAGGAGACATTTCGTAGACTGGCGCCGACGGCCAGAGCCACCGCGAAGGCGTCCATGGCAAGTCCAACGGCTATGAGGACGAGAACGGACAGGTGCATGAGTCTCTCTCGCTACTGCCTCGCACAGCGAGTGCGGGAAGTACAAGGGCAGCCGGGGCGCGTGCCGATCCCTACTTCGCGATAACGGCTGGACGAACCGATCGCACTACTCGGCCTTCTCATCGATAAGGTTCTGGAGTCCGGCGAGGGTGTCCACGAGGGAGCCTGCTATGGATAGGGCCTCGTTGATGACCTTGGCTACATCCTCGATGTCTGCGGCGAGGGCGGGACGGCGGGCGACCCGCGAAAGGGCACTCACATGTTTCATCGAACTTCCTCCTCAAAACGGATTGCCTTGTTTCTGCAACGTCGCCGGCCGTTCCGCATCAGAAACGGCGAACGAGCTTCGCGAATACGCCCTGACCTTCTTCGTCCGCCGAGCGGAAGTCGTTCAACACGACGTATACGTCCCAATCCTCGCGGGGGTACCAGGTGAACAGGAGCGTGAGGTTGTGACGGTCCTCGGAACTGTCCTCGATTGTGAGTTTCACGCGGGCATCCCACTGGAAAGTATACTCGGTGATCCAACGCCAGAGCCAGACGTCGTGCTTGCCGTCGTCGGCGTACTCGAGGCGGTAGTTTGCCTCCAGCTCCGTGGTCAGCCGCTCCGTGAGCCGGAATGGTTGGAGGACGGAGTACTCGTCGTAGGGAACCTCCTGGAAAACGCCGTGGGCGAGAGTACATCGATAGGAGTGCCAATAGTTGCTCAGGTTGTACGAGAGGCGGGTGTTGATCTCCCAGTTGTTGTACGGCGCGTGGTAATTGTTGATGTAATTGACCACGATCTCGAATTCATTCCGCCACTCGAAGTTGACCTTCTGTTTGAAGTCACGGAGCGTGGTCTGGCCTTTGTGGTTCTCGTAGAAGGTGAATGTTGATCCGAGATTCCACCAGCGGAGTGGCCCTTCAGCCACGTAGTCGCCAAGGTCCAGCGTGGCCGAGCCGCCGCGGATGTCCCGCCGCGGGACGTAGCCGAGGTCTGGCCGAAAGTCCTCGGACACATCTGTGAGGGCAAGTTCCCACACAATAGGCCGCTGGCCGCCCTCAAGTGTCGCCTCCATGGCGTAGCCGTCTCGTTTGACTGTCTCCGTAGTCTCATATCCGTCGTCATTGACGGTGACGACCTCCTCCTCGTCGTCCATGCCGAGGGCCTGCGCATAGAGGCTGATGCTATCGCTCAGATAGACACGGGCGTCCAGCCCCCCGATGCGGTTGAAGCCGTCTTCTCGCTCGGAACTGACTAGGATGGCGCCTATGTGGTTGTCTTCACCGATATTGCGGATGAGCCGTCCCACGAAGTAATTGCCGTCGGGGTGCCCGCCGGCTCGGCCGATCTGTCCCTCCACGTCCAGCAGGCCCATATTCCATCGTGGTCCGACGCCGGTAATCTTCGCGCCGGCGTCGATGTCCGCCAGGCGACGGCTGTAGTAGACGTCGATAGGAGTATCGAACAACTCGGCGCCTTCCTTGAAAAAGGGCCTACGCTCTTCCAGAAAACGCTCCGTATCGCGCAGTTCGATGGTGTCGGGGTCGGCTTCAACCTGCCCGAAATCGGGATTAATGGTGAAGGCGGATATGAGCTGGGGGCTCAGGCGCGTGGAGACGTCGAGGCCCGTGGAGGCGTCGTGATCATTGCCCTTGGTATCTCCGGTGCCGCTGACATAGACCTCAAAGTCGGGCTGGTGCTTGACCTTCACTTGAGACAGGTCGAGGCCGACCAGTGTGCCGAAGTACCGGGGAGAATCGGTGTCTTCGTTGTAGTAGGACCATGTGCTGTACTCGAGTTCGCCGTTTTCCCTTCGATGGAAGTTGACTCCCCACGTGACATCGTCGCCGGAGAGGTAATGGAGTTCGCCAATGGGAATCGCCATTTCGGCGAACCACCGGTCTTCGCCGACCGTACAGGCAGCCTGCCAGTCGCAGTCCCAGGAAATGTTCGTACCGAACAGACCCTCGCGACTGTCCAATCTCGTGGCGAGGGTGTTCGTGGTGAATACGTAGCGACCGCGGTGGTCGTAGAAGGTATCGAGTTCCACCTCGACGGTGTCGTCCGTTCCCAATTTGCGGTCGTGTTTGCGCTCGACGGCCTGGATCTTCTCAGGCTCAGGCTCGATACACTCGAACGCGACATAAACGTAGGCGCCGTCGTAAAGGACCCGTACCAGTGTCTGTTGCTTGGCCGGACGTTTGGCGTCAGTGTCGGTGAAATCCGTGGCGACGGGCGCGTCCTGCCAGCACGGGTCGTCGAGGACACCGTCGAGCTTGGGAGGTGTGTCCGTGCGGACGGCAGGGATCGAGGGGGGTACAAAGTCTTCTTGCGCGTAGGCGCAGGCCATGGAGATAAGCAGAGCGAGAGAAGCGATGAGCGCCGGTGGCGAGCAGATGGAGCGCGACGCGTCTTTGCGGGTAGATAGTGATTCTCTGCGGGGGGACATGCCGCGCAGTCCTGGGGCCTGTGCGTTTCCCAGACGGGCCGTCCGTGTCCTGCCACGGCTGGATACATACAGTTTCACAACGGGAAGGTACAACATTCGAGTAACCTCTTCGCGAGGAGACACGCAAAGCAACCTGCAGCCGCGGGACGCAACGGAATCATAGACGGATGAGGCGGCACGGGTCAACCGGTCTGCCGGATCCTTCTTGCGGGTCTGGAGTCCATTTTCGCGGATGCTACAGCGTGCTACGTGAACTCCAGCAGGCGCGGATTCTTGATCCACCGGCTGGTGGCGGAGGCCATCTCGCGCACCATGGCCCGACATTGGCCAATGCTCAGGCGGGAGCAGAGGGGATCGGTATTGACGAGCATGACGAGTTCATCGAAGGAGCCCGTCAGCGCGATATCGATGGATGCTTCCTGGCGGAGGGCATGGGGAACCACGATGGGGGTCAGGGCATCCGGCAAGGGTGAGCAAAGCGGATGAACGCCCGCCCCATCGAAGAGACAACGCGTGTCCACGACACTGCCCGCCGGCAATTGCGGAGTCTGGCCGACGTTGGTGTAGTTCGTGGTCCAGAAAAGCGTCCGGCGCCCGAGTAGTGCCTCGACCATCTTCGCGAGAGGGTCATCGGCCAGCCCGAGTGCATGGATATAGGCCTCGTCGCCCGTGTCGATATAGGCTTCGATGTGGCCGCGCTTCTCGTCGCGCGCCTTCTCGCGGCCGGGGATAGCCGTGCGTCCCAGGCCATACGGCAAGACCTCATTGCCGGGGAGTATCCATGGCCAGTTCTCGACGGTGTGCCGGTCCGGCACGGCCGGCAGGTAGCCGAACTCGGCCCAGGCGGCGAAGGCCACGCGAAAGGACGCGGGCCTGTAGGGCAGCCCCTCAACAGGCTCTTGGGAAAGGGAGAGGTCCTTCCCGCTGCGATATCCCATGTCTTCGAGTTGCGCAAGAACATCCATACCATCGGCGTGGAGGCGCGTGAACCAGGTGCCGTGATCGATGCCGGCAACGGTGAAATCGAGCCGGGCATCGACTGTAGCGCCGGCAAGTCCGGCAAAGGTCCGGGCGGTTCTTTCGACGGCATGGCAGCTCCCGAGTGTCTTGATGCCGAAGTTCCGCTGCGGGGTGCGCGTCAGCACCGTCATGGGATTGCTGACGTTGATGAGCCAAGCATTGGGGCAGTGGCGCTGCATCGCTTCGCCGATGTCATTCAGCACGGGAATCGCTCGCATGGCGCGCAGCCAGCCGGCGGGGCCTACGGTGTCGCCGACGGTGTGATAGATGCCGTAGCGTTCGGGAATCTCGAGATCGTGTCGCATGGCGTCGAGCCCGCCGATGGCGATAGCCACCCAAACGTGATCGGCGCCGTCGAGAGCGGCAGCTAACTCGGTGGTGTGCTCGATGGTGATGCGCGAGCCGTGGGCCGCATTGTAGATGCCGGCGGCTTTGGCCACCAGCTCAAGCGCCTCCGGATTCAAATCCATCAAGACGAAATGGATATCCTCCAGGTGTTCACTATTGACGAGCTGGCGCACGAATCCCATCGTCCATCCATAGCTGCCGCCGCCGATCATGGCGATTTTCATACCTTGCGCTCTCCTCTTCTGTTCGTAGATTTCTTGTGATGGGCTTGCATGTGCTAATCATAGCCGCGCACGCACGCGCCCTCAAAGTGACTTCATGCAAGTAGGTCAGATTGGCCTATCATTCAGACTGGTTCTTTGTCTATCCTCCTCTTGTCCACCGAAAGAGTGTAGGAGATTGAGGCGTAGCAGGACAAAAGCAAACATGAGTCGGGTTTTCTTCGAACCGGATAGCATCCTACGGGCCACCTTCGTGGATCGGCCCAACCGGTTCCTCGTGCGCTGCCGCTTGCCGGAGGGAAAGCGCATCCAGGCCTTCCTACCGAATCCGGGGAGACTATCGGAGCTGCTGCTCCCGGAAACGCCGCTACGCGTCGTTGAATCCGCGAAGACGGATGGGACGCGCAAGACACGCTTCACGGTGGCCGCGGTCGAGCGCGAGGGGACGCCGATATTCCTGGACACGCACTTGACGAACGCGGTGGCGCGTTACCTGCTGGAGGCGGGGCGGGTCCCCGGGCTTGCCGGCGCCAAGATCATCCGCGCGGAGGCGCCGGTGGGCCGAAGCCGGTTCGATTTCCTACTGGAAGAAGGCGGCCGTCCGATGTACCTGGAAGTGAAGTCGGTGACGTTCTTCGGCGGCCGCGTCGCGATGTTTCCGGACGCCATCACGGCCCGTGGCAGGCGTCATCTGATAGAGTTGGCGGAGCTGTCGCGCGCCGGCACGCGTACGGCGGTGCTCTTCGTGGTGCACCATCCGGACATCGATTGGTTCATGCCCGACTACCATACGGATCTGGCGTTCAGTAAGACCTTTCTGGCCGTGCGGGACGCGGTGGAGTTCCATCCCGTATCCGTCCGGTGGCGCAGGGACCTGACTCTGGCCGATAAGGTCAAACCGGTGGCGATTCCCTGGGAATACCTCGAACGCGAGGTGGCCGATCGGGGGGCGTACATTTTGTTGCTTCATCTGAAACGTCGGCGCCGTGTCAGGGTCGGCGAACTGGGCGTCTTCACCTTTCCCAAGGGGCACTATCTGTACGTTGGTTCGGCCATGCGAAACCTTACCGCGCGCATCGCCCGCCATGAGCGCCGCCGGAAACGGCTGCATTGGCACATCGACTATCTTCGGGAGGCGGCGGACTCGTGCACGGCCCTGCCCATCCACTCTTCACGCCGCGAGGAGTGCGCTATCGCGAATGCCTTGGGCGGGCTGTTCCAGTACGGCCCGACAGGCTTCGGCGCCTCCGATTGCGCCTGCCCGGCACACCTGTTTTATGCGGCCGCCGACCCGCTCGAGCAGCGGGCTTTCCACGACGTGCTACAGGACTTGCGGATGCGTCTGCCGGAGCGCTCTGCGAACAAGCCGGGCTAATCCACGACGAAGCCGTCTTTCTCAAGTTCGCGCGCGAGATAGGCTTTGGAGATATCTCCGTAGGCGACAACGCGTTGTGCGTCCGAGTCGTTCGCCGTGTGAAGACTCGGTAGCATTGACAGGGGCAAGAGCTTGGGCTATATTCAGCGAACTGCAGTCGTACCAGCGCGTCTTCGCTGAGGCGCTCATAGCATGCGCCGAACGTGTCATACTTGGTGCCAGATTGGTGTGATGTGGCAGAAGAGCTTGACGGAGTGTCCGGTGGCCGCTCGTGGTGGTCGGGCTTGCGCGTGTCGGGAAGAACGCACAAAGGGCATGCTAGAGTGGAACAGGGGGCAGTGCAGTTGGAGTATCCTGAGGAGCCGGCCACGCAGCAATTGCCTAAGGTTGCCTTGGCATGTCCCGGGATTGGTCTTGTTCAGCGAGGTTTTGAGCGTCTATTCCGGGATCAGTTCGATCTCCTGGAAGGTGACCTGGAGATAACGCTGTTCAAAGGAGGGGGAAGGCCGAGTCAGCGAGAGAAGGTTCTTAACTTTGTTGCGCGAAACGGCCGCGTGGCGAAGTGGGCACCCCTTCACAGGCTGTTTGGGCGCACGCCCATGCATAGTGAGTGCCTGACGTTCGCCCTCGCCCTCTTGCCGCACCTGTCCAGGGGGCGGTACGATATCGTTCATTGTATTGATCCGCCATTGACACGCGTTCTCTTCAAATTGCGCGCGCTATTGTGTATGAAGTTCCGTCTTCTGTACACGGAAGGGTGCGCTATGTCTCCCGCGGATTATCCGCCCGCGGATCACATGCAACAGATAGCGAAGGTGAGCTATGACGAGGCCCTGCGCCATGGACTCCCCGGGAATTATATGACCCTGCTGCCTTGCGGCATCTATCCGGAGCGGTTCGCGTGCGCCCACAGCCGCGCGCAGTTGCGAGAGGAACACGGTATTGCCGAAGATGTCTTTGTGATCCTGTGCGTCGCCGCCCTCAATCGCAATCACAAACGGGTTGACTACTTGATCGAAGAGGTCTCCCGGGTGGAAGGGAAATGCCTGCTCTGGCTGGACGGCAGTCTCGACCACGGCGATCCCGGCTTGGTGGACTTCGCCAGGGAGCGCCTGGGCGAACGCTGCCGCATCACGCATGTGGCTTCCAACGAGGTCGCCGAGCTGTATCATTTGGCCGATATTCAGGTGCATTGCTCGCTATTCGAAGCCTTCGGCTTGTCCATTGTCGAGGGAGCGGCCACGGGACTACCTTTGTTGACACACAACGCTCCCCATTTCCAGTGGCTTTTGCCGAATCCTGATTCCTGGATTGACATGGAGCGGCCCGGAGCCCTGTCTGCCCGCCTTTCCTTCCTCATGTCGCATCCTGAGGCGCTCGAAGCGCTTACTTGCGCCGGGCAAGTAAGCGAGAGGTTTGCGTGGGAGAATCTGAAGCACGAGTACCTTGCGTTGTATCGCCGCGTTGCTGAGGGGCCGCTCTCAAAGGGGCGAAGGCAATGAGCTCGCACGCGGACAGCACAGGTGACATGTTGAACTTATCCGTCCTGATAGTGAGTTGGAACTCGCGTGAACTTCTCATGGATTGCCTCGCGTCCGTCGAAAGGGAGATGAGGCTGTCGCCGGATGCCTACGAGATCATTGTTGTGGATAACGCCTCTTCGGATGGCAGCGTTCAAGAGGGGCGCGAGAGGTTTCCGCATGTCCGATGGGAAGAGAATCCGGAGAATCTGGGCTTCGCCGCGGGGTGCAATCGGGCCTATTCCCTGAGCCGAGGGCAATGTATCCTCTTGCTCAATCCGGACACCGTGATCCTTGATCATGCAATTGACGAGATGCTGGCCGAATTTGAGCAAAGGCCTCAAGCCGGGGCGCTGGGGTCACGTCTTGTCAACGGAACGGATCGGTCCTTTCAGCGAGCCGCTGGCGGTGCTTTCCCTTCGCCCGCAAACGTTGCGTGGAACTACCTCTTCTGGGGCCGCTTGTTTCCAAGCCGGTTCTCGCCGCCTCCGCTCTTTCTGAAAGGCGATCCTCGAGAGGTTATCGAAGTCGACTGGGTTTCGGGAGCCGCCATGCTTCTGCGTCGAGAGGCCTTGGGAGACAGCATCTTCGACGAGTCCTTCTTCCTTTTCGGGGAAGACATGGATCTTTGCGATCGCCTTCACCAGCGTGGGTGGCGCGTGCTTTATTCGGGCAAGACCAGCGTTCTGCACTATCATGGCCAGAGCTATCAGAAGCAGTCCTCGTTGGAGGTGCTTGAAACAGCGGTGAAAGGTCCTCGGGCGTTTTTCAAGCGCCGGCATGGGCGTGTCGAACTCGTCCTATATGACATGATCCTGCTTGTCGGCTATTTGGCGAGATGGGTTCTGTTTGGCCTTGTCGCCGTTGTACGTCCCGGCCGCGGTTATGGCACGCTGGCGTCGCTGAGCCGGTGTTATGCATTCACCGTGCTCCGGCTGCTGTGGGAGAGGACGCCGGTTAAGATATGAGTCTTCGCAAAGATCCAGTGGACTTTTCGGCTACATGAACACGACCTTCCATGGCCCAGAAGCTTCGGGGTGCGTTCAGGACGGCCCGCCGTTCTTCAGCATCATCATGAATGTATACAATGGCGAGAAGTATCTCCCAGAGGCGATAGAAAGTGTTCTTGCTCAGACGTTTGCTCGCTGGGAGTTGATCTGTTGGGACGACTGCTCAGCGGATCGAAGCGCGGATGTCTGCCGCCAATACTCCGATGAACGCATCCGCTATTACCTCGCCCCTACCCACACGTCGGTGGCTGAGGCCCGTAACGCCGCCATGCAGCAAGCCCGGGGGCAATGGCTCGCGTTTCTCGATCAGGATGACTTCTGGGAGCCCACCAAGCTGGCCGATCAACACGCATTGATCGCACAGAAAGCCGGAGCGAATCTCGGAATTGTCTATGGCCGGACGATGCAAGTGGATAGACGCGGGCGACAGCGGGATTTTGATCGCTGGCACGAATTCTCCGCGCTCCCGGACGGCGACATCTTCCAAGAACTCATCAGAAGGCCCTGTTTCGTTTGCCTGAGTTCGGCGGCGCTGCTCCGTACTGCCGTCGAGGAACTTGGCGATATACCGAAAGAAGTTGTCTACTGCCCCGATTATTACCTCTTCGTCATGGTGGCTCGAAACTACAGCGCGGCTCCTCTCCAGGATGTGTGTTGCTGGTATCGCCTACACGATGCCAACATGTCGCACAAGTATACCGTTCAGATACACGGCGAGATTCTCAGCATTATCGAAGGTTGCTCCGATCGGGTCGATGGCGCGACGTTGTCGCGCCGCCGTAGAGTACACAACACGTTGGTGGGCCTCGAGGAGATACGCCGCAAGGCAACATTTGCCAAGGGCGTTTTGCGTATACTTGGAAGAGGTTCCCTTGCGTACCTGTTCGGGAGGCCGTGGCTCTACGGATTTCGTAGCGCCCGCCGTGGGATGCGTAGTCTATGAAGTATGAAGCGCTTACACTCATCCGCTCGTTGGGAGTTCTGAGGCCCCTGGATGCCGTGGCGTATCTTATTGAGCGGCTCCGTGTTGCGGGGCAAAACCGGGAGTTCTTGAGGGACTCGCCCGGTTTTACGCCCCCCCCCTATGATTTGGCGTTCGATGCCTTTCACCACTGCAACTGGCGAAAATACCATGACGTCGGCCTGTGCCATGCTACGGTCTTTGCCCGCCTCATTCGGCAGAGCGTACCGCGTTCGGGCTTGGCGATTCTTGAATGGGGCTGTGGGCCGGGGCGCTTGATTCGACACATGCCCGAGCTTCTTGAGGATTGCGTCGAAAGTCTTGTCGGCTCCGACTATAACCCGCGAAGTGTAGAGTGGTGCCGCGCCCAGTTCCCCGGCATGGACTTCGTTCACAACGGCGCCATGCCTCCCTTGCCATTCAGCGACGGGCACTTCGACGCTGTGTACTGCTTCTCAGTTTTTACGCATCTCTCGGAAGCGGCGCAGCGGGCTTGGGCGGTTGAACTGCACCGCGTTATCAAGGCTGGCGGCGTCCTGATCTGTACCACGCATGGCGACAATTACCGTTACCTGCTTACGAGCAAGAAGGATCGGATGCGCTACGACGCGGGTGAGATAACTGTACAAGCTCGCTATGGCGAGGGTAAGAAATGGTATTTCGCCTTTCATCCAGCGCATTCCGTACAGCATAATCTGCTGAGAGAGTTCGCGGAAGTACGCCGAGGCGACATCCAGGAAGCAGACAACTTGCTCCAAGATGTCTGGGTGGCGCGAAAAGCCCAAGAGGACTCCGCCGAGGCGGGAATTCGACCTGACGAGGGGAACGGGGCATGAAGTTGGCCATTATTGGCGACAGAGGCATTCCCGCGCGGTACAGCGGCTACAGTACGCTGGTGGAAGAGCTGGCGGTGCGTCTGACGCGCGATTACGGAATGGACGTCACCGTCTATTGTCGAAATCACTACTATGATGACAGGCCTCGCGAGTACAAGGGCGTCCATTGCGTCTATCTTCCGGCCCCTGGCGGGAAGAACTTCGAGAGCATTATCCACAGCAACCTGGCTATGCTGCACGCTGTATTTCGCCGTTACGACCTGGCGTTTGTGGTCGATCCGGGAAACGCGCCTTTTGCTCTTCCGCTCGTTCTGCGCCGCGTGCCCACCGTATTTCACACCGACGGACTGGGATGGAAGCGGCAGAAATGGGGACGTCTGCAGCGGCGCTACTATAAGTTCGCCGAATGGGTGTGCGCGCGGCTTGCCACGTGGCTCGTCACGGACTCTCGCGCCATGCAGGAGTACTACAAGGAAGAGTACGGGGCGGCCGGCAGTTTCATCCCCTATTCGGGGGAAGTCGGACAGCCACCGGATCAAGCCTGCCTAGAGAAGTACGGCCTTGAGCGAGGAGGCTTCTATCTCGTTGTCGCCCGCGTGGAGCCGGAGAACAACATTGATTTGATCATTCGAGAATACCGCGCCGCCAACATAAGGCGGCCGCTGGTGGTTGTGGGCGCGGCACGCTACGAGACGCCGTATTCGCAGCATGTCTTTGCCGAGGACGACGGCAATGTGCATTGCATTGGGAGCGTTTACGAATCGTGCATGCTTAACGCCTTGTATGACAATTGCTATGCCTATCTGCACGGCCATGAAGTGGGCGGGACGAATCCGAGTCTGTTGCGTGCCATGCAGGCTGGGGCGGCATGCGTGCCGCTCAGCGTGGTTTTCAACCACGAGGTTATGGAGGGAAAAGGCGTCTTCTTCAGCAAGGAAGCGGGGCAACTGGCGACGCTTCTGCGACGTCTTGACGGGAATCCCGAGGAAGTGGAGGCCCTGGGGCGCATCGCCCAACGGCGCGCGACCACATTTTACCGCTGGGATGCCGTGGCCGCGGGATATGCCGAGATGTTTCGTAAGGTGGTTGAGGCGCGTCGGGGCCATTCATCATGCAAAGTTCTGCTCTCGGACGAGGTCTACCGGCCTTGGGAGTTCCTGCCATCCGGCCAGTAGCGCTGTCGCGGCGGCCTCCTATGCCGACGTGCTACACCGACAACAGAGAAACCGTAGGACTATGAGTTCCTCTTTGAAAGTCTTGCACGCGTTCAACCGGCATCGAGGCGGCGGCGGTTCGGATAATGCATGGGATGCGTCGATTCAGCTCTGCCGGGAACACGGGCTTGACGTCGCGACGTTCTCTCGCGACAGCCGGGAACTGCCGGACGGTGTCGCCGGGAAGTGCAGGGCGTTTGCCGGCGGCATTTACTCACGCGAAGCCGTGAGGGACTTCGTCCAGGCGCTGGAGTCCTTTCAGCCGGATGTTGTGCACGCGCATGAGTTGTACCCGCTGATATCCCCCTGGATTCTCCCTGAATGTACGCGCGCGGGCGTGCCGGTGGTTATGACTTGTTACGACTTCCGCCTGACGTGTCCCATGGCTACGCATTTCCGGAAGGGCGAGGTGTGTCTCAAATGCCTGGGGGGGCGCGAGTATTGGGCTGTTCTTAAGAACTGCCGGGGCAATTGGGCCGAGAGCCTAGCCTATGCCCTTCGCAGCGCCGTGGCGCGCCGGTTTCGCCTGTTCACGGACCACGTCTCCCACTTCATCGCGCTGGCGGAGTTCAGCCGGCAATGGATGATGACGGAGGCGGGCGTGCAGGAAGACCGCATCGGCATCGTTCCGTGCGCCATACCGCTTCCCGAAGAGCGGTCCGAGCCAGCCAAGGGCGAGTACGTCGGATTTGCCGGCCGGTTTGTTCCCGAGAAGGGCGTCGAGCTCTTGATCGAGGCGGCGCGGAAGACGGGCATTCCGATCAAACTTGCCGGTAACGAGCCGTCGCATCCAGCCATTCGATGTGGCGATCCCGTCGAGTGCGTGATGACGGCGTCTCGACAAGAACTCATCGACTTCTACCTGGGAGCGCGCCTGTTGGTGGTGCCCAGCATCTGGTATGAGGTCTTCGGGATTGTCGCAGCCGAGGCGATGAGCCTGGGTGTGCCCGTCATTGCCGCGCGCATAGGCGGACTTCAAGCCACTATCGAGGATGGCGTGACGGGCCTTCTCTTTGATTCCGGCGATGTGTCGGACTTGGCGGAGAAGATGGAGAGGCTATGGCACGATCCGCAACGGTGCCAATCCATGGGCGAGGCCGGGCGGATGCACGTGGCGGAGCGTTTCAGCGGCTCTGCGCACGTCGCGGGCCTGCTGGACGCCTACCAACGGGCAAGGCAGTGTCCCGTCTATTAGGCGCCGCCGCGCACAGCAGCAGACAGCGTTGGCTTCGACGGATACGGGCTTGCCGACAAGGAGGATGGACGCAATGTCGAGTCTTTACGCGGTAGTGCTGGGGGGGAACCAAACCGGTTCGCGTCTTGGCGAGGATCACGAAGTGGTTTTCGTGGTTGCCGATGACGAGGCGCAGGCGCGCGCCAAGGCGAAAACCAAGTGGTCGGGCAAAACCACCGCGGGCCTGCATATCGATTCTCTGGCGAAGATCGACACGATCGACGGATTCAGGCTCCAGCTCACTCCCGAAGGTGAAGGCGATCGCATCGCCGTCAATCAGAATTCATCGGTGTAGACTGCTCGCACCGCAATTCAATCAAGTGTTCAACCGCTTGTTTTCGGAACCTTTGAAAGAGTTCGGCGTCCAGTCGTGGCACCGAGTCGTGGCGTGTGATTTCATATACCTTGTCAAGGCGCCATTCGGCCACCTTGCCTACCATCTCGTCGACGAAAGCTTGCGCCGCATCCGCCTCGGGGACAGAGCCTCGGGCTCGGGCCTCTTGCGCGGCCTCACGCAGCAGTAGTAGGACCTTGTAGTCCTCGATCCCGTCTCGTACGGCTTCCCAGCGGCGTGAGGGAACGACTTTGTCGCCCGCGGTATACACGATCGAAAACACGTCGCCCTCGTTGGGACGCCAGAGGTCATTGGGGCCGTATACCCAGAATCCCGCGCCTTCGGCTCCAAACATCCAGGCCATCCACGCGATGCCCCGGTAGTAGTCGAGGGGAAACAAGTCCTTCGCGTGGTAGTTCACGATGAACATCCAGTACTTCTCGGCGTTATTGTCGAACCATTCCACAAAGTCACGTCCACGGAATGGCACGTCGACGTTGGGCTGCCAAATGTCTATCAGTTCCTTGAATTCCTCGATGTACTCGATTCGGGCGCTCCCGATGGGATTGGCATAGAGGCGCACCTCAGGATCTGCTTCCCGGATGCGTTTACAGAACGTGCGTAACGTGTCTATCCCCCGGAATCCCCAGAGCCAGGGCTCGTCCATCGGATAGAGCGCCCACTGTTCATTGCCGTACCCGCGCCTCTCCAGATGACGCGACATCTCCCGCAGGGCGCTGCGCAAACCCGCGATGTGCAAGGCACTTCCTTCTTCAGGTTTGACGCCTTGCGGCCACTCGAGCGGTGGGGGCGCGTGAAAGAGGAACTGGAAGTGCTCAGGAAGCCGGGCCAGGCTGGCATCCACGTGCGCCCAATCGACCTCTTCCTTGAGGCGGCCCTCTGCGTCGAGGCGCATGGCGGGCAGTTCGGGGCCGTAGGCGACGCTTACCTCGTGCGCCAACATGTCCTCGATCTGTTGATCGCTGACTTCGCCAACGTCGATTCTAGTCCAGGTCATCTGGGCATAGCCGCGCTCCGGAAGGGAGAGAGGCCATACCTCGATGCCGATGGGAACTTCGACGTGAGTGGGGGTGACGGCCAGATCCGAAAGATGGAGCAGCGCCGAATGTGAGCCAGGCGCCAGGTCCTTGGTGTCCGTGACGATCCAAAGCTGTTCGATTTGGCCGGGGGCGATAGTGATCGCCCCGGAATTATCGAGTTCCGGCAGCGCATCGTAGACCATCTCTCCATATTGTCCCGGCACGGCCAGGATACGCCGCAGTTGGAATCGATTCGCGAGCGGAGCCACCGGCCCGGGCTGGTTGCCGGATTGCGCTGGACTCTGAAATGTGCAGCGAACATCAATCGGCCTACCTGTCAGGTTCAGAAGATTGAGCGCTATGGACTCCTTCTCATTCTGAAATGCATCGATCCTAAGCCCGGCTTCCGACGGTGGTCCTTCGGGCAGGGCCGTAGGATCGAAATGATTCCATGGATCGTCGTCTTGCCAATAGACGTACGCCATGGGCTCCCCAGTGCTCCAGGTTTCCTTCGCGATGTCTGCCCAGCGTTTCAGAGTGCGTGCGCTTTGGCGCAGCGCGTCAGCTTGTGAAGCGAGTTGCTCATCCGTCAGGCCCGTAGCGGCATCCAGGTAGGCCGAGGTCTCCTTCAGGGCGCCCAGGCGCGCAATGATGCCGGAAACATCCGCCGCCGCCATGCCCGTTTCAACAGCAGCATTGCAGGCTTTTTGAAGGCCGTCAACGCCCCAAGCGCTGGGCGCGAGCGGCTTGAGAGTCCAATGCTGTGCGGCGAACACGCTGTCGGGACTGGAGGTCATCAGCCGGGCGGATACTTCCGCAGCGGCCTTGCTCGCGACTCGGAAGTGGACCTCTGCTTCTCCCGTCTTCGCGGCCGCCCGCGCGGTGTAGCGTTCAACGGGGCCGCTGGGGCGCTCTATGCTCACCTCGAACAGCACATCCGCGCCGGGCGCATCCTGCCACTCAGCACGGATAACATTCTCGCCGAAGTAGAGCGGGCCGGCATCGAACCGGACGCCTGCCGCGCCCTTCCGGGGCGGCGGCGTCTTGGATGCAGGGGCTCCCGGCGCCACGCGTATTGAACCGGACATCGCCGAGTCGCCGCGGAGGGAGGGCCAGGCGACTTCTCCCCGTGCCTTCCATGTCAGCGCGTACATGGTGTTCGGGGATTCGGAAACCGCGAGCACTTCCAGTTCGCCATCGCCGTCAATATCTCCAACGGCGGGGGCCATCTTCGCGCTCTCGCCCAGCGCAAGGCGCTCCTCGATTTCGCCTTGAGGGCCGATCACATACATGGTGGTTCCCGTGGCGAAGTCGGTGTTTCGGACGCCGACGATGGCTTCGAGTTGGCCATCACCGTCAACGTCCGCGATGGCGGGAGCGTAGAAGATGCCTCGTTGAGCCAGATCCGCGTTCCACAGCTCCTTACCCCCTGCGTCAACGCAATGCAGGCGGTTGTCCTTGTCGCCGTAGAGGACTTCGAGGACGCCGTCCGTGTTGATGTCCGCCGCGGCGATCGAGAGATAACTCGACATGCGGTAGGCGGCGGCCCACACCGGCTCACCCGTCCTTCCGTCGAGGGCGAGCAGTTGCGGCATCTGCCCCGTGAAGCTGCGCGTTATGAGCGCCATTGCATGGCCGTCGCCATCCAGGTCGGCGATTAGCGGCCCAGAGCGGCCAAGGGGATGTCCAATTGGACGCCACCACTTGACGCGTCCCCATCCGTCCAGGCAGTAGACGTTGCCTTCGTCGGTTCCGTAGATGATTTCCAGGCGCCCATCCCCGTCGACGTCGGTGGCCGTGGGAGGGCCCGTCCGCGCGAGGCCGCCGTTGAAGCGCCAAAGAGGGATTCCCTCAGCGCTGATGCAGTGAAGCCATGCTTCGTCGAAGCCCGCGATGATCTCGAGTCCCTTGCTCTCCGCAACGGCATCGACAACCGCAATAGACTTGAGGTTGTCTGTGCAGCCGACATCGACTTTGGTTCGCCAGCGCCTATTGCCCAGCGCGTCGAGGCAAAGCACTGAGCCATCGGCCAGTGAAACGACTACCTCGACACTGCCGTCGCCGTCGAGATCGGCGGCGGCCGCCGGCGTGATGGGCCTGCTGTCGACCTCGAAGCGCCACCGCAGCGAACCCTTGCCGTTTATCAGCGCGATGCATGAACCCGCCGCCGCGATCACCCCTTCGGACTCCGCCGCGGAGGGATAAAGCGTGGGGGACTGTACCTGTCCCTCGAATGGGAACTCCCATTCAACCGAACTCTCGGCAAATGCCTTGGGAAAGGTTATGGCAACGGCGAGGAGTAGAAAGGCCCCAACGACCCGAGGCGGACATACGCTTCCAGCATTCACCTTCTTCATTTTGCTCCTCTGCCTTTCTTAACCTATCTGCTTAACTCTATCGGCAGTCGCTTCGCCCAGTGGACATAGGACTCCAGCGCGTGGCCAATGGTTTATGAGCGTACTTGGCAGGATCTGCTCTAACCTGCCGGCCATGGCAAGTTGTGGCGACGGTAGCCATCTGCCCGACGAGCCAGTCGAGTGTATCCTCCACTTTTTCGAGCGGCCTTTCAAATTCCGGCGTCCCCATGGCTGCCTCGGCCCTTGCCGGTTGCGTAAGACGGAGTCGTTTCCGGCGGGCATCGGATAGCCTGTCCCCGTCTAGTACCGCCCAGTAACCGAAGATATGGGGGCACGAAACACCTCTCTTACGGCTCCGGCAACGAGGAAGCGCGCAATCCGACGTGCTTCGGTGCGTTGCCGGTGCTGGGCGGCGTCTGAGAATTCGATTTCCCGCCGAAGGCAAATCCGTTAACCGTGTGTCCAGTCGCGATCGGCTGCTATGTCGGCGGGCATGTCGACTTGTCCAGGCAGGGCCACCGCTGGCCTTGCGAATGGTTGGCAGCATGTGAGGCCGATGTTCGGATGTCTTCCAGGCTGTTGAATCGACACCCGCCTTCTGGTTAACTCAGGGAAGGCCAATGTTGAGATCATGAAGGGCGGCACGGATACCATTCCGCGCCCTTCAAGATACAGCTGAGAAGCTGGCAAGTTTTCTAGGTGACGCCGGGAGGCAAAGTGATGCGATCTTGTGTATGTTTGATTCTCGCGAGTCTTGTGGCTGCCACGACGGCAGCTCAAGTGATACATCCCCCGCAGGTGAAAACCGGCGACCTCGACGGGAACATGCAACTGCTCAATCTGTGGGGCGAGCGATCTGCGCCGGTACAGCGGGCGTATGAAGCCGCTTACACCTTCCTCGCGGCGAGTCCCGAGGCCACCTTTGCTGATCTCGCGCGGGATACGGAGGTGCAGCGCCTTTTCTCCGAGGCGGGAATCACCCATTTCGGCGGGCCGATGCTGGGCTGCGTGCGCCCCGACGGCGCCACCGTCTGGCTCCGCACGTTCGGCCCGGCCAAGGTCGAGGTCTGCGTGACGATTGATGGGGAGGAGAAGCGCTTCGGGCCGGTTCAGAGTACGGAGGCAAGTGACTTGGCCGCCGTGATCGATGTCGTGGGACTGCAATCCGGCAGACGCTATCCCTACCAAGTGCTCGTGGATGGCAAGCCGATTGTGGCCGCGCCGGGCGCCCTCCTAACTGCGCCTGCCTCCGCCGAGTCCAAGGTGCGCATTGCCTTTGGCTCGTGCTATCACCGCTGGGGATTGGGCAATCGCTTGCAGGCGGAGACGCTTTGCGCACGTGGGCCGAACGCGCTCGTGCTGATGGGCGATATCGCCGTGCAGGATCGACGAAACCACCTCGGCCTGCACCGGGCCGACTATCTCCTGCGCGATTTCATGCCCGCATGGCAAGAGACCGCCGCTTCGATTCCGGTGTATGCGACGTGGGACGATCATGATTACTTCAAGAACGACGGATGGGGTATCCCGGAGGGGCATACCAACAAAGATCGGCAAGGAGTCTGGGAAGTCTTCCGGTACGCCTGGAACAATCCATCCTGGGGATACAACGATGAGCGCCGCGGCGTCTTCCTCCGCACGCGCGTGGGGTGCTGCGACATCATCATGGTGGACCACCGCTACTTCCGTACGGCGCGGGAACGGGATAAGAGCGGCAACCTGCTCGGGCCGGAGCAGATGCAGTGGCTGGAAGCGCAGTTGCTGGATTGCAGGGGGCCGTTCATCATTCTCTCATGCGGCACGATGTGGAGCGACTACGTAAGCAACGGCAAGGACTCGTGGGGCGTTTACGATCCTGACGCGCGCGAGCAGATCTTCAGTTTCATCGAGGAGCAGCGGATTCCGGGTGTGCTCTTGACCTCGGGCGATCGCCACGGCGCGCGTGTCTTCACCATTCCGCGGCCTTCAGGCTACAAATTCTACGAGTTCGAGCCCGCAAGTCTGGGCGGCCGCGGCGACGGGCCGCCCGCCACGGATCCTGAGTGGAGGACGCAGCTCTTCGGCGTGATAGGCGAATACGCCTTTGGCGAGTTCACGTTCGACGCCACTGTTCCGGAGCCAGTGGCCGTGTGCCGGCTCGTCCGCTATGACGATGAGGTGCTCTATGAGATTGAGCTTACGCGAAGCCAACTGACTCCTCCGGAACATGGGCACCAGGAGTAGCGGGCCTCAAGCCCGCTACACAATCTCAAGTTCGATTCTACGTCACCGTCGAATCCCGTTCATCGCTTGAGCCAATTGCGGCGGTTTGTGGCCGGCAGGGGCCGGAGGAAGGATTGACGCGTATGCTGTTTGGGGACAAGCTCCGCGGCCTCTATCAGATTATGCAGTTCGACAACCGGCTGGAGCTGCTGCTGAGCCGCACCGTCTTCAAGAAGACCAACCTCAACGTCTATCGCCTGGGCGGGATGGAGTGCGTGGTCGATTGTCGCGGGGGCGATGAAAACGGCCTCCGGTATTGCTTTTCGTCCGATCTCTACCGGGCCATGCTCAAGTCCCTCCCGCTGGGCCCTGAAGTCTCCTTGCTCGACCTCGGCGCGAACTGCGGCGGTTTCCCGCTGCTGCTGCACTCGCTCGGCCTGTCGCTGAAGATGTGCGTCTGTGTGGAACTGAATCCGAACACGTTCGTGCGTCTTCAGTTCAATGTACGGCACAACCTGAAGGGAACCGCAGTGCTGCTCAACGCGGGGATCTGCGGGACGCGGAGAACGCTCGAACTCACGTTGGGGGAGGGCAGCACGGGCGATAACATCTATGCGGGGGACGACGCAACCGGCACGCCGTATCGCCTCGATGGCATGCTCTTCGACGATGTGTTTGAGCGTGTGTGGAAGGACTCCGGGGAAAACGTGGATCTATGCAAGATGGATGTGGAGGGCGCGGAACACGAGGTGTTTTCCAATCCGGGCCATGACAGGCTGCGGCAATGCCGCTATCTGATCATCGAGATCCATAAATCCAAGGACACGAGCGAACAAGAGAGACTACTCGCCGAGATCGCCCGACTCGGATTCGTCGAGTCGCTGGAGCACCGATGCGACGATGTCCACCTCTTCAAGAACACGGCGCTGACTGTGAAGGTGTAAAATAATAAATATGTAAACAAGACGAAATCCCCGTTGTAGATATCATTGGCTAGGGGTGAGGGTTGGTGAGGGTTAGAGGGTTTTCTCGAAAAGTTCTCTGTTTTTTCTGCTCCGTAGGAAAGTTTGAAGGAAAGCCTCTCAACTATCTCTCCAGAAGGGGTGATCGGCCAATTAAACACTTACTGTATAGGTGTTTAAGTCGCCTAAGCCCTCTCCGCAAACTATCACCCCGCTTTCTTCGTCTTGGTTCAGCGGGAATTGGACTTTTTCGCCTCCAATAAGCTTCTTAGTCCTTGGTCTTGGGGAGCTTTTCAACAGGTCGAATCAGGCCGTGGGTAATGGTGGAGGCGATGATTGCTGTCGCCACCGGCAGAGAAAGGACTGCGGTTGTTTTCCCGCCATCGAAAAGATACTGCGCCAGCAGGATAGGTAGAACTGCTGCGAGTATCAGAACGAAAGCAACGAACGCAGCGATATTGCCCCAGTGCACAAGGCGGGCGCCGTTCCGGTTCTCAGACATTTGCAGGGCCATGCTTCCTATCCTTTTCTTTGGGCGAAGAATAGATATTGGCGTTATGCCCCGTCCTTTTGGCGGGAGTCTTCTAGGGCATGAGCGGGCTATCCCTCGGCGTCGCTACTTTCCAGCCGAGCCGACGTCTTTTTCTCCCGGCGCCCCCCACGTTACATCGCGGCAGTTAGGTGATTCAACTGTCGCAGAACTTCGGGCGCGCGACGCCTCGCCCCGCCAGGAGCCGCGCTTTCTGCCGGTACCTCTATTGGCGGGGCTTCCAGTCGGGATGGTGTTCCTGGGCCCAGCGGGCTTTGACTTTGCCGCCGAAGAGGCTGCGCAGGCAGTGAGGATTGATGACGACCGCGAGGTACACGTGGCCGAGTAGTGTCAGGATCATGACAAGGCCGGCTACATCGTGCGCGGTGAAGAGAAGCGATTGTCTCGCATCGCTTGTCCCTTCGAGGTACTTCATGAGCACCCCTGTGACGGCGAGCACGGCCATCATTGCCACGCTCAGCCAGAAGAGGATCTTCTGTCCCGCGTTGAACTTCCCGGCGGGATAGTGCCCCTTGCCGCCCAGGTAGCCGCCGAAGCCCTTGAGCCAGGCGAAATCGCCTTTCGCGGGCAGCATGGTGAGCGCCCAGAAGAGGAACATGCCGGCCACGCCAACTGCCGCCGCATAGCCGACGATGGTATGCACCATTCGCGCCCAAGGGCCCAGCGGGTCGTTTGCGCTGAGGAGGAAGCAGAAGCCCGTCACTGCCAGGAAGGTAACGGCCGTCATGCCGATCAGGTGCGCAAGCCGCTCATGAAGGCGGAAGCGGAGCACGTCCTGGCCTTCGTATCCCTCGCTCCGATTCTTGGAGCCGAAGAGGGTGTAGTGCAGGATAATTGCCACCGCCACGGCGAGTACAAGCCACGGCGAGAGGGGCTTGAGCAGGCCTTCCCGATAGGCTCCAAGGAGGATAGCGCCGCGCGAATAACCCAGCTTCTCGTGCATGGGCGTTGTCACGGGGGCGGCATCCTCGCCGAAGGGATCGAGCATCACAGGCCCAAAGAAGAAATGGGAGTCGGCTGCGTGGCAATCGGTGCAACCGTTGGCGCCCAATGCCTGTGAGGCGGGCTCGACGCCGTGGCTGATAGTCCACGACAGGCGCCGCGCGAGTTGGGCGACGGCCGGATGGGCGTTGGCATCGGCTTGTTCGACCTTGGCCGCGAACATGTTGGCCAGCCGAGTCTCGGCATATTCCCACCGCAAGGCATAATCCCATTTGGTCGCACGCCGCCGCTGCTCATAGCGATCGATGGCGAGGAACGACTTGCCTTCGGCGAGGGGGGCCATCCCTCTCAAAGGATGCGTGTAGGGATCGTCGGCGTCCTGGACTTCGACGCGATAGAAGACGTCGCCCTTGATGTAGAACAACACGGGCTCTTCGAGCCGGGGGGCGGTGCGAGTCAACGCCCAGGCCACCAGGCCGATTTCATCCTTGGAATTCGCTTCGGGCACGCTGTCGTTGTTGTCGTCATAGACATCGACCCGCTGCCGCTCGGCGGGCTGGTATGCCGCCAGTTTTGCCCGGATGGCCGCATGCATCTCTGCGTCGGTGAGCGTCTTGGGAGCGGGGAGAGGCGCTTCTTTGCCCGAGGCCGGCTTGGCCGGATACCGGAAGATATGGAATTGCTCCGAGTGGAGGAAGTCCCAGGCGGCTTTCATGTCTTTGAGGAAGAACGGCCGGGCAACGCCGTGGTCCAGGTAGGCCCAGAAGGCGCCCAGTTGATAGCCCTCGGGCTCAATCTGGCCGCTCTGCGGGTTGATGGCGTACGTCACCGGGTATTCCGCGATGGCCGCGCCGGCGCGGCGTGGCTGGAGCGCGGTGGGCAGTGGCGCCAGTTTGCCTGAATCCAAGACGTACGACTGGCCCCGAAGCACGCACACCGCCTTGCTTTCATCCTCGCGGAGTGCGGTTTCTTCCAGCGCCACGAGCATTAGGGCGCATGCATCCGGATTCGACGCCACGCTGCCATCTTCGACGAGGTCCACGGGGCGCAAGGGCTTCGCGGCCAGTCGGGATGAGCCGTCTTCGTTCAGGAAGTATTCGCGGAGGGGGCTATTCACGGCCAGGGTGTATCGGGCAGCCGCCTGAATCTCCTCGCGCGTGAACGGGGCGAACAAGTTATCTGTGGTCAACTGCGCGAGGCTTCCCCATGTCGCGCCAAAGGCGATGCTGTCAACCGTCGCCGCATCGGGCTGCACCGGAAGCTCCATGGCCTTGCCCTGGAGTGTGTCGACGGTGCGCGTGCCGACAAACGGGCGGTGGGTGATATGGCAGGCCGTGCAGCCGAGCCGGCTGAAGTGCAGCTTCGGCAGGCCGGGATGGTCGTAGTCCGGCGCGCCTTGCTCCTGCGCCTCGTGACATTGCTCGCAGGAGAGCATGGTGCGGTCGAGGTCATCGCGGACGCTCTGCCCCGAGGAGATGCCCTTGGCGAAATTGTGGCGGATATCTCCCTGGTGGCAATCGATGCAGCGAAGGCCCTGTGCCGTGTGGACGTCCTGCATGTAGTGCGTATGCCACGTGGTGCCGCGCTTCTGGACGCCGGACATATCGTGGCAGAACGTGCACTGGCGATCCGTCGGGCGCCGGATCTTCAGATCGACCTTGCCGTCCGGCCGGAACAGTTCCTTGTGGTAGTAAACCTTCGGCTGCTGGCCGTCTTTTCTGGAGCCCCACACATGGCCGAGGCCCGAGGCCGCGGTCGCGGCCCATTGGTAATTGAGCTTCTTGATGTTCTGGGCGCGGGTCGAGTACTCGTAGGTATCGAGGTGGCAGATGAAGCAGTCGGCCTCGACCACGCCGGCGCTGGCCCAGTCGGCGCCGTAGTAGTCGCCGTTGCCCATGGTGGTGATCATGGGATCCGTCCGCACGACCTCATCGTAGCGCCGCCGTGCCCGGTCGTACTCGGCAGGTCCCCCACCGGGATGACAGATGCCGCAGTTGCTAATCCAGTCGAAGGCCGTCATGTCGACGGCGGTGGGGTCGGCGAAGTTCTTTGGCGCGAGTTCCCGCTGGTAGAGGAGTTGCCACTTGCCGAAGAAGCCCGGACTTCGGTGCGGGGAGACGCCCTCGCCGATAGGGGCGTCAGGATACATCTCATTGCGCCCCATCTGGAAGTGATAGCCGCGGGTGATGCGGTCGTAATCGTGGCATGCCCCGCAGGTTTGCTTGGTGCTTACCGGCCGCGTCACTTCCTCCTGCGTGGGGTCGATCACCTTGCCGTCGATGTCGCGCAGATGAAAGGGCGGGCAGGAGAGCGGCAGCATCCGAGAGATGTCGGCACGCTGCGCTCGCTCATCGGTTATGAGGGCGCGCCCGATGTACTTGTCCAGGTTCTCATAGGCGGCGGGCCCCTGCTCGGAGGCGGCCGCGATCCCCAACGTCAGCGCACAGAGCGCCGTCAGCGTTGCCGAAAAAAGGATACTCCTCATCCGTCAGTGTCTCTCTTCCGCATGGGAACCGCATGTCGAATCACCCGCTCGACGAGTGACTGTGGCGACAAGTGCACTTAGCCAAAGACCGACGGGTCATCCGTCGGGAAATCGAAGGTGTACCACGCCGGGTCGATCTCAACCTGGGTCCGTTCACGAAGGGCTTTCATGCCGGCCAAGGCCATGACGGATGCGCGCATGCCAACCATAACATTGGCCCTTGGCGCCCCGCCGTACATGATGTTGTTCGCGAAGGACTCGAACTGGAGCTGATCGACTGACTTGTCATTGTCGACCGTGATCTCCTTGGCGTTCGCCAGGGCCTTGTTCGTCATTTCGCGCGTGCCGCCGGATGTAATGATGGACGCGTTCTGCGCGTCCGCATCCCGCATGCCCTGATCCGCCCATCGCACCTCCGCGGTGGCCTCAGGGAAGAACAGGCCGCCCGTTTCGGTAAGTTGAAACGCGCCCTGATCCCCCTCGATCATCTCGGAAGCGCCCTTCTGGCCGTTCGCCGTGATGTAACTGAACGCGGCGCGCACGGTGTAGGGCTCGTTGATCGCCCGTCGGTCCTGGTAGGGATTCCGCGCGTTAATGGCGCGATAGCCTCTGGATTCGGGCGTGATGTCGAATTCATAGACGAGATTGACGTTGTCGAAGACGGTACGGCCGTCGCGCCAGTAGTCGAGCCCGCCGTATCCCGTGACGCGGCTCGGCATGGTGTCCAGGAACCACGCGGCGATATCCAACTGGTGCGTGGCCAGCTCGGTCATCAGCCCGCCGGAGTACTCCCGATAGATGCGCCAATTGAGGTGCCGTTCGAGGTTGGTGATCCAACGCGCTTCCTCCGGGCTCAACTGGTAGTTCAAGTTAACCGGGCGGCGCCAGTCATCGTTTCTGTGCCACTGGCACATGATATGGTTGATCCGACCGAGGACGCCCTCCGTCCGGGCCAGCATCATTGCCTTGTTGTACATGGGATTGACGCGCCGCTGATGCCCGACCTGGACAAAAAGTCCTGTCTGGTGGCACTTCCTTACCAGCTCACGGCTCTGCTCCAGGTCATAGCACATCGTTTTCTCGGTGAAGCAGAACTTGCCGGCATCCAGACAGTCCGATGTGATCTGGAAGTGCGTGTGTAGCGGCGTGGCAATGACGACCGCGTCGAGCTGCTCCTTTTCGAGCATTTCGCGGTAGTCCATGTATTTCTTGATGTCGCCTCCGCCCGCCACCTGGTAAGCGCCCTCGAGATGGGGCCGGAACACGTCGCAGACGGCCACGATCTGAATATTACTCGCGCTGCTCAGGCCGTAGCGGATGTGGAATGAGCCTTGGCCGCCGGTGCCGATACAGCCGACCCGCACCTTCTCGTTGGCGGCGTAGGATAGCGGCGCATAGGAGGTCGCGATGGCGGCCCCGACGGTCGTGCCGGCCACCTTGATGAAGTCCCGCCTGGATACATCGTCACTCATGGTAACTTCCTTTCTTCAGGGAAGCTGATTCGGAGCGGTACGGGGGACTCTCCGCTGGGAGTCGGGACGAGAATCGCGCGAATTCCCGGGCGCCGCTCACAGTACCGCCGCGTCTCCTCTTCGTCCATCACAAAAAAGGCCGTGCTGAGCGCATCACTTTCCATGCCCGACGGCGCGATGGCCGTGGCGCTCAACATTCCCTCCACGGGCATGCCCGTGCGTGGGTCGAAAATATGGCAATATGACTTGCCCTGCAACTCGAAGAACTTTTCGTAGCTGCCTGATGTGGATAGAGATTCGTCCCGGAGAACGACCTCGTCAAGCCACGACACTGTATTATACGGATTTCTGATGCGGACTGTCCAACCAGGCCTTCCGGGCGGCGCGCCGATGGCTACAACGGTGCTGGTGCCTGCGTGGAGGGCTGCGGAAGTCACTCCGTACTGCTTGAGAACCTGTGCCGCACGATCCAGTCCCAGGCCCTTGCCAATGCCGCCCAAGTCGAGCAGAATGCCCTGTTGGCCATACGCAACCGTCTTCTCTGTCCGGTCGACGGCAATCTTCTCCATGCCTACTCTTGCCAAGGCTTCCGTCAACTCCCCTTCGCCCGGCAAGCGGCCCTCTCCCTTGTAGAATCCCCAGAGTTTGATGAGTGGGCCGACGGTCGGGTCGAAGGCGCCGTGCGTGTCGCGATGGACCTGCTGCGCGAACAGGATCAGATCCAGCAGGTCGGGCGCCGTGGCGACGGACCCCTGTGCCGCGCGGTTATTGATATACGTGATCTGGCTGTCCGCACGCCAGCGGCTGAACCGGGCCTCGACGTCGTCAATCGCGTTGAAGGCTTCTCGGACAATTCGGGCCGCCTCCTGCATATCCGCATCGCCCTCGCGGGCGAACACGCGGAACTCGAAGTCGGTGTTCATGGCCGCGTGCCTGAAGACCTCGAACGGCCTCTCTGCCGCGGCCCCGCCGTTATCGTCCATCGCGGCATTCTCCTCTTCAACGGCCGCCCACGCTACGTGGGTTGGGCTCTTATCCAAGTGTTCCATGAGTCTGCGCCAGTTGCCCGTCAAGCTGTAATAGGCGGCAATAGACATCACGACAACCGAACACATCAGCATGGCGGCCCAGAAGATCCGCATTCCCCCTTTGGGGCGCGCCTCCCCCATGAAGGACTTGCTGTTGAGCAGGACCATGAAACACAGCACGGCCAGCGGCAGCAGGGGCGCATTCAGGCTTGATGCGGTGATGGCTGCCTGCCAGGGGAAGCCTTGCATGGCGACGCCGTACACGCCGATGACGGGCAGTAGCGAAAACCAGAACTTCGCCTTGCCGTCGTGCGGGAAGTTGAACATCTCACAGCCGATGAAGCCGCATGCCAGCATGTGCGTGATGATCGTCGTGAAGCCGACCGCCACCATTCCGAGCCCGATCAGGAGGAGCGCCGCCCCGTTGCCCAGTGCCTCATTCCCAAGCCACTGGCCGAAGGTCGGGCCCAGCACGGGGACAATGTCCATGATGTTCCGCGTGAGCGCGCCGGCCGTTCCCTCTTTGGGGCCGATGGTGTTGGCGACGGCAAGCATCAGAAAGGATGTTGCGAACAAGAACGGCACGACCATGCCCGAAAGCAGGTCGAAATAGGCCAATTCCTTGTGTTTCTTTCCCCAGCCTTTGTTGAGAAGTGTATACGGATAGAGGAAGACCATGTTGATGCCGAGCGCGGCGGCCAGGCCCCCGACGATGGGGATGCGCGCCTCGGGCATGATGCCGCCATCCATCACGTCGCGGATGAAGGTAACGCCTGTCACCCCCAGCGCCAGGCGTTTCCACTGGATGCCGGTGGCGATGGCTACGAAGGCGAAGGCGGCCACGATGGTCCATACGAGGGTTTTCGCGAGGAATTCAAAGATCTTCACTCCGCGCGAGCCTGCATTGTAGAGGTACACGACCGCGCATGCCGAGGCCAGGAGCAACGCCCCGATGAAGCACTTCCCCGCGCCGGTGTCGAGGTTGATGCCGATACCTTGACCTAGGGAGACCAGCCCGTTCGCGGTCAGAGTGTATTGGGGGAAATGCCAGATGAGGGTGGCCAGGAGTGCGCTTGCTCCCCACAGGATCGCCAGCGCGGGATGAAGCCGCTCCCCAAATGCCCGGTATGGCCGCTCGCCTGTGTGGCAGACCTGCTTTGCCACGGCCGCCAATACGAAGTAGCCAAGGATGATTGCTAGGGGCTGTACCCAGAGCAACTCATAGCCCAACAATGAGCCGAAGGTCATGCAGGCTGCGATCGAGCCTCCGCCCAACGTCATAGCGCTTTGGAGATATCCCGGCCCGCTCAATTTGAAGTAGCCAAGGAGACGCTTGTGCATAGGCTTCTTGAGCAGCGAAGCCAGGATCTCTTGTTCGTCCATCGTCATCTCTCGCTGTCTACCCAGTTCATTAGGCCCTTTCGGCGGCCATTATGGCACAGGCGGCGGCATGCGTGCCCACTTTGTCGTTCGCGGGATAACTCGGCCGCGCCGATCGATGGAACACCCGCCGCCGACCGACCTCGCGGCGGAAAGCGGGATTCGTGAGTATGCACGCAAAGAGAAGCCGGATACGTCGGCCCGACGTATCCGGCGCGCGGGTTTGCTCGATTGGCTATGCGGCCCCTTTACGATGGTTGGCTCTACGCCGCCCCTCCGCTACCGCAAGGGCCAGCATGACAAGCGCCGCGAGCAGGCTGTCGCCAAGGGACCCACCCGTAAGGAAGGGTAGGCCGACCGCCGCCGCCGCAGCGATTTTGCCAGCCCCGCGATGGCCCATGTCGGAGGAACTCATGTCGCTCTCACAGCCGGTAGCGTCGCGGGCTACGACCCAATAGTAGTAATAATGGGCGGCCTGCCCGCCGCCGCTGCATCCGCCACCCGATGTTGCCGTCGGCGACTCTGCCGTGGTGTCGTCATACTGCGTGCCGGTGATCCAATCGCTTATCGATGTGGCGGAGCCGGCGGTGCCTGTATCGCTCCGATACACCTGGTATTCGGCGGCATCGCCGACTTCAGTCCAGGTCACCTGCACTTTGTCGGAGAAACTACCATCGGACGCCTGAACGCCGGCAGGCGCCTCCAGGTCGCAGGGGGCGGCAATCGTGTTGGTGACTCGGTTTGTGTCGATGGAGGCCTCCACGTCGAAGACGATGGTTGCCTCGTTCGTGATGACGGTTCCGGGGGCCAGCCCCGCCTTGGGCGTTATGGTGAATGAGACGTGGCCTTCACCGCGCCCTGTGCCATCATTGGGGGGCAGGAAGCCGGCCAGCACGTCGGACGGCAGGTTATTCGTGGACGGCTCGAGCGTCTGGAAGGTCCAGGAGAGTTCGCCGGCGCCGTCGACGCCTACCTCGATGTCAACCCACCATAGCTTGTCCACGTCGGCGCGGTAGTCGGAGATCGTCTGCCGCGTATTCAATGAGGAGCTTCCTGCCGCGATGGGAACGCTCTCATCGCCCCAGACGATCTCTGTCAGCTCGAGCGTGCTTACGTCCAGGTTCGTGTCAAGTTGGTCCGTAATAACCACCTCCTGGGCGGGCGCGGAAGCGGTGGGCACGTTCTCGAAATACACCGTGTAGTGGATCACTTCATCGGCCTGGATGATGTGATCCGTTCCGTAGCCGGATGTTGCCTTCTCATTCGGATCGCCCGGCGCGACGACCTCGGGGATGATCTTCAAGTCAAAAAGGTTTCGGACGTCCTCGTTGAGGATCTCGTACACCGATGGGAACACCTCGATGGGCTTGCCGCCATTGGTATTCGGTGTCGGCGTGTTTTCCGGGGCCGGGTTGTTGTTTGGCGGATTGTTGTCCGGCGGATTATTGGGCTGCGGACTCGGGGGCGGCGGAGAATCGGTGGGGAATAGCTTGTCCCAGTTTGTGCCGGTGTCGATGTAGGTTACGGGGACCCACGCCTCTTGCGTGCCTGCCGGATCGGTGAAGTTGATCGGGTCGTTGCCGACATAGGCATAGAGATTCAAGCCGCCCTGAATGTCAATTGTGTCGGGGGAGAGGAAGCGGCCGAGGGCGGGCGCGTAGTAGCGCGTGCGCATGAAGAGAAGGCCGTTCTCATCGGTGACGGTGCCCTCGGCGCCGCGGAAGCCGAAGGGATTTGCAATACCTTCCGTGGCCTGGCGAACCACGCCGAAAGGCGTGTACTGATACGTGTTAACCGCGGCGCCTGCGCCGTTCGTGATCAGGCGCGTGTTGCCGGGGCGGTCGAAGCCGTAGTAGTACGTGCCGCCGCCTGTGTCAACGCGCGCGACTAATCCCAGGCCGAACACGTGGTGGGCGACGAGTTCGCCGCTCGTGTTGTACTCACCGACGACGTTCACCAACATCGCGGGATCGTTGAGGAAGGCCGTCGTTTCGGTGCCTTTCGTCACGCTCGCGCGGTTGTCTAGGGCGTCGTACGCGTAGGCCCATGTGCCCGAGGCCGCGGCTACCTCCGTGAGCCTGTTCTGCGCGTCGTAGGCGTACGTTGCGGCGCCGTCGTCGACGAGGTTGCCGTCGTCGTCGTACACATGGGCGACGCCGTTCACATTGGTGTACTGGTTCAGGCTGTTGACGGTATACGTCTGGGCCGCGCCGTCGATGACGGCGTAGGTTCGATTGCCCAGGGCGTCATAGGTATAGGTGTCGACACTGGCGTCCGGATAGGTGACGCTCACAAGGCGGCCCGCGGCATCATAGTTGTAGTCGGTTTCACCCGTCAGGTCGCCTACAGCAACGCAGCGGCCCATTTCATCGTATTCGTAGGCGAGTTGGTCGAGGACTTGGGCATCGGGCGCGCAGTGCACGATGTCCGTGACGCGGCCACTCAGGTCGTAGGCGTAGGTCGTGTACGTGCCGTTGCCTCGAGTCTCGGTGGCCACTCTGCCGACGGTATCGTAGGTGTACTCGACGAGCAAGGCGTTCGTCCCGTCTCGGAGTTGGCTTAACCGGCCCACGGCGTCGTAGACGTAGTTCACGTCCAAGCCGTCATCGGTGGTGATGCGTGAGCGTTTGCCCATGTCATCGTATTCGTAGGTGATTGTATGGCCGGACGGGTACTGGATCTGCGTGAGCCGATCCTGCTCATCGTAAGTCGCGGCGATGCTCGTGGCATCCTGCGTGAACTGTGTCGGCCGGCCCGTGGCGTCATAGGCGATGTCCACGGTGCGTTCGCCGACGATCTCTCGCTGCGTGATGGCGCCGCGCGTGTCTCGTGTCAGGTTGACCACGCCGCCCCGGCGGTTCGTGATCTGCTCGATAAGGCCGGAATCATCGCGCGTGAAGGCGCACGTCGAGCCGTCTGGATACGTCTTCGAGACAAGGTTGCCTGTGTCGTCATACTCGTAGGTGCTGACGGCGTCGTTGGCGTCGCGTAGATGCTCGAGCAGACGCTTCTGCGGCATGAACTGGGTGAGTGCCTCGTTGCCGAGGGCGTCGTACAACGCCATAGGATTGCCGCTGTCGTCGTAATCGATCCCCTTGACGGTGCCGTCAGGCGCGACAAGTTGGCTGAGAAGTCCCGTGGAGGTGTTGTGGTACTCGGTTGTCTCGCCGAGAGGCCGGATAGCCTGGAGTAATAAGTCATCGCCATCCAAAGCGAACGATGTTTCAGCTCCGTCTGCGTTGGTGACTCGCACGACGCCCACCTGCGGATAGGCATAAGCGAGGGCTTCAGCCCCGCCGTCGCGGGAGTGCGAGGCCAGGTGTCCGGCGGTGTCGTAGGTGAAGGCGCGCTCTGTCCCGTCGGGGTAGTGCACCGCCTGAAGGGCGTTCCGGGCGGCCCCCGCCGTGGTGTCGTAGGCGTACGTAGTGGCCGCGGCTTCGGGTGGGTCTACAGAGGTCAACTGATCGCCCGCGTAAGTGTACGCGGTGGTACGCCCTGCATGATCTTGGAGGGCGCTGATGTATCCGCTGCCATTGTACGTCAGAGAGAAGACATCGCCGTTCGTATGCGTGATGGTCGAAAGGTTGCCGGCGTTGTATGAGAGCGTCACGCCGATGCCGTCACCGTCCATAATCGATACGAGCGCGCCGGACGCATCGAAGGTCTGGACTACCCGGCCGCGATCGGTGAGTCGATATCCGCCGGCAATCTCCTCGAAGGAGCCGAAATCGTGGCGATCGGACTGCCAGTCGCCCCGCGGCGAGAGCCGGAATCTGCGCACCATGCCTCCGGGAACGCTCACCTCCGCCACGCCCGTTTCCGGGAAGCTCAGAGCGTATTCATAGCTGTGGGTCCATCCCAGGCCAAAGGCGCCCGCTTCGGAACGCGTGTCAATGGTGTTCTTGAATTGCCGCTCGAAGACAATCGGTATTTTCGGCACGGTGGTGTACGCGTCGACTATGGCCAATTGCGAAGAATGGGTGAGTGTGCTGGCTGCCGCATTCTGGAACTCGAGATCAAGAAAACGGGCCAATTCGCGCTGGGGATTGCCCATGTCCGCCAGGTAGTCTGCGTCGTCCCGCATTCGATCTGCGAAGTCGGCCCACGTGGCGCCGAGATCCGCCGTGAGCTGATCCCAGATGATGTCCCAGGCGTCGGCATTAATCCCCGTGGGCGCCTCGGCTTTGCTCGGGTCGCCCCAATCGAAGGAAGTGTCGGTTTCCTCCACGATCGCCACGCGGTAATGGAGATTGTCATGAGCGCTTCCCTCGGGCATGAACTCAATGGGGATGCGCACCTCCGTGCTTGGCGGAAGCGTTGTAACGGGCAGTGTGCTACGCGTGGCCAGAAGGTACAAGGGGCCTTGCCGGTAGGGCGACTCCGAAGAGGTCCGCATCATCAGCTCCTCTTCACTTTCGACCCGGATGATAGGCGCCGGGAGATCGCTCCCGCCAACATTCTTGACGATAATCCAAAGCGTGTAGGTGCGGAGCGCCCTGACTGCCGAGGGCGCTTCCGCGCTCAGTTCGAAGACGCCGGGGTCAGCGCCCGTTATTTCGAATCCGCCGGTTATAGTCTCCTCGTGGCCATCGCCCCAAACCAGCACGACATCCGCCACTTGCGGGGCAAGGCCGGCCAGATCGAATTGCACCGTTAAGCCGAGTTGTCCCACGATCAGAGGATTGTAGCTGCCGAGAACCGCGCCGCCTGACGTACGCAGCTCGACCACCACGCCGTCGTCCAGGCCCGCGGCCATGATATCCACGGTGGTGGCGCCGGAGTTGCTCCCCGTTCCCACGGTGAGGTTCGGCACGTAGCGGTTTACGTCAACCACTTCCACGCGGAATCTCGGCGCGGCTTTGGTGAAGACCTCGTTGAGCACAGTGAAGTAATATGCGCCCGGCGTGGAAAGCGGCACGAGCATCTCGTAGGTTTGGATGGCGTCCTGCGAGGGGCCTTGGCCTATCCAGTCGGTGTCGCCGGCCGATGGCGGCAACTTGTACTTGCCCAAGAGCGTCCATTCCCCTTCGGCGTCCAGCGGCGTCAGCCGGACGAGAACGATGTCGGTGTCCGGGCCCGCCCAGTCGAGCCGATAGACGTACTCCACGAAGGACTCGTGCTCGAGTTCGGAAGTCTCGCCGATCTCGATGGGGATTTCGCGCATCCACACGACGCTGCCGTCTTCGCCGCTTGTCCCTCCGGTGTTGCTTAGTCCGCCCGGGGCTTCCGCTGTGCCGGTGAAGGCCAATTCGCCGAAATGTATGGCGATGCGCCCTCCCCCGCCGCCGCCCGCTGTGCGGGAACAACTGGGACATCCTCCCCTGGCCCCCTTGGCGCAGATATAGCCGGCTCCATCAACGCCCCCGGCCGTGATGTACACGCTGCCTCCGGAACTGCCTCCCGCGCCGCCTGATACGCCGTTCACGAGGATGTCGCCGTCGAGCGTGAGCGTGTCTTCAATATCAAGGCGCACGGCGCCGCCGCCTTTATCGCCGCTCGTGCCGCCCCCGCCGCTTCCCAGAGCCGTAGGTTCGAGGCGCGAGCCATAGGTTGGCCCAGGACTCGCTGCGTGAGCCCCCGTGCCTCCGAGGCCGCCATGGCTCGATCCGGCCAGCGGATCGCCCACCCCCGGCCCCTCATTCGCAGAATAGCCGTTCTCGTTACCGTCGATGGTGCAGCCCTCGCCGAGATTCATGGCGCCGGCCTGGATATGAATCGTGCCCGTCGTCTCGTACAGCTCGACGGTTGTTGCCGACTCCGTGTCCGAGCGTGATAAGTCCCATGTGCCGGTGATGATCACCGGATTGGCTTCAGCCTCCACGACAATGGCCGAGTCCACTGAGGTGATGTTGTGGAGGCTGGTGTTCTTCGTCAGGTCGTTAGCTTGGAACCACCAGCTGTGGCCAGTGTAGAGGTGGGGCTGGGCCGGATTGGAAATATCGAACAGGCCCACCGTGCCGCTCTGGAACTCGGTGGTGGCGCCCCCTTGGTTGCCGCCACCCGGCCTGGCCTCAACCGTCCCGGTGAAGCTGTTTGTCGTGTAATACACGGCCACACGGCCGCCCGCGCCGCCGGCATGGAAGGAGGTGCAGCTTGGGCAAGGCGTGCTGCCGCCGTTGGCTTGAATCATGCCTGTGCCGGCGAAAGTGGCCGTTGTGATGTAGACGCTGCCGCCGGCGCCGGCAGTGTGAGACGCGGCATTCGTCGTGATGTTCCCGTCAACCGTGAGTGTGCCTGAGACATCCAGCCGGATGGCGCCGCCGCCCGCGCCGCCGTCGCCTCCGCTGCCCAGAGTGGTCGGCATTGTGGCGGAACCGTAAGGTTCGCCCGGTATTCCGCTGACGCCCCATCCACCTCGTCCGCCGTGGCCGGCGCCGCATGCGCCTTCCGTCGGCGCCCCAGGCCCTTCGTTGGTCGTGTACCCTCTACTGTCTGCGTCGATGGTGCAGCCTTCGCCTAGGCTCAACGTGCCGGCGGAGACCGTCAGCGTTCCGGCGTCGTCATAGAGCCAGAGCGTGGATATGGCCGGATCTTCGGTGCGGGAAATCGTGAAGGCGTCCGTGACAACGATTTCGACGCCGTTTTCAGCGATTAGCTCACTATCTTCAGCGGTAATGCTGTAATAAGTGATGGCGTCCTTGTCCACATCGCTGGCCTGAAAACGCCAGGAGTCGCCGGTGTAGAGATGTACTTGGGCCGGATTGGACACGTCGAACAGGCCCACCGTGCCAGTCTGGAACTCGGTGGTGGCGCCCCCTTGGTTGCCTGCGCCCGGCTTGGCCTCGATGGTTCCGGTGAAGCTGTTGGACGTGTAGTACACCGCCACCCGGCCGCCGGCCCCACCGGTATGCAAAGCGGTGCAGCTTGGACAGGGCGTGCTCCCGCCATTAGCTTGGATGGCGCCCGTGCCTGCAAATGCGGCCGTCGTGATGTATACGCTGCCCCCGGAGCCGGCGGTAAAAGACAAGGCACTTGCGGTGATGTCCCCGTCAACCGTAAGCGTACCGGCGACGTCCAGCCGGATGGCCCCGCCGCCGGCGCCGCTCGAACCGCCGCTCCCCAACGTCGTGGGCATTGTGGCGGAGCCGTAAGGTTCTCCCGGTGTTCCGCTGTAGCCTTGTCCGCCTCGTCCGCCGTGGCCGGCGCCGCACGAGCTATTCGTAGTGGCGCCCGGCCCCTCGTCGGCCTCATAGCCCTGATCATCGGCCGAGATGACGCCGCCGTCCTCGACGGTGATGCTTGTGGCCGTGATAGTCACGCCCGTGCCCGCGGCGGTGTCGCCCTCGAGCGTCAGCGTCGCGCCGTCGCGCACCCAGACGTTCTCGTAGGAATAGGCGCCCGGCGTGAGCGACGCGTCCCCCGTAACATCGAGATCCGCAGCATACGCGGGCCGGATGGTTGTCGCCCAAATCAGGGCGGGCAGAAGAAGCACTCGAGACACAAGCAGAAGACGCCCAGCCGTTACTTCAATCCCTCGTGACATGGCACTCCCCTCCCTATACGATAATGGCGTAGTTAGGAGAGCACGACCCCCTGCCGAGCTAGATTTCGAGCCAGCCAAGATCCCAGGAACGCCACAGCCTTGAGAACGCAACTCCAAGATACAGCGGAATCGGCTGCTTGTCAATGGGCTGGACGGCATTATTAGGACGATCCATGCCCGCCGGCATCGGGAGCACTCCCCAGCCATTTGACTCCTGGACACGCCCGTCGGAGGCCTGTCCCTGGGAGCTGGCGTGGCCAGTGTTCGCTGCTGGATGGCTTTCTTGGATTTGAAACTGTCCTGCCGGATCCGGATATTGACACCGGGGACGCGCGCCCTCTGCGGGCGGGTGGCCCGGTGTGCTCTCGTTAGCCGTTCCCGGCGGTGTAGGAGGTCGGATTCTTGACTCGCGCAGAACTTGCAGGCCTGATCGATCATACGCTTGTAAAAGCGTATGCCACCCAGGTGGATATCACCGAACTTTGTGACGAGGCCGTGCAGAACGGATTCGCGTCGGTTTCGATAAATCCGGCTTGGACGTCTTACTGCGCCAAACGGCTTGCAGGCACGTCCGTGCGCGTCAATCCCACAATAGGATTTCCGCTTGGAGCGAATGCCGCCCACATCAAGGTGGAAGAGGCCCGTGATGCGGTGCGCAACGGTGCCGCCGAGGTCGATATGGTTATCAACATCGGGGCGCTGAAGTCGGGTTTCCCGAGGTTTGTGGAGCAAGAGATCGGTGCCGTGGTTCGGGCGGTGCCGGGGGTGCCCGTAAAGGTCATTCTCGAAACGGGCTATCTCAACACGGAGGAGAAGATAACGGTTTGCGAGATGAGCGTTCGGGCCGGCGCGGCCTTCGTAAAGACTTGCACCGGTTTCGGGCACTCGGGCGCCACCGTGGAGGATGTGACTTTGATGCGCCGGGTGGTCGGGGCCAAGTTTGGCGTGAAGGCGGCCGGAGGGATTCGCACCTACGGCGATGTCAGGGCGCTGCTTGAGGCGGGCGCGAATCGCATCGGAACCAGTGCCGGTGTGGACATCTTGGCGGACTTGCCCGCGTGAGGTTGGTAGGGCTGGCGGGTCGCCGAGCGCCTATCAGGAAGTGTCTTCAGGAGTGCCTAGGATCTGGATAAACAGGCGGAAGACGTCCTGATCTATGTCGTCCGCCATCTCGGCTCTCATCACCTTCAATGCGTCGAAGGAACTCAACGCTTCTTTGTACACCCGGCGCGTTGTCAATGCATCGAAGATATCACTGATTGTGACGATGCGCACCAATGGGGAAATCCGTGTCTTTGTCAGGCGGTCGGGATATCCGCGGCCGCTCAGTTTCTCGTGGTGATGGCGCACCGCGTCGAGGCCGATGTCGGCCAGGCCGCCCGGCACATCCAATAGCTCGTGGCCATAGATGGGGTGCCGCTTGAGTATGCTCCATTGGCGGTCCGTCAGCTTGCCCTTGGCGTTCACAATGGCCGGATCGATGACGCTTTTTCCAATATCGTGCAGTAGCGCGCCTTGGCCGAAATCATTGAGAAGGCGCCGGTCGTTATAGCCGGCGCGCTGGGCCAGGGCCACGCTGAAGAAGAACACGTTCACGCTATGCGTATAAGTATAGTAATCGTAGGAGGTTACCTTCATCAGGTGGTGAAAGGCGTTCTTCTGGTCGGCCATGAAGTTGACCGTGCTATTCACCAGGTCCTTGCTTCGCCTGATACCGCTTCCTCGTTCCGGATCCTCGACCATTTCCCGCAGCAGGATGTTGGCAGTCGAATACAACAGCTCCGTCTTCTCTTCCATCGGAACCGTCGTGTCCTCGAGAATTGTCCCGAGATTCTCCTCGACGTAGTGCTGGTACTCCCGCTCCTGTCTTGTGTCTATGTAGAGCTGGACAACACCGCTGTCCTCGAGTCGCTGCCGTACGCCCTCCGTAAAAGGGAGGTTGCGCTCGCGGTAGAGGACGGGCTCCTGGCCGTTGTCCGGCTTTAGGAAAAGGTCGAAGGCGGTGAGTGTGTCTGCACGCAGCGAAGTGGTCCGGATCGGCACAAAAGTGCGCGGCTTCTCCAGATCTGCGGCGTGGCTTTCGCTGATTTCCGGCACGCGTGATGCCCCTTGCGTTGGAACGGGTCGATGATACCATCGACCCCGCACCCATTCAACCGTGTTGCGGCATGCGCGCGCGAGCTGCTTGATGAAAACGGCGTTTCCGTTGAAGCGCTCGTGCTTGAGTCCGTAACGTTTTGGGGGGCAATGAGGTAGTATTTCCTTGATGGTGAAAGGTAATCATACATGGCGTTGTTGATCTCGCTGACACTGCTCTGTTGTGTTCCAACAGGGCTGTTCAATCTAGCTCCCTATGAGGAAGAACTGTGGGTGCCCTATAAGGAAGTGGACGGGGCACCCGTTACGCTGGATCTATACCTTCCCCGCTGGGCCGACGGGCCGCATCCGGTCGTGCTTTTCGTGCACGGCGGGGCGTGGAGGTTTCTCTCAAAGCGTGACTATCGCGATTACTGCAAGCGGTTGGCCTTCCGGGGGGTGGCTGCGGCAACCGTTGAGTTTCGGCGCAATCCTACCGTGGACGTGGGCGACCAAGTAGATGACGTTAAGGATGCCATCCGCTGGGTTCGTGCTCACGCTGAGGAATACGATATTGACCCGGATCGGATCGGGATCTTTGGCTCGAGTTCCGGCGCGCACTTGGTTTCTCTTGCCGTTATGGCCAGCGACGATGAATGGCGCGACGGCGAGCCGCAGGAAGTGTCGAGCGCCGTCCAAGCCGCCGTTTATGTCTACGGCATGTACGACATGACGATGGACACGAGCGACTTGTACAAGGCGGTGATAGGTATCTTCGCGGGACTCGGGCCCGATGCGGACATCGAGGAACTGCACCTGTATTCCTCGATTAACTACGTCGACGGCTCCGAGCCCCCGACGCTCATTGTCCATGGCAAGGCCGACGTCATATGCCCGGAGGAACAAGCTAAGGACCTGGTTGCCGCACTCGACGAAGTCGGCGTCCCTGTCGACTACATGCCCGTGGCCGGCCAGAACCATGGATTCCTGCAGTACAAGCCTTTCCTACGCAGGCTGGTCTTCTCCAAAGCGGCGCGATTCTTCGACGAACACCTCTAATAGCCAGTCGCGTCGCCTCTTTCGCCCGCCCACCTACCCCGCTTTTCTCGCAGCCGCGTACCGAGACTGCACGCATGTCATGCGGAACGGGCGTATCTCAAGGGTCTGCCGCAAGGGAGTTTGGCAGATCGTCTCATGATTTCCTCGACGGCTTGTCGCCACCAAGCCCGTTCCCGTTGGACAGCAGGTGAGAAAAGCGGGGCGCAGACAACTACGTGTTAGATATTCGCGCTAGAGCGACGCCATAAACCTGATGTAAGTCTCGATTCCCCGGTAGAACGTGGGGAGGTGCTGCTTCTCATTGGGGCCATGGATGCCGTCGTCCGGCAGGCCGAATCCGAGCATCACTGAGTCGATGCCCAGCATGCGCTGGAGCGTGCCTACGATCGGCACGCTGCCGCCCTCGCGTTTGAATATCGGCTCCTTGCCGAAGACCTCGGAAAGCGCGCTCACGGCCGTGCGCATGTATCGTGAGTTGCGATCCATGATGGCGCCCGGGCCGCCCGCCAACTGGCGCACGCTCCACGTCACGGTATCCGGGGCATGCGCTTCGAGATACGCGTCAAGCTGTTCGCGCACCGCGAACTCGTCCTGGTCGGCCACGAGGCGCATCGAGATCTTCGCCATGGCCTTGGCGGGAATAACCGTCTTCGAGCCCTCTCCGGTGAAGCCGCCGTAGATGCCGTTGACCTCGAGCGTCGGCCTTGCTCCTGCGCGCTCCGTTGCCGTGTAGCCGGCTTCGCCCCAAAGGGCCGGCGTCTTGGCCAAGGCTTGCCATTTGACGTCCGAAAGATTCAGTGCCGCAAGGGCTTCCCGCTCCTCCGTGTCCAGGGAGCGCACCGAGTCGTAGAAGCCCGGCAGCGTCACGCGGCCCTGAGCATCATGCATGCCTGATAGAAGGTCGCACAGGACCTGCGCCGGATTGTGGACCACGCCGCCGAAGGTGCCGGAATGGAGATCGTTGGCCGGCCCATGGACCTCGAGTTCGAAGTAGGCGAGGCCCCGCAAGGCGTAGACGATGGCCGGGAGGTCCGGGCCGAGAATGCCCGTATCGCAGTTGAGCACCACGTCCGCCTTCATGAGGTCGGCGTGCTCTTCGATGAACGGGACGAGATTGGGCGAGCCCATTTCCTCTTCGCCCTCCAGCAGGTACTTGAAATTGACGGGCAGTCCGCCTTGCGTCGCCAGGGCCTCCGCGGCCTTGAGCTGGGCCACGATTTGACTCTTCATATCCGATGCGCCCCGGGCGTAGATGTTGTCGTCCCGAATCGTCGGCTCGAAAGGGTCGGTGTCCCACGCGTCGATAGGATCAACCGGCTGGACGTCATAGTGGCCGTACACAAGGATAGTCGGCTTGCCCGGTGCTTCGAGACTCTCCGCGTAGACGACGGGATGCCCCGGCGTGGCCAGAATCTGCACGCGCTTCATGCCGATGGCTTCCAACTGATCCGCAAGCCACTTCGCCGCGCGTTCCACGTCCTGCTTGTTTTCGGGCAGCGTCGAGATGCTCGGTATGGACAAGAATTCCTTCAGCTCCGCCAGGTAACGCTCTTCATTGGTGCGCACGTAATCCATCGCCGCGTCGATACTGGACATACTAATATTGCCTCCTGAATCCGTTGGAATTTCCCCTGATTCTAGCGAGATTCTCGGCCGTTTCCAACCAGCATCCACCGGGCGTTGACTTGGCCTGAATTACGCGGCTAGGGGGGCGGAGCGTTTGAGCTGTTACCGCGGAAAGACCTACAATCGTTTTCCGGCCGTGCTCTAGTGTACGGCGAACGAAGGGAATGCCGTTTCGGATGGATGAGACCCGCGATGCATACCGGCGGTTTCACGCCCGCCGCCACCGAATTCTCCTCGAGCTTCTAGCGGCCCACATGGCGGAGAAGGTCGAGCGGTGCCTGGACATCGGCGGCGGCGGCGACGTGGGCGATTTGGGTGCTACCATCCTCGATCGCTTCGCCGAGGAACTCCACGGACTCGACCTCGAAGGAGACGTCGAGCTCGGCCGGCGCAAGGGAGTGCTGGCCAAAGCGTGCGACGTCGATACCGAGTCCTTGCCTTACGAAGATGCGTTCTTCGACGCCGTGCTCTTCGCCTCCGTTATCGAGCACCTCTACAATCCGCGTCACGCCCTCACGGAGATAGCGCGCGTCACGAAGTCCGGCGGCCTGCTCGTTGTTGAAGCGCCGAGCGCCCTTGCCCTCGGCAGGCGCCTCGATGCTCTCGCCGGGCGGAACCCCTTTCAGTGGTTCAACCGCTACAACGCCATCGAAGGCAAGGTGCGTATGGAACACTGCTCCGTGTTCTACACGCCGGAAGAGGTCGAGGCGCTGCTCGCCCCCGATTTCGAGGTCGTCGAGCGCCGCTTCGGCATGCACAACCCGCCAGTGAATCCGATGAAGAAGCTGCTTCGCGAAGCGGCGTTCCGCCTCAATCAGCGTCTTGCCGACTGCTTCTTCGTCGTTGCCCGGCGCCGCTAGTTTCTCCCAAGCCCTTTATCTCGAGCCATTTGCATTTGGTTCAGGTGTGCCCCGGCGCGCGGGGAGAGCGTTTGAAACGGGCCGGGTGTAAAATGGAGTCGAACCTGCGCGGCTATTCGGTGTCTTATTGATTGTAGGGAAGATACGGACAACGTCCCATGTGGACGGGAACAAGATCTTGGTCCTATTGAGAGAAGCGAGAGGGCACTCGGATGCCGGACTCGTGGCAGAGTGCCGTAAGGGCGACACTTCGGCCTTCGACGAGCTTGTCCGGCGGTACAAGGACCGCGTCTACAACGTTGTCTATCGCTTCCTCGGAAATCATGAGGACACGCTCGATGTGTCCCAGGAGGTTTTTGTCCGGGCCTATCGCGGCTTGGACGCCTTCAAAGGCGAGGCCAGAGTGTATACGTGGCTATACAGCATCGCGGCTAACCTCGCCCGAAACCGGCTACGCGACGCCGGACGCAAAGGGCGGGACAAAGCCACCTCGCTGGAGAGTTTGCAGGCGGCCGCCCCCGGCTACGCCCAACACGCAACAGCCACCAGCCGGGATCCCGCGGCGGAGGCGCAGGAACACGAGTTGAACGAACTCCTTCAAGAGTGCCTCGATGAGTTGCCCGATCACTACCGTATGACGTTCGTACTGCGCACCGTCGAGGATCTGAGTTATGAAGAGATCGCCCGCGCCCTTGGATGCCCGCCGGGCACCGTGAAGTCGCGTTTGAATTTGGCAAGGAAGATGCTGCGCGAGCGATTGCAGGCACTGGCCGTGTTGTGAGGAAGCGCCATGGATTGCGCACAAACTAGAGAAGAGTTTTCGGCCCTGCTTGACGGCGAACTTGCGCCCGAGGTGCGGGCCGAGGTCGAGGCCCACCTCGCGGGGTGCTCGGAATGCCTCAGGCAGCTTGACGCCCTGAAGAAGGTGGACACGCTCTACCAGGCGCTGCCGGTTGAACACGCGCCCGAGGGCTTTGAGGGCCGCATCCGCGGCGTCGTGCAGCCACGGGTGGTGCGCTTCGGCCGTGCGCGTCACATTCGTCGGGCCATGTGGCCCATGTTGGCCGCGGCCGCGCTATTCGCGGTCGTCTGTGGCGTAGTGCTTCTGCAGCTTCGTCCCGCGCTTCCCGGCTACCAGGTGGCCAAGACCGCGGATTTGCACCGCAACGCGATGGTTGAGGCCGAGGAGCTCACCGAGCGGGCGGTTAACGATGAGTCTTCCGCGTCGGCTGAGAGCCCGGCCGCCCTGGATGCTGCCGTGAGCGGCGGGGGCCAAGTGCAAGGCGCTCGGGCCGGTGACACGGGCCATTTCGCCCGCCAGGCGCCCGAGATGGCCGTGGCGGTCAAGGCCGAGGAGCCGCGGGATGAATCTGCGCCCCAACCTCTTCCGCCTCTGAGGGATAAGGACGCGGACACGGGCTCGCCCACGCCACAGGCGCGTACCGCGATGGCGCCGCCTCCGCCGTCCTTCCAGACTCGCGGATTGAAGGCGTTGTCGGAACCAGATGCAGCAGCCGAGGAACGCATCGGCCACAAGCGAGCCCGAGGCATGTCCGAAGGCGGCAAGACGAAGATACAGAAGGCCGCGGGACGACTTGCGGCCACCGAGGGGACAGGCGTTTCCGAGGGTAAAGAGGAACTCGTCAGCCGGCCCGCTAGCATCTACTACTCAGACGTATTGGAGGCGCCCGTAGGGGATCGCGAGGGCGGGGCTGTGACGCCAAGCCCGACTTCAGAACCTGCCGAGCTCGCGTTCGGCGCTTCCCTACGTGAGGGCAATGAAGCCACTGAGAAGGCGACTCCTCTCCTAGGCGGGCCGTTTCGTAAGGAGGCCCCACCACAGGGGGCCGCCGCGAGTCCGGCTCCTGCTAAGGATGCTGAAGGGGCTACGAAGACTCTGGCAGGGCGTGAGTTCAGCCTTCGGGATGGAGTGTGGATTCAGAAGGAGTACAAGGCGCAGGTTGCGGTTGCTCTTGCCCGGGACTCAAAGACCCTCGCGTCGCTCTTGAAGAAGCATCCGGATCTGTCGCCGCTGAAGACTTGGCCCAAGCCGGTTGTCTTTCTCGTTGACAAGACGTGGTACCGGCTCTCCCCGCCCGCTCTCCAGAAGCCGTAGGCCTTGCTTTCGCTTCGGCGCCCTTGGCGACTCCCTGCCAGAGCTTGCGGAAAGCCTCCCAATGTGCGACATTGTTTCTCAGGGCGGCAGCCGGATGGGAGAAGCCGCAATGGCAATCTACCGGTTTACAGATTGGCGACTGGCTGAACACGATACCTACGGTATGGTGTATCGCCCCTCCTGGAAGACCTTGGCCGGACGCCTCACGGGGACGGCTTTGGCGGCGCTGCTCATTGCCGGCGCGTTCTACACTTACGGCCAGATGGGCGGCCTGATAGGCGGCCTCGCGCTGCAGGTGTTGTGGGGACTCACCGGCGTGTTGGCCCTGATTGGGATTCTCTTGCCGTTGAGCTGCCTGTGGAATCGCCTGTCGATCAGCGTGGACCCCTACGGGAATCTTGTCGTCCGGCAGATGGGCGCTGTGTTGCCTTCCAGCAGGGACTTTCCGCTCGGGCCTTTTAAGCGCATCGGGGTCTTCGTCCAGGAAGATATACGAGCCAGTCGCTACAGGCGCTATCGAGCCGGGTGGCGTTGGGTCGTGGTGTTGCTCGGGCCCGATGCGGAAAACGGCGTCCAGTTCTGGTCCTATTGGCAGAAGCACGAACCGAGCGACTTCGGCCGGATCCCCGAAAAGGTGCAGGCATTTGTTTCGGGACTGTCCGCCCTGACGGGATTGGCCGCCGGCGAACAACAGGTTGTCAGATCGCAAGGTCGCGGTGCGCGCCGCGGCTTGTCCGTGGCGCCGACCGTCGATGTTAGGTCCGGGGGAAAGATATATCACTCTCTCGACGAGATACCGCAGGCAATGCGCGCACGGGCGGAAGAGGCCATTGCCCGCGCCCGGCAGTCAGGTCCGGAGTCCGGCTTCTCAGGCGTGCACACCAGCCGCGTTATCACGGTGCAGGGCGCGGATGGCGCCACACACACGTATCACTCCCTCGACGAGATGCCGCCTGAGGAGCGCAGGCGTGTGGAGGGCATGATGGGAGAACGAGGTGTTCGCGCAAACGCCGGCGGTTTGCCTGCCTCCTCAGCGCATCACTCGATAACCTTCCGCGACCGCGAGGGGAATGTCCACAAGCACAACTCCGCAGAGGAAATGCCTCCCGAGGTCCGCGCCATCTACGAGCGCCTCCGGCGCACTCCTCCTCCGTCGCGTTAAGGCCCCGGCGCTCTCGCCAATTCCCTCGATGCGCAGTGCAAGTCAGTGCTGCGGTTTGATTTGACTATCCATGCGCCAAAATGGTATCTTCCTCGTTCTGTCGGCTTGGCCGACAAATCCCTACGAACAGGAGGCATACCGGAATACCCATGGCAGATGAACTTGTGAACGAACAACCGGCGGTGGACGAGGCCGCCAATCAACCCGCAGCTACTGAGGATCTTACGGACGACGTGTCCCCGGAGGAGGAGATGGAAGAGTTCTCCCCCGAGGAGATGGAGGCCCTCTATGGGGAAACCATGCTCAACTTCCGCGAAGGTGAGGTCGTTAAAGGCCACATCGTGGAAGTGGGCTCCGACAGGGTCCTTGTAGACATCGGCTACAAGAGCGAAGGCGTTGTGCAAGTCGAGGAGTTCAGCGATCCATCGGCTTTGGTCGAGGGCGCTGAGTTCGACTTCTACATCCAGGAGCCTGAAGATGAGGAGGGCATGCCCGTCCTCAGCAAGATTAAGGCGGACCGGATCAAGAATTGGGCGCACATTCAAGAGATTTACGAGGAGGACGGCGTGGTTGAAGGCCGCATCGTCCGCCGCGTCAAAGGCGGGCTGAAAGTCGACATCGGCGTTGATGCCTTCATGCCGGCCAGTCAGCTCACATGGCGGCCCACGGGCGATCTCGATCGTTACATCGGTAGAACGATGGAGATGAAGATCATCAAGCTCACCAAGCGCCGCCGGAATGTGGTGGTAAGCCGCCGCAAGCTTATCGAGGAGCAACGCGCCGGCGAGAAGAAGCGCTTGCTCGAAACCATCGAGATCGGGAAGCGGCTTCGGGGCGAAGTCAAGAATATCACCGATTTCGGCGCGTTCGTGGACGTGGGCGGCATCGACGGTTTGCTGCACGTAACCGACATGTCCTGGGGCCGCGTGAAACATCCGTCCCAGGCGGTGTCCGTTGGCCAGCAGATCGAAGTCGTCGTACTCAACTTCGACCCTCGCACCGAGCGAATCAGCCTCGGATTGAAGCAGAAGACGGAGAATCCCTGGAGGACCGCCGGGCAACGCTACGCCATAGGCGGCGTGATTCGCGGGCGCGTCGTGAGCATGACGGATTACGGCGCTTTCGTGCAGCTTGAAGAAGGCATCGAAGGCATGGTGCACGTAAGCGAGATGAGCTGGACCCATCGTGTCCGCCATCCCAACGAGCTGCTCGAACTCGACCAGGAAGTCGACATCATGGTTCTCAGCGTCGATCAGGAAGCTGAGAAGATCGCCCTGGGCATCAAACAGACGCAACCCAATCCGTGGTCGCAGATTGCCGAGCGCTATCCCGTGGGCTCCACGGTGAAGGGCCTCGTGCGCAACCTCACCGACTACGGCGCGTTCGTTCAGATCGAGGAGGGCATTGACGGCCTCCTTCACGTGAGCGACATGTCATGGACGAAGAAGGTAACGCACCCCTCTGAAGTCCTTGAGAAGGGCCAGGAGATGGAGGTCAAGATCCTCAGCATCGACCCCGTCAACGAGAAGATCAGCGTGGGATTGAAGCAACTCGAGCGGGATCCTTGGCAGGAAATCGTCGACGCGATGCCGCTTGGCGCGCACGTCGAGGTGGAGATCTCCAAGCTCGTGAGTTTTGGCGCCTTTGCGCGGCTTGAAAGCGGCGTCGAGGGCCTGATCCATGTCAGCGAGCTTGCCGCCGAGCGCGTCAACAAGCCTGAGGAAGTGTTGTCCGTCGGCGACAAGGTCATGGCTAAAGTCATCAGCATCGACCCGAATGAGCGCAAGATTGGCCTGAGCATTTCCGAGTTCAAGCGCGATCAGGAAGTCGAAGCGCAGACGCAGTACGCGGGAAGCGTGGGCGACGGCAAAGTCAGCATCGGCGAAGCCCTGGGGGGCGCCGTGCCGAAGTCGCTCGTCGAGGCGGGGCGCAGTCTTACCGACGCCGCGAACGAGATGATGGCCGTGATTGCCCGAAACACCGCGGCGCAGGAGCCCGTTCAGGAAGCGCCCGCGGAGAGCGCACCGGCCGAGGCACCCCAAGCGGAGGCTCCGCCCGCGCCTGAGGAGCAGGCCCCGGCGGAGGTCCCGGCTGAGGCCCCGGCTGAGGCCCCTGCACAGCCCGAACCTGTCGCCGAAGAAGCCCCGGCCGCCGAGCCGGCCCAAGACGAGACGCCGACTTCCGAGGAAGCCCCGGCCGACGTCCCTGAGAGTGAGAAGCCGGCCGAGGGTAGTTGAACCGCGAAGCAAAGTATGACTGGAGCGCCGCCGACAGGCGGCGCTCTGTGTTTCGACAATAAGCCGTGAGGCAAGGAAGCTATCGACGCGAGGTCAGGAGCCGTCTAATGAAGAGCACGAAGCAAAAGGCGCACAAACTTGCGGGACGCGAGATGAGCGGGGCCGACATCATTCTGCAGGTGCTGGCGGACGAGGGCGTCGATACCATTTTCGGCTATAGCGGCGGCGCCATTCTGCCGACTTACGACGCCATCTTCCGGTACAACACGGCCCATCCCAAGAACACCAATTTTCGGCTGGTGGTGCCCGCCAACGAGCAAGGGGCGGGATTCATGGCCGCCGGATATGCTCGCGCCACGGGCAAAGTCGGTGTGTTTATGGTGACATCCGGCCCGGGCGCCACCAACTGCGTTACGCCCATACGCGATTGCATGGCGGACTCCGTTCCCGTCGTGCTCATGTGCGGGCAGGTGCCCCGCCAGGCCATCGGGAGCGACGCCTTTCAGGAAGCGCCCGTGTCGAACATCATGAGCGCCTGCGCCAAACACGTCTTTCTTGTCTCGAAGGAGGAGGAACTCGAGCCTACCATTCGCACCGCTTTCGCCATCGCGCGTAGCGGCCGGCCTGGGCCGGTTGTGATTGACCTCCCGAAGGATATTCAGAACTGCCTGGCCACGTTCCAAGGTGAGGGCCTGCTGCATTTTCGCGGCTATGAAAACCGCCTCGCCGAGCTGCAGGACAAGCGTCTAGCGAAGGGGGAGGCCGCCCGGTTCTTGGCGCTCCTCAAGAAGGCGGAACGCCCGCTGATCTATGCCGGGGGCGGTGTTATCAACGCCGGCGCGGCTCAGGAACTGAGGGCTTTCGCGAAGCGCTTCGGGATTCCCGTAGTCACCACGCTCATGGGCATCGGGGCGGTAGACACGACGGAGGATACATCGCTGCACATGCTCGGCATGCACGGTACCGCCTGTGCCAACTATGCCGTACTCGATTGCGATTTCCTGTTCGCTGTGGGCGCTCGGTTCGATGATCGCGTGGCGGGCAAGGCGGACGAGTTTGCCCCGAACGCTACCATTGCCCACGTGGACATCGACGCGGCCGAGATCGGCAAGGTTAAGGCGGTGGACTGGGCCTATGTGGGCGAACTCCGGCAGGCGTTGCAGGCGCTTATCGATGCGGGGAAGGGATTTAAGAAAGACTTCGCCCGCTGGAATGGCCACGTGAAGGCGCTCAAGAAGAAGCATCACCTCGACTACGACAAGAAGAGCGACCTAATCCAGCCGCAATTCGTTGTCGAGAGCCTGAACGAGTTAACAAACGGTGAGGCGATCATCTGTACCGGCGTTGGCCAGCACCAGATGTGGGCCGCTCAGTATATCGAGACGCGGCGCCCCCGGCATTTCATCACATCGGGCAGCATGGGCACCATGGGCTTTGGGCTCCCCGCGGCCATCGGCGCGCAGATAGGCTGCCCGGGCCAGGTCGTTGTGGATATCGACGGCGACGGCAGCATGAGAATGAACCTGGGCGAACTTGAGACGGCGACTACCTACGATGTTCCCGTGAAGATCCTCCTGCTCAATAACCTCGGCGACGGCATGGTGCGCCAATGGCAGGCGCTCTACTTCGGCGAGCGATTCTCCGGCTCGGACAAGGCCCTACACAAGAAGGACTTTGTCAAAGCCGCCGAGGCCGACGGATTCGGCTTCGCCAAACGCATCACGAAGAACAGCGACGTCAAGCGCGCGCTTGAATCCTTCCTGGCATACGACGGCCCGGCCTTCCTTGAGGTGCGCATCGACCAGAACGCCCACGTGTATCCCATGGTGGGCCCGGGACAAGGCTACCGCGACATGATCGTGGGCGATCACATCACGCCGCGGGCCGAGCCTGAAGGCGCGCGCCATGAAGAGAAGGACATGACTAAGATCCCGGAGCTGTTCTGAGGGCTGGGACGTCTTCCGAGGTGGATTAAGTCTCCAGGGGGAAGGTGACTCGCCTGCCCTCACGCGCGGCGCGATAGGCTCCCAGCATCATCTCCACGGCCACGCGGCCGTCCTCCGCGGATGCCGGCGGCGGCGTCTCATTGAGCAGGCTGTCGATCCATGGGCGCGGGACATTCCGGATGCGCACGCCTTGATCCGCCGGAATGGGCACGTCGAGGACCTCCCAGTCGGCCGCACCGTAGCGGAAGAGCTTCAAGGCAGGCCCGTCAGGACATCGCGGGACACCGCACGAAGGGCCGTCCCCGTAGTTCTGGATGAGCACGCCCTTTTCACCGTACACCTCCGTGGTGTTCTCACCGGCGTTCACCGTCGAGCTGTTGAAGAGGATTCCCATTTCGCCCTGGGAGAACCGGAAAACGGCCACGCCGTTGTCGTCCGGAGCGATGTCGGTGAGCACGTTATCGATCTCCGCGATCACGCTGGCCGGCTTGCCGAGTATCCAGTGGAACCAGTCGGCGGGATGCGTGGCGTCGTCCATGAACATCCCCATGTTCTTCTCGGCCTCAATGTGCCAATGCGTCGGGCCGTTGATGAAGGAATCCTGGAAGAGCACGCCGATGCAGTGCCGACGCCGGATCACGCCGATTCGCCCGAGGACGCCCGATTGGATAAGTTCGCGGATCGTGATGTTGGCGGGATCGTGGCGCATCTGGAACGCCATGGCCAACACCACACCCGCGCGCGCTGCTGCCTCGGACATCCGATCGCAATCTTCGAGGCTCAACGCCATGGGCTTCTGGCAAAGGATGTGCTTGCCCGCCTGGGCCGCCGCGACGCATAACTCCGCGTGCCGGCTCGTCTCACTCCCCACAATCACCGCCTGCACGTCCGCGTCGTTGAGAACATCCTCGATGTGCGGACTGTAACGCATGCCCACGCCTGTGCAGGCAGCTTCGCCCCGGTGTTTATCGTCATCATAGCCGGCGACGAGCCGCACGTCCGCGAAGTCCTTCATCACGTTCGCATAGGCGCCCACGTGTCCGTGCGCGAAACTCAGTATTCCAATGCCGATCGGTGCTTTCATGCCGCTTTCCCTTTCTTTCCGGTGAATAACGGCACAAAAGTAGACGAAAAGGGCCCGATGTAGCAAGCGGCGACTCGGCGTTGTCTCGCGCCTCACCGCTGGAGCGCGCGGACGCTCTCGATGAGGTAATCCAAGGCTTCCTTCTTTTGGCGCGGATTGATAGGCAGCGTCACGAGGTGTTGCCCCACCTTCTCCGCCTCCGGGAACTGGCCGCGCTCATATCCCCGTTTCCGAAACGCCGTCGTCCAGTGAAGGGGAATATAGTGCATGCCGACTTTGACGCCTTTCTCATGCAGCATGGCGTAGATGAAGTCTTCCTTGTCCATGCCGTAGGCATCGGGATCGATCATGATGGGATACAGATGGAACACGTGCTTGCGGCCGGGCATCACCGTCGGCAGGTGGAGGCCCGGGACGTCTTTCAGGCCCTCGGTGAGGTACGCCGCATTATCGATCCTGCGCTGGTTGAGCATATCGAGCTTCTTCAACTGCTCGATACCGACGGCCGCTTGGATGTCCGTCATGCGGAAGTTGTAGCCGGTGTCATCGAAATCCTGCCACCAGAAACGCTTGCCCTTCGGGAAGGCGGTTTCGTCCAGGCTACAGTACTTGGTGCTCTTCCCATACACACGCGTGCAGTGTGAGCGGTACAGCGCGATGCGCTCGAAGAGGTCGGGATCATCCGTCAGGACGATACCGCCTTCGCCGAGCGTGGAGATATTCTTCTGCTCGTGGAAGCTGAAACAGCCCGTTGTGCCGATGGACCCGGCCTTCCGGCCCTTGTATTCGGCGCCGAGGGCGTGGCAGGCGTCCTCGACCACGGCGAGTCCATGCGCTTCGGCGATGGCGAGGATGGGATCCATGTCGCAGCACTGGCCATACAGGTGAACCGGAACAATGGCCTTCGTCTGCGGAGTGATCGCCGCTTCGAGCTGCTCCGGGTCGAGGTTGTACGTCACGGGATCGATGTCCACGAAATCGATCTCCGCGCCGAGGGTGGCGGGCGCGGCGGCCGTGGCGATCCATGTCATGGGCGTCGTGATCACCCGATCGCCCGGCTTGATATCGAGGGCTACCATGGACATGAACAGGGCGGCCGTGCCATTGCTGACGCACCGGGCGAACTTCGTGCCCGAGTAGGCCGCGAAGGCCTCCTCGAACCGGATACAGGCCTCGCCGCTGGTGGGCGCGTTCTGGCGCAAGACTTCGAGTACCGCTTGCTCCTCCTCGGGCCCGTATTCGCTGCCGAACTTGATGAACAACTCGTGTTTGATTTGCGGACTACTCATGCTCCTCTTGCTCCTTTCTGACGGCCAGCACCGCGTCCAGGCCGTCCATGAGCGAGCGCATCGGCGTCTCAAGGACGCGGCGGGCCTTCGTGTTATCCAGCGAGGCATCATTCGGCCTAGGCGCGCGGCCCTCCATCGCGTTTGAATCCGTAGCGACAACCAGGTCCGGCGAAAACCCAAGCCGCTCCGCGATCCGGCACGCCATGTCGTAACGGTTCAGGCGCGTGTTGCCGGAGAGGTGGAGCGTCCCCGTGAAGTCGTTTCCGGCCAATTCCAGAAAAGCGCGGCCGAGGGTGATTACGTCAACGGGAGTCCGGATCTCGTTCTCCGGGAACTTCACCTTCTCGCCGGCCTCGAGACTGCGAAACATCTTCGCCAGGAACGAGTTTCCCGCGCCCAGCACCGGCAGTCCCATCACGAGCGAAAGGCGCGTGATCACGCTGTTCTCGACTGTCTTCCGGACAATTCCCTCGGCGCGGATCTTCGTATCGGCGTAGAAGTTCACCGCGTGCGGCGCATCTTCCTCGGTGTACATCCCCTTCGTGCCGTCAAAGACGGTGTCGGTCGAGCACAGCATCATCTTGGCGCCGTGAGTGGCGCAGAGCCCGGCCAGGGCGCGCGTGACGCCCACGTTTATCTCCTCTGCCTCCTCCTGATGCTCCTCACAATAATCGATGTTTGCCAGCGCTGCCGTGTGAACCACAGCGGCCGGACGCACATCTTCAAACACGGCCGCGAGCTTGGCCGTGTCGCGCAAGTCGAATTGGTGGCAGCGGAAGCCGGGCCGCTCTTCGGGCGCTTCGATCAGCGATAGCGCGTAGACGTCCCATTTGCCGCGCGCCTGCCAAACCACACTTCCGGCCACAAAGCCGCCGTAACCTGTGACAATCAAGCGTTTGCTCATGATTTCTTCCTATTTAAGGGCCGTTTCGGCCGATGTCTGTCGTTTACTGGCCATCACCCGCGGGCGTTGCCGCTTGTTGCCGTTTCCGCACGGCCGTGGCATACAAGGCGATGATGGACATGAACACAACGAACAAGATGCTCATGGACAGGCCTAGAAGATTGGCGTTGCGGACGACTACCTCCGGCGCCTGGCCGTCGAGCATGTGCGCGATAACCTGTTCCTGGACAACCGGGCCGATGCTTCCCATACCGTTCACCAGGCCCGCCACCGCCACCGCGTTGCGCTCTCCGGCCACAACGACGGAGGCGGCTCCGCAAAGGAGGGTGTCGGGGCCGTAGAGCATGAATCCTACCAATCCGAAGCAGAAGGCCAAGGCTACCGGATTCGCGCCGAACTGGATCACGGTAAGGTAGCCGACCACCATTCCGAGGCCCATGACGAGACACAGGAGGTGCCACCGCCCGCGAAACACTGCATCCAGCGCGATGCCGGCTATGATCGCGCCCGCCAGCCCCGCCCAGTCGAAGATCGTCGAGTAGTAAGCCGCGTGGGCCACATTCATGCCTTGGATGTGGAGAAAGGTCGGGAGCCAGGAGTCCAGGGCGTAGCGGAGACACTTGATGCAGAAATAGGAAGCGCCCATGAGGGGAACCACGGGATTGAGGATGAGCTTGAGATATTCGGCGAAAGAAATCTGCTCCGCCGTCGAGGCTTCTACCGAGCGATCTCCCTCGGCTTTGAGGTCGACAATGGGGGAGAGGCCGACGTCCTCCGGCTTGGTTCGCTGCCAGAAATAGATGAGCCACCAGATCGCGAACGCAAGAAGCGTGCAGCCGAAAAACGCGTACCGCACGCCCATGTGGCCATCACCATACTTCTCCGTATAGTGAAGGAGCAGGAAACCTCCCAGCATCTTCACGACGATATTGCCCACAACGTAGTTCGTCGACCAGTAGCCCATGATCCTCCCGCGTTCCTTCTTGCGGAGCCATTCAGCAACGCTGCCCACCGTGCCCGGCCAGCCCGCCGCCTGCACCAGGCCGTTGAAGAACATGAATACCAGGAAGGTGTGGTACGAGTTGGCGAAGCCGAACACCACATTGCATGCCATTGAAAGCGCGAGGCCGCCCAAGAGAAGCACGCGCGGCCCCCATTTCCGGCCGATGAAGCTGTTGATGAACTGGCCGAGCAGGTAGGCCACGAGGTAGGCCGTCCAGATATTCCCCACGCCGATGAAGCCGAAGCCATACTTCTTCTCCAGCGTTGTCTTGCATATGCTGAATACTTTGCGCACCAGGTAGAAGCCCGCGTAGGCGAAGTACGTGGATATCAGTATCTTCCACCGCCATATGCGGTGGTCGAACGAAAGGACTACCTCCTCGCTCTCTTGCTGCGCCGGTTCCGACATGCTGATCCTCCCCTGCTTGATTCCCCACGACGTTTGGAGCCGTCCGCGCACGGCTCCGGTTCTTCTCGGCCTTCATTGAGATGGTGTTTGATTATGTTCGGATTCGAGCGATATGATAAGTTCGCTCCAGGGAGATGTCAAACTCGGGAAGACACATGCCAACATCCGGAAAGACAAGCGCTCAGGCCACTGTGGCTAGTGAAACGGAGCCGACGGCGAACGGCTTGTGCAGAGGAACGGCCCGAATGAACGCGCGCCATGAGAGGATAGTCGCGTTCTTGGGCGGGCGCGGCGAGGCGTCGGTTCAAGATCTCGCCGAGCATTTCGATGTGAGCCTCATGACTATTCGCCGCGACCTGGCCCTACTGGAAAGGGCGGGGCGATTGACGCGCACGCACGGCGGCGCCGTCCTTTCCAAGCCGGGCGTCGTGGAATTTGCCTTTGTGGAGAAGGGCGAGCGGTTTGCCGCCGAGAAGCGCGCTATAGCACGCGAGGCGGCCCGCCTGGTTCAGCCCGGGATGTCCGTGGCCCTCGACAGTGGCACGACCACGCTGGAAGTGGCCAAGGCGATCCGAAGCATCGACGGCATCACGGTGCTCACGTCCTCGCTGGCCATCGCCTCCGTTCTCTACGCGCAGGATAACGTCGAGCTCGTGCTCCTGGGCGGGACGGCCCGGAAGGGGAGTCCCGATCTCACGGGATGGCTTACGGAAGAGAACCTCAAGCAGTTCAAGGTGGACCTCGCCATCGTCGGGGCGGACGGCGTGACGCCCGACGGCGCGTACACCAAGGCGGTCGATTTGACGCGCGTGTGCCAGGCGGTTATGGCCGCCGGCCAACGAACCATCCTCGTCCTCGACCACAGCAAGCTGGGGAAGACCTCCTTCGCGCGCTTCACCACGCTCAACAGGATCGACCACCTGATCACGGATGCGGGGGCAGCGAGTCCCACGCGGAAATGGCTCTCAAAGGCCGTCAGCAACATCACTTACGCGAAGGTTTGACCGCTCTCTTTCGAGAGGTGGCATTGCCCATGAAGAGTCCTAATGCCGCCTCCGCATTCTTGTTCACGCCTCAACGCTTCCCGAGTCATATCCGTCACATCCTGCGGCCGATTGCGAAGACGTAGGAGTCGCCGTCGGACATTGGGCTGAAGACAAGTTCATCGTGGCTCTGTGCAAGCATGTCGGGCGCGGTTGGCCTGTTCCGGCACTTCTGATATGTTGGATGCGATGGAGCGCCCTGAAGCGAGCGGAACCTGCGCGGCCCGGCACATGTCGAGCGCCAACGGCGAGGCCATACACACAATAACCTTCGAGCAGGGCCAACGGAAGCACAACCGTTCAGAATGAGAGGATACGAGCATGGCATCCGGCGACAAAGGACAAGGAAAGGCAGCACACAGGCCGCACGGTATTGAATACCTCCGTGATCCGGCGTTGAACAAAGGCACGGCCTTTACCGAAGAGGAACGCGACGCCCTCGGATTGCGCGGATTGCTTCCGCCGCGGATCTCCACACAGGACGAACAGGAGAAACGCATCCTCGAGAACTTCGCCCGCAAGCCAAGCGACCTCGAGAAGTACATCTTTCTCATCGGCCTGCAAGATCGCAACGAGCGCATGTTCTATCGCACCGTCATCGACAACATCGAAACGATGATGCCCATCATCTACACGCCGACGGTGGGCGAGGCGTGCATGAAATTCGGACATATCCTACGCCGTCCTCGCGGATTGTACCTTACGGTTAACGACCGGGGCCGGCTGGCCGAACTCATGCGGAACTGGCCGCACCGGGACGTGGACATCATCGTTGTGACGGATGGCCAGCGCATTCTCGGCTTGGGCGACCTCGGCGCGAACGGCATGGGCATCCCCATTGGGAAGCTGTCTCTCTACACCGCCTGCGCGGGGGTGGATCCGGGGCGCTGCCTCCCGATTATGCTCGACGTAGGCACCGATAACGAAGAACTGCTGAACGACCCGCTGTACATCGGCACATTGCAGCGCCGGCTCCACGGGCCGGATTATGACGCGCTCGTCGAGGAATTCATGGCCGCCGCCGAGGAGGTCTTTCCGGATGTGCTTATCCAGTTCGAGGACTTCGGTACGCGCAACGCCTTTCGATTGCTCGACAAGTACCGAGATCGATACTGCGTTTTCAACGACGATATCCAAGGCACGGCGGCGGTAACGCTTGCCGGACTCTACTCGGCGATGCGCATGATCGATGGGCGGCTGGCGGATCAGAAGATCCTCTTCCTTGGCGCGGGTGAGGCCGCCATCGGCATCGCGAACCTGATCGTTGCAGCCATGGTAGCCGAGGGCGTCCCCGAGAAGGCGGCCCGGGAACGGTGCTGGTTCGTGGACTCGCGGGGACTTGTCGTCGAGCGGCGCGAACACCTTCAGGAGCACAAGCGGCTCTACGCGCACGATTCGGCGTTCCTGCCGGACCTGGCCTCGGCCGTGGAGTCCTTGAAGCCCACGGCGTTAATTGGCGTGTCGGGGCAGCCGCAGACGTTCACGCAGGGCGTGATCGAGCGCATGGCCGAATTCAACGAGCGGCCGTTGGTTCTCGCCCTGTCGAATCCCACCTCGAAAGCCGAGTGTACAGCCGAGCAGGCTTACGCGTGGTCGCAAGGCCGGGCGATCTTCGCCAGTGGCAGCCCCTTTGCTAAGGTGGCCTTCGAGGGCCGGACGTACCAACCGGGGCAGTCCAACAATGCCTATATCTTCCCGGGCCTTGGCCTTGGCCTGATCGCTTGCCGCGCGCGGCGCGTCGTGGACGAGATGTTCTACGTGGCCGCGAAGAGCCTCGCCGAGCAGACAGGCGATGACGACTTGGCCGCAGGCTGCCTGTTCCCGCCGTTGACGGCTATTCGCCGCGTCTCAGAGGCTATTGCCGTGCGCGTTGCCCAGGTCGCCTACGCGCAGGACCTCGCCGTCACGCCCCGCCCCGACGACCTGCCTGCCCACATCCGCGGCATTATGTACTCGCCGGAGTACGAGTCCTTCGTGTAGGGGGGGGACGAGAGCCGGGGCCTACACGCTCTCCAGCCCGAGCCGGAAGAAGGCGTTGGCGTTGTCGAAGAGCCAAGCGCGGGCAACCTCTTTGGCGTCGTCGAGGCCGAGGTAATCGATCTCAACCATGTCGCTGAGGGCGATGGCGATGTTGTCCCGGGCAATCGAGGCGTGGGCCCACGCGCGGTCGGGCGTGCCGCCGAAGTCGGAGCCGTAGCCGTGGATCTTGCCGTGGGGGACGCACGACAGGGCCTGCTTGAACATGTTCTGGCAATAGACGGGATCGATGATGTTGGCCCAGCAGAAGTCGATGGCGACATTCGGATAGTTCTTGCCGAGGTAGAGGAGCTCGCCGCTGTAGGGCCAGTTGGCGTGGAACAGGTCGAACCGCACGTCCCGGTGGAGTTCGAGCACGCGGGTAAGGCCGGCGGCGTTGGTTTTGACGATGTCGTTGCGGATGCCGGCCATGTGGCCCGTGTGGATCTGGACGGGGAGGTCCATATCGCGCGCCATCCGCATGAACTCGTGGAACAGGAAGTCGTCGAGGGGCCGGACGCCATCCGGGTAGGAGGCGACGCGCCGCGGGTCCTCCATGAACCAATTGAAGACGGCCTCCGCCTCTGCGCGCGAAGGGTTGCCGTAATCGAGGGTGCGGTTGTAGGCGCTCTGGTCCTTGAAGGCCACCGCCCCGAAGCGCTTCCAGCCTTCGAAGATCTCACGGCACGCGCCGAGGTATTCTTCCAGGCTGGTGACATTGCGCTGAAGCGGCGCGACAAGCTCCCGCACGGCGCCGTAGCTCCGAATGGCGTGGTAGGCTGGAAGGCCGATAACGATGCGGGCGCGAGGCGCGAGCTGTAGCGTGCCGTCGAGAACCTGCTGGGGCGACTTCGGCCAGACGTTGGCCAGACGCGCCGCGATCTTGGCGTCTTCGAGCACGGCTTCGAAGCGTTCGCGGTCCTCGAAGTCGAGGAGTTTGCCCGCCATGCGTTGGAGCGCCTCCAAGGTGACCTCGTCCTCATCGTAGAACTTCTTCAGAACGCGGCGCACAACTTGCGCGTAACCGGTGTGGCACGTGCGTTTCCACACGCGCTCGAATAGGGGCCAGCGCACCTCGATGGGAAGCTCCTTGTTTCCAATGGTGTCGAGTTCCTCATCGGAGGACGCGCTCTGCATATCGCTGGTGAAATATCCGCTGAGGATGACCTGAAGTGGATCTGTATATTTGGGGCCGCACTCAAGGGTGTGATCGTGACAGTCCACGAGGGGGATGCCCTCGACATAATCACGCAATTCATCGTAGCACTTGGCCGTGCCTCGCATGGTAGCTCCTTTCAGTGAACGGCTGTGGTCATTTCACCTTGCTGGTGAATTCATATGAACCGGAACCAATCTCAAAGACGGCGGCCCCGCCCTGCATGCCTTCGTACTCTACGCCCGGTGCTTCAGCCGCGGACTTGCCGCCCTCGGTGACGGCATCGGCGTCGGTGGTCGGCACGTATACGGTAGCGCGGGCGTTCGAGGGAATCGACACCTTCAGTGTGAATGCCCCGTCCTCGACGCGCCAATCCGTGGCGATTGGGCCGCGAATGGACAAGTACTCGCCCGCGGCGTGGGTGAAGCCGCCGCCGGGCCGTGGGCGGATGATGACGTGTTGATAAGCAGGCTCTTCGGGGTCGAGGTCGATGCCTGCCAGGTTCCGGTACATCCAGTCGCCGACGGCGCCGTAGGCGTAGTGGTTGAAGGAGTTCATGCCGGGATCCTGGAAACCGCCGTGCTCCGTCCAGCCGTCCCATCGCTCCCAGATGGTGGTGGCGCCGTGCCTCACCGAGTAGAGCCACGATGGATAGGTATCGTTCGTGAGAAGTTGGTAGGCCACGTCGATACGGCCCCCGTCGGCGAGCGCGTCGAGCAGGTAGGGGCAGCCGACGAATCCCGTAGTGAGGTGCCCGCCGGCATCCTTGACGCGCTGGGCGAGGCGTTCGACAGCGGCGGGGCGCAGAGCCTCCGGCAGGAGGTCGAAATGGAGCGCCAGCACGTAGCACGTCTGCGTATCGCCCTCGATGTGGCCGTTCTCGTGGACGAAGGCGTTGATGAATGCGGCCTTGATGTCCTGGAGCAGCCGCTCGTATCGCGCCGCATCATCCTCTCTTCCGATGAGGGTGGCCATTTTCGACAGCAATCGAGCCGAGTAAGCGAAAAACGCCGTGGCAATGAGCTCCTTGGGGATGTTGTCGTCTTTGTTCAGCCAGTCGCCGTAATTGTTGTTCAGGTGATTCCGCCGGACGAGATCCGGATTGTCGATGCCGCAGTAGTCGATCCACTCTTGCATGGCCGCGTAATGCTTCTCGATGAGGCGCGTGTCTCCATAGCATTGGTAGATCGTCCACGGAATGATGATTCCCGCATCGCCCCATGCTGGCGCCCCCTCCGCCGTACTGACGACCCGCGGGGCCACGTTCGGGAAGGCGCCGTTCGGGTGCTGCGCGTCCTCGACGTCCTGCATCCATTTGGTGAAGAAGGCCGCCGTGTCCATGTTGAAGCAAGCGGTTCGGCAGAACACCTGGGCATCGCCCAACCACCCGAGCCGTTCATCGCGCTGCGGGCAGTCGGTGGGCACTTCGAGGAAATTCCCCTTCTGCCCCCAGAGGATATTGCTCTGAAGTTGGTTGAGCATCTGATGCGAGGAGGTGAAGCGGCCGGCGGGGGCTGTCGCCGAGTGGAGCACGACGCCGGTAAGGGCGTCAGCTCCCGGCGTCTCCGGATAGCCGGTGATCTCGACGTAGCGGAAGCCGTGAAAGGTGAATGTGGGGGCCCAGACCTCTTCGCCGTCACCCCGGAGCCAATACTCGTCGATGCACCGCGCGCCGCGCAGATTCTCGACGTAGAGCGTGCCGTCGGGATTCAGGAACTCCCCGAAGCGTAAGGTAATCTTCTTCCCGCGCTCGCCCTTTACCTTCAGCTTGACGTAGCCTACCATGTTCTGGCCGAGGTCCAGGATGAAGACTCCAGGGCGAGGCTCGGATACGGCTTGAGGCTTGAGCAATTCATGCGCCTGGACGGGCACGCCCGGATAGGCCTGCAACTGGGGAGCGGACAACGCCCCCTCCTTCACCGGCGACCACTCCGCATCGTCGAATCCGGCGACGTCCCAGCCGGGGAGCTCGCGTCGGGCGTCATATTGCTCGCCCATGTAGAAGTCGGAGCCGATGATGGGGCCGTGAGCGGCGCGCCAGGTCGTGTCCGTAACGAAAGTCTCCTTCGAACCGTCGGTGTAGGTGACCTCAAGCTGGATCAGTGCGCGGGGTCGGCGTTCGGCGTCGACGCGCCTTTCGAGGAGATAGCCGAGGTAGCCGCTATACCATCCGTGGCCGAGCGCGAGGCCCAGCGCGTTCTCCCCCTCACGAAGGTGCTCGGTGACGTCATAGGTATTGTAATAGACACGTTTATCGAAGTCGGTCCATCCGGGCGTGAAGTAATCTTCGCCTGCCTTCGCGCCGTTGATGCGCAGTTCGTAGAGGCCGAGGGCAGAGGCGTAGACGGTGGCCTGCTCGACAGGCTTCGCGAGTGCGATGTCCTTTCGCAGATAGGGGCAGGGCGGGATCTCGAGAACCGTCGGCTGAAACGCGCCCCATGGCTTGTCGCCGGCCTTGCCCGCCTCAACGAGGTTGGGCCAGTCAGAATCGTCGAAGGCGCGTGTCTCCCAGCCGGAATCGAACTCTTCGCCCCCCTTCCATGAGCCGTCCACGGGGATCGACGCGATGGCGCCGTCATCGTAGGCGACCTCAAGCACGCCGATGACGCTCGCGGGCATGGGCGAGTTGACGTGTGTGGCGTGAATGGCCAAGGTATTCTCACCGGCTTCGAGCCGCCCGGTGACGTCGATGAGGGCGGGGCGCCGCCAGGCCCAGAAGCGGCCATCGCTCGCGCCGGCTTCGGCCCCGTTGACGAAAAGCGTGAACTGGCCGCCGGAGGATAGCACGCACTGAGCGCGCTGGATGTCCCGGCCTTCCGGTATCTCCACCATCCCGCGATAGACACGAGGGGGATGCGGCCCGCCCCGCATGAGATCGTCGCCGGGGAGGGCCATCCAGGCGCATGCGTCGAGCGCGGGAGGCTCAGGCCGGCCGAGCGTGGCCGGATGAGGCTCGTCAAAGCCGATCCACCGGGCCTGCCAATCCTCATCCTTCAGCAGGCCCATTTCCCACCAGGCGATGTCGCTCCAGGGGCCTTCCACGCCGTTCTCGTCCCACACGCGAACACGCCACCAGCAATGCCACCGGGAGTGCAGGGGGAAACCGTCATAGGCCACCTGCGCCGACTGATCCGACGCGACTTTGCCGGAGTCCCAGATATCGCCAAGGCCTGCCTCCACCTTGTTGCGCGCCCAGGCACAGACAACTTGGTAGGCGCTCTGGCGTCGCCCGCGCTTTTCAGACTCCAGCATCCAACTGAAACGCGGCTGGAGCACATCGATTCCGCGGGGATTCTCCTTGTATTCAACTTTGAGTGACGTGGGCTTCAATCCGGCCATGAGACTTCCTTTGCTGGTTTCGAGGTCTTCCATTACTTCGATTGCGGGCTCTCACGCGCGCTTGAAGGCCGAGAGGGTCTTCCATGCGCACTGCTCCCAGGTGAACTCCGCGGCGAGCTGCTGCCCGAGTTTGGCCTGGCGTTCCCGTTCGTCGTCGGACTCCGTAACGGCCCGGCGCATCGCCCCTACGAGCGACTTGGCGCTCTCCGGATTGCAGAAGATAGGGGCGCTTCCGGCGACTTCCGGAATGCCGCCCACCCGGCCCGCCGTGACGCGCGTGCCTGCACGCATGGCCTCGAGAACCGTGACGCCCGAACCCTCGTACAACGAGGCACATACGCAGACGGCGGAGTGCTGGTAGAGTCCCGCGAGCTGCGTGGCCGGGCAGCGGTCGATGCGGAGTACGTGAGGCCCCCAATCCTCAGGTTCGGCATCGCCGGGCGCCCCGACGACCACCAGGTTGTGAGGGTGCTCTTCCTCGAGTTTGTGGAATGCTTCCATGAGGACGGGGATGTTCTTTGTCTGCCGAGTCCGCCCGACAGCGAGGATGTACGGCTCTTCGACGACGCCGGGCTGGGATATCGCGAAAACGTCATCCACGCCCAGAGGGGCCACAACGACCTTGTCCATGGGGATATCCAACACACGCAAGAGGTTCTCCCGGATGTACCGGGAGGGAGCCACCACGACGGATAGGGCGTTCGTGTACTTCGGGTGTCGCGGCTTCTTTGAGGCGAAGCGCCGACGGCTCGTTTCGGATTGTTCCCACGGGGATAGATCCATCACGTAGGGCACAACCGGCAACGGCGGCTTCTCGGGAACGCCGCTCAGATGAGTGAAGACGAGGTCGGCGCCGGCCCCGACCGCCGCCTCATACAGCAGTTGCTCAGGCCGGCCCGAGCGACCACGCCGAGTTTCTGCTTCGCTGAGGCAGAAGCGCTCCCAACCTGCGAACGAATCGTGGTTTTCGGCGTCGGTGAAGAGAAGAAAGCGCGTACTGGGCTGAAGCTCGCGCATTTTGGCCAGGACACGCCGAAGGTAGAGTTCTTCGCCCCCCCCTTGGTGGGCCGTTAGGCTCAACGTGTTTACACCGATCAGCATGCTATGCGCCGCCCTTTGGGCCTTGCGGAGTCGCCTACTCGATGTAGCCGAGGTCCGCGAGGCGCTGCCGAATCTGCTCTTCTTCTTCGGGGGAGTAGTCCGTGGATTCGAGGTCGACTAGGCCCCGCTCGGCGAGTTGGTCGAGGATCTTCTCGGCGGCGAAGTCCGGTGTGTCGTTCGGGTCGATTGCTACGTCCATGCGCGCGCCCTCCGGCTCGACACCCTCGCAGGAGGCGATAACGATGACGCCGTTGCGGGCGAGCAGCGCGCATGCGCAAGCCGCCGCGACCGTATTGCCCAAGTGTTCGAGAGCGTCTGCGTCGATCTGTTCGACGTTCTTGCCCAGCTCGATGAGCCGCGCGCCGAGTACTTTGGCGGTATCGGCGGCTTGCTCGCCCGTCAACCGCAAGGATAGGCCTTGTCGCATCTCATATCTCCTACGTAATGGGGCGTCCCTGCATATCCGGGGGCGTTTCGACGCCGAGGAGTCCCAGAATCGTCGGGGCGACGTCCATCAGGTTCAACCCCTCCAGTTGGACGCCCTTCTGCCCCGAACGGTTATCCATGATGAAAATGCCGTGATGATCGTGATTGGCGTCATCCGGCCCGGTGTCATTCTCGAACGTGTAGATGCTGTTGTAGCCTACGGAGCCCACGGAGCGCCAGTTCAGGTCGCCGAAGTAGACGATGAGGTCCGGTGCGACGCCGTTGACCTTCCGGTATAGATCCCGCGGCTTGTGTGCCTTGCTTCCCAGGGGCCGGCCTTCATGGTCAGGCATGGCCTCGATGCGGCGGACGAGGTCGTCGCGAAAAGCCTCGTAATCTTCGGGGCGGACGACGCCCTCAGGCTCGCGCCCCTGCACGTTGATGAAGATGCGGGCATAGTAGCCGCCGGTGCTCCAAGCCTTGGTTTTGGCCCAGTCGATGCGGCAGTCTTCGATGCGCGTCTGCTTATCCGGGGCATTGTGGAGGGCGAGCAGGCCCTCCTGCATTAGCCATTGATTCACGCAGATCCCGCCCACCATGGGTTTGGCGCCGTGATCCGATACCACCAGCACCGCGGTGTCGTCGCCCACGCGGCTGACGAGGTCGCCGATTCGCTCATCGACGGCTTGGTAGAAATCGCGGAAGATGTTTTCATACGGATTGCCCGGCTCGAATTGCGGATGGCGAGGATCGCAAAACCGCCACAATGCGTGATGGAGCCGGTCCATGCCCATCTCGACGAGCATGAAGAAATCCCACGGCTTGCCGTCCATCAGATGGCGGGCGGCGTCGAACCGGTTATGCATGAGGGCGAAGATCCGCTCGATCAGCCCATCCTTGTCCTCCGTGCGGAAATCCTTCACGTCGATGATGTAGCGCCCGAGTGCGGCATCGAGTTCCTGTTTGAGCGCCTTGGGATAGGTGAAGTCCGTCGCCGACTCCGGCGCGAGAAAACCTGACACGAGCCAGCCGTTGACGGGCTTGGGCGGATACGTCTGCGGCACGCCGAGCACCGCCACCTTCTTCCCGGCGCGTGAGAGGATGTCCCATACGCGCTTCTCCCTTACTGCGGTGGCGTTGGCCGTGAAGAGGGCGTCGTAGGAATGATCTTTGCGGTTCCGGAAGCCGTAGAAGCCGAGAGCGCCGGGATCCTTGCCCGATGTCATCGCGGCCCATGCAGGAACGGTGATGGGCGGATGGCAACTCCTCAGAGGCCCCCAGCATCCGGCGTTCATGAGGGCCCGAAGATGCGGCAAGTCAAAATCTTGAGGCCCGAAGACGAACTGGGGCGTGGCGCAATCCAGCCCGATGACTAGGACGCGTCTGATGTGCGAGGTCCCCATCACTGCGCACCCGTCTTCGGATATGAGCACAACACAAGCAACACGATGTAACCTCCTCGAAACGGGTGATTAGTGGCTGGAACGCCGAACGTCGGGCCGCCTGGAGCGCGCCGCGCGTCGACCAGGCCCTAGTGTACCAAGCCCGCCGCGGCCCGCTCAACCAAAGAACCTGTGCCGGACGCTTTCATGTGATGTCGGCCCGGCCCGGTGGTAAGAACAAGTGACGCGGATTGTTGAGCCCCGTGGCGTATCGTCAAGGACCGCGCCGGCCCCTGCGCTTTGGCCCGGATATTTGTTGACACTATTGGGCAACGGGGCAGTGTTGCGAATACCGTATGGCCACTTAAGCATTTGATGTATCGGCAATTGCGGACGCTTTCTTTATTGACAGAACATGCGTTCTATGCTATAAGGACGGTGACATGTTCTACAGGTTTGAGCGGTTGATCTGTGTGCACGGATCGTAAACAGTCTTGCGCTGTGTCCGTGTGCAGAGGTACCCTTGTACCACGAGGGGAGACTCGACGGCGGGCGCTGTCTTCACCGAAGGGCGTGCCGCTTCCAGAAGATGTTCGAGCGACCCGGCGTGACCTGAACCTCTTCAGGATTAGGCCGGTTTGGCCCAGGTAGGTGCTGCTGGTTGCCGGAGGTAGATGACGTGAAAAAGAGAATTACTCTTTGGTGGTGCGTGGGCTTGGCCGTACTGACGGCGCTGAGTCTCCTGCTTGGGCACTCAATCGGTTCCCAAGACGGCGGCCTCGCTTATGCGAAGGTTCGGACGGAGGCTCCTCTCGCGTCGACGGCCCAGGCCGACTTGCCTTCCGGGCTCGATGTGTCTGCTGCGGGGGCTCGAGTTGGGGAGATGGCGTTCAAAGACACCCTGTACGCCTACGCGGCCCAGAAGCAAGGATATGAGGGCGAAGGCGAAGGCGAAGGCGAAGGCGAGGTGTTCGTGGCGAACCTCGATGTCGCTGATGCCATCGACGAGAATGACCAGGGTGGCTTGGTCCCTTTAATGGATTGGGTGGCCTTGTTTCGCCTGAACCTCTACTATGACTTGGACGAACAGAACCCACAACCGGCGCCGCGCTATTTGACGCGCCTGGAGTTCACTATAAGGGCCGACGACCGGACCCCGGAGCAGCTCGGCTACGCGAATGTCGGCGGGCCGGAACTGTCCGACTTGCTCGAGTTCGGACTTTTCACTGACACTTTTGCCGACAGCGCAACCTACGACGGCGTCCTCGACACGGTCTATGATCAACAACTGCTGACTTGGGACCCGGCGGATCCCGGGCCTTATGGCACCCTCACGTACGGTGGTCCAGGCAACCTTGCCTATACCTTCGATTTCGTGGGCAATGGCACTCCCGGTAATCCCGAGTTTCCTCTCCCCAACGGGCCACTCGGTGAGACGTATCCGGGCCGGTTCTACTACGTTGCGGTGCGCACATCGGCCACATGGCGCAGCCAGTTGACTTTGTCCTACGAAGTAACCAACGTGGAGCAGGCGGAGCAGGGGTCGGGTGTCATATACGCTGAGGAAGATTCCTACAGCCCCAGTTTTCTTGAGGGTGAGACACTCCTTCCGGGGACGGGCTACAGTTCAAGTTTCGCCGTCTGGGACATTTCTGGGGGCGGCGAGGATGTTCTGGATGCGGGGCGTTTCAACGCCTGGAATTGGCCTTTCCACTACTATACCCCGACGGCGGAGTACTTCCGACCCCGGTGGGACGTTTCGGGCCAGTTTGTGGATATGGTTGCGGGCGAATGGCTTGAGATGCGGCGTCTATTCGCCCTGGAGACTTGGGTTCCCGCGGTGGGCATCAATGTTCATAGCGCGCCGTCTCTCCATTTCGTGGGCCTGGACGATACCGACCAGACCGGCCATGAGATTGAATATCCGCCTAAACAGCCTCAATTACGCGAAGTCAATGCCGTGTTCACGGATATCGGGGGCAATCCTAACGGCACGCCGGGCAATGGAGGCTTTGAGCCGCGCGACGGCTTCGACCGCTGGACCACCTCTGGTATGGGAGAAGGGGGCGGCCTCCTGGCGCCGAACGTCGCCTATAACGGGGCCTGGGTGTGGCATGACGGCGGGGGAACCGCCGGTGTCTTTGATCCGCCGACGCCCAACAGTTACGAGAGTGGCGGCGGTATCTCGCTTAACGGAGACACGCCCCTCGGTGACGACTTCGATCCATTTGTCTCAGGACTTGACGGGCCCTTTATTGACCTCTGGCAATATGAACCGTATCCCGCCTATGGGGGCGATCCCTGGTGGAAGATCAAGATGCGTTTTGTCGGCTCGGATTCGGACCGCGTCGAGGCGGTTCCGGACATGTTCTGTTCCTTTCCTTCCTCCAGTGAGTATTCGCTGGACTATTTCGTTGTCTTCCGTGCGGACAGCGGCTATCAGGATGCGTCAATGTGGCCGGGCGACGGCACCGGCCTAACGCCGGGCGCTGATTTCCGCGTCTTTATCGAGCCGCGAAACTACAACGCGGAAACGGGCCATTACGACGGCGGTATCCATGTGGATAGCATGATCCCGGGAGTGGGCAATACCATCCTGAATCTGTCGGGCGGCAGCGCTTGGCAGGATGACGACCGCTGGGGGAGCGACGAGCCTTGGTGGCCTCAGCGAACCACCGATATTCGCAACACCAAGCCTATGAAGTTCGGCCTGGAGGTCCATGACCTCGTGTTGACGTATGACACCAACAACTTCGAAGGCAGAGTCACCGGCATCGACTACCGGGATTCCTGGTGCGACGCCAACTATTTCGGCTTCAGCGAATCATTCCTAGGCCTGAGCGAATTCGACTCTTGGCTGGATCCGTACGGCTTCTACGTGGATCAGTTTCTCAACGGGCACGGCGCTACGACGACCCATTTCGTTTCGGGCGGCGTGGCCACCTTCACTGCCTCCGGTGAAGATGCGTCCATCGAGTTCAGTTACGAAATTGACGATATCCTGCATGATTTGCACTTTCCTTTTGAGAGTGTGCCTTTCTACATTTCCGTGCTGGACGATCCGCTATATGGCCCGCGTTCGGTGTATTACCCCTACCCGCCCGCGGCCCCGACGCTGCCGGAATACGATTCGTGGTTGCCGTTTCAGCCGGAGCCGTCCACGCTGCCTCCCGGGCAGTACCCTCGCCTGAGCGACTGGCCGATCGCGGATCGGGCAAGCCGCCTGCTGAAACAGCACACGGATGTCCAGAGCACGCCGACCGCTATGCTCGGAATCAACGTCACCGCGGCCAACGACCCCGTCGTCAATCGCGTGAATCAGTCCTATCTTGACCGTATCACGGTTGCCTTCTGGGGGCCGGACTTCACGCCTGAGGACCTGATGGACCTTGATCCAACATCCGAGATCTCCGGCGTTTCCCTGTGGGAAGATTCCGATGGCCTGGGCGGCGGCGGCCCGACGGCCGGCGTCTTCTTCGGCCGGCCCTTCGAGGACTTCTTCGGCGCGCCGATCCCCTTTGACGCGGTCGTGCCCTTGGTTGACCTTGAATGGCCGTCCGAACCGGAACGGATCGACCTTGACGGTGATGGCCTTCCCGATGACATGAACGGCGATGGCGTCGTGGATGACCTGGACCGCGCCTGGGTGCTGCGCCTGGCGCTGCAGGATGCGTGGCGCGTCCCTTACGAGGATAGCGACGGCGCATCCGAGACGAGCATATGCCTTGGATGCGAGGGGACCATCGTTGGTGCATCCGTGAAGTCCGGCGAGGTGGACGATTCCCCTGTAGGCGCGGAGTCGCCCGTGCAGCATATTGATCTTGCCGGCCTAGCCAGTGCCAAGGCCGCTGCCAAAGTGTTGGACCCGCCCGATTTCAGCGAAGGCGACGACCTATTCATCGCCGTGCGCACCTCGTCGAATATGTCCCGGTTTGAGCAGTTCCGCGCCGTCATTCCGGCCACGCTGCCCGACCGCTCTAGTGTCTCTGAAAAACAGGCGGGGATCAGGTTTCTCCCCAAGGCCTACCCTGCCGCGGACTCCTATGTGAAATTCAATCCTGAAGAGGGGGCCGTTCAGGATTACTACTACCACGATATGCTGGAAAGCAATGTCCCTGTCAGGCTCAAAGACCTGACGAGCCGTTCGCAGCGTATCCAGCCGAAGTCGTCGCCCACGGCGCTGCTCGGCATCGACGCGTCCACCAACCTGCCTGATAATACTGTCTTGTCAGGTACGGGCGGTGAGGGCGGCGAGGGCTCGTTTGCCCTGAGTCCGGATCCGGGATGGACCGAAGACGCCTTTGCCGGCCACTGGCTGGTGGATACCACCTTCCGGTCCTTCGCGATTGTCTCGAACGATACCTATTCACTGGCCCTTTCGTTTGGCGAACCGGCCAACACGGGCGCCTCCACCGATCAGTGGTGGATTGTGAAAAACCCGACCTTTCTCGAGCAGGTGATTGTCGAGTTCTATAATGTTCAAGATGATGACCTAGGCGATAATGAGATCGGCGATTTTGATTTCAAGGCCGGCGAAGATCTTCTGCCGCTGGATATCGACCAGAAAAAGAGCGGCGTTGCGCTTTACCGCGATAACGATGCCGACCCGGACAACCGCAACGGCGTGTTCGATCCGGATATCGATCTGCCTCTGACGCTCGATGCTGCGCCTCTGTTCATCGGCGAACAGGGCGAGCCCGATACGCAGATTCTCTTTGTCTTCTCCTCGCCCGGCACGGACAATTGGCCTGAGGCCATGGCGGATCAGCAGAATACGCGCCAATGGGTGCCCGACACATTCGGCCTGTCCGCCAACGACCCCTTCTATGGCTCGGATTTCTTCGTGGTGGTGCGGACCTCCGACAGCATTGACGAAGGCGACGACTTCCGAGTCGGCCTTGTTTCGTGGGGCCCCAATACGCCTACCGAGCCCGACCCCGATAGCTTCGTTGTCTTGCCGCCTCCGGAGACGCCGACAAGCGATCTGGCCGAGTTCCTTGAGTTCCCGTGGGGCTCCCGCGCGCTCGGCTTCATTACCATCTTCCGCGACGAGGATCTGCCGTGCAGCTACTATCTTGAACCGACGGTTCTCGCGGACGGCACCGGCCGCAAGATGCGCGCTCGGAAAGAACAGGATGCCAGTGGATTCAATTGGGTGCGGAGCTCATCCTCGCGGCATCTGCAGACCAACACCATCACCGCGCAGAAGGCCAGTGAGACGGAGTCGGAGGTCGTGATTAGTTCGGCCTCCGAATCGGAACTGCCGGCCGTCACCCAGACTGGCGGATTCGACTTCATCATCCGCGGTTCGGGCTTTGGATCCTCCCCTGAGGTTACGCTGAACGGCATTCCCCTTACCGTGACGACCGTCGTGAGCGGGGCCATCGATGTGACGATTACGGAAGGCACTTCGCTCACTGAGCCCGTTGAACTCACGGTGAGAAATCCCGTCACGGGTGGCGAGGCGACTCGGGATGACCTTTTCAGCCTTGGATCCTCGGATCGCGTGCAGCCTGAGATTAGCTTTGTTTCACCGACTACGGGTATGCAGAGCGATTTCCCCGTGCGGGTGTTCGGCTCGGACTTCAACCAGCTTAGCCTCATCCAAGTCCTGTTTGGTGATACGGTTATGCCTGTGCTGGCTGTTTCCGGCGATGGAACGGAGATACAAGTCGACTTCCCATCGGGAGGCATGCCGAAGACGGGCGCGCTTGATGTCACCGTCAGGAATTACAAGTCAGCGGCTATGGGGAGCTACGAGGAAGATGTCCTGCTATCCGGCTTCGCGTACACTAACGCGCCGGAGCGGCCCTGCTTCATCGCTACCGCGGCCTATGGCACGGCCTTTGAGAGCCGCCTGGATACATTCCGCACATTCAGGGACAATGTCCTTTTGAAGACGGCCGCAGGTACGGCCCTTGTTGACTTCTACTATCGCATGAGTCCGGATGCGGCGTCCGTCGTGGCCCAGCGGCCTTGGTTGGCGCTGCTTGTACGGCTCGTGCTCACGCCGGTTGCTTGGGTGCTTGACCAGCCGTCCCTGCTTTTTGTCGGCTTACTGGCCTTGCTCATGCGCCGGAAATGGTGGCGGCGAGCCGTTGATCTGCCGCGGCCGTAGGGCGAGGTCGGCCCAAAGCATGCGTGGATGATTGCGCCGCGCGGCCGGTACAGAGCACGTTTTTCTTGACGTGCCGTGGCCGGTTGCCGGGGCGTTGTAGCGAGAAAGGAGAACGATTCGTGAAGGTGAGGACTCGGCAAGCAACTGTGGCGTGCGTGGGGCTGCTCCTCCTGACACTCGTTGCCCCCGGGGCGAGCGCGTTCTTCCCCATCGGCGGATTCGATGAAGACGACGGAGAGCTGCATTTCATCAGGTGGCCTCTCTCCTACATGGATACAAACGGCGACGGTGATGTTAGCGGCTCTGACGAAGGCGTCGAACTCACGCTCGAGGGCGGGGAATATGGCTGGACCGAGGATGAGATTGAGATCATCGAAGAAGCCATGGACATTTGGGAGAGCGTCCCGAATGCCTACGCCAAGTTCCATCTCTCCCCCGGCGGACCGGTGCCCGATCCTCTAGGCCTCGCCAGCGATACTGAATTCGACATGATCAACTTCGTGACAATTCAGCTCGAAGAGGATACCACCCAAGGCACTATCGAGGACGGCGTTGCTGGTTTCGCGGTCCTCAGTTTCTTTTCCGAAGATGGGGATTTCGAGATGGACGGCATCACCTTCCCCGTGACGGGGTGGGCCATCGTCGAGTCGGACGTAGTGATCGACGGAACCATCGTTCGCGCGGACCCGGAAAATCCCGGCGAGCCGCCTGAGGCCGACCTACTCGGCATCCTCGTCCACGAGTTCGGACACGTGCTCGGCCTTGGCCATACGCCGATGAATACACTCGAACTCGACCCCGATACGGAGCAACTCGTCGAGGGGACGAGCCTGGCGCTGCGTGATCGCTTCGGGAGTCTCGATCTCATTGGGGCGACTCCCACGATGTTTCCCATCTATACGCTGATAGAGGATGAGGGCACCCTCGTTTCGGCCATGAGAGACCTCACCCCCGACGATATGGCCGGCCTGACGTACCTTTATCCGCGTGTGGGCGCACAGGCAACCTATTTCAGCCTGGATAACGAGGCGCGGACTCAGGCCCGCACGGGCTTTCCGTCAACGCCCGTTGGCGGAGCCCACATAGTCGCCTGGTGCGATGTGGATGGCGATCCCTTGACCCCCCGTGTCCCGCTCTTCAGCACGATGACCGGGCTCTACGAATTCTCGGGAACGGAGCTCCGAAAGGGCCGTTTCGAGCTTCCCCTCATGCTCAGAGAGATCGAGACCATCGATGAACTTACCATTCCGGCCACCTATACCATGACCGTCAATCCCATCAACGGGCTGGACTATGAGCGCCAGGCCCCACCCGGCCTGGCCCCTGACTTCTTCGATTCAACCCACAATAACGACGTCAATACGTTCTTTACCTACAATGAGTTGTTTCCCTCCGAAGTCTTTCGGGAAGGCGGGAACTTGTATGACTTGGACAACCATGACCTCGGGACGCCCTTGGTCTACGACGAGGATCAGGATCGCGTGATCAGCGTTGATTCCGGCAAGACCCTCAACCAGATGCTTCCTGGCCAGACGCCGATGTTCGGTGATCGCAGTGGGGCGTGTCCCTTCAATCTGAGTGTCGCGGGACTGACCACCAACCGTGGCGTGAGCGGCTTGCGACGGCTCCGTGACGCCGTGTTACTGAATTCCGCCTTGGGGACATCCGTCGCGCAGATATACTACGGCGTCGCCCCGGCGATATCCGGATTCCTGATGCGCCATAGTCTGGCTCTCGCCGCCGCTCGCCGCACCGCCGCTGCCTTCGAGTGGCTCTGCGTACACTATCGGCTGTCCGTTGCACTGCTCATCGGTATCGCGCTTTCCATGGTTGGCGTCGCGTTTCGTCGCAGGAAGCTGGCTCTCGCCACGCTTGTGGCGGCCCTTTTCATTGGCCTGACAGCCGCCCCGGCCGGCGCCACGCTGCTCTACATGTCCACGGCTGACCTGGTGCAACGCGCCGATGACATCATCACGGGCGAAGTCACCACCGTGGATATGCATATGAACACCCAAGGCCGCCGCCGCATTGAAACCGACATCACCATCACGGTGAGCGACACCCTCAAGGGCCGTCTGAATAAGTCCGGCCAAGTTAACCTGTCCGTGCCGGGCGGCCGCGTCGGCGAAATGGTTACTTACGCAACCGATCTTCCGAAATTCAAAGCGGGCGAAGAGGTTCTGCTCTACCTGAAGTACAAGCCGGGCTATGGTTATGTGGTCATTGGGGGCGAGCGCGGCAAGTACGAGATACTGAAGGACAGGAAGACCCGCGAGGAATACGTGGTGGCTAGTTCCCCGGAAGCCTTAGCCGGCCTGGCCGATATCCCGGCCGAGGTTAAAGGCTCCGCGGCAAAGTCCGGCGATGATAAGGAAGATGACGGCCGGATCCCTCTCGATTCCTTCAAGCAGTACCTGCGCAAGCTGGTGAAGGAGCAGAGCCGCAAGAGCAAGTCCTAGGGGCAGTCTGCGCGCGAGTCTGAGAAATGAAGACGTGAGGGGGGGGCGCGGTAGCGTGGGCGTCGGGCCTTTTCTTGGTTCAGGATTGCGTATCTCTTTTGTTATGAATGGCTTACTCGTGTTGCCTCTTGGCCCGCGCATAGAACTTCCTTGTTAGACCCCGCCATGTCGGTGAACGGGCTCCCGGCGCCCAGGCCTAGGCCTCGTGTTCGGCCGTCTGTCAACCTCGAGAGAGAACGTTTCGTTTTAAGGGGGGGTGGGATCTATACCGCCAGACCGGGGCGCGCGCGCCGACATGGGATCCGGGGAGTTGTCGCCGGGCCTTTGCAGGTCCCAGGGATAGTTGGATTTAGCTCTGAGCATTGAATTCAGTCCCTCCATAGTGGACACTGGGAGTTGGGTGTTTTGATGGATAACCTGAGGTCTTCAAGCGCTCGCGAGCCGGGCTCGCGACGTATCGGAGCCGCGCAGTGAGAATCCCATGCTGAAAGGTGTTCTGTTCCGGCAGGTCTTTCTTGTGGTCGACCTGGCACTGGCCGTCCTGATCGCCTTCGTAGCCTACCTATTCCTTATGAAAGTCTTCGAGCACGAGCGAATCGAAGGGGGCGGAGAGCAAGAAGCCGTCGCTAGCGAGAACGCGGCGGGCTTCACCAAGCTCAAGCCTCGGGCCGATTATGACGCCATCGTTGCGAGCAACCTGTTTGGGCCTGCCGCACGAAGTCGCCGGCCGAGTGAAGAGGTTCAGCCGGCAGCCCAGGTCGAGGTGGCCGAGACCCAACTTCGCCTGCGCCTGCTCGGAACATCCACCACGGACTCATTCCTGACGAGTGCCGTCATCTTCAATGAGGACATGAAGCGCTCGGAAACCTTCTTCATCGGCGACGACGTTGTAGCCGGCGTCTCACTCGAGGAGGTACACGAGCGCGAGGTCATTCTATTCAACGTTGCCTCCAATCGCAGGGAAGTCCTGCGCATGGAAGAAGATGGCGCCACAGCCAAGGCTCCCGGCCGGGCAGGGCGCCCTCGTTTCCAGCCGCCCGCCCCTAATCGGACGTCCACTCAGATTCGCCTGAGCCGGGCCGAGGTTTTTAAGGATCTCACCGAGAACTACGCCGAGATCGAAAAGACCCTCGATCCCGTACCTTATCGTGATGAAAAAGGGAAAGTCGTCGGATACACGTCGAAGAACATCGGCAAGCTGCCCCTTGCCGGCAAGCTTGGCCTCAAAGACGGGGACGTGGTCCAGAGCGTCAACGGCGTCGCGATTGACAGTGAAGAGAAGATTTTTGAGGTCGCTCAGAAGTTTCAGAACAGCAAGACGTTTCGCTTCGGCATCCTGAGAGGAGGCCGAACGCACACCATCACGTACAGTTTGTACTAGAGGGCCGGGGATCGTTCCGGCCCGCGGAGAGAACGACGGGAGATGAAGATCATGAATGGTGCGAGGTGTTTCCTGGGCCTGGCGGCGCTGGCGTGCCTGATTGGGGGCTCCGTATGGGCGCAAGACCCAGGCGAAGAGAGGGCGGCTCCCGTTCGCCCGAGGCCACAACCGTCCGCCGAACCTGCGCCGTCCCGCAACGGGAATACCTCTCAGAACAAGACGCTTGTCACCGAGCCGATAAGCTTCAACTACGATGAAGTGCCGCTCTTCAACGTTGTCGAGGCTGTTGCCAAGATGACCGGGCGCAATTTCCTTTACGACCCCAATACGCTCCAGACTCCCGTGACAGTGGTGACGCACGAAGAGATTCCGCCCGAAATGGCCCTCGAATTCCTCGAATCCTTGCTCGCCGCTCAGGGATTCCATATTATCGAAACCCTCGACGGCTACCTGATCCGCGTTGTGCAGGACAGCGCGAGCGACGGCAACGACAAACTCCCCGTCTACACGGGCGGAAAGAAGGATGTCCCGGGATTTGACCGCCTGTCTACCCACATCGTGCCCATTCACTACGGCGATGCCGAGGATCTTGCCCGATTACTCGAGCGCGTAGGCTCGGCGGCCGGACGCGTGGACGCTTATGTGAAAACCAACACCCTTATCATCACCGATACCGCCGACGGCATCCGGAATATCCTGGCCCTGCTGGAGGAACTTGATATTCCGGGCTACGACACAAGCCTGGAATTCTTCCGGCTAAACTACACTCGCGCTGAGGTCCTTGCCACGCAAATCGACGAGGTCCTTATGGGAGGCACCGGCGGCGGCGCTGGGGAAACTGGAATACGACGGCCCACGCCTACGCGCGCCGTACGGCCTTCGCGCCGTGCGTCGGAGGAGACCTCGGTTGTTGTCGGCAGTAGGGAAGAGACCTTGCAGTTGGTGCCGGATGAACGCCTGAACGTGCTCATCGTTCAGGCCTCGGATCCGCTAATGGAGCGCGTTCGCGACTTGGTCAAGCGTCTCGACTCGCCCACCCCCATCGAAGACCAAAACGTGCACGTCTACGACCTGCTCTACGCCGACGCTGAACAGGTAGAAACGGCCCTGAAAGAGCTAACGGGAGCCACCACGCCGCGTCAAGGCGGCGGCCAGCAAGCCGCCGCTGCGAGCAGCGAAGTTCAGCCTTTCGAGAAAGAGGTCGTCATCACGCGCTTTGACCAGACCAACGCGCTGCTTATTGTGGCGTCCCCCCAAGACTATGACCGCATTGAGGAACTTCTCATGCGTCTCGATGTGCCCCAGCGTCAAGTCTACGTCGAAGCCACCATTATGCAGGTTTCCATCAATGATACATACGGCTTGGAGGTCCAATCCGCTGGACTCACGGCCAACGATCTACTGGCACTCAACAACACGCTTTCCTTGGCCGAACTCCTCGCGGGCGGCGTTGGGCTGCTTACCAGCGCCGGTGGCGCGGGGACCAGTCTGGGCCTGCTTGACGGCACCGTAGACGTCACCTACCCAGACGGTGCGGGCGGCTTTGTCAATCAGACTATCCCCAATGTGCCGCTCCTCATTAAAGCGCTCGAGTACATCACGGACACCGACATCCTATCGCGGCCTAGTCTGACCACCGTGGACAACGAGGATGCCTCCATCGTCGTCGGCCAAGAAGTGCCGTTCGTTACCGGTAGTACACGATCCCTCAATCAGTCGGCGGTCGATTCCAGCGTCTACAGCCGCGTTGATCGTCAAGATGTGGGCGTGAAGATGACTGTTTCACCTCAGATCAGCGAGGGCGACTTCGTCATGCTCGACCTCACCGTTGAGGTATCCTCCATCGCCGCCCAGCAGGTCGGTACGGTGGACGTGTTGGGCCCGACGGTGAACAAGTCCGAGATCGAAGACCGCGTCGTCATCCGCAACGGGTCGACTGCCGTGATCGGCGGACTCATGAAGGAGACGCGCGACCGTTCGCGAACCCAGCCCCCGATTCTAGGCGATGTCCCGCTCATCGGGTGGCTGTTCCGCAACAAATCCAACATTCGCCAGAAAGACAATCTCGTTGTGCTGGTCACGCCCCACGTCGTCAAGCAGGGCATTGACCTCGCGCGGCTTACCGAACACCACATGCGTCAGTTTGAAGACGCCAACATCGACGCCTTGTTTGAATCAGGCTTTATCAAACGCATCAAGAAGAAGCATCAGCTTCGCACCCGCTACAGCCCGACGCGGCAGAAGACCGCCGAAATTCTCGAAGGTGAGGGGTTCACGCGGGGCGATATGCAGAGGTAGACCATGCCAACCGGGCAAGAGCATCCCCTGTGCCAGATCCTCATTGAGCACGGCCACGTTCATGCTGAGCAAGTGAACGAGGCGCTCGAACTCCAGAGGATCCGGCCCAAACGCGTGGCCGAGATTCTCATGGACCTCGGCTACGTCGAAGAGGATCACGTGCTCGAAGCGTTGAGTGAGCAATTCGACATTCCCTTCGAGCGCAATATCGCCGACGATATCGATCCCGCCTTGACGACGAAGGTGCCCATCAGCTTCATTCGCGAGTATCACATGGTCCCCTACCGCCGGAATGGGGAAGCCTTCATTGTGGCGGTCAACAACCCCGTCAACCTGCTGCCCCTCGACGACCTCCGCCTGCTCCTGGGCGGGCCCGTTACGCCCGTGCTCTGCCGGATGGGAGATATCCAGCGGATCATGGACAGCTACTTCGATCAACAAGGCGCGAACGCGGCCGAGATGATCGATAGCATCACCATGGCAGATGACGAAGAAGACGTGATTTCCTCCATAGACGGCCTGGATTCGGACCGCGATCTGCTGGACCTCGCCAACGAGGCGCCGATCATCAAGTTGATCAATTTGTTCATTTCCGGTGCCGTAAAGGAGCGCGCCTCCGACATTCACGTCGAGCCCTTCGAGCGCGACGTGCGCGTCCGCTACCGGATTGACGGTGTCCTTTACGAGAAGTTCACCGTCCCCAAGTCCCAGGAGGCCGCCGTAGTCTCTCGCATCAAGATCATGGCGCGCCTGAACATCGCCGAACACCGCCTCCCTCAAGACGGCCGGATCAAGATAAAGTTGAGCGGCAAAGAGATAGACATTCGCGTTTCCATCGTTCCCATTCAGCACGGCGAGCGAGTTGTGTTGCGTATTCTCGAGAAGGGGACGTTCCTCCTAGGGCTCGAGGAACTCGGCATGGGCCGGCACGACTACGGGATAGTCGACCGGCTTATCAAGAGTTCACACGGCATCATCCTCGTTACCGGCCCCACTGGCTCCGGCAAGTCCACCACCCTCTATGCCGCGCTGCACCGCGTCAACTCGCCCGATATCAACATTATCACCGTCGAGGATCCGGTCGAGTACCAGATGCCCGGTGTCGGCCAGATTGAAGTCAGGCCGAAGATCGGCCTCACCTTCGCCTCGGCCCTGCGCAGTATCCTGCGGCAGGACCCCGACATCGTCCTCGTTGGGGAGATCCGCGATCAGGAAACCGCCGAAATGGCCGTCCATGCCTCCTTAACGGGCCATCTGGTTTTTGCCACCCTCCATACGAATGACAGCGCTGGCGCGATCACCCGGCTGATCAACATGGGCATCGAGCCCTTCTTGGTTACGTCGTCGACCATCGCCATTATGGCGCAGCGGCTCGTGCGGCGGATCTGCGAGCACTGCAAGGAGCCTTACAAGGCCGACCCCCAAAGTATTGCCGACCTGGGCCTCTCTCCCAGGGATCTCCCGGATGGACTCGTCTATCGTGGCGCAGGTTGTGAACGCTGCCAGAACCGCGGCTATTACGGACGCACCGGCATCTTTGAACTGCTGGTTATGAATCCCGCTATTCAGGAATTGACGCTCCAGGGGGCCGATTCCAACGCGATCAAGCGCGAAGCCAAGAAGTACAAGATGCGTACCCTCCGGGAAGACGGCGCCTCGAAGGTGGTCCAGGGCGTCTCCACCATCGAAGAAGTCCTCCGGGTAACACGCGACGACCTCGTCGAGGAAGTCGCGGAGTAAGGCCATGGCCGTTTTCCAATACCGAGCAATGGCGCCATCCGGCAGGAACGTTAAAGGCATCATCGACGCCGATTCCGCCGCTGCCGCCCGCCGCAAGCTTCGCGAGCAACAGCTCTATCCGACGGAACTCAAGGAAACGAGCGCCGTTGCCGAGGAGGCCGTTGAGGCAAGGGGGCTGAGCTACATTCGACAGCGGGACGTTGCCATCATGACCCGGCAATTGGCCGTGTTGATCGAAGCGGGCATGCCCCTCGTCGAGGCCCTTACGGCGCTGATCGACCAGATTAGCAACGCAAGGCTCCGCCGCACCGTCTACGAGGTGCGCGACAAGGTCAATGAAGGTGCGCGCCTCGCCGATGCATTGACCTGCGCCCCCCGCGTCTTCAATGAGCTATACGTCAACATGGTGGGTGCCGGGGAGGCCAGTGGGGCGCTCGAACAGGTTCTTTTTCGCCTGGCCGACATCCTCGAACGGCAAGTTCGCTTGAAGAAGCGCGTCCAGGCGAGCATGGCCTATCCAGTTGTCATGGCCATCGTCGGCATCGCAGTAATTGTGTTTCTCATGACTGTGATTGTCCCCAAGATTGCCATCATGTTCAAGGCCCAGGGACGCGAATTGCCCACTATCACGCAGATTCTGATCACCGTGTGCAATTTCATCAGCGAGCGGTGGTGGCTACTCGTGCTTGCCGTTCTGGGTGTCCTCCTCCTCTGGCGCGCCTGGGTGGCCCGGCCCAGCGGCCGCCGCAAGTGGGATCGATTCAAGCTCGCCGTGCCGTTGCTCGGCGGCTTGTACCTCAAGCTGATTTGTGGGCGCATGGCCCGCACGATGGGCACCATGCTTGAAAGCGGCCTAACCATGATGACTGCCCTTGACGTGGTCAAGTCGGTTGTTCAGAACCGCGTGGTTGAGGAGATCATGGACGATGTCAAGAGCCAGGTTCGTCGCGGTCAAGACATCGCCGTGCCTCTCAAAGAGGCTCAACTCTTTCCACCCATGCTTATCCATATGGTTGGCCTTGGGCAGCGGAGCGGCCAGCTCGAGACGATGCTCCTCAAAGTGGCCGACACGTACGATGAAGACGTCGAGTTAACCGTCGAGGCGCTGGTGAGCCTTCTCGAGCCGCTCATGATCATCGTTATGGGCTTGTTCGTCGGATTCATGGTATTGGCGATTCTACTGCCGATATTTGATATGGGAAGCCGTGTGTGACGTAACGGAGAGGTGCACCACTATGCATACGCTGATAGCAGGAAACGCTGCCGAACGAGCCGCCAGAGCGGGGCGAGTGCTTCGTCACGAGGGCTTCACGCTCATCGAACTGATGGTCGTCATCGTGATCATCGGAATCCTTGCGACGATTGTCGTGCCCCGGTTCATCGGCGCGTCGGACGACGCCAAGGTCACGGCCGCCATCGCGCAGATCTCGTCTTTCAAAACGGCGCTCACCCACTACAAGCTCAAGTTTGGCCAGTTCCCCTCGACCAGCGATGGGCTTGACGTCTTGATCAGCAACGGAAAACAGAACTTTCTCGATCAGGACAACATCCCAAAGGATCCCTGGGGCAACGATTACGCGTATAGCTCGCCGGGAAACCAGGGCCATGATTTCGAGATCGTCTCCTACGGCGAAGACGGCCTTCCCGGCGGCGCCGAGTACGCCGCCGATATCGAGAGCTGGAATCTCCAGGCACAACACTAGCCCGGGGTCGAGCCTGACCTCGGAGAACGCAGGAGCGTAAGCATTTGTCTTCCCGTGAGCGGGCCATAAACGGCTACACGCTGATCGAACTCGTGATCGTCACCGCCGTGATCGCGATCATCCTGTCCGTGGCCATGCCGCGGCTCCTGCCCGCCATCGCCGTCAGCAACTTCGAGGGCGCCGCCCGCCACTTGGCCAACTTCGGGCGCAGCGCCATGGCTCATTGCACCCTCACCCACGACCGGCTCACCATCAAGATTGACCTGGACAATCAGGAGTACTGGGCCGTTCGATGGCGGCTTCTGGACGAAAAGCTCTTCGATGAGGAGGAGCCGTCCGAGGTTGATCTGTTCGGCGAGGCCACTACCTCATCACCGGACCTTGCGGCTTTGGCTGCGAGTGAGGTCGACGTTGAACTCGAAGCCAAGCGTCTTCAGGAGCAGTTTGATCGATTCGCCCGGCTTGCCCTTGAGGCCCGGGCGGGGAACGTGAAGCAGGAAGGTATCCTGGACGATATAGGACCTCTATTCGACCACGAATTCGACCTTGATGGCTCCGGAGAGGAAGATGAATTCGAAGAGGTGAAGTCCAACTTGTTGTCGCGGACGAGCCTGCCCCGAAACGTAGCCATCGAGTCCGTGGTTGTTGGTTCCACCGAATATCTCCGCGGTACCGTTGAGATAGACGTCACCTCTCTCGGCCTGGTCGAGCCCGTCACTTGCTACGTCAAGGATGTTCAAGAGGAGTATTACACCGTCGTCTGGGATCCCATCACGGGCGGCGCTCACCTCAGTGCGGGGAAGGACGTTGAGCTATGAGGGCCTTCTCTTCGAGAGTTGTACCGTCATCCCAATGGGCCGACGGCGGCTTCACGCTTATCGAGGTCATGGTGGCTCTCGCCATTCTCGCCACGGCCCTCTTTGTGCTGCTCGAAGCGCACTACGCCAGTCTTCAGATGTACGATGACAGCCGTGACGAGGTTACGAAGCGCACCCTCTGGGAATGGGCCATCGGAAAGGCCAAGCTCGAAGTGTCCGCCGGCAACTTCAGCGGATCGGGTGAATTCTCCAAGCGATTTCCCGACATGTCCTACTCATTCGAAGCCTCTCCTATCGGCGACGACACGGGCGTCCAATTGCTCGAGGTGGTCGTAAGGATTACTTCCCCCCAGGAAGAGCGCGAAATGTCCTTTTTCGCATACGACATGAGGCCCATGTGATGCGCAAAGGATTTACACTGCTCGAACTCCTGGTTGCCATCACGATTCTTACCATCGTGATAGGTATCATTTACGCGAGCTTCGCCACGGTTACCGCCTCCGTCTCCAGTACCCGCGTCGACGCCGAAGAACTCCGGCTCCGCCAGTTCCTCGCCCGAAGCCTCACCCAGAATCTGTCCACCGCGTATGCCGATCTCGACCACCAGCGGCTCGAGTTCGGCTTTCGCGGCGTGAACGGCGAGGATACGGAAGATAGCCAGGATAGTCTCGAATTCTGCTCCACCTCGACGCTCATCGGCGGGATGGCTTTGCCCGGCGCGCTCAAAGTGGTCCGCTACGAGGTCATTCCCCAGGAGGAATCCGAATCGCTCTTCGATGATGACGAGAATGTGAGCGAATATGCGTTGACAGCGATGTTGCAGGCTGTGGAGACCCCTCTCCTGGTCGGCGGCGATGTCGCGCTTGACGATGCGGTGGGAGAGATCGAAGACGCCGAGTCCGCCATGGCGGAACTCGGCCTCGATTCCCCAAGTTGGAGCGTGCCGATCGGTTCCATGGAGCTCGAGTACTTCGACGGAACGGAATGGGTGGAAGAGTGGGACTCGACTGAGCTGGGGCGGTTGCCCTGGGGCGTCCACGTCAAGATCAACTTCGCCAAGACCGAGGCCCAACTCGATGCTGATGAAGAAGACGGGCTGGACCCGGATGAGGACCCCGATTTCGAGATGTTCATCCCCGTGCCCCTTGGCGTTGGGACTATCGAGGACGGCCAGATCATTGCGGATGTCATCCGCAGGGGAGACGATGACGACGAAAGCTCGGAGCAGGAGAGCAAGAGATGACGCCCTCCGCGCCGGCCAAGTACACCCCTCGGAGCAGGGCGAGACGTAATGCATCTCGTGACGAGGGCGTCGCGCTGTTGTTGTCGTTGCTGTGCATTGTCTTACTCACGGCCATCATTGTCGAGTTCAGCTACGAGATGCAGGTCGAAGCCACCTACACAGGTAACGCCTTCGACGAGTTCGAGACCCGCATCGCCGCCGAATCCGCCATCGCGCAAGGACTGGCCCTGCTCGCCGGCGACGTGACGGGCGCCGATGCTGTCGGCGCCTCAGTTGATTATGACTGTCTTGAGGACATCTGGGCTCTCGGCATTCCGTACGAGTCGATCAACAATGCCGTGTTCCAGTGCTCCGTAGACGATGAATACGGCAAACTGAACCTCAACGCTCTATATCAGCGCGATGAAGGTGGCGAGCAGGCGAGTGATGAGCCCGACGAGCGCCTCGCCGAGATACTGCGGATTCTGTTTGAAGCACGAGGCGCCGAGGAAGATCCCGTAGACGCGATTCTGGATTGGCTCGATGCGGACGACGAGCCTCAACCCGAAGGCGCTGAGAACGAGTACTATGCTTCCCTCGATGTGCCCTACCCCTGTAAGAACGGGGCCATGGATGCTGTCGAGGAGCTTCTTCTGATTCGTGGCATCACCCCCGAGATCTTCTTTGGCGATCCCGAACTCGACGAGGTCCCGCTGACGGAGCTTCTGACGGTGCATGGGCATTCTCAAGGCCGGATCAACGCGAACACGGCGGAAAGAGAACTCCTTGCGGCAGTGTTTGAGCAGCGTGACGGCGACGCGGGCATTGCCGATTCCATCGTCGAAGAGCGCGAAGAGCAACCGTTCGAATCCCTGGACGATCTTGTCCGTGCAGGCTATGAAGACCAGTCCGCGGAGGAATCACAGGCCACGTCATCCCAGCCAGGCGGCGAGCAGGAAGCCGCCTATGCGCCCCTGCTCGATGTTGCCGGGCACGTGTTTCGCATTCGGGGCGATGCCCAAGGCCGTGAGGCGCATGTCCGGATCGAGGCCTACGTGTGGCGCAATGTTGCCGCGGAGGAGACTGCCGAGCCCTTCCGGGTTCTGGATTGGAGAGAGGTGCGATGAAAGTTTCCGCAAGAATTGCCGCCTTCGAGTTCGCGGGCGACACCGTCCGTCTCGCCGTCGTGAAGACGGGCGGCAAGACCCCTGTCATTCTGGAGGCCCTTGAGTCAAGGGCCCAGTACGCCGGCCCCGAAGAGCGGTTTGATGCCCTTGTCCAAACCGTCCGGGATGTTGTTGGTAAGGTTAAGACTCGCAAGCCCGTCTACGTGCTCTCCGCTTCGAGCGCCTACAGCGTGGTTCGCGTGCTCAAAGTCCCGTTCCGCGGGGCGAAACGCGTCGCCGCCGCAGTCCGGTTCGAACTCGAACCTTACCTCGCGTTCTCTATCGAAGAACTCGTCGTGGACTTCAGTCCGATCCGCGAGAAGGACGGCGGAACGGAAGTGCTTGCGGTTGGCATGCGGCACGCGGTGCTCGCCGAACAAGTGGCTGTTCTCCGTGAGGCCGGCGTGGACCCCGAGGGCATCAACATTGATGTGGCGGGGCTGACCTCTCTTTGGCAGGCCGCACTAGGCCCGGGGGGCGGGCTGCGGGCCGCCCTGCATGTGCGCCAGGATGGAGCCATACTTTCCGTAATCGATGGCAAGTCGCTGGTGTACTTCCGACACCTTGCCGTTTCGGCCGCACAAGTGCATGCCAGTCCCAATGCGGCTGCGCGCGAGGTCCAGAACCTCATCCGCGCCTTCGTGGCCACGCGGGAGGGCGAGCAGGAGATCGCCTCCCTCACGGTCACCGGCGTGGACCTCTTCGAGGAAGAGAAGCGGCTGTTCGAGGAACATCTCCAGATTCCCGCCGACTATGTTGATTTGCTTTCCGGCGTCAAGGGGGCTCAGATCGCCCGTGAAGCCGGCCCATCTCCTGAAAGCGCCGATGAGCAATCCAACGCTTGGGAACCTGTTGTCGGTATAGCCGCGTGTGCCGCCGGCGACGGCCTTTGGTACGAGTTCCGCAAAGGACCTCTGCGCCGATCTCAGGCCTGGCGCGGTGCGATTACGCACGCAGTCTTCTCGGCCGGCTTGGCCGCACTGCTCTTGATAGGCTACGTTGGATTCTGCTTCGCGGATTACCGCAACAGGATGAACGAAATCGAGCTTGTTGGCGAAGACATCCGCGCCATTTTCAAAGAGTGCTACCCCGGCGCGCCCGCCGTAAAGGACCCTCCTGCCAATGATTTTGGCGGGATGCAGTCCTTCCAGGCGATGGCCACCCTTCATGAGAGTTTCAGCGGCCCCGCCGAGGAGCTCCAGGTGAGTCTGTTCAGTCGCCCGACCCTGCTCGACATTCTGCTCGAATTGGCACAGAAGATGCCCGCCAAGTACGTCACACTGACGGAACTCCGCCTTCAAGGCGGCAAGACCCCCGAGCTTGTTATTGCGGGCGACGTCAACGACCCCAACGGATTTAATGAAGTCCTTCAGGCACTCAAGCAGTCCCCCCTCTTCGCAACGGTGAGTGAGCCACAGCGTCGCGCCGAGGCCGGCGGGAAATCTACTTTCGAAATACGTGCGAGGTTCTAGCAACATGGCCATGTCGAAGCTCAATCTGCAGAAACGCGAGAAGATCGTCCTTGGTTGCGGCGCCGGAGCCGTCGTCTTGCTTGCCGCTTACCTTCTCATGCAGCGCCCCATCAACGAGTACAAGCGCTCGGTTGAAGCCCTGACGCGCGCTAGACAGTGCCAGGCCCTGGCTGAGGGGTGGCGGGAAGAAGTCCGAAGTGCCCGTGGCGGCCAGGAAGAGTTAGCGCAGCGTATCCGGGCCCGTGGGCCGCGTTTTGACCTCTGGACGCATATCGGCAGTGCCCTCCGCGCGGCCCAATTGCAGGACCGCGGAGACTTCGAGAGTAAGCGCAGCGTACTTTCCTCGGGAGCGCTCGCGGAGGTCGAACTCACCTTGAGAGGCGTTACCATGGAGGAACTCGTCGACCTATTGCATAGGATCTATGCAGGCGACAACCTTGTGGTCTTGTACAAGCTCACCCACATTCGCGCGGAAAACGACGGCAAGGGCCTCTCTTGCCAGATGACATGGATTTCCCCGCGCCCGCAGAAGCCATGACGGTATGTCCTTGCGGCACATCCAAAATGGCCTCTTGGACCTCGGTGCCGCCAGTCTCCTGTCCCCGATGATGGGACGCCGAAGTATCTGAGCCGTGGAGGTCGCACGTACCTGCGATAGAAGTCCCGCGGCGCCGGATGGTTTGGCGTGCGGCGCCGTCGGCGGCCCGCCCACTGGGGAAAATGGCTTGACTTCCCAACGCTCATAGGCCAAAATGCCAGATCAGCCAATGGATCTCCCGCATGACACTTAGACATTGGCTGTGTGCCGTATGGGTGGCAAGCAAGACGGCGCCATGGCCACGGGATGCACTACGTCCTGAAGAAGGTGCGCGAAGAACAATCGCCGAGGGATGTTGCCGGTGGCCGAATGGGCACTCTCTCCCAGCGAGGCATTGTGACGAAGATCCTATCCGAACAATGGAAAAGACCTAGGCCTTTGAGAGTACGATGGGTTAACTGTTGACATAAATGCACGTAAGTGCAATGGAATCAACGTTATCTATCAGTATTTACATTGACAAGTTTGCCCTGTGTCTGGTAAAGTTTTTGTGGAAAAAGAGGACTGTGTACCATGCAGCAGCAGGCGTACAGCATGTTCGGCGAGCGTCTTGTCGAGCGAGGCGTTATCAGCCAGAAACAACTCGACGAAGCGATTCACAAACAGCAGACCACCATGGGCCGTCGGAAGCTCGGCGAGATTCTGGTACGCCTCGGCTACATAAGTAAGAATCACATTTCCGACGGCCTCGCCGATCAACTCGGCATTCCCATCATCAAGCTCTCCGATCGGGAAATCCCTGAGCGTATCCGAAATCTCGTTGATCCGGGCGTCGCCACTTTGTACCGGGTTATCCCTGTCGAAGAAAACGGCAGTGCGCTCGTGATCGCAACCGCCGATCCAACGAATATCAACAACATCGACAATCTCGGCCGTCTTCTCGACAGGCCCATCGAAACCGTCCTCGCCTCCGATGAGGAGATTAGCCAGGCGCTGGCCAAGTATTACGGCCTTTCCGAGACCACCGTCGAAACCATGCTATCGACGGTTAGCAGCGCCAGCACCATGAGTACGTTGAGCACCATGTCCAACGTGAGTTCCCTCGGCTCTTCCATGAGCAGCCTAGGAAGCATGAGCGGCAGCGACATCAGTCTCAGCAGCATCAGCGTGGACAGTGTCGATTTCGACGGGGATGCCGGCGTCGCCGATGACGAGGAGGATGAGGACGACAGCCCGGTTATCCGATACGTGCACAATCTCATTCTCGAGGCATTCCGCCTTCGTGCCAGTGACATCCACGTCGAGCCCGGGAAACTGGACACCAAGGTCCGTTACCGGATCGATGGTGTGCTTCATATTATGCCCGCACCCCCGAAGCGGGCGCAGGCAGCCATCATTTCGCGCCTTAAGATCCTTGCGGGCATGGACATTGCCGAGCGGCGCGTTCCTCAGGACGGCCGCATCAAACTCAACCTTGCCGGCAAGATGGTCGACTTGCGCGTCAGTGCGCTTCCGGGAACCCATGGTGAAAGCATGGTGCTCCGTATCCTCGACAAGAGCGGCCTGATGCTCGGATTGGGGCAGCTTGGCTTCTGCGCGGAAGACCAGAAGCAATGGGAGAAGCTTCTGGCGCACTCGACCGGCGTTGTGCTCGTAACCGGCCCAACAGGCTCCGGCAAGACGACGACCCTCTACGGCTCGCTGCACAATCTCAACAAGCCCGAGGTGAAGCTTGTTACCGTTGAGGATCCTGTCGAGTACCAGTTGAACGGGATCAATCAGGTGCAGATCCATCACGAGATCGGCTGGGACTTCGCCCGTGCGCTTCGCTCCATATTCCGTCAAGACCCCGATGTCGTGATGGTCGGTGAGATTCGCGACCACGAGACCGCTGAGATCGCCATCAAGGCGGCCCTTACCGGCCATTTGGTGTTCTCCACACTGCACACGAACGACGCACCCAGCTCGGTGATTCGACTCGTCGATATCGGTATCAAGCCCTTCCTGGTTGCGTCCGGTGTGCGCGCCATCCTGGCCCAACGGCTTGTACGGACGATCTGTGCGAGCTGCAAAGAGCCCTACACGCCCGACGAGGAAGAGATTAGCCGCCTCGGGCTAGATTTCGACTTCAGCAAAGTTGAGCTTTACCACGGCGTCGGATGCGAGAACTGCAATCACACCGGCTACCAAGGGCGCTTGGGAGTGTTCGAACTTCTCATCATGTCCGAGAGGCTCCGGCGCCTCGTCATGGCGAGCGAGTCTGCCAGCACGTTGCGCAAGGTGGCCCGCATCGAGGGCATGGCGTCCATGCGCGAGGACGGTTTGCGTAAGGTTTTGAACGGGGTGACGACCATTTCCGAGGTACTCCGCGTTACCCAGCCCGTCGAGCCGCTCGACGAGATCATGGAGAAGGAGGCGGTATAGTGGCTTACGAGATGGTCAGTCTCATCAAGATGCTTATCGATCGGGATGGCTCCGATCTACATCTTGCCGTGGACAATCCTCCCGTCGGGCGTGTCCATGGCCACCTCCAGTTTTTTGGAGAGCCGCCCCTGACCGGCGAGGACACGGAGCGGCTTATGAAGAGCATCGCCTCCGTCGACAACCAGCAGGAGCTGCAGGAGGTCGGCGGCGCTGACTTCGGTTTCGCCTTCGAAGACGTTGCCCGCTTCCGCGTGTCGATTTTCAAGCAGCGTGGCTGCGTCGGGGCGGTCCTGCGTTTGATTCCCCGGCATATCATGTCGTTTGAGGAACTCGGACTGCCGCTGATTTTACAGGAAGTGATAACGCAGCCCCGCGGCATGATCCTTGTCACAGGCCCGACAGGTTCCGGCAAAACCACCTCCCTGGCCACCATGATCGACTGGCTCAACACAAACTTCGACCATCACATCATTACCGTCGAAGATCCCATCGAGTACTACCACAACCACAAGCGGAGCATCATTACGCAGCGCGAAGTCGGCGTCGACGTCCCCACATTTGCCGAAGCCCTTCGGCGCGCTCTACGACAGGACCCCGACATCATTCTGGTCGGAGAAATGCGCGACCTTGAAACCATTGAGGCGGCCATCACCGCGGCCGAGACCGGCCACCTTGTGTTCGGGACGCTGCATACGACGGGCGCCGTCCGTACCATCGACCGTATCGTTGATGCCTTCCCCACTAATCAACAAGAGCAGATTCGTACTCAGCTTGCCGGTAACCTGAGGGCCGTGATCTCGCAGACTCTTGTGCCTCGAAAGAGCGGCTTCGGCCGTGTGGCTGCTTTCGAGATTATGGTTTCGACGCCGGCCATTCAGAATCTCATCCGCGAGAACAAGTCGTACCGCATTACCTCCTCCATCCAAACCGGCCACAAGTACGGTATGAACCTGCTGGATGAGCACCTGCTTGCGCTGTATCGCAAAGGCATTATCAAATACGAGGATGCCATGCTGAAGTGTCAGGAGCCGCAGGAGTTCGAGCAGAACGTCCGCAACCTGGATCCCAACGCAACCCCAGCGGGCGCCCCCGCATAGTGTAAGGATTGCGCCATGGCCGTAGCGAAAGAGAGACAGCTTGGCGATATTCTGGTCGAGCAGGGCGTTATCAGCCCGCTTGAGCTGGACGAGGCTATCCAACGACAGCGCCTCACCGGCGACATGCTCGGCCGCGTTCTCGTCAAGATGGGCCTCTGCGAGGAGCAAGACGTCGTCGAAGCCCTCGGGCTGCAAGCCGGCATGGAGCGTGTGGACCTCACGAAACTCCAGATTAAGGATGACGTCCTGCGCAAGATCTCGCCGGACGTCGCCCGCTTCTACAACATCATCCCCGTGCGCGAAAACGAGAATATCCTCACGGTTGCCATGGCCGATCCGCTCAACCTGGGTGTTCTGGACGACCTGCAGCAGATTGTAGGTTGCGAGGTCCGCGGCGCCATTAGCAATCAGCAGGATGTGGCCGCCGCCCTCAAAGATAACTACGCCTACGAGGGCGATTCGGTACACGAGACCCTGAACGAACTTGTCGAGCGCGTGGGGGATGGGGAGCTTTCGCTCGAAGAGCTTGGCCAGCAAGAGATCATCTCCGACGTCGACAACCTGATCGAGTTGTCTCAGGAGCCCGAGATCATCAAGATCGTTAATCTCGTCCTCCTTGAAGCCGTTCAGAAGCGCGCCTCCGACATCCACTTTGAGGTATACGAGGAGGACTTCCGCATCCGCATACGCGTTGACGGCGTCCTCCAGGAGATCGTCAGCCCCGCGAAAGCGCTTTCCCTAGCCCTCGTATCGCGCGTCAAGGTTATGTCGAACATGGACATCGGTGAGCGGCGCCTTCCCCAGGACGCACGCATCGAACTCAAGATAGGTGATAGCGAGATCGACGTCCGCGTCGCCACTCTGCCCACGCTCTTTGGCGAGGGTGTTGTGCTGCGTATCCTGGACCGGACCGCCGTTCAGGTTGACCTCGAGAAGCTCGGTTTCAGCGCCCTCGTGCTCAAGGGAATCCGAGGCGTCATCCAGAAACCCAATGGCATTCTTCTCGTGACGGGCCCTACCGGTTCCGGCAAGACAACCACCCTCTATGCCTGTTTGCAGGAATTGAACACCGTCGAGGTGAAGATCATCACTACGGAGGACCCCGTCGAGCTGGAGCTCGAGCGGGTGGTCCAAGTCCAGGTCCGCGAAGAGGTCGGGCTGACCTTCGCCAGTTGCCTCCGCTCCATTCTGCGTCAGGACCCCGACATTGTCATGGTCGGTGAGATCCGCGACCTCGAAACCGCCGAGATCGCCGTTGAGGCGTCACTCACGGGCCATATTGTGTTGAGCACCCTCCACACCAACAGCGCCCCTGAAACCATTACTCGTCTGCTGGATATGGATGTTGAGCCCTTCCTGATCACCTCATCCCTCGAGGGCGTTCTTGCCCAGCGGCTTGTCCGCGTGCTTTGTCGCCATTGCCGCGAGCCTTACAAGGCCGACGATGAAGAGATGGATATGCTTGGACTGCCCGAAAGCTACCGCAAGTCCGGCAACCTCCGCCTCTGGCGGCCCAAGGGCTGCCCTGCCTGTGACTTCGCGGGATACATGGGCCGCACCGGCCTCTTCGAATTGCTCGTCGTTGACGACGTTGTCCGCGAAATGATCCTTGATCGCGCCATGGCCCAGGACCTGCGCAAGTACGCCCGCGCAACGCTCGGCATGAGGACTCTCCGCGAGGAAGGTATCATCAAGTGCGTCCAGGGCATCACAAGTCCTCGAGAGATCATCATGCATACCGACAAGTTTGACGACTGAGAGGAGATCCAGTCATGCCGAAGTACGCGTATAAGGCCCTGAACAAAGAGGGCAAAGAAGTGTTCGGCATCGTCGATGCGGATACTCAGGCTCTGGCCATCAACGATGTGCGCAGTCTTGGATTCTATCCGACCCAGGTTCGGGAAGCGCGCAAGCGTGACGAACGCCGCGCACGGAAGCAAGGCAAGGCCGGCGGGCTGAGTGAGTTCTACATCGGCGGCGTCAAGCAAAAAGAGATCGTCCTTGTAACACGTCAGATGGCCACCCTTATCGACGCCGGCTTGCCGCTGCTGCGGAGTCTCAACGTTCTCATTGCCCAGCAGAAGCCCTCCAAGATGCGCGATGTCCTCCAGGAAATCGCCTATGACGTCCAGAGCGGCGCCACCTTCTCCGAGGGACTTGCCAAACATCCCAAAGTCTTCGACCGGCTCTTCGTGAACATGGTGCGCGCGGGTGAGGTAGGCGGTATGCTCGAGGTCGTGCTGAACCGATTGGCCGAGTTCATGGAGCGGCGCCAAGTCCTCAAGCGCCGTGTCCGAAGCGCCCTTGTTTATCCCGTCGCCGTTATCGTTATCGCCACGGGCATTGTCAGTTTCCTTCTCGTCCGAGTCGTACCCGTTTTCGCGGAGATCTACGACGAGTTCGGCAAGGGGCTCCCCGCGCCGACGCAGTTCCTCGTCAATGTCGGCGATTTCATGAAATTCCGCTGGTGGCTTCTGCTGGCCATCGTTAACAGCAGCATCATCTCCATCAAGCTCCTTGGCAAGGTTCACACCGTCAGGCGCGTCATGGACCGCGTCGTCCTGAGGACGCCGCTCATCGGCGATCTGGTCGTCAAAGTCGCCGTAGCGCGCTTTGCCCGCACGCTAGGCACGCTTATCACTTCCGGTGTGCCCATCCTCCAGGCGCTCAAGATCACCAAAGACACCATTGGCAACGAGGTGATTCAGAACGCCGTTCAGAAAGTACACGACAGCATCAAGGAAGGGGAGACCATCGCCGCCCCGCTCGACGAGGCCAAGGTCTTTCCCGCCATGGTCGTAAACATGATTGACGTCGGTGAGGAGACCGGCAGCCTGGACGCCATGCTTATGAAAGTCGCGGACATCTACGACGCCGAAGTCGAGGCCGCCGTCGAGGCCATGCTGGCTTTGATGGAGCCCGTGATCATCGTGGTCCTCGGTGGCATTATCGGATTCATCGTCATTTCGCTGTACCTGCCCATTTTCAACCTCGCCGACGCCTTCGGCGGCTGAGTCGGCTTCAACGAAAGGAGACAACTAATGAGCCAGCGTGGTTTTACCCTTGTCGAACTGTTGGTGGTCATCGCCATCATCGCCATCCTGGCGGCCATTGTCGTTCCCCGCGTCACGGATTTCCTATCCAAGGGGCGCATGACCAAGGCCGTCAGCGAGATTCGCGGCGTCGACACCGCCGTCACCAAGATGCTTGCCGACGCCGGCAAGAAGTCGATCTACCACATGTTCCAAGCGGGATTAGTGGACAATTTGCTGAAGGATACGGTGGCGGCTACGCTCGAGTACCAGTCGGATGTTATGTATCGCCTCCTGCGCCGCGGCCGTGAGGCCGAAGTGGCATTGCGGCCTGATGTGCGGAAGAAGCTAGGCCACGAATACATGCCCCTCGAGAATGATCCATGGGGAAATCCCTATTACTTCTTCCTCGGCTCCTACCGCGAGTTCCGTGAACGCGCAGGCGCTTCGGTTCCCATGGTTTTCCGCTCCTACAGAGTCATCTCGACAGACTGCTGGGAGTCCGGCGACGACGAAGAGACGCCGTACGTTTACGATGACTGCGAGAAGTCCGAGGCCGACCAGCTTATACCGGGCAATCCCGCTGCCGATAATCTTGCCGGCTATCCCGCGTCGCTGGATATCCCCGTCTACGTCTTCTCCGCCGGCGAAGATCTCGAGATTGACCAGCTCACGACCTTCGACGTCTTTGACGCAGGTTTCACGGTTGAAGACACGTGGGACACCGTGGCCGGGAAGGACGATATCAGCAACTGGGACAAGACGAGCGGCTGGGCGAGTTACTACTAGGAGTGCGGCCGGAAAGCCGCCAAATGCAGGAGACTGGAAGCTTTGGATGCTGATACAGAAGGACGTACAAGTGCTTTCTGGACGCATCCCGCCGGAGGCCGCGCTTGGGGGCCGGACTTCTAGGCTGCGCCTTCCGGAGGCTGCACAGGCAAGTTGGAGGTGCTGAGGTGGACGTGCGTCACTATAGACGGCCGCGGGGGATGACGTTGGTGGAGCTCGTCGTCGTCCTCGCCATCATTATTGTGGTGGCGGCCGTGGCGTTCCCTACCTTCGGCCGCCTCGGAATGTTCTCAGGCGACGAGATCGGCACCAGTTCGCGCGAGCTATACACGATGCTGCGCGCCGCACGAATGTACGCCGCCTCCAACAGAGCTAACACGGCATTGGTTTATACGCTGAAGAACGTTGGTACCGCCTCGGCGCCTGTTGTCGTCATCGACGGTATGGCGTTGGCGCGGCAACTCAACCGCGACGACTTCAAAGTACTTCAGGGCGTGTTCACCACACTCACCGAAGATGATCGCGAGGATTCCTTTGCCGTTGTCAAAGAGCAGCTTGGCGAGTTTCAAACCATGTCCGGCGATACCTGCCTTGTCGAGGACAATTTCGTTACATTAGCGGATGAGGACGAGGATGACGTGGATGAGAGGCTGAAACGGGCCGGGATTCAACGCATCTCGCTCTACGACTACGGCGACGATGGAGTCCCTTACGAGGTCGAGCCAAGACGCGTCCCGCCGTCCTCGCTATTGCCCGATGAACTTAACGACAAGTTTCCTGCTCATGTCTTTCTTCCCTCCGGGATCGTGAAGACATACGCGCAGACAAAGCCTCGCGTCCAGCTTTCCGTAGGATATCTCCCCGAAGTAAGGCCCAATACCGGCGATGCCGCCGACGAACCTTCCGCCACCGCGGCGATTGTCGAGCTTTACACCGCCACCGGTCGGACGAAGATAGTCTCATGAGGACCGACGCTTTGAAGAAGGACAAGGGTTTCACGCTTCTCGAGGTCGTCATCGCGCTCACCATCCTGACGATCGGCGTCCTCGGCATCTTTCAGTTATTCCCCTCCGCACTGCGGAACGTCCGGCTCGCCGCCGCGCGCCGAGAAGTGGCGTCCCTTGCCTCGGGGGTGCTTGGCCAGGCGCGCATGGTGGGCGCCGAGACGTGGTACAAGAACCGCATCATGGAGTACGTGGTGGAGGGAACCGACCCGTGGTCGCGTTCCGGACTCGACAGCTATGCCGCCACGGCGAGCATGTACGACGCGTACGCCACCACGCTGGAGCGCATGAGCGGCGCAGGGCGCGTTTACCTTCAGCGCATCACTTTCACGGCCGATATGTTTGACGGCCGGAAGGAGCGATTTGTCACCTACGTGGCCGGACAATAGGTTAGGAGCCATGGACACACGCGCGAGACAGCGGGGATTCACCCTCCCCGAAATGCTTGTTGCCATCACGATCTTCCTCGTTGTGATGGCAGGCATCTCCGCTGTGTTTGTAAGCAGCCTCCGCGCGGTTCGCCAAGGCTACCAGGCTATCGATGCTTACGAGCTGGGCCGGAGTTCCCTTGCCGTCGTCAAGCGCGATCTGACCTCCTGTTTCACTTCCCGCGAGCACGGCGACTACTACAGCTTCTGCGGCACCCCCATCGGCATGACCTTCGTCGGCCTCGTGCGCAGCTCCGCCGATAGCGCGACGGCCAATATCGCGCGCGTCACCTACGCCATCTATGCCCTGCCGAGCGGCCAGTTCACGAGCCTCGGAGACGTTACCGGGGATGAAACGGGCCAGCATTTCACCGATGCGGGCGGGGAAGAGGTCAATACCTACTCCCTCATCCGTTATGTCGAGCCCGAGGTGGACAACCTGGATTCGTTCCCGGTGGACTGGCGCCTCCTGGCGCAGGCGTCTGCTAGTGGCTACGAGTCGTCCGGCGCATCCGTTCTGAGCGCCGAACTCGACGAGGCCAGCGGCCAAGGCACGGGCGGCTTTCTGGATTACCTCGACGGCAACGTGCAACTCAGCGCCGTCCGCAAGCAACTGGTGGCCGCCAAGCAACGCGAACTCTGGATACGGATGTTGGCCGGCGAGCCCGAACTGTTAGGTGACGTCGGCGTCGACACGATTTGGCAGCTTCTTGGAGAGGACCCGCTCGACTACGTGGTCGCCGAGAACATCGTGAGCGAGGTGGAGCCGCTTCTCGAGTACAAGGACTACGCCTCTTTCCAGCCGTTTTTCCAATTCGGGCGTGTCATAAACAACCATGGCGACATCGAGTGGCTCCACTTCTGGAACTCGCTCGAAAACGCCCCCGGCCTAAGTCTTCCCGCGGCCTATGCCAATCCGGACGCCGCCGGCTCGCCCATGTTTCCGAGGCTGCCCGAGGTCGTCCTCGCCGATATACGGCTCATGTACGAGAGTCCATACCCCGGCGCGCCGGACTTCGACCGGCGTTTTCGCGAACAGATTGACGTTCCCTCGGCTTATACCCGCGGCCGTTAGTGAGCGGCGAACGGCGCCGACTTGGCGGCTGTCAAGGCGGATAAACACATTTGGGGTGGGAGAGCATGACAGGTAGAACCGGCAACACCGGCGCGGCCCTCGTTATCGTCGTCGCCATTCTGGCGATACTTTTCGCCATCGGCCTGGCCTTTTTCGCCATCAGCGGCATGCAGGTCAAGATGGCCACCAACGCCGCCAATGCCACGCGCGCCGAACTCCTTGCCGATGGCGCACGCGCCATCGCCATCGCCTTCCTCAATCAGGATCTCGCCGCCCACACCACCTACACCTCCCTCGATCACGCATGGCGCACCTACTTCAACGGCGCCTGGGCCTATGACAAGCCGTGGATGCATGCCTCGCTTGACAGCACAAGGCTGCGCCTCGAGGCCGGCGGCATTCCCGAGGTCAATTTCACGAACATTTTCGATCCTCCCGGCGCCACGCCGCGTGAGCGCACGCTGCTGCGCAATTTCGAAGACCTGCTCTATGTCCCGCGAGGCCAGGACACCGGCTTGCTCGGTTTTGATCCTTATGACGAGTCGCCCGCAGACTTCTACGACGCCCTGGCCGTCTTCACCCAGTTCAGCGGCTTCGTCATCGATCCCGTGCGCTATGCGAATCTGCACTCCGGCGCCCCGCCCCTGATTCCTGCCGAACGCGTCGATCAATGGGCCGACGTGGATAGCGACGACGACGGCTACAAAGACGCCGTCTGGTTTCCCATGCAGGCGGACGTTTACTTCGATGACGACGGCATAGACAACGACCTCGACGGCGTGATCGACGAGCCGGGCGAAACGGCCGTCTTCGTGTATTGGGGCGGCAATGACGACATTGACAATGACGGCGACGGCCTTGTCGATGAGGACGATGAGGAGAAGCTCTTTCTCACTTCTCCCTTGGTGGACGTTTACGGCGACCCCATCCCCTCGTTCAACGTGAAGATCAATACTTTCGATTTCCAGGCGTTTACCGGTATCTCCTTGGTGGGTGGCCTAAAAACAATTGACCAGTCGAGCGATCCGGAAGTTGTCGACCGCATCGACAACGACTGGGACCTCTTCATCAACGAGCACGAAGAGCGCTTCTACACCGAGGACGACCCCGTTCCGGTAGGCGAAGCGGACAGACTCAAAGATGCGAATCTAGGCCTCTACCTTATCGCTCCCGAGTATTACTCGGGCCTGGGCGACGTGACGTTCTACGCCAGCGGCGAGCCCGTCTGCGAACTGGTGGGCCGGGCCGCGGTGCTCATCGTTGATGAGGCCGGCAAGGTGAACCTCAACGCGGCCGGCGGCCATACGCTTGATGAAACCACCGGCGACGTACTCACGGGGGCCATCGCCCGTACCGGCGCCACCGCCTATCCCGAAGACCCATGGACCTACCTGGCCCTCGGCAGTCTGGCCGCTGCGGCCGCCGGATATGCCGCCTACGATGTCGCCTACGCCGGCACGTACGCCACCTCGGGCCCGCCTGTAGGCACTGCCCTCGGAGACTATGAGACGCGATTCTTGCCGGATATAGGCCACGTGCGGGCGGCACGCGCCTGGCAACTGCGCATGGGCGCCCCGGATGGGAAATCCTATCAGTTCAATGCTGCTGCAACGGTTCCGTATGACGCTAACGAATTCGAGGGCGACGTGCGCTTTCCCGGATACGCAGGCGTGGATGACAACGGCAACGCCCTCTGGCTCGCCTTTAACGGCGTCGATGACGACGGCGACGCCTACTACTACGAACACGACGGTATCGACAACGACCTCAACGGTGAAACCGACGAGCCTGGCGAAGGCGCCCTGGTGGGCGTGGATGAAGGCTTCGTGCCCTATGACTACGACGGCGACGGCGACGTCGAATATGCCATGCTTGAAGGTATTGATGAGCCCGCCGAATTCCAGCGCTATAGGCCCTACCGGGACATCGTCGCGGAAACCGACCTCGTGGACAATGACGGCGATACGCCCGAAACCATCGACGAAATCGGCGAACTGGGAGATCGCGTCCTCAAGACTCGCCAGCAGGTCAAGCTCGTTAATGAGATCGCTGGGGAAAGGTATAACGACCTCAAGAATGTCATTACGGTCCATTCCTCAGACAAGAACGTAAGGCGGCGTCTTTCGGATCAGGCCGTTACCGGCCTCAAGCTGGACTATAACTACGCCTCGGCCGAGGATATCGATCGCATGCTGGTGGAAGATTGGGGATACAACTTCAATCCGCTGGCCACGACCGACCTCCTCGGGCGCTCCGTGGCCAACGGGCCGTCCGTAGGCGTCAAGAACTACTTCGCAGGCCTACGTCTTGGGGCGGCCGACCGCCTGATCCCCGCGTACAGCAACGGCATTATGAACGGCGTCTACGAGAGTCAGAACCATGACGTCCGCATCGCTGCCGATCCACGCCTTCAAGCCGCGCAACTCGCGGCCAACACGCGCGACGCCGCCGATCGGGACTATGCCCGAAGCGAAGTTACCGCCCGCGTCGAGCCGGATCCCTGGTGGAAACAGTATCAGGAGAACTTCAGCGCCGATACCGATGAGCGTGCCATTACCTACACGGCCGCCGGACTCGAGGCCATCCGCATCAACGAGGTTATGGTGCGCCCCGTCCGCCGCGTCGAGGCTGAGGCCACAACGGAGAGCGATGGGCTGGGATACGACGAGGACCTTGATCCGACTCCGCCAGGCACGAACGCGGAAGTCGACCTCAAGGAGTTCTTCGTTTCCCGCGGCACGCTGCAAGATGGCGACGAGGTCGAGCAAGAGGCGTATGCGCTCGGAACCACGGGCTGGGCGGCGTACGGCAGTGTCATCGGCGATGAGGCCGGCTGGGCAACCAGCGTTGCCTATCTGGACGGTGACGACGGCACAGGCGGCGTTCCTGCCGATGTTATCCAGTTTCGGTTCAAGGCCTCCTCAGGCCTCAAGGCTGGCCGGTATTACCTGCTGATGAACACGGCAGGGCCGGATGGCGAGCCGACGGTGACGGCTTCCGGCCAGTTCCAGTATGCCATCAAGTACTACGATCCCACCGGGGCCTCTGCTACAGCCGATGATGACACCATTCTTGACGATATTGCGGCCGGCGATCCTGTCGTGTGGAACGATATTAGAGATGACTTCTTGCCCATGGACAGTGTCGAGTACCGCTTTGCGAAGGACGGCGATGACAACGCGACGGGCTGTGTATTCTTGCCCTCGCCGGGATACCGCAATCCGGATCACATCAACGCGTTGCCCGGCTATGAGTTGGACGAGGGCCACACCGTTCTTGTTCCCGGCGATCCCCTGGAACTGGTGATCGCTATCCGCAAGGCCACGGCGGATGGCGACCCCCTTGCCATCAACTTCTTTGATTTTAGCCAGGAGCCTGACCACGAGTGGCTCGAGTTGGTGAATACCTCGAATGAGTCTGTCCCGCTGGACAACTGGGAACTCGTTGTAGGCTATAGCCCCGACGACCCGAACGCTGCGATTATGCGTGTCCCCGAGGATACGACCATTGCCCCCTTCGGCATGCTCCTCCTCGGACTCAACAAGTACGATGATTTCCGGAACAACGAACTCTACTATCCCAACAACACGCCCTTCCCGGTACACGAGTCCGATAGCCTCATCTACAACAACGGCATCGGCCTCGCCCGCGGCAAAGTGCCCCTTAAGGCGCAAGGAAGCGCCTCATTGCCCTACCGGACCGACTGGTACAGCGAGGTTTCGCAGCCGCGCATCGGTGTTACGCCCAATGTCTTCCGGCCCGGCGTGCGGTGGCCCGACTTCGAGGATGACGGCGTCATCTCCTCCTACGACCAGTTCTTTGCTTCTTTGACGGAGTCCGAGCAGCAAACCAAGGCGTGGGATCGGATCGTCGAGCTGGAAGTGGATGCCCCCGACGACTTTGCCGATATCACCAGTCTCGATGATCTGGCGGAAGTGCTCTTCAGAGGCGGCGTTTTTCCGAACTATCCCGAGCATGACGAGTACGACAACGACGGCGACCGATACATTCTCGAACGCGACAGCGTCGATAATAATCTCGACGATGGCGACGAGGTTGACGAAGAGGGCGAAGGCATAGACGAGGGCCGCCACGCCGAAAGCGATCATGTGCCCGGTTCTTTCGGCGACGACGAGCTTGCCTACCGCGCTGATTTTGACCTCGACGGCACGACGGACACCTTTTCACCCGGCTACCTGGACTTGAGCAATGACCCGCCCGAGTGGAAGGAGTTTGTCGAGCGCCGGTGGTATCCAGGCGATTGTGTCATCGTTACGCTGTACCAGGGGCCGGCCGTCCAGGGGCGCATCGTGGACCGCATCACCTACACCGAACACGATGTGGTCAATCGCACCATTGATGATGACGCCAAGTGTGTTTATCCGGATGCGGCCAAGCTGAATACTACCTACGTGACGTTCTGGCCGGAGAACTCGATGGCCCTCGACTTCTACAAGGCCCTCGAGCGCAAACATCCCTTCTATCCCGGCGACCGCTTTGGCTTTGAAAACCGTTGGCAGGCTACCGACGGCAATTATGATGACTGGGCGCGCACCGAGCGCGTCGGCCCGGACGGCGACGTTATCGATGAGCCTACGCCGCTGGAAGAGAACATCTTCGCCCGGACGCTCGAGAGCGAATTCAGCGACGCCAATCCCGAATTGGCCTGGCTCGTAAACACCGGGCGGGCCAAGATCCGCAACCGGCCCTACACCAGCCCGGGCGATCTCCTCCGTATGCCGCACCTTATCCTCAAGAAGCGGTATAGATGGAGCAGCGGCTTTGACGGAGTCTTTATCCTAGGTTCCGACCTCGTAGATGAGGATCTCAAGAAATACATGCTCGGCTGGGCTCAAGGGCGCGCCCTGCGGGCGCTTATCACCGGTATGGCCGTCGAGCCCGTCATGCTGACCTGTGCCCAGGCGGATGTGACGCCCACGCCGCCTTACATTGAGACGGTGTGGGACCGCGACAACAACCGCCTCCCCATTGCCTGGTCGCCCATCCTGCTCTATGAGTTGGACGGCGACAGGACCGTCTCCGAGGCGGACTTCCCCTATCAGCTCCGGTACTTGCTCGAAACGCCCGATGACCTCCCCGCTACCCTGGCCGGAGCGACGGGCGTTAACCCACGCTGGCCCCTCGAGCGCCGCGCCGTCATGTATGTATCCCGCAACTCCACCACGACCGGCGCCACGGGCCTGGACGTGATCAGCGAAAGCGAGAGTGTCTTCACGTGGGATGGTGAAGATGGACTCGAAGACGGCGAGTACGATGTCTATGTCGTCATGACGCCTCCGCTGGACTCATTCCGCGGCCGCGTTATCCTCCATCCGGACGGGGAAGAGCTGTTCGACACGCTTCCCAGCGCCCTTCAGGAAGACACTCAAGGCCTGGTCGTGGATATTGAGTGCTATAGCAACCGCGATGGCGATGGGCGGCGGAGCGCCGCCGACGCCGCAGACTCCTTTGGGAGCCTCCAGGCTGTTTCCCCGGATGCCGATGGCGTTATCCACTACGGCATAGTCCGCGTCCAGGACAACTATTTGGCCCTCCGGCTGACCAACCGCGCCGCCGAGGGCCTGCTCAACCGCTTCTCCTACGTCATACTCGCCCCGCAGGGACGCACGCCCGGCCGGATCAATATCAATACAACCGAGACACGCGTCGTCAACGTTGGTGGTATAGACTCTTGCTTCAACACGCTTTACGGCATGCCCGGCATGCTCGAACCGGCCGATATCGAGGCGATGATTGACGATACAGGTAATCCTTTCGAAACGCTCGACATGGCCCTGCCGGATGCATCGTTTCTCACCGACGATATGGGCAAATACGACGTCTATCCCGAACTCGGCTTCTTCTTCCGCGCTTACGACCTCGAAACCCGCCGGCCCGGGCCGGAGATTAACTCAACGACAGGCGTTGAAGAGCACCTCGACGGCCGCTACTACACCGGCCTGGGTGATCTCGTCGTTGATCCAAGGCTCTTCGAGGCCGTCCTGGAGTATCAGTATCCCATCGGCCGTGCCTCCGTCGCCGACCTGGATCTGTTGTTTACAGAGGTAACAGGGCGATTCACGCGGATGGCGAACCTCACCGCCACGCGCTCCGATAACTTTGAGATCATCGTCACGGCCCAGAGCGGCTATGGCGTCGACCGCGACGGCGACGGGAAGATCAACTACCGCCGGGACGAATTCGAGGTGACTGCCGAGAAGAAGACGCGCACCGTCTACGAACGATAAATATACGAACAATGCGCTCGGTTTTGGGCGGAAATCATCCTGTTTTCGCCGGAAATCATTCATAACTAGACTGAATGAGCCCGAAATCGAAGCCTTTTCGCAGGAGTTTGGCGCCATGAATCAGCGTATGTGCATCGCCGCCGTCCTCACCCTCATGCTCACTTGGGCTGCCTTGCCCGCCTTCCCGCAGTCCGAAGTCGTTCTGACGCAAGAACCTGGCAACTTCGCCGGATACGATACGGTGGAGAGCATGGCGGACGTCCGCGCCCTCCTCACCGACGGCGTGAATCTTCGCATTATTGTCGACGCCGGGCCGGAGGAGGGGGGGCTCTGGTCGGATGGGTATTTGAGCATCCCCAGCAACAGCGACGTCACCGTTGAAGCGAATGTGCTGCTGGCGCCCTATGAAGTCGGTTTCGACGCCGGTGATGTGAACACCAACGTTATCGAGGTTGCCACGGGCGCCACGGCGTCCATCGAAGGACTTGCCTTAACCGGCGGCCGGGCCGGTATCAGCGCCGGTGGGACCGCCTCCACGGTTGACGTCGAGCGATGTTACATCCGAGACAACGCCGACGTTGGCATCCAGGTTGCCGACACGTCCACGGCACACATCGCGAATTGCAGCATCGTAGATAACGGCGCCGACGGCATCACGGTGGCGAGCAGCGCCTCACTGGGCGCCGAGATCCTATTCTGCACCATCCTCGACAACCTCGGGGACGGCGTCGATGTCCTGGCCGGGGCCAAGGCTTCGATGTGGAACTGCATCCTGGCCGGTAATGGAGGATGGGGCGCGAATGCTACGGCGGATGATATCGATCCATTTGATCTCTGTGATTTCTCCAACAACACGGGCGGCGAGCACCCCGGCTCGCTCAGCCCGAGCACCAAGAAGACTTTCGACCCTGTTTGGGCGACCGCCCCGGTGTGGAAAGGCCAATTGGACACAGGCAATACGGACAATCAAACCAACCTAAGAAACCAGGGCACTCTCGTTCCGGAAGACGACGTGCCCGTACTCGATTTCGAGGGCGAGCCGCGTCCGATGGGCGGGTCCTGCGACATTGGAGCGGATGAGTTCACGGAAGGCGGCTCGCCGAACGATTGGTTTTACTGCGAAATCCAGCCGAGCCCTATCGGAGGCGATTACCTTGAGGCGGGGCTGCTCCGCATCACCCTCGGCATCAACTTGTCCGATTTGGAATTCCACGCCTACGACGGCTCCTATGGGAGTGGCGAGGACCGGGTCCTTCTGGTTCCGCAGCACGTTCGAGAGATGATTGACGAAGGCGAGGTGGATCTGTACGCGGCAGACATCGGTGATTACGCCATTCCCATCAACATGACGGACGGCTCGGGCGCGCTATGGCTTGGGACGAACGCCAACAGAATCGAGACACGAAACGCGTATGGGACTGTTAATGACGGCGTTGCCTGGATTTACATCATTGAAAACGGTACCTCGTCATTGGCCGCCCAAGGCCAGGCCGTGTCCGGCCGCAAAGTGATTATCGACACCGTCGGGCCTCAAATCGATTTCAGCGAGACCACGCCGATTCAGGGGTACGGAGCGGATTGGTTCGTCACGGGCAGCAATGATGTAACCGCGGCGACGGATTACGGCGTTTCCGGCCAGCATGACTTCCCTGAATTGCCGAGCGACTATCTGCCCAAGACCGCTGCCGTTCCCTACGGCACCGATGGCCGGATAAAGGAGGGCGTCGTCGGCGAGCCGGGGGCGTGTGCTTTCTTCAATGTCGGGTCGGAGTCGAATGGCTATGCGGCTACGCCGCTCCAGTCGCTTCAGATTCGCGTCAGGTTCTACGATGCTCCCCCGCCCAGCACGGAAGAAGAAGACACGGACGACATCGTGCCTTCGGGCTTTGACTCCGATTTCGACGGCTATGATAAGTCCGGCGACGTGGAGACTTACGTGACGGGCGACGGCTCCATCGATCTGCCCGCCACCTGGATTATCACCGAAGGGGCGGACTATATCGAATCCACCGACGATGTGTCGGTTACCTACGAACTCAGCGATGGCGACGAGTCTCTTGAAGCCAACTGGACCTTCACGGAGTTCCCCGCCGAACGCGCCGCCAATAACGACTTCCACATCGCCGTGAAGTTCCGCGCCAGGGACGCGGCGGGCAACATCACCGAGAAAGAAGAGCTCCTCGATCCGCTTCACCTATGGTGGCTCATCAGTGCCGATACGCAGCTTTCGCCGCACTGGGACAGCAAGGTCGAGCGCCCTTACTTCTCCTGGTCTTTGCGGCGCAATGATGTGCCGGCCGGCGCCGGGGAGGATTGCCAGCCGCGCTTCACCTACCGCCTCTGGGAGGGCCAGGCCGACGACAAGGACGGGCTCTACACCCCCATCGACGCCACAGGCTGGTCGGGCTGGGGCACCGCAACCACGTTGTCCTATACCTCCCTTGTCAACGAGTTGGAATCCTATGGGGATTTCGAAGACTACACCAACAAGTGGCTGTTCATTGCCGTGGTGGGCGCCGACGAGGCGGGGAATGTGGAGCCTTGGCCCAGTTCCCTCAATGGCTCGTTTACCTTCTCCAGCTATGCCGCCTATCTTCAGAATCGTCGGAACTGGCAACGCTTCTATATTACCTCCGTGAGCGGACTCGATACAGGGATTTCGGCTACCTTCTGGCATAACAACAGGCCCTATGACGACGATGCCGATGATCGCGGGGAGGCCTCCTTTGGCAATGCGTCGGTCCTTCCCTATCCCGCCGACTCCAATCTTCAGCATCTCGATGGCCGTATCGAGATACAGCCCAAAATCAGTCAGGATCTGCTCGATCAGTACGGGTCGGACGAGATCACGGTCTATTGGCAGTTGTACGAAGGCAATGTCCTGGATCCGAGAACGCCCCCGGCCAACGACCAGCCACTGTCCCTTACCTCCCCAACGGCTCTGACGGTGTTCTTACGCGACCTCGGAGATCCGGACGAGCCTGTCAGCTATGTTCTTAGCGCCTGGGCAAGACTCGAGCTAGGCGGCGGCACCTATATCCTCGATGAAACGCCGGCCAACTTGCATTTCACGGTTGTGCCGAACAGCGTGAGCGATTATGTTGAGCCGAAAGACGCCACGGACGACCAGCCGATCAAAGCAGTTGGCCTGGAGTAGCGGGCCTGACAGGTCTCTGGCAGGCTTGAAAGACCGCCATGTCCCTGCTTACCATGGCTGGGATAGGTAGTTGCCATTTCGCTACTTGGGGGACGGCGGCTGATGCACAGCACAATGGCCAGGCTTCTGACGGCGACTGGACGGCGGAGCGCGCTGCCGGCACTCCTGTTGTGCGCCCTCCTGGCGGCCGGGTGCGGGGAGGAAGCATCGCTCCCCACCGGCGAGCTGCTTATTGAGACCGAACCGGTGACAGGTGCGAAGGTTGTCATCAACGGCGTCGAGTACGGTGAGACCCCCACCACCTTGGCCGGCCTTCCCGCGGGCCCTATCCTCGTCTATTTCCTTCTTGAAGGTTACCATGGCAAGTCTGTCATCCTGGACATGCCCTCCGAGGGTCAGGAGAGCTGCCTCGTAACGCTTGATCCTCTTGTGGGATACCTTAGTCTGGACTCGACGCCGGAAGGGGCTGCGGTGTTCGTCAATGGCAAGGCGGTTGGCGTAACGCCGCTCAAACAGGAGCCGGTGCCGGTGGGGCAGGTGACGTATGAGCTTCGCCTGGCCAATCACGATTCCCTCAGCCGTGAGGTCACGGTAAAAGCTGATTACCGGTATCGCTACGCCCACGAACTCAAGCCTAAGAGTGGGCAATTGGTTATCTTCTCGCGCCCAAGCGGGGCGAAAATCTGGCTGAACAACGATTTCCAGGCCAAGACCACGCCGGCCACGTTTGACCTTGTCCCTGGCGTGTATACCGTGACGCTCTATCGGGATGGCTACATCACGGCGGAATCCACCATCGAGATTTCTCCGAATGCTCGCGAAACCATCGACGCCAAACTGAAGGAAGGAGATGTGCCCTTTGGCATGATCCTTGTCCCCGGAGGCGAGTTCATCTGCGGGGTGAACAACGCGGCCTCTGACGAGCGGCCGCAGCGGAAGATCCGTCTTCCCGCCTTCTATGTCGACAAGTATGAAGTTACCAATGCGGAGTTCAAGGCGATCTTCCCTTCTCATGAGTTCGACGCTGTCCGCGCACATTTTCCCGTGGCCGGCATCTCCTTCAAACAGGCCGAGGCTTACGCCGAGGCCGTAGGCAAGCGGCTGCCAACGGAACTCGAGTGGGAAAAGGCCGCCCGTGGTGTTGACGGCCGCGATTACCCGTGGGGCAACGACTTCTACAAAGAACGCTGCAACGGGAAGACCATGGTTGGGGGCGGGGTCAAGGAGGTCGGGCAGTATCCGTTGGGGGCCTCTCCCTATGGTTGTCTTGACATGGCCGGCAACGTGTACGAATGGACATCGAGCTGGTACGAGGCCTATCCGGGCAACAAAGCCATCACCCAAGAGTACGGGCAGATCTTCAAGGTGCTCCGGGGCGGATCCTATTTCTCCAACCGTTTTGACTTGCGCTGCGCACGAAGGCATTATGATAGAATGGATGCGGTTCGGGCCGACTATGGTTTCCGTTGTGTGAGGGACGTTGAACCTGGGTCGGATGCTGTCCGAGCGGAATAGACGCCGAGGGAGGGGGCACTCCATGGCCGCAAAGCGCGCAAGCGTCCGGCACGGGCAGACCTCTCGACAGAAGGCTGGTGAGGGTGCCGCCATCTTGGGTGATAATCGGGAAACAGTTGTCAAACAAGCTTTTATCTTGACAAGAGTTTTTTCGTCCACTAGAATTAACTCCAACGGTTTAGGCATTTCGAACCGTTTGCGTGAGTCTTAGAATTCACGTTGTCCGATATTGATGGGCAGGCGTCTTGTGTGTGAGGCGTATTCTCACTACGGCGCTGCTGTGGGGCGATGTCCGAACATAGGTAGGTGAGGGATGGCGAGACTCCGGCGAGGTCGCACGCGGCGTTTGGTCCTGGATGTCGGCTCTAGTGCCGTACGGCTCTGTGAGCTGACTCAGACCAAGTCCGGATACCAACTGAACAAATACTACCAGCGTGAATTCAATATCGACCCGGCTATGGATGAGGAGGCCAAGCAGGCGACTCGGGTTGAAACGCTGAAGACGTTGCTTCGGGAAGCCAAAGTCCGTAGCAAGAAGGTCGTCTTTGCCGTGCCCGGACAGTCGGTTTTCACCCGCAACCGGCCCTTACCTCCCGTACCTGAGCACAAAGTCACACAGATTGTCCGGTATGAGATTCAGCAGCAGATCCCCTTCGGCCTCGATCAGATTGCTCTCGACTATCAGGTTCTTGATCGAACGGAAGTTGGGGGCTATGACGTGCTTATGGCGGCCATCAAGGTCGATGTGGTGGAGAAGCACCTTGGCCTCATCCGTGAGATGCGCCGCACCATTGATATCGTCGACGTCAGCCCGTTTGCAGCTTACAACTGGCTCAAACACACGGGCGAGTTCGGGGAGCAAGGGGAGTGTGTGGCCCTTCTTGATCTTGGCGCCACCACGACGGATATTGTCATTGAGCGTGAGAATCAATTCCGGTTCACGCGTCCGCTGAATATCGGGGGCAACGACATCACTGCGGCTATCGGGAGCGCTTTTGGTATGAGCTTTCCCGAAGCGGAGAAACTCAAGCGTGAGCGTGCTTTCGCGCCCACAGGCGACGCGAAGCGGGACAGCAAAGGGGCCGAGGTTGTCGGGCAGGTGCTTAACCGCCTTGTTACGGAGATTGCCCGGTCATTTGCGTATTTTCGTTCGCAGCCGGGGGGCGGCGCGGTTTCACGCGTTGTTGTGACGGGTGGCGGCTCCTGTCTGCGAAACATCGTGCCCTTCCTTCAGCGCCAGTTGGGGATCGAGGTCCGTATTGCGCAGCCCTTGGCAGGGCTCGCGATCGCCCCGGCCGCCCAGGACGTTAACGAGCATCCCGAGCAGGCCGGCGTTGCTCTTGGCTTGGCACTCCGGTGCGCTCAGACGGTGCCGGTGGAGATAAACCTGATCCCGCCGCGCGTGCTCGGCGCGGTTCGCCGGCGCGAGCAAGTCTTCTACTGGGTCTTGTCCATGGTCACACTCGCGCTGATCATGGCCTCGATCATCCCAATGAACCATAGCCGGCACAAGGTTATCCAGCAACAGATCACGCAGCTCAACCGAGTGATGCAGAGCTACAATTCCACGCTCAGTTCCTCCTCGCTTGAGGGTGACTGGGAGCGTGCGCTTGATGATGAAAAGCGCAGGATTTCCATCTATGAGAGCCATGTCAAGGACTTCGATACGGCGCGAAAGGGCCGCGAATTCTGGCTTGATTATCTGAAGGTCATTAACGATCAGCGGCCCGAGGGCGCGGGCGTCTGGCTGAGTTCCCTTCAGACGGCCATCGTTCGGCCTCGAGGACAGGGCGGGCGAGTCAGTCGGCTGCGCCGCCCGGCCGGTGATTCGCGTTCGGTCGATGTTATGGGTTTTCCAGGGGTCGCCCCTCCGGGCGGCCAGCGGCAGAACGTTCCCGGTCGAGTCATTGATGTGTCAGGTGGCAATGCGGGGGCCGTAGTCATTAAGCCCAACGGATTTTCGCTTATAGGATACGCTGATGACCCGGACACGGTAAGGCTCTTCGTTGAGCGTCTTAAGGCGAGTGATGCCTTTCCCAAAGGCGTTTATCTCGATGATGCGTACGTGAAGAAGGTGCCGCGTTCGGTTCTGGACAACGCCTCTGTTTCCGCCGCCGCCGTTGGCTCGTCCCGTCCCTCGCGAGGGGGGGGCGACATAGACGAAGAGGAGGATATGGAAGGGGGCGGCGGCCGGTCGAGCGGTGGGAGGTCGCCTTTCCGAGGGCGCGGGGGCGGTCTTTCGGCCTACGGGCCGCAGGTCACCGCGTTTCGCGTCGACCTCCAATTCGCAGCGCCTCCGGCGATGCCTGAGAGGGCTGCCGGCGCAAGTATGTTCGAAGACGAAGAGGAAGAGGAGGACTTTTGACCAAAGAGCACATCATAGCGGTCCTCGCCTTTCTTATTGTCCTTGCCGGTTTTGGCGCGGTATGGGAATTCTACTTCCGCGGGCAAGTTGAGGCCTTCAACGATGATCTGGACCATCTGGATGATCTGGATGCTCAACTCACGAAGCTCGAGGAGACGTTTTCGGGCGTGAAGCCGCAGGTTGTTGTTCAGGCTTGGCGCGGTGAAGTCGAGCCGTGGGCGGAGGCCCAACGAGTACGTCAGTCTTTCTTCACTATGGGCGAGGCTTTTGAGTACAAGCCCGTTCCTGAGGGTGAGTTCCCGAAATTCCACTACGAGAAGCAATTCAATGAGATGTTCACCGCGCTTCAGCGCGAAGCCTACTCGATGACGCCGCCGCGGCGCATTCCGAACACAACCTTCGGTACGCCGCTGCCTCAGGAAGCCATGCAGCGCAATCTGGCCAAGGCAGACGTTGAGGCAAACCTTAAGCGCATCAGCTTTGGATGCTCGATCGTCCGGATGATGCTTGACGCCGATGTCTACACGCTCGATGATGTCCAGATCTGGCCGACGCGCGTGGCGCATGGCGAGCTTCTTGATATGCTGACGGTCGGCCTTCGCTTCACTACTACCGCTCAGAACCTTGTGCGTTTTCTCGATTCTCTCAGGACTTCGGACAGGTATTTCTCCGTAGATGGGATCAGTGTTCAGAACCGGCGGTTAACGTCCCCTTGGGACCCTTTGTTGGACGTCCAGCTTCTCTTGACGCAGGCGCGTATTCATGTTGTGCGCGTCAAGAATGAGGACGGCGAGGAGGTCGACGTCCCTTCAGAGCTTTCGGAAGATGTCCTTGCCCCGCCGCCGCCGCGCAGTGCCACTGGAATAACCGACGAGTTTTTCGAGGGCCAGACGACTCCAGATTTCCGCAGGAAGTGGAAGCGGCCGTCGACGTCTGTGCGGGTCATTCGGTGGATTCGACTCAAATTGTGGCCATTCTAAGGCTTGAAAGCGATGAGCAGCAGCAAATACAGGCTGGATAGAGCACATTCGTGAACAAGATCCGAAAGCTTGCGAGATGGGCGTGGGCCAACAAGGAGCGTATGGTTCTTGTGATCATGGTGGGCATTCTTTGCTACCGGGTCTACCAGATCCTGGATCCACCGCCGCCGCCGCCGCCGCCGAATCACAGTTTTCCAAGCGATGTGGTTCCGGAGGACCGGAGTCTCTGGGACGCGCCGCCTGAATGTCCCGCACCACCAGCGGGGCCGCAACTTGTGGACTACACCTCCCTGTATCGACGCAATCCCTTTTGGGTTTACGCAGCCGACAGCCGGGCGCGGAAAGATGATGAGGCAGGCGACGCCACCGACGACATAGGTATCAGTCTGCTGCGTATACGGAAGATGCCGGACGGTACTTCCCGCGCCGAGATTCAGACAAAGGGTCGTAACCGCGGGTGGTATCGCGAAGGTGAGGAATTCGAGAGTTTTCAACTTCTCAGTATTGACGCCACGGCACAAACCTGCGAGGTCTACGCTGAAGAACTGGGCAAACGGATCATACTCCAAGCGCCTTAGAAGACGTGGGTTGCGTCCCGGCGCGAAACCAGGTATAGTGAGCAAGAAGAGCGGGAGGAATACGCCGTAATGAGTACTATGTTGACAGGGCCGACTGCAGCAAACTACTTTGCCGCTGCGTTACTTCTTGCGCTGATCTCGATAGTTCTGCCTCCTCAAGCAGCGGCGCAAGATACTGCCACGCAATCCGAGCAGCCCACGGCCAGTGTGTCCGAGAGCCCTGCCGTTGAGGGCGGGACAACCGTGTCCGAGGCGGAAAAGCACTTCCGTCAGGGCGTCGAGTTGTATGACAAGGAACTCTACCGGGAAGCGCTGGGCGAGTTTGAGCGCGCTCTGGCCCTCGACCCCTCCCTCGATACGGCTATGGATTATCGTGACAAAGCGCTCAGTAAACTCGAGTTGAGCGCCGTAGGCCTTGATCCTGGTGCGGTGCCGCAGTTCGAGGTATTCGATCCGGAGGCCGTGTCGCCGGGGGACGAAACCCCTCTTCTCTCGCCTGAGGAAAAGCGTATCCAACGCGTCAGGGAGCTTCTTGACCTTGGCGATAGGTACCTCGAATACAGACGTTACGAGGCGGCCATGGAATACTATTCCGAGGTGCTTCTTATCGCTCCCGATAACAAGCATGCGCGTAAGGGCCTCCACGAGGCGACTCTTGGCGCCAGTAAGGCCAATATTGTTGAGGCGGAGGGCAAGGTCGCGGAAGATCGCTTGCGCATGCGCGAGGCGATCGAACGCTCCAAGCAACTTCCTGAAGGCGCCGACGCGTTTGGTGTTCGCCAGTACCGGATCACAGTTCCCGGCGTGGAGGAGGAGTATGAGGCGCCTCCGTCCAGGTCACCCGCGATTGAGGAAGCGCTCAATTCACCCGTCGGGATCGAATTTGAAGGCGAGCATATTAACAACATCATGGAGTTCCTTGCCGACTACCTCGGCGTCAATATCGTCGTGGACGCCCGCGTCGTTGCCCCACCCGTCCAAGTTGAGCTGGGGCCCGCCTACGCCACTGGCGGGACAGGCCCTGGCGGCGGCACCGGACCTGCACCGTATCCCGGCGGGCCCACGCGGCCGAACGCCAATATGGACTGGGAAGAAGAATTGGAACTTCAGTCGGCCCGTCGGCCACAAGGCCAGCGGCCGGGGCCGAACCTGCTTGGCGAGTACGTGACGGATGGTATCGTTCCGTACATCAATATCAACTCGGTTCCCCTTAGTCAGGCGCTGGAGGCCCTTCTGCGTCCTCTGAACCTCGCCTATTCCGTTCAGCCTGGTTTCATTTGGATTAGCACTCCCCGACGGATCCGCAACGAGCCCTTCGAGGGCCTTGAGACGCGGTACTACGAACTCAAGAATGCCGGTGCCGAGGCGATGCCTATGATGAGTTCCGGTATGGGTATGGGCATGGGCATGGGCGGCATGGGCATGGGCGGCATGGGCGGCATGGGCATGGGCGGCATGGGCGGCATGGGCATGGGCGGCATGGGCATGAGTGGTATGAGCGGCATGGGCATGAGTGGCCGCAGCGGCATGGGCATGAGTGGCCGCAGCGGCATGGGGGGTATGGGCGGCTACGGTGGCGGCATGGGGGGTATGGGTGGCTACGGTGGCGGCATGGGGGGCATGAGCGGCGGCTATGGCAACCGCGGCGGCATGGGCATGAGCGGCGGCTATGGCAACCGCGGCGGCATGGGCAGCAGCTACGGCGGCAGGAACACGGGCGGCTATGGTGGGCGAAATACCTACGGCAATGTGGGCGGCCTCAGTGCGGATACGCGGCCTCTGGCGCTTATTGAATACTTGGAGAGGATCGTCGATCCGGTAATCGAACGGGATCCTGAAACCGGCGAAGAGGTGCAGCGCTCCTACATCGATTTCGATGCGAGCACCAACACGCTTATTGTGCATCATACACCTTCCGCGCACGCGAAGATTGCCAGCCAACTGCTTGAACTCGATGCCGAGCCGCGACAGGTCGTTATTGAGTGCAAGTACCTGACGATAACAATGAGCGACCTGAAATCCGTTGGCTTTCAGTGGAATCTAGCGTTGTCCGATCAGAACGCCCGCAGCCGTCGTATTGAAGAGCTGGAAGATGAAACCTATGAGTACGATATCAACGGCGACGGGGAGACCGAGGAGATACCTTTCTACAGCAGGCCGGACGGCTCTCCCGTTATTTCGAATACGCTCAGCGAAGGTTCGGCAGCCTTTGACGCGTTGTCCGGCCTTGCAACGGGGGATTCGCCCCTCACGATCATCGGCAGTATCATCGACAGCGCGGACGGCGATACTCTAGGCGTCACGTTTCAGGCGCTCAGTTCGCTTGACCACTCTGAACTTCTTAGCGCGCCGAGGGTAATGGCGCTCAACAATCGCCCGGCTCTGTTTGAGACGGTTACAGACACGCACTACATTGCGAATGTGTTTTCGGAGACGGAAACCGGCGACGGAAATCTGACTTCGAGTGGTAACACGGTTACGACGACTAACACTCTCATAGGTAGCGTTCCTGATGGCCAGTCACTGTCCGTGACGCCGCAGATCACGCGCGATGACAAAGTCCGGCTTTGGATGAATCCCTCAGTGATGAATCTTGAGGGCTTCACGGAGGTAGACACGTCATCGGTAATTGTTGACGGCGTGGAGGAATCGTCCGCAACCATCCAGTTGCCTAGGTTGAGCAGGCGACAGGTGCTCACAAGCGCGATCATAAGTAGTGGCGAAACGGTTGTGCTCGGTGGCCACATACAAGACAGCAGTTTTGGCAATGAGGACAAAGTGCCCTATCTTGCTGAGATTCCCGTGCTTGGCCGCCTGTTCCGCGGTAAGTCACGCCAGGTTAACCAGACTAGCCTCTTGATCTTCGTGACGCCCGAGATCGTCGATTCGACAGGTTCCCGCGCATTCGGCTCGAGCAATTAGCGTCAGTCAGGTATTGTCAACGACACGGGCGGCAATCCAAGCGGGTTGCCGCCCGTTTCTTTTCATGGCCTGCGACAAGTGATTTACTTCCTATACAACCTCGCTGCCCTCGCCGGCGCGCCCTTGGGCGCCGTATGGCTTGCTCTCAGGCCCGGCCACAAGGCCCTGCTCCAACGGTTTGCGCCCCGTATTCCCGAGCTTCCCGACGCGCCTGTCTGGGTGCATGTTTGCAGTGTCGGCGAGCTGGGCACGGCCAGGCCTCTCATCGCGGCGATGCGCGAGCGATGGCCTTCGTTGCCGGTCCTGCTGACGACGTCCACCCTTGCGGGGCGCGCCCTTTGCGAGTGCGCCGGCGAAGAGTTCCACGTCACATGGTGTCCTTTCGACGTGCTCCCTTGCATTCGGCGATTCTTCCGGCTTGTGCGGCCGCGCCTCCTCGTCTTGATTGAGACGGAGATGTGGCCAAACATGCTCCGCGAGGCGCGGCGCAATGGCGTTGCCGTTGTCGTTGTGAATGGAAGGCTTAGCGACAAGCACTACCCGCGGTATCGGCGTTGGCGACGGATAGTGCGGCCCACCTTTGGCGAACTGTCCGCCGTCGGTGCGCAGAACGAGGAATATGGCCAACGTTTTGCGGCTCTGGGCGTCAATCCGGCGCTCATTCAGGTCACGGGGAGCATGAAATTCGATAGGACTCCTCCACGGCCTTCCCCCAGCGAGCGCGCCGAGCTTCGGCGGGCGAACGGTTTGGCGCTCGAAGAGCCAGTCCTGATGTTCGGCAGCACGCGCCCGGGGGATGAGGACCTGGCGATACGGTGCTGGCGGGGACTCCGAGAGGCATTGCCCGAACTCCGGCTCATCATCGGCCCCCGGCATCTCGATCGCCTACACGAGGTTGCCGCGGCCCTTTCCGGTGAATCCTTTGTTCGACGCTCGGAGATCCGGCAAGGCCGATGTCCCGCGGGCGAACGTGTACTCGTTCTCGATACCATGGGCGAGCAGGCGAGCTTCTTCGCTTTGGCCGATATCGCCGTCATTGGGGGGAGTTTTTTCCCAGGTGTCAATGGGCATAATCCGCTCGAATCGGCCGCTCTCGGTGTACCGACGGTGTTTGGGCCGTACATGCGCAATTTCGTTGACGCCGCGCGCGTCTTGGTAGAAGCAGAGGGGGCCTGTCAGGTAGCTTCCCCGGACGAGCTTCCCGGCCTCTTGCATCGCCTCCTAGCCAATTCAGGCGAGCGAAAGCGTATCGGTGCATCCGGTTGGCGCGCCGTCGCTGTCAACCGAGGCGCCACCCAGCGCAGTCTGGACCTCCTTGCTCCTTTCCTTTCGTAGGCGCTTAGGTGACTGCCGGCGTCATCCCCATCGTCCGAGCCGCGGGTGCGTAGATGCGGCGCGTGCGGCAGGCAGGACGAGTTGAAAAGACCGCCAGTCCGGGATAAGGTGTGGGGGTACTCGCGGCGGCGCGATGCCCATGTGCCGAAGTGAGGCAAGAATCAATCCAAGGGCGACAAGCGAAAGCCTCAATGATTAAGGAACCGAAGATGGATCGGAGCTTTTCCCGGTGCGCCGGCCTCATCCGTCGGTTGCCTGTGGCTGGGAGGACAGTCTTGCGGCCATATTGGGGCGACGTATGGCCCTAGAAGAGGCCGGGATATCGCCAGTGCCCATCGTGGCGTTGGCGGGGGCTGTCCTGGGAGTGGCCGTTTTCTCGCGCCCCATCCTTGCGGGGGTCGATGCTGTCTTGGGGTGGCTCGACGACTCTTTTGCTCGCCTACGGACGCGCGCCGCGAAGGACGCCCCGATTGCCCTCCTTCTTCTGAGCCCAGCGCTGCTCATTCTCGGCGCCTTCGGAGTCGCTCCTCTATTCGCGGCTGTCTATATGAGCCTCTTCAACCTTCAGCATGGCGTCGGGCCGTATGTCGGGCTCGGCAACTATGCCAAAGCCCTCGGCAGTCCCGCCTTCTGGAAGAGTCTTCTTGTGACAGTCTACTTTGCCTTCGGCACCGTTCCCTTTGCCATGTTCATGAGCTTCATTGTGGCCAGCCTCTTGTTCCGCATCGTTCGTGGCCGAGGGGTCTTAAGAACCTTCTACTTCTTGCCCTACGTGACGTCAGCCGTCGCCGCTGCCATGGTTTGGCGCTTCATCTTTCATCCCCACGTCGGGCTGGCGAACGAGATCTTGAGCTGGGTCGGTATTGAGCCGAAGCAGTGGCTTCTCGAGCCGCGCGGGCTTCTCTTCTTCCTGTCGGGCGGGCGTATTCCCGCGGGCATCGGCCCCAGTCTTGCCCTTTGCTGCGTGATCATCTTCGAGGTCTGGCATGCCAGCGGATTCATGATCGTCATCTTCCTGGCCGGCCTCGCCGCTATACCGAAGGAGCTGGACGAGGCCGCGCGCATTGACGGTGCGAACTGGTTTCAAACCACGCGCAATGTCACGCTGCCCATCCTGTCGCCTACGGTCTTCTTCCTGGCAGTGGTGAGCGTCATCAAGGCTTTCCAGTCGTTCAACGGGTTTTACGCCCTTACCGGCAACGGGCGCGGGCCGCTCGATACGACGCAGAACATGACGGTGTACATCTATGCCAATTTCTATGAATACGGCCGCTGGGGCTATGGCGCGGCCGTCGCGACGCTCCTCTGTGTCGGCATCGTCGGGCTGACCTTGCTGCAGTGGCGCCTCGTCGGGCGGAGGGTCCACTACGAATGAAGAGAGTGGCAATAGTCATCTTGCTCGCGGTCGGCGCTTTCGCGACGACCTTCCCCTTTTTCTGGATGGTCGTCACGTCGTTCAAGAGTCTACTGGAGGCCGGCTCTCCCGAAATCACGCTACTGCCGAAGGAGTGGCGCTGGGAGAACTTCCTTGAAGCTTTCCGGGCCGCGCCTTTTGCCACGTATTTTGCCAATTCCTTCTTTGTATCGTTCACGGTTACCGCTGGTGTAATCGTCACATCTTTGGCCGCGGGCTATGCGTTCGCGCGGCTCGAGTTCCCGGGGAGAAAGGTGCTCTTCGCGCTATTTCTCGCTACGATGATGGTGCCCTTCGAGATCACCTTGATACCGAACTTCGCGCTGGTGCAGAAACTCGGATGGTACAACCAGTACGCCGCCCTTATTGTGCCTTGGTGCGCCAACGCCTTCTCGATTTTCCTGATGCGCCAGGCGTTCCTCGGGCTTCCCGCCGACTATTTCGACGCGGCCAAGGTGGACGGCTGCGGCCATCTTCGTTTTCTTGCCTGGATCGCCGCCCCGCTCGTGAAGCCCGCCGTCGTCACAGTCGGCCTTTTCGCCTTTCTGGGAAGCTACAATTCGCTTATCTGGCCTCTTGTTGTCACTGGGGAAGAGAGAATGCGGGTGGTGCAAGTCGGCCTTACGGTGTTCTCCGGCGCCGAGGGCGTCAGGATCAATCTGCTAATGTGCGCGTCTACGATTGTCATCCTTCCCACAGTGGCGCTATACTTCGCGGCGCAACGCTACTTCTTGGAGAGCGCCATCGGCGCGGGAATAAAGGGATGAAGCAATGGCGCGCTGCTACGGAATCGCGGTTTCCCTCGGTATCCTTCTACTAACCGGCTGCAATCCGGCTTCGATGCAGACGCCGGGGGAGGCTTCCACTGCGCGCACCTTCAAGCCGATCAATACTGAAGCCGCCACTTTCTGGGATCGGCAAACGACTGAGTCGGCGGAGCTTCTCCGTGAAATTGCCTCAGATTTCAACGCCGGCCATCCGGATCTTCCGATTAAGGTGGAGCACATCGGCGGGTATAGCGACATCTACCGGAAGGTTACCGCGAGTATCCAAGCGCGTACTCTTCCCGCACTGGCGGTGGCTTATGAGAGTATGACGGCCGAGTATGTCCGCGGCGGCGCGGTCTTGCCGCTGGACGATCTCATCGCCGATCCTGAGCATGGGATCGCGCCGGGCGACATGGAGGACTTCTTCCCCGGCGTGATCGAGACGAATACCTTTGCCGAATTTGGCGGGAAGATGTATTCCTTTCCCTTCTGCAAGAGCGTTCTCATGATGTACTTCAACAAGCGCGTTCTCGCGGAAGCCGGGATCGAGGCCCCCCCGAAGACTTGGCGGGAGTTCTTGGCGCAGTGCCGGCAGGTGAAAGCGAAGACGGGCAAGTACGCCCACGCCGTATCGGTGGATTGCTCGACAGTCGACGGAATGATCTTCAGCAGGGGCGGCGATGTATACGCCGATGGAGCGACGCTGTTCGACTCCGCCGAATCACTCGAAGTCTTTCGGCTCTATGAGACTCTGGTAAAGGAGGACCTTGCCTTTCAGATTCCTCCGGGCAGCTATGACGATGAGGTCGCCCTTGCCCAGGATCGCATCGCCTTCGCCTTTCGCTCGAGTTCGGGGCGTACGAGTGTAGGCCTGCTCATGGAGGGCGATCAGGAGAAGTGGGGGATGGCCCGGATCCCGCAGGCGAATGAAACTGATCCCCACACAGTGTTGTTCGGCCCGAATGTCTGTATCTTCAACACCACTCCCGAGCAAGAGCGTTGCGCATGGGAGTTTGTGAAGTACTTCACCTCTTTGGAGATGGTGGTGCGGTGGGCCTTGGGAACTGGCTACCTGCCCATTCGAAAATCCGCGGCGGATCATCCTAAGATGGCCGCCTTCTGGGCTGAATGGAAATACAACCGGGCCGCCTTCGATTGTCTTCCTTACGCCCGGCCCGAGCCCAACATCGCCGGATGGCAAGAGGTGCGCGGGATTGTCGAAGACGCCTTGACGGCCGTGCTTACCGGCATCAAGAACGCCGACAAAGCCGCACACGACCTGAAAAGCACGGCCGACACCGCGCTCAATGGCGCGTGATGCACGGAAGCCCCGCTTGCCGCTAAGAAGATTTGCTAGACTTGCCCGTCGTGTTCGGCCGCGAAATCGTCCAGCGCGTCTTCTATCATTTCCCGGTGGTCTTTTTCCAACAGTTCCCGATCAGCCTTTCTGCGGAACATGACACGGCGGTCATGTTCGCGAGCCGCTGTCCGCATGCGGCGATCCGGCCCCCGGCGGCGATCCTTGTGCCAGCGGCCGTACTTATCTTGGTAGTATCCTTCACGGAATTCCTCAGCCACGTCCGTCTCCCACAGTTCGATCCCGGCATGCCACTGCCGTGTCTGGCCCGAACGGCTCACACAATAGTCTTCTGCGCCCGGCTTTTCTCACCTATTGTCCAACGGGAACGGGCTCACGGATAACAAGCCGTCGGGGAGCTTATGAAACACTCTACCAGGTTCTCCAACGACAAGCTTGCCACATAGAGCGCCCGTTCCGAACGACTTGCATGCAGTCTCGTTATGCGGCTGTGAGAAAAGCGCGCTAGTCAAGTATACGAGCGTCCCGAGCCACCGTCAAGAGTGCATCGAAGCCGGGTGTGTCCCCAGTGATTTGCGCGAAGGGACGCGTCAAAGATGACAGTGCCCAGCCCGGATACGGTATACTCCGGGAAATTACCCATGGGGGTGGATGCGACATGTTCCAAGATTACAAAGTAGCCTACTTGCGTGAGCACGTGAAGGTGAAGGAGGCACAGCGGTTAAGCTTCCTTCGGGAGAGCGTCGCTTACCTCCTATCACAATCGGCCCGGGAAGTGCCGCATGCGGCGGGCATTGTCCCGTTTGACTGTACGGCATTGATCGAGTACGCGGAGCGCACCGCTCGAGCGATTGCCGAAAATCCCGGGGCGGATAGGGAGGCGGATCTGTTTCGCCGTGCCATTCGGCGCAATTACTCTGCCTTCTTTGTCAAGTTGCTGGCGCATTGCCTGTATCACGTGCCGTCCGTGAATGGCTTCCTGGACTACGCGCCTTGGCGGCGCGGCGGCACGCTTTATGTGGCCGAGGACATCAACCTGAGCGTCACCGTCAACACGAAATACGGGGTCGTACGGCCTATAGTGCGCAATCCTCACCTGAAGGATATTGAGACGGTAGCCAAGGAACTACGCGACCTGAGCCGCCGTGCGCGAAGGACGGATCCGGAGGAGTTGTACTGGCGCTGTGCCAAGACCTTCTTGAAATCCGCGGTTCGGCAGCTTGACTTCAGGGCGTTGGGAGCGCTTTGGATCATGTTACGAACGCTTGTCTCCGGGCGGATCAAGTCCGATCCCGCGCTAGCGGATGTGTCCGAAGAGAACAAGCTGCAAGTATCCGACATGCTTGGCGCCACCTGTACGTTGGCCAACATTGGGATGATGCTGCCCGGCATCCAGTCCGTTACGGTGATTGTGCCTCCGGAGGTGATGTTTTTCGGCATCGGCGATCTTCACGAGGCGCCGCTGGTGGTAGACGGCGAAGTGAAGCCGCGCTACGTCATCAGCGTTATGGCCACGATGGATCACCGGGCCTTCGACGGAGGCGCCGCTTTTTCAGTCTATCCGCATCTCAAGCGGTACTTGGACTATCCCGAGTTGATCTACGAGTGGAAATCCGGGGACGAGATCTAGCATGTCCTCTCATGGCGTTTCCGGCGCTGACGGCCGCTGAGTCTCTTGCCCGATGACGTCGCTGCGGGCTCATAATGGGCGTGGAGACAGTAGGTATGCGGCGGACTTGGCTACGGAAGGTCACGAGCGGCTCTTTGCGCGATTAACGCGGCGTTCCCACTCCTCCTCCAACCTGGGGCGGTGTTTCCAGCGCCGGTGAAGCCACAGCCACTGTTCGGGATGGCGGCGGATTTCTCTCTCGACGATGTCCTGGCAGCGCTGCGAATTCTCGACGAGGTCTTTGCGGAGATCATCCGTCCACGTCATGGCGAGGTCAGGGAATACCTCAAGCGTGTAGCGGGCGTCGTCGTCGCGTGCCATGGTGGCGAGGTGGATTGGCGCCTTGGCGCGCACCGCGGCCATGACGGGCGCGACGGTTGCCCAACACGGCTCGCCGAAGAAGCGTACGGGCACGGCACTGACGCGCGGACTCTGATCTACCAGCACGCCGACGAGGTGTTTCTCTCTGAGAAGTCGGAGCACCTCGGCGGCGGCATTGGTCTTGGCTATAGTCAGGACGCCGCGGGAGCAGCGGAGGCGGTCAATGTGGGTGTTGAGTCGCGGGATGTCGAGCGGCCGCACCACTTCGGCTACCCTGAAGCCGCAATTCTGCAGCACGGGGGCCATCCACTCCCAATTCCCGAAATGTGCGCCGATCATCAGGGCGCCGCGGGAAGTATCGATATTCTCGACGCCTTTGAGCGTGATGTGGCGCTCGATGAAGGCGCTGTCGAGCCGCGGCATGCGCGATAGTTCGGCGGCGACGACGCCCACATTCTTGGTGGCCTGCTTGAGGATGCGGATCTTCTCCGCCCGGGAGAGTGCAGTTCCGTAAGCCCGTTCCAGGTTTTCCAGGCCGACGCGCCGTATGCGTGGAATCAGGTAATACGCCGCCCGTGCCACGCCCCTGCCCAGCGCCCTGCTTGTGCGCAGAGGGAGGCGCCCGGTGATGCCTGTGAATGCGAGGGTCACGGCCGTGGCGAGCCACTCGTAGACACGGTGGTGGTGCCGGGACATGGTTAGGAATCCGGCCAGAAAGCGCGGTTCCTGGAGGGGCGCGGCCAGAAAGCGCTTGTAGGTCTTTCTGTGTCAATATCCGAAATGCTTGCTCTCCTTCGTTCGGTGGCTTTCTGCCGCACCCCTAGCGCTCGAGCAAGACGGTTTCGCCAAGTCCAGGCGCGAACGCGCGCGAACCGGCGCCGCCATGTTCCTGCATCCAGGCAACGGCTTCGGGGTCGCCGTGAATGAATACGACATTCTTGGGGCGGATGCGTTCGACGATGTGCGTGAGTGCGCTTCGGGTCGCGTGGGCGCTGAAGTGGAACTGCTGGATATTCTGGAGCTCAATGGGGACACGTCTCCCGCTTGTCTCAAAGCGAAATGCGTCGCCCGGCTCGGCATGGAGGAGGTGATAGCCAAGCGTGTCGGGATCGAGATAGCCGACGAAGAAGATCCCGTGTTTCTTGTGGCGAACCATCTCCATGGCGATCATGGCGGAGGGCGTATTCTCGATCATCATACCTGCGGTGGCGACGATGATGCAGGGTTTTCGGAGAAGATCCAGGACCACCTGGTGTTCCCACACATCGCCGATGCGCTTGAAGTCCCGCAAGGGGCGGGGGATTGCTCCGGGCCGCAGGTATCCGGTGTGCTTGCAGTAGATCTCGTAGATCGCGCGGCCCAGGCCTGACGCATAGACAGGGACATCGGGAATCTCGCCGGTGCTCTGCAGGCGAGCTATCAGGTTGAGCTGTTCTTGTGTCCGGCCGAGGGCGAATGCCGGGATCAACGCTACGCCGCCCCGGCGGAGGACGCGGGTGATCTCGCCCGCAAACCTTGCGGACTCGACCTCGGGGCGGATGGCGTCGGCCTCTTCGTTGGCGCCGTAAGTGGACTCGATCACCAGTGTGTCGACTTGAACATCGGGGTCGAGGGGCGTAAGTCCGGCCATGAGTTCCTGGTCGGTGGTGCAGATATCGCCCGTGTAGAAGAGAACGTGGCCCGGGGCGCGGAGAAGCACGCTGGCGCTTCCCAGAACGTGGCCGGCATGGTGGAAAGACGCCCGTACGGGCTTGTCGAGGACGGGCACGAACTCGCGCTCCAAATCGAGGCCGTACGTGCGCCCCAGGGCGTAGTCGACATCGTCGTGCGAATAGAGGGGATATCCCTCGACGCCTTGTTCCAGGGCGAGCATCCCCATGACGGCGACGCTGTTGTGGAGCATGCGGTCCATGATGCGCACGGTTGGCGCGGTGGCATAAGGTATGGCCGAGGGAAAATGGGTCAACAGATAGGGCACAGCCCCGCAGTGGTCGATGTGTCCGTGGGTGACGACAACGGCGTCGGGCGCTTGGCGGAGCAGCGACAGGTCGGGCAACGCCTCGACGCCCTCCTTTTTCGGGTGCATGCCGCAGTCGAGGAGAATCCGGCAGCCATCGGCCGTAAACAGAAATGAGTTGGCGCCGATTTCCGAGCCGCCGCCAATGGGTGTAAAGGTTGTCTTGGACACGTTTTGAAATTCCTGAAGAAGGCCATTCTAGCGGGCGCGTGCGCGGAGGTGCAAGCTCTCTGCCGGCCCCTGAGTTCTTATTGTAAGTGCAACATGGTTGGGTGAGTGCCCTTTCCCGTCGGAGCCGTTCGTCGCTCACCCCTGAGCGGCGGCGGACGGCGACAGCGGGAAGGGCCCCCCTTTGCTGTAGGTGAGTTCTGAGCACAAGGCAGACAGAACAAGGAAGGCATCGAGGAATCCGTTCGGTACACTGGGTTTTTTGCACGAACCAAGAACCGAAAGGAGTCTCGATGCCCTATCGCCATCTTACACCAATGGAACGCGGACAGATACAAGCATGGCTTAGCCAAGGGCTGAGTCAACGGGCCATTGCCGTCCAGTTGGGCCGTAGCGCCTCGACGGTGTGCCGGGAACTGGCTCGGAATCGGGCCCCGTCCAAGGCATATTCCGCGGCGCGCGCCCAGAAACGATACGAGCAGGTCCGCAAGACTTGCCGAAGAACCACCTCGCTCAGTGAGCCGGCGTTACGGCGCTATCTCTTCGACAAGATGACGGAAGGATGGTCGCCGGAGCAGATTGCGGGCCGCCTCTGGCTGGATTTCCCCGGCCAACCGCGCATGCGCGTCAGTCCCGAGACCATCTACCGCTCGTTGTACACCGATGAAAAGCTAGGCAATCCCTTGATCGGTTGTCTTCGACGCCGGCGGCCGCGCCGCCGCAAACGCGGGGAGCGCCGCCCCACGAGGCCCTTCATTCCCAATCGCGTCGGCATCGAGGCCCGGCCGCCCGAGGTCGCCACCCGAAAGCGCTACGGGGATTGGGAAGGAGATCTACTCGTCGGGGCCAACCAACAGGGCGCCGTGCTTACCCTGGTGGAACGTAAGTCCTTGCTGCTACGGGCCGCACTGCTCGGCTCCCGTCATGCCGACGGCGTCGCCCAGGCTGCCATCGACCAACTCAGGCACCTGCCCGCCCACTGGACAAAGACCATCACCTTCGATAACGGCAGCGAATTCGCTCACCACAGACACATCGCCGAGGTCTTGGGCCTCGACACCTACTTCGCCAATCCCTATGCCGCCTACGAGCGCGGCACCAACGAAAACACCAACGGCCTCCTACGCCAGTATCTCCCCAAGAACACCAACTTCAGGGAAATTGCCGAAAGCCAGCTCCAAAGCTACGTCCGTCAACTTAACAACAGGCCACGCAAAAAACTGGGATACCGAACTCCTAACGAAGTCTTCAAGCTACACGCCGTTGCACTTGCTCATTGAATCCAGCCCGGGCTGCCATTGTGCCGTGCTCCAAATGGACGGGCATGGCAATTGACCGGCTTCGCGGGCCGGTGATAGAGTTGGCCACAGTCCGGGCGTAGGGATTATGGGCGGCGCCTGGGGCAGCGAAGAGGTGCGTTGGATGATGGTGTGGACCTTGGCGCTTTCCGCAATGCTCACAAACGCGCCGAGCCCGGGCGCAGGGGAAGAAGCCGTGGAGATAGCGGGTTTTCTGCCGGACGAGGTCTGCGGCTGGCGCGCGGCCAAGCCGGACGGATTCTATACAGCCGATAACCTCTTCGACTATATCAACGGCGGGGCGGAGGTCTACCGCTCATTCAATGTTCGGTGTGCTCTCGGCCGGCGGTACGTCAAGCAGGGCAGCGCAGAGATCATCGCCGACGTATTCGACATGGGGTCGCCGGAGGATGCCTTCGGAGCCTATCATCACGATGTGCGCGATGGCGTATGCCCGGGTATCGGGCAAGAGTCAGAGTATGGCGGAGGGGCGCTCGCCTTCTGGAAGGGCCGGTACTTCGTATCGATCATAGCGCTGAGGGCGTCCGCGGAATCCAAGAGCGCGCTGTTAAAGCTGGGTGAGGCGGTTGCGGGAGCCATTTCCGCCGCGGGGGCCTTTCCCGAGCCACTTGCGTGGCTTCCAGAGAAGGCTCTACTTCCCGGGCAGATGCACTATTTCCACGATCACTCTGTTCTGAAGAGCCATTACTTCCTCAGTGAGGAGAATCTCCTCGGTTTGGGCCGCGAAACGGAAGGGATTCTCGCGCGATACCGCTCGGCGGCCGGCGGCAGCGGGACGGTGGTGGCCTTGGTTGTTCGTTATCCGGCCCGACGCAAGGCTCGGGCTGTGCATCGACGCTTCCGGGGCGTTTACCTGCCGGACGCGGATGACGAGGGCCTGGCGCAGACGGAGGACGGCAAGTGGGCCGGCGTGGGCCTTGAGAGGAATGTCATCCTAGGCGTGTTCGACGCTCCGTCCAGGGAGGATGTCCGGGCCCGCTTGATGGAAATCCGTCGCCGTATAATTGAGCGAAAGAGGCGTGATGGGCGCAAGTGAAGCGCCCTGTGTGCCGGTAGGAGACGCTCCCGCAGCCGGGCAAACCTGCTTTTCACAAGGCGTCGAGTTGCAGCGCACCCACCGGCGTCTTCCTTCCTCACTTCCGTCAGGCGTAGCGTACTTCGGGGGCGGTGGAGGTGGAGATCCCGCCATCGGAACCGGTATACTCCGAGCCTGCGAGCCGCGGGCTGCGTGCAAGGTCGGCGGCGCCAAGTCTGGCAGGTAATCGTTCAGCCAAATCATAGATGAGGAAAGGTGTGGACGCGATGAGTTTCCCTATTGATGTAAGCAAATACCAACCTCTGAGCCTGGATCCGGCGCAGGCGGGTTTGACGCCGGAACAGAAGACACAGCTCGATACGAATATCGGGATTGTTCGCGACACAATCATTTTCTTCACGGCCGTGGCCGGCGTCAAAGGCCTCGCGGGGCACACGGGCGGCGCATACAGCATCGTCCCTGAGGTGCTTATCGCCGACGGTTTCATGCACGGCAGCGGCGCGATGTATCCGGTGTTCTTCGATGAGGCTGGCCACCGCGTGGCAATCCAGTACGCCATGTCGGCTTTCAATGGCGAAATGCCTTTTGAGAAACTGCTGCACTATCGGGAATATGGCCATGGCCTGTTCGGGCATCCGGAACTCGACCCCGAGCTTGGGGTGAAGTTCGCTTCGGGGCGCTTGGGGCATCTGTGGCCTTTTGTGAACGGTGTGGCCAAGGCCAATCCGGACAAGACGGTTTTCTTGTTTGGAAGCGACGGCTCGCAGATGGAAGGAAACGATGCCGAGGCGGCGCGTCTGGCCGTTGCGCAGCAACTGAACGTCAAGGTAGTGGTCGATGATAATAACGTGACTATTTCGGGCCATCCGTCGGATTATCTGCCGCACTATGACGTGGGCCGCCAACTGGCGGGCTGCGGCATGCCGGTGGACACGGGCGAGGGCGAGGACTGGGCGGCGCTGTATGCGCGAATGCAGAAGGCGGTTGCGGCACCAGGCCCCGCGGCGTTGATCAACAAGCGAGTCATGGCCCCGGGCGTGCCGGAAATCGAAGGTTCGCACGCTGGCCACGATGTTATTAAGAAAGATCCGGCGGTTACCTATCTCTCGGAGCGGGGGTACAGCGAAGCAGTCGAGTACCTGAACGGCGTGAAAGTCGAGAAAACTTCGGTGTCTTTCCTGGGCGTCTCGCAGGAGGTAGGCAGCAACCGGACGGAATTCGGCAAGATCGTCAACGGGATTCTCGACAAAATGAGCGAGGAAGAGCGCACGGCCGAGCTCCTCGTCATCGATTCGGATCTCGAGGGCTCAACGGGCCTGAACTCGATCCGCAAGGAACATCCCGAGGTGTGTATCAACGGCGGCGTCGAGGAGCGGGGCAATTTCAGTGCGGCCGCGGGATTCGGCTTTGAGAAGGGCAAGCAGGGCATTTTCAGCACGTTTTCGGCGTTCATCGAGATGATCATCTCGGAGGCCACCATGGCGCGGCTGAATGGGGCCAACGTGATCTGCCACTTCTCGCACGCTGGCGTGGACGACATCGCCGACAACACCTGCCATTTCGGAATCAATGTTTTCTTCGGCCATAACGGACTGCCCGAAGGCGATGATACGCGGCTCTATTTCGCAGCCGACGCGCTTCAACTTAAGGCGCTCGTCGAAACCATCTGGAACGACCCGGGTGTGCGGTACGTTTTCACCACGCGGTCGAAGGTCCCCTTCGTCTTGAAGGAGGACGGCAGCAAGTTCTTCGGTGACGGGTACACCTTTGAGCCGGGCAAGGACGAGGTCCTGCGCGAGGGCAAGGCCGGTTACGTTGTGGCCTATGGCGAGATGGTGTACCGGGCACTCGACGCCGTCGAGCGGGCTCGCCAGGAAGGTATCGACGTTGGGCTGATCAACAAGCCGACGCTGAATGTGGTCGACGAGGCTGCGCTGAAGCAGGCCGGCGGCACAGGTTTCGTGCTCTTGGTGGAAGGCCAAAACCGGAACACCGGCCTTGGTGTGAGGTATGGAAGTTGGCTGCTCGAGCGTGGGCTTGCCCCGAAGTACGCCTATCTGGGCGTCACAAGGCCGGGCAATGGTGGGACGACGGAGCAGGTTGCCTATCAGGGTCTTGCGCCGGAAGATATCCTGGCGCAGATTAAGGCTATGGCGGGATAGCGCCGCAGCGAGCGCCTGACAGACTGAAACGGTTTCTCAAGACGGAGCATTTTGCTCCGTCTTCTTTATTTGTGCACGTCTCCATTTGCTGTGATGGCAGGCAGGCATTGCCGTAGTATCTGGCTGTTGCCTCAGGGGCCGGCTTGGTCCTGGTACATTTGCCAGAAGAGTATCCACGGGTCGAGCATTACAGTCTCGCCTTCATCGTGGATCTTGAAGACGAAGTGGCTGTGGTCAGCGGCGCCGGACAAGACTCCCGCGCCGTGGGCGAATTGCCGGCCCTTCGGAATGAGCTCGTGTTCGGATACGGTAAGCGCCGTCATGTGGTGGGCCTGAAGAATCCATTCCGAGCCGTTTTCCCAGCGATGGATGCCGCGCCACCGGTTGTTGTTGTGGCCCATGTCGAGGCTGTTGAAGTAGAAGTGGTCGTGGATGTCCAGGGGCGCCCATAGCGGAGTGCCCTGGGGGTGGTTGATATCAAGCCCGCCGTGGGCTGAGGCCCCGTTGTATGCCCCCAGCCAGCAGTCCTCGCCCCGGTAGCACTCCTCGATTCGCAAGCCGCCTTCCGGAAGGGGACACCACGGGTGAAGGAGCTCCGGACAGATGCGGGCGGATGTCTCCTGAATGCCGAAGCGGGCGTGTCTGCTGGGCCGGCAGGCGCCGTGAGCCTCTTCGAGGAACTCGAAGATGTCCTCCACGGCGTCAAACCAGATGCGGACTCCGCCGATTGTCCACGGCGCGTAGAAGCTCCGCTGCGTGGACACTTCCCGCTCGAGGCAGTGCTCCTCGCCGTCGATTCGCAGACGGCACTCGAATTGGTAGTCGGTGCGCGCGCCGGACTCCTCGACCTTCAACTCGCGGAGGGTGGTTCGTGAAATGGTCGCGCTCGTCGCAATCAACAGGATCTCCACTGTCTCGCCGGAGGTGAGGGTGAACTGGAGAACATCGCCGCAATTCATCTCAACGGCGGTGAGTGTGTCTTTGGCTCGTTTCCGTATGATAGGCATGGCTGAACTTGGGGCGCCTTTCTCACTTCTTGATGGCCTGCCGCCCACTCTCGGCCATCTTCGCAGCATGTTCCGAAATCCCAAGAGCGCGGATCTGCCGGATGCACGCGGCGCGGTCGGAGCGCAGGAGCAGGCTGAAAAGTTTGGCGATTATCGTGTTAAACTTCGCGCAGTCACTGGCGTCATCGAACTCAGTGCAGTCGGCACAAGAGAAGAACCGACTCTCCACGCAGCAGGTTCTGACTTTGCACCAACTCGCGCGGCTGTTCTGATGGCAACCTGGGCACTTGCCTTTCAGGTAAGCTCTGCAAGCGCCGCAGTACAGTCCGCAGTACGCGACCAACGTGTCGTCCGGCGCGATCCCTTTCCTTGGTGCCAAACGATCACCTCCTTCGCCAATGGGCGGTTCCGCGTGCGCTCGCCGGATAGGACTAGCGTGCGTTGAGCATAGTCGTCCGGACCTCTCCGTACAAGCAGGTGTGCGCTCGCCGGCTCCAAGAGAAAGGGCGATGGCGGCCTCGTCCGAGTTACATCACCAGGGACATATTCTATATAGTGCACATATACCGGGGTCACAAGCGTGCAACGCAGAACGGCGCAGGGAGGCCGAACTTTATGGGGCAGTTTACGTACGCCGCGGTACGCGAGCCGGATACGGTGATTGAGGGGGAGATAGAGGCGGAAGACACGTGCGCTGCCGCCGCAGCCTTGGTGGGCCGGGGCTATCATGTGTTGCACATCGCCAGCGCGGAGGATGGCTCTCGCGGAGGTCTTTCCATCGGTTACCGAGTTCTGGGCGGACTCAGGCGACGCGACCTCACTCGCTTCATGCGAGATCTTGCTGGGCTGCGGCGCGCCGGGTTGTCGCTGGCCGTGGCGCTCGAAAAAATGGCGTCGCGTAAAGAGCTGGGGACTTGGCGTTCGCTGACCACCGGATTGCGGGCTCGCCTGGAGGATGGCTACACGTTCTCGCAGGCGCTGGCTGAATTCCCGCGCGTCTTCAATCCGATGTAGGAGAATCTGGCACAGGCGAGTGAGACGGGTGGGCGGTTGTCCGAGTCGCTGCGGCGCCTCGCGGACCTCGGAGAAAAGCGGGATGAATTCCGTTCGCGGGTCGGTATGGCCATGATCTATCCGGCGGCTATGCTGCTCGTGGGGCTAGTGACGGTCGGCGTTCTCGTATCGTTTGTTGTGCCAACGTTTGTGCGGGTCTTCGAGGAAACGGGCCAGATACTTCCGCTTCCAACGCGACTCCTTGTCACGTTGAGTAGGTCTATGAGTTCGTGGTGGTGGTTGGTGTTATGTCTCCTCGCGGGCATGGGTTTTGCCGTGTGGCAATACGCTCGAACATCCTCGGGAAAGCTCGCACTGGACGGCGCGATTCTGAAGACGCCGCTGCTTGCGCGACTTGCGCGAAAAGGGCAAGTCGCCGCCTTTACACGGATTCTTGCCAATCTGCTGGAGAGTGCCTCCCGGCCGTACAAGCGCTGCAGATCACTGCGGACACACTTGAGAACGAGGTGTTTGCCGGTGCTGTGCGCTCAATGGCGGCCTCAGTCCGTGACGGCGCTTCACTGAGTCACGCGGTGGGAGCGAGCGAGGCATTCCCCGGGATTGTGACGGGGGCGGTGTCGGTTGGGGAGGAGAGCGGGGACCTGAGCCGCGTGTTGCACGAGGTGGCCGAGGAAAACGAACGGGATCTGGATCGCGAGATCAAAGCAGTCATGACGCTGCTAGAGCCGCTGCTGGTGATTGTTGTCGGGGCCATGGTTGGCTTCATCGTTATGGCCATGGTCCTGCCGATTTGTGATCTTGGGAATACGCTCCAGGTATAGTCCGCTTTCCAATCAGGGCGAACACACTTAACGGTAGATGGCCGCCTTTCGTCATCAAGCCCATTCACGGTTCACGCAATCGTGGGGCGTTCCAGGGAGGGGAGAGAATAGGCAGAAAAAGACACGCCCACGAGATGTCCCGCGAGCGTGTCCGCAACTACTCTCTAGATATCAGAAGCGCCGTATCATTCCTCGACCTTCTCGAAGGCCCCGGCCTTTGTGTGGCAAACGGGACATTCGTCAGGCTCAACCTCCGCTTCAACGACGTACCCACAAACGGGGCACCGCCACATTGTCACTTCAGCACACCTCTTCATGGAGGGCGTTGCCCTGCTTGTGGGTCGTGGCCGAACCATAATCCACATCTGTTGCTCCAGATCTAGGCGGAGCGAACATCATGTCCGAAGCCGTCATCTTCGAGAGAAGTGGCGCCCCTAATGATCTACTTCTTCTTGGCGGTCTTCTTCTTGGCCGCAGTTTTCTTCTTGGCTGCGGTCTTTTTCTTGGCGACCTTCTTCTTGGCGACCTTCTTCTTGGCGACTTTCTTCTTGGCCGCAGGTTTCTTCTTGGCCGCGACTTTCTTCTTGGCGACCTTTTTCTTGGCGACTTTTTTCTTGGCCGCAGGTTTCTTCTTGGCTGCGACTTTCTTCTTGGCGACCTTCTTCTTGGCCGCAGGTTTCTTCTTGGCCGCGACTTTCTTCTTGGCAACCTTCTTCTTGGCTGCAGGTTTCTTCTTGGCCGCGGTCTTTTTCTTGGCGGGTTTCTTCTTCGCGGGTGCCATGGTTTCCCTCCTTCTCTAACACCTCACTCGTGACAACAAGCCACATGGGCTCGCCGCGACAGACTCCTTGTCGCAGCTTACCTCAACACACCTCCCACACCCTTGGTATGGGCGGCGACGGTATCAGGCCTTGGCCCGGTATCGCCCTTTACAGCCTTGTGTTGACTCCCCGCATGCAGCCCTTTGGAAACGCCATGGCGTCTGTGCCGTCGTCTCCGCGTGAGGCGAAGCCCCCAAATTCGCATGGTCGCTTAGTGAATATGCCCCCGTGATGTCAGGCAACGTTTGCTGCGAACGTAGACGCTGAACACCACAAAGAGGATCTCCCTCCCATTTGATCGCGGCTTGCTGTCTTTGAGACGTTGGCAGGCTCGGCTTGCGCTACCGGCGTGTCCCGTCTACTCGCTTTACAAGCGCACCGCAACGGCGCGGAACTGCAACGACTCTTCTCGCGAACGAGCTGCATCACCGCAGTTGGTGCGACGCATGATGGTTAGGCCATCCTCAACTCCATATATTCAACTTTTTCTTATATGATGTGTAGCAAACAGATCCGAAAATAGCAAGTACTTTTTTTAGCTTCTTTCGTGATTCGCACTTTGCTCGAAACACGTATCCCACTGAGGATTGGTATATGGTGGGCTTGTTGAGGCCGGCTTCCATTTCCGCTACGATTCATCCATGATGCGTGCTTGTGGCTCTTCTGCGAGAATAGAGGGATAGGCTCATGGTCGAAAATGTTCCGGCGTTCTTTGAAGATCTGCCCGCCCGTCTTTCTCCAGATGCGATGATGGGCATGAACGCAACCTACCAATTCGTGATCACCGAAGAGGGCGGCGGCGAGTGGTATATCGTCTTCAAGGAGGGCAGAGGCGAAATTGTCCAGGGACGCAAGAAGGATGCGGATGTGACGATAACAGCCTCGGCGTCCAACTGGTTGGATCTGATCAATGGGGGGACAAGCGGCCAGATGAGCCTTGTAACGGGACGGGTGCGGCTCGAAGGCGACGTGACGCTCGCCGTGAAGCTCCACAGCCTGCTTCAGGTGCGTTAGGCGATCCGGCAAGTATGCCTGCCGCGAAGGATATTCTCCAGTGATTGGGGAGCGCTCAATCCGACGGCTCTTGGCCCTGTTGCTGACGCTTTCTCTGCTATCTGCGGCGGCGATGCGCTGCGGCAGAGAGGGCGGCATTGAATCGGCGCCTGTGCCGAGAGCCGTCTCGTCCGAGACGGCGGGCGGCGTTGTCGTTGAGGGAAGGTACTATGGCGTGCGCGGCGATGCGCCGCCGGGGATTGTCTGTCTTGCCGACACCGCAGATCCCCCTGGCGAGTGGGACGCAGTGGCGCAGCGCACACAGCAGGCAGGTATAGCATGCCTGGTTATCGACCTACGTCCATCTCAAGAGCACAAGGGTGGCCGGGGACTGAGGCCCGATGCGTTCGAGGCCATTGCGGCGGGAGAACGGATGCTGGCCGAGCAGGGGACGGCGCAGGATCGGCTCGGCATCATTGGGGCCGGCCCTGGGGCGTGCCTGGCGTTGGCATACGCCGCAAATGATGCTGATGTCGCGGCCCTGGTGCTGCTATCGCCTTCGCTGTTGGCGGAGGGAGTGGATGCACAGCAGGAAGTGGCCGTCTATGGCAGGCGTCCGGTGCTGTTTCTGGCGTGTGAAGGAGACAGCTTCGGCAGCAGGGCAAGCCAAGTTCTCAAGGAGACCGCCGCGGGGCTTTCGCAATTGCACATCTACCAGGGGACGGCGGCGGGGCTGGACGTATTGACGACTTCACTCAGCGCGACGGAGCAGGCGGTCGCGTGGCTGACGGCGGTGCTCTAGGCTGCTCGTCGCCGGGGGATGTCCGACTTGTTGCACCTCAAGAGGAAGGGGAAGTCGTCAAGCTCTAGACGGAGGCCGGTTCCTATGCGGGTTGGCCGTCCCCAGAATCAGTGTGGTACTATGCCAACCGGCGCACGTGCGCTTTCCGCGCGCGACAGACTTCAAGAGATCAAACAGGAGATCCGCCGCATGAATCGTATGCTTACTGTTCTTGCCTTACTTGCCGCCATCGGGAGCGCCGCGGCGGCGCAAACCGTCGAGTGGACCTACGACCTGGACGAGGGAGGGAACGCCCCTACTCTCTATCCTGACGCAGAGCATCCCACAGGTGTTCTCATCAATGCCGTGAGCAATGTGGTGCGGCTTGATGGCCAGGGCAAGGTGCTCTGGGAGTATCCCGTTGAGCCGCCTGCCGCGTCCCCTGTCACGGTTGCCGATCTCGACGCGGACGGCTCGTACGAACTCCTGTTTACGACGCAGAACGGCGCCATTCACTGCATCACCGACGACGCTCGCCCGCTATGGTCGCACACGTATAACGTTGATGTTGGGGCGTTCAAGAGCGTCGTGGCTGCCGATGTGCATCCGAGCGAGGGGCTTGAGGTCCTATTTGGCTTCAACGACGGTTGGCTCCATTGTCTCTCGGCGTCCGGCGAGACACTCTGGACGTTCTTCGGAGATCGCTTTCGGGTCGGCTCGCTTGCCGTGGGCGATGCCGACGCCGACGGCGCGCCTGAGATCGTGTATGGCACGGACAACGGCCACGTCTATTGTCTTAGCGGCTACGGCGAGGCGGAATGGCGCTTCAATGAACTGGCTCCCTACGGGCGTTCAGGCATCAATCTTGCCGATCTTGATGCTGACGGCGTCCCTGAGGTCGTCTTCACACGAAGCAACGTGAATAACAACACCTGCATGGTAGCTATCAGCGGCAAGGACGGCTCGCTCCTTTGGCGTACCAAAGACTTCATGCAAGGATACGTGTCCAATGCCGTGGTCGATTTCGAGGGAGACGGCCGCCTTGAAGTGCTTCATGGCGATAAAGGAAACAATCTATACGCGGAGAACGCCGACGGCTCCCGTCGGTGGCAGGCTGCGCTCAATGCCCACGGCTTGTTCTGGGCCCCCGCCGTGGCGGACGTGGACGGCGACGGGCAACTCGAAGCGATAGCAGGGCTGCGGGGCAAGGATCCCGAGAGCGGGGCATGTGCGTATCTCGTCGGGGCGGACGGCGCCATCAAGGCCAAGTTGGCTCTTGGCGGCGGCGCCAATGCCGGGCCCGCTGTGGGGGATATCGACGGTGACGGCGAACTCGAGGTCATCTTCACGCTTCAGAAGCCAGAGCAGGTCAAGTGCGTGACGTGGCACGCGGGCGGGCGTGTGGCATGGCCGTCTCTGCGCGGCGATTCGTGCATGACTGCCACGAGGCCCAACGTTCCACGGGGCGTCCCCGAACGGGCCGCAATGCGAGAGTCCGGCGGCCAGGATGTGGCTGTCAGCCATGAGCAGGTCCTGTGGGGCGAGAACCGGTGGCGTCTTTCATGGTCGACGCCGGTACCGGAGAATTCCTTCATCGAAGTCGCCGTTACTGGGAAAGATGGGCAACGCCGGGCCGCTGTTGTGGATCTGAAGCCGGGCGTCACCGAGGCCGAGGTCCCCTGGCTGTTGACGCAGCCAGGCAAGAGCACCGTCAGCGTGCGCTTGCTGTCGCCGGGCCATGGGCAGCCGGTGTTCGCCGCGTGGCGCAGCGTGAAGCCTCTGGCACCTGAGTACTGCGGGATAAAGGCGGTCGAGGCTGCGTGCAAAGATGCCATCATGGCCGGTGAGGCGGCCGATGCCGACACAAGCGGCATTGCAGTGAGACTCACTATGCTTGTCGCCGAACGCACGAAGGTTGCCCAACTCGCCAAGTCCGGCGCGCCCAATGCGTCCGTAGCCGCCGCGGCCACGGCGCTTCACGAGCAGTCTGGGGACCTCCTGGCCATGGCCGAGGCCCTTGGCCGTTTTTGGGAAGAGGGCGGCACGGGTGACTTTGTTTTCTGGGAGGATTCCAATCCTTGGGATCGATTCGATCCTACTCATATTCCCGAAACATTCGATATGGCGAGTCCCCTTCGGTTCGCTGCCTATAAGAACGAGTTCGAGAATAAGGCGATTACAATCTTCAACACGACTTCGGACGCGATCGACGTGCGCTGCGTTTTCAAAGAGCCGAGCCTGGGGCAGGGATGGTACGCGGCGGAAGAACCCATGGCGGCGAATGTCACGTTACTTCGACAGGTTCCCGTGCTTGGGGAGCGCACGGGACGTGTGTTTGACGCGCTTCCTGAACTCGACCTGTCCCGTTCGATCACTATTCCCGCCGGGCAGGCGCGGCAGCTTTGGCTTGTGGCCAAAACCCACGACCTCGAGCCCGGCACGCACAATCTCACACTGTATCTAGGTCTTCTGGGCAAGCGGGAGCCGGTATTCCGCGAGGTCCCGATCGAAATCGAGGTATGGCCGATTGCGCTGCCGACGGACGTTTACGCCAAGATGAACTGGACACGCCTGGATCGGGATCGGACCTCGGATCAAGACATCCAGTCGATGATCGATCATGGGATGTCCGTTGTCTATGGCCCGTCGATGCCGGCTGTGCCGGTTGATGCTCGGGGGCGGCTGGCTGGGAAGGTCGACTGGACGGCGTTCGACGCCGTTCTCGACCGCGCTCCCAAGCATTGGACCTTCTTGTGGGGCGCGCCGCCGTCTCGCCGATGGCCGAAAGGTGTTAAACCTGACGCGGAAAGCCCCGAGTACTCCGCGGGTTTCAAGACGGCCTTGGATCAGCTCGTCAAACATATGAAAGCGAAGGGATTCGACTACTACCAATGGGCGTTCTATCCCATCGACGAGCCGTGGAACACCGGATTCACCCATATCCCCCACTTGAAGCACTTCTGCGAAATGGTGAAGAAGGCTGATCCCAAGGCCCAGGTCTACGCAGATCCCGCAGGACTTGTGCGTGTCGAGTACCTCGATGAGTTCAAGGATCTGATCGATATCTGGCAGCCCGAGCTTAACACGCTCAAACGCGATCCGAAGCTGGTGGATTGGTTCCAGGAGAACGCGGCCCGCTTCTGGTATTACGAGGCCCCCGGCCCGGCCAAGGACTGGGACCCGCTTGCCCATTACCGCGCTTATGGCTGGTTTGCCGTCAAGTACGGCACCGAAGGCGGCGGCTATTGGGTCTACAAGGCGTGTGACGTGTGGTGGCCCATCGAGAGCACCGATTATTCGGCGGTGTACCAAACCAACACCGACGTCGTCACGTCGAGGCGGTGGGAGGCGGATCGGGACGGCATAGAGGACTACCGGGCTGTCCACGTTCTCAAGGATGAGATCGCGAAGGCCCGCGCTGCAGGCCATGTGGCCGAGGCGGCTCGGGCGGAAGCTCTCATCGATGAAGCGGTGGAGGCGTTGATCGGCTGGCAGTCTCGCAATATTGACGAGATCACGCGAGTTACCCGCGACTATGACATGAGTTTCGATCTTCTGATGGACTACCGTCTGAAGATACGAGATGAAATCCTGCGCTTGCGCGGCCTCTAGACTCTGGCTGACGAGGCCGCAGGACAACACAAGGAGATATCGATGAAGGTCGGTATTATCACGGCATCTTTGCCGATGGAGACGAAGGCGGCATTGCGCAAGGCCAAGGAGATTGGCGCCCACGGGGTGCAACTCTACGTTGCTCATACGGATCTGGACCCCCGCAAACTCAGTAAGAGCGGGCGTGATGACTTGATGGCCTACATGGCCTCCCTCGAGCTTGAACGCTCGGCTTTGTGCGGCGATATCGGCGGCTTCGCCGACCCGGCCAAGGTGGATGAGCGCGTCGCCCATACGAAGGAGATGTTCGATCTCTGTGTCGACCTCAAGACGCCCATCCTCACCACACACATTGGCATGATCCCCGAAGACAAGGCATCCAATGACTACGCCGATATGCTGGGGGCGGTCCGCGAGGTGGCGGACTACGCCGCGGCACGCGGTTGCTGCTTTGCAACGGAGACGGGACTTGAGTCCGGCGAAGGCTTGGCGCGGTTCTTGGGTGAGGTGGCAAGTCCCGGGGCCAAGGTCAACTTCGACCCGGCCAACCTTTGTATGAACGGCTACGATCATCTCGAAGACGCGCGGGCGCTCAGCGACTGGATTGTCCACACGCACGCCAAGGACGGCATCTATCGCTCGGCCAAGGAAGGCGGCTACAAGGAAGTCCCGCTCGGCAAAGGCGGGGTCGATTTCCCCAAATACCTTCCCGTACTCCGGGAAATCGGCTTCGAAGGCTATCTCACTATCGAGCGCGAGTGCGGGGATGATCCCGTTGCCGATATCGTCGAGGCGATCAAGTTCCTGAAGGGCCAGGAAGGCGTGGAGCAGTAGCATTGAGCGTGCGTAATACGCAGCTCCTTCGGCCCGGCACGATCGAACTGGGCGGCGTGTCCGTCAGCCGGTTCATTATCGGCGGCAATCCTTTCAGCGGTTTCGCGCATCAAACGCGTGAGCGCGATGAGGAGATGCGTGACTGGTACACAATGGCGCGCGTCAAAGAGGCCTACCGGCTCGCGGAACAGGCCGGGGTGACGACGCATCTTGGCCGCGCCGACGAGTTTGTCATTCGCGCCCTGCGTGAGTATTGGAATGAGGGCGGGGCGATCACGTGGATTGCGCAGACATGCCCTAACATCGGGACTATCGAGCACGCGGTCCGCGTCGCGCACCGGAATAGGGCCAAGTGTTGTTTTGTCCACGGCGGGGAGATGGATCGGCGTGTGGCCGCGGGCGAAACGCGGCCGGTGATCGACGCGGTGCGCCTCATCAAAGAGTTGGGCATGGCCGCCGGCGTGGCGGGCCACACTACGGCCACCATCCGCTGGGCCGTCGAGCACCTTGATGTCGACTTCTTCATGACCTCCTACTACAATCCCGACGATCGCACCAAGCAGGTCGAACGGGACTACGCCAAGAGGGAGTACTATGGCGCTGAGCAACGTGAGGCTATGTGCGCCCTCATTCAGGAGCTACCGGCTCCGGCTATCCACTACAAAGTGCTCGCGGCAGGCAGGAATAGTCCTGAGGAGGCGTTTGAGTACGTCGCCGAAGCGTACCGGCCGGGCGATGCGGTGTGTGTTGGGATCTTCACGAAAGACAAGCCGGATATGATCCGAGAGGATATCCAGCTCCTGGAGGCGGCATTACGCGCACGCGGCAAGTAGGGCTCGGCTAGGCGCTTGTTTCGTCGATCAGCCGGGCAGGTCTTCCGCCTTCCATGGCCCTTCGCGCTCTTTGTGGCGGGTGAACACGCTGAGGAATCCGCTCGTGAGGAACATGACAAGCATCCAGCCCATGCCGATCATCAACAGCGCCTGGACGGGATATCCCTCGTAAGGTTTCGTGAGGTCCTCGATTACGCTCCAGGCCAGGATAATCGCGAGAACCGACGGCGATACGAACTTCACCGACCACTCCCACCAGATATCCCAGGCCTTCGAATACCCGCCCTCGCTTGCGTCGCTCAGGTGGAAGTGCATCTTGTCGATGCCGTAGTACCACGCCACGAGTACGCACTCCAGCAAGCCCACCAGTAGCAGACCGTAGGTATCAATGAAGTGGCCGAGAATGTCGAGCCAATACAATCCCGCGCCTGACGTGAAGATGATGCTGCCGCCCATGCCAAGCAGACAGCACGCGGATACCACTCTTGAACGCCGCCAGCCGAACTTGTCCATGGCGGCGGCGGCAAATGCTTCGAGGATTGAGATAGCCGAGGTCAGCCCCGCGAGCACGAGCGTGAGGAAGAAGAGGAATCCGAACAGCCCTTTCATGGCCGGGAGCATTGATATCGCCTGCGGGTAGACGACGAAGCAGAGTCCCGGGCCGCTCTTAACGACATCGGCAACATCCATGCCCTCCTTCGCATGAGCCATGAAGCCGAGGACGCTGAACACGGCGATCCCCGCGAAAATGGAATACGAGCAGTTCACGATGCAGGTAGTGAAAGCATTCCGCACGAGGTTGGTCTTCGGGGGGAGGTAACTTGCGTAGGCGATCATGATGCCGAATCCGATCGACAGTGAGAAAAAGATCTGGCCAAAGGCATCCCGCCATACGTTGATATCCGCAAGCTTCTGCCAGTCGGGATGCATGTACTGGCGGAGTCCCTCACCGGCCCCTTCGAGGGTCAGTCCCCAGAGCACAAGCACCACCGTGAGCACGAGCAATAGGGGCATGAAGATCTTACAGGCCAGCTCAATCCCTCTGTCAATTCGCCGCACGCAGATTATCCACATGACTACCCAGATGACAACCGTCATGAGCAGAATGTTGAGTTGCAGCGGGCCGATCTCAAGAACGCCGCCGCTCAAGTGCAAGAAGTTGTTGAGGAAGAAGTCCTCGGTGTTTGCCCCCCAGGGAAACGTGCCTTGCAGGCTGAAGAGCATGTACTGGGCGCACCACGCAATGACGACTACATAGAAGAGGTCAATGCCGAACATTACGAATAGAACGGGATACCAGCCCAGCCATTCCCACTGCTTGTTGACTTGGTGCATGCACTTCGGAGCCGAAGCGCGCATCTTGTGGCCGATAGCGAACTCGAGAATCATCACGGGGATGCCCGTCGTGAGGAGCGCGACAAGGTAAGGCACTAAGAACGTGCCCCCGCCGTTCTTATGGCACAGATAACTGAACCGCCAGATGTTTCCTAATCCGATGGCGGAGCCAATGGCCGCGAGCAAGAAGCCGAAGTTACTTTTCCATGCGTCTCGCGGTTCCATCCTTGTCCCTTTTCAAGCTGCGGCGTACACCGCCCCCTTGGCGTTGCTTGCGAACCTGGAAGACTGTTCTCGCCGCTTCACGCGAATAGCAGGAGAGCCATAGAACGGCGCAGGGGAAACGTGTTGCCTCCTTGCGGGGCGCGACGCGACACACCTGTCTCCGGCTGCGGAGAGCGGGCTCCCCATGTGACACCGGCGCTGCTACGGTACGGGCTGAGCGCCGCGGATATTACGCTCCACTTGCTGCTTAAGCTGGGCCACCAGATCCCGGTAGCCGTTGTTGACAAGGCCCTGAAGCGCCTCGCGGTCCAACTGCTTCGTGTCCAAGCCCGCCACTTTGCGGGGATCCACCGCGAACCCGGTTCCACTCAGCGACTGAGCATTGCGGACAAGGTCGGTCTTGAGTTCCTTCATGCGATAGGCGACATTCTTCAGGCCGGTTCGGGCCTCCTTCGCCAAGTCATCAAATTCCGCGGTGACCCCGCCGTAGAGCTTCTCGGCTTCGAGGAGCAGTTCAACTGCTCTGGTGTAGCTTCCTCGGTGGGACTCATCATCGGCCTGAGTCTGAAGCTCCTCGGCCTGCTTGAGCGCGTCACGGGTCTTCTCGAGGCGTGACTGTCGCTCTGCGATGGCCCCCTCGGCCTGAAACAGCTTCTCCGTCGCCACCTCGTTCAGTTGGTCCACATTTCGGGCCTCTTCATAGGCGTCACGGGCCTTGTCAAGGTCGCCGGAAGTCCTGAAGCCGTCACCCAAGCCGATATAGTACCGTGCCACCTTCTCCCGAATGTCTCGCCGCTGCGGCGTCATGGCCAGTACGCGCTTGTATTCAGCCACGGCGCGCTCATGCTCGCCCACTTCGAAGAAGGTGTCGCCGATCCGCTCCCTCATCTCCGGAGACTGGACGCCTAGGGCGTCGAGCCGCGCATAGGTTGCGTCCGTTTCCTGCCTATTGCCCCGTTTGATGTAGAACTCAAGGGCGTTGAGAATGTAGTCTCGGATCTCCCCTTCGGAGATGTTTGCCACAAGTACGTCGCCCGTGATCACGCTGTACCAGACGTCGGCAACGGCTGCTACGGAGCGGCTTGCGTCCTCTTTCAGAGAGGCTTGGGCCACGCCGCGGAATCCTATGCCGTCCTGATAGTCCGATTCGATGGCCGTCGTCCGCCTTTGGATAATCCGAGCCAGTCCGGCAAAGTAGGTAGTCGGCTCGATGGCGCGGCGCCGTCCCGGGGCGAGAATAGTCCGATTGATATGTCTGTCGACGTCGCCCTCATAGGCCTCCCGGTAACGGGCACGACTGACCCTCATGGGCCCCGTGGCTTGGGCGACGAAGGCGCCCAAGACACCTAGACGGTATGCGAAATAGGGGTCGATCCTATCAGTCTGTACGGATTGGAGAAGGTACATCTCTGTCGCGATCGCCTTCGCCGGGTCATCTGAAAGGACCGCAAAGATCGTTGCCACGGTCTCCGGACTTGCCGATGCCCCGGCCATTACGTCACGCTCCAGACTGCGCAGATCGATTGTGCCCTCTTTCGCAAGGATGCGTGATGCCGTCGTTACGATGGCCACACGTGCCTTCGGCCCCCAGGCAAGAGCCGGAAATGCCAACGACCATACCAACGTGATTACCGCCGCGGAGCGAATTGAGTTTTTCATGACATCGCTCCTCCTACAGCGCCGCCGGATACTCCGGAGGCGGGTTCCTCCCCGCCCAAGGTCTGTCTGAGTTGACGCACGACTATGTCCACTTCCGCCGTGTGCGAACCCTCCGCGTCAGGATCCGCCAGTTCCAGGTAACGTTCCAGCTCACGGAGCCCTTCCGTGAACATTTCGCGTCGCATGTAGAGGAGCCCGTTTTCAAGATGCGCCGCCGCGTAAGAGGGGTCGGCCTGGATTGCCCGGCGGAACGCTTCCTGCGCGGCGCCGTCATCTCCAGACAAGGCTTCGAGGCGCCCGCGTAATGTGTAGAGCACGGCCCCCTTTGCCCCGAGCTGGACCGCCCTGTCAAGCATGTCTCGCGCGTGCGTGAGATCTCCGGGCGATGGAATACCGCCGTGGCCGATGTATCCGAGCGCTGCCTGGACGGCGGCCTCCGCCGCATGATCGCCTCCGTCCCTCGAAATGGCTTCGAACGTCGAACGCGCCTCTTCATATTGCCCTAGCGCTTGCAGGCAGAGGCCGTGCAAGAAACGCGCAAGATTGTTGTTCCTGCTTGCCGTCACCGCCTGGCGCAAATAGGTTTCGGCGTCCTCATAGCGACCCTCGGCCACGAGTAGCGCTCCCAAACGCGTCAGGACAGCGGCATTGATGGACGTGCCGCCGTCCGCCGCCGCCTGAAGTGCTTCGACGGCTGCGTCTGTCTCGCCCTGGAGGCAGGCTACAAAGCCGCGCGCAGCCTGGAGATCGCTTGAATCGGGCTCCGTTTCGAGGGCCATGCCCAGCTCCCGCGCAGCGCCCTCAACATTGCCTCGCAAGGCAAATGCGATTCCCAGATTCTTGCGGGCCTCAATATTCGACGGGTCCCTTTGGACCATCTCCTCCAACGTCTCAACTTGTCCGTTGACGTCATCGTTCGCGCCCTGTGAGAGCGCCAGAAGAAGTTGGGCGCTTTTGTTATCCGGGAATTCCTTTGTCACGCGGTTCAGAATGCCGATTTGGCGGGTCCTGGCCGTGCGATCGCCAAGTGTTGCCAGGCATTGAACGGCCATCATCGCCGCGTGGATGTCCTTCGGGCGGCGGCTTAACACCTCCTCGAAAGAGGCCGCCGCGTTGGTGAACTGATTGGAGCGCCACTGCAACTTGCCCAGTTCAAACCAGGCATCCGCATCGTTCGGGCGCTTGGACACGTGCGACCTCAGCACGTCTATGGCCTCGTTGAAGCGGCCTGCATCGCTCAACTCCTCCGCTTTCTTCAGTGGATCGCGCGTAGCCTTGTAGAAGAGAATGCCCAGCAGTAGGGCAACGACGACGGCAGCGATCACCGCCCCGATGAGCCATGGCAGCATCTGCCGTTTTCCGCGAGATTCGCCACGTTCCTCTTCGGTGACCTTCTGGCCTGTAAGCAGATTCGTGCCGCACGCGACACAGATAATATCTCCATCCTGCACCAAGGCATGGCAGTTTGGGCAGGTTTGGCGCTGCCCCGCCGCCTCCTTGGCTTGCCCTTCCGGCTTCCGCAGCAGGTATCCGCCGCAATGCGGACAGTTTTCGAGCTTCGGGTCCGCGAGCTTGCCGCAATAGGGACAGTTAATCATGCTAGCCATATGAAGTTACCACCCTTTCCTTGGACTCTCGTGGCCAGCCGACCGAACAGCAAGGATCCGTCCCACCTGCCCGCGTGTAAGCTGAACCTCCATAAGCCCGCCGAACCTTCGCACGCCATCCTCACCTGCTGCGTGGCTCGGGCCTGGCGGCCGAGCAAATACTCCGCCCGCCGTAGCCCTCCCCGGCAAACCCTAATTGTCATCCGAAAACAATGTGCCGCACTTCACACATCGCGTCGCGTCCAGTCTGTTTCTTGCCCCGCACTGCGGACACTTCTTGCGAAACAGTGAGGGCAGACTCACTAACGTCAGCAACGCAATTACACCAAGCATTATTGCAAGGTATAGATTCGCCGGCACCACCCATTTCTCCGCGCATGTGAATGACCCATTCTGCGCAGCAACCTGTTACCAGCATTATACCTTAGATTCTAGGAATCCAGGCCGACTCTGTCAAAAAGCGTCTTCCTGGGCATCTGTTTGGCGGGCAATACCTTGTCACGCTCCCGGCCTTGCCTTTTCCGGAACGACGCTCATGCCCGCGCTCAGTCGTCCTCGAAGAGGTCGCTGTGGCCTTTCTTGCGGAGCAAGAAGGTGAGACACAGACTTATTAGCGTGGCCGCCGCGGACAGGGCGAACGTCAGTTCGTACGAAAGTGTGCGGGCCAGGATCCCCGCAAGAATTGGCGCGCACACCAGCGGGGCGCTCAGCGTGTTTACGAAAGCGACGTAGGTGGGGCGGCGTTTAGGCGGCGATATCGCCAGCAGATACACCATGTTCCCGATCCCGGCGCCATTGATCGCGGCCGTGCCGCAGCCAAACATGATGATGTAGGCCCAGAGGTAGTGCGTCTTAACCAGAGCCGCCGTGGCGGTGTGCCGTAGCATCCCTGCCAGTAGCAGCGCCATGAGCGGCGACGCGAAATTGATGACCGCCGACCATTTCAGCAGCGCTACCTCGCCGCGGCGTTGGGAGAGATGTCCCCAGACGACGCTCGATACGCCCGCGGCCAACATGACCACCGCGCTGAACCAGCCCGTCAGCCGGTAGGGCGCTCCCATGTGTTCCACCGCATATGGGACGAACAGTACCTGGGACATCGTGCCCAATGCCCAGAAGCATTTGTAGAGATAGAACCAGCGGTAGTTTGCATCGTGGCGGAAGATGGTTGGGCCCCGCCTCAGGAATGTCAAGAAGGGCACGCGGGCCGCGGCGACGGGCTCTACGGGCTCGCGTACCGCTGTAAACATCGCGTAGGCCAGGCCCGACACCGCCGCTGCGCACGCCACCAATAGAGCGTATTGACGGGTGGTTGGAGTACCATCCTTCGCCGCGAGAAAGTGATGCACCATAAGGCCGGCGAAGAAACCCAGCACGCCCCCAATCAGGCGCCGGTAAGCGAATAGCACGGACCTCCTCTTCTGCGGGATGGTCTTGCCAACGATATCCATGAACGGCACTCCGCAGACGCCCCCAGCGCTCGAATATGCCGCAACGAGGAGGAGTATCAGCCAGAACAGTGGGCGTGCGCCGCCGTGCCAGGAGAAGAGCAGCAGCGTCAGAGCGATAAGGGAGGCCAAGCGGACAACTGCCGTGTAAACGTAGACGGGTTTCTTGCGCTCGACGTGCTCCACCAGGCTCCCCACGATCAACTGAGGCCACAACCAGCCCATGGCCATCATGCTGGAGAGCATCCCCCCGTAGACGGTGGAGCCCGTCAACTGATGTGCGAGCCCGACAAGTACCGTGTCCCCTGCGATAAAGGCATTGCCGGCAGAGGCAAGAGCGCCGTTGCCCACCGTCATCCAGAAGTTCCAGTTTCCGTGCGCGCGCTCTGTTTCTGGTTGCGTCACTGCCTTACACCCAAGAATCCTGTCTGTCGGCGCCGCGGCTATTCCGAGGCGGGGCCATTGCTGTGCGAGAGGATGTACTGAGTCGCTTCCGGGAGGCCGTGGAACACAGCCTCGGGCTTCAGGGACACCAATTCCTGTTCGGTTGCGTAGCCGGTGCTTACGCAGACGCAACGCGTGCCGGCGGCCCGAGCGGCCAGAACATCGAATCGCGTATCCCCGACGACGAGGCCCTCCTCCGGCTTCGCGCCCAGCAGGTCGAGCGCCTTGAGCACGGCCTCCGGGTGCGGCTTGGGATGCGTCACCTCACTTGGGCTGATCCGCGCCTCGAAGGCACTGAGCACGCCCAGGTGCGCCAAGGTAAGTTCCGCGCGATCGCGGCCCTTTGATGTCGCGAAGCCGAGCCTGAGCCCGTGTGTCCGTAGCTGATGCAGCGATTCCTTCGCACCGGGCAGGAGCTGTGTCTTGTCGCGCGCCACGGTGAGGTTGTGTGCCCTATAGATATGTGCACAGTCCTCGGGATCATGCTTCGTGAAGAGCCTGAACTGATCCTCGATGACGTGGCCGATGCTCTTCACGATATCCGCGCGCGCCGGGGGCGGTTCGCCTATTACCGCGAACGTGTGCAGGAACGAGGCCACAATGGCCTCCGTCGCGTCGATGAGCGTGCCGTCGAGATCAAATACTACCGCTTTGAGCATCACTTACGGGCGGAAGGCGCAGTGCCCCGTCCCCTTTCTCGCAGTCCGGCGCCCGGATCTCATCGAATCCGAACACGCCCGCTCTCGACGTGTATCCGCCCTTCGGCAAACAGTTGAATGGCCTGTGGATACAACTCGCGCTCCTTCGCTTGAACCCGCTCAGCCAGAGAGTCGGGCGTGTCGTCTTCCTCGACGGGAACGGCTCCCTGGAGGATGATCGGCCCGTTGTCATACTGGGCGTCCACGAAGTGTACGGTGGCTCCCGTTACCTTGACGCCGGTTTCGAGCACGGCCTCGTGGACATGGTGGCCGTACATACCTTTGCCTCCGAATGCGGGAAGCAGCGCCGGGTGGACGTTCATTATCCGGTTCGCGAACTCGCCCGGTATTTCAAGCAGGCTCATGAAGCCTGCCAGAATGATGAGGTCCACGTTGTGAGATCGGATCTCACGCCAGAGCGCTTCGTTGAATGAGGCACTGTCCTTGTACTCCTTGCGCGCCACGGCGATAGCCGTGATCCCGTGCTTGCGCGCGCGTTCCAGCCCGTAGGCATCGGCTCTGGAGCTGATTACGCAGCGGATCTCCGCATCGAGGTCGCCGCGTTCAACGTTGTCAATGATGTTCTGGAGGGTGGTTCCGCTTCCCGACAAGAGCACCGCAAGCTTCACCGCCATGATCCGCTCCTCCCCTGGCCTTGAATCTGTACCGGCAGTGTATCCAACGTTACCTGGTTTTCCAAGCCGCCTATCACAGCGGCTGCTCGGGGCCCGCCAAGTAGCCTCGCTCGATGAATGTCATCAAGCCTAGCAGGCCTCCCCAATGGTAGTAGGCCGTCGCCGCCCCATGTCCGGTTTGGGCGTCATAGTTCTCGTGGACATGCCCGTGCCTGTCCCATTCCTCCATGAATAGCCGTAGCGAACGGGCGGCCAAGTCGGCGCGAGCCTCCGGCAGGCTGTAATGGCGAAGGCCAAGGTAGACGAGGAAGTTCGTCGGCGCCCAGATCGTCCCACGCCAGTACTGGGAATGGTAGGCCGGATCATTGCGTGCGATGGACGGCAGTACCCAATCGCCCCAGAACTCCTCTGGATTGTAGAGGTGCTCGTGAACCATGCGCTCCGCCTGGGCCTGCGTCGCGCCTCCCCACAGCATAGGGTAGAAATTCGTCGGTGAGATTCTCCGGCTCAGTTCGCCCGTATCCGTCCGCCGGTTGAGGAAGAGGCCGAAGTCCTCGTCCCAAAGCACGCCCAGTGTGTCCGCGATCCCGTGTCCCCGCGTGCGGAGCTCGTCCGCTTCGCTGTGCCGCCCCAAGGCGTTCGCGATGTCCGCCAGGCAGGCGCAGTCCATGAGGTATAGCCCACTGAGTCCGGCATCGGCGAGGCACATGAGGTGCGATTCCGGGTCGTACGGCACGTCGTCGTACATGGGAGAGTCGTCGAGGCCGGATTCATACGCCGCGCCTTGACGGTTCCCGACGCCCGCGATCTCGAGCTTGTTGTCGGACATGTTCTCATAGGGCGTGCTTCCCCAACAGAGCAGGCCATCGTGGCTCCGTTCCGCCGGCCACCAGCGATTCCACTCGAGCAGATCATCGAAGACCTCCTCGATGAACCAGCGATCGCCGAAGCGGCGGAACAGCTCCCGGACAACCAAAGAGCCGACGGGGGGCTGCGACCTATCCCGCGCGCATACGTTGCCGGCCGCGGCGAAGTTGGGCACAAAGCCCGATGCGGTCTTCTCGCGCGTCATCTCGATGGCGTTGGCGTACGCGAGATCCTTGTTGTCAACAGCGGCCATGTACGCCGCGAAATACGTGTCCCAGCAGAACAAGACGTAGCCGCCCCAGTGTCCCGCGTTCCATACGCGACTCACCGGTGTGACGACGCGGGCCTTGGACGGTTCAAAGATCGTGTTCCAGGCCAGGCAGGTTTGCATGGCTTCGTAGACAGGGGCTAGATCACCGAAGGTTTGCCGCCGCGACGCCTCAAGCTCGGCCCGGCGCGATTTCATCAGGTCCTGGATCTCCAATGGAGGCCGATGCTTGCCCGTCGAGATTCCCACCGGCCCCGCAAGTGGGATACCGAGGTACGGCGTCTGCGCCGCGATCTGCATCTCGTTTGTCGTCGCATGTGTGCTGAAGACGGGAAACTTCCCTTCCGGCGTCACGCCCGTCACCCGCTCCCGATCGCGTACCAATTGCCCCGGCCTGTTCCAGAGAATCCCGGTTTCGATGATCAAGGTTGGCGGGCGTTGCTGTTCGTTGGCGACGGGGGTGAAAAGTAACGCCAGGTCGTCGTCAAGCGCGGCGCTCTCAACGCGAATCGTGATCCCGCGCCAGGCCAACGTGAGTTCCGTGTAGTGCCCGTCGTATGTCCGTGGCCCGGGCCTCACTTCCTCAGCCGACTCTTCCTGGCGTCCGATCAGCGCCTCCTTGAGGTACTGGCCGGTGGCGTACTCCTTGAGCCCGGCGCTCAGGCAGAAGCCCGAAGGCAGGTGAACATGTGCCAGCACGCTGCGCGTGTTCCAGGTGTTCCAGCCCCGGCCGAGGCGGGCCTGCAAGTCCGCGTATTCTCCCACGGCACACAATCCTCCTATAGAATGAACAGACTAATCGACGTTAGGAATGCGGCCCGGAAAGGTCGCCCGTTTGCACCTCAACTCAGCCCTGGGAGCCGCCACGCGAGTCCTTCACGTGCGCCAGGCGCCGCTGTACGCCTCCGTTGCCGGCCCCTCCTGGTAGACGAATCCGTCTTCGGCCCATTCAATAGCGAGCACGCCGTAAACCAAGTGTACGTTCACGCGCCGCTCCGTGCGGCCGGTGATCATACAGGCCAGGGCCGAGCCGCACGAGCCGCTCCCGCTTGCCATCGTCACGCCGCTGCCGCGTTCCCAGATTCGCATCACGATGTTGCTGCGGTCGATAACGTTGACGAATTCGACATTGGTGCGTTGGGGAAACTTCGGGTGATTCTCAATCTTGGGCCCGACTTCCGTGAGAGGTACGGCCGTTGCGTCGGACACGAAGACCACCGCGTGGGGATTACCGATGTTGGCGCAAGTCACCTTCACGGTTCGGTCATCCAAGGCCAGAGGTTCCTCGAGAACGCGGCCGGCAGGGCCTTCCATCGGGATTTCATCTCGCTCAAATCGCGGCCGTCCCATGTTCGACCGCACCGCCACCACTTCGGCGCCGTCGGTGGTAAGGACTACCGCGTTGGGCCCGGCGAGCGTGTCGATCACGAACTCCTTCTTGCTCGTCATCCCGCGTTCATACACGTATTTCGCGAAGCAGCGAATCCCGTTGCCGCAGGTTTCCGCCTCGCTCCCGTCCGCGTTGAAGATCCGCATCGCGAAGTCGCCTTCGCGGCCGGGCAGCACGAGGATGATGCCGTCCGAGCCCGCGCCCAGGTGGCGCTCGCTCATCCGGCGTGAGAGTTCCGCGGGATCGTCAATAGGATGCCGGGCCGCATCGATAAAGAGGTAGTCGTTGCCCAGTCCATGCATCTTCGTGAAGGGGATATCCATGATTACACCTGACTCGCGATCTCAGATTAGGCTCGTTGAGAAATACCGTTCCGCGCGATCGGGCAGAACCGTTGCCACAATCTTGTCCTCACCAAATTGCTCGGCCATGCGCATGCACGCCCATACATTGGCGCCCGATGACACGCCCACGAGCAGGCCCGCATCCCGGGCGAGTGTGCGCGCGCATTCGATGGCGTCTTCATCCGTCACTTCGACCACGTTGTCGACGAGGGCGGTGTCGAGGATTGCGGGCACGAATCCATCGCCGATTCCTTGGATCTTGTGCAAACCCGGTTCATGGCCGAGCAGGGCGGACACGTTCTTCGGCTCCACGGCGCACACATGCGTCTTGGGATCGCGTTCCTTCAGAAAGGCGCCCACGCCCTGGAGTGTCCCGCCCGATCCGAGGCCCGACACAAATACGTCCACGTGGTGGTCCAGTTGGTTCCAAAGTTCCGGCCCGGTGTTGAGATAGTGGATCTTGGCGTTGTCCGGATTCTCAAACTGCTGCGGCACATAGATGTTTGGATCCGCGGCTTGGCGCTCGCGCACGGCGCGAACGCACCCGTCGAGGCTTTCTTTGGCCGGCGTCAACAGCAATTCCGCGCCCAAGGCGCATATGATCTTCTTGCGCTCCTCGCTCATGTTCTCGGGCATCACAATGACGACGTGGTAGCCCAGGCGGCGGCCGACGAGGGCGATGCCGATGCCGGTGTTGCCCGACGTGGGCTCCATAATCGTCATGCCGGGGCGGAGGTCGCCCCGCCGAATTGCCTCTTCGAGCATGAAGCGCGCCACGCGGTCCTTGATGCTGCCGCCTGGATTAAGGTACTCGGCTTTCGCAAATATGCTGCTGTCTGTCATATCCTTGAGACAGACGATGGGTGTGTTGCCGATCTGATCCAGAACGCTCTTTGAATACACGTTTACTACTCCTCGTGGGCCGAAGCCGCCCGCAAAATAATGGCCGCCTCCGTCCAAAGTCAAGCCAGATACCGGGCTCCCAGACGACCTCTAAACGTTTCGCATCAAGTCCGAAACGGGGCCATTGGGCCTGCCCAGATTCCGCACGTGAGCGTGGTCCTGGAGCCCAAGCACGCGCGCCGGAGGCAGGCAGGATGCCCACGCTACAATCTCCGGCGCGCTGGCCATTTGTCAAGGCCCGCTTGCCAAAGTCCCGAGAAGGGCCACATTGTGGTGCGGGCTTCCAGCCTGCATATTGCCGCGATTGGCGCGAAACCTGCCCGGCTTACGTGCGGATTTGGGGCCGAGCGAGTTCTTTCCATGTGCGCCGCGATTGTGCTAGGCTCAATTCATCCTGTCGCGGAGAGATAACCTTAGATCATACAGGGGCATAAGTGTACTCGTGAGTGTGAATTGCGAGCAATTTGTCGCGCGTGGCGTGATGGCCGGAAAGCAAACCCCTTCGGACGTGTTCATGCGTGGGGGAAAGATAAGCGCCGTGAAGCCTTGCGGGCGTGGCAAGGCCAACGCGGGCAGCAAGTCCTCCGTCATCATCCCGACTTTGTTCGACATCCAAGTTAATGGTGTGGCGGGTATCGACCTTCAAGGGAGCCGCGTAGCGCCCGATGACGTGGCCAAGATTACCGATACGCTGGCGCGCTGGGGCGTGTCCCATTGGGCGCCGACACTCGTCACCGGGCCTGTGGAGCACCTTCTGCATGGATGCCGCGCCATCGCCAAGGCCCTGGAAGACAAGCGCCTTGCCCGGGCCGTGCCCGGCATTCACATTGAGGGGCCGCACATTTCTCCGAAGGATGGCCCTCGCGGGGCGCATGATAAGCGGGCCGTCCGCCCACCGAGCATCCGCATGTTCGACCGCCTGCTGGCTGCCGCCAACGGCAGGATCCTCTACACAACCGTCGCGCCCGAGGTGCGTGGAGCGATCCGCTACATCAAAGAGGTCGTGAAGCGCGGCGTTGTGGTCTCGCTGGGCCACCACAACGGCGATGCCGATCAGATCAAGCGCGCCGTCGATGCGGGCGCCCGGCTTGCCACCCACCTGGGCAACGGGCTTGCCCCGATGATGCACCGGCACCTCAATCCGCTCTGGCCGCAACTTGCGGCAGAACGCCTCACGTGCTCTTTGATCCCAGATCTCGAGCACCTGCCGGCGCCGGTGCTGAAAGTGTTTGTTCGCGCCAAACGTCCAGAGAAGGTGATTCTCACGTCAGATGTCGTTCACATTGCGGGCCTTAAGCCGGGGCGGCATGCGTTGGGCGGCGTGCCCGTCGAGTTGACGCGGCAAGGCCGCATTCAACTGGGCAGTACGGGGCTTCTTGCCGGGAGTGCCCTTATGCTGCTCCAGGGCGTGGTGAATGCCGTGCAGGTTGGTGCGATGACGCTTGAAGAGGCCGTCGCCAGCACCACCACTATCCCCGCGAAATTGCTGGGCGTTAAGCACGTCTTTTCCCTCCCCTCCGTGAACCGCCGCGCCAACTTCGTCGTGTTTGATATCGACAAGCAGCAGCCCCAATGGCGGGCGGTGGTGCGCGCGGTGTTTGTCGACGGGGAGCGGATAATCTAGCCGCCTTTTCGGGCGTGAACGAGGGAGTCTTGAACATCCATGAAGCCACGGACATTGCGCGTCACCATGAATGGCACAGGCTTTGCCGGCGACTATACGGCGCGCGTATACGGCCTGATACCACACAAGAACAACGTCACCATCGAACTCGCCGGGATCACGTCAGGCCGGATCGAGAACGCCGCCCGATTTGCCCGGGAGCATGGCATTGCCACGGCCTATCCGAGCCACGCCGATATGGTGAAGGCCGTCCAGCCGGATATCGACAACATCGCCTGTGCGAACTACACCCACGGCCCTTACATCACTGAGTCGTCCGAAGCGGGCGTGGGGGTGATCGTTGTTGAGAAGCCTCCCATCATCTGGCCGGGCTACGCCGAGGGCCGAGAGGCCGATGCCGAGACGAGAAAGCGGGAGACGATGGCGGAGTTGGCGCGGGTGCTCGACGTGGTGCGTGCGCAAGGGGCCAAGCTCCTCTACGCCGAGAATTTCGTTTATTTTGACGGCGTCATGGGCATGGCGGAACTCATGGCTGAGGCCGTCAAGGTCAGGAAGGGCCGTGTTCTGTACCAGCGCGGCGTTTGCGCCCATCAAGGTTCCCACGCCCCGGCCTACGATACGCCGTCGAAGTCCGGCGGCGGCTCGCTCTTCAATAAGGCGTGCCATCCCCTTGGGCCCATCCTCTATCTGAAGCAACTGGACGGCCTCCTGCGCGATGGCAAGCCCATCCGCCCCGCGCGCGTCTCGGCCGTGGCGCTGCAGATTCTCAAGCATCAGCCGGAGTCCTCGGACGAGTTTTTCCGCGTTATGCAGAATGTCGACGATTTCGCCCGCGTCACCATCGTGTTCGAAGATCAAACCGTCGCCGAGGTGCTCGGCTATGATCTGAGCATCAGCGGCATCCGCAACGAACTGGCCGTCATCAGCGATTTCGGCGAATACGAGCTGCGGGTGAATCCTAACAACGAGAACGAACTTTTCATGCCGGCCGCCGCCCCGGCAGGCAATCTTCTCCTCCGCGAGAAGCTCCCGACGCCGCAAGGGACGTCTTTCCCCCGCCCCAAGCAGTCCTATGCCCACGGCTACGTCAACGAGATGGAGGACGCTGTGGACTGCGCCCTCGACCCCGAACGCTACCCACAGTCAGGGGCGATGATGGCATGGGATACGATGGCGGTGTTGATGGCGGGCTACGAATCCAGCGAGAAGAGTGGGGTGTTTGTCGACGTCTCGGAACTGGTTCAGGCTCGTGAGTTCACGGCAAACGAGATGCCCGACCTCAAGCATCTCCCCGCTGTCTTTCAGAGGCTATAGCGCTTCTCGAGATGCCTGAACCGCCTCCAAGGGCGCTGCCTCCTGCCGGAGATCACGAGGTCATGCCTTGCAGTTCCTCTTTTAGGCGCTTGGCCACTGGCCTGAGAAGACCCTTTAGCGTCAGGACCTCCCCTACCATGCTGCGCACGAAGACGGAGCCGATGTCGCCCGATGTGAAATGATCGCCTTCCGTTAACTGGACGGAAAAGGGCGCCACCTGTAGATTCAGCCACGACTTGGCCAGGGGATTCTTGCTGAGGGCGATGCGCGCCCCCGAACAGCGGAACTCCTCGACGATGAACCGGCGTTCACGGCCCCAAGGAATCCGCCACTTGGCCGGCGCCTCGTTCTCCTTCCGATTCGACGCCCGCTCGGCGAGGCATCCAAGATTGGTGCCGGTTCCCGGCTTGTAGCGAAGATAGACGTCGCCGTTTTCCACAAGAATCCGCTGGATCACGGGCGTCGCGGAGAAGAGTGTCGCCGGGTCTACCTCGACATAGACTTGTTCGAGAAGCATCGCCGGGCCCTCCTCAAAGTCCGGTGGGTTGGCCACCTTCAGTCCATTGAGCACCAGCGCGTGCTTGAGCGGCTGCACCGAGAGCGATTCGATTTGCGTATCTACCGTCAAGGCAAGGCTCAAACTCCGCTGCAGACGGCCTTTCGCCAAGCTCGAAACCTGCGGCCAGAGCATTACGATGCTCAGGCTGATACACAGGAGAACGAATCCCGGTAAGATGGCTACCAGTCTCAACGCCTTTCTCAAAGAGCTACTCCCGCTCGTGCGTAGTCTCTGCCGTTTCCGTGCCATGCTAGACGATTGCCGGGATCCACGCAACGGGCAAAGACCTGAGCCGGTGTTCTGGAATCGAGACAAGCGCCGAGAGCCGAAACTCTTTCATGCGTAAGGCATTGTATAGAAGCGATTTAGTGGGGCGTTTGCGCCTTGTCCGAGCCCCCTCAATCTTGACAGTGACGCGGCCCGGTGGTATATTCTCTGACAAGGAAGAATATTGTTGTTCCAGAAACCAGTAATAGCGGGCTGCATAGTTGCCCTCGGCCTTGCCAGTGTCTTGGCCCCCGGTGGACATCTCTCGATTATCGGGGACACCAACGGCGACCACGCGATAGATATCCTTGATATCCAGGCTGTGGTGGCGCAGGTTATGGGGGACGCTCCGAGCGCGGCCGGGGATGTTAATGCCGATGGGCGCGTGGACATTCTCGACCTCCAGCGTGTCGTCGCCCAAGCCACGCAAGCCGACAAGCCGGCGAAGTCCCCCGACGGCACGCCCAGGCCCGAAGCGACGCTCCCTTCGAGCGCACCGGTTTTTCTCTGTCTGACGCCGCATGGCCAAGTGGTTTTCGGCCTTGTATCGGATGGCTCGGATGTGTCCCATCAGTGGGAGGAAGCCAGTGTTTCCTCTCGCCTTAGCACACAGATCGAGCGCTATCTCTTCACACTGACTCCTCACGCGCCGCCCTCGCTCGAAGCGGCTTTTCTCGCGTAGACGTCTTGGAAGTACCGCGGCCCGGTATTGCACCGGCGTCGCGCACAGAGACGGGGAGCGAGAAAGTTCTGTACCAAGTTCCCCTTACGTGATTGTAGGTTTGCGCCCCTTTGACGGGGCGTCATGGGAGTCAGAAGCGATGATCAAGCGAGAACATGGAGGTCGCCGCGCGCTCGCGCTCGCCGTTGCCTTGCTGTGCCTGGCAGGGCTGGGCACGGCTAGTGGTGAGGGCGGCAGCATGAACGGCATGCTCGGCGACATCAATCTAGACGGCCATACCAACGTGCTCGACGTCCAGGCCGGAGTTACGCAGGCCCTCGGAGCGGCCTCGCAAACGCCCGAAGGGGATGTCGATGGCTCGGGGGCTGTCAACATATTCGACGTACAGCACCTTGTGAACAGCACCCTTGGCGTGGGCGGCCTGTCGCAGCGCGTTACGGGCGTTGTCTCCGGCAGCGGCACCGGCATACGAAGCCAGCTTCGTGTCATCGCCGTGTCGAGGGAAGGGCAACTGGAGGAGGCTGAGGTCGACCCGGACACGGGCGCCTTCCAGCTCACGTTGCGCGTCCAGACGAACTGGGCGTTGGCGCTTTGTACGGGCGAGCAGGGACAACAGCAGCATCAGTGTCTGGGCGCCTTCGAGTTCCCGATAGGCGAATCCGTGTCCTGCACCTTGCCGCTGCCTTCGCTCAGCCGCGGCATTGACCTCGATATCGGCGCCGTCAGCCAGAATCAGTACCGTCTGCGCTGTGGCATGGGCATTCGGCAGATGCTCGGGCAACTCGGCGCGCCCATTGATTCCTCCGATGGCAATAGCAACGGTGTTCCCGATTCGGTGGAGCCGCTGATGTGTCGCGTGCGCACTGCCCAAGGCGTGCCTAACACGGCCGATGTGGACGCGCTGCTCGAGGAGATGGCTGCGTGCATCGCCGCCTGGATCGAAGAGTATCCTAGCCCGGATCTGACGGATACGGATGGGAATGGCATCCCCGATTCGCTCGACCCGCTTATGGACTGCCTTGAGGCAGCCATCGGCGATTGGCTCGCGGAGCAGGGCATTGCCGTTCCCGACACCGACGATGACGGCAACGGCATTCCCGATTTCGTCGAGGCCATCATCGCGCACGTCGAGCAGGGCATTCCGGCCTGGCTCCTTACGCTCGGCCGCCCGGACCTCGTGGATGAGAATCAGGACGGGGTCCCGGATTACATCGAACATCACCTGAGCATCGCCGGCATGCCAAGCTATGTCGATAAGGACGGCAACGGTATCCCCGACTTCGCCGAGGACTTCGACGGCGACGGGATCCCGAACATTGCCGATGAGGACTGGGCCGTGTGTCCGGGCGATTGCGACGGCGACTGCATTCTGGATGACGAAGACGTCGACGACGACAACGACGGCGTGCCTGACTATGCTGATGACGCGCCGAGCGGCTCGTAGCCGGCGGCAGGCGTCTTGGGAAGGGAAGGAACGATTCGGCGAGGGGGCGCCCCTTGCGGGCGCCCCGCCCCGCCGGAAAGCGACTCGATGAATACGGAGAAGCAACTTCGCCGTGTGCGCGCCTGGCGCCGGGATAGGCTTTTCATGCGCGTCGGAGCGCTGCTGTTCTGCGCCTGTGCCGCGGTGGCCGCCGTCGTGTCTTTGGACGAGACATCGGACTCCGATGGATACCTGGTTGTGCCGGTGCTCATCCAGGCGGTATCCGAGGATTCCGTGGCCGGACTCCAGTTCGACGTGACGTTCGACAGCGCACGATGGGACCTCGTGGACGTCGAGTTGGGCACATCCGCGTACGAGGCGGGGAAGGACGTGTTCTTCAGCGACCTCTCCTCCGGCTCGGCGCGCGTCGTCGTCGCAGGTTTCAACCAGGAAACACTTGCCGACGGCGCCGTGGCTCAACTCGTTCTTTGTCCACTGGAGGACTGCGACGCGGCGACGGGCCTTGCGCTGGACAGCCTGGTGGCATCCGATCCGCTGGGACGCCGCGTCGAGGCCGGTTTCCTCAGCGGCGCCAATGCCGCGGACGAAGACTCGGACTCTCCCGAGAAGCGACTGGACGACGATGTGTCCACCACGGAGGCTGTTGCTGATGCCGCGGATGCCGACGGCGCCGCGACGACGGCCGGTGCCCGTTCGAGCGGCGTTTACAGCGTGCCGGAAGAGCTGTCCGACAATGAGTCGGATGCCGATGGCGTGCCGTACTCGCCGTCGACGGCAGTGAACGGTTCCCGGCCCTCGGGCCGGAACGTGTCCATGCAGCCGGCCCCGGCGTCAGAAGCGTCCACGGGGCAGGAGTACGTTTCGTCGAGTCGTCGGACGCGGACTGAAGATGGCCACGCGCAACGGCGTTCTATTGCCGAATCCGGCTCCAAGGGTTCGCCCGGCCCGCTCTTGGGTGACGGCGTGGGCGAGGCTCGGATGCTTGCCATGGCCTCGCCCTCGGGCGTGTTGGCGCGAGACGGCGTGATATCCGGCGGTTCGGGGCAGGCGGCTGTCCGCACCGAAAGCACGAGGCCCTTTCACCGCCCTCTGGCCGCGCACGTGTTGGCGGCTTTGGCCGGAGCCGCGCTTCTGGCGCTGATACTCTTCATTCGAGGAATGGCCCTTCGCTTTCCTGAGACAAAGACCCTCTAGGTTCATTAAGAAGCTGACAAAGAGTCTGAGAAACGAAATTCACGGGGAATTACCCGTAAGGAGAAGTAATTATGTTGTCAAAGAACATCACAGCAGCCTGTTTGACGATAGCCTTGGTTCTCGCCGTTATGGCGGTGTTCGTAGTGTCGCCGGCGCCTTGCCGCGCAGAAGCCATGACGATGAGTCCGTTCAAGATTATCCTGAACGCCCAGGGCCAGTGGGATGACATCCAGGCGATTATCGGGATGAATCTCGGAGCCTGCACCGTCGTGACGGATTTCGATGTTCAACTGTATTTCGATGGCAAGCTCATTACGGATGCCAATGCGGTGTGGTACTGCGCCATCGACGATAACCTCTTCGTCTACTTCGACAGGCAGACGATTCAGGATAGCCCCGTGGTCGCTGACTTGGCCGGAGGCGTTGTTCAGGCCGAGGTGAAGGGTTGGTTCACCGCCGAGAATTGGGACGGCACGGACAGCATCACGCGGAGCATCGATGCCTACGACGACGTCGAGATACTGAAACCTGGCAGGAAATAGGAGACTCAGTGCGCCGCCGGCCCTCAGGCCGGCGGCGCACCCTCTCTTGTCACCTTGGCAGCTACCTGAAGCGGTATTGCCCGGAGAACATTGCCGGGCGTGCCCTGCAACACGCGGTTATCGGGAGGTCTCGATGTATCCAGCCCGCCGCGCTTCATTCGTGATTCCCGCAATCACTTCGGTTGCGTTGAGCCTCGGGGGAACCTGCTTCGCCGCGGAGGTCGTCGTTGACTCGCCCCGCTGTGCAGTCGGCGCCCGAGAGGTCATCGTGCCCGTTAATCTGGCCTGTGAAGCGGAGGAGAGCGTCTGCGGCGCACAATTTGACCTCCTCTTCGACGAAGGGTTTCTTGCGCTCAAAGAACTGACGACTGGCGAGGCGGCTCAGGATGCCGGCAAGGCGGTTCACGTTGGCCGCCTGGCCTCGGGAAGAGTCCGAGTCATCATTGCCGGACTCAACCAGCGCCCCATGGCAAGCGGCCGCATCGCGCTGGCTCGCTTCGATGTCTCCTCCGCCACTGTCGCCAGTGGGCGGCTTGTCTTGAACGAGGTCATTTTGAGCGATCCGTTTGGACACAAGATAGCCGTGCAAACGACATCCGGTGAGGTGCTGATCGCTGATGCGCCCGGTGAATCCCCGGAGAAGGCGCCCGCGCCGGAAACGCGAGGCGGGTGCTTCGGGGCAATATCCCCGCCCACGAGCGGCGGCGGTCGGGGCGACGCCCTGGCGGTTCTTTTTGTCGTGGCGGGGCTGCTTCTTCTCGGTGCCCGGGCCATGAGGCGGTGCCCATGCCGTTGAGGTCGTGTCGTCACGGAGTCCAAGAATGCTTGTAGCGATCCTCACCATCTCGGCCTTGAGCGGCGCGACGCTCACCGTCGGCGAAGCAACGGGGGCTCCCGCTCAAACAGGCGTGACTCTGCCCGTGACGCTCGATGGCGAAGTGGGCGATGCCGTGGCGGCCATCCAGTTTGATGTCCTGTTCGATGCGGACTCTTGCATGCTCGGCGACATGAGTGTCGGCAAGGCGGCCGAGGACGCCGATAAGGACTTGGACTACTACGAAATCGCGCCGGGCGACGTTCGCGTGATCATTGCCGGGCTCAACCAGTTGACGATCGCCGACGGCGTTGTCGCCGACGCATCCTTCGATATCCATGCCGACGCGCTTGATGGCGTATACGCCGTGTCTCTTGCCAACGTGCTCGTGTCCGATCCGTATGGCTCGCCCGTAACCTGCGACGGAATTACCGGCGAGTTGAATGTGGAACAGAGCGGCGGCGAGGGGGAGGGGGAAGGCGAAACTCCATCAGGGTGCGCTGCACGCCTCGATTCCTTCCCTGGCGGGGGGCAGCTCGCGGGCGCAATGGGGGATCTCGCCGCAACCCTGTCGGTTCTTGCTGCTCTGCTGGCCCTTACGAGGAGGCGGCCCGGTGAATATGGCGGGGGGCGGCTACACGCCACGCGTACGAGCCGTTGATTGGCCCTCTTCTGCCCTTCGGGTGGCGCGACAGAGGGCCGGGCTTGTGGTAGACTGCTACATGTCAGGAGTGACAATCGGCCTGTCTTTTCGCCGTCGGGCGTTTGGCCGGGAACCAAGATAGGCGTGGGCGTGAAATGCGAGGTAGGCTGTCATGAGGACGGTTCATGCGGTGGGAACGGGGGGCTCGCGCGGAGTGCTATGGGGAGTCATCCTCTGGTGCGTGGCCGGCTCGACGGCAATGGGAGATGCCGGCGGCACAGGCTCGGAAACCGTCGTGCTACCGCGATCTACGGCGACGGAAGCCCTTTTCTCCCCTGACGACGACACGTCCGATGGCGTCGTAATCATCTCGCCACGCCTCGTGGGGGCCACGGCGGAGAAGGCCGGTGCCGGGGATGTCTCTTGGGACTACACCGGCCCGCAGACGATCCCGGACGGCCCCGAGGGCGCCTGGGTGGGCGTCAACTGCAACGAGCCGACAACGGTTCCCTCAGGAGCGCTCGTCACACAGGTTGCCGTACACCATGTCATCACGCATCCATACATTGGTGACCTCGAAGTCGCGGTTTCCAACGCCGACCACAGCTGGACGGTGAGGGACAACGACGGGGGAGGCACCGCCAATGTCGACGAGACGCGAACCGCTGAGAGTCTCTTTGACGGCGACAACCCGACCCAGGTGTGGTATTACCGCGTCCGGGACACGAGCGGGGGTGACACGGGCACGCTGGACGCGATGCAATTGTACGTCTACTACGAGTACGGATTCTCGGGGCCGGATCTAACGCCGTTTCAGCGGAGCACGTGGAACGACAAGATTCCCATCGGCCTGACGCAACTCGCGGCTGAAGATACACACGACTACACGGGGCCCTACCCCGCCGGGGAGACGCTTTATTTCAACTGGGCCTCGATGAACAACGGCGACGCTACGGCGACGGGATATGCCGTCCATATGGAGGTGACGGGGACGGGCGGCGGGAGTTGGGATTGGAGCGACCTGACCTCCGAGGCAGGAACATTCCGCCGCTTGAACAATGATGAGGGCGTGGGGCCGCTTGCGCCGGGGGCGCACACGTTCAAGCTCTGGGTCGACTACTTGAGCGCGGTGGCGGAATCGAACGAATCGAACAACTATTACGAGAGGACGATCACCGTCACCGAGTCGGGCGACCCGGATATCCGGATCGAGCCAACGACGCTTACCTTTGACTTCACAGGCGGCAAGACGCTATCGCCAGAGACGCCCAGCAAGGATCTAAGTACGGAAAGCTACGATGTGCGGGCGCTGGATGTGCTGGATCCTGACGCTGAACTTGGCGAGGTCGCCGCCGACGAGATCGTCGTTCGTTTCCGGGCGACGGCGGCGGCGCGGATACACACAGAGCGTTTCTCCACGTATCACGATGACGTGACGGCATGGGCCCCGCCGGGGGCGAAGTCGGGCACGGACGGATTGCCGATGACGGTGACGGGCCTCCGTCCATTTCGTTCAGGAACAGCCAAGGCGCGTGAGGTTATCGTCAAAGACGCCGATATTGGTGGGGCCCTGGCAAAGAAGAGCTCCTTTACAGCGGGCCAATGGACAAAGGCCGTTGAGGATCTCTCGGCCGAAGCGGATGCGAAGGGCCCTATCGGGCTATTTCACGCCAAGCTGGCCGACGGCGCCGACTTGCGGCAGGCGTGCGCCGACTTGATGGCGCGCGATGACGTGGCCTATGCCCATCCAAGTCCTGTATGCCGGCCGACGGCCGTGCCGAATGATCCGCTCTACAGCCGGATGTGGAACCTGACGCGAATTGGCATGCCGAGCGCGTGGGACGACAGCGGCAACGCGTTGGGCAGTGTGCGAGTCTGCGTAGTGGATACGGGCGTCCGCATCACGCACGCGGAATTGTCAGGACGCGTGGTAAGCCCGGCGGATGTATACACGCCGAACGGCGATGCCTACGCGGATTCCGATCCCGACAACGACGATCCCGCCGGGCACGGCACGAAGTGTGCGGGCATCATCGCGGCGATTCGGGACAACAGCAGCGCCGTGGCGGGCATTGCGCCCGTCACGATCATCCCGGTGAACGGGGCAAAAGAGCAAGACGGCTCGTACCTGATCATGAACTACACCGATGGCGTTTACTGGGGGGTGGATCATGGCGCATCCGTCATTAGCCTGAGCCTCGGCAGCGAACACACCGCGCCGTATCAGTCCGAACTGGACGCGGCGGATTACGCCGAAGACCACGGCGTCCTCGTGTGCGCGGCTTCGGGTAACAGCGACACGAACGCGGACAACCATTATCCATCGGCGATTCCCTACTACATCTCCGTGGCGGCCGTGGACGATGACGACTTGCGCGTCACGCAGCCCAAGTGGTGGTGGGGCAGCAATTACGGAAGCACGGTGGACATCTGTGCGCCGGGCCAAGGCGCCGTGGGCAGCCTGAGTGATTCGATTCTGACGATCGGGCGGGGTTCGGACAGTGAGACAAGCAACACCTTCAACGGCACCAGCGCCGCGACGCCCCACGTCGCGGCCCTATGTGCGCTTATCAAGCACGTCAACGGGGCACTTACAGCGGCAGAAATTCGGAACATCGTGGAATCGACCGCCCAGGATCAAGTGGGCGCCTCGACGGAAGACGTGGCTGGTTGGGACCAATATCACGGCCACGGCCTCATCGATGCCGCGGCCGCCATCTCTCTTGCCCTCGGCGGCGATGGGAACTCGCTGACGATTTCGAACGATGGGTACGGAACGCTCACCGTGAGCAGCTTGGCCTTGGATTCGGCCGCCGCGTGGATCACGTGGTCGCCTCAGGCGCCATTTGACGTGACGCCGAGCGGCTCGCAGATTGTTACGATAAGTGTGGATTTCACCCAAGCGCCGACGGGGACCACGACGCGGCAACTGGTGATTTCGTCGAATGACTCCGATGAGAATCCCTACCCTGGGGGTGTCAGCATCGTTGTTCAGAAGCCCGCATCGGCTCAGGCCGACCTCACGCCGTATCAGCGGAGCACGTGGAATGACAGAATTCCCATCGGTGTGACGCAGCTTGCCGCGGAAGACACCCATTCCTATAGCGGGCCTTACACCACGGATCAGGTGCTGTACTTCAATTGGGCATCAAAGAACGTCGGCGATGCCACGGCGGCTGCCTACACGGTGCGGGCCGAAGTGACGGGGGACGGCGGCGGCTCTTGGACGTGGACGAGTATCACGACGGAGCCCGGCCACTTCCAGCGACTGGATAGCGATAAGGCCGTGGGGCCTCTGGCAGCGGGGCAGCATACCTTCAAAGTGTGGGTGGACGACACGGGACTGGTGACGGAATCGAACGAAAGCAACAACTACTACGAGCGGACGATTACGGTGACGTCACCGGGTAGCGCGGATCTCGTGCCGCATGCGCCAAGTCATTGGGATGAGAGGATTCCTATTGGCGTGAAGGCCCTGACGGGCGACGCGACCCACGTGTACAGCGGGCCGTATTCGAGCACGCAGACGCTCTACATCAACTGGGCGTCGTCGAACACGGGCGATGCAACCGCGACGAATTACACAGTGCATATCGAGGCGACAGGCACTGGATGCGGTAGCTGGGATTGGAGCGGCCTCAACACGGAGGCAGGGAACTACACCTATCTCACCAACGACTTCAGCGTGGGCCCACTGGCGGAGGGCGAGCATACCTTCAAGCTGTGGGTGGACTATGGGGACAACGTTAGCGAGTCCGACGAAACAGACAACTACTTCGAGCGGACGATCACCGTAGGCGCTGAGCCGGGCCTTACGGTGACGCTCGATCCGGCCGCCGCGCGAACGGTGGGCGCCCAATGGCGTGTGGACGGAGGGGCGTGGCAAGACTCCGGCACGACGCAAACCGGCCTTTCGGAAGGGCAGCACACGGTGTCGTTCAAGGACGTGACGGACTGGACAACGCCTGCCTCTCAACAGGTGACCATCACGTCAGGGCAGACGACGTCAACGACGGGGACGTACCTGTGTCAGGCGCCGGCCGCGCCGCAAAACGTGGCCGCGTCGGACGGGGCCTACTCGGATCGTGTGGAAATAACCTGGAGTGCGGTGAGCGGCGTCGGTATCGAATACCAGGTTCTGCGAGGCGTCACCGCGACAGCGACCAGCATGACGGCGATTTCGGACTGGCTCACCGACACGTCCTACAGCGATACGACCGCGGCGCCGCCTACCGTGGTGCCGGGTGCGTCAGGCGGGTGCGGAAGTCCCGGGGCCGCGTCGACGGTTTCGTACAATTACTATCAGTACCGCGTGGTGGCGCGGCGGGACACGGGATGCGAGGGAGCCGCCAGCTTGGCCGACCGCGGCTACCGAGGTGGGGGAAAGGCCGCGGTTTATGAAAAGGTGCTTCCTGGGGCACTGGCGTTCGATGAGGTGCGGGCGGCCGGAGCGTTGTCTCCCTTGGCCGTTCGCCTCCGAAGCGATGAGCGGATCGACGAAGCGAGCGTCTCCGGTTATGTGGCCTGGGATGGGTACGAGACGACCGACGTGGTGTGGCATCCGCTTGATGACGAGCAGGGCAATGACGGATGGGCCGTGTACACGCCGGCAGCGCCGTGGGCGTTGGGTACGTGGATAACAATGACGGCCTCCGCAACGACGGTCTCGGGCGCTGCGCTGGGGCCGATCAGCTATGAGTTTGTCGTCGAGCCGGAGGCCACTACCAAGGAAGTGGTGCTGCAGCCGAACGTTGCACTTCTCGGGCAGGAAGGCCCCGACGCAACTGGAGCGGGGTGCGTGGCGGTATGGACGGGTGAGCCACTGCCGGACTTCTGGGAGGGGCGGGGGGTGATTTGCGCTATTGAGCCGGACGAGGCTTACAACGCTCCTCGGCGTATCTGGCTGCCCCTGCCGGACGGACTGGCCGCTTCGGACGCGGCGGTATACTACTACTACGACGGCGGGCTGGATGATGGGTGGTACCGGGGGGAGAACGTGGCCGGCTGGCTTGCCGACGGAGACTTCCTCGTAGCTGAAGTGGGCGGCCGCACCTATCTGGGCCTGTCCGTACGGCACGGGGCGGTAGTGCGCTTGGGAGTGTCCGAACGACAGGATGTGAGTCAAGCGGCGTCCGTGGCGCCGTTCTTTGGGCGCGGCATCGGCGACCTGCTTGCCGTGATCCTGACGATGCTTGCGCTTGCCTTGTCTCGGCGCGCGGCACGGCGATGCAGCGCCCATTTCGCTAAATCCTTACGATGAAAAGGCTTTGATAGCTCTTCGGGATGCTGATAGACTGATGTCATGGTGTGGCAAGCCCTGCTGATAGCCGTGGCCGTGGGCGCGGACGATAACCTGCTTGCGAACGGCGGCTTCGAGGACCTCTCCGGGACTATGCCCTCGCGCTGGCAGGTTTATGTGGCGTCCCGAGAGGGAGTCGAGGGACGCGTGGACGACGTCTCCGCCGCTTCCGGCACGTGCTGCGTGATGTTGCACAAATCCGAAGCCTATGAGCCCGACCCCATCAACAACTGGAGCCAGCATGTGTTCGGGGATTTCTCCGGCAAGGAACTGTTGGTGCGGGGACAGATCAAGACGGAGGAGGCCACGGAAGCGGCTATTTGGCTTCAATGCTGGCGCAAGCGGCCCGCGCACGTGGTCCAATGGGCGACGACGAGCTATGATTCGCCTATGTCCGGCACATGCGACTGGACGGCGGTCGAGATGAAGCTCAAAGTAACGGAACGAACGGATTTTCTGATGGTGCGGTGCGTCTTGAAAGGATCGGGCACGGCGTGGTTCGACGACATCATGTTATCTGAGTCAGGCGAACGCGAGGAATGTCCCGAAGCCGGGCAGGCGGTTTGCTCACAGCCGGAGGACTCCTCATTGGAACCGGACAAGGAGACTCAAGATGTACCCGCACAGGCCCCACCGGAGCAACAAGATAACCTTTCGGCTCACAAGCTTGTAGAGGCTCAGCTCGTTGAGTCCCAACAGGTTCTTGTCGACACAAATCGGACGTTGCGAGAGACAAATGCCCTTCTGGCGCAGGAAATCGAGGCTTTGCGGGCCGAAGTAAGCGTTCTTCGGGAGGAATTGGCCGCGCTGCGGACGGCGTCGCATGACAAAAAGGCCGATGAGCCTGAACGCCGGGTGCCGCCATTGGTGCCTCATGTGGCTAACGCGGAGGCTGCTCGGTAATGCGGCTGATCGGCATGATCCTCATATCCCTCATGGTAGGTTTCGTTGGCGCGGGGCTCGTCTGGTTCGGCTGGGGGCTGGCGGAGAATCTCTCCGCGATGTTCCGTTCGCGCAAGGCCGCGGGCGGAAAAGCGCGGGCTGAAGACAGTGAGCAGACGGAAACGGAGATTTCCACGGAGGTCGGCCCAGAGGCGGACGAGGGAGCGGAGTAGGCGCGCGGATAGCGGCGGATGTCGAAGGTGAAAGAATCCCGGCCATATATAGGCATGCTTTTCAAGTGTTGCCACGTCTACACGCGCATCTATCTTAACCGTGCCGGCACGGCATATGTGGGGCATTGTCCGAAGTGCGCGGCCAAGGTGGAGATCAAAGCTCGGCCCGGGGGAAGCCGTTCACGGTTCTGGAGCGCTGGGTAGCCACTCAGCGCCCGTGGCTCAGAGCGGCTATCGTGCGTGCCCGTGCCGCCTATTCAGGATAATCCAGCGTTACCAGGCCGAAATAACCCATAGGTGCGTAGACGTGCTCCGTGCCGAATCGCATCTTCGAGGGGCTTCCCATGACGGGAATGACCTCTGACAGCTCGGGAGTCTCAGTGAAATCGTAGGAGGCGAGCGCGCCGCCGCCGACAATCACGTACGCGTAGCCGCCTTGGGCGTCCACGAGGGAGCCCCATTCATTGGAGACGAGGACGGGGCCGCGAATGTCGATAGCCCCGCTGGGGGTGATTCGCGCGGCGGCCAGATGATAGCCGTCGTCGTAGACATCAAGATAGACGTACCCGTCGCGCCCGAGTATCTGCCCCGCCCCGGTGGGAAGTACCACCGCTTCGATGGGTTCAACCGGCCCGGAGCCGTTCCAAGCGACCGTCCTGAGCGAAGTCGTTACCTCATCCCGCCGCCATTGGTAGTCCCGAACGGTGAGGACGTCGGTATCGGCATCGTAATCGATAAAGGCGCCCGGGACGTTGGCGGCAGGCCCGACGGAAATGGAGCCGTTTACGTCCAGTTCCCGCAAGAAATAGGCACAAAGCGGGCGGAAAGTGTCCCATCCGGCGCTTTCTTGTGTGCCGAGGTAGAGCTTCCCCCCTGCCTGGTCGACGCTGACGAGATCGTTGTAAGCGAGGCCGAGGAGCGACGACAGGGACTCGGCCTCCAGGTCGACGAGCGCGAGGCCCTGGTAGGCGGCATCGCCGCCTACGGTGGCGTCGAACTTGTCAGTTGAGCACCGTAAGGCAAGGGTTTGCCCGAGAAGGAAAGACGTCTTATCTGCTCTCGAAGGATACCACCAGCCTGACAGGGAGAGGCTGTCAATGACGCCGCCCAGCATCAGGCCGTCGTAATAGTACAAGGGATAGACTCCGGAGAAGGGGGTGACGTCGACTTCAAGCGTCTTGGTTACAAAGGGTTGTGCAGGGGAAGAGCACTCGACAAAGGCCACGACATAGCAGGACTGATCTGTCCAGTCGACGGGCGACCAGCGCCAAACGGCCCCAACGAGGACGACGGTGTCGCCGTAGGTGTAGGCGTCGACGAACTCACCCAGTTCGATCCTCACGGCGCCAAGGGCCTTCCCGCCTACCGCGCCGGTGCGCACCTCGGTAATGCCGGTGTCGTAATGCGTGATGATGGTTGCCTCGAGGGATGGTGAGATCTCGAGGAGGTCGGCCACGTTCTCTGCGAGCGGCAGCCGGTGGGTTACGCTTGGCTCGGCGAGGTCTGCGGCGTCGATGGTAACGAGTTGCTCTGTCGTTACCGCGAAGTGCGAGCCATCGTACTCGATAGACCTCCGGACGGTGCCGTCCACGTCCACGTAGCCGCCGAGATCGAGCTGTTCGGATGAGTATCCGATGAACTGAAGGCGATCGTAACCGCCGAAGTCGTCCGTCCAGCCGGAGAAGGGGACGATGAGTAGGTCATCCTGTACCGTGAATGCCTTGACGTCGCTGTAGGCGCTTGACCATGTCCATTGATCGCCGAAGCTGACGCGGTCGACGAGGGTGGGCGCGGCCGGATCGGCCACGTCAAAGAGGCTGACGCAAACGCGCCTCTGGCTGTCGGAGTCGTCCACGCCCAGCGCAATCAAGAGGTCGCCCTGAGGTTCGATATGTGTGGACCACCCGGGCACCTCCAGCATCCCCGCGACATTGGGATTGGTTGGGTCGGAGAGGTCAATGACGAAAAGGGGATCTACGACGTAGAAGGTGACGATATAGGCCCTATCCCCATCAAAGCGCGTCGCATAGAGAGTCTCATCGACGGCGTCTTCGAGGGTGGTTTCTCCCAGGATGGACAGGTTATCCGGGTCGGCGAGGTCGATAGTGGTGATGTAGACGCAGCGCGCGTCTTCCCAAGCACTTGACACGACGCGGAGTACGCCATCGTAGGCATCCATCTTGTACTGATCGGCGACGTAGCCCTTCACGTCTATTTCACCCCGGACACTCATGGCGCCGTCCGGGTCGCTGATATCGACGTACGTGATGTTCGTCGTGGTCGAGCTTTGCCATTGCCAGCTCGTTGAGGCGACATAAATGGCCGATGATGTGGCCTGGATCACGTTGCCTTCGCCCGGGAATGACAACTGGTCGGCGCGGTAGATGTCCTCGGGATCGGCCACGTTGATGCTGGTTATCCAGGACTCGCTCGTCTTCTCTTTGACGAGCTTGGTGGCGGTCTTGTCTCCCTCGGCTACGGCAACGCCATCGAGCAGGTACCAGCTGTATTCCGCGCAGACGGCGTAGATGACATCGCCGACCAGACGGCTGTCGACAAGGTCTCCGTAGAGTGGGAAGGAGCCAATAATGTGGGCTTGGTCGGGCTGGGATATGTCGACCACGTGGAGCCTGGCCCGGACGGTGAACGCGATGACGCCGTCTTCTACGGTGTAGTCTCTGGCGTATCCCACAAGGACATAGGCGCGGTCGCCGGCGAGATAGATGTCGCGGGGATAGCCGTAGGCCGGAACTTGGGCGCGAATGGCCTGCGTGTCGAGGTCCGCGATCACCAGTCCGCGGTACTGATTCAGGATATAGAGGAGGTTGCCGTCGCGTCGAATGACATCGGGTTCGACGACCTCGCGTTCGACTTCCGACTCTCCCGAACCGTCTTCGGTCGTTCCATCTACAGCGGTGTTAAGCGCGCCGAGGACATCCAGTAGGCCACCGGTATCGAAGTCGGCGCTGGTGAACTTGAAGCCGGCGGGATTGGGGCAGCCGAGGGCAAATGTGATGAGGATGAGGAGGACTACTCCGGTCTTGGGACGCATCGGTCGGTCTCTCCTATGTTAACGGGAGGGCGATGGCCTTCCTGTGGATTACCCCGGAGGCGGCGCGGGATGTACGCCCCTCCTTAGACTACTACCTCGCGCGCGCACGGATATTACAAGCCCTACGGCCTCCCCGGAACCTGTTCGGGCCGCGCGCCCAACCTGCCGGAATCGCGCTGCAGATCCCGGATGAAGCCCGCATCAATCGGTACATTTCTGGCCTGGCATTGCCGCACCGCTTCCCAGGCCTTATCGTATTCCCGCTGCTTCCAGTATAGCACGGGGAGCCCCTTTCTGACGGAGGCGTGTTCGGGCTCATCCACCAGCGCGGTTAGCCATGCTGCCAATGCCTTGTCCCATTGCTCGAGGCGAAAGTAGCAAAGCCCCAGGTTGTAGTAATCGTCGGTAAGGCCGGGATCGAGCTGAATGAGAGCCTCGAAGACGGCTGCGGCCTCCTCGTAGCGGCCTTGTGCGAAGAGGAATTTGGCAAGTTGGGCGCGTACTTGCACGTCGTCCGGCGAGGCAGCGGCCAGGATCTGAAGGGCGCTGATGGCGCGGGACATGTCACCGGCCAGTTCCGCCGCCACTACGAGGTTCTGAAGGGTAGTAAGGTCTTGGGGGGCAATGGCCAAGGCGGCCTCGTAGGCCGCGATAGCCTGTTCCGGGCGCCCCAGGCGCCGCCAGCAGAGGCCCAGATTGCAGTAGGCGGCGGCACGCTGCGGGTCAATGCGCACAACGGCGGTATACTCGGCACGCGCGCCGCCATATTCGCCGAGATCGAACAACGCGTTGGCCAAAGCGTAGCGGATGTCGGGATTGTCGGGGTGTTTCTCAGCCATGTCGCGAAGCTGTTCGCATCGTTCGGCGGGTGTGCCCGCCACGGCGGGGACTCCGCCGTGCGGCGGGGTGGCGCAGCCTGCTACAAGACAGAGAAGGACAGGCAGTATGTTTCTGGCGGTGAACCGCATCGGATCCGGCTCTCGGCCTCCCGTGTTTCGGACGGAACCTCTTGGCCGCCCCGCCCTAGAGCGTCATGGTAGGCGAGGCCCGGGCTTCATGGCAACTCTTCCGCTGGGTACTGGCTCAACGCTCTGACGGAATGGCCGTTGGCCAAGGCGAATCGGGGAGGTTCCAAGATGTGTGGCCGCCAGAAGGCATTTGAGCAGCTCACTATCGGGAGCGACCCCGGCAGGGACCGCCCTTCTCCCCTTCCCCCCTTGGTGTAGCGAGTATGCGATACGAGAAGCGCTACGCGGCAGCCCGCACGACGCGCTTCACAGCCTATGGCCGGGTTACATTCGCTGCTTGAGGTCCCTTCTGGCCATCAAGCAGGTCATAGACGACTTCTTCTCCTTCACGCAGCGTACGGAAGCCCTCCATTTGGATGGCCGTATGGTGCACGAAGACGTCCGGACTGTCGTCGCGTGCGATAAACCCATATCCCTTCTGGTCGTTGAACCACTTGACCTTGCCGTGGCAGCGCATAGCGCTATCTTCACCCGAAGTCACGATACTACCTCCCACGTTACTCACCATGCATGGCGCGATCCGGAACCTGCCTTACCGCGCTGACTGAGGGAGCCCTGCCTTCCTCATCTTTCATACTACATAGGATACTCCTTAAAGGCTATATATGTCAATAGAGAGTATTTTGAAAAAACCTGGCCCGCGCTCGGATGCCTGCTGCGCGTCGGCAGGCCGGCTCCGTTCCGGGTATATCTATTCCGCGATGATGAGGAAGTCGGTCGGGAGGGGAGGTGACGGGCCGGCGTGTCGCGGCACTCGTGAAGAGACAGATGGTTGGGGGAGCAATGGCAGAAAAACTGCAGGGTCTTGTGCCCGAGGCACTTACGGCAGATGGGGCGAGGGATAACCTTCTATGCGGGCCTCTTCCTTTCGCCTTCGGCGGTCGCTCCTGCTGCCGGGGAACAGGGCCGAGATCTCTTCGGGGTAGAAGTCGCGTAGGCGCTGCCAGATGTACACCGTGAGCGCGCGGCGCAGGCTCTTGGATACGTCCACGAATCGCACGCCGACCTGCTGTGCCCCAGACGCCGTCACGTTAAGCGGCTGAAATCGAATGACCCGCGCCGTGATGTTGTGCAATGGCCCGTTTCCCAAGGGAAGTCTGAGATCGACCCGTTCGTCCAGTTGGAGGGATACTGGCGACTCGATGAGGGCGCCGTCCGCGGAGACGTTGTGAACCTGGACGGCACAGGCCGGCCGGCCGTTCTGAGAGGCCATTTCCACCATCGTGTTCATAGGGACGCGCCAAGCGCTTCGATGACGGTGGGGAAAGGCGCTAGACACGCGTTGGAGAATCATGCCGTCGCCGTTTCTACGCGGCGCGACCACGACCTGGGTATGGTATGAAACCATGCCGCCGTTATCACGGAACCGAAGTTCGGCCCCTGTGCCTTCGACGGGATAGCGAGCCCCCGAGAAGGTTACTCCAATGGTGTCTTCAGCGACGGCCAACACCTTGACGGAGAATCTCTCCCCCATAACCTGAAGGTGAGCGCAGTTCCCCTTCTCAAGGTAGGCTGTCATGCCCCTTCTTTCTGGGTGCGCCCGCCAAGTGACGCGCCCGAAAAGGCCCTGGCCGGCGAGCAATCGCGACCACACTTTTCACGCTCTTGTCAGGTGATTGTACAGGAAAACGGGCAAATACGCAATCAGAACTACTCAGAATTGCTCAGGCACGGCCTGTGAGTCCAGGGCGTATGCAGGAATTCCGAGGGGATGTTTATGAGTGCCGGGCCGCCTGAGGATGCATCCGGGCGGCATTGTGTAACAGCTTTGTTTCCCAGGCTGGCTCCCCGATGGGTCGAGTTCTCTTGCTGCGCCAAGGCGCTCCTTCTTTGCGTGTTAGGGCGGGGCATGACGAGCGATGTAACCACCGAAGTAGGAGTTTCCGTTGCGGTGCTTTGGCCGCGTGATATAACATGCGTGGGTGCCCGCTGAGACATAAGTGGAGAATTCGGGATGATGTTTGACGCTCGAAAGGACACCGCTTGGCTCTCGGATCTCTCGCCTACGGAGCTGCGGCGCATCGTGGATGGCCTATACCGGGTGCATCACCTGATCGCCGCCATTACCGACCTCAACGAACTGCTCGAACGCATCGTCGACGAGAGCAAACGGATCGCGTGCGCCGAGGGCAGTTCGTTGATGCTGTACGATCCGGACGCGGAAGAGCTGTTTTTCCACGTTACTTTGGGAGAGTCGGGGGATCTGCAGGCCCTGAAGTGCCAGGTACGGCTCAAGCTTGGCCAGGGAATTGCGGGAACCGCCGCAGCTAATCGCGAGATCATCAACGTCGATGACCCCGACAGGGATCCGCGCTTTTTCAAGGACGCCGACTCCATCACGCATTTTGAGACGCGGTCATTGCTCGCCGTCCCGCTTGTAGATCGTGAGAACCTGGTCGGCGTTCTCGAACTGGTGAACAAGGTCGGTGGCGCGGGCTTCTCAGAGACTGATGTCCGCCTCATGGAGATGTTCTCGTCTCTGGCGGCGACGGCGATCGCCAATGCGAACCTGATCGCCGAAAACGTGCGCGCGGAACGCCTCGCCGCCATTGGCCAGGCGGTGGCCAGTCTGTCCCACTACACCAAGAACCTCTTGACCACGGTGACGGGCAGTGCACAGTTGGTTGAGGAAGGGTTGGAAACCAACAATCTGAGCCTTCTTCGCGGCGGATGGCCCATCCTGCGTCGATGCACTGAGCGGATGTCCTATTTTGTTGGGGACATGCTCGCGTTCTCAAAGCCGCGGGTGCCCAACCTGACGCCGTGCTCTATCGACAACGTGCTCACGGATGCCGAGGCCACCTTCCGCTCCATGATGGCCCAGAAGGATGTCTCTATCGAGGTGGATTCCAGCCTTGTCAACGGCCCCGTACAGGTGGACCCGGACGCGCTTTTCCGCGGTTTGCTCAACATCTTACTCAACGCGGGCGAAGCCGTTGCCGCGGAGACGGGAGCTATTCGCGTGGTGGCTGAAACACTTGAAGACGGCGCCTTGCGGATCGACGTCTCGGACAATGGCCCAGGTATTCCAGAAGGGCTGGAGGAGAAGGTCTTTGCTCCTTTCTTCTCGACGAAGGGCTCCAAGGGCACCGGGCTCGGCCTGGCGGTGGCCGCCAAGATCGTCGCGGAACATGGGGGCCGAATCACCGCCTCCAAGGCTTCCGAGGGCGGGGCGCTGTTCCGTATTACGCTGCCTCAGGGAGGCGCCGCCTGAGGAAGCGTGCCGGCGATAATGAGTCCAACAGAGAGGCAGACACGATGATCGATTACCATGGAGTGGCCATCGAAGACGTGTGCGCTTGGCCGAATCTCACGATACTGGGCGATGGGGAGATTCTGGCCACGCTGTTCAACAAGCCCGCCCACGGCAGCGTGCCGGGCGACACGGACTGCTGGATTAGTGCCGATGGCGGTAGAATGTGGTCGAAGCGCAGTACGGCGGTTGTGAGGCCGAACCAGCAGTCGGCCCGAATGAACTGGGCGGCGGGGCTCGCGGCGCACGGCGACTTCGTTGTGATCTGCGGAGGCTGGCACAGCCCGGGCGGCGATTCAAACCTTATGGCGCCCGTCATCCGCATTTCCCATGACGGAGGCCGTACATGGGACGATGAGATTCCTTTCCCGCCCGTTCCCAACGGCAATACCTGCGTGCCCTTCGGGGATATTCTCGCGGGGCAGGATGGCGCTCTGCGCGTCGCGTGCTATACGGCGGAGCCGAACGTCGCCTATATGTTACGCAGCGTGGACGGCGCGAAGACCTGGGGGCAACCCGTGACGATAGGGGAGGAGATCAACGAAGTCGCCCCAATCCACCTCGGCCAAGGCCGGTGGCTTGCTGCCGCGCGAACGGTTGAGGGCCAACACCTGCGCCTGTTTCGTTCGGAGGATGACGGTCAGTCGTGGCGCTGCGAAGGACGCGTCACGGAGGATTTCCAACACCCGGCCCACCTCCTGAGATTGGGCGACGGCCGCCTCTTGTTCACATACGGCGACCGGCGTCGGGGGCACATCGGTGTGGAGGCCAGACTGAGTTCCGACGACGGGAGAACTTGGGGCGAGCCCCTTCGGTTGGCTGACTTCGTCGGGACGGATGTGGGTTATCCAAGCTGTGTGCAACGGGCCGATGGCAAGGTGGTCACAGCCTACTATGCTGGCAAATCGCATCTTCTCGACCGCTACCACATGGCGGTTGTTATCTGGGCCCCGCCTGCGTCGTAGAGGTCACTGCAATACGCGTGCAGTCATGCCATGCGCCTGTGAGGAAGGCGGGCTACATGTACTGGGCGACGACCGCGAGGCCGGTGGCCACACTTGTGAACGTGTCGCGCTGGAGAAGGCAGTCCTGCCCGTAGCGCTCCGTCAGCATGGCGCGAACAGCGGGGACTAGGCTCGTGCCGCCCGTCGTGAGCACGCAATCAATATCCTCGGGGCGCACTTGGGCGGCCTCCTCCGCCTCGACGATGCTTTGCAGCATTCTCTCCAGCACGTGCTCGATGATGTGGGCGAATTCGCCGCGTTCCAGCCGCTCACGGACACAGATGTCCTCTGCGTCGAAAGCGATGGTGGCTTCGGACTCGAAGGAGAGTTCTTTCTTGGCGGCCTCAACGCGCCGGGTGAGCGGGTAGCCGTAGTTGCGCTGGATAAGCGAGCGCAAGGCCCGGATGGCGGCGGGATCATCGCAACTTACCTCGCTGGCGATGAGCCAGTTGATGATCTCCTCCGTGTTGAGCTTATATAGGTTTTGCCAATCAGCGATCTTACTCAGGATGTTCTGCGGCATGGGAAGCTTGGCCGGGCCATAGCGTACCTCACTGCCGAAGCACGGGAACACCCTGGCGCGGATGATCTCGCGATCGATCACGTCCCCGGCCACCGGGACCCCCGCGACGCCCAGAATACGGCTCTCGGATAGACGGGCGGATGCCTCGCGGGCGCCTCCGAATTCCATTACGCACACATCGCAGGTGCCGCCGCCGATATCAACGACCATCATCCGCTGCTTCCGTTCGGTGCCAATGGCGTATTCGACGCAGGCGGCCACGGGCTCGTAGAAGAACATGACCTCTTTGAAACCAGCCAGATTGGCGGCCACGCGGAGGCGTCGTTCGGCTACGGCGTCCTCTTCGGGGTCATCCGAAAAACGCACCGGGCGGCCGAAGACGGCGGTTTCCACGCTGCCGTCCGCTGCCTCATCTACCGCGGCCTTCATGCGTGCCAGTACCATGGCGGTAAGCTCTTCAATCTGGTAGAGCTGTCCGAAGACCTCAGTGCCGCGAAACATGCGATAGCGCAGGGAACTCTTGAGCGATTGGAACAAGCGCCCGGGGGCATTGGCTTCGACAACGGCGCGTGCTCGAACGGCCTCCCGGGGGGCCTCGTCCTCGAAATCGGGGCGGCGGTAACTCTCGGACTTGTCTGGCTCCGAGGCGACATAGCCTTCGATGGTGATGTCCAACTCAACGTTCTCGAGGATGACCTCCCGGCCCACGTTTCGATCGATGAAAGCGTTTGCCGCCGCGCGGCCTACGAGTTGTTCGCCATCGCGAGACAGGTACAGCAGTGATGGCAAGGAAGTGGGGTTATCGTTATCGCTGTCGAGCGGCAAGACACGCGCGTGCTGTCCGTCGGATACCGCTACGCTTGAGTTGGTCGTGCCGAAATCGAGTCCGCAAAACAGTCTGGCCACAGTGCTATTCCAACTTGGTCCTTATTCGTCCAGATGTGAGTTAAACCCCTGCCGAGTAATGACTTAAGTAAGTCTCGGCGAGTCAGATCTGCGAAGTATATCACGGTGTGGCCCCCGTTGCAAATCGCTTGAAGGCGGCCCGCTTTCCAAGCTCAAACTGTGCGCACCTGCTCTTGACTGGCATGAAGTCGCTACGGTATGATTGCAAATCTGCGGGGAGGGCTATGTTCACGCAAAGGCTCGCGTTATGCGGGCTATTCTGGGAGGCTGAAGTTCCATGGCACGAGTCGAACTCAAGAATGTTAACAAGGTGTATCCGGGCGGGGTAGAGGCTGTGAAGGATGCGACCCTCACGGTCGAGGATAAGGAGTTCGTTGTCCTTGTCGGGCCTTCGGGATGCGGAAAGTCTACCACGCTGCGGATGATCGCCGGCCTTGAAGAGATCTCGCGAGGCGACATCTACATCGGAGACAACCTGGTCAATGACGTGCCCCCAAAAAACCGCGACATTGCCATGGTATTCCAGAACTACGCCTTGTATCCCCACATGACTGTCTTCAAGAACATGGCGTTCGGCCTGATTCTTCGGAAGTACCCGAAGGAAGAGATCCAGACGCGGGTCCGCCAGGCCGCGCAGATCCTAGGTATTGAGCGCCTGCTCGACCGTAAGCCCAAGGCGTTGTCGGGCGGTGAGCGCCAGCGCGTCGCCGTCGGCCGCGCCATTGTCCGTCAACCCAAGGTATTCCTGTTCGACGAACCTCTGTCGAACCTGGACGCCAAGCTCCGCGTGCAGATGCGGGCGGAGATCAGCAAACTGCACACGCGGCTTCAGTCCACAATGATCTACGTCACGCACGATCAGGTTGAAGCGATGACGATGGGGGACCGCATCGTCGTCATGCTCGATGGCGTCATCCAGCAGATTGCCCCACCGCTCAAGCTATACCGGAATCCGGCCAACCGGTTTGTGGCGGGCTTCATCGGCAGTCCACCAATGAATTTCACCAATGGAAAGATTGTGGGCGAGAACGGGCAGATGTATTTCCGCGACAACGGCAACGGGATGAGCCTTCTGGTGGACGAGAAACACCGGGATGCGCTCCAGCCGTACCTGGACAAAGAAGTTATTTTCGGTATTCGCCCGGAGAACATGCTTGAGAATGAAACTCAGCAAGCCACGCCCGGCGTCAGCATTACGGCCAACGTCGAGGTGGTGGAACCCATGGGTTCGGAGCTCTACCTTTACTTGGCAGTGGGCGGCAAGACGTTTACGGCCCGGATCAATACGGATCGGGAACCCACGGTCAATCAGTCCCACGTGCTGGACATCGAGATGGATCACGCTCACTACTTCGATTTGGATTCAGAAGTCTCGATTGTCTGATCTCCTCCTTCATCAACGAACTGAGCAAAGGCGCGCTACCCTTTGGCGCGCCTTTTTTGTCTAGGCGGGACGACAGCATGAGCATTGACCTTACAGCAGCTAAAAGGCAGTTCGAGGAGCATTTTGGCGCGCCGCCCGGTGTGATCGCTCGAGCTCCCGGGCGGGTGAATATCATCGGTGAGCACACGGATTACAACGAAGGCTTCGTGCTCCCCATGGCCATCGAGCGAGAGACGGCGCTCATTGCTCGTCTGCGGGATGACGGGCTTCTCAACGTCTACGCCGCCAATCTCGAGCGGGCCGCACAGATGGAACTCACGTGTCTGGAGCGCCACCCCCGAAGAGCCATGGATAGACTATGTCGTGGGTGTCGCTCGTGAGCTTGAGCGGATGGACAAGGCGCTTGCAGGGGCCGATGTGATGATTGTCGGCGACGTACCTATCGGGGCGGGCTTGAGTAGCTCCGCGAGTCTTGAAATGGCGGCCGTCGTTCTTTTCGAGAGCCTTGGAGGCTATTCGCTTCCGGGGCCCGAGGCGGCCTCCCTCGGCAAACGCGTCGAAAACGAGTTCCTCGGCGTCAATAGCGGTATCATGGATCAGTTCATTGCCCGTATGGGCCGGGAAGGGCACGCGCTGTTTCTGGACTGCCGCACCTACGTGTTCGAGCTTATCCCGGTAGCCTTTCCAGACGCGACCTTTGTCATTGCGGACACGGGGGTTACGCGCGGACTGACCGCCTCGAAATACAATGAACGCGTGGCGGAGTGTCAGGCCGCGGTTGAAGCCTTGCGAACCGCCCTCGGGCGTGAGAAGGCTACTCATCTCCGAGATTTCACGATCGCGGACCTCGAGGCGTGTGCGGGAGCCGTCCCTGAGACGCCCTTCCGGCGGGCGCGCCACATCTTGACAGAGAACGACCGGACCCAGTCGGCCTGCCGGGCAATGCGAGAAGGTGACGCCAAGACTCTTGGCGAGTTGATGAACGCTTCCCATTGGAGCTTGGCCGATGATTACGAGGTCACGTGTGCAGAACTCGACGCAATGACGGAGATTGCGCGGGGACTCCCGGGGTGTTTGGGAGCCCGCATGACGGGGGCCGGGTTCGGTGGGTGCACGGTACACCTTGTCTCCCGGGAAGCAGTTGAGGGCTTCGCCCGGAAGCTGCTGACGGCCTACAGGGAGCGTACCGGCCTCGAGGGAAGCGTCATCGTGTCGGCTCCAGGACGCGGGGCTTCTGCCGTTCCCTGCTAGAAGGCCGTTTGACTCGGGGCGTGTCCCTTTGACCGACCTCTTATTTCCTCTTCGTCTCAGCATGTCCTTTCCGCATTTAGTGACCGTAGAGACCCCTTATCTTGACCTATATGCGTATTTTTACGCACCCTTGGCGTCTAGATTGGAAATTTGTAAGTATTTATGCATAAGGGATTTATAGTTTCTTTAGGATATTGCGTTGCAATTTTGCGCAACTTGTGGCATAATCGCCAGTGGCAAAGGGCATATGGGCATTGCCATTGTCGTGGCCCGGAGACACAACGAACAATGAAACGAGATCATCGACAAGCAGGCGTGACCCTGCTCGAACTAACGGTTGCCATGGCGCTCCTGGCCGCCATCCTTGCCGGGGCGGCGCAGGCCCTCATCTCGTATTACGAGGGGATGACGATGCAGAAAGAGCGCGTGGCCGCGACGGAGAACTGCCGGGCCGTGCTTAGTGCCATGAGGGACACTCGTGACGCGAACCAGGGCAGTTTCCCCGAGGCCATCACTTCGCAGTTTCCTGATGGCGGCACGGTGTCCGGCACCACCACACTCGACAATGAGCAGGTTACCGTAGACTACATCGGCACCATCGGCAATCCGCTCGAGGTGCGGGTCACCAGTCAGTGGCCGACGTTGAGAAACCGGCCTATGTCAGTGTCCGTGAGCACGGTTCTGACGGATCGCTAGGGGAGACGCACATGAGAGCCCAAGGGTTCACGCTAATTGAAGTCCTGATCGCTTCGGCGCTGCTGGTTTTCGTGCTGGCGCTGTGCCTCGTGGCTGTTCGGACGACGGCGCTCTCAATGGCCGTGGCGGACGCAAGCGCGGTCGTTCAGGACAACGTGCGGGCCGCCATGGACGTCATGACCAAGGAGATCGAATTGGCCGCGAAGACGACGGACAGTTCGCTTACCCCTCCTTTGCAGGCGCTCACGATCGTGACCAACCCGGCCGAAGATAGTCCGGTCGAGGTGGTCTTCCAGATCCCAACGGATGGCACGGCTCAGAACTGGTCGTCACCCATCAGGTACCGCTATATCTGCGAGGACGACAATGACAATGGCCTCCTCGAGGAGGATGAAGATACCGATGGCGATGGCACTCTGATGCGCCGTATCGTTCGCATCCAGGATATGAACAGCGACGGGGATACGCAGGATTTGGGTGAAGTGACTCCCGTAGGCGGAGCCAACGACCTGAGCGACGTGCAGTTCACGCTCAACGCCAACAACAGTGTACTCACCATGACGCTCACGGCCAGCCGGCGCGTGAAGGGCCTCCAGGGCGACCCAATTACGACTTCCGTGACGAGCAAGGTCTATCTGCTCAACTAGCGGTTCTGGGTTCGACCAGCGAAAGGGCAAGATCCATGAAACGACACGATCAAGAGGGTATTGCGCTTCTCTTCGTTCTTCTGATTGCTATCGTTGTGCTGGGCGCTATCGGCGTGACGGTGAGCCAGACGATGAGCGCGCACCGCTTTTCCTCGATCACCGTCGATCGTACTCAGTTGAATGAGGTGTGCCAGGCCGGCATTGACCTGGGCATCGAGCGGATCTGGCATCAGTACATCGTCGGAAATGGGAACACGACGGGCAACCTCGCCTCGTACCTTGTCTTTATCGATGACATTGTGCCGAACAACGAGGATCTCAACGGAAACGGCCAGCAAGATGAAAATGAGCACGATTTCAATGGCGATGGCGATTTCGACAGCAATGATCCTGTCGAACTGGTTTCTGATACGGATCCGTATGAACTCGACTCAGGTGGCGTTATCGAGAAACTTGTCCTTGCGCGCACCGATGATGTGACGGGCACTACACTCACCCTGACGGTGACGGGCGTGGTGGGGGACCAGACCCGAAGCGGTAGCCAGACGATGCGGATTTCGGGTGCACCCTTCGCGGGTTTTGCCTTTGCCGTCCTCGCCAACAACATCAACTGTATTCTGTGTCATGCCGAGTTCCAGTCGCTTGACGTGTACCGGAATGCGGATACCGAGCTTTACGGATCGTTCGACCGAATCAAGGTGGCCTCCCTGGAGTCGCTCATGATTCGCACGAGTGAGGATATTGACTCGCATACGGCGGGCACCGTCTACACGCGCGGCGAGGTATACAATCAGGCGGGCACCCAGTTCACGAGTTCTACGCTCGCCTCGTCCACGCTGAAGAGCTATGCCTTCAGCTCCGATGACGGCAAAATCACGCAAGACGGCAGCACGGGTGAGATGGCCGAAGTGTCTCTCGATGTGGCCGGAACGGACAGCGAGGGGCTGCTCGATCAGTTTGCCAACCTCTACCTCAATTATCCGGAAGACTCCGACTTGATGACGGATGGGGAATTGCCTACTTCATTTCCCGCGCCGTATCCCGATGATGATGAGGATCGCTATGTCGATGACAGCGAGTTCGCGCAAATCGTCAACAGTGCCGGCGGAACGATTACTTCAGGCGTAGCGTATGGCGTGCCCGACGGAACCACCTATTCGGGGACCTCACTTCCCACCGCCTCGAATTCCGCGCTGGCCGGTCTTGCCGACGGCTCCTACGACGGGAACGTCATCCTCGTAGGCACCGAGAATGACCCGATCACGATTGACGGTAAGGTGGCCATCGACGGCGACCTGGTTGTGTCCGGCTTCGTCAAGGGCAAGGGGCAATTGCAGGTGCGGGGCAACGTGTACGTTGTGGGTGATGTTACCTACGCCGACGCATCCGGCGAGTTCGGAGTGGCCAGCGACGGCACCACGAACGCCCTCGCCGTCTCGGCGGGTGGCAGTATCCTGATGGGCGATTATCTCACCATACGAGCCAAGGAGAACGAAGGTTATAGGAGTTCTTCGAATTCGGCAAGCAAGTTCATCGACACGCGCAGCGAGACGAACATTGTCACCTGTAGTGATGGAACAACCAAAGACATCGGGTATTTTGCCGAGGGCGTTTCGGATCCGGGATGGAGCATGACGACCTCGACGACCTCGACAACCACGGTAGGATTTGGCCCTTGGAAGCGCACCATTACCACGACTTCCACAACAGGCGAAGATATGTGCAGTTTCACCACCTCGGAACTCATGCTATTCAACGCAATGGAGCATGAAAGGGCCGCCGCGGACTCGTCGTATACACCTCGCTACTACCGTATCCGGCCGACTCAGCCCATCTATGAATACACCGGTGCCGGCGAGCACACCACCTCGTATGACTGTACGGATGTATCCATCATTACGGACCTGTCAAGTGCTACGATTCTCGACCTTAGTCCTGATGACTACTGGATCTCGGAGGATCAGTTGCGCCAGATCTGGTGGGATGATGAGATGACACGTCCTGACAGCGGGCGCCCCTTCCAGTTTGACGGGCTGTTGTATTCGAACAACTGCATCTTCGGACTGACGCGGAGCAAAGACCGGCACAAGTCCAATACCTATGGCCAGATGACTATTCGAGGCGCCATCGTGGCGGCCGACTTGGGCATGTTGGTGCCGGGCAAAGACTTCAGTACCGTGCGAGACGCATTGTGCCTTTACTACGACAAGCGCGTCGCGGACTTCTTAACCGTTGAGGATACGACGGAAGTAGTCTTCACGCGGCTGACCTATATGGACGAAGGCTGAACAGGGAGACGGACTAGTGCATAGACTAGTAGCCATACTGACGTTCACTATACTGAGTTGGGGGGGGCTCCCGGTATGGGCGGACACGGTTGTCTTCAAAGACGGCACTGAGGTGAACGGCAAGATCCACGAACTGAACGCGCACAGTATCGCGCTGGAAACCGGCGGCGGGCGCATGGTTATCCAGCGTTCAGAATTGCTGCGGACTGAAACAAACGACCTAATGGGCAGCGGAGACCGCTTCCAGCACATGCGTTCGCGTGCGGAGCTTCGCGAGGCGGCCCTCACCAAGCGGACAGGGCTTGACAAAGAACAGCGTGCCCGTGTGCGAGGTCTCATTCGGCCGCTCCAGTCGACGAATCCCGCTGAACAGGCGGAGGCGATCAGGGCTTTGGTCGCCATGGATAAGGAAGTCGGGATCTACAATTACCTCCTGGGCTACCTACCGCATTTGTCCGATCGCTTCGCGCCGGGTGTGCTCGAGGCAATGGTGGGGATGGATTCCGAGCGGGCTGCGGCCACGGTGAGGGCACAGACGGCGAGCCCGCGGTTTGTTCAACGCGCCAAGGCCGTCGAACTTATGGGGAGGATGAAGGACACGGCCCACCTTGATACCATTGCCCGTGGCATGCTCGATCCAAGTTCGACGGTGCAAGTGGCGGCAGCCGAAGGGCTTGGCTATGCCGCGGACCAGAGGGCCACGCCGGTGCTGATCGAAGGATTGAGCAGTGCGGACCGGCGCCTCCAGAACGCGTCCCGGCGAGCTTTGAGCCGGATCTGGAGTACGGATCAGAGTGTATTGGATTTCGGCTCTCGGGAGGAATGGGAACGTTTCTGGCAAGATCGCCGACCTGGCGTTACGGGCGCCATCGACCCGGCCACGCTGAAGCCTCTCGTGGCGCCCATACGCGAGAACGTTAGCCGCCAACACGAATAGCGGCCTTACTTCACGCCTGTCGGCGTGCGCGTCGGGCCAGCGTGCTGCACGTCATCCATTCCAGGGAGTCGCCGAACACGGCGTCGATGCGCCGGAAGAGTGTCTCGAGTCCAACCAGGCCGGAAGCACGCCCTTCAGCGAACAGCGATTGCCAGTGCGTAAGGATGACGATTGGCATGCCTTGGTTAAAGAGTTCCCTGATATCGCCGCGCCTGCCGTCTTGAGACAGGAGTTTGTCCGCACCATCGAGTGCTGCACGCCTTGACGCCCTTTGAGAAGTCTGGTTTTGGGTAGGCCAGAAGTGGTCATCTGTCGTGGCGGGCACCGTCACGATCTCTCGGCCCGTCTTCGCGTCCGCCCATACAATCCAGGGCCAGCGCGCGTTGGCGGGCGTCAGGCAGTGGAGGAAGTACCACGTGCGCTTCCGGCGGTGGATCCGCCACTGAGCGTCCGCGATGGCCCGGGCGTAGTCGAGTTCGTTGTGTTCCCCGGCGGCCCAGGGCGACGTCGCGCCGTTGGCCGGGAGGCCCACCTTTTTCAGAATACGAAATGCCAAGGCAAGGTAATCCGTCATTTCCTCGGCGCTCGCTCGGGCCCCCCACTCATCTTCGTACAGGTGATGATAGCCGCGTCCGTCAATGCGGAAGGCTGCTTGATGCGTGAGCAGCTCCGGCGTGATGTCGAAGCGGGGAGCGATGTGTTCCCGAACCACCTTGATGAAAGCCCTGAGGTGATTCTGCGGGACATGGGCGAGCTTGTCATCAATCCGTCCGAGGCCTGAGGGCATCGGAAGCACGCTGAACTTGCCGCGCACATTGTAGGCCGCGCAGAGGTCGGCGAAGTCCCGGGTGAAGGTGTTCGGAACAAGCATCACGCGCTCGCGATCGGGATGAAGCCAATACATCGGATTGACGGCGGAGCCGTCATCGACTAGCAGTGTGATGGGCAGCGTCATGTGCGTCTTTTCTCGAGTCATGGCGTGTCCGGGGGGACTGCGTCATCCCGGCGTCTCGCGCTTCCAGACGCCCGTTGGCGTGATGTCCAGTTGGTCGCCGGCTCCGACGTTCACGATCCAGACATCGTCACCCGCGGCGAAGGCATGGCCCTCTGGAAGCGGTGCGGCGAGATGGATGGCTCCATCTTCGACCTCCGTAATCGGCCACGCCGTTGTGAGGGCGAGGTCGGCGGCATACGTGCCGCGATAGACGGGCGCGAACATGAACGCTGTATCGGTTTCGAGCGCTGTTGCCGCCACGCCTTTTAGCCGTGCGCGGCCCACGAGAAGCGCATCCCCCGTTGTCAGGAGAAGTTCGTCGCCTTCCAGGCTAGCGGCGGCAACCGGATGCGCCGTCTTGCGGATATCATTCTTGAAGTGCGCCACGCGGCCCACGAGGGATGCGGGGTCGAAGGACGCACCATGGGCCTTCATCTTCACGTGGACAAGCTGCTTGTCAGGTTCTACACTTGAGACAACGCCGCTGGGGAGGGGCTCGGCCTCGAGCCGCTTGCCTTGGACGTGCATGGACTCCCCGCCCGCGAAGAACGCGCCGGCAGGTTGCCCCTCAGCATCGATGCGTACGACGGCCGCCTGTGCCGCCGTCTTGATGCCGAAGGTGCGCACGTGTTTCCGAGATTGCGAGGGGTCGTACATGATCACGTCAACGGCTCCGTCCAGGCGCCGGACGGCGACGCAGATGCCGTGGCCCTTGTCGAGCGGTACGAATTCGGCCGCCTCGATGACGGGAGCGCCCGCGAAGGGTTCAATGACGCTCACAAACCGGCTGCAGAGTGTCTTGCCCGTTCGTCGAGCGATCAGATATGTGAGGAGTTCCCGCTGACGGACGGGGGACACCTGCGCGTTCGCCAGGATGATCTCCTGCCCCGGTTGCTCGAGGAGCCGTATGCGGAGCTTCGCGTCCGGATCCTTCTCGTGACGCCACTCGCCCACCCATGAGCCACCGCGATGCCGCCGGACGTTCATGAAGTGCTGGAATCCCGATCCCTGGTAGTCGCCGTAGCCTCCGTCGTATCCCTCAGCGCCTAGAACGGGGTCGTCGTAGATCTGCGCCAAGGCCACGTCCTCACCGGCGAGCGTCCCTTTGGCCTGCGCTTCCCAGTCGCCGCCGATGGCCTCGAACTCGCCAGGCGGGCCGTGGAGGGCATAGTCGTGCTCCGATCCTCCCTCCACCGTGAACACGTCGAGGAAATACGAATGCGCATCATCGATGTCTACCATCAGCAATTGCCGGCGGTAGGTTGTGCATTGAGGATAGGTCTCCGGGGCGTCTACGTCGAGCACGCGGGCAAAAGGGCAGCCCGCGAATAGCTGCACCGTGCCAGCTTGGTTCACAGGCTGCTTTGATGTATCCACGGTAACTGTGTTGTGGCAAATCGTGTTCTTGGACCACGTGAAAATCCCGGGCACATAGGCGTTCATGAAGTCCGGATAGCCCAAGTCCGGCATCATAGGCTGGCCGTTGGCAAATACGTCGAAGTGCATCCGATCCATGTGCCCATGCCCGCCGTGGAGGCCGTAGTACAACGAGGCTGAGATGCTGTCGGCGGGATTATTGAGGATTCCCATACCGTATCCATCCAACAGGCGCGAAGGCTGGGGGAACAGCGGGGCGTCGGAGGTGTCGAGCGGCGGAAGAAAGAGCGACTCATACGATGTGAAGCACGCGTCGCCGGTTGCCTTGAATCCGGCCAGATGACGCAGATATCGCGGATCGCGATAAGCTCGGTAGGCGGCTTGATAGACTACGGCGTCCTCGCCCACCTTGCCTCCCCAGACATTGCCGCTATCGCCCACGGCGGACGTGAACTGGCCGCAATTGACGATGTCCAGCACACCGTCGTACAGCCAGTGCATCTTCGGACTGGCATAGAGGTCGCGGCCGGCGAGCTTCAAGGCCTCCGCGATATCCGTCAGATTCCGAACCCAACTGAAGTTGTACCCGGGCGCGGTCTCGTAAGGCGGGCCATCGCGGTAGACGAGGTTGTACAGGGCATAATTGAGTCCAATGTGGGAGCGCCCCGCGTCGGCCCGCGTGAAAAGGCCATCGAGCCATTCGTCGGTGGCGCCGTGCTGACGCGCAAGCGCCGTGAACACCAGCGCCCGCTGATGCATGCCGAAATTGCCTCGGACCTCCTCCGCGAAATAGGCGTCAACGCCTTCCTCGAGGATATTAGCCTCGATATGGGCGCGGATCTGCTCGCCCGTTCGGCCCGTCAGCGCCTGCAAAGCCGCGTCGTCATCAATGGTTTCCCACACATTGTCGTAGGCTTCGGCCATGGTGCGCAGTACGCCCGTTTCCCAGATGCTGTTGACGATCTTGCCGCCGTAGTGGTGGCCTCGAGCTTCCTGCAACTGCCCGTAGCGGGATTGGTTGTGGTAATCCATGGCGGGATAGACTTCCGCGATACGATCCAGCATGACGGCGGCCTGATGGGCGAAGCGCCTGTCTCCCGTGAGCACGTAGGCGCGGCTGAGGTCGCCGAGGGCGGGGATGATGTGGTTTTCCCACATCCAATGATTGGCGTATCCGACGAGCCAGTATCGCTCGCCGTCGGGGCCGACCCATCCCCAGCCATCATCGCTGTACTTGCCCTTGAGAGCGGACTTGTCTTCGAATCCGCTGCGGTAGTAGGCGGCAAAGTCGTTGTCTGGGAAGATCCCTCCGCAGACGGGACACTCGATTTTGAAAGGCTTCTTGGGATCCACGATCCATGGGTAGAATCCCCTGCCTTCGTAGATCTTGTCCCCGCACACCGGGCAGCCCTTCGTACTGACGTTGAACGCCCGGGGCACGTCGGCCGAGGGGAGTAAGTCGCGGAGAGCCTGATCCGGCCAGTCCGCCCATGCCGAAGCTGCCCGAATGATCCCGTTTGCCACGGCCTTGGCGGCGGGATATGTCTCGATGTTTCTCTTGGCCTGCTCAATCTGCGCGTTCGTGAGCAGCATGCGGGCGGTCTTGAGAGGGAACTGCGGCTGTCGCGGTTTTCCCGTGTTGGCTGCCGCCGCCGCCTTTGCCGCCATGCCCAACGCCGCCAACTCCGCCAACACGACTGCAATCATGGTGAACCGCATGACTCCCTCCCGTCGTCGGATCCGCGTAAGAGCGCCCGTTTGGGAGAGTATATCACCCTCTCGTAGCTACCGCCGCGATTCCTCGGGAAACAGATCCACCAACTCCTGTGTGGTTACAAAGGTTACCTGACAGCGTGCGGCGTCCAGGAAATCGACAAATGGCTCCCAGTAGTCGTACTCGTTCTTGTCTCCGGTGTACCAGCCGTGAACCAGGACCACCAGCGGGCGGCGGTTGGCGATGGCCTCATCCAGGGCGGCCTCAAGGGCCTCGCCCCACTCCTCGCCTGTCATTTCGAGGCCGATGGCGCAGCCGATGTCGCATAGATATACGGGCTCGCCGTTGTGCTCGACAGTGGTAATGGGAACGGCGTGGAATGCGTGCTCCGGGAACGGGTAGGGCGCGAAGTCCTCCTCATGGCCCTCGGCGTAGAGGAGGCCTGCTTTGAATCCGCTGTTGTAGGCAAAGCCCAACTCATCCAGTACGTCATAGGTGTCTTCGTTCTGGCTGAAATACTGAGGCCGGAAGCCTGTGACGGGAATGTACGTGCCGCAGGGCTTGCACCCTTCGAGGGCCTGCTTGGCGCGTGAGAGCAGATCCAGTTGCTCCTCATACGTCATCGTGGCCAGTTGTTCCCCGGTGTAGTATCCGTGCAGGGCGACCTCATGACCGCGCCCGAAAAGGCCCCGAATGCGCGGGTTGTTCCGGTTGGCGTAGTCGCCGGTGACATACAATGTGGCGTCGATCCCCCGTACGTCCAGGGCGTTCATGATGCGCGTAAGCCCCTCCGTGTCATCGAGCTCAGCGTCCACCTGGATGTTCACGTACACGCCGTCGACGGGATCCGTTGTACATGGCAGAAAGGGGCATCCCACACTGAGCGGGAGCATCAGCAGGATAAGCAAGACTGTAGATGATTTGGCAAGAAGCTGTGTGGACTTCATCCTTCCATTCTCCCCGTTTTCTGAAGTTACTGGGATTATACAGAGTCTGCGATGTCCCCGTCCGCTCCCATATACGCTCACTGTACAAACTTCGGGGCGGAGTGGTGCGCTATCTTCTGCATTAAGAAGCGGCACTGACTCCGAATGACCGTAAGTATAACGTTTCCGGGGGCATTCAGGCGCTTGCGGACGCGCACGCCGGTGATGCCGCTTCTGAGGGAAGCGGTCTTCTACCTCCGTCTCGTACCACGTCCTGCCGTCCATTCGTTGTGGCCGCGCCGTATACGACGCCTCGATAAGGGCGGAGTCCGGCGTGGAGCAGTCCGCCCGATCAAACTCCTTCAAATCCCAGTTCACATCCTGCGATGAGATATTGAGGCCCCAGATGATGGGAACCGCGTGTTCGCTGCCGTCCTCGTACTCGATGACGTACTCGCCCAGGGCGAATTGCTCGTTATCGATGTAATTCCCGTCGACAAATCCCTCGTGGCTCGATGCGTGTATCAGTGGTGTGCACGAAAGTGAGGAAACGCGCATTGGGGGCTGCATTTCGCCTCGCCGCCTCGCCGCGGTACCGGTACAGCTCTCTGAAGGTCAGGTCTCGGACCTCGTCGGTGCGGCTATCGTCGAAGGGCCCCGTTCCAGAACAAGTAGGCCGAATAGACCACATTGAAGAGAATGGCATTTCGCTGGAGCGTCTGGCCGTCGGTGGCCCCCCAGTTCGAGATGATCGCCCCCTGGACGCCGTCACGGGGCGACGCGCTCACGCCAAGCGGGAAAGCCCAGTCCGGTGAAATTGCCGTAAGTCATCTCCATGCCGCGCTTCAGATACTCCAGTTCATAGGTGCGGTTGATGCCCCAGTGACCAGTGAAGGATCCGCAGGTCTTGCGGCACCATATTGATCGCGCGGTAGGTGGCCGGCGTCTTGGGCTTCTCCGCGCCGCCGATGGGGACGCCGTCCACTCCAGTGCGAGTCCAGGGAACTTCTCGGCCCAAAGCATCGTACGGACGCCCTTGGCGGCCAAGTGGTCGTAGATCCTGCGAATGTCGCCTGCGTAGAGGTCCTCGGCCTTCTTGCCGCGGCATCGTTTCGCAAAGGCCAATGGTGTAGTACTCGTCGTGCCCGATGTTGATCGTGGCGGGCTGGAACACCTCGATCACCTCGTCGAACACGTCGAACAGGAGCTTGTAGGAGTCCGGATTTGAGGGGCAATAGGTGTCGGGGTAGGGGTCTTCGGTACGCTCGTTGAGTTCCGGATGCCTGGTTAGTAGGTAGTCGGAATGGCTCAAGGATGGTACTTCCGGGATGACCTCGAGCATGCGTTCGCGGCAGTAAGCGGCCAGGTCTTTCACCGCGTCCTGGCTGAGAAACCGGCCCCCACCGTTTTCCGAGTGTATCGAGTTCTTCTCCCAGTCGTACTGGCCCTGAATCTTGCGGGTCTTGCCCGGATACTCGTTCATCTCGGCGCAATAAGCGACCCACCCGTCATTGATCTCCGGGTGGCGTTTGTACTCCATGGCGCCCCCGACTTCGAGCATCACGGTGTTGTACTTGTACACGCACAAAAAGTCGATGAACTCTTTGAAGTCGTCGAGCTTGTCCGGCGGCGGGAGCATGAGGCTTGACGCCGCGGACTACACACACCGGGAAGTCATAGATCAGGCAATTGCCGAGGAATTGCCCCCGCATCGAGTGGATGAGCGTCTGGCAGCCGTAGAAGAGGCCCCGCGGCGTCTGGGAATAGATGTCGATGCCGTCGTCGGCCACGAGAATGTGTCCCTCGTCCAGGGACAAATCTTCAACATTGAAGGTGTTCCGCAAGCGTTTCTCGATGTCCATAGGCAGATCGAGATGGAAGCGGACGTGTGTATAGCTGGGGCCGTCCTCGACATCGGCGGTTAGTGCGTTCCGTAGCGTTTCGCGGATTATTGGAATATCGCATGTGATATCGACATCCCGCCACAGATACCGGCCTTCTTCCCCTTGCCAGACAAAATGCGGGTGCAAATGCGCCATGAATTGCTTCCTAATGACCTCCAGACCTGACGCGCTACTTGCCCAGCAGAGCGACGCATTCCATCATTTCACCACGCAGACGCTTAACCGTTTCGTCGTTGTTGGAGGCATCAAGTACGTAGCGAGCAACGCCAAGGCGCGCCTCGGCCAGTGTCTCGACGGCGACGCCTGCGATCTGTTCGTTCAACAGGCGGCGAATGCGCGCCTTCACGTTCTCCGTGACGGCAGGTTCGGTGAGTCTCTCACGCAAGGCGATCAGGATACGCGCGTCCTCCATCCCTTCGCGGACGGCCTCCCAGCGCCGGCAAGAAGTGTGCGTGCCGTCCGGATTGGCATAAACAAGGGGATATTCATGCTCGACGGGTTCCCACATCGAGTCCCCTGAGTTGTAACACCAGAATCCGATTCCCGTGGCGCCGAAATGGAGTCCGAAGACCGCGGCGAGGCGGTATTGTGCGACGATGTTGATGGTCTTCGTGTTTGCGCCGATGGGCCGTGCATAGGAATAACCGCAGTCGTAGGACCAGAGCGTCTTGCCGCTTTGTTTGAGGAAATCCATCAGGAGTGAGTCCTCGGAGAGTGCGTAGAAGCCGGGGCACCAGATGGCGGCCACTTCGTTCAGCGCCTCAAACATGGCCACGTCGCCGCCGCCGTTCACGTAGAACTTCAGGCCGGGTCGCGCCTTTAGGCCTTGGCGTGCGAAGGCGATATAGTGTTTTACCGTGTCCCAACCGTGTCCGCCCGGCTCATCGTGGGGATATAGGGCGACATGGTCTTCGTCGATGCCCTTTGCCTCAAGGTGCGTCATGACTTGCTCGAGGTAGTCGGCGAGGCGGGGCACGTAAGGATCGTCTTCCATGGGGACGCCCAGCGAAGGGATTCCGCTCATGAGCAGGAAGACGTCATGGCCTGCCAGCGGCGCCATGAACTCATCCAGCGCGGCGAAGTCGACACTGAGCTTTGGGGTGGCTTCTTCGTCAACCGTTACCGGAGGAAGGCTCGCGGTAAATACGTTATTGCCGTGCGCCAGCAAGTCCGTCACCGCATCTTCGTTGTAGCGGGCCCAGCAGCACAGCCGCATGGCCCCGAAGCCTGCCATGTCGAAGGGGAGTACCTCTAAGTTAAGGGCAACCTTCGCTTCCGACGCGCCCGTATCAAGAGAGAGCGCTACGTCGTAGTTGCCGGCCTTCACACCGCTCAAGTCCGCGTCCAGCCACACTTCGCGCGTCTCGAGCGGAGGAATGGCCATCTTGCCCCCGCGGAGGGGGACGATGGGATCCCATGCGATGGCGCCCTGGTTCGTCGGGACGGATTTTATCTCGTAGGCCTTGACGGACGGGCCCCCGGGCGTCGTTTCGATATGAGCACCGACGTTCAGGGCCTCGAGCGTCACATTCAGAAGCTTGACGGATACGGGCTCGTGTTCGCCGGAGATGCATCTGCGTGTGATGCGGAGCGGCGTGGCTACCTCTGAAGGAAGCTCCTTGTCCACGTCCCGGTTCTCCCAGGTAGTACCTTCAAAGGCTACCACTTGGCTGTCCGGCGTACTTCCGAGGATCGACGGCGCTATCCCGGCAAGCACCAGCGCGCGTTCAGCCCGGGCGTTGAGCGCCGCGGTACGCACATTGAGTTGCTCGATGAACGCGGGCGGCGCGCCGGGCGCGGCAACCTGTAGGGACGCCAGAGCGGAGGCTTCTTTTTCGATGCCAAGCGCTTCCTGATGCATCGCGGCCTCTAGGCCCTTGCCCTTCTTGATTTCTTCCGCGGCCGCCATTGCCTTCCCGAGTGCGAGGACAGCGCGCCTCGCGAGGGCCTGGTCGTTCTGGTAAGGCGAGAGGGTCAGTTCGCGCGAACCGGCAGCAAGCGGGACGCCCTCGGCGCTCTTGAGCGCCCATTCAAATCGATACACTCCCGGCGCGGTTATCGCCACGGGGATCTTGAGCAGGCCCTCGCGGCCCACGGCCTTCCCGACCGCCAGTTGCCGCGAGCCATCCGGCCGAATACATGCCGCTTCGGCCAGCAGCGGAGCATCGCCCGGACTCGGATTCACGATCCGAAATGTCAGGTCGCCCCCCGTAAGGAGGAGGTCCCAATTGAGGTTCTCGGGCGTCATTCGGGCGGTGTCCGTGCTGACGAATCCGAGCCAGGCCCCCGTCAGCCGGTTGTCCCCTCGGTAGGTTCGCCACTGAGCCCGGCTGTCGACGGGCGCCGATGTCCCGAAGCAGAACATCCGCCCGGACTCGCCGCCCGTAACCGCGAATTCGAGGCCGGGGCGCTTCTTGATGATGTCGCCGTAGGCCGTTGTAACGTTGATTGTGCGGTTGTCGAATTGATGGCTGTAGACGATCTCGCCCGCGCGGTCGAGTGCTAATAGGCTGCCCCGCTGTGTGCACAGCACGTATTCGAGCGCGTCATCGCCGTCAAGGTCGATGATGGCGCCTGACGCCAGACTTCGGCCTTGGGTGTCAATATCCCAGAGTACGCGGCCCTCCTCATCGAACCGGTAGAGCACCCCTAGTTCCGTTACCGCAAACAAGTCGGCCCGCCCATCGGCGTCGAAGTCTCCGACGGAGAGTGTCGAGGCGACGGCGCCGCGAGTCGGCTGCTCCCATAAGACGTCACCTTGCGCATTGAGACAGAAGAATCGCCCGTCGTGTGATGCCGCCGCCACGCACACCTGTCTTTTGGAATCGCCGTAGATGACGGGCGACGCGATGGCCCAGAAGGGAGCCGTGCCGCCCACGGCGAACTCCCAAACAACCTGGCCCGAGGCATTCAGGGCGAAGACCTTTCCTGCCCCCATGGCAACGACGGTTTCGAGCGTGCCATCCCCATCCAGATCGCCCACCGCCGGGCTCGAACACTCGCTCTCCAGCCGGCGTTCCCATCTGACTTCACCCGTAAGGGCGTCAAGGGCCGTCACCACACCCAATTGATCGCCTTGGATGACCTCGATGGCTCCGTCCCCAGTAAGATCGGCGAGCGCGGGTGAGGAGCAGAACATGTTTCCCATGTCTCTCTGCCAAATCACGTTGCCTGAGCCGTCGAGACAGGTGAATTGCCCGGCGTTGTCGCCCGCATAGATGAGCGGCGCCTGTCCCTCACGTTCGAGAATGGCCGGGCACGTCGAGTACCGACCTCGCGTATCGAAACGCCAAAGCTGCTCTCCCGTGCCGTCCATGACAATGATGTTCTCGTACGCCGCCGTCAGGATTTCGCCGTCGCCGTCACCGTCGAGATCGACGATCATGGGCGCACCTTCCATAACCATGTCCGCGTTGGCCACCCACAGCGGCTCGATTTCCAGCGCGGCCGAAGGCAGGCTGAGTAGGAGCAGCGCCGCGAGCGTAGCAGCGATACGCGGCGGCATGCCCGCCACGTTCCATTTCCGGGGGTATTTTGCTTCGATATGCCGGGACTTGTGGTTCATGGGACGTTCCTCACACCGGTTCTCAAGATGGCCTCTCCAGGGAAGTCACAGCTTAACACGGGGTGCGTGCGGCGGACAAAAACAGACGGGTGCTGTGCGGTCCCGCAAGTGGTTGTGCGGCACGGCGTTCACGGCGCCCAAGGGGCTGATCGATGGGATAGGCTTTCGGGTATCCTGATGGACAACACCCTCGAAGATCCCTCTCGAGAGAAAGGCGTAAGTTGAATGGACTCTCGCTACTTCGGTATAGTACACGTGTTTCCGTCGAGCGCTCTTGAACACATCCCGCCCCACGTGCGCGCGGGTTGGGCGCGTCTACGTTGGCGGCGAGAGACTGCACGGACGATGTTTAATTCCAAAGGCAAGGAGAATCCGAACCATGGCTAAGAGGAACGTTTATTTCTTCGGCGGCGGCAAAGCCGAAGGCAAGGCGACGATGAAGAACCTTCTCGGCGGGAAGGGCGCCAACCTGGCCGAGATGTCGAGCTTGGGCATCCCGGTGCCGGCCGGCTTCACGATTACTACGGAGATGTGCACGGAGTATTACGAGAACAAAGGCAAGCTTCCCCAATCGCTGACGGCCGAGGTCAATAAGGCCCTCGCGCGCGTCGAGAAGGTGATGGGCAAGAAGTACGGCGACCCGAAGAACCCGCTGCTTGTCTCGGTGCGCAGCGGCGCCCGCCAGTCGATGCCGGGCATGATGGACACCGTCCTCAACGTCGGCCTTTGCCCGAAGACGCTTCCCGGCCTCGTCGCAAAGAGTGGCGATGAGCGGTTCGCTTATGACGCCTACCGGCGTTTGATCATGATGTACGCGGATGTCGTGATGGAGAAGGCCGCGGGCATCGAGCCTAAGGATGGGCAGTCCGTCCGCGAGCGACTTGAGCATGCCATGGAGGCGATGAAGAAGAAGAAGGGCGTTACCGAAGACACCGACCTGGACGCCGAAGACCTCAAGAAGCTCTGCGAAGAGTTCAAGAAGATTGTGAAGAAGGCCATCGGCAAAGCCTTCCCCGATAACGCCGAGGATCAGCTTTGGGGCGGTATTAAGGCCGTGTTCCAGTCCTGGAACGGGCGGCGCGCCATCGCGTACCGGCGCATCGAAGGCATTCCTGATGACTGGGGCACCGCCGTCAACGTCCAGTCCATGGTTTTCGGCAACCTGGGCGATACGTCCGCGACGGGCGTGGCCTTCACGCGGGACCCCGCCACAGGTGAGAACACTTTCTATGGCGAGTGGCTGATCAATGCCCAGGGCGAAGACGTGGTGGCCGGCATTCGCACGCCGCGGCCCTTAAATAAGGCCAGCAAGCGCGCCGAGAGTAAGTCCATCAAGTCGCTCGAGGAGATGTGGCCTCCCCTCTACAAACAGCTTGTCGCCATTCGGAACAAGCTTGAAGCGCACTACAAGGACATGCAGGACATCGAGTTCACGATGGAGGACAAGAAGCTCTACATGCTCCAGACCCGCACCGGAAAGCGCACCGGTACAGCGGCCGTGCGGATGGCTGTCGAGATGGCTGAAAAGGACCTGATTGACAAGAAGACGGCCATCATGCGCGTGAATCCCGAAGCCTTGGATGAGTTGCTGCACCCGATGCTCGACCCTGCCGGCGAGAAGAAGGCCGACACGCTGGCCAAAGGACTTCCCGCGGGGCCCGGCGGCGGCGTGGGCCAGGTGGTATTGACTGCTGACGACGCGGACGCCTGGGCCAAGAAGGGCAAGAAGGTTATCCTCGTCCGCAACGAGACGTCGCCCGAAGACGTGCACGGCATGCACGCGGCGGCGGCCATCCTCACTGCGAAGGGCGGCATGACGTCCCATGCGGCGCTGGTTGCCCGCGGATGGGGCAAGTGCTGTATCGTCGGCTGCGGCGCGCTTCAGATCGATGTGGCCGCCAAGAAGATCAATGTCAACGGCAAGGTCATCAAGGAGGGCGACTGGATTTCCCTTAACGGCACGGCCGGCGTGGTCTACAAGGGCCAGGTGGGTGTATTGCCGGCGCAGCCCGAGCGCAACAAGTGGTACAAGAAGATGATGGGTTGGGCGGATGCGACGCGGCAGATCAACGTGCGGACGAACGCTGAGAGCCCGGCCGACGCGCTTCAGGCGATCAAGTTCGGCGCCGAAGGTATCGGGCTGGCCCGCACGGAGCACATGTTCTTTGAGCCCGAGCGTATCATCCACATGCGCGAGATGATTCTCGCCGAGGATGAGGTCGCCCGGCGCAAAGCAGTCATGAAGCTTCTGCCTTATCAGAAGAAAGACTTCATCGGTATCTTCAAGGCCATGGCCGGCAAGCCGGTGACGGTTCGCCTACTTGATCCTCCGCTGCACGAGTTCGTCGGCGGGCTCGACAAGAAGCAGATCGCCGAACTCTCGAAGAAGATCGGCGTTCCGGCGGCGACGATCAGCGCCCGCATCGCCCAACTCCACGAGTTGAATCCTATGCTCGGCCATCGCGGTTGCCGCTTGGGCATTGCGTATCCGGAGATCACGGAGATGCAGGCCCGCGCCATCCTTGAAGCGGCGGCCGAACTTAAGAAGAAGAAAGTGAAGGTTCTTCCGGAGATCATGGTTCCGCTCGTGGGCACCAAGAAGGAGCTCGCCAACCAGGAGGCGATCATCCGCAGCGTGGCCGACGAGGTCCAGAAGAAGTACAAGATTAAGTTGGACTACATGGTCGGCACCATGATCGAGATTCCGCGCGCGGCCCTCACGGCTGACAAGATTGCCGAGGTCGCCGAGTTCTTCAGCTTCGGCACCAACGACCTCACCCAGATGGGCTTCGGCTACTCCCGCGACGACGTGGGCGGATTCCTGCCGTTCTACCTCGACCACGATGTTCTTCCCGTGGATCCGTTCCAGGTCCTCGACCAGGAAGGCATCGGACAGTTGGTTGATATGGCGGTGAAGAAGGGCCGGAGCACACGCCCCGTTCTCAAGTGCGGCATCTGCGGCGAGCACGGCGGCGAGCCCGAATCCGTCAAGTTCTGCCATCGGGTCGGACTCGACTACGTCAGTTGCAGTCCTTTCCGCGTACCGATCGCGCGCTTCGCCGCGGCGCAAGCGGCCATTGAGACTCCCCGTAAGGCCAAGAAAGCCGCCGTGAAGAAGAAGTAGCGGCGTTCTCCCTTCGACTCAAGCGAACGCTCCCGGGCCACTAGGCCCGGGAGCGTTCGTCTTGTATATGGCGTGTGATCACGGAATCCGAAGCGCGGGAAGGGCGAATCGCTCGCGGTAGGCGTTGACGACGGCAAGGTAGTTGTCGAGGGGGACGCTGGCCGTGATGGCGTTGCTCGCGCAGAGGATGTGGCCGCCATTGCCCCAACCTGCATCGAGGCAGTCGAGCGTGTGCCGCCTGACCTCCTCCGGTGACGCGAAACTCAGGATATTGCCGCAGTCCAAGTTGCCGAAGAAGGTGATGCGATCTCCGTAGGCGTCCTTGAGCCGGCGCAGGTCCATGCCGGCCTGCATATCAATCTCGAGGTAACCGTCAACTTCGCAGCCGAGCAGGTAATCCTCAATCATAGGCCATAGGTTGCCGTCGCTGGCGTTGACGGCCCACAGTCCCGCTTCGTGGGCCCGCCGCGTCACACGGCGCACCTCGGGCAGAATGAACGTCCGGTACGCCTCCGGGGAGATGAGCGGCCGCGTGCCGGCGAAATCGCCGCCCACGCCGAGGAGGTCCAGGCCGAGCGCGATGTACTTCTCGAGGCATCCCAGCGAGCGTCGCGTGGCCAGCGCGAAGTGTTCGTGGGCGACATCCGGCGCGATGAGCATCGTTTGCATGAGGTCCACATCCGTCCAGACGCCGTGATGATACGTCGGCGCGAGGATGGGCAGATCGAGGCCTCGGCGGGCCATCTCCTCTTTGAGCAAGGCGTAAACCAAGAGGCTGTCATCATGAGGTGCCGCCGGTGCCTGAGCCGCCCGCTCATTGCGCTGCCGGAGGACTTGCACGGGATCGGGCGCCGGCGCCGCAGGCGGGGCGTGGAGAGCGATGTCCCCAGTTCCGGGGAGGGGATTCGGGCAGACGTACATCATGTCATGGCCGAGCAGCGCCGCGAGTTCCAGTTGATCGATGGCACTCTGGCGGACAGCCGTTTCCCAGCCGCGTTCCCGCGCAAGCGTCGGCCAGACGCTAGGATCGGGGGCGTACGGCCGCCCGAGAAGCTGATCGGCGACGGGCGACAACAGCACATACTCGAAGATCGGCGTTCGATCCGGCTGCGCGTGGTTCGACGCCGCCTCGATGCGCTCACGTGACGTCATGATGGCTTGGCCTTCTCCGAAGTCCTCTCACGGCAATACGCGGGCGATTATGCCGATCATGCTGCGGTGTTGGGAAGTCTACAGTAACCGTGGCTCGCAGGGCCGGCAAGATGCCTGCACTACAAGACGTGCCGCAATGAGTAGCACCGCTAGGCTATTTCTCGCTGCCTGTCCGGCGGAGGTCGTAGAGCAGGAGCTTGCGGGCGCGGTCGAGGTCGAGGGCGCGGACGAAGGCGATGCTCGAGAAGGTGCGGTCATAGGCGGGAAACGCCTCGGTTTCGAGTAGAATCCGGCCGAATTGGTGATGAAGGACGTGATCCGGTTCAGAACCGGCGGGAATGACGGAACATTCGTCGGGATAGTGGCTGTGGTAGAGTTCCTGCCAGTCGGTTAGGAAGTAGGGGGGAAGGCTCTTGTCCGGGGCGGCGTAGTCGTAGTAGCTGCCGCCGTCCAGGCCGCCTTCCTCCAGGTAGCCAAGCAGCACGGCCGACCACGCGGCGCAGGCGGCATGCTCGGGAGTCTGAGCGATGAAATCCATGGCCCGCGGATAGGCGGAGCGCGTTTGCAGCACCTCGGCGTCGTGCCGCAGGGCGGACGCGGCGGCAAGGGCCAGCAGGGCGGCGGTCACCACGCGCGCGGCGCGTCGGCGCGGCGCGGGGACTTGCCACAGTGCGTCGGCTGAGATGGCGAGCGCAATGGCTAGGAAGGGATACAGGTACGTAAACGTGCGGGCCGCCTGGAGGGTTTTGAACGAGAAAATGAGCCAGGGCACGAGCAGTGCCGGGGTGAGATACAACCAGGCAGTACGACCTGACGCCGTGTCCTCTGCCTCGCGCCGGCCGCGCGCTCCGATAGCGGCCCACGCGCCGGCCACGGCCAAGAGGAGCATGGCGCCGAGCGCAATCGGGCCTTCGAATAGGTAGACGAAGTAGGGAAATAGCGCCACGCCCTGGCCATTTGCCGGGATGTGCGTGTGCATGGTTAGGCGGGGCAGGAGCAGTTCAAAGAAGGTGTGGTGGGCGTACGCGATGTCTTGCGAGCGGAAGAGGAGTATGAGGGGGTACGTGGTAGCCTCGGCCGCTATCAGCGCCGCGGCGAATCCGAGGAGCAGGCAGGCGCCGCCGCCGGCCAGCCGCCGGATGCGAACTCCCGCGCTCCCATCGCGGAGCGACACGCCGATGTGGATAACAACCAGCAGGGGAAGCGCGCCTCCGGCCTGGAAGTTGGCGAGGAAGGCGAGTCCGGCGCAGAGGCCGGATGCCACGAGATGGCGGTAGGTGCCGCGCGGGTCGTGGGCGGCGCTCCAATGGAGATGGAGGAGCACGGCGAGGACGAGGAAGAAGCCCGACGTACACTGGGGATACGCGTTGCGGGAGAAATACACGTGGTAGCAGGATAGGGCCAGCATGCCGGCGGCGATGAGCGCCGTGCGGGGATTGCGCAGCCGGCGTGCAAGCAGATACACCGCCCCCACGGTGAGCACGCCGAAGGCGGCTTCGACAACGCTCGCCGCCCAGATCTTGAATCCCACAATTCCCATCACAAGGGCCGCGAGGTACGAGAAGAGCACTTTGGGAAGGAACGGCGCGCGCCGGGCGAGGGCGTCGCGTGCCTCGGGGACGAACTGTTCGAGCAGGAATGGCTCACCGCCTCGGACTTCAGCGAGCTTGCCGCGGGCCAGGTCGGCGTAGACGCCCAACTCGATCTGCTTGCTCTGCGCGTCGAGGAGGTAGCGGCCCTCATCGACGGAGAAGATGCCGGCCTGCGTAATGCCGTAGAAACGGAGGAGGATGGCGGCCACGAGGATGGCGGCAAGCGTGAGGCCGTGCCGCATGGACGATGGGGCGTCGCTGGGCGGTACTTGGCTGCTCTGGCCGGACGTGTCCGAACGCATGATGACGGGTGTCTCCAGGCCCCGGCGCGCAAGATATCACGCGGGCCGGACGCGATCCAAGTCTGCGGCCGGCCCCGCCGGCTTTTGCACCGTCCCCGGCCCTCTTGTAAGATGGCCGCGGCACTCTCTGAGGTGGCTCGAGCGGGCGACGCCCTGACGGGATGGGGGATGATTTCGCCATTGCGCTGGCTTGAATGGTTGATACGGATCTTTGGGGCGGGCCTCGTGTGCGCGGCCGCCGCAGGCACCCCTTTTGTGTTGTGGAAGCTCTACACGGGCCGCCACGCCGAGACGCCCATTCGCGCGGCCATCCAGGAGCAGCCCCTTATCCTTTTTGTGGGAGTCTGCGCCCTGGGGGTCGGGGCGGCGGCGGTGCTGAAGGCGCGAGCCATTGTAGCCGGCCGGCGCTGGTTGAATCCGGCGTGGCTGCTGCGACACCGGCGTCGCGAACTTGCGCTGCTCGTGGCCAGTTCCCTGGCGTGTTTTGGCCTGCTCGAAGTCGCCAGTCGTGCCCTTTTCGCCCGGCAGTACGGATTCCCTTTCCGGCACTCCGTCGAGGAGTTAATCTACCCGCCGCTGCGGGAGCAGTTTCAGGCGCAGCCGTACTCGAAGGATAGCGTGAATATCCTGCTGCTGGGCGGGTCTGTTCTCTGGGGCGCGGGCAATCAACACCGGCTGGAACACACGTTCGACTATCCGTTGCACGTTTACAACATGGCGCAGACGGGACATTCTTCCCTGGACAGCCTGAATAAATGCCTCTGGCTCTCTCGCCGGGGCTACACGTTCGACTACGTGATCTTCTACCACGGCATCAACGAGACGCGGGCGAATAATGCGCCGCCGGACGTGTTCTCGGAGGACTACGATCATTATTCGTTCTACCGGCTTACGAACACGGTGTTCCAGGGGCAGAGGCCGGTGCAAGCCGTCCTCTTGCGCTCTTCGCTGTGCTTCCGGATATATCGCCTATGGGCGACGCTCCGCGAGACGCGGACATTTGGCCGGCGCTATTTGCACATCGCCTTCCCAAGGGAGGACTGGCTGAAGTATGCGGCGGACGTTCGCTCGGCGGATTCCTTCCGGCGCAATCTCGAGCGGATTATTGCCCTGGCGGATGAACAGGGCAGCACGCTCATTGTGCCGTTTTTCGCGTATAACCCGGTGATGGACAAGTGGGTTGCGAGCCGGGCGTTCCGCGAGGAGGGGAAGAAGCGGATGACGGAATGGGGCCTGACAGAGTACGTGCGAAAGGGCACGCAGGAGCATAACGCTGTCATCGTGAGCCTGCGGGATAGGTTTGTGTACGCGGATGATACGAAGCGGCTAATGGACGATGAGGCCAACTTCGTCGATGACTGCCATTTTGCCCCGGAGATTCAGGACGCCTTTCTGGAGATTCTGATGGCGGCTTTGCGGCGCGTCGAGCGGCCCCACGAGGAGGTAGGGGCGACTCATGGCGGATAAGCGGCGGGGCGCAGTCCTTACATCCGAGCGTCTACTCTTCTGGACGGCGGTTGCCATGGCCTTGGTGATGACGGGCGTATTCGCGCGGCCCCTGTTTATGAGCGCCGTGTACGTCGAGGACGATCTGATAGGCTTCCACCTGCCGCTACGCTTCTTCTACCAAGGCTGTCTCGTCAGGGGCGACTCATTTGCCTGGATGCCGGACCTCTTCATGGGCGTCTATGCCCACGGCGAGGGCCAGGCGGGGATGCTCCATCCGCTGCACGTGTTTCTCTATCGCTTCCTGCCGCTGGATCGGGCGTTCATGCTCGAGTTGGTGCTGAGTTATCCCTTCATGTTGCTGGGGCTGTGCCTGTTGCTCCGCCGTTGGCCGGTGCCGCGATTCGCCGCGGTGCTGGGCGCTGCCACGTTCACCTATTGCGGCTTCCCCATGTGCCACTACGTTCATCCGAACATGGTGGCGGCCGTGGCCCATGTGCCGTGGCTGCTATGGCTGCTCGACGTGGCTCTGTGCTCGGAGCGAAAACGTTCGGCGGCCGCGGCGGCGGTGGGGATTGGATTGCTGACAGGCTCCCAGTTGCTTTGCGGCCATCCGGAATCAGTGTGCTGGTCGGGCCTTCTGGAAGCGGCGTACGCGGCGTTTCTCTGGCCTCGCACGCGTGCTTGCCGGCGTTATCTGCACGTACTCGCCGGGAAGGTACTTGGCGTTATGCTCGGGGCGCTCCAGTGGCTTCCCACGATGGAGATGCTGAAGTACTCCGAGCGGGCGGCTACCACGTTCGACGCGCAATCGCTCAGCCCCGTGAACCTGTTCCAGTTCGTTAGTCCGTACCTGTTCCACCGGCGCATGGTAGGCACGGTACCGTGGAATGCGCTGTACACGGGGGCCGTCACCGCTGTGCTTGCCGTCTGGTTGATGGGCCGCGTTCGCAAGCTAGGCCGCCTTAGGCCCCTCGCGTGGGCGGCCATCGCGGCGGCCCTGGCGGGCCTCTTCCTGGCGGGAGGGACTTACACCGGCGCGGATCGGCTCCTCTTTCACCTCCCCGTAGTGCGGGCGTTTCATACCATGGAGCGCTATGTTTTGTTCGTCCACCTCGGACTTGCCGTTCTCATGGCCATTGCCCTGGCGGAACTGCATGCCGCGCGCGCGCGGCATGAGCGATTCGAGCGGGGCCGGGCCTGGAGCCTTGCCGTGCTCCCAGGTGTGAGTTGGCTGTTGGTACTGGCCGTGGCATTGGTGCGTCTGCGCGGTGGGGCACTGCCTCATGGCCTTGTGGAAACATGGGTGGCGCCCACGAGGAACCTCGCGATTGGCGCTGTCCTCGTCACTGCGGCGGCGGGACTGGTGTTCGCGGCGGCACGGGGCTTCGGCCCGGCGCTCATAGCCATCGTGCTGTTCGCCACGCTGGATATCTCGCTGTACGGACTGCGCCACAAGGATCACGAGCGCCTTGACACGCTACTGCAAGGAATCGAGATGCCCCCTGAGACGGGGGCATACCGGGTGGCCTCGTATTACCAGCCAGGCTACGGCGTCGATGTACCTATCATGCGCGGCGTGAAGCTACAAAGCGGCTACTTCGCACTCAGGCCGCGGCGGCTCTTGGACTACTCGGATATCACCGCGCTGCGGCTGGCTTCGGTGGGCGCGCGGAAGGTGCGGTACGGCCAATGGCCCGAGGCCGCGTACGCGCCGGATCGAGGCGAGCGGTGGGAGCTGGCGCCCGATCCGATGCCGCGAGTTCGGCTCGTGACGGATGCGGTGGTGAGCGATGAGCCGGCGCATGCGATAGACAGCGTCGACATTGCGAGGACGGCCATCGTCGATGAGGCCGTAGCGCTCGGAGGTGGGGAGACGGGCAAGGCAGACATCCTGTCGGATCGTCCCGGGCGCGTCGAGGTCCGGACAGAGGCGCCGGCGGCGCAGCTTCTAGTGATTTCGGAGAGTTATCATCCGGGCTGGCGCGCCGATATCGGTGGCCAAGCCGCGTCCGTGTTGCGCGTGAACGGGGACTTCATGGGATGCGTCGTGCCCCCCGGTGAGCACCGGATCGCCTTTCAGTTTGATCCGGACAGCTTGTGTGTAGGCAAGTGGCTTAGCCTGGCCGGGGCCGTACTCACGTTCGTGTACGCCGTTCTGGCGTTAGCGCCGTGGCGGGGACGGGCGACTGCGGAAGGCGCTTTCAAGGAGGACATAAGGCCATGATGACATCACGAGAAAGGGTGCGGCGTGCGCTCCAACACGAAGAGCCGGATCATGTTCCTCTCGACCTTGGCGCGAGCGCCGTGACGGGAATGCACGTGAATTCGGTGTATGCGTTGCGGCAGGCCCTCGGTTTGGACGCCCCGGGGACGCCGGTGAAGGTCGTCGAGCCGTATCAAATGTTGGGCGAAGTGGCGGCAGACCTCATCGAGGCGCTCGGTGTGGACGTGATCGGCCTGGGTGGCCGGCACACGCTATTCGGATTCGAGAACAAGGACTGGAAACCTTGGACGACCTTCCAAGGGACGCCCGTGCTGGTTCCCGGGGCGTTCAACACGGAGCCGGAATCGAACGGCGACCTGCTGATGTATCCGGAGGGAGATCGCAGCGTGCCGGCGAGCGGCCGTATGCCAAGCGGCGGCTGGTATTTCGACACGATCATTCGTCAGCCGCCGATTGATGACGCTTGCCTGGACCCCGAGGAGAACCTCGAAGAGTTCGGCCCTATCACGGATGAGGAGCTGGCGCATTTCGAGTCCGAGGCGGCGCGGCTCTACCGTGAGACGGATAAGGCGATCTTGGCGAACTTCGGCGGGACGGCCTTCGGTGACATTGCGCTCGTGCCTGCGCCGTGGCTGAAGCACCCCCGGGGCATTCGGGACATCGCCGAGTGGTACACGAGCACGCTGACGCGGCGGGACTATGTCTACACCGTGTTCGAGCGCCAGTGCGCGATCGCCTTGGCAAACTTGGAGAGGATCTACGGCGTGGTGGGAGATAAAGTGGCGGCGGTCTTTGTCACCGGCACCGATTTCGGTGCGCAGCACGGGCCGTTCATCTCCCCGGACGCCTACCGCGACCTATACCTCCCCTTCCATAAGGCCGTGAATGATTGGATACACGCCCATACGCCGTGGAAGACGTTCATCCATACGTGCGGATCGGTGCGGGTCTTGATCCCGCAGCTCATCGAGGCCGGCTTTGACATCCTGAATCCGGTACAGTGCTCGGCGGCGGATATGGATCCCGGCGCGTTGAAAACGGCGTTTGGCGAACGGCTGACGTTCTGGGGCGGCGGCGTTGACACGCAGCATACGCTGCCTTTCGGCACGGCCGACGAGGTCCGCGCGGAGGTCTGCGAACGCATCCGAATCTTCGCGCCGGGCGGCGGATTCGTCTTCAACACGATTCACAATGTGCAGTCCGGGATACCGGTGGAGAATCTCCTGGCGCTGTACGACACGGTTCGGAAGGAAGGTGCGTATCCCGTCGCTCCGGCATGACAAGCGTCAAGGGGCACGGCGTTCCTGAGAACTCGCGTGAGGCCAGAATCCGCTCCTAAGCGTGGTCCTGCATATTCCCGCGATTAGCGCGGAACCTGCCCGGCTTACGTGCGGATTTGGGTGACGTGAACGCTATTGGCTTTTTAGGGCCTTCAGGGCGAGGTCATGGAGTGGCCCGCCGTTCGACGCGAGGACGCCACGGTTGGCGGCGAGGGTGCGGCCGCGGGTGAAGTCGAGGGCCGCCCCCGCGAGGTCCGTGATGCGCCCGCCCGCTTCTTCGAGAATGATGGAGCCGGCGGCCTGATCCCAGATCTTCTCACGGTAGTCCGGCTGCTTAGCGGAAAGCAGGCGGAATAGCAGATCGCCGTATCCCGCGGCCAGGACGCCGTACTTGGCTTGGCTGTCCATGCGGACGGGGTCGCCTCGGACGCCCATCGCTTCGAGGATGACATCGAGCTGGTTTGTGTTGGTGTGGGCCGCTTCGAACGAGCGCATCACGCGCGCCGGGGCCGGCTCCCGGCAATCGGAAACGCGAAGCGGCACGAAGGTGTCCTCTCCGGCGAGGGGCGTTGCCCACGTGCCTTGGCCCCGGACGGCGACGATTATTGCACCGCCGCCGCGCATCCCGGGACGGCACTCCTCATCGAGGTTGGGGCATCCGAGCACGCCGAGTTCGACTTGGCCGTCGACGAGGTACGCGAGGGCGACCGCGTACTGATCGCCGCGGATGAATCCTTTGGTGCCGTCCACGGGATCAAGCGTCCAGAAGCGCTCCGTGGGCTCAGAGCCACCGTGGTCGATCCAGTCGCAAACCGCCTCGGGCGTGGCGTCCGGGCAGACCCGCTTCACGAAATCCGCGACGGCCTCGAGGGTGGCCGCATTGGCGGCTGCGCGCAAGGCGGCCGCGTCTTCCTCGGCGACAAGGATATCGGAGGGGAATGCGTCGGCAAGCAGACGTCCCACGACGGCCTGAGCGCTGAAATCGGCGACGGTGACGGGGGATCGATCATCCTTGGTTAAGGCGTCCACGGACTGCACCATCTGCGTAACCTGCGCGGCCTTCCGCACAGCCTCAAGGGCAAATTGAGTTCTCGGATCGGATATATCGAAGGACATGAAAAACCTCCATGAAATAGCGGAATAGGTTCGGAAACCGACGTATTTTACGCGATTCCGGGCTCGAAAGACAGTGTTCCTGGCCTGCGTACGAAGGAGTAAGCTGCGGCGGCCCCGGTTGCCTTTCCGAGGGCCTTGGACTATCCTCGAATCATGCGTCTTCGCCATGATACCTGCGTGAGAGCCTGCAAGCAGCCCGCCACGCGTAGTGGGAGGGTGACGAAAGAGGTTAGGGCCGCCTGAGCGGCCGGGGAATCCGGAGAATGTCGCTCAAGATACTCGTGGTTGAGGACGAGCCGGCTATCGCCGACACGATCACCTATGCCTTGCGCACGGAAGGCTTTGAGGTTGTCTGGTGTGCCACGGGCGAGGAAGCGCTGCGTGTCCTGGAGGGGGACGACATCAGCCTGGTGGTGCTGGACGTGGGGCTGCCGGACTGCAACGGGTTCGACGTCTGCAAGGACATCCGCAAGACCTCCGGCGTGCCGATTATCTTTCTCACGGCGCGCACAGATGAAATCGATCGCGTGGTGGGGCTCGAGATCGGGGGGGATGACTACGTACCGAAGCCCTTCAGCCCGCGGGAGCTTGCCGCGCGAGTCAAGGCGGTTCTGCGGCGGTACTCGATGCCGGATGCGGGCGGGGGGGAGGATGGTGCGGCCTCGCCGTTCGTCGTCGACAAACACCGGATGAGGATTGCGTATTTCGGCGAGGCGCTCGAGCTTTCGCGCTATGAGTACCGGATTCTCGAGGTGCTGATACGCCGTCCCGGCTGGGTTTATTCGCGGGAGAAGCTGATGGAGCTGGCGTGGGAAGCGCCGGAAGCGAGCATGGAGCGGACGGTGGATACGCACATCAAGACGATCCGCGCCAAGCTGCGGGAGATCCGGCCCGATATCGATCCGATTCGGACGCACCGCGGGGTGGGCTATTCGCTGGGAGAATCATGCTAACCATCCGGACACGCCTAGTGGTGGCCTTCCTGGCGCTGGTTGGACTGGGATTCTATGCCCTCACCGACTGGATCCTGGATGACTTGCGGCCGCGGTACCTGGAGGCCATGGAAGAATCCATGGTGGACACAGCCACCTTGCTCTCCTCGCTGGTTGCGAGTCAGATGAAGTCGGAGGGTATCGACGCGGGGGACTTGCGGCCGGCCTTTGATGCTGCCCGTAGGAGGCGATTCGCCGCGAGAATCTACGACATGACGAAGACACACCTTGAGATGCGCGTCTACATCACGGATCGCCAAGGTGTCGTAATCTTCGACTCGGACGACGGCCGGGACGAAGGCAAGGATTACTCGCGCTGGAACGATGTGTTTCGCACGCTCAAGGGCGAATACGGGGCGCGGACGACGCGTGTCCAGCCGGACGACCCGACCTCGGAGATCCTCTATGTGGCCTCGCCGATTGAGGTCGACGGGGATATTGTCGGAGTGCTGACGGTGTGCAAGCCGTCCGGAAGCGTGCACCTGTTTCTGGAGGCGGCGAGGACGGAGATCTCGGTGGCGGGCATTATCGCCGCGGTGGCGGTTGTCGGCCTCGGTGTGGTGTTGTCGATTTGGGTGACGCATCCGATAGAGCAACTGACGCACCATGTGCAGGCAGTTCGCGACGGTAAACGCGTGGCCGCGCCGCGACTGGGCGGCGAGATCGGCGTGCTCGGGTCGGCGCTTGAGGAGATGCGGACCGCGCTCGAGGGTAAGCAATACATCGAGGAATACGTGCAGACGTTGACGCACCAGATGAAAAGCCCGCTGTCTGCGATTCGAGGGGCCGCCGAATTGCTCGAAGAGGATATGCCGTCCGAGCAGCGGCGGCAATTCCTCGAAAACCTGCGCTCCGAGTCGGGCCGCATCCAGGATCTTGTCGAGCGCCTGCTCCAGCTTTCCTCCCTCGAGAACAGGAAGGCATTGCGCGATGTCGAGGAGATCGATGTCGGAAACCTGCTGGCGGAGGCCGTCGCGGGACTGGCGTCCGTGCTCTCGGGCCGGAAGGTGCAGATCTTTCCCACCTCGGGGCCACCGGTTGTCATCAAGGGTGAGCGGTTTCTCGTGCGGCAGGCCGTGACGAATCTGCTCCAGAATGCCGTGGACTTCAGCGAACCGGACGGCGCGGTAACGATAGCCGCTGAGCAGCGGAACGGCGAGGTCGAGATCCGCGTCTTGGATGACGGCCCCGGCGTGCCGGAATACGCATTGGACAAGGTGTTCGAGCGATTCTACTCGCTGCGTCGGCCCGCCACCGGCAAGACAAGCTCCGGGCTGGGACTTGCCTTTGTCAAGGAAGTGGCGACATTGCACGGAGGGCGCGCCGCGCTCGAGAATCGTCCTGAGGGCGGCGCCAAAGCCACATTGGTGCTGCCCGTAGAGCCGGAAAGCCGTCTTGCCTGAGGCGCCTGAGCCGGAGTTCCCTCCGGCCCCCTCCTGCAGTTCAGCGGGCTGACGAACGGTACTACTGCGCATCTCAACCACTGCGCGTCTCCCACGATTGCTGATTTCACGTCGATTTCACGCGCGGTTCAACCTCCTTTCACGTCCCTTGCGTATCGTTGTGTCAGGCGTTTGGGCAAGTTGCCGCGCCCCTCGAACGATGGGCGGTAGGAAGGAGGGCGGAAAGATGAGATGCGCGATCCTGGCGGTTGTTTCGTTGGCTATCTCCGCCGCGGCATTCGGACAGGAGGCGGTGTCGCTACCGTGGAGTGAGTTCAAGAACCTGTACCGGGAGAGTATCGAGCGGGCGGTTCTTGAGCGCGTGCTTGAGGAAAAGCCGCAAGTCCCCCCACAAGTTCATTCGGTTGACGGGGCGCACTACCGGTTGGTAGTGGATGGGGAGACGGCCTTGTGCGAGGTTCTGCTATCGGGTGCGCTCGTGTCCGGAGGGCCGGCGCCGATTCCGCTATTCGATGACGCGGTGGTAGTCGTGGACACGCCTCGCGTGACGGGCGGCATCTTGATCCAGGGCGCTGGTGACGCACAGGTTGCCTTTCTTCCCGATGGCACAAGCAAGTCCTTTGAGATCGCGGTGCATCTTCTTGTCCGGGCCCGGGAAGATGAGCGGGCGAGCGTCTTCTCCTTCGGCATCCCGCAGGCCGTTAGAAACTCGCTCGAGCTGCACCTGCCGGCTGGGTGCCGGCTCACAGAGGAGCCAGGCATCCTTGACGCCGCGGGGGCCTACCACTTTGCGGGCGCGCCCTACTTGAGAGTCGCCTACATTGACAGCAGCGGCGTCGGGGCGGCAACCGCTGTCGAGATTGATACTCTTTCGCGTTTCGTCGTCCAGAAGAATCGAGTGTTGATGACCACCTCCTTCCTGCCGGTGCGTCCACTTCCTGACGCTCTCATCCTCATGCTCCCTGAGGGTGCCGCATATGTCGCTTCGTCCCTGAAGACCTCGTGGATCACCAAGTTGGACGAGGGGCATTACGAATTGCGCATCCCGGCGGCGGAGCAGAGCGTCTTCTCGCTTGACCTCGAGGTGGCGACCTCGAGTGACGACGGCGAGGTGAGGGCCTCGCTCCCGCGAATCGAAGGCAATACGGGACAGCAGGGACGCTTCATCCTAGAGCAGCCGGATGACGGGGAGGTAGGGGTGGCCGCCGAGGAACTCGTCTCGCCCATTCCTGTGAAACAGCTAGGCCTGCTCCAGCCCGAGGCAAAGGGGAGCCATGCTTTCATGCAGATTCCGGCCGACGGAGAGGTCCGTCTGAGCATCCGGCGCTTTCACGCGGTGCCGACGCCAACCACGGTGCTTGACTGCCAGTACCTCTACAGCTCCTTCGAGGAGAACGGGAATGTTCTGTCCGTGCTTGTCATGGATGTCCCGCCGGAGGTGGGAGCGCGAATGACGCTTGAGGCGGTGCCTGATGCGTCTATCTGGTCGCTGACGGTGAACGGGGCGAAGCGGCAAGTCTATGCGGGGGAAAACGATACGTGGGTCGTGCCGCTGGAGCAGGCGGCGGTCTCGCACGTTGAGTTGGCGTTTCTCAGGGCCGGGCCGCGGCTGGGATTGCACGGGCGGCTCGAAACGCTGATGCCGGCCACCGGCTTGCCTTCGGAGGAAATACGCGTGGGTGTAGCGCTTCCCGAGCGCGTCGAGCTTCTCTCGGCCGAGGGGCCGGTAAACGCGGCCGCGGGGGGCGTCTGGGATCTGCCGGAAGAATTCGCAGGCAAGCCGTATCTCTTCTCGCGCTCCTATTACGGCGGCGAAGGCATGCGCTTGGCGCTGATGTACAAGGAACCCGTGCGCAGCGGGGCAGAGCAGGGAGGGCTTATGCAATGAGCGTGCGTAGACTCTTGGCGATTGGATGCATTTTCGCAGCGGCAGCCGGGGGCTGGTGGATCTTGGGCGGTGCGACGGCAGTGAGGTCGTCGGAATTCGGTAGCCGCCTGGGCGAGGAGGTCCAGCGGCTCTGGGGCGTTCCTCTCGTGCAGCAGGCGCCGTCGCTATCCGTTGAGATACCGGGGAGCGAACGTGTGCGGTGGATCATGCCGGCGGAGAACAAGGTGCGTGTCGCTTTGCAAGCGGACCACCGCAAGAAGGGGCTCATGTGGTATCCAACTTACACGTGTGCCTTCGACGGGACCTATGTCGTCTCCAATCCGGAAGAGGTCACGCAGAAGGTGCGCATGCATTTCGACTTTCCGGCCAAGGGCGGTACCTACGATGAATTCGCCCTTTATGTAAACGACGAGAAGGTGATGTGTCCTGTCGATACGCGCGAAGGGGTGGGCGAGATCGCCGAACTCGGCCCCGGAGAAAGGGCGGCGTTCCGCATCACGTACAAGACGCGCGGCATGCGCGAGTGGCGTTACGGCATGGATCCCAGAGTCGCTCGCGTGCAGAACCTGGACTTGGCCGTTGACACCGGCTTTCGGGATGTTGACTACCCGGACGGATGTCGATCCCCCGTGTCGTCCGAGGCGACGGACAACGGCATGCGCCTCACGTGGCAGGCCACCGACCTGATCACGAAGCAGGATATTGGCATAACCATCCCAGAGAAGCTGAATCCGGGGCCGTTGACCTCCAGAATCACTTTCTTCGCGCCGGTTTGCCTCCTGTTCTTCTTCGTACTCGTCGGAACCATGCAAATCTTGCACAAGGTCAATATCCACCCCATGCATTACTTGTTCGTGGCGGCCGGCTTCTTCGCGTTTCATTTGCTACTGGCCTACATGGCGGGGATTGTCAACATCCATGTCGCTTTTGTGATATCCGCGCTAGTGTCCGTAGGACTTGTGACGAGCTATCTGTCCGCGGCCCTTCGTGGTCGATTCCCTTGGAAGTTGGCCGTTGCGGGCCAGGTGTTCTTCCTCGTGTTGTTCTCCTACACCTTCTTCCTGAAGGGGATCACGGGCTTATCCGTGGCCATCGGCTCGGTGGTGACGCTCGCCGTGTTGATGAAGGCGACCGCGCAGGTCGAGTGGGATGATGTCTTTCGGAGGGGCGCAGGGGGCGTTGTACGGACTTCGCCGCCACCCATGGCAGGGGCTGCTGCTTCCGCCGTGCCGGGCCAGCACGAAGGCTAGACAGTCTGTGGGGAAAACTGGCCCACGTCTCCAACCCATAGCTGACTATGCCGCGCCGGGGGGATATGCCGCTGGGCACTCGCTGAGATGCAATCCAGCATCTCAGCGAATGCCTGTTGCTTGTCGTGTGGAACGTGAGGAGGCAAACCTAGCTACGGTTTGTGTTTTAGGTGTTCGGAGGATATAACAATGGCCGTGTGAGCTATGAGAGTACAAGGGAGGGCGCGGGATTGCTCCGCGGGCTATTGGTTTCGGAGAAGGGTGGCCGCACGGTACGTGTGCCGGTCGAGGATGTGCTCGTCGTGGGCCGAAGCCAATCGTGCGGCCTTCCGGTAGATGACCCCGGCGCGTCACGGGAACACGTCAAGATAACGGTGCGGGAGGGGCGGTTCCTTTGGGAGGACCTGGGCAGCACAAACGGCACGCTCGTGAATGGCGCGGCCATGCTCAATGGCGAGTTGCGGCCTGGGGATTCGCTCCAGATTGGCGATACGGTACTGCGATTCGAGGCCGAAGACACACCTGCGCAGGCCGCCACGCCGGATACGACCCTCTTCAAACAGACTATCGTGGACCAGACGGGCCGGGCCTCGGCGGCCGAGGCCGAAGGCAAGACGGCGACACTTCTTCACGCTTTTTGCAGTGTCATGAAGGAGATCGCGTCGAACTACGAGACGTGTAGTCTTGTCGAGAGCATTCTGGGGACGACCATGCGGGCTATCAATGCCCAAAGGGGCGCCATCTTCTTTGCCGGGCGTTCCGAGCCCGAACTGCTTCCCTGCCCCGTATGCAACCAGGTGCATATGATCGAGAATGGCCAATTGCGCCATGCGGGCCCCGGTGAGATTCGTATAAGCAACACAGTCGCCCAACGCGTACTCAGCAATGGCGAGAGCGTGCTCTTCAAGGACACGGCCGAGGCCGGCGACTTGGGCGCCGCCGAAAGCATCATGTCGCTGCAACTGCGGTCGATCATCTGCGTGCCTGTGCGCGGGAAATTCGGGATACTTGGAATCCTCTATATCGACAGCAACCGGCCGGGCGTGCATTACTCGAATGACGACATGCTTCTGAGCACGGCCGTTGGTAACAGTGCGGGACTGGCGCTCGAGAATGCCACATTGCACCAGCGGATCCTTGACACCCAACGAACGGAGCAGGAGATTGCCCACGCGGGGATCATTCAGGAAGGCTTTCTGTTCAAAGACTGGCCGGAGGGTGAGGCGCATTACGAAGTGCATGGCGAGACGCGCCCGGCCAAGATCGTCGGGGGGGATTTCTACGACTTCGTGCAGCCTGCGCCGGGAAGGATCGGCATCCTTGTAGGGGACGTGAGTGGGAAGGGAGTGCCTGCGGCGTTGACGATGGCGCAATTGCTGGCGGAGTTCCGGCTTTGCGCACGAGGCGATGCGGCACCCGCCGAGGTACTCCGGGCGTTGAACGCGGGATTCGTGCGCCGGAGCCAGCGAGGCACGTTCTGCACGATGTGCTATCTCACGCTGGACCTCGCCGATGGCCGCGCCCGGTGCGCGAATGCAGGCCATCTTCCCGTCATTCGAGTCGGCGCGTCAGGCGCGCACGCTTGTGGCGAAGCGACCGGACCTCCCTTGGGTATCCTGGCCGATGCCGACTGGTCGGAGACCGACGCGCAGGTCGCGGCGGGCGAGACGCTTGTCCTGTGCAGCGACGGCGTCGTCGAAGCGCGTGCGGCCAAGTCCGAAGGGGGCGGAGATGGCGAGCCTGCGTATGAAGAGTACGGCATTGAGCGGCTGTGTGCCCGAGCGCACACCTCGCATGATCAATCGCCGCACGCATTGATAAGCGCAGTGCAGGCGGACGTGGCGCGGCATTGCGCTCCGCTGGTTCCGCATGACGACTGGACAATGGTGGCGTTGAGGTATAAGGGCTGATGGGGGAAGATATCCGGCTCGAAATAAGATCCGACGCGAGACTGCTCGGGGCGATTCGAAGTCTCGTGCGATGCTACGTGGGCTCGTGCGGCTTTCGGGAAGAGCGCGTGGATGAGGTGGTCTTGGCCGTGGATGAGGCGTGTGCCAATGCTATCCGGCATGCCTATGGCGGCCGAAAGGACAGAAAGCTGGAATTGACGCTTCGGGATGAGGAAGATTGGCTTACTATCGCGGTTCGTGATTCGGGACGGCCGGCGCCGGCGGAACGGGTGCAGCGCAAGCGTCTGGGCGCACGGAAGGCAGAGACGTTGAGTCCTGGCGGTTTGGGCGTTCAGTTCATGTACCGTGTCTTTGATGAAGTGGCTTTCGAGCCCGGCGTGCGTCGTGGCAACCGGGTCACCATGCGGCTGAAATGCCCGAAAGGGCGATAAGAGGTGGATGGATAGATACGATGGCTATGGACATTGAGATGCGCGATGATGACGCCGCCGTGGTGATCAAGGTGACGGGTGAGGTTGACCTTTACACCTCCCCCAAGCTTCGCACTGCCGTGCTGGACGCGTTGAAGAAACAGGCGACGGTTGGCGTGGACCTGAGCGGCGTGGGCTATATGGACAGCTCCGGCGTAGCGACGCTCGTGGAGGGACTCAAGAGCGCAACGGATGCGAAGAAGGACTTCGTGGTGGTAGCTCCGTCCTCTTCGGTTCTGAAGGTGCTGCAGCTGTCGCGTCTCGACAAAGTCTTTGCCATTCGGGAGTCTCTGTGAGCCTATGGGAACCGCGGGAGGAGGCCGTGTAATGACCGCCGTGTTCGGCAGTGCGGGACGACTCGCCCTGAATGGGATGTACGGCTTCGCCCGGGTGTGTGTACTTGTTGTCGATACGCTGAACTGGTTAGTCGTGGCGCCGCTCCGCGGAAAGGGCCTCCGAGTCCGCAGCACGATTGAGCAGTTTGTCGAATTCAGTGTGCATTCCATGCCGATTGTCGGGCTGATCTGCTTTCTCATAGGCGCGATCATGGCGATGCAGGCGTCTTATCAGTTGGCGCGATTTGGGGCGACGCGGTACATCGCCAACTTGGTCGGCGTGGCGGCAATGCGCGAGTTGGCGCCCCTGATGACGGCGATCCTCTTGACAGGCCGGAGCGGGTCGGCAATCACGGCGGAGATCGGCACCATGAAGGTATCGGAGGAGATCGACGCGCTGGAGGTGATGGGCCTCAATCCGACGAAGTTCCTCATTGTTCCCAAGTTTCTCGGGATGCTTCTGGCGGTGCCGTGCGTGACGGTCCTGGCGATGTTCATTATGATGGTGGGCGGCTTCTTCCTTTCGACGGTTGTGTTGGGGATTGAGCCGGCACTCTACCTTGAGCAAGCCGCGGGCGCGCTGGTGGTCAAGGACCTCGTGACGGGCATTACAAAGAGCATCTTCTTTGCACTCGTGATTTGTTGGGTAGGCGTGTATCGCGGTTTTCAGGTGGAAGGGGGTGCGGAGGGCGTTGGCCGCCAGACTACCTCGTCGGTGGTCACTTCGATCTTCTTTATCATCCTGGTTGACCTTTTTTTCACAACATTCTTCTATTTCGTTTAGGTATGAGCGAAGCAAACGACGATATCATCCAAGTGCGAGACCTGGTGGTGAAATACGGGGATCGCACGGTGCTCGAGGACATCAGTTTTGATGTTCGCCGCGGCGAGACGTTCGTGATCCTGGGGGGGAGCGGCTGCGGCAAGAGTACGCTCTTGCGCAATTTGGTTGGCCTGATGCGGCCGTACTCGGGCAAGATCTTCATCAATGGCCAGGATTTCACGGCGATGAGCGACGAGGCCCGCGTCGAGGTCCGCAAGAAGATGGGAATGTGTTTTCAGGGGTCGGCGCTGTTCAACTCGATGACGGTGGGGGATAACGTGGCCCTGCCACTGCGGGAACACACCCCTCTCGAGCCTTCGACAATCGATATCATGACGAAGATCAAGCTTGAACTCGTCGGGCTGGGCGGCTTCGAGTCGTATACGCCCGCCGAGTTGAGCGGCGGCATGAAGAAGCGCGCCGGCCTGGCGCGTGCCATGGCGATGGATCCTGAAGTCATTTTCTATGATGAGCCCTCGGCGGGCCTGGATCCGATTGTGGCGGCCGGGATAGACGCGCTCATCCGAAAAATGCAGAATACATTCAACCTAACCAGCGTTGTCGTAACGCATGAGATGGCTAGCGTGGAATTGATCGCCGACAGGGTGTGCATGCTTCACCGGGGACGGATCGTGGCTCTTGGCCTCCTGAAGGAGGTCCAAGCCTCGCAGAATCCCTTTGTGCGGCAGTTCTATGAGCGGCGCCCCGATGAGGAAGGCGGCGAAAACGCAGCGTACATCCGTTCATTGACCGGAGGAGAATAAGGGCGTGTCTGGACTGAGCGTGCCGGCCATTGGGCCGAATCCATCAGCGGGAGCATAGCAAATGCCCCAGAAGAAACATGATTTCACGAAGACGGAGGTGGCGGCGGGGGCCATGGTGATCCTGAGCGTGGCCGTTTTCGTCCTGTTCATTGCCGTGGTGCAGGGGCTTCGCCCGCCTCAGGCCGTGACGACGCTGTACGCCTTTTTCAACAACACGGCGGGGCTCAACGTCGGGGGAGACGTGCGCTTTGGCGGCGTGAAGGCGGGGCGCGTTGTGGCCATCGAGCCCGATTCGGAGGACCAGTCGCGTGTCAGGGTGGTCTTCGGCGTGAAGCCGACGTTTCCGATCAACCGGGAGAGTCGGGCGTTTATCACGCAGGTGACACTCACGTCGGAGCCGCATCTCGAGGTGAGCACGGGAACACAGGAAGCCGCGCGGTTGGCCGATGGCGATGAGGTGCCCGTGGATACGTCCAAGGGTGGCGGGATGTTTGGCGGAATCGACCAGATCGCCGCGAGTCTGGCGCCTGTCCTCGAGGATGTGATCGCTTTGCTCGGCGTCGAGGAACTCGAGCAGACCGCCGCGAAAGGCGAGGAGGAAGGGGAGCTGGTCACCATTGCGGACTTGTTCTCCAATGTGAACGGGGCCATTGTCGAGGGCGGCGACCTCGTCAAGGATGTACGGGGCGTCGTGTCGGACCGCAGCGACGAGGTCGGCGCCGTGCTGACGAAACTCCAGGAAGTCGGGGACGAGGCGAAGCGGCTCGTGACGCAGTTGAATGGTGTTCTTGCCGAGAATCGTGAGGATCTGCGGGGCACGGTCGAGGCGTCGCGGAAGGCCGTGGGACAGGTAGGAGCCATGATTGATGACTTGGCCTCCCGCATGGACGCGCTTGCCTCGGCCCTTCATGCCACGCTCGAAAACACCGAGGGCCTGACAGGCGAAACGCGCGCGATGGTCGAAGCCAATCGCCCCGTGATCGAGGATTTGCTCCTGGACCTGCGCGAGACGGTTCGCCATCTTCAGAATTTCTCGCGGACTATTGCCGAGGAACCCGAATCGATCATTCGAGGTAAGGCCGCCCACGGGCGCAAGTAGGAGAAGCCATGCGAAAGATCGCCTATGCATTCGTGGCCGTTCTCGCCGCCGGGTGTGCGTCATCGCCTGCGGCGAGGTATTACACCTTGGACATGCAGCCCTCGGGCCGCCCCCGCCCGCAGGTCAATGTCGACGTGGATCGGCTGAGGCCGGCGGAGGCATTGGCGCGGCGGGACATCCTCGTTAAGACCAGCCCGACGCAGATCGAGTACTACGTCAGTGATCGGTGGGCGGCCGGGCTCGGAGAGCTTGTGGCGGAGAAGCTTGAGGCCGAGTTCGGCGAGGATCTCGAAGCCCGCGAGACGGTTGTGATTACGGGGACTATCCTGAGTTTCGAGCAAGTGGACATCGCGGGCGGCGCGGAGGCCCACATCAAACTGGCGCTCTCCTTCCGCAAGGAGGCCGAAGGCCCCTATGCAGCGCCTTTCCTTGAGAAGGTTTACGAACTTACCATCCCCGCGGATGGGGCCGATGCAGGTGCGGCAGTCAAGGCGTTGTCGCGGGGGCTTGAGGATGTTGCGGACCTAATTGCATCTGAGATTGCGGGGCCATGAAGAAGCGACAGAGGACGAAGGCGCAAGAGCACCTTTCGGACTTCGAGCGTGCGATCTGTTATTACACACTGCCTCGCGTGACGCACCCCGTCACGTATGGGCTCGTTGTGGCATACTGTGTATGCCTTGTCGAGGCGGCGGGTGCATTGGGCTATGGGATGGCTACCGGCCACCCGATCTGGTTCCGCGTGGGGAAGTACGCCTTCATCGGGATCGTACTGCTCGGGATAGGCATTTTCCTTGTGCGGTGCTTCCTTAACGAGCTCAAGGAGCGGCGTGTTCTGGCTCAGGCGCGGGGCGTTCCCGACGCCCACAGGGAAGCCGACGATCTGCCCCCGAATCCCTTTCGAGACCACTGTCTAGTCCGATGCCCGAGAGCCATACGGGGACGTTCGTTTGAGTGCACCAACGATGCAGGTAAGCTGCTCTACAAGGTCGAAGTATCTCCTCGCGATGATTGGTGGAAACTGACGGATGCGAAGGGAGAGGAAATACTTCGGGTGCGGGCGGCCCACGTCCCGCGTCTGCGCTTTGGGATTGAGCGGGGATTGCCGACGCATTTGACGGTGTATTCCGGCAACGAGGAGTTGGCCCAGATCCGGCGTCGGCCCAGCCTGACTGCGCGAACCAGCGATGTCTTTTGCTCCGGCCCGGAGCCAAGGCGCTACGTCATTCGCCACCGTAGCGTCTATACGGATGACCGGCTGGTGGGGCGGATCTACTATCTTCGTGACTACCTCTATCTGGATATCGAGGAGGCGCACTGCCACAAGGCGATTCTTGGCTTCTTTGTTGCCCTGGCGGCGTAAGTGGCCTATCCGGAGCGGCTGTCACACAAAATGCCCTGTGATGCTCGTGCATTTCCCGGATTGGAGGGTGCAAACGGGGAGGCAGTGGACTCGATGTGTTCTTTGTCCTTTGACGGTTGCCGGTTCCTCTGCTAGAATCGAACGAGTACAAGGGGAGAATACATGGGCGCGACATCGCAAGCTCCGGGCAAGAGCACACAGATCGCCGTCGGGAACCGTTGCCTTCTGAATGTCATGAACCGACATTTCATGGCCGAGATCCAGGAGGTCAATGATGACAACATCCGGGTCACATTTCCGGGGAAAGACTATCCGATTCCCGGCATGCAGGTCGACATGGAGTTCCACGATGTGTCCGGGTTTTCCTACTATAGGACAAGCGTCTTCAAGGGGCCGTCGCGAGGAGTGGAGGGCATAGTCCTAGGCCGTCCACGTGAACTCAAACGCTTTCAGCATCGCGAATCGTGCCGCGTGGGTACGGATCTCACCGTGCAGTTGAAGGACCAGGTTCACATCCGGAAATACGACGCGGCCGTTGTCAACATCAGTTCCAAGGGGCTTCTGGCCCGGTCGGAAGCGCCGTTGGCCTTTAACGCGACCGTCGAGGTCACGATGTCGCTGCCCGGAGAACCTTCGTTCACAGTGCTTGGGCAGGTTGTCCATACTGCCGGTGGGCTTGGCGGCAACGAAGGGCCCGGTACCTTCTTTGGAATCCGGTTCTTGGATCTCGAGCCCGACGTCGAAAACGCCGTATCACGCTACATCTGGCGACGGCTCAAGGAACTCTATCCTTCACAGTAGGTCCTAAGCAGTCAGGCCGCGTGTCTCCTCCTTTGCTCCCACCTCAGGCACTTTCCGCTATTGCCACAATCTGTGGGCATAGGCTCATCCTTTCTTCATCTTTGGTCAATATATTGTGGTTTTCGTAGCTCCCGTGATACAATATGTGGGTCGACAGGCCTGCGGTAGTGGCCTCGGCGACGCGGCCGTATTGCGTGGAGGAGAGCGCCTGAAGTGTCCTCACTACTAGATTTCAAGCCTGTCAGGCGTCCTAAGTTGCTGTTTTATAAGGTATTGCGCTGTGGCGTGAGTCTGGCGACTGCCGCCGCTTTGTTGTTCGTAGTGTTCTCTCCATCAACGGAGGCGGCCGTGGTTCGGGAACCTCTCGATCAGCATACCTACGTGCTGATCAAGAACGGGCGGAGTGTCTTTCTCGAATGTCGTGCACCGGCGGGGAAGGCCGAGGCCTTCTTCAAGAAATACCTGGCGGAAGAGGACGATTGGGAGATCTACGCCAACAAGGGCGTGGTTGCCGTCCCATTGGGCCGTTTGAAAGGGGAGGTCCAACGTGTGGCGCTGCTTCGGCTGTTCCCACAAGATACGGTGGACGAGCGCGGGTGGATTCACGAGGTGACATATGGCGACGGGCCCGAAGGGCAGGAAACCTTGTGGAATCTCTGCGAGTGGCTAACGGGTCGTGGCATGGATTACCGGAAGGTGATGGCGGCCAACAAGTTGCAGGAGGCGCATCTGACGTCAGGCCAACAGGTGGTCATACCCGCCGAATTACTCCTCAAGGCGATGCGTGAGTTTACCCCCGTGGCCGAAGATGTAATGGAGCAGCTTGTCGAGCTTTCCGCGGAGGAACTCGAGTATGGCAAGGATGACGAGGGCCCTTACGCCGCGTATCGCCTCAAGCAGGGCGAGGCCCTGTATACCTCCGTGGTGGTCCGCTTCACGGACTATCGGGACAACGCGCCCATCCTTAAGGTTTGCGAGGCGATTCAGAAGCGAAGCGGCATCAAGGATCCCCGTTCACTCAAGCCCGGTCAGTTGGTGCTGATCCCGCTGGACCTGCTCTCCGCCCGATTCAAACCTGAAGGCAGTCCGGAACGCAAAGCCTATGAGGACGTTGTCGAAGAGGCGCGCCGGCTGCGCGGGCAGGTTACAAGCCGGGATCTTGCTGGTATAGTCGTTGTTATTGATCCGGGCCACGGGGGGCGTGATCAGGGGGCAGCAGCGGCGAGGGTCGGACTGTATGAGGACGAGCTGAATTACGACATCGCCTGCCGCGTCAAGCGTATTCTGGCGGAAACGACTCAGGCTAAGGTGTATATGACGGCCGTTGATCGAAGCTGCGGTTATTCTTGTTCGGAAGCGAAGCGCTTCGTCCACGATACGGATGAGGAGCTTCTGACGACGCCGCGCTACAAGAATACCGACGCGGACGCGTCCGCGAATCTTCGCGCCTACCTCGCCAACGCGATCTTCGCGAAGGAAACGGCAAACGGCACGGATCCGCGCAAGGTTGTGTTCACGAGTTTCCACTGCGACGCGCTCTACAACAAGCAGCTTCGGGGAGCGATGGTGTATATTCCCGGCGCGGCCTACCGTAAGAGCAGCGAGCAGCCCGCGCGTCCGAGGCGCTTCAATTACAACCGCTATGAAGAGGCCAATGGGCGCCGCACCATCGTCACTACCGAGGCTGAGCGTAGACGAGACGAGGCCATGTCGCGCAATTTCGCGTCAACGTTGATGGAACAGTTGGGCGAGCACCGCGTCCGCCGGCATATGGAGGGGCCTCGCATCCGTTCGGTGATCCGGCAGAATGGGGGGGTGAAGTACGTGCCGGCGGTACTCAGGGTCAACAAGATCCCGACGAAAGTGCTCCTCGAGGTGGCCAACATGACGAATAGCGTGGACTGCACGCGGATGGCCGATCCGTGGTGGCGGGAGCAGGTGGCAAAAGCCTACGTCGCGGCGTTGAAGGAGTACTATAAGTCCTGAGAGTCTGGTTGCCGCCAGGCGGCGCCCAGGGTGATGCCGTGGGCTACGAGGGGATCTTCGGCGAGGCCGTTCTGCTTCATCTTCCGGGCGATCCAGGCTTCAAGGTCGGCTTCGAGTTTCTGCGCAAGCAGAGGCTGTTCATCCACCAGGTTGTCCATCTCGTCGGGATCGGCCTGGAGATCGTACAGTTCGCGCATCGGCGTGCCGTAGTAGTCGGGCTCACGGGCGAGAATGAACTTGTGCCGCGCTGTCCGAATGGCCCACTTCATTTGCCAGGTGCATTCCTGGCTCACCACGTACTCCCGGATGGGCTCCACTGTCTCTCCGCGCAAGTGAGCTGCGAGGCTATGCCCTTCCATCTCGTTGGGAGCTTCAATCCCGCATAGATCGAGTATGGTCGGAGCAATGTCTACGTGCTCGGCCAAAACGGGAACGCGGCGCGGCGGAACGCCGGGGCATCGGAAGATCAACGGCACGTGTAGGTTTCCGTCGTAAAGGCCGTGATGATCGAAGAAGATGCCGTGGCGATACATGAGTTCACCGTGGTCGCTCAATAAGACGACGAGCGTGTCTTCCGCCAAACCGAGCTCTTCGAGTTTCTTGAGGAGTTGGCCAATACCCTCGTCGCAGTAGCGGATTTCCCCGTCGTACAGAGCGACGACGTACTCGGCGTCTGTTATCTCGAAGCTGAACTTGTTGAACCATGTCTCCGCCCATGTCTTGCCCAACGGATGAGAGCGCAGGGCGTCGAGGCTGTGATTGTCGGGGGTGCTCGGATTTCCTTTATAGTACAGCGTGCGATAGGCCCTTGGTGGGAGATAGGGCGTATGCGGATCCCAATAGTGGATGAACAGAAAGAAGCGCTCATCCTTGTGGTGCTCCAGCCAGGGAACGGCGCGGCGGTTGATCTCCCGATTGTCGCAGGCAATATTCAGATTGCGCCGCATGGTGGGGTCGATACAGAACTCGTATCCCCGCCCGAAGCCGTTGCGCCATGCGGGCAGATTGTCCACCGCGCAGGTGGTGTATCCGGCTTGCTGCATAACGCGCGGGAGCCAGGGCCCGTTTCGCGGCAGGGGATTATGGCCCGTCTGGGCGACAATCCCGTGGGTGATGGCGTACTGCCCCGTGTTGATGGTGGCAAAGGCGGGATGCGTAGGTATCGCGGGGGCAAAGGCCGTTTCCACGAGGGTCGATTGTTGGGCGAATGCGTCGATGTTGGGCGACGTGTTTTGAGCGTAGCCATAACACCCAAGATGATCCGCGCGCAGTGTGTCTATGGCAATGACGATGACGTTCACAGTGTCTTCTTTCCGATAGGCGCTCGACTGTAGGGCGGGCGTCATTGGTTTCTTATACAAGAATCCCAGGTAGCCTTCTCCGGGAACTCGCGGCATTGTACACCAGCGGATATCAGGCGTCGCAAGATGAGTCTCCCGGCACCGCCACCGGCCGTCTGCTTCACAGGGAAAGGGCAGGGAAGGGTCGTGTTCTTATTCGGAAACGCGCTGCTGCGGCAGACACGCCCTGCTGCGTTTGTCGTCGGAACTCCACGGGGCAGCAGGGACGCGAAGAAGGCTCCGTCCGCGGCACCCGAGCACGAGACTTGCCTTGACGGCGTAGACTGTTCGTGAGGCTAAGTTATTCGGAGTCCACCGTCCAGGGCATGTTCTCTTTCTTCATCAGCCAGATTTCGCTGGCTGTGGTGGCCGGCGGCTCGCCAGTGAGCGGCAAGAACTGAACACGGATAGAACCGTCCTGCGTGAGTTCCTGGGGAATGTCGAACTCGAAGTAGTTGACGTCCTGCGCGGCCATAGGGATGCTGTCGCTGAAGACGACACCGTCCACGGCCAGCCCCTCCGTCAGATCGCGCGTCTGTTCCTTTTCCGTGAGGAATCTCGCGCCGACGGCAATCCGAAGTACGTACTCTGCCGTCGGATCTAACTCCTCGTATTCGAGCGCGACGGCCTCACGATCCTTATAGCCGTAGGCCATGTTATAGTGGGAATGCCTCGCCGGCCCGAACACCGATCTGAATCGCCATTTCCTCTGCCCCATCACCAGGTGCTCGGAGACCTTTGGCCAACCCAAGTTGTCGTAATAGCCGCCTTCGCCGGGATCTTCGTACCGCAGGATCATCCGGGCAGTGTTGCGCATGCGCACCTCGCTGTTGGAGTCGAGCGCCTCTTGGAGTGTTTTCTGCCACCAGCCGACCTCCGCCAAATCGTAGCGATCAACGAGAAAACACGCAGGATCCCTGTAACCCACCACGGCGTTGGACTCTTCGCCGCGTTGGGCCGCTTCATCGCGAATGGCCGTCATTTCGGCAGTCTCGAGTTGCTCGTCCAAGGCATCGAGGGCTTTCTCTATTGCGGCGCGAGGCGCCTCATCCGCCGTAGCAAGATGCCGGGCCGCCTCCTGCTTCAAGTCCTCGCCATGCTCCAGCGCCAATTGGACATAGCGATCCGTCAGCGCCTTCGCCATCATCACGCGCCAGCGCCAATCCGTCCGCAGCAGGTTCTCGGGGATCTTCTTGCCTGCCGAGCGCAGCAGATCCACCGCCTGGGCAAAGCCGGCTTGTCCTACGACGGGCCCGCTCATCGTCTCTTCCGCAATGAAGATCGCTCGAGCGACTTCCGGGGCGGCCGCCGGGCCAAACCAGTACCGGCAGTATTCCTCCGTCAAGGCCTCGGCGCTCTGGTTGGGATTCCACAGCAGCCGAAACCAGAGCCACTTGTTGAAATCATCGTGCATGCCCTCGGTGTAGAAGATGATTCCGGCCGCGTAGTGGAGTGTCTCCTGCGCGGCCGCATAATAAGCACGAGGCCGTGCGTTCCACGCCCGGCGGTCGTACACAGCGCCCAGCGCGAAATTCGGATCCGGCACTTCGTATTGCCCCTTTATCCAGTGCGAGATGTCCGGAAAGAGCGTGATATGCGTAGTGGGCGGCAGTTGGTGATGCAAATACTTCAGGTGATTCCCGATATATCCGAATCCCTCGTATTCGAAGTAGCGGGGATTGACGGGGCCGCGCAGGAAGTCCCGCATCTCGTTTGAGCCCGGGCCGTAGTGGAGCGCGTAGAGCCAGCTCGCATCGTGGGTGTTTAAGTAGTCGAGCAGCGCCTGATGGCCCTCATTGCTGAGCTCCTGATTGGTGGTGAGTACCTTGGCATCCGGCAGATGCTTGTGCAGCAAGTCGGCGACATCGTGCAGCAACTTGATATACGTACCGCCCCAAGGCATGCAGCGCTCGCAGCGGCAACCGCCGGGATCGCCCGACTTGCTCACGAAGAAGTCGTAAGGCTTCATCTCGCTGAACATGGCGTCGTAGGAGTCCAGAAGCGCCTGCCTGGCTTCGGGCACTGAAGGGCATACGAGCGTGGCCGCGTGTTTGTCGTCGGCCTGCCATTCCTTGGGCAGGCCTCCCGGATAGCCTTGCTGAAATCTGTTAAGCTTGACCTCTATGAAGGCGAGCATGCCGTAGTCGGCGTGCATAATATCGGGATCCTCGCCGAGGCAGTTCGCGCCCTCCAATAGGAGGTCGTCCATGATCTCCTCACGCTCCTCCGCCGTCTGAGGCCGCAGGTTGCCATATTCGTGTGCCCGGCTGTTGGGGCCTGTCGCCCTTCCTCCGCGCAGGGAGAACGCAGGTTCGTCCGTCACATCCATGGTGGGAACTACCACGCCGTTGGGAAGATACGTCATCGCCCTGAGCGCCCAGCCCGTGCCGTACATTAGGCCCCGCACATCCGTCCCGGCGATGACAACAAAGTTTCTGCCGTCTACACGCCCCGACTTCACGACAAAACCTTCAGGATGCATCTTGTCGGAGTTGGGGAGCATTGGAGGCGCCGCAGCCAGTTTCTGAGCCAGGCGCTTGGCAAGGCCGTTACTCGCGAATGTACCGAGGACAAATGTAGCGTCCGCGTCAGGCAGCGTCGCCTCCTCCTTGGCCTGCGTGACAGTCACTGCACTCCGTTTCAGAATCCGTTTGCTGAGTAGTTCGGCGACTTTCTTTTCAGGCCTGCTGCTTTCCGTGCCCGTGACTATCACGATACGTCTGGCCATGGCGTCTTCATCGTTGGCGTAGCTCTTGGCGCACCGCGTAAAGACGATGAGAGTCGCCAAGGCAACGACGGCGATACAAGAGGTCATGTAGGTATGCATAATCATTCCTTTGGATGTTCGGGGGCCTAGTCCTGAGTGCTTCCTAAGTGCTTCTATCTACTTGCTTTATAGCAAGATGCGTGCGTGAGGTCAAGACTGAATAAACGGTTTGGCCTCCAGGTGATGGCGACTGAGACAGGGGGATCGCCGCCAGTATTAATTGAAAAACACAGTATTCTTGTATGACTGCGCCGCGTAAGCGTCCAATTCCGCTTCTTTACCACAACATATTGCGTATGGACTTAAGGTGTGCTACAATCCACCGAAGGAGGTGGTGCGCTTGCGATTCGGGAGGCGAAACAAGAACAGGCCGCCGGTTAGCGTGCGGTCGAATGGGGAACATTCCAGAAACGTTTCAGGCGCCGTGGCTTCTGAGGAGCGAAGTGCTTTGTTGTCCTCGGCTCCCAACGAAGCCGGTCCGCCGGACTTCCCGGAGGATGAAGCCGAAGCGTTTGACGATCAGACTCAAGCGCTGCTGACGACGCTTGGCCGCTTCCAGCGACACGTCGTGGCGGCCCAGGGCGGGGCCTCAAATGACACCTGGGCCGAGGCGTGCATGGAGGAGTTGATCGCCGCGCTGAAGATCGCCATGACTCAGCAATGGGATGCCGTGCAGGAGGTGTTGACGGAGACGGGCCGCGTTCTACGGACCTACCAAGACGCCGGGCGGGCCCAGATGTGCGTGCGCTTTCTTGCAGAGAGTTACGAGGTGCTGTGCCTGATGGTGGGCGACCTGATCGTGGGTAGCATCCGGCCTGGTGTCGTGCAGAAGTGGCGTGGCCTTTACGATTCGGTGCTGAAGGATGTACAGGCTTCCGGCCTCCCGCTTGTTGGTGATGCGCCTTCCCCGGGAGAGCCGTCGCAGCCGCAGGAGCTTTTCGACGAAGATACGGTGGACGAGGCTGTCGAGCCACAGCAAGACGGCGAAGAAGCACCTCCCTTTACGCTTCCTTCGCTGGACGAACAGCCCCTTGTGCCCGTAGAGGACCTTCCCACCCTTGACGACCTACCGCCCCTGGAGGGGGCCGTGGAGGCGGCAGCGGAGGATATTGAGCCGTCGGAAGAAGACGAGCGCCGCCATCTTGTCGAGGAACCTAACGAGACAGTACCCGCTGACGAAGGCTCTGAGGTAATGGCCGAGGAGGATATGGCGGCAGACGAACCCCAAGGCGATGTGGAGGAAGCGTACGAGCCCGTAGAGGATCTAGCGCCTCTCCCATCATTGGGGGACGAGTCCCTCATGCCGCCTGAGGTGGTTGATGAGGAGAACGCGTCGCAGGAGACAGCGTCGGAGGCCGATGCCCGCGAAGACGGCATCGCCCCGTTCTTGGATCGTCTTTGTGAAGAGTTGACGCGTGTGGAGCACTCCGAGCCGTCGGAACGCACTGATGCCTTCGTGCGGCTAGACGACGTGCTGGACTCACTTGAGCAGGCCGCCGTGGAAGACGGCCGCGAGCTGGCGCAGGAATTGTGTGCGGCTATGCGGGCAATGTGTTCCGATGAGGCCCTGAACGAAGATAGTCTCGACGACAAGTTTCTCGAACTGGCCTATGGCTTTTGTGGAACCTACGCCGAGGCGGCTTCTGATCCCCCGAGCGAGGGGAAATCTGGTTGGCTGGCCGAGTGCCGGGCGATGCTCGAGGCGCGCCGCTCACCGTTGCCGCCGGAGCCTGTGGTTGCGCCACCGCCGCCAGAGCCTTCGGTTGTGTCCGCGGATAACGATGAGGATGAGGCTGTCGAGGAAGTGCCGGTGGAAGCCGCCGCTATTCCGGACATCTTCAAGACGGCTCAGGAAGCGTTTCTGCGCGGCGATGTGGCTGATGCCAAACTTCTAGCTCTTCGGGCGGCAGCTGGTATCGCCAAGGCCGAGGCCGACAAGGCAGAGTCCTCCGTCAAGAAGGCGGAGAAGCGCCTGCGCGAGGGCGATGCGTCCATCGAGGCGGCGCGGGACGAGGTGCGCGGCGCGGAATCGGGCGTTTCGGAGGCAGCGGCGGAGGTTGCTCAAGGCGAACAGCGACTAGGTGAGATTCGCTCCCGCGGCCAAGAAATACAAGGTCAATTGGACGAGGCGGAAGCCGAGTTGGATGCTCTGGATGAGCGGATTCGTGAGCTTCAAGCGCAACGTGAGGCCCAAGCGGGACTGGCGGCAAAGGTCCGCGACGAACTGAGCACTGCGCAGGCGGAAGAGAGCGAGGCCGACGCGGCATTGAGCGGACTAGTGGCGGAGGAAGAAGCGGCCCGCGTACGACTCGAAGATGCCCGGCAAAGCATCAAGAGCCTGCACTTCCGGCGATCGGAGATCGAATCGGCCATGGAGAAGGCGCGGGAGGCCTATACGCGCCAATGCATGACGCTCAAGGATATCGAGCAGACTCTCGGGCATGTTGGCAGTGGCGGAGCAACCTCGCCGAGCGACGCCGAACTGCTTTTTTGAGTTCCAGGAAGCTCCGCCGACATTTGCACGGCGGCGCGCTATTCATTTCAGGTCGTGCCGGGCGCTTTGTCTTCAAGGGCGTTGCGCGTGAGGCCAGTAGCCAAACCGGCGCGGTCCGTAGATTCCTGACCGTTGCGCAGTTTCCTAGGGCGGCTCAAGGCATCGGCGCAAGTCAGCCGGACACCGATACAAGGGCAAGCGGGAGAGAGAGTATTGCGGGCCAAGGCCGATACGGTGGGCGTAATCGATTTCGGATCGCGCGAGATCCGGGTGCTCATCGCCAGAAAGAACGACGACGGTTCCATCCAGGTGCTTGGCCACGGGGTGGCCCCGGGGCACGGCAGCGTCTCTCAGGGGGTCATTCAGGATCTGCACGCCACGCAAGTGGCGCTCAATCGCGCGTTGGCCTCCGCGGAAAAGGAGGCGCGCACCAAGGTCGGTTCCCTGTTTTGCGGAGTGAACGGGAAGAACGTGGAGACCTTCATCCGCGAGGGCAAGGTAAAGCTCGAGCGAGAGATCGTCGAGCAGCAACACCTTGACGAAGCTCTGGATATCGCTTCCCGCGAAATCCTCTCACCCGGCAAACGGATCACATCCTCGATTTCAGCGCAGGAGTGGTACGTCGACGAGCTGCGCGTGATCGACCCAATCGGCATACGCGGACACGTGCTCAAGACGCGCGTGCATTTCGCGCGGCTTCCGGCGGTGATCGAGGACAACATCATCAGTTGCATCGAGTCGGCTCACCGGGAACTCGAAGACTTTATCTTTCTTCCTCTTGCCTCGGCCCTCGGGTGCCTGACACCGGAGGATATGGAACTCGGTGTGGCGGTGCTGGATCTGGGCCGCAGCACGACGGGGCTGGCCGTGTATCGTGACCACCGTATTCTGGGCACCCAATGCTTCGAGTGGGGCGGATACCACATCACGCGCGATGTGGCTGCGGGCCTGCAGGTTTCATTTGAAGAGGCGGATGAACTTATTTCGGAATACGGGATCTCGGATGAATCCATACGGGCCGAGGCATCAACGGGCGAAGACGAGACGCCTCGCCGGGACGAGCGAACCGCCCGAATCAAACTCAAGACGGTCGTGCCGGGGGCGGAATCGATCGTCGAACGGCGGGAACTGGACGAAATCATCTTCGAGCGTGCCAAGGAGCTTCTTGTCAAAGTGCGGCAGTACCTGCACTCTCGCGGCATGATGAAGAACCTGGTGCGTGGGGTGGTCTTCACCGGTGGCACGGCAGCCATCAAGAATCACGTGGCACTTGCGGAGGCCGTCTTTCAGGTTCCCTGCCGCCTAGGGCTCCCGCACGCCGTCGAAGTGATCCCGCAAGGCGTGAAAGGCCCTGAGTTCTCCGCAGCAGTCGGGATTGTGCGCCACGGCTTCGATTTTCGCGACGCGGCCCGCAATGGCCGCGTCGAGCCGCGCGGGCCCGTAGCCTCACGCTTCCGCCGGTTGGGGCGGTTCCTTAGGAAGTACTTCATTTAGAAGTCTGGCCTGAAAGCGCGGTTCCCGGTGGGATGCGGCCAGAAAGCACTTGTGAGTCCACTTTTCTCAACGCCCAGAACTGTCGGTCCCCGTCATTCGGTGGCTTTCTGGCCGCACTCCTAGCGCGATCTTGGGGGAACGGAGAGCAGGCGATGCACGGCGTCGCGCAAGGCAGGCACCACATCGCGCTCAAACCAGGGATTCTTCCGTAGCCAGGCTAGATTTCGGAAGGATGGATGGGGGAGAGGGATGTATTCGGGCGCATAGTCACGCCAAGCGCGGACGGTTTCCGTCAACGTCCTTCCCGCCCGCCCGCCGAGATAGTGCTTCTGCGCATAGCTTCCGGCAAGGACGGTGAGTTCGATGTGGGGCAGGTGCGCCAGGAGTCGCGGTAGCCAGAGGCGGGCGCATTCCTTTCGGGGGGGCAAGTCGCCGCCGCGCGGATTGCGGCCAGGATAGCAGTATCCCATGGGGATGATGGCGAAGCGGGATTCATCGTAGAAGGTTTCGCGGCGGACTTGCATCCACTCGCGGAGACGATCGCCGCTGGGGTCGTTCCACGGCAGGCCTGTCTCGTGGACGCGCGTCCCCGGGGCCTGGCCGACGACGAGAATCCGCGCAGAAGCCCGCCCGCGCACAACGGGCCGGGGGCCAAGAGGCAAGTCCGATGCGCAGGCCCGGCAGGCGCGCACTTCCGCGAGGACCCTGTCCAAGGCGGCTTGTTCGTCAGGCAACAGCTCACCTCATTTCGGCCGGGCGTGGGAGGCCGCACGCGGCGACGCGGAACACGAGCCGGAGGAGCCGGTTGCTGAATCCGCAGAGGCGCGTGACGACAATTGTCGCCTTCACGGCCCTGCGGGAGATTTTCACTTGTGCCCCCGATGTGAATGCGCGGTTTCTGTTGATTTTCCGCAGCGTCAGGACGGCCATACCAAGCGCCCACAAACAGAACTCGCGGATGCCTTGCTCCGACTTGGGGAGAAGCAGCGTGTATTTCAGCGCGTTCTCGAGGTGGCCCCGCGCTGTCCCGATAAGATACGCCAGTCCGGCCTCGAACCCCCTATCGCCGTTGGTGGCCGGAGAGAGGTCCTTGAGATCATATGCGTCAAACACGTCCTGCGGCAACCAGCAGACATTTTGCTCTTTGTCGTCCCAGAGGTCTTTGAGGATGTTCGTCATCTGGAGGCCTTGGCCAAAAGAAACCGCGAGTTGCTCGAGGGACGCTCGCCTGGCCTCGATATCCGGTGAATAGGCGCAGAAGAGCTCGGTAAGCATCTCCCCAACGACACCCGCCACATGGTAGCAGTAAGCGTCGAGATGGGGCAGGTCCCGGAGGCCGTGTTGGAATACTCCTTCCTGAAACTCCTCCATGCCCTTGGACATGATCGTGAGGCAACGCGCCAATGCTGCCTGCTCTCGTGGCGGGAAGCTGTGGGTGACACGGATGACGCGCGGGGTGTTACGCACCAGGTCGCGTTCCGCTGGTAGTGTGCGCCCCGCCAAGAGAGGCGCCAACTCGCTGCCAAATGCTTCCGAGTCGCCTTCGCCCGTGGTAGCGGCCACAAACCGTTCGTAGAAGTGGCGCTTCTGCTCGAGCGTTAACGAGTCCGAATCCTCAATGGTATCGGCGATCCGGCATAGGAGATATGCGTTGCCGACAACATCCCGCAGCTTCTGAGGTAGGCGGGGTATGGTGAGGGCAAAGGTCCGCGACACATCGCGGAGAATGGCCTCCTGGTAGGCGATGTCGTCGGGTAGGCCCTTTGCGGTCTGTGCGGTAGTCGACAATGCTCAGTCCAAAACGAAGTGGTATAAGACGTGCGTCACCAAGAGGATGAACGTTATCTAGAGACTAGTGCTCCGCTCGCCCGCCTGTCAACTCACGTTGACAGGGCTTGCCTCTTGAAGGTTCCGGCCATCAGTTGTGTTTGCGCAATGCGGCCGGGGTGTGTAACGTGGTGGCCGGGGAAGAACAGCAAGAGGAGATACACCTATGGGCGGTCTATGGTTAGGCGGTTTGGCCATGCAGCAAGGTTCAGCTCAGGGGAGCAGTGGTGGGCCTGCGGCGGGAACGGCCGGCCTCCAACGGCGCGTGCGGGAACTCGAACACCATATTGGGCGCCTGACCTTGCTGAACCAGGCGTTATGGGAGGTGCTTCGCGAAAAGGTTGGCCTTACTGACGAGCAATTGCGCGCGAAGATCCACGAGGTAGACTTGCGTGATGGCGTCGAAGACGGGCGGATGACAGAGACGGGGCTTGTCTGCCCGAGCTGTCGCCGGGTCTCTTCATCCAAACACTGGAAATGCCTGTACTGCGGGCAGGAGTTTGAGAGGCCGGTGATGGGCTAAGGCGCTCTTGCCCATACGCGGAGGGTGAGCTCGTGGCCGTTTCAGAGCGTGATGTGAAGAACGCGATTGCCATCAAACCGCATCATTTCGTCGATATCATCACTGCTTTTGGCGCCGGAACGACGGAATTCACACCACATCCCTATGGGCACGCCGTCCATACCGTGGCACGCGCCATTCTAGACGATCGAGACACGATGCTGGCGATTGAGCTGGGCGCCGACGCCATCTGCGAGCCATGCCTACACAATGTGAATGGGTTGTGCGATGACACCATTGACACATCGTTCAGGCCGGCGGCGCCCGAGTCTAAGCAGGGATGGAACCTGATGATCGATTGCCGCTGGTGCGAGCGTCTGGGACTCAGGCAGGGAGACTGCCTGACGGTGAGGATGTTGTGCGGGTTGATCCGGGAACGCGCGGGCGATATCACTGATATCTACCTTGAGATTCCGGCCGAACGCACCGCCGATCGCCAACACAACCTACAAGAGGGACTGATGAGGTGTCTGTCGGGTGGCTGAGTTTCCCATCCGCCAGCTATGACGGAAGTAGAGAGGGCTCACTCATGACATCACGGGAGCGGGTGCTGCAAGCCGTGGACCACAAGAAGACGGACCGCACACCAGCGGATTACGGGGCGCTTCAGGAGGTGACGGGCCGCCTCATCCAACGGTTGGGCGTGGCCGACGAAGAGGAGCTTCTTCAGGCGCTGGGTGTAGACATCCGGCACATACCATGCAGTTATTACCACCCTGAGACGGGTCCTGACGCCGACGGGTACATGCGCACCATGTGGGGGGCCAAGCGCAAAAGCAACGAGCCGGGCGACGGCCGCACCGACTACATTTCTCCGTTTGATGAGGAAGCGACGGTTGAGGATGTGCATGCCCACCCATGGCCGGATCCTGACGCACTGGACTACTCCCAGGTTCGCGGCCTTTGTGAGCGTCATTTCGGCCGGTATGCGACCTGCGGGGCACCGTGGAGTCCGTTCTTCCACGAGGTGGGGTGGCTGATCGGCCAGGAGAATTTCTTCATCTGGATGGGCACAAAGCCTGACGTCATTCAAGCCATCATCGACCATATGGTGGACTACGAAGTGCGGGCGACGCGACGCTTTCTTGAGGCAGCCGACGGGATGATCGACATCACCTACTTCGGCAACGACTTCGGGACACAGCGGGGACTCTTCATCTCGCCCGAAATGTGGCATCGGTTCATGCGGAAGCCCTTGAAGCGGTTTTTTGACGTGTCTCACGAATATGGCTGCAAGGTTATGAAGCACTCGTGCGGCGCCATCAGGGATATCATCCCCAGCCTCATTGAGGACGGCGTCGATATTCTGGATCCGGTCCAGGTGGGGGCAGCAGGGATGGGATTGAGCGGCCTTGTTCGCGATTTTGGCGATCGGCTTAGCTTCCACGGAGGCGTTGATACGCAGACAACACTCCCACACGGTTCCACAGCGGATGTAAGAGCCGAAGTCCGCTCCTACATCGAGCTGACTTTGCCGCGCGGCGGATATGTCCTTTGCGGGAGCCAGTCGTTTATTGAGGACATCCCCACGGACAATATCCTCGCGATGTACGATGAGAATATGAAGGCCAACCGATAGGCAGTGTGCGGGAAGCGGCGAATAGGCGCCGCCATCCTGTGTCATTCAACCGGAGGATCGAAATGCCGTCCATGACAACGCGTGAGGAGCGCCTCACCTGGTTCCGCGAGGCGAAGTTTGGGATGTTCGTTCATTGGGGCTGTTACTCCGTTCTTGGCCGCGGAGAACAGGTCATGGCGCGGGATCTGATCCCGCCGGCGGAGTATGACCTCTTGGCGGGGCAATTCCGCCCGGACGCGGATTGGGCGGAGAAGCTTGCGCAGGCGGCGGTGCAAGCGGGCGCGCGCTACATTGTCCTGACGACCCGCCATCACGACGGCTATTGTCTGTTTGACACCGCGACTCACGACTTCAACGCCGCAAAGACGGGCCCCGGCCGCGACCTGGTGGCCGAATACGCAGCGGCGGCGCGGGCCGCCGGACTGAAGGTTGGCTTCTACTATTCGCTCTTGAACTGGCGGTGGCGGTGTCATTGGAGTCCGGAGGCCCACAAGAACGACCTACCGAACATGGTGGACGAGGTCCATGCGCAGGTACGTGAGTTGATGGCCAATTACGGTGCGGTGGATCTGCTCTGGTACGACGGCGCAAGTCTGCCGGGCAGCGCATGTCACGGGATGTGGGGCGGGAAGGCACTTGAGCAGACCCCCGCGGAGTTCTGGCGTTCGCAAGAGCTTAATGCCATGGCCAGGGAGTTGCAGCCGGAGATCCTGATCAACAATCGCTCGGGCCTTCTGGAGGACTTCGGAACGCCGGAGCAGCGAGTTGTAGCCGAAGAAGCGCGGCCCTGGGAAGCGTGCATGACGCTGAATTACGCCCCAGGCTGGGGATACCTTAAGCACAGTCTGGCCAACAAGACTTCGGGGGAAGTGCTCTTCAACCTTGTGGACGCGGTCCGTCTAGGCGGCAACTTCCTCTTCAACGTCGGGCCGAAGCCGGACGGCCTCATCGATGGGCGCGAGACGCGTGTACTGGAGGAGGTCGGGCGATGGATGGATGTGCACGGCGAGGCCATCTACGGCACGAAGCCAGGGGGGCTTTACGACCTATCGCGGGGGCGTGTGCAAGGGCCCATGTTCCAATACGGCATGTGGACCTGTAAGGGCAGCACGGCCTACTTCACGATTCTCTACTATCCAGGCTCCGAACTGATCGTGTCAAAGGTGCAGCCGGGGATAAAGTCTGCGACGTTGCTTACAACGGGCCAACGCCTCGAAGTGGTGCCCATGGCGAACAGCCGGACTTGTCTGCGCGGTCTTCCTGCCGCTCCACCGGACAATCTGCCACCGGTGATCAAGGTCGAGTTTGAGGGGCCGCCATGCGCGGTAACAACTCTCAGCGCCGAGTGGCTGGACGGGACATTCAGCTAGGCAACCTGCGGGGCTCTTGACGCGTTTGCCTCTACCGTCTACAATCGCGGCGGAGTTCCTAATAACAGGCGGGGATACGCGTCCCCGAATAAGGGCAGCAGAGGAGGGCCGCCATGAGTCGTGTCAGTGCGCTGTCCATGGAAACAACTCTTGCTCTCCAAGACAAGGTGATGGAACGGGCCGCGGGGTGCGGCGTTCTCGAGGAAGCGGCGCAAGGATATATGTCGGTTATCTACGAGGCGCTCCGCGAGTCGGTGGTGTTGGCGAGGCTCTTTGCCACGATTCCCTACCGTGACCTGCCTGAGCCAAACAAGGAGTTTGTGACAACCCTCGCCTGCTCGGCCGGGATAGCCGACTTGATCGAGGATACAACGTTGGTACTATCGCTCCTGGGAAGCCGGGGAGACAAGCCCGAATGGAATGACCGGCGCCAATCCAAGGGACACGTAGGCATCCCGCTTGTGTCCTCAGATTTCATCAGCAGAATCCCGATGATGTCTCGACTGTTGAAGCAATTGGGCGCGGGGCTCGACTGGATTGACGTCAAGGACACGGCACTCGTCGCCAGGACTTTCGAGGATCTCGGCGGCGTGTTCTATGTGCGGGACGCCGCGTCCGAGCTGGATAGCGAGGGTCGGAAGATCATCGCCGCTCAAGATTTCGTTGATTCGGAAGGGGTCAAGACCGTGTTTGGTATCGGGGGATGTTACATGGGTACGTCGATGTTCTTTAGCACCATCGTCTTCCTCCGCGAGGCTATCGACAAGGAGGTAGCGGAGCGGTTCATGCTCCAGGCTTACAAGTTCAAGACGGCCACACTCGACCTCGTCGACGAAGGTAAATTCTTCGCCTAGTTCTTGAGGAAGAGGGCTCGCCCGCGCGGCCCGCGATACCTGACTCGGTAGATGTGTAGAGTCTCATGAGGCCCTGACGTAGCGTTCTGTGGTTCGCTGCACACGGGAGCAAGAACGTGATTTCTCGTCTACATGAACAAATCGTAAGCCGTCTCCCTGATGGAGTCACCATCCAGGATACAGATTTCAACATCATGTATCAGAACGATGCTATGAAACATGCCTTTGGTGATTGCGTCGGTTCGAAATGCTATGCCGCCTACGAGCGCCGGGAGCAGGTGTGCGAAGGCTGCGGCTTGCGCAAAGCCTTTGAAACGGGCAAGGCCAGTATCGTTCACCGGGCCGCGTTTGCGGCGGATGGCACAGCTTCCTACTGGGAGAACTCCTGTTTCCCTCTCTTTGATGGCGAGGGGAGCATCATAGCGGGCGTTGAAGTCTACCGAAATGTTACGGATCGCGTCTCTCTTGCGGAGGAGGTGAAGGATAGGGCCCTCGAACTTGGCGGGGTGAACGATCAATTGGGCCGAGGGACGACGGAACTCGAGAAGGCTTTGGCGGAGCGAGACGCCGTGGCCGAGTCGCTCCAGAAGGAAGTTGAAGAGCATAGAGAGGCGGAGAACGCGCTGAGGTGTTCCGAAGGGAAGCTACGGCAGGCCGCGGATGAGCTCCTTTGGCGTACGGAGGAACTTAGGGCGAGGAACGAGGAGTTCAAGGCCCATGCGGAACTACTAGCCAAGCGCAAGGAGAAGCTCGAACGGGAAATAGCATTGCGTCGCGAGGCTGAGGAGAACGCGGTTCGGGCCAAGGAACAGGCCGATAAGGCGAATGCCGAACTGGAGCGTGCCATTGCGCACGCAAAAGAGATGGCATCTGTCGCCGAGGACGCTAGTCAGGCCAAGAGCGAGTTTCTGGCCAACATGAGCCATGAGATCCGCACCCCCCTGAATGGCGTCATCGGCATGACGAGCCTGCTGGCAGATACAAAGCTCACGCGTGAGCAACATGAGTATGTCAACATGGCGCGCGTGTCCGGCGAGGCCCTGCTCTCGGTGATCAATGATATTCTCGACTTTTCGAAGATCGAGGCGGGCAAACTGGATCTCGAGATCATTGATTTTGATCTCCAGACGGCGATCCAGGAAACCGTGGACATCCTCTCATCCAAGGTGGCCGAGAAAGGACTTGAACTCCTGTCCTATATACAGGCCGACGTGCCTTCGGCTTTGCGAGGCGATCCGGGCCGGCTACGGCAGATTCTCGTGAACCTGGTAAACAACGCCGTGAAGTTCACCGAGCAGGGGGAGGTCAGTATCGAAGCCGCCCTCGACCACGAGACGGAGAGTCATGCCACCGTCCGATTCTCTGTGAGGGACACCGGGATTGGGATCCCTCCGGATCGAGTCGTATCGCTGTTCGATGCGTTCACACAGGCCGATGCTTCGACCACGCGTCAATACGGCGGCACGGGCCTGGGGCTCAGCATATCGAAGCAGCTCTGCGAGATGATGGGAGGGCGATTCTCCGTGGAGAGTGAGGTGGGCAAGGGCTCGACCTTCTCATTCACGGCGGTCCTTGAGAAGCAGTCCGGCGTCAGACACGCTCCGCAAAGGAGTCCCGGCCTCATACAAGGCTGCAAGATTCTCATTGTCGACGACAACGACACCAACCGGAGGATCGTATCCGCGTATCTCGGCCAATGGGGATGTCGCCACGCTCAGGCCTCTTCCGGCGCGGACGCGCTTGCGCTGCTGCGCGAGGCCTCCGAGAAGCAAGAGCCTTTCGACTTGGCCATTCTCGACATGATGATGCCCGGCATGGACGGCGAGGAACTGGGCCGTCTTATCAAGGCCGATCCCTCTATCGGCGCAACGCGGCTGGCCATGCTTACATCGTTGGGCCGACGGGGCGACGCCGCGCGCGTGCGTGCCATGGGCTTTGTTAGCTACCTCACCAAACCTATCAAGCCTTCGATGCTATTCGACAGTCTGGTGACGATCCTGGGCGACCCGGAAGGCGATTCGGAGGAAGACTTGTTCATTACGCGCCACACCCTTGCCGAGAATGCCGCACGCGGCAAGGCCGCACGCGCAAAGATCCGTGTGCTCTTGGCCGAAGACAACATCGTCAACCAGAAAGTCGCACTGAAGATCCTCGAAAGAATCGGCTTTCAGGCTGATGCCGTGGCGAATGGCAAGGAGGCTGTGTCCGCATTGGAGATGATCCCTTACGACGCCGTCCTGATGGACTGCCAAATGCCGGAAATGGACGGCTATGAGGCAACCGGCGAGATCCGGGCCATGGAGGGCAAGGCAAAGCATACTCCCGTGATTGCCATGACGGCCAACGCTATGGAACGCGACCGACAGCGGTGTCTAGAGGCGGGCATGGATGACTACGTTGCGAAACCTGTGAATCCCAAAGCGCTCGCCGAGGTGCTAGACAAGTGGACAAACGCCGCCGCGAGCGGGCCGCAGGGGGGGACGGCCCAGAAGGGCTCCGTACTGAAGACGCTGGATCGCGACGCCCTGCTTGAACGCCTCATGGGTGACGAAGACGCCGTCGTAGAAATCCTCGACGCGTTTCTTGTGGATGTGCAGAAGCAGATCGTTCTATTGGAAGATGGTGTGGCCAAAAGGGACACGGACTTGGCCGGGCGTCAAGCGCACAGCGTTAAGGGAGCGGCCGGAAATGTGGGGGCCTTGGCGCTCCAGGACTTTGCGCTTCAGGCGGAGAACGCGTGCAAGGCGTCCAATCTTGATGCGCTAGACTCGCTTCTGCCGCAGATCCTCGAAGCGCTCGACGAGCTAAAGGCCGAGATCTGCTCGTGAGGGGGAAGGCTTCTGCTGCCCGCGGTGACATACCGCTGCGGGCAGAGGGCCTGAGTGAAGCCGCCACGCCAAGATGTCCACCACGTAGGGAATGTCACCCGCCCTTGCCGTCTTTCGTAAGTCCGAGGAGTCGGCGAGCGAAGGCCTCGGAGAAGGGTTGGCCTGGTTCGTAGCCGCGAATCCACTCGCCGTCGATGAGGAGGTATGGCACCCCCTGCTTGCCGGTTGTCTCTTCGAGTTCCCGCGCGTAGGCGGGAGTCTTCTTGATATCGCGCACCTCGTAGGCGATGCCGTGAGCGTCCATGAACGCCTTGAGTTGTTGGCAGTCGCCGCACAACTCCGCTGAGTACACGATGATCGTCTTGCTCATGACGTGTCCTTTCCAGAGATGGGCTCGTGGTTTCTATCCGGGGGCCGGGAGCCGGTGGCGGTCTGGGGGCGATTGCTTTCGTCAAGGCCCACCGTCACCCACAGAATACGTGCCAGTGTCCTCATCGGCAATGCCGGGCTGGCCAGTTGCGTCAAGGAGATCTCAAGGGGAGCGCCGTCCCTCACCACCCAGAGACAGGCGGCGGCGCAGGCGAGGCCCGCGAGTCCGGAGATGAGGAAGCAAAGGCGGAAGCCCCAGAGGGACCAGTCGTTGATGAAGAGGCCGGCCAGAATGGGAGTTATTCCCAGGACAATCGAGGCGCCTACCTGCCACGTGTTTGTGTAGGCGACGCGCCCAGGCGACTTGACGTAGTTGAGCATGGCTCGATGAGCGGCCATCCAACAGGCTGCGCCGAAGACACCGGACAAGGCCACCAGGGGGGCGATGGCGTAACGCGTCCATGGTGCGCCGGGCCAGAGCGTGAGGCAGGCGAGGGCCACAAGAGAGTGGGCCGTCAAGGTGAGGAACATGGCGCGCCCGCTCCCGCTGTGCTCGGCGAAGCGCGCCCAATACCGGATGGTGAGGAGGATCCCGGCGCTTAGGCCCGTCATGACCGCCATGACGGTGCGAGAGGGGAATCCGAGCGCATCGCGCATGTAGAGGACGAGGGATGATCCGAGCCAGGAGGTACAGGAGAAGCACAAGGCAGCGGTGGGGACGAAGACGAGAAAGGCGCGATCTCGAAAGACCGCCCGGTACGAGGCAACGACCGCCGCAGTCGGCTCGATGTCTTGCAGCGCCCGGCCGCCCGGGACGCGCGCCATGCGGACAAGGCTGAACAGGCCTGCGGCAATGCCGATTCCGTAAACCAAGAGGAATCGGTTGGGGCCGGGATCCCCGCGCAGAATCAGCGCGAGGGTGAAGGTCACCGCAACGGTTACGAGGTGGATGGCCATCGTCTCGGCGCTGAAATAGACGCCCCGTTGATTCGGGCGCACAACCTCGTGGAGCCAGGGGAACCAGCCGCCGGCGCCCGTGGCTCTTGCCAGGCAGAAGCCGAGCGTTGCGGCGAGGAGGACGTACCACGCCGCACGCGGCCCCCAGCGCGCGGTGGCCCACGGCATGGTGAAGACTGAGCAGGCCACCAGGTTGCGAATCAGCCACGTGGTCAGCATGAGGCGCCTGGGGCCGAAGCGGTTTACGAGCGGCACCGTAAGGGCGACCAGCGTCATGGACAAGGGCATGAAGGACATGAGGAAGCCGACCCAGGAGGGTGGCATGCCGATCTCTCGGCCGAAAAGGACAAGTACGGAACCGGCTATGCATTGCCAAGAGACGACGTTGATCGCACTGAACAGCAGGAACTTGCGCGGCGCGCGATCCAGCTCGCGAAATGTCTCGAGAATGGGGATCTGCAATGCGCGAAAACCTCGGTCTTCGGTGTTCAGGCAGGCCGCGCCAAACCTGAAGCCGGCATCCCTGCCCGGCTTGGGCCGGGCAGGGATGGATAGAGTCGGCTCTTAAGCCCGCTATGCGCTAATACTTGGCCAATTCCGCTTCAAGAAGCGTCTTATAGGCTGTGTAGGTTTCATCGTTGAAGGGGACGCGGCTGCGGCCATACGGGTGATTCTTCATCCCGCGCGCCGTGGGCCCCACAGGGAACCCGCTCTCCGTAGCCATGCGTTTCATCACGCCGGCCGAGTACGGACACTTCGCAACGAGCAGATCCGTCGAGTCCTGGGCCTCGAGGACACCGTCGTGATCGCCCGCCTCAAAGCGGTGCAGGACGGCGTTGAGGATCTTGGGATAGAGGTTGCATCCCTGCCCGATAACGGCCCGCGAGCCCGCGTACAAGGTGGCATAGTAGAGCATCTCCGCGCCGGTGATGACATGAAACTCCTTGCCTGCCGCGGCGCGAATCATGGTGTATATGTAGTAGCCGTCCTTGGTGGAGATCTTGATGCCGAACAAATTGGGCAGGTCGGCCAGGCGGGCCAGCAGTTCGGGCGTTACCTGGACCTCCGTCGGGATCGGCGGCTGGTAGGCTACGACAGGGACGCTGACGGCTTGACAGACGGTTTCGAAATACCGCGAGTAGGCATCGTCCTTATCGACGCCATCGGGCGCAGCCAATGCCTCGGGAATCGTCAGGACAACGCCGTCCGCGCCGAGCCCCTCCGCGTATTGACTCAGCTCGACGGCCTGTTGGGTGTAAACCTCCGGGTCGGGCCGATGATCGGCGCTGCGGTCGCCGTCCCAAATGCCCGAGCAATTCATGATGACGGGCGCCTTGCCGGTTAGGTGCTCGATGGCCGTCTTGGCCACGGCGCGCACGTCTTCGTACTCGTAGGTGTACATCTGGCCCATGCCGGCGCGGACGAAGTAGGTGTGAACCTCCCCCGACTGGAGCATGAAGTCGAAGAGATTTCGCTGGCCGTCCGGGTCGAAGCTCTCATCCTCGTTGAAACAGGTGTAACAAGGCGCGATATTGCCGTAAATGAACTCGGGCACTTTCATCGAGATTTCCTTTCCTTATACTTTGCCGTCAAAGCGGCCGTAACGTTGGATCGTCGCCATGGCGAGACGCATGCTTGTCAGGCGCGTACCGTTATTGATGGAGCCCGCCGTGGCCCAAGACAGGCCCCGCTTCTCGCGAGTCATCTCGAAATCGCGGAGGAATTCGAGCACGATGTTTTCCTCCTCGTTTCGGCTGTACGTGAAGGGGGCAAGTGCCCCGCGGATGACGGCCCGGGGCAAGTGTCGTCGTATTTCATCGGGCATTACCGTAGGGCCGAAATTGCATGACGTCAAGTCGAGCTTCCCGAGTACCGGGAGCAAATGGCCCATTGGCGAGTCCGAATGCTGATGGCGGCCGTCCTCGGGATCCGGCGAATAGCGTTCGAACATCCCCTTCAAGACGGGATAGCCGAACAGTTCGTACATGTCCGGCTTGAGGAGGCAGCAGTTGTCGTCCGCAAAGCCGAAGCCATGGGGGGCTGTTTCCGGCGTATAGCCGGCCTCTTCGTCCAACACGCGGCCGATCTCGAGCATGGTATCCAAGATAACTTGGCTGAAACGCGCGGCGAGATCCGGATTCGTCATGATGAGAAAGACAAGGTTCTCCGGGCCGTAGATGGACGCTGCGAAGGTGACAGGGCCGCGTTGGCCGCGGTACAGAGGCGACTTGATGCCGAGCGCCGTGAGGCGTTCCTTTTCCTGCTCCCAGTTTTCGGGGAGAATGAAGGCGCGTATGTCTTTGGCCTCGACGCGGTCGAGGAGGGCTTCCAACTCGTCCTCATCATGGGCCGACTGATGGAGCCACCAGGACTGGCCGTGCCACTCGTTCTTCGCCTCAAACACATCGTGGAGCTTCTTCGTTTCAGGATACTTGAGATTCGGGTCGGTGCGCTCCTCGCTAAGGATGCGACGCCCGACGATTTGCTCGGCCTTGTCGTTATAGGCCTTGGAAAGTTCGAGGCGCCAATCCCCATCGTGGCCAAAGCGCCAGTGATCTTCCTCGACGCCCAGTTCGTCGAAAACGCATTCTCCGTTCAGGATGGCCCCGAAATGCACCTGGGGGATGTCATCACCGAAGGGATCCTTCTTTGCCTCTTCGTGGTCGGCCCAGAAATGCTCGAGGTCCACAGGGGCGAGCCCACCGTTGGCGTGAGTGTCCCGTACCAATTCCTTGGCCATTTCAACGTGTTCCCGGCGATACGGTGTGTTTACAGACATCAGTACAGCGCTGCTCCTTTAGTGAGTAAGATTCATAGAACCAACGAGGCGGGCGCCATTTCCATTTCCATGTGCCGCGGCGCCGAGACACGTGAAAACGGGACGGATTGCGTCAGGGAGTCTCCCAAGACAACCTCCATCGGCATAGGACTTTTCCCTTCATGGAGATGGTTTGTCAGCCAGGCGCCGCGAAACGCGATTATAGGCGCTTGTGTTGTGCCATACAAAACATGGCCGCGCAATGGCTGAGAGGAGGCAGAAACTGCTCAGTCCGCGAATTTTCGGCGGACGAGGAGGTAGATGAAGAACGGCCCTCCGATGAGCGAGGTGACGATCCCGATGGGCGTCTCGCCCGGCAGCATCACCCGGGCCACGATGTCGCAGCAGCAGAGGAATCCCGCCCCCGCCAGGAGACTGAGCGGCATCAGGATCCGGTGACGCGATCCGACAAATGTCCTTACCGCGTGGGGGGTGATGAGGCCGACGAATCCTATGGGCCCGACCTCGGAGACGATTACCGCCGTCATCAGTGAGCCGACAACGAACGTGACGGCTTGGAGCCGCTTGACGTTGACGCCGCGTCCCGCCGCCAATTCCGCCCCGAAGCCAAGTTGATCAAACTTGGCGGCCTGCGCCAGCAGCACCACGGCGCACGGCGTCACGCTGAGCAAGAGCACGAGTACCGGATCGAATCCTATGACGTCCACGCCGCCCATGAGCCAGCGCTCCATGGTGACTAGGTGTTCCGGCCTGGCCAGATGCCGCATGAACATGATGCCTGAGCCGGCCAGCATGTTGAGCGTCACGCCGGCCAGCAGCAGCACCGTGGGCGATACGCGGGACTTGCGGACGGCGAGGCCGTAAATCAGCAAGACGTCCGCCACGGCGAATGCGAATGCGAACGCCTGCACGGTGCCGAAGCTGAGAAAGGTCACCGATGTCCCGAGCGCGAACACATGGGCCACGTACGCGCCGAGCGACCCCGCGCTTGCGACGCCGAGGGTGTAGGGCGTGGCCAATGGATTGCGCAGCAGGGCCTGGAAGGAACAGCCCGCGAGGGCGAGGCCGGCGCCGGCCAACAGGGCCGTCAACGTGCGCGGCATCCGCTGGTTGATGAACACGCTCAGTGTGGGTGCCTCGGGGAGCGGAATGCCCGCCCGCCATTCCCGCCAGGCCTGCGCCGCACTCAACGATTCAGAGCCTACCAGGACGCTGGCGACGACCGCGGCGAGGGCGAACGCGGCGAGGAGCCAACCTAGCCGGATGCGGAACGCGTCCCTCATCGTGACCTCGCCTCCGGCACTTCCGCGCACACAAGCGGCGTGTGCGTGATGGGGTGATCCGCAACCTGGATGGGCGCCGCGTAGGCCGAGGACAGGAGCTTCTCCGTCAGGACGGCCTCAGGTGCGCCGGACGCCACGAGTCCTGTTCTCTCACCGAGTAGGAATAGGTTATCGCAGAATTGCGCGGCGTGGTTCAGGTCGTGCGTTACCACGCCGACGCCGTAGCCTTCCGCGGCGAGTTGCCGGAGGAGCACAAAGATGTGCACCTGGTGGTGAATGTCCAAGGCCGAGGTCGGCTCGTCGAGCAGGAGGAGTTCGGGCTCCTGCGCGAGGATACTTGCCAGGAGAACGCGCTGGCGCTCGCCGCCTGATAGCGTCGAGAAATCGCGATCCCGCAGGCCCTCTGTTTCTGTATCGCGCATGCAGCGGGCGGCGACCTCTTTGTCGTGTGGACGCAGGCCCGCCAAGGGCCCGGCCCGTGGATACCGGCCCAGGCAAACCACCTCGAAGGCAGACAATACGAACACGGGATCCACCGATTGGGGAAGGAATCCTACGACGCGGGCTCTCTCAATGCTGGACAGGCCGTCCAGCATCGCACCGTCGAGAAGCACACGCCCCGCGTGTGGCTTCAGCAGGCCGCAAAGAACGCGGAGCAGCGTGCTCTTGCCCGAGCCGTTCGGCCCGACGATTCCCGTGACGCCGCCGCTGGCTACGGCGGCGGACACATCGTGGAACACGTCCGCGCCTGACTCGTAAGCAAAGGCGACACCCTCGGCCTTGAGGCAGCGGCTCATGGCTTCGGCGCGGCTCCCTCGGGATGGAGAAGGGCGGCGAGGAGGCGTGCAATCTCTGCCACTCGTGGGCCCGGGCGCATCGCGTGGGACTCGGTGATGAGATGGACGCGCCCGTTGCGGACGGCCGGTAAGGACGGGAGCTGCTCCCAATCCGCCACGTACCGCTTGGATTCGTCGTCGCTCAACTCCTCCCCGGCGTGGAATTCGAGGATAATGTCCGGGGCTCGAACAACCACGGTCTCTTTCGAGGCTTCGAGATAAGGCTGATCCGCGTCGCCATAGATGTTCTCGCCTCCCGCCACGGCGAGCAGCTCAGATAGAAAGGACGGGCCGCCAACGGTGTACAAGGTGTTTAAGTTATGATCTTGCCGCGCCGTGATGAGGAGAACCTTTGGATGCGGGAGCCCCTTTACGCTTTCCCGCACGCTCTCCAGCTCGTTCTCAATGCGGCTATTCAGCACCTCTGCTTCCGTGGGACATCCGAGGGCTTGTCCAATCGTCAGAACGCCTTCGTAGACGGTGTCGAGGCTGTCCATGTCCACGTGGGCGATGGGAATGCCATTCTTCTCGCAGAGCTCGGCCATCACCGAATGCTTGCCCTGAACGATGATCAACTCGGGATTGAGTAGGGTGATCTTCTCGAGGTCCGGATCGATGTGGCCTCCAACGTGCGGAAGCGCGGCAATGGCCGGCGGGTAGTCGCAGAAGGAGCTTACAGCGACCACGCGATCTCCCGCGCCAAGGGCGAAGACGGTTTCCGTGATGTTGGGCGCAAACGTGATAACGCCCTTACGCTGCAAGGAGCCTGCCTTGCCGGGATTGCACCCTGCCAGCAGATACGCCGAGATCAGCAATACCGCGACGGTTACGGCAAAGCAGGGCAGGGCTCCGCGAGTGCATTTTGCAGGATACGCCGGATGTGCCATATCCCCTTCTTCACGCTGGCGGCGTTTCATCTACACGGCTACTTCAGCTTGGCTACGCGTTCACGCACTTCCGCGGCGAAGCGCTCGATGTGCTCCTCGATATGCGTCAGGGGGTCCTTCGTCGTGTCTTCCAGCAAGACGGAGAGATCCATGGCGAAGTTCGTCCCAGTCGTGGCGTCCACGCCGTGGGACTCGAAATATGTGGCGTGGGCTCTGCGGCGGCCAAGCGTGGCGAGGTCGTAGCGCTTTCCCCCGCACACTTGCGAGTCGAATACGCCCAGAAGCGCCGCCTGGAGGTTTTCGTGGCCTGAGCAGTCGAAAACGGTTTTATCGGCGTCAGTCATCCAGTCGAGATCCCGCCATACCTCGCAGCCGAACAGCCGCTTGGGCCTTTGCTCGGCGGGCAGGCGCCGCGCCGCCTCGATGACGCGAAGGGTGACGGCCACGTGTGTGTCATGCTTATCGGCGAGGTTATGCGTGTAAATAACCTCCGGCCGCGCCGCCGCCAGGATGGCGCCGATATCCGCGAGCGGGCCGTCGTTGTTCGGATCCTTCACCGCCGAACTCGGGAAATCCAGCAAGACTTGCGCCGCGTATTCTCCCACGACGGCCGCCTTCTTCTGTTCTCCGGCGCGAATCTCGCGCATGGCGTCGTCGGTGTAATCGCGGTAGACATCATCCCGGGGCGAGCCGCTACCATTCGTCACGGTAACGCCGGTGTACCACCTGTCAGGCTGCTGGAAACACGCGAGAATGCCCTCAAATGACATGATCTCGAGATCATCCTGATGGGCGCCGAAGCCGAGATGAGTTGTACGCGCCAGTGCCTGCCCTGCCGGGACGCCGTCCGGCACAAATACCGACGCCGTAGCGCTCTTGAAAGCCACTTGCTGCTCCATAACAACTGTCTCCACAACGTATTGGGCCGTGGGGCCGTGTCTAATCCAATGAGGGAAGGCTGGCCGCGGCGATCGATTGGCCCACGCGGCGGGCCTGCTCGTCCGGCAACTGGATGTTGACTGATGCCGCCAGTTCCGGGAACTCGCTCGCCAGGACTTCCTTCGCGCCGTCGACGATCAGTGTTCCGCCCGTGCCGGACGTACACCGCCCGAGAACGAGCACATGCTTGAGGTCGTAGAAATCGGCGTAATGAGCGATGGCGTAGCCCATGTAATAGCCCATGGACTCCCAGATCTTCCTCGCGCCCTCATGGCCGGCTTCGAGCTTCTCCTGGACGGCCTTGAGCCGCTCGGCGTCCGTGACGTCGCTTGGGAGCTCGATCCCCGCCTTCGGCGCAAGGCGGAACACGCACTGCTGTGAAAAGTACAGCGCGCCCACGCCCTTGTCGCCCGACCACTCATCCGCCGGCGCCTCGGGACTGTAATCCACCGGCGCGAACGCCAACTCGTTCAGCCAGCCCGTGATGTTGCCGTCCATCGTGACGTATCCACCGGCCTCGCTCGAGCCGAGCGCAATGCCGAGGACGCCGTTATCCTCAAGGGACATGGAGCCGGCCAGGGCCGTAACCTCGCCGTCATTCACGATCTCGAGCGGCACGCCCATCTCATCCCGAATGCGCAGGAAAAGGTTCTTGACGTTGTCGAAGCGCTCCTTGGGCACGCCGCGGAAGAGCGAGGCGATCATGGCGCGATTGTTGATGTACACCCCCGCCGAGCTGCCGCCAATGGCGTCAACGCGAGGCATCTTCTCCGCCGCCGAACGCAGGCTCTGCATAACCTGCTCATAGTGATAGGCGGGATCGCTCTGTTTGCGAGGCTCCCATATGACCTCCTCGCTGAACACCGCTCCGCCGTCCACCACGGCCGATACCTTGCGATCGGACGCCCCCAGATCGAAGCCGATGCGACACCCGTCCAGATGCCTGCCAAGAGGCCGCGTGGCCTCCTGCTCATCCGGAACGGCTTCGGGCGAACAAGACACCACCGTAAAGGTGTGTTCGTAAACGTCTTCACCCATGAAATGAAAGTCGAACTCGCGCTCGCCGTCGGGCGCATAGCACTTCGCCAGGTAGTCTCCGATGCCGCATGGGCCGCCGACGTATACCTTCCAGCCTCCGCGCTGCCACAAGAGGAACTTCAGCAGCCGCTCGGCGTACATCAGATTGGCGCCGGCGCGCGGATGCCCGTCCGGAAACACCTGCGTTTCGTAGCGCGACACGGAACCGTCGCTGCGCTCGAGTCCGAGGACAAGGGGCGCCCCCTCGCCTGAATCCGCCACTTCCTTCAAGAAAGCGCGGTTCGCCAACACGGCGGGCCGGAATCCCTGATCCAACGGCGGGAGAAACCGAGGCTCAACAAGCTTGAAATCCTGTAACATCAGCGCAAAATCCTTAGATCTTGAGGGAAAACGGTGAATCGAACATCGGCACTATAACACAACCTAAGATCGCACTGAAAACGCCGGCTCTCGTTCCCACCGCATGTAAGCATAGCCACAGATAGACACCGATGCGGCCCCATAGACGGCTGAATCCCGGCCCTGCAAGGGCCTTGCATACCAGCCCGGCGCAACGCGCCGGGAAACAGCCGCATTACACCGTTCAAGCCCTGGAGGGGCGCGACATGGGAGGGTCACGCTCCTGCGTGACCACAGACGCACCAAGTCCTATCCGGCCAATCAAACCCATCACCCGAGACGCGTTTGGAGTTCAAGCTTCAGCTTGAAAACGCGCAAGCCTCGCCCAAGCCCCACCAATACGCCCACGCGGGCTCGATGCCGAGGGAACGCGATACCTAAGCTGGCAAGATGCCGGCGCCACAACCGGAACGATGCCCGCGCTACGTATCGGATTGGCCTTGTCACGAGCGATGGTAACGGCAGACGGGCGTTATCCGGCGTCTATGCGCCAGAAAGAGCAAGGCCAGGGGCATAAGGGCCAAGCATAGGGCGTCGGCGGACGCAAAGGCACGAGGGGCGGCATGCAGCATCCCGGCGGCTCCGGCGCAGCCGTAGGGGAGCGGGCAAATACGCTCGAATACGGCCGTGACGGCGGCATCGTCGGTAATGGTGAAGTCCACGGGATTGACTGAGCCCGTCAGATCGCCCTCCCAGTGATCGAATAGCCAGCCGTTGGCCGCGGTGGCTTCGATAGTGACGACATCATTCTCGCTGTAGGTATGTTCGCCGGGGGGCGGATCCACGTCTCCCTGCCCTTGGACGGAGACGGTGAGGGCGAACGTGGGAATCTCGATGAACACGGCCGTGACGGTGCTGTTATTGGTGATGGTGAGGGCGGCGGGATTGGTTGAGCCTGTCAGAGCGCCTTCCCAATGATCGAACAACCAGCCGTTGGCGGGGGTGGCCTCGAGGGTGACGATGTCGCCCTGTGTATAGGTATGGTAGCCGACGGGCGGGATCACATCCCCTAATCCATGGGCGACCACAGTCAGTGTAAACGTCGGGATCTCGGTGAACACCGCGGTGACGGTAGCATCGGCGGTCATGGTGAGGTCCACGGGGTTGGTGGCGCCCGTCAAGGCGCCTTCCCAGCGATCGAATAACCAGCCGTCGGCCGGGGTGGCTTCCAGCGTCACCACGTCACCTTGGGTGTAGGTGTACTGGCCCGGGGGTGGTGTTACGTCCCCCTGCCCCACTACGGAGACGGTGAGGGTGAACGTGGGAATCTCGACGAACACCGCCGTCACGGTGGCATCGGCCGTGATGGTGAGGCCGACTGGATTGGTTGAGCCCGTCAGATCGCCCTCCCAGTGATCGAATAGCCAGCCGTCGGCGGGCGTGGCCTCAAGCGTCACGACATCATTCTCGGTGTAGGTGTGTTCGCCGGGAGGCGGTTCCAGCTCGCCTTGGCCCTCGATGGCCAGCGTCAATGTTAATGCTGGCGGGCCGTCGTATTCGTAGGCGCCCATGTCGAAGCCGTCGCCCTGAGGCCGGGCGACGCCGTCGAGATCCATGTCGGGGGCGTCGTCGCTTGTTCCCGTGTCGATGGCCGGCGAGGCGGTTCTGAGGTGGAAGTCGCCGTTGGAAGCATCGACAAACAGGGGCGGGGTGGAGAGATTGCCCTCACCCGTATGCCCGTCCTCCACCAGGGAGTATGTCACCGAGCCTATGCCGTTGCCGGACAAGTCGATCTCGTCGGGCGTGTCGCCCCAGAAGATGCAATTGCGCACGTCATATTCCACCTCATCCAGCCGCAATGCCCCGCCCGTACCCGCCGCCGTGTTGCCGTAGAAGGTGCAGTTGGTCAGGTACACGGATGTCGTCCACGCTGGCCCTTCGCTGAGGTACTCGCCCATGCCTGAAATGGCACCCCCGTTGCTGGCTGCGTTGGTGTCGAAAACACAGTTCTCAAAAGACAAGTTGGCCCAATACACGTATGCTGCGCCGCCCGGGCCCAAGCGCTCGTCGGCGCTACTCCAGCCGCGGTTGTTTCGAAAGATGCAACGAAAGAAACTGCCACGCCCTCCATAGGAGGATATGACCCCACCTAGCCTAACGTTGGGAGACCCCCCGGCTGTGCCGGGGAGGCAGCCGAAGTTTGACAGTTCCAGGAGTCCATCGACGAAACTCCTAGGCGTGAGCCGCTCAAGCACACGCAAAGGAGTTCATCGATGGACGATTACCAGAGTCTAAGTCACACGAAATGGGAGTGCAAATACCATGTGGTGTTTATCCCGAAAGGCCGGCGGAAGACGCTGTATAAGGCGCTGCGGGAGCACCTGGGTGAGGTGTTTCGGGAACTTGCGTTGAGAAAGGAGAGCCGGGTTGAGGAAGGTCACCTGATGCCCGACCATGTGCACATGATGCTGACGATTCCCCCGAAGTACGCCGTATCGCAGGTGGTGGGCTACGTCAAAGGGAAGAGCGCGATTCACATTGCTCGGGTCTATAGTGAGCGCAAGCGCAACTTCGTGGGGCAGCACTTCTGGGCACGGGGCTACTTCGTTTCTACCTTGGGCCGAGACGAGGAGGTGATACGGGACTACATCAGGCGGCAGGAGCAGGAAGACCGCCGCCTGGACCAGATGGATATGCTACGCTGACAGCCACCCGATAAGGGTGGCCCCAACGCGCGAGCGCGCTAGCGCCCAGCGCAGCCGCTTTGAGCGGCTCACACGGTAAAGCCCCCGGCTCTGCCGGGGGATACTTACTGTTCCCTGGTTTGCCTCAAATGTGCAGTCCGTTATCGTGGCAAAGCTGGAAGTGCCCAGGTGGATGGCGCCTCCCGCAATCTCAGCCACGTTGTTGTCAAAGCGACACCGATAGAAATCTGAGTTGTCGGCAAGCGAAACAGCTCCTCCATATGTCGCGGTATTTCCAGTGAACCGGCAATCGGCAACGACGGAAGCCGCTCCAGAACAGGCAACAGCCGCTCCAGCGTAGGCGCTATTGTCCGCGAAGACGCAGTTAAGAACTGTCGGTGATGTCCCGGAGTTCAACAGGCCCGCTCCGCTGCGCGCGGTCGCGTAAGTGGGGCCAATTGGCGGATTCCCGCTACCACCACGCACAGTGAAACCGTCGAGCGCTGCATCGTCGGCACCAATAATGACGTTGTAAGCGGCTTCGCCGGAGCGGGATGTCGAGCCGTCAATGACAGTTGTGTATGTGGCCCAATCCCGTGCATCTCGGTTGACCTCGACCGCCTGGAATCCCCCGAATAAGTGCACGCCTTCCCTCATAAGCAGGGATCCCGTGTCCACCCAGTTCTCCAAGTCGTCGCCCGGGGCGACATCGCGAACCGATTCGCGCCGTTCGTCATAGACTCCTTCGGCGGCCCACACTTCGCCCCCGCCATTGTCATAGGCGGCGTCGATGGCGGGCTGTATCGTGGTAAACGCCGTTGTCCAGGATGTGCCGTCCTCCGTGCCCGACGTGTTGTCCTTGTCGACATACCAGACGGCGGCGGAAGCTGTGAAAGCTAGGTGGAGCATCATTACGAGCCTGAGAATTCGCTGTGGCATTGCTCGTGCCTCCTGTGACATTGCGCCGTGCGACGTCATTTGGTTCTTGGATTACCGCTACAGCAAGAGGACTCCTGCTCATTCCAGATCGATGGCCATGTTCTCCCACCAGAACACCCCGGCTGCGTCTGAAGGTGTTGGATACTCGTCGGCGCCCATATCGCGGGGAGGGAGCTCTTGCCCGTTGGAAGTGCCCAAGGGACTGGCCTGATTGTCAAAGTCCCGAAATTCAGGAAGAAATACATAGTCTTGAAGCTCGTCGTCCCACTCCACATTCGTCCCCGTATCTTTGCAGGGCGATGCGTTCTCGATATGCAAGAAGTCCTGCCAGTTGTTCTCCTGTTTGATGTAGATATTGTCGAAATGGTAGTCGCCGCCATTTACTTGATAGAAGTGCACCTTGACGCCCACATCGACGGTGCACTCATCCGTTTCGAGGACTTTGGCCAGGGGCTGGCCGCTTTCCCCACGCCAAATGGCGATGTGCGAGTCATTCGTCTCGATGCGGACGTCGTACCATGTGTCTTCGAGCGTGTCCTCGGCGGTGTTCTCGTCCAGCGTTGTCCATACGCCATTGTCCTTCTGCCGCAAGAGCATCCTCCCGGGATAGATGCAGAGTTCGACGATGGTGTCTCCGGAGAACCGGAAGGTGACGATGGCCACGTACCAGTCGCTGCCGCTGGCGGCGCGTTCGTAGGAGAAGGACTCGACAAGATCGGTGCTCCGCACACTGATGCGGATCGAGGCGTAGCTCTCCGTGGTGGCGTCGAGATAGCCGCTCGCGGCCGTCCACGTGCCGCTGGTGACTGTCCACCCGTCATAATTCCCGTCGCTGAAATCATCATCCACCACCGAGGCATTGTAGAACGTCTCCGTCACGAATTCCGGATCGGACTGGATGTTGTTGTTCGCCGTGCCGCCGTTCTGAACGCAGGAATAGCTGCGCGGCGCATACAACATTTGCGGCACTCCGATGAGCGGCACGACAGACATCTTCGCAGATGGACATCCCTCGGCGCGGCAACCCCTCATACTAATCCCCCGTGTAGACTTACATTACTAAGATACCACGCTCATTTTAAGGTGTAAAGAAGTTTCTCACGTTGCTGCATGGAGTTTACACTATAAGCACTAAGCCGGGCGTTTGTGCGCTGAAAACCTCCGCAGTGGCGTGCGGCCTCGTTGCCTGGACAAGGCTGTAGGGGAATCATGGGCCGCGGGCTGGGCGATTCTTATGTAATCTCTCCATTTGCCGGGGCTTTTAGACACATCTCCGCGCGCCTTCTCGCTGTTGAGGTAAGCATCCTGTGCTTCTCACGTGGGCCGGGAAGAAGTGAGTGAAAACGCGCTCGTTTTTTGACTTTTTCCGCGAACATTTGGTAGTCTCCATTGTCCCTTTTTGAGTATTTCACCTCTCGATAGTAGTGGCCTCCTCCTGCAAGAATACGGAATCGCAGTATGTTTATCGGCAGTAAATCCACCAGCACCGTCCTCGATGTATTCAAGATTGGCCTCAACGAACTGACGCGCGAGGTCGGCCTGCCTGAAGAGTTGCACTACCGCACGCGCGATTGCGAGATCGCGGCGCGCGGCGCGGATCTTTCTAAGCGTGTTGACGTAGTCCGCATTGCCTTTCAGGTTAAGCCGGATAGCGACACGGCGCGCGTCACGGGCGCCATCGAGGCCACCAAGCTTGGAGCGCGAGTACAAGTCAACAACGGCACGTGCGCGATCACGCTGCCCTCTTTTGAATGGCGCCAACTGCCTCGCCTGAAGCCCATCGACGCCGTGATTGAGGAGTTCGCCTCGCACTCGCTGCGATCGCAGTCGTGGGAGGTGGAGGTCGTTAAGCATAAGAGCTATGACGTCAACATCAACCGGATGATTGAGGAGATGCAGAGCAGGCGGGCGTCTGACCTCCATTTGCGGGCCGGCTCAGCACCATACATCCGAATCGACAATGAGTTGATGCCCGTGGATATGCCGCCGCTCACGGCGGCGGATATCGAGGATATCGTTCACCAACTCGGCAGTGAGAGTGAGGTGGAGAAACTTCGCGCCGAACGGGAGACGAGTTTCCAGTTCCACGCGGCGGGGGTGGGCTATCTGCGCGTGAGCGGGTATTTCAAGCACGGTGCGATGGCCCTCGCCATCCGGCTCATTCCGGAGAATCCGCTCGACTTCGAGCAGTTGGGCATCCCGCCGACGGTTCGCGATATCGCCAGCGCCCACCGTGGGTTGCTGCTGGTTTGCGGCATTACAGGCTGCGGCAAGTCTACCACGCTTGCGGCAATGGTGAAACACATTAATGATACGCGCCACACGCATATCATCACGGTTGAGGATCCCATCGAGTACGTCTACCGGGACAACAAGAGCATCATCTCCCAGCGGCAGGTGGGCCGCGATACGTTCTCTTTCGCGAATGCCCTGCGCGGCGCGCTCCGCGAAGATCCGGACGTGATCATGGTGGGTGAGATGCGGGATGTGGAAACCATTCGCGCGGCCATCAGCGCGGCCGAGACGGGCCACCTTGTCTTCTCGACGCTTCATACGATGACGGCCGTCGACACCGTCAACCGCGTCATCAGTTTCTTTCCGCCGGCGGAGCGCGATGTTATCCGCCAGCAGCTTGCCTACACGCTCCGGGGAATTGTCTGCCAACGTCTTCTGAAGCGCAAGGGGGAGGGCCGTGTCCCGTGTCTCGAGATTCTGCTCGGCGGGCGGCCTATCGTGCGGGACGCCGTTCTCGAGGGGGAAGTCAGCAAGTTGCATGACATCATCGAGGTCGACAGTGACATGAAGTCTTTCGATCAGTACGCGGTTGACCTCTTCCAGAAGGGCGTTGTCAGCCGTGAGGAGGCGGTTTCGGCGTGTAGCAACGAAGCATCATTCGATCGTATCACCAGCGGGATCAAGTCCTCTGAAGGGCGCAAGCTTCTGAAATAGCTCGTCTTGGCTTAGGCCATCCGGTAGATGACGGCGCCGGAAGGAATCTTGGGGAAGAAGTAGGTGGACTTCTGGGGCATGGGTTCCTTCGCCTGGGCACAGGCCTGAACCTGCTCCGGCCGCACGGCTTTCAGTAGGAAAGCAAGCCCTTTCTCGCCGCTTCTGACTTTTTCGAGGGCTACCGACGCCGAACGCTCGTAGGTGAGTTGCGTATCCTCGGGCAGGCCTAGAATGCGCTCGATGATGCCGCGGTGCAGCACGGCCACGTCCAGATCCCGCCACGCCGGAGCCTTGTCATCCCCGAGGAATGCGGCTCGATCAACGGATTTGAGCTTCAGGAGATACCGCCCCGTGCCATTGAGCGCGAGTCCGAGGACGCAGTTCGCGGCTGTCCGGACGCCTTCTTCGAGATCATCTCCTGCGGGCATGACGTCGAACCACTTCTCCAAAGCCGAGAGGAATTCGCCGGCATCGAATCCCGGGGGGGGATCAAGGAGGCGATGGGGGGGATAGATCTTGAGGCCCGGATCGGAGAAAGATACGAAACCCATCAGGGTGTAGTCATATAGCCCTTTCCCATCGGCCCCCATGCGTGCCCGCATCCGATCGCGATAGGTGATGGCCGTCTCGAACCGGTGGTGGCCATCCGCGATGTAGAGTTTCTTGTCTTGGAAAAAATCCTTCATGAAGGCGTCGCAGGGCGCTCGCCATAGCCGCACGGTTGTTCCATCCGGGACAGCCGCCTCACTCTCGGGCGCGGCTTCGTAATGAGGCGCCACATGCGCGGCCAAAGAGTTGTCCGGGTCGGCATAAAGGACGAATATGACGCCGAGATTCGCTCGTGTGGCTTCCGTCAGGAACAGGCGGTCCTCAATGGGCTTGCTGAAGGTTCGTTCATGGCCCAGCACCAGCTTCTCATCTGCCTCGGGAAGACGGGTGACTGCCATGAACCCGCGCCGCACGTACTGTGCTCCGTCCAGGCCCGTGAACTGCTGTTCGTGCAGGTAGATCGATTCCTCGGGATCCTGCCGAACAAAACCGTCCGCGATCCAGGAGTCCAGCAAGCGGCCGGCCCGTTCATAGCGATCTACCCCTTCCGCGGCTTCGGGCAGGAGCAGATGGGCCATACTCTGGGGGCTCCGCTGCGTGAAGGCACGGCGCTCGTCGGGGCTGATGACGTCGTACGGCGGCGTGATCACGTTATCCAGTGTTCCGACCTTCTCGGGACTGAAACGAAACGCGCGAAATCCCTTCACTTCAAGCATCGTGAAAAAAGAGCCTCCCTGAGGTATTGACACATGGGTAACCAGCCGCGGGCGATCTTATTCACTCGGAGGACACCGAGTCAAGGGGCGTGTGCTGGACTGCGCGGCCGACGCGGGATCGTCAGGCGCTGCGGTCCAAGACTCGCGGCGGGGCCGCTTCGCTCCGCCAGAGGCGGGCATTCCGCAACTCGGGAGCCGCGAGTCGCGTGGTGACGAAGCTCTTATATGGCTCGCCGTTCACCTCGAGTGTTTCAATGCCGACAACACCGCTGCGCAAGAGCTCGGCGACCAGTTGCAGGAAGGTTGGACGTTCGGCGTCGCTCAACTCGAAGACGGACTCCAGCAGCGGCCGCCCCTCCGTCGACAGATCAAACGCTTGCAGTACCGCATCAAAAGTCTCGGCATCTGCTTGCCCTTCGACGACGTCAGTACCGTCTTCATTCTTCCTTGCAGGTGTTGCGGCGGTTGGGCGGGCCTGTTGGGGGAGTCCGGCCCACCCGAGTGTATCGAGTTGGATTTCCACTTGAGTCGCTCCCCTTTACCTGGAAGCCAGCTACATTCATTTATTCATATCGACGGTTCTTCCCTGTGCCTTAAGCGGGGCGGTATTGATTTGGCCGACTTTTCTTGACAAGAGGCCCATTATCATCACTGTTCGTGCCGTCTTGGTGTCCTTGCCCCGCAGAATGTCACCTTCTTTGGCCGGTCAACGTCGTAATATGGAGGTCTGTGGTGTGCAAAGAGCACGGTGATCGTTGGGGGTGCTCAACGGTCTTGACGCACGCGAAACGTAGGCTACGTCCCCGCGAAACCCTTGACAGGTCTCATGTTATTGTTGTAGAACTATTCAGTAGAGAACACCACCGAGCAGTAGTGCCGCGTCATGCCATTCGTGTCGGGGTGGCGCTACGAAAGGGTGGAGTCCTATTTGCGCATCAGAGAAGTTGTGACCTCTTATCCCGCACGGAGGACGAGGGGGTGCATCCTGCGTTTACATGAGCCAGGTCGGAGGACGATCATGCGTGCCAAGTTTTTCATCGTGACCTTGATTGTGGCGCTAGTGCCGGCTGTGGAGGCGCTTGCGCAGCAATCGGCAGCGGACCCCGAGGCCGTGAAGGCTCTGGTCCGCACCCTCCGAGCACCCAGCGCCACGGAGCCTCCCCTGCTCGTGACGACTGAGTCGGGATACGTCCGGTCCATCGACGCGCCGGATGGCGCGCAATTCGAGACGGATGCTTCACTGCGCAAGACCGCCGATTCTCCCGAGAAAGTCTCGACGGATTTCATGTCCGCGCACGGCGCCGCGTTTGGCATCACGAGCGCTAGAGTGGCCCTTGACGCCGACCGCTTGAGAAAGGGCGGCACGGGGGAATCCTTCGTACGTCTCCAGCAGCGTTATGGCGATGTGCCCGTGTTTGGGGCATCGGTCATCGTCCAAGTAACGGACACCAGCGGCGTGGCCTTCGTGCTCAGTGATATTCTCCGCGATACGCAGCCTCTCGACGAAGGCGTTTTGTCCGTAGAGCCGATTATTAGCGGGGCCGGCGCCCGGGAAACGGCCATTCGTTGGGCCGTCAAGGAGTCCGGTCTGGCCGCGAATGCCATCACCGCGTCAGAGCCTGATCTAATGATTCTGGCGCCGGCGGTCTTGGGCGGGTCCGGCGCGACCTGTTTGGCTTGGCATCTGATTGTCGCGGGTCCCGAAGACGCCTCTCCTTTTGCGGAAGTGGTCTTTGTGGATGCTCACACGGGTAGCGTCACGTTCAATTACCCCCTTACCCATGACCTCAAGTACCGGGAGGTGTATGACGCCGGGAACACCTTGAACGAACTCGCGACCTTGGCGCGGGTCGAGGGCGATCCGCCGACAGATATCGAGGAGGTCGATAAGGCCTACGACTACCTTGGCGACACGTATGACTTCTATCTGAATGAGCACGGCCGCGACAGTATCGACGGCCTAGGCATGACGCTGGTCGCCAGCGTGCGTTTGGCGTTTGCCAATGCTTACTGGTCTTACACGCAGCGCATGCTGTTCGGCACCGGTTATGCCGTTGACGATGTCACGGGCCACGAATTGACGCACGGCGTCACCGAGCACGAATCTAACCTGATATATTCCTACGAGTCTGGCGCCATCAACGAGGCGTTCTCTGATATGTGGGGGGAGTTCGTCGACCTTACCAACGGTGCGGGCACCGATACGGACGATGTGCGCTGGCAGATGGGAGAAGACTTGCCGGAGGGCGCGCTGCGCGACATGAAGAATCCCGCGTTTGCCGTCAACTTCTTCCCCGACGAGGGCTACCTTCAGATGCCGAGCGAATACCAAGGGGCTGGCTGGTATGAGGGCGTCTACGACTACGGCGGCGTTCACCACAACATGAGCGTGGGCACCAAGCTTGCCTACTTGCTCACTGACGGGGACACCTTCAATGGGTTCCAGATTGACGCAATGGGGATCTCTCGCGTGGCTGACTTGTTCTACGAGGTCCAGACACACCTGCTCGGCCCCGCTGCGGATTACTACGACCTTTATGCGGCCTTGAGGCGTGCCGCTCAGAACCTCGGTCTAGCGCGGGAAGAGCGTAAGAACGTTCGGAATGCGTGTAAGGCCGTCAAGATCGCCGTGTTGAGCGACAGCGATTCAGTGTCGGCTTTCCGTGCAATGCCGCAGCTCAACACGGGCGTGGTGGGACTGCGGTTGCAGCCAGCCGCTTCGAGCGCGTTCCAGGAATATCGCGTCTTGCGCAAAGAGAGCGAGTTCCCTGTCGACGAAAGCGATGGGACGCTCATCTACTCGGGTCTAGCTGAGACCTGGTTCGATGGCGAAAGCCCTAACCCGCTTTCAATTGGCGCGGACTACTTCTACGGCCTCTTCGCTATGAGTTCTGTCGACAGTATATACAGTAGCGCGAAGGCGTATACGTTGGTGGCGACGGGTGAGGCGTTTGCGCGGGTGGTAGTGGGAGAAGACGTACCTGATTTCTGTACGGAAGCTTTCCAGGCAGGCACCGACCTGTCCCACACCCAGATCACCTTCTATCACGAAGGCATCAGCCCTGAAGCCTTTGAATCAGGCTGGCCCGAGTCGTACATCGGCTACGAGACTTACTCGGGCTATGTTACGAAGAACGTTTTCACTTTCCCTGTTGCAAAGCAAGGCTCCATACGCGTACCGATGACCGATGAGAGCACCGTCGCAGTGGACCTCGACAGGAATGTACCGTACTTTGGGGGACTTTACGATAGAGTCTACCTGTCCGCTAACGGCTACATGGCCTTTGAGCCCGTTCCTACCAGCGAGTATGCATTGTGGGAGGGACAGGCACCGTCACTCGCGGCCCACTTCAATACGCGTCGGATCTCTTTCCTATTCGCCGACTTGCTGCCGTCCAGCGGTGGCGAGGTCTGGTATAAGCTGCTTGCGGACAGGGCTGTCTTCACGTTCGAGCAAGTGCCGGAATGGGGCGCCACGTTGAGGAATTCCGTGCAGCTCGAGTTGTTCTACAGCGGCAAGATTCGCATTACTTACGGCGAGGTATACGCGGAGAACGCCGTTTGCGGGCTGTCGGACGGCCGGGGTGTGCCGATCGATCCGTTCACGGACCTGGTGCTCAAGTCTGATCTGTCCGACTTCGATGTGCCTTCCGAACTCCTGCTCGAGCCAATCCCCATTCAATACGCGAGCGAGAACGAAGAGGTGACGTTCGAGGTCGTATCAACTTCATTGGTGGGCACTCCCGTACTCACGGTTTCAGGCCTGCCCTGGGGGGCGGACTTCACCGATCATGGCGACGGTACCGGGACGTTTAGCTGGCAGACTGGCTCGAGCAGTGCCGGCAGTTACACCATGACGTTCACCGCCTTCGCCGGTACCAAACAGGTGTTTCAATATGCCTCTGTCGTTGTCTATAACGTCGCGTCGCTTCCTATAGCGTCCAATCTGAAGATCCGTACCAATCCCGATGACGGTACCCCGGATGTGGACCGCGGAGTTAGCACAACTGCTCAGTTGGAAGCGGAGTACGAGTTCTCGTCAAAGCTTGACACCTACTCGGGAAAGATCAGCGAGGGGGCGTCATCTATCCAGTGGTTCCGCAACAGCGCACTCGTCACAGGCCTGACAGACCAGACGGTCATCCCGCCTTCTGTTACGCAGCCGGGTGAGGTGTGGTTTTTCACGGTGGTTCCGCGTTCCTTTCTGGGTCTTTCTGGGTCGGTTGCTCAGTCTCCAAGGGTTACCATTCTCGCGACGCCCGTGGTGAACTCCATCACGCCTGATGAAGGGCCCGCAACAGGCGGGACGACAGTGACGCTCCTTGGCGAGTTCCTGTCGTACCCCAAAGAGATCATGTTCGGAAGCGTCCCCGCCCGCAGTATCCGCTCGCTCGGTGACACGGGCATACAGGTTGTCTCGCCGGCCGTCGGTGCGCCGGGTACTGTTGATGTTACCGTGGCTACCAGCTACGGTTCCGCGACGCTCTCGGAGGCGTTCACGTTTACGGGCGTCTCGAAGGCACAGGCAGACGTCAACGCCGATGGTGTCGTGGATGCGTTGGACGTGCAAGAGGTGGTTAACGCTTTGCTCGGCGCCGACAAGGCTGCCACGAAGGCCGATATCGATGGCGACGGCTACGTGAGCGCGGCCGACGTTCAGATCGTCGTCAACGCTGCCATCAACATATAATCCTTGTTCACACGGTGCTCGCCGCCGTGCCTTTGGGCCACGGCGGCGAGTTTCATTCTTGCCGTTTTCCGGCCTTCCAGGCGGCCTTGCCCACGATTACCGTTCCGCCCTGGATGTCTCACACGTCAACGCGTGCGCCGCGGCTTTTTCACTCACCTGTTATCCGGCATGAGGGGACGAGGAGGTTGTGAGGCGCTCTGTCCAATGCTCCAACGCCATATCTGTGATGCGAAGTGTGTCGCACCGCACGGCGTGTGCGTAGTCTCGTCGTGCGGTGCGAGAACAGCGGACTACTCCACGACTTCTGGAATGGCTGGGGCCTTATCCATGATGTACGGTAGGCGTCTGACGTGTTCGCCAGTCTTGTCGCAGAAATAGAGGCGCGATTCCGACGGACGCCGTCCGTGACCGTCGGCCCAGAACGCGTAGAAGTCTGGATGGGCGTTAACAGGCTTTCGGACATAGGTGTGGTTGAAAAGACTCCCACGCGTGAGTTGCCGCACCTTGGCCCACGTCTGGCCTTGATCGACACTAGTCCACATTGCCACCTCGCCTCCAGGATTGAAGGGCTGGGGGCCTGGCTCCGTGGGCCCGATGACGCGCCATGTCCCGTCGGGCTCGACATGAACGCAGCCCGTGTCGTAGTTGCTGTCCGATGCGGTGATCGTGTGTATGGCCCAGTCCGTGCCCGTCCAGTGCGCCAGGCGCCATTCGCGCGGGCCGTGCCGGGGGCCGGGCTCCCATGTCCGCGCGGTAACATGCAGAATGATCGGCCGCCCCTCCTGGTCGAAATCCAGGTCTTTCATGTAGGCCAGCGTGTCCTGAGCCTCATAGTCCTTCACGAGGGCTGGGTTATCGGATGTTCCGAGGGGCAGAGTAATCACCTCGCCTGAAGCTGCTCTCCACGTTTTGCCCATGTCGTCTGTTTCGACATAGTAGAGATTCGTCCGCCAGTTCAGGCCGCTCTTTTCGGCGTCTCCGTGGAAGGCCGTTGGATGGTAGTTGAATGCGGTGCCTACCTTTTTCCCTTTTCGCCAACTCACCTGATAGTGTCCACGCTCAATGAAGGCAAGGCGCGAGCGCTCCGACCACGTGACTCCGTCGGGGCTTGTCTGCCAGAAGAGAGCCCGCCCGTCTTCGTAGCTTGTATGGAGAAACAGGAAGCCTTTACCGGGCGCGTGCCAAGGCTGCGGGTAGGAGAAGTTTGTCTCGGACAAGAGGTCGAAATCGTCCACGTCATAGGGCCTCTTGCTCTTGAAAATGAAGGCCGGACGCGCCTTGCCATGCGCGCTCACGAAGACCCAGATATGCCCCGATCCGTCCAGGCAGATAACGGGATTATCGTGCGCGTCCGCTGTCTGTTTATCCATCAGGATGGTTGGCCTCGGCACCTGTCCCGAGGCATGGTCATAGTAAGAGACCATGGCAAGGACAATGCGCTCAGTGGGTTTCGTGCCGCCATACACGAAGAAGGTCTTACCGACTTCGGGCGCATACACCGCCATGGGCAAGTGCTTCGCGCAGTAGGTGCCGAGCCCGCCACTGTACTTGTAGACGTACTCGTCGTGCGTCTCCTGGTTGTAGTACCAGATGCCACGGTATCCCGTGTCCTTTTCGAAACTCTCCGCCGCCGCATGGCGACATGCCAGGATCCCAAACAAGAGTGTCAGAAAGCCAATTCGCAATAGCACGATTGTGGACACGATCTCTCCTTTCATATCACTTGCCGCGACGGCAACCTGAATTCCTACCCTCATGCTCGGGCTTTCAAACGTGCCTCAGGGCCTTATCCTACATGAAACGAAGAACCTGTATTCCGAAAAACGCCGGTGCCTTTCGCCTAGTTGACGTTGTTCCCTCCCGGAAAGGCCGGAAAGGCGTCAATCTCGGCGACGGCGGCGTGTTCCAGAAGGCTGCGGCCCGAAGGCCGCTGACCTGCTCTTCACGCATGGCCGCCGTCCGTTGCCGACTATCGTCCCGTTCGGCGCAGCACGGAGGCGAACGCCCGAAACTCATCGAGGTCCAAGGCGGCGGCCAGAGCGATGTATGTTGCGGCGGCGGACACCATAGGCAGGGCCACGCACATCGCGCGCGGCAGTACCGCCTCTCCGGGGAACACCTGGGCCGTCTTGAAATGGACGCCGTAGACGACGGCGGCCATCATGCCCGTGGCGAGTACCATTCGGAAGAGGGCCGCGAGGAAGTCCCTGTCCCACAAAGCGCCAAACCGGTTGGACAGAAAGAGGTAGAGCAGTAAGAAGTTGACAGTGAAGGAAATCGTGGTGGCCAGGGCGAGGCCGCGGTATCCTAGCGGCCCTACGAGGACGCAGTTCAGGAGAATGTTGAGGAACATGCTTGATGACGCCACAATGACCGGTGTCTTCGTGTTCTTTACGGCGTAGAAGCCCGATACGGCTACCTTCACCCACGCAAAAGACAGGAGGCCCGCACCGTAGAGCCCCAGGGCGCCCGCGGCGCGGGCTGTGTCCTCGGCGGTGAACCGCCCGCCCTCAAACAACAGCCGAATGATGGGCGTCCGCAGCAGGATCAGTCCAATCATCGCAGGGAAGACGAGGAAGAAGCACTGCCGAAGTCCCTGCATAAGAGTGTGGCGGATCTCGTCGAAATCTCCCCGGGCGCCCGCGCGGGATACCGCTGGCAGCACTGCCGCCGCCATCGCCATGCCGAACATAGACAGGGGAAGCTGAACCAGCCGGTTGGCTGTGTACAGTGCCTTGATCACCTCTGGCCCCAGCCGCAGTGCAAAGAGAGCGTCGACGAGCTTATTGACCTCCGCGGTTGCCTGGCCGAGCAACACGGGGATGAGCAGGCAGAAGGAGGCCCGGACGGCGGGGTGTCTGAGGTGGAAGTTGGGCCGCCACACGCCGATCCTACGTCCCATGGCGACGTAATTTGCCACAAGCTGTGCCGCGCCGCCCAACCATGCACCCACCACCAGAGCGTATGCCGGCTCCGAGAAGCGCTTGTGCAAGAGTAGGCACGACGCGATGAACGCCGCGTTCAACAGTACGGGGGACCACGACGGCGTCGCATAGTGCTTCGCGATGAAAAGGGGTCCCATGGCAAAGACGGCCATTCCGATGAAGAATAGGTACGGGAATATCCAGCGCGAAAGCAGAGCTGTGGTTCGCACCACGTCCGGGTCCAGTGGCGGCGTGCCGGTGAGAGCGCGCAGCACGCGGGAGCCGTACAGGAGCAGCGGAACGGCCGCGACGCCGGCCACCGTCAGGACAAGGAGGACGAGAAACATGGCCGACATCACTGCCGACACGGCCTCTCGGTAGGCCGCCGTTGATTCCTTCTGGCGGAAGTCGGACAAGACGGGGATAAACGCCGCGTTCGCTGCTCCCTCCCCGATTAGGTCCCGGAGCATGTTCGGGAATTTCCACGCCAAGAGGAAAGGGCCAAGCGACGTCGTGTCGATGAACATGAACCAGACTTTATCGCGCACCAGGCCCAACACACGGCTCAGAAGAGTGCCTAGCGCGAATGTCGCTGTGAATCTGGACAGTTGTCTTGACTCAGCCATGATCACCACTTGAATGATGCTACATCGTCGACCACGCTCGCGGCCCGTGCAGGTTGCTCCCCCTCTTCCGCAATCGATGCCCCGCCGCCGCGTTGCCTAGAGATGGGCCGTCGGCACCGTCTTGGCGTGGGGTTGATAGACCACACTTGCCGCCAGCAGGATAAGCGATATCGCCGCCATAATCCACGGGAAGAACACCGGCCCATGGGGAATAAGCCGGTTCCCCGGCAGCGCTATCGGCAGGACGCCCGCTCGCCGCCGCATGATGCCATCCGCCGCAGTTGCGTCCAATCCCAGCCTGTAAAACGTGCCGTCGGCGCCAAATGTCCCTCCCGCGCAGGTGAATCGGCCCCAAGGGTCGAAGACCCCCGATATGCCGGTGTTTGCGCAGTGCACCAGCGGCAGTCGTGTCTCCACGGCTCGGACGCGTGCGATCTCCAGTTCCTGAGGGATGGCACTGCTTGTGCCGAACCACCCAAGGTTGGTCATCACTACCAAGCAGTCGGCGCCCATACGCCGGAGTCGCTCCGACATGGGGCCGAACAGTACCTCAAAACAGATCAAAGGGCCGAATCGTCGGCTTTCGCAAGAAAACACCTTGGGTGTGTCGCCAGCCTCAATGTCGCCGATGGCGGGGATGACCTTGCCGATAAAGGGGAAGATGCTGCTGAGGGGGACGTACTCCCCGAAAGGGGCAAGATGGATCTTGTCGTAGTGGTCGACCAGTACGCCCTTGGCATCAACGAAGGCGCTCGAGTTTCGGTCGCGGCCGGACTGTCTATCCGTGCGCATGGTTCCGGTCAGCAAGGCGGCCCCCGTCTCACGTGTCATGTCTGTGACGAGGTTGAAAACGCCCGGCGAGGTAGTTGACGCCATGATGAGGCTCTCCGGCCAAACCAGCAAATCGACCTCGCCTTGTTCCGCCAGCTCGCGCGACTTATCCGCCGCACTTCGAACCATTTCCTCGGTGTAGTCTGTGTCCCATTTCATCTCAAGAGGGAAATTGGACTGAAGGACGCCCACGTGAAACAGGCGGGCGCCGTAGGTTGGGCCGCCAAGCATCATCATGCCTAAGCCGTGTGCGCCCAGCGCGATCAGGACTGCCAGCGCCGCCCGCGCAACGCGGCGCTTCGGCTCGACCGCCGTCTGAGCAACCAGCGCGTTGAAGACGATCAACACCGCCGACACGGCGGACGCCCCGCCCAGGGCCGCCCATTGAAGTAAGGGCACGTCGCTCCCCTGCGAGAATGCCAGGCAGCCCCATCCAAAGCCGGTGAGCAGCCGGGCCTGAAGCCATTCCATAGCCACCCAGAGAGGCGCGGCCGCCAGCCACGCAGGCACGCGCGGCAGGCGATTGGCCACCCACTGCCACAATCCGCCGAAGACGGCCCAGTAGGAGGCCATGAATGCGGCTAGCGCCACATACCCCCAGATGGCCCAGCCGCCGGCCCAGTAGACATTGGCCAATAGCCACTGCAACAGAACCAGGTAGAACGTCAAGCCGGCAACGAAAAAGCGCCAGGCGCTGCTTGCGACGTCCGCGGGACGGCGCCGACAGAAGAGGGGAACCAAGGCGACCCACGCCAGTGGATAGAGATGATACGCGGGGAAGCTGAGAGCCAGTGCCGCCCCCGATGCGCATGGAAGGAAGAATGTATTAAGCGAGCGCCTCATCCAGTGGTAGTCGTACGCGCCCCTTCTAGCCTCTTGTGGGCGGTGTCCCGGGAATGGCCCTACAGCTCCTGTTCGAGGGCGACAATTTCCCTGTCGATGCGGTCTCTATTGCGCCAGCCTTCTTCACGCCAGAAGTTGAGTGCACGCATTGCTCTGGGCTTGAGATCGCGCAGATCCACAACCGTGGGGGAGACAAAGATGACGAGATTGGAATTCACCGCCTCTGTATCCCGCCCGCGGAAAGGAATGCCCAATAGAGGGATGGATCCGACCAGAGGCACGCGTTGTTCATTGCGGAACACACTCCGGGTGGAAAGGCCGCCGATAACGAGTGTTTGGCCGTTGGGAACAAGTACGGTGCCGTTCTGCGATCTCTGAGAGAATACCGGCAGATCCACGCCACGGATGTTCCTGCTGATGGAGGCGTCGATCACGTCCAGTTTTCCGATGTCTAGCTTGATCAGGTTATCCGGGCGAACTTCCGGTGTTATCTCGAGATTCACGCCGACGTCTTTCCAGTCGACGTTCAGTACAGGTTCCCCTTTGTTGTTGTACTGCACATCCTGATACGGCACCTGGCTGCCGGCGTGGATCTCGGCCTTGGTCTTGTCCCTGACCAACAGCTCCGGCTTCGAGATCAGGTCGAAATCGGTGTTTTGCTCGATGCCGCGGAATACTCCGTCGATTGTTCCTCGGCCCACGTCAATAATGTCGAATTCGAGGCCGGCCCCGCCTTGCGCCTCGGTGTCGCCGCGAAGCGTATCGTCGAAGAGTGTCTGGTCAGGCTCCGGCAGCGTGACGGTGAAGCGCTCATCGCCTTCGTCGAACACCTGCGTGACAACTTGTTGTACGGACCCAGTCTGTTCCTTGCCCCGCACGAAGCGCACGTAGTTCAGGTTGGCGCCGAGACTACGAAGCCCATTCTCCGTGAATTCGCTAATCCAAATCTGAATCTGCACCTGGGTGATGGGCGTCGTCGGTGGCGGTGGCGGGGGATCCTGCGCCGCCGCTGAGAAAAGGAGAGATATGACGCCGAGAGCGGCTATGAGCGCGATCCTATCGATACCGTTCGCGGACATCATTCGCGCCCTCCCAGACTCTCCCGGACTTCGCCGGTATTCTTCTCCCCCGCAAGGCCCTCGGCAATGTCCTGGGAAATCCCGCTTAGGCCCTCGCGCACGTCCGTGATCACGTCCTTGAAGCTCTTCTTGATGGCGTCCTCCTCCGTTTCGTCGAATCCGAATTCGTTCGTAACGGTGTAGGTGGGCTGCCAGGATTCGGCCTTGATGAAGAAGACGAGTTCCCGGCGGCCTTCGCTCTTGGCGCGGTTCCCCAGGGTGGACGAAACGGGCGAGGCGAGAAATTCCCCGGGGATGACTCGCTCCGCCATCCCGACGGCCATGTCCTCGGCCGTGCCCAGCCACGGCAGCGTCGAGAGGCTCTTGGTCTTGGTATTGCGGAATAGGCCGCCGAGCATAAGGACCTGGCCGTGGCGAACATATACGTCTGTCTTGATCTGACGTGATACGATTTCAGGAACCTGGATGCGATTGTCGGTGTCGCCTACAAGTTGGTCGTCCAGGGAGACAACGATCTTCGTGCCCAACTCCTTGACGGACGCGTCGACTTTCAGGTTGATATACTGATCGTCGGTTGTATTCACCCAGTCCCCGTCATCGTCGATGATATCCGGCACCGTGATGTTCAGCGTCACGCCTGTGTCGATCCATTTGGTTGTCTGGACCGCCGTGGAGCCGACGACTACCGTGTCTTCATAGGGAACCTTCTGGCCGGTCGTGATCTGGGCTGGTGTGTCCGCACCCCGGACAACCGTGATCTTGGGACGGGAGAGGATAAAGGCCCGGCTTTCCTCGGCCAAGGCTTGAAGGACGATCTCAACGTCCCCTTCGCTCATGCGAAGACGGTCCAGGAACACGGTGATGGTGGGCGATAGGACCGGGAAGGTGATGTCGGCCGTTCGCACTGCCCCATTGCCGCTCGTGACGCGCCCGTAGTCGCGCCACTCATCTCGCCGCAGGAAATAGGCGCTCATGCCGGTTTCAACGCCTTCTTCCGTCTGGAACTCGACGACCTTCACCGAGACAATGACCTGTTCCGGTTTGCCTTGTTCAGCGGATTGCGCTTGGGCGCCGAAGCAGCCCCATAGACTTAAGGCGATGACGAGGCTTATTCGTTTCAAAACGACACCCTTATCGTTGGAATGTGGCCGTGCATTCGTACTTCTGGATGTTGACCGTATCATCGAGATCGCTGAACCGGACGCTGAAAGCGCGCGTTTCCTTGGGATTCATGCGGCCGATGTTGACGGTGTTGGTTGCATAGACAACGTTGCCAAATCCGTATACGGTGACAATGACCTGTACGCCGTAAAGTACACTGTCGCTCCGGTTCACAACCTGCCCCGTGACAACATGGCGGCGGTATTCGCGGGCGATGCGGTCGCGTCCGGCGCGATAGGTGTACTCGTTGAAGACAACGAGAGGCTTCTCCGCAATTTGCCTGCGTTCCATCTCAGACGGCGTCAGGATGACGTAGCCGCCTTCCGGCGTTGGTTCAATCCGTGAGGTGATCGTCTTGTTGTTGGCGTACTCCGTATGACTCTCAAGAACATCGGCGTACAGTTCGGCGGCTCGATCGTATGTTCCCCGCTTCCAAAGAAGGTCGGCAAGGGCGAGTTTGTACTCCGCGCGGCCCGGTTCGGCCTCGAGTTGGGCCGTGAGCTTCTTGACCTTGGCCTCAATCTGCTCAGTTGTCTGGTACTTCGACGCGTATTCCTCGTTGAGCTCAGCCACGGAGGCTCTGGCTTCTTCCGCGTGCTCTCCCTCGGGGGCAAGACGTAGATATTCATTAAACGCCTCGATGGCGTCCTTGTAACTGTCGAGATCACGATAGACAACGCCCAGGAGATACCGTGCCTCAAGTGCGGGGCCGGACTCTGGAGCCCGGTCGACAAGGTGCAGCAGGCGTGGGATCACCAGCGTGTGGTCGCCGGCTTTGACCAGCCGCCGCGCCTCCTGGATCTCTTTATTATCGCCTGGGCGCGCATGGCCGGGAGAGGGGGTTACGCATCCCCCGGCAAAGAGCAATGTCGCCAGACAGGGCAGCACCCAACGGACCGTTGCGGGGTGCAAAGAGGCGTGTGTCAAGGTTACGAACCACTTTCCTTCTGCAGGCCTTGGCCGCATGCGCTAGCGCGGCCTACTTCTTCTCATCTTTGGTCTTCTTGCGCTCGCCCGTAATCTCCGAGATGACCAGTTCGGTAATGTCTTTGGCCGGGACCGGGGGCTTCAATTTGCCCAAGTAGCCCTTGGCCGCAACCAAGTCGTACTCGGTGTCTTCGCCCACCTGTGCAATGGCTCGCAAAGCACGGGTACTCGCTTTGCTCATGAGCAGCCAGAATTTGCCGGTTCCCCGCTTGATCTTGTCTTTTTTGACTTCTTGGTACTCAGGCGTGGCCTTGATGACCTCATCGAAGTCGACTTCGCCCGGTTTTTCGAAGCTCTTGGTATCTCCCCAGAACACCTTGGTTCGGTCAAGTTGGTCTTGGGGAATGGTGTGCGCCCTAGCCCGACCGGGCGCAAGGAACACCAACGCGGCGATAAATGCGATTCGAGCCAGGTGAGACAAGGACGGGGGAGGTCCTTTGGTTGGTGTAGGTAGCATGAGCTTCCGTTACGTCTCCCTTCCGACCCGAGTAAACCACCGTCGCTCAAGCGCTTAACACGCGAATTATTCTACGAATTTCTTAACTTATTGTCAAGTAATGACCCTTTGGCCATACATAAAAACCCGTTCTGGCCGGGCAACGTTGTGATTATACCACATAAACCATTGGTCTTAGATATCTTAGCGCAACAACGCCCAGTCCATCCCGGTTAACTCAACAGTATCCATCCTCTTGAGATTCAAAAAGTTCCCCGATGTCGAAGACCTGCAAACCGGGGCGCCTGAAGACTGTACAAGTGCTTTCTAGGAACATAACAGGTTCTTCAACAACCACATGCCTCGGTCGCCCCGTGTGGTACTTTTCAGGGTCCAGGGGGGGATTGCCCCGCCCTTGGCCCTCCCGTTGTCTTGTTCCCGCTGCCCATGAGCTTGTGTCGCCACGCTTGATGCCAGTATGCTCTGAGACACATCCAAGACGATGGCCCGTCCCGTAGTGCTCCGTCCTGGCCCACGGGATGCACTTAGGTCAACGCGGGCGACTTGGCGTGCGTTAACCAGTGTAGCGGGTGGGGTGTGCCAATGGCTGACGCGCCGGCGCCGGTGGGAGTGGCGCGGAAAGGAATATCGGATGGTATTGCGTCTCATTTTGTCGGTCTTCCTCCTGCAGGTGTCCCTAAGCGGCATGGGGGCCTCGGAGGTATTTGAACCTGTTGAGCCGGTGGAGTCGGGTCTGGCCGAAGCAAATGGGGGCGAGCGAATCTACGTTGAAATGGACGATCCCGGAGAGGACGCCCTCTCGGTGCTTCAGGTCTCGTATGATGAAATGTGCCCCGGCGATGGGTCCGTTACCTTTGTTTGCAGCCTTGGCAGTGCACCAGGGGCGGAGAAGGCGCTGATGCGCCTCCGGCTTGTTGGGCAGGATGGGACTGTGGTTCACGAGGCCGACTCGGTTGTGGGGACGGGCGAAGCGCCGTGCGTTTTCAGTTGGAGCGGCCAGTTTCTGGAAGCCGGGGTATATCGCGTCTGTGTTGAGGTCGTAGCATCCAAGGGAATGCCCGTAGCGACGCGGCATTTCACGTTGCGCAAGCTCGCGAAGGCTCAGGTGGCAGGTGATGTCGAGACGGCCTCACAGACGGCGGCCGAACTCGCAGAGCATCTCGATACGCTTGACTGGGCCGAGGCGGGCGCCTCGTATGCGGCGGTGCGCACCGTGATCGCCCGGGAGAGCGCACAACGCGCGCAGGAAGCGTTCGAAGCGGGCGATTGGCGCCGTGCGGAGGCGCTCGCCCGGTATTCCCGCGGGGCAGTGGACTCGATTCGCGCCCGGCTCACATTCGGTAATGATGCCGAAGAACTGAAGGGGGCGGTGCCCGCTCCTGACTTGAGCACGTTGGCGGTACGTGACGGCGGACTTTATGCCGCGGGCCGGCCGGTCTTTCTCTTCGGCATGAACCTGCCGTCGAGCGAGCCCGCTTCGTTGGCGCGGCTGCGCGAGTGTGGGCTCAATATGGTGTCCGTAGAGGCCACGCCGGCCGACGCGGCGACGGCGGGCGGAAGCACCGACGGGCCGACTGAACGGCTGGACGCCCTCTTCAAGGATGCCAAGACGAATAACATGTCCGTGATGTATTCCATTGCGCCTCATGTTCTGAGTGCCCGTATGGCCTCAGCGGCGGCGGAATCGGGCGATGGGAACACCGGTTCCTTCGGATTCGAGATCACCGGCCGCGCGGCACGCGCGGCTATCGAGCGCTATGTGCGCGCCACAGCGACCAGTCTCGCGGGACACGACATGCTGTGTAGCGTTTGTCTCTTGGACAAACCCATCTTCAGACTCAGGGGAGAGGAGATAAGGGCCGGCTTCATACGTTTTGTTGAGAGTGCCTATGAGGATCGTTACGAACTCAACACGATGTGGAAGACAAAGCTCGCCTCCTTCGACGAGATTGACGTTGATATGGGCATTGAGCAGGCCGCGTATCAATACGACTGGCAGACGTACCATATGCAGTTGTGTACGGAGTTCGTCGATTGGCTGCATGATTTGGTGCGCGATACGCTACCCACGACGCCACTGCACCTTCGCTTTGCCGGAGACATTCTCGAACCGGCGGCGACGGAGGACGGCATCGAGCACGAGCGTCTCGCCGCTGCCCTGGACGTCGTCGCCTGCAGCGTAAGTGGCAGCGCCCATGACCCTTACTATGCCATGGCCTATCCGAAGCTCCCGCTTATCGTCACGCTGATGCGTTCTCTGGCGCCGAACAAGCCCGTCTTCAACTCCGACTATGTATTCTTCGAGGATGGCCTCCCCGAGATGGCCCACGCTGCCGCCAGTGTTCACAGCGTCATGTGGGAGGCGGCCATGTCGGGCCTGACGGCCTCAGCTGTGCATTCCTGGGGGCCTACGACGAGTGGCCAAGGTGCGTCAGAGGGGCTTTGGAATAGCCCGGCCTGTCTCGATGGATACGCGACGGCGTGCCTGGATCTCAACAGACTCGCGGACGTCGTCACGGCGTTCCAGCGGGCTCCGGCCGAGGTGGCTGTTCTGTGGAGTCTCCCGTCGCGCATCCGTCATAACGGCGAACCGTACCTGGCCTCCGTCACGGCGGCCTTCGAGGGCGCGTCGTTTTCGGGGCGCAACGTGCGCTTCATCACGGAGGGCCAGTGCGCGGCCGGCGAGCTATCCGACGTGCAGGTGCTTGTGATTCCGCAGGCGGAGGCTGTCGAGGAGTCCGCCTTCGCAGCCATCAATCAGTACATCGCCGACGGCGGCATTGTGGTGCGAGTAGGCACGCCGCTCTTCTACAACGAGCGGGGCTATTCCCGCCAGACGGTTATAGCGAATAGCCTACAAACGCTGTTGATCCGCGGACGCGACACCTCCACCCAATACCTACACGCCATGGACGGGGTGGAGAGTTTGGGGCGGCTCACTCCTATCCTCCGGGCGATCAATCCCTACGGTTATCCGCTCGAGGGGGTCAAGACGCGGTATCTGGCTCAGGAAGGGCGGGAATACCTCTACGTTGTCAACCTGCGGAAGGAACCTGTCACGTGTTACCTCTCCTGCGGCGCGCGCACCGGACGAGACTTGATCCAAGGGCGGGATGTGGCCTTTCCTGCGAATCTGCCGCCGCTTGATCCGATGCTGATCTCGCTCGATCCGCCGGACACCGCCTCCGCCGGCGAAGCCCCCTAGTCCACGGCGCCCCTGCGGCAGAGAAGGCTCTTCTCTTGCCGGCATGACTCCGGGTACACTTTCGTCATACGTTTGACGCAAGGAGTGCACCATGGTGATGCCCATCGAGGTTATACCGGATTGGGAGCTGCGTATAGCGCGGCAGGACGCGTTCTGGGAGTGCGCCGTACTCGACCGGCCGGTTGTGACGATTACCACGCCCAAGGCCATCCCAGTCTGTCCGCGTCCTCAGCCAAGGACGTACACCTCTCACCGATTGTGGTGGTTCGATGTCGAGCGCGTTGTCGAGGACGCGTTGGCCGGCGTCCAGAACACAGACTACTGGGGCGATGCGCTGCCGCGCGTGTGGCCCAATCTCGGGCCCGAGGTCTTCAGTGCTTTCTTCGGGCAAGAAATGGAATACACGGAGTCCACCTCATGGACGATTCCCGTGTTGAAGGACTGGGCCGAGGCCGGTCGGCTGGCTTTCTCGAAGGAGAACCTCTACTGGAGGAAGCTGGTGGCCATGACGGACGCGCTGTTGGAAGCGGGCAGGGGGAAGTTCTACACCGGGCTGAGCGATCTTCATCCCGGCGGCGACGCCGTGGCCGCTTTTCGCGATCCCATGACGCTCAATACCGACCTGCTCATGTATCCGGAAGAAGTAAAGGCCCTCTTGGCACGGATTACCACCACGTATTTCGAGGTCTACGACTTCTTCTATAAGAAGCTCTCCACGGCTGGACAGGCCATCACGACCTGGGCGGGGATCGCGTCCACCAGGAAATGGTATGTGCCCTCAAACGACTTCTCGTGTATGGTTTCAAACGAGATGTTCGAGGAGTTCTTCCTGCCGGGGATCATCGAGGAGTGCCGGTTCATGGAGGCGTCCATGTACCATCTCGATGGGCCAGGGGCGCTGCGTTTTCTCGACTATCTACTTGAAATCCCCGAGCTGAACGCGATCCAGTGGATTTACGGGGCGGGGAATGGCCGCGCCTCGGACTGGCTGGAGGTGTACCGTCGATGCCAGGCTGCCGGCAAGGGAATTCAACTCGGCTGTGAGCCGAACGAACTGGATGTATTGATGGAGCGCCTTAGGCCTGAGGGGGTGTGGCTGAGCGTCGGCGGCATTCGGAGCGGTGAAGAGGCCGAAGCCGTCATCAGGAAGGTAGCCGCTTGGCGATAGGCCTGTTGACACAGGCCTCGGAGTGCGCTTCAGCTCAGGTAGTCCCGATGGATGCGCCATCCCACGTAGACGCCTAACATACTCGCGAATGAACTCAACAGGAATGCCGTCATCACGCCGATGCCGGCTCCCAGCCACCATCCCACCCAGCCGAAGATGGAGGCGCCGAAGAACATGCACAGTCTGCCCATTGCTTCTCCTTACGCACGGGCGGCGAACGGCGTCTTCACGCCTCCGTCGTTGCCTCGCCGTGCATGGATGCCCATAGGATCTCATCAAGTGGTGCGCCGCGTGACGGACAGTTCTCGCGGTGGCACAACTGACAACTGCGAAAGTCGACTTCTTTGGGAAACCGGACGCCCGACACACTCTTGATGGGCACCATCAGCGAGCTTGGCGTCAGCGTCACGCCAATCAGCGCCTCCACGTCGCCCAATAGTGAGAATAACAGCCCCTGCTGCTCGATGGGCCACACCGCCGCATCGCCCGATCCGGGACTCATGCTCGAAGCCTTTTCCAGTGCATACGCGCGAGCGAGGTGATCGTTCAGGTGTCGAATCGCGCATCGGAGTGCCGCCTCCTTGAGCGCGTCAAGCCGGTAACGCTGAACGAAGTCGCCCGAGGGAACAGCGATCTCGTCCACCTCCCGTCCGCACGTCGCGACAAAGGCGAACACCCGCTCGACACCGTCCAAGTTCGCCCGTAACGCCGAACTCGTGAACGTGACTCCCGCCACGGTTACCGTCGCCTCACCTCGCTTATCAACATAGCATTCCCGATAGACGGCTTTGGGTCTCGCCACCGCGCATAGCTCTTTCGCCAGCACGCTGAATTGCTCGCCGTCCTCACTCCCCTCCTCGACACGAAGACGCTCACTCAGCGAAGTGATATCAAGGTTAAGAGGTATGTTGTCGAGAACTTCCATCCTTCGCTGTCCTTTGCTCTCGGCGTCAGAGACACCACCTTGAGACTATCTGTGCCGCATGCCATGTCGGTTGGGCGCAGAGCCAGCATGGGAAAGGGGGTATTCGTCTGGTGCGCGGGTCCTCTTTGTGAAGCTGTCGCATGATTCAGGACTGGGGTGGGCGAGTCCGTGATGGACAGTCTGCGACGTGTCATACATGGTACCGGGGTCGGGGGTCGAACCCGAGACCTCTGGATCCACAATCCAGCGCTCTAACCAACTGAGCTACCCCGGCACAATACGCCACGCATCTGCGAAGTATATGCAACGCGCGGCATGACAGTCAAACGCCCGGCGCGCCGCACCTTACGCCGCGCGTCAAGACATTGGAAGCAAGTGCACTTTCAAGGCGCCGTGTGCGCGGCGCGGCCGAGTTACTTGGCGATTGCTCCTCATCTGCACTTGTCACGCGGAGTTCACTCCCCTTATAATGCCGCCAGAGGACGGGCAGAGCCACGATGAGGGGCTTTCTTGCCGGGCAAGGCCGGGAGATGGGCGGGAGTCCGGCGCGGGGCCGCTTAAAGCAGGTTGCTGCTAGACATCATTGCCACCCTCCGGTGGAACTTCATCCCGTTTCCGCGACCGCGCGCTGGGAGAAAGCTATGGAAGACGTCATTATCATCGGATCCGGGCCGGCTGGCTACACGGCGGCGCTCTATACGGCGCGGGCGAGTCTATCGCCGTTGGTTCTCGAGGGAGAGCCAAGCCAGAGCATATTGCCGGGCGGGCAACTCATGACGACCACCGAGGTCGAGAACTTCCCCGGTTTTCCCGAGGGAGTCTCCGGCCCCGACCTCATGGGGCTCTTCAGGAAGCAGGCGGAGCGGTTTGGCGCCCGCTTCGAGTACAAGACCGTGACGAAGGTGGAGCTGGAGGCGCGTCCCTTCACGGTGAGTGCGGACGATCTGCGCTGGGATGCCAGGGCGATCATCATTGCTACCGGCGCTACGGCCAAGTATCTTGGCCTCGAGTCCGAGCGGCGTTTCATGAATCGCGGCGTATCGGCGTGCGCCACGTGCGACGGCGCCCTGCCACGTTTCAGGAACCAGGCCATCGTTGTGGTGGGCGGCGGCGACTCGGCCATGGAAGAGGCGCTTTTCCTGGCGAACTTCGCCAGCCGCGTCCACGTGGTTCATCGGCGCGACGCCTTGCGGGCCAGCAAGATCATGGGCGACCGGGTCTTGGCCCACGACAAGATCACTGTGGAATGGAACTCCGTCGTGGATGAGGTGTTGGGCGATGACGAGCACGGTGTGACGGGGGTGCGCCTGAAGGATGTGAAGACGGGCCACACCCGTGAGATAGCCTGCGCCGGGTACTTCTCCGCGATAGGCCACAAGCCCAATACCGATGTCTTCGCGGGCTTGATTGATACGGATGAAACCGGCTATATCATTACCAAGGCGGGACGAACACACACCAATGTTGAAGGTGTGTTCGCGGCAGGGGATGTGCAGGACAGCGTCTACCGGCAGGCCATCACCGCCGCGGGTTCTGGGTGTATGGCGGCCATCGACTGCGCCCGTTGGCTTGAAGGGCAGGGCAAGTAACCCGGAGCGGCGGCCAACGCCGTTCCAGCAGCAGATTAGGGAAGGGCGGACGCAATCGACACGGCGTCATCGCAGCGCAGGCCATAGGTGCTTGACAACGCGTGGATTGCCCCCGAAACATGGTGAATCCGGATGAGTATCCATCCTACAGCGATTATTGATCCAAAGGCTGAACTGGCTGAAGGAGTTGAGGTCCAACCTTACGCCATCATCGGCGCGCAGTGTGTCATCGGCGCTGGGACCATTATCGGCCCGCACTGCGTCATTGATGGGCGTGCCGTGATTGGCGAGAACAACCGGTTCTTCAGCGGCGCCCAAGTGGGCGTTCTCTCTCAGGACCTCAAGCACAATCACGATTTCATCGGCCGAACGGTCATCGGGGACAACAACGTCTTCCGGGAGCATGTGACCATCAGCGCGAGTACCATCACCGGCTATGACGACGAACACCGAGTTACGTCCATCGGCAACCACTGTATGCTTATGGCCTACGCGCACATCGCCCATGATTGTCACGTGGGGGACTACGTGATCATGGCCAACTGCGCCTCGCTGTCGGGGCACGTTGACGTCGAGTCCAAGGCCATTCTGGGCGGCCTGAGCGGCATCCACCAGGAATGCGTTATCGGGACGCTCGCCTTTGTGGGAGGGATGACGCGCGTTAACAAAGACGTTGCGCCCTACATGCTCGTCGAGGGCAATCCCGCAGCATGCCATGGGCCCAACTCTGTGGGACTCCGCCGCAACAACCTCTCTCCGGAGGCCCGTTCGCGCATCAAGGCGATGTACAAGCTCATGTTCCGTTCCAACCTGAATACGACACAGGCGCTGCACGAGATCGAGGCCACGGTGGCGGAGGGCGACGAGCGTAACCGGTTCGTCGATTTCTTCCGTAGGTCGTTACGCGGGGTGACGAAGTAGCCGCCGCTCCGCACGAGGACTACATGCAGGTTTCGACTGTCTCTCTCGGGGATGTCGTCTGAGCCAAGGAGCCCGTCATGTCAGCCATTCGCACCGGAGTTATTGGCGTAGGCCATCTCGGCTACCACCACGCTCGAAACTACGCCAGCCTAGACGGGGCCACACTCGTGGGCGTCGTGGACGTCGATGAAGAGCATGGCAGGAAGGCCGCCGATGATTTCGGCGTGCCCTGGTTCACCAACTTCGAGGAACTTCTGGAGGCTGGCGTAGACGCGGTCTCGGTGGCTGTGCCGACGAGCGAGCACCACAGGGTGACGCTTCCCCTCCTCCGGTCAGGTGTGGACGTCGTTGTCGAAAAGCCGATTGCCTCGTCGATTGAGCTTGCGGCCGAGATGGTCGAGGCAGCCGGCGCCCAGGGACGTATCCTGCAAGTGGGGCATGTGGAGCGCTTCAACGGCGCGGTTATCGCTCTATTCGACGCAGTTCACAAGCCGCGCTTTATCGAGTGCCACCGCCTCAGCCCGTACCCGGGACGCGGCGAGGACGTTAGCGTTGTTCTGGATCTTATGATTCATGACCTGGAGATTGTCTTGGGCCTGGTAGGCCACCATGTCGAGGCGATAGATGCCGTGGGCGTCCCTGTCTTCTCTCGATTTGAGGATATCGCCAACGCGCGGTTGCGGTTTGCCTCCGGTTGTGTGGCCAATCTTACGGCCAGCCGGGTATCGATGGAACGCATGCGCAAGATTCGGATTTTTGAGTCGGACGCATACGTGGCCACGGACTACTCGGCTCAGGAGGTGCTTGTCTATCGTAAGCGGCCGGGGCCGGCTCCTGAAGGTGGTTCCAAAATGGACCTGATCGACATCGAGCCGCTGGGGGTCACGCATGAGGAGCCGCTCAAGATGGAGCTGGCCTCCTTCCTCGATTGTGTGCGCGACCGCAAGCGGCCCGTCGTGGCGGGCGAAGATGGTCTTGCCGCACTGAGGCTTGCGCAGGCGATTGTCGCCAAGATTCGGGAACAAGACTGACAAGATACCTTCCCACACCATGCCACACCGAACCGGGCCGGAAAGGGCTCCAATAGCCACGTGACACGCGTATTCTTCTCAGCCGGCGAGTCGTCGGGCGACATCCACGGCGCCAATTTGATCCGTGCCCTCCTTGCGCGCTCGCCGTCAACAACGTGCGAGGGCCTGGGCGGGTTGAGAATGGCCCAGGCGGGAATGAAACTCCGCTATGATCTGGCGAGCTCCGGAATCATGGGTTTCACGGAGGTCGTGCGCTCGTTTCCGGCCGTAGTGCGGCTCTTCAGGGAAACGTGCGACCACCTAAGACAGGCCCGGCCCGACTGCCTTGTGGTGATAGACTATCCCGGCTTCAACATCCGCCTCGCCAAGTACGCAAGCGGTTTGGGGATTCCGGTTGTCTATTACATCAGTCCGCAGGTTTGGGCATGGAAGAAGGGCCGCATTCACACTATCGCCAGGTCCGCCGAGAAGGTTCTTGTTATCCTGCCGTTCGAGGAGCCGCTGTATAGCGAGCTTGGCGTTGACTGCGTCTATGTAGGCCATCCGCTCGTGGATCACATCCCGGCGTCGGCATATGCGGCAGCGCCAGGCAACCGGCTCCTCATCGGGTTGTTGCCGGGGAGTCGCGAGCAGGAGATCAGGCGACTGCTCGCTCCGATGCTTGAGGTGGCGGAAGGCATCCAAGACGCTTATCCGGAGGCCGAGTTCGTTACGCCGTGCGTAGATGAGGTGAGGCAAGGCCAAGTGCGTGCTCTTGCCGGAGATTTCCCCCTGGTTACGGTGATCGGCAAGACGTGCGAGGTCCTTGGCGCGGCACGCTTCTGCCTGGTGGCTTCAGGCACAGCCACGCTGGAGGCCGCGCTCATCGGGGTGCCCATGATTATCATGTACAAAGTCTCCCCCCTGAGCCATTGGATTGCCCGCCGCGTGGTTCACATCGAGAATATCGGTCTTGTCAATATCCTCGCGGGGCGCCGAATCGTCCCCGAGTTTCTGCAACACGAGATACGCTCTGAAAGGGTGCTCCCCGCTGCCCTGGAACTGATCGACGACACACCGGCCCGGGAGCGGATGCTCCGCGACTTGGCCGAGGTGCGCGACACCGTGGGGCCGCCCGGGGCGTCCGAGCGTGCGGCCGAGGAGATTGTCGAACTGCTCGGAAGGAAGGCCTCCCATGGGTGAACGAGAGAAGATTTACCTTATCGACGGTTCGGCCTTCGTCTATCGCGCTTTCTTCGCTATCCGCGGGCTGACCGACTCAACGGGGCGCCCGACAAACGCCGTGTTTGGCTTCGCACGGGCCATGCTGAAACTCCTCCGCGAGGAATCGCCAACGCATATGGCCGTCGTGTTTGACGCCCCGGGGAAGACGTTTCGGGACGACATGTATCCTGCCTACAAGGCGACCCGTCCGAAAACACCCGAAGAATTGATCGCACAGATCCCCTTGATCGATCGTCTTGTCGCTTCCCTGAATCTTCGTGTTTTGCGGATTGAGGGAGTCGAGGCCGATGATGTGCTCGGGACTTTGGCTCGCCGAGCCGAGGACGCCGGCATGGACGCTGTCATTGTCACCGGCGACAAAGACGCTCTCCAGCTCGTAACTGAGCATGTCGCCGTATATGATCCTCACAAAGGCGACAGCGGACTTTGGTACCGCCCCGGCGAAGTCGCGGAGCGTTTCGGCGTTCCGCCCGCCCGGGTCGTGGATACATTGGCGCTGATGGGGGATGCGTCGGACAACGTCCCAGGTGTGAGAGGCATCGGCGAGAAGACAGCGAGGAAGCTTCTTGAAGCCTATGGTAGTCTCGATGGGATTTACGAGCATCTTGATGAATTGAAAGGAAAGCAGCGGGAGAACCTGGCGGCGGACCACGATACGGCGCTCTTGAGCCGACAGCTTGTTACCATCCGGACGGATGTCGCTCTCGATATCGGCCCGCGGGACTGCCGGTGCAGCGAAGCCGACAAGGAGGGGGTGGCCGCGCTTCTTGGCGAACTCGAGTTTCGTACGCTGCTCGAGGAATTCCTGCCTGATGCCTCGCAACAGGAGGACCTGGATTATCGACTGATCCTTACGAAGGATGCACTGACGCGGGCGGTTGCTGAAATGCGCCGCGCCGGTACCTTCGCAGTCGATACGGAAACCACTTCAACCGATCCCATGCGGGCCACTCTGGTCGGCCTTTCTATGTGCAGCGAAGCGGGCAAGGCGTACTACGTTCCCTTAGCCCACACGTCCGAAGCCCTGGCATGCCGCCCTGAAGAGGGTGAACTCTTCTCCGAGGCAACGGTGGAAATGGTGCCTTTGCGGGATGCCCTCGACATTCTGCGACCTCTCATAGAGGATGAGTCGATTGGGAAGGTGGGGCACAATATCAAGTATGATCTGATTGTGTTCGCCCGGACCGGTGTTCAAATGCGCGGAATTGTGCTTGACACGATGGTCGCCTCGTATTTGACAGACCCATCGCGGATGAGGCATAATCTTGGAGAAGTAAGTCTCCATTACCTCAAGCGCAAGACGACTCCAATTACCGACCTAATAGGTAAAGGGGTAAAAGCCGTTACCTTCGATCACGTTCCCGTTGACCAAGCATGCGATTACGCATGCGAAGACGCGGATGTGACCTGGCGCTTGGCTAGAGTATTTCACCCGCTTCTGCGCGAGCGGGATCTAGTGCAACTATTTGACGACGTCGAACTGCCGCTTATCGAAGTGTTGGCTCGCATGGAGATGGCCGGCGTCGCAATCGATGTGGCGGTCTTCGATGAGTTGCGCCGGGAGATTGAGGTCAATCAGAAAGATCTCGAAGGGCAGATATTTGAAGAGGCCGGGGAGCCGTTCCAGGTAAACTCGCCCAAGCAGCTTCAGGGCATCTTGTTCGGGAAGCTCGGACTCAAACCGATACGAAAGACAAAGACCGGCTTTTCAACCGATATGGATGTCCTCGAGCAACTCGCACGGGTCCACACATTGCCGGCGAAGATCCTTGAGTTTCGAGGACTCGAGAAGCTTCGGAATACATACGTTGAGGCGCTGCCGCGGCTTGTACACCCGGAGACGGGGCGGATTCACACCTCGTTCAACCAGGCGGTAGCGGCTACAGGGCGCCTCTCGAGCAGCGACCCGAACTTGCAGAACATACCGGTCCGGACCGAAATCGGGCGGCGAATACGTCAGGGATTTGTCCCGGGGCAGAAAGGCTATCGGCTAATCTCCGCCGATTACTCGCAGATTGAGTTGAGGATCTTGGCTCATCTCTCAGGGGATGAGAACCTGAAACGGGCCTTTCAAGACGACCTGGACATCCACCGGATTACGGCGGCTCGGGCCTTCGAAACATCGGCGGACAAAGTCACCCCGGAGATGCGGCGCCAAGCAAAGGCGGTCAACTTCGGGATCATCTATGGCATCAGTCCCTTTGGACTGGCCAGGAATCTGGACGTGACGACCGCGGAGGCGGCCAGGTTTATTGAGCATTACTTCGACTTGTATCCGGGCGTGAGGCAATGGATCGAGGACACGCTTGCGGCCGCTCGGGAAGAGGGTTATGTGACGACCATTCTGAAGCGTCGGCGGTATGTCCCGGAGTTGAAGAGCAGCGACGGCAACGCTCGTAAGGCCGCGGAGCGGGTGGCGATTAACACGCCGGTGCAAGGAAGTGCGGCCGATGTCATCAAGCTCGCTATGTTGGGTGTCGAGCAAGCACTCCGCGGGACTGGCGGGACGCTGCTTTTGCAGGTGCACGATGAACTGCTCGTTGAGGCCCCCACGGACGAGGCCGAGCGCGTCGCGGCCATCATGAAAGAGGCTATGGAAGGCACGATTCAGCTCGATGTGCCTCTAAAGGCCGACGTCGGCGTCGGGGAGCACTGGGCGGAGATACACTGACGACGCGAGCGAAGAGACAACGGGATTTTGAGGATCACGCGCAACGGGGGCGTGTCGCCACGTTGCGAGCGATGTAGATAGACAATTCCCGCCAATACATTAACCGGAAGGGATGATTGATGGCAGAGAAACCGCAACATGACAAACACCCAGCCCGAAGCAAAGGCAAACCCGGCAGACGAAGCTCTGGCGGCGCCGGAACGCGGGGCGTAAGCAAAGGCAACAAGCGCAGGCCCACGAATCAGCACCACCACAACAGCAGTTCGGGCTCATACCGAAACTCCGGGCCGCCGCCGGGAGTCGACCTCAATGAGAGGGAGCCGGACATGGTTCCGACGGGTGAAAACGGAAGCGGGGGGCCTGAGGTCTCGATCGGTGAACTGAAACGGATGACGATGACCGAACTGGCCGATACGGCCCGTGCGCTCAACGTCGAAGGTTTCAGCGGTCTTAAGAAACAAGACCTGATTTTCAAGATCCTTCAAGGAAGCATCGAGAGCGCAGGCGCCATTTACGGTGAGGGCACCCTCGAGATCCTTCCCGACGGCTTCGGCTTTCTTCGCTCCGGCGACTACTCCTATCTCCCCGGGCCGGACGACATCTATGTCTCGCCGTCGCAGATCCGCAAGTTCGCCTTGCGAACCGGCGACACCGTGCAGGGGCATGTTCGACCCCCGAAGGAAGGGGAGCGGTACTTCGCACTACTGAAGGTCGAAGCGGTGAACTACGAGAGTCCCGATGTCGCCCGCGAGCGCATCCTCTTTGACAACCTCACGCCGCTGCACCCCAATGCCCGATTTACGCTTGAGACCACCCAGGAAGAGGTCGCCATGCGTATCATGGACCTCATCTCGCCGATCGGCAAAGGGCAGCGCGGCCTCATTGTCGCCGCACCCTTCACGGGGAAAACGGTGCTCCTTCAGAAGATCGCGAACAGCATTATCGCGAACCACCCGGACACGACGGTGATCGTCCTGCTCATTGACGAGCGGCCTGAGGAAGTGACCGACATGTCTCGCTCCGTCCAGGGCGAGGTTATCTCCTCCACCTTCGACGAGCCCCCGGAACGCCATGTCCAAGTCGCCGAGATGGTGCTTGAAAAGGCCAAGCGCCTCGTCGAGCACAAGCGCGACGTCGTGATCCTGCTCGATTCGATCACGCGCTTGGCGCGCGCCTACAACGTCATCGTCCCCGCGAGCGGCAAAGTTCTCTCCGGCGGCGTGGACGCCAATGCCCTCCAGCGGCCGAAGCGATTCTTCGGCGCCGCCAGGAATATCGAGGAGGGGGGAAGTCTCACCATCCTCGCGACGGCCCTCGTGGAAACGGGCAGCCGCATGGACGACGTGATCTTCGAGGAGTTCAAGGGCACGGGCAATATGGAGATTCACCTCGACCGCCGCCTGATGGAGAAGCGGATCTTCCCGGCCATTGACGTCTTGAAATCGCGCACTCGCAAGGAAGAGCTTCTCATCGAGCCCGAGGAACTGTCGCGTATCTGGCTGCTGGTCAAGGTACTTAGCCCCCTTGAGGTGTCCGAGGCTACCGAACTGCTCGTGGAGAAACTCCGCAAGACCCCAAGCAACAAGGACTTCCTCGCCCATATGCAGAAAATGTAGCTTTTCGGGACTTTCGCCGTCCTTTCAGCCACTTTCTGGCAATTCCCGCTTGCGTTGGGTATGCTCTGCGCCGTCCATGCGCATAGTCGAGGAGAGCAGGTAAGCGGACGGGTTTCGGTGCCCATCGACTTGGGCCGTTAGCCCGACTCGGGCGATGTCGTGCTAGCTTTGCTGTTCGGTCTGTGCCGTGGCCTGACCTAGACTATTTTTGTGAATGCTTAGGCTATCTTCATATTGGTGGCCTGAGTTGGGAATGAGACTCCGACGAAAGCGCCGTGTGCGTTGGTTGGAGAGAGATTCCGGGCGATTCGCTAGGGCCTGGTTGCACAACGGAGGAGCATATGGCCGACCAGCAGGAGATCATCTTATCGGGAATCCGTCCGACGGGACGTTTGCACCACGGCAATTACTTTGGCGCTATCCGCGAGTTTCTTAGGCTTCAGGACGAGGCCAACTGCTACTATTTCATAGCGGATTACCATGCCCTCACGACGATCACCGAGCGGGTGGACTTCTTTCGCCAAACCCTTGATATGCTAAAGACTTACGTCGCGTGCGGCCTCGACCCTCGTCGGTCAGTGATCTATCGCCAGAGCGATCTGCCGTGCACGGCCGAGTTGTCGCTGTTGCTGGGAATGGTGACGAACATTGGCCATCTGGAACGGGGCACCACGTACAAAGACAAGTTGAGCAAGCTTTCCGGCCCGGAAGGGCTCGAAGGGAATCCCCTGTCCTTCGGTTTGCTGGGCTATCCCGTGCTCATGGCCGCCGACATTCTCATCGTCAAGGCCGACAAAGTCCCGGTAGGAGACGATCAGCGCCAGCACGTCGAAATGGCGATTGATATCGCGCAGAAATTCAATTACCGGTTTGGCGAGACCCTCAAGGTTCCGTCCTCGGTGCCGCGTGGCGCGCTTAGGTTGCCCGGACTGGACGGCTCGGCCAAGATGGGCAAGAGCGAGCACAACACGCTGGACCTTCTCGATGATCCGGACACCGTCCTGAAGAAGATCAAGGCTGTTCAGACAAGCACCGAGCCGCTGCCGCTGGATTGCGAGACCGACGACCCGGATGTGGTGATTCCGAAGATGCCCCCGACTGTCGGCGTTCTGTACCGGCTCCTAAACCTGTTGGCGCCTGAGGATGTGTATCTCGACTTCCTCGGCAAGTACCGTCGCGGCGAGAAGTTCTACGGCACGCTGAAGACCACGTTGGCGAAGCACGTATCCGAGTTCAATGCCCCCATCATCGAGGGCTTCAACGCTCCGGAAAACAGCGACGAATCCGTGATGGACTTCTTGCGGGACAACGCGAGGAAGGTTACGCCCGTCGCGCTTGAAACCGTCGAGGCCTGCCGAGAGGCCATGGGCATTGGCCACTCCCTGCACCGGGCCTGACTTCTGCCTTCCCAGGAGCGCATGGCGCGCAAGCGGCCCCGTTTGGCCCTCACCGTGGGCGGAGGGCCGGGCGTGTTCCTATGACGCCCCCTACTTTGCTCCCTTTCCAGACATGCATTTCGTATTGCCCCGGCAATGTTTCTGTGCTAAAGTAAAGCGGGGATGATGTTTCCGCATGGGCGCCCGAGCGGATGGGTCCCGGGAAGGGACAGGCCGAAACGACAGAAAGCAGGGGAGAAACTCATGGGGTGGACAACCAAGACAGAGCACCGAAAGGACCGGCGGGTCTCGGCTCAAATGCCGCTTCGCTTCAGCGTGATTGGCCCTGTGGGCCAGGCGTCCGAGATTCAGCGGACGACCACCACCAATGTCTCATGTCAGGGCCTCGCATTCGAGTCCGATCAGGCGATTCCGATTACGGCTCGTTTGGGCCTCGAGATTCTCCTGCCGGGAGAGATGGGCGAACTCAAGGCCGAGGCGGTGCTCATGCGCATCGCGCGAGAGCTGCCCGACCGGCAGGGCGTTGAGTACGGCGTGCAGTTCGACATGAACACCTGTTCCGACCCGGACCTGCTGGCGCAATACGTGCGTTCCATCGATATCGTCCCCTTGCTCGAGCTGATGACCCGGCAGGGCGCGTCGGACCTTCATCTGACGGCCTTCACGCAGCCTATGTTCCGTCTCCACAAGAAGCTGATACCTGCCGGAGATGAGCCGCTGTCGCCCGCGACGGTCGAGGGGCTCGTCTGCGGTACGCTCAACGCCGAACGCCGCGCGGTTCTCCTCCGCGAAAAAGACCTCGACTACGTACTCATTCTGCCCGAACTGGGCCGTTGGCGGATCAACGCGTTCTTCCAACGCGGTTTCATCGAAGCTACGTTTCACGCAATCGATCTCTACGTTCCCACGCCGTCCGAGCTGGGACTTCCGGAGGTCGTCCGCAATCTGGCCCTTGGCCAGAGCGGACTCGTCATCGTCAGCGGGCCCGTGGGTAGCGGAAAGAGCACCACGCTCGCGGGCATGGTGGGGGTGATCAACAACGAACAGGAGCGAGCGGTCACCACACTCGAAAGCCCCATTGAGTATATCCATGAGAATGACCGCAGTATTGTGAAGCAGCGGGAAATCAACCGAGATACGGGGCCGGTAACCATCGCCTTGCGCCAAGCGCTGCGGCAAGACCCGGATGTCGTCGTGATTGACTGTGAGCCGGACGCCATTGTGGTTGAGACAGCCATGCGCGCCGCTGAGACGGGATATCTTGTGCTCCTGTCCCTGCCGACGCCCGACGCCGTTACGACGCTCAACCGAGTTGTCAGCATGTTCACCGACCAGCGCCGGTTCAACACGCTACACAATCTGGCTGCTTCTGTGCGCGGGATTATCTCGCAACGGTTATTGCCGAGCGCCGACGGCGGCGTGGTGGCAGCTTGCGAGGTGATGGCGCTTACAGACTCCATGCGCAACTCGATACGCACGGACAAGCTCGACCAGTTGCCCGCGCTGATGGCGAACTCGCCGGGGTCGCAGATGCTCGACGCGAGTTTGCGCAATCTGATCCTCCGCGGCGTGATCGACCTCGAAAGCGCCGTTCACGTGGCGCGCGATCCGGACACCTTGCGGAGGCAGATCGTCGAGAGGCTTTAGTGGCTGAGGCAAAGAGCGCTCGGCGCCCTTTCTGAGGCATTGCTCGCGCGTCGGGTGGCCATGTCTGTCTTTGCCATTCCCGCCGGATATTCCAGCACGCCCAAGGGCGGCGTGTGTTTGTACTGCGGCGAACTCAGGAGGAAATCGACTGCTATGCACGTCTTGATCATTGGGGGCACCCGTTTCCTCGGCGCCGCCATTGCGCGCGAATTGCTGTCGCGGCGCCACGAGGTGACGGTTCTGCATCGAGGCCAAACAAAGGGCAACCTGCCGGCGGACGTCCGCCATATCCTGTGTGACGCGCGCGACCGGGCGTCCGTCGAGCCCCATATCGAGGAAGGCCACTTTGACGCCGCCATGGATACGATTCTTTGTGCGGAGGATCTGTCTTGGTATTTGCCGCTGCTGCGGGAAAACGTGGGGCAACTGGTTCACTGCGGCTCCACGGGCGTATACGCGCCCGTGAGCGCGGCGCCGGTTCGCGAGGATGACCCGACGCCCTGTCCGGAGGAACTGGGTGGATTTGGCGCGAAGCTCCTTCAGGATAAGGCCGTGCTCGATTTTCACGCGCGCACCGGCTTTCGCGTCTGTTCAATGCGCATCAGCAACGTCTTCGGAGCGGGTGATGTCCCGCTGGACATCTGGGGGGCGCGCGATCCTAAGTACTTCGCGCGCGTGGCCAGGGGTGAGGAGATCTGGATTCCCGACAAGGGCACGGCGTTGCTCCAGCCCGTCCACGTCAACGACTTGGCGCGCGCCTTTTGCGATGCACTGGATGCGGAGAAGGCTGCGGGCCAGATCTACAACCTCTCCTCCGATCGCGCCGTTACCCTCACCCACTATGTGGAGATCACCAAGGATCTGCTCGGGTCTTCCTCCGCTGTCCGGTACGTCTCCATGGAGGAGATTCTTGCCACGGGCAAGGCCAACGAGGGGGGACTCAGATTCGTCTGCGAGCACATGAGCATCGACAGCGGCAAGGCCCGGCGTGACCTCGGCTACGTGCCGCAAATCAGTGTGCGCGAGGGCCTGCGCGACAGCCTGCAATGGATGGTCGACACCGGCCTGCTTGAGGCATCCGTCAGCTCCTGAGGGTATTCTGTAGTGCCCCGGGGGCTCCCCCGCAGCCCACGGGGAGGCGTTATTCGACTTCTTCCTCGAGGTGCTCAAGAGCCACATGGGCCTCAAGCGTGCCCTGCTTCACGACGTGCCAGAAGGTTGATCGGTTCCTTGCACACACACTCTCCGGCGGCTCTCGGTTATCACGGATCAAGATGGCACATTCTGGACTGCGGCCATTCCTCCCACGCGACGCGTGAGTCGTCAACGATGAAGCCGAACTTCTTGAAAGGAGAAAACGAAGGCAACCATTGGAATGCGTCGGCCGGTGGACTGGGGTCCGCGCATGCCTCGATCTTTCTGAATCCGTGTTCGCGACAGAAGTCAATGGTCTCTGCAATCATCTTGCTGGCTATGCCCATGTTCCGGTACCAGTCCTGTACGAGCAGGCGTGAGATTGACATAGTTGTAGCGAACTCTTCGGGATTCCCCAAGCCCGTAGGCAGTCCAATCCACCGTGCGTACTTCTTGGGCAGAAAGATTGTCTGCGCCGCGATCCCTTTCTCTCCCCTGGCGAGCAGACCAATACTGTCTACCTCCTCGTGGATCTTGATCCACATGTCACTCTGAAACTGCCTCTTGCAGACGCCGGACATGCAGCAATAGAAGCCTTTCTGAAAACCATTTCTCACTTCGTCCAGCGTGATATGCGCGATTGTTGGATTCATTTCCGGTTCTCCCGCGTCGCGGCGGCGATCATGTCTTTGAGGGTCTCCAGGTGAGTGGGGCTACCTGACCATCTGTTAAGGAGAAGCCGCGCGCCATTGACAAAGACGCTGCTGTAGACGCTCCCCGGCCGTTCACCCCTACGGTACTCGCGGACCAGTTGGGCTACGTGAGACGGGATGTCGTCCATTGGCTCCTTGATTTCCCAGATGTTCAGGATTCTGCAGTTGAGTCCAGCCTCGACGCACGCCTGCGCAACAGTCTGGCTGTCACGATCGGCCATGCAGAAGGGATTAGCGAGCAGTTCAAGAGTCGTGCCCATTACCGTCGCTCCCATCCTATTATTCCGGTTTCTCTGTTTTGGGCCAACAATGCTCACATGGCCGCATCACAGCACCTCTGGGCCGCGACATCGCGATTGCGGATACACTTTGTCTTTATTGTCGCCGTCTTTCCTGCTAAAATGAAATGTAGTCTGTACCTCGCACACGAGAGCCGAGTTTCATGAAGATCAAGCACTTGCGGATCTATTACGTCCGCCCCTCGACGTATGATGACGAGGGGCACGTAGTTCGATACTGGCGGGGAATTCTCCCCTCAAATACGTTGTGCTGCCTGAAGAGTCTCACCTGTGACGTAGCCTGCTCCGCGGAGCTCGGCCAGGACGTCGAGGTCTCCGTCGAGATCTACGACGACGCAGTACAGCAGATCCCCAAGAAGCGGATTATGCGGCAACACCGGCGGGAGGACACCCGGGTCATTGTCGGGCTGGCAGGTGTCCAGACGAACCAGTTTGCGCGCGCCATGGACTTGGCCCTCGAATTCCGCGCTGCCGATGTCCCCGTGATGATTGGCGGCTTTCATGTCAGCGGAATCATGGCCACCTTGCCGGAACTCACGCCCGAATTGCAGCGGTTGCTTGACGAAGGCGCTACACTCGTCCGCGGCGAGGCGGAGGCTCCCGGCCTCCTAGCCGCCATCCTGCGGGACGCCCTGAATGGCGGCTTGAAACCCATTTACGAGAGCCGATGCTATCCGGATATATCGAACGCGTCCGTTCCGCAGCCTGATAAGAAGTATCTGCGCCGTTTCCGTTGCCGCAACATGGGCACCATCGACACCAGCCGCGGCTGCCCCTTTGGCTGTTCTTTCTGCTCAGTGATCAATGTGCAGGGACGCAAGATGCGCCACCGCTCGGCGGCTTGTGTTCTCGAAACCATTGCCATGAACTACGATAGGGGTGTCGATTTCTATTTCTTCACGGACGATAACTTCTCGCGGAGCCCGGTGTGGGAGGAGATTCTCGACGGACTCATCGAGATGCGGCGGGAGGGGCGCGCCGTTTCGTTCATGCTCCAATGCGACACTAAGGCCCACCGCATACCGCGTTTCGCCGAGAAGCTCGAACAGGCCGGATGCTACATGGTGTTTGTCGGTATGGAGAGCGTCAATCCCGAGAACCTTCGAGCCATGGGCAAGACGCAGAATGATGTGAGCCGGTACCGTGAAATGGTTGATGCCTGGCATCGCGCCAAAATCCTGGTTCACGTTGGCTACATCATCGGCTTGCCCTTTGATACGCGCGAATCGGTTCGCCGCGACGTCGAGGTCCTGCGAAACCAGGTGCAGGTGGATGAGGCGTCTTTCTTCATGTTGACGCCGCTGCCCGGCTCGCAAGATCATCAGGAGATGGTGCGCGGCCTGGTGCCGATAGACGCGGATCTAAATAATTACGATAGTTGCCACGAGACGTTTCGCCATTCACGGATGGCGCCGGGCCAATGGCGCGCCGCGTATGAGGATGCCTGGGACTCCTTCTATAGCAAGGAGAACATCGTCAATGTGCTCTTGCGCACCCCGCGCGAGCGCTACTGGGGCATGCTCTGGATCTTCGTGTGGTATCGCTTCTGCACGATCGAGAAGACGCATCCCATGATGACGGGCCTTGTCCGCCTCAAGGAGCGAAAGGCTCGCCGGGCCGGATATCCCCGCGAAGGCCGGATCGCCTACGCCTGGCGGCGAGCCACTGAGCTTGCTCGCACATTTAGGCGCTATGCGGATCTTTTCTTCGAGTTCCAGGAGATTTGGCTGCTCACCCGCAAGCCCGATGATCCGCGCTGGGCGACCTTGGCCGATCTGCGCGCCAAATGGGCCGAAGCGGAGCAGCGCCTTCACGAAAGCGACCTTGCCGGCCGCTGTGACGCGGCTTCTCAGGAGGTCCGCGCGATGCTCGAGGCGGCTGCCGAACGGATGCGCCAACTCGCGTCCGCCGGTAGGCGGATGAACCACGGCGCACGCAAGCAGTTGCTGCGCAAAGCCAGAGAGATCGACGCGTATCTCAAAGGTTTCGAGATGCAGCTTCCAGGCTGGCGCCGAGTTGTCGACGCCGAGCGATACGTCAGCGATAGTCTCCTTGCAGGCTACGAGGAACTCGCCATTCGTTACGTAGCGCAACGCCGCCGTTTCAACGCCTACCGCCGCGACCTCATCAGGCGCCTCAAGACGGGTCGCATCCTCACGGCTGATGTTTCGCTGATGCCGCGCGCCATTCTCTTTGAACTGATATTGGGGCTCCGTTTCGGCCTTACCTTTATCAGTCAGCTCTAGCAGCTCGCCCGTAGTCACCGCTCCCGTTGAGGCCGATAGCCTTGCCCGTCATCGGTAGATAACTCGACTGCGCCGCGCATACGGTGCTCCAAGACGGCCCCATCTCTTGAGATGTGCTCACCAGACGGGTGAAGAAACTGGTTTCGCTAATGTCTTCAATTCCAGTGACTTGACGCGCGGCGCAATTGGCGACCCGGCCATCCGGGCTTGCGTTAGGCGAGGCAATGTGGTAATACCTTGAACCGTGAGGCTGCAACTCCTCAGCGTAAGAACAAGGTTCAAGGCACGTCGTGGTGCATTTGCCCGGACATAGACGTTCTAGAGGGACATTCCACCGAAGTCTCTGTCTTGGGCTGGCCCTGTTGTACCTTGTCGTGTTCGTCTGCGCCAATCTGTTCCATACCGGCCACCCGGGTGCTATCGGCGACGATCATCTCTGCGCCGCGTCCGCCTCTCCCGCTCATGTCGGACTCGTTGTCAGCGTGATGCCCCTCGATTCTCCTACCTCGCGGGGGCACGACGCTTGCCACGCTCCTGGCCTTTGCGCGGCCTGTGCGTTTAGCGCGACGAGTAAGGCTACGGTCCTGGCCGCTCCCATGCATGGCGAGGCGTGCGATGTCGCCGCACCCTTTGAGCAGGGCAGTAGCGAGGTCCTCACGGGCCGTTTCATGAGGCCTGCCTACTCGATTCGACCTCCCCCGACTTCTCGCCCTTCCTGACCGCCCTCAGTCGGTACTTCTTCCTGCAGAGAGGACTGCTCTATGCCGCGGTTCGCGTCTCTGCACCAACTACAAGTAGACGGGAATCATGTATCCTCGCTGTCCCACCGGATGGGTTTCTGCGGCCGTGGCTGTGCGCAAGAACCCCGGAAGCTTCTTCGGCCTTCGGCCGGCCTTGACGGCCCCTACGTTGAGGGCGTCTATGGCTGCGGCTCCGGCATATATCACATCGCGAGGTAGTCGTTTGAGCACGCCGGGAGGTAGGGAGATGCCCCTCTCCCCGCGGCCACGGCATTTCCTGTGAGGATTAGACGATGAAACCAACGTCAGTCAGCTTTGTTCTATGTATTCTGCTTGTCATTGCTCTTTCTCTACCGTGCTACGGTGACGAGAAATCCGAACTCGCGGAACTGAAGGCGCAGATTGAGGCCCTTCAGGAGCAGCTTACCGCCATGCAGGCGCAGCACGCGGCGGAGATCGGGGCGCTCCAGAAGCGATTGAACACGCTTGCAGGACCTGATGCCGAGCATTCCGGGGTTCAAGCCGATGTCGTCGATCTCCGGGCCTTGGCCGAGGCCGAGGCAAAGAAGGAAGAGCCCGCGGACACGGCCACCGAGGATGTTACGTTCAAAGCAGGTGCTTTGAGTCTGCAGGCGCTGAATCCGGAGATAAGCGTCACGGGTGATATGATCGGCACCTACCAACATCAGAAACCGACGACGGACAATTGGCGGTTCAATTTCCGCGGATTGGGGCTGCACTTCGAGTCCTATCTCGATCCCTATACCAGGTTCAAGGCGGCCGTGTCCGTCAATGAGAATGAGGCGAAACTCGGCGAAGCCTACATGACGCGGTTCGGGATCTGGGATGATTTCAACCTGACCTTGGGCAAGTTTAGGCAGCAGTTCGGCGTCGTCAACCGTTGGCATAAGCACGCATTGGACCAAGTGGATTTTCCTTTGGCCCTCCGCCGGATTTTCGGGGATGGCGGACTCAATCAGACAGGACTCTCTCTGGATTGGAATATGCCGGCTATCGGCGGTAATGCCCAGGAACTCACCTTCCAGTTCACGAATGGCGAGAACGCACGCCTCTTCGGAGATAACTCCTGGGATACGCCCTCTATGCTGCTTCATTACAAGAACTTCCGTGACCTGACGAAGAGTACCTACCTGGAGTTCGGTACGACGGCCATGGTGGGATGGAATGATGAATGGGATGTGCGCGTCAAGAGCTACGACGACGGCACAACGTTTACGCTGTGGACCACGAAGAAGAAGAAGCTTCCGACTTGGATCTTCGGGGGCGACTTGTCGCTTCTATGGGAGCCCACGGGGCGGATGCGCTACCGCAACCTGGAGTGGCGCACGGAATTCTACTATCTGGATCGGCAGATCCAGGATCCATTTGCTTACGACCGGGATCATCTGAACGCGTGGGGCGGATACAGCTATCTTCAGGCCAAGCTCTCGAGGCGTTGGGAAACGGGAGTGCGGCTTGACTACTACGAACCCGATCAGAAGCGCTACGCGGCCCTGCCGCAGGTTAGTCTGGCCCCCTTGGCGTATCCCGAGAAGGATGCATACCGTTGGCAAGTCGGGCCTTACCTGACGTGGCATCAGAGCCCGTTCGTGCGTTTCCGGCTCGAGTACAACCACGAAGACGGACACGGTATGGAGGAACCCGAGGATCGGATCATGCTCCAGATGATCTTTGCCGCGGGTCCTCACAAACACGAGCGCTACTAAGTCCAAGAAGAGGAGGTATTTCCATGCGTCGCGTTACGTATCATGGCGTTTTGGCCGGCCTGAGTTGCGCCTTTCTCATAGTGGCGGCCTTCAGTGCGGGAGCCGAGGATGCGCCGCCGCACCTTAGCGTTGTGACCACATTGCCGGATTATGCGGCTATCGCGAAAGCCCTGGGGGCCGAGCGGATCACCGCCACGCACATTGTTGAAGGGGATCAGGATGCCCACTTCATTCGCCCTAAGCCTTCCTTCGTCAACATGGTGAGACATGCCGACGTCTTGATCGCCACGGGATTGGACCTCGAGCTTTGGCTGTCCACCGTCGTCGACAAGTCCGGGAATGGGCGTGTACGGAGCGGGCAGGTCGGCTATGTCGCCGCCGCGCAAGGAATGCCTCTCCTGGAGAAACCCGCCAGTCTCTCCCGGGCAGAAGGCGGTGTGCACATTTATGGGAACCCGCACGTGACGTGCGGCCCCATTCAGATGCGCTACGCCGCCCGCAATATCGCGACAGGTCTTATCAAGAACGATCCTGAGGGCAAAGAGCTCTATGAGCGAAACTTGGCGACCTTCATCGAGGAGATCGATGAGCGGCTATTCGGTAAAGCGCTTGTCGATTTGCTGGGCGGCGACACGCTATGCACCTTGGCCGAGAAGGGCACGCTGATGTCCTTCCTGGAGGGGCAGGAACTTGACGGCAGGCCGTTGACGGAGTCTCTCGGGGGATGGCTGAAGGCCATGCTGCCCCTTCGCGGGACGCCGATTGTCACGTACCACAAGAACTGGGTCTACTTCCTGAAGCTATTCGGGATGGAGGAAGCGGGCACCGTTGAGCCGAAGCCTGGGATACCTCCCTCCCCGCGCCATGTGACGCAATTGGTAGAGATGATGCGCGCGCGGAGTATCCGGATCATCCTTGCGGCCAACTACTTCGACGAGCAGAAGATCGAGACCGTCGCCAGCCGCGTCGGAGCCGAAGCAGTCATTGTGCCTCTCTACGTCGGCGGCACTCCTGGAGTGGAAGACTACCTCCAGTTGGTGGACCTTTGGACTGGGCGATTGCTGGACGCGGCGAAGGCCAAGGGCCTTATCGGTGCAGAGTGAAGTCTTACGGGAGAGAAATATGTCGGAGACCTTTCGGTTCTTTGCCCTTCAGACGACGCTGCTAGGGGTGGTCCTCATACTCCACACCTACCTTGGGCTCCATATCATTAGGCGGACCCTCATATTCTCCGATTTGGTCCTGGATCAACTTGCGGCATTGGGAGTGCTCGTGGCGGTAGGATTTGGGGTCGAATACGGGGCCGGCGAAGCGTACCTGGCCTCGTTTGTTGCGGTGATTGTTGGCGCTGCGCTGTTGGCTCTGCTCAAGCCCACGAATCCAAACATCCCGCGCGAGGCGGTCATTGGTATCTTGTACGCCTTGGCGTTGGTGGCATCCCTGCTGGTAGGGGATAAGTTGTCCGGCGGAGGCGCCTATCTGAGCAAGACGCTTGGCGGGTCGATTCTATGGGCATCGTGGCCATTGGTTTGGACCACCGTCGTTGTCTACGCACTCTTGTTGGTCTTTCACCTTGTTTTCCGCAAGAAGTTCATTGGCCTGACGGAAGGCCATGGAGGGATCCGGCGAGAGCGCGTGTGGGACTTCCTCTTCTTTGTGACTCAGGGCATCATAACCGTTCTGATCGTTCCCCTGGCCGGGGTGCTGCTGGCGTACGCCTTCTTGATGATCCCAGCTGCAACAGCGGCCATGTTTACCAACAAGTGGGGCAGCGCCATCGCTTTGGGATGGTCGCTCGGATACGCGGCCTGCCTCGCCGGACTGGGCGCCTCCCATCACTTCGACGTGCCCTATGGGCCAAGTCTTGTGCTTGCTCTCGGCGCCCTTTTCGTTGTCAGCCTTCTCGTTAGAGCCTTACTGCCGCGCCGCCGTGAGGGGACAAGCTGATGGCCAACATGATCGAGATTCTCTTGCTTCCTTTGCTCGCATGTGTCGCCATGACGCTTATCCTCAGCCACCTGGGCATTCACGTGCTGAAGCGCGAGGTGGTGTTCATTGATATCGCGTTGGCGCAGGTTGCCGCGTTGGGGGCGATCTCGGCCCACCTGGTCATTGGTACGGCAATGAACTCGCCGCTTTCGTACCTCTTCGCCCTCGGCGCCACCTTTCTGGCGGCGGCCTTCTTTGCCTACGCACGGAAGGTGGTCAAGGAGATTCCCCTGGAGGCGGTGATTGGTGTCACCTACGCGATTGCCGCGGGCGCCACGCTCTTCGTAGTCGGTGCAGCCAGCGGCGGGCATGTGCACGTCCAAGAGGTGCTTGCGGGGAGCATCCTCTGGACGACCTGGGGACAGCTCACGGCGTGCGCTATCACGTTCGGCCTCGTGGGGCTGTGCTTCTTCCTGTTTCGGCGGCCGTTCAACAGGATCAGCGAGGACTACGAGCAGGCAAGTGCGCATGGCCTGAAGCCGGCGCGATGGGATTTTCTCTTCTATGCACTCTTCGGCGTGGTTATCACACAGAGCGTACGCGTGGCCGGTGTGGTGGTGGTGTTCGCCTTTCTTATCATTCCCGCGACCGCGTCTGCGCTGTTCTTCACGAGCACCGGCCCCCGCTTGGTGATGGCGTGGGGCATCGGCTTGGCGGCGACGTTGATGGGCCTGTTCTTCGCGTACCAGTGGGACTACTCAGTGGGGCCGTCCGTCGCGATGTTCCTGGGGCTATTGCTCGCGTTGGGGGGGATTGCGCAGGCTGGGCTCTCCCGGCTGAAGGTACTTCACTCGCCGTAGCTCAGAGCGCGCGGAATTCGTCTTCGTTACGAGTTGCTCGACCTCACGATCCTGACCTGGCGTGGCCGGAGAGCCGTGCCGTTGAGTTCTAGAGCCGCCTGCCCCGCGTTGAACCAGAGCATATAATGCCCACTCCTATCGGACAATTCTGCCGAGACGAGGTCCTCTTCGAAACACACTCCGGTGATGGACGCGCCGCCGTCGTGCAGGATAGTCCAATCGACGGCCTCAGTATCGGGCAGCTCAGCCGTGATGAGCCATCCTCTCCCAGCTTCCGCAATCGCCGGAGCTACCGGCCCCATCTCCATCCGAGAACGCTGGCTTTCCGTCGTGATGACGTTGCCGTCAACGGCCGGGGGGGCGCAGGTCGCCCGGTTCATGGCCCAGCGGACCTCCCGCTTTCGGCCGGGGGCGGCATTGACGATCCACGTGGCTGACTCGCCGAACACGTAACAGGTCATTACGCCGCCCCAGTCGATGCAGGCTGTCTGTAAGTCACTGCGGTCCATGCTAAACCTGTTCTCGATGTTGAGCCGCGCTGTGTCAATTGCCCAAGTGCGGAGGCCGGAGGCGCCGCCGCCTTCGAACTCGCACAGCAAGGGGCGCTCGCCTGCGAGACACCAGTGCTGGAGGCCCGACCAGTCCTTGACGCCGCTGAAAACCAGGAGTGTGTGGTAATCGCGGCGCACGTTGAAGTAGCTGGTGATGTCATAGTTCCCGTAGTCGGCGAAGCGCGCAAGGCGATCGGGCAGGGGGGTAAGGACGATCGAGGGATCGTGGAAGAGAGCCGCGGTAATCCATGGAATCCCTCCATGGTCGATGGCCACGCTGCCGGACTGGCGTTCGAGGACCGCAAGGTAGTCCGCGGCGAGTGTCGTGCAGTACGGCCGCTCCCTTGCGTAGTACTCGAGGGCGCCGAGAAGATAGGCGAGTGAATTCGGGCTGAAGCGGCCGGTTCGCGTCGAGATGGCCTGCATCGGCAGGCCCTGCGAGTCATGCATGGTGCTGAGCCAGTCGAGGGAGCGGAGAAGGGGTTTATCCAACGCCGACTCGCCGCGGCCTATGCGGTGGCGGAAGGCATAGAGAAATGTCACGTACGAGTAGCAGAAGTCCGGCCCCGGCCCCTCGACGACCATCCCGTTTTCGGCCAACACCCGGCGGCCGACCCATGCCCAGTTTTCTCGAATGCGCTCAAGGTACTCTGGGCGCTCGAATACTCGTGCCGCCGTTGCCATAACACCGCACCACACGCAGCCGCGGTTGCTTTGCGAGGTGTTCACGTTCTCGTACAAGTAATCCGCTGCCTTGGCCAAGCCCTCGCGGAATCGGGCGGCTTGCTCGGCGGGCAGCGTGTGGCGGACGCAGAGATAGGCGGCCAGGAGAGGCTCGAGGCGCCACGCCATCTCGTGCGTGCCGTAGCAACTGCTCGTACGGATCGAGGAGAAGGCAAATTCGCCCGTCGGCAATTGGTGCTCGATGTATGCCTGAAGGCCGTTGATTACGCCCTCGCGAAAGCGTTCGTTTTTGTAGTGCCGCGACTCCGGGAGCGCCCATGCCAGGGCGAGATTGCCGATGTGTGAGGCCGATACTCTCCCTAGGCGATACAGCCACACGTATTCGGACATTCCGGCATAGCGTTTGCGCTCGTGTCGGTCGAGTTCGGCGACTTCCGGTGGCGGCATCGCGCCGGAGAGGTTCACGAGGCCTTTATCAAAGTCGAACTCATCTGCGAGCCGGGTGATTTCCTCATCGAAACGGGCGATGTAACGCATGGCACGGAGATTGTCCAAACGCCCGGACGTGCCCGGCGCGAACACCGCCCGAAACGCCTCGATGCCGGTGGCCTCAGCATCGGCCGGGCCGCTCCAGAGCGCGGAAACAACGGCGGCCGCGACGGAAAAGACTAGCATGAATTGTATCTCCTTGGCTGTTCGCCACAATGAAGGGGCATTGTACTTCCGCCGCCGCACAGCGGCAAACGCTTGCCCTGTTCGGCCTGTTCTGAGCTTCATACGTGCCCAGGCGAGTCAGTCATTAGTAACGCGCTCGGGAGAAAGTGTGATAAGCTTGGCCGCTGCCTCCCGATAGATGCGCATATCCTCGATATCCCTGTGATGACTACGAACCACACACCAGAGCCGCGCTGGGCCGGACTCAAAGAAGTTCTCGGAATGGCCTTCCCCATCATCTTGGGGACGTTGTCATTCACGGTGATGCAATTCGCCGATCAAGTCATGGTGGCCCGTCTGGGCTCCGAAGCGCTGGCTGCCGTGGGATCAGCGGGACTCTGGTCCTTCACGCTCTCCACCTTCCTCATGGGGATTGTCGGGTGTGTCGGCACTTTCGTGTCGCAGAGCTTCGGCCGGGGTGAGAAGCACGAATGCGCCAGCTACGCATGGCAGGGCGTATATCTTGCCTTCCTCACCGGCGCGACAATTCTCGTTCTTTGGCCTGTTTCCATGCCCCTGTTCGGCGTCATGGGACACGCCCCGCGGGTTACAGAGTTTGAGGTGAGCTATTTCCGCCTATTGCTGTTCGGATATCTGCCGATGGCTTGGCTCACGGCCCTCACCGCTTTCTTTCAGGCTGTCAGCCGTCCCCGGATTCCTATGATAACCGCGATAATCTGCAACGCTGTCAATATTCTGCTCAATTATCTCTTGATCTTCGGGAAATTCGGCTTTCCGAGGTGGGAGATCCGGGGCGCCGCGGTGGCCACCGTTATTTCGGTTGCCCTTCAGGCCGTCATGCTCCAGGGCGTGTTCCTGAACGGCGCCATGAATGAAGAATACGGAACTCGGCGGACATTTCGCATTGACCTCACGAAGATGCGCGAGTTGTTCCGGATTGGCTGGCCGGCAGGCGTTTCTTTCTTCATTGATGTCTTCAACTGGGGCATATTCACGAGTTTCCTCGTCGGGAGGTTCGGGACGACGGCCCTCGCGGCGCATGTGGCGGCTACGAACTTCATGCACGTCTCCTTCATGCCGGCGGTGGGGCTGAACAACGCCATCGCGCCAATCGTTGGCCAGTGGATCGGGCGCGACAATATCCCCACGGCCAAAGCGCGCACGTATACCGCAATGAAACTCGCTGTTGTCTATATGACTCTCATGGGCCTCATCATGGCGGTGTTCGGCGGCCGGCTTATCCGTTTATGCTTCAGTGACGACCCGGAAGTGATACGGCTTGGGCACTATCTGCTCATTCTCGCCGCTGTTTTTCAGGGCTTCGACGCGACAAACATCATCACTATGGGCGCCCTGCGGGGCGCCGGCGACACGCGCTACATGGCCGTCGTGGTTTCTATTCTGGCGTATCTTCTGTTCCTGCCCTTGGCGTGGGTGCTCGGACACGTTCTTGGCCTTGCGGCCGTCGGCGCGTGGATCGGCGCAACCGTCTACATCATTTTGCTCAGTCTGGTGCTGTTTCGTCGTTTCAACGGCGAGCGCTGGCGTCACATCCGTATCTTCGAGAAGGATAGGCAGGCGGCTGACTGACCGCGGGAAGATCGGCCGCCTTCGGACAGACTACGCCTTGGTTTGGCGATCTGCGTGGGGGGAGGGCGGATGCGCGTCCCACCAGAAACCGCACATTCAGGCCTGACTTCTAGCCGGGTTCAAGCCGCGAGCGGTAGGGGGAGTGGCCAAAGAGAAGGCCATCGCAGAGGCGATCCGCATCTGGACTGCCGCCTTCGATGATTCCCAGCGCGCGGGCCTGGGCTGTGTTAAGCGCGCCGATATAGAGCTGCGAGAAGCTCCAGATGGTGCAGCGGATTGCGTCGCCACGCGAGCCCCCGGATACCGCGACCTGGCCGTCTTCGATGTCTACGCTCACTGGGATGGGCTTATCGGGTGAGACAACCCAGTCTTCGACTTCGAATGCCAGGCTGCCGCGGAGGCCCGCAGGAGGCTTGGCTGCGGCAAGGACCTGGGCCGCATCATTCACGCGTATCATGAGGCGCTGTAGGCGTTCGATGGGCACACGATCCCCGAACATCCTGTAGAGTAAGCTGGAGCACGGAAGGTGAAGGTGGACGCTGGTGGTGTTGGGGACCTCCGCCAAGGCGCGCGCCAAGGCCGCTTCGACAAAGAGGTCCTCGCCCTGAAGCTCCGTTACGCTCACCTGCACTCCCTGTGTGTGTTTGATTCTCTCGATGTTGAAGAAGACGTAGCCTTTGATCTCGCCATTGGGGCCGGGATAAACAAATCCGTTCTTGGAGACGTCCTTCGGGCCGCGTTCGGCCCACCACGCCTGCGAACGCACGGTTTGTCCGTTCGTGCGCTTGGCGCAGGCGTCGTGACAGCGCCCGATGGCGGGCATGTCGGATTTCTCCGCGGGCCGGGTCGCGTCGGAGGGGGCGTCGATGGTGCGTAGCGCGTCGGGGTAAACCCTCAAGAGCATGTCGGGATTGCCCGGGCCCCAGCCCAGCCGGCCGTACCATTTGTACGAGAACGGCCAGAGCGGGCAGAGCCATTGGCCGCAATCCCGGAGGTGGTGAACGGCCCCCATCATCAAGGCGGCCCCATGGCCCTGTCCCTGGTAAGCGGGCGTCGTGGCAACGGCCCCGATCGCTGCCGCCGGGACTTGGGCTTCACCCATCCAGAGCGGGCCGGGCATCATGACGAGTGCGCTCGATATCGTGCCGTCGGGCGTGACGCCGACAAGCGTGCGTTCCAAGGGCGCGCCGTCGAGGAAATCGCTATGAAATGCGCGTGTCTGAACGCGACAGGCGGCGTCGCGCTCCTCCGGCCGCATAAGCCGAACTTCAAGATCTGTGGCGTGATGTGCTGTTTTCATTCGCGCATCCTATCATAATCTCACGGCATATCGAAGATGCCTCATCCGCTCGTTGGTGATGTCCTTTCTGACGCTCGGCGCCATGGGCGCTCAGCCTTGGAAGGCCGGATAAGAGGGAGAGCCGGTGACCTCAACCAGCTCTGATGATGAACTCCGCCGTGCGGAAAGAGGGACTCGCCGGCGCTTCGATGGTGAGTACACGGCGGCCTGCATTGAAGGCATGGGCGACGGGGGCGCCGTCCAGCGACACGACCTCGGGAGCTGGGAAAGGCCAGAAGACGCGGACAGGTACGGGTTGAGCGTGCTTGTACTTGAGGGCGAAGGTGAAGGTTCCGTCCGCAAGTGACGCGCCTTTCCCCATGAAGGATGTGCCCGGGATGCCGGTTTTGCTCCCGAGCACAATGGGCAGACGCTTCTGCTCGGCCGTGGCGGCGAAGGCGGGGAGTGACTCGACGATCACATGGCTCCACACGGAGTTGAGCCGGCTGTTTGACAAAGGCACGCCGCCCTCGTCCGTTTGGCTATTGAGCGCGCCGACCCAGGCGGCGTTGGCGGCGTAGAAGTAGTCGAGGTCGTTGGTGGCGAGGTAGGCCTGGAGCATGATGTTGCCCCAATGCGAAGTTGTCGCGTAGTTGCCGGTGATATGAAGTTCTGTGGGTATGGGTTGGCGCGATTGCCGACCATCCCGGCGATACCAGTAGGAGTTGGGAAAAGTGCCTGGGTTGTTGCCGTCGGCGGTTTCCTGCATGCCGAGGTGGTAGTCCACCGTCTTCATGAGTGTCCGCAGGATTTCTTCGTCCTTCGATGCGTGGTACAAGGGCCACAGTCCCATGGCCGTGTAACCGGCAAAGATGGGGGTATTGCGGTGTTCACGAGTGGCTTCGGGCACGCTGCGCCACCAGCCCTCCGGCTCCTGCCGGGGCGCGATCCATCGGGCAAGTCGGAACGCGGTGTCGACGTATTGAGAATCGCCGGTTACCTCGTACATTCGCAGGAGCATCTTCGCGATGTACGCGGAGCGATACTGCACGCCGCCCAAGGTGCCGTCGACGCCGCCATCTTGCGGCTCGCCATCCTTCCAGGCGCGCACGCAGTAGTCGGCCATAGCCTTGGCCGTTTCGAACCACCACGGATCGCCGGATACCAGGGCGGCGAGAAGAAGCCCTTCGAAGCGCTGGTAGACGTAGGGGTTGCAGAACCAGTCGCAGTAATAATGGCCGAGCCCATTGCTCGGGCGGGCATGGCTGGTGGACACGTCAGCAAAAACTTGGGCATGGATGGGAGCGAATGAGGCGAGGGCGGCATCGCCGGAGCGCAGGTACTCCTGGTAGAGGGCGAGTACGATGTCCCCGTTACGATAGGTGAACCGGCCGCCGCTGAGCATATGCTCCGGCGCGATGTCGATCTCGTCGACATACATCTTCCGGAGGTCGGGCGTGGGCTCGGGCGTGAAGTACTGAAAGACCTCGCCGAAAACCATGCCGCCGGCGTGGAGATCGACTTCGTATGTGCCCTCGCCGCTTTTGTCGGGCCCGGGATCGGCGCCGCGTGTACAGCGGACATACTCTGCTCGGGGCACGCGGGCACGAGTGTAGTAAAGGGCCGCCTCGCGCGCCTCGTCATCGAACAAGTGGGAGGCGGACTTCTCTTGGAAGACGCCCATGGAGGTCAGGAACGCGCGGTCATATACGACGTGGGACATGACTTTCACGGCGCGTGCGATGGCGGCCTCTCTGTCGGGGGGAGGGTCGAAGGCAAGCCAATACGTGAAGGTTCGCGCCATGCCTTCGCGAAGGCGCACGTCGGGGGGCGGCAAGACGGGAGAAGCTGCCACGTAATGCAGGAGGTGGAGTCGTTTGCCGTCGAAGGCGTATTCACTTGCGGCGTGCTTGTCCCCGGCGGCCATCTCCTGGAAGTGCGGGAAGACGAGCATCAGCGAAGGACCGTCGGCAATACGCAGGGCGAGCCATTCTCCGAGGTTGTCGGCGACGCCTCGAGCGGCTGGGGCCAGCTCAGGGCTGCCGTAGCCGGTGTTGGCCCACCAGCGGAAGGCTTCCTGGCGGACAAACACGCCGGATGTGTCATGCGGGACGCCGTCTTCGAGTCCCGCGCAAAGACCGGTAACATTATCGAGGCCCGCGACGACGGGGGCTATGCCGTTCAGGCGCAAATCCTGGGCGGTACGATTGATGAACCGCACATCACAGCGAACATACGGCGAATCCGCATAGAACCGGAATTCCTGATGAAGCTCGAGATCCTCGGTGAGCATCGAGGTGAACCGGATGGCCTTGTGGATGCGGCCGTCGTGCAGGAGGGTTGCGCTGCCATCGACTGGGGCAAGTCCGAACTCTTCCACTGGAAAGACGATCGGCCGCCAGCGGGAAGTGATTTGCACTTCCGTGTCCTTGATCTTCATCGCCGTGATGCCTTGGGGAGTCAAGATCATGGCATAGTCCGTGTTCTCGACGAGCGCGGTGGTGCCCTTGAGGCGGAGGCGGAGCGGCGATTTCGGCCGGCGCATCTTCTTTCCCCAACGCAAGGTGAGGGTCCTCGAATCCTTGCCTGCGATGGGGTCGACGACACAGGACACGAGCGTCCAGCGGGCGGGCTGTGCCTGCCAGTTGCCCTCGGATGTGAAGTCAGCAGGGATCGGCGCGCCTGTTTCATCCAGAAGAGCAACGCGCCGCGGCGATGCCACCTGCCCCAAGGGAATGCCGAAAGTCACAGGGACTCGTGGGAGCTCTTCCGGGAAGACGACGTGGATGGAAGTCTCTCCAACTGCGGCGCCATACATTGGCGTGACAATCCGGCCGGTTTCGCCATGATCCGGCGGAGTCTGGGCCTGTGCGGCCCAAGCCAGCGACACAATGAGCGTGGTGAGGACGAACTGGCGGTTAGGTTTGGACACGATCAGGCCTCCCCATGGTGCGGTTTCTCGATGTGCCAATAGGGCATCCAAGTCAACGCCGTATGCGGTGCGCAGCTGCTTCCTCGCCGAGCTACATTCCCGGCGACGCTCTCAACGAGCCGCCTTTGATTCTTGGATCGCCTTTGAGGGCCATGGCCTCAATGGTAACGACGCCGTCTTCCCATACCACCGTGCCTGTTCCCATGGACTTCACCTTGACTGAGCCGCCGGGCACGGACAGTCTGAGGGGGCTTGGGCGGCCATTGTAGCCGGCGACCCATAACTTCGCTTCCGGATTGCCGTACAACCAGGCCGGGTGTTTGCCGCAGGTGAGGACGGCGTCGCCGACGGTGATTCTGCCGTCAGCTTCTTGGCGCGCCACAGGCGACTCTAGCATGGGCCAGCCGAGATCGCCTTCCTGGGTCCAGCGGCGTTTGAGTTCCCACGCGATAAGATCGACGTCGATGCCGAGGGACTGGCCCTCGCGCATGTATTCGATAGTCCACCGGCGCTGTTTATCGTCCATGTAACTTGTGACTGGCGGATCGGCTTGATCCGTTAGCACGCCGGAGGCAACCGCACGCGCGAAGGCCCGGACGCTCGGGTAGTCCGAACGCTGGGCGACTTCCGCGTAGAAGCCGCACTGCGGCTCGCCGCGAAAGAAGCGACTTCGGCGCTCACTATCCCAGAAGATCTTCTCCGGGCCGAGGTAGTTGTACATTTCGAGGACAAGGTCGTCCTCGATGGCCGCAAGGCGCATGGGCGCGTCACAGCCTAAGTCGGTGCGCGTCAAGGGCCGCACAGCGATGAGCATGTCGCCGACGGCCAGGGCGACGATTTCACCGGGCGCAACCGAGACGGGCAGATCCTCGGCCCGGCTGTCGCCCACCCATATCTCGTCCACGAATGGCCGCTGGGTGCAGATGAGGTTCAGCTTGGCGGAACGGCACTTAAACGCGCTTGCGGGCGCGAGGCTTGCAGGATGTTCGAGGATGCGCGGGGCATAGAGAACAATGGCCCGAGGACCCCACTGAGCGGCGAGGGCCTTGCCCGCGTCGGCCATGCGGGGGCGCTGGCTGCGGTCGGCGGGGTGTTCGGGATCGCCGAACCAGGTGTCGTCAATGAGGTAGCGGGTGTAGACGACGGCGGGTCGCTCGACCTGAGATAGGTGGGCGTGGGCTATGAATACGTCGGACTGGCGGCTTACCTCGCGCGTTGCGACGCCGAGCGCGAAGGAAGGTGTGTGATACGAGGTGGCTCCGATGCGCCAGTCCGCGTGGGCGGTTTCCACAAGTTGCATGGGCAAGGGCTGTGATCCCAAGGCATGGCTCAACCACGAGGGGACGACGCCGTCATCGATCCATTTCTTCATGAACTCGATCTCGGGATCGTCTTCGCACACAACGGTATGGAGGTAGGCTCGGCTGTGCGGCCCGGCGAGGTGCCCGCTGGCCTGCTGGAGATGCATCGCGGCGCTGAGTGCAAGACGCGCGGCCATGGTGCGCGCGCGGACGCGGGTGGCGTCGTCCTTGACAAGGTCGCCCAAGATGTCGAGCGCGCCGATGGTTACGCGCATGTAGCCGGGGCTGTTGAACTCGTAAACGTTGCCATTTTCGGCGGTGAGGTCGGTGAGTCGCTCGAGCTTGGCATAGCCTCGGGCCGCGATCTCCGCGTCGTTCAGGAGTTCGCCCCCCAGGCAGGAGCTGAGGCAGTCCAGCGAGGCGATGTTGGTGTAGGTAATGGCCACGTCGAGGCGGCGGATGGCCTCACAGCCCCGGCGGATGCTCTCCAGGACGCGTTGCTGCATGGCAGGGGAGAGGCGGTTACTGTGGCGGATCATCATTGGAATGAGTGCGCGATGGGTGAAACCGGCGGCATTCAGGTCTTGCACGGCGGGGGCCTCGCGATACCAAAGGTAGTTGCCGTAGTGGGCATGGCCCGGACGGGTCTCCTGACAGGCCAGTACGGCGTCGAGAATCTTCTCCGCCAGGGCAATGTCCTCGGGCGTACCATTGGCGACGAGCGCCTCGGCCAAAGCGGCCGAATCCCGCACGGAATGATAGGAAACCGCCCCTCTGCTGCGTCCCAACATATTGACGCTGGGGTTGAATTCGTCGGGGAGGGCATATGGCGTCCCCACGAGGGTGGCTGCTGTCAACAGTGTAAGAAGAACTATCATGCTGTCCTCTCCTTCAGGCGTGTTGCCCTGCCACTGAGTGTCTCCGAGCCTACGGCTCTGTCTCGCCGCTGTGTCCGCAGGTTCTGTCGAGCCGTCCATCTGACGCCCCATCGGAGCCTCCCAGCCACCCCTTTCGCCAGAACAGGAAGATCTCGACGAGGGCAATGAGGAGCATGGCGACGATGAAGATGGGATAGCCCCAGTGCGAGCGCAGCTCAGGCATGTTCCACGGGGAGGCGTCCGGGTCGAAGTTCATGCCGTAGATCCCGGCGAGAAACGTGAGCGGGATGAACATGGTCGCGATGACCGTGAGAACCTTCATGACCTCGTTCATTCGGTTGCTGACGCTAGAGAGGTAGACGTCGAGCAGCCCGCCGGCGAGTTCGCGGTAGGACTCTATGAGGTCGGCAATCTGGATCGTGTGGTCGTAGCAGTCGCGAATATAGACCTGCGTGGCTTCGGTGATGCGCGGGTGGGCATTGCGGAGGAGGGTGTTGACGGCCTCGCGCAATGGCCCGATGGCGCGACGCACGGTGAGCAAGTCGCGTTTTACCTGGTGGATCTTTGCCACGGTCTCGGTGGTCGGCCGGGCGATGACGTCGTCTTCCAGGTTTTCGAGCAGGTCGCTTAGGTTGTCTAGGTAGGGGAAATAGCCGTCGATAACCGCATCGAGGAGGCAGTAGGCGAGGTAGTCCGCGCCCATTTCGCGCACCTTGCCGCGTCCGTCCCGGATGCGCTTGCGGACGCAATCGAGGCAGTCGCCGACGTGTTCCTGGAAGGTAAGCACGAATCGTTCGCCGAGAAACATGCTCATCTGTTCAGCCTGCACGGGATGTCCGGGCTCGATCATGCGGGCGACGATGAATAGCAGGTTGCCGTACTCGTCGACCTTCGGACGCTGGTGAACGTTGAGGACATCCTCGAGGGCCAAGCCGTGAACGCCGAAGAGATCGCCCACCTCCCGGATGGCGTCAACGTCGCCGAGGCCATCGACATTGACCCAGGTGACGGGCCAGCGCTCCAGAGCGTCATGGATGGGTTTCAGGTCGGTAATCTCCTGTTCGATGAACTCCTCCGAGTTATAGGCGATCACGGTAAGGCGCGGCTTAGGAGACGAAGGGTCGAGCACCAACGTGCCCGGAGGGGCGCCGGGATGGATTCTCACGCGCTTGCGCAGGGCGGGGCGTTTGGGCCTATGCACTCCATCCTCCTCTCCCGTTCCGGTTCGACACCGGCCAAGTCATTCCCTGATAGACAAGCAAGTCATCAGTCTCTATGATAGACGAAATGAGAGAGGTCCGCCAGAGGTAAGCCGCCGGAGGGGTGTTGATGGACGAGACAAGAGGGGTCATGCGCAGCGATCATCGAGGCTGGTGTCGGGGGACTTCTACGCTGCAATGGTGGATGGCGATGGCCCTTGTCCTTCTTGCTGTTTCCATTCCCGCACAAGGCAGCAGCGAGGCTTCGGCGTCGCCACAGGCCGATGACGCGGCGGCCATTCAAGCACGCATCGAGGAGCTTTCGGGACGCATCGCCGCGTCCGAGGCGGCAACAACTTCGGACATCGCCATGCAGCGCGGCGTGGCTGTTACGGATCTCGCGAACCGCGTCGAGCGGCTCAAGTCACTGCGAGACCTCTACGAGCAGCAGGGGGCCGTGTTGCGCCAGATCGAGGCGGCCACGAACGCCGTTGAGGAGGTCAAGAAACAGACGGCGGAATTCCAGGGATTGCCCGAGAAGCCGCCCTACGCGATCGCGTTTGTCGATTCTCTAGAGGATGTTCTGGACGCCCAAGTTCTGGAGCACGAGACGGATCAGAGCGATGTGGTGCGCGAAGGCGAGCGACTCAAGGAGGCACAACGCGCCCTTGATGAGGCCACGCGCGCACGGCGTCTGGCTAAGGAGGAACTGGAACGAGGCGCGGGCGGTGATGTCGCGCCGAAGCTGCAGTGGGAGTTTGAAGGCGCTGGCCTGGCTTACGATCTGGCCGAGGCGTCAGTGGCCCTTCAGAGGCGTCGCGAGGAATTGAGCAAACTCGTCGTCGAGGCGGACGAGGCGAGGCGCGATCTCCAGCAGCGCAAAGTCAATCTGGCGCGCGCGTCACTCCAGTTCCGGCGCAATGAGCTGGATGAGAAGACTGCCGGCATCGCGGATCGCGCCAACAGGACTGAAAAGGAACTGCGTGAGGCGCAGATAGATTCCGATACGCGGCAGGCGCAGGTTCAGGAGGCCCGGGAGGCATTGCAGCAGGCGCGCGGCGAAGAAGCGATAGAAAGGGGCCGTCTGCTGCTCGACATGCGACAGGCCCAGGCACTGACGGCCGAACGCATCGCTTCGCTGCTTGGCGACTTTCTGAAGTACCTCTCCATGGAGAGCGAAATATGGCACGATCGCTTTGAGATCATCAACCATCCGCGAGATGTTGATCTGGCTGTTCTGGAGAAAGCTGCCAAGACGCGTCAGGAGACGCTGGCCAACTACCGGCAGAACCTTGACTCCAGAATGCGAGTGGTCCGGGCCTCGCTTGCCGAACAGGATCAGCTTCTGGCCTCGTGGCAAGGCGCGAATAGCGACAAGTCCGTCGCGAAACAGAAGCTCGATGCCCTGACGCGACGCGATGAGCAGTTAGACCGTAATCAGACGTACTTGGGAAACGTGGAGCGTCTCAACGCCCGCCTGCAAGAGGGAATTGCCGCACAGCGGCAGCACGTTGGTTGGGGCCAGCGTGTTCAGCGCGTTACCAGCGCCGCCAAGAAGGTTTGGGACTACAAGGTCATCGTTGGAGATGAACCGCTCACCGTCAAGGAGATTGTGGCGGCCTTGCTGATCCTGGTTTTGGGCGCGGCTTTGAGCCGGCGTGCCACCCGTATCCTGCGTAGGCAGGCGTTGGAGCGCTTCAAACTCGAGGCAAATGTCGCCGCGGTCATCGAGAAGCTAACCTACTACTTCCTCCTTATCTTCGTGGTGCTATTTGCCCTGCAAACGGTGAACATCCCCCTGACGGTATTCACCTTCTTCGGCGGCGCCTTGGCCATCGGTGTTGGTTTTGGTGCGCAGAATCTCATCAACAACTTCATCAGCGGCCTCATCCTGCTTGCCGAACGCCCCATCAAACTGGGCGATGTGGTCGAGGTGGACGGAGAACGCGGCCGGATCGTCAATATCGGCGCGCGGTGCTCTACGCTGCACCTTTTCTCCGGCGTGGACATCCTCGTGCCGAACAGCGCGTTTCTGGAGAAGAACGTTGTGAACTGGACGCTATCGGATCCAGTCGTGCGCTTTTCGGTGACGGTAGGCGTCGCTTACGGCTCTCCTACGCGCGAAGTCTCGCAATTGATAATGAAGAGCGTGGAGGAACACGGGAAGATCCTGAAGAATCCCGAACCGCTGGTGCTCTTCTCTGATTTTGGTGACAACGCGTTCATTTTTGATGTCTATTTCTGGCTCATGATGACGACGATGATGGATGCACGGGCCGTCTGTAGTGATGTGCGTTTCCGTATCGACAAGCTGTTTCGCGAGGCGGGGATCACCATCGCGTTTCCGCAGCGAGACATCCACGTGGATACACTCAGGCCTCTGGATGTTCGTCTGATCAAAGACGTGGAAAAAAGCGAACAGAAGGAGGAGGAGAAATAAGGGCGTGAACCGGGCCGGTGCGTGGCTACAGGACGAAGCGAAATGTCATGTAGGCCTCGGCGGCTTCGACGGAGATCTCCCGTCCACGGACACGGGCGATGTATTCGACGTTTTGCACGCTTGAATGATGTATGGCGCTACGCATCTGTGAGCGGTGTATGGCAAGGGCTTCGAGCTTCTTGTCGAGGAACGCGGTGATATCCACATAGAAGTTCGGATGGAACTTCTCGCGCTCAAGGCTCCAGAAGAGCGACGTGTTATCGTAGCCGATAACGATACGCTGGAACGGCTTGATGGAGGGCACGCCGGGGCGGGCGGCGGTAAATGCCGCGCGGAAGACGGCCTCGTGATCTTGGTTGTACGATGCCACGGGAATGGCCAGCATGGTGGGTCGAACGCGGTCGAGGGCGAGCTTGCCTTCGCGCTCGATCTTGGCGATCAGTTCGCGCCGGGGAAGCACATCGAGGCGCAGGTGGGTGTCCGCGTCGCGATAGAGAACGTCCCAATCATCCACTTCGAGGAATTGCATGACCTCGCCGAACTCACGCTCCCGGGTGGCTCCAGTGACGATGTCGCTTGTGCCGTCGTAGTGTTTAAGGTCGCCTACGGAACAGGCGACGACGTAGACCTCGCCGCCAAGGCTCTTGATACGAGCGATGGTGCCCGCGCATCCAAATGACTCGTCGTCGGCGTGGGGCGCGATCACCAGTAGGCGCTGTCCGGCCAGGAAGACATCATCAACGCTCAACGTGCTTCTCCTCGATCAGCGCTTCGTAGATGGCCTCGATCTGCGCAACCATCTGCTCGATGCTGTAATGTGGCACAACGTGCGCCCGGGCCGCCTTTCCCATGGCGCACCGGCGGGATGCGTCGCGCACCAGCGCAATGACGGCGTTTGCCAAGGCACCCGGATCACGTGGAGGAATTAGTATACCAGTCACACCGTCCCGGACGATATCCGGGATCCCTCCGACATGCGTGGCGACCACGGGGGTAGCCGCGGCTCCGGCTTCGAGCACGACGCGGCCCATGCCCTCATTGATAGAGGGCACGACGCAGACATCCATGGCCGCCATGAGCGCGGCCACCTCCGTGCTCCACCCTAGAAGGCGAAACCGCTTGCCCAGGGCCCGGGCTTCCTCATGAAGCTCCTCGCGCAGCGAGCCATCGCCGGCGAGAACGAACTGAGCTTGTGGCAGCGCGCCGGCGACGGTATGTGCGGCGGAGACGAAGTGCGTGAACCCCTTGACAGGCTCAAGCCGCCCGACGCCGCCGATGAGAATGTCATTCGGGCCGATGCCAAGGGAGTGACGGGTGCTGTTGCGCTGCTCGATGGCGGCGGTGTAGGGCGCGAAGTCGATGCCGCTGAAGACGACTTCGTACTGCTCGCGCCGGCCGATGCCCTGCGCGAGGTGCTCATCGATCCCTCCCGGCGTGAGGGTGATGATCCGATCGGTTCGCCGTGCGGCATAGCGCTCCATGGCGGTGAAGAGCCTGGTGAGTAGGGGGGGGAAGTAGCCCTCGAAGATGTTGCCGTGGGGGGTGTGGATCACAATGGGCACCCCCGCGCGCCGGGCGGCGATGCGGCCGAGGAAGCCCGCCTTCGATGTGTGCGTGTGGACGATGTCGTAGTGTTTCGCGCGAAAAAGGGCTGTGAGGCGGCGGAGCGCGCGGAGATCGCCGAGCGGGGCCGGGGGCCGCATCAAGGTAGGTACATGAATGATCTCCATGCCCGCGGCGAGAACCGCATCCTCGATGGCGTCCTCGTCGGGCATGACGCTCCCGCTGATGAGGTCCACGTCGAACCTCGCGCGATTCGCGAGGCGCACCGTGTGGACGGTGTTCTCCTGAGCGCCGCCTCTGCATAAGCGAGTGATGACGTGTGCTACGCGAATCTTGCTCATGGACAGTCTTCGAGGGCCCCCAAGAGACGCTCCGTGAAAGTCTCCCAGTTGAGTTCCTCCTCAACCCGCCGCCGGCCGTTTTCGCCTAGTCGCCTCGCGCGTTCGGGGTCGTTCATGAGGGACAGGATGGCTTCGGCAAGGGCGTCCGGGTCGTTCGGTTCCACGATCAGGCCGGTTTCTCCGTCGAGTACGGCCTCAGTTACGCCCCCGGAGTGGCCCGCAACGACGGGTTTGCCGTGGGCGTGGGCCTCCGTGAATACGAGCCCGAATCCCTCCACCTGGCCATCGCTATCTGTGCCGGTAGGTAGAGCGAAGATCTCGCAGCATTCGTATAGGGCGGCCACATCGTCCGGCGGCAAGCATCCCGGAAGGAGGACATTGTCGCGGACTCCCAGCGCATTGGCCTCCTTCGCAACATCGCTCATGGCGGGGCCCTGGCCGACAAGCACGAGGACGGTGTCCGGGAAGGCTTCAAGGATACGCGGCAGGGCGCGCACGAACGTCAGGTGGCCTTTGCGGGGAACAAAGCGCCCGACGGCCAGGATGACGCGGTCGTTGCCGAGGGCGAATTTGTCCCGCGTTGCGGCCAGACACTCACGCGAGAGCGGGGTTGAGAGACTGGCCCCGGGGTGAATCGTCACGATGCCATCCGGGGCCGCGCCGAACTCGGCCAGTTGCGAGCGGGTGAAGTCGCTTATGGCAACAGTGAGCCGGGCGTGTCGATAGACGCTTCGGAGGAGGGCCGATACAGGCCACACACCCTTGAACTTGAGGAACTCGTATCCGTAGGCGAAGACCACATAAGGCGTTCTGGATAGACTGCCGGCGATGCGCGCCATGACGCCCGCGTAGGCGATATTGATGCAAAGGATAAGTTCTGCCCGCCTCATTAGCGGCAAAGCGGTAAACAGCATCGGAAAGAAGCGCAGCCAGCCCAGGCGGTAGCCAGCGTAGCGATGCACCTCGTATGGCTCGGCCTCATCGAAGGGGCCGGTGTCCGGGAAGTAGGGCGCCAGAACAGTTATCTCATGGCCCTTCGTGGTGAGCATGCGGGCGACTTCGAGCGCGACGGTACTGATGCCTCCCTCAATGGGGGGGTAGTCAGCGGTTGGAATCAGGATTTTCACGGCTTCACAACCACGAAATCGCCGATAGCAAGCGCATCGATACCGGTGGATTGGAAGCAGCGCACGGCCTCGGAGGGCGTGTTGACGATGGGCTCGCCCATCACGTTGAACGAGGTGTTGAGCACCATAGGCACGCCGCGCCGCCGCTCGAAGGCCTCGATGAGCTTGTAGTAGCGGGGGCACGTGTCACGTGCGACTGTCTGGACGCGCGCCGTGCCGTCCACATGGGTAATGGCCGGGACGAGAGCCTGCTTCCCCGGCTCGACTGGATACACAACGAGCATGAAAGGCGATCGCGTACAGCCCACGAAGAATTCACCGGCCCGCTCCTCCAAGACGCTGGGGGCAAAGGGCCGGAACTCCTCGCGGTGTTTGACGCGCTGGTTGATGGTGTTCTTCATTTCGGGCCTGGTGGGATCGGCGAGGATGCTTCTCGCGCCCAGGGCGCGGGGCCCGAATTCGGAACGCCCCTGAAACCAACCGACGATCTTACCGCTCGCGATGAGTTCCGCGGTGCGTTCCTCAAGGCTGTTCGGCTGCTCATAAGCGACGTCCGCCGTATCGAGAGCAGCCCGGATCTCCTCCTTCGAGAAGTCAGGGCCGATGCGGGCATCGCGCATCACGAAGGCCCGGGGGGCGCCCGTGAGGCGATGGTGTAACTGGAAGGCCGCGCCGATGGCAATGCCGTCATCCCCCGCCGCGGGCTGCACCCACAGCTCCTCGAAGGGCGACTCGCGCAGCAGCCGGCCGTTCATGGCACAGTTGAGGGCCACGCCGCCGGCCATGCAAAGCCGGTTGAGTCCGGTTTCGTGATGGAGCGCTGTGATATAGCGTAGAACGGCCTCCTCGAGAACCTTCTGCGCCGAAGCGGCGATATTTCTGTGGCGGACTTCAATCGGTTCGCCCTTGTTTCTTGGCGCGCCGAAGCGCTCGATGAACTTCCGGGAGAAATAGCCGCATCGCGAGCCTGGCGCGTAATGGCAAACGAACCACGAGAGGTCCACATTATAGCGGCCGTCGGGCGCGACACGGATGATCTGCCGGAAATCGTCGAGGTACTCCGGTTCGCCGAACGCGGCAAGGCCCATGACTTTGTACTCATCGCTCGCGCGGAGAAAGCCGAGGTAATCCGTGACGGCCGAGTAGAAGACGCCGAGCGATTGAGGGTAGTTCTCAGTGTGGAGCCTGCGAATCTCCGTGCCTTTGCCCACGCCCGCCCAAGTCGCGGCCCACTCGCCGATATAGTCCACGGAGAAGAGAGCCGCCTCGTCGAAGGGGCTGACAAGAAAGGCGCTGGCGGCGTGTGCGGGGTGGTGCTCAAGAAAGTGAATCTTGGCCTTCTTGCCGCGCAGAGCGTGTATGCCATTGAAATACTTGGCGTTGTGAACGATCTCATAGCCGATATAGGCGGCCGAATACGCTGGGCTGCGGAACATCTGTTTGAGCCGGTAAGGCAGGCGGCGGCGGAGGCGGAGCCCGGGCCGCATGTAGCAGGCGATGTGGTCGACGTCGTCCGGAGTCAGGCCCGCCTCATTCAGGCAGAACTTGACTGCCTTTCGGGGTATGCCTCCCTGGTGCTTGACGCGGGTGAGGCGCTCTTCGGCGATACCGGCCACGAGTTCACCGTCCCGGAGGAGAACGGCGGCCGAATCATGCGAAAAGCCCCCGATCCCCAGAATGATCATGTGGTATTCCTTGATAGGTTGTGGCGGCCCGGCTTCCTCTCGTCGCTAATCTAGCAAGGATTCGAGCCGGTTTGCACACGAATTCTCCCGGCTCCTCTCCGGGGAAAGGAGGTCGCTTAGGGCGATGTGGCGGCGCGGCGCCGTTGCCGGAGGCATTCGGCGAGGGCGATGCCCGCGCTCACGGAAGCGTTCAGCGAGGAGATGGCCCCCACCAGCGGGATGCGGAGCGCCAGGTCGCAGTGTTGCCGGACGAGTCGGCGCAGGCCCTTGCCCTCGCTGCCGATGACGAGGGCGGTCGGGCCGGTGAGGTCCGCCTCCCACAAGTCCTGCGGGGCAGCGGCGTCGAGCGCGGCGGCCCAGCAGCCCGCGTTTCTGAGGACATCCAGGCCGCGGACGAGGTTCGAGGCCCGCAGGAGGTCGATGTGTTCCATAGCCCCCGCGGCGCTCTTGAGAGACGCAGGTGAGATGGGCGCGGCCCGGTCTTTGCCGAAGAAGACGGCACGAGCGCCGCAAGCGGCCGCAGAGCGGACAATGGCGCCGAAATTGTGGGGATCCTCGACCTGATCCAACACCACGACCAGCGCGTTTTGAGGGAGGCCGTTTGCGAGCCAGTCCTCTAAGCGGGGGATGGGCAAAGGCGCTGCCTCGAGGACCACCCCTTGATGCACCACGCCCCCCGAAAGGCGATTCAGGTCTTGTTTGCTGCACTCTTCGACAGAGATACCTTCGGCGGCCGCGAGAACGGGCTCGAGTCCTTTGGCCTGCCGAAGAATATGCAGCCGCTGGGCCGCGCGCCGCTTCGCGCGCAGGCATTCGAGAACAGGTATACGACCGACTACACGCTCCACGGGGCGCTCACCTCGTCAAAGAATCCGCTAAAGTCAGCGGACAAACCGGTGCAGTATATCGCTGAGGAAAGGGATCCGGATGTCGGCGAACATGTCGGCCGCAACGCCCGCGATGATGAGGATGACGGCGAGGATGACGAGCCGTACGACCAAGACCCGGAGTTTGTGTATCCAAGCAGGCCTCGGCTTTGGCGCGCGCTCGAGCTGCTGGGCGCGCTGAATGAACTGCGCGTGCTTTTCCTTACACTCCTCGGAGCAGAAGTGGCCTGTCGCCCCGCTGACGACGCACGTTGCGCACACAGGTTTGCGGCACGTTTTGCAGCGCGCCACGGCCTCTACCGCCGAATGATTCACGCAATAGGAGCGATTTTGCAGCGCCATTCCCTCAAGCCTCCCTTATTCAATCACCATCCTTATTCGTAGTAGGATCGAGCGCCTTCGTCTCGATCTCACGCCTAACCCGCTCGACAAATGCGGCGAGGTCCATGCTCTTGAGGTCGCCCAAGCGCCGGTGGCGAACCGACACGGCGCCCGCCTCCTTCTCCCGCTCGCCGACAACCAACATGTACGGGACCTGGCTTGTCTGGGCCGCCCGGATCTTGTACTTCATCGTTTCATCACTGAGGTCGGCCTCGGCGCGCAGCCCCTCGGCCTGGAGACGCGCAAGGACTTCGTTGGCGTAGTCATTGAACGCGTCGGCCACGGGGATCACAACGGCCTGTACCGGGGCAAGCCACACCGGAAACGCGCCGGCGAAGTGCTCGATGAGAATTCCGAGAAACCGCTCGATGCCGCCGTAGACTACGCGGTGGAGCATGACGGGCCGGTGGCGTTCACCATCGGACCCGGTGTATTCGAGGTCGAACTTCTCGGGCATCGCGAAGTCCAACTGAATCGTGGCACACTGCCAAGAGCGCTTCAGGCAGTCGCGGATATGGAAGTCGATCTTGGGGCCGTAGAAGGCGCCGTCGCCCTCGTTGATCTTGTACGGCATCCCCTTTGTGTCGAGAGCTTTACGCAAGGCGGCCGTGGCCGTTTCCCACATTTCGTCGCTGCCGATGGATTTCTCCGGGCGGGTGCTCAGTTCGACCGCGTAGTCGAGGCCGAAAACCTTATACATGACATCCACGAAGTCAATGACACCGATAACCTCGTCAAGAATCTGGTCGGGCGTCATGTAGATGTGAGCGTCATCCTGCGTGAACATGCGTACGCGGGACAGCCCGTGAAGTACGCCGGACTTCTCATGCCGATGCACGGTGCCAAGTTCTGCGAGGCGGAGAGGAAGGTCCCGGTAGCTGCGGAGGTCAGACTTATAGATGAGAATGCCGCCGGGGCAGTTCATGGGCTTGACGGCGAAGTCGCGCCCGTCGATCTCGGTAAAATACATGTTTTCCCGGTAATGATCCCAATGCCCCGACTGCTCCCAGAGGGTGCGTTCAAGGATGATGGGTGTACGGATCTCGCCATAGCCGTGTTTGCGGTGCTCTTGCCGCCAGAAATCGATGAGTTCGTTCAGGACGATCATTCCCTTGGGGTGGAAGAAGGGAAATCCCGGGCCCGCGGCGTGGAAGCTGAACAAGTCCAACTGCTTACCAAGTTTGCGGTGGTCGCGCTTCTCCGCTTCGGCAAGGAGGGCCAAATGCTCTTCGAGATCCTTCTTGCTGGGGAAGGCGGTGCCGTATATCCGCTGCAGCATTGCCCGGCTCTCGTCGCCCCGCCAGTACGCGCCCGCAACGCTCAAGAGCTTGAAGGCCTTGATACGCCCCGTGGACGGTAGGTGGGGGCCGCGGCACAAGTCCACGAACTCGCCGTTCTCGTAGAACGTGATAGTGCCGTCGTCGAGTTCATTGACAAGTTCGACTTTGTAGGTGTCTTCGCGCTCCTGAAAGTAGGCGAGCGCGCCCGCTTTGGACATTTCCTTCCTGACAAACGGCTCATCGGCCTTGACGACGGCCGCCATTTCCTTCTCGATGGCCTCGAAGTCGTCCTCGGATAAGGGCGGGTCGACATCGATGTCGTAGTAGAAGCCGTCCTCGATGGCGGGGCCAATTGCTAGCTTCGCGTCCGGCCGCACGCGCTTGATGGCCGAAGCCATTACGTGCGAAGCGCTGTGGCGGAAGACGTCGCGGCCCTCCTCCGAGTCAAAGGTAAGGATGGCGACGTTATCGCCGTCCTTCAGGGGCGTGGTGAGGTCGGTGATTTGGCCATTCACTTTGGCGCCTGTGGCGGCTTTCGCGAGGCGGGGGCCGATGCTCTTGGCAAGGGACAAAGCGGAGCTTCCTTCCGGGAGCTCCTTATGCGACCCATCAGGTAGCTGAACCTTGATGCAACTCATAGACACTCCTATACGGACCGCCGGCAATGGCGTGCGGCTAAGGCTTTACTAGACGCTCCCTTATGCGTATTGCCGAGCCAAAGCGCCCGGCCTGGGAGAGTGGCGTTGATTCTGCCATGAAAGGCCCTCGAAATGAAAGCGGCACCGGAGGCGCCCTGTGTCAGCGAGAATCGGCGCCGACGGCCTGGGCGATGTTGCTGAAGCCGTCGCGTTCGAGCAGGTGGATGAGGCCGCGATTGATGCGCTTCACCACGAGCGGCCCCTCGTAGACGAGGGCGGTGAGGAGTTGTACGAGCGAGGCGCCGAGCCGGATCTTGCGGTAGGCGTCCTCGGCGCCGAAGACGCCCCCGACGCCGATGATGCTGTAGCGGCTGCGGTCCATCAGCCGGTACAGGTCGGCGATGGCCTTGTTGATGAGCGCTTCGACGGGCTTGCCCGCGACGGCGCCGGGCATACGCTCGAGTTCTTCAGGCGGCACATGGAGGGGAGTTGGCTTGCCCGGGGGAAGATTGAATATGAAACCGGCAATGTAGGGAACGCCGGCAATGGCTTCGAGGATGTCCTCAAGGGCCTTGGGCCCTCCCAGGGGCGATATCTTCAGAAACACGGGTGGACGGGGGGAGTACTCCGCCAATTGCTCGAAAAGCCGCTTAATGTGGGCGGTGTCAGCGAAGAAGTTGCGGCCGTTCTCGGTGTTCGGGCAGCTCAAGCTCAAGACATGGTAGTCGCCAACCTCTCTGAGCACGCGCGTGGAGCGGACGTAATCATCGATGATGGCCTCGTCGGACTCGTTGCGGAGGCGGTTGGTCTTGACGATGTTGATGCCCAAAGGAACGGATAGTTGTTTTTTCCCCAGCCGGGCTGCGACGGCGTCTGCGCCATCGTTGGGAAGGCCATAATTGACGATAATGGCGCGCTCCGTCGGCAGCCGCCACAATCGGGGGCGCGGGTTGCCGTCAGAGGGATCTGCGGAGACGGAGCCTACCTCAATGAAGCCGAAGCCGAGTGCGGCGAGTCCGTCAACGGCGCGGCCGCTCTTATCATATCCGGCCGCGAGTCCGAAGGGATTCTCGAACCGGATTCCGGCGACTTCGGATACGAGACGAGGGTCGGTGTAGCGGAAACAAGGATAGAGGAGAGGGGCAATAGGCCGTGAGATGGCGGCCATCCGAAGCGCGGCATCATGGATTTTCTCGGCGTCGAACCGGAACAACAACGGCCGGATCAATCTGGTGTAGATGGCCACGCCCATTCTCCGCCGACCCGCAGCGCCGCCTAGACGAATCCCTTGAGGGCGTCCGCCGGATTCTCAGGGAAACCGGCCACGCCACGCGATCGGTCGAACTGGTAGATACGTTGTATTGCACGCTCTTGAAGAGAAAATGCGCGCAGGGCGCCATTTTCATCCAGTGCGCGATCGGCGTTTGGCCTGCGTAGTGCCTCTGACGCCGCGGCGCGCATCTGATCAACCACATCGGGGCGATCCACGGTGCGTTGACGCAGTTCATGGGGGTCTTCGGAGACATTGAACAACTGCTCCTGGCCTCCGTTGGCCATGTAGATGTACTTCCACTCTGCGTCTCGAACCATGATTTTGAACATCCACGTGCCGGGCGTGCCGTAGAATCCGACAACGTGGTCGCGCGGCGCTGCTTCGCCCTCGAGCAGGGCGAGCACGTCAATGCCCTCGCGCGTTTCCGGCTCTCCCGCGGCGTGGGTGGCGATGCCGAACAGATCCGTCAGGCACACAAGATCCTGGCGTTGCTGTCCGGCCGGAAGGCGCTCAGGCCAGCTCACGAGGAGCGGGACGTGGCAGGCGGCCTCAAAGAAGCTCTCCTTCTGCCAGGCATGATGATCGCCGAGGTGGTCGCCGTGATCGGAGTAGAAGCAAATGAGAGTATTATCGGCGTCGTCGCGCGCCTCGATGGCGTCGAGGATGCGGCCGATCTGGTGGTCGATATAGGAGATTTCCCCATAGTAGCGGGCTTTGACGACACGCGCGTGGGAATCGTTGATATCCTCCGCCCAGATGGCGTGATTCATCCAGCGGATCTGCTCATCCATGTGGTCGACGGTTAGATCGCCGCGAACCGGATTCGGCAGGCGGTCAGGATCGTATATCCGGTTAAAGGGGATGGGCGGCGCGCACGGCGGATGCGGGCCGATGAAAGAAACAAGGCCGAAGAACGGGCGCGAATCCGCTGCCTGGAGCTGCTCAATGGCGCGGTCGGCAGCCCATGCCTCGACACCAACAGATGCGGGCGTTGGACTCATCTGCGGCATGTAATACATTTCGGTGCGCTCGCCCATGAGCGTCTCAAGGAAATCGAACTCAGGATATTCGCGCTTAATGAAGGCGGCATAGGCATCCCGCGCGCGCTGATCCGCATTCCCGTAGAGCTCTTCGCTGTGGAGGTGGACTTCATAGCCCAAGTCCTCATCCCAAGGAGACGTATGCGACTTGCCGATGCCGAACGTGCGGTAGCCGCGTTGGGCCATGGTTCGGGGCAGGTAGAGCCCACAACGCTCCTCCATCGCAGGAGACTGGCCCTCGACGGGTTGTTGGCGTTCGTTCTGGTAAATGGCCGTGGTGGGTGAATCACAGCCTGTGCGGATGGTGTAACGCGCCGGCACGCAGACGGGGCACGTAGAGTAGGTGTTCTCGAAGGCGACGCCGCGGGCGGCGAGGCGGTCGAGGTTTGGCGTGTAAACATGGGCATTGCCCAACGTCGCAATGGTGTCCGCGCGCTGCTGGTCGGTCATGATGAAGAGGATGTTCGGCTTCTTTGACACCGTGCGCCTCCTTTGTGCGTGTACGCGCCGAGGCCGCAAGGCAGCCACGCCGGCTGCTCCGCCCGTGAGCGCGCCGATGAACCGGCGGCGGGATATGGCTTTTCTTGCTGCCAAAGGCCTGCCCTCTGCGAACAAACAGGACTACGTTTCGAGCAAGTCTCTCACTGTTTGCACGAGGTCGACGCGCGGCACGGTAATCTGGCCCGTCTTGCCGGCCTTGCGGTATGCTTCTCGATCCTCGATGCCCTCACGCTGCTCCTTGCCGGCTCGGAGGTCCTTGACGGATACAACGCCCTGGGCCAGTTCATCTTCTCCGATGATCACAGCGACGGGAATGCCTCGGTGATCTGCGTGCGATAATTGGTTTCCCATTCCCCTTTTCTTCCTCGAAGCGAAGTAGGATTCCGTTCTAATGCCCTCGGCGCGTAGCTCGGACGCCAGCCTCAATGTCTCGCTGGGAGGAACCTTCCCGACGGTGACGACGAGGACTTGGCTTACGGCGAGTCCCGTCGTGATGATTCCGAGATGCTTCAACGCGGCCATAAGGCGATCCAGGCCGATGGACATGCCGGTTGCGGGAATCGGCCGATTCAGGAAACGCGCGACTAACCCATCGTACCGGCCGCCGCCCCCGACCGACCCGAACTGCGGGGCGCTGGGGAGGAGCATCTCGAATACCGGCCCAGTGTAGTAGTCTAACCCACGCGCCAGGCTCGGCTCGAATCGGGCATGGCTCTCCGAGACCCCCAAGGCTGTGAGGCAAGTGTCCAGTTCGCGCATTTCACCCAGGGCGGCATTGGCCGCCTCGGTGGCAGGGAGCGCCGCTTCGAGGTGCGTTACCACCTCGGCCCGCGACGTGCCCGTCACGCCAATGAACGCTATGATCGCGTCGATGGTCGCCCCGTCGAGTTCAACGCCCCGAATGGGATCGCCCGAATCATCGACGCGTCCGGGGCCGAGCTCGAGGCGCACGTTTTCCGTGCCGACCTTCTTGAGTTTGTCGATCACGCGCATGACGTGTTTCACGCGCTCCGGGTCGGTAATGCCGCAGTGTTCGAGGAGGGCGTCGAAGAGCTTCCTGTTGTTGATGACGACCGCATAGTCGGCCACACCGAGAGCGCCCATGGCCTCACACATGATAGCGACTATCTCCGCATCGATGGCCACGGAGTTGGAGCCAGCCACATCGATGTCGCACTGGGTGAACTCCCGGTATCGGCCCGGATCGGGCTTATCGGCCCGCCAGACGGGGCCAATGGCGTATCGGCGGAAGGGGACCTTCATCTTGTCGGGATATTGGGCCAGCACCCGCGCAAAGGGGACGGTGAGGTCGAACCGCAGGGCAATGGGCTGGCCCTCCGGGCTCTCAAGGCGGAATAGCTCCTTATTCGTCTCTTCACCTCCCGCACCGAGAAGCGTCTCGAGCGATTCAAGGGCCGGGGTCTCGATCGGTGAGAACCCATAGCGCTGGAACACGGCCTCGATGGTACGTATCACCTCACGGCGGGGAAGGCTGTCCTCGGCCAGGAGGTCCTGAAAGCCCTTGAGTGTTTCTGGACGGATCTGCTTGTTCTCTCCCGACATGTTTGCTGAAGTCCTTGTTGCGATGGTGTATCTGAGCCGTACTGCGCTTCTTGCCTGTTTCATGCGCACCGGCGCATCAGGGACGGGGCTGGACAGGCAACCCGCGGCGCGCCGCGCCGGCGCGAGGTCACCAGGTTGAGTCTACATGACCTGCGCGGGGTGCTTCAATTGGCCTGCGTGTCCTTGAGCGGCGCTGGATTCAATGAGCAAGTGCAACGGCGTGTAGCTTGAAGACTTCGTTAGGAGTTCGGTATCCCAGTTTTTTGCGTGGCCTGTTGTTAAGTTGACGGACGTAGCTTTGGAGCTGGCTTTCGGCAATTTCCCTGAAGTTGGTGTTCTTGGGGAGATACTGGCGTAGGAGGCCGTTGGTGTTTTCGTTGGTGCCGCGCTCGTAGGCGGCATAGGGATTGGCGAAGTAGGTGTCGAGGCCCAAGACCTCGGCGATGTGTCTGTGGTGAGCGAATTCGCTGCCGTTATCGAAGGTGATGGTCTTTGTCCAGTGGGCGGGCAGGTGCCTGAGTTGGTCGATGGCAGCCTGGGCGACGCCGTCGGCATGACGGGAGCCGAGCAGTGCGGCCCGTAGCAGCAAGGACTTACGTTCCACCAGGGTAAGCACGGCGCCCTGTTGGTTGGCCCCGACGAGTAGATCTCCTTCCCAATCCCCGTAGCGCTTTCGGGTGGCGACCTCGGGCGGCCGGGCCTCGATGCCGACGCGATTGGGAATGAAGGGCCTCGTGGGGCGGCGCTCCCCGCGTTTGCGGCGGCGCGGCCGCCGGCGTCGAAGACAACCGATCAAGGGATTGCCTAGCTTTTCATCGGTGTACAACGAGCGGTAGATGGTCTCGGGACTGACGCGCATGCGCGGTTGGCCGGGGAAATCCAGCCAGAGGCGGCCCGCAATCTGCTCCGGTGACCATCCTTCCGTCATCTTGTCGAAGAGATAGCGCCGTAACGCCGGCTCACTGAGCGAGGTGGTTCTTCGGCAAGTCTTGCGGACCTGCTCGTATCGTTTCTGGGCGCGCGCCGCGGAATATGCCTTGGACGGGGCCCGATTCCGAGCCAGTTCCCGGCACACCGTCGAGGCGCTACGGCCCAACTGGACGGCAATGGCCCGTTGACTCAGCCCTTGGCTAAGCCATGCTTGTATCTGTCCGCGTTCCATTGGTGTAAGATGGCGATAGGGCATCGAGACTCCTTTCGGTTCTTGGTTCGTGCAAAAAACCAGTGTACCGAACGGATTTCTCGATGCCTTCCTTGTTCTGTCTGCCTTGTGCTCAGAACTCACCTACAGCAAAGGGGGGCCCTTCCCGCTGTCGCCGTCCGCCGCCGCTCAGGGGTGAGCGACGAACGGCTCCGACGGGAAAGGGCACTCACCCAACCATGTTGCACTTACAATAAGAACTCAGGGCCGCCCGGAGCATCAACCGGTTTCATGCGGCTCTTGATTTCAATTCGACGTTTGGTAGAATGGGGACTTGGGTCTGGCGGCGTTCTTTTGCGGGGAGAGGTCTCGATGGTGGCTGCATTCGGTAGGGAACAGCTTTGGGGGGGCTGCGTCTTCCGAGAATCATGCGCGGATGGTTCCATATGGCGGCTCGATGGGACTTGGCGCTACGAGAAGGGGGAGGCCGCATGATCAAGGTCGCATTTGTCGGTTGCGGAGGCATCATGGAGGAGCACTGCAAACACCTGCAGGCCATGGACGAGCTAAAGCTGGCCGGATATTGTGATATCGAGCGCGCTCGGGCGGAGTCCTCCGCGAGACGTTTTGGTGGTGAGGCCTACACGAATCATGAGGAGATGTACGACAAGGTGAAGCCGGACGCGGTATACGTGGCCGTGCCTCCCTATGCGCATACGAGGATTGAGGAGGCCGCCGCCGAGCGTGATATACATCTTTTCATCGAGAAGCCCATAGCCCTTACCCGCGACGGCGCACGCCGGATTCACGCGGCCGTCCGGAAGGCGAAGATTCTAACGAGTGTCGGGTACCACATGCGCTACAGTGAAGTTGTGGCGCGTGCCCGGCAGATTCTCAAAGGCAAGGTCGTGTCGCTCGTGACGGGGGCTTGGATTGGCGGCATGCCGGAGGCTTCGTGGTGGCGCCGGATGGACAAGAGCGGCGGCCAAGTTCTTGAGCAGACGACCCACATTGTCGACCTGTTGCGCTACCTTTGCGGAGAGGTATCGGAGGTCTATGCGTCGGCCTCTACCGGGTGCATGACCAAAGTCAAAGACTACGATGTGCACGACAGCAGTGTCGTCAACCTTCGGCTCAAGAGCGGCGCCTCGGGGTCCGTTGTATCCTCCTGTGTGGCCGGACATGACGGCAAGGTTATGCTCGAAGTGGTGACGCCGGGGGCCACACTGTGCCTGACGAAGGACAGTCTGGTGGTCAAGGAAGCGGAGAAGACCACTGAATTTCGCTCTCGGGGGAACGCGTTCGCGGAGGAGGACCGGGCCTTCATTGACGCGGTCCGCGCCGGCAAGCGGACAAAGATCCGATCGACCTACTCGGACGCTCTCAAGACGTTTTTGGTTACACTCGCCGTGAACGAGTCGATCGGGTCGGGTTTGCCCGTGAAGCCCTAGCGTGGGCTTGAGGTATTGTCTTCTTCACACACCGGCCTCATGATGATCCTCAAGGAAAAGTGCATTTTCTCACTTTTGAGCAATTGGCGAGGCCGTCCCGACGAGGAACACCTTTGTATGCGCCAAGTTTCTCTTCGTCGCCACGGCTCCCCCCAAAGGGCTAGAGGGGTTCGATGCCGCGTCTCGTCACAAGTGTCAAATATCTGTCAATACATGGGTTACGTTTGGATATCACTTGACGGAGTCTCTCTGGAGTGATACAATCCGGAATGGCTCTGGCCGCTCTCGAATGGTTCCTGTGCGGCGAGAGACGGGGTAGTCTGCGCCACGATGCTTAACCGGATGAAAAACAAGTCGGGGGCGGCGCCTGGCAGCGGGGGCAAAGGTCAGGATACCAAGGCCGCCGAGAGCCCGGCCACGAACGGCCTGCCGCTCGCTGCTCGGAGCGCGGAGCAGTCTTGCAAGCGACTCGGGGACATGCTTGTCGATGAGGGGGTGATTACCGAAGAGCAACTGCAGGAGGCACTTGCCGCACGGAAGGAGCAGCGGGGCTTTCTCGGGCAGATTCTGGTCGATTCAGGCTACATTGACCAGGACACCCTTGTCGAGTTCCTGGTGAAGCAGTGCAAGATACCTCACATTCACCTCCGGGACTACGATGTTGGCCGGGACCTCCTGAAATTGATCCCGGAAGACCTGTGCATCAAGCATGCTCTCTTGCCGATTGACAAGCTTGGAAAGATTCTGACGGTGGCGATGGTGGACCCTTTCGATGTCGTAGCCCTGGAAGAGGTGCGCAAAGCGTGTCCAGATATTCGCATCAAGGCCATCCTCTGCAATTGGCAGGACTACATGGCGGTTGCCCAGAGGTCTTTCAAACTCGGAGACGAGGAGTCGTCCAAAGAGGAGGCCCCACAGCCGCCCTCGAGCAAGCCCGACGCCGACAACGCGCCTGACACGAAGGCAAAGGCTCCGGTAAAGGCCGACACGGAGGAGTCCAAGGTCGAGGCTGCCGTAGAATCGCTCGTGCAGGAGGCCGCCGGTGCGGAGGAGAAGACTCCCCAGCCGCCACAGTCTCCGCCGCCGGCGCAGGTGGATGAGGGTGCTGCGCCAGTGCGAGCGCGGCCCCGTCCCACGGCGCCCGGTGGCGCCTTCTCGCCAGACATTGCCGCGCTGATGCGCGAATCCGTTCAGGAGGCTGTTCGAGAGGCGGCGTTGGCGCTCGCGGCAAAAGAGGACAAGGTCCAGCGACCTGAGCCCGCCGCGGCGAGCGATGTGGCCGCCATGCTACGAGACGGCGTCCGGGATGGCGTCCAACAGGCGGTTATGGCGCTTCAAGCACTCCAGGCGGATGCTCGCCCCGCTCCTGAAGAGCCGCATCGTGAGGAGCGACCCGGCTCAAGCGAAGAGTCCGGCGCACTTCTGAAAAGGATTGAGGAGCTCCTGGCCACCGTTACCTCGGCGGCACAGGCGGCGCAGGATGCGGCGACGCGCGCGGCCAACGAAGCCGAAGCTGCCGCGGCCGCCCACTCGGAGCGCGTCACAAAAAAGCGAAAGCATGTCTCGGTGCAACCCCTCGCGGTCGGGCCGTCGGCAGACGCGGAGTCAGGCGAGCCGGAAGTGATGGATGAGCGCGTGCGGGCGGCGCTCGACTCCGAACGCCCGGCGGGCGGTTTTACATTCACCAACTTCTTTGTTGGCAGGAACAATGAGTTCACTTGTGAACTCGCCAAGGCCGTAAGCGCCAATCCGGGCGGCAAATACAACCCTTTCTTTCTCTACGGCGAGGTCGGCACCGGCAAGACGCATCTGATCAATGCCATCGGCAATGCGATCCTGGCAGGGGATGCCCCGGGGCGCGTGGGATTCGTGTCCTCAAGCCGGTTCGCGAGCCGCTTGGGCGATGCCGCGGCGGATAAGGCACTGGATGCTTTTCGTGCTGACTACTGCCATTGGGAAGTGCTTATCGTGGATGATGTCCAGTTCTTGGGAGGACGGCTCGAGGCTCAGGAAGAGTTCTTTCACATATTCAACGCCCTCCACCAGGAGGGGCGGCAGATTATTCTCGCAGGCGACAGACCTCCCGATCAGTTGGGGCAGCTCGAACGGCGGCTTGTGTCGCGGTTTGCCAGTGGTGTCGTGGCTCAGCTAAGGTCCCCGGAATGGGAAACACGGATGGCCATCCTCCACCACCACGTCAGCGAGGCGAAGAAGGCCATGCCGGAAGAAGTACTCTCCTTGGTAGCGATGCGAGTGCCCCACGATGTGCGCAAGATGACTGGGTCGCTGCGCAAGATAGTTGCATTCGCCGAGCTTGTGGGCCAAGATATAACGTGTGATCTAGCAAACGAGATTCTCAGCCACCTGGACGTGGACGAGGCGGCTTGATGTAGGAGGGCGAGGGGTGGCAACCAGACTATCCAGACGCCGTTTGGGTGATGTACTCCTGGAGCAAGGGCTGATCAGCGAGGAGCAGCTCAAGGAGTGTATCCAGACGCAGCGTACGACGGGGCAAAGCTTGCCCAACATCCTTGTTCAACGCGGTTATCTCGCGGAAGAGGATCTCGTCGTTACACTTAGTGAGCAGTTGGGCATTCCTCACATCCGCGTCGCGCATTACAACATTCCCAAAGAGGTCCTGAAGGAAGTCCCCGAGTCGCTGGCGCGCCAGTACCAGATGCTGCCTGTGTCCGTCACGGGGGACGTGTTGACGCTTGCGATGGCCGACCCCCTCAATATCATGGCGCTCGACGACCTTCGGATGCTCACCAGCTACGAAATCGAGCCCGTTGTCGCTCTGATGTCGGAACTTGTCGAAGCCATCGAGCGCAACTACGGCGCGGGGCGCCAGGGCGCCGACCTGTACGCGGAGCTGGTCGAGAGCGAAGAAAGCGCCGCCGGAACGCTTGAGGTCGTCTCCGAGGACGAAGGCGTCCAAGACATTGCGACGCTCGAGGCGGCAGGCGAGGAAGAGCCTGTTAAGCGCCTCGTCAACCTGATCATGCTGAATGCCCTCGAGGTGGGCGCGACGGACATTCACCTCGAGCCGTACGAGAAGATACTCCGCGTCCGCTACCGCGTCGACGGGGCGCTCGAAGAGGCGAAGAGCCCCCCAAAGAGCATGCAGGCCAAGCTGACGGCACGCCTTAAGATCCTGAGCAAGCTTCGTATCGACGAGCACCGCCGGCCCCAGGATGGCCGATTCCGGACGCGGTTCAAAGGCCGCGACATCGACTTCCGTATCGCCTTTCTTCCCTGCTACTACGGGGAAAAGGTTGTGATGCGTATCTTGGACAAGAGCGCTGTCTCGCTTGATTTCGAGAAGCTGGGCTTTGAAGAGCAGCCGATGCAGGCGTTCACCGAAGCCCTTAAACTGCCGCACGGGATGATCTTGGTGACTGGGCCAACCGGAAGCGGTAAAACAACGACCTTGTATAGCGCGCTCCATCGGCTCAACACAATCGACGTTAACATTGTTACCGTCGAGGATCCTATCGAGTATGAGTTGTTTGGGATCAACCAGGTACAAGTACACCAGGAAATTGACTTCACCTTTGGCAGCGCGTTGCGCCAGATCCTGCGCCAGGACCCGGACATTGTGATGGTCGGTGAGATGCGCGATGAGGAAACGGGCAGCACGGCCATCCGGGCGGCACTCACTGGACACTTGGTGCTGAGCACGCTCCATACCAACGACTCCGCCGGCGTGTTTCCTCGCTTAATTGATATGAATATTGAGCCGTTCCTGGTGCAGTCATCCGTCGTGCTGGCGTCCGCGCAGCGGCTTGTTCGCAGTGTGTGTCCTGAATGCAAGGAGCCGATCAAGGTGCCTGCCGAGGTGCTCCAACGGATCCAATATAAGCCGTCCTCCGACGCCCCCCCGCCTCAGTTTGTCAGGGGGCGCGGCTGCAGCCGCTGCAAGGAAACAGGTTACAAGGGACGCCTCGCGGTTATAGAGGCGATGCCGAATTATCCCGAAATAGGTGAGATGATCATGAAGCGCGCGCCGGGCTCGGATATCAAGAAGATCGCCGTGTCCTGCGGCATGAGCACGCTTCGCCAAAATGCTCTGGCCAAGGCCGCTCGCGGCTTGACGACGATTGAGCAGGTGCTCGAGCATACTGGCGCGGATTAGGTCCGGCGTTGCCGACCTCTCAATGAGGCTTTCTGGACGGCTTCGTCAGCCCGCGGATGGGCACTTGGGCCGGAGTTAGGACAGGTATCGAGGGCGGGCGAGGCATATTCGAGTGGCGACTCCATCGAGGGGATGGGGCGGATCTGGAGGGAGATGACAATGGCCGGCGTGCCAAGTATCAAAGAACTTCTGTCAAAGATGATCGAATTGAAAGCGAGTGATTTGCACGTGGTGGTCGGCGCTCCCCCCATCGTGCGCATCAATGGGTCCCTCGATCCCTTGCCGGGCTACGAGGTACTCACGCCCGACATGACCCAAGAGATCGTCTATAGCGTGATGAACGAGGAGCAGGTAGCCGAGTTCGAAACCGAGAAAGAGTGCGACATGTCTTTTGGCATAGATGGACTCAGCCGGTTCCGACTGAACGTCTACCGCGACCGCGGCTCGGTGGTGGCGGCCTTCCGTGCGATCCCATTCGACATACTCTCCTTTGAGGAGCTTGGACTGCCTCGTGTGGTGGCAGACTTCGCGTACCGACCCATTGGCCTGGTGCTTGTGTGTGGGCCGACAGGTAGCGGCAAATCGACGACGCTGGCGTCGATTATGGACCGCATCAATCGCGAGCGGAAGGTCCACATCATCACGATTGAGGATCCCATCGAGTACCTGCACCACCACAATCAGTCGATCATCAACCAGCGCGAGGTGCACGCTGACACGAAGTCGTTCGCGGCATCGTTGCGCCACGTGCTGCGGCAGGACCCCGACGTGATTCTCATCGGCGAGATGCGCGACACGGAGACGATACAGGCTGCGCTCACAGTTGCCGAAACGGGCCACCTCGCATTTGCCACCTTGCACACCAACGACGCGCTTCAAACGATCAACCGAATCGTTGACGTGTTTCCGTCGAACCAACAGGACCAGGTGAGAACCCAGTTATCCTTCGTTCTCGAAGGTGTTGTGGTGCAACAGCTTATTCCGCGCTCCGACGGGCAGGGCCGTGTCATTGCTCTCGAGATCATGGTGCCCAATCCCGCCATCCGTGCTCTCATTCGCTCGGAGAAGCTTGAGCAAATACCGTCGATGATTGAGATTGGCACCGGCGAAGGGATGATGACCATGAATCAATCGCTCTATCGCCTTGCTCGCCGGAATATGATCACCGTCGATACGGCAATGAAGCGCAGTCCCAATCCGGAAGGGCTGCAACGCCTCCTGGAAAAGGGCTCGTGACGGAGCACCCGCTCGATCGCCTGCCGCATCAGGGGGCCGGGGCGGAAGTGCGGGTCGGATACGGGGGCGTCGCCCGCATCGTCGTCCTCTGCATTCTTATGGCCGGGGGGCGGCGGCTCATCGCCGCCGACCTGCCCAGCGGCCTGTACGTGCTCCCCGCATTCTATGCCGTCGGCTTCGTCTTCAGCGTGTTCCAGGTCCTTCGCCTGCGGCGCACTGAGGACATGCTCGCGTCCCTCACAAAGGCCCAGGTGGGCGTCGACTTCGCCGTCGTGGCCGCGACGGTATTCTACACTGGAGGTCCCAGAAGTCTCCTGACGTTCCTGTTTGTGATCGTGATCCTCGAAGCGGGCGTGCTCATGGGGATGGGGCCGAGCATTGCGTTTGCCACAGTGGCAGTCCTCTTCACATTCCTCACTTGCCTCCGCAGTGCGGGGCCTGATGACGCCGGCCAGATGCATGAGTCCGTCATGCTCTGGTACAGCGTATTGATACAGATACTGGCGTTTTATCTCACGGCTTTCATTAGCGGCTATTGGAGCCAGCGCATCCATCATCTGCGGCGATTCCAGCGCGAGATCATGGACAACATGAACACCGGGTTTTTGATCTCCGATCGAAGCGGCACGATAGTCGCCCTCAACAAAGCCGGCGAGAGGATTCTGAATCTCGAGCCGGGCGCCGCGCTTGGACGGCCCGCGACGGAAGTTCTGAAGGTGCAGGCCGGAGGGGAGTCGCCCATTATGACTGCCCTTCGCTCCCGGAGGGATTTTACGAGCTATGAGTTCTCCGCGGAAACCGGGGAGGGGGAGATCAAGCTCCTTGGCCTGACGACGAGCAAGATGCATGATCCGCAAGACAAGATGTCTGGCGTTATTGCGTCGTTTACGGACCTTACGGAAATGGCAAAGATGCGCGCCGAACTCCGGCGTCAAGATCGTATGGCCGTGATAGGGGAATTGGCAGCCGGCCTGGCGCATGAAATCCGCAACCCCGTCGCCGCGATTGCGGGAGCCGTGGAGGAGCTGAAGTCCAGCGTCAGTTCAGAAGGAATGGTCGGGCGACTGGCTGCCATCGCAACGCGGGAATCGGACCACCTGAATGAGATTGTCAGCGGCTTCCTTGATTTTGCGCGAAAACCCACCGTCAAACGCGAACTGCTCAACCTGCGTGAGCTCGTGGAAGAGGTCGCCGCACTATTGGGGCACGACTATGCCCACGCAGAGAAGCTCACCATCGCGGTGGATTCGCCCCAAGAGTCATGTGTCATTTCGGGCGACCGCTCCCAGTTGAAACAGGTTCTCGTGAATCTGGGGAAGAACGCCGTTGAGGCGATGGAAGAGTCGGGGACGTTGTCCCTTGTGGTGGCGCCCGGCGCCGGCTTCACTGAGGTACGGCTTGAAGACGAGGGGCCGGGCATACCTCCGGATCAGGTTGCGCGGATTTTCGAGCCTTTCTATACTACGAAGAAGCGCGGTGTGGGGATGGGCCTAGCGGTGTGCCTGCGGATTGTGACGGCCCATGATGGAATGCTCCGGGCGGTGTCGCGGGCGGGCGGCGGAACGACGATGAGCGTGCAGTTGCCTGTGGCGCGAACAGAGGAGTAGAGGGGCTTGATGGCTCGACGCAAAGTATTGGTGGTTGACGACGAAGAGAGCATGCGGGAGCTGCTCACCATCGTTCTCGGGAACGATGGGTACGATGTGACCTCCGTGGCTGACGTCGATGCGGCATGCGGCGTTCTCGAAGAGCAAGCGTTTGACGCGGTGATTACCGACCTTCGGATCGGCCCTGATCGGGACGCGGGGATGGCGCTTCTTTCCTGGCTCCAGGAAAGCTCACCGACCACACCGGCGATCATGATTACGGCGCACGGGTCGGTCGAGTCGGCCATTGAGGCCATGAAGCGGGGCGCGGCGGATTACGTGATGAAGCCCTTCAAGAACGATGAGATCCGCCTCTTGGTGCGCCGAGCTATCGAGCAACGAGACCTGGTGCGCGAAAATGCGGCCTTGCGCCAGGAGTTGGCCAGACAGGGCAAACTCGAGGCGCTGATTGGTACGAGTCCGGCCATCGAAGAGGTCCGGAACATGGTTCGCCGCGTGGCCATGCTGCCAAGCACCGTCGCCATTCACGGCGAAAGCGGGACGGGGAAGGAACTGGTGGCCCGGGCGATTCACCAGTTAAGCCCGCGGGCGGAGAAGCCATTTGTCGCGATTAACTGCGGCGGGGTGCCCGAGAACCTGCTCGAAAGCGAACTTTTCGGCCACAAGAAGGGGGCGTTCACCGGGGCCGTCGACGACAAGGAGGGCCTGTTCACCGTGGCGGACGGAGGGTCCCTCTTCCTGGACGAAATTGGAGAGATGCCGCTCGCGCTTCAGGTGAAGCTTCTGCGCGTATTGGACAATAGCGTCGTCACGCCCATCGGAGGTACAACAGGTGTGACAGTGGACGTCCGGATCATCTCTGCGACCAACCGCAACCTGGAGGCCATGGTCGACCAGAGCGCTTTCCGAAAAGACCTGTTCTATCGGTTGAATGTCATCCCCATCATTGTGCCGCCGCTGCGCGAGAGGGCGGACGATATCCCGCTGCTGGCGCGGCACTTTGTGCGAAGGCACGGCGAGAAACTCGGCCGAGGTAACCTGAAGATCTCGCCGGAGTCCGAAGCCCATCTGCGCAATTTCGACTGGCCGGGCAACGTGCGTGAACTCGAAAACGTCCTAGAGCGTGCTGTGGCTCTGTGCGACGCGGATACGGTTCAGGTCACCGACCTGCCGCAGAACGTTCGCGATCATGTGGCCCTGCCTGCGAAGGATATCACGCAACTGCCGGCGGGGGGAGTAGACCTTGAGGCGCTGATCGCCGAGATCGAGACGGGACTCATCGAACAAGCACTTCAGAATAGCCGCTATTCTCAGAAACGCGCCGCCGAAATGTTGGGCTTGACCACGCGTTCGCTACGCTATCGTTTGCAGAAGCACGGAATCGACAAAGGAGACGATTCGACGAACGATGACGAGTGACGCACGGCTACCTATGCGAGAAGAGCGTGTGTTTGCCCGAAATGGGAAGTTACCGGCGGCGCAGCGCCTCCTCATACTCTTCGGAGACTACCAGCTTATCGCCTAAGGCGTCGGCTAGCGGGTCGAACGTCTCCGGGCCGAAGCCCAGATGCAGCCGACGTCGCCACCCTTCCGCGTATTGGAATTTCCCGGACATTCGCCCCATCTCGCGGGACATTTCCTCCATCGTGATGAGGTAGCTGTCGAGTCCCTGGCTCACGTCGAGCCATTCTTTCTGACTCGTGTGGCTGGCGAGGGCGGCGCGCTTCGTTTGCATCACCCCCGAGATATCCACGTACTGCCCCGCACTGATGGCGCGGCGCAGAGGATCGTGCAAGCCCCAGGGAAGGGCATGGTAGACAGCCACATCAGTGGAAATTGGCTCGCGCGGCGGGTCGGAGAAGAAGTTTCTCATTCCTCGGCAGAAGGTTGCGGTGACGGCGAGGCGTCCGGCATTGACATGATCTTCCATATAGTCGTGGGGAGAGGCCGTAAGGAGAATCGAAGGCGCAACATCGCGCACAACGGCGCACACCCGGCGCACAAGCGCGCTTGTGTAGTAGACCTCGAGATCATCCACGAGGGGGGCGTGGAAGATTGCGCCGAGGGTCTCGGCCGCTGTCCGGGCCTCTTCCGTGCGCCTTGCAATGATGGCGTCCGGGGCCTCCGATGCGGTTCCGCACGAGCCGTTTGCTATATTGAGCAGATGGGTTTCGTAACCGGCCTGCCTAAGAAGGACCAAAGTGCCCCCCATCATGAATTCAATATCGTCTGGATGGGAATGGACAGCCAGAGCCACTTTCGCGGACATGCGTCTTCTTCCTTGTGCTTCCAACGTCCGGGCAATATGACGCGGGACGATCTGCTATGGTTGGTTACTCTCTCGGCCCCATCATCGCGCCCATCTGGCTCATATCCATGACCGTCACGCCCGCCGGCGGCGTGTAGACAAAGCGCGAAGGCTCGATGGCCGGGTTGATTTTGATGTTCTTCATCGTCTGGGTCATGACGGCCTTTCCCGCCTTGTCGAACATGGTTGTTTGCAGCGTCATACCTGTCTTTTTGTCAAGATACACCCGCATCTTGCCGAGTCCGGCCGGCGACGCCTTATCTGAGTCGGCTTTCGGCGTCATGTCGAGCACGTAGGCGTCTCGGCCGTTTACCTGCTCTTCCGGCGCAACGGTGATGTCGAAGGTCTTACGCATCTGCTCGAACATGGCTTTAGGGCCGAGAGGGGTCATGCCGCCCTGATTGACTTGGAGTTCGTCGAGCTTCATTTTCATGGCCATAGTCTGGCCCATCATCTCCGTCTGCGTGTAGAGGAAGTCGCCGTCGAACACGGAGAGGATCTTCTGCTCCATGGGCTGCGGGCCCGCCTGCATCGTGGTCGTCATCTCCATCCGGAAACGCGCCGCCCCGTCCTTGTTGAGGGCTTCCATTTTGCCCGAGCCCTTTGAGTTTACGGCACGCGGCCCTTCGCCCATCGTCATGTCCATATCGAAGTCGGCTGTGGTCGTGGTTACCTTCTCACTCGCGGCCAGGACCTTCTGTTCAATGGACTCGAGGCTTTCGGCGGCGGCGAGAGAGGCGGCGAATGCAAGAACCAAGGTCAGCGCAATCTTCGCAGCGTGTTTGGGCATTATCGTATCTCCTTGTGCCGGCGGTGCTCCCACCGTGCAGTCTACTCTAGGCCCGGGCTTGTCCCGGCCAACAGCGTTGCAGAGTCTAGCATGTTTCGGCGATGGCCGTACAGGGGGGATAGGAACCGCAATTGGCAACCTGGCCACCCGGGGGGGAATGCCTCAGGATCGGTTCATGTTCTTTTGAGGTAAGGTATTAGTATCATTGATGCGCGTGGCAACGGAGGGCGGTATCATGACGGTAGAGCGAGGCTTGCGGCTGATGGCCGGGACAGTCGTCCTGTTCAGTCTTGCGCTGGCTCATTGGATGAGCCCATACTGGCTATGGCTGACGGCCTTTGTGGGACTGAACCTGTTTCAGTCGGGCTTGACGGACTGGTGTCCGGCCGTCTGGATATTGCAGAAGGTGGGACTTTCCCGGTGCGCGAAGTCGGCGGCCGGCGACGCGGACGGGTGAGGGGGCGGGCGCAGAGAGCTACGTGTCAGATATTCAGGCTGGGCGCGTTCGGTATCAAGGCCGCCACAGCCAAACACGGGGGCGGCGTCAAGTCCTCATGATAAAGTAGTGAATATGTGCACACGCTATGGAGGACATGGTTGATGCCGGACCCTTGTACCGTGGTATGTTCCAAAGATGCCTGAGACTCATCTCGGACAAGATCCTCTTGAGCTGGCGATTCTCCTGGACACCATGGCCGAGGGACTCTACGTGGTGGACCTCGACGGCGTCATCCAGCGCTGGAATAGGTCGATGGAGAGGATCTCCGGCTACACGGCCGCGGAAGCTATTGGGCAGCGATGCAGCTTCCTCGACAGCGAGGCGTGTCCTGATAATCCTGTCCCGCCCACCGAGTGCCCGTTATTCCGGCATGGCCGCCTCGATAACGTCGAAACGACCATCCGCTGCAAGGATGGACGGCGCCGGCCCATCAGCAAAAGCGCGCGTGTGCTGAAGAACGCAGCGGGCCAGGTGGTGGGGAGCGTCGAGACTCTCACGGATATGTCCTCGATGCGGCGTTTGGAAAACGAGGTATCGCGCCTGCTCGAAGAGGTCGAGGAGCGCTTCGAATTCCACAACATCATCGGTAAGAGCCTTGGGATGCGCGAAGTTTTTGAGCTGATCGGGCTCGCCGCCGCGTCTCAGGCCACGGCGCTTATCCACGGCGAAACGGGTACCGGCAAGGAACTGGTGGCAAAGGCAATCCACTACCATAGCAGCCGCAAGGACGGCCCGTTGGTCACGGTGAACTGCTCGGCCCTCTCCGAGTCCCTGCTGGAGAGCGAGTTATTCGGACACGTGGAAGGCGCTTTCACGGGGGGAATCCGCGATCATGTGGGCCGTTTCGAGCGGGCGGATGGCGGCACCGTCTTTCTCGATGAAGTGGGGGAGATTCCCCCAAGCATCCAGGTGAAGCTGCTGCGCGTTCTCCAGGAACGGGAGTTTGAGCGTGTAGGCGAATCGACGCCCCGCCGTGTGGATGTGCGCGTCATCGCCGCAACCCATCGAGATCTGCGGGAGCGAGTCCGCGAAGGGGCCTTCCGTGAGGATCTGTTCTACCGCCTTAACGTGTTCAGGATATCCCTTCCGCCTCTTCGTGAGCGGAAAGAGGATATTGAGCCGCTTATCGCCCATTTTGTCCGGAAATTCAGCGAAACCACGGGAAAACACATCGAACGGCTCACGCCGGACGCGATGCGCATCGTGATGGAGTACTGCTGGCCGGGGAATGTTCGCGAACTCGAACACGCCATCGAGCATGCCTTCGTTGTGTGCTCCGGGCCCGAAATCGGCCCCTTTGACCTGCCCGTTGAGATTCGGCGTTTCGACCTGCAGCAGGCGATATGCCGGGACAATCTGCGGGCGGACGAGGTATCTGTCGGCCGCACGTCCACTGCCGGCCGAGCCAAGCCGGCCACGCGCGAGGCCCTTCTCAATGTCCTGAAGGAATGTGACTGGAACAAGGCGGAGGCGGCGCGGCGCCTGGGCATCACGCGCACATCGATCTGGAGACGGATGAAACGCCTCGGAATTCCCCTCGAACCACCTCAATAGACCCCTTTTCGCCCCTGCCCCACATGTAACGTTTCGCAACGTTACATGAAACGCCGCCCGCTTTGGGGGCTCGTTCCCGTACTTTTTCTAAGGGTTTGTATATCATTAGCTTACGCCTCAACTTCGCGTTGCGAAGTCTTTGGCATGGATCGTGCTTCTTGTAAGCGGCTGTGCTTGAAACGGGTTCTATGGGAAGACAAGGAAAGGTGACGGTCATGAACGCAACAATGGACGAAGTGACGGCCGAGACATTCTCGGACGCTATCTCAACGGGCGTTGTACTAGTCGATTTCTGGGCGCCGTGGTGTTCCCCGTGCCTGATGCAGGGCCGCATTCTGGAATCCCTGGCCCCGAACGTGTCGGGAAAGGCAAAGGTAGTGAAAGCCAATATCGATGCCAATCCTGGAGCAGCCAGGCAGCTTGGCGTGGAGGCCATTCCGACGCTCGTCTTGTTCAAGAATGGCGTTGAGGTGCAGCGTTTCGTGGGCGTGCAATCCGAGGCCACCTTGCGTTCGGCTTTGGAGTCGCATGCGGGGGACGAGGTATGAACGGCGCTCTCAAGGTAGTCGTAATCGGCGGCGTCGCAGCCGGCCCCAAGGCCGCTTCGAGAATCATCCGCTTGCGGCCTGATGCGGACGTAACCATCATCGAGCGTGGCGAGTTTCTTTCCTATGCCGGTTGCGGCTTGCCCTACTACGTCTCGGGCGTGGTCAAGGAGCAGAGAGAACTGATGTCTACTCCGGTGGGGGTAGTCCGCGACCCGGCCTTCTTCCAGAAGGTCAAGAACGTGCACGTTCGCAATCATTGTGAAGCCGTCGAGATCGACCGCGCCGGCAAACGAGTATCCGTGAAGGATGTGCGCGACGGCGCCGTGTCGTGGGTCGACTATGATCAACTGATCCTGGCTACGGGCGCCGAACCGGTGAAGCCCCCGCTGCCCGGCGCGGACAAGGAGAATATCTACACGCTCCACGGAGTCCACGACGCGGAAGGGATCAAGCATCTTCTCGCCAAGGATAAGGCCTCAGACGTTGTGGTCGTCGGGGGCGGGCTCATCGGTGTCGAGGTTACTGAGGCGCTGGTATCCAAGGGATGCCGCGTTACCATCGTGGAGATGCTTCCGCACATTCTCACTATGCTTGACGCGGATATGGCCGCCCTTGTCGAGCGCCATCTCGAATCCCACGGAGTGAGAATCCTGACGGGTACGACGGTGAAGTCTTTCGAAGGGGATGATTGTGTGACGGGGGTGGCCACGGACAAAGGAGCGCTCCCCGCCGATCTCGTGATTCTTGCCGTGGGCGTGCGCCCGAACGCCGCTCTGGCACGAGCCGCGGGACTTGACATCGGCGCCACCAAGGCTATCAAGGTCGATAGCCGGATGCGCACAAGCGATCCAGATATCTACGCCGTGGGCGACTGCGCGGAATCAATGGACCTCGTTACCGGCGAGGCCTGCTATGTCCCGCTCGGCTCAACGGCCAATAAGCAGGGACGGGTTGCCGCCAATACCATCTGTGGACGCGATGACGCCTTCCCCGGCGTGTTGGGCTCGTCCATCTGCAAGGTTTTTGACTTTGCTGTTGGGAGAACGGGCCTGACGGAAGCGGCCGCACGGCGCATCGGTTACGACGTCATCACAGCACTGGCGCCAGCCCCCGACAAGGCTCACTTCATGCCCGAAGCTAGGCCGCTGCTGCTTAAACTTGTCGTTGACAAGGCTACGGGCCGGCTGCTCGGCGCGCAGGCCACGGGCCCGGGCGATGCGGACAAGCGGATCGACGTGGCCGCCATGGCCATCACGACGGGCATGACGGTGGATCAATTGGCCCAAGCCGATCTGTGCTATGCGCCGCCTTATGCCCCGGCCATGGACAACATCATCACGGCGGCGAACGTTGCTCGAAACAAGATCAGCGGCGACATGGCGGGCGTGACGGCGGCGCAGGTGAAGGGCATGCTCGATGCTGAAGAGGACTTCGTTCTTCTCGATGTCCGCTCCCAGGGGGAGTACGAGCAGATGCGCCTGCCCGGTAGCACTCTGGTGCCGTTGGGCGTCCTGAGGCAAAGGCTCGACGAACTGCCCAGGAACAAGCCGATTGTCGCATTCTGCAAGATATCGCTTCGCGGATACGAGGCCGCATTGATACTCAAGCACGCCGGCTTCAAAGACGTCCTTGTGTTGGACGGCGGCATCGTGATGTGGCCGTACGAGAAGGAATGAGGTTTAGAAGAAAGGAATGCGGCATGCCGATATTCGCATATGAATGTGAGAAGTGTCAGGAGACTTTTGAGGTGCTCGAACGGGCCGGGGCGGAAGGCTCGCACGCTTGTCCCCGGTGCGGCGGCAAGCAAACGAGGCGTCTTGTGTCGAGGTTTGCCGCGCACGTCAGCGCCGGGCAGGGCGCCTGTGCTTCAGGGGAATGTTTCACGTCGGGATGTTGTCCGGGCGGCTCATGCACGCTTTAGGTAGCAGGGCTTAAGAACTGTCTGCAATTCCAACGAATGAGTAAGGAGAAGAGGAATATGTCTAAGCTGAAACCGATGTTGGCTTCAGGTCTGTTGGGTTTTGCGCTGGGAATGGGCGCGTTGGCCTTGGTTGCCTACCTCATCATGCCGGGCATGATGATCGTCACTAAGGAATGTAAGATGGGGGTGGATGAAACCGTCGCGGCCCTCGAGGAATCTATCGGCGCAAACGGATGGGTGGTATCGGGCGTGATGGACATGAACCAGTCGCTTGCCAAGCACGGCGTGGATTTCGCGCCCAAGGTCAAGTTGGTGAAACTTTGCAAGGCACAATATGCGCAGAGCGTGTTGTCCACCGATCGGCATGTCGCGTGCCTGATGCCATGTTCCATGGCCGTTTGGGAAGGCGATGACGGCAAAGTATACTTATCGGAGATGAATATGGGCCTTATGGCGAAGATGTTTGGCGGCAACATCGCCAAGATCATGGGCGGCGCCGTCGTTAGCGATGAAGAGGCGATGCTCGAGGGGCTCGTGGTAGAGTAGTTCGCGAACGCAATGCGCGTTCCTTCTGTATAGAAAGAAAGGGCATTTCTAATGAGAGTCGGTACGGCGATTACCTCCTTCTCGACGGGGCACCCCCGCCTGGTAACCGCGGGAATGCTCGCCATCACCCTGCTCCTGGCCTTGTTGGCGGCGCTGCCGTCTCTCTGGCCCGACGCGTTCCCCATGCTCTCGCCAATCAAGGTGGACACCGATCCGGAGAACATGTTGAGCAAAGAGGAGGTCGTGCGCGTCTTCCATAACAGGATGAAGCGGCTCTTCTCATTGAACGACATGGTGGTGCTCGGGGTGGTCAATGAGACGGATGCCAATGGCGTGTTCAACGTTCAGTCGCTCCGGGACATCTATGACCTCACGCAATACGCTTTGACGTTGAACGGGGCCGCGATTGGCGTCGACGATCCCGAGGCGGGAGTTATCGAGGCGGATGTTATCGCGCCATCGACGGTGGACAACATCGAGCAGGGCCGTGTGGGCGTCGTCAAGTTCGAGTGGCTTATGCCTAAGCCGCCCGAAACGGACGCGGATGCGCTGGCGGTGCGTGACAAGGCGCTCCGAATCCCATTCCTCAAGGACACCATGCTAAGTGAGAATGGCCGGGCGCTGGCGATCTACCTTCCGCTGACGTCGAAGCGCCTGAGCTACAAGGTGTATTCGAAGCTCCGGGCGCGGATTGGCGAGCTTGAGGGCGATGATCGCTACTTCATCACGGGACTGCCGGTGGCCAACGATGTGTTTGGCGTCGAGATGTTCATACAGATGGCGATCTCAGCGCCTTTGGCTATGCTCGTGATCTTCGTGCTGATGCTCATCTTCTTCCGGAAACTCATCCTCATTGTCTCTCCGATGATCGTCGCGATGGTCTCGGTGATCTGCACGATGGGCGGGCTCATCGTCTCCGGCAACACGATCCACATCATGAGCTCGATGATCCCCATCTTCATCATGCCCATTGCCGTTCTGGACTCCATCCACATCCTGTCGGAGTTCTTCGAGCGCTACCAGGAGACGAAGAATCGCCGGGAAACCGTCCTTAACGTGATGGAGACGCTTTTCACGCCCATGCTCTATACCTCGCTGACCTCCGCGGCGGGTTTCGCTTCGCTGGCGCTTACGCCGATTCCACCCGTCCAGGTGTTCGGCATGTTTGTGGCGGTGGGCGTCATGTTGGCGTGGCTGCTTACGGTTACCTTCATCCCTGCCTTCGTCATGTTCATCCCGGAGAAGCGCCTGGCCAACTTCGGTGTGGCGCACACGCCGGAGAGCGACGCGAACCGGCGTCCGACCCTCGTCGGACGGCTCATGTCCGCTACTGGCCGCTTCACCTATGATCATGCGAAGCTTGTCCTGGCGTGCGCGGCCATTACGGGCGTCATCGCCGCCTACGGGATCAGCAGGATTCAGATCAACGACAATCCCACAAAGTGGTTCAAGAAGTCACATCCCATCCGCGTGGCGGACCACGTGCTCAATAAGCACTTCGGCGGCACGTACATGGCCTATCTGGCCCTCCGGCCGGTTGGTGAGGAGGCGGCTGCCGAGGAGATGGTTCAACCTGTGCCCGTTGTCGAGGACGCCCCGGCCGCTTCCGAGCCTGATTTGCCTGCCGGCCTGGGCGGCGCTGACTCGGCGCCGGCGCTTCCGGCAGGACTGGGGGAGACGTCCGAGCCGGCTCTTCCGGCCGGGCTTGGCGGCCTCGATTTACCGGAGCCGCCCGCCGCGGCGGCGCCCGATGCGTACGCTCCCGCCAAGCCGGAGGTCTTCAAGAATCCCGAGGTGCTCAGGTACATCAGCGACTTGCAGCAGCATCTGTTGACTACCGGCGTTGTGGGTAAATCGAACTCGCTGACGGATATCGTTAAGACGGTTCACCGTGAACTCATTGACGGTTCGCAGGAGCAGTTCCGCATTCCCGACTCCTCCGCTGCCGTCGCTCAATGCCTGCTTCAATACCAGAGCAGCCACCGCCCGCGGGATCTATGGCACCTTGTGACGCCGGACTACCGCCAGTCCAGCATTTGGGTGCAGCTAAAGAGCGGCGACAACAAGGATATGACGAAGGTCGTCGAGGCCCTGGATGCCTATATGGCGGCCCATCCCGCACGCTTCGACGCGGGCGAGGCCGGGGAAACCGTCGAACTCGAGCACGAGTGGTTCGGCCTTACGTACATCAACGTCGTTTGGCAGGAGAAGATGGTTAGTGGTATGCTCCAGGCTTTTCTCGGCAGCTTCCTTGTCGTGCTCTTCATGATGATCGTTCTGTTCCGCTCCGGCCTGTGGGGCATTCTGTCGATGTTGCCGCTTACCATCACCATCGGCCTGATCTATGGCGTCATCGGCCTTATCGGGAAAGACTACGATATGCCCGTGGCAGTGTTGTCCTCGTTAACGCTCGGCCTCGCCATCGACTTCGCCATTCATTTCCTCGCACGAGCGCGGGCGCTGCACGCTGAGCACGGTTCCTGGGCCGCTGCGCACGGCCCGGCCTTCGGTGAACCGGCCCGTGCCATCGCGCGGAACGTGATTGTCATCGCCGTGGGTTTCCTGCCGCTCCTCTTCGCGCCCCTCGTGCCGTACATCACCGTGGGCGTGTTCCTGGCCTCGATTCTGCTGGTTTCCGGCGTGGGTACGCTGCTTATTCTCCCGGCCCTTGTGCGGGTCCTTGAGCCGCTCCTGTTCCCGAAAACCAGCCTGTGTTGCGTGACCTGCCACTGCGGCACCTGCATCCTGACGGGAGTGGTTGCGGTGCTGCTTGTGGCGGTGAATGTACATCAATTCTTCGCCGTCGGATGGACAAATCTGACGTGGTTTAGCCTAGGCGTGCTCCCAGCCTTGGCGGGGATATGTGCGCTGATGTCGCACCGAGAGAAGTGCCGTGCGCGGACGCGGGAAGACGCAAATCCGTAGTGCCCGCGCCGGTTGCTGAAGCAAGGAGAGAAGCTATGAAACTGCGAGTCGGTATGGCGATGACTGCCGCGGCGATGCTGGTTTGGCTGGCGGGATCCGCGCAGGCGCAGGCGACGCCGTCGGTTGATGAAATCGTGAAGAAAACCAACCACATGGCCTACTACCAGGGCAAGGATGGTGTGGCCCGTGTGAAGATGACGATTACCGATAAGCAAGGCCGGGCGCGAACCAAGGCCTTCACGATCCTGCGTATGAACAAGGATGAGCAGGACAGAGAGCAGAACTTCTATGTCTATTTCCACGAGCCGGCCGACGAGCGAGGTACGACGTTCATGGTGCATAAACACGTCGGCGCGGATGACGACCGCTGGCTCTACCTGCCCGCTCTCGATCTCGTGAAGCAGATCGCCGCCAGCGATGAGCGCACCAGCTTCGTCGGTTCGCACTTTTTCTACGAGGATGTATCAGGGCGCGGAACCGATGAAGATAAGCACGAGCTGGCCGAGACGACCGACACGTACTATGTCCTCAAGAACACGCCCAAAAAGCCCGACCTCGTCGAGTTCGACTACTACACCATGTGGATTCACAAGGCGACGTTTATCCCTGTCAAGATCGCCTACACGAAGGGCGGCGAGGAATACCGCGTGGTGCAGGTGTTGGGCGTGAAAGATATTCAAGGCTACAAGACTGTCGTCAAGTCGCAGATCGAGGACACGAAGATTGGCGGCAAGACCGTTCTGGACTATGAGACGGTGAAATACGACCTCGGCCTGCCGGCCGAGATCTTCACGGAGCGCTATCTGAGGAAGCCGCCGCGGGAGTATCTCGAGTAGTCCGCGCGCGATGCCTGCCGCAAGTCGGCCAACCGGGGATACTGTATGGTAAGACGACGTATCATTACGCTTGTTCTGCTGGGGATGTTTCTTTCCGGCCTTGCCGCCGGCGAAGACGGGCCCGCCCTGCCGCCTGGACTGGGTGAGGAAACCGTTGAGCCGGCGCTTCCGGCCGGACTCGGGGAGGCAAATCCCGCTTTGCCGCCGGGACTGGGTGGTGAAGCCCCGGGCGAAGGCCCCGCCCTGCCGCCGGGACTCGGTGAAACTGAACATGCGGCGTCTCTTGAGGGCGAGAGCAAAGGCAAGCGGCTAACGGAGTGGCTGCCGTTCCCGCTCCACGGATTCTGGGAAGTCCGCGCGGGACTCCGGACGCAGGCAGATCCTGCTCAGCCCAGCGATGCTACCATCGGCGAGACTCGTCTTCAGCTCGAGACAGAAACGTCGTTGAAAGGCGCCGTCATCGACTTCACCGGGGATCTCTACGGGGATGCCATCGTGGACGGCCTGGACTTCGATCTGAGAAGACTTCGCCTGACATGGACGCCCGTTGACGCAGTGGACATCCGCGCGGGGCGGCAAGTACTCACCTGGGGAACGGGCGACATGCTCTTCATCAACGACTTGTTCCCGAAAGATTGGCAGTCCTTCTTCATCGGACGTGACGTTGAATACCTGAAGGCCCCGTCGGATTCCATCAAGATCGGCGTTTTTTCCGACGTTTTCAACGTGGATTTCGTCTATACGCCCCAGTTTGCGCCGGATCGCTACATCACCGGCGAACGCATCAGCTACTGGAGCCCCTTGCTTGGCCGCCGTGCCGGTGAAGACAACCAGGCGCGTACCAACCCGCCAAGTGATTGGTTCGAGGATGACGAGTTCGCCTGGCGCATTTACCGCACTCAAGGCGCCTACCAGTTCACGCTGTACGGCTATTCCGGATACTGGAAGAGTCCGGCCGGTATGCGGCTCGTCACCAACCAGGCCACTTTCCCGAAACTCAACGTGTACGGGGCAAGTGTACGAGGCACCGTGGGGAAAGGCATCGGCAACATCGAAGTCGGCTATTACGACTCGCGCCAGGATCGTGACGGCGACGACCCGTTCATCAACAACAGCGAGTTCCGCCTGCTCATCGGTTATGAGCAGGAACTGGCCAAGGAATTCACGGGCGGCTTCCAGTACTATCTCGAGCACATGATGGACTACAGCGCTTACAAGAACACCCGTCTGTTCTTGATGCCCCAACGTGATCGCGATCGCCACGTCTTCACGGCTCGGCTCACCAAGCTGCTCATGAACCAGAACCTGACGCTCTCTCTCTTCACGTACTACAGCCCCTCCGACGGCGATGCCTATCTTCGGCCCAAGGCGTCGTACAAGGCGTCCGATCGATGGACGCTCGAGGCCGGTGGCAATGTCTTCCTCGGCGAGGCCGACACAACTTTCTTCGGGCAGTTCGAGGACAACACGAACGTTTACGCGGGGGCGAGGTATTCGTTCTGAGGGAGCTGCGCTTCCGGTTTATCCAGCCAGGGCCGCTTCTACGCCGGAGCAGACGGTTGAGCTCTGTGTCGATGCAGCGCCCCAGTCTCGCGGCGGTGGCTCAGAAAGTACTTCGTCACGGCAAGGACGTACGCCAAGGCCATGGCCAGTTGCGCGAGGAAGGTGGGGAGTATCGTGGACTGCGAGAAGACAGTCATCTCCATCAGAGCATCCGGCATCGCCGGGCCGGCAATCACGGCTTTCTGGCTGTCGCGTAGGCCCGTGCCGAATAGGGTAAGTGAGATCGAAATGCCGAGTACCACGATGATACCGATAGTCCCGAGCCAGGCGGTAAGCCGGCGTTTGTAGTTGCCGTAGGCCAATACGAGGAGTATCGCCATGGTGAGCATAAAGAGGAGCAGCCCCCTGCTTCCTCCCACCATGGCGCCGAAGAGTGGGAAGGCGCCGAGCTCCTGCGCCAGCGCAAGGCACATGTAGGAGGCGTAGACGGTGCCGATACTCACGCCCAGGATGGGGGCGGGGCAGCGCTCCGTCCAAGGGGCCCTCGGGCCCTTCGCCTCACAAGTCGCCTTGACGTGCGGGCTTTGGTAGAAGAGCACCATGGCACACGGCAATACGACATGGGGGAAGATCGTCATGCCGAACAAGCCGATCATGGCAAGTTGGCGGAAACCCGGAGGCAAACCCATCGCCATGAGCATCGTCAGGAGTTTTCCGGAACAAAGGAGCATGGCCACAAAAGATACAGCACCTGTTGCCAGCTCTATCCACGAGACAACAAGGATGACTGCTCTGGCCCAACGCCGGTAGAGAATCGATCCGATGCCGGCCCATATGCGATACGCCGCCATCGTTAAGCCGAGCGCGGCGGCAATCAGCGGCCAACGCAGGCCCGGCATGTCAACGGCCGTTGAACCCGATTCTGTCTGGGAAGATCTAAACGCCGCGTAAACCACGATCAGTGCGCCAAGCATCCCGAGCATCACCTGCAGGAAGCCAAACACGACAAGGCCTACGGTTCGATCCTTGGAAGTTCTCGATATCCCCGCGCGCCTCACATTCTTCATTGCCCCCGGCTCCATCTGATGTCCAACGGCCCCAGCGATACTTGGAGCAGTCCCTGTACTGTGGGCCAATCTACACCATCAACACGGACTAGTCCAACATGAAACGCAGGAAACGCCGAAGATTCAGCTTAACCGAGAGGTACAGGCCGGAGTGAAACCTAGTCCTTGCTCTCGATGGGCTTGTATGCGGTGGCCGGCGCAGGGCGCGCCTGGACGCGGCGAGGGAGAAGCCTCTTCAGGCTTCCTCGAAGCCGATGCTGAACATGCGTTCGAGATCGTGATTGCTATACGCCCGAAACGCGAGAAGTGTGGTGGTTTTGGTGATGGTTTCGATCTTCAGCATGTGGCTCGTGACGATATCCGCCATTTCATCGTTCGTCTTGACGCGAACGATGGCGGCCAAGTCCCAGTCACCCGCCACGGAGTAAACCTCTGCCACGCCCTTGAGCTCCAAGAGCGCTTGGGCTGTTTCGTTGATCGCGTCCCGGCGAACGTTCATCAGGATGATGCCCGTTACCATGTCCCACCCCTTTCTTTCCTTGGCCGGTTAGCCTTCGCCTTCGAGGTACGCGCGCAAGGTGGTTACATTGTGCAGTCCTACCTCCTCCGCGGGGCCGCAGTGGTTTTCGATAGTGACGTGTTCGACAATTCCGTCGCGCTGCAAGGCGGCCATCTGCCCACGCCAATCGCAGACGCCCTCGCCGATGGGCCGCCACTCCGTCGTGCCGTTCGGCAAGATGGCGACGTCCTTGGCGTGTACGTTGAAGATGTGCGGTTTCACAAGCTCGTATCCGTCCGGGAATCCCGCCGCCGCGCCCTCTTTGAGGTTTCCGAGATCCCAGTTGGCGCCTAAGCTCGGGTGATCGATGCGCTTCAGGAGGCTGGCAATCCGCTCCGGCGTATTCAACTTGATATGCGTCTCGTTCTCGACGGCCGCCGTCAGCCGGCGCTCTTCCAGGCGATCGGCGAGGCGGCGAAGAAGCTCGATAGCGCCGTCGTCATCGCCGGTATCCAACTCGAAGCCGAAGCAGATGAGCAGGGGGACCTCGCAGCCTTCCATGAAGTCCATGGCGATGTCGAGGCCCTCGCCGAGGGCGTAGGCGATATGGGCCTCATCGGCCAAGTGGCACTTGAAGAAGCCGGGGGATACGGCGGTGTACCGGATTTCGTATTCCTCCCGAAGCGCGGCCAGGTGATCGAGCGTATCGTCCGTGTGCCTCGGAAAACGCACGCCTCGTGCGTTTCGGATCTCGAAATCGTGGATGCCCCACGCCAAGGCCATCTCGATGGCCTCGCGCGGCTCCTGGCTCAACTCATCCGTGACGATACCGAATCGCATGTGTGTTCCTTTCCTAACAAGTAGCCGAGAGCCGGTTTAGAATTTCCCATCCCGCGTCTCGTAATGCGTCGGCTTGCCCAAGGTGCTGCCTTCCGCCTTGAGCCACTGCGCCACCCATTCGACGAGCGTGTCCACGCTTACTGAGGGATAGCCGAAGAGTCTGTGGCAGTGGGTCGCATTGCTCAGGAGCGCCGTGGGCGCCTCCTCACCGGTGAAGCGCGGCTTCTTGCCGAGGAGCTCCCCGAGGCGTGTTGCCATCCACCGGATGGACACCTGCTCGGGCCCGGTTACGTTAAGTATGCGCGGTGGGGAATCGGCCAACGCCAGGCTCTGCAGGGCCACGGCGTTGGCGTAGCCTTGCCAGATGACGTTGACGCAGCCGGTGGCAAGATTGATAGGGGTGCCGTTCCACACCTGGGTGGCCACGTCCAGCACGATCCCGTAGCGCAGTTCCGCGGCGTAGTTCAGGCGGTAGTGGAGCACTTTGGCGCCTGCATTGTGCGAGTAGTAGTCGAACATCCGTTCACGGCCCAGGCACGACATGGCGTACTCCCCCACGGGATTGGGGATGGTCGCCTCGGTGGCGCCGCCCGAACCGGTGCCGACGAAGGGATAGATATTGCCCGATGAGAAGGCGACGATTCTCGAATTGCGGTAGCGGCCGGCGGCGAGTCCCGCCAGTAGAACGTTGACGGCCCAGGTATTCCATTCCGCCCCGGTCGAGCCGAACTTCTGCCCGAGCATATAGATGACGTTCTCCGCGTCCGGCAGCTTGTCAAAGGCCCCGGGGGCGAGCAAATCGGTCTTGATCGTCTGGAGGCCAAGCGACTTGAGATGCTGTTGGACGCCCTTCTCGAATACGGCGGAAACAGCGGTGACAGTAGATTTCGAGCCCGCCTCCGCCACGGCGCGCCCGGCCATCTGAGCCAGTGTCGGCCCCACCTTGCCGCCCGCGCCGAGGATGAGCAGATTGCCTTTGAGCTTGCCCATGCTCTCGATGACGCCCGGCGTGGGCTCGGAGAGCAGGCTTTCCAGTTCCTTCACGTTCTTGAGCGATTTGGGCAAGACACTTCCTGAGACACGTTTCTTTGGGGGCATACCTTTATTCCTTTCGCCTTTGCAGCAATGCATTCTGCCATAGACTTGCGGAGGTTTGCCAGACTACGGCGCAGGCGTTACAATGACCCCCAGCGGCCGGGTTGCCAAGGGTGCCGCGCCCGAAGTTGTTTGAGGACAGTACCTTCGCGATAGGGCCGCTTCTCCATTGGGCAAAGCCCCGTTTTGTGGGAAGTGCCGTCGTTGAGCTGTTGGCGCGCGGCGTGTGCGGATTGGCTGGCGAACGGGGCATAGCCTCTGGGCGTTGGGCGCAGGGGAAACGTTCCTTAGGACAAGAGGAGCATGAATCATGGCCAAGAAAACCTGTTTTGGGTTGATCGTCGGCAACCGCGGCTTTTTCCCCGACGAACTGGTGCGAACCGGGCAGCAGGTGATGAGCCGGCTCCTGCGGAAACTTGGCTACAAGGTGGTAGCGCTTGGAATCAAAGACACCAAGTTCGGGAGCGTCGAGACGTGGGAGGACGCGAAGAAGTGCGCCGCCCTGTTCAAGGCCAAGAGCGAGGAGATTGACGGTGTCATCGTGACGTTGCCGAACTTCGGCGATGAGCGGGGCGTCGCGGATACGCTCAAGATGTCCGGACTCGACGTGCCCGTGCTCATACACGCATGGGCGGACAACGCCGCAAAGATGGGCATCGAGTCGCGGCGGGACTCATTCTGCGGCAAGATGAGCGCCTGCAATAACCTCGTCCAGTACGGCATACCTTTCAGCCTTACGCGGCGGCATACCATGGATCCTGAGACGAAGGAGTTCGAGGCGGAAGTGCACTGGTTTGCCTCGGTGTGCCGCGTCGTGAGCGGGCTTATAAACTGCCGCGTCGGCGCGCTCGGAGCGCGTCCGGCTGCATTCAATACCGTCCGGTTCAGCGAGAAGCTCTACGAGGAGTCGGGCATATCCGTCGAGACGATGGACCTTTCGGACGCGCTAGGCCGCATCGCGAAGATGCCGGACAACGACCCCAAGGTCCGCCGCCGCGTCAAGAAGATCACCGATTACGTTGGCACGAAGGGCGTTCCCGGGGAAGCGCTGATCAAGATGGCCAAGCTGGCCGCCGTTATCGACGATTGGATGGCCGCGGCAGAGCTCGACGTCACGGCGGTTCAATGCTGGACGGCCCTGGAAGAGCATTTCGGCATCGTGCCATGTACGGTGATGAGTATGCTGAGCGATTCCCTGCGATCCTCAGCCTGTGAGGTCGACGTGGGCGGCGCCATTGGGATGCACGCCATGGCCCTGGCCTCGCAGACGCCGAGCTTCCTCCTCGATTGGAACAATAACTACGGCGACGATCCTGACAAGTGCGTCTGCTTCCACTGCTCGAATCTGCCGAAGAGCTGCTTCACCAGTTGCCGGATGGATTATCAGGAGATTATCGCCGGTACCGTCGGTAAAGAGAACACCTACGGCACTGTTGTCGGCCGCATTAAGCCCGGGCCCGTTACTTTCGCCCGGATCAGCACCTTCGATACCGAGGGCGCCATCGGCGCGTACATCGGTGAAGCCGAATTCACCAAGGATAAGGTCGACACCTTCGGCGGCTACGGCGTTGTGAAGATCCCGAACCTTCAGGTGTTGCTGGCGTACGCCTGCAAGAATGGTTTTGAGCATCACGTCGCGATGAATCATAGCCAGTGCGCCCGCGCCATCTACGAAGCTTTGGATAACTACCTCGGCTGGGATGTCTACTGGCACAGCTAGGCCGGCCGCGGGAGCAATGGCAGGAGAAGAGCGATGAGTACGCTGGGTGTCGGTATCGTAGGGACAGGCTGGGTTTCGGGCGAGCACATCCGTGCTTTCCAAACCAATCCTCACACGGAGATCCTGGCCTTATGCTCGCGTAGCGAGGAGCGAGCGCGGGCCAAGGCCGGCGAGTGGGACCTCGACTGCGCCCTGTACACCAACTACGAGAAGATGTTGGCTCACGAGGGGATTGATATCATTGCTATTGCCACGCCGCCGGACTGTCACAAGGCGCAGGCCGTCGCCGCGGCCGAGGCGGGCAAGCATCTCCTCCTAGAAAAGGCGATGGCCGTTGCCCTCGATGACGCGCGGGCGATTCGCGGCGCCGTCGCGAAGGCGGGTGTGAAGTCCGTGGTGAGCTTCGTCCTCCGGTGGAATCCCCTTTTCGAGATTATCAAGACGCAACTCGCGGATGACGCCATCGGCCGCGTATTTCTCGGCGAGGTCGACTACTTCCACGGCATCGGCCCATGGTACAAGCAGTATGGCTGGAATGTGAAGAAGGATGTGGGCGGCAGTTCGCTACTGTCAGCGGGCATTCACGCCGTCGATGCATTGCGCTGGTTCATGGGCGGCGAGATCGTCGAGGTTTGCCAGTACTCGACCTTCGGGAAAGGGCCGGATTTCGCCGAATATGAGTACGATCCCACATCCTGTACCATCTGCCGGTTTGCGGACGGCCGTATCGGCAAGGTCGCCTCATCCATCGAGTGCATTCAGCCTTACGTGTTCAACATCAATCTTGTGGGCACCCACGGCACGATCAAGAACAATCTGCTCTACTCCAAGAAGAAGATGCCCGGCCAGACGGGATGGGCTCAAATTCCCACGATCCTGCCGGATAGCGGCGACGTCACACACCATCCGTTCACGGATGAGGCCGCGCACCTGGTGGATTGCATCCTTGAAGATAAGGAATCTCATGTGAGTGTTGCCGACGCGTATATCACGCACGAGGTCGTGTTGGCGGCCGATCTCTCGGCGCGCGAAGGCCGGCCGATCCGGCTCCCGCTGCCGTGAGGACTATTTTCGAACGAGTGGGTGGCGCATGAAACGACTGCTTGCACGGCATTCGCCGCTGGTAATTCTCGCGGGCCTGTGTGTTGTCCTCGCCATTGTGTCGGAGGACTTCCGCAAGCCTGAGAACCTCCAGCGTGTGGCCTACCGGACAAGCGTGGTGGGCATCATCGCGCTGGGCCAGACTTTTGTCATCATCACGGGGGGGATCGACCTCGCAGTGGGAAGCGTTGCGGCCCTGGCGGGGGTCGTGGCGTGTCTGGCCATGCGCGACCTCCACATGCCGATGGCGGTAGGCGTCTGGGGTTCGGCCATCCTTGGCCAATTCAGCGGTATCGCGGTGGCCGTCGCGGCGTGGCGTCTCTTGCGGCGGCGTGGCCTGCCGGGATTTGTCGTCGCCGGCGTGGGGACACTGGCAGGCATGTTCTTCGGCCTGGTAATCGCCCTCTCCGCGGGGCGGATGCTCCTACGGATGCTGCCCGATGTGCCCGTGCCGGTGTCTTTGGCCGTCCTTCTCGGTACATTGGTGGGTTTGGGCACAGGCCTCGTGAGCGGCCTGCTTGCCACCAAGGGCAGGATCCCTCCCTTTATCGCGACCTTGGGCATGATGATGGTTGCCCGCGGCCTCGTGCTGCTTATCTCCAAGGGCGTGCGCGTATTCGGACTCCCCGAGTCGTTCAGGTATCTCGGCGGCGCGCGGGGATGGTACATCCCTGTGGGCATTACGGCGGCCATCGCGGTGGTGCTTGCCGTTGCACTCACCTTCACCCGATTCGGGCGGGCGATCTTCGCTACGGGAGGCAACGCCAACGGCGCGCGCTTGTCCGGAATATCCGTTGATCGCGTGCGCATCACCGCCTTCGGCCTTTGCGGCGCGTTGACGGCCTTTGCGGGGGTGATGTTGGCCTCGCGAACGGGCGTCGCCGAACCCACCGCCGCCGAAGGCATGGAGTTGGACGCCATAGCCGCCTGCGTTATCGGCGGCGCGAGCCTGATGGGGGGCGAGGGAGGCGTCATCGGCTCGCTGGCCGGGGCGCTGATCATGAACGTGCTCGTTAACTTCTGCAACCTCAAAGGCTTCGACGTCTACTGGCAGAAAGTCCTCGTCGGCACGCTTATCGTCGCCCTCGTCTACTACGACAACTTCCGCCGCCGCAAAGCCGGATTCATCAAGGAATAAGCGCTCTCAGGCGGGGCGTGCGCGCCAAGTCGGCCACGCTCGCAAGATTACAGCACACACGGATTCATGCTTGTGCTATAATCGCCTTGAAGAATATGTTTGAGTGGCCCGCTGTTACGTCCGAAGTGTGGGGGACGGGGCCTGCTCCGGGGAGGTATTCCTATCATGGGGACGAATAACGCACTTCTGATCGCCAGGACTATCCTTGTTTCGAGCCTCTTCATGCTCGGCCTTCTCCTGCCTCGTGCCCAGGCGGATGTCTGGTATGTGGACAGAGACAACGAGTCGGGCGTTGAAGACGGCGCCAGTTGGGACACCGCCTACACCACGATCCAGCCCGCCATCGACGCCGCCCACTCAGCCGGCGGCGGCGAGGTCTGGGTCGCGGAGGGAACCTACTTCGGGGCATGCACACTGAGGAGCAACGTGGCTGCCTACGGCGGATTCGCGGGAATCGAGACGGCCCTTGCGCAGCGCGATATCGCATCCCACAAAGCGATTATCAATGCCGACGCTTCCGAGGAGAAAGGCCCTCCGTACAATGCCGTGATCATCTTCGAGGTGGCAAACACCCGTCTAGATGGCTTCACCATCACCGGTAGCATCGCGTATCCGGACTACCACCTTGGCGACTATGGCGACGTGGAGAGGCCCGGATACAATCCGGGTGGCGGGATTTTCTGCATGAATGCCGATGGCACCAATGTGATTGAGCGTTGCCACGTAACTAAGAACACGGGCCTCCGGGGCGGGGGCCTCTTCTGTAAGTACACGTCGGCTCAGTTTGTGGGCTGCAGCTTCACCGCGAACGACATTAGTAGCAGCGGCGTGTGCGGCGGCGTCTACTGCGCCGGCGCTCCGGGCCCGGCTTTCATCGACTGCGGCGTCAGCAAGAATACCAAGATTGGTATGTACTGTACCGATGGCTCCACCGCATCCTTCGTCGGTGGTTACATTTACGGGCATAGGCCGTCCGGTTTTGTAAGCCCGTATCTGCTTGAAGGGAGCGTGAGTCGCAGGGGGGACGGAGTTGGATTGCTTGTCGTCGGCGACTCGTCTGTCCAGGTGGCTGGCTGTACCATTCAGGACAACGAGGCCGCGGATGGTGCGGGTGTAATCGTGAAGAGTGCTGCACTGCACATGTCCGGATGCACGATCCAGTACAACAAGGCCCTGGACTGCGGCGGCGGCATAGGCGTCGGGGACGGAGGAAAACTGAAGATCGAGGGCTGTACGCTCCTGGGCAACCGTGCGGTTCACGGGGGGGGATTCTTCGTCAACGACTACGGCTCGGCGGAGATGCGCTCCTGCGAGATATTGAAGAATGAAGCTACGGAGGAGGGTGGCGGCGGCTATTGCCAACTCTATGATGACATCGCCGATTGCGTCTTCAAGGAGAATCAGGCTAGGCGCGGCGGGGGACTCCACGGGTTCAAGGTGGATCGCTGCACATTCATCAGCAATGGCGCAACCTATGGTGGTGGCGCCATGCACTACGATCGAGTGTTCAGGGGTGTCCACAGTCTGACGGCGCAGGGGCCGACAAACTGCCTGTTCGTAGGGAATCAGGCGTCATCGTCCGTCGTCTGGGATATACGGCTTGCTTGCTATTTGGATGAACTCAAGGACTATGGCCCTGTCGAGTTCTTATCGAGTCTCAACACCTTCTGGGCGAATGCAGAAACGGGCCATTTTCTCCCGGATCTTCTGGGCGGCACCGACCCGACTATTTCAAGTTGTATCTTCTGGAACAACAAGTGCGGGGACATACTCAATGGTGGGGAGATCACTCACTCAGTTGTGCAGGGCGGGTGGCCGGGCGAGGGGAATACGGATAGCGATCCCTTGTTCGTAGACGCCGAAAACGGTGTGTTCTACTTGGACGTAATGTCGCCCGCTATCGACACAGGGTTGATAACCGATGGCGACTGCCGGGACAGATCCGGGCGGTACAGGCCTCTGAGTTGGGGCGTCGACATGGGAGCATTTGAGTTCCAAGGCACGGATGCCGACACGCTTCACTCGTTTCTGCTTCCTCTGACGCCCCCGGCGACAACCGCTGTAGTCGAACTGCCCTGGATAGCTTGGGGGGGCGACGGCACGACGGCGTATGTCGAGTTGTTCTATAGGCGCAACGGCGGCGAATGGCTGCTTTGCCCGGATGCCTACACCGACAGCCCCATAGAGTTTGACACATCTACCGTGGGCGGCGACGGATACTATGAATTCCGCACGATTGCTACGGATATGGGGGGCACTGCGGAGACGCCCTCATCCATTTGCCCGGTTCGAGGGCTACCGGTTATCTCCGGCTTTGAAGGGGCGAGAGTGTACGTCGATGGTACTGCCGAAGGCTTCCAAACCGCGGAAAGCTGGGAGAACGCAATCCATTCTATTACGGCGGCCCTTGCCGTAGCCGACGCCCATGGGATTGGCGAGATATGGGTCGCTGCCGGCGAGTATCCGGAGTCGATTGAGCTTATCAGCGACCTTGCCTTATGCGGCGGGTTCGCGGGCACGGAAGACTACCTGGACGAGAGGAAGGTGTGTCCCTCTGCCACTGTTATCGACGCCAGCCAAGTGGGCTACGGAGATCCCGCCCTTCATGTTGTCGTGATGAAGGACGTCGTCAACACGCGGCTGGACGGGTTTACGCTCACCGGAGCGGTCGGAAGCGATGGCGACTTCTTCATGGGCTACGGCTGTTGCGGAGGGGTGGTGTGTGTGCGTGCGGATGAGACGAACACCGTGAGCGATTGCGTCATCGCGGGAAACAGAGCGGGCAGCGCAGCAGGAGTCAATTGTTTCTGTTCCTCGCCTCAGTTCAGGAATTGTGCAATCGCCGGCAACGAGTGGGACGGGATAGGCGTTGGCCCTCAGAGTTCCCCGACTTTCGAGAACTGCGCAGTAGTCGGGAACACCGGCACAGGAGTGGCCTGCGAGAGGGGATCGCCAACTCTCGTTGACTGTGTCCTGAGTGAGAACTCCGGCGGCGGAGTTGTCAGGCTGTTGGGGCTGCCCGCGAAGCCCCTTCTCGTCAACTGCCTAGTAAGCCGAAACTCCGGCGCGGGAGGGGTCAGTGCGGATGCCACGTTGGTCAACTGCGTCATTGCGGGCAACACTGGCAGAACCTATGGAGGTGGGCTAACTTGGCCGAAGCGCGTGATCAACTGTACGATAGCTCTGAACACGGCGCCACAAGGTGGAGCCCTGCGATCTTCCGGTGCTCATCAGGTCCTGAACACGATCATTGACAGTAATAGCACTTACGGAGTGTATGCGAAGGGCTCTGTCTCAGATTCGGACCTCATGTGCTGCCTTTTCCACGCCAACGAAGATGGAGACTGCCATTACTTCGACGTGGATACGACGTATACCGGGGCCGAGGAGATCATGCTGAACGTGCCCACGGCAACGGGGATCGTTGATGGCGACCCGCTGTTCGCAAATCCAGAGGTGGGTGATTTCAGTCTACTTGCTGGTTCTGCGGCAATCGACGCGGGCACGTCCCCCGATGCACCGGACACCGATTTCCTTGGCGAGCCAAGACCCGAAGGGTATGGCGTCGATATCGGAGCGTATGAGTACACGCCCGGGACCGAGAGGTTCGAGGTCGTGCTTGACGCGGACGGGGAGGGGACTATCGAGCCCGCCGAAGGAGTCCACGCCTGCACTGCCGGTGCGCGTGTGGTGGTTCTTGCGGAAGCCGAGGAAGGCTGGCAGTTTAGCCACTGGGAAGGAGGCCTCGAAGGCATAGTGAATCCAGCAGTGATGACAGTGGACGGCAACAAGACGCTTACGGCCGTCTTCAGGGAGGAATACGAGCTTACATTGACGGCTGGGAGCCATGGCACCACCGCTCCTTCCCCGGGCTTCTATGTCTACCTGGACGGTGACACGATCGAACTTGCGGCTACAGCCTCTATAGGTTGGGGATTCGATCATTGGGAGGGAGATCTAACCGGCAGTAACAACCCCTGCGATGTGGTCATGGACGGCCCCAAAGCCATCGCCGCCGTTTTCGTGAGATACTTCTCTCTGACCACGGAAGTCTGCGGCGATGGTGAGGTACATGTTTCGGAGGAAGCGGAGAGCTATCCGAATGGAGAGACGCTGACCTTGACTGCCGTGCCTGACGCGCTGTGGCTGTTCGATCATTGGGAGGGCGATGTAACAGGAGACGCTGCTTCCGTCACCATTGTCATGGACGGAGACAAGAGCGCCACGGCGGTCTTCACCCGGCTCTACACCGTGAGCACCTCCGTCGAGGGTCAAGGGCTGGTGTATTTCGGCAACGGCACAGGAGCCTATCGTGACGGATCTGCTGCCACTGTGCTGGCTGTACCGGCCGAGGGTTGGATCTTCGACCATTGGGAAGGCGATGCGGCGGGGAGCGACAATCCGCTGGCGTTGATCATGGATGGCGACAAGGCCATCACGGCCGTCTTCACACGGCTCTACACGGTGAGCACGGCCGTCGAGGGGCAGGGGCTCGTGTATTGCGCCGACGGCATCGGTGTCTATCCAGATGGCTCGACGGCGACGGTGGTTGCCGTGCCCGCGGAAGGCTGGATCTTCGACCACTGGGAAGGCGGTGCCGCGGGAGGCGACAACCCGCTGACGCTGCTCGTGGATGGCGACAAGGCCGTTACGGCCGTCTTTGAGCGGCGCTACACGCTGAGTATCCAGGTTGAGGGACAGGGGCAAGTAGACGAAGCCAGTGGGCCGACCTTCTACCGCGCCGGCTCTGAAGCCTCCTTGGCGGCCATCCCCGCCGAGGGGTGGGCCTTCGATCATTGGGAGGGTGACGCGACGGGTACGGACAATCCGACGATGGTGCTCATGGATCAGGATAGAAGCGTCGTGGCCGTCTTCAAACAGCTCTACACGCTGACTCCGCATGCCGTGGGGCGGGGCCATATTGAAGTCGGGGATGAGGCAGGCGTCTATCCCGATGGCGCCACGGCCACGTTGGTGGCCGTTCCTGCGGAGGGCTGGGCGTTTCGCCGCTGGCGCGGCGATGCGGAAGGGACGGATAATCCGCTCGAATTGGTTATGGATGGCGCCAAGACGGTGTGGGCCGTGTTTGTGCCCCACTGGGATGCCCCGCCGGGATGCGCCGGGGGTACGTCATCATCCGGCTGCGGCCCGGGCGTCCCACCCTTGGGAGATGTCGCCCTGTTGGCCGTGAGCATAATCGCTCTGTGGATGATGCCTGGCGTGCGGAAGGCCTCAAGACGCCGCCCGGCCTAGCGGGACGCCCGAGCGATTACGCCCCTGGGCCGACGAAGCGGATTCCTTTGCGCAGCCGAATGGACGCGTGCGCCGAAGTCCCGATATACTTCCGTGAAACGCCACCCGGTCGGGCAGGCCGGACGCACTCGTCCAATTAACCTGGGAGATGAGGCCATGAGAGCCGTTCTTATTCTGCTGTTGGTGACTGTGATTTGTGTGGGATGTAATCCGGGGACGTCCTCGTCGGGCTCCGGCGGGGCTCAACACGGCACCGAAGCGCCTCCCGAGGACTCGGCCTTGGAGATCGCCGTGATCCCAAAAGGGTTGGCGCATCAATTCTGGCTGACAGTGAAGGCGGGGGCCGAAGCGGCCGGGCAGGAGATGGGCGCGAAGATCATCTGGCAGGGCCCTGCCAAGGAAACCGAAACGGCCAAGCAGATCAGCATCGTCGAGGACATGATCAGCCGCGACGTAGACGCGATTGTCATGGCCGCGTGCGATGAGAACGCCCTTATCGACGCTATCGCCAAGGCCTCCGAACAAGGCATCCCCGTCGTGACAATTGACTCGGGCGTCAAGTCGGACATCCCCATTTCGTTTGTGGCGACGGATAACATTGCCGGGGCCAAGGCGGCCGCCCGTGAACTGGCGCGCCTGATCGGCGAAGCGGGCGAGGTGGGGCTGATCCCCTTTGTCCCCGGCGCCGCGACATCCGAAATGCGGGAGCAGGGCTTCAAGGACGGCATCGCGGAGTATCCCGACATTGAGCTTGTCTCCGTGCTGTACAGTCAGAGCGAAGCCGGCAAGGGCATGGACGTTACGCAAGACATGATGACGGCGCACTCGAACCTGAAAGGGATCTTCGCCGCAAACGAGGGTGGCGCCCTCGGCGCGGCCCAAGCCATCGAGGTCGCCGGCAAGATGGGTGAAGTGAAGCTCGTGGCCTTTGACGCGGCCCAGGGCGAGGTGGATGCTCTCAAGCGTGGCGCCATCCAGGCCCTTGTTGTCCAGAATCCGTTCCAAATGGGCTATCAGGGCGTGAAAGCGGCCATCGACCACCTTGAGGGACGTCCCGTCGAGAAGCGCATCGATACGGGCGTTACCGTGGTAACTATGGACAACCTCAATGAGCCGGAGATCCAGAAGCTGCTCAATCCGATCTGAAGTCCGGGCGGCATAGGAAACTCCAATGAATGAAACGATTTAACGCCACCCCTGAACGCCGGTTCGGGGGTGGCCTTCACGTTATGGCAAGATCCGACACGATAGAGGCCGTTCTTGAGCCGCTGCGCCGGATGTTGGCGCGCTGCCGAATCTGCGGCAACCGCTGCGGTATTGATCGAACGGCGTGTGCGGTGGGCCGGTGTAGGGCCGATGCCGCCGACCTGGAGCATGTGCGCGTCGCCTCACACACGCTGCATTTCGGAGAAGAGCCGCCCTTGGTGGGACGCGGCGGCTCCGGGACGGTGTTCTTCGCTCACTGTAACCTCCGCTGCGTATTCTGCCAGAACCACCAGATAAGCCAGGGCGGCCTGGGGACGGAGATTCACTACCGCCAGCTGGCCGACATTTTCCTCGACCTACAGCGGCGCGGCGCTGAGAATGTCAACCTGGTTACCCCCACGCACTTCATCTATCCCATCTTGCTCGCCCTGCACGATGCGCATGTCCGCGGGCTGGACCTGCCGCTTGTCTATAACACCAACGCTTACGAAGACACGGCGTTTCTTCGCCTGTTGGACGGCATTGTCGATGTGTATCTGCCCGACATGAAGTACATGGACGCGGCTGAGGCCGAGCGCTATTCGGGAGTCAAGGGCTATCCGGCTGTGGCGAAAGAAGCTCTCGCGGAAATGCTCCGGCAAACCGGCCTGCTGAATGTCGAGAACGGAGTCGCCAAGCGTGGGATCATCCTGCGCCACCTCGTCTTGCCGGACAATCTCGGCGGAAGTTACGACCTGCTCCTGTGGCTGCGCGACGCCGGCCTTACCGGCATCACCTTGAGCCTGATGAGCCAATACGCGCCGCAACACCATGCCGGGGACTACCCCGAGCTTGAAGCGCCTATCAGCCCCAAGGAATACGAGGATCTAGTCGAATACGCCCTGACACAGGGACTCGAGTGTCTTCTGGTACAAGAAACCGGCAGCCAGAGTCTTTACGTGCCTGACTTCCGTAAGCGGGAGCCCTTTGCTCCCCCATGACTGGGGGCATTCAGCGTCGCTGTCGTACCGCTGCGCTCTGACCCCGGTGGCCGGGGCGCCAATTGTGCCGCGCGTCAAGTCACCGGGAAACAAAGACACTGTCGAAATGGCTGGCCTCACCCATCCGGTGAGTCACTGTCGGAAGACGACGCCATATCCAAGCGCCGTGTGCGCGGCACCGTTGAGCTATCCGGCGATTGCGGCTCTGACGTAGCCATTGCGGGGAATTCCGCCGGATTGGTATACTTGTCGGTGCACGAGGCGGGGCAACCCGCCTAACCTAGGCTGTGTAAATGGAGAACCGCGTCTATGTCCGGTCATTCAAAATGGAGCACGATTAAGCGTAAGAAAGGTGCCGCCGACGCCAAACGCGGCAAGATCTTCTCAAAGCTCGCGAAGGAGATTGCTGTCGCAGCCAAGGAAGGGGGAGGCGACCCCGCCGGCAACCCGCGCTTACGAACGGTGCTGCTCGCCGCCAAGGCCCAGAACATGCCCAAGGATAACGTCGATCGGGCGATCAAGAAGGGCACCGGCGAACTTCCCGGCGTGACGTATGAGGAGGCGATCTATGAGGGCTATGCGCCCGGCGGCGTGGCCATTGTTGTCTCCGTTCTCACGGACAATAAGAACCGGACGGTGTCGGAAATTCGCCATATCCTCACGAAACACGGCGGCAGCATGGCTGAAACCGGCGCGGTTACCTGGAACTTCGAGCAGAAGGGCCTGATTCATATACCGAAAGATGCGTGCAGCGAGGAGGACATGTTCGAGAAGGCCATTGACGCCGGGGCCGAGGACGTTGACACCGAGAGCGACGTGTTTGAACTCATGACGGCGCCTCAGGATCTGCACGCGGTGTCCGAGGCCCTTGAGGGCATGGGACTGAAAGCCGAGAACGTCCAGCTTACGATGCAGCCGAAAACCGTTGTGCAGGTCGAGGGGAAAGCGGCCGAGGCCGTCCTGCGTATGATGGAGTTTCTCGAAGACCACGAAGACGTGCAAAACGTCTACGCCAACTTCGACATCTCTGAAGAGGAGATGGCCGCGATCGCGGAGGCCTAAGTGCGTGTGCTCGGGTTTGACCCGGGAACCGCGACCACGGGATTCGGCGTGGTCGAAGGAAAGGGCACCCGCCTCATCCATATTGGCCATGGCATCATTTCGACGCCCGCGAAGCAGCATTTTGCCGAGCGGCTGAAGACGATCTTCGAGCAGGCCGGCCGCCTCATCGAACATCACGCCCCGGATGCCGTGGCCATCGAGAAGCTGTATTTCTCGCGCAATGTCACCACGGGCATCTCCGTTGCCCAGGCGCGCGGTGTTATCGCTTTGGCCGCGGCCCTCGCCGGGAAGCCCATCGGCGAATTCAGTCCGCTCGAGGTGAAAAACGCCGTCGTTGGCTACGGAAAGGCCAGCAAACGCCAGGTTCAGGAGATGGTGAAGATCCTCCTGAATCTCGACGATCTCCCCAGGCCGGACGATGCCGCTGACGCGCTTGGCCTTGCCATTTGCCAGATCAACGCGGGGCGTTTGCCCGAGAGCCTTTGAATCTCGGCGTCAATGGGGGGGATCACGCCTCATCCTGTCTCCGCTCGGAGTTGCTCCTGGGCGAGGCGCGCCATGACTCCGCGGCGTGTCTTCAAGCCGTCTTTCCCCTCTCTTTCCGGCCACGGAAGGAAAACGCGGGGCACCTTGTGGTTGGGCAGGTGTCGGGCGAGGAGGCTTGTCAGGGCCGCGGGATCAAGGTTCTCGCGGCCGCCAATCCGAACGAATGCGACGGGCACGTGGCCCATCGCCGCATGCTCGACAGGAACGACAAGGGCGTCGGCGACTCCCGGAAGGTTGCGCAGATGCGCTTCGATCTCCTCCGGCTGGATATTCTCCCCGCCGCAGATGAACTGGTTATCCTTGCGCCCAGTGATGCACAGATAACCTGCATCGTCAAGCCGGCCAAGATCGCCCGTAGGGAACCAGCCGTCATCCGTGAGGGGCAGCACGACCTCCTCGCCGCTCAGATAGCCGGCAAACAAGGTTTGGCCTTGCACGAGTACCTCGCCCTGCTCGGAAATGCGCAGCGTCTTCGGCGTGAGGGGAGTTCCCGATGAGAGCAGGTGTTCCAGGGAGTCGCCGGGGCGCGTGGCGGCCATTTGCGAGGCCGTCTCCGTGAGGCCGTAACTCGTATAGAGCCGAAGTCCAAGGGCCATTCCTTGCCGGATGAGGCACTCCGGCATGGGGCCGCCCCCAAGCAGGATAGCCTTCAGCGACTGGAGGGCGGCGATGCCCGCGTCCTCCTGGAGCAGGCGATATAGTTGTGTTGTCACAAGTGATGCGTGCGTCGCGCCATACCGCCCGATGGCTTCCGGCAGGCTCTCCCCGGCTTCAGGTACGGAAACTGCCGCCCCGCTCAGTAGGCACCGGAATAGGACGCCCAGCCCCGCGACGTGATACAGCGGGAGTGATAGCAGCCAGCGATCTCCCGGCGCTAGGCGGATGTTGCGGTTCGATGCGATCGCGCTGTGGTAATGGTTTGCGAACGTGAGCACCGCCGCTTTCGGCGTCGCGCAACTTCCCGAAGTGAAGAGGATTGTGGCAGGTCGGCTGAGGTGGAACGCCGGGAGTTCTTCCCGAGCGGGGGCACTTGCCAGGATTTCGCTCATGGGAAGAGTGGGGGCGGCGCCCACATTCTCGTGGCAGGCTTCCTCGCCCAAGAGAACGATCCGGGGACGTAGTGCTTCGAGCTGTGCGCGTAGATTTGCTGGTGGCAGGCCTGGATTAAGCGGGCAGGCGATCACGCCCAGGCGGAAACACGCCATGAGTAAGATGGGCAGGTCCACGGACGGGCTCGCCACGACGGCGACTCTCTGGCCCGGCTGGAGTCCGGTTTCGAGCAATCCAGTAGCGATGTCCACCGTCTTGCGGCGGTACTCGGAAAAGGTATAGCTGCCCTGCGCACCGACAAGTGCGATTTCGTCGTCGCATTCTCGGGCGATGTCATCGAGCGGCCAATGCGTTTCAGACACGGTAGACCTCAGTCAGCTTCTTCCAGTCCACGCTCTGGCCGGCGTCACCGACCTGCCGCAAACTCAGGTGTCCGTCGAGCACGACGAGGCGGCTCCTTAGTAAGGTTTCGGCAAACCAATCCTGCGTGTCCAGGCCCATGGCAGTATCGCCGTGGAGGTCGACGGCCGCGGCGAGAGCGGCCAAGGCGCAGAGCCCCACGCCCGACTCGAAGGCGGCGCTGATCACGGGAGTGATGCCAAGGTCTATGGCTAGGCGCGCGAGCTTGATGGTGTTCTCGAAGCCCCCCAGGAAGGTTGGTTTCAGGACGACGGCGTCGAGCCACGGGTCGGTGCTGGTGATAAGCTCCGGCGCCTCGACGAGACTCTCGTCCAAAGCCACCGGGAGATCCGTCTCTTCCATGAAGGCGCCCAGTTCGGTGGGGTCGTTGATAGGCTCTTCGATGTACTCGATAGCGCAGTCTTGGATGCCCGCCGCGAATGCGATGGCGGTATCATAATTCCAGGCGCGGTTCGCATCCAGGCGCAGGGCCACGCCGGGCGGGATCGCGTGGGACACTTTCTTGACAAGGTCGATGTCTTCGGCGAGTGGCCGTGAGCCTACCTTGAGCTTCATTGCCGGATAGTTTCTCTGCGCGAGCGCAAAGGCGCTTGCCAAGACCTCCTCTGCTGTTCCCGAGAGCAAGCCGTTGATGGCGATGGCGCGCAGCGGCTCATCGCACAGGAGGCGTTCGAGCGGGACGCCCTGCTGCAAGGCGATGAGGCCCAGCACGGCCGCCTCGAAGCCGCAGCGCACGGATGGGGGCAGTCCAAGCTCACCGATCCAATCTTCGAAACCCGAGGTCATTGTTTCCAGGCCTAAGGGAATCTCAGCGCCTCTGATGCGCTCGGCAAGAAAGATTGCCGCCTGTTCGGCCTCCTCGAGAGTTTCCCTGCTTGAGCCCGGGAGCGGTGCTATCTCGCCCAGGCCTACGCTTCCCGAGTCGTCAATGAGCTCCAGGATGAGTCCGGAGCGGTTCGCAAGGGATCGGCTCCCCCCAATCGGCAGAGGGCGAGCCAGGGGCAGGTCGTATCGATAGATCTGGATGACGTGTATGTTCACAGCAAGTACCCCAGGGAAAACGTGACTCCATATATCAGCAGCAATCGGCCTGTTGCGGCCAAGGCGGCGTTCAGAGACGCTCCCTCACGCCGGGTGAACACCGTGTAAGCCGTCGGGATGGCCGGCAAGAGCGCGGCGGCGGCTATCATTGTCCATGGCTGCACGTCGAAACACAGCCACGAAGCGAGCGGGACGCCCCCCGACGCCGCCACGAGTGCGCCCACATACTCAGCCCTCGCAAACGTGCGCCCGAAGCGTACAGCAAGCGTCTTCTTCCCGGCGCGGCGATCCGTGTCTATATCGCGCAGGTTGTTGACAGTGAGAATGGCCACCGAGAATAGTCCTGGGGCAAGCCCCGCCACAAGCACGCGCCAATCGATGTGCAAGGCCTGCACATAATAGGTGCCGCCCACCGCCACCGGCCCGAAAAAGACGAGCACGACCACGTCGGCCAGTCCGGTGTAGCCGAACGGCACAGGGCCGAACGTGTATAGCAGCCCACATGAGATCGACAGCAATCCGACCAGAACGAAAGGCCACCCGCCGCGATAGACAATGTACAATCCCGGGAGCAACGCCATCGCGAATGCTATGCCCGTGGCTCGCTTCATGGCTGCGGGCGTAACGAGTCCCGCTCCCGTGGCGCGCACAGGGCCGAGGCGTTCGTCCGTGTCGGCCCCGCGGATGTAGTCGCCATAGTCATTGGCGTAGTTCGTCGCGACTTGAATCAGCAGCGCCCCGAGCAGGCAGCAAAACGCCGCCGGCGCGTGGAAGCCGCTGTCCCCGACGGCCATCGCCGTGCCGATGAGCACGGGCGTACCGGCCGCGGGAAGCGTCTTCGGCCGGGCCGCGAGCCACCACACACCCGGCCCCACGCTCCGCGCGGATGCGCGGGAATCGCCAGCGTTCTCTGAAGTCCGTTCGCGCATGGTGCGAAAGCGCTCCAATCTGTGGCGTTGCGGCAGCAGCTCCTAAGGATATCTTGGATACTTCGAGAAGTCGGGCGCTCTTTTCTCATTGAAAGCGTTTCGGCCTTCCTGGCCCTCTTCCGTCATGTAGAACAACATGGTGGCGTTGCCCGCAAGCTCCTGCAGGCCGGCTTGGCCATCGCAATCGGCGTTCATGGCCGCTTTCAGGCAGCGGATGGCCGTCGGCGAGTTCGCGAGAATCTCCCGGCACCACTGCACCGTTTCCTCTTCCAGCCGCTCCAGGGGGACGACCGTGTTGACGAGGCCCATCTCCAAAGCTTGCTGCGCGTCGTACTTCCTGCAGAGGAACCAGATTTCCCGGGCCTTCTTCTGCCCCACGATTCGGGCCATATAGGCCGCGCCGTAGCCCCCGTCAAACGAGCCGACGCGGGGGCCGGTTTGGCCGAAGACGGCGTTGTCCGCGGCGATGGTGATATCCGCCATGAGATGCAGCACGTGGCCTCCGCCGATGGCATAGCCCGCCACCATGGCAATGATGGGCTTCGGGCATGTTCGCATTTGCCGCTGGAAATCCAACACGTTCAGGCGCGGCGTGTCCGTTCGCGGATCCACGTAGCCGGCGTCGCCGCGAATTTTCTGGTCGCCGCCCGCGCAGAACGCCTCCGGCCCTTCCCCCGTCAGAATGATCACGCTGACGGCGGGATCAAAACGGGCATCCGCGAGGGCATGGGCCATTTCATCAACCGTTTGCGGGCGGAAAGCGTTGCGCACTTCCGGCCGGTTGATGGTTATCTTCGCGATCCCGTCCCCCTTGTGGTATCGGATATCCTTGTATTCCCCGGCGGGCGTCCATTCGATCTGTGCCATGGCCGCGTCCTCACTCTTGTCCTCGGTAACGGGCGGGCCGCTGAGTGCGGCCCCTCGGCAGAGTATCACGCGACGCCGGTTGGATTCACCGGGCCTCAGAGCTTCTGAAAGAAGGCTTCTCAGTATTGTGGCGCAAGCATCTTGCCGGTAGAATGCCGCTACTCACCAATGTTTGTGCAGGCTGGAAGCCCGCGCCACAAGATTCTCCTCACTTGTTCACAAGCTCTCGGTGTTCATGCGGAAGTCGATGTGCTGCGGAGGCGGGAAGGCCTCACGCACACGCTCGCGAATGGCATCGGTGACGGGTGAGCCTTCCGCTGCGGCCAAGCGCTTCTCATGCAGGAGAAACCAGAGGTCCGTGAGCGCCACCTCCCCCTCCCGAACATCAGGTATCTCGATAGGCCCGCTGAGGAAGGACTCGACCTCCTCGAAATGGCCCAGTTCGAGGTCGGCCCGGGCCTTGAGGAACCTCAATCGGCCGTTGCTGCGGATCTCGGCTGAAGCCTCTTGCCAGAGATCGATCACCTCCTGGGCACAACCCTCGGCAAGCAGCGCCAGGAAGCACTCCCTTGTCAGCGCGCTCTGCTCCGGCGCGTATTGCCGGGCCTGGCGATATCTCTCCGCCGAAAGGGCTGTATCGCCCTGTTCCCGTGCCAATACTGCCAGGTTTCGCAGCGCCCATGGGGACGGCTCCAAACGCAGCGACTGCTCCCATGCCTGTTCGGCGCCCTCGGCGTCGCCCGTGTGATAGCGCATGACGCCAAGATGGAGCCACGCCAGCCAGTGGTTGCCGCGTCCCGCGCCGACTGCGTGTTCGAGGAGCTCTTGCCACTCCCTTTGCACCATGCACGCCCCAGGATGTTCTGCCGGACTGGCGGAGGGCAGTGCCCCTTCATCGAGTAGCCTCAGCCACGGCTCCTGCTCGCCGCCTATGGAGGTGTCCTCGAATGGCAAGCCGGGGGCCTCGAACCCTCCCTCGCCGCAACGCTCGCGGCGTAAACGCTCCAAGGCGCCCCAGCCGCTCCCGTGCTGGAGAATCATCTCAGGATCGCGATCCAGGTGTGCTTCGCCTAGCTCGGAAGCTGCTTCGAGGGCATGGGCCGGAAGTTCTTGCTCCAGATGCGCCCGCACGTGCTCGTGCGCCGCGGGCCAGTCTGTCCCGTGTACGATCTCCGGCGACGCCTGAATGAAGCCATATGCCTCCGTCCATGTCCATGCCGTCCGGGGCGGCATCGGCACGCATTCGTATTGAGTTCGTGCGAGTCCCGCTTGAATTTCGATATAGGGATGGCCGGGAACCGAGAGAAACTCCTGCCAACGGCGGCCGCCCGATCCCATGCCCCAGACGAACAATTTGCGCCCGCACTGACGGCTTGTAGATGTCTGTATCAGCCCACGCCCCTCGGCGTCCAAGGCCGCGATCCAAGGGCGGCGGCCCGGTGGGATATCGTAGAAGAAGTCGGTTGAGTGGCCGATGTTGGTTGGATACGTAACGTCGGGCGCGCTGGGCACGGGAATGGGCACGCGCTGCATCTGCCCGCTGTAGCCGAAGCTGTAGGCCGCGTCCGCGGGGACGAGCACCCGGCTTTCCGGCGACTCTGGTACGGCGATGTTCGACCACCAGTACATCGGTATCTCCCCATCGTGGGCGTTGATGACGCGAACCTGCACGAATAACCATGGCGAGTCTTCGGGCAGGTGGCAATCCACTTGGAAGGGCACCCCGCGGATTCGCTCCCATTCGTACAGCCTGAGCATCGGATATCCGGCATCCGACTTGAGCATCGCGGCGAACAGGGGCGAACACGTGAAAGGCGAATGCCCCTGCACGGCGGCGTTCCATTCGACACCGCCGCTGAACCACGCGTTGCGCACCGCCAGGTTTCCCGGTTGAAACACCGGATTGCGATAGAGCAACTCGCGATCCGATGTCTTGTGGATGAGCGACCACAGCCGGCCGCCGTAGTCCAGAAGGAAGGTGGCACGAAGATGCTCATTCTCCAGTACTGCCACTCGAAGTGCCCGCTTCTCCCGCTTGCGATCATAATCGTCCTGAAGGCCATAGGGGAGGATGCCGTTGCCGCAGCCGTAGCCTAGGTATCGCCGTGCCTCCTCGGACACACTTTCGTGGATCTGAATGCCTCCCGAAACCGCCTTCAAGCGCTGTAGCGGCGGCAGCGTGTTAGGCGGCCCCAGGGCGGCCGCCGGCATAAGGAGGGACTCGACGCGCAATTCTGTCATCTCGTTGCCCTTCATCACACACGGTATGCGTGGTTTCTTGCGTCTGTTAGGGATGAAGTGAGCTCTTCTCCGTCAAGCCAACGCGGCATCCACCGCATCGGACAGCGCCTTGTGGACGCGCGCATTCTCCTCGCGGTTGGTTCTCACCTCAATGAGCGTCGGGCCGGTTGCCGTCGAATATGCTGCGGTAAGGTCTTCCACGAAGGCTGGCTGGGAGTAGGACAGATGGAACATATCCGCGGCCTTCTCAAAGGCAAGTCCGTGGGGGGTGGCGAAGAACTCCTCGAAATAGGCATCGAATTTGGCGATGGGGAGGAAGTGGAAGATGCCTCCGCCGTTGTTGTTGAGCACCACGAGCGTGACGGGCGCGCGAGTCCTTCCCAATAGCGCGAGTGAATTGAGGTCGTGCAGAAGAGCCAAGTCTCCGATGAGCGCCGTGACGGGCTGGCCCAACGCGTCGGCATATCCCGCGGCGGCGGCCAGGTTTCCCTCGATGCCGCTGGCCCCGCGATTAGCGAAGACGCGCACGCCTGCGTGGGTTGGGCCGCCGAATCGATCCACATCGCGAATGGGCATGCTGTTTCCGATAAACAAGGTCGAGCCCTCGGGGGCATGATGAGCAACAAACCGTGCAACGCCCGGTTCGGTAAGCACGCCGCACGCCCCAAGGTATCTACCGATGGCTCCCTCAGCCTTCATCGAGGCCGTATGCAGTGTTTTCACCCATGCGGCGTCAACCTGGGGCCGCCCCGCCTCGGAAAGCCACGCGCAAAAAGAAGGGATGTCCGCCTCGACTCGATGGGATACCTGGTGGAAGGGATCATGACGAAAGGGATGCTCGGCGACATGGACGTAAGTTGCCGGTTGGACGGATTTCAGATGACGCAGTAGCGCCTCGCATACGACAGGGCCGCCTAGCTGAAGGACGGCGTCGGGCTTGAGGAACTCCAGGAATCGGGCCGAAGACATCAGCGCTCCGTAGTTCGTGATGATATGTGTCGAGTCCACCCGTCTCCGCAGGCCCGACGTGGCGTCAGCAAATACCGGCCATTGCAGCGCCTGTGCCAAGGCCAGCGCCGCCTCTTGCGCGGCGGGCTCTCGCAGTTCGCCGATGATCAGCAGCCCCTTCCGCGCGGTGTTAACCACGTCAAGGAGATGCCTCAATTCCGCGGCCGCAGGTTCTTGCCTCGGAGCCGTGTACTCTGTGTAGGGCCGGCCGGACGTCTCCCAGGAGGCCAAGTGCCGGAGATATTCCTTGGGAGGCGGCCCCGCCTCTGTGGGCGCCAGGGGCTCACGGAACATGCAGTCTAGGTGAACCGGGCCTGCCGGAGCGCGTCGGGAGCGATGGACGGCTTGAGCAGTGGCTGTGAGGACGACCTCGGGGGCGATGTCCGCCGTGGGACATGGCAATGTCGCCCGCCAACGCGCGAAACGCTCGAAGACGCCTGTCTGTTCAATTGTCTGATTCGCGCCCGTGTCGAGCAGTTCCGGCGGCCTGTCAGCGCTCAACACGATCAGCGGCACGCGCGCTTTCGACGCCTCGGCCACGGCGGGCAGGTAGTTAGCGACGGCAGTGCCCGATGTACAGATGAGGGCGGCCGGGAGCCCGGTGGCGGCGCCGTGGGCCAACGCATAGTAGGCAAGGCCCCGCTCGTCAAAATGAACGCGGCTTCTCGCGCGTTCGTTCTCCGCGACGGCCAACGTTAACGGCGTGCTTCGCGAACCGGGCGAGACGCAGAAAGTCTCAACGCCGTTTCGCGCTAATTCCTCCACCAACAGCGCCGCCCAGAGGCCGTTGAGGTGTGATTCGCTGCCCATAGGCATCAGTCCGCTCATTCGTTCCAGATGCCGACAAAGAGGCCCAACTTGCTCTCAAGCTCTTCCCACTCGGCCTGAGGGATGGAGCCGTCGATGATGCCCGCGCCGGTGTAGAGCGTGAGTGTGTTTTCCCGCACCAGGCCGGAGCGGATCGCCACGGCGAACTCCGCCGCGTCATAGCCGGCCCAGCCCACCGGGCCTGCGTACCACCCGCGCTTGAACGGTTCAAGCCGTGCCACGTTCTCGAGGGCCCGCGCGGCCGGATATCCGCCAACGGACGGCGTGGGATGCATGGCCTCAAGGATCACCGCATCCGCATCGGTTGAAGCCAGAAGGCCCTCGATGGAGCAAAGAAGGTGCCTGCAATGTTTGAGCCTGAGGTCCGATAGCTCCGGCGCGATATGCACCGTCCGGCAGAGGCGATGCAGCACATCGCGAATCGCGGCGGCGACGATGTGATGCTCGCTGCGATCCTTCTCGCTTGCCAGTAGTTCTTCCCACAAGGCCGTGTCCTCGGCGGGCGAATTGCCCCGGGGGCGCGTTCCCGCGACAGCCTCTGTTTGGATGTAGCGGCTCCGGCGTTTGTAGAGGCGCTCAGGCGACGCGCCCAAGAAGGCGGCGAAGCGCCGCGGCTGGAAGTAGAATCGGTAGCCGTTGTCCCCCCGGTGCGCCAGTGTCGCGAGCAGGGACAACGGCGCGATCTTGCGTGCGAATGAGAGGTCCGTCTCCCTGGCTAACACGATCTTCGTGAATGCGTTCCCCCTGATGAGTCCGAGTGCGCGCTCCACCATCTCGCACCAATGTGAGCGATCTGGCCGATCTTCCCTCGAAACGGGTGCCTCAAGCATATCGACCTTGCGTGTTTTCGGGAAACGGATGTCATACAGTGTCACCAGCGCATTGTCTACCTCGCGCCGGTGCGGCTCGCCCTCGCGAAATACCAGGTTGCACGCGAGATATGACTGGCCACTACGATTGAGAATCTCGATCCGTGGCAATACGAAACGGCACGAGCCAAAGGGCTCCCACGCCGCGGTGATCTCGTCACTTGGAGAGAAGCTGAAGCCGCCGTAATACCGCAGACCCGGCTCCCCGGGGTCGAGTCGCTCCCGGATCTTTTCCAGAGGCCGGTGGAAGTCGCGCGGGCCGTCCTCCGCCACAACGTCTGCTGCACCGAGGCCCGCTACTTCCAGCTCCCCATCACGGCCCGCCCAGTACACGATGGCGTCCGCCTCCTGCGCTCCAAGCCAGTGCAAGACGTCCACGTCGGCGATGGGCAACGTTACGCGTACTGTCTGATGGCACCGCGCGGGACGGCCGCGACTTGCCTCGAAGGCCTGTTCGATCAGTTCAGCCATGAGCCGTTTGGCGGAATTCAGCGCGCCGTGTTCGATGGGGCCACCCATGGGCTACCGTTCTCCCTGATAGAGTGTTGCGATGCCGCACGTTAGGGGGTGTGCGGTCGCGCGGCGGAACCCGTTGGCCCGCAGCAGATCGCAAAACGCCTTGCCGTGTGGGAAGGCTTCAATGGATGTGTTGAGGTAGCGGTAGGCGCGCGTATCGCCCGTGAGAAAGCCGCCGATCAAGGGTAGGATGTGCCGGAGGTAGAACAGGTAGAGGATTCGGATGGAGCGGCTGTCAGGCATCGAGAACTCCAAAACCAGCAAGCGGCCATCGGGGTTGAGAAGCCGCACCGTTTCACGGAGTACGGCGGCTACGTCAGGCATATTGCGCAAACCGAAAGCGATGATCACGGTTGAAAACCACCCCGCTCTGAGGCCCGTCTGTGCGGCGTCGCCGCGAACGAGGGCGATCTCGAGGCCCGGCTTCTTCTTCTTGAGTTTCTCACGGCCGACGGCAAGCATCCTTTCGGAGAGATCAAGTCCAACGACGCCCGAAACGCCTTCGGGGCGCCGGGCCAGTTCGAGCGGCACATCCGCGGTGCCCGTTGCCAGATCCGCCACCCATTGCCCCGGCTGCTCCGGCATGTGACGCACGAGCTGTCTGCGCCACGCAACATCACGCCGCAACGATAAGAGGCGATTGGCAATGTCATAACGACCCGCTATCCGATCAAACATCGCCGGGACGGCATCCCGTGAGTTGTCGCAACGAGCCGTGCATCCGGCGTTTTTCTCCACGGCCCTTATCCTATCCCGTTGATTTCGAGTGAGGCAAGCCAAACACCACCTATGTAGCATCCCCAACGGACGAATCAGCGCCGGCCGGGAGCAAGTGTCGTTCGAACCGCGTCGAGCACTTCCCGCGCCTCGATGCGTTGCAGACACTCCGGCTCACCGTACAGAGGACATATGTCCTCTTGGCACGGACTACATTCGATATCTTCGCGAAGCACCGTGTGTCCCTCACCGTAGGGATACCAGATGGTTGGGAAAAAGCGGCCGCCGAAGACGGCCACCACCGGAGTTCCCATGGCGTAGGCGACATGCATCATGCCTGTATCATTGCTGACGAATACACGGCACTGCTGCGCTACGGCCGCGGCTTCGAGTATGGAGGTCTTGCCTGCGAGATCGATGCAGCCCCCACCTATCTGCCGCGCCACGGCGGAAGTCAATTCCGCCTCGCCCGCGGCGCCCGTCAGCGCGATGCAGGCGTTCTCCATCTCAATGAGTCTTCGGCCCACTTCGGCGAATCGCTCCACGGGCCACCGATTCGCCGGGCGCTTTGCACCACAATGCATGCCCACCAGGAGGCGTTCCCCTGCGTCCCCAAGGAGTGTCTTTGCTCGGGCTTTATCCTCCTCCGCGGCCCTCAGCCATGGAAACGGCTCGACATCCGAAGCTTCAAGAGGAGCAAGTAGGTTCGCCAGTCGCTCTACTTGTCGGATCGTGTAGTCGGTGGGCGTCACCAGTTGGCATCCTGCCACACGCCTTACGCCGGAGGTCCCGAGCAAAGCCAGGTACTTCGCCAGGCTCGAGAAGGCTGCAAGGTGATTGGGCAACAGCACCGCCAAGTCGATGTCCAGCGCCCGAATGCGCGCGCGGAGGCCGCGGAGGAATCCGGGGCGACTCGATTCATCTGCGTAGTAGACGATTTGCTCGTTGAAGGTTGGATCGCCCGCGAGCAGTTCTCGGGCGCCCGGCGCGCCGCGCTCCGTAGGGGAGGTCAGCAGCGTCATGTGCGCTGTGGGAAAGCGCTTCCGCAGGGCGTGAAAGGCGGGCAATGCCACCACGATGTCCCCGATATTGCCCAGCCTCACGATCAGGATGCGGGCGGTTTTTTCCGGCCGACGGCCGCCCGGCGAGGCAGCGACAGCCAAAGCGCCCATCTTCAACAGCGCGTTCGACGCTTTGTTCGTTCGCATCTTCTGCACTTCTACCGCCCGAATCTATCGCCTTCTTTTGGGGACGCTTGGCCAGTGTCGTGGCCACATGGTACCCGACACCAGACAACGGGGCAACGTGTGTTCCGTCGCGCCCCGCTCGCGCGCCGTGCCGCAACTCCCTGGCCGCTTGTGGATTGGCGACGGCGGGCGCGCCATAGAATCAGAGCCCGGCCATTGAAGCCCGGATCACTGGCGCGGTATGATTCGCCGAATGGCCTCCGAGGCGGGCGCCCTCTCTGATGGATGGCGCGCTGGGGAAACGGCGGCAAGTCACAGACGCACGGATGGTAATAGAAATGAAAGTACCTCTTCTGGACCTCAAGGCCCAACTGGCAACTATCGAGGATGAACTCAAGGCCGCCGTACTCGAGGTGATCGATTCGACCCGCTACATCATGGGGCCGAAAGTCGAGGCCCTCGAAGAAGCCGTTGCCGCGTACACGGATTCCCAATTCGCCATAGGCGTTTCCTCGGGCACCGATGCCCTCCTCGCAGCACTCATGGTGCTTGACGTGGGCCCCGGCGACATCGTCGTCACCGCACCCTACACCTTCTTCGCCACAGCCGGCGCTATCGCCCGACTTCATGCCATCCCCGCGTTCGTCGACATCGGCCCTGACACTTACAACATGGATCCCGCCGCTCTTCGGGCCTGGTTTGAGAACGAAACCGAGAAGAGGGATAAGGTGAAAGCCATTATCCCGGTACACCTTTACGGCCAGTGCGCGGACATGGAGCCAATTCTTGAGGTCGCCCGCCAGTTCAACGTGCCCGTTATCGAGGATGCCGCCCAGGCTATCGGCGCGCAGTATCCCTCGAAGGAGGGCTTGAAAAAGGCCGGTAGCATGGGGGCGATGGGCTGCTTCTCTTTCTTCCCCAGCAAGAATCTCGGCGGCATTGGCGACGGCGGCATGATCGTTACCGATGCTCCGGACCTCGACGAAAAGCTCCGCTGCGTGCGCGGACAGGGCATCCAACCCAAGTACTACCACCCTGTTATCGGCGCCAATTTCCGGCTCGACACCATCCAGGCCGCCGCCCTTCTCGTCAAGCTCAAGTACCTCGACACGTGGCATGGTATGCGCCGAGAGAACGCGGCCTATTATGACGAGAATCTGCATGCCGAGGGCGTCAAGAAGCCGCACATCACCTATCAGCGCGAGCACCATATCTACAATCAGTATGTTGTGGCGGTTCCCGAGCGGCGCGATGAGCTTCGGGAGCACCTGAACCGGAGTGATATCGGCAACGAAGTCTATTACTTCTTGGCCCTGCACCAACAGGCGTGCTTTGCGTATCTGGGCTATCGCAAGGGGGATTTTCCGCACAGCGAGTACGCCGCCGCCCATACCGTCGCCCTACCCATCTATCCAGAGTTGACGACGGAAATGCAGGATGCTGTAATAGAGAGCATCGAGGCTTTCTACGCCTGAGGAGTGCTGTAGGCAAGAGCCAACGGCACGTGGGATTCTGCTGCGGTTCCGGGCAGTATCGCTGTCAACGTGAAGAGCCGGCATGCGCTGACGCTCCGAGCGTGGCAGGTGTTGGTGTCACCTTCTTTAAGGCTGTAGCGTCTACTCTTAGGTGAAGTGGCCTGGAAGATGCCGGGCCGAGGGATTCGGTATCTGAATAGAGAAAAGTGCTAATATCTCCACGCGAGGCCCACGGGCGAACGCCGGCGGGTCCCTTGCAGGCCGTCCGGAGTGGCCCGTTGCCGATCCGCACCGCCCAGGATATCCTAGAAGTATCCCTTTCGATGTGAGCGGAGGAATTTGATGTGAATGCCAACTTGCGCCTGGCTTTGATGGTTGCGTTCTTCGTGGTGGTGGCTGCCGTGGTGTGGCACGTCTTGAGTCCCGGCGGCGACGAAACGGGCCCGCAAGATGTCGTGAAACCGCCGGCCCGCGCTCCCCAGGCATCCCACGACGCCGCGTCGAGCGCGGAGCCGCGAGGCACGACAGTCGAGGTCAGCCCAAGGGCTCTGCGCGACAGCGGGCCGGTGGGCAGGATGGCAGAGCGGCTTAACCGAGACAAGGGGCCGAAGCCTTTGGAGAAAGGCGAGGGGGTCATTACGGGCCGGGCCTTCATCGAGGCCACCGATCAGCCTGTGGCAGGCGCCAGCGTCACGATGAGGCTGTTCAACGCGGACATCTATCCGAGGGCGGACAAGGAAGCGCCGCAGCAGACGGCCACGACGGACGCAGACGGCGAGTTCACCTTTGCGGAGTTGGCGTGGGGCGAATACGGCGTGGCGGTCGTGAAGGATAACCTGTTCGGCGTACGCTCGGCCCGTATCCACGAAGGCCGGCCGGAGAAGATGCTTGAATTCAAGATGAAGCCGGCGGGGTCGATCTCCGGTTATGTGCGGAACGCTGAGGGAGAAGGCATCGCGGGGGCCACCATCTATCCGCACAAGGAGGCAGGGAGCGAGAAAGACTTCACGCTCCAATGGGCGATCTCGATGTGTGTTGAAACGGATGACGAGGGCCGCTTCACCATCGACAATCTGTGGGAAGGCGAGTGGCAGCTTGTAGCGCAGCACGACGATTACGCCACCCTTGTCTCGGACTTCATTACCGTCGGCACAACCGACGCCGAGTTGATCATGGGCCAAGGCGGAAGCGTAAGCGGCACGGTGGTCGAGGCGTCCACAAGTGCGCCTGCGCCCGGCGTGAAACTCACGATCACCTCCGAGTTCCGGCGCGATAAATTCGATGTCACGTCGGATGAATCCGGTGCGTTCCAGATCGCGACGCTTTCCACCGGAGAATACACGGCGTGGGTGCGCGATGACGCCATGGTGATGAAGGATAGTCAAGGGGCGAAGTTCAACATCCGCGACGCTCAAGAGACGCGGGTGCGGGTCGAGGTGGCCCAGGGCGGAGTCATCCGCGGCCGCGTCTACAAGGTAGAGACTAACGAGGGGATTCCCGGCCTCGTCGTCCGCGCCAACGGCGAGGGGCAAGGTGTGCCCAGCAGGGAGGGCGAGGCCTCCGACGCTTCAGGCTCTTACGAGATCGTGGGACTTGGCGACGGTATGTACCGGATCTCGTACGAAGGGGCCAAGGGGCTTCCCAATATGGACTGGCGGGACCGCCCGATAGTCTCCGTTCGAATCGGGCAGATCGTCGAGGGGATCGATATCCCCGTCACCATGGGCGTGCCCGTGGAGGGCCGTGTCATTGACGCCGCCGGAGTAGGGGTGCCTGATGTCCGTGTGATGGCGTCGGTGTCTCAAGGTGGACGCTACGCCAATGTGAAGGCCGATGATGAAGGGTATTTTGAGTTGGCGGGTTTTTCGGCCAGCAGCGAGTTGTACATCAAGGCCGAGAAGAAGGGCCTTTCCGCGCCTCCATTAGGGCCGCTCACGGTGCCTCAGGAAGGATTGACGGGCATCGAGATCGTGCTTGCCGATGAGGCGAAGATCTCCGGTACCGTGGTCGATAAATCCGGCCGGCCTGTTGAAGGCGCCCGGGTGTTTGCCAGCTCGAAGACCACGCGACGCTTCGGCTATTCGTCCCAAACCACCGATGCCCAGGGCGAGTTCACCCTTGTCGGACTCCACGCAGGCGCATTCGATATTAACGTCAATCCTCCCGGGAGCGATGCCTGGCGGAACAACGCCCTCGAAACCGTCACCCTTGGAGAAGCAGAGCATCGGACAGGCATACGGCTCGTGTTGGACGACGCGGATGGACTGTCGATTTCGGGCCGCGTAACCAATGAGCAAGGACAAGGCATCGAGCGCGCCAATGTCAGCGCGAACGGCAGGGATAGCTACGCGTACGCGTCCAGTGACAAGGATGGCGCCTACACGGTGAGCGGACTCTCTGAGGGGCCGCATTACGTCTCCGTGAGCCACCAGCAGTATACCGGCGATCAACGCCAGCAGATCGACGCCGGCTCCACGAATGTTGATTTCGTTCTGGCTGCGCGAGGCGCCATCAAGGGGCAAGTCATTGCCGCGGACACGGGCGCCCCCATTACCAGTTTCGAGATCATGCAACAGAGCGGAAGACACATGCAGCTTGAGCCTTGGATGTCGGAGCGCTTTGCGCGTGTCCACGATGAGGAGGGGCGGTTCAGCCTGACGGGCGTGGAGGCGAAAGATGTGACGGTCATGGCGCGTGCCGATGGCTATGCCATGTCGACGGAGTACATCTCCGGCGTGCTGCCCGGCGAGACAACCGATGGTGTGGTTATTCGCCTTGAGCGTGGCGCTTTGGTTGAAGGTACGGTGCAGGATCCGAGCGGCGCCCCGCTGGCCGGCGTCTCGATCTACATGGGCGGCGTCCCGCCGGAGCACAGTCGTGATCGCGGCGTCGCGGCTCGGACGGATGCCCAAGGGGCGTTCCAGCTGTCTAGCGTAGGCAAGGACACCACCTCCATTTCTGCTTACTATCCCGGCTACGCGCCGGCCACGGTGGCCATTAGTGTCGATGCGCGCCGCACGACGCGCGTCGATATTTGCCTGACAGCAGGCGGCGAAATCGAAGGCACGGTTCGCGTGGGAGGCACGCCTTCGAACGGCCAGTGGGTGAACGTCTACGATGCCAGCGCACCGGGCGGCAACCAATCCGGGAAAAGCACGGACGAGAATGGATTCTACCGGTTGACGGGCCTGGCCGCGGGAACCGTGCGAGTAAGCGTGCACCTGAGTGATGGCCAAGGCTCGCCCAGTGGACGCAATATCACCAGGGAGGCGGTGATCGAGGATGGGCTCGTGACGGTGGTGGACTTCGACGTGCCCTTGGCCGACGCCGCGATCGAGGGCGCCGTGACGAGCGGCGGGCAGCCTGTGAAGGGCGGCCATGTGAACGTCCAAGTGAAAGGCCAAGGCGGCATGCAGGAGTCATCCTATAGCGCTATCAAGTCCGACGGAACGTATCGAATCGAATCGGCGCCCGTGGGCTCTGTCCGCCTTCAGGTAGGCGCGCAGACGGGCGATGGTGGCAGTTGGCGTACTAAGGTTGTCGACGTGGAAACCGTAAGCGGCCGCGTTACGCGCAGGGATATTGACTTCGAGTTGGGCGTCGTTGTCTCGGGAACGGTTAAGGGAACGCACGAGGGCGAGAAAGGATCGGTGATGGCCCTCAAAGGCCGCGTCGAACTTGGCGAGCCGGATATGGAGTTGTGGCAGGAGCTCTTTCAGGATGTGGCCGCTGCGGCCCAGCTTGGAGCTGACGGCGTATTCCGGCTGGAAGGACTTGAGCCGGGCGCCTACACGATCTTCGCCTTCGTGATCGATACCAGCGGCGGCCAACCCACCAGTCCCGAGGATGTATTTGCCAGAATGCGGCGCGATTCCGCCGTCGTTGAGGTTGGCGCGGACGGGATCGCCAACGTCAGCCTTTCCGTGAGGTAGGATCGCCCTTGTTGACGCCTTTGTCTTAGGTTATGCCGCCGTTCCCCGTGCGTGAGGCCATGGCCTGTTTCAGCGCCTTGAGTTCTCGCTGGATAGGCCACTCGGAGAAGGCCAGGATGAGGATCATTACCAGGTTCGCGATGGGCAGGAGCAGGAGCAATCCCAGCGGGCCGGGATAGCCCGTCTTCCCCACAATGCGCCAGCTCACAATCGCGCTGAACACCAGAACCACGAAGAGGAAGGCCAGATAGGCCAAGAAGATTCCCCCGAATACGAGAAGCTCACGATCCTGCATTTGGCTCACCGGCATTGGATTCGTCTCCTATGTTGTCTTCGACGGCTTGGCCCAGCACGGCCGTCCGTAGCTCCTGAATGCCATTCCGAAGTGCGGCGGCCCCGTTTAAGGCGGCGCGTTCCTCTGTGAAGGCAGGCAGCCCCTCGGCGAGGGCAAGGCGCAGATCTCTGCCCGAGGCGCGCCGCGCCGTCCAGGCCAATGCCCGTGCCGCCAGGGATAACGCGGCCAGCTCCACGCCCAGAATAATCGCGAGTACGGCCCCTGCGTGGAGGAAGAAGCCGCCCGAAAGCAACGCATCGCTGAAGTAATCACGCACAATTCGGTATCCCGAGAAGAGCACGAAGGCCAGGGGAGGCAAGTCCGCCAAGAGAGCGGCCGGCCAACTCGTCAATGTCCGCGCCCTAGCGACGAGCCGCTCATGCGCTGGCCCGGCAAGAACATTCATGATACGGCGGTTGAGCTCCTCGCGAAATGACTGGAGGCCGGCCTCGTCCTCGCCGCCTTGCTCGTCTCCCTCCGGCATATCGAAGCCCGCTTGGGCGAACGCCAGGGACACCTCACTGTAAGCGCCTTTGTAAGCCGCCGCTACCTCATTCAAAGCGCCCGCGAGGTCTTCGTTGAACAATTCGTCCCCGCTGAGCAGCGCCGCTGCCTTGCGGCCGATGCCCCGACTGCCCCAGGGCATCCACTGCGCGAAGCGCGCGGGAACCGTACGCACCGCCTCGAGCAAGCGGAAGAGGGTGCCCACAATGCCCTTCGCGCGCGGCCCAATTTCGCGGCCCAAAGCAAAATTCCACAGGTGGGGCTCGGTGAACAGGCGGCGCCTGATGATGTCACACGCCCGCTTCGCCAGTTCCCGCTCCACGTCATCCAGCCGCCCGCGCAAGGCCGTGAGCGCTTCTTCCCCCGGGGCGACGCGTTCATGGAGGGCGCCGACGGTCTTCGTGAGCAGGCCGAGGGCATTCGAGCGCTTGATGCGGCGGATGCGCTCCCGACTCAACTCATGCTGCAGAAATCGCTCGAGCCGGGGGAAGTCATACTCGTCATTGCCTGGCTCCCGGCCGGCCAGTTTGCGGTCCAGTGTCCGCCTTGGGCTGGTGCGAAAGTAGTCCGCGACCTTGAAACCTTCCCGCTCGAGCCGGGACACCCAGTGCTCGCGGACGGTTTCTGCCGTGTCGGCTTTGGTTTCGACGCACGCGAGCGTTCGCTCGGACTTCAGGTCTCGCAGCAGCGACCATGTCGCCTCGTCGAGGTATTTCTCCGGACTGCCGCACAGCATGATCAGGTCGCACACGGCCAAGACCTCGGTGACGAGGGCGCGGTGCTCCCGCACAACGGTGTCCGAATCGGGCGTGTCGATGATGACGAGGTGCTCGAGAGCCGAGCCCGACACCCCCCGCCACGAGTCGTGTCCAAGGCGCGTCCCGGGCGGATGGTACACCGTCGGGACGGATGTGCAGGGCCGAAACTCCGACACGGGGGCGAGCTGATCCCCGGCCAACGCGTTGAGGAGCGTTGATTTCCCGACGCCTGACCCGCCCACCAAGGCGATGACGAGCAGCTCATCCAGCCGCTGTTCCCGGGCCCGCAGCTCTCGAACTCGTTCGTTGAGCAGGGCCGTCTCTGCACGGAGGGGGCGCCAGGGGCCATCGTAGGCTGCGAGGTCCTCAAGGCGGTCGAGGATATCTACGATTCCTGTCGGCACTGCTCGTGGCACCTCCGCAACTTGTCCAGGAGATCACCTTCAAAGGGCGCCCGCGCCCGCTCCAGGGCCTCCATCTTAGGCCGGATAAGCCTACGGCGCAACGCGTCCGCCAAGGTCTGCTGCTGCTCCGCCTTCCAAGGCGACAAGAAATCGAACATCGCGTCGCCGAACTGGAACTCGATCACGCGCGCCACGAACTGTTCCACGATGGGCCCCGCGAACACCATCGCTTCGGGCACGCCCACGCCGCCGGTGTAGATCGAGATGGGGGCGGCAATGGCGGCGGGCACCGCGGCCAGGAGCGTATCGAGCGCCTCAAGGGCGCGGCGTTTGCCCTTGTGGTCGCTCCACCAAGCTTCGAGCGTGAGATTTGCGTGACGGCGGAAGTCCTCCGAAACGCTGGCCGTACGCAGCACATCGGTGATGACGGCTCGGAGCGCCTCGTCCACGTCCAACGTATCGAACGCGCCGATCAACAAGTGCGCGGCTGGTTCTCGGAGGTTCCGGGAGCTCTCGACGTAACTTCGGGCGAGGTCACGCGTAATGTTCTCAATGGCTTCCTGATGGACGGTGCGGAGTTCCGCGTCGCTACACGGCTCGTGGGCCGTGTCGAGCGTGCCGCGTTTGTGAAACGCCCCCGTTACTGTCTTGGCGACGGCAGTCACTCCGCGCGCCACGGCCCCGCTCGTGGCGCCAATGAGCCGCCGCACGGCCCCGCGTTTCCGCTGGACGAACTCATGGAAGAGGCCTCCAACCGCGGCTCCTGGCGCCGGATCGTATCGCGCCGCGAAGGCGGTGGCGCGCCCTTCAAACTCGTCGGCCACGCCCTTCAGGACTGCACCCATTTGCTCGGCGCGCTCCAGGAACTCTGTGGCCGCCTCTGCGAAATGCGCGACGGTGTCACGATAGACACGGTGCTTAATGGCGGGCACGTCGAGTTCCTCAAGGTAGGTGCGTAAGTCCGTAACGCCATCCGCGGAGCGAATCGTGGAACAGGCTTCCGTGTCTCCGATGCGAAGCGGGAGAAGGAAGGCGGGCGCCTCCGTGGCCACGTCCGCCCGGAACTCATCGAGCTGCCTACGCGCGATCGCGAAGTCGCCGGACGGGTCGGCCTTATTCATGAGGGGGACCACCATGCGGCCCGAGGCCAGGGCGTCGCGGAAGAAGTCGACGACGCGCTCATCGCGGTATTTCTCCCCCGTCAGCACGGCGATCACCACGTCGCCCGCGGCGCGGATGTGCTCCGCCACGGCCCAATGACGCTTCTCGATGGAATCGATGTCAGGTGTGTCGAGCAGCGCCAGCCGGTTGCCCAGCCCCTCACGGGCCGCCACAAACAGACGGCCGTCCGGCTGGCCATCCGCGAGGGCATCGCCGGGTGCCTTCCACGGTGCCGGCTTGAACTCAGGGACCAGCTTCCCCTCAAGGCATTGCCGGGCGCGGTCGGGATGGGCCGCGATCACGGGATGGCGCGTCGCGGCCGCCGTTGGTACCACGGGACTGATGGCCGCCCCGAGCAGCGTGTTGAAAACCGTTGACTTGCCGGAGTTGGTTCCGCCGGCCACCGCCGCTATAAGGCAGCCCTCGCCCGCGAGGTGCGGCACGAGCTTGTACGTCAAGAGGTTGGCCCATCCGGAGGTATCGGCGAATACGGTATCCCGGAGAGGCGGGTCGAATGCGAGGGCTTCACGGAATTCGCGCACGGCTGTGTCGAACTCGCTCAACGCCTGTCCAAGGATGTCATGCATACTTGAAAGACCCCTGCGTAACGGCCTGAAAACGCGCGGACGCCGGCTACTTCCCGAACCGCAGGCGGAACAAGTTGGCGATCCCTTGCCAGATCTCCGACTTGTCCAGTTTCGACACCCCTCCCCGGCGGTCTTCGAAGATGATCGGCGTCTCGCCGACGCTGAAGCCGCGGCTTACGCATCGGTAGAGCAACTCCACCAGGAACGCGTACCCTTCGGAGTGCAGCGTGTCCAACTCGGATGGCTTCAAGCACTGCCCGCCGGTAGCAGCGGTATCCGGATGTGACGTCGTGGGCGGGCATATGGAGCATCAGCCTGGCCACCAGATTCGCTGTCCGGCTCAGGATCTGCCGGTGCAGGCCCCAATTCCGCGTACCTCCCCCGGGAATATAGCGGGCGCCGATGCCGACGTCGTATTGCTCCATCAGGCCAAGCATCGCCGGCAGGACCTTTGGATCGTGACTGAAATCCGCGTCCATCCCGGCGATGAGGTCGTATCCTTGCTTGACGGCGTACTGGAATCCGGCGACGTACGCCGTACCAAGCCCCAGCTTCCCGGAGCGTTCGATCACATGGACCTTGTCCAGTGCTGCGGCGATTGTCCCGGTTCCGTCGGGCGACCCGTCATCAACGACGATGACGTCGAGGTCCGGGCACGCCTCATGAATCGCGGCCACCAGGGCCCCGATGTTCTCCGCCTCGTTGTACGTTGGGATAACGACGACCGACTTCACCGGTTCTCGCTCCGCTGATTATCATCCCGCGCCATGTTGCGGCACATTATAGAAGCCTTCGCCGTGGGCGCGTCAAGGCGCGCGAATAACATGTAGTCACAGCAGCCCAGACGAGCACTCGGCCTATTTCACCACCAGGTTGGTGAGTTTGCCGGGGACATAGATCTCTTTGACGATGTTCTTTCCCTCGATGTAACGGATGATCTTAGGAGCGCCCTTGGCGGCCGCGAGGATCGCGTCCTTGTCGGCGCCGGCGGGGACTTCCACAACGGCCCGAACCTTACCGTTGACCTGGACAGGCACCTGGATGGTGTCCTCAGTCAACAGGGCCTCGTCATGCTCGGGCCACGACTCGTAAGCGAGGGTGTCGGCGTGCCCCAGGAGATGCCAGAGCTCTTCACCCAGATGTGGTGCGAAAGGTGAGAGAAGCAGGACGAATGTTCTCATCACATCGCGGTCGACGGCCTTGGCCTTCAGGCCCGCATTCACGAATTCCATGAGACGGGCGATGGCCGTGTTAAAGAGCATACCTTCGATATCATTGGTGACGGCCTTGATGGTGTGGTGGAGGATCTTCAGCATCTCCGCATCGCCGCCTTCGGACACAATCCTCGGACTCAGGCAGCCCTCGTCGGCTACAAAGAGGCTCCAGGTTCGCCGAAGAAAGCGAAAGACTCCCTGGATGCCTTCGTCCGTCCACGGCTTTTCCCGGTCGAGGGGGCCCATGAACATCTCGTAAAGCCGCACGGCGTCGGCGCCGTACTTCTCGACCACGTCATCCGGATTGACGACGTTATAGCGCGACTTGCTCATCTTCTCGATCTGCGTTTGCACGGGCGTGCCCGTTTCTTTGACCACCCACGTGTCCCCGCGCCGCTCCACCTGTTCGGGATAGTAATACTTGCCCTGCTCATCCTGATAGCTGTAGGCAAGGATCATGCCCTGGTTGAAGAGCTTCGTGAACGGCTCCGGCGTGGACACATGCCCGGCATCGTAAAGCACCTTGTGCCAGAACCGGGCATAGAGCAGATGCAGCACAGCGTGTTCCGCGCCGCCGATGTAGAGGTCGACGGGCATCCAGTAGCTTTCGGCCTCCTTCGACCACGCGGCCTCGTCGTTTTGCGGATCGCAGAACCGAAGGTAGTACCAGCACGACCCGGCCCATTGGGGCATGGTATTGGTTTCGCGCTTGGCAGGTTCGCCGGATTTCGGGTCGGTGCTATTGACCCATTCCGTGGCGCGTGCCAGGGGCGGATGGCCGTCGGCCGTCGGCTTGTATTCGTCAAGTTCGGGCAGGACGACGGGCAGATCCTCAAGCGGCACGGCGCGCACGGTGCCGTCTTCGAGCGTGATGAGCGGAAAGGGCTCACCCCAGTACCGCTGCCGTGAGAAGAGCCAGTCGCGAAGGCGGTAGTTGACCGTGCCCTTCCCAAGGCCCTTTTCCTCGAGCCAGGCCGAGATCTTCTTCTTGGCATCGGGCACGTTCAGCCCGTCGATAAGGGGCGAATTGACGAGGACGCCGTCGCCGGTGAAGGCCTCCTTCTCGATATCGCCGCCGCTGATGACCTCGATGATGGGAAGGGCGAAGGTCCGGGCGAATTCGTAGTCGCGGGTGTCGTGCGCCGGGACGGCCATGATGGCGCCGTAGCCGTATTCGGCCAGCACGTAGTCGGCCACCCAAATGGGAATTTCTTTGCCATTGACGGGATTCACGGCGAATCCGCCGGTGAAAACGCCGGTTTTTTCCCTTTCTTCCTTCATGCGGTCCTGGGCGCTGCGCTTCGATGCCGCTTCAACGTAAGCATCGACCTCGGCCTGGCGTTCCCCCGTGGTGACGCTTGCCACAAGGGGATGTTCCGGCGCGAAGACGCAATAGGTCGCCCCGAAGAGCGTGTCGGGGCGCGTGGTGAATACCGTGAACTCCTCGCCCGATCCGGCCACTTTGAACACTACGTCCGCGCCTTCCGAGCGGCCTATCCACTCGCGCTGCATGGCCTTAATGCCCTCGGGCCAGTCAAGTTGGTCGAGGTCCTCGAGCAGGCGCTCGGCGTACGCCGTGATCTTCAGCATCCACTGCTTCATCATGCGCTTTTCGACGGGATCGCCGGTTTCGACGTAGGCGCCGTCCTTGACCTCCTCATTGGCCAGTACCGTGCCGAGGGCGGGGCACCAGTTGACGGCGGCTTCGGCCTGGTAGGCGAGCCCCCGCTCGAAAAGCACCTCGAAGATCCACTGAGTCCACTTGTAATAGCCGGGATCGGTGGTGTTGATTTCGCGATCCCAGTCGTAAGAAAGGCCAAGGGACTGGATCTGGCGGCGGAAAGTGTCGCAGTTCTTTTGGGTGATGATGGCCGGGTGTTCCCCGGTGCGGACGGCGTGGCGCTCCGCGGGAAGCCCGAAGGCGTCCCATCCCATGGGATGAAGGACGTTAAAGCCCCGCATCCTCTTGTAGCGGGCTACGATATCCGTGGCCGTGTAGCCCTCGGGATGGCCGACGTGCAGGCCGTCGCCGCTGGGGTAGGGGAACATATCCAGTATGTAGTATTTGGGCTTGTTTCGGTCGATTTTGGCTCTAAACGTCTTGCTTTTCGCCCAATAATCCTGCCATTTCTTCTCAATGGCCTTATGATCGTATTCCGCTCGCGCCATGGGGTGTTTGCCTCCCGCATAGATTAGTGAGAACCGTCGGACAGCTTGGTTGACGGTGGGCGTGACTATAGCACATTGGTTCAAGGTGATTCAGCCGCACACGATTGCCCGGGAGACATTTAAGCCGGGCCGCGGCCGCCTTCGGTAGATGCGCATGAATCCGATAACAGTGTTGCGCTCGGCGATCTTGGAGGGCCGTGCACATCTGAAGCGTTGCGGGAGGCTGTGGTCAGAAGGAAGGATTCCAGACGGTCAAGTTTATACTGGACAAACATGCGTAATTAGATTATATTATGTTAAGTGCGCCGGAATATGGTCCGTTTTGGAACATATTCCTACTTATATAATAGGAAATGGCCACTTAGTCAACGAGAAGAAAGTAAATGCACAGGTGTTCTGTCGCTAGGAGGAGCGATTCTTCAGGCCGTCGAGTTCGCGTTCAGCCTATAGCCGGTGGCGAGGAACGCAATAGCCATCTTAGGGTTTCATCTAGTAACCGAGTATACAAACGTTACCGGTAGACGGCCGGCAGGGCTGACAAGAGAGGCTGTATGATGGTCACGGAGAAGCAAGATAAAAGACGCTACGAGCGTCGCCGCGCGCGGGTGGCCGCCCGGCTCATGTTCCATGGGCCGGATCGGCGCAAGACGGTGACCACCCTCGATCTGAGTGCTCAAGGCGCGCGTTTCAGCAACCACGAGTCGGTGAGAACCGACAAACCGGTTATTGTGCAGCTTCGGCTCGATCCGCATGGTGTACCTATCGAATGCAAGGGCCGTGTCTGCTGGTCCAAGAAGATGCCGGATTCCCGCTGCCACTTCGGGGTGCGGTTCGTGGACCTCAACGAAGAGGAGCAGTGGCGCGTCAGCGAGTTCCTTGGTGCGGGCCAGGGGGCCATGGCGCACGCCTAGCCTATTCAAGGAAGGTTTGGCAGTCTCAAGTCGTTAGAGCCCTTGCCCTTGATGCTGAGGTTAGGGCTTCTTGACGAACTTCTCGTCACTATCTACGATCTGCGTCTTCACCTTGTCCCTTGCTCCGCGAAGCGCTTGGAGTTCCTGTTTGGTTGTGATGGGGCCGAACTCGAGATGTACTTCCTTGTGTTCGCCGGGGCGTAGCGAGTGCAAGAGGCCCTTTGTCTCGTCCACCTGGCGCCCTTGGACGCCGCAATTGCAGGGCTCAAGGCCGACCACGTAATCTTGTTCGCCCATTTGCTTCCACTGGGTGAAGCGGGGCAGTTCCTTCTTGTTATACTTGAGATAAACGCCGAAGCCTTCGCCGCCCCGTTTGAATCCGTTGTTTACAATTGCACACGTCACCCATCCATTGCGATCCGGCGCCATGTCGTGGGCATAGCATTTCTCGGCGTAGTTGTGGATGGGCGGGTCGAGACGCCACCAGTTCTCCTTGCCATCCTGAGCTTCCGCGTCGCGCGGCGCGACGTAGCGGCTGGGCGTGATGAGTTCGGAGCCGGCGTCGACGGCGGGCCAGCCGATGTTGCAGTGGTATAGGAGCATGTACTTCGTTGTTTTGAAGCCTTCATTGGCGACGACGTCGTGGAGCCAGAAGCGGCGTTCGCCGAGCTTCGTCGATACGGTGCGCGTCAGCGTCAGGTTCTCGCCGAATACCACGGTTTCGCGCATTGTTCCGGTGACGCTGAGGATGTAGTCGCCGCCCACCCATTCTTGACGGATCTGGATGTTCTTGGCCGGGGTGTTGCCGATTCGCCCGTGCAGTCCCGTACCTAGAATGGCGCTTTCCTCCGTCGGCGCGCCGACGTTCATTAGGCCGCACGTGGTGACCAGTCCGCCAAAATAGCTTCGCAGCCAGCGGAGCCATTCGGCTTCGAAGTACTGCGGCGCTACGTCGCCCGTGGTTGAGCGCCATCCCATGGCTTTTCCGCAGAATGAGGCGGAGGCGATGTCCAGGCAGCGGTCGAGGAGAACCGTCAATTCGAGTCCGCTGCCTGTACGAATCTGCGCCGCCCGTGTGGGACGCTCGTTGCCGTCGTCCAACTGGACGGTGCGGATCGCGGCAATCTGATCCATATTACCGACGCGTTTGCGCAGTTCTTTCGTCGTGTATTTCTTGCCGTATATCTCCATGGCACCATCCTCCCGCCATATTGTCCCGTAGGTTTTCCCAAGGATAAAGGATCGGCCGCGGCAAGTCCATCCGCTCAATGGGCTCCCAATCCGCACGTAAGTCGGGCCGGTTTCGCGCCAATGGCGGGAATATGCAGGCTGGAAGCCTGCGCCACGGTATGGCCCTTCTCGGGACTTTGGCAAGCGGGTCTTGACAAATGCTGAGCGCGCCGGAGATTGTGGCGCAGGCATCCTGCCTGCCTCCGGCGCGCGTGCTTGGGATGCAGGACTACGCTTACGTGCGGATTCTGGCGGGCCGCGTGCGTGGTCGAGATGCCTCGACGTGGTCCCGGCTCAACGTTCCTGGAAAACGCCTGTCGTTCGGACTACAATCCAGGTGTCACCAAACCAATCAGCATTGGCGCGGGCCGCGCCTGGATAGGGAGCAGCGGGATGAAGGATCAGAAGACGACATTTGCGGTGTTTCTAGGGAACCGAGGATTCTTTCCAGCCAGCTTGATGGATGGGGCGCGTGACGAGATTCCGCGCGTGCTGAAGGCGATGGGGCACGATTCAATCCTCCTCGAACGCGACGCCACGCGAAACGGGGCCGTGGAGACGCCCGCCGAAGGCGAGATCTACGCCAACTTCCTTCGCGAGAACCGGGGGAAATTCGGCGGAGTTCTCCTCTGTTTGCCGAATTTCGGCGACGAAACGGGCGCCATTGCGGCGCTCAAGGATGCGGGCGTGCCCATCTTCATCCAGGCCTATCCGGACGAAATGGACAAGATGGCGCCGGCATTGCGGCGCGATTCGTTCTGCGGCAAGTTCTCGATCATGGACGTGTTCTACCAATACGGGCTGAAGTTCACCGTTGTGCCGCCCCACACCATCAGCCCGTCGAGCGATCGATTCCGCGAGCAGATGCGTTTCTTCGACGGCGTGTGCCGGGTGTACAACGGCGTCAAGCGTATGGTGGTAGGCGCCGTGGGAGCGCGCACGACGGCCTTCAAGACGGTGCGCATCGATGAGGTGGCCTTGCAGCGCCACGATATCACCATGGAAACACTCGACCTGAGCGATATCTTCAAGCGCATGGAGGATGTCCCGAAGGATGATGTGTACAAGGCCAAAGCGGAGGCGCTCGAAGACGTGGCGAGTTGGGAGGGTGTCCCGGCGGAGGCCAAAGACAAGCTCGTCCGGCTTGGCGTCGTCCTGGATCAGGTTATCGACGAGTACAAGATGGACGCCCTCGCCCTTCGCTGCTGGGTCGAGATGCAGAAACACTTGGGCATCTCGCCGTGCGTGCTGTTGAGCGAACTCAACGATCGGGGCATGCCCGCGGCGTGCGAGGTGGATGTGGGCAACGCCGTCGCCATGTACGCATTGAGTTTGGCCTCAGGTAAGCCGGCCACATGTCTGGACTGGAACAATAACTACGGCGACGAAGACGACAAGTGCATCCTGTTCCACTGCGGGCCGGTGCCGAAGAGCCTGATGAGCGCCAAGGGCCGCATCGTGGATCACGCCATCCTGGCCAACGCCGTCGGCGAAGGGTGCAGCTACGGATGCAACGTGGGCCGGATCGCTCCCGTCGAATTCTCGTTCGGCAGCATGATGACTTTCAACGGCAAGCCGCGGTTCTATCTCGGCGGTGGGACGTTCACGGCCGATCCGATCCCGGAGGATTTCTTCGGGTGCGCGGGCGTGGCCCAGATCGAGCAGCTCCAGGACGTGTTGCTTCACGTCGGTAAGAACGGCTACCGCCATCACGTGAGCGCCACCCCTGGCGATGTGGTGGCGCCGGTGCGTGAAGCCCTCGAGAATTACATGGGCCTCGAAGTGGCTGTGCCGCAAACCGACGGCTAGACTTGCGTCATGAGTCTGCTGGGAATCGACGTCGGGACAACCGGCTGCAAGGCCGCAGCCTTCTCCAAAGCAGGGGAACTGCTCGCTTCGGCCTACCGTGAGTACGATATCCGGCGTCCCCAGTCCGGCTGGGCGGAACTCGATCCAGAGGAGGTTTGGCAAGCCGTCCGTGAGGTTATCGCCGAGGCCGCGGCGCGGACGCAAGGCGATCCGGTTACGGCGCTGGCCGTAGCGTCGCTTGGCGAGGCCGTGGTGCCCGTGGGCCGGGATGGCGAGATCTTGGGGCCATCCATTCTGAATTTCGACGAGCGGGGCGCCGAGTACATCGAGCCGCTTTCCGGGAAGCTGCCTGATGAGCACCTATATCGCGTCAACGGCAACACCCTCGGCAATCATTACGGCCTCACCAAGTTGATGTGGCTTCGCGATCACGCGTCGCGTGTGTACGAGAACGCCGATAAGTGCCTGCTGTGGGGGGCGTTTGTCTCCGTGATGCTTGGAGCGGAGCCCGTCGTTGACTACTCGCTGGCTAACCGCACGCTGCTCTTCGACGTGGATCAGGCGGCGTGGTCCGATGAGCTAATCGACTGGGCAGGCCTGGATGAGTCCAAGCTGCCTGACACGGCTCCATCCGGCGCGGTTATTGGGGAAGTTCGGGCAGCATTGGCCGCGGAGCTTGGCCTTCCACCGGGCGTCGCCATCGCGACAGGCGCCCATGATCAATGCGCCAATGCGGTAGGCTGCGGGGTGCTGGCCGAGGGCGACGCCATGTTCGGGATGGGGACGTACTTCTGCATCCTGCCCGTGTTTTCGGAGCGCCGAGCTCCTTCCGTGATGATGGCCCACGGCTTGAATACGGAGCATCACGCCGCGCCGGATCGATTCGCCTGCTTCATCTACAACCACGGCGGCAGCCTGCTGAAATGGCACCGGGACACGTTCGCGGCCGCCGACTGCGAGGTCGCCCGGCAATCAGGCCGCGACCTCTACGCCGATCTCATTGCCGAAGCGCCCGAAGGGCCGAGCAGCGTGATGGTCTTGCCCCATTTCTCGACGACGGGGCCGCCTGAGTTCATCGCCGACTCGAGCGGCGTCATGGCCGGGCTGCGATTAGAGACTACTCGCGGGGACGTGCTGAAAGGCATCTTCGAGGGCACACTCTTCTACCTGCGTGAGTGTCTCGAAGCTTTGCCGGAAGCAGGCATCGCGATCGAGCATTTCCGGGCGGTAGGCGGGGGCAGCAAGTCGGATACCTGGCTTCAAGTCTGTGCCGATATCCTCGGCCGTCCCCTGACACGGGTGAAGGTGGCGGAGGCCGGGGCATTGGGCGCGGCCATCCTCGCCGGCGCCGCGACGGGCGTCTTCCAGTCGGTGGAGGAGGGGGCTGACGTCATGGTAGGAACCGAACGGATATTTGAGCCTGATTCGGCCAGCCAGACGCAGTACGATGTTCGATTCGGCAAGTACCGTAACCTCTGGCCGCTGATGAAGAAATACTTGCGGGAATTGTGAACGTGAATTTCAGGAAGGGCGCATGAAGGAGCCATTGATTGTAGCAAGTCTTGTGATCGCCGTCGGATTCCTTTGCTGTGTCGCCGGGGAGGCCCGGGCAGGAGCGAAGCTGGATTGGATGAAGCGAGTGTACGCCGACGGCCGGCACAACGCGTTCACCGATCTGGCCTATTGGCGCGGCCACTACTACCTGTGCTTCCGGCACGCCGCGTCGCACATGTCCATGGACGGTGACATCCGTGTGATGCGCAGCGCCGACATGAGAACCTGGGAGCCGTGCGGCGCGCTGAATACGCTCGGAGATGATCGCGATCCGCATTTCGCCGCCACAAACGATGCCCTTTACGTCTACTTCGGCACGTGGGACTTAGTCCACGGTGAAGGCCCCGCCCCGCCCGATCGCGGCGCGGTGCGCACTCATTGCGCGTCCACGGCCGATGGCGAGCGGTGGTCCGAGGTGCGCGGCGTTTACAAGCCCGGTTGGTGGCTCTGGCGCGTCCGTTGGCACGACGGGGCCTTCTACAGCCCAGCGTACACAGCGGTGCGGCCCAAGCCTTCCTCGCGCGAGACAAGGCTGCTGCGCTCTGAAGATGGAATTGAATGGAGTCTGGCCAGTGTCGTCACGAAGGAGCGCATGGCGGGCGAGGCGGACGTGCGGTTTCAGCCCGATGGCTCCATGTGGCTCATCACTCGAACGGGCGACGGGGACGGCAACGCACTCTGGTTTCGCAGCGATCCAACGCGGACTACCTGGGAGAGCACCAATACGGGGGCGCTGGTTCACGCGCCCGTCATCGCCAAGTGGCGGGAGCGGTACTTCATCGCCGGGCGTGGCCGCGGCGCCGAGGGAAGTGTTACCAGAGTATGGGAACTAGTGGATGGCTGTGCTGAGGAGCAAATCACCTTGCCGAGCGGAGGGGATACGTCCTATCCCGGCCTGGTTGCGGATCCGGCATCGCTCAGCGGCAATGAACCGACTCTATTCATCAGTTGGTATTCGCAGCACGAGCGCGACGACATTCCCAACGGCGGCCAAGACACGTCGAGCGTCTACGTGGGCCGAATCATCGTCTCGCCGTAGGCCCTGCCGGAATTGGGCGCCGCCAGCGCCATCCGATATACTCAACGAGGTTGTTGTGCAGCGACAGGGACTCGAACCATGACGTCATCCCAGGCCGACGCCATCGCACTCAGGTTTGAACTCGGCAGAGTCGTGCGGTGGGAGCGGCTGGGCGGCACGCGGAACTGCAACTTCCTGCTGCATACGTCGACGGGGCCGTGGTTTGTGCGGCGCCGCCATCCCGCCTATTGCGGTGATGGCTGGATCCGGTTCGATCACGAGTTAGCGCGTTACCTAAGCGAACGCGGTGTCGCGGTTGAGCCGCCGCGGGCTTCGGATCGAGGCGACGCCGTGCTGCGCGACGGCAATGATATCTGGCAAGTCCACGCATTCGTCACCGGCGAGCAACTGCGGGAGGGTGCATCCGGAAGATCTGCAAGCGTTGGCCGAGGGACTCGCTCAGTTCCACCGCGCGGCGCAAGGATTCAACAGGCACGCCAGGAAACTGGGGCCGCGCGGCGAAACCGACCCGGTGGAACTGCGTGCCCAGTGCCACGAACTCGAAGCCGGATCGCCCGAGTGCGCGCAAGCACTCAAGCCCTTACGTGAATGGCTCGCGGCGGCGGAGATCACTTTTCCCGAACGCGTGTTCACGGCGCTGCCGGCCACGGTGGTGCACGGCGACGTGCAGCCTGCCAACGTGTTGGTGCGCGGCGGGCGCGTGGCGGCTTTCGTGGACTTGGATTGGTGCGCGTGGCGGCCGCGCATCTATGACTTGGCCTTCGCCATCCTGTTCTGCTGCGCCACCCACGAGACGCCTATCCAAGGCGGGGATGTTTGGTCGTTGACGCAGCCGCCCCGTGTCGACGCCGATGTTGTCCGGAGCTTCGTTGGGGCATATGAGCGGCACACGCAGCCATTGATCCCACAGGAACGGGAAGTCCTGCCGTCCCAGCTCGTGCTAAGCTGGTGTCATTGCCGCATTGGCGGTGCGTTCAAGGTGTCTGCGGGCGAGCGGACGGCGTTCCTGTCGCGTGCTCCCCATACGCTCGACGAGTTGCTTCCGGGGAGGGTGTAGCCGGTTTGGTTTTTCCGCTGTGGTACTTGGTCGGCCTAGTGTTCTTCTGGGCGTTGGTGCCGGCCGGTGTCTTGGTGGGCGTGGACGCTCTACGGAAGAAGCGCCGGCGGTTGACTCTTCGCCACCAGCAATGGTTCTGGGCGTATGCATTTCTCGCAGCCTCATTGGCGTGGTCCAGCTTGTTCCTGTTCGTGCCGTTGGCGCAGGCCGTCGTGCAAAGTTTCACCAACCTGAGCCTGTCGAGTGCCGCCGCCACCACCTGGGTCGGCCTCCGCAATTACACCAACACCCTCAAGGACCCCTTCTGGTGGCACGCGCTGTTCGTCACCTTTGTGTACGTCGTGTTCACCGTGCCTGCGGGGATTCTCATGAGCATGTTCTTGGCGGTGCAGATCCTCAAGCAGCCCAAGCCGCTGCAAACCTTCTTCAAGGCCGCGCTGTACGTGCCCGGCGTGGTCAGTCCCGTCGTGGGCGCGGCCGTTATGAAATGGGTATTCCACAGCGGAGACGGATTCGCCAACGCATTGCTGCGGAGCGTGGGGTTGCCGCCGCAGAACTGGTTTGCGGATCCGGCGCTCGCGATGCCGGTGCTCATCGCCATGGTGTGGTTATCGGCGAATGGCGTTGGGGTGATCGTCTACGCCGCGGCCATCGGGAACATCCCGAAGACGTACTACGAAGTAGCCAAGATTGACGGCGCGTCGCCGTGGCGCGTGTTCTTCTCGGTGACATGGCCGCTGGTGAAGCCGACGACGATTTTCGTAACGATCACGGGACTCATCGCGGGATTCCAGGTGTTCGCGCCCGCCCTCCTCATCACAGGCGGCGGGCCACTGAAGACGACGTATTTCGTCAACTACCATATCTACCGGACGTTCTACTACGAGAATGATTTCGGCATGGCGTCCACGATGGCGGTGCTGCTGATGGCGGTTGTCGTGGCGGTGTCCGTCGTGAACTACCGGTGGCTGGCCACGGACGTCGAGTACTGATGGCCGGCACACCGCGAGAGGCAAAGAGTCGATGACGCGCGTAGGACAACGGGGCACTCTTGTCGGGCGGGCGGGGGCCTTTGTCATCCTGTTGTTCTTCACGACGGTCTCCCTTGCGTCCCTCTATTTGATGGTGACGAGCAGCCTCACCCATTTGGGCACATCCTTCGAGCTATCCGACCTGGACTGGTATCCGAAGGATTGGGCTTGGGATAATTTCTCCGGATTCTTCGCGCTCACGCGTGGCGCCGGCTTCATCTGGTTTCGCAATAGCCTAATCGTCGCAGTGGTCCCTACCGTGTTCAACCTCTTCTTCTCCGCCATGGCGGGATACGCCCTTGCGAAGATCGACTTTCCGGGGCGGCTCGCTATCTTCTGGCTCATCATCGCCGTCATGGCCGTACCTGCATTCGTAACGCTCATCCCCCTGTACCAGATGATGTTCCGCTTCGCCTGGTTCGACACCTTCTTCGCGCTGCTCATTCCTCGCATGGCCGGCTTGGGGGCGGTTTTCCTCTTCAAGCAGTTCATGACGACTCTACCGAAGGACTTGATGGAGGCAGCCCGCGTGGACGGCGCCTCTGAGTGGTCCATCTTCCGGCGGATCGTGCTGCCCATGGCCCGGCCCGTCCTTGCGGTGATGTTCCTGCTCGATTTTGTCGCCGCGTGGAACGACTATTTCTGGCCGTACCTCGTCACCAACTCAAAGGACCTCATGACGATGCAGGTGGGACTGATCTCGCTCATGGGAGTGGATCAGGGATTTGTGCTGCAATTGGACTACGGCGTGGTGATGGCCGGCGCCGTGCTGGCGAGCCTGCCGGTTATCGCCCTGTTCATAGCGCTGCAACGCCATTTCGTGCGCGGCCTAACCATCGGGGCCGTCAAGGGGTGAGCTGATGAAGAGTCTGCTGGTTGTCATTCTGGTGCTTGCACTTGCCCTGAGCTGGCTTGGCTTCTGGACGGTGCTGTCGAGCCCGCCACGAGTAGCGGCGCCGGGCGCTGAATCGGCCGGGACGGCCAGGAGGCCGGCTCATGGGGACACGGTCACCGTGTGGGTCAACGAGCTCATCGGCTCACCCGACGAAGCCTTCTACTACGAATTGGCCGACCTCTGGAACGCCACACATGAGCGTGTCGCCGTGAAGATGGCCGTTATGAGCCATGCCGGTTACCTCAGTAAGCTCCGCGTAGCCATCGCCTCGGGCCAGCCGCCGGATGTCTGCCTGGCCGGGCTCGAAACGCTTGAAAGCCTCAAGTACACCGGCAAGGCGAGCGACCTTGCGGTCACTATTTCCGAGGAGTACTTCCCGGACGAGCGACTCGGCCGCATGGGGCCGGTGGTGAAACGCACTATCGTGCGCGATGGGCGGCCTACGGTGTTTCCCATGTATCGCTACTGCTACGGGGGCGTCATCCTCGCCAATCGGGCGATGCTCGCCAAAGCCGGCTACGATGATGCCCGTATCCGGGAGGAAGGCTGGACCTTTGAGCAGTTTCGCGACGCCTGCCGGAGAATGACGCGCGATCTGGACGGTGACGGCGCGCCGGACACGTGGGGATTCGGGGCGGCGTTGGTTCACCTGCGGCACCTGTTTCTCAACGAATTCGGGCCGGGCGTCTGGGGGCGTGAGGTCAGCCGCCACATGTTCCTGTATCAGGACACCGAAACCGGTCGGTGGGGCCTGCATCCGGACTTGACGGAGGAGCAAGTATTCCGCGTGTTCCTGCTCTTCGATCAACTCCTGAATCAGGACAAGACGTGGAGTCCCGCTTTTCTGAGCATGAACTGGAACGAGATCAACGACGAGTTGATCGTGCGCCGGCGCCTGGGGATGACCTTCGGCGAGACGCCGTGGGTGGCCAAGTTGCGCGGCGATGTTTGGGACTTCGAGGCGGCCCGGGGACTGCACAACGATGTGTCGCCTCCTGACCTTACTGTGATCTGGATGCCCACAGAGAAGCCGGGCCGGCGTCCGCTTCCCCGGGCGGGCGTGGTCGGATTCAGTGTGCTGAAACAGACGCCCTACAAGGGCGATCAGCATACCGAGAATGCATTGCGCGTTGCGCTGTATCTCACCCACCCGGTGCATTTGGCGCGTTCACAGGTGCGGCGCTTCCGCCATCTTCCCCCGGAGCCGGCGCGATTTGCGGAAATCTTCCCCGAGCTTCTCGATACCGAGGACATTTGGATTCGGTTCTACAACACGATCATGGATTCGGATATCCCCTTGGTCCAGGAGCCATTTGCCACGGGCGATCCTTCCATTCCCGCTTACATGGCCTTGCGCACCGAGGTAGAGCGCTGGCTTGAGAAGGAAGGAATGGGCTTTCTCGAACAGGTGGTGTACGGGAAGATGACGCCGCACCAGGCGGCCGAGGGATTCACCCAGGGACTGCGTGTCGTGGTGGCCGAGGCGAGTCAGTAGCCCGCGTCGAAATCGGCCAGGTTCACCAGGGGCAGGCCGTGGGCAAGTCGCCTGAGATTCTCCCCGACGTTGCGCAGGGCACGAATGCGCGCTTCGCGCGTGGAGCCGGCGTAGTGCGGGGTGAGGATCACGTTGTAATGGTGGATAGGGAAAGGGAAGGGATAGCCCCCGTATTTCTCCGAGCGTTCCTCCTGCGTGACGTCCAGGGCGGCGCCCGCCAGCTTGCCCGAGCGCAGCGCTTCCCAAAGGGCCTCTTCAACGATGTGGCTACCGCGCGCCACGTTGATCAGGTATGAACCGTCCTTCATTGCTTCGAAACGGCCGCGATCTATCAGCCCTTGTGCCTCGTCCGTTCCGGGCAGGCAGAGGACGACGTAGTCGCATTTCCCGAGAAACGCGTCGATTTCGCCGGGCGTGGCCGTATACGCCAAGTGGTACCGCTCGCAATCCAGACGCTCCGGATGCCGTGTTAGCGCCCCGATAGACATGCCGAACGCGTGGGCGCGCACCGCGATCTCCTGGCCGATATTCCCGAATCCAATGAGGCCAAGCGAACTCTCGAATAACTCGCCCCCGATACCGCCCCTCATGCGTTCCGCGCGAAGAGAGTTGTTCCGATCTCCCTGATAGGCCAGTCGCTCGTGGAACTTGAAGACGCGGCGCGTCAGCGCCAACATGCACGTGAACACGTATTCGGCGATGGCAATCGATGAGGCGCTTGCCTTGGCTACGGCGATGTTTCGCCCCATCAGCATACGTCGGAGTTCGCCCGTAACCAGCCTATCGACGCCGTGGCCCAGTACGTGAACCAGCTTAAGGTTGGGGGCGGCCTCGACGAGTTCTTCCGTCGCATAGCCAACGAAGACATCCGTATCAGCGAGGAATGACTCGGCAGCAGACGGGTCTCTACCGGGTACGTAGATGACTTCGGCCTCGTCCGGCCAACACGATTCGATGACGGCTTGTTCCTCAGGATGGGTCTTCAACTGCATCCAAACGCGTAGCTTCTTCATATCGCAACCACTTCCTACTCCAAAACCGGCATTGTACCGTTTCTCCAGAGGGTGAGGCCACCCAGGGAGAGTTGCGTCATCTCCTGGCTCCCGCTTTCACAGAAATCCAGCGTGCCCGGGCTGCGCTCATTGCACACCTTGCCCTGCCGTGACGGAAATGCCTACCATCCTGCCGTCGCTCACTCCCTCTCGATAATGCCCAGGCGCCAAGGGAGGTCGGTGTAGGGGCCGGTGTGTTCCGATGTCCGAAGGCCCTGGAGCAGGAATCGAGTAGCGGATGCGTCGTATTCAAGGCGTTGATCATGGCCCGTGCGGATCATCTCTCCGTGGGACACCTCCTCTGTCCAGCGGCCGGCTGGTTCATCGTAGATGAGCTGCGGCCCCGTCGCGAAGGAATCGGTGGCTTTTGTCCAGGGGCCGAGGAGATGTGGCGCCGTTGCCAGGCCATAGCCTCGCCGCCCCGAGGGTGCGCACAACTCGTAGAACATATGGTACTCGTCTAAGCCCTTCGCTTTGTACACATGCACGGCTTCGTGGACAGGGGAGAATGCCGGCCTTGGATCGGAGAAGCCCTTCGGGAAGCTCCCCAGGGGCGTCATCATCACGTATACATCCTGATGGGCGCGTGTGTAGAAAAGATAGGCCGTCGCGTCATCGCAGATGATCCAGAAATCGATCCACTTGGCCGGGTCGCTCTTCTCGACGAGCGGCGTCGGCTCGCTCCACGAGTTCGCGTCTTCGATGGACGCTGTTGTGGAATAGACAGGCTGATACTCTGCGTCGCGCGTCTGGTAGATGAGATACCACTTACTCTGCGGGGCGAACAGAAATACCTGCGGGGCCGCGGCATAGGTATCCTTCTCTCCACGTGCCATAGACAGGAGGGTCCGAGGCGCTGCGGATAGTCTCTCAAGTGTGTCGGCGCAGACGTATCCGATGCGCCAACTACCGCCTCCTCTGGCCGTGTAGAAGAGATGCCAACGCTCTCCGTCGTGGACAATGGTCGGGTCTTTCACCGCGGCCTCGTCGAACGCGCCCGGCGGGCCGGGATGCAGGAGCGGCGAGCCCACGCGCCAGAAGGAGGGGGAGGTGCCTACCTTATCGTCGACTTGGGTGAGAAATGCCTGAATGCAAGATAGAAGGGCGAGCATTTTCGTTGGTTTCCCTCAGTTGAGTGCGCAGCGGAACTGGTTGCGTTGAGCGGACTCTACGCGCCTTGTCCGAAGCGTTGACGCAATTCGCTTACACATGCCTCGAAGGGCTCCAAGTTGTCCCTCACCGGAAACTCCACGCAGAAGGTCCCGTCGAAAGCGATGCGCTCGAGCGTGTTGAATATGTCGTCCCAGGGGACAGTTCCCTCACGGAAGGCGCAGTGGTCGTCTTCCAAGCCGTGGTTGTCCGCCAGGTGCACGTGGCGGAGCCAGGGGGCCAGTTCCAGCAGCAAGGCGTCCGCGTTGTGCGTCATGTGTGCGTGTCCCGTGTCGAAACAGAAGCGCAGGGCGGGGCTGTCCAGCGAAAACACTTCAAGGAATTCCCACGGCTCGCTGAAGAGCTCGTTGCAGCGGCGGAAATCGTACGCGTAATGATTTTCGAGATTGAGGACGACGCCCGCTTTCTCGAATTGCCCGGCAACGGCAGCCAGCACGCCGCGAACCCGTTGGATTCCTTCTCTTTGCTCGGGATAGGCCCCGCCGTGGATGACGAGATCAGTGACGCCCGTTTCCGCGCAGAGCTCGAGCCAGTGCAGCAGCGCCTTGCCGCCCGGCCCGGGGCCAAGTTCCGCCAGGTCCTCCCATATGTGGGCGGCCAAATGCAGGCCGCTAGGCGGGCCGAGCTGTTTCAGTGCGTCCAGGTCGGCGTGCGTGCAGCTCGGGCGTACGAATCTCCCGTGCCACGAGAGTTCGACGCCATCCAGCCCCAGTTCTTCGCGCGCCCGCGCCAGGCAATGCTCCATATCCCGCCACGTGAAGTGTAGTGCGCTGACGACAATCTTCATAGCATCCATTCCGTCTTGTGAGATAATCCGGCGAAAAAGCGGCTCCGTGCGTCGAACGGAGCACGCCTGAGACAGAGTATCCTTTCCCGCGAGGAGCCTGTCAACATTGCCCGACTCGCGACGCCTGTTGGCCTCTCCGAAGTGTGCCGATTTGCCATCCACTTCAGGAATGAGTTACACGTTGTATCCGAATCCTTAGCTTCAATAAGGGAGTCAAGAATGCACCCGAAGGAACGCGTCAAACGCGCGCTCGAACGCCAGTCCGTGGATCGCGTACCGGTATTCATGTGGTTTCACCCATGTACGGCCCGCCACCTGGCGGAAGTCCTCGAAATCCCGCCCGAGAGGGTCGGCGAGGCCATGGGCAACGACATCTGCCAAACGTGGGTAAACAACAACTACGCCATGGAGGGCATCACCCACGAGAACGAGGGCGATTCCCACGTGGACGTGTGGGGAATCAAATGGGTCAAAGTCGGTGAGTTCAATCAGATTGCCGACTGGCCGCTCGCCAATGCCACGCCGGAGCAGGTGCTTGCCTATGAGTTTCCTTTTGGCCATCTCGATGAGCTGGTGGCACTTATGAAGCCGGTGATGGCTCAGGCCGACAGCTTCTTCGTGGGCGTCGATGTGTCTCCCTGCGCCTTCGAGATGTATTGGCGGCTTCGCGGCATGGACAAGGCCATCCTCGACCTTGTGGCTGATCCTGAGTTGGCCGGCGTCATGCTCGGACGCTGCGCTGATTTCGCCATCGCCCTCTCGGAGGCCTCGTGCAGCCGCTTCGCCGTGGACTGGCTGTGGACAGGAGACGATGTGGGCGGGCAGCAGGCCATGATCATGAGTCCTGATCTGTGGCGGGAGCAGCTCAAATCCCACATCAAGCGCGTGGCGGATGTGGGCAAGGCGCGAGGACTCCCTGTCGCCTATCACTCCTGCGGGGCGATTCGGCCCATTATCGGCGACCTCGTCGAGATCGGCGTGGACGTTCTGAATCCGGTACAGGCCAACTGCCCCGGCATGGATCCGCTTGAGCTGAAGAAGGAATTCGGCCGGGATCTGGCTTTCATGGGCGGCGTGGACACGCACGACCTCCTGCCCAACGGGACGGCCGATGAGGTGCGCAGGGCTACGGCTTGCCTCATCGAAGGCATGACGGCGGATGGGGGCGGCTATATCCTTGCCGCTTCCCACACCGTGCCCCCCGAGACGCCGGACGACAATATCTTCGCCATGTATGCCGAAGCGGGCCTCAGCAAGGAAGAGATCTTCGACAGTGCCGCCAGCATCCGAAGCAGCCTGAGACGGGACACGTAAGAAAGAGGCAGGGCCGACAACGACACGTCGTTGCCGGCCCCAAACGGTTCGCGTCAGCGCGAAGATACTTTCCGCGCTATTTCTTCATCAGCCAGACTTCCGCCACCTGGCACCCGCGTCTATCGACGAGTTCCCATTTCAGCTCCAGAGAGCCGTCTTTTGTGGCCGCCCTCGGGACGGCGTACTCTTTCGGCCACGTTGGTTTCGGCTGCGGCTCGGCGCCGTGGACCTCGTACTTGCCATCGGCGACAAGGCGCATCACGGCGCGATAGCGGCCGGCGTAGGTGGCACGCACGACGTACTGGGCCTTTGTATCCAGGCCTTCGTAGCGCATGATCAGCGGCGTGCCGTACAGCGTCTCGGCGCAGATCTGCCATGACTGCTTGTCCGTGTCGGAATCCCTCTGGCCCTCTTTCGGAGACTCGACGCGGCCCGGGTCTTCCGCCCACGTCTTCTGGTAGACGAGGTGGGGTTGTTTTCCTTCGACGCCGAGATTGTCGTAGAAGCCACCCGGGCCGGGATCTTCCCAGTTGACGATAGTATCGATCTGCTTGAGCTGCTTCGCCTTGTCCGTCATGGCCAGGATCTCGGCGAACTGCGACTCGAGCCAGCCGCGGTCATTGAGTGAAGCGTCCAGATAATCCAGGACGGCGCCGCGACTGGACCCCTTGGCCAGGTACGGCGGCTCGATACTCAACTGGAAGCCAATGGTCTTGAACAACTGCATTCCCATGTCTTCCAGTTTCTTGCGCAGTTCCGGCGCCGCGGGGACGGTGTCCGCTTGGCCGAGAGCCTTCTTGGCGGCGTCAATGGCTTGGGCAACGCCGGCACTGGGGGCCGTTTTCAGCGCCGCATAGGCTTCTGCCTCGTAGCCCATCTCGGCCTCGAGCTTCTGCTGTACGTAGGCGTCATAGTGGGCGCGGAAGACGTAAAGCTGGAGGCGCCAATTAGTTTCAATGGCGTCGCCGCAAGCCTCCGCGATACCTTGCCAATGCTTCAGCGTCTTGGCGATCTGCTTGTTCCCGGCCAGTGGCCCGACCCAATTCTGCTCAAGCATCAGCAGGCCTTCGGCCACAGCGTCCGCGTGTTCGTCGCCAAAGAAGGCGTCTCCATACTCGTGGACGATCTGCTGAACCGGCATGTCCGGATCCCAACCAACCATGTCCCAAGCGGCCTTGTTGAAGTCGTCATGCATTCCGTCCGAGTAGCTGACGAATCCCACCGACGTCGGCGCGAACAGGTTGTGGATATGCGTCATTTGCTTCGGCCGGGGGCAAATGGGCTCGCGCCCCAAGGTGTGAGCAAATGCCTGATCCCACATCGGCATCGTGTACTGGCACCGGAGCGTGTGCGTGATGTCCGGATAGCGGCGGATCTTGATGTTCTTCGGTGTGCGTGCGCGCACCTCTTCTATGCTCATCTTCGTCCAGGGGCCGTAAACGACGCCGCCCAGCCACGACATATCGTGTTCCGCGAGATACTTGAAGAAGAAGTCGTTTTGTTCGTGCTCAAAGCCCTGATTCGACACCCACAGGCCCGCGTCGGGATGCCTCTCCTTCAAGAGCGCAGCCATCTTTTCGAGGAAGGGCATCAGGAGTTCGGGAGCCGTGTGGCCCGGGTCGCCGCCGGGCACCATGACCTCGTCCACATACTTGCAGCTTCTGAACAGGGCGCGGCGAGCTGCCAGCGCCTCCTCTTCTTTCCCGGGCTCGGCTATGTCTTCATCTAGGGCGACCCACAGCCACACATCCAGGCCGTAGGTTCCGATCATCTTCGACAGATCGGAGGTCATTTCCCACACGGTGCGCTTCATCACCGGGCCGTCGACCTTCTCAGGGTCGATATCCGGGATGAGTTCGATGGCGTTGTTACCAAATATGGCCATATCCCGCAGATATTGCTCATACGTGGCCACGTCCCACGCGTCGTAGCTATTGGCCGTATTCCGGTAGCCAATTTGATGTCCCCGCATGGGATACTTAGGCGCCGTGGATATCTGAACATCCGAGGCTAGCATCACGCTGTCGGGCTTGAGCTCGAGCAGTCGGATAAGCCGTCCCGCTGCGAACAGCGCGCCGCGATTATCACGGCCCACCAGGAACACCGTAGGGGCCTTCCGCTTTGTGCAGACAGCGATACCGTACCCTTCCGCCTTCGTGGGCACGGTGAGCTGTTTCGGTATCATGTCCGTGCCAATGGGGAAGCTATCAACCGTCCCCAAGACAATTGCCGGCACGTTGTTCTTGGGCATTTCCCTCGATACTTCGAGCTTCACACCCGTCAGGCGCAGCACTTCGGTTTGCAGCATGTCCGCTGCCTTTACGTGGACTATCTCCCACGGGGACGCCACAATCACCGCGTCGGCCAGATCCAGAGCCGTAGCGCTTCCCTCTTGAGCCTGTCCGTTTAGGACGAGCCCGAACAGGGCCATTGCCAGCGTTAACATCAATATCTTCCTAGACATAGGGCCTCCTGATTGACTTCTTTCTGGTTTCCGCAACATCCAACGCAGCCTGTCGTACCCATGCGATTGTGACGGACCAGGAGGCGTGTGTCAAGTGTCGTAACTGTTCGGTTGGCAATGGATTGGATAGTAGTTGTAGTGTCCGCTTTAAGGTCAACAATACCTGTATCCACAACAGGGCGGCATGCTCAAACCGAGGGTTTGTGGGTTTTTAGCATTTTAAGCAAAAAGGGGCAGGTGCAGCCCGGACATATGCGCCCAAATCGTCCGTGCGTGCGTAGCACGAGTCACATGGCGTCGAACAGGCATGTCATCCACGCCGGCGAAGAGGCCGTAGCGCTGTCTGGATTGCCGGCTACCGGCTCTGATTCATGTAGACCAGGCCCCAATTGCAGGCGTTGGTCAGGCCTTTGGTGTCGATGTAGACAGGTGGGTCGTCCTGCCACTGAGGGTCGTTGGTGCCGGTGGCGTAGAACTCCGCCGCGGCGTCAAGGAAACGCTGGGCGCCCGTGTACTTATACGCGTAAGCCAGCCCGTCAGCCATCACCAAGGCCCAATTGTTGATATCCCAATCATTGACCCAGGGCACCACTACGTTGGGATTGCTGAAAATGTAGTCGTACATATGAGCCGCCCGCCCGGCCTCATACTCGTACATGACGTCATTGATTACGAAGTCACCGAAAGATTCGAGCGCGGCTGCCGCACCCAGGTCATCCGTGATGCCGTACTCGCCGCAGAAATCGAGATAACGCCCTAATGCCCAAAGGATTTGGTCAAACATGAACATGCGCAGGAAGGCCTCTGGGTGGGCCGTGCCGTACGCGTCGGGAGCGGTCACCCAGGTCTTCTCGGTGAGGTCGGTCGTACCCCCTACGACCGTCCGCAGGGCCGTCATCCAGCGGCTATCCCCGCTCTGGCGGTATCCTTCAATGTAGCCGACAATGAGGTTGGCGCGCTCCCGCTGCAACACCGGGTCGCTGAAATCGATGGGATCGCCGAAATTGCTGAATTGAGACAGGTTTTCCATCCCTTCGAGGCCCTCGAGCGCCGTGTCGCGCCAGTGTTCCTCGCCGGTGAGGCAATATCCAAGCAACAGGCCCGGTATACCGAAGAACAGGTCGACTGACGGGCTGTTGCTGTTCCGGTTAGGATTGAGGTTGCCCGGCTCGTCATGTTGACTGTGCCCGAAATAGGCGCCATGCACCCAGTGCTGGAGCCCTTCGTCGGGAATGTGGAGGTAATCGATATCGGCCACGTGCCATGCCCCGGGCACGGCCAAGTCAAGCCACTGCAGGTCGGCGGAACGGCAGAACTGGACGAACATCCCATTGAGAAACCAGTACTTCAGATTCATTTGGCCCGCCTGATTCGGGCCGGCGGGCTCGTAGTCTAGCGGCACGTCGCCGTAGTCCTGCCATCCGTAGAAGTTGTAGTTCTCGATGGCTGCGGTCATGGTTGAGTTTCCGAAGCTTGGGTCATCCACCGCGGCGTCGAAATCGGGATTGGGCTCGAAGGCCACCCGGGCATAGCGCTCGTAGAGTGGCCACGACGTGGTGTCCATGGCGGGCGCTTCCCCAATCGCGCCGCTTCCCGTATACCAGGAGCCGGGAGCCGTGCCGAACAAAGGGTTGTTGAAGGCCGTTGCCAGCCGCTCCGCCTCGTCGGCCGTTGTCGTGTCCTGCCCGAAGGCAAAGAGGATCGAGTGTGTCTTCTCCTCACCCACCCGCAGATTGTGATTGAACTGGTCGCCGTTCGGGAACAGGTCGACGGAAACGGTGCCATCCGTCCCCGCCTCGATAGCCTTCGGGAAGTTCTGCCAGAAATCACGCAGGGCCACGGTGAGGCGTGGGGCCGTTGCCCCGCTCCGGAAGGCCGTCAGCCAGCCAAGCGCCTGCAAGCCCGTCACGGGAGAGGACAAGTCTGCGCCGGAGATGGTGTATCCCTGGGCGGTGCAGTAGGATTGGAGCCGGGGCGTCGCCGGGCCCTCTTCGCCCGGCCACCCGACGTTGCCGACGTAGGCATCCCAATCGTCCGTCCCGCTCGAGTCCTGGTGGAGGCGAATCACGCCCGTAGGGGCGGTCACATCGACGCTGTCCTCGGTGAGCACGTGTAAGTCGCCCCCGGTGTCGCGGATCTGCAGGTTGAGCGTGAGGCCGCCTACGTACACGCTGTTGATCGCGCCTTGGTTGTGGGCGTTTGAAGGCTGTCCCTCGGTGGTTTGCATCACCGGGTGGTTGTTCTCGACGGTGAAATCGACTCGCACCGAGGTGCTGCCCGCATAGAAGTGAAGCCGGGCCGTGAAATCCAGGATAGCGCGTGCCGAATCATCGAGGATGCTTCCTGTCACGCGAACGATGACGCATAAGGGCCCGGAACGTTCCACCGTGGCCGATGTGCTTCGAGCCGTGAAGTCCGGCGAGCCGCCTGCGACGATGTCTCCAGCCAGTGCGGCGTCATAGTCAATCGCCTCCGTGGCCGCTAACGATTCGAGCAGCGTCGTGCCGCCGATGGTGACCTGGTTGAAGAGGTTGAAATCGCCGTCCGTGTTGATCTCGAATACTGCGCCGCCCGTGTCCACGGTCATGGTGCCGCTGCCGGAACTGACGGAGACGCTTTGGGCCGGCGATGGCCCGGGCCCGAGCTGATCCAGCGTTAGCGTCCCGCTGCCGCTGGCGGCCAGCGACTCGAAGCCGCCGACGAGTACCCATTTTACGGGAGCGGAGGTATTGCTCGGAGGAGCGCCCCAACGGGCGAGCACGTCGAACTGCGCCGGCAGGGGCGCCTTGGCGGCATCGCTCAGGCGGAGGCTGCTCGTGTCGGTGATGTCCCATGAGCGCGGCAGGGGCACGCCGAAACTGATGTACTCGGACACGCGCGCCACACCCGCGGACTCTGTCACAGTCAGCGAAACCGAGTCTTCGCCTTCGCCTTCACCCTCGCCTTCACCTTCGCCCTCACCTTCGCCCTCGCCTTCACCTTCGCCCTCACCTTCGCCCTCACCTTCGCCCTCGCCTTCACCTTCGGCCCCTCCGCCGAAGGCGGCCCAAGCAGCGTCCAGGAAGTTGCCCGCGCCGGTAGCGAAGACCTCTGTGGTGTAGGCATTGGCCGTGTCGTTAGGGTGCGAATTGCCTGAATCACCGCCGTATTCCGAACGCAACTGGTTCGGATGAGAACTGGCGTCATCGGGATACGCCAGGATGTCGAACCAGTCGAACACAGCTACGTTGTGCAGCCCCGTGCGGGAGACGTAGCCGGTTAGCCAGGTTCCCGTCAACCACTCATTGAAGTCCCGCGCTCGCGCCGCGATGGCATCGTCCGTGTCGGCCCAGCACTCCGGGGGCGCTGTCACCGGGATGAAAAGGGTATTGGGATTCGCGGCGAACACGTCCTCAAGTGCTGCATACGAGTAGGTACCGCGGCTATAGGCTGTCCCGGAACCACTCGGATGCCGGTATACGGCGTGGTAATTGGCCAGCGTCTTGTAATCGTCAAACGGGTCGCCCGGCTCGGTGCCTTCCTCTTCGATGTGGCTGTTGGGATAGCAGCTCTTGAACATGATGATCCGATTGACGCCGTCCGCGCACCCGTGGTTCTTCACGCTGTTGAGGTAGTCGTTAAACCAGAGGATCCAGTGGTTCATATCCGTGAGATCGCCCGGGGTAGAGGCAAGAGAATCCGTCCGTCCCGCGTCGGGCGTCAGATCCGTGCCGTAGGTAATGTCATTTCGTTCATCGATGTAGGACTTGGCAAGCAGGGCGGCATTGAGGCCGTTGTTGAGCCAGTTTTCCCCGCAGGAATGGTGGATGAAGACGAGATCATCCTCGCCTTCGCCCTCCCCTTCACCCTCGCCTCCCGCCGTGACGGTGATGTCTATCGAGTCGCTTGCGCCGCTGGCATCGCCGGTGGCCGTGATTGTGGCAACGCCCTCCGAAACGCCCGCCACCATGCCTGTGGCGGACACGGAGGCGATAGTCGGCGCGTTCGACGACCACGAGAATGAGGTGTCGTCGGCGTCTGTTGAGGTGGCGGAAAGCGTGATCGCTCCGGCCACCGCCACGGTGGTTGCGTCGGTCGTGATGGTTACGGTGGTGCGTCGCCGCGGACACCCGGCGATACTGACGACAATGAGTACGATGCAACCAATGGTGATATAGTGCCGTAAGCCGCGCATGGCCTCGCCCTCCTCTTTAGGGTCTCCCGGAAGTGACTGGAATGCTGGAAAGCTGCTGTCCCCTTGGTAGGAATTCCTCCTCAGAGCCTATCGGACAGACTAAGGCTCAAGCGGTAGTCTGTCAAGAGCCTGGGGACATCGGCACGGGCCTGGGAAGGCGATTCGGGGGCAGTTCCTCGGCGTTCTTGTGCCGTCAGGTTGCGTAGCGGAACAGGATGTAGAGGGTGGAAATGATAAGCGACGCGAGCATCACGGGCATGCCGTAGGCCATGAAACGCATGAAGGAGATCTGATAGTGGTTTTTGCGGGCAATGTCCACTACGACGACGTTGGCGGCGGTGCCGACAAGGGTGCCGTTGCCGCCCAGGCATGCGCCGAGGGCGAGCGACCACCAGAGCGCCTGATGGACGATGCCAGGGTCAAGGGAGCCGTGGGTGGCGATTTCGGGGATCAGGTGATGGACCACCGGGATCAGGGTCGTCACGAGGGGAACCGCGCCGATCACGGCGCCGGCGAGCGCGGAGAACCACAGGAGAACCATCGATGTGGCGAGTAGATTGTGATTCGTGAGGGACAGCATGCCCTGAGCCACCTTGGCAAGTAGTCCAGGGGCGCGAAGCCCGTCGACGAGCGTGAATAGGCCGACAAAAAAGAAGAGCGTTGTCCATTCGACGGCCTTGAATGCTTCGGCGGGCTCTGCCCGGGTGATAAGGAGCAGGACCGCGGCCCCCGTGAGGGCTATCGTAGCCGGTTCGAGTCCAAGCGTGTCGTGGAGCAGGAATCCGGCGAAGACAGGCAGAATGACGGCGGCTGTTTTGATGAGAAGGGCCGGATTGGTGATGGCGCGATTGGCGTCCATCTCCATGACCTTGGCGCGCGCATCTCGCGGAACACGGGCTTCCTTCCGGACAAAGAAGGCCGCGGCAGCGACCAAGCCCAGCAGGCACACGAGTGTGACGGGCCCCAGATTGAAGAGGAAGGCGTTGAAACTCAGTCCCGCGGCGCTCCCGATGAGGATATTGGGAGGATCGCCTATGAGGGTGGCGGTGCCGCCCACGTTGGAGGCCATGGCCTCAAACAGCAGGTACGGCAGCGGGGATACCTCGAGTTGGCTTGTGATGAGAAAGGTGACGGGGGCAATGAGCAGCACCGTGGTAACGTTGTCTACGAGCGCCGAGAGGAAGCCGGTGACGAGGCACAACAAGATGATCAGAGGGATGGGCCGGCCTTTGGCAAGTTGAGCCAGCCGAATGGCTACGTAGCCGAAAAAGCCGCTCTCGGCAAGGAAGTGCACGAGGACCATCATGCCCGTAAGAAGAAACAGGACGCTGAGGTCGATGGCGGCGTAGGCCTCTTCCTGGCTTACCACGCCCAGCACAATCATCAAGGAGCCGCCCAACATGGCCGCCACGGTCTTATGGGCCTTCTCGGACAGAATGGCCACGTAAGTCACCAGGAAAACGACCACGGCTATGATCATGTGCGGCGTCATCAGGCCCGTAGAATCCTTGATACGATGTCGTTTCGGCCAATAACGCCCACCAATCGGCCCTTTTCCTGGACGAAAGCGATGCCGCGCTGCTCGGACTTCATCCGGAACACCACCTGGATCATTGGTTCGTCAGTGTCCACCACGAGAGGATGCGGATTCATGATTTCCCCGACGCGGATTGTCGCTTCTTTCTTGAAGAACTCCTCAAAAGGCTCGAATTCCGCCAGGAACGCGATATCGCGCATCCGGGACATGTACTCGGGGAACGCGGCGTCGACGATCTCGCCTGTGCTCACGGAGCCTACGACTTGCCCGTCGGGAGAACACACCGGCGCGGCATATACCTGGTGCTGGAAGAAGGCGTCGAGGAGTTCTCCGAGGGCCATGTCCTCGCGTGCCACTACGGGCGGCGCATGCATGAGGTCGTGTGCGAAGAGCCCCTTTTTGACCTGGAAATCGCCCTCGTCCAGGGGCTGCCAGATGGCTTTTGCGGAATCGGCATGCCGGATCTTGGCCAGGCAGTCGGAGTCCTTTGCGAGGCTACCGATGGCGGCCATTGTCTGAAGCATCACCGTGTTTTTCTGATCGCTGGCGAGTATGAGAAAGACCAGGTCGATGGCGAGTCCGTCAAATCCCTTCTCCTCGAGAGGGGTCTTGGCGACGCCCAGAAAGACGTAGAAGTCGCGCAGCGCGGGCACGCGAGCGTGAGGGATAGCGATGCCGTTCTGCATGGCAGTGCTGCCCTGTGCTTCCCGGCGGAGTACGGCCCGGACAAGCGCGTCAACGGGCTCGCCCGGATTGAAGTGTTCGACGCGGCGCAGGATCTCCGGAACTGCTTCGGCCAGCGTGCGCGCCTCCAGATCGGGGACGGTATGGTCGACAACCAGCAGACTAGACAGTTTCATGGCCCGTTTCCTTTACGCGTCTCACGGGGACCCGGCAAAGCGAATATGCCTATTTCGTCGGGGCCAGCGACCCCCGCGTCTTGAGTTACGACTCGTTCAGGAGCGACCAGAGTGCGTCAACGGAGCGGCATGCGGTTAGGCGCTCTCGAAAGCCCGGCGTTTTGAGGGCAAGCATTACCTGCGCCAGAAGATTGAGGTATTGTTTCTGCGAGCCGGCCGGCATCGCAAACAACACGACCGCATGGGCCGGGGCACTGTCAAGGGCGCCAAACTCGATGCCCGACTGTGAAACACCGACGCCGATGGTGGGGCGCATTACCTCCTTGATCCTGACGTGCGGTATGGCGACGCCGCCGCCTATCCCGGTGCTTTGCACGGCCTCGCGTTCATATACGGCCCGGCTGAACGCCTCGCGATCAGTGACGGCGTCTCCCGCAGCCAACGCCTCGACCAATTGGTCCAAGGCTTGGCGTTTTGAGAGGCCATCCGCGAAGACGCACAAGTTCTCTCTTGCTATCTCTATGCCAAACGCGCTCATTGATACTCGACCATATCTCGTTCTTCCGTTTCCCACATCGGGGACACGGCGCTTGGGAGGCTCTGGGGCCTAGACGCTTGTGGCGGCCCACGGCCTTTTCATGCTACCAGCCGCAAGAATGGCCCCAATATGCTCGCCCGCACTTGATGGCGAGATGGGGCTGCTGCGTTTGTCTTCCGTCAGTCCGGCACGACGTCGATATCGCAGGAACAGATGTGCTCGCCTGCTCGGGGACATTGCACAAGCCAGGTTCCCTCGGGCGACATGACTCCGGTGGCCGCATTGACCTCGCCATTCGGCACGGCCGCGTTCGCGGTGACGATATACACTTTGCTCTCCATGGCGCGGAGCGCAAGGTTGGACTCATGGTAGGGAATGTGGATTGCGCTTGAACCGGAGTTGATTGAATGAAAGATCACCTGCGCGCCCTTTTTGCCCAGTTGGCAGGTGAGCCGGGGATCCGGATAGGGGCCGCATCCGGGCGTCACCCACAAATCATTGCAGATTAGGCACCCGAATGTAATGCCGAGCCGCGTGAAGACGCGAAGTTCCTCGCCGGGCTGACAGAACTCCCGGTCGCCTGAAGTGGGCACCAGTTTCTCATGGGTTCCGAGGAGGGTGCCCTCGTCGGAGTAGATCCGGGACTGGATATAGACGGCGCCGTCCTGTCGGCAACCGGTGCCGACAATGGCTGTGACGCAGGATTGCCGACAGGCGGCGGCAATCCTCTTCCAGGCGGCGTGAGCCGCTTCATCGCAGAACTCCCCATGGTATCCGGTAAGGCTCATCTCCGGGAACACGATGAAATCAGCGTCACTCTCCTCAATATGAGTCAGGATCTTGGGGAGGTTGTCTTCAAGATTCTGCGACACCTCCATCTGGATCCCTGAAACGCGCAGTACTGCCATCAAGTCTTCCTTTCTCTTGTTTTCAGCCGACCGGATCGTAGCACACCCGGAGGGGGGGCGTCACGCTTCCGGCACGGCGGCAACCGTGCGGAGCGCCGGGCCTTGACATGACAGCTTGGCCTGTGGTCGAATTCGCTTGAGTTACCCACAAGGGAGGCCGTATGGACAAGTATTCCTGCATCCAGTATCTGCTAGAGAAGCGGATTGTCGCCGTGGTGCGTGCCGATACCGGGGGCGATGACCTCGTAACCGTTGTCGAAGCCGTGGCGGAAGGCGGCGTCCACTGCATCGAGGTCACCATGACGACGCCGGGCGCGCTGGCGTGCATCGAGACGGCCGCGGCTCGTCTGGCCGGTGCCGATGTTCTCTTGGGCGTGGGAAGCGTGCTCGACGCCGAAACTTGCCGGATGGCGATTCTGGCGGGGGCGGAATACGTTGTCAGTCCGACGCTTTCCGTGCCCGTTATCCAGATGGCGCGTCGGTATGGAAAACCTGTTGTGGCAGGAGCTTACACGCCGACCGAGATTCTGGCGGCGTGGGAGCAGGGCTCGGACCTTGTCAAGGTGTTTCCCGCAAGCGTCGGCGGGCCCGGCTACCTGAAGGCCATCAAGGGGCCTCTGCCTCAGATCCCGCTAGTACCGACGGGCGGCGTGAAGGTGGACAACGTGGGCGAGTTCCTGAAGGCAGGCGCGGCTGCTCTGGCAGTCGGCGGCAACCTCGTGGACAAGGCGCTGGTCGCCAAGCGGGATTTCGCCGGCATCACCAAGAACGCGGAGGCCTTTGCCGAGGCCGTCCGTGCGGCCGTGGAATAGTCCCTGCCGTTCCGACGAATGATATAGATGAGGCCACAGGCCATGACGAGCTCTTGGGCGCCTCTTTTCTGCCCAGGGATTCCACCCCGCCAGCGCCGAATCGAAGGAAGGGAACGCCTATGAAGAACCTCACCGGAGCCGACCGGAAGTATCTCAAGCGCCTAGCGCATCACCTCGAACCAACGGTTTTCATAGGCAGAGCGGGCCTGACTGATTCCGTGACAGAGGCGGTTAACGTCGCCCTGGAGGCGAACGAGCTCGTCAAAGTCAAGTTTCTGGAGCATAAGGACGAGAAACACGAGCTTTCCGAGGCCATCGCAACGCGGACGCGGAGCCAGGTGGTTGGACTGGTGGGGCACATCGCCACCTTCTTCCGCTATCAGGAAGACGACGAGAAGCGCAGCATCACTCTGCCGGCCCGGTAGCCGGCCGGTCGAGCGGAGCGCTTGTCTCCGCCGCGGGGTCGGGCTGGTTCAGCATGTCCGCCACGTCGCTCCAGTCGGGGCGGAGGTCGAGCGCCGCTTCGAGGTGCTCCCGCGCCTCGTCATGGCGGCCCAATTCCTCCAGGGCTATGCCGAGGTTATAGTGGGCGTTCGCCTGCCTCGGATTCACGAGGAGTACCTCTTCAAGCCAAGCCACCGCTTCCTCTGGGCGCCCCTGCTTGGTAAGAGCCTCGGCTAACAGGTTATACACCGTGATGTCGCCCGGCTCCAGGCGCACGGCCTCATTCAGTAGCGTCTCGGCCTCGGCCGCCTGCCCCTGCTCAAGGTAGAGCGTGGCAAGGCGGACGCGAGGTTCGACCAACTCGGGATCGATTCGGATCGCCTCCCGGAGGTGCTCTTCCGCCAGCGCGGTATTGCCTTGCCTGGCCATTAAGGCGCCCAAGTTGATGTGGGCGAGACTGCTGTCCGGGTCGAGGTGTATGGCCTCAAGGAACTGGTTTGCCGCTGCCTCGGCCTTGTGTTGGCGGGCGAGGGCCGCGCCCAAGTTATTGTGCGCGGGCGCGGAATCCGGATGGAGCGCAACGGCTTGTATGAAATGCCGCTCCGCCTCGATGTACTTGCCTGCGTTGAGGAGGGCGGTTCCGAGGTCGTTATGCGCCTCGAAGAGATTGGGCTCGAGTTCGAGCGCCCGCCTGTACATCTCGATGGCTTTGTCTCGTTCCGCGGCTTTCGCGAAGGCGCTGGCTAGGTTGTAGGCCCAGTTGGCCTGGTTAGGCTCGAGCCGCAAGGCCGTCTCGATGTGCTCGATGCCCTCCGTCACTTTGCCCTGCTCGCAAAGGGCGACGCCCAGGTTGTTGTGCGCATCGCCCAAGTTCGGGGCGATCTCCAGGGCGGCCCGGAAGTGCTCGACGGCCTTGTCCACCTCGTGCTTCTTGAGAAGGGCGTCTCCGAGGCCGCTCTCGGCGACGGCGTTGTTCGTCGTGACGGCCAGCGCGTGTGCGAATAACGCCTCACCGTCATGCCAATAGCCCACCTGCCGCCATGCGCCGGCACTCAGCGCGGCAATGAGCATCACCGCGGCTACGGCAAGACTTCTCCGCGGCCACCGGCGTTCGAGGAGGCGGTCTGGTATGGCCCAGGCGAGCATGATTGAGAGTCCTATGAGGGGCAGGTACGTGTATCTGTCGGCCATTGCCTGACTGCCGACTTGCACGATCCCAATGACGGGCAGGAGCATGACGAGGTACCACAGCCAGCCCACCAACAGGTGGGGGCGGCGGCGAACCCACCTCAAGGCGAGGAGCGACACGAGTAAGAGGAGCGCGCCTGCCGCCGCGGCGTATACCGGGGAGACGCCTCCGCCGGGATGCGGGTAGAACACGGCGAGCCGCGTGGGATAGACGGTCTTGCCGATGTAGGCGACATAGCTGATGAGGGCGTTGGCGACGCGCGTTTGCAGTGAAAACGCCTGGAATGACTTCATGGCGCCACCGTGGCTTTGGGCGAGGATCGTCAGCAGGCTCGACGCCGCCGACAGGGCGAACAGAGGCGCCTTCTCCACCGTCAAGACGCCGATCCGCCTGGCGGCCCCGGCAGGCGAAGCGCCGGAGAGGTCGAGGCGCCGCAAGGGCCATACGTCGAGCAGGAGCAAGACCGCCGGCAGCGTGACGAGCATCGGCTTGGCCGTCAGGCCCAGAGCGAGGAAGATGAACACCAACAGGTAGCGCCACACGCTCGGCTTCTCAGCATAGGCCTGGTACTCCCGGATGGCCAAGAGGCCCAGGAAGGCGCTCAAGACATCCTTGCGCTCGGCCACCCAGGCCACGGACTCGACGTGCAGCGGATGGCACGCGAAGAGGGCCGCCGCGAAGGCGCTCCGCCATGGGGCCCTGGTGGCGTGGTGGAGGATGATGAACAGCAGCAGCGTGTTGGCGATGTGCAGAGCCAGACTCGTGGCGTGATGTCCCCGCGGATTCACGCCGAACAAAGTGCAATCAAGCATATGGGAGAGCCAGGTAAGGGGATGCCAGTTGGCTTCCGAGAAGCTCGTGAACGCCCAGGCGATTCCCTCGCGCGTCAGGCCCATCTGGACGCGCGGATTTTGCGTGACGTAGGTGTTATCGTCGTAGTCCACGAATGCATGGCCGAGGACCTGGCCGTAAATCCCTGCCGTCACGGCAACAAGGAGACAGGCCGCGATCACCGCGTGGCGCCGTTCTCGAGGAGTCTGCGGGAGCCCTTGCACGCTTGCCTTTCCGCCCGTGGGCCGTGTCGCGAGATCACAAACCGGTAGCCGTTGCGATGCTAACAACTACTCGCGCCCGCGTCAACGCTACTCCGGAGAGCGGCCCCCGCGCTACTCGCCCGGATGGGCGCCCGGAGCTGCTTGAGGCGAGTCGGCGGCTTGGCGGGCGATGTCTTCGAGGAGTTCCCGTGCGGCGGCCCAGTCCGGCCGGGAGGCCAAGGCCGTTTCCAGGTGCTCGCGTGCCTGTCTAGGTTGGCCGTTTCCCATAAGCGCGATGGCTAGATTGTAATGCGCGTCCGGATGGGCGGGGTCGATCCGCAAGGCGTCGGTGAAGTGCTCGACGGCAGCGGCGGTGTCTCCCTGTTGTGCCATGAGCACGCCGAGATTGACGTGGGCGGGGGCATTCTCCGGTTGGAGGCGAAGGGCCTCAAACAATTGCTCCGCCGCCGCGGCTCCATCCCCTTGGGCGGCCAGCGCGGCCCCAAGGTTGGCGTGGGCCTCCGCGGACTTCGGATCAAGTTCGATGGCCTTGGCGAAATGGCCGGCGGCTCTTTCGTAGTCGGCGGCTTCGAGCAGGATGCTTCCGAGGCCGTTGTGCGCCTGGTAGCAATCGGCGTCGATCTCGAGCACGCGGCGGTAGAACCGGGCCGCTTCATCGGCCTTGCCTTGCTCTACCAACGCATTGGCGAGATTACACGCCCAACGGGGATTCTCCGGCCTGAGGCGTGTTGCGGCCTTGAGGTGGTCGAGGCCTTCGTCCATGGCCCCCTGCTCACACAGGGCGACGCCGAGGTTGTTGTGGGCCTCGCCGAGGTCCGGCGCGATGGCGAGTGCGGCCCTGAGGTGCTCTATGGCCTCGTCGGCTCGCCCCTGTCTCCAAAGCGCGTCGCCGAGGCCGCTGTGGGCGATGGCATTGTCCTCAGTGACAGCCAGTGCGTGCCGGAAAAGGGCTTCGCCGTCCCGCCAGTACCGGACTTGATCCCATGTCTTCGCCGTCATGGCGGCCAGGATCAAGATACCGCAGGCGGCCAGTCCCGTGTGTGCCGAGCGACTCTCTAACAGGCGTTCCGGAATGCTCCACGCCAGCATGATGGATAGGCCGATGAGAGGCAGGTAAGCGTATCGATCCGCCATGGCTTGGCTTCCCACTTGGACGATCCCGATCACGGGCAGGAGCATCACGACGTACCAGAGCCAGCCGACGAGCAGGTAGGGGCGTCGCCGGGCCCACATCAGCGCCGCGGCCGATATCACGGCCAGCAGGCCCGCGGCGGCGACGGCATAGCCTATCGAGACGTCTTCGCCGGGATGAGGATAGAGCACGGCGAGGCGTACCGGCCAGATGGCCTTGCCGATATAAGCGATGTAGCTGATGAGCGCATTGGCGATGCGCGCCCGCATCGAGAAGGCCTCGAACGAGGCCACCGCGCCGCTGCGGCCTTGAGCCAGGATGTTTAAGAGCGCCGCAGCCACGGAAAGGGCGAATAGGGGCGTCTTTTCCAGGAGCAGTCCGGCGGCGCGTGCCATCGTGGCCTTGTCGAGCGGTTTGGCGAGATCCAGCCGGCGCAGCGGCCACACGTCCAAGAGCAGGAGGATACCGGGCAAGGTGATCACCATGGCTTTCGCCATGAGTCCCAGCGCAAACAGGCACAGTACCAGCAGGTAGCGGGGGACGTGGCGGCGCTCGGCGTAAGCGATGTAGGCCCATATGGCAAGCAGTCCGAAAAAGGCGCTGAGCACGTCCTTGCGCTCGGCGATCCATGCCACCGACTCGACGTGCAGCGGATGCAGCGCGAACACGGTGGCGACGAACGCGCTGCGCCAGAGCGAGCCGGTGGCGCGGCGCAGGATGGCGAGAAGCAAGAGCGTGTTGACGAGGTGGAGTATCAGGCTCGTGGCGTGATGCCCGCCCGGCCTCAGGCCAGACAGATTGCAGTCGAGCATGTGCGATAACCACGCGAGGGGATGCCAGTTGGAGAAGAAGAAGGTGGTGAAGGCCCAGCGGATGTTGTCCCAAGTCAGCCCGGCCTGGACGCGGAAGTTCTCCGTCACGTAGACGGTGTCGTCGTATTCGACGAATCCACAGCCTAGGACGTGGGCGTAGGCGATGATCGTCGCGCCCACCAAGGCCAACGCCACGAGGAGCACGGCGCGTCTACTGTAGGGGGTCTGAAGTGTCTTGTGCACGGCCACCTATCTGCGGGCGGCGACACGAGGTCTCCGCGCGCTATGCGGCGATGCTAACACCGAGGGGAGAACGCGTCAATGTGGGAAACGAATAGATGCGCGCGGGCCCTTCATGCAGCGCGAAGTACGTACGACCTCTGATGCGGGCCGTCCCTCGGCGCCAATCAGGCGTCTATGACACGGCTACTTCGCCGGATTCGCCCGTGCGGATACGGATGACGTCTTCGATGGATGAGACGAAGATCTTGCCGTCGCCGATGCGGCCCATGGAGGCGGCCTTCACGATGGCGTCGACCACGGCCTCGAGCTTGTCGTCGGTGATGACCGTCTCGACCTTGACCTTGGGGAGGAATTCGACCACGTATTCGGCCCCGCGATAGAGTTCTTTGTGGCCTTTTTGCCGCCCGAAGCCTTTGACCTCGGTGACGGTAATGCCTTTAACGCCCACACCGGCAAGGGCCTCTTTGACTTCTTCGAGTTTGAACGGCTTGATGACGGCCTCGACTTTTTTCACGGGAGCATTCCTCCGAGCCTTTGGGGACTGGCGTGAGTATATAGGATGGCCCGCCCTACTGCAAAAGCGGGCCGGCCAGATCCACATTTTCCCTGTGGAGTGCGGGGGCGGCCCCCCATGTGCAGCGCCGCGAGGGGGCCTGTGTCCGTTTTAGCCTATTCCCGTCCAACACGGCGTCCTCAAGGGGCTCCCACTCCGGTAGAAGTCTGCCTGAACGTGCGGTTCCTGGTGGGATGCGGCTCCGCTCGGCGGGACATGCGTGTAGCCCTCCGTGGCGTCCGCATGTTTCCGTGGATTCGCTCTGCTCACCCATGAACACGGGATCTCAACAATCCCGCCCCCCGGAGGGGGCAGCCGCATGTAGCCGTGGGTGAGCGAAGCGAGCCCACGGAAACCGGCCCAGCCCAGTGAAAGCCCCGAATGGGGCGGCCGCGACTGCTATCACCGCAAGGCGGATTTCAGGGAAGGATTCAGAGCGCTGCTTGAGGGCCACGGTGTCGATTTCGACGAGGAGTACATTTGACTGTGAAGCTGAAGCGCTATCACACTATTCGGGGCTTTTGACGGGGAGATCCCGTGTCCGTGGGCTCGCGTCGCCCGCCCACGGCTACACGCGAGCGCCCCGTTCGGGGCGCCGGGCAATCCGCATCAGATACTTGGGGCTTCCGACTGAGGTGAGTGCCTTTGTCGTTCTTCCGCGTCATTTCGTATACTTGCGGCTGGTTTCGGGAAGGCCGTCGCGTGGCGGCGTGTCGCGCTGAAAGCGTGCGAAGGAATCTGCGATGGCCGGAAGACGGGATGCGTGGACGCGCCGGAGACGGCGCTTGGAACATGTCCCCTTTTCCCCGGCACGCCTTTGCATATGCTGAGAGATGGATTCAGGAGATGGGTGAGAAGCTGATTGCTCAAAACCGGCGCGCGCGGCGCGATTACCACGTCATCGAACGTTTCGAGGCGGGAATCGAGCTGCGAGGCACCGAGGTGAAGTCGCTGCGGGCCGGCAAGCTGACTTTCAAGGACGCCTATGGAGACGTTATCGGGGGTGAGCTGTTTCTGGTGGGCGCGCATATCAGTCCTTACGAGCAGGGCAACATCTATAATCACGAGCCGGAGCGCACGCGCCGCCTGCTGATGCACAAGCAGCAAATTCTCCGACTTGGCTCGCAGATTGCCGAAAAGGGCCTCACACTCGTTCCTCTGCGTGCCTATTTCAAGCAAGGCAGGGCGAAAGTCGAGCTGGGCCTCTGCCGCGGCAAGCAGATTATCGACAAGCGCGCCACCATCCGTGAACGGGACGTGGCCCGGGAGACGGAGCGCTTCATGAAGGGCTCACGCCGCTGACGGATGCCCGCGCGCATGGGAGCACGAGTGCAGCACCGGAGGCGCCACATGTCCTGGCGATTTGTGTGGGGAATGACGGCGCTCGCCCTTCTGGCGCTTTGTCCTGGATGCGCCCTCGTTCGATACGCCGATTACGCACTCCCGGCCGTTCGTCTGGATCGCGCCGGTAACGAGCCGCTCCCCAATGCCGATGCTCCAGCCGTCCAACGCGCCATCGACACGTGGGATAGCCTTGGGGAGGGCGGAAGAGAGGCGTTCCCAACGCCTTACCACGTCTACGTGGACACCCCCGCACCGGGCTCCTTTGAAGGGACCCACACCGTCGGGATGGCGTTCTCCGGCGGGGGTACGCGAGGCATCCTCTTTTGCGCCGCGGTTGCAGAACAACTCCGGGCGCTCGGCGACCTCATTGTGGACGCTCCCGACGGCCCCCTGCGCGTCAACCTGTTCGAGGAGCTGGACTATCTGTCCGGAGTCTCCACGGGTGCTATCCCGGCGGCCTTGCTCGCCCTGGACTACGGCGGCCATTGCCCGCCCGCATTCGAGATTGATCAGTGGCCGGATTGCTTCAACCTGGACGTTTGTGCGTATGGGCTGAAGCGCCTTGCCGTGCGGCCCGACTGGCTCGTGCGCGACTGGGGCGTGGACATGAATACGCGGGCGTTCGTTTCGGGGGCGCTGGCAGCGCTGTACTTTGAGGGGAAGTGGTTCAAACCTGCCAGCGGCCTGACCTTCGGCGATCTCCCGCGAACGCCGGTGCTGCTGCTCGGCGCGGCCGTCATCAACGACCCCGGCGTGCCGTTTATGGAGACTCGCCTGCCCTATCGCTACTGCCTGGACGAGAAACTCGGCGCGCCTTGGGCCGTGGGAATCCAGAGCTTTGAAAGCTTCCACTCCGATCCTATGGCCTACCCGCTTGGAGAGGCCTGCTACAACAGCATCTCGTATCCGGGACACATGCGCTCCGGGCTGATGACGGTGCGCGCGGATCAGCCGTGGGTGTTTGACGGACTCGACGGGCCGGTGCGGAGACGGATGGAGCGCGCCCGGCGTCAGGAAGGCTACGCGGGAACGTACGAGATCAAAGACGGGGGCCTCGTGGACAATCGGGGCGTGTACGTCATCAGCCGGGTGTTGGAGCGGCTTGCAGAGGAGCAGCCGCCCCGTCGCCGTCCCCTGCTGATTGGACTCGACGCGTCGCGTTTGGCACTACGGGCACCCGAAAAAGGCGAAAAGGCGCTGAAAAAAGGCTGGTTTCGGGAGATTCAGGCGTCATTTAACATCTCTTGGCAAACCGGCCAGGATGCGTTTCAGGCGTTGATGGCCGCCCGGGCTGATGCGGGTGCCTACGCATACGTCCGCTTCGGCTTCGCCGATTGGATTCCCTTCCTGGGGGAAGGGGAGGACTCCGCGGAATACCGCTATCTGGCTGAACTTTGCCGCGCGGAGCCGCTTATCGGAACGCCCGAGCGCCTGATTGAGATTACGCGTGGCCTCGGCACCGATTTCACCGATGCAACCGAAGCCGAAATGGCCGCTGTCAACGTCTGTGCCAGGTTCGCGGTATGGCATACGAGGAATGAACTGCTTGATTGGGCCTCCGTGTGCCACGGCGGCGCGCCAGCGCGCTTTGAGCACCCCTTGGAATCGGGAGAGGGAACTTGAGCGCGTCGCCGATTCAGGCTGAAACTCAAGATGTCCCGACAGGCTGGTTGCTCTCGCCCGGTGTTCCCTCCAATGTGTCCCGCAGGATGCGTTCGAGCGCGCGAGCGGCGCCGGACTACGTAATTGGCGCGGCGACGGCTGCCCCGGATGAATAGCCCTTGGTTCACGCGCTCCTCGACCCGCGCCGCGAAATCCTCCGGCATGTTGGCGACGTCCAGGATTCCCTGGAATTCGGGCTTGAATAGTGTCAGCATACGCGCCCCCAACGGTAGAACTCGTAGCATTTGTTACTTGGATCATAGTGCTCGCACAAGGCAAGGGGGTCAAGTCTTCTTTGCTTCCGACTGCCGTCGGGCGGATTCACTTGGAGTGCGCCAGTATCCATTGTGCCGGATTTGCGGACGGTGGGCGTGCCAAGGTACATTTCGCGAGCACTGGAAACCAAATTGTGGAGTGAAGTTTCGATGATCGAATCCATTGATCATATCAATCTGGTGGTAGGCGACCTCGAGCGGTCCGTTCGTTTCTATGTGGACCTGCTCGGCTTCAAGGAGGTTCGCCGGGCGCGGCTCGAAGGGGATTGGATTGAGGCGGTCGTCGGGCTGGCGGACGTTTGCGCGGACCTGGTCTACATTGAGGCGCCGGACGGCGGTCTTCGGATCGAGTTGCTCGAATACCGCTCGCCCCCGGGCGCCATGATTCCGGAGAACGCGTTGCCCAACACCTTAGGCATGCGCCACTTGGCTTTCCGTGTGCGGGACATGGACGCGGTGTACGAGCGCCTCCGGGCGGCGGGGGTGGCGTTCATCAACCCGCCCACGTCGGTGGACGGGCGGGTGGTGCAGCACGAGGCGGGCCGGAAGACGCTGTGTTATTTTCACGATCCCGACGGGGTGATCCTTGAACTTGCCGAGTACACGTGATAAGAGTGTCGGCACGGCGAGACGGGCGAGCCGCCGATCAGGGAGGGAGCGATGCGCATTCGGATTGCATGGGACGGTGGCGAGGTTTTCGGGACGTTGAACGACACGGAGACGGCCCGGCAGGTCGCCGCGGCCCTGCCATGTGTCTCTCTCGCAAATACTTGGGGCGACGAGGTCTATTTCGAGGTGCCGGTGGAGGCCAAAATGGAAGACGGCGCCTGTCAAGTGGTGCCACATGGCACGATTTGCTTCTGGGTGCAGGGCGATTCCGTAGCCATTCCCTTCGGTCCTACTCCGATCTCGGAAGGCAATGAGTGCCGACTCGTGACAAACGCCAATATTATCGGCAAGGTTGAAGGCGACGCCACGCTCCTTGGCACCGTCAACGCCGGAGATGCCATCCGTATCGAGGTCGCCGGCGGGTGAGCGAAGCGACGTCTCACGGCCGGCCTGTCTCTCGCCGCGCGGCGTTGAAGGCGTTGGGGGCGGCGGCAGCGGCGTTTCACGGCTTCCGGCCTTTTTCCTGGGGACGCGCGGCGGCCGAGGGCATCGAAGGAGGTGCTATGAGGGTGAAGCTGGTTCATGTGTACAAAGGAACGCCGCCCGACCACTGTGTGTGCGACCAGGCGCTTCGCCTAATGCCGAATGGCGACTGGGCCATCCTCTTCATGACCGGGGGCGACAAGGAGCCGCGCAAAGAGAACTACATCGCCCAATGCCGGTCGACGGATCACGGCGCGACGTGGTCGTCGGCCGAGCCGGTGCTGCGGTTTCCCGATAAGGCATGTCTCTTGACGGAGGCGTACGTCCAGGAGGGTCGGGTCGTCCTGCACGGCGTGAGCCATGGTGGTCGTTTTGAAAACTGGCGCAACTTCACCATCTCCAGTGCCGACAGCGGACGCACGTGGTCCGAGCCGGCGGCGTTCGAGGCCATGCCGCGCCGCACGTTCATCAGGAATCTCTATGCAAGCACCTGGGGTGAGTGGTTCCTGCCGTATCAGACGTACGACACCATGCCGAATCCGGATGCTCCGCCCAAGACGGACGGCTCCCATGAACAAGCGCTCAACGGCGTCCTCATCAGCGGCGACCAGGGGCGGACATGGCGCCGTTCTGAGGACACCGGCCCGACGGCGGGCTGGGCGGAGAACAATGTCGTCGAGCTATCCGATGGCAGGCTGGTGATGCTCATCCGGGCCGACCGCACCGGGAGGCTCGTGCGTTCCGAATCGAGCGACCGCGGCCGCTCGTGGTCTACTTGTGCGCCCACGGATATCCCGAATCCGGGGGCGAAGTTCCGCCTTCACCGGTTAAGCACCGGCCGCATTATCTTGATTCACAATCCCGACGCAAGTGTCCGCAATCCGCTCGCCCTGTGGGCCTCCGACGACGATATGCAATCCTGGCCTCACAAAGCCCTTATCACCGATTTCCCCGGGCGGCTCCAATATCCCGACGGCTTTGTGGATGAAGCCGGGGGCTACGTCCACCTCGCCTTCGATTACAACCGCCACGACCTCATCTACGCCGCCGTGCCGCTGCCTGGGTGAGGCCCGGCGACTTCGATTCACCACGTTTTCTTGAAGGGATCGCCAACGTCGGCGCGGCTGGCCGTGGTGTCTTTCGTCCATTTGGTGTCACGCTGATCGGCGAACGCTTTGAGGCTAAGTCCGCTGGCGTGGTGCGCGAGGGCCTCGAATATGCGATGGGCGATGACGAGGTTGCCGACGCGGTTGGCGTGTACGCCATCGAAGTCGATCAACCAGTCGGCGCATCCCTCCGCCTGCCAGACGTCCGCGAGGATGCCGTCGTGCTCCTCGGCGAGGCGGCGAATGGCGGCATTGTAATCACGCGTGAGTTCGGGGCCGCCGCGGTCGAAGGGGGGATAGCTCTTCCACGCCGTCATGTGGTAGACGGTGGTTAGTACCGTCACAGGCGCGCACGCGGCCTTAACGCCACGGATGATGGTGGACATGTCGGCGGCAAAGTCCTCGACGGGCATGGCGGCGCGCATGTCGTTGAGGCCGTAGCACAGGACGAAGAGATCCGGTTCGAGGGCGATCACGTCCTCGCGGTACCGCTCGATGGCGCTCGGTTTCCTCGATGCTTCATAGCCGGGACTCCGTGGGGAGATGGCGTTCGCGCCGATGCCCTTGTTGTGGTATTCCACGGGCCGGTCTTGGCACGTGTTGATCAAGCGCACGAGCACGTCGGCGAACCGATCGGTGGGATCGCTCAGCCATGGCCCGCCCTCGACGGTACTCTCGCCCAATATCACCAGCCGCTTGAACGGCTCTCTTCGCTGATCCATACACTCTCCTCTCCGGCCTTCTCTTACTCCGAAGTCCTCGGGCTGACGAGACAGATGGTACGGCCGCATTCTACCAGAGTGCTCCTGGGATTCATCCATTCGACCGCCCAAGGGATCGGGGACTTCCATGCGCGCCGGAATTGGCCTAAACTACTTTCCATGGGCGCGATCATGGAGACGGCTGAGCCGATTCTGGCGTATGTCCGGGAGCGGCTGCAGTCCGGCGGCTCTGTGCAAGAAGGGGAGAAGCCGGAGGAGACGGCGCGGGCGCTTGCGGCCTGCCGCACCTACCTCGAAATCCATCGCCCTCCCGTCTATCAGCAGTACAATCCCGGCCGGCTTATCCGCGAGGGAACTGCGGAGCTCCAAGCGATCCCGCATGTTCTCGATATCGATCCGGCTGCGGACTGCATTGGCGATCCCGCGCAGGTAGCAGACTGTGTACTTCTCGTCTTGTGCGGTGTGCGTCCGGATCCGGAGTCTCGCGTATTTGTCGAGGTTTTCGAAGGGGAGGAGACACCGGGGATTGCCGTGAGCCTCGATGGGCCCGGGACGCTGCCGACGGAGATAGCGCTTGGCGGCTACTTCAGGCTATCGCTCGATGAACTCCGCGCGAGATGGACGGTCGCCACACGAGGCGGGCGGATCGACAGGACGGCCAACGGCTTCCTGTTGCGCCTCAAAGGGATGCGGGAATGCCCGGCGTCTCACGAAGAGGCGGGAGCACTCCTGGCGAAGGTTCGCGAGGCAGAAGAGCGTCTCGCACGTGGCGAAACGAGCGAAGCGTTGAAGGCTGTCCAAGATGCCCTGACGATGATTGACGCGCAGGAGACGCGTCCCGAGCCGGGGGATCTGGTGGCCGTGCTGACACACGTCGTCGAGGACTTCAAGCCGCGTCTGGTGGCTCGGGGCATCGAAACTGAGCTGTGGTGCGAGGAAAACGTCCCACCCATTGTGATGTCTCGAAGCAGGATACGGGGCGTGGTTGCCAACGCTCTCTGCCACGCGTTGGCGTCCTTGCCGGGGGCGGGGGCGATTTCGCTGTTGACGGATTACGACGTCGCCGCACGCGTAGCGGGCGTGGCTTTTAGCGCGGCGGGGCCCGGTTGTCAGACGGACGATAGCCACTACATAGCGTCGATACGGCGGGCGGTTGTCGAGGGCCACGGCGGCAGGTTGGACGCTTCGCCGGAGGGAGAGGGCATCACGCTCGCAATTGCCTTGCCCGATCCTGTAGGGAGGACGCTCGACACCTGGATTCCAGGCTTCGAGCGCTTTTCGGAGCGCTCGGTGCAGGTACTTCGTTTGCTGAAAAGCGGGGGCCAGGCGCCGCCGGAAGAACTCTTCCTGCCAAATATCCTCGACGCCGAACTCAGAGGCTGGCTACTTGATAAGATTCAAGCTCCCGCCGCCGTGAACCTTGCTCACGGCCTGCCATCCGATGACGCCGGCCTATCCGATTCCTCATCCGAACGCCGGCGCAAAGCTCTTGATCAGATAAAGCAAGGGCGAGCACGGAAGGAGACGGTGCAGCCGCGCTACGCGGGGGAGATTCTCTGGGCCTTCCGTATCGATGAACGCCACCGCAGGGCCGTGGGGGTGGACTCGCTGGACGACGCGGCGCTCGAAGCGTTCTGCGCCGGCCTTTTGGCGACGCCGCCACGGTACGTGGAGTGCCTGCGATGCATTGCCGCGGCAAGAGCCGCTGAACCGGGAGAAGACGCGCATGGGTGAGGAGACACTTGAGGTGAACCGGGCTCCGGTCCTGACGCTATGGGCGGCCGTAGTGGCTGAACGCATGGGGCATGACTCCCAAACTTCGCTCACTCTGGGAAAGGCCCTCGCCGGACTCAACGCGCAGAGTAAGGGGCGTAGTCTCGGCTTTTTCGGCCCTCCAAAGACGCGGGAGGGGGAGGAGCCGCAGAAGTCCGGTTTGGGAGAAGAGTTCTGGATCGACCTGTGCGGGCGTTCCGTTCCCGCTAAGAGCACATCCAACGGTGTACGTGCCGTCGTCAAGGATGAGCCTATCGATCCGGGCAAAGTGCAGCGCTACCTCGAACAGAAGTTCGGCAAAGATCTACCGCGAGCCCGTGATGCGATGGCGTATCTGGCGAACTCGTTCCCACCGGAAGATCTGGCAGGCCGGGCCTACGGCTTCTACGAGGTGTTCCGGCCGAAGACGCCGCCGGGCAAGCGTGGATGGGGCGCGAAAGGCGCTCTTGATCTAGCGCTTATTCGTTCGCTTGCCGAAGCGTGATCCGTTGCGCCGTCACGGGTGCGGCGCGCTTTCCCCGGTGTGCTTCAACGGCCGAAGCCTTCCCATAAGGCCTGCGGAGAACTCGACGCCGTGCTTCTGCCCCTGGGCCACGACGGCGCGGACGTCTTCGAGGTCGCCTCGATCCGTGAGTATCAACGCAAGGTTGCGGTAGGCCGCGCCGTAGCCGGGGTCGATGCCGATGGCCCGTCGCAAAGCCTCGATCCCCTGCTCCTCGCGGCTCAGGCTGATCAACGCGATGCCCAGCCAATTGTATGCCTCCGGCTCCCCTGGACGCACCTGTGTGGCTTCGAGACACAGCGCGGCGGCTTCCTCGAATCGCTGCTCTTCGAGTAAGTACTTGGCCTGCTCGAGTGTCTGGGAGTACGGACTAGCCTGGTACGTCCAGAAGCCGGCTTGGCGTACCACGGGCGCCAGGAGATTCTCGACGGGGGCGAGGTCGTCCGTAAGCACCCGGCCTCCGCTGCGTTGGCGCAGGGCGTCCAAGTCTTGGGGGGAAAGGAGCTTGCCCGTGAAGTTGTAGCGCTGCCGGATGATGTCGGGGATGTCGCCCAACTCGATAGGATGCTTGGCGCAAATGACGACGAAGAGGTCGCGTTTTTCGGAAATGGCGTGATTGCTGATGACGCCGACGAAGGGGAACGTCTCCCTGTAGGTGTTGACGATTGCGCCCAGGAACTTTCCCGAGTCCAGGATATCGATCATATTCAGCATGTAGATGCCGTTCTCGGCGAGCAACTCGTTGAGGGCTTCATTGAACTCGCGGGTGGTCAAGTGGTACGGCACGGTGTAGTGGTTGAAGGCGTCTCCCAGAATGCATTCAAAGGACGGAACATCCTCACCGGCGCGCTTTCGACGCACCAGATCATCCACGCGATTTCGCGCATCGAGATGAACGATATTGATGGCCGTGTCGCGGGGGAGGCCGAAGGCGTTGTACGCGGCCTCGGTGACGTCCGGATCGATTTCGGCCACTTCGACGTAGCCATCAGGATAGGCGGCTTCCAGGAACTGCGGGAAGGTATATCCGCCGCCTCCGATTACGAGTGTGTGAAGCAGGTAGGGGGGCGGAAAACACCTAGCCAGGACGGCCTCATAGATCTGTTCGTAGACATAGCGATGGTGGAGCGGCGCATTCAGGTCGATCTCGCTGTGGATCATCTTGTCAATGAACATCTGTCGGAGGGCCGGCCGCTCGGGATTGGGCATGCGCACCGTGATGTAGGCGTATTGGCTTTCGTCCTCGTAGATAGTGCCGGGAATGCTTCGGTATCGGAGGAAAAGGGCCCGGCCCAGGCCCCTGCCGATTTCTCCCGGGGCAGCCAACGCGAGCAGGGCGACGATGCACACCGCCGCCCATAGGCGCGCCCACCTATTGCGCGGAGCGAATGAGAAGCCTACGAATCCTATGAGGACGGTGACGGCACAGGTGAGGCCCATGGCGCCGATGGCCGCGATGAGGTAGAAGCCGGCCAGAAACGTGCCGAGGATGCTTCCCACAACGTTTGCGGCATACACGATGCCTACGGTTCGCCCCGGGGGGCAGCCTTGGTTCAGGGCGAGTTTCGCGGCAAGTGGCGTAACGGCCCCCAAGAGGACGGATGGTGCGAAGTAGGCCACGGTTACCATGAGAAGCATCGGCAGTATCGCGGGCGCAGGCAACTTGGCCAGCAGGGGGGACGTTCCGAGGCAGGTCGCCAGCGCCGGAGCGTCGAGGCAGGCGCCGGAGGCGAGTATGAACACGACGGCGAGAGCTTTCCCGATGGGAAAGCGGTCGGCTAGGCGTCCGCCGATGTAGCCGCCCAGGGTGAGCCCGGTGAGAACCACGCCAATGACGGTTGTCCAACTGTATAGCGATTGCCCGAAGAAGCGCGCGGCGACGCGCCCGGCCACCGTCTCGAGCGCCATCACCGAGAAGCCGGCAATGAAGACGGCGGCGATGGATGGGAGCAAAAGGCGGAGTGTGGTCATCGTCTCAGCCGCCTGGACACCGGCTTTCGGCTGAACGGACGCCACGGGGCGGGCGACACGGGCCGTGTGGGCGATGGCCCGGAAGCCATGTAGGATGCCTACAATAGCCAGTCCTCCGGCGGCAAGTCCGAGAATAGCTCTGACGCCAATAATGGCGAGCAGCCAGTAGCCCGTTAAGAAGGTGCCGAGAATGCTTCCGGCCACGCCGGAGGCGTAGACGCTGCCGATGGTGCGTCCCGTCGCGTAGCCGAGATCGAGGGCCATCTTGGCGACTACGGGACTGATCATGCCCAGGAAGGCGGATGGGGCGAAGAATACCAACATTACATGGCAGAAGATCCGTGCCGGCCACGCCAGCCCCCGGAGGACATGCCATTGGCCCACGGGCGGATTAATGAGCAGTACGCTCAGTGTTCCGAGCGAGGCAAGGATGAAGAGGAGCGGCAGCGCTTTGTGTGGGTCGAACCGATCGGCCAGGCGTCCGCCGAGGTAGTTGCCCACCGACATTCCGGCGAGGACGATGCCGATGACGGCCGTCCAGGTGTACAGAGATTGGCCCAGGTAGGGAGCGATGGCGCGGCCCGCGACTAGCTCGATCACCATAATGCACGCCGCGGATGCGAAAACCGTCGCGTTGGCGGCCAACCAGGCGACGGCATGCGTCGCCTGGTTAGGGGGCGGCACGGGATGGCTCGAGCAAGTACCGGCGCTCACGTGATCTACAAGCCTTCGCTTCTCGGCGTTGGTAAGACTCGAAAACCGAGTCTTAGTCCGCATGTGTCACAGACAGTCCTCTGCGGCCCGCCTTTCTCACATGTTGTTCAATAGAAACGGGCGCGCCGAGGAGGTCGTGAGGCGCTCTGCCGAATTCTCCAACGGCCGGCCTGCAAGGAAAAACACCCGTTTCACCTAACTTGCGTGCAGTCTCGCTACTCGGTTGTGAGAAAAGCGGACTTGTCAAGAGATATCCTACGGGCAGATCGGTGCGGAGTCAACCGCCGCTTGTTCCTCCATCGCCCCTATCGGTGCGTCAGACTGAGGTGGCGTGTTGACACGTGTATCCGCTGGCCGCCCCCTCGAGGAATTCCTCAGTGAGTTCCGCCACGTAGACCTGCCCTACGCCCGTCATGTCGGAGTTGAAGAGGACATACTTCAGTTTTGGTGAGATGGCCGGGTGAGGGTGGTCCATTGCGGATGCGAGCACGATGCCTGCGGGTCGCAAAGCCACGTGACGGTTCCCGAGGGCAGGTGAAAGAGGTAGAGCCCTTCCCTGGGCCAATTGGTGTCCGACACGATCCACTGCGCGTCGGCGCTCGGTGATGAATGCCAGTAATAGCGCCCCTCCGTCAAGATGGTGGGCTGCTCATCGCCCTCGCTATAGGTTGCCAGGGCATGGCCGGGCGGCAGGAGAGTGCCCTGCATGAGGCCCTCCGTGCCGAACCATGTATGATGCGCAAAATTACGGAAGGTGTAGGCTCGGAGGTTCGAGCCGTCGGCGGCGATGAACTTGGGTTCAGCGCCATCATCCGTCATGGCGTTGAAGTGGAGCGTCGAGCCGTCGGGACTCACGTGCAGGTGATTCTGCATCTCGCTCTCGAAGATGACTTCAAGGCGGCCGCTGTCGAGGTCCACTCTGAAGAGGCTGGTGCGATTCTCCGCCGTGCGGCAATTCGAGAAATACACCTTTCCTCCACGATCCACTGTGCCCAACGTGTAGCCGGGTCGCTGCCTCTCCGCGGCGGGCGCCTTTGCGACGGCGTCCTCCTGCAGCGACTCGATGCCGATACGCCTGACCTCGCCGCCCGTCTGATAGTAGACGGCCTCCCGCTCCGGCGCGACGACGACGCCGTGGATATCATCATATTCCGTCATCTGGACAAGCTCCGTGCCGTCTGTCCGCGCCCGGAAGAGGTCGAACGGGGCATCGCGGCCGGCGTAGCGCTGCGCCATGAACATGACGTGCTGCTCATTCTTGCTGAAGGCACACATCTCGAAGTAGAGATTGGTGCTGATGGTCGGCCCGTGAGTCAGACGCGTGACCTTCAAGCCGGATCGGGAATCGCGCATGATGGCGCGCTCGGGAGCATAGACGGAGCCTCTTGCCATTGGATAACCTCGTGGGGCGCGCGTAACGGCGCTGTTTCGTGAGTCTTGCACCTGGAATGCCGGAGAAGACACCTCTGTTCACCGGCAAAACGAGCGCAAGTGTACCATCCGGCCTCGGGGGAGTCTACCTGAGATCGCGGGAGCGTCCCGAACCTGAGCGGCGGCGTGGCGGCTCTTGCGCCCGATATGGCTGCGGTTGGAAGGTGGCATTCGGCGTCTTCTGCTGCTAGGCTTGTTGCTCGAAGTGATGGGTTTGAGGCAATCGCGCCGGAAGGGAAGGTCCCTTGAGAACGCGTTCACCGGGATGTCTTGGCTGTAGGCGTCGGGGCGTGGCGCGCTACCTTTGCATGCTCCGGCCGGTGGCGTTGACGGTGCTGGCGGCCATCGGCTTGGGCTGTGGGACGAGCATCCATGACGAGGTGGCCGCGGGCAATATCGATGAGGTCCGGGCGATGCTCGACAGGTCGCCGGAGCTTGCCAACGCCACGGACAGGCTTGGCAAAACGCCGCTGTTCTTCGCCGTTACCTATGGACGGATGGATATGATCGACCTGTTCGTGGAGCGGGGCGCGGATGTCAACGCGGCGGATAAGACCGGCCTGACGCCGCTTCACGTGGCGGCCATGCTGGGCCGCGGCTACGAAGCTGACAAGTTGGTCGAACTCGGCGCCGACGTGGCGTGGTGCGACGCGTTCGGCGATACGCCCCTGCACACGGCAGCCATGCACGGCGCCACGCCGATGATCGAGTATCTGCTGTCGCGTAATGCCGATATCGAAGCCACGAATAACGAGAGGCTTACGCCCTACGAGCTTGCCGTCAAGCATCGACAGAACGCAGCCGCGTCGCAGTTGAAGGCGTTTGGCGCGAAGTCCTGATGAGTATTCCTGAGTTCCCCGCTGATAGGTTTCGATCTCTTCGCTTGTCGGCGGCCGTGCTGCAACTTTCTTGAGGTACCTTCGCAGTGCTTTCCACATGTGAACGAACCGGCTACGCCCTTGTATTGCTGGCCGTGCTCATTTGGAGTACGGCCGAGGTGACAGTCCGGACAATGACGGGACTTATCACGCCGATCCAGTTGAACGTGCTGCGCTTCGGTTTGGGAGGCCTGGCGCTTCTGCTCTACCTCCCCTTTGAGCTGAGACGCAAAGGCCTTAGCACATCGGTGGGCGTCCTGCGCCGCGCGGCATGGATCGCCTTGATCGGCGTGGTGGCCAGCGGTATGACATTTCAGTACGGCCTTCAATACGCCGGCGCGTCCATTGTCGCCACCGTATTCGGCGCCGCGCCGATAGCCGTCCTATTGCTCTCGGCGGCGCTCCTCGGTGAACGCATCACGGCGGCCAAGCTGGCGGGCGTATTCGTGGGATTTGCCGGGGTGGCCGTCCTGGCGTCGAGTGAAGCCTCTGAAACGTTTTCACTCCTGGGACTGGCCTTGGCGGTGGCAGCCATGTTTGCTTTCGCCGCGTTTACTGTTGTGGTCAAGCGGTTCGCAGGCCCCTTTGCCGGGCTGCCCATCACCACGTACTGCTTCCTGATAGGGGCCGCCATGCTCGTGCCCGGTGTGCTGATCGAAGGTGATACAACGGCGCTTCACTACCTGGATCGGCTCTGGATGCCCGTGCTGTACCTGGCCATCGGCAACACGGGCCTCGCGTACTTGCTCTATTTCGTGGGACTCGAGCATCTGGAGGCCAGCCGCGGCGTGAGTCTCATGCTTCTCAAACCGCCCTTGGCCGTCCTGCTCGCCGCCGCATGGCTCGGAGAGCCCATTGGATGGCGTCTTCTCGTGGCCCTTGTGCTGATACTCAGCGGATTGTACCTGGTTGTTCTAAGGAACCATTCCACCGCACCGGTTTCTCAGGAAACGTAGCTTGGACTGCGGGATAGTCTACTCATTCCGGATCAGGTTCCTCTCGCCCCCGCCAGACGACGTCGAGCCGTCGAGGATCATGCCTCCCGCCGTCGTCGACGCAGTTTCGCCCGACGCCGTACAGTGTGAAGCTCTCTTCCGAAGGCTTGTAGCGGTAAGATGAGCCGGTGAATGGATCCGTCGGCACTTTCCCTCCGAGATCCACGGCGATCGCGTCGAGCGAGTCGGGATACCTTCCATGTTCCGCGACGTACCGCTCAATGAGTAGTCCCATCCGCATGATGTCGATGCCCGTCTCGTGAAGTGCTTGCGCCTGCGCGGCACGCGGCAAAGCCGCAACCATGAAGCACGTCATGGGCCGCATGAAAGGGGAGGCCGCAGCCTCCTGCTCGACCTCTTCCAGCGCGTCTGCTATCGCCGTATAGGGCAAATCGGCCAGCTCGATGTAGCGGCTCATCGCGTTAGCGAACGCGCACTCATCCGTGTTTCGCCAAGCCAGTGCGACGGGGCTGCCGTAGATGCGCAGGAGAGCCGGGGGCATAGGTTGGGAGTCGGCGGAAGACCAATACATGTTATCTCGGTGCGCCGAGTCGAAGAACGCGAGTCCCATTTCCGCTTCACCTGCCAGACTCCGCGCGAAATCCCGGCGATGACCTGCCTGGCTCAACTGGGCGACGAGCCGCTCGACATCCTTCGGCGAGAGTGTTCCAGGAGGCATCGTGTCGCGGAGCGTGTCCTGTGCCAGCCGGTAGCATGCCATGCGCACAAGCTGAGAGATGAGGCTTGGATCGGGCGCGAGGGCGTCTCCCAGTTGCATCTGCGCAAGGATGTCGTCGGCCAAGTGAGAGGAATCGCCTGTGCGGGCGCTGACGATAGCCGACGCGGCAAGCAGGCGGGCCAGATCACGGATCGCGCCGACGTGATCCAGTTCGAGTTCGAAGCCCTTACTCAGATCGAGGATAGCCACCGGCCCGCCTCGCTGAGCCATACGACGCGCCGCGGCAATGAGGTCGCTATTGACGGCCACGATGTCCCGCGCAAGAAGCCATCTGGCCTCTTTCCAGGTTTCCGGATTGGCCGCCAGGAACTGGCCGACATCATCCCATTTTGCATTATCCGCCAAGCGCGCATCGTACATCGCGAGCAGGCCTTGCCAGGCGGCCAAGCCGGCCCCCTGTCCCGCGATGCCGCCGTGTGGCTCCACGGCCTGCTGCGTATCCGCGGCCTGCGCAGATGCTGGCTCTGTCTCCTCGGCAGGGGGCGCGCCAAGGTGATGCGCAATTTGCACTTGCAGATGCTCGACGGCCGCACCGCGTCTTGCCGAGATGAGTCCCTGAATGGCGACAAATGCTCCCAGGAGGACGGCCGCCACAGCGGCGCATATCCACGCAAAACGCTTCATCATCTCTTTTCCCCTCCGAAGAGTGTCCCAGAGCGTCCAGGGCCCGAGGCGTGTTCACTCCCATCTACACTATGGGCGGCTTGCGCGAAGCCGATCACTTGGCTGTTTGGCCATGCCCAAGCGACGCGCAGCGCAGGATTACGCACTCGCGCCGCTGGGCGCCCTTCGGCCGGGGCCGCGTAACCGCTCAGCCAGCCTCGTGTTCCTCTGGACGACCTTCGTGTTGCGTACCGCGAGTCCGACGGCTTTGCGGTCGCCGATGATGATGACGAGCCGCTTGCCGCGGGTGATCGCAGTGTAGAGCACATTACGCTGGAGCATCATGTAGTGCTGTTTCACGAGGGGAATGACCACGGCGAGGTACTCGCTTCCCTGGGACTTGTGAACGGTGGCTGCGTAGGCCAACGCGAGTTCGTCGAGGCTATCGAATGGATACAGGACGGCGCGGTCGTCAAATTGAACCTGTACTTCCTTGGCTTCCGTGTCCACCAGCGTGACAACGCCCACGTCGCCGTTATATACGTCCAGATCGTAGTTATTGCGCAACTGCATGACCTTGTCCCGAACACGGAAGTTGCGTCCGGGAATGGGCTCGCCGTCGGCGTTGAGGGCCTGCTGGAGGACCTCGTTCAGATTGGCGACACCGGCTTCGCCCCGATGCATGGGCGCCAGAACCTGTACCTCTTCGAAAGGATTCAGGCCGAATCGCTTGGGAATGCGGTTGGTAACGACCTCCACCACGGTTGCCGCGGTTTCCGCGGGATCCTTACGCTCGATGAAGAAGAAGTCCTCGGTGTTGAATGCAGGGAACTCACCGCCGTTGATCCGGTGGGCGTTGCTGATGATGCCGCTTTCCGCCGCCTGCCGGAACACGGTTTTCAGCCAGACCACCGGCAGGACGTTACTCGATATGACATCCATCAGCACGTTCCCAGGCCCGACGGAGGGCAACTGATCGACGTCCCCCACAAGGAAGAGGCGGGCGTGAGGAGGCACGGCCTTGAGTAGGTTCTGCATGAGGTAGACGTCGATCATCGACGCCTCGTCGATGATCACCATGTCGGCATCGAGGGGACGGTTCGCATCCCGAGTGAACCGGTTGTCCAGTGGGCTGAACTCGAGCAGGCGGTGGATCGTGCGTGCCTCGTGTCCCGTCGCGGCTTCCATCCGCTTGGCGGCGCGGCCCGTCGGGGCGGCAAGCTCAATGGCAAGTCCCTTCTTCTCGAAGATCGCGATGAGGCTGTTGATGACGGTGGTCTTGCCTGTGCCCGGCCCCCCAGTAATCACCATGGCCTTTGCTTCGGCGGCTGTCCGGAGCACCTGGCGCTGCTCGTCGGAAAGGCGGATGGCGTGCCGGCGTTCGACCCATTGAATGGCCCGCTCGGCGGCGATAGTCACGCCTCCTCCAGGCGTTCGCAGAAGGCCTTGCAGCAGTTGGGCGCACTCGGTTTCGGCCATGTACATGTTGCGGAGAAAGATGCGTTCGTCCTCGCGGACAATCTGCCGCGTGCACGCCAACGCCGTGAGCGCCGGCGCAATGTGCTCGGGAGCCACCCCCAATAGCGCGCGGGCCGCCGCAATCAAATCCGTCTCAGGCAGAAAGACGTGCCCGTCTGAGCCCGCTTGCTCAAGGGCGTAAAGTGCGCCCGCCTCGATTCGCTTGGGATGATCCTTCTCGATCCCAAGGTTGGCAGCGATGCGATCGGCGGTCTTGAACGCCACGCCGGCGATATCCTGGGCCAGTTTGTAGGGATCTTCACGCAGAACGGCGGCGGTGGATTCGCCGTAGTGCTTCTGTATCTTCACGGCAAGCGAAGGGCTGATGCCGTGCCCTTGCAGGAATAGCATGAGGGATCGCTGCCCCTGTTGAGCGGCCCAGGCCTCGCAAATCTGTTTGGCGCGCTTCTTGCCGATGCCGGGAACGGAGCGCAGACGTTTTGGTTCTTCGCCGATCACGCGCAGCGTTTCGACGCCGAAAGCTTCGACGAGCCGTTTGGCGTATACGGGCCCGATGCCTTCGATCAGGCCGGAGCCGAGGTACTTCTCGATCCCTTGCACGGTGTTGGGAAGCAGCGTCTCGTAACGCTCGATGCGCAATTGGCGGCCGAAGCGCTTGTCGTCCACCCAACGGCCCCAAACGCGGACGGTTTCGCCGGGCGACACGGCCATCACGTTGCCCACGCACGTTACCTCCGCGCCCGCTTTATCGTCGCGCAGCCGTCCAACGAAGAAGCCCGTGTCGGGACTCTCGTAAACGATCCGCTCGAGCACGCCGTCTATTCGCTCGAGTTCTTCCGCTTCACGCATCCCCGGAAGTTGATCGGCCGACATCAGGGCGTGCTCGCAAACCGCCGCACCTTGATCAGATCCGTCGTGGCTTGCGGACTGAGTGTCGCCAGGTACAGGCAGGTGTGGGCGATATCTTCAGGGGTCATCCAGCCGGACCTGTCGCGGTGCGGCATGGCCTCCCTGCTCAGTCTCGTTGGCACGCCACCGGGGCATACGGCGTGTACGGCGATGCCGTAATCGCGGAGCTCCATGGCGAGCACTTGGCTCAACATGTTCAGTCCGCTCTTTGATGCGCCATAGGCCCCCTGTTCGATGTATGGCTTTAGGCCCGCCACGCTCGAGATGTTGATGATCCGGCCTGCGCGCCGCTCGATCATCGAGGGAAGCACGGCCTTAATGCAGCGGAAGGGGCCGGTGAGATTGATATCGAGCGTTTGCTGCCACTGTGCCGGGGAGAGGTCCTTGATAGGCTCGAAATGCGCGTAGCCGGCGTTATTCACCAAGATATCGATGTGTCCGAAGGCTTCCAAGGCGGTTCCGACGGTGTCCTCAACTTGCTCTTGCCTGGTCACGTCGCACGTCAACGCTAAGGCGTCTACGCCCAAGCCACGTACCTCCTGGGCCGTGGCCTCCACTTCCTCCGCCGTCCTCGCCACGGCGGCAATAGCGCACCCGTCCCGCGCAAACGCCAAGGCGATCCCTTTGCCAATACCGCGTCCAGCCCCGGTGATCAGGGCGACTTTTCCCTCTAAACGCACAGAAACTCTCCTCTCATCTCGGATGTCGACGAATGGTGGTTAGGACGGGCCAGGAATAGAGATCTCATGACCTAGCGGCCCAGCTCCGAGAAGAGGGCCGGGTCGCTTGAGCGCACCTGGGCCAGTATGTCGGTTGCTTTGTGTACGGCGTCTCTTGCCTCCTCCTCGGATACGTGGGAGGCTCCCCCGTAATCGCCCAACTCGCGCAAGGCCAACAGGAAATCGTATCGCCGGCCCATCGCCTCCGGCCATTCACGTGTCTTGACGAGATCTCGGTGGACGGCGGCCCGAAGCGCGGCGTGCTTAGTGAAAGAAACACCGCGACAGGCGAACAAGGCGGTTGTCGCATGGAACGCGGCATAGTACGCGCGCGAAGCCGCGGAATCACTATCCACTGTCACGAGGGACTTTGCGGCTTCAAGAGACGCCACAGCCCGTTCCCATGCATCCAACGCAAACGCTCTCACAGACGGATCCCATCCTTCTTTGCGTTTAGGAAGAGCGGACATTCGAAGGCTTCGTACTGCTTCTCATCGACGGGTGTGGCGCTGATGGGCTGGCCGAGTTCTAGGGATAACGGAAACAGGGCCTCAATGTTGGTTTCGAGATCGCGGCCCAGCGCCACGGGGCCCCGCAACAGGACCAACACGTCTATATCGCTGTCTTCGGCGGCTGAGCCCCGAGCGGCGGAGCCGAATAGCACGATGCCTCGGAGGCGCTCACCGTGCAGCCGCTCTAGTCGACGCTTGATCTCCTGTCCGATCCGCGGCGTGTTCATCTCTTGCCTCCCGTCCATGGCCGGCGGCCGCTGCTACATCCTCCCCACCTCAAGACCATACGCCGTCGGCTTCCCCGTCGCAAGGCACCTCAGTCTTCACTAACAGGCTCAACAGGTGCAAGGCACCTGGCCGGCGGTGCCGAAGGAACGGGCCGGAGTTCCGGGAGGGCCTCGGATAACGTCGTGGCCATCGGTGTTTCGGCCAGGCCCGACAGCCTTTCGAGCAGTGGGCGGAAGGCCGCCTCCTGACGAAGGGGCGACGGTTCTCTTCCCGCCTCGCGCAGCGCGGAGACTACTTCACCCAGTGTTATCTTGGTGACACTCCGCCCCGGTTGATAGACGATTTCCTCACCGGCGCGCTGCGTGACGAGTCCCGTGTCCTCCAGCACCGCCAGCACCTCGTTGAGCGTTCGGGTGGGCACCTTCCACTCCTGAGCGAAGGCCATGGGAGAAAGCCCCGCGCCGCTCTCGTCGAATTGCCGGGCCATTACCAACATCGCCCACAGTCCCAAGGCCTCACGGTACGCGAAGCTCGCACCTTCCGCGAAGCGCTCCATCGCGAAGGTTGTCTCGTTTTGGTAGGCGAACGTGAGTTCCGCGCCGAAGAGCAGAATCACCCAACTCACAAAGAGCCACATGAGCAGGATCGGTATCTGGGCGAAGGTCTTGTACAACATGCTGTACTGGGGAGAGTTAAAGGCGAAATGGAAGTACAGGGCCGAGGCGAACACCCACAATGTGCCTGCCACAACGCCGCCCAGCAGGGCGTATCGCGTGCGTACACGCGTGTTTGGCACGACGTAGTATATGGCGCTGAACGCGAGCCAGATAATGCCGTACTGCAGGCCGTTCAGAGTGAATGCAAGCGAGGACGGCAGCTCCTCCTTAAGGGTGACCTCGAGAACCACCTTCGCGCTCAACACCAATGCCACCAGGAACGGCAGTAAGAGAATCACCATGAGGTAATCGCTCAGGATACGAAGCCAACCGCGCGTGCGTTTGAGTCCCCAGATCGTGTTGAAAGATGACTCAATATTCATCATCAGGCCGAAGACCGTCACGATTACGAAGACGAGCGCCGTGGCCGAACGCCCCGCCAGGCTATCCGCGCCCTCCTGCGCGTACTTGACAATCTCCTCGATGGGATTAGTGAGTCCCGTTCCGTCCTCCGCCGTCTCTCGTGCGGCAAGCTGCCGGAAGACGAGGTCCATCAACTCCCGGATGAAGTCCTTGTGCTCGGCCTGCGTCTCCGTATCCACGATGCCGCCGACAGGCCGGGATGTATCCGTGCTGAGGTCCCCGGGCGTCGCCGGCGTCTTCGCGGACATTCGCATCTCGCTGACGCGCTCGTAGATGGCATCGTAAACCTTCTCGTCGACTTTGAAGGCCTGCATGACGTAGAAGAAGATCGCGAGAAACGGCACGATGCCCAGCAGCGTGGCGAACGTCAACGCCGAGGCGCGGAGCAAGAGCGTGTCCTTGACGAGTCCATGGACGAGTAGGATGGCGACCCGCACCTGCTTGATGACAAAACTGTGCGGAAGCTCCTCCCCCGGACGCCCCAGGTGCCACACATCGTGCGTGGCGAACCGCCGACCGCGCTCCAGCCCGTGGAACAACCGCTGTAGCCAACGCTTCATGCCGTTATGCTACACAGCGGCAGGCTTTGGGACAAGTAGTTACGATCTGTCGCCGGAATGTATCCGGACGGGCGTGCCTATCGGGCAGAGCCGGAACACGACCTCGGCGTCGGCTGGAGTCATCCGGATACAGCCGCGACTCTTTGGCTGGCCGATGGAGTCGGGGGCGGGTGTCGGATGGATGCCATACGAGGTGGCGCTTGTCCCGCGTCCGAGTCCCAACCACCGCCGGCCCAGCGGATTCGCCGGGTCACCCGCCTCGACGACCTCGCCGCGGTTATACCAGTCCGGATCCGTGATCTTATTGACGATCTCGTAGTCCCCTTCCGGCGTCGCGTCATTTCTCCCAAGGCCGACCGGGAAGCGGCGGAGAATCTGCCCGGCCTTGAAAACCGTCATGACATAATCGGACTTGTCCACCTCAATCCGAAGCTCCGAAGCATTGCCTTGCGCGTTCAGCGCGGCCTCGATGTCCAATGCCTCGCTCATGAGCGGGGCGTCGACTAAGGTGAGGTCGCGCCTGAAGAGCCGCGCCTGCATCTCGCGAGCCAACGCCGCCCACGGGCGGGGAATGGCCTCAATGCGTTCCATGGCCAGGTCCATCTCCGCCATCGCCGTGTCCATCTCCGCCGCGCCGGCCGCGGCCTGTGCACGGCCCACCCGTGCCAGGAAGCGCTCCACCTCATTGGAGTCCGGATGAGCCAAGACCTCTTCGAATTGATCATTCGCTTCGGGCGTCTGCCCGGAAGCGAGGTGAACCTGTGCGCTGCTTAGGAGGTCGCTCGGCGCTTTGCCTGGTGGGCGACCCCGGCTGGCATGTCCAGGCGCTCCAGGCATGCCCGTGCTCGCTTCCGGCGGCTTGACGCCCGTGCTGGGATCGACCTCGCCTGGTATGCCTGTGGGACGCGCGGCGACCGCTGGAGTCCTTGGCGGCGACTGGGGCCTTGGATACACCAGCAAGAGCAGCACGATGCCGATGAGAGCGATGAGGAGACACGCTAGAGCCACGCGGCGTCGCCTTCGTCGTCCGCTGGCGGCCTTCTGGAATCTCACCTCGCGGGGAGTATCCGAGAATGCATCAGGCGAGAACGCAACAGCTACCGTCCCGTCTTCTCCCAAACGGCGGATGCCGTGCTTCACGCTTTCCACGAGGTGTGCGGCGGATTGCGAAGACAGCGACACGGACTGTCCGTGTCCGGTGTCCGCCATGACACGCATCGCCACTCCCATGGCGTACTCGCCATGGCCCGTCGGGAGAACCCACTTCACTTCGCCCCGGACGAATACGACCTCGCCCTGAGGGCCCTGCTTCTTAGGCTGAATCTCGATATGAATGGGCGTGCCCACGGACTCCGGCCGGCGAGTGGCGATTCGCAGCCCCCCGCTACTGATGTCGACTGCCGTGCCCCGGCGCAAGAGACTTCCCGCGCGCGACGCCGAAAAAAGAAGGTGCCGAAGCGTGCTCGCCCGCACACGCGAACGCCGTTCGGCGGCCTGCAGCTCGCAGCCGGTGTCTATATGCCGCCCGTCGCCTATCATCCAATCACGGCCCTATCCCGCACCTCGAGGGCCCTCTGCGCCTTGGCCTTTGCACCCACAGTGGCTCACGCATGTTCGCTCGCCGAATCTACATTCCGAATTGTACCACACGAGATAGACCCCGGTGGCGGGATTGTCAATTGCGCCGCGCGTCAAGTGATTGGATGCGAATGCACTAGCGAAACCGACTGCCTCACCAGTTTGGTGCGCCGATCTCGAGAGACGGGGGCCTTTCAAAGCACCGGGTGCGTGGCGGGTCGAGTTGCCCGGCGATACGAAATAGACACGGTAGGGGCCATAGGGTAGAATGAGCCTCAATCGGCTCCGCACGCCTCAGTTCCCTGCGGAGGGTTAGGATAATTGGTAATCCACCGGTCTTGAAAACCGGCGCCTTCGGGCTTGTGGGTTCGAGTCCCACACCCTCCGCCATTTTCTCTCTCAGGGGCTCTGTAACTCCTTACGCAACAACCTCTTTGCCATTGTGGCGAGCGCGATCTGCAGCGCTAAGGCCGAGTCGGGATCTGGGCAAGAGCGGCCATTTCCCGCAACTCGCACTTGGAATCCTTTGCGCCGAAGCCGCAACTGGCTTTCGGGGCGTGTAGATCATCGCTCAGGATTGTGCCATTTTTCGCGGGAGAGCCGCTCGTCTTTTGGGCAGGCCGTCTACTGCCGCTGGAGGAGTATCGCGTAAGACTCGTGGGTGTCGGCGACGGCGTCCTGGGCACGCCACTTCAGCGAGAAGCCGCCGGACGCGAAGGCTGCGGTTATCTCGGCCTCGCTCTTGAAGGTCCGGGCGCCTGCAATGGTATCCGCCAAATGGGGAAACCGCTGCGAGAAGATCGGTTGCGGAAGACAGACATCGTCGATGATCAAGATCTTCCCGGTGTCGCCCAGAGCTTTGTCGAGTAGGTTGACCACAGCCTCGAGTTCGAACCAGCAGATGCCGTATACAACCGCGGCGAGGTCGAACGCGCCAAGATATTGCTCTGCGTCAAGCTGCTCCAGATCTGCCTGAACGAAAGCGGCGCGCAGGTCGTTTCGCAGTCGTGCCCGCGCAATTCCCAGCATTTCCTGAGAGATGTCTACGGCAACAACGTTGCTGCGTGGCAGTTCGTTAAGGAGGATCTCCGTTGCGAAACCGGTACCGCAGGCCAGTTCGAGCACACGGCGCACACTGCCCACGAATGCCAGCGCGCGCCGCAGAAGCTGGCTTGCCGTCACGGTATGTCCCGTCACCTCCATGTGTTGGTCGTAGCGCGCCGCCATTGCGTCAAATACACTGGCGTGCGGATCAGGCTGCCGGTCCTGCTCCTCGCTCATCACTTCGTCCCCCGTATTGTCAACAAAGAGGTGTTCACCCGTTCACGATACTCGTCCCCCTGGGCGGGCTCTAACACCCACATAGCATATCATGCGGCCGGCGGCGAGTGGGCCAGGATGATGCAATGGCGCCTGGCCTGGGTGGGCCCTCGACAGGTGAGCTGCGCGACGTGTCCTCGCTGCTTTGATTGACGAGAACGCATAGCTCAGATAACATGGACTCACGCGGTGCATGTGCATAAGCTGCCGCTGCCGCAGTGAGTTAGAGCGAATCCGTTTCGTGTTGCCTGTAACCGGAGGCCTGCTGGCCGCCGGGTGATACTAGGGGGGAAATGGTGAACAAGTACCTGTCTCGCCTGGGGCGGCATCCGCTGCACGCGCACATCGCGACGATTTTCATTCTCCTGATCGCCCTCGTAGGTGTCGTACTGGGCTGGTTCAACTACCGCCAGAACACGCGGGTCATTCTGTCGGCGTCGTCCCAGGTGTTCAGCCAGATCTCGCGCGAGCTTCTACTGGACTTCCAAGGCACGTACCGGCCGGTGGTCAGTACCGTGAATTTGCTGTCACAGGACGACCGCGTTAGCGGCGCGGGCAACCTGGATGCGCGTTTGGCGCTGCTTCCGGTGTTTCGTGAAGCCTTGGCCAACCAGCCACATGTTTCTGCTTTGCAGGTGGGCTACGCCAATGGCGACTTCTTCATCGTGCGCCCTCTGAATTCGGCCTATATGCGGGAGAGGTTTGAGAGCCCCGACAAGGCGGCGCTGGTGGTGGATAACATCGCCGCGGACAAGAACGGCGAACGCACTCAAGAGAGATTGTACTTCGACGCCGACCTCAACGGCCTTGTCGGCCGCTCGCTCGGCGTCACTCCCTATGATCCACGCGTCCGGCCTTGGTATGAGGCCGCCGTGGGGCGCAATCAAGAAGCCGCGACGGAGCCCTACCTATACTATTTCATCGGCAAGGTTGGGATTACCGTGGGCCGCCAATCTCCGGACGGCCAAGCGGTCGTCGCCTCGGACATTACACTCGAGCATCTCTCCGAAACCTTGGCGCGGCAAAGGCTGTCCTCTTCGGCCGAGGCCGTGCTCTTCGATGAGCGCGGGCGGGCCCTTGCGTATCGCGACGCCGGCCGACTCGTGCTGAAATCGGACACTACGGACACGCAGTTGGCGACGGTGGGCGGCCTGGGCAGCCCCGTGCTGTCGGCCCTGGCCCCTCAACTCAGGCCTGAGCAAACAGCGCTTTCCTTCGCGTTCGATGGCCGGAAATGGCGGGGAGCGGTTCGCCGGATTGAGGTAACGTATGACGTTGTGTTCTTTGTGGCAATTGCCGCACCCGAAGAGGAATTGCTCGCGGACGCGCTCCGGATTCGGCGGCAGTCCACTTGGATCACGGTGGCGATTCTGCTGGCAGCCCTGCCACTGGCCTGGCTGCTGGCCAACCAGATTGCGCGCCCGCTGCGCAGGCTTACCACGCAAACGGATCAGATTCGCCACTTCGATTTCGCCGGCCCTGTGACGACAAGCTCATTGGTTCTTGAGATCTACGAACTCGCCGAATCAATCGATGCTATGAAGAGCACGATAAGGAAGTTTCTCGATCTGACTTCATCGGTGGCTGGCGAGCGCCATTTCGACGGCCTCCTACAGAAAATCACGGAGGAGGCCATGCATTTGAGCCGAGCCGACGCGGCCGTGCTCTATCTCGTGAATGACGATGCTTCCGAACTCGAACCTGCTTGCGTGCGCGGGGGGAGCGACGTGTCGGAGAAGACCGTTTCCTCACTTCCTCGCATGGCTCTTCGAGGTGACGGGCCGCGGGGGCCGTTGGCGGAGTGCGTGCGGACGGGCCGCACGATAACCTTGACGGCCTCGCCCACGAGTGACGCCAAAGAGGAGGACGGTGTGAGGCCGCTGGCCTCGCTTCTTGACACGGAGATGGCCTGCCTTGTGGCGATTCCACTCCGTGATCGCGATGGGCACGTGAGCGGCACCTTGGGCCTGGCTTTTGACACGCCGCCAACCCGCGAGGGACTCGCGATCGAACAAGAGCGCATTGCTTTCATCGAAGCGTTCTCGGGTTTTGCCGTGCTATCGATTGAAAGCCAGCGTCTGCTCAAGATGCAGAAGGCGTTGCTTGATGCATTCATCAGACTGATGGCCGGCGCTATCGACGCCAAATCGCCCTACACGGGCCGCCACTGTCAACGCGTCCCCGCTTTGACTCAGATGATTGCCCAGGCGGCCTGCACGGCCAACGCTCCCGCGTTTCGCGATTTCGCTCTCGACGATGAGGGATGGGAGGCGTTGCATATCGCGTGCTGGCTGCACGATTGCGGAAAGGTGACCACCCCGGAGTATGTGGTGGACAAGGCGACGAAGCTCGAAACCATTCATAATCGGTTACACGAGATCCGCACGCGATTCGAGGTGCTGCGACGGGACGCGACTATCCGCTATTGGGAGCTACTGGCCAAAGGAGGCGCAGAGGCCGAGTTGCGAGTGGAATTGGAGCGCGAGCACCAACGGCTGGACGAGGAGTTCGCATTCATCGCGAGCTGCAACGAAGGCAAGGAGTCTATCTCCTCCGAGCAGTTGGAGCGGCTACGCCAGATAGCGGAAAGAACATGGGTGCGCACGTTCGACGACGGCGTCGGCTTGTCCATCGAGGAATCTCAGCGCAAGGCCCAGGGCACTCCGCATCCCGCGCCGGTTGCGGAACAGTTGTTGCGGGATGTGTCCGAGCACTTGATTCATCGCAAGCCTGAGGAGTGCATTGCCCCGGATAATCCCTGGGGTTTCAAGCTCGACACCCCCGAGTACAGCTACAACCGCGGCGAACTGCACAATCTGTCCGTGAGCAGGGGAACCTTGACACCGGAAGAGCGCTACAGAATCGACAATCACATTGTACAAACCATCATCATGCTGAGTAGCCTGCCGTGGCCTAGGCACTTGCGCAAGGTGCCTGATATTGCCGGTGGCCACCATGAGAAGCCGGACGGCACCGGGCATCCACGACGCCTCGCCAAGGAGGAGCTGCCTCTTGAGGCGCGGATGATGGCCGTGGCGGATATCTTCGAGGCCCTCACCGCCCCGGACCGCCCCTACAAGAAGCCCAAGCCGTTAAGTGAAGCCTTGGACATCATGCGGGCCATGGCGGAACGCGATCATATCGACCCCGACGTGTTCGATCTCTTCGTGCGGTCGGGCGTCTGTGGGGAATACGCTCAACAGTACCTAGATCCGCGTCAAATCGACGTGATGGTTGAGGAGTACGTGGCCGCCTGGGACTAGGCCATGGGGACTTGCAGGGGGACGGGGCAGCGTGAGGAGGGGCAAGCGCTAAGGGTGTTTCCGCGCAAGGGCGATGTAGCGATCGGGGCGATCCACCATCTCAAGGGGGACTAGAGCTGCATTGCGGAGAAGTGCCACCATCTCTGTGTTATCGGGCAGGATGTGGCCGCCGACAACATGGCCCACGGACTGGTGGAAGTCGTTAATCGCTTGGCGGCTTTCCGTGTGACAGACGAGCAGGCGGCCGCCGGGCTTCAGGCATGCGGCCAATTCGAGCAACGCGTGCTGCTGATCGGCGAAGTGGGGGAAGCAGCTATTGCAGATGACCCAGTCGAAGTATGGCCCCACGATGGGGCAGTCCATGACGTCGGCTTGGAGGCAGGCGATAGGAACGCCCTTGGCCTTGGCGCGCGCTTCATCGAGCATGCCCGCGGCGAGGTCTACGGCGACGACAAGTCCATTGGGGCCGATGCGCGGGGCAAGGATCGGGAACAAGACGCCCGTGCCGGTGCCCACGTCGAGGAGACGTGCGCCTGCGGCGATATCGAGGTCGGCGATAATGCTCTGAAGCCGCTCGACGGAGACGCGTGATACGTCGGTATCCCATATCGAGGCGCGTTCATCGAAAAACGCGCGGATCGCCTTATTCATTTCGCGGCGCGGGGGGCATTCCATCGCTTTATTTTCCGTTTGGGCGAGAAAATGGTGGTGAGGCCGAAGATGGCGGACGAAGTGATCACAATGGCTGCGCCGGCCGGCAGGTCGCCCAGGTAAGATGCGGCAAGGCCGGCCCAGCAAGACAACACGCCAAAGCCGGCCGCGAGCAAGATCGTTTTCTTCAGACTGTAAGTCAATTGCAGGGCGGCGGCGGCCGGATTCAATACGAGGCTGTAGATGAGCAATCCGCCGATGCTCGCGAGCGACACGGCGATGGTAACACCTGTGGCGAAGAGCATGCCGTAGAAGACCAAAGTGGCCGGGATGCCCACGGCCATGGCCACGTGGCGATGGCAAATCACCGCCTGTACCTCTTTGAAGAACACAAGAACCAATCCTACGACCACTGCCGTGGCGAGCAGCATGAATACCAGATCCTGTCGGCTTATCGTGAGTATGCTTCCCCAGAACAGGCTCAAGGCATCGGTGCGGGAGCCCGGCGTGAGTCCTATGAAGAGGAAGGCTAGGCCGAGCATGAATGAAAAGATGATTCCCGTGGCGCTGTCGGGACTCAGCTCGCCGCGGTCGGCCAGTGGGCCGATGAAGGCCGCCGCGCCAAGGCTGAAGATCAGGGCGCCCAGTAGGGGGTCGAAATGGAGCAGGACACCTAACAGTGCTCCCGCGAACGCGGCGTGGGCAATACACACGCCCAGAAACGAGAGGTGCGTCGTGACGACGAACACGCCTACCACGGCGCACATCACCCCTGCGCACACGCCCGCAAGGAGCGCGTTTTGCATGTATGTGTGCTGAAAAACGCCCCAATCCATGATTGATATGGCCGGGTGGGCGCATTGCGGCGGCCACCCGGCCCCAACTTTCCAAGCGTTGTCCGTGCTACTTGGCGGCCCGCATGGTAAGGGCCACGGCCGCGGCAGGTTCGAGAACGCGGAAGGCCAGCGTCTCGGAGAAGTAGAGGTTCACGGCGTCGGCGGCATGGCCGTCGTAGCCGATGGAGAGGTCTTGGCCCACGGTGAGCTCGAAGTCGCCGCCTCGCGTGGACAGGAGGACGCCTCCGTCGAGCACCGGGCTCCATACGATGGGGCCCTGGACAACGCGGGCGAGGACATCGCCCAACGTGTGGCCCGAGCGCGTGATCTGATTGAGCGCTTCATGGGCCGTTCCGCCCAAGACGAGGGCGTACGGGCCGCCCACGCCCGCCGCGCGCAACACCTGCCGCGCCTGGCCGACGGCCTGGGCGTAACGCTCGAGGTCACTGACAAGGGCAACCGGTTTGCTAGTCGCCGCGGACAATACGCCTTCGAGTCCGGCCGCAGGAACTCCTTTGTATACGGCCTCCTCTTCGAATGCGGCAATCTTGCGCGCCGCCGCCTCGAGAGGGGCCAGATCGGCATCCTTGGCGCCACGGCTTAGATCTTGCAGCTCGGCCAGTTTCAATGAGAAAGGCACGCGCACCTCGACGAGGGGCAGGACATCGCGAACGCCCCACGTCAGGTCCTTGGCCTGGCCTTTCTTCGATGCGGTCAGGCGTCCCAGATTGATGGCGCCGATATCCCAGCCAAGTGGGCCTGTGAAGTCGACTACGCCGCGGGCTGACAATAGCGGAGTGAGGGCGCGCTTGGCCACCTCATCGATTTCTGCCCACGCTTCGTCAGTGATAGGAGCTTGTGAACGTCGCAACATGTCAGCCATGACCTATTCTCCTTTCTTGAGTGAGCCGATGCCGAGGCTTCCCGTAGCGCCGCCGCCGTTCTCGCCGGCCTCGCCCCCGCCGCCTTCCTCGATCATGGTGATCGGCCCTGACGTGAAGAGGTACGTACGCAACTGCTCATCGAATTGCGGCATCTGGCGGCGCAGCCATTCCAGGGCCATACTTGCGTGTTCGATTTCTTCGTCGCGGTTGTGCTCGACGATGCTTTTGAGTTCGGCGTCCGGCGTTACATCGGCCCGCTGGTTGTACCAGTCGACGGCCTCCAGCTCTTCGATGAGGCTGGTAAGTGCGCGATGAATGTCCCGGGCCTGTGCGGACAATTCATCGGTGGGTTCGTGATAGGTCGTAGCCATGAGGTGGCCTCCTTCTCGAGTTGGTTCGTATTGAAGAGTGCTGATTATACACGGTGCCCAACCCACCCCTGCAACACCAAGTGGGCATTGAATGTTCCGAGTGCTACGCTCGGGCGGCGCGAGGTCCGGAAGTCCTGCCGCCATTGTAGAGCTGCTCAAGGAGACGGGGCTCTAACATGTCGTCTCGGGAGCCTTGGCGCCATATGCGGCCGTCCTTCATGAGTATGAGCCGCTGGCAGGCCTCGGGCAGGGTGGCGAGATCATGGGTTACATAAAGTGTCGTGACGCGACGCTCGCGGTGTACGCGTTGAACGATGTCGAGAATGTCGCGCTGTGCCTGAGGATCGATGGAGGCAGTGGGCTCGTCGAAAAGGAACATCGCCGGCTGCTGCACGAGGGCTCGTGCAATGGCGACGCGCTGATACTCGCCGCCGGACAGGTGTCCGACGGGCCTGTCGGCCAAGTGGCCGGCGCCAACGAGTTCAAGGGCTTCGTCAACGCTGTCCTTATCCGCATCTGTCGGGCGCCGCAACCACCCAAGTCGGCCGTAAGCGCCCACCATCACCGTCTCACGCACCATGATGGGGAGGCGGGGGTCGACATGTTCGACTTGGGCGACGTATCCGATGCGTTTGCGGAGGAGATATCCTTGGCCTCGGTGTGGTTCGAAGCCCAGTACGCGGACGCGGCCGTGGACGAGCCGGCTCAAGCCGTTGACAACCGTCAGCAGCGTGGTCTTCCCCGCGCCGTTCGGGCCGATAATCCCTACGAACTCGCCTTCGTTGACGGCCAGCGACACGCCTTCGAGGGCCGTGTCCTCACGGTAGGCGACCACGGCGTCCTCAATGAGGATGGCCGGCTCATTCATGACTTGCCTTCCATTGCCCCGCCGCGTCGAGGAGAATGTCTACGTTCTTCTGGAGGGCCTCGTCCCAACTCTCCGTGTTCTCGAATCCCCCGGGGAAGTTGGAAAGGACAATCGGCACGGCCGCGCAGTCCTCCGCAATGGCCTCACCGACCTTGATGCCTCCGCTTTGGAGGTTGTCGACGATCAGCGATGCTTTGTCCTCATTGGCCTGCCGAATCAGATGTTCGACATCGGAGGCACTCATGCCCTCGGGGCGGCCGAATGTGGCTACCACGTTGAATCCGGCCCATTTCAGGAAGTCCGCCTGCATATCGTTGGCGATGACGCTTATGCCCACGGCGCGGGCGTCCACTATCTGCTTCTTGATCTGCCGGCCCAAAGCGAGTACCTCTTGAATCCGTTCATCCAAATGCTCGCGATAATCCGCGCCGGAAGTCCCCTGAATCTCGCTCAGAACGAGGGCGGTGGCGGCAAGCGCTTGCGCATAGACCTCCGGGATCATCCAACTGCCCTCGACGGGGATGGCCGCCACCCGCTCCCCGGAGATGTCCGCCGCCTTGATGACGTTCTCAACGCTCGCCATCCCCTGCTGCCAGTCATGGATAATGAAGGCCTTGCTTCGGGCAACGGCATCCACGTCGCTTGGCTTCATGTCGAAATGCCCGGGACACATGCCCGGGGGAATCAGCGTACGCACGGGGCGTCCCGAGTCCGTGATGTCGGCGATCGCGCCCTGGATCAAGCTGCTTCCAGCGACAATGTCTCCCCCATGGCGCTCGCAGGAGGTCATGGCGGCCGTCAAGAAAACGGCCAAGCAAAGAAATATGTAGTTCTTCTTCATCCTCTGCCTATCCGTAAGGCCCAATGCAGCACAGAGTGCGTCCCCCGTCCGGACCTCTTGACGGTACTACGCACGCGGCACCCGAAAACGCCGCCGGCGTTCGGACAAGGTGTGAGTCTACTCCGAAGACGAGGCAGTTTCCAGGCGTGGGCGTTGAGCGTTGAAACACTCCCCGTGTTCTCTTGATTTCCTTTTGTTGGAAGGCATTGTGCGTGGCCCAAGAGAGGGCGCACGCGGGAGTCCCGGTTGCATTGGGCGGTGGTGTTGACGATACTTGTTGCCTGGCCCAAGATTGTGGCTGCCTAGACGCATATCGGAGGTTAAGCGAAGCAATGGCCAAGATTGCCTATTTCACCCAGGATATTGAGCAAGAACTGCACGAGGCGTTACGTGTTCTCGCGGAGGAGTACCCGCTTGTCGAGGAGCGAGGCGGCGACGTGCACGTCCGATTTCGTGCCTCCGGTCAAGATGGCCATGGATATGCCATTCGACGCGAAGGAAACGAGTTCGTGGTCGAATACGCGGGCCTGCCGGGCGCCTTACGCGCCGTGGGAACGCTCCTCGGACTTGGCTCGGAAGCCGGGGAATCGGCGGAGCGCACCGAGTTCCGAACCTTCGGGATTATGCTGGATTGCTCGAGGAATGCGGTGATGAAGGTGAGCCATTTCAAAGGATGGCTTCGGAAACTGGCCTTACTCGGCTACAACATGGCCATGCTCTATACGGAGGACACCTACAAGGTCGAAGGGGAGCCGTACTTCGGCTATCAGCGGGGCGCCTACACGGCGGAAGAGCTGCGCGAGATGGACGCCTACGCGCGGCGCCTTGGGATCGAGATGATCGCGTGCATCCAAACGCTGGGCCACTTGGCCCAGGTGCTCAAGTGGGACGCTTACGCCGATATACGGGACACAGAGGGCATCCTTCTTGTCGGTGAGGACAAGACCTACGAGCTCTTGGACAAGATCATGCGGCACTGGACGGATGTCTTCACAACACGCCGGATCCACGTGGGCATGGATGAAGCGCACGAGCTGGGCCGGGGGCGTTATCTGGATCGGTTCGGATACCGCGACGGCTTCACCATATTCAACGAGCACCTCAAGCGGGTCGTGGAAATCTGCGGAAAGCATGGCCTCAAGCCCATGATTTGGTCCGACATGTATTTCCGACTCGGGAGCAAGACCGGGACGTACTACGACACTTCTGCCGTGATTCCCGATGAGATCAAGGCGAAGATTCCCAAGGAAGCGGAACTCGTCTACTGGGATTACTATCACGATGACGATAAGTTCTACAGGGACTTCATCGAAATGCACCGCGCACTAGGCTTTGAGCCCATTATGGGTTCCGGTGTGTGGACCTGGCACGCCCTCTGGCATGGCGCCAACTACACCGAAGCCAAGGCGGGGGCCTGCGTTCGCGCCTGTCAAGAGGCCGGACTCAAGGAAATCTTTTTCACCATGTGGGGTGACGACGGCGCCTTGTGCGACTACGACTCGGCAATGCAAGGTCTGGCCTACGTGGCTGAACTGGCGTACGGCGGCGAGATCGATGAGAGCCGCATCGCATCGCGTTTCGCCGCCGTGTGCCACGGCGACTACCAGGCCAGCCGGCTCGCGGGCGAGTTGGACTTTTTTGATGCGCCCGAGGATCGGGCGCGCGGGACGGACCTTCCCGTATGGGCGTGGCCGGTGCTCTGGGACGACCCGCTGCTGGGCCTGTTCTGGACAAGCAAGAAGACGCCCGAGCGAGATGTTTGGGGACTTGCCGTTGAGCGCTTCCGCGACTTGGCCGACAGGCTGCGCCCCTGGGCCGAGAATCCGGGCGACAGGGCCGCGGGAGATCTCAGGCATATCGCTCTACTTGCGGAGATCTTGGCTAGGAAGGCGGCGATGCGCTACGACCTGGAGAAGGCGTACGCGACGCGTGATAAGGAGGGCCTCGCGCGGATTGCCAAGCAGGTGCCCGGCTTGGTTACGCTGCTGCGGCAGCTCGACGGGTCGTATCGTGAGCAGTGGCTGCGGCGAAACAAGCCTTTTGGGCTCGAAGTGCCGCAGATCCGCATCGCAGGCTTGATCCGGCGCTTTGAGGAACTCGCGGCGCGTATCGGCGCCCTCGTTGCCGGAAAGATTGACCGCATCGACGAGCTGGACGATGTGCCCGAGAAGCCCGTCGGCGTGAGACCGAAATACCGTACGCTGGCCACGGCCTGCCACCCGGGGCCGTAACGCGTGGGGGCGCGAGACACCGGCCCGGTCGAGGTGACGGGCCACGTACGGGAGGTCGTCTCGGGACACGGCCTCGGCGGCGTGGCCGTATCCAATGGTGAGGCCATTGTTGTTACCGACGCCGACGGCCGATACCGCCTTTCCATAGAGCCGGCCGTCCACCGGTTTGTTTTCCTCACGGTTCCGGATGCCTTTCATCCGGAGGGGATCTTCTATTTGCCCACCGATGGGACGCGTTCTCACGACGGCTTCGACTTTGCCCTGGCTCCCGCGCCGGAGCGCAGCGGCGCTGAGTTCACCTTAGCGCACATTACTGACACCCATGTCGTCGCGAAGGACGATGGTCGGCTGGGTAGTCGGGAGAAGCTTACCGAGGATCTGCGGACGCTCGTCGCGCACGCTCAGCCGGACTTCATTATCGCCAGCGGGGATCAGACGAACATCGGCGCGGTGGCGGAACTTGAGGCCTATACCGGAGCGCTGGCCGGCATCGCGACGCCGGTGTTCACCCTGTTTGCCGGCCACGATGGTAACGCCGAGCGCTTCGCCGCGTGGGAGGCGGGGCGGTCGGGTGAAACCTACACAAGAAACTTCGAGCGTATCCTCGGGCCGACGTACTACAGCTTCGACTGGGGCGGCTGGCACTTCGTGCTGTATCAGAACGAGGACTTCTTCTACTCCGAGGTCGAGCAAGCACACAAGGCCAGTTGGCTGGCTGCCGACCTCGCGCTGCAGCCTGCCGACAAACCCATCGCCATCGTGCTCCATGAGCCTCCCGCCCGGGAACTCCTGGAACAGTTTGCCCGTCACGGCGCGCGCCTGCTCCTGCATGGGCATTGGCACTCGAGCAAGGTCTTCTCCTACGGGGAGATGGCCGTGGCTTCAGTGCCTTCGCTCTCGTTCGGCGCCATCGACACTATACCGCGCGGATACCGCCTGTTTCGCTTCGACAACGGCCGCTTCGAGATGGCCCTCAAGACGCTGCCGACACTGGCGGCGCCGGTGGCCACGACGGTGCCGGGGCTTCAGGAGGGCTCCGAGGACCTCGTTGAGAAGTGGCGCGCGCTCCTACCTAAAGGTCTTCATCGAGCCGCGCCGGTGGTTTTCGAGGATATGATCCTGGTTGGCTTGGGGGATGAGGAGAATGATGGAAGGGCCGGTGTCTACGGTATCGACGCAGCCACAGGCGCGATCCGTTGGCACTGCCAAACGGACGCATCGGTCAAGAACAGCGTTGCCGTGGGCGACGCGCCGAACGCGTGCTGCACTGCCGTCTCGATCACCGGCAGTGTGTTTTTGATCGACCCGGCCACCGGGGGCCTGATCTGGAGCAAGGATCTTCCTGGACATCCGTTGCGCTGGCTCTACACGTCGCCGGTAGTGGCCGACGGCGTCGTATATGCCGGGGGCAAATCCGGTTACGGCGCTTACGATTGCGCAACGGCCAACGAGCTTTGGTATACGGAATTGGAGTGGCGCGACGACTGGTCGTGCTATGCCAGCCCCATGGTGTACGAGGAGCTCTTGATTGTCTTCGAGTCCCGGCGCGGCCTGCTGGCGCTGGATAGGGCGACGGGAACCATTGTGTGGGAGAACAAGCTCGCCGTGGATTACCAGTGGGCTTCCCCGATACTTGTTGATGGGACGATTGTAACGGGTGGCGACCCCGGCCAACTCGTCGGACTCGACGCGGTGACGGGAAAGCTATTGTGGACGCGTTCTCTCGACGCGGCGCCGTATCCGACGGGCATCGCGTCGGCAGGAAACCGCCTGTTCGTGGGCACGGGATCCGGCGAGGTGTTGTGCTTTGATGATGGCGACGATGCGCCGCTGTGGCGGTTCCGCGTGACGGACGACCTTCTGGACATGACGCCCTACGCGCGGGGAATCCGCTCTGTATTGGCCCGGCCGGTTCCCTTCGGCGACCTTGTCGTGGCACCGGCGTGCGACGGGCGTGTCTATCTCCTTAAGCAAAGCACGGGCCGCGTCCATGCGTGTGTGAGCTTCGATGGGCCCGTCAGCGCGCCCGTGTGCGCGACGCCGGACGGCTTCATCGTCGGCACGTACCGGGGCGAACTGCGCGCCTACGTGTTCCGAGACAAGGGAATGCCGCAATAGGCCGCCTGTTGGCCGCTGGCCGGTTGCGCCTAGGAATGGGGCCGCGTATGATCGCGCGCCGTTGCCCAACCGCGGGCTCCCTCCGGTGAAACATGAATCTTAGGAGTGCAACAGATGCGTGAACAATTGAGTCTGGATGGTTCTTGGAAGTTTTGCCCGGCATTCGTTGAGTTGGAGGCGAATCAGCGATTCATGAATCCGGATTTCGATTCAGACTCTTCCGAGGCCGGGCCGGACGCCGACGGGGCCTGGATTCTGCCCGGCCATGACGATGCTGGGTGGATGGATGTGCCCGTGCCGAGCAGTTGGAATAAGGCGGTGCCGGATCTGTGGAGCTATGAAGGACATGGCTGGTATCGCCGCACGGTGCAGGTGCCTGCGTCATGGGCGGGCAGGCGGGTCCTCTTCACATCCGACGGTGCGAACTATCGGACGGTGCTATACGTCAACGGCCGGAAAGCGGGCGTTCACGAAGGGGGCTATGCGCCTTTCTCGATAGCCGTGCATGATCTTCTCAATCCCGGCGAGACAAATACCATCGCCGTCTCCATCGATAATCTCCCGAAGCCGGAGCGCTGTCCTGGCGGACAGTTTGACTGGTGGAACCACGGCGGACTCTACCGCTCCGTCCGATTCGAGGTCACGGACCTCACCCATATCGAAGAGGCAGCCGTCGTCACCCAGCCGGGAGATGGCGTCTCACGAGTCTACGTGCTGGTGTCTATCGAGGTGGCCGACAACGATGTGCTCGTCGTCGCCGCCGTGCTGCGCGATGCCGCCGGCGTCGAGGTCGCCTCGGCCTCCGCACCGGCCCAGGTCGTCCAAGGGAAAGGTACGGCGGAACTCGCTCTCGAGGTGAAGGATGCGCTGCTGTGGTCGCCGGATGAACCTAACCTATATGGCTTGACGCTGACGCTGCGCGAGGCGCAGGGCGGGCAAGCACGCGATGAGTACACGCGCCGGATCGGCATACGCTCCATCGAGGTCAAGGGCACGCAACTGCTTCTGAACGGAGAGCCACTCATTGTCAAAGGCTTCAGCCGGTATGAGGACTACGACGACACGGGGCGGACGCCGAACGAGGTGGCGCTCCGCCGGGATCTGGCGCTGGTGAAAGACATGGGGGGCAACACCATTCGATGCCACTGCCCCAATTCGCCCATGACCTACGATTTGTGCGACGAGATGGGCGTGTTTTTCATCAGTGAGCTGCCCCTTTATCAATGGGGCCGCCCATTGGTGGGGACGGACTCTCCCGAGGCCCTCGTCGCCGCAAAGGCGCAGCTCGAAGAGATGATACGCTGGCAGCGCAATCACCCGTCCGTCCTTATGTGGAGCGTGAGCAATGAGAACCTCTGCAAGCCGCGCCAGGATACGGAGGAATACAAGCGCCTGGCGGAGATGACGGTAGCAGGTAACCGCGAGCTCGTCGACCTCGCCCACGCCCTGGATTCCACCCGGCCCGTGATCGAGGTGAGTAATTGTTGGCCGGGCGATAAGGTTTTCGAGAAGACGGATATCAGCGCCGTCAACATCTACATCGGCGCGCCGACGCCGCACGTGTCCACGGTGGGGGAACTCGCCGTGCAGATGCACGAGCGGCTGGAAGCCTTGCGCGAGGAGTATCCCGACAAGCCGATTCTCGCCGGCGAGTTCGGCTCGTGGGCGGTGCACGGCCTCAAGACGGATCATTTCCCCGGGGAGGCCTACCAAGCGGCGCTCATCAAGACGTATTGGGAGGCGCTCGAGAAGGAGCCGAACGTCATCGGCGGCCTGATCTGGTGCTTCGCGGACTCGGACGTCCATCGGCGGTTTCAGTGGGTGTACGAGTACCGCTGCGCCTACGGTGTGTTCGACCTGCACCGCAGTCCGAAGGAAGCGGTGGATACCATCCGTAGCCTGTGGACAAGGGGCGAAGGGAGATAGACGACGTGCCGACATTGGGGGAGAAGGCGAAGATGCTCTCGGTGAGGTTTCTGCCCCTGGGACTCTTGCTTGCGATGGCGTGGGGCGCGTGGGCGGAGAAACCCCTCACGCACGTCCCATTCATTTACGGCTACAGCAACACCGCGGATCAGGCCGTCAGTGAGGGATTTCGCAAGGAATTCGAGAGCGCCGCGCCGGACCTGTTCCACGCCGACGGCGATATGCGCTATCTCGGGCGCTACGGATTTGGCTGCCCCATCTATCCCTCACGGGAACGCACCTACGAAACGTATGTCGCCGAAATGAAGGATCACCTCGCCGCCCTAAGGGGCGAGGGCGTGCGGCTATTCATCGCCTACCTGTGCAACCAATCCCTATTCGGCAACGACGAGACGAGACTCGGCGCTTGGGAGGTTTATGACAACTGGGGCCAATTCGCCGGGCTCTTCACCTTTCCCAAGCCCCCCGATCCCATCACATGGCTTCAGCGCGAGCCGAACGGCGACGTGCATTACAACTACTCCCGCCAGTGGGCGCGCGGACGGCGCGAGTACGATGGCCTGGGCCTGATCCGCTACGCGCCCTGCCCGAACAATCCGCATTGGCGAGCATTCTGCGATAACGAAGCACGCCTGGCGGCTTCTCTCGGATTCGACGGCCTCTTCGTGGACAACTGCATCCTCCACTGCTATTGCGATGCGTGCCGGCGGCGCTTCCAGGCATATCTGAAGAAGCGCTACACGCCCGAGCGATTGCGCGAAGCCTTTGGCGCTTCGGATTACGGCGAGGTAACCCTTTACAGCGAGGGCGATATACGGCACTGGGCGCAGGCGTCGCCGGAGTTTATCCCATGGCTGGAGGCGAAGTTCCCGCCGGTGGAGCGGGAAGGTATCTTTGCCACGGCCGGGCCGCTCGACTCGCAGCACGTGGCCAACGCGGGCGGCGGCATGATCATGGGGCAGGCCTGTGCCTTCGTCGCGGAGCGCATGCTTAGTCCCGGTGTGCAGCCCTGCTTCGAGAACGTCCGCCTGGCCAATCCCGCCCTGCAAACGCCCGGTGGGCGTTTGCGCTGGGCGGAGACCACCCGGTTCTGGGCCGATAGCATCGGCGATATGCTGGCCGAGCTTCGCGACGCGGGCCGGCGCGTGAATCCCGACTTCTTCATCGTGCCCAACTGGGGGACGATGCAGCGGATCAACGCGGCCGCGGGGCGGGCGGAGGATGGACGCGATCTCCTGCGCATGCGTGCCGGTGCGGACTGGCAGATGTACGAGGAAGGATTCACGACGGGCCGGATCGCCCCGGGATTGATCCTCGAATACGATATGGAACTCCGGTTTGCCTTCGCGAACGATGTCCGCGCCATGCTGCTGCCGTACAACCTCGCGGGCCGGGATGTTTACGATGTGGGCATGGCGGAGGCCGCCGCCTCGGGCGGGAGTGTGCTCGTGGAATCGAACGGCCTCTATCCGGAGGTGCAAACCGCGTACCAGCGGTTTTTTCGCGAGCACGCCGATCTCTATGACGGCTACCACTCCGCGGCCCAGGTCGCGCTCGCGCACTTGTTTGATCAAGTCCACTTCCTGAACGTCGAGCACCTACGGCAGGTGCACGCGCTGAACCGGTACTTGGCCGATCAACAGATTCCCTTTGATCACATCACCGAGGAGGGCATAGCTGGCGAGCGGCTCGATGATTACCGCGTCGTGATTCTGCCAAACACCGTCTACCTGAGCGATGAAGAAGTCGCCGCCCTTCGGAAATACGCCCGGCGCGGCGGCATTCTCATTATCATTGGTGAAACGGGCACGCATGACGCCTATTGCCGCCCGCGTGAGAGGGACGCTTTTAGCGGCCTAAGCAAGAAGCGCGTCGTGCGCTTCGCCGGCCTCTGCGAGGCCCTTCCTCAACGGGGCATCTATCTTGAGCCGGCGGTGCAGGCGGCGGAGGCCGGCACATTCGCGGAAACGTACAGCGACAGGCGGCTAGGCAAATACAAATGCCTTGCCGAACTCGACGAGAAGCTGTGGATCAAGCGCTATCAGCAGGCCGGGCCTGTTACAGAGGCCATCGCTGAGGCGCTTGGGACTTCGCCGCACATCGCCGACCCGGTGCGTGCCAGCGGCGTGCGATGCCTCATCTATGAGCGGCCCGAGGGGGAAGCGTGGCGCGCGGTTGCGCACGTGGTGAATAAGAACGTGCCCATGGCTGTGGCCGAGGAAGAGCGCAGGCTCACACCAGTGTCGGATCTCACGCTATCGCTGCCCATTCCCGCCGGCGCGGAGGCCCTGTCTGCGCGGCTCTTCGTGCCCAGGGCGTCCCCCGTTGCGTTGGACTTCTCTCCCGAGAGCGATGGCCGTGTCCAGGTAACTATCCCTCGCCTCGATGCCTACGCGGTGGTGGTGCTCTCCTGCACAGAGTGATCGGATGCCAGAATCCGTACGTAAGTGCGGTTCTGCATCCCAAGCACGCGCGCCGGCGGCAGGCAGGATGCCCGCGCCACAATCTCCGGCACGCTCGCCATTTGTCAAGGCCCGCTTGCCAGAGCCGCGAGAAGGGCCATATGGTGGTGCGGGCTTCCAGCCTGCATATCCCCGCGATTGGTGCGAAACCTGTCCGACTTGCGTGCGGATTCTTGGAGATCACCTAGCGTTGTGTGCGATGCTGGCGGCTGATATGATCTTTCCCGAACGCGCGTAGTGCGCGACACCAACGCTAAGCGAAAGTTACCACAAAGCGGGGATGTGCCATGCTGAAGTTCTCACCATGCATCGAGATGTTCTGGCCGGATGTGGCCTTTGCCGACAGGATCGCCAAAGCGGCGGCGCTCGGCTACCAGGCCTACGAATTCTGGCAGTATTGGAACAAGGATCTGGACGCCGTGGAGCGCGCTACGAAGGACAGCGGCCTCGACGTGGCCGTATGCTGCGTGAAGACGGCTTTCATGGCCGATAGCGCGCCCATGCTCCTTCCCGAAGGCAAGGATGACTTCGTGGCCGCGGTGCGCGAATGCCTCACCATTCGTGATCGGCTCGGATGCCAAGGCTTCATCGTAACCACCGGCAGTGAACTCGAAGGCGTGTCACGCGCCGATCAGCACCGCGCCTGCGTCGAGGCGCTTGAGGCCGCCGCGCCCATCGCCGAGGGCGAAGGCGTCACGCTTGTCCTCGAACCCTTGAACCTCCTCGTGGATCACGCCGGATACTATCTCGGAACCTACACGGAAGGCTTCGAGATCCTCGAAGAAGTAAACAGCCCCGCCGTGAAGCTGCTCTTCGACATCTACCACATGCAGATTTCCGAGGGGAATCTCACGCCGACTATAGTGGGGAACATCAAACGCATAGGCCACTTCCACATCGCGAATCATCCCGGCCGCCACGAGCCGGCCATCGGCGAGATCAACTATCCCCACATTCTCAACGCCATCCGTGAGGCCGGATACGATAACTATCTCGGCCTCGAATTCAGCCCAAGTGACCACGCCCGCACGGAGGATATTCTCAAAGCCGTTATCGCTATGGCCTAGGGTGGGCCGGCAATTACAGCGGCCAGTGCGGTGCCACGTGCGCGGACACGCGCATATGCCGGTGCCTCATGGAAAAGGGGATTCATGGCCTTATGCTCCTGTATCCCTGATCTCAGGTGGAGAAATGACACAGACTCTTCGCATAAAGGCAGTAGCTATGCTTCCGGAAGGTGTAAGGGATTCTTGCGGTCTCGCAAGTAACTGTAAAGAGCATTGGTCATCCAGGCTTTGGCTGGAAAGATGATGAAGAAGACAAGAAGAGATAGGGCGTGGTCCACATGGGAACACACCGGCCATTGGAACGTACCCGAGAGCCTTGCGGACCACGAGAGCGGAAACAGGAGCAAGACAGGGATCGTGCCCAAGCAAACCGTCGTTGTCGCGGCCGCCCAGCCAATGGACTCTCCAACACGAGGGATCTCTGCCGCGGGAGAGGCTGAACGCCGCAAGAGAATCATTGACATATCGACCCATAGCCAGAACCATAGGAAGCCTGCCATTGCCCTCGTGCGCCACCCATAGGGCAAATCGTCATACCAGGGGGTAGCAAGAGGCAGGCCAGGGACGATGCAGACGGTCACGGGAAGTTGTTCGCGTCCATTCAGCACTAGAAACGGCGACACAAAACACACGGTTACCGCGCACCACAGCACTCCAAAGATGATGCCCCCCGTCATCTGTCTGGCTGACCGCTTTGCGATTCCCGGAGCCAAGAGGAGCAGTGGCGCGACAAATAGCTGTGACAGCATGATTGGCGCACCGCCGACCTGCATTGAAGGGATCAGTGCCACAGCTCCGGCGAGCATCCCCATGAGCAAAGCCGCGTCGGCAGGTTTGCCGAAGAGTGTGATCGGTTGCTGGATGTGCCGTCGGGCTCTGTCTGGCCCCGAGACTTCCAAAGGGTTGTCTCGCTCTGGCTGCATCGTTGAAGCCTCCCCGCATCCCTGAAGACGGCCCCGCCATCACCGAGTTCGAGTGTGTCGTGACTTCGGACACACCAAATCTCCTGCGATTATACTACTGCCATAACGCGGGTGCGTCAATCGCTGTTTGGGCTGGCCTGGTGTCGGAGGGGGCTTCCTGAAAGACGTCTAGCATGGCAACGCGTACGGTGCTTTAGGCCACTGACAGAGCCCGTCGGCCCGCACCCTCCGTTCCCGGGTACCTCAGCCGCGCGCGGGCTGAAGCAGCCGAAGGGCGTTGAAGATCACGAGCAAGGAAGCGCCCATGTCGGCGGCGATGGCCATCCAGAGCGTGGCGAGGCCACACAGCGCCAGCGCGATGAAGACGAGCTTGATCCCGAGCGCGAAGGCGATGCTCTGCTTGATGGTTCTCAACGCGCGGCGGGCGTGGCGAATGAGCCATGGGATCCGCGCGAGATCATCGGCCATGAGGGCGATGTCGGCCGTCTCGATAGCCGCGTCTGCACCCGCCGCGCCCATCGCGATGCCGAGCGTGGCCGCGGCCATGGCGGGCGCGTCATTGATGCCGTCCCCCACCATGGCGAGTCGGCCGTGTTCCCGGACAAGCCTCTCGACCTCAACCACCTTGTCCTCGGGGAGAAGTTCAGCGCGGAAGTCGTCCACTCCCGCGGCCTTGGCGATGGCTTGGGCAGTGCCCTGATTATCGCCGGTGAGCATGACGACGGATCTAATTCCGGCCTCTTTCAGGGCGTGTACAGCTGCCGGGGCGTCGGGCCGGATTTCATCGGCCACACTGATCAGGCCGCACACGTGCCTGTCATTGCCGACGAACACCGACGAATGGCCGGCGTCTTCCAGGGACTCGGCAATGCCGTGCGCCTCCGCATCATCCATGGCAAGCTCGTGGACGAATCGATGGCTTCCTACCCAGAACGGGCGATCGCCGTATCTGGCTTCGCCGCCCTTTCCTTTCAGCGCGCGATAGCCCTCCGCCGGCGTGAACGCGACGCCGCGTTCCTGGGCGCAGTGGACGACGGCCCTCCCAACGGGATGCTCGCTGTGCGCCTCGATCGCCGCTGCTCGCTCGAGTAATTCCTCTTCAGAATGATCGTTCAGCGGCACGATTCGCTGGACGGTGGGATGGCCGGAGGTGAGCGTGCCTGTCTTGTCCATTGCTACCGCGTTGAGGCGCGCCGCCCCTTCGAGATACATCCCACCCTTGATTAGGATACCGGCCCGCGCCGCGGAGGCCAGGGCCGCGACGATACTCACCGGCGTGGAGATCACGAGGGCGCACGGACACGCGATAACCAAGATCACGAGGGCCTCGTAGAACCACTTGGCCCATCCTTCTCCCAATACCAGCGGAGGAACGACGGCAATAAGCAGTGCAAGGCCCATCATGGCCGGTGTGTAGTACCGCGCGAACGTCTCCACCCATCGCTCGCTCGGGGCGCGCCGCGCCTGAGCCTCCTCCACCATGCGGATGATCCGCGCGAGCGTCGTGTCGGCCGCCGGGCGCGTCACGCGGAATCGAAACGCGCTTTCGTTGTTGATGGTTCCCGCGAAGACTTCATCGCCTACCTCTTTGGGCACCGGTCGGGACTCGCCCGTGATGGGCGCCTGGTTGATGCTGGTGCTGCCTTTAACGACTACGCCGTCGAGAGGGATCTTCTCTCCCGGGCGTACCGCCACTATTGTTCCCGTCACCACGGCCTCGACGAATTGCTCCTCGGACTCTCCGCCTTCAGGGGGCACGATACGCGCGGTGGCCGGCGAGAGGTCCATGAGCGCGCGGATCGCACGACGCGCCCGGCCCACGCTCCACGATTCCAGAAGGAGCGCCAGCGAGAAGAGAAACGTTACTGTAGCCGCCTCGAACCACTCGCCGATGGCCGCGGCGCCAAGAACGGCCACCATCATGAGCAGGTTCATGTCAGGCCGTAGCCTGCGTGCGGCCGCAAGAGCCTTCGGGACGACGAACCAGCCGCCCGCCACGGCGGCGGCGATGTAGAGAACGAGCACGTCCGAGGGAAAGCGGTGTCCCTCTCCGGGGCCCCGTGTGAGCGCATCCATTACGCCGTGCTGAAGGGCGTGCAGCGCGAAGCCCGCGGCCAAGAAGATGCCGCTTGCGGCGCACATCCTCCCTCGCCCGCCGGTCCGCCGGCCCACGCTATGTGAGCCGGAAGCGGCATGCGCTTCCCAGCGAACCGCCTCCATCCCTGTACCCGCCACAGCCCGAACCACGGCGTCTTCAGCAAGCGTTTCCGGGGGCGACGAAACGGTTAGCTTGCCGTTGAGCAGATCAAAAACCAGGTGCTCCTCTCCACCCGCCAACGGCCCAAGAGCGCGCTTCAGGACGACAACCTCTTCGGCGCAGTCCATACCCCGGATCTTGAAGGCCAAGTCGCTCACCGAACGCTCCCGTTGAGGTTGCCGTCAGGCACACTTCGCTCTTTTCAGGGGACACCTGCGGGGCGCTGCTTATTCCGTGTCGAGAGGGAGGGAGCCGGATGTGAAGCGCTTCAGACGCTGCTCGTGCGCCTACTCGTCTTGCGCCCAGTCCTGCGAAGCATTCGCGAAGACCTCTTCAGGCGTTCGTGAACGACATGTCGAGGCCACAAACAGAGTCATGGCCTGTCTTCTATCGGCCGGACTTAAGGGTTCGTCGCTCTAGGACAAAGATCTGCTGGCGTCCGCCGATGTCCATATTGAAGGCAAGTCGGCGTCCGTCCGGCGCGAATGCAAGTCCCTTCGGCCCGCCGGGAATCAGCGCCTCGGATAGCAGCGGGCGCGGCGTGGGGGAGGGAGCACCCCGGCCCAAGTCCACGCGGTAGAGCATCTTATTGTCGCCCACGGCCAGCCACCTGCCCGAAGGATGCCAACAGGGATCTGTCCCCACGCCATCGGGCAGCGCCGTTAACTGGGCCAGGCCCTCGCCCGAAGGAGTGATGACGAAGAGTTGGTTCAGGCCGTCCGCGTCCTCGGCAAGGAAGGCGAGCCAAGTCCCCTGGGAATTGGCGCGGACGTAGCCCTTTACGGCTCCGAGCCGCGTCAGGCGTCGGATCTCCGTGCCGGCCGGCGGGGCCGGCAGGGCCGGCAGGGCGGTGTCTGTTCCCTCAAGAGGCCCCGAGGCGCCGGGAACGGTAATATCCTCCGGGATATCCACGACGAAGACATCGCGCTTCCCTTCAGCCAAGGTTCCGACGAAGGCCCGGCCAAAGCAGCGGCTTCCATCCCGCACGTAACCCCGCGCGCCAATCCATCCGTCGCCCTCGGCGCGGCTGATCTGATCGGAACCCGGCGCAGGTTTCGGAACGACGGGCACGAGCACGACGCTGAAACCCAGGCCGTCCCAATTCTCCGCATCCTTATCGACGTGAACGGGGATCCCCAGCCGGGTGACGCCGATGGTGCGCAGATTCCGCGTCTCGCCGGTTCTATCCTCGAGTTCCTTCATGATCATGTCGTTGTACGTGAAGCCTATCCACGCGTTCCCCGGCCCGCCGGGGTCGTGCACGTGCGTGCCGCCCCGCAATGCGCCCGGTGTGTACGGCGGCGTCACATCCCGCGCGTCGGCGTATTGAATGCCGTTTTCCCCGGGCCGCACGATGGCCCCGAAGCGGCGAAATTGCTCGTAGCGCAAACCCGTGGCCTTGGCCGGCCCATGGATGAAGATGATCGCGTCGCGATCCGGCAGATAGCTGGCCGCGGCGATGCCCGGGCCGAGTTCCGGCACGGACGCGGCGTCATAGGCTACCTCGTCCTCGCCCGTCACCACGTTCACCCGGCAGATCAGGCTGCTATCGCGGATGGCCCCGATATTGCGATCGTAGCAGAGCCACTGCCCGTCGGGCGAGAACGCCTTGCCCTGGGCGGAGAGATTGTGATGGGACGCGGCGTCGTGCGTAATCTGCCGCAATTGCCACCTGTCGGCGCGTGTGGCGCAGCCTGCGATGCACGCGAAGGCCACTAGGAGACTGAAATAACGCACGGCGCTTCCTTTCTTCATAGGCTACGAGTACCTTGCCTTCCGGTAGCCTTCCGCGAAGGCGGCCCCGTCATAGCCTTCATTCTCCGGCACGTCGGCGAGGGCCACCTCGACGTCGCCGTTCAGCCACGAGTGCCGCGCCGCGAGGGCGCACCGCTCCGGCTCGATGAGCGCGTCGAACGCAACCGGCGGCTCCTCCTCTTCTCCGGCGAGGTACGGCAGCACGGCGGTGAGCAGGCTACGATACAAGTCGCCGCTGTCGGCGATGTACTGCGAGACGCTCCGCTCCGTGATGATGGTGGTGTAAAAGGGCAGCCAGTTCGCGGAGGCGCCCACGATGAGCATGCCGAAGCGGCCGTCCACCCAGTTCACCCGTACGCGGCGCTGAACGCCCTCGCTTAGGTGCTGCACACTGGCGATCCCCGGCCCCATGATGCCGCTCAACATGGCGTAGGCATGGATGCCGTAGTTGAATTCATCCACGGCGCACCCGCAGATGCACGTATGAGGCGTGCCGCGTTCCTCCGGCGGCTGGGCGAGCCACGCGCGTGTTTCCGAGCAGAACCGCAGCGAAGAGCCGCCGGAGATGCGCGCTCCCTCCGCGGCCCAGCGGCGAAGCTGCGCGAGATCGGCGAGATTGCCGGCCACCGGTTTGTCAATGAGAACCGCCTTGCCGGCCTCGACGAAGGGCCGGGCCTTGTCCACGTGCGTGTCCCAATCGCACCCGTGGATGATCGCCGCATCGGCCTCCGCCGCCATCGCTTCGAGCGATGGGAAAACCTCGGGAATTCCGTGCTCTTTGGCGAAATTCCTGACGTATTCCTCGGGATGCACCGAGCCGCCATCCCACACCCCGACGACTTCATGCCCCAACTCCCGCTCGATGGGAATCCAGTTCTGCGGATGCGACGTATCAAGATCGACAACGCCAATTCTCATGGTGCTTGTGCCCTTCCTGCTTTCCACCCGGCCACACGCCGCCCGGCCCATTGCGTGTACACGAAACGCGGCGGTGTTTTCAACAGCAGCAGCCCACTCCGGACTTCGGACGACGTGCGTGTCGCACGGCTCTCAGGTGAGGGGAAACCAGGCTAGCCGCTGCTCGAAGGGCGCGCCGGCGGGGGACAGGTGCATGTGCCGGGCGTCAACGAGGCGTCGGCGGCTCTCGCCTCCGCCTGGCCACGGCGGCGACGGCAATTCCCAAGATGGCCAAGGCGCCCGCTCCGGCCATCCATGGCCCGGCCTGCCCTTCGACGGCTTCAGCCGGCTCGTCGGCCTCATCAGCCGGGCCCTCGGGCGCATCCGGGGCGGGTGAAGGGCCTTCCGCTACGTCCGCGACGGTGGCGTTGGCACTCACCGCGTCCGTATTGGCCGCAAGCTCGTCGTCAATGGATTGGAGGAGCGCGTTGTCAACGCGGTGCTGGTGTTTGGCAAACGTTGCCTCGAGCATGGACTGCGCGATTCTCGCCATGGGCGTATCAGGGAAATCGCTCAATACCTGCTCCAGGGCGGCCTGCCAATTGCCGCCGTGGGCGCCGGCGTAGGCGCTCGCATATCCCTCCACCGATGCCTTGGCGACGGCCATCTCGTGCGAGTTCTCCCCGAAGATATCCCCGCGTTCGGCGGCTTCCTTCCGCTCTGCCCACATCTCCAAGGCGCGGCGCCAACTCGACTCCTCACGCGGCCCCCAGCCAATGCCGCGCTCAGGAGGCTCCGGATCCTTGAGCCAGTCCTCGCGCCGGCGCTCATAGGTGTAGGCCAACGCATCTATGGCCTGGTAGTAGTAATCCTGCGCCTTCCCCGTGTCCTTTGCATAATGCAGCTCGATGCTCCCCGCGAGAATCGCCGCGCGCGGCACCATGATCTGGGGCGACCACAGCGTGTCCATAGGCTCAACGCTGTAGTAATCCTCGTGCTTGTAGTTCGACATCACGCGCTCGAAGTACTCCAGCGCCTCTTCTCGCCGCCACACCATGGCCTTGCCCGGATCCTGGCGCTGCGATAGCAACACGCCGATGCGATACTCGATGACGATATTGTCCGGATGCTCAGGGCGGTAGGACAAGGCGCGCGCGTAGTGCTCCACCACCAGATCGCGGTTCTGCATTTCCACCGGAGCCCCGCAGTCCGCGTCATAGCGCCTGCCCAACGCCATTTCCTCCTCGAAGCGGCTGAGGTCCTCGGCCGCAAAGGCGCTGCCAGAGATGCCCGCGGCCGCGGCGCAAATGATGCACAGAAAGGCCGGCGCCTTGCCGGCCCTATTCGCCAGCCGCACACGGCGCCCGCGGCCTATCCCCTCTACCACCCCGTCCATCCGCGCCGCCTCCTCATTCATCATCGAGTTCCCGCACCACACGAAAGCCATTCGTGGGATCCTGCAAGTACATTTCCTGGTGCGCAACGTTCCCGCAGTTGCAGTACTTGGATCTATCGTCGGCGCCACCACCCATGACAAAGAACCATTTCCCACCTGGCGTGCTCGGATCTGTGCAGAGTTCGTCCGCGTTTCCGCACATATCATATAGGCCCCACGCATTTGGCGTCGTCTGACGGACTTGCTTCGGCTCGCCGTGGCTGTTCTCCCAACACCATGCGTACCTGTCGTCGAACGCATCCCCCCAGTAATACTTGGTGGTTGAACCTGCCCGGCAGGCGTACTCCCATTCATCACGATCTGGCAGCCGATAGCCCCGGCCATCCCCCGCCCGCAAGGCCCTGCAAAAGAGTTCTACATCCTTCCATGCGACCTTTGTCTCGGGCTTGTCCCCATCATCCCCGTAGTACGGCTCCTGATAGACGACCTCAAACCATTGAGCACGTGTGATCTCGCAGGCCGTCATCTCGAAAGCGTGATCGATGCGAACTTCCTGCCCATCCCGTACAAACGTGCCCGGATGGATCGTCACCCATTCAACGCCGGTGCGCTCGAGTATTGCCTCCATGACGCGCTTCTTGCTTGGCGAGCACCCCACCAGGCACAGACTTACTAGGACGCACGTCATGAGCCGCCGCCATCCGAGGCCCCGGCCTTTTGCCATCCGCGCCGCCTCCCTAGTCATCATCGAGTTCCCGCACCACACGGAATCCACTGAAGGCCGATCCATAACCGTCCTCCGGCATGAAAGTGTCGCAGGCGCAGTACTTCGGCCTATTGCCTGTACTGCCGCCCATGACGACGAGGAATTCCGGACTTGGCATCTTCTGATTCGTGCAGAGCTCTTCCGCGTTTCCAACCATATCGTACAAACCCCATGCATTCGGTAGCTTCTGACGGACTTGCTGCGGCTCGCCCCGGGCGTTTTCAAGACACCAGGCGTATCTAGCGTCGAACTCATCTCCCCAGTAGCTCTTGGTTGTCGAGCCGGCCCGGCAGGCGTATTCCCATTCATCACGCTCAGGTAGCCGGTACACCCGGCCATCCGCCGCCCGCAAGGCCCTGCAAAAGAGATCCGTATCCTGCCACCCTACCCCCGTCTTCGGCTTGTCGCCGTCATCCCCGTAGTACGGCTGTTGGTAGACGACCTCAAACCATTGAGCACGTGTGATCTCACAGGCCGTCATCTCGAAAGCGTGATCGATGCGGACTTCCTGCCCATCCCGTACAAACGTGCCCGGATGGATCGTCACCCATTCAACGCCGGTGCGCTCGAGTATTGCCTCCATGACGCGCTTCTTGCTTGGCGAGCAGCCCGCCAGGCACAGACCTACTAGGACGCACGCAATGGCCAGCCTCCATCCGTGGCCTCGGCCTTTTGCCATTCCCGCCGCCTCCCTAGTCATCATCGAGTTCCCGAACTACGCGGAATCCCGCGTCCGGCCATCGCTCAGCGACCGCCGTCAGCCTAGAGCTGCTACAACCGCAGTTCTCGCCCCGCATCGCGGCCGAGCCTCCCATAGAGAAGGGCCAACGCACCGGCTTTGTCCGCGCGAGGATGAATTCGCCGGCGTTCCCTTCCATGTCATACAGCCCCCATGCGTTCGGCTTCTTCGTGCCAACATCATGCACCTCTCCGCCGCTGCTCTCGTAGCTCCATGCGAATGCTTCGTCGAAGTCGTCTCCCCACGCGTAGCGCGTTGCCGCGCCCGCCCGGCAGGCGTGCTCCCATTCATTCCAGCGGGGGAGGCGGTAGGTGCGGCCGTCCGTTTCACTCAGCTTCTCGCAGAATAGCAGCGCCTCGTGATACCGGATACGAGTCATCGGCTTGTTGCCGTCATTGCCGTCGTAGCGCTGCCCCGTCATAACTTCGCGCCATTGCGCCCGTGTGATCTCGAAGGCGCTCAACTCGAATGCCTTCTCGACCACCGGCTTCCCGTCCGGGCCCTGGGGAGTCATATACGGGTGTTTGCTGGGAGTTGGAGTGAAGGAGCCCGGCTGGATCAGAACCCATTGGATCCGCTCGGCCGGCCCTTTGGTGCATGTGACGCCCGTCCCGGCCAGCCACAGGCACAGAATGGCCCGCATCCAGCCGCAAGCGCGTGTATTGCGCGGCAGCGCTTCGCTTGTATGGATACTCCCCCGACTGTGCGACATCCTTCAGTCCACACCTGATTAGTGTTCTGACTCATAATTGGCGTTGCTTATCCGCGGATGAAGAAGCGCCAAGAAGAAGCGAAAAACGGGGACTGACACAAGCGGAGCGAAGCTGAGACGTGTCTGTCCCTGCTTTTCCCCGAGCCTGTGCTCACATGTCCTTCTCTCCACGCCGCCCGGCGAACAGGATATGCGAACCGAGTTCCGGCGCGCTCAAACAGGCCTCCGATTCGGCATCCTCGAGCGCGGCCCAAACCTCCCGATCAGATTGTAACACTACTAACCTCTCCGCGGGAAGTGTCAGGAGCGCATTAGTGCCTCGCATCTCTAACACATCAAGGCCTGTTTGCGAGAGGATATGCACCAACTCCTTGCTCCGAAAGAAATGCGCCGGCTGATCGGTAAGCGTCGTCTCGCCGGGAGGGAAATCCCCCGTTTCGAGAAACGCCTTAAGCGCTTGCGGATGGCCGTCGGCAACCGGATCCCAGCCGTAGACAAGGCCCGTCCTTAACGCGCTCAGACGGCTCATTACGCTGCCAAGAATCAATCCCCCAGGTTTGCAGACGCGCATTAGCTCCTGAAGCGCTGCTTCAACCTGTTCTCTGACGTACGAAAGTGCGCCACCCAAGCACAAAACAACATCGAACGAGCCGTCCGGCAGGAAGCTCAGATCCACAATGTCGCCCCGGTGGATCCCCGCGATGCGGCTCAGAAGGCGGGCCTCACGGAATCTCGCTTCCGCCTCGGACAGCAGCCTCTCGGAAAGATCCACCAACGTGAGTTCGCATCCCGCCTCCGCAAGTGCGAGCGCAAATCGCCCGGGCCCCGAGCCCGCGTCAAGCACCTTGCTGCCCGGTGGGATGTAACGGGCAAGGAAGCGATGGATCTGCTCCAGTTGCACGCGCCCCAGAGGCGAGTCAAAACGGTTCCACTCGGCCCCAGCGTCCCGCTCGTAGAGGCGGCGTATCTCTTCCGGATCGTAGCCCATCAGCCTGTACCTCTTTCCCTGCATCCGTCCGGCGCTTGTCGAGTCCCGCGCCGCGCGCGCTACTCCCTCGCCACAGGCTTGCGCACCTCCAGATGAATATTGCTTGCCTCTGCGCCGAGTTCCATCCAAGGCTCGTGAGGACTATGAACGGTGATGACGCCGAAAAGATCCCGCCCGCCGATAGCCGGATCCTTGGACTTGACAAGTACAACGGCGCGATCGCGCCCGTCGTGAACCGTGCAATCGACAAACTCGACTCCCCCGTGGCTCTGCGTCAACTCGGGGCGGCGCAAGTTGATGAACACCGGCGCGTGGCCTTCCTCAGGCTTCGACTCGCCCGCCCAGGCGTTGCTCCAGTTGCAGTTGGCGAACCGCACGCGCACGTTGTCGGCAGACTTGTCGTAAATCTTGGCGCCTTCCTTGCCGGTGTCTTCGGCGGTGCAGTTGCGGAACTCAACCATCCCTTGAGGGCCGTCATCCTTCACGGCCCCCACCACCATGCCCGCCGACTTGCCCCCGCGGCAGAGGCAATTCTCGAACAAGACGGAAACAGGTTCGGTTTCGCGCGAGAGGTTCTTCAGGTAGACGAGGATCCCGTGCCCCTCGTTATTCTCCATGACGCAATTGCGGATCACGCAGTTGACGAGTTTCTCGGCGGCGTGGTTTGGCTCGAGATCGATGCCTGCCGCCGGGCCCGTGCCGGAGGTATTCGAGAAGGCGCAGTTCTCCACGAGCAGATTGACGGCGCCGATCACGCTCAGGCCTTGTCGGTGATTGTCATCGCACACCACATCGCGGATCACCACGTCCTCGCAGTACGGCAGGTTGCCCGTCGCGCCCAAGTAGATGCCGTCGCCGCCGCTGCTCTCCAGCCGGAGGCCTTCCACCCGGATCCCCTTGCATCCGCGGAACGCCAAGGCCATGCGCCATTCCGCTTTCTCATAGGCATCGCTCTGATAGTCCCTCTTGCGCATCCGCAGGACGGCCCCGTAACCGCGGAGCGTGATATTGGCCTCGTCCCTGGCGGTGAAGAGGCTATCGCCCTTCCCTTTGAACTCGCCTTCCTTGGCCAGCACCAGCACGCCGGGCGCGAACGTGATCTCCAGATTGCTCCGCAGCGTGATGGGCCGGACGATCCACGGCGTGCCCATGAAGGGCACCACCACCCGCGGCGCGCCGCTGTCGATGGCCGCCTGGAGGGCCTCTGTCGAATCCTCCGCGTCAAATCCCCAACGCGACGCGTCCACGCTCTCTACCGCAGCGGCCTCCGGCTCCGCGGGCCCGCCCGGGGCCGTGGCGCATCCCGCGCAAATGGTGAGAAGCCCCGCCAGCAACCTGGCCACGCCCCGCGCGTGTCTCCCGCTTGCCCTTCCAGCCTCGCCGCCCTCCTGCCCTTGCCTGTGTTTCCAAGATCGCATGATGCTTCCTCGCCTTTGTTTGATGCATGAACGCACTGTCAACGCAGAAAGTCAGAATATAGGAGCCTGCCGGACATTGCCAGCAGCTCGCCTTCACTCCGTATCGCTGGGGAACTCGACAGCGCCGTGTCCGCCCCACGTTGGACGTGCTCCGCGATTGGTGGAATATCCAGTTTCTTCGGCTTCCCAGCCGTATGCCCACAGCCATGGCGGAGCCTCTTCGCTGGAATCATACAGGGCCATAGGTTCTAATCCTCCCGGAATGGCCGTCCACGGCAAGCTTGTGTTGGAGCGGCATACGGTTGAGCTGTCTCCCGTCTTGCGTCACCGTTCAACGTCGTGGATTGTCTATTCTAAAGAGCAAGAGGACGGGAGCATGTTACGAAGTCGAGGACAGAGCGACGCGAAGGCCGTGGCGGCGGTTTGTCGCGGACAGGTAGCCGCGTTCGGCGAATTGGTGGACTACTATCTGCCGGTGGTTCGGGCGCTGGCATACAGCCAGACGCGGAACCACGCCGATGCGGAAGATATCATCCAGGAGACTTTCTTGCGGGCTTTCCGCTCGTTGCCTGCGTTGCGAGATGCCCATCGCTTTGGATCGTGGCTCGTCACGATTGCGCGCAATACGGGACTGAACTTCCTCAAAGCGCGCACGCGCGAGGCGGAAGTGCTTGCAGACTACCGCCCAAGCGAGGTCGTCGAGTCGGACGCAGCCGCGCATGAGCTACGCGCTCTGATCCGGACGCGCATCGATGACCTCGAGCCGCCGCACCGCGAGGTGCTCCTGCTCTACTACTTCGCACACAAGTCTGTGGCCGAAGTGGCCGGCCTGCTGTGTATCAGTCGCAGTGCGGTTAAGAAACGGCTCCAGCGAGCGCGGGAGACGCTTGGAGAGAGTCTCCTTGATAGTGTCGGGAGGGATCTCGCGCTCGAAGGGGACCTGCCTGAATCGAAAACGCGAATCATGATGGCGGTGATGGCCTGCCCGATCCCGCAAGGGGGAATAGTGGCGCTGGAGGCTGTCGGCAGTGGCGCGGCGGGCCATACACTCGCTACATTGGGAGGGGCTCTTGTGCTCAAGAAACTCGTGCTCGTCGGCGTTGTCGCCGGAGTGGCCTGTCTGACATGGTGGGGGCTCCGGACAAGGAACGAAGAGCGAGACGGCCAAACACGACTCACCGCGAGCCAATCGCTGAAGGCGTCTGCGCCTTCGACGCAGCCCTCCGAAGCAATGGTTGAGACGGCACGTTCTTTCGTAGACGAGGACACTGCGTCGCCAGGGGGACCTCTCGAGATTGACGTATCCGGGATCGTGCTTGAGCCGTCCGGAAGGCGGGCAGCAGAAGCGAAAGTGATAGCGTTCACCGAAACGCCGGAGACTGAGGTCGAGGCAAAGTCAAACGCGGCCGGCGTGTTCGAGATGGCAGGATTTGTGCCGGCTAGTGAGCTGTACCTGCGCGCGAGCCTGGGACAATGGATAAGCAAGCTCTATGGCCCGATCCCGTTGAGTGACGAAGGACTGGACGGTTACCAAATCCAACTGGTGGTGCCCGGAGGCGCGCGCGGCATGGTTGTCGATCTGAAGGGCGTGCCGGTGCAGGGCGCTGGCATCCGTGTCCGTCCCGGAGACAAATCCCAGGAGGACTTGAAGGTAACCGCTGGTGCGGACGGCGCGTTCCGTGTGTTGGGCCTCGTTCCGATGGAATACGCGTTTACGCCGGAACCGCCCGATGCCATGAAAGCGCTGGGCGGCGAAGGTGTTTCCATTCAGGTGCAGGCCGGCGTCGTCCGCGAGGGCCTTCGACTGGTTCTCGACTTGGGCGGCGACGCCGTCATCTCGGGGCGAGTACTCGACACGGCGGGATCTCCCGTTAGCGGCGCCTTCGTTTGCATCTTCAATCAGGTGGACTGGACAACACGTAGCGATGAGGACGGCCACTACCGCCTCGAAGGTTTGTCGGAGGCCACCCACGCCGTAGAAGCATATAAGCGTGGATATGGAACGCGAACACACTGGGAAGTGCCGGGCGGAAGTGAAAATATCGATTTCGTCCTGCCCCAGGTGCAGACTACATTCGCAGGCCAAGTTGTACGAGCGGATACGCTCGTACCGATTCGCCGCTTTGAGGCGCTCGTACTTCCGGGGGGAAGCCCGGACAACTTGCAGCAGTTCAGAAATTGGGCATTCGTGCCGTTCGAGGACCCCGAGGGGCGGTTCCGCATCGACGATGTCGAGCATTTGGGATATGGTTGGGCCCTCTACCTGGCGCGGGCGGACGGCTTCGCGCTAGCGCACGAGGTCGTCCGGATTGCTGACGAAGGCCCGCCGGTGGAGCCCGTACTACGTCTGGACGCGCAAGCGACGGTGAACGGGGTGGTCGTGGATGCATCGGGGAAGCCGGTGCCCGGTAGCCGCGTATTCATCGGGCCTCTCCGCGACCTCGCGAACCTCACGCAGGAATCGGCAGCTATCGCCAACGCGGACGGCTCGTTCGCCCTGAACGGCCTCTCGGAAGATACAGAGATCATCTCAGCCTATCATGCGGACTATCCGCCCGGGGCGACAACCGTGTCTCTGAAAGCCGGTGAGACGACGTCGGTGCGCATCGTGCTTTCCGAAGGCGGCGTCCTTGAAGGCGTTGTCACGCTGGACGGCAGGCCTCAGGCCGACGTCAGCGTGTCGCTGCATCAGCCAGGCGAGCTTGGCGGCTCTCTGTTCGATGGGCACTCTGATACCTCCGGGCGCTTCCGCTTCACGTCTTTGACGCCGGGGCCTATGGAGGTTTCCGCATTCTATCCGCGTGCTGAGAACAGTTCTTCCCACGCGACACGTCGCCTTATTCAACCTGTAGTCATTGCCCGGGGGCAGACTACGGTGGTGGATTTGGACTTGCGAACCTGGGAGGGCGTATTGGAAGGTACAGCCCACTACGACGGCCTCTTGCCGAGATCGGGACACCTGAAGGTGTTTGCCGCGTCCGACGAGGGGCGAGCCTTTGCCAGCACGGGCCTTGACGGTGGAGCGTTCCGAATCGAAGGGCTGCCACCAGGCGCTGCACAAGTCGAGGCGACGGCCTTCTTCGACAATGTCGGATCGGTGGTGCGTACGAAACACCTCGACATCGAGTTGTTGGAGGGCCTGAACGAGATCACCGTAGACTTTGCTCAGGGCGCGCGACTCGGAGGCTCCGTAGCGGGCCTACGTGTCGAGGAGGAGGCATTTGTCGACGTTTATCGGGGAGCGCTTGACGAAGTGCAGCTCGCCGACAACCACCACAGCGATCTTGTTTGGCAGGGGCCGCTGCGAGGAGACGGGACGTTTCTCGCAACGGGTTTTCAGCCCGGCACGTATACGATCCGAGTCACTATCTCAGATGGATCCGCCGCCATCGCCTCTGAACGCGGAGTCGCCTTGGCCGGCGTGGTGGTCGATCTAGCCAATGACAAAGCAGACGGGTGGGTGGAATTCTCCGCTCACTGACGGATAGGGCCGCTTGCGCTGGGCGCGAGGCGTTACCGAGAGTCTTCAAGTCCGTCGAGAGTCTCAAGGGCCTTGACGAATGCCCTCGTCATGGGGAAAGGGCCGGGATAGGGAAGGAATGCGGTGTGGCCGTCTAGGTAGGCCACCCACGCGCCGGAGGCGCGGTAGTGCCCCGGGCGCTCCACAAACACGGGGATACGAGCAGCCACATCGGCGTCGTGGTCGAAAGGGACGCCCTCCTTGTCGAGGAAATCAGCCATCTCCAGTCGAAGGCGGTAGAGCGTGTCGCCGCCCAGCGTGCCTGTGCCGGCGGCGACGGGGATGTCCGTGTCGAAGCCCGCACCTTTGGCCGCTTGCTCCCGGTATGCTTGGACAAACGCCTGGCCTTCCGCCTCATTGGTGACGGCGAAGCCCAGGTACACCATGTAATCATCGTCGAAGCACGCCTCCGAAGCATCCTCGGCCACGTAATCCGGATTCATCATATCGAGATCAAAGGTGAGGTGCCCGGCTTGCGGGGCCATTGCGGGGAACAGGCCGTCGCGCTGCCCGGCAAAGGCCGCGGCATACGTCCAAGCCTCTTGGGGCGCCACACGCGCATCCGCTTGCCGTAGGCTCTCCTGCATCCGAAGCAGGAGCAGGCAGCCGGGGATAAGCGTGAGCGCCCAGACGACGGCGCAACCGCCGGCAATGGGATTGAACCACAGTTTTCTTACTGGCTTCTGAGCCATGGGCCCTCGATGGGACTCCTCGACGCGGGAGACCCCGCCCCTCCGCTAGTGTTCTGACTCATGATTGACGTTGCTTATCTGCGGACAAAGAAGCGCCAAGAAGAAGCGAAAAACGGGGACTGACACAAGCGGAGCGAAGCGAGACGTGTCTGTCCCTGCTTTTCGAGCGTGCGTCATACGCTAGAGCCACCCCGTCATCTCGGCAAGCTGAAGCGAATAGTCTTGGAAGTTAGCCCACGAGACATCCGGCGGCACGCCGTGGTCGCATCCGGGGACATAGCCGCCATCCTCGACCACCGGCCGGACGCGCTCAAGTTCAGCCTTCAGGATATCCCCGCCCGCCGCCATGGCGCGCTTGTCGATGCCGCCGCGATAGGCGATCTTCTTGCCGAACCGCTTGCGATACTCGTTGATATCGTTTCCAGCGGCGACCTCCATGGGATCCACGCAGTTGATCCCGCATTCGAGATACACGGGGATGAGCTGATCGATGCGCCCGTCCGAATCGACCGCGCAGATTTTGGCGCCGTGGGCCTTGCCGAATTCCACCCAGGCCCGGTAGCTCGGCGCGCAGAACTCGCGCGTCATATCCGGGCCGATCATGGGATGCTCTTTGTAGGCCATATCCTCGGAGAAGTGCAGCCCATCCGGCTCCGCCAACTCGAAGATGGGGCGCATCGTCTCCATCGTGAACTCGAGCCAGAAATCCGCCATGGCATGCACCAAGTCCGGCTGCGTCAACATGAGCATGCAGAGCCCTTCCATGCCGCAGAACTCGCGCAACTGCCAGAACGGCCCGTTGAAATGCACTTCGAGGTAGTAATCCCGCTCGCGAAGTTGGGCGCAGCGCTCCTCGAAATCCTCGGGAAAACGCTTCGGATCTTTTGGATTGAACCGCCACTTCATGTTTTCCCAGTCTTCCCAACTCTCCACCGGGAACTTGTGCCACTTGCGCGTCACAAAATCCTTCGCGGAGCGGATGTACGTGTAGTCGTACGTGTCCGAGATCTCGGTGATGGCGCCCATCCAGTCCTGGACGATGTAGTGGCCGTCTTTATGTTCCAACACCTTTTCCTCGAAGGTGGGGAGCATCGCGAACGACACGCCGTGACTTGTCACCGGCTTCTTCGGGCGGAAATCACCCGGCGGCAATCCCTTCTCCGCGCGCTTGGCATCGATGAGCTTCAGCACTTCCTCAACCGGATTGGCCCCCTCCGGCATGCCCTGTTCCGTCCACGCCTTCCGCGTCGATTCACGCCCCCCGCCGGGACTGAACGGGATCTTATCCGGTTTGCCGAACAGAATCGTCTCGAGAAAACGCTCGCGAGGTGTCATCACGCTCCCCTTATTTGCCCATCGCTTTCGCAACCGCGCCAAGAGATTGCCCGGAAGTGTAGGCGGAAGATGGGGACTGACACAAGCGAAGTGAAGCGCCGACGTGTCCGTCCCCGGTTTCCGCTGCTTACACGAACTTGAGCAAGTGGTAGTTCTTCTTGCCGGTTCGGACAACGGCGATGTGCTCTGAAATGAGACTATCCGTCGTCAGCTTGGCCTCGTGGCTGTCTATGCGCACGTTGTTGAGATATAGGCCGCCGCTTTGAACCATTCGCCTGGCCTCGCCTTTGCTCTTGAAGACGCCGCATTCGGCCAGCACATCGATCAACGCTCCGCCCGCGCTCAATTCCGCGCGGGGACGCTCGCTCGAAGGCGCCTCGCTGAACACATCCTCAAGGGTGGCGTCGTCGAGTCCGGCCAGTTCGCCGCCGAATAGTGCCTGCGAAGCGCGGATGGCGTTCTTGAGGGCCTCCTCGCCGTGGATGAGCCGCGTGACCTCCTCGGCGAGCCGCCGCTGGGCGGCGCGCTTCTCCGGGGCCTCAGAGACCTTCTCCTCGAGGGAGGCGATTTCCTCCTTGCCGAGGAGGGTCATCAACCGGAGCAGCCGGGACACGTCGGCGTCGGCCTGGTTCAACAGGAACTGGTACATCTTGTACGGGGACGTGCGGTTGGCGTCCAGCCACACATTGCCGCTCTCGCTCTTGCCGAACTTGGCGCCGTCTGCCTTGGTGAGCAGCGGGAAAGTCATGCCGAACGTCTCGGAGCCCCTGAGGCGGCGCGTGAGGTCCATCCCTGCCACGATGTTCCCCCACTGATCGCTCCCGCCCACCTGAAGCCGGCAGCCATGCGTGTCGTGCAGGTGAAGGAAATCGTAAGCCTGGAGCAAGCTGTAGGAGAACTCGGTGAACGAAATGCCGTGATCGCGATCCTCGAGTCGGCGCTTGACGGATTCGCGCGCAATCATCACGTTGACGGAGAAGTGTTTGCCCACGTCCCGGAGGAATTCGATCAGCGAGAACGGTGTGAGCCAGTCGGCGTTATTGACGATAATCGCCGCATTTTCTCCTTCAAAGTCCAGAAATCGCTCAATTTGGGAACGCTGTCCCGCGATGTTGGCCTCAATGGCGTCTCGATCGAGGAGTTGCCGCTCGTCCGTCTTGCCGCTCGGGTCGCCGATCATTCCCGTTGCCCCGCCCATGAGTACGATGGGCTTGTGGCCGTGCATCTGAAGCAGACGCAGGCCGATAAAGGGGAGGACCTGGCCAATGTGCAGGCTATCCGCCGTGGGATCGAAACCGCAGTAGAAAGTGAATCGCTCCTTGGCGAGGTGGTCGCCAAGTTCCTCGTGCGTTAATTGGTTGACAAATCCACGCCATTGTAGTTCTTCAAAAACGTTCATCGGTTATCTCCAGATACAGAGTATCCATCGCTCAGGATGCATGACGATCTGGGGGCCGAGCCCCAGGGAATTGCATTAGAAGAAGGGTAGGTTCAGGCGCGTGGGTACGACAGGCAGACACACAACGTGTCTGCCCATTCTCCTTTATCCCGGTTCTTTCCATGCCCCGTACGCATGCCGGGAGTCTACCAAATCCTGGCCGGGGCTTCAAAGGCCGCCGCGCCTCGGACGTCAGGCCTCCCGTGGTTCGGTATCGCAAGTGATTGGCGTACAAGATGTTCTCGGTAGGGGCGATCCCACCTGAGAAGCCGGCACGACTCGAGTGGCGCGTTGGCCGATAGACAAGGCAGCACCAAGTGGCTGTCTGAACAGTTCGGACTCGCCGGCGACGAATGGACGGCCAGTCGTTCTGTATGCTATGGTAGATACTGCTATAATGGCGGTGTTCCGTCGAAGCGCCCGGCCTCGTAAGGCCCCGTGTCCAAGAACTTTGGGGCCATCGGCTTGACATAGCCGCCGGGCGTATGTTAGCGTATCGCATCGCCGCCTACATGCGAGGCGGCGGTTGGTTTTATGGGAGTTCCGCTGGCGTAGCTCAGTTGGTAGAGCAACGGATTTGTAATCCGTAGGTCGGGGGTTCGACTCCCTTCGCCAGCTCCAGTTTTATCGTGTAGTGTGACGCGCGGTAGGCGCTGACCACGTGGTGGGTTGTCCGAGTGGTTAAAGGAGACGGGCTGTAAACCCGTTGGCTTAGCCTACGTTGGTTCGAATCCAACACCCACCACCATTTTTTGGCTGTGGGCTGGGCGGGAATAGCTCAGTTGGCTAGAGCATCAGCCTTCCAAGCTGAGGGTCGCGGGTTCGAACCCCGTTTCCCGCTCCATGTATTTTCGTGAGCCCGCGTAGCTCAGTCGGTAGAGCACCTGCATGGTAAGCAGGTGGTCACCAGTTCGATTCTGGTCGTGGGCTCCATTTTTCATATGTATATGTTCGTTCGATAGCAGCGCTTCAAGGGACCACTTGGGTGTAGGCCGCTGCAGGGCGCACGCATAAGGAGGAAAGACAGGCGATGGCCAAGGCGAAATTTGAGCGGACGAAGCCTCACGTGAACATCGGCACGATAGGTCACGTGGATCATGGCAAGACGACGCTGACGAGCGCGATCACGAAAGTTCTGGCGGAGAAGGGCCAGGCTCAGGTGATGGAGTTCGACGCGATCGACAAGGCGCCGGAAGAAAGAGAGCGCGGCATTACGATAGCGATCGCGCACGTCGAGTACGAGACGGAGCAGCGTCATTACGCTCACGTGGACTGTCCGGGCCACGCGGACTATATCAAGAACATGATCACGGGCGCGGCGCAGATGGACGGCGCGATCCTGGTGGTAGGGGCGGACGACGGCCCGATGGCGCAGACGCGGGAGCACATTCTTCTTGCTCGCCAGGTGAACGTTCCGGCGATCGTGGTTTACCTGAACAAGGTGGACCTGGTGGATGACCCGGAGCTTCTGGACTTGGTGGAGTTGGAGTTGCGGGAGCTTCTGACGAAGTACGAGTTCCCCGGCGACGATATCCCGATCATCCGCGGTTCGGCTCGCGAGGCGATGGAAGGCGGGGACAAGGAGCTTGGCGAGAAGAGCGTGCTGGAGCTTCTGGAAGCGGTCGACTCTTACATCCCGACGCCTTCGCGTGTATTGGATCGACCTTTCCTTATGCCTATCGAAGACGTATTTACGATTACGGGCCGCGGCACGGTGGTGACGGGCCGTATCGAGCAGGGCATCGTTAAGGTTGGCGACAAGATGGAGCTTGTGGGCATCAAGGACGAGACGCAGGACACGGTGGTGACGGGCGTCGAGATGTTCCGTAAGATGCTTGACGAAGGCCAGGCGGGCGACAACGTAGGTTTGCTTCTTCGCGGCATCGACCGGGAGGCGGTCGAGCGCGGGATGGTGGTCGCGAAGCCTGGTTCGATCACGCCCCACACGAAGTTCGAGGGCGAGGTCTACGTGCTGAAGAAGGAAGAAGGCGGTCGGCACACGCCGTTTTTCAACGGTTACCGGCCCCAGTTCTACTTCCGGACGACGGACGTGACGGGTTCGCTGGAGTTGCCTGAAGGCGTAGAGATGGTGATGCCGGGCGACAACGTGACGATATCCGGCTCGTTGATCATGCCGATCGCCATGAACGAAGAACTGCGATTCGCCATCCGCGAAGGCGGCCGGACCGTCGGCGCGGGCGTCGTCAGCAAGATTGTCGAATAAGACCACGAAAGAGAGGGCCCGGCCCGACTTGAACGCCGGGTAGTTGTGAAGCATAATGCGCGAGACCGTTACTCTGCAGTGCACCGAATGCAAGCGCCGGAATTATATGGCCACCCGCGATAAGCGGAAGAAGCCGGAGCGGCTCGAGCTGAAGAAGTACTGCAGATTCGACCGCAAACACACGGTGCACCGGGAAACACGCTAGTGCGCGTGGCGCGGTCCCGGGTTTTGCTGCAGGTCTGTAGCTCAATCGGCTAGAGCAGCGGCCTCCAAAGCCGAAGGTTGGGGGTTCGAGTCCCTCCAGGCCTGCCATTTCTTGTTCTGTTCTCGTTACGTGTTCACAGTGAGAGGAAGCCATGGCGAAGCAAGGTGTCGCGGTGAACCAGCGGGCAAACCCTTTGCGCCGTGCGAAGGAGTTTTTCCAGGAAGTAAAGGTCGAAATGTCGAAGGTTGCCTGGCCCAGCCGTGAGGAGTTGAAGCTCAACACCACGGTTGTGCTCATGCTGTTGGGCACCTTGGCTTTGACCGTTGGCGTCTTTGACGTAGTGTTTCAGTTTATCGTGATGTGGGTTACAAGTCTCGTTTAAGGGAGCCACGAAGTGTCGGAAGAACAGACGCCCATAGACGTCCCCGAGGAAGAGGACGACGTAGCCGAGGGCGAGAAGGCTTCTGAAATGGTCTTCGTTGACCCTGACGACGGGGTCAATCGCCGTTGGTATGCCATTCACGCGCACTCCGGCCAAGAGGGAAATGTCAAGAAGAACCTCCTGCGCCTGGCGGAACAAGAGAATCTGTCTGATCTCCTTGCCGGCGTGCTTGTTCCTATGGAGGAGGTGGCGGAGATCCGCTCAGGCGAGAAGAAGATCTCGAAGCGGAAGTTTTTCCCCGGCTACGTGCTGGTCCGTCTTCCCGAACATCCCGAGCGCAATCCCGACCTATGGCACCTGGTGAAGAACACACCAGGCGTTACCGGATTCATCGGCTCTCGGACGGTGCCCGTGCCCCTTGAGGATGCCGAGGTCAACGCGATTCTGGAAGAGATTCGCGGCGAGCGGGAGCGGCCGAAGCCCAAGGTCAAGTTCGAGGACGGCGAACGCATTAAGATTATTGACGGCCCCTTCTCGAACTTCATGGGCAATATTGCCGAAGTGAATATCGAGCGGGGCACGCTGAAGATTATGGTAGAGATCTTCGAGCGCCTCACGAGTGTTGAAGTGGAATTCTGGCAAGTGGAGAAGATCTAAACGGTTGCACGGTTCGTGCACTGGATTGCACACGGAGAATAGCCCCGATGCCCCCCAAGAAGAGAGAGACAGCCAAAATCAAGCTGCAGTGTCCCGCCGGCCAAGCCAATCCCGCCCCTCCCGTGGGGCCCGCGCTGGGCCAGCACGGCGTCAATATCATGGACTTCTGCAAACAATTCAATGAACGGACTAAGGACCAGCAGGGACTCATTATCCCTGTCGTGATCTCGGTGTTCGAAGACCGGAGTTTCAGTTTCATCACCAAGACTCCGCCTGCGGCAGTGCTTCTCAAGCGTGCCGCGAAGCTCGCGAAGGGCTCCGGCGAACCGAACAAGGAGAAGGTCGGTGCCGTCACGAAGGCCGACGTCAAGGAAATCGCCGAACTGAAGATGAAGGATCTGAACGCGGCGGATGTTGATGCCGCAATGCGTATGGTAATGGGCACGGCCCGGAGTATGGGCATTCGTGTCGAAGGCTGACGTTATTCCGGGGGAACCAGGCCCCCTTGGGAAAGGTCGGTAGACCAGGTATGTGAAAAAAGTGGGAGGGCCGTAGAGCCCGTTGGACCACAGGAGGCAAGTAGGAAATGGCTCACAGAAGCAAGCGTTACACGGCCGTGCGTGAGAAAATCGGCCGAGATCAAACCTTCAGTCTAGCTGAGGCCGCGGCAGGCGTCAAAGAATGCGCCACCGCCAAGTTCGACGAAACCATCGAGCTTGCCTTCTTCCTCGGCGTCGATCCTCGTCATGCGGAACAGATGGTTCGCGGCTCCGTCTCCCTCCCTCATGGTACCGGTAAGTCGGTTCGGGTGGTGGTCTTCTGCAAACAAGAGGCGCAGCAGGCCGCTGCGCGAGAGGCCGGGGCGGAAGAAGTCGGCGCGGAGGAACTCGTGGCCAAGGTGCAGGGCGGCTGGACCGATTTCGATGCGGCCGTGGCGGCGCCCGACATGATGCGCGATGTTGGTAAGCTGGGACGCGTGCTCGGGCCCCGCGGTCTAATGCCCAGTCCGAAAGCGGGCACGGTGACTCCCGATGTCGGCGAGGCTGTGAAGGACATCAAGAAGGGCAAGATCGACTTTCGCGTGGACAAGAACGCAAACATCCACGTGCCGGTTGGAAAGGCCTCCTTCGCGAAGGAGCAGATTGAGGAAAACGCCGCTGCCGTAATCGAAACCATTGTCCGGGCACGGCCGTCGGCCTGCAAAGGCACCTACCTTAAGTCCTGTGCCATAAGCAGTACAATGGGGCCGGGATTCAGGCTGGACCCGGCTGTCCTGGTGGCAGGTGTCCGGGGCAGTGGCAGCTAGTGAAAGACCATCCATCAGAGACGGTGGATTCATCAATGTCTTAACCTGGAGAACGTGGCATGATCGTTGATGGCAAGAAAGTTCTTTTCACCTCAGAATCGGTAACCGAGGGCCATCCCGACAAAGTGGCCGATGCCGTGTCCGATGCCGTCCTCGACGCGATGATCGCGCAGGACCCCACAAGCCGCGTCGCTTGCGAAACACTCATCAAGACCGGCATATGTGTTGTAGCCGGTGAGATTACATCCAAGGCCAAGGTTGACATTGTCGATGTCGTCCGCGGCGCCATCCGCGATATCGGATACGTTGGGGGAGACTCAGGTTTCGACGCCGACACATGCGCCGTTCACGTTGCCATTAGCAAGCAGTCTCCTGATATTTCCCAGGGCGTCACGGCTACCAAGAGCCACGAGCAGGGCGCCGGCGATCAGGGCATGATGTTTGGTTACGCATGTGACGAGACGCGCGAACTGATGCCCCTTCCCATACTCTTGGCCCACAAACTCGGGCTTCGCCTCTCCAAACTGCGCCGGAGTGGCGAGATCGACTGGCTTCTTCCTGATGGCAAGTCACAGGTGACGGTCGAGTATTCGGAGGGAAGGCCGGTTCGCATTGACACGGTCGTCATCTCGAACCATCACCGGCCGGGCGTGTCGCAGAAAGAAATCCGCAAGCAGGTCATCAAACACGTGTGCGAGCCCATCATCCCGAAGAAGCTTATCAACGGGCGCGTCAAGTATCACGTGAATCCCACCGGGGCCTTCGAAGTCGGCGGGCCCGTGGGTGATTGCGGCGTCACGGGGCGCAAGATCATCGTTGATACGTACGGCGGCATGGGGCGCCACGGGGGCGGCGCTTTCAGCGGCAAAGACCCGTCCAAAGTGGACCGCTCCGCGGCCTATATGGCCCGCTATATTGCGAAGAACGTCGTGGCCGCCGGCATCGCCGCCCGTTGCGAAGTGCAACTCGCTTACGCTATCGGCGTTGCCGAACCTGTCTCCGTCAACGTCACCACCTTTGGCACCGGGAAGATCTCCGACGAGAAACTCGGAAAAATCTTGAAGGACCATTTCGATTGTGCCCCGGCACGTATCATCAAGCAGCTTGACTTGCGCAAGCCCATTTTCCGCAAGACCGTGGCCTACGGTCATTTCGGCCGGACGAATCAAGGCTTCAAATGGGAGAAGACCGACCAGGCCGACGCATTGCGGAGGAAAGCCGGTTTGTGAGTCTCAAGGTAAGACAATCCTAGCATTGGCAGGGCGCACGAAAGTGCGCCCTGTTGTTTTTCTGTGTCAACGCGGAAGAGGGGAGTGTCGCCAAATCATGAAAGTGCAAGACTTCGCGTACCGGGTGGCCCTGCGTACCATCGAGATACTCGAGGAGACGCAACATTACAAAATCCCCGAGGCCACGCGCAAAGACGTGACTGAGAGGATCCAGCAGGAATTGGACAAGCTGATCCACTCCTCGAATTGACAGACTGCCTCCCGCTCGCCCGGGCCGCTGGCATGGACGTGACTTCATCGATGCCGCTTTGCGTGGCTTGCGACATTCATCGGCGCCTTGACTCCGAGGCCTTACGGCCGTCCTTGAGACGCCACTGCGGAGACGCTGGAGGTGCGGCCAGAAAGCCACCGAATGACGGGAACCGACAGTTCTGGGCATTGAAACAAGAGGACTTACGAATGCTTTCTGGCCGCATCCCACCAGGAACCGCGCTTTCAGGCCAGACCTCTAAACTCCCCTCGAAAGGAACACGGCTCCATGCTTGAGACCATTGACCTCAAGGCGTCCTTGCACAAGGCAGAGTACAAAGAGGCGCAGACGGCGCTTGACCTCCGCCTCGCCAAGTTCCAGCGGGACCTGCGCGAGGCCGGTATCCCCGTACTTGTCGCCTTTGAGGGCTGGGACGCAGCGGGCAAAGGGTCCGTCATGAGTCGCCTCCTCCAGCCCTTGGATCCTCGCGGCTTCACTGTGCACAACATCGGCCCCGCCACCGAAGAAGAGCGCCTGCGCCCGCCTTTGTGGAGGTTCTGGAACCGGACACCCTCCGATGGAAACATCGCCATTTTCAACCACAGTTGGTACCGAGAGGTATTGCACGAGCGCGTCGATGGCGATGTGAAGCGGCGCGACCTGCCCGACGCTTACGAGCGCATCCGCGTTTTCGAACGGCAATTGGCCGATGATGGCGCCGTCATCGTGAAGTTCTTCCTTCACATCAGCAAGAAGGAGCAGGCGAAGCGGTTCAAAAAACTCAGTGAGGACCCCGCGTTTGCATGGAAGGTAGGTAAGGCCGAGCGCCGTCGTCATAAGCAATATGAAGCCTACTACGAAGCCGCGGAGGATATGCTGCGCGAGACGTCCACTCCCCAGGCCCCATGGACGCTTGTACCGGCCTCCGACGACCGCTTCGCCTGCGTTCAGGTAGGCGAGGCCCTTGCCGCCGCCTTCGGCAAGGCGCTGGATAGGCCGACGGCGCGCAAGCCGGCGAAGGCCAAGCCTTCCCGCCGCCGTACGAGCCCTTTTGACCGTGTTGACTTGAACTTGGCGCTTCCCGACAAGGAGTACGACAAAGACCTTCCCGAGTTGCAGGGCGAACTGCGCCGTCTACAGCACCTTTGCTACGTGCAGCGGACGCCCGTCGTCATCGTTTACGAAGGGTGGGACGCGGCCGGGAAGGGGGGCAACATCCGCCGCGTCGTGCGCGAGTTGGACCCGCGCGGCTACGAGGTCATCCCCGTGGCCGCGCCGCAGGGAGACGAGCGTACGCACCATTATTTGTGGCGGTTCTGGAGGGAGTTGCCCAAAGCCGGCCATATCGCGGTGTTCGACCGAAGCTGGTACGGCCGCGTGATGGTTGAGCGCATCGAAGGATTCGCCACGCCCGACGAATGGATGCGCGCCTACCGCGAGATAAACGAGTTCGAGAAGCAACTTGTCGAGTACGGGACGGTGCTCCTCAAATTCTGGCTGCACATCTCCAAAGAAGAGCAGCTCAAGCGGTTTGAGGCACGAAAAGCGACGCCCCACAAGCGCTGGAAGATCACCGACGAGGACTGGCGCAACCGCGAGAAATGGGACGCCTACTGGCACGCCGTGTCCGGCATGATCGAGCGGACGTCCACCGCCCATGCGCCATGGACCATCGTCGAGGCAAACGACAAACACTACGCCCGTGTGAAGACGCTCCGCGTCGCCGTCGAACGTATCACGACGGCCCTGGACGGCGGCAAGAACGCATCATAGGCCCACCCAAGGCCCGCCGCCCCGAACCTTCATCACATCGTTGACTTCACTTCGCAGCTTGGCTAGAATACGGCTGGTAGGCGGCATAGCCAAATTGGTAAGGCAGAGGCTTGCAAAGCCTTGTACTCCCGGTTCGAGTCCGGGTGCCGCCTCCATTCCTTTGTTGGGACACCCTTTACGGGGCGACATTTCGGCCCTGTAGTGAATCTCGGAAGCTCCCCGGGCGAGTGGTGGAATTGGCATACACGGCGGACTTAAAATCCGCTGCCCGGAAGGGATTGAGGGTTCAAGTCCCTCCTCGCCCACCATCGAATCCCAACGCTTCCCACGCACAGGATCCGGCCCGGCGATCGACGAAGCCCGGCGTGAGGGGGACGTCGAAACGACTCTTGGGGGGAAACACGATGCGCCGACTTGGCATCTTCTGCTGGTTTGGTTATGACATTCCCCTTGAGATTCGCCTATCTCTGATCAAGGAAGCCGGTTTTCGGACAACCTGTTTGTGGCTAGGACCTGAAGAGGAGCTGGTTGGCCAAGGCCGTGCCGCCTTGATGCCCGACCTTGCGCGGCAGGCGGGCTTGTCCGTTGACAACGTCCACGCAACGTGCGCCGACTGCAACCACCTCTGGGACGAGTCGGACGGCGACGCACAAGCGGCGCTCTCGGCGTATGAAGATGCGCTCAGATTCTGCAAGGATCACCGCATCGGCACATGTGTCGTGCACCTCACCAAGGGGCGAACGCTTCCCCGGATGACCCAGAGCGGCTTGCGGCGTATCGACGAGTTGGTTAGGCACGCGGCGGCACTGGACGTGACACTTGCCATCGAGAACATGCTCGGGCCCGAGCACATCGACCTCGTGCTGTCCAACATCTGCTCACCTCACCTTGGATTGTGCTATGACTCATCGCATGATTTCCTACAGGGCATGACACGAAGCGCGCTCCTACAGAAATGGGGGGGGCGGCTCGTCACGACGCATTTCTCGGACAACCATGGCGAGCATGACGACCACCTCTTGCCCGGCGACGGTACGATTAACTGGAATGCTCTAACCAAGAAGTTCCCCGCCAAGACGTACTCCGGCCCCATCATGCTTGAGGTCCAGGCGAAACAGGCCCATCTGTCACCGGAGGAGTTTCTGCGTTTGGCTCACGAGCGGGCCAAGCAATTGGAGAGGCTTCTTACCGCATCTCGGTAGGCCGCATTCCTTCGCTGCCGCACACGCTGGCAATGGGCAGGGCCGCGGTTGGCTTCTGAAAGAGACTCCTCGTGTAAGCTATTGGTAGGACTGTGTTTGTTTGTTGTCTTCGGCCTCTAACCTTGCTTTATTCCTCCGGGCCTCGTACACTGCCCGCAAGAGTTCTTCGACCGTTCTTGTTGAGTCACCAAAACGGAGCCCATGGCATGAAATTCCTCCTCACAAGTAAGCTCCTCCGCATCTCGGCTCTACTGACGCTTGCCATTGCCCTCTGCTCGTGCAGTCACCTGCCGATGCGCCTTCCCGGTGCGCCGGGAGCCCCTGAAAACCTTCGGGCCGAATATCAGGCCAATCCACTTGGCCTGGAGGCCGCCGCGCCCCGATTCTCGTGGGAGGTGAGTGACTTACGGCGGGGCGCGGTGCAGACGGCCTATCAGATCATCGTGAGCCACGACGGGAAGCGCCTCTGGAGCAGCGGCAAAGTCGAAAGCGATCAGTCGATTCAGGTGGCTTACGCCGGCCCGTCCCTCGAATCGGCCCAGCGCTATGTCTGGCGCGTGCGGACATGGGATCGCCATGGCGTGGTGTCCCCCTATTCGGCCCCAGCCTTCTGGGAAATGGGCTTGTTGAAACCGGATGACTGGACGGCAAGCTGGATCGAGGTGCCGGAGCGTCGAACAGAGAAACACGAGGTGCCCCTCGGCTCCTGGATTTGGTGTCCGGAGTCCGCCAATGGAGGGGAATACGCCTTCTTTCTCAAGACCTTCAGGCCGCGAGACGGCAAGAAACTCGTGAAGGCGTTGGTGAAGGTCACTGCCGACGACGAATTTCGCCTCAATATCAACGGACGGCTGGCCACACGGAATAAGAACTGGCGCACGCTGACCTTCGAGAATGTCACGGACCACCTGGGCCCCGGCTCGAACCTCATCGCGGTGCAAACGCGCGATATTGGGGGGGATCGCGGCTTTCTCTTCGGAATGAAGGTCACTTACGAGGACGGCACGGTCGACACGCTCTTGTCCGATGACACATGGCTGAGCAGCGCGAAGGCCGGTGCGGGATGGGAACGCCCCGGCTATGACGCCTCCTCTTGGGAGCAGGCTGCCATCATCGCCGAGTACGGTGCGGAGCCCTGGGGCCTCGTCGAGGATCGTGAGCCGCCGAGGTCCGAGTGCTTGCGCAAGGAATTCGACGTTTCGTCAGGCGAAGTCCTGTCGGCCCGAGCCTATGTGAGCGGCTTGGGACTTTACGAGCTTCGGATGAACGGCCAGCGCGTCGGGGGCGATACCTTGACGCCGGGCTGGACCCACTTCCCGACGCGCGTTCAGTATCAGACGTACGACGTGACGGACCTGGTGCGTCAGGGCCACAACGCGGTGGGCGCGGTTCTTGGCAGCGGGTGGTGGGGCAGCAGGATGGCGGGCGACTGGCGCGATTCCAGGCCTCGGCTCATTTGTCAGATCGACATAGCCTATGCCGGTGGCCGGACGCAACGCATTCTGACGGACGGGACATGGACCGCCCATCCCTCGCCGATCTTGGAAAACTCCCTGTACCACGGGGAAATCTACGACGCACGGCTCGAGCAGGCTGGTTGGGATCTGCCCGGCTTTGACGATAGCGCTTGGTCGCGCGTAACACCCTTTGCTGGAGACTCGGGCCGTCTGGTGGCCCAGGCCTGCCCGCCGATCCGAGTGACGAAGCAGCTCGAAGCCGGTGCCGTAACTGAACCAAGCCCAGGGGTTTATGTTTTCGACTTCGGGCAGAACCATGCCGGGCGGTGCAGGTTGAGCGTCGCGGGACCAAGGGGGACGCATGTCAGAATCCGTCACGCCGAGATCCTGAATCCCGATGGCACCATCTACACGGAGAACTACCGAAGTGCTCGGGTGACCGACACCTACATTCTCAAAGGCGACGGGCTAGAAGTCTACGAGCCCTGCTTCACCTACCGCGGATTCCGCTACGCTGAAGTCACCGGCTACCCGGGCGTGCCCGCCCGAGACGCGCTTGTGTCACAGGTGCTGCACAGCAGTGTTGCGCCCGCGGGCTCGTTCACATGCTCCGACACGCTTATCAACCAGATCCAGCACAACACCATCTGGGGGCAGTTATCGAACCTTCATTCCGTGCCGACGGACTGCCCTCAGCGCGATGAGCGCCTTGGCTGGACGGGCGACGCCCAGATCTTCGCCCCAACCGCCTGTTGGAACATGGATATGGCCCGTTTCTTCACCAAATGGATGCGCGATATCACCGATTCCCAGGATCCGGATGGAACAGTCAAGAACATTAATCCGACACTCATCAGTAAGCCCGCCTCCCCTGGCTGGGGGGACGCGATAACGGTTATTCCCTGGACGGTTTACACCTTCTACGGAGATACCCGCGTTATTGAGGAGAGCTATGAGGGGATGAAGGGTTGGGTCGAGTACATGCGCCGCGCCGCGGTGGACGGCGTCCTGTATGAACGGGAAGGGTACAGCGATTGGGTGGCGGTCGTGCCCTCACCCCGAAAGCCCATCGGGGCAGCCTACTATTACTACTCCACGAAGTTGCTGGCGCGTATGGCCCGCGCCGTTGGCCGCGACGACGACGCGCGCGAGTACGATGACCTGGCCGGCCGTATCGCGGGAGCTTTCAACAAGGCCTATCTCGGCGAGGATGATAATTACCCGCAGGCTACCCAGACGGCGAATATTCTGCCGTTACACTTCGGAATCGTGCCCCCGGCGCACCGGGCCGGCGTCGTTGCCAACCTTGTCAAGGACATTTCCGAGCGCGATTTCCACCTGTCCACGGGCTTTCTGGGGACGCCGTACCTTCTTGGCACGTTGTCTGAAAACGGCGCCCACGATGTGGCGTGGCGTGTCGCATGCCAGAGGACCTATCCCTCGTGGGGATACATGGTGGATAACGGCGCCACCACCATCTGGGAGCGGTGGAACGGCAACCGGATTGACGAAGTGGGTGCCGGGATGAACTCCTTCAACCACTTCGCCTTTGGGGCCGTTGGCCAATGGTTCTACGAAGCCCTGGCCGGTATCAACCCGGATCCCGAAAGTCCCGGATTCAAGCACTTCATCGTTCGACCGCGCCCGGCCGAAGGGCTCTCCTCGGCCTCGGCGACCTTCAAGTCAATGCATGGCCTTATTGAGTCCGCCTGGACTCTTGATGGCGCCGTCTTTGTCCTGGACCTGCTCATTCCGGCCAATACCTCGGCGACGGTGTGCATCCCCACCGGCAAGCCCGACAGCGTGCTTGAAGGAGAGCAGGCTGCATCTGAAGCTTATGGCGTGGCCTATCTCGATTATTGCCAAGGGTTTGCGGTATTCGATGTGGGCGCCGGAAGCTACCATTTTCAGGCCTCTTTCGGAGACTGACGCTGATGACGTGCCTTGACGGCAAAAAAGATGTGACGAACACCCGCCCTCGGTTGTATAATTCAGCAGCCCGAGGGGCATTCTATTGACAAATTAGGAGGAAAACGATGAAACATGTAAGTGGAATCACGAAGAACGTCCCTTCCAAGGCCTGCGTCGAAGACCATCCTGGCCTTATCGACAGCATCACAGGCTTCCTGGCCGACCCGACTGGCGCGATTGACACGCACCTGGAGTACCTGACGGACAAGGTCACGGGCGACAAGGAAGAGGCCTAGCCTCGGGACGTTCCTCGGCGGCCACGCGCGTGGCCGCTGCGAGAGGTCGGCCGGTACGAATCGACGGCTTCTCGGATAAACCTGATAGCAGAATTGGCGGAACACATGTTTCGTTGCTACGGCAACGGAGTGTCGTTCCGCCTTTCTCTTTCTTACCGCCGGTGTAACGTAAACGGCGTCGAGACTTTCAAGGGAATCCGGTCGTGCCGTGGCGTGTCCATCTCGGTGTATGAGAGAGGGAAGTGCGTCTTGGCGCCCTCACCGATGACGGTGATCTCGTGCGGTCCATCAGGTACATCCGCCAAAGAGAGCACATAGGTTGTGCTCTGTAGGTCTTCGGCGATCTCTTTCCCATCCAGCATGAGTGTGTAGCTTGTGGGCGCCCTTCCTGCCACGGCCCAGCTCACTTGAAGTTCGTCGGTGGTAACCACTTGGCCGCGTTCGGGCGGCCAGACGGCCATAACGGCGTCTTCCGGGTCTTCCTGGTGGAAGATGCGGACAAGCGCCTGGATTAGGTTTAGGTAGTAGAAACCCCACCCGCCCATGTCGCCGCGATAGCCGTCCGCCGTCAGAGACACCGGTTCGAGGTCATCGCTCAACTCAACGCTATAACTGTCCACGTAGATGTCCTTCTTTGACCCGTAGCCGCGCCCTTCCCGCTGTCCCGCGAACTCGTTCCACTGGTGCAGGAGCGTGAATCGCGGTCGAGTGCGCAGCGCGGTCTTGAACGATTCGATGAAGGTGGTTCCGCCCCGGCGCCCACGCGCTTCGGGATAGAGCCAGCCCCCGTGGCCGAAATAGGCCGGGGTGGGAGTGACGACCTCGGCGACGCCGTCGCGATACGTGACAATGGGCTCAAGAGAGCCGTCCATCCAGGACCAGTAGCCGTTCTTCTCGCGGCCGTTAGCTTGCAGTTGTGTGCCCATCCAGCGCACTGTGAAGTGGGAATCGTCCACCGGCGGCGTTTCCGGTTTGACGGCGAGATAGGCGCAATCCAGCGGCACCACGAGCGGTTTGCCCTCGTAAATCACCCAAAGGCTCTCGAAACGCGGATTTTCGAGGTAATTCTGCACCATCCAGTCCAGTTCCTCGTTGAGCGCCTCCATCGTCGTCGGCGGGCCATTGCTCAATCCAGGCATGATGACCACCTTCGGCACGGGAAGTCCTTCCTCGCGCATCGCCGCATACGCTTCGAGCGTCAGCGTCGTCGCGTGGATGATTTCGTTGGTGGATGGTGGCCGTTCATTCCAGTGCTGCTTTCCCCAGATGTGGTTCGACCAGTCCACGAAGATGAAGTTGACGCCCGCGTCCATCAGCCACAAGGCATGCTGCCGTATCACATCGCGGTCGTACGAATCGTAGAAGCCGACAACGGGCACGGCTTGGGCCGTCTGCCAATAGGCGTTGTGTGGTGTAAACCAAGGCTCCCACTGGATGCCGATGAGGTGCTCCGGGTCCTCGTGTACCGTGAAGGCGCGGCGCTCCACCTGTACCTTGAGCGCATTCGAGAGAACGGCGCCATTGGGGACAGGGCGTCCTACGAAATACTGGCTGCGGGGCACTATCCCGGGCCAGTGCTGCATCGCGCTCGACCACGGATTGAATCCGTCCAGGCGGCCCAACACGTGGACGGGCCCTTCGCCCGAGGGCTCACCAGAGTACGCCCACGAGGCATCCGTCGCGATTATCCGATGCTCACGGCCCGCATCGAACGTGAGCTCGGCCGCCAAGCCCGCCGGCCCGCTGGCATTCTCGGCCTCCACGCACAACACATTCTCCCCGCGAACGATGAACGCGTCCAAGTCCTCGAAGACGTGTTCGCTCTTCCAGCCCGCCGCCTCGCCGACGGGATGGCCGTTGAGCGTGACACGGCAGGAATCATCCACGGCGATGCGTAGGGAGGCGTGTTTGGCACTGTGCGTCACCTTGAAGGTTTTGCACAGGCGCACGGTTTGAGCATCCTGAACCTGCGGCGCCCAAATCCAATGCGTGCTTCCCACACTGGGGAGCGCCTGCACCTGGATCTCCGCTGGGCCGGGATTGGGCAGTGGCAGAAGCAGGCGCACGCGTCCTGACGCGTCCGTGATTTCGTGGGCGCCCCACCGCCGCCCGTTCACGTAAGGCAGGATGCGGCATCCCGTGGCAGGCTTCCGCCCGTCCGCTCGCGCGACCACCTCCACCGCCACCGTGCCGCCCATAGGCACGGCGTGTTTATCCGCCTTGACGCGCACGTCCAACGCGCTTGCGCCCGACGAGGCCAGCAAGATTCCTGCTCCCAATACGGCCACCAATGCCCCCAGAACCAGCCCATCCGACATTGTCCTCGCTCCTTCTCCGCGCCCTCGCGCCGCGCCACAGCCATCTCGCCCGAACGACAATAGCAATTCGAGGATGCGAGGGCAACGGCCGTAGCGATACTCTCACGGATGGGCCTGAACCTGGGAGGGCGGGATTTCGTGAGCAGCCCAGCATTTCCACCAGGAATCCACGTGTGGCATTATGGGGCAGGGGATGTGTGGCGCCACAAGGCCGGTGCTGCAGCGATAGGAGGTGTTGAATGAAGCGTTATGGGATGGTGCTGAAGGTGCGGCCGGAGAAGTTCGAGGAGTACAAGCGTTTGCACGCGGCCGTGTGGCCGGAGGTGTTGCAGATGATCCAGGCGTGCAATATCCGCAATTACTCGATTTACCACAAGGATGGCTACCTTTTCAGCTATTTCGAGTACGTAGGAGAGGATTTCGACGCGGATATGGCGAAAATGGCCGCGGATCCCACGACGCAGCAGTGGTGGGAAGTGTGTAAGCCGTGCCAGGAGCCTCTGGCCACCCGCGCTGAGGGGGAATGGTGGGCCGACATGGAAGAGGTCTTTCATACAGACTGAGTGCCCTGTGCTCCGTGGCCGGGACTCACACATGTGTCCATCCTTCCGGGAGGTGCCCGATGACGCGAACGAGCAATTGCCTAGCGAAACTCGAGCGGATGTCCAAAACGCTGCGGCACGAGGAGGCTGATCGCGTCCCCATCAGCGACTTTTTCTGGGGGAGTTTCCTGAAGCGCTGGCGGGAGGAGTTGGGCCTCGCCCCCGACACGGACATCTACAGCTACTACGACCTGGACTGGATTGTGACGGTTCCTAATATGGATCCGCACATCAAGCCCTTTGAGATCCTGAAAGAAACGGCCAACGAGGTCGTCGTGAGGACAGGTTTCGAGGCGGTAATCCGAAAGCGCCTCGACCTGCCCATGCCGGAATTTGTCGGATTCGACACGGATAGCATCGAGAAGATGGCTTCGTTCACGTTCGACGATCCGTGGGACGAGCGGCGCTATTTCAGCGGCGGCGACAACCAGATCGCCGGCGTCGGCGACGCGTTCGCACGCGACCTGCCCCCTTGGCTCGATGGCGTGAAGGCGCTCCACCCGAACTTCCCGGTGTACGGGAGCATCTGCGAAGGCCACGAGACTCTGTGGCGCATCATCGGCTCGCAGAATGTGCTCCTCTGGATCGCCATGTATCCCGAGGAGGTGGGACGGTTTGTCGCGCGGATCAATGAATTTGCCGTCGAGATGACGAAGGCGCAGATCGAGGCCGCGGGCGGCCTGCTCGACGGGATGGTGATCTGGGGCGATGTTGCCTACAAACGGGACATGCTGTTTGCGCCGGAGTACTGGCGGGCGCACTTCAAGCCGGGAGTGAAGGCCATCGTCGATGTCTGCCATGACAAGGATTTGCCTGTCATCTATCACGGCTGCGGGAATGTTAAGCGGATCTTTGAAGACTACATCGAGATTGGCGTGGACGCGTATAACCCGCTCGAAGCAAAGGCCGGACTCGACGTGGTGGACCTCCGGCGCACGTACGGCCACCGGATGGCTTTCTGCGGCAATATGGACGTTACGGTGTGGGCTACGGCCGACAAGGCGGCGCTGGAGCGGACGGTTCTGAGGAAGCTGAACGCCGCCAAAGGCGGAGGTTACATTTTCCAGTCCGATCACTCCGTAGCCGCCAATATCCCCGGCGAGAGCTACGATTATGTTGTCCGGCTCGTGCGAGAACGCGGGGCATATCCGCTGGATTTGGGGGAGTTCGACCTCCCGGATGTGGGGTGATAGCGCCATGACAAAGTCTCGATTCGCCGTGTTTGCTTTCTTGGCGGTTTGCGCTCTCAGTGCGGATGCGCTGGCTGGGCCGGACGAGCCTTGCCGCGTCGGCGTGCAATTGCACTTGTCCTCCGGCCCCTCATCGGAGAAGGCCTACCTCCGCCATTGCCGGGCCTTCGTGGAGGAGGGGATGCGCGCCCGGTACACAACGCTTGTGGCGTCCGGGCTCAAGCCCGCCGAGCGTGATGAGGTCCTTGCGTATCTGGCCGAACACGACGTGCACTTTCTTGCGCAGGAGACATTTCCCTATGACGAAAGCGAGCGGCGTAGCGAGTCCGAACGCGTCCGCAGATATGCGCCCGCGGACTACGCGCGAATGCGCGCCATCGCCGGCGATTGCTTCCTGGGAATCCAGTGGGGCGAACTGGACTCCACGGGCCTGCCTCCGGAGATGTACCTCCCCGAGCATCTGCTGAAACACGCGACGCGACGCCAGATCAAGGATGCCTTTGTGGAGCGCGTCCGGCGGGCAGTCGAGCCCTTCCATGAACAGCAAGTCCCCGTGGGCCACAGCTCCGCGGTGCTCTGGCACAGCCTTTTCGCCGAGGCAGGCGTCGACGTGTTGTGCAGCGAGATTGGCGAGAATATACCGAACGTAAACATGATGATCGCCTCCAACCGGGGCGCGGCCCGCGCCTACGACAGGCCATGGATGATCGACCACTCGACGTGGTGGTCGCCCCGGGGCCATGCAGGCTCACAGGTGTCCCCGCGCGAAGGCCACACGCCGTGGTGTCTCTTCACGACGCTGTTGGGCGCGGTCATGGGCGGTGTGGACTACGTTCAGCTCGAAGTGGACTGGGCCGCCTATACGAGGGATTATCGCCCCCTGCCGTGGGGCCTGGCCATGAACAACCTCGCTGCGTTGAGCCGCATCATTGGCCCACGCGGCAACACCGCCACGCCTTTCGCGATCCTGATGGGCCATGAGAGCGGCTGGCCGGGGGTGGGCTGGCGCGTGGGCGATGTGCGCGGCGCGGGGCTGTTCGACGGGATGCGGCATCAGTTCATGCAGACGCGCGACGCCGACCTGAGCCTGAAAGTCCTCGACATATTCTATCCCGGCTTCGAGCGCTGCGCGTGGGATCCCGAGTATCCGGGCTTCCTTGCGGAAAGCCCCTTGGGAACGCTCGATATCGTGCCTGATAATCTGTCTCCGGAGAAGTATGCGCGGTACGGCGTCCTCGTCGCGTTAGGCTACCACCGCACCACGGCCCCCTCCCTCGACGCGCTGCGTCAGTACGTCGAGGCCGGCGGTATCCTCGTGTGCAGCGACACGCTCTTCCTCGACGAGTCGGAGCGGCTCGTCAAGCCGTGCCACGCCGAGCCGCTCATCGGCTGCGAATACGACCGGCGCGAGCGGAAGCTCATCCACCTGTACCAGCCCGAAGGCATCCTGGACGAGATCGAAGGTTTGGCCAAGGCCGGTAGCCGCGTCGAGTGGCAGGACCACTGGCTCCATCCCGTCCGATTGACAACCGGCCGCGTGGTCGGGCGACTCGACGACGCGCCCTACCTCATCGAGAACCGGCTCGGGAAGGGCCGTGTTTTCTTCGTCACCGCGCTCAACATGGTGGGAAGCAGCGCGGAAAGGCGCGGCCAAGAGCCGTTTCTCTACGCCAACATTCTCTACCACTTCCTCCACACACTCGAAGACCACGTGGGAGACGGTGTTTCATTCTCGCCGTGGACGAGCCTGGAGCACATCTTCAACGAAAAGCCTGATGGCTCCGCCATGCTGCTTGTGATGAATCATGGGGACATGCACTACCGGCGCGACGCGGAAATGAGGAATGGCCACGGCTTCACGTCGGGCCGCGTGCTGGCCCAAGGCGACTGGCAAGCATTTCACGAGGGCGACTCCATCGAATTCACCGACACCGGCGACACCCTTGCCTGGTCCTTCGACCTCCCCCCGAAAAGCTTCGCGCTCTTTGAGTTCCGGAAATAGCCTTGCCGAATTGGCAAGGCAGCGTACGCACGCCTATTGCACGGCCTCGGGCCCGTAGCCTTCGGGGCGAACGAGGAGCTTCTCGCCATCGCTGAAGCCGTCCCCGCGTTTCCCGAGGAGCTCGACGAGACGGTTGCGCCAGAGGGCGACGCGGCCGGCGTGTTCCGGCTTCTTGGACAGTTCGTGCAATTCCTGCCGATCCTGCGCTAGATCGAAGAATTGCTCCTCGCCGGTGACGGGGAAGTAGATGTACTTCTCGCGGCCGTCGGTGAGGTATTGCATGGCAGGTTCCTTGGCGTAGCAGGGGGAGTGCTCGCCGTGGAGGAACTCGCGCCATGGCTCATTCCGCGCGGCGGTGAACACGCTGCGGCCCGTGACGGAATCCGGGATCGGTAGGCCGGCGGCTTCGAGGATTGTCGGCGCCACATCTTGCAGGCCGACGACGTGGTCGAAGGTTCCCGAGGGCAGGTCCAGGCCCTCCGGATAACGCACGACGAAGGGGACGCGGGCGCTGCCCTCGTAAGCGTAGGTCTTGCGGTGCAGGTAGTGGTCGCTCATCATGTCGCCGTGATCGCTCGTGAAGATGATCAGCGTGTTGTCCAGGTTCGAGCCCGGCACGTAGCGGCGGATGTCCTCGAGCAGGCGGCCCAACTCGTAGTCCAGGTGAGTGCATGAACCCAGATAGCCGATCCGTTGCCGACGGTTAGCCTCTTCGGTAAGGCGTCCGCGCCAGGCGCACCGATCCGGGTGGACGTGTCCCACGTCGTGGATGGACGCCCAATCGCCGATGGAGATCTCGCCGAGAACGCGATGGGCGTACATATCCCAGAAGAACTTCGGCGGATCGTACGGAGAATGAGGCCGGAGGTGGCTTATCCAGAGGAACCAGGGCCGCGTAGGATCGCGCCGCTTGAGTAGGGCGAGGGCGGTATCGGTGGTCCAGACGGTTGAATGAAGCCGCTCCTCCAGGTGCCAGGGGCGGGCGAGCCACCCGTTGGCGTCGCAGCCATGGCCGCGTTCGCTGGCCTCGGGGCCGACCTCGCCCCGTACCCAGTCCATGTAGTCGTCGACCCCTTCGCGCAGGTCGTGCGGGGCGACCACGTGAAACCCGTAGAGCTTCCGCGCCGGATGCATATTGCGGAAGCCGACGTTCATGCAGTGGTAACCGGCGTTCGCGAGCATCGTCGCCACGCTGTGCCGCTCGTCCCATTCGGCTCCTTTGTAGCCTATCAGGCCGCAGGTATAGCTTCCCTGGCCGCGGAGCAGACAGCGGCGGGCGCCCGTGGTCGACGGAATTTCGGAGTAGGCATTGGGGAAATAGGCGCCGTGGTTCAGAAAACCCGCGACGTTTGGCGTCTCGGCCAGTGGATGCCCGGCGAGTTCGATGTGGTCGCCGCGCTGCTGGTCGGTGGTGAAGAGCAGGACATTCGGTTGTCGCGTGGACATGGCGCAATCCTCCAGGGATCTACGTAGACGCAGTTACGGACGCGCAGCCTATAGAAACGCGGGCCAAATCCGCTTGTGGTAGTCCAATCCTTCCGGCCACTTCGATACTTCCTTGATGACGCGGTCGGGGACTACCCACTCGCGGGTCTTGACGTTGACGATGACTCCGTCACGCGTCTCCGGCCAGAGAACCCAACGGCAGGCGCCCGGCGCACCGGGAATCAGCGTGATCGCCTCGAAAAGGCTGGGCTCAGTGCGCCACTCGATGTACTTCCACTGGTGCGAATCGAACGCTCCCCGCACCTCGTCAAGGCTTTGGCCGACGTGGAGTTGTGCCGCAAAACTCCTGGCGTCGTCTTCGCACGCCGCGAGCTGCTGTATCGCCTCAAGTTCGGGCGGAGAAACCGGAGGAGTGCCCTCCCCGTAAAGCCATTCCCGCCGTGTCACTTTCGCGACTTTGCCCTCGGACTCTTCGATCCAGAGATCCCAGTAGTATGTCCCGCCTTCGGAGGGAATGGTGGTAATGATCTGGGCTGGCGCGAGCACGGTACGCCACTCAATGTGCGGGAAGCCCTGTGCTTCGAACTGCTCCTGGATGCTCTTCAATAGCTGCCCCGCGCAGATCCTGCCCTCGAAATCCCGGACTTGCATCTCCAATGCGGCCAATTCTTCCATGGCCTGCCGATCCTCCCCAGAGGCATCCTCGGGGATGGTTCCGTGGCGCCAAGGGCTTCGGCTGACGCCGGTTATCACACCGGCGCGAGTTTCGAGCCAAAGGTCCCAGTGGTCGGCGCCTTTTTGCTCGAGGCTCGTTGTGATGTGGCAGCAGGGGCGCTCTTCAGAGCGCCAACGGAGGCGTTCCCGTTGCTCTGCATCGAGGATGCGGCGGACTTCCGCGAAATCCATACCCTCCTTGATTTCCTTGGCAAACTCGCCGAGTTCCTTGAGTGTATCGGCTTCCGCGGGCGTCATGATGGGCTTGAGCACGCCGTGCTGCCAACATGTACGCCTGAGCTTCACAATCTTGCCGCCCTGTTCTTCTACCCACATGTGCCAATGATCGGCGCCCGGCGTCGTGAGCGTCGATGTGATCACGTAGTATTTTCGCTCTCTTGTGCGCCATTCGAGGTTGTTCCATGTCTGTCCGGCAAAAATGGCTCTCGCCTGGTCGATGGACTGGCCCGGCTGGATCTCGTTCTCGAGACGCGCGATCTCCTCCATGACGGGAGCGCTGAGGGCTGGGTCGCCCACCTGGATGTTGCGGTGCTTCCACTGGCGCACACGCGTGCTTGCCACCTTGCCGTCCCGCTCCTCGATCCATAGCACCCAGTTGTAAGCCCCTGCCTTGGGCGGGGTCTTCACGGCGTGGTAGGGCCACCACTCGCTTTGCCATGAGAGAAAGCGATAGGGCTGTTCATCAAAGAGCGCGCGGACTTCCTCTATAGGGCGTTCAAGCTCAACCTGCCGCTCGAAGTCCACCAGCTCCTTCTGGGCTTCTTCCTCGAACCAGGGCTGGAGCCAGACAGCGACCCAGCAGAGTCCCAGGATGAGCACGAGTGCGAGGAGCATTCCTCCCAGCCATTGTGCGCCTTGTTTCCATGTGTTCTTGGCCATTACCTTGTCGTTCCTTCGTGTAACGCGGGCATAGTCTGCGTTCCCAACGTAGTCTGTTTAGTCCATATGCCCCGCCAGGGGGAAGCGGTCATTGGAGCCATCGCTAGGTTTAGAGCGCGTCCCGTCCGAGCGCAGCTTGCCGTACCGGCCCGCGAGCCGATCAATAGGCGCATTGGCGGCGATCATGAAGGCGAAAATCAGCACCGATGCCAGTACGGCTTTCACGACGTGCGGACTGTCCGACGCCCACTCCGGCTCGACCACCGGGCGTGGCCTCGGGAATAGCATGAAGACGATCATGAGCAGGTAGATCACGCAGAACGCGGCCTGCACCTGGAATCCTGCCTCGCCGATGCCGATCAGGGGCCAGACGGAGCGAATGTTGCTGGTGAGCAGTAGGATCAATGCGAAGATCAAGATGGGGAATCGGAAACCCTTGACCTTGTTTCGCACGTGCAAGACGAGCCAGATTAGAGCCCCCACCACGGCCACTATCTGCAGCCCGAGCATGGCGTTTTGGAGCGTGTCGATGAGCGCGCCCCGATCGGCCACGAGCAAGTCCTTCTTATTGACCACCTTCTCGATGGTGTCCTTACGAGGCATCCGCTGAATCCAGTGGAGTACCGGAATGCCCACCATGACGAAAAAGAGCCCGACGTAACTGGCACCCGCCGCCCACGGCGGCAGTTCATCGTATTGCACCTCCTTGCCAAGCAAGGCATAGCTGAGGATGAAGCCGCCGATCATGCCGCAGCCGATTTCCATGACCTTCCAATTATCCTGGATGAAAGGAACCATATAGCTGGCGTTGCCCAGTAGCCGCGACAAGGTCATGCTCAGTCCGAATCCGACGGCGCCCCATAGCGCTCCCTTCAGCCCGAACCATTTCCCCCTCTTGTGTAGCCAGACGAAGAGGCCGATCATGCCACCCACAAAGGCGACGGAGATATCCGAGCGCGGCGGGTTGATGTGGAATCCAAAGCAGCTTACGACCACGGCGAAGGTGATCAGGCCCCAAAGGATCGTGGCCCACACCGCGCCTGCCCATTCGCGGAGCTTGGTAGGCTTGCTCTCAAGGAGCAGTCCGATACCTGCGCCGCAAGGCCCGCCCCATACTGCGCCGCATAAGAACAGGGTGAAATAGCCGTAGGTGTAATTGACGAAGGAGGGGGACTTGGCGTAACCGTGGAGCGTGCCGTAGCTCATCGTGCCCCCGAGGCTCATCGTCAGCGCCCCCACGAAGGCCAGCGCAGGCATGAGCCGGAACATCCTGTCCTGGCCTGAAACATAGGCGAAGGACATGGCGAGGAGCGCCCCTGGCACCATCGCGCCGAGTTGGTGGCCGAAATTACCCCGGATCCCCCAGCCGAGGCCGACTGCCAGCGCTACGAACGCCGCGCGAACGGCCCGCTGCCGCCGGGTCATGAGATTCTCCATTCTTCGTGCCTTTCCTATCCATTCTGATTGTTTGCGGGCGCGGAGCAGCCCGCAGCTTGCGCCGTAGGATACAACTTTTTGGGGGCCGCGGCCAACGTCACCGTTCGGGACGGCTTCGCGCTTCGACTCGGGCAAAAATGAAGGCCAACTTCTCCGGGATCTCGGCACGGAGGATGCCTTGCTCGAGCGTGGCGGCTCCCTGCCCCGAGAGGAGCCTGATCGGGTGGCTTTCGGCGGAGAAGACAGGGAGTGGCGAGAGCCATGTGCTGTCGTCGTTCCATTCGCGGAAAAGAAGTAGGTAGCCCTCCTGCCTGTCCGGCGTTACCGAGACGAAGCCCGTCCACGAGGTGCCGTCGGGCGTAGCGCCTATGGGAAGGATGCAGCCGGAGAAGATCGCCGCCCGGTGGGCCTTCCACACTTTGATGAGGGGCGCTATCCCTTCTATGAACGGCCCCGGCAATCCCGAATTCTCGAACCAGCCCAGCGGGTTCGCAAACATAGTAACCGCAAAGAGATAGGTCGGATCGTAACGCGCTGGTGATAGGGGGTCGTTACCGTAGAGTTCCACGTTTCGTGCGCTGTTAAGAAACTCCACGCGCAGGCGTAAGGGATCCACGAAATGGGAGAGCCTCCAAAGATTACGCAGCGTCTGGTGGGGCCAGTAGCGGCGCCAGTCGGTGTAACGGTTCTCGATGAAAAGCGGCCCCGTGTCCATTCGCGAAAAGTATCCGGGGCGTATCTCGGCGGTCACGTCGAGGTCGAGCACAATCCGCCCCGCCGATTCTCCAAGGACGGTGTCGAAGAACCGGCCTAGGTTGCGCTCGGCCTCTTTCCCGGCCAACTTGACGCTGTCGAGCTTGAAATGGCTGATGCCGTGTTGGCGGTGCAGCGCGAGGAGCACTTCAGCATCCTTATCCCAATTGACGAAGTCCTCCGCCGAGTCGGGCGCGAACCACAGTCCCAGCTTGATGCCGCTCGATTCGCATTGCTCGACGAGGGGGCGTAGCCCGTGGGGAAGCCGTTCCGGATCCGGTTCCCAGAAACGCGGATCCTGTGCCCAGTAGCCTTGCCAAACGCCGCCCGGGCGTGCCGAGACGCGAGTCACGCCCCTCTCCCAACCTTCGTCGATCTGCACCACGTCGGCGCCCAGGCGCGCCGCGGCGTCGATCTCCTCCGTGATGAAGTCTTCGCAGATACGTGTGTCGCGCGAGCGGTCGCCCCATGTATTTGTCATGAGCAGGCCGTCACGTCCCGGCTCGTAGCGGCGGAACTGGCGCTGGTACTTCTGGAGCGTCTCGGTAAGTCCCAGGCGGCCCCCGGTATAGGCCAGGAGTACGAAGGGATAGCCCGGACAGGCGTGCCTGCCGGCGCCGTGTCCGTAGAATCCGAAGTGGAACGCGAGCGGATATCCGGGATGTCCCGGCCCAAACGTGGCGGAATCTCCATACACAAAGCCGGCCGGACGTCCGGCGACGCACAGATCCGCCTCGGTACGATGGGGCCGCGCGTGAGGCAGCGGCGCGTGCTTCAGGAAAGCCAGGCCGGCGCCCGTGAGCGTATTCTCGACAACAAAGAGATTGCCCGCCAGACGAATGTGCCTCTCATTGGGATGCAGCAGCCACTCATTCTCGAAAACCAACTCATTGTGGGCGTCGGTTTGATCCCGCAAGTCGACATGAGTGAGGCGGAGGTGCGTCGGTGCGGCGGCAAACCGTTCGAGGGAGTTGAGAAAGGGGAGCGGGTCGGCGGCGGGCGGCTCGTCCAGCTCGAGTCCCGTAGGCGCCTGGCTGACGTTCAGCGCTCCGGCGTCCTCGTGTGCCGTCCGGGCCGTCCTCAAGCCTTGCGCTTCGAGCGACATCATCACGCCGCGCACCTGTGCGAATAGCTTGAATCGGTACAGGAGCGTTGCCGACGCGCCCGCAGCCTCGAGTTCGATCCGTAGCGACGGCTCTTCCGTGGGCCCAGCGGCCCCTTGAGCCGTGCGGAATGAGACGGTGCGCGACTCCTCCGGCAGGGGGGCTTCGGGATAGGGAGCCGGAAGACGCGCCGGGCGGGCAAGCCACTCGCGCTGGGCGACTTTGTCGAAGAGCGATGTGGGATACAGCAGGCCGTTCTCGATGCGCCAATGCCGCTCGAACTGAGCATTCCCGACAGTCAGCGAATCCTCCTCAAAGACTGCGTAGCACGTCCCGTAACGGGCTTCCCGGGGAGAGATATCGGCTGGCATGGGTGTGACTTCCTTCTGGGGGACTTAAGTCAGTGTGTCGTCAGGACTCCGAGGCGCTTCCCGGCTGCGGATCGTCCCGCAAAGCAGCCTCGTTCTCATAGCGGTATGGGGCGACATATTGGCGAAACGCCGCGAATTCGTCCGGATCGGCCAAGAGTCTATCAAGAACGTGGAGATACTTCTCGATTCCTGCCGGATCGTAGGCTGCGCCGCATTCCGCGGCGTAGCGGCGCGTGACCTCCACGGCTACGGAGTGGCGATACTGCTCTTCGAGTGTGCCCGATCCTAGAAAGTACCTATCGAACGTCTCGGCGTCCAGTTTCATGAGGGGGCATGCCATGGCTCGGCAATGCATGGGCATGTGGCCCCTTACGGCGCATTCCAGCCGCTCGGCGTCGAGAAACGTGCAATGACCCGCCTCCGAGCGCTCAAGCGAGAGCAAGCCCTCGGCCTTTGCCTCCAGTGTTGGCGACACGCTCTCTCTGAAGAAGTCCTCCAAGGATAAGCCCAAATGGCGCGCTATAACTCGTGCGTCCTCAAGGGTTAACGGGCGATCTGCGCAGCAGGACGCCCGCAGGTGGCACGTTCCGCAGTCAAAGGTGACAAACGTGGCGCGGTTTTCCGGATGCCGTGCCGCCTTCATGACGCCATGACGTGCGGCGGCCACGCGCGCCTCGATCTCCTCAAGCGTATCGTGGAAATCGGCCTCATCCCAGTCTGTCCCGTGCTTCTCCATGTACTGGCCGGTAACTTCCTGGGCGATGCTGCGCTCGATAATGAACGCCAGACCTTCGGGATTGCCGAACATAAGCGCCCACGGGTAGCCTCGGATGCTCTTCATGGCCGGGTCGCAGACAAACACGACGCACGCCGACGGCTTGGCCGGATGAACGCCGCAACGGTTGTCCTCCGTGTTGAACCGGCACCAGCCGTCGGCCTTCTTCTCTAGGAAGAGGAGACGCTCCTCGCCGGCCGAACCGCACTCGATATACTCGGTAAGTACTTCCTGCGGCGATATCTCCAGGTGTGCAGCCAACCGCTGCACGTCCACCAGTGTTACGGGCACGCGTCGCTGCCCGCAGCACAAGCCATCCTGTTTGCACTCAAATCCAGGAATGTCCATCAGTCATCTCGGCGTAGGCGCTTACCAGCATGCACATAGGATACCATGCCCGCCAGAGCCTGGGGACATACTCGTCTACTGGGCCACTGGCCGGCGCGGCGGCGCTCACGCCCCAAGCTCTTCCAAGACAGCCTCGAGCGTCGTTACGCGCCTCACAGTCGGGTGGTAGAAGAAGACGGACTGACTTGTCTTGTTGCCGAGGACATAGACGCGGGGACGGCCGGTGTACAGGTTCGCCATGATGGCCGCGCCGAGTTCCGCATACTTGGCCCGGCCGTCGGCCGGTTCTGCGAGGAGGATGAAGACGTCGCAATCCTGGACGCCCCGCATATCGCGGACTGCGATTTCTCCGACTCTTTCAGGATGTTCGTCCCGCTCCTTGCCGAATACGCCTGGATAGGAAGTCCAATCCACCGTGATCTCATGTCCAAGCGCGCGCAATTGCCGCTGGATGGCCCGGACACGCTCCTTTTCCCCGACATACGACGCGATGTAGAACTTCATTTCTTCCTCCGGGCGTTCGCCCCGGTGCCTCGTGGCGCCGCCGCGATACGGGAAAGAGTATTCCGCTCGATTGCCGCCGTCAACATACCGCCCGCCGTGAGGGACTATGGGCCAGGCAATGTTGTCGAATTGTCCCCAAGGGTGAGCAATCTGCCATCGTCGGCGCGTGTATGGTTTCACAGAGGCCATGGCCATACTGGCCCGCCTCTTTGTCTTTCCTCACATACTGATCTGCACAATGTGTGGGCCTTCTCGGCAACAAATTGCTGCTATAATGAGTCCTGCACCGTATGGACTTCGCGAGGCCAATGTGGTTAGAGGTCGGCAGCACCGGACGACTGCCATAGATGATGGGGGAGTCTGAAGACCCACCAGGGACTTACTTGTAGTGATACCACCACAGACAATTCCAAAATATCTATATAAGTATATGCGCAAGGATCTCTGCCGTATCGGCGACATCCTTGTCCACCAACGAATCTACTTCGCGCGGCCGGATCGCTTCAGCGACCCCTTCGATTGCGCGCTCGGCGTAGATCTGAGCGGTGGCGCGACAGACGACGACTGGGTGGAGTACTTCATCCATCTTGACAGATTGGAGAGGACGAATGTGCGTGCTGAGGAGAGGCGAGAAAGGGCCTTGGACAACGTCAGGAGAGAACAACATAGAAAGCCGGCATTCCTTGACCGCGCAGAACGCGAAATCCGCCAGGCCGTGAAAAAGGTCGGCCGTGAGCAAGGAGTTCTCTGCCTTAGTTCCGATCCGGGAAATGTCATGATGTGGGCACACTACGCGGACAACCACGAGGGCGTGATGCTGCGTTTTGACTCCAGCTACATGGCTGACGAGGCATCTGGCGAACCACGCGGTTTCAAGGTGAAATATGTTCGCTCCTTTCCACGGCTTCGCGACTACCTTGAGGTCGTTCGGCGAGACAAGAACAATGACTGGCGAGCCGCGATAGAGTTATTCTTCTGCCGCAAGTCCCGCGACTGGGAATATGAGAAGGAATGGCGGTTCTTTGCGCGCACTCCTGACTCATATGTTCCATTAGCCACGCAGACGCTCTCAGGCATAGTGTTTGGATGGAAGATGCCCGAGAGCGTGAGGAACCTGATCGCGTCTTGGGCGAATACTCTCACTCCTCCTCCGCACCTACTGCAGGCAGTGCCGTGTCGAGATCGTTTCCGCATGGATATCGTCGACTTCACACCGATGAAGAGTGAGGATGGACATTGACCGCACTTGGGCGGACATGTGGCTCCCTTTGTCTTGCCTTACTGTTGAGTGTGGGTGAAGTTTCTTGCTTCGATGTTGATTTCTGTGCGAAGGCGGGGGATAATACGTATAGAATACGTAGGAATGACTCAAATGCACAAGAAACTCACCATCACGGTCGATGAAGAAGTCTACGCGGGCCTGCACCGGGTGATCGGGCGGCATCGGATCAGCCAGTTTATCGAGTCGCTTGTTCGCCCCCATGTGGTCTCGGAGGAACTCTTTGCCGCTTACCGCGACATGGCGGAGGACGAGTCCCGGGAGGCGGAGGCGCTGGAATGGGCTGAGGCCACCGTAATGGATGTAGCCGATGAGGCGCGGTGAGGTCTGGTGGGTAGACTTCGGGCCTTCCGTCGGCGGCGAGATACGCGAGCAAAGACCCGCCGTTATCGTCAGCAATGATGCCGCCAACCAGCACCTGAACCGCGTCCAAGTCGTACCGCTCACCACCAAAGTCGAGAAGCTCTATCCAAGCGAGGCCTACGTCACGCTCGGTGGGAAACAGTGCAAAGCGATGGCTGACCAGATCACAACCGTCAGCAAAGCCCGTCTACGTGATCGGGCCGGGCAACTAAGCCGCGAGGATCTCCGAGCGGCCGAGGCGGCAATCAAGGTGCAGCTTGGCTTGGGGGAGCGTGGCGGGATAAGCTGAAGTCTAGGCTCCAAATGCCCACTTTCGCTTGGCGTGACGCACCTCGCAGGCTTCGGTTGACTTGCTGCGTGGCCGTGCGGATACTGGGCCGGTGGCCTGAGCGCCCGCGCGTTTTCCTCCTCATCCAACGGTGATCGGCGGAATCGCGCGGCGCGGCATGGGGAGCATGGCGGTAAAACACTGATGCGGCAGATGTTGGCATTGGGGCTGGCGGCTACGGCGGCGTTGTTGGCCGGGGCGGCCATGGCCGGCGAGGGTGGCGTGACGATGGACACGTGGGACACGTTTTACAAACTGCGTGGCGGGCTCAACCGGTGCCGCGAGACGTTCTTACGCACGGGGCAGGGCCGCGTCGCCTTCCTGGGCGGCTCGATCACGAAGATGGCCGGTTGGCGGGACCTGACATACGAAACCCTCCGCAAGCGTTTTCCCAAGGTGGATTTCGAGTTCGTCAACGCGGGGATCGGCGGCACGAACTCAACTCTGGGCGCGTTCCGGTTCGAGGAGGATGTCTTCGGGCGTGGCCCCGTGGACCTGCTATTCCTCGAGTACGCGGTGAATGACTCCGGCGCCGCGGGGCCCGACAACCGCCGGATCCGGGCCATGGAGGGGATCGTTCGCCGGGCGCGCCGGCTCAACCCTTCCATTGACATACTCATCCTCTACTTCGCTGACAGGAACAAGGTCGAAGCCATCACAGAGGGCGAAACACCGGCCGTCATCGTCGACCACGAGCGGGTTGCGGCCTACTACGAGTTGCCTGCCTTGAATCTCGCGGCCGATATCACGCGCCGGCTCAACGCCGATGAATTCGCCTGGAATCGATTCGCCGGTGACGCGTGCCACCCGCTGCCTTTCGGCCACGAGTGCTACGCCGAGCGGATCACATCGTTTCTCGACGTGGCCTGGGCGGACGAAACGCCCTCGGACGCGCCGCCCAGTCGCCCGCTGCCGATTCCGTTGGATCCGAGGAACTACGAATACGGCAGCTTCGTCGAACTCGATGAGGCCAAGAGCGTTAGCGGCTGGACTCGCATCAACGCGTGGGATGCCGAGAAGAAGTGCAATTACGAAGGAAGCGTAGACGTTTTCGCCGCGGATTCGCCCGGCGCAGTGCTCGAAGTGCCCTTCTCTGGCCGTGTCATCGGAATCTCTGCCTTCGCCGGTATGGACGCAGGCGTCCTCGAGTGCGTTGTGGACGGCGGGCCGCCTCGACGGATTGATCTGTTCGATATGTACTGCAAACAGTTCCATCGCCCCGTGTGCCGGATACTGGCGGAAGACTTGCCGCGCGGCCCGCATCTTCTTTCCTTGCGCGTAGCCGATACCAAGAATGCGGCAAGCGACGGATACGCCGCGCGGATAGGCCGCTTTCTCGTGAGCGCAGAGGGGGCCGCGCCGGCCGGAGATGCTCAAAGTGGGGCCGCGTTGCGTTCGCTCGCGCCCGAAAAGATATTGGCGAAGCTCGATCTCGCCGCGCCGGGCCTCGAAAGCGTTAGAGCCAAAGCGTCGCAAGGCGATGAACCGGGCGCGCTCGCTGCGCTGCTCGCGTACTACCGAGATGAGTATCCCTTGCCGGAAACGCCGGGGCGTGCGAGCCAGTCGGATATCGAGTCGGCCGACGCCACCGTGAACCACGTATTCCAGTGGGGGCCTTACGAGCCTGCGCAGTATGGCCCCGACGTCGATTGGGCCTGGGATCCTCGCGGAGATATCGAGTGGGTGGCGGCCATTTACCGGTTCTACTGGGCAGGGCCCTTGGTACGAGCTTATGGGGCGACGCGCGACGAGAAGTACGTCCGTGCCTTTGTCGAACTGACCGCCGATTGGATTGCGAAGCATCCCCTTGAGGAGCGGGAGCGGACCCATCCCGTATACACCTACTGGCGCGGCTTCCCCTGGCTGGATATCCAGACGGGCATCCGTGCCACAAGTTTGTGCGAAGCATTCCCAGTACTTGTGCACGGCGACGCCTTCACCCCCGCGTTCCTCGGCGTCTTCCTGGCGAGTCTCTACGACCACCAGGCCAAGACGGAACGGTTTCCCATGGGCAAGATCCACAATAAGGCAATCTTCGAGCAAAGGGGCTTCGTGAATGTGGCATTCACATTTCCGGAGTTTGAAGAATCTCGCGCCTGGCTGAAACTGGCGCTCGAGCGTTCGCGCGAGAACCTCCTGGCGCAAACCACCACCGACGGCGTCCAACGGGAATGGAGCGGAGGATATCATTCAGGCGTTCTCAGGGACGCCGTGGAGATCATGCAGCGCATGGAGGCCGTGGGCATTCCGGTGCCTCAAGACTACTGCGAGCGCGTCCGCGCCATGTATGATTATCTCTTCGCCATCGCCACGCCCGAACTTGGCTATACCATGTTTGGCGACGCCAGCCGGCCGGCGGCTGTGCCTGACGACCGCGCGCGTTGGCCTTTGTACAACACGCTTGTGGCCGCCTCGGAACTTCTTAACGATCCCAAGTACGCCGCCCGGGCGCGACTGGAGCGCCCCGCGCTGCCGGAGCAGACGAGTTACGCCTTCAGCGAGGCGGGGATGTATGCATTGCGGAGCGACTGGGGCCCCGAGCAGGTCTATCTGGCGCTGCACTGCTCGCCGCCCGCTATCAGTAGCCACGATCAGGCCGATAATGGCACCTTCGAGCTATATGCCTATGGCCGATGGCTGATGCCGGATACCGGTTTCTATACCTATGGCCACGATCCTGAGGCCCGCGCATGGCACCGCCGCACGTCCGTCCATCAGACACTGACGCTCAACGGGCAAGACACGGCCGTCGCAGGGAAAGAGCTTCTGTGGCATGCCGCGCCGGGGCTCGATGCGGTCGTTGTCGAGAACGCCTCCTATGACAAGCTTGTCCACCGGCGGACGATTTGGTTTATTGAGAGCGCATTTTTCGCTGTTCTGGACGAGGCCATTGGACATGCGGCGGGCGCGCTGGACCTGCATTTCCAGTTCGCGCCGGGTGCCGCACAGATTAACGCGTCGCGACACTGGGCGGCGACAGGTTTCGACGATGCGAACGTCCTTGTGTGGGCCTCGCCCGACGCCCCCGTGGACGTCGAGGAAGAGGAGGGATGGTTTGCCTGGAAGTACGGCCACCGTACCGAGCGCAGGGCGTTCCGGTTCCGTCACCGCGGCGTCGCGCCCGCGTCCTTTCTTACCTTGCTCGTGCCGTATCGCGGTTGCGCAGTGCCGGAGGTGAGCGCGTCCCTCGTTGGCAGCTTCACCGTTGGCGACGAACGTGTGGAAACGCACGTAGAAGCATTTGGCAAAGCCTGGCGCTTGGGGCGCGATGTGGCCCAAGGGCAGGCCTGGTGTGTGCCCGAATAGACGATCCTATGGGCGGTGGATGTGAAAGATAATTGTTCGACCATGCGCCGGCGTCCTCCGGCGTGCTTGAGGAGTTGCCATGTACCGACTTGATCATGTTGCTTTGCAGGTTCGAGATCTGGAAGCGTCCATCGCGTTCTACCGGAACAGCCTTGGCCTGAAATTGCTGTTCAGCAAGGTGGACGAGGCCCATGGTGAGGCGTTTGCCTTCCTTGAGTTGGAGGGCGGGAACCTCGAACTGCTCCAGGCGCTGGGGGATGGCGAGACGGCCGCTGCGCCGCCCGCACCGCGTAAGCCATACTGCCCGCACGTGGCCCTCGTTACAGAGGATATGGACGCGTGCGTCGCCGAATTGCAGCAGAAGGGCGTGCCCATCGTCGACGGCCCACTCGAGATCCCGGGGTCGGTGCGTTGGCTCTATATCGCCGATCCGGACAACAACGTGCTCGAATTCGTACAGTGGCTCTAGGGCGCCGCTGATTGCGGGAACGCCCTTGTGTGAAGCGGACAAGCGGGGAGATAGGTGATGATATCGCAAAAATCTGACAAGCTCGTTGGTGTTGCTGCGGGAATACTGTGCGCGCTTTGTGTCATGGCGATGGCGGCTGGCGCACAGGACGGCGATCCTGTTGCCGCATTGATCTCGAAAGCCGGCAACGCTGATGATGATCAAGCCCGCTTGGCCTATCTCGAAGAACTGCGCGATCTGCCGGGCCTGGATGAGCAAATCCGTTCCGACGCCGAGCGGATGATCGCCGCGGTAGAGCGGTGGATGCACGAACCTAAGCTTACCTATTTTGGGCGCGAAGTTCTTGAAACCGATCAATACGATTTCGGCATCGCCGAGGAATCTCCGCTGTTCCCACTCACCATCATTTACCGTGCCCGGATGATGGTGTGGGTAACGATGGAGTACGGCGGCTACTGGAACGATGCTGCGATACGCCGCGAGCGTTTGGACATCGTGCGCGCCGTGTTCGAGCAGGCTCGGGACGCGTTCCCCGAGAACCGGCTGATCCGCATGTACCTCGGCGAACCGATTCCGGCGCGGAAGCAATACGCTTCGGTGGACGGGGCGCCGGATTGGGCGGTGTACCAGCGGGAGGGCCTCGAACGGCTCGCGGACATCATCGAATGGTGGATTGAGCACCGCATGCAGCCGAGCGGCGAGTACGGCGGCGGATGGGGCGACGACTGCGAGATGTGGCGCTGGTGGGTGCCCGTGCTAATCGCCTTCGACGAGCCGAAGATCTCCCAAGCGCAAGCCCGGTTTTCTACTGCGCTCATGGCGCAGGAGCACATGAAGCTCGGCTACACGACGCACGTGTATGACGTCGAGCACACGGCCGAGGATTCGGCCGACGCCCTGACGCCGATGATGCACATCGAGCCGGACAGCGAAGTCTGGCGCGGACGCGCCTTGCGCCTGGCCGATCTCATGGAGGGCCTGTGGACGGGCACGAACGAACGGGGATTCCTTCAGTTCAAGAGCACCTACTTCAGCGTGGACACGGTTGATCCCGATGCGCGGAAGGCGTGTGACACCGTCTACCACCCGCGGGCGGTGCAGCCGGCGCTGCTGTACTGGCAGCGCACCGGTGACGCCCGGCTCTCGAAGCTTTTCACCGCGTGGATGGACACGTGGGTCGATGCGACGGCCCGCGCGGAACGCGGCAAACCAGCCGGGATTATCCCAAGCGCCATTCACTGGCCGGACGGCAACGTAGGCGGACTCGGGGACAACTGGTGGGATCCTGAGAATCACACGAAGGATCCTTTGTACGTCTGGCCGAGCGCCATGAGCCAGATGACTCAGACGCTTCTTCTCACGTACTACATGACGGGCGACGAGAAGTACCTCGAGCCGATTCGCTCCATGGCGCGCATCCGCCTCAACTACCTGGAGAATCCGCCCGACGAGCCGCCCGCCCCCGGCTCTGAGGCGTGGTGCGCGGCGCAACTAGGCCGGCTCTCGGAAGTGGCCGCCAAGTGCGCCCTCCTAACCGGCACTCACGAGTTCGACGAACTGCTGGCGCGGGATGCCAACGCCTACATGGTGTTCCGGCGCGGGAGCGGCCGGGATAGGCTCACCGACGAGTTGAAGGCTAACGCCGAGTGCCTTAGGGGCAATTTCGAGGGATACACGAGCGAGGTCCGCTACACGGATAGAGTCTTGCGTCTGCCTGCGCTATTCGGAGACAACGGCATGTTTCCGAAGGCGGTGTCTCCCCTTGGCCTCCCCAATCCGACATTGCTGTATTCGGCGGCGACGGGCGATCCGGGCAACTTGGGATACTTCGCTATGAACGCCGTCCGGTGGCTTACGCCGCCACGCGATATCGCCGCCTTGGTTACGGACTCGGGCGAAGACCGCCTCTGCGCCGAACTCTTCCATTTCGGTGAGGAGCCGCGCCCGATGGCGGCGGAGCTGTGCCTCCTGAAGCCGGGCGAATATACGTTCACCCTTACGCCGGCAGGCGCCGAGGCGCCCGTGGAACGCCGCCCCATGACCGTCTCGGGCCCGCGCGCGCGGCTTACCTTTGCTTTGCCGCCGCGCGTACTGTGTTTCGTCGAGATCCGCCGCGAGGACTAGCAGTCCATCGCCGGAAGGACAGCGGGTGTTTCCGCAGGTGTTTTACGCCCTTTTTACATTCCTTTTGCCCTAATCTGACCACCTCTCGGGGCCTTTTCGCTAAGGTTGAGGCGTGATTTGACGCCGCTACACGGTGAACGTGCCACGCTGCCCGGCGAGAAGTGTCGGGAGATGTGGCAGAGGAGGCAGTTATGTTAAGGAATACAAACGCAATATCGATTCGACATGCCCTTGTGAGCGTCAGTCTGGCGCTGGCTCTTGTGGGCGTGGCCTTACCGGCGATGGCCGCGCAGGTCAAACTCGATGTGGCGATGGGTTCGTCATTGGCCCTCGCCAACGAGAAGCAGACGGCCTACCTGCGCGTCGGGATGACGGGGCCGGAGATGGAAGAGGCCGCGCGGCCGCCGGTAAACGTGGCCATCGTCTTGGACAAGTCCGGCTCCATGACTGGCCAGAAGATTGCGAAGGCGAAAGAGGGGGCCATCGCCGCGATCCAGCGGCTGCGCGCGGAGGATATCGTATCCGTTGTTGTATACGATTCGACGGTGCGGGTGGTGGTTCCGGCGACGAAAGTCTCGGATCGCGAGGCTATCTACGCGGCCATCAGGCAGATCGAGGCCGGAGGTAACACGGCGCTGTTCGCGGGAGTGAGCAAAGGGGCTCAGGAAATCAGGAAATTCCTCGATCCGGGGCGCGTGAACCGTATTGTGCTTCTTTCGGACGGACTGGCGAACGTAGGGCCAAGCTCGCCGGGCGCGTTGGGCGATCTCGGGACTTCCCTCGTCCGCGAGGGCATATCCGTTACTACCATCGGCCTTGGCCTGGACTACAACGAGGACCTCATGGCCTCCCTCGCCAAGGAGAGCGACGGCAATCACCTGTTCGCCGAGAACGCCGACGACCTCGGGGGCGTTTTCGCCAGCGAGTTCGGGGACGTCCTGTCGGTGGCTGCAAAGAACGTCGGCGTCACTATCCATTGCGCGGAAGGCGTGCGCCCGGTGAGGGCTTTGGGACGCAGCGCGGATATCGTCGAGCGGACGGTTACGGCCAACCTTAATCAGCTTTATAGCGGCCAGACGAAATACGTCCTTGTCGAGGTCGAACTGCCGCCGGGCGAGGTCGGCGGTAGGCGGCCGGTGGCCTCGGTGGATGTCAGCTACGCCAACATGGACACGAAGGAGAGGGGCCGTCTGCGCGAGGCTGTCTCGATTGCCTATACGGACTCGCCGGATCTGGTTGAGAAGCGCGCCGACGCGAACGTGATGGCCGACGTGATTCATCAGATCGGCGTCGAGCAGAACATACTCGCTATGCGACTCCGTGACGAGGGCAAGATGGCAGACGCGAGGAAGATCCTAGCGACAAATAGTGTGTTCCTATATGAGAACGCCGACAAGTACGACAGCCAGGCGTTGCGTGATTACGGTGTGTCAAACGGCTGGGCCGCCGACAATCTCGACGAAGGGAGTTGGCAAAAGCAGCGCAAGGCAATGCGCGAAGAGCAGTACCAAATCAGGCAGCAGCAAGTAGCTAACTAGCGGCGGGGGAACGCCGTCGGAATGGATGGGAACACAGGGAGGAAGGATCCAATGAAACGTGAGTTGCGCATCCTCGTAATGCTCATGGCTTTCTTGGTGGCGTCGTTATGGGCCGAGGCGGGGGAGAAGCCGCCGCGAACCGTCTCCGTCACGGGCACGGCGGCGACGCGGGTGGCGCCCGATCAGGTGGCATGGCGTGTCACCGTGACGGAGTCGGACAAGGTGCTTGTCGATGCCAAGAACCGTAGCGACGCTAACGTGAAACGCGTGCTCGAGCTTGTCAAAGAACTCGATGTGCCGTCCGAGGAGGTACAGAGCGGCCATCTGAGCATTCGGCGCGAATATGAGCACGATGAGCGCGGCAATCGCGGCGAGTTTAAGCATTTCGTCGTGTACCGCAGCGTCAGTTTCAAACAGCGCGACCTTGGCCGTCTCGACGAGTTTCTCACCAAGCTTGTCGGCGCGGCCGACGTCGAGGTGAGCTTCAGTTTCGAGTCATCGCGCCGCCACGAGCTCAGAGCGGACACCCGTCTCAAGGCCGTCAAGATCGCCCGTGACAAGGCGGCGGCGATGTGCGAGGCCGCGGGGGCGGAGGTAGGCCGCGTGCTCACTCTGGACGAGCACCCCCCGGGAGGACGGCGGGATACGTGGAATCCCATGAGTAACAACGCGTGGTTTGTGCCCGACGGGGGGCAAGTCGAGGCCGATATTGCGTCCGGCACCTTCGCGCCGGGCGCCATCGAGATCGCGGTAACCGTATACGCCACGTTCGAGATCGAGTAGAGCCTGGCGCCATCGACTGAATTGGGAGGCGAGACGACCATGCGCACCATTTCCTGTAGACATGCGGTGTTTCTGGCCATTGTGGGCGTTCTGCTCCTCCATATGGGCACGGCCTGCGCCGAAGAGCGGGCCGCGAAGGATGCGGAGTCACGGATTGAGCGGGTGGCTCTCTTCAAGAACGGCCTCGGATTCTTCACATCGGGCGTCACGCTCCCCAAAGATGCGGCAGCGGTTCGGCTCGGCCAGCTTCCCGTGCCGTCGTTTGGCACGTTCTGGGTGGGCTATGGGAAGAATGTGAGCGTGCGGGGCCTGGTGGCGTCGATGGAAGAGGTGGATGAGCAAGTGGCTGTGCAGAGCATTAGCCAACTCCTGGAGGCGAATGCGGGCCGCAAGGTGAAGATCCGCGTTGGGCCGGGGGAGGACGACATCCTGGAGGGCATCGTGGTGAGCACGGACGCGGAGACGGCGGGCCCGGAGACGCCAAGCCCGTACTTCATGGAGGCCCGCCGGACACCGGAACGGAGTCACGTGCCCGGGGGCGCATCATCAAACCTCCTCCTCATCAGGACTGATGCTGGTATCGTCGCGCTCCATGCGGGTTCTGCCACGCGCGTGGACTTCGAAGGGGATGATGTCGTCTACACGGTGACGGCGGAGCAGAAGCGGCCGAGCATCAGGTTGGAGTTGGAGCGTCCCGCGGGCGGCGCCGACTTGTCGATCACCTACCTGGCGCGCGGCATCTCATGGGCGCCGAGCTACCTCCTTGACTTGTCCGATCCCGAGCGCGCACGGTTCAGCGCACGCGCGCTTATCATCAACGAAGTTGCGGACCTCGACGGGGTGCAACTTGAACTGGTTACGGGCTTCCCGAATATCAAATTCGCCGATGTGGTTAGTCCCATCGCAATGAGCCAGGGCCTTTCCGACTTCCTCAAAGCCTTGGCCGGCGGGCGTTCCGAGGCGGGCTCTCAACGCTACATGATGGCCCAGCAGATGGTTCTGTTGAACGAACCGGTGTTCGATGCGTTTGAGGCGGCGCCCGTGCCGAGTTATTCGACCGCGGCGGCGGGGGCCGTCGCCGAAGATCTTTTTCTCTATCCGGTGAAAGACTTCACGCTGAAAAAGGGCGAAACGGCCTGGATTCCGCTGTTTACGGCGGAGATGCCGTACAAACATATTTACACTTGGCGCATAGGCGACTGCCTTGATGAAGATGATCGCTATCGACAGGGCCGGCGGCGAGAGGATGGCGAGGTCGCGGAAGAAGTGTGGCATTCATGCCGTCTCGTCAACCAGCTCGAAATGCCGCTCACCACTGCGGCGGCGGAGTTCATCAAGGAGGGCGCTTTCACCGGCCAAGATGTCTGCTACTACACGGCCCCCGGCGCGACGACGACCATTCGGATTAACCGGGCGATGAACGTGCTGGCGGAGCAGGGAGAGGTCGAGCTCGAACGCAGCCGGAACGTCAAACGTCTTCACGGATATGAGTACGACCTTGTCAAAGTCCGCGGCGAGCTGACGCTTCGCAGCAGGCTGGACAAGGCCGTGAACGTCGAAGTGTCGAAAGAATTGTCGGGCGAAGTCCTCGAAACGGAGTCCCCGGCGAAGGATGTGCAGACGGCCGAGGGGCTTAGGCAGGTGAATCCCCGGCATGTATTAACCTGGGATATCGCTCTGAAATCCGGCGAGGAGCGGACGCTCACATACGTATACCAAGTTTATGTGCGAAGCTGACCTCCGGCTCTACAATAGCCGCTGGGACGCGTCGAATAGGGCGAGTAGTTCGCGGTGAGCCTCGAAAGCGAGTCGAGGACGTGTTTCTTCCGTGAAAAAGGCGAGTTCGAGCGCATCGGATGCCGCGACGGGCTCGCCTTCCCAGTCATCGACGGCGTAGCCGAGGACCACGACGCTGCCGGAGAGCTTGCTGGGCTGCGTATTGGTGCCGATTAACCGCGTTCCCTTGGCAACGAGGCCCGTTTCCTCGAGGAGTTCCCGCGCAGCGGCTTCTTCCGTAGTCTCCCCGAGCTCCACGAAACCGCCGGGGAAGGCCCATTCCCCGTAGCAAGGCTCGACGGCCCGTCGTGTGAATAGAAGCTCGGGGCCGCGACTCACGAAGCAGCACGCCGCGGGCACGGGATTGTCGTAGTAGAATCGGTGGCAACCTTGGCAATGTGGCCGAATGCCTTGGCCGTCGTCCTCAGGCGTCAATGTGCCGCCGCAGATGGGACAGAAGTTCCAGGCAAAGGCTCTTGGTGTATGCGTCATAACGAGGCCGAACTGTATCAGGGGGTGTCGGGGAAGTCAATCGACCATTTGGCTCTTTGCGTTGGCCTGCGCGGCTCGATTGCGGCTCCCTCCGGCGAGCGGATACACTCGCGACGCGTCAAGCAAGAGACGCGAAGCGAGGGCACAGTGAAGCGGGAGGTCATGCCGTGGAGCAAGCATCCGCAGGTGTACTCACCATCTACATTACGGCCCAGAGCGTGGTATCGGCTCTGGCAACGGAGGAAGGCCGCGGCGAGGTCCTATCGCGACTTTCCTCGTCCGGCTTTGGCCGGGTGATACTCGAGTCGTATCGAGGCGGACTCGTTGTGGACGAGGATGTGCTTCGTGACGCCCGCGACTTCTTCAGGAGCTACGGCTTCGCAACGCTGGGCGGATTCATGCCCGTCTGGGGGGAGGGCTTCGGCAAGTGCGGCGAAGGGGTCGAACTGCGTGCGCCGTTCTTCTGTTACTCAGACGAGGCGACTGTCGTAGGGCTTGACGGGGAGATCCGCAAACTGGCGCGCCTGTTCGATCAAGTGGTGATCGACGATGCCTTTCTGACGGCCTGTCGGTGCGCATCCTGCGATGTGGCCCGCGCCGGCCGGGATTGGGGCGTCTTCCGCTGCTCCTTGCTGGCGGATGTGGCGCGAGGGTGGGCCGCTGCCGCTCACGCGGAGAATCCCGAAGTTCGGCTCACGGTGAAATTCCCGCAGTACTACGACCACTACCATCGCTTCGGCTACGATGCGGCGTCATTCCCCATCATCTTCGACGCTGTCTGGGCCGGCACGGAGACGCGCGACCCGGCCACGCTGGACTATGGCTATGTCGAGCCTTATGAAAGTTATGTGAACACGCAGTGGATGCGGGCGTGCGCCGGGAAGCGTTTCGAGGGCGCCTGGTTCGACTTCATTGACTGCGATGCGCGGCTATTCTACGAGCAAGGGATCACGACCTTCCTCGGTGCACCGGACGAGATCACCATCTTTTGCTACGGAGAAGGCGTGTTCGACGGCGGCAAGATGGCGCGCCTGGCCGACGGGCTGCCCGGACTACAGCGGCTGCGTGCGGGAGCTCACGAGCCGCGCGGCGTACATGTGGTGAAACCACCGAACAGCGCCGCCGGCCGCGATATGTTCATTTTCGACTACCTGGGCATGTTGGGCATCCCATGCGTTTTCGCGACGGAGCTCAACGCGGCTATGCAAAGCGTGATCGTCACGTCCCATGCTATGGCTGATCCCGATACGCCGCGATACATCGGCAAGATCCTCGCTTCCGGCGGGCAAGTGATAGTCACATTCGATGCATTAGCGCGCATGGCCGATACGCCGGAATTGCTCGAATGGTTCGGCTTCACCGCCGCAGGCATCTCACCGCACGGCGCCGCCGCCGCAAGATTCGGCATTGGAGAAGACATGCATGAGGCACCTTCCCTTGTCCAACTGGCCGGCGACTTGGCGCCGGCGGATGCCGAGGTGCTTGTTTGGGCGCAGGTGCAGGGCTGTGAACGGGGAGGTATCCAAGTGCCTTTTATCACGGCCAAAGCTCATTCGGGCGGCGGGCGAGCTGTCGTGTGGAACGTCGGCACCTTCAGCGAGGATGCTTTTGTACTGAATGAAGCCCTCAACGTGCCCGTGCGCACCACGCTGTTCAACCTGCCTCAGGCCGTTCTCGACCTCCTGCGTGCCACGGCCACTGAGCCCCTGGGCTTGAGGATCCACGCGCCCGCCCGCGTCGCGTGCTTTCTTTTCGCGAGACAGTTCGTCGCCGTCAACTATACGGACGCGCCAGCTCACCTGAGGATCGCCGGCCTCGTACTTGAGCGCGATTCGCTATTCGCTGATGCGCCGGATACGTGCTGGGAAGAAGACGCGTTGGTTGTGTCCGGGCACGGCTACGCACAGGTTGAGCTTGGGCAATAGGCGGCCACCATCGCAGATGTGGGGGCAAGGCTGAGACGACTGTCAAGCGGACGCGGGGAGAATGAGTCTTGGTAGGTCGTTATGCAGGATGAAGAAATAGAGCCAGAGGATTGCCCAGCCGAGCGCCACGGGCAGGCGCAGGCGCGTTCTGGCGCCGAGGAGTATCACCATTCCTAGCATGTAGAATTCGGTAAGGATGCGCACGAAATTCCAGTCATCGCACCACAGGCGCTCGTAGCCGAACATGAGGACGAGAACCACGTATGGAATCCACGCAAGTTTCTCGGAGGGTGAGGCCGTGGACGAACGAAGTGCGGATGCGGACAATATGGCCAGCAGGCCTATGAGCGCTAGTTCGGCAAGATTGACGACGTCGTGCCGGCCTGCCGGCGGTATGATGGCCTGGAGGAACTTGGCCACACCCACCAGGGGCATTTCCAGCGATCCCGAGTTGGCCTCAAGGGGAGAGATGCCCCAGACTTGCCGTAGGATCAGTTGCCACACAATATACACGCACAAGGGCAGTGCCGCCAGGGCCAGAGTAGGAGCGGAGACGCGTCGCGACTGCCACCAGCCGTGAAGAGTCGTGAGCATCAGGGCGCCGGCCACCAATAGGGTCGTTTCCCGCGTCAGGATGGCCAGTGACAGCAGAACGGCGGTGGCCGCGTACTTCCCGCGTCGGGCGGCCAAGAGTCCTCCCAGCACGAAGGACGCGGAGACAATCTCAGTGCAATCGCGTGCGAGGCTGAGAACAAATCCTGGAAAGAGCGGAAACACCAGTCCCCACAAGGCATGCCGGCCGAAGGCACGCGCGTACTTACCGCCCAGATACGCCACGAGGCAGATCCCGAAGTAGTTTATGGCGATCAAGACGGCCGGCAGCATTCCGGCTCGCCCGCCGAGGGATAGTGCCCACGCCAGGAAGGGGAAGATGAAGCGCTGGTGGCGGTGGGCCGGCGCGTCGAGCAGGATGCCGTGCGCGCGCCGCTCCCCGGTGAAGGGATCGAGGGCCAGCCGGAAGTAGAATTGGCCGTCAAATCCCTGGGAATTCGGCAGGATCGTTAGGCATTGAGGTGTCTCGGCTGCGTCGCAGAAGGCATCGCCCGCCATGACGAAGGCCGACGGATCGAAACCGTGGGCCGCGAGCCGCGCGAGAATGAACACGGCATAGACGACGGCGGCCACGGTAAGACACGCGCCGGGGCGATCCAGACGCCGTACCCATTGATTCAGATATGTCGGCACGCGTCTGCTCTTCCTCGTTTCTCGTCTTCCTGACGGCCTTAGCCATAGGACGGCTGGACGTTGACGGTGATTCAGGTAAGATCCCAGGCTTTGGCGAACGCGCGAAAAGAGCGATCGTATGTCTTCTCCACGGATGGTGGAAAACAGCAACCGGGCAACTGCTTGTTTGCCAGGTGCGAGTGAAGGCAATCACAGCAGACGGCGTGGTTTGAGCACCCCTGGTAGGTGCAGGTGCAGCGATCCATATTCTTGTTCGTGTTGAGGCAGTCGGCGGCCATGCAGGACACTCCTACGTTCTCCTTGGAAATCCGGGGAATTGTCGAGGAATCTTAGCAGAGGCCGGGGAGTGGCGCAAAGGGCCTGCCTACACTGCAGGAGCCGCTGGCGGCCTGAGCCGCGGGTTTTTATGAGGCGGTGCGATGGCCTATAGTAGGTACTTCTCTGCGTGCTGCAACCGATGCGAGCGCCGGCGGGTGTGTCCGCCAAAGAAAGGATAGATATGACGGAGTCAGGCACATCCCATATGCTGCGGAGCTACATCGCCCCCGGCGCGCCGGCGACGCGTTGCCCATGTGATGGCACGGAGTCGCCGATGCGCATCGAGTTCGGCTTCACGCCGCGCTGGTATCACCAACGCTGCGGCGTCGACTTTGGAGAGCGGTGGCACCGCGACCCGATCTACCGGCGCGAGAGCCTGGTGGCCATGCGCCGCGCCCTCAATGAGCATTTCCCCGCGTTGCGATTGGGCGGCGCGGACCTCGAGGATAGTCTCGGAAATCTTGACGGAGTGCATGGTGCCTTAACGGTGGCGATGATTTTCGGAATCCCGGGCGAGTACTACGCCGATAACTGGCCCGACGCAGTCCAAGCGTATCTCTCCGACGCGGAAGTCGAGGCTCTCGACGTGCCCAACCTGCCGAGTATACCTGTGTTCGCGCAGGTGCTCGAGCAGATGGATGTTATCGAGCGTGAATACGGCCGGATCGAGGGATACCTCAACTGGCAGGGCGTGCTTAACAACGCTTTCCGGCTGCGTGGGAACGGCGTGCTAACCGACTTGCTCATCATGCCCGACCTGATCCATCACCTATTCGACGTGATAACTCGGACGATGATTGAGGGGATGCGTTGTGTCTACGAGCGGCAGCGGAAGACCGGGGTGGTCGTGCGCCACGCCACCATCAGCAACTGCGTCGTCAACATGGTATCGCCAGAGATCTACCGCGAGCACCTGATGCCCTACGACCAACGCATTTCCGATAGCTTCGAGTACTTCGGCATCCACAACTGCGCGTGGAATGTTGATCCCTACATCGAGGACTACGCGCGCATTCGCACCCTTGGCTATGTCGATATGGGCCTCGAGTCGGACTTGGCCCGCGCCAAAGCCCTCTGCCCAAACACGCGTAGGGCGCTCATGTACACACCCAAGGCTCTCGCGAGCAAGTCGCTCGACGAGTTGTATGCCGATCTTTCTCGCGTGCGCCGCGAGTTGAGTCCCTGCGATATCGTGATGGCGGATATCGATCACGATACGCCCGACGAACGGGTCATAGCTTTCGCCGAATTAGCCGAGAAGACGCTCGATATCCCGCCCAACGAGACGTGACGGGGGGGGCCATACGGCATGCATCCCTGTTCGAGTTCTCGGTGGCGATTGTGCGCGCGCCTATCTGCGCGGCGCTGTTCGGTGACCGCCAAGCCGAGGAGGGAAGAGCAGTGGGAACAGATGACATAGCAGCGGAAGGCGCGGCGCAACCGGCGGCGGAGTCGGCCGAGGCTATCCTCGACCGCGAAATCCAGCGGACACAGCCCGATTACGTTGTCTACCGGCCGAAGAGCGTGGATGGCTCGACCTTTGACACGGGCAACGAGCACTTCCTCGTGTTTGACGGCCTTGATGGCTCCTTGATGGCGATCTGGACGCAGAGTAGCTACGAAGGAGCGGGCGACCACCGGATCATCTTTGCGCGCTCTCAAGACGAAGGCGTGATGTGGTCGCCGCCACAGAGGGTGGTAGGCCCCGACAGGCCCGGCGAGGGGCGCATGGCGAGTTGGGGCTTCCCCTTGGTGTCCCAATCAGGCCGGATCTACATCCTTTGGAACCAATATCAAGGCATCGACGATGTCGTTCACCAGCACACGGGAACCATGGACGGATGCTACTCGGACGACATGGGGCGCACGTGGTCGATCCCCCAAACCATCCCCATGAAGCGCAGCCCCCACGACCACACCGATCCGGGCGTACCGTCCAACTGGATTGTGTGGCAGAAACCCATCCGCGATCTCGAGGGACGCTGGTTCACGGGATTCACGCGGTGGATAAGCAAGGCGGTTCGCACGCCGCCCCACAACAAGACGTGGACGGCCTGGGAAAGTGCCGTCGAGTTCATGCGTTTCGAGAACATCGACGACGGCCCTGAGCCGAAGGATATCCGCATCGCGTATTCAGCCTGGGGCGACGAAGCTTTGCGGGTGCCGCACTACGCCAACCCGATGTTGAGCGTGGCCCAAGAGCCGAGCCTCGTAAGATTGCCGGATGAGCGCCTCTTCTGCGTGATGCGGACGATGAGCGGCTACATCTGGTACAGCCTGTCCAACGACGACGGCCTCACCTGGTGCAATCCACGGCCGCTTCTCCGGCGCGACCACGGCCTGCCGATTCTCGAACCGCTTTGCTGTTGCCCTATTTACGAATACGAGCCGGGCCGGTACGTGCTGCTCCATCACAACAATGACGGTAGGCTCAATGGACGCGAGCCGGAAGAAACGAGCAAGAACCGCCGGCCGGCCTTTATCGCGCTCGGCGAGTACCGTCCAAAGGCGGAGCAACCCATCTGGTTCAGTGACTCGAAGGAACTAATGGACAATGACGGCATCGGAATCGGCCCGCTCAATCGGCTCGATACCGGCGTCTATCCGAGCGTCACCCACCGCGACGGCAACTTCGTGCTATGGCACCCGGATCGGAAGTTCTTTCTGCTTGGCAAGCGCATTGCGCCCGAATGGCTTGCAGATCTTGAGGCGCCTAGGGAGTAACCTCGGCACTGCCCGCGCCGCGTTAGCCGTCTCTGTCCTCGAAGTACTCGAAGGCGTCGATGATGTCGAGGTATACGCCGTCGAAGCCGGCGTCGAGGATACGGTTCAGGTAGGCGCTTTGGCTGCCGAAGATGACGGCCTGCCATGCCGGATCCCAATACTCCACCTTGAAGTTGCCCGGCCAGTCGGGATTCTCCTCGACCATCCAATCCGGTGGACTCGTCGTCCATGCCGGCTGCCAATAGTAGCGGTAGTCTTCCGCCTCGCCGATGCTCATATAGCACACGACGAGCCGGCGCCGGCCATTCGGTTTGGTTTGAAGCTCCGCGACCTCCGCGGCCGTGAGCGAGGTGTTGTCGCTGAAGAAAAGGTCGATGATGAAAACGTCGTATTCCGTGGCGTCCAGCGTGGCGAGGAATACGGACCTCGACGAGAATGACTCGGGATTAAGCAAGTAAAGGAAGTTTGACGCGGCGCCGAGGGTGGTTACTCCGTCGCTATGGCTGTTGTACGGCTCTGCCGGATACTCGGGAATGCTCCTGAGTTCGCGGTCATCGGCGGCAAAGGTGATGTAGCCGTGCGCGGCGCCTTGGGCATAGGAGTCGTCCACATTGGCGTGTGTTGAGCAGTAGTCCGTGACGAGTACGCTGAGCCCATTCGCGGCGGCCGCGTCCATGAAGCCGAGGAGGTAGTCGCGGTCCTGCGCCGGCGTGGCCTCGTCATCGTCGTCATAGCCGTAGAAGAGGTCTTCCCTGCCAACGCCGGCGATGGCGTCAACGTAATCTTGTGCGACGGCGCCCGTCGCCTCTCCGTTGAGGGCAAGGAGCTCGGGGCCGTTTTGAGGAATGACGAAGAAGTCGGAATCGACTGCCTTTGCATAGGCGCTTATGGCCTGGACAAAATCGCGCATGTATTGCCGGTACGGCCCCGACGGGCCATTGCTCTCGGGCCCGCCGTTGCAGCTTCCCGCCAACATGGCCCCCGCTGTTGTACACACGCCTATGATGAGGCCGTATCTGACGCGCATTGCCTGCCTCCCACCATCTACACCCGTTAGTGTACCACGCGCAGGCGCCGGGCCAAGCCGGAGGTCAACTCGCCGTGGAGTTGATGAGTGTCTCGACGTGGCGGGCCAGCACGTCGCCGAAGAGGTCAACTTGGGAGA
>CAXXYE010000009.1:1542500-2027696 GCA_963674865.2 Candidatus Hydrogenedentota bacterium
CAGAGCCCTCTCCCTCGCCGCCACAGGAAACCACTTCATCGAATTCATCGGACGAACCACCGTTGCTATGGCCATCGCTAGATTGGTCTACGCACCTACATAGAACCAAACTGGGGAGTACTCAGCCGGATCCGTGAGGGCCGGCACAAAGAAGTCGCTGAAGCGGGTGGCGTACGGCTGATCGCTCCGCGCGGCGCAGATGACGATTCTTGTCGGGGAGGTCAGTCTCTTGATGGCAAACCCGGCTTGCGGGCAGTCCAGGATGACAAGGCTCTCGCCGGCATCGATGCGATCCAGCCATGCGCCCAGCTCCTCGTGAGTCACGTCAGGCCCTGGCAAGTTGATGCGCAACTCGCCTCCTGCAATGTTGGCCTGTCCTGTGTAGAAGAAGACAAACCGATCCTCTGGGCCCACGCGTTTGGCGAGTTTGCTGAGTGCGCTGCCAAGGGCCTCGCGAGTGGCGTCGTCATCGGGAGTCGAGACAAAGGAGGCGCGATCTGCAAGTACACGCAAGTTGGATGCCGGTACGCCGACGGTGTCGGTGAAGAAGCGGCGCATCCGTATGACGGCCCGATCCTTGTTCTGCTTCTCTTCCGGATCTTTGTTTACGCCTCCCAGAAGCAACACGTGAATATGCTCAGGAGCAATTCCTTCAACGGCGGCAGGTTCGGGCGTGACGTCGGCGGGTGGCATGCCCCCCGCCTCCATATCCGGCAAGACGTCCGATGGTGCCTGCGCCGGCGCGCCCGAGGCCGTCAGGAGCGTCAGCAGCAGGCCTGCCAGCCATAGCGTCTGTTTCGTCATTGTAAGGGATTCTCCTCAGACAAGTCCGACGGTTCGCCGCGCGAACCAGAGGGTCGACAGCACAGCGCACAGTGTCAGAAACACCGGCCATCGCGGCCACGCGCTGTGCGTTTCCTGCACCCGGCGAACGGTGGACATACTCTCGAAAGCGTCCGCCACTTCGCCCAATTCCGAGACATGCCTGTACTCCCCGCCGGTTTCCGTTGCCAACTCCTTGAGAAACGCGGCGTCCAACGCCACGTTTGCCATCTCCGTGCGCGGCAAGGGAAGGGTGGCCGTAACGACGCGTTCACCGAGGAACCTACCGTTCCTTTCGGCGGACACCCGCGCCACAAGGGCCTCGGCGCGCACGCCGTGGATGTCAGCCGAGAAACGGCCATCGACCGTTGGATCCATGCGCAGTGTCTCGCCCTTGGCTCCAACCGTGAGCAGGACGGAAGCGTCGGCTACTCGTCGGAATCCCTCATCGTAGACGAGCGCGTCGACCGTGACGGTGTTCGGGTCCTCCGCGTCGCGCGCCGCGAAGACTTCAATGGCCGACTCACTCTCAGGTACACGTCCGACATACGTCGTTAAGCCGGAGAGCAGGCGCTGGAGAAGGCCGCCGTTCACGTCGGCGTTGTACCACTCGTAGAGGCGTCTTACGTTGAGGAGCGCTACTTGCCCTCTCCCGACGCGATGCACGTAGAGGATGGGTGTATCCTTCACCTCTGCCAAGATCGAACTCGCCGGCTTGGGCGTGAGAGCGCTGTAGTAGGGCGAGGTGACCACCGGCAGGGCCTTGAGGTCATCCATGGACAAGACGCGGCTCGACGAACCCAAGAGCGTGAGCTCTGGCACCCCTCGCCACTGAGTATCCGGCTGCGCGCTCCGGCGCTCCTCAATAGCCGGGAGCAGGGCGCGTAGCTTAGGGCTCTTGACATGGGTCGGCGCGAACTGGGCTCGCCCGGGGAGGAGGACAAGGCCGCCGCCACGATCCGCCACAAAGCTGTAGAGGCCGTCCACCTGTTCAGGCGAGAGGCCGTCGAGTTCGCACGGTCCCAAAATGACGACGTCGTAGCCGTAGTATCCCGAGGGCGATGAGGGAAGGCTTGCGCTGCCCTGCAATCTGGTATTTGAGGCAATAAGTCTCGGCTTCACGACGGCGTCTAGTCCGAAGTCCAATCGGACCTTCTTGTCCCGCACGAGGGCCTGGCGAACCTTGCCGATATCCGTGCTGGCCACCTGCGAGTAGAACAAGACCTCGATGGTAGGATCCTCGACTACGTTCACAACGGTGGATAGGACGTTGTTGGCGCGATTCACTTCATCTGCGGAAGTCTTGACGCGGGCCGTGAGAACCTGTTCGCCCAGGACCACTGCGCTCAAGTCAAACGTGACCACCGCGCCCTCGCGTTCGAGGGCTTCCGCATCAAGTGTCTTGCGGGCAACGGACATGCCATTCCGCAGCAGCTCGACTTCCAGTGTGCCGCCTGTGATGCCCTGCCCGGCCACGAGTATATCCGCCGTGTACGTCGTGTCAATCTGGACTCGTGCCGGAGCCTGGATCGACCGGACGGCCACATCGCCCCGGAGGTCCGCGCTGCCCACGCCGACGAGGAGTATGGGGAATTCCTCGCCGCTCAAGGCCGGATAGGCGCCCGGAAGCTTAAGATTGGCTTGCCCGTCCGTGAAGATGACCGCCCCCGCCATGCGGCTCTGCGATGAGTCCGCGTCATTGAGGGAGGCCACGGCCCGCTGCAAGAGGCCCTCCTTCTGCGGAATGTAGTCCTTCAGGAGGTCAAAAACTCTTTGTAGATTGGACTGCTCGCCCCAGCGCCTGAGTCCCGCGGGGGAGTCCGCCTCATACGCACGCGTGTCGAAGCCGTGGATGCGGAAAAGCGGACTCTCGGGATCTCCCGGGCGGAACCGTGTCTGAAACGCTTTGAGGGCTTCATCGAGCCGCGTCTCGCCGTTGCCATCGGGCACGGACATGCTCTCGCTCGTGTCGAATACCGCCATCACCGTATTTCGCTGAGTCGTTTCGGTGTAGCGCGAGTTCGATGGATTCCACAGTATGACAAGGATGGCCAGTATGACGGCGACGCGTACCGCCGCGAATATCCAGCGCCAGATCTTGGCCCTGCGGAGATTCCGCGTGCGGTAGGCGAAGGCGACCACGCCCGTCAGTGCCAGCAGCATCGCGGCGGTTGCGAGATGTCCCGGGTAGTTTGCGAGAATCATCGGCCTTCGTCCAATCGGCCTGATTGCGTCTGTGTGAGATGGCTCAACACGTGCTTCCTATGCGTCTATTCGCCGAACTTGGCGGCTTCCTCGTAAAACTGCTTCTCAACGCGGTAGTACTCTGCATCCGAAGCTGGACGTTCACTGAGCGCACTACGCTGCTTTCTGGCTTGGATCGCCTTTGACCAGAACTCGTGCGCAATATGATGCGCCACTTCCCAAGGCTTCGTATCGCTAAGATTGCCCCCGCCGCCGTAGTCGGGCGCGGTGGGATCGGCACGCCCGCTGAAGATGTCCTCGTAGGGATTACGTCCCGGCATCTCCTCGATGAACTTCGTGATCTCCTCAAACCGGGCCAGGAGCTCCTGGCGAGCCGCGGGGTCCACCGTGTTCTCCAACTCCTGGGCGAGCTGACTGAGTTCCTTCGCGAGCCGCTCATACTTCTCGGCCAGCTTTTCGTCCTCGCTCTGCGCCGTCTGCTCGATGACTTGCTCCACTGCCTCGGACAAGTGAATGCTCGCCTGCTCCAGGGCTCGCCGCGCCTCCGCAAGCGAGGCATCGGTTCCGCCTGACTCATAGAAGGCCCTGGACATGGCCTGTTCAAACGCGGCCATCTCTTGAATGGCCTCCTTGACAAGCTCCTCAGCCTTTTGTAGTTCCTTGGCTTCCGCCTTGTCTTGCTTTCCGGCGGCTTGGCGCAAACGGGCCAGTTCCTGCCGCAGTTGCTCTGCCGTTTCCTTCAGTGACGCCTGTTTGGCTTGCAGCATAAAGAGCTGCTCTTCGCGGGTGGCCTCTCGCGCCCCTTCCTGCGTGGAAGGAGCACCGAAAACCCCCTGTCCCTGCCCCGCGGCGCCCACATCGCCGCTTCCCGAGGATTGCGCGTTCTGGCCTTCCGGCGGCGGCGGGAGCACTCCCTCTACCGATGCCGTCGACTCTTCCTGGCCTCCGCCGCCCTCCGAGCCTCCATTCTCACGGTTGTCTTGAGACGCCTCCGTTTGCTCGTTGGAATCGATGCGGCTCTCTTCATCCGTGGTTTCCTGCGCCTGCTTATCCTTCCGCGCCTGCTCCAGAAAACGGTCGAACTCGCGCTTGAGTTGCTCCTGCTCGGCTTCGAGTTCCTCGAGCTTGTTCGCGATTCGCTCCAGCTCCCACTGAATCTGCTCCTTCTCGAAGCGAACCAAGTGCACTTCTTCTTCGAGCGTGACTGCGTCCGGGCCCGGCGGCGGCGGCGTCCCGCTAGCCGACCCCATAGCCATGTGAAGCATAAGAATCAGCTTCCGGAGCGCTTGATAGGCATTCTTCTCGGGGGGCACTGCGGCGCGGGCGTCGTGCCGAGAAAGCGCCTGCGAAGCCTGGCCGTAGCTGTCGAGGACCTCGTTAATCGCCGCGACCTGACTGCGGGTGAACCTGGCGCGTGGATCATCCCGGATGAGCGTGAGCTGTTCGGTAACGAAGTCCAGGTCCTGGTTGATGGACTCCAGCCTCTCCCTGTCCTCATCGCTAAGGTCAGGCTTGTTGGCAATCACCCAGGTTTTCTTCAAAATGGCGCGCGTGTATTCAAGAATTTTGGGAAGGACCGTGTGTACGAGAGCGGGATCAATCTCTAGGCCCTGTTTAGTCGAGTCATGCGGCAAGCCCGGGCTGGTCCGGTGCCATAGCCGGCGGTAGGGGCGGATCTCGATGAAATAAATGTCGCTGACGACTTCCCCGTGCTCGCCCTCAAGGCCCACGTCCACGTCTTCGGCCGTGGCGTAGTAGAGGATGCTATCGCCAATGTCGAGGTCGAAGGTATCAAGCTCTAGCGTGTGCGCGACGGTAGAACTTCTGGTGCCTTGTACAAGCGATGCCGGGTAGGTCTTCGGCGCGTCGGCGCCCATCTCGATTACCAGTGCCGCCGCCTTCAGGCCGAAGTCATCAGATACCTCGAAGGCTATGGGGACGCTCGATACGTTTGTTGCCAGATAGTCGCCACCGGGAGACAGTACGTTGAATTCGGGCGGCGCGTCCTTCTTGAGAAGGACCTGCAAGCCCGGAATGTTATCATTCGTGACGCCCCCGGCGTTGGTGAGCCGGAAGTTCACGAATCCTTCTTTGGTGGCCACGAGGTCACATGAAAACGTCTTCTCGGCGTCGAGGCGGGACTCAATGGCCTGCCCGTCTACTCCCGTGACGTCCGCCCCGCTCAAGGACTCCGTCACATTGACCCGCAGAGTGATCGTCGAGTTCTTCAGGGCCGCGAGTGTCTGATCTTCGACCTGTTCTGTGTAGCGCTCTCCGGCCTCGGGGAAAGGCGGCGTGACGTCCGCGTAGATCGAGGCAATCTTGGCCAGATTCGCCACCGTAATGGCGTGCGTATCCGACTGCGATCCAGAGGTCTGGAAGTGATAGGCATAGCGTCCGACGGGCAGCGCTATGTGCGCCGCGAACTGCGGCTTCTCCTCGCTGTCGTAAGTCGGTGCTAACGTCATATTCTGGACGATGACCGTTTCATCCTCCGCTTCGCCTACGAGGAGCTTGCCCTCGCGCGGCAGATAGCCCTCGATGGACGCGGCCAACTCGAAAGACACGTTTGGCTCCGTCAGGATGTCCCCAGTCTTCACAGTAAGTTGTGTGGTGGGAATGGGCTCCACGGCTGCGAGCGGATTCATAAGGCGCGTCAGATAGCGCGAAAGGAATCGTACGTTGTGCTGCAGATAGAATGTCGCGAGCCCAAGTCCGAGAACGACGGCGAGGGCGCAAGCGATGGCTTGCCACTTCGGGATCGTTGACGCAAAATCCAAGCCTTCGCTCTTGCGGCTGATTTGGCGTACCAGGTGATCCGCGAGGGACCTCGAATACGGATATCCCTCTCCTCCTTCGTAATACTCCACCGCCGTGACAAGCTGCTGCTCGAGCGCCAACTGGCGCTCAATGTGATTGGCCGCGTTGCTGCAGGAAATATGGCCGACGAGGGATCTGAGCACGTAGAACAGCACGCCAATCAGGCCGGCAAGAAGAATTGCCAGCGATAAGAGACGGCCCACCACGCCCAGGTGTATCCAGTGGTCCACGAGGATATACAGCGTGATGAAGAGGGCGATGCCTAGGCAGGCGGCCGCCCCCGCTTTGAGGAGAGCCAGCGCGACCAGCCATCGCCGGACGCCCTTAACCCGCTCGACGAGGTCCTGAAGTAGTGTTTGCGTAGAATCAGTCATTAGCGCTTCAACCGGTTAGCCAAGAACGCCTCAACCAGTAACAGGGCAATAGCGGCCCAGGCCATTTCCCGCCACAAGGGCCGCGTCGCCTGATTGCCGGCGACCGCAGCTTCTTGAAGGCCGGATAGGGATTTCTGACGGAATACCTGGTCGAGAAGCCGCACAATGCGTGCATTGCTCGCCGGCACCATATCTGTTTCCCCTTCCGGCACGTTGATGCCGGCATAGCGGAGAGGACGCGCCAGCGAGCGGAGCCATCCGGGGGAGGTCGCCGCGGGGGCGGTAAGCCGCGATCCGGCGGCTGTTGCCTGGACCTCCGTCCCATTGGGCGTCACGACCCAAGCCGCCTGTCGGCCCGGCGCCGCGGCGAGTTCAACACTTGTGGCGGGGAGGGAGGCGGATTCGCCGCACAGGAACGTGAGTTCGTGGACGCCCTCTTTTTCGCCAAGGAGGTAGCGGCAGAAGGCTACTGCCGCGGGTGATTTAAGAAGCGGGCCGAGCGAATCGTCTGCGCTGGTATTGACGAGTATGGTGGCGCCTTTTCCGATGGGCAGGTAGTGGAGGAATCCGACGCCGTTCGACAATACCCACAACCGCTCGGCCCCCGGCTCTGTGCCGCAATCGTAATAACCGGCCAAAGGCAGTGACTCGATCCGATAATTGTCAAGAGCCCGTATCACGCTCCCGTCGGGATTCAGAAGATCCCCAGCGAGGATCGCGCCCGAATTGGATGCAATGCTGACAGGCCCGGTGTGCCACGTGCCGGGCACGGCCGCCGCTACGCCGGCTTCGGCCAGTTGCTGGAAGCCCACGGCGTCCGCATCCGGTGGCGTGAAGAAGATGATGGTGCCCCCGCCCATGGCGAAAGCTCTCAACGCGTCCGCGCATTCGGCTATCCGCGCAGGTAGCGATGTGAGGACGACGGCGCTGGCTGCATCCAGCATGTGCGTGTCAAAATCGCGGTGCAGTATGTGGCGCACGGTGAGATCGTCGAAAACGGAATTGCGCGCGAAGGCTTCCAGGGCCGTCTTGACGAGAAAACCCTCCCGAACGTTGAGCGATGTGACAAGCACGTGCTGCGAATCGCGCGCCGGAAGCGCCAGGCCCAAGTAGTAAGCGTCATCCTCCGCAAGTGGATCCTGTCCGTCCAAGGCGATTTCCACGGCAGCGTAGGCATCTGCGACGGCTGACGTGGGAACGTCGAGTCGAAAGACCCGCCGAAGTCCCGGCGCGAGATCGACTTGGGCGGTGACCACGTCGCGTCCCTCGACCTTGGCGGCAAGCGTTCGGTGTTGATCCTCCAGCCCGTAATTGGCCACAGCGACGGCAAGGCTGAGGCGTTCGCTGCCGACGCCCTGCGCGGCCGCGTCAACCACGGCGGCATTGCTCACCTTTTCGGCGCCGATGACCTCGTAGTCAAAAGAGTCCACGTAGACAGGTTGCGTGTCTTCATCAAGGATGGCCGTCATGGCGGGCGTGAAGTCGCTTGCCATCCAGGCCGTCACGATGTCGTGCTCATGTTCTTTGCCCTTTGCGCCGTGCAGGGCCGCCAAGAATGGCGCCATTTCGGCTGTACAGCCGGATACCGTTACGTCCTTCAACTGCGCGAGCGCTTCATTCTTGCTCAGATCTCTGTAGGCCGTGCCCGAAGCGAGGCAGTAGAAGTGAAACACCGCCTTGTCGGGAGCGCGGTTGATCGCTTCGGCCGCCGCGGCACGCAGCTTGTCCAGGTGGTCGCCGTAAGCCATGGACATGGAGTTGTCCAGGCCGAGGTAGAAGACAGGCCGGGGCGGCTCTTGTCTGCCGGCCAACAGGATGGCGGGCCGCGCGAACAGGGCCGCTACGAGGAGAATGATGGCGCAGCGAATCAGAAGTACCAACAGGTTGCGAAGACGCCGGCGGGACTGACTCTCCGTCTCGCCGAGCTTGAGGAATCGCATCATCGCAAACGGCACTCGGCGGTAGCGGGGCCGTGCCAGCAGGTGTGCGAGCAACGGCCCCGCTATCGCGAGACCCCCGAAGAGAAACATGATGCCGGAAAAAGTCACATCAACCGCTTTCGTCTGCCCAGATAGGCCAGGAATGCCTTATCCAAAGGCTCGGATGTATCCAATAGACAGTAGTCCATGCCGCTCAGGCCCGCGCTTCGCCGGACCTCCTCCGTGAAAGCGTTGACTCGCTCACGGTAGGCCGCTTGGAGGGAACGTGGAAACGCCCTGACTCTGTCGGATGACTCGAGGTCGCGAAACTCCACGAGCCCATCGTAGTCGAGGGCGAGTTCCTGGTGGTCGAGGGTGTGAAAAATGATGACATCGTGGCGTAGGTACTTGAGATGGGCCAGGCCGGTGTAGATATCCTCCTCGTCATCGATTAGATCCGAGATCAGCACCACGATGCCCCGGCGATGAGTTGTCTCGGCCAGGGCATGCAGTACGTGGGCCAAGTTGGTTCGCCCACCAGGTTCCCCCTGTTGCAGTGTCACGAGAATTGCGTTGAGGTGCGTGCGCCGCGATCTTGGCGGTATTCTGGCCGTCACGCGCTCCGCAAACCTTACCAGGCCGACGCTGTCGCCCTGGCCAAGCATGAGGTACGCCAGGGAAGCCGCCAGCATTGCGCCATAATCGAGCTTGCTTACGGTGCCCTCCCCACGGAACGTCATGCTGTTGCTGGTGTCGAGAAGGATATACACCGGGACGTTCGTTTCCTGGAGGAACTCCTTGACGTAGAGCTTGTCGCTGCGGCCGAACATCTTCCAATCAATGAACCGCAGCTCATCTCCAGGCTCATATTGACGGTGATCACTGTACTCGACGCTGAAGCCGTGGAAGGGGCTCGGGTGCAAGCCTGCGTAAAACCCTTCCACAGCGCAGCGCGCAATGAGTTCCATGTTGCCCAGACGGCTCAAGACCTCCGGGACAAGATACTTCCTCGCGGCAAGAGCGACCATGATGCTATTTCGGAAGCGGTGTCCGCTCGAGCACGTTGACGATAACCTGCTCGACCGAGACGCCGTCGGCTTCGGCGTTGAAGTTGGGAATCAAGCGATGGCGCAGCACCGACGGGCACACCGCCTTGACGTCCTCGAAACTCGGATTCACCCGTCCCTGAATAAGGGCCCTGGCCTTGGCGCCGAGCGCCATGAACTGGGCGGCGCGGGGGCCTGCCCCGAACTTCAGGTATTTCTTCACGTTTTCCGTCGCAAGTTCATCCGTGGGCCGCGTCGCTCTCGCCAGGCGTACGCAGTACTCGATTACGGTGTCGCTGATAGGCATGGCCCGCAGGAGTTTCTGGAACTGAAGAATGTCATTCTTGCTCAGGACGCGTTGGACGGGGCGCTGATGGCCCATCGTTGTGCGTTTGACGATCTCATGCTCCTCGTGGGCCTTGGGATAGTCGATGTATACCATGAACATGAATCGATCGCGGGCCGCCTCCGGCAACGCATACGTGCCCTCCTGTTCGATGGGATTCTGCGTCGCCAGGACGAAGAACGGCGTGTCCAGCCGGTACGTGTGGCCCGAGGACGTGACCTCACGCTCCTGCATAGCCTGGAGAAGTGCCGCCTGTGTCTTGGGAGGTGTCCGGTTGATCTCGTCCGCGAGAATGACGTTTGCGAAGATCGGCCCCTGCACGAACTGATACCGGCGCTCCTGAGTCGCCGGGTCCATCTGGATGATCTCCGTGCCCGTGATGTCGGAGGGCATCAGGTCGGGGGTGAACTGGATGCGGTTGAATTTGAGGTCCAGTGCCTCCGAGATCGAGTGTACCAACAACGTCTTTGCAAGTCCGGGGACGCCCTCGACGATGCAGTGCCCGGCTGACAGCACGCAGCTCAAGACCCCGTCGATCACCTCATCTTGCCCTATGATGACGTTGTGAATCTCCCGTTTCAGCGCTTCGTAGGCCTGATCCAAGCGAGCGACCAACTCGCCCCCGTTCACCTTACTGTCGGCCATTGTCTCCACCACCTTCTCTGCCATGAACATTCTCCTCTGAAAGGCCGCTGCGTCATTCTTCAAGCGACTGCGCGAGATACTCTATATTCAGCAACTCATGTGCCCGTATGTCCCGTGTTCTATAAGTCATTCTATACGATTAGGTTAACTCGCTCCCGCAGCCTCGCCTGGACAGTAGGTCTGGCGAAAATGGCCACCTCTTGGTGCGTAGCCCCCAGATCTTGCACAGGGCAGGAACTCTACGTTACTACAACGGAACAGGCGGAACATTCTTAGCTCATGCATAGAAACCCCTAAGGATTCGTCCCTCTGGCGCGTTCCGGCGCCGAGAACCCTCCTCCTCCTAGGCTTGACTCACCCCGTGCAGATGGCTGCTTGTGTCTCGTTGGATCCTGTGGGCCAACCGTACACTGGGAAAACGCGGCGATCAACGCTACTGTTGACATCCTTCGATGCTTCAATACATGAACATGCGCAACGGTTCCGATCACTTAGTGAACCGAATCATGGGATGACGGGATACTCCGGCGGTGTCTGACGACACCTCATTCCCATTCACTATTGAGACGCTACAAGCCCCCGAGAGGTGACATGTTTGTTTCGCGAAGATCTCCGGTGCACGGTAAATTCTTCGAAATCAACGAATAAAGCCCTCCGCTACGCCAGAAGCACGTAGCAAAGGGCAAAAAACTCGCCCATTCGCACTCGCTGTTGGAGCGCGTGGACGGCTATTTCAGCGGCTTGACGCGAATGTTGCGGAACTCGAGCACGTCCCCGTGTCCGAGGAAGCCGATGTATCCCGTCTCCCGCAGAAGTCCGGGATGTTCGTGGCCGTCCATGGGTCCCGGCGTGGCGGCTTTGACCACGTCCGCGCCGACGATGGTCGTTCCGTTGAGGTTCACGATGATGCGCGGGCCCTTCACGATGACTTCCTCGACGTTCCACTCGCCCACGTCGTTTTGGGAGCCCGTCTTCGCAGGGACGACGCCATAGACGGAGCCGTGATACTGGTATGGCTTGAGATGGGCGTATTTCTCCGCCGAATCGTCCAGAATCTGTAACTCGATGCCGTCGTAGGAGGGATGTCCCTTCGCCGGAACGTGGATACCAAGGCCATTGTTGGCCCCGGGCGTGAGTTTGAACTCGAATCGAAGGATGAAGTTGTCGTACTCATCAACGGTGAACAAGTTGCCGCCCGGACGGCAGAGGAGAACGCCGTCTTCCACCGAGTATCCGTCGGTGTCGCCTCGCCAGCCCGTCAGGTCGACGCCGTTGAAGAGCTCAATGAAACCTTCCGAGTCGGGAATCTGCTCAACGATGGCCACGACGGCGTCCTGGGCCGCGGCTTCCTCATCCTCGCTCGGCGCTTCTGCAAGAAGTCCGAACAGGCGGGCGAGGTCGCCCTCCGAGGCGAGCACGCCCAACGCGTTGAAGGCCGCAATGCGCACCGCCTCATCCTCGGATTCGATAGCCGCGAAGACGGTATCGAGCTGTCCCGTGGCCCGGCGCGCGGCCAGAATATCGAGCAGGGCCGGCTGCGTATCCGCCGGGGAATCCGGAAGCGCCTCGGCAACTGCCGGGACGAGAGACTCTGTCGGTAAGCGGAGCAGAGCACACTTGGCGGTGTCTCGCTCCTCGTCAGTCTTGGCCCTTTGGAGCGTCTTGAGCAGGCCGGGCACCGCCGCACCGCCGCCGAGTCGCGCTGATGCGTCGATGGCTGCCATCCGCACGGGCTGTTCCGCGTCATCTAAGGCTTTCAGTGCCAATGGCAGGGCGGCCTTGTCTCCCCGCCGGCCAAGCATCGCGAGAATGTCTGCCCGGGCCTCCGTAGCCGCTCCCCGTGCTTTCCTCACCCATTTCTTCGTGAAGCGCTCGCCGGGAATCTCACAAGCGAGGTCGAGGGCAGCATTGCGGTATTCCTTGTCGCTACTCTCGGCGGCGGCCAAGAGGGCGCGCTTAGCGGTGCGGCCCTGGGACTGGGCCAGAAAGGCCAGCGCTGCTGCCCGCACATTGCTTTCCCCGGGATCGTGATGTGTCTTGAGCAAATCGCGGCACGCCCGTCGGGCCTGTTTCTCCTTGCCCTGCGCCGCAAGACGCCGTATGTACAGCAGGTAGAGCGAGGTGGCCTTCATGCGTTCGTAGGGCCGCCCGTTGTCGGCCGCCGCGGCCAGCATGCCCGCGGCTTCGGGGGCGCCGATATTCGCAAGCGCGTAAAGGCTTGTTAGACGGACTTTCCTGTCGGGATGGATGGCCCAATGGAGCAGCGTAGGCACGGCGGGGGCATAGCGGAGCTCGCCGGTTGCCTTGATGAGCGTGACGGCTGTAGCGTCCGTCGCGTCTGAAAGGGCCGTGCCCAGAGTCTCCGCCGCCGCCGGTGTGCCGATGGCCAACAGCGCTTGTGTGGCGGGCTCGCAGAGGTCCTCGTCCGACAACAACGCGCTGAGGGTGGGGACGGATGCGTCATCGCCCACCAGTTCGAGCTGGCTCATGAGAAAGGCGCGGACTTGTACATCGGCCAAGGCCGTACCGGGCTGCGCGTCTGACAGAGCCCTGCACAGGGATGCAGCGAGCATCGCGCGCTCCGAGTCGGCGCCCGCCCGTGAGGCGTGTTTTGCCAAGCCGCTGAGCGCGTAGCGGGCGGACGTATCATCTCCTGTTCCCGGCGGGACAAGCCCGGCGCAGATATCCGAGATCGCTTCGGGCCCAAGAGCCGCCAACTCGGTGAAGATCTGGTTGGCCTCCGCGGTGCTCTGCGCCGGAAGCCGTTCGAGCAGGCCCGTGACGGGCGACTGCGCCCCCGCCGTTGCGGCCAGACTCAGGAAGAGAACCAAGAGGCCCCGGGCCATAGTGATTCGCGTATGTGTGCTGCGTCTCATGTCCTTCTCCGTGTCCTATACGTGCCAGGGAGCGCGCATCGGCTGATCGATGAGGCGGTTCGCGGCATCGTCCCCCACAAAACGTTGATTTTCCGGATCGAAGCGAAGATTCCGGCCGAGCCGGACGGCGATTTTGCCCAGGTTGACGAGCGTGCAGGAGCGGTGCCCGTTAGACTCATTGAGAGCGAACTTCCGCCGGTTCCGCACGGCCTCGTAGAAATCCGTCACCTGCGGCTCCGGGTCGGGGAACGCGGCGAGCTTCTCCTTGAGGTGCGGGATATCCGACTCAAAGCCGCGGAAGAGTTTACCGTCCGGCCCCTCGATGTACGGCACATTCTTGTCTTTGCCCTCGCCATCGAGAATGATCTCGCACCCGTCGGCGTATTTCATGCGGATGCGCCGCCAGGAACTGACGGCGTCCGGGTGTTGCTGAGGGGCATCCACCTCGATCTCCACCGGGCTCGTATCATCCTTGCCCAGGAAGTATTGCACGGGATCGATGTAGTGCTGGCCCATGTCGCCCAAGCCGCCGCCGTCATAATCCCAGTAGCCGCGAAACGAGCCGTGCACCCGGTGTGGGAAGTACGGCTTATAGGGCGCGGGCCCGAGCCAGAAATCATAGTCCAATTCGGGCGGCACAGGCTCCGGCGGCACGTCGGTCTTGCCGCTCCAGTAGAACTTCCAGCCGAATCCCGTTGTCTCGCCGATGGTAACCTTCAGCGGCCAGCCCAGCATGCCGCTCTCCACGAGTTTCTTGATGGGCGCAACCGTTGTCCCGAATCCGTAGAAGCCGGAGCGAAAGCGGAACCAGGTGTTCAGGCGGAACATGCGCGCGTTGCGCTGGATGGCCTCCACCACGCGCTGGCCCTCGCCGATGGTGCGCGTCATAGGTTTCTCGCACCACACATCCTTCCCGGCCTCTGCGGCCGCAATCGATATCAGCCCGTGCCAATGGGGCGGCGTGGCGATGTGGACAACGTCGATATCGGGCCTCGTGAGCACTTCGCGGAAGTCGCGATAGCCCTTGACGCCGTCGGGAGCGGCTTCGAGTGCCTTTCTGAGATGGCCTTCATCCACATCGCAGGCGGCCAAGAGCCTTGCCCCACCGTAGCGCATGTGGCCTCGGCCCATGCCGCCGACGCCGATGACGGCCTTCGTCAGTTCCTCACTCGGCGGAATATGGCCCGGCCCGCCGAGGACGTGGCGCGGGACGATGTTGAACGCGCCGAACGCTGCGGCGGTTTGCTGGATGAATCGACGGCGCGATAGGGGCGTCTTCTTCGGCATAATGGATTCCTTCCCAGTCGCGGGATAGCCACGGCAACTGCCAAAGCCCGGATTGTACTCCTCGACTCTCCGGGCTTCAAAGCCAATCCCGGCATGGGTGTATAATGCAGGGCGAAGGGGGCAAACGATGGACAAGCATAAGTTGCGCGCGTACGTTACCTCGGCCGCGTTGATTACGGGCAACCTCGTCCCGCTTTGGGGGGTGTTCTTCGGAGGGTGGAACGTCGCCGTCCTCTTCCTGCTCTATTGGCTGGAGAACATCGTCGTCGGCTTATTCAGTATCCTTCGGATGGCCACCTGCTGGGATCCGGCCCAGGGGCGCTCCGAGAACCTCCGCATGAAGGCCCTCACAATTCCCTTCTTCATCTTCCACTACGGCGCCTTCACTGCCTGGCACGGCATCATGCTGTATGCCTTCTTCCACGATCTTCTCAAAGAAGCCGCGACTTCCCCGCTTCCGGCCTTGGGGGCTTGGACGTGGCTCGGATGGCGGCCCGGCGGCGAGTTCCTTCTGGCGTTAGTCTCATTGGTGGCCAGCCACACGCTCTCCTTCATCTTATTCTTCCTGGTGAATGGGGAATTCCGGAAGGCGAAAGCCCCGAACGAGATGCTCCGGCCCTACGTGCGGATTGTCCTGCTGCATGTTACCATCCTCGTCGGCGCCTTCCCGGTGGCGCTCACGGGCCAGGCATCGTGGGCGGTGGTGCTGTTTGTGGCGTTGAAGATCGGCATGGACTTGCGGGCCCACTGGGCCGAACACAAGTCCCGTGCCCAGGCGGCCGGAGAGGGAGAGACTGCCGCGGACGGGGTGATGTCCGATTGACGGGATCGCCTCCCTCCCCTCAGAAGCGGACGCTCTTCAGGGCCATGTAGTAGAGCCAGTGGCCGAAATCGTTGGGGTGGTTGATATTGTTTGCCAAGAGGCTCGAAGGATCCTTCCGTTCGAGCACCTTGCTCCACACGGCGAAGACGTCGGCGTAAGCGCTTGCAGTACGCTCGGCCACGGCTTGTGTTGCGTCGGCATACAGCACCATACGGTGGGAATTGTGCACCCAATCCGGGTGGGGGGGGAACGCGGAGAACAGCAAGATCTCCGCGCCGGTACGCTCGCGGATGGCGGTGATCATGCCAACGAGGTTGTCCTCGAACTGCTTGACGGGCACGCTCCCGGTGTTGTTGTCGTTCATCCCGAAGCCAACAAGGACGAGGTCCGGCTGCCGCGTCAAGACCTTCTCTTCGAGGCGCGCGACCCCTTGTTTCGTTGAGTCGCCTCCCGTGGCGCCGTTCTCGAGTTCGACCTTCGCCTGGGGGAAGGTCTCGGTGAGGTAACGGGCGTATCGATCGGGAAACTGAAGACGCGGTGTGGACGCCTCCCCGCCGCAAGTGATGCTGTCGCCGTAGGCGATCACTTTGAAAGGCCCCCCGGCGCGCAATGCGGCTCCCGTCTTCGGCAGGCGCTCGGCCTGATTGCTCTCCTCGGCGAAGGGACGTCCATGGCTTGTCTCGTAATCGACGTACACGAAGAAGTCGTGGTTGCCGTAACCAGGGAACTGCGTGTGATCGAACTTTTTCTGGCCGTACAAGACGTTGGTGCTGAAGTCGGGGATGCGCGAATCGGTGGCGCGGGCAAGCGTCCCGCGCTCCGCATCGAGCACGTAATCGCGGCCCGATTCGTAGAGAATCGTGTCTTCCAAGCCCGGTTCGTAGGTGCTTCGGGCCACCACTGACTCGGGCGCGACGCCATCGAAACAAAGGTTGCCCGGTTCGGATTTACTGAGTACTAGACTGTCGCCGTTAATCTTCATGATCTACTCCCAGAGTAGCCGGCAAAACACTGCGCGGCTTCTTCCAATGAAACATGTAGGGAGAGGCGGCTTCCGCCTGCCTGCCCATTCTTAACGGTATTGAAGGACCACCACACGATAGACCTCCGTCGACGGGACACTCACGCTCTGCTCAAGCTCCCTTCCCGTGAGGGTGAGCGATTCGCGCGCCGCACCCGGCCCCTCCGTCCAGGCGCCTTCGACGCGCCACCCTTCGATGTCCGGCGCCCGCAGCGAAAATGCCGGCGCCGGGCCGGGGGGCGGCGTGCTGGACATGGACGTGCAGCCGTAGTTTACCACGTGGACGACGACGCGCTTGTCCTTGCGGATGATGAATGGCCGCAGCCGCGCGGCGTGGATGGCGCGCGAGTCGCTTAGGGCGAGGTCGTGCCCGGCCATCTCAACGATATGATGGGCCAGAGGCGCGGGCTCCGTTAGATCGACGTGCGAACACGCGGCGAGGGCCTCTTCCTGTTTCTCGCGCGACAGGTCGAGGAGGTTGTCGAGTTGGACCTCGTAGTAATCCACGAATTCCACCGGGGGCAGGCCGCCCGGCCCGATGGCGAGTACGGCTGAGCCGTCCAACGCGCCTGGCGGGATTGCGCGTGCTCCGGGATTGATGACGACGGAGAAGCGCCGACGCGACAACTGGCTCGGTGTCACAATGTCGTACGGGATGTGGCTTCGGCCCAGGGCGCGGCATACGGCGTACACCAGGCGAAGGTGTTCGTCATTATTCCGCAGGATATCGTCGAGTGAATAGAGCACGCCGACTTCGCAGAGGGGCTCTGCCTGATCGAACAACTCCCAACGCTCATCGAAGAAGGTTCGATAGAGGTTCACCGTATCGGCATCACGGCGCCCGGCGCACCAAGCCCCCGTGTTGGCCGACGCGACCTCCGCGAATCCCAGCAAACGTTGGCTTGGATCGTCGCGCGTGTAGGCCAGCAGGGCCGGTTCGACGCCGTGGGCCGCGCAGGCGCGGAGGAGAGGCCAAAACTCCTCAACAAGGCCCGGCGCGATGTACCCATGGCTTCCTCCCTCCTCGAGCATCTGCCAGACGGCGCCCGGTTGCCAGCGGATGAAGTGGTGGCCCAATTGCCGCCGAGTGGCGAATTGCCTGGCCGTCATCGACATGCCCCAATTCGCCACGACAAAAAAGTTGGGATTGTGGCGGCGCCCCGCCTCCCGGACGCGCAGCAGCATGTCGCCGTTCGTCTGTGCCCAGAAAGCCTGGCTCGCCTCCCAGAGCAGCGTGGCCCATGGATCGACGGGAAACGCCTCGGTGTCTAGTGGCGGCCCGGCGGACAATCGCCCCGAGGTGGCCCGGCGCATGGCCGGCCCCGTGCCCTGTCCGTCATCGCTGTAGAGCATCGTTTGCTCGATGGGCAGGCATTCCTCCAATTCGGCCAAGCGATGGCCGTAGTGCTTGCGGAGAAACGCGCGGAAGCCCCGCTGGCATTGGGGGCAGTAACACTGGACGAGGTTGTCATCCGAGAACACGGCGTCATAGCCTGCCTCCGCGATGAGCCCGGCGCATATCTCGACGAAGCCCAGGCGGCCCTCACGGCGCAGGCACGGCTCATAGCGCGAATAGGGCGTGTCCGTCGAATACGGCGCGAACGACATTACATCACGCTGCATCCAGTCGAAAGGATCATCCTTGGTGAGCCTATCGCATCCGAGGTCCGCGAACTCATCCAGACGCCGCCAGAAATGGAAGAACCCCTGCGCGGCTGCCGCGTCCCCGCCGTAGCTGAAGAAGTTGTGGGTGATGCACTCGTCCACGGAGCCGCCGATGATCGACGGATTCATGTAGGGAAACACCTTGCCCACCCCCGCGTCGTGGAGGCGGTTAGTGCCATTGCGAAGATCCTCCACCTTGCGCCGCACCTCGCCCGGCCCCGCTTCATGATCCGGTAGCCACCCCGAGTAGCCTTGCGTAGTTCCCCAGATGCTGTTGAGCGGCACATCGTGGGCGTGGTGGAGGAAGTCCGGCGCGGCGTCGCGGAGGGCCTCGGCCCACGCCTCATCCACCGTCGCGCCTTCCTCGCCGGCGCAGATGTAAGTCAGCGGCCCGCGCGGCAGGCCATCTTCCCGGTAATGCACGGCGGCTCCTCCCTTGGTGCCCGGCGCCGACGCCCTCTCAGGCTACAGGCTTGCTCGTGATAAGGCCGATCCCGCGGCCGGCGTCGCTCACGGCGCAATAATACATGTAGAACATGCGACTCTTCGCCTCGTAAACGAGGGAGATCTTGTGGGCGTACTTGGCGTCCAGGCCGTAAGGATGGCCGCCCGCCCTGTACAGCGGCTCAGGATGCGAAGTCCAGTGGTACAAGTCCCGGGAGAAGGCGGCCATGATGTGAGCGCCGCCCCGCCCAACTCCGAAATAGAACATCACCCAATGATCGCCGTCTTTGAAGACCTTCCCGTCCGAGCAGAACTGCTCATCATAGCTGCCCGATCCGCCATTGCGGATGACGGGATTGCCCGCGTAACGCGTCCAATGGACTAGATCCTCGCTCGTGGCGAGTCCCGTCTGCTCGATGGCGCCGTTGGCCGCGTTGTAGAAGTCCCAGAACCGGCCGTCGTGCTCGACGAGCCACGGCTGATAGATGCAGTCCTTCTCCCACTCGGCCGCGCCCTCGATCGACAAGATGGGCGTGTCTTCCGAGGCGCGTTCCCAGGTGAGGCCGTCATTGCTCCACGCAAGGCCCTCAGCGCCGGGGCGCAACTCGTAGCCGCCTTGGCGCGGATAGCAACCGTACAACGCCCAGTACTTGTCCTCGAATCGCTTCAGCCGTCGCGGCGCTTTCACGTCGTAGGACTCCAGCAAGAGCCCGCCAAAACTGACGCCCCCGTAGTCGAACGCGCCGGTTTTGCCAAAGCTCATGACGAGGCCCCGCGGCGTCCAATGGACGAGGTCATTACTCTCTGCCACGGCGGTCTGGTAGCCGCGCCCGTCGAAGCCCGTGTAAGACATCCGCCATGTTTCGTCCCGCTGCCAGACGAGCGGGCAATCGACCTTGCTGAATCCCAGGCCGTCGTCGGGACTGGGGGGGAGGACGTAGTCAGGGAAGTAGTGCCAGTTACGATAAGGCTCGGCCCAGCCGTCGATGGTTGTGCGATCGATGTCCATGAACGGTAATCCTTGCGTGTTGGCCGGAGACGATACCAAGCCGGGGGATTCCACGGCAAACCGAAGAATGGCCCCCAACTCCGCACGTGAGCGTGGTTCTGCATCCCAAGCACGCGCGCCGGAGATTGTGGCGCAGGCATCCTGCCCGCCGGCGGCGCGCTTGCCCTTTGTCAAGACCCGCTTGCCAAAGCTTCGAGAAGGGCCCTATTGTGGTGCGGGCTTCCAACATGCATATTCCCGCGATTGGCGTAAAACCTGCCCGGCCTACGTGCGGATTTGGACTGCCGTGATGATATGTCGATTTGACAGAGCCCGACACACGGCCCTGCTTGCCATCGCTCTAGCCAATGGGCGGCGCAAGGAAGCCCACTTTGGCGGGCGATATGCTCTAGCCCACGGCCTAAGCCGTGAGGCGTGTTTGTCGTCCCCCAACAAGCCCCGCCAGGGGCGACATATGGAGGCATTACCGGTGATTCAGGTATTGCAAACGACCCCGGAAAGCGTCTACATTGCAGCCGCCCCGCTCCGGTGGGCAGGCAAGTACCTTTGGGCGCATCAAGAGGGTGAGCAATCATGAATCTGAACGTGCAACAAAACGGCGTGATCGAGTTAACGTTTCTATCTTCGGGGCAATACGGCGATCCGTACAATGACGTGGATTTCGACGTGGTATTCACCGCCCCCGACGGCGCCGCATTCCAAGTGCCTGGCTTCTGGGCCGGCGACAACCGATGGAAGGTGCGCTTCAGCGGCAGGCTTGAAGGAGAATATGCTTTCGAGACACGCGCGTCGGCCGAGGACGATGCCGGCATTCACGGGCAGACAGGCACGATCTCCGTCCATCCGTACAGCGGCGCCAATCCGCTGCTCCGCCACGGCCGCCTGCACGTAGCCGCCGACCAGCGCCATTTTGAGCACGCCGACGGCACGCCCTTCCTCTGGGTGGGCGATACCTGGTGGATGGGATTGACGACGCGGCTCGACTGGCCGCAGGGATTCAAGGAGCTGGCCGCCGACCGCGTAACCAAAGGCTTCAGCGTCGTCCAGATCATCGCCGGGCCGTATCCTGACATGGACGCATGGGATCCCCGGGGCAAGAATGAGGCGGGATATCCCTTCGCGGAGGAATTTGCGCGCGTCAACACGGCGTACTACGACCACGCGGACCTCAAGATCGGCCACCTGATTGCTTCGGGCCTGATGCCGTGCATCGTCGGCATGTGGGGATACCATCTTCCAAAGATCGGCGTCGAAAAGGCCAAGCGATTCTGGCGGCATCTGGTGGCGCGGTACGGCGCCTACCCGGTGACGTGGTGCCTCTGCGGCGAGGCCACGATGCCCTACTACGTGTCCAAGACGAAGGAGGCGGACGCCCAGTTTCAGAAGAAGGGCTGGACGGAGGTGATGGCCCACGTCCGCGAGGTCGACGGATACGGCAACCTCATCACTATCCACCCGACGCAGTTCGGGCGCGATCAGGTGGAAGATCCCGGCCTCATGGATTTCGAGATGCTCCAGACGGGCCACAGCGATATCGACAGCGTGGGCAACATCATCGCGGCGATGCGAAAATCAGTGGATCGCGAACCGCGGATGCCCATCGTCAACAGCGAGGTCAACTACGAGAGTATTCTGGGCCGCTGCTGGCAGAACGTGCAGCGACTCTGCTTCTACCACACCATGCTCAACGGCGCGGCCGGCCACACCTACGGTGCCAACGGCATCTGGCAGTTGAATGCGCCGGATCAGCCCTACGGCCCCTCGCCCCACGGCCGGAGCTGGGGAAGCATGCCGTGGCCCGAAGCGGCGCAGTTGCCCGGCTCGCGCCAGATGGGCCTGGGCGGGGCGTTCATGAAACGCTTCCCGTGGTGGGAACTCAAGCGGCACGCAGAGTGGCTCGACGAATCCGACAAGGAGAACGATCCCTACGGTCTGGTGGCCGTCGGAATTCCCGGCCAACTACGCATCGCCTACAGCCCCATGTGCTGGAACGCGCCGACTATCAAGGAAATCGAGCCGGACGTGACGTATCGGGCCTACTACTTCGACCCTGTCGCGGGCGAGCAGATCGAACTTGGCCAAGCGGCCCCCGACAAAGACGGTACGTGGACTCCGCCCTTCCCGCCCGAAGGCCACGACTGGCTTCTCGTCATGGACGCGAGGACAGTGTAGGCGTAGGCATCATCGGAATGCGGAGGTCACTCCGAAGTGGGCGCCCGTTTCTCTGCGCCCTCAGCGTTCTCGGCGCCTCCGCGTTGGAATTCCCCCGACAACATGGGCCTCTGCGATACGGATAGGTGCTATAATTAGAGTTCGGGCGAGCAGGCCGGACGGCCGCGGCCTTCGAACGAAGGTTGAGGAAAGTCCGGGCTCCACAGGGCAGGGTGCTTCGTAACGCGAAGGCGGGGCGACCCGACGGAAAGTGGCACAGAAAAGACACGGCCTACGCTCCGCATGTCGGAGCCGGCAAAGGTGAAAAGGTGCGGTAAGAGCGCACCAGCGGCCTGGCGACAGGCCGGCTTGTCAAACCCCACCTGGAGAAATTCCGAATAGGGGAGCTATGGAGTGGCCCGCTCCGCTCCCGGGTAGGAAGCTCGAGGCGTGCGGCGACGCGCGTCCCAGATGAATGGCCGTCTCAGGGCGTACGCGCCCCAGACAGAACCCGGCTTACAGGCCTGCTCGCCCATTTTCGACGATTGAGTGCCATACTGCGTGCCGGGGCGCCCATCACGCCGCCGTGAGATTTGCCCCAAAAACGATCCGAGGCCGGACGCTGGGGAGAACGTCCGACCTCGGGGGAGGGAATGGGTTTCGGCCGCTTCGTCTGGCGACGTGGGCCGAAACCTTGGTCAACTGCCACATTAGGCCGCTTGGGACATGTGGCTATGAAGCATCAACTGTTTACCGTCTTCATCTACCGTAACAACGGAGCCTTCCTTTATTCTTCCCGCCAGTAGCTCCATCGCGAGCGGATCGAGCACCATTCGCTGAATGACGCGCTTGAGCGGCCGCGCGCCGTACGTCGGATCGTAGCCGCGTTCGGCCAGCAGATCCCGCGCCGCCGCCGTCAGCTCGATGCGTATGTGCTTTTCCTCCAAGCGCTTACCTAGACGCTTGAGCTGTACGTCCACGATGGAACGGATATGCTCCTTGCTCAGCGGGTGGAACACGACGATGTCGTCCACGCGGTTCAGGAATTCCGGAAGGAACTGCTGCCGCAGCACGCGCATGACTTCCTCAGTTTTCTCCTCATGGCTGCCGCTTGCCCGGTCGAACACGTCGCTGCCGACGTTCGAGGTCATGATGACGATGGTGTGCTTGAAGCTCACCGTACGCCCCTGGCCATCCGTAAGTCGCCCTTCGTCAAGTAGTTGCAACAACACGTTGAAGACCTCGGGGTGCGCTTTCTCGATTTCGTCCAGCAGCACCACGCTGTACGGCTTCCGCCGCACCACTTCCGTCAACTGGCCGCCTTCTTCGTAGCCAACGTAGCCGGGCGGGGCGCCGATGAGCCGCGCTACGGCGTGCTTCTCCATGTACTCAGACATGTCGATGCGCACCATGGCGTTCTCGTCGTCGAAGAGTAGCTCCGCCAACGACCGGGCCAACTCCGTCTTGCCGACGCCCGTCGGCCCTAGGAAGATAAATGCTCCAATGGGCCGTTCAGGTTCCTTCAAACCTGCGCGCGCGCGGCGCACGGCGTCGGACACGACCCGGATGCCTTCTTCCTGGCCGATCACCCGCTCGGACAGCCGCTCTTCCATCTTGAGCAGCCGCGCCATCTCGCCTTCCATCATCTTGCTCACGGGAATGCCCGTCCAGTGGGAGACGATTCGCGCGACGTGCTCCTCCGTCACCTCCTCCTTGAGGAAACTGCCGTTCTCCTGGAGTTCCGCCAAACGCTTGTTCTCGGCCTCCAACTGCGTCTGCAGCTCGGCAAGCGTCCCATAGCGAATCTGCGCCACCTTGTCCAGGTTGCCCGCGCGCTCGGCGATTTCCTCCTCGCGCTTGGCATTGTCGATGGCCTCATTGACGCCGCGGATGCGCTCGATGGCCTCTTTTTCCGCCTGCCACTTGGCCTTCTTGGCGTTGAGGTCCTCGCGGAGTTCGGCGATCTCCCGCTCGATATCCTCGCGCACGGCCTTCCCGGCCTTGCCCTTTTCCTTCTTCACGGCGAGATGCTCGATCTCGAGCTGGCGAATGCGCCGGTCGAGCACGTCGATCTCGTAAGGCATGCTGTCGATCTCGATCCGCAGCCGCGACGCGGCCTCGTCCACGAGGTCGATGGCCTTGTCCGGCAAGAACCTGTCGGAGATATAGCGATTGCTCAACACGGCCGCGGCCACGAGCGCCGCGTCCTGAATGCGCACGCCGTGGTGCACCTCGTACTTCTCTTTCAGGCCGCGGAGGATGGCGATGGTGTCGTCTACGTCCGGCTGACTCACGAGCACGGGCTGGAAGCGGCGTTCGAGCGCCGCGTCCTTCTCCACGCGTTTGCGGTATTCGTCCAGCGTCGTCGCGCCGATGCAGTGTAGTTCGCCCCGCGCCAGGGCGGGTTTCAGCATATTCGACGCGTCCATGGCGCCCTCGGCGGCGCCCGCGCCGACGAGTGTGTGCAGTTCGTCGATGAAGAGGACGACGGCGCCGCCCGCCTCCTCCACCTCGCGCAGCACGGCCTTCAGCCGATCCTCGAATTCGCCGCGGAATTTGGCCCCGGCCACCAGTGCGCCGAGGTCCAGCGCGGCGATCCGCTTGTTCTTCAGGTTCTCCGGCACGTCGCCCGCCACGACGCGCTGCGCCAGCCCCTCGACGATGGCCGTCTTGCCGACGCCCGGCTCGCCGATGAGGACGGGATTGTTCTTCGTGCGCCGCGAGAGCACCTGGATCACGCGCCGGATCTCGTCATCGCGGCCGATAACCGGATCGAGCTTTCCGGCCCGGGCGAGCTGCGTCAGATCGCGGCTGTACTTCGCCAGGGCGTCGTACGTCTCCTCGGCGTTCGGATCCGTGACGCGCTGCGTGCCGCGAATACTCTTCAACGCCTCGAACACCGCGTCCGGCGCGACGCCGTGCTCCCGCAATACCTGGCCCGCCGGATCGCCTTTGCTGTCCAGCATGCCCAACAGGACGTGCTCCGTGCTCAAGTACTCATCACGGAGTTTCTGCGCACTCTTCCAGCCCGCGTCCAGGGCGCGCTGCGCATCGGCGCCCAGCCCGATCTGGCCCGCGCCCCCGCCGGATACCTGCGGCAGCGACGCCAGCCGTGCCGACACGTCATTCTTCACCTGCGCCGGCGGCACGCCCAAACGCTGGAGAACGGACGGAACCGAACCTTTCTCCTGTTCGAGCAGCGCCATCAGCACATGGAGGGACGTAATCTCAGGATGCCCGGCCTGCGTCGCGGCATCCATCGCATCCGAAAGCGCCTCCTGCGCCCTAATCGTCAGTTTGTCCAATCGCATAGTCTCTTTCTCCCCTCTATCATGGATTTCCGCCAATGGGAGAACAAGAACTATGCCAAAGTGAAACCCTTGTAAATAAAAAGGTTACGCCTCCCATGCCGCGCGCGACTGTTTCAAACCTCCCCCGCGTGTTTCCTTTTGAAACAGGGAAGGCGGCCCGCCTCATTTGACTGATTGACGCGCACGCGCTTGCGCCGCGTCCGTTACGGGCTGTTTTCCGGATCTGGGGAAGGTTTGGGGCATGCCGTCGTCGGGCTGTTGTGATATACTGCCGTTGCCTCTATACGAGGACGAGGATGAGTCTCACATCCCGAACGGGCAAGAAACCGAGGGCGACACCCTATGACTTGGACACTTAGAAAGACCGTCGTTGGATTGCGCCACGACAAGACCTTCAAGGTGAGGGACATCTCAGGAAAGATTGTTGATAGCCTACTTCTCCTGCAAGGCAAGGGAAGCTTGCCAGCCGATTGCTTCCAGCTCCTGGATGCGTCGTCTGACCAGACTCAATTCAAGCTGCACAACGTGGATGATACATTCAGCCTTACTTTCAATCTGGAGGGGTTCTTCCTCACATGTGACATCCCCACGCTCGCGTCTCTCGATGCAAGTTCCTTAGAGGACTCATTTTCGACTATTGCAGAGACCATCCTTCCTCTGAGTGGAAGGGAAAAGGACATAGCACGAATAGGCGCGATCCACGAATACGCTCTTCTGTTACCTGGCGAATTATCAGACGCGCTGCTTCGCCAGGTTTTTTGCTCAGCCCCTGACGGTAATCTCCTCAACATCGGAGTGCATGCCACTCTGACACTGCCAACGGCCGATTCGTCAGGTGCTGCAGAGAGAAGGTGTATTGTGAGCATTGTGCGGGCCAAAGCCGATGATGAGCAGGGCAAATGCGTTGTGGTGACAAATCTTAGCATCGACTTCCAGTTCTTTTTCTCACCGGTGTGCGCCTTCTCAAGGGCATCCCTTGCTGACGCCTACGACATGGCCAGGAGTTATGCAACTAGGCTTCGTGACACCGATTTTGCCTTTCTCTCTCCCAACGATGTTTCCGGTTGAGCGGGTTTGGAGTCGGGCCGAATATGGCGCATGAAACTGAGAGAGAAGCTTTTCTAAGAGCGGTTGCCCGTGCAATAGCAACGAGCGATGCACATGCACCAAGAGCCAACAGAGAGAGGCTTAAAGGGCAAACGGGCGCAATAGAGGGTTTGAGGACTACGGGCAGCGATGTGTCGCAAACGGATACCGCAATCCCGGAGGGTGCTACGAACATCGCAACCACCGAGATGGCACTCAGGAGGGCTGCAAGGCAAGATGGTATGCCAATGCCGCTTTCTGAATGGGAGCGGATTAAGAAGAAGGTGCAGAGAATTCCTGCGCGCCCAAGGCTATTCGCGAGCGTGGCGTCCACCTGTGTGGGTGGCCTTATCGCCGCAGTAATAAGCGCGGCGACGGCCTTCTCCAGCCTCCCCAAAAACACTCGGATGCCGTCCCTGGTTGCGATGTCTGTGGTTGCGTCAGTCTGTTTGACGGGACTCGTGCTTTCCCTCGTGGCAATGAAGAGGGAGACAACGGGAATCGAGACAAGCAAAGAGGACGTCCTAGAGGACATGGAGGAGATAGAGAAACGATTCCCTGCCCCGGGTCGCTCGGATGTGTGACCAGCCTATCCACTGCCCGAACTCCTCGCCCGTAACGAGGCGTTCACGCAATAACAGGAGCGCAATGTCGAAAGTCCACGCCAAGACGTGTAGCGCAGGCCGCCTACACGCCCAAGGCGTAGAGCGATGCGCGGCGGGCGTGGATGCGGAGGCGGATGGCGTCTGTCGGCACGTCGTCAAGCGTCTTGCCGGTTTGCCAGCGCGGCCGGAAGGCCAGCGCATCGCCGGAGAGTGGGTGGCAGTCGGCTTGCGTTAGGCCCTCGATGGGGCGGCCGTCGGCGTCGGCCACTTCGACGCGCAGCCAACCGTCGGCTTCCGTGGAAGCGTTCAGACTGAGGCCTTGCGGCTTGTCCATCACCTGCGTCAGAAGCTCGCCTTGGATGTCCCCCGCCGTGTAGGCGATCCAGCGATCGCGCGGTAGCGCCAGCGCCCGGATGCCCGATTGGACGTCCGGATTCGGCACGCCGTGGTGCGTCTGGTTGGTGATGGAGTCGTAGAACCGGAGTTCGTCGCCCACGGCCACCGGCGGCGAGGCCATGGTGCAGGTGCAGGTGCCCGGCGTCCGCGGGATGAACGGGACGCGCGCGGCCTCGCGGCGCCAGTCGATGCCGTCCGTGCTGTGGAGGAGTTCCGTCCACATATCGCCCGTCGGGAGGTCGTACATCCAGACGATCCCGAGGTAGAGGTCGGCGTAGGGGAAGGCCGTGATGCCGTACCATTGCCGGTTGCGTCCCCTGATAATCGGCTTGGTTCTATCGCGGTGTTGGCCTTCGGTGAGTTCGGCCCATGCCGCGGCGCGCTCCTCCGCGGTGGCGTTGTCCTTCCCGGCGCGGAGCGCGGCCTCATCGAGCAAGTGATGGGGATCCGCATCGGCGTCATCCGTGTCCAGCACGGTGCGGTCGGGCGTCCAATGGACGAGGTCCTCGCTCTCCTTCCGGGCGATGACGCGGTTGCCTTCCATATGGCGCGCGGCGTAGGCCTGCGGCCGGCCGTACCACACGTACTTCTCAGCGCGGGCGTCGTAAAACAGCACGCTTGACGTGTCCCGCCAACCGGGAATCACGGGCCTGCCCTCTCCCGCAAACCATCGCACGCCGTCGTCCGAGTGAGCCACGTACATCCCGGACTCCGTCTCCGCGCTCGCCAGGTAGAGCGCCGTGAATCGCGCCTTGGCGGCGGGATGCGGCGTCTCCTCCGCGTCCAGCACGCAGAATCCCTCCGGCCCTTGCCTGCCCACGAGCCATTTGCCGTGCGCGTCCTTCTGGCCGCGGCACATGAACGCGTTGGGCCCGACAAGGCTCTCGCGCACTTCGGGCGACACGAGGTCCAGTTCCGGGCGGCGCCATTCAAGGCCGTCCTCGCTGACGGCGTAGTACTCGCAGTAAACCGGCTGCGCGAGGTACCACATCCGCCATTGGCCTGAGCCGTCCCGCAGCACGCTGCCGTAGGCCTGTGCATCCGGCATAACCAGCTCATCCGAGAGGAAACGCGGTTGCTGAACCACACGGCGCATGGCAAAGGCCTGGGCAACGATACGGCTATCGATAAGCGGAATGGATTTCATGCGTGTGCCTTTCTGTCGTCGTCTACTGGGCACGCCCCGAGGCAATGCCAACGGCCCCGCCAGCGCGGCGGCCGTTCGCCCCAAGAATGCCCTGCGGCTGATACCGTGTGTCGCGTGCACGGCTCAGAATGTCCTCAACATGGCGCTGTGTGAGCAAGAACAAAGGCACAAGGGTAGGTTAATCACCCCCGCGCGTCAACTATCCTTAATTGCCCACAACCGCCCGTACGCCTAACCCGTTTCCTCGGAGTCTGCCCTTGCCTTGGGCAGTATCCGCGGCTCCGCCTCGCCAGCTTCCACCATGCGCCGCTTGAGTCTGCTTGCCAGTTCCTCCCGGACGGAGTTGTAGGCGGCGTCGGAAACGAGGTTAGTGCGCTCGTGAGGGTCCTCGGCAAGGTCGTAGAGGAAGTCCTCGACGTAGACATTGCTCGAAGGGTCGGCGCCGGACTTCTCGGGCGCGCGGACGCTGTACTTCCACTGCTCTGTTCGGATGGCGCGGCCGCACTGGCTCTCGCTGATTTGCAAGAAGACCTCGTCCCGCCACTCCGCGCCTGCCCCCGACAGCATGTCTTGCAGCGGCCGGCCGCGCATCGTCTCGGGCACGGCGACGCCGGCGGCCCTGAGAATCGTCGGGGTGAGATCGATCAGACTGGCCAGATTGGAAGGGCACTTTCCGCCTGTGAATCCGGGGCCTGTGGCGATCAACGGTATGCGTATGCAGCCGTCGTGGCAGGAGCGCTTGTATTCGCTGTTGCGCGTGCGGAAATGGGAGCCGTGATCACTCGTGTACACCACCAGCGTGTCTTCCGCCAGTCCGAGCGACGCCAGTGCCTCGCGAACGCGCCCGGCATTCTCGTCCAGGCTGTGAATGCATCCCAGGTAGTCGGGAAACTCTTCACGCCAATCACCTTCCGCGCCGTCCAAGTCTCCCGGCACGACGAAATCCCGGAATCTCTCCTTCGATCCCAAGGGGCCCTCGTAGTGTCCGTGGTCATTCTGATGATGCGGCTCGATGTACGACACAAACAGGAAGAAGGGCTTGCCGGATTTCCGGCTCTCCAGGTACTCAAGGACCCAGTCCGTCTGCGCGTCAACGCGGTATCGCCCTTCCGGAAACACGCGCTTGCGGCCGTCCGCGTCGAACATGTGCCCGTCATAGCCGTGCGAGGTGAACTCGAGCACGTCCGAGGCCAGCCAGTAATCGTAACCACCCCTCCGCTCGCTAGGGACGGGCCTTATCCTGAAGTCATCGGGCCCTCCCCTGGGCCCGCGGGAGGCCAGATGCCACTTCCCGATGTATCCGGTGTCGTAGCCGTGGGCGGACAGGAGGTGGGCGATGGTTCGCTCTTCCAGGGGCAGCATGCGATGGTTCGTGTGGCAGCCGACCTCCGTGGCGTATTTCCCCGTCTGAATGCAGGCCCGCGCGGGGCCGCAAACCGGCTGACAGGTGAAAGCCCGCTCGAACCGGACGCCTTCCTCGGCCATGCGATCCAGATTGGGCGTGATATCCAGCGGCTGGCCGTAGCATCCGCACGTGTCCCACCGCTGCTGATCGCTGAACAAGATAATGATGCTAGGCTGTTTCATAGGCTCCTTGCTACCTCGATGCCTCTGCAGCCTTGAGTCTCCGCATGAAGGCCTGCTCCTCCGCGTCCAACTGCTCGAAGAGGCGGCCTTCGGCGGGGCGCATGTCGAAGGAACGCCGGGGCCGGCCGTCGCCGTCTCGCGAAGGACGGACGCTGCCGTTGTGAAAACACCATCCCGCCGCGCCGCCCTCTTTTGCCGCCTCGAGATCGGCGATGAAGTCGGCGGCCTTCGGCGACCACCGGCCGTAATCCCGCCTGAAAGGCTCCTGATAGTGTACGGGCACCGCATGCTGAGCGGCCTTCATTTGGGTGAAGTACTCGCGCGTTCTCGCCGCCGTCTGCGAAGGGGACTCGGCGTTTCTTGGCCGGTGGGGGCAGATGAAATCGACGTGTCCCGTGTCGATGAAGGCACGGACCTCCTCACCCGAGATATCGCCGCCTTCCGAGGCCGTGCATAGCCGCTGCGGATCGATTCGCTTCACGGCCTCGATGACGCGTCCCACCTCGTCCATGGCTACGTGCCGCGCGTCGCCCACGTTGCGCTCATTCCCGATGTCGAAGTACACATTGCGGAACGTCTTCAACTCACGCGCCAGCGCTTCCATCACGGCTAAGTGCTCTGAAAACTGACTTGGGAAGGCATCCGCCTTCTCGCGCGTCACCGTCACGTCCACCACCATGCCCCGCTTTCCGGCCATCCGGCACAGGCGTTTCAGCCGCCCCATGTAAGGCTCGCGCGCGCTCCCATCCGGGGCGACGGCGGAGATGTTATTGTCGAAGGCGTCCCACGTGGCCCAAAGCCGGATCCAGTTGAAGCCGTGAGCGTCGAGGTCGTCGAGGTCCTGTTTGAGGATCTCCCGCTTCTCGATTGCCAGGCCGCCGTAGTAACTTGCCCCCAGCAGGAAAGTGCGCCGGCCATCGAGCGTGAACCGCTCTCCTGAGATTCCCAGAGCAGGCCCCGACGCAAGTGCCGGGAGCGCGAGAGCGCTCAAGACGAGCGCCATCAAGAGACTTCGGAATGTCACAGCAGATGTGCGCATCAGATAACCTCTCTCATCGGAAGGATACACTCTAGTTAAGCCTATATCCTTTTCCCGGAAGGAGTTGCATGCGCTGTCAGGAGGCGAGCCTTTCGCGGCACAGCGCCTCAATGGCCATCGCCGTCGTGAACGCCGATGAGCTCCAGTTTGCCTGTTGGCCCCCGTCCAGGCGTCCGATGAAGAACACGTCCTCATCCCATCGGCCGGAGAGTGGATCCTGCTCCGCTACGAGGTAGTCGACGCCGCGCGCGATAAGCGGCGAATCGCGCCCGGCGTTCAGGAGTGTGAGGACGGCAAAGGCGGTGTTCAGATGCGGTGCGCCGAGATCCCAATGGGCGAGTCCATCTTCTGTTTCCAGGACGCCGGCCTCGATGTCGTCGGCGAGGATCTCGACGCTGGGGCGCAAGCCAATGACACCGCCCTCATGGTATGCCCGCGACACCAGGTAATGGAATGCGAGGTTATCCGGATAATACAGCGTGAGCGTGTCGTGGTGTGTACGGTGACGGCCCTCTTCCGTGGCGGCGTTGATCAGCGCGATGGCTTCCGCGACGCCGGGCGTGTCGAGGCGGCCATACCGCCCCAGGGCATAGAGCACGCTCGTATTCACGAGTAGGTCCACGTCGTTGGGGATGGGCGCCGTACCGGGTGGCTGGTAGTTCAACCAGGTCAGAAACGCGCCGGTGTCGGGCGGAAGCCAGTCCCAGTTGTTTCGGCGCGGCACGTCGCCCGTATCGCGCCAGTCCTCGAAGAGTCGCTCGAACGCCGCCGTGACCTCCGGGCCGTTATCGATGATCTCGTCGTCCAAGAGCGCCGCGTATATCGCTGCCGTATCGTCCGCGTCGCTGGGGACGGCCAGCTTGTGGGGATAGAACGGCGGGTCGACGGGCTTCCTCGATCCCATCAGGAGGGGCCCCTCAAACATGTGCATAAGAAGCGTTTCGAGAAACGTTTCCTCGGCGTCCGGATCTGGATCATACGGCCAGAATCCAAAGGTGCCCGCGTCGAGGTCTTCCGGGCGTGCCTCGAAGCGTCGCATGAAGTCAGCGGCGCGCCGGCGCATGGCGTGGGCCAGGTACGCGTCCTGGGGGCGTAGGCCAAGGGCATCCGCGTTATCCGCTACTACCAGCGACAAGGCATGGTGGATGAACGCCGCCATGAACGGACTCACTTCCCGCACCCGGATCTCCGGATAGGTGGGCGACCAGTAGAACTGCGGCCAGTTGCCCTCTTGATCGATAATGGAGTCATCGCTCGCCTCGATGCAGCCAACCTGCTGCAGGGCGAGGTAGTGCAGGCCGCGCTGGATGGGCGTCCGCTCATCCTCACATCCCACCACGCAGAGGCAGGCCAGCGCCACCAGCACAAGTCGACTCGTGAAGCGGAATGAGTCAAAACGTCTGCAGCCCATGGAGTCTCCCCGTTTCTATCCAATTCGGTGCCGCACTCCCCGGCATTCTATCATGCGAGCGAAGTTGCCTCCGGGACTCGCCGGCGTGGCTATCGGCGGGCCCAGAAGGCGGGGACGAACAGCACCAGCACACTGACGAGTTCGAGCCGGCCCAAGACCATGCAGAGCGATAGGAACACCTTCCCGACGTACGGGATCAGATGGTAATCCCGGATGGCGCCGACATGCTCGAGGCCGGGGCCGATGTTGTTGAGCGTCGCGGCCACCGACGTGACGGCCGTCTGAAACGGCAATCCGAGGGCCGACATGAGCAGTGTTCCACCGGCGAACCAGAGAAGGTACAGGACAAAGAACGCGTACACCGTCTTCTGTACGCCCTCGTCCACCACCACGCCGCTGATGCGGATGGCGCGTACGCTCTTCGGCCGAAACGTCGATTCCAGCCGCGCGTAGGCCATTTTTAGCAGCATTACCACGCGAACAACCTTCACCCCGCCGCCTGTGGAGCCGGCGCATCCGCCCACGAACATGAGCACCACCAGCAGCGCACGTGAGAAGTACGGCCAGACGTCGAAATCATCCGTGCAGAACCCGGTGGTCGTCATGATCGACACCACCTGAAACGACCCGTACCGCAGCGCGTTGCCGAATCCGTACCGCGTCGCCTCATGGGCCGGCTGTTCCCCAGGGAACGAACCGGCCGCGACGCCCATCAAGTTCAGCGTGATCAGTAACGTGCATACCACGAGGATCCCGGCGTACACCCGCCATTCCGTGTCCCTCAACGGAGCCTTCCAGTCGCGTCGGAGCATGGCGAAATAAAGCGCGAAATTGCCTCCCGCGAGCACCATGAAGACGATGATGATGATCTCGACAAAGAGGCTCTCGAAGCCCGCGATGCTCCGCTGGCTCGTCGAGAAGCCCCCCGTTGCCAGCGTCCCGAAGGTTTGGCACATCGCCTCGTACCACGTCAGCCCGGCCAGGCGCAACGCCAGCGTTTCGGCCACCGTCATGCCGAGGTAGATCTTGTACAGAATCGACGCGGTGTCTTTGATCCGCGGCCGCAGGCCACGCGGATCCGGCCCCGGCGACTCCGATTTGAACATCTGCTTGCCGCCCGCGCCCAGGTAAGGGAGCACGGCGATGAACAGCACGATAATCCCCATTCCCCCCAACCAATGCGTGAACGACCGCCAGAATAGGATGCTCTTCGCCGTGGCCTCGATATCCACTACCACCGTCGAACCGGTTGTCGTGAATCCCGACATACACTCGAAGTAAGCGTCTACGTAGTTCAGCGCCCCCCCGAAAACGTACGGTAAAGCGCCCAGCCCCGCCGCCACCAGCCACGACAAGCCCACCAGGCCCAGGGCCTCACGTTGATACATCTTCGCCGGCGCCCGCCGGCCTGCCAGACCCAACAGTGCGCCCACGCCCACGCTCACCGCTATTGCCCCGAGAAACGCCCCCAACTCGGGCCATTCCTTGAAGTAGACCGCCCACGCTGCCGACGGCAGCATCAGTAGGCCGATCGCGCCCGCAAAGTGGCCAAGGTATTTGACGACGAGCAGGTAGTTCATGCGCTAGAAGAGTTTCTGGACCGCGTCGAGCGAGTCCGCCGCCGCAATGACTACCACGTCATCCCCGGCCAGGATCTCATCATCGCCCCCAGGCACAAGAACCGTATCCCCGCGTAGGATCGCCGCCACAAGGGCTCCCTGCGGGAACTTCGGTTGGATGTCCTTCAAGCGCTTCCCGATGACGGGCGCGGCGCCCCGAACCGCGAACTCGAGGATCTCCACCGAGCCCTCCTCGAGCACGGCCAATGACGATACGCGCTCCTGATGTACCATCGTGAGAATTCGATTGGCGATGCAGGCCCGCGGCGTCACCGCGTGATCGATTCCCAGTTTCGCTACCAGCGGCGCAAAATCCGGTTGGTGGACGACCGCTACCGTCTGTCCGGCGCCCAATTCCTTGGCCAACACGCTGGCCATGATGTTGCGCTCATCATCATTGGTGGTCGAGACGAACACGTCCGCCTTCGCGATCTGCTCCTCCTCAAGGGCCAGCCGGGAGGTTCCATCCTGGCACACGACATTTGTGCGCTTGAGCAGGGCCGCCGCGTCATTGCAGCGCTTCAGATTGATCTCGAGCAGCGTCACCGAGCGAAGCCGGTTCTCGAGCGTCTGGGCCAGGTGAAGCCCGATGCTCCCGGCTCCCATGATGAATACGTTCCTCGGTTTCGGATCCGTCCCCTGGAACCGCTGAAGGACGGGCGCCATCCGCTCCCGGTGCCCGATGAGTGTGATCAAGTCGCCCTGCTCGATAGTGGCGTCGCCATGAGGAATCGTGATGTCGCCATTACGGCTCACCACTCCCACGAGTACGCCCGTGCCCGGCGGACAGATGTTCTTCAGCGTCTTCTTCCGGCCCTGCCCCGGCGTCTTCGCCACCCGCACCTGCCGCATCTGGATGAGGCCGCGGCCGAAATCCTCCATGGCGACGATGCCGGGATTGTCGATGTACTTGGCGATCTCGACCGCTGTCAAGGCATTCGGGCTCAACAGGTAGTCCAGGCCCAAAATGCTCTCGTACAGGATGTTCGATTCGACGTATACCGGCCGATCCACCCGCGCAACGACCCGCTTGGCGCCCAGGCCCTTGGCCGTCGCCGCGGCCACCAGGTTCACCTCATCGCTTCCCGCCGCCGATACGAAGAGGTCCGCGTTGCCTACGCCCAGGTCCCGCAGCAACATGACGGAGGACGCGTTGCCCGTGACGGTGCTCACGTCCAGGCTGTTATCCACGTGCTCGACCCGGGTCGGATCCCGCTCGATGACGGTGACGTCGTGGTTCTCACTACTCAGGATACGTGCCAGGTGGAAGCCCACACGTCCGCCGCCGGCAATGAATATATTCATTGAGAGTTATGCGCCTTCGGAGTTGTTGGGAGTGTTCGCAGAGATCTTCCTACAAAACTGGGGGAACTGTCAAGAAATCTCCGCAATCGCCGGATAACTCAGCGGTGCCGCGCACACGGCGCTTGGATTTGGCGTCGTCTTCCGAAAGTGGCTTACCAGATGGGTGAGGCCAGCCATTTCGACAGTGCCTTTGTTTCCAATGACTTGACGCGCGGCACAATCGGCAACCCGGCCACCGGGGAAATCTCCCCCCCCCCCGGGCCTGCGTCACAGAATTGGACCTGTGGTTTTTCGGCCAATTCTTCCGCGTATCTTGTAGAGGTCCCCTTACAATGTTTGTTTTTCCCCAGAAACGCGGTGCTCACGGGGGGCGGTAGGCCGACTTGAGGACGAAAAGGCGCTCATTTTCCTTCTCTTGGCCGGGAAGTCCCAAGCACTTGGCGCGGGCCACCACGAGGGCCCGCCCGAACCATCTCGCCCGCAACCGCCTCGGATACGGCGCCTCGGTTGTCTCATCGCGTATGGACACTCAGCATTCCGGCGCCCCGAACGGGGCGCTCGGCTGTAGCCGTGGGTGAGCGAAGCGAGCCCACGGGCACGGGGCCTCCCCGTCAAGAGCCCCGAACGGGGTGATAGCGCCCTCACTTCACAGCCAAGACTATTCCTCGTCGAGAATCGACGCCGTGGGCCTTCAACAGCGCTCTGAATTCCTCCCTGAAATCCGTCTTGCGGTGATGGCGGTCGCGGCCGCCCCGCTCGGGGCTTTCGCCACGGCGGGCTAGGCACATTTCCTGCGGATGCGAGCCACGTTCCCGCACGATATCTGGGGGGCGCGAGCCCCTTCAGGGCGCCGCATTGGACGGGAAAACTCCAAGAACTGACGCAGACCTCCACCTCCTTGTCTCCGGCTCCGTCGCCCACACAACAAGATTCTGGCGCGCGGCCCGGTTGCGTAGAGCGCCTCGACAGGGCGTATACTGGCTTGCAGCCGCGGAGGAGACCTGCCCATGCCCGTAAAATACCGGAGACCCGACTTCCGCGAGTCCGCATCGGGCAGCCACGGGCGATTCAATGCGGCGCCGGGCCGGCGGCCGCTCAACCCCCGCCAGCGTCTATTAATCGTCTACCTTGGCCTCTGCGGCTTCGTCGTCGCGCTCCTAGCGTTTCACGCCTTCAATCCCTTCGGGCGATTTCGAGGCCAGCCCACGCTTCAGGGCCAAGCCGTTATCCAAGCGAAGAAGGTCATCGAATCCGACGACGAGGGCCCCCAGTATTTCCTCGAACTGCGCATCGAAACAGAACCCGGCGCCGGGCTGACGGACACCGTCAAGATCGATGCCGAGCACTGGCGGCAGTTTCGGGAGGACCAGCAACTATTTGTTACGTATCAGGTTAGCCGTAGCGGAACCCGTGCCTACATCCACGCCCTCCACCCCGAGCAGGACGAGACGCCGATGCTCGAAGACGAACCGTATCCCCACGCACCTCCGGAGGAAGTCTCACGCGACGCCGCGACGCGCGTCAGCCAGGAACCGCTCTCACCGAAATAAGGAGCGCCGACTCGTTTGCAGTGCCGGCTTCAGCCGGTTCCCGCCACGCCACTGCCTATGCAGAGGTGCGCCGAAGCCAGGCAGGATAGATTCTCTGTTTCGCGAGTCTGTTGTCTTGGGGCGATGGCATACACGGTTCTTTCGGTAGCTCCTCATCTCTAAGCCCGCGCCTGTTGAGTGCTGGGTAGGAAAGGCGGGGCTCGTGCGTCCTGGTGACGTCTAAGTGTGGTAACTAGTGGGGAGCGGCGCCGCCGGACCTTCGGCTTTCTGGTAGAATAGTAAGTGTGGGCGTGATAATGAGCCCGACATGCGGGGGATGGTGCGCGGTGGGCGCCAGCCATCGGCAGTTCTTGAACGGTTTGCCGCACCGGGAGGGACAGCGATGGAGGACATACCGGTTGCCCGGGACATCATGGCGCGGCCATCGCGGGCCATGCATCCCGACATGGACATCTACCAGGCGGTGGACGTTCTCATCAGGAGGGATACGGCATCGGCGGCGGTTGTTGACGATGAGAACCGCCTGGTGGGGATTCTGACGGAGAAGGACTGCCTGCGAATTCTGGCGAACGCGGCCTATGCGTGTTGCGCGGCCCTTGAAGGCGGAAAAGTGGCCGATTATATGTCGGCGGTGACGGCGACGCTGGCGCCGAACATGGATCTGTTTACCATCGCGACGCTCTTTCTCCAAACGGACTTCACCCACCTGCCCGTGATCGAGAAGGATGAACTCGTGGGATGCGTGAGCCGGCGGCGCATGCTGAGAGCCATCCTCGAGATGGAGCATCTTGGTGCATCGCGCAAGGCACAGGCCGAAGCGTTCCGGGAAATGGTCGAACATCCCGACTCTCTCGGGCGCATCATGAAGGTGGTCGCCGGCCAGAAGAAATCCCAACTGGCCTCGCTGTTCAGCAAGCGCCATGTTCGCCCCGGCGGCAAGGGTTCGCGCGGCCACTAGCCCGCGTTGTTCACCGCCCGAGACGAGCCGTTCGGCGGAATTGGCGCTGCCACGGCCGTGTTGGCTCAACATGTCGATACGTCACAATGAATGCCGCGTTTTGGGGGAGGGGGGCAGGCGGCAGTGCAAGGGATCCTCCCTTCACGTGTGAACACTTTCCGCCTGACAAGACCGTTTCCCCCCGAGGCCCAAAGGCCACGTTGTCCTCGCTTCTGCGCCGTTTCCGCCCTGGTAGTCGCCGTCGGCTTCTTGGCCGCCGCGGAGGACCTCACGTATGTCGAGGTGAGAAAAGAGGTTATCGTGCCTAATGTGAAGCGCCTCGGCGTCAATGTGCCGCGGCACTATCCGCCCGGCGCGGCGCAGATCCTCAAGAATGTGGTGGCGTGCCCGGGCCTTGAGTCCGGTTTGTTCGGCATGGTATGGCACGCGGACGCTGGCGCCACGAGCAGCCGCGTGCCTCAGGCGTTCTGGGACACGGCCTGGAACAACGACGCTTTGGGCATTGGCCATCCAGCGGATTTCTGGAACGGGGCCTCCTACGAAGTCGTGTACGGCCCCGCGAAGGGCCAAAGCGGAAGCGTTTCGCTCTTTACGCACGAGAATCAGCGCAATGTGTTCTACCTTGACGGCCCCGGGCCGGCGCCGCGGCAGTGGGACGTAATGATCACCCGCACGGCCGCCCAGGGGCCGTACGCGGCTCTGGTTGACCCAAGCACGACGCGCCCCGGCAGTCCCGGGGAGCAATCGCTGCGTCTCGTACACCAGGAACCATCCTGGCGGGCCGCCTTCGTCTACTACATGGACTCGGCGTGGGAGGGGAGCATCGGCAAGTTGATGCTTATCCAGGGGCCTTGGCGGCTCTCGTTCTGGGCGAAGGGCAAGTTCGGGGGCGAGCGGCTGCGCGTCGTCTTTGCGCGACAGGATGAAGTGGACTTCGTTGATGAAACTTTCGTGTTGTCGAGCCGGTGGGAGGAGAAAACCGTGGACTTCCACGCCGCCGCCGGCGTGGATCGGCCGGGGCCTTATCCGGAAGGGGGCGCGCGGTCGGTACTTGCACTGAGCTTCTTCGTCGAAGACGTGGGAGGTGAGGCGTGGATCGACGATCTCGCCCTTCTTCGCACGGACTACACCAATCCCACCGTCTTCGCCGACCCTTTTGTGGAGCGGCTCAAGGAACTGCGCCCGGGCATCCTGCGGTACTGGACGGAGCAGCTCGGCGATACGCTGGACAACCAGTTGGCCGAGCCTTGGGCACGCAAGACGCACGGCTTCAGTCCCCACACCCGATTGGCCGACCACTACGAGTTCTCGCTTCACGAGTTCCTCGAGCTCTGCCGCGAGGTAGGAGCGGAGCCTTGGTACGTGATTCCCCCTTCCTTCTCGCCCTCCGAGCTGACGAATCTTGTGGCGTACCTGGCCGCCCCCGCGTCAAGCGGGCATCCCTACGCACTGCGCCGGGCCCGCCTGGGACAAGAGCCCCGCTGGACGAGCGTACTCGAGGAGATTCACCTCGAATACGGCAACGAGATGTGGGGAGGCGCCAGTGGCCGGGATCCATTCTTCGGTGCGTCGGCCTTGGGCGGGGAGCGCCTCGGAGCCATCGCCCACGATCGGTTCGTGGTTCTGAGATCGAGTCCGTACTACCACCCCTCTCGCTTCAACTTGATCATTGGCGGGCAGTTCGGATTCCCCGGGAGGCAGGACGAAATCGAGGCGAACAGCTCGAATCACGATCAGATCGCGTTGTCTCCCTATTTTGGCGTGCTGGACGTATACAGCTCCGACGGGGAGATATTCCTGCCGCTTTTCGCGCGGCCCTTTGATGATGTGGCTTCAGGCCTGCTGAAACAGAGCAAAGAACTCATCAAGAAACACGGAAAACGGACTGAATTGGCCGTTTATGAGGTGAATTTCCACACAACGACGGGGGAGGCCCCGCTCGATGTCCGGAACGACTTCGTGACGTGCGCCGCCGGGGCGCTGGCCCTTCCCTTGTACATGCTGGTGCCGATGCGCGAGCTCGGCATCAGGAATCAGTGTGCGTTCACGGCGCTGCAATTCCGCTACAGGATGCAAAACGGGGAGCACGTTCGGCTCTGGGGCATGCTGCGCGACCTCCAGGCTACCGGCCGCAAACGGCCTACGTGGCTCGGCGTCGAGTTGGTGAATCAGGCCATCATGGGCGACCTCGTCAGCACCGTGCAGAGCGGGGAGAACCCCTCCTGGCTCCAGTCTCCCCTGAATGGCGTCAGCCACACCGTCGAAGTCCACTATATTCAGTCGTTTGCGTGGCGGGATGGAGGCCGGTACGGAGTGGTCCTTTTCAACCTGGATTTGCACGACGGGCACGCTGTGCGCCTTGTACTGCCCGACGCACCTCCTGAGGCCCCGAGTCTGCGCCAGATCGCGCCTCCGAGCATCCACGCGAATAATGAGAGCGCCGTCAATGTATCGATCACGACGCGTGTACTTGATGATTTCGGTAGCCCCTATGATCTATCTCTGCCGAAGCACTCGGTAACGGCCGTCCTGTGGCCGGAGGGGGCCGGCGCGCCGCTGGAGGCGCGGGATGCCATTGCGGGCCACTCTATTCGCTGATAAAATGCCTTTCAAAGAGGGGAGGGCCGGGGAAATGTTTGAGGACATCGAGAGAGCGGCCGCCGCGCTTCACGACACCAAGGCGGGATGGGTAACTCGGCGGGACGGCGCCGACGCGTTAGGCCAGGCCGCGATGCGCGCCATCGAGGCGCTTAACGCGCACGCGGAGGAGAGGGACGTCGACGTGGGCCGAGCTGTGAAAGAGGCACTGGGGCAAGTGAGCGGGGCGTTGGCAGGGATACCGCCCACGGCCGGGGAGGCCACGCACACCTTGGAAGAGCTTGTCCGCTATTGTGAGAAGCCCGGCGAACGAAGTGTCGTAAGGGAAGGCGAGGAGTACTCGATTGAGGTGGGCCTACGCGAAGGGCGGCAGCAGGTGGTATATGTGACGCCGTTGAAGCGGCGGGACGGCGTCGAGCTTATCCAGATTTACACGCATTGTGGGCCGTTCGACGAAGGCGCGCTGAAATGGGCGCTCGAAGCAAACATGAAGCTGGCCCAATCGGCCATCGCTGTCACGCAGGTAGATGGTGAAGAGCGATTCGTGCTGACGAATTCCTATTTTGCCTCGGAGGCCACGCCCGCCGAGGTGAAGGCGTCGGTGAAGGAAATAGCCTTCTACGGTGACTGGCTGGAGCAGAAACTGACGGGACGAGATGATTTCTGATGGGCAGCACCCACTACAGGCAGGAGCCCTGCGGGGCCGAGGGCTGCGATCGGCCCGCCGTGACAGGGGCGACGCAGTGCTGGGAGCATCTTGGAGAAGCTCAAGGAGCTTATGTAGACGTCCTCAAGCCTGATGACTTGGCCGGGGGCTGGTTTGTCGGGGTGGACTTTTCCGGACGCGATTGGGCGGGGGCATGTTTCGCTGGGGCGCGCTGTTCAGGCGCCGGTTTCCGGGGCGCTGACCTGCGCGGCGCGGATTTTCGGGACGCCTTTCTCGACGGCGCAGACCTCCGCGGGGCCGACCTATCAGAAGCAAACCTCGAGTTTGCCATCCTAGGTGGGGCCGACCTTTCCGACGCGCGACTGGCCAAAGCGAATCTGCAGCGCTCGAACCTGGTAGGAACCATCGGGCGCAGAGCGGACCTTAGCGGCGCCGACCTCTACTACTCGCGGCCGGGCAACTCGGATTTCGCGGCCGCGGATTTCTCCGGGGCTAACGTGCAGCGAGCGATCTTCCGACGGGCCAACCTGGCCCGGGCCGACCTGAGGGGCGCCGCCGGGACGCCGAATCTGGAAAATGCGTGTCTTGACGGTGCAATGCGATGATTTTCGGGCATTTTCTCACGGAAGCCAATGAATCGAACGCGTTTGTGGCTGGATGTGACGTCACAAAGGAAGCGATTTTGGTGGACGTGGGGGCGTTCGATCCGGCCATCGACGCCTTTGTGCAAAGACATGGCCTGCACGTCGGCCTCGTCTTCGTGACGCATGGCCACTGGGACCATACGGGGGGCTTGGGTGAGGCAGTGGCAAGGTACGGTGCGGAGGTCTTGGCGGGGAGCCGGCATGTTGGAGGGTGCCCTGCGCGCAAGATGAGCCATGGGGAAGAGGTCCGAGTCGGGCAACTCAAGGGCAAGGTGTTGGCGACCCCCGGGCACACCTCGGATGGCCTTAGTCTGGTCCTGCCGGGCATGGTGTTCACCGGTGACACGCTTTTCGCGGGCTCCATCGGCGGCACAAGTGACTCTCGGCTGGAGGTCGAGGTGATTCTACGGCACATCTTCACCCTGCCTGGCAATTATGAGGTCCACCCGGGACACGGGCCTTCGAGCACCGTCGCTATCGAGCGTCATTACAACCCGTTCTTCGTCGAGCCGTAAGCCGTCTCGGTGGCCGAGACGCCTCGGCGAGTCCGCAATCGCCGACCAATTCGACTGCGCCGCGCACCGGGTATTCTGAAAGGCCTCCATCTCTTGAGATCTGCGAACCAAACTGGTGAGGAAGTCGGTTTCGCTAGTGCTTTCGCCTACGATCACTTGACGCGCGGCGCAATTGGCAACCCGGCCACCGGGGCTGAGTCAGGGGTATTGCATTTTGGCCCGAGGTCTGCCTATCATTGGGGCGTCGGCAGACGAAAGGTGTATTCGTCGGCATGAGGAACCATGGGAAAAGGGGAAATATGATGAAACACGTGACGCGAGTAACGAGAGTTCCGGCCAAGGCGTTCCTGCCCATCAATCATCCATCTATCTTGGACAGTATTTCGGGCTTCTTGAGCGATCCGGTCGGTACCCTGATGTTGCACTTCGACAAGACGAGCCAGGGATAGACAGGCTTGCCGCCCGAAAGGGCGAGGTGAAAAGCATACTGCCGGCTGTTGCCCCCATGCCCAGTTGTGGGGGGCAGCCGGCAGCCTTTGTTCTGTTGGGGCCGGCGGGCGCTCTGGGAAATCGTTGCGCCAAGCCGGAGAGAGGTCCTATCGGGAAGGCCCTGCCGCCACGGCGAATTCCTGGAAGTCCGGTGCGGATGTGTAAGGGGGCTGCGCAAGCTGGAGCCGGGTCCGTCGGCTTAGGCCCGTGCCGGGCATCCGCTTAACGACCTCGCGAAGCAGATGCCGAGCGCCTTCCGTGTCAGCATAATGCTCCATGAGAAGCTGCGCGAGCTGGCACGCCGCGGGCCCCCATGCGGCCTCGTCATGCGGGAAGCGCCACATAACCTCGCGGAATGCCACGACGGCTTCGTCATGCCGTCCCTCACGCCACAGGAGGTTGGCCGCCGCGATAAGGGGTTTGGCGCGTTCAGGCTCTCTGTTGAAGACGATGCGCAATTCGCCGACGGCTCTGTCGACGCCTTCGGTATGGTAGAGCGTGTGGGCCTTGCTCAGGTCAGAAGGTACGAAGGACACGCCGCCTTTGGAGGTCAAACCGTCATAGGCCACGTCGACCGCGGCAGCCGCCAGGCTGCTCGTGAGCATGGGCAGGAACACAATCATGAGGGCCACTACACCGAGTACCCCGCCGGCCGCCGCCGCGACCAACTCGTAGCCCGGCAGGGCGAAAACGACGGCTGCCTGCGTTACGCCTGCGTGCGCCACAAGCGCGAGCATGGACATCAGTACGGCCAACGACAACGGCAGGGCCCTATCGCTCTTGGCAAAGGGCGAACTCAATAGGAGCTTCAAGAGAACGCACAGCAGCACATCTGTGAGCAGCACGGCTGCGATTCTAGCGACCATGGCCTATCTTCCCTCCTCTGGTTGCACCTACAACCCATGTCCAGCCTCTAAGGCCGGACCGACCCCCTGGTGACAGCCGCGTCGCGTGCCGGCGCCTGCTTCGCGCGGAGCAGCTACGGCGGGCCATCTGGCCGGTTCTGGAGATGCTCTGCCTATCGGTACACACGGCCATGTTGTAGAGCAACCGTCGTGCCATTCTAACACGGATTGGGATGAAATACTTGCGAACCAATGGTTTACGTCGTGAAATACCCGTCTGCCGTTCGTGCGAGATACGACGGAAACGTGTACATATTGACGAATTTGGTCATACTTTTTTGCCGATCTGTGGCTCTTTACGCATTCGTCAGGAGCGATCTGCCCCCTAAACCGCCCCTCCCCCCCCGAGCGGCGGCGCAATTCTCACGGCGATCTTTCCCAGCATGGCCCCGAGCCGTTTGCAGGTGCCGCCCTGCCCTCACGGAACGCGCTAGTAGCCTAGCTGCTGTCTCGCGAACGCGTGCTCTTGGGAGTCTTCCGGAAAGGCGCGCATCATCTCGCGGTAGACTTGGCGCGCGCCCTGGGAGTCGCCCTTACGCTCGTAGCATCGAGCAAGGTCCGGATAGACGCCCCGTATGCCAATCCAGTCGGGGTACTCGGTAAGAATACGCTCGTAGCAGATGATAGCCTCGTCGTAATCGCCCAGTTCCTGCGCATAGAGATTGGCCATAGCCTTCAGATAGGCGGGGGTATCCTCGCTCTGGGGGGCGGCCTCGACCTTTTTCCTGTGATCCTCAATCGTCTGGAGTGTCTTCTCCCGCTCAGTCAATCGGCGCGGCGGCCGGTCGCCTCCGGGCGGAGAAATCCCGCCGGGAGGGCTTGTCCCGGGGGAGCCGGGAGCCGGACTCCCCGGCTGCTTGCCCTCCTCCGAGGTGATGAACATGTAGGCGGCGATGACAAACATGAGGCCTAGCAGAATTAAGAGGTACCAGTTATCTTTGATGACGGTCTTGGTGAATTGTCCGCTCATGAATATAACTCACGCCACGATACTTGAGACACGGCCCATATGGGATAGTTGCCGATCATGCCCAGCGGCAGGTACTTCGGCAACTCGGGAACCTGGTAGATGTCCGGCACGTTCTTGCCCATGTCGAAGTACTCCGCCACAAAGGTGCCCATCACGACGGTTTGCTTCGAACTCTTGATCTGGGAGGCCGAATAGAAAGCGCCCATCAGGTGCAACTGGGAAGAAACACCCATCGTCATGTCGCTCGTGGACATGATGCCGAAGATGTTGTTGATGGGGAAGGTGCTCGTATTGTAGGCGCCCGGCACGCCGTTGTCACAGGCGTACATGTTGGCATCGAGAAGGACTTCCCCGTCTACAAGGATGGCTGACCGGCCGGTGTAGTAGATGGTATCGTCGCCGCCTTTCTGGACAATTTCCAAATCCCCGTCGATCTGGATCTGACCGTTGATCTCGAGCACGTTTGTGCTTGAATCGAAGTAGAGGTAGTTGTCGCCTTTGACGCAGGTGGCTCGGTCGGACTGCGTGCGGCCGGCAGCTAGAGCGGCCACCGCGGCCCCCGTCGCGCTCTCGCCGGTCGTGGTGTTTACATACATGTCCTGCGACGTGTCAATCGTGACGTTGCCGACATAGCTTTTGTTTTCGGCGAGAACGTCAGAGAAAAACTCGCCGTGCAGGTAGTTATCCCCGTCGGGACTGGTCTCAAAGGCGCCGGGCGCGCCGACGGGAATGCCCGTGGAGGTCGGATCGTATTCGTCGCAGTTGACGTAGGCCGGCCAGCGCCAATCATCGGTTAGCAGCGGGAAGGGGACCTTGTCGCCGAGGTCGTAGGTCTCATCCCAGCCATTGTCGCTGAACACGTTCTTGGGATCGCCTCGATCACCATCGTCGATAACCTGGTTGCCGGTCCAGCCTTCCTCGTTGTAGATCGCGTCGAGGGTCTCCTTGTAGTCGTTGCCGGTGCTGTCGGGCTCGCCGACCTCTGCCGTGCCGCTCAAAGATACGCGCCCGTTCTTGACGCGTAGGACGGCATCGATGGTATCGATGTCTTCGCCGTTGAAGTTCGTCTGAGGCAGCGGGGGCACGCTGTCCAATTGCCGCTGGGTGACGCCGATGCCGGACTCGTAGTTGTTGTGAATGAGACTCTTGCCGGTCATGTCGATGACGACGACGGCATCGCCGCCCGAAGGTACGTTGTCCCCGAGGATGTGGACTGACCCGTGTATGCTGACGTTGCCGTTGATGGCGCCCCCCGCGCCGCCGGAGCCCGCGAAGATGGCGTTGTTCCAGACGTTGACGTCGGCCCCGGCCAGAACGACTTCGGCGGAGCGCACCACGTCTTCGCACTGGGCGAAAGCGTAGGCCGTGTAAAATCCGCTTTCTTCGGGGCCGTCGACGTTGCCGTCGCCGTTGTTGTCTTCATTGTCGTTGGACCAGTCATGGGCGAAGGCCATGTATTCGACGTCAGGCATGCTTGGAATCTGGACTGGGCTGACGTCGGGATCGTCGAACGTGGGCAGCGTGATCCCGTCGCCGGGATTCGGCATCGTCCAACTGTCGAGACCGACCCAGCCGTCGCCGCCGGTTTCGAGTTCGAGGAGAGACTCCGCGAAAGCGGATTCGACGCCCTCGAAGCAGCGTTTGAAGGTGATGTAGCGGTCCACGTGGCTGCTTTGATTGATCACCCGGATGGCCAGGGCTCCCAGCGTGAGGGTGGCGATGACGATAAAGATGGTGGCAACCAAGAGGGCCATGCCATCATTTTTTCGCAGCGTTGATCTCTTGTTCATAGTCAATTCCTCGGGATCACGATTTCGGTCAGGCTCGAGGTCATGGGGACGCCTCGAAGGATTTCCCTGCGTTCCGTATCAAGTGTTACGGCAATCCCCCCGCCCAGGCGGTCGAACCAGATCCCATGGTCCAGCACGCCGTTGCCATTGAGGTCTTCGCCGTCATCGAGGACACCGTTATCGTTATTATCTTCGTTAGGGGTAAGGTCATTGGCCAGAATGCGCGTGGTAGCGCCGTCGGTCATAACAAGTTGTGTGGAGGTGATCCCATCACCGTTCGCGTCGGCTGTATCGGGCCCGAGGGTCCAGACATTGCTAAGTTCCAGGTCGCCGTTTGAGTCGACGGCGACGCCGTTCCCGTCGGCGTCGGCAGCCATTTGGAAGGTAATGGTGTTGGTGGGCAAGTTGCCCCATGGGATCGTGCCCGCCGCGGCCTGGCGGAGCTCACGCACCATCAAGCGCATGCCGGATCTGGCCTGGTCGGTGGCCGTTGCCTTGGTCTCCTGGTCGCGGGCGGCCGCGCCGAGACTGGCGGCGAGCACGAACAGAATTCCCATCACGATCGTTAGCAGCGCCAGCGATACCATGAGTTCGAGCAGGGTCATGCCACGGTGCTCCATGAGCTACCTCCTCACAATCGCCGACGAACTCGCCGAGGTCGTGCGGCCCGCGCGGTCCAGCCATTGGATAGTGACCTGTACCTCGCAAGGATTCGGCAACGGATCGGTAAGGGAGTCCTCATCGGTGGGCAGAATGACCTCGTTGCCGGCCGTATCGAAGCACTTGATCTCGAGGGCGACGTTGTCGCCCAAGGCGCCGGGCGCCGGTGGGTTGTAGGCGAGGAGCTGGGAGTAGTTGAGGCCCCGCACCTCTTCGAGCACGCTGGCAATCTCAGTGGTTGCCGTGGCCCGGTCCTCCGAGAGGTTGCCGACTTGGTGCATGCTGAAAATCGAGCCGAAGACGAACACCAGCGCGATTACAACTACACCGGCTGCGAACATCAGCTCGAGCAGAGTCATGCCCTCTTCCCGGTCGGCAATATGTGTCTTACACGTTTTCGTCATAGCCCTTACCTGCACGGTGTGGCACCTGTGCCGTGTGCCATGGACGACGGCTGCAACGGTTCTCAAGGGTCCGTTGCGCGCCCCGTTCCACGTCTTCCCTTATTGACTTGCTCGCGAAGCGACAATCTGTACTAAACCTACCGCGATACCAATAAGCAATTCCGGTGCCATTCGATTCCCATTGGTGGGTATGTTGCGTAACGCATTTGATAGCATTGACATATGTGGTCTGGCTGCGCCGGGGCGCTCTGGCGCAAGTGGGCGAATCCGCGCATCAGCAGGGGAAAAACACGGGACTTGAGACGGGGCGAAGGTCTTCTGCCCAAGAAGGAGGGGATCCGGGCGCTGTTCTTCGCGTACCGACGCCCGGGCTCTCAAGGCCCGCTCATCATGCGGCCAGATGGTGTGCGAAAGAAATTATGGGACGGAGGCTATGTAGATGACGTCGGCGGCCAATACGCCGTCCACCCGCAGTTGTCCCTCGACTTCCACGGATAGGCCAGCAACCCCCGCTCCGGGCCTGACGGAGGCCGTCAATAACCGAGCTGCTGTCTCGCGAAGGCGTGCTCCTGGGAGTCTTCCGGAAAGGCGCGCATCATCTCTCGGTAGACTTGGTGCGCGCCCTGGGAGTCGCCCTTGCGCTCGTAGCATCGAGCAAGATCCGGATAGACGCCGCGTACGCCGCTCCAGTCGGGATACGCGGTGAGGATACGCTCGTAGCAGATGATGGCTTCGTCGTAATCGCCGAGTTCCTGGCCATAGAGGTTGGCCATGGCCTTGAGATACGCGGGGGCGTCTTCGCTCTGGGGGTCGGCCTCGATCTTCGTCCGATGGCCCTCGATAACTTCCAGCGTCTTTTCGCGTTCGGTCAACCTATGGGACGGGCGCTCGACGGCGTTTGCGATGCCTCCGTCCTGCGACTGGGTCACGGCGCCACCGGCGGCGGCGCCGTCTTGCAGCTCCTTCTCTCCGGAGGAGATCAGCATGTAGGCGGCCATGACAAACACGAGGGCCAGCAGAACGAAGAGGTACCAGTTATCTTTGATGACGGTCTTGGTGAATTGTCTGCTCATGAGTATAGCTCACGCCACGATATCTGAGACACAGCCCATATGGGATAGTTGCCGATCATGCCCAGCGGCAGGTACTTCGGCAGCTCGGGAACCTGATAGATGTCCGGCACCTGCTTGCCCATCTCGAAGTAGTTCGAGACGAAGGTGCCCATCACGACAGTCTGTTTGGAGCATGTGATCTGCGTCGCGGAATAGAAGGCGCCCATCAGGTGCAACTGCGATGCGACGCCCATAGTCATATCGTCCGTGGACATGATCCCGAAGATGTTGTTGATGGGATAGGTGGCGGCGTTGTAGGCGCCTGGTACGCCATTTTCACAAGCGTACATGTTGGCGTCGAGAAGGGCTTCACCGTTCACTAAGAACGCAGCGCGCCCGGTGTAGTAGATGGTGTCGTCGTTGCCCTTCTGGGTGATCTCGAAGTCTCCATCGATCTGGATCTGCCCGTTGATCTCGAGCACGTTTGTGCTCGAATCGAAATAGAGGTAGTTGTCGCCTTTGACGCAGGTGGCGCGGTCGGACTTCGTGCGTCCTGCCGCGAGGGCCGCCGCGCCCGAGCCAACGGCGCTCTCGCCGGTGGTAGTGTTGATATAGAGGTCTTTGGAGGTACTGAGCGTAACGTCGCCGACGTGGCTCTTGTTGTCGGCGAGAACGTCAGAAAAAAACTCGCCGTGCAGGTAGTTGTCCCCATCGGGACTGGTCTCAAAGGAGCCGGGCGCGCCGACGGGGATTCCCGTGAGGCTCGGATCGTACTCATCGCAGTTGACGTAGGATGGCCAGCGCCAATCGTCGGTTAGCAGCGGGAATGGGACCTTGTCGCCGAGGTCGTAGGTTTCATCCCATCCATTGTCGCTGAAGACGCTTACTGGATCGCCGCGTCCGCCATCGTCGACCACCTTGTTCCCGGTCCAGCCGTCTTCGTTGTAGATCGCGTCGAGGGTCTCCTTATAGGTGTTGCCCGTGTCGTCGGCCTCGCCGATTTCGGCCGAACCGCTCAAGGATACGCGTCCGCGCTTGACGCGGAGAACGGCGTCGATGGTATCGATGTCTTCGCCGTTGAAGTTGGTCTGTGGCAATGGCGGCACGCTGTCCAACTGGCGCTGCGTGATCTTGCTTGTGCCTGATTCGTAATTGTTGTGGATGAGGCTCGCACCTATCATGTCGATGACGACGACGGCATCACCACCGGCGGGGACATGGTTGCCTAAGATGTGGACGGAGCCGTGTATGCTCACGTTGCCGTTGATGGCGCCGCCGGCGGCGCCGGCGCCGGCGAAGATGGCGTTATTCCAGACGTTGACGTCGGCCCCGCTCAGGACGACCTCGGCGGAGCGCACCACGCCTTCGCACTGGGCGAAGGCGTAAGCCGTGTAGAATCCACTCTCTTCGGGGCCGTCGACGTTGCCGTCGCCGTTGTTGTCTTCATTGTCGTTAGACCAGTCATGGGCGAAGGCCATGTACTCGACATTGGGCATGCTTGGAATCTGGACGGGGCTGACGTCGGGATCGTCGAACGTGGGCAAGGTGATTCCATCGCCGGGATTCGGCATGGTCCAACTGTCGAGCCCGACCCAGCCGTCGCCGCCGGTTTCGAGTTCGAGGAGAGACTCCGCGAAAGCGGATTCGACGCCCTCGAAGCAGCGTTTGAAGGTGATGTAGCGGTCCACGTGGCTGCTCTGATTGATCACCCGGATGGCCAGGGCTCCCAGCGTGAGGGTGGCAATGACGATAAACATCATGGCAACCAAGAGGGCCATGCCGTCGCTTTTTCGCAGCGTTGATCTCTTGTTCATAGTTAATTCCTCGGGATCACGATTTCGGTCAGGCTCGAGGTCATGGGGACGCCTCGAAGGATTTCCCTGCGTTCCGTGTCGAGCGTGACGGCAATTCCTCCGCCTAAGCGGTCGAACCAGATGCCATGGTCCAGCACGCCGTTTCCGTTGAGGTCTTCGCCGTCATCAAGGACACCGTTATCGTTATTGTCTTCGTCGGGGGTAAGGTCATTTGCCAGAATGCGCGTGGTGGCCCCGTCGGTCATGACGAGTTGGCTCGAAGATAGCCCGTCGCTGTTGGCGTCGGCGGTGTCGGGGCCGAGGGTCCAGACATTGCTTAGTTCCAGGTCGCCGTTTGAGTCGACGGCGACGCCGTTCCCGTCGGCGTCGGCAGCCATTTGGAAGGTAATGGTGTTGGTGGGCAGGTTGCCCCACGGGATGGTGCCCGCTGCGGCCTGTCGAAGCTCGCGCACCATCACCTGCATGCCCAATCTGGTTTGGTCGGTGGCGGTTGCCTTGGTTTCTTGGTCGCGGGCGGCCGCGCCGAGACTGGCGGCGAGCACGAACAAAATCCCCATCACGGCGGTGAGTAGGGCCAGCGACACCATGAGTTCGAGCAGGGTCATGCCACGGCGCTCCATGAGCTACCTCCTCACAATCGCCGACGAACTCGTCGAGGTCGTACGGCCCGCGCGGTCCAGCCATTGGATAGTGACCTGTACCTCGCAAGGATTGGGCAACGGATCGGTAAGGGAGTCCTCATCGGTGGGCAGAATGACCTCGTTGCCGGCCGTATCGAAGCACTTGATCTCGAGGGCGACGTTGTCGCCCAAGGCGCCGGGCGCCGGTGGATTGTAGGCGAGGAGCTGGGAGTAGTTGAGGCCCCGCACCTCTTCGAGCACGCTGGCAATCTCAGTGGTTGCCGTGGCCCGGTCTTCCGAGAGGTTGCCGACTTGGTGCATGCTGAAAATCGAGCCGAAGACGAACACCAGCGCAATTGCAACCACGCCGGCTGCGAACATCAGCTCGAGCAGAGTCATGCCCTCTTCCCGGTCGGCGATATGTTTCTCACACGTTTTCGTCATAGCCCTTACCTGCATAATGTGGCACGCGTGCCACGCGCCCTAAATCATGGCCGCAACGGCTCTCAAGGGTCCGTTGCGCGCCCCGTTCCACGTCTTCCCTTATTGACTTGCTCGCGAAGCGACAATCGGTACTATACCCACCGCAGTAGATGGAGCAATTCCGGTGCCATTCGACTTCTATTAGCGGGTATGCTTCGTAACGCATTGTGCAGTAATAACATATGCATGCCGGTGGTTCGTGGGCGACAAGGGAAAAGTGCGTAATTTCCCCCAGTGGTAGGGGTAATTTACGCACTTTTGGCCTCGGATGGCAGTCGCCTGAAATGGAACGGACCCGGGCGTTGTCCTCTGCGTACCAACGCCCGGGTCCTCAAGGCCCGCTCATCATGCGGCCGGATAGTGTGCGAAAGAAATTATGGGACGGAGGCTATGTAGATCACGTCGGCGGCTAATACGCCGTCCACCCGCAGTTGTCCCTCGACTTCCACGGATAGGCCAGCAGCGAGGTCAGTGGGACTGCCTGTCGGTGCCGTGGTGTCGGTGGGTAGGAAGACCTGGGCTTGGGAGTAGTTGACGACGAGTTCGCCCCCTGCAAGTTGGAGTGTCAGGAGTTGATCTTGCGCATTGATTTCCAGGACGGTCCCCGTGACATAGGCTTCAGCCGCTTGCACCTCAACGTCTGCGCGCAATTGCGGCGTGAGGTTATAGCGGCCGTTGCCCTGCTTGACGAGATGAATCCCGTCGAACTCAAGTAACAGGAGGCTTGGTCCACCCGCGGGTAGCACAAATTGCTCGGAGATGAACAAGCGGCCGTTTGCCGTGAGTTTGACGTCGGTAATGGCCGTCTCAGGGTCGGCGGCCAGGTAAAGGCGCGGGTTGGTGATAGCGAGCACAATCTTGGTGTACTTGCCGGAAGGTACCTCCGCATAAGAGAGGACTTCCGAGATGGCTGTAAGGTTTTTGAGGTCCACGTCGAGGGGCTCATCGAGCAGGCTCACCCTGTTGAGGCAGGGGCAAATGTCGTCGATGACCTCGACGGTGCCCGTCATGCCTTCGCCGACGTCCGGCTCGGAGAAATAGGTGTAGAGCCCGGCGGTGTTGAAGCCCACATCCCCAAAATCGCCCGCCGCATCAAAGGCCAGATTGAAGAGCGTCCCCGCGTCGGTGTCGCCAAATTCGCCGCTTGTGACGGTGTGGGCGCCGTTCTCCATCCAGAGCCATCGGACGGTGGTTCCTGTGCCGACAGTAATGTCGGCGGGGTCGAATTCGAAGTCGCTGACTTCGACGACAGCGGGGTCGTCGCCTGGACATTGGCCTTCGCAGGCACGGTGGAGGGTTATCTGCGTGACGGTCACGACGAGTTTGTCGACATCCTGAATGTCTAGTGGGGCCTTCTTCGGCAAGAGGGCCGCGAGCACTTTCTGCGTGGTCGAGGCGTCGCCCACGGTGAGAACCGTGGTGAGCTTTGTGTCGCCTGACCTGAATAGAGGACACCCGACGAGGCCAACGGTCAACGCCAGCAATCCCGTTATGCCAATAACTTGAGCAAAGCGAAGTCGGGTATTTGTCATTCTTGCTTCCTCCTCAGCCGGTTACGCGTCCCGCTCGTGTATCGTGACGGCTTCGGGCGCAGCAACCACGTGCGTCCGAGGGGACACACATGGACTTCGGCCCTTGACGGCCAACCATGTTAACACGGAGCAAGTCTAATGCCGGGGGGCGCTCTATCGAGCCAGGTGACGTAAGGTGCTTGGAAAGCTTGAGATAGGGGGACTCTTGTCGTTGCGCAATGAGCCAACCGGGGCCGCAAATGGGTGTGAATCCCCGCCGATAGGGGGAAAAACCACGGCATCCCAGCTATTCGGACGGCTCCTGGAGGCCGAACTTGGTGATGCGATGGCGCATCTGATCGCGGGACAGGCCGAGGAGCCGGGCCGCATGCGTTTGATTCCAATGGGTGCGTTCAAGGGCCTGCACGATGAGTCCGCGCTCAACATCGGCAAGGTCGCAGCCGTCTTGCGGCAGTGGGCAGGGGAATTCCTTGGCCGGGGCGGCGTGCCCCAGCACCGAGCGTCCGAGTAGGATATCGTCGTCCGTGAGGGTGTTTCCCGGACTGAGGAGGAATGCACGCTCGACGACATTGCGCAGCTCGCGGACATTTCCCGGCCAATGGTAGGCCCGCATCTTGTCGTAGGCGGCCGGGGCGAAGCCCTGGACCTGCCTATGGAACTCCTGGTTGAAGATGTGCCTGAAGTGTTCGGCGAGCAGGGGGATATCCTCACGCCGTTCCCGGAGGGGAGGAATGACAATTGGGAGGATGCTGAGGCGGTAGTAGAGGTCTTCACGAAACACACGTTCCTCAATGTCTTTCTGGAGGTCGCGGTTGGTGGAGGCCACGACGCGCACATCAACACTGACGTCAACCGTGCCTCCCACACGCCGGAATGCTTTTTCTTCGAGCACCCGGAGCAGTTTGGCCTGGAGCGTTGTGGACATCTCACCGATCTCGTCCATGAAGACCGTGCCGCCATGAGCCAGCTCGAACAGGCCGCGTTTCTGGGCTTTCGCGTCCGTGAAGGCGCCCTTTTCGTGGCCGAAGAGTTCGGATTCAAGGAGGTTGTCGGGCAGGGCGGAGCAGGTGATGTTCATGAAGGGCTTATCGGCGCGCTCGGACTCGTAGTGGACGGCGCGGGCCACTAGGTCCTTGCCGGTGCCGCTTTCGCCAAGCAATAGAACGGTGGATGCCCCGCTCTTTGCTATTTTTGAGACGAGTGTCCGGATGGCTGCGATGCTGGGATGCTCGCCGATGATACCGGCCAGGTTGAACTGCGTCTTTTGCTGGGACACCTGAGTTCTGATGCGGGAACGGAGGTTGCTCGTTTCGAGCGCTCGGGCGATGGTGATGGCGAGTTCAGCCATGTTGAATGGCTTGGTGACATAGTCGAACGCTCCGGCGCGCATGGCTGCGACGGCGTCGTTGATGCTCGAGAAAGCCGTGATGATGATGACGGGTGTATCCGGCGCCGTCTCATGGATGCGGCGGAGCAGGGCCATGCCCTCCGTATCGGGGAGGCGCTGGTCAAGCAGGGCCAAGTCGAAGGCATCTTCCCCTATGATGGCGTTCGCGGACGCGCCGTCGGGGGCCTCGAGCACATCATAGCCCTCCGAGGAGAGGAACTCCTTCAAGGTCCACCGAATCGTCTGTTCGTCGTCAACCACTAGTATGCGAGCGGGCATTATCAGTCCTCTCTTGGAAAGGTCAGTACGACTTCCGTACCTTCGCCGGCCACACTTCGGATCGCAATAGCGCCGCCGTGGGCTTCGACGATGCTCTTGCAGATGGGCAGGCCTAGTCCGGTGCCTTTGGTCTTCGTCGTGAAGAACGGGCGGAACGCTTCGGCTTGACGAGCGGCGTCCATCCCGGCGCCGTTGTCCCTTATCGTGACCACGGCCGCGCGGGGCCGTACTTCAAATGTAAAGCGGATTTCCCCGGCGCCCGTCATGGCCTGGGCGGCGTTCTGAATCAGGTTCAAGATTACCTGGTGGATGAGTGCGGCGTCCACCGCGGCGTTAAGCGTTGGCTCGCCATCGAATGCAAAGGAGATTCCCCCGAATTGATCCTGCTCGGACGCGGAGCGACAGATCTGTTCCGCCAGGTCGCGCACATCACAGGTCTTCTTCTCGGGCTGCCACGGCCTGCTGAAGAGGAGAAAGTCGTGAACGGTGCGCTCCATGCGGGTGACTTCACTGAGGATCTCGTGGACGGCGCGGTCGCGCGTCTCGCTTGCGATTTTGGGATTGTTCAGAATCTGGGCGGCGCCGCTGATGCCGGCCAGGGGATTGCGGATTTCGTGGGCCACCGAGGCGCCCAGTTCGCCGATGGCGGCAAGGTGTTCGGTTTCGCGGAGTTTCTCATACATTCGGTTGAGTTCGGTGATGTCCCGAGCGATCAGGGTCAGGGGGGAATCGTCGGGGGCGTCGCCCGGCGCGCTTCTTGTCACGTGTAAGGGAAATGTGGTGCCGTCCTTCCGCTTGCCCACGAATTTGTGTCCGGAGATGGAGTCGCCTTTGCTGGGCGCCAGGAATCGCCTCAGGCTGGTGGCGGTCTTCTCGCTCGCGGGCTCCAGCAGCATATCGACGTGGCAACCGATGATCTCCTCGGGGGTGTAGCCGAACATGCGGGCGGCGGCGGGATTGAACGACTCAACGGCGCCGTCATCGCGGACCGTGATGACGCCGTCCGGGGCGGTGGTGAGAATGGCGCGAATGCGGCCTTCGCTTTGCTGAAGCGCCCTTTCGGCTTCCCGGCGCTGGGCGGCGTCGCCTTGTACGCGGCGTACCATGTTGTTGAATTCACGGGTGAGCCGGCCGAGCTCGTCCTGGCTCCAGATGTCCGTGAGCAGGGCGAGTTCGGACGTTTTATTGACGGTGCTGACGTGCCGCGTGAGTCGTTGGAGGGGCATGATCACCGCGGAGCGCAAGAAGACGAGGAGGATGACCACGACGCCAAGGGCGACGACAATGGTGGCGCGTGCCGTGAAGCGGACGGCGGCCTTGCCTTGAGCCGTGATGTTTCTGGGCGCGTCCACCCGCAAGAGAAGGGCTGGGCGGCCGGTGACGTCTGGGAACGTGGTGTGTACGGCAAGGAAGTGTGAAGAGGTGCTCTCGAAGTGATAGTCCTGTCCTTCCGAGAACTTGGTGATCCTTTCGTGCACGTGTTCCGGGACGTAGCCGGGCCTCATCGGCCAGAGGCGGAACTGCACGTTTGCCTGCGCGCCGATCTCGCGCACCATGTTGTCATCGAGCCAACGCGCCATAACCATGGCGCCGCGGATGGGGCCTTGATTGTTGCTGTGGATGATAGGACACGACGCGACAAGCATGGGGCCGGTGGTGGTGAGAAAGACGCCGGATATGACGCGCGTGGGGCGTTTGAGCTGGAGCAGGGGGTGGGTAAGAGCCCATGCGGTGTGCGGGAATTCCTGGATGTCAATCTGCTTAGCCGCCTCGAGATCGTAGGCGCGTCCCCAGACAACACGCCCTTTGGTGTTAAGGATATAGAGGAGATTGATCCGATTATCCGTGAAGGTGGACAGGCCAAGGTTCGACCTCACATAGTCAGGATCTCTTCCCTGCACAAAGGCGTAGGTGTCATCCCAGGCCGCCCAATCGAAGCAGATCTGGTCGAGGTGATCCATCTCGCGCTGCAGCAGGCCGACGCACCGATCCATATCTTTGCGCGCCTCGACGCGCTCGAGTTCCGTGAAGCTCGGCAGAAGGACCTTCTGCTGGGTGATGTAATTCACCGTCACGGATACCGCCGTGACGAGCAGGAGGATAAGGACGACTTTCTGCCTAAGCGACATTCGCGATACGCCTCGCCGCTGAGTTTCCCGTGCGCCCGCGCGGCCCATTCTGCCGGGTGCTTGGCAGAGTCTTGCGAGGTGTGTACATCATCAACGACAGTGTGACCCAAACGCAGGCATGGATCAATGTCCCGGCGCGCTGGTGAACGCGCAGCGGGCCCTCGTGTGTTAGAATGCCGACTCATGGATGTCGAAGCCTTGGACACGCCGCTCATCGCGGTGCGCGACTTGACGAAGGACTACGCCATGGGCACAACCGTGGTCCGGGCGTTGCAGGGCGTCACGTTTACTATCAAGCGGGGCGCGTTTGTCGCGATCATGGGGCCTTCAGGCTCCGGCAAGACGACGTTGATGGATATTCTGGGGTGTCTTTCGCGTCCAACGTCCGGGACATACGCGCTGGACAGGATGCCGGTGGATCGGTTGCCGGAGAATCGCCTGGCCGAATTGCGCAATCATGAGATCGGATTCGTATTTCAGACGTTTAACCTGCTTCCGCGCAGCACGGCCCTGGGCAATGTCGAATTGCCTCTCCTGTATGATGCGGTGCCCAGGAGAGAACGGGAACAGCGTGCCATGGAGGCGCTTGAGGCGGTGGGATTGGGCGACAGGGCCGATCACCGGCCGAACGAGTTGTCGGGTGGCCAGCGGCAGCGCGTTGCCATTGCGCGGGCCTTGGTGAACCGGCCTTCGATTGTGTTTGCGGATGAGCCGACGGGAAACCTGGATACGGCCAGTGGGGCCACCATCCTCGAGTTGTTCCACGAACTCAACAGGAAGGGCAATACCATTGTTATCGTGACGCATGAACGCGAGATCGCCGAGTGTGCGCAGCGGATCATGAGTCTGCGCGACGGCAAAGTGGTGGGAGACGAATGCCTAAACGACGATATCCCGTAGCCAAATTCGCCGCGTGGGCGATCGGGCTCATCGTGATCGTATCGCCGGTGCTCTTCGTCAGTCGCGAGGAGCCGGTCGATGTGACGGCTATGCGGATCACCCGGGGGCACGTAGAGCAGACGGTGACGGCCATTGCCTCAGGTTCCGTGGTGCCGCGTCTTGATGCCATGGTTGCGTCCGAGCTGATGGGCACGGTTGTGGAGCTCCCCTACGAGGAAGGGGAGCGCGTCGAAGAGGGCGCCATCCTAGTCGCGTTGAATCACGCCGATCTCGATGCCCGAGTGGCGCTTGCGGAGGCGAACTTGCGCGTGGGAACGTCGCGCCTCGAACAGACGCGTTTAGCTGCGAAGATCTACGAGGAGGTTACCGCGGCGCGGGTGAGTCAGACGCAGGCTCAACTCGAGCTCGCGCGCGTGGACTTCGACCGCATTAAAAGCTTGTCGGAAAAGCGGGCCGTTTCCCAGAGCGATCTCGACAAGACGGAACTGGCCCTGCGTGTGGCGCAGGAGACGTACTCGACGGCGCTGGCCAATCAGCGGGAGAACCTGGTGCGGCAAGAGGAGGTCCGATCGGCGGAATCCGGCATGGAGCAGCTCGAAGCGGCCCTGACGGTCGCGCGAGCCACGCGAGATAAGGCCTTCGTGCGGGCGCCTTTCGCGGGGATCGTGGCCAAGGTGCTTCCTGAAGTGGGCGAAGCCGTAGCCATGGGGATGCCGCTCGTTCAGTTGGTGCAGGAGCGTGATTGCTATGTCGAGGCGCCGTTTGATGAGGCCAACGCAGCCGAGATTCAAGTGGGGCAAAAGGCCCGGATCAACATCGATGCCTACCGGGGCGTGGACTTCCCCGGCGAGGTGACGTTTATTTCGCCTGTCGTCCACCTCAACGCGGATCTGAGCCGGACGTTGACCCTGAAGTTGCGCATACTCGAGGGCGCGGAGAAGTTCACCCCGGGGATGTCGGCGGACGTGACGGTTCTTGTCGACGAGAAAGAAGGCGCCCTGTTCGTACCTAGCGAGTCCCTGATCCGGCAGCGCTTCGTCTACATCATTCGCGGTGGCCGGGCCGTGCGCACCGAGGTCGTCCCGGGCGTAGGTAACTGGAATACGCGGGAGATCACGGCGGGGCTTAACGAAGGCGATTCGATTGTCACGTCCGTCTCGCTAAAAGAGTTGAAGGACGGCGTCAAGGTGAAGGTGGTGGATGACCTCGAGCTTCGCTGATCTCTTTGCATCCGCCTCTTCCGTATCCGGCCAGGCGGGCAAGGCCAAGGAAACGCGCGTGCCATGAGTCCCCTCGAATGCATCGGCACGGCGGTGCGGTCCATCGCGCAGAATAAGGTGCGGTCGGCCCTCACCATGCTGGGCGTGATCATCGGTGTCATGTCCGTGATCCTGCTGATCTCGCTCGGGGAGAGTGCGCAGGTTTACGTTCAGCGTGAGTTCGCTGGACTCGGCTCGAACATTCTTCTGATCACCCCCGGAAAACAGGAGACCTCGGGGATGATGCCGGTGATCTCAGGGAGTTTCAAGAAGCTTACCTACGAGAATGCCAAGGAAATTGGCCGGAAGGCGGCGGGTGTCCGCGGTGTGGCGCCGGTTGTTCTCGGCGCGGGCTATGTCCGCTTCGGGGATCGGCGACGCGATACAATGGTGATAGGCGTGACCCCGGAGTTTGAGGAAGTGCGGGAGCTGTATACGCAGATTGGCCGCTTCGTCACCGAGCAGGATATCGACAAGAACAATCGCGTATGTGTGCTGGGAACCACCGTGAAGCGGGAGTTGTTCGGCAACGATACGGCGCTCCATGAGCGCGTGTCGATCAATCGCTCGAAGCATTTGGTCGTTGGCATCATGGAGGAGAAGGGGTGGTCGCTGGGAGTCAACCTGGACGACGTGGTGTTTGTGCCACTGAGAAGTGCTCAACAGCTTTTCCACGGCGGGGAAGATGAGCTTTTCGAGATTCTGATAGCCGCGCGGAGTCCTGAGGACGTAGAGCCGGTGTCCGACTCTATCCGCGAGATTCTAACGGCCGCACACGACTACACGGAGGACTTCACGATCACGGACCAGGATTCGATGCTGGGCACTTTCAGTACCATCCTGGACATGCTGCGGTTCATGCTCGTGGGCATCGCGTGCATCTCGCTGCTGGTGGGCGGGATTGGCATCATGAACATTATGCTTGTGTCGGTTCGTGAGCGGACGCGCGAGGTGGGCATCAGGAAGGCCGTAGGCGCGAAGCGCCGCGATATCTGGCTTCAATTTCTCATCGAGTCGGTGACCTTGAGCTGTATTGGCGGCATGCTTGGGATCTTCCTAGGCTGGCTGGGCACCGCCCTCATCAAAGGCGTCTATCCCGCCCTGCCCATCGGGCTCTCGGCTTGGTCCGTCTCGCTGTCTTTCTTCTTCAGCGTGGCTGTGGGCGCCTTCTTTGGCGTCTATCCGTCCGTTAAGGCGGCCGCCGTGGATCCCGTCGAGGCCCTCCGGTATGAATGACGAGGTGGCGCTATGATTCGAGGTATAGGCATCGACATCGTAGACGTGGCGGACATGGCCCGGCGTCTCGAACGGGGCGCCATCAAGAAAGTGTTCAGCGAAGCCGAACTGGCCTATGCCGACGCCCGGCCCGGCCGCCGCGCCCAGATTCTCGCCGCGCGCTGGGCCGCGAAAGAAGCTTTCGGCAAGGCCCTGGGAACGGGCTTAAGATTAGGTTGGCCTCACGCGGAGATTGAGGTGACACACGACTTGGAACGCCGGCCGGTGCTTCGGCTTGGACCTGCCGTGGCCCACCTGGTATCGCTGGGTGGGCGGATTCACCTGTCCTTGAGCCACACACCATCCTGCGCAGTGGCGGTGGTGATCATCGAGGAGGCCTGACAAAAAGCAAAAGCCGGGGCGTCTATTCGACGAAGGTGGCCTGTTTGATATAGTCGAGTTCCGGCCAGTCGGCTAGGTACTCGTTGCCTTCCTCTTGAATGCGAGTCTGGTCCGGGCCCTGGCCTCCGCCTTGCGGCCCTTCACCGTAGCCGGAATAGATTGCGTCGACCACTTCCATGCCTTTCACCACTTTCCCGACGGGCGCGAAGCCCTGGTCGTCGAGATTGATGTTGTCTTGGAAGTTGATGAAGAGCTGGGTGGTTCGGCGTGCGTTCGTAACGCCGGGGGGGTGCGGCATGCCGGGCATGGCGAAGGTGATCGTTCCTCGCACGTTAGAGGCCGTCACCTTGTCGGGCTCGATGTAGCTATCGCGCCACCTGGCCTGAATCCTGGGATCGCCCGCGATACCGAACTGAGCCATGAAGCCTGCGAGGACGCGGAAGAACCTGACCTCGTTGAAGAAGCCGACCTTCACGAGTTCATAAACGCGTGCGACGCCTTGAGGCGCCCAATCCTTGTGGAATTCCGCGATGAAATCACCGTTAGAGCACTCAAACTTGACTTTGAACACGTCTGGTACCTCGCCCAGCTTTACGCCGATTGGGGACCCGCCGCCGCGGGGAAGGGCACTGGCCGCTGCCGGGGCCGCCCCTTCCTCGGTGGGCGAAGAGCCCGTGTCGCTGTCGCCGTATACCTGTGTCTCGACGGCCTCGAACAGCGCCTCCTCCGTCAACCGATTAGAAACGAAATGTCGATACCCGACGTATCCCGTGGCTGCCACGATCACGACAAGTACCGCTGCAATGCCTAGCCACTTCACCGTATTTCCTCCCAAGACGCTCTGACTGTCTTTGCCTCAGTTCATTGCTCGACGTCGCCAACGGGGAATGATCCGAGCACCTTTAGCTCGTTGGCGTTTTCGCCTACTTCATCGAGTGCCTGCCGTACGCCGGGATCATCGACGTGGCCGAACATGTCCACAAAGAAGACGTACTCCCATGCCTTCTTTCGAGACGGCCGCGACTCGATGCGCGTGAGGTTGATGCCTGCGCCCGCAAACGGCATCAGAAGATCGTACAGCGCCCCGGGGCGATCCTTGGTGGATATGAGCACTGAGGTTCGGTCGTGTCCCGTGCGCTTGGCCATCTGGTGGCCGATGAGGAAGAATCTTGTGTAGTTATGGGGAGCGTCCTCGATACGCTCGACAAGGATGTTTACGCCGTACGCTTCGGCGGCGAGCTTACTGGCCACCGCGGCGGCGCCGGGCTCACCCTCGGCGATCCGGGCGGCTTCCGCGGTGCTTGACGTGGCAATCAGATCGGCGTTCGGCAGGTTCGCCTTGAGCCAGTTGCGGCACTGTACGAAGGACTGGTCTTTCGAGTAGACCTTGGCGATCTCGTCGAGGCTGCAGTTGGCAAGCAGATTGTGGGATACGTGCAAGAGGATCTCGTTAATGATCTTGAGGTCGGATATCACGAAGCGGTCGAGCGTATCGCTGACGCCGCCGCCCATCGAGCTTTCGACAGGTACGACGCCGTAGTCGATGCGGCCGCGTTCGACCTCGGTGAAGATGTCTGAAACCGAGGCGACGGGGTGGTAGTCGGCGGTGGATCCGAAGATGCGGAGCGCTGCCATATGGCTGAACGTGTGTTTGGGGCCGAGAAAAGCCACGGTGATGGGCCTTTCCAGCGCCCGGATTGCGCTGATCACCTCGCGGTAGATCGCCTTGACCGCCTTATCCGGCAAGGGGCCGGGATTCTGGCGCTTCAGCTTCTCGAAAATGGCCTTCTCGCGTTCGGGTACGTAGCAAGCCGCGTTGTTGGATTTCTTGATCCTGCCGATCTCGATGGCGCAATTGGCGCGCTCATTGAGCAGCCCCAGGATTTCGGCGTCCAACGCGTCGATACGTTTTCGCAGTTCCTCGAGACTCACCGGCCCTCTCCCGCAATGATTTCAAGCGGAGTATTGGCAACGCTGAAATCGCGGACACGTCCCGTCTGGAAGCGAATCCGCGCGCGTAGCTTCTTACCCGTTCCCTTCGTATATAACACCGTGCCCGGCCCAAACCGGGCATGCCTGACGCGCGTGCCCGTCTTGAGTTGTCCCGAGTCGGCCTTTGGAACGGCCGGTCGAGGCGTTGGGGCGGGCGCCTGGGCCTCCTTTGCGCCGCCTACCAGGGCAATTCGATTCGTAGGTATCTCGTCCAGGAAGCGAGATGGCTCCCTGTCGCGGTACTCGCCGTACATGGTACGCGCCTGGGCAGCCGTGAGGGTCAGTGTTTCCCTGGCCCGCGTCATGGCCACGTAGCAAAGGCGCCGCTCCTCCTCGATCTCGAGGTCCGAATCCAGCGCGCTTCCATGCGGCAACAATCCCTCCTCCAAACCTACCAGGAACACGTGATCGAACTCAAGGCCCTTGGCGTTGTGGCAGGTCATCAACGTGACGGCCGGGCTCTCGGGATCCCATCCGTCGGAGTCGGTTTGGAGGGCAAGATCCTGAAGGAAGGCCGCCAACCCGGCCCCTCCGTTTTCGTCGAAATGGGCGCAGGCTGAGATGAATTCGTCGACTATTTCGAGTCGATCTCTGAAGGTTTTCGCGTCGTCGGCCTGCACGTAGGCTCTGTATTCCGTAACCTCAAGCAGGTTTCTCACTAGGTCGGCCACGGGGGCCGTCTCGGCGGCTAGGGCCAGGTCATCGATGAGGTGGACGAACTTGGCCGCGCTATCGCGGGCCAGGGGGCGGACGGTTTGGTCGCCCTCGAGATCATGGAGGACGGTGAGCAGGGACGCGCCGCGAGCCTTGGCATACTCCTCGATCTGTTCGACGGTCTTCGCGCCGAAGCCGCGCGGCGGTACGTTCAGGATGCGTCTCAGTGCCTCGTCGTCCGCGGGATTCACGAGCAGACGAAGATAACAGAGGACATCTTTGATCTCCTTACGCGCGTAGAAGGCGATGCCGCCCACGATGACGTAGGCCAGGCCTTTTCGCCGCATGGCTTCTTCGAGGAGGCGAGACTGCGCGTGAGTGCGGAAAAGGATGGCCACGTCCCTGGACGGCAACTCCCTTGCCGTGATGTCCTCCGCCACGAACCGGGCCTCATCTTCGCCGTCGGGAGCATGATACAGCCGGACGGCGGCGCCGCCCGGTTTTGCCGGCCGGAGCGTCTTGCCCAACCGATTGACGTTGTGGGCGACAAGGCTGTTTGCGGCATTGAGGATGGCGAAAGTGCTTCGGTAGTTCTCCTCAAGCCGGATGACGGTGGCGTTGGGGAAATCTTCCTCAAAGTCGAGGATATTGCGCAGGTCCGCACCGCGCCAGGAATAGATGCTCTGATCCTCGTCGCCGACGACGAACAAATTACCGTGTTCCGCGGCGAGGCAATGGGCGATGCGGTACTGGGCGTGATTGGTGTCCTGGTACTCGTCGACGAGTACGTAGCGGTACCGGCGGCGATACCGGGCGCGGACTTCCTCATCTTGTTCGAGCAATTTGGCCGGCAGGACAAGGAGGTCGTCGAAATCCACTCCGGCGGCCCGCTTGAGGGCGGCGTGGTATCGAGTCCAGAGCTCCGAGAAGGTTACCTCCTCGGGCGTTCCCGCCTCACTTGGTTGTGGAGGGCCGTTCAGCGCCTGCTTCCGGCGGCTGATCCACTCGAGGGCGGCCCGCGGGGAGACGCGGTCGAACTCCTTGGGCAACTCGCGGATCTGGCGCTTTATGAGAGCGAGTTGATCCGCGTCGTCGAAGATGGAAAACGTGGCGGGCCGCCCAAGACGCGTCATTTCGCGGCGGAGCATCGTCAAACCGAAGGCGTGAAACGTGCCGATCCATGCGGCGAGGCGTTCGGCTCCGAGGCGAGACGCTACGCGCGAACGCATTTCTCCTCCTGCCTTGTTTGTGAAGGTCAGGGCGAGGATATTGCGGGGATCTACACCGCGTTCGTTGATGAGCCAGACAATGCGTTCGACGATAACGCGAGTCTTGCCGGTGCCGGCGCCGGCCAAGACGAGGGTCGGTCCGTCGCCTTGCTCGACGGCTTGCTGCTGTGCGTCGTTCAGTCCGATGGCGTTGGATTTCATGTTGGGGGCGATATCTCCTGATGCGGCGTGAAGGCGCCTATCGTAAGCCGGGAATCGTCTTGTTTCAAGCGCCCGCGCGCTAGACAATCACGACGCCTGAAGCGCCGTCCTCATGAGTGCTGTCCCGGGCGCCAGGCGGCATGTCGCCGAGTTCCTCGCGGAATCGGGCGAAATCGTCCGCCATCCTATCGCGGACGAGGAAGAAATCGCCGCTGTGCAGAATAAGATTGGCTCCCTCTTTTGCCCACCGGATCTCGTGCTCGATGCCGAAGGAGAAGTGTAGTCCCACGCCGACGTTATGGGCGCGAGCCTTGCGAATGATGAGGTTCACCGCCTCATTGAAGGTCGGGTGCCCGTATTCCTCGGGGAGGCCAAGACTCAGCGATAGGTCGTGGGGGCCGATGAGGAGGGCGTCGATGTCCGGTACGGCAAGGATCTGCTCGAGCGCTTCAAGAGCGGCGACGCTCTCGATATTGACAATCATCAGGCGGTTGGCGTTTCGCTCTTCGAGGTAGGCAGCCAACTTAGGTTCCAGTTCCTCATGGCCGTCGAGAAACCGGGACAGCCGGCGCCCTTTCAGTGGGCGGAACTTGACGGCCCCGCGCAGTTCCTTCACTTCTTCGACTGATTCCATGTACGGTGCGACGACACCGGCGGCGCCGCCGTCCAGCACCATGCAGGCCTGATAAGGATCAGGCTTCGGAATGCGGACGACGGGGGCCATGTTCAACGCGGTATACATCTGGCACATCCAGGCCAAGTCGCTGCGGCCTATGGGGATATGCTCGGTATCGATGAAGGCGAGATCAAGGCCCAACCCGGCGATCATCGCGGGCCAGAGCGGCGAGGTGGATACGATGCACGAGCCGTACACCCGGCGGCCTTCGTGGAACGCTTCGGCGAGTTGACGCCCATTCATATGAGAGTCCTTTCCAAACATGTGTACTGCGAGGCCGGCTGCATTCTAACGTATACCGGGGAGCCGATTCCCGGTTGGCGTTCCGGTTGGCGATGGAAAGCAGCCATGCACCGAGTACTACCGACGCCGCCACGGCGAAGTAGGACCGTTCCCTGGTTTGCCTGGCCTATCCCGCGCTCTTCGGCGGCAGTTCGGGCTTCGGCACGGCCATAGCGTCGAGCGTATCTGAACCTTGCCCGAGCCGCGCCGCGTAAGGTAGGAGTGTCTCAGACAGCGTGAACGCGCAGGGCCGTAACTCGCGGCCTTCGGCGCCGATGCACGGGAGCATCTCCCGGGCTTCATCTTCGGGCATGATGACGCGATATACGTGATCCGGGGCGAGATCCGACGTGACGACGGTTCCGCTCTCTTTCGCGTTTTCAACGGCGATGTCCACCGTGAAGCCCGCCCACTGCGATATGTCCACGGCCTTGGGCGTCTGCTCGAGGTAGAACAGGATTTCCCTGCCTGACAACTCGACCACCACGGGGGGCTGCTCTCCCAGGCGCAAGGTCCGATAAAGCGTGTTGTAGGTGATGGTTCCCTCCGGCAGGCCACGGCAAAAAGTGCCCGTGCGCGCCAACGCCACGTCGGCTTCGCCTGTGTCGAACAGAGCTTCTGCAAGGAGTCTGGCCATGCTCCGGCGGGAGACCTCCTGACGGCATGTCCCTACGGTCTCATCCACCTCCGGGCAGATGAGGCGCTCTTGCTGGGCGATCCAATCGCGCAGCTCGGCGTCGGAGTCGGCGTACTTGGACCTCATGGGGACGAGCTTGCCCTTGTGAGCAAGCACTTCCTCGGTGTCGAGGTCCACCTTGACCTTGAGCCGGCCCACGTATTGGCTGCACGCGCCGGCCTCGATGATGACGGCGCCGGTTTCCTTCACCACGACTGGTTTGAAGAGCTTCTCGTGCGAGTGGCCGCCAATGAACACATCTATCGCCGGGACAGCCCGCGATACCGTGGCGCAATCTCTTGAAGACAAATGACACAATGCCACCAGTAGATGCACATCCGGTTCGAGCCGCTCGGCCTCGCGCGCCAGCAGCGGGCATGAGTCCTCTAGCGTCAAGGTCTCTTCCGAACGTTTGACTGTCAGGCCAATGACGCCCACCTTCATGCCGTCCACGTCGAAGATCTGCGAGCCGGACAGCAGCGGTTTTCCGGATTCGTCGAAGGCGTTAAGGCATAGTGAGGGGAATGTCGCCCCTTGCGCCAAGTCTACTGTGTGTGCCGAACCGTAATAGAACTCATGGTTGCCGGGAACCGTGGCATCGTAGCCGATCATTCCCATGATCTGATAGAGCGCACGTCCCTTTGTTACGCCGGGCAGCATGTCGCCCTTGTTGTTAACATCGCCCCCGTCGAGTAATAGCGTGTCAGGCCGCTTGGCCGTCACCTGGCGGATGTAGCCGCCCACGCGTGCCATGCCGCCCACGCCGTCCGCTCCCTCACGGATGTGGCCGTGAATGTCGTTCGTGTGCAGGATGAGCACCGTGTCCGTGGAACGATGGGCGCAGGATACCGTCACAGCTACCAGCAGCATTCCCGCTAACGCTTGCTTGAGCGACATGGCGTGTTTAACTCCTTCCGATCGATAAGGCGTCGGATAATTGCGATTTGCCGGATTTTCCCGGCGGGCAACTTGTTGACGAGCCCAGCCTAGCACGTTGGGCCGGCCGTGAGCCACCCGCATAAGTCCAGAGAGGACTTGCCGGGGTGGGCTTTCCCGCGTCGGGGCTTCCCCAGGAAAAGCGAAGCGGGACGTGGCCGATTCTTGTCGCCGGCCGCGTCCCGCCTCAGTATGCGTCTCAGCGTTACTGTTGGATCAACCAGACCTCGGACACCATACAACCGCGCCCGTCAACGAGATTCCATTCGAGGTCGAGCGTGCCATCCTGCGTGGCTTCATGGGGGATGTAGTACTCGACCGGCCAGATGGGACTGGGCTGTTTCACCGGGCCGTGGATACCGTAAGTGTCGTTCACGGTGAGCGTCATGGTCGGGTGGTAACGCCCCGCGTAAGTCACGCGTAGGCGGTAGGTTGCGTCGGGGTCGAGCCCGTTATAGTGCATCTTGAGGGGCGTGCCGTACTGGGCCGTCATCTGCGATTGCCAGGACATGCGAAGTTCCTGGCGAGGCCTGGGGCCGGACCTCCTTTTGGCCTGTTGCTCTTCCTTGAATGTTGCGTTGGCCTCCTCGAAGGCGCTCTGCGCCTTAGCAATCTCCTCTTTGTCGGCCTTGTAGTATGGGAAGGCCACACGGGGCGAGTGGCAGGCGGAGGGGTCTTGCTCCCAGGTCTGCTGGTACACGACGTGTGAGAACTCACCAACGGTGCCGAGGTTGTCGTAGAAGCCACCGGGGCCGGGATCCGTCCAGTTCACGAGCCTATCGATAGCCGCCAACTGGGCCGACTTGTCCGCCATGTCCAGGATCGACTTGAACTGCTGTTCGAGCCAGGGGCGGTCATTGAGGGGCTGATCCAACCAATCCAGCATGGCGCCGCGTTCGGGATTCCTCGCCTTGTAAGGCTCCTTCACACTCAACTGGTAGCCGATACTCTTCAGCAGGACGGGCCCCAGGTCCTCGATGCCTTTGCGGAGCTCGGGGGCGATGGGGGCGTCGGCTTTGGCCAGCGCCGCGAGGGCGTTGGCGATGGCCGTATCCGCGCCGACGGCGGATGCTTTGGCCAGTGCGGCGTAGGCGGCCTCTTCGTAGCGGGACTCGGCGCGAGCCTTTTCCTGCACGTACGCGTCGAAACGCGCGCGGAAGAGGTACATTTGGGCGCGCCAGTTCGTGTCAAAATCGGCGCAGCGCTCCGCGATACTTTCCCAAAGTGCCAAGGTCTTGGGAATAGTCGTGTTCTCCAGGATTGGCCCCTGCCAGTTCTCCTCGAACATCGCCAAGCCCTTGGCAACGTCATCGGCCAATGCAGCGCCCCACCAGACCTTGCCGTATTCCTCGAGCAAGGTGTCCAGGTTGGCCTTGGGATCCCAGCCGTAGACGCTCCAGACGACCTTGTTGAGATCATCGTGGATCCCGTCCGAGTACGTGCCGAAGCCATCTGTGATGTCCCTATACCGGAGATAGATGTGTTTCTGCATCTTCGGCATGGGCATCATGGGCTCCCGGTTGACGGTGTTCGCGAAGATGGGATCCCAGTTCGGGATGGGATACTGGCAGCGGACGGTATGATTGATGTCCGGGTAGCGCCGGAGCGGGAAGCGCTTCGGCGTACGCGCACGCATCTCCTCCCAGCCCATCTTCGTCCACGGGCCGTACACGACGCCCGCCAACCATTCGGGGGCCTCCTTGGCAAGGTAGCCGAAGAAATAGTCGTTTTCTTCGAGCGTAAAGGTCTGGTTCGACACCCAGAGCTTCGCGTTCGGATGGGACTCCTTGAGTAGCGGGGCAAGATCTTCCAGGAATGGCACGAGGTACTCAGCGGGCGTGTTGCCGTCGTCGCCGCCGGGCACAAAGAAGTGGTCGATCACCGGGAAGTCCGCGAACATGGCCTGGCGTTTTTCGAGAGCCTCCTTCTTGCCTTCAGGCGTCGTAACATCCTCATCTTTCTCCGCCATGACAGGCGACCAAAGCCAGACGTCGATGCCGTAGGACGCGATAACCGCGGCCAATTTCACGTTCATGGCGCGCATGGCTTCCGCCATGACTGGGCCGTCTTTCTTATCCGGGTCAAGGTTCGGGATCAATTCGATGCCGTTGCAGCCGAATAGGATCAGGTCCCGGATGTACTGCTCGTACATGTCCACAGTCCACGCATCATAGGTGTTGGCTGTGTTTCGATAGGCGAGCTGATGCGCGCGGACAGGTACATCCGGGGCGGTGGCGACGGGGGCGGCCAGGACCAGGGCCAGCGTGCCCGGGCCGCAATCCGCCAGGCGGATCAGCCGCCCGGCGGCGAACATGGCGCCGCGCACATCACGCCCAACGAGTTTCACGGTGTTTCCATCCAGAGCGACGCCGTACGCTTCGGCTTTGGCGGGGACTTCGACGCCCGTGATCGAATCCGCCGTGCCGATGAGGATCGCCGGGCCGCCCGCAGGAGCATCATCGGCGATGGCGAGTTCGACTCCGGAGCGCTCCGCGAGTTCCTCCTGCAGCATTTGGGCCGCCTTGAGAACGACCCCCTCCGCTGGTTTCGGGACGATAACGGCCGACGACAAATCCACCGCCGCCCACGATGATGTTGAGCACGCCGCGACCACCAGCACGGCGATTAGAAGCTGTCCCCTTACACTCCTCTTCATACGATCGTCCTCCAGACTGATTAGGTTGGTCGAGAATCCGCCCGTGACCGCCGCGGGCAAAGTCTGATCATAGGTGTTGCGCCCAGGGCGTTCAAGACTTCTTTGGGGATTCTCGCAGGACTGCAAACGCCAGGCTCGGCGTGGTAAAGTCAGAAAGCGAACGGGCCGCTGCGTTCGCCCAGAAGGCATCTCTGAGAAAGGACGGGACACGCGATGAAGCGACGCGAGTTTCTACAGGCTACGGCGGTGAGTCCCGTGGTAGCGGGCGCTGCCATGGGTGCAGGTGTTACGGGAGAGGAAGGCAAGGGCGTTTCGGCGATTCCCATTGCGGCCGACGAGACGATCGTCTACGAATCGCCCGATCCTGCAACGGTTTACGCCTATAGCCCGGGGCTGGCCCGGCTCCCCGGCGGCCGCCTGGTGGCGACAATGGATCAGGGCGGGCCCGGAGTCGAGCACCTGCCGGGCATGAAATTCACGGCCAATGGATATCCTCACAAAGCGAAGATCTGGACCAGCGATGACCGGGGCAAGACATGGAGCCATCGCGCCGATATCCCCTTGGAACACGCCCGGCCCTTCGCCGCGGGCGGCGCGGTGTATGTCCTTGGGCAGTTCGAAGATCTAGGTGTGACTCGCTCCGATGACGGCGGCACGACATGGGGGCCGGTGGTTCCGTTGACGCACGGCCAACGCTGGCACCAGGCTCCGTGCAATGTCCATTACGTTGGCGGCCGCGTCTACCTCGTCATGGAACGCAAGACCGACGACGACGGCGGTCCATCCTCCCTCGCCCCAGTGCTTATGCGAGCAGAGGAGGGGGCCGACCTGACGCGACGCGATTCGTGGACCTTTTCGAGTGAGCTCAACTTCACCCAGGCCCTCGAGCTGTTCGGCCCGGCGCACCTCGTAGGCATTCCCTTCTTCGCCGAGCAGACACGAGGATGGCTCGAAACGAATGTCGTTCAGTTCACCGATCCCGACCATGTCTGGTACGACTCGGCAGGCCGGACATTTCACTTGTGGCTGCGTGCCTACACCGGATTGACGGGATATGCGGCCATCGCCAAGGCCGTCGAGGACGACTCGGGAGCTATCACTGTATCTCTCGAGCGGGCGCCCTCCGGGGAGCCTATCTTATACGTGCCCTGTCCCGGCGGCTATATGAAGTTCCACATCCTCTACGACGGGCAGACGAAGCTGTTCTGGCTGCTGGCCAACCAGTCCACCGACTCGATGACGCGCCCCGATCGGCTCACCAAGGACCGCGACGAAGCGGAACACCACAAATGGCCCAATAACGAGCGGCATCGCCTTGTCCTATACTTCTCGCGGAACTGTATGGACTGGGTGTTCGCCTGCCGGATCGCCGACTCGGGAACCTACGGTCAAGGGAGGCACTACGCTTCGATGGTTTTCGACGGGGATGACCTGCACGTCCTGTCGCGCTCGGGCGACCACCGCGCGAAGGACGCCCACGACGGCAATCTCATCACCTTCCACACAGTCCGAAACTTCCGCGCGCTGGTCTATTGAACAGGCGAGGCCTTGGCGGGCGCCCCCTCAGGGAGTGGGGCTTTTCCGCCCTTGTCCGATGCGGAAGATCCTGCGCCGCTTCCCTTTTCGGGAGTGCTGTCGGCGGTTGAGTACGTGGGGGGGCCTTGCGCTTCGAGCGAGGCAAATTCCGGTGGGCAGTACACCGACGCTTCGCCGGACGTGATGGCGGGGAGGCCGTCGAGGGCAGCGGGAACCGGGCCAAAGCGCTCGACCGCCGGCGCTGAACTAGGCACGATGACATTGCGGTGTACGGGGGTGGGCGTGAGGACGTTGACGGGAGGGGAATCGTCCGGGTCGGCAAGAACCACGCCTCCCGCATCGATAGGATGAAGGCGTGCACTTGTCGGATCTGCGGAGTCAGTGACGGCGGTCTCTGACGATGGTGGTTCTTGGAGTCCTTTCGACGTGTAATGGCCGACGGCCCAGACGCCCGCCGCCATCACGGTGACGGCAGCGACGCCTAGTCCGGCCATGGACACCGCGCTTATGCCGGCCACTGTGCCGGTACCGGCCGTTAGGACTGTTGCGCCCGTGCCCAAGGCGGTCTTCCACGGGGCTGTGGCCGAGGCCACGGTCGCGGCGATGGCGCGCGCATCGGACTTGCGGGGACGTTCGTCCTCGAAAACATCGTGCATTTGATTGATAAGATTGCTGCTCAGGGCCTTCCGCGCACGGTAAAGACGCTTCTTGACGGCATTCTTCGAGATATCCAGCGAGGCGGCGATCTCGGAAATGTTGAGGCCGGAGAAGTAGAAAAGGAGGAGTATCTCGCGGTGGATTGGATCCATTGCCATGACTTGCCCCCGGAGCATCGCTCTGAGTTCACGTCCCCCGAAATCGGGAGAGTAGGCTCTGGTATGAGGAGCAACTTCATCGAGCGCCTCCCGATGGCGCTGTCGGGAGCGGACGAGGGATACGCCCGCGTTTCGGGCAATTGTGAGTAGCCAGGACTTGAATCGGGCAGGCTCACGCAGAGTATCGAGCGACCTAAACGCCTTTAGGAAAGCCTCTTGGGCCACGTCGAGGGCGTCTTCGCGGTTGCCCGTCTGTGCGTAGGCTATGGCGTGAACCATCGGCAAGTAGCGCTCTACGAGGATGTCAAAATCCTCTTGCTGGCCGGACATAACCCGTCGGACAAGTTCGCCATCGTTTTGCCGTTTTCTTCCAAACATTGCCGGTTTGTCCCATTACCGTGTCTACATACATTATAGACGTTCTAAACCGGGACCTGGGGTCGCGGGAGAGGAGTGGACTTGCAGGCCGGACCCGTGGCCACGCCATTGACAAGCGCTTGTCCAGATGGTAGCGTGCTGGTGTTCCGGCATCAAGGAGCATTTGGGGCCATGATTTCACCAGGTTTGGCGCTAGCATTCGGGCTGGAGGCGGTGTTGTACCTCCTTGCCTGCCTTTGGCTTTGGCAAGTATCGGTGATCGGTTTCCCGATCGGGATGATCATCGTCCTACTCGTGACGGCGTTGATCCTCTTGCGCGTGATGATGCCCTTGGTTGCATTCGTGTTCGCCTACGTGTGGCGCACGCCGCGGCCGCCCGATGCGAAGGTGGGGCCACTAGGTGGCCTCCGGCTTGTGCTGGCCGACCTTCTGGCATTTCTGGTGCTTGTCTCGCTGCTCATTCCTTTCTCGCGCCGCTTGGTGACAATGCGCCGGGGCAGTGTCTCTATCGGAAGCTATTATCCGGTGCTCTTGGTCCATGGATACGGCATGAACGCAGGCGTTTGGGCCCCCATGGTTAACTACTTGCGGCGGCGCGGCTTGGGGAACGTCTTCACGCTCAATCTCTATCCCAAGTTCGGAGATATTGACGACTTCGCCCAGCAGTTGGCTGCGCGCGTGAACCGGATTTGCGATACCACCCGCGCGGGGAAGGTGATCCTGATAGGCCACAGCATGGGGGGGCTCGTGGCCCGGGCGTACGTCGAGCGCTTCGGCGGCGGGGACAGGGTTGTCAAGGTGATCTATGTCGGCACGCCGCATCATGGTTCGCGTCTGGCGCGGCTTGCGCCGGGGGTCAACGCCCACCAGATGTGTGTGGGAAGCGAGTGGCTATTGAACCTGAACCGCGACGAGAATCAGCCCTCGCGCATCAAGCACGTGTCGATCTTCAGCGTCCACGACAATGTCGTTGTGCCTCAGAACAGCGGGGAGTTCGGGAAGGCAAAGAACATCCGCGTTGTCGGCAAGGGACACTTTGCGATGCTGTTCTCCCGGGAGGTGGGCCAACTCGTCTATCGGGAGATCACCGCGCTCTAGGGGGGGGCGGGCGGCCAGAAAGCCACCGAATGACGGGGCCCGAGAGTTCTTGCCGGACTACTAACCTGCCCGGAGCTTCGCAACGACGCGTTCGGCGACTTCCTCGGGCACGAAGGGCGTGATATCCCCTCCAAACTGCGCCACTTCCTTAACCACGCGACTGCTCAAGAATTGATGTTGAGCACTGGGCATGAGACACACCGTGTCCACCTCGGCATTGAGTTCGCGATTCGTCATAGCCATCATCAGTTCGTACTCGAAGTCCGAGGTGGCCCGAAGGCCGCGCACCAAGGCGACGGCCTTGCAGGAGCGCGCGAAATCAACGCTCAACCGCTCGAAGCTCCGGACCTCGACGGTGGGCATGCCCTCCGAGATGGCTTCGAGCATGGCAATCCGCTCGGGGACGGAGAACGTGCATTGCTTGGCGTTGTTTCGGGCAACGCCTACAATGAGCCGGTCGAAAATCTTTGTGGCCCGCTGGATCAAGTCAAGATGCCCGTAGGTGGGCGGGTCGAAACTCCCCGGATACAAAGCGATCCGCTCAGCCATCGCTCCATTCTCCCTTAAGTGCCGCGGCGAGCGCGGCTTCGTAAACGGCGCGCACGGTTACGCCCGCCTCTTGTGCGCGCGTCCGGCAGTCCTCGAATTCCGGCGCTGCACTGCTCGGCCGGCCGTCAAACGCGGCAATCTTGACGCGTACTTCGCCCCAGGCGGTTGCGACGGATTTCCATTCGCGGGGAAGGCATACGCGGTGCTCCGTCCGAATGCGTACACCAAGGGTGGTCGAGCCGTGAAACAGCGCGGCCGCCGCCTCGGCGGTTCGCTCGTTGTCGCATAGCACCGTCACCACGTGGGCCGGCCGCCCTTTCTTCCCTATGACGGGAGCGATGAAGGCGTCGCGCGCACCCGCTTCGAGGGCATCGGCGAGCAGGGGGGGATACAGCTCCGGATTCATGTCGTCGATATTCGCCTCGATTATCGTGATCGGCTCGAGGCCCGGGAGTAGTCCGTCAGCCTCGCCGATGAAAACGCGAAGCACGTTGGCCCGATCGGGCAAATCGCGTGAGCCGCTCCCATAGCCGACGGTGGCCGTTCGCAGTAGGGGCATCGGGCCGTAAGTCTCGGCCCACTGCCCCACCAGGGCCGCGCCTGTGGGCGTCACAAGTTCACCGGCGTCTTCGGTTCCGTAGGAAGGAATCCCTTCGAGCAAGAGGGCTGTGGCCGGAGCGGGAACCGGCATCACGCCGTGGGCGGCCTCGACGAACCCGCCGCCGACGTTCAGCGGAGAGGCCGTAACGCGCTCTATGTTCAGCAGTTCCAGTGCGAGATTGGCCCCCACAACATCGACGATGGAGTCCACGGCCCCGACTTCGTGGAAGTGGACCTTTTCGACGGTGCTGCCGTGGACCTTGGCCTCGGCCACGGCGATGCGGCGGAATGTCTCCGTGGCGGCCGCCTTTACCGTATCAGGCAGATCGCCCTGCTCGATAATCGCGACAACGTCGGCGAGGTGGCGGTGCGGTTGTTTGACGTCCGGGCTGAGCAGGACCTTGAATTGCGCGGCCTCGATGCCCTTCTTCTTCACGCGTTCGACCGCGATTTCGTAGCCTGCCACGCCAAGTGAGTCCAGCCCAGCCTGAAGCCGGGCGAAATCGGCCCCGGCGTCGAGCAAAGCGCCGACAAGCATATCGCCGCTCGCCCCGGAGAAACAATCGATGTAAAGGATTCGCATGTCTACTTCTTTCCGTTCGCAATTCGGTTGATCATGCCTGCCAAGACGCCCGCGCCGAATCCGTTATCGATATTGACGACGCAGACGCCGGTAGCGCAAGAGTTGAGCATTCCCAAAAGGGCGGTGACGCCCCCAAAACTCGCGCCGTATCCGATGCTTGTCGGTACGGCGATAACCGGCTTGTCCACGAGGCCGCCGACGGCGCTGGGAAGCGCGCCTTCCATGCCCGCGCATACGACAACGGCATTGGCGCCTTGCAGTGTTGAACGGCGGTCCAGGAGCCGGTGGATGCCTGCCACGCCGACGTCGTAAACGCGTTCGACGGCCGTGCCCATGGATTCACAAGCTACAACGGCTTCCTCCGCCACGGGAATATCCGACGTGCCCGCGGATACTACGGCTACGTAACCGTCAAGTTGTTGGAGCGGCTCCACGGTAATGGTGAGGGCGCGCGCCTCGGCATGGTGTACGGAATCGGGATGCGCCCCGAGAACGGCCTCGACGACCTCGGCGGAGCAGCGGGTGACGAGCACGTTGCTTCCGTGTTCGCGCATCCGTGTAACCACCGCTACAACCTGTTCCGGTGTCTTCCCTTGGGCGAAGATCGTCTCCGGATATCCCTTGCGAAGCTGGCGGTGGTGGTCGACCTTGGCGAAGCCGAGGTCTTCGAATGGAAGGGCACGGAGCCGCTCCGTAGCGTCTTCGGGTGTTAGCGCCCCCGAAGCTACCGACTCGAGCAGCGCTTTCAGTTTCGCTTCGTCCACGGTTTAGCCCTCGATGTTGGCGTGTGGAAGCATGTATCTTACGCGAAAAGAAACGGGATTGAAAGTGCGCGAGTCGGCCGCAACGGGGGGCTTTTCCGCAATCGCCGGGTAGTCCGACGGTGCCGCGCACTCGGCACTTCTGCTTGACTTCATCGCTTGAAGCCTGCTCACCCATCAGGCGAGGCCATTCATTCTGCCAAGTCCTTTGCGCCTAATGACTTGACGCGCGGCACAATTGGCAACGCGGCCACCGGGCCTTTCGTCGCATAGGACGCGCTCACTCGCCGGATTTAGGAGACTCGACGACGGCAGGTTTCTTGAGAAGCAGGCCTGCCGGGCCGGCAAGGACATACGTGCGACACTCGTTTTCGACGGCGGTGTAACCTCGCGAATCTGGATTGTACGACTGCAGAGGAAGGGGCTGCCATGAGGGGCGCGGCCCATAGCCATAGAATCTCAGTTCGGGGAGGTGTTCGGGCGCGCACACGCCTGCTTCTGGTCGCATCGACCAGGCGACTTCGACTGCGGCATCGTCAGGGAAACGCTCGATAGTCATGACGGGCGTGAACGCCGCCAGCCCACTCGGGAGCGCGGTAGGCGGCGCCGCCGCCGTGGTGAGGCGAGCGCCGAAACGCGTTGCCCCTGTTAATCGAACGAATCCCTGCAGCCCCGGCAGAGGAAACTCAAGCTCCGTGCCCCAAGTCAGGCCGGGGGGCGGCTCCTGCGGCATCTTACGGGATTCGGTGATGGGGCGCTTGCGCGGGTCCTCGGTGGTGTAGGTCATCCGGGAGCGGCGTTTGGCGGTACCGGACGCTTCAGCGCGTTCGCGCTCTTCCTTAAAGGCGTCAAACGCCTCGGTCGTAATGACGAGAGGCTCGTTCCTAATTGCCTTGGGCGTCTCCTCTGGCGGAGCCGCTGCCGGGGGAGCTCCTTGCCGGTAGGCGCGTAGGGCCTCACTGGTGAATACAGGCGGCCGGCCGGTTGCCTGCGGGGGGAAAGCGGACTCCGGCCGCGAAGCCTCTGAAGAAGGACCTTGTTCCGATGTGGGCGGCGGCGGAGATGTCTTGTAAGGAGTTTGGGCCGCTTGGGGCGTCTCGGGCCTTGGGGCCGCATCATGGGGGGGCTGCGGCTTGTCGGGGCCGTCCGGCAATGGCTGCTCGGGCGAGACGGTCTCTTGCGGCAATGCTTTGGCTTCGAGCCGGGCCATCGGCGCCGGTTCCTTGGCCGCCACCCGGCATGCCGCCGGGCCGAGGACGACATAGCCCCGTGAGCGTTGGTCGCGGGCAAAGAGGGTGTTCGTTGTTGGGTCGAAGCGCTGGTGCGCCAAGCGCATCCAGTGGCCGGGTGAACGCTGGGCACATACGAAAAGCTGGGGCAAGTTGCCGGGGGCGCAACGTGTTGGGGGCACGCGGAACTCCATGTGAAGTTCGAAAGGTACGTTGCTTGGCGCCCATTCGGGCGTCACGTATGCACTGAAGGCCGCCATATCCTCGGGCAGGGCCGACGGTACTTCCCTCCGTGTATTCAGGCGGGCTTCCACTGGTGCGCCGGAGCGTAGCGTGAAACGAACGTTGCCTCCATCGGCGCGCAAGTGCGCGGCCCTTCCGAAGGCGCTTTGTGTGTTCTGCGCAATGTCCCCAAATTCGAATCGCGGTACCTTAAACCGGCGCCCAGTCAACAAGGGGAGCTGATCCGCGTAGTGGGGCGATTCGGGATCTTCAGAGGCGCCGAAAGGCGCCATGCTGACGGCTTCGGGCGTGTCCCCAAGCGTGACTACCATGGCGAAAGCGTAGCCGTATCTCACCGACCACTTGCCATCCTCGAATTCAGGTCCCTCGGCCACGAAGAGCGGTTCGCCCGCCCCCGTTCCCGCAAGAGGCTCACTGTGTTCGCCACGCTCTATGACGTGCAGTTCGCGCCAGGGCACGGAAAGCGAGCCCCGCTCGTTACGTAGCCGCATGGCAGCCTCCGCGACCGCGTCGACGGCGTGCGCCTGGATCTCGGGCGAGGGATCTTCCAACGCCCAGTACAATGCGTCGTCTGATAACTGCATGGCCTCGTTGTACCGGTTCATGACTTCCCACCATGTCCGGAAGAATGTCATGCCCACACTTTGCGTATCCGCCACGCAGTTCCAGTCCTGCAGAATCTTAACGCCCACTTCGAGGTCCGGGTGAACGCTGCCCGGATATCCCGGCACCCCTTTCACCCACGTGGTCAAGCGGGGCGCCGTTTCCACGGCCCCGGGCACAAGCACGTCATAGAGCATGGACTGGGCGTCCCGGAAGGTCGAGACGCCCATGGCGAGCAACTGCCGCGCGCGTCGGGCGCGGTAGGTGTCGCGGTCGCGCGCAAGCCACGATGGCCAGTCCTCCGGGCGCAGGCGGGGGTCTTCCGTGGCCGTCCAAGGAGGATTGCCACAGGCTTGGATGTATCCTGAGGCCGGATTGACGAGGGCAGGCAGATCGGACACGGGCAGAACGCCTGCCCAGCGGAAACGGCGGTCTGCGGCGGGCAGCGGCAAGGTCCAGTCGGTTATCTCGAGTCGCTGGCTGCGGCCCTCTTCCGCCGGCAACGCGATTTCGCCTTCCGGTGTGGGGCGGATGCCGGTCTTGGCATTGTAGAAATACGCAATGTTACCGTCCTTGTCCGCATAGACCACGTGGAAGCACGGCACCTGATGCATTTCCAGCGCGGCCCGGAAGGAATCCAGATCCTGGGCGAGGCCCATTTGGCAGAACTGGCTCAAGGCGCCCGCATCGCCATAGCCGCCGGCACGGAGGGTGCAGAAATCCCCGCCGCGTCTCGCTACGACGGGGCCGAGCGACGTAGGCCAGAAAAGGGTCTCGCGCTGTTCCAGGCCGGACTCGGTGCGGACGTAATATCGCTTTAGGTGAGAGGCTATCTCGAGTCGGTTGGCGAGTTCCGGAGGAACGGCGTCGCCGTTTACGGCTTCGCCGCGGGATACCTGGCCCCGGCCGTGGGTGTAGACGTCCGCCGTATCGGACCTGTTTGGCGTCAGCGCCCACCCGAGGCGCTCGTTGTGGCCTTGCAGTATCACGGGCAATCCGAAGAGCGTGGCGCCTGCCACGTTCAGCCCTGGAGCGGCCAGGTGCGCCTCATACCACTGGAAGGGCCCCCGGTAGTCTGTATGGGGGTTGATAACGAGAATGGGCTTGCCGCTCGCCGATTGGCGCGGGCCGATAGCCCAGGCGTTGCCTGTTGTGGCCGCGGGGGGGAGATGGTAGCTCGCCGAAAGGTCAAACGGCGCAAAAGACATGAGGTAGCAGTGCAGCAAGGCCAGGGGGTCCTCGGGGCGCACGCCCTCGGCCCAGGGAGGCACCCGGCTCGGATACCGGGCCAGCCACGCGTTGACACCTTCCGCGAAGCCCTCGCACAGATCTCGCGTCCAAGGGTCCGCTGCGCTTAAAGCCTTCTGGGCCAATACCATATGGCCCATGCCGATGGAAAACTCGTCCGAGCGCGCGTAGTCTTCCCCGAAGACTTCCGCCGCCCGCCCTTCGGCCACACGATACGCTTTGAGCATGAGTTCGAGGTGATCCTCGGCCTGAGCGAAGCCGAAGGCAAAGGCCATTGCGCGGAGGTTGTCGGCGTAGACGTGAGGCACGCCCCACTCGTCTCTATAAAGGGTGGCTTCTTCCCAGGGGCTTGGCGGCTCTGGCGTCTCGACAGGTTCGCCCTGGGCGCCGAATGCGCTTACCAGCAAGGCGAAAACGAGCAACGTGGTGCATTTACCCATATCTCGTGCTGTTCCATGTCCCGGCTGGGCCGTTGGTTGAATCCCGAGAGGGACTCTCTCGCGCCTTACACCCGGGCGCGAAGTCCTCGGGAGCATTGTACGCCAGAGGCGCCGCTGTTGGAAACCCTCCTTCTCCGGGGCACTAGTGTTCTGACTCACAATTGACGTTGCTTATCTGCAGATGAAAAAGCGCCAAGAATGAGCGAAAAACCGGGACTGACACAAGCGAAGCGAAGACGTGTCTGTCGAGCTGTTGAAAAAGTCGCATTCGCCCCAGAGGTCGAGCGAAACACCGGGACTGTCCCAAGCGGAGTCCGCCGGAGGCGGACGCAGACGGGACTGTCCCAGGTCCTTTCGCGGCCTGCATCCGGCAACTCTGGACTTTTTCAACGGCTCCTCTGGCCCTGCTTTTCGCGGCAAGAATAAGACGCCATCAGCGTGAGTCACACCACTAGAAGCGCCATGGACCCGGCATGGGATCGGAAGCACCGGCCGTGGTGCTGCGGAGGGGCGAGATTGGGGCATTTGTCCGGGCGGCAGGATATTAATCCCTTGTCTGATATGTGTATTCTATTAAATCTGCACGAGCCAATATCAGGGCAACAGAACCGGTTTGTCACTCATGAAGAAGTGCAAAAAAGCGCTTGACAAACCCAGCTTTCTGGGATACCATCTTTGTGTGAGGCCAGAGGATTACCCTTATGGGTTCCCAATGGTCCAGACACCCCGGTTTATGCGGTTGCGATTGGTGAGCGTAGACCGGTTAGCAGCAGATGATTGAGCGTAGTACATCTTTCCAGATCTTAGGCTCGGTTTTTTGGCTGCGGAAGCTGCGGAGTGACTCAACTGAGGCAACCTACTCGCCCCTAGGGCGAAGGAGTCGTGTGCCGCCAAACGACGGGGCGTGCGGCTCGAGAGACAAGGAGGGAGCCTGGCGTAAGAGAGAAGACTAGCCGAAGTGTGAAGTTGAGTTCTTATTGCATCTTATTGAAAGGACAAAGCAATGAAAAAGGGTTTCACCTTGATCGAGCTGCTGGTCGTGATTGCCATTATCGGCATCCTGGCGGCGATTCTGCTGCCGGCGTTGGCCAAGGCTCGTGAGCAAGCACGGCGTGCTTCGTGCCAGAACAACCTCAAGGAATGGGGTCTGGTCTTCAAGATGTACGCGAACGAGAGCCCGGGGCGGTATTATCCGACGGCAGCCGTCGCCGGTAAAGTCGCGCAATGCGGCAGCTACAACAGCGACCTCGAAGAGGCCGGTGGCGCGGATGACCTGTGGGCCAATCCGAGCGGCCCGCACTGCTATCCTGAGTATATCGACGACTGGAACGTCTATTTCTGCCCGTCCGACGCGGATACGCCGGCTGAGCAGTATCTGGTCTGCCCGGGTGGCGAGTGGTGCGCCAGCGATGCTTTCTGCATCGGGCCGACGAATCCGGAGTCGCTGAATCCCTGGTATTTCCAGGACAAGAGCTACATCTACTGCGGTTACATGTGCCGTGACGACCAAGAGTGGATGACCATGGTCCATGCCGCCGACGTGATGACCAATCAGGACGCGAGCAAAGACAGCTGGGCGGCTGCCCACACCAAGTTGTGCGCTGCGTCCATCGGCGCCGACCGTGGCGGTGGCGATGAGGCCCGGACGCGCGCCTGGGTCGAGAGCCGCTGCAAGGCGTATGTCCGCGCTCTGAAGTACGAACTGGTCGATCCCCTTCCCTGGAACTCGATGCTCTACACGCGTCAGTTCTATGGCAAGATCTACCGTCTTCGTGAAGGCATCCAGCAGTACCTGATCACCGACGTGAACGACATCGCGGCGGCTCAGTCTGCTGAGAGCCAGATTGCGGTGATGTGGGACGAGGCCATGGCGATGCAGACCAACGGCGATGTGAAATTCCACCATCTGCCGGGCGGCTGCAACGTGCTTTACATGGACGGCCACGTCAGCTTCCTTAAGTACCCGCAAGGCTCGACGTACGGCGAGATCGACTCGAACACTGGCTACCAGAGAGCCAGCAAGCAGATCCCCGTCACCCCGTTCATGGTTACGGTAGGCTGCAACTGGTAAGCTAGGCCAAAAGGTTTAGCTAGCTCGATAAACGGCCGCTGCCCGGACTTCCGTCCGGGCAGCGGTTTTTTTGTCTTGGTGTTGCGAGAAAGGACTTAAAACCTACCTATATATGTGTACACTAACCACTTAGCTTATAGTGTACCATCTAGGTGATACCACCTTGCTTTATTGCCTGCCCCTAAGTGCTCAATAGTGTCAACAGTTTCTATGTACCGCTGGATAGATATGGTCACGAATTCCAGTGGTACCCCCTTGACAAATAACCTAATTGCTGCTACGTTGTATTTGGGAACGGGAAGCAGCTGGCGCGTAATTAGTGCTTCACGGTACATACCCGAAGTTCTCTTTTGGCTGCGGTAGCTGCGGAGTGACCTGACTGAGGCAACCTTACCCGCCCATCTGGGTGAAGGAGGCGTGCACACCTCATTTTATGAGGTCGTAATGCCTCAAGAGGAAAGGAGGGAGCCTGGCATAGCGCGCATTTGATTACCGAAGTCTGAAGTCTAGTTTTTATTGTATTTTACGAAAGGACAAAGCGATGAAAAAGGGTTTCACCTTGATCGAGCTGCTGGTCGTGATTGCCATCATCGGCATCCTGGCGGCGATTCTGCTGCCGGCGTTGGCCAAGGCTCGTGAGCAAGCACGGCGTGCTTCGTGCCAGAACAACCTCAAGGAATGGGGTCTGGTCTTCAAGATGTACGCGAACGAGAGCCCGGGGCGGTATTATCCTGTGGCAGCCGTCGCCGGTAAGGTCGCGCAATGCGGCAGCTACAACAGCGACCTCGAAGAGGCCGGTAGCGCGGATGACCTTTGGGCCAATCCGAGCGGCCCGCACTGCTATCCCGAATACATCGACGACTGGAACGTCTATTTCTGCCCGTCCGACGCGGATACGCCGGCTGAGCAGTATCTGGTCTGCCCGGGTGGCGACTGGTGCGCCAGCGATGCTTTCTGCATCGGGCCGACGAATCCGGAGTCGCTGAATCCCTGGTATTTCCAGGACAAGAGCTACATCTACTGCGGTTACATGTGCCGTGACGACCAAGAGTGGATGACCATGGTCCATGCCGCCGACGTGATGACCAATCAGGACGCGAGCAAAGACAGCTGGGCGTCTGCCCACAGCAAGCTGTGCAACGCCTCCATCGGCGCCGACCGTGGCGGTGGCGATGAGGCCCGGACGCGCGCCTGGGTCGAGAGCCGCTGCAAGGCGTATGTCCGCGCTCTGAAGTACGAACTGGTCGATCCCCTTCCCTGGAACTCGATGCTCTACACGCGTCAGTTCTATGGCAAGATCTACCGTCTTCGTGAAGGCATCCAGCAGTACCTGATCACCGACGTGAACGACATCGCGGCGGCTCAGTCTGCTGAGAGCCAGATTGCGGTGATGTGGGACGAGGCCATGGCGATGCAGACCAACGGCGATGTGAAATTCCACCATCTGCCGGGCGGCTGCAACGTGCTTTACATGGACGGCCACGTCAGCTTCCTTAAGTACCCGCAAGGCTCGACGTACGGCGAGATCGACTCGAACACTGGCTACCAGAGAGCCAGCAAGCAGATCCCCGTCACCCCGTTCATGGTTACGGTAGGCTGCAACTGGTAAGCTAGGCCAAGAGGTTTAGCTAGCTCGATAAGCGGCCGCTGCCCGGACTTAGGTCCGGGCGGCGGCCCTTCTTATTCTCCGGCCGCATATGAGGCATGTGAGAGATACGGGATAGCCACGGTGGGTCTTGAGCTTCTCGCGGGTCTTCCGTAGTGTGAGTGTCGAGTCAGGGGGCTTTGTGGGTGCGCGCAAGTAGCTGTGAAGTAATGGGTTACTTGGCCTGGGCGTTCCGTGCTGCGAGGCAACGCTCGACAGCCGCGTAGACTTCGTCGACCCCGATCATCTGCATGCACACGTTGTCGTTGCAGGGCGAGAACCGGTAATTGAGGGCGCTCACGCACGGACTGCAAGCCAAGCCCTTCCAGATCACGTGCGTGCGCGATCCCAGAGGCGAGAAGACGCGGGGCGTTTCAGGCCCAAAAAGCACGACCGTGTCGATGTCCGTCAGGGAGGCAAAGTGGCCCGGGCCGCTATCGTTGGTCACGAGCACATCGGCCAGGGTGTAGAGCACAAGCAACTCGCGAAGGGTGGTCTTGCCGGCCAGAGACGCTGAGCGTTCGGAGCCGATTGCTTGGCACACGCGCTCGGCGGTATCCCGCTCGTTTGGCGCGCCTGTCACCACGATCGCCACGTCTTCGTGCCGTGCGAGGATCGCCTTCCCCAGCGAGACGAACCTCTCCTGAGGCCATCGCCGAATGGGCAACATATCTCCCGCGTTAGGATTCAGCAGAACGATGCGCCGCCCGGCCATGGTTTGTCCCAGTTCACGTACCAGGAGTTCACGGACCGCCTCCCGCTCAGCCTTTGTCGGCTCGAACCGGGGCCGCTCGGCATCTGCCGGCTCAACCGGCGCTTTCAATAGCGGCGTTTCCTCGGCGTCACGCTCCAGGGCCATGACCAAGGACTCGAAGAACTGGGCGCAGTGCAAATAGGGATTGTAGAAGACGCGGTGCGTCATGAGGTCGCCGCGGTAAAGGGCCTCGCTTGTGAATCGGTGGAGGCCGACGCGGCGGCGTGCGCCACACAGGTAGGCGAAGATGGCCGGAGCTCGGGCGAATGATTCCAGATCCAGCGTGGCGTCTATGCGCAGTCTGCGGACGCGCCAGAGCGCGCGGAGGGAATCAAACACAAAACCCCCGAACTTGTGTCTCCGTATTTCGAGCACATTTTCCGGCGGGACAATCCCCAATAGATCAAGGATCTCGCGGTTCTCGTCAAAGACGCAGAAGTAGAGGTTCTCTCGCCCGACGAGTTCGGCCGCGCGGCGCAACGCCCCGTACGCCTGCACCGTGGCCCCCTGCTCGATCAGTTTCAGGAAGAGGATCTTGCGAGGCGGCCCCTCAGGCTTTCTCTCGAGGCCCGCCACCCGCGCGAAGCGCCGGAAGGCGGTGAGCGCCAAGCAGATAGGCCGTCCGGCCCATGAATCGATATTCCCGATGGTCTTGGGCTGCACCCCAACACCTCCCGGCCGCGTTTACACATCATCTCACGTTGACACACGTCCCGTCTGTGTCCACCGAACACTTTGCCCTTTGTCCCGGCAAGTTGCAGTAGTCTACCGAGCGTGGGGAGGCACTTCAAGGTGCCGGTGCGCAAAGGACCCTTGTTGAAGGGGGTGCGCCGACCACAGCGCTGGTTGGCGGAGGGCGCATATTGTCGGGGCCTCTGTTCTTTTCCTGAGGCGCCGGATAGTCTGATCCCACATCGCCGGATAACTCAGCGGTGCCGCGCACACGGCGCTTGGATGTGGCGTCGTCTTCCAAAAGTGACTCACCAGATGGGTGAGGCCAGCCATTTCGACAGTGTCTTTGTTTCCAGTGACTTGGCGCGCGGCACAATTGGCAACCCGGCCACCGGGATTTGATCCTTCCTGGCGCTGAATGATAGGGTTTCGGATAGAGTATCACTCGTCCGGCCGGCGGCCGGGCGCCACAGTTTCTCGGAGGGGTAGGCGCAGCCATTCCGCAAAACGGCAGGTCGCTTCACTCCGGTTTTCGCTTCGGCGCCCCGAGCATCTGCGTCATACCCCTAGGTCGAATGGCTCGCGCGTGGTTTCTGGAGCCGCGCTCTTTTCATCATCATTCGATGGGAACGGGCTTGGCGACAATGGGCCGAGGAAGTTGTGGGAGGTCCTGCCAAGTCTTTTGGCGACAGGTCTGTGAGGTGGAGCGCCCGTTTCGCGTGACTTTGGTGTGGCTCCGTCACGCGGCTGAAGAAGAGGCGGTCCACTCGATCTATGGAACCGGAGGCGTTCCGCCTGGGAGGTCGGTCATGTCCATTATTGGGGGCCAAGAGCGCCCATTCATCGAGGGAGATTTCGGCGAGATTCTTCGCGCGCCGTTTCCGGGATCACGGAAGGTCTACGTGGAGGGGAGCCAGCCGACGATTCGCGTCCCGATGCGCGAGATCGTCCAGACGCCCGCCAATAACGGGCCTTCCGGGGAGGACCTTGCCCCCCCGATCACAGTCTATGACACATCAGGGCCCTATACGGACCCGGCGTGTGCCGTGGATGTTCGCGAGGGACTGACGCCGATCCGCTCATCGTGGATCACAGCGCGAGGGGACACGGCGCCGCATCCCGAGAAGGCGGCAGTCGACGAGGAAAAGCCTTCGCCGGTTGCGAAGGGCCTTCCGGCGATTCACACTCGCCTGCGGGCAAGGCCGGGGACGTGCGTGACGCAGATGCACTATGCGCGGCGCGGTGTGGTCACGCCTGAGATGGAGTTCGTGGCCATTCGCGAGCGTATGCGGCTTGAAAAGGCCGGCGAGGTGTTGGCGGTGCAGCACCCGGGGCAAAGCTGGGGAGCCGCGACGCCGGGAGCCATCACGCCGGAGTTCGTCCGCGATGAGGTAGCTCGAGGGCGGGCCATCATCCCCGCGAATATCAACCATCCTGAACTGGAGCCGATGATCATTGGGCGCAACTTCCTCGTCAAGATCAACGCCAATATCGGCAACTCGGCTGTGTGCAGTTCCATCGAGGAGGAAGTGGCCAAGATGGTCTGGGCCATTCGCTGGGGCGCGGACACGGTGATGGACCTTTCGACGGGCGAGAATATTCACGAGACCCGCGAATGGATTCTCCGGAATTCGCCCGTCCCCGTGGGTACCGTACCTCTCTATCAGGCGTTGGAGAAGGTGGGAGGAGCGCCGCAGGATCTGACGTGGGAGGTCTACCGCGACACGCTGATCGAGCAGGCCGCGCAGGGCGTCGATTACTTCACGATCCACGCGGGAGTTCTGCTCCGCTTCATCCCGCTGACGGCGAAGCGCTTGACGGGAATTGTCAGCCGCGGCGGCTCTATCATGGCGAACTGGTGTCTGGCCCATCACGAGGAGAATTTCCTCTACACGCACTGGGACGAGATCTGCGAGATCATGGCGGCATACGACGTGGCCTTCTCCATTGGCGACGGCCTTCGCGCGGGCTCGATTGCCGATGCCAATGACGAGGCGCAGTTCGCCGAGCTGGAGGTGCAGGGAGAGCTGACACGGCGGGCCTGGGCGCAGGATGTCCAGGTGATGAACGAAGGCCCGGGGCACGTGCCCATGCACATGATCAAAGACAACGTGGACAAGCAGCTCGAGTGGTGTGGGGAGGCGCCGTTCTATACGCTCGGGCCGCTGCCCACGGACGCGGCGGCCGGATACGATCACATTACGTCGAGCATTGGGGCGGCGATGATCGGGTGGTACGGCGCCGCCATGCTCTGCTATGTGACGCCGAAGGAGCACCTCGGCTTGCCGGACAAAGACGATGTGCGCGAGGGGGTGGTTGCGCACAAGATCGCGGCACATGCGGCGGATCTGGCGAAGGGCCATCCGGGGGCGCAGGTACTCGACAACGCCATCAGCAGGGCGCGATTCGACTTCCGCTGGGAGGATCAGTTCAATCTTGCCATCGACCCCGACCGGGCGCGGGAACGCCACGATGCGACGCTGCCGGAGGGAAGCGCGAAGCGGGCGCATTTCTGTTCAATGTGCGGCCCGAAATTCTGCGCGATGGAGATCACGCAGCAACTTGGAGTGGCGGCGCGCGAGGAAGGCATGGCCAGAATGGCGAAGACCTTCCGCGAAAGCGGCGCGAAGATCTAATCCGAATGGCTTACACGTAGTTGTCAGGGGCGGGCTTGTGACGCAAAGCGCCCGTTCCACGTAACCTGCGCGCATCTCGTTATGCGGCTGTCAGACAAGCGGTTTAACGCCCTTGTTCATCCCAAGTAGCTGGGCTATGATACGAGCGTGTTGAGCGTCCGCTGATCCTGACTCGGTAATCTGGGATCTTTCATGGTTATTGACAGCCATATGCACGTCCGAGGTAATCCGGACGGATCGTTGGATACGCGCTACTGCGACGCCATTGTCGAAGCGGGCGATCTCCTGAATATCGATGTCTTCTGTGTCTCGGATCTCAGCCTTACGGGAGATGTCCGGTACGAAGATTTCCATGCCTCCAACGCGCGGGTCCTCGCCGCGATGGCGCGTCACCCGGCGCGTATCAAGGGCTACTGCTTCGTGAATTCCGGCGATTCGAAGGCGCTCGACGAGATCAGTCAGCGCGTTGGCGACGAGGGATTCATCGGCATCAAGTTGTACAACCAGTACCGCATCGATGAGCCGGTGGTAGAGCCGGTTATCGAACGAGCGGTTGCGTGGCAAGTGCCCATTCTCGTTCACGCCGGTTACTTGACCGATCCCAAGGCCAAGGCGGGGCAGCCGCGTTGCAGCGACGCCCGGCATTTCATCAATGTGGCCAGGCGTTATCCTGAGGCCATGCTGATCGAAGGCCACATCGGCGGCGGCGGTGATTGGCAGTGGACTCTCAAGCACCTTCGAGAGGCGCCGTCGGTGTTCATGGACACAAGCGGCAGCGTGGTGGATGAGTGGATGATCGACACGTGTGTGCAAGAGCTTGGCGTTGAGCGGGTGCTCTTCGGAACAGATATGACTATCGAAGGTGGGATAGGCAAGGTCCTCGACGCGGACCTGAATGATGCACAACGGCAGAAGGTCCTCGGCGGAAACTTCGAGGCGATCATCGCGCGGAGGGCTGTGCGATGATCGACTGCAACGCGTTCCTTGGGCATTGGGCTTTCCGCCGGCTCCGGCGAAACGACGCGGATAGCCTGGTGGCGATGATGGACCGATTCAGCCTGGCCGGGGCGTGTGTAGCCTCGGCGGATGCCATCCTCTACAGGGACTGCCAGTCGGGGAATGACCGTCTCTACGAGGAGACGCGAGCCTACGAGGATCGGTTCTGGCTGTATGCGACCTTGAATCCGGCCTATGCCGGGTGGGAGCGCGACCTCGGGCGCTGCGTGGCTCTCGGATTCAAGGCAGTCCGGATGTATCCCTATTACCATGGATACGATCTCACGGATGGTGCGGCGGGTCGGCTTGCCGATGCGGCGCGCGAGGCGGGCCTGCCGATCTCCCTGCCGTGCCGGGTGGTGGACCGGCGGCAGCGCCATTGGATGGACACGGCCGAGGACCTCGACCCAATGGCGGCGGTGGCGTTCGCGGAGGCGCATCCGGGCGCGACGTTTATCCTTACGGAATCGTTTCTGAGCGGCCCGCCCGAGGCCGACCACTGGCGCAGGATGCGTGGCCTGGATTTCTACGTCGAGATGTCGCGCAGTACGGCCCTCTTGGACAAGCCGCTCGATGCCATGGTGAAGGCGCTGGGAGCGGAACGCGTGCTGCTCGGCACCGGTTTCCCGTTTAAGAGCCCTTCGCCGGCGTTCTTGAAGATCAAGTGTCTCGACGCGGCCCCGGCCTCGAAGGAGCAGATCACGAGCACGAACGCGCGCCGTCTCTTCGGCGCGGGTGGTTGAGCCACCCGCCTTCGGGCGCACAACCTTGTCTGGAATGCTCAGCACAAATGCACATAGGCCATTTCGAGATTGATCGCCCCCTCATCCTTGCCCCGATGGATGATGTTGGGGACAGTGTGTTTCGCATGATCTGCAAAGAGCACGGCGCAGATGTCTTGTACACGGAGTTCGCAAACTCCGAGGCGCTTTGCCGCAACGTGCGGAAGACAATGGGGAAGATCGCCATAGCCGATGCCGAGCGCCCTATAGGCGTCCAGATCTACGGCAGGTCCGAAGAAAGCATGGAGAAAGCCACGGCCGTGGCGGAGGAAGCCTCGCCGGACTTCATCGATGTAAATTGCGGCTGCTCGGTGAAGAAGATCGCGACGCGGGGCGATGGGGCGGGATTGCTTCGCGACTTGAAGCAGATGGAGCGCGTTGTTAGGGCGGTTGTCGGCGCGACGCGGCTACCGGTAACGGTGAAAACGCGGCTCGGCTGGGATAGTGAGCATATCGTGATCCTCGACGTTGTCCGTATGCTCGAGGATATTGGTGTGCAGGCACTGGCCGTGCATTGCCGTACGCGGGAACAGGGCTACAGCGGCGACGCGGACTGGACTTGGCTGGAGCGGATTAAAGAGGTCAGCACATTACCTCTAATCGGAAATGGGGACGTTCGCACGCCCGACGACGCGGCGCGTATGTTCAGTACCGGATGCGACGGCGTCATGATCGGGCGAGGAGCGATCCATAATCCCTGGTTGTTTGAGTATGCCAAGCACTTCCTGGCCACAGGTGAACGCCTGCCCGAGCCCACGATACAGGAGCGGGTGGCGCTCTGTCTGGAGCATCTCAAACGCGCGGCTGAAGTGAAGGGGGAACAGCGGGCCGTGCGCGAGCACCGCAAGCACTACGTGGGCTATTTCAAGGCGGCTTACTGTGTGGCGAAGCTCCGGCGGGACTTAATGACATATACTGAAATCGCGCCTATTGAGGCACGCCTGAGCCGGTTCCTCGAGGAAGTGGCGGCGCGGCCGTCTGCTTCCGAAGCGTGAGGGAGGCTACCGATTCGCTATGTGGTGTGGCCGAGTGAAGAAAGGGACGTAATGACGTTGGAAACGCTCAAACAGGTCGTGTTGGAGGCCAACCTTGCCCTTGTTCGCAAGGGCCTGGTCTTCATGACATGGGGCAACGCAAGCGCCATTGACCGTGAGCGCGGCTTGATCGTTATCAAGCCGAGCGGCGTGCCTTACGAGACGATGCGGGCGGAACAAATGGTGGCCGTGGATATCGAGGGGGCCGTGGTCGAAGGTGAGCTGAAACCCTCCGTGGACACGGCAACGCACCTGGTTCTGTACAAGGCGTTCGGCGATGTTGGCGGCATCGTTCACACGCATTCGCATTACGCTACAGTTTGGGCTCAGGCCGGATTGGCTATTCCATGTTTCGGGACGACGCACGCGGACCATTTCTACGGCGAAGTGCCTGTGACGGAAGGGCTTACGGCTGAGGAGGTGGCCGGAGACTATGAACGCAGTATTGGGGAGGCGATAGTCCGCCGGTACGCCGAAATGAATCCGATGGAGCATCCGGCGGTTCTTGCGGCGCAGCACGGCCCGTTTACATGGGGCGCGACACTAGGCAAGGCGGTTGAGAATGCCCTTGCACTCGAGGAGGTGGCCCGGATGGCGCTGGATACCGTGCGTTTGGCCCCAGATACGCCGCCCATTGGCCCTTACCTACTCACGAAGCATTTCTTGCGGAAACACGGCGGGGAGGCCTACTACGGCCAGCAATAGCTTAAGCCGGGAATGAAAAGCAACGAGGCGCCCCATGTGGGACGCCTCGTTGAGCTCTACGAATGTTGCGAAGTCGTCTCCCCGGTTGTATTGCCGGGAATTTACCTCGCTCTACGCCTCCACCTTCGGGAGCCTTTGGAGCGAAGCCTCGATCTCAGTCTGTGGATACTCGTAATCCTTCAACTTGCCCGCCAGGTAGGCCTCATACGCGGCCATGTCTACGTGGCCGTGGCCGCTATGGGTAAGCAGGATGACCTTCTCTTCGCCCGTCTCTTTGCACTTCAGGGCTTCCTCAATGGTGGCCCGAACGGCGTGGTTGCTTTCGGGAGCGCCGATGATCCCCTCATTGCGCGCGAAGGTAAGGCCCGCCTCGAAGGTGGCCAACTGGTGGACTGCCTTCGCCTCGACGAGGCCCAGCTTGAGGGCGTGGCAGATGATTGGCGCCATGCCGTGATAGCGCAGGCCGCCGGCGTGGACGGGCGCCGGGATGAAGTTGTGGCCCAAGGTGTACATCTTGAGCAGAGGCGTCATGCCCGCTTCGTCGCCGAAGTCATACGCGTAGGGCCCGCGTGTCAAGGTCGGGCAACTCGCGGGCTCGACGTTGACGATGCGAAGATCAGGCTTGGTGCCGTCGATCTTGTCCTTGAGGAAGGGCAAGTACATGCCCGCGAAGTTCGACCCGCCGCCGACGCAGCCAATGATCACATCGGGATAGACGTCCGCCATTTCAAGCTGCTTCTTCGTTTCGAGGCCGATGATGGTCTGATGAAGCAGGACGTGATTCAGCACGCTGCCCAAGGAGTAGTGCGTGTCATCGCGGGATACGGCCTCTTCGACCGCTTCGCTGATCGCGAGTCCAAGGCTGCCGGGGCAGTCGGGATCCTTCTCAAGCATGGCGCGCCCGGCGTTCGTATCGGGACTAGGACTCGGTACGCACGTGCCGCCCCAAGTCTCCATCATGACTCGCCGGTAAGGCTTCTGATGGTAGCTGATGGCGACCATGTAGACTTTGATCTCGACGCCGAAGCAGGCGCCGGCGAAGCATAGGGAGCTGCCCCACTGCCCTGCGCCCGTCTCGGTGCTGATGCGGTTGATGCCTTCGACTTTATTGTAATAGACTTGGGCTACGGCCGTGTTCGGCTTGTGGCTTCCGGGCGGACTGGTGCCCTCGTACTTGTAGAAGATCTTGGCGGGCGTATCGAGGGCCTTTTCGAGGCGGTGGGCTCGCCACAACGTTGTGGGCCGCCAGAGCCTGAGGACATCCTGGACCTCCTCCGGGATGTCGATCCATCGCTCCGTGCTGACCTCTTGCTTGATCAGCTCCATGGGAAAGAGCGGCGCCAGGTCCTCGGGGCCGATCGGTTTCCCTGTTCCAGGATGCAGTACCGGCGGCAGCGGCTCAGGCAGGTCGGCCTGAATGTTGTACCACTGAGTCGGCATGTCCTTCTCATCAAGAACGAATTTAGTCCGCTTGTCCATATCTTCTCCTCCGGATATCAGACAGTAAAGCATAATGCCCCGCACTGGGAGCAAACAGCATACACGATTTCCATGCCGAGGCCAAGTTTCATCTGTCTCCATAGAGAGATGCGGACGAGGGATAACCGGGAGCGGATTGACGGCCCTGCCACACCATGGTATATTTCAAAGGGATGATTGCTGTCCCTACGGAGGTTGAAAAAAATGACCACATTGCGCACAAGGGGGTTCACGCTCATCGAGCTTCTGGTGGTGATCGCCATTATCGGCATTCTCGCTGGTTTCACGCTGTTGGGCGTGGGAAAGATGTTCGAACGGGCCAATATCACGGACTGTACCAACGACTTCAACCAGCTTCGGACGGCCATGACGCAGTACTATACGGACAATAGCTCGTATCCGCCGGCCTATGGCTATCTGCGCTGGGAAGTGCACAACAAGTACGATCCCAAAAACTACCGGCCCGGCTCTACAACCCTTGTGCCCAGCGACTTCTGGAATCGGCCATACACCGTATTCATCGGCCAATACGGCGCCACAGAGCTGTATGACAGGTTTTCTGAGGCGGGATATGACACGAACGACGACGGTGTGGTCGAGCCGAGCGAGTTCCTGCCTCTAGGGCACACCGACCGGGCGACGGGCAAGGTGTCTTTCCCCTCCGCCATCTACTCCTTCCACGATTCGGACTATGATTTCGCGTCCATGTTGGAGAAGATGAGCAAAGAAGAACGCCCCTATATCTATATCCCCGTCAATCTCGACCAATTTAGGCTGGCAAACCGCTATTTTTACGAAAACGACTTTAGGTATGCCGAAGAGTGGGATCCGGACAACAAGTATCTGAAACGCCTAACCTTTCCGCCGGCGCGATATGATGCCTTTGTCCTGATCAGCATAGGCCCATCCGCGAACACGTACGGCGTAGCGACGCCTCCCCGGCCGGAGAATCTGAGCGACGGCCAATGGGCGCAGCTTAAGCCGTATCAATACCATATCAACGCGCTTCGCATTTACTTCCTTGCCACCCGCGACGCAAACGATAACAACGAACTGGACTTCGATTATATGGCGCGTATGCGCGGAGACGAGGCCGGGGCCGACGGCAATCAGCTGCCGGACCCGCTCTTGCCCAATGCGCCCGGCCCGATGATCTACGTGCCATAGCGCGGAAGCGGTAAGGAGACTCCGCCACACGGTGGAGGTGAGGTGTGTCCCGGCGTCAGGGGCCCAGCGCGGCCGCTACTCCTTCCTTCTTCTTCTCGGCGAACCGACGTTGTGGGCTATCTTTGCCCGGCCTTTGGCGCGGTTGACAATACGCCGCTTGCCGGTGACGACATTCTCCGTGATGATGGCCCGTTCGACTCCCTTTTCAAGCAGCACTTGGGGCCTGTCTTCCTTGAATTCGCAGCCACGCACGAGGATTGTTCCGCCCTTGGCTTCGATGGCATGAATCTCTTTGTCTTCACGGTGGCCCCAGTGAACGAAAGTGCAATCGCTGAATCCGACTGTGCCCTTGCCGTCGACGACGGCGATGCGGTTGCACGGCCCCCAGAAGGCGCAGTTGACGAAACGGATGGAGCCGGTGTTGCTCTCCTCGACGCGGACCATGGTGGGATCAGGGCCGTGAAACGAGACGAACTCCCCGTTCGTGATGAGGACGCCGTAGGGAGCGCATTGCTCAACAACGAGGGCCGTGTAGCAATCGTCGGCGCCGATGCCTAAGAAATTGCCGTTGGTAATGCCTTTCTCGGTTTCGATGAACTTGTAGCCCACGTTGTAGCCAAAGCAGAACGTGTTCAGCACGTACTGCCAGTCCGTCCGGCCGAAAATGAAGGCCGTTGCGTGGTGCATCTGCCACTGGAATAGCTCTTTCTCCATCGACCACCACGGATTCCAATGGACATTCTCGATGCGTCCAATATCGTAGATCTGATCGACGTACACGCCGATGTGCAGTGGCTGCCCGTGGACATTCCGGATCAGATGGCGTTGATTCCGGGAAGCGTCGATGGCGTTGTACGGATTCAGGAGTTCGACGTCGATGACGGCGGGATTATTGCCGCGCATGGCCACGGTGTAGGGATAGGGCGTCGGAGCCGGACCTTTGGGATCCTGATCCGGATAAAACACGCAAACGCCTCGCAGCGTCGCGTTCGTCTGCAACAGAATGAATGGAGGGCCTTCTTCAGAACCGGCATTGGCGCGCGGCATCAGCACGGAGCCGTACACAGGCTTCTCATCATTTCTGTCACGCACGCCGGCATGGGCCGGTGCGTAAGGGGAGATTCCGGCGAGGGCGACCTCCTTGGGCACTTCGAGCGAGCCCGCGAAGCTGTATCGCCCCGTTGGCACGAACACGGTTCCGCCACCGGCGGCGCTCGCGGCGTTGAGGGCCTGCTGAAAGGCGCTTGTGTTATCGCTCTCTCCGTCCGGCACGGCGCCGAAATCGAGAACGTTCCAGGTGGCGTCCTTGGGGACGTCGGCCTGCGCGGCCGCTCCCATAACCATGGCCGCTGCCAAGAGTGCCAGTGCTCTCATATTCGCGCTCCTTTCCGCTTAATCTTCCGTTCTGTCTATATCACGCTCCCCGGGGGGACTTCCCTCGTCTGCCGCTTGCCTGCCTCGCGCGGCGACGGCCATGAGAATGACGACAATCGCGATGATGGCGAGCCCCTGCAAGAGGCCGAGGGCGCTATCCAGTAGTGATGCGCCGTTTCGGAGCAGGATGGCGGTGACGCCCATGGCGATGGCGACAAGGTAGATGAATAAAACCGCCCGGCGCTCGGTGAATCCTATCCACGTCAGCCGGTGGGAGAGGTGGTCGAGCGAGCAATGCGAGATGATCTGATAGAGGGTGCGCGTTTGTCCCTTGAGGATACGGGCAAAGATGATATAGGCGAAGTCGAAGATGGGCACGCCGAGGATGAGCATCGGGATGGTGCAGGAGATCACTCGGCTCTCCGTCCATTCTCCCATAACGCCGAGGGCCGCCAAGGTGAATCCGAGGAAGAACGAGCCGGAATCGCCCATAAACACCTTCGCGGGCTTGAAATTATAGACGAGGAAGCCGAGATTGGCTCCGATGAGTCCCGCCGCCAACAGGCCGAACCACGCCAGGTTCTCCTTTCCCGTGGCGCGAAAAGTCTGCACGGCGATCGTGAGGTAGATGCCCGACACGATCACGGCCACGCCCGAGGCCAGCCCGTCCATATTATCGAGGGCATTGAAGGCGCTCGTAACGCCGACAATCCACAGCACCGTTAGCAGGAGGTCGAGGGGATAGAACTTAAACAGATTGAGCGTGACGCCGTAGAGAGACATGATGACGGTTACGCCGACAAGCGTGGCGAGTTTCAAGACGGCAGGAATGCCGCGCAGGTCGTCCACGGCGCCTACCACAAGGCAGATGGCCGCGCCAAGCATGACGCCTTTCATCGGATTATCGCGGTAGTTCGGATAGAGGACCGCGACGGCAAAGGCCAGGAACAGGACAATACCGCCTCCTCTCGGGATGGCGCGCTTGTGGAGTTTGCCCGGACTGGCCTGATCCACCATGCCGAGGCGGCGCAGCATAACGATGCCTACAGGCATGAGCAAGACGGCCGTAATGAAGGCGATGAAGGTAACGTGGATATAGGTACGAAGCCACGGGTGTAGTGCCCAGAACATCTCATCTCCGCTGTGTCGCCTGCGCGAGGCGCGTGGCTCGTGCAGAGGGCGAAGCCGCGGTTCCGCATCGAAAGGCCCGGCGCCCGCCAGCGCTCTTAGGTGGTGACGGCATCTTAGCGCGTATGCGGCGGGAATTCCAGGATGCCCGAGGTCGTTACTCAGCGCCGCGCATGAGGATCGGCAAGGCATTCGGCCCGCAGTTCATGAGCAGATCGAGGATAGCGAGGTCGGGGATGAAGGGGCCATGGAGCTGGGAGTAGGTGGGGGCTTGCCAGTGCTGGAGTTCAAGGCCGATGCCCGCCCGGGCGAAGAGGTCGACGTCCAGATACGCCTCTGCCGCATAGGCGCCGCTGTAATAGCGGCGGCCGCCCACGGCCTCGATGAGGTTCACGAGGCGCTCCGTCGCTTCGCCGTCCACATCAAACTCGGAAGCAGCCACCACGCGTGTTCCAACGCCAAGAAGTTCGAGAACGCCATCGAGCATAGACCGGTTCAGCTCATTCAGGAAAGTCCATTCCCGGCTGTAGGTTCGCTCGACAAGGGGGCAAACGAGGTCGAAGAAGGGGGCTTTGGCATAGCTCTGTCGGATGGTACCTGCGTGCTTTTTGCGCCAGGGCGCGCTGTTGTCAATCCGGATATCCTTAAGAGGCTGGCCGAGCTTGGCGTGCACCGGCACGGTAAGCACCGTAGGACCGGCCGCGGTCTTGATCTTATTGCGGTTCTGCCAATCGTTTTTCGTGAACTGAACCGTGTCCAAGAGGATGAACACGTCGGCCCGGACAATCTTCTCGAAATACCGCAGCCATGGCAGGTAATGAGGCTGATGAATAGCGACAAGCATGCTTGTGTCGTTCATTGTCCCGCTTGGCCGGAACAGGCAAAAAACACCCCCGCGTCTGAGGACGCCGGAGCGAGGCCGTATCGCGCCGCGGTGTTAGCGAATATCCGCGTCAAACCACTTGAGGACGGCCATCATGCCCCGGGCCTGCTTGAGCATAGTGGCTTTGAGGCCGCGTTTGCGCAACTTCTCCTTGGCCTCATGGCGTGATCGCGCTATCACCACCCCGCCCACGAACGACTTCTCTTCGTCGCCCTCTGCACGAATCGCATGGTACTCATATGCCGGCATAGACCATTCTCCCGGGCCGCCGATCGCCCAGTCTCTGTCCGTCCTGCGGATGACTCGCGGAGCGCACACAATTGCCTGTGAGCCCGTCAGACGAGGCGATTGTAGCACGCCCGCCCGGCATTGCCAACCTGGTTTTGCCGCTCCAGAGCCGTCGCCCCGTTCTCAATGCCAAACGCCCGCTGCTTGCCAATGCGCATAGGACAGCCACTAGATGGAACGCGTGAGACAGCGACACCGGCGGGATTCGACAACTTCTGAAACGCGGGGAATCCCTGTGCCGTAGCGTCGCAATGAGTTGTGTGAACACCGAGAACTGGAATATGGCACCGATGGATACGAAGACGCCGGATAGCGCACCGGTAGAATCTGCCTTCGCGGGACTCCGCTACCTGCGCGTACTTGCCGCCCAGCTCGGAGGCGTGCCCCCCACGAGCACCGGGCCGGCGCCGCCCGACGCCAGCATCCTCCCCGCCCACGAGATCGTTGTCGTCGTTTTCAGCCAAGCCTATTTCCCCGAACTGTGAGGAGTGCTCGGATTGTCGCACGCCAAGCCGCCAAGCAAATGCGCGGGGGATGGATGTCAGCCGGGCGTTTCGTCGTGGGGAGAACGGGCGCCCTGGGTGAATGGCGTGGCCTGTCCGTTGGCCTCGAGCTGGACATTGTCCAGCCACACGACGCCGCGCTTGCGCCGAAGCCCGAGGCCCAAGGCAAGATCCTTGATCCCGAGCGGGAAGTCCTTGCCCGGCTGGATGGGTATGGTGTTGTCGTACCAGTCGCGCGATTCGGGGGCCCAAAGGATGGTTTTCCGGAACGGCTCGCCCGCGGCATCGCGGCCGACGAGGCCGATCCAAGCCATCCGGCTGTAAGGTATGTCACGCTGCTTCAACGCGAAGGAGAGCGTGTAGTCCAGATAGGGCGAGAGCGTCACCCCGCCCCGGTCCACCTCGATGGTTACATCATCGAGGTGGGACGGCGCACCATTGCTCGGCTGCGCCCAGCACTCGATGACGAAGGAATTCGGGGCCGTGTCTTGTGGAACCTCTTCGCGCAGTGAGAGCGTCTGCCAGGATCCGCCGCCCGGGTGCCAGACGCCCGCCCGTCTTGTCTCGCCGTCAACTTCATACGCTAAAGTGAGCGCCAACTGATTGGGGGCGGCGGCCTGGCCTTGAGCCGATAGTGTGAGGGCGTTCCCGGGGAGGAGGGCAAGGGCGATGGGCTGCTTGACGCACACGGCGGCGCCGCCGGGCGATAGCGAGAGCGCGCGGCGCCCCTCGGAGGCCTCCTCAGAGCTTGTCACGTGCGGCCCCGATGCTTCGTCCGCCTGCCATCCTGAAGGGGTGTTGCCTTCCCACGCCTCGAAGCCGCCGTTCCTGAGCCGGTACTGCGATGGGATAAATGGAATGAGCATCTCCGCATAGTCGGTATCCGTGATCTCGAGCTGGAGCGCGCGCTCGCCGTCATACACCCCCGGCCCGCCTACGAGTTGCATGGGGGGGCGAATAATGGCGGCGGCGCGTTCGCCCTCGAAGCCGCCCCACGGCGCCAGGTTGGCCGTGGGCGCGCCGAGCACGCCGACCTCCGTTTTACGGAAGGTGCGCCACTCCGTACCGGCGGCATCCAGCCGGTTTCGCAGGGCCTTCTCCATCGGCCGATCGCTTCTACGGACGATCCAGATGTTGGTGAAGGGAAACTCCCTGAATAGCCCGTTCATATTCTCAACCGTCGGAATCCCATACCGGAAGTTGAGTGATGAGAGTATGGCGGGGCCGTTGGCCATGGCCCTGCGAAGATAGAAGTCCAGAGGGAACGCCAGGCCCGTCGCATCCTTCTCCGGGATTACTAAGGCCACCACGTCGCCGAAGGTGAGGCGCGGGCTCATGAAGCCCGCGACGCCCTTCCAGTCCCAAGGCCGGTAGTCTTCCGTGCTTGTGGCGAGATGATGGCGCATCTGGCCGTATACCGGCGGCGATAGCACGGCCAGGATGAGCAAGACAACCGCGGCCTGTGTGGCAAGGCCCGCCCGTTTGCCGCCGAGCCAATGGGCCGCGACGGCGCCCAAGTCGGCAATGGCCCACGCCACCACGAGTGTGATCAAGGGAAGGGCGACAGAGAAATAGCGGTGCTCGAGAGAGTGTGTGACATGGATAAGGAATAGCGGGATGGGGAGACAGACGACTGCGAAGAAGGCAAGGGCCGCGAAAGGAGGGCGCTTGAAGGCCAGGCGGGCCAGGCCCCAGATGGCCAAGGCGATGTAAAGGATCAAGAGGTGGCCCGATCGAACCGGCACCAATTCCTCCACGAAACCGATGTATTCCTTCACGCCCAGCTTGTAGGCTTTTCCCTTCGCCGCTTTCGCGGGGGCCGGCGTTGGCGCGGCGGCATCCGCGCCCTGCTCCGCCGGCTCAGGGGTGGCTTGGGCACGCCACTGAGGTGTTTGGAGCAGCGAGAGCGGCAAGGAACCTTGCAGCGCGCAGAGTGAGAGCACGCCGGAGAGGCCCACGGCAATGCAGAGGCATAGCGCCCCCATGCGGCGCAGCTTGTGTCGCCAGTCCGGAAATCCGCGAGATACGAGCAGCCAGAGGAAGACCCCTGCCGCCATCGCGGCGAGATAGAGCGCCAGGAAGAGGTGCGACAAGACGCCCACGCAGGCCGTCAGGGCGCAAAGTGCCCAATTCCAGAACCCGCCCCGCGTGGCGGCGCGATGCAGCAGCCACGCGATGAGCACGCCGAAGAGGATCATCAGCGTGTAATACCGCGCCTGCTGGCTGCGGTAAATGTGTACGTCGGAGGTGGCGAGGAACAGGGCAGCGATGAGCCCCGCGGCGCGGCCGTGGAGCGATTTCCCGGCGAAGTACATGGCGAGCACGCCGGCCACGCCCGCCAAAATACTGGGCAGGCGGATGGTGCTCTCCTGATCGCCGAAGGCCAGGGCGTAGTGCGTCAGCACGTAGTAAAGGGGATACAACCCGCTCCGCATCACCTGCGGCAGGGGTTGCATCGACCTCTTGTAGGTGATGATCTCATCGGGCCAGAGCCCGCCCTGAATATGGCGTGTCCGGGCGACGACGGCAAAGGCGAGAATGATGATCAGAGCGATGGCCGCGGCAGCGCGTTGCCAGTCGCCGCGCGGCGGCCCAACTGAACCATTGTTGTCCAAGCACACGTCCTCACTACCCCACAAGACGAGTGCCATTCTCCAGTTAAGCCAAGACGGTGTCAAACGCCCGGTGGCCTTGGGGCCTGCGTGATGGAAAGGGGTTTTGCGGCTTTTCATTGGTTTTGCGCGCATCTCTTGTAGACAGTTGTCTACAATCTCCGTTTTCCCTCGGAAACGCGGTGCTCGCAGGAACCGGCGACTTCGGCTTGAGGATGAAAATGCGCTCATTCCCGCAAGTGGCTATGGCCTATCCGGGGCCCCATCAAGAGCCCCGAGGCGGGCTGATAGCGCATGCTGGTGGGCGAGGGGACAACCCCTGGCTGCGGCACCTCGCCTGCACCATCTTCATCCCAAGCTGTCTCGGATGCGGCCCCTCGGTTGTTTCATGGCATGCGGGCACTCAGAACTCCGGCGCCCCGAACGGGGCGCTCGCGTGTAGCCGTGGGTGAGCGAAGCGAGCCCACGGACACAGGATCTTCCCATCACGAGCCCCGAAGGGGGCGATAGCGTCTCTGCTTCACAGTCAAATGTGCTCCTTCCGTGGCCTTCAGCAGCTTCATATCCGGCACCAAATCCGAAACCGAACTATCCGGCCGCCAGCGCAGTGAACTGCCATCCCAGGGTTGGCTCTCCTCTCAATCGCGGCCACCCCTTCGGGGCTCTCGTTAGGGTGGGCCGGTTTCCGTGGGCTCGCTTCGCTCACCCACGGCTACATGCGGCCGGCCCCGTCGGGGCGCGGGATTGTTGAGTTCTCGTGTCCCCGGATGAGCAGAGCGAATGCACGGAAACATGCGGACGCCACGGCGGGGCATGCACACGCCACGCTGGCAGGAGTCGTATCCCCCAAGGATCCGCACATTTGGGCCAGACTTCTACCGGAGGGGGATCCCCTTGAGGACGCGGTGTTGCAAGGGAAAACCCCGGAAACTGACGCAGGCCCGGCAGGCCCGGCCTCGTCACCGGTGGCGGAACCAGTGGAGCGTTAGCGGCACCGTCGCGAAGGGGAGGAGAGGAGCGAGGGCGTAGATGATGGTGAAGGCGAGGATTTCGAGGCCTTCGGGATCGTCGTAGACAATGTAGAACATTGGGCCTATGAACAAGATGACAATGGACGCCCATGCTGCGAAGAAAGCGGCGACGTTTCTCCTCGTGATTAGCCGGCGCCGCCAGAGTATTGCCACGAGTGTCGTCCACGTAGCCAGCAAGAGCAATGCGTAGGTGAGGATGAGGCGGAACTCGTGGTTTGGGTGAGTCTGTGAGAGACGGTATAGCTGTAATAGGGCCGGTTCAAGGGGGAGGGCTACCAGGAGCAAGAGCTGCGGCACAAGCCAGATGAGGCTCCAGCAGAGCGCAATCCAAAGAACGAGGCTTGGCAAAGCCACATACGGGTGCAAAATAGACATGATCTCGGGGCGGGGACGCTCCTTTTGCGAGCCAAGGAGCACGCAAGTCAACAGAATCCCAGCCATCAAGGCGATCACGCCGAAGGTGTAGGCAATTGCGGCAGCACCGGCCCTGAGGCGGGCAGCGCCCAGCCGCCGCGTCTTCAGGGGGCGTGTGAAAGTGAAGCTCGATAGGCCTGAAACGTGTTCACGATAGTCCATCGCCGACAGCAGGAGTCCAAGGATGAGAGCGGCTAGAGCGGCGGCCACCGGCGCAATGACAAACATGTGTTCCTTATCAAACCAGTCTGCCGGATCGGCGAGGTCTTCTGTCGGGACAAGAGGCAATAGGAGAAGGACGAACAGGGCAAGGAAGATCCATGGGAGGCGCCGCGTGCGGGATTTGTAATCGTACCAAGCCTGTGCGTGGACGGGAGAGCGGAACGGCCGCTTCCGCCCGAAATCCAACAGGGGAAGGCCGGCCAGTCTTGTAGGCACCAGTCCGGCGCTCCCTCGACGATCGGTGTGGATCCCGAGGAGAGCCACCCCGAAGGATATAAAGAGAACAAGTGGCAAGCAGAAGAGGGTGCCGGAGAGAGAAGTCGGCGCCCACCAAAGCGTTGGGAGGACGAGCAATATGGCCAAGATCCGCAAAGCGGGCGGGCACCACGCGATGGCCAGGAAGGCTGCGGCGCTCATGGCCGCCGCCGTCGGGGTAAACAACATCTGCATCCGGAACAGATCGAAAGCAGCAACAGGTTGCCAGAGCGCAATTGGGTTATCGAAAGCGATATGGCCTGCCGCAAGGGCGAAGAGGCCGACGAAGGCGAAAAAGGAGAGCAGTTTGGCTGAGAAGAGCGTGAATGCAAGCGTCGGTGTCCGCACCGGGAGCGCAAATAGCCTGGGCGGCACGCGAAACTGTAGGCTATGCGGGCCCTCTTTCCAAGTGAACGCGAGGCCCATGAAAACCATGGACGCCATCACCATGAACGCCCGCAGGAGCACGGCGTATGTATCGTCACTTGCCGCCGTCAGCGGATCGAGGCGATCGAGCCATATCCACGCCAAAGGTACTGCCGCGAGGAGGGATATCAATAGGAACGGCCACCGGTTCTGCCGCCATTGCTCCCCGATGAGGGCGATCACGGCGCTGCGCGTCGAGCAATACTCCGGGTGTTCTGCTGGGGGCATCCCGAGTTACCTCATCGGTGGCGGAACCAGTGGAGCGATAGCGGCACCGTTGCGAAGGGGAGAAGCGCAATCAGGGCAAAGATGGGGGTGAACACAGCAACGATCGTTTCTTCTGAGACTAGGTAACGCCTGTTGAGAAAGCCCACTCCCCAGAAACATGTGACGAAGAGCGCACTGCCTGCGAGCCAGGCCATAAGCAGAGGGATGACGGCGCGCCGTGTCAATAGATGCCGCCGCGCAGCAAGCGTGAACGCCGTCGCTGTCAATAGCACCGTAACCAGCGCCCAAGGCACCAGCGCTCCCAGCAAGTACTCGGCAAGATTCAAGTGCTCAAGAATCCTGAACATAAGGAAGGCGGTGGGAGGGGCCAGAGTAGCTACCAGCGGGGCCGATAGCCAGAGAGAACTCCACGAGACAGCCGGGATAAACAGGATGAGCATGGCGAGCATTGGAGGCTCTTGAAGCTCTCTCAGAAAGTGTCTCAGGGAATGACCATCACGAGTGATCAAGAAGGCAGCGCCGACGGCGCACGTGCAAATGAGCAGGGCCAGCAGGTACGTGCGGAGAAGTGAGAAGCTGCCCGCCGTGAGCCGGGCGCGAGCCAAGCGGCGCGTCGCCAGGGGACGGGTGAGGGCGAATGTGCTCAGGCCCGAGACGTGGTCGCGACAATCCGCCGCGACGATCAGGAGTCCCAGGACCACAGTTGCTACCGCGGCCACCCCGGCTGTACTCATGATGGATGTGTCCTCCATCCAGGATATGAGTTCATCCTTCCCATCCCAGGACGCCATGATCGATGCATGAAAGAGGATGAATAGGGCAAGAAAGGCCCAAGGAAGATGTCCCGTGCGAGTCTTGGTTTCGTACCAGGCCTGGGCGTGAGCCGGGGAGCGGAATGGCCGCTTCCGCCCGCCGCCGAGCGCGGCCCATCCGGCGTAGAGGTGCGCCCACCGGCCTGAACGGTCCGCGCATACGCCCATGAGAGCGACGATGTAGGCCCCGAGAAGGACAGATACGGCGTAGATATAGACGGACGCTGATCGCGTCACATCCGGCGCCCAACGGAGCGCAGGGAAGACAAGCAGTATGGCCAAGATCCGCAAACCGGGCGGACACCAGGCGATGGCCAGGAAAGCCGCGGCGGCCATGGCCACGCCTGTCGGTGTCAGCATGATGTCGACGTGAAAGTCATCAATTCCCTTCCAGAGCGCCGTGGCGTCGTCAAGGGCGACGCGGCCCGCGACAAGGGCGAATAGGCCGACAAAGGCGGCAACAGGCAGGAATTTGGCGAAAAACAGCGTAGTCGCAAGCGCCGGCGTCCTCACCGGGAGCGCCAACACGCGGGGCGGCACGCGGAATTGGAGGCTGTTTCGGCCTTCCTTCCAGGTGAACGCGAGGCCCGCAAACACCATCGACGCCATCAGCATGAAGAATTTGATGATTACGGTATATGTTCCCTCACTTGCCGCCGTCAGCGGATTGAGGCGGTCGAGCCATATCCAAGCCAAGAGCATTCCGGCGAGGAGACACATCCGCAGAAATACCCACCGGTTCTGCCGCCATTGCTCCCAGATAAGCGTGAGGACTGGGCGCATGAGCTAGGCCTCCCGGACTCGGGCCGGGCCGGCCTTGGCGCGGGCGATGAAGATCTCCTCGAGGGAGGGTGTAGCCTCTTCGAGGACCTCCGCCCCGCGTTGGGCAGCGGCTTCCTTCAGGGCCGCGGCCTGGCCATTGCACACCGTGGCCCATTCGGTACCCGCGCCCTCCCAGAATAGCGCGCCGGGGAGGTCGGGCGGCGTACGCTGCGGCTCGGGGAACCGGAGTGTGACGCGGAGATGGCCCTGTTTGATATCATCGAGAGGCCCCTGCATTACAAGGCGGCCTGTGTGGATCATGGCGACGTGATCGGCCACGCGTTCGACCTCGTCGAGCAGGTGCGAGGAGAAGAGGACGGTGCGGCCTTCATCGGCGACGGTGCGGATGATGGCCGCGAGGATATCGCGGCGGACGATGGGATCGAGGCCGGAGGATGGCTCGTCGAGGATGAGCAAATCGGGGCGATGGCCGAGGGCGGCGAGAAGGCCGGCCTGAGCGCGTTGGCCCCGGCTGAGGGTGCGGATCTTGGCGCCCGGGTCGAGGTCAAAGGTTGCGCGGAGGTGCTCCGCGTAGGCGTCGTCCCAGGCCGGATAGAACGCTTTGGTGTAGAGCATGAGTTCCCGGACGCGCATCCAGTTCGGCATATCGCGGTTTTCGGAAAGGTAGCCGATGCGCCCGAGCGTCTGCTCGGGTGCGGCGATGGGATCGAGGCCGAATACCTGGACGGAACCGGCCTGCGGTTTCAAGAGGCCGAGAAGGTGCTTGATGAGCGTCGTCTTGCCTGCGCCGTTCTCGCCGACGAGGCCGTAGACGAAGCCCCTCGGGACTTTGAGCGAGACGCCGTCGAGGGCGGTCTTCCTGCGGAAACGCCGGGTGAGCCCGTCGATGGCTACGGGTGAAGCCGAAGGTTGGGGATTAGCGTTGCTCGTCATGATTATCCTCCTCGGGCGCGGTGAAGTCCGCGTGACGTTTCCGGACGAAAGCGATAACTCTTTCAAGAGGGAAATCGAGTTGGTTGGCCTCGGCGAGCAGGGCGTCGATGCGCTCGGTGAGGATGCGCTCGCGCTCGCTATCGGCCAGGGGGGAGCCGGCGTCGGCCACGTAAGTGCCCGCGCCCTGGCGTTTTGTGAGCATGCCCGCGATTTCCAGTTCACGGTAGGCGCGCGCCACCGTGTTGGGATTGATGAGGAGTTGCTCGGCCAGCGTGCGGATGGGGGGGAGTTCATCGCCGGGGCGAAGACGGCGTGCCGCCACCAAGTATTTGACCTGGCTGACAATCTGCCGGTAGATAGGCTTACCGTCGTTTGGCGATACGTGGATTCGCATGATTTCCACCTGACGCGCATCAATTGTATTAAGACTTTAATACATTTTGCTGGGTTTGTCAAGGGGGTTGGTTGCCCGGTGGCCGGGTTGCCTGTTTTGCCGCGCGTCCGGCGAGCGGCAGTGGTGAAGGCCCCTGTCTGAAAGGCTGACCGGGCGGTTGGCCTCCAAAGAAGTCGCCTCGGGGCACTTCGGAGTTGGCCTCGAATCCTTCATTTCACTTGAACCTGGGGCCGAACGCAGTGTGTTCCTCTCGGGAAGAACGGGGCTTTGCGGGCATTCCGCAGACTCGCGGGGGGCTGAAACAGGTTCCTTTGGCCTTGGCGGCGGGGCCTCGCGGTCGTCTGGTCCCCCGCCGCCCGCGTCATCCCGGCGCGGCGGCAGATTGGCATCCACCATGCGCCGAAACCGGCGATACTCGCCGGCAATCCGCAAGAACGCCTCCAGATAGGGATGGACTCTGTACCTTTCGCAGGTATAGGTGGAGGAAAAGGCCGAGGTCAGGTCGATGAGCTTCTGTTGAGTCAGCGCCCGCGCCCCCCGCGACATCATCACCTGCAACAACGCCAAGGTGTGAACGAGATATCGATCCATCGGGTCCGGCGCGGACGCTTGTCCATACCGTGCCATGCCGTCCGCCACGACCTCGTCATACTCCGCCTGCTCGTAGGGACACGTGAACACGACTGGGCGGCGGCCGTCCTTGGGCTGCGCCAGTTCCGCCACGTCATCGCCCCACAGCGGGCACGTTCGCCATAGCGGACAATGCTTGCCGCAGACCTGGAGCCGCCGCGAATACAAGCCGTGAAGGACGGCATTGCGATTGCCCTTCGGCGCGCCCGTCAACGCGAATCCCCCGTGGAACCGGCATCGCCCCGACGGATGATCCGACGTGAGCGTACACGGCGTGCCTGACATCGTCCGCGCCCCGCAGACGCGCCGTCCCAATTCTTCCTCGACCGCCTCCACCCGTACGAGCCACGCCTCATCCCACGAACCCGCGCACGGCGTCCCCAAGGCCGTATGTTTTCTGTCTTCATTCATTATCCGCGACCCTGCATTCCTTATTCTCGTCCATGCCGTTGCCACGTGAGCCACCCGGGAGCATGTCTCCCTACCTATTCACCCACTGCGTTGCATCCATGCGCGCGTAAGCACCTGGGGGTGAATAACATGGCGCAAGCCAGCCGAGCCCAGGACGCGGCCCGGGAACAAGGGGTATTCGATTGGCGTAGATGCTAATAATGAGGCAGGGCCGTGGGGGCTTGGAAGTCCAGCAAAGGGTTCAGGCACCGTGAGAAGGATGAGGAGGGAAATGGCGGTGGCGAGAATCCTGGACTGGGAGAACCTCGACAGTTTGTTTTGAGGGTCATTTGGGGTTTGTGCCGGGGAGAGGGCCTTGGGCGTTGGTCGTCACACAGGGGCGCCGGGCTATGCCATCGGGAAGGTGGACGTTTCCCGATGCAGTCGCGCGGGAGCGCGACGTTCCCGGTTCGTCGGATATATTGTCGCGTTCCCGAAACGGAGTAATCAGGCAACACGTCACGGCTTGTGTCTCAAGATCGTGAGGAGTTCATCCCTGCCACTGCTGGGGGAATTCGCGGTAGTCCGTTAGTTCGTAGGGGCTGGTGGGGACGGCCCAGGGCACGCCGCATTCGGACAGGAGCTTTCCTTCGGCGGCCGCGGCGAGCATGGCGTCTTCAATACCGCTGATGAGCGTGAAGGGGACGCCTTCCCGGACATCCTGGTGCGTGTGCTCGCCGGGGATGTCATGGATACTTCGTGATGACTCGTAGGCCGCATTCGACATGAGAATGTGGCCTTCGGCCTCAGCGAGAGGCATAAGCAGCGGCTCATCGCTCCCCAGAACCACTTCGACGAGCCGCCGCAAAAGGGTCGTGGTGCCGCGCTCTTCCTCGCGGCAGTCTATGTGTTCGCCGGGTAGATCGACGCCGTCCTCGTCGTGGAATCGCGCCGCCCCATCCTCCCCGAGGATGTCCCAGCACCTCGGGTGATTCTTCGAGGCGCATTGCGTGAGGTGGACGCACACCTCGACGCCGTTGTCCATAGTGGCGCGGAGGCAGTCCGTGTCCTCTCCTTCGATATCATTGGCGCGGTAGAGTTCCGCCTGGACCTGGAGAGGCCGCGCGAATTCGTACGGTTCATCCGCGGCCAGGTAGGCGGCCAGGTTGAGGACGTGTCCGCAGGCGTTATTCATCGGCCCGTCGAGGACGAACGCGCCGTCGAGCCGGGTTTTGCCGGCCCAGTTGTTGCGGCGGTAGTAGTCGGCGCCCCGACACCAGCGCGCCTCGGCGCGGATGGCCGTGACGGAGCCGATGACGCCTTCGCACAGACGGTGTTTGAGGGCGATGATCCCCGGCCGGGACACGTCGTGATAGCCCACGGCGCAGTAGCGGTCGTGGCGTTCCTGGCTGGCCACCATGGCGCGCAGATCCTGGATGGTAACCGCGGGCGGCTTTTCGAGAAACACGTGGAGGCCGCGCTCGAAGGCGGCGAGAGTCATTGGCACGTGGTAAGGGATGGGCGTTGCGATGCAGACGAGATCGAGGTTGGTTTCCTCGGCGAGCATCGTGTCGTAGTCGGTGTAATGGCGGGCGCCCTTGGCCTTGAGGGCATCGACTGCGGGGACCTGCTCGTTCGGCTCGGTAAACGCGGCGAGTTTGACGATGCCTTCCGCGGCCAACGTCTCCGCGGCGGAGATGTGGGCGTGGCCGAATCCTCCGACGCCGGTTAAGGCAATTCTCAATCTATCCATTGTCCCCACCTTTGTATCGAGTCGTCGGCCACCGCGGCCCAGCGTAAGACTATTCTCGGTTGCGCGGCCACACGAGTCAAGTCTGCCCGGTGGCCGCGTTGAATATCCCGGCGATTTCGGAGTTCGCCGCGTGCGAAAGGGGCGTGCCGTCTCATATGTTCTCGAGGGACACTCCCGCGAGGCCGGAACTGCACGCTTGTTCCAGCCCCGCGGGAGGCTACGAAAGGATGTTGGGCCATAGCCGGGGCCGTTGTCCGGCGGCGTCACACGGTGGATACGTCGCCTTCAGCGGCACCGGTGGCGGGGCTAATGGCCTCCACCATACTTTACGTCTCCGAGGAAGCCGGCCAACCATCGCGTTACCGGAAAGGCTCTGTTGTCGTATCGGATCATCTCGACGTGTCCATCCATGAACAAGACATTCGATCCGCTGGGAATATGGTTGAACTTCTCGACGCCCTGGCCGTATCCGCCTTTGTCATGTGTTTCCGCCGAGGCGAAGAAATCCCACATCACGGGGATCTCGGTTTCGGCTAGTTTTGCTCCGGCGGGATTGTTGACGTCCGTGATGAAGTAGCGCCCTACGCCATCGCGGAGGCGGTAAACAGTGCGGGTGCCATTCGTGCCTTCGGGCTGGATGGACACGCCGTTGTACTTCCAAGGCCCGTAGCTTCCGTCCACCGTGATGTTATCGTCCGCGTCAGGAAAGGGCGGCAGGCCTTTCTTGCCGCTGATCTTTCCCGTGGGACTCGCTCTGTGCAGCTCAATGGCCTCCAGGACACCGGCAAGCTCCTCGGTTCGATGTACTGCCCACGCGGTGTACATGTACGAGCGCGGTACGCCCATCCAAATGGCGACATCGGCACCGTTGTACTTGCCGTCCTGATTCAGATCGCCGTTGCTGAAGGCTTTGTTTTCGCTGCTGTCCAGCGTGCCCGCCAGGATATCCTCGATCTGCTCCTCAACGGGAATCCTCGATACCATAGGATCCGAGGGGCAGATGGTTACCTTGAAGTCGTCAAGGTACTCCGGATACACCGACGGGCCGTGGAACGTCATCGCCCGCGAGGCGCAGCCGTAGTTGATCATCTTCGGCGGGTACAGGCCGCGCCGACTCTCTTGAGCATACATCTTGAAGACAAGTCCCATCTGCTTGAGATTACTCTGGCAACTCGCGCGTTGCGCCGCTTCGCGCGCCTTTGACAGCGCGGGCAACAACATGGCGGCCAATATGCCGATGATCGCTATTACAACAAGTAGTTCTATAAGTGTGAACCCTTTACGGGTGAACATGCTGAAATCCTCCTTTCAGTTGTGTCGGCACCGGCGAAGTGCTCTCTGCCGGTGGTGCGAACGTAAGCTACTGCGCGCCCTGCGCGGCAATGGCAGGGCCGGCGCCACGCGTCACTTCCCACGTTAGAAGGTCTTCGATCCGCATGGCCGCGAGCTTCTTGCTCAAGTCTTTCTTCATTGTCATAAAATCAGTCCGTGCGCCGGCGGCCTGGGGCTTTTCCGGAGCGTGTGCGCTCCGCATTCCTTGGAAGAACTCCGCCGGAATGACGCCGTCACGTGCCTGAATGCGTACGCGATCACCCGTGGACTTGCGCATGATCTCGAAGGCAAAACACGAAAGAGTCACGGGCGGGCCGGGAACGTGTGCTCCCGTTGCATCCGAAGGAAGCACTACCTGGTAGGCGTCTTCCGTCACCACGCGCATCGTCAGCTCGAACACGTCCTGCGCACACTGCGAAGGCACGCGGCTCACAACCTGCATATCGCCGCGCATCGGGCGCTCGATCCAGAGGAGGGCCGTAGCCGCCTGCAAGACGCGCCACGTGAACACGGGAACCGGGCCGAGATGGCCGTGGTATTTGCGCACGTCATCCAGCGTCAGGCGCACCAAGTTGCCGTGGTCGTCGAACACTTCAAAGGGGCGGAGGTTTGCCAGATAGCCCGCGGGAGGCGAAGGGGCTAACGCCGTGGCCCCTGAGTAGCCGTCCACCTCCGAATGCGGGTGCGCGGCGGCATTCACAAAGGACGATGAGATTGCCAGCAGCGTTAGAGCCGCCAGCGCCACGGCCGTCGGCCGATGCGATAGCCGGCGGGAACAGCCCGGATGCGTGCAGTCCCCCGCCTCGCCCGCAGCCGGACGTGGCATTCCACAGGTATTCTGGAACATAATGAGTCTCCTTGGTTTGGCCGGGAGCGCGCTTCCATTTGATTGGCGTCGATGGGCACGCTTCCGGCTGGGCCTCTTCTATTCGCGGCGGGCGGCCCCGCCGCTTCACTGGGCAGGCGCCACTTGCGCCTGTTTGCATCTTCTCCTTGTCTGCGCGATACGCCGTGTATTGTTTCCACGGTGTGCGATGAGCTCTGTAGTTTGATGAATCATAAAAAGTTTGACGTGGCAAACATTAGCATCCTCGTCTTGGTGATGTCAACCTTGTTTTTCTCGTGACGGCTTGTGCCCGCGGCGACGCGGCGCCAGGGCGGGGCCGTGGCAGATATGCGCGAGCGGGACAAGATTGAAAGTGGGCTGGATGCCCTCTACAATGGCGCGCAAATTTCGTAACGGCCCGGCGGGTTGCCGCCGGAAGAGGGAAAGGAACGTGGTATGAGCAGCGGAATTCGCGTAACGGTGTGGAATGAGGGCGTTCACGAGAAGACACATGAGGCGGTGCAGAAGGTGTATCCGAAGGGAATGGGTCACCAGATCGCGCAGTACCTTGAGAAGCAGCCGGGGATTGCGTCCGTGCACGTGTCGGAGTTGGATGATCCGGGGCAGGGCCTGACGGATGACATCTTGAACAACACGGATGTCATGACGTGGTGGGGGCACATGGCGCACAACAGGGTCGAGGACGAGAACGTGGCGCGCGTTCAAGAGCGTGTGCTGGACGGGATGGGCCTGGTTGTGCTGCACTCAGGGCACTTCTCGAAGATCTTCCAGAAGTTGATGGGGACAGGCTGCAACCTGAAGTGGCGCGAGATTGGCGAGAAGGAGCGCCTGTGGGTGGTCGATCCGAGCCATCCGATTACCGAGGGGTTGCCTGAGTACTTCGAGCTGGAGCACACGGAGATGTACGGGGAGCATTTCGATATCCCGCAGCCGGATCAGCAGGTGTTCATCAGTTGGTTTGCGGGCGGCGAGGTATTCCGGAGCGGGTGCTGCTGGCACCGCAGCAAGGGCAAGGTATTCTATTTCCGGCCGGGCCACGAGACGCTGCCGATCTATTACGATGAGAACGTGTTGCGCGTTATCCTGAACGGCATTCGTTGGGCCGCGCCGTCGGGCGTGAAAGAGATCGTTCGCGGGAACGTCAAGCCGCTGGAGGACGTGGCGCCCGCTGAGTAGCGCTTGGAAGGATGTGACGGTAGCGAGGCGGCCGGGGCGCGGATGCGCGTCCCGGCCGTCGCGTTTATGGGGGCGGGGGCCTCCCGGTGAGGCGGTGAGGGGGCAGGGATGAATATTCGGGCGGCAGGACGGTAGTATAGGCGTGGGGCGCGTATTCATCGCGCCGGGAGGGGCGAGGGGCAATGTCTATGATCGAGGTGGTTGGTGTAACGCATCACTACGGGATCCGGCCGGTGCTGCGGGATGTTTCCATTGAGGTGGTCCCCGGCGAACTGGTGGCGCTGATGGGGCCTAACGGCATGGGCAAGAGCACGCTCTTGGGCGTCATGGCGGGGACGCTGTCGCCGCAGCGCGGATACGTCGAGATCGATGGGCTGCGCCGGAAGAGCAGCGAGGCCGATGAACTTGCCATTCGCAAGAAAGTCGTCTACATGCCCGATCACCCCTGGCTGCCGGCGAGCCGAACGGGCCGCGAATTCCTCGTGGCGGTTGGAAAACTGTACGAGATTGAGGATTTCCGCCTCTTCGATCACGTCGATCGGCTGTTGAGCTTGTTCGATCTCACCGAGAAAGGCGACGCTCCTATCGCCTCCTACTCCACGGGCCAGCAGAAGAAGATCTCCTTGGCCGCGGCGTTGGTAACGGAAGCGCCCGTCATGCTGCTCGATGAGCCTTTTCGGGGGGGCTCGATCCTTCCGGACTTATCGCGCTCAGGAAGGTGATGCAGTGGCTTGCCGAACGGGAAGACGTAACAGTGGTTATGGCGACGCCCGTACCGGAGATTGTTGAGGGGCTCGCCCACCGCGTTGCCGTGTTGCGCGGAGGCGAGCTGATCGCGTACGACACGCCGGAGCATCTGCAGAGCGCCGCCAGCCTCAACACACTCTCTGAGGTCTTGGAGCACCTGGTGAGTCCAAAAACGCTCGATAGCATCGAGCACTACTTCGAGGGGCGCGCGTCATGATCGGCTGGCTACGGCTTGTCCTGCCACGCGGCTCGCTGGTGAGCGTTGCACTTATCTTACTCGTATTGTTCTGCATAATCATAGAAGTGTCTTTGGGGGTTCTCCTTGGGGACCCGGCCGTTGAGGCAAGTGCCGAGGCGAGCCGGGATATAGCGCATACGCTGAGGCGGGTCGAGGGCGGCGCGCTCGTTTTCGCCGCATTGATGTTGGGCGCGCAACGGATAATGTTCTTCAGCCCTCTTCGCCCGGACTATCGCGCTTTCTTGGCGGCTACTCCCTATACCGGGCGGCAGCCCCTTCCGCTCGGGCCGCTTCACCTCGTGTGGCAGGACCTCGTGATCCTGGGCGGTGCGACTGCGTTCTGTGTGTTCGCGGCAGGTATGCCGGCCCATCTCATCGTGTTCGTGTTCGCACTGGGATATGTCGCCGCTCTGCTACTCACTCTCTGTGCGACGGGACAGATCCTGAGCGCCTACGCGCTGGCTTTCACGATGGGACTTGCCGTCATGACCGCATGGAACGCGCTATGGGCCTTTCTTGCCTTGACAGCGGTGTATGGTGTTAGCTATGCCGCCATAGCCATGATGCTGCGCCGCTTCCCTTGGGATACCGGCCGTGACGCCGATGATGCTTCCCGCGCTACAAGAGAGCGGGTCCTTGGGACAATCCTGCCTCGCTCGCGCAGACAACCGGCCCCGAACTTGGCCGATATTGGCGTTGTAGGTTGGCCCCTTTCGGCTTTAGGCCCAAGGCGTCCTGGGGCGGCTTGTCCTTCTGCGCATGGCCTAATGATCAGCCTGCTTCTCGGCTGGTATCTGTTCGCAATCCTGCTCCCGTTTCCGTCGATACCAGCGAGAGAATGGAAGGCGTGTTGGTTTGTCATTCTTGTGTTCGCCGCGATTCTCGGTGCGGTTCGCCTTTGCGTCTACAAGAACGGGGCTGCCGCGCCCATTAGTCTGTTGGGCCGTATTGCTACGGGGCGGTTCATCGTGCCGGCCCATGACAAGGTGCTGCTCGCGCCGGCGGGGACAGGCTTGGTGGGACTTATCAGAGCGCCGTTGGCGCATAAGCTCGGTATTTCGCCCGGCGTGACGCTGATTGTGGCGCCGGCGTTGATGCTGTTGATAGTCCTTACGGCAGGCCCGACGCTGGCCAACTGGCGACTAACGGGCGCGTACCGTGTGGAACAGATCGGCAACGTTCAGAAGGCTACATGAAGATCTAGTGGTATGAATCACGCTGATGGCGTCTTGTTTTCTGCCGCGAAAAGCAGGGACAGACACGTCTTCGCTTCGCTCCGCTTGCGTCAGTCCCCGTTTTTCGCTTATGAGTCGGTGCACTAGGGGCGCGGCGTCCCGTCGCCGCTCTTTCGGGGGCGTGGTGGGCTTTGCCTTCAGTCCTTCCACTCGGCTTTCGGAGGGGAGGCGAAATCGGCGTAGCGGGCGTCGACTTGGGCCTCGGCCGCGTCGCCTGCGTGGATGTACACGCGGTACTTGAAGGTGAGGGATTCACCGGCCTTAAGGGTGAAATCACCGTTGAGCCGGGTGTCTTCCTTCTTCGTGAAGTAGGACAAGCCGAAGCAATTGGCGGCCATGAGGCCGTAATCGCGGACGTGCCAGCGCGTGGGATGGCGCAGGTTCGTCGGCGCGTCGAAGATGGCCAGGCCGCGGACGCCGAGTCCCTCGATGGGGCCGGAGTAATCGCACCACGGGGAAGGCTTGCCCCAGCATTCACTTTCGCCGTGCTTGCCGAGGGCATTGGTGATTTCGCCGTTTTCCTTCCCGCGGATCTCGTCGCGAATGCGAACGGCCAGAATGCCGCCTTCCTTGGTGTCGCCGAAGAGTACATCGCCGTAGTTGGCGGTGAAGGTGACGGTGACGTCGAACAGGCGGGCCGTCGCGGGCGTCGGATAGAACCGGTACTCACGCGTTTCCGAGAGCACGGGCTTGTGGGCGTTGTCCTGCCAGGTGTTTTCGGCGCGAATCCAACCGTAGGCATCGCCGGAGCCGTAGGTGACGTTATCGCTGTGCTGGAAGCCTGATCTGTCGCCTTCGCCCCAGCAGTCCGCGCCGTTCACTTTTCCGTAGGAGCAGTAGATTGCTTTGTGATGGACATGATCCTTGGTGCTTTGGATTTCACCCATGGGCCAGTCGCGCGTGATGGTGACGCCGTTGTCCACGTAGACGGGCCAGAGGAATGGTTTCTTGTTGTCGTTCGAGTAGTTGTAGGCGGTGAATTGCTCGCCGTCAATGGTTACGTCGAGCATGTCGTCGCCGTCTTTCTTCTCGATAACGACTCTCGGGGCGTCGGCGTCGCGGGCGGCCAGCTTGAACTCCGTGCGGGTGTTGGGCGCCAGATCCTCGGGAACAAAGACGAGTTCACCGTTATGCACCGTCCCGACGAGGGTCTTGTCGCTTCCTACCTGGCGTAGACAGACACTGGTGTCGTCCAGATCACCTGCAACCGGGATGGACACCGGAGCGTCTATGCTCTCGTGTTGGCCGGCGGTGACGACGACTTTTCGTCCCGAAAGTCCCGTTGCAGTGGCGCATCCCGAACCGGCTATCAGGAGGGATATGATGACAAAACACATTGCCTTACGCATGGAAGCTCCTTTCTTCTAACGCAGCCGGGGCGTACTGTATCAGATGACTTTGAGGGGCGCAAGGTATGGTGGGAATTCTCGAGCGAAGGGCTGTGCCGCCGCACGGCGTTCCCTCGATATGGCCGCAGCGGCTGTTACCGGTGCACCACCCATGAGTATAATTAGCCGCGGGCCGGGGACGTATCCCATGGGAGGAGAACATCGGAATGGATTCGCGGGAAAGGATCTTTCGGGCGTTGGCTTTCGAGACGCCGGATCGAGTGCCGGTTGATTTCTGGGCGTCGGCGGGACTGCGCGAGAAGCTCAAGCAGGCCTTCGGGACGGACTTCGACGCCTTCCTCGATGAGCACGACGTGGATTTGCGTTACATTCCGGGGCCGGAATACATCGGGCCGCCGCTGCAGTGTTTCGACGACGGGAGCGACGAGGACCTCTGGGGCGTGCGCCGGAAGAGCGTCGCGGTTGCGACAAAGGGCGGCGCGGAATCCTACAAGGAGGTCGTGCACGCGCCGCTGGCGTCGGCGGAGCGCGTCGAGGATGTCTTGGACTACGCCCGATGGCCGTCGCCGGACTGGTTTGATTACAGCGGGATCGCGCGGCAGTGCGAGGATGTTCGTGAGCGCGGGCGTGTGGCGGTGTTTATGGGGGATCGCCTCAACCGCCTTGCGCAACTCAAGCCTGCGATGTACCTGCGCGGCGTGGATACGATCCTGATGGACATGGCGATTCGCCCGGAGGTGGCGGCGGCGGTTTTCGGCAAGATCCGGGCCTTTTACGTTGCGTATGCAGAGCGTATCTTCGAGGCGGCCCGGGGCAAGCTCGATTTGCTCTTGATGGGAGATGATTTCGGGACGCAGTCGGGGCCGTTTGTATCTCCGGCCATGTGGGAAGCGTTCTTGGGACCTGGATTCGCGGAGTACTGCGCGCTGGCCAAGACGCACGGCGTCAAAGTGATGCACCATACGTGCGGATCCGTCCGCCCGATCATCCCACTGATGATGGAGTGCGGGCTTGACGTTCTGCAATCGCTCCAGCCAGAGGCGGCCGAAATGGCGCCGGCGGATCTGAAGCGGGAGTTTGGCGGGCGGCTGGCTTTCCACGGAGGGATATCGATTCAGCAAACCTTGCCGTTCGGATCGGAAGAGGATGTGCGGCAAGAGGTGCGGGAGCGCATCGAGGCATTGGCGCCGGGCGGCGGATACATCCTCTGCACATCGCACAATATCCAGGCGGACGCGCCGGTGGAGAATGTCGAGGCGTTATTGTGCGCCTATCGCGAGTTCGGAGATTACGCCTGAGGGCTCGTGAAAACACGGGTCGTGTCCGGAAAAGGGGACACGTAGTCGCGCCAGGGAGGCGCTTGGAACATGTCCCCTTTTCCTCCGTCATTGATTCATAGGCCCTGAGGACATAGAAGGAGGAGCAGCCATGCAGATCCTGGTGATGTATTCATCGCGGACGGGCCATACCAAGCAACTTGCGGAGGCCATCGCCAAAGGCGTCGAAGAAGCCGAGGCGGGGGCGTGTGTGCTCAAGACGGCGCGCGATGTGACGCGGGAAGATTTTGCGTCGGCGGACGGCATTATCGCGGGCTCCCCGGTGTATTTCGGAGGAATGGCGGCGGAATTGAAGGAGGTATTCGACGTATTCGTCGGGCTGCGCAAGAAGATGGGGGACAAGGTTGGCGCGGCGTTCGCCACGGCCGGGGACGCCTCCGGCGGCAAGGAAACGACGATGATGTCGATCATCCAGGCCATGCTGATCTATGGCATGATCATTGTCGGCGATCCGCTGGACGCGACGGGCCATTACGGCGTATCCTGCGTCGGCGCACCGGACGCCGAGGCGCTGGCCAACGGGGCCAAGCTCGGGAAACGCGTGGCGCTCCTGGTGAAGCGACTGGCGGCTTAGAATCTGAAATGCAAGAGAAGGATGTCCTGCGTATGTCCAACCGACTTCCTCTGAGTGATCCGAAACCTGATGCGGCCGAGTTTATTGATATCTTGATGGGGCGTTCGTCGGCGTCGCGGGTGCCGCTTGTCGAGTACATTGTTGACGAGGCAGTCCGCAAACCGATCACGACGAACCTGCTTGGGCGGGCGTGGGTCGATTCATCACCGGAGCGTGAAACGCAAAAAGCGTGTTTCGATAACTTCATCGAGTTCTGGTATCGAATGGGATACGATTTCGTCCGCTTTGAAACGAGCCTGCCCTTCCCCTCCCACAGCATGCTCGCTCCGGACACGGCGCCGGGCTCCGACAAGAACCGCGCATGGGCCAATGAGCACGAGGGGGCTATCAAGACGTGGGAGGATTTCGAGGCTTATCCCTGGCCTAAGGTAAGCGACTTCGATTTTTTTCCGTTTGAGTACCTCAACGAGCACCTGCCGGAAGGTATGGGCCTGATCAGTTGCCATGCGGGAGGCATCTTCGAACACATGTCGGGAATCATGTCGCTCGAAGGTATCTGCCTGGCCGTGTGCGAGAATCCGGAACTCGTGCGAGCGGTGTCGGAGGCTGTCGGCGAGCGCATGGCCGCCTTTCACCGGCACTTGCTCGATCTGGACAGGCTTATTGCGGTGTTTCAGGGGGATGACATGGGCTTCCGGACGCAGACGCTCATCGGGCCGAGGGAATTGCGTGAGTACTGCCTGCCGTGGCACAAGAAGTTCGCCGCCCAGGCGCACGAACACGGCCAACCGTACTTCCTGCACTCGTGCGGAAACGTCGAGGCCATCATGGAGGATCTCATCGAGGACGTCGGCCTCGACGGCAAACACTCTTTCGAGGATGCCATCGAGCCGGTGGAGTCGTTCCAGGCGCGGTACGGCGGCCGTATCGCCGTGCTTGGGGGCGTGGACATCAATATCCTTGGCGGCGGCACGCCCGAAGACGTGCGGCGGCGTGTGCGTGAGCTTATCGAGGTGTGCGGCGGCCGGGGCCGGTACGCGGTGGGCTCGGGGAATTCCATCCCCAGCTATATTCCTGTCGAGAACTACCTTGCGCTGTTGGATGAAACGCTGGCCTGTGCGGGGGGCTCGTTAAGAAGCCGGTAGGATTTGTTGAAAAGGGGGACACGTAGCCGCGCCAGGGACGGCGTTTTGAGCATGTCCCCTTTTCGCTGTTGGATGAAACGCTGGCCTGTGCGGGGGGGGGGCGTGAAGAAGCCGGTAGGATTCGTAAAAGGGGACACGTAGCCGCGCCAGGGACGGCGCTTTGAGCATGTCTCCTTTTTCCGCCGCTGGATGAGGCGTGCGTCTACGCGGGAGGGTGTTCCTGAAGATCCTCCATGGCGATGGGAGCGCCGGCTGCAAGGGGGCGTTTCAAGTACTTGCCCATAAGGAGGCGCTCCTGTCCCGGCGCCAATCCTCCGCCCGGGCGCACCCAGGCGAGATCCTCCTCGCTGATGGCGGCGCCGGCGGGCAAGTCGCGGCGTGCGATGATAGAGCGGCGGACGGCAGGCATGTTGGCCAATTCGCCTGGCTGAGGCAGCTTCTGTCCTGAGCCGAGGAGTGCGTCTGCTTCTTTGACGCGGCGCACGAGTTCGGCCATCTCGCTGGGTTCAGCCGAAAGCTGATGATCGCGAAAGGCCGAGTGCTGTTTACTTATCGTGAAGTGCTTCTCAATGATGCGTGCGCCAAGGGCGACAGAGAGCACGGCGGCCTCGATTCCGATGGTGTGATCCGAGTAGCCGACGGTGCAGCGGAGCGTGTCCCGCAGTGTCCGGATCGCGGCCAGGTTGGCCTCCTCGGGGGGGACGGGATAGCTCGTCACGCAATGGAGCACGGCCAAGTCTTGTTCGATGCCTTGTTCCTCCCAGGCCTGCTCGATAAACGCCTTTGAGTGGGCAAGTTGCGGTACATCGGCGAGGCCGGCGGAGAGCAAAACGGGCTTGCCGGTTTCGGCGATCTTGCGCAACAGCGGGTAGAACGTGTTCTCGCACGAGCCGACTTTGAACGCGGGAACGAGTCCATTGAGGAATTCGACGCTATCGAGGTCGAACGGGGTGGAGAGGAACATCAGTCCCGCGTCGCGCGCGACTCGGCTGAGGCGCTCGAACTCGGCGTGGGTGAGCTCGAAGGACTTGAAGCGCTCGAACCGGGCCTTGTCGTCCCGGCTGATGAAGTCCTCCGTCTTGAAGGTTTGGAACTTCACCGCCCCGGCGCCGGCTTCCGCGGCAAGATGTACCATTTCTTCGGCCAGCGCGCAGTCTCCCTCATGATTGTTGCCGATCTCGGCGATGACGAGCACGTCGGTGTCTAGGTTTACGTTGCCTACGTACATCATTCGTTCTCCGGGGGGGAGCCGTGGAAATGCAGCACGTATTGAGCGCCGACGATGCGGTAGCCGAGGCCCTCATAGAGGCGCAAGGAAGGCACGTTGGCGACTTGCGTACCGACACGCATCGCCTGGGCCGCGGCGCAATGGACCTCGGCGAACTGCATCATGGCGCGGGCCAGGCCCTTCCGGCGGGCGCGTCCGGCGGTAGCGATGAGGTCGACGGTGGCCACATCCGCGGCACTGTCGAGAAGGAGCGCAAATCCAACCAATTCGTCTTCATTCTCTGCGACAATCAGGGCGTCGCCCCGTTTTCCGCGGAAGAAGTTGCGCACCCATTGCTCTTTGACGGCGTCGGCGGTGTCTTTGGGGATGTGAGGATCCAGGTGGAAGCGGGTGAACAGGAAGCTGTCGCGCGCCACGCGCGCCACGGCTCCCTCGTCACGCGGGACAGCCAGGCGAACATGCCTGGCCGTCGTCGGCGTCCGCGAAGGCGCCAATGGCTTCTCGAAGGTAACGTTTGTGTCTACGCCGCGGAAACCTACATCCTGAAAGGCGCCCAAGGCGGCGACGTTCCTGACGTCGAGTTTGACATAGGCGAATGCGCGGCGGCGAGACAGGTTCACGAGGTCGAGGCGGACGCGCGGCGCGAGCGTCGCGCCGCTGGGAGCGAGGGCTTCTTGAGCGGACACGCGGTACACGTCGAAGCCGAAGATACCGGCCAGCCAGGGGTCGGGATTGAATGCGGGATGCTCAATCGGTTCGGGCGGGTGCACGGGCGTCTGCCTCCGGCCTCCAGAAGGAGCGATACCATTCGATATACCTCGGGAATCCCTTCTCAAGCGCGTACTGCGGGGCGTATCCGAAGGCCTTCCGGGCTTTCTCGACGGACAACGTGCCTCGATCCGGCATCAGGGCATCCTTGGCTTCGTGTGTGACTTCCAGGCCGGGGAAGCGCTCAAGGACGACGTCAACGAGGTCGTTGATGGAGCGTGATTCGCCATAAGTGAGGTTAAACACGTCGTTCCGCGCATTCTCGCTTTCAATAACCTTGGCGATTCCGTCCGTCAGGTCGCCAATGTACGTGAAGTCCAGGCGTTCCTCGCCCGAACCGGCGATCGTCAAGCTCTTTCCCTGTAGAGCGTTCTCGATGAAGATCTGGCCGACGCGGCGGCTGACGCACCGCTCGCCGTACAAGGCCGAGGGGCGGAGGATCGTGTAGGGGAGGTCAAAGACCTGGTTGTAGGCGATGACGATCTTCTCGCCCGCGAACTTCAAGGCGCCGTAGATGCCGAGAGGATTGCAGGGCGTTTCCTCGGTAACCATGCCCGCGGGGAAGTGGCCGTAAACCATGCTCGAAGAGAAGTAGACGAACTGCTCGACGTTCGAGCTGCGCGCGAAGTCGAGGGCGTTCTCGAGCGTGCGCAGGCTGTGGTCGAAGGTGCTGTAGGGGTCTTTGTTGGACTTGCCCGCATGCGCTACGGCGGCGAGGTGGACAATCACCTGGGGGTCGATCTTATCGAGAATCTTGCAGATGGCGTGATAGTCGCGCGCGTCCTGTACGTAGAGGGGGACATCGGCTTCCTGAAGTAGCCGGAGGCGCTCGTTGATGACACGGGCGTAAAGATCACGATTCTGGATGACCTCGTACGTCTTCGTGAAGTGGAGGAGGTTGTTCACCGATAATCCATCGACTACGGTAACATCCGCCCCGCGCTGCCGCAGCTCCAGGGCGAGATTGTGGCCGATGAAGCCGGCCCCTCCAATGAGGACGACGCGCCGGTCTTTGAGCGGGATCATGCTGTCTCTACCTCGTGGATGGCCTCTTTCAAGGCTTCAATGATATAGCGAACGTCCTCTATTGTCACGTGGGGGCCGACGGGCAAGGCAATGGACTGATCGGCGATGCATTCGGCCACCGGAAAGCTGCCTGGACGATAGCCGTATTTTGCGGCGTAGTAGGCCATCCGGGGGACAGGATGCGGATAGTAGATGCTGGTGCCTACGCCGCGGGCCCGCAGGGCGTTGATGAGTTCAAATCGCTTGTCCGCGAGGGCGTCGCTCAACACCACGGCGTGGCAGTAGTAGCTGCTCTGGGAACCGTCGTGGCTAGACTCGAAGACACTTACCTCATCGATATCCGAAAGGCCGGCCGTCATGGCCTCGTGATTGCGCCGGCGTGTCTCGATGAATTCGGGCAGCCGTTTCATCTGCTCGATGCCGATAGCCGCCTGGAGCTCGTTCAGCCGGTAGTTGTAGCCGAGGGTCGTCACGTCATACAGGCCGGGGGTCTTGCGCTCACCGACGTGTTTGTCCATTCCGAAGGCGCGCAGCCGGCGCACGGCCTCTGCGACGGGTTGATGGCGCGTGATGAGCATGCCGCCTTCGGCCGTGGTGAGATGTTTCACGGGATAGAAGGAAAAGCATCCTACGTCGGCCAGGAGTCCGGTGTGGACGCCGTTAAGGCGCGCTCCGATGGCAAGGGCGCAGTCCTCGACCACGAAGAGTCGATGCCTGCGGGCGATGTCCATGACGGGCGCCATGTCGACGGGCATGCCCAGGAAGTGCACTACCGACAGTGCTTTCGTGCGCCGCGTAATGGCCGTTTCGATCTGCGCCACATCGAGGTTTCCGGAGCGGCTTTCGGCATCCACGAACACCGGCTTGGCTCCGGTGAATTCCACGGCGTGGGCCGTGGCCACGTGCGTCATGGCCGGGACGATGACCTCATCGCCCGGGCCGATGCCGAGGTGCAAATACGTCAGATGCAGGGCCGCGGTGCATGACGCCACGCCGACGGCGTGCGGGGCGCCCGTGAAGCCTGCGAAGGCCGCTTCGAACTCCTGGATGCGAGGTCCGTGCGCGAGGATGCCGGTATCCATCACCTCGCAAACGGCCTGTTTCTCCTCGTCACCGAGGATGGGCTTTCCGAATGGAATCTGTCTCATATCACCTGTCACTGTTTAGATGTAGTTCACACGGACTGCGTCGGTTTCCTGCGCTGCCCGCTCAATCGCGAAGCACACTGACATCGTCCTGAACACCTCTCTCGCATTAACCTCGTGGGGGCGTTCGTCAACCAAGGCGTCGATGAACTCCGTGACGAGGTCGCCCTTCTGATATCCCGGATAAGGCTCCTCGAACAACTCGGCATCCGCGCCTTGCTCCCGTGAATGTGTCAGCCGGCCGGCCTCAGGCTCATTGATGAACGTGGCCTTTGTTCCGTACAGCGCGAGGGCGTGAAAGTGGGGGCGCACGCAGGCGCCATGCACCGTGATCTTGCCGATGATGCCGCTGTCGAAAGTGACGATGGCCGCGACGAGATCATTGAAGCGGAACGCCGTGTCTCGTGTGGCGATCTTATTTGCGTATGCCTTTACCTCGACGATTTCCGCGCCCGTCAGCCATCTCAGGAGGTCTATCACGTGGACGGCCCCGCCGTGGACGAGGGAGTAGTACTCGAGTTCTCCGCGCCAACCGGCCGTGAGCTTCTCCGGCCGCCCGTAGAGATAGTCGCCTTCTACGTAATACAAATCGCCGAGATCGCCGCAAGCCACGCGCGCTCGGAGTGCCTGGAATCGCGGGCAGCGGCGCAGGAGCAAGTTCGAGGAAATGTGCAGTTCCGGCCGGGCATCGAGGGCGCGCCGGATGCGCCTGGCCTCGTCTCTATGCAGACACATGGGCTTCTCGACGAATACGTGCTTGCCGTTTTCGAGCGCCGCGAGAACTTGTTCCGCGTGGTCACTATCGTAGGTGGCAATGGACACGAGGTCGATATCCGGATCACTGAGGACTTCGCCTGCGTCGCGTGATGTCCGGACGTGTGGATACTGCTCCTGAAACGCGGCCAGTTTCTCCTCCGAGAGGTCGCACACGGCGGCCAACGCGCAGTCGGGATGCGCCTCGTAGGTGGCGGCATGGTACGCGCCGACACCGAGTCCTATCACGCCTGCTCGCAGCAATGTCGTAGTTCTCCTTGCGTCACTTATCGGCCACGGCCTGGTGAAGCTGAAGGATTTCCGCCAGGGAGTAGTCCCAGTGGGGCCGCTTCATTTGCTCGATGAGGCGCTCCACGACGTCGAAGTCGGCGGGCATGTCTACGGACAGCTGGACCTCGCCATAATCGGCGTCGGAGCGGAAGTCAACGATTCTGAAAGACTTGGGATGCCGGTAGAAGTGGGGCGTTACGTGTTCGAACTCCTCCGGCTCCGACATTTGCGCGTAGGCGCGGCGAAACGCATCGGCCGACACAACCTCGACGGACTGGCCCTTCGGGAACGTCCGCACGAGGACATTCGTAACCAGATCGGGCGTCTCCTCGTAGAACAAGCGGAGCGCTTGGGAGACGAGGGCGGTATCGAGGAGGGGACTGTCGCCGCTGACACGCACGAACGCGTCCCAGCCGAAGCGGTGGAGCACTTCGCTAAACCGGGCGGCCACATTCTCCAGCGGCCCGCGATGGCAAAGCACGCCCGTCGCCTCACAGAAGGCCTGAATGGGATCATCATCGCGGCCGGTTGAGGTGGCCACGACCACAGCGTCCAATTCCGGACAGCGTTTGAGACGCTCGGTGAGGTAGGCGAGCATCGGCTTGCCGCGCAAGGAGCGGAGCACTTTGCCGGGCATGCGGGAGGAAGACATCCGGGCTTGTACGATGGCGCCTATCGTCATGCCGCCTCCACCTCGGCCAGGGCCTCGATGAGTTCGGCCAATCCCGTCAGGTAGGCGATGAACGCCGGTAAATCCAGCGGGCCGTCGCACTCGAGCATGTCCCGCACTTTCATGTGCGCCGAGCGGCACGCGAGGATGCGGCAGAAATCGGCATCGCTGTCGCCCTTGGCTGCCAGCGTGTCGAGGCCTGCTTCGATGCGGGCGAGCGGGGCATCCACTTGCCTCACCTTGTCGTCTTCCTCGTAGGGCGAGCCGCGTCCATCGGGCGGGTCGGGGAGCCGGGAGGCGTCACCGAGGGAGGGGCCGAGTTTCGTGCAGAAGAAGCGCAGGTCGCCTTCACCCATCAGGTTTGCATCCTTCTCCGAGCCGCCAGCTTTCCGCTGCGACGTGTCGTAGTGCATACCGAGCGAGAGTACCTCCGGATTCTCGTATCCCAACTCGGATAGGCGCCGGATCACGTCGTCGGCGGTGTAGCGGCGCAGGTACGGTACGAACCAGTCATCCATCCACTCCGCGATGCGACGAACCGGTGTGGCCATGAGCCGTAGTTGAAGGATGCAGCGTCGCGGATCCATGCCGCGGAGCATATGCCGGATCCAGTCAATCACTCGCCAGTAGATGCCGCCCGCGCCGTACAGGTACAGCCAAAGGTGGCCGCCGCATTTGAGTACGCGCGAGACCTCGCATAGTCCCCTGTCGGGGTCGGCGCAATGATGCAGGACGCCATTGCACCAAACAATGTCGAACGATTCGTCCCCGAAGGGCAGCTGCATGAGCGTGGCTTGTTCTGCGGCGATGTTGTTTAAGCCCTTTCGGGCCGCCCAATACCGCACGGCCTCGATATTTCTCTCGCTGAGGTCCGTCGCAACCACCTCGCCGGCGCCGCATTGGGCCATGAGGATGCTGGCGCGCCCGCCGCCGCAGCCGGCATCAAGGCAGCGCTTGCCCGCGAAGACGCCGCGGTCGATGCCGTTGGCATGGAGGCGGCGGTAGAGCGGCAGCAGGAATTCGTCAAACGCCTGTTCGTCGTAGAGGGCGAACGTCTCACCGTAGACAAACGTTGTGAGCCGTTCCTTGTCTGCCCACTGCTCCTGTGGACTCATCCCGTTTCTCCCCGATTGGCGCCACCGCGGCGCTGCCGTAGAGTATACTCCAGTCCATTCCTTTCAGGATAGGCATCAGGCCATCTGAAAAGGAATTGCCGGGCGCCAGAACACGACTCTGGAGGCAAGGCGCTTGTCTTCTCGTCGGCGGTAGGGCGCACCTCACACGAGGCCAGCGCAGTCCCGGAGTCGGTGTACTGGGCCAAATCTCGGGCCTGAGCGGGCTGCTATAATGGGGCAATGTGGATACGTAGACTGGTAGGAGTTGACTTGAGGCTGGAGTTGGCGTGTTTGTGAACACAAACGACCCGCCTAAGAGCGAGGTTGAAGTCCGACGCTTCCGTTGTGATCAGACTACCAATCTGTTTGTTCTGGGACTAAGTGTCGTGTTCTGTGTCATGGCCGCCAGCGGCATCATTAGGCACCTGCCTTTGAGTGTCGAGCCGGATTTTGTTGCGCGTATCTTCTGCGGGCTATTTGCCGCCCTCTTTCTGATGTTCGTGCTCGCCTCCTCACGAGCGGTAGAAGTCGATGGCGAAGGGATCACAGAGATCTCATGGCTTGGCTTCAGGCGGCGTACGCGCTACAAGGACATTATCGACGTCGCATACGGCGGCGAAGACAATCTTGAGGCGAGTACGATCATAACGGGACCTCGTTACTATATCCGGCTCGGGCCGGACCTCGAAGGCTTGGAGGAGCTGTTCTCGCTGCTTGCTGAACGCGTACCGAAGCACACTTCCGCGTTTCGAGCCTTGGCCCGGCGAGCGTCGTTCGATACATCGCCGCTTGCAGTAATCATCCTCGCTACGCGGCCGCCATGGCCTGTCGCGTGGATCATGATCCTGATCGCAGGACTTGTTCTCTTGGCGTTCGGCCTTATTCCTCTTGATGCAGACGTTTCGATGAAGATCTTTGCAGCCACCTGTGGTGTGTCCGGCGTGGTGTTCCTCTTTCTGCGGCGAACCGAAGTGGTATTCGGCAACCACATCCTTCGCCGCGGCCGCAAAGTCGTGCCCCTGGTGACGCTCCGAAAGCTTGTGTTCAAGAACGTCGGGCGGCGGCAGACATGCGGCATGGAAGGTTCGGGGCAACGAGCCTTGCTTCTTGATTCGCGAGTCCCGTGCTTCCGGGAGATAACGGACGTCCTTTCCGGACGCGCCGGTAGCGCGCCTAAGGATGGGAACGTTGTGGCGTGCGTCGGAGAAGCAATGACGCTGCCCATTACGCTGCGGCTTCGTTGGTGTCTTTTCCTGGCCAGATCGTTGGCCTTGTTGAGCGTGTCGGGCATGATCTTGCCAGAGCTGTCTTCGGAGTCGTTAGCCGCTCTGTCATGGGGCAACGCGTTGGCACGAGTCGTCGCAGTGGGAATACTGGCAGCCCTTGTTGTCTGGAGCTTCAGGCCACTCGTGGCTATGCCTTGGCGTTGCACCTTTTCTGAGCGTGGCCTGGAGGTGCAGAGGCTATGGGGGCAGCACATCATTCACAAATCCCAGATTGTTGAGCTGCGGCGTTCGGCCGGGGGCCAGTGGTTGCAGGAGGGCCGGCCTCACTTTCTCAACGTGCGTTCCATGAGCGGGCGCCTTCGGCTGCGAGACGGGTGTTTCGATCTGCCGCTGTCGGCCGTGTACCATTGCCTCAAGCGTGAGTGGTTCCCACAGGGGTAGGGCCACTCTGTCAGCTTAACACTCTCTCCTTCGTGAGGGCGCTGTCAGGTGCGGCCCTCGACGAGAGGAGTGCAGGTATTCGAGAGGACCTCTCAGGCTTGGTTAGTGGCTAGACTCTGAAACAGGACACGGCGTTAGTGGGCTTCAAGGATCTTGCATGAGTTGACGATAAGGTAAGTATGTGCGGCATAGCGGGATACATCGGTTCAGCGGTTGTTGACGAGGAACGGGTTGCGGCGTGCTTGGCGCAAATGGGCCGGCGTGGGCCGGACGCGGCGGGCGTGTACCGGCACGCATTCGCGGATGATTGGCATGTTGTCTTGCTCCACAGCCGCTTGAGCATCATCGATCTGGATCCGCGCTCGAATCAGCCTTTCCGCCGGGACGGCCGGGCGCTGACGTTCAACGGCGAGCTGTATAACTATGTCGAATTGCGCGAGGACGCCGCGCGGGCGGGGGCGCGGTTCGAGACGCAGTCGGATACGGAGGTGCTGCTTCACGTTCTGGGCGCTTACGGCGCGGCGGGCCTTGATGGGTGCGAGGGGATGTGGGCGCTGGCGCTCTATGACGAGGCCGACGGGACGCTGCTTCTTAGCCGGGATCGATTCGCCGAAAAGCCGCTGTATCTGTATCGGAACGAGTTGGGGCTCTTTTTCGGATCGGAGGTGAAGTTCATCACGGCGCTCCTGGGGCGGACGCCGCCGATCAATTTCAACCACGTCTACCGGTACCTTGTCAATGGCTACAAGGCGCTGTACAAGACGCGCGAGACATTCTACGAAGGGGTCGAGGAACTGCCGCGCGCGGCCGCGATGAAGGTGCGTTCCGGGGGCGAGGCGTCGGTGGAGCCGTATTGGCGGCCCACGTTCGAGCAGGATGAGGCCCTTTCCTATGATGACTGCGTCGCCGAAGTGCGCGAAGCGTTGATCCGCTCGGTGCGGCTGCGACTGCGGGCGGATGTGCCGCTGGCGTTTTGCATGAGCGGGGGGATCGACTCGAATTCGCTGATCAGCGTGGCGCGACGTGTGCTGGACTACGATGTTCACGGATTCACCATCGTTAACACCGACGCGCGCTACAGCGAGCAGGACATGGTGGAGCATGCGGTATCCGAGCTCGGAATCCGGCACACCAGCGTGCCGGTGACGACGAGCGAATTCCTCTCGCGGCTGCGTGAACTCGTCCGGTACCATGACGGTCCCGTCTACACCATCACGTATTACGCCCAGTGGCTATTGCTCGAGCAGGTCGCCGCGCAAGGATACAAGATCAGCATCAGCGGCACGGCGGCCGACGAATTCCTTAGCGGCTATTACGATCACTTCCTCGCGCACCTGTACATGGTGCGAACAGATCAGGAAACGCACGCTTCCGCATTGGCAGCCTGGAAGCAGCATGTACAGCCTCTGGTGCGGAATTCTTACCTGCGTGACTCGGATCTTTTTGTGCGTGATCCTGGCTTCCGAGGGCACATCTTCTTGAACGCCGCGCGTTTTGCCGCGCGTTTGCAGCGGCCGTGGCGCGAGCCTTTCATGGAGGCGGCCTACACGGAGGATCTGCTGCGCAACCGGATGCTGAACGAGCTATTTCATGAGGCCGTCCCCGTCATCCTCCATGAGGATGACTTGAATGCCATGTATCACTCGATCGAGAACCGCTCGCCCTTCCTGGATCGCGGCCTGTTCGATGCGTGCCGCCGCATTCCAACGCGATACCTGGTTCAGCGCGGCTTCGCGAAAGTCGTGCTGCGCGACGCCATGCGGGGCATTGTCCCGGGCCGCATCTTGGACAACCATCGGAAAGTAGGCTTCAACGCGCCCATCCGCTCATTCCTCGATACGGCCGATCCGGCGACGCGCCGTGAACTGCTGGCGCCTTCTCCCATCTATGAGCATGTCAGGCGCGAGGCTATTGAGGCGGTGATTGACAAGGAAGAGCTTCCAAACAGCGAGAGCAAATTCCTTTTCAATTTCCTGAACGTCAAGCTGTTTCTGGAGGAATTCGGCTCATGAGGTACTGCCGCCGCTGCATCATCCCGGATACGCGGCCGAATATCAGCTTTGACGCCACGGGCCTTTGCAGCGCGTGCGCGGCCTACGAAGCGCGTCCACAGGTGGACTGGGCCAAGCGGGAGGCGGCATTCCGGGACGTGGTCGCGCAGGCGCAGGCGCGGAGCAAGGGCTACGATTGCGTCATTCCCGTCAGCGGCGGAAAGGACAGCACCTGGCAAGTGGTGAGGTGCCTTGAGTATGGACTGAATCCGCTGGCAGTGACGTGGAGGCCGCCCGCGCGGACGGCCGTGGGTGAGCGGAACCTGGCGAACCTGATTCGCCTTGGTGTCGATCACATCGATTACCGGATCAATCCCGACGTGGAGAAGGTCTTCACCTACCAGGCCCTGGTGCGTTACGGCGATCCCGGTATTCCCATGCACATGGCCATTTTCAACATTCCGGTGACGGTGGCGGTACGATTCGGAATTCCGCTCATCGTTTGGGGGGAGAACTCGGCTATTGAGTATGCCGGCGACGACGAGGAGCACATGGGTTTCCGGATGGACGCGTCGTGGGTGGCGAGGTATGGCGTGACGCACGGAACGACGGCGCGGGACTGGGTGTCGGAGGCATTGACGGAGAAGCAGTTGACGCCCTACTTCGGCCCGACGCCGGACGAGTTGGCGGCGCGCGAGGTGCTGGCCGTGTTTCTCGGATACTACTTCCCGTGGGATCCGGCGGCGTCGCTCGCTGTGGCGAAATCGCACGGCTTCTCGACGCGCGCGGAAGGGCCGAAGACAGGCTACTATGACTACGCCGATATCGACGATGATTTTATCTCAATCCACCACTACTTGAAGTGGTACAAGTTCGGGTTTACGCGGCTGAATGACAACCTGTCGCTGGAGATCCGCCACGGGCGGATGACGCGCGAGGAAGCGGTGGCCATTGTGCGGGAACGGGGCGATGAGACGCCGCACGAAGACATCGAGAAGTTCTGCCATTTTCTTGGCATAACGAAGCAGAGGTTCTTTGAGATCATCGAGCCGTTTCGCAACCAGGATGTCTGGGCCAACCAAGGCGGAACCTGGATGATCGAGGACTTCCTGATTCCGGATTGGGATTGGACATGAGATGGATACCGAATAATCCCCCGCGGGAGTTCCGGGTGGGCAAGGACGGCGCGACCCGCCTGTCGGATTGCGGCCGCATTGCCGCGGCGCCGGATGAACAGGTGACGTTTCTCACGGAGGCGGGGAACGAGTATGACGTCGTGCGGAAGTCCTGGGGGTATTATGCCACGCCGTCGCTAAACGGGCGGCTCAAGGAGCACCATCTTCGAGCGGCGCTCATCCGAAACGCGGCAAAGCGCTATTATGTCGTCTTAGTTGAGGAAGGACGCGAAGGCGAGTTCGAGCGCTACCTGGCGGATGAGGAGTCCGCGCTTGTCAGTTGGCTTGACGAGACGGCCGCGTTGGAATGCATCGAGCGCGGCGCGAAAGGCGGATGAGCGGGACATGGGTGACACGATGCTGAGGTGCCCGTTCTGTGAAAGCTCGGCGTTCGATACGATATTCGTCTACGATGCGCCACCGCCGGGCGAGGTCTCGTTTCCTTTGGAGACGGGGCAGTCCTATCATCGGGAGGTCGTCCGATGCGTCGACTGCGGCCATTTCCTTTCCCTGAACAGTATGGATATGAGTGGGCTCTACACGAGGGATTATGTGGACGCGACGTACGGCGGGGCGGAGGGCATGCGCCGGGCCTTTGAGCGTATCCAAGGGCTGGCCCCGGACACATCGGACAACAACCAGCGCGTGAAGCGGTTTAGGGCGTTCGCCGAGCGCCGGTTTGCCGGCACCTCGCCGCTGAGTCCCCTAGATGTGCTGGACGTGGGCTCCGGGCTCTGCGTGTTTCTCGCCCGGTTGAAGGCCGAGACTGGATGGGACTGTACAGCCCTCGACGTGGACGCGCGCCAAGTGGCCCATGCTCGGGAGGCGGCCCACGTGCGAGCCGTCCAGGGAGCGTTCGGGGCGGTAGACAATCTGGGGCGTTTTGATGCTATCTCGTTCAACAAGGTGCTGGAGCACGTAAGGGATCCGATCTCCCTGTTGGGCCAGGCCACGGCACACCTTTGTGAACGTGGCTTCGTGTACATCGAGCTGCCTGATGGCGAAGCGGCGGCGACGGCCGGGCCAAATCGTGAGGAGTTTTTCATCGAGCACCATCACGTGTTCAGCGCACGCTCGATGGGCCTGCTCGCGAAGCGGGCCGGATTCCACGTGATCGAGCGTGAGTCCCTTGTCGAGCCAAGCGGGAAATACACGCTCGCAGGATTCCTTGAGAGGTTGCCTGAGGAGGGGCATGGCTGATGGGGGAGCGGCCGGACAACCAAGACGCGGGCTTGCCGGAGGAGTTTATCCAGTGGCGCGACGCCTCGATCGAGGGGGCGAAGGCCGATGTGGACGCAGTCCGCTTTGTGACGAGCTGGCATCGCTTCCCGGATCTTCACGATGTGCTGTGGTACCGGGATGTGAACCTCGGCGAGGTCCTCGAATGGGCGCTTACGCCTGAGGTGATCGCGATTCTAGCCGCGCGTGATGAGAAAGGAAGGCCGTGAGCGCGTCCGTTCTCTTCTCGATGATGCGGTACCGCGGGGGAGCGGGCGTGGCCAGGGCGGTGCTCGAACGCGGGGCGGTCGATTTCATCACGATGGAGCCTAGCACGTCGATCTTTGAGGAAATGGGCCTTCCTCGGCAATCCTTCACCGAGTACCTGCCGAAGAATGTTGAGCAAACGATGGAGCCGGGGGCACTGAAGCGCCTGCGGGAACTGGTTGGTGGGATTCAGAGCGCCAAGTTCCGGGAGGCGTACGGCCACTTCGACGACGCCACCTGGGAGCGACTTCAAGAGGCAATGTACGGCGTTCTGCGCCGCGAGTTCTACTCATGCATGGTGAATATCGAGGCCCTGCTGCGTTGCGCCGCCGAGACGGATCTGCGATTGCTGGTGTGCTCGGAGGATGTGCTTCCCACGTCGCGCTCCCTTGTCCTCAAGGCGTCGCGCATCGGGATTCCTTCCCTCCACGTTATCCACAGTGTGCCCTGCGGGGCGGCGACTTCGCATCCCGCCGTGCCCAGCACGCACCTGGCCGTGTACAGCGAACACACGAAGCGGCTGTACGAATCGTTGGGAGTCGAGTCGGACAGGATCTTCGTGACGGGAAATCCTGCGTGGGATCGGCTTGCCGGCCCCCCGAGGCCGGCGTTGCGCCGCCGCATCTGCCACGAACTCGGCCTGGATCCCGCGAAGCCGGTGATCACCTACGCGCTGACGAACAGCGGCCACTGGAGCGCGGCAATGGCGCGCTATCCCGAGGTGCACATCCGTATGACGGAGGCCGTTATTGAAGCCTTTACGGTGTTGTCGAGGAAGCATCCCGATTGGCAGTTCGGACTGCGCCCAAGGCCTTGGCCGGACACCTCCTGCCCTATCGAGGCTATGGTGGATGAGGCCCGGGAAGCGGGCTTGGCGCGGGCCTTCGTGGATCGGCTTGATCCATACGCGAGCGTCGCGCTCGCCGACGTGTCGCTCTCGACGGAATCGAACATGGGCATCGAGGCTATGCTCCTCGGGAAGCCGGTTATCAACGTAGTCGTCTCCGCATTCGGCGGCGATGTGTATCAGGAAGGTTTCGGCCCCCTCTACGACGAAGAGGATGCCGTGTTGCCGGTGAAGGGCGTGGGCGAATTGGCGCCCGCGATCGAGTCGGCCGTGCTTGATGACGCTACGCGGACGCGGCTGCGGCGCGCGCGAGTCCACAGCATCGAGCGGTTCAATGGTTCCAATGATGGCAAGGCGGCACAGCGCGTGGCCGATCTGATCATCTCGTTGATGGAGCGCGATGGACGTCGTCTTGAGCATCCGCGGCATCCTTACGTGACGGCGCGCTCGGAGCGGCGCGAACGGGCTGGTGAGTACAACGCCCGAGGCGAGGCGTGCTTCGAGGCGGGGGATTTCGATGGTGCGGTGGCGGCATTCAGCGAGGCTATAGGGGAGTGGACGGAGAACGCCTTGTTCTTCAACAACTTGGGCACGGCTCTCCATGCGCTGGGCAGTTACGAACTCGCGTGGGATAGCTTTGTCGAGGCGCTGCATGTGGATCCCTACCTCGACAGCGCGCGTCAGAATCTGATGGCCGTGGGGGCGGTACTACAACGTGAGGACGAGGCCCGGGCGCTATTGGCGCTGTTCGGTGTCTTGGGCCGGGACGGGTAATGTCTTGGCGGCCGAACGGAAGGTCCGGGTGGCCCGCGTTGTGAGATAGATAAAGGGGAAGGCCATGACCTGGCGCATCCCCGCCACAGTGGACACCTGGCGCACCATACGGCGCATTTCCCCGAAAAAGGCCTGCCGCGTGGCCCGATCCTCGACGAGTCCTTCCTCTTTCACCGCCAAGAGTCGGTGGGAGCAATAGAGTCCGAAGGCGAATGCCGCGAGGAAGACGAAGTCGAGGCCCTTCAGATCGAGTGTGCGAAGGGCGAGGTTCGTCTGCTCCGTCCGCCAATTGAGGAAGCTGAGCGTGAGCTTAAGTTGGTAGGGTTCGAAGGCATCGGCTGCGAATCCGGCGAACAGGGGTGCGATGGTGGCCGCTAGACCTGACACGAGCGAATTGACGGCAAGGTAGGCGGCGCCTTTGCCGTAGGGCGCCGCCTTCAGCGTGAGGTTGCTGGCGCAAAGGGCGACGCCGGCCGTGGCGATGCCGGCGATGATGTGGATACCGAACAGTATGGGCAGCGTGAACGCGTGGCGTTCGGGCATTGTCGTGAACGGCCACAGGAGAAAGGTGCAGAAGAACAGGGGGACGCACAGCGTCAAGACGGCCTTGTTGCCGAAGCGCTCGGACAACCTGCCCCACAGGCCGAAGAAAAGCACGTTGAAAAGCTGGCTGGTGACACTCAGTGTGAGGACCCACGTCATGCTGAGTCCGAGCCGTGATATGAGATAGACGGCGAAGAAGGGGGCGGCGAAGTTGACGGCGAACACCCACCATCCCAGGAACACGAGAAGCGGCCGATATCGGCCGTCCCGGAGTGGTTCGGTGAGTAGGCTCGTGAGGCTTGCGTGCTCCGCTCGGGGCATGACGGGCTCGGGCGTGCGCGCTAGAAAGCAGAGGGCCGTGAGGCCGGATGTCCCCCCGATGGCGAACAGGGCCGAATAGGCCAGCGTGGGGTCCATGTGTGTCTTAACGAAGTCGAGGGCGGCGCCGCCGAGGAAGCTGATCAACGCGCCGACGAGCGTTGCCCAGGTGAGCCGGCTCGCAAGAAACGAAGCCATGCGCTGCTCGGGTATGACATCCCGAAACCAGGAGTTGTATGCGCATTGTGCGATGGCGCCAATGCCGAAGTGGGCGCACAATAGAATCAGGATCGCTGCCAATCTGAGCCGAGTTGGGACAAATAGGGGCACCATGGCGACGATCAGGAGCGAGGCGCGGCTCAGTCCCCCCGCCAGCGTGACTAGGAGCTTTCGCATACGGATGCGTTCGAGGAGGTAGATGGCAGGTATTTGCACGATCTGGGCCATGGGGCCCACGGCGGCTAAGAGGCCGATAGTCTTGTTCGACGCGCCTAGGTGCAAGGCATATGCGACGACGAAGGGCCCCATGGTAAGCACGAGCATGACCTGGCCGAACACGCCCTCGTAGAGCAGGTTGTGCAAGCCTTTGTCTACACTGCGTTCATCCAGCTGGTTCTGTGGCCGTATCCAGTTGAACACGATGAAACCCTTCACCCCGTTGATCGCCTGGCGCTTAAGTATCAGGCCAGAGGATAACTCCTACACAGACAGCGCGGCAACCAGGAAATCAAGCGGCCGGCGGCTGTGGTCTCACGGGGAGAAGTGTCAAGGAAACGGCCGAGGCGGCGCAAGCAGAAAGGGAAGGCCGCGCCGGATGGGCGTCGCCTTCCCTTGTGCGCACTAATGGGCCTCGTAAGCCGCAGGTTGGTATTGTCTGCGGCCGGGCCTGAATGCTATTCGTCGCCCTTCTTGATCCATTTCTCCTTGAACCATACGTGCTTGATGGTTTCATTCGGTTTGGGTGAGTAGGTGTAGGTGACGTGAATCATCTTGTCCCGCGTCTGGATGACGGTGGGATAGCTCGCGTGGGGATTGTCATCCGGGGGCGTGTGGTTGTCTTCGATCACGCGATGCCACTTCCAGGTGGCGCCCTCGTCGTCGGAGAGGTAGGCCGTCAAGCGTGAGCGTCCATGGCGGCCATCGCGCCCGCTGAGGTCATTGCAGAGAAGAATCCAATCACCATTCTTCAGTTTCGTAATCGATACGCTCGACTCGGGATTGCGAATCTCCATGTCGTGGAAGTTGTCCCAGGTCATGCCGCCGTCCTTGGACTCCGCGACGCGGATGTAACGCAACGGGCCTTTATCGCGGCCATAGGCCATAATCGTTCCATCTTTCTTCTGGATCAGGGCCGGCTGGATCAATCCGTAGTCGGCCATGGGCTCGCCGTACTCCCAGGTCTGGCCGCCGTCCTCGGTGAAGCAGGACATGGATGTGCAGAAGACGTCCGAGTAGAGCCCGATCATCATGCGTTTGTCTGAGAGCATGATGGGCTGGCAGCGAGGCATCCAGGTGAGCATGCCGGGGAGGCGGCCCCAGACGCGGTCGTGCCACTCGGCCATGTAGGTGTCGTCGATGCGGGCCATGCGGACGCCGTGATCGAGGCGTTGCCGGTACTTGTCCTCAAAATCGAACATCTTCCCGAATTTCTTGTCCACGCCGGCGGCCATCCTGTCCATCACGGCTTCAAGATTCTTGGGCCGGCACAGGATGGTGTCGTTCCATTCCCACTTGGGCGGCCCGTCGCCCTCATAGTCGGTGGATGTGCGGTACTTGAGCAGGTAGGTTTCACGGGTGTTTGCCAGTGAGGAAATCCACCACAGGTAGAGCCTGCCGTCCGGGTCGATATAGAGGACGGAGTTCTGGTCGGGCAGGTCCTGGTTGTCGGCCATGACGAAGGGCTCGCTCCAGGCATCTTCGCCCTTGCGCTTGCGTGCGCCGCTGATGACGAGGGTGTCGTCGGTCTTTTCTCCACGGCCGTGGAACCAGGCGACGAGCAGGTTGCCCTCGGGCGTCTCGACAATGCTCGAGCTGTGGTTATGCATCTCCTCCGGCGGAAAGACATATTCCTCGAACAAAGCGGGAGCTGCGGGGACTCCGGCCGAAACCAGCACAACTGTCAGCAGCAAACTCATACCTGAACCTCCTGTGTTTGCGTTGTAATCCGGCAGGATTGGGGCCTTTGTCGAGGCCCTGTGCGCGTATCGTACACGTTGGCGCCCATGCGCGTCCAACGAGTGCTCGAAAGCGGCGGGAATCCCGGCTCGGCCACGCATCTTTGAACCCACGGGGGATATTGGTGTCTTAAGGGGAGGTATGAAGATGCAAACCGGACCGGGTCCGGAAGAAAGGAGCCTGTGATGGAACGATTGATGCGATTCAGACTCGGTATCTGGGCCATGGCCGGCGCGGTCCTTCTGGCTGCATGGATGGGCTGTCCGCAACATGCTGTGGCACAAGGTGTTACGGAAGGATGCCTCCAGGTAATCGACGATGAAGGCCGGCCCAAGGAGCTGTGTCCGCTCAAGCATACGGACGTGGACGTGGCCATCTCGGGCTTCATCGCCAGGGTGACGCTGACGCAGCAGTTCAAGAATCCCTATGACGAGCCCATCGAGGCCGTATATACGTTCCCGATGTCGGATCGGGCGGCGGTGGACTCGATGACGATGGTTATCGGCGATCGGGTGATTAAGGGCGTGATCAAGCGCCGCGAGGAGGCGCGCCGGATTTATGAAGCGGCCAAGCAGGCCGGGCAGACGGCCAGCCTGCTGGATCAGGAGCGCCCGAATATCTTCACGCAATCGGTGGCGAATATCATGCCCGGAGCGGGAATCGACATCACCATCTCCTACGTCGAATACCTCAAGTACGAGGACGGAGAGTACGAGTATTCCTTTCCGATGGTGGTGGGGCCGCGCTATATCCCAGGGCAGCCCACCCCTCCGCCTGATGACGCTATCCAGCCGGACGTGGTGACGGGGCTGCGTCCGGGGCCGGTGAGTACGGATCAGGTGCCGGACGCGAGCCGGATTACGCCTCCCGTTACGCCGAAAGGCACCCGCGCCGGGCACGATATCGCGGTGCGCGTTCACCTGGACGCCGGCGTAGCGATCCAAGACGTTCGCTCCGAGTTGCACGAGGTGGTTGTCGAGCGGCCGTCCGACAACGAAGCGGCCGTTACGCTCAAAGCGAAGGATGAGATTCCGAACCGGGATTTCGTACTGCGTTATGCCGTGGCCGGCGCCGAGATTGACGACGCGGTGCTCGTCCACGCGGGGGAGCACGGCGGCTTCTTCACGTTGATTCTCCAGCCGCCGGAGCGCGTTGCTCCCGAGGAGATCACGCCCAAAGAGATGATCTTCGTGATCGATCGGAGCGGCTCGATGAGCGGATTTCCCATCGAGAAGGCCAAGAAGACGATGCGGCTGTGTATCGAGCAGATGAATCCGAACGATACCTTCAACCTCGTGTCGTTCTCGTCGGGCCTAGGCTATTGCTTCGAGAAACCGATGTTGAATACGCCGGAAAACCGGAAGAGGGCCCTCGAGTACCTGGACGATTTGCACGGGAGCGGGGGCACGGAGATGATGAAAGCCATCCACGCCGCGCTCGAAAACCAGAATGATCCTGAGCGACTTCGCGTCGTGTGCTTCATGACGGACGGCTACATCGGGAACGATATGGCCATCCTGGACGCGATTCAGAAGAACGCCGGCACGGCGCGCGTCTTCGCCTTCGGAATCGGCAACAGCGTCAACCGCTTCCTCATTGAGGGTATGGCGCGCGCGGGGCGCGGGGCGTCTGAGGTCGTCACGCTGGCTGCTGACGGGGATGACGCGGTTGAGCGATTCCACGAGCGCGTACATAGCCCGATTCTCACGGATATCACCGTGGACTTCGGCGCCTTGGCCATCGAGGATGTGTATCCCGACCCCGGCGCGATTCCGGATCTGTTCGCGGCGCGGCCCCTGATGCTCAAAGGGCGTTACACCATGTCGGGCGAGGGCGTGATCACCGTGCGTGGGCAGACGGCCGCCGGGCCGTTCGAGCGCGCCATCACGGTGACGCTTCCCGAGTCGGAGCCGGAGCATGATGTGCTGGCGCCGCTCTGGGCGAGGGCGCGCATCGCGTGGTTGATGGATCAGGACTGGCGGGGGATCCAGCGGGGGCAGCCCGCTGAGGACATCAAAGAGGCCATTACGCAGCTCGGCTTGACGTACAGCCTCGTCACGCAATTTACCAGCTTTGTCGCGGTTGAGGAGAAGGTGGTCAACGAGGGTGGCCAGTCGAAGACGGTGCAAGTGCCAGTCGAAATGCCTGACGGGGTGAGCTACACGGGCGTATTTGGCGAGCGCGAGGAACTCGCCGAGGGGGTCGCATTCGGAGCCCCCATGAAGGCGCGCGGGGCCGGTGCCATGAAGGTCCTGGGGAACGCCTTCTTCAGGACCCAGGCTGCGGCCGACGCGAGTGCGCCCGTGTCTCCGGAGATGGCGAGGGGCCGCATTCAATCGACCGAACTGAAGGAAGAAGTGAAGGCGAAGCTGCACCCGCTGCTGCGGGGCCTGCCGAGCAAGGTCGTCAACGGGACATACACTAGCGGCGCTGTGAAGGTGCGCGATGGGGCGCTCGATGTGTTCATTCAGTTGACGGATGACTCGGCTGCACGCCTCGACGCGTTGAAGAAGCTGGGTGTGAAGGTGGTGTCGCATACGCGGGCCACCAAGACGCTCCTGGCGAAGGTGCGCGTCGAAGACCTCGTGAAGCTCGCGGGACTAGACTTCGTGAAACGGATTGACCCTCCAACGTACTAGAACCGATGGAGAGCGATTGCGGCGTCCGGCCTTGGCCGGGCGCCGCCTCTTTGTTCGAGTTACGCGTCCGGTGTCGGCGCGCCCGTCAGGAAGCGCCGGACCTGTTCGAGGGAAACGACCGCGACGCGCATTTGGCTGCGAGTATCGGTGCCGGGATAGCTGGCTTCCCAGTGAACATCTCCGTCGGGACAGACAAAGAGCCCGGTGGTCTTGTGCGTGGCATGATCGAAGTGGAGTCCGATGGCGCAGTCGGCCTTGAACCGTGCGCGGGCCTCTTCAGCCATGCCGCGCGCTGTGGCTAGAGGTTCATCCTCTGGGGCGGCCGACGGCAGGACATGTCCCCCAGCGAAGCTCTTGGCGTCCGCTGCGGACAGCCGCTGCGCGAGCATGCCGCCCGTCTGCGTTTCCGCGAGCGCGAGCCGCCACCCGCGTGCGTCGATCAGCCCATCGACTACGCCCTCGAGTGTCTCATCGTCAACGCCCATGATGAGTCCGGGCAAGAGCGCGCGGACCTGGATGTCTACGGTATCGATCAGTTGCTCCGCCTCCTCCACGGAATCGGCGCGCGCCGTGATGCGGATGCGCACTGCATCGGGCGAGGCAAGGACGCCCACGGTGGGATTCTGGCCGGTTCGGATCAAATGGCCGATGGCGGTGTCCACGCTCGATTCGCCCACGCCGCAAACCTTGAGTACGCGCCAGCGAATCACACCCGCGATGCCGAATTGCTCTCGGAGATAGGGAATGACGCTATCCACAAGCATCGGCTTGAGTTCGCCGGGAACGCCGGGCATGGCGATGATCACGCCGCGGGAGTCACCGACGATGAGGCCGGGCGCGGTGCCGTTCGGATTCTTGATGGCAACGGCTCCCCGCGGGGCAAATGCCTGTTTGCGATTATTCTCCGACATGGGCCGGCGAAATTGGGCAAAGCGGGCGGCCAGTTGCTCGTAAAGATCCTGACGGAACTCGAGGGATAGGTCGAATAGCTCCGCGATGCACTCCCGAGTGATGTCGTCCTCCGTTGGCCCAAGGCCTCCGGAAGTCAAGACGACGTTAGAGCGCTGGAGGGCGCCCTCAAGGGCGCGGCGGATTCGCTCCGGATTGTCCCCCACGGTGGTCTTCTGGAAGAGACTGATGCCGTTCTCGGCCAGCGTCGTGCCCATGAAGGCTGCGGTGGTATCCACGATCTGGCCGAGGAGCAGCTCGGTGCCGATCATGACGATCTCGGCACGAATATCGCAGCGTGGAGGATTTGTCTCGGATGGAGTAGGCATGTTTGGCGGCCTTCAGAAAGCGTATCGCAACGCGGTGATGAACGTGTTGTTGAGTTGATCCTCGCCGTCGCCGATGTCGCTGTCGTAGTCAGTCTTCAGGCTTAGTCGGAGACTGAGCTTCTCGGACAAGGCCGTGTCGAAGGCTAGGTTGGACTTCAGGCGGAATTCACTGATGTCGGGCAACTCGGGCAGCAGGACTAGCTCCTCGGACAGCTTGCACCTTTCGAGCAATTTCTGCTCGTATCTTCCCGTGAGGCGAAGGCTTATTTTGTCTTCGCGCTCCGTCTCCTGTTCGACACCGGCTTCCAGGGCCTCAACACCGAGCCGGACGCCTGTTAGCCATTCTTCCGCGGTCCATGTCAGCAACGGGAGGAAACTGGCATCGCTGGGCTTCACGTAATTCCAGAAACTATCGCGCGCGCTGTCGCGAGCGGCCTCGTCCTTGTCTTCGAGTTCCCGGATGCTGTACTTGTTCCAATACTCGCGGCTGTAGTCCAGTCCGGCGTCCAAGGAGAGCGATACGCGCTCTTTCTTGATGACGTCTGCCCCGACACCGGCGCCCAGCTCGAATCTGAGGTCCAGTCTGGCGCCTGGATCGTGCTCAAGTCCCGTGTGCCCTAGGATATACAGGCGCTCTCTAGGATAGTACTGGTATTTCGCAGTCCCGGCAATGCGGCGGGTGTTTACCTGCGAATCGACCTCGCCATAACCCCCGCTCAAGGTAAAACTTAAGGTATGTTTCGGTATCTTGCGGGTGAGTCCGAGGCCGAGATTGGCGTCGAGTGTATCCGTGTCGCCGCTACGCCACGTGGCGCCGGAGTCCAGAGTTCCAGTCCATTTCTTGGCGCTCTTCTCAGGTGTCTTTTCGGGGGGGGGAGCGTCGAAGGCGGCCTCGTCACGGGCGATAGCATCCACCTGTCCTAACACAAGTGGCTGGCCGGCCTCGCCCGTGAAAAGGATTTGCGATTCGTTCTCCGTAGATAACCGGCCGACAAGGATCTCGCCGTCCTTCATCTTCACGGCCACCGGATCGTCCGTGCCTATCGACACGACTTCACTCGCGTCAATGTGAATTTCCCCCGCGTAAGCCGTGCTGAAGACGAGTTTGTCGTCGCCAAGTTGCTCCAACGTCCCGGAGAGGCGATCGCCGTTTTGTAGAAGGACGCTATCGCCCTGCGCCATGCCGGCAAACGCGACTAGGGCCGCAAATGCCGTGAGCAGGCGAGGATAGCGCAGCAAGAGTGAGCCTTTTTGCTTCATAAGTCTGTCTTTTCAGAGCTTGTACCGAGGCGGGATGGGCCGCAACCTGGACATCCGATGCCTATTAGAACCGATATGGCCCTTCGGAGGCAAGGCGGCGATCAAGTTGCCCGGCGGATCGCGGCCAGTTGATCCCGTGGCTGTGCGGTTATTACTATCTGCCGCCATAGAACGCAAGCCGAGGGCAGCGGGATGACGGATCCACGGTACGACACGTATATGGGGCGGGGGCCGAAGCGCATTATCCACTGGGAGCACTGGTCGTGTCCCGATGCGGAAACCTACCTTACGGGCATTGACTACTACGAACACCCAAAACAGTGCCGGGAGCGCATGCACGCGCTTTATCCGGAACTTGGACTGGGCATCCCCGAGACGGACGTCCCCAAGGCGCGGCCGCGTCTCGCCGAAGGCGGCCCGAGTTCGGATCCCGAGAAGCACACCGTACGCTGGGGCGACGGTGAGACGGCTACCTGGGAGCATGGCGAGGGATTCTTCTCCTCGCCCGAAGAGGTGTTTGCCTTCAGTCCGCTCGAAAAGGCCGATTTCTCGGATCTGCCCGTGGTGGAGTCCATTGATTTCTCGAGCGAGGAATCGCTCTACGCCTACTACCGTAAGCGGTATCCCGAGGAGTGGGGGGATCAGGCTCCCGAAGGGGACTCCGTCTCGGCCTGCTTCTACAACACAATGTTCATGTGGCCGCTGCTCACGTTTGGCTGGGAACTGTTCATGGCGTGCTGCCTCGATCCGCGCTTCGAGCGGATTATGGATGAATTCGCCGAGATCAACCGCCGGGTTTTCCGAGTGTTCGCGCGTCTGCCGATCAACTTCGTTGTCTGCCACGATGATATTGTCACCTCGCGCGGCCCGGTTTGCTCGCCTGCGTGGATGCACCTATACATCTTCCCTCGGTACGAGGAGTATTGGGGACTGCTGCGTGAGGCAGGCAAGGAAGTCATCTTCATGACGGATGGCTGCGCGGACGCCTACGCGGCTGATGTGATGGCCTGCGGGGCGCGCGGGATCATCAGCGAGCCTTACACGGACTACAAGGCCCTCGCGCGGCGGTATGACAATCCCTTCATTGCGGGTGAGGGAGATAACCGCGTGCTGATGCGCAATGATCCCGACGAGATTCGGCGCATGGTGGAATCCATGGCCGAGACGGGACGGATGTCCGGCGGGTATATGATGTGTATTGGCAACCACATCCCCTGGAATGTGCCGGGGGAGGCCATCAAGCGATACCTGGAGCTCTCGCGCGACTTGGCGCACCGTTGAATGCGCGGCCGTGTCTAACCGGGAAGGATAAGACATGAATTCGTTGATGTGGCACCGCTCACCGGCTTCGGAGTACATCGAGGGCTATCCCGTGGGCAACGGCGTCCTGGCGGCCATGATGCTCGGCGCCATGCCTGAAGAGCGCATCGCGCTGAACCACGAGTGGCTCTGGCGGGCTAAGGGCCGAAACCGCGACTTTGAGCCGCGCCATCAACACTTGGCGGAGATCCGCAGGCTGTTCTTCGAGGGGAAGACGTTCGAAGCGGGAACTCTGGCCAACGAGAAGCTCGGCGGACTCGGGGGCGTGCTGGCCAGAGACGGCTATCCGAACCGAGTGGACTCCTACCAGCCCGCAGGAGACATGTTTCTGGCGATGCCTGCCGAGGACGCCGTTGACTACCGGCGGGAACTCGATCTATCGAGGGCCATCGCGAGGGTGCAATACCGCTCCGACGGCATCGAGTTCCGGCGCGAATGCTTCGCCCACGCCACGAGGAAGATCATCTGCGCGCGTCTGTCGACCTCGGAGGCCGGACGCTTGGACCTAACGGCGCGGCTCTCGCGAGCCGAGGACGCTGAGTGCGCCTTGACGTCTGACGGCGGCGCGGACTGGATTCGGATGTGCGGGAGGTTCGTTGAAGGCTCGCGGTTCTGTGTGTCGGCGCGTGTGATGGCCCAAGGCGGCGAGAGCGAGGCCGATGCCGCGAGCGCTTGCGTGCAGGTTCGCGGAGCGGATGACGTCGTCATCGTGCTTACGATCACCGTCGGACACGACGGCGAGGACGTCGAAGCCGCCGCTGAGGAGGCCCTTGCCGATATCCCGGTTGATTGGGAGGTGCTATTAGCGGAGCATACCGAGCGCTTCCGGACGATTTACGAGCGTGTTTCGCTGGACTTGGGCGGTGAGAACTCAACCGAGCCAACCGATGAACGCCTTGCGGCGATGCGGAAGCGCGGCGCCTCCGCCGAGGACGTGATCGCGCTGTACTTCAACTACGGCCGGTACCTGCTCATATGCAGCAGCCTCATGGGCGAACTTCCCGCGAACCTTCAAGGCAAGTGGAATGAGGACCTGGATCCGCCGTGGCAGTGCGACCTCCACCACGATGTGAACCTTCAGATGAACTACTGGCCCGCCGAGGTCTGCAACATGTCCGAGTGCACGGAAGCCCTCTTCCGCCACATCGAGCGTTTCGTGCCTCACGCCCGCGAAATGGCGAAGGCTCTCTACGACTGCCGGGGTGTTTGGCTCCCCATACAAACCGATCCGTGGGGCCGGGCGACGCCGGAGTCGCGGGGATGGGACGTGTGGATCGGCGCGGCGGCGTGGCTCGCGCAGCATTTCTGGTGGCGCTACGAGTGGGGGAGCGACGAAGTATTTCTCCGCGAGCGCGCCTATCCGTTTATCAAGAAGGTCGCGGCGTTCTACGAGGATTACCTTGTGCGTGATGGCCAAGGGCGGCTCGTGCCCGTGCCGTCGCAGTCGCCGGAGAATACCTTTGAAGGCGGCACCAAGCCGGTATCGCTGTGCATCGGCGCTACCATGGACCTGGAGCTGATCCACGACACGCTCACCCACGCCATCGAAGCGGCCATTATCCTGAACGTGGACGCGGAACTGCGCGAAGGATGGGCATCGATCCTCGCCGATCTGGCGCCGCTGCAAGTCGGCCGCCATGGCCAATTGCAGGAGTGGCTCGAAGACTATGATGAATGCGAACCTAGCCACAGGCACATCTCGCACCTATTCGCCCTCTTTCCGGGGGATCGCCTGACATTCGAGCAGGAGCCGGAACTCACGCAAGCGGCGCGGATGTCGCTCTTCCGGCGGTTAGCGGCTGGGGGAGGGCACACGGGATGGAGCCGGGCCTGGACGGTGTGTTGTCTGGCGCGCCTCCGCGACGGCGAACACGCCCTCATCCACCTGCGCCACCTCATTCACGACTTCGCCACCATCAGTCTGCTGGACCTACACCCGCCGAGGATTTTCCAGATTGACGGCAATCTTGGCGGCACGGCAGGCATCGCGGAGATGCTGCTTCAGTCGCACAACGGCGTCGTCCACCTTCTTCCGGCCCTGCCGCGCACATGGCGTTCGGGACGCGTTCGAGGACTTGCGGCAAGGGGCGGATTCGAGGTGGACCTCACCTGGCAGGACGGCGCATTGGCGGAAGCAACTATCCGTGTGAAACGCGGGGGAGCGTGCAAGATCCGCTACGGCGATCGGGTGATCGAACTCGACACGGCGCCCGGCGGCCTCTATCGATTGGACGGGGCGCTCAACGCGCTTTGATGCCGGGCATTTCTTCACGGGCGCTCGTGTCTCAGGCGCTTGGGTGCGTTGTCGTGCCGTGGCTATAAGGAAGCCATTCCTCGGCCCACCGCTGCTCGATGCCTTCGCGCCATGTTACGGCGGCGTTTGTCAATTCGGCGGCGACCTCAGGCTCTTCGTCCTTCAGGTTCCGCTTCTCGCCCATGTCTTCCTCCAGATTGGCGAGGTGGACGTCGTCTTCGGGGGGCGCGCCTTCCACCAGCCGGCCGTTGAGGACGAGTTTCCACTTACCCCCGCGGGCCGCTGTTTGATCGCCTATCTCCCAGAAGATGTGCTCGTGGGGACTCGGCGCGCCCTCCGCGGCCATGGGGAGCACATCGCGGCCGTCCAGTTCGTAGTCGGCGGGATCGCCGCCCGCGGCGTTGAGCAGCGTGGGGAAGATATCCATGCTCGCCCCGGCGCCATCGAGCACCTGGCCCGCGGGGATGTGCCCCGGCCAGGACATGAGCGCGGGGACGCGGACGCCACCCTCGTACAGACTGAACTTGTGGCCCTTCAATCTGCCTGTTGTGCCGCCGTAGTAGGGATCCTTCGTGCCGTCGAGCCAGTTCCGCGTCTCACGGGATGGGCCGTTATCGCTTTGGAAGAAGACAAGGGTGTCCTCCGTAATGCCTTGACGGGCCAGCTCGCCGGTGATGGCTCCGACGCCGTCATCGACGGCGCTGAGCATGGCCGCCATGATCCGGCGATCCCAGGGCAGTTCGGGGAAGCGGTTGAGGTACTTCTCGGGCGCGTGCATCGGATAATGGGGGGCGTTGTAAGGCACGTACAGGAAGAAGGGCCTGTCGCTCTCGGCGGCCCGGCGGATGAAGTCCACCGCGCGTTGGGTGATGCTTTCGGTGAGATACTGCCCGTTTTCGTAGACCTCGCGGCTGCCTTCCCAGAGATCATGCGTGGGATCCGTTCGCCCGTCGGCCATTCCCCAATAGAAGATGTGGGAGTAGTAATCAACGCATCCGGCCATGAAGCCGAACCACTCGTCGAATCCATGCCGGTGCGGGCGGCACTCCTCGGCCAGGCCGAGATGCCACTTGCCGAACATGGCCGTTTGGTAACCGAGCTTCTTCAGCGCCGTGGCGATAGTCGGGACACTGGGCGGTAGGCCTGAGGCCGTGCGATGTCCGGCGAGGATCGAGCGAACGCCGGCGTTGCCTGGATAGCGTCCGGTGAGGAGGGACGCGCGGGTGGGGGAGCAGATGGGGGCGTTCGCATACCAATCGGTGAAGCGGACGCCGCTTGCGGCCAAGGCGTCGAGATGCGGCGTGCGGAAGTCCGTCGCGCCCATGCAAGAGAGGTCGCCATAGCCTTGATCATCCGTCAAGAAAACGATGAAGTTCGGCTGCTTCATGTGTTTGTCCTTCTCGTGTTGGCCGACGAATTCCACAGCGGGGAACTGTGCGGAAACAGCCGCTGCTCCGGCGCGCTTCAGGAATCCTCTTCGCGTCTGTAGCGACATAGCCGATGTTCGCTCCTGATTCTTGCTTGGCGATGGTACTTGCCAATGTCGCCGTTATCAATGCACGAAGCGCGTTCCGGCTACCGGGTGCTTGACTTCAGTGCCGCGCTTCGGGTCTTCTGAGGACGAGTCGTTCCCGATGTGCTCTGTGTGTGGCCCCAACACGAGATTGAGAATCCCTGGCATCTGATGGACAAGACACCGCCGAAGACTCAAGAACCTGATGTGCCCGCAGCCGTGATCGGAAAATTGGGCGAATCCTATTTCCCCATAGGCCTTCCCATCTCGCGGGGGGCGTGGAAGCGCTACCGCCTCGGGGAGATCTTCCTGCAGCCGGGCGAGGGGGGCGTCCGCTCCCACGTTGATGCGTGTCGCCGCGTGGCGGATGCCATGAATCGCCGGCGGAAGGCGGCCAGTAGGCGGGGCCGGGCGGTGCATGCCGGGGACCTCTTGGCCGCGGATTTCGTCGAGGAAGCCCTTCGCTACCTCGCGGAAACCTATGTGCGCGCTCACCCGGATGTCCTGGAACGTGGCCTGGACTGGGCCGGAAAGCAAGGGGGACAGGCGGCGGTGAACCGGGCTATCCATGCCTTCGTGGATTGCTTCCCTCCCCTCAAGGCTTGCGCACAGCCGAAGTCGCAGGACCTCTATCTCGATGGCGCCACGGAGGGCCAAGCCAATCGGCATATTGCCGTCAAGGAACTGTTCTTGCTCGATCTGGCAGCGAAAAACCGGGCTTTTCGTCCTTTTCGCGGCCTATTTGATGAAAAGGAGTTGAGCCGTCAGACGCATTACAAACGCGTCGTCCAGTATCTTGACGCGTTTCTCGGTTCCCAGCCGCCGCTTCCCCCATTGGGACTGCCCTTGTCTGAGGCGCTTCGGGCGCCGATGAAAGCTTCGCCGGACTCCTTGGCCGGCCAGCTGGATTACATCAGGCGGCATTGGGCCGGGGTGCTGCCCGAGGACCTCCTCCGCGAGTTGCAGCTTGCAGAGGACGTTATCCACGAGGAGCATGCCGTGCGCCTGCCGGGGCCGGGCCCTACGCAGGTTCTGGAGTTCGGGGTGGCGAAGGGCAGGCAAGCCGGCCATCCGGAGCCGGAGCAGTTCAGCGTGGATCTCGATTGGATGTCCAACGTCGTGTTGATGGCCAAGTCCGTCTACGTCTGGCTTGATCAATTGTCGAAGCGATACGAGCGGCGCATTGCCCGGCTCGACGAGGTCCCGGATGAAGAGCTGGAGCGCCTCGCGCGCTGGGGATTCACGGGCCTATGGCTTATCGGCGTCTGGGAGCGTTCGCCCGCGTCCAGGCAGATCAAGCAGCACATGGGCAACGCCGAGGCCGCCGCGTCGGCGTACTCGCTCTACGATTACGTCATCGCCGAGGATCTGGGGGGCGAGGCCGCGCTTGCCGACTTGCGGGCCCGGGCACGTCGATACGGCATCCTCTTGGCGAGCGATATGGTGCCGAACCACATGGGAATCTACTCGAAATGGGTGATCGAGCATCCGGACTGGTTCATACAATCAGGAGTGCCGCCGTTTCCGGTGTATCGGTTCACGGGGGCGGATCTATCGCCCGATGCACGAGTGAGTATCCGGATTGAGGGACGGCTATTGGGAACACCGAGACGCGGCCGTCGTTTTTCAGCGAGTCGATCGTGAAAACGGCGAAGTTAGGTACATCTTCCATGGCAATGACGGCACCAACATGCCATGGAATGACACCGCGCAACTCAATTTCCTGAAGCCGGAAGTGCGGGAGGCAGTGATTCAGACTATCCTGCACGTGGCGCGGCAGTTTCCCATTATCCGGTTCGACGCGGCGATGACGCTTGCGAAGCGCCACTATCAGCGGCTCTGGTTTCCCAAGCCGGGCGAGGGCGGGGCGATTCCTTCCCGAGCGGAACACGTGATGACGGAAGAGGCCTTCGACGCGGCGATGCCCGCGGAGTTCTGGCGCGACGTGGTGGATCGGGTGGCCGCGGAGGCGCCCGATACACTCTTGCTGGCCGAGGCGTTCTGGCTGATGGAGGGATATTTCGTCCGCACTCTCGGCATGCACCGCGTGTATAACAGCGCGTTCATGAACATGCTCAAGATGGAGGAGAACGCCAAGTACCGCCAGACGATCAAGAATGTGCTCGAGTTCAGCCCCGAGGTCCTGAAGCGCTTTGTCAATTTTATGAACAATCCGGACGAGGCCACGGCAGTCGAGCAGTTCGGCAGAGAAGACAAGTACTTCGAAGTGGCCGTGCTGCTTGCCACGATGCCCGGACTGCCTATGTTCGGCCATGGCCAGATCGAGGGATTGGCCGAGAAATACGGCATGGAGTACACGCGCGCCTACTGGGACGAGGCCGTCGACGAAGGTATGGTGACTCGGCACGAGCGGGAGATCTTTCCGCTCATACAGCGACGCCGGCTCTTCAGTGGGGCGGAGCACTTCGCGCTCTACGATTTCGAGACGTCCGAAGGCCATGTGGACGAGAACGTCTTCGCCTACTCGAATCGGTGCGAGGGCGAACGCGCCCTGATTCTCTGCAATAACTCGTTGAACACGACGAGCGGCGTGGTAAGGCGTTCCGTGCCCGTCAACGTGGGCAGCGCCGAAAAGAAAGACCTCGTCCAGCGGACGCTGGTGGAGGCGCTCGACCTGAACACGGGGGCCGATGTCTACCACGTCTTTCGCGATCACCGCAATGGGCTCGAGTATCTCCGGCGGGGCGCTTCACTTGCGGAGGAGGGGCTCTTTGTGAGGTTGGAAGGATACGCCTACCACGCGTTCTTGGACTTCCGCGAGGTGCGGGACGAGGACGGGACTTGGGCGCGGTTGGCGGATACGCTCGACGGCGGGGGCGTCCCGGATATGGAGGAAGCCCGCCGGGAGCGAGTAGTGCTGGCCCCCGTGCTCGAACCGTTCAAGGCAGTCATGAACGCGGGCCTGCTCACGGACTTGGCGTCCGGAGCAAAGGCCGCTCACGCCGCCTTTGAGGACGGGTTGCGGCGATTCTTGACGGCAGCGGCCGAGTTCAGCGGCGCGCGGGCCGATATCGAATCCCTCGTCAGCGAGGCCACAGGCCTGTTTGAGGCCATCTTGGAGCTTCCCGGATGGGCTGAGCGCGCACAGGTGCCCAAGCGAATCAAGGAGTACGTGCAGTCGGCCCTTCCCGCGGACGCGGCCGAACGGCCCGCCCTCTTTGCTGTGCCGCTGGCGTGGAGTATTGTGCGCGGGGCGGCGCGCCTCACCGAGGAAGGGGATAGCCGGGCGCAGGCCGCGTGCATCGCCGATTGGATGCTGGACAAGGCAACGGCGCGGGCATTCGCGGAGCTGGGCGCGGAGAGGCCATCAGCGTATCTGGATGCGCAATTGGTGACGCTCATGGCCGCGTACGAATCCCTGCTCGCTACCAGTGCGGGAGAGGAGCGTGCGGCGGCGCTAAAGGCGCTGTTCGAGGAGCCGGCGGGGCGGGCGTTCCTCGGCGTCAACCTTCACGAAGACGTGCTGTGGTTCAGGAAGGAGCAGATGGAACGACTAGTCTATTCGCTCTTCATCGCGGAGTTGGCCTCGCTCCTCGCCGACGAATCCATGGGCCGCACGGCACGGAACGAAGCCATCAGGACGCGCTTCGAGGCGGCCAACGACATCCTCTCCGCCGCCGAAGCCGCGGGCTACCGCGTCGAGCGCACGCTCGACTTCATGGGGTGAACTCCCGCGACGGCTGTGTTCTTCGGCACCTCTGGCCGCCAACCAATATGCACGATGCTACAGGCCAGTAGTGCCCCTCGTGGACAGGTTCGGCCGACTTCCGCCCGACGGCGTGTATAATGGAGCCAACGCGTTGGGGAATGGCCGTCCGTCGGCGGCAATCGGGAGGAACAGCAATGCTCGATCAACGGTTTCAACTCACCGAGTACATGATCCGCAAGAAGATCTTCAAGATATTCGGTGAAGCCTTCCACATCTATGACACGGCCGGGAACATCGTGTTCTACTCCCGGCTGAAGGCCTTCAAGCTGAAGGAGGATATCCGCGTCTATACCGGCGAGGATATGGCGTGCGAGGCGTTGTCGATCCAGGCGCGGCAAGTCATCGATTTCAGCGCCGCGTACGACGTGGTCGATCCAAGCTCCGGCGAGAAGGTAGGCGCACTCAAGCGTCGCGGATTCAAATCGCTTATCCGAGACGAATGGGTGATCATGGACGCTTCCGATCGCGAGATCGGACTTGTCCAAGAGGACAGCACGGCGCTGGCGCTGGTTCGCCGGTTCTTGAGCAATCTCATTCCGCAGTCCTTCACGGGGACGGTGGGAGGCGCGCAAGTGTTTGCCTTCAGGCGGCATTTCAATCCCTTCGTCTTGCGCATGGATATGGATTTCTCCCCTGACACCGAGGGATTGCTTGATCGCCGCCTCGGAATCGCCGCCGGTGTGCTGTTGAGCGCCATCGAGGGCCGTCAGGGGGACTGACAGGCGCGGATAGGGCATGCTGGCGCAAGCAAAGGGACAGACACGTCTCGCTCGGAGACTCGCTCGCTTGCATCAGTCCCTTTCTTGCGGCGCCTGCCGCAGAGTGCGTATGGCCGTGTGCTGGGCCTGTCCCTGTTTTTGGCCCTGCCTTTCCATGCCAGAGCAAGAAGCCATCAGCGTGAGTCATGCCACCAGCGGCCGGGCGTTTGTCCGTCCGCGCGAATCTTGGTAAAATCCCCGCACACCGCATCGGCCTTGTTGAATTCTCCATTAACACACACGAGGTAAACCATGGCTTTCGATATTGAGATGATTCGGAGCGTCTACGCGGGCATGGCGGCCCGGATAGGGGCGGCGCGGCAGCTCCTGGGCCGGCCGATGACTCTGGCCGAGAAGATCCTCTACGCCCATCTGGCCGAGTCGCTGCCCGAGGCGCCGTACGCGCCTGGCGAGTCTTACGTCAACTTCGCGCCCGATCGCGTGGCCATGCAGGACGCCACGGCGCAGATGGCGCTGCTTCAGTTCATGCAAGCCGGGAAGCCGCGGACGGCGGTGCCGTCAACGGTGCACTGCGATCACCTCATCATCGCGCGATCCGGGGCCGAGGCCGACCTCCCCGCCGCGCTGGATCTCAACCGCGAGGTTTACGAGTTCTTGGCGTCGGTGTCGAACAAGTACGGCATCGGCTTCTGGAAGCCGGGGGCGGGCATCATCCACCAGGTTGTGCTCGAGAATTACGCGTTTCCGGGCGGGATGATGATCGGCACCGATTCGCATACGCCGAACGCCGGCGGACTAGGCATGGTGGCCATCGGTGTGGGCGGCGCGGATGCCGTGGACGTGATGGCCGGGATGCCGTGGGAGTTGAAGTTCCCGAAGCTCATCGGCATCAAGCTGACGGGGCAGATGGGCGGGTGGACTTCGGCCAAGGATGTGATCCTCAAGGTGGCGGGCATCTTGACGGTGAAAGGCGGCACCGGCGCGATCGTCGAGTACTTCGGCGAAGGCGCTGACGCCCTCTCCTGTACGGGGAAGGGCACGATCTGCAATATGGGCGCCGAGATCGGCGCGACGACCTCCCTTTTCGCCTACGGCGCGAAGATGGAAGAGTACCTGCGGAACACGGGGCGCGCAGACGTCGCCGACGCGGCCGGTGAGGTGGCGGAGTATCTTCGTGCGGATGACGAGGTCTATGCCGCTCCCGAGCAGTACTATGATCGCGTCATCGAAATCGACTTGGCCGCGCTTGAGCCGCACGTGAACGGGCCGTTCACCCCGGACGCGGCATGGCCCATCTCGGAGTTCGCGAAAGTTGTCGAGGAGCGGGGCTATCCGCGGAATCTCACGGCCGCCCTTATCGGATCGTGCACGAACTCGTCATACGAGGACCTCGACCGCGCCGCCGGCATCGCCCGGCAGGCCAAGGAGAAGAAGGTGAAAGCGCGGGCGTTCTTCACCGTAACGCCCGGCTCGGAGCAGGTGCGCTACACGGTCGAGCGGGACGGCCAGTTGCAGGCGTTCCAAGACGTGGGCGGGGTGGTCCTGGCCAACGCCTGCGGCCCCTGCATCGGCCAGTGGGATCGCCAGGACGTGGGCAAGGACGAGGCAAACTCGATTATCCACTCCTTCAACCGGAACTTCGCCAAACGCGCGGACGGCAATCCCAATACACACGCCTTTGTGGCCTCGCCGGAACTGGTGACGGCCATGGCCTTCGCGGGCGACTTGGCGTTCAATCCTCTCAAGGACACGTTGACGAACGAGGACGGCGAGGAGGTCCGGCTCGATCCGCCGCGCGGTGTGGAACTGCCGCCGAAGGGATTCGACGTGGAAGATCCCGGCTATGTGGCGCCCGCTTCGGACGGCAGCGGGGTGGATGTGGCCGTCGCGCCGGACTCGAAGCGCCTCGAACTCCTGACGCCCTTTGAGTCCTGGGACGGCCGGGATTTCGAGGGCCTCAGACTGCTCTTGAAGGCCAAAGGCAAGTGTACGACGGACCACATCTCGATGGCCGGGCCGTGGCTGCGCTTCCGCGGCCACCTGGACAATATCTCGGATAACTGCTTCATCGGGGCCGTCAATGCCTTCAACGGCGAGACGAACAAGGTGAAGAGTCAGCTCACGGGCGATCACGGCGAAGTGCCCGAGGTTCAACGGGAGTACAAGGCGCGCGGCATTGGAACAGTAGTCGTGGGCGATGAGAACTACGGCGAAGGATCCTCGCGGGAGCACGCGGCCATGGAGCCGCGGCACCTGGGCGTCCGGGCCATTCTCGTGAAATCGTTTGCGCGCATTCACGAAACCAATCTCAAGAAACAGGGCATGCTGGCACTGACCTTTGCCGATCCGGCGGACTATGGCAAGGTCCTCGAAGACGACGTCATCGACATTGTGGGCCTCACCGAGCTCGCGCCGGAAAGGTCGCTGAAAGTGCTGTTGCACCATGCTGACGGCGGCACGGACGAGGTAGAGGTGCGGCATTCCTACAATGCGACGCAGATTGCCTGGTTCAAGGCGGGCAGCGCGCTCAACCTGCTCCGGGCCCAGGCGGCTGGGGGGGCATAGCCGCGTCTAGCCGGCTGAACCGGGCGGTGTCGGCGGGCGAAACGGCTTGCCGAGAGTCACGCGTGGGGTGCCGTCGAGCTATCCGGTGACTGCGGGATTACGGAAGTATTGCAATAGCGGCACAAAAGTGCTATATTCACGGTTGTTGCAACGGTGATGTTGTGGATGGAGTTTGTGAGCTTCGGTAAGCGATTTGTGCCAAAACCTGCCGCGTGACTTCCTATCGATTTCATGCTCGCCTTGGATTGGACACCAAACGCATCGTGGGCTGCTCCACGCAACGGGAATCTTCGAAAGGGTGAAGAGAAATGAATATCTACGTGGGGAACCTGTCGTACGACTCAACGGATGCCGACATCAGGGAGGCTTTCGAGAAGCACGGGCAGGTCGAAGATGTGCGCATCATCAAGGACAGGGAGACGGGGAGGTCGAAGGGCTTTGCTTTCGTGGAGATGTCGGATGATTCGCAGGCCCAGAAGGCGATTGCCGAGCTGGACGGGGCGGATTTCCTTGGCCGTCGGTTGAAAGTAAACGAGGCCCGTCCCCGTGAAGAGCGCCGGCCCCGAGGCGGCGGCGACTTCGGCCGCTACTAGCAGGCACTCGAGCGGTAAGCGTAAGTGCCCAGGAAACGGGGACTTGCGCTGGTTTTTGTCCCAGGTCGGTAGCGTCTCCTTTCTGCGGGAGAATGTTCGCCGCCCCCATGGTAGTGGGGGCGGTTTTTGCTTTTCGGGCTCTCTAGGCCGCAATCCGGGGGTGTTCAGATACCAGTGCCGTCAGCGCTTGGGTGGCGCTTCGGGGCGGTTCTTGGGCCTCTCTATCCGCTCCCGCGGCCTGAGACAGCCGACTCGTTTGAGGAGCGGCGGGACGTGCAAAAATGGGCGACCCTCCGCTATTCTGATGGCGCCGGCGCACGTGAGCGCCGCCAGGTTTCGGGGGGCGGCACGTGCAGTCTACGCCGCAATGCGGTGAGAGAGCGAGGGATATGAGATGGCAAAAAGTCTAATTGCGCTGGGTGCTTTGCTGCTTGTCGCGGTGTGCGCGCCCGCGGAGGTCCTGCCCGAGTACACGGTGCACCGAGCCACCGAACCGATTGAGATCGATGGCCGGATGACGGAGCCCTCGTGGCAGAACGCAAGGCCCGTAGGCGCGTTCGTGTTCCCCTGGTGGACGGCGGGCGAGAAAGAGCCAACAGACGCCCGCATGCTCTGGGATGACGCCAATCTCTACGTCTGCTTCATCGCCCAGGACAGGCATATCACGGCCACCCTCACCGAGCGGGACGGCCCCGTGTCGCTGGACGATTGCGTTGAAGTGTTCGTGGCGCCCGAGCCCGCCAATGTGAAAGCCTACTTCAACTTCGAGATCAACGCGCTGGGCACGCTGCTTGATCGCTCGCCGCGGAACAACCGCAGCAAGCATTGGAATGCCGAAGGAGTCCAGATTGCCATTACCTGCGATGGCACGAGAAATGACGAGTCCGATGTCGATCGCTCCTGGACCACGGAGATCGCCATCCCTTTCCTCAACTTCGAGGGCGTGGCCACGAACCTGCCCCCGAAGGACGGCGATCTCTGGCGGCTGAACCTGTACCGTATCGGCGGGAGAATCAACGCCCAGTTCAGCGTTTGGTCGGATACGAGGACGGAGAAGCCTAGTTTTCATGTGCCTGAGCGGTTTGGCGTGGCCCGGTTTGCCATGAGTCCCGCCAAAAAACCGACAGGCTCGAAGGCCGAGTAGGTTGGAGGAGACTTCCGCATCTTCACCTGCACTCATTCCCCGCGAGCGCTGGTTCAGGCTTGGCCGTCGCGTCGTTCGACAACGACGATGCCATTTGACGTGACGCGGAAGCGTTTGGCGTCCTCTTGAAGGTCGTAGCCGATGACGGCGCCTTCGGGGATGTTGACGAATTTCTCGACAATAGCCCGTCGAACGCGGGCGTGTCGCCCTATGCTTGCCGCTTCCATCAGAATGGACTCCTCGACATAGGAGTAGCTGTTGATGCGCACGTCCGGCGAGAGAACTGAGCGCCGAACCATGCCCCCGCTTACGATACAGCCGGGGCTGACGACGCTATCGACGGCGACTCCGAAGCGGCCCTCCTGTTCGCCGAAAACGAATTTTGCGGGCGGCGCCACGCGATAGGCTGTGCGCAGAGGCCAGTCCCTATCGTATAGGTTGAACTCGGGCTCCACGGACACCAGGTCCATGTGGGCTTCCCAGTAGGCGTCGATGGTGCCCACATCGCGCCAATACTTCGGGCTCTTTCGGTTCTCATCCTGAAAGGTGTATGCGTAGACCTTGTTTGACTCGACCAAGCGTGGGACGATGTCCCGGCCGAAGTCGTGCGTCGTCTGTGTTCGCTCGGCATCTTCCGTGCATGCCCGGGTCAGCAAATCTGTGTTGAACACGTAGACTCCCATGGAAACGAGGGCGACGTTCGGCCTGCCGGGGATGGTCTTAGGCTTGGCGGGTTTTTCCTGGAATGCGACGACGCGCCCCGTGGCATCTACTTCGAGCACGCCGAACCGACTAGCCTCGTCGGTTCGGGTCTCGATAGCCGCGATGGTGAGATCCGCACCGGCTTCCCGGTGGAATCCCACCATGCGCTCGTAGTTCATCTTGTAGATGTGGTCGCCCGACAGTATAAGGACCTCGCGCGGCCTTTCACGCTCAATCGAGTACAGATTCTGATATATGGCATCCGCGGTTCCGAGGTACCAGCTGTTGTTGACGCGCTGCTGGGGAGGGACGACTTCGATGAACTCGCCCAACTCCGAGTGCATGATGTCCCATCCATACCGAATATGGCGCGACAGGGAGAGTGACTTGTACTGCACCAGAACCTGAATCCGGCGGCAGTTGGAGTTGATGCAGTTCGACAGAGAGAAATCGATGATCCGGTAGAGGCCCCCAAACGGCACGGCAGGTTTGGCCCGGTTTCGCGTCAACGGATGAAGGCGTTCCCCCGCCCCGCCGGCCAGGAGTATGGCGAGCACATGTTTCACGAGGTGGCCCCCTCAATTCCCACGAAGGCTCTGCAAGGTGCGCCGTCTGCCTCGTACAAGGGCAGCGGCAGAACCGTAAACCGGCAGGCTCCGGCGGGCGCCTCCGCAAGGCGAAGTCCCTCGACCACGAGGATGTTGCTGCGTAGCAGGCGCCGGTGCGTCAATGCGCCCTCTTCCCCAAATGGGCCGACCGATAGGTAGTCTACTCCGACCAAGCGCACGCCGTCGTTGACGAGCCGCTGCGCCGCATCCTCGCTCAACGCCACGAAATCCTCTCGGAACGGCTCGCCCAAGGGCAAGGCCGAGTTCCGCGTCTTGAAAAGCACGCGGGGGGGGAGGGGGGAATCGCCCAGATCGTCCACGCCGATTACGCCGGCCTCGGCGAATTCGAGTACAAGAGCTTCGCCGAAGAAGAGCGCCGTGTCCATCTCGTGAAGGCGCTTCCCGTCCTCCTCGCCATGCCACGGCGCATCCACGTGCGTGCCTGTGTGCGTTCCAAGCCCTACCCAGGAGACATTGCTCGTATCTCCCTGCGCAATGCGCCTGAACGGCTTAAGCTCGAAGGCCGGGTCCCCCGGCCACACGGTCATGTCCGTGTGCATGGGGAGGCTGACATCGACCCAGCGTATGCTCATTGGGCATTCCTCGTCACTCGTTGTAGAGCCGCGGGGTCCAGCACCCTGACGCGGCGGTTGGCCATCTCCAGGATACCTTGTTTCCGAAGGCTGTGCAGGACACCGGTGGTCGTTTCGCGCGTTGAGCCAACGAGATTGGCAATATCTTGATGGGTCACGCGCAGCGTGCCATCCTCTTCATTCGGTGCGCGTTGATACAATCGCAGCAGCCCTGAGGCCACGCGGCACCGCACCGAGTTAAATACCGTCTCGCTAAGGACTTGTTCCGTCTCAATCACACGGCGACACAAGCTCTTGGCCACCATTAGGCTAATCTCGCCTTCTTCTGCCGCCAAGCGGCGGAAGTCGTCCGCCCGCAGTAGGCACAACACCGTCGACTCCATGGCCTCCGCGTAAGCCCCCCTGTGCGAGTCCTTGACCAATGCTTCCTCACCGAGGATATCACCTGGAAAGAGATGCCGGAATGTCAGTTCCCGCCCGTCCCCTGACACGCGCGTCACTTTCACCCGGCCGCTCCGGACCCAATAGACGTAGTCGCACGAATCATCGGGAAAATAGATGATCTGACGGAACTCGTATTCGCGGTGATACACGTAATCCTGCAGGCGAGAAACGACGTGCTCACTCATTTCGCGGAAAAAGGGCTCATCGTGGAGAGAAAGGACGAAACCTATCGTTCGCTTCATCTGAACCGACTCCGGACCGCGCGCCATGGGAGAAGACATATCCCGTGTGCCCAAGTCCTATTCCATCCCCGTACAGCCTATCCAATATATCAGAACACCCCAACCTTGTCATTTGCAAGCAAGTGCAATGATGCCGGCATGATTCGTTTGTGCCGGGTCAACCGGATGCGGGCCGGTTGACAGAGCGCCGACCGGCAGGATCAAGGTCAGAAGGGCCAGATGACCGGCACAAGCACCGTCGCTAACACCAAGAGGCTCAAACTGAGCGGCAAGCCGACACGGACGAAGTCGGTGTAGCGGTATCCGCCGGGCCCGTAGACCATGAGATTGGTTTGGTATCCCAGAGGCGTGACGAATGTAGAGGCCGCAGCGAACATAATGGCCATCACGAACGGACGTGGGCTAAGGCCCATCTGCCCCGCGATTCCCAAGGCAACAGGAAACATCAAGACCGCCGCCGCGCGATTCGTTATTATCTCGCTCAGAATGGTTGTGGCCAGATACGCGAACGCCAATATGACGTGAGGCCCCATGCTCCCAACTGCCTGCACGACTTTCGCGCTGACAAGTTCGGCGCAACCGGTTTTCTCGAGGGCCTTTCCGAGGGCCAATGCGGCGCCAATCGTCAGCAAGGTTTGCCAATCGACGGCCTGCCTTGCCACGCCCGCGGAGATGCAGCGGGTAGCGACCATCAGCCCGGCTATCAAGAACGCCGCCAGTACAATAGGAACAACGCCCGTCGCTATCAGGATCAACAGGCCCCCCAGCAGCCCGATTGACAGCAAGCTCTTCTCATGGCGAACGGGCCGGGCTTCTTCGATGCCGCTTACGAGGCAGAAATCGGGGTTGTTGCGGTGGGCGCGAGTGAAGTGCGGCCCGGTCTGGAGCAGCAGTGCGTCGCCGCTCTGCACGACAATGTCCCCTACGCGGCCCCTCAAGCGTTCACCTCCACGATGGACGGCGAGAATGGCGGCGTTGTACCTAGCTCGGAAGTCGGCGTCGCGGACACTGAGGCCGATGAGCGGCGACGTACTGGACACAACCGCCTCGCACAGGGAGCGGTCGAAGGTGTCTGTCGTGGCCCTTTCCTTGTCCGGTTCCGTCACCGCAATCAAGCCATGGATTCGCTCAAGATCGATGATGGTACCGACCACGCCCGTGAAAGTAAGCACGTCGTCTGCCCGCAAGATGAGGTCGGGCTGCACCGGCGCGATCACCTGTTCTCCCCGTACCACCTCCGTCAGAAACAGGCCCGACAAATGCCGCAATCCGCCACCTTCCACGCTCTGGTCAGCCAGTCGGCACCCGCGCCCGATTCGCATATTGAGAAGGTATTCGCGGCGCAAATTGCCCAGGTTCTCGATGAGATCCTTGCGATCCGGCAGTAGGCGGCGTCCGACGAGAAGTAGGTATACGAATCCCACGACTGCGAAAGGTACACCGAGCGGACTCAATTCAAACAGGCTAAGGGGCTCCAGGAATTGGCCCAGTGCCGGGCGTTTGTTAACGGCGTCGAGGATCAGCCCGTTCACCACAAGGTTAGTGCTTGTGCCGACAAGGGTACACGTGCCGCCCAGAATCGCCAGGTAGGACAAAGGGATTAACAGGCGGGACGGCGACACCCCGTGGTGTCGGCACCATTGTCTCAGCAGCGGGACAAACATCGCCACAATGGGCGTGTTGTTCAGAAAGGCCGACATCACAGTGATCGGCACCGTCATCCTGACAAAGGCGTCCCGCTCAGTCCGCGCCCTGCCCAAGATAAGGGCGCTTACACGATCCATGGCTCCCGTCTCGCGCATGGCGGCGGCGACTACGTAGAGCGCTGCAATGGTCAGCACTGCCGGATTCACGAATCCCGCGAAGACCTCTCCTGCGTCGAGAATCCCCAAGAGACCCAAACAGACTGTGCCGCCCATGAGAAGCATGTCGGGCGGGCCGAGGTTTGTCGCCAAGGCTGTGAGCGTCGCCACGATGATGCCTGAGGTCGCCCAGATCTCCCAATTCACGGTACCTACTCCTTGGTGATTTCAGGCGCGGAGTGCAATACCTCACCTGAGTTGATCACTTGATGGAAGATGACAGCATACTCCTTTCGGAAGAGCACACTGAGGGCGAGAACCAGCCCGAAGAAGTGCACCCACGGCCCTGATCAAACGCGAAGCCATGAGAAAAGGGCGCTTCTGTGCTTTGGACGGCTGCCCCTAAGGCACACCAATCCGCAAGTTCCCTATACGGAAACGCCTGCAACCGTCAGAGGCTCATTTCCCGTAATTGTAGTTCCGTTTGCCCGTACCGTCAATGCCACTACCCGTCATCAGGCCCATCTTATGGGGGCCGTTAACAGCCTGGCAGACTCGGTCATAAGCGCCTGGGCCGACTCACTCCTTGCACCATGCGTCGTTGCCGTGGCAGAGTAGGCGGGCGTTATTTGGGAAGGAGCGACTCTTCGGGATCTATACGAAAGGATATCCATGCGTATAACGTCATACGGCGCCGCCCAGGGAGTTACCGGCAGTAAGCACCTCATCGAAGTCAACGGACACCGCGTTCTCCTGGATTGCGGTATGTTTCAAGGCAAACGCGAAGAAACCGCTCGCAAGAACCGCCAACTTCCTATCCCTGTCGAGGATATCCACGCCGTCGTTCTCTCGCACGCCCACATCGACCACAGCGGAATTCTGCCCGTTCTTGCCAAACACAACTACGCCGGACGCGTTTTCACCACGATGGCCACCCGCGATCTATGCGCCATCATGCTTCTCGATAGTGCCCACATTCAGGAGCGCGACGCCCGGTGGCTATCACGGCGCAACGAGACGTTTGTTGCCCCCATCTATGGCGAAGAGGACGCTCGAGAGATCATCCGCCACTTCATCTGCATCCCCTACGATATGCCGATCGATGTCGTCCCCGGCCTGCGCGTGACTTTCAAGGATGCAGGCCATGTCCTCGGTTCGGCGATGATCCTCCTTGAGTTCGAGGAGAACGGCAAGCAGCGCAAGGTTATCTACAGCGGAGACATCGGTCGCAGGAACATGCCTATCCTCGACGATCCCTGGGAGCCGGACGACGCCGACGTGGTCATCATGGAGAGTACCTACGGCGACCGCGATCACGACCCCATCGAAACTCTGGACGACAAACTCGCCGATGTGGTCAACCGCACGTACAAGCGTGGCGGAAAGCTCATCGTGCCCTCCTTCGCCCTCGAGCGCGCCCAGGAGTTCATCTACGCCCTCAAGCGTCTCGAAAGTCAGAATCGCATCCCCGACATCCCCGTGTTCGTCGATAGTCCCCTCACCGTCAACATCACCGAGGTGTTCCGCCTCCACGCCGACCTGTTCGACGAGGATCTACAGCACATTATGGAGGAATCCGGCAATCCCTTCGAACTGAAGCGCATCACCTATATCCGCAATGTCGAAGAGTCCAAGCGGCTCAATGGCATCAAAGAACCCGCCATCATCATCTCCGCCTCCGGCATGTGCGAGTTCGGGCGCATCCTCCACCACCTGCGCAATAACATCGGCGACAGACGCAACACCATCCTCATCATTGGCTTCCAGGCCAAGAATACTCTTGGACGCCGCATCGTCGAGCGCGAGCGCCAGGTAAAGATTTTCGGCATCAAACACGACCTCGTCGCCGAGGTCAAAGTGCTGAACTCCTTGAGCGCCCACGCCGGCCGCTCCGAGCTCATCGATTTTGGGAAGCGCTTCAAAGACCGCGCCGAGAAGGTCCTCCTTGTCCACGGTGAAAACGGCGCCCTCGCAGCCCTCCAATCCGGCCTCCAAGCCGAAGGTTGTACCAACACCCACATCCAGGAAGAAGGCGTTCCCATCGAGTTCTGAGAGCCGTGGAGCAGGCATGGGCCAACGCTCGGCGGTAAGAGAGTCCCACGGATTGGAACGCCCGTTTGATGTTCGTGAGGTCAAGGATATCTCGTAGCGAGACGCACTCCGCCGTTGTGCCGGCGTCAAGGACGAACCTCTGGCAGCCCGTGGCAGAAGCCTCTTTGTGGCGAGGCATCTCAGGCGACGCCAAGCGAACGTTGCGGAAATTATCGGAGCCCCTGTTGCCTTCCGGAGGCGGATATGCGCCCAGACGGCGCCTCCGAAGGCGCTTAGGCGTTTTGCCGGCGCGATCTGACGGTTTTTTGTTCCCCTTGCGAGCTGTTCATGTAAGTCCTTGGGCGTTCCGAATCCGGTCACCCGCCGGAAGATGAGACTGAGGTTGAAGGCGCCCACGTGAATGAGCAGGCGTTTGAGGATGTTGTCGTGATGGCGCAGATGGGTGCGCCGCATCGCGCGTCTCGTAGCAGTGGGCGAAGCTGTGCTCGATGAGTTCGCCGCGTTTGCGCAGCAGTTTCTTGCCGTACGCGCCGCGGATGCGTCTGCGGTTGCATAGACCGCGTCGCGTTCCTCGGTTTTGCCTTCCCACTTGCGCCGGCCCCGCTTGGTCTTGCTCATGTACGTCCTCAAGCCCGCCTCTTGCAGGTCGCGCGTGGTGTCATTGCTGTGGTACCCCTTATCCAGAACCACTTCCCGGGGCGGCTCGAGATGGCGGCGCGCCTCGGCTTCCGCGGCGGCCGTCTGGAGGTTTTCCCGCGCCTCATCCAGCGTCGGCTTCACCGTCTCCGTATCGCCGAGGTCGGCATGGTGAAGCGTCACCGAAAGGACCGCGCCCGTTCCGCATGACACGCGTGTTGTCTCGCTATGCGGTTGTGAGAAGAGCGGGTCGGGGGAACGGAGCTGAGAAAACGCCTCAGGGCTCCTGCACGAGCACGTTGGTGGCGAGGTCCGCCTGGACCTGGGTGTAGGGGCTGCCGGCCGGGCGGCATTCCAGTAGCGGCTGTATCCTCTCATACACCTGTTTGCTGAGCACGGCAATATTGTACACCGGTTCGCCCGGCTTGACGACGGGCATCGTGGTCATGCCCAGCACAATGCCGTTAACCGGCGCTGGGATGCAACTCTTATCACGCCCGAAGATGCTCGAACACGTGGCAAGGCAATCGCCCCTGCGGACGAGTTGCCCGGGAGATGCGTGAAATGTGAGGAGCCCGCCTTGCTCCGCCCGCACCCAAGTCGTCTTCTTGACGGCCACGCGAAACGCGGGGGAGTCGGGGACGCCGCGAATCATCCGGAGCGATTTCAGCACGTTGAGGCAACCGCGAACTCCCACCGCTACGACGCCCGGCTCGATCTTCCAGACCTCCCCCGCTTCGACGAGGATGATGGGCACGCCGGCTTCCCCGGCTACACGGCGGAGTGAGCCCTTCGGCCCGGCCGAGTGAACCACGAGTTCGCATCCAAACGCCTCGGCGATCTTCTCCACGCCCGGAACGAGGAGATTGGCGCGCACGTTCGGGTAGTTCGTCCGGCGAACCGCGGCGCTGTGGAAGTCGATGGCGTAGTCACACTGGCGGATGATCTTGGAGAAAATGGCGTGGGCCAGGCGCCGGGCGAGACTGCCCGAGGGAGAGCCCGGAAAGCACCGGTTCAAATCGCGCCGATCGGGCATATAGCGCGCATGCCGCTCCAGGCCGTAGATATTGACCACCGGGACGCACACGAGCGTGCCCATCAGCAAATCCGGCGGGGCGTTGTAAGCAAGCTCCCGGACGATTCCCATGCCGTTGAGTTCATCACCATGGACTACGCCCGTCAGGCACACCGTAGGGCCCGGCGTGGTCGCCCGAATGACGTGAACTGGAACCGAAACGGGTTTTCCGAGATAGGACTCGCCGAATTGGACTTCGATACTTGCCGTCTGCCCCAGTTCGATGGAGCGCTCCTCGATGATAAGCGGCTGTCCTCTGTCCACGGGACTCCTTTCGGTTAGGCCCTGTTCTTGCCTTTGGGCTTCTTCTTCGGGCGTCGTTGCTGCGGCATCATAACGCGGAGTTCGTGCAGGTCGCCGTAACAAAGGAGGACGTCGCCCGTTCGGATCACTTCGTCGCCTTTGGGATTCGGTATGACTACCTGCTGTCGCGTGATGCTCATGACGTGGATATTCCTCTCGCTCAACGATGTCTCGCGCAGGGGCTTGTCCTCGAGTTCGGGCAGATCATGGACGGGGAATTCGGCGATCCCGAGTCCGCCCGCGAGCCTTAATCGCTGTCTGAGATCCACATCCGGAAAGAGGACCTGCTTCTCGATGTCATCGATGATGGCCCCGGCCACGTCCGCCTTCGTCGCATACTCGACCCCTTCCAAGCCGGGAGATGAGTTGACCTCCATCACCTGAGGGCCCTCATCGGATTCGAGCATATCCACGCCCGCGATGCGTAATCCCATGATCTGCGCCGCCCGGATAGCCGTATTCTCATACGCGGGATCGAGAGAGATGCCTTCCACCGAGCCGCCTTGGTGAACATTGCTGCGAAACTCGCCCGGCTGGGCCACCCGCCGCATAGCCGCCACCACGCGGTCGCCAATAACCAGGGCGCGTATGTCACGCCCCCGGCTCTCTTTCACAAACTTCTGAATGAGCACGTTCTGCCGGGCGCTGTGAAGCGTTTGAATGATGGCCTCGGTGGTTTGCTCCGTTTCCGACAGAATGACGCCGATGCCCTGCGTGCCTTCGAGCACCTTGATGATTACGGGGCACCCGCCCACCTGGCGGATGGCGGGAAGAATCTCTGCCGTGTCCCTTACGAAGACCGTCGGCGGAATGCCGATATCATGGCGGCTGAAGATCTGCATTGCCCGTAGCTTGTCACGGGAACGGGAGATCGCGAGCGACTCATTGGCGGTGTAGATGCCCATCTGCTCGAACTGGCGAACAACCGCAACGCCGAAAAACGTAATGCTCGCGCCCACCCGAGGGATCACGGCGTCCGTACGGGACAGCCGCCGATTGTGGTAAAAAAGCCCCGGCCGCTCTTTCTCCACGACTATCGAGAAATGCAGTGTGTCCAGAACCTGCGGTTTGTGGCCTCGCAGTACGGCCGCCTCCCTGAGGCGCCGCGTGCTGTAGCTCCGCGGCGAACGGCTTAGAATGACGATTCTCATGGCTCCATGCCCTTTGTGCGCTTTCGTTTGGGCTTTTTGCCCACGAGGCAGCGCCTGCTCGGATCTACGATGAAGTCTCGTTCGAGCGCTGTCCGGCCGAGTAACATGCGATGGATCATGCGCTCCCGCGAGACAAGGGATAATTCGATTTCCTTCTCCACCGGCCCTAGGCGGATCACCGTCCGGACGAAGCACCGCACCGCGTAGTGGCCCGTACTCGAGCGGACCCGGGCCCACTTCGTTACCGGAGCTGACACTTCCACGCGCCTGCGCTTCCGGCGCGGACCCGTGATGACGTGAAACTGCACAAAGCCGTCGGCCATAGGAGTGATATCTTCGACGTGCAACGCGCTGCTTCGGGCCCCCGTATCGGCTTTGGCGCGTACGCCCACGATGTCCCAATCGGGCAAGTCGATGTACTCCGTGAATCCGATGACCAACTTCTGGCCCGTTTTCAATGGACGCGTAGGATTCAGTTCGGATTCGCTCATTAAGCAAAGCGCTCCAGCTTGTGGCCCGGTAGACAGCGAGCGTCCGGACACGTACCGCCTCGCTCAACACAGGCATAACTCCCGCTCGTGCGTGCCCGACGATAGCCTACATTATACATGCCGGATAGCGGGCGCTCTCGAAGTAGGTAGGAAGGCATGAGAGAGTCTTGACGCGCTTGGCGGCGACGCCTACGGATTCACCGCCTGGACGGCCGGCCGCGGTGTTGATTTGGCCAACAGCTGCGTTGCCGCCGCGACCACCTGATCCGGATGGATGCGTGTCATGCAGCGGTGATCCTCAGGGCAGACGGATTTGTGACATCCCGCGCATTCGACGTCCGCGCGCAAGACGCGCCCGACTTCGTAAGGACTGTCCGTGTAGCAGGGCAAGGTAGGTCCCATGAGGCAAAGGGTCGGCACCTTGAAGGCCACGGCCACGTGGCGCGGGCCGGAATCATTGCAGATCAAGAGGTCCAGTTGCGCGATGGTGGCCTTGAGCGTTTCCACTGTCGGGTGCCCCTCATCACACTGGATCGGCGACGTTTTCGCCTTCGCTGCGATGGTGTCGCGGAGGTTCTCTTCGCCCGGCCCGGTGAGCACTACGCATCGTGCGCCTGTGCGTTCCGCGAGGGCGTTGGCGACGGCCGCGTATGATTCGGCGGGCCATCGCTTGCTGGGGCCGAACGCGGCGCCCGGAGCCAATCCCACCAGCGGGCCTTTGCCCCGCAAATGGCGCTTAACCTGTTCAACGACGCCCGGCTGAGCGCGGAGTTCCAGGCCCGCGCCATCATCGGTGCACCCCAGATGACTGACGAGGTCAAGATACTCCCGCGCCATATAAACGGCCTGGATGCGGCCGTTCTCCCGGTGGGGCGGAATGGCGTGTGTCAGAAGGAAGGCCCGCCCGCCGCGATCATACGCAAGCCGTCGGCGCGCCCCCGCCAAGCGCGCGATGAGCGCCGCTCTAAACGAGTGAGGGAACACTACGGCGATGTCCGCCGCATAGCGCCGCAAGCGCTGGCCGAGCAGCAGCACCCGGCGGACCCCCGGCCTGTCAAGAATGGGTATAGCTGCATGGAGCCATGGAAGGCCATTGAGAAGATCGCACGCGGCGGGCCTGCCGACCACCACGAGCTTAGCGCCCGGATAGGTTTGATGGAGTGCCCGCAGGGCCGGCGTGCACATAGCGACATCCCCCAGCCAGTTCGGCACGAACGCAAGAATCGTCCCAACCCGCAAGGCCCAAACTCCTCCCGCTGCAAGGGCGGAAATCGCTGCGTTGTATCTGGCCGCACCGCACGCGCCCACCGCCCGCATTCGTGACCGCTCGTGGCCTTCCGCGAGACACGTATGCGCCGCCGGGCCTGTGCCCTCAAACGACGGCGCACCACTTCAGAATGAGAAAGCCTGGCAATCGGCCTTTGGCCGTATTACCCGCGGCGGTTCTTGTCTACTTTCTGTCCAAGCTGTTCGACGAACTCCGGATCGCCCAGTGTTTGTCCGAAAAGCTGGTGGCGTTCCGAGAAATGGCGCTTGGCGATCTCGAAGAAATCTATGATCGCCCGCACCAAGACGAAGAAGAAGAAAACAAAATGGATAATCAGGAAGAATCCAAACCGCTTCGGATCATTGCGAACATAACCGAACTGCGAACCGAGCAACACAAAGACCAGGATCGCAGCAAGCAGGTAAAAACTCATAGGCCGTCGGGCATTTGCTTCGGCCCAGGCCCTCCTCAGGCGCTCGCCCAACGACGGCGGCCCCTCGGGATTGGATGTTCGCCCTTCCATAGATCTCCTCTTCGAGTTGATTATACCATTCGGGGCCGCCAAGTTCCCCTGGAGTCCCTCTCCCGGACGGCCCCACGGGCAGGCCGGGCGCGACCGCCTATGGCAGGCAAAGACACCAGCTCGCCTGCGCCGAGAGGCTCTCACCGCCTGGCCGGCCTTCGGGTGGAGTCCGGGTCAGGTCCCTACGGCGTATGTGCTGAGGGGCGGCGGCCGGAAAGCGACCGAATAATGGGCCGAGAGCTTTGAGCATTGAGACAAAAGGACTTACAAATGCCTCCCCAAGGAGCCGCACTTTCAGGCCGGACTCCTCGGCCCATTCGGTCGAGGTTTTGGCGAATTATCGCCCTCTGCACATTTTTCGCAAAACATGGACTACAACATATTGAGCGCCTCGAGCCCTCTTGCCGGCGCCATGGGCCTCCTGGGGCCAAAGCAGCCAACGACTATAGGTGGTGTTGCCGTCGAATCATAGCCCATCTTCTGGGAAATCCGCCGCCCGGAAAAAATCATATTTCGCAGCCTAAAAAGGACTTGACAACCACCATATGTTGTGTTAGTATCGCTTTGGTGTCTGAAACAGTTGTTAAGTGCGGACCAGGTCAGCGACGTAAGTCGCACCGCAGCCCAGGCCTAAATGGTCCGCCACAGTTGAGTGACTGAGATCAATGACCGCAGCCCATGGTCTTAGTCGAAAAAGCTCTAACCGTGACCCTCTTGCGCCAAGAAACACGGAACGACGTTTTCAGACACTCCCCGCACAAAGCGGCGGGTTCCCCAAAACCCGCCGCTTCCCCCCTTTTTAGGGCACTTGTTTGTGTCTAGAACGCCCCTCAGTCTTCCCGTGTTCCCGCGCCGTAGTCCCCCTTTGTCCCTATTGCCTCTATTGCTCCGGACTGATCCTTCGCCTTGCGTTGCTCCCCACCCCGCCTCACGGCGACGCAGTTAGGCTCGACTACGAGCTCGTGACGTTCATCCTGGAGACGGCTTCCACGTCCCCGATTTGGTGCGCCGGCAAGCGCACTGCGGCGGCGCGGCGTGCCGCAAGGGCCTAGCCGTGCCGTCCGTGCCCCGACATACGAATTTCACGATTTCACCGCCCAAGCATATTTCGGTATTCCGTAAGCGTCCTGGACATTGTCAACATTCTATGCAATGACATCAGTAACCAGATATAAACGACTACGTGTATAGCACGAGTGAGCACACGCACTACTACTTGACATATGCCCAAGACGATGTTACACTATCTGTGTTCTATGTGGGATTTCGGGGTCGAACACTAATTCTAACGGAGGGAACCACTATGCGTACCATGTCTCTATCTTCACGTATCCCCCTAGCATCTCTACTCCTCGCGCTTCTCGCCACGTGTGTCATTGTCCCATCCAGCCACGCGGCCAACGGCGGCCTCTGGTATTGGCCGAGGTGGATCCAGTATTCGGCCGGCGGTGACCAATACCAATTCCGGCCCGTGTATTACACGTATGATCAACCGAGCCTAGGGGGCCCTGAATGGCCCGTCAAGACTCTGGCGGGCACGAAGGTAGCATACAAGAGCCTGAAGTGCATAAAAGAGCAGAGATATGAGAACAATCAATGGGTGAACTTTGGGACTACTACCGACTTCACGGTTCTCCAGAAAGCTGCGCTCCAGTTGAGCATCGAAAGCGTGAGTCCCAGTGACGACTTCAAGCCGGAGAATCGTGTGGCAGCTCCGTCGGCGAAATACAACTGCTTCTCGTACGCGCTGCAGAGTACGGGCTCATACAGCGGCCTTACAAACTACATACTTGAGGAGATTGACACCTTTGTGGACGACGATCTCGTTGAGGCGGGAGGTATTGGAGAAATCCTCACCTGCGCCAATGAGATCGAGGAATATGACCACGCTGCCGCTATTCCCTTCTTCAACTACAACTCAAAGTTCGGCTACTTGCATGGTGTGTACAATACAAGTCTCGCCACACTCGAAGGTGAGTACGATGACGAGTGGACTTGCAACTTCAATGTTGATGACTGACATGCGGACTTATCTCAGGCGCCATGGCCAGTATTGTTGAGTCACGTTAGCCTCAGCATGAGGCCCGGTGCTGGCCAGGAAGAACTCGCTTGGCGGCGACGGTAACAGCCTGTAACCCGTCGCCGCCTGGCTACTCAACCGGCTCGCAGTAAGGAGATAACATGCCACTCCAAAGTGCAACTTCACACTGGCGTAAGATTGGCCTGGTGGGCCTTGTCGGCCTGATCATAGGCCTGGGCGCGGCGCTATTCGTCCTGGATTCCTCACCTCCGCCGCCCATTGAGGAGTCGTCCGCCCCGTCCACTCTCGCGCCCCCGGTGGATGCCGCGCCGCCTACCGTTGATACTCCCCAGGCGGCCGCCGAGACGCCGCAGACATTTCTCAACATCCTCGCCGGGATCCTGGACAAGCCGGAGGCAGGCCAATATCCCTCCGCCCCATTCTGGGAACTCGTGGAGGACGAGCGGATGTATATCAGATTTCAGGCCTACCTGGATAGAAATCCCGAGGTGCGGGCGAGATGGCAGGCGGAATGGGATGAAGCGCAGCGGGAGTCCCTCGAGGAATCGCTACGTCACCTGCACGACGAAAACAACAAATGGATCGACCACGCCCTGATGCTCACTCCCAGCATGCAGGAGTATGACGACTATATCCAACTCTTGGCTATCAACGCCGTCGAGCCCAGGACGCTCAAGCTCCTGGCCATCGCGGAGAACGGCTCCTCAGCCGAGAAGCAAGTCCTGTCCGACACCCTCACCCAGTTCTGCCAAACCTACGCGGATCGGCAAGAGGGCGATATCCGCGACCCCGTGCCGATTCTTGCCGCGCAACTCGATCCCGACGGCAGGACGCTATCGACGCTTGTTGCCGCGGCAGAACGTAAGGTTCAGACGTATGAGGAGAGTGTGCGCTGGGACAAAGCAGAGGATCGCAGACTTGGCCTTCCCTCAGGCTATATGCCGCCGCAGGATTGTCAAGGCGTCGCCTATGCCGGCAAGACGCTTCTCGATCGCTTTCTCCGCGAGCCGGAGCTCCGGCAAGGCCTGAATCCCGCCCAACTCGCCCTTCTCCGGCAATACGAGCACTTCACCGAGGACAACGGCCTCACCGGGCCTGAGGATTTCAACATGGATGCCGTCATGCCCCTCATCGACTACGCCCGCCGCCTACAAGAACTCGCCGACCCCGCCTCTTGAGGAGGAGCCACGGCGATGAGCGCAGGGGATAAAACACTGCCCCCTCTATCCTCCCTTTGTCCGCCAGGATTACGCGACGGCCCCAGTGTCGCCGCCGGCGCATTCCGCTGAGGCAGGACACTCCTCGCAACGCGAGCCGCTCCCGGTTTCCTCGAGGCGCTGCTGGTAGCGCTCCAACGCGTAGGCGATAGTTTCCACCCGAACCTGGATCGAGCCCGCCGGACGATTCTCGTCGATATCCCTGAAATGGAAGAATGGCGCGCCCGCGCTCTCGACAATTTCCTCGACAGTGGCGTACAGCGGTGCATCATGGCCGCACTTGAAACTGGATAATTCGAGCGCCGCCAGGTTCGGATGGCGCGCGACGAACTTTGCGGCCCACAGCTTCCGGGAACTGTTCTCGCAATAGCTGTTCTTCCACACATCGTCAACGCTCAAGGCGTCGTCGAGGAGGCCCGCCGCGACTTCAGGGCCGAAGAGGCGCTCGAGCGTTTCGGCATCGGTGGGCAGGCTATTCTGCGTGAGGATGGGATAACCGAGCTTCTGAATGGCCTCACAAATGCCGTGATTGACGCCGGCGTCGAGATGGTACGGACGCCCGAGCAGAACGATGGCCACCCGGCGCTCTGACTCGACCCGCCGGAGTATGACGCTTGCCTCACGTTGACGGGCGGCCGTGAAGGCACGCAGCGCGCCGAGGCCCGCGTCGACGGCGTGAGATGTCTCGTCCTCGGCTAGACGGAGGTCATCACGCCAATCGGCCAGCAACTGCTGCGCGCAGAGGGCCGGCCGATCCAGGCTGAGAAACGTCTTCTTGAACACAATGCCTTTCTCGGCAAGAAGGTCGCCTTCTCGCCGGAACGCGGCGCGGACGGCTTCCGGCGCGGCCGTGCTCGCCGGGCAAGCCCTTCCGGCGAGGGTGTTGGACATTCGCCGCGGTAGGCTTTCGACCATAGGGAAAAAGATGTGCGTCAACGGCGTGCCGGGCGCGTGTCTGTGATAGACGAGATTATGAACATGCGGAATCGCGAGCTTGCAAGGATAGCATGGATCGATGCTCCCCCATTTTGCCCCTTCCTTGAAAAGCTCTTCGCTCGTAGGCTCGGACCACACGATGTCGTCCGCGGGGACGCCAAGGCTCTGGAAGAATCCCATGAAAAAGGGAGCGAGGGAGTACATGTTCAGCGCACGCGGCATGCCGATGCGGAGCGATGTGCGCCGCCGCATCGCCTCGTCGTAGCGCGCTCGTGAACGGCCCGCGTGAAAGAATTGGCGCCGTCCCTTCAACTGGGACGACGGCATGGGAACGTCAACCGGCTTGAACGCCTCCCGCATGCTAGTCTCGGCCAGGCTGGGATTGGCCGCCTTGACGGCGTCCAGCTTGCGCGTGACTTCGCGTGCGGCGTCCGCATTCTGCGCGGCGCCACGCTCGCACGGGGCGACGATGAACCGCCGCGTCGCGCCCAAAACCTCCACGTCCACAAACGTGCGCAGGCACCGATTCCGGCAGAGGCGGCATCGCGTGTCCTCGTCGCGGGTGGTGTGGTAGCTCATATTCTCGACGGCGTCGAAGCCGATAAATGAGGTGGCCGCATTCTCCCCTGCGAACCGGCGGCGGACTTCCATGGCGCAGCCGATGGCCCCGGCCACGGCGCAGTGCCGATGGACAACGATTTCGGGGCGCTCGGAGGCGGAGTGGAAGCGGCTGTTGATGAAGTCTACCTGTGCCTTAACGGCCGCCATGTTGCGCTGCGTGCCGCCCTGAAGAATGAAGGTTCTTCCGAGCCGCGCCAGATTAGGCATCTTGCACACGTAAAGCCAGATGTTCTTAGGCAGGACGGCGGCGAGCCCGGCCAAGATCTCGTGTGGGCGCCAGCCTTGCCGCTGGAAGTTCACCACATCCGATTGCATGAAAACCGCGCAGCCATAGCTGAACTCAGGCATCGCGCGCGCGCTGAAGGCGGCGTGGGCGTAGTCCTCGACGGCATAGCCGAGGGCCGAGGCCGTGGACTGCAGGTAGTACCCATTCCCCGCCGAGCACTGCGTGTTGAGTTTGAAATCTTTCACCGTGCCATCGTTGAGGATGATCACCTTGATGTCTTGCCCGCCAACATCGCAGATGACATCGGCCTCGGGATAATCGTGCAGCCCGCTCTGGGCATGGGCGACGGTTTCGACAAGCGCGAGATCCGCGCCAATAGCATCCTTTAGCATGTCTTTCGCGTAGCCTGTCACGGCGGCGCCCCGCACGCATACCTGGGCGCCTTGGCATTCCACCTGCTGAACAAGCGAGCCCAAGACCTCCCGTGTGTCATTGATCGGATTGCCGTTGGACAGCCGGTACGCTTTGGCCAACACGTTCTCGTCCGCGTCGATGAGCACGGCCTTCGTACTCGTCGAGCCGGCGTCGACGCCAACGAATGCCTCGACCCGCTGCCCGGCGCGCAAGGCCGGAGGGCCCCATGCGGCTGGAGCATAACGGGCCTCAAATTCCGCCGCCTCGGCGTCGCTGGCCACAAGTCCGGGCAGGGCGCCCGTGTCGCGCCTTGCCTTCCGTAGGGCGTCGAGCCGGTGGCGTAGCGGATGGGCTCCGATGAACAGGGCCTGAGAGGAGTAGTTGTCGGCTTCGCGCTTGCCGTACTCCACCGCGCCGAGGGCCGCGAAGAAATGGGCGTGTCGCGGCACGCGTATGAGTTCGTCAACCGACGCATCCGCGGGAATAGAAACGCCCCGCTCGGCCCAGATTCTTGGGATGTGCTCCCGCCAGCACTCGCGAAGGCCGCGGATAAAATGGTTTGGCCCTCCGAGGAGAAGTACCACCGGGCGGAGCGTGTGCCCGCGCGTCAAGACGCTCAGATTTTGCTGCACGATGGACTCGAACAGCGAGGCCATGAGTTCATCGGCCGGGACGCCCTGCTTCTGCAGGCTGTTGACATCCGTCTCCGCGAAGACGCCGCACTTGCCCGCTACGGGATGGCGTTTGACGCCGGTGTACCGCATGAGAGGCAGGCGATGCTGCGGCACGCCCAGCTTGGCCGCGATGCGATCAATGACGGAGCCCGTGCCGCCGGCGCACTTATCGTTCATCGAGGGCGTCTTCTTGCGTTTTCCCGTGGCCGGATCCGTGGTGTAGACGATGATCTTGGCGTCCTGCCCGCCCAGTTCGATCACGCTTTGGGCGTCGGGGTGAAAGCGTTCGACGGCGAGGGCGACGGCGTTGACCTCCTGCACAAACCGCCCGCCAAGCGCGTCGCTGATCAATGCGCCCCCCGACCCCGTGACGTAGACGCGCAATGGCCCGCCCTGGGCGCCCCGGCAGGCTGTCTCGATGCGGGCGAGGAAATCAAGCGCCATATCATGCTGCCGCGCCTCGTGGCGGCGGTAGTCACTCCAAACGATGGCATCGGTTCGCGGATCCACGGCCACCGCCTTGACGGTGGAACTGCCCACGTCGAGGCCTACTATCCACCCGTCCCCGGAACGCGCTCTACCAGGAGTCTGCTTCATGCCGCTCTTAACCTAACGTCACGCGTTATAACCATCATCCCATCCCGGGCCACTGTCTAGAGAAACAACTAACACCAGCCCGCCCCAAGGTGCGAGAAGACCTCTCCGCCCGGCCCTACTCTCGGCTGATCAACGTCCCCGTATCGGCGGAATACCTGGCACGTCCCCGGCCCCGCGTATCCCACGGCCCCCACGGATCGTCGACCGCCTTGGCCTGCTTCAGCGCCTCCGCGACCCACCCGCTCACCGTCTCGACGGCCTCATCCAAAGGCAGACGCCCCGCCTCATCGGTGTCGCGGCGCTTCCACTCCACCTCACCATTCTTCAGGTGACGCTCGCCGACCGTCACCCTGAACGGCGCTCCCAGCAGGTCGGCCTCGGCGAACTGCACGCCCGCCCGCAGATCGCGATCATCATAGATAACCTCGACGCCCCTCTCTTCGAGTCCCGCGTACAAGGCGTCGGCGGCCCCCCGCACGCCCGGCGCCTCCCGCTTGATCGCGCACAGATGAACCTGCCACGGCGCCACCGATATAGGCCACTTGGGCCCATGCTCATCGTGGTGGACCTCCATGATCGAACTCACCAGCCTGCCGATGCCGATGCCATAGCAGCCCATGGCGGGAACACGCGTCGCCCCCGTCTCGTCCGTAAAGGTCATCTGCATGGCGGACGTGTACTTCTTGCCCAGTTGGAATACGCTCCCGAGCTGGATGCCTCGCCGGACGTGGAGGAGGCCATCGCAAATCGGACAGCGATCCAAATCCCGTACCTTGGCTAGGTTATGCGTGTTGGCGTTTGGGAGGTCCCGTGCAAGGTTGAAGTTCTTCAGGTGGTGATCTACCTCATTCGCCCCGCACACCAGGTTGTTCGATGTCGCGACGGATTCGTCCACGAGGATCCTGCACGCCGCGTGGTCGAGTCCTATCGGCGTCGCGAAGCCGGGCACCGCCCCCGCGCCGCGGATGCGCTCCTCCGAGGCCGGCGCCGGGTGGATCTGGATGAGCCGCGCCAGGCCGACTTCGTTCACTTCGAGGTCGCCGCGAATGAGGACGACAACGAGCTTACCGTCCTTATCGCGATCATAGAAACAGACCTTGGCCGTGCGTGAAGGCTCAACGTCGAGGAAGCCTGCCAGTGCATCGATGCTCTTCGTCCCCGGCGTATGTACCTTTTCGAGAGGCAGCGGGGCCTCCTCATAGGATTCGACGCGGCCTTTGGCTACATCGAGCCCGGCCCCATACGAACACGTATCGCACAACGCCACCTGATCTTCCCCCGCGTCCGACAACAAGACAAACTCGTGCGATATCAGGCCCCCCATGATCCCCTCATCCGAGGGCACCGGCGCCACGTCTTCGAGTCCAACCCGCGCGAAGACGCGCTGGTAGACTTTGATCCATTCCTCGTAGTACGCGCGCAAGTCGTCCAGCGAAGCGTGAAACGAGTAGGCGTCATTCATCGTGAACTCGCGCACCCCGCAAGAGGCCTCCACGGGATCTCGGTACATCGCGGAATGTCGTCTGGAACTGATAGATCATGAACGGCAATTGCTGGTAGCTGCTCACTTCGCCCCGGCACAATTCAACCGCCGCCTCTTCATGCGTCATCGCCAGCACCATGTCGTGCCCGGTGCGATCCGCGAAACTAATCAATTCCGGGCCGAGTTCCGCATAGCGGCCCGACGCTTCCCAAAGCTCACGAGGCTGCACCAGCGGCAGGAGAACCTCCTGTCCACCGATGCGCTCCAGTTCCTCCCGGACGATATCCTTCACCTTGCGGGCCACGCGCCAGCCCGCCGGCAGCAGCGAGTAGATGCCGTTCGCCACTTGGCGGGCGTATCCGCCGCGGAGCAGAAACGCGTGGCTCGCCAGCGTCGCTTCCGCGGGGTGTTCCTTGTAACGGGTGCCGACAAGTCCGCTCAAACGCATTAAGATGTACCTCCCTCGAAGCAAAGAAGTCGTATTGAAGGCCTTGGATGAAACGAAGCAAGTCTACACCTGGCTACACCCGCGCGCAAAGAGATACGGGCGCGGTGTGGCGATTTGGTAAGCGTATGCACGCCCTCAGTCCAGCACACAGTCTCGGCCGGTGATCTGGCAGCTCTTCTCCGTGTACTGATGAAGCTCGATCCGCACGCCGCTGGGATCCGTTACCCAGCACTGCCAACTTGCATCACCTCCGAGCGCCTTCGCCGTAGCATCGTATCCATAGGCCGCCAGTTGGCCGCGCGCCTCCTCGATATCCTTCACTTCCAGGCAGAAGTGGCGGATCGGACATCGCGCGTTCACGTCCACCTCATCCTGCAAGAATACTTCAACGAAGTTGCTCTCCGCCGCCCTCAGGTAGAATCCCACGACCTCCCCCGCGCGGATGAAGTTGAAAACCTTCTCCAATCCCAGCCCCGAGCAGTAGAATCGCTCCGTCGCGGCCAGGTCCGTCGCCCCAATGCACACGTGCGCCAACGCTTTCAGCATGCCCTTACGCTCCCTTCCCGTTTCAGCGTAGTCGGCCCGAGCCGGCTCAATAGGCCGCCGGACACAGGCCGTTCAGGTACTCCTCCAGGTTCGTGTAGCCGTCCCCGTCGAGGTCGCCGTTGCCGTCGCCCGGGTCGTGCGCGTCAAGCCCTTGCCCTTCCTCCCAAGTGTCCGGCATGCCGTCGCCATCCGAGTCCGCGGGGGCCGGAGCCGCCTCCAACTCAGGCCATCCGCCTACTTCCGCCTGTGAATCGATCAGCTTGCCCGTGCGGGCGCGGATGTCGCGGATGACACGCTCATCGACCGCGTCCCGCACCAACGAAGCCCCTGCCTTGGCCAGAACCAGTTCATAGGTGCCCTGTGCCGACTGCGTGCGCGGCGCATTCGGGCCGAGTTCATACGGCTTGTCCGCGCGCCAATCGGCGAGGGTGCCCGCGTACTTATACTTTGAGTCCGGCCCGAGCCAACGCTCGAAATCCAGCGCGGCGTAATTGTCCTTCGTGAGATCCTCCCGGCCCTCGAATAGGTTGCCGCTCATGTGACCGCGCGCCTTGTCCGGCAGACTGGCCTTCATCGCGACCGGTTTTCCCGCTACATCCGTCTCAGGCCCCGGGCGGAAGTAGTTGTTGATCATGTTGACCCGGTTGTCGCAGACATTCGCAGCGCCGCGCCAGTTGTAGATGACGTTATTGCGGAAATCGATGACCCACTCCGGCTCAGGATCACCGCCGCCAATCGTGGGATGTCGGTCGCGGCTGGTAGCGAAGATATTGTGATGGATGGTGGTGTTGCTCCGCGGCGCCCGGAAGGAGCCGCACATGGCATGGGGGCCCTTGGGGTGAATGCTGTCATTAAGTGCTTCGCTCATGATGCACCATTGCATCGTGTAGTACCTGCAGCCCCGCGTATCCTGGTTGCCGTCAATGCCCCAACTCAGAGAGAGGTGGTCCAGCATGATATGGTCGCAGTCATCGACTGTGATGACATCCGGGCCGCAGGGCGGCTTGTTCTGATCGCCCAACCGGATGCGCAGATAGCGAATCACGATGTTTGACGCGTTCTTAAGGTGAAGATGATGATCCCGCAGCGTGATCCCGTCGCCCGGCGCCGTCTGGCCCGCGATAGTCAGCCTGGACACGCCCTCCAACCGCAGCGGCGATGCCAGCATGATCGTCCCGGAAACATCGAACACGATGGTTCGCGGCCCCTCCGCCGACGCGATCCCCTCGCGAAGCGAACCTGCCCCCGCGTCATTCAGGTTTGTCACGTGGTACACGTCGCCCCCGCGGCCCCCCTTCGCGAACCTGCCGTATCCTTCCGCCCCAGGGAATGCCGGGACGGCGTCGCCCTGCTCCGCCCTTGCGGCGACGATGCAAATGGCCAAAAGAATTGCCTGAAGAGCGCGTCTACAAAGTGCCGACACAGGCCCACACTCCCTTCTTGCTACCGATGTATTCCTAGGACTATCGGGCGCCGCCACCAAGCCACTTGTCAGTTTATGTCGGGCCCGTTAGAATCGCAAACAGGCTTCACAATCACCGGAAGGGACGGCATCATGTCCAGGAACATCGGCGCGGGGCGCATCGAAGTTGTGCAAGGGGACATCACCAAAGAGGCGGTTGATGCCATCGTCAACGCGGCCAACAAGTCGCTTCTGGGGGGCGGGGGAGTGGACGGCGCCATCCACCGGGCCGGCGGCCCGGCGATCCTCGCCGAATGCACGAAGCTCGGCGGCTGCGAAACCGGCGATGCCAAGATCACCACGGGGGGGGACCTCCCCGCGCGATACGTCATCCACACCGTCGGCCCCGTCTACCGCGACGGCAACCACGGCGAACCGGAGAAACTCGCCGCCTGCCATCGCCGCAGCCTTGAGGTCGCCCTCGAAAACGGTGTGAAGACTGTCGCTTTCCCAGCTATCAGTTGCGGCGTCTACGGCTATCCCATCCCCGACGCGGCCAAGATTGCCGTCGGCGCCGTCGCCGAGTTTCTCAAGGCTCACGAAGGCATCGATCTCGTTCGCTTCGTCCTTTTCACTCGCGATGTCTTCGACGATTTCGCAGACGCGCTCGAGTCCCTGCCAACGGCTGACTGACCCCTCGGCTCACGCACGCCTTGGACGCCGCCTTGTCTCTTCTCCGCCGCCGCCGGTACTCTTTCCTGGTGTCGCCGCCTACTTCCCACCACCCGCGCCGTGTTTGGATTTCCAGCTTTAGCCGGCGTTAGAAAACGTGTTTCAGGACGAGGTGGATAAGGTTGATGTCCAAGACGAGCTGCATCCCGGCGAGGAACGTGAGAACCAGGATCACCCTATTGAACAGGCTTTCGGATACGCGGTGATGCATCCATTTCCCGAGGAAGGAGCCAATGGGCACGAGCCAGACGAGCGTGAGGTCGAATAGAAGGACGTCGCGCTGGATCAGGCCCACGGAGATGTAGAAGGGCAGCTTGGTGAGGTTGATGAGCGTAAACGTCCAGGCGACGGTGCCCACGAATAACGTCTTGCCCAAGTCCTGGGCGAAAAGGTAGAGATTGACGATGGGGCCCGCGGCGTGGGCAATCGTGGAAGTGAAACCACCGGCGAGGCCCGCCAGGATGGCGGCGCGGGGGCCCGGCTTGACACGCTCGACCCACTGCATGGCGGCCTCTTTCCCCACGATGTACAGGGCGAACAGCACGGCGATCACGCCCACAAACCGGCGGATTGGCCCCTCGAACTGCTGCACGCCCTCGCGTCCGACCCACCACCAGACGGCGGCCCCGGCGAGGATGCCTCCGATGGCCGGGATATAGATCTCGAAGACTTTCCGCCAGACGCAATTGTGCCAGTGGTGGTAGATAGCGTTCATATCGCAAAGGATCAGCAGGGGCAGGAGGGTGGCCGCGACCTTCGGCACGGGCATCACCAGCATCATCAGCGGCAGCGAGAGTATCCCCGCTCCGCCCGCGAAACCGGACTTGCTGATCCCCTGGATGACGATGGCCGCCCCCACGAACAGCCAGAAGACGGACGGCGGGATTCCCTCGCCCATGAATTCGTGAAACATCTGCGTCCTTTCAGGAATCTGGTGAGGGACCGCGTCTACGAAGGCGCGCCCACTTCATCCCGGCGGGACTTCGAGGCGCCGGCTGGGGCGGCTTCTCTCTCGCCCTCGTCCATGAAGGGGAGTTCCTCTTGGGAGAGCGGCTCCTGCGCTGGCACGGGGAGTTCGCACTTCTCGCCGTCGCAGAACATATCCTGCGCCTCGTCCGTGTTCAGCGTGCTGAAGTCCAGCGCCTTGAGTCGCGAGGAAGCGTGGACAAACATCTCCTCGGTGATCTCCTGGTACGGCGCTTGGGCGTAGGTGTGATCCTGGAGCGGCAGGAAACTGACGGACTTCAGCCGAGTTTCGTACAGCTCGAGGATGCGCGGAATATCGTTTGCCTCCTCAGCCTTGAAGGTGATGGTGGCGCTCACCTGGTTGTCTGCCCAGTAATACTGCATCTGGGCGACATTCTCCACCTGTTCCCATACCGACACGTCCATCTTGCCGCGCTCGAACATGTCGTGTTTCACGGGGAAATACACCACCCAGGTGTTGTCGCCATACACCGATTCCTCGAGTCGGTATCCCGCCTCGCGCAGCCGCTCCACCAGCGGGCTGGTTTTGTCGATGCGAATCGTCCGGTAGTAGAACCTCGCGTGAGGATAGTGAATCCCGGGCGTCACCCCCGGGAGAAGCGATACCGTCCCGCTCGGTTTGACGCTGGTTTTCTTGATGCTCTCGGGGATGCACAGCCATTGGGCGTACACCTTGTCAAGATGGCAGATGTACTTGTATCCCTTGTCGCACCAGTCGAAATGCTCGCGCCGCCCGTGCTTCTCGAAGGACTCGACGATCCCCGACTGCGATAGGCCGATCCGGCGATTGCGCAGCATGATCGCGTTCGTGCGCTCGTTGTGTGTGGGAACCAGCGTTACGGTTTTTGCGTAGAGATAGGCGAACTTAAGCGTGCGCTGGTATTGCTCGAAAGAGTCATGAAGCGATGGGAACGTTTCGACGAGGTTGCAGATTTCGTAGGACTCGAGGCTCTGCTCCGCGCAGGGATTGGTGCCCGCCACCTTGGCGTCGGCCCAGTCGGGGCCGTCCTTGAGACGCCCGTAGGCCTGGGCGTTCTTCAGCCAGAAATAGCCCGGCTCGCCATTCTTGGCCGTCTGTTGGCCGAGGTCGAGGTAGTCCATTCCCACTTCGGAACTCACGCTGTTGTTCGACGCCCACCGCCATGCGATCACTTTGTCGCTGTTGAGTTCGGGATCCTTGAGCTTGAGGTATTCCTGATCGGTGGCGTCGCCGAGGGCCAGTTCCGCCGTGCGGCGCACGCCGCCCGATACGACGCACTTCCCAATGACGTTCATCAAGTCCGTGATATCCGTCGAAGTCAACGCCTTCCCGGCGCGCCCCCCGAGTATCTCGTCGATATTGCCGATACATTCGATGAGGGGTGCGGGGCCGGGCGCGATGCCGCCGAAAGTGCGGATAGGCGAGCCGGCGGGGCGGATCTGGGAGAAGTCGATCTGAGCGGGGCGCTTCCCCCGGCCTACGTACGCCTCCAGCACGCACCGCACTGCGTCGCACCAGCCTTCCTTCGAGTCGTCAACGACCTGCGTCTCCTCGGCGATCTTCGGCGCCTGAATCGTCACCTTGCCCGCACCCTTGGTGTCGAACGCCACGCCCACGCCCAGGAGCGACATGTCCATGAGAAAGCAGAAAGGCTCCGCAAAGCTGGTTTCAATCTCATCCGTCGAGACAAAGGCGCAGTTATTCAGGGCCGCCGATCCGCGCTCCCAGATGTAGTCCGTACCCATCATCCAGAGCCCGCGGCCGGGAGGGAGGAACTTGAAGTCCCAAATGAGGCGGAACATCTCCTGCGCGGAGCGCTGCGCTTTGTGAGGATTCCAGGGCAGTTTGAGGCTCTTGCAGTGGTTCAACTGGATGGTGTAGCACCCCTCGACCACGCGGCGGACGGTTTCCCAGTACTCCTCGGTGCGTTCGCCCTCCTGCGGCACCACCCGGGCGTACGTGCGCTTGAACGTCACGTAACCTAACGGGCCCCATTGAGGCTGCTTCCCGCGAAACTCGGACAGAAACTTCTCTGAGAGTCGGAACCGTTCTCTGACCTCAAACATGCGACCCCTCCTGCACCCCTATGCGCACCGAGTTGTGCTCCCCGGGCCTCACACCTTCCGGTGCGGGGTCCTCACCCAAGGCAACCCATCCACCATCTCGACCTCGTAATCGCCCAGCAGATTCGGATAACGGGCCTTCACGCAGTCGTATACCATCCCAAAAACGAGCCGGATTTCCTCTTCCGCGGCCGGATCAGTCCGACTTTCGATAACATGTCTGAGCGTCCGAAAATTGCACGACCAGCCTACGGTGGTAGCCACGCCGATGGGCGCGAGCCGCCGGAAGGCGGACGTGAGCTTCTTCTTGCGGGCGAAAGCCTTCTCATCGTCAATCTCGTACAGGCGGGCCAGCTCCTGCTGTAGGGATTCTAGCTGCTCGACGGTTTTCACGAAAACCGCCATGCCTTCCTCGCTCTCCTCGATGACGGCCGGCACATAAGCCGAAAGGCGATCCAGCCGCACGAACCGGAGCGATTCCTGTGAGATAGCCGTGCCCGCCCGATGGCGAACCAATTCGTGCGTCAACACCCGGCTTACATCCGCGAAGATGAAGTTGAGCACCGGGTGCTCTATCACGCTGCCGTGGCCCACCTCGAGCACGTGGCCGAGATAGGCCGCGTTGCCCTGGCGTACGCGCGTCACATTCGGATTCAGGCCCGGCTCGAACGACCTGTAGCACAGCCGCCCGAAGACCTCGCACAGCCGTTCGGCGTCGCTCGGAGCGTCCGTTTCCCAATCCGGCACGCCCACATGCGCCAGATATGCGCGCAGGCCTTCCTCCACCATGCGCGTCTCGGCCACCAAGAACACCTTTGGCTGAACCTTCTCCACGGCGCCTATCTCCGTCCTCTCTTCAAAAGCAAGCCCTGTGTCATTGTAAATGCTTTGCTAATAAATACTTACGTAGCGCCTCGGCGTCGATCTCCACGAGTCTCTTGCCGGGGAAACGCATTATAGGAGGGACTCCCGGTTTTGTCCAGCACCATCTGAAGAGGGGGAAAAACGCCGGATTTTGGCGTAAAATGCAGGCTAATCAGCAGGAAAGGACGGCTTTGGAGGCTGTTTGCGGCCGCATCTGGTGGCAATGAACCATGCGTGACGCCACCTCCCAGCCCAAACACGTTCTCGCACCCCTTCGTGTCGTAGCCCAAGACGACAGTCTGGCCCCATCTATCCCTGACGGCGTGTAGCGAGAGGCGCAAGGGACTGACGGGAGAGGACGATCTGGGGACGTGGGCCGATCTGGGGACCATGTACCAAGCGCCGTCCCCGGCGCGACTACGTGTCCCCAGGTCGGCCCATTTCGGCAGTGTACTCGCTTCCAATGACTTGCAGCGCGGCATAATTGGCAATCCGGCCACCGGCTCTTGCGCCGCATGGCGGAATCCCCTACACTCCCTAGGGGGGCGGCCGGAAGGCCGCCGCACCTCGCCAGGAACCGCGCTTTCTGGCCGGACTTCCAGTGGGGACGGGACATCGAGGAGGGCGCCATGCTATTGCGTTTCATGAGCTTCGTCGGCCTGCTGGCCATGATTGTGCTCGCCTGGGCCTTATCGGAGAACCGGCGGCGCGTGGACTGGCGCCTCGTGGCGTGGGGCGTCGGCCTCCAACTGATCTTCGGCGTACTGCTCCTCACGACGCCCTTGGAGGACGTGGTTTTCGCCGGGATGCGCGGGGCCGTCAACGTGCTCAATGACGCCGCGCACGAGGGGGCCTCCTTTGTCTTCGGATTCCTGGCGGACGAGCACATCATCAAGCAGGACGCCCTGATAGGCGCCGACGGGGACTTGGTGATGCAGGCCACCTTTGCCTTCCGGGTCCTGCCCGTGATCATCCTTGTCTCGGCGGTATCGGCCATCCTATACCACCTGCGGATCATCCAGGTGGTGGTTCACGGCATCGCGTGGGTGATGCGGCGCACTTTGAAGACCTCCGGCGCGGAGACGTTTGTGGCCGCGCTGCTCATCTTCCTCGGCATGGAATCGGCCACGGCCGTGCGAGGCTACCTGAGGAATATGACGCGTTCGGAGCTGTGTACGCTCATGACGACTTTCATGGCCACCATTGCCGGAAGCGTCATGGTGGTTTACGCGGCACTGGGCGCGGAGGCCGGGCATCTGCTGACGGCTTCGCTCCTGAGCGCGCCGGCGGCTATCCTCATCTCGAAGCTCCTCGTGCCGGAGACAGGTGAGCCGGAAACGCGGGGCGAAGGCCGTATCCGGGCGTCCGTCGACACGCACAACGTGATCGACGCGGCCGCCAAGGGGACCTCCGAGGGCCTGCACATCGCGCTCAACGTAGGCGCCTTGGTGCTCGTGTTCATCGCCCTCATCTACCTGCTGAATCTTATCCTCGACGGGCTCATAGGCTTCACCTTCATCGATGTGATGGGATATATCTTCCGGCCTTTCGCGCTCCTCCTCGGCATCCCTTGGCGCGATGCGGGGGCCGTCGGTGAATTGCTCGGCACGAAGACCGTCATGAACGAGTTCGTGGCGTACCTCAGCCTGCAATCGCTGATCACCGCCGGCGAACTGAGCCGCCGCTCCATCATGATCGCCACCTACGCGCTGTGCGGCTTTGCCAATCCCGGCAGCCTAGGCATCGCCATCGGCGTGTTGACGGGACTCGTGCCCGAGCGGCGCCGGGACATCGTCCAGTTGGGCGTCAAGTCATTCATCGGCGGCACGCTGGCCTGCTTCATGACGGCGTGTGTCGCGGGGATCCTGCTGTATGAGTGAGTCCTCCATTCCTCGCGCCATGACGATAGCCGGGAGCGACTCCGGCGGCGGGGCCGGCATCGAGGCCGACCTGAAGACCTTCAGCGCCCTCGGCGTGTACGGTATGGCGGCCGTGACGTCCATCACGGCGCAGAACACCACCGGCGTGTTCGCCGTGCACGATGTGCCGCCCGAGGTCGTGGCCAAACAGATCGACGTGGTGGCCGAGGACATCGGCGTCGACGCGGCGAAGACGGGCATGCTGTCCAACGCGGGCATCATCGAGGCCGTCGCCGCGAGCGTGGCGCGCAACGGCATCGCCAAGCTGGTTCTCGACCCGGTAATGGTGGCTAAGAGCGGCGCCGCGTTGCTGCGGGAGGACGCGCGGGACGCCCTGCGAGCCTTGCTCCTGCCGCGCGCGTACGTGGTTACGCCGAATGTGCCTGAGGCCGAAGTTCTGTCCGGCATCGAGATCGCCGGCGAGGCCGACGTCCAAGAGGCGGCGAGGCGTATCCACGCCTGCGGCCCGCGATACGTGCTTATGAAAGGCGGCCACCTGGACGCGGAGGATGCGACGGACTACCTTTTCGACGGCGAACGTTTCGAGGCGTTCTCCGCGCCGCGCATCGACACGCCCAATACGCACGGTACGGGCTGCACGTTCTCCGCCGCCATCGCCGCGGAACTGGCCAAAGGGGCGGACATCTGCGCGGCGGTTCGAGACGCCAAGGCGTATCTCACCGAGGCCATCCGGCACAGCCTCGATCTGGGCGGAGGCCACGGGCCCGTCGATCACGGTTGGGCCGGACGAACCTAGCTGGGGAGTGCTCCCTTTGAGATAGCGTGTGCCCTTGGCAACCCGGCCATCGGGCTTGAACAAGCGTATGGGGATGCCTATGTTTGTTTCGGGAACCAGGCGTGCCAGACTTCATAGCCATTGACTAGGGGAGGGGAACGACCATGAGCGCCTTCGTGTGTCCTTATTGCGGCGGCCAAGTCCAAGCAGTTCAGAGTCCCGAGGATCAAGTCATTGCCTGCCCCCATTGCGCCCAGCAGATGACGATCCCACGTGCGGAGGCTGCGCCCCCGACGGCTGCTGTGCCGCCCGCCTCGACGCCACCCGTGCCGTCGGTGAGCAACGGACTGGCGACGGCGAGCCTGGTGTTGGGAGTCCTTTCTTTCTTGTGTTTCGGGCCGTTCTGCTCGATCCCGGCGATTATCACCGGCCACATGGGCCTGTCGCGTTCAAGACGCCTGCCGGAGGCTGCGGGGAAAGGAATGGCCATTGCGGGCCTGGTTGTGGGCTACGTGAGCCTTACTGCCTTCCTTGTCCTGGCCGTGATCCTCTCGGCATGCAGGTTGGTGGCCTCACGTGAAGCTGCCCGGCACGAATCCCGGGCGGCAATGAAAGCGGACGCCTTTCAGCGTGCTGCCATCGATAGCAGCCGGAAGTCGATGGAAACAGACGTTGCCCAGCGTGCCGCCTGCCAGAACAACCTGAAGGAGATAGGACTTGTCTTCAAGATATACGCAAACGACGATCCTGGGTCCTTCTATCCCGAACTCTCCCCAGAGGCGGGCCGCCTGATGTTTGCCAGTGAGGATGCAGTAGGGCAGGCATGCGTGTACCCAAAGTACCTCAATAACCTCTCCGTTCTTGTCTGCCTGAACGACACCAGCGCCCTCGCGGCGAATAGCGTGTCCGAGCCCGGTGCGATCATCGACGACCACAGCTACTGGTACTTGGGATACCGCGTGACGAGCGACGAGGAGATGGAGGCGTTCGCCGAGGCGTACCGGGAGCACATCGCGGCCGGAGGCCGCTTCAGCGAGGATCTCGACGTGCCCCCGGGCCGAGGAAACGACGGCGGCGACAAGCTCCTGCGACTCCGCGAGAAAGTGGGCCGGTTCCTGATCACCGACATCAATGATATTGCCGCGGCTCAACGCTTCGAAAGCATGCCCTCCACCATTCCGACGCTCATCGAGCGCCCCGAGAACCACCTGCCCGCCGGTGGAAACGTGCTCTACCTCGACGGACACGTCGAGTTCGTGAGATATCCGGGGAAGTGGCCCATGACGGAGAAGACCATCGGCTTGTTGAGGGCCTTGGGAGGGCCGTGACAGGATAGTCGGGACAGCTTTGGAGAGATGCGCGGCGGCGCCTTTGCTGGCACGAACCTAGTGTTCTGACTCATAACTGACGTTGCTCATCTGCAGATGAAAAGGCGCCAAGAAAAAGCGAAAAACGGGGACTGACACAAGCGGAGCGAAGCGAAGACGTGTCTGTGGAGCTGTTGAAAAAGTCGCATTCGCCCCAGAGGTTGAGCGAAACACTGGGACTGTCCCAAGCGGAGTCCGCCGCAGGTGGACGCAGACGGGACTGTCCCAGGTCCTTTCGCGGCCTGCGTCCGGCAACTCTGGACTTTTTCAACGGCCCCTCTGTCCCTGCTTTTCGTGAAGCGTCTGTACTCAGAGGAGGGGAACACGATCGCTACGCATCAGTGCCCTTACTGCGAACATCGGTTCGAGGCAGGCAGCGACTTTGAGGGATACCTCGTCGCGTGTCCACACTGCAACAAGCGAATTGTCGTCCACCCAACTCCGGATGACGCCGGCGAGAGCTCGCAGCCGGATAAGCGGGCCGCGCGAGCGGCTGTGCCGGCGGGCAATGAACTCGCTATCTTGAGTCTGTTGCTTGGTCTCGGCTCGTATATCTGCGTCGGCCCCCTCCTATCGGTTCCGGGGGCCATCGTAGGCTACATAGCTCTCGACAGATCGGTGAGAAGACACGAGATTCCGGCAAGACTGATGGCGATGCTTGCCTTGGCCGTCAATATCGTGAATCTAGCGTTATCCGCGATCATCTTGCCGATGATGTGGTTCCCGTGAACGGGCCGCGCCGAACCTTGCCTTCGCCGCCGTGCGAGTGACCTCCCCGTCGGTTTGCCGCCTGTCTACTCCCCCTCCACGGCCCAGATATTGCGGAATTGAACGGGATTGCCGTGATCCTGGAACAGGAGGCCCCCCGGCTCCGGCATTTCGCCGCTGAGGCCGCCGGGCGTGGCGTCGGGGAGTTCGAGGTCGTCGTGTATGGCCACGCCGTTGTGCAGCACGGTGATGCGCGCGTTCTCAGTCTTCTTCCCCGCGGCGTCATAGCGCGCCGCGCGGAACGTGATGTCGTACGTCTGCCACTGAAGCGGCGGCGCGCACATGTTCACGAGGGGCCGGGCGATCTTGTAGATGCCGCCGCACTCGTTGTCGAGCCCCTCGAGACCGTAGCTGTCGAGCACCTGGACCTCATACCGCGCCTGAACGTAGACGCCGCTGTTGCCTCGGCCCTGGCCGCGGGCGTCGGCCATGTACGGCGTGCGGAACTCGACGTGCAGCTTGTGATCCTGGAAAGGATGCCGCGAGACGACGGAGCCGCTCCCCGCGACCACTTCCATGGCGCCGCCTTCGACGAGCTGCCACTGGCATCCCGGATCCAGCGGGGGCTTGGACAGGTTCTTCCACTCGCCGCCGCCGCTTTCGGGAGGAAAGGCCACGTCGAAGAGGGCCTTGGCGTCCTTGCCCGCCTGGCTGTACGGCCCGGAGTACTGCCATTCGAGGAGATAGCCTTCGTAGGCCGGATCCGTCGCGTTTGCCACCGGCTCGACCTCGAGTCCGGCCACGGGCCCGCCCTCGGGCGATACCAGCCGCGCGCAGGTGCTCCATCCGCCGCCGTACTGCGTCACCTTCAAGAGAAGCTCATTCCGCCCCGCGCTGAGTTTCAGGTTCACCTTGTCGTCGCCCGGCTTACAGCCTCGGGACGCATTCTTTGCGAGGACGACTTCCCCGTTCAGCCAAACCTTTAGGCCGTCATTGCTGCCCAGTTCGAGCACGGCGTCCCGCGCTTCAGGCGCGTCTATCGCCGCGCTGAGGTACGCCACCGCGTTGTTCTCATTGCCCAGGAGCTTGCGGAGATTGATGATGTAAGGCACGTAGTGCGGATGCACCCATGCGTCCATATTGGCGCCGTCCAGAAGCACGATGGCGCCCTCGGGCGGCTTGGCGCCGAGCGTGGGGGAGAGGCGGACTTTCTTCGTCAGTGCAAATGTGCCCTTGGCCTCGCCCTGGCATCCGCCCGTCAACGAGTTGCCTTCGACGGTGCCGGCCCAGATCGTCCCCGCCATCGGGCCTTCCGCCACGGCCCCCGCGAAAAGCGTCTTCCCGCGAAAGACCACGCCGTGCAGCACGGCCACCGGCGCGTCGGCCGTGTCGAATGCCTTGCGGAGGTTCGCCTGGTACTTGCCGCCGCCCAGCGGAAAGACTTGGGCCACCAGGGGCGACTGCGCGCCCGCGTCGGAAGTCCAGGTTCCCTGCCAATCGCCCATAACGGCGTCGACGGTTTCCTGGGCGCCGCAGGCGCCCGCAAAGGCCAGCACGGCCAAGGCAACGAGACTCAAGAGAGGAAGGCGGCTGTTCATCATGGCTGGACGTATCCTGTGTTTATTCTACGCGGGAATCACGTGGAGTACGCCTATTCTTGCGCAATGCGCTCGAATTTTCAAACGGGAAATCAGGGACTGTCCCAAGCGAGTCGGCCGTAGGCTGACGAGACGGGACTGTCCCTGATTTCCGTGACATCGCCGCCGCGCCCGAGAAAGTGGTGGCTCTCCCAAGTGAGTCTGCCGTAGGCTGACGAGACGGGACTGTGGAGCTGTTGAAAAAGTCGCATTCGCCCCAGAGGTTGAGCGAAAGACCGGGACTGTCCCAAGCACAGTCCGCCGCAGGCTGACGTGACGGGACTGTCCCAGGTCCTTTCGCGGCCCAAGCGAGTCTGCCGTAGGCTAACGTGACGGGACGGTTCCCCTTCCCCGCGTGTAGGACTTGTCTGGCGGATAGTGGGACGCTAGAATCGGAGCGGCCAAAGGGCGGGGCGGCGATAATGCGCGGATGACGAGTAGCTCTCGTTTAGCTGCTGCCCGCCGCGGCGGACTGAATGAAGGAGAGAACAAGATGGCCGGTATAGGGACTCGTCACAAGGGGCGTCAACCGGGAGCGGCCCGCATCGGGCGGCGCGGATTCTTCAAGCGCGCGGCTACCGCGGCGGGACTCGCGGCATTCCCCAATATCCTATCTTCAAGAGCGTTCGGGGCCGAAGGCGTCATGGCCCCGAGCGAGCGGCTTACCATCGGCTTCATCGGCATGGGCAAGCAGATGAGCGGCCATCTGGGCTGGTTGCTGCGCTGTCCGGAGACTCAAGTGCTCGCCGTTTGCGATGTCGAGTCCATCCGGCTCGAACGCGCCAAGAAACGCGCCGACGACCACTACGCGGAGACATCCGGCAAGGGCTCCTACGCCGGCTGCGCGGCCTACAAGGATTGGCGCGAACTCATCGCGCGCGATGATATTGACGCCGTGGTGATTGCCGTGCCCGACCACTGGCACGCCCTGCCGGTTATCGCCGCGGCCAAGTCCGGCAAGGACATCTACTGCGAGAAGCCGCTCTCACTCACCATTGGCGAAGGCAAGGCGATGGTGGATGCGGTGCGCCGCTATGGCCGCGTTTTCCAGACGGGCAGCCAGCAGCGCTCCGAGCGCGGCTTCCGCGTGGCGTGCGAGTTGGTGCGGAATGGGCGCATCGGCAAGGTGCACACGGTAAACGTCAACGTAGGCGGGCCGTCTCAGGAATGCTACCTGCCCGCCGAGCCCGTTCCGAAAGGGCTGGACTGGGATTTCTGGCTGGGGCCGGCGCCGTGGCGGCCTTACCACTCGATGATCGCGCCCGGCCTGGATTTCGGCGGCTGGCCTCAATGGCGCGCATTTCGCGATTATTCCGGCGGGAATATGACGGACTGGGGCGCCCACCATTTCGATATCGCCCAGTGGGGCCTTGGCATGGACGAAACCGGCCCCGTCGAGATCATCCCGCCCGACGGCAAAGAGCACGACCGGCTCACCTACAAGTACGCCAACGGCGTGGTGATGTACCGGGGCGGCGCGGCGGGCCGCGCCGGCGTGGAATTCGTCGGCACGGAAGGCCGGGTGATGGTTAACCGCGGCTACCTCGAAACCGACCCGCCCGAACTCGTCCATGAGCCGCTCGGCCCGAACGACATTCATCTGTACCAGAGCAAAGGCCATCATCAGGACTGGCTCGACGCCATTCGCGCGCGCCGGAAGCCCATATGCGACGTGGCCATCGGCTACCGCTCGGTGAGCGTGTGCCACCTGGGGAACATCGCCTACATTCTAGAGCGGCCGCTGCGGTGGGATCCGGATGGAGAGCGCTTCGTCAACGACGAAGAGGCGAACCGGATGCTGCTGCGGCCCATGCGCGGGCCGTGGCAGGTATAGAAAGGGAGAGGATAGCACGATGATTACAGCCGTGTATCACGTCGAGGGCCGGCGTCCGTCCGCCCTGGAAGTCTGGCCTGAAAGTGCTGTTCCTGGTGGGATGCGGCCAGAAAGCACTTGTAAGTCCTTCTGTCTCAACGCCGAGAGCACTCGTGCTCCGTTATCCGGTGGCTTTCTGGCCGCCCCCCTGGTGGCCGTTCTCGTTTCATTGGCTCTGGCGGCCGGTTGCCTCCTGTTCTCCGGCCCGTCCAGCGCCCAGGAAGCCGACGAAGTGCAGAAGATGGCGTCGGCCATGCCGAAGGCCCCGCGAGTCGCCCCGGCTGAGCCGCGGAAGCTGCTCGTCTTCACCCTGTGCAAAGGATATGCCCACAGCTCGATTCCCTATGCCGCGAAGGCGCTCGAGATCATGGGCAAGCAAACGGGCGCGTTCACGGCCGTCGTCAGCGACGATGTCGGGATGTTTGCCCCCGAGAAGCTCCGCGCCTTCGACGCCGTCTGCATGGATAACACCACCGGTGAGTTATTCGACGACCCGGCGCTGAAGCAAAGCCTCCTGGATTTCGTCAAGGGCGGGAAGGGCATCGTGGGCATCCACGCGGCCACCGATTGCTTCTACAACTGGGCCGAGTACGGCGAGATGATGGGCGGCTACTTCGACGGCCACCCCTGGGGCGCGGGCGATACCGTCGGCGTCAAGCTGGACGACCCGGCCCATCCCGTGAACGCCGCGTTCAAAGGACGCGGATTCCGCGTCAAAGACGAGATTTATCAGTTCAAGGCGCCTTATTCGCGCGATGAGCTGCGCGTGCTCCTCAGTATCGACGCCGCCAACTCGGATATGACGAAGAAAGGCATCAAGCGCACCGACGGCGATTTCGCCGTGGCCTGGGTGCGCTCGTACGGCGCGGGGCGCGTGTTCTACTGCTCACTCGGACACAACCACGAGATTTTCTGGAATCCACCGATTCTTCAGCATTATCTCGACGGCATTCAGTTCGCTTTGGGCGACCTCGAGGCGGATATGGCGCCGAGCGCCGTGTTGCCGGATACCCACTTCGTTGAATCCAAGGCATCTCTCGAGCAGCAGATACTCGCTCAGGCCTTCCGTGACATCGCGCGCTGCCGATACGGCGAGGAACCTCAGGATTTCGCCATCATCGAGGAGCACGTCATCGCCTCCCGGGATGTGCCGGCGACGCGGCGCCAACTGGCCGCGCAACTCACGCGCGTTTTGGCGTCGGGCGCCTCCTCGGCGGGCAGGTTGTTCGCGGCAAAACAGCTCTGGCGCATCGGCGCCGCCGAAGACGTGCCGCCGCTTGCCAAGCTCCTTACGGACCCGGCGAAGGCCGAAACCGCGCGCTATGCCCTGGAGCGGATTCCCGGGCCCGAAGCCACGTCCGCCCTGCTCGCCGCCTTGCCCAACGTATACGGCAGCGTGCGCGCCGGCGTAGTCGATTCCCTCGGCGAACGGCGCGATTCCGCCGCGGTGCCGGCCCTGGAGTGGCTGGTGGGCAACGCCGACGCGGCCAGTGCTACGGCTGCACTCGCGGCGTTGGCCAAGATAGGCGGCGATGAAGCGCTGGCCATCCTATCGAAGGTTGCGATGGAAGGTCCTGCCCGACTTCGGCCCGCCGCGGCCGATGCATACCTGCGCTGCGCGGATAGCCTTCTCGCCGAGGGCGCCACGGTGAAGGCCGCGGCCATCTATCGCGAGGTGTTCGATCAGCGTGGCCTGCCGGGTCTGCGCCCCGCGGCGTTCCGCGGATTAGTAATGGCGGCTGAGGACAAGGCTGATCTGGTTATCGGCGTCCTGCACGGGGACGATCCCGAGCTTCGCGTGGTGGCCGTGACGGTTGCCCGCGAGATCCCGTGTGAGTTTGCAACGGTTGCCTTCGCGCGTGAGTTGCCGGCGCTCGACACCGATGTGCAGGCGTTGATGCTGGGCGTGCTGGCCGATCGGCCGCGCGTGGGAGCCGCCATGGGTGCGGCCGTCCGCGCGGCGCGAGTCCGCGTCCCCCGTGTACGCTGCGCGGCCCTCGTCGCGCTAGGTTCCATCGGCGACGCCTCGACGGTGCCGCTACTGGCCGAAGCCGCCGCGACGGCCATGGAAGAGGAGGCGGACATCGCGCGCGCCAGTCTGGCCGTGCTCAAAGATGATCCGAAGTCTGGCCTGGGGACAATCGATGACGCCATTGCGGCGCGCCTTGGCGAAGCGCCCGTTGCGGAGCGCGTCGAGTTGGTGTCCGCCTTGGCCGCCCGGCTCGCAAACGCGGATTACCTCTGGGAGTGGATTCCCAAGGAGCAAGACGCCTCGGTGCGTGCGGCGGCCTATGATGCCCTGTTGGAAGTCGCCAGTGGGATGAAGGTGGAGACCCTGCCCAAGCTTGTCGCGTTCCTCATCCGCGAGAGTGATGACGCCGCCCGGGAGAAGGCCGAGGCGGCACTAACCGCCCTGGCGCTCGAAATACCGGCGGAATCCGACGCGGCCGGCCCTTCTCCTGAGGGATTCGTCCAGGTCGAGGATGAAGACACGCGAAGCAAGGCCGTTCGCGATGGATGGCGTTCCGCGCGAGGGAATGCGCCTGCGCGGTGCGCTTTAGTGCGTGTCCTCGGCGAATTGGGCGGCTCGAAGGCATTGAAGACTGTCCGCACGGCATCCAAGAGTCGAAATGATGAGATCAAAGCCACGGCCGTCCACGTGCTCGCCCAGTGGGCGACCGCCGACGCCCTGCCCGATCTGGAGCGCATTGCGAAAACCAGTAAGGACGAGGAGCTTCGGGCGCTTGCATTGCGCGGCTATCTGCGCGTGGCCGGCCTGCCGAATGAGCGTCCCGCCGCGGAGCAACTGAAGCTCTACGAGCGCGCGATCGCGCTGGCGCAGAGCACGGAGGAGAAGAAGCGCGTGGTAGCGGCCCTGGCAAGTGTCCCCGACCCGCGCGTTCTCGAAGTCCTCGAAGGCTTTCTCGATGATCCCGAGTTGAAAGCCGACGTGGAGAACGCCATCGGGCGGCTCAAGAATTCCAAGCTCGAGCCATCCGCTTCGCACGGCGTTGGCTCCGTGGGATTCGCCATCGACGGCAACATCGAAACGCGCTGGAGCACCGGCGAACACCAGCACGACGGCATCTGGTTTGTGCTCGACCTGGGATGGGAAAACTGGGTGAGCGGATTGGTGTTGGACACTACGCCTTCGGCGGGAGACTATCCCCGCGGCTATGCCGTGTATGTCGCCAACAATTTGGACAACATGGGCGCGCCCGTGGCCACCGGAAAAGGGACGGAGGCCGTTACCGAGATTTCTTTCAAGCCCGTAGCGGGCCGGTTCATCAAGATCGTCCAGACAGGCTCGACGAATGATCCTTGGTGGTCCATCCACGAGCTAACCGTCAAGAAGAACTAGGGGCGTAGCCGGAAAGCCACCAGATAATGGAGACTGAGCATTTTGGGTGTTGACATGGAAAGACTTACAAACGCTTTCTGGCCGCATCCCTCCAGGAACCACGCTTTCTGGCCGGATATCTAGCAAGGGCCGGCATTGCACCTATCGCTCATCATACCCGCCTACAACGAGGAGAAGCGTATCGGCGATACGCTCCGCCGCGTCGTCGAGTACCTCGCCGAGCAGTCCTTCGACTCGGAGATTCTCCTGGTGGACGACGGCAGCCAGGACAAGACGCGCGAAGTCGTCGAGCGAGAGTTCCCCGATGTCCGAATCATCTCGTATCAGGAGAACCGCGGGAAGGGCCACGCCGTGCGCACGGGCATGCTCGAAGGCAAAGGGGATATTCGCTTCTTCTTCGACGCCGACGGCTCGACGCCCATCGAGGATCTGGCCAAGTTCTGGCCATTCTTCGACGCGGGCACCGCGGTAGTCATCGGCTCCCGGGCGCTGCCGGAGTCTCGGATCGATGTGCACCAGCCTTGGTATCGCGAATCCATGGGGCGGGTCTTCAACCTCTTCCTGAGGCTCTTCCGGCTCACGCGTTTCCCCGATACCCAGTGCGGATGCAAAGGCTTCACTGCCGAGGCCTGCCGCGTCGTGTTCCCGCGCCAAACCATCGAGCGGTGGTGCTTCGATGCCGAGCTGCTCCACATCGCCCACAAACACGGACTGCGCATCGAGCAGGTGCCCGTCTCCTGGGCGCACGTCGGCCAATCACGCGTCCAACTCTTCAGCGGCTCGGCACGGATGCTCCTCGACCTGATCATGATTCGCCTCAAAGACCTCGCCGGGAAATACGCGTAGCGCCCACCTTTGCTGCCGCAAGCAAGCGGAATCCCTGTGGGCAGCGGCGTGTTCTGCATAGGCAGACGGCAGAAACGCCCAAATCAGGTGATTCAGGGGAGAATGCGGCTGTATGAAGACTATTCGCGTTGGATTCGTGGGACTGGGCGGCATCTGCCGGCACCGGCACGTGCCCGGCCTTGAGCGCATCGAGGACGTCGAACTGGCGGCTGTGGCGAACCGCTCCCCCGAGTCGAGCCGCCGGGCGGCGGACGAGTTCGGCATTCCCATCGTGTGCGATTCGTGGCAAGACCTGGTGGCGCGGGACGACCTCGACGCGGTGGTCATCGGCACGTGGCCCTACATGCACCGCCCCGTGAGCCTGGCCGCTTTCGCTGCGGGCAAACACGTGTTCTGCCAGGCGCGGATGGCGATGGACCTCGCCGAAGCGGAGGAGATGGCCGCGGCCGCAAAGGCGTCCGGCCTCGTGGCCATGCTCTGTCCTGTACCCATCGGACTGCGTGTGGATGCGGCCATTGCGCGGCTGCTTCGGGAAGACTTTCTGGGTGAGGTGCGCCTCGTGCGCGTGCAGAGCTTCTCCGATGCCTACGCCGATTCCTCGGCGGCCATTGACTGGCGGAAAGATCACCGGCTGTCCGGCCTCAACATGGGGACCCTCGGCATGTACATCGAGGTCATCCACCGATGGTTTGGCTGGACGCGCGCGGTGTCGGCCCATACGCAAACCTTCGTGGCCGAGCGGACGGATGAAACCGGAGCGCAGGTCGCCGTGGCGATTCCCGATCAGATCCTGTTCAATGCCGCCATGGACGCAGGCTTCCCCGTCCAATACGTCATCAGCACGGCCGTGCATCACGGCAAAGACGGCATCGAGATTTACGGCAGCAAAGGCACGCTGCGATACGACGTCGCCGAGGACGTGCTCTACGGCGCGCCCGCGGGCGGCGAGATGAACGCCCTGCCCATCGCCCCGGAGGACGCCTACGACCTCGAGCACTGGCGCGTCGAGCGGGACTTCATCGACGCCATCCGCGAGGGGAAGGAATACCACCCCAACTTCGAAGACGGCCGCCGCTACATGCAAGTCGTCCAGGCCGTCTACGACTCCGCCGCCGAAGGACGAACGATCACCTTTAGCCGAGCGTGAGCGCAACGAGCCCGCGGGCCCTGTCCCACCCCATCCGTAGCCCCGAAGGGGCGATGCCTTGACCCTACCCTTAGCCCCGCAGAGGCGATACCTTGTCCCTTTTGTTAGCCCCGTAGGGGCGATAGCACATCCCCCAGCCTGAACGTCGCAGCCCTCGAACACGCCGCCTCTCCTACGCCATCGCGCACGTCCATCCGGCGCCCCGCAGGGGTGGCCGTATGTAGCCGTGGGTGAGCAAAGCGAACCCACGGACACGAGACTCCAACAACCACGTAGCCCGAAGGGGTGATAGCGCCTTTGCCTCACACCCAAATACGCTCCTCGTCGAAATCGACGCCGTGGGCCTTGAGGAGCGCCCTGAATTCCTCCTTGAAGTCCGCCTTGCGGTGATGGCGCTCCTGATTGCGAACGTAGGCCTTGACCTTGTCCGATTGCGAATGGCTCACCGTAAACGCGCCAAAACCATCCTGCCAACGAAAATCCGACATTCCCCCGATGTTCTTGTGTACCCACCCGGACGATGCGCTCTTGATATCCCGCACCAAATCGGAAACCGAACCATCGGGCCGCCACCGCAGAACGAGATGCACGTGATCGGCCGTGCCGCCGATTTCGTAGAGGACCCCGCCCTGTTTTCGAATCGTTCCGCCGATGTAGTCGTAAAGACGCGGACGCAATTCATCGGAAATGAACGGCCTACGGCTCTTCGTACTGAACACCACGTGATACTGGAGATTCGTGAACGTTCCACCCACGATCCGCTCTCCTCTCAATCGCGTCCACCCCTTCGGGGCTCTCGCTAGGGCGGGCCGGTTCCCGTGGGCTCGCTCCGCTCACCCACGGCTACATGCGGCCGCCCCTTCGGGGCCACCCGATCCCCCTCGGCGTGACCCCGACTGCCTCCTGTAGGGCGAGCGCCACCGTCGAAGATTGAAGCGTGGAGACTCGTCCTATTGACATGATGGACATGACCAATAGATTGAGACGAGGGGAGTCCTGGTTGCAAGGCACGGGTCCATCAACGTGATCTTCGCCACCACAGTGCCCTCCCAAGCACTTGGATTATGTGCTGCGCTTTCCCGAACCTGTCTGCAACTCGTCGGCCCTCACGCATCTGCTCTATGATCCCGCAGCTTCCGAATCATGTGGCGTTCACGGGCCTCACGTGACGATTGGCTCTACGGGCCCTGGTACGGTGCCCAGCGCGCCGCATTGTCCAGCTTCCCGGCGTCGTCAAAGTCACTTGCCGTTTCCACTAAGGTCCACTTGCCCGGCGTTTCCGAGCACGCCCTTACAAATTCCTTTCCGAATTCGGTGAGGTAGAAAGCAGAATTGCTGAACACCCAAGACGAGATGCGGCCCACAGCTGCGCCGGTTCTAGGTTTTCTCTCGACGATAATCTGTCGTGAAAGGTTGCACAAAGACATGTCAACGACCCTAAAATCAAGGGCAAGTGACGCCACAAGTCCCTCAATTGTAATCTCTGTACCTGGGTGCGCCTGTACCATCTCGGCCATCTGTTCAACGACCAGGCAATCCACCGGTGTCAGCTCTTCTAAGACCGCTCCGAAGCAGCGTCGCATCTGAACGCTAGAACTCGGATCCATAGCATTTGCCAACAGCCGCGCCCAGCGCTCCTGAAGCGTTGAATCGTCTTAGAGTGTGGCGGCTTCGAGGAATGGAATAGCCAACCGCAACGGGATGGCCTCTGGGTGTTCTAACTTGCGCCGCGCGAGTTCATTGTTGAGTTTGTCCTGTAGTGCCAAGGCATTCTTGGCTCTCCAGTAGTAGAGCTTGTCCTTCAGTAGCCCCGCCGCGTCTTCACCCAGAATCCTCGCCAGAAACGTCAGCGCCTTGTCGGCCAACTTGATGGCGCTCTGAGTGGCGTCCCCAATGCTCTTGCCTGCGTCTGCGACGCTCTGAATGGTTCGGTTCGGGTCTTCCGTCATGGCGCCTCCCTCCTTGTTTCAACCCTTGGTCAAACGCAGCGAGCTTGCTCCGTGACGCCCCGTCCAAGGCAAACCTTCCCTTCCCGAGAACTTGCCAAGTCTTTTTCCGGGCCTTCCAGAACGTGGCAATGACGGTTTAGCGCGGTCCTCTATAGGAAACGCCACACACCGTGCTGCTCCTACCACGTCCTAAGGGCCAGAGAGTTCGTCGACAACCTTACGAATTCCTCTCGCGATGTCCGCGTATGCCTGATCCCAACTCTGCCAGGCCGTGACTGGTTTCCCATGTCGGGGCAAAGCCTGGAATTTGCCAAACGGCGCGTTGTGCCAATCACAGTCGCGGACAATAATGGGTATGATTCTCGCCTCCCCGCTACGGTGCCGCTCAAGTGCCCGTTTCATTTCAACGTCCCAGCAATACTCGGAGGCAATGAAATCGGCGCTGATCAGAAGCAGGATGATGTCAGCCGAATCAAGATGGTTGTCTATCTCGCCGCGCCAGTCATCGCCCGCGCCAATTCTACGAAAGTTCCATGGGAGTATTTTCCCCTGTCTACGAAGCAGGCTCAGATGGTTCTCAAGCTGTTCCAGATGTTCTTCGTCCTTCGTAGAGAGGGCAATGAAGACGCCGAAGGCTTTGGCACGCTCGCCTGGTATCGATGCCTTGCTCTGCGGCACTGGATGCTGCGCTTCGGCTTCAATCTGCGGCCCTAGATGCGATTCAATCTCCTCATCAAGGAACAACTCATATCCGATGTCGCTCAACCTAGCCCGCAGTGTATCTGGTGGGTTGACTTCGATTATTCCCTTGCTCTCGAGAAAGCCAACGTGCTTCGAGCGAAATTCCCCTTCATCGAGGCTAAGAAGTTTGGCTACAGGAGCAAGGTCAACGAACGCGAAGCCTGTTTCCATGGAGGGGCTTGCCTTTGCGTCCAGGTACTTGACGATGCGTAGGCGAATTTCAATATCGTTCATTGGCTCCACCTGCTTTCACCTTCATTCTTCTTGGGCGAGACTCACATTTCTCAAGAAGGCCGAACGCGTGAGCCCTCGCGCGCCCTTATCAGGCCATACATCATCATCGTAGCCTTTGAAGGATTTGTCATGTCGAGTATCCAAAGGCACGTTGTCGAAACGGTGCGCGAAAGACGGGGCCACGATTGCTCTTGCGCCTCGCGGCCTGACAGGATTTCCGCTTGCGCGGGAAGGATGGTCGCCAGAGAAGGGATAGCCCCGTCTCGTCCTTCTGAGTCGGACTCACCTGCATCGGCTTCTCTCTTGCCGTGCCTTCCCAGCCAACGCTTCCCGACACAATCATAGCCCATCGGGGCGATGCACACAACTAGTGCGGTCATTGGGCCATGGCGTTGAGCTGGCCTTTTCTACCGCCCCTCGATTTCAAGGTACACGTCTTCGAGGAGGCCGGAGGGGAGGTCCTTGTCGGGGCCTTGGAACAGGTTGGCCGCGGTGTTGGCGACTTTGAGGACGAATAGGTTGGGCCCGGCGCAAACGAGGTCGCTCACGTCGACGCGATAGGGAGGCCACGGACGCACGCCGGCGACCCGGCCGTTGGCTTCCACCTCGAGGAGATGGCCTACATTGCCGGCTTCGAGAGAGATGCGTTTGCCGATGACCTCCGGTGGCACCTCAAAGTCGGTGCAATACATCCCGGTGCCGGAGAAGTAGGGGAAGCCTTGCTCCTCCCACGGCCCGGGCCGGATGCCGCGCACGGGGACGAGATGCGGCGGGTCGGCGTCCGGGTCGATGGCGAAGTCCCCGGCCACCCAGGCGTATTCTTCGATGCCGGGCTGCGGGAACCAGCCGTGGCTTCGCACGGCGATGGTGATGCTGTGTGTGCACGGCTCGAGGCGGCCGAGGGATAGCACGAGGAAACTCGGATCGAACTCCCAGGGCAGCTCCTCCGTCAAGGGCTCGCCGTCCAGCAATACCGCCGCCTTGGTATCCTTGGCCACGATGGAGCGCGCCATGGGCGGGACGCCGACGGGCTCGCGGTGGACGCCGTCCAGGATAATCCGCATGTTGGCGAGGTACTCGGACAGGGCGAAGCGCGTCGTATAGCGGAGTTCGGTGGCGTAGTGGAAGGTGCGGACGGTGAAGTCCCAATCGCGCAGCGGAAGAAAGTTGCCGTTTTCCGGCGTGAAGGCCCACGTGTCGCAGAGCTTCAGTCTGCGGCCGGGGGCGAACTCGATGCGGGGCGTCTCCACCGCCGGGCGGGCGGTGTCCACCACGAGCAGACAGGAACCCACCGGGGCGAAATCCAGGGGGACTTCCAGGCGGCCTTCGACAACCTGCGCGCCCGGCGCATCGCGCTGCTCGCCGGTTTCCGCGTCCCAGAAGGCCGCGCGGCCCACGGCTTCGAGCGACGCCGTCGCGGACACGGGCGCGTCGGATGTGTTGGCGAAGAAGAAGATCTCATTGCTTTCCTTGCGCCGATGGAGGTAGTAGACATCCGGCGCGCCGTCGAGGACAACGTCCGGCGTGATACTCGCCAAGGCCGCGGCCAGATCTTCTGCAGAGCCCGTCTCGATGGCGGTGACGCCGGGCATTTCCGCGAGACGAACCTCCGCGGGCCGGTGCGCATCGGACTGGGCCTTCGTTTGCAGCACGCGCACGGGCTCCGCCGTGAGGCTGACGACGGGGCATTGCGAAGCCACCCGGCGCAGCGCCGCGAGGGCGTCATCGCGAATCGACGTGAGCTTAGGCACGACGAGGGCCTCGAACTCTAGCCCCTTCACGCGGAATCGCCCGCCGCGCGCCTTCGCCTTGGCAAAGCTCTCCTCGTCGAGGATGACGAAGTCGCGATGAAGCGCCAGCAGTGCCTCGCCGAGTGGGGCGAAGGTATCTTCCATCTCCTGGACGGCCCGAGGCGCCGTATCTCCCGGGACATAGTCCGCCCACACCGACGACATCGGATAGAACACGGCGATCTTCGCCACGTGCTCGCCGCCGGTAGTCATGGCCGTCACCCGCGCGGTGTAGTCGGCGAAGTGCTTGTAGTAAGGCCAGTAGGGGGCCTGGTAGAACTCCGAAGGCGGCGAGTCCTTCTTGCGGTGTCCCGCGATGGAATAGTAGAAGGCGTGAGGCATGATGTAGTTGATGCCGTTCGCCATCTGCCAATCCGCCATCCACTTCATCTCGCGCAGTGAGAGCCGCCACCCGCTCTCGCCGAACGTCTCCGTCATGGTGCGCTCGCGGCCTGCAAGCAGCGCGGCGGACGCGACGAGCTTCGGCGCCATGGCCTGCTGTGAGCCTTTGCCGATGCGCAGGTTGAGGTGGTCCATGCCCGGCATGTCCAGGTGCTTTAGGTGGTTGAAGATGTTCCCCACGCAGCGGAACTGGAAAAGCAGAGGCTCCTCGCCGAGGACATGGCCCGTCAGCGGGATACCGCGCTTCCCGCACCAGCGGGCGATGGGCTTGAAGAAGGCGTTCTCGAAGAGCGACGTCGCAACATCCCAGTAATCGTATCGAACCTGAGCGCCGCCGCCCTCTTGGCCGAAGAACTCGGGCAGGCGATCGAGCAAGTCGTAATGCTTGGTGCGGCGAAATGCCTCCGGAAACGCGGCCGTCCACGGGACGCGCGAGCGATCGTCAGGATACGTCATAAAGGCGGCCTCATCCGTGAAAATGCCGGCGAGGCCCGTATCCCGCAGGTCGCCCAGACGCTCCTCATGGCGGTCGTAGCTCGCCTTGATGAAGGCCCTGCACGCGCGCTTACTGAGCACATCCAGATAGGACGGATACCAGAGGATGCCCTGGCACTCGAACTTCTCCGCCTTCGCGATGCGCCAAGAGCCGGCGGCAACATCCCACGACCGCCCCTCGACGCGGCGGAGGGATTCACCGGGCCGGCCCACGTAGGCCGACACCACGTCAGGCCCGAAATCCACCGTGGCGGGTCCCTCGACCGCCTCCTCAACCAGGTGCAGGAAATTGAGCCGGTTGGCCGGATCCGCGATGGCCTCGCCCGCCGCCGGGCCGCTCGGCCAGTTTTTCTCGTCGTAGGCCCAGGCCATCATGCCGAGGCCCCGCGCCTTTTCGCAGCAAAAGCGGACGGCCGCGAACCACGCGTCGGAGAAATACGGCGTTGTCAGGCCGTGGCGCGCATGCATGACGAATCCGCCGAGTCCCTTCTCATGCATCTGCTCGATCTGCATATCGAGCCTGTCACGGCTAAGTTCATGGTTCCAGAACCAGAACGCGGCCTGGCGGAATGGTGGGGGAGGGTCGCGAAAAAGGTCGTGGAGTTGCATTGGGCGCCCCTACATCTTGATGCGTGTTGCCGGCCCAGCGTAATGCAAGGCACAGTTCACGTCAAGGGGCGAGAAGACGAGCGTGTGCCGACTTAGCGCTGGACCCAGCGAAGGAGGCGATACGCGGCGACGGCCTTGAGGATATCGCCGGGGATGAAGGGCAAGACGCCCAAAGCCACCGCCTGCCACGGGGAGCAGTGCAGCCACACAGCAAGCCACGTGGCGCCAAAGAGCCAGATGGCCACCGTAGCGCAAAGGATGCCGGTGGCGGGATTGCGGAAGCGTGTGGCCACGTAAGGCGTCATAGCAAAAGCGACCAGGTAGCCGAAGGTGGGGCCGTAGGCCGCGAACAACGGCACGCCGAATAGTCCGAGCGCGATATACAAGAGGATGCCCGCAAAGGCGCGCGTCCGCCCGACGGTAAATGCCGCCAAGAGCACCGGGACGGTTTGCAGCGTGAGCGGGATGGGCGAGAAGGGCAGCGGAATACGCACCAGCGCCCCGACGGCCATCGCTCCGGCCACCGCAAGCACGGCGAAAAGGGCCGATTCACGGCGCTGCGTGGCTTCCCAAGGTGTATGGAGTACATTCTCGTATCGCATGGGCCGGGAGTATACCTTGGCCGTCGCGCCGGTTCAACTACTTCCACAACGGGCTGTCGCGACTCTTTGATAGTGTCACCCCCTCGACTCATTAGAAATGTCACAATTGGAGCCTTTCACTTGGAGGGCTGCCGTGGAAGGGCATTTGAAGATGAGTCGCAAGGAATTGATGCGTAAGTCGTTGTTGGAGCTTGTTGTGGGAAAGCATATGACCCTGGCGGAAGCGGCGCGGCGCATGGAAGTGAGCTACCGGCAGGCGCTGCGGATACACGCACGCTTCGTGTCAGAGGGAGATGAGGGGTTGGTGCATCGCAACCGGGGCCGGGCGTCTAATCGAGCCAAGCCTGCCGCGTTCCGGGACAAAGTCCTTCGGCGCTATCAGGAACGCTATAGAGAACACGATTTGGGGCCGACCCTGGCCGCGGAGAAGCTGGCGGAGGAAGGCCTGTGCATCGACCACGAGACGTTACGGCGCTGGCTGCTTGAGCAGGGGCTCTGGGCGAAGGGAGACACCGGGCGCCGGCATCGCTCCCGCAGGGAGCGGCGAGCCCATTTCGGAGAGCTGGTGCAGATGGATGGGAGTCACCACCACTGGTTCGGGCCGGACCAAGGCCAAACTTGTCTGATGAACATGATAGATGACGCCACAGGAGAAACCTTGGCGCTCATGGCCGAGCAAGAAACGAAGCAGGCCGCCATGCAGCTTCTGTGGCGGTGGATCGAGAAATACGGTATTCCTCGGGCGCTGTATACGGACCGAAAGAACGTCTACATCACCGGCCGGGAGCCCACGCTCGAAGAGCAACTGGCGGGGCGCGAGCCGCTGACTCAATTCGGAGAGGCCTGCTATAAGCTGGGAATCGTCATCATCCCCGCGACTTCGCCTCAAGCCAAAGGCCGCGTCGAGCGCTCCAACGGCACATACCAGAACCGGTTCGTCAAGGAACTCGCCTTGCGGCGCATCACCACCATCGCCACCGCCGACAAGCTGCTCTACGAAAGCTTTTGTGACGCTCTGAACGCCAAGTTCGCCATTGCGCCCCGTGAGGAACTGGACTATCACCGTCCTCCACCCAAAGGCCTTGAGCTGCATGACATTTTTTGCTTCGAGGAACTGCGCGTCGTCCAAAACGACTGGACCGTCCGTTTCGGGAATCATTACTACCAAATCCTCAAGAACAACAGTCCTCTGCCCCGGCCCAAAGACAGGATTCTGGTCCGCACCCATCTGCACGGCGGCATCAGGCTGCTCTACAAAGACCAGGACCTTGACTACCGCAGGCTCACGGTCAAGCAATACAAACGAGAAGGGCAGCAACGAGTCCAACAGGTCCAGCCCCCCGCCAAGCCCAAGAAGAAGAACGCTCCCCCCGCGCCCTACAAGCGCTGGCGGCCCAACGTCCAACGCCTACCTCTCATGAACGCAAAAGAAAGGTGAGCACGCGAGTTACCCACATATCCACATCCTCGACGAGCGCTATGCGCCCGCGCGCTTCGCGCTGGATGTGGATATGACGGTCTGGGGACAGCTGCTACGCACCTGACCACAGACCTTGGATAACTCGCTTCTGCAACCATCGAGCATAGGACATTTCTAATGAGTCCCAACATGTGACATTTCTAAAGAGTCTTGACACTACTTCCACAACGGGCAATGCTCGGAACAAAGCCTCATGTGGCGCGGCCGGAGGAAAGCTGGTTCCAGGTGTTCAGCGCGGCGCACCACGCTGCGTGCCATGCCGTCGCCCTCATCTGTTCACCACCAGGCAACCTGCCATGACATCGTGAAGGGCCTGCTTTCTTTCCGTGAAGGCGGCCATGAGAAAACCGATGCACAAGGTAAGGCTCGAGACAAACTTCGTCCAGTAGCGGCCATTGGCTCGGGCGAATGAAACGCGGCGTCCCTCAAGATCCGTGACTTGAATGCCGAGCGCCATCTTGCCAAGCGTGGCCTGCTTCGATGACGACTCGAACAGCGTGTAGTAGAGCCAGTTGAGGATGGTGCCGAGGATATAGCCTGATACACCGCATGCTGCCTGAGTTGTGGGAAGGTCGTAACCGGCCACCGCCATGACGCCGCCGAGCACCGCTCCGAATGCCACTCCTACGATTAACCCCCCAATGCTGAGGAGTACGGAATCGATCAACAAGGCGGCGAACCGCTTCCAGAATCCTGCGTACGTCACCGAACGTGATTGGGCGACCGCCGCATCGGGCGCTACGACGGCGGCGACGGGAGGCACGAGAAAGACCTCGCTGCAGGCCGGACAGGAGACTTCCTGTCCTGAAAAGGCCTCATCGATTTGAAGATGCTTTCCGCAATGGGGACAGGAGAGCGTCGCGATTCCCATAGACTCCTCCCATTCTCACGCACAGGCCTCGGCGGATTCATTGTTTTCCCCTCGCATTCGCGACGCGTCGCGTCTCACCCCCCGAAGGCCACCCCGGACTCAAATCCTATGCCGCGAACAGAGACAATGTCAAGTACATCTAGGCAAGATGTGTGCATAGCTCAGTAGCTCGGTTCCCGCTCCGCCAAGCACTACGTTTCCAGGCGTAGCAAGTCGTACTCGTCCCTACTTCGAGGACATCATCTCCGCCGTCGCTCTTTCTCTCGCTGACCTGCGCGGTTGTCCTCCCGGCACAGCCCTGATCAGTGGAATATCACCGCCGCCTGCCAGGTTGCATTTGATTAGCGCCTAGCGGTAGCTGCGAGTAGTGAGGAAGAGGTCAAACAAAGCAAGGTGTTTGTTCTGCTTTTAATTGGGCGTTTTGCGGTTTTTGCGGGGTTTAGGCCTCCGCGCCACTTGATTTTCCCCTTGACACCACCTCGACATCTTGCTATACTCCACCCTTGGAACACCTACGGGTGGTGTGTGTCGGCTCTGCGCCGTACACTATAGGGCGTGTTCCTGATAGCGGAGAGTACCATCGAAGGTGACTCGGAAACTCGAGGCGGAAGGAGGGATGCAATAGCTTAGCCAAGCTACCTCGCGGGTCGTCTTACCTAGGATGTTCTCATAAATTGAATTACGAAGTGTGTTCAGCGCAACGGCGGAAGTTGTATTTGTTCCGCAGCGTCGCTGAATTAGGAAGCGGCTTGACCACCGCTCCGAAATAGAGTTTCAACAAGGAGAATACGCACAATGCGTAAAACGTTAGTGATTGTAGTCACGGCACTTCTCGTGTCGGCGGCCATCCCCGCCTTCGCGGAACTGCAGACCGTGACCGTCGGCGGAAGTATCCGCATTCGCGGCAACTGGTATTCGAGCGAAGCCAACGGTGACAATCCGCGCGCTCGCAATCCGTTGATCGATCCGCTTTTCACCCGTAACACTGGCAACGCCGGCGTCCGCTGGCTGGCCGGCCAAGTCCCCCTGCGCGCTGTCGGCGGCGTGCCCATCCTCTCCGGGTTCTCCTGGAACGAGGAAGGCCACAGCATCAGCTTCGTCGAGCAGCGCACCCGCCTGAATGCCAAGGCTGATTTCACCGATGACGTTAGCGCGTTCATCGAGTTGGACAGCTACGACATCTGGGGCGAGGACTTCCGGTCCAACTACATCACCGCTGGTGATGCCCGCGCCGCTACGGCCGACGATGTGGAAGTCTATCAGGCGTACATCGATGTCAAGAACATGTACGATACGCCTCTTAGCCTGCGCATCGGTCGCCAGGAACTCAGCCTGGGCAGCGAGTGGCTCGTTGGTGTCAACGACAGCTCCTCGATCTTCACGGGCCTGTCCTTCGACGCCATCAAGCTCACGTATGAAACCGATCTCGCCTCCGTGGCCGCTTTCTGGGCCAAGCTCGCCGAACGCAGTCCCATCGAAGAAGACGGCGACGTCGACCTGTATGGAATCTATGCCAGCTATCTTGGCCTGGAAGACATCGTCATCGACGCCTACTGGATGTACGTGCGTGACGCGATCGCCTGGCAGGACACGGGCCCTGCGACGACGTTGGGTGGCCTTGTAGGCCAGTGGTTCGAAGAGGTCTTCGGTGTTGACAGCTATGACACCGTCACCCTCCATACGTTCGGCCTCCGCGGAGCCGGCACTATGGGTGCCCTTGATTTCGAATCTGAACTCGCTTTCCAGACCGGCGACGCCGGACGCATCGGCAGCCTCTTCGCCCCCGTTCTCTACGGTGACGACGACGCCGATTTCAGCGCCTGGGGCGCCAACCTCGAAGTTGGCTACACCTTCGACACGACATGGCAGCCCCGTGTCTTCATCGGCGGTGCGTACTTCGATGGTGAAGACAACCGTGACATCAGCTTCGTCGACTGGGTCGCCGCCCAAGTGTGGCCCTGGTACGATCCGGATGCCAGCATCAGCTTCAACCGCCTGTTCTCCAACTGGGAGTACAGCGAATTCCTCGCCAACACGGACCTGTCCAACTGCTGGCTGATTCGTGGCGGCGTCGAAGCCATGCCCACCGAGAAGCTCGAACTTCTCCTGAGCCTGGCGTACTATTCCGCGGTCGACGAGTTCGAGGCGCCGCCTCACTTCACGCTCCTCGGTCGCCGGATCCCCTGGATCCCCGCGTGGTCGTTCTGGAGCCACTCCAACGACGACGAGCTTGGCTGGGAGTTGGGTCTCTACGCGACGTATAGCTACAGCGAAGACCTCTGCTTCAAGGCCGGTTGGGCTCACCTCTTCGTCGGCGACGGCCTCGCAGACGGCAACTACAACAGCGCCAACGGCTTGGGCTTCAATGGCGGTGTTGATGACGACGATGCCGATTACCTCTTCGTCGAGACCCAGATCTCGTTCTAAGGTCTGACGATAAGGTAGTCTGATCGACGATCAGGCGCGCCCCCGCGAGGTTACCTCGCGGGGGCGCCTTTTTTCTGCCCAGACTCTCGGCACGGCCCGTCGGCGCCTTTCGCTTATCCCACCTGTTCTGCGGCTTGCCCCTTCTTCCTAAGTCGCGCCTTCGCTGGGCCGCGTTTCCAGACCGCGAACCGATGTCAAAATGAAACATCCAGTTCAAGCCTGCAACAGCTCCCCTCTGAGATGCCGGAAGTGGCCGAAACGCGCGGAACAGGGCGCGCGCGTAAACCACTGGCAATTCGTTGTTTACGATCCTTTCCCCGAAGCCATGTCTATCGCCGGAATTGGCACCGGCCTTGCTCTTACATCGGATGGAGGCGGTGAGGCCCGCCGAAAACATAAAGAAAAGCGCAATCGCGCGAGATTAAGGAGGAAGAGGACATGGCTATCTGGAGTTGGGACCCATTGGACGAAGTGGAAGCCTTGCGCCGTCAAGTGGAACGCGCCTTTGAAGGCTTCGGCAGGTGGGACCGGCCCTACACCCGGTTCGCATTCCTGCCCGGGGCATCCGCGCGCACCTATCCGTTGCTGAACATCGGCGAGGATCACGACAACATCTACGTCGAGGCGCTGGCCCCTGGCTTGAATCCCGATACCCTGGAGATCTCGGTACTCGACAACACGTTGCGGATCGCGGGTGAGAAGCCCCCTATCAGCGAAGACATCAGACCCGAGGCGTTCCACCGCAACGAGCGTAGCGCCGGCAAGTTTGTCCGGACGACCGCACTGCCCGTCGCCGTGGACAGCGCTAAGGTTGCCGCGGAATACAAGAGCGGCCTGCTGCGCCTGACACTACCCAAGGCCGAAGAGGCGAAACCCAAGCAGATCGAGGTCAAAGTCGGTTAGCGCGACGCCTTCACCGACCTTTGCAGACATCACAAACACAGCGCAATCAGAGGAGACGATAGCAATGAAAGAGTCCACGGTTCCGGCCAAAAGAGAGCAACAGGTCCCGGACACCCGCGAGCAGACGCGGTCGCTTGTCCCCCCTGTAGACATCTTCGAGAGCAAGGAGGGCCTGGTGGTCGTGGCGGACCTTCCCGGCGCCGACAAGAGCGACGTGGATGTCCGCGTCGAGAACGACACCCTCACCCTCCAAGCTACCGCAAAGAGCGGACTGCCGATTGACCCGCTCTTGCGCGAGTACGAACTGCACAACTATCACCGCCAGTTCCAGCTCGGCGAGACGGTGGATCAGGAGAAGATCAAGGCTGAGATGAAGCACGGCGTGCTCGTCATCAACTTGCCCAAGAAAGAAGCCGCAAAACCCAGAAAGATCACCGTCAAGACCGAATAGGCTTTGCGTCGGTCATTATCCATCGGGGCGTCCCGCCCCCGGGGCGCCCCGGGCCGGCGCCGTTACCGTGCCGCCGACTGAACGCCGATACGGCGGCCAATCGCGCAAGTGTAGTGAAGGAGGTGAAAGGAAATGGAAGGCTTGGTTCCAGCTTCGTGGAGGGATTCCGTCGAGAACCTGCGCCAAGGCGTCATGAGCGCCTTTGACCGGTGGCTCTCGCGGCCGAAAGACCGAAACCGCGATATGAGTACGGAGGCCTGGCCGGATTTCCTGCAAACGGCTGGATGGCCGGCCATCGACCTCGACGAGACAAACGATGAGGTCGTCATCGCCGCGGAACTCCCGGGACTCGACAAGAAGGATTTTATCGTCGAAGTCGAGCCCAACCGCGTAGTGCTACGTGGTGAGAAACGGGCTTCGCGCAAGGGCAAAAAGGGCGCGTTCCGCTACTCTGAAGCCGCCTACGGCTCATTCGTGCGCGCCATTCCGCTTCCTTGCGCCGTTGTCGCCCCCGAAGCCGACGCGACCTACAAACACGGCGTGCTCAAGGTCCGCTTGCCCAAGACCGAAAACGCCAAAGCGCGGCCCGTGCGCGTGAAGGTATCCTGACCTAGGCCCCGCTGGGCGCCCACGGGTGCGCACGTCCCCTGCGTCCGTGGGCGCCTCTCTAGTCCACCAGCCTTAAGCCTATCTCGTTGTTCAACTCGAAACCCTTCAACGTAGGCCGAATCGTGTGCTCATCTTCTGTCAGCAAGCCCCGCGCGATGAGCGCGTCCAGTTCCGCGCCGAAATCCTCACGCACGCCCGTGCCGAACCGCGCTCGGTAGCCCTCCTTCGACAGCCCCGCCTTAAGCCGGCAATGCTGGATCACCGTCTCGACGCGAACCTCACGCCCCGTCAGCCTCAGCCGCTCGGCTTTCGCACCCGGCTCCGCCGCATACGCCGCCGTATCGACCACGTTCCGCGCGCGGACCCCGCCCAGGAACGAATACGCCCCCGGCCCGAATCCCGCGTAGGCCTCATTGCGCCAGTAGATGAGGTTATGCCTGCACGCGCGGCCCGGCCGGGCGAAATTGCTGATCTCGTAATGCTCGAATCCGGCCAGCCGCTCCCGCGCCGCCCGGTACATCTCAAGATACGTGTCCTCATCCACTGCCTCATCCGCGCGCCCCCCAAACGGCGTGCCCTTCTCGTACGTCAGGCCGTAGGCCGACACGTGCGCGGGCGCCAAGGCAACGCACACGTTCAGCGTCGCGTCCCAGGCGTCCAGCGGATAGGCTCCTAGGATCAAGTCCATGCCCCAGTTCTCAAACGCCGCGGCCACCCTCTCGCAGGCCCGCCGCGCCGTGGCCGCGTCATGACGTCGCCCGAGATACCGCAGCGTTGCGTCATCGAAGCTCTGTACGCCCAGGCTCACCCGGTTGACGCCCAGCGCCTGCCACGCCCGAACCAGCTCTGGAGTCACATCATCGGGATTCACCTCGATGGTGACCTCCGGCTCATCGAGCCGGAATCGCTCCCGAACCGCACCAAGGACCGCCCCGAGTCCTTTCGCCGACAATAGTGATGGTGTGCCCCCGCCGAGGAATACCGTGTTCGCCCTCTCCGGCTCCCCGAAGTCCTTGATTTCACGGCACAAGGCCTCAACAAACCATTCCGGAACGGCGCCTTCGACGACCCGGCTCAGGAAATCACAATAGGGGCACTTCGTCCTACAGAAGGGGATGTGGATGTAGATGCCGATCATCGCCGGCGCGCTTTCCGCGGCAACCGCGCAACCGTCAGTTCCGGACGCGTCGCCACCGCGTCACCGGCCACCAAACGAACGCCGCCGGCCCCACCAGCCCGTCGCGAGGAATCCACCCAAGCGTCCGGCTATCCAGCCCATCCGCATCATCCGCCAGGATAAAGACGTGGCCCTCCGGCACATGCGCATGCTCCTTCCCCTTGGAGCGCCCAAAACGGCCGGTTTCTTTGTCCGATTCGAAGCGCCGGCTCGCGAGCGAGGCCGGATTCTCAACGGGCCGCCCATTGACCTCCAGCCGCCCGTCATTCAGATGCACCTGTTCCCCAGGCAGGCCCGCCACCCGGCCCAGCAGCACGACGCCGTCCGGATGCCCTTCTGCCGGGCGATGATGATAGAGCACAACCTCGCCTCGCCGCGGGCCCCGTCCACGCGACAGACGCAAGCCGGTAAACGGCACGCTCAGGCCGTAAGCGCACTTGTTGACGAAGATGTGCTCACCTTTCCTCAGCGTATCGCTGACGGCATCCGTGTGGACGCGCCAGAACCGGCCCAGGAAAAGCCGCACGAAGAGCAGCAGGCCCAAGAGGCCCACCAAGCCGCGCCACCACCACGTCCGGGAGAATCCCGTGAAATCATGCCAGCGGCTGTGAGGCCACCAGATGCAGAACGCCCGGCCGACGAGATTCTTGTTCGGCACCCAGCCGAACACCCGGCCGTCCCGGCTGGCCCCGCTGTTGTCGCCCAGCAGCAGGTAGCAGTCGTCCGGCACCACGGCGTGCGCCTCATCCTCCAGTACGCCATACATGCCCCAGCTTGTGTATTGCACCGGCGGCATGCTCGGCGGCAGTTCAAGCGGGACCCCGTTGATATGGACCTTCCCATTCGCGATGTGCACCCGCTCGCCGGGCAGGCCGACAATCCGCTTCACGAGCGTCTTCGCGCTTGGATTCTTCTCAACGGACTTGAAGACCACCACATCGAATCGCTGTGGGTCGGCGCCGCGCCAGATCCGCTTGTTCATGAAGGGATAACGGACACCGAAGACCCATTTGTTCACGAAGACCCGATCCCCTCGCATGAAGCGCGGGTCGCCGTGGAGCGTCGGCTCCATCGAACCCGACGGGATCTTGAACGGCTCCGCGATGGGCCAGCGAATTAGCAGGGCCAGCGCCACGGCGATGACGACGATCCGTGTCCACTCCACGGCGCTCTCGCGCGTGAAGCCGCCCGTCAACCACGTCAACGCCGCAAGGACGGCCGCTCCCAGCGCGAGTCCGGCGCGCGCCGTGTTCGCCTTCCGTTGGGGGTCTTTCGCGGCTGTGGCCGGTTTCTTGCTCTTCTTCGCCATATGTCGCCCTATGCCTTGCGGCTTCTGCTCATGATTCCTGGATTCGTGCGCCTTGCCCGTTGCCCGGGCCGAGCAAGATCGGCATTCTACCAGGCTTGTCCCGGCCCGAGGAAGCCGCGAGCCCTCTGCGCCGGGATCGCCGGCCTCTTAGACAGAACCTAGTCCTGCTCCGACCCCTCGGCCGTCGCCTCTTGATACAACTTGCGCCCGTGCAAGAAGTGCAATATCTCCCACAGGATGATCAGCGCGGGCAGCCCGAACAGCAGACTCCGCCCCCACCACGTCTTCGAGAAGCCCGTGAAGTCCCGCCAGCGTCCAAGGGGCCACCAGATGCAGGATACGCGCCCTAGGATATGATCGTTCGGCACCCAGCCGAAGACGCGCCCATCCTTGCTCTTGTCGCTGTTGTCGCCCAGCAGGAGGTAGCAGTCCTCCGGCACATGGCTGAACGCCTCGTCCGGATGGACGCCGAAAAGATAAGGCTCCGTCATTTGCGTTTGGAAAAGCAGTGCCTGCCGGGCCATGCGGTAGAGGTAGGCTGGAAGATCCTTGACGACAGCCGCCCGCTCCTCATCCGTCAGTTCAGCCTCCGTCTTGCCGGCCAGGCGCTCCCGCACACGCTCGAGATATCTGCCGAAGGACTGTACATCCTCGTGTTCCGGATTCAGGAGGCCGGGCACAAGGTGATGCCGCGCCAGTTCGATGATGAACGAGTAGACCTCGGCCCGCGTGTAGTTTGGCCCCGTCGTGTAGTGAAGAACATCCCGCAAGTCCTCGGGCGGCTCGACGAGTTCGTCATTGATGTAGACCTTGCCCTCCGAGAGATGTACCTTCTCGCCGCCCAAGGCCACCACCCGCTTTACCAGGATCTTCCGCGGCTGATCCGGCTCCACCGAGCGAAACACGACAATATCCCAACGCTTCGGCTCTGCCAAACGGAATAGCCGCTTGTTCATGAAGGGCACGCGTGGGCCGTAGATCCACTTATTCACCCAGACCCTGTCGCCCCTGAAAAAGCGCATGTCCCCGTGTAGCGTCGGCTCCATCGATCCCGTGGGAATCGAGAACTGCTGAAATCCCAGCCACGAGAACACCAGGAAAGCCGCGATCAGCTTCAACCATGCGAACAGACTTGCTTGCGTCCACGGCCCCGTGACGAATTGAATCACGCCCACGATTGCCGCCGCATCACGCCTTGGCGCTGTGCGCTTGCCGGTTTGCTCGGACGTTCTCTTGCGACCTTGGCCCACGTCAGCGATCCGCGTCCTCGTTCACGCGCAACAGTGCCATGAACGCCTCCTGGGGCACTTCAACCTGGCCCACCTGTTTCATCCGACGCTTGCCCTCTTTCTGCCGCTCGAGAAGCTTGCGCTTACGGGTGATATCCCCGCCGTAACACTTCGCCGTCACGTTTTTCCGCAGCGCGCTAATCGTTTCCCGCACGATAATCTTGTTGCCAATCGCGGCCTGAATGGCCACCTCGAACTGCTGCCGCGGGATGAGCGTCCGCAGCTTGCTCGCCAGCGTACGCCCCACCCAGACGGCCCGATCGCGGTGTACCACCGACGACAGGGCGTCAACCGGCTCGCCGTTCAGCAGTATATCCAAACGGACCAAGTCACCCGGACGATAGCCGATCAGGCGGTACTCGAGCGACCCGTACCCCCGCGTTATCGTTTTCAGTTTGTCGTAGAAATCAAGCACGATCTCCGCCAACGGCATCTGGTATACCGCCATGCAACGCCGCGCATCGATGTAGTCCACCCGCACGTGGACACCGCGCCTCTTCTTGCACAGCTCGATCACCGGGCTCAAGGACTCCGTGGGACACATGATGTCCGCTTCGATGTACGGCTCCTCGACGCGCTCGATCTCGCCCGCGTCCGGCATCTTCGCCGCGTTCTCGATGTTCAGCCACTCTTCGTTCGTCTTCAGTACGCGGTATGCCACGTTCGGCACCGTCGTCACGAGCGTCAGGTTGAACTCCCGCTCCAGCCGCTCCTGGATGATCTCCATATGGAGCAATCCGAGAAACCCCAAGCGGAAACCCAGCCCAAGCGCCTCGGAGCTATCCGCCTGGAACTGAAACGACGCGTCATTCAACTGAAGTCGTTCGAGGGCGTCCCGGAGTTCCTGGTAATCATTCGCCGCCGCGGGATACAAGCCGCAGAACACCACCGGCTGCACTTCCCGGTAGCCCGGAAGCGGCTCCGCGGCCCGGTGCTGTGCATCCGTCACTGTATCGCCGATCCGCGTGTTCTCGAGCGTCTTGATATTGCAGATGATGTAGCCCACCTCACCCGCTTCCAGGCTCTGCGTCGCCGTGATCGCCGGCCGGAACACGCCCACCTCCGCCACCTCGTGCTTGTCCCCTGTGGACATCATCTCCACGCGCATCCCCGGCGCAATACGCCCCTCGACGACGCGGACGTACACGATCACCCCCCGGTATGAGTTGTAGATCGCGTCAAAAACCAGCGCCCGGAGCGGCGCTTCCCGATCCCCTTTAGGCGCGGGAATTCGATGAACAATCGCCTCGAGAATCTCGTGCGTGCCCGAACCCCGCTTCGCGCTCGTCAGGATCGCCTGCTCCGCGTCCAGCCCGACCACGTCCTCGATCTGATGACGCGCCGAATCGATATCCGCGCTCGGTAAGTCGATCTTGTTGATCACCGGAATGATCTCGAGGTCCTGCTCAATGGCCTTATAGGCATTGGCCAATGTCTGCGCCTCGACGCCCTGCGCCGCGTCCACGAGCAACAGCGCGCCCTCGCAGGCCGCAAGGCTCCGCGAGACCTCATAGCCGAAGTCCACGTGGCCCGGCGTGTCGATCAAGTTCAACTCGTAATCCTTGCCGTCATCCGCGCGGTAGCCTAGCCGCACCGCAACCGACTTGATCGTGATGCCCCGCTCACGCTCGATATCCATCGTATCGAGCGTCTGCTCCTTGAGGCTCCGCGCATCCACGGCGCCCGTCACCTCGAGAATGCGATCCGCCAAGGTCGATTTCCCGTGGTCGATATGCGCAATGATGCAGAAGTTTCGTATCTGTTCTATCGGCGGTGCCATCTCAGTCCAACTACAAGTTATTCGCTTCGGCCGATCATCTGATCGATCACCCGCACGCTCCGAAAATCTGTTTCCAACTGCCGAATGCCGTAACGCCACAACACGCGGAAAATCTCTTCGCTTCCCGCCGTGTCCGGACACCGCGCCCCCGACTCCGCCATCGCGCGGAGCGAAGCATAGCCCGCAGGCGAAAGACGTCTGTCCGACGGGCACGCCCGGCACGTCACTCCGCCGCGCCAAGCGAAGCCCGGTGTCTCATCCACCGGCCGGCCGCAATCGATGCAATGCCCGAGTTCCGGCGCGAATCCCGCGGCCGTCAGTAGCCGTAGCGCCTGCCAGCACATGTGCCCCTTGGCGTCGCCCGGCCAGCCGTCGAGGCCCTCAAGTCCCAACACCAGTGCCGCATACAGCGCCTCCGAAGGCTCATTCTCGCGGGCCGTCTTGTAGGCCAGTTCCAGCGGAAACGCCGCATACGTCGCCTTGGCGAAATCCCGCTTGACGCCCGGATACGAGTCGATGAGCGTCACCTCGCCGAGCTGCTGCACGGTGCGGCCATCCTTCCAATAACACACCAACTCGACACGGTTCAGCGTGTCCAGAAGCGGCCCGGTTGGACTATTGCGCCGCCGCGCCCCTTTCACCAGACAGGCCAGCCGACCGCGGTTTGGACTCAGGAACGTTACGATTCGGCTCGTCTCGCTGAAATCCACGCTGCGGAGAACGACACCTTCTGTCTTCTCCTGCGGCACAAGCACCTCCCACGTCAGACCAGAGGAAGCTGGCGAAATGCGCGGCGTAAGAACACGCTAGCGGCCAAGGCGGGAACCGACTCCATACGGATCATAGCACCCCGCGAAATCCCACGCAAGAAATGGCCTGTGTAAGCGCTTCCATGCGTGTCCCAAAATGCCGCGAAATCGGCACCTTTGGCAGCCTTTGGGACGGCCCACGCGCCACCGACGCCCGCAGTCTACATAGGCCGTAGCGAAATTGACACGTTCAGTCCGCGTACGCTATGATCACCGGACACTTGCTCCCGTGCCGGAGTGGTGAAATCGGCAGACACGCATGGTTCAGGACCATGTGGGGGAAACCCCGTGGAGGTTCAAGTCCTCTCTCCGGCACCATCTTTATCGATGCCGTCACGGGCCGCTTCAGCGGCCCGTTTCTTATTGGGGCCAGCAACTTTATCCTGCATCAAGATCGTAAACTGTCTTCGCCTGCTCCGGCGCTCGATACGCATTTGGAGTTCAAGCTTTAGGGCGTGTCGATTTAGCTCAACTTGAAGACGCGCCGACTTGGCAACGCCCCACCAACAAGGAAACGCCTGATCCTCACAAGCCACCCTGCAAGGGCGGAAAACACCAGCCCAGCCTATTGCCCGAGACGTGTTTGGAGTTCAAGCTTTAGCTTGAAGAGGCGCTGGCCTCGTACAACGCAGTACCACGGAATCACCCAACACTGGCAGCCCGGCCGCCCTGAAAGGGCGTGACAAGACACCCAGATCCCACGCATACCCCCCTTGCACACGAAACGTGTCCCGCGCACATCCGCCCGGACTGCCGCCCGAGACGTGTTTGGAGTTCAAGCTTTAGCTTCAGGACACACAGCCTTGGTGCGATGCTTCGCAAAGGGGATGCCCAACACTGGCAGCCCGGCCGCCCTGAAAGGGCGTGACATACCAGCCCGGCGCAACGCGCCGGGACATCGGTTTCCTCCCCCATCATGAGCCCTGTAAGGGCGTGACAAGATACCGGCCATGGCGCCTATCCCCGGCCCGCCCCTACTCCAATTCGTATTTCTTGATCTTGTACTGCAACGTCGTGCGTTTGATGCCGAGATGCTCCGCCGCTTTCGTCTTGTTCCACCGGAACCGCTCCAGGGCCTCACGAATAATCTGACTCTCGAGCTGCTCCGTGCTCTCCGCCAGCGAACCGGACGTACTCTTAACCGGCTCCGACGGCGTCGCCGTCTGCTCGAACAGCATCTCCTGCGGGACTTCCTCCCGCGTCACGACCTCTCCCTCGGCCAGCACCACGGCCCGCTCCAGCACATTCTCCAATTCACGCACGTTCCCCGGCCACGGATAGTGCATGAAAAGGTGCATGACCTCATCGTTGATCGCGGTAACTTTCTTCCCCGCCTCGGCGCTGAACCTTCCCAGGAAATGATCCACCAGCGCGGGGATATCATCCGGCCGCTCACTCAGCGCCGGCACCCGCAGCGAGAACACGTTGAGCCGGTAATAGAAATCCTCCCGGAACCGCCCCTGCTCGATGGCTTCCCGCAGATCCCGGTTCGTCGCGGCCACGATGCGCACGTCCACCTTGATCGGCTCGACGCCTCCGACGCGCTCAAATTCGCCGTCCTGGAGCACCCGCAGCAGCTTCACTTGGATGCCCGGATCGATCTCGCCAACTTCATCGAGGAAGAGCGTTCCCGTGTGTGCCCGCTCAAAACGCCCCGTCCGCTGCGCCGCCGCGCCGGTAAACGCGCCCTTTTCGTGCCCGAACAGCTCGCTCTCGAGCGTTCCCGGCGCCAAAGCGGCGCAATTCAGCGCTACAAACGGCTTATCCTTTCGCGGGCTCGCATCGTGGATGGCCCGCGCCACCAACTCCTTGCCCGTGCCCGTCGGCCCCGTGATCAGCACCGTCCCGCGGCTCGCGCCGATCTTCCCGACCATCTTCAGCAACTGTTTCGTCTGGTCGCTTTTCCCAAGGATGTAGCGCGACCAAGCCGGCGCCTTTGGCGTGCCCTCCGAGCCGCGGGCACCGTCCTTCTTTCGGACGATCTTATTAACTTTGAGCTCGATTTCCGCCAGTTTGAACGGTTTCGTGACGAAATCGTGCGCCCCCAGCCGCATCGCTTCCACGGCCACGTCGATAGTCCCATACGCCGTTACCACGATGACCTGCGTATCGGGCGAATACCCTCGGGCCTCCTGCAACACCTCAAGGCCATTCTTGCCCGGCATGTTCAGGTCCGTGATGACCACGTCGAACGATTCCTTCTGGATATGCTCGATGGCTTCCAGGCCATTCGACGCCGTTGTCACGGCGAATCCACCCTCCTGGAAGGTGTCCGCAAGCATCTCGCGGATATTTGCTTTGTCATCCGCAACAAGTATCCGGTATGAATCGCTCTTTTTCGTCACACTCACCTGCCGTCTTGTTCGGCCGGACGTAGGCCGAAAACGCTTATCCTCTGCCCATGCAAGCCGGAACGCCCTCGCGTTCACTCCCCGAAAAGCTTGTCAAAGTCCTCACGTCCCCCCTTCTTCGCCGGGCCTGTCCCGCCGCCGAAAAGCCCCTCAAACGCATCCCGCGCATCGCCACGTCCATCGTCCTGCCCGGGGGCCTCCGTGTCCACGAACTCGAACTCATCGCAAAAATTCGCCCCTGCCCGATCGCCCACCCAATCGGTTGTCGGAATATGGCATTTGTTGTGCGCACGTTCATCATAGTGACGGCAATTCAGGCAGCAGTGCAGGTAGGCCGTGCATCCCTCGCAAAACTCCTTGACGCCCGGCACCCGCTTTCCGCCGGCCCATTCTTGTCCGCACTTGTGACAACGCTTCATCGCCCCAAAACCTTCCTGTTCCCGACGCAACTCCGGATGTACTTCCCCGGCGCAACTAGACTATGCGCCCGGATACAGCCGTTTCAACCCCCGCTGTCCTCGCGCTCCACCCTCCAGTACCGTGAGGGTCACGCTCCCGCGTGACGCAGTCCGAGACGCATTTGAGGTCGGGCTTCAGCCTGAAGAGGCGCGGCCTTGGCACGGCACGCCCCGAAGGGGCGGTCGCATATAGCCGTGGGTGAGCTGAGCGAACCAAGGGAACCCGTGCCCTGTCCATCAAGAGCCCCAAACGGGGCGCTCGCATATAGCCGTAGGTGAGCGAGGCCATCCCTCACACACGAGATCTCAACGATCCCTCGCCCCGAAAGGGCGTCCGCATATAGCCGCGGGTGAGCGAAGCGAACCAAGGGAACCCGTGCCCTGTCCATCAAGAGCCCCAAACGGGGCGCTCGCATATAGCCGTAGGTGAGCGAGGCCATCCCTCACACACGAGATCTCAACGATCCCTCGCCCCGAAGGGGCGGTCGCATATAGCCGTGGGTGAGCTGAGCGAACCAAGGGAACCCGTGCCCTGTCCATCAAGAGCCCCAAACGGGGCGCTCGCATATAGCCGTAGGTGAGCGAGGCCATCCCTCACACACGAGATCTCAACGATCCCTCGCCCCGAAAGGGCGTCCGCATATAGCCGCGGGTGAGCGAAGCGAACCAAGGGAACCCGTGCCCTGTCCATCAAGAGCCCCAAACGGGGCGCTCGCATATAGCCGTAGGTGAGCGAGGCCATCCCTCGCACACGAGATCTCAACGATCCCTCGCCCCGAAGGGGCGTCCGCATGTAGCCGTGGGTGAGCGAAGCGAACCCACGGACACAGGACCCCAACAATCCGTAGCCCCGAAGGGGTGATAGCACATATCTCAGTGTGAGCGCTGCCCCCTGGACACGGCGCCTCCCCCGCACCATCGCACACGGGCCATCCACCACGCCCCGTCGGGGCAAGACACACCATCCCCGCGCAACGCTCCGCGATACCTTATCCCCCCGCGGATTCCCCGTATTGCGGCCCCGGAGAAGGCGCCGCCGCCCGACGCGTGCTGGACGCGCCTGCGGGATGCCGTACACCCGCGCACGTCGGTATGCCATCGCGGCGCATCTGCTCGCCCACATGCAGGACGAAATTCGCCGCGCGGCCCACGACGCCCTCGCGCCGTGGTATCCGCTGCAAAGGCCGCCGAAGATGGGGCCGCGCGCGGCAATACGCCCGGATCGCCTCGATGGCATAACCTGTCCGGGCGACGCATGCCTCAAACTCCTCGCGGCATCGGACTTTGGCTTCCTCCAAAACCATCTGCACGCGGCTGTACGCGTTTGTCTCCCCCTCGACGGCCGTCTCCACGGGGAGGTAGATGATGTCCGGATAGTCGGCCGCGACGGCGGCTTGCGCCCCGTCGGATTGCGTCGAGGGCAGGCATCCGAACGGCTTGAGGCCGAGGACCATGTGGGCCAGGCGACGCTGCGTGTAGTAGATGGTTTCCCCGATTTCCATGTACGCGTCGCCGCCTTGGGCGCGGCTATCGTAATACGGTGCGCTCAGGCGGCGCAGCTCCGCTTGGGAGGGACGCGCCAACTCGACGCCCCCAAGGGCACTGTGGAGTCGCTTCTGCTCACGCCGGAAGAGTGCCCGGGCGAACCGGATGCGCATGTACGACTTCCAATGCGCGAAGGCCGCGGGGATGCTGTATCGATCGCCGTTGCATCTTGCGAGCCGGCGTTCCAGAATCAGGCGCGACAGCCCCTGCTCGAGCAGAAAATGCGCCCACGTCATCGTCGGCTCGACAAGCGCCTCCGCCCCCTCCGATTCCAGGAAGGCGAACATGTTGAAATTACCGTCGCCGTCGGTGCGCTGCGCCCAGAACTCGCCCGCGATCTTGCAGACGGGCTTCGGCTGCGTGTAATCGACCTCGACCTCCTCATTAATGAGCCGCGCGCTGTCCCGCAGGACGTCCACGTACCGCTCCTTCAAGACCTGCCCGAGGAGCAGGCGCAACTCGTCGATCCGCGCCCCCGGTAGGACGGCGTCAAGGAGGCTTCCTGCGCGGCTGCACCGAAGACGGGGGAGAAGCTCCGTGCGCATGGCGTCCGCCACGCGTTCCTGAACCTCGGCGAAAACGTGATCCGTCGCCCCTGGCCGCGTTTCATACGGCCGGACGTGGTACAGCGCATCGTTGAGCAAGTCCCCTAGCAGGGCGGCATTCGCGAAGGCAAGGACGAAGCGCAAATTGATTTCTAAGCCGGCGTCATGACAGCCGTCGAGGTCCGCCGTCTGTTGGAAGATGAGTACGCGAAAGCCGTCAAACCCGGCATTCCGCAGCGCGAGACGATACTCCGATTCATACATCCCGAAGCGGCACGGCCCGCACGAACCGGCCGTGACGAAGGCGTAATCATTTACGATCTCTTCAGTCGGAATCCCTTCCCGATCGCGGAGATCTATCAGGAAGTTGAGCAGCGCGCCAATGGTGAAATAGGCGGGATTGCACATGCCGTAGTTGCAGAATTCCCGCCCTCGGTGGCAGTCCGCCTTCGTCGGCGTCGGCAATCCCTTGGTGCGGTAGCCGAGGGGGGCCATAGCCGCTTCGATGAGGGCCTGGTACACACGCGGTAATCCGCCGAACAGCAGCGTCACACGTTCCCGCTCGCGGCGGGTGAAGGGCCGCTCGTACGGACGCCGGGCATGGCCTTCAGGCGAACACCGTGGCGCATCCCTCAGAGACACCCGCTTTCCCTCCGCTTTGGACGCCCGCCGCCAAGACGCCGACGCGCGGCACGCCTGTCGCGAACTCGGTATGGTGGTGAATGATGACAACTACGCTCGGCCCCGTCCGTGCATTCCACTCGGGCCGAAAGATGGGCCGCAGCCCCTAAACACGCAATAAGCTACCATAGAGGCAGCCATGTTGACAAAGCGCGGCTTTGGTGATCTCGAACCCCCGGCACAGTCTGCGAAACGTTGGAGTGGTGCTGAGGCAATGGCGAGATTCCCAGGATCCAGACCCCACAAGGGCCCCTTCTCGCTCTGGGGTGCGCGTCTTCCGAGTCGTGGCCCGTCAGGAGCGAGAAATACCTGCGTGAGCGTTCTTGTTGCATTTGTAAGGTGGGAACTTATAGCTTATCTGCACCAAGCGTTACCGAGTCAGAAGGAGATTGTGCCTTGCTTCCACAAGATGCCGTTTCTTTGGCGGCGAGGCCGGGGCATCAGCGATGAAGAAGCTCATCCCGGGCGTGATTCTTGTTGTCTGCATTGGAGCCGTCGTGGCCGCTGCCTGGCGGTTTCGCCAGGCGGGCGACGCGGCCCAGGATCATCTCACGTTGCACGGCAACGTGGAGATCCGGGAAGTCCAACTCGCCTTCAGGGCGGCCGATCGGATCGCGGCCATGAACGTGGAAGAAGGGGACAGCGTCCAGCAAGGACAACTGCTCGCTAAGCTGGAGACGGATCGGCTGGAGCATGCGGTGGCGCAGGCCGAGGCGCAAGTAGCCGCACAGAAGGCCGTGGTTTCGCGGCTCGAGAGCGGGACGCGCGCCGAGGAAATAGAGCAGGCCCGGGCGGAAGTCGCCGCGGCCGAAGCCGAAGCCGTTAACCAGCGGCGCATCTATATCCGTCTGCGCGATCTCAAGAAGGAGAATTCGACGTCCCAACTGGCCGCCGATAATGCCGAGGCGGCGGCGAATGTGGCGCAATCCAAACTCGAGGCGGCCCGACAGGCACTGCGGCTGGCCGTGGCCGGCCCGCGGAAAGAGGATATCACGGCCGCAAAGGCGACCTTGAGCGCCTATGAAGCCCAACTCGCGCTTGCGCGGCAGAACCTCGCCGACGCCGTCCTAAAGGCGCCGTCCTCCGGCGTCATTCGGAACCGGATTCTCGAGTCCGGCGACATGGCTTCGCCGGGCACGCCCGTCTATACGTTGGCCTTGACGGACCCCGTCTGGGCGCGGGCCTACATCGATGAGCCGGACCTGGGAAAGGTACGCCCGGGAATGACGGCGCAAGTCACGACGGACAGCTATCCCGGCAAGGAGTACGCTGGCTGGGTTGGCCACATCTCGCCCACCGCCGAGTTCACCCCCAAGTCCGTCGAGACGAGCGCACTGCGCACGCAGCTCGTCTACCAGGTGCGAGTCTACGTCAAGAATGACACGGGGGAACTTCGCTTGGGAATGCCCGCCACGGTAACCATTCCGCTCGACCAACCCGCTCCTCAAAGAGAAGCCGGATCGGAGGGGGTATCCGGACAAGAGCCTTCCTGATGACGCCCTCATCGGAAGACGCATCGGGCGCGGCGCTCCCCGCCGCCGCAAGCGATGGGGCGGCCCTTCTCTTCAAGAAGGTGAGCAAGACCTTCGGCAAGGGAGAACGGAAGGCGGCCGCGCTTCGCGAAGTCTCTTTCCAAGCACGTCCGAAATGCATCACGGGCCTTGTCGGGCCCGATGGCGCCGGAAAGACCACCCTCATGCGGTTGGCGGCCGGGCTGCTCTCGCCCGACTCGGGCCGCATTGAAGCCCTCGGCATCGACGTGGTGAGCGAGCCGCTCGCCGTGCAGGCAACCATCGGATACATGCCGCAGCGCTTCGGACTCTATGAAGACCTGACAGTCAAGGAAAACCTGGACCTCTACGCCGATCTACAGGGCGTCGTTAAGGCGGCTCGGCCTTCTCGATACGAAGAATTGATGCACATGACGGGCCTCGCCCCATTCATGGCGCGCCTGGCGGGGCGTCTTTCCGGCGGCATGAAGCAGAAACTCGGCCTGGCCTGCACGCTCGTGCGGCCCCCTCGACTACTTCTCCTAGACGAACCCACCGTGGGTGTCGACCCGGTGTCGCGCCGCGAACTGTGGGCGATTGTGGTGCATCTCGTTGACGAAGAAGGCATGAGCGTATTGCTCAGCACCGCCTACCTCGACGAGGTGGAGCGTTGTGAGAATGTCGTCTTGTTGCACGAGGGCGAGGTGCTCGGGCAGGCGCCGCCCGGCGACTTCACCAAGCCCCTCCAGGGCCGTACCTACGCCGTCACCGCGCCGGATATGAAGAAGCGCGCCGTGCAGGAACGCCTCGCTCGGGCGGAGGGCGTGCTCGACGCTGTGATCCACGGAGACACCGTCCGCCTGGTAATGAAAGACGCGGAGGCGCCGGTGCTGCGCGACCTGCTGCCCGATGTCGATGGCGCCAAGGCCGTCGCCGTCGAACCACGATTCGAAGACGGCTACATCACCTCGCTGCAAAAGAGCATCGAGCCGAAAGAACACCCCGCCTCCACACCTTCGGCCTCTCCAAGAAACCTGAGCGGAGATGAGGACAAGGTTATCGAAGTTCGGGACGTGCAGCGCAGATTCGGCGACTTCTACGCCGTCAAGGGCATTTCCTTCGAGGTGCGAACGGGCGAAGTCTTCGGTTTGCTCGGCGCCAACGGGGCCGGAAAATCAACCACCTTTCGCATGCTTTGCGGCCTCCTTCCCGCAGCGCCGGATCGCTACGAGTCGCCGGCATGGACCTCCGACGGGCGGCCGCCGCGACACGGGCGCGGATTGGCTACATGTCGCAAAAGTTTTCCCTCTACGGAAACCTGAGTGTGTATCAGAACCTGCTCTTCTTCAGCAGTGCCTACGGACTTAAGCGCGGCCGCCGCGCCGAACGACTCGAGTGGGCGGAGGAACAATTCCAACTGGCCGGCTTCGCGGACGCAACCAGTAGTGAGCTGCCCTTGGGCTACAAGCAGCGGCTGGCCCTTGCGTGCGCCCTCATGCACGAACCAGAGATTCTGTTCCTCGATGAACCGACTTCCGGTGTCGACCCGGTTGCGCGCCGGGAATTCTGGAGCCATATCAACGCCTTCGCCCAGAGCGGCGTCACCGTCTTGGTGACGACCCATTTCATGGAAGAGGCCGAATACTGCGACCGCCTGGCCATCATGGCCGCGGGCGAAGTCCTCGCGTTGGGCTCGCCCGCGGAGATTAAGGCCGACGCGAAATCGGGCGAATGCCCTGCACCCACCATGGAGGAGGCGTTCATCGGCCTCATCGAACGCCATGATGCAGGGAGCGGGCAGCCATGAACGCGCGGCGCGAGAGGCGCGGCGGCGGGGCGATGCGACTGCGGGGACTCGTGCGCAAGGAGTTCCAGCAGGTGTTGCGCGATCCGAGCAGCATCGCCATTGCATTCTTGATGCCCGTCATCCTCTTACTGCTTTTCGGATATGGCGTGTCCCTCGACGCCAAACACGTCCCGATTGCCATCGTCATGGAACTGCCCGATGCCACGACCGCGAGCTTCGCCGGCGTCTTCCGAGAATCCAAGTATTTCGAGCCCGTGACGCTGTTCGATATGCGAGAAGCCGAGGCCGCGCTGATGGAGCGCCGTGTAGACGCCATCATCCGCTTGCGCTCCGATTTCACCGAGCGCCTGCAATCGAGCGGCGATGCGCCGGTGCAACTCCTTCTCAACGGCGTGGACGCCAACACGGCCCGCATCATTTCCGGCTACGTGGAGGGAGCCGTGGCCACGTGGCTCCAGCACTTGGCCATCGAACGGCATTCGCCCATCAGTATCCCCGTGCAGATGGAGCAGCGCGTGTGGTTCAACGCGGAAGTGCGCAGCCGCAATTACCTCGTTCCCGGATTGATCGCCGTGATCATGACCTTGATAGGCGCGCTCTTGACGGCCATGGTTGTCGCCCGGGAATGGGAGCGCGGAACGATGGAGGCGTTGATGGTGACGCCCGTGGCCATGCGGGAGATCATCCTCGGCAAGGTGATTCCGTACTTCATTCTGGGCATGGGCGGTATGGCGCTTTCCGTAACCATGGCCGTCTGGGTGTTCGGCGTTCCGCTTCGCGGTTCGCTCCTCGTCCTATTCGCCGCCGCTTCCCTGTTTCTGGTGGTGGCCCTCGGCATGGGCCTGCTCATTTCGATCCTGGCAAAGAACCAGTTCGTGGCGGGCCAGGCCGCCATCATCGTCACCTTCCTTCCCGCCTTTCTTCTCTCCGGATTCATCTTCGATATCGACAGCATGCCGAAAGCGGTGCAGTTCATCACCCACGTGATTGCGGCGCGCTACTTCGTGGCCATCCTGCAAACAATCTTTCTCGCGGGCGACGTCTGGAGCGTAATCCTGCCGAACGCCTTCGCCTTGGTTGTGATGGCCGTCATCCTTCTTGGATTGAGCCGGCGCATGGCGCGAAAGAAACTGGAGTGACGCCGGATGTTGAGGCGAATCGCAGCCTTGGTTAAGAAAGAGTTCTTGAGCCTCTTCAAGGACAAGAAGAGCCGCGTTGTGGTGGTGGTTCCGCCCATCGTCCAGTTGCTCGTGTTCGGCTATGCGGCCACGTACGACCTGACGGACGTTCCCTTTGTTGTCTACAACGAAGACACGGGTGGGGCGTCCCGCGAACTGATCGCCGGATTCAACGGCTCCCCTCACTTCCGCGAAGTGGCCCGCATCGACCATGAGGGGCAGATCGCCTCCCTCGTCGACTCCAAGGACGCGCTTCTCGTGCTGCATATCGCACCGCGATTCAGCGCCGATCTGCTGCGTGGCCGGACAGGCGCACTCCAGGTTATCGTCGATGGGCGGAACTCCAACACGGCACTCATCGCCATGAATTACGTGCGCACCATCGTGAGCCGGTTCAACCGGACCTGGGCGGAACGCCATGGCTGGGCGCCTCCTCCCGCCGGCGTTGAAGTGCGCGCATGGTTCAATCCGAACCTCGAAAGCCGCTGGTTCGTCGTGCCCGGCATTGTCGGCCTGCTCACGCTCGTCGTTACCATGCTCGTGACGGCGCTGTCCATTGCCCGCGAACGCGAACAAGGCACCTTCGACCAACTCCTAGTCGCCCCCTACCGCCCCTTCGAGATCCTGGTGGGCAAGGCGCTCCCCGGACTCATCATCGGAATGGGGGAGGCCTCGCTGATCATCTTCATGGCCGTATTCTGGTTTCGCATTCCCCTGCTCGGCAGCCTGCTCACGCTCTACGCCGGACTCGCCTTGTTTCTACTGTCGGCCATCGGCGTAGGACTCATGATCTCGTCCCTCGCCGTCACCCAACAACAAGGCTTACTGGGCGCGTTTCTCTTCCTGGTGCCCTCCGTGATCCTCTCAGGCTTCACGACGCCCATCGCCAACATGCCCGAGCCCGTCCAATGGCTCACGCTCGTGAATCCGCTCCGCTACTTCATGGTGATTCTACGCGGCGTCTTCCTTCAGGGCGCACCATTCCGCCTCATGCTCAATCAGTTCTGGCCCATGGCCCTCATCGGCGTCGTCAACCTCACCGCCGCCAACTGGCTCTCGCGCCATCGGATGTACTGACGAGCGCCCCGCACACAGTGCTTTGAAACGACCGCGTCCCTTGACGCCCATTTAAGAAACCGGTGAAGTCCTCGTCTTCGCTGGCCCGCCCTTTTCTCACAGCCGCAAGTGAAAAAAGCGGGCCGAAGACAACTTTGCGTGAGACATTCGGAGTAGATTGCTCGTCACTTGGACTTATCAGGAAGATCTTGCCTGGACTCGTCTTTCACGAGCCCGATGGACTCGATGGGGATCTTCTTGAAGCCCAAACTCCAGACGGGGGAGTCCACGCGCAGTCGGAAGTCGGCATTCTCCGGATCGATGAAGCCGGGGTCGCCTTCGATGAAATTGCTGTCGAAAGTCACCCAGGCGGGGCCCCATTCCCGGCCGTCGCTTACGGGACGCATGTCGAGCCAGCGAGGGCCCACGTGGATGTTCCGCGCGATAAGGTTTCGCTTAGGGGCGAGCGGCTCGTCGTCGACAATATTCGCGAGTTCCGGATACTGAGTGGAATAGGGCGGCTGGTTGTAAGGCACCGATTCCAGGCGGCCATACATGTCCCATCCGCCCTTACGGCTTTCGATAAGCGGACGCGACCAGCCGAGGCCGCGGGCGTCGAGGTGAATCGAGATATGGGCGTCTACGAAGACATTATTCTCGATGCGGTTGTCGCGTCCGCCACCGAGCATGAGCCCTCGGTGAACCTTGTAGAAGACGTTGCCGTAAACCTGAACGCCCGAAGCCAAGTCGTCCAGATACACCGCGTTTGAATCCTGGTGCAATCCCCCAAGATGATGAAAGTAGTTGTAACGGATGACATTCCCGCGCTCTTCCCAGTTGCGGCCCATATAGAACCCGCCGACGTCCGCCGTTTCGAGACAGAGCCGTGTGAGTTCGTTCAATTCGACGACGTGGTTGTTGCCACTGAGCAGAATGCCTGCGTGCGGCGCATCGTGGATGTAGTTGTGGCTGACGCGGTTGCCGACCCCTGAGATGGACACGCCGGGACAATAGGTGCGTTTCCAACGAGCGAAGTGGTGGATGTGGTTGTTGCCGGCGACATGCCCCGCCTCGGACAAGGTCTGTGTGTCACCGCCGGCCAAGCCGATGCCGCGTTCACCGAGATTGTAGAGATCGCAACTGCGGATCACGTGCTGAACGCCGCCGGACACCAATACCGCGGCGCCGCCCAGGTTGCGGAGTTTGCAGCCGGCGACGTTGGCCCTGCTGCCTCCCGTGATGGTTATCCCGTGGCTGTTGCCGCATTCAAACGTCAGGCCGATCAACTGGATGTCCGATGCATCCGCGAGCGCAACAAGAGGTTCACGTAACAGCGCCAGGATTGCGTCGCCACCGTCGAGGGGCGACGGGGGCCAAAAGTAGATTCGGGAGGTCTGTTGATCAAGATACCATTCGGAAGGCTCGTCAAGCTCCTCCAAAACGTTCACAAATCGGAACCGCTGCCCCTCTCGAAAGCCGAAGGTGCTCGCCTCGGGATGCTCCAAGACGATGCACTGCGCTTCCGTATCAATATCCTTTACCTTGAGAAAAGCGTCGTGCCAGTCATACATCCAGTAGCCATGAGCCCAAACATCCCGCACGGTTTGCCAGCGCTGTGGGCGCTCGCCCGAGTACTGGATGCGATCCGACATCAAGCCGCGCTTTTTCCCGGAAGCGTCGATCATCCGTTGCCCGTTGGGAACGGCGGCGATGGTGGTCCAGTCTCGGTTTGGCCATTCAGCCAGCCGCATAGGTTCGCCGTCGAAGAAGAGGGCATATTGCCTTACATCCTCGCTTGGACTGGCATCTTTGAGGCGGGTGATTCCCAGTGCTTCGAGATCGGCGTAGCGCACATGGGCCCGGGCTTGTTCGCCGAAGCGCTCAAGTACACCTTCGTCGGTTACCGGCAGAAACTCCCGGAGCCTCCGCCCGCCGCTAATGATAGGATGCTCTCCCGGAAACGCACGGTAGACAACCGGCGCGTCTGGTTGGCCGGAGTCCTGTCCGTCAAGCCGGAACGCGGCCTCCCGCTCGTACGTGCCCCCGCGTAACAAGACGGTGAATCCTTCCACGGGCTGCGAGGCCCTCTCCTTGAGTCGGCGAATCGCATCGCGCGCCGCCTCCAACGTCGCGAAAGGCCCGTCACTGACCTCGGCGTCAGGTGACGCCAAGTGCCCACTCCAAGCGTCGTTGCCTTGAGGACTCACAAAGAACTCAACGGCCCCCTCCTTGTGTTCGCCCCAAGCGGCAGCCGGAAAGAAACATACGAGCCGGATCGACAACACTAGTAGCAGTCCATTCATGCTGAATCGAAATCCTTTGTGTGGCTGTATGGCGCCAAGACATGTCCTCTCTTCGGAAGTGTAGTCCATCCTGCGTCGCCTTACCAAGGCCCCAGACATGCGTAGAGATCCTATCGCCGCCGAGGCTCGCTTTGCGCGCACACGGGATCTATAATCGGCGGCCACGGATTGGGGAACTGGGGCGCATGCACTGGGGAGATGGATTATGAATGCGCAACGAACTGAGCAACGTGGCGAATCCAATGGCACAACCGCGGCGCTGAAAGGCGCGCGCCTCTTTCCAGAACACCTACTGCACGCCGAATGGGTGCGCTTCGAGGCGGCGGGATACAAGGCGCCAGTAACCGGCGTGGTGTACCGGGGCCAGCCGCGGCCGACATGCGGGATGCCCCTCGGCGGGCTCGACACCGGTTGCGTGGATATCGAAGCCAACGGCATGCTCGGTTACAGCACGCTCTTCAATCATTTGGTGAAGCCGAGGCTGCTGCTGAACGCCCCCTTCATGGGATTGAGCGTGGGGGACACGACATGGGCGCTCGTTTCGGATCGGCTCGCGAAGCGGGATCGGCCGATTCACAGCCCCGCGGCCCTGTTTCCATCGACCGACTACTCCCCGGCCTATTCCGACGTCGGGCTCGAAGGCGTGCGCATCGCCAAGTGGATCGACTACTGGGGCCACTATCCCATTTTGGACATGGAGTACGAGACGGACGCGCCGATCTCGGTGGGCGTGCGTGCGTGGTCGCCCTTCATCCCGGGCGACACGGCGGCCTCGATGATGCCGGCCGCGTGTTTCGAGATACACCTCCGCAACGCGACGGACGCGCCGCAGGAGGGTGCTTTCGCCTTCACCTTCCCCGGCTTCGAGCAACCCGAAGGCGCGGAAGCCATGACTCGGGAGCCGCTGGAAGGCGCTCTGAACGGTGTGTGTGTCGCGGGCCCGCGTCAGGGCGACCCCTGGGAGATGAGCTACGTGGTTGCGGCGTTGGACGGCGAATCCGTTCGCATTGGGGGGCCCCTGGCCTGCGATGGCCCCGCGTGGGCGGCGATGGGCCGGCAATTGCCCGAAGCCGGGGAAAGCGAGACGGGAGCGACGGTGGCTTGCGATTTCTCCCTCGATGCCGGCGAGGCCAAGACGCTCCGGCTGGTGTTCGCATGGTACGCCCCGCACTGGCGCGGAGGCGGCGCGCCGAGTCACATAGAGACGGACGCCTTCAGCCACATGTATGCCAAGCACTACCTGAGTGCTCAGGCTGCGGCCGAAGCGATGGCGGCAAATCACGAGGCGCTTCTCTCTCGCGTCATCGCCTGGCAGGAGGCCGTCCACGCGGAGCCCGAAATGCCCGGCTGGCTCGCGGACGCCCTCATCAACAACCTGCACCTTATCACCGAGTGCGGCGTCTGGGGACAGGCGAAAGAGCCCATCGGCGCATGGTGCCGGCCCGAGGACGGGCTGTTCGGCATGAACGAATGCCCCCGCGGCTGTCCGCAGATCGAGTGTCTGCCGTGCAGTTTCTACGGCAACGTGCCCGTCGTCTACTTCTTCCCGGATGCGGCGCTCTCGACGCTTCGCGGTTATATGGCTTACCAGTTCGACGACGGCCGGCCGCCCTGGATCTTCAGCGGCTGCACCGCGCAGGAGCCGGACAAGAAGCAGCCCTTCGGATTGGCCTCACCCGTGAAAGGCTACCAGACGGTGCTCAACGGGGCCTGCTACGCCGTCATGCTGGATCGGCTCTGGCGCGTGTCGGAGGATGACGCCCTGCTGCGCGAGTTCTGGGACTCGATGAAGCGGTGTACCGACTTCTCGATGAATCTTCGCCCGGCCTACGGGCATTCGCAGGTCGTCGCCATGCCCACCTCCGGCACCGATAGCGGCGGCCTCGGCGATACGGAGTGGTTTGAGGCCCCCGAGCCCGGTTGGCGCGGCTACACCACGCACGCCGGCGGCGTGCGCATGGCGCAGGTGGCGATTGTCCGGCGCATGGCCGAAGCCATGCGCGATGCGGACTACGCCGCCAAGTGCGACGCCTGGCTCGAGGCCGGCGCGGCCGCGTTGGAGGAGCACCTGTGGACGGGCCGGTACTACCTGAACTTCCATGAGCCTGAGACGGGCGAGAAGTCGGAACTCGTGTTCGGATACCAGCTCGATGGGCAGTGGATTGCCCGCTGGCACGGCGTGCCCGGCGTGTTTCCGGACGAGCGCGTGGCAACGACCCTCGATACGCTCCGGCTCAACTGCGACCTCAGTCAGTCGGGCGCGGTGAACTACGCCAATCCCGACGGCACCCGCGCCAAGGTCGGCGGCTACGGGCCCTACAGCTATTTCCCGCCGGAGCTGATGATGTTGGCCATGACCTACATGTACGAAGGGCGCGGCGGATTCGGCCTCGACCTCCTACGCCGCTGCATGCACAACATCACCTGCCGCTGGGCCTACACCTGGGACGCCCCGAACATCATGCGCGGCGACAACGACACGGGCCAGCGCACCTTCGGCGCCGACTACTACCAGGACATGATGCTCTGGGCCGTCCCCGCGGCATTGCGCGGCGAGCCGCTCACCGGCCCATGTTGCGAAGACGGCCTCGTGGCGCGCGTCCTCGCTGCCGGCGCGTAGCGCAGGCCCTCCACCCTGCCGGAGATTGTGGTGCAGGCATCCTGCCTGCCTCCGGCGCGCGTGCTTGGGACATAGGACCACGCCGACGTGCCCATTTTGAACCGCCTTGCGCTGTTGACAGCCCCGGGGTGCCGGCGTATACTCGCTCCTCGTCACATATATAGAAGCATGGGCCGTAACATCGAAAGGAGGTGAATTCGCTAAGAATCGAAAACGGGTAAGGGAAGAGCGGTGCAAATCCGTCGCAGGCGCGCTGCTGTAACCGGGGACGAAAGCCGCAACCATGCCACTGCCCTACGGGGCGGGAAGGCGCGGTGACTAGGACGAGCCGGAAGCCAGAAGACCTACCCACATCAAGTTGTTAATGCAGCAACTTCGCGAGAAGGGTTGCCGCAGGATATACGGCCATTCGGCCATTCCTGCCTACGTTTTCTCGCCCTTATTCTCGTTAGTTTCAGGCAATTGTTGTGTTATGCCAACACAGTGAGAAAGGGTGAAATTGTGAGCAAAGTATTATTCGTCTCCATAGTGCTGGGGTCCGGCGTGGTGCTGATCGCCGCACCCGCCGCTGCCCAGGACTACACGTCCTACAAACACTTCCCGTCACCGGTTGGATACTTCGTTATGTGTACCGACCTATCCGATGGGCGACTGCTCGTCTGGGACGGCGAAAGCCTCTATCTTCAAGACGAGCCCAGCCTCGACCGCTTCACGGCCATCGCCACGGGCTATTCCGGCGACCCCGCGTTTATCGCCCTCTCGCCGGATGGCCACACCGTGCTGCTCGGCACCGGCTACGGCGGCGGAGACAATCTGTACGTCTTCGACGTTGACGCGCCGAAAGATGCCTCAGAGAATCCCTCCATTGGCGTTCTCAGTCATTACTGGGGCGCCTTCCTCACCGCCGACCTCGTGGTGATCGACAGGGTGAAGAGCGACTACAGCACCACCGAACTCGGTGTCTTCTCCCTGTCTGGGGGCGTAGCCTCCTACAAGAGCATTATCGACAAGCCCGCCGCCGCCGCCATACCGGCGGGGCAAGGCGTGGCCTCGTCGGCGCTGGCCGTCGACGCCGCCGGCGCCTATGTGTACGCCATGGACTATCTCTACGACTACGCAACCTGGGCCCTTCAGAGCAACCAGCTCAGGCGTGTGTCGGCCGCCGACCTGATCGCCGCCTACAACACGTCCGGCACGCTGGCCTGGACCGCGCAAACCGCCATCGGCGCCTCGGGCGCCTACGACGGCTCCGGCCCGAGCGATGTGACGACCGCCGGCAAGGTGCTTGTCGGCGGAAACGCCATACAGATGGTCGATCCCGGTACCGGCGCCATCGACGAGACCCTAACGCCCGATACGGCGGCTTACCCCTGGTATACCGCCCTGTACAACGCGGCTCTGAGCCATATCTACGGCGTTTCCAGTGGCACCGGCTGGGTGCCGGAAGCCGACTACGTAGGCCTGCCGGCAATCGGCGCGGCGGGGCTCTTGCTACTGACCGCGGGGTTGGCCCGATCCATGTATCGCAGGCTCCGGTGATGAGCCCTCGATACGCAGAGTGAAGAACCACCGGCCGGGGCCGCACCGCAAGGCGCGGCCTCGGCCTTACCGATAGGATGGAGTGGTGTGATGAGCACGAGAGACGGCCTCGTTAGCTTCCTGGCCACGGCCGCCGGCTGCCTCGCCGCCTGCATGGCGGCCGCCGATCCCTGGGCCGACGCGGTGATCGAGTATGCTCCCCTTTCGGCCGCCTCGGGATACGACGACCCCGACGAAGCATTGGGGCCGCCAAGCGGCGGAGGGCCCTCCACCCCAGACAATAGCTCTGTCGTAAGTCTGGGGACCTGCTCCGAGAGCGATCGCGGCTACCTCGTTCTTTCTTTCGATGACCCCGTCCTCGACGACCCCGCCAACCCCTTCGGACTCGACTGCATCGTCTACTCAAACGCCTTCTGGGTGGGCGGAAACTCCCAACGGAAATTCCAGGAACCCGCCCTCATCGAGATCAGCGAGGATGTCAACGGCGACGGCCTGGCCAACGACCCGTGGTACCTCATCCCCGGCAGCCGATCATACTCCTACGCGGCCTTCCCGATGGTGGTCGAGCCCGCCGGTATCTCAAATGCCTCTCCGAACGAACTGGTTCTCGCGGGAAACATCACCAATCCGAACCTGCTCTTGGACAGTGATTCCAGCAATGACAATATCGAGTACAACTGGGGATATGCCGAGATGAGTCCCACCCTCGTGCCTTATCTCGACAACTACGTTCGCCCCGACGATCCTCTGAGCGTCGGCATGACCTCCCGGAGCGGCGGCGGCGACGCCTTTGATATCCAATGGGCCGTGGATAGCGCCGGGCAAGCGGCCGGCATCGACCGCTTCCACTTCATCAGGCTCAGCGCCTTTGTCCAGCGCGATATGCAGCAGTTTCTCGACGCCAGTCCCGAAATCGACGCCGTCGTGGACGTCGCGCCCGAAGTCGATACCGACGAAGACGGGATCCTCGACGTATACGAGGAAGAAGTCGCCGGCACCGATCCGGATCGCCCGGAAAGCACCATGCTGCCCCTCGAAATCCCCGACATAGAGGGCGGCAGCCCGTCAGGCGCCCAACTCGGCACGGCGCATGACGCCCTGGGAGACCGGATCACCCTGTATGCCGATGAGGCCCGCACCGACACCGGCCGCGCCTACAGCGTCAACGTAGACATTATCGAGCCCAGCGACCCGGGCGGAGCCTTGCCCGACGAAGCGCTCGTCAAGAGCAGCGCGGTTCGGCGCTTCAAGGCGTCCATATCCGACTTCGTGTCCGCGGGCATTCAGAAAGCCGAGCTAACCATCCACTATACGGCTTCCGAGATCACCGGCCTGGACGAAGCATCCCTTCAGCCTTACCGCTTGGTGAGCGGCGCCTACGTCCAAACGGGAATCTCCGATGTTACCGTCAACGCGGACGCAAACGAGCTGACATTTCGCAGCCGCTATCCCGGCCTCTTCCTTCTTGCCTCCACGGCAGGCGCCGGTGATACGGGGCCCGCGCCGCCCCCGGCAGGGGCCATCACGCTAACCGCCGACCCTGCCGGCCAATGCGTCGCCAACCCCGCCAATACTGTCCAGGTGGCCAGCGCCGCCATCATGGATACCGTCGGCGATGTTGTCCGCGACGGCGCCTTGATCACGGTGACCACCGACTACGGCGTCATCGCCACAGCCGATGCCGACGCGCAACAGGCCGGCGTCCAAGTGGCCACGAGCGGCGGCGCGATAACCTTTGAGGTTCAGCCGCCGACCCGTGTGCGTCAGGCCAGGTTCACCGCGACCTCCGTCGAAGGTACGGCAACCGGCTCCCTCGACTATGCCTTTATAGCCGGCGCTCCATCGCGCGGCGTCTATCTGCGCATGCAAGAGCCCGTCGGCACCGGCCCTGTGTCCCTCGGCATGACCCCCGGCCCGCCCGGCGTGACGGACATGTATGCCAACACCGTCGCTGACGGCGCCGAGCTCACCCTTACAACCTCCGGCGCCACGATCCTCAGCGTCGATGCCGACACCGCCACGCCCGGCTTCCAGGTAACGACTAGAAACGGCTACTTCTCTTTCACCGTTGAGACCCCCGCCTTGGACGGCACCTTCCAGGTCGCCATCTATGCCGACGCCGCGCAGTCCCGCCTCATAGGCGGAGGAACCTACACACCGGATGAGTACGTCCCGTTGCCCATGCGCGCGCGGGACTTGTTTGTTGCACTGTTCATAGCTGCGGCCCTCGCCCTGCGTCGAGGGGCCGCCACAAAGACGAGGGGCCGTTAAATGTCACGCCGTTCCGGACTCACACTGATCGAGGTGTTGGTTGTGGTAGCCATCATCGGCATCCTTTTTTCGATATTGCTGCCCGTGCTCTCCAAGGTTAAGCAACGCGCGTATTCCGTCCAGTGCGTCAACAACCTGCGACAGCTCTTTCTCGCCAACACCATGTACGCCGACGAGAATAACGGGCGCTATTGCCCCGCCGCTCCCGATATCAACGACGGCTTCGGCGGACGAGTCCGCTGGCATGGACGCCGCGAGACGGCCGACTCAAACAGCGCCTTCGATCCCAGGAAGGGCCTGCTCACCGAATACATGCCCGAGCAGGAGGTGCTGCAATGCCCTGTCTTCATGGAATACGCCAAACTCGGCGAAGGAGTCCTAGCTTTCGAGGCAGGCACGGGCGGATACGGATACAACGCGGCCTATGTCGGCGGCACGTACCGTGTGGACAGCTATACCGACGCCCCGAAAAACGGCGTCTCCGCCAGTTCGATAGGCTCACCCGTCAACACGATCATGTTCGCCGACGCCGCCATCCCGGTCGAAGACGACCTGGTCGAGTACGGCTTCCTCGAACCGCCCTACTTCGTCAATCAGGACTATCCCAAGGGCTGCCCCGACTGGGGCCACCCATCGCCCAGTATCCACTTCCGCCATCTCCGAACCGCCAACGTTATCTGGTGTGACGGCCACGTCACCGCCGAGAGGTTCGGCTGGACCACCGATTTCAACATCTACAACGGCAACAACCGGCGCTGGGGCGTGGGATGGTTCCGCCACAAGAACAACTACTTCTTCGACAGCGACATGAAGGGCGGCTATCCGATTGACTCCGAAGGCAATCCCGTGCCGTCACCCTATTAAGCCACGCACAGCAAGACGCGCGGGCCTGCCATTGCCAGGAAGTTCACGTCGCCGCGCGGCGGCCCATTTCATGACGGCTCAATCGGTGCCTGCCGCCGGATGGAAGCGGCCGTCAAGCGTCCTCTTCGCAATACCCCTTCGACTCGCACTTGTCCTGCGCCATGTCCGAACACCCGGTGGTGTACGTCTTCAACGCCAGGCAGGCTTCGCAGGTGGATTGAGCTCGGCTCGGGAGTTTGCTTGTCACACTGATGTGCTTCATCTCTGCCCCCTCCTTGTCGACTACCAGTATAGAACGATGCCGTCACTTCTCAGGCACAGTCTCAAGAACTGGTATCGTTCGTGAACGAGGGCACTTATTATGCTTCGCGTCTATATGTCGGATTTTCTGGAAGCGCGGCCCGCTATGCCCAGTCCCACAAGCGCAAGTGTCAGTAGGACAACTCCTAGAAGTCCCATTGTCGGTAACTCTTCTCCTTCTGTGACGACTAGTTCATTCGTGGTGCCATCGCTGCCCGCGTTCCCCACCGCATCAGTTCCTGTAGCCGACACATCATAGACGCCATCGGCCAGGGAAGTCAGGATATTGTCGGCCAACGTCCATGTCCCGTCCCCGTTGTTCGTGGCTGGATTAGTCTGGCCGTCTACCGTGACCGATAGGCTCGCGGTTGCGTCATCTATCGTACCCGTCAACTCCGGCGTATCGTCGTCGGTGGTCAGGTTGTTGACCGTCACCGACGGCGCCGTGTTGTCCACATTGACCGTTGCACTCGGGCCGGCGGCTCCCGCCGTATTCCCCGCCAAGTCCGAAGCCGTTAGAGTGCCAATCGAGATGCCTAGTGTCCCGTCGCCGCTTATGCCCGAGATGGTGACCGTCCGCGTCGCCGTGGCTGAACCGGTAACGTTGACCGAGCCGGTGGCGGTGCCCGTCGTGTTCAGGGACACATCGCCGTTCGCTAATGTGACAGAGTCCGCCCCCGTATAGGTGATTGTGTACGTCACGGGCCCTGTATTCGTATTTGTCAACGAGGATGCGCTGATGGACACGCCAGGCGCCGTGTTATCTACATTAAAGGTCGCACTGGGGCCAGCGGTTCCGGCCGTATTCCCTGCCAAGTCCGAAGCCGTTAGGGCGCCAATCGAGATGCCTAGTGTTCCGTCGCCGCTTATGCTCGAGATGGTGACCGTCCGCGTCGCCGTGCCTGAACCTGTAACATTGACCGCGCCGGTGGCGGTGCCCGTCGTGTTCAGAGACACATCGCCGTTCGCTAATGTGACAGAGTCCGCCCCCGTGTAGGTGATTGTGTACGTCGCGGGCCCTGTATTCGTGTCTGCCACCGAAGGGGCGCCAATAGCCACAATAGGCGCCGTGTTATCTACGTTGAAAGTTGTACTGGGACCTGCAGTCCCGGCCGTATTTCCTGCCAAGTCCGAAGCCGTCAGGGCTCCAATCAAGATGCCTAGTGTCCCGTCGCCGCTTATGCTTGAGATGGTGACCGTCCGCGTCGCCGTGCCTGAACCTGTAACATTGACCGCGCCGGTGGCGGTGCCCGTCGTGTTCAGAGACACATCGCCGTTCGCCAATGTGACAGAGTCCGCCCCCGTATAGGTGATTGTGTACGTCACGGGCCCTGTATCCGTGTCTGTCACCGAAGGGGCGCCAATAGTCACTATAGGCGCTATCTTATCAATAGCGTAGCTCTCTCCAGCAGTATAATCTCCATTGCTTGCGCCCGCGCCACCCAACGCATTGCTCGCGGCATCTTGAATCGAATCGTCATCTGACACATCGATACTAAGTGTCCCGTTTCCAGAACCTGTGTTTACAGAAACCGTGTACGTATCCCCACTGCCCGATACGCCCGTAACTGATGCGCCTGACACACCGGTGGCGTCAACAGCGAAATCAGTGGTGTCTACGCCTGTGACGCTCTCGCTGAAAACGACCGTGAAGTCGACAGAAGATGCATTCGTGGGACTACTATCCGCACGTGTGAGGGATTGGACCGCAGGAGGCGTTGTGTCGTCTAGAAGTTTAAGGACACAGACATCCTGTCCCCCGGCCGATGTCAGATTATACGTGCCGGCCCCCGGGTCAAAGTCGGCCGTTCCGCCGAAATCACCGCTGGCGTAAACGTTGCCAGTGCTGTCAAGTGCGACGCCCCATAGGCCGTCGTTTCCGCCGCCGCCCACGGCCTTGGCCCAGACGAAACCTCCGCTCGAATCAAGTTTCAACACGTATGCGTCATTCAATCCCACCGCAGTGAGGTTATAAGTGCCCGCGCCCGGATCGAAATCAACCGTATTCCAGAACCCGCCAACCGTATACAGGTTATTCGAGCTATCCAACGTTACAGCTTTGCACCTGTCATTGTTTGCGGCGCCCACGCGCTTAGCCCATACAAAACTCCCACTAGAGTCCAGTTTTAGCACAAAGGCGTCCTGCCCCCCCGCCGATGTCAGATTATACGTGCCGGCGCCCGGGTCAAAATCGGCCGTGCTACCGAAATCGCCGGTGACGTAAACGTTGCCGCCACTGTCAAGTGCGACGTACTCTGAGCCGTCGTTTCCGACGCCGCCCACGGCCTTGGCCCAGACGAAACCTCCGCTCGAATCAAGTTTGCACACGAATGTGTCATTCAATCCCGCTGCAGTGAGGTTCTGAGTTCCTGCACCCGGATCGAAATCAACCGTATTCCAAAACCAACCAACCGTATACACGTTATTCGAGCCATCCAACACTAAACCTCTGGCCATATCATTACTTGCGGCGCCCATGCGCTTAGCCCATACGAAGTTTCCACTAGAGTCCAGTTTTGACACGAAAATATCTTGTGTTCCTGCCGATGTCAGGTTATACGTGCCGGCGCCCGGGTCAAAATCGGCCGTTCCGCCGAAATCGCCTGATATGTAGACACTACCTGAGCCATCAACAGCGATACCCCATCCCCCTTCATTTGCAGAGGCACCGCCCATGGCCCTGGCCCATGCAAAACTCCCACTCGAATCCAGCTTACAAACGAATATGTCACACAAGCCAGATGATGTGAGATTTGAAGTGCCCACGCCCGGATCAAAGTCTACTGTACCACTAAAACTACCAGTAATATACACATTGGTGGAGTCGTCGAAAGCTATCCCATAGCATTCATCCGTGCCCGCCGCGCCTATAGCATGTGCCCATACAAGACCGCCATTGGCATTCAGCTTCGACACGAATATGTCCGTGCCCCCTGCCGAAGTGAGATTGAGACTGCCTACGCCCGGATCGAAGTCAACGGTTCCCTGAAACTTGCCGACAAAATAGACGTTACCAGAATCGTCTACACGACTATTGTACGAGTACTCACTGCTTGTGCCGCCTATCCGGTCCGCCCAAAGGAAGGAACCCTGGGCAAAGCTGTTACTTGCGTGAAGTATTGATATGAATGTAATAATTGATGAGATTAGGAGACAGGCCGCAACCCGACTCCGGCCAACTTGGATCACAACATGTTTTTGTTCTAGGTCTCTCACCATTCCTTCCTCCTCCAGTATTCAGTGCAATTCCCCATATGGAACCCCGCACACCTTCACCAGGCAACTTCTGTTCGTGATACCCCGCGAACCGTGTTGGCCACTTCAAGCGCTGCCACGACATAATGTGCACCCCCCTTTGAGGGGACATCCGCCCGGGCACGCGTTGCGCCATCGGATACCGAACACCCGTTGACTTTGAAGCCCAACTCATGGCAAAAAGCATCCGTCCCTGCGTGTCCGCAAATTCGGGGTAACTCCACTTCATTCCCTTACTGGGCTTGAAGAGGGAATCCCGAGTTTTCGCATGGTTCCCCTAGACCGGCATTCAACCCTAACCATGGAACAGCAAGACCTGTGCCCAGTCCAGGACAGAAGAGGGGAGAACGGGGTAAGCCCCTGGGGGACAGAGCGATATAGCAGGGAAGGCAGTGCCAAAGGCACACGCGATATTTGACGAGTTTCTCTGTTCTTCCAATGCTTTGGAAAAACAGAGAAACTCGCAGCAGATGTCACACCGGGAAGCCGAGAACCAGTGCCAAAGTGGTCCTAGACTAAGCTCCGATGTTGAATTTAGAGAGCTTCTTGTAAAGTGTACTGACGCCCACGTGGAGCACTTGGGCCGCCTTGCGCACATCCCCGTCGCAAAGCTTGAGCACGGCCGAGATGTGGCTCTTTTCCGCCTCGCGGAGACTTTGAAGAGGCCCGTCCGGTTCGTCAGCAGCCAGAGGTTCAGGTCGGAGAAGGAGGTCGCGAAGTCCAATAACATCATCCCCTGCAACCGCCACCGCCCTCAATATGGTGTTGCGAAGCTCGCGGACGTTGCCGGGCCAGGCCCGGGATTGAAGGTGCTCGAGAGCCTCGGGCGCGATGCCTTTCAGCACATGCCGCGCTTGGCTTCTCGCCAATTCAAAGAAGTGATGGGCGAGAACCGGGATGTCGGCAGGGCGGTCGCGAAGGGGGGGGATGTGGATCTCAAAACCATTGAGCCGGTAGAAAAGATCTTCGCGGAACTCCCCCCGCTTGATCTTCTCATGCAAATCCGCGTTAGTGGCTGCCACTACGCGCATGTCAACATACGTCTCCTTCTTCGCGCCGACGCCGCGGAATGTTCCACTCTCGATCGCGCGGAGTATCCGCGCTTGGCACTCAAGACTCATGTCGCCGACTTCGTCCAAGAACAGTGTGCCCCCATGTGCCTGCGTCAATAGACCGATATGAGAATTGACGGCGCCGGTAAAAGCGCCTTTCTTGTGTCCAAAGAGCTGGCTCTCGAGGAGGTCGCCTGGAACGGCTGCGCAATTCACTACAATGAAAGGCCCTGAAGAGCGGCGCGATTGCGCGTACAACGTACGAGCAGCGAGTTCTTTGCCTGTTCCCGTCTCACCGATGAAGAGCACGTTCAACTCGGAACCCGCCGCCTTGGCAATCGCCTCTTGAACGCGCAGCATTGCATCGCTGGCGCCTACCAGGATCGGTGACTCATTAGCCCGCGCCCGGAAGTAAGCGGTGTCCTTTTCAAGCCGTTCAATGTTCTCAATGGCGTGAATGAAAGGGGCCAGAGATTTCGCTAGCAGAGCCAGAAACTCGAGTTCGTACTCGGCATCGTAGCCTTCGCGTGGCGTCATCTTCACAGCAATGGCCGCGATGTTGATCCCGCCAACACTGACCGGCATGACCATGGTAAACAACCGGCCGCTATGGCCTGCCCGCAGGCTTTCCTCGGCAAGCATAATGCCCCTGTGCTCACGAAGAGCAGCGCGAATTGTCTGTAGGGGCGCGCGTTCGCTTGGGTCCTGACCGGAACTGAAGGTAGGATAAAACACAAGGTCGTCCCCATTGAACGCCCGGGCAATCCAAAGGGACTGTGGATTCAATATGTCATTTAGCCATCGTCCAATCCGCGCCATAAGTTCCGCCACGGAATCGCAGGTGCTCAAATCGAAGGCAACGTCATGAAGCAGGGAAAATTCCCGCACCGTTCGAGGCCTCAACCTGTGCGACAATTCAGAATCATCACACTTCACGGAGACGAGTTCCTTGCCGGAAAGGCCGCCCGTTTCAGACTCCTCTGCGTTCTGACTATTGGCCCCTCGCTTCTTAGGCTCCGCGGCAACGACAAACAACTCGCTCCCAAGAGCGATCTCATCGCCAACCATTAAAACCACTTCCTCAGACGGCACGCCGTTTACCAAAGCCAGGTTGCGGCTTCCCAAATCTTGGAAATGAAGGCTGCTTCCATCGTTAGCGATCCGGCAGTGCTTTCGCGACACGATAGAATCCTCGACGCAGATGTCGCATTCAGAGCCCCGTCCCATAACGAGAGGCCTTTCCCCAATGGCCCAGATGGCGCCCTTGTTTTTCCCGGATATTCCGACAATGCCAACGATCACGGTGCTTCCTTCTCCTGTTCTCGGGTGATCTGAAAGCACCCTTGCGCTGGTGGCCCCATTCTCGCAGTGGAAATCATGTGTTCGCCCTCAAGGGTCCAAAGCCAGGTGTTCCTGCAAACTGAGAAGCCCCTCTTGAAAAACGGCGGACTCATCGCGGAGCGCGACGCTCTCCGATTGAACAGAGGCCATCCAGGCGGTGGAATAGGCTGACGCGACATCGCCGGAGAAGTGCAACACGCGCCCGTCGGCTGAGAACGCCGCAGGCCATTGCCCCTCCTGCTCGAGAACGATTAGTTCCCGCCCGTCCGACACTGCATGAACGGACACTTCATTGGGAATGGCAACCAGGGCAAAGCGATCTCCAGCGGGATGCATAGCCACTTGGAGGGCTTGCGTCTTGAGCAAACGCCATACCTCGCGCCGTTCGTCCAAGTCCCACAAGAACGGCTGGGTACGGGAGCCCAGAACGATCGCGCCCCGCGAATCGGGCGTGAAAGTTATCTCCCACGGGATGCCTATTTCGGCTTCGTGCTCTGAGACAATACCCCCTGAGCCAGCGTCCATGACATGAAGCACGCCCTCATCGCCGCTGACCGCTCGCCCGGCGGCGAGCCAGCGGCCGTCAGGGCTGTACGCCAGCGCGTAGACGGGATGCGGCGCCCGGTCGGTCGTTAGTATGCACTGGCCATTACTTGTATCGAGCACGCGGATTTCATATTCGCGGCCCGCGCGGGGAATGTGGTCTCCCGTCCCAACGGCCAGACGCGCACTGTCCGGCGAGAAGGCTACGGCAAAGAACTGTTCCTCCGCGTCTTCCACGGTTAGAACAGGCTCTTGTGTCGCCGTGCGCCAGATTTTGACCGTACCCTCCACAGAGGCTGAAGCCAATAATTGATCGTCGCTGCTGAACGCCAGCCCTCTGACGCAGGCCTTGTGAGCCTCCCATGTCGCGGCGAGTTTGAAAGAAGGTACATCCCACAAGAACAATCGCCCGTGCGTGTCGGTGGTAGCCAGATACCGCACGAGATTCCCGAAGGCAAAAACCCTCCCCCCACCAGGCTTTATCTGTGGCAGTTCCAACGATACCGGGTTCCCATCCGCTCCGACAATTGGAATTCTCTCAGAATAGCAGTCTTCGAGAACCGACCATAGTTTGACTTCACTTGCATCAACACCGGCCACACAGGCCCCATTCGGGCTGAAGGCAAGGAAATTCAGCGCCATAGAATGACCTTGGCGGCGTCCGAGGAGTTCACCCGTATCGCCGCGCCACAACGCCAACGTGTCCCCGGAACCGAGGGCAACGATCCGCCCTCCAGGACTTATAGCCACGGCACTAGGCCAGTCTCTCGTCGCTCCTTCGAGTTCGGCTACTTTCTCCTCGCTGCTTATATTCCAGACTTCCACGTTGCCAAACTCGGATTGTATGACCACATTCTTGCTCTTGGAGTCATATGCCGCCAACCAGTTCCGCACGGGCATCAGCGCAGTCTGCTCGCCGGTGTCGACGTCTAAGACACCCAAGTGTTCGTCAACAAAGAGAAGCCGTCGGTTGGCGTCAAGGAATCCAAGTACTTGCCCGCGCGGTCGCCGGTGTCGTTCCGCCCACTCGGGCTCGGTGGTGGTATTACCTGTTGACTCCGGCGGCCTGTATGAGGCCATCTGGAATCGTCCTTTCTCTGAACCGGTTGAAGGGTCCCAGATAATGACCTCCCTCGTTCCCCTTTCGTCATTCAGATTGTAGCCGGCAGCTAACTCTCGACTTGGACTAAGGATAAACGAGCGCAACGCGCCGGCCCCGCTGTCAAAACGGGCGAGGCTCTCCCCTGTCTGCAGGTCGAGGATCTCCACAACATGGCGGCCAGTGGCTACGGACACTTGAGAACCGTCTCCGAGGAATTGCGTGCACTCACGCCAGCCCGGATACGGACCTATCACACGAACAGTTTCACCCTGTTGAATGTCAAAAAGGGACTTTGTCAAGTAACCTGGCCGGTCATCAAGGATGTAGCGGGAGTCTGGACTGAAGATAGCCTTGTATAACGAGCCGGGCGGCATGCCTTGAACCTGCCCCACGCGCAACGTCAGCAAAGCTGGACTACTTCGACGCAAGAGGCTCCCCCACTCCCAGCCGCGGTGTTTGGCGGGACAACGCCAAAGCAACTGCCGGCCCCTAACATACGCCCCCTCATCCAGGCGCTTTTGGGCCATGCCCAAGAGAGCGCTGTAATTCTCCCAGACCAGCTGCCGGTTGGCCTCTTCGGCGGCGAGACGCTGGGCGCGCTCGCGGTCGTGCGCCTCGACGACCTGAACGTAGGAGATAATGCCCATTACAAGAAGGATGAGGAACGCTGCGGCTGCCGTCCTGATCAACGTCCCGTGGCGGCGGGCAAATCGGGACAGACGCTCGACTGGAGTATAACGATGCGCCTGGACCATCGCGCCGGAAAGATATCGAAGGACTTCGTCTGCAAGTTCCTTTGCGGAGGGATACCGATCTTCTGGGGCCTTCTTCATTGCTTGACGGCACACCGCGGCAAGCTCAACCGGTGCGTTGCGCTCAATGGACTTAACCGGTGGGGGGGCTTCTGTCCTGATCTTTTCGAGAATCTCGGCGGAAGACTCACATTCGAACGGGCGGCGCCCTGTGAGCAGTTCGTAGAGTACTACGCCCAAGGAAAAAACATCAGATGCCTCAGTAACTTGTTCGACATCTCCAGAGGCCTGCTCAGGAGACATGTAGCTGGGCGTTCCCAGAACTTTCCCGCCCTCTGTATGATAACCTTGCTCCGTTGTTGGACTAGAAGGCAGGTCCGCTATGGGCAACTCCTTCGAATCTTTAGTCTTGGCAAGACCCCAATCGACCACAATCGTTTCGCCGAATTCACCCAGCATAACGTTGGACGGTTTAATATCGCGGTGAAGCACACCGTGACTGTGCGCATAGGCGATGGCCTGGCAGAGGTCAAGGTAGTGTGAAAGAAGCTCCATGCGTTTGGGCAAGGTCTTTGCGGTGGCGATGGCACGCCCCAAAGTGTGCCCGCGGACGAACTTCATCGTGTAGAAAAGAGTGTCGTCCTCTCGCCGGGCGAGTTCGTGAACCGGTACAATGGATGGATGTTCAAGCTGACCGGTGATCCGAGCTTCCCGCAGGAATCGCGCGGCCATGGCCTCGCTCAGTCTGCGGGTTGTCTCTGCGTCCAGCGTCTCGGACTCTGGTGCACTTGCGAGTATAAGTTCCTTGAGGGCGATGTCCCGGTCCAGATACTCGTCGTGGACCAACAGAACCCGGCCCATACCGCCCCTGGCATACTCGGTGATTCTCCTATAGCGCGCCGCGGTCCTAGTGACAGGAGGTAACGAACCTAGGGCAATACTCTCAACCTCGCTAGAAGAGCCCCCGTCCGCCGTTACGTCCCCCAGGTCCTGGGTCTTCGGACTGTTCTCGTCACCGGTGGTTCCGTCTTCCATAGGCCCTCGTATACGCTATAGCTAGAACCGGCTCTATGAGCCCTTGGATGCAATAGCCACCTGATGCGGGCGGCTTCGGCTCACGTTGATTGCCTCCCTACGCGTGCCCAAGACTCCCTTGTACAAGATTAGCGCGACAATGGCCCAGATCACAATGTCACCCCCCTGCTGGCCCTCGCCGAGGCCCATACCGGTAGGCCGCTATTGGCCGCAGGCGGATAAACGCGGCCGTCACGTGTCCTCTTCGCAGCTCCCCTTCGATTCGCACTTGTCCTGCGCCATGTCCGAACACCCGGTGGTGTACGTCTTCAGTGCCAGGCACGCTTCGCAGGTCGATTGAGCTTGGCTCGGGAGTTTGCTTGTCACGCTGATGTGCTTCATCCTTGCCCCCTCCTGACTACCAGTATAGGCCGATGCCGATTTCCTGACAACCCATGACGGGCTTCCTCGTGGCGGCGCCCCGGTGTATCAATCCGCAATGCCCTCTCCCAGCGAGCGAGCCGTTACCGTTAGCATTACGGAATTGTAATGTAACGGCCCGGCTTCCCTTCATTTTTCGCTGCTATAAACCTTATCGAAGCGGCACACGGAAGCGCCCGGCAGAGCGAAGGCGGAAGGGGCGCCGCCGTCAGCCGCGCTCGAAGGGCAACGGCAGCTCGCAGTCAGAACGGAGGCTACAGTCATGCGAACAACCCTATCGGCCGCGATCAAGGCTATCCAACCATCCGGCGCCACCCTCTTCATGGCTGCGATACTTGCTGTGGCGCTGCCACTCCCAAACGCCTTTGCCCAAGGGATCGAAAGCATCTCCCCAAACGCCGCCGTGCAAGGCCAAACGGACCTCCTGGTTACATTCAACCTCACTCAGGCCACCCCGCCCACCCCGCCTTCCGACGTTCTACCCCTCGGCGCCCACCTTGGCGCCATGACGGGGACCTCGGTAACGCGCGCGCAATGGACAGTGACCGCACGCTTCAACATACCCGCGGATGAACCCGTCGGCCTCAAGGACGCGATTGTCGAATTCCCCTCCCCGCTCGAGGAGGGACGCATGCTCGTCCTGACGAAGATGGCGGCCTTCACCGTCTCCGCGGGCGGCGAAGGTGAAGGAGAGGGAGAGGGGGAAGGCGAAGGCGAACTGCCGGAAGTCTCCTACCCTGTCGTCGACACAGGCCAGAGCCAGTGCTATGACGATTCTTCCGCCATCGCCCGCCCCGGCGCCGCGGACGCTTTCTACGGCCAGGACGCGCAATACAACGGCCGCCAACCAAGCTACACCGTCAGCGGCGACGGCCTCACCGTGTACGACAACGTTACCGGCCTCACCTGGACCCGCAGTCCGGATGTCGATGGCGACGGCGACATCGACGTCGACGACAAGTTCACCTATGCAGCGGCCCAAAACTACCCCGCCACGCTCAACGCCGCGAGCTTCGGCGGCTACAGCGACTGGCGCGTACCGACGATCAAAGAGCTATACTCGCTCATCGACTTCCGCGGCGCCGACCCCCCGGTTGACAGCCTCTCCGGCGTGACGCCCTTCATCGACACCGATTACTTCGATTTCGGATACGGCGATACGGACGCAGGCGAGCGGATCATCGATTCCCAGTGGCTAACCACCACCCTGTACGTCGGCGCCGTCTTCAACGGCATGCAGGCCATGTTCGGCGTGAACTTCGCGGATGGGCGCATCAAGGGCTACGGCTTGAACGGCTCGGACGGATCTGAGAAGACCTTCTACATCCGCCTCTGCCGGGGAAACATCGACTACGGCGCCAACGACTTCGTGGACAACGGAGACGGCACCGTCTCCGACCTCGCCACCGGACTCATGTGGCAGCGGGCCGACAGCGCCGTCGGCATGAATTGGGAGGATGCCCTGGCCTACGCCGAGGGCCTTACCACCGGGGGCCGCACCGACTGGCGCCTGCCCAATGCCAAGGAGTTGCAGAGCATTGTCGACTACGGCCGCTCGCCCGGCACCACCGGCTCCGCGGCCATCGATCCCGTCTTTCATGCCACGCAGATCACCAATGAGGCAGGGCAGGCGGACTATGCCTTCTACTGGACAGGCACAACCCACGTCCGAGCTGATGGCACCGCGAGCGCTGCGGCCTATGTCGCATTCGGACGCGGCCTGGGATCGATGGACGGCGTGAACGTAATCGATGTCCACGGCGCCGGCTGCCAGCGAAGCGACCCTAAAGACGGCGATCCAGCCGACTACCCGACTTGGGGCGGAGGTCCCCAGGGCGATGTCCGCCGCGTGTTCAATTACGTCCGCTGTGTGCGCAACGACACCACTATCGGCGGCGAAGGCGAGGGGGAAGGAGAGGGCGAAGGCGAAGGTGAGGGAGAGGGGGAAGGCGAAGGCGAGGGAGAAGGCGAAGGTGAGGGGGAAGGTGAAGGTGAGGGGGAAGGTGAAGGCGGCGGAACCGTTGGCGTTCTCCTCAACACCGGCAGCGCCTTTTCCGGCTACACGCTCTTCGCTCCCCTAGCGTCCACTACCACCTACCTCATCGATATGCAGGGGCGCGTCGTCAACACGTGGCAAAGCGCCTACACCCCCGGCCTCTCCGTCTACCTCTTGGAGGATGGCTCCCTACTGCGCACGGCCAATGCGTCACAGCAGGCCCAAACCGCTTTCACCTCAGGAGGCGGCGCGGGAGGACGGGTCGAACGCTACGACTGGGATGGACAACTCCTCGACGCCATCGAGTACTATGGCCTGGACTACATGAGCCATCACGACGTCGAACCCCTGCCCAACGGCAACCTGCTGCTCATCGCCTGGGAGCGCAAGACCGAGGACCAGGCCCTAGCCGCCGGGCGCGACCCCAGCCTCCTCGACGAAGGGGAACTGTGGCCCGACCACATCATCGAAGTTGACGACGACGCGGACCTCGTCTGGGAATGGCACGTCTGGGACCACCTCGTCCAGGACTATGACTCCGCCAAGCTCAACTACGGCGTCGTGGCCGACTCACCCGGCAAGATCGATCTCAACTATGTCGGAACGCCCCAGGCCGGCGCCGACTGGAATCACGTCAACGCCGTCGACTACAACCCCGAGTTCGACCAAATCCTTCTCAGCGCGCACAATTTCGGCGAAATCTGGGTGATCGACCACAACACAACCACGCAAGAAGCCGCCGGCCCCGCGGGAGACTTGCTCTACCGCTGGGGCAACCCTGCCGCCTACGCTGCCGGTTCCCCCCAAGAGCGACAGTTGTTCGGACAGCACGACGCCCGCTGGATTCCCGACGGCTGCCCCGGCGCCGGTGACATCCTCATCTTCAACAACGGCCAGAACCGCGAAGGCCTCGGTACCGGCTACTCCACCGTGGACGAGATCGCCCCGCCCGTTGACACGGCTGGCGCCTACGCCATGACCTCCGGCGTGTACGGCCCCGCCGCGCCCCTCTGGAGCTACGAGGCCGATTCCCCGGAGGACTTCTACGCCGCCCGCATCTCCGGAGCCCATCGTTTGCCCGACGGCAACACCCTCATCTGCGAAGGCACATCCGGCCACTTCTTCGAGGTGACCGACGCCGGCGAAGCCGTCTGGCGCTACGTGAATCCCGTGACGCGCGACGGCATCGCCGCGCAGGGCGAATCCATCCCACAGAACCTCGATGGCAGCTACCAGAACGAGGTCTTTCGCGCCACCCGCTATCCCGCCGCCTATCCAGCCTTTACCGGCCGCGACCTGACGCCCGGCGACACCATCGAAAGCTATCCCGCGACAGGCGGCGAAGGAGAAGGTGAGGGCGAAGGCGAGGGAGAAGGTGAAGGCGAGGGAGAAGGCGAAGGTGAAGGTGAAGGCGTGGGAGAAGGCGAAGAGGCGATTGGGCCGAGCGGGTGCGCCGGCATAACAGGCGCGTCACCGGGAGGCCCCGCCGCTGGGAGTGACATACTCGCCCTATCGACGGCCATGGTGGCTCTGGCCCTCACTGGAATGCGACGAAAGCGGACCTGCGAAGCGCCATGGCGCCGGTGATGCCACCCTACGAGTCATCCCACAAACGAAAGCGCCAGTGGTTCGTCCACGCAAACCACTGGCGCTCAAGACATTAAAATGGCGCGCTCGGCGCGATTCGAACGCGCGACACCTGGCTCCGGAGGCCAGTGCTCTATCCACTGAGCTACGAGCGCGCTGAGAAAAACCCAACGCCGATCAGATCCGAATCATAGCACAACGATTCCGGGGCCGTCCACCAGAGTTGCAACTCCGCATCGCCGGCTAACTCGACCGCGCCGCGCACACGGCGCCTCGAATCCCCTCGTCTCTCGATGCCTACTTACCAGCCCGGCCACCGGGCTTGCAAAGATCCTGTCCAGCGCACTACAATGCCGGAGCCTTGCATCGAAGGGCCTGCGGACGGGAACAAGCCTTTCGGTAAGAGGGAAATGCGCTCAGTCGGATACCAGTAAATGCCCCGTATACCTCTTACAGAAGGCGGACCCGACAAAGGGGGCAACTACGAGTACCATTGGTCGGGGCCGTTTCTTGAGATTCATTTCCTCTCCGATGTCGGCAAGTCACGCCGGCACAACGAGGACTCATGCATACTGTCGGCCCCGGAAGAGAAAGCCCTGGCCGACAAGCGCGGCATACTCACGGCTGTCGCCGACGGCATGGGCGGCGCCAGCGCGGGCGAGTTCGCAAGCCGCCTCGCCTTGCAGTCCATCTCCGAGCAGTACTTCGTTGCCGCCGCCGACACCACGCCGCTCTGCCTGCGGAAAGCCCTCGAACATGCCAACCGCCGCGTGTTCGACGAGGCAGAGCACAATCCCCGCTACCAAGGCATGGGCACCACCGTCTCCGCCCTGGTGCTCAAGGGCCAGTGGGCGTACGGCGCACAAGTCGGCGATAGCCGTATCTATCTCGCTCGCCCGAAACTCGACATCTGCCAGCTCACCGACGACCACTCCCTCGTCGCCGAGCAAGTACGCAATGGATTCATCACCGAAGACGAAGCCCGCAACCATTCTCTCAAGAATCTGATCACCCGCGCCGTGGGCATCCGCGACACCGTAAGCGTCGATCTGTTTGCCATACGCGCCGAGGTGGGCGACACCTTCCTCATATGCTCCGACGGCCTGTCCAACATGGTGACGGACGACGCCATCGGCCAATGCCTGGCCATGGATAATCTGCAAGGAAGCGCCAGAGTCCTTGTGGGACGCGCCCTCGAAGAAGGCGGCAGCGACAACGTCACCGTGGCCCTCCTGCGCATCACCGATGTCCCCCCGAAGACGGATCTCGAAAATGGCGCGACGGAGATCGTGCCGCCGGGCTCCGGGCTTCTCGGTAAGCTCAAGCGCCGGCTGCTCTCCTAGCTTCCGGATACCTGCCCCGCCCAGGCCTCATACGCTGCCCGTATGTCTTCCGGACTGGTGAACGGCTTAATGACCACCCGGGCTCGATAGCCGTACGTCTTCCCCTGTTCCGGCTCGCGAACGACGAACTGCCAGTCCCACGCCGGACTATGCGGATCGGGCCGCCCCGCCGCGTCCGCGATGAAATTCCACATGGCGAAGCGGATCGGGGCGCACCGATCGAACATCATGATATAGGCCAGCGTGTCGCCCTCTGTCGCCAGGGCGCCATCCCCGTCTACAAGCCCATAGTAGAAGGGAAGCGAGAACTTCTTCGTCGGATGTTCGACGATATTCAGCGACTTCGAGTCCGCTTCATACGGCAGATCGTCCACGCCGGCGTAGGAGATCGTCCCCGTCTCGAAGCCTTCCGCCGTGTTCTCCCCGAAACTGACCCAGCCTTCACGCTCGCCATCCATCCCCCAGAAGTGGATCTTCCTGTCCCGCGTGCGGTTCATGTAGCTCGCCCACATGAACGCCGCGTACCCCAGCGGGAAATGCTCTCTCGTGGGCGTCAAGGAGCATTCCAGATCGACGACGCCCGGCGACTCGAACGTGTACCGCATCGAGCAATCCACGCCCCAAGCCGAGTCCTCCGCCGGCCAATGCAGCGTCGCCGAGCGCTCCGAATGCCGCACCAGCGTACACGGGTCCTTCCGCGGCGTAAACATCGATATCTCCGCATCCGCGTCCGTCCCGTTGAAAATATGCTCGAAATTCAAGCCCACGGAATCCTCGCGGTAAATGCTCTTCCCGAGGTATTCCCCGTAATAAAGCGGATTGAGGCCGCCGCCCGCCCGGCCTGCGTTGGCCAGGTTATCGCGCAGCCGCCCCCGGAGCGCGCCGCTTTCGAGATCCGCGTGATGACCGCCCTCCATTACGTACTTGATCCGCCGGTTCGCCTCCTGCAACGCACTCAGCAAGTAGCTTCGATGATTTGTGGCCGACACGTTGATCGTCGCTTCCTGCTGCGGCAGGTCGAAGTTCCACAACGCCGCCAACGGCGCTTCCTCAAGTTCAATCGCGTTCAGCAGCATGAAGTTCTCTCGCCGTGCCGCGTCCCTCGCCTCAGGCTTTTCGGAGTCCGGCGCACCAAACTCGCCCACAAAGACCGTCTTACCCGCCCGCCCGGCGGCCTCCATGCTCAAATGCAGCAACTCCTCATACGCCGTGTAACTCTGCCCGAACCGGCCCTCATGATCGTGCGGATAGAGATGAATTGATACGAGGTCATGTAGATCCGGCGTGACCTCCAGTAGATTTGCCGCGAACTCCTCCCGGCTGTCCTGCGTCCACGCGCCCTCTGCACGGAGGTGATGGGCCGCCGACCGCGGCAGGCTATTCCCCGTCGTTATCGGACGCCGCGCGTCAAAGCGCCGCACCACCTTGGCGAACTCGCGAAGCGCCGTCACAACCATGTCCTGCGTCATGTCATCCGCCTCACTGCGCGTCGTCGCCGTACCCAACTCAGGATGGATCCACGGCCGGTGCTTCGCCGCATTGGGCAGGTCGGCCGCAAGACTGTACTCGTTCCCGAACTCCCACGCCCAGATGGCTTCTGAATCCACATAGCGAAGGACCACTTCCTCGGTATAGGCCCGCATGAACGCCATCGTCTTGCTCTCGGGATCGCCCCAGGCGCTGCGCGGCTCACCCACCAAGTCGGGAACGCACGCCGCATACCAGAATAGACTCGGAATGAGGCCGATGCCGTGCTTCCCGGCGGCATCAACGACGTCGTCCAGCAGCTTGAAGTACGCCTCCTTGTCGGCCCTGTGGAGTTCGTAATCCACCGGCCAGAAGCCCCCCGCCATGAATCGTACGAACGGGATATCGTGCTTCGCCAATTCCGCAAAGCCCTCGCGATAACTCGTATCCTCCGCGTCCTTGAGTCTGCGGCTGAATGCGCTGAAGTAGTTGATACCGATGCCCCGGTATGGCGCGCCATCCCGTAGAATGACGCCGCCGGGGCCGACGCTGATCCCATTAGCCATGGAGACGTCTACCTCCTCCGTCCCCGCAACCGAGTAAACGACAAGAAGTGCACAAGCAGCAGTACGTAGCCGGCCGCGCAGTGTCTGAATACCCATCGTCGCCCGTCCTCACCATCATTCCGCGGTTTTCGCCGGAAGAACACTACCACACCACACCGCCGTACCCCACCTCAACTTCCCGGCCCCACAAGGGCTCGCGACCACGCGTTCGGCGGGGAGGGTCACGCTCCTGCGTGACCGGGGGCGCCCACCCAGGCGCCATGCCGCGCACAAGACCGCCGACCGTCTCGCCTTCCCCCCACGCAGCCGGTGCCCTGACTCCGGCCCTGCAAGGGCCGCGACCACGCGTTCGGCGGGGAGGGTCACGCTCCCGCGTGACCGCAGGCGTGCAGGGGCCCGCCCCACCCAGGCGCCGCCATGCCGCGCACAAGACCGCCGACCGTCTTGCCTTCCCCCCACGCAGCCGGTGCCCTGACTCCGGCCCTGCAAGGGCCGCGACCACGCGTTCGGCGGGGAGGGTCACGCTCCCGCGTGACCGCAGGCGTGCAGGGGCCCGCCCCACCCAGGCGCCTCCATGCCGCGCACAAGACCGCCGACCGTCTTGCCTTCCCCCACGCAGCCGGTGCCCTGACTCCGGCCCCACAAGGGCCGCGACCACGCGTTCGGCGGGGAGGGTCACGCTCCTGCGTGACCGGGGGCGCCCACCCAGGCGCCATGCCGCGCACAAGACCGCCGACCGTCTTGCCTTCCCCCACGCAGCCGGTGCCCTGACTCCGGCCCCACAAGGGCCCGCGACCACGCGTTCGGCGGGGAGGGTCACGCTCCCGCGTGACCGGGGGCGTGCAGGAGCCCGCCTCTCCCAGGCGCCATGCCGCGCACAAGACCGCCGACCGTCTTGCCTTCCCACCGTGCCGCCACTCGGTACCCCGACACCCCGGCCCTGCAAGGGCCGTGCATACCAGCCCGGCGCAACGCGCCGGGAAACCGTCATACACCAGGACAAGCCCTGCAAGGGCGTGACAACCCGTCGTTTTAGCCCCCTACATCCTCACGGAACATTCGCATCTTAAGTGGTGTTTAAGTTTGGGGTTAGCGTACCCTACGTCCAAGACGCGACCGCAACGCAACGCATACCACTTCCTGTGGAACGCAGCGGTTGAACCGTTTCCCGCGCCTGGACTATGCTCTCGGCAGGTCATTCTTGGAGATGTTTAACGTCATGCGACTCAGCGACATAGTCAACAATGGGCGTAGCCGCTGGTGGTTCTGGCCGGCGGTCGGCGCCGTAGTCCTCGTGCTCATCCTGAGCGTGGCGGCTTTTCGACGCCCAAACCACGGCTCCGGTAGCGCCGGCGACATTCCCACCTACGAGGTCCAGCAAGGCCCCCTCGTGATCAGCGTAACCGAAGCCGGCACCATCAAAGCCAGAGAACAGGTCGTTCTCAAGAGCGAAGTCGAAGGCCAGGCGGCTATCCTCTCCCTCATACCCGAGGGACAGGACGTCAAGAAGGGCGACCTCCTCGTCGAACTCGACGCCAGCGGCCTTCAAGACCAGCTTATTGACGAACAAATCAAGGTCCAAAACGCCGATGCCTCCTATGTCGCCGCGCGCGAGAACCTCGCCGTTGTCAAGAACCAGACCAAGAGCGATATAGAAAAAGCCCAATTGACCCTCCAGTTCGCCCGGGAGGACCTCACCAACTACGTAGAAGGCGATTTCCCCACCGAAATCAAGTCGTCCGACGCCAAAATCACCCTCTCTGAGGGCGAACTCAAGCGCGCCGAAGAGCGCCTGGCCGGCTCGAAAAGGCTCTTCGAAAAGGACTTCATCACCGGCACCGAACTCAGGGCCGACGAGCTTTCTGCCGAGAAAGCGCGGCTAGATCTCGAGCTCGCCCAGGCCAACAGAGCCCTCCTCAGCGACTTCACCTACAAAAGGACCATGACCCAGCTCGAGAGCGACGTGCAGCAGGCCGAGCTGGCCCTCGAACGCGTGAAGCTGAAGGCCAACGCCGACATCGCCCAGGCCGAAGCGCAGTACAAGGCCAAGGAATCCGAGTTCAGGCGCCAGCAGAGCAAGCTCGAAAAACTTGAGGCCCAGATCGAGAAAACAAAGATCTATGCCCCCATCGACGGTATGGTTGTCTACGCCACCACCGGGCAGGGAAACTGGCGCGGCAACACCGAACCTCTTGAAGAAGGCCAGGTCGTTCGCGAGCGCCAGGAGCTGATCCACCTCCCCACCGCGTCCTCCGTGATGGCCGAGGTCAAAGTGCACGAGTCCAGCCTGAGCAAGATCAAGGTCGGCCTCCCCGTTCGCGTCACCGTCGAGGCCCTTCCAGGGAGATCCTTCACGGGCCGCGTCCAATCCATCGGCCTCTTGCCCGACGCCCAAAGCGTCTTCCTCAATCCCGACCTCAAAGTCTACAACACCGAGATCTATCTCGATGGCGACGGCAGCGGCCTGCGTACCGGCATGAGTTGCCGCGCCGAGATCATCGTCGAAGAGTACCCCGATGCTGTCTACGTGCCCATTCAGGCCGTCGTGCGCGTGAAGGGCCAGCCCACCGTGTACGTCGTCAACGGCCGCAATAGCGAGCCGCGGGCCGTCGAACTCGGCTTCGACAACAACCGCGTCGCACGAATCATCAGCGGCCTCGAAAAGGGTGAGCGCGTCCTCTTGGCCCCGCCCCTGGCGCCCGCCGACGACGAGGGCGGCGGTGATTTCACTGCAACCGGCGACGCCACTGCTCCGCCCACCGAGCCGGTGCGAAGGGAGGCCGCCGCGCCCCCATCGCGTCCCCCGTCCGAATCCCCGCCCGGCGCCCGCCCGGCGGGACCTCCTAGTGTCGACGGCGGCGGCAGCCCCGGACGTGGCCCACGGCCCGATGACAACGCCTCCCCCGAGGAGCGCGAACGTAGACGCGAGGAATTCCGCAAGCGCATGGAAAGCATGTCTCCCGAGGAGAGAGAGCAAATGCGCCAGCAACGCGGCTCTCGCGGCGACCGTCCCGAGCGCTCCGGGGACCGGCCGAGACGATCCGAAGCCGGAGACCGGCCCGAATGACCTCGGTAGTAAGCGGCTCCGCTAACGGCCTCGTCGCTCAGATCGAGGACGTTGAGAAGATTTACAAAATGGGCGCCGAGGCCGTCCACGCCCTCGCCGGTGTGTCTATCGGCTTTCAACGGGGAAGCTTCTACGCCATCATGGGCGCCAGCGGCTCGGGCAAGAGCACCATGCTCAATCTCCTCGGATGCCTCGACCGCCCCACCTCCGGCCGCTACATACTCGAAGGCCATGACGTCAGTACACTCAACGACGACGCCCTGAGCGATCTCCGCCTTCGCCACCTCGGATTCATCTTCCAGAGTTTCAACCTCATTCCCCAGCTAAGCGTCCAGGAAAACATCGAATTGCCCCTCTTCTACCTCGGTTGGGAGGCCGAGAGGAGCGCGGCCCACGCGCGCGAACTCGCCACGCTCGTCGGCCTGGGAGAACGCCTCGAACACCGCCCGATGGAACTTTCCGGCGGTCAACAGCAGCGCGTCGCCGTCGCACGCGCCCTTGCCAACGACCCCGCCATCATTCTCGCCGACGAACCTACAGGCAACCTCGACTCCGCCACCGGTGAGCAAATGATGCGTCTTCTACGCGATCTTAACGGCGAGGGTAAGACCATTATCATGGTGACCCACGAGCCTGACATCGCCGCCTACGCCCAAGTCCGCATCCATATGCGGGACGGCCGCATCGACCGCATCGAGGATGACGCCTGATGCATCGCTCCAAAGTCCTGCGACACATCCGCCTTGGAGTCAAAAACCTCCTCCTCCACAAGCTCCGCTCCATGCTCACTATGCTCGGCATGGTGTTTGGCGTCGGCAGCGTCATCGCCATGCTCTCTGTCGGCGAAGGCGCCAGCCGCAAAGCCCTCGATGACATCCGCAAGCTCGGTAGCACCAACATCATCGTCAGCGCCATGAAACCCGTCGAAGACGAGGCCCAGACCACCACCCGCACCCGCATGAGCGTCTACGGACTCCTCTACGACGATGAAGCAAGAATCAAAGAAACCTTCTCCGCCGTTGCCCGCACCGCCCCCGTCAAGCTTGTCCGCAAGGAGGGGCGTCTCCACGAACGCTCCCTCGAACTCCGCGTCGTCGGCACCACGCCCGAGTGGTTCGACCTTGTCCGCCGGCCCGTCGTCGCCGGAAGGGTGCTTCTCAGACGCGACACGCAGAGCCACGCCAAAGTCGTTGTGCTCACCGAGTACGGCGCGCGCCGGATCCTCGCCACCGAAGGCACCATCGGCCAATCGCTCCGCATTGGGAGCTACTACTACGAGGTCATCGGGATCATCAAGAGCGAGAGCAGCCAAGGCGGCAGCATCCAGACCCCCGATCAGGAAGTCGACGCCTATATCCCCCTTAATGTCGCGCGCGGCCTGTACGGCGACATCACCTACCGCAGAACCACCGGAAGCCGCGAGATGGAGCACGTCGAACTCCATGAGTTGATCGTCGAGGTCAAGACCAACGAAGACGTTGAACCTACCGCCACGGGCATCGAGGCCATGCTCGAGCGGTTTCACAAGCGAAAAGACTACCGCATGAGCGTGCCCCTCGCCCTGCTCCGTCAGGCCGAGGCAACCAAGCGCACCTTCAACATCGTCCTTGGCTCCATCGCCGGCATCAGCCTCCTCGTCGGCGGCATCGGCATCATGAACATCATGCTCGCCTCCGTCACCGAACGCACCCGCGAGATCGGCGTCCGCCGCGCCATCGGCGCCAAACGCAAGCAAATCATCACTCAGTTCCTCGTCGAAACCGTCGTGTTGTCCATGGCCGGCGGACTCATCGGCATCGGCATCGGCGTGGCCATCCCTTGGATTATCACCCTTATCGCCGGCATGCCCACCGTCGTCACCGCCTACAGCCTCATCCTCTCTGTCGGCATCAGTATGGCCGTCGGCATCCTCTTCGGCATCTACCCCGCCATGCGCGCCGCCAACCTCGACCCCATCGTCGCCCTACGGCACGAATAGCGCTGGAATCCCGGCGTTCTCGCTACGGATGGGAGAGTTGAGCCACGGCCGCCTCGACTTCCGTCAAACGGCGCCAGAACGCCACCGTCGCGGGATAGCCCGTGCCCATCTCCATCCACGCGACGTGGCCGTCGGCGTAGAGCACGTTAATCCCCTTGCGGCCGTGGTTCTCTGGGCGGTCGAACGCAACGGGCATGAGTCCCAACGCAGCATATCCGCGAGCGTCCAACGCCGCTGCGTCGTATTCCGGCGCGGGCAGCCGATCGCCCGCGCGCGCCGCCCGCAGGTAGGTGTCGAGAAAGGCGAGTGCCTCTATTTCTGTCGCCAGGCCCGGCCCCAGATACACATAGCTCGCGTTGCCGGGAAATTCGTCTCCGGGCGCGGCGCCGGCGTCTTGAGGACACCTGAGTATCGAGGTGTCGGCGATGTAAGCGGGAATCAGGGGCTCGCCGGTGCTTGACACCTGGCCCGGGGCGAACATGAACTCGCCCGGCACGGCCGACAACGCCGGCCACCGCCCCTCATTCTCGCTTTTCCACAGGAAGCAGGCCAGGCCAATCTCCCGCAGGTTCGTCTGGCAATTCGGCGCACTCAGGTTCTTCATGGCGCCCGGAAGGCAGATCCATACGCCGCCGCACACGGCAATCAGCGCGACGACTGTACATGCCGCCGCCCACCGCCACGGGCTAGGGCGCGTAGTCTTGCGCGAAGCCCCGTCGTCGTGTTCGTCCGTCATGCGTTCTTGTCTCAAAGCCGAGCCCTTTTCTCTTCACTATGGTATCACGTGAAGCTATGCCCTCCCTTGAAAAGCGCCCTTTCTGCCCGTATCATGGCGCTCCTCACGTCCTGGTTTGCATTTTGGCGGAAAGACTCTCGTGAGATTCTCAGGTATCAAGCTCGTACTGATCGCCTATCTCGTGATCGCCGTGCTCATGACCGTATTCCGCCCTGAAGCGGCCGGCCCCCCGACGCCCAATGCCACCCAGATCACTCTCTCCTTCTGGGGGAGCTACGAAGAGTGGGGCATGTGGCGCGATATTATCGCCGGTTTTCACGCCAAGAACCCCGATATCTGGGTCAAACTCAACTATATTCCCGGCCAATACGACGATAAGATTCGCCTTCTTCTCGCCGCCGACTCCGCCCCCGACGTGATGCTCATTCAGGACGAGCCCTTTCCCGTCTACGCCGCATACGGCAAGTTCGCCGATCTCACGGACTGGGCCTACGGCCCCGACGTGCCCCTCGATTGGGACACGGCCTTCTGGCCCACCGCCGCCGAGAGCTTCAAGCTCGAGGGACGCGTTATGGGCATGCCCCTTTGGGGCGGCAACGTCCTCGTCTACTACAACAAGACCATGTTCCACGACCTCGGCATCGAGCCGCCCTCCGACGACTGGACCCTCGACGAGTTTGTTGCCAAAGCCAAGGAACTTACGCGCGATCTGGACGGCGACGGACGCCTCGACACCTTCGGCTTTTCCTTGCCCGGCTGGGTCTACTTCCTCCCCTGGACCTGGGGCTTCGGCGCCAGCTATCTCAACGAAGCCCACGATGATTGGACCTTCACCGGGCCCGAGGCCCTCGACGCGACGCGCTTCTATCAGGACCTGCGGTTCAAGTACCACGTCGCGCCGGCCATCCAGGACATGCCCGGCGTGCAGGAAAGCGTCATGTTCATGACGGGCCGCATCGGCATGAACGTCAGCGGCCCTTGGCAGAGCCCGGGGCTCAACACCGCCGGCATTGATTTCGACGTTGTCCACATCCCCGTCGGCCCCGCGGGCCGCCGCTACACCCGCGTTACCTGGGACGCCCTCTGCCTCTTCGACAAGTCGCCGCACAAGCCCGAGGCTTTGTGTTTCATGGCTTATTGCCTCTCCCTCGAAGCGCAAGGCATCGTCGGGCGCTATATCCGCTCCGTACCCGCCGTTGTCGCCGCCAAAGACACCTTCATCGACCCCGACAACGGCTGGCACGAAGAGAAGTACATCGACGCCCTTTCGTACGCCCGCATGCAGCCCATCTCCTCCAAGTGGGAGGAGATGCGCCAGGTCATCGAGCCTGAGTACGAACGGCTCCTCTTGAACAAGATCACGCCGGAAGAGGCCCTGGCCAATATGGCCGAAGGCATGCGGGACAACGATGTCTTCCCCATTCGAGAAGCACCATGACAAGGTCCAAACGTACATACCGGCCTCGCTACCGCTGGCATGAGAACCTCCAGGGCTACCTTTTCGCGAGTCCCTGGCTGTTCGGCCTTATCTTCTTCCTTTTCGGCCCGATGGTGTTCTCCATGATCCTCTGCCTCTACAAATGGAACGGCATCACCGCCTTCAACAGCGCCAACGCCACCTTTGTCGGGCTCGATCATTTCCGCAGGATCTTTCACGAGGATCGCTACTTCTGGAAGGCCCTCTACAACACCGCCGTCTACGCCGGTTTCAGCGTGCCCCTTGGCATTTGCACGTCCCTTTTCCTCGCCAACCTGCTCAACGCGAAGCTCCGCGGTATCGCTATCTTCCGCACGATTTTCTATCTGCCCAACGTCCTTGCCGGCGTCGCCACCATCATGATGTGGACCTGGATCTTCAATCCCGATTTCGGCGGTTTCAATATCATGCTCGACAAGCTCGGCATCAAAGCCGCCGGCGATGCGTTTATCACCTTCGTCCCCGGCGTCCGGGGCTTCGTCGAGCGAAACCAGATCTCCTGGCCGCCCCTTTGGGTGGCCGACGAGTTCTGGGCCAAACCCGCCCTCATTATCATGAGCCTCTGGGGCGCCGGCGGCAGCATGCTGATCTACCTCGCCGGACTCCAGAATATCCCCGCCCACTTGTACGAGGTCGCCGAAATCGACGGCGCGGGAAAGATACGCCAGTTCTTCGCCATCACCATCCCCATGCTCACGCCCACGATCTTCTTCAACCTGATCATGAGCATCATCGGCTCCTTCCAGGTCTTCGCCCAGTCGTATCTTATGACCTCAGGCGGCCCGAATAACTCCACCTTGTTCTACGTGCTCTACCTTTTCCGAAAGGCGTTTCAGCACTTCGAGATGGGCTACGCAAGCGCCCTCGCCTGGATCCTCTTCGCCCTGATCATGGCCCTCACTCTGATCGTGCTGAAGTCAAGCAAGCTCTGGGTCTACTACGAAGGGGAGCGACGCTAGATGGCGCACGGAAACGTCCGATACTGGCAGCGCCGTAGCACCCACGAGCGCCTCTGGCGCGTGATCACAATCACGTTTCTCAGCGCCCTCGCCCTCGTCTTCATCGGCCCCTTCTACTGGTCCCTCATCGCGTCCGTGAGCAGCCTTGAAGGCGTCTATGCCTCGCCGCCTCGCCTGTGGCCCGACACCTTCCACTTCGACAACTACGCTAAGGCCGTCACTATACTTCCCTTCCATCTGTTTGTTTTCAATAGCTTCTACGTGTGCGTTTTCTGCGTCATGGGCCAGGTCTTCTCCGCAAGCCTCGTCGCATACGCCTTCGCCCGCCTACGCTGGTTTGGCCGCGACACGTGGTTCGTCATTATGCTGGGCACCATGATGCTCCCTGCCCAGGTCACCATGATTCCCCACTACCAGATCTTCCGCTTCCTCGGGTGGATCGACACGCTCAAGCCGCTTATCATCCCCAGCTTCTTCGGCGGCGGGGCCTTCTTCATCTTCCTTATGCGCCAGTTCTTCAAGACCATCCCCGCGGAGCTCGAAGAAGCGGCCCGCCTCGACGGCTGCTCGAACATACGCATCTTCTGGGATATCATGCTCCCCCTATCCACCCCGGCCGTTGCCACCATCAGCGTCATGAGCTTCATCGCCCATTGGCAGAACTTCATGGGGCCGCTCATCTACCTGAACAGTTTCGAGAAGTACACCGTCAGCATCGGCCTGCGCATGTTCCAGAACCTGTACGGCAGCTATCCCCACTACATGCTCGCCGCGTCCACCATCGCCCTCATCCCCGTGCTCACCCTCTTCTTCGTGGCGCAGAAGTACTTCGTCCGCGGCATCGTACTTACCGGAATGAAGGGCTGAGTCCAGTCCGGCCCCGGCCGCGCCCCCGCTTCCCCGAATCACTGCATGTAGCCAAGGGCTCGCAGGGCATCGCGTACCTGCGGGTCGAGTTCCTCATCTGCAACGGTCTCGGTGTCGGCTACGTACCAGATGTACACGGCAAACTTCGATGGCAGCACGGTCGGGTCGAACGCGTCGGGATCGGCGAGCATGTCTTTCATCCGAAGAACGGCACGTCGAAGCGGCCGATGCTTACCCTCGCTGCCGATTGAGATCTCCTCCGGATCGATGGGCTTGCCGTTGCTCTTGAGCGTGACTGTCAGCTCACTGTCGAGCGGCGCATGAATGTGCAGGTGCGCGTGGTTCTGTTCCAGGGCGCCAAACCATAGGTGGGCGTTGTGCAGTGTGAAGCGCAGGTCCTCCATCTTGACTTCGAATGTGACGGTGTCGCCGTCGCGTTCCATATGCCCGCTGACTTCCGGATACTGCAGCTCGACGTCGCCGAATCCCTCGCCCTTGATGGTGCCCGTCACCGTGTTGAAGGAGTTCTCCCCGCCGGTGAGGAGCAGGTGAAAACCTCCGGCGCCGCGCATCGCCATCCGCGCCGTGTGATGCTCCAATTGCGGCCCCCACTCAGGAGGCTCCGTCAGAGGATGCATTTCGCCGGGATCGTTGACGAGGTCGTACCAGGATTTCGTGCCCGCCACAAGATTGTGAATGTACTTCTTGGAGGTCGTTTTGGCCGCCCGTGCGCTGCGCGCGTCGAGAATGAGCGAGGTATATCCGAGGCGGTCTTCGGCCTCGCCGGCATCGAGCAGGTGCGTGAACGATTTTCCCTGAAACCGGGCGTCCTTATCGCCGCCTACGAGGTCGAGAATCGTCGGCGCGATGTCTACCACCTCGACCAGGCCGTCCCGTACCTCGCCCGCGTGGGCCATGTCGGGAAGCTTGACGAGCAGCGGGATGCTGATCTCTTCCTCGAAGAGCGATCGTCCGTGGCTCATCTCCCCGTGTTCCATGAACTGCTCCCCGTGGTCCGAGAGCACGATGATCAGGGAACTATCGTACAATCCGCGCGCCTTGAGACTCTCTACCAGTCGCCCGAACTGCGCGTCCGTGTAAGCAATCTCTCCATCGTAGAGTGACTTCTCATGGAGAACCTTCGTTTCCTCTTCATTCCGGCCCTCGTGTTCGGGTGGGAACTTGGTGTCGTATGGGGGCGGGGGTGTGTACGGCTCGTGCGGCCCCATGGCGTGTACGTACAGGAACCAGGGCTGATTGGCGGCCATGTCGAGCGTCGCCAGCGCCGTGTCTACGACCTCGGCGTCGTCCGCCTTGGCCCAATGCGCCGAATTGACGTCCACGTACCGGTTGAACTCTTGGCCGAATCCCCATATGGGAAGGCAGTTCGGGTTGTTCATAATGCCGTGCGTCTCGTATCCCGCCTTCTCGATGGCTTTGGCCAGCGTGGGCAGGCCGGAGCGCATGACATCGGGGCGATCTTGCGCCCCGTGGACGTTCGGGTACGTTGATGTGAGGAGCGATGCCACCGAGGGCCGTGTCCACGAGGATTGGGGCAGCGCTTCCGTGAACTTGACGGCATCCTTGGCAAACGCATCCAGGTTCGGCGACGTGTCGATGGGGCAGCCGTAGCACCCGAGCCCATCCTGGCGGAGGGTGTCGATGAGGAAGACGAGAACGTTCGGCGGCGGCTCACTGCGCGGCGTCGAGAATTCGCACGGCCCCACCCAGAATTCCTCCGGGCAATGGAACACGACCGAGCAGCGCGAGGCCCCAGCGTAAGGCGTGAGATCGACGACCTCGTTCAGCCACACGCGGGTGTCATGCGATTCCACCGTCGTGACGGGCTGGCCGTCGACGAATACGGCCGCCGTCACATGCGCCGGCCGCTCCTCAACATCCGGCATAACGCTCACGCGGAGGAGGGCGTTTTCCGGCACGGCCCCCAAGTCGGCTCGCCATAGGCCCGCCGGCGACACGTGCCACGCGTCGCGCCATTCTTTCTCGCACTCCGCGCGGGTCTTGGGAAGGTCCGTCAAAGACAGCGGTTGCCCGGACTTTTCGGTCAATCGGGGCCCGCAGCCCGCCAAGAGAACCACAAAGCACGTGGCAAGGATATAAAACCGTCCGAAAAACATCGCCGCATGGTACAAAAGCGGGGAGAAACGTTCAAATGCCGTTGCCGAATTGCGCGGCGCACGCCCGGTAGTCCGAGTGTCTCGCGCGCAGTCATCCCACGGCCGGTGAACGACAGCGCTGCGTGACGCCATTCGACAAGCCGTCCCGGCGGCCCGCTTCGAGAGAGGCTGTGGTTCGGGAGTCGTCCACGGCAAACCTTGGAAAGGACCTGGGACAGTCCCGTCTTCGTCCGCCTGCGGCGGACTCCGCTTGGGACAGTCCCGGTCTTTCGCTCAACCTCTGGGGCGAATGCGACTTTTTCAACAGCTCCTCTGTCCCTGCTTTTCGCGACAAGAACGTGACGCCATCAGCGTGAATCATGCCACTGCAACCCTTTGTTCCGCTTGAAACGGGCGCCGAAGGCGCCAAGTCGGCTTTGGAAGGAAGGGGTCTTTCCCGGCATTCCACGGACTCGCAGAGATCTGGGGCCGGTTCCTTCGGCTCTGGCGGTGGAGCATCGCGATCGCCGGGCGGACAGAACGGCAGATTGGCATCCAACATACGCCGAAACCGGCGATACTCGCCGGCAATCCGCAAGAACGCCTCCAGATAGGGATGGACTCTGTACCTTTCGCAGGTGTAGGTGGAGGAAAAGGCCGAGGTCAGGTCGATGAGCTTCTGTTGAGTCAGCGCCCGTGCCCCCCGAGACATCATCACCTGCAACAACGCCAACGTGTGAACGAGATACCGATCCATCGCGTCCGGCGCGGACGCTTGCCCATACCGCGCCATGCCGTCCGCCACGACCTCGTCATACTCCGCCTGCTCGTAGGGACACGTATACACCACCGGGCGGCGGCCGTCCTTGGGCTGCGCCAGTTCCGCCACGTCATCGCCCCACAGCGGGCACGTTCGCCATAGCGGACAATGCTTGCCGCAGACCTGGAGCCGCCGCGAATACAGGCCGTGAAGCACGGCATTGCGATTGCCCTTCGGTGCGCCCGTCAACGCGAATCCCCCGTGGAACCGGCATCGCCCCGAGGGATGATCCGACGTGAGCGTACATGGCGTGCCTGACATCGTCCGCGCCCCGCAGACCCGCCGTCCCAACTCCTCCTCGACCGCCTCGACCCGCGCAATCCACGCCTCGTCCCACGACCCCGCGCACGGCGTCCCCAAGGCCGTATGTTTTCTGTCTTCACTCATTGCCCGAGATCCTACGTTCCCTTTCTCGTTCATGCCGTTGGGAGGGTCACGCTCCCGCGTGACCCAGGACGTGCAGGAGCACGTCCCTCCCTGGCGCTTTACCTTGGTCGTGGAAGGGTCACGCTCCCGCGTGACCCAGGACGTGCAGGAGCCCGTCCCTCCCTGGCGCTTTACCTTGGTCGTGGAAGGGTCACGCTCCTGCGTGACCGGGACGTGCAGGAGCCCGTCCCTCCCGGGCGCATTGTCCCGCGAAGGCCTGACATCCCCGAGCGGATGCCGTAGGCCGGGGGATGCAGGCTAAAGCCTGAACTCCGAACGCATTCCAGGCGGTGTGAGCCACCTCCCACCCATAATCCCAAGGCGTTGCAGTGGTGTCGGTGTAACGGTCTACATCACAAAGGCTTGGCGCCTGTTCCTTAGAAGCAGCTTGGCCGTAGCCGCGTGCCGGGAAACAAGGAGTCTTTACTTGACTGATAAGTATTTTAATGCTTTTAATGTGTAAGAGATGGCAGAGGGTGTCGGGCAGGTCTTGGGCGGGGGAAGAGAAGGAGGCCCATACCGATGAGGGCCTCACCATGCGGTGGTACCGGGGCGGGGTCAGTATTTCATGAGGGAGCCGTCGCGGCGGCCTTTCTCGACGGAAATGGAGAAGATGAAGACGCTCACGGGGAGGAAGACGAGGGCGATCACGGCGAGGCCGCCCAGTTCACCTCGCAGTTCGTTGAGCGAGTAGCCTTTGAGGAGGGCGAGCCGCATGGCTTCGAGGGCGTGGGTGAAGTAGCGCGAGAAGGCCACGCCGACGACGGCGAATGGGAAGTAGGCCCCGCCGTAGGCGTCGAGTCGCCCCGCCGTGCCGCTGCCCATCAGTTTCGCGAGGAAGAAGAAGGTGAGGACGGGGAAGATGGAGTCGAGGAGTTCGAGGATGAAGGCGAGCTTGTAACTCGACTCGACGAGGAAGTCGCGCCTGATGAAGGTGACGGCCTTATGGCCTAGGGCGTGGGCGGACATAGCAGACATCCTTTCGATGTAGACGTACGGGGCTCTTGCTGGAGGTGAGTGCTGGTTATGTCGCCCCTAACGGGGCTTGGTTCGTGGGAGATGCCTGCTCCCACGGCTTACGCCGTGGGCTAGCGTCTTCCGCCCGCTGTGCGGGCTATTCAGTGCGTCGGCGACGAGGCCCGTGCGTAGAGCGTGTCGGACTGGCCCAAGTCCGCACGTACGCCGGGCAGGGTTCACGCCAATCGCGGGGATATGCAGGCTGGACGCCTGCGCCACAATGAGCGGCCGGAGCTTGTCCATGCGGGCGTGCGCGGGGATATGCAGGCTGGAAGCCTGCGCCACAATAGGGCCCTTCTCGTGGAACTTCTTCCGAGAGAGTGCTCAAGCTGAAGCTTGAACTCGAAACGTGTCGCGAGTGTCGGGTTAAGCAAGTGTTGTAGGGAGAAGCTGGGCGCACGCATCAGTCGACGCTCTGGACGGCCTGCTCGTAAGAGGACGCGAGGCCGCCGGGGCGGCTCAAGACGGCGTATACATCGTCGAGGGCCACGAGCCTTCCTTGGGCAATGACGCACACTTTCCGGCAAAGGTCCTCGACATCGCCCAGACTGTGCGTAACGAGAATCAGCGTCCTTCCCTCGGACTCGTTGAGCCGCTCGCGGATGGAACGCGTCAACTCGCGCGTGGCCAAGGGGTCGAGGCTTCTGGTGGGCTCATCGAGGAGGAGTACGTCGGGCTCGGAAAGCAGGGCGCGGGCAATGGCGAGGCGCTGCTTCATGCCGGAGGAGTAGTCGGATACGCGCTTGCGCGCCGCGCCGTCCAGTCCGATGGCGTGCAGGAGCGCTTCGGCCCGTTGGTGGAGGAGCTTGGGCGGTATGTTGTCCAGTGCGCCGAAGAATTGGAGGTTCTGGAGGCCCGTCAGGCGCCAATAGAAGCTGCGTTCTTCGTTGAGAACGAAGGCGGCTTTCTGCCTGGCTTTGAGGTTGTGCGCGCGGGTATCGAAGCCGCCGATGGAGATGCGGCCTTCGGAGGGGTAGAGGAGGCCGTGAGGGAGGCGGGATTGCAGGAGCGTGTTCGACCGGTGGGCCTCGTAGGTCATGATGAGGTATTTCAATATTACCACGCATCGGATATTCTGGTGGTTCCTTCCGTTACGGCCGCGGACGGGGATCGGGACGGCGTGCCCAACGTGATTCTCGAGGCAATGGCGGCGCGTCTGCCGGTGGTAGGCACCGCGGCGGGGGCCATTGGCGAGGCCATTCGCCACGGGATGACGGGCCTTCTTGTGCCGCCAGGGGACGCGCAGGCCCTCGCCAGAGCCGTGGCGCGTCTCTGGCGCGATGAGGTGTTGCGGGAGGCCTTGAAGGCGCGTGCCGGGGATTGGGTGGGCCACGAGTTTGATTCTGAGCGCTGGTTAACGGCATTACAGGGCTTGTTTCATGGTGCACACGATTCCCGGTAGTGGTATGACTCACGCTGATGGCGTCATACTCTTGTCGCGAAAAGTAGGGACAGACACATCTTCTCCGCCTGAGGCGGACTGCGCTTGTGTCAGTCCCGGTTTTTCGCTTCTCTTTGGTGCTTTTTCGTCTGCGGACAAGCAACGTCAATTGTGAGTCAGAACAGTAGAAGGAAACGGCGTTTCTGAAAGCATGGCCGAAGTGAAGACGGCAAATGACGACACCCCGAGGGAGCCCTCCGTAGGAACACGCATCGCGCGGGCGAGTGCGAGCGTCGCTGTTGCGCACACCTTGTTCAAGCTGCTCGGCCTGGCGCAGATCGTGGTCATCGGGCGCGTCTTTAGCACAGAGACCTATGAGGTGGTGTATGCGTTCGCCTTCGAGGGGTGCATCCTGAGCCTCTTCTTGCTGGGGGAGGAGGTCATCGGGCCGTCGTTCTTGCCGGTGTTTATGGCGGAGAAGGACACGCGGGGCGAGGGGAGCGCTTGGTCGCTTGCGAATACCGTGCTTACGCTCCAGTTTCTTGTTCTTCTGGCGACAACGCTCGCGCTCATGTTTTTCGGCGATGGGGCCGTCCGCCTGCTGACGGGATGGACGGAGGCGTCGTCTCCCGAGCGATACGCGCTGGCTCGGGAAAGCGTGGTGCTGCTCGCACCGGCGTTGGTGTTCTTGTCGCTGGGCACGACGACGTACATGCTCCTCAATGGGTACAAGCGTTTCTTTCTTGCGGCCTTGGGCGATAGTTCGTGGAAGTTGAGCGTTTTGGCTTGCGTGGCCATTGGCGCGGGCCTGTTCGGGTTTTCGTATAGGGCGCTTGTAGTGGGACTCTTGCTGGGGAGCGTGGCGAAGGTACTCACGCACGTGGTGGGGCTGTTGCCGAAACTCCGGCATGTCCGGCCGTCGTTCAACCTGCGTCATCCGGCGCTCCGGCAGATGCTCTATCTGGCGTTGCCGCTGGTGGCGGGGATCGTGTTTGCGCGGGGACGGGACGTCTTCAACAATGTTACCGTCTTGAGCTACTTAGACACGGAGGGGCTGATCAAGGCCAACGCGTTCGGCCGCAAGATCTATGCGTCTCTTGGATGGCTGGTGCCCTACGCGGTGTCCATCGCGATCTTCCCATTTCTCTGCGAACTTGTGGACAGGAAAGATCAAGCGCGTATTGGGGAGATCCTGACGGGGGCCGGGCGCAGGATGCTGGCCGTGTTCATCCCGTTTTCGGCGGTGTGCGCGGTGCTGGCGGGGCCTCTGGCGGCGTTCCTATTCCAGGGCGGGGCGTTTACGGCGGAGGATGCGTACCGGACAGCGGCGGCTATCTCCTGCTATATCCTGGCATTGCCCGGTTATGCGCTCGAATACCTGATGACGCAGACGTATTATGCGCATCGCCGGATGATCGCGGTTACCGTGATGGGCATCGCGTTCTCGATGATGTCGGTGGCCATCAGCTACGTCGGGGTGGTGGTATTCGAGGTGCATGGGCTTGCCGCGGTGTGCGTCGTAGCCTTGGGTTATGCGTTGAGCCGAACGCTCAAGTCGGTGGCGCTCGTCGCCGTGCTCAAGAGGCAGATTCCTATGTTCCCGCGGGGCGAGACGTTGTCATTTCTGCTGCGCGTGGCAGGGATGACGGCGATCATGGCGGCGGTCACGGCCATAGTCGCTTACGCCGTGGACTCATTGAGCGGGGAGCTTGCGTCAACCTCCTATCACTTGACCTCTCTGATGAAGCTTGTCGCGGGCGGCATGGCCGCGACGGCGAGTTTCTGGGTTTCAGGCAGGGTGCTGCGAGTGGACGAGCCTCGACAGATGGTGGCCTGGGCCGTAAGTCAAGTGCGGAAAAGGGTATAGCTGCCGACGCGCGTACCTATTCTAGCGGAATCACATCATGTTCTCGGATGTTTCTTTCATGCCTTGTCCGGAGGCTCCGGGGAGCATCGCGGCTTGGACGCCCGGAGCAGCAGTTCCTTAACGGTGCTATACTGAGCTTATAGAGGTCGTGGGGTATGTCGTGAGGTCCTGAGGTAGGAGGTAGGTTCGTGTCGTCTGGTGAAGAGGCGCCCACGGAAGGCAAGATGGGCAGCGATTTTGGCCGCGGCGGCCGTCGGCCGGCCTTGGGGGAAGCGCGCGCGAATTCGGACGTGTGGGGAAGGAAGGCGCTGCTTACAGATGGGGAGCAGTTCCGTCTGCTCGCGGAGAGTATTCAGGACGTGTTCTGGATCAGCACGCCGGGCGTCACGGAGCAAATCTACGTCAGCCCGGTGTATGAGACGGTCTGGCAGCGGCCGCTTGCGGAGGTCCTGAACGAGCCGCGTTCTTTTGTGAAAAGCATCCATCCCGAGGATTTGGCGTCTTATAGGGACGCCATGGAGACGTATCACGCACAGGGGAATGCCTATACGTGTGAGTACCGAATTGTGCGGCCGGACGGCTCTGTCCGCTGGATTCTTGAGCGCGGTTTTCCCGTTGCCGACGCATCGGGGCGGGTCATGTTGATGGCGGGGGTATGCACGGATGTTACGGAGCGCAAGGAAGCCGAGCGCGAACGGGATCAGATACTTTCCCTTTCTCCCGATCTGGTTTGCATTGCCGGCATGGATGGTTTCTTCAAGTACGTGAATCCAGCGTGGGAGAAGTTCCTGGGTTACTCGACGGAGGAGTTGCTTTCGAGGCCGTTCTTGGACTTCATCCATCCCGATGATCATGTGCGTAATGACGCCGAAGTCGTTAGCCTCTCCGAAGGGCACAAGACGGTTGATTTCGAGAACCGGTACGTCTGTAAAGACGGCTCGATCCGCCATGTCCTCTGGACGGCCGCGCCTGTCCCGGAGAAGGAGGTGATGTATTGTATAGGGCGGGACATCACGGCGCGGAAAGAGGCTGAGGCGAGGCTATGGGAAAGTGAGGAGCGCTTTCGGCATTTGTTCTCCACGATGCCGAGCGGGGTGGCCATCTTCGAGGCGATAGACGGCGGAGAAGACTTTGTTTTTCGCGACGTGAATGCGGCGCTGGTGAGAATTGAGCGCGTCGACAGGGGCGATGTGATCGGCCGGCGCGTTACGGAGGTGTTTCCGGGGGTGAAAGAGTTGGGGGTTTTCGATGTTTTTCAGCGCGTGTGGCGGACGGGGCGCGCGGAGTACTTTCCGGCGGCGATCTATCACGATGAGCGGGATCCCGGCACTTGGCGGGAGAGCTGGGTCTACAAGCTGCCCAGCGGCCTCGTGGTGTCGGTATACAACGATGTCACGGAGCGTGTGCGTGCGGAGGAGGCGCTTCAAGAGCGCGAGAGTTATCTTCGTAGCCTGTTGGACACGCTCGATGACGCGGTTCTCACGGTCGAGATGCCGACAAGGAAGATCTTGTATGTGAATAGGGCTTGTACGGAAGTCTTCGGCTACTCGTTTGAGGAATTGCTCGGGCATACGACAGATGTGCTCTATCCTTCCGAGGCGGCCTTTGAGATGTATGGGCGCTCTCTCCAGGATGCTCTCAAGCGCGGCCAGGAACGGGTGCAGGGCGAGTTGGAGCTGTGCCGGAAGGATGGGGCGATATTGACGGCAGAGGTGCGTACGACCTTTCTGCCCAACCGCGGAGCGCCGAACGCGGTGATAAGCGTGGTGCGTGACATTACGGGGCACAAACGGGAGGAGCGTGAGCGGGCGCGGCTCGAGGAGCAGTATAGGCAGGCCCAGAAGATGGAGGCCGTTGGGCAATTGACGGGGGGCGTGGCCCACGATTTCAATAACCTGCTCCAAGTGATTCAGGCAGGGACGCACGTGGCGCTGGAGGACTTGGCGGCGGAACACCCCGCTCGGGAGTCGCTCGCGGCGGTTGCTAAGGCGAGCGAGCGGGCGGCGCAGCTCGTATCGCAGCTCATGTTGTTCAGCCAGCGCAAAATCATGCAGCCTGAGTCCCTGGACCTGAATGAGATAGTTGGGGCGCTGCTCAAGATGCTGGGCCGGGTGATCGGTGAGCACATCAGTGTGACGTGGCTTCCGGGAGAAGGCGTTGGGGCAATCCACGGTGATCGGACGATGATCGAGCAGGTGGTGATGAATTTGTGCGTGAATGCGCGCGATGCCATGGCGGAAGGAGGCAAGCTGACGATAGAGACGCGGGAGGTGGTGGTTGATGACAACTACTGTGCGACGCATCAGTGGGCGAGGCCGGGCCGCTACGTGCTGCTGAGCGTGAGTGATAGCGGATGCGGCATGGACGAGGCGACGCTGGCGCATGTGTTTGAGCCCTTCTTCACCACGAAAGAGGTCGGCAAAGGTACGGGGCTTGGGCTTGCTACGGTATACGGTATCGTCAAACAACACGATGGGATGATCGACGCCCTTAGCGAACTGGGCGTGGGCTCCTCATTTCACGTGTACCTACCGGTGAGCGAGGCGTCGCCCGAGGCGTTGTCACACGATGCGGCGGAGCAGGCGGCAGCGGGTGGAACGGAGACGATCCTCTTGGCGGAGGATGACGGCATGGTTCGCGAGTTGGGCGCTCGAGTTCTTCGACGGGCGGGCTACACGGTCTTGTGCGCGGCAAACGGCTCCGAGGCGGTGGCGCTGTTCCGGGAACATATGGACACGGTCGCGATGGCGATTCTCGATGTGATCATGCCGGAGATGACGGGACGTGAGGCCTACGAGTGTATGCGGGAACTGCGGCCAGATCTTAAGGTTCTCTTTGCGAGCGGCTATAGTGAAGACTCCATTGACACGAACTTCGTACTCCAAGCAGGCCTGACGCTTCTCCAGAAGCCTTTTGCGCCGAAGGCGCTGCTGGGGGCCGTGCGCGCCATGTTGGGGCAATCGGAAGCGCAGGGGATGTGATGGGCTGGTGTGTGGCCGCGGATGAAGGCAGCAAGGCGCCGTCTTGAGCGAGTGCAGGAGGCGTGTTCAGGGCCGGTGCTGCATGAGGCGCGTGGGTTCTGTCCGATTCACAGCCTCAAGCTGAAGCTTGAACTCCAAACACGCGTTTGACAGCGGGATCGGCGTGTTGCCCTTACGGGCATGGGGCCGCAGGCCCGAATCCCGCAGCGGGTCGGGGAAGCTTTGTTGGGGCTGTGGGTTGGCGTTGGGAGGGGCACAAGGAGAGCTGGGATGAGCGCTGGCGCATCTCAAGTACCTGCAGGAGAACATCCCCGGATTCGAGAACGCCTTCGTGGTGTCGCAGCATCACTTGGGCGTGCGCGAGACGCGGCGGATCGTGGGCGATTACACTCTCACTATGTGCGATCTCGAGCGCCAGGCGCGGTTCGACGATGTGGTGGCTCTGAATTGCCGGGGGCTGGATTACCATCTGAAGGGCACGGTGTTCCGATTCACGCCCGTGAAAGGGCATCACGATATTCCGCTGCGGGCCTTGCTGCCGCAGTGCGTGGAGAATCTGGTGGTGGCGGGCAGGGCGATCTCGTGCGTTCACTTGTCGCACGCCTCGCTTCGCTTCGCGGCGACGTGCATGGCCACGGGCCACGCGGCCGGCGTGGCGGCCGCACTGGCCGCAAGGGATGCGAAGGAGATGCGTGAAGTGAATGTCAGCCGCCTACAGAAGGCTCTGTTGGAACAGGACGCCGTGCTGGGCATCGGTGAACGGGCGAAGACGTTCGGGTGAGGGTGCTGTCAGGCAGGCTATACTGGACTACAGGGAGGAAGGAAGCCACACTTCGTGGGCTATTGCGAGCTGTCAGTGAACGGGATACGGGTTTTCTGAAATTGCGCTTCCTGTGTGTTAGTATTTCTTCATGGGCATTTCTCAGCAGGAAACAAGAATCCCTCTCCGCGGGAAGAGGTCCGTAGAGAGGTCGTTTGCGGAGTTTTTCGCAGGAATCGGCCTCATGCGACTGGGGCTTGAGGCCGCTGGCTGGCAGATAGCGTTTGCAAATGACATCGCCGAGGACAAGTATGCGATGTACGCCGCACACTTCCCGCGCGCAAGAGCCCATTTTCGCTTGGAGGACATTCACCTCTTACGAGCTGATGACGTACCAGACGTGACGTTGGCGACAGCCTCCTTTCCATGCAACGATCTCTCGCTTGCCGGAGCGCGAAGAGGACTTGGCGGAAAGCACTCGTCTGCGTATTGGGGCTTCGTAAGGATCTTGGAGGAGATGGGAGACAGGCGGCCGGCCATGGTGCTGCTGGAGAACGTTGCTGGATTCCTAACGTCTCACGGGGGGAGAGACTTCCAAGCGGCATTACTCGCCCTCAACCGTCTCGGATACTCTGTCGATGCTTTGGTCCTCGATGCTGCGCGATTCGTGCCGCAGAGCAGGGTGCGCCTATTCGTGATCGGTTCCCTTCAAAACGGCCATGGCGCCTGGGAATGTCGGGAGACGAGGGACTTCTACCAAGATGCCCTTAGGCCGCGGGCCTTGGCGGAGTTCATCTTCGGCCATCCAGAGATTGCGTGGCAGTTAAGGCAATTGCCAGAACCACCAAAGCGAACCAAGGGGCTCGAAGACGTGTTGGAGGAGTTGCCCGAGGAGTCGCCATTTTGGTGGAGTGAGGAGAGAACGGACTATCTTCTAGGCCAGATGAGCCCGAGGCACGCTGCAGAGCTTCGAAGAATGATGAAGAAGCGGGAAACGACATATGGGACTGTCTTCCGACGGGTGCGAAATGGGCGTTCGATGGCCGAACTGAGGAACGACGGTGTTGCCGGATGTTTGCGGACACCACGCGGGGGCAGCGGTCGTCAGATCCTGTTGCAGACGGGCCATAGCAGGGTGCGGGCAAGGCTTCTGACACCACGGGAGTGTGCGCGCCTGATGGGGGCTGACGACTATGAGATACAGACTTCGCTCAATAAGGCTCTGTTTGGCTTTGGCGATGCCGTCTGTGTTCCGGCTATTACTTGGATCGCCGAAAACTACTTGAATCCGTTGCTGGAAGAGGTTTCTGGCAAGGGGCGGAACGCGAACTCTCCCGACTTGGTGAAACTGGAGGTGCGTACGTGAGCATTGAGTCACGCCTTGAAGCGTTTGCCGAGGAATTCCGAATGACGGGGAAAGGACCGCTTTCCGTAGCGCTTGTGCTTACGCGGTCCGCCAGTAAGGTCAGTCCTCCCTACAATGAGTCAATGTTCCTGACGAAGGGAGGAGGTCAGGTCAAAGGATGTGGACGCGGCGCGGCCCAGGCGGTCTTGGCTGATCACGGGATCTCACGTGTGCTGGCCGAGGAAGGAGGGAGAACAAGCAGGGGCAGCATAGAACGCATGCGGGGCTACATCGCGCTTCTAAATGAAATGCACAGCCGGAGAGAACTGGACTTTAGGGCCATCGAGTTGTGGTGGATCGAGCGGGTCAAAGAGTTCTTCGCGTCGGCGCCGTTGAAGGTTAGAGTAGATGCTTCGAAATCCCTGCGGCACATAATCGCGGAACTTATCAAAGCGGCCTTCGCCCGGCAAGAGGAGTGCCCAGGCGTGATGGTCGCCGGTGCGGTTCTGCAGCATCTTGTTGGGGCAAAGCTGACGGTTGCCCTTCCGGATGTCCGACTCCGGCACGAGGGATTCGCTGTGGCCGATTCGCCTGGGCGGAGGAAGGGCGACTTCCTTGTCCACGACACAGTAGTCCATGTTACAACTGTGCCGACCGAGGGCCTAGTGCAGAAGTGCTGCAAGAACTTGGAAGAGAACCTGAGGCCCATTATCGTCACCATTGAAGACGCTACTGGAAGCGCGAAGGTCTTGGCCAGAAATGCCGGAGTAGAAGAACGCATTGATGTGCTTGAAATAGAGCAATTCATAGCAACGAACGTTTATGAATGGAGTCTCTTTCAGCACCGTAATCGACCAACGTCGATCGCAGAGTTGATAAAGGCCTACAACGCGATAGTCGATCAATGCGAGACGGATCCGAGTTTGCGAATAGACATCGGATGAACAGGTGGATACCTTCACCTCGGAAGAGCGCAGTCAGATCATGCGCCGTGTTCACTCAGCGAATACCACACCAGAGACTAAGGTGCGTTCAATCCTGCACCGTCTTGGATACAGATTCCGGCTTCAGCGAAAGGACCTGCCAGGAACGCCCGATATAGTCCTGCCGAAGCACAGTGTGGCGATCTTCGTGCACGGCTGCTTCTGGCATCGTCATCGGAACTGCAAGCGTGCGACAACGCCAGTTTCCAATCGCGAGTACTGGTTGCCGAAATTTGCCCGCACAGTGTCTCGTGACAAGAGGAACCAAAAGGAACTCCGGCAGTTGGGTTGGACGGTAGTCGTTGTTTGGGAATGTGAACTAAGAGATATCGAGGGCCTGAAGAGACGCCTGCGAGCCGAAATACACAACACTCTGGGTAAGGAGGGAAGTCCAAGAGGAGGTGCCATGAGAGGAGACGGTACGTAGCGAGAAGAGTGAGGATTCGGGAGGGGAGTACTGCCCATGCGGGGCATGGCCGACAATATGATGTGTGTCCAGGGCGACGTTGGCCATGCTGGGGATCGGTGAACGGGCGAAGACGTTCGGGTAGGGGCCGGGATTATGTCCTCGAAACGGGTGAAGATGAAAGAGACTGATGGCCGAGGGCGTCTTCGCCGACGGCTGCCAAAATGGGCTGTCTGGGTGGGGCTCGCCCTGGTTGGGTATGCCTTGTTGTCTTGCGTCGGTCTCTTCGTGGCTCACAAAACCGTGGGGCGTACAGCGCGTGCCGCGAGCTGCATGAACGACCTCCCCGCGCTGTTTCACGCCGTGGAGCTCTATGCCTCCGACCACGACGGGTTGCTGCCACCTATCAGCCCGGCGCGAGGCAACCTGATGATTGACCCCGTCGGTTTCTATCCCGAATACCTGACGAACTCGTGCTGGGTGCAGTGCGAGTACAGTCCAGCTCGCCAGAGGCGCGGCAGCGACGGCGATGATGACCTCGGCATGGCCGCGTTCAATGACGACAGCTTCTGCTATCTGCCGTGGGAAATCCGCAATGAGGAAGAGGGCCTTGCCTTCATCGAGGCCTACAAGAAGCTGGACTTGGCCAAACGTGGAGAGGACTTGGTTGTCGAGATTGACGGCGAGACGCGCGTCTTGCCGAGGGTCCGACTGTCGGCGGTGGTGATAGGAGGGGGCTGGGACACGGATGCAGCCGATATCCCTTTCGTCGTGGAATGGCCCGACCACGCGCACATCGACGGTACCGTCTGCTTCACGAACGGCTCGATAGGCAGGATGGACATTGGCGACGGATTTCCCATGACGGAGGCGTTTCTGACGGGCTTGCGCGAGATTGCCTCTATGGACAAGCCGGTTCCTGTGTGGAAAGTCTGGTAGGCGGGACGGGGGCCACGCAACGCGCTATGGCTTGCGGTAGGCGCGCCAGCGGACGCCGAGTTTGCGCATGCGGGCGCGTAGGGTGTTGGGATTTATGTCGAGGAGCGCCGCGGCGCCGTTGGGGCCTTCAACGCGGCCGTTCGTGCGGGCGAGGGCGGCTTCGATATGGGCGCGCATGGCGTTGTCGAGGGATGGGAATGGGGATGCCGTCTCGGCCGGGGTGCTGTGATGGGCCTGGGGCCGGGGCGACGGGGCGGCGTCGAGGCTCATGACGCCGAGGGCTTTGGCGATTTCGAGACGCCGGCCGTTGCCGAGGAGGGCGGCGCGGTCCATCACGGTGCCGAGTTCGCGGACGTTGCCGGGCCAGGCGTATTGGATGAGAAGGGCCACGTCCCGTTCGGAAGGCATGAGTGCGGGAAGTCCGAAGCGCGTGGCGGCGCGTTCGGCGAAGTGGCGCGCGAGGATGGGGATATCCTGGATTCGGTCGCGTAGGGGGGGCACGAGAATGGGGAAAACCGCGAGGCGGTACCAGAGGTCCTCGCGGAAGCGTCCTTCGGGCACCATGGCGGCGAGGTCGCGGTGGGTGGCGGCGACGATGCGGACGTCGACGTTGATGGGGTGATTGCCACCGATCCGCTCGAACCAACCGTCTTGCAGGATGCGCAGAAGGCGCACCTGGGCCGCAAGGGGGAGCTCGCCGATCTCGTCGAGGAAGAGGGTGCCGCCGTCGGCGCGCTCGAACCAGCCTTTGCGGGCTTCGACGGCGCCGGTGAAGGCGCCGCGTTCGTGTCCGAAGAGCTGGGAGTCGATGAGTTCCGGGGGGATGGCGCCGCAGTTGACACGGATGACGGGGCCGTTCGCGCGGCGGGAGCGCCGGTGGATGGCGCGGGCCAGCAGCTCCTTCCCGGTGCCGGTTTCGCCGAGAAGCAGGACGGGCACGTCGGACGGGGCCACCATCGCCACGCGCTCCATGACGGAGCGGAGGCCGGCATCATCGCCGATGATCACATCGCCGAGTTCCTTGCGGCCTAACCGGCTCAGGAGGGAGCGCCGGTCGGCCTCGGCGGCCTCACGCAGGGCGTCTATCTCGCGGAGGCGGTGGTCGTTATCGAGGGCGACGGCAATGGGTTCGAGGAGAACGTCGGTCATGGCCTCATGGCGTGGCTCGAAGGCGTGGCCCGCTTTCGCCACAAGAAACAGAAGGCCCGCGGGTTCGCCGTGGTTGTGCAGCGGCCCGACGAGCACGTCGCCTTCCGGAGTCGAGGGGAGAGTCGCCGACACTGCGGGCGACACAAGGGCGGCATCCGCTAGGTGAGCCACCTGCCTACGCCGGCACCAGGCGACAAGTGCGTCCATCTGCTCGGGCGAGCACTCGATGCGTGGTTCCGGTTCGACTTGGGGGTCGCCGGCGGCGCCGACGGCGGCCGTTACAACGGCGGCGCGGGTGGATTCGATGCGCCGGATGACGAGGCGATCGAGGGGCATGTGACGGGCAAGCATCGCGGCGATGTTCGCGGCGGCGTCATCGAGTTCGATGTGGCGACACGCCTCGCGCCATACATCGAGGAGTATTTCTCTGAACTTATCCATGAGGAATCCGTTATTATTGGCAGTCATTCTATCACATATAATTGACAATTTCTACCTTATTTGATGTTTTCCTGGTTCTCTTGGGGTGTTTGGTTTGTAACTAATTGCTTTGCAATGTCTTGCGGCGCCTTTGGCTCCTGGCATGTGTGTTGCTATTTAGGGTGTATCCGGAAGTTCGGGACATTGGAACCGTTGAAAAAGTCCGGAGTTGCTGCACGCAGGCCGCGAAGGGACCTGGGACAGTCCCGTCTTCGTCCGCCTGCGGCGGACTCCGCTTGGGACAGTCCCGGTCCTTCGCTCAACCTCTGGGGCGAATGCGACTTTTTCAACAGCTCCACAGTCCCAAGTTTCCAGAGGTGTCATGCGCGGTTTTGAGCAAGGGTTTCCCGCCACGGTCTCGGGAGTCGAAAAGGAGTTGAGTATGGATTTCCCCCTTATTCTGGTTGTCCCACTTGCCTTTGTGTGTGAATTCGTCGATTCGTCTTTGGGGATGGGCTACGGCACGGCGCTGACGCCCCTCTTGCTTCTTCTTGGCTTTGAGCCGCTTCAGGTGGTTCCGGCGGTGCTCTGTTCGGAATTCGTGACGGGGATCATGGCTGCGGTCACGCACCACCGCGCCGAGAACGTGGACCTCAGGCCCTCATCGAAGGACGCGAAGGTAGCATTGGTGCTTTCGCTTTTCTCGGTGGTGGGGGTGCTCATCTCGGTGGTGCTGGCGGTGTCCCTGCCGAAGCACATCCTGAAGATCGCCATCGGCGTCATTGTGGTATCTATGGGCGTCTACTTGATCGCGGGACTGGGGCGACAGCATCGTTTTTCATGGCTACGGATTATGACGCTTGGCACGGTGGCGGCTTTCAACAAGGGCATGAGCGGGGGCGGCTATGGCCCGCTGGTGACGGGCGGGCAGATGCTGTCCGGTGTGGGCGTGAAGAACGCCGTGGCGATCACTTCGCTCGCGGAAGGGCTGACGTGTCTCGTCGGTGTGATTACGTTCTTTGTGCTCAAGCGGGATATCGACTGGACGCTGGCGCCGTGGCTGATGGCGGGCGGGGTGATGTCGGTGCCGTTCGCGGTGCATACGCTGAAGCGGCTTCCGGAGCGTTATGCGCGAGTGGCCGTTGCCGTGGTCGTGCTGTTGTTGGGGGGACTGGCGCTGAGCAAAGGGCTTACGCACGCGTAGTCTTCCAGAACAGGCCGGTGGTGTTGAGCGAACGGGGATACTGCTCGCGGCTTGCCCCTGAGGTGCGTTGCCGCGCGCGGGGAAGCTGCGCTTCTCCCCGCACGGCCGGCCTACATTTCTGCGCGGGCGCTCCCCGCGTTCTGTAGGCAGAAGCCGATCAAGGAGATTCACTGATGCGCGTAGGGTATTTGGCTGGACTCTGTCTTGCCGTTCTTGCGGCGGCTTTCCCCGTGTGGGCGTTCGAGGAGTCGTCCGCCGCCGTGAGGGAACGGGAACTCATGGAGCGGGTACAAGCCCTCGAACAGCGGATAGCGGAACTCGAAGAGCGGCCTGTGGCTCCGCCGGCCGCTACGCCCGCGGAAGCGCCTTCCGTGGAACAGGAAAGGGAAGCCGATACGGATTTCCGCGCGTATTGGAAGGATGGGCTGCGGTTTGAGACGCGGGACAAACGGTTCGCGTTGGGTGTCGGCGGGCGGATTCATTGCGACTGGGCGTTCTTCGATCAGGATGACGAGCTGAAGTGGGCCGTGGGCGACGAGGATGACGGGACGGAGTTCCGGCGCGCATGGATTCAGTTCCGGGGGACGCTGTATGACAGTATCCAGTTCAAGGCCGAGTACGATTTCGCGGGGAATAACGGGGACGCGAAGTTCAAGGACGTGTACATTGGCGTCGAGGACTTACCGTGGGTGGGAAACGTCAAGGTCGGACATTTTCGAGAGCCTTTCGGCTTTGAGCAGTTGACGAGCGCCAATTACCTGACGTTTATGGAACGGGCGCTGCCGGACGTGTTGACGCCCGGCCGGAACATGGGGCTTCTCTCTTACGACAGTCCCTTGAACAAGCGCCTGACATGGGCGATTGGCGCGTTCAAGGGCGTGGACGACTTTCCGTCCGATGATGATTCCGACGAGGATCAAGGCTATGCGGTGACGGCGCGCGTCACGGGCTTGCCGTGGTACGCGGATGAGGGCCGCCGGTGGCTTCATCTCGGCGTGGCGTACAGCCGGCGCAATCCGGACGGCGCGGTCCTTGGATGGAAAGCGCGTCCCGAGGCGCATCTGGCGAACCGCTACGTCAACACCGAGGGAATCGCAGGATACCGATTGGCGGACGCGCGGATGGACGACGTGGCCGAATGGGGCATGGAAGCGGCGCTGACGTGCGGGCCGTTCTCCGTGCAGGGCGAGTACATGCTTGCCGAGGTGGACACGGACTCAGCGGGCCGGCGGGCGTTCGACGGGTATTACGTCCAGGCCGGCTACTTCCTGACGGGGGAATGCCGGCCGTACACGCCGGCGAGCGGCTTGGTGGGACGGGTGCGTCCGCGGCGGAACTTCTCGCTTGGCGAGGAGCGTGGCTGGGGCGCTTGGGAGGTGGCCTTGCGCTATTCGGAGCTTGATCTGGATGACGGGCCCATCCGGGGGGGCGTCGAAGAGAACTACACGTTCGGCCTCAATTGGTACCTCAATGCCAACACGCGGGTGATGTGGAACTACGTGCTGGCGAACATCGAGCATGACTTGTACGACGGGGACTTGCAAGTGTTTCAGACGCGGTTCCAAGTGGATTTCTGATGGCAGTGGACAACGGAGAAGAGGAAAGAGAGAGACATGCGGCATATTCTCATCGTATCTTGTAGGCGGGTGAGGCCGGCTGTGGCGGCCGATCTGTTGGTGAAGGAACAGATGATCACGGTGATCGCTGAGGCCGTGGATATGCTGGACGCTGCGTGGGCATTGGCTGAGGAGATACTGGACAAGAGCTGGGATTCGTAGCGCGACAGAACGGGGGGCGACGGGGGAACGGGGGGCGGACGCGTCTGCGCTTCGCCTTGTTTGTTCCAAGTCAGTAACCACCAGCGGCACTGGCGGCTTGAGCACGGGCCTCAGGAGGCGGCGCGGAGTGCCCCTTTTGGGACGGGATTCGCAAGATTTACAGGATTGATGTCGAGAGTCGCGTGGATGTTGTGTTTCCTGGCCGTTTCTTGTCGTTGCGCAGCGCGGAGCCCGAGTGCGGCCCTTCCGGGAAGCGGGGGATCACAGAATTCAGATCTGAGATTTCAGATTTCAGAACTCAGAACTGAGAGTGGGCCTAGGGCACGTCTGGGACAGGGGGTTGGGACGTGTACGTACTTGCGTGTTCATGCGGCCGCTGTCACGGGCGATGCTAGGTAGTCGCTTCCGCTCAGTGCGATTGACATGCTGCTCCAACCATTCAGCCGGATATTCACAAGCGTGGAAGCGACAACACCGGTGGCTTGAACAGGCGTAGCGTTCGGCTCTTCGATTCTTGCCTTGCGGTTGGAAGGGGGCTATTCTGTAACGGGCAAAGGCATACTGTGGGGCACACTGCAATGAAACGATGGAAAGTAGCGGGGATCAATTTCGATCATTTGCACATGGGCGACAACCTCCGCATGGCGTTCGAACATCCGGCGGTGGAGGTGGTGGGCGTTTGCCACGAGAACCGGGAGCGGATGGAGGACACCATCTCGAAGTTCGGCATCCCGGGGGGGCGCGTGTTCAGGGATTACCGGGCGTGCCTCGAGGCAACGACGCCGGACATCGTCCTGTTGTGTCCCGCGACGGCGCGTCACGGTGAGTGGACGGAGAAGGTCGCGCCGTTCGGCGTACACGTCATTATGGAGAAGCCTTTCGCGGCGACGTTGGCGGAGGCGGACGCGATGATCGCCGCCATGGCGGGCACGGGGAAGCGGCTGGCCATCAACTGGCCGCTCGCGTGGTATCCGCCGCACCGCACCACGAAGCGGCTGATCGATGAGGACGTCATCGGGGAGGTCTTGGAGGTCCATTACTACGATGGGAACCGGGGGCCGTTGTTTCACGTGGCGGACAAGGATGACACGACGGCGGAGTATCGCGCGCGGGAGAAGTCCAAGAGCTGGTTCTATCAGAAGGCCAAGGGGGGCGGCTCGCTTCTGGATTACCTGGGCTACGGGACGACGTTGGGCACGTGGTATCAGGGGGGGCGCGCGCCGCTCGAAGTGACGACGGTGGTGGATGAGCCGGCGGGCCTCGAAGTGGACGAACACAGCGTGACGGTGGCGCGCTATGCGCACGGGCTGTCGAAGTTCGAGACGCGGTGGGGGACGTTTACCGATCCTTGGACGCACCAGCCGCAGCCGAAATGCGGTTTCGTCGTCAAAGGAACGGACGGCACGATCAGCAGCTACGATTACGAGAAAACCATCCGCGTTCAGACGCGGGCGTGTCCGGAAGGGGAGGATCTGCCGGTCGATGCGTTGGCGCCGCCGATGCAGAATCCGGTTCAGTATGTGATTCACTGCATCGAGAACGACCTGGCCGTCGAGGGGCCGCTTTCGCCGGCTATTTGCCGCATCGGGCAGCAGATCGTCGATACGGCGGCTCGCAGCGCGCAGGAGAAGCGGACGGTTGCGCTGATCGATTGAGGCAGCCGAAAGGAAGACGAGGGCATGAGCGAAGATCGGGAGTGTCGGGGCAGCGGTGAGGCGCAGCGTGAGACACAGGCGCCGGAGCTTTCGTACTTGCCCCGGGAGCCGCGGGCGTATTCGCCGGGCATCGGCCTCATTGGCTGCGGCGGCATCGCGCCCTATCACCTTGGCGCCTATGCGGCTGCGGGATACCGCGTGACGGCGCTGTGCGACGTCGATGAGGCACGCGCCACGAAACTGCGGGATGAACATTTCCCGGGCGCGGCGGTCTCTACGGATTACCGGACGGTGCTCGATAGGGATGATATCGAGGTGGCGGATATTGCGGTGCATCCGGAGCATCGGACGCCGATCACCGAGGCGGCGTTCAAAGCCGGGAAGCACGTGTTGAGCCAGAAGCCGTTCGTGGTGGACCTCGATGAGGGAGAGGCGCTGGTGGCGCTGGCCGAGCGGCTGGGGCGGAAGCTGGCGGTGAACCAGAACGGGCGCTGGGCGCCGCACTTCAGTTACATGCGCGAGGCCGTTCGGAGGGGCGTTGTCGGCGAGGTGTGCGCGGCGCACCTATCGACGCATTGGAGCCATGATTGGACGGCAGACACGCCTTTCAACGAGGTAAGACATCTTATCCTCTACGATTTCGGGATTCACTGGTTCGATATCCTGGGGTGCTTCTTCGCGGGCCGGCCGGCCAAACGCGTGCGCGCGACGACGGCCCATGCGCCGGGCCAACGCGCGAAGCCGGACATGCTGGCCCAGGCGACAGTCGAGTACGAGAGCGGCCAGGCGTCGCTGGTTTTCGACGGCTTCACTACGTTCGGGGCGTGCGCGCGGGGGATCATTGTGGGGACGGAAGGCACCATCGCCTGCGAGGGGCCGAACATCAACGAGCAGCAGGTGACGCTGTGGACGGCGGAGGGCTATGCGAGGCCGGCACTCGATGGCTCCTGGTTTACTACCGGCTTCCACGGGACGATGGCGGAGCTGTTGTGCGCCATCGAGGAGGAGCGTGAGCCCTTCAACGGCGCGCGGGAAAACCTCAATAGTCTGGCGTTGTGCTTCGCCGCGGCGGCGAGCGCCGACACCGGGGAGCCTGAGGTCCCCGGCGCCGTACGCCGAATGCCGGGCACGGAGTAGTCCGCGCCGTTACTGCTCGTGGATAGGCCGACTACTGGGCGTCGAGCCAGTTCTGCCAGCCCTTCTTCATGTCCGCGATGGGGTCCTCGGGACTGAGTTCGTATTCCATAACGAGGGGGCCGGCGAAGCCGATGTCATTCAGGGCGTGGGCGACGGCCGCGAGATCGATGTCGCCTTCGCCGAGGATCTGCTCTTCGCCGCCTTGCACCCAGTCCTTGAGATGGACGGAGATGACGCGGCTGCCCAACTGCTCGATGATCTCGTCGGGCGCTTCGCCGGAGCGGATGGCGTGGCCGGTGTCGACGCAGGCGCCGATGAGGGGGGTGCGGCCTTCTACGGCGTCGAGGGTGTCGGCGACCTTGTCGTACCGCGCGCCGGGGCCGTGGTTGTGGATGGCGATCTTGACGCCGAATTCCTCGCAGAGTCCTTCGAGGTCGTCGAACGCCTCGGGGGCCGGGTCGGCGCTGAGGATCTCGACGCCGAGGGCCTTGGCGAACTCGAATTTCTTGCGGTTGGCCGCGGCATCGGCGCCGAAACCTTCGACGCCGAAGCAGGGGACGCTAATCCCGGCGGCTTCGATGGTTTGCTTGACGTGGGCGAAGCCTTCATGGGCGGCGTCGGGCGGAAAGTGCACGGCGCAGAACTCCATCGTGTTGAGGCCCACGTCTTTGAGGCATTGGATCGAATCCTCGAAGCTGAATTTCCTGAAGCTGAAGCTTTGGGCGCCCATCAAACATCCTCCATTCATGATTTGCTCTTGTATTGACTCAGCAGCTTGCGCCGCCTTCCTCGGCAGGTTCTATATGGACGAGCACGTCGCGTATCCGGGGATTCGCGCGGCAAATGGCGTTCTTCACTTCGTGGGCGACCTCGTGGCCTCTCCGGACGGACATGGCGCCGTCGACGTGGACGTGGAGATCGACGAAGTAGTCGAATCCCATCTTGCGCACCGCGCAGGTGTGGAGGTCCGTGACGCCGGAAACGCCCGCGGCGATGGTGCGGACGGACTCGCAGATGGCTGGGTCGGGGGCCTGGTCCATCACCTCGGCGATGGCGGGTCTGAGCAGGCGGTAGCCGTTGAATCCGATGATGCCGCAGGCGGCCAAGGCGGCCCAGTCGTCGGCGGACTCATAGCCTTCTCCTCCGACAACCGCGATACTAATTCCGATGAAGGCCGCGAGCGAAGTGATAGCGTCGCTTCGGTGATGCCAGGCGTCCGTCTTGACGGCTGTGCTCTGCACATCGCGGCCTACCTTGATCACGAAGCGAAAGAGAGTCTCTTTCACGAGGATGACGCCCACCAGGACGATCAGCGTGAATGGGGCCGGGGCGTAGTGGGGGGCGAGAATCTCGCGCACACTCTGGATAGCGAGGCCCACCGCCACGGCGATTAGGCCCATCGCCACGACGACGGCGGCCAGCGGCTCGGCCTTGCCGTGGCCGTAGGGGTGGGTGTCGTCGGGCGGCACGGATGCGATCCGAATGCCGCCCAGGACGACAAGGGACTGCATGATGTCCATGAGCGATTCGGTGGCGTCGGCAATAAGGGCGTAGGAGTGTCCGAGCAGGCCGGCCAAGCCCTTGATGGCGGCGAGGGACGCGTTGACGACGACGCCCACGAGGGTCGTCTTGACGGCGTGTGCTGCCGCATCGGCCGCGGTGGCCGTAGGTTGCTTCTGATGGCTGGTGGCGGTGTCCACGTGTCTGTTCCGAGAAGGTCGGTGTATCCGGGCAATTGTCTTTGTGGCTACGAAGGATAGCAGAACGGCTTGGCTCTTTCACCAAGGCCGACTGCGAGGACACCGGCCAGGATCACTGGCGGGAGGCCATGAAGGCGTTCCAGAGGTCCTCGCGGATGTACATGAGGAGGAGCACGTTGGGCCGCAGGCCGTGGTACTCCATCTGGTAGGAGTCGTGGAGCGCTTTCTCGAGCGCAGCGCCAAACTGGGGCGCGGCGATCACCATGTCCGCATCCGGGTTCTCGGGCACTTCGCTCCAATAGCCGACGCGTGTGAAACGCCGGAGATACCACGGCACGGGCCAGTAGTCCTCGGCCGGCGCGATGACTTTGATGAGCATATCGTGGCCTTCGGGAGCAGCCTCGGCGATGTCTTCCGCGCGTTCGGCCAGCCGGAGAATGCCTTTGACAGAGTGGGCGTAGACGTAGGGATTGCGGATGTCAGCGCAGTAGCGGGTGTTCGCGCGATACGCCTCGACGCCCAAGTGGGCCGCGCCCAGGGCCAGTAATAGGCAGGCGGCCGCCCTCGGTGCGTAGCGTAGGGCGCCCGCGTTGGCGCGCGGACGTGTGGCCCTCAGCAGGATCCACGCGCCGTAGCCTGCCAGCAGGATCATCCCGTGGAAGAAGCTCAACATGGACCACGGCGTTTTGTACGGGATGGCCGCGTAGATCGCCGTCATGGCGATGGTATAGAAGGTGAGGAAGCGCGGCAGTGTGCGGTCTTCGTCCGTCCCGCATTTCTTGAGCAGCGCGGCCACCATGCCGACGAGGGCCAGCGCAATGATGAAGCCTTCACTCCACCAGGGGCCGGGGCCTCGCTTCGTGAAGAGTACAAGGTGAAGGTAGTAATACCACGGATGATCGTGGATGCTGCCTCCGAGGGCGCGCTGCGGGTGGTAGACGTAGGCCTTGAGCGAGTGGGCCAGTCCTTCGGGGTGGGTGAGGAATGAGGTGAGGAAGAGGGCCGCCACCAACAGGCCCGCCAGGGCGCCCAGCGCGATGTGCCAGGGGCATATGGGCCGCCGGTTCTCTTCGCCCGAGGGCTTGCCGGCCCGTCTGCCGTACCATGTCGTGAGGCCGATGCCAATGAGCGTGGCGGCGAAGGCGATGACGGAAGTCTCCTTGGTGGCGTGCATCAGCCCGGCGAAGACGCCGGCCAGGATGGCCCACGCCAGGCGTCGGGTTCGGGCATAGCGCCAGCCCGCGGCCAGGAGGCCCAGCGTGAAGAAAACCAGGAGCATCTCCTGGATGTAGTAGCGGCTGTAGAACACCATGATCGGGGAGATCGCGGTGAGCACGGCAGCCAAGGCCGCCGCGGGCCGTCCCAAGCCGTCGCCGAGCAGGCCAATGAGCAGGATGAGTACTGCGCCGAAAACCACCGGTACGATGCGGAAGGTGGTTTCCGTCGTGTCGGCGAAACGCGAGGCGCCGCTCAGCCAGACGGCCGGGAGGGTAAGGTAGTATAGCGTCGGCCCGTGATATTCGTAGGGGTCGTAGACGTAATCATGCGTGTCGATGAGGATGCCGGTCTTGTAGGCTTGAACGGCCTCGTCGGTGTGCATGGGGCGCAAATGCAACTGTGGCAGCCGACAGGCTAACGCCCCGGCTGCCACTAGCAGGATCGCGATCCAGAAAATCTGTTTCGGCGGCGAATACACCTTAGCGGTATGAGTCACACTGATGGCGTCTTATCTTTTGCCGCGAAAAGCAGGGACAGACACGTCTTCGTCCGCCTGAGGCGGACTCCGCTTGCATCAGTTGCTGTTTTTCGCCTCTTCTTGGTGTTTCTGCATCTGCAGATAAGTGACTTCAATTAGGAGTCAGAACACGAGTATAGGACGCCGGACTAACCGACCGGCCGGCCAAAGATCTCCACTTCGATGTAGTGGTTCAAGTCGTCCGTGCTGTTGCCGTTGGTATACATCCGGACGTAGCGCGCCTTCTGCCCTTTGGCGTCAAACAGGCGGCCTTCGTATTTGTCCACGTACTCTTTATCCTTCCCGACGCCGAGCTTGGCGGAGTTGTCCTGATCGTTGTTGAAGATGGTGCGCACATTCTTGGTGAACTCGGCATCGTCCGCCAACTGCACGATGACGTCGTGATACACGCGGTCGTAGGCGAAAAAGTGCCAGATGAGAATAGCAAAAAGCTCTTGGGGCGCGCCGAGATCGATTTGAACGTACTGCGGGCCGCCGCGCAGTTCGACAATGTTATCTTCCTCGGCTTCTTTTTTGCCGTCGGTGATCATCTCGAGCTTGCCCATGTAGGGCTTCTTCTTATCGCTGCTCGTCACCGGCTTGCCCGCCGCGACGTTTTTCAGGCCCTTGGGGGCCATGAAGGGCGGGCGATCCTTGAAGGTGATCTCGAGAATGGGGGATTCATAGGTGAGGGGCGTGCCGCTGAACGTCGGCTGCGGTAACTCGAGCTTCAACGGTTCCATATCCGAGCCGCCGGGCTGGGGCGCCGGGTCTTCGGCGTACAGGGGCAAGGCGATAGACAAGACGAGTAGCGCAACGGCGGCTACCTGGGAGATTCGGACGGCGTACGACGGCATTTCAACCTCCTCGACACCAGGGACTGCATCGCACGCGGCACTACCGGGCTGCGCCTCCCTGGAATGTAGTTGCAGACAGAAAAGAACGGCTTTTCCCGGAGCATTTACACGTGTAAGTATCGCGTTCCAGGGGCGGAGAAGTCAAATCGACTCAATCCGAAGTGGGCGTGCCATCGAAGCGGGGACGGACGTATTCTCGGATGCCGCCGGGGACGTTACTCGCGCAGGAGGACGTCGCAGGCGAGTTGGAGGGTTTTGAGGAGTTTTCGCAGCAGGCCGCTTTTTCGGGCGAGGTTGCGGCCGCCGACAATGAGTTTGCGCTGGAGTTGGTAGCGTGTGAAACGCCGGCGCGCGGGCTTGACGGGCTTTCCCTCGGCCTCTTGGAGGGGACGCCAGAGGGTGTCGAGCGGATAGCCCAGGGTGGCGAGGTCGGCGGCGTCCAATTGGCCGATGATGGTTTCCATGAGCGTGCGTTTCGCGGGGTCGCCGGCCAGGTCGGCGGCCCATTTCTTGACGGAGCCGGTGGAGGGGCGGGAGTGCTTCTTGACGCCGATGGGGTCGCCCAGTCCCTTTCGCCCGGCTTCGCCGTCGCCGCCCGTGCCGTAGTCGATAGTCTCCTTTTCAAAGGGGACGCCGATATATTCGTAGATGCGCCCCACCCAGTCTTCCGGGGCCTTCACCAAGTCCTCGTAGCGCACGTGGATGAAGGGCACTTCCTCCTGTCTGAGAAATGCGGCGATGGCGGGCACATAGCGGTTTAGCAGGGGGTTGTGGCCCTGCGCGGCCTGGTAATCGCCGTTGAAGAAGGAGTTGGCGTAGGAGGAGAAGGTTGCTATGGGATGGCGCGTCAGCACGATGTACTTGGCGTCGGGGAAAACCTTCATCATGAAGGGCAAGATGAGGGCGTAGGCCGGGGTCTTGTCGAGGCAGACGGTCTTGTCGGTTGTGCCGAGGTAACGGCCGTAGAGCACGTCGCAATAGGCGCGGCAGGCGTCCCAGTAGTCGCGGTCCTTGGCCGGGAGCTGCTCGACGAAGAGGCGTTGGGATTCCGCCGCGAGGATGTGGTCGTAGGGTGCCTTGTCGACTTTGTCCCAGAATCCGAGGTGGGCCAAGGGGGTGAGGATGTGGGGCTCGGGGCCGCCGAGGATCTTCGAGTGCGACTCGAGTATTCTTTCAAGCATCGTGCTGCCCGAACGCGGCGAGCTTATGACAAACAACATCTGCGGATTCATGTGATTGGTATCCTTCAGGCCATCCCACAACGCCGCGCGTAGTCTAGTCGGACGGCGCCGCCCCGGTCAATCACGCCCGGTGGACGGGTGGCCAATCGCGAAAACCAGGGACAGAGGAGCCGTTGAAGAAGTCCGGAGTTGCCGCACGCAGGCCGCGAAAGGACCTGGGACAGTCCCGTCTGCGTCCGCCTGCGGCGGACTCCGCTTGGGACAGTCCCGGTCTTTCGCTCAACCTCTGGGGCGAATGCGACTTTTTCAACAGCTCCACAGACACGTCTTCGCTTCACTCCGCTTGTGTCAGTCCTCGTTTTTCGCTTCCTGTTGGCTCTCCTTCGTCCGCGGATAAGCAACGTCAATTATGAGTCAGAAACACTTGAGAGACGAGCGACCTCAGCACTTGGTGAGCAGGTTTCGCAGGATGGGGCTGTTTCGATGCGCCGTGTGCGCGGCGCCGTCGAGTCATTCGGCGATGCGGGTCGTCACTTGCCCGGCCCGTGGCGGTTATGCGAGACTGGGCGGGCCGGCTTGGGCGCGGGTGTGGTGGCCGGCATGGGAGGTATGCATCAGTATGCACAAGAAGGCCATTGCCTTTGCCGTCAAGTTGTTCGTCACGGTGGGCCTGTTCACGCTGCTTTTCCGGCCCGAGACATTTGGGCTCGCCCCGGATTTCTGGGGCGAGGACATCAGCCTTCGCTCCCTAATCGACGAGATTCGCTCCGTAGAAACCCACCATATTCTCGTGTGGGTGCTTTTTGCCGTGGCCGTGAAGCTCGCGGGCATGCTGTTCGGTGTACTGCGCTGGCGATTGCTCCTGCAGGGGCAGGGCCTTCGGATGCCGTTCTGGTATATGGTTCAGAGCTGGTTTGTGGGGCGCTTCATCGGGATCTTTCTACCGGGCACCATCGGCCTCGACGGCTACCGGCTTTACGATTCGTCGCTCTACACCGGGGAAGTGATCAAATCCTTCACGGTGATCGCCGTGGAGAAGCTGATCGGGTTCGTTGCGCTGACGCTGCTCGTGTTTGTCACGTTCCCGATGGGGCTGCGGCTTTTGCCGTTCAAGATACCTGTCCTGCTGGTGTGCATGACGATCTTCGGCGGGTTCGTCGTGGTGTCGTTGCTCACGCTGTTGAATCCCCGCGTCATCCAGGTGTTGGTCGCGGTGATTCCGACGCCGAAAGCCGTCCGCAGCAAGTTCGACAAGCTCGGCGCGGCGGCCGCCGCGTATGGCGGGAGTCGTGGCCTGCTGCTGCTCGCCGTGCTCTGCGGCGTGTTGGTTCATGTGGGCACGTGCTTCATGTACTTCGGCACGATGTCGGCCATTCGCGCAGAAAACACCACCATTTTCGACATCTTCTTCACGAGTCCGCTCATGATTTGGGGCACCGTGCTCGGGCCTTCGGTCGGCGGCGAGGGCATTCGCGAGATCGTCTTCACGACGGTTCTCGGCGCCACGAGCGGCACCACCAAGGCATTTCTTATCGCCCATCTGGGCTGGTGGGTTGGCGAACTTGTCCCGTTCCTCATCGGACTGCCCATCTTCGTATTCCGCTCGCGGCCCAACAAGGAGGAAATGGAGGCCAAGGTGGCCGAGGCCCGCGCCAAAGCGGCGGCGGTGGACGCGGATGTCTCGCTTCACCTGACGCCTGAGCAGGTGCACGACTATCGCGACAGGATCATCAACGCCTTATTGGCCGGACTCGGCGGCGGGGTGCTGGGGGGCGCGCTGATCGGGCTCGCGGAGGCGGGCTGGGTTGTGAAGATGCTGCAAGGCCTGACGGAATTCAATATCTTCTGGTGGGGTCCGGCCGTGTACGCTGTCCTGTTTTCGGGCGTGGGGCTGGGCGTTGCCGGCGCGTTGCTGTTCCTCTATCTTCTGATGAACCGGTTTCTCCGGCCTCAGACTACCCTTGCCTTGTCGCTGGGCGGCGCCGTGGCGGCGGGTGCGCTCATCATCGGCCGGTTCCGTTTCCAGCGCGATGTTCTCATGGGGCACGGCATGTCCCTGGCGCAGAACGGCATGGTTCTCGTCGGGGCCGTTGGTATCGGGCTGGTTCTCGCCGTTGTGTTGGCGCTGATTCTTACGAAGGTGCGCGTGTCGCGGGCCAAGGGCGTGGCGGGAGCCGCGCTTGCCTTCGTCGTGCTGCTCGTTATTGGAGCGACGGCAGCCAAGACAGCGCCTTCTACGGCCCCGGAGGGGGTTTACCGGCCCGAGAAGGAGGCCAGTGGGCCGAATATCATTCTCATTGTGGTGGACGCTCTGCGGGCCGACTACCTGCCTCTGTTTTCGGCGGATGCCACGGCGAAGACGCCCCATATCGATGCCTTCGCTGAGGATTCGGTTGTTTTTCAGAACTGCTTTTCCCAGGCATCGTGGACGAAGCCTTCATTTGCCACCATCTTCTCGGGCCTCTATCCCGGCTCGCACACGGCGACCTCGAAGACGGCCGCACTGCCGGATGACGTAACGACCTTTCCCGAGGTGCTTCTGGATGGGGGGTATTACACCAAGGGGTTCGCCAATAACGGCAATATCGCGCCGATCTTCGATTTCAATCAGGGCTTCGCGGATTACACGGAACTGAAGAAGAACCGCTGTCTCGGCGCCTCGGAGTCCGCGTCGAACCTGTCTTTGTACAACGCGCTCGTCAAGGCAAAGGAAGTGCTCGCCAAGAGGCTTTTCGGCGAGAAGATCACGATCACCGACTACTACCAGCCCGCCGAGGCCGTCACGCAAACGGCGCTCACGTGGATGGACGGCGCGGAGCGGCCCAAGGATGTGCCGTTCTTCTTGATGCTGCATTATATGGAGACGCACGATCCGTTCATGGATTGGGATTCGCCGGGCGTGGGCTATGCGCGCAGGCGCATGCCGAATCCCGATGCATCAGAGTATCTCGAGCCCATGAGGAAGGCGTACAACTCCGAGATTGAGCATCTGGACAAGTACCTCGGCGTGCTTTTCGATGAACTCAAACAGCGCGGGATGTACGATGAGGCGCTGATCGTGGTGACGGCGGATCACGGGGAGGAGTTCTACGATCACGAGGGCTGGTGGCACGGCTTCACGCTCTACGATGAGGTCATCCATATTCCTCTCATCGTCAAACAGCCGAAGGGGCGGCAGGCGGGTGTTGTGAGTGCGGATCTGGCGCGTCACATCGACCTCGGGCCGACGTTCCTGCAATGCGCGCGTCTTGAGAAGCCGGACAGCATGCCCGGCGAGTCCCTGCTGAATCCCGATGGCTCGTGCGCGAATGCCGATGTCGGATATGCCTACTCTGAGAATGACTTCGAGGGGAACGTGCTCGAAGCGGTTCGGACGAAGGACGCCAAGCTTATCCGCGCCAATGAGGATAACGTCAGCGGCCTGGAGCCCGTCGAGTTCTATGATCTCGCGACGGATCCGGGGGAGCAGACGAATCGCGCGGGGGAGAATGACGCCCGTGAGGACGCGCTGATGAATCTGCTGGATGGTATGCGGGCGCACATCAAGGAGCATGCCGCCCAGCCCACGCTGCTTGACGAGTTGCCGAGCGACTTGGAGGAGCGGCTGGGCGCCATCGGCTACTTGGGCGATTAGGGTGTGAGCCGTACCGTTTGCGCTTCATTTTCTGCTGGTGGAAAACGTGGGACAGACACGTCTCGTCCGCCTGAGGCGGACTTCGCTTTTGTCAGTCCCCGTTTTCCGCTCCTGGGCACGTCCCGGCGCGCGGCGCGGCCTCGGGCGAAGATATGAACCTTCACCGGCTTCTCAAGAATCCGCGTGTTTATGAAGCGAAGGGCAATATCCTTTCCTTTGGCAGGCGGAGCGTGCGCAGGTATCTCGCCGCCAATTTCGCCCTTCCCGTTGGAAGCCGTGTGCTGGATGTGGGATGCGGCACAGGCGGCCACGCGGACGGCTTTTCGTGCGCCTTCTACGGCGTGGACATGAACGCCGCCTACATCCGCTTCGCCGGTGCGCATCGGCCGGGGGCCTTTTCCGTTATGGATGGCGCGTACCTCGGATTCCCCGATCAGTCTTTCGACCTCACGTTCTGTGTGGGTTTGTGCCACCACCTTAGCGATGCGGAGGTGCGCGCGGCGGCGGCGGAGATGAAGCGCGTCACGAGGCGAGGGGGGGAGGTTGTGATCATCGACGGCGTTTTCCCGAGGAAGGCCAATGTGTTGGGATACGCGCTGTTCAAGCTCGATCGCGGGGGCCATACGCGAAAGTTGGGGCCCCTGGAGGGCCTGTTGGGCGAGGAAGGGTTCGACGTGATCGAGGAGAATATTGAGGGTAGTTTCCCCTATCGTCGCGTGGTCTTTCGCCATCGCCGTTGAGGTCGTGGGGAGGGCCTGTGTTCGATGGGGTAGGGGAGGTGGCGTGTCCGGAGCCGTTCTTGAGACGCGCCCGGGTGTGCTATCACCCCTTCGGGGCTACGGATTGGTGACGGCTCGTGTCCGTGGGTTCGCTTCGCTCACCCACGGCTAGATGCTGCCGCCCCTTCGGGGCTGTTGCTGGGGTGGGGTTGGGTTCCGTGGGTTTGCTTCGCTCAGCTGCGGCTCCATGCGGCCGCCCCTTCGGGGCGCGGGGTTGTTGATGTCTCTTGTCCTTGAATCCAGGCACCCGGCCATGGCGAAGCTGAATTGGTTTTGGCGGAATGACTTGCCCTATAATGCGGGCCACCGCGAGTTCCGAACGCTTTGGGCGTTCGTCTGCCAAGGCTGCGTTTCCGAGTGTCCGCATCGAGTCCGGGCCGCCGTCCGGCGCGGGCCGGAGCCGCAATGATGCACGTAATTTAAGGAGAAGGTTCATGTCAGTACTGCAAGGCAAGGTATTGGTTGCGCAAGGCGGCGGGCCGACAGCCGTCATCAACCAGAGTTTCGTCGGGGCCGTGCTCGAGTCGCGCAAGTTCCCGCAGGTGACGCGCGTCTACGGCGCCTTGCACGGCGTCAACGGCATCATCAACGAGAACTTCCTGGACCTCACCGAGGCGACTACGCACAACCTGGAGGCCGTGGGCCAGACGCCATCTTCGGGATTGTTGTCGACGCGGGACAAACCGGACGTGGCCTATTGCCGCGAGATCTTCAAGGTTTGCCAAGCTCACGATGTTCGCTATTTTTTCTACATCGGCGGCAATGACAGCGCCGATACCTGCCGGATCGTCAATGAAGAGGCCGACAAGGCGGGATACGAACTCCGGGTGATCCATATCCCGAAAACCATTGATAACGACCTGAAAGTCACCGATCACTGTCCCGGCTACGGGTCGGCAGCCAAGTTTGTGGCGCAGGCTTTTGCCGGCGTCAATCTCGACAACCGCGCGCTGCCCGGCGCGTATATCGGCGTCGTCATGGGGCGGCACGCGGGCTTTCTGACGGCGGCCGCGAGCCTGGCGCGGAAGTATCCTGACGATGGCCCGCACCTCATCTATTTGCCTGAGCGGCCCTTCTCGAAGGCCGAGTTCCTCAAGGATGTGAAGGAAGCCTACGAAAAGAACGGGCGGTGCATTGTGGCGGTTTCCGAAGGCATCGTCGACACCAAGGGTAAGGCTATCGCGGAGCAGTTCAGTGCGGGTGAGAAGGATAGCCACGGCAATGTCCAGCTTTCGGGCACGGGCGCCCTCGGCGATCTGCTCAGTTCGTGGATCAAGGACGGGACGGACATCAAGCGCGTGCGCGCGGACACGCTTGGCTACTTGCAGCGGAGTTTCCTCGGGTGCGTCAGCGAGGTGGATCAGTTTGAGGCGCGCGAGGTGGGCGAGAAGGCCGCCCAGTACGCCATCTGGCACAGCCGGGATGGATCCGTGGCGATTCGTCGCGTGGGCGATTACGCTGTCGAGTACTTCTTGGCCAAGTTGACGGACGTGGCGCGGGAGTCCGTCTCGATGCCGGATCGGTTCATCAACAAGAAGGGCAACGGCATAACGGAGGCTTTCATCAAGTACGCGCGGCCTCTGATCGGCGATTTGCCGATCATGGAGCGCATCGCCGCACCTAAGGTGGAGAAGGTGCTGAAGGCGTAGCACAGAGTCTCGAAAGCGAGGTGAAATCGGGGACAGAGGAGCCGCTGAAAAAGTCCGGAGTTGCTGCACGCAGGCCGCGAAAGGACCTGGGACAGTCCCGTCTACGTCCGCCTGCGGCGGACTCCGCTTGGGACAGTCCCGGTCTTTCGCTCGAGCCTCTGGGGCGAATGCGACTTTTTCAACAGATCCACAGTCCCGTCTCGTCCGCCTGAGGCGGACTCGCGTGGGACAGTCCCCGATTTCTTGTGCGTCTGTGCGGACGCTGCTATGTTGAGGGGCGACGCGACGATGTCCCGCCTCCGGGACGCGTGGGGAGAGGGGAAGACGTGCTCGCTGCGCTCATAGGAACCATGCTGCTGGCGCAGGCTGATGTGGCGGAGCCGGGCGCGGTGTTTCCGATGGTGCAGGCCGTCCCGCTGCCGGACGCGCAGATCGCCCTTGTGGTGGCTGGGCGGGAGGTAGCGCGTTACCACTTCGGCCCGGCCGCGCCGAAGCCGTACATTTTTCCGCTGATAGGGCCGGCCGGGCGGCCCGTCACTCGCCTGGGCCATCCTCACGATCCCGAAGGCCACCGGCACCACCGTTCCGTTTGGATCGGCCACCAGGATGTGAACGGCGTCAACTTCTGGGAGGAGACGAGCGGCGCGCGGGTGGTGCATGAAGCTGTCGAGACGCTAGTGGACGGCCCTGAATCGGCCTCCATTGTTGTCTGCAATGTGTGGCGCGACGCCGCCGGGGAGCCGGTGATGCGGGAGCGGCGCACCATGACGCTACGGAGGCTTCCTGATGGCGAGTCCCTTCTTGATGTGACGTTGGCGCTGACGCCTTCCGGCGAGGCGGTGACGCTGGGGAAGACGCCTTTCGGGTTCTTGGGGGTGCGCGTTGCCAAGACGATGAGCGTGCACGACGGCGGGGGAGCGGTGCGCAACTCTGAAGGCGGCGTGAATGAGGCCGGCACCCACTGGAAGCAGGCGCGATGGGTAGACTACGCAGGGCCGGTGACGCCTACGGAGCGCAACGGCGTTGCCCTCTTCGATCATCCGTCGAATCCGAGGTTCCCGACGTACTTCCACGTTCGCGATGACGGCTGGATGGGCGCCGCGTTCTGCTACGCCGAACCTTACCAACTGAGTGGCGACACGCCCCTTACGCTACGGTACCGGCTCTACGTTCACGGGGGCGGGGCCGGAGCAGACGCAATCGAGCAGCATTGGCGGGAATTCGCTCAGGATTGAGCCGAGGACTCGGATCTGCCCCATAGTATTCCCCAGACAATTTCGTCCGCGATTGCCACGGAGATTCCCGCAACCGTATCGTAATGTTCGTGCGTGCCGTCCTCGCTATCCAGTTGATCTACGCCATCGGGCCCCGTGCTGTATAGGATGTAGGCCGGATCCTTCCGGACATAGTGCATCTCCGCGCCGGAGAAGGCGTCGATGGGCACTTCGTTGAGATAGCTGGGCACGAGGGCCGTCAGTGTCTCGGGATACTGGCCGTGGTTCCTCTTGTAAGCGCAGAGGGCCAAGGCAATCCGGGCCTGCATGATCTGGACCTCATGGGCGGTCTTTGACTTCAACGGCCCCTCGACGCTTTGCGCCAGGATTTCGACGACCGGCTGCGTCTGTTTCAGGGCGCTGACTTGCTCATGGAGCCGCGCGCATATCTGTGACGCTTCTCTGTAAGGCAACCGGACAGCGGCGATGTACTGTCGAAAGATCGAGAGGAGTGCCGCTTCATCCTGCGCCCTGAGAAAGGTGAAGTAACGGGAGCAGTACAGCCTCGTTCTCACTTCATCCTCGAGTCCGTATGGATTTTCAGCGCCTCGCCATGTCCTATGTTGCGTGACGATTTTCCCGGTCAACTGCCTGCCCCCAATGAGGTCGCTCTGCAAAGCGATGGGCAGGGCTTCTGGGCGAATGGACTGCGTCAACACCCCATCCAAGTGTTGAATGATCTCATCCGACGGTTTAGCCTCGAGCACGATCCTTGCAAGGACGTGTGTTGCACTGGCGCGAGCTGCCCAGGTTAGCTGGAAGGCCAACAGGTTTGGAAAGTCCATGACGTGGTCGGACAGTTCGTAAGAATATGCAATGCTCTCGAATGCCTTGGCGTCATTGCCGTCGAGATGGGCCACGAGCGCGTCGAGCAGCAGAAGTTGGGTGAGACTGAGAAAGGCCGGCAAATTGGGGACCGCACATCTGAAGAAGTCTTCGTCCATGTGCGACAGACGAATGATCTCTTGTATAGGTGTTGGCGGCAACTCTGCGACGGCCTTGAGTTTCTCGACGAATTCCCGGTTGGCCTCCAACAGCGCACGGGCCTCGTCCATCTCTTCGGGCGTCAGCTCCTGCGTGTCGTACAGCTTTTCGGCAATTCTGTACCAAGGCCAGTTCTTGCAGTCCACGTTTGAGCCGACTCCGGCGGTTTCGGGAGAAAGGAAGAACGCGGCGGCGCTCTCTTCGATGGGGCCGGTGAAGAGCGGGGTCGACTTCGGCCGGCTCGAACGCAGGTCGGCGAAGGTAAGGGCTATGCCGTCCGCCTCCGCCCCGGTCTCCTGGCGTGCGAGTTCTCGCTCGGCCCTCACAGATAGCAGGAAGCCGGCCGCGGCCGCGACGACCACCAAAGTCACCAAACCGACTAGCGCCGAAGTGATCCACTGCATGGCATTCTCCCCCGGTTACGCGTCCACTCTCCAAGCCGGGCGGGCCGAAGAGCAGATCTGTAGCCTACTCCTCCTCGTCGTCCCCGCCTTCTTCGTCGTCTTCGTCGTCCGTCTGGAGCAGCGAGATATCCTGGCCGGCCTTGTCCATGACGTCCTCGGCTGCGAAGACGGGACATCCGGCGCGGACGGCGATGGCTATGCCGTCGCTGGGCCGGGAGTCAACGCGGAGGATCTGCTCGATCTGTCCGTCGGCGTTTTTCTGTTCGATATTGAGCTGGGCGAAAAACGTGTCGTTCTCGAGTTTGTAGATCGCGACGGACTTGATGTCGCCCCGGAGGCCGGCGAGCAGGTTGCACACGAGGTCGTGCGTCATCGGCCGCGGGAAAGCCACCTTGGCGAGTCCGTAGTGAATGGCCTCCGCCTCGGCGAGTCCCACCATGATCGGCAGCAGACGGTCTTCGTTTCGCAGCAGCACTACCGGCTGGTGCTCTCCGTCGCTGCTGACGCCCAGTACTTCCAGCTCGAGCATGGCGGACTCCTTTCATTCACCTTTGTTTCATTATAGCAGAGACCTCGGGGTGGACGGCGCGTCCGGCGCGGAGCGAGTGGAGTTACTGGGCGCAGAAGCGCCGGAGGCATGCGTCACGCTGATGGCGTCAAATTCCTACCGCGAGAGGTCGTGCAAGAAGCAGGGACAGACACGTCTCGTCCGCCCGCGGCGGACTGCGCTTGCGTCAGTCCCCGTTCTTCGCTTCTTCTTGGTTGTTCTTCATCTGCGGACAAGTGACTTCGATCATGAGTCAGAACACCAGGGGTCATCGCGGGAGTTGAGATCTGAGATCTCAGAACCGGAACTGTGCAAGCGGCGGGATTTGAATGAAGGCGGTCATTTGGGCAACCTTCTTGGTTGAGGCGTTCGTGCTCAATGCGATGGGAGAGTCACCGTGAAACATGTTGCCGTCTTCTTTGTGGCCGTGCCGGCCCTGTTCTTTGTCCAAACCGAGGTAGATGCCATGACGTATAGTGAATCCGAACTCCTGGAACTACTTTCTCGTTCGCCCGGCAACGCGCTTTTGCCGGAACTAGGCGATCCTTCGGGAGTCCTTGCCACGGAGCGTGGGAAGGCCATCATGGAATGGGTCGACAGCGCCGCGGATCAGCCCATCCCGGCAACCACCTACACGCTGTATCGCACGTTCAGGACTACCGGTGAACGGCCCCCTTATGAGAAGCCTTATTTCGAGAAGCGGAGGCTACTCGCGCAGCACGTCATCGGTGCATGGCTCACGGGCGATCAGGCATACCTCGAACGCGTCAATGACCTGGTGTGGAGCATCTGCGAGGAGAGTACCTGGGTGGTGCCTGCCCACGAAAGGGAGGAGCCTTGGATTATCGATCTTTTCGCGGCGGAAACCGGCGTTGAACTGGCGCACGTCCTTCTTGTCGTCGGGGAGCGTCTGCCGGAAGAGGTACGCACGCGCGTTCACGCTGAGATCGAGCAGCGCATATTCGAGCCGTACCTAGAGCATGCCGGCGATTATTGGTGGGACAGCGGCAGAAACAACTGGACGGGCGTCTGCGCCGGTTCCATTGGGCAGACGTTCTTGCTCATGGAGCGGGATGTTGAGCGTCAGGCCAAGGCGCTGGCGCTTGTTCTGGGCCAGTTGGAGCGTTTCATCGACGTCGCCTTTGAACCTGACGGCGCCTCGCTCGAAGGCATCGGGTATTGGAACTATGGGCTGCTCCACTATGTGGGGCTTGCCGAGATGCTGTACGCCCGTACGGGCGGGGTGCTCAACCTGCTTGGCCAGGAGAAGATGATTCGGATCGCGGGCTATCCGGCGGCCGCCGCGTTGGGCAAGCACGTGTTCGCCTCCTTTGCCGACAGTCACGAGCATTCGAGCGTGCGGCCCTTGCTGGCCGTGAGACTTTGCGAACGCACGGGCGTGAACGGCCTCGACGCCCAGATGGGTGATTGGCCGGACTGGCGCCTCACGAGCGTGCTGCGCAATATCCTCTGGTGGGACGGGAGCGAAGGCGGCGAACCGGTGATTGAGAACGCCTTGCTTGAAGCGTCCGGCGTCGCCAAGCGGGTGGGGACGGCCGCGGGAAAGGGCGTCGTGCTTTGCGCAAAGGCGGGCCACAATGCGGAATCGCACAATCACAATGACGTGGGCAGCTTTGTGCTACGCATCGGCGATGTGACGTACCTCTGCGATCCGGGGGGCGGCCTCTACAATAAGGACTACTTCAGTTCGAAACGCTACGAGAACGTCTTTGCGAATTCCTATGGCCATAGCGTGCCGCGCATCGGGGGCAACCTACAACCGGCCGGGGCCGAATGGCGCGGCGCCATGAAGGTGGATGAAGACGGGGCGATGCGGATCGAACTCGCGGATGCCTACGATGTGCCGGAGCTTGCGGGCTTCGAGCGTGTCCTGCGTGTCCAGGATGACGGCACGGTGCGCCTGGAGGATCGGTTCGGCTTTGATGGGGCCGGACTCGAAGTGGAAGAGGCTTTCATCACGTGGCTTGATGTCGAGGTGGACGGTGACGTGGTACGGGTTGTCTCGGAGGAGGGGACGTTGGAAATCCGCGGCGAAGGCGTTCAATTCGCGGCGGAACGTCTTGAGGAAGCGTGCCGGAAGAACAACAGGAAGGGCATGCTGACACGTATCACGGCTGTCTTCCCGCCAGCGTCGGAAACGGCGGCCGAGTTCACGATGGTGTTTGCCGGCCACTGATCGGGGGAGCAAGGGCGAAGAAAAGTCTTTGCAATGTGGCACACATGTGCTAGTATGCAAACATAGCTTGTCGCATGCGACGAAGTCTGTCGTGGGACGGCGCAAGACAGTCTTGGTGGAGAGAGGCTGGCGGGGAGAGCGACTGGCGCAATCGGTTTGTACCTTCCTTCCGTGCCTCATCATGTCAGGTGGTGGCTCCTACAGGAGGGTCGTAGCGATGCTCAGATTTCCGCTTATACGAACATTTAGCACAGTTCTCTTTACCGCAATGGCAACGATGGCCTTGACGGGCTGTCCAACACCTCCGCCGCATGTGAGTGCGGTGACGCCGAACGTCATCCCATCGACTATTGCGATGACGCTCACCCTTACCGGGGAAGATTTTGTCGACGGCGCGACGGTCACCTTCACACGAGCTGACGGTGTTACCGTGATCGGCACTGTCGCGGCGACTTTCGTATCCGACGATGAGCTGACGGTTGTCTCGCCGACGACCACGGCCATCACGAGCGTGGAGAGCGTGGCCGTCACCGTCACGAATCCCGACGACCTGGTGTCGAACGCGGTGAACGTGAGTTACACGCCTCCGCCGAGCGTTCTCACCGTTGCGCCCACGAGTGTCCCCGCGACTATTGCCACGGCGGTAACGCTCACGGGCGAGAGCTTCGAGAGCCCGGCGCAGGTCAGGTTCCGCCGGCCCGACAGCACGCTGATCGGGACGGTGAGCGGCACGGTGGTCGACGCGAACACCATCACATGCACGACGCCTACCGACGCTACGGTGACGTCCGATACGGCGGTGCAGGTGGAAGTCTTGAATCCGGATGGCCAGGCATCGATTGACGTGGTGAAGGCCGTTGGTACTGTCACGTACCTTGCGCCGCCCACGGTGACGGCCGTGGCGCCCGATCCCATCCGGGCGAGTATCGCCGAATCGGTTATCCTCAGCGGCACCAATTTCGAGGCGGGTACGTCCGTGGCCTTTGATTTGCCCTTTAGCGGCTCGACGGCCGCGGGCAGCGTCTCGGTGGATTCGGCGACGCAGATTTCGTGCACGAGTCCGCTTGAGGCGAGCTTGACCACGGACACATCAGTGACGGTAACGGTAACGGCGCCGGATGGCCAAAGTGCAACGGGCTCCGTTATTTATGCCGCGCCGCCCACCATCGCGGTGGTAGCTCCTGATCCGGTTCGGGCGAGCATCGCCGAGTCGGTGACGATCACCGGCACGAACTTCGACACCGGCTCAACGGTGGCTTTTGCGCTTCCGATCAGTGGGTCGACGGCCGCGGGCGGCGTCTCGGTGGATTCGGCGACGCAGATCACGTGCACGAGTCCGCTTGAGGCTGGTTTGACTACGGATACCTCCGTTACGGTAACGGTAACGGCCGCCGATGGCCAGAGTGCGACGGATAGCGTGGTTTATGCGGCGCCTCCTTCCGTTTCCGTCATAGCGCCGGATCCGATCCGCGCGACCATCGCGGAATCCGTTACCATTACCGGCGCGAACTTCGACACCGGCTCGGCCGTGGCTTTCGGACTCCCGTTAAGCGGCTCGACGGCGGGGAGCGGCGTCTCGGTTGACTCGGCGACTCAGATTTCGTGCACGAGTCCGCTCGAGGCAGGATTGACGTCAGACACTTCGGTGACGGTGACGGTAACGGCTGCTGACGGCCAAAGCGGCTCCGGCACGGTGACGTACAGTGCCCCGCCCGTGGTCACTACGGTGGATCCGGATCCGATCCGGGCGACGGTCGCGGAGTCCGTCACTATCACGGGCGCGAATTTCGAGACGGGCTCGACGGTGGCGTTTGAACTCCCCGACAGCGGCACGACGGCCGCGGGCAGTGTAATCGTCGATTCGGCGACTCAGATCTCCTGCACGAGCCCGCTCGAGACGAGCCTTGCCGCGGATACGCCCGTTGCGGTAACCGTGACGGCTCCCGACGGGCAGGCCGGTTCGGGCACGGTGACGTATTCCGCCGGGCCTAATGTGGACCTGGTCTCGCCGCATGAGGTGCCGACTCAGTTCGTGTTCCCGGTGGTTATTTCCGGAACGGGCTTCAAGACGGGCGCCTCCGTCACATTCGGCGGCGTCGCGGCGACGGGGATCGTGGTTGACAGCGCCACACAGATCCGGTGCAATAGTCCGGCCCAGCCGAGCATCACGGCACCGACGGCGGTGGATGTCATCGTGACGAACACCGACGGGCAGACGTCGGAAGATACCACGAAGATCTCGGGCATTGTTACTTATTATCCGCCACCCGTCGCCAACAGCATCAGCGCGACGAATGTCCCGGCGACTATCTCGACGTCGCTGACGATCACCGGCCAGTATTTCCGCGGCGTGCCGCTGCCGGACGCGGTTGGGAATACGACGGTGATCTTCCGCGAGCAGGTGTCGCTCAACATCATCGACTCCGTTGACGCGGTCGTTGTGGATTCCAATACGCTTACGTGCAACAGCCCGGTGCGTCTTGGGCTCCTGACGGACCTTGACGTGACGGTGCAGGTGGTAGGCCCGCAAGGCCAGGCGCAATCGACGACGGCCTTCAATGTGGTCTATGACGCGCCGCCGGTGCTGGACAGTGCGCTTTTCACGCCTGATCCGGTTACGTCGACGATCTCGCAGAGTTTCGCGATCACCGGTGGGGCGAACTTCAATCCCACCGGAGCGGACGTGATTTTCCGGCGCATGGACCAAGATGCCGATTTCGGCACGGTGACGGTTACGCCGACGTCGGATACGCAGATCGACGGAAGTTCGGGCGGTGGGACTGGGACGCCGACTATCACCAGTCCGGTGATTGAAAGCGATATCACCGTCGAGGTCCGTGTTCGGAACAGCGATGATAACCAGGTGTCCGAGAATAGCTTGTCGATTACCTACACGGCGCCGCCGGCGATCACTTCGGTGCTCAATACCGCCTTGGGCGGGCCCGAAGTGCCTGCGACTATCGCCACTGGCGTAACGATCACCGGGCGCAACTTCGCCACAGGAGCGACGACGAGCTTCGCGTTGCCCGTTCTGGGGGCCACGCCCGGTTCATCGACCACTGTGGACAGTTCTACGCAGATTTCCGACACGACGCCGCCGGAGGGTAGCGGCAATCTGACGGCCGACGCGGCGGTCGGGGTGACGGTTAGCAATCCCGATGGCCAGACGTCGAGCGCGGTTACCGTGAACTACCAGGCGGAGCCGTCCATCACCGCAGTCGCTACGGGCATTACGGTGGCGGACGTTGTGGGCGACGTGGTCCCGGCGACCATCGCTGTGCCGTTCACCGCAACCGTTACCAACTGCGTTATCGACTCGACGAACGCAGCGACGTTGGGAAGCGGCGCGCCGACGGTGACTTTCGCCATAACAACGCCGGCGGAGTCCTTCGACGCAACCGGGGTGGCGTGCTCCAGCGATACGTCGTTGGCGGGCACGACGCCCGGGACGTTCACCAACACGACGGATCAGGTGGCCACGGTGACTATCGTGGACGTGTATGGGCAGACCGGCACGGCTTCGGCGAATATCACCGTGACTGCGCCGCCGACGTTGACGGAGTTCCAGGCCACCTTCAATCCCACGTATGGGCCGTTCACGGATCGGGACATCTTCCCGTCCACGGTGGCTTCGACGTTTGCCCTTACGGGCACCAATCTCCGCAGCGGGGCTGATGTCGAGTTCTTCGAGGACAGCTCCTTGGCCACGTCTCTGGGTGCGCAGGGCGCAACAAGCAGTGGGTCGAACACCGAGGTGACGGGCACGACGCCCACCATCAGCCCGGCGCTGACGGCCCACCTGACGGACGTGAGCGTGGTGCTCACCAACACGGACGGCCAGTCGAACCAGACGCCGTTGTCGGGCATCAAGGCCGTTGCGCCGCCTGAGATTACCAGTGTGGCCAACAAGGATAGCGGCCTAATGGCGATGTTCGTTGCCAACGGCCCCGAGCGCAGCTTGTACGATGGGAGCGCGGGGCAGGCGTTGACGTTCGAGATCACCGGCACGAACCTCGATAGCAGCTCGCCGAATCCGCTTTACACGTCTCGTCCGGGCGCGGCCTTCCTGAGTCTGGGCGGCGGTGCGGTAGCTATCGACGGCACCCGCGGCACCGGGCCTTATCCGGACGCCGACGACGCCACGGGCGGCGATGATCAGGGCCGGATCGCGAGCGATACGGCGGTGGAGTTCGAGCTTCAGGACAACGGCAATACCGATACCTACGGCTCGGAGCTGTTGGCTGATGTCTTCGGCTACCTGGACGTGATCAGTCTCACGGACTACACCGGCCAAGTTACGAGCGCGGGCATCGAGGACGCCATGCTGACGGCTCGCGGCTTCGCGAACGTGGGCGAAGGCCACGCGGTGGCGCTGGCGACGGGCAACCTCGATGGTTCAGCCGCCAAGTTCCCGGGCGACGAAGGCGCCGACCTGGTCGTGTTGACGAGTAGTGGGCTTTACGGTTCTCACGTTGACGTGTTTTACGGTACGTACGGCGAGGCGCTGCCCATCGATCCGGATGAGACATCGGACATCCCGTCCTTTGGTGATGACGGTTTGACGACGTACGGGTCGCGCAACATGCTCATCACGGACTTCAACGGGGATGGCTACGGCGACCTCTTTGTCGGGATACCGGACTATAATTTCATCGATAACTACGCCGGCGATGGCGAGGCAGGCGCCGTTTTCGTTTGGTACGGCACCGCCTCGGGCATCGATGCCGGTTCGGATGGCCCGGATATCACCATCTTGGGCGAGGACGCGATCGATTACGGTCCGCATACCGGCACCGAAGGCTTCGGGGCCGCGCTGGCCACCGGCGATTTCAACGGAGATACGCTGCCTGACCTCGCGGTGGGCGCGCCCGGCCAGTACGGCAAGGACGGTACGAAGACGTCGTCCGGCGTTGTCCATCTGTACCTGGGCAACGTCGATGGGATCACCTCGGCCGCGGCCGACCTGGTGTTCGAGGTGACGGGTACGCCCGCCTCCGGCGACCGCAGCGACAACTTCGGGCTCGGCATCGCCATGGGCGACGTGGACGGCGACGGGGACGATGATCTCTTCGCCGGGGCGCCGGGATTCAACGGCCTCGCGGGCGACGATCTCGGCCGTGTGTGGATGTTTGAGGCGGACAGTAATCTGGACGCCGCGAGCGACCGCACCTTTACCGGCGCGTCCACGGGCGCCACATTGGCCTATCCGAGTATCGCCGATGTCAACGGCGACGCGTACGCCGACCTTCTCATCGGCGCGCCGGCGTTTGGCGTTGGCGGCGGCGAACTGAGGCTGTACATAGGCCAAGTCGACGCCGTTACCGGCGTGTTTGTCGTGACGCCGCCCTCAGGCGGCGATCCTGCCGGCGACGGCTCGCTCGTGATGAGCGCCAGTCCCACGCACTACACGCTTGGTACGTGCGCGGGCACGAAGCCCATCAGTTGGGCGGACGGCATCGTTGTCTCGGCGGCGAACCTTGCGGGGCCAACGCTCGTTAACGGCCGCGTCGAGCGGTTCCTGGCTCAGTCCATCACGAAGGCGTTCACGTATGACTTCGTCTCCGTCGAGACGCTCGACAGGCCGGAGGACCTCTTGCCGCATGCCGATGAGCAGTATGGCGCGTACGTGGAGGCCGCCAACGTCATCGATACCGACGAATCCGGCCCGGATATCTTCATCAACATCCCCAGCGTCTCCGATGGCGATCGCTCGGGCTTCCTAGTGGTCTATCCGAGCGCGAAGACGCCTGTGAAATAGGGCCCATACGCGGCTGAGTCGTGGCTTGTCGATTCGACACGGCCGGGATCGCGAGAGCGCTCCCGGCCGTTCTATGTGACGGCTCCTTCGCGGGTGGACGAGCTACGCAGATTCTCAGGCAACTGAGGCAGCCTTTGGCCGGTAGGCGTTCGGTATGGTAGTATCCGCCGATGTTTGGTTTCAGAAAACGGCGAAAACGCGCGCTGGTGCTCGGTATGGACGGCGTGCCGGAGCCGCTCGTCCGGCGTCTGGCCGAAGAGGGCGTCATGCCCTTCATGGGCGAGTTGCTCCGCCGCGGGACGCTTCACCGGATGCGCTCCGCCCTGCCCGAGGTCTCGAACGTCAACTGGTCGTCCTTCATGTGCGGCGCGAATCCGGGCCAACACGGCATCTTCGGCTTCACGGACCTCAGGCCCGGCTCTTACGCGATGACGTTCCCGTCCTTTCCCGACTTGGCCACGGATACGCTTTGGGACGCGTTGGGCGCGGCGGGCAAGCGGTGCCTCGTTATCAACCAGCCCGGTTGCTATCCTGTCCGTAGCATTCCCGGGGCGGTGGTATCAGGCTTTGTGGCCGTCGATCTGAAGCGCGCCGTGTCGCCGCAGGCGCATCTGGCTCCTCTCCAACGGATGGCGTACAAGATCGACGTCGACACACGCCTTTGCCGGGATGATGCGGACGCGCTCTTCCGCGAACTCGACGCGTGTCTGGCCGCGCGGAAGGCCGCGGCTGAGTATTTCCTGCCGCTCGAATCGTGGGACTTCGCCGAAGTGATCATCACGGGAACGGATCGGCTCCAGCACTTCCTCTGGACTTCCTGCGCCGGCGCCGGCCCTGAACGCGAGCGCGCCCTGGCGTACTACGCCCGGTGCGACGCCCTTTGTCGGGAGTTGACGGAGATGTTCTACGGCAAGGACGAGCCGGAAGGCCTGTTCATGCTGTCCGACCACGGCTTCACGGCGGTTGAGAAGGAGTTCAACCTGAATGCCTGGCTCCGCGATGAAGGCTACCTGAGCTTCGAGAAGGAGCCGCCCGAGTCCTACGCAGACATCTCAGGCGTGTCCGTCGCCTTCGCGATGGATCCCGGCCGGATCTACCTCCACCGTGAGGGGCGCTATCCGAAGGGCGGCGTCGAGGATGATGGTGTCTTGGGCGAGATCAGGGAGAAGCTCGAGGCGCTCGAGTACGGCGGGGAGCGGGTGTTCCAGCGCGTGTGGCTACGGGACGAGATCTATAGCGGGGAGCAGACTCCCAAGGGCCCGGACCTCGTCTGTACGCCGCGCAGGGGAATTGACGTGAAGGGGGCCATCAAGCGGCGGGAGCAGTTCACCGACACGCATTTCACCGGTATGCACACGTGGGATGACGCCTTCTTCTGGAGCGCCGAGCGTCACGACGACCTCACCATCAGCGACCTCCGGCGGATCGTCTGCGATTACCTCACCTGATCCGCCAATACGCGCGCCTCGGCAATGGTTCTTTTTGGACAGGATTTACAGGATTCACAGAATTGATCCTGGGAATCCCGGTGCGCGAATGACGCAGGCGCGATTATCTGCGCTCCATCCACGCCCGCTCGCCTGACGGGCCGATCCGGCCGGCCTCATCAGTACCGGCGGAATTCGGGGACGCATCATCGGCGGGCGCCCGCCCAGCGCATGAAGCCTATGGCCGCGTGCCGGGCCATTCCGTACACGGCGAAGGCAACAAGGGCATAGATCACCAAGAACAAGAAGCTGAATCCGAGCCCTTTAGCTATGGGGGGCCATGGTGTAGCATTCGATGAGTAGAGGATCAGTACTATGCGGCGGATGTCTCTTACTGACGATGACAGCCACATCCAGATGATCCACAGGCCCGCCGCGCCAGCCACAGCGCGGACTTTTCGTGGCGGCCTATCGCACCACCAGAGCCATGCCATGCAATTGAGCACTGGAGAGACCACCGTGACGATCAGGATGAGTCGCGAGAGGTCTGCGCTTCTGGCCAAGGCTGCCGGCGCCGAGCTTATGTGCGGCTGTGGTATTGGCGCGAACGACTGCAAGATTAGCAAGATGACTATGGAACCTACGAAGTACGCAGGACGCCGCGTGATGAACCATGGCGTATGGCCCGTGTCAAGACGGCGTTGCCAGTACCAGAGCAGCAACCATGAGACGAGGGCGCTCAGGACGCCGGTAGCAGCATACATTGCCAAGAAACCAGTAAGCCCGCGAGCAGGCGGCCACAAGAGTAACACGGCGCTTGCCAGGCAGAGGCAAACGACGCTTATTCCCGTTGTGGCGATCAGCGCTGCGGCAAGCCGCCGGGCCAGGCTTACGTCGGCTTCGTAGGCGTGGACGTCTTGCAGTAGTCCCTTGATGGCCGCCGGATCGCCGAAGTGCTCGCGGACAAGTATGAGGGCGTCTTCCTCGGTGAGTGCCTCCTCGCCGTCGAGGTAGGCTATCAGCTTGTCCTCCATGTGATCATAGAGTTCCTCCTGGATTTCCGCGTCCAGATGGTGGGCCACGGAGATCTTCTTGCACAGGGCCCGAACGGCCGTGCTCGCATCAGGACTCAGTCTGTCAGTCATTGTGCATCTCCCCAAGACGCAGAACCATTTGGCTAAAGGCGTTCCACTCCTTCGTGCGTTCGGCGAGGGCCTCTCTGCCTTCAGCGGTGATGTAGTAGTACTTGCGGCGACGCCCGGTATCGGCTTGTTGCCATTGCGTGCGCACGAGCTTGGCCTTCTCCAGCTTGTGCAATACCGGATAAAGCGTGCCTTCCTGCCAGAGAAAGACGCCCTCGGCCTCTGCGTTGAGACTTCTGACTATCTCGTAGCCGTAGCTCGCGCTCTTGGCCAAGACGCCGAGCACGAGGAGGCCGGTCGATGCGCCAACGAGTTCCTTGTTCACGACGGACGCCCTCCATACCAAGAAGTTCTAGCCATAGTATGCCAAGAACTTCTTAGTATGTCAAGGGTGCCTGAATTCGCTGTCGCCCTGGTGGTTTGAGTCTCGCTAACGGCGTCTTGTTCTTGCCGCGAAAAGCGGGGACAGAGGAGCTATTGAAAAAGTCCGGAGTTGCTGCACGCAGGCCGCGAAAGGACCTGGGACAGTCCCGTCTTCGTCCGCCTGCGGCGGACTCCGCTTGGGACAGTCCCGGTCTTTCGCTCAACTTCTGGGGCGAATGCGACTTCCTCAACAGCAGAAACACATCTGCGTCCGGCCGCGGCGGACTCGGGCAGAGGACAAACGCAGGAATCGGAAACCTGGGACAGTCCCGTCTTCGTCCGCCTGCGGCGGACTCCGCTTGGGACAGTTCCCGTTCTTCGCTTCTTCTTGGCGGTTCTGCGTCTTTGCAGATGAGTGCCTTCGATGATGGGTCACGACACTGGGGTGAGCCGCCAAGCGGCCCGTCCGATCAATACCGGCCGAATTCCTGGAGGGCTTCCCACATGGCCATGATGTTCTCGGGGGGGACTTCGCTCTGGATGTTGTGAACGGTGTTGAAGACGTATCCGCCGCCGGGCGCGAGGGCATCGAGGTTGCGCTTCACATCGTCGCGCACTTCCTGCGGCGTGCCGTTGGGGAGGACATGTTGCGTATCCACGCCGCCGCCCCAGAACGTCAATGCGTCGCCGAAGTCTCGCTTGAGCGCCACCGGCTCCATCCCGGCCGCGGCCACGTGGATGGGATTGAGGATGTCTACGCCGGCTTCGATGAAATCGGGCAGGAAGGGCCGGACGCTTCCGCAGGAATGGAAGAAGAGGAGGGCGTTTGGCGCGGCCTTCTTGATGGCGGCGAACAGGCGCATCTGGTGCGGTTTGAAAGATTGCAGGTACTGATCGTGTGAGATGAGCTGCGATTGCTGCGTGCCGTAGTCGTCGTTCTCCGCGATCACGTCGACCACGTCGCCCAATTCGGCGAGGGCCATTTCCCAGAAGGCGATCTTGAGGTCGGCCAGTTTCCCGATGAGTTTGTCGGAGAATTCGGGATACAGCATGGGGTCCATGAGCGCGTTCTGCATGCCTCGGACGCGCTGCGACATCTCGAATAAGCCGGCAGCCAAGCCTTTGAGCGCGACGAGCTTGCCCGCCTTCCGAAAGGCAAGGGCCTGTCTGCGCAGGCCTTCGATGCGCTTGGGATTGGCGGCGTCGGGCCAGGCGTGGCCGTCTACGGAAGCCGGTTCGGGCGGGGCGTCGGCGAGGGGCTCGGCGACAATGGTGAACCAATGGCCGTGCTCTTTGGGGAAGCGGTGGGTGATGGCCCATTCGTCGTGATAGCGCCAAGCGTCGCCGCCGTCTTCGAGTTGCTCGTAGACGTTCCAGTTGTGGCTGGTGAGTGGGAAGAGGCCGCGCGTGTCCACTTGGAGCCGTTCGAGGAGGTCTTCGTGGGGCGTCACGATCTGCTGGATCACGTCGCACCATACGGGCTCCACGGCGGGTAGGCCGAGGTGTCGGCGGAGGTTCTGATATGCGCCGTTCGAGATGCCCGTTACCTGCGTGCTCGCCAGGTCGTAGGGGACGCGGTCGGGCTCCTCGTGGCGCAGGGTCTTCAGCATCCGGTCGCGCGAGGTCATGTCGGCCATGCTACTTCGCCGCCTCCTGTGGGGTTTGGCCATAGGGTGGATTCGAGAAGGCGCCCGGAGCGAGTCCGAGGGCCTCTTCGTAGATTGCCAGGGCGTTCTCGACGGGATTGTCGGCCTGGATGCAATGGGCCGGGGCGAAGATATAGCCGCCGCCCTTGGCCATGACATTGAGTCGATGGCGGGCCTCCGCGCGGCAGGCGTCCACGGTGCCGAAGGGAAGCGTTTGCTGCGTGCTGATCAATCCGCAGAAGGTGAGCTTGTCGCCGAACTCGGCTTTGATCTCCTCCGGGTTCATGCCCGCGGGCTCGGGCTGCATGGCGTCGAGCACGTCGAGTCCCATGTCGATGAACCGGGCCATGAGCTTCCGGGTGTCGCCGCAGGAGTGCATCATGGCTTTGCAGCCGTAGTCGTGGGCGAGGTCATAGAAACGCTTGAGCCGGGGGACGAAGAACGCGTCGAACACCTCGAAAGGGAACATCGGGCCGGCCTGATTGCCGCAGTCTTCGCCGAGGCACAGGATGTCGATCTTTCCCTTTCCTGCTTCGAGGGTGCGCCGCTGCAGTTCGAAGAGCACGTCGCACCGCTTGTCGATAACGGCCACTCCGACGGGGTCCTGCGTCATGATGTCCATCATGACGCGCTGCATGCCGCGGCCGCGGCTGACGCCGTTGAGAATGTCGGGCGTGCCCGCCCCGCCGCAGCACACGGCGTAGTCGGCGACGGCTTCGCATTGGGCCTCGACGGTAGAGAAATCGTAGTTGTCGGGATCGGGCCAGCGATAGGCCTCGAACTCCGCCATCGTGTTGATCTCGGCCAGGGCCAGGTGGCTCGGTTCGGGATACGAGCCGCCGTGGCCGTGGTCGAACATCTTGTAGCCGATGCCCCACTCGTCGGTGAAGTCGGAGCCTTCCGGCGTGGGGAAGGGCTCGCCGCGGTACTGGGCGCTTACGCCCCGGAAATCGACGCCAAAGATCTCGAGCAGCTCGGCGTGCTTCTCGACGCCGAAATGCTTCATCAGCTTGTCCCGGATCTCGGGCGTGAGGTACGTCTGGATCGGTACGCGATCCGGCTCTCTGTGCGCGATGGCCGTCAGTACCCGTTCTTTCGGGGTCATAGGCTTGGCGTCCTCCTTTGGATTGCCCGCGTCAGTCGGCGGCGCTGCGCGCCGCTGCCGCGATGGCGCGGATATGGTCGGGGCCCGTGCCGCAGCATCCGCCGACGATGTTGACGCCGGCCTCGACGAGGGCCGGGACGACGTTCGCCATCATCTCGGGCGTTGCCGGGAATGTGGTGACGCCGTCCACCTGCACGGGCAGGCCGGCGTTGGCTTGTACCATGATGGGGACATCAGGCGCGCTTGCGCGGAGTTCTTTGACGATGCCGACCATGCCTTCGGGCCCCTGCCCGCAGTTGGCGCCGATGATGGTGGCGCCGGCCTCGAGCACCTGTGCGGCCATGTCGGTGGGCGAGACGCCCATCATCGTTCGGTAGACGTTTTCCCCGTGGCAATCGAAGGTGAAGGTGCAGAGCACTTCGAGGGACGTGTTTTCCCGCGCCGCCTTGACGGCGATGCAGGCTTCGTCGATGGCGGCCATGGTTTCGACGACGCACGCGTCGGCCCCGCCCTTCTCGAGAGCGACGGATTGTTCCTTGAAGGCGTCGTATAGCTCTTCCTCGGTGACGTCGCCCATCATGAGGATCTTCCCCGTAGGGCCGATGGAGGCGAACACGTGCTTGTCGGAACCTGCGGCCTCACGCGAGATGGCGGCGGCGGCCTCATTGATCTCGGCGACGCGCTCCGCGAGGCCGAAGTATTCGAGTTTGAACTTCGTCCCGCCGAAGCTGTTGGTGCTGATCATGTCGGAGCCGGCCTCGACGTAGCTACGCGCGATGTCGAGCACGTTATCGCGGCGTTCGATGTTCCATAGCTCCGGGCATTCGCCGGGTTTCAGGCCTTTCTGGGCGAGAAATGTGCCCCAGCCGCCGTCGGAAACAAGGATTTTTCGGTTGCTCAGATCCTCTTTAATGCTGTTCACTGCTTAACTCCTTCTGGTTCCAGCAAAGAACCTAACACATCAAGGGGGGGGGCCGCCAAAAAGGTCCTATCCCCCGGTGGCCGTGTTGCCCATTGCGCCGCGCGTCACGTCATTGGAAGTAGAGACATTAGCGAAGCCAGTTTCCTCACCCGCTTGGTGAGTACATCTCAAGAAATGGGGCCGTCTTAGAGCACCGTGTGCGCGGCGCGGTCGAGTTATCCGGCGATGACGGTATCCTTGCTATTCCTCAATGCCTTTCCGGGCGGTTATGCCCTGTTCGTAGTAGTGCTTAACCATGCGCATATCGGTAACCAGGTCGGCCCGCTCGATGATGGCCGGGTCCGCTTTGCGGCCGGTAATAACCAGTTCGACATGCTCGGGCCGGGTGTTGATGAGATCAAGTAAGTCATTAACCGAAAACAGGTTAAAGAAAGTTGCGAGATTTGCTTCGTCCAGGATAACCACGTCATGTGCACCGGACATGATCGCCTCGCGTATCTCCTGGAAGCCCTTGCGCGCGGCCAGCGTGTCGCCCTCTGTCGGTTCGCCTTGGACAAAATCCCCGTCGCCGTATTGCCTCACCGTGATATTGTTTGAAAGCTGTTTTAGGGCCTCCAGTTCACTGGAGGGCCGGTGCTTAAGGAACTGAGCGATGAAGACGTGACGCCCGGCGCCCGCAGCGCGTAGCGCCAAACCTAGGGCCGCGGTCGTCTTGCCTTTCCCATCGCCGGTATATACGTGGACAAATCCCTTCACGATTATCCTTTCATGTGTTGTTTGCAGGCCAGCATCATACGTGTTCTTGGCCGTCACCCGCAACGCTCGCCGGCTGGGGCGAGGGGGCTGTGGCCTTCATTGTTAAGGCCATATTGCCCAATGACTTGCGAAGGTCTTGGGCTGTCGCGTCTAGTCCGTCAGCTTCAAGACTCGCCCAACGAAAGTCCCGGTTTCGTTTAGCGTGGGGCGTGGTTTGCATCTTCAAGGTGAAACCAATACGGCGTTCACCGGTATACTCTCAGGATGTACACTGATTGTGTCGCTCAAGTGGCTCATGCAATGGATAAGATGAAGATATCTCCGAAAGGCGCCGTGAAAATGAAGCATTTGAAGAGTATGACGCATTCTCCGAGGCGGGCGGAAGAGGAGATTCCTGCTTCCCAGTGGTTCAGCATTCTGGCCGTTCTCATCAACGCCATAGAGCCTCTCATCGCCTACAAAACCGGCGGCGATCCGGACCTCGCCTAGGCCTGTCGCCGGAGCTGATAAGCGCGATCTATCAAGGGGTCGTAGCGGGTCTCCTTCTGCTATACTGACGGGGCAACGGGGGTTGTTCTTGAAGGGAGGAGAATGTCATGTCGCAGGAGACTTTCGTACCGGCCGGCGAAGGTGCGCCCAAGAAGAGCCATGGCTGTTTGTGGGGCTGTCTGGGCGCCACGGTGGCGCTGATTGTCGTGTTGGTGGCGGGTGTGTTTGTTGTGAAACACGCCATCGAGCGAACCATCGACGCGGTAACCGAGACGGAAGCCATGGCCATCCCAGCGGTTGAAGTGGCCCCCGATGAGGCTGAGGCGCTCGTGGCACGGCTGGGCGCGTTTGGGCAGGCCCTTAGGAATGGGCAGCCAGCGGAACCGCTTGTCCTGACGGAAGATGAGGTCAATGTAGCCATCCAGAGTCACCCTGACTGGGCCATGCTCAAGGGGCGGATCCACGTCACTTTGTCGGGAGACGAGGCCGGGGGGAAGATCAGCATGCCCCTCGGCGAGATGGGCTTGGGCTTTCTGGAGGGGCGCTATCTGAACGCGTCGGCGAAGTTCAATGTGTTCTTCCAAGCCGGCGTCCTGCATGTGTACGTCGTCTCGGGCGAGGTGAAGGGAAAGCCCCTGCCCGAGAGCGTGCTTCAACGGCTGCGAACGGAGAACTTGGCGAAGGATATGCAAACCGATTCTGAGACTCGGGCCATGCTCGAGAAGCTGGCGAGCGTGGAGGTCAAAGACGGCAAGCTGATCATCACGCCGAAGGCAGCGTCCGAGCGGGCCGCCTCGCCGAATTCTCCGACAGCGGGTTCGTGAAGTAGGTTGTCCGTTCCGGGCGACGTGCGTGCAGTCTGGCTATGCGGCTGTGAGAAAAGCGGTCTGTGCGGGGCAGACAGAGCATTGGACAAATTTGTGGGCCTGTGGTAGGCTCCGGGGCGTTTGCGTGCAGGCTAATTTGCCCCAAAATGCTGTATTCCTTCCGATATAGTACGCTCAACCGTGCTCTAGGAGTCTGGCTCAAGGGCCAGGTTTCTGGTGGGATGCGGCGAGAAGGGTTTTGTAAGTTCTTACGTCTCAACGCCCATAGCTCTCGGGCCCCGTCATTTGGCGGCTTTCTGGCTGCACCTCTAGGCTTGTGTCTGCTGCCCCTTCTGCTGGTGCTGGCGGCGATGCCGGCCTACCATCCTGAGGCGGCGCACAGCGCGCATTGCGGTCACGGGCATTCGGCGTGCGGCGAGGTGCATTGCGGCCATGCCGGGCACTGCCCGGGGTGCGTCCTCGCCCTGTTCGCCCTGCCTTCCATGCCCAACTGTGTTGTCGCCGCGCCCGGCCAAGGTCCCCCGCACGTGGAGCGCTCCTTCGCGCTTCGGGTTTGTCCGGCGCGCGTTCCAGGCGTTATTCGTCGTGCCCATTCCCCTCCTTCGTCAAAGGCGGCCTAGTTTGGTGGCATTTTTCAGTGGTATAGCGACATGGATTTCTCGATGCGGCGGATTTGTCTTTGCCGTGGACGGCGGACTTCCATGGTGCAGAGGAGTTCTTCAATGGTGAGAATGGAGCATTGCCGCCGGAGGCTCGGCCCCGGCGTTGAGTTTTGCTGCGAGGCGTTTCATGCGCCGGAAGGGGCGCATTTGGCGCTCTGGGGTCCCAGCGGGTGCGGAAAGAGCACCATGCTGAACCTGATCTCGGGGCTTCTTCGTCCCGATGAGGGCGTTGTCGAGGTGGATGGCGCCGAAATTCAGAACATGAGTGAGGGGCAGCTCGACCGTTTTCGAGGCGCCCGTTTCGGGTTCATTTTTCAGACTTTCAACCTATTGCGGCCGTTTACGGCCTTGCAGAATGTGCTCCTGGGCATGCGGTTCAGCGACACGCTTCCCCAATCGGAATGGAAGCCTCGGGCTACCGAGTTGCTGGAGCGCGTCGGGTTGAGCCACCGGCTCCATAGTAAGCCGGCGACGATGAGCGTGGGCGAGCAGCAGCGCGTGGCCATCGCTCGGGCCTTGGCGAACAGGCCGCGGCTTATCGTGGCGGATGAGCCGACGGGTAGTCTCGATCCGAAGACGTCGAGAGGCGTGATGGATCTTCTACTCGAGATGTGTTCCGAGGAGAAACTCACGGCCTTGCTCGTGACTCACGATCGAGCCATTGCGGATCTGCTTCCCGAGCGGTTTGATTGTTCCGGACTGGTGAAGGAGGTGGCGTCATGAGTCTATGGCATATCGCATGGAGCTATCTCTGGAACCGGAAATTGACGACAAGCCTCACCATTCTCTCCGTGGGGCTTGCTGTCGGCCTTATCTCCTCTGTGCTTACGTTGCGCGATGAGACGCGCAAGAGGTTCGAGGAGGAAGGGCAGTCTTACGACATCGTGATGGGGGCGAAGGGCAGCCCGCTGCAACTTGTCCTCAGTTCGCTGTATTTCATGGACGTTCCCACGGGGAACATCCTGTATTCGGACTACCTGCACTTGCGTGGGGCGGATCTGGCCGTCGAGACGGCTACGGATACCGAGATCACGGCGACGATCCCAGCGGGGACGCTGCTCGATCAGGAGCCGCTTCTGCTGAAGGTTGTGAACGCGGACGCCGGGCAAACGGGGAGCCGCTTCGACCTGTTCAGCTCTCACTATGATGGCCCGGCCCAGGCTCTGAACGAGAAAATGCCGGTGCAGATTGCCTCTGTTGCGCCGTCCCAGCTTCCAAAGGGAACGACATCCGAGGCGATTCGCCTTACGATCAGGGGACGCGGCTTCGGAGCGTCTCCGCGGGTCGTCATCGGCGGCCACGAAGACGTGGCCAATGCCTTCCCCATCGGCATGGGCGACTCCTTCCAGAAGTTTCGGATTATCGGGACGGTGCGAGGGCTTTTTGAGCATGTCTGGATCGACCCCGTTAGCGGTAGGGAGCGGAGGCCGTTTCAGCTTGCCGAGGGACGCATTTTCGAGCGTACGAGGGAAGCTGTTGTGGGCAGCACGGTGGCTAAGCAGACGGGCCTGGAGGTCGGGGAAACCTTCGTCGGTACGCATGGCTACATTGAGCTGCCGGAGGGCACTGGACACGTTCACTCGGATTTTGTCTACGAGGTGGTAGGCATTTTGAAGCCGTCCGGAACGCCCAACGACCGCGCGATCTTCTGCACACTCGACTCCGTGTGGGATGTGCACGGATTGAAGCATGGCGCCGGATATGATTCCCAGCACGGCGGGCACGGCGATGCCCATGCCGCGGAAGTTCACGAGCATGAACACGCCGAGCATGCGGACGGACACGAACACCATGCCCACGGTGAAGGCGAGGAGTACGAAGGGGAACACGAACATGCCGCAGCCGATGAGCACGGCCATGAGCACCACCACGGAGAAGAGGCCGGCGGCCCTCCCGAGGTAACGGCGGTTCTCGTGAGTTTGGAGTCGCCGACGCTGCGGTTCCAATTCAAGGAATACGTCAATGACGAGATGAACGCTATGGCGGCCATCCCCGTCAACCAGGTGGCCAAGCTCTACGATCAGTTGCTGGCCACGGCGAAGGCGGTCCTATTGGCCGTGGGCTATCTTGTTGTGGTAATATCGGCATTGTCGATACTAATCGGGCTGTACTTGTCCATTATCCAGCGTAAACGCGATATGGCGATCATGCGTGCGTTGGGTGCTTCGGCTTATGAGATATTCGGCGCGGTGATCATCGAGGCATTCTGGGTAACCGTTCTGGGTATTGTGTCCGGTTGGCTTATCGGAGGCCTGGTTACCGTCGCACTGGGTATGTACCTGGTCAGGGAGTACGGTTTGTCTATCATGCCGTTCACCCTTACGCCGGAAGAGCTTAGTGCTTTCTCCGCGGTGGCTATTGTGGGTCTGGTTGCTGGGCTTCTGCCCGCGTGGCAGGCCTATCGTACCGATGTCGCGCGCGATTTGGCGGAACTGTGAGTAGGGCCTGGAGGCCGAATAAGGGAAAAGAGCAGTGCGAAGACGGGTAGTACGAGAACTCGGGACACTGGCAGGTGTTGTGGTGTTGGCGGTAGGCGTCTGGTTTCTCAACTCCCACATGCGCCGCACGGGCCTAAAGGACAAGATGATCGAGTGGCGCATGAGTGCCGAGGCCAAGCATACGGGGATGGGCATCCCCCTGCTTGAGTGGGATCTCCTCCTGAAGACGAAGGGCGGGCGACGCACGGGGCCGACATTCGATTCCAAACTGGCTTCCCGGAAGGGCGAACGGGTCGGTATTATCGGTTTCATGGCGCCCATCTACCAGTACCGCGGCATGACAGAGTTCCTATTGCTTCCGATGCCCATCGAGTGTTACTTCTGCGAGGCGCCTCCGATGCGCGAAGTGATCCTCGTGCAGGTCATGGAGGGCGCCTCGTTCGACCTATACCGAGAGCCGGTGTATGTCAACGGAGAGCTTGAACTCTACGAAGGTCCAGGCACGAAGTTCTTCTATGCTTTGAAGGACGCCGATCTCGGTGCGGGCGACCTGGGCACGGAGCTGACTCCGAAGTCCGTCCCGATGGAGCACAGGCGACATGCCCCCACGCCGGATAACGATATGCTCGAGGGCATCCGGCGTCCGGGGGGCGGCGCTGCGACTGCCGAATAGCCGCCTGTGGCGGCGCGCCGCCATGGCGCAGTGTAGAATCCATCCCCGGGAGCAAGGCGCTCCCGGGGATGTTTGTATGTAGGTGTTTGCCGGACATCCACTCACGGCGGCGCCCGCCGTTGTGTATAGGCTGCGCCGACTCTCTTCAGGGGGACGGGGCGGGACGTGTGGCGAGCGCTCCCCAGGCCCGAAGGATCTCGTAGAGCACTACGCCGAAGGCCGTGGCGACGTTGACGGTGTTCTTGTAGCCTTGCATGGGCAGACAGACGGCGGCGTCGCACGCGTCGAGCACGTTGGGGGATATCCCATGGACCTCGTTGCCGAACACGATGGCGGCCGGACGGGGCCAGGCAAACTCGACGTGCGGGACGGCCTCCGGCGTGGTCTCTACGGCGATAATGGGGACTCCTTTGTCCCGGAGGAGCTTGAGCGGCTCGGTGGACTCAGGGTAGTAGCTCCATGGGACGTAATCGAAGGCCCCTAAGGCGGTTTTGTGCAGTTTGGCGTTGGGCGGATGGGCGGACATGCCGCAGAGGTGGATATGCTCGACGGCCCCGGCGTCGGCGGTTCGGAAGATAGAGCCAACGTTGAAGGCGCTGCGCAGGTTGTCCAGCACCACATGGACGGGATTGCGAGGCCTGGGCGGAAGCGCGTCTGGGGAGATCATTCGGTAGTGGGGTTCGAGTTCACGCATTGCTGACTGCCTTGACTGGGATTGTAAGAAGCATTGCTCCCGCTTGTGTTTACGTCGCCCCCATTCTCGCTGTTGGCGAGGTCTCAGGCAAGTTACGGCGGTTCCGGGGTCGATATTGCCGGTAGGGTTTGCTACAATCGTCCAGATTCCGGGCGCATGCCCGGCCGTTGCGGCGTGTGCCGCGGCCATCACAATCAGGTTCTTGAAGGTATATCAAGTGGGTCTTTTCTCGGCGCAGATATCGGCAAGCAGGATGGTACCGCTGTGCCGGCAAATCGCCACCGCCTATGAGGGCGGCCTCCCCGTGATCCAGACCTTCGAGATTGCGGCGGGACAGCTCCCGAAGGGGCGACTGCGCGATACCGTGACTCAAATGGCTGATGACCTCCGGACGGGCGATACGCTCGAAGCGGCGGCCATGGCCCAGTCGAAGTACTTCCCGTCGTATTTCATCGCGCTGCTTGCCGGCGGGGAGCGCGGCGGCCGGCTGGACGTTATGCTGCGGGATTTGGCCGAGTACTACGAGGATCGCCTGGCAATGCGGCGGCAGGTCCTCCACATGATGGCCTATCCCATGATCCAGTTGCTGGCGACTTGGTTTCTCGGGACTTTTGCGCTTGGACTCATTAACGACGTCATCGCTTCGATGTCGGCGCGGGGCGCGGCGGCATTCAACCTGGACGCGTACTTCAGGTCCTACTTGCTGTTTCAGGCAAAGGCCGGGGTTGTTTTTGGGCTGGTCTTCTTCTTGTGCGTGGTTCTCGCGAGGCTCGGGATTCTGAAATGGATCACTGGGCTGGTGACGACTTTCGTGTGGCCGTTGGCCCCTGTAACGAAGAAGCTTGCCCTCGCGCGGTTCTTTCGCAGCATGTCGCTGCTTCTGGGCAGCGGGATGGGTGTTGTCCCCTGTATCGAGAGTGCGGCGGCGGTCGCCGCGAATCCTTACATCAAGCGCGATTTGCAGCAGGCCGTGCCGCGTGTGAAGGACGGAATGACGCTTGTTCAGGCCTTTTCGGTCTGTCGTTGCCTCACGCCAACGGCGCGTGAGATGCTGTTTGTGGGAGAGCAGTCCGGCCACCTCGAGGCCCAGTTGCGCAAGGTGTCGGAGTATCATCTTGCGGAGGCCCGGCACGCCGTGACGCTGGCGGCGAAAGCCGCTACGGTGCTTATTGTGCTCGGTGTGGCCCTGCTGATCGGATTTGTGATAATCACCTTTTACGTTAAGTTGTACGGAGGAATGCTCAATGCCTTCTGATGTCGATACGGCGACGGAACCTCGGGATCGTACGAAGTGGCTTTGGTTTGGCGTGGCGGGATTGTTCTGTGTCGCGGTTGCGGTGTTTGTACTCCAGGGGCGGGTGAGGCCTAATGTGTCGACCGTGCATGTGCGGCACATTCTCATCGCGTGTGACAAACGCGACCCTTCCGATCGGGCAAGGGCGCATGAACTGGCCAAGCAGTTGCGGCAGCGCCTCGCGGATGGCGAGAGCTTCACCGAGTTGGCGAAGCAGTATTCGAATGATGCGCTGACGAGCGCCAACGGCGGGGACTTGGGTTATGTAGGCAAAGGCATGCTCGATCCTGATTTCGACGTTTTCGTCTGGAAGTTGCCGGTCGGTCAGATCAGCGATGTGGTGGAGACGGGGCGCGGCTACGAAATTATTGAGGTGCTGAGTAGGACGTTCTCGAAGGCGGACCTGTACGAGATGGAACTCGACCAAAAGGCGAGAGAACGCCTGCTGAACGAGCGTCAAGCGGGAAGTGCAGACGAGTAAACTGCGAGGCTTCTGAGCGGCGTGAGTGACTGCGGCCTCGGGCTCAGGCAACCTGGCTACGGCGTCTTGGCATAGTACTTCTGCAGGTTTTCATAAACCGGCGAGAAATTCTCCCAATCTTGGAAGAAGATGGCGATTAGGGACAGTATGATTTGCTCCACCAGCGTGAGTTCGCTTTCGGCGGCCGGCATCGGGGTCCGGGTAACGGGTTTGACGTGTTTCATTCCTCAGCCTTTCCTGATCTCCGCACGGCCGTCAATGTAGCACGTAGACGCGCCGAGTTCCAGAGGTCCGTTCATTTCGCCGGTGGCCGGGCGGCCAAGCACGCCGCGCCCGAGGCCATGTGAGAATGGTGTTCCGGCGGCGGGGCCGCTTTTCCCCTTGGATGAAGCTCTATTCCCCGACAGATATTGCCGCGGAGTTCCGGTGCGCGGCGTGTGCGGATCGACCGGCGAACTCGGTTGATCTCCCGGTGGCGGAGTCCGGTTCGCTGAGATGCCCTTTCGGGGTTTGGTATGCATGAGGCGCTGGTCGAATAAGCAAGGCGCCATACGGAGGACACGTGAACGCATTTGACAATATTTCGGAGCCTATTCTGGCGGCTTATCCCGACCTTGATCCGGCGGATCTCTGCTTTGTCCCGCCGCCGAGTCTGCGTTTGGGGGATATCGCGCTACGCATGTTTGAGTCGGCCCAGAAGATGGGCATGGCGCCGGTGAAGCTGGCGGCGCGGATCGCGGGCACGGTTCGGTTTGGCCCGGAGGTCACGCTGGCCGAGGCCGCGGGGCCTTACCTCAATTTTCGACTCGATCGGGGTTTTTTCGGTAGGAAGATCGTGGGCGAGATCCTCGCGCGCGAGGATTACGGCTCCAGCGGCACTGGGCAGGGCAGGCGGGCGCTGATCGAGCACACGAGCATCAATCCGAACGCGAGTCCCCATGTCGGCCGGGCGCGCAACGCCATGATCGGTGACAGTCTGGCTCGGCTGCTCCGCTTCGAGGGTTATGACCTGAGCGTTCACTACTACGTGAATGACATGGGGCGGCAGATCGCCCTATTGGCGTTGAGTTGCGAGGATCCGGCCAAGCTCACCTTCGATGAGATACTGGATCTATACGTCAAAGCGAATGCCCGCGCCGAGCGAGATCCGGAATTTGCGGCGAAGGGGTATGGCCTGCTGGCGGCGATGGAGGAAGGCGACGCCAAAGTGCGGCAGCAATTCCACGACATCACGGATCTGTGTCTGCAAGGCCAGTTGGCGGTGCTGGCGCGGTTGGGGGCCGCCTATGATCGCTTCGACCGGGAGTCCAAATACATCAAAGATCCGCGTCTCGATACCGTGGTGGAGAAGCTCCGTGAGAAGGATGCCGTGTTCGTGGATGAGGATCAGCGGCTCGTGGTGGATCTTGCCAAACTGGGGCATGCGCAGGAGGAGGGGCGTTATTTCGTGCTCATGCGTGCCAATGGCAGCTCCATGTACGGCTACCGCGATCTTGCTTACACCATCGACAAGATGGATCAAGGGGCTGAACTGAACCTGCTTGTTCTAGGTGAAGACCACAAGCTTTACGCGCAGCAGCAGGCGCTCATTCTCGGCGCGGCGGGGTGCTCTTATCCGGAAACGATCCACTACGCGTACATCCTGCTCAAGGAAGGCAAGATGTCGACGCGTCAAGGAAACGTCGTGCTGCTGTCGGATTTCCTGAACGAGGCGACGGCGAGGTCCGTGGAGAAGGTGGCGGAGCAATATCCGGAACTCGAGCCCTCGCGGCAGAAGGAGATCGCGGAGCAAGTGGCCGTGGCGGCGATACGCTTCGCCATTCTCCGGGTGGGGCCGAACAAGAACGTGATTTTCGACTGGGATTCGTGCCTGTCTTTCACGGGTGATACCGGCCCCTATGTGCAGTACTCCTGCGCGCGCATCAATTCCATTCTGCGCAAGCTGGGCGACGTGCCGTCGGAGATAGGCGAGTCCTTTCCTATTGAGACGGACGCCGAATGGTCTGTCTTGATGAAGCTGGCGGCGTTTTCGGATACGGTGCAGGCTGCGGTCGACCAGCGCAACTGCGCGTCGGTAGCGCAGTTTGCGTTAGAAACGGCCCGCTTGTTCACTACTTTCTACCATGATTGCCCCGTGATACAGGCGCCCACCGATGCGCAGCGGATCGCTCGTGCACAGGTTTGCGCCGCCGTTCGCCGAACGCTTCACAACGCGCTTGACCTGCTCGGTATCGCCGCTCTGGAGCGGATGTAGGCGGATCGGCGCTCGGCGGATGGGCCGGCAATGGCGCCCCGAGGCCAAGTTATCGGCAGCAAGAGCATCGGGCCTCGCGGCGTTGCGACGGCGCGTCATTAGTTGATAGACTCTGCCCGCCTGATGGGCTGCTCCCGCGGCGCCTTCGTTTTTCAACAGGGGCCGCGGCACATTGTTTCTATTCTCCGGATAAGAAAGGAGTTATCTCATGCAGATTGCCCCCCATGGCGGCCGCTTGATCAACCGCCTGTTGCACGGCCCCGAACTGGACGCGGCTAAGTCGCGCGTGGCGAACCTGCCGCGTATCAAGGTGGACACGTACGCGGCATTCGATATCGATGGAATCGCGAAGGGTTTGTTCAGCCCGTTGACGGGCTTCATGAACGCGGAGCAGACGCATCGCGTTCTCGATACGATGCATCTGGCCGATGGTATCCCCTGGACGATTCCTCTGCTCTTGGCCGTAAGCCAGGAGGATGCGGATCGGCTCGACGTCGGGGGCGAGGTGGCCATCGAGGATGATATGGGCGATGTGCTGGCCATTCTGCACCTTTCCGAGAAGTTCTCGCTCGATCACAAGGCGGTCTGCGAGAAGGTGTACCGGACATCGGATGAATCCCATCCGGGGGTGAAGTACACGATGTCGTTGGGCCCGGTGTTCTTGGCGGGTGATCTTGACGTGTTGAAGGCGCGCGATATTGAGTTCCAGGAGTACAACCTGACGCCTGAACAGACGCGCGCGGCCTTCGCGGAGCGGGGATGGAGCCGCATCGTCGCCTTTCAGACGCGCAATCCGGTACACCGCGCGCACGAGTACCTCCAGAAGTGCGCCCTTGAGATCTGCGACGGCCTTCTTCTGCATCCGCTGATGGGCACGACGAAGAGTGATGATATCCCGGGGCCAGTGCGCATGGGCTGCTACACGACGATCCTTGAGAAGTACTATCCGGCGGATCGCACGCTGCTCTCGCTTATGCCGGTGAACATGCGCTATGCCGGGCCTATGGAGGCGATCATGCACGCCATCATCCGCAAGAACTATGGCTGCACGCATTTCATCGTGGGCCGCGACCACGCCGGCGTGGGGAACTTCTATGGGACGTACGATGCCCAACACATTTTCGATGAGTTCGACCCGGAGGAAATCGGTATCACACCGCTCTTCTTCGATCATGCGTTCTTCTGCAAAGCGTGCGGGAACATGGCGTCCGTGAAGACGTGTCCCCACGGCAAAGAGGAGCACGTCTTTCTGAGCGGCACAAAGGTGCGCGAGATGCTGCGTAATGGCGATATGCCGCCGGCCGAGTTCACGCGCCCCGAGGTCGCGAAGGTGTTGATGGCGTGGGCCCAGCAGAATGGCGAATGAGCAGGTGCGGCCCGGCCAGCCGGAAGCTCGCGGAGGGGTGTTGAAAGGCGGCGGGTCGACACATACAATGAATCGGGGCCGGGGCTCGTGGCCTTGTTATTGGGGCCGTGTGCATCGGGAAAAGGGTTCTTTTCCGAGTGAGGTCGCCGATGCGAGTTAAGTTCTCGAAGACAGACATCGAAGGGCCGCTAGTCGTCGAAACCAATATCTTTCGCGATGAGCGGGGCTTTTTCACGGAAGTCTACGCCGAGGACGCCTGGCAGGAGCAGGGCTTCACGGAGCGATTTGTTCAGGATAACATGAGCCTGTCCGCCGCGGGAACGCTTCGCGGTATGCACTACCAGAAAGATCCCCACGCGCTAGGCAAGCTCGTGCGCGTCTTGAGGGGGGCGGTGTTCGATGTTGCCGTCGATCTGCGGCGCGGGTCGCCGACCCTTGGGCGATGGGTCGGGCAGACGCTCACGGCCGAGAATGGGCTGGCCTTCTGGGTTCCTCCGGGTTTCGCTCATGGCTTCCTCGCCACTGAACCGGACACGCTGGTTTATTATAAGTGCACGGGGCTGTACGCGCCCCAGGCGGAGGCGTCGCTCTCTTATAAGGACCCGGCGGTCGATATCAAATGGCCCTCCGCGCCGCGCATCGTCGCGCCGCGCGATGAGGCCGCCCCGCTGTTGGCTGATGCCGACTACAACTTCACCTATCACCCCTGAGTGAGGGTGTCGTATCGGGCGGTGCGATGAAGGGGCGTAGCGGACGACGGAAGGGAGTGGAGGCCCTATGAAGATCCTGGTTGGGGGAGGAGGGGGATTCATCGGGTCCGTGCTTGTGCCGCTGCTTCAGGAGCACGGGTACGAAGTCGATGTGGTAGATTTGCTTTGGTTCGGTGGGCATTTGCCCGAGGGAACGAACCTGCGCCAGGAGGACCTCTTTCAACTCGACGAAAGCGATCTTCGAGGCTACGAGCATGTGATATTCCTGGCCGGGCTATCGAATGATCCCATGGCCGAGTTCAATCCGTCCATGAACTTCATCCAGAACGGCGCGCTGCCGAGTTATCTGGCCTTTCGCGCGAAGCAAGCGGGTGTGCGGCGCTTCATCTACGCGTCATCGTGTTCGGTCTACGGTTACACGGTTAACCAGTTGTACGATGAGAATTCGCCTGTCACGTGCGGGTATCCGTACGGCATTTCGAAGCTCCAGGGCGAGCGCGGGGTGCTTCAACTCCAAGATGAGAACTTCTCCACTATCGCGCTTCGACAGGGCACGGTCTGCGGGCACAGCCCGCGCATGCGTTTTGACCTGATTGTCAATACGATGTTCAAGACAGCCATGGTGGAAGGTCATATCACCGTCAACAATCCCTCGGTCTGGCGGCCCATTATCGACGTGCGGGACACGGCCTCGGCGTTTCTTCGCGCCGTTCAGGCCGACCATCGCGTCAGCGGCGTTTTCAACGTGGCCCACGATAACTATACGGTGGGACAGGTTGCCGATCTCGTCAAGGATGAGCTGGAGGAGCTTGCCGGCAAATCTACCGGCGTCACGGTGAAGCACATCGAGGATTTTCGGAACTACAAGGTCACGTGTGAGAAGGCGCGGGCCATTCTCGGCTTCTCTCCGCGCTATGGCGTTCCCGAGATGGTTCAGAGCCTATATAGACACATGGCGTCGTACGGCGATTTCTCCGACGATCTCTTTTACAACATCGCAACTTTCAAGAAGCTCCCGCCGCTTTCGTAGACGGGAGTGCCGTGAAGGAGGACTATGGCGAAGGTACTCGTGACGGGCGGCGCGGGATTCATCGGGTCGCATGTTGTGGATGCGTGCCTGGGTGCGGGGCATCGCGTTACCGTGGTGGACAATCTCAGCTCCGGCTCGCGCGGGAATCTCAATCCTGAAGCACGGCTGGTCGAAATGGATATCCGTTCGCAGGAACTTGCGCGCGTGTTCGAGGAGGGGGCGCCTGATTTCGTTCTCCATTTTGCTGCCCAGATCGACGTGCGGAAGAGCCTCGACACGCCCGTTTTCGACGCCGAGACTAATATCGGCGGGACGATAAACATCCTCGAGAACTGCGTGCGGCAGAAGGTGGGCAAGTTCATCTACGCTTCGACCGGCGGGGCCATCTACGGTGAGCCGGAGGCGCTCCCCGCTTCGGAGAGCCAGCGGCCCGATCCGCTCTGCCATTACGGCGCGAGCAAGTACGGCGCGGAGGTGTATACGCGGCTGTACCAGAAGCTTTACGGGCTTCACTCCACCATCTTGCGTTTTCCAAATGTTTATGGCCCCCGCCAGAGTCCGCACGGCGAGGCGGGCGTCTGCTCGATCCTCGCCGGCCTCATGCTTGAGGCTAAGGCGCCCACCCTCTATGGCTTCGGAGAACCTGTCCGGGATTACGTCTATGTGGGAGATATCGCGCGCGCCAGTATGCTGGCCCTCGGTAAGGGAGACGGCGAGACGCTCAATCTGGGTTCGGGCGAGGGCACTACGGTGCGCAGGCTGTTCGATATTCTTCAAGAGCTGACGGCGTTCAAGGGCGAGCCGATCCTGAAGCCGACGCGGCCCGGGGAGGTTAACCGCATCTACATCACCGGCGGAAGAGCCCTTGAGGTGTTGGGATGGCGGCCCGAGGTCAGCTTACGTGAGGGGCTTGCAGAGACCGTCGCCTTCATCAAAGCGAACGCGTAGATGGTTGAGGCGACTGGCGTAGGAAACGAACCGCAATGAGGGGAAGTGCGTGAAGGTATTGGTGATCGGCTCCGAGGGGCAGCTCGGCTCCGAAGTGTGCAAGGTATTCGCGGATGAGCAGTTGTGCCGGGCGGATCTTGCGGGGGGCGATGTGCGCCTCGACATCGCCGACGGGGAGCGGGTCCGTGGGGTGATTGTGGACGAGCAGGCGCCGGACCTCGTGATCAATACGGCGGGGGCGATCAACGTGCCTCGCTGTGAAGAAGAGCCTGAATGGGCGTTCCGTTTGAACGCGGTGGCTGCGAAGAACCTGGCGTCGGCGTGCCGGGATGGGGGGGCGCGGCTGGTTCATATCAGTACGGATTACGTCTTCGGGCATGGGGGCGCCCGGCCTTATGAGGAGGCGGACTCGCCCGCTCCGCTGAGTTACTATGGTGCGAGCAAGTTGGCTGGGGAACACTTGGTGGCGGCGCATTGCAGCGATTATGCCATTGTCCGGACGGCGGCCATCTACGGCCCGGCGCCCTGCCGTGCGAAAGAAGGCATGAACTTCGTCAAGATGATGCTGCATCTTGCCGAAACGAGAGATGAGGTGCGGGTGGTCACGGATGAGGTGACGACGCCGACGTACACGGTGTCGTTGGCCGAGCAGGTCAAGCTTATCGCCACGCAGGGGCGCTCGGGCCTCTACCACGCCACGTGCCAGGGACAGTGCTCCTGGTATGAGTTCGCCAAGGCCATCTTCGATGTCAGCGGAGTGCAGGTGAGGCTGGTCGAAACCACCACGGCCGACTTTCCTTCCCCTGTCAAGCGCCCGGAGTATTCGGTGTTGCGGAACAAGTATCTTCAGGAACAGGAGCTTGACGTCATGCCTCACTGGCGTGAGGCGTTGGAAGCGTACCTGGCGGCTTCGTAGCGAGTCTGGGGCGAATGCGAGGCTGCTCAGACGTCCGGCCTGCCGATGCTGAAGTACCGGAATCCTGCTTCGGCGATGACTTTGGGATTGTAGAGGTTCCTTCCATCGAAGATGACCGTTTCCCGCATCATGCCGGCCATACGGTCGAAATCGGGGCGATGGAACTCGCGCCACTCGGTCGCAATAACCAAACCATCCGTTTCTTCGAGGCAGGCGTACATCTTCGGGGCCACCGTGATGCGATCTCCGTAGAGTGCCTTCAGGTTCGGCCCTGCCACGGGGTCGTAGATGTTTACCTGGCCGCCGGCTTCGAGGAGGGCGTCGATCACGCCCAAGGCCGGGGCCTCGCGAATGTCATCCGTCCGCGGCTTGAAGCTGCCTCCCCAGATGGCGATGCGTTTCTCGGAGATTGCCGGGCCATAGTGGCGCAGCAGGCGATCGTTGAACCTCTGTAATTGGGCCTTGTTGGTGGCGGAAACACCGTCAAGGACGGGCGTTGAAAGAGCTTTGTCTTTGGCCATTCTGGACGCGGCGATGACGTCCTTGGGCAGGCACGAGCCGCCGAAGGCAAGTCCCGGAAACAGGTACGTCGAGCCAAGGCGGGAGTCGGCCATGAGGGCTTCCCGGACGCGGGTGATGTCCACGCCGTAGGCGTCGGCGATGTTGGCAAGCTCATTCATGAGGGAGATACGCGCGGCAAGCATGGCGTTTGCCGCGTACTTGGCGAGTTCGGCGCTGCGGATGTTCATGGCGATGAAGGGCTTGCCGGTTCGCAGGAAGGGTGCATAGAGTTCGCGCATGATCTCGAGTACGCGGATGTCTTCACAGCCTACGATCACGCGATCCGGGCGGAGGAAGTCGTCGACGGCGGCCCCCTCTTTCAGGAATTCCGGATTCGCTACAACATCGAAGGGGTGAGACGTCAGTTCGGCCACCCGCTCGCGGACTCTCTCCGTAGTACCGATGGGTACGGTGCTCTTCACGACGATGATGGCGTATCCGCTCAGGGCGCGGCCGACGGCATCCACGGCGTTGTCGAGCTGGGTCATGTCTGCGGCGCCATCGGGCCCTGAGGGGGTGCCGACGCAAAGGAAGATGAGGAGTTTGTCGGCCACGCCCTCGGCGATATCCGTGGCAAGGCAGAGCCGTTCTTCCTCGATGTTATGCATGACGAGTTCTTCGAGTCCCGGCTCGTAGAACGGCATCTTGCCTTCGCGGAGCTTCTCTATCTTCGAGGGGTCCTCATCGACGCACGTCACCCAGTGGCCGTTTTCCGCCAATCCGGTGCCCACCACCAAGCCGACATAACCCGTTCCGATAATTGCGATTCGCATCTGCCGTCCTCGTCTTTGTGTTGTGATCCGGTAGGGAGGTGATTCTAGCACTCACTCGCAAGCGCCGCAAAACGAAGGCCCCGCAGGCACCAAACGTTTGGGACAGGATAGCGGGGAGGTATCCGGTGGGCTAACTTATCTTACCGCGGATAACTACGTCGGCTTCTTTCAGGAGGTCCAGCTCGACGGGGGCGATGGCCTTCCCGTGACTGTCCCGCGTGAGTACCGTCAGGGGCTTGTCGAGCTGCTCCCTTCGGACCTCGACGACAATGCCTGTGAAGTTCCTGTACGGGCCGGAGCGTACGAGGATTTCGGCCCCACGTGGAAACACGGGCACCACGCGGAAGAAGGCGGCTACGACCGCCTTGTTGAGGTGTGGGCCCGCGGCATCGCGGATGGCGGAAAGGGCCGTGTCGGGCGACATGGGCGGTTTGCCGCCCGTGCCCGAGCAGAGATTGTCGTACACGTTCGCTACGGCGGTTATCTCGCCGAGAAGGGTGGGAATCGGGGGAGGCAGTTCGCGGTTGCGCTCGATGGTGTTGCTTCCGATCAGGCCTCGCGGCTCGCCGCTTCCATCTTGGCGCTCGTGATGTTCGAGGGCGACGTGAGGGGCCAGGAGGTCCGGTTCGTCGCTGTTCTTGAGCAGTTCGTAGCCGAGCAGGGTGTGCTGCCGGAGCGCCCGGCGTTGATCCGCCGCCGGGTCGACGAACACTTTGCCGATGTCGTGGAGTAGTGATCCGAGCGCCAGTGGCTTGAGGTGGTGATCGCGTATCCCGGCGGTCTTGCCGATCATGATGGAGACCACGCAGACATCGATGGAATGCTGGTAGATTTCGGCGTCGGCGGAGCGAATGGAGGCGAGGCCGCCAAGGGTTCTTCGCGTCAGTATCTCGTCCAGGATGGCGTCGACCACGGATTTTAGGTTGGCCAGCGGCCCCTTCTCACTTACCAAGGTGCGGATTGAGTCGGAGCCACAAGCGCTCTTGAGGTCATCGAAGGACTTCTCGCGCAGGGCCGTGACCTGCTTCTCGATGGTCTTGATGGATTGGTGGAGCGTCTGGAATGCGCGGGCCCTGGTTTCCGGGTCGAGGTCCTCGTCCGGGGGAACATCGACGGCGGATTCAGGATCGGCGACGTAGATGCGCTCGAAACCTTTCAACTGAAGAGCTTTGATGTAATTCTCCGTCAGCTGGACGCCGCTATTGAGAAGGGGCCGGCCCATGTCGTCCAATACCACGCGCCCCACCACTAGACCTGGGCGAAGATTCTTGACGTTTACCAAGCGCATGAGCGATATCTCGCGACCCGGGTGGTCGGTTTCCCTGGTGCCCCCTTGCGGCGCATCGTTGGATGAGTATGCTTTGAAGCCATCCGCCGTCCGTGGCAGGCGCGGGATAACTGCCGCGCCCGTATTCTCTCTCCGGGGCCTATGCTAACGGAGAACCCCCTACCGCGTCAACGCCCTGACGTATGTTTCTGGACAATTCCCAGGGCGTGCTCGCGCGCATGCACCAAGCCGGTGAGTACGGTGTTCGTGGGGCAAGTGAGCTGGTGACGCGCACCGTACCGGCAGATGGCGCCGTTCAGGGCGTCAATTTCAGTCCGGCGCTTTCGGCGGAAGTCCTCTCGCATGCTCGCGTAGTGGGCCGCCGTCGGAGGAATTAGCTTCTCGAATAGGAGGTCCAGGTATTCCGCATCCGAGCGCGGTTTCAGGTTAACGCCCGCAGCCTCCCCGACGCGGTAAAGCTCGGCGATCACGTCGCGAATGATCGAGCGTGTGTGCTCGGTTTTCGCGAGTGCGCCGTACGGCACGTCCAGCAACGCGGAGAGGGGATTAAGGGCGCAGTTGTAGGCCACCTTTGCCCATAGCACGGCCCTGATGTCATCCGTGTATACCGTGGGTAGGCCGGCAGCGTCCATGGCGGCGGCTATTGCGCGGACGCGCTCCGCGGGGGCGGCAGAGTCGTACACCCCGAGGGCTGTCGGCTCGGCGATTACGGTGACCTCGGCACACCCTGGCTTGGGCAGCCACGCGCCGAAGATGGCCCGTGCGCCCACGGTGCGTTTCGAGCCGAACGCGTCGGCTATGGCTTCGGCGTTGCCCAAGCCGTTCTGATAGGAGCAGATCAGGGTGTTGTCATTGACCAGCGGCGTGATGATGTGAGCGGCCTCAGCCGTGTCGTATGACTTCACGGTGATGAGTATGAGGTCGAAAGGCCCGGGCGGGGAAGTGTCGACGCGCGTGGATACGGCAAGGCCCTTCACGAGATGATCGCCCCAGATCCCGCCGATGCGGAGTCCGTTGGCCCGGATCGCGGCCATATGGGCTTCCCGGCCCACCAGGATGACATCGTGGCCCGCCCGAGCGAGGAAGCCGCCTACCACGGTGCCCATGGCGCCGGCGCCCATCACGAGAACGCGCATGGCTTCCGTCCTTTCGTCACGAATGATCGCGGATGAAATCGCGCACCCAAGTCGCTTGTTCAAGCTGGCCGTCAATCAATACGGTTCCGAGTATCTCGAAGCCGGCCACACGCCCGTCTTCGAGTGTCTTGGCTACGATCCGCCATTGGCGCTGCAGTGCTTCCATGGGCAGCGGGGCTTGCGTGGGATAATCGCGCAGATAGCAGCCCAGGAGGATGGGCTTGCCGGGGAAAAGCGCCCGGCACGTGTCGATATGATGTTCGTAGTCGGCCAGGCGTTCATGGCACCATATCCAGAAGCCGACTGCATCGACGTATGGCGCGAGAGGCCGCCAGAAGTCGAGATCGTCCAGTTCGTGGCTGTAGACAACGCATTCAAGCGTCATGGCGGAGTTGGGCGACTTCAGCGCGGCGTATATCCGGGCGCAGTCCTCCGTGCCGGCGCCGCGCTTGGCCATCAGCCCGCGCATGTCGTCGTATATGGCTCCCGTCACGTTTGGATAGGCCAATGAGAACCGGCTAAGGTGCTCGGCCTCGCGGCAGATGTCGGCGGTGTCTGAGGCGCAGAAACTCTCGGATCCGCGATTCCTTTCGCCGCAGTCACGGAAGCGCCACTTCGAGATATCGCAGCGCACCTCGTCCAGGTGGCGTAGCTTCTGAAGCGCCAGGTCCGTGGTGGGATGAAAAAGGAAGTGGGCCTTGCGGAGGCCGAAGAAGGCAGCGCCCTCACCCACGCCGAACACGGAGGGATGGACACCGGGGTCGAGGCCATGGCCTTCCCACACCCATCCCGCGGCGGCCATATTCATCGCGTTTCCCTCCGGTATCAGCAAACAGGCGGCACGAAGTCTATAACTCCGCGCCGCCTGTTGTGAGCTCTGGCCCGTTGAGCCGGTAAGTGGCTATGGTTCTCGGCTCCAGCCCTCTGGTGAATCGCAGGACCTCCTAACGCTGCCTGGCTAGGAGGCGTGCGATTCGGGGAGTATCTTCTCCGCCCGGTATCCGCCCGAAGCCCGGTCGCGCAGATACATACCTCCGAAGATGACCATGAGGATCAATGTCAGCGGCGAAATCCACTTGAAGGCCATACGTCCGCCGAAGTTGTCGGCCGGATTCATGAGCATCTTGGCCTTTGTCGCCACGAACTGGGCCCTTTGAAGGCCCTCAGTCTCGCCAAATTGGCTTTCCCATTCCTCCGTGTCTTCCGGCGCGCCCCCGGCGAACTTCATCGCCGCGCGCAGGGCGTTTTCTGTGAGAATTGGCGGCAAGGCGCCGGTATCGTCGACCTGAGCCAGGGCGTCGTTGGCCAAGTCGATGGCATGTTGGTAGTCCTTGGCGGTATCGCCTTCAGCCTGCTCAATGAAGGTCGGGAAGTTCTCGGTGATCTGGCGCAGGCATACCTTCGTGTATCCCCGGTGCATCTGCTCGTGCGCGTAGTAGTCGGCGACGCGTCCCATCCCGGGGATCGCGACGGCTCCCACGGCGATGTTTCCGACGGCGCCCAGAAGCGCGAGCGCCAGTGCGCCACCCTTCGGTACGCGCTCTGAGGCCACGCCCAACATGGTCGGCCAGAAATAGCAGACGCCGATGGCGAATACCGTGGCGGCGGCGAAGGTGCGCACGAAGCCTTCGGCGTCGCTGAGCAGCCATAGGCCAATGCCCGCGAGTATCGAGGAGCCGAGGAGAATGCCCGTGGGCGCCAAGCGCTCAACAGCCTGGCCGGCCAATTGGCGCAGAACTGCCATGAGTAGGCTAATGTAAACCAGCACGAGAATGCCCGGGAAGCCGCCCGACTCAAGAATAGATGGAATCCAGCGGTTCGGGCCCAACTCGACGGATGCCGTGAGCATCATGCAGAAGAGCAGTAGCAGGAAGAGGGGCCTGCCGAAGGTTGCGGCCACCATGTCCTTGAAGGAGAGGCCCGACTGGACGCGTTCCGTGAGGGGAAACTTCTGGCCGAGGAACAGCAATCCGTAGATGACCGTCGGCACGAGGATGACGGAGAGCTTCAGTTGCCAGGAAGGTATGCCTACCTTGTCGAGGAAAAAGGCGATCAGTCCACCGATGACGATACCACCCGGAAACCAAACGTGGAACTGGTTGAGTTTCTCCGTCTTGCGGTCCGGGTAGATCGTGGCGACCAGCGGATTTCCGGCGGCCTCCACGAGGCCATTGCCAAACGCTATCGTAAGCGCGCCGAAAAGCAGCATCCAAAAACCGGTGGCGAAGATCATCAAAAGGACGCCGACGGCGTGGAAGACAAACGCTAGTCGGAAGAGCAGGCGCATCCCAAGCACGTCGCATAGGGGGCCGAAGATCAAGATGCTGATGGGAAATCCCCAAAGGGCCGCCCCTCCGATGTGTCCCACCTGTTGATTTGTCAGGACGAACTCGGTCTTCAAGGCGCCCATGATGGCGCCTATCACCGCAAAGGTTACGGATGTTGCGATGAGCGAAACGCAACTCGCCAGAAACAGCCGCCCTCGGTGGATCTCCGACAGTGCAGCCGTTCCCCCGGCCACACGCGCTCCACCTCCCTGTTGATCATTACTCATAATAGCCTCTCCCTTGTACCCGCTTGATAATTTCAGCGTTCCCGACTGCTGATGCACAGCCCTTCCCGCCAACCCTCCCGCAGTGCGTTGGCTTGCTCCGCCAAAATGGTAAAGGATCACTCACGTAGGTTCAAGCGGCGGGTTGTCCCCCGGTGGCCGGGTTGCCAATTGTGCCGCGCGTCAAGTAATTGGACGCAGAGGTATTGGCAAGACAAGCGTCCTCACCTAATGGGGGAGTATGTCCCAAGAGACGAAGTTGGTCAGAAGCGCCGCGTGCGCGGCACTGTCGAATTAACCGGCGATTGCAGTTGCCCGCTGGTCTGGCCTGATTGCGCCCCGCCTTCCCGGTGGCGGGCCGTGGAGCCTTGTCCCGATGCTCGTCCGTAGGCTAGCCGAGGCGGCCCTTCAGCCACAGGGCTCCCAGCCACAGTATGACGGCAAGTCCGCCAAGGCCGAGGAACACGCTGGCCGGCTTGTTCTTGAGGTCTCCCATGGTCTTCTCGCTGCTGGTGAGCGCCAGGAGCATTACGGCGCACAGGGGCGCCGCGAGTAGTGTGGATGCCTGGGCCACGAGGACGGCGGTCGTTGTGCCTGTGCCGTAGATGAAGGTGGAGCAGGCCACGGCGCAACCGGCCAACATCACGAAGGCTGCGAGTATCCTTGTGGCCCGGCTGTCCATGCTCGGGTCGAGACCGAGGCCGTCGGCGAGCATGCCGCCTCCGATGATGGCGTTGACGAGAAAGGATGACAGCGCCGCCGCCGCGAGTCCGCAACTGAAGACCAGCCTGGCCCAAGGGCCGAGGAGTCCCGCGAGCTGTCTCGCCAATTGCTCCACGGTCGCGAAGCCTCCAGCGGCGCCGTGGAGCGTCTCGGCCGCGCCGACGAGAATGGCGGCGCTTATCAGGCCGAGGATCACGATGCCCGCCCATGCATCATGCACGGCGTCGGCCAGGTCTTCTCGTCCCCACCGCTTGGCCTGAACGAGGTAGGCCTGGTAGAAGGCCGCTATGATCGAGAAGGTTGTGGCCAGCATGCCCCGCGCGATGAGGCCGTCCCCGTCGGCCATTTTCGGGCTCAGGCCGCTCGCGACGCCGCGCAGGCTTGGCCCCGCACGCAGGAGGTTGGCGAAGAAGCATACAATCATAACCGCCACGAGGAGCGCCATGAGGCGTTCTATAACCGCGTAGACGCGGCGCGCGAAAAACAGGAAGAAGAGCGAGATCAGGGTGAAGGCAATCGGCCAGAAAGCTTTGGGCACTCCCGTCGCCGCGTCGAGGGCTACGGCAATGCCGATGTTGTTTCCGCTCTGGAAGCCGGCGGTTACGAAGAATGCCGACAGGCCCGCCAGCAGGGCCAGCCATCGCCCGGCGCGGGCGCTCACGTAAGTGAGCGGCGAGACCTCCAGCACGCAGCCCAGTCTGGCCGCCATCGAGGTGTAGGCGGCCATGAAGAGGGCTGACACCACCAAGAGCCAAAGAAGGCGATAGCCGCCCACGGCGCCGGCTTTGCTCGCCGCCACGATACTCCCGGGGCCCAGCACCACCGACGCCGTTATGATGCCGGGGCCGACACGCCGCAAGATGCGCAGAATCCGGTTCATGACGGGGCATTGTGCTGGTATCGAGCCGCGGAGTCAACGGGGCGCCATGCTCGGGAGACAAGGACGCCGAGTCGGTCCGTGGACGGACTGAAGAAGAAAGCGAACATGTCCGGAAGTGGCGTACAGGGCTTCCGGTCATTCCCGGCGGGGAACATTGGGCGCCGTGTATAACCTCCCCGCCGGACGGCGCATGAGAGGTATCAGCGTTTGACGACATATTCTAGCACAGCCTCTCCGCCGGCGCGCATCCCGCCGTCATTCCCCGATGGCGAGTTGACATCCTCAGCAGCTCACCGGATACTACGGTTTGACCCACCTGGATGGAGGATGTTCTCTATGACAACTGACGGGGCGGCGGACAAGCGCATTCCCACCTTGCACGTGGTGGGGGAATCGATTCCTCAGGCGTATTACCGCGCGATGAAGGCTGTTTGGGAGCAGGGGCTGCCCATCCGCACGGAGTATGATCGGAAAGATGCGTCGGGGCGCTACATCGATCCCCCGAGCCGCGATGCTCGCGTGTTGATCGAGGTGAAAGATCCTTTTGCGCAGCCTCGGTTTCCGCCGATCTCTTTCTGCGAAATCGGGGCGTATATCGCCGAGATCATGGGCCTCAAGGACTACCGCGTCTTGCCGATGGAGAAGCTCCGGGAGGCCGTGGGCGGGGAGCTGTCCGCTCACGAATGGCCCTACACGTACCATCAGCGGCTGTTCGACCACCCCGCCATCGACGGCACCGCCGTCGACCAGATGGCGCTTGCGGTCGAGCGCATCGCCCGGACGCCCTATTCCAGGCGGGCCGTAGCGACCACCTCTGTGCCCAACATCGATCCCTTTCTCAAGGAAGACGTGCCCTGTCTGCGGGAGGTCCAATTGCGCTGTCCCGAGGGCGGCGACGGCTGCCTCGCGCTCAACATGAATACCATGTGGCGGTCGCGCGACCTGTACAAGGCGTGGGGCGATAACGTCATCGGTCTCACGTTTCTCCAGGCCGCGCTGGCGCGGCAAGTGGGCGCGGAGGCGGGGAAGGCCACCTGCGTGGGCAGCTACGCCGACTACAGCGCCTCGCTGCACATCTATGGGCAGGACTTCGGGGCCGTCGGCGGCGATGAAGGCAAGGGGCTGCGGAGTTTCTTCGATACCTTCGACGAGGACACGTTTCTCTCGCGCTCTCTAACGAGCGAAATGGCTCTGGACATGCTCGTTCTGCCCCAGTTGAAGGGACTTCTCACGCAGCAGCAAATCGAGCAGTGGGGCTTCCCGCAGGAATCCGTGGCGTTGCTCGAGGGCCTGGTCGATGACTTTGAATCCGGGGCGTACCTGCCCTGACGCGGCGCGGCCGGGCCTCTTACATCCCTAATCCGCCGTCTACGGGCACCACGGCGCCGGTAATGTAGCCGGCGACATCGCTGGTGAGGAAGCGCACCACGGCGGCCACTTCGTCGACGCTTCCGTGGCGGCGCATCGGGATGCGTTCCATGTATCCCTTCACGACTTCGTCCGAAAGGGCCTCCGTCATGGCGGTCTTGATGTAGCCGGGGGCAATGGCGTTCACGGTGATGTTCCGCGAGGCCACCTCTTGGGCCAGGGCCTTGGTTAAGCCGATGATGCCCGCTTTGGCGGAGGCGTAATTGGCCTGGCCGGCTTGGCCGTGGACGCCGACTACGGATGACATGTTGACGATGCGGCCGTAGCGCTGTTTGATCATGTCGCGAATGGCCGCGCGGGAGCAGAAGAAGGTCCCATTGAGGTGGATGCCGATTACCGTGGCCCATTCCTCATCTTTCATGCGCATGAGGAGGTTATCGCGCGTGACGCCGGCGTTGTTGATGAGAATGTTAACGGGCCCGAGGTCTTTTGCGATTTGCTTGAAGACCTCGACGACCTCCGCGTTGTCGGCGACATTGAGATGGGCCGCGCATGTCTCGACATTGTAATCTGCGGCGATTCGGTCCGCGGTTTCCTTGGCCCCTTCATCGTTGATGTCCAGGATGGCCACGTTGACGCCGTCCGCCGCGAGCGCTTCGGCAATGCTACAGCCAATACCGCGGGCACTTCCCGTGATCGCGGCGACCTTCTTCGGTTGTTCGCTCATTCGATATGCTCCTTCTTCAAAACGGTCTCTCGACTAGACTGTCTGTATGCTTCTCTCTTTCGGCATCCGGCGTGGCCACGCGGGAGGTGTCCCACCTCGGGCGGTTCAATCGATGGCCAGCGCGTCCGCCGCCTCGAGGGTGCCCGCGGGCTCAACGGCCGGTGCGCCGTCCATCCGCCGCGCGAGGCCCTGGAGCACATTGCCTGGGCCCACTTCGATGGCGCGGGCCGGGCCGATGAGCTTCATAACTTCCGTCCACCGCACCGGCGAAGCGATCTGGCGGCCAAGGAGCGCCCGAATCTCCTCCGGCTCCGAAGCGTCCTCGGCGGTAACGGAGGAAATGTAGCGTGTGGTGGGAGGATGGAAGTCGTGTTTTCCGAGTTCCTCGTGGAAGCGCTCGGACGCGTCGTGCATAAGGTGAGAGTGGAAGGGACCTGACACATTCAGCGGGATAACTCGTTTGGCGCCCGCTTCTTTCAGTGTCGTCTGCGCCTCTTGGACTCCCGCCGCCGTGCCTGAGATGATTGTCTGTCCCGGGCCGTTGTAGTTGGCCACGCCCACGCCCTCAGGGAGGTGCGCTTCGATGGCGTCGGGGGCGAGGCCGATGACCGCGGCCATGGCGCCCGCGGGAACGTCTTCCGACATGAGGCGCGCTCTCGCCTGAACCAATCTCACGGCAGTTTCGAGCGTAAGCACGCCGGCGGCAACCAGCGCGGGAAACTCGCCGATGCTGTGGCCGGCTACGCCCGCCGGGGGGCGGCCGGCCGCCACGAGGTGACTACCGATGGCGGCCTCCACCGTGAGCAAGGCGAGCTGTGTTATCTGGGTGTTGCGCAACTCATCGGCAGAGCCGGTGAAGATGGTGTCCAGGAAACTGGTGTCGGTGAGTGCGGCCACTTCGTCGAATACTTGCCGGGCGGCGCTGGAGCGCTCGTAGAAGTCCTGGCCCATTCCCGGCTGTTGACTACCTTGGCCTGGAAACAAGAAAAACGTCACGCCGTGTCCTCCTGCTGATCCAGATGCGCCTCCGCGGCCCGGAGTTCTTCGATTCCTTTACGAATATGTTCGTTCACTTCGCTCTCGACGGCCAGGCCCGCGCCCCGAATCGCATTGGCGACGCCTCGCGCAGAGCAGGCTCCGTGGAGGATGATCACGGTTCCGTTGACGCCGAGGAGCGGCGCGCCCGGATACTCGTTGGGGTCCGTGGTCTGCCGCAGCCGTTTGAAGGCGCCGCGGCTCAACAGGGCGCCGACCTTGCTGGTTACCGTGGAGCGTAGGTGGCGTCGCACGAGGGTCGAGATCAGAGCCGCTACCCCTTCGCTGGTCTTGAGTACCACGTTTCCGACGAAGCCGTCGCAGACGACCACGTCGGCTTCGCCCCGGTATAGGGCCTTCGGCTCGATGTTGCCGATGAAGTTGATTTGCGAGATCGCTTGGAGGTTGCGGTGCACGGTTTTGGCCAGTTCGTTCCCTTTAAGCTGCTCCTCGCCGATGTTGAGCAGTCCCACGCGCGGATTCTGGACGCCCATCACGCGTTTGGAGTACACCATGCCCATTTCGGCGAATTCGCATAGATGGCGCGCCGTACAATCAACGTTGGCCCCTAAGTCGAGCACGAATGCGGGGTCTTTTATGGTGGGAAGCATCTGGCAGATGGCGGAACGCGCCACGCCGCGAATAGGCCCAAGGACGGTACGCGCGGCCACCATCACGGCGCCGGTGTTGCCCGCGCTAACGACGCCGTCGGCCTTCCCCTCCTTGACAAGTCGCAGGGCGACAAGCAAGGAGGAGTCTTTTTTCTGCCGGACAGCCATCACCGGGGAGTCATGCATCTTGATGACTTCCGAGGCCGGGATAATCGAGATCCGCCCCCGGTTGCGATAAGAAGAGAGCATCATCTTCAGCTCTTTCTCATCACCCACAAGGAGCACTTCTATGTCGTTCTTGCTGGCGGCCTCGATGGCCCCCCCGACTTCGGGCAGGGGCGCCTTGTCCGACCCCATAGCATCGACGGCAATGCGCATTGAGAGCTCCCGGTGAATCGTTACCCTTCCCGGCGGGCGTCTTACCCCCGGGCGCTAGCTGGGCCTGGCTGGGCCCTTACAGGATTGCGATTCCGCTCTCACAACCGCATAAACGATACTGCACGCACGCTATACGGAAGGGGCGCTTCACCTCACAGGCTTGGCGCCGGCGGATTTTTCAGCGTGTCTCGCGATTTCCCGGGCTACCTCGCCTCATCACGCCCGTTCCCCTCTAAATGGAGGGTGGGCGAGACGGGATGAAGGCAGCCCGGCGTAAGCCATTCGCGCTAGTCGTTCTCGACGTTGAGGACGAGACGATCTTTGTAATGCCCACACTTGGGACACACGCGATGCGGCAGCACCCGCTCGCCGCAGCTTGGGCATTCCGTCAACGCCCGCGCGGACAGTGCGTGATGGGAGCGCCGTGTGTTACGGCGCGTCTTTCCGGTTCTTCTTTTTGGTACAGGCACCTGCTTACTCCTTCGGATTCTCCGGCCTCAGATCCGGGAACATGTCGGCCAGTGCCGACAGGCCGGTGTTCTTCGTGTTCATCTCATTACACCTGCAGCGCTTTCGATTGAGATTGGCGCCGCAGATCGGACACAAACCTGCGCAGTCATCTTTGCACAGATACTTCGTCGGTGTTGCCAACGCCAGCTCTTCCCACACCGCCGACGCCAGATCAATCTCCATGCCGTCGATCAGTCGCCGCTGCATCGTGTCGTCGACCTGCCGCCAGTCGTCGTCCGCGTGGTCGGATTCGCGGCCGGGCGCCGCTTCATGCTCCCGTGTGAAACTCCAGAGCACGGGGATGACAAATGGCGACGCGGCCCCCTCCAGGCAGCGATCACACGCATGCTCGAAGATGCCCGAAAGCGTTCCGCGAAAGAGGTACTCTTCCCCGATTCTTGTCAGGGCGCCCGACACGGAAACGGCATCCAAGGGCAACTCGTCCGCGCCTTGCGGCCGCAAATTATCAGCAGCCGCGACGGCGTCGACGGTGACACCCTCTTCCGTTACCGTCGATAACGGAAACTTGAGTTCATCCACAATCTCACCCGCCTGCGCCGTAGCGCGAATAGAGGTAAAGCGTAGCAAACAACCGGTGCATAAGTCAAACCCTCGCCGGAGGTTGGGCCCGACTCGACAATGCCTCCGAAGCCGGAGCCGTTCTTCTTGCGAGCGGCTCCGCGGGGACTGCGCTCGCCTGCGAGGCGTGTATCGTGCTGCATTCACATATCCGGCTGTTGAAGGCCCTGGCCATTTTGTTTAGAATGTCGGTGCGCTCGCTTGAGGTTCCGGCCTGCCGGGGCTTTCGCTCCGCAGGCGCGGGGATCTCAGCGGGAACCTATATTGGCCGTGAGGAACACGTTTGAGTTACGTCCGACATTGGGGAGAAGGGACTCGCCGGAAGTGAGCGCACTGCCCGCCGTTCCATTGACGCCTCTACCGGAAATCGACCTGAGGCATGTGCTGGTTCTTACGGATGATACAGGTATCGCCCAGCACGCCACCTTTGGCACCCCGGACCTCCACCACGGCTATTGCACCGATGACAATGCCCGGGCGCTTATCGCGGGTGTGATGGCCAGGGAACTCGGCGTGGGGGAGGAAAAGGCCAACGGCCGGCAGCCTGATTCGCACACCGAACAGCTCTCCGTCGCCCTCCAACGGTACTTGGCGTTCCTGAACTACGCCTTTGATCCTGAAACGGGGCGCTTCAGAAACTTCATGGGCTACGACAGAAGATGGCTGGAGGCGGTGGGATCGCAAGATAGCCAGGCCCGGGCGCTTTGGGCGTTGGGAACAGCCACCGCACGGGTGCGCGCCGATGCCATCACCGACCTCGCAGAGCATCTTTTCTGCGCTGCGTTGCCCGCCCTGGAGCAATGCGACGCGATCCGGCCTTGGGCCTACGGGCTTCTGGGCATTTGCGAGTATTTGAAGGTTCATCCAGAGGATGAGGACGCCTCGCAACGGGCTGAGGCGCTCGGCGATCGGCTGCTGCGGGTGCTTCGCCGTAATGCCAAGTCCGATTGGCCCTGGTGGGAGGATGAACTGACGTGGGGGAACGCGAAGTTGCCCCATGCCCTCATCGAGCACGGCCGCCGCACGGGCAGCGAGGCGGCGATCGAGGCGGGCGAGAAGGCTCTGCGCTGGCTCCTCAAGGTCCAAACAGGGGAGAAAGGCCGGCTATCCATCATCGGGAACAACGGCTGGTATACGAGAAATGGGCGCCGCGCCTGTTTCGATCAGCAGCCTATCGAGGCGAAGGCGCTAGTCCAGGCCTGTCTCGCGGCTGCCCGGGTGCGGCCCCAGGCGTTTTGGGTAGATGAGGCGGCCCGGTGCTTCGAGTGGTTTCTCGGCGGTAACGACTTGGGTATCCCCGTCTACAATCCTGAAACCGGCGGCTGCTACGATGGGCTGATGGAGGACTGCGTCAACAAGAATCAGGGGGCGGAGTCCACGCTGGCCTATGTCCTGAGTGTGCTGGAAATCCACGACTACGCTCGGGGAGCCGCCGTGGAATAGGCCCGCCGGGGATGGTATCGGCCTGAGGAAGGCCCCCATCTCGTCCTCTACTGGACCTTTTTCGCTTCTTGATAGACCTGCTCAATTGCCGAGGCAATCTCGCTCGGAGCATGGTGCTCGGAGGCTGTGGCGCGCGCGTTTTCGCCCAGTTTGGCCCGCAGGCCCGGCGTCGTCAGGAGCCTCATTAGCGCCGCCGCGAATGCCTCATCATCATCATCGGGCGTCACTAATCCGTCGTGCTCGTGCGTCAATGGGTGCGCCGCGCTCGCACACGCCACCATCGCCTTCCCGGCCGCCATGGCGTTGAGCAGCTTGATAGGATAGCCGGACCACGATGTGCGGGGGCAGGCGAATACCGCATCCTGTCTGAGCACACGCTGAAGCGCGCCGAAGTCTGAAGTGCGCACCATTTCCGCGCCCGGAACCTCCCCATGCGCGGCCGTGGCTACGCACAGCCGCGTCCCGGGTAGTCGCTCGCGCACGCGCGCCATCGCCCGGAGCAGCAGATCGAGATTCTGATAGGGGTCAAGGTTCCCTGTATACAGCACCGGAGGGATTTCTCCCGCTTGTTCACCCGGCTCGAACAGGCCGACTTCTACGGATGGCGGAATGATGGCGATACGCTCGCGCCGGCAGCCGCACTCGGCCAGGTAGTCCGCGAGCCGCTGGTGGGGCGCGATGACGAAGTCCGCCCGCTTAGGCAAGTGCCGATCCATCCACGCGCCGAGCCGGGCCGAGATGCGGCGGGAGCGGAAGTAGTGGGGGAGTTCATCCGCCATGGCGTTGTGGGCGTGGTAGATGATGGGGCGCGCACGGGCCGTGAGTGCGACTACGAGTCCCTCGTAGTTGTGGGCGTGAACGATCTCGATGCGTTTCTGCCGGAGCACCCGCCGCAACGTGGCCGCGAGGGCGAGGTCGAGCAGCGGCTTGGCGGGGGATGGCCCTGCCGCCGTGCGGCGTGCGAACGGGATTCGAGGGCAGCGGTGAATCGTCAGGCCGCTCGTGTCTTCGCCGATGCCGTAGCCGTATACGAGGAGATGGACCTCGTGCCCCGCGTTGCGCAGTCCAAGCGCCGTGTCGCGCAGCAGCACTTGGGAGCCCTGGGGCACCGGGAACGGGCACGCGCCCACCATGGCGATACGGAAGGTCATTCAAAGTATCCCAAGTCGCGCAGGCGGGTCTCAATCGCCCGCTCTTCCTCTGCTGAATATGACTCGCGTTCGCGCGGCGGCGGCCCCTTTACGGCGGTGCGCTCTCCTCCGAGGAGACTATGGCCATCCATCGGCGGCCCGGCCACGTTTAGGGCGTCGAGCACCGTCGGCGCGATATCCTCTATACGGGCAGGTTCCCTGACGGCGGGTTGCGAGAGCAGCAGCACGCCCTTGGGGCGGTGGTTGCCGTTCATGCCTTGCTCCTTGCCGCCCAGCGCCTCCTCGGGGCCGATTCTCCGGAATGAAGGCCCGCCCCGAGCCCGCAGACAGGAATGGGAGTATCCGTCTTCCAGCGCCAACGCCAACACGATATCCGGCGCGCGCTCTACAAAATCCCCCGTGTATAGCTCATCACGCCGCCACGCCTTGCGAATGGGCGGCCAGGCTTCGAGTCGGGCGCAGAGGTCACGGCAGAAAGCGTCGTAATCTTCGGGGGCCACTTGGCCCTCCGGCTCGCGGCCGTGGAGGTTGACGCGGATCGACGGCGCGTAATTCAACTCCTCCGACCAGGCGCTTGTCGCCCGCCAATCGATTCCGTTGAAGCGCGAGCGGCCTTCGGCCCGTTCCGCCAGTCCGCGAAACCGGCGGAAGAGGCCTCCCCGCCACGCCGTCGGCACGGCCCGAAGGGCCGCCTGCTTCAGGAGGCTGCCGCCCGCCCCGGTGAAGCGAAGGAATCCCTGCTCGGCCAGCCAGTTGTTGAGGTGCACGACGCCGGCGCCCGCGCCGCCGAAGCCGTGATCGGATACCACCGCCACGAGCACATCTTCCCCGGCGGCATCTGTGAGGGCGCCCACGGCCTCATCGAGCCGGGCGTACACGCGGCGGATGGCGTCTCTATGGCCGGGCAGGTGGCGGGGCGATCGCGAGTCATGAAACAGCCAGAAATGGTGCGCCACCATGTCCGATTCGCCGAACACCACCATGAAGAAGTCCCACGGCTCCCGCGTCAGCAGTTCGAGGGCAATGGACTCTTTATCCGAAATCTTGGCAAGCAAGGCGGGGAGTGCCTTGTCGTGCCAGGAGGGGCCGACGCGGCCCTCGTCCAAGTCGGCGAAACGCCACCGGCTCACGGCCGGGTAGAGCGAAGGGGGATATACGAAAGAGGGGTCGACCGCGTTGCACACGGGGGAGTCGAATCCGGCCACCATGAAGCCGTTCACGGGCTCGGGGGGATAGGTTGCCGGTACGCCCAGCACGCCCACCCGCTTTCCGGCTTCCGAGAGCACATTCCAAAGTGCCGGTGCGCGCCGGAAGGTGGCATTGATGAAGCGGATACCGTAGGCGCCCGGAGTGGTTTCGGTGAAGTCGAAGATACCGTGCCGGCCGGGATTCACGCCCGTGACGCACGAGGTCCACGCCGGGAACGTTGCCGGAGGAACCGTGCTCTGTAAGGGCATATAGGCGCCCCGGGCTCGCAGACGGGCCAGATTGGGCAGCACCCCCGCGTCCATCCACGGCCCCACGAGGCTCGGCTCCGCACCGTCAAGTCCTATCAGCAGTGCTCGCGGCATGGGGCCATTGTAGTCCGGGGCGACTCATCGGACAACGCTAGCCTGCAAAGGGAGGCTCTGGACACGCCTTTGGATTGACTTCTTGAGAGAAGGATCCGCGTCGTCGAGGGTGGCTAGGAAACTCTCTAACACCCTTACAGCTTCCTCTTGGCTGCCTTGCGCCGCGCAGATACTGGCAATTCCATCAACCGCATTGTACATGCTCGACATATATTCAATGTTCGCTCTCAGTTCCAACGGCAAGTTTCTCAGGCCGTCAAGCCCATCCCTGAAGAGTCTTAGGGCACGCGAGGACACCTCTTCTGCCGAAAGGGACATATCGACGCCGTTGATTCGACAGTAGTTTTCAAGCGTCATATATGAAGTGGCCAGGCCGATGTATTCCGCATAGACTTCGGCAAAGACAGTGCCTTCAGATTTGGCAATCTTCTCATACTCGCGCGCCTTCGCTTCCATTCCCTCCAAGTAGCCTACCTGGTATCTATCGCCTTCAAAACGTACAGTGATCAGCGCCTTCTCGACATATAGCATTCTATTCTTGGCGCGATAATCTGGGAATTCCTCCAGAAGCTTCTTATAGTAGCGTTCTGCTGTGACAAAGTCTCCAGTGCGCCTGGCACTGCGAGCTACAGTCTCGGAAAGCGCAGCCACATTCTCCGCCAAGTGGTTGTCTAGCTCATATTGCGCCACCTCAAACACGGACGCCCAATCTCCATTCGTCATGAAGTGGACGCGCATTTGGTCTGCAGCCATCCCTCGTATCGGCTTAGTAACGTTCTTGTCATCCTTGGCAATTGCATCCCAAGTTGATAACGCCCCATTAGCATCTCCACTACGATACTGCGCCAGCCCTAACTCAAGCCTTGCCGCGGAGCGTGCACAGAGAGGCCTGCTTGTATCGGAGACTAAGTCACGCAGAATAGGGATTGCCAAAGAGGGTTTCCCGATTGTCGAGAATTCTTGCGCGATCCATAGGAGAGGTCCATGGCGCCTGGGCGTCTCACTTCGTTGCATTTCAGACAGTAAGTACTCGAGAATCTCTCTGCGTTGCTCCGGCGCATATTGTCCTTCGTAGTATGCTTTGCGCTGTTGGACGTAGAACGTGCCGAAGGCGTCATCAGTTCCCGCACTTGCCGCCGGTATTGCACACAGAGAAGACAGGACAAATGCAAGCGCACAACTTGCTGAGCGGATAATATTACTTGACATGAGAAACGTCCTCCCCATAACACGCGGCAAGTATAGCACAACCGTTGCTGCAACATTGCTCACTTTGGCCCTTCGGGGAGAATGACAGGGAGATATCGCTACCGTCACCCCTTTCCCGGCGGGCGCTCCGCAGCGGGAGTCGCCTGTGTCGGTGGCGTAAGTTCGAGCAACTCGCGCGTGGTTGTCTGCGCGCGGCTCTTCTCGCGCATGATTCTGGAGGAACGGGTTTGGTGATAGCACGGGGGCGAGAGTGCTGTGAGGCGCTCTGCAAAGTTCTGCAACAGCAAGCCTGTAAGGCAAAGAACCCGTTCCGTGCGACATGCGTGCTGTCTCGTTATGCGGCTCTGAGAGAAGCCGACTAGATCTCGATGATCATCTCTTCGAGGCTGCGTTTCGGGACGTGGTGCACGCCCGAGGCGTCGCGCCAGTACTTGATGTCGGCGTTTTCGGCCAGCGGCTCGATGACGACTTGTTCCTTAGGCTTGCCTAGTGCCAGCACGAGAAGGATCTCGTACCGGGCCGGGATGGCCAGCGCTTCTCTGAGGGATTCTCGCCGGATGGCGCCGATCATGCACCCTCCGAAGCCCTTCTCGACTGCGCCCAGCATGATGCTTTGCGCCGCGATGCCGTAGCCGCAGCCGAAGTCCGACGCGATTTCGGTGTCGCCGAGGATGATGATGTAGGCGGAGGGCCGCTCGCCCTCTTCGGGCCCCGGCCAGTCCTTGAGGTAGCCCGCCCAAGCCAGGTGCTCGAAGATTGCCGCGTTCCGCTCGGGCGTGCAGGAAAGGAGGTACTTGAGGGGCTGCACGTTGCCTCCCGAGGGCGAGAGCCTGGCCAAATCCACGAGTTCGCGCAGTGCTTCAATGTCGATGGCTTCGCTCGGTTGGAACCTGCGGTAACTGCGGTTCTTAAGGATAAGTTCTTTCATCATCACGAGTTCCCCTTTCCGCGCATTGCGGGGCGAGGCCTGGAATCCGTCTGTGGCGAGGCGCCAGGCCCATTCCAAATCCTATGAAGATCTTAGGCGAGCATGTCGCCTTGCTTCAAGGGGGGCGGCGCGGCGGACTCGCGCGAATATCTAACACGTAGTTGTCTGCGCCCCGCTTTTCTCACCTGCTGTCCAACGGGAACGGGCTTGGTGGCGACAAGCCGTCGAGGAAATCATGAGACGCTCTGCCAAACTCCCTTGCGGCAGACCCTTGAGGTAACGCGCCCGTTCCGCATGACATGCGTGCAGTCTCGGTACGCGGCTGTGAGAAAAGCGGGCTAGTACTCCCCTTCGCAAGTCCAGTGACGCGTCCGACAGTCGGGGAAATCCGGTTTCCGGGCGCATTGCGGAGGCGCGGGGGCGCCCCCCTCCCTGCGAGCCGTTTGTGGCGGCATAAGTCATTGTTTGCCAAGTAATTAGGCCTTCACGCATGGCCGTCCCGGTGCATGGCGTCGGTTGACAAAAACTGGTCCTGGTGGGACAATATATGTGGTTAGAAAGGTCGAAGGTAGCCGGATCATGGGTACGAACATTGGATCAGTTGCCGCTGGGCTCACGTCAGCGGGGCCCCCCGTCAGGCTGTCATCCCCTTCGGAGCGGTCGAAGTCGAGCTACCGCCCCCTGGGCGCGGCCGGCGACGACAACGAGAGCAGCGGCCCCTTCTTTCCGGGCGGCCGTGAGGCCGAGATCCCCAGGGTGGGTTTTGGCGACGGCACCGTCTCCGTCCCCGGCGCGGCCGTGAGGGCGCTGGGGCGAGGGCTCCGATCTGCCCGTCAGGTTCTGGCTACGGTTGAGGAGGTCCGCGGGCGCGTACGTGAGCGGCTCGATGAGCAGCGTGAGATGCAGACGGAGCGCCGGGAGGCGCGGGCGGAGCAGGCCGAGCAACGCCGCCAGGGCCTTAGTGTATCTCAGCAGCCGCTTGAACAGGCCCGTAACTTCATCAATAGCATCAACGAGGCGGCGGGCGCGGCCTTGGCGCGTACACGCGGCGATGATTCCGCCGAGGCCACGGGCCAGTCAACGCTCCAGGTGCGTGGGCGAGCTTTCTCCTATGTGCGCGCCCAGGACGAGGACGCCAGCGGCTTCATGTTCAACGTGACTGCCTGATCCTTCGCCGGGTGCCGGCTTGCCCATTGCGTTCACGTCTTCCTTCAGCGTAGTCTCTGAGCCAATCCACCGTTCAGGGCATATCCATGAGGGACTACGTTTGTCATTGATTCGCTCCGACATCTCCGCCGGATTCCGTGCGTTAGGACTGGAGGCGGGCGCGTGCCTGCTTATCCACAGTTCGCTCAGTTCCTTTGGCCATGTCGAGGGCGGGGCCGATGCCGTGATTGACGGCATCCTCGACGTCTTGGGGCCGGATGGAACACTGGTTGCGCCCACGCTTACGGGCAGCGCGGACTTGAGTCCAGAGAATCCGCCGCACATGGACTTGCGCGCGGCGCCGTGCTGGACTGGGCGCATTCCTGAGACGCTGCGTCAACGCCCGGAAGCGCTGCGCAGCACGCATCCCACCCATTCGTGCGCGGCCATCGGCGCGCGGGCCGGTGAACTCATTGAAGGCCATCACCTCTCGCCGACGCCGTGCGGACTGACATCGCCCTATTTCCGCGTGGCGGCGTCGGGCGGGTTCATCGCCATGGTAGGCTGCCGATTGGATACGTGTACGACTTTCCACACCGTGGAGGAACTCGGCGACCTCGATTACGTGTGCCAGGCGGATGTGGCCTACGGCTCCTGCATCGACCGCCATGGCGAGCACGTGGATACGCCCTGCCGGCTCCACCGCTACGATGGCCCCGAACGCGATTTCCCCGTGATGGAGCCGCTGCTCCTCGACAAGGGCCTTATGGGGATCGGCCGCGTCGGCCCATGCGAGGTCCGGCTGATCCATGCCATGGGGCTGATCGAGACGGCCTTTGAGCGGCTCCGCTTCGATCCTTTATTTCTCACCGTTGATCGGAGGCGGCGCTAGGCCGTTTCTCGGGGCCTACGTCAGCTTTCGGGGTCTTCCCGTCCAGAACGGTGTCCTCAAGGGGATCCCGCTCCGGCAGAAATCTTGCTTGAAGCCGCGGTTCTTGGTGGGACGCGGGAACGTGGCTCCTGTCGGCGGGGCGTGGGATGAGCAGTGCGGCGGCGCGAGGCCGGCGGCGTTCACGCTCGGATATGTGCTGTCGCCCCTTCGGGGCTACGGATTGTTGGGGTTCTATGTCCGTGGGTTCGTTTCGCTCACCCACGGCTACATGCGGCCGCCCCTGCGGGGCGTGGGATGAGCAGTGCGGCGGCGCGAGGCCGGCGGCGTTCACGCTCGGGTATGTGCTGTCGCCCCTTCGGGGCTACGGATTGTTGGGGTTCCATGTCCGTGGGTTCGCTTCGCTCACCCACGGCTACATGCGGCCGCCCCTGCGGGGCGTGGGATGAGCAGTGCGGCGGCGCGAGGCCGGCGGCGTTCACGCTCGGATATGTGCTGTCGCCCCTTCGGGGCTACGGATTGTTGGGGTTCTATGTCCGTGGGTTCGCTTCGCTCACCCACGGCTACATGCGGCCGCCCCTGCGGGGCGTGGGATGAGCAGTGCGGCGGCGCTCATGTTTGGGTATGCGCTGTCGCTGCGTTCGGGGGGCCGGATAGGGCATAGCCGCTCGCGCAATTGAGCTAGGCGTGCAACCAATGAGGGGCAGCAACACCCCTTTCCATGACGCGGGGCCCGCTTCGCGTCGCCTGTTGACGTTCTTGAGGTACGGGAAGTATCCTTGATTGCAGTGAGGCAGGGCTGTTTCACACAACGGTGAGGTGCGAAATCATGGCCAAGTACGAATACACGATGGGCAAGGACCTTGACTTGAAGGCCGAGCAGGAAGTCACCTTGCAGACTCCGGTGATGAAGGCCAATATCATCCTTCGCTCGATGTACTTGATGATGGATATCCTGTACGGATTCAAGCGGACTTTGCCGAAGTTCAAAGTCATCGAACTCTTGGCGCGTCAGCCCTATTGGGCCTGGGAGCTTGGGGGCTACAACCTGATCACCCGGAAGTACGCGAGTCCGAAGTTCACGAAGAAAGAGGATACCGATTACGCCCTTCGGCACATCGATATGGGCCGCAAGTCGCAGGATAACGAGCAGTGGCATCTGACGATCATCGAGGACATTATGCGTCAGCAAGGCGTCGAGCAGGGCTGGATCAAGGGGACGCTCATGCCGCGCCTGATGGTGCTGAACTACATCTTGCTCGAGAAGGTCATGTACCGCTTCAAACCGGAGTGGTCTTTCGCGATGAACGCCCGGTTCGAGTCCCACGCGGAGCACGAGTATATGCACCTCGTGCAGGAGCATCCCGAGTGGGAAGATCAGGCCGTCGAGACGGCCTATTTCGAGCGTTATCCGCGGCAATCCTCGATGGCGAATCTCTTCCGTCGGATCGGGCTCGATGAGCGCGATCACATGACGGAGTCCAAGGAAGAGTACGAGCGTATCACGGGCAGGGAACTGACGTAGCGTCGGGCGCGATTCGCTACGCGTACTGTTCCGGGGGACAGGGAAGGTCCACGCTTTCGAGTATGGGGTCGTTTGTCTCGCACATCCAGTCCTCAAGCCGCCGGGCGAGATCGTCGCGAACGTCCGCCAGATCGGGGCAATCGGCCAGGTTGTTCTCTTCCCACGGATCCGCCTCGAGGTCGTAGAATTCCTCCCGGGGGCGAGGTTCGTTGGCATCCGGGCGCAAGGTCTTCGATGCGATGCTCCTCTTGATATCCTTCGGCAGGGGGATTCTCACTTGGTCGGTGAAACTGCGAATGTACTTGTAGCGTTCCGTGCGCACCATGCGGCAGGGGTCGAACTCGTCGTGGAAGTTCTTCTCGGAGAACACGACCTCCCGGGGCGTGTAAGCGCCGCCTGACAGCAAGCCGTAGAAACTGCGGCCTTGCACGTCCTCCGGTATGGGGGCGCCGGCCGCTTCGAGGAGCGTCGGCATCAGATCGATATTGCTCAACAGCTCGTTCCGCACGCCGCGGAATCCTTCCGGAAAGCGCATCACGAGCGTCGTGGCGATGCCCGGGTCGAAGAGTGTGGATTTGGCGCGCGGGAAAGCGGCCCCGTGGTCGGTGGTGAACACCACGATGGTGTCGTCGCGATGGCCCGAGGCGTCGAGCGCTTCGAGCAGGGCGCCCGCCGCTTCATCGAGATAGCGGATCGCGCCGTGGAAGCGGGCCCGCTCGAGTCGGACTTCGGGGGTGTCGGGCAGATACGGCGGCAGTTCGACGTCTCTAGGGTCGTCGAACACGTAGTGGTCTCGCTCGAAGGTGAGATGTACTTCCCCGGTGCCCGCGTTGATGTAGAAGGGCTCCGGCACCGTCTTGAGGTAGTCCGCGAGGTGGGCCACGACGGCCTTGGCGTCGTTCGACTCGGCCCACTGATAGGCGTAGCGGTTCTGCGCGCGATCCTTGCGCTCGTGTTGCAGGCCGATGTTCGCCGTGTGGTATCCCGCCTCGTTGAGGCAGTCCACCAGCGTCCGTTCGGATGGGGGCAAGTCCCAGCCTAGATTCACCAAGCCGATCAGCCCGTTGCTGTGGGCATACTTGCCCGTCATGATGCAGCCTCGGGAGGGGCTGCACGGCGTGGATGCGGCGAAATAGCGGGTGAAGCGGACGCCCTCTTCCGCAAGCCGGTCGAGATGGGCACTCGGGATAGTACGATTGCCGTAGCAGGCCAGCTCTTGGCCGAGGTCGTGGCAGATCAACTGGACGATGTTATACGGCACGTCTCATCCCTCGATGGCTCGCGGTAGACAACGGGCGGCTTGGGATTAGAGGCGGCTGATGACGCGGCGGAGGTACGCCACGGACTTGCGGATATCCTTGGCCTGCTGCGGGCCGGAGATCTCGCGCTCGATGACGACCTCGCCCTTGAACTTGAGGCTTTTCAGGCGGCGCAGCAGCTTTGGCCACTCCACCTTGCCTTTCCCAATCGCCACTTCCTTGCCTAGCTCCCGGCCGTTTGTGGGATACAGGCCGTCCTTGGCGTGAAGGTTCTTGACGTATTTCCCGAAGACGTCGAGGGAGTCCACAGGATTGGCCTTGCCGTACAAGACACAATTGGCGGTGTCGAGGTTGATGCCAAGGTTGGGAAGGCCCATGTCCTCAATGGTGCGCAGCAGCGTCACCGGCGTCTCCTGGCCCGTCTCGAACCAGAAGCCAATCCCGAGCTTGTTGCAGTGGCCGGCGACGTCTTTCAGGGCCTCGATGGTAGGCGGGTACAGGCGGTCGGACGGGTTCTCGGGGATGAAGCCGACGTGCGTGATGATCGCGGGCGCGCCCGCCGCCGCGGCGAATTCGGCGCCCTTCTTGAGGTCCGCGACGCGCCGCTTCCGGGTGCGCGGCGGCACCAGGCCGAGCGTGCCTGGGCCATCGATGAAGTTCCACACGCATTTGCCTGAATAGCCCGCCCATACGGCTGCGATGCTTACGCCGGCCGCCTTGGCCTGGGCCTTGATCTCTTTCGCCCGCGTCTCCGACCACGTCGTCGGATCCCAATTGCAGAGTTGGCATGTTTTCAGGCCGAATTCCGCTACGTGCCGGAAGGGATCGTTGTCTTTCTTGAGACTCGTCAATACGCCGACTTCCATCTTTGCCATCACTTCGCTCTCCTTAGACTAACGCCCGCGTTGCAGGGATCTTGAAACGGCCCTACGCTCACGGCAGCGCCCTTTTAGTCGCCCTTCTTCCCCGTGAAGGGGCTGCGGATGATGTGCCCGCCGCGCTTGAGGTCGTGGCCCATTCCTTTGAGGGTGCCGCAGCCTACCAGGGCCAGACACAAAAGCAAGGCCGCTGTAATCCGTAGCTTTGACATAGAGAAGGTACTCCAATGTTCTTTTCGCTGTGCATTCTAGTTCCGGCCCGCTGGCCGTTCAAGGCAAAACGGGCGTCCAGGCGCGGCCGATTCGTTTGCCCGGCCACCGGAGCCGTTTGATTCCTGCCCACAGGGCGTGGTAGACAGTCAGGCACAGCCCGCCGGGTCTTGGGCTCTTTGGATGGATGGCCCGGCGCCACGCTTTCCCTATCAGGCCGTCATGCGCGGCTACTGGATAATCAGACGTAAGCCGATCTATGTCCAAGAAGAATGAGAGGCCCGCCGTGGTGCTCCTGAGCGGAGGCATGGACTCCTCTGTCCTGCTGCATCACGTGGCACGTGGCTTGGCGCACGGCCCGGTGTATGCCCTCAGCTTCCACTACGGGCAGCGCCACGCCCGGGAGCTCGAATGCGCGCGTTGGCAGGCCGAGGCCGCCGGCGCGGCCGAACACCGCCTGCTCGACGTCGCTTTTCTGGGTGGCCTCGTCCAGGCGGGCTCAACGCTCGTGGATGGTGGTGGCGAGGTTCCCGATCTGGACACGCTCGAGCAGGGGCAATTGGATCAGCCGCCTACGTACGTGCCTAATCGGAATATGGTCTTGCTGTCCCTTGCCACGGCCTACGCGGAGGCGCGGGGGATTCGCGATGTATTTTACGGCGCGCAAGCGCAGGATGAATACGGCTACTGGGACTGCACGGCCGAGTTCGTCAAGCGGCTGAACCACACGCTGTCGCTCAATCGCCGCACGGCCGTCACGATCCATGCGCCTTTCGCGGCCATGCGCAAAGCGGCCACGCTCAAGCTCGGGCAAGGCCTGGGGGTGGACTTCGCCCACACCTGGAGTTGTTACCGCGGTGGCGAGATCGCCTGCGGCCGGTGCCCGACTTGTGTCGAGCGGCTCAACGCTTTTCGTGAAGCCGGCGCCGAGGATCCGCTGCCGTATCAAGAAAACGACGCCCGGTAACTCGGGCGTATTGTCGAGAGCGAGAGGAGAGGTCCCTATGCATATCGTTCACGTAAGCATCCACGTCAAACCGGAATGCGTCGAGGCTTTCAAAAAGGCTACGGTCATCAACGCGAGTAATAGCGCGCAGGAACCGGGCATCGCGCGGTTCGACTTCATCCAGCAGCAAGATGATCCGACGCGGTTCATGCTGGTTGAGGTCTACCAGTCGCCCGACGACGTGGCCAAGCACAAGGAAACGGCCCACTACAACACGTGGGCGGAAACGGTGGCCGACATGTTTGCGGAAGAGCGGACGCGCATCTTTTACACCAACGTCTTTCCGGAAAACGCGCGCTGGTAGAGAGAGCCGTTTCCCAGCAGGGCACTCGCGGGCGTTGAGGGCGTGGCACTGGGCTGCCCGGCCTCAGTGCTCCGCGGTTTTGAATTGGCCCAGTAAACAAGGCTCGTTCTGTTCTCCGATCTTGCTCAACCGTGTTCTCCCGCGACGGACACCACGCTAGCCTTAGAAACCGCGCGCGAACGCGAGAGTATCCCCAGCTAGGCTGTCGCAGGCCCGGCTTGCGTAACTCTCCTTCTCACAAATACTTGCGCCCACGCCCTTGATCAGGCCTCGGTTGCCTAGCTGCCGCATCCCCTCCGCCAGTTAACTTTGTGTTCCCACACCGCCCCACAGTTGACGATCGGCCCTGGTGTTAGCGCTAATCTGAAATTGGATATCACTGAGCTGTACACCATTGGGGCTTGACGCGTGTTTCTGTTGCTGATAGTCTAGATCCACGTTACGGACTCGGGCGTGCGGGGGATGGCCGGATTCGGCCTTGTTCTTCTCACGCTGGTATAAGACGGCTGTTCCCGCCCGTGTCTGCAGGGATTCCAAGCAAGGATGCTGACGGAGACGCCCGAATGATCTTCGATAGCTCCGGTAATCTCTATCTCACGGAGACGGTGTACGAAGAGAACCGGTAGTCTCCGAGAAAGGAGCGGTGCGCTATGTATACTCCGCGAACGTGGGGCCTTGCCGTCGTATTGGCCGCTGTGATTCTGGCCCGCTGTGACGTCGGCCCGAGCAATGTGTGGCGGGTGGACGCCTGCTCGCCGGCGGGTGAGGAGGCACAGGACGGCCTGACGTGGGAAACGGCCTTCGACACGATTCAGGAGGGGCTCGACGCAGCCGCCGCGAAGTGCGGCGCCAACGGTGTGGCCTGTGAAGTCTGGATCGCCGGGGGAACCTACACGGGCGTCGGCGCCAATGTCGAGGTTGACCAGGGGCACTACGGCGTCTTCGTCGAGGAATGCGTCGTTGCGCTGCGGGACGACGTACATGTCTACGGGGGATTCGCCGGGAATGAAATCCGTCGTGGCGCGCGCGACATTCTCGCTCATGCGACGATCATTGACGGCGAAGAAACGCGTCGTTGCGTGTTTGCCGAGGATATTCCCGCGGGCGGCGCCACGCTCGACGGCATCACGCTCACGAACGGGCAAGCCTTTCGCGGGGGAGGCCTGTATAACCTCAACGCGAGCCCCAAGGTAGTACACTGTGCATTTACTTTGAACTATTCGACATACTCTGGTGGCGCTCTCTCGTCAAGCCAAGGAGGCGGCGTCTACAACATCGACGGGGCAAATCCGGCTATTTCCGGCTGCACGTTCACCGGAAACAACGCGTTCCTTGGTGGCGCCGTCTACAACGGCGAGGGGACGGCGCCTGTCCTGAGCCAGTGCGTGTTCACGGAGAACGTGGGATCCTACGGCGGGGCGATGACTAACGACGGCGCATCGTGCACGCCCGAATTGAGCGGTTGTGCCTTTGCAGGAAACTCCGGGAGCCAATCCGCTGGGGCAATCCTGAGCATGCAGGCATCCAGCTTGCGTGTGGTGAACTCCGTCTTCATTAGGAATACTTCGAAATTCGGCGGCGCGATCGCTACCGACAGTTCGGCAACGCTCGACGCGATCAACTGCTCGTTCTTCGGGAATACCGTATCCCTCACCGGCGGCGCGATCTGGAATGGCAGCGCCGTAGCCGAACTCACCAACTGCATCCTGTGGGGTGATTCGTCCGAGGCCAGCGCCGACGTACCGTTCCCCGCGGATCCGGAAGTCCACAATGACGGTGAGACGCCCTGTGTCATCACATACTCCTGCATCCAAGGCGGCTATGACGGCGAGGGGAACATAGACACAGATCCGCTGTATGCCGATCCGGAGGCGGATGATCTCCACCTGGCGTCCGGCTCGCCCTGCATCGACGCCGGCACCTCGGAGGGCGCGCCCGACAGCGACTTCGACGGCGCGCCACGGCCCGTCGGCGCGGGCATCGATATCGGCGCATTTGAAAGTGACATGACGGATACTCGCCGATAGCGGCGCGACAAAGCTGACGGAGACGCCCGAATGATCTTCGATAGCTCCGGTAATCTCTATCTCACGGGGACGGTGTACGAAGAGAACCGGTAGTTTCCGGGAAAGGAGCGGTGCACTATGTATACTCCGCGAACGTGGGGCCTTGCCGTTGTATTGGCCGCTATGATTCTGGCGCGGTGTGACGTCGGCCCGAGCAATGTGTGGCGGGTGGACGCCTCCTCGCCCGCGGGTGAGGAGACACAGGATGGCCTGACGTGGGAAACGGCCTTCGACACAATTCAGGAGGGCATCGACGCGGCCGCCGCGAAGTGCGGCGCCAACGGTGTGGCCCGTGAAGTCTGGATCGCCGGGGGAACCTACACGGGCGTCGGCGGTAACAGCGAAGTCGAGTACGAGTACTACGGCGTCTTCGTCGAGGAATGCGTCGTTCTGCTGCGTGATGGTGTACATGCCTACGGGGGATTTGCCGGTGATGAAATCCGTCGTGACGCGCGCGACGTTGTCGCCTATGCGACGATCATTGACGGCGAAGAAACGCGCCGTTGCGTGTTCGCGGAAGACATTCCCGCGGGCGGCGCCACGCTCGACGGCATCACGCTCACGAACGGGCAAGCCTTTCGCGGGGGAGGCTTGTATAACCTCAACGCCAGCCCCAAGGTAGCCAACTGCAAGTTCACGCTGAACCGCTCGACACGCTATGATAGTGATCTTACGTCCAGCCGAGGAGGCGGTATCTACTGCATCGACGGGGCAAATCCGGTCATTTCCGGCTGCACCTTCACCGGAAACAACGCGTTCCTTGGCGGCGGCCTGTACAACGGCGAGGGGACGGCGCCTGTCCTGAGCCGGTGCGTGTTCACGGAGAACCTCGGCGCCCACGGCGGTGCGATGACTAGCGACGGCGCATCGTGCACGGCCGAATTGAACGCCTGTACCTTTGTAGGAAACCGCGGAACCGAACTCGCTGGGGCAGTCTTCAGCAGGAGTGGACTCAGTCTGCGTGTGGTGAACTCCGTCTTCATTAAGAACACGTCGAAATTCGGCGGCGCGATCTATGCCGGCTCTTCGACAACGCTCGAAGCGATCAACTGCTCGTTCTTCGGGAATACCGTATCCCTTAGTGGCGGTGCGATCTGGAACGACAGTGCGGCAGCCCAACTCACGAACTGCATCCTGTGGGGCGACTCGTCCGAGGCGCCCGGCGGCGCGCTGCTCGCCGCGGATCCGGAAGTCCACAACGAGGGCGAGACGCCCTGCGTCATCACGTACTCCTGCGTCCAAGGCGGCTATGAAGGCGAGGGAAACATGGATGCAGATCCGCTGTATGGCGATCCGGAGGCGGATGATCTCCACCTGGCGTCCGGCTCGCCCTGCATCGACGCCGGCACCTCGGAGGGCGCGCCCGACAGCGACTTCGACGGCGCGCCACGGCCCGTGGGCGCGGGCATCGATATCGGCGCATTTGAAAGTGACATGACGGATACTTGCCGATAGCGGCGCGACAAAGCTGACGGAGACGCCCGAATGATCTTCGACAGCTCCGGGAATCTTTACCTCACGGGCTCGGTGTACGAAGAGAACCGGTAGACTGTGGGAAAGGAAGGGTGCGCTATGTATACTCCGCGAACGTGGGGCCTTGTCGTCGTATTGGGCGCCATGATTCTGGCCCGTTGTGACGTCGGCCCGGGCAACGTGTGGCGGGTGGACGCCTCCTCGCCCGCGGGTGAGGAGACACAGGATGGCCTGACGTGGGAAACGGCCTTCGACACAATTCAGGAGGGGCTCGATGCGGCCGCCGCGAAGTGCGGCGCCAGCGGTGTGGCCTGTGAAGTCTGGATCGCCGGGGGAACCTACACGGGCGTCGGCGGTAATAGCGAGGTCGAGTACGAGTACTACGGCGTTTTCGTCGAGGAATGCGTCGTTCTGCTGCGGGACGGTGTGCATGTCTACGGGGGATTTGCCGGTGATGAAATCCGTCGTGACGCGCGCGACATTCTCGCCCATGCGACGATCATTGACGGCGAAGAAACGCGCCGTTGCGTGTTCGCGGAAGACATTCCAGCGAGCAGCGCGACGCTCGACGGCATCACGCTCACGAACGGGGAAGCCTTTCGCGGGGGAGGTATGTATAACCTCAGCGCCAGCCCCAAGGTAGTCAAATGTACATTTACGCGAAACTACTCGACCCATTACGATAGTGCTCTTGAGTCCGGCCAAGGAGGCGGCGTCTACAACATCGACGGGGCCAATCCGGTGATCTCCGGCTGTACCTTTGCCGAGAACGGCGCCTTTTTCGGCGGCGGCCTGTACAACGGCGAGGGGACGGCGCCTGTCCTGAGCCAGTGCGTGTTCACGGAGAATGGCGCCATGATTGGCGGTGCGATGGCCAGCGCAGGCACATCGTGCACGGCCGAATTGAACGCCTGTACCTTTGTGGATAACTATGGACATTACCACTCTGGGGCAATCTCTGTTGGTTCATCCAGCCTGCGCATGGTGAACTCCGTCTTCACTGGGAATACATCGAGATTCGGCGGCGCGATCGGTACCAGTTCTTCGGCGACGCTCGAAGCGATCAACTGCTCGTTCTTCGGGAATGCCGCATCCCTTAGCGGCGGCGCGCTCTGGAATGGCAGCGCGGCAGCCGAACTCAAGAACTGCATCCTGTGGGGCGATTCGTCCGAGGGGCTCGCCGAACCGGCGCTTCCCACGGATCCGGAAATCCACAACGAGGGCGAGACGCCCTGCGTCATCACATACTCCTGCGTCCAAGGCGGCTACGACGGCGAGGGAAACATAGACACAGATCCGCTGTATGCCGATCCGGAGGCGGATGATCTCCACCTGGCGTCCGGCTCGCCCTGCATCGACGCCGGCACCTCGGAGGGCGCGCCCGACAGCGACTTCGACGGCGCGCCACGGCCCGTCGGCGCGGGCATCGATATCGGCGCATTTGAAAGCGATGTGACGAGTACTTGCCGATAGTGGCGCCAAAGGCGCCACAGCGTCGCGCGAGCTCATTCAGACTCAGGTGATCCAGTGCGCCGTGCAAGCGTTTGTTGTTGTAGTGCTCGTTCCAGCGTTGGGCCAGCGCTTGGCTCTGCCCGGCAACGTGCTTGACTTCCTGCGTGGCCTGCGCTACATTCTGCATTGTTTGATGCGAGTTGACACGAGGTCCAACCAGGAAAGGAGGCGTGCATGTTGGCTATTGTGAGAGAGCGAGTCGTTGCGATGTCACGCCCCCGCCGGGCCTGCCGCTAGAACCGTGTTCCAACCTTGAGAATCTAGTCGCCGCGCCATCCGGGCGGGGCTTATCCGGCTTTTCCAGAGTCGCGGGCGTGACACGCGCCTGCGGCTTTTTCTTTCTTCACCGTGATTTCCAGCGCCGCGTCTGTGGCGAATTGCCTATTGACAGGGAGATGATTACCGATGAATTTGGCTGAACTGGGATGGAGCGACTTCTTTGCGAAGTCGTTTGAGCCTCTGAGTACGCGCGGCTTTGTGCCCGCTAGGGCGTCGCGCGAACATAATCGTGTTTACAGCGTTATCGCGGAAGAAGGTGTGTTTAGCGCCGAGGTGTCGGGAAGGTTTGCCTACGACGCCGCGAGCAAGAAGGATTTCCCCGCCGTGGGCGACTGGGTGGCGATCCAGCCGGAATCGGGAGGCGGGCGTGCCACCATCCACGCCGTGCTGCCGAGGAAGAGCGCTTTCGTCCGCAAGACGGCGGGGGCGCGCACCGAGGAGCAGGTTGTCGCGGCGAATGTGGACATTGTCTTCCTCGTCAGTGGCCTGGACGGCGACTTCAGTGTTCGCCGTATCGAACGCTACCTGACAGCCGCGTGGGATAGCGGCGCCAGTCCGGTTGTCGTGCTTAACAAGGCCGATCTCTGCGCCGACGTGGAGGAGCGGGCCCGCGAGGTGGAGTCCGTCGCCTTCGGCGTGCCGATTCTCTCCGTGAGCGCGAAGGAGGCTCAAGGGATGGCGGCGTTGCGCGAGCAGATCGGGCAAGGGAAGACCGCCGCCTTTCTCGGCTCGTCGGGCGTGGGCAAGTCCACGCTTATCAACGGGCTGCTGGGCGTCTCGCGCCAGGAAGTCCAGGACGTCCGGGGGGATGACAGCCGCGGCCGACATACGACAACATACCGAGAGTTGGTGGTGATTCCCGGGGGCGGCCTCGTCATTGACACGCCGGGCATGCGTGAACTCCAGCTCTGGAGCGATGGCGATGGCCTCGAACGCACCTTCGAGGATATCGAGGAACGCGCCGCCGAGTGCCGGTTCCGGGATTGCCGCCATGAGTCCGAGCCCGGCTGCGCCGTCCGGCGGGCGCTCGAGGAGGGTGAGCTGGATGAAGGGCGGTGGCGGAGCTATCTCAAGTTGCGCAAGGAACTGGACTACTTGGCGAGCCGGCAGGATCAGAGCGCGCGCCTTGTCGAGAAAGCCCGGTGGAGGAAGATCGCCATGGAAGTCAGGCGTATCGAGAAGAATAAGCAATCGAGGGGAGACAGGTAGCATCTCCTGCCCGGCTCCTTTTCCGCTTGGCCGTTGATGGGGTAGACTCGGGCGAGCGCGATTGCGAATGGAGGAGAATGGATGAGTTGGACGACGATGCTCACGTGTGCCGTCGGGGTGCTGCCGGTTGTCGTATTGTGGGCGGGCGAGGCCTGGTGCGAGCCGCCCGGCTCCGAGGCCCCGGAGTCTGAGGCGGGAGGGCCTGTTATGGCTAACGGCTGTGTCTTCCTTTCCGATGCGCGCCTGGCGACTCTGAAGACGCGCATCGAGAACCAGGTCGAGCCGACGTGGTCGGCCTGGTGCGCGCTCGAGAAGGCCGCCGACGCCGCGCTGGAGCGCCAGCCGCACGCGCCCGTGGAATGGCACGTGCCGTATGTCTACCAGGATGCGAAGGGCCATAAGGAGGCCAAGCAGGGCCTGCAGGATGACGCAAACAGCGCGTACGCGTTGGCGTTGGCCTATCGCATGACGGGCGAGGATAGATATGCGGCGGCGGCCGTCCGGCTGCTGGATGCGTGGGCGACGACGGTTGAGACGCTCAGGCGTGATGAAGATTCGGGACTGTCCTTCAGCTACCATTTCCCGGCGTTGATTCTTGCGGCGGACTTGCTCGAAGACGCCTCTGTTTGGCCGGCGGCGCGGCAGGAGGTTTTCAAGCGGTTCGTCCGCGAGAAGGCCCTGCCTATGAACACGATGGCCAAGGATAACAACTGGGGCAATTGGGGTCTGGTGCTCGTGATCGCCTCGGCGGCGTATCTCGAGGATCAAGTCCTGCTCGATCAGGCCGTGGCGCGGTGGCGCACGTTCATCGAGGAGCAGATCGCCGAGGACGGCCATCTCGTTCGCGAGGTGGAGCGCGCCGGCACGGGCCGCTCCGGCGACTACGGTATCTGGTACAGCCACTTCTCTTTGATGCCTCAAACCATCGCCGCCGAGATTGCGCGCGTCAACGGCGTGGACCTCTACGATTACGTCTCACCCTCCGGCCGATCCTTGCGCCTCGCCTTCGACTGGCTGGCGCCGTGGGTCCATGAACCGGAGAAGTTCCCGTATTTCCAGGGCGGGGACGTGAAGAAGCTCGTCGGCGTAAGCTACGCAAGCTACTTCGAGATTCTCAACGCCCATTGGTTCAATCCGGACGCCGAGGCCGTCATCGAATCGCTTCGGCCCCTGACGGCGAACCATTCGGCGCCGTTCCTTACGTTCACCCACGGGGGGCTCTTGGAGGACGCCGGGCCGTCAACAGGTGGCTCATAGGACAATGCACGCGTCTCCGGCGAATGTGGCAGTTGCCGTAGTGGCGCCATCGGCCGTATACGGCATGGATGCGCCCGTAGCGTTCCGCGTGAAGGCTCCTTCGGGCGCGCGTCTGGAGTATCGCGCTACGTGGGATGGCGGGGCCGTCATCGCATCGGGCGAAGTGCAGCTTGAGAATGGCGGCGCGGAGGTGACGGTGCCGGGCGGTAGGCCGGGATTCATCCGCCTGAGCGTCTTCGAGGAACCGGATGGCGCTCCCGTCGAAGCGGCGGCCGCCGTGGCCCCGGAGGAGATTGCCCCGTCCCTCACCGTGCCGGAAGACTTCGACGCGTTTTGGCAAGCGAAGTTGTCCGCCGCGCGCAGTGGCTCGCCGAACGCTGACGTGCGGCTATACGCGGAGCGCGAGGAGGGAACCATCCACGCCGTGCGCGCTCCAATGGCCGATGGCTCGGCTGTGCACGGCTGGCTGCTTCGTCCAACGCGCCCGGGGCCTTATCCTGCGGTTGTGCGCTATCACGGAGCGGGCGTCTACGGCATCACCCCGGATAACGGCTTGGACTGGGCCGAGCGCGGAATCATGGTGTTCTCGATCAATCCGCACGCGATTCCTAACGATCAACCGGCGGACTACTACGAGGCGCTCCGGAAAGGTGCGCTGGCGGATTACCGGACGCGGGGACGCGACTCGCGGGACACGTTGTACTTCGTCGAGATGTTTCTGCGGGCCTCACGCGCCGTGGACTTTGTCGCGTCATTGCGGGAGTGGGATGGCCGCCATCTTATTGCCGAGGGACACAGCCAAGGCGGCGGGCAGGCTTTCGCGGCGGCCGCCTTGAACACGAGCGTCACGGGACTCATCACGTCATGTCCCACCCATTGCGATCACAGCGGGCCGGCTATCGGGCGGGTGGCCGGATGGCCTCGGATCGTCGAGATCCTGGAAGGCCGGCCCGACTCGCGGCAACTCGAAGCGGCGCGATATATCGACGCCGTGAATTTCGCCACCCGGATTCATCGCCCTGCACTGGGGTGCGTCTGTTTCTTGGACGACGTTTGTCCGCCCACGGCGGCTTACGCCGCCTACAACGCCCTACGTGGGGCCAAGAGGATTGTCCACGAGTCTGGCATGGGGCACGTGCATACGGAAGGGTTCAGGAAGGTTACCTTGGACTGGGGCGCTGAACAGTTCGTCGTTTCCCGAAAGCCTCTCACGCGCAACGCCTGATTCCCGACGTGCCCGGGAGAGAATGGCTGTAGGTTCCGTTGCACCGGTGCTTGAGCGGATGTCGACATGAATGGCGGGGGGTGTTACAATGGGGTGGCAGTTTGTAAAATTGTAATCTTGTAATATCGTTGGGGGTAGTCTGATGGGAATGCCGAAGATAGGTCCGATCACGAACGCGATGCTCGAGGGGACAGAGGGTGAAGCGCCAGCGATTATCCGGGAGTGGTGCCGGCGGCTGAAAGGCCCTGACAATGTCATCTTCTTCTGGATGGGGGCCACGAAACATTGGAGTTGGATTGACATCAACACGTGCCTTACCTACGAGGACGGCGAGGAGGATAGCGCGTCCGGGGGCAATCCGGTGAAGGAGACCTCGGCCACGAAAGTGGAGCGGCTCTTTTCCCCGCTGGCTCATGAGGGGAGGGTCAGAATCCTGCAGGCGCTATACGAGTCGCCCCTTTCGGCGTCGGCGTTGAGCGCGGCCACGGGCTTTCAGGGCGGGGGACTGTATTACCATCTCAAAGAGCTGAAGTATGCCGGTTACATAACAGATGAGGAGGATGGCTACCGCCTGACGTCCATCGGCCGCCAGCTTCTCATCACGGCGGCGCTCATTGCAGAGCGGGTAGTGGCGGATCGCGGTGTTGAGGGACTATCCACCGACATGAGATGGGCGTCAAAGGCGTAGTCCGAAGGCTCACACGTAATGGTATGACTCACGCTGATGGCGTCTTGTTCTTGCCGGGAAAAGCAGGGACAGAGGGGCCGTTGAAAAAGTTCAGAGTTGCCGGACGCAGGCCGCGAAAGGACCTGGGACAGTCCCGTCTGCGTCCGCCTACGGCGGACTCCGCTTGGGACAGTCCCGGTGTTTCGCTCAACCTCTGGGGCGAATGCGACTTTTTCAACAGCTCCACAGACACGTCTTCGCTTCGCTCCGCTTGCGTCAGTCCCCGTTTTTCGTTTCTTCTCGGCGCGCGTTCCGGACGACATACGTCCAGCCTCCCTATGGGTGTGTGAGAAAAGCGGGTCGGGGCGGCTACAGGCGGTCGAGGGCGGCGGCGCAGATGGCCACATCGTGGTAGGCGCCGTGGAGGTAGAGGGCGTCGCGCTGGACGCCTTCTCGGGCGAAGCCTACGGCATCGAGGAATTCGGCGAGGCCGGGCTCGGAGGGCGTGACGGGAACGAGGAGGCGGCGGACGGATTGCTGGCCGGCGGCTTCTTTGAGGATGGCCTTGAAACTTCTTCGGATCGGCTCGGCGGCGTAATCGCCTTCCTCGCGCAGGTATATCCAGGCCCAGGCGGCGCCGGGCACGCGGTCGGGGCGGATCTTCAGGAGGCCAATGGGGTCGCCGTTCTTGCGGAGCAGCATGAATTCGTGTTCGATGCCGCGCGGATGGAGCGAGTCCATCTCGCGGTCGTACTTCGTGGCGAGGAGCATGCCCGTTTCATTGCAGAGGAAATAGGCGGCCTCCGTCCAGTTTTCCCATTGCGTGAGCATCTCGGCGTCGGCCTCCTCGATGGGGCGCATGCCGATGCTCATGCGGTAGGCGGCGCGAGCGATGGCAAAGAGGGAGGGCCGCGAGGATGTCCGGCTGAGGCTCTTGTAGACGCGGGTGAAGTTGACGCCTTCCGATGAGAGTACATTGAACGCGGAGATGGCGGAGGCGATCCAGGCCCGCTGGGCGTCGCACCACGGCGGATGCGGCGTGTCATAGCGCCCGCTCAACGCGTGGTGCACGGCGGCAGCGCCGCCGCCGCAAAGATTGCGCGCCCAGCAGCGGATGCAGGCCGGAGTGGTCCGTGCGCCGAGGTTTTCGAATTCCTTGAGGCGCTCCTGGTCGATTTCTCCCGCGCTGAGGACGCCTACGCGGAAGGCCTCGGCCCCGAGCATCAGGCGCGATGGGTAGATGGCGCCGTCTCTATCGACGGCCAGTTCATTGGTGCCGGCGGGGTCGCTTCGCGGCTGCGGGGTGCCGTTGTAGATGCGCCAGAAGAGCGAGGCAATGGGGTCAAGCCTGAAATAGTGGTGCTTCAGGAGCCGCTGCGCGTAGTACAAGGCGGATTGGCCGATTCCTTGGAGCATGGCAGCGGGATCGAGGTCGGGATGGGCGACATAGGCGCCGTCGAGGTCGAGTTCAATCGTCGTGAAGCCGGCCTCATCCAACGCCTGAACGACGCCGTCGAGGTCGGGATGATCCGGCCGGACGATGACGCGGCCCGAAGCACCATCCGCCGTGGGCTGGAGCATCTTGGCCAGACGCGCCAAAGGATAAGGGCCGGTTGCCGCGAGTGGCTGAAGGCGCTTCTCAACGTCCTCTGGGCCAGTCCATTCGAGTGCCACGCTGACGGTGTGGTTTTCGAGGGCTTTGGGGGATTTGTCGAGCGGGATGCTTTCCACACGCACGGCGACGGTGAGTGTCTTCCCCGCCAATTTGGCGCGCCGCAGCGCCTCGATGCAGTACCGGGCCACGAACTCGGGGCGGCGTACGCGGCCTTGCTCGATGAACTCGAGGCGCAGCTCCTTCTGTGCTTGCGAGCGCCCAAGCAGGAAGGCCACCGCGTCCTGGGCGAGTCCATCGGGCTCGGCGCCGGCGGCGGGGAGCTTTGGGCCAAACCATGTTCTCCGCGCCTTGCCCTCCGCGGCGCCTTCCTCTGGGAGGCGAAGGGAGAGGCGGCTCAGTCCGGGGGCGACATCAAACTGCTTGAGCAGGCTCTCGCGCGTGGGGATGGGAAGAATCGACTGCGTCGAGCGAAGCCATTCGAGTTCGCTGATGACTTCGGCCAGTTCCTTCGGGTCGTGCTTGGCTTTGAGGACATGGCCGATGTGGTTGACGGGAGTATGGGGGTAGTAATCGAGGACGTCCCAGGTAATCTCGTCGCATTCGAAGCAGAAACACGTTTCCGGATCGATGACGAATCGCTTGCCGTTGAGTTCGAAGCGGTGGAATGCCTCGTTGGGCATCAGTACGCCCCCAGGGTGCCCTTGGCCCGGCTCCAGTTCTCCATCAACTTGAACAGAGAGATGCCGATTACGGTCCACAGGGCGCAGTTGATGATCAGGAAGAGGAATGACGGCTGGACAAACACGCGGTATCCCAGGCCGTCGATAAGGACGAGTTTGAGGCAGATCGAGGCGTCGGTGATGGGTAGGGCGTGGGCGATCCAGCGAAGCAGGGAAGGCCAGTTGACGATTTCCTTGCCGGCAATGATGGCCAATGCGAACAGGCCCATGCGGAGAAGCATGGCGATTTGTCCAACCTGCTTAAAAACCAGCACTAGGCCGCCCACCATGAATCCGAAGCCGATGAGGTTGCAGTAGGTTAGGAAGAGCAGCGCCACGGTGGGGCCTGGGGTGGCGGTGATCTTGCCCTTCAGCGTCACCGTGACGAGGAAGAGGACGATGGACAGGGAGAAGATGCTGGTGACGGCGCTGACGAATGAGCGGGCCAGGAAGTTGGTGACGAGTCCGTGCGGGCTTGTGCATACCTGCTCGAGCTGGCCGGTGCGGGCCATGCCTTGGAGTCCCTGCGAGAAGAGGCCGACGATGCCGAAGGCGAACATGCCGACGATGAATCCGAGCACGCTGCTCAGGGCTTCGTCCGTGAGTTCCTTGAAGCGGCCGCTGTTGGTCATGAAGGCGGAAATCAGCATCATGAGGAAGCCGTAGCCGACCAGGATGCCAATGATGGTGGCAAACCAGTAGCGGCGCATGATGATCAACGTGCGAACCACTTCAGCCTTCATGACGAGGAAGAAACCCATGAGGTCAACCTTTCGTTTGAGAACCGCCTTCGGCGGAGGTCAGGCGGAGAAACACGTTTTCGAGCGTCTGCTGCTTCTGGGTGACGGAGCGCAGCCGAGCCCCTCGGGCGCGAAGCGTCTCTATCACGGTGTATAGCGCCTCGGAGCGCAGCTCTGTGTCGGAGTCGAGATCGAGGGTTAACAAGATTCCTTCGGGCTCGGGCGCCACGCGTACGCCGTGGACACCGGGCACGGCCTCGAGGGTGGGCGTATCGGCGAACTCGTCCACTCGGAACTCATAGGTTTGCTCCGCGAAAAGCTCGAGGAGATTCTCGGTGGGCTCGCAGGTGATGAGCCGGCCATGGCTGATGATGCCGATGCGGTCGCAGATTTCCTGGGCGACGCCCATATCGTGCGTCGTTACGAGGACGGCTTTGCCTTGCTCGCGCGTCATCTCGACGACTTTGTCTTTGATGGTGCGGCTGCTTTGCACGTCCAGTCCGGTGGTGGGTTCGTCGAGCAGCAGCACGGGCGGGTCGGCAATGAGCGCGATGCAGATGGCCAGTTTCTGCCGTTGGCCGCGGGAAAGGCGGCGCACCTGGACATTCATCTTGTCCTGGAGGCCAATGAACTTGAGTAGCTCGCGGGAACGCGCTCTGAGCACCCGGCCTCTGACGTCTTTCAGATTTCCGAAGTAGGCGAGGTTCTCGAGGGGCGTCAACGGCCAGATCGAGGTGCGGGTGCCTTCGAGCACGACGCCGATTCGCCTGAGGGCCTTCAAGCGCTTCTTCTCGACGTTGAGTCCATCCACGTAGACGACGCCGGAGGATGGCTTAACAAGGCCGGAGATCATCTTCACCGTGGTGGTCTTGCCCGCGCCGTTCGGGCCTAGAAGTCCGAATACTTCGCCGGGCTTGATGGCGAACTCGATGTTGTCCGCGGCGACTACGGTGTGCTTCGCGTAGATGCGGCGCTTGTTGGTTTCCTCGTCGCGGTGGAAGAAGTGGCGGGTGTGGAAAACCTTGGCCACCTTGGCGACTTCGACCAGGTTGTGATTGTTCATGTGGTCCCCAACTGTTCGTCCATTCCTTGATGGGTAAGCTCCTGGTCCTGCGGGCCGTCTTCCTTATCGCCTTGCTCTTTGATGATCTCTTCGAGGTAGGCAATCTCGATGTTGCGGACGGCGTGGATGACGATCACCAGGATGAGGCTTCCCGTCCAGTAGTATAGGAAGCCGATGATGAAGGCAAATCCGAGAAACTCGGCCGATACCAGGAAGGGGTTCTTGAAGAAATGCTTGTGAACCGCCGAAAAGCAGACAGCCACCACGCCGATGGCCAGAGGCGCGGGCCAGCTCAATGCGAGCAACGCCGATTGCGCCCCGGCGCGGTAGACGATCTCTTCACTGACGCTCAGTCCGACGAAACGCCCGAGCACGCCCGGCTCATCGACACCGTAGCGCCAGAGGGCGGGCAGATCGATGAAATGCCAGGCCGCATCGCGGAAAGAGCGGTCGCTGATCAGCAGCGACACGCCGAAGATGAGGTGGCCTAGGGCGAGTCCGACGCCGATTCCGACGGGAGACACAAGCTGCCTTGAAAACACGCCTTGCCGCGCGGCGGCGATGGATGCAAGCGCGATGATCGGCAGATGCATGACGCCGCCGATAATGAGCGTCTTGCCGGAGCGTTCGCCGCCGGTTGCGAGGTTCAAGGCAACCGTGTAGACGACGTATAGGGCCAGCAGGCTGAGGAGGGCGGCTGTCAAGGCGTCGACTCCGTCTGCGAGGAGTCCTGCTGTTGATTGGCCACCATCTCGGCGAGGGATTTGCCCTCGAGCCGATGGCTGTTCTTATCGCGGAGGGTCTCGAATTCCGGGCGCAGCATGCCGTAGGCGTACATGTCGTAGAACCGGCCATCGCGCGATACATGATCGCGGAGGGTCATCTCGCGTACGGCGCCGGACAGCTCCATGATTCGCCACGAGGCGGTGTTGAAGGCGTAGATGTAGGCCGTGATGCGGTGCAGGTTGAGTTCGTCGAAGCAGAACTCGAGCGCGCGGTAGTAGGCGATGGCGGTGGATATGCCGCTTCGGTGCTTCTTGCTGCCGACGTAGAAGTCGACGCTGCACGAGCGGTTTCGCCAACTGAGGTTTTGCAAGGATACGAGGCCGATGGGGCCGTCGTCCGGCGAGTCGATGATCAGGTAAACGGCCGATGGGGCCGTGTTGCCGGCGCTGCGGCCCAACATGGCCACAATCTGTTCGCGAATCCGTTTGGGTGAGCGGGCGGGGTCGCCGTAGAGGAAGCGTGCGAAGTCGGGATCTTGCATCCAGCTTACGACGATGTCCAGATCTTCGCGTTCCGCACGCCGGATGAAGAGCTTGCTTTTCAGGGCCATGGGGCGCTCCTACGCCTTGTCCGGGAACAAGGTCATACTCTCGACATTGTGCCAGCGGCCTCGGGTGAATAGCACCTCCCTCTGGACGCCGTCGCTCTCAAAGCCGTTTCTCACAAGAAGATTACGAAAACCGGACTCGCAGTCCAAGCAATGGGCCGTGGCTTTGTTGAGCTTGAGCTCCTGAAAGGCGCGGAACTTGAGGAAGGCCAGTGTTTCCTCGGCCAGGGGGCTATCGTAGGCATCCTCCTCGAACAGCATCAGGACGAATTGGGCGTAATTGCGCTCTTGCTTGGAGGTGCGCATCGTGCAGAATCCGACGACGGAGCCCGTGGTGTCCTCGACGGCAAGGAATTCGCTGGGCGCCTGCCTGCCTTTGGTGCGCCCGCCGAGCACCTCGCGGAGTTCATCCAGCGTAGGGGTGAGGGGCTCCCGGCGGCGGTCCAGCAAAGCGGCGCGGGGGCGGTCCGGATCGTAAAGGCGTCTCAGGAACGCTGCGTCGTCCGCTTCGGCCGTGCGTATGATGCTATGCGCACCGGTGATCATGGGGTCGTCCTTGAAAGCTCCCGCTCTCGGGCCATCGAGAAAACACGGAGAAGAGAAAGACAAACCGCCGGGACTTCACAGAAACCGGAGCCCCGGCAGTGGCCGTTGAACCTAATCGCACGATCGGCGTAGACGCCGCCCTATTCGCTCTTGCCGCTGAGAAAGTTGTCGAAGTCGAACGAGTTCGTCAGGAAATCGAACGAGTCCAGGAATCCAAGGCCTTGGGCGTACAGGAAGTCCTTCCAGGCTACGAAGACCGAGTTGGTGAAATCCGACATGGCGTCCGCTCTGACGAGCGATACACTGCGCACGTGCTTCATGGTGCACCTCCCTACCACGTGTCAAATGCCGCTTTTGGAGCGGCAACTCCTGCGGGCCGCGTACTGCCGCGCCGGACGGCTTCACGAGCCTTACGGCGCGAGTCCACAGGACAAAGCTTAGGAACTAGTCTCTTCCTTCGCGGCGAACATCGTGCTCAGGGCGTCGAGGATCGCAACGACGAAGTCAATGAGTGTGCTCACGGGGATATCGTCGGCCTTTGCAGGACTCTTGGTGACGGACTTGATATGTTTCATACGGCATGTCTCCTGAAAGCATAGGTTTAACGCACCAAACAACACACTGCGTATACTGGCGCGCCAAATCAGGCGCGAGTATATCACCGCCGGCAGGGATTGTCAACTGAACCCTTCGCCGTAACTACCATATTTTGTGGTACATAGCGGGGCTGCCACCAGGATCGGTGGCGCGCATCATCTCATCCCATCAGATATACATTCGATGACAACGCCCGTTACAGCCGATGCTTGGCGTACGGCTACGCCGCCATCCATCCGGCGCTCAACCGGCCGGATCCGCGGTTGTGGTCTGGGCAACGCTTAAGTAACAAAACAAGGGGGGAAGCCTCGCAAGGCCGTCCCATCTGTCCAACGGCAGACGTGGAAGTGAGGATGACACCGATTTCTGCGCTGGGCGGCGAGACGGGCGCGAGTCCCGATGACAGCCGCGCAATAAATGAGAAACTATGCGGCCCTACCGATGTATTGTTTATAATGCGCTCATGAACTCGCGGTGGCCGGGGGCCGACCTTGGTATGCCTCCAAGCCTGCTGGTCATGAGACGTTGGCAAGATTGGCGCATCTGTTTACTTGACGTGCCTGTCTCAGGAAGAGAAACGCCGCCGCGCGTCGCACGTGTGGCACGGCCAAGGTATTCGGCTATTTCGACATGAACAGCAGTCACACAGAGCCTCCGGGCGAGGTCCGGGAGCAGGCCAATGCGCTGCGGGCGAGAATCGAGCGCCACAGCCGGCTCTATTACGTTGAGGCGCAACCAGAGATCGGGGACGTCGAGTTCGATGCGCTTCTGAAGGAGCTTGAAGCGCTGGAAGCGCAGTGGCCGGCGCTGGTAACGTCCGATTCACCGACGCAGCGGGTGGGCGGGGAGCCTCTGGCAGGATTTCAGACGGTAGAGCACGCCGTCCCGATGCTGTCCATCGAAAACACCTACAACGCGGAGGAATTGCGCGCCTTCGATGAACGAGTTCGTAAAGGCCTGCCGCCCGATGCGGCCCCCTCGTACGTGGTGGAACTCAAGATTGATGGCGTGGCGATTTCGCTTCGTTATGAGCACGGACAGCTTGTGCGGGCGGCGACAAGGGGCGATGGCGTGCGCGGGGATGACGTGACGGCGAATGTGCGCACGATCCGCTCCGTGCCGCTGCACCTGACGGGGAATCCGCCCGCTGAACTGGAAGTTCGTGGCGAGGTATTCATGCGCTTTGAGGAGCTGAAGCGGCTCAACGCCCTGCGCGAAGAGGCGGGCGAGCCGCCCTTGGCCAATCCTCGTAATGCTACGGCCGGAACGCTCAAGTTGCTCGATCCGCGTCAGGTCGCCGAGCGCAGGCTGGACATCCTCCTTTACGATGCGATTTCCGCTGGCGGGAGTGATTTCTCGTCGCACTGGCAAGTGCTTGAGGGGCTGCGCGGGCTTGGCTTGCCGACGAGTCCCTATGCCACGCGGTGCGCTGATATAGACGCGGTGCTCGGTGTGTGTGAAGAGTGGCAGCATCGACGCGGCGAACTGGACTACACCATTGACGGGATGGTCGTGAAGGTGGATTCGCACGAGCAGCGCGCCCGGCTCGGGGCAACGTCCAAGTCGCCGCGCTGGATTATCGCATACAAATTCCCCGCGGAGATCGCGCGGACGCGCGTGACGGGCATCACCGTCCAGGTCGGCAAGACGGGGACGCTGACGCCGGTTGCGGAGATGGAGCCCGTGCTTCTCGCGGGTACGATGGTGAAGCGGGCGACGCTTCACAATTTCGACGACCTCGCCCGTAAAGACGTGCGCAAGGGCGATATGGTGGAGATCCAGAAGGCAGGGGAGATCATTCCGCAGGTATTGCGCCACGTGCCCGAGGAGCGGCCACCGGAGTCCGAGCCGTTCAGTCCGCCTGAGGTGTGTCCGGTGTGCCACGGCGAGGTGCGCAGGGATCCTGAGGGCGTGTATCTGCGATGTCTCAACCTGGCATGTCCTGCCCAAGTAAAGGAACGTCTCGCGCATTTCGCGAGCCGCGGGGCGATGGATATTGGCGGCCTGGGCCCGGCCATTATCGAGCAGCTGGTGGACCGCGAGCTTGTCCGAGGTCCTTCGGACCTCTACGAGCTCGACGCAGATACGTTGGCGGGACTGGAGCGCATGGGGCCGAAATCGGCCGCGAATCTCGTGGCGGCCATTGAATCCAGCAAATCGCGTCCTCTAGGCCGGCTGTTGAACGGCTTGGGCATCCGCCAGGTTGGCGCCCATATCGCCGAGGAACTGGCGGCCCACCTGGAGACGATGGACAAGCTGATGGCGGCGACGGCGGAAGAACTCGAGGCTATCCCCGAGATCGGGGCGATTGTCGCGACAAGCATCCGCGACTTCTTCGCCAATGACGTCAACCATGCCTTGATCGAGGCTTTGAGGTGTCACGGCGTCAACATGCGTGAAATCCGAGCGAAAGCCCCGGCTGGAGAACGGCCCTTGGCCGGGAAGGCCGTTGTCGTGACGGGCTCGCTCGAACATTTCACGCGCGATGGGATCCACGAGCGTATCAAGGCGCTTGGCGGCCGTCCGAGCACGAGTGTGAGCGCCAAGACGGACTTCGTCGTGGCGGGCGAAAAGGCTGGTTCGAAACTGGCCAAGGCTCGGGAATTGGGCGTGGCCGTCCTTTCCGAGGAGGAGTTTCGGCAGATGGCGGAGGGGGGGCGATGACGGATAGCCGGATTCTTTGTCCCGCTGAACTCAATCAGGAGACAGGCCGGCAATTGCTCGCTGCCGTGCGGGAGTGCAGTATTCCCGAAGGGCAGGAGGCGGTCCTGGATTTCTCGGAAACGAAGGCTATGGATTCGCGCGGGGGCGCGTGGCTCGTGGAGATTGCCCACCTTCTTCGCGCGCGAGGCGCGCAGTTTCGCTTCGAGAGGCAGCATGGGGATGTGGCGGAGTTCATCGACCTGATCGAGCCGGGCCTTCTGGCCGTCACCAAAGAGCGGGTGGAGGAAACAGGCGGAGTCGCGGCCCTTGGTCAACAGGCCATCGACTTCTGGGCCGAACTGAAGGAAATGGTGAATCTCGTTATCGATGCCATTTACTGGACGGTCATTGGCCCCTTTGAAGGGAAGCGGGTTCGGTGGAAGCTGGTGATCGATGAGATTCACGAGATGGGCGTGCGTGGTCTACAGATCAACTCGCTCATGAACTTTCTCTTGGGCCTGATTATCGCCATGTTGTCCGCGGCGCAGCTCAAGCAAGTGGGCGGCGTGATTTTCGTGGCGGACTTGGTGGTGATCGCGTTCGCGCGGGAGTTGGCGGCGGTGATGACTACGGTTGTCGTGTCGGCGCGGACGGGCGCGGCCATCACGGCCGAGCTGGCAACGATGAAGGTGCAGGAAGAAATTGACGCCTTACGCGGCATGGGCCTGAACGTCTCCCAGTTTCTGGTGGCGCCGAAGCTTTTGGCGTTGTTGATCGTGATGCCTTGCCTCGTGGCTTTCGGAATGGTCATGGGCATTGCGGGAGGCGCCGTCTGGGGCATCGGGGTCATGGGAATCGACGCGAACGCGTGGTGGCGAGAGTCCTTGCATGCGGCGAATCTGCACGACGTGGTGCAGGGGATGTTGAAGTCGCTTGTTTTCGCGGTCATGATCGTGTTGGTGGGATGCCACAACGGCCTGCGCGTGAGCGGAGGCGCCCGGGGCGTGGGCCTGATGACGACGCGGGCCGTCGTGATGGACATCTTCTTTCTCATCGTGATCGATATGATTTTCGCGGTGTTCTTCTACTACTTCTGAGGAAATGCCTGTGCCGGAAGCGAATGACGTGCTGATCGTGGTCAAGGATCTTGTGACTCACTATGGCGAGACGCAGGTCCTGGATAACGTATCGCTTGAGGTAAAGCGGGGCGAGGTACTCGTCATTCTCGGCGGGAGCGGCTGCGGCAAGACGACGCTGCTCAAGCACATGACGGGACTTCTCCAGCCTACCGCCGGGCAGATTCTCTACGCTGGGCGAGACATAACGCTCTTGGACGAGGAAGAGTTGGCCGAGGTCCAACGCGGCATCGGCATTGCGTTCCAGTCCAGTGGCCTGTTCAACTCGATGACGGTCGGCGATAACGTCGCGCTGCCTCTCCGCGAATACGGGGACATGGATGAGAGGCTGGTGAAGCCGCTGGTACGGCTGAAGCTCAGTCTTGTGGGCCTCGCCCACGCGGAGAATCTGATGCCTGACGAGTTGAGCGGGGGCATGCGGAAACGGGCCGGGCTGGCGCGGGCCATCGCCCTCGATCCGCCCATCGTTTTCTTCGACGAGCCTTCCGCCGGACTGGATCCGATTATGGCTTCGGGATTGGATGACCTCGTCCTCGAACTAAACCATTTGCTGGGCATCACGTTTGTCATCGTGACACACGAACTCGATTCGATTCGCAAAGTGGCGGATCGGGCGCTTATGCTGGATCAGGGACGCGTTGTTTTCTGCGGCGCCGTCGCGGAGGCGGAAGCGTCCGAGACGCCGCGGGTACGTCAATTCTTCGAGCGGCGCGCCGATGAGTACATCGGCCAGCAAGTGCGATAGAAGAAACACGCTGATAGGAGCAGAACCGGGTGGCGACAAAGGCACAGAAAACGAAAGTGGGATTGTTCCTGCTGGCCTCAGTTGTGGTGATCACCGTAGGCGTCCTGATCGCGCTGGGCCTCAGCACGGAGCGCAAAGTCCCGTACTACATTCTCTTCGACGAGTCCGTGCTCGGACTGGGCGTGGGTGGGCTCGTGGAGTATGGGGGGGTCGAGGTCGGCGACGTCAAGGACATCCACGTAACGCCGGATAACCGCGCTCGCGTTGACATCGTGGTCAGCGAGGACAAGGTCAGGCTCAAGGAGGGCGTGACGGCGACCTTGACGATATACAGCCTGGCCCTGGGCACGATGTGTGTGTCGCTCGAGGGGGGCGATCCCGAAGCAGCGCCCCTGCAGCCTTACGAGCAGATCCCGTCGCGGGAGTCCATGTTCGAGTCGGTGAGTTCGCGTGTCACGAACCTGTTGACGGACTTGACGGCGATGGCGCACAAGCTGAACGTAGCGCTCGAGGGTCTTGAGGAAGGACAACTCGCGGCGGTTGTAGGGGAGGCGGGCGATCTCCTCAGCGAGACAAAGGGGCTTGTTGGGAAGACATCCGACACCGTGTCAAGTTTCCGGGAGCGGGGAGAGGAAGCCGTCGCTGATTTTCGCGCTCTTACAGAGAATCTTAACAAGTTCGCCGAGTCGGGGACGCGTTGGCTCGAACTGGCCGAGCAGAAGGTCAAGCCGCTTGACTTGGCCCAGACGGAGGAGGACCTCCAGAACGCGCTCGAAGCCATTACGGCGAGCGCCGAGGCCCTTACGAAGCGGCTCGAGGGCATGACGGACACGCTCGATGCGACGACGCGCGCCGCCCTCCACGAAGCCGATAACGTGGAGTACAATCTGCGGGAAGGCATACGGAGTCTCAACGAGACGATGGGCGCCGTGCGGGACTTTCTGGAATACCTCAAGAGCGACCCGGCCGCGCTGATACGCGGCAAGGCGTCGCGAGCGGGAGGAGAGTGATGCGTTACGGATGGTTGGTAATTCTGGCGGCCGTTCCGGGATGCCTGACGACGGGGTACACACCTATCGATCTCTATTCCGTCGCGCCGGCGGTCGAGGTGGCCGCGGTCGCCTCAACCGAACAGACGCTGGGGATTCGTCCGCTCGAAGCGGCCCGGCCCTATCGGCAGCGCATCGTCTACCGCGAGGCGGGCTATGTGCTCGGTTATTACGAGAACGCGGAATGGGCGGAGTTGCCTCGCGATGCGGTGACGCGCTCGCTCAGTGATGCTATTGTTGCCACGGGCCGCTTCGCGGACGTGGGCAACGCGGCGGATATGCGCGCCCCGGACTTCGTACTTACGGGTGAGCTGAGGAAGTTCGATCAGGTGCGTAGCGAGACGCCTTGGGTGGCAGAGTGCGAGATCCGCCTCGAACTCCGGGACCCCTTGGGGCGTGCGGAGGGTTGGGCGCGGACGTTCACGGTGCGGGAGCCTCTCGATGGCCGTTCGCTTCCTGAACACGCGGCTGCCATGAGCCGCGCCGTCGCTGCCATTGTCAACGAGGCTGCCGAGGCAATCGGCCGGCGCTGAGGGCGCGAGGCCGTCTTGTGAGAATACATGGACGCGTATTGCGTCCGCTGCAAGGGAATAGCAATGTCTGAGATGATCTATACCTTCGCGGCTTTGGCCGCGCGCCACAAGGACGGCGCCACGTGCGATAAGGGGATGCGGCTCTTGGCGGATACGCTGCATCCGTATGGCGTGAAGATCACGTGGATCGTGAGCGTGCAGTCGGCGCACATCATGGCCAAGGCGCTAACGGAATGGCACGAAGCCTTTGGGGATGATGTTGCGCTGTGTCTGGAGCAAGTCTCGGTGGGGGACGAGGGCAAGAAGGCTGCCGTCGCGGAGGCGCGGGATGCGCTGCGTCAATTGCTGCCATGGTCCTCCGTCACCGTGGCGGGAGCGGGGCATACGGACTCGGAGATGATTCCCATCCTCGAAGAGCTTGGCTTTGAGGGGCTGTGGGGGTTCTGCTGGGAGCAGATCGAGGTCGACGACATCACGGATCGCGGTTGCCCGTGGGGCGTCTATTACATTGATCGCGATGAGCGTCTCAGGCCGGCGCGCGGCCGGGGACTTGTGGCCATGGAATGGACCTCCCGCGACCTGCTCAAGAGCTTCCATTCGGGCAATCCCTGCCTGTACAGCACGGATCCGAACGACGTGGCCCGGGGCGGCATTTGTTCCTGGGAGGATATCAGCTACTGGAAGGGCTTGGCGGACAATTACCGCCGAAACACGCGCTACAACGAACACGTGTTCCTTCTCCAGCACCAGGAGGCCCACGAGCAGGAGCGTAGCGACCTTTGCAGATGTTACACGGAGGAGGATATCCGCGAAGGGGCGATCATGCTTGAGGAGTTCGTCAAGTACGTCAAGGATGACGTGCGGATGATGACGCTGCCCGAGGCCGCCGCGTTCTATCGCAAGACGTACGCCCACACGCCGTCTTCCTACATGCTGTGGGAAGACACGCCAACGCCGCCCTGGAATCCCGATTACGTTTGGAGTACCTCTCCGGGGCCCTGGCCCAAGACGTTTCTGTACCACGACCGCGATGTGCAGATGATGTTCATCGAGGGGAAGGTCGAACCGGTTTGCATCCGCAATTACCGGCGTCCGTGGCTGCCGGGTGAGTTCTTCGCCGAACCTGAAATCCCCAAGACGGAACTTGTTTCCAATTCCCGGCTGCGGTGGCGGCGTGAACTCGAGATCAGAGTTACCAGTCCTTGTGCGATGCCTTTCGGGCTGGCATTGTGGGGCGATTTCGCCCTGTACCAAATCGATGAGGCTCCCGGGCTGATCGAAGGGAAGATCCTATCCCGCGAGTTGCTGTTTCTGCGGTACGACGTGGCCGAAGGCGAAAGCCTGCTCCGGGTCAAGTTGAGCGGGAAGTAGCGGGCCGCCCCGTCAGTCCTGCTTCTCGAAATTGGCGCGCAATTCGTCGAAGAGGCGGGCTTCACCTCCGCGGTAGAGCAGGTGGTCATCAACTTCGAGGGTGCGCTCAATACTGAGCGGGAAGAACTTCCCCCGGCCGCGGACGTATACCTCGCCGGCTTCGTCGAGAATCTCACCTTCGACCTCCGCGAGTCGTTTGCTGGCGCGGAGCACGTTGGTCGTCACCGTGGTGGTTCGGTCGCAGGGCACCGGTTTCAGATAGCGGATGGATAAGTCGGCCGTGTAGCACATGCGCTCGATGACGTAGGTGGCGGCCCAGCCCATGGTTTCGTCAAGTATCGCGGCCACGACGCCGCCGTGAAGCACGTTCGGGTAGCCGCAGTGGTGCTCCTGGGCGTTCAAGTCCGCCTTGACGATGTTGTCCTCGATGTAGAAGCGGGCCTGGAGGCCGGCTGGGTTCTCCTCCCCGCAGATGAAACACGTTTTCGATGTGGGCAGATAAACGCGCCCGTTTGTCTCCGAACTCACAACAGACTCCTTCAATCCTCTCTCTTGTGCGGGCCGCCCCGGGCGCTGGGCAACATGCCGGAAAGCGCCTGGCGGTGTCTTGCCACCCACCGATAGACGAGCGGCGAGAGCGCCGACACGCCTGGAAGCTCGATGGCCTGGGCCAGCCAGCGCCAGCGGCGTAGCCGCCGAAACAGGTGGGGAAAGGCTTGTTCGCCCGCATGGATACTGCCGCCGGGCAGCACCAACTGGAGCGCCGCCACGCAGGCCGCCTCGGTGATCTGGGGGAACCGCTCTTTCCGCTCGTCGGATTGGCACGGCACCAACTCGATGGTGTCCGGTAGGGCGTTCTGCCGGATCCATTCAGCCGCGCCCCGGCAGAGCGGACACGAGCGGTCGTATATTAAAGCCGCCTTGTCCATTTGATGACGCCCTCGGGCCGCTTCACCGTCCGGAGCATTTGGTTAAGCGCGGCGCGCGTGGGCCAACACCTTCTTCAACGCGGCCACGACCTCGCCCAGGTTCTTGTCCGTCATGCTTGGGTAAAGGGGCAACGAGATAATCTCGTGCGACGCGGCCGTAGCGTGGGGCAGATCCTCGGGCTTCATACCGAGCTGCTCAAGATAATACGGATGCAGATGCAGGCCGAAGAAGTGGATGCCCGTGCCGATGTTTTCGCGCCGCAAGGCGTGGACGATCTCGTCCCGGTTCTGGACCAGTTTGTCCAGCCTCAGTCGTATCACCATGAGATGCCAGGCGTGCTCAACTTCGTCGATGATGTGCGGCAAGGTGATCTCGTCTATCTCACTCAGTACCGTCTGATACATTCCCGCGAGGCGCCGACGCGCCGACCTGAAGGCTCCGAACTTCTTGAGCTGCGCCACGCCCATGGCCGCACTTACATTGCCCATCTGGTACTTGAATCCCGGCTCGACGACTTGTGCGGGGGCGGCGATGGCGCTGCGGCCGTAGCGCTCCCAGGCGTTTGCCGTCATGCCATTGGCGGCCAGCAGGCGAAGGTGGGCCGCGGCCTCCTCATCGCGCACGGCAATGGTGCCGCCTTCCATGGTCGTGATGTTCTTGATCGCGTAGAAGCTGAAGCAGGCGAACTCGCCGTAGCCCCCGATGGGCGTGCCCTTGTAGGAGGCGCCCAGCGCGTGGGCGGCGTCTTCGACCACGGGGAGATTGTGTTTGCGGGCGATGGCGTATACGGCCTCGAGATCGCAGGGCTGTCCCGCTAGGTGTACGGGCATGATCGCCTTGGTGCGTTCCGTAATCGCGCGGTCGATGCCGGCCGGGTCGATGTTCAAGGTGTCAGGGCAGATGTCGGCGAAGACGGGGCGGGCGCCGAGGTGAAGAATTGTGTTGCCGGAGGAAGCCCAATTCAGGGGCGAGGTGATTACTTCATCGCCCGGGCCGACGCCGAGATGCGTCAGGCACAGGTGAAGGGCCGCGGTACATGAGGAGACGGCCACCACGTGCGGGGCGGCGACGGCTTCGCCGAATGCTTTCTCGAATACCTGAATGTGCGGCCCGGAGGTCAGCCAACAACTACGCAAAGCGCCCACGACGGCGGCTTCTTCCTCAGGTCCGAGCGTGGGCCGGGCCATCGGGATAAGTCGTGAGGCAATGGGTTCGCCGCCTTCATCCACCGGTGTAGCGCGCAATTGCTTCATGCGGCGGACGTTGAAATACGCGTCGTCCATGGGATCTACCGACGCGTCGGCCAAGCCGTCACGCAGTTCGCGGATACCTTCTTCGAGCGACCACTCGCACTTGAATCCGAGTTTCTCGCGGATTTTGCCGAATTGGACGCAGTAGGTGCGCACATCTTCATCACTCTTGACGAGTTCCACTTTGACATCGTCGAACTGCCGCGCAACGCGTTCGGCCAGGTCGCGAACACGGTAATTGCATACATCGGAGCCCATGTTATAGATGGCGCCGGCCGCGGTTTTCGCGGGCGCTTCCAGCAAGGCGGCCATGGCCCGTGCCGCGTCGCGTACATGGATGAAAGGGCGCCATTGATTGCCGCCGCCGAAGACGTCGATGCGTCTCTGGCGGACGGCGGTGGCGACCATCTGATTGACGGCCAGGTCGAAACGCATGCGTGGGGACCAGCCGAAGAGCGTGGCCATCCGCGCTACCACGGGCTCGAACAGCTCGTTCTGCATATCAAGCAGGGCGTTTTCCGCCTCAAGTTTGCTGCGCCCGAAGGTCGAGACGGGATTGGTGGGACTCTGCTCGTCGAGCACGTCGAAGACGCCCTTGCCGTACACGGCGCATGAGGAGGCGAAGACAAACCGCGATGCCCCCTTCTGAACGGCCTGCGAGGCCAATTCCTGGGTACTTTCGACGTTGACGTCCCAGGTCATGTCCGGGTCCAGTTCGCCCGAGGGGTCGTTAGAGAGGCCGGCAAGGTGGACAACGGCGTCAATGCCGTCAAACAGTCCGGGCGTGTCCTGGAGCCTACGGATGTCGCCGCGGGCAATCTCGCAACTAGGGTGTTCCCGGAAGGCGGCCAGGGCCTCCTCCCCGAAGCAAAAGCGGTCGAAGACCCTTACGGAATGGCCGCGTTCGAGCAGAACGGGCGTTAGACACGCGCCCAGGTAGCCCGCGCCGCCTGTCAGTAGTACTCGCATGAATCAACTCCCCATCGGTGCCGGCAAAACGGCGCAAGTATATCAGGTGGGCGCCGCCACGGGAAACCGCGATATGTGTATGGCGTGGCGCTTCATCGGGTGATGCGGCAGGCGCATGTTTGTTTGCAAGTCCCTTCTTGTCGTTGGCCGCGGTTTGACGTGAGGGCCTGTGTTGAACATACTGAGGCGAATGCCAATTTGACAAGGCATGTGCCTGAACCACCGCGTTTGCACGCGGAGGACACGCCAAGAAGAGAGCGGGGAGTGCGGTGGGATGAACCTTATCAAGCAAGACAGCCTCGCCGACACGCTGGACAATATCAACGGACTTCTTTTCGTCGGGGAGGCTATCCCTCAAGCGCGAAGGCGCGCAGCCGCGGAGTGGATCGCCGGGAGGCAGGGGGCGGCGGGCGCCTACGCGGGGATGTTTGCGCCGACGGGGGACGATTTCCGGAAGGGCATCCGCCTTTTCACCGGCGAGCGGTTTACCACGCGGGCGGGATCCTCCCACGTTCTCGGGGAGGAGGCTTGCCGGGTGCTGCTGAAGCTGGGCGTGCCGTCGGAAGGCATACGCGACGCACTGCGCCGAGCCACGGAAGGTATGACGCAGCGCCTTGTTGAGGCCGCTAGGCGGGAGCGGAACGCCGGGAGGCCCTGGCCGGGCGCGTACTGTTGCGCAAGGTGTACGTGCGCCTTGTGGCGTCACATCGGTGCGGGCGGGTTGCAGGATGCATCGTCTGAGCGTTGGCTGACGGAGGGGATGAAGCTGCTGCGATCGCGACGCGATGATTCGGGCCGCTGGCAGGGATTTCCCTTCTATTACACACTTCTAGCCTTGGCGGGGCTCGATACACGGGCGGCGAGCGCGGAATTGAAGCATGCGTCGCCCGCCTGTGAGCGGCTTCTGCGGCGAGCGCCAAGGCCGGGCAAGTTCGATGAACGCCGCCGGCTGCTGGCGGAAAGGGTGCTCGGGCTCTTCTAGGCGAGGCCCGAGAAGGTAACGAGGAGCATCCGTATGAAGGTTATTGCACTGCTGGGAAGTCCCCGAAAGGGCGGTAATACGGATCTGTTGGCCGATGCCGTGCTTGAGGGCGCCCGAGGCGCCGGGGCCGAAGTGGACAAGGTCTATCTTGATGATTTCCAGATTCGCCCGCTGGCCGAGGTAGGCGACATCCGCACCGAGCGCAAGGATTCGCGCGGCGATGACGATTTCCCCGGCGTCCTGGCGCGGGTGGATGAGGCCCAGATTGTGATCTTCGCCTCGCCCGTCTATTGTGCGGGCGTTTCGGCGCAGCTCAAGTGTTTCCTTGATCGACTTGCGGCCTATTGGAGCCGGCCGGACTACGCCGAGCGGCTCGCCGGCAAAGGCTACATCGTGGTAACGGCGCACGGGAGTCCTGAGCCGGATCACGGCAAGTGGGTGCTCGAACCTATGAAGACTCTTGTCGCTTTCATTGGAGGACGGTATCTCGGCGACGTTGCCGCGCACGCCTCCAAGAAGGGCGAGGTAAGCGAGGCGCCCGAGATGTTGGATGCCGCGCGGGAGTTGGGCGCCGACGCGGTCGGGGAGATGGCGAAGAGTTGAGCCGCCAAGGTAGGCGCTCCCGTGTTTCGCTCGAAGGCTGGGCCGGGCACCTTGGGGCGGAGTCGTGTGCGCTAGGCCACAGGGCCATCTTGAGGAATCAATACACGTTGAGCATATTGGCGACGAAGCCGAAAGGGCGATTGGCGAAGCGGCTCGGGGACTTGGGCTTGAGCGTGGAGGCCGTCGAGCAAGATGAGGGCAACGTCGATAGGTACCTGCTGAGTGGCCGCCTGGCCATCGAGCGCAGAACCGGCAGCACGCTTCTGAGCGGTATCACTGACAAATCCCTTTTCACGAGCGCCATCTATCTGCGGGAGCATTTTGCGATTCCCGTTCTGATTATTGAAGGCGAGGTGGATTACGCGCGCCGGGCGTTCGATCCTCAAGCTGTGCGAGGCGCCCTCTCGGCGATGGTTCTCGAGTATAGGATGAGCGTACTGGCCACTTCGGCGGTTGAGGAAACGGCGCAACTCATTGCGATGATGGCGCGGCAGGAGCAATTGGGTATTCCCGAGATCTCCCTTATCCCGAAGCGGAAGGCGGCGGATCTGGCCGACATGCAGCGGCGGATCGTCGAGATGTTCCCCCGGTGCGGGCGGGTGGCGGCACGGCAACTGCTCCAGCGATTTGGAAGCGTTACGAGGATAGCGAATGCTACGGAGGAGGAGTTGCGGGCTGTAAAGGGCATCGGTGCCGGGGCCGCAGGTGAGATTCGCAAGGTTCTTGACTCCGAGTACGAATCCGTGGATACCGAGGCGGAGCTCGAGGACGCGATCGAAGCAGCGCCGCAGCTTCTGTTTGAGCGGCCCGTGGCGAAGGTGGCGCGCCAACATCTTATGTTCGTCGAGCGCAAGGAGCGGCATGTAATCGACCTGGCTTTTCACGATCCGGAGGCGGGGGCACTGATTCTGGTGGAGCTGAAGCGCGGGAGACTCACGCGCGAACACGAGGAGCAACTGCGGCGCTATCTGGACAACGCGCATCGCTCGAAGTTGCTCCAAGGTCTTCTTGCCAGGGGGGCGAAACTCCTTGGTGTTCTGGCGACCGTTGAAGCATGTGTCTTTGAACCGCTTGATTCGCGTATAACCGTGCGTATCGTTGACAGGAAGAATGTGATAGCCATTCTTGGAGAGCTTCGCGCCAAGCGCCTTGGGGAAGGTGCGTGACGTTCTCCAAGACGCATCCGAAATGAACAGATGGGAGAGAGACTATGAAGTGGGGACTGGTGTTGCTGAGTTTGGTCGCGGCCTCAGCCGCGGCGGGGGATGTGTCCGCGGATTTCTATGTGTCAACCGCCGGGAATGATGCGTGGTCGGGCACGCTGTACGTACCTAACACCGGCGGTACGGATGGCCCCTTCGCCACGTTGGCACGTGCCCGCGACGCTGTTCGCGACCTCGTGCAGGCGGGACTCGACCACTCTGTGAGCGTTCTTGTCCGGGAGGGGACTTACTACGTCCCTGAAACGCTGGAACTGGGCTCTGGGGATTCGGGCACGGCCGACTACGCCATCACTTACGGGGCCTACGCGGACGAGGAAGTGTGGATCATAGGCGGCGTTGTCCTGAGCGGGTGGCGGCCCTTCCGCGATGACATCTGGGTGGCCTCCATCCCCGAGGGTATCGAGCCGCAGCAGGTTTTCGAGAATGGCCGGCGCATGACGCTTGCTCGTGCGCCCAATCGAGGCTATTACCGCGTCGAGGAGGCCGATTCCGCCAACGATCACACGGAATTCACCTACGAAGACGGCGACTTGGCGCCGGAGAACTGGAACGTCGCGGGCTCGACGGTCTACATATGGCCCACGTACGACTGGTCGAGCCATGAGGTATCCATCGAGGCCATTGACGCGGATAGCCGAACCATTCTCTTAGAGAGCAGAACCGGGGCCAAGCCGGGCAACCGGTATTTCGTTCAGAATGTCCTCGGCCTGCTCGATGAGCCTGGGGAGTGCCGGATCGATCGCGAGAGCCGGCTGGTCTACTGCCGGCCTCGCCAGGCGCCCGTTGAGGAGCAGGTGATGGTGGCCTCCGGCGCGTCGCCTTTGTTGGCCATCCGCGGCGCCGAAGGGCCCGTCAGGAATGTTCACTTCGAGAACTTGAACCTGAGTGTCGCTAACGGGCATGTGGTCCACATGGGCAACGTGGAAGATTGCTCGATCCGCGGTTGTCTCGTCGAGAACGGCCGGAGCGACGGCGTCGTTGTAACAGGGCACGCCGCGGGCGTAGCCATCTGCGATAACCTTGTCCGGTACCATGGGATGAACGGCGTGGATCTTTCGGGCCTTGGGCCCGGGCCGGCGGCGGACGGGCGCGAGTGGCAGGTGTCCATCGAGAACAATCACATTCATCACTGCGGACGCCTCTTCGGGCACGGCGCCGGCGTGGCCATCACTCAGAGCGGGCACAACCGTGTCGCCCAAAACGATATCCACCACATGAAGCGCTACGGAACGGCGCTCACGGGTGGATCCTGGGGAAACGCGACATGGGAGGAGCACTGGGATCGCCTGCACGCGCGTAATAACGTTCTCGCGTACAATCACGTGCACCACGTGAACCTCGACACGCAGGACACCGGCGCCATGGAGTGCTTCCTCGCCGGGCGCTACAACGTATATGACCACAACCTTATCCATGACACGGGCAATGACAGGTTCAGTCTCCAGAGCGGCATCTACATTGATGACGCGAGCGATTACTTCACCGTAACCAACAACGTCATCTACGGTGTTCACGGCTCGGGGGGCGATCAGTGCATCTTCGTGAAGGGCGTCGGGAACGTCATCAAGAACAACATTCTCATTGTGGCGCCGGACAACACCGGCGCTATCCGCTCGTTCAGCATGGGCGGGCATTGCTACGAGCATGAGTACACGCAGAATATCATCTTCTTCGAGGGAAGCGCCGGGGCGATTTACGACTTCAACGACTGGATCGATACGCGCGTTACTGCTGCCGACCACAACCTCTTCTGGAAACCTACGGGCCCGCTGACGATTCGGGGCGGCCCCGCGCGCAGCGGCAAGAGCAAGCTCGGCTTTGGCTCGCTCGACGCGTGGCAGGCGGTTTACGACGGCAAGTACGATCGGCACAGTGTCATCGCGGATCCGCTCTTCGTGAATGCTTCTGAACGGGACTACCGTCTCGCGAAGAAGTCGCCCGCGCGGAAGATAGGATTCGCGCCGATCGACACCATCGAGAAGGCGGGGCTCACGAACGCCTATCCGGAGCGTCTCCGCCGCTTTGACGAGGCCGGTGATGAGGGGGCTGAGGAGCTTGTCGCCAATTCCATCGGCATGTGGCTGAAGCGCATCGAGCCGGGATCCTTCCTGATGGGTTCCGCGTCGGACAAGAGCGATGACGACGAGCAGCCCGTTCATGAGGTCACTATCTCGAAGCCTTACTACATCGGTGTTTACGAGGTCACGCAAGGGCAGTATGAGGATGTGATGGGTACGAATCCGTCCCGGTTCAAAGGCTCGCGCCGGCCCGTCGAGCAGGTTACGTGGGAAGACGCGTGCGCGTTCTGCCGCCGCCTGTCGAAGCGGGAAGGGGCCGAGTATCGACTGCCGACGGAGGCCGAATGGGAGTACGCCTGCCGGGCGGGCACGCAGACGGCGTATTCCTGGGGCGATGAGTTTGACGAGCGTCGTGCGTGGGCCAGTCCCAACAGCGATGAAACGACCCACAACATCGGCGGCAAGCGGCCGAATCCGTGGGGCCTTCACGATATGAGCGGGAACGTGTGGGAATGGTGCGATGGCTGGTATGCGCCCTATGATGACGAGCCTGCCATAGATCCCACGGGCCCGCGGAAGGGCACATATCGCGTGGTGCGCGGCGGCGATTGGGAGTTTGGTCCCCGGCGCTCGCGTTCCGCTCAGCGCTACTGGCAAGATCCCGGATTTCTCTATGAGATGTGCTTCGGATTCCGCGTCGTCAGAGTAGAGCAGGCGGAATCCGGAAAGGACTGAAACCACGAACCACAGAAGATCCTCGTGGCTTTGTGTGCTTTGTATCGCGTTGCACGGCAACTCGTCCAACTCCACACGCTGCGGGCTTTTTCTCCGCGCTACTCCGCGCTCTCGGCGGCTCTGCGATCAGCATTCTTCAACGCAGAGATGCAGAGGCCGCAAAGGAACGCAGGGAGTTTTCTTTCTTATCAGCAGGTTCCTAACGTCACGAAGACAAAGCACTGTCAGGTTTCTTCGTCTTCGTGGTGCGTCCGGGCGAGGTGGTCTTTGATAAGGCTGGTGAGGCGGTTCTGGATGGCCGGGTGTTGGGGATGCCCGTACAGGTTGGTGAGTTCGTGTGGATCGGCGTGCAGGTTGAAGAGGGCGCCGTCGGTGGGGTGAAGTGACGGCCCCGGTTCGGCGGGAAAACACAGGGACAGTTTCCATCGGCCATCGCGCACCATGACGAGGCGGTCGTCGGGACGCATCTTGAAAGAACCGAGGGTGAACTCGCTGAAGACGGGGGAACTCGGCGGCTCGGCGCCGCTTCGCAGTGCCGCTCCCAGGCCGCCGCCGCGAAGGTCTTCCGGAACAGGCAGGCCCGTCAGCGACAGCAGCGTGGGGAGGAGGCTGCGCGTTTCGACAGGCGTCTCGACGGATACGCCGGCGGGAACGTTTTCTGGATACCAGAAGATGTACGGTACCTGCACAACCGGGTCGTAGAAGGTTTGCTTTTGCACGAGGCCGTAGTCGCCGAGATGCGTGCCGTGATCGGAGAGGAAGACGACAATGGTGTTGTCAAGCAGGCCGCGGCCGCGCATCCAATCGAGGAGTTGCCCTACCTGGCTGTCGAGAAATGCGACCTCGCCGTAGTAGTAGCGGCGCATATCGCGAATCTGCTCGGGCGTCAGGCGCCGCGCGTCGGAGGCGGTGCGCAGCGTATCGGCGATCCATTCGGGCTGGCCGGGCAGCGCCTCTTCCGTGTCGGGTGGTAGGGCGATGGCATCGGGATCGATGAGCGTGTCGTAGGGGGCGGGCGGCACGACGGGCGTATGGGGCGCGTTGAATGAAACGCGTAGGAAGAAGGGCGCGCTCTCATCCCGGGTCTCGAGCCAAGCCGTGGCCTCACGAATGGCGCGGGCCTCCGAAGTGTGTTCGGGGCCAAGGGGAAAGCGGCCGCCAAAGATCCAAGGATAGGGTGCGGCCGGATAATGCACAACGCCGTAATTGGCCGGGTCGAAAGCGTCGGCGTAGGCGTAATACGTGACGGCTTCAGAGAGTTCGAAGTGATTCTCGATCTGAAAGGCGTTGTTCGCGGCGCAGTAGTGGCGTTTGCCGAAGCTCGCGCTTGCGTAGCCGGCCTCGTGGAAGTGCTGCGTCAAATGCTCGAGCACGGGGGAAGTTCTCGCGGAGATTCCACCAGACACCGATCTCGTTCGGATAGCGGCCGGTGATTATCGAGGCGCGCGCGGGGCCGCACACCGGGGCGGGGGTGATGGCGTGCTTGAAGAGGACGCCTTCCCGGGCGAGGAGATCGAGATTGGGTGAATGCGCCCAGGGGCTGCCGTAGCATCCCAGGGCGTCGGTGCGCAGTTCGTCGGACATGAGCCAGAGTATGTTCGGGCGCTTCCGGTTTGCCTTGTGCTCAACGTCTCGGGCAGCCATGTTTGGCCTCATCCATTGGCTTCAGTCGTGCTGATTGTATCCTATTCCTGCGAAAAGCTGGGACAGAGGAGCCGCCGAAAAAGTCCAGAGTTGCTGCACGCAGGCCGCGAAAGGACCTGGGACAGTCCCGTCTTCGTCCGCCTGCGGCGGACTCCGCTTGGGACAGTCCCGGTCTTTCGCTCAACCTCTGGGGCGAATGCGACTTTTCCAACAGCTCCACAGACACGTCTCCGTCCGCCTGAGGCGAACTTCGCTTGTGTCAGTCCCCGTTTTCCGCTTATTTGCGGCCTCTCTTGGTTTGCTATGAGCCGCATCCCTGGCTTTCGGACTTCGCAAGTTCCGCTGAGCGATCTGCGACGCTGCGCAATGCGTCCAGCACCATTTCGGCCGCGCCTGTGATGGGGTCGCTGAGCATCGGCAAGAACACGGTGTGTTTGGCGGCGTGCTCGGCGTTGGGGAAGTCGCCTGGCTGGTAGCCGGTGTATCCTTCCGACGCGCACAAGGGCCCGCGGTTGCGCGTAAATACGTCGAAGCCTTTGGCGAACAGCGGGAGATCATGCAGGTTAGGATACGGCTGGTTGCTGACTTTGAGTCCCATCTCGTTGAGGGCGCCGCAGAATCCGTCGCAGGATAGGCCGTTCAACTCTTCGGGTCCGTAGACGGCGGGAAAGCCGTAGAATCCGGCCCGCTCGGCACCGTCGTAGACTTTGACGGGCCGCAGTCCGGGGACGTCGGCCAATCCGGCCTCGACCTCGGCGATGTAGGCCGCGCGGCGCGCGTTGAGTTCGGGCAGTTTCTCGAGCTGTACTTTGGCGATGCCGATGCCGAGGGGGTGGGCGCGAAACTTCATGCCAAGGCCAAGCGGCTGATGCTCCTCATAGCGCGCGCCGACGAGGTCGATGCCTGCGATGCGGTTGACTTGGCCTACGAGGCAGGCCCGCTCGAACACGTCGATGTCGTCCGTGGCGACGACACCGCCTTCGCCTGCGCTGACGGGCTTCGATCCTTGCAGGCTCCAGCAGCCGACCTTACCAATGGAGCCGCACATGGCCCCTTTGTACTTGGCGCCGTGGGCGTGGGAGCAGTCTTCCAGCACCGGCACGTCGAACTTCTTGCCGATGGTGAGCAGGGCGTCGAGGTCGCACAGGTTTCCCCAGAGGTGTACCGCGCAGATGCAGGCGGTCTTGTCGGTGATCTTGGCGCGGACGTCGTCCGGGTCGATTTCGAGCGAGTTCGGGTCGATATCGCAGAAGACGGGCTTGGCGCCGAGGAGGACCGCCGGGGCAATGCTGCAAATCCACGTGTTGACGGGGCAGATGACCTCGTCGCCCGGGCCGACGCCGAGGCCGAAGTAGGCGCTGTAAAGGGCGGAAGTGCCGTTAAGCGTCGTGATTGAGAAGCGGGCGCCAATCCATTCGCGCCAGGCCTTCTCGAAGTCGCGGACGACGGGCGTGCCTCCGGACAGCTCGTTCCGCCGAGTCATGTCCGCCACTATGGCGATCTCTTCGTCGCCGACTTGGCTCCAGCGATCCAGTTCCGGCAACGCTGCGCCGCCGGTTTGCACAAATGTACGTGTCGGGACGAAGGGGTCTTGGTTGTCGGCCGTCATGAATGCGTCTCCTCCGGGGCGGCGCCATCGATGTGAAAGATGGGCGCGCCTTTCGCTGCTTGTTTCTCGATTGCCTTTCTGCCCGCGCGGACGTGCTCACGCATGAGTCGCTCCGCCTCATCGGTCAGGTTCTGCTCTATTGCCTTGAGTATCGCAAGATGCTCGTCGCGGATGGTCTTGAAGTCTCGGGCCACGCGGATAACGCGCTCGAACACGCGGTAGTTCTCGGAAAGCCGCTCGAGCATACCGTTGCCGGATATGCGGATGAGCCGATGATGCCACTGGCGATCCAACAGGCCCATTTCCTCGTGATCGCCCTCAATGGCCAGTTCATAGACACGCTCCGCCATCGCGGCCAGTTCCCGGAGATCCGCCCGGGCGACGCGTTCGCAACACAAACGCGCCGCGAGTCCCTCGAGCATCTCGCGGACTTCGTAGGCCTGGATGAGTTTCTCGGCGTCCAGGCTGCTGACGAACACGCCGAAGTTGTCTACCGCCTCGACAAGGCCTACCGCCCGGAGTTCGAGGAGGGATTCGCGGATGACGCCTTGCGACACGCCGAAGATCCTCGCCAAGTGCACTTGCGAGAGCTTCGCGCCCGGTGCGAAAGCGCCGCTCAGGATCATCTCGCGTATCCCATCGCGGACGCGATGCCGTGCCACGGCGCCTGTCCCGGTGTTGGGCTGGCTACGCTTGTTGGCCATAGTCTCGGCCCCTTCGGTGTGAATTATCGATAATTATTGATAACTATCGAGAGTGTACGCCCTTTGTCCGGCGAAGCGCAACAACGGGAACAAGAGCCAATGCAGGGGGGCACTTCCCCGACGTGTGGACTGCCTCAGGCTCTCCGAGCGATTTCAGGCGGAGGACGGCCTTGGCCGCTGGGTTGCCGGTAAATTCGCCGGACAAGGCCAGTTGGTGGTGGCCGGGGGACAGGTCGGGCGCGGGCCGGGGGAGTTCGATGGTATTGATCTGTCGTCCATCGGAATCGTAGATGCGCACCGTTTCGGTTCCGTCGAATACGATGCGCTGCCCCGCGGCGATCTCGGCATCGATTTCCACCTGGATGTAGCCGTCTATCTCGATGCTGGGCTTGCTGAACGTGCCGCCGACGCCCTCAACGTCCAACTGGAACTGAAGCGGCTGTTTGCCGCCGGTTGTCAAGCACTCTCCTATGTCCGCGGTCGGTTCGCCGGGCTGCCGGATCTTCTTCTCGTATTCCAGGGCTTCGGATACGTGCACCGGGTACAGGCGCCATTGGCCGGGGGCGTCCTCTTCGAGATGGAATTCGCGGCTTGGGTCGCGGAGAACGACTTGCTGCTCATCGGAGAACGCGCCGCATCGGCGGGCCTCCTCCCAAACGCGGATGGCGTCGAGGATGGCCCCTGTCTGGGTGTTGGCGCGGATGCGGTCGATGTCCGTGGCGAGGGCGAATCCCGCGTTGTATCCGGCCCCGCGCGCGAGCATCCACTCGATGTCGGCGAGGGTGGTTTCGGCAGTCATCGAGAACCAGCCCAGCATGTTGGGCATGAGGTTGCGCGTGAGCAGGGCCTGGTTGTTGAAGCGATACTCGGCCATGCTCTCGCGAAAGCCGGCATACCACGGCTCGCCCCAGTTGACGGCGGTGTTGATGTGCCAATAGAAGGGCTTGCACATGCTGGAGCCGTTGAAGATGGGGCGTTCGAGATGCTCGTAGAAGACCTTGGCGAACATCTCCGTGGCGAAGTCGCCCTGGCCGCTCGACCAGCACCCCTCGTGGCCGTCAAAGTCCATGTGGCACATGCCGGTTTCGTTGAAGAGCCGGGCCAGGCGGACGGCGACCTCGTGCTGCATTTCGTAGCTGGTGAGGAACACCTTGTAGTCGTGGTCCATGAGCTTGGCCACCTCGGCTCCCTGGGTGTGGGCGGCGGGCATCGTGCCGAAGGCGCCGCGCTGGCAGTCCAGGAGTCGCCAGGGAGGCGCATCCGACACGGTACGGTAGCGGATCAATTCCTGGTCGATCATGACGGTGCGGAGCCAATTGGCCTCGGTATTGTTGAAGTATTCGGGCGAGGCGACGGGGATCTCGGCATCCGTTGGGTTGATGTCCTCGACAAGCTCGCTGCTACCGGTTTTGGCCAGGCGAGGATCGGGCACGGGGGTGATGTAGGCGTCGTGGGTATGAATGAAGTTCGTGAGCACGTGGGCGCCGACGCGGATGCCACGTTGCCGCGCTTTCTCGACGCACCGCTTCATTCCCTCGACGCCGTTCGGGAAGAGCTTTTCGTAGAGTCCGAAATGGCCCCAGCTCTTGAACGGCCCCTCGTGGTACAGGCAGCCGAAATGGCCGCGCTCGGTGTAATCGAGCCACTCATCGACAGTGTCCTCGGCGAACGGGGCAATGAGATAGGAGCGGCCCGACTCGGGTGATTTCTTGGCCCAGATTCCGTCGAATTCGGGATGGGGGAGTCCTTCGGCGACCTCTATCTCACCTATTCGGTCCAGTGCCTCTGCGGCGGAGCAGCCGAACAGGGCGATCTTCGATCCGAGCACCGTCTCGCCTTCGATAGGCGGCACGGGCATGTTGGGGAAGTTCTTGCCCCACACGGTGATATTGCGCGGTCTCGAGCGGTCGAGCGTATAGGCTTGCAAGACGCTGCCGTAGTCCGTTGCCTCCGCGGTTCGGCCGCGTGAGAACTCGACGCCCTCATCGTTCGGCCATGCCCCGCCGAGGGTTTTGACGTTCAGCCCCTGGATGCCGATGGCGAAGTCGTCGTCACGCACGACGCCGATGATCTCGCCGACGGCGCCCTTGATCGAGGTGGGGATAGGCCCCCACTGAACGGCCTCGACCTCGGCCAATGGGTCGAGGGCCACCAAATCCAGAAGGACGTATCCCGGCTTCACCGTGGTCTGTACGTGTGCTTCCACGCCCAGGTCGCCGTAGATCAAGCGCATTGTGCCGGCGTCCCAGCGCATCTCAGAAGGGTGCGCAAATTGCCCGTCGCACCGGACTTGAAGAATAGCCCCGGCGTCCTGTTGTGCGGCGTACTCGACGCCCCGCGCGCGGTCGAGCAGGCTGATGATCTGCCCGCGGCCGCCTATCACGAGGCGCAGGGCCTCTGTTTCCAATACGGCGTCGCCGGATCTGGCGGGGGACGTCGCCATCCGGGGCAGCATCATTGCGGTGTGAAGCGGAGGTAGCCAGTGAGCCATGGAAAGCACTCCCCACTAATGACAGGTGACAGGTTAACCTGCGGGACACTAGGTTATCCGGCAGTAGAAGGTCAAGAAGATGGATGGTCCTCGGGCGAACCGGGGGCACGTGCTTGTGGTGTATCGGCGCCTGAAAAGCGGAAAGCCAGAGTTCTTTCGTGAAATGGGGTTGACAAGAGAACACTAATTTGCAACACTATACATTATTTTGCATTATTCTCTGATTGGGATTCGGTATCGTTCTCACGTTCCTCTTGTGTCGGGATTATGAACCGTGGCAGCACATGACGACATCCTGTCGGTTGGGGAAGCGGCAGCTTTGCTGAAGCTTCATAGGGAGACGGTCCGCCGGCTCGCACGGGAGAGGAAGATACCGGCCTTCAAGGTGGGGGGCGCTTGGCGCTTCAGTGCCCGGGCGCTTATGGCTTCCGGCCCAAAGCGGGAGGAAGGTGCGGCACCGCGGGGCACGGTCCTCGTGGTGGATGACGATGAAGAAATCCGCAATCTTGTGGGCCGTCAGCTTACCGCGGCAGGTTTCGAGGCATTGGAGGCGGCGAATGGGGACGAGGCCGTCACACATGTTGAACGAGAGCGGCCCGACATGGTCTTGCTGGACCTCGTCATGCCGGGCATGACGGGGCCGGAGGTACTTGGCGAAATCCGAGCGCGTTGGGGGCAGGTACCGGTAGTGGTGGTCACGGGATATCCGGACAGCGCCCTCGTATTCAGGGCGTTGGAGTATGGGCCAATCACCTTGCTGGCAAAGCCGATTGATCTGACGCAACTGAGAGCCCTCGTAAAGGCCGTGCTTGTGGGCGAGGAAGACACCACGCCGCGGAAACATTCGGGAGGCGCGTGATGCGCCGGCTGTATTTTGGCAAGAGGAAGGCCGTCAGGAATGGCGCCTTTACTGCGTATTGCGCCCAGCTCTTTTTTGTGGGCCACCGGATATAGTTCATTTCTGAAGGGAACGGGGCTCCCCTGGTGGGGCTGGAGCTCCCTGGAATGGAGGGGAATATCGTGGTGATGCAAGCAAGTAGACTCCTTACGGGCCGTGGGGGAAAAGGCTTGAGCCGAGCGGCAGGTGTGCAGCGCTGGGGAGGGCTACCGCCTCAGGCCGGCGCTGGGACTACTCTTCTGCTGGCGCTGACAATATGCCTTTTCGGGGCGGTTGCATGGGCACAGACGCCCTGCCTCGTCGATAGCGTCACCGATGCGCCCTCATTCAACGTCAGCACTTCGTATGGCACCGCGAATGATCCCATCACGTGGACGCATACGGTTACTGCCGAGATGTTGGCCTCTGCTACGCAAGCCGGGTTGCTCGTTGAGGCGTACGATATTGACTATCCTTCATCGACCGAGTACGACCGGCTCTATGTCAACGGCCATGACCTTGGCCTGCTGCAGGGCGTGTCCGACACCTGGGTCGTCGCTGAGAAGACTGTACCTTTGGCGTATCTCCAGGAGGGGGCGAACACGATTCAGGTGTACGTGGATATCAACAATGAGGGATGGGTGACGCAGGTTAGGGCGAGCGAGTTGCGCATTTACTGCAGCTTCACCGTGTCGGGAACAGTAACCGACGGCTCTGATCCTCTGGTGGGCGCCCAGGTTTCTTTCTCTCACAACGGGCACACAGAGACAACGAACGCCTCGGGACAGTACTCTTATGATATCTTGAACGGCGTCAATACGACGATCACCGTGACGTATCCGGGGGCGATTGCCTGGACGCCGTCGAGCCGGAATATCACGGTGTCGGGCGCCACATCCAATCAGAATTTCGTCGCCACGTTCAATCAGGCGCCCGTGATCCAGCAGACTGGCCCGCTTGCGGTCACTATGTCCGAGGATGGCAGCCCAACGGCTTGGAGCGCTCCCACGCTGAGCGCGACGGATGGCAATGGGCACACGCTGACGTGGAGCGTTTCGAGTGCGGCGTCGCACGGCACGGCGACGGTTTCGGGCACGGGCGCTTCGCCTCCGACGTTCAACTACGCACCCACCGCGAATTGGTACGGCTCCGACAGTTTCGTGGTGCAAGTTTCGGACAGCTACGATACGGACACGATCACCGTGAACGTGACGGTGGAATCCGTGAATGATTCACCTACGGTGGGCACCAACGCGGGAGTTACGGTGGGCGAAGGCGATACGGCAACCATCGGGACGAGCGAACTCAACGAGAGCGACCCGGATGACAGCGGTACGGGCCTGACGTACACGGTTACCGGCGCCCCGTCGAATGGCGCGCTCAAGTTGTCGGGCAATCCTACTTCGACTTTCACGCAGGATGATATAGACAATGATCGCGTTACGTACACCCACGACGGTGGCGAGACGACGACGGATAGCTTTGACTTCTCGTTGGCAGATGGCGGGGAGGATGGCGCCAGTGCGACGACGGGGACCTTCGACATCACGGTGACGCCGGAGAATGATCCTCCTTCGCTGGCGATGTCCTCGGGCACTGCTTCGTTCACTGAGGACGGCGGGGCCATCATTGTCGACCCGACACTGACGATCACCGATCCTGACGGCGGCGATACACTCGACGGCGCCTCGGTTATCATCGACAGCGGCTTTGTGTCTAGCGAAGACGCGTTGAGCTTCACTTCACAGCACGGCGTCACGGGCACTTACAACAGCAGCACCGGCGTACTTACGCTGAGTGGCTCGGCCACCCCCGCCGAGTACCAAGACGTGTTGCGTTCAGTGACGTACAACAACACGAACGGCGGAGCGCCCGACCTAACCGACCGCAGCATCGTCTTTGTGCTGGGGAGCAGCCTGTTCTTCAGTGAAAACGGACATTTCTACGAGTTCGTTACGACGGGCGGCATCAACTGGAGTTCGGCAAAGACGGCCGCCGAGGGCCGGACGTACTTCGGTATGCAAGGCTACCTGGTGACGGTGACCTCAGAAGCCGAGAATAGCTTCACTACGGCGAAGCTGTCCGGTGAGGGTTGGATAGGGGCGGCGGATGCGACGGTCGAAGGAACCTGGCGCTGGGTGACGGGGCCCGAAGGGCTTGAGGACGGCGGGAACGGGCGCCATTTTTTCACCCAAACATCGAGTCAACTGGGAACCTTCTACGGCGGCGCCACGCCGGGCGGCGGCTACGCGATGGACGGCTACTATAACGGTTGGGCTTCCGGCGAGCCGAACGATTGGGCCGACGCCGAAGACTGTGCGCATTACTATTCCTCGGGGACCTGGAATGATTACGCGGGCGGCACGAGTGTGGCCGGCTATGTTGTGGAATACGGCGGTATGCCGGGCGATCCGGACGTTCAGGTCGCTGGTTCGCGCGTCGTTGAGGTTACGGCGCAAAACGACGCCCCCGTCATCACGCAAGGCGCCGGCCCGCTTAGTGTCACCATGTCTGAAGACGGCGCGCCGACGCCGTGGAGCGCGCCGACGCTGGGCGCCACGGACGTGGATGGTGTGGACACATTGACGTGGAGTGTCTCGAGCGCCGCGTCGCACGGTACGGCGACGGTTTCGGGCACGGGCGGGTCGCCGCCGACGTTTACGTACGCGCCGACGGGCAACTATAACGGTTCGGACAGTTTCACGGTGCAAGTTGCGGACGGCAACGGCGGCAACGACACAATCGCCGTGAATGTGACGGTGCAGGCGGTTAACGACGCGCCGGTGATTACTCAAGGCGCGGGGCCGCTCACGGTGACGATGAGCGAGGACGATTCCCCCACGGCATGGAGCGCGCCGACGGTTGGCGCGACGGACGTTGATACCGGGACGGCGCTGACGTGGAGCGTGTCGAGCGCGGCATCGCACGGCACGGCAACGGTTTCCGGGACGGGAGCGTCACCGACGACGTTCACGTATGTGCCGGTTTGGAATTGGAATGGCTCGGACAGTTTCACGGTGCAAGTTGCGGACGGCAACGGCGGCAACGACACAATCGCCGTGAATGTGACGGTACAGGCGGTTAACGACGCGCCGGTGATTACTCAGGGCGCGGGGCCGCTTACGGTGACGATGAGCGAGGACGGCTCCCCCACGGCGTGGAGCACGCCGCCGGTTGGCGCGACGGACGTGGATACCGGAGATACGCTGACTTGGAGCGTGTCGAGCGCGGCATCGCACGGCACGGCAACGGTTTCCGGGACGGGAGCGTCGCCGCCGACGTTTACGTATGCGCCGGATGGTGATTGGAATGGTTCGGATAGCTTCACAGTGCAGGTCTCCGACGGCACTGTGGCGGACACGATTTCGGTGGAAGTCACGGTTGAGGCGGTGCAGGACGCGCCGGTGATCACTCAGGGTGCGGGGCCGCTCACGGTAACGATGAGCGAGGATGGAGCGCCCACGGCATGGAGCGCGCCGACGCTCGACGCGACTGACGCAGATACCGGCGCCGCGCTGACGTGGAGCGTGTTGAGCGCCGCGTCGCACGGTACGGCAACGGTTTCCGGGACGGGTGGTTCGCCGACGACATTCACGTATGCGCCGGAGGAGAACTGGAACGGCACGGACAGCTTCACGGTACAAGTTTCCGACGGCACGGATGCGGATACAATCGCGGTGGACGTTACGGTCGAAGCGGTAAACGACGCGCCCGTCCTCGATCCCATTGGAAACCAAGAGGTGCATGAAGGAGGAACGCTGACCTTTGTGATCGCAGGCACCGACGTGGAGGAGGACGGGCTGAGCTACAGCGCGAGCAATCTTCCGACGGGCGCGACGTTCAATCCGGCGACCCAGACTTTCACATGGGCCACTGGATACGGTGACTCAGGCGTTTACACGAACGTGCTCTTCACGGTAACGGACGATGGTACGCCGCCGCGATCCGATTCGGAGACAATCACGCTGACAGTGGGCGAGGTGAACCGCCCGCCCGTACTGTATTCCGTCGGCGACCGCGACGTGGCCGAGGGGGCTACGCTGACCTTCACAATCACGGGCGCCGACTTGGACGCCGACGGACTGACGTACAGCGCGAGCAACCTTCCGACGGGCGCGGCCTTCGACCCGGCGACGCAGACCTTCAGTTGGACGACGGGCTACGGCGACGCGGGCGTTTACACGAATGTGCTCTTCACGGTGACGGACGACGGCACGCCGCCTCAGTCCGATTCCGAGGCGATTACGCTGACGGTGGGCGACGTGAATCGTGCACCGGTTCTCGATCCCATCGGAAGCCGCGAAGTGGCGGAGGCCGCCACGCTCTCCTTCCTGGTGACGGGATCGGATCCGGACGGGAACAGCCTGACGTATAGCGCGAGCAACCTCCCGACGGGCGCGACCTTTGATCCGGCGACGCAGACCTTCAGTTGGACGACCGGCTACGGCGACGCGGGAGTCTACACGAACGTGCTCTTCAGCGTAACGGACGACGGCACGCCGTCGCGATCGGATTCAGAGGCCGTGACGGTGACGGTTGGCGACGTGAACCGCCCGCCCGTGTTCGATCCGATCGGTGATCGGGAGGTGGCTGAGGGCGCCGCGTTGACCTTTGTGGTCACCGGCTCCGATCCCGATGGCGACGTGCTTACCTATAGTGCGAGCAATCTTCCGACGGGCGCGACCTTTGACGCAACGACGCAGCGTTTCACGTGGGTAACGGACTACGGTGACGCGGGCGTGTATCTGAACATACTTCTCACGGTGAGGGATGACGGTACGCCGTCGCAATCCGACACGGAGAGAGTGAACGTCACCGTGGGCGATGTGAACCGCCTGCCTGTGCTCGATCCGATCGGTGATCGGGAAGTGGCTGAGGGGGCCACGCTGACCTTTGTGGTCACCGGCTCCGATCCCGATGGCGACGTGCTTACCTACAGTGCGAGCAATCTTCCGACGGGCGCGACCTTTGACGCAACGACGCAGCGTTTCACCTGGGCGACGGACTACGGCGACGCGGGTGTGTATGCGAACGTACTGTTTTCGGTGACGGACGACGGTACGCCGTTGCAGTCCGACTCCGAGGCCGTGACGTTGACGGTGGGCGACGTGAATCGCCCGCCGGCGCTTGCTCCTATCGGTAGCCGGGAAGTGCCCGAGGGGACTACGTTGACTTTCGTGGTGACGGCGTCCGATCCGGATAGGGATGCGCTGACGTACAGCGCGAGCAATCTTCCCAGCGGCGCGGACTTCGACGCGGCGACGGGGCGCTTCACCTGGGCGACGGACTATGGCGACGCGGGTGTGTATACGAATGTCCTCTTTACGGTGAGGGATGACGGCACGCCATCGCGTTCCGATTCCGAGGCGATTAACCTGGCGGTTGGCGATGTGAACCGCCCGCCGGTACTCGATCCCATCGGCAATCGTGAAGTGGCTGAGGGCGCTACATTGTCCATTGTTGTGACGGGTTCCGATCCAGATGGGGATGCGTTGACGTACGGCGCAAGCAATCTGCCGCCGGGCGCGGACTTCGATGCGGCGACGCAGACATTCACGTGGGCGGCCGGCTTTGGCGACGCGGGCGTTTACGCGAATGTGATTTTCACGGCCACGGATGACGGCACGCCGCCGCAATCCGACACGGAGAGTGTGACGATTACCGTCGGCAATGTGAACCGGGCGCCGGAGCTTGAGCTTATCGGAAGCCGCGAAGTGGCCGAGGGCGCTACGCTCACTTTTGTGGTGAGCGGCTCCGATCCGGACGGGAACGCGCTGACGTACAGCGCGAGCAATCTGCCCACGGGCGCGGCATTCTATCCGGCGACGCAGATCTTCACCTGGAGCACGGACTTCGGCGATGCCGGCGTATACACGGACGTGCTCTTCACGGTGGAGGATGACGGCACGCCGTCCCAGTCGGATTCGGAGAACGTGACGATCATCGTGGGCGATGTGAACCGGCCACCGGTGCTCGCTCCTATCGGCAGTCGTGTCGTGGACGAGGGGACGACGCTGACTTTCGTGGTGACGGCGTCCGATCCGGATGCGGACGCGCTGACGTACAGCGCGAGCAACCTGCCCACGGGCGCCACCTTCGATCCGGCGACACAGCGCTTCACGTGGGCGATCAACCACAGCGACGCCGGCGCGTACACGGGCGTACTCTTCACGGTTGAGGATGGCGGCACGCCGTCGCAATCCGATTCGGAGTCCATTGTCATCGTCGTGAACAACGTCGCGGCGACGCTCGTCCTGCTGGAGGGCCCGATTGTGTCATCCATCTCGGACACATCCGCTTCCGTCGAATGGACAACCAGCATTCCGGCGGATAGCGAGGTATCGTACGGACTTTCCGAAGCGGCCCTGCAGACAGGTTCGGACGCAGCCTTGGTGACGAATCACGTGTTCGACATCCTGGGACTCCAGCCGGATACCGAGTACATCGTGTCCGTGGCGTCGAGCGACGGCGCGGCCAAGTACCGTGTCCAGAGTCCCTTTGTCCGATTCCGCACCTTGCCGGTGGCGGACATGATGCCTCCCGTCATCCTGCGCGGCCCCACCGTCATCAACCTCACGGAAACCGAGGTGCTGGTTGTGTGGACTACCGACGAGCCGTCGACAAGTTCCGTGTTCCTGGATGACGGATCGCTGCAATCTTGGGTGGATGATTCTGAACTCGTCACCGAACACGCTTTACGGGTGATAGACGTGCTCCCGGACACGCTTTACAGCATAAAGGTGGCGTCGACGGATGCCTCAGGCAATGGGCCGACGGAAAGTGCATTGCTTTCCCATGCGACGGCGGCAGAGCCGGATCTCACGCCGCCCGACATCACGGAAGGGCCCGTGGTGACGCGCTCGGATCAGGAGCTGCTGACACTGCACTGGCTGACGGATGAGCCCGCGACGAGCGTCGTAACCTATGGCCTGGATGAGACGCTCGGATCCGAGGTGGCGGACGAAGCGTTGACGACGGAACACAATGTGAGCGTGGTGGGCCTTGCCAGCGATACGCCCTACTACTTCCGCGTCTCCTCCATGGATGCCAGCGGCAACGGCCCCGTTGTCAGTCCCATTGTCATGGCGATACCACAGTCCGAGGTCGACGCGACGGCGCCGGTTATCACCGATGGCCCGCGCGTCATCGGCGTGACGGACACCACGGCGACGTTGTATTGGGAGACGGATGAACTCAGCGACTCGGTGGTGGATTATGACATCGCCGAGCCGCTCGGCCAGCGCCGATCCGTTCTCAGACACGTCTACAGGCACCAAGTCACGCTCGTGAACCTCCTGCCCGGCCAGGAGTACCTGTATCAGGTGTCGTCGACGGATATCGCCGGCAACACGGCCACGGCCGACGGCGTCGCCAAACAGAGCAGCGTCTTCACCTTCCAAACCAACTCGGATCCGGATGTGGAGGCGCCGGCGATCACCTCCGGGCCGGAGATTCTGGAGATAACCGACACGACGGCCATCGTGGTGTGGGACACGAGCGAGGTCGCGGATAGCGTCGTCGAATATGCCGTGGCCGGCTCGAGCGCGATTCTATCGCGCACGGATCCCTTCTATGTTACCGAGCACCTCGTGGTGCTGACGGCGCTTGCGCCCGAGACGCCCTACGAAGTGTGGGTGTTGTCGAGCGATCTGGCCGGAAACGGCCCCGCTGTGAGTGGTGTGCTGTCGTTTACGACGGACGCCGGCCCGGACGCCACCGCGCCGGTATTCGTCAGCGGCCCCGTGGTTGAGGATCTGTCGCGAACGAGCGCGACGGTGCGGTGGACTACCGATAAGCGCACCACGAGCCAGGTCGAATTCGGCCCTTCATCCGGGATCGTAAGCAAAGTGGCCTCGACTACCGGCCTTCACGTGACGCACGAGATCGAACTCACTAACCTGACGCCGAACACGGAATACACCTGCGTCGTGACATCCTTCGACGTGTCGCAGAACATGGTGGCCAGTTCGGCGCAAACGTTCCAGACGCGGGCGCGGGATACCGACGGCGGCGGCGGCGCCATCCTGGGCCTGGGACTCGCGGGCGCGGGCATTACGGCGGCACTGCTCGTGGGCGGCCATGATGACGGCGGCGGCGGCGGACCTTGCTTCATCGCCACGGCGGCATACGGCACGCCCCTTGCCTCCGATCTGGATGTGCTGCGTGGCTTGCGCGACCACTACCTTCTCACCAATGGCGCAGGCACCGCGCTGGTGGATACGTACTATCGGCTCAGTCCGCCCATCGCCGATTTCATTGCGGTGCATCCCGCCGCGGGGGCGCTCGTGCGGCTGCTCTGCCGGCTCGTGATACTGGCGGCGCATACGCCGCGATGGGTGATTGATGCGGCCGTCGTGGCCTTGGCTATCGGCGTCGCCGCGTCGATGGCGCGACGGCGGAGGCTGAACGCCCAGAGTCGTTGAACGAGGATAAAGACAGGTAAGGGCACGGCCCTCCGGCAGATGCCGCGCGGCCGTGCCCTTCTTCTTTCACTCCGCAGCGCTACTCGGAAGTGGATTGCTGTGGCTTCCGCAGCACGGACACGGTGATGAGCCCGGCAAGAAACAGGCAGACGACGGCCGCGCCCAGGAGCATATACACATTCTTCTGCAACCCGCTCTCCAGCACGGATGTGCCGGGATTGGCCGAGTCGTAGTAGACGGAGACTTCGCCTCCCATCGGATAGCGCTTGAGTCTATTCTCTGCGGCGCTTTTCGTCTTCTCGTACATATCGGAAGCCGTGATGCGATTGCCCGTGTAGGATGTTCCGTCAACGGAGTACGTATAGCTCACGGACAGGCGGAATTCCCGGCGGTTGTTTTCCGTCGTGGTTGGCTGCGCACGCGAGGACGTGATGACGCCCTTCGTGGTCGGCCATGACGCGCTTTCTTTGCCGACATTGTACCTGTGTATGCCAACACCCCCGAGAACCAACGCAAATCCCACGAGTGCGGCGACTAAAATGAGTGGATTGCTCTTCGCGTTCTCCTTCTCGGCCTTCTCTTGCGACATGGCGTCCCTCCGATGACATTCTTCCTGGAATCCTGAAGCCTCCGACAGCGCATACAGCTCAACTGGTGGAGAGTGTACACGTTTGCGAAGGCCCCTGGTAGTCCAAATGGCCCCCTGACTATGCCCCCGAAGGTGGCGCGCGCCATGCCGGGAGCACCGTCAGTGGACAACGCGCCGGGTGATATGCCCCCGCGCCCTGCGAAGGTCGAGCCTCTGCTCGACCTCGGACGCGCGGGAGCGCGTCCCTCCCTGAATGCTCAAGACATAGCACCTCGCCGCAGACAAGGCTGTCGGTGGTGTGGCCGGTTGGAGGGTGAAATGGTGGGCGGTGCAAGAGTCGAACTTGCGACCCCCTGCGTGTAAAGCTCCCCGGGGCGTCTGCTCTCTTTGGGCGACGCCCGTAACATATTCGTGCCATTAGACGTACAAGAATACGAATTCTGCACTAGAGGCTGGAAATGGAGTCCACTTGCCAAGAACAGCCCACGAAAACCGGACAAGTCTCTCCCTACCTATTCACGTCGCATTCCTTGGGACTAACGCGGCCGCTCGAACTGGGTGGTTACGCTTCAACTAATGCAGCGTAATAACTCTCAGAACCTTCTCACTTGGCCGATATTCCAGTGCGACAAGAAGGCGCGTCGGATAGCCGCTGTCTTGCCTTGCGACCTCAACGATCAAATTGAATTTGACGACATTGTGCTGCTCAAGAAAGACCATGTTGTATATGTAACTGGCGTCGATCTTCGCCTCAATTAGTGCGGCCAACTCCCGGCGCCCCAAGGTGGCAATGCCTGCTTTCTGGAGCTTGCGGATCTTCTCGCGCATCAGGTAGTCGTGTTTCTCCTCGTCCAACTGAATAGTGCATTCATTTAATGGGATGATCTGGCGCGAGACGGCGTTCAACGACATTTCGGTATCAACTTCAAGACCGCGATAAACAACGCGCTCAATCTTGAAGCCTAAGAATAATCCAAAATAGCACGATTGCAGACTGCGCACTTGATATCCGAAGTCCTCATACGGATAACCAGTCATGTTCACGTTCTCATCATTCGAACAATCGTCCTCATGTCCCATGACTACAACGTCGCGATACTTCAGAAATGAATGGGCGAGCGTCGTAGAGAGATATGTCTTTGCCCGCGTCTGGAAAGTCGCAGGAATGTAGCCAAGGTACGCGGGCCAAGCCACTAAATGCTTATGCAATCGCTGTAGTGCGGCATCAGAAAGGTTATTGAGGTAAACACAGTACAGCAGCGTGCCGTGAATGAACTCAAAGGACCGCGCCAGCACCATAAACTCGTTCAAGACCTCGAAGATCACTTCCTGATTCTTGCCCAATAAGTCGCCGCAAAGAACGCTTTGCGTAGTCCGCCTGTCCAGGAGCGGCAACATTGTCTTTGCGACTTCATATCCGTACCACACGGAGCCTGTTTCCCGCGAGTCAAAAATGAAACCGGCCTCATTGCGATTTGTCGCTGGTACCAACGCCGGCTTGAGCTCCGCATAGGGAACACCCTTCTTGGCAAGCACACGTTGCGTTTCCACGTGCATGGCGTGGATCTCACGATGTACTATGTCGCTATCGAGTTCAAAGTAATCCCGCATTACCTCAAGCATGCCGTTGTCGCGCGCGTCCAGAGTGAAGATGGTCGGCAAGTATGGCCTCATGGAACATCACAATCGTTTTGTGATTTCTTCATAGCACCGTTGTGCCGCGGTACCGCGGCACAACGTCCCAGCCCTCGGCAAGTCGATTCCCCTCATTCCACCGCCGCAATGCGGCTTTTCACTACAAACGCGTCGAGGCTCTTCTTCAAGAATCGCATCGGCGCTCGTTCGCCGTCGCCGAAGCGCGAGTACATAATCCGGTTCTGGCGAGCCCACTTGTACAGCGTATCCGGATGGGCCTTAAGATACTCGGCCGCCTCTTCCCGCGTCAAAGGCTGTTCTGCCGCGCCGCCATTTCCCCCGCCGTCATGATTTCTATCGGGACTCGTCCCACATCGCCACGATGTGTATGTCGCCCATTGCCCAGTCAAACTCATGCGGCCGTTATCGTACCGCCGGAGCTGGACTTCGAGTGAATGGGCGGAGTATCTACGGCGAGAAGGCTCTCGGTGGTGTGGCCAGTTGGAGGGTGAAATGGTGGGCGGTACTGGACTCGAACCAGTGACCCCCTGCGTGTAAAGCATTTAGGTGGCAGTAGTCACGAATCGCCAGGAAACGTAACTTGTTGCCAAATCAAAGACTTGCAGATTCCCTCAACTGTAAGAAAACGCCGCTAATTGCCGCGTTTTGCCAACACTTGTGACACCCTGTGTTACACCCATGACCGCATGCTTTCTCCGCAGGTGCGCACACACTCACTCGATATCTCGCCAAGACTGGCACGAGGGAGGGTGGCACGCAAAGTGGCGCATCTCGCAGATCCAGTTGCCCAACAAGGGCGGCAGGCGCAAAGCAGGGGGCGGGGACTATCACCGTCGCACCACACCATGTGTTTTGGCGTCTTCGAGCTGATCCGACGCTGGAGAAAGACATGTTATGCAAGTGCTCCTCTTCCACTTATTGTTCTGGCCCTGCGACAGTTCCCTTTCGTCAATGGTACACCCAATGCCAATCAACCTGTGTCGCTATGATTGTGGTAATGCCAGTAGCAAACTCAAGAGTTCTTGTACGAACACCGCATCCTGATGATACAGTACTCGCTTGCGAGGCTACCATGTTCAAGGAACTGGACTCGCCATACTCCGGCGGGCCGTAACTTCGAACCAGTACAGCGTGAACCAAGACTGGAGATAGCTATGAGGCCAACATGCGGAACAGCGCTGTCCTGCCTTTTAGGCAAGTGTACAATTTCCTGCACAGACTTTGCAGGGGCAACGCCAATCGAAATTGAGATGGTAAAAGTCCGAGAAGGCTTCGCCGCCATACGCAATAGCGAGCATGCCGGAAACCACATCGGCTATCGGTTCTTTGAACATACGCCCATGATCTACGGCGATGTGCCGCTCAGCGCGCAGGAGGCTGGATTCGATCCTGAACAGACCGCGAGTTTGGAGGAGGAATACGCCAGCGATCCTGACACATTCATCTACGAGCAACTCATTGAGGAGGACGCGCACTGGAGAAAGCAGCGCTGGCGCTTCTACATGAAGCCCGTGGAAGATGGCGTCAAAACATGCTTAGTTGTTGAGACTTTTGGCGAGGGGTTGCCGGCCTACTACGGCGTGCAGCAGTGTTTTCGCATGAGTGGAGAGGGCAACATCGGTTGGCGCAAGGAAGTAGCCTGCACGCCCGCGTTCAGCGAATATGACTTGTGGGAGAAGGAAGGGGTGCCACGGACCAGCCTCACGTATGTTCTTCGCGATGGCGTGTGGCAGAGCCTCCCTGCCGGCAGGGAAACGGTCGGAGCCAGAACACCCTCCGGTCTGGCCGTTGATCTCTTGCGCACAAATGGAACGCTGCAGGAACGGGTGGGGCCTTACGACGCGAAGATGCTGGAACCGATTGACTGCCCACTGATTGCCCGGACGGATGAAAAAAGCGAATGGGTGTGTGGAATCTACTGGGAACGCACCTCGCACGTGACAAATCATCATCCGGCAGACTGTCTGCATGCCGTCGTCAATATCGGCAATATCCCGCCCTTGTCTAAGCGGGCTTTCCGCGGCAAGATCTACTGGTTTGAGGGGAGCAAGGAAACGCTCGCGGAGCATTACGCGTCTGATTTCCAATCCCGGGATTCTCTGCGCGGATAGTGACATCAACAAGGACTCCTACGGCGCCAGCTCGCCGTCTCGAATGGACGCAATGAACGGGGAGCTGAAGAGCGGGGACATTCTGGCCAAAGAGAAGTCTGTAGAAAGGAAGTCGTTCTAAGACAGCGAGAACGAGTGTGCCCCCAGAAAGCTGGTCCCTCTTTACTTTCGGCCCGGGTCTCGCCGCCTTCGTTCAGTGCTCGCGAGGACTATTTGCCATTCGGCGGCACTGTCCCTACCCAAACGCATTGATTGGAGCATCAACGGAAGTACCAACTCCCCATGCTCAGGGGTTCTTCAAACCCATCCAGGACCGAGCGCCAACTGCTGAGCGCTTTTTCTTGGCCGTAGCACCGCCCCACGTTGCCGCGAACCCGCAGTCTCGGGGAGAGTCCGGAGATTTGGAAGGCCTGCCAGGACAGGAAGACTTCCGCGGTCCATGCGGCCGCGCCGGCTCTCGAGGCCCCCTGGCACGATTCCTCGGAGGCGTTCTCGATGGCAACGGTCCTGTCGGGCGTCAACGCGACGCAGCACAGTTCATCCCGGTATCCCAGAGGTTTGAAAGACACTTGAAGCCGCTCTCCGGGAGCAGCTTGACCTCCCGAGGGATACAGACATCGGGCGCCCACATAGATTCCATGGTCATCGTAGAGCAACCGCACTTCCGTTTGCGCCGTAACAGGCGCGGGATGGTTGACGGGGGGAACAAAGGGCTCGAGCGCCACGCCGTCGCCCCACACCGCATCATCCAGGACGCCGTCCACGCGAGGCGCCGCGACCGATTCCGGCAAGCGGGGAATCCATGCGCTTCGTTTCACCATTATGCCATCCTCTTGGGCCGCTTCCCTCCGGTCTCCGGCGGCCGCAAGGGCCGGTGCCATATCGAACGACAAGGTTTCCCCGGCATCCACCGCACGCCGCGCATTGTGCAAGGCTTGTTCGGCCCCGGCAGGGATGTTCTCGTCCTTCCACCAGTCCATGGCCTCGCTGTAGCACCACACGTAGGTGTCAGAAGTGAATAGCGCCCAGTAGGCGTTGTGCTCAAACCACAGGGTTTGATCCTCCGGCGCCAAGAAGGCTCCAAGGGACTGGTTCTTCCGCAGGTCGTAGTAGTAGTCCATATAGAGGGCTTGCCCCATGCGGACTCTTTCCCGATAGAGACGCCAATACTCAGGCCCCACCAGGTAGCGGGCGCGCTGGGTCGTCGTGTGGTACGACTCGAAATAGGGTTGCGCCTCCGTATAGTAGTAGGCGCTTTCATTGCCGTCGATGAATCTTGTGTTGGGGGAAGAGGCTTTCAGCATGCCCTCAAGAAAAGGAGCGAGCAAGCCGTAGCGGTGCCGGGAAAGCCGTTCCTGACGAAGCTCGTTGGGCATAGGCAGCAGCAGGTCTCGGAACACGCTATTCAGGAAGAAGGTGAGCACCTTCGGTGCGGGCAGCTCGCTTTCGATGGCCCGGATAAACTGAGCGCCCCGCTCGCGCGCCATGGCTTGGTATTCCGCGAAGGTCCTGTCTTTCCTATGCACGGCTTTGAGGTAGCTCCACGGCGTAGTCCCATAGGGCTCGGGGTCAAAACACACGCCGACACAGCCCGCGAGACGGGCGACGTGGGCCATCTGCGCGGCCCGGCGGGTGATGTGCTCCCAATGTTCATCCGAAAACCAATCCTGGTCAGAGGCGGACAGCATAAGCACGAAATTGTCCGTGAAGCTGTCCCCGGACACCCGGGGAGCGACATTCAGATCGTCCTGGAATCGATCCGCAGGGTCGGCTTGCGGCTCGAGCACGTTCTTTCCGCCAGAAAGCTCAAAAATAATTCCATCAAACGGGCGGGCTTCCATCGCGGCGAGATTATCCGCGACATATTCAAGCGTGGGCACATCCCAGCCATATTCAATGAGCTTCTTTCCGGAAAGCGGTCCAACCTGGGTATGAACCGCCGGTGAACCTGCCATCACGACCACAAGGACAAGAAAAACACCAAACCAATCAGATTTCATGTTCATACCTCACCCGCATTCCCTTAATGCGAATCTCCTCCTTATTCCTCTCGCCTCTAGCCTAACGTTGGGAGACCCCCCGGCTGTGCCGGGGAGGCAGCCGAAGTTTGACAGTTCCAGGAGTCCATCGACGAAACTCCTAGGCGTGAGCCGCTCAAGCACACGCAAAGGAGTTCATCGATGGACGATTACCAGAGTCTAAGTCACACGAAATGGGAGTGCAAATACCATGTGGTGTTTATCCCGAAAGGCCGGCGGAAGACGCTGTATAAGGCGCTGCGGGAGCACCTGGGTGAGGTGTTTCGGGAACTTGCGTTGAGAAAGGAGAGCCGGGTTGAGGAAGGTCACCTGATGCCCGACCATGTGCACATGATGCTGACGATTCCCCCGAAGTACGCCGTATCGCAGGTGGTGGGCTACGTCAAAGGGAAGAGCGCGATTCACATTGCTCGGGTCTATAGTGAGCGCAAGCGCAACTTCGTGGGGCAGCACTTCTGGGCACGGGGCTACTTCGTTTCTACCTTGGGCCGAGACGAGGAGGTGATACGGGACTACATCAGGCGGCAGGAGCAGGAAGACCGCCGCCTGGACCAGATGGATATGCTACGCTGACAGCCACCCGATAAGGGTGGCCCCAACGCGCGAGCGCGCTAGCGCCCAGCGCAGCCGCTTTGAGCGGCTCACACGGTAAAGCCCCCGGCTCTGCCGGGGGATACTTACTGTGCCATGAGTTCCACTTCGATGCTGTTTGGGTCATTCCCTCTCCTGAAGTCGACCGTGTGATTGGCGAAGCGGAAACGAGCGACATTGGGCGGCCCCAGAAAGGGTTGCAGTTTCGCAGCCACTGCAGGGGTCGCAAAATCGTCGAGGACAAGCCAATCACCCGTCACGGCAACGTCGCCGGCGTGTTTCTCGTAGAGCCTGCGTGCAATGATGCAGGTGGCGTTACCCTTTGTGACGTGTTCCGCTATTGCCTCGAAAGTTGCCCTGGACAGTGCGTGTCCGCAAACCACGAAACACTCGACCGAGTCGAGCACCTCGCCGGTGACGCGATGATCGAACACGGCGACGCTGTCTATCGGGACAAAGAAATCCTGCATCTCCGGATAGGCCCTGCGATTGTGGTAGGTAATCGCCCCTGCCTTCACCACGCCATGGGTGAGGATGGGCCAGACTTTGAGCCATTCGGCCGCCGCTACGTCCAGTGGGTGCAGGCGGTTTCCGAGAAGGCGGTTGCGCGAAGGCGCTTCGCGGCGCCCTTCTGCCGCGTCGAACTGCCCCCAGCCCCCGTCCGGCAAGCGGACGATGGCCACACGCGGGCGGTAGGTGCGCCAGTCGATGGGACGCGGGTGGTTGGGAACATAGTCCCTGGCAAATTCTCGCAAAACGAGTCCATAGGCCGTCAGTTCGTAGTGGTCCGGGTCCACCCAATGTATCAGAGAGCCCTCTTCCTCGGCCGCTGGGTGCCGTTTGCGGCTTCTGTCGAAATCGAGATTCTCGACATAAAGGCATTCCGCGCCGAGCCAATAGCCCATGAGCAAGGCGGACCGCAACGATTCCGGCGGGTGTCCGGGATAACCCATGATTCCCCATAAATCCGGCGATACCCAGAAGCTGGCGCCGCGGTCGTGGTACTGCAAGGCGGCCCCCAGCGCCACGGAAACCACAACCGCGTTGAGGTGCTCTTTGAGGAGCTTCGGTGCGGCCGTCCACCCGCCGCGTGCGAAGATGTGGAACAAGTCGGGCCAGACCTGCTCGGTGGTAAGCCGTACACGGTTGCCGTAATGCTCTTTTCGAATTCGGACGCACTCGGCCACAAGGGCGTCGTAGGCTTGCTCCAAACCCATCCCCGTCGTGTCTACGAGAAAAGGAATATCGCACGTGTCCCGAGGGTAGTCCGAGTACTTGTTGTTGCTGAGTTGCATGTGGGCGGCCTCGTCATAGACGAGGGCCTCCAGCGCGCGTGGACCGGCCGCGTCCAGGATTGGGTCCAGCCATTCCCGTCGGACAAGCCAGAAGTGGCGGCCACCTGGCTGGTCGAATTCGTTACGGCCAGGCGTTACCTCGATGGACTTGACGAAGTTCGGCTTTTCGAGGTTCAGCGCGTACCGCTTGCCGTGGGCCTTCATCCCGCGGTCGATCTCGACCATGCGCTCCGCAATCAGCGGCCCCGTGTCGACTCCTGGCTGTGACCAAGGCATGAGATGCACTACCACGAACTCAACACCCAAGTCATGAAGGGCATCGTAGAATGGCTTATGGTTCCAGTAGTGGATCTCGTGGACGCCGCTTAGTGTCGAGCCCGCCGTATCTACGCCGACTACCATGGGATATGTCACAGTCTGCGCCGGTGCGGCCCGCAGTTCGCAGAAGAAGCCAACCATTACTACCAAAGAGACCAGAGAACGTTCCTTTCATGACTTGATACAGGGCGTGCATGGCCCGGACAGCCGCCTCGATTCCGAGGCCAATAGGGGGCAGACCGTCGGCAACTCTATCTCTTCTGCTATTCAGACTCAACTCTTTCGAACGGAATTGCCCTGAAGCTGTGGCCAACATGTAACGGTCCGCCGCGGCACTCCGCACAGACGACGTGATAGTATCGAGCCAATATGAAGACTTGCCCTTGGTAGTGTGCATTCGCTGGTTGCCTGCAGAAAGAGCAAGGAGACTGTTGATGATCGTGCTGCTTTCGATTGTCCTCGCGGCGTCGATGGGTAGCGAAAACCCATCATCGTTCCGCGTCGGGATTGAGCTGCCTTCCGAAGTGCCGGTTACGGAGGCGGTCGAGAACGCTCTGAAGGACATTGGCATCGACTTCGTGAACTTCTATGTGTCCAATACGCCCGCCCACGACCTTCCGGAGGACGAGACAGCGGTCGCCATGATCGCCCTCTGCGAGCGGCTCGGCCTGGACTTCGCACTCGCCTGCCACCATCGCGACCCGAGCGAAGCCTCCGTCCGCGCGACTTCCGCAAGTGCGGCACACTTCGAAGGGGTAGTGTTCGATGAATTGGCCCACATACGTCTGCTGCACCCCGAATTCGCTCCTCCGGACGCTGAAGGACTATTCGCCGACCCGACTGACTTCGGGTCGCTGCAAGAGGCTTGGCAAGCAACCCTGGACGGCTTCAGGCGCCTCGCCACCAAGATGCACGGCTACGGAGCACCGCGTGTGGTCGCGACGCACGTCTGGCCGAACCTGTTGCACACGGCGGCGCGTGCCGGGTTCACGCCTTGTCCCAAGATCTGCAAGGAGTTCTACTCGCCCGTGAGTCTGGCCATCGGCTTGGGCGCGGCCCTGCAGTATGAGCGCGATCTGTGGGTCGACTGCGATATGTGGTATTTCCAACTCGTGCCAGGGCACCCGCCCCAAGAGGTCTGGAGCAACCTGCTACTGGCCTACTGGCTCGGCGCTGACTTGGTCTATCTTGAGGGGGCAGGATACAACCTGTTTCCTGCCGGCCGCCAAGGCACGCCTTTCTCGCTCGTGAATGTGCACCAGGACAAGCTCTATCAACTTACGCCCCATGGCGAGATGCTAAAGCGTTTCTGCCGCGAATACTTGCCCGCCCATCCCCGGCCGTGGACTTTCCGCGACATTCGTCCCGAAGTGGCCATCATTCGCTTTGAGGACGGCGATTTCGGACAGAGGTCATGGGGGGTGCCAGGGCTCTACGGGTCGAAGACACTGGTCGGCGATGCCGATACCCGTGCCTGGTTGAGCCTCTGGAGCGTACTCACTCGAGGGTGTACCGGCGCTGATGGGCTGGCGTATTTCAAGATTGGCGCCAAAGGACCCAAGTATGATTCGCGCCACCATGTCGAAGTCACGCCCTCATATGTTACCGACCCGGAAGCTGCCGCGTTCCATTCCTTCTTTGTTCCCCTGAATGGAGTCGTAGTCTTCGACCATCAGGTGGGGTACGACCGTATCCGCGAGATACCTCTGCTGTTTCTGGCCGGCAAGGAACTCAGCCCGAAAACAGTGGATGCGGTGCGCCGCTGCGTAAAGGATGGGGCTGTGTGCGTGGCGTGGGGCCCTCTCGCTACACGCTGTGGTCTAGCGGAAAGCTGGGCCAGTGGTGTCGTCGTTGTACCCAGCGGGCTGGGACGATACGTGTTTACCGGTGATTTTGCCGCCCCCGAAGCCTTGGCGGAATATGAGGAGTGGATTGCCAAGGAGGACGAGATTCGCTACCGCTTCGCGAGTCACACGGTCATCCTCCGCCGCGCTGCGTCCGACAACGAAGTGGCGGTGGAAACGCTTGCAAATGACCCCTGACCTATCGCCCAGTGGTGGGAGAAGTAGACTCGGAATTGTTCTTGCCCCAAATGGAAGGAGAAAACACATGGATCGCCGGCAGTTTCTTAAGGCTATGGGCCTAAGCATTGCCACGCTCAGCAGCAGCGCCGCGCTCGGTGCAAAACCCCCGTCAAACACCAGTTTCCTCTTTATCCTCGCCGATGACCTTGGTTGGACGGACCTCGGGTGCTTCGGTAGCTCCTTCTACGAAACGCCCAACCTCGACCTGCTCGCCGCCGAAGGCATGCGGTTCACCAGCGCGTACGCCGCCTGCCCCGTGTGCAGTCCGACCCGGGCTAGCATCATGACGGGCAAATACCCGGCGCGCCTTGATCTCACGACCTATATCAGTCTCAATCAGGGGAATCAGCCCGAAAACTGGCAACGCAATACGCCGCTGTTGCCGGCGGCCTATGAGGACCGGATGCCTCTCGAGGAAGTGACCATGGCCGAGGCCTTCAAGAATCACGGCTATGCGACGTTTTTCGCTGGGAAGTGGCATTTAGGCCCCGAGGGGTGGTATCCGGAAGATCAGGGGTTCGACGTCAACAAGGGGGGCTATGAATGCGGCGGACCTTACGGGGGCAACAAGTACTTTTCACCCTATGGCAATCCGCGGCTCGAAGACGGTCCTGAAGGCGAACACCTCCCGGATCGGCTCGCCTCGGAAACCGTCAAATTCATACGGGAACATAAGGATAAGCCGTTCCTGGCCTATCTGTCCTTCTATTCGGTCCACACCCCGCTGATGGCGCGCACAGACCTGCAAGCAAAGTACGAGGAGAAACGCCAGCACTGGCCCGAGACGCAGTGGGGCAAGGAAGGCGAACGCAAGGTACGGGAAGTACAGAATCATGCGGTGTACGCGGCGATGGTCGCCGCATTGGACCAAGCCGTAGGGGAAGTGCTCGACGCCCTTCAGGAAACGGGTTTGTACGATAACACGGTGATAATCTTCACGTCAGACAATGGCGGGCTTTCAACTTCGGAGGGGCACCCCACCTCAAACCTGCCGCTCCGCGCGGGCAAAGGGTGGCTATATGAGGGCGGGATCCGGGAGCCCCTGATCGTAAGGTGTCCGGGCATAACGCCAGAGGGGGCTACGTGCAACACACCCGTCATAAGCACGGATTTCTACCCCACGATGTTGGAATTGGCGGGGTTTCCACCGCTGAAGGTTCAGCACGTAGATGGTGTCAGCTTCGTTTCTCTTCTGAAGGGGCGCTACGGCCTCGAACGCGAAGCGCTCTACTGGCACTTCCCGCACTACGCCAATCAGGGAGGTAGCCCGGGCGCAGCGGTACGAGCCGGCAACTGGAAACTGATCAGGTTTTTTGAAGACAACCATGTCGAGTTGTACAACCTCGAAATGGACGTCTCAGAAGAACATGATCTGTCGGTGGCCATGCCAGAGAAAGCGCGGGCGTTGGCGGAGATGCTGGACCGCTGGCAGCGAAGCGTCGGTGCGAAATTCCCCAAAGTCAATCCGGGGTACCACATCAAATAGCGAGAGCCACAAAGTTATGCGCCAAACCTGTCGCGGTGGCCTTTAGGTTTGGACGCGTCTCGTGGGCTCTTTTAGGAAACGGGAAGAGCACTACTGACCAGGCATCCCGAAGATCCCTGGAAGCGCTGTCTTTGGCTCAAATCGGTCGAGATTTGGGATGTTTACGGGTGCTGTGAACAACAGATAGAAGGAATTGAACGTTTCCTGAGTGTTCCGACCTTACGGGACCCACAACGCCGACCTGCCGTGCACATTCCCGAGGAACCGTTCTGTGACCACGCCTCCGCCGCGAAGGTCGTGACAGCGTAGCCTTGTCCGGAGTTCGTCTCGTTCCTTGGACCCGTTCCCTCACTTCATATATCGGTCAAGCCAGGCAAAGGCGTCCTCTTGCATAGCCGCATTGAACTCGTGGGGGACGTCCCAGAGTCGGCAGTAGAGACTCTCCGCAACGTCTTGCGACTCCCAAACCTCCCGCATGCGTGTATAGGCGGCTTCCACGCCGGGTACGGGGAACAGGCCATCCCGCGAACCGTTGAAGAACAACATGGGCTTCGGACACGCGATGGCGGCGACATCGGGATAGTCGAGGGCGTTGCGCAGATCCGGATGAATCATGCTGTACGCCGAGTACCCTGTGGTCTGGTTATTGCCCTCCTCGGCGAGGGTTGCCGTATCGCCTATCCAACAAATGGCGGCGCCGGCCTTCACAATATCCGTCGCGGCGGCGAGATGCCACGTGCGGTTGGCGCCCATGGAAAGGCCGACGCACGCAATCCGGTCGGGATCGACCTCCGGCAGCCCTTGGAGAAACTCCGCGCTGCGGATGTCATCCCGCACGTTGTACCCTGCCCATGAGTAGCCGAGCTGCAGCATGTTGGCGCCGACCGCCTGCTGGTCTTCGTAGTCGACGCCTTCCATGCGCCCGCGGTCTCCCCAGTACAACACGTCGATGGCGAATACCACGTAACCGCGCTTAGCAAGTTCGTCTCCGATCCAACGGCCGCCGTAACACTCGTTCACCCACGCTGTGGCATCGTCGAGCACGGCTTGGGATTCCCCGAAAGGCCGCACGACCTTCTCCTTGCCGATGGAGAAATGCGCCCCGTGATCGTGCAGGGCGATCATCCCCGGGAAGGGGCCGTTGCCCTTCGGCACGAGCAAGTAGGCTTTGATGCGGCAGTCGGCATTGATGTTGAAAGCAATCTTGCGGGCCTCATACGTCTCGCGATCCTCGACGGCGATCACGGCGGGGGCAAAGGGCGCCCGTCGCGGCGGGGTCGACAAGCTGTCCAGGTATACGCGCCTTGCTTCTGCGCGCCAGTCCGCGAATGGCAAGTCCGTGTGCTGCCACGCCAACGGAAAATCCATGCGCCGTACCCGAGCGTCGTTGAACGACGGCAACATCCGGCGAACGCCATAAGTGTCCACTCCGGCCACGGCTTCGGGCGGGGCGGCAGGTGCGGCCCGCCAGCGCACCGCGTCCAGTTCATACCGGGCGCGCAGATCGTCGAGCGTGCCTTCCAGCAGATACACATGGACGCGCAAGGTCGTGGGACCGTCCTTGCGCAGGGGCGTCGAGCCTTGCGAGTGGATACAACGGTGCGATGCCCCCGCGTTGTTGCACAGGCTGGTCGAGAACTCCGCTGCCGTGGCGGCCACCCACCGGCCGTCCGGGCTCGTGCAAGCGATAAGCGCGTTGTCGGGCCGAGGCGACTGAATAGTGCGCCATCCGCTCTCGGCCATGCCGCCGGTCATCTCCGGCGAAGGGTAGCCCGTGATGTATAGAACATTGCGCTCATTTCCGCCCGCACACGATCCGACGCTGGTCCACTCACCGTCGCTGAGAAACCACAGCCTGTTGAGCAGGTCTTGTGCGTCCGTCTCGAAGATGCCACCGTTCATCTGAGTACAAGGCCCTACGCCTAGGTTGCCGCTGGGGACGACGCCGGGCTTCGGCCAAGTTGTGTAGGTGCACTCAACATAATCGGGATGCGGCACAAAGCTGGCGCTAAACGTGGCGCTTTCCCGGTCGATCGTGTAGGAAACCGCACCGTTCGCTTCATCCCGTTTCCAATCCAAGGCCATTCCACCGAGTTCTTCTTCCGAATAACCCAGTTCTGGGAAAGTCACCCATTCGGGCCCCCAAAGCAGAAAACCGACGCTCGGATCGTCAGGCCGTTCGATACGAAGATACGATCCCTTATCTGCGGGCGTGAGCCGTAGCCGTCCGTCGGGAATACGCGCCACCACAGAGGCCAACTCAGGGCTCATCCCGAACAGCCGCTCCGCGGGCCGGTGCCTTAGGTAGAATCGCAACACGTCGGGGAAATATACCAAGCCCTCCGGCGGTGAATAACCCACACTCACCGCGCCCTCAGTGTAGTCGCGGGATGGGTCTCGGTCATCCGGCTTGGCGTAAAGGTCGTAGATGGTCTTCCCTTCAGGTATCGCGCCGGTTGTCTGCTCCCAACCGGTCACGGACGCCAAGATACGGCCCGAGCGTCGAAATCCCGCGACCCTCGCTTGCAGGGCGCGTTCAATGGCGTCGATCAAGTTGTCAATGGGCTCGCCGCGGGCCTCGAGCACCGATGCAGCCCGGACGAGTTGGGCTGCGTGTTCCATGTTCTGGCTGAGAGTCAATCCTGAACTCGCGGGGTGTGGGTACCGCCACCCGCCGGTCGGGTCTTGCGAGGCCGCCAGAAAATCGGCCACGGCACGCACCACATCGCGCAAGCGCGGCTCGTCGGGACATTCGGCCAACAACTCCGGCAACCCGGCTAACGCATATCCGATGATGTAAGGCTTGGCGAATGGCGCCTCGTAGCCGTGCTGGTCGTCATCGATGAATGGACCGTCCTTCACAATGGGCTCGCCGCCTTGGCTGAACAAGTCGCCAGCCGACAGTTTTGTGCGGAGTTCGCTGAACAGCCGCAAGGCCTCCCGCTTGAACCGGATGCCACCGGTGAACCGGTACAGGCGCATGAAATCGGCTACGTCACCGATGTTCCGGCATTGGCCCGTATCGGTGTGGACGTGATTTGCCGCGTAGTCGAGCTGGCTCAGCAACGCCGCCATCATGCGCGGGTCACCGGTCTCTTCATAGGCATAGAAAAAGGCGTCGTAGCCTTTTGTGCAAAACGTGCTCGCGCCGTCAAGGCGCCACATGAAATCCGGGTCCCGCTCCTTACTTCCCGTCGCGGAAGCACTGTTGTACCGTGTACCGCCGAAATCATCATCGTCGCCCCACCAAAGCGACAGGTCATGCATGTTGTTGCACCACAACACCGCCGCGTTACGTAGGGCCCTATCGCGGGTTCGGTAGGCCTCCTCGAATATAGCCGGGCAATGATTGAGCCGGTTCATGCCGTATGCGCCGCCATGCTGTTGTCCGTATGAAAAAGCGGTGATGTTTCCGTAGTCGTCGCCCACGGCGGCAGACTTTTTCACTGCTTCCCACGTATATCTTGAACAGTCGTCCAGCACGGGCCATAGCGCGAGGTCCGCCGAACTGCCCGAGCCGTAAACAGCATCAAACGCTTCTTGGGCAACGGTTACAGCAAGGTCCGGTTCGAGGAGGGCGCTTCGGGGTGTGTTGGATGCAGGCCCAACCACGACAGCCGCCCGCCGCCAGACCATGCTCTGAAACGGCACACTCTCGTCGGCGGTGCAGCGTAGATACCTCAGTTCGTCCGCGGTGCTCACTACGCGTCCCCGCCGTGTCAATGGGGCCACGGGAAACGTGATAACGGTCGCTCCGTCCGATGCAGTAACCACACACGGTTTGCCGTCTGCAAACAGGTGCTGGATTCCCGCCGGAAGTCCGGGGCCGGTGAGATGCCAGCCGAGATCCGGCGCCGTCGCATCGCCCTCGGCGCGACGTTGCACGTGCCCCTGGATCGCTACGGTACCCAGGCAATCTGCCTGGACCTCGATGATCCGCGGCCAATCCGGGTCCGGGAGGAGGAGTCGCACCCAGACGTAGTGCTGCCCCGCCTCGACGGTTTCTGCAACAAACTCCCCGGATGACCTCGGCGGGGCAATAAGGTCGGCCTGCCATCTCTCCCGGGCATCTATACTCCAGGAGACGGTGTCGGGATCGACATGAATCGCCAGAGTGCCGAGCGCAATTTCGAGCCCATTGCCCTGCTCCGTCACATCGCTCCCATGGGCGCCTTCTTCCGGTGGGGCCAAAACAAGCCTGAAATCATGCGTTGTCGTGTCCGCGAAGTTAAAAGGAAAGGTGACCAACGCTCGGCGCACCGATCGCGGCCGGCCCGGATGGTACGTGAGCGGGCGCACGTCCGCGACAACGTCCACACCCCCGCAGGGCGCACACAGGCCCATCTCCGCGGGCAACGCAGCGGGTGCGAAGGGCAACGACACTCGGACAAGATGCGTGCCTACGGACGGCGGCGTCGCCTCGAATGAGGGCAAGGCGCCGATATGCCCCGCACACACTCCGTTTTCAGACACGGGGGGCTCCTGAACGCCGAATTGTCCTTGCATGGCCCGGCCCGTCAGCGCAGGGCAACGTGAACTCCAGATGAGTGCTCCTGCAAGAACAGCCAGAATGAAGCCCAATCGCACAGTATTCCAAAACATGACCTTTTCCTTCCATCGCTCCCACGCGCCGGCTAAGGTAACAATAGCCTCACCTTCGTCTTCACCATTAAGCGACTATCGTAGCTCCTCGTCGAGATTGCGGGTCGACCACGCCGCTGCCAGTTTCACGCCGAAGGATAGGCGCTCTTCCCACATCGGTCTCGGTCGGGTACTACCAGCGGACAACTCCGCAGGCCCCCTCTTGCGCGGGCCTCATCGCAGTTACCAGCGCGATCTCAAGTTTGAGTCACAGACCCGACGTGGGTTCCAAAAACTGTCTTCAATGAGTGGACCAAAAGACCTCGTCGTGGTTCAAGAGGGAGCGACAGCAGCCCGAAAGCAGCAACTCCAAGAAAGACGGGTTTCGTGCGCAGCAGGACTTCTTGACCTTCTTCCAGCAGATGCAGAAGCGGCGACTCGCGGTGATTTTGAACATCATTGAAGCTTGTATGGCCGAGACTGCATGCGTAATGTCGGTAACGCGTGCCAGAAGATGCAAAGAACAATTCTCTAGAAGGGGCTCATACCTGCGTAGAAGTTCCCGTCGTTCCCTTTGAGGCTCTTGAACTGGACGCCCTTTAGCAGGGGCCGAATCACTTCCTCGACCGACATACTGATTCTAGGCCGGAAAGCATCACCCTGCACGTACTCTAGAACACCGTCCATAAGCGCGATCGTCGCAGGATCGTCCATGTCGAGGTTGAACGATACCGTGAAGATGCAGCCCCCCTCCGTCTGGGCTTCCCACATCGCCGACTGCAGGCGGATGTACTTGTAGGAACTCACAACTTCCACGATGGGGTTGAACTCGACGGGAAACTTGTTGAATTCGACGCACTTGCCGTTCTCAAGGAGCTTGCTGAATTGCCAGTCGCACCAACCTTCGTGCGGCACGTATTTGAGCGCGGAATGTTGGTTGATGACCGTGGCGAAGTTCATATGCGCGCGGCCGGCCACGCCGATCTGAAAACGGGTGTCGTTTGCGGGAAACGGTTCAGCGCCAAGAAGCAGCACATTGCCGCCCGCCGCGAGGTGGTCCACGTCGGCTTCGGAAAGCCTTCTCACGATGCGAAGCGCCGCCTCCGGGGCTTCCGCCACGGGGCGGATTCCCGGATACCGGCCTTGTAGTAGTTCGAGCGCCTCGCCGTCTGCGGCGGCGGACACCGCAGGCGCCTCGCGTCCGGGAAACACCCAGAAGTCCCAGTGGTTCGTAATATCGTATCCCGGACCTTCCAGGGCGACGTCCAGCACCAGGTGTCGTGGCGCATCCAGTTCCGGGAAGTTGAACGCGATATTGCCCACCTCGGCGACCGCACCGTCCGGGGCCTGTATGTTCTCAAGAGCCCCATCCAGGACCACGTTTTCGCCGTCGAGCAGGCGCCATGCAAGGTTCCCGCTACGCAGGTCGGCCCCGCCGTAGAGGGACGTCATAACCGGTACGTCGAAGCTCTCCCCGCTGCGGAAGATGTGTCGCTTGGCGTTGTCCAGGAGTACGACGCTCTCGCCGTTGTACTGAAGCACGCGCTCGAGTGTATCGCCGGGCTTGAACTCGAAGAACTCGTTCAACATCCCGCATCCGTATCCCGAGTTGTGCCAGTGGCTGTCCCGTGCGCCTAGAAGGTCGTAGCCATCGAAGTCATCGCACTTGCGAAGGTTCTCGAGCACGAACTTCCGGGCTTGCCCGTGCCAGCGGGCCGAGTTCTCATAGTACGTGGGAGCCATGTCTAGGCGGCCGGCCGCCGTGACATATTCGCGGGCGGCCCTGTAAAGGTCGGCGGGCATGGTGCCCGTATAGCGCGACTCGAGCGAAAGGTCGATGTACGTGCCGATAATCCCCGATTCGTGCGCCAGAATAGGGCGCTCATAGTGCGTGTATTCCGGCTCGACTTCGCGCCAGTCGCGTCCGGCGAAGTTGGAATAGCTGAAGTCATTGGCCCTAGCCGCAAAGACGTCTGAATACCGCGTTACACGTGCCCATAGGGCCTCATAGTAGGCGTCTTCGTCTTCAAAATGGGGCGGGAGGGGAAGGTCGGCGTGTCCTGCTTCAGATTCCGGCCCGGACATGGTGTGCATGGGAATGATGAGCGCATCCGGAGCGAGTGCTTTGGCTTCACGGTAGCGCTCGGCGAACTTCGAAATAAGCCCTTCGTGGCCCACTTCCTCGTTGCCCCCGCAGTACATGACAACCGAAGGATGGTTGCGGCAGGACCGGATCATCTCGCCCCAGCGCGCATCGTCACGCGGGTCGCGGGTGGGACTGACAGAGTGTTCGGGTTGAAGCAGAATACCGACTTCGTCCGCCGCCCTCATGTACGACTCCATGGGAACCCACGTGTGGAAGCGGATGTAATTGAAACCAACTTCTTTAAGGCGTTCTAGTCGTTCGCGGAAGTACTGCACATCATTCGGCGGATGAACTTCGGGGGCGAAGAAGTATATCTCGCACAGCCCTCGCAGGAGGATGGGGCGTCCGTTGAGAAAGAGACGCCTATCTCGTCGCTCCAATCGTCGCAGCCCGTAAGGCCGACTTCCCGCGTCTATCGGCGTTCCATCCACGTTCTCCCATCGTACCTCGATTTCGTGAAGGGTGGGCTCCCAGATGCTCCAGGGCTTGACCCCATCCGAAACGCAGGCCCAATCTACAGTGAGCACTTCACGGGCCGCCAAGGCCCGCACGGCCACTTCACCATTGCGAATAGTCTCGCCCTGGGTGTTTGCTATCCTCCAGACAAGGCGCGTGTCGCGAGGCAGTCCAGCGGGGGCAGTTAGTTCGGCTTTCCATCGCAACTGCCCCAGGCCCTCCTCCGGATACACATAGTACGATGCGATGCGACCGGAGCCCGCCGACACGTGCAAAGAGACATCGCCATAGATTCCCCCGGACCCGCCCGCGTACCCGCGAAGGGCGCAGCTGTTGATCCAGCGCACCGCGTTGTCGACACCCAGGACAATCTCGTTGGTCTCACCGCAGAGCAATTCGCCTGTCAAATCGAATTCCGCCGGTGTGTCGTGACCATGGTGCATGTCCATATATACACCGTTCAGGTAGCAGTAGGTATCAACGCGTGCGCCACCTACCCGAAGGATAACGGTGCGGCCATCCCAGTCGCGGGGAACATCAAACTGCTTCTTGTACCAACCGACACCCTGGACGAATGGCAACCCCGCGTCAGGGTGGCGCGGCCGGCCTGAACCCCGATAGGGAAACCGGATCGGATGGGCGTTCGAGCCCCCATAATATGCAACATTGCTGCCCCAAGGTGCTTCGGGAATGTAGCTCAACTGGTCATCCCAGTACCCCGGCACCGCCATGTCGAGGGCAAACTGATCGTCCGTGGGAAGCTGCGGGTTGGGGCGGATCATCACCGCAACGGTGAATCTCTCGACGACTTCCGCTGGAGACGGGTTCGTAGTGTAGGCGAACCGCCACGAGCCGTTCAGGGAAATGTCCTCCGCTCTTACACCCCACGCCAACACGACGAGCCCTATCAACAGAGTGCAAAATACAAACCTCTTTGTCATGGTTTCTCCACCGACGTCTTCGGTTTCTAGATCTTGACCGTGCTCGGGCGGCGCATTCTTCATTTGTATTCGGCTTGCGACCATTCCTCAAAAAAAGCGACGGCAGGCTTGTTGGAAGCCGTGAGCGCTCCCGCCCACTCGGATCTGTCCATGTTATTCAGAAGAACTCGGTCCTCACCGGCAGCGCGCACGAGGTGTTCGACGTCAGCTACCTTTAGAATCCCGGGGATTTTTGAAGCCGAATTGTCGTAACCCACAAGCTGCACAAAGCTCGAGAACATCCCGTCGATTGCCGTCCCCTTGATACGATTGTCCAGGAGCGACGCGACCAGGCACGCCAAGCCCATTTCACGGCCCCGGCCCGCCACCAAGACACTCTCAAACTCCTGCTGACCCTCCAAGTAGTTCACAACACACAGTAGGTCATATGCCCACATCCCGCCGAGTGGACGTCCCATAACGATGGGAGCCTGACGCAGAATGTGCATTTCACCCCGCATGCCAGCGCCGCGCGGCTCCACCACAAACACCGTGGCATGACGGGCCAGGGCCTGCACCTCGTCTCGCTGTGATTCCGTCTCAAAATCAGACTCCCCGAGCCAGATGACGGCTCGCGGCCCTTTGCCCATCCGCAGTACGGCCACCTGCACGCCGGGGTCGGTCGTGAGCAGGAAGCCCCGGTTGGTTGGCACGGCTTCCGGGGCCTCAAGGCCCGGTAGGTTGAGCAATGCACGGACCTTCCCGGGCAGGGCTGAGGGCTCGGGACGCAACTTCGAACGGAGTGTGGCCGCCCGGTCAATCCAGATGCTATCTACGGTTTCGGCGCCCTCTTCCGGGATACCTTTTCCGCCAAAGACCAGAATCGCGGGGTCGGTCTCATCGAACAACTCGTCTTCCAGGGGCGGCTCGTCAACGGGAAACCCATCGCCCGTGCCCTTGAGCCAGCGGTCGACAAACCCATAGGTGGTCTCGCGCATGCGCTTTGTGTAATCGTGCACACCCGGTTCGATTGTGTGTAGCAGCCGTGACTCGGCGCCCAAAAGCCGATAGAAAGGCCGCGCGGCGTTGACCATCTGCTCGCACGCGTAGGATGTGGCGTAGTCGGCGTCCACGTTCATGATGAGCATGGCCCTTGGCGCCGTAATGGCGATCAGGCTGGCCATGCCGCCCATTTGAGAGATCCCCGGCACCCAATTGTCGCCGGAGTAATAGAAGTTCAAGGCGAGTTCCGACATGGGCCAAAGCGCCACGGCAGGCATCACCGCGTCGAAGCGCTCATCCACCGCGCCCGCGTAGAAGGTCTGCAGGCCCCCGCCTGAGGCCCCGGTAATCCCCAGGTGCGTGGTATCTATATCGGGTCGCGACTCCAGGTAGTCCACCCCGCGCATGATGTCCCATACTTCGTGGCCCGCGATGGCGCCTCCAGCGACCAAGGGGCCAAAACCCTCGTTGTTGCCGGGGATATGCCGTTCCCAGGCATAAACGCCCTCAATGGCCAATACGGCATACCCATGTTTCGCGAGCCCGATACCCCGCAGTTGAGGTTTTTCGGAACTCTTGCCGTAGCTCCAGTGGCCGATGGCACTGATGATCGCGGGAACGGGTTCCGTAATGTTCTTCGGCAGATAGAGCAGCGCGGGCACGAGGTGGTTTGGCCGGCTTTCGTAAGCGATCTTTTCAATGACGTAGTCCGTTCTGTCAATTCGGCCTTTGACGCTGGCGTTTAAGGGGGTCCGCGGTGGAAGGGGGTCGAGCCCCAGGGCGTTCAGCACCCGGCTCCGCAGCAGTTGCTGACGCTCGCTGACTTCCGCCACCGACCTGGGAGCGAGTTTAGGGGCTTCAAGCCGCACCAGCTCGCTCCTGAGCCATTCCGTGAACTGGATAATTCGGCCGATTCGATCGTCCATTGGCGTCGAGCAGAAGGCCACGGCCGCAAAGCTGTGGTTACTAGCTTGGCCCGGGGTTGGTGACTCCACGCGGATTTCAGCCTCGCTCTTGGGCAGGATCACCGATGCCACGCGCACCCATCCGAACTTGCACACCTTCGCCTGCATGGGCGGAATTAGACAAGAGTCGTTCACCCAGATACGGACGTCTGCTGGCGCTGAAGGTGACGTATAAATTCGGGCATAGACTTGATACTCACCACCCTCAAAGGCAACGTGCTTGCTTACAGGTGAACCATTCGAGGTGAAGAAGTTGCCTGCTCCCCAAGACTGCCCCTCTTTCCACTGGTCGATTCCCGCCATTTCCGCCGCTTGGACGACTATCAGCTCCGCCCCCACTCGGCTGGGCAACAGCAGGAATAGAAGCGCGAGACTAACTGCCAAAGATCTGCGGAGTGGTGACCCACTACTCAACCACGAAACAACATGGCATTTCGTATTCTTCACTTGAGCTATTCCTATGCGGTTTGCTGAACATGGGACCATAACGAGTATTCCATCTGGGCATTATCTTGGCCAATTCTCTGAATTCAGCTCAGCGTACAAGGCAATCGAAAACAGATGAGTTTTCAGGAAGCACAACACTTGGCGAACCCTGAAGCGAAATAGATCCTTCTAGCTGGCTTGTTATAACAGAGACAGATTGAAAACTCGATTCTAGCGATGCAGGGTAATCAGTAGTTTTGAAGGCATCTTCTTTCATATTGACGCTGACCGCAGTGGTCATCGGCGGCTTCTTCCTTGTGGGATGTTCAAATCCGAAGCCTTGGCCGGAAAGCCCTCTGTACGAGACGCCGGTCAACGATCCGAATTGGGAGGCGCCCGCGAGCAAGGAAGAAGCCATGGCCGCCATGGCAGGGCATTATGCCCACTACGATGTGGTTGCCTATGACGGCGAGACGCCCAACGGACCCCTGTCCACGTTTGTGATCTCTTATGGCTTCACGGATTTGGTCATCGAAGATGGCGAGCTTGTCGAGTACGACAGCTTCTGTCACGCTGAACATAGAGCCAATCAGAATATGGTCACCATGTTCCCGGATGAGGCTACACAAGCCATCGTCCCCCGGAGCGCAATAGTCGATGTTTATGAAGAAGCCGGGAAATGGAAGATATGGCGTCCCGCAACACCCACGCTGATCGGGATCGATGGCAATCCCGACGAGCCGCTATCAATGGACCCCAATGATCCGCTGATCACCGATGATGACAACGATGGAAAGCCAGGCGTCACGGTGTTCGTGAAATTGTTCGGCCTGATTAAAGGTGAGATCTATCTTGCTCGTCGTGAGATATTCAAGAATGACTTGACGCTCTATTCCGAAGGTAGCTTGCGCGGCTCGGTGATTGACGATTCGGAACAGCTAGTGGTTGGCGCATCGCTTTGCATCCTGAACACACCGAATGATCCAAAGCAGTGGGAAGACCCCGGTCTCAACCCAATCATACTGGTTCCGATCCCCGATGACATCGACAGCTGTGAAGAACTCATGGCGAATCGAGATTCACTGTTTCCCGCTGAGCCCAAATTCTGAGATTCTATAGCACACCACCGCTAATTCCACGGCTTCCGGTGACCCGCTTCCGCACAGGCTGAGGTCGAGTTCTCATTTAGTTGGAGTGGGCCCACAGGTCCATGGCCTTGAAGGTGGGCGCGTCGGAAAGGTCATTTGCCACTCCCCAAGAGCTTCCTTTTTATTCTTCAAAGCCTGCTCCCTGAGGGTCCGAGGATATAAAAACACTATCTGCTGAGATTGACGCGGTTTGAGAACCGGTATCACTTACTAGACCGGAGCGGGCGCCATCCTTTGCTGGTTTGGGCGAGCAGGCGCATCAAACGAATGCGGTTGTATCTTTGGGTGACAATGCACGGGAGATTGGCCGCGACCGCGTAAGCCACCATCAGCCAACCGACCCACCAAGGATTCCAGAGAAAGAAGAGGGCCGAACAGGCAAGCACACTCCAATGCACGGCCTCACCACGGCAGGTTTCCCTCGCGAACCGATTGATGTATTCGGGATGGTTTGCGTTTAGGCGTTTCTTAGGAAACCCCTTCTTGAATAGTGCAGCCCCGTCCGGCAGCAGACCTTTCCAACGTCGCACAGCGAACATGACCTCGTACAAACGTCCGCCAAGTTCCCATGAACGCTCCCGGTAGCACCAATGGTCGGGTCGGAACAGCGCTATGGGCAGCTGCGTGCCGAGCCAAGCGGCCGTCATATGGATGATGGGCCACGCCGCGACGTTTAACACTACTAACCATAGAAGGGGCAACTCGACAAGCACGTTGACGTCCTCAGTCCTCCCTCGTTTTCTCCCCTGTCTCGCGACCTTTCCAGGATACCCGTTTGCCGCAGAGTCTCAGGTACATTGACCGAGCAAAAACGGCTTGGTAGAAGCAGAGCGGAATCGGGTAGAAGACCGACGTAACCAGTCTGAACGCCCCAATTCGCCGGAGGATGCACTGCAGTTGCAGCACGAAGAGCAGGTAGAGGCCTGCGCCAAGCCACAGCGCCATTGTGCTGGCTATGGTACCCCACACCAGAAAGGCGGCAGCGAGAATGGCCCCGGTGAACCACCCCACACTGGCAAGCATGATCCAAGTCGGGGTCTCGGCTGCACCGAAGGCGAACGCTTTGCTCCAGCCCTGTATCAGGCTCCGAAGGCCTTCAGGGTACATCTGTATGTTGAAGCTGCCTCTGCCTCCAAGGCAGCGTGTAAGGACTCCCCGCTCACGGAACGTCCTAGCAAGATGGAGGTTCTCAAGGATCTTGTCCTTCACCGCCCCGTGCCCTCCGACGGCTGCGTAGCTTTGGCGGTCAACCATTAGGAAAGGTCCCAAGAGTCCCGTGGCAGGGCGGTTGCGCCCACCAATGGCAAACGCACCCGTGCCAGCCACCATAAGGATGTTAAAGAACGCGGACAGTTCCTCGTAAAGCCGCTCGACACTGTGATAGGCAGCCACCGACAGCGCGCCACGTCCATCGAGATAGGTGTCAAGAATGGTGCGCAGGCCGCCGTCCTCGAAGAATGTATCTGCGTCGAGGAAGAGGAGTATTTCGCCCGTAGCCGTGTCCGCCCCCTGCGTACATGCCCACGTTTTGCCAGTCCATCCTTCTGGTAGGGGCTTTGACTCTATAACGATGGCTCCGGCGGCGCGCGCCACGTCGGATGTGCGGTCTGTTGAGTCGTCGTCGACGACGATTATCTCGTGTGGCTGAATGCCCTGTGTTGATAATGATACGAGCAAACGGGGTAGATTCCGTTCCTCGTTGCGCGCCGGTACGATCACCGATAATCTTGGATAGGAGTGTTGCTGTCCGGAGCGCTCACATGTGGGAATGTGGAATAGGAAAAGGAACGCCGTACCCCAAAACAGAAAGATGATGAAGGTCAGGAGTATCATGTGTCCCATGCCAAGATTGCGCGGCACACATTTTGTCCACACAGGACAACCATGGGCATGCCGGCACCCGGATTCACGGATCCGCCTACGAAGAAGAGGTTAGGATACCGTGGGCTCTGTTTGGGCGCCTTAAAGCCCAGGTTCTTGAATCGGTCGCATACGACACCGTAGATGGAACCTTGGTTTGAGTAATACATACTCTGGATGTCCAAAGGCGTCCACATGTGTTCGAAGACTATGTGCTGCCGCAAATCCGAAAGCCCCATCCGCTCCAATTTCAATACGACGCGGTTACGCAACGCAGCGTAGTCGTCGCGGGTCAGCGGTCGGTCCGGGTCAATGTGGGGGATGTGCGGGAGAATCTTCAGACAATCGCAGCCCGGCGGGGCCACGGTGGGATCGCTCTTGGAAGCGGCTACGAGGTAGATGGTGGGATCGTCAGGTATCTGCCTCTTATGAAACACGCTGTTGAAATGGGTTTGCTGATCTCCGGAGAAGAAGAAGTTGTGATGAGCGAGTTGTGAATACGTTGTATCGAGGCCGAGATCGAGGACCAAGCCGCTACAGGCTGGCTCGAAGCGGCGCAGCTTCTTGAGAAAGCGCTTGTCCTCGTGCAATAGATCGCGGTACGCGGGGATTACCTCCATGTTGCTTACGATTATGTCCGCATTGACCACGCCGCCATCCCTTAGCGTAAGTCCTGTCACGCGGTCTTGGTCTGTTCGAATTTCGACGACCTCGCAGTTAAGGTGCACCTGAATTCCGAGTTCTTCTATCAAACGTGCGAGCCCCCGGGCAATGTTGTACATGCCGCCTTCGACGTACCACAGATCGTGCCGGAACTGAATGGTAGCCAAACAGTTCATGAAGGCAGGGGCGTCATACGCCGAGGAGCCCACATACTTGATAAAGAAGTCAAAGATGTCGCGTAGATGAGGGCGCGTTAAATACCGGGCAACGCTCTGATGCATGTTGCGGAACAGGTCGAATTTCAGGAAGTTGAGGAGCCCATAGTGTCGGCGGAAGTCCGCGGATGTGTCTAAGCCTTTCTGGAAATAGCCGTCGTTGACTAGATCGTAGAGCTGCGCCGAATACCTCAAGAAAGCCTCTAGCGCCTCCGGTCTTTCCCCTGCCTTCCGGGCCTCCTCAGCCATGCGGTCCGGCTCAGGGTAGAGGTCGATGGCGGCACCATCCTCGAAGAAGTTCCGCCAATGCGGCCGGACGGGCAAGATAGTGAAGTAATCGGACATTCTATGGCCCGAACGGTCGAAAAGGGGCTCAAAGAAGTGTGGAAGCGTTAGAATGGATGGACCCAAATCGAAGGTGTAGCCTTCCGCCCTCAAGACGTTCAGTTTGCCTCCAATTTGGCCGTTTTTCTCGTAAATCGCGACCGGGTAGCCCTCCTGTGCAAGTGAAATCGCGGCAGAGATTCCGCCCAGCCCTGCACCGACCACAACGACGTGTTTGTCTCTCTCTCCCGCACAAGACTTATTCATCGCTTCCGGTTCCCCGCTTTAGCATGTCTAACCGGCGTTGCGCCAGTTTGTTTTGAGGATTCAACGCTATGGCATTGCGAAAATACTGCGCTGCTTTGTCCAGATTCCCCAGATGCTCGTAGGTTTGCCCGAGAAGTGTGAGGCAGTGTTCGTGGCCCCACGTTGGCGCCGATGCACGTGGTTTCCCATGTAGGGCTACAGGAACCTGAAAGAGTTCCGCCGCACGCAGCAAATGGGGCAGGCCCTTCTCCGCGCCTCCAAGAAAGCCCGGCCCTTGGACAAAGGCCGCGCCAAGGAGGTAATGGACCCGAGGATTGTCTGGCCCATGGCGCAAGGCATGCCGCTTGTGGCGCAGCACAGCGGGCCCCAGCCAAAGAGCATGTGAGGGATGCCGGGCGATTTCCATACCGGCCAGCGTGCCCAGCAGTGCATGCGCCTCCGAATCGGATTGCTTGAGTTCCGCCGCTTTTTCGAGCGCCTTCCGTGTTTCTCTCAAGAGATGACCAAACTCCCGGTTTTCAAGCGAGCGCTTCGTATCGCCTTGCCGGTGTACCAAAACATGGAAACGTGCAACGCCCAGCCAGTAATGGGCCAGGTAGTCTTCCGGTGCTGTCTCGCAGACTTTCTGAAAGAGGTTGACAGCTTCCGAGAGCCTCTCTCTGTCCCACGCGCGGTAGCCTTCGTAGAACAGCTCAACTCCGTGCTCGAGCTGGCCCTGAAGTTGAGAAGGGTACACTCCTGTTGAAGTCAGCAGAAGCAGAAACCCCACTCCGGCAAGGCACAGTCGCATCACAGGCTTTCTCTCTCGGGTAAGCACCTACCTACCAACATCCATAATAACGCCTTTGCTTCTGGTCAGCAATTGGCTGCCGTGCGGCAGGAAATGCTTGAGTATAGTTTCCAAGATGTGTAACCCTGAATAGGCCGCACGCCTCGACGATGCCGGTGAGGAAAACGCAGCATGCAAGAAGACGCAATCCCCGCTACAAGTGGTTGTTCCTCGCGTGTTGTGTCCGCCCGGAGCGTCTTAACACGACTCCGCGCTTTCTATGACTCCCAGAAGACACGGTCTTTGGACTTCCGCAAGGAGCAATTGTGCGCGCTGGGGTGTGCCATCGAGGTACGCGAGTCAGACATACTAGAGGCACTCTACGAAGATCTCCATAAACCCCGTCAGGAAGCGTACGTATCGGAGGTGGGATTTGTCCTAAGCGACATTTCGTACACGCTCCAACGTTTGGCCCGCTGGGCGCGGCCGAGGCGCCGGCGCGGCCCTTTGCTTGCGTGGCCGTCCCGGGGCCTTATCCTTCCCGAACCTTACGGCACGGTGCTTATCATCGGTCCTTGGAACTACCCGTTTCAACTCCTTCTTTCCCCGCTGGTAGCGGCTATTGCCGCGGGCAATTGCGTCTGCCTCAAACCCTCTGAGCTTGCGCCGGCAACATCCGCCGTGGTTGCGAGGATGGTGCTGGACACATTCTCAGAGGACTACATTACCGCGGCTGAGGGCGGGCCGGAGACCGCGGAAGAGTTGACGAATCAGGGATTCGACTACATCTTTTTTACCGGCAGCATACGTGTCGGACGCCAAGTCATGGAAGCCGCCGCGCGGCATCTGACGCCTGTCACTCTGGAACTGGGGGGCAAGAGCCCTTGCATTGTCTGCCATGACGTCGACTTGACGCTTGCTGCACGTCGCATTCTTTGGGGCAAATGTATGAATGCGGGGCAGACCTGCATGGCCCCGGACTATGTCTGGGTGGACGCCCTTGTCGAGCGGGAGTTTCTCACGGCGTTGGGGAGTGTACTCAATGAGTTTTATGGGGGCGCGCCGCGGCAGAGCCCGGATTACGGGCGCATTATAAACCGGGGCCATTTTGACCGCCTGCTCGGCTACCTAGGACAAGGTCGCCTCGTCTGCGGAGGCGAGCATGAAGCTGATGGACTTTTCATGGCTCCCACCATACTGGCGGACGTATCTCCCTCGGCGCCCGTGATGCAGGAGGAGATTTTCGGGCCGATTTTGCCGGTGTTACGTTTTAATGACATTGACGAAGTACTTGTCTCGTTGAAACGGCGCCCCAAACCGCTTGCCCTGTACGTTTTCGCTCGCAACCGTGCTTTTCAGGCTCGCATTCTCGCCGAAACGGCGTCCGGGGGAGTCTGCGTTAATGACACGATGACCCAAGCGTTCGGTAAAACCCTTCCCTTCGGCGGCCTTGGTGCAAGCGGCATGGGGAGCTACCACGGTAAGGCCGGCTTTGACTGTTTCACGCACTACAAGAGTGTCCTCCGGAGATCGACCTGGCCTGACCTTCGTTTTCGTTATCCGCCAACGCGGCACTCATTGGCCACAGTGAAGCGTTTTTGTCGTCTTTTCATGCGGCGGTAACTTTTTGGACTATAATAGGGCGAGCGGTGCACTTGGCAGGTGAAGGATACACTGTCGCATGTGCGCGAGCGCGGAGGTAGCATGAAGGCCAGAGAGAAGCATGTCGTGATCGTTGGCGCAGGTCCCGGTGGTTTGACGGCGGCCATGATCCTTGCTCGGCGCGGATTCCGTGTAACCGTTTTTGAGACCAAGAGCCGGGTAGGCGGTCGTAACGCGCCTATCGAGCTTGGGGGCTATACCTTCGACACCGGCCCAACGTTCTTGATGCTCAAGAGTGTCCTCGATGAAGTCTTCCACGAGGCCGGCGCGGCGACGGATGGCCTCATGGATGTGCGCCGCATTGAGCCGATGTACCGCCTCCAGTTCCACGACAAAGTGTTTGAACCTACCAGTGATCCGGAGGTGATGGTCGAGCAAATACGGCGGCTGTATCCTGGCCGCGAGGCAGGCTACTACGCGTTTCGGAAACGGGAAGCGGTCCGGTTTGCCAGGCTCTTTCCTTGTCTTCAGAAGCCCTACCATGTGTGGCGCACGCTGCTCACTGTTGACATGGTCGCGGCCATCCCGCATCTTGCCCTGGGACGTAGCCTGTTCCAGGTAATGCAAGGCTATTTCAAAGATGAGCAGTTGGCTCTTGCCTTCACGTTCCAAGCCAAGTACCTCGGTATGTCTCCCTGGGACTGCCCGGGCCTATTCTCTATCATTCCCTACATTGAACATAGCATGGGTGTTTACCATCCCATCGGCGGTTTAAGCCGCATCTCCGATTCCATGGCTGACGTGGCGAAACAGAATGGGGCGGATATTCACCTGGGCGTGCCCGTTAGCAAGATTCTGACCAATGACCGCGTTGCCTGCGGCGTCGAATTGGACAACGGCGAAAAGGTCTTTTCCGATGACGTGGTCGTTAACGCCGATTTCGGCCACGCGGCAACCCACCTTTTCGAGCCCGGGACGATGCGGAAGTACACCCCCGCCAAACTGAAGCGCATGCGCCTCTCCTGTTCAACCTTTATGCTGTATCTCGGCCTGGACAAGGAATACGACCTTCCACATCACACCATCTGCTTCGCCTCCGACTACCGGGCCAACATCGAGGCTGTATCCCGCGGGAAAGAGCTTGGTGAAGATATCTCGTTTTATGTGCGGAACGCCGTACGTACCGACTCCACGCTGGCGCCTACCGGTTGTTCGTCGCTCTATGTGCTGGTACCTGTCGCCAACCTTCGCGGAGGTGTCGACTGGGCCGCACAAAAGGACGCGCTTCGGGAAGTGACGCTAGACGCTCTTGAAACCCGATTGGGCATGACGGGAATCCGCGCGCATATTTGCGAAGAGAAGGTGATTACGCCGCAGGAATGGGAGCGCGACTACAGCACCTATGAGGGCGCGACCTTTAACTTAGCCCACAATTGGCGCCAGATGATTTACTTCCGGCCGCGCAACAAGTTCGAGGAACTCGACCATTGCTACCTGGTCGGTGGGGGCACCCATCCCGGGAGCGGTCTTCCCACGATTTATGAATCAGGGAGAATTGCGGCGAATCTGATTAGCCGCTCCTACGGCATTCCCTTCATTTCGGGCAACCTGCACGTCTAGGATATGGAGCTCATCGGGGGTGGGGAAGAGGGAAAAACCCTAAGACTATGCCCGGCAGACTGCAGGATACCATTGGTATCTAGGGTCGCATGCCTTGGGCAGGTGGAGCCCCAACCGGTGCGCGAGCGTTTCTCATTGCCGCCAGCGCGCATACTCCCGGAAAAGAGCTCTGCCGCAGAGCAAGACATCATTTGGGGCAGCTTGGATATCAGGCACATCGTCTAATACTGTCTCCGTTAATGGTCTGGGTGCTGTGTCTTCTCGATTTTGTTGATATCAAATCCGCGTTGCCCGAGACGTGCCAGCAATTCATCGTAAGTGGCTCTGTCGATCGTTGGTGTTCGGCTCATTATCCAGAGGTTTCTGCGCGATGGCCCGGAAACGACCGCGTAAGCATAGTGTTGGTCCAACTCGATGATCCAGTAGTCCGCCGGGAAGAACCGGACTGGGAAGGGGTCAAAGCGGACGCGGAGCTTGGCCGGGCTCTCTGGGGCGGGGACAGTGGCGTATCCCTCGATGATTGCCGTCTTTCCCTCAAACGCCCCCTTAAACCCCTGGTGTTTCACCCGAATCCGTCCGTCCTCTTCCAGGTTGTATTCCGCCGTCACCGCAACAAGGCCCCGTTCAAAGAACACCGGGAATTTGGCTATCTCGTGTTAAACGCCCATGTAGCGTTCGAGGTCAACGTGGGTGACTGTCTGAGGAGGCTCCACTGTGGCGCATCCGGCGAGAACGATTGCCAGAGCGGCCAGCCAAGAATCCCCTGTGATACCGGCTGCGTACGAGTCAGTAACCACCAGCAGAGCTGGTGGTTACTGACTCTAATGGACCGCTTGCATATTTCGGGTGCGGCCACCTCTCTCAGCGAGGCATGTGAAAGGACTTTGGGAGTTCCTCAAATTCGGGCCGCGCGAACAGCCATCCCTGAAACAGCTCGATCCCCTCATTGCTCAACCATCCATACTCATCGGTGGTCTCGACACCCTCTGCAATGATGTCGATACCCAGATCCAGGCAGGTGCGCATAATGCCCCGCACAATGGCTTGCCTCGGGCCGTTACACTCGATGCCGCGGACCAGATGCATGTCGAGCTTAATGAACTCTGGCTGAAAATCCGCAAGCAGATTAAGGCCGGCATACCCCGCACCGAAATCATCAATGGCGAAGCTCAGCCCAGAACCCCGGTGTTGATTAACCGCAGTCCGGAACCTGTCGAAGTCACTTATGAGTTCTCTTTCGAGGATCTCCAGGACGAGTCGTGTGGGCCGGATATGGTAACGTTCTGCAGCGCCAAGTATGGAGGCTAAGGCCGTCGGCGAGGACTCTACGCTCAACGGAAGAAAGTTGAGATTCAGGTGCGTCGATAGCCCCATGCGCGCCGCCAACTCTATGGCTACCGTACGGGTATGCTCATCGAACCTGTGCATTTCGGACACGGGGACTTGCTCGAAAAGGTATTCGGCCGGCTCATTGCCTTTCCCGCGTACCAACGCTTCATAAGAAAAGACTTTGCGAGTCTTTGCATTGATAATGGGCTGAAAAGCGTAAGAGAAGCCAGGATAAGATGTGACGGCGGACTGTTTCGTGGTCTCTGGCGGGTCGACGTTGGTATCAGTCAACCGCGCGCGCCAGCGTCCTTGCCTGAACGCCGCCAAGAGTTTCTTGGCGCGGCCTTGGCCCAGCTTACCGAAGGACTCGGCTTTGCCAAAGAAGTCGTTCGCGCCTAGGATCTTGTCCACTTCCTCTGGCGTAATATCCGCGTAACCCATTGTCCAATCACTGAACGAGCGGTGGGCAATCGGTTCGCGGATGATCACCGTTACCTTGCTGTGACGTTCATCCCGCTTAATGGTCTCGAAGAGCGCGTCCACCTTGTTCGATTCGCCCTCAAGAACCTGGAAGAAACTGCCCTGCGCATAGAGAAGCATCCCTGTCACGCTAGACTGGAGGTTCTTGCGGCGCGAACTTGCAAGGAGGGCCATTAGGTCACGATGACTGAATGGGCGTGTGGCCGCACTGCTGTAAACGAGATGGATTAGCTGCGACATGGCGCATTGTCCTTCAAGGCGGGTCCATCTCCTGGAAACGCACAAATGCTCTTAACACAAAGGCGACCGCGAACCGTTGTCTGCTTTCAGCACGCGTACTCTGATCCTATGCTACTTTCAAGAAGCAAACGGGTCAAGCTTCCTCAGTATCCGGGTCAGGCGGAAGCACCAACAGCAATTGCGAAGCTTTCATCGCATCCCGCGCTACCCATCATAACCTGGCACCGCCCGAAAGCTACACGGCTTTGCTCCCAGAATGGAGGTACGATCAGGCCACGAAAACAACTGCCTTCCAGGAGAGAGACCATTGTCAACGTCGCTGCAGTCCGTCTAATGCCTTTTGCGTTCGCTCAGAAGCAGGATGTCCCGCAATTGATCCAGGTGTTTGACCTGTGTCCATCGCCGCTCGAATGAGCGCTTCTGCACGATGTGCGCTATCGCCGCAAGCGCCTTAAGATGTAGACTCCGCTGGTCCTTGGTGCCGTAGATGATGAAAACGGCCTTGATAGACGGGTAGCCCTTCCCCCAATCTATGCCCTTTCGACAGCGAACCAACGCGACGTGGAAGGCCCCACTGCCAGGCAAAACAAGGTGCGGCACCGCCACGAAATCGGACAGGGCCGTGCTACCCTGCGCTTCGCGGGCTGTAAGCAGTTCCTGGACGCGTTCAGGGCTTAGCTGTAAGCGGGGGGCAACGTGTGTCGACACCCGCGCAAAGAGCATATCGCGGTCACAGGACTCGTCAATATCCAGCACGATCGCTTCGTGAACAGCGTTGTCGAACTCGTCCTGGTTCTCTTGGTCTCGCTCGTTGACGATGGCCTTCAGCTCGGATTCCAAAGAATAAGAGGCAAGATCTTTCGAGGTGATGCGTTCGATGAGATGCAGAAGAGCGTACTCCTGATTGGAGCGCTTACGTCCATACAGGAGATAGGTCAGCAAAGCCGCCAGTACAAGGCCCAGACTGATCTCGATGGTGGCGAGGCCCATATCCACTATCAGAAGGCAAAAGGCCGCAATACCGAGTCCCGGCAACCACGGATAGCCGGGCACTCGGAAGGTGGGCCGATAGTTCTGAAGGCCGCTGTGGCGCAGCACAATTACGGCCACGCCGGCGAGCACGTACGTCGTTAAGACGACGGTGGAAGCGGCTTTGACCAGCAGTTCGAGATCGAGCAGCAATGAAAGAAAGACCACTAGTCCCGTAACTGCGACTGCCGTCACCGGCGTGCCGAACCGATTGCTGACGTGCTGAAATGGCCGGGGCAAGAGGTTGTCGCGGCTCAGGGCCAGTGGGTACCGGGACGCAGAGATGATGCCGGCATTGGCGGTCGTGATAAACGCCAGCATCGCCGCGATGGTCACGACAATGTAGCCCGTCCATCCCGCTGCCGACCGCGCCGCATCGGCCAACGGGCTCATGGATCCACCAAGTCGTTCGGCGGGCAGCACACCTACCGTCACATAAAGCAGACCTGTGTACACGACCGTAATGACGATCACCGAGGAGATGAAGGCCAGCGGAATGTTGCGTGTGGGATTCTCTACCTCCTCAGCTAACGTGGCGATGTTGAGCAGGCCTCCGAAAGAAACAAACACGAAGCCAGCGGTGAAGAAAATCGCGTTCAGTCCGTGGGGCAAGACAGGCAAGTAGTGTTCAGGTCTTACGCCGTCCAAACCAACAAAGAAGTAGAGCGCCATCAGGGCCAACAGACTGATGACAAGCACGACTTCGAGCCGGGCCGCTTCCTTGACCCCAAAGATGTTCAGGCCCGTAAAGACAAGGCAAATCGGTGCAGCGACCATCAGTATCGGTATTCCAGTGAGCAGATGGACCACTTCTGCCATGCCGAAAATCGCGAACGACGTTTTGAGCGACAAGGCAAACCAGCTCAGAAGTCCGGAAACGGTGCCTGCCAGGGGCCCCAGGCTCCGCGTGACGTAATAGAAATCCCCGCCGGCTTTGGGCATCGCTGTCGCCAATTCGGCGACGTTCATGATGCCGATTAACGCCAAGCATCCAGCGAGAGCGTACGAAATAATGACTGCCGGACCAGCCAGCGCGTAAGCCAGCCCGGGCAGAATGAATATGCCCGAACTGATCATCGCCCCCGACGCGATACAGAACACGTCGAGAAAGCTTAAGCTCTTGGCCAGACCCCTTGGACTGCTATTTGTCATGTTCAACCGCCTGTAACCAGAGCACAGTCGTTTCCCGCAGATGTAGCCCTCTGCGCCCTTGCCGTCAAGGTCACTTCCACTTTCACGACCTCTGCTCGTCGCCCCACCATCTCAGCGTCCACAGCAGTCCCATTCCCGAGCCGCGGGAGGCTACGAAGAAGCCGCCTATCCCATGGACGACGTTTGCCCCCGCCCACTTGGACTCGATGGTGAGCAGCGATCTCTTCAACAAGCCTATGTTCACGCTCGGAGGAATCCGCAGGGCTTGTTTTCTCGTGTTCATTGATCTCGGAAGCCGGACAGTGTTTCATAGTCCAAGCGCCTATCATCCCGATTCCAAGTGGGTGATGCAACAAGCGCGTACCGCCTCGATGTGGATAGAAAACGAGGGTGTTCGACGTCGAGTACGCGACCACATTGAGCTTTCGGGAACGCTATGCGCAGCATTTCTTGATGATTCTGAGTACTATTGAAGCTTCTTTGAGCTTTTTCGGAATAACCTGTAGGTTCAGTGCTAGCAACGCGTAAGAATGAATGCGAACGGCCCCGGGCACACCCATGTGGGAAATCTCGGTTATCCCCAAGGCACTCGTCGCGGCGCTCGAACGACACTTGGGCTATGGCCTCCGCAGCCATGCGGCGGAATTCGCGGCGGGGACACGGTGTTTCGTTACCATGGTAGAATGAATTCGAACAGAGGAGGCCTGCTACCATGAGGAGACTGCGTTGGGCATCTCAGAGCATTTCCTTGGGAGCTATAGCACTGGTCCTCGTCCTGACGGGCGGGGCCCTGAGTGGCTGTCCGTCGCCGCCGCAGACCGTAACGTTCGTTGACTTGGAGCGCTACATGGGCCTGTGGTATCAAGTCGCTGGCTACTCCTTTTTCCCGACGCGGAATTTGGTGGGCGTGACGGCTGAGTATACTCTTCAGGAAGACGGAACGGTGCGGGTGGTGAACCGTGGTTTCGATGGAGGCTTCGACGGGCCGGAAGAGGTCATCGAGGGCACCGCGCGCGTCGTAGACACGACGACAAATGCCAAACTCGAAGTGATATTCCCCTCCATCCTCGCGGGGCTCTTGAAGGGCGAGTACTGGATTATTGCTCTCGACGATGTCGACTACAGCTACGCCGTCGTATCGGACTCGCGGCGCGCCACGCTCTTTGTCCTCAGCCGTACTCCCGTCATGGCGCCTAGCGTGCTCGATGCCATCATCGAGGACCTCGTCGCCCGCGGCTACAACCGGAATCGCATCGTCGATTTCCCCCAGCTTGCTGAGTAGAACGAAGTTAGCTTCAATTCCGCAATGTTCGAAGCGCGTTGGAAAAGCCCGTTGTGCCTCGCACTCGCAAATATCCGATCCTGGAGGATTCATAAGTTGCTGATTCGCGTCAAACAACAACTGAGTCGTCGGGGCCTAAATTAACCATCCTCCCGTCGCTGTTACGTGCACAGTTCAACCATCCACCTGTGGGGACGGGGTTCGAGGCTATGCCCTTGATATGTCAGCATTTGAAAGGCTTGGGGCAAGGGCAGTCGACTTGCGGACTAGACGAGTCACAAGGTTTACAGGCACAAGGCGTTGTTGCCAACCCAAGTGTCGGATTGAGGAAGCAACCCGCACTCGCCCCACCAATTCCGGACGGTCGAGGGACATAATATCAGCATAACGTAAGTGCCCCGAGTAACAAGTCTTTGTGCTGATAAGACGTCTCGATTGTGGGATTGCCCTCTGCCCCAGTTCAGGCATGAGCACCGGCCAATGCCTTATCTTCGCCCTCAGCCGAAGTGGAACACGCGGAGCCCGTGGCCGTTACGTCGAGGAAAGGGTGATTGACTTGTCAGAAGCTGCGATGCCGCTCAACTCGGGCGCAGGGACAGGAGGACGGTCACAAGCTACGTAGGTCGAGCCCAGAACAGACGAAGCCCCGTCGAGCATGGAATAGGCATGATCGCAATGAGGCCGGCTAGCGTGAATGGCGCCCATTCCTAGCATAGAAGTAGCCTAACGTCTTGCGCAATGCCGATTGTTCGGTTTTGCAAACCCTTATTGCGTAATAACTTACAGGGGTTGTCTGTGTGGGGCGGACGGCTGCCATGCCAACTCTATTGCTGTTGACGACATTAGCAGGCACGAATACAATGGCCGACAAGAAACCTGCCGCGAGCGTAGGCCAGCTCATATGGGAAACACGAGAAAGAACGGCATTATGGATTTTGGCATCGACCGCATCTTTGAAGTTGCTCCGTGGACAGTCGCAGAAACCTCTTTTGACGCGGCGCGAAATGAAGCCAGCGAATCGATCTTTTCGCTGGCCAACGGATACATGGGGGCTCGAGGGGCATTCGACGAAGGTTTTGACGGCCCTTCGATGGAAGGCTGCTACATCGCCGGTGTGTATGTCAAAGAGAAGCAGGTGTACAACTGGAAACGCAAATGCATGCCGGATTACGGCAATTTTATGACGCATGCCACCAACTGGCTGCGAACGTTCATCACTGTCGGCGATGAACGTCTCGATATGGCGCATTCCGTGATTCAGGATTACCGGCGCGAATTGGACATGCGAAACGGCCTGTTGACGCGCAGGCTGACATTCCGCACCGGCGCGGGACACTTGACGGAACTCTGCTGGGAGCGTTTCATCAGCCACGACGACCGCCATCTGGCCGCCACCCGAGTGACGGTTAAGGCGCTCAACCATGACCAGCCGGTACAGATTGAATTCCTGCTGGACGCCCAAAAGGAAAACACCTACCACGGCAATCTTTGCAGGCACGGCGTCACCGTGCGCCGGGCGGCCGGCCCGGACGGTATCGAACTGGTGCGCCGCATCGAAACCACGGGCCATCATTACAGCCATCGTATGTCGCTGCGCAGCAGCGAAGCGGACTTGCTCAAGAACGCCGCGTATCTCAACGAAGAGAACGAGGTAGGCTGCCGTGTCGCGTTTACGCCCGTCGCGGGGAGAGAATACACATTCGACAGAATTGTCTCCGTTTGGACTAGCCGCGAGGCGGGCTATCCCTTCGGATTGATTCCGAAGAGCAGCGATTCAGTCAAGGCGGACCCAGGGCTTTGCGAGCGGATGCTCAACTTTCTGAAAGACAAGAGCAGCGCCCATTGTGATTCTTACAAGGACCTGTCTTATGCCGAGTTGAAAGAGAGGCACATCGCCACAATACATGCGACGTGGGATCGTCTGGACATCGAGATTGATGGGGACGATTTATCCCAGCAGGGCGTCCGGTACTGTATCTTCCAGTTGTTCAACACCTATCAGGGCCAGGATCCGTATTTGAATATCGGGGCCAAGGGAATGACAGGCGAATGGTATTTCGGCCGGTATTTCTGGGACAGCGAGGCGTATTGTCTGCCCTATTATCTATTTACCGACCCGTCCTCAGCGCGGCGGCTCTTGGAATACCGATATAATACGCTGGACAAGGCGCGGGAACGCGCCCGCCAATTCAATCTCAAAGGCGCCTGGTACCCCTGGCAAACCATTGACGGAAGCGAAGATCTCGGATATTGGGAGTACTCCTTCGGCGAGGTGCACATCAACGGCATCATTCCCTATGCCATATACAACTACACGCGCACCACCGGCGACACCTCGTACCTGTATGAGAAGGGCTTGGAAGTCCTCATCGAACAGAGCCGCTTCTGGGCCAGCCGCGTCTCGTACATTCCATGCCGCAGCGGCTACGGCGTGCTGAAATGCATGGGCCCGGACGAATACCAGCAGGTGGTAGATAACAACTACTATACCAACTACATCGCCCAGTGGACGCTGCGGTATACGATCGCATCGATTGAGGGTGCTCGGAAAAACGCCCCCGAGGACGCTGCGCGCATTCTGAAGAAGGTCGAGTTCGACGACACAGAAAGCGGGCTCTGGCAAGAGATCGCCGACATGATGCTCCTGCCTTATGACGAAAAGCTGGGTATTTTTGTGCAAGACGACTCGTTCCTATCGCTCGAGCCGTCCTTCCGGGAGCACCTGAGCAAAGAAAACGACATTCCTCTAGAAAAATATTGGACGATCGATCGTTTCCAACGGTGCGATCTCATTAAGCAGGCCGACGTGCTGATGATGCTGTTTCTGTTCCGCGATGTATTCAGCGTCGAACAAACTGCCAGCAACTACCAGTTCTACGAACAACGCACCATACACGGCTCGTCGTTGTCTCCATCTGTCCATTCCATTCTGGCCGCTCGAATCGCACGCTATCATCAGGCGTACCAATACTATCTCTGGGCGTCCCGCGTTGATTTGGACGATTACAATAACAACGTCTACGAGGGCCTACACATTTCGTCAATGGCCGGGACCTGGATGAATATCGTGTTCGGATTCGGCGGCGTGGTGGTGGAGGACGACGCCCTCGCGCTCAATCCGCACCTGCCGTGTCCTTGGAAGAGTCTCTCGTTCAAGATTCACTTCCGCAACCGACTTGTCGAGGTGAAGATGGCCGAAGACAGCACGATGTGCCGCCTAATCCCGGAAGGAGACGGGGACGAGGCGGAACCGCTGAAGGTAAAGATTGGCGGTGCCGAGACATTGATTTCGCAAACGCCGGTGGCTGTCCCGGCTGCGCCGCGACCGCAACAAGATTTCGAGGCGGTTGTCTTCGATTTGGACGGCGTGATTTGCGATACGGCCCACTATCATTACAAGGCTTGGAAGACGTTGGCTGACGAGCACGGCATATACTTTGATTCCCGCATCAACGAGCGCCTGAAAGGCGTTTCCCGGATGGACTCTCTGAACATCGTGCTTGAAAAGAGTGCAAAGACGTATTCGCCGGCCGAGAAAGAAGCGATGGCCGATACCAAGAACCGGCTCTACCGGGAAATGCTCAAGGAGATCGCGCCAGATAATCTGCTGCCCGGTATAGAGGCATTCTTGAAGGGATTGAGAGACGACGGAATCAAGACAGCCCTGTACTCGGCCAGCAGGAACACGGACACGATCCTTGAGCGCCTTGGCATCCGAGACTTGTTCGATGAAGTCATTACAGGAAATGATGTGGCAAGGAACAAGCCCGATCCCCAGGGATTCCTGATGGCGGCCGAGCGGCTTGGTGTCCAACCGTCTGCATGCGTCGGCGTTGAAGACGCCTTTGCAGGCATTCAGGCCGCAGCCAGTGCGGGCATGAAGACCATCGGGATCGGCTACAAGAGCGACCTCTATAACGCCGACTACGTTTTGTCCTCAACCGCCTATCTGACAAAGGACAAACTCGAAATGCTGTTTTAGGCGCGGTTCTGTGTCGGCAGGCAAAGTGGGGTTGCCCTGTTTTGTCGGACACGTGAGGGACAATAGAATATGGGAAAGGAGGCCCGAACGTGGCACGACGGCAGTAGAAGTCCCATCGAGGTGACGATGATTGGACTTGGCGGTTTCTTCAATTGCCTAGCGGGCCAGTTTTCGAAGAAACGTCAATTCTAAGGTATCGTTGCATAATGGCGACTTTGATGACGGCGAGGAAGTTGATAGCGCGTTCTTCGAGACGGGTGGCGATGCCGCGGCGTTCTTTGATCGATCTGATAAGGGGACTCTACTCTTGAAGGTTTTGCTGACAATAATTTCCATGGCCCTCATCCGGTGTTTCTACCCAGCTGCGCCACGACCCCTTTGCCTCCAGAAGCGGCGGGAGTGTCCCAGTTGCGAGTGGCAACGGTGTTTTCAGACAACATGGTGTTGCAGCGCGACATGCCCGTGAAACTGTGGGGATGGGCTCTGCCTGAAACAGCGGTTTCCGTGAGCCTAAACGGCCACTCAGTGACGGTTATGCCGAATACTGACGGTGAATGGGAGGCGGCATTACCCACTATGTCGGCGGGTGGTCCATATACGCTTGGCGTGTCGCAGGGAGATGACGCAATCACCTTAGAAAATGTGATGATGGGCGATGTATGGGTGTGCTCAGGACAATCCAACATGGTCTGGCCTGTGGATTCGGGGATTCTAGGCGTCGATAATGCAGAAGAAGAACGTGCGAATGCCGACTGGCCAAGTATTCGCCTCTTAGCGGTAACGCCATCTGGAAGCGATACACCATTGGAAGAAGCGGATGTGCGGGGATGGAATGTATGCGGGCCGAAAACGGTTGGCCAGTTCTCCGCAGTCGCGTATTTCTTTGGACGTGACCTTCATAAGCGGATTGGCATCCCGATTGGTTTGATCCAATCTTCTTACGGTGGCACAACCGCCGAGGCATGGGTGAGTGAAGCCGGACTTCGCAGGCTGCCGCATTGTGCCGCTTTTCTGGACGCTTTAGAGAGGGATCCGGCCATTCGTTCGGAGGTTGCGGATTCTTTCAAGAACCATTTTACTTCCTGGAAAGATCTGTTGAACGACTCGGATGCCGGACATGCGGACGGGCAACCAATATGGGCGGCGTTCGAACTGGATGATACGGACTGGGACACCATCCCATTGCCTTCGTATTGGGAGGATGCCGGATATCCTGATTTGGATGGTTTGATGTGGTTTCGGCGGGATGTGGAACTTGATCCTGCTGTAGCTGATACGGAGTTGCGGCTGCACCTATGCGACATCAACGACCGTATTCAAATATGGTTCAACGGAGTACCTATCGTCGAATGGGCTCTGAATGAACAACCTGCTGGGGGATTCGTCATTCCACCGAATTGGTGCGCCCGGGCAAGAACGTGATTACGATTCGTATCTATGACATGGGAAACAAAGGCGGCTTCTTCGGCGAAGCATCCGACTTATGGTTACGAATCGGAACAGGAGAGGATGGCCCCACCATTTCCTTGGCCGGCGATTGGAAATGCCGTCCAGGCTTCTATATGGACAAGAGAACATTCCCGGAATTGCCACGCCCTAGCTTGTTGGCGCCGGGTAATCCGAACTTTCCATGCAATAAGTACAACGCGATGTTGGCGCCACTGACACAGCTCGCCATCAAGGGAGCAGTGTGGTATCAAGGTGAAGCAAACGCGAGACGCGCCTATGAATATCGCTCGCTATTGCCGGCTTTGATCACCGACTGGCGTGATCAGTGGGGACAAGGCGACTTCCCATTTTTGACTGTCCAACTGCCCAATTTCGGGACTGATCTGGATGAACCAGGAGATGCCGCATGGGCGGAGATGCGCGAAGCTCAGATGATGGCCCTCGAGCTACCCAATACCGGCCTGGCAATCACCATTGATTTGGGTGATCCAAGAGACATTCATCCCACGAATAAACAAGATGTGGGTGCGCGCTTAGCACTGGTGGCACGGCATGTTGCCTATGGTGAAAAGATCACCTATACCGGTCCAGCCTTTGCCCGTTCGACGATTGAAGACAATCGCATACGAGTGCATTTCACCCAAACCGGCGGCGGATTGGTCGTCAAGGGCGATGGCCTCTTGAAAGGGTTTGCCATCGCAGGAGAGAACCGTGAATTTGTCTGGGCCGATGCCGTCATTGACGGCGATGACGTGGTCGTTTCGAGTACGCTGGCTCCTCGACCCGTTGCCGTGCGATACGCCTGGGCCAACAATCCCACATGCAATCTTTACAACACGGAAGGGCTGCCGGCGTCGACATTTCGAACCGATGACTGGCCGGGCCTCACGAAGGGCAGAATACTCAGGCTCCCGGAAATCGCCGCGGCGAAATAGAAGCCAGCCAATTACAGAGGCCTGCAAACACGCAACGATATTGGGCAGATTTGCTAAGTTCCCGATGGAGAAGACTCCATACTCTCCCATGACCTTCTCCATAGTCATTGTTCATTAGTCTCTAGCATAACCTTCCGGCCCGATTCGTTTTTCAGGGATCGGTTTGAACCCAAGGGCGAAGGCGGGTGAATCGGGTCTAAGTTCATACTGCGTGAGAGCATTCGATACAAATCCGGGATCAGCTACAATGGAATGTGCATCAAGCCCCGCTTTCAGCCAATTATCAAAGCTACCTTCAGGGGTAATGTCTCGATCCGTTGCGGCGATTTCGGGATCTCCATAGCACCAGAGAAGGTTATAGTCACATTCTTTGAATAGGGTTGGTTGCCATAGGCGTGTGGAAGATTTCCAAATGCGTTGTTCCGAATCCTGATACGCGATGATGTTGTTCTTGAAGGTAATATCCATCATGAACTCGTCACGAGGTTGCAGCCGGAGTTGCTCAAACGAGGCGTTCAAGAATATGTTGTTTTCGACACGGTTGTTGCGGCCCCCATGGATGCATATCCCTCCAAACTCGGTTCCATCGACAATGTTCCCATACACGGTGGTGCCACTGCTGTAATCATCGAGATAGATGCCCCACGTAAAGTAGGGACTCTTGATCTCACCTTCTGGCGAGGTATTCATGCCTACAACATTACGGATTAGATTGTACCGGATAATGTTGCCGCTATCTTCCTCATCACGGCCAAGTGTTTCGATGGCTCCGGTATCGCAGGTCTCAAGGTTGGTGTCTATGAGTTCGTTGAACTCGACAAGGTTATGGTGTGAATACGAGTCGATGTCATACGACTTTGTGGAAATGCCGTATCGCGGGGTGCGCTGGATGCGATTGTGGACAATGCGGTTGCCGCTGCCGGTGGTGACATAGACTCCTCCCACATGTTTATAGATGAGCCCAATGTCCATAATGGTGTTCGCCGCGACGAGATTGTCATGCGCCTGGGTTTCGGTGTCGCCCACCATGATCACCCCCCCTTGGCCTAGGTTGTTCATGGTGTTGTGCGCAATGGTATTGCCATAACTTTTCTGCTCGATAAGCGCAGCATACCCTCCCAAACGGGTAAAAGTGTTGTCCTTCACAACACAATGCCGTGCTTTACTTAAGCGGATGGCGGCATCGGCTGGTCTATAGGTCTGGCCAAAGGTATAGGTAGAATCCATAAACGTCAGATCTTGAAAATGGATGTGCTCGGTATAGGCATCGTCCGTTCCTTTCAGCACTACAAGTCGATCCAGCATGGGCGCGACAACATCCACATCGGGAAAATTATCTTCCATAGGCCAATAGAGGATTTGTCCCATCTCCGAATCGATGTACCATTCTCCCGGAGTATCCAATGCAGCACGCGTCCCTGCGATAAAGAAGCGATTCCCAGAACGAATATCAAGCGGACTATCAACGAGCAGGGATGATCGGTCCTTGTCTGTGCCGAGAATGGGGAGAATGGTGTTGACCCATCCCATCGCGGGGAAGATGTATAAACTTGCGCCTTCCCAGCAATCCCAATCCGGAAACGCATCAGACTCCATAATAAGTCGATCTCTCGTGACTATTGGATTCGAGATGCCAACGGCAATATCGTTACCAGAGGCTCTTGAACATGTTTCGGCCTGAATAAGAATGGCGTGCTTGCCTGCGCCCGGTGCTTCAAGCGTATGTTCCCCGGTACTATCAATGTGCACAGCGTAATCCGGACGCCAATCGGACTCGTCGCACAGAATGAACGCATCAAGATACGCTGCGCCTCCACCAGCGTTTCGCCAATAAAGTGTTTGTTTTCCCGCCGGAATTTGTAGCGTGGCAGAATGCCCCCAACGCGTGTTGATATATCCCGCCGCTCCTGTGTAAGGCATATCGGTAAGTGGGGCCTTAGCTCCACCCACCACCCCAAACACCGTTTGATTATCCATGGTCCATTTGTATTCATCTTTCATCAAATGACCGTAATACACCCAGACGGCGTACTCGTCATCAACGGGGATATCGACCTCCCATTCAAGGCAATCCCCAATGGTATCGATCTGATTCACACCAACGCCAAATACACCGCCTTCCTTTGGGGGAATTGTCTGTGCCGCGAACGCCCACCCTCCCTTGCGCGGGTGTTCCGGATCGAAGTTTGGCTCGCGGGCCTTAACGGCCCATTCATCCCCTACACGAAGCGTGCTAAAACACCAATCATCTTGCTGAATATCTAGAAGGTCCGTGGCCCAAAGCGTGTCATCCAATTTGCGCCAACCAGCGAGGGGATGCCCGCCACTTAGCACCGCACGTTCTTCCGGAAACGAAGCAAAGGTGACAGGACAATCTTCCGTTCCAGATTCCTCTGGTGTAAGTAGGAGTGGTTTGGACAGATAATAGGTGCCTTCGCGAAGAAGAACCCGAACGGGTTGTTGAGATTTGGCGGCCTGGCTCTGCTTGAGCTTACGCAATGCCTCGATCGCCCGTCCAACCGTAGCGAATGGCTCATCCTTTGTTCCTGACCACTGGTCGTTTCCATGGGGCGAGACATAATACGTCCGCTCTTTGTTCTCCGCTCCAAGACCTCCAACAGAACTCATCAGCACGATCATAGAGATGATTAGTCGCACAGTTGTTTTCCTTGCCACTTTGCATGGAATTCATTCTTTCGAGAGGATTTGATACTGACTGTCAGGAATAGTGGCGCCATCGTTGGCCGCAAAGACAGATGCGGGACGCCACGCCCCAGCCTAGCCGGTCTCTCTTTGATGCGCGGCCGAACCAGGCAGCGCTTCAAAACGACGAGTTCTTGGCGAGGAGCAAGATTCTTAGCCCTCAAATACGCGACAATATTCAGTCTTCGAACAGTCCAACGAAAGCCGTTTCTGATGATATCGAGCATCATTGAAGCTTACTCGGCAGATGCTGTAAGTTCAACGGTAGCAATGCGTACGGGTAAGTGCGAGGCACGCCCCTCCGGCATCGGCGCGCCCTGCTGCCGCGGGCCTGACTGGAAGCAAAAAGAAAACCATGCATAGACGACCTGGTCTGCTCTTCCTGGCCAACGTGGCGCTTTGTCTTGGCTTGCCTGCCGCCACGGCGCAGATGTCAACGGGGCTTCAGATTTGCGGCGCCGGCGGGCGTGACGGGATTGATTTTCCCGGGGTTTACCCGGGGGAAGCCGCGGTGTCCATATGCGGCGAGGCATTCATCCTTGAGAACGAGGCGCTTACAGCAAGGTGGTGCACCGAAGCGGGCAGGCTTACCATGGGCCCATTCACGACCCGACATTCAGGAGAAGGCGGTGGTGCGCGGAACGGCGAAGCGTTTGTGCTGTCTCTGGCAAACGGGCGTACTATCAAGTGTTCGGAACTCGAAATGCGCGGCGCCGCGGCTGTGGTGAAGATCCCCGGCCGTGACGGTGCCCGGAGATTGGCGGCGCGCTTTGGTGGTGTGCGCGTCAAGGTAAGATTGGCTTCTCCGAACGGCGCGTTTGCGGTTGACTGGGAAGCCGAATTGCGTGACGGATCTAACTACGTTGTCCAGCGAACCACGCTGGTGCCGACAGAACACGAATTGCCCATCGGCAAGGTGCGTCTCATCGATCTGGTTGCACCAGGCGCGAAAGCATCCTCCCTCACGCAGGGCGCACCCATAGTTGCGGGGAGCTTCTTCTTTGCCCTCGAGCACCCCATGTCGGAAAGTACTGTCGACGGCAGCCGCGTACATTGTGAGCTCCGCCGGTGCCAGGAATTGCATCCCGGAAACAAACTCACGTTGTCTTCCGTCATGGGTGTAACGCCACCAGGCCAGCTTCGCAGAGGTTTTCTGTACTACGTGGAACGGGAACGGGCCCATCCCTATCGTCCTTTTCTGCACTACAACTCCTGGTACGATATCGCCTGGATAGATCGAAAGTTCAACGAGTCACAGGCCCTCGAAGCCATAGAAACCGTGGGGCGCGAACTGACGGCGCAGCGTGGGGTGTCCATAGACTGTTTCGTGTTCGACGACGGCTGGGATGACAACAAGACCCTGTGGGAATTCCACGACGGCTTTCCGAATGGCTTCACGCGGCTGCGTGAGGCTGCCAGGAGGTATGGCGCCACCGTAGGCACCTGGCTGTCGCCGTTCGGCGGGTACGGCAAAGCGCGGGAACAGCGTTTGAGATACGGCGTCGAGCAGGGTTACGAGGTCAACCGCAACGGTTTCTCTCTGGCTGGCAAGCGCTACTACGCCGGGTTTCGCGGCATCTGCACAAAGATGATGCGCGATTACGGTGTGAAATTCTTCAAGTTCGACGGTATGGGACCCGGAAACAACAAGACCGGCGGCGAAGAGTTCCTCGAAGACATCGAAGCCTTGATGCGGCTGGTCGGCGAACTGCGGGAACTGGACCCCGACCTGTACATCAGTGCGACCACGGGCACGTGGTGCACGCCGTATTTTCTTTGGTATGCCGACAACATCTGGCGCAGCGGAAACGACATGGATTTTACTGGAAAAGGCTCGAAGCGCCAGCAGTGGATCAACTACCGCGACAGGGAGACCTATCGGAACGTGGTGCGCCAGGGGCCGCTGTACCCGCTGAATTCGATCATGACGCATGGGATAGTCCATGCCCGGCACGGCCATACCGCCGAACTGGACGAGGCACCGAAGGATTTCGCCGATGAAGTGTGGTCCTTCTTCGGAAACGGGACAAGCCTGCAGGAACTGTACATCACGCCGCAATTGCTTACCCCTGAGATGTGGGACATTCTGGCCGCGGCAGCGCGGTGGTCACGGGCCAATGTCGATGTGCTTGTAGATACCCACTGGGTCGGCGGAGACCCGGGCCGGGGCCAGGTCTACGGCTGGGCGTCTTGGGCGCCGCGCAAGGGAATTCTGGTTCTGCGAAATCCAGACGATATGCCGGCGGCTATCACCCTTGACATAAAGGGTGCTTTTGAGTTGCCGGACGGAGCGCCTTCCAGATATCGCCTGGTTTCGCCGGGTCCCGCTACCGCAGCCACCGTGCCTGTTGAGGTTTCAGCTGGCAACCCCCACGTCTTCTCACTAAACGCTTTTCAGACTATTGTGTATGATGCTGCTCCCATCAATGAGAATGCGCAGGAACAAGCCGATGCAGAACACAAATCATGAAGATAACGTAACGTGGAGGGTGCTTCGTGCGCCGGGTCTGCATGTTGCGGATGCAGGCCTGGACGATCCGGGGCAAAGGCGTCCGGGTGGGCAGCGGGTTATCGTGGCCGCAGATACAGGCCGAGTCGAACTGCCGCCGCTCGCCTTTCCCACGTCGCTCGGATGGTGGGTGTTGATCTTGCTCTCTCGGGCCTAGTCCCAGTGGAAAAGAAGCGCTACTTTTCGCACTTCGCAACAGCGTGGGCATTGGTTAAGTCCCTTCACCACAGGGAGGCGAGATCCAAGTCAGAGACCTCCTGCCTTCAGGCATTTGGGCCAACGCGGTCACGAATCGATCGAAGACGCAACTTAAAGCTAATGCTATGCTTAGAGGATCACCCAAGTCTTAGGAACCGCTGAAAGCGGCCGCATTCAGGCGTGTTTTGTTACACCTTCCGTGACGCCCGACCCATTTCTAAACAAAAATGGCCAGTGGCTCACTTCTGCAAGCTACTGACCTAAAGAGCTTTATGTGGTGGGCGGTGCAGGAGTCGAACCTGCGACCCCCTGCGTGTAAAGCAGGTGCTCTAACCAACTGAGCTAACCGCCCGCGAAACGGGAGTATACCACCCTTGCGGAAGGCAGGACAATCGGCCCGCGCGCGCGGTGGCCGGCCCCTGAGTTCTTATTGTAAGTGCAACATGGTTGGGTGAGTGCCCTTTCCCGTCGGAGCCGTTCGTCGCTCACCCCTGAGCGGCGGCGGACGGCGACAGCGGGAAGGGCCCCCCTTTCCTGTAGGTGAGTTCTGAGCACAAGGCAGACAGAACAAGGAAGGCATCGAGGAATCCGTTCGGTACACTGGTTTTTTGCACGAACCAAGAACCGAAAGGAGTCTCGATGCCCTATCGCCATCTTACACCAATGGAACGCGGACAGATACAAGCATGGCTTAGCCAAGGGCTGAGTCAACGGGCCATTGCCGTCCAGTTGGGCCGTAGCGCCTCGACGGTGTGCCGGGAACTGGCTCGGAATCGGGCCCCGTCCAAGGCATATTCCGCGGCGCGCGCCCAGAAACGATACGAGCAGGTCCGCAAGACTTGCCGAAGAACCACCTCGCTCAGTGAGCCGGCGTTACGGCGCTATCTCTTCGACAAGATGACGGAAGGATGGTCACCGGAGCAGATTGCGGGCCGCCTCTGGCTGGATTTCCCCGGCCAACCGCGCATGCGCGTCAGTCCCGAGACCATCTACCGCTCGTTGTACACCGATGAAAAGCTAGGCAATCCCTTGATCGGTTGTCTTCGACGCCGGCGGCCGCGCCGCCGCAAACGCGGGGAGCGCCGCCCCACGAGGCCCTTCATTCCCAATCGCGTCGGCATCGAGGCCCGGCCGCCCGAGGTCGCCACCCGAAAGCGCTACGGGGATTGGGAAGGAGATCTACTCGTCGGGGCCAACCAACAGGGCGCCGTGCTTACCCTGGTGGAACGTAAGTCCTTGCTGCTACGGGCCGCACTGCTCGGCTCCCGTCATGCCGACGGCGTCGCCCAGGCTGCCATCGACCAACTCAGGCACCTGCCCGCCCACTGGACAAAGACCATCACCTTCGATAACGGCAGCGAATTCGCTCACCACAGACACATCGCCGAGGTCTTGGGCCTCGACACCTACTTCGCCAATCCCTATGCCGCCTACGAGCGCGGCACCAACGAAAACACCAACGGCCTCCTACGCCAGTATCTCCCCAAGAACACCAACTTCAGGGAAATTGCCGAAAGCCAGCTCCAAAGCTACGTCCGTCAACTTAACAACAGGCCACGCAAAAAACTGGGATACCGAACTCCTAACGAAGTCTTCAAGCTACACGCCGTTGCACTTGCTCATTGAATCCAGCGCCTACGGATTAGGCCGTGCCGAGGTGTCTTTGGGGAAGGCATTCGCGATCTGAGCAGCCACGCCCAGTTCCCTTTGGGTGGGGAGGGCTTTCTGGACGAAGTCATTCCCACGCGCCGTGTGCGCGACGCGGCCCAGTTGCGAGAGGGCTGAGGGGGCTTTATGCGCCGAGGCCGCTCAACCAGTACACGATGCGGATCATGAGATACACCATGAGCCAGAAGAAGGCGAAGCCGGCCATGCCCACCACCGTCGGTTTGGGGATTTCGAGGTCGGGGTGATCGATGAGCTTGTTGGGCGGGCCGGGCTCGACCCCCTCAGGCAGGGAGAAGGGCTCGAGATGAGGCTCGTTGTCGCCGACAGGCGTCCGGAGGCAGTTGTAGAGCCGATCAAGGCGCTCCTCGGGGACGCGTTTGGTGATGAGGCTGACGAGGATCACGGCCGCGAAGCCGGCCGTGAGGTAGCAGAGAATCTGCCAGGACTCGAGGAATTTCCCGTTGAACACCATGAATTCGGGCAGGTGCGCCACCGCGAAGGTGTGGAAGAATTCCCGGCCGGTGACGAGCCAGACGACGAAGGTGGTGAGTGTCCCTGCCCATGCGCCCGCCACGGTTGATCGACGCCAGAACAGGCCCACCCAGAAGGCGGCGGCCGTGAGCGCCGAGAATTTCCAGAAGACTTTCAGCCCTTCCACAACATCTTTGAAAGAGAAGGCGAACACGAGGGCCATGGCGACGATCACCACGGACGCGATCCGGCCCACGAGGACGTAGTGCTGCTCATCCTTGCCCGGGGCGAAGTAGCGCCGGTAGATATTCTGTGTCCAGAGGCCGGAGCAGGACACCATGAACGCGTCGCAGGAGGACATGACGGACGCCAGCATGGACGCCAGGAAAACGCCGACGAGTCCCGGCAGGATCTTCGGGAGCAGTTCCCGCGCCATGAGGCCGTAGGTTTCGTCGACGGCCGCGCCTTCGAGGCCGGGATAGAGCACGACGGCGCACAGGCCTGTGAGCATCCAGGCCACGGTGCAGATGCGCTTCAGCAGGTTGCCGCCTGCAAATCCGACGCGGCCGTCCAACTCATTGCGGCCGGCGGCGCATACGCCCATGATGTGCGGCTGGCAAACGATGCCGAGAGTTGCATTCAAGGCGAGCATGCTGATGAAGAAGAAGGTGAGTTGCTCCGCGGCGACGATCTGGAACATCGCAGGATCGGCAATCTTCTCGTGCAGGCCGGCGAATCCGCCTACCTCGCGCAGGGCGAAGGGCAGCACCATGAACGACAGGAGAACCGTCAGAATGCCTTGGATGAAATCCGTGATGATGGCCGCGCTCAGTCCTCCGGCGACGCCGTAGAACACGAAGAGCAGCGTCAATGACGGAATGGCGACGGCGAGCGGGATAGCGCCGCCGGTGAGGGCCTTGATCACCGTTCCGGCGCCCAGGAGCATGACGCCCATGTTGGCCGAAAGCTGCAGGATTCCAACGACGGAGAACAACGCCCCGACGCCGGGGCTGTAGCGCTGATCGAAGTAGTCGCCCGTCGTCACGGCGCGCATGCGCCGGAAGATGGGGGCGATGAGCCAGTAGAAGGGCGTCGCAAAAAGCCAGAGCCACTGCCACCAGATGCCTGACATGCCCGCGCGGTAGGTACCTGACGCCACGCCCACAGCCTGGTTGCCGTTGGTGCCCGCGCCAAACGAGAAGAACACCATCATCGTCTTGCCGAATCGCCGGCCGCCGATGAAGAAGTCCGCCGTGTCCTTGATCTTCTTCGCAGTCCAAACGCCGATGCCGACGATCACGCAGAAGTAAATCCCCAGCGTGAACCAGTCCCAACCCCCGATGCCAAGCACTTGCATGCGCCCGCTCCTTACCGTGGAATGAAGCCTGTCGAAATCCCGCCCAAGATGTGCGCCATGGTAGTGGACGGCCCAGCCGCGCGTCAAGATGGGGGAGGTAGCCGCAGATGGACACGGATGAACGCAGATTGACAGCCGCCGGAGGCTGTCAACGTAGCGTCGTCCATTGCAAGCTGTGAGAGGGCGGTGTATTATCGAAGCAGGTGCCCGAGGCCAGGATGCGATGGCGGGCATGGCGAACGGGGGCGAGGCGGTTGAGATCTACGAAGTATGACGACAGCTGCTTTGGGCGATTTCACTCGCCGTGGCCGCGGCGGCCTTTCCGGCGCTCTGCGTGCTGTGGCTGGTGTTGCCGATACACTTGCCGGATCACGTGGCGGACGCCACGCGGATGGAGGCGGCGTGTGATCATTGACTTGATGTCGCCAAAGTGAAGGTGTCTCGTTTCATGCGTTACGCGGTAAAGGCAGAGTTCATGAAGGACTTCGAGGCGCCGCGCCGCCTCGTCCGGTGGCCGATACTCCGCGCGCTCTGGCGTGCCGTCGCTGCATTCATAGTTGCGCTATCGTACTTGGGGGCGTTCACCGCAACGACTCTCGCGGCGTCTATGCCGTCTCAGTTGGTGCGAGTCCATGGCACGAATCGAGAGCTGTACGTGAGCGCGGCCGCGATGAACCTTGCGTGCATTCTCATCTTATGCATCATCTTCGGCCGCCGGGTGTGGCGCGGCCTGCGGATTCGATTCATCGATGTGGATCTACTGGTGATGTTCCTAGGATTGCTTCTCGCGTTCTCCTTTGTCGCTTGCACCATCTTGGATTTTGAGGGGTGGGTTCTGAATAACTCGATGTAACGGACGGGGACGCCTGTGGCCGGGCGATCGAGCCGGGAAATGTTGGGCGTGCCGCCTGGGCACAACAGCGCGCTGACGGATGAAGGGCCTTAGAGAGGCCGCTTTCGTGGTGGGTTGCGCACGGTGGAGTCTGGTTCATGCTGAGAAGACTATTGAGATTCTCCAAAGCGGCGATCATGACAATGCTTGGAGGGATTGCTGCTGTCTGTATAGTCCTACTTGCCGTCTTTGGCCTCCTGAAGTGGTATGACATGTGGCGCACATCCGATTGGATTGTCGTAGATGGAATAATCACACGATTGGCGACGGGCAGCCACGGCCGCGGTGAAAGCCAAGTGCCGGAGTCTCAAGGCTGCTGTCTAGTGCTGTGTGATTACACGTATGGGTTTGGGGAGACAACCTATACCAATGACAAGGTTACGGGAGTCTGGTTTGATGCCTTATCTTGCGAGTCTCCGGAGTACCTGGTGCTCAAGCAATGCCAGGAGCGTGGCGAGCACATCCAAGTCTGGGTGAATCCGGAGGAGCCTGCGGAGTCGGTTCTATTCCGTACGGAATTGGCGGCGGAGATGTTCTTTGGCCCTGCACTCGCAGCGTTGTTCTTGATCGCGTGGGCAATGAGCGCGGTGGTGAGGAGGGAGCGAAGGCTTGCGGAACAGGCTGCGGGCCATTCGCGGGAGTAGGCCGGTGCGCTGTGGAACGCAGATGGAGACGGATGAACGCAGATTGAAGCGTGCCGGCGCGCGTATGTGCCGGCGGGCAGTGGGAATTCACGTGGCCTAGAGTTCTTCCTCGTCCACCTCATCGAGTCGCGTATCGACGACGCCCTTCACCTCGTGGATAGCTATATTGCTCGCGTTCTTGAGGAGGAAGTGCGGAGCGTCTTCTTCCTCTTGCGCGTCAACGTGAGAGAAGGAGGCATCGTGGACGTCATCCAAAACGAACGCGGGGCGTTCATCGCCGTTGATGCAGCGCAGGATGACGTTGTTGACTCTCAGGCCTTTCACATGCCGGAAATACACGCCATAGGCCGGCATGGACTGCCATCGATAGGGATCCGGGTACACGTCAATGTTCTCGGGGACCTCGCCATCGGCGGCACCTCTTGAGGCGCCCCCCCGGTAGTAGATGCGGATATTGTCAAGCGTCAGATCTTCGATGTAATGTCCGGGGATGCCCATCACCATTCCTGCGCCCAGTCCCGGCGCTTTCGGGCGGCCGCCCACATCGTAGACGTTCATGTTGCTGATGGTGATGCGCCTGCACGTGCCGACGGGAGTCCCCTCCGGGCCTCGCATGCGTGCGCTCAGCCGGATAAAGAAGGGCGTATCTGTTATATCGCGCATGGTGATGTTGTTGAAGACAACATCTTCAATGGCGCCGCCGTCGGCCGTCTCGATGCACAGTCCTCGCGAGCGCTGGAACACACAATTGGAGACGGCGATGTTCTTGAAGCCGCCGTTGGATTCCGTTCCCAGCTTGAGGCGGCCGGTGATGCAGTGCTTCGCGCCTGGCGCCTCGTCTGCGAACTCGCTCTTGAACGTGCCGTCCAGCAGCGAGCCGTGATCATAGCCATACACCTGGCAATTGGTGATGGCCACATTCTCCGTGGCGCGCGCGTAGCCGAGGGCGAACGAGGACTTCAGGCAAAGCCCATCGTCGGTAGGCGAGTTGATGATGCAGTTTGAGATGAGGACATTCTTGCAGCAGTCGATATCGAAACCGTCGCGATCGGCGTCAACACGGACATTGTCGATGGTTAGGTTATCCACGCCCGTGGCCAGGATGCCGAAGTGGCCGCCATGAAGGATGGAGATGTCTCGAATGGTTACATTGTGGCAGTTCTTCAAGGCGATGGCCTTGTTGCCTGAGCCTTCGATATCCGGCTTGTCGTATGTCTGTAATCCTCTGCCCCAGATCTTTCCAGCGCCCGTGATCGCAATGTCATGGAGGCCGTCGCCGTAGATGAGGCTGTTCCGCCAGTAGCTGTGCCCGAAGTCCTGAAACTGGTTGTACCAGGCGGATTCCTCAGGCGCGTCGTATCCCACGCCGTCCTTCTCTTCGTCGCCAATCAAAACAGCCCCCGCGTCAAGGTGCAGCGTGATATTGCTTCGCAGATGGATCGTGTAGGAGAGATAGTCGCCCGCGGGGAAGTGGATCGTCCCGCCGCCATGCTCCGCCGCCGCATCGATGGCGGCATTGATGGCCTCGGTGCAATTGGTTTTGCCGTCTCCCCGCGCTCCGAAGTCGAGCGCATTGTAGGGGGCTTCCTGAGCGGCGGCGGATGCCGCCACCAGGCAGAAGGCAAGTGCTGCAATCTCTCTCATCTGATCTTTCCTCGATGGATAGTCTGGACGCCTGCTCAACCGTGTCGAATTGTGGAATAGGCCAGCAGGTACTCCGACTGGGGAGCCCGGAAATGTGTCCGACGCGACGCCATTGTGATTCTGATGAAGACCTCGCCTGAGTTAATCAGAAGCGGCGCGGCGATTCAAGCGCCTGCTAGGTCTTGCCTTTGCGGGAAACGGCTCTTCAGAGCCACAGATGTGCACAGATGAACGCAGATAAGAACATGTACAGTGTTTCATCGGCGTGTATCTGTGTTCATCGGTGGCTACACTCTTAAGGGATGAGGATTGAAGCGAACGACGTCGCGGGGCGCGTCATCGGCTGTGTACATGGCGTGCGCGGGTGGCCGCGTTGCCGGCGGCGAGAGAATGGTTGACTTCGTAGCCTGTCCCGTTGTCTCCTAGAGATAGGCTTTTCGGGTGGGGCCTGAAGATGAACGCCAGCCATGTTGTGGACATTGTACAGTGGTTACTCACCGGTATCTTCGCCGTTCTCTGTCTCTGGGCGGTTATCTTCAACTACGTCGTGATTGTGCTGAAAGTGATTGCGCGTCGAAAGAAGGCGCCCTCGCTTGCGCCGTTCTTTGGTGGCGTGAGCGGCTCACTGGCCGTCTTGGCCTGTCCCGTGCCTGGAGTCTTCCAATTTTGGTGGATACCAATCGTCGCCGATCCCGGATGCTGGTATTCCCTTTACGCCGTCGTGCTGCTGTGCATCGAACGCGCGAAGGAAGAATCCATAACGCTTCATCACGTCGAGCGCGAGGATATCACCATTGATATTGTCGCCCGCTTTGACGACGGCGACTTGATCATCGACGGTTATGACATTGGCAAGACGGTCAAAGAGTGTTGGGGGGACAGCGACTACGAGTACGTCATGACGATTCCCGCCGCAAGTCTGCCTGGGCTGTACGCGCTGCTGAACGTGCAAGTGGGGAATCGGAGGGCGTTGCTGAAGGCTCTCGCGAAACGGTTTCATGGAAATAAATGCTACTCAGCCATCGGAGACTTCTTGGACAAGAACAGTATTGATTACAAGTCGTTCAGCTGGACATAGGGCCGGAGAGGACAACCGATCGAGGATTGGCGTTTTCTCCGGTGGCCCGCGATTCGGAGTCTCGCCGATGTGTTCTCGGGACGCTCAGATGGCCGCTCTCACCGCGGCGAAGCCAAGGCTCCCAGCGATAAGTTAGGAAGAAGATGCCTCAACCAAACGAAGCCACCAGAAATCCTGTTGAGCCGGTTAGATTGGCTGTAATCGGCGCAGGATTGATGGGCAGAAAACATGCTGGCCTGATCCACGCGCATGATGCGTGCTCACTCGTCGGGATCTGCGATGTCCATCCCGGCTGCAAGGCGTTCGCCGACGAGCTGAGCGTGCCCTTCTATCGAGACGCAGTGGGACTTATCGAGCATGAGCATCCCGAAGGCGCCATTATCGCCACGCCCAACGGACTGCATTCGGCCTTGGCCGAGATCTGCGCTCGACGATCCGTGCACACCTTAATCGAGAAGCCGATTGCCGATGCCCTCGACGAGGCGCGCCGAATTGTCGCGCTAGAAGATGACTTTGGCATTCAGATGCTGATCGGCCACCATCGACGCCACAATCCGCTTGTCCAAGAAGCCCGCGCCATCGTCAATAGCGGCGAATTGGGCAGACTCGTCGCCGTTTCCATGTTATGGACATTGTATAAGCCGGACGATTACTACGGTGTGGAATGGCGCTGCAAACGTCCGGGAGGCGGCCCCACGCTCATCAACCTCATTCACGAGTTCGATATTCTTCGCTATGTCTGCGGCGAAATCGATCGGATCTACGCTCAAACAAGCTCGGCGGTAAGGGCGCTGGATGTTGAGGATACCATCAGTGCAACGCTTTCATTTGCCAACGGCGCGGTAGGTTCGTTGCTGGCATCCGACACAACACCCGCTCCGTGGTCGTACGAAATGACCACCGGCGAGAATCCTTACTACTTCCATGCTGACGAGAACTGCTATCACATCTTGGGCACGCTAGGTTCTCTGGCCTTTCCGCAGATGGCGAGGTGGCGCTATGCAGATGAAGGCCGAATGGGTTGGCAGCATCCTCTAGAGGCTTCGTGTGTTGACGTTCCTCCGGCTGATCCATTGGTGAAGCAGCTCGAGCACTTCTGCCGCGTTGTTAGGCGTGTGGAAGCGCCAATCGTTTCCCCGCGGGACGCCGCGCAAACGCTCGCTGTGTCCCTGGCCGCACTGGAATCAGCGGAGAGCCGCGAGCCCGTCGAGGTTATGCCGGTGTGAACCTGAATCGGGCATGCTCGCCCGGGGCGATACAACGCCGGGCAGGAGCAACGATGGACAGGGGCGTTTCGCTTGTTTGCGTAGGCCCTGCTTGTCTCGTGTATCATCCGGGGGAAATGGGCTTGGCGAAGCAAGGAGTCTGCGGATGTCCTCGAACACATCATGTAAGTTAGCCATTATGGGCGGCTCGCCCGTGCGTGGGCCGGAGAAGGCGTGGCCGTCGTGGCCGCAATTCGACGATGCGGAGCGGAAAGCCGTCAACGAGGTGCTGGAAAGCGGCGCATGGTGGCACGGCGAGCGCGTGCAAGCCTTCGAGCAGGATTACGCCGCGTTTCAGGACGCGCGATACGGCGTGTCCGCGTGCAGCGGGACGGCGTGTCTTGAGATCGCCCTCCAGGCGCTGGGCATCGGTGCGGGGGACGAGGTTATTGTCCCGCCGTTCACCTTTATCGCTACGGCGTCCGCGGTGGCGCGTGTGGGGGCGGCGCCCGTGTTCGTGGACGTCGATGAAACGTGGAATCTGGATCCCGCCCTTATCGAGGACGCGATTACCGAGCGGACGAAGGCCATTATCCCGGTACACTTCGCCGGGCGCGTCTGCGATATGGACAGGATAGGCGAGATTGCCGAGGGCCGCGGACTGCATCTGCTCGAGGATGCGTGCCATTCCTGGGGGTCGAAATGGAAAGGCAAAGGGACGGGCGCTTTAGGACTCGGCGGCGTGTTTAGCTTCCAGATGTCGAAGAATATCACGGCCGCCGAGGGCGGCATCATCGTGACGGATGATGAGGATTTCGCCGAGCGGTGCCGCTCGATCAGCAACTGCGGGCGCGCCCGTGACGGGCAATGGTACGGCCACGCCCGGATCGGCACCAACGCCCGGATGACGGAGTTTCAGGCGGCCATCTTGAATGCGCAACTCGGGCGGCTCGAGGAGCAAACCGTCAGACGCGAAAAGCACGCGGCGCTGCTCGATGCGGCCCTGAGTCCGCTTGAGGGCTTGACGCCGCAGCCGGGCGATTCACGCATCACGCGGCGTGCGTACCACCTCTACTGCCTGCGCCTTGACGAAGATGCTTTCGGTTGCTCGCGCGAGCGCTTGTGCGAGGCGGCGCAGGCGGAGGGCCTGCCCTTGGGGCCGGGCTATACCGTGCCGTTGTACAAGCAGCCGGCCATCGCGAATCTCAAAGGCGGCCCGGATTACGCGGCGTGCCGCTGTCCGATGACGGAGGACCTCTGCTACCGGAGCGGCATGTGGCTCCACCATAAGCTCCTCCTCGCCGGCCCGCAGGATATGCAGGACATCATCGATATTCTCCTGAAGCTCAAGGAACACGTCGGGGAATTGAGCGACTGAACACGCAGAGCCGGCCGATTCCGGCCATCGACTCAGCGGGTGGCTTCCTCCTGGGCGATGCGCGCCCAGGCCGTCAGGAGTTCGGGCCGGCCGTCGAATGAGTGGATATCGCTGATGTTGAAGTCCATCGGGTGGCCGTCGGCCTGCTCGATGAGCTTACGCAGCCCGCGGCGGATGTCATCCTCGGACGCCCCGAAGAACACCTTGCCCGGATGATCGTGAACTTCGAGCACCACCCGCCCCTGGAACCGATCACGGGCCTTCTCGATGGACGACCACGGGGACACATGGAAGCGGCGCAGATTCGGCAGTTCCGCCAGGACCTCGAGCTTTTCGTCCAAACACTCGCATCCGTGGTAGTAGACGGTGCTACCTGTGAATAGCTCTGCCTCGCGCGTCGTGTAGGGATGGACGAAGGCCGCATACTGCGCCAGGCCGAGGCCCGCGGAGGTTTGCGCGGAGAGATAGGCCCATTCATCCTCGAGGCGGGGCCCGCGTTGCGCGAAGTCCGCGGCGAGGTGGGCGCAATGAACTCGGAATCCGACGCGTTGGTATTGCCCCTCGTCCTCCGGGAAGATGTTCAGCCAGCCATGGGCCTCTCGCCGCTTATCGTAGGCCACCTCGGCCGTCGTGAGGAAGTCCATCAGGGCCGCCACCTCATCCGGCGCGGCGATGGTGTCCATGAGCAGATCCTGCATGCCGCGCATGGCAGTGGCCGTGTCGAAGGGCGCATGGCCCATTTTCCGGTATTGGGCGAAGACGATGAGGCGGCCGCCGGTGAGTTCCCGTGCGAGGTCGATGGCGGCGCTGACGGCCGCGCTATCGAAGTCGAAGCGGGGTGCGGTTAGGCGTTTCACGTCGATACCGTCGGCGAAGGGCGCCTTGTAGCTCTTCGCGCCGAGTTCATCGTCGGGACGCTCCCAACCGATGGCCACGCCCCATCCGCGCGTCTCGACGCAGGGCGCGGAGATGATGATCGAGGGCCACACGATGTGGTCGTCCGGCACGTTCTCCGCCATCCAGATGCTGCGGCGCAGGTCGAACTCGATGGAACGCGCCAGAGGGGCTTGGCAGCGGAGGAAGTCCTCGCCGAACATGAACCGCCATTGCGGCCCGGGAATGCCTTCGTAATAGACGCACACGGGAATCTTGGGGACGGGCCGCAGGGCCTGATGATCCGCCCACAGCGCCTTCTTCTCGGCCTCGCCGGGGCGCGCGGCCAATACGAGCAGGCGATCAACCAGCGGCCGGAGGATAGCCTGATCGCTCTTCATGGATTCGGGCCTGGCGGCATTGCACATCAGTTAGCGAGTCCTCTTCTTGACTCACGGCTCGACGAGAGGCGGTGACTCGACGAAGAGGTCCTTCCACATAATGCCGTCCACGCCGCCCGCGTGGAGTTGCAGGGCAAAGCCCCCGGCGAAGACCTGGGGGGCGGCATCGTAGAAGTCGGTGACGCGGAATCCGTTCACCCACGAGGTGATGTGGTTGCCGACGGAGCGGATCTCGATCTCGTTCCATTGATCCGGCCGGAGGGCGTAGGCGCCGAGCTGCTTCTTGTCCGGTGGGATGATCCAGCCGCGTCGATAACTTTCGTAATGCCAGCCCGTGCTGCCGGGATAACTTGGCTCGACTTCGCCCTGCACGCCGGATATCAGCGGATAATTCTTGTCGTTATAGCGGATCGTGGAGTGATAGAAGAGGCCGAAATTGCCCGCTCCGAGCATCTTGAACGCGCCGCGGACGCGGAAATCCTTCCACGATGCGTTGGTGGCCAGATAGCCCTCCGACTTGTCCGGCCCGCTACGGCCGACGATGATCCCATTCTCGACGCTCCATTCCTCGGTGCCCCACCGTGTCCAGCCGTCGAGATCAGCGCCGTTGAACAGGGGGCGCCAAGCGCCGGTTCTGTCCAAGTCGCGGATGCGGATGTTTCGGAACTGGATCTCCGCCGGCGCGCCTTCCAGGGGCGATACCTGCAAGGCCAGGATGCCTTTGAGCATGGCTTCATCCTCGACGCGCGTCGCGATGACCCCGTTCACCGCTACCTCGATCACGGCTCCCTCGGCGGCGATGTGCATCGTGTTCCAATCCGTGGCCTTCACGGTCTTCTGAGCGTCCACCGACGGCCCGGTGAGCAGGCCGCGTCCGTTTTCATCGATGAGCGAGGCGGTGCCGGCTTCGCTGCGCGTCTCGATATTTGCCTGGTAGCCGTACATCTGCGTGGGGAGTTCTTGGGCCGGAACGCCCTCCGCCGCGGGCAGTACGGGGAGGATGTGGGAGCGGAACTGCACACCGCCATTGCACGCCACGGGCGTCTTGAATTCGAGTTCCAACTCGAAATCGGCGAACTCCTCTGTAGACCTCATCCACGCCATCTCACCCTCCGCCGCGCGGCCTATGAGCACGCCGTCTTCAACGGCCCACTGGCCTGAAAGCGGCTGGAGATTCTCGAAGTGCTCGTAGCGCACGTCCTGCCAGGGCGCCTCAGCGGCAAGTGCGGGCAGGGCAGCAAGTAACAGAATAGCGGCGGCTCGTTTCATGATTGTCTCCTGTGAGTATCGAAATTTTCGGACGGCTCTCGTATTGCGCCTTTGGCGCCTGAAAGCACGGAAAACGAGACAGGAACAAGCGCGGCATAGAGCAGCCGTTCCCATCATCTCCGGCCACCATTTGGCCGGTTGTCGTTGATGACGCGATTGTGTTACACCAAGTGTGGGTTGATTCTCAACATTCCTCGCTGGGGAGGCGTGTTCCGACTGGAGGATGTGGACAATGGAATACCGTCAATTGGGCAAATGGGGCGCGCGAGTCAGTTGTCTGGGCCTGGGAAGCTATCTCACCATCGGCATGACGTGTGATGAGAAGATGTCGCGGGATACCATCCGCGTGGCCTATGAGAATGGAATCAACTATTTCGATACGGCAAACGCCTATAATCGCGGTGAGGCCGAGGTCGTCCTTGGCAAATGCCTCGCGGAGCTCCCGCGTTCCGACCTGTTCGTTCTGACGAAGGTTTTCGCGCCCATGGGGGACGGCCCGAACGACCGCGGCCTGTCCGCCAAGCACATCCGCGAGCAATGCGAAGCCAGCCTCAAGCGCCTGGGAATGGACTATGTGGACGTGTACATGTGCCACCGGCCCGATCCGGCCACGCCCGTCGAGGAAAGCGTCCGCGCCATGGAGGATCTGGCCCGGGCCGGGAAGATCATCTACTGGGGCATCAGCGAGTGGCCGGCGCCGATGATTGTCAAGGCCAACGCCATCGCCAAGGAGATAGGTGCGCGGCCGATGGCCGTCAGCCAGCCGCGCTACAGTCTGCTCTATCGCTATCCTGAGCAACTCCTCTTCCCGACGACGGATGGTGAAGGCATCGGCAACGTCGTCTTCTCGTCCCTGGCGCACGGCATGCTGACGGGGAAGTACAAGCCCGGCGAGGAGGCCCCGGCGGGGACGCGCGCGGCCGATGATCGCCAGAACGCGGTTATTAAAGCGCTCTACTGGAATGAAAAAAACAAGGAAAAGGCCCAGGAACTCGTGACAATCGCCAAGGATTTGGGCGTGAGCGCCGCGGAACTCGCTATTGCGTGGTGTCTGAGAAATCCGAGCGTAACAAGCGTGATCCTAGGCGCGACGCGTGTCGAGCAAGTCGAGCAGAACTTGAAGGCGGTGGGGCTGGAGCTGTCCGAGGATGTCATCGAGCGCCTCGACACGCTCTTCCCGCGGGCGCAGGCGGTGCCTGGTGTGTGATCAGGCGCGGCGCGTGTGGGCTGCTCCCCGGGCCTTGCCCGACAGCAGCGGAGTGCTGCCCCTATGAAGGATCCGCGCGTAAAGGTTGCGCTCTTATCAATCGCCTGCAATGCGGCCTTGGTGTTGCTCAAGCTGCTGGGCGCCAACCTGTCGCTCAGCATGGCGATGAAGGCGGATGCCATCCATTCGCTATCGGACGTCTTCGTGTCGGCGTTGGTACTGTACGGCGTGCTACTTTCGCAGAAGCACAAACGCTGGCTGAATACCGTCGAGAACGTCATCGCCCTCATCATCTCCCTGTTTATCTTTAGCGCGGCGGCCGGGATTCTAGTCGAAGCGCTTCGCCCTCGGGGGGAGGGCCTGACGCGTCTGCCCGCGGCCATCGGCATTGTCTGGGCGTGCATTCTCATTTCGTACGCTATTTCGCAATACAAAGTCCGTCACGGCCGCGCCTGCAAGTCGCCGAGCATCGAGGCGGATGGCTATCACTCGCTCATGGACATGTATTCCTCCGTGATTGTGTTGATTGGCTTGGTGGGCCACCTGATCGGGATAGGCCTGGATACGGCCGCGTCGATCATCGTGGCGCTGCTGATTTTTAAAGTGGGCCTCGAAACCATGGTGGCCTCCATAGAGGGCTTGACCTCCTCCGAACTCTTCTCGGTGAGAACCATCGGCGAGTTTTTCCGGGATAGTCGCCTGGGCAGGGCGTTGTCCGGTGCGCAAGAGCGGCTGGTTGAGTTGATACCACTACAGGCTGTTCCGATGTTGGAGCGCACGGGGCGGGCGGTGTACAGGCACCGGCGTGCCGCCGTGGTATTCGTAATCGCTCTCGGCCTCGTGGCTTACGCTGCGACGGGGCTCTTCCGCATCCAGCCGGATGAACTCGGCGTGGTGCTTGTCTGCGGGAAGCTCGAGCACGACAATCTCACGCCGGGCCTCCATTACCGCCCGCCATCGCCCCTATCCCGGCTCTACCGCGTGAAGGCCGGGAGGCTTCGCCAACTCGAATTCGGCTTCCGTACCGTCGCCCGGCGCGAGGATGTTCAGGAGCCTACCGCCTATCTGTGGGAGAGCCGGCATACCACGGGCATCTACGAGAAGCGTGAGGCCGAGGCCGTCATGTTGACGGGCGATAAGAATGAAGCGGACGTGAACATCACCATCGAGTACCGGGTGGCCGAGCGTGCCGCGGCCAAGTACCTGTTCCGCCTGGCCGACGTCGAGGCCGTTGTCCGGGCGGCTACGGAAAGCTGCACGCGCCATATCGTCGGCACCATGCGCCTGTCCGAAGTCCTTACGACGGCCCGGCAGGAACTCGAACACCGGTTGGGGCGGGAGCTTCAGGCGCTGCTTGACAGCTACGACGCCGGTGTTGCCGTCTCGGCGGTGCGCCTACAGGATGTTCACCCGCCGGTGGCCGTCGTGCCCGCCTTCAGGCAGGTGGCCACGGCGCGCGAGAACAAGGTCACCGTGGTTAACCAGGCCACCGCCTACCAGAAAGCCACCATTCCCAAGGCGCGGGGCGCGGCCCAATATATCCTGGCGGATGCGGACGCCTACCGCGCCGAGAAGGAGCTTCACGCGACGGGCGATGCGACGTATTTCAACGCCGTTGCCGAAGTGGCCAAGCACTTCCCCGACGCCATGCCCTTCATTATGTATATGGAGGCTGTCGATGCGGCGCTGCCGCCCCTGCGAAAGGTGATCCTGAGCCGCGCGCTCAGTGCCGGCGCGGGCGGGGCGCCTTTGGAGACGTATTTCCTCACCACCGAGTTCCTGAAGATGTTTGAGAGCGTGGCTGAGCGTGAGGAGGAGTAAGACGTGACATACCGGGACACGCGCGGCCTCTTAGGAGCACATCCATGAAACGGGCTCTTCTGATCATCGCGATACTGCTGCTGGCCGGACTCGTCCTCCGCTCGAGCGTATTCACGGTAGACGAGACGCAGTACGCCATCGTCACCACCTTCGGGAAGCCGGGCGCGCCCATCACGGAGCCGGGATTCCAGTGGAAGCTGCCCGCGCCGGCGCAGACGGTACTGCGCTTCGACAAGCGTCTGCAGGTTTTCGATCCGCGTCCCTCGGAGAACCTCACGCTCGACAGGAAGAACCTGGTTGTCGATAGCTTCGCGTGCTGGCGCATCGCGGACGCCCACCGGTTCCTGGTGAAGGTCGGCACCGCGGCGGGCGCGGAGAACAGCCTGGCCATGCTTGTTGCGTCGGAATTGAGCGCCGAATTGGGGAAACACGAGCTTTCCGATCTGGTGTCCGTCAACGAGGACGAGGTCAAATTGACGGAGATCATGGACGCCGTCACGGCGCGGTGCCGCGATGCCGCTCTCGAAGACTATGGCATCGAGGTTGTGGACGTGCGTATCAAACGCATCAACCTTCCCTACGAGAATAAGGAGGCCGTCTACGAGCGCATGCGGGCCGAGCGCGATCAGAAGGCCAAGGAATACCGCGCGGCCGGTGAGGAGCAAGCCACCATCATCCGCGCGAAAACCGAGTCGGAGAAGCGGGCGATTCTCTCCGAGGCATATAAGGAGGCGCAGCGCATCAAAGGGGAGGGCGATGCCCAGGCCATCGAGATTCAGAGCAGGGCCTTCAGCCAGGATCCTGAATTCTACAAGTTCATGCGCACCCTTTCTTCGTATGAGAAGGTCTTGGGAACGAATACGACGATGGTTATGTCCTCTCAAGCCGAGTTTCTGAGACTTCTGACGGAGTTCGATCCCGCGGACTTGGCCGCCAAGACAAGCGCCCCGACGGGAGATAAGCCGTGAGCGAGGCCAACGCGTCCGCCGCCGACGGCAAGGCGGTGCATGAGTGGCCCGGGCGCAATGGGCGGCCCTTGATGAGGGTGATTCTCATCTCGCTGGCCGTGTTTCTCCTGATCTACCTGCTCAGCGGGATTCGGCTTATCCGTCCCGAGGAGTTGGCGCTGGTGGCCCGCTTCGGCAAGCTTCGCCCCGTGCCGCTGACGCCCGGCACTCATTACTGCCTTCCTGCGCCTATCGATCGCGTCACGCGCATAAGGCCCAACGAGGTCAAGAGCGTTACGGTGGGCGCAAGGGCGATTGTCACGCCGCCCGAAGAGGGCGAGGCGGTGTTGGAATACGAGAGTGAAGAGACGAGCGAACTGCTTACCGGTGACGAGAATATCATCCACATTACGCTTAACATGCAGTACAAGGTGGGTGAGCCGGCGGCCTACGTCTTCAACACGCAATCTCCTGAGCGGCTGGTGAAACTGGCGGCGGAGGTGGCCTTGACGGATGTCGTCTCCCGCACGCCGGTGGATGATCTGCTGACATCCGGAAAACAATGGGTGCTTGCTCAGGTTAAGGAAAAGACTCAGTCGTATCTCGAGCAATATGGCGCGGGCGCTATGGTGATATCCGCGACCTTCGCCGGCGTGGCGCCGCCCATCGAAGTGGATGACGCCTTCAAGGATGTGGCGAGCGCCCTCGAAGACAGAGATCGGCGCATCAACGAGGCCACGGGGGAGTACAACGCGGCGATACCTCGCGCCAGAGGCGAGGCCATGCAACAGGTTGAGGAAGCGACCGCCGCGAAGAACGCGCGGATCAACCGCGCCCAGGGCGACGCCGATCGCTTCCTGGCCACTCTCCACGAATTCCGCCAGGCGGGGAACAAGGAGACATCGCTCCTCCGGCTCTACATGGAAACCATGGAAGACGTTATGCCCCGGCTCAAGAAGTACATTGTTCAGACGCACTCCGGCCTGTCCCGCGCGGCACAGGAAGGTGGGGCCTCCGCGGGGGGCGGGCAATGATTGAAGTCCATATCCCTGGTTGGCGGGACCTTCGCCTTGAGCACGTTGTCCTGGATTACAACGGCACCATGGCCTGCGATGGGGCGTTGCTTCCTGGCGTCGGCGCGGCCTTGAAGTCTCTCTCCGAACGGCTCCAGGTTCATGTTGTGACGGCGGATACCTTCGGACGGGCTGCGGGGGAGATTGAGGACTTGCCTTTCACGCTGTCCGTTCTTCCGGAAGGGCGGCATGACGCCGCGAAGCGCGACTACGTCGAGCGGCTGGACGCGTCGGGCGTCGCAGGTATCGGCAATGGCCGGAATGACCGGCTGATGCTCGAGGCCGCCGCGCTCGGTATCGCCGTCGTTCAGGAAGAGGGCGCCGCAAGCGAGACGGTTTGCGCCGCCGATGTGGTTTGCCCGAATATCCTCTCCGCTCTGGCGCTGCTCGAACACCCTTTGCGCCTGGTGGCGACCCTGCGCGCATAGGCGCTGGACCTCCCGCGCGGCGTTGCCTTACGAAGGAGTCGCGTTCCCTGAGCCTGCCGGCTTGGACCTGGCGTATCGGAAGAGGAAGTAGGCTGCGGCCGCCAGGGAAACGGGCAGGGAGAGGCGAACGGCCTGAATGTACAGCCGCATGCCCGGCAGATCGAGCCGGGGCGTCTCGAGCACGGCCGGGCCGGCATCGTAGAGGCGATAGTCCGTCCAGAAGAATGACTCCACCTCGGCGACACGCCAGATGGTTGTGTGGAGAAAGAGTGACCAGCCAAGGAGTACCACGAGGAAGAGCAGCAGGTTCTTGGTGGTTCTGCTCGTGCCCTTGCGCGCCAGGAAGGATTCCATCCGAATCGCGGCGAGAATAGCGAACATAGTGAGCGGAACAATGAAGAACCGCGATGATATCCGCTGCGAGCCTATGAGGGGGATCGGCAGGTAGCTGATCAGGCCGTAGAGATATTCGAAGGACAGCAATGTCATGAGCAGGTTGGCCACGTCGAGTTCGCGAAACTCAAGGTAGCTTATCTTCGGCCGGCGTACCACCCGCAGCCAGCCGCAGAAGTACAACAGGATGGCGAATCCGACGAGGCTGATGTAGTGATCGAACTCCCACCAGCCCAGCCCGCAGGCCACACCGTGCCAGCCTACCTGCTGATACGCGCTGTAATCGCGCAGGCTCGTCATGCTCTGTAGAAACACGCCGAGGGTTGGGAATCCGGAAATGAACCGAAACTTGGCTCCCCAGAAGGTCAGGGCCGCGGGCACAAAGCGGAAGGCGCATACGGCCGAGGCGGCGACAATCGTGTAGGCGATGGGCTTCAGGAGCCGAGGATTGGAGACGGCTATCAGAATGAGGTACATCACGCACCAGACATAGAGGTGAAACGACCCCTGGAGTTCCATGAGCACCAGCACCAGGGCCAAGGCGAGTTGTGAGCGTTTGGGCCAAGGCCCCTTCACCATGTTCAGGACAAGCAGGAGGAAGTAGGGGAGGAAGAAGTAGCCGTACCACATGGCTTGGCCGACGGCGACACGCGAGACGATGTAGCCGTTGAAACTGAACAAGAGGCACAAAAACGCAAACGGGATATTCGAGAGGCGGAAGCGTCTCGCCAGCAATACCAGGCCCACAAAGCTCACGGAATAGAGGAGGGCCATGTTGAGCCAGTTGAAGGCGGTGTCGCTCAGAAAGGGAAGCAGGAGGAACTGCGGCGAAAGCGGCGTCTCGGGCAGGCCGAGGAAGCGATTGGAGTAATGTTCGCCGAAGGTCATGACGTACGGGATCTTGCCGTGGGCGAGGGCATCTCTCAGCACCGCGTGGTAGCGAAGGATGAGCGGCCAGTCCTTGGCGTCGAACCTGGCCGCCGCGAAGGCATATGCCCAGTGTGCCAAGCCCAGCAGATAGAGGAATCCCACAAGGGCGGGGGCGCGCTTGCCGGACAAGAACCTTCTGCGCAGGAATGGGCAGTTCCTGTCGAGGAATCCCTCTGCCGATGCCCACAGGCGTTGCATCCATTCGCCTCCCGGCCTAGAGCGCGAGCACGCGGAAATTGGACACATCCGCAATGACGCGGCTTCCGATGGCCCGAAATCCAACCTTGCCCGCCGTGGGGATATCATCGTGGAGTTCACGCGCATCCGTGAACGAGGGCCCCGGTTGGCCATTCACGAGTATGGCGCAGCGGGGGCCCGCCTTCTCGATGCGAATCACGTAAGAACGACCGATCTCCTTGCAGAGGTCGTCGCCCTGCGCCATGAGATGGAGGCCTGGATTTCGCCGCCAATTGCTCACGCCGGTGTGGCGGCCCTGATCGTCGTAGCGGCTCACGGAGACATGGTACGATCTCAGGAGAGCGTCCTCACCGACGTAGTCCTTGAACTCGCCTGCCCTCGGGGGCAGGTCCGTCAGCATGTCTTCACCATGAAGCCCTCGGGCGGCCACGAAGGTGATGAGCAATCCATTGCTCTCCTGCACCACGAGGTCGTATTCGACGGCAATATCATCCGGGAAGTCCTTTCGGCAGAAAGCCATGCAGCCGACGCCTCCCTGCATGCTCCCCACGCAGGCAATTCGCATCGCGCCCTCGCCGTTCACCGAAAGCTCGCCCCCGCCTTCGTGGTGCCAGTCGTCCAGGCCGTCAAAGGCTTCCTCGAAGAGCACTTTTTCGCCGCTCATAGTCCGCTTATCCTTCCCGTCAGAGCCATTTCGCCGCCGCTTCCTTTGCGAGTTGTGTCCAGACGTGCAATCGATCCGGGTGGCCCGCGAGCGTTTGCAGTTCGCGGAGAACGATTTGCACATGGCAGCCCTGGAGCCGGCGCAAGCCCTCTTCGAGATCGCGACGAATGGTTTCGGTATCGTCAGGAAATACGACGTCGCTGGCCTTCTGCCGCCACATGATAACGTGGTCGCTTCCGGCGCGCTCGATCACCTTGTCGAGGTCCGTCCAGGCGCTGCACACAAAGATGCGCAGGTTGGGAATCGACAGCACCCTCTCGATCTTCTGCGTCAGGCTTTCGCAGCATCCGTAGCCAACGAGGCCGAATTGCTCGAAGATCGGCTTCTGGTAGTTCAGGCAGAACTCCTCCCACATCTCCGGGGACACGCGGTCGAACTCTTGGCTGTTCGCCATGATCCACAAGTTGCCGTATCCAAGCTTGCCGTCGGCCGGATCCGGCCCGACGGGGTCGCTGCACGTCATGGGGCCGGTGTTATTGCGCGTAAGCAGGCCTGTCTCATCGGCGGCACGCATGGCGCCGAGGGTAGCGTCGCGCAGATGGGCCATCAGCCGATGCATCAATTCCGGCTCGGCGGCCATGTCCATCATCATTTGCGTAAGTCCGCGTAAGTCGGACGCGGCCGTGCCCAATGTCGCGCCGAGGGGGGGGGCGCAGGTTAGACGCACCGGGAAGATGTCGCCCAGCAACTCCTCGGCCTGCGAGAGTCTCTCTTGCGTCTTAGCCTCGTTGTACGTGAAGCGCGGCATGCGCAGGCGGTCGAAGTCAGCCTCCGTTTTCAGGGGGGGATCATACGCCCACGCGCCTCCCTGCCGGCCTGAATCCTGGTGAGCGATTTCAACGCCCCAGCGGCCGGGCGGGGCGCAATCGAAAACGGCGCCGACGCCGAAATACTCGTCGAGGGGTGAGTCATCGTCAATATCGTGTTTGACAAGAGTCCGCCTGAACTCACGTTCGAGCGATCTCAGCCAAGGCTCCGTGCAATGCAGCGACTCTTCGGGCAGGATCTCGCCCCACGCACCCACGGGCCTGCACCAGGCCGGAGCGCGATCCGGCTTGCGCATGGCGTTGACATCGCACCAGCGTTTCCGGATGCGCGCATTCTCGGGCGCCGCGGCAATCTCGGCCACTCGGCGGGCCAGGTCGCGAACCAGTTCTCTATCACTCACCGCGGCGGTCACGGCCTTCTCCCGCCGCCTCTCCGAGGCCCAGTCTGTCCAGGCGCCAGCAGCGGGAAGATTTGTCCGGGTTGGACGCCGAGTTGATCCGCGATCTCTCTCATGCTGTCCGTGGCTTTGGCAGGGATTCCCCGCTCCTGCAAAGCTCTCAACGCATTCTCAATCGGCACCCCGTTCTCATCGCACACCTCCTGCAAGGTCATGCGCCCCATGCCCATGCCCTGTTGGCCTCGGCCGCGGGGCGAAGCACCTGGGCCTGCCGAGGCCGTGATGATCGTGAAGATGGCATCGGGGGTTGTGTGATGCTGTTCGGCCAGTTCTTGCACCGTGCTGCCCGGAAGTGCCTCTCTATAGCCGTGCTCGCGAAGCCGTTCCGTAAGGACGTCCAGCGGGATGCCCGTGCGCTCGGCCAGTGTCACGAGCGTCGACAACTCCGCATGAGGATACGGGGCCGACGGGCTGTTGGCCTCCCAGTAATTCTTGAACGATTCGCCCATATCGATGACATTGCTGAACGGGGGCACCATGGCGAGCGTTCCCCAAACGAAGACAGCCACCAGCGCTACGGCCAGGCCCAATTCCAGGGGATGCCAAAGGCGGAAGCGGAATGCGTCGCGAAGATACCTGAGGAGGGCGCGCCAATTCAGGTAGATGTGCAATATCGTGAGAAAGATGAAGAGCAGGGCGGCCGTTGTGTGAACCGCGCCCCACGTTTCCTTGCCAAGGCCCCAGATCTGCCAGCCCGTCCAGTTCGCCACGCGCCCTCTGGGGGAGATGTAGAGGATCACGCCACTGACGGCCAGCAGCAGAAAGGTTAGTGTGATGGCCATTGACACCAGGCTTCGCCAACTGAAAGTGCGCTTCTCGCTCATCGTCTTATCCCTCCTTCGTCGGCGGCCCGCAGGCCGCTACGCCTGGCCGCGTAGTCGCCCCAGCCAGGACGTGCCTCACCCCACTTGTCGGCGAAGCTGCGTACGCCGTGCGCTTGGCAACCCGGCCATCGGGACTCATTGTGCCATTTTCAGGGCCCCTTTGGAAGCCCTGGGGATATCCGTGCTTCCCGCCATGTCCTGACGGCCCCGGCGCCGGGCACCCCGGTGGCCGGGTTGCCAAGCGCGCCGCGCATCAAGTCATTTGAAGTGAAGACATCAGCGAAACCAGTTTCTTCACCCGTCTGGTGAGCACGTCTCAAGAGATGGGGCCGGTTTGGAGCACCGTGTGCGCGGCGCGGCCGAGTTATCCGGCGATGACGGGAGCAACGGTACCTTGAACACCCAGGGCGGCCTCTGGGAGAATGTTCGCACGCCTACTTGGGCGCACCAACGGATACCCGTGTGGCCGAATGACGCGAAGGAGTGAAGTCATATGTCGAAGGACCTGGCCCCCGAACTGGTTGAGAAACTGCTGTCCGTGGATAGCCCGACGGTTTCCAACGCCGTTGAACGATTCCTGGCGCGCCCTCGCCGCGAAGGCTTCATGGGGCCGCAGATCCAGTGCCGCTTTCCGGATATGGGCCCGGTGGTCGGCTACGCCACAACCTGCACCATCGTCGATTACGATGAGAAACATCCCCCCGATCCGAGCGAACGGTTCAAATGGATTGAGTCCATCGCCAACTCCCCGAAGCCCTGCGTTTGCGTGGTCAAGGACATGTGCCATCGAAAGGGGTGGTATTCACACTGGGGCGAAATCGTGGGAACGCAGGTTCAGGTTCTCGGCGCCTCGGCCATTATCACGGATGGCGCCGTACGCGACCTGGAAGCTCTTGCGGCCATGGGGATGAAGGTCTGGAGCGAGTATGTCGTCGTCTCTCACGGCCATATCGACGTGGGCCAAGCGGACCTCCCCGTTGAAGTCGGCGGGCTTGTCGTCAATCCAGGCGACATTCTTCATGCCGACTGCAATGGCGTGGTCTCAATCCCCGCCGAGGTGCTGGACGACCTTCCGGGGAAGATAGACGAGGTGCTCGAAAACGAACGGGCAACCTTGAAGCATCTCCGAGAGAAGGGCTACGATCTGGAGGCCCACCGCAGACAAGTGGAGCATTAGCTGACAGGCCGAAGGCTTCCGCGTAGGCAGTGCCTGTTGCGCGCGGGCCGTGAACCGAGGGGATGTGGCCGTGTCCGAAGACTGGATGTACGAGATCGACGAAGAAGGCAGGACCCCTATGACGCGCGCGCTCGAGTGCGGCCACCCGCGCGTTGTCGAGCTGATCGTCTCGCTTTCTGAAGAGGGGGCGGACTCCGGTGGAGGTCCAGAGTTGCCGCTTCACCTCGCGGCGCGAAACGGGCGAGTAGCTGAGGTGCGGGAGCATATCGAACAAGGCGCGGATATGGATGAGGCGGACGACCACGGGTTGACTCCGCTGCATTGGGCCGCGCTCAACGGGTGTCTCGATCTTGCCAAATTGCTCGTGAACAGAGGCGCGGGGATCAACGAACCCGACGTGCGATTCACGGGCCTCACCCCCATGGAGATTGCGCGGCTAATGGGTTACCGCGAGCTGGTTCAGTTCCTGGCGACCCAGGGGGGCGCCTGAACGGGCTTTGAATGCCACGGCAGCGTGCCGCGATGTAGTGGCCGGCTAGTCCAGCGCTTGGACGGCGTCGCGAATCCAGGCAAGGCATACCTTGCTCGCGGGCTCACGCCCTTCCCCGGTGAGATACTGCCCGTAGCGCTCCTGCATCTCTTGGGGAAAACGATCCGGGTTCACGTGTGTTTCGAGCGAGATGTACCCGTTGTATCCGTTGTCCTTGAATGCTTGGAGCTGGTTCTGCCACTGGCAAAGACCCTGGCCGAGGAACACGTTGGGGCGCTTGTCCGGCTGCACAATGGCATCCTTCACGTGCACGTGTACCATGTCGTCTTTGATCTTCTTGTAGCCGTCAGGGAAAACGGGCAACTCGTCGCCGTCGGGATCCTGGACGTGATTGGCGGGGTCCCAGATGGCTTTGACGCGGTCGCATTGGAGCATATCCAGGAAGGCGCGGGTGTGTCCCGAGGTGCCGACGTAGCATGCGGCCTCGTTTTCGAGCCCGAGTATGATGCCTTTCTCTTCGAGTATTCCCGGTACCGGCTCGTACGCCTTCAGCATCTTCTCCCAAGGCTTCTCGCGCTGCCCGTGCCCCCAGAACGCGAAGCCGCGGACCAGCCCGCAGCCGAGCTCGAGGGCGATATCGGCACAACGCTTGAGAAGGTCCATGTGGTCCGCCACTTCCTTGGGATCGTCGAGTTCGCATTTCCCGAATCCCGAACCGAGACTCGCCAGGGCGATCCCGTGGTCGTCAAGGATCGTCTTGGCTTGGCGCACCTCTTCCGGCGTGAAGGCCTCGGCCCTTGTTTCCCAGACCTTGCGCAATTCAGCGCCTTCGACGCCGAACTCGTTGCAGACCTTGCAGGCGCGAGCCAAATCGACCGATATTTCATCCGTAAATGCCGCAATCTTGAACATCTTATCCTTTTCCCGGCTGTTTTCGCCTTTGTGACGTGATCCCAAACAAGCTGCGAGCCCTCACCGCAGAGATGAGGCCGACGCGGATTTGTTTGGTGCTGAATGGTATATTACCTGGACGGAAAGGGCAAGTTGTGAGCCCTGTCGTCGAGCTCTTCGCTGGGCCGCACGCTAAGGCATTAGATGAAAAGCATTTGCGGGTTGTAGCGGCCTTGACGACCGGGTAAAACCTTCGGGGAGATAAGGTTGGCGTGGAACGCGTCGAAGGCCTAAGTGGAGCGATGGAGCGGAATCTCAAAGCCATTGTGCGCTACGACGGCACCGGCTTCGCCGGTTGGCAGGTTCAGCCGGAGCAGCGCACCATTCAAGGCGAGATCGAGGCTGCCCTTAGCAAGATCGCCTCGAAGAACATCCGGATTCACGGGGCCGGGCGGACGGACGCGGGCGTGCATGCGTTGGGCCAGGTCTTCTCGTGCCGTTTTCCCGATGCGGTGGCCCCCGAACGCCTTCGCAGGTCGCTTTCCAGGATGCTTGGCCCGGCCATTCGGCTCGAGCACATCGAAGAGACAGCCCCCGAATTTCACGCCCGGAAATCGGCTGTGGGCAAACACTATGCCTTTACCCTCTCACTTGCCAAAGAGCCGGACCCTTTTTCAGACAGGTATTCCTGGCGTGTTCCACCTGACATTGACCTCGGTTTCTTGAAGGAAGTTGCCGGGCGAGTGCCGGGGCGTCGCGATTTCGCTGGATTTCAGGGAGGGGGAGCGACGACCGTGACGACCGTTCGGACCGTGGAGTCGGTTGAATTAACGCGAGGGGGCATCATCGGCCCCCGGGATGCTGAGGACCTCTGGCGTCTCGATTTCGTCGGGAACGGTTTCTTGTACAAGATGGTTAGGAACATCACGAGCACGCTTGTGGACATCGCCCGTGGGAGACTGCCCAGGGAACGGTTGGACGAGTTGTTCGTTTCGCGCGGCCCCTTTCTTGGGCATACGGCGCCGGCGAAAGGCCTGGCCCTTGTGCGTGTGATGTACTGACGCCCGGCCGCGCACAAAAAAAGAGCGCTATGAACAAGTCATAGCGCACTCAAGGGGGTAAGACCACGGCGGGTCACGCCGGTCGTGTGGCGATGGGATTGGTCGCCCCGGATGCCCGTGACCAAGGTGGTCTTTTAACCGTGTGACCTCCGTGTCGGTGGTGCCTGGACCTCCGTGTCTCGGCGTTGCACTTGTATTATCGGTCGGCCCCGGGAAAACTTTAGCCGGAATGCCCGCCCACCTCTCGTCGCGGAAAACGGGGGCCGGTGACGCGCTACGTGGATCATTGCCCGCGCCCAGGCAGAGAGGAAAAGAGAAAGCGCCACAACGGGAGTCATGGCGCACTCAACAGGAGGTAGACAATGGGACTCGACGTTGGCCGCGTGGTGCTGGGATTGGGCACCCCAACGTCTCGCCGTACGGGCCGGCCGCTTCGACTCTGTCGAGGCTTCCGGATGCCTCCGTACACCACTACTCATCGGCAGTACGCGCCGACAACTTAAGTGTCGCCGGCAAAACGGTGAATACAAAGCTGGGGAACGCGCGAGTCTGATGGTTTGTCGATGGCTCGCCCGGCTGCACGCCTTGATTGACCCTTGGGGGATGTGGGACAATGCGGGCTGCTCGTCACGGGCGGTATGGGGGTCGTGTGGCGTCCTTTCGCGAAAGGACGGCGCGATGACTTGCGCCTGTGTTTCTTGCAAGAGAGCAAGGTTGAGGACGCACAAACGACATCGCCGCCTAGGTATCCGGACGGCGAGGGGCCGATTAGATGAAACGAATTGTGGTGACCGGCGGGGCCGGCTTCATCGGGTCGAACTTCGTCCGGTATCAACTCGAGACGTACCGCGACGTCCATATCGTCAATTTCGACAAACTTACCTACGCGGGCAATCTCGACAATCTACGAGACTTGGACGAGCAACGCCACACGTTTGTCCAAGGAGATATTACGGACGCCACAGCCTTGCGCGAGGCCATGGAAGGCTGCGACGGCGTTGTCAACTTCGCCGCTGAGACGCACGTCGATCGCAGTATCCACAGCGCTTCTGAGTTTCTCGATACCGACGTGCGCGGCGTGTACAACATTGTTGAGGCGGCCAAAGACTTGGGCACGCAACGCGTGCTGCTTGTGTCCACGGACGAAGTGTATGGCAGCATCGCTGAAGGTTCCTTCCAGGAATCCGCCCCGATGCGGCCGAGGAATCCATACTCGGCCAGCAAGGCGGGGGGCGAACTCCTGGGCATGGCCTATTTCCACACGTTCGACGTGCCGGTAGTTGTGACGCGTGGCTCGAACACATACGGCCCCTACCAGTATCCGGAGAAGGTGCTCCCGCTTTTCGTCACCAACGCCCTAGACGACCAGCCCTTGCCGCTCTACGGCGACGGCCGGAACGTGCGCGACTGGCTATACGTCAGGGACCACTGTAGCGGTATTGACTGTGCCCTCCGTTGCGGTTCTCCGGGCGAGCTGTACAATATAGGGGGCGGCAATGAGCGGGAGAACATTGCCTTAACCCGCCGTATTCTGGAACTCACCGGCAAGGGTGAAGACCTCGTCCAGCATGTTACGGACCGGCCGGGCCATGATCGGCGGTACTCGATTGACGCGAGCAAGCTCAAGGCGTTGGGCTGGTCGCCGGCCATGGACTGGGATGAGGGGATGGCCCAAACCGTTCGGTGGTACAGAGATAACGAATGGTGGTGGCGAAAAATCAAGTCCGGCGAGTACCGGGACTACTACCGCAAGCAGTACGATGGGCGGTAACCGCGTGAAGTTTGGATTTGTTTGACAGAACTGAGCAAAACTGTCAGAATTACCCGGCGTGTGACATGCGCTGGCAATGGCGGTAATATTAGGAGCGGCACAGGTTGTCCTGAGGGTGGCTGCCGCTAAAGATGTACCTGACTTGAATGATGTGAAACCGGTGTGAGCCGGCATGAAGGGGTTCGGAAGGAACACAGATGAAGAACAAGACTGTCCTCATTACCGGCGCAACGGGGATCATGGGCTGCTGGGTGCTCGGCGAGGCCCTTGACCGCGGCTATGACCCGATTGTGCTTATGAGGGACACGGACCTCGATCATGCTCGGGAGCGTTTGGCGGCCGTGCTTGGCCTGGTGCAGCGCTCTCAATGCGTCGACCGCGTGAAGATCGTCAGAGGGGATACCCGCGAGCCGGACCTTGGCCTGACCTCGGATACGGTGACGAATCTGCGTACATCCCTGGGCGGTATGATTCACTGCGCGGCATGCACGACTTTCGACCCGCGCCGCGATGGGGAGCTTTGGAACACAAACGTGGGGGGCGTGGCCAACGTTCTCCGTTTTCTCCAAGGCACCGGGATCCCGCTTTATCACGTCAGCACCGCCTATGTGGCTGGGAAACGCACCGGCCGGGCTCTTGAGACGGAACTCAACATCAATCAAGAGTTCAACAACACGTACGAGCGCAGCAAATGCGAGTCGGAGCAACTCGTTCACCTTGCCATCGACAAGGGCAGCGTACAGGCCGCGATTTTCCGGCCTGGTATCCTTGTGGGGGCGGGGGACGGCGGCCGCATTAGTCAGTTCCTCAACTTCTACCAGTTCCTGCGCTTCATCGACTATGCGGGCAACACCAAGCTCAAGTGCAACGGACGACTGCGCGTCAAGGCCAATCCGGTTAGCACAAAGAACCTGGTTCCCGTCGACTGGTCGGCCAAGGCGCTGTGGCATATCATCGAGGCGGAAGGCCCGAGCAGCAAGACGTACCACCTGACGAATCCCAAGCCCCTGACGCACGGTAGTCTTAAGAACTGGGTTTGCCAGCAACTGGGCGTCCATGAGATCGTTTTCGTGGAGCGGCTCAGCGGAAGCCTTACTCCCCTGGAAGCCGCCGCCAATGCGTCGTTGCGGCTTTACCAGGGCTATATGCAGTCGGAGCCTTGCTTCGACCGGAGCAATACCGACCAGGCGCTTGGCGGCGCGTTCCCCTTCCCGAAGGTCGACGCCGAGCTATGCGTCAAGCTGCTTCAATTCGCACGGGAGCGGCAATGGAAGGGCATCTTCGGATGCAATACCAAGGCTGCGCGCGTGAAGGCCGCTCAGCAGAGCGATACCAGGCAGATCGCCACAGGTTAGGGGCGCTGTCGACCATTCGTATCCGCACTTCTCTGTGATCCGTCTCACAGCCGTCTGCTCGTCCCTCGCAAGTTACTTCCCTGTATAGAGATACGGTCTCACGTAGCCATTCTTTATCCTGAGCCGTTTCACATGCGGCTCATCCAGTATTCCGCTCCCCCGGGGTTTTTTGTTGACTTTGCCCGACAAAACGTGTAGACAATAGCACCAAGGCATGCAAAAGGGAGTTTGCCCCCCGGGCATGCCGCGGAACTTATGGGGAGCGTATTTAGCGGGAGGAGGATTATGCGAACATTAGTCTGTTGTGCACTTATTTTAGCCATTGCAGGGGCGGCGTATGCCGAACTGCAAAACGTCGAGGTAGGCGGGATCATTGAGATCCGCGGCCGGTACCACCGGAATACCTGGACTAACGGGGGGCCCACGCCCATCATCCGGGTGCCCGGGGCCGTCCTGACAGGCCGCTCCATCGGCGTGGGATATGGCGATGGGCAGAATGTCCGGAGCATCGTTGACTGGGATCGGAAGGGCCACGAATGGGTTTTCGCGGAAAGCGCGGTTTCCCTCAATGCCAAGGCCGACTTCACGGACAACGTCAGTGCGATGATCGAGTTCTATTCGTACGACGTGTGGGGCGAGGATTTCCGGTCGAACTACATCACCGGCGCGGACGCCCGCGCGGCGACTAACGACGACGTGGAAGTTCTTCAGGCCTATATCGACGTGAAGGACATGTTTGACCTGCCCTTGCGGGTCCGCATCGGCCGCCAGGTCATGCAGTACGGCAGGGACCTGAACTGCTTCCTTGTCGCGGGCAAGACGACGCCGACGCAACGGTACGCCTTCGACGGCATCCGGCTGACCTATTATCCGACGGATGACCTCGAGATCAACGCGTGGTGGACGAAGCTTGCCGAGAACAGCCCGGTCGAAGAAGACGGCGACGTCGACTTCTACGGCATTCACGGCGCCTACACGGGATTCGAGTACGTCAACATTTGGGCGTACTGGATGTTCGTCCGTGATGCGCGCGCCATCGCTAACCAGGGCAACACCGGCTATATCGGCCAGTGGTTCGACCATCTGTTTGGCGTGGATGACTATGATCCGACGAACCTGCACACCGTCGGCCTGCGGCTGTTCGGCAAATGGGACGCGTTGGATTACAACCTCGATCTGGCCTACCAGTTTGGTGAAGCCGATGCGCACGGCGCTCTGTTCGTGCCGGTGGGCGGCGTTTACGGCAACGATGACGCGGACTACGGCAACTGGGGCATGGACGGCGAGATCGGCTACACCTTCGACTGCGCTTGGAGCCCGCGGGTGTTCTTGGGCGGCGCGTGGTATGAAGGCGAAGACAACCGCGACCTGACGTTCTGGGAGTGGTTGGGCAGCCAAGTCAATCCGTTCTACGAAGGCAAGGCCAGCGTCTCCTTCAACCGGTTGTTCTCCGACATCAACTATTGCCCGGCGTTGCAGGACAACGCGTGGATGACGAACTTCAAGCAGATCCGCGGCGGCGTGGCGGTCAAGCCGACCGACAAGTTGTGGGTCATGCTTCGTCTCCAGTCGGTGTGGACGGACGAGCCGTTCGACCTGCCCGTCTACTTCGACATCGGCAAATACCGCGTACCTCTGACGGCGGCGTTCCCGTGGTGGACCAAGGAAGCGGACGACCATCAGGGCTATTCCACGTGCGTCGTGGCCCGCTATGCGTACAGCCAGGACCTCACGTTCCTGCTGTATTGGGGCCACATGTTCACGGGTGACGGTGCGCGCGACGGCAGCTACACGTACTTCAACGGTACGTCGTTCGCTGGCGGCACCGCCGATGATGATGCCGACTACGCGTTCTTCTGGGTGATTGTGAAGTTCTAAGTCACCCTTGAGGACATCCGCCTTTCCGAAGGCGGCACATAGAAGACAACACGCGCCCCGGAGCTACAGGCTCCGGGGCGCGTGTTCTGTATATGAAGTTGGAGACTTCTTGCTTCGGCGAACGTCACGTGTGGGGCCCGGGCGCCTGAAGCCAACCATATCCGTCTTTCCCGCGCACGCGGCGCCATCGTTTAGTCCGCGAGGTGCAGAAGCAATCGCGGCGCTGTCGTTTTCGGGCGGTCTTGGGAATGTGTTTGTTGGTGCCCGCTCTTCGCGGGCATGACCTCGCGGCGGCGGCGAAGCTGAGTCCCGTCTTGAGACAGCGTCAGATGTTCTGCGAAGAACGTGAGTGAGTTGCGGGCGTTATCGCGTGCGCTGCCCGCGCACGCTCCGAGCGCCGGCAAATAGCAGGGCTGCTACCGTCAAGACCTGGACAACGACGGTGTCCGTCGTGCCTGCGAAGCCACCCCCGGTGAGCGACCCCTGGACGCCCGGGCAGCCTGTCCATATGCCCTCGCCCTCGCCTTCTCCCTCGCCGCCTGCCAGATAGGACTTGACTTGGGGGTAGAACGAGCGGAATGAGGAGAAGTAGTCGTAGTTATTCGACGTATTGACGCAGCTGTGCGTTGGCCCACCACTCAGCGTGCCGAAAACGCGGAAGTCTCCATCGTCGAATA
>CAXXYE010000010.1:0-134731 GCA_963674865.2 Candidatus Hydrogenedentota bacterium
GGAGTTCCGGCCACGTTGCGAGCGCACACGGATCATCCACTGGCCCACGCGGCTCAAGGTGCCCATGTGGACCTCCCTCGAATGGCCCCCCATCGAGTGGTTCACCGGTGCGGTAGACATTGCCCATGGCTATTTCCACCTGCTTCCGCCTTCGCGAAAGGCGCGGCGAATCGTGACGGTGTATGACCTCACCAATCTCCGCCAGCCCGACACCCACACCGAGGCCAGCAAGCGGCTCCACGGCCGCATGCTCCGCCATGCCGCCTGCCGTGCCGACGCCTTCATCGCCATCTCGGCAAGCAGCAAGGCGGACGTCGTCGAACTGCTGGACGTGGCGCCGGAGCGGGTGCACATTGTCTATGGCGGCGTGTGCATGGAGGAGTTCGGCGGCGAGTTGGATGAAGAGGCCCTGGCCGGGCTTAGGCAGCGCCTAGGTATCCGGGGCGACTACTTCATCCACCTGGGCACCGTGGAGCCACGCAAGAATCTCCCTCGGCTGCTGAATGCCTATGCCCGTGCGCGGGAACGCTTTGCCGACTGTCCCCAACTCGTGCTCGCGGGCGCACGCGGCTGGAAGTCCGAGCCCGTCTTCGAGGCCCTTGAATCGCTGAAACTCGGCGACGCCGTCATCCTTTCGGATTACCTGCCGCGTCCCGATGCCGTGCTGCTCCTGCGCGGCGCCCGGGCTTGCCTCTATCCCTCGTTGTACGAAGGGTTTGGGCTCCCTGTGCTCGAAGCTATGGCCGCCCGCACCCCCGTGCTCACGTCAAACGTGTCCTCCCTGCCTGAGGTCATCGGAGACACCGGTATCCAGGTCGATCCCACCACCGTCGACGCTATCGAGGCAGGCATCGCCGAGCTGCTCGAAAGCCCTGATGCCGCCGCGCGGCGTCTTGACGCGGCCTATGCCCGCGCTGGGCGGTTCACCTGGGCCAAGAGCGCGGCGGACCTCGCCGAAGTCTACCGAGGACTCTGCTGATGGCAGCGGCGGTTTCACCAGCTAACGGACCTGATATGAGCGCCTCCATTCGTATCGGCACGAATCTGGTTGCACTCGTCGCCTCGCGCTTCGCCTCGCTGGCGTTGGCGCTCGTTCAAACCGGCATGATCATGCGGGCGCTCGACGTGGCCGGCCGGGGGCAATTCGGATTTGCCCAGGTTTTTGCCGGCTTTTTCACAGTGGTCGCCACGCTAGGGATACAGCGCCTGCTCGTACGCGACATCTCGCGCGATCCCTCCACCGCCTGGACCTGCGTGTGGACGGCCGAGGCCGTTGTCGCCGTGCTGTCATGCGCGTCGCTTATCGTTATGACAACGATCATCTTCTTCGCGGATGACAATCCCCAGGCCCGCTCCGCCGTGATCTTCGCGGGACTGTGGGTGGTGGCCTTGTGGGCCTTGCAGCGTCCTTTCGAAGCCCTCATGATCGCAAAGGAACGCATGGCCCGTGTGGCGGTTGTTAACATTACGGCCTCAGTGCTTCGGCTCCTCTCCGTCTACTTCGTTTTGCGGTTTCGCGCTACCAGCGGCGCGGCCCACGCGGCCATTGCCCTCGGCAATGCCGGCTCTTTCGTGCTGTGCATGGCGCTGGCCATTTCCGTGACTGGCTGGGAGCGCCCGCGCGTTCGCCTTTCCCTCGCCGTGGCACAGGTTAGGGAATGCCTTCCCTTCGTGTGCGCCATGGTTTTCTCCCTCATCTACTTCAAGTCCGACATGGCCCTCCTGAAATTCATCTCCGGCGATGTGGCGGCGGGCATCTTCACGCCCGTCCGCCAACTCATGGAACCTCTGCTTATGGTGGCGGCCCTGTCGGGCACCGCGGTATTCCCCGCTTTGTGCCGGTTTTCCGTCGATTCCGAGGAGAACTACACCAAACTCAAGCGCACCTCGGCGCGATTGGCCCTTATTGCCGCTTTTCCCATGGCATTCGGCCTTGCCTTTCTGGCCCGGCCCGTAATCGTCCTCTTGGTTAGCGGCGACGCCGAGGGCATCCCGGAGTCCACCCAGGCCCTCCGCGTTATGTGCGGCGTGATCCCCTTCTTCTACCTCAACAGCCTCGGCCAAGAGTACCTCTACGCCGCCCACAAGAACTGGCACGTCGTCCGGGCCTACGGACTCGCCGCACTGGTGAGCGTTATCGCCAATGCCCTTGTGATTTGGCGGTACGGCGAGGCCGGAGTCGCCGGCGTCGCGGGTGTGGCGGTGGCCGTCAACCTTCTGATTAGCGTCTTGTTCATTTGGGAGATGCGCGAGGAATACGGCGCCATGGCCCTCGGCTCGCTGCTCGTCAAGACGATGGCGGCGTGCGTGGTGATGGGGCTCGCGGCCTACTGGATGGTTGCATACAACCTGGCGGGCGCTGTCCTTGTCGGTGTACTCGTCTATGTTGCCGCCACCTGGGCCTTCGGCACGCTGACGCGCGCCGAGCGCGCCATCCTCGCTCGGATGCTGAAGGCTATCGCCCCCTTCTCTGGGAGGTGAGGCGCGTCACTCCAAGCCGCTCTTGAAGCGGAATGCGACGAAGGCGCACCGGCCTGGCGCCAGACTCACGTGCGATTCGCCGCTGAATGTCTCGAGCGCTTCGCCCGGCGCCATCCCCTTGCGGCCAAGTCCGGCATGGCACCAGAAGGGCTTCCCGCGCATGTCGAACGCGCTGCCCAACGTCCCGAGAGCGGCCACCCCTTCCGCGGTCAATCCCGTTGATGCCTCGACTGCCGACATGAACGCCACCAGGCGCCCTTCGGGGATCCCGCCAATGTAGCGAACCATCTTCGTCCAGGCATCCGGATCCTCATTCGGATCGAAATGTTCGCTCTTGAGCACGCGCTTCGCATTGTCCGACAACTCGAGGATGTTATAGCCGGCCTTGTTCTTGTACTTCTGCTGGCCCTGGATGGCGAGCGAACCGAAGGTAAGCCGCCTTCCCGTGGCGCCCGAGGAGAGGACGAGCCGGGGCGATACCCGGGCCCCGCCCGGCCCCCAAGTGTATTCGCCGTGCTCGTACGGCCAGCTAAAGGCGATCTCATTCATGCCGGCCCGGATCTGATCCGCCGAAGTCCCGATCTCGACGGTGTTTGTCCTGGTAGGCACATCAATGGTGCCTATCTCGCGTTCGTTGATGGATACGGCCATTCGCGTGCCCTTGCACGACGGCGGCAGAAAGGTGTCGAACTCGACTCGCACCGGCTGGGGCACGTCGACTCTGAACAGAACCGTCGCCTTCGGCGACGTGGGCCAAATAGCCTTGCGCTGGCCCTGAAACTCGCTGATCCGCAGGTGTTGGCCCCAGCCGTGGCCCAGGTACACGCTCCACTCCCCGACGCCCACCGTGACTCGCTCGGGACACAGCCCCGAGACCTCCGGTACGTCGAGCCGGTACACGTCCACGTCCTCGTCCTGCGCCACGAGTCTATAAGGGACTACGCCGTCAAAGAGCTTCCGCTTGAATGCTTCCTCCTCGCCGTTGATGACGAAATACCGGATGTCTAGGAAGCTGATCACATTGCGCGACATCAACGCGGAACCGAGCTTATCCAAGTGGAGCTGGACGATGGCTTCCGTCGTCCCTTGCGTGGCGAACTGGCAAAGAAGGGGGGTGGAATGGATGTAGCCGAAGCACTCCGGCGGGATGCGCCCCACGTGTCCCGTGATGATGGGCCTATGGTGGCGAACCTGATGGACAATCGGTTCGCGCCCGTTCACGACGCCATCCAACACGACGCCGGATTCACGGTCCTGTCGGACCACGTCAAAGGCTGCCCATGCGGGTTTGAAGGTTGGAACCGGGGACACGGCGTACTCTGCAAGGCAAAGAACCAGCACGACAGCCACGACCGGTATCCACACCCGCTTGCGCAGCCGCTCTTGTAGCAGCGCATCGAGGCCGATACCGGCCACGAGCGCGAAGGCGAGCGTCGTCACCTCCTGCATGCGATCCGGCGCTCGGGCATTGCCCAGGAGCGGAAGATGTCGCAGAAGGGCGAAGGGCAGTCTGATGGGCGATGGCGTCTCCCCGCCCGGATTGACGAGCACCTGCTTGCCGAACAACTTAAGGGTGGGGCCCAAAGAGAGCACGAAGAAGATCACCGCAAGTGCCTTCAAGAACCATGCCCGGCGGTCGCCGCTCCGCGCCGGCAGCCCCACCGCGAACAGGAGCATTGCCAATGCGCCCAGAAAGACGATGCCTTCCTGTTTGCAGGGGTACCATGGCCCGCCCCCGCGCAGAGCGTCCCACAGGATCGACCCCTTCGGCGCCGTCACGAAGCCGATGAGATCGGCAGCGTACTTCTGGTGGCCTTCCGCCACATAGAAGTCTCCCGCCTCGTGGGCGCGTGCTATTTCGACCAAGGCCGGCAGACAGAGCACCGTAGCGATGAGCGTCGCGAGTCCGAGGCCGGCCAATATGTGCAGGGAACGTGTCCCGGCGCGCAAGGGCCTGAGGAAGAACGCAAGAAAAGTCAGCGACACGAGGGTGGTGTAGAGGGCGCTCGTTGGATCGGTGAAAAAGGCCAAGGCCGCCGTTACGCCGCACAACACCCCTGGCCACCATTGTATTCGCTCCGATCTGACCAGTGCCATCAAGCCCAGAATGTAAAGCGCGAAAAGGTCGCCCTGCATGAAGCACAGGTGTTGGGTGAGGCGATGTAGACGGAACGGAGAAAAGGCAAACAGAAATGCGGCAACCCAGGCGCCCCCGGATCTGAGTCCCATGTAGCGAGCCAGCCAGTAGCAGGCGACGCCGCAAGCCACGAACGAGAACAGGCAGACGGCGTTGTAGGCGGGAACGAAGCCCAGCAGCAACGCGACGGGCCAGCCGAGGATAGCATAGAAGAGGACCGTTGTGTGGTAGGCCAGCGGCGTTCCCAATGGGTAGAACATGGCTTGGGTGTTGCCGAAAGGATTCGGAAACCACTCCCGCCAATGCTGTTGAAACCACCAGAAACTCCACAGGTATACCGGCGCATCCGTCTTGTAGGCCGGCCCCGGAAGCTCGGAAAAGAACCGCGGCGTCATGGGCCACGTCATCACCACCGTCGCGACGATCAGCGCTGGCAGGAGAAGAAGCGTCTCCCTCAGCCACGTGCGCGGGAATCCGCCGTCTTCGCGTGGAGTGTCAACCGCCACGTGCGAAGCCCCCACGTGCACCGAAACACAATACTGTCGGCGCGATAGACATTGAGACTCCCCTCCATACCGTATGCGTCGGATCCCCATGCCGCGTGAGGCCGCGGCGTAGCCGGCCAACGTGGCGGCCGTCAATCACCTGACGCTGTGAATGTGCCCATGAATATAACACAGATGGGTGTCGGCAGGACTTCCAATGGCTGCGGGAGATTGTAGCGCAGGCATCCTGCCTACTTCCGGCGCGCGTGCTTGGGACGCAGGACCTCGCTGACGTGCGGATTCTGGCGGACGACCATGTCTTGCCGTGCTTGAGGCAGATGCGTATCATAGCCTCGCCGAGACACCATGTCGCCAGTAGTGAAAGGCGTTTTCACCATGTCCGAATCATCCCGCCCCAATGCTCCGATACACATTATCGCGATGGAGGTTGAGCCGACCATCTTGTTTGCCGCGCAGGAGCTGGCCAAATACCTAGGTAGCATTTCCGCGCGCAAAATCATCCTTGGCCGGGCAAAGAACGCGCTGAACCAGGCAGGCCTCCGCCTCGGAATCACTGCCGAGTTCCCCGGTGTCTCCGCTCCCGAGGTCCCCGACATCGCAGTCGACGACGCCATTGTGATCGATACTGCGGGCGACGCCGGCGTCATTGCCGGCGTCAATCCGCGAAGCGTCCTGCTCGCGGTGTACCGCTACCTGACGGAGTTGGGATGCCGGTGGGTGCGTCCGGGCGCAGATGGCGAACAACTGCCCTCGCTCCACAGCCTGCCTTCCATCAAGCTCGCCGAGACGCCCTCGTACCGGCACCGCGCCGTCTGCATCGAAGGCGCCGTGAGTTACGAGCACGTGCGCGATATGGTCGATTGGATTCCAAAACTCGGATTCAACGGATATTTCATCCAATTCCGCGAGGCGCACACCTTCTTCGACCGCTGGTACGCCCATACCGGAAATCCTATCGTGAAGGGCGCGCCGCTGGACGTCGAGCAAGCGCGCACCTACACGCGCGGCATCGAAAAGGAGCTTGCGAAGCGTGGGCTGCTGTACCACAAGGTCGGCCATGGCTGGACATGCGAGCCTTTCGGCATCAGCGGCCTGGGCTGGGAGCAAGAGGTCAGCGAACCCGCCCCTGAGATCGCGCGGTACCTGGCTGAGGTCAACGGCGGACGCAAGCTCTGGCGCGGCGTTGCCCTCAACACTAACCTCTGTTACTCGAACTCCCACGTCCGCCGCACCATGGCGGAGGCCATCGTGGCCTACGCCCGCGAACACCCGGAAATCAACTATGTGCATGTTTGGCTCGCCGACGGGTCGAACAACAACTGCGAATGCGCCGAATGCCAGAAGGCCCGCCCCGCGGATTATTACGTCGCCATGCTCAACAAGGTGGATGAGCTCCTGGCTCAAGAGGGGCTTGCCACGCGGATTGTCTTCCTCGTCTACGTCGATCTGCTGTGGCCGCCGGAGAAGGAGCGTTTTCGCAATCCCGGCCGCTTCGTGCTCATGTTCGCGCCTATCGGCCGAACCTACTCGGAGAGCTTCGCCGTAGAGGGCGCGCTGCCCGCACTCCCGCCGTATGAGCGCAACAAGCTCACCTTCCCCAAAGGGGTGGCCGCCAACGTGGCTTTCCTTCGCGCATGGCAGGACCTCTTCGACGGCGACAGCTTCGATTTCGACTACCACCTGATGTGGGAGCACGTCAACGACCCCGGACATATGCAGATCTCGCGGACTATTGCCCAGGATATGAAGAATCTGGCCAAGATCGGGCTCAACGGTTTCGTGAGCTGCCAGATCAACCGCATGTTCTTCCCCACGGCCCTCGCCATGACGGCTATGGGCGGAACACTGTGGGATACCGGCCTCTCCTTCGACGACCTCACCCGCGACTACTTCGCGGCCGCCTTCGGCCCCGACGCGGAATCCTGCCGGGATTATCTTGTCGCCCTTTCCGACCTCTTCGACCCGCCTTACATGCGAGGCGAGCGAGAGGATGCCGCAGACGAGGCCGCGGCCAAACTCGCACGTGTGGCGGGCGTCATCCGTGGCTTCATGCCGACGATTGAACACAATATGGCATCTGAGAACTTGTGTCACGCCACGTCGTGGCAGTACCTCAAACACCACGCGGAGCTCACCGAGCGGCTCGCACAGGCCGTCATGGCCAAGGCGAGCGGCGACAAGGAGCGCGCCGCGGCCCTATGGCAAGAGGTTAAGGTGATGGCCTGGGAGAAGGAGCCCGAACTGCACCGCGTCTTCGATCCGTGGCTGTTTGCACGGCGTCTCGAACGGAACTTCGCGTAGCCATACGCCCCGGCAAGAAAGGAATAGCCATGTCGAGCAAGGAAAACCTGGATGCTGCGCTCTCCCATGCCGACCTTCTCGAACTCAAGCGGTGGAATACGCCCACGATCTATAACGGCTGGGAACAGATCACGAAGCATGATTCCGCTTCGCACGGCTTCAATATTGAGGAAACTCGGGATTTTATGCCGCAGATGGGGCCGATGGTCGGCTACGCCGTCACCGTTGTCTGCGAGCCCAGTAACGCTGCTCACAAGAAGGCGGCCGACGCCTGGGACGCCTACCGCCGGTACATCGCTGAACAACCGGGCCCGAAGATCGTTGTCCTAGAAGATCTCGACAAGCCCCGCGTCATCGGATCCTTCTGGGGCGAAGTGAACAGCAATATACACCGGGCCCTTGGGTGTGTCGGCACCATTACGGACGGCGCGGTACGCGACGTCGACGAGATGACGAACGCCGGTTTCAAGGCGCTGGCTCGCCGCCTGTGCGTCGGCCACGCCCACGCGTGGCCCGTTCGATGGGCCTGCGAGGTGGAAGTGTTCGGGAGAAGGGTGTTGCCCGGCGATCTTATTCACGCGGATAAGCACGGCTTCCTTGTCGTGCCCAAAGAGGATCAGCCCCGCCTCTTGGAGGCCGCCCGGTTTATGGACTCCAACGAATGCCGTAATGTCATCCGCGCGGGCAGGGAGGGCGCTGGGAAGACGTCTGACGAGATCCTGTCGGATATGAACCGCGCTACCAAGGCCTTCTCTGCGGCGGCCCGCAAAAAGTTCGGCGCCAACGGCGAGTGGTGAAACGGCCCGGCTTCCGTGCGGCCGTTTCCTAACGGCCGGCAGTAAGGCTGGCGTGATACTCCTGGAGCGAACGCACGCTCGGAACACCGTCGCGCATGGCCCTAAAACCTGCCACGGCCGCTTTGGCCCCCGCGATCGTGGTGATGATCGGCAGGCCGTGCTCGATGGCCGTCCGCCGGATCGCCCGCTCATCGTAACGCGACTCGCCCCCCAGCGGCGTATTGATGATCCAGTCGATCTGCCCATTGATCATCATGTCCACGATGTGAGGCCTGCCTTCGCCTACCTTGAAGACTTCCTCAACCGGCAGCCCCTGTTCCCGGATAAAGGCCGCTGTGCCCTTCGTCGCGACGACGTTGAAGCCCAACTCGATCAGATCGCGGGCCAGCGTGCCCATGTTCTTCTTCTCGCGGTCGCTCAGGCTCAGGAACACCGTGCCTTCCGTCGGGATCGGATTCCCCGCGCCTACCTGGCTCTTGGCGAAGGCCATGCCCATGCTGCTGTTGATGCCCATAACCTCGCCCGTGCTGCGCATCTCGGGGCCAAGAACAATATCCACGCCGGGGAACTTGATGAACGGCAAGACGACTTCCTTCGCCGACACGTACGTCGGCTCCGGGTCGCTCGTAACGCCCAGTTCCCGCAGCGTCTTGCCCGCCATGATCCGCGCCGCGACTTTCGCGAGAGGGAGGCCCGTCGCCTTGCTCACGAACGGTACCGTGCGTGATGCCCGCGGATTCACTTCCAGGATGTAGATCGTCCCGTCGAGCACCGCATACTGCACATTCATCAGGCCCACGACGTTCAGTTCGCGTGCCAGTGCCCGCGTCTGTTCCTTGACTCGATCGATGATCGCCTGATCCAAGTCGTAAGGCGGGAGGATGCACGCGCTATCGCCCGAGTGGATCCCGGCCTGCTCGATATGCTGCATGATGCCCGCCACGATGACGTCCGTCCCGTCAGCCACGGCGTCGACGTCCAGCTCAATCGCCGCCTCCAAGAACTTGTCGATAAGAATCGGATGCTCCGGCGATGCCTCGACCGCCACGCCCATATAACGCTCGAGCGATGTGCGGTCGTAAACGATCTCCATGGCGCGGCCGCCCAGGACAAACGAAGGCCGTACAACCACGGGATAACCGATACGCTCCGCGATAGCCACGGCCTCCTCGACGGACGTCGCCGTGTCATTTACCGGTTGCAGCAAGGACAGCTTCTCGACCACCTCGCGGAAACGCTTGCGATCTTCCGCCCGGGCGATGGAGTCCGGCGTTGTCCCGATGATGGGCGCCCCGGCTTTCTCCAGCGCCACCGCCAGATTCAGCGGCGTCTGTCCCCCAAACTGGACAATGACGCCTTTCGGCTTCTCATGCTCGACGATATTGAGCACGTCCTCAAATGTCACCGGCTCGAAATAAAGGCGATCCGAGGTGTCGTAGTCCGTTGACACCGTCTCCGGATTGCTGTTAACCATGATGGTCTCGTAGCCGTCTTCTTTGAGGGCCATCGCGGCGTGGACGCAACAGTAGTCGAACTCGATCCCCTGGCCGATACGGTTAGGCCCGCCGCCCAGGATCATCACCTTCTCTTTGTCCGTTGGGCGGACCTCGTCCTCGTCGCTGTAGGTCGAGTAGTAATAGGGCGTATGCGCCTCGAACTCGGCCGCGCACGTGTCGACCAGCCGGTAAGTCGGTACGATTCCCGCCTCTTTGCGCCGCGCTCGCACATCAAGCGGATCCTTGCCCCAGATCTCCCCCAATTGGTGATCCGAGAATCCCATCTGCTTGGCCCTGCGGAACGACGCCGCGTCGTCGGGACGCTCGCGGAGCGTCTGCTCTTCCTCAACGATCTCGCGGATATTGCGCAGAAACCACGGGTCGATCCACGTGGCCTCATGGATTTCGTCCACCGTCGCTCCCGCCCGAAAGGCCTGGGCGACCTGCATCAATCGCCCCGACGTGGGATTGCGCATCGCCCGTAGAAGGGCCGAGCGCTCCTGGGGCGAGTCCGGATGGCCCGTCAAGGGCTTGTCCTTGCCGTCGGCCCCCAGGCCGTGACGCCCGATCTCGAGGCCGCGGATCGCTTTCTGGAGCGATTCCTTGAACGTGCGCCCAATGCTCATCGTTTCCCCGACGCTTTTCATCTGAACCGTCAGCTTATCCTCGGCGCCCGGAAACTTCTCGAAGGCCCACCGGGGCACCTTCGTGACGCAATAATCGATGGTTGGCTCGAACGAGGCGGGCGTCTCACGCGTGATATCGTTCGGGATCTCGTCGAGGCTGTATCCCACAGCCAATTTCGCGGCGATCTTTGCGATGGGGAAGCCTGTGGCCTTCGACGCCAGGGCCGAGCTGCGCGACACGCGCGGATTCATCTCGATGACCACCAAGCGGCCTGACGACGGTTCCACCGCAAACTGAATGTTCGACCCGCCCGTATCCACGCCGATCTCGCGGATTACGGCAATCGCCGCGTCCCGCATCACCTGATACTCTCTGTCCGTCAGTGTTTGGGCCGGCGCCACGGTGATGCTGTCGCCCGTGTGGACCCCCATGGGATCGAAGTTCTCAATCGAGCAAATGATGACCACGTTATCGCGCAGATCACGCATCACCTCAAGCTCGTATTCTTTCCAACCAAGTACCGACTCCTCGACCAGCACCTCCGTTACCGGACTGAGGTCTAGCCCCCACTGAAGCACCTTCTCGTACTCTTCCCGGTTGAAAGACACGCCGGCGCCCGTGCCGCCGAGGGTGAAGGCCGGACGGATGATGGCGTTGTAGGCAAGCTGGGCGCCGAAGTCCATGGCCTCGTCAACCGAGTGCACCACGAGGCTGCGTGGAACTTCGAGGTTGATGCGCAGCATGGCATCCCGGAATAGGCCCCGATCCTCCGCCTTGCGGATAGCGTCAAGCTTCGCGCCGATCAGTTCACACCCGTATTTCTCCAGAATTCCGGATTCCGCGAGTCCTACGGCCAGGTTCAACCCCGTTTGCCCCCCAACCGTGGGCAGTAGCGCGTCGGGGCGCTCCCGCTCGATGATCTCTCCAAGGATATCGACCGTCAAAGGCTCGATATACGTCCGATCGGCCACGTCCGGATCCGTCATGATTGTCGCGGGATTGCTGTTGGCCAGAACGACCTCGTAGCCTTCTTCCCGCAGCGCCTTGCAGGCCTGCGTGCCTGAGTAGTCGAACTCGCACGCTTGTCCGATCACGATCGGGCCTGAGCCGATGATAAATATCTTGTGGAGGTCTGTCCGTTTAGGCATAGCGCTTCAGCTTGTGTGTATCCTGCGATTCAGAGGTGAACGGGTTTCAGCGGTTGATCTCGAGAATCTCGAACTCGATTTCCCCGGCAGGGACTTTTGCTACCGTCGTGTCGCCGACCGACTTGCCCAACAGGGCCTCGCCCACCGGCGACCGCACGGAGATCTTGGCTTGAGCCATGTCGGCTTCAACCGGACTCACTAGCGTGTAAGTGAACTCCTTGTTCGTCGACCTGTTAAGCACACGAACATGCGCACCGATATACGCCTTGCTCGGGTCGATCTTCTCTCCGTCCAACACGGCGGCACGCGCGACCTTGTCTTCGAGATCGCGTATCCGGGCGTGGAGCATGGCCTGCTCCTCCTTCGCCGCATGATATTCCGCGTTCTCCTGCAAATCACCCAGCTCACGGGCATGCTCGATGGCCGCGGCCACTGGCATGCGCCGCTCGCTGCATTCCGCGAGTTCGGCCTTTAGTTTCTCGAGTCCCTCGCGGGTGACATAGATCTTCTCCATGCAAACATGGCTCCTGATTTGCGCCGAGATTGCCCTGCTGGAACTGCGGGATTATACCAGACGCCGCCGCTCGGTAAGAAATGCGTGTACGACGCCTCTTGGGCCCCTCAGAACACGAACGGGATTAACGCCCGGCGTGTCATCGGGTAGTTGGGCAAATGCGCCCGGTACCACCGGTGGTGATGGTAGGCCCGGGGGGTGAGATTGGCCCCTGTCCAGATGGCGAACACCAGCCCCGGGAGCGACCACGTAAGCAGCGCCCACCCCGTCCATTCCACCAGTTCCCCGAGATAATTCGGGCACGAGACCCATTGAAAAAGTCCCCCGTGAGGGACTTTGTAGCCGGCTTCGCCCGGTTTTCGGAGCTTTCTGAGCACATTGTCCGAGTGTATGTTCACCGCCAGGCCGCTCAGAAACAACGCCAATCCAGCCAGGAAGCGCGGATCCCAAAGCCACCCCGCCGCGTACTGATCGGCGAAGGCGCCCAGGTATCGTCCATTCAGGTAGGCGTTATACATGTTGAAGGCCAGCGCCATCCCCACGACCGCCAGCGGATGGTGCTTGCCGGAAGACCGCAGGCGCAAAGGGAAGACAAAAGTGCGATAAATGTAGTGCGTTTCCCACAAGAGCAGGAACACCCACGCGGGCCCGAATCGGCCTCCGGTGCCGACGAGGAAGCATCCCGCGAATACGACCACCGCTGGCAGCTCCATCAGCACCCAGCCCGCCGCCGGGCTCACCGTCGGCCCCCAACCGGGCCGGCTGTAGCGTCCGTAAGGGGCCGCCACGAAGAACAGCGCGACGAACACCGCGCCCGCCGACACGAGGCCAAGGATGATCAGAAAGCCGTAGATTTCCTGTTCAACAAGACTCATCAGGTCAAAGATATCCCCTGCTTCGGTACCAGGCGAAGGTATCCTCGATTGTCTGCCGGATTGGCCTCGGGGCGTATCCCAATGCTTCCCGCGCCTTTGTGTCGCTTACGACCTGGTGGTGCCTCAGGGCGCGCAGTGAAGCCAACGTGAAGAGCGGGCGTTTCCCTGTAACCAACCTCCCGATACTCGCGAAAGGCAAGCCTGCGTGCGCGAGCCACAAGGGCACTTCAAATGCCGGCGCCTTTGTGCCCGTCACCTCCTGGACAAGTCCCGCGAGTTGCTCTAGCGTCAGATAATGGCCGGCGAGCAGGTACTTCTCGCCCGTGCGGCCGGCCCGCTCGGCGAGCATTGCACCCCGGCACACATCACGCACGTCCACCCAGTTGTAGCCTGCCCGCACCAGCGCCGGGAACCGCCCGCGCGCGAGGCTAAGCAATACCTGGCCCATCGCCGAAGGCTTGAAGTCGTAAGGGCCTATCACGCTCGTCGGATTCACGATAACGGCGTCCAGCCCTTGCTCCACGCCGGCAAGCACTTCCCGCTCGCCATCGGCCTTTGAGCGGTCGTAAGGCAGCCCTTTCCTATCGCCGCACAGAGGCCGCGCCTCATTCACGGCCGCGTCCGTCGGAATGGCGGAAAACGCATGGATCGAACTGAAATGCACCAGACGGCGCACCCCGCTCGCCAGGCAAGCCGCCACCACCTTGCGCGTCCCATCGACATTGACCCGGCGGGCCGCCGGGTCGCGCCATGAGCGTAGCGAGATCGCCGCGGCCAGATGATAGACTACTTCCGCGCCCGCAAACGCCCGTTCAAGGGAAGCTTGATCCAACACGTCCCCCGGCACGCGCCACGCCTCGACATCCTCAAGGGCGGCGGTGTCATGGTGGACCAGCGCCCGCACGTGGCGTCCTTCTTCGAGCAACGCCCGCACGAAAGCTGCCCCGACGTGCCCGGAACCGCCCGTGATCGCAGTGAACGTATCCAACCTGGTGAAGACTCCATCGGTTGCCGGAGCCGCCATGATAATGACTCGATGCCCTTTGTCCAAGCGCTCCGAAATTGCCGTGTAATTCGACAGTGTCGCGCTTTGCCGTGGGCTCATGTATCTGCTAAGGTCTCCCATACGACGCGGCGCAGTGGCCCGGCGTGCCGCGTCGAGACCTGATCCAGGGGGCGGATGAACGGGTCCTGCGTCCCCCGGAAGGAGGAGCGCGGGCAACAGGCGGGAAGTTATGGATTCTCGAGTTCAGGCGTACCTTGCCACGCGGCTGTGCTTCGCGGTCCTCCCCTTCGCCCTTCTTCTCATGACGCCCGCTCCCGCGGCGGCCGAACTCACGCCGTCTCTTGACGCCTCTCCGCCCGGCCTAGAGCCCGGCTCAAGCGGTGAATACCTCCACGACGTGAGGGAGGCGCCGGAACGGCCAAGGCGATGGTTTCTTCTCTTCGCCGCGGTCAACACCTACCCTCAGCTCGAGAGCGAGGAGACTGTCGCCAAGCTCTTCGAGCGTCCCATGGAGTTCCTGGCCCCTGGATTCTCCGGCGTCACAACCTTCAGCGACATGCGCGACCGCGGCTTCCTATGGCCTCCTCACGTCGGCGTGGGACGCGTGTTCGGGAAGCGCTGGTCCGCCTTCATAGAGGTAGGCTACTCGGTCGGCAAGGTGCGTACTGAGGCCACCGATACCAGCCTCGTTCTCTGGCCCCTGCATAGTGACTACGAGGTGAAGCGCTCCGCCCTATACGCCGGGCTCGGACTCGATTACTTTCCTTGGGGCAGGGCCAATCTCGCGGAATACACCGGCTTCAAGGCCAGACTCGCCGCCGCCAGGCCGTTTATCGGCACGCGTGTCACGTGGACGGAGGCAGGTTACAGGGCCGATGTGAAAGTCGGGCCGAAGCCCTTCGGCAGCCTTATCAGAGTGAAGCTGGACGATACTTGGCTCATTCCCAGCTTCAACGCCAATGTCGGCCTGGACGTCCCCATGACCAAACACAGCGCCCTTTCCCTCAACGCAGGCTACAACTTCTTCGCCTACCGCCGCTACGATTTCGAGGGCCCCGCCTTTGTGGTCGCCTGGAAGTGGTTTTTCAAATAGCCGTCCTTGGCCGCGCGCTTGCGGTTGTGGGCCGCCATGGTGGACAATGGCCCCTTCCGCTACCTACGACTTGGATATATCATGAACGATCAAGCTCTTCCGGATTCCATAGCTATTGCCGGCGCATGGGGCTACATTGGCCTGAAATTCGTCGAAGCCGCCATCCAATTAGGCATTACTCCCCGTGTCTACGATCCCGGGCCGAGGCCTTACAGCGTCGATCCGGCCTCACTTAGGCTGTTTGCCGATGAAAATGCCTTCTATCGCTGCCCCGCGCCCTTCTTCCACCTCGCCCTCCATCCCAAGGACCGGCAGCGTGCCTTGGCTACGCTCTTCGAACGCGCCCGACGCGGTGACGACCTTGTTATCCTGAACGAGAAGCCCATGGCCGCACCTGAGAATCCCGATCACTGCAACAAGATCTTACGCCGCGTCGAAGAATCGGGCGTCTTTCTGATGTACGACTTTCTTGAGCTCTTCGATCCCATGACGCAGGCCATTGACGAGTTCCTTGCCGGCATGGCCGACGTCATCATTGACGAGATCTGGATGCACCGCTCCAAGGACCGCGAAAGCCCGGACAACGCGCGCAACTACAAGATCATGGTTCCCATTCAGTATCAGGAGACGGTTCACTGCATTGCCTTTGTCCTGAGCTTGCTCGGCAAATTGCACGGCGGACTCCAATCCCTTTGGGCCGGCGGGGCCTCCATGCTGGGCGTCTCCGAGCCCTATGCGCCGCCGAATCCCGAGGAGTACCCCTATGTGGTGGATGGCAAATGCGACGGCGAACTGCTCTTGGGCGGCGTCAAGGTTCATCTCCACACGAACTTCAAGACGGGCGCCGAGTTCACTAAGCGGCGGCTCATCAAAGGCCGCGCGAACGGCAAGCCTTTTGTCATCGAGGCCGACTATCTCGAAGGAAACAAGTATCTTCTCATCAATGGTGAAGATCAGGACATTGACCCGGAGTCGGATTCTTACGTTGGCGTCATCAGACAGCTCTGGCATTGGCGCCAAAACGTTGACAAGGAAGCGCTGATGGCCGGTGTCTATCCCAACGCACGCTTCGCGAAATGCACCTATCTTCTTTCCGCCATGCTTTGGGATAGCTGCCGCCACGGAGAGACTGTTTCCGTTGACGACCTCGATCACTTTCTCGCCTACCGCCCCTCCTTCCCCGCCGAACTCCCAGATCTCGAGAGATATGCCAGCGCCTGACGACCCGCCCGCTGTCAGTTTTGAGATCTGAAATCTCAGATCCCCGCATTCCACGCGTGGCGCCGACAACTTCTCCACGCAAGCCCGTCCCCGCGTAGCGCGGCCATAACCGCCCATGGTACGATGACCTGACATTCGCAGTTGCTTCCCGCCCGACCGGCGCGGAAGCTCATACTGGAGGCGCAATTAGGAGTGCGGCCAGAAAGTCACCGAATAACGGAGCACGAGATCTCTTGGCGTTGAGACAAAAGGACTTACAAATGCTTTCTGGCCGCATTCGACCAGAAACAACTCTTTCAGGCCAGACTTCTAGATGAACAGGAGGCATTTTATGAAGATGATGGGCGGCGGCGTGGCAGCGGCCTCGCTTTCAAGTGTCCTCGCGGCGGAGACAACGGCATCTGCTCCCGGCGCACCTCGTCCCAATATCGTACTTATCCTGGCCGACGACCTCGGCTTCTCCGATATCGGCTGCTACGGCTCCGAAATCCACACGCCCAATCTCGACAAGCTTGCTGGGGAGGGGCTGCGCTTCACCCAGTTCTATTGCGCCGCCCGGTGCTGCCCGTCGAGGGCGTCCATCTTGACTGGGCTCTATCCGCACCAGGCCGGCATGGGAAACATGGTGAGCAAGCCTGATGATCCACGCCCTCCCGGCCCCTATCAGGGCTATCTCAACGACCGGTGCGTCACCGTTGCCGAGATGCTCAAACAGGCCGGGTATCGCACCTACATGTCAGGCAAGTGGCACGTCGGCGAGGCCCCCGAGCACTGGCCGCGAAAGCGCGGCTTCGACCGCTACTTCGGGCTTATTAGCGGCGCCTGTAGCTACTGGGAACTCCTCCAGGAAGAGCGCCACAAGCGCGTCATGGCCCTCGATGATGACCCCTTCGAGCCGGAGCCCGGCGACTTCTACATGACGGACGCGTTTACCGATCATGCTCTTCAATTCCTTCAGGAACACGGCGACAACCCCGCCCCATTCTTCCTGTATCTACCCTTCACCGCCCCCCATTGGCCCCTTCACGCTTGGCCCGAGGATATCGAGAAGTATCGCGGGCGTTATGACTGCGGATGGGACAGCATTCGCGAAGAGCGCTACGAACGGCTCAAGAGCCTGGGCATCATCGATCCCAAGTGGGCCTTGTCCCCGCGAGATGACGAAGTGCCGCCCTGGAGCGAGGTGGACAACAAGGAGGACTGGGCGCTGCGCATGAACGTGTACGCGGCCATGGTGGACCGCATGGATCAAGGTATTGGCCGTGTCCTTGACGCGCTCAACGAGATGGGCGCCGAGGAAAACACCCTTGTCATGTTCCTGTCCGACAACGGCGGCTGCGCAGAGAGTGTCGTCCGTCGGAATCTGAACACCCCGGGGACGAAGCCCGGCGAACGCGGCTCATTCGTCGCCTACCAGCGCCCGTGGGCCAACGCAAGCAACTCGCCCTTCCGCCTATTCAAGAAGTGGATTCACGAAGGCGGCATCGCTACCCCGCTGGTTGCCCGCTGGCCGCGCGTCATCAGGCAACAAGGTGCGCTCACTCACCAAGTCGGCCATATCAATGATTTCATGTCCACCTGTCTCGATGTGGCCGGGCTCACCTACCCCGAGAGCTTCGAGGGGCGTACCGTCACGCCGACGGAAGGAAAGAGCCTGTTCCCCGTGTTCCGGGGCGAAACCCGCGCGCCGCACGAGATCCTGTTCTGGGAACACATCGGGAACCGCGGTGTGCGCCAAGGGAAATGGAAGCTCGTCGCCGAAAAGGCCGGCGGCTGGGAACTCTACGACCTGGAGGCCGACCGCACCGAACTGCACAACCTTGCGGACGAGTTTCCGGAGAAGGCCAAGGAATTGAACCAGCGCTACGATGATTGGGCCAAGCGCGTCGGGGCCGTGTGAGGCCCTGCCGAACGCTGCCCTGACACGTTGCGCCAGGGATTGGGGAGGCGCCGATGAAGAAGTGTCACACGTGCCTTGTTTTGCTGTGTCTACTGCTTGCCGCGCGTGCCTGGGCGGGCTTCGCCCTCGACGCGGCCGAGTTCGGCGCCACGGCTGATGGTGAAACGGATTGCACTGCCGCGCTCCAGCGGGCCCTCGATGCCTGCGCGGAGCAAGGCGGCGGCATCGTCCACGTGCCGCCCGGGGACTACGCCGTTCAAGGCTCTCTAAACATACCGGACAACGTGACCCTCGAAGGCGTCTTCTGCGCGCCAACGGCGTGGAGCCAGGGAAAGGGCACAACTCTGCGCGCCTATGCCGGCAAGGGGGAAGAGGACGGCGTGCCCTTCATCACACTCAACTTGAATGCCACCCTCAAGGGCCTGACCATCTTCTATCCTGAGCAGACGGAGAAGGCCGTCGTCCCCTATCCGTGGACTATCGCCGGGGCGGGTAAGGACAATGTAACGATCCTCGATTGCCTCATCGTCAATCCATACCAGGCCATTGACCTCGGGACTCGCCCCAGCGGCCGGCACTACGTGGCGCGCGTCTACGGCTGCCCCCTGCGCAAAGGGCTGTACATCGACCAGTGCTACGATGTGGGCCGGATCGAGAATGTCCACTTCTGGCCCTTCTACGGCGCCGTTCACGATCGCGAGGGCGCGGCCGGGAAGTTCATGCAAGAACACGGCGAGGCGTTCATCTTTGGCCGCACGGACTGGCAGTACGTCATCAACACCTTCTGCTGGGGATACAAGTTCGGCTACCACTTCACCGAGACGGAGAAAGGTGTCTGCAACGGCAACTTCCTCGGCATCGGCGCCGATGCCTGCAACGTGTCCGTCCTCGTCGAGAACGCCGCTCCCTACGGCCTGCTCTTCACCAATGGCGAGTTCGTGGCGTTCCCCGGTACCGAGCCCACGCAGGTGGTCGTTTCCGCCAAGAACCGAGGCGTCGTCCAGTTCAACAACTGCGCCTTCTGGGGCCCGTGCCGCCAGTGCGCCCGTGTCGAAGGAAAGGGATTCGTCAGCTTCAACCAGTGCAACTTCGTCGAATGGAGCGGCGACGCGCCGTGCATCAGCGCCCTGTCCGGGCAATTGACAATAAACGCGTGCCGATTCGCCCGGCCCGGCCCCGGCGTGGAGCTCGGCTCTGAGGTAACGGGCGCGGTGGTGACCGCCAACCTCTTCCCGGGAACAGGCGCCGTCACCGTTGCCCCCAATGTGCCCGCCGTGATCGAGAACAACCTCGAACTCGCCCCGCCCGCGGCTGTATCGTCCGGCCCGGCCGTCAACGACGGAGGAAGCTCGCCTTGAGTCATGCCTGTAAAGCGGAGGGCGGCGATGCTTCGTGCTGAGCAAGAGGAAGGCACATGGTAAGGGTAGGCCTCTACTGCCGCGATATCGGCCGCTGGGGCAAGGGCGTTGGAAAATACGTCCGCGAAATACTCCGGCATATGCTGGCGACGCCGCGCCCGGACGTTCACTACTTCGCCATAGTGCCGCGCTCGGTTGATACGGCCCTTTTGCCGCCCGGGGCGGAACCTGTCTTCATTCCCGATTGCCACCGCGTGTTGCAGGACCACTTCTTCGCCGCCAGGGCCGTGAACCGATTGGGGCTGGATGTCGCCTGGCTTCCCAAGAACGTCATCCCCTACGGCCTTCGCTGCAAGGCCGTGGTGAGCTTCCTGGACTTGGCCTATTTCATGCCCGAGTTCCACGCCTACCCCCTCGCGGACTCCCTCTACATGAAGCGCATGTTTCGCCGGAGTGCCCGGCGCGCCGACGCGATCGTGGCGATCTCTGAAAACACGCGGCAAGACGGTATACGCCTCCTCGGTGTGCCGGAAGAGAGGATCAAAGTCATCTATCCCGGAATCAGCGACGTGTACCATCCCATCGTCGATGCAGTGCGCCTCGACGAGGTCCGCGCGCGATACAAACTCCCCGAGCAATTCGTCTTCTACGCGGGCGGCATAAGCCCCCGAAAGAACCTGCCCCGCCTCCTGGAGGCCTTTCGCCGCATCCAGGGCCGGATTCCGCACGCCCTTGTCGTCACCGGCTGGAATATCCAGAACGAAAAGGAGTGGGGCGCGGCCATCGCAGGATTGGACGACAGACTCATCAGGCTCGGAAAGGTGCCCATCGAGGACATGCCCGCCCTGTTCAATCTTGCATCCATCTACGCGCACCTCAGCCTCTACGAAGGATTCGGATTCACTGTGCCGGAGGCCCAAGCCTGCGGCACGCCCGTTCTCAACGCTAACGTCAGTTGTATGCCCGAGATTGGGGGAGAGGGCGCCCTCTACGTGGACCCGACGGATATCGCCGCCGTTTCGGAGGGGATCCTCCGGCTTGCAACCGACCCGGATCTCGTCGAACGACTAGCCGCCAAAGGCCTGGAGAATGCCCGGCGCTTCCGTTGGGACGAAGCCGCCGGCTTGCTTCAGGACCTCCTTGTGGACGTGGCCCGGCGGTGAGCGCATTTCAGGAATATGGGGGCGCTAATCCCCTGACGGGCTTCAAGGTCGGCGGGCGGCTGCCTGCTTCAGTGTTGCCACCCGCTGCGCTATCGGCTACTATGGCTGTGGGCTATTAACGCATGCGAACCGAGGCAGAGTGTGATGAGTGATCTGAAAGATCCCTTTTTGTCCATAGTCATCCCGGTTTACAACGAAGAAGAGTCCCTTCCGCCGCTCCATTCGGAAATTACCGAGGCTATGGTGGAGATCTCGGCCAAGCGCTACGAGATCATCCTCGTAGATGACGGCAGTAGAGACGATTCGCACAAAGTATGCTGCCGCTTATACGACGAAGACCCAAGCCATGTAAGAGTGATCCGGCTGAGAAGGAACTTCGGCCAGACCGCCGCCATGGCCGCTGGCTTTGATGCCGCCCGGGGCGACATCATCATCCCCATGGACGCCGACCTGCAGAACGACCCGAGGGACATCGGCATCCTCGTCGACAAGATCAGGCAGGGCTTCGACGTTGTCAGCGGCTGGCGAGCGGATAGGAAGGACAAGTTCCTAACGCGCCGCGTGCCGTCCATCTTGGCCAATGCCGCGATATCCGGCATCACGGGCGTGAATCTCCACGACTACGGATGCACGCTCAAGGCATACCGCCGGGAGATTATGGAGCACATGCATCTCTACGGCGAGATGCACCGGTTTCTGCCTGCTCTGGCCCGCTGGGCCGGTGCGCACGTGACGGAGCTCAAGGTAAATCACCGCCCGAGGAAGTTCGGTACCTCCAAGTACGGCCTCGGGCGAACCGTACGCGTCATCCTGGACTTGATCACCGTCAAGTTTCTCCTCTCCTACTCCACCAAACCCATGCAGGTCTTTGGCAAACTGGGCATCGCCTCCTTCGCGGTCGGATTCGCTTCCGGCGCGCTCTCCATCGGACTCAAGCTCTTCGCAAATCGCGACGTTACCGATAATCCCTGGATGCTTGTGAGCATCTTCTTCATGTTGGGCGGGCTGCAATTGATCTGCATGGGCCTACTCGGCGAAATCAACGTCCGCACCTACTACGAAAGCCAGAACAAGACCATCTACACCGTGCGTGACACGCGCCAGCAGGACCCGGATTGTTGACGCACTATCCCGCGGGTGACGCCCGTGACATCGGCACATGAGGCGCATGAACGTACTTCTTCTCAACTATGAATACCCACCCCTTGGGGGCGGTGCGGCGAATGCGACCGCGCATCTCCTCCGGGAGTTCGCCCAAGACCCCGAACTTAACATTGATCTTGTCACCTCCTCCACGGGCATATCCCGCGTCGAGGAGCTTTCGGAGCGAATCACGGCCCATTTCCTCGACATAGGTAAAGAGGGAAACCTGCACTACCAGACGAACCGCGATCTGCTGGCCTACTCCTGGCGGGCCTATCGCTATGCCAAGCACCTCGCGAAGCGGACAAAGTATGACCTCTGCCACGCCTTCTTTGGCATCCCGTGTGGCTACATTGCCCGCAAACTCGGATTCCCCTACATCGTGTCCCTACGCGGATCGGACGTGCCCTTCTACAACGAGCGCTTCCACTATCCCGACCGGCTTGTCTTCAAGCGGCTCAGTGTTCGCATCTGGAGCCGTGCCGCATGGGTGGTCGCCAATTCCGCCGGCCTTCGAGACTTGGCCCTCCGCTCCGCGCCGAAGCAGCGCATCGAGGTTATCTACAATGGCGTGGACACCACCGCGTTTCAGCCTGCGTCCGAGCCCAGGCAGGAAGGACAGGGCCTGCGCGTGCTGTGCGTTTCGCGCCTGATCGAGCGCAAGGGTATCCAGTACCTGATACGCGCCATGGCCCAACTCCACGATCTCGGCGCTCGTCTTACCCTCGTGGGCGACGGGAACGAGAAAGCCTCTCTTCAGGAGCTGGCGCACGGCCTCGGCGTCAGCGAATGCATCCTGTTCACGGGGGCAGTCGACCACGAGGGCATCGCGGACCTCTACCGGCAGCACGATGTCTTTGTCCTGCCTTCATTGAACGAAGGAATGAGCAACACCGTGCTCGAAGCCATGGCCTGCGGCCTGCCCATCGTTATGACCGACACGGGCGGGGCGGCCGAATTGCTCAAAGACGGCGTCAACGGCTACCTGATCGACAAGCGCGCCACCCGCGACCTTGTTGCAAGGCTGCGCGCGTACGCGGAGAATCCCGAGGAAGTTATTAGCCACGGTGCCGAATCGCGGCGGCTCGCCGAATCCCTCAGTTGGCGCAGCGTCGCTGCGGCCTACAAAGACCTCTATCTCGCCACCGCCGCCGGTTCGCGCTGAGCGTCCGTGTCGGCGGATTCTCCGCCCCAGGCGGCCCCCATCAGGAGTTCCAGATTCGCCACGCCCACCTGCAAGTCGCGTTCGGCCCGCGCCCGCTCGATATCGAAGTCCAGCAGCACTCGCACGCTCTGCATCACGTCGAGGAAGCCCGACTCCGCCAAACCCGTCGCGTAGCCGCTCAACACGCCCTCATACGTCTGCTGGGCCGTCGGGATCAGCGTCGTTTCATAGAGGCGATGACGCCGCAGCGCATCTTCAATCTCGAACAAGGCCATCCGTGCAGTGCGTTCCAGTTCGAGCCGCTTGCGATGCCTCTCATGCTCCGCGGCTGCGGCCATGAGTTCAGCTTCCGCGATGGCCCCCTTGATCTTCTTCCGCCAGATGGGCACGTTGACGCTGATCGAGGCCATCACGTTATCCCGGCCCCCATCCCGGTATGACATGGGCTCATCGCTTGTGGCCAGCGCGTATGCGTCGATGGCCCCGTTCACGGCGTCGAAAGGCGCCGCGCCCGTCAACACGTTGAACGCGCGGCGGCCCGCGTTTAGCGACGCCGGATAAGGGCGGTCGGGCCGAATCTGCCTTGGCGCGCTGAGGGACGCATACTCGATTCCCAAGGTGAAATCCGGGAATCGTCGCTTTCGGGCCAGCTCCACCTGCCGTAGCCGGCTCTCGATTACGTGCTCGAATTCGAGCAGCTTCGGATTGGCCTCGTCCAGCGTGGCGGCCACTTCCTCTACCGAGGGCCATTCCGTAGGCAGGGCAGCCTCGGAAGGCCAGGCCAACGGCTCGCCCGGCTCCCGTCCTATGGCTTCCGCGAGCTGCGCGGACAGGGCTGGACGTGACGCTATCAGGCCGTCAAGGAAATCCTTTGTCTTCGCCGTCTCTATCTGCACGCGGAGTAGATCATCCTGGCTCGTCATTCCGAGCGCGTATTTCGAGCGTACTACCTCCTCCAGGTAGTCGAGGATCTCCAATTCGGATTGCGCGGCTTCGATATTGGCCGCCAGAAAAGCGTAGTCGAAGTAAGTTCGCTTCACGGCGGCGAAGACCCCGTCGCGTTGCCCGTAGAACCGCATCAGGGCCGCTTCGGCCTCCGCAGCCGCCTTGTCGCCTTGTTTGCGCAGCGTACCAAACCATGGGAACTTCTGCTTCAGGCCCAGATTGAACCGGTTCACGTCCGACTGGAGGAACTGGCCGTAGGTGAACATCGGATCATCGAGGCCTCTCGCCTGCGGTATGCGCTGTAAGGCCGCCTGCCACTCCGCGTAACGGGCATGTAGGCCCGGATGGCTGTCGCCTGCCTCGATCAGATACGCCCTGAGTTCATCATTGGCGGCGTGAAGCGCGGGTGAGGCAACATCCGAGAATGCGGACGTGAAAAGAATAACGATCGCTGCCATTGTTTGATGCTCCCACTTGTTCAAATGCCCCTCATAGAGGAATGGCCGACGCTCCGGCCCATTCCGCCTGAGGCCGTCAGGCGCTGTCGGACACGGAAGACCAACGCCGCGCGTGCAACCGGAGTTCCTGAATCCAACAATACAGTACGGGAACGAGAAACACAGACACAAAGACCACCAGCATCCCGCCGAATGACGGTATCGCCATAGGAACCAACACGTCGGCACCGCGGCCCGACGACGTAAGCACCGGGATGAGCGCCAACACTGTCGTCGCCGTCGTCATCAGGCACGGGCGAATCCTCCGAACCGCTCCGGCCACTGTCGCCTCCCGGATCTCCGCCACTGTTGTCGTCTTGCGCGCGGCGAAGCTTTGATCGAGGTACGTGGCGATCACGACGCCGTTATCGGACGCGATTCCGAAGAGCGCCAGGAAGCCCACCCAGATGGCCACACTCAGGTTGATGGGATGCACCTGGAACAGATCGCGCAGGTTCACGCCGAACACGTCGAAATCCATGAACCATGAACGCCCGTAGAGCCACATGAGCAGGAAGCCCCCTGCCCATGCGACAAGGATTCCCGAGAACACAAGCGCCGTCGTCGGCACGGCACGGAATTGGAAATAGAGAATGAGGAAGATCGTCAACAGCGCCACGGGCAACACAATGGACAAGGTTTTCTGTGCGCGGAGCTGGTTCTCATACGTGCCCGCAAACGTATAGCTGACGCCGGGCGGCACGACGAAGTCGCCGCTCTCGGCCTTTTCTTCGAGGTAGCGCTGGCAGTTCTCAACGACGTCCACTTCCGCGAACGCGGGCCGCTTGTCGAAAACGACGTATCCCGTCAGGAACGTGTCTTCGCTCTTGATGGCTTGCGGGCCGCGGACATAACGAATCTCCGCCAACTGTGTCAGCGGAATCTGGGCGCCCGTGGGCGTCGGCACCAGGATCTTCCCGAGCGACTCGATATCATCCCGCAACTCCCGCATGTAACGCACCCGCACCGGATAGCGTTCCCGGCCTTCCACCGTCGTCGTGATCCGTCGCCCCCCGATGGCCACTTCGATGACGTTCTGCACCTCTCGGATGTGCACGCCGTAGCGCGCGATAGCCTCCCGATCAATATCAATCTCGAGATACGGTTTGCCCACAATACGATCGGCGATCACCGATGAAGGCTCTACGCCTGGCGTCTCCTTCAGGAGACGCTCGATCTCCAGGCCGACCTTCTCGATGGTTTCCAGGTCGGGCCCTTTCACCTTGACTCCCATAGGCGCGCGCATCCCGCTCTGGAGCATCACGATGCGCGCCGCAATGGGCTGCAAGCGCGGCGCGGAGGTCGCCCCGGGAATCCGCCCGGCCGCGACGACCGCTTGCCAGATATCGTCGGGTTTGCGGATCTGCTCTCGCCATTGCCGGTAGGGCCTGCCGTGAGGCTCTTCAATGAGCGCGCCTTTGCTGTCGCGTACGAAAGCGCCCCGCCCCTCGTCGTACTTGAACCGTAGACGCTGCCCGGTTTCATCCGTGATGTACTCGGGCCTGTACGTCACCACCGTCTCAATCATCGAAATGGGCGCCGGGTCGAGCGCGCTGTCCACCCTACCGATCTTCCCAACCACCGTCTCGATTTCCGGGATGCCCGAAAAGGCCAGATCCTGTTTCTGCAGCACATCCATGGCTTCACCGATGGAAGCGTGCGGCATCACTGTCGGCATGTACAGGTAGGACCCCTCGTCCAGCGGAGGCATGAATTCCTTGCCGAAGCCCGGGAACGCCGCGGACAGCTTTCCCCACAGTTTTGTGTCCCGAACGGCGTCCCCCGGTATGAAGCCGAAAACGCCCTCAAATCCCAGCCAAGCCATAGCGCCGATGAGAATGAGCGCCACCGGCACCACCATGTACGCGAGCTTGTGATCCAGACACCACCGAAGCAGCCGCGGGAACCCGCGCTGAAACGCCCAGAAAAGAAGCAGAAGTAGGCCGATGATCCCCGCCACGAAAACGAAGTTGCGAACCGTCCCTTTCTCGGGCCCCAGAGGCAGCCAATGCTGCGTGAGAACGAAGGCAACTCCCGCCACCGCCAACGCATTGGCGCCATATCCGGCCCCGTCGCGCAGTTTCTGCGAGAGAAACTCGGCGAACAGGCCGTGAAGGCCAAACAAGATCACGATCAGGCCCACCCACCAGCTCACCAGAACCATGAGCGCGATGCCGGCCGCAATGCCCAGCAGGGCGATCGCGCGTTTGCCTGCCTTCGCACGGAGCCGGCCCGCCAAGAACACATGCGCCAGCGGCGGAATGATGATGAGTGCCACGATCACCGAAGCCACCAGCGCGAATGTTTTCGTGAACGCAAGCGGCCTGAACAGCTTGCCCTCCGCACCTGTCATCGTGAAGACCGGTAGGAAGCCGACCACCGTCGTCGACACCGCCGTCAGCACGGCCCCGCCGACCTCCTGCGCCGCGCGAAAGACGACCTCGGCCCGGTTCGCTTCTTCGCCCGCTTCGTCAAGGTGGCGAAGGATGTTCTCGCAGATGATGATGCCCATGTCCACCATCGTGCCGATGGCTATCGCGATCCCCGACAGGGCCACAATATTGGCGTCCACGCCAAACAGTTTCATAGCGATGAAACACATCAACACCGCGAGCGGCAGCAGTCCGCTCACCAGGACCGAGCTTCTCAGGTGGCGCACCATCACGATGATCACGATGATCGTCACCAGGATCTCCTCGATGAGCGCCTTGTTGAGCGTGCCCAAGGTCTCATGGATTAGCCCCGTGCGATCGTAAAAGGGCACCACCGTCACTTGGCTCGTGTTGATCCACGGCGGCCACGCGCTCCGCGGGTGCGCCCGCAGCCATTCCAGCCACGCCGCCTGGTTCGGCGCGCCGCCGGAAAAGGCCTCAAACCCTTGCTCGCGTGCGAATGCCTCCACCTGCGCCTGTTCGATCATGGAGGGGTCGATCACCACCTTCATTGGAAGCCCGGCGGCGATTTCTTCGATCTTCTTCTTGACGTTTTCGATCGCGGCCAGGGGATTTGCGCCGTATCGAACGACCACCACCCCGCCCACGGCCTCCGCGCCGCTCTTGTCCAGCGCCCCGCGCCGCAAGGCCGGGCCGAGCGTCACCCGCCCCACGTCCTTGATGCGGATGGGAACGTTCTCGGTGCTCTTTACGACGCTTTGCTCGATATCGGCGATGTTCTTGATAAAGCCCACGCCGCGAATGACGTACTCGACCTTGTTGACCTCGATAGTCCGCGCCCCTACGTCCACATTCGACATCCGCACCGCGTTGAAAACGTCCTCGAGCCCGATACGGTTGGCCCGCATCGCATCGGGGTCGACATCGATTTGGTACTCCTGCACGAACCCGCCCACGGACGCCACTTCGCTCACGCCATCCGCCGATAGCAGGGCATAACGCACCTGCCAATCCTGGACGCTCCGAAGCTCGTGCAAGTCCCAGCCGCCGGCCGGCTGTCCCTCCGGCGTGCGGCCCTCCAGCGTGTACCAGAACACCTGGCCCAGGGCCGTCGCGTCCGGGCCCAGCGCGGGCTGCACCCCATCCGGCAGTGTCCCCACCGACAGGCTGCTCAACTTCTCGAGGACGCGGCTGCGCGACCAGTAGAACTCGATGTCCTCCTTGAAGATGACGTAGATGCTCGAGAAGCCGAAGAAAGAGAAGCTGCGCACCGTCCGTACTCCCGGGATGCCCAGCAACGACACCGTGAGAGGATAGGTGACCTGATCCTCCACATCCTGCGGAGATCGCCCCGGCCATTCGGTGAAGACGATTTGCTGGTTCTCGCCGATATCCGGAATGGCGTCCACGGGCACCGGGCGCCGTGGCAGCCCACCCAGCCGCCAATCGAAGGGGGCCACCATAATCCCCCAGCCCACGAGAACGACGATGAGCAGCACAACCACCAGCTTGTTGTGCAGGAAGAAGAAGATGACCTGATCAAGGGGAGACATCTTCGGCGCCGGCGTATCTTGGCTGGCCGCCTCACTCATGTGCTTCGGCCTTCCCACCCGACCCCAACGTCTCGATAACCTCGCCGCACCGAAGCATCGCCGCACCGAAATACGGATTCCGCACCTCGCCGTCGGCCTGAAGCCACAGCGCCCCCCTGTTATCGAATGCCATCGGGCAGCGCAGCACGTTTACCGGCGATGCCTCGCCCATCTCGGCGGCCCTCAATGCATCGACGATGGCCTCAGTCAATGCCGAGAACGGCGGCCGCAGGTTGCGCAGATCGCTTGAGGCGGCCGCGGCATCACTCACTGGCTTCTCCAAAGCCTCCGCCAACGCCCGCCATACCTCGTTCGCGTCGCCTTCCGGGATCCCCGCGGCGAACGCCTTGGCCGCTTCCTTCAGGCCACCGACGGCCGATGCCGCCGCCGTGCCGTCATCCTTTGCCAGCGCTTCCTGTAGGCGGTAGTAGCTGTCGAGCAGCGGCTCGAACGCCGCGGGCGGCGGCGCTGAATCCGCGGCCGGTGCCATCGCCGGCGCTTCCATCTTCATGCCCGGGCTTTCATGCTCGTGCGCCGGCGATAGGCCGCTTCCTGGCCCCATCATGCTCGGCTTCGCCAGAATCTGCAGCGCGCTGTCAATCTTGAAATTCCCGTTGATGACTACCCGCTCGTCCTCGCTCAGGCCGCCTCGAACGATGTAGTAGTCCCCGGCGCGTGGCCCGAGAACGACCTCACGCCCCTCGAAGGTCGGCGATTCCGCGTGCATCACTTCGACGTACACCACGGCCCGCGTGCCTGTCACCAGCGCCGCCGTCACAGGGATGACGAGGGGCTTCTCTGACGGGCCCGCCTCCGCCGATACATAGCCCAATTCCTCCGCGCGCACCAGCGGCATCCCACACACATCGCACGTGCCCGGCCCATCCTTCACGATCTCCGGGTGCATGGGCGAGATCCACTTTCCCGCCAGCGCGGGCTCCATCACCCGCCCGCCGGAAGCTACTTGGGCGCGCACTGTTCCCCGTACGAACATCGCCGGCTTCAGTTTCCCCGTCGGATTCTCCACGTTGGCCCGGACCTTCACCGTCCGCGTCACATCGTCCAGGAACGGCTCAATGAAAGAAATCTGCCCCTCGAAGACCTCCCCCGGATAGGCGCCGGCGGTGATCTCGACGTGCTGCCCATAGCGCAGCCACGGCAGGTCGGATTCGTATGCGTCCAGTTCGATCCACACCCGGCTCAGATCCGCAATGGTGTAGATTCGTGTCCCCCGCTCGACGTACATGCCCTCTTGGCCCGCGCGCTGGATCACCGTCCCGCCCACGGGCGCATAGATCGTGATGCGATCCGGAAGGTCGCCCGTCTTCTCGGCTTGAGAGATCTGAGCGTGTGTCAGGCCCCACAGCCGTAGTCGGCGTCGCGCGGCGTCCAGCGTCGCCTCCGCCGTGTCACGAAGCACGCCCGGCGATTCGGGCCGGAGCCGATTCACCGCGGCCAGGGCCTGGCGGAGTTCCTCCTGCGCCGTCAGCAGTTCCGGGCTGTATATCTCGACCATGTGGTCGCCCTTGCGCACCGCAATGCCCGTATAGTCCACGAAAAGCCTATCCAGCCGCCCTGGCACCCACGCCGTGATCTCCGCAAGCCGTGTCTCGTCGTAGTTCACCTTCCCCACCATCCGCACAACCGCCGTCACGAACTTCCGCGCCACGGGCGCCGTCTCGATGTCCATCAGCGCCTTGGCTTCTTCGGTGGTGGTGAAGACACGCGGGCCGGCCTCTTGCGCGTCACCGATGTCGACGGGGACTAGATCCATCCCGCAGATGGGGCACTGCCCGGCCTGGGATTGTTGGATCTGCGGATGCATCGAGCACGTCCAGAACTGCGCCTCCGCCTTCTCAGTGTGCTCATGCATCGCCTCGGGCGGCGGGACGGTTGTTGGGATTGTCATCAGACATCCCCGCAATGCATATCCCGCCACGACCCCCACGAGAACGAGCGCAATGCCCCCCGTACGACGACGTGCCCAGACCTCAGCCCGCCGGTTGCCTCTCCCTTCGGTGGCGCTCGGATGCATCATACTCGCACCTCGCTCGCGCCGTAATCTTGGCACACGCTGCCTACACGGCGCCCTGGCCCGTCCAGCGAGGAAACATTATGAAACTGCTCAGGATTCCCCTGTTTGCGGCAGTGCCGCCGCAAGAAGGCTCAACGAGTGGGGGAGGGCGGCAGGAGGAATAGGCGCCCCGCCCCTGAATCGAGCGCTACCTGGAGGCCCTCCATGGCAGGACTGTCATCGACAAGGGCCAGTTCCCGGCCCGACCACGGATCCACTTCCACGACCTCCGCGGCGTCAACATCGAACGTCACCGTCGGCCATGCCGTGTAAGCGAATCGGTAGTTGTTGAGCATTACGGCGCGGCGGCCGTCGGCGTGCCGGAACACCCCGATGAGATAGTCAGGCGAGGGATCGCGCGACGCCCCGGAAATGCTCGTGATAGGACATCCCTCGAGCGACTCCCGCGGATCATCATCGGGCCCCAGCCGGTAGACGCCGGTGCTGGTAAGCTTCATGAGCGTCGGCCCCAAGTTGCGGAGTTGTTCGTTGATGCGGCGCGCCTGGTAATAGTGATTTGTCCGCCGATCATCCGTTGTAATAATCGCGCCGCCCTTGGGGAACTCCCCGCCCCCCGGCGTGTAATAACAGAAATAGAGCACGCCCTTGGCGCCGTACGCGATGGACGTGAAGACCTGCCACCGCAATTGGGCCTCCGTCGGATCCGTGTGCGAGCCGTAAGGCATGGTGTTGAAGAAGTTCCAGAAGGGAATCCCCGCCCGTAGCGAGTGCCGCCGCATGACATCCAGGTTGGCGCAGTAGGCGTCCCGGCCGTCACGGCCAGGCTTGAACTGCGGATAGTGATCCATCGACAAGACCTCGGGCCGCACCTCATCCACGAATCGGGCCACGTGCTCCTCATACGTGTTCGTGCCCAACTGCCCCGCGTTGGCGTAATTCGGGAAGAGGTTGATATACGCCAGGCGCCCCGGGCGCGCTTCCCTAACGGCATCCACTTGTTGTCGGAGTGCCGGGAAATCAGCTGCGCTCGGCTCATCGCGCATCAGGTAGCCCCAACAGGCCGGGCCCTCCGCGTACTGCTCTGGTTCGAGGCCGCGCGTGCCGACGAGGGCCTTCAGGCCGAACTTCTCGCACAGCTGGAGCTGCCTGTCTATCTGCTCCCGCGTCTTCGCTCCGAACCTGCCAAGCACCAACGTGAAGTTGGCATCCGCGATTTCGGCGTACCGCTCGGCCATCCGCTCATCGGCCGGAGGATCCACCCAGAATCCGATCGCGAACCGATCCTGGACAAATCCGGGAGTTTCCGGAGCGCCTGTGTGGCGTGTCACGCTCGCGCACCCGGCAAATACGCTGGCCGATAGCAAAGCCATGCCTAGGCTCAAGGTAGGACGATTCATTAGACAATTACTCCCCAGTAGTTTGGCCGATATCCGGCGATGGCGCTTCAGGCGCCGGTTCCCTTACCTGTACACCCCTGAGCGAGACGCCCAAGAGTTTGATGAACCCCTTCGCTGCGGAGCGGGTGAGCGACACCGTCGTGGTTCCCCAAGGTGAGAACTCCGCGCTGGGTGGAGGATTCCCGGCCGACACACCGAAGAGCGCGTGATCCACCGGATCGTCGACGAACAAGACAAGCTGCGTGCGCATCGGCATGCCCGCACGGTACCGGTGGCCGAAAGCGATGGCCCAGCGAGCGGGCTTCACCTCTCGCCGGAGAACCTGCAGCCGCGCATCTTGCGGGCCGAGCGGACTCGCCTCCGTGTCGAATCCTAGGAACGCATCTTCTCCAAAGGAGGCCGCATACGGGACGGGCCCGAAGAAACGACTGTAGATTCCCTGCGACTGATCTCGTGAGCCCGGCGTCACGAATGTTGGAATACGGCACGTGTCGAGTACGCCCAGGAAGGCGCGGAACGCCTCAGCGGAGCCATCGGCAGTGAGATCGCCCGAGATCAATACGGCGGAAGCTGGCCCATCATTGAGTGCGTCGATCGTTTGACGAAACATATCGAGGGAAGCCCCGGCATCCTCTCCCGCCCCGACGCGCGTGTCGGCGATATGGGCCAGGAGGTAGTATTCGTCGAAAGCGGCGCGGACGAACACCGCCCTGCTGCTGACGTCGCTACGCCCGGAATCGGGAGTCGCCTGCAGGTCGTAGCTCCCCGGGGGCGTATCCGCGGGAAGGGTGCCCCGTACCGCGAAACGCCCCCCCGGCAAGGTGCGCGATTCCGACGCCACGGCAAGTGTCCGCCCCTCCCCGACTAGCTGTAGCGCAGCCTCTTGGGTGAGCACCGCCTCCACCACGCCGCCCGGCGTAACGACGGCCGGCTGCCCGCTGTTCGGCGTAACGATCACGTCCAAGGTACCGTCCGGCTGCCGGGCGCTTGCCGTAGCGGCCATGAGGAGTGCGAGTGCAGCGATCCGCCGCGTCATCACGACCTCCCCGGCCGCCAGGCTGGCGCGATGTCATCCCCAAGGTGGTCCGTTAGCTGCTTCGTCATCCCTGAGGCGATGTCGGTTGCGAAGATCTCCGGATTGCCCGTGCGCGTCGACGTGTAAGCCACCCAGTGCCCGTCCGGCGACCACGACGGCCCCCAGTTATCCGAATCCGGCGTAACCGCAATCGGGAATACGCGAACCGTGCCTGCGTAAACCCGGTACACGCCGCAGCGGCCGTCCCGAAAGGACTCGAAAGCCACCCATTTCCCATCCGGCGACCACACCGGATTCCAGTCGGCCGCGCGATGATTGGTGATATCGATGGTGCCCTTCACGAAATCCAGAACGAAAATCTCTCGATCCCCGCCGTCATTCGACTCGAAGGCGATCTTCTTGCCCTTGGGGTGTTGCTCAACGCCCCATTCGACGTAGGCCCCGGATGAAGGTATGGCCCGCTCCGAAATGATGCCCGCCGCCACCAGATCGGGAATGGCAACAGCCCGATCCTCGATCACAATGAAGATGTCCGACGACGGCTTCTCCGCGCTGCCCGTGGCCCCCACGGCCAGCAACACGGCATTGGATTTCGCCGCGGCCTCCAAGAAGGCCGCCAGGTCCGGATGCTCCGAGAAATCCCCGCCCACCAGGGCCTCATAGATCACCCTTGGATTGAGCCAAGCCGGCCGCATCAACCCGGGCCTTCCCTGGGCCCAGGGCGTCTCGCGTCCCGATTCGAGATCGTACACCCAGATGCCGGCCTCCACGCCGCTGCCCGCCGCATAAGCTACCTTCTTACCGTCAGGCGACCACCGCGGCGCGCGATTCACCATGCCCGGACGGCCTACCTTTCGTGAAGAGCCGTCATGGACTGCCAGCAGCCGGATCGAGGTCCCCTCGCTATCCCGGGATGTGTAGGCAATCCATTCTCCGTCCGGCGACCACACAGGCGCCTCGCCGCACGCGTCGGATGCCAGTTCCCGTACCGTGCCGCGGCCCGCATTCAGCAGGCAGAGTCGCTGCCCATCCGAGACGAACGCCACCTCTCCTGTGAGCTCCACGGCGCGGCACCCGACTCCGACGAGGCACACCGCTACCGCCAGAGATATTCTCAAGGCCATCATGCGGGGGATTGTAACACATGGCCATTGGCCAACCTAGCCCGCCTATTCCACTCAAGCCTATGCTCGAAACGCTGTTTGACCCTATGAATACGGGCCAGATCATGTCTGGCGCACAGCTTTGCGCGGTAGCGTTTCGTCACCTGGGCCTGGCCCGGCCACCGGGCGTCAACGAGCCCGACATCCCAGCAAACACAAGGTGGAATGTGCGGGCCGCCCGGGACTCATGGAATATCCGGGCAAGATATCCAAGCGGATGCCGCAGGCAACCGCGTGTGAGAGATCCAGTGTAAGCTCCCCAATGCACGCCCATGTTGCCCGGCAAGGGCCAGTTTGCAGGGGCGAACCACACGGCACCTCCTCATTTTCGCCGCCTGGCCTGCGTGCTGTCGTTGACAGTCAAGCGGCCGGTGTGGTACTTTGACAACTGGCGGTATGTACACTGTTTACAAACAGGTTACGCGAGTCGTGCGATGCATTTTGCTGATTCGGCAAGCAGGCCGGGCAAAGGGGGTTGGGTGATGGCTACACACGAGAGAAGCGGTTTCACGCTCATTGAACTCTTGGTGGTTATTACCATTATTAGTATTTTAATGGCGATGCTGCTACCTGCCCTCGTACGAGCCCGAGAGCAGGCCCGTAGAATTCAGTGTGCAAGCAACCTCCGGCAAATGGGCATGGTCTTCTTCATGTTCTCGGACGAACACAATGGCCTTTTCCCGCCGGCCCATCCCAACAACTACTGGGGAGAGCCCTGGCTTTGGGAGGAGGTCACCACGTATATGGATGGCGAAGGCTACCGGGAGATTCCGAACCTTATCCGGAATAACTACACCTTCGATCTTGAGTCCATCTATCCGGAGTACCTGGATGATACGAACGTGTTGATCTGCCCCTCCAAGCCTACGTCACTGCTCGAAGGAAAGGATGCCTGGTACAGAGATGTAACCTTTGCTCCCGAGCACATCGACTTCGACCGTACCATCTTTCCCGACGACTACTTCCCGGAAGATTTCGACTTCAACGAGGCCTATGACCTCACCCAGATGGCCGGCCTGCAGAAACCCCGTCCCGATCCTGACTGTATGACCAACCAGACGTATTTCTACATGCCTTATGCCGTCGTCACTGAAGAGCAGGCCCTCTATCTGTGGGATGAACTCGACCGGCGCATGTGGGAGGGCGAGGTCGATTTCATGAAGCGCGAACTCCAAATTGACGAGTACCACGCCCCCGGCGGAGGCAAGGTGTATTACCGGATGCAGGTCAATATGGGGCCCCACTTCATCAGCGATGTAAACGACGCCGCCCGCGGCGTCGTCTCAGATTCGCAGATTCCCGTCCTGTTCGACGCCTTCTCCGATGATGGCCTGGCGAGGCTGAACCACATGGAACCTCCCGGAGGCAACATCCTCTTTCTGGATGGACACGTGGAGTTCAGGAAGTACCCCGACAAATACCACCGCATCCCCTATACACCGGACTTCGTGGACTGGGCCCGCGCAAACACCTATGACGACCTTCCCCTGACGAACGTACCGCCTTGGTGCGGCAACCGCAACAACGACACTGCGTTCGAGCCCCGTTATTGGTATTACCCCAACGACCCCGAATACCAAGATTTACTGCTGGATTTTATCCCGAATCCTTTCCTCGAGTGACGGATTCGGAGCAAGGCTGATTGGGTCCGCCGTTGAGCGCGATATCGGCGCCTTACCGGCAAAGAAGGAAAGTGAAACGATGAAGCACCGACTGCTGCTAACGGGCCTTCTGGTCGTCGCATGCCTGACGCTCGCCGCCACGGATGCGCTCGCTTGGGGGCCGAACGCCAAGAAGGCCATTACCGGAACGGCCGTCAAGGTTGTCCGGAGAACCTTCTCCGACCTGTTCGAAACGGATACAGTCAGCTACGAGGACGAGGTCTTTCAGGGCGCGTTGGATGGCCCGGAAGCCCTCGGCGACGTGTTCTTTCTCAAGTCCGACGCTCAAGCTATCGAGGCCGTCAGCAATCAGATCGTTCTCCTCCGAGAGATGCGCAAGTACGGTGTCGGAAGCTATATGTCCTATCGCATGGGTGTCCTGGCTGCCCTTGTCTCCGACCTCATGCTTCCCTTCGCTGTCAACTACTCCCCCGAAGATGCGCGTCTTCGCGAGCAGGTCGAAAGCGACATTGACGCGCGTGTCCGCGAAGATACCTTCCGATATCAGCCCGGCGAAGAGCGCCGGCAACTCGTCGTCAATGCGCACGATTACTTCGGCGGAAGGCGTGTATTCTTCGACCAGAACCGGCGGATAATTCGCGATGACTATGCCATAGGAATAGGTTATAACGGGTTCTTGAAGAAGGGCGCCGAGATGTATTTCGGCCGATCCATCGACGCTGTGGCCAACGTTTGGTACAGCGTGCTCGTCCACACCCGCGAACAGCAGTTCCCCCAGCCATCAAAACAAGCCACCACGTGGTATCTCGTTCGTGAGATCGAGTTCCTCATCGAGAAAAAGCGCCCCCTTGCCGAAGTCGAGGTCGCCTGTGCCCATTTCGAGCAGGAGAACCCAGGCGACTTCGACGCCATCGTCCGCGTTGGCGACATCTTCTACAATAACGGATATACAGACCGCGGCGTGCGCGAATGGGAGATCGCCTACAGTTTCGACGGACCACACCGCACTCCGGTTGGTAAGAAGCTATCGGCTCACTACATTGGAGTTGGCCAGGCCCTCATGGCGTCTGCTGCGAGCCCGGCCCCTAAGGAAACCGACCTGTCCAACGCTTCCAATGCTTTCCAGCAGGCCCTCGAATTCGACCGCACCAACGCCGATGCCGCAAGATTGTTTAATGAAGCGGAAGCCGCCAAGCGACGTCGCGAAGAAGAACGCGAAATGGCCATGAAATTCGTCGCCGCGGGCGAGACCCTCATGAACGAAGCGTGGCGCAGCTTCTCCGCGGGCAAAGATCCCGGCCACGCCATCTTCTCCTACAATCAGGCCATCATGGTGCTCAAGCAGGTCGATGATACCTTCGCCGAACAGAAGAAGGCCGCTGACGCCAGGATCTCGGAGGCCGGCAAGAAGATCACCGATGTCGTCAACGCCGTCTTGAGCAGTGCCGAGGAGGCCATCGACGCCGGCGATGAACTCGTCGATCAGAACAAGTTCGACGAGGCTATTGCCCGCTACGAGAGTGTCGCGAGGCTCGTCAGCGTCATTCCGGACTTCGTGAGCGATATCCACAAGAGAGACAAGGCCGACACGCTCGCGCTCGCCGAAGAGCGTCTTCGCACCGCCCAGAGCAAGAAGGCGCAGTGGGAGCGGCAGCAACAGGCTCAACAGGCGCCTGCGGAAACCGGCGGCGAGTCGGGCGGGAAGAAGGACGACTTCTTCTAGTAGCCGCAGTTACGGGCCGGACTTCTAGGCCGTTATCTTCGACTCACAGTGACGACTCACCCAGCCGCTCCAGAGCCCCGGGCTCTTAGGGCGGCTCTTTCATTGCCTGCGATGTGCGCGTTCCCTCCTCACTCCCGCTATTCCGGAGGGTGGCCGCGCTTGCGTGCCTCAATCGCCTCGGAGCGGCCTTTGGTGAGCGTGCGGGCAAGGAACCGGACGCTACGTGGGAAGTGACGTGCCGCGAACGCCATCATTTTCCCGTGGCCCGTGATTACGGCCTCGAATTGGCCCCTGTGAATGGCGCGCACGATTTCCCGGGCGGCCTTATCCGTGGGCCGACACAGCCATCGAGGCGCCGAATCCTTCCGATCCGCGTGATACACGCCATCGTTATCGACGCTCCGGAACTCGCTGGCCACCACCCCCGGATTGATGCACGTAACATCGATCCCCAGCTCCCCCAACTCATAGTAGAGCGACTCTGCGAGGCCGCATAGAGCGAACTTGCTTGCGCAGTAGGCCGATGTCGTCGGCGCACCAAGGCGGCCGAGCACGCTCGACACAACGCCCAGCCGGCCGCGCGACGCCTTGAGGTGCGGCAGCACAGCGTAGATGGTGTCAATCACGCCGAACACGTTCGTATCGAACTGCCGGCGGTAGTCGGCCGTTGTCAAGGCCTCGAAGCGGCCGCTCACGCCAAAGCCCGCGTTTGCCACGGCAACGTCGAGCCCCGCGAACGCCTCCACGGCCCCGGCAACGGCCTCGTCAATACTGCCCCGATCCGTCACGTCGCATTTTACCGAGATGGCTTCTGCCCCCATTGAGCGGACCTGATCTCGAACCGCATTGAGCCGATCGCGGCGCCGCGCTGCCAGGACCACTCGCCCGCCTTCTCGCCCGAATTCGAGGGCCAAGGCCGCACCGATACCCGAAGACGCCCCTGTGATGAAAATGGCCTTTCCCTCGAATCGTCGCGCCATATCCTAGCTCCTTCATGCACTCCCGGGCGCCGCCTATCGCTAGGCTTCCATACGACCTGTCGCTGCGGCGTCCCCAGCAAGCAACGTTTCGATAATAACATCGCGCAGCCGTCAGGTCCTATCCATTGCTGCTATTTCCTTTGCCCTTGAGTCCGTTCTGGAAACGATGACGAGCACGCACCGGCGTAGCCTCTGCGCGCAAGACGTCGTGATTTTCCGTCGTCAAGACTACCGCGATAGAGATAAAAGTGTTTCTTCGTGTCTTTGTGACTTGGCGGTGAAAAGGCCCTGCCCGCTGCTTTGCGGCCTGCCTCCCGAAGTGCCTCCTGTGCTAGACTGCTCACCAGTGGGACGGCGGAAGCACCTGGGAGGACCCTTTATTATGCGAACGCGCGTGTTGGGCAAGACAGGCCTGGCGGTAAGCGAACTTGGCCTCGGAGGTTTGTTTGTGTCGAAGGTGGGCGGGGCCTTCGAGCAGGGGCGGAAAGCTATCCACCGGGCCCTCGAACTCGGCGTGACCTACATCGACACGGCGCCGGGCTATGCCGACAGCGAAGAGGTCCTTGGCAATGCGCTGGAGGATGTGGACGGGCCGGCGATCCTCTCCACAAAGCTGGGCGGCCGCCCCCAGCCCTTTCTCCCGCAAGATCGCGACGGCCTCATGCGCTCTGTTGAGGAGAGTCTGCGCCTTCTCAAACGGGAGCACATCGATATCCTCATGATCCACGAGCCGGATCGCCCGAGGCAGTACGATTGGTGGGGCGATTGGGAGTCATTCGATGGCCCCGTGCTCGAGCTGATGGCGGACCTCAAGCGCGATGGCGTGATTTCCTACACGGGCCTCGGAGGAACGACGGCCTACGAGCTGGCGCGGATCATACGCACGGGGAAGTTCGACGTGGTTCTCACCGCGTTTAACTACAGCCTGCTTTGGCGCGAGGCCGGACACGAGGTATTGCCCGCCGCGAAAGAGCAGGGGATGGGCATTATCATCGGTTCGCCTCTCCAGCAGGGCGCGCTGGCCTGCCGCTATGACGAAGAGATCGAACACGGCGCGCCGTGGTTAAGCAAGCCGCGCCGCGAGCAGTACCGAGCGCTCTACCGTTTACTGGACGAAGTGGACATGCCCATTGCCGAAGTCGCTCTGCGATTCGCTCTGTCCAATCCTGACGTGGCAACGGTGCTAATGGGAGCGCGCTCGGAGAAAGAAGTCGACCTCAACGTGGCCGCCGCGGAACGTGGGCCCCTGCCCAAGCCGCTCCTCGAACGATTGGACGAGATCGCGGCGATGGTTCCGTTTCGCCCGTTCGAGGAGCCTTTTGGTTTGCCCTTTGGCCGGGACTACCGTGGCCCAGGGCCGGCATGATGAAAGCCGCCATAGTCGAGAAGCCCGGCGTGCTCACTGTGCGCGAGGTGCCTACGCCTGCCCCGGGCGACTACGAAGTCCTTTGCGCGCTGTTATACGGCGCGACCTGCACGGGCACCGACCAACACATTATCCACGGCCGGATGCCCTGGCCCATCGATTATCCCGCGATCCTGGGACACGAAAGCGTGGGCCGTGTCATCGCCGTAGGCCCGCGTGTCCGCAACTTCCGTGAGGGGGACTTGATCACGCGAGTCGGCGCCCCGCCTGCGCCGGACGGGAGCTATGGACTGGCCTGGGGCGGCTTCGCGGAGTATGGCATTGCCCGCGACCACCGGGCGATGCGCGAGGATGGCCGTCCCCAAGAGGAGTGGAACAACTACCGCGTGAATCAGGTTGTTCCACCGGACATCGATGCAGCGGCCGCAACCCTCATCATCACATGGCGCGAAACGCTCAGCTACGTTTCAAGGATGGGCGTCGGCCCAGGAACGGCGGTGCTCATCATCGGCTCCGGCGGAAACGGACTAGCCTTCGCGGCGCACGTGAAGATTCTCGGCGCCGGGCCGATTCTCATGACGGGGAGTCCGGCGCGTGAAGCGGCCGCGCGGCGCGTGGGCGTGACAAGGTACTACGACTATCACTCGCCATCGCTTGCTGAGCAGATGGCCGATGACGTCGGGGAAGGGGTCGATTTCGTGATTGATGCCGTGGGAAGGTCGGGCCAGATCGACAGGGCCCTACCCCTCTTAAAGCCCGGAGGATGCCTAGGCCTGTACGGTATCGACGACTTCGACGGTGCGCCGGTGAACCTGCGCCGTGCGCGGGGCGGCTTCACCTACTTCAGCGGCGGCTGTGACGAGGAGGAAAGCCACGAACGGGTGGTGGCTTTCATGCAAGAGGGAATGCTCGACGCGTCGATATGGCTGGACGGCGAGTGCGTCTTCCCCTTGGGGGAAATCGGCGCGGCGTTCGATGCGCTCCGTGAGCGCAAGGCCGTCAAGGCACTCGTGGCGCTCTCCCCCGAGCGGCATTCGGAAGCATGACGGCTGGAAGGAACCGATGATGGCGGAACTCACCAAACGGGAGCGCGTCATGCGCACCATCCGCTTCGAAGAGACGGACAGGATTCCCGTATACGACATCTTCCAGAATGACGCCATCATCGAACACTACGCGGGGCGCCCCCTGACAGTCGAAGACGGGACATGGACTACGGGTGTTGCCGTGGGCCACGCCCTCGACATGGCGCGTAGCGTCGGGGGACCGCACGCCCCCGGAGAGTACCGGCGCGATGACGGACTGGTGATCCAACAGGAGCGCTGGACAAGTTGGATCGTCGAACGGCCCTTCAAGAACATATCGGAGCTGGTTGTGTGGGTGAAGGAGCGGATTCAAGAGGCGAACCGGCAGGTTTTTGACCGGGCCTACGCCGAGCAAGCGCGGCAGGGCATCGAAAGGCGCTGGGCATCCTTTGCGGAGGGCGATTCGACGGGGCGCGGCGACCCCGCGGTCTTGGTGATCGAGAGCGGCGTGGGACTTACAGAGATGTATTGGGCCGCCGGGATGGAGCTTTTCGTGTCCTTGATGATGGAGTATCCGGACCTCGTCGAAGAATGGCTCGAAGCCCGCAATCAAGCCGAACTCCGGCGTGTGGCGGCTATCGCCGACCCGGCATGGATCCCCATCGCCCTGCCGTACGACGATATCGCCTTCAAGGGCGGCCCCCTCTTTTCGCCCGCCTGGCTGAGGCAGTACGTTTTCCCCAGACTGAAGCGTCTGGTCGACGCATGGCACACGCGCGACGCCGCCTGCCTTTTTCACTCCGACGGCAACCTCTGGCTCGTGATGGATGACCTCGTCGAGGCGGGCATCGACGGCCTCAACCCTCTCGAAGTCCTGGCGAACATGTCGGTGGGCAGCGTTCGTGAACGCTATCCAGACTTGTTCCTCACCGGCGGCATCGATGTGAGCCAGCTCCTCTCCACGGGCACGCCGGACGAGGTGCGCGACGCCTGCCGCGTGGCCATCCAAGAGGCTTGTGGACGTGGATACTTCCTTGGTTCCACCACAGAGCTGCACTGGGACGTCAAGCTCGAAAACGCCGTTGCCATGATAGAGACAGCCTGGGCAACGAGCGGGCACGGCGAGCCGAGGTAGGTACGGATCGGGTGGGTGCACCGGGAGGCTCGGTGATTGAGGAGACAAGTGTTGCGGGCCGCGCCCGGTGGAAGTAGAATGGGGGCAATTGGCACAAAGGAGAGGCGACGATGCGGCTTCAACACACGATCACGGCGGTGATTCGCCCCGGGGAACAGTCGGATTACGTCGCTGAATGCGTTGAGATACCGGTTGTTACACAAGGGACCACGCTGGATGAAACCGTCGCGAACTTGCGCGAGGCCACCGAACTCCACCTTGAGGGGGCGGATTTGGCGGAAATTGGCCTGGCCGCAAGCCCAACGGTAGCCATCACCATGGAGCTGGAGCCTGTGGATGCCTAGCAGTCCGTGGCCGACGCCTCTTTGTGGCGAGGCATCTCAGGCGACGCCAAGTGAACGTTGCGGGGATTATCGGAGCCCCTGTTGCCTTCCGGAGGCGGATATGCGCCCAGACGGCGCCTCCGAAGGTGCTTAGGCGTTCTGCCAGCGCGATCTGACTGTTTCCTGTTCCCCTTGAGAGCTGTTCATGTAAGCCCTTGGGCGTTCCGAATCCGTCCATCCGCCGGAAGATGAGACTAAGGTTGAAGGCGCCCACGTGAATGAGCAGGCGTTTGAGGATGTTGTCGTGATGGCGCAGATGGGTGCGCCGCATCGCGCCCGTCTCGTAGCAGTGGGCGAAGCTGCGTTCGATGAGTTCGCCGCGTTTGCGCAGCAGTTTCTTGCCGTACGCGCCGCAGATGCGTCTGCGGTTGGCATAGACCGCGTCGCGTTCCTCGGTTTTGCCTTCCCACTTGCGCCGGCCCCGCTTGGATTCGCTCATGCACGTCCTCAAGCCCGCCTCTTGCAGGTCGCGCGTGGTGTCATTGCTGTGGTACCCCTTATCCAGAACCACTTCCCGGGCGGCTCGAGATGGCGGCGCGCCTCGGATTCCGCGGCGGCCGTCTGGAGGTTTTCCCGCGCCTTATCCAGCGTCGGCTTCACCGTCTCCGTATCGCCGAGGTCAACGTGCTGAACTTCTTGAGCGCCCACGCCGGCCGCTCCGAGCTCATCGATTTTGGGAAGCGCTTCAAAGACCGCGCCGAGAAGGTCCCCCTCGTCCACGGTGAAAACGGCGCCCTCGCAGCCCTCCAATCCGGCCTCCAAGCCGAAGGCTGCACCAACACCCACATCCAGGAAGAAGGCGTTCCTGTTGAGTTCTAGGCGGCCCGGTCCGTGTCGCCCTTTCGCGGTGGTTTGCGAAAACAACCGATAAGATTGACTCGAATCCCCGACAAGGCTGAGAAGCGGCTTACCAGGCGCTCATAGAGCATGCCGCAATAGAACACGGCAACGTTCATCACGAGGTAGTTGGGCGAGCACTCTCGCGATACCAGTTCTATCTCCTCAAAACCAGCCTGAGTGAATTGTCGCCGGACATCCTTGAAGCTGTTGAGCTTGTAGGCGGTAGGGAAAGTGTCCTCTTCCAGCCGCCCGCGCCTTCTGTTGTACCATTCGTGAAACGTATGGGGCGTAAGGCTCGCCATGGCCGCGACATAGTGCCACTTGTTGGGGGTGAGGAAGAGAAACCTGCCACCGGGTCTAAGGACACGCCTCACCTCCTTGAGAAATAGCGGCGGATTGGCAACGTGTTCGAGGACGTAACGAGAGAAGACAACGTCGAACGAGTTGTCTTCGAACGGCATGTGGATTAGATCGGTGTGCACGCCTCGATCAAGCAGGGGATTGTTCTCGACGCGCTCGTCTAGGTCGGCGCCCACCATCTCGGCTACCCGGCCCCGGAAATCGTATTGAAAGAGGTCTCCCGCGCCTGCCCCAGCGTCAAGAACGTGACTCTCGGGCGCTATGTGTCTTTCGATTGCTCTGAGAAAGAACGGGTCATTGCTGCGCCGGTCCGGAGGGTAGCAGCGGACCATTGCCCTTTCGACGCGTTCACTCATTGAGCGCATACGTTTGTATCCCCAGGGACAGTTGAGATGTTATGCCCGTAAAGCTCACAGGAATTGACAGGCCCGACAATACGTCTTCCCGCGCAAAAGATGAGAAACATCGCGAAGACAAAAGCATCATTCCGGAACATAAAAATCGTACTGGAGCGCAGGAGAATGATGTACCACAGGGAGGCGAACAACAACGCGGCCAGGCCGTCGGATCTTGAAAGGGCCTTGATAATGAACCGCGAGGCAAGAAATCCGACGAAGAACGGCAGAATGAAAAGGCCGGGCACACCAAAATCAGAATAGATGTATCGTAGCCACGTGAAGACGTTGCCGGCGCGGCGCCAATGGTAGTCCGGTTGATATCGGACATACTGATGCTCCCATGAAACAAGCTGCTCCGGAACGGGGATTGACTCTGGGACTATCCGAAGCAGTCTAAGCCACTGCTCGATGCCGAAGAACGACATTCGTCCCCAGGTACGCTCGCTGGTGTCATCAATAGTGCTGTCAAAGCCTATAAGGGTGCCGATATTGTAGTCTATGACCTGAACGACGCTCAGGGGCAAGGATAGGTTTCCAACCGCTCTGGTCTTGGTCTCTCTTGTCTTCTCTCCGATAGTATTCATGACGAAGATGCCGCCCGCGAGAACGAGGACAAGCAGGATCTTCCCGGGCTTGGCCGCCTTCTTCGCCAATTGTCTCGCCCCATGTTTCCATTGGAGCGCAGCCTGCGGCAGGGGAAGGAAGACACTAAGCAAAAAGAACAGAAGCAGCATATCGAAGATGTGCGAACGGCTGCCCCAGCCGCAGTCATATAAGACGGTTCCTGCCAGGGGCAACAGGACGCCGTACCAGGCTTTCCTGTTGACAACGATTAGTTGTAACGTGCCCAGGATAACGGCGGGATATGAAGCGCCAAGAAGAAGTGAACAGTACTTCGCAGGAAGCCCGAGAGGCGTGCCGCCGTACATAGCCAGTCCTTGCGAAGTCCGGGCGGTCTTGAGTTCCCTGGCATGGCTGAACACGTTGCCGAACGTAAGCCAACTGGCGGCGAAAACGATTAGCCCGGCCAGCAGCGCGATTAGACCGCACGCCAGTGTCCAACGCCGAAGCGCATCGCGACGGAATTCCCAAGATTGCGCAACCACGGTGCCGGATGCTGCAAGAACGAGGCACTCACTCACATAGATAGCGATGAGCGGGATCGCGGAATAAATCAAGGCCCGCTCGGTGAGCGGGCGGTAATACATGAAGTCGGCCCAGTGGATGAACCATATCGCGCCCCAGATAAGGGCGTACAAACCTGTTGGCGATATCCCGCTACCGACGGTTCTCCGCCACATGACACGTGATAGGCAGAAGAGAAGGCCGCTCAACACTATGAGAGAAAACAACACCGTGACTACGCCACCATTTAGGGATACGACGCGATCAGCACCGCTTTTCCAGAATCATACCAGATATGTTTGCGCCGTCGTATGCGCTCGCAGCCTCCGCGAGCATACAAGCCTCCCGCACTGCAAGACGCTATGGAAGTGCTGAAAGGCCGCGGCATGATGCCGGAACCACGCCGGTGATTCCCTCCTCTTGGCGTAAGCCAGGACTTGATGACAGAGGCCCCTGGCCGCGCACAGGGCGGCAAATCTGGCAACCGCCACAAGATGTTGGCAGTCGTAACGATAGAAGCGATATACCACTTCGATACCGGCGTTTTCGGCCCGCTGCTTGGTGTATTTCTCCGTCATGCGGCTCGCAGGAACGCAATGCTCGAGAACGGCTCCGGGGGCGTACCAGACCACGAGGCCCGCTTCGTGCAGCTTTCGCGCCAGGCCGGACTCGCCGTCTCCACGGTACCGAATCAGGCTGCGGTTCCCGAAACCGTCGGGATTGAAGCCTCCAACGTCTAAGAGGGCCTTCTTCCTGACGGCCATATTGCATCCCACGGCGCTGCCGAAAGGTGGAATGGCATGTGCCTTGTCGCCAAGGTCAAGCGCGCTGAGAGACGACGAGAAGAGACCAACCCATTCAGGTGGCGACGATTCGTATCGCAAGACAACCTTCCCGGCCACCATCGCAACGTTGGCGTCGTCAAAAGGTGCGATCATGGCTGAAAGCCAATCCGGCGGGCAGATGACATCGTCGTCGATAAAGATCAACAAATCGCCCCGCGCCGCCCGCGCACCCGCGTGGCGCGCGTTGTGAAGGCCTGTCCTTCGCTCATGAACGTACCGAAGTGTGCATTGAGAAGTCTCTTCACACAACGCCTGGAGGCCTTGCGTCGGTGTCTCGGCGTTATCGACTATGATGACCTCGAAGGACCCGCGGGGCGCATCCTGGTTCCCGATGCTCTGAAGCGCCTTCGCAAGCGGGTCGGACCGCTTGTACGTCGGGATGATCACACTCGCCTTCATAGTCACCCAAACCGTTGTGTCGCTCAGGACGTCCTAGTGCCGGCTCGCATCAGAGGGGTGGCCCTCCGAAAGGGCGTTCTTGCAGATGAAGATATCTATCAAGGACAGCGACGGTACCGCGGCCACTTGGAATAAATCGTGCAGCCACCGGAACCACGCCGGCCGCCGACAGATCACCTTGCGATAGACGAAGGGCACGGTGAGCGTAACGCCTTTAACCTTCTCAATCCGAAAGCCCGCTTCCGTGAGTAGCCGCCGATTCTCCCAGTAGGGCCGTTCTCCGATGTGATTCGTCTCGATGTCGGTGCGGTCTAGGCGTCCAAGGGCAGCCATGCGAAAACGCGAGTTCCAGTGGGCGAGATTGGGGATGGAGATGATAAAGAGCCCGTCCTCTTTAAGGACGCGCGAGATCTCCACGAGGGCTTTGGGCTGATCCGCATAGGCGAGGTGCTCGAATACGTCCAACAGCAAGACGACATCGAACCGATTGTCCGAAAAGGGCATACCAAGAACCGAGCCGCGCTGGACATGCTCGCTTTCGTAGTTGAGATCGATGCCCTTGACGTCATATCCCTCGGATGCAAACTGCTCGACAAGAACGCCCTCCCCGCAGCCGGCGTCGAGGATTCGCATCTCCTTTGGCAGCGCCCGAATGAGGGCCTTGATATAGGCCATCTTGCGGAGATACGTTGGCGTGAAAGACCAATTCGGATCGAGATTCCGGTGAAAGTCGCCCTGCTCAGCATATATCCAGCCTCGGAAGGCCTTTTGATCGTTCTCTTTCATTTGGCGACAAGTCCCACGATTTTAGACATGTGTTTGGCCGACTACCGAGTGCTGGCTCTTCCCAGCGCCTTCAGCAACATGTTCTTAGTGCTGAGGACGAAGTCGCGATCCAAGATCCAGAGCATCCCCATATACACTATCGCTCCCACGAGAACAAGTGCCGCCAAAATGACGGGTTGTGGCACGGCGCCCATGGTGCTGCCCGCCAGCACCTTGAGGGCACTCACAGAGAGGGCCATAGCAGCGCATGCATAGAAGACACTCTTGCCTTGTTGCCAGAGATAGAATGGCGATGCTCCCAGTACTTTCACATATAGGAAGATGTGGATCGGTATCGCCAGTAGCCCCGCGGCTACCCTGCCCGCGACAAAGACCTTCATACCATATTGGATTGCAACGACGTAGGTCGGCAAGAAATAGAACAGTTGTGCCCACATCAGCTTTGTGTTGAGGTCGGGCCTCCCTATTGAGCGATACAGCTCCGCGTTTGCACCCACCAGCCAACTTCCTCCCCCTAGCAGCGCCAGCGCCCCTAAGACGAAGCCAAGTCCTTCCCATTTCTCGCCGAATAGGACGTGGGCGATCTCAGGTGCTGTCAGCAATAGTCCAAGGCCTACAGGACAGGCCATCGCAATAATGATGCGGTTTGCCTTGTCGAATGTGGATCTGAGTTTGTCCTTGTCTTCCTGGAGACGGGACAATGTGGAATAGAGCACGGGGAGAAATGGATTAAGGAGGAGCCCGAAAAGAAGAGCCGATATGCTCCAGGCAAGCCTGTAGACTCCCAGCTCACCGACGCTGAGGTATTTTCCCACGAGCAGTTGATCGCCCCAAGCGATGAGCCACACTCCGAAGGCTTCCAGGATAACCCAGAAGCCGAAGCGGAATAGCCGAGCTGCTATGGCGAAATCGAAAGAGAGAGAAGGGCGCCACGGACTTGCCAGCCAGAGAATGGCCATGTTAAGGCCCGAACCGACCAGCGTGCCCGTAACCAGTGCCCACACGCCACACCCAAGAAAGGCCAGGGGAATGGAGAAGAACGCCGGCGTCAGGGCCACGGCGAGTTTCGCCCAGAAGAGCTGGCGGAAGTTGAGGTCGCGCATGAAAAGGAATTGCTGAACGGACGTGAAAGAGAGAACTAAGATCTGAATCCCCAATACCCGCAAGACTGGTGCCGACTGAGGAGAGTTGAAGAACTCTGCCAGGAACGGCGCGCCAAGGAATATGACAATGTAGACCAGCGCGCCAAGCGTGATGTTTGTCCAGAAGACCACGTTCGCGCTTTTCTCGATAGGGGCGTTCGTTTGAACAAGTGCCTTCCCGAGGCCGGCATCAAGGAACATTCTCGAGAAACTTATGGCGATCATCGCTGTGCCGACGATACCGAAGTCCTCCCGAGCCAGTAGGTTTGCCAGAACGATGAGCACAAGCGGCTGCGCTGCCCGCGCGACTCCCTCCATCATCGCCGACCACTTGAGGGAGGCCGTGGCTCTATGGATTACGTTTTCCTTCGTGCTCATGCTCTCGGCCCCTTCCTGCGAGATGGATGGAAGAACTGCATTCCGGGACAGTCCACAAATCGCCAGGGGAAGGAAGGATGAGCGGGATTGGCGGCCACCTGAAACAGGAAAGCCAGACTCAGACTGCGAAACCACGTGGGAAACATGGAACTCTGCCACATACCGACACTCGTCAGAGGATGACCATACTCCAGACTCTGATGCTTGCGGAAAACCCAGCCACCGTCTTCATTCTGGTTTACCAATACCCACGGAAGTGCCTTCTCGAAAGCACGGCGGATGTCAGGCCTTCTGTAATCAAGTTGGTGATAGAGCCGGGCCAGGGGGTCGAGGGTGTCGATGTCCTCACATGCGCTTGAGTTCATCGCCACGCCGAATCCGCCAAGTCGATTCTGAGTTGCCAGGCAACTGTCGACAATTCGTTCCCGATATCGGATGAAACGTCCGTCGTAGAAATAGAGTAGCCATATATGATAGCCGGTTTGGACACCTTGGGAGAGGTGATAGGGTGAGTCGAACCGAGTGCCCCACAAGCCCGTGCTCGGATCCTGTCGCTTGTCCAGCCATCCATACATCTCCTCCAGCGCATCCTGCGCCCAAGGCTCATTCTGGAAATCTCGTGCGTACTGCAGCATCGTTCCGTAGTTTTGGACTTCATTGCTGACATTGGCCGCCGACACACCCCACGCTCGAGATTCAAGCCACCTTGTCATCTCACCAGGCCTCTTGAACATCTCGACCACGCGGAAGGGCTTTTGCGCTACGGCATTCAGGCACGCCAACGCCATGATTGCGTGAAGTGTCATATGCCGCGATCCCCACCAGTCCGCCTCTTCCGCTAGGGGACAGTCAATGCGGGGATCACGGAATAGCCCGTCGTCATGTTGATGTCTCTGGATGTACCTCGCCCACTGCGCTCTTTCGGCGCGTGACAAGTCATCAAGATCGTCGAAGAGGTGCCTGACCAACGTCGCGTAACACGAGGCGTAGAGAAGACAAGGTCCCGCAGCGCTGAAGGCATAGGCCCCGATCTCTTGACCTGCGCAATGATTGCGCTTCACGTAGCTCAGCGTTGAGGCCCGAACTCTAGTCAGGACATCGGCGTCTTCCTCAGTCCGGGCCACTTGGCGACGGACTTGAAGCGGTAGGTACATATCTGTAAGCAGGCGTCTCAGAAGACGCTGCGCGACGTGTTTTTTCACGCGAGCCTTTCCATGGGCTATGGGCGCCGTTCGCGACTTGACCTGTGTGAACGCTCCTTCGTCATCTCGAGGACGAAGTGGCAATACACGCCCTGGCCCAGTTCTTGTTTGTTTCTCAAGACATGTATGGTGCAGTGCATCCCCCGTTCCTCCGCCCTGGAAACGACGCGCTCGTTTAGTCTCTCGACATCGTACTTCCTCGAAAAGGGAATACCCCAGGACGAGGGTCGCAAGTACGCGGTTGCGCCCGAGTCGGCCCATCCCTTTCCGTAGTACTCGGGCGAGGAATAGCCGCAGTAATGCGTATGCATATACAGGGGGACGACAATCCCCTTTCCGCCAGGTTTCAATAGCCTGGCGACTTCATCGACAAGAAGACTGTCGTCATTCCCAAGAAACACTTCGTAAGCGCACTGCAGGGACATGCAATCAACAGACTCAGATCCAAACGTGGTCTTCGTTGCGTCCATCTTACGGTAAGTCTTCAAGCGCCGATGGATCGGAGGGATCTTCAGGTCAATCGCGATGGCGTTGATCCCCTTCGCGTTAAGAACTCGAACCCATGGACTTCCGCAACCGGCCACATCGATATACAAGAAGTCCTTGGTTCGGGCTTGCGCATGATCCGGGAGAGCATTCCGCAATCCGCACATCTGGGATGCGATGAAATGCTCCAATAGCTTCTCGTTTCGCAATGCGGAATTGCTGGTGAAGTAAGTGGCTGGAAAAGGGAAGCTTTTCTTGAAACGCTCAAAATCCTGCGGCGAAATAACCAGCGGCCTCACAGAATTGCCAGTGGCGCGGAGGCTTTCCTCAATCTCTGCTACCTCGCTGTCGGCGGGCTCGCAATATGGCTCCGCGAGCCTGTGTTTGTGCAGATAGTACGGGGCTGTCAGGAAACGTCTAGCCCGTCGATGCGCTAAGCCAGCGCTCGCCACAAGTCCGTAACGGGCAATCTTCCTCAAGACGTCATAGGACAATTCGCCTCTCCCCGGTTCATTGGCATCCACGGCGTTAACATCCGGCAACTACACACAGACCTACAATACCGGATTGGTGATCTGTTGTCGCGGACTCTCCCTCTCAAGAATCCGGTAGTCCTCTTCTGGGAGAGATATTCCCTCGAGTCTCTCTTTCGGAAGACCGGCCCTCTGCGCAATTTGGGTGATTCCCGAGACACACTAACTCTGGGATCTAGTGCCGTGTCTTCGCGGCGGGGAAGCGCTCTTTTTCCTGTTCGCCGACATAAGGGCCCTGCTTGATTTCGAGGAAAGACGTGTCTTCGATCATTCGGAAGCCGTGGCCGCCGCTCACGAGAACCAGAACGTCGCCCGTCTTCAGTTCCCGGCTGCAGAACGGTGACTTGTCGCCGAGGTAGAAGTCCACCCAGCAGTGTCCGTGCCTAACCAGGAGCACTTCGCTTGTTCCGTGAAGGCAGCGCTCCATCTCGTGGTGAATGTGGGGGACGATGGCACCGTCCTTCGGATAGACAATGAAACCGACCTGTTGTTTGTAGGAATCAGGCGTGATGAATTCCGAGGCCGACGGGTCGTAGTCTGAAGGAATGATTAGGCCCAGGACGTCTTCCCCATGCTTGATCCATTCGATTCCCATGATCTCATTCTCTCCGTACGTTGAACGCCTACACACCGGACTCCTGCGGCCTTGCCCGCGCGACAAACGTGACGTTCCAGGTATCGATGCTCAGAGGTTCATCAGGCGCCATGAACGGGCAGGCACAGGCCAGTTCCAGTCCAGCAGTCTGCATGGCCAGTGCCATTTCCTGGACGAACATGTAGCGCATGCAATGCGCTTCCTTGGTTTGTTTCGCTATCTCGCCGTCGCGCGTCACGGTGACTTCGTAGTTGACTACGACGTTCTGGCCAACGGGGTCGAGTTCCGGAGTGACGGCCCGGACGATGACGTCATCACCGTCTTTGTACTCGTGGCGCCTTGTTTCCGGCTTCTGAGCCAGGACGGCGGGGCCGAACCAGTTGTCAAAAATGAAGACGCCGCCTTCATTCAGGTGCTTGCGCGCCGTACGCAGCCCGGCGAGCAGGTCTTCGTTCTTCACCAGATAGCCCACCACGGCGAACATCGAGACCACTAGGTCGTATTGCTTCCCGTTCTCAAACGTGGTCAGGTTGCCTGAGGCTAGGTCCACAGCCTGCCCATCAAGACGCTTCCTGGCTTGGGCCAGCATCTCCTCGGACAGGTCGAAACCGTCGCATTTAAGGCCCCGCTTGGCGAACTCGGCCAAATGTCGCCCGGTGCCGCAGCCCATGTCCAAGAGGCTTTTCGGCGAGCAGCCAAAGCGGTTCGCAAGATCAAGGACGAAGTCCGCTTCGGCGCCGTAGTCCTTGTCGGCGTAATACACATCGTAGAAATGGGCATATTCGGAAAAAACCACGCCTTCAGGTTCCTTTCTTCTAGTTCTGTCGTGGGAACTTGGCTGGCCAGGGAGCGTATTGCGCGTTCATTGGCGCTCGAATTTCAGTGCATGCGCCTCGCGCTCGGCTAGCTCGAGATCATGTTCAACCATGAGCTTTACCAGTTCTTGGAAGTCGATTCTCGGTTGCCAGCTGAGTTTCTTCTTGATCTTGGATGAATCGCCGAGGAGATAGTTGACTTCGGCGGGGCGGCAGTAGTAAGGATCTGTCTCCACGAAGTCGTGCCAGTCGAGTTCCAGTCGTTCAAATGTCGCTGTTAGGAACTCTTTTACGCTGTAGGCATTGCCGGTCGCGACGACGTAGTCGTCCGGTTCGTCCTGCTGGAGCATCATCCACATGGCTTCGACGTAGTCTTTTGCGTAGCCCCAATCGCGCTTGGCATCCAGGTTGCCGAGATAGAGCTTATCTTGAAGGCCCAGCTTAATGCGTGTCGCGGCCCGCGTTATTTTGCGCGTTACAAAATTCTCGCCCCGGCGTTCGCTCTCGTGGTTGAACAAGATACCGTTGCTGCAATGGAAGCCGTAGGATTCCCGGTAGTTCACGGTGTGCCAGAAGCCCGCCACCTTGGCCACGGCATATGGGCTGCGGGGATGGAAAGGGGTCTCCTCGCTCTGCGGCGGGGGCGTTGAGCCGAACATTTCCGATGACGATGCTTGGTAGTAGCGGACTTGCTTGCCTGTCCGCTCGATGTGATCGCGCATCGCTTCGAGTAGTCTGAGGACTCCCATTCCCGTCACATCGGCCGTGTACTCGGGCTGATCGAAAGAAATGCGAACATGGGATTGCGCCGCGAGATTGTAGACTTCGTCCGGATTAATCCGCGAGAGAAGATGCCGCAAGGAAGAACCGTCGGATAGATCACCATACTCGAGCAGCAAGTGGGTGTTCGAGCCATGGGGGTCATTGTAGACGTGTTCGAGGCGTTCCTTTCGGGTCGAACTTGACCGGCGCACGACGCCATAAACCTCGTATCCCTTCGCAAGAAGCAACTCCACCAGAAAGGAGCCGTCCTGGCCCGTCACTCCCGTTACCAGCGCCCTCTTAGCGGTCATGTCATAACCTTTCTCACGGCAGCGATTACCGCGTCGATCTGTTCGTCCGTTATGGCCTGGCCGCTCGGCAGGTAGAGCCCTCGGCGGGCAATCTTCTCGGTGACGGGACAAGAGGTATCGGCGAAGAGCCCCATAGCGCGGTACACCGGTTGCTCATGCATGCCGAGGAAGAATGGACGCGTCTGGACACCCTCGTCCGCCAGACGTTTGGCGAGGGTCTTTGCATCGTAAGGAACCGAGTCCTCCAAGACGAAGGCATACATCCAAACGGAAGTCCGTGCCCATGGCGCCACGTGCGGTGTCTGAAGGGGCAGGCCGGCGAGGCCATCGTTGTATCGATCCATCATCGCAATCTTGCGAGCGACAAGGTCGCCGATTCGCTCGAGCTGGGCGCAGCCCAAAGCGGCTTGCATATTCGTCATGCGGAAATTCCAGCCACGATCCTCGTGGCGGAACCTCTCCGCACGGCCGAAACAAAGGTTTCGTCGTGCCCGGAGGCGCTCTGCGATGCCGTCATCGTTCGTGAGAACCATTCCCCCTTCGCCGCACGTGATGTTCTTGTTAGCGTAAAACGAGAATGCCGAGACCTCGCCGAACGAACCGCACCGCTGCCAGTTCCCCTGTACCAGACACTCGGCTCCGTGCACCTCTGCGGCGTCCTCCACTATCCGGAGATCGTGTTTTGCGGCAAGGTCCAGAAGCGCCTCCATGTTGACGGGATGCCCGTAGATGTGTACGGGCATGACGGCCACGGTGTTCTCGTTAAGCTTCTTCCGAACATCATCCACGTCCATGCAGTAGGTTCGGGGGTCGCAATCCACCAGGACGGGCTTCAGGCTGTTTCGTAGAACCGCTTCGAGGCAACTTACGATGGTGAACGAAGGCAGAATGACCTCGCCGCCTTGCGGAAGGTTGAGTGCCGACACGGCCAGTTCGAGGGCGACGGTGCCGTTGCTCACGGCGACGCCGTGTTTCCGCTCGCAATAGGCCGCCCACTCGGACTCGAAACGGTCTATGTACTTGCCCGCCGCCGAGATCCAAGCCGTCTCCACGCAGTCTCGCACGTACTCCACCTCGCGTCCGGCAAGCAGTGGTTCGTTCACAGGAATCATGGACAGTCCTCCGGCTTCAGTCTCCCAGGTCGGCTACCCAACCGAGACGGACCGACTCACCGTATGGGTGACTCTTCCCGTCTGCGTCCTTGTAGAACAGATTGAAAGTGACATTATACGGAATATCCTTCGCGCTTATCTCGCGGGACTTGGCAAGTACATGCTCACCCGCTGTCCATTTTGAGGTCGGCGGACAGCCCTTTAACCCGAGGGTCCAGTTCACCAGGCCCCGCTCTCGGAATTCTTCGTCAAGCAGTCTCCTGTGACTCAGATCGACGCGAGCGTAAGCGTACACACTGCAATTGTGCTCAATAGGCCCCTTAACCTCAAAGAGCCACTGGAATTGGTACTTCTCGGTGCCGATGTACTTCCACCGATACGCCACGAGATCCAGTGCATTGGATATCTTGTGCGTTCTTACCCCCGACCGCAAGGCTGCGCGTTTTCTGCCTATAACGGCCGTAATCTCTGGGGAAAGGTCAGCGGGATTCCCCAGTTCGGCAACCGTCTCCTGTAGTCCGATCAGGTCGCGACAACTCTCAATAGCGTCCGCGAGGACCGTGTCGGTGGCCGACAAGCTTCGGCCTGAAGACTGTTCTGCCCCAACGCCCTGTGAGGCCGCTACGGCCGTCGACTCTTCCTTGGCTGCTTTGCCGCCGTCCTTGATCGAGCTATCGCAGCCCGTAACCAGGAAACCAATGCCGACTATCAGACACAGCGCAGCCGCATACTTAAGTCTACTCCTATGTCTTGTCTCATCCATGATGACGGTTAAGAACGTGACTCACCAGTTCCTAGCGCAACGTGCTTCAGCCCTTGTTTGAGAGGCGCTTCGTGAATTTGGCCATTCCCCGCCGCCTCGCCGGCACTTGCCTCTATCCTGAGTCGGCCGGGCAACGATGTAGCCGAGCAGGTCTGCCAGAAGCACTACCGATAGAAGACTGCCGCAGCCCGCACGAGAACATTTTTCCAGAGAGACACCTTCCCCTCAGCAAATACTTCTTCCTGACGACATGACAACGGTAGCGTTGAACACAAGTCAATGCATCGTGCCGTCAGACACACGGATCTCTATGAGTTTTCCTCACGTGTTTCAGATGACGGGCCGGACGGCTGATCCGTGTGCCCACTCGGCCTGCCGCCAGGAAACACCGCCGCGTCACTTATTTCTTTCAGGAACAGAAGGCCGGCTGTGACTATCATTCCCACGACGCCTGCCAAATAGACTGTTTTCACATGGCCCGGACCGCTCGGCGCATTGGGGACTTCCGCCGTGCCCAGCACCGTGATGTTGCTCGCCAGCGTCCGTTCGGCCACGCGGCCCTTCTCGTACGAGGTCCGTACTACTGCGTAGCTTGCCTTCAGGCTTTCGGACTCCCGCGTGAGCCTATCTCGTTCGACAGTCTGTTCGGCGAATGTGGTCGTGAGTGAGGAGATTTCTCCCATGAGTTCCTGCAACTTGATAAGGACGGCCTCTCTCGCTGCCTCATGCCCGCCGAGTTCTTCTTTTGCCTCCGCGAGCATTCCCCTGATCTCGACATAGCTCTCGTTAGGTTCCTCAGACCGAAGTCCTTGGTCTGGCTGGACTTGTGGTTTGCCGCCGCTCTCTGCGGCCGTGATCCAGTAGGCGTCGTCGGACGGCGCCCGAAAATAGATGTACTTCTGGGGTTCCTCGGCCAATTCTCCCTCAAGGACCTCCACCTGCATCCTGCTCGACGCCAGATCGACTTCTGTCTGCTTGAGCAATCTCTCAAACTCGGTGTACTGCTTTTGCTTCGCCTGCAACTGTGCCTTGATGAGATCCAGGTTCCAGGCCTTGCGATGCTCCGCCAGTGCGCGGTCAGCCTGCTCGAGTTCGCTCCGTGTATCCGTATGGAGGGCTTCCAAGAGAGAGAAGGTCTCGCCTACGCCTTGGACGGCGACCTCGTCCACCTGCGCTTTGAACTGCTCCGCCCAAGTCTGCGCCATCCTCGCGGCCAGTTCCGGCGTGCCGGCCTTCGCATGAAACGTCAAGGGCTGGCTGTAGGGCGTGCTCTGCGAAGCACGACTACTAGGCTGTTCAAGTCTGAGGCGCCACCGAAGTCCCTGCACTGAGGTGTTCTCCAGAGGAATCTCCTCAATGACTCGAGAAAGGAGCGCAGGTGAAAAAGCTATCGTTTCATACATTTCCACCGGCAACTGCCTTGGCGTCATCGCCGCGACGCTCTCAAATTCCGTGGATGGATCACGCGTCACGATCGTTGTGGTGCCGTCCTGGAAACCCGGGGGGAATACCAGCAGCGTTGCGGTAGATTCGTAGACTCTGGCCTTCATCAGAGCAAGAGGGATTGCGATGAGGGCAAGAACCACGCCTCCAAGGATGATCTTAAGCCAGTTGGCCCGAAGCCACGCCACGAGCACCGGCAATGAAAGCATGTCCACGTTCGGCATTGACACCCTAAACCCACTCCCTGCGTTGGTTGTACGCACTGTACCTGCACATAGAGTAGAGCTTCCAACTCTAGCACATGGCGCGCGGGTCTGGCAACGGCAAAACACGGCAAAACACAGTGGCTGGATTCAATGAGCAAGTGCAACGGCGTGTAGCTTGAAGACTTCGTTAGGAGTTCGGTATCCCAGTTTTTTGCGTGGCCTGTTGTTAAGTTGACGGACGTAGCTTTGGAGCTGGCTTTCGGCAATTTCCCTGAAGTTGGTGTTCTTGGGGAGATACTGGCGTAGGAGGCCGTTGGTGTTTTCGTTGGTGCCGCGCTCGTAGGCGGCATAGGGATTGGCGAAGTAGGTGTCGAGGCCCAAGACCTCGGCGATGTGTCTGTGGTGAGCGAATTCGCTGCCGTTATCGAAGGTGATGGTCTTTGTCCAGTGGGCGGGCAGGTGCCTGAGTTGGTCGATGGCAGCCTGGGCGACGCCGTCGGCATGACGGGAGCCGAGCAGTGCGGCCCGTAGCAGCAAGGACTTACGTTCCACCAGGGTAAGCACGGCGCCCTGTTGGTTGGCCCCGACGAGTAGATCTCCTTCCCAATCCCCGTAGCGCTTTCGGGTGGCGACCTCGGGCGGCCGGGCCTCGATGCCGACGCGATTGGGAATGAAGGGCCTCGTGGGGCGGCGCTCCCCGCGTTTGCGGCGGCGCGGCCGCCGGCGTCGAAGACAACCGATCAAGGGATTGCCTAGCTTTTCATCGGTGTACAACGAGCGGTAGATGGTCTCGGGACTGACGCGCATGCGCGGTTGGCCGGGGAAATCCAGCCAGAGGCGGCCCGCAATCTGCTCCGGTGACCATCCTTCCGTCATCTTGTCGAAGAGATAGCGCCGTAACGCCGGCTCACTGAGCGAGGTGGTTCTTCGGCAAGTCTTGCGGACCTGCTCGTATCGTTTCTGGGCGCGCGCCGCGGAATATGCCTTGGACGGGGCCCGATTCCGAGCCAGTTCCCGGCACACCGTCGAGGCGCTACGGCCCAACTGGACGGCAATGGCCCGTTGACTCAGCCCTTGGCTAAGCCATGCTTGTATCTGTCCGCGTTCCATTGGTGTAAGATGGCGATAGGGCATCGAGACTCCTTTCGGTTCTTGGTTCGTGCAAAAAACCAGTGTACCGAACGGATTCCTCGATGCCTTCCTTGTTCTGTCTGCCTTGTGCTCAGAACTCACCTACAGGAAAGGGGGGCCCTTCCCGCTGTCGCCGTCCGCCGCCGCTCAGGGGTGAGCGACGAACGGCTCCGACGGGAAAGGGCACTCACCCAACCATGTTGCACTTACAATAAGAACTCAGGGTGCCGCTCTCTTGACCCATTGAGGACTGTGTGTTACGATGTCTTTTAGTCTCATACCCTTAGCGGGGGTCCGCAACGAGGAGAAAGTATGAATAGGGTCTGGTTTGCGCTTGTTGCGAGTGCCGTGCTTCTAACCGCGTGCGAGAAGCAACCAGGGGATATCGACATACCCGGGGCGCAGGGCGGGGGAGGGAAGGCCCAGGAAGTCGAGCCGCCTACTGCGGAAGAACTCCTCACCGAAATGCGAAAGCCGCTTCAGGCGGCTGTGCAACTGATGCAGCAGAATCAGATCATCCCTGCGAACAAGCAGCAGGAGCTGGTCGGCCAGTTCCGGTCCGCCTGTGGGCGCTACAGCACTACGCCGAATCACCCCGAGGCCATAGAGAGGATCACCCAGGAGCTGACCTCTGCTGTGGAGCGGGGCGCCAAGCAGGAGCAATGGCACGGCGTCTTGCTATTGATCAATATGTACGAGACACGAAAGCCCGACAGTGTCAAGTTCCGGCGAGTCAAGCAGCAGGCCATCGACTATATCAATCGTCCGAAGGTTAAGATCACTGGTTTCTACGATGATATCGCCATGGGAAAGACCTTGGTCTTTCTGGATGTCTTCATCCCTGCCCTCGGTGCCTCCGTGAAGGTGGATCCTGTTGTCGAAGGGGATGAGTTTCTCCAACCGCCCTACACCATGCGCCTCGTCCAGATTATCGGAACGCAAGACGGCATAACCGTCGAGTACAAGAAGACTGGGGAAGTCTGGGATGTGATGGATGTCATCGGCGACACCAAGAAGCGAAGCATCCTGCCCGCCCAGGCCGGTAAGGGCAAGAGAGGCGGCAGGAACCGGCGTCAGGTGCAAGAGGAAGAAGAGGAAGAAGAGGACTTCTAAGTATCGGCGTTGCTCAGAACAGCGTCGAAAAGCGCTTCTGCACGTTGTCTTGGCGTGCCTCGAATCCTAGGATCACATGCCACCAAGAGTTGTAGCGCCCTTTTCCGAGCGTGGGTTTAGCTTTCTTGCCGCAGGCCTAATCATTCTGACGGGCGTGCTCGCCTATTCGAACACCTTCGCGAATGGATTCGTGTGGGATGACGCCTCTTCAGTACTTCTCCACGAGCACGTGCGGCAGCCCAGCAAGTTCTTCCAGCTATTCCGTGAAGATCAGCACGCCTTTGGCCGTGGCCAAGGCAACTTCTACCGCCCCCTGCTCTCGGCCAGCTTCATGCTCGACTATGCTCTTTCACGTCCCGACGATCCGTCCTCGGAGCCTAGCCCATTTCTTTTCCACTGCTCGAGTCTTGCTTGGCATATCCTGGCTACGCTCTTTTTGTTTGCCCTTTTGACCAGACTCGGCGCTCCTCGCTTCGTCCGCCTCATCGCGCCGCTACTCTACGTTGTCCATCCCCTACATACGGAGGCTGTCACCTACATCAGTGGCCGCGCCGATTCAATGGCTGCAGCCTTCATGTTCGCCGGGCTCTGGACGTCGATGTGGGACGAATCTCGCCGTCGGCTCATCGTAGGCCATATTCTCACCCCCCTGTGTTTCATAGCCGCGCTTCTCAGCAAGGAATCCGCCGCCATTTTCCCGGCCCTGTTGCTCTTGTTTGCCCTTATCCGGCCCCGCACCCCCGCCGAATCTCAGACACACAGGCCCCTTCTGTGGCGTGCGCTCTTGGTAGGGACCTGCGTGGCACTCCTCGCCGTCTATGTCACGCTCCGCATGACCGTCTTGCACTTCGCTCCCGCCGCCAATGGGGCGGGCCACCCATTGACGCACCGCCTGACTGAGGCAAGTCAGGCCTTGGCGGCCTATTCCCGGCTCTTTTTTGTGCCCACAGGCCTGCATATGGAGCGCACCCTGGCCGGCATGCCTGCATGGGGCGCTGCCTTTGGGGCGATCCTCATTGCCATCCTGGTCGTGGTCGCCGTTTTCGCCTTTCTCCGAGGAAAACGCCGGCTCGTGCTGGCGCTTGGCTTGTTCGGCGTGGCCTGGCTCCCGGTGTCCGGAATTATCCCTCTCAACGCGCCCATGGCCGAACACTGGATGTACGTTCCTCTAGCCGGCATCCTATGGGCGCTGGCGGAGCTTCTTGAGCCCTTGAACCGCCGCCCGCGGACGGCCCCCATCGTCGCCGTGGGCGTCCTGGCCTTGGCCGTTGCCTACGTTGCCCTTACCGTGGATAGGAATCAGGACTGGCGCGACAACGCGAGTATCTACCGAGCCACGCTCGATGAGAACCCCTGGTCGGCCCGCGTCAATTTTAACCTGGCCGTCACGTACGACAGCATGGTCGGCAACAGTCCGGGCGCGCGACGCCACTACGAGTGGTTTCTGCGTCTCTACGAGATGCACTGGGCGCCGAATCAGACGGGCCCTGCCACCGAAGAGGAACTTGAAGCTCACCTTGCCCTCGGCCGCATCTACCTTGCCCATCACCGCTACGACGAGGCGGCTGAACACTTCGGCACGATCCTTGGCGTACCGACTAACGGACAGTTCCCGCCTATTGTCCATGAGGCCGCCCTGGGGCTGGGCAAGTGTCTTCTGGCGCAGGGCCAGATTGATGGCGCCCGGGAGGTGTTCGCGGAAGTCCCTCCCGAGCGTACGGACCTGGCCGTAGAGATCGACGGCCTCTTGCGAAGAGCCGGCGGATAGAAGAGCCACTCCCGCCCGTCGTATCCGGGCCACCGACGCGCCACTTGCAACGTGCCATATTCCTGCTATACTTAATGTGGACATTTGATGCAGGAGAGTTCTAGCGGCAAGGGTGCTTCTGACACGACCAAAGGGGGTCAGAACCAATGAGATCAGGCTACAAAGGCATTCTCCCGTGGGTCGCTATACTGGCAATGGGCGCGCCTTGGGTGGCCGCGGAGGAGTTCACGGCCACGGTGGTGCGGGTGATCGACGGCAACACGCTGGATGTGCAGCGGGAAGAGGACGAGACGGTTCAGATACGACTGTTTGGGGTGGATTGCCCCAATATCGACCAGTCTTTTGGCGCACGCGCCCAGCAATTCACATCCAGTCTGGTGTTCCAGAAAGAGGTTACTGTGGTCATCGTTGAGGCCGGGCCGGACGGTGCCCTGCAAGCCAAAGTGCTCCGCGCAAGCGGAAGCCAATTGGCGGAGTTGCTGCTTCGGGCAGGCCTCGCGTGGTGCACAACGGCCAGCAAAGACGACGATGCGCTCCTCGCTTTGCAGAAAGAGGCCCAGGCAAAGCGTCGAGGCCTTTGGTCCGACCCTCAAGCGGCCGTCGCGCTCAAACTTGCCCCGCCCGTGAGTATAGTGGACGACTCGCCCGTTGTGCAGGACGAAGATGAGGATGGCGAAACCATCATCATCAAGGGCAGCAAGCCGCAATCCCATTACTACTACCCGACCTACGCGGCCCCGGGCGGCAAGTCCGGCGCCGACGACCAAAGCCGGCGGCGGACTCTCCCGCACGGAAAGGCCAAGGCGGTAGATGAGCGCGAGGGATATCGCAAGCCACCGCCTGGCGCGACCTCGCCGTACAAAAGGGAGACTCCCAAGTACTACAGGCCCCCCGGCTATCGCACGGATCCCCGCTACGACGTTCAACGTCGGAATCTGCCGTATCGCTACGGGCCTAGGTACAACTATCCGTACAGCTATTCCTATCCTTAGTCCGATGAACGGGCCGCTTCATGAACCGTGGAGGCCGGGCACAGTCCTCGTCTGCAGGAACCGGACACGCACCTGAAGGACTCGGAGGTTGAAGCAAGACGAATACCGGCTCATGCGGGAGGTGGAGGACGGCCACTGGTGGTACCGGGGATTGCGAGGTATCTTCAGCGATTCCCAACGCCGTTGGGGGGCGGCGGAGGGGGCGCGTGTCATCGATGTCGGGTGTGGCACGGGCGCTGTCCTGAGCAGCCTGTCCTTGCCGCAGGGATTCGGGCTAGACCTTTCCGTTGAGGCGGTTTCCCTATGCCGGGCGAGGGGGCTCTCGACGTGCGTGGCCGCATCGGCGCTGGCCCTGCCGTTTCCAGACGAGTCCTTCGATATGGGCGTGTCCTTCGATGTACTGCCTCATAAATCAATTCCCGAGAAGGAGTTGCCGCTGCGCGAGATCCGCCGAGTGCTGAGGCCCGAGGGAGTGCTCTTCCTGAACGTGCCGGCGTATCAGTGGCTTTGGTCTTCTCACGATGCCGCGGTTCACCAAGATCGCCGCTTCACGAAGCGAGAGATCCTGGGCCGGCTCGACGCCTGCGGATTTCAGCCTCTGTGGGCAACATACTGGAATACGCTGCTTTTTCCTCCGATGGCGGCGGCGCGAGTCTGGCGAAGGATTCGTCCCCCGTCGGGATCGGACTTCACTGCCGCATCGGGGCGGCGCTTCTCCCGCGTGCTCAGTGCTTTACTCGGCCTTGAGCGGACGCTTCTCCGACGATTCCCGCTACCCTTTGGACTGTCTGTATTCGCCGTAGCGCGCAAGAGGGGATGAGCCTCACACTCGTCTCCGGATAGCTCGCTGGCGTCGCGCACAAGGCGTCGGCAAACGACTTCGCTCCCCGGTGGTTGTTGTCCGGCGGATGGCTTTCCTGATATGGCCAACGCGCTTTTCTATAAGAGTCTGGGCTGCGGCACTTCTGTCAATCCGGCTACCGGGTGTTCCCGTCAGCTTTGCGCGTGTTGGTCTTTGTATTGGAGCTGATAGAGCGTGTAATAGAGGCCGCGGCGTGCCAGAAGCTCCTGGTGCGAGCCCACTTCGCGGATTTCCCCGTGGTGGAGCACGATGATGCGGTCGGCGTTTTGCACAGTCGACAACCGATGGGCGATCACGATGCTCGTGCGGCCCTCCATCAGACGGCCGACCGCCTCCTGAATGAGATACTCGGTTTCGGTATCCACGCTTGAGGTGGCTTCATCGAGCACGAGGATCTTCGGATCATGCGCCAGAACTCGCGCAAAAGCCAACAATTGCCGCTGCCCCATGGACAAATTGCAGCCACGCTCTCCCACATCGTAGTCGTATCCGCCGGGCAGTCGATGCACGAAGGCGGCTACATTGGCGTGCTCGGCGCAGGCGAGGATCCTGTCCTCCCCGAGTCCCTCATTTCCGAGGGATATGTTTTCGCGGATGGAACCGGAGAAGAGGAACACATCCTGGAGCACAATGCCTATCTGGGTCCTGAGCGAGACTTTCTCGTAGTCGCATACATCGATCCCATCCACGAGAACGCATCCGCGCTGTGCGTCATAGAAGCGGCTCAATAAGCTGGCAAGAGTCGTCTTTCCCGCTCCCGTGTAGCCGACAATGGCGACGCGCTCGCCCGGTGCGATATCCAGGTCGAGTCCTTTCACGATCCATTGTCCCGGCTCGTAGGCGAACCAGACACCCTCAAAGGCCACCGCGCCCCGGATGTTCTTGCAGGCGATGGCGTCGTCCTTGTTGGAGATGTCCTCGGGTGTATCCAGTAGTTTGAAAATGCGCTCGGATGATGCCATGGCCTCGAGGAGTAGGTTGTAACGGTCGGCCAAGGCGCGGATGGGGGAGAAGAGCCGCTCTGCCCACTGCACAAAGGCAAAGAGCACGCCGACGGACGCGTAGCCTCCAACAATCGACTGCTTCGCCAGTATCTCGAGCCCGCCGTAGTAGACAATCAGGGCGACAGAGAGCGCGCCAAGGAAGTCAATGACGGGGAAATAAAGCGCGTAGTTTCTGACTTGGCGGAACCATTCGTCCCGGTGCTCCACATTGCGTGCGCGGAAGGCTTCGTAGTTGCGGTCTTCTCGGCCAAATATCTGCACTTCCCGCATGCCGGTGACGTTCTCCTGCATGTAGGCGTTGAGGCGGGCTATCTTCTGGCGAATGGCCAGGTAAGAGCGCCGGGCGTGCTTGCGGAATACCAGGCTCGTGATGAGCACGAAGGGCAATGTGGCAAGTGTGACGAGAGATAAGCGCCAATCGGTCCAGAGCATGAACGCCAAGACAATGAAGAGCGTGCAGATGTCACTAATGGCGCGTACGACACCTTCTACAATGGTTTGCTGCACCTTCTCCACATCGTTGGTGACGCGGGTCATGAGCCGCCCGAGTGGGTGGCGGTCGAGAAATTGCAGCGAGAGCTTCTGAAGGTGAGCGAAGACGGCCATACGCATGTCGAACATCGTTCGCTGCCCAACCACGGCCACGATGAGCATGTGCCCGTAGCGGATGAAACCTTCAGCGAGCAATAGTCCGGCCATGATAAGGACAAGCGTGAGTAGGCCCTGCTCGTCGCCTTTGGCGCGTTCGTCGAGTATCTGAACGGTCTCGGGCGAGCTGTCGGAGCCCGCTTCCGTCAAACGTTGCTGGAGCAGAATACGCTCCGAATCGGCAATGTAGGAGTCAATGGCTCGCATCGTGAGCAGAGGTACAAGATTGCTCAAGGCGGCTGCGGCGAGAAGCAAGAGCGTAGCCAGCCCCATGAGTCTGCGATAGGGGTGGACGAAGACGAGCAGACGCTTCATCAGACGGCTGTCGTATGCTTTTTGGTGGACCTCGTCGTCGATGTAGTAGTTGCCGGACACTAGGCTTGTTCCAGGTCTTCTTCCAGGCGCTGGCGCTGGTAAATACGCGTGTAGAGGCCCCGGCGCTCGAGAAGTTCGTTATGGCAGCCCCGGTCGACAATCTTGCCGGCCTCGATGACAAGGATGAGATCGGCGTGCTGTACGGCGGCAATTCGGTGGGAAATGACGATACTCGTGCGGCTAGCCATGACTTCCTTAAGCCGACGTAGAATACGCTCCTCAGTATGCGCATCCACACTCGAAAGGGCGTCGTCCAATACGAGAATCCGCGGATCACAAAGCAGGGCTCTGGCGATAGCGAGCCGTTGCTTCTGGCCTCCAGAGAGGTTTACGCCGCGCTCGCCGAGGATAGTGTGATAACCTTCCGGCATGGAGGCCACCGTCTCGGCGAATTGGGCGATTTCGCACGCGTGGGCCACTTCGTCCGGATGGGCGTCCGGACGCCCGAATGTCACGTTGCCCAATATTGTATCCGAGAAGAGAAAGGTTTCCTGTGGCACGTAGCCAATCGCACGGCGGAGAATGCGTATGGGGATCTCGCGGGCGTCTACGCCATCAATCAGCACGCGCCCGGAGGTGGGATCGAACTCGCGCGTGATCAAGGAGACGATGGATGTCTTGCCCGCGCCGGCAGGTCCAACGACGGCCATGGTATGGCCCGCATCGAGCTCGAAATCCACGTCCTCAAGTACGGATGCGACGCCGTGGGCAAGAGAGACGTGCTCGAAGCGGATGCCGCCATTCAGGCAGGCGATGTCGTGTCGTGTGCCCTCATGATCCCGGATGGCTGGGACCTCAGCGAAAACCTCCAACATGCGGCCCATGGAAACCGAGGCCCGCTGATAGACGGAGAGAATCCATCCGAACTGCGCGAGCGGCCATGTCAGCATCATGAGCAGAACCAGGAAACAGGAAAAATCGCTCAGGAGTAGGGCGCCGCGGATAACCATGAGCCCGCCGCGCCACACGGCGATGAGCATCGTGAGCCCCATGAGCCCCATGATGATGGGCCATCCCAATGATAGTACTGTGGCCAGACGGATGCTTTCACGCATGTACTTGGCGGAACGCTCGCGAAAATCTCGCAATTCTCGTTCAGCAATGCCATAGGCCTTGACGACGCGGGCGCCGGCCAGGTTCTCCTGTGCTCGGGATGTGACGGCGGCGAACTCCTCCTGCACGATCTTGGATCTACGGTGCATCTGCATGACGAAGTAGTAGACGGCCAGGGACATGGCCGGCAAAGGAAGCAGCGCGAACAGCGTGAGTTGCGGACTTAGGCTTAGCATCAGGCCCAGAGCGACAGGTAGGCGTATGGCGTCGACGCTTCCCATGATTCCGGGGCCGATGAGCATGCGCACGTAATTAAGGTCATTGGAGGCGCGGGCCATGATATCGCCGGTCTTGGTGCGGTGATAGAACTCGGGCGAAAGCCGCTGGATATGCTCGAAGTAATCGTTGCGAAGGTCGTACTCGAACTTCCTCGAGGCACGGATCATCCAGGTGCGCTGCCAGTACCGCGCCAGTCCGGTAACAGCTGCGATGCCCAACAACAGCAGGAAGTAGTGGAGCAGGAGCGCGTGGGTCATCGTCTGATTCTCGAACCGGGCAACGGCGGCGCGGATCACGAATGGGACCGCGAGCCCGATGCCCACGAATCCTGCGGCGAGCAGTGCTCCGCCAAGATAGGAGCGCCAATAAGGGGTGTTGTAACGAAGCAGAGTCAGAAAAGGTTTGCCGGGAACGGCCTTCGGATGGTGAGTATGTACGTTCACACTTCTTTTGTCGCGTGGAAGAGGCCAAGATTCTGGATGACGTCGGCCAAATCCTCAGCCCGAAAAGGCTTGAGCAGGTAGCCGTCGATGGCGGTGTCCTTGGCACGGGCCAACGCCTGGTCGACGGGCTTGGCCGTCACCATGTAGACCTTAATCCCGGCCAGCGTGGGATTGGTCTTGATCCTGCGGCATGTCTCCCATCCATCCATACCGGGCATGGCGATATCGAGAAGAACAAGCCCGTATTCAAGGGTGCGAACACGTTCGAGGCATGTCTCGCCTGAGACGCAGCAATCGGCCTCGTATCCCTCGGCCTCAAGACATCGCGTCATGAAGGCAAGCACTTCGGGATCATCGTCGACGCACAGAATCTTGCCGCCAAGCGCGCCGGGAACCTCCGCACCTTGATTAAGTGCCCGGCTAATCCCGCTCAGAAGACTGCTCTTGCGGAAATCGCGCTTCACCCGGGCCGCGACGCGCCGCTGGAGACGCTCATACAGGTCGTCATCGTTTGTGATCATGATCGCGGGAAGTGCGCCAGCCGCCGACGCCGCAAAGAGATCGTCCAGCACTTCCGGAACGTCGCCAGTTGCCTCCATATCGACAATGACGCAATCGGGACGGTATTTCTGCGCAAGGGCCACGGCATTGTCCGTGTTTGTCGCGTGAATGACATCCATTCCTTCCGACACCAATAGCTGGCGAACCTGGCCGCTCAACGCGCGGTCCTGTGTGAGCAACTCGACCAGCAGGTGAGTTTCTGTAGGAAGCGGCAACTCCACCACTTCGCTGGATGGCTCGGCCACAACAGGTCGCGTCTGCAGCGAGAAGCGGAAGACACTTCCTTGGCCCACCTCGCTGCTCACAGTGATCCGGCTGCCGTGAAGACGCGCAATATCCTGAGCAATGGAAAGGCCGATGCCAGTGCCGCCATACTTCCGTGTGGACGAGCTGTCATATTGATAGAAACGTGTGAAGATCTTGTCCAAGGCTTCGGGCGGAATGCCTATCCCGGTATCGGTGACGCCCACATCGACGGCGTTCTCATTGCGCTTGATCTCGACTGTGACTGTGCCCTCATTGTGATTGAACTTGACGGCATTGGAAAGGAGATTGATGAAGATCTGGCCCATCTTCCCACGGTCGCCGTCGACCAGCACCGGCTCGGGCGGGGCGATGAGACGGAGATCGATTTGGCGGCTGTCGGCCACAGGCTGGACGATCTGCATGCCGCTCTTGGCGCAGTCGACCAGGTCGAAGGTGTCGAACACCAGTTTCTCGGCGCCCCGGTGCAGTCTGGAGAAATCGAGAAGGTTCTCGATGAGCGTAACGAGTTTCTCAGTGTTTCTCAGGCTGATACCGAGGTACTCTTTCTGAACATCGCTGATGGGGCCGGCCTTTTCGTTCAGAATCATGTCGGTATAGCCCATCACGGAGACGAGCGGCGTGCGCAGCTCGTGGGATACGTTCGACAGGAGATTCGTCTTCATCTCGTCGAGCGTCTTCAATTCCTCGTTGGCCTTGTGCAGTTCCTCCCGTGCGCGCGTTACTTCCTCGAGTGACACCTGGAGGTTCTCAAGAAGCTGCGCGTTCCGAATGGCGACAGCCACATGAGGAGCCACCTGCTCAAGGACCTCGACGTCATGTTTTGAGAGGGCCCTGGGGAGATTTGCCCCGAGGTTCAGCGTGCCGATGATGCGTCCCGTGGCATACAGTGGGACACAGATGCAACTTCTGGTCTGCTCGGGAAACTGATCGGCGTAGGGCGAGTCGTTCTTTCGGAGGTCGTCGACTACGAGGCATTTATTTTCTTGGGCGACCCACGCGGCGCAGGAGGCGCTGGAATCGAGGTGATACGTGTAGCCCGGATAGACTTCGTGCTCGGGCCACAACTGACGGGCACCGAAACCTCCCGTAGACTCGTCCAGCAGGGCGAGAGCGGCATAGTCGAAGGCTACCAGCGTCTTGATCTCGGCAACGAGACTTTCGTAGAGGCGGCCGGCCTCGAGGCTGGAGTTGATAACATTGGCGATTTGATTAATGGCGCTAATGCGCTCTGAACGCTCCCTGGCTTCCTGCTCAAGATGGACGCTCTTCGTCACATCACGGAAGATGGCCTCAGTGCCGACGAACCGGCCATCGTCGTCATAGACCTGGTTCCCGGAAAGCTCCACGCAGATGGTGCGTCCGTCCTGGCGTTTCATCCAGACGCGCGAACGCTCGATAAACCCGTTGGCCTTCAGCTCACTGGTAATCCGAGCGAAATCGATTTCTTCGAGGAAGAACTCCTTGAGCGTTTTGCCGATGACCTCGGAGGTCTTGGCGAATCCGAAGCAGTCCAAGCCGGCCTGGTTCAGGAAGGTTACGACACCCTCGGCGTCGGTTTGGCAGATGCCGTCACGCATCGAAGTCACCAGGCTGCGGTATTTCTCCTCCGACTCCTCAAGCTGCTTGATGTTGCGGCTCAGCGCGAGGGCCATCTTGTTGAAAGACGAGGCAAGCTCCTCGATTTCGTCGCCTGTATCAATGATGAGTTTCAGGTCGAGATCACCTTGGCGGATGATCTGGGCGCCTTCATTCACCAGGAGGATGTGTCGGACGATGTTGTTGTGAACGTTGCGATAGGCGTTCACGCAAAGGCAGGCGATCAGAAACAGACAGAACGCCACCGCAAGCAGGGCGCCGCGGTTGATGCTCGTGAAGACGATAGAGGCCGGGCGGTAGACCACGAGATATACATCCTCCCCCGGGAAGAGGCGTTCATAGGCCAGAAACGCATCGAAAGAACGGCCGCGAGTCTCGTAGTTGAAGAATCGCAGTGTCCCGTTCGCAGCGGTGCGAGGGTCGCGAAAGGCTGTCACCAGGCCCGGAAAGGTGGATTCAGACACGAGGGCTGGGATATTCGCCGGAGCCCGCGTGTCAAGATACGTCGTCACCATGCCGCCGACGCCTGGGCCGGCAAACACCATCTGGTACACATCGCCCGGGGCGTGTTTTCGCATCTCGTCCGCCCCGAAACCGAGCGCATATCTCAACAGGGAATCCACGCGCGATATCTCGACGACGTGGCCTACAACAACGTCGGTACCGGGCGCACGCACCGGCGCGGCGACACGGACCTCATACCGTTCACCCTCAGCGCGGCAACTGAACTGGAAATAGCCTTTGTAGGTGAGGGCCTCAACCCAAGCGGGGTCATTGAGTTGGGCATCAACGCGATCGGTGCCCAGAATGAGTCTGCCCTGAGCGTTATACAGGGCGAACGTACTCTGGCCGTCTTCAGCGCTTTTTGCCACGCCTTGCAGGCGGGCTTGAAGGGCCTCCAGTGTCCGGCCCACCGACGAGACAGCCGTCTCGTCCGCATTGTCTGCCGGAGCCAAAGCGGCGATGACGTCGGGATCCGCAGCGAGGCTTGCGATGGTGCGCAAGCGTGAGTTCGCAGCGAGGCGCAGCCCGGTGACGGTTTTTTGCGTTGCAGTGGCGAGCGTCTGCTCGACGGCCCTGCCTTGTCCGAACCTGACGCCCAGATAGCCGACGATGAGCGCAAACGCCACCGGGAGAATGCCTACCCAGAGAATCGATCTCAGGATCTTGCGTTCGATGCCGCCTCGGGGCGTCTTCACGGGCATAGCAACCAGGAGACGAGTCTACTCGACAACTCGCCCTTTCCCAATGAGTTCGCGGACTTTCTCAAGGAGTTGCTCGACTTTGAACGGCTTGGCCAGGTATTCGTCCGCCCCGCACTCGAAAATGCGCTGGATGTCCTGCTCTTTGGTAAGGCAGGTAACAGCCATGATGGGCGTACTGCGCGTAAGCTCGTTTTCCCGCAACGCCTTGCAGACCTCGAACCCGTTGATCTCCGGCATCAGAAAGTCCAGCAGGATGAGATCGGGCGACAACTGCGCCGCCTTCAAACCGACCTCCGTGGCATTACTGACCTTGATAAGCTCCAGCCCTTCATCCGTAAGGATGTTTTCCATCAGGGCCAGGGCATCCGGGTCATCGTCCACGATCATCACGCGCTTCTTGGCCGAGCCCTTATCGCGCGGAAACATATCATACTCCTCGCGAAAATGGTCGAGATCCTCTTCCAGAATGCGATAGTGCCCGCCGGGCGTCCTTGAAGCTTTGATGAGCCCCTGCTTAATCCAGTTCTTGATGCTGTGATGAGTAACGTGGCAGATCTTTGCTGCCTCAAACGTCGTGTAAGCCTTCTGTTCTCGCTCGCTCACGGATCAGAGCCTCCTGAAGTAAAGAACCAAGCCGCCCGCGCCCAATAGTGTGGCCACCGCAAACCACCTAACGCACGGCTACAATTCGCAGAAATATCAGATTTTAGAAAAATTATACCCGCCATAATGAAGTCTTGTCAACTATTGCGCGACGATAATCGCTCTTTTCTCCTTTCCGCGTTCTCCTGGCTACACTCCATGCTCGCTGCGGGGCTGTAGGTATCTGGGCGGCGTCGAACACTGCCGCTCTTCACGCCTTTTCTATTAGGAAAGCAGACACAGTCCAATGGCAGCGCCAACCACCCCCGTGGACAAAATCCATGGCCAGAATCCTTCCGCCCAGGCGGCAAGACTGAGGAAGAGGAAGAAGAGCCCCGCGAGACATGCCAGTGCTGCCCAGCCATCGCCCGGGGATGGAGGCGAAGGCGCGCCCGCACTCGCCTGAAACGGGGCAGGTTCGGCCTCTGGACTCAATGTCAGGGGCGTTTCGTTCTTACTTAGCGCGGGCTCGGACGACCCTTCATCCGAAAGAGGCTCGAACGCGGCCTGGACATCGCGGAAGATGCCCACCAGCAAATTCTGACACGTGCGGCACCGGCTTAAGTGGGCCTCGACTTCTTCGCGCTCTTTCTCGGACAGGCCTTTGTCCAGATAGAGTCCCAGGGTTTCAGCTGCCAGACAGGGCTCAACGGGATATTCTGCCTCGTCGTCCAAGAGGCGCCGGAAGCGTTTCACCTCCTCGCGAACGCTCTCGATATGGGCGGCGCATTTTGCGCAGTGCTTCAGATGCCGTTCAAAGTGGTCGCCGGTTTCGTCAGGTACTTGGCCCAGAACGTAGGCATCGAGGAGGTGATCCGGCAGGCAGTCCCCGGAACCCGATTTAATGTCCGGGTTCATCACGTCTCCCTTCAAGAAGTCTGCGCAGCTTCGCTTTCGACCGGCGGAGACGCGCCGAGATCGTGTTGATATTCATACCCATAATCTCAGCGGTCTCAGCATACTTGAGCCCTTGAACGAAGAACAACTCGAGCACGAGGCGGTCCTGAGGCGGGAGGTCTGACAGGCCTCCGTAGAGGGCGGGCGTCTTCGCGCTCTCGCGCGATTACCCTGTCCGCAGGAGAGGCGACATAGCCGTCGGATTCCCGATGGGCTGCTTCAACGATGCGGTTCCGCGTCGTCCATCGCCGTGCATAATCCACGGTGTAATTGTGAGCAACGGTCATCAGGCAGGCATTTAGGGATTTGGCCTTTCTCACCCGGCCAAGTGCGCGGCATCCATCCGCAAGCAGGCGCTCGATGATCTCGTTGCGGATGTCCTGCACGGCCGACCACAAGGGGCATTCGCTGACATGCGCTGAAGTTTACTGGTTACGGCGCGCTGGATGAATTCGGCTAGAGGGCCACGAAATGCGCCTTGGCCTCATCATCGCCCCGGACACATCGTGCGATCAGTTGTGTCGTATTTTCCGGCATCCTGGTCCGTCTTGATCGCTGTAAAGCCCCGACGTGGCGTTCGGCCACTTAGTGCAACAGTGCAACCACCCTGTTGACCACCTGGACCTCCTCCGCGCCCAGTCCTGTCGTGAGCAACCCCAATTGCCACGGATACAGCGTCAGGAGAACACGATGGATCACCGCCCAGAACGACACAGCGGACAGGAAACCACCAAGAATCACACCATAGTAGCGACGCCTGAGCACGCCGGCGGCCTTACGCCGCTCTTTGCGTGCAAGCCGCAGTACATCGTCCATGCCATCGGACTTCGCCGCATTGCCCGCCGCCTCGGCGGGCCGTGTCAACGTTAAGAAAGGGTACAGCGCGCCAAAGATCAGGAGGCCGGCTACCGTGCCCCACCACAAGTAGAGCACGGTACGCATCCAACTATCCTGCGATGCCGAAACGCGCTGCAGCGCCATGGTCAGCAGGAGCAGGGCCAGAAATACGGCGCTCCCCCCAATCATCATCGCGCGCCCGGCCCCGGTGTGAGGCACGTTCCAGTGCCTGCGCTCGCCGCGAACGATTCTGCCCGCGGCGCAGCTCAAAATGTACACGGCAACTAGGGCCGCCAAGGTCCATCCGCAGAGGCCAAGAGGGAACTTGTACTTGAGGCGGTCGGCCTCGATCTTCACGTCCCTGGACTCGAGAAACCGGGAGAGCCACCCGTTGGCAGTTTGCAGCTTGATGCGGCGTTCGATGAGTTTCTCGCTTGGTTGTCCCTTCTCGAGTTCGTAGATGCGCTCACGCAATTGAAGCGCGGCCAGTTGGATGTGTACGCCCGCGGTGGCCTGGACCGTGCCGGGTTCCGCACTCGTCACGAGGCGTTCTCCCATTGTTTGCAGAGTCTCGAGCCAAAGGTCCCAATACTGGACGCGGTTCTGGGCAATATCTCTCTCGGCAGCGGAGGTAATCCAGCGTGTGTATTCGTAGAGAGGGGCGCAGCACTCGTCGATAGCCTGCCTGCGAAGCGCGGCATAGCACTCGCCTGCCTGCGGTAATCCCGAAAACCACAACGGCGGCGGGAAGATGACCTTCAACGCGCTATTATTCGTCTTGGCCACCTGCGCGAGTGACCCGCTCAGGTTCAGGGCATCGCCCGGGCCGCGTAGCCGCGCGGCGGCTTCGAGGTACATAGGCAGGGCATTCCTCGGTGGGTGCGCGCTGGCCTCACTGAAAAGAGCGCCGGCGTCCTGCCAGCGGCCGGCCCCGAAGAGGCGGCAGCCATAGCGGATCGCGAGGAAGGAATTCGCCGGGGACACGGCGTATGCCTTCTCATAAGTGGGAAGGACCAGATCATCCTCTTCGCGTTCCGCCAAGGCCTCGAGATACTTGGGCGTTGGCGAGTCACCTCGCTTGGATTCGATCTTGACGGCCTGTCTGAGGAGGACCCGTGCCGATTCGGGCGCCATCGTCAGCGAGCCCAGATACAATCGCTCGGTTTGCTCGTACCTGAGGAAGTTCTCTGAGAACCAAAGCATCCATGTGAAGGCAACGCACGAGAAGACGCACAGGCGAAACGCTCGCCGTGTGCGCCGGGCGCCGGCCGAATCGCCGCCTACCCCGTATTCCGCAAAGCCGTTTGGTGCGCTCAACCGGCGTCTCCCATCAATCTGCGAGCAATCCGTTTGCCTTCTTCGACCCCAGGTTGGTCGAAGGTCTGAACGTGGTACAAGCGGCCGGCCATTGCCGTCTCGACTTCGAGCATGTAGAGCAATTGTCCGATGGTGTGCGCATTGACGCGTGGGAGAATGATCCGGGAAACGGGCCGTTGGCTCAGGCGTAAGGCGTCCATCGTTCCGCGGAGTTCCGCGGCCAAGAGGCGGTTCATCGTCTTTCCACGCAGATAGGCGAGTTCGGGAATGCTGTCAAGGGCGCCGGGAATGCGGAGTGTCTTGTCGAAGCGACGGACCTCCAAGATGTTGATGAGCTTGTCGTTCGGCCCTTCGCGATAAAGCTGTATCTGGGAGTGTTGGTCGGTCGCTCCAAGGGCTTTCACAGGGGTCTGTCCAACAAAGACCTCATCGCCATCCAGATTCAACTTCTTACCAAGGCTTTCGGCCCAGAGTTGGCGGTACCAATCCGCCACGTCCCGCAAGGCGTCCGAGTAAGGCATCATGACGGAAATGGTCTTCCCCTTGCGCGTGTCCGCGAGGTACTGGACGGCCGCGCGAAGATAGGCAGGATTATCGGCCGATTCCGGCGTGGCGCAACGGGCATCCATCGCGGCGCAGCCGGCACAGAGTTCGTCGATGTCCATGCCGAGCATGGCGGCAGGGAACATGCCCACCGGCGAGAAGACAGAGAACCGCCCCCCAACGTTGAGCGGCACGGCAAACGACACCAGTCCGTAGGCATCCGCCACGGTGTGCAGAAGGCTCGGGGGAGCGCCCCCACCGCGCGGATTGCTCGTAACGACGACATGCTCTTTCATGGCGTCGGCGCCCAGCTTCTTCTCGATGGCGTCCACGATGATCATGAGCTGGGACATAGTCTCCGCCGTGCCGCCCGACTTCGAGATCACGTTGTATACGGTCTCGCTGGGGCGGCACAGACGCATCATCTGTCGGAAAGAGACAGGGTCGATGTTGTCCATGACAAAGACCCTGGGATAGCCACCCCGGCCGCGTGGCGTCAGGAGGTTGTAGTACGGGGATTTGAGGGCCGTAACCAGCGCCGTGGTTCCCAAGGCGGAGCCGCCGATTCCCAGGATGACCAGGTTGCGGGGACGCTTGGCCTGGAACTCCGCCGCCTTCTCCTTGACGTCGCGAAGGGCCGATTCATCCTTGTAGAGATCGTAGAAGCCGTAGACGCTGTCGCGCCGCTCCCGGAGCAGGATCTCGTGCGCATCGGCCACCCGGGCCTCGAGCTCCCGGAACTCCTTTGGTGTGAAGCCATTAGCGTCGCCGACGGCCGAAGCCTTTGCCCGCGATACATCAACGCGAATATCCAGGTTCATGGTCCTTTCCCCTCCCGCCGTTCAAAGAACTCCGCCAATGCCTGGTAGACGCCTTTCCTCGGCCCGTTCACGATGCGTAGGCCGGGCAGCGAATCAAGAAATAGCCGGCCGTAATGGCGTTTCACAACGCGCGAATCAAGCACGAGAATTGCCCCACGGTCGCTTCGATGCCGTATCAAACGGCCGAAGCCCTGCCGGAACTTGATGATTGCCTGGGGCACGGTATACGAAAGAAATGAGTTCCCTCCCGCCTCGTCAATGGCCTCGGCTCGGGCCTGAACCGTCGGCTCCGTGGGTACACGAAATGGGAGTTTCGGGAGTATAACACACTGCAGCGATTCGCCGACAACGTCAACGCCTTCCCAGAAGCTGTCCGTGGCGAAGAGGACCCCCGAGGGCGCAGCGCGGAATTCGTCCAGCATTCGGGAACGGGCGGCCGAACCTTGTTTCAGGGGCAGGATTCCGGCGTGGCGCAGCTCGGATTCGAGTCGGGTGTAGGTATAGTCGAGCGCATAGAATGACGTAAACAGCACGAAGGCGTGTCCCTTCGTTATGCGGAGGGCATCACGGATGCAATCAACCGTCTGCTCGAGGAAGTCAGCGCTATCGGGTGGCTGAAGGTCTCGCGGGATACAGAGCACGGCCTGTCGAGTGAAGTCGAAAGGCGAATCGAGCACCGCTGTCTCGGGCTCACGGTCCTCAACGTAGTCCAGGCCGATCCTGGAGAACAGATAACCGAAACTCCGCTGAACGGCCAAGGTGGCCGAGGTCATGATCACGGTGCGCAGATTGGCATACACCCATTCCGCCAGGGGGCGGCCGACCTCCAGAGGACAACTCGCGAGCCGCACGAACTTAGCGCGGTAGGCGTCGATCTCGATCCATCGCACCGTATTCGGCTGAAGCGTCTCGCTCGTTGTCTCGCCGAGAACGTTCGCTACGCGGCACAGCCGTTCGGCATATCCCCGCAATTGACTCACTTCGAGGAGAAACGGAGGCTCATCCGCCGCGCTCGCGGCAGTGATGTCCTTCAGGCTGCGCCAGAGTTCCGTGCAGTGCCTTGCGCACCGCAGCAACTCCTCGACAGCCGGGGCGACACAGCCCGCATGGACTTCTCTGAGCGCTTCGTCGCGAAGGGCCTCCTCGGTAAGCCGCCACTTGATGTCGCGCCCAAGCTGCCCGCACTTCTCGGAAGCGACGCCGCGCAAAGCATCGAATGCCGCAACCACAGTCTCGCGCGCGACGGCCAGCGATGGCAAGAGCTCGTTATCGATTAGGTCCTGGATGCGGTCGATCGTCGCCATCGCGACGCTGCCGGCCGCCAAAACCAGCTTCCGCTTGATGTAAGGTATCAGCCCGCGCTCCCGGCCTCGTTCGGTTCTCACGAATCGCCCGAATAGGGCGAGGCTGCCGAGGCGCGTTATGGAGGCGCCGAAGTACTGCGTGGCCGCGTCTTCGATGTTGTGCGCTTCGTCGAAGATAACGCGCCGGTATGCAGGCAACACCGCGAGAGCACTGAAACTGCCGACCTCCTTCTTGATGGCCAGGTCGGAGAAGAGCATGTGATGATTGGCGATGATCAAGTCGGCCTTGGCGATATCGCGGCGCGCTTTCATCACGAAGCACGCCTTGGCAGAGGAGCACTGCGTGCCCGTGCAGGTGTCCGCTTCGGAACAGACTTCGCTCCAGACGCCTCGGGCCGGCACAAACGGCAGATCGGAAACACTTCCGTCGCTTGTCTTGCGGGACCACTCCTCCAGCGCCGTAAGCGTCTCGGCCGTTTCCTCGTCTTCGAATAAAGTGGCCTCGGATAGGGCGCGCGCAAGTCTCCTGCGGCAGAGGTAGTTGCCACGGCCCTTCACAAGGACGGCATTGAACGATTCGTCAAGGCACTTGGTGAGGGCGGGAATATCCTTGTGGATAATCTGCTCTTGTAGGTTGATTGTCTTCGTCGATACGACCACGCGCTCACGGTTACGCACGGCCCAAAGCACGGCCGGCAACAGGTAGGCGAGTGTCTTGCCGACGCCGGTGGGCGCCTCGACTACGGCAATGCCGTCGCCGTTGAAGGCGCGTGCTACGGCATCCATCATCTCGGTTTGCTGTGGACGGACCTCGAAGCCGGGCAAGACGCGCGCCAGCCGCCCGTTGGGGCGGAAGGCGCGCTCCAGTTCATTCGGGCTGAGTCTGTGTATTTCTTCCGGAAGGAAAGGCTCGACGATGACGTAGACGCGGCTTAGGCCGTTGTCGACGATGTAGACGCCGTGCCCTTCGTGGCCGAACAGCGCCGAGAGGTCAAGGTCGGCATCCGAGGGATTGAGGTCGCCGGAGGGATGGTTGTGGAGGACGACTTCTCGCGGTTTGAGTGACTCGCAGAAAGCGGGAACGGCCTCGGCGTTTCCGCGCGCGCAGACGCGCACGTCGCATATCAGGCCGTCGCCGTCCAACGCGCCGGCGAAGAATACCTCGTTGCCTCCGGCCTCGCCGATGGCGCGTCCCATCTTCTCACGGGCATGCGCACGAATTCGGACGGCCGCGTCTTCGCCGATCTCAGGAGACGCACTCAACTTCAGCCTCTCCCAAGTTCACGCAAGCATCGCGTTTTGGTTGGCGAGCCACTCGCCGGATAGCGCCCTTACGGGCCGCTCCGCTAAAGCCGTATGGACGGCGTTCGAGGAAGTCAACCAAGCGTGGGTGAAGTGCCCAGCCGCTCTCACTGCAAGGGCCTGGCGATGAGGTTCATGAATTCTGTTCGAGTGGCCATGCTGTTGTGGAAACTTCCGAGCACGGAGGAAGTCGTCATGACGGAGTTCTGCTTCTCAACGCCCCGCATCATCGTGCAGAGGTGTCGGCACTCGATGACGACCCCCACGCCCTCGGCCTGGGTCGCAGCCATCACTTCGTGCGCGATCTGGGCGGTCAGGCGCTCCTGGATCTGCAAACGGCGGGCGTAGTTGTCAACGATCCTCGACAGCTTGCTCAGTCCGATCACCCTGTTCTCGGCGATGTAGCCGATGTGACACCGGCCGAAGAACGGCAGCATGTGATGCTCGCATAGACTGTAGACTTCGATGTCTCGCGAGATAATCATATTGTTCGACTCCGCCTGAAACACGGCGTCGTTGATAAGCGCGCTTGTATTGGTTCGGTAGCCCGACGTGAGGTACTCGTAAGCGCGAGCCACGCGCTCGGGGGTCTTCAACAGCCCTTCCCGCTCGGGATCTTCGCCAATCTCGATCAATAACTCGCGAATGAGTTTCTGTACGCGTTCAAGGTTCATCCCATTACCCTCGCTCTCAACCATTGCGTGTAATCATACATGGGAATCATCCTGGTTTCATCCGGCATGCCGTCCACAACGGCGGATATGGCCTCCTCGGTGTCCGGCAGGATCAAATCGGGCGCCAGTTCGAGCAGAGGCACGGCTAGGAATCGCCGTGTCCGGACATCCGGATCCGGTATCTGGAGTCCCGGCTCTCTCACGACAATGTCCCCGAGAAGGAGGATGTCCAGGTCGATGGCGCGGGGCGCGTACCTGTCCGCAGAGCGTGCGCGCCCCAAGGCGGCTTCGATAGGCCTCAAGACGTCGAGTTTCAGAGCAGCCGCCGAAAGCCCTGTCATGGCCAGGCAGACGCCGTTGATGAAGTCGGGCTGTTCAGGCCGGCCCAGGGCGGGCGTGCTATAGAAAGTGGAAAGCGCAGTCACATGGACGTGTTCGGCGAGTAGCGTCAGGGCTTTGAGAATGTTCGGCTCGGGATCAATATTTGAGCCAACGGCAATGAAGGAAGCTCGCAGTTCATCCGCCACGGGCATCTCTCCGGACAACCGCTCAGGCATTGTCCGCGCGTTCGCGCGTGATCGCCACGGCGACGCTTCTAGCGAAGCGCAAGGCGCCGGGCTTGTCGATGACGACCTCGACACGCTCGACCTTTGGATCTTCGAGGGCAATCTCCGCGGCGCGCTCCGCGAGACGCTCGACGAGGTAGAAGGATGAAGACTCGGCCATCGCAAGGATCGCCTGCTTAACGCGCTTGTAGTCCACGGTGTCTTCGATCTGATCGCTTTGCCCGGCCGGCCGCAGGTCCGCATACAAGGTTATGTTGACGAGGATCTCCTGGCGTTTCTCCCGCTCCTCCGGATAGATGCCGATGATGCAGCGAACGAGCAGATCCCGGATGAGAATTCTATCCAATCGCCGTTCAGCCATACACCGCTCCCCGCAGGCTGCGCCCGCCATCCACGTAGATGATCTGCCCGGTGACAAAATTACTGCGGAGCAGGAACAGCGCCGCCTCAACCACATCGTCCGTGTTGCCGTACGTGTTCAGCGGATTCGTCGGGGCCAGTTGTTTGAGGTAGTCCTCATCCTTGCCCTCGGGCGGTAAGATCAGTCCCGGCGCAATACCATTGACGCGAATCCTCGGGGCGAACTCGATCGCCATCATACGCGTCAAAGAGAGAAGCATCCGCTTGCTCAGGTGGTACGCCACGTGGTCCTTGTCGTAGTCGGCGACGCGCGTGTCGAGCATATTGATGATCGCGCCGGGCCGGTTCTGGGCGGCAAGACGGCGGGAAAGGAGAAGAGGCGCCGCGGCGTGGACGCTCACGTTGTTGAGAATCTGCTCGGGAGCGACGGACGCCAGCCGACTTTCTTGGAAGAACGATGCGTTGTTGATGAGAAAATCGATGGGCCCGGCCAAGTCCGTCGCACGCGGAAGCAAAGCATCCGCCTTCTCCGAGACGGCCAAGTCTGCCGGGAGGGCATATCCCTTTGGGCCGAGGGCGTTGATCTCGGCTACGAGGTCGGCCGCCTCGTCGGCCGAAGAGCGGTAATGCACGATCACGTTGACGCCCGCACGTGCCAGCCCAAGCGCGATCGCCCGTCCGAGGCGGCGCGCCGCCCCCGTGACAAGAGCATTGTGTCCACTGAGTTCGCTCATCGCTTGCATACAGGCACTCCAGCGGCGAAAAAGTCGTTCATGTTATTCCGGCACCACAAAGGGGTCTTTGGCCTCGCGCAGGAGGGAGCGAAGCCGCGCTGTCAGATCGCTGCGGAGCGCCGCCGTCCCCGGTTCATTGACTAAGTTGACGAGTTGGGCGGAATCACGCTCGTTGTCGAAAAGGCACCAAGGCCGATCAGGATATACGGCGTACGTGTAACGCATGGTTCGGAGGCCGCGGAAGATGGGCGCGGGGTGGCTCTGGCCGCCCGACGCGTGGTCCTTGGCAATATGCATGATGAGCTGTGCCTCCGGGTCCGGCCCGTGCGCGCCGCGGAGCCAGGGGGAGAAATCCTGTCCTACACACGAGGCCGGCGCGGCTACGCCCGCGGCGCCGCACAGCGTGGGCATCATGTCGGCGGCACCGAGAAGCGCGTCCACCTTCCGGCCGCGGGGGATCTGTCCGGGCCAGCGGAAAATACACGGCACGCGGATGGACTCCTCGTAAGGCTGGCGCTTGCTTCCCACGCCGTGCGACCCCAGCATGGTGCCGTGGTCGGAGGTGTAAATGAGTATGGTATCTTCCGTCAGGGCCAATTCATCCAACGCCGCCATAAGTCGAGCCAATTCGTCATCGATGGCGCTGACGTGCGCGTGGTAACCTTGGTAATATGGCCAGCTGTTCTGGTTCCAGATCTGGTTGTCAGGGGCTTGCCCCTGCGCTGCCCGTAGGTCCACGTTCTTGCGCCACGACAGCGACCCTTCGGGATACAGCCGCTTCTTCTCTTCCGGCGGATCGAGGAAACTGGCGTGCGGCGGGTTCCACGACAGCATCAGAAAGAACGGCTGTGTGCGGCGTTCCCCGATGAATTCGAGGGCTTGGTCCGTCATGAGGGAGGCGTTGTAGCCCTTCGGCGTAACCAGAGCGCCTTCCCTGGGATGGTAGCTTGAACGATCCCAGTGCTTTCCCGTGGCCGTCCAGATAAGCGATCGATCGAAGCCGAAGGACTCGGCCCGTGTGCCTCCGAGATGCCACTTTCCGACGTAGGCTGTGTCGTATCCGGCGGCCTTGAAGGCTGTTCCGAGCATGCCGGCGTCGGCCGCCAGAGGTATGTTGTTGTCAATTACGCCCTGCTGATAAGGCCAACGGCCACTCATCAAAATCGCTCGGTATGGCGAGCAGACCGGATAGTTGCTGATGCAGTGCGTGAACTCGACACCCTCGGAGGCAAGCTGCGCCATGGCGGGAGTATGGACTTCCGGCATTTCGGAGCTGGCCATGGACTGCCAGCGGTGTTCGTCGCTGAAAGCAAAGACCACGTTGGGCGGCCGGGCCCGGGCACCGCGAAGAGTGGCGCACGAGGCGGCTACCGCCGCAACGGCGCCGCATCCGACTGCGCCCATAAACCGGCGGCGGGGCAACGTCTGTGACGGCGGTCTAGCCGCCGTTCTCTGGGCTTTCTTCCGCGTCTTCAGGTGCTTCCTCCTGCGGCTCCGCTTCCGTCTGACCTTCCGCTTGCTCCTGCACAGCCGGCGCTGCGGCCTCTTCCTGGCCAAAGGGCGGCGCCTGCGTGGCCGCCTCGAGGATGTCCTGCCCGGGAATGATGATGGCCATGGCACTGTCATCGAGCCCACCAAACATGCCGGATATTCCGCCGGCCTGGGCCTTAATCATCCGCAGGACGTTGACGCCAACGAACTGTCCGTCAAGCGTGAACACGGGCGTGCCTAAGGATGTGTCCATGAGGCCGCCGCCGGTGACGTAGAAGGTGCGAGGCTTATCGACAACGGCCTTGACGCGCACAAGTTCCGCGGCGTAGGCCCTGCGGGCGACTTTGCCCAAGCGATTCAACAGCACCAAAGGCTCGAGAATTTCCGGCGCGGCATCCTGGCTCATATCGATATGTGGCATGGGCTCCGCCGGCTCTTCCGCCGGCCGCACGAAGGCCAAGTCCAGGTCCTTGTCGCGCAAGATGACCTTGGCCGGAATGTCCACCCCGTCCTCAGGCACGATCTTGACATCCGTCACCTCACTACTCATATCAAAGGAGTCGGCCATGGCGCCCATCATGCTCCTAATCATGTTGGTGGGGTCGGTTTCCGTAAGCGATACCACCGTCAGGCCGGTAGCGTCCAGCACGGTGCCTGTAACCTCCTGGGGCGTCTCCTCATCCCCTCTTCCTCCGAAGCTCATCTTTGTCACCAGCTTGACGGTTACCACGGCGCTCCGATGCGCTTCAAGAATGCCCCGGCCCTGAACCGCGACCTCATCGGCCGAGGCCCCCCACGAGAACCAGCCCACCATAAGCGCAAGCAAGAGGATGTTAACCAGGCGTTTCGTTGACATGAGCTATTCACTCCCGTTTGACGGGGTTTCCCCCCATTTTGGCTCCAGTTCCAGAAACCTAGTGTGTATCCCGCGCAAGACTCTCAGGATGATCACTTCGGATTGCGCCTCCGCGATATCCTTCATCAAAGACTTCAAGGCCTTTACATCTTCAACGGGCGTTCCATTCACCTCAAGGATCAGGTCGCCCGGATTCAAGAATCCAAGAGCCGCCCACCCTCCGGGCTCAATCCGTTCGACGAGGACTCCACGCTGCTGTTCCGACCATTTCTCCTTGGCCTTGTCGAAGAAGGCGACATTGCGTGCCGTGAACTCACAGTTGTTGTCGCGGTACTTGGCCATCTCCCGACTCAGCTTCGGAGCACGGGCCAGTTCGACATTGATTTCAGACTCCTGATCTCCCCGCAGCACCGTCAACGACACCATGCTGCCAACTCTGTATTGGCGGATGACCGCCTCCAGTTCCTCATAGTCCTCCGGAGCGGACGCCTCCAAGGGCTCGCCGTCAACGGCGAGTATGTAATCCCCCACGCGCAGTCCCGCCGCCTCGGCGGCGCTTCCCGAAAAGACCTGAGTCACACGGAAGCCGGACAGCTCCGGACGCCCCAATTGCTCCGCGATATCCCGCGTCAGAACCTGAGACTGGACAGGCAACCAGGCCTTCTTCACCTCAAGCCCGGGATCTTCGAGTTCCTTGATTCCCACTTTAACCACGGTGACGTACTGCTCCGTCTTGCGCTCGAATCCAACAAGTACGGGGACAGGATCGGTTTGTCCTGTGACAACTTCGGCCGTCACGCGGCGCAACGCCTCGGCGTTCTTCACGGATTCACCGTTGACGCTGACAAGGACGTCGTCGTCGAGGATGCGAGGCTTTGCGTCGTCGGCCGGTCCTCCCGGGCGGATTGAGGTAATCAGCACGCCGTCCTCGTTGTCCCGCTTCATCTGCCTGGCGAGGACAAAGGAAAGGTTCCGTGCCGTGACGCCCCATTCCCTGAATTCGTGCTGCCTTGGCAGGACACGCTCCCGGGCCGTGGGCTTCACGGTGAGGGTGGTCTCTTGTTCATCCCGAAGAACGACCGCCTTGATTTCGGTGTTGAGGGGGAGTTTGGAGGTCATCTGGTTGAGGGCCGGAAGTTGCTCCAGAAACCGGACGTCTACTTCCGCTTCGTCCAGACGCACAAGAATATCGCCAGGCTTGAATCCGGCGTCCGCGGCCGGGGAGTCCTCCAGCGTACCGCTAACCAGCACGCCGCGGTCGGTCGCGCCATGCTTGAGGCGGGGCTGCACTTCGAGGCCAAGCCAACTTCGGCTTACTTCACCGGTGGCGATTAGCTCGTCGGCCACTGCCTTGGCTAGGTTTCCCGGGATGGCGCCGCCCAAACCGATGCTAATCTCATTGATTCCGATGATCTCGCCGTCGAGATTCACAAGCGGCCCGCCGGAGTTTCCGGGATATATGGCGGCGTCATGGCCGATCCAGCGAACAAGCGCTCCCACCCGCTCGCCTTCCTGGGTGATGCCGCCCCACTGGCTCATCCATTGAGGAAGCACCAGCTCAGTATTGCTGACTATTCCGAGGGTGACGGATTGCGAAAGAGACATGGGGCTGCCCATGGCAAGAACCTGTTGACCAACTTCCACGCTGGACGAATCCCCAAAACCCGCCGTGGGGAAAGCACGACCCTCTTCCCCGTGCAACTTGATGACCGCCACATCGGTGAGTGGATCTCGCCCGATGAGTTCCGCCTCCACCTCTTCCTTTGTAGACAGAGTGCAAAGCAAGCGTGTCGCACGACCCGCGACATGGTGATTTGTGATGACGTGCCCTTCGGGCGTCACGATCACGCCGCTCCCCGAACTCTCGCGCTTCAGTTCGCGCCCTTCACTGTAGCGCGTCGAGACCACCTCGATCCGTACCAGCGCCGGCTTCACCTTGTCGACGGCTCGGTCAACGGAGGTCCGAAGGGGCGCGGGAACTTCTTCAGAGGGGGCCGCGTGCGCATGCCACATCGCGACGACTGTAAAGGCAACCATGCAAGCCAACAGTATACGAACACGACAGAATGCCATATTGTCCCCTTTCTTCGGCTGACTCGAGGCAGGAACGCTACAAGACCACGTGAGCTGTATCGGTCGCCGCTACGCCCCACACAACCGACCTTCGCCCTGCGCCGCGCCGCCTAGCCCGCCTTTCTCACAGCCGCACAACGAGACTGCACGTATGTCATGCGGAACGGGCGTATCGCCTCATAAGCCTGCCACTGGCGAGTAGGCAGAGCGTCCTGCGGTTTCTTCGACCCTTGTCATCACCAAGCCCGTTTCAATTGAACAATAGGTGAGAAAAGCAAGCCGAAGACAACAACGTGTGAGACATCCCGCCTTAGCGTTCTCCGATTATGGCCACAGTCTAGGTTTGTGTCAAGCAGCGGGCTCCCTTATCGGCTTAACAGAGAACCGAAAGGACATATTCCGAATAGTGCGTATTATGGTCAAAACCGGCATAATGCCTTGACTAACTACGCCTCTTCTGCTACACTTTCGCGAGGACCATCAGCGACCATTTGAATAAGGTTTTCCCTGCTGTGTTCGACACGGGCGGAAACATTGTACCTTAGTGTTTGAACTGGGAGCCCAATATTCGCTGTGGCCAACGGCACGCCGCTCCGAGCGGACGTCGGAAGGCTACCATGAGGGCACCCCCTTGGTGTTAAGGTTCAAACAGTTTCCACCCAACGGCATGATGCGGGGAGCTTACATAGCGGGATGCCTTGTCCCGCTTTTTTTTGCCCTGACGTGCCCGTTTGTCGGCGAAATCCCGCAATAACGACAAACGGCAGACCCCTTGCAACATCGACGCTGAGTGGCCTTTTAGTCAAGTATATATTTGGACAAAACCCGCAGAATCGTCGTTGCGATGTTTCTGCGGGACTTCGTTTCATCAAGCGAATGACTTGCGTCACGGCGTACGGAAGTACCTGTCAGAGGGGGGCTGGACAGGTCTGGGGGGATGGGGGAGACAGTACCCTCTCAAGAAACGAAACTGCGAGAAGGTGCGTAGATTAAGTGTTGACACTATGTTGTATTTTTGGTACTCTTGGTGCAGCAGAATCAGGCCGTAAACGGTTCAGCACAGCGGAAGGGCGAGGGCACAGACGCACAAAGTGGGGGCGCTGGGGAGTCGAGCAGCGCTGACCGATCAATGAAGGAGCTTAGAAATCCTTGCTGTTCGCGAAGCCTAGCAAATCAATCGGTGTCGACATCGGTGCGCATTCCGTTAAAGCTATCCAGATGTCAAAAGTCGGGGGGCGACTCCGCATTGACCAAGTAGGTTATGGCACCATCGACCGTAACCAGGTCAATATCGATCCCGTAATAGCCCACGCGGAGGCCCTTCGGGAAGCCTTGCGCGCGATGCCAGTGGCTCAAGGCTTGCTGGTCGGTTCGCTTCCCGGGCAGACGGCGGTTATTCGCTACCCTCGCCTACCGAACATCCCTTATGACCAGATCGAACAATCCATCGAGAGTGAAGCCGCGCAGAGCATTCCGTACGACTTGGCCGAGGTCTTTCTCGACTGGGCGCTTCTCGATACGGTTACCGAGGGCAACGAGTCGCAGTATAAGGTCTTGCTGGTTGCGGCACGGCACGAGGTAATCGAGTCGCGCGCGCAGATCGCTGCGGCCGGCGAGGTCCAATTCGCCATACTGGATGTTGACACGCTCGCTCTTGCGGACGCCGCCGAGAGCTGCGATTTCCTTCGTGTCGGCGAGACGGTGGCGCTCGTAGACCTCGGACTATCGTCGACGAACATCCATTTCGTCAAGGACGGCGTGTCGAATTTCGTGCGCGACGTCAGTTGGGGCACCCGGGAAATGATTCAGGCCATTGCTAAAGGCCTGCGGTGCGATTACGACGAGGCCGAGAAGACCCTGCGGGACGCCGCAATGGGCGTCAGTGGGGAACCGAGTGTTCCCGAGCCGGCAACGGCGGCGGCCCAGGAGGCAAGCGAAGAAACAGCCCCAGGCGGCGGTGCTTCCCTGCTCGATCCGTTGGAAGAAGAGCTGGCAGGCGGAGACCAGCCCCCGATAGGTGGAGGGCCTGCGGCCGGCCCGGCGGCCGGCGGTGAGAAGTCCATACCGGAGATGCTATCGCTGCCGCTTTCTCGTTTGGTGGCGGAAACGCGCCGCTCGTTCGACTACTACGAGCAACAGCTTTACGAACGCCCCGTTGAGCGCATTATCCTCAGCGGTGGCATCGCGCCGCTGCCCCTCCTCCGTGAGGCGTTGGCGCAGGAACTCGGGATCGAGAATGTGGAAGTCGCCGACCCAACCGACAGTGCATTGCTGCTCGGAAACGATAGAAGCCTCGACCTTCTGAGGGATTGCCCCGCCCAGTACATGGTCGCGGTTGGCTTGGCCGCACGGGGGACGCTAGAAATATGATAAACGTAAATCTCCTGCCGCACCATCTTCGGCCCATCAAGCGTACGCCGTTGCCCTACATCGTGTGCTTCATCGCCGTTATCGTCGCCTTCGCCGTCATGGCCACCGTTTTTCTTGAGAAGCAAGGCGAAGTCCATGCGGCACAGAAGACATTGAATGAGCATAGGGACCTACTTGCGGCGCTTAAGCCAATTGTCGACGAACACAACCAACTCGTCCAGCAGAAGCAGGAGTTGGCCAAGAAGATCGAAACCATCAACGAAATCGTGAGCGACCGCATTATCTGGTCGCGCCAACTCTGGAACCTTACCCGCCTTCTCCCCGCCAATTTCTGGTACAGCGGCGTTAGTGTTGAGATGCGCCGCTTCCAAGAGACCATCACGCAGTACAATCCTGATACCAAACAGGACGAGACAAAACAGATCACGGTGATGCGGCCCGTACTTATCGTGGGGGGCCACATCATACCGGGCGAAAGCGGTAGTGCCGATTTGAGTCCTTTCCTGCTGACCGCGGAAAGGGACGACGAGTTTTCCTCGCTGTTCGAACTCGAAACGTCCTCCTTCGAAGACGCGGAATTCGAGGAATATCCCGTGCGGACATTCGAGTTAGAGTACCTTGTCTCACCGAAAAGGAACAGCAAATGATCGATTTCCTTAAGGGGACCGTCACTCCAAAGGACTGGATGGCTGTGGCCGGCATCGCCGGTATCCTGCTCGTCATTTGCGCCCTCTTTGTGTTCGGCGTGCACAACAAGCAGGTCGAGGCGTTGAACGGATTTCTAGCCGAAGACAAAGTCGTCCAGAAGGATTTGAGCCAGGCCCAGGCGATTGAGGCCAATATTGAAGCCCTTCGCGCGGAGACGGCCAAGATCGAGAATCTTGTCTCCGACTTCGAGGAACGACTGCCCAACACCCGTGAGATTCCCACTCTGGTCAAGCAATTCGAAGCTTTGGCGGACGACATCGATGTGAAGGTGCAGCTTGCGACCCTCTCCCGCACGCGGGACGGCAATAAGGAGACCATTCCCTATAGCGTCGTAGCCGAAGGCGATTTCCACCAGATCGTGCGGTTCATCAACCGCCTGGAGCGGTTCGAACGGTATCTCAAGATATCCGATCTCGAAATTGGGGAAGAGAAGCAGGGGGTATGCAAAGCGGAATTCACGCTGAGCACCTACCGCTTCCTCGAAACTAAGACGGGTAATACGCCGTGACTCCTCAACAACAGAAAATCGCCCTCTTTGTCCTCCTCCTTCTGGCCCTTGGTGTGGCCTTATGGTGGGGGTTCTTCCGCGGCGGCGCCACAGGTGGCCAAGATGGAGCCCCCGCGCCCGCCACTGGAGAGGCCGCGGTGGCTACCGGCACGGCGCTCGCGTCTGCCCAATCGCAGCTACTACAAAATATCGAGATCGACGCCCTCTTGGAGGATATCCAGGAGGTCACCTTTGACTACGAGGAATTTGCCAAGGATGCGCGGAATCCCATGACTCCGCTTGTGGGCGAGCGGCAATACCAGATGCGTAGCGCCAGCAGCGAAGGCCCCGCGTCGGGAGAGGCGCTGCCCCCCGAACTCCAGTACGCAGTCGAGCGGACGAATCTTACAGGCATTATCTGGGATAAGGACGCCCCTCTGGCCGTCGTCGATAACGAAGTGGTTGGCCTGGGCGATGAACTCCCCAATATGGAGGGCATCGTGGTCGATACCATCAACGTCGATCATATTGTCGTCAGGATTGGAGACGCCCTGTACCCGGTCGAACTGAAGGAGCATTAGACAATGTCCCAATTCAGTCGGATTTACCTTGCATCGGCCCTAGTTGCTCTCGCAGCCTTGCTCGCAACGGCTGCGGAAATGCCTGCGGAGCAGCCAGGCGCCTCCCCCGACGTGGAGAAGACGCTCGCGCGTATCGACGCCGAACTTGTCCAGGCCCGCCCCGTCGCCGATCAGGCAACGCCGGCGGACTCGGCCACGGTGTCGCCTGAATGCCTCGAGAGTGTTCTCACCCGTCTGGACACGGCTATAGACAAGCTCAGTCCGGTGGCCCGCCAGGCGGACGCCGCTTCGGCCCTTACAGGACCGGCCGTCTCCCTGGAAAGCCGGATGGCAGCGCTTGCTAGCGAACTTGAGGCCGTCCAGGCCGTTGGCGCCGACATTTCCTTCGTCCCAGGCGCGCCTGTCGCTGCACTCACCATGGACATCCCGACGCCTCTGCCGGGCGCGGGATTCGCCACCATGACCGCCCCGGCGCGCATCCCGGCTCAACCCCGGTTCGCGCTCATTCCTTCCGTCACGCCGCTTACCGTCTTGACGCAGGCGTCGGACGCGACCCCCGCCGAGCCCCTTGAGGCCGCCGACGCGCCCGTTGAAGCCGCTCCGGCCGCGGAACAGGCTGCACCAGCCTCCGTGGAGGACCCGCTCGATCAGCTCGTCAACATCGATTTCCGCGAAATGCCGCTCAGCAATGTGGTGGCCCTTCTCGCGCAGAAGGCGCAGATCAACGTCGTCGCCGGCGCGGATGTCGTCGGCACCGTGACGGCCAAACTCACCAATGTGCCTCTTCGCGAGGCCATCGAGACCGTCCTTCGCATGAATGGCCTCGGTATGGTCGAGAAGAAGGGCATCTTCTACATCGTGCCATACGAGCAGGCCGTCGCAGAGCGCCGCGCTACCAGAATGATCCACCTCAGGAACGCCCAGGCAAAGGATGTGAAGCTCACCATTGACGGCATTCTCTTGGGCGACCCCGATGCGCAGCTCGTATCCGCTTCCTCAAACGACAGTACTAATACCATCATTATCTCCGGCCCCGAAGAGAAGGTGGACGAACTCGAGGCCATCGTTGAGCAGCTCGATGTGAGTGAGCCCATGCTTCCCACGGTTACGGAGGTTATCAAGCTCAACTACGCGGTTCCTGAGGAGATCGCCTCCACAGTCGAAGACCTGCTTACCGAGAGCGTAGGCAGCGTCTCGGCCGATGAGCGCGGCCGCAATCTGGTCGTGACCGACATCCCCGTCGTAATAGAGGAGATCCGTGCGCTCGTCGAGCAACTTGATCAGCCGGTCAAGCAAGTGAGCATCGAGACCATGATTGTCGATGCCGTCCTCGAAGACAGCTCCCAGACGGGCGTCGATTGGCTCCTGAACGCGGTTCGCCGCGTCAACCGCCGGGGTGAAACCGTCGGCAATCTCCAGAACCTTGGCCTGACAGCGAGCATGCCCGTCACTCAGACGGCGACTCCCGGCGGCTCGCTCGCGTTCGGTATCCTGTCGAGCGACATCGACCTCTCCGGTATCATCTCGGCCGAGGTGCAGGCCAGTAACGCCAACATTCTCGCCAATCCCGTTGTGGTGACGGTGGAGAACAAGGAAGCCACGATCAGCATCTCTGAGGAGATTCCCTACCAAGAGCTCACCCAAACCGGGGGCGGCGGGGAATTAGCTACGACCGAGTTCAAGGACGTGGGCACCATCCTCACGGTCACGCCGCGCGTGACGCATGACAATCACGTGATTGTGAACCTCAGGGCGAAACAGAGCGTAGCGACGGATGTGAGTGAGACGGGCGTTCCGGTAGAGGACAAGCGTGAGGCGGAAACCACGCTGCGCGCTTTCGACGGCCAGAGCGTTTTCATCGGTGGCCTCCGCAAGTTCCAGGACCGCAAGTCTGTCCGCAAGCTTCCCGTCCTGGGCGATCTGCCGGTGTTCGGCCTTATGTTCAAGAACGACCTGGTCGTGGAAGAAATCACGGAACTCATGATCTTCCTGACCTGCCACGTGGTCAAGGACGAAATGCCTGAACTTGCGCCGAGCCAGCAGGAAGCGTTTGACAGACTCGGGGCCAGTCCGGAGGTTCCGAACGCGCAGCGCAGCCTCTTCCGGGGAATGCTGAAGCCCCAGGAAATGCGCGACCCGATGTGGAAATGGCGCCGGGAGAAATAGCCGGCCCTTTTTGAGCCGATGTACTACGGCCGCGGTTTTGATGCCGCGGCCGTTTCCTTTTTCCTGACGTATTGTTCAGGCGGTTCTGCAGAAAGTGTGTTAATCCGCTTGGATAACCGTATCTTCCCGTAGATTGGGGAGGAGCCAGTGCATAGGCGGTGTAATCTCCGAAAGACCGCGGGATTTCGGGCGGCGGCCCACTTGGTCGAGATGAGACACAATCAAAGAGCAGTAATGGTCCTCTAGCTGGACTTTCCCAACGACAAAGTAGGGACCTTGGGAATCCAACAGATGCCCATAACGCTGATACGCCTCCGGGAAGAGCACGGCCTCAAAAACACCTTCGAGGTCTTCAAAGGTCAGGAATTTCATGCAGCCGCGGCCCTTGAGCCCTACGCGCCGTTCTGCAATGAGCCACCCGACCATCATCACGATACGCTCGGGATAGCAGAGCATGTCGCTGCTGAGCACCAGGGCGTGGCCAACCATGGCCGGCAGGTAATACGCTATGGGGTGAGTCGTCGCTGTGAGGCCCAAGGCGGTCCATTCGAGATCGCTTCGCTTCTTCCGTGAATAATCCGGCCCGCCCGGAAGCAAGGCATCTACATTCCCCGCTGTAAATAGCGGGGCTCCCTCTTCGGTAGGCCCACCCTTTCCAAGCATTTCGAGTTCCCATAGAAGCGCTGGGCGCGGCCGGCCAAAACCGTCACAGGCCCCACTATGCACGAGGGCCTGCGCGTCGGCATAGGCGACACCCGCCCGCCGACACAACTCGGTGACGTTTTCAAAGGGTGCGGTCTTGCGGGCCTGTTGAAGCGCCTCGATGACACCGTGGGACATGCCGCGCACTTCGACAAAACCCACCCGAATCGCTTCGCCTTCCACCGTGTAGCCGAAACGGCTCCGGTTCACATCCGGCGGGCGCATCTCGATGCCCAGCCGCCTGGCCTCCTCGATATAGACGGCGGGATGATAGAACCCTCCGCGGTTTGACAGGACGCTCGACAGAAACTCCGCGGGGAAATGGGCCTTCAGGTAGGTGCATTGATAGGCGATTTCCCCATAGGTACTGGCGTGGGCCTTACAATAGGAATACTCGGCGAAGTTGGAGATCAATTCCCAAATTGCCTCAGCCACGGGCGCTTCGACCCCATTGGCGACGGCTTTCTTGAGAAAGAGCCGCATGTGGTTGGCCAGGGTCGTGGGGGAGCGCTTCTTGCCCATGGCGCGGCGGAGGCTGTCCGCCTCTGCCAGATTCATCCCGGCAATGACGTTTGCCACCTTGAGAATATCTTCCTGATAGAGCATCACGCCATAGGTATCGCCAAGCACGCGTTGCAGCGCCGGATGTAAATACACGGTTTCTTCTCTGGCCGCATGGCGCGCGATAAACCGCTTCTTCATCCCGCTTCCGGAAGGCCCCGGCCGCACAAGGGATAACGTCTTGATCAGCATATCGGTCGTGTCCGCGCACGTGTTCTGGAGGAGGGCGCGCATGGCCGGCGACTCGATCTGAAAGCAGCCAATCGTTCTGCCGGAGCGGATCAGTTCCCCCGTAAGCCCGTCCGGGTCGGGCAATCGCTCGATATCGATTGCAATGCCGCGGTTCTCGCGAATGTTCTGAATCGTCTCATCAATCACCGTCAACGAGCGGTGGCCCAACAAATCCATTTTCACCAGGCCGAGGTCCTTGATGGGATACATGTCATACTGCGTGATGAGAAGGCCCTTAGTGGCGCGCTGAAGCGGCACAAACCGCGTCAGCGGCTCCGGTGCAATGACGACGCCGCCCGAATGGATCGATAAATGGCGCGGAAACCCATCGATAAATTCGCTGATTTCGACAATAGACTTAAGCGGCTCCTCATTGAGGTTCAGGTGCCGGCATTCCGGAAGAAACTTCGCCACTGTCCGGAGGTCGTGGGCGCGGTAATGAGGCAGGCGACGCGCAATCGCCCGGATCTCCTGTTCCGTCAATCCAAACGCCTTGGCTACTTCCCGCACGGCCGACCGCGCCTTGAAGGTGTTGAACGTGGCGATCATCGCGACGCGTTCTTCCCCATACCGGCGATAGACGTAATCGATGACGTTATCCCGGCGGCGCCAGCAGATATCCAGGTCGATATCCGGGCAGTCCGATCGGGAGAGGTTCAGGAAACGTTCGAAATACAAGTCATATTTGAACGGATCCACGCGGGTGATCCCAAGCACATGCGCCACCAGGCTGTTCGCCGCCGAGCCGCGTCCCACAATAGGGATGCCCCGTTTGCGGGCATAGCGCACGATATCCCATACGATGAGAAAATACGGCACGAAACCCAGCGTATCGATCACGTCCAACTCATGCTGAAAACGCTGCATCACCGCCGGCGCAAGAGGACGGTAGCGCTTCTTAAGCCCCTCAAATGCCACCTTCCACAAATAAGAAAAGGCCGTTTCCCCCGCGGGTGGATTGAACGCCGGAAACCGCGGCGTGCCGAAAGACAAATCGAGTTCACACTGCTCCGCCACCCACTCCGCATTCGCCAGTGTCTCCGGCCAATCGGCGTAGAGGCGGGCCATCTCCTCCGGCGAGCGGAACCACGCCCCCGGCGGAGCCACATCGTCTCCGGCAAGAGTATCTACCGTCGCATTGCATCGAATCGCCGAGAGCACCCGGTGGATCCGGGCGTGATCCGGTTCCAGGAAATACACCGGATTCACCGCCACCGGCCGCATGCCTCGCTCTTGCGCCCAATCACGCAACCGGCCCGCCACGGCCCGCGAACATCCATCCTCATAATGCGTAATCGCCACCAGCGGCCGCACTCCCCGTGCCGTCAGCTCTTCGATAAGCCGCCGCTCAGATGTCAGCACAAATACATCCTCGGAGCCAACGCTGTCTGCCAGCCGGAAATCCTCCTCCAACCGGCATGCGGTAACGAGCCGGCACAATTCGGCGTAGCCTTCCCGGTTCCGCGCCAATAGCACCGTCCCCTCCAATTCGACGCCGAGAATCGGCTTTAGCCCGGCCTCTTTCGCCGTCTGATAAAAGGGAATCGCCCCGTACATCCCCCCCGTGTCGGTCAGCGCAAGCGACTTCATGCCGTACTCGACGGCGCGCCCTACCAACTGCCGGAATGTCGCCGTCCCGTTCAACAAGGAATGATTACTATGAACATGCAAATGCGTCATAAATTGCTAAAAAACATGTGTTTCTCAGAGAGTTTTCTTAATAACGCCGTTATCTTGACAAGGAGGGGGTGGCGAGTTGAACACGTCGGCCGAGGCTCATGGATTTTCCAAATCGGACGCATTCGAATCCATGGCGATCCCGGATGCGATCTACGCCTGCCATGGCCTGTTCCCATTTTTCCGACATCCGCCTGCCGAATAGGCGCAACTGATGCTGGTTGTAACTGAGCAAACTCAGCCCTATCCCCACTAGTCGTACGCGTGCCCGCCGGCGTTTGGCCTTGGGCAGTAGCTCGTGCAGCGCCGCGATAAGGTCTCCGTCCAGCCACGTGGGCTCCGGCAAACGCTTGGCAAAGGTGCAGGTTTTGAAATCGGAATAGCGCACTTTGAGCGTGACGCATCGCGTCTCCATACCCTTTTCTCGCAGCGCATACGCCGCCCGCTCGGTAAGGTACGTCAACACACGCTCCATATGGCTCCAATCCAGCAGGTCTTCCTCAAACGTCGTCTCCCGGCTGATCGACTTCGGGGGAGCATCCGGCGCCACGATGGACCTCGATATGCCCTGCGCCGCCTGCTGAAGGGCATAAGCCAACTGGCCGAAGGCACCCACGAGCGTATCCAAAGGCAAATCGGCCAGCCGCCCAATCGTCAGGACTCCCAACGATTCGAGCGTTTCACGAGTCCGCGGCCCGACGCCGGGGAGTTTGCGCACAGGCAGCGGCCGGAAGAAGGCCGCCTCTGCTCCCGGTTCGATACGCAAATAACCATCCGGTTTGGCCTCATCGACGGCTACTTTGGCCACCAATTTGTTCGAGGCGATGGCGATGGTGCATGGAAGTTGTATCTTTTGACGAATCCGGGATTTGATATGGTGTGCAATGGCGTCATCGCCCCCCAACAGTCGCTGGGAACCTGAGATATCGAGATATGCCTCATCAATCGACGCCATCTCCACCAGCGGAGAAATCGTCTGAAGGATTTCGCGGATATTCTCCGAAGCGGCGCGATAATGCTCGAAATTCCCCCGCATGAATATCCCATGAGGGCAAAGCCGCCGCGCCTGCACCAACGGCATGGCCGAATGGATACCGTACTCACGCGCCTCATAGGAAGCCGTACATACCACCCCGCGCGAGTCCCGCGCGTCCCCTCCGATAATCAGAGGCTTTCCGCACAGCGAAGGATCGCGCACCTGCTCAACCGACGCAAAAAAAGCATCCATGTCGATATGTAAGATTCTACGTTCCAAAGACCTACACCCGAAGATTTACGCGGAGAAAATACTGAATATAAGTTCAGCTAAAATATACCTCACAAACGTTTCCGTGTCAAACGTTTTGCCTCTCCGAAGTGGCCTGGACACCGATTGCGCCACGTCAAGCCGTTGATAAATAAGGGGATACCGACGATGTAGACCGGGTCTCAAGAGAGAGGGAGGGCTTCAGAGCGCGGGATTTCTACTGCCAACGGAAGCAGGGACAAGAAGAATACGTTAGGGCTGCGGCCAGAGGCCTTCTTCCGACAATGGCAAGCGGCGCTGTCCGTGGGGAAACTTCAGTTCCACCCAGGGTAGCGCCTCTCCCCGCGCCGCCTCCGGCAACTCGATGATGTAGGTAACGAGGTCGCCGTCTCTTCGGGCCGCCGTGCTCCGGCACGTACCGCCGAAGGGCTCACGCAACAGGACAGGAATCGCGACGTCCCGTTGCGCCCATGGCCCGGATAAACGAAACGTCGCCTGCACGGCCCCCCCAACCAATCGGATCTCACTGATCTGCCCTTCCCACTCCGCAACGGGAGCGGCGCCGACTTGCCCTTTGATATCTTCCGAATAGCTCTGCCAGGTAGGCGTGCTGTTCTGGATACGCCGCGCCAACTCTTCCGTAGAGACCCCCGAACACGAGACGAGAAAGGCCGCAGCTACCCCGCAATAACATGCGGCCGCGGCAACAGAACGGAGCCTGTGAGCAGACACGTTCCCCCGCTATCGATCCGTGCGACGCCGGTCCACGAACACGACGCTTTTGCCTTCGGGCCGCGCCATCTGCCGCACCTGCGCCAACACCTCGAACATCTTCTTCGCGCTCTTGAAATGCCGGTACTGGGTGTGTGCTACGCCGACCGACAGGGCCATCAAGGGATAGCGATGTTCCTGACCGCGTTTGTCCGCCGCCGTGACGTAACCTTGGGAGACCTCTTGCGCCGTATACAATTGCTGGACATTTTGATCGAACGTCTGCATGAGGGTATTGCAGAACCGCTCGTAGTCCTCGAGATTTACCATCACAACAAAGTGCTCGCCTCCCATGTGCGCGATGAACCCCTCGTAGATCCCCATACTGCGATTCAGTTGCGCGAGCAGCTTGGCCATAAACTCCAAGGCGCGCTTCTGCCCTTCTACGCCGCGGGAAGCGTAGTAGGCTTTGAAGCCAACCACATCGATGTAGCACACGGCAATCGCGACGCCGCGGGCAAGGCGGTGATTTATCTCTCGTTTGATGGCGTCCGTGCCCGGAAGTCCCGTGACGGCATTCCGCTTGCCCACCGAATCGAGCAAGACCTCCAAAGCTCCGAGTTTCTCCATGAGTTTGTCGAGACGGAATGGTTTAACGAGGTAGTCGTCGGCGCCTTGCTCAAGGCCGTGCAGGACTTCCGGTTCTTCGCCCAGAGCGGTGAGAATAAGAATCCCCATACGATACAGTTCGGGGTCTTTCCGCAGGCGCCGGCAGATCTGATAGCCGGTTACGCCCGGCAACATAATGTCCAGGATGGCGATGCTCGGCTTGACCTGCTTCGCAAGTTCAAACGCCCCTTCGCCTGTATGTATGAGGTGAATCTGGTGACCTTCCGCCTCGAGCTTTGTCTTCACCAGTTCGGCTAGGTCTGTGTCGTCATCAACCACTATAATCTTGCTCATCTATTCACCTTCCGGCTCTGAACCCGCGGAAACAGGCCGTCATTATACAACCACAGCGGCCGGGTTGCCAATCGTTCGGTATGCCAAATCCCTTTCGGGCAAGAGGCTGTTGCGGGCCGCCGTGGACGTGCCATCACGCAATGCATATTTGCAGTTTGTTTCCGAGCGTGTTCATTGCGGAAGTTTGGCCAGCGTTGCCAAACCTTGACGGATCTTGAACTTGACTTTGGTCCGGGCCTTTGGTATTCTCCGCACTCGCTTTCTATAGTGCCTGGCAGGTGCGTCATGCCTGTCGCGGGGCAATCCGGAGGAATGATGCAGTGAAGACGTATGTCCCCAAACAAGGGGAAGTGACAAAGAAGTGGCACCTTATTGACGCGGAAGGGCAGGTGTTGGGGCGAGTGGCGGTCGAGGCGGCAAAGCTGCTTCGGGGCAAGCACAAGCCACAGTATACGCCGTATCTGGACTGCGGCGACCTGGTCGTGATCATCAACGCGGAAAAGGCGCGCATCACGGGTCGTAAGGCCCAGCAGAAGACGTATTACCGGCATTCGGGCTATCCTGGCGGTCTTAAGGAAGCCTCGTACGCGGAGATGGTGGCAAAGCACCCGACGCGGGCAATGATGCTTGCGGTGAAGGGCATGCTTCCACACAACCGACTCGGCCGGCAACTGGCGCGCCACGTGCGCATATACGCCGGTGCGTCACATCCCCACGAGGCGCAGTGTCCTGAGCCCTACGTGATGTCCAAGTAGCTGAGAAGAGAGGTACACAGACGTGGCAGAGACGACTCAAGAAGTGGTTGCGATAGGGCGACGGAAGGCGGCGCGGGCTCGTGTGCGAATGAAGCCGGGCACTGGTCAGGTCACTGTAAACGGGCGGCCGCTGAATGAATACCTTGCCCGTGAGGTGTTGGTGATGATGGCGCTGCAGCCGTTCCAGATCACCGGCAATGAGGGCCGGTTCGATATACGGGCCCTGTGCGATGGCGGCGGTCTTGCCGGTCAGGCCGGCGCCCTTCGACTGGGCATTGCACGCGCTTTGCTCAAGACCGACGCGAACTGCCGTGTGGCGTTGCGTCGCGCCGGTTTGCTTACGCGTGACGCGCGCGAAGTCGAACGCAAGAAGTACGGCCAGCCGGGCGCACGGAAACGGTTCCAGTTCTCGAAGCGCTAGTCCGAACAACACGTTCGTTTATCAAAGCCTCCCGTATTCTGCGGGAGGCTTGTCTTTTTGAGGCGCCCGGTATCACCGGGCGCTTCATCTTTCTCGCCTCCCTCAATTGGTCCGAACGGCTCACGCGTGGTTGTCTGCGGCCCACTTCTCTCACCCGTCATTCAATGGGAACGGGCCTGGGCATGACAAGCAGGCGAGGAAGTTGTGAGACACCATGCAGGCTCTCACGGCTGGATGGGTGACACGGGATGCCCGTTCCGCATGACGTTGGTGCGGTCTCGCTTTGCGGCTGTGAGAGAAGCGGGTTAGGTGCGCTTTGACGAATCCGCGCCAAACCTCAGTTTGGCGTAGTGACGGATTTCCGTCACTACAGACGTTCTTCTGAGGTGACGGCGCTGCGCCTAAGTTGTTTATTAAGAATGACTTACATTATACGCGCAAGGCGGCATCCTTTATGCATATCTGTTGACAAGAGGTGATGTAAGATGAAACGAATTGACAACAGACATCCTGGCTTATTGGAAGCCTCCTCGGTGCCGAGGGACGGCTCAAAGGGGCCGCTTGCCGGAGCATATCCCGATGTGTCTCTGGCTCCGGAGCTTCGTCTCCTGATCCGGCAGCAGAACCTGCAGCTGTTTATGGAATGGGTACAGAAGTACGGTTCGTGGCGCGATTTCCTGCGTGCACACACTGCGTAGTGGTTCTGGAAGCGCGCGGCATGAAACCGGAAGCATAAGAGCGGTATCCTGCCGTCACGGACCTCGCTGCCGGGCCATATTGGGAAGCGTAGCCTCCCATAGGACGAGGGCGCGACGCGAACTCAACCGGCTCCGAGCCGACTTCTCACTATCAGGCGCCGTGCCTCAGGCTATCTGCCGCCGCATAGCTTCAAGGGCCTTAAGAATGCGATCCTCGTCGAGAGGCCCGACCTCCATGGCCGTTATCGGTAGTTGGAGATCTTCGACAAGGGTCTTGATCTCGGATGCCTCCTCACGCCATCGATCCAGATGGAGGTGTTCGCCGAGGGGATCGCCAAAGGCGCCTTTTCCTTGCAGAGCCGAGATCTCTACTGCATCGTATCCGGCCCATTTCAAGTATTGCATGGCCGTGGGGAGGTTCTCCCCGCCAAGTACCACCGTGTTTGCACCAATTCTAATCATGACGTCTCCTCTACCGGCGTTCACAAGGCCGCTCAGGGCGCGGCGCTACAGCCACTCGGTTCACGCCCTCTCAATTGAGCCGCCGGATCATCTGCCACGCGGCCGCGCTCGGAACCGGCCTCGTGTTTTCGGATCTGCGGCCCCGACAGATTAGTCTGTCGACAACGCGAATACACTAAGGGCCAATGGCTTGGGCGCGGCCCCATAGTGTGCCCGGCCCTGGGCGTGCGTTGCGGTTGATATCGGACACCCAGCTCAGGATAGTGACACTTCTTGAGTTGAGGGTTCAAACGTGGGAATTGTATCGTGTATCTGCGCTCAATAATGCCGGGAGCGGATGCGGAAGCGTCGAAGTGCACCGGCTTCAGGTTGGACGCGTTATTGACGCCGGATGTCGCGTTCGAGAAGTACTCACCTCGCCGGGAGCACGGCACATGGCAGGGCGGTGACAGCATGAGTACCTGGGAGCGTTCATTCGTGCTTGGATCCTTTTAGGCGCTGTCCGGTTGTCCAACGTCTCTGGCCCCATGAAAAGGGTGTCCGCATGTCCTTTGAGAAATCCTCCTTGCGGCTTTTCGCGCGTACGTGTTTAGGCTGGCCACTTCCACGTGATACAGTAAGGATGTAGTGTGCATAATCCGGAGGTTGTTTGGAGCCTGTGCCAGAGGCATTCGGACAACATGGATACCTCAAACCAAATGATCGAGCTAGAGCGTCCGCCCATCATTGAAACATCGGTCCTGGTGCGTCTGATCCTCCCGGGGGAAGCCCCCGGGGCGGTGGAAGAGTCTCTTGAGGAGATGCGCCAGTTGGCTTGGACAGCGGGCGCGAATGTGGCGCGCACCGTTACACAGCAGCGGCAGAAGCCATGTCCGGCGACGCTTGTGGGCGCCGGAAAGGCTGCGCAGATGGCGGCTATCTGCGAGGAGGTGAGTGCTGACCTCGTTCTCTTCGATTCCGACCTGACACCGACACAAGGCGTGAAGCTCGAACAGGCTCTCGGAGTCAAAGTTGTCGACCGAACTCAGCTAATCTTGGACATATTCGCTCAGCATGCCCACACGAATGAAGGCAAACACCAGGTTGAGTTGGCCCAGCTTCAGTATCTGTTGCCGCGCCTGGCCGGACGCGGGGCGGTGATGCGCCAGCAAGGCGGCATCGGCGTGCGCGGGCCCGGTGAGCAGAAGCTGGAGGTCGATCGGCGGCTTATCCGCAGACGAATCCAGCGGCTGGAGCGGGAACTCGAAGCGATTCGCAGAAAGCGGCGTGTCCGCCGGGGCCGTCGGGCGGATGGCGCGCCGTGCACCGTGGCGCTGGTAGGCTATACGAACGCGGGGAAGTCGTCCTTACTCAACGCACTATGCGACGCCGATGTGCTGGTTGAGGACAAGCTCTTCGCCACCCTGGATCCGCGGGCACGGCGGCGGCGCCTGCCCAGCGGGCGCGAGGTCGTGCTCGCCGATACGGTTGGTTTTATCCAGAGGCTGCCCCACCAATTGGTGGCGGCTTTCCGGGCGACGCTCGAGGAGATCACCGAGGCCCAGGTTATTCTGCTGGTAGCGGATGCTGCCCACAGTGCGGTCGAAGAGCATATCGAGGCCGTCTACGGCGTGTTGAGGGAGATTGAGGCGACGGAGACGCCGATTATCCGCGTCCTGAATAAGATCGATATTGCCTTGTCCGGCCGACTTACTGCCTTGGCGGGATCTCAACACGGGCGATGCGTGGCGGTTTCGGCGCGGACGGGCGCGGGGCTGGACGGCCTTCTATCCGCGCTCGATGAGGAACTCGCGGCGGGATTGCGCCGGGTGACTCTGCGTATTCCACAGAGCCGCGCGGGATTGCTGACACATGTTCGTGATGGGGGCCGCGTGTTGGCCCAGCGATATGAGGACAACGCTATCCTCGTAGATGCTGAGCTAGACGCCGCCACGGCGGGCCGGATGGCGGAGTACTTCACATGAGTGTTGAGAGTATTCGTGTGCGCGTTGCGGCGATTATTGTGCGTGATGATTCGATTCTGCTGGTGCGGCACCAGCGCGACGACAAGACGTATTGGCTGCTGCCGGGGGGCGGGATCGAATACGGCGAATCAGCCGGGGATGCCCTCGTGCGCGAGTTGATGGAAGAGGCGAGCGTCACCATCCGGATTAAGGATCTTGTGTATGTGAACGATAGCGTTCCCCCGGATAGGCACCGGCATGTCCTCAATCTGTGTTTCACGGCGGAGATCATTGACGGTGAGGTCAGGCCACAGCCTGAGGGGCGGCTGGTCGACGTTGCCTTTGTTCCGATTGCGCAGCTTGGCGAACTGACGTTTTTCCCTGATATCCGGGATGCGCTTCTGCCGGCGCTTGCGTCCGGCTTCCCCGAGGGCCGGGCCACCTATCTGGGCAATCGCTGGGAAGATATCTAGCCTGCCGACAACTACTTGCGAGCTATTCGGACTGAGCGCCGGCACCGGACAGAATCTCTCTCCGCTCATTCACAAACGAGCGAATTGTGAAGCCCCGCGCGTTTTCTTGGGATTCCCCGTGTGCTACCATCTAGCTTGGAGCGGGTTGAGCACAGCGCGTGCGGCCCGCATTTCAGCGAAAGGCGGGGCCCAAGCGTCTTGGATATTGACACAGAAAGACTTACACGCGCTATGCGGCGACGGCCCGGCCGGGCCGCGCCTCCGGCCCGAGCAGGTGGTTTGTGATGCGCGTAGCGTTCCTGAATCCGACCTTCGGCAAGGACTTCACAAAATCAGCTCGTTGGTTCGCGCGATCCAGAGGGCGGGTGCAACGTCATCCCGATTACCTGTGTACCGCCGCAGCCGTGCTTGAGGGGGCGGGGCATGATGTGTTCCTTCTCGATGCGCAGGCCCGGAATCTCACGACGGATGCGGTCATTCCACAACTCAGCGTTTTCCAGCCCGACCTCATTGTATATCAGTGCTCGACGCCCTCGATAACCTCCGACATCGCCGCGGCGGCGGCCTGCAAGGATGCGCTGGGAGAGGCTATTCACGTGGCCGTCGGCGCACACGTCAGCGCCGAGCCGGAAGACTCGCTGAAGCGCGGCGGGGGGGCGCTCGATGCCGTCGCCATGGGCGAATACGATTACACGCTGCGTGACCTGGCGGATGGGACGTCTTTGCGTGACTGTCCTGGCTTGGCTTGGCTGGATGGTGAACGCTTCGTGTGCAATGCGCGGCGGCCATTCATTGAAGACCTTGACGTTCTCCCTTTTCCTGCCTGGCGACACATCGACATTCATGATTACCGGGACGCGGGCAAGTTATTCCCCTTCCTGACGCTCATCTCGGGGCGAGGATGCTTCGGCAGATGCACGTTCTGCCTGCTTCCGCAAGTGATGAACGGTGGTCGCTACCGCAAACGCAGTGTGGAGAACGTGCTGGACGAGATTGAGTACGACCGCCGGCTTTTCCCGAATCTCAAGGAGATCATGTTTGAGGACGACACCTTGGCGATGGCGGCCACGCGGGGACGGCTAGTCGACCTCTGCGAGGAGTTACTGCGCCGCGGCCAGGGAATCTCCTGGGGCGCGAATGCACGGGTGGACTTGAACGACCTTGAGACGCTGCGGCTCATGAAGCGCTCGGGATGCCGGATGCTCTGCGTCGGATTCGAGTTCGGGGATCAGGATGTCCTGAACGCCGTCGGCAAAGGCACCACCATCGACCAAATGCATACGTTCGCGGAGAACGCAAGCAAGGCGGGCATTCGCGTGCACGGATGCTTCATGATCGGCGGGCCGGGAGAAACTGTCGAAACGGCTCGCAAGACTATCGCATTGGCGCGGAAGCTGAAAATCGATACGGCGCAGTTCAGCGGGGTGGTGGCGTATCCGGGGACGGCGTATTATGACTGGGCGAAGGCGGAGGGCCACCTCGTACCAACCAGCTGGCGCGATTGGGTTGACGCCGAATTCGAGCAGTGCACTACGGTGAGCTTTCCGCAATTGCCGGGCGAGGCCATCAACCGGCTCATTGATGAAGGACTTCGAGGTTTCTATCTTCGTCCATCGCAGGCCTGGCGGATGTTATGCAATATCCGCAGCACGGCGGACATTCGCGCAAAGCTGCACGGCCTCCGAAGCTTCGTCGGATATTTTGGCGGAAGAAAGGGATAGGCGCTCTTGTGAAGGTGCAGTCATGAGTGGGCAGAACGGCGCGTTTGGTTTTCTGGAGAACCGGATTCTGACGCATTATCCGGCGGCCCGGATGATTCTGGAGGGCCGCATGCCCGCGCCACGCACGGCCATCGTGTATCCGACGTACGTCTGCAACCAGAACTGCGTCTGGTGCGAGTACAGTGCGGACAACGCCAAGTACGGCATGATGATGGCCGAGGAGGACCTTCGGAAGCTCATTAGCGACCTACGGGAACTGGGAGTAAGAGGAGTCGAGTTCTGCGGGGGAGGCGAGCCGAGCCTCCATCCGGCGCTGCCGGCCTTGATCCGCGAGATGAAGGCAGCCGGCATGAGTGCCGGGCTTCTTACCAACGGCACGCGGCTCACGGGCGACCTCGCCACGGCGTTGGTGGATTGCGCGAGCTACGTACGGATTGGCTTCGACGGCGCGAACGCGGAAACCATGCACCGTGTGAAGCGCCCGCGTTCACCGGAAGCGTCCTTCGATGCTGTCTGCGCCAATGTGCGGCATGTGCTTGCTCTGCGTCGCGAGCGCGGGGGCCATGTGCTGATCAGCATGAAGGTGCTTCTCAATGCGGATAACTACACGGAGGTGGAGGATTGCGTGAAGCTTGCGGCCGCGATGGGAGTTGACTCGGTGCAGTTCAAAGCGGCTCGGCTGTGTGAAAGTGAGTTGAGCAATGAGCAGGCGGCGGCCGCGCGCCAAGCAATTGAGACATGCCGCGGGAAGTACCTGCCGCTTCGGGTCGTTGGCGGCGTGGACAAGCTCAATATGACGCGCCAGTGCTGGTTGACGCCGCTCCAGATCATGGTGGACGCCCTGGGCGACGTCTTTCTTTGCTGCTACTACAGGCACAGGAAGGACACGCACCGGTTCGGCAACGTGCTCGAACAGCCGCTACAGGAGATCTGGTACAGTGAGCGCCATTGGGAGGCCATCAGGAGCATCAAACCGGAGGAATGCAACCTGTTGGACTGCCGCTTCGTTCATTACAACCGCGTTATGCGGGAGCTTCTGGTAGAAAATGACGCGCAATTCGAGTTCATTTGAGATCCGTCCGCAGCACTTGCGCTGTGTCTCTTGGGGAGTTTCTTAGGTGAAAGAGCCCGGCCCGGACGATTCCGCCCCATCCTCGCCTTCTCTGACGACAGGCAAGTTTCGCAAACGGTACCTGTGGGTCATGGGACTAGCGCTCTACGTGGGGGTGGTGTGGTACATCGGATGGCAGGGCATTCACGAAGCCATCGCCGGACTGGAACTCAGGTATTTGCTGCTTCTAATGGTGTTCGAGGCAGGCGCCATCGGACTTCGCATTCTCAAGTGGCGGATCGCGCTGGGGCGAGATCGCAATATTGCTTCCCTGTTTCTCTTGTCCAAGGCGGCGGGGGGATGGTCGCCCAGCCGATTGGGGGAACTGTCGCCATTGCTGATCCGCCAGTACCGAACACCACGAATCGCGGCGTGGCTGGTGTTGGATCGGCTTCTCGAGATTGCGGCAACGCTTGGGCTGGGCGTCGTCGGGGTGGTCAGTCTTGTGGGACTCCCCGTGCAGCGTCGATACGCTATGGCTGCTACCGCACTTGTGGCGATGGTAGTCCTGTTTGTGGGGCCGCTCTACCTGCTGACGCGTCGGCGCCTATTCCTTGATCTGGCAAGGCGGTTTGCAGAGCCGTCGCTGGCCCACCGCGCCGGCGGAATGATGGCGGCCGTGGGCGAGGAAATCCTCGGATTCCGAAAATTGGCGCCGGCCATTTCCGTGTTGACGGTTCTAGCCACAGCGGCCGATGTTGCGAAGGCTGTAATGCTGTATCGCTCGCTGGGTTACTGGGTGCCGTTTGCACTGTTGGCTACGGTTCAGTGCGCACACGGGATCGTGTCCGCCATCCCCTTCACGCCGAATGCTACGGGGGTGCCATACTTCGTGGCTGCGGGGATCGTACACCAACTTGGCGGTGTTCCAGTTGAGGTAGTGACCGTGGCCGTGGGAGTGTTTTTCGTGTCTCTGAACCTGGTGTTTTGGACATTGGTGGGGCTCACGGGAGCATTGCGTCTGCGCAGCCAAGTGGAGGAGCCCATGGTGCACGCAGAGGGCGACAGGGAACGGCGTGAGGAAAGGTGAGCATGGGGGCCAAGTTCGCCGCCTACGTCAGGCACGCGCGGATACTACTGGGGACAATCCGCTTCTTTCATCGCCGCGTGATGGAACGGCACGCCAAATCATGATATCAGGAGTCTCATCCCTATGGCTCTCGCCTGGGGCTTCGGGCAGAGCACCTCACGCTCTTCTCGGCCCCTTGTCAGTCATCATCAAGTCCGTTTCCAATAGACGAAGAAGAATGAATGCTTATGAGCTATTCGGGGAAGTGCCCAGTCTATGGGCGCTCTGGAAAGAGAACGGCCGCGCCGCCTCAAGATGGGCGACGCGGCCGAGGATCGTCTTAGGCTGTGCTGGGTCTAGAGCGATTCGTATTGCCGCTGGAGGTTCGACTTGGGCTCGCGCAGCGCCTGCTTCTCCTTGATAAGAGCGAGTTTCTGCTCGTAGCCTTCGACTCGGGCACTCTTGATGGCTTCTTCGACTTGGCCTCGTGAGGGCGAAACACCGGCCTCTACGAATTCGTAGCTCGGGGCGCCGGCGGCTTCCGTGTTGGCAAAGACGCCGACGTTCTTGCCGTCAATCGTGCGATAGTAAACGCTCCAATTGCCATTCATGAGGCATTCGGCCCATTTCATCTCAACCGAACCGAAGCGATCCGATACGGGGATCCTGGCAAAGAAGTACTCGTGGGAAGCGCTGATGGCCAATTCGTCCTGATAGAGGGATGTGTACTCGCCCAGGAGTTCCGGGGAAACCCAATTGGCGGCGCTGGCTTTCGTCTGAAGGGCTTCCACCCGAGCCAAGCGCTCTTCTCGTGCATACTTCTCAGGCGTTAGGGGGATACCTTCCTTGACCATGATCGCCAAGCGCTGGAGATCATGTTGCAGCGTTTCCTTGCTGGCCATGCGGCGGGCGTCCGCTTCTTCGAGGCCGCCGACGAGACCCGTCAGGCGTTCTACTTCCGCCTGGAGGCCCTGCTGCCTGGCGCGCACGATGGTGAGTTCATCCTGCAATGCCTCAAGCTGCTCCTGAACGTCAATATACTGCTCCGTAATGAGCCTGACGTCTTCTTCGATGGAGTCGCGTGCGGTTTCTGCTTCCTTGACCTTGGCAAGGGCGTCACGTTCCCGCGCACTGAGTTGCTCGATCTGTCCGGTGAGTTGCTCTTTCTGATCGATAAGCTTCTGGATTTCGTCGCGGCTGAGGGCCGGTTTGCCGTCGGCTGGAATATTGGCGCGTATGCGATCAAGTTCGCCTTTCAGCTTCGTGACCTCGTTGTTCGCCATCTCGATCTTGTTTTGTGCCGGGCTTGGGATGAATGCCACACGGTCGGCGACCCAAGGGCCGGCAAATACGCCCACGGCGATGCTGATGAGTACGAGCAAAATACTCACCAATATCCCCACGCCGCCTCCCTTTGCCGCCTTAGCTTTGCGCTTCTTCTTCGGTGCGGGCTTCTCGGGAGTCTTGTCCGGAACACCGGTATCCGGCGAAAAGTCGGGAATGGGAGTACCGGCATCAAAACCTTGGTCGGAAGCGGTAGGCCCGAATGCACCATCATCGAAAGCGGGCGTGTCCGGCTGTGCGCCGGCGAGTTCGGACGGCGTGTCGCCAAACATCGGCGTTTCCATCGCCTGCGTAGGCGCAGGGGTTTCGACGTCGCTGGCGAAGCCGCCTTCGGCAGGCCCAAACGCGCTGTCGAACAACGGCGTCTCGACGTCCGAATCAGGGCCCGGGCCTATCTCGGGGGTTTCGGGAGAGAAGTCGCTGTCGGCGGCGAGATCCTGGAAGCCGGTTGCCTCTCCGGGCTCGGGCGTGTCGAGGCCGCTGTCCATCGGGGAGGCCGCAAAAGGATCTGAGTGCGCTGTCTCGTCACCTTCCTCCTTGTCTTCAAAGCCGGGAGGCGGTGGTTTGATGTTTCCGCCTGTAGGCGCGGGAGTCTCGATGTTGATGTCATCGATAGGAGGAAGCCCGCCGGAATCGATTTGATCATCGATGCCACCAGCCTCGGAATCAAAGTCGCTGAGAGGCGGCAGATTTCCTAGTCCGCTGTCATCGGCGCCATCGGCATCCGAGTCAAACTTAAAGCTATCGTCCTCTTCTGGAAGTTCCTGATCCTTGCGGGAGGTATCATCCGCCATTTTTGACACGCCTCCATCCCTAAGGGACTTTGTAACTACCCTCTTGTGGCCTCTTTAAAAGATTCTAGCACCCCCCAAAAGTGCTGTCAAGAGAATCCCGGGGGCACCTAAGTGATCCCCAGTTTTGCGATAGGTGCATGAATAAGGGCCAAACACGAGTTTCCGACCTGTATACTGGCGAAAGTCGACCAAAACCGTCGTCAGCAGGAGGATTTTTCATGTTTGGCCCGAGCAAGATTATGAAGTGGTTCGACCGGAATCTGCAAGAGGTGCGACGGTCGCGACGCAAGACGCTGGCCCATATCGCGGCAGGAGCCATGAAGATGAAAGGGGTCGGCGTGTTGGCGTTGGGACGCGCCATGGATGGCCCGGCACTCGCAAAGCACCGTATTAAAAGGGTGGATCGCTTCTTAGGCAATGAGCAGGTGGAAGCCTTCGCCATTGCCAAGGCGTTGTTCAACATCCTGCGAGGCCAAGACCGACGGCCCTTGGTCCTGGTCGATTGGACGGATCGCGGTGCCTTCGAACAACTGGTTCTCTCCATTCCCCAAGACGGCCGCTCTATGCCGTTCCACGCCATCTCCATCGATTCGACCAAATTCGGGACGGAAAGTGAAGGGGCTCTCATCCAAGCTGAACGAGAGATTCTGCGAGACCTGCACGCCATGTGTCCGCCCGGCGTGACTCCGATTATCGTGGCCGACCGGGGCTTCGGAAACGAGCGCTGGATACGCGATGTCACAAACTGGGGATGGTGCTTTGTGCAGCGTCTGTCCAAGAATCATTGGGTCGAAACCGAGCACCACATCGGCACCCTCCCCGAACTGGGGATACGGCGAGGCTATCGCCCCAAAGACTGGGGCTGGGGCACGATGGGAGAAAAGGACGCCGACAACAAGACGCCCTTTCGGCTGGTCACCGTCTTCGGTTGGGAGGCCGACGAGCCGTGGTATCTCATTACAAACATTGAAGATCGCGAGGCCCGGGCCATCACATCCATCTACGCGAAGCGCTGGTGGACTGAAATGATGTTTCGAGATCTGAAGAACCGCAAATGGGGGCTCGGCATGGACGAAGTGAAACTCACCTCCCGCCAGCGCACCGCTGTGCACTTCATCATCGTCATGCTTGCCTTCATTCTTCTGTGCGCCTTCGGCGCCTTCGCCGAAACCAAAGACTTCGGCGAACAACTCAAAGCAAACACCGCCGAGAACAGAGCCCTCTCCCTCGCCGCCACAGGAAACCACTTCATCGAATTCATCGGACGAACCACCGTTGCTATGGCCATCGCTAGATTGGTCTACGCACCTACATAGAACCAAACTGGGGAGTACTCAGCGGGGGCACAACACACCCATTGCGCCCGGTAACAACGGCATCCGTCCGGTGTGGACGCGGCTTCTCGAGAGGTCCGGCCGTTCTTCAATGCCTGAGGGACAAATGCGAGAGATAATCCATTACGGAATCTAGGTTTCCGTGAGTGTCGAGAGATGCCTCGGGAGTAAGTGTCCTCAGGGCAGCTTCCTCGGCGTTTCTTCCTTAGCGTCTCGCTGCACCCTGATGAGCAGTCACGTGGCCGCATGCTAGAACGCAACCTAGCGGTTGATTGTGCAAAGTGCTAATTTTGCAGCCTGCCGACTACGTTCTGTCTGAGAAACCGGGCCCAGCGACATCTTCAACCTTGCCTCAGGCGATGGGCACCGTCCTCTACTCAGGGGCGATGGCAGCGATAGTCAGCAGTAGATTGGCGTAAAGGCGCTGTTCGCCCGTCACAATCTGGAGGCACGTGTCCGGCCCGCTCGCCTCCTCGTAGAACTCAAACCGACTCAGCTTGGTAAGTTCCATATCGGGCATGAGACTCCTGAATTCCTGGAAGACGGGAGGCTCGGCCCCTGAATCGGGTTGCATGACAGCGGCCTCTTCCACGGGGATGGCCGTGAGGAGGATGTCCAGCACCTCCGTGACGGTAGGCTTGCCCGGCGCCAGATTCAGGAATACCAGGGCGGCGTTTTCGCCGAGCCTTGTACCTGCGGGGTAGTTGCCGTCGGCGAGCATTATCTTCGATCCGTGGCCCGCGGAGGCCAAGGCTTCCAGAATCTCCGGGTGGATCAGTCGTTGTTTGAGCATCTTTCCCTCCGTGGTGAACGTGCTATTCTTTTCTGGGCTGTAAGCGTCGGCTGCACTGACAAGCAGCGTCTTTTTCCTGCGTACGGATGATAGTACGGAAGTCAGAAGGCATGCAAGGAAATCCCGCGCGGCCTCGATTTCGCTCTCAATCACGCGATATCGCGCTCGAAAATCAACAAAAAGGCGCGGAAACGGGCGTTATTGCTTTCCCTGGCCCCCGCGGAAGCGGTGCAGCAGTACCTCTCTGAACCAAAGCCCGATGAGCTGCCGGGCGACGCGTGCCAGGCGGCGGAAGTTGAAGAACTGCGACTTGCCGTGGGCGCGCTGATAGTGGTGGACGGCCACCTCTTTGATCCGGAAGCCGGCCCGCTGCACCTTTGTCATCAATTCGGCGCAGATGATCCCGCTGTCGCTCGTGAGTTGCACCTTGTCGAAGATGGATCGGCGCATGAGGCGGAAATCACAGTCCACGTCGCGCAACCTCAAGCCAAACGCGATCTTCACCATCCAGTGGTAGATGCGGCCGATGACGATCCGGTGAAGAGGATCATGCCGCTCGATCTTGTAGCCTTGGACGACGTCTACATCCGGCCCGGCATGGGCCAACAGCACTTCAAGCTCACGCACATCGTACTGCGCGTCCCCGTCGGTGTAGAAGATCCAGTCCTTCGTCGCGGACGCGAATCCCGTTCGCAGGGCGCCGCCGTATCCCCGGTTCCTCTCATGCCGTACCACCCGCACATCCGGGAAATGCGCCTCGACGGCCCGCAGAATATCCTGCGTTTGCCCGCCGCTCCCGTCGTCGACAATGGTGATATCGTAGTCCAGCCCGAGTTTCTCGGCCGTTTGAAGCGTGAAAAGCACCATGCTCCCTATCGTTCCCCAGTCCTGGTAGCAGGGATAGAAGATCGATACGGAACGTTTAGTCATGGCCTTCGTTCCTGCTTGGTGGCTGCTCGGTAACCTCTGCCACGGCGCCGGAGCGCAAGATGGCGTACCTGCCGATGGCTTTGTCGGGGCACTGGCCTTCGAGCAGGTTCGGCTGGACGCGTTTGTCCACGACGATCATGTCATAGAATCCCAAGCCCTCCGGAATGGCTTCCAGGACGGTTGTGTTGCGGGCGGACAGGAAGTTCAAGGCTCGTTGCACCGGCCAATGGGTCGTGGCAATTCGCACGCTCGTGGGATACTCCGCCACGTATTGTGCCAAGGCTCTCTCGTCCTGCATCTGATCGGCTGTATACACGAGCTTCACCTGTTCCAGCGTCCACGCCGCCGGTGCGGCGGCTACGAGCAAGGCGAGCACGCCGTAGAGAAGGCGCCCGGAAGCACCTGACGGCCCGCGCAAGGCCCGCGCCGCCAAGGCGTACAGGAGGGGGCCTCCAAACACCCCGGCAATCGCCCAACTGTACCACGTGTACCGCGGGATGTGTCCATCCGTGAAGCCTACCCACCAGTAGGCCAGAAATGGCGCCGCCAGGAAGAGCACCACGGCCGGTGGGTCGTAGTGTCTATGGAAAACCACCGGCGTTGCGGCGGCCAATGCCGCGAGGCCGGCCAGCGCGCCAAGCAGGCGCGTGGGGGAGGAGACTATCCACGTCAATGGGCCGCCCATTGATCGGATGCCGAACATCAAGTAATGCCTATAGTATGCCAGGGTGCCCGTTGCCGCGGCGGCGGCGTCCTGCCGGCAGAGGGTTTTCGCAAACCACCACGCGGCGCAAACGGCCAGGCAGCCGGCGGCGGGGCCCGCGATGTGCCGCCAATGGATGCGCCGGAAGGTGAGGCGGTCGAACACGTACGCGCCCAGGAGCGGGCATACCACGACGAGCACGAAAGGTTTGGCGAGGATTGCCAGGCCGAACGCCGCGCCCGCCGCGACGGAGGACGCGCTCACCCGCTCCCGCTCGAGTGCGTGTCGCCAGAGGATCAAGCCTGCGACAAGGAATAGCAGGGCCGGCGCCTCGCCGTAAAGCGTGCGGCCAAGATAGACGGAGCCCCACGCCATCGTCACCAGGGCGGCCGAGACGGCCGCCGCCCTCGCCCCGCAAAGCGGCCTGGAGAACACATAGACTGCGCCGCAGAGCAGCAGGAAGAACAGGCCCATGGCCGCGCGGCCGGCTTCGAGTGTGGCTCCCGCTGCGCGGAACGCCCCGGCCACCGGCCCGATGACGGCCGGCCCCACCGAATCGTACGGATCGAAATCGACGAAATCCCTGTCAGGGTGTCCCGAAGCGTAGCGGCCGTATTCCGCCAGATTCCGGGCCACGATGAGGTGGTGCAATTCGTCCGGCTCGGCTTTGGGATAATGCGCAATCCTTGGAAGAACCAAGAAGGCCGTCGCCAAGAGCACGGCCGTCAACGCGGCCCGCTCAGGCCATCCCCGCTCCGGAACCGCCCTGGCTGACGGCCTATCGCCGAGCAGCAATCCATGCAGCATCCGGCGAAGGAGTCCAAACGCCGCCGCCGTGACGCAAAGGAAGAACACGCCCTTGAGTGCGAGGCGCAATACCAGGGTCGGCTCGTGTCCCGGCTCTTTCAGAATGAGCAGGACGATCAGGATTGCGGAAGCCGCCGCCGTGAACGCCGCGCACACGAATGCCACAAGCACGAGAACCGCCAAGACAAGTCGCTTGTAGCCTACACCCGCCCGCCCCACGGCGGGACGACGGCCCGAATCCGCCCTCTCTCCCTTGCTATGCCCAGTCAACGCGTGCCCCCAATGCCCGCCTTCCGCCCAGCGGCCTTTATGCTTGGGTGATCCCGCATAGGTCGAGTATAGCCTTGGCGCAGGCGTGAGGGAAGGTTCTTCCAATGCCGATACGTTCCGGCGGCCATGGATAGCGTGGCCCCGGTAGCGGGAGGCGGGCACATAGTCCTTCTCTGGATTGCCGGGATACCTCTTCGCCGGAACCAGTTCCAGCTCGCCATCAATCAATGGGCCCGGCTCGTGAAACTCGAACACGACAGAATCCCCTCGCCGCACGCGCGGTTGGTGCGGCGAGTACTGCACGGAAGCGACGGCAGGCAGACCTCACTCGCTTGCCGCGACAGGCCAGCGTCTCCGGTTGCCGTCCTCGGGGGAGCATCAGGCTCCACCCTTCGCGTGCTTAATCAGAAGTTGCTCCAGAGGCCCTGGCTCGGGGACGGTTCCGAGAAAGAACCGCCTTTCGTCGGGAGGGAATCGACGTGTGGCAAACACGAAAGCATATCGTGTCCACGGATCCATGCTTCTCAAGTGTTCCTTTTGTTCGCGGAGCCAATCGACTCCGCCCCCGGCCTCGGCGGCAAGTAGGATCTCCCGGCGAACAAATGGCGGCGCGCTACTGTAGCGAGAAACGAGCTGCGGCAGATGGTTGAGTTGGACAACCCTACCGAAAAGGGCCAGGAGCGAAAGTTGGAAATACTCATTGGCAGCCACGCATGGCTGTTGCAGCGCATCAAGCAGGAGGTCGCCGATGTCCAGCCACCGAATGTCGTTTTCGGCCCTGCCAACCGAGATAAGGTAGTGACATAACTCGCTTATTGCGGGAAGGAGCTGTTTGAACGCCCTTAGGCAAAACGACAGCGCGGCAGGATGTCCAACTTGCGCCAGTCTGCGAAGGAACCACCTCAACCTAACATAGTCTGGCGGCTCGGCTCCTAGGTAGTCGCCGAGAATCTTCTCTACGGCCTCGACGGAGAACGCACGTAGTTCCTCGTCGGAAAGCTCACTGAGTAACACGGTTTGGTAGGGATTCCCTCCCGAGTGTCTTTGGATTATGTTGACTATCATACGCTCAAGGTCATTTATGGGACGATCCTCGAGCATCTGTGTACACAGTGTCTGAAACTCGGCAGTATCGAGGATTCTGCTCTTGGTATTCTGCAAGTGCAGTCGTTGCTGCTTATCCAGGACTTCTGCGAGAGAATACATGGCAGATCGGGCCTCTTCTTCCGAGGAGGCGAAGACAGCGATGTCGTCCACGAACCGCGCGAACCGGATTCCGCGCGTGTGCAGGCTATTGTCGACCGGGATGAGTGAGGCCTCCGCCAGGAGATGTGTCCAATGAGGTCCTACCGGAATACCTCGTGAGACTTTCGCGGAAACCGATTCCAGGAGTCGCAGGACTAGTCTGATTGCTTGATTCTTCCATTTTGCCTCAATCAGTTGGTTCTCGACCACGTGGTGGGACACTTGGTTGTAGAAGTCTGCGATGTCTGCAACGAGAACGACCGGAAACTCCTTCGACATCCGCTCGCAGTGCTTCCAGAACTCGTTCCAGGCACTTGGCTCTGAGTACAGTTGGCCATCAGGCGATGGCGCGAAGCGATAGCTGAAAACTGAGTTTTCGGAGCGTGGGCGTCGTCGTTCCTCAATGTCTTTTCCAGACTCCCAGATGAGGGCGGTAATGAGGACGCTGTCGAGCGGCTCAAGCTGTGTGGCCTGCCGGTAGGACAGGTCGGCCTTAGGAACGATAAACCGACGAGCGGGACCAGGAATGTGGTTTGAGATGTCTATTTCTGACAACAGAGACACGCTTTCATCCAGGCCGGCGCAAAGCACGTCCAGTTCGATGGGATGCGGAAAGAGGTCAGTGTCGCCGAGGCGGGCAAGTGAGCCGAGTGCCCATCGCAAGGATTCTGTGCGTAGTTTCATGGATTCCTAGCCTTCTTCGGGACCTCGAGTCCCTGTATACAGGCAGTTTAACACTTAGCGTGCGAAGTCCCAATCCTATGCCGATTGTATGCACTGGCCAGTCTAGCATGGCATTGCCCCCTCCGAGTAATGCCGGGCCCCTTCGCCCCAAGAGGCGCTCCCCTCAATTAGCTTGACGGTTGAGCCGCGGCGCGGCAGTTGCTATGTTGGTGGCGACGTCATCGCACTCTTGAGGGATAGCCTATGTCGGACAAGGGCCTTTTCGCCCAGAATGTCATAGCCATCGTCTGGGATTTCGATCGCACGCTCTCGCCGCATTACATGCAGAAGCCTCTTTTCGAGGCTTATGGGGTCGACGAGGACGCCTTCTGGGCCGAAGTGCAGCGACTCCCCGCGTATTACGCACGCGCGGGCGTCCACGTCCAGCGGGATACGTGCTATCTAGGGCACCTCCTATCGTACGTGAAACACGGCCGCCTCCCAGGCCTTACCAATGCCAAGCTGCGCGAGTTCGGCGGGGCCATCGAGTTTTTCCCAGGTATCCCGCAGTTTCTGTCGGACTTGGCGGAGGTGTTGGCCGCCCCGGCCTTTCGCCTTGGCGAACTCCGGCTCGAGCACTATGTGGCAAGTACGGGACTGGCCGAGATGATCCGCGGCACCGCCGTCGCGCCGCTTCTCGAAGGCATCTACGCCAGCGAGTTCATCGAAGTGCCCGCGGCCCCGGGCGCGGATCTCGATGCTGTGCCTGAACCTGGGCCTATCGGGCAGATCGCCGGTTTCCTCAATAATACGACGAAAACGCGCGCCCTCTTCGAGATCAATAAAGGCGTGAACAAGCTGGACAGCATCAGCGTCAACGATAACATCCCCGAAAACGAGCGGCGGGTGCCCTTCAAGAACATGATCTACGTCGCCGACGGCCCAAGCGATGTCCCGTCTTTCTCGGTGGTGAAAAGAAGCGGCGGCCTAACCTACGCCGTCTATGACAGCGACTCCGAGCAGCAATTCGCCCAGGCCGTCCGGCTCCACGAGAACGGGCGCGTCCACATGATAGGGCCCGCCGATTACCGCCCCGGCACCCAGACGGATAAGTGGTTTCGCCTTCAGATCAAGGCCATCGCGGAGCGTATGATAGCCGAACGCCGTAGCGCTACGGAGCGGCAAATCGGCAAGGAACCCGTCCACCTGTCCGACAGCGGCGACGCAGAGCGTCAGGAATAGCCGAACGCCGCGCCTAGGAACCTGGCCAGAGAGCGCTTGTATGTCCAGAATCCGCACGTAAGCGTGGTTCTGCATCCCAAGCCCGCGCGCCGGAGGCAGGCAGGATGCCTGCGCCACAATCTCCGGCGCGCTCGCCATTTGTCAAGAACCGCTTGCCAAAGTCCTGAGAAGGGCCCTATTGTGGTGCGGGCTTGCAGCCTGCATATTCCCGCGATTGGCGTGAAACCTGCCCGGCTTACCTGCCGATTTGGGTATGTTCTTCCATCTTGACGCCGAGAACCTTCGTGCCCGTTGTACGGTGGCTTTCTGGCCGCATCCTTAGATGGGCTCTCCCGGCCAGTCGGCGGGCTTGTCCTGGAACACCGCGAAGTGGCCGCGGGGTGTGGCCAAGTAATCGCGAGCTTCCTTGAGCTGGCCGATGCCGGAATACCGGGAATTGACGCCCGCTACCACGCTTGCACAGGCCAGTGCCGTGGCCGGGTCGTCGTGCGTCAGCATGCCGATCAGGAATCCCGCGGAGAAGCTATCGCCGCAGCCTGTCGTGTCCACCGCCTTCTTCGGCGGCAGCACGTCGATGTCGATCAGGAAGAAGTCGTCGTCCTTGCGATGAACCATCACCGCGCCCTCCGGTCCGAGTGTTACCGACACCGCTCTCGGGCCGGCCGCGCAGATCTCCTTGGCCGCCGCGATGTAGTCCTGCCGCGTCGTCACGCTCCGCTCGAACATGGCGTCCACCTCGAATTCGTTGCACTGCACCGTGTCGAAGTGGGCCCCCCAGTCCGGCCACTCCTGGAAGCCGACGCACGAGCGCGTCCCGTCCTCGTGCCATTCCGAGATGGCGTTATGCACGTCGAGGGATAGTAGGCCGGAGAACTGCGCCCGGAATGCCGCCAGTGTCTTGATGTCCAGTTCCGTGCCGTGGATGAAGTTGACGTGGACGCCGTCGCAGTCGCCCGCCTTGGCCAAGGTCGGCAGATCGTAGGGAGGCATCCGGTAGAGGGCCTTTTCATCCCGCTTCGCTTCCGTTAGCCACGTGAGCGCCACGTGCATCAGGTGTCCCGGCGTCTTGGTGAGTCCGGACACATCCACGTGCGGCATGCCTGAAAACGCCGCTAGAACCGCGTCGTAGCGATCCTCGCCCACGTTGGACAGCGGCAGCACGGCGTCGCCGTCTCCAAGGACGCTTGACAGCGCCGCCGCGTTATACGTGATCCCGCCGAAGCTTTCGCGGCGGCTCCCGTCAAGCAGCAGAATTTCGTCGAAGCAGATGGTGCCGAGTACGCCAATCTTCATGGATATCTCCTCACGGTGTATCGTTTATCGGGGCGAAGCAATCCCGTCCAATAATCTGATCGTGGCGAAGGCCTATTTCTACCGCATTTCACGTGGTAATTCCAAGGGGAAACGCGCCCCACGCCGCGCACCGTTTAATGCTCGGGATGCTGCTGGTATACTCCCGTGATTATGGCTGATCCCCTCGTCTACGTCGTGGTTGTCACATGCAATGGCAAGGAGCATCTGGGCGACTGCTTCGGCTCCCTCCTTGCCGGCTCCTACAGCCACTGCCGGTTTGTTCTTATGGACAACGACAGTCACGACGGCTCGCCCGCTTTCGTGCGCGATTCATTCGGGCACGACGCTCGCGTCGAAGTGGTCGAGTGCGGGGAGAACCTGGGGTGGTGCCGCGCAGGAAACGCGGGCCTGCGGCGCGCGTTGGAGGCCGGCGCGGACTATGCGCTGCTCCTGAATGATGATACCGCCGTTGCGGAAGATGCTATCGCGCGGCTCGTCGAGGCGGCCCAGCGGCAGCCGGCTACCGGCGCCTTGGCGCCGAAGATGCTTTTCTTCGCCGATGGCCAGTTGCTTAACTCCATCGGCATCGAGTGCTCAATCATCGGTAGCGCCTGGGATCGCGCCTTCGGGCGCCTCGACGCGCCCCGATGGGATGAAGAGCGCGCCGTACTCGGCGCCTGCGGCGGCGCGTGCTTCTTGCGGGCCGATGCCCTCAGCAAGGCCGGCCTCATGCCTGAGGACTGGGGCTACTACTTGGACGACGTCGACCTCGCGATGCGGATCTGGGATGCAGGCTACGAAGTGCGCACCTGTCCGGAAGCCGTCGTCCGGCACAAGTTCAGCGCGACATTTGGCGGCGCGAGCGTCTCCCGCGTCAAGTACTACTGGAACACGAGAAATCGTATGCGGGTGATCCTGCGCAACTTCCCGCTGTCGAAGGCCGGGCGGGTTTTGCCGGCCCTTATCGAAGGGGAAGGACGCGCCCTTGGCCGTGCCCTTCTGGATCGCGCCTACGGCCAGTTCTGGGCGCATCTGTCGGCTTGGGCTTCGGCGCTTTTGTATGTGCCTCAAGACCTGGCCGAGCGCAGGCGCAGGCGTAAGCAGGGCATGAGCAAGGCCCTGTTCTGGCCGATGGTGCGCCGGCGTCCGCTGTTTTTCGGGGGCGTTGAGTTGCCGCAGAACGGGTGGTACGCGCCCCGCGAGATCAACGGCATGATTCTGCGGCCCATGGCCCGGCGAGCCACCTACAAGACGGGCGCGGCACGGCTTCGCCTCAACCACGCCAACCCCTTTCCTCACTTGGGGGCAACCGATATCCACGTCATGGCCGGCGATCAGCGTATCGCCGTGCTGTCTACGGATGGCCGCGGCGAGGAGGTCATCGACGTCCCCGGGGCAGTTGTCGAATTCAGGGCGCAGCGCATTTTCGAGGCGGAGGACACCGGAGAGTCGGTGGATGTGGGCGGTTGGATTGGCATCGAACCTTTTGGCGACGACTCGGGAGGAATGGAATAAGTGCGAACCGCTCTCTTGTATGCGGCGGCATTTCTTGCCCTTGTGGTTGTGGTCATTCTAGCCGGATTCTGGCTCGGCGGGCTCGGCATCTCGCGGCCGCCCGCGGCTGCGCCCGGCATCGCGGCCAGCGAGCCATCGTCGGCCGACGCCTCATCCGGCCCGCACGAAGCGGCGCCTGCCGTGACGGCGCCTCTCTATCTCTCTCTCGGCCCCTGTCTTCGGGCCGATCCCAATGCGGCGGCCGATGAAATCCGCATGGCCTCCGCGGCGGGCATTCACCAGTATGTCATCTCGACGCGCCTAACCTGGGAGCCGGGCGATGCCCCCCTTGACGAGCTGCGGGACGCGCTCAGTCTTCTTGCGTCCAGTGACGCGCAGGCGGAGGCCATGCTGCGGGTGACGCTGGATCCGTCCCCCGCGTGGCTGGACGCGCACCCGGAGGCGGCGGCCGTTCTGGAAGGCCAAATGCCCGCCCGTGTGTCTATCGCCTCGGAGGCTTGGCTGGCGGCGGCCCTGGATGGGCTGGACGAGCTTGCCGGCCGGAAGACGCGCGTTCCAATACGAGGCTACATTGTCTCTTGCCTTGAGCAAGGCGCTTGGATTCTCGCGGACGGCTATGATCGCTCTGAGGCGAACACGGCGGCCTTCCGCGCCTGGCTGTCGGAGCGCTACGATGACGAGGCCCTCCAGGCGGCCTGGGCCGATGAGGCGATCACCCTCGCCTCCGCCTCCGTGCCGGACAAGCCCGCAAGCTCCGGCACGGAATCCGTGTTCTTCGAGTTGCCCGCGGAGCGTCCCTTTGCGGATTACCTTGAGTTTCTGTCGGACTTCACGGCGAGCACGATTGCGTGGATAGCCGAGCATGTCAAAGACAAGGCCGGGCCGGATGTCCTTGTGCTTGCCCCCTACGGCTACTCTTTCGAGGTCCCTGGCAATGACGCCGGGCATTTTGCGCTGCGTACGCTTATGGATAGCGGTGTCGATGGCTTTGTCAGTCCGATGTCCTACACCAACCGCGGCGTTGGGGGCACAGGCGGATTCATGGGGCCCGTAGACAGCGCCCGGTTGCACGGAAAGCGTTGGCTCGTGATAGACGATACACGCACCGGGATAGCCATGGGCCATGACGATGAGGCCGCCGCTCACGCGGCGCGTGTCCCCGTGGAAAACGTGTATGGCGTTCAGGCGCGCACCTTTGCGGCGGCCTTGACGCATGAACTGGGCCTTGTCTGGGCCGATCTCGAACCTTGTGGCCAGTTGTGCGATGAGGACATGTGGCGCCGCTTTGAGCGGATGCGCGATGTCTATACGATTCATTGCGCCGCTGCCGGAGCGTCGGAGGCCCAGCCCACACGGCTTCTCCGCGAGCCGAAGGGGGAGGCCGCCTTAGCCGTCGTTGTGGATGAAGCCGCGCGCTTCTTCCAGAGGTGCGATCGCGATGTCAACGCCGCGCTCCTCCGAGCGGTGGCCGACTGCGCCCTTCAGGCTGGATGTCCGGTGCACTTCTATTTGCTTGACGATGTACTCAACGCGCCCGCGCCACTCGCCGCCGTCTATCTTTTCGTGAACGCGTTTCACCTGTCCCGGGATGAGCGCGACTTGCTCCACGCGCGTTTGGCCGAGAATGGCGCGGCCGCCCTCTGGCTGTATGCGCCAGGGTACTTCGATGAGACGGCTGCCGAGGAGAATATCAGCGCCACCACCGGGATGACTGTCAAGGCGTTCGATGGCCCTGCCGTCGCGGGTTCCATCTGCCAATTGCCCCAACGGTGGGTTCGGGAGAACGAGCCGCTGGGCTCGCAGCGCACGTGGTCGCCGCTATTCTACATTGAAGACGAGGAAGCCAGCGTTGTTGCCAAGTATGGTGACTCCGAGCGCGTCAGTGCGGCGATAGCCTTCCTCGAAGCGGGGTGGACTTCCGTCTACATCGCCGAGCCGGCCCTGTCGCCCTCGCTGCTTCGCGAGATCCTCCAGATCTTCGAGAAGCATGTGTATGTCGGGATGACGCCGGCGCGGCTCTACGACACGATTCATCTCGGAAGCGACCTCATCGCTATTCACGCCCAGGGCGCCGGCGAGCGCCTCATCGAGCTGACTCAGACGGCTGACGTGACGGATCTGCTCGATCCCGCCGCCGGATGGCCGAGGAAGCGTACCTTCAAGCTACCTCTCGAGCCCGGACAGACGCGTCTTCTCAAGTTGAAGGCCGTTGAATAGGGGACGCGCTGAGTCCGCGGTAGGTGACGCAGGTGGCCGGGAAGGTCGTGCAGGACGAGACGTGCGGGCAGGGCGCCTGGGCTGTTTGTCTCATTTCACCACAAAGTCACAAAGACACGAAGCCGACGAGGATCTTCATGCCTTCGTGCCTTGCTGACGGACATTCTCCGGCACGCCATGCAGAGCGCCGCACGGCCTCGTGCCGGCATAGGGATGTGAGCGTCCTGAGTACTCCCCAGTTTGGTTCTATGTAGGTGCGTAGACCAATCTAGCGATGGCCATAGCAACGGTGGTTCGTCCGATGAATTCGATGAAGTGGTTTCCTGTGGCGGCGAGGGAGAGGGCTCTGTTCTCGGCGGTGTTTGCTTTGAGTTGTTCGCCGAAGTCTTTGGTTTCGGCGAAGGCGCCGAAGGCGCACAGAAGAATGAAGGCAAGCATGACGATGATGAAGTGCACAGCGGTGCGCTGGCGGGAGGTGAGTTTCACTTCGTCCATGCCGAGCCCCCATTTGCGGTTCTTCAGATCTCGAAACATCATTTCAGTCCACCAGCGCTTCGCGTAGATGGATGTGATGGCCCGGGCCTCGCGATCTTCAATGTTTGTAATGAGATACCACGGCTCGTCGGCCTCCCAACCGAAGACGGTGACCAGCCGAAAGGGCGTCTTGTTGTCGGCGTCCTTTTCTCCCATCGTGCCCCAGCCCCAGTCTTTGGGGCGATAGCCTCGCCGTATCCCCAGTTCGGGGAGGGTGCCGATGTGGTGCTCGGTTTCGACCCAATGATTCTTGGACAGACGCTGCACAAAGCACCATCCCCAGTTTGTGACATCGCGTATCCAGCGCTCGTTTCCGAAGCCCCGGTCGGCCACGATAATCGGAGTCACGCCGGGCGGACACATGGCGTGCAGGTCTCGCAGAATCTCTCGTTCAGCTTGGATGAGAGCCCCTTCACTTTCCGTCCCGAATTTGGTCGAATCGATGGAGATGGCGTGGAACGGCATAGAGCGGCCGTCTTGGGGAATGGAGAGAACCAGTTGTTCGAAGGCACCGCGATCCGTCCAATCGACCAGGACCAAGGGCCGTCGGTCTTGGCCTCGCAGGATGTTGAACAACGCCTTGGCAATGGCGAAGGCTTCCACCTGCTCATTGCCTAAGAAGCGATCCACCCTTTTAATACGGTGCTTTGCGAGTGCCGGGCCATCCATGGCGCGTCCCAACGCCAACACGCCGACCCCTTTCATCTTCATGGCTCCTGCCGCGATATGGGCCAGCGTCTTGCGTCGCGACCGTCGCACCTCTTGCAGATTCCGGTCGAACCACTTCATAATCTTGCTCGGGCCAAACATGAAAAATCCTCCTGCTGACGACGGTTTTGGTCGACTTTCGCCAGTATACAGGTCGGAAACTCGTGTTTGGCCCTTATTCATGCACCTATCGCAAAACTGGGGATCACTTAGGTGAGCGTCCTGTTGCGTTCTTTGCACATGGCTTACTACAATGAACGTGACGCGTTCTCGGGGCGTCTATCTATGGGGGGAATGGCTATGCATCTTTGGCGGCATTGGAGGCACGGCTGGGTGGTGTTGGTGCGGTTTCTCTATTTCTGGTTACTAACATCCATAGTCTGCATCCCGGCCCTTCTTCTCAAAGAGCTTCTGGCTCACGGAGAGGCCCAGCTCTTCAACCAAGACGGCTTCCAGTGGCGTCCCGCGGTGGCTCTACTGGCTTTGCTCATCCTTCTACCCATCGGCCTGTCCTTCGCGGCGAGGGCTACGGGCTATTTCGGGGGAGAGGCGACGTCAGACAATCAACGGAGATTGCAGACAGTCACGGGAGAATCTGGGGGCGCATGGCACCAGAAGTCTGGATAGCAGCAATACCAGTTTACCGCTGCAAACCTGCTCAGTTTGAGCGGGAGATGCGTGCGGAAAGAGAACGTTACGGAGAACCAGGCTCCGTTTGCCGGGAGTGGTTCGATGACAACAAATGGTATCCACGCGAATTCAACGACGTTGTGGGTTGGATAGAGGTCTATGCGCTTGGAAACCAAGTGCGGGGAATAGTGTGGTGGGTCACGGCGAAGTCTATCCGACGAACCATGAGGCACAGACATTTCGTCCGGGAAGGTGATCTATTTGAGATTTCTTTCTGCCCCGATGAGACGGTTGAGGAGATACGCGAAAGAGTCGAGGAGGAGCTTCGGAGGATTCTCAGGCTGCCCAGATATCGGAAACGCTACATCGATATCAACAGTTTCCTGGAACTGTCGCGCTTTATCCGGTGGCGTGAATTGCTCCAGAGGACTGTCTCGCTGTAGAGGACGCCGACCCCGCTCATAGCACCCGCAAGGAAGATAGGAGCACAGATCGAGGGAAGGCCCGGGCAACGGATTGCAGCGATAGATTAGGGGCTGCAACGTGGGTCGAGGAGAAACGGACAGGATTTACATGATTAACATGATTTTCGGATTGAATCTTGTCAATCTTGTTAATCCTGTCCGATAAGGGGACTTGGGATGGACATCGATGAGTTGACGCACGCGGTAATCGGATGTGCTTATCGAGTTCATAATGCGTTGGGTGCGGGATTTCTGGAGAAGGTATACGAGAACGCCTTGCGGATGGAGCTTGTCAAAGCAGGTTTGGCGGTGAAGCAGCAGCATCCAATCCCGGTGATGTACCGCGGGGAGGTAGTGGGCGACTTCTTTGCCGACTTGATTGTTGAAGAGAAACTGATTGTCGAGTTGAAGGCGGTGCAAGAGGTAGCTGCCGAACATGAAGTCCAACTCGTCAACTACCTGACAGCGATGGCCATCGACGACGGCCTATTGATCAACTTCGGGCCGTCGGTAACCGTCAAGCGGAAGTACCGGGAATACAGAAAGAGGCAAGAATCGACAGGATTTACATGATTGACATGATTTCCGAATCGCGTCTTGTCAATTCTGTTGATCCTGTCGTGAACTCTGTCTTGTCCCTTCCTTAGTGCATCTCGACTTCGCAGGTGCCGATACCGTGGCGGTAGAAGTTGAACTGGACATTGGGATGATCGGCGAGGAGGCTCATTGGCACGGCTGCGTCGGGCAGTTTCTTGCCGATCATGAAGGTGGTCAAGCGCATGCCGAAGGGGTTGTCATGCATGCCGGCTTGCCAAATAGACACCTTATCGGCCTTCCACGTCTCGACGGGGCCGACGGTGCTCGCCTGGGTGGGCACACCGGTGACGACGCCGCCGCCGGAGGTGCGGGCGTTCTGCATAACCGTCATCGGGTGCAAGTCCACAACGCGCGTCGCGAGTTTGCGGTATTCCTCGGGTGAGGGCGGGGCGTCTTTGTAAGCGCCTTCGCGCTTGAGGGGGTCATTGAAGGCCCAATGCTTCACGTCGCCCTGTCCGCCCTGCATGATGGCGCAGCGGATGTTGTCGTAGAGCGCGCTGTAGGCGGCGAGGTCGCCGGAGGGGAAGTGCATGTTCTCCTCGGGCATGCGTAACTCCGGCCGGATGCGACCGAAGCAGAGTTCCTTGTCGGCTTTCATGAAGGACAGGGGGTGATCCGTTCCGACGGGGACGCCGTCAAGCACCCATTCATCCATCCCCCAGAAGTGGGCGCCCTTCTTGGCGAGGTCGAGCCCGATGGCGTTGACAAGCCGGGCGACAAGCGGAAGCTGTTCGGTAGGGCCGATGGGGCCGCAGATGCCCACGGGATTATCCGGGGTGGATTGCGCCCAGGCTTCGATGTACTCGAGGGCCTCGGCCAGGTAGAAGTCTTCCAGGGTGTCGTAGAAGACGACGTTAAAGCCATCGCGGGAGCATTGGAGCATATCCTCGGGGGTGAGCTTAGCGACGTCGTTGATGAGTTCGTCGTCGAGAGTGGTGAAATCCCACCATTCGGGCGCTACGACACTGAGCTTGCGCATGGGATGAATCTCCTTCTCATTTTCCGGAAGAATCCTGTGGTGCGCCAAAGGGCCTCCGGTATCTTACTTACTCGATCCGCACGGGGCAAGGGGCCTTGCCCTTGGGCTTGATGCGAACGCTTCCGTCGGCCGCCTTGGATATCTTGAGCTTGACGACGCCGGCGGGTGTGCGCACCACGGCCGTTTCGCCCGCGGCTTCCTGCACGGGCAGCCAATCGGGGTGGATCACCAGCGCGCCGTTTTCCCACCGTGCGCCGAGGGTTGCGGCGTCGTAGTAGGGCCGCCCGATGATGGCGTATTGCGGCCGGCCGGAACGTGGGCCTTTGAGGAAGTCTTCGGCGAGTGCCATCCACTCCTCGAGTTCCGCGGCGAGATCGGGGCGCCCCAGGGCCTGTGCGAGGGGGAGCATGGTGATGATCATCACGTTGGTTTCGTAATAGAACCAATCGATGAATTTAGCCTCTGACAGGTTCTCCTTCTTGTAGCGGATACCGTCCAGGGCGATCTCCAAAACACGAGCGGCTTTGTCGAGCGTGGCTTGCCGCTCCTCGGCCGGGAGCACGTCCGATTCCTGAAGCAGCGTCTCGACGGCCGTCCGCACGAGGACGAGGTCGGCGAAACCACGGCCGTCGGGCTCATTGTAGTTGCCGATGCCGTTCGGGCCGACGCCCATCTGATGGCCGGGCAACTCATTCGGGTCGTCAAAGGTGGCGAGGCTCTTGTGAACAATGTCCAGTGCGTTTTCGAGATAGTAGGGGCGGCGCGTGTACTCGTAGAGCATGACGAGGCCGGACGTCGGCCATGTGCCGCGCCCGATGCTCCGCGTCGGCCACACGGCGCGGAACTGGGCGTAGTAGCCGTTGGCCACGTGCTCGGCGGTTTCGAGGAGGTAGGGGTCGCCCGTCTCCAAGTAGGCCCAGATGATGTCGTTGAACTTGTTGTACGTGATCGTCTTCCAGTAGTAGCCGGTGAAAGGCTGGCGGACGCTCCAGTCGACGTGATCCGTCATGATGTCGGCCCAGCAGTAGGCGTAGGACAGGCCGCGTGCGAGATGGTAGGGATCTTCCGAGAACATGGCCGAGAAGATGAGTGCTGAGCCGCCCTGTCCTTCCGACGCCTGATCGGAATAGCCCGCCTCGAAAGTGCCGTCGTAGCGCGGATCAGGCCGGGCGATGCTTGCGGCGATCTGGTGCGACGTCTGCGCGAAGCGCCACTCGACGGGCAGGTTCTCCCCGGGCCAGAGTTCGCCGCTAATAGCGTACAGCCAAGAGGGCGCCAGGAGCCGGGCCACCTTTGGCGGGGCGTTGGAGAGGCTGAGGGTGAACCGAACGGTTCGGGCGAGCCCGCGCAGCATGGTGGCGTCGCCAATGTCCACGACGAACTCTTTGCCGAAAGTGCGCACCTTATCGGTAACGCGCTGATCCTGGTACGGCTGGTATACAGTGAGTCCTTCATGGGCGTACAGGCGGCCCGGGTGCTTTTCGCTGACGAATTCCGCGGATTCGGCCACGTCGAGGGCGGCCGTCCCGAGAGCGAAGCGTGTCTCCGAGCCGTCGAGGTCCATGTCGGCGTGCGCGGAACCGGCGCCGATGCCGATGACGGGAATGCCGAAGTACTCCCAGCCGTCTCCGATGACACGCGTGTTGACGAAGTGGGCGTAGATGCGGGCGACGCCGTTGCCGAAGAGTTCGAGGTACACGTCCGCGAACAGGAAGGTGTCTTCGTTGTACAGGAATCCGCCCGCTCGGACGAGGGTGAGTTCAGGCGATTCGAGCAGCGTGTCGAGGGCGATCCACTGCCACCAGTCATGGGCGCCTGCGAAGGCCGATGAGTCGTGGAACTTGTCGCGCCGTGTGCCGAAGCGCAGCGTGATCTCTTTGCCCCCGTAGCCAAGCACGAGATCGTCATATCGTGAGAACGACTCGGCGTTGCTCCCGCCGCGCAGAACGACCTTGTAACCCGTCCAATCATTTGTCTTGAAAGCACGCCGCGACACCGTCCAGGGGGATGTCCCCGGCGCTGGGGTGGCGGCGGACGACGTAACCGTCAGCTTGGGCGCCGTCCCGATGGGCTTGTCGCCGGCCAGGGAGACAAGCACGCGGCGGGGCACTTGGCCGCGTTCCCACCAGCCGATGGGCCGGGCCACGGCCTCCTTCCCGGCCAGCTCGAAGGATGGCGCGCTGCCGCTCGCGTAGAGCTCCTTCGCCGCTTCGGCAGGCAAGGGAAGCGAAATCACGGCATTCCAAGCGTCGGCTTGATTCGGTGCGACAATCAAGGGCACGTCGGCCGAAAGGGGAGAGGAGTCGGCCAGGGCCATCGGCGCGAATAGCCACAGCCCGATGCAATACGCGCCGGCTGCCAGCCTCAAAGTGTGTTTCTGCATGGCGATACTCCTATCTGGTTCTCGGCACTGGACACGCAGGCGCGTGATCACTCGTAGGAGCCCAGCTCCTTGGCCAGATTCACGATGTGGCGGAAGTTCTCAAGGCTCACACTGGACGGCACGGAGTGATCGGACGAGAAGACGTATCCGCCGGATTCCTTCATTACAGGTACGACGCGGCGCATCTCCTCTGTGATGGCGTCTACGTCATCCCATAAGACGGCGTTGATGCCGCCGTGGAAGACAAGGTCATCGCCGTAGTCGCGTTTGAGTTGAACTGGATTCATGCCGGCTTTCACTTCGAGCGGATTGAGGGCGTCGAGGCCGATATCGATGAACTCCGGCACGAAGGGATTGACGTCGCCGCAGGAGTGAAGCTCGGCCTTGACGCCCTTGGCGTGAGCCCATTCGATGGCGCGCTTGTGCACGGGTTTCAGAATGTTGCGGTACGTGTCCACTGAGAAGAACTGGTTATGCTTGAAGCCCATGTCATCCGGCCAATTGACGGCGTCGAACTCATAGCCCTCCTCCCAGATCATGTCCAGCAGCGCGAGATCAACGTCGAGAAAGTGGCTGAACATGTCCATGCACCATTCCGGATCGGCGATGAGGGCCATGAGAATGCGCTCGGTGCCCACCATCCAGGAATGAGTGACGTCAAATCCGAACCACAGCCCCGCGACGATCCAGTCGCCGCGCTTGCGCCAGAGCTTGTAGTCGCTCTTGAGATAATCCCAATTGACGCGGTCGCGCGTGGGGGTCATGCGGGCTTTGGTCTTCTCCCAGGAGTCGCGATCGACCACCGTGTAATCGAGGAACTCGGGCGTGGAGGCCGCGTGCTTCCAGCTCCGAAGGGTCACGCCCCAACTGGTGGTGCTGATGGTGTACTCCTCCGTTTCCTCGATCACCTTCCCCTCGTAGCGAGGGCTGTTGTCGGCGTTGATACGGGGCACGTGGTCGAGGCCAAAGAAATCGACGAAGTTGACATCTTCCGGCATGCCCTCTCGACGCCACCGCTCGATGGTGGACCTCCACGGGCCGTCAATGATGGGGATGCGGTCGGCATCCCGATGCTCGTACATACGCGCAAAACGTTCTCTCGTTGACAGTTGCGTCATTCTCGACTCTCCCCATATTGCTGTCGTGCGGCGCCTCTTCCGTCTGAAAGGCCCAACATTATAGGTTCATGGCGCCGGGTGGTGTCCAGTGTCGGCGGCCGATGCGTCTTTGAGTTCTCCGCGCCGCGCCGAGAGAACGGCCACGGCGGCGCACGCCGCGCCCAAGGCGCCGACAATCCACAGTCCCCCGTGGTCGACTGCGAGGCCCAAGGCAGGTGCAACAATAACAGCGAACAGGGACTTCGCCTGCGATTCGATGGAGAGAGTGGTAGCCGCCTTGGCGGGGTCGGAGCAGGCGTTCAGGCGGCTGACGAGGGCGGGGCGCCAGACGTTTTGGATGAGGTGGATACATATGAAGGCCAGAATCGCCACGGGGAGCAGGTGCAAGAACAGTGTCGGAGCCAATAATGCGTAGAGGCCGAGGGCGGCAAGCCATATCGCCCTCGATGCCGCGTCTTCACTCCCGCGCCACGCGACGATGCGGTGAGCCTGGCGCGACGCCACGCTAGAGAGTAGGTGTAGTACGCAATAGACGGCGCCGACAAGGATGGCGATTCGCTCGCGATCGGCGAGCCCGATAAGCGCCGGCAAGGCCAAGGCCGCGGCCGCCTGCTTGAGCGTGGGCTGAAGGTAGTCCTTGGCAACCTTGAACATGCCCTCGAAGCCCATGGATTCGAGGATCAGGCGGCGCTGCTCACGCCGCCGCCAGGCGTCTTTCAGTGCGGCCCACACGTGGAGGCCGACCCGGCCCTTTTCGCCTTTTCTGTCGTGGTTTCCCTCGGTTTCGAGTGGATAGCCGAGGAAATTGAAGATATTCACGATGTAGGGGACGATGCACAGAAGGAAGATATCGCTGTAGCGCCCCCGCCAGAAGACAAGCGCGGAGGCGATCACAACGGAGAGGGCCGAGCCGAGCTTCGACCAACTCCGGGTGAATCCGTATGTCTTGGTGCGTTCATCCTGTCTGCCCTGGGCGGCGAGCCAGTCGAAGATCATGGCCTTGTGCGTGCCGGTGCGGAACGCCTCCCCGCAGGCGAAGAGGAACATGGCCAGGAAGAAATGCCAGTAGACGGCGCTCCAGGCGAAGATGAGGAAGGAGATGATGTACGCCACGAAGGAGATGATCATGGAGCGACGCCGACCATAGAGATCCGCGACGGCGCCGCTGGGCACTTCGAAAAGATTGACGCACAGCTCCCGGAAACCGATCAACAAGCCGATCTGAAAGAAGGAGAGTCCCTTTTCCCGGAACGCGAGTATCAGAAAGGGCTCGTAATACTGCTGGTTCTTGAGGAAGCCGTAAAGGGAGAAGCGGAACATCATGGCTCGGTGGGAAGGTTTACGGCTCATGAGATCATGATGCGACGAAACGCCCGGCGTTCGCAAGCGAGGGTTTCTGTGCGCTACAATTGAAGTGGATCGCTGGTAAATACACAAACGGAACACCGGCTCGCTTCCGGGGCCGGGTGGCATTATGCACAAGACACAAGATCTGAATGTTCTTTCAACCACGCCGCTGATCACGCCGCGGGAATTGAAGAGCGCCGTGCCGATGACGGAAAAGGCCGGGGAAAGCGTGGTGGCGGGACGCGCCGCGTTGCACCAGATTCTTAGAGGTGAGAGCGGCCGGATGTTGGCCGTTGTCGGGCCGTGCTCGATCCACGATCACGACGCTGCCATCGACTACGCGCGGCGGCTGAAACACCTGGCCGGGGAACTGGAGCGCCACCTCTTCATCGTCATGCGGGCCTACTTCGGCAAGCCGCGCACCACCATCGGATGGAAGGGCCTGATCAACGACCCTCACCTCGATGGCAGTTACGACATGGCTACGGGCCTCCGCAAGGCGCGTGAGATCCTCATCGAGATCGCCGAGTTGGGGCTTCCCGCGGGAACGGAGATGCTGGATCCCATCGTGCCTCAGTACCTCGCCGACACGGTTACCTGGGCGGCCATCGGGGCGCGGACGACGGAGTCGCAGACGCACCGGGAGATGGCCAGCGGCCTTTCGATGCCCGTCGGATTCAAGAACAGCACCGACGGTAACCTGCAGGTGGCCATCGACGCGATGAATTCCGCGCGGCAGCCGCATCATTTTCTCGGCATCGACGCCGACGGCCACACCTGTGTCGTAGCGACGCGCGGCAACGCGGGCGGACACGTCATTCTCCGCGGCGGGCGCGGGTCGGTGAACTACGATCCCGTGAGCATCGCGGAGGCGGAGGAGCAGATGCGCAAGTCGGGCCTCGAGCCTCTGCTTGTCGTAGATTGCAGCCACGCGAATTCGGGGAAGCGTTCGGAGCTACAGCGCCACGTGTTGCGCAGTGTCTTGCAGCAGCGCCTGGACGGGACGAATTCGCTCATCGGATTCATGTTGGAGAGCAATCTTTACGGAGGAAAGCAGCCGATGCCCGATGGTGTCGGGCAATTGCGCTACGGTGTCAGCATCACGGACGCGTGCATCAGTTGGGAAACCACCGAGAAGCTGTTGCGGTATGCCCACGACGAGCTGGCTCGGGGCGACGCCCCAAACACGGCCGGGCAATGACGGGCCGTATCGCCACGGCGTTCGCGTGCTTATCCATGATGGGAGGGTGTTTCACGGTGGCAACGGGGCGCTCCGCTTTCCCTTGCGCGGAGGACTTCCGCTTTCTCGAAAACCTGGCCGCGGATGTCGTAGAGGCGTCGCGCATCGTGCCGGGCGCTTCGGTGAGCGGCGGCGTCAATACGACGGGCGACACCCTCATTCGGCCCGGCGGAAGGGCATGTTATCCCGCCTTTTGGATACGCGATTTCGCCATGTCCCTTGAATCCGGGCTTATCACGCCTTCCGAGCAACGCCACGCCCTGCTCCTCACCGCCGAGAACCAGCAAGACACTCTTGGGGCGTTGCCGAGCGGCAGCACCGTGCCGCCCGGCTCCGTGCCCGACCACATCACGCTTGACGGCCGCCCTATCTTTTTTCCAGGTACTCTCGATGATTTCGAGGGACAGGGCGGCCCGCGCTGGGGAGAGCTTCCCCCGCTGGACGACGCCTTCTACTTCGTGCACATGGCGGCCGTCTACGTCACGCAGACGGGCGACGCGGCCATCTTGGACGTGGCTGTGGGCGGCAAATCGCTTATGGAGCGTTTGGAGGCGGCCTTCGCCATGCCTCCTTCACGTCCCGACACGGGGCTGGTGTATGCCGAGGCGGGCTGCCGCGGCATCGGCTTCGGTTTCAACGACACCATCGTGCACACGGGGGATCTGCTATTTGCCTCATTGTTGAAACTGCGGGCGGCCGGTGAATTGGCTCATCTCCTTGAACAGCAAGGCGACGGAGGAAGGGCATCTCACTATCAAGACATCGCCCGAGGTTTGAGGCGGGCCGTTCCCGCCGCCTTTGCCACGGACTCGGGCATGCTGCGCGGCGCTACGGAGACGAGCGCGCAGCCGGATGTTTGGGGCACGGCCTTTGCCGTGTACCTGAGCGCCTTGGCGCCGGAGGATGAGGCCTCGGCGTGCCAAGCGTTGGCGAGGGCCTACCGCGACGGCGCCATCGCGTGGCGCGGCAACATCCGGCATGTACCGACTACCGGCGACTACAGCGAGTCAACCGCTTGGGAGATGAGTCTCGGCCCGAAGAACCGGTATCAGAACGGTGCCTATTGGGGCACGGCGACAGGCTGGGTTGCCTATGCAATCGCCCGGGAGGATCCTGGACTTGCCAGGACGCTTGCCGAGGAGTACGTTGCCGAACTGCGAGAGGGAGACTTCCGAAAAGGCGAGGAGTTCGGCTCTTCCTTGGGAGTGTTTCCACCCGGAAGGAGGCCATCGCCAGAATCCCGTCTACATGACGAGCGTCACCTGCCCCCTTGCCGCCTTCCGCCGCCTTAAGTCGTAGAGGTACGAAGAACCGAGCGAATCTACGCCAGGCGGCGAACAAGCATTGAACGAGCGACAGCAATCCGTTACTGGAGGTTACCGGCCTTCACCTGCCCCTTCCTGCATGTCCTAATCCATCCAGATGATGCGCGCAACGTAAACGGCGTTATTCGAGCCGTAGCGTTCGCACCTCACCGGCTGCATCCACTCCGCCACCGTCACCCATGTCTCCGCCTCGCTCACCTTGGTGATGGCGAAATTGCCCAGGCGCGCGCCGCGCTCCGGTACCAACTCACGTTCGGAGGCGCGTATGACACATAGCCTTTGAGGGTCGACGCGTGCGATGCGCAGCGGCGCGCGGTGTCGGAACACGTGGTCGTGGGCCGGGTCGCGCCGTGTATAGACAAGAAATAGGGCCTCTGGATGGGTGATCCAATGCTGCTGCGTGTTGTAGCTTCCGAGTTCTTCACCGTCGTCGAACGTCCAAGGCTTGGGGGGATCGAAATGAAGGCCATCCTCCCCGCTTGTCACGTAGCCCCTCAGGTCGTTCCGAATCGTCAGGTAATACCGCCCTTGGAATGAAGCCAGTGACGGCTCACCCATGCCGCGCTCTTCCGCCACCGTCATCTTGTTGCCGTGCTCGACGTATCGGAGCGTTTCACCGTCGAAGCGACAACGCATAACCGCGGCGCTTGATAATGACTCACCTTTGGCTTTGAAGTAGAAGGGAAGCAGGATATCGCCGTTGGACAAGTCCACGCGTTGCGTTGAACCTGCGCCGGCGTTGTAGAACTCGGGCTTGTCGGGCATATTAAGCCTCTTCCAAGGCTCCCACGTGCGCGCGTCCGGGTCGTACGAGGAGTAGGCCGTCCAGCGGGGGCGGTTTTTTTCTAGGTGGTTGCCTCTGTATCGCGCCACGTGCCCGGTGCCTAGGAGAGTTTTCGTCGCGGCGTGCCATTTGGGCGTGAAATCGCACGGTACGGCGACAATACCGTCGCCTTCGTCGCGTCGCCCGAGACTCTCGTGTTCGATAGGCCCCGTCCATGTTGTTCCCATGTCGTCTGTGCGCATCTCGTTGAGGGCATAGAAGATGTCCGAACCACTGAGTAGTAGCTTCTGCATCGCAAGCACCACCATGGGCGGGCTGCCCGGAATCGTCCCCGCGCGCGGATGAACCCAGCATGTTGTTCCGTCAAAACCTTCCCTAACGGTGTCCAGTTGAATCCTGTAGTCCACCGGTTTCCTTTCCTGCGCCCATGCGCTTCGCGAGGCCGCGAATGCCGCCATGATGAGTCCTACCCACCCGATTGCCGTTCGCACAAGGAGGATTCCTTTCTTTGCCGCGATTGCTATGGCGATTGTAGCACGGGCCTTTCCACGTTGTGGGGAGGCTACGCGGCTGCGAGCCGCCTGTTGCCAAGCGTCTTGCGATCGGCACGGATGCTTCAATGCTACACAGAGGGCGCCTCAAGTCTTGGGCTGCCACATTCACCACGAAGCTCTCTTGGCTCTGTTGGGGCATGGCGATGAAGAGGTGGCGGGCCGCGTAGGCGGGCATGAAAAACGCCGCCGGGCCTTTTGGCTCGGCGGCGTCTGGCGCGTTGTGTGTTTTCGGGACTGCGGATCTACTTGTAGAGGGCCTTTGCGTCCTCAAGCGTCATCGGCTCGTACTCACCCGCGTGGCCGGCCTGGCCGAATGCCTTCATGCGCGCCAGGTAGACTTCCCGGGCGGCGTCCCGGGCCGGGCCCAAGTACTTCCGCGGATCGAATTCCGCCGCATTGCTGACGAGGACTTTGCGGATGGCGCCCGTCATGGCCAGACGGCTGTCCGTGTCTACGTTGACTTTGCGCACGCCGTGCTTAATCCCGTCCTGAATCTGCTCAACGGGAATGCCGAACGTTCCGGGCATTTCGCCGCCGTACTGATTGATGATGTCCACAAGCTCCTTCGGAACGGAACTCGATCCGTGCATCACCATGTGACAATTGGGCATGCGCTCGTGGATTTGGTGGATGCGTTCCATGGCCAGGGCCGGCGGCAGCACTTCGCCGGTCTTGGGATCCTTCCGGCCCGACTTGTACGCGCCGTGGCTCGTGCCGATGGCGACGGCCAATGCATCGAGGCCGGTTTGCGCGACGAAGTCCTCGGCCTGTGCGGGGTCGGTGAGGTGCTCATCGACTTCCTCGGCCGACAGGCCGGCGCCGTGGCCGTCTTCGATGCCGCCCAAGCAGCCTAACTCGCCCTCAACCGTCACGCCGAGGGGATGGGCCATCTCGACGGCGGCTTTGGTGATCGCAACATTCTGCTCATAGCTGTTCGGGGTCTTGCCGTCCTCGGCGAGGGAGCCGTCCATCATGACGGAGGTGAAGCCAAGGTCAATGGCCATCTTGAGCGTTTCGAGGCTGTTTCCGTGATCGAGGTGCATCGAGACGGGAATGTTCGGATACTCCTCGCAGGCCGCTTCCATGAGTTTCTTCAGGTAGATCATCCGGCTGTACTTCAGCGCCCCGCGGCTGGCCTGAATAATCACCGGGCTCTCGGTTTCGTTGGCGGCCTCCATAATGGCCTGGATTTGCTCCATGTTATTCACATTGAAGGCGCCAACCCCATAGCCGCCCTTCGCGGCCTCATCAAGAATCTGACGCATCGGTACGAGTGGCATCTTTTTCGATCTCCTCAGGGAGGAATCTCCCCATTTGATGTAGCATCCGCCCCGCAACCCAGGCGAGGTATCCAACAGAAGTGCCCGGATTATAGCACCCGCCTGGGCTCCGCGCAATCAGCGCTTTCCGCCCGCTGTGGTATCATCCCCGCGGGATAAGCGGCAGGTAAGTCATTTCGCGCGGAAAGGCACGTTTGGAGGAAT
>CAXXYE010000011.1:0-377862 GCA_963674865.2 Candidatus Hydrogenedentota bacterium
GCCGATCCTCACGCCCGCGCCGAAGTTGCCCGTAATCACGTTGCCTCTGACCAGATTATTGTTGGCTCCGAAGATGGCTTCCAAAGCCGCCGAATCGGGTTCGGTTTCCACTTCGATAAGCCCGCGGAACCAGTGCCACGCAATCTCGTCGGTCCACGTTCCTTTGCCGACTGGCTCAGAACTCAGCGTATTGATCGCCACGAAGTCCGCGCTAGAGTTGGAGACCCCGACGTTATCTGGTTGGCCAAGATGCCAATTGGTAAAACTCACCGGTTCGCCGGAAGGCCATTCGAAGGTCCCTTCGACGTGCTCGTCATTCAAGCCGATCCAGAATCTCTGTGTGGAGAAAGCGTCCTGGCTAAGGATCGTGTTGTCAATAAAGTCCTGCTCCTCTTCACTCGTAATGCTCGCCAGATGCCCCTCCAACATGACGGCAGCACCTTCGGCGGTGTGCCAGTCCATTGAGGGACTCACGATGTAGTAATGATCATTGCCACCATCGGCAGCCGACCAGTTAAATACGGCTTGCGTGCCAGATATCTGTATACCATGCCCTTGATTGCCGGAAATCAGATTCCTCGCATCGCGCGCCTCGCCGCCGATGACATTCCCCGAAGCATTCTCGACATAAATCCCGTTGAGCTGGTTCCCCAACTCTTGCGATCCGTCCGCATCAGTTCCTATGAAATTACCGATAATGGTGTTTGCCTTGTCCAGGTTACTGTACAAGGAAACACCATTTCGACCGTTTCCAGAAATTACATTCCTAGCCTCGCTCACGGTGCCGCCTAGCGTATTGCCCGAAGCACCAAGCCCAATCACCACGCCGCCGGCCTGATTTCCTATCGCTGTTTTCCCGGTTACATCGATACCTATATAGTTCCCGGCCACCACGTTGAGGTCGCTGCCAAGGCTTGTGATTACAACCCCGTCAGAAATGTTTCCGGAAATAATGTTGCGTTCCGCGAGGTCGCCAATTCCATCGCCGTTCGTCCCGATTCGGTTTGAATTGGCCCCACTGTAGACCGCTACACCGTCACTCGCGTTACCGAGTGCGATCGTTCCGGTCACATCCGTTCCGATCAAGTTGCCGGCCACGACGTTGTGGCTGGTTTCCTCTCCACTGATGGCGACCCCGTTAAGACCATTCGCTGAGATCAAGTTGCCTTCGGCCTCGTCGGCGATGCCATTTCCGTCAGTGCCAATCCGATTGAATTTGGCAGGGCCATTGTAGTTGAGGATCACGATCCCGTCGTCACCGTTTCCCAGAGGACCGGTGCCGGTGGCATTGGTCCCAATGTAATTGCCTGCGACGACATTGTGATCGGTACCGCTGCTATTGATGACGACGCCATGCCGGTGGTTGGCTGAGATGACGTTGCGTTCGGCGTCATCGCCCACGCCATCGCCGTCGGTACCGATCAGGTTGGATTGCGCACCTTCGCTAATCCGGATGCCGCTTCCCAAGTCAGTCCCAAGGCCGTTTGCTAGGGCTACGCTACCGGAGACGTCCGTCCCTACGTAGTTCCCGGCTACAACGTTACCAACCGTTCCTTCATTGGCGATGCGGACACCGTATCGGCCGTTTCCCGAGATAATGTTGCGTTCGGCGGCGTCGCCAATTCCATCACCATTGGTTCCGATTCGGTTTGACTGGGCTCCAAGGTAGACCGCCACCCCATCCCTCGCATTCCCAAGTGCAGTCGTCCCAGTCGCGTCCGTTCCGATGAAGTTGCCGGCCACAACGTTCTGCTGCGTTCCCGACCATCTAATTGCGATACCGTCACGCCCATTTGCTGAAATCACGTTGCCTTCGGCCTCGTCGGCGATACCGTTGCCATCAGTGCCTATGCGAGTACTCTGGGGAGCACCGTCATCATTGCCGACCACAACACCGTCGTCGCCGTTTCCCAACGGACCAGTGCCGACGGCATTGGTCCCGATATAGTTACCGGCCACAACATTATGATCGGTGGCAATGCCACTGATGATGACGCCGAACTGGTGATTGGCCGAAATCACGTTGCGTTCGCCCTGATCAGCAACACCGTCACCGTCAGTTCCGATCAGATTGAACTGTGCTCCGTCGTAAATCTGAATGCCGTATCCCCACTCGATGCCAAAGCCGTTTCCCAAGGCAACGCCACCGGATACGTCAGTACCTACGTAATTTCCAGCCACAACGTTGTTGTCGGTTCCTTCATTGGCGATGCGGACACCGTGTTGTCCGTTTCCGGAAATGATGTTCCTTTCCACAAGGTCGCCAATCCCGTCGCCGTTCGTTCCAATACGATTCGACTGGGCACCGCTCACAACCGCCACGCCATCCGCGCCATTCGCCAGAGCAGTCGTGCCCGTCACATCGGTTCCAATGAAGTTACCCTCTACCGCGCAGTTTTCAGTTCCTTCCAAGACAATCCCGCTGCCGCCAAAGCGATTGATTACCAGCCCACGAACCACACAGTTGTCGGCCGTGATTAGTAGGCCGTGCGTACTCGCGCCTGCGTCGATTCCAGTCAACTGAATGATCGGGCTTCCGGCGAATCCGGGTTGCGTCGTACCGTCAATCACCAACGGGTCTATGATGGTCGGGAGTGCCGATTGCGGTTGGATCGACTGCGCCCCACCTCCGCCAATCGCGAACTCGATCGTGTCAGACCCGGAACTCGCATTCGCGTCCAGGATTGCCTGACGCAGCGAACCTGGACCACTGTCCAACGCGTTCGCAACGGAAAAGACAGAGAGCAACTGCCGGCTCTCAAGTTGCTCGAATTTCAGTGCCCGTTCCCTGACGCCTGATGCTGCGCCCGGGAGCTTATGATGGGTCCAGCCAAGTCGTCCACGAAACCCCCGACCAAGATCGCCCTTGATGCTCATCGCACCCTCCCCGGCAAATGGACACAACCCCCTCTAGGGTAGTATGTTAATTTTAGCCAGGATATACTGGCGTGTCAAACTTGCCATTCGTCGGGTGCGTTCTCGCGCATTTCTGCCCCATCTTGTGGTATGGTCGATCGACCCATCCGCCTCACGAATAACGAAACGCTTGTTAGTTGTTGGTCGTTAGTTGTTTGTTGTTAGTTGTTCGTTAGCTTGGGCACGTGGTCGATCAATTGTGCGCGGAGGGTTGCCACGGTTTCGGCGTATTCCGGTTTTGCGGCCACGTTGGCGGTTTCGCCGGGGTCTTTTTCGTGGTCGTAGAGTTCGACGGCGGCGACTTTCTTGGGGTCTTTGCGGTTTACCCAGGCGGTGAGGCGATAGCGCTCGGTGCGCATCGAGTAGCCCATCAGGTCTCGGCGAGGATATTGGCTGAGGGCGACCTGCTTGCCGGGCCGGTCGGGGTCGTCGAGGAGGGGCGCGAAGCTGGTGCCTTCGAGATGCTCCGGTAATGGAATCCCGGCCAGATCGCAGAGCGAGGGATAGATATCGAGGAACTCGACCAGACCGTGGCACGCGCGGCCGTTGCCCCGGGCCTTGGGGACGCGGACGATCAGCGGCACGTGGGTATCGAGTTCGAAGTTGGTATGCTTGCACCAAGCTCCGTAGTCGCCCAGCTTCCAGCCGTGATCTCCCCAGAGGATCACGATGGTGTTGTCGGCCAGTTTCAATCGGTCGAGTTCATCGAGCAATCGGCCGACGAGCGTGTCGACGTAGCTTACGCAGGCCCGGTAGCCGTGGATCAACTCCAGGGCCTGTTCGTCGGTGACCGGGCCGGAGGGCGGGATGCCGTGGTAGCTCCGCATTTCGCCCCAACTGGTCAGGGCGAAGGCGGGCGAGTCCTTGGGCGGACGGTCGTAGGCGGGGAGGCGGATCCGGTCGCGGTCGTAGAGGTCCCAATAGCGCTTGGGGCAGTTGAACGGCAGGTGGGGGCGGATCAGGCCCACGGCCAGGAAAAACGGTTCGTGCTTGACCCGGCGGAGGGTCTCGATGGCGGTGTCGGTGAGGGCGCCTTCGGGATAGACGTTGTCGGCCACGTCGGCGGCTTCGGCGGCGGGGCCTCGGGTAGCTCGGCTGAGCGCGGCTCCCTTGAGACCTTTTTGGGCGGCTTCGGCCTTGAGACGTTTTTGCAGGGCCACGTTCTCCGGCAGTCGCCAAACCATCCCCGGCGCCGGGATCCACGGTTCGGACCAACTGGCCTTGTCGTTCTGATGATAGATCTTGCCCATACCGAGGCTGCGGTAGCCGTTTTTCTTGAACTGCTGGGGCAGGGCCACAATCTGGGGCATGACCTGGCGAAACGACTTGGTGTTGCCATATATGCCCGTGGTGTCGGGCCGCAGGCCGCTGAGGAGGCTGTTGCGAGTGGCTCCGCAAACGGCCTGCTGGCAGTATGCCCGGGTGAACATCACGCCGCTTCGGGCTAGGCGGTCGATGTTGGGGCTGTGGATGTAGTCCTTGCCGTAGCAGCCGAGTTCGGGGCGAAGGTCGTCGACGGCGATGAAGAGCACGTTCGGTTTTTCGGCGGCCGGGGCGAAGGTGGCGGCCGTGATCGCGACCATTGCCGCGAGGATTATCGAGATGGGCTTCATGGTTAGGGCTTCCTCGGTGGGCAGTGTTAGGTGAGTTTGGCGCTGAGGATTGTCAGGCCGAAACCGGATGCCGGGACACAAGCCAGCGATATCTTAGACGGATCGCATAGGCTTGGCAAATATCGCACTCGACCACGCCAGAATGGGGGGCTTTCGGTCGTGGACGATGCGCGGATTTGCCGCGTGGGGTTGCACCGAGAGCGGTCTTCGGTATCCTTCTGTATTGACCGACGCGATGGTTGGCTGGGGATAGCTGCCCCAGCGGACGGCTTTCTCGGGGCAGCGTTCGCTACTCCACAGCCGGCCCCTCAAAGCCAAGTTGAGAGACACCGCAGCGCGGTCGATTCAAGCAAGGGAGCCAGAACCGTGAGTAGAGCCGCGACGGTGTTTTGCGGCTGGTTGCCGTTGAGCGTTGTTCTATTGGCGTGCATGGTCGGCTGCCGGTCCGAGAGTGGTCAATCTGATTTCAAAAACGTCCCGGCCGAACAGCCGGGGATCAGTAAGGGGAGAGTTCAAAAAATGATTGAGATTACCAGTTCCGCCTTTTCCGAAGGCGAGCCGATTCCCGTCAAGTATACGGGCGAGGGCGAGGACATATCGCCGCCGTTGGCGTGGTCGGGCGTGCCCGAGGGAACCAAGCAGTTGGCCTTGATTTGCGACGATCCCGATGCGCCGACGCCGGAGCCTTGGGTGCATTGGGTGATCTACCAGATACCGGCGGACGCGACGGGACTAGGTGAAGGGATTGCCAGGAAGGCGGAGCTTGAGGAGCCGGCCGGGGCCGTGCATGGCGGGAATTCTTGGCCCGAGGGCGAGAAGGTGGGTTATGGCGGGCCAATGCCGCCGCCGGGGCATGGGACGCATCATTACTATTTCAAGCTCTACGCCCTGGACGGGCAATTGACCAACGGCGCCGGGTTGGACAAGGCGGCGCTCTTGTCGGCGATGGACGGCCATGTGATCGGCGAGGGTCAGTTGATGGGGACCTACGAGAGGTGACGCTTGGCCGACAGCAGGGCACACCGAGGACCGCACCCAGAGGACGCGCGGCTGTTTGACGCGGCCGCGGTTGAACGGCTTCGGCGGGCGACCGGCGATCTCGGTTGGCTCTTGAGCCGGGGTTACGTGACGCCGTCGGCTTTGAAACTGGTGGGTGATCGGTACAGGCTGACGGCCCGGCAGCGAACGGCGCTGGGCCGGTGTGCCTGTTCGGACGGCGATCTGGTCAGGCGCTGGGAGCGTCGGGTCGACGGCGAAGGACTGAAGGGCCGGCCGTTGTGGCTGGACGGCTACAACGTGCTGACCACGGTCGAGGCGGCCCTGGCGGGCGGGGTAATTCTGGGTGCGCGGGACGGTTCTTACCGCGACATGGCAAGCATGCACGGCAGCTACCGGAAGGTGGCGGAGACGTTCCGGGCGCTTGAGCTAATCGGCCGGGTGGTATATTCGCTAGGAGCGTCGGAGTGCGTTTGGTATCTGGATCGGCCGGTGTCGAACAGCGGACGGTTGAAGCAGATCATTCTTGCGATGGGCGAGGAGAAGGACTGGCCGTGGATGGTCGAATTGGTGGCGGATCCGGACGCGGTTCTGGCGGAGGCCAAATGCACGGTGGCGACGGCGGATAGTTGGATTTTGGATCGTTGCGGGAGCTGGTTCAACCTGGCGCGGGCGGTGGTGTCGGGGAATGTGGGGGATGCTTGGGTGGTGGAGTTGGGGGTTGGGGATTGAGAAACGCTTGTTGAAGACGTGCTGGATGATCTTCATACGCACTTCGAGTCTTCTCGTACCAGGTTGGTGGGCGATCGGGCCAGAGCGGGCCGAGATCGTCAAAGTCCATGAGCCGGTCCTTGTCTCGGCCATCTGCCGGGCTGAAGCTGAGAAGTCGGCGATAGTCGCTCCAAATGCCTGAAGTCAACGATGCCCCGCCCGCGGCACGATTCGCGGAACAGGCTGCGATAGCCGCGCGGGCAGCAAAGGAGGCGCTGGCGTCGGTTGCGCCCTGGGCGTCAGAAGCGGCGTCGGCATGGTGGACGTAGTCGCTCGCCTTCCGGGCAGCGAACGGACCGTTGAATTGGCTGTCGGTGTCGCCGCGGGCAAAATCTCGGGCCGTGGCAATGGCGACTTCAACCGCCGCTTCAAGGCGCGGCTCGTCGGCAACATAGAGAGGGTGAACGCGGAGGGCACAGCGAGCGGCGAAGTAAGCATTCGTCGAACCCGTCCGGACGCGGCTTGTTCCCATGCTTTGCGTGGGAACACACACCTCGGACGCTTTGCGTCCGCTTGGTGGCAGACCTTGCGAGGCAAAACGTTACGCCAATACTGTGACGCGAAGCGTCCAACGCGTGCGCGACGACGCAAAGCATCGTCACGAGGTCTCTGACGGGTTCGACGAATGTTCACGCGGCGAACGCGGCACGGGCACGCGGAGAGAGTTCTTCGAGGTCGTCTTCTGTCGGCAGTGCCGGGGAATCGACCACGGGACACCTCCGGGGTGATACGGCGTTATTCCGCCAGATGGGGAGTCGGGCGGCAAGTCGATAGGAGATGGAGGAATTGAGAATTGGTTGACGGTAACGGATTCTTCTCGGGGGCCTGGAGCGTGGTTGTGAAACGGGGTGATGATGGGGAGAATGGGTGAACTGAGAATTGGAGGCTGGCCGTCACGAATATTGGGGGCCGTTTTAGACCCCACCGGGATGCTCCCCAGAAATCGTGATGGTCAGAAAATAGACAACTGCAAATTGAAGACTGGAGATGCGGGGATGGAGCGGCTTGAGAGTGTGGTGGATTTGATTGGGGTGGCGGGCCGGTTGGCTGGGGCTACCGTTGTGGTGGTGGGGGGTGATCGGGCGGAGGATTTGCGCTTGGTGGAGGCGGCCGCGGATCATGGAATTGTCAATCGCGTGGTCTTGGTTGGTCGGAAGGACGGGATCGCCCGGGCGGTGGAGGAGGTGGGGATTGAAGTCTCGTCCGAGGATATCGTTTCGGCCGACGGGGACGAAGAGGCTGCCCGTGCCACGGTGGATCTTGTCGAGCGGGGGGTGGCGGATATTGTCTTGAAGGGGCGAATCTCGACGCCCATCCTGAATCGGCGGATGCTGCCCTTGGCGGTGCGGCCGACGGTGAGCCTGGTGACCGTGTTTGATGCGGCGCCGATCGCGGACGGGCGGGTGATGATCATGACCGACGCGGGGGTCACGACCGATTGCAGTTTCAAGCGGATGCAAGGGCTGATTACCAACGCGGTGGAGGTAGCCCGGGCGGTATTGGGAATCGATCGGCCGCGGGTGGCGGTGCTTTCGGCCAACGAGAAACAGGTGGCGTCGTTGCCGTCGACGCGGATGGGGACGGAGTTGGCGGGCCTGGATTGGCCGAATGCGGTGGTCTATGGTCCGCTCTCGTTCGATCTGGCGACGGACGCTCGATCGGCGGCGGTCAAGGGCCTGCCTAAGTTGGCGGGGGCGGCCGAGGTAGCGGGCCAGGCCGACGTCCTGGTTTGTCCGGGGATCGACGCGGCCAACGTGCTCTACAAGATGGTGAGTGGGCTAAACAAGTATGGTATGGCGTCGCTGGCAAGCGTCACGGTCGGCTTTCCCGTGCCCTACGTGATTCTCTCGCGCGCGGACTCGTTGGAGACCCGCTTGGCGTCGATTGCTTTGTGTACGGTTTATTCGGCCAGGAGCCTTTAGCGGTTGGCTGTTAGCCGTTAGCCTCCGGCGAGCGGTTGTTGGGTGGACGGAGACCACAGGGCTGTTAGGGGATTCGGCAGTTGAGGGCACGAAGGCGATAGGCGAACCAGCTAACGGCTAACAAGATGCTGAAGCATAACCTGTTGGTGATGGAGATCGTTTAGATGAATGAATGCGACGGCGGGCGGTGGATATTTCGGGCTCACGTGGTGGATCGCGCCGGGGCGTTGACTAGTATCGCGTCGGCGTTCAGCAACGAGGGGGTGAGTATCGACACCGTGGTGGGACACGGGTTTGAGGAGCGGGCCGGAGTGGACGGGAGCGTGGTGCTAACGTTCTGCTGCACGCGGCGCGAGAAGGATAATATGGTGCGGAAGGTGCGGCGGCTGAGCAAGGTAACCGAGTTGGAAGAGCACTCCTACGATTCGGAGCATCTGAGAAAGTCGGTCGTGGTATTGACTACTCGACGGCTGACGCCGCGGGATGTGGCGGGGGAAACGAAGTTCTTGATCAGCGAGTTGGTGAAGCACGGCGCGGGCGGCTGGGCGTATTTTTTGGCGGGATCACCGAGCGAGTTGGATCCGGTCTTGGAGCATCTAGTGGAGGAAGAATTGGTGAAGGACATTGTTTACTCGGTGTTGGGGCTGTAGGGTGTGGGGGATTGAGCGGTGAGAATTTCGGATTGGTTTGAGACCAGGAAAGGTTCTTTGCTATGAGTCGAAAACAGCAGGTCACACGGCGGGATAGTCTCAAGGGTATGGGAGCGTTGGGGGCGGCGACGTTCTTGGGATCCGGGGCTGGGGCGGCGGCGGGTGGCGGATTTGACCCGGCGGATACGTCGAGCGACGCGCGGCGGCGGATCTTCGAAAAAGTGCACCAGACGCCCTTCATCGATACGCACGAGCATCTGATCGAAGAGAAGGAACGGCTCAAGGGGACGGCACATGCCCGGGTGAAGAGCGACGACTGGTCGCTCTTGTTGAGCCATTACTTGAATTCGGACCTTCTGACGGCGGGGATGCCGGCGGCGGAACTGGGGCGGTTCTTTTCGCCGCAGGTGGATCCGCTCGACAAGTGGGCCCTGATCGAGCCTTATTGGCCGGCGGTGAAGAACACCGGCTATGGGCAGGCCGTGGTGCTCTCGATGCGGGAACTCTACGGGGTTGACGAGCTATCGAAGCAGACGGTTGGCAAGGTGCAGGCGGGATATGAAAAGACGCGACGGGCGGGCTTCTACGAGCGGATACTGTGCCAAGCGGCCAAGATCGAGTCTTGCCAGGTGAACAGTCTTGAGGGACCGTTCATGGAGTCGGAGATGCCCAAGCTGCTGATGCAGGACCTTAGCATAGTGGGGATGTTCGCCGGCGGGGGCGGTTCGGAGCAGTTTCGCGGGCCCACGGGAATCGAAGTGGCATCGCTGGGTGATTGGCACAAGGTGATCGACTGGTGGTTCGCCAAGTATGGCAAGTTGGCGGTAGCCGTGAAGTCGCAGAACGCCTATTCGCGAGAGATCGACTATGCCCGAGTTAGGGCCGATGAGGTGGAGGGGATCTTCAAGAAGAAGTTGGAGAAGCAGGGGCTTTCGGCGGAGGAACGCAAGGCTTTGGAGGATCACCTTTTCTGGTACGCGGTGGAGAAGGCAACCCAGAACGGTTTGCCGGTGAAATTGCACACGGGCTATTACGCGGGGCAGAACGGGATGCCGCTGGCCCGACTGGCGAATAACCCCGGCTCGGCGTGCGAGTTGTGCAAGGCTTCGCGCGAGACGCGGTTCGTGTTCATGCACATCTGCTATCCATATTATGAGGAAATGATTGCGCTGGCGAAACACTATACCAACGCGTACATCGACATGTGCTGGGCGTGGATCATCAACCCCGTGGGATCGAAGGACTTTTTGAAGAAGTACCTGGTGACGGCGCCGGCGAACAAGATTTTGACGTTTGGGGGCGACTACGTTCCGGTCGAGCCGGTCTTGGGGCATGCAATGATTGCTCGGCGGGGGATCGCGTTGGCTCTGAGCGAATTGGTTGACGAGGGCTGGTTGACGTTGGACGCGGCTCTGGAGTTGACGGACCCGATCATGCACGGGAACGCGCGGCGGATATTTGATTTGGAAGCGAAGGCTGGGGGATAGTGGTTGGTTGTTGGCGGTTAGTTGTTGGTGGCGGATCCTTTGGGGCCTTTTCTTGTCGAGGTGTGAGTCATGAAGCGTATGGAACAAGTTGCTCGATTGTTGACCGGGGTGTTGGCGTTGGGGGCGGTCTGCCAGTGGGGAGTGGTCTGCGCGGCGGCGGACGATTTGCTTCAAAATCCGGGGTTCGAGGCGGTCGCGGGTGGGCAGATATCCGCGTGGAGTACGCCGGAGTATTGGTCCGGGACGCTTGCGAGCGTTGAAGATTCGGCCGTCGCGCGGAGCGAAAAACGGGCGGCGCTACTGACGTCGGCTCCTAAGGCGGGCAAACACTGGGGTCGTATCTTGCAGCGCGTGCGAACCGGCAGCCTGACGGGAAGGCGGTTTTGCTATTCGCTCTGGGCCAGGGGTGAGGGGGAGTTCTTGCTGGGGTGTATCGAGTATCGATCACCGGAGAAATTCAAGCCGCATTACAGGTATCGCTGGCAGCCGGAGCCCGTGGTTCTCAAGGAAGATTGGCAGGAGGTGAGGTTCGAGTTTTCGGTACCCGATCCGGAAGTCCGCAGTCTGGCGCTGGTGGCCGAGGTGCGTGGCGAGGGCGGCGAAGCGCTTCTGGATGACGCGTCGTTCGTTCGCTTTCAAGAACCCGGCTTTTCGATCAACGTCAGCCCGTCGCACGCGATGGTTGCCGCGGGTGGGGCGTGCGATTTCAGCATCCTGGTCGAAAAGAACGGCAAGCCGGTGCGAGAGGGAGAGTTGGGCATCCTGACCCTGATCGCGGACAAAGCTCCGGTGTCGACGCCGGCGGAGATCTCGACGGACGGGGTGACCGTACATCAATTCAAGGCTTCGGACGACCTCGCAACCGGCATCCACCGGCTGGTGATCGCCCATCCGGCCTCGGGGGTCGTGGCCGACTGCTACCTCGACGTCACGGACCGCGAGACCTGGGACGAATTCGCCGCGGCCGCCCAACGAGCGAAAGTGGCTCCCGTTCCGGCCCACCTCTTGTTCATTGGCGACAGTCTGACCGACCAACAGCGGGGCTACAACTACGTCGACAAGTTGGCCTTCTGGCTGCGGCGTTCGCAGGACAGTGCCGGCCTGACCTACTCGAACGCCGGGGTGGGTGGCGATTATATCTCGCGAGTGTGGCAACGCATGAACGGGGATCCGGCCTCCTATCGACTCAATATGTATGACGACCTCTTCAAACCTCGCCCCACGCACGTCTTCTTTTTTCTGGGGCACAACGACAGCAAGGTGAGCAGCCGCTCGGGATACTCGGTGCAGTGCGTGGATCCCAAGACGTTTGAAGAGGAGTACCGCCTGGCAGTCAAGAAGGTGCAACGGGAGACGGGGGCCAAGGTGATTGTGATCTCGGCGACGTCGTCGGTCTTCGAGATCTGCAAGGCGAATGCAGACAAACGCCAGGCGGCGGGGATCGACAATTCACTGTTTGGCAAGCCGCAGGAGTTGGAGAAATTCAATGCGATCGCGCGGCGGGTGGCCGCCGAGTTGGGGGCCGATTTCGTTGACGTCTACGAGCCCACCCGCACGCATCCGGACAAGCCCGGCCTCTTCAATCCGCGCGACGGCGTGCATTTGACGAACGAGGGAAATCGATTTATCGCGCTTGAACTGTTAAAGTATTTTGGCGGGCAATGAGCTTTTCGCCGTGGGAGTCTTTAGATGGTTGATGCAGTCACGCGACGAACGGTTCTCGTGGTGGTTCTGGCGGCGGTAGGGGCAGTCTGGAGTTTCGATTCGGTGGAGTCGGCGACGCTCGAGGTGGGGCCGGGAAAGCACTTCCACCGGATCGAAGACGCCAACGCCAAGGCGGCCGACGGCGACGTGATCTTGGTCCATCCGCGGCGGGACGGAAGGGCGTATGAGAAAACGGCCGTCTTCGTGCGGCGTGCGGGGCTTGCGTTTCGGGCCGTGCCCGCCGAAGGTGAGAAGTGGGTGGCAATATCGGGTGAAGGGTTCGATTACAGCGGCAAGGGGAGCGTGCCGCGGGCGATCTTTCAATTCAATCGCGGCACCGATGGTTGCATCCTGGACGGGTTCGAGCTGTCGGGTGCCCATAACGATAGCCACAACGGGGCGGGAGTGCGGGTGAATCAGGCCAATTTCGTGACCGTTCGCAATTGTCACATTCACGCCAACGACATGGGTATCATGTCCAACGGCGACGGGACGGCGGCAAGGGGGCTGGGACTGCGGATCGAAAACTGCATCATTCATCACAACGGCAGTTCGGAAGATCCGGGCTACAATCACAATCTGTATTTGGGCGGAACCAGCGTTACGCTCAGCGCTTGCGAGGTGCATTCGAGTCTGACGGGCCATAACGTGAAGAGCCGGGCGCATCATACCCGGGTGGAGTATTCGTGCATTCACGATTCGGCCAATCGGGAATTCGACCTAGTGGACAACACGGATACGGAGCGGTCCGACAGCCATGCGGTGTTGATCGGGAACGTGATCGTGAAGGATCCAAAATGCAGAGGAAACAAGGGCCTGATTCATTTCGGCCAGGACGGCGGGCGAGAACATGACGGCACGTTGTACCTGGTCCACAACACGATCGTGACTCCGTTTATCTCGCCGCTGGTGGAACTTTCGGCAAAACGAGCCAAGGCTCGAATGGTGGGGAACCTGGTGTCGGACGGCGGAATCAAGCAGGGCGGGCAGCAGGTAGCCCGGGCCCGGAACGGTGCGGCGATGGAGAATGTGAGCGGGACGCACAACTGGTTTAGCGGCGGCTTTTCGATGCCCAGCGGGACGCGGATGGATCCGCCCAGCAACGTTTTCAGGCGGTTTGCGGGAAAGATGTTCGTGGACGCCGCGGCGCACGACTATCGGGTTTCTCGCGAGGCGGCCGGGTTGATGGGTGAGAGGCCGTCGGTGGAGGAGATTGGAGTCCCGGTTACGCCGGGGAGGCGGGCCGCGGGACGAGAGACGCCGCTGGCTTGGGAGTATCGGCATCCGGCGGGGAAGACGGAGAGGCAGGCGGAGGAGCGTCCGACGTTGGGGGCGTATGCTCGAAGCTTGGGTGGCAGGTAGTCGGCAGGTTGTCGTGGATTGGTTTTTTGGAGGTTCGTTTGGCAAGCGAGTGGGGCGGCATACATGCAAGGCGATGGGTGTGTGAACTCCTCTTGTTGCCGGAGGCAACACCGGTGATCCCGTTTATTCCGCTTAGGAGAGTGATTTCATGTTGTTACGGTCTGTGGTTGTTGCATCGGTGTTTCTGTCGTTGGGACTCGTCTCTCCGTTCGCGGCGGCCGCCGGCGAAGATGTAGTTGACATCGGCTCGCGGCGAGAGCTGTTTGTGGATCGGTACTTGATCGACAAGTTGGACGGGGGTCGGCTGGTGTTGCAGAGGCCGCGTCGCGAGGGGCCGGCCCTTCAGTTTGTCGACCAGCCCTGGGAAGGGCGGTACTGCGGATACTGTACGGTGATTCGCGACCGAGATGACTGGCGGCTCTACTACCGGGGCCGTCCGGACCATGGCAAGGACGGCGACGCGATCGAAGTCACCTGCGTGGCCCAATCCAACGACGGGGTCTCGTGGGTGAAGCCCAAGTTGGGCCTCTTTGACGTCAACGGGACGCGGGAGAACAACGTCGTCTTGGCGGGCATGCCGCCCTATTCGCACAACTTCTCGCCCTGGATCGACAAGAAGCCGGGAGTGCCGGATCGAGAACGATACAAATCGTTGTCGGGGATCCACCCCGGCGGGCTGGCGTTGTTCGTCTCGGCGGACGGGCTGCGCTGGAAGCCGAAGCAAAAAAGCGTACTCACGAGCAAAGAGTTCGCCTTCGACAGTCAGGCCTGCGCCTTCTGGTCGCCGAGCGAGTCGAAATACGTCTGCTATTTCCGTTCCTGGAAGGACGGCCTGAGGTGGATCTCGCGGTCGACCAGCGAGGACTGCTTGAAATGGACCGAGTTGGTTAAGATGGACTACGGCGACACTCCGCCGGAACATCTCTACACCAATAACACGACGCCCTACTACCGGGCCGAGCATATCTACATCGCCTTGGCTCAACGCTTTTTCACCAAAAGCGCCCTGCCGGCGGAACGGGTGGCGGAGTTGATTCCGGATGAGGTGCATCACGGTTTTTGCAGCGACGTGGCGCTCTTGACGACTCGCGGCGGCAACCGCTACGACCGCACGTTCATGGAGTCGTTCATTCGCCCCGGACCGACGGCCCAGGACTGGGTGAGCCGCAACAACACGCCGGCCTGGGGGATCGTGCCGTCGAGCGAGGACGAGCGGCGGATGTACATCCATCGCCAGGCGCACGTCGCACAGAATACGGCACACGTGGTTCGCTATTCGTTGCGAGTGGACGGATTCGTCTCGGCCGCCGCGGGTTTTGACGGCGGCGAACTCTTGACCAAGCCGTTCACGTTTTCAGGTAGACGGCTGGAATTGAACTACGAGACCTCGGCGGCCGGTTCGATCCGTCTGGAGATTCAAGACGCGGCGGGGCGCGCCATCTCAGGCTACACGCTGGAAGACTCGACGGGACTCTTCGGTGACGAAATCAGCCGGGTCTACACCTGGAAAGACGGCAGTGACGTTTCGCGCCTGGCCGGCAAACCCGTACGACTTCGCTTCGTGATCCGCGACGCCGATTTGTATTCGTTTCGGTTTGGTGATTGACTTGGTGGTGCGTTTCACGCACCCACCCCTGTAAAGGTATGATGAGTCGATAAATGCGCCCGTCCCCGTAGGACGGGCATTCCTGCCCGTGCTACGCTCTTTGCGCTACGCTACTCGCGTGCGGGTAGTGATCGCTTGTGCCGGTCGCTGCAGAAGAGGACGTAGCGGCCGTCCGGAGAAAAGGCGAGACGCGCGATCTTGCCGTCGTGGCCGGAGGGCTCCAGCCGCTTGGGCAGTTCGAGTTGTCCCGGTTTGACCGAGTAGAGCGCTTCCCCGTCTTCGCTCCCGCCGACGAATACGCAAAGATCGGTCTTGGGCGAGTAAACTGGATAAAGCGGCGACATGTCGATACGGTCACCTTTTTTCCAGAGGATCTCTTTGACCCGCGCCTGCTCCGGATCGGTCACGTCTACCATGGCAATACCGGCACCGCCGTCCCAGGCGACAATGGCCACCAGCGTTTGGTTGTCGCCGGCCCAACCTGGATTCGAGTAGAACCTGTGTCCCTCAAGTTGGACCGGGCGTTCTCTGGCCAGTTCCACGTCCATTATCGACATCCGGCAGGGACTGGAGAAGCTGATGATGAGGAGTTGTCTTCCGTCGGGGGACCATTTGGGGACGCCATAGCTCCCCAAATGGCGGCGTTTGGAGCCGTCGGAGTTCATCTCCCATATACCTCGGGGTGCGTCGGGTATCACGCCGGGATTGAGAAGGAAGGCAACTCGTTCGCCGTCGGGAGACAGCGTGGGGCAATTACCCAGCCCGAGGTCGTTGATTCCCGCCTTCCGTTTGTCTACGTAAAACAATTTCAGATGCGTCTTACCAAACGATTTCCCGGGGGACGCGTCGAAGAGTATCCGCCGGCCGTCGTTCGACCAGGAAGGCGAACCGAAGTAGGTGAGATCCCCGATCGGTTTGTCGCGGACCAAGATTACCTCTCCGGTAATCACATCGATTGCATATAGGCCGAGCCGCTCCGTGTCGCCCGCATCCTGGGCGCCACGCTTCCGCAGCGACTTGACCGTGCGATCGACGGCCTTGGAGACGTCTTTGAAAGACTCTCCCTCTGCCGCTTGGTGATCGCTTGTCTCTTTAGCAACCGCCGACGAGCGACCCTTCGCTGCTCGCTTGGCACGTTGGTCTCGCAACTGGGCGAACTCCAGCGTTCGGGCCACGGTTCGCGAGACGGAGTCGACAAGAACCGGCGGGGCCTCGAGCCTATCCGACTGGCCGAGAGGCGGATCCGCGGACGCAATCCGGCTGCCGGCGATTGCCAGCGAGACAACGAACGCGGACAGGACAATTACCGCAATGGAGGTGGGTCGCAAACGGATCATGCCATTTCTCCTTTTGTCGAGAAGGTCGGCGATACGGTCTTCGAGTTTCGAATGCGTGTTGAACATCCCCACCGAGCCGGTCATCAACTTCGGCAGGGGCATGAGTTGGCCCAGCCGCAAGAGTGTCTCGCCGTAGTCGACCGGCGCGACCGCGGCCAGCACGTAGTTGTCGCAGACGTCCTCGCGAGCGCAGGCCAATTCGCGATTGAGGAGGTAGACCAGCGGGTGCGGCCAGAGGATGGCGCCAAGAATGCGTTGAAGCAGTCCGGCCAGTTGATCTCGGCGGACCGCGTGGGCCGTCTCGTGCAGCAGAATATGCCGCAGTTCCCTGGCGCTTAGGGTGTCGACCAGCCTCGTCGGCAGAATGATCAGCGGGCGGACAACCCCCACGACGATCGGCCCCGCCACGTCCGACGAGTGGACGATCCGCGGTAGTGATTTGACGCGGAGAATCCGGCAGACTTCGTCGAGCACGCGGCGGTTTTCGCCCAGATTGAGCGGTCTGGCGCAGCCAACGAGCCGCCGGAGTCGCCAGTCGCCGCGAACGATACCGATCAGGGAAACCAGAGCGCCCGACAGCCAAACCAGCGTGAGCCCACCCACCGCGGAGTGAAGGTTACTTCGATTAGGCACACCTGAAACCTGCGTGGCGCTCGAATAGTCCGAAGGCAAGGGCGGGACGTACTCGTCGATTGGCGCCTGAGTGGTTGCCTCAACTCCTTCCTCTTCGTGGTACGGCAAAGAGGCGACAGGCAGATCGCCGGTCTTGGGAGCCGCCACGGGTGTTACGCTGTCGGTCGAACTCAATGCAACCGGAATCGCGACCACCGAGAACCCGGTCCGCTGCAAGGCAACGGTCAAGACGGGGACTATCGCCACGGAGAGAACGGCGGAAAGCAGAATGCAATGCCGGACCGAGGCGTTGCGCCGAAAGAACTGGGCGGCGATCAATGCCACGGCCGCCAGCACGGTTATCTGCAGCAATCCGTTGGCCATTAGCACCAACGCGTCGTCGCTCGCGACCCGGTTCCACAATCCAGCCATCTCGGCACCCCCGATTGCGTGAGTCTATTTGCTCGCCTTTGCCTCGTCGAGCATCGCGCGGATTCGCTTGATTTCGTCCTTGCTGAGACCGCGGTACTCCAAGAGCGCGGTCATGAGCCGTTCCGGCTCTCCGCCACAAGCCTTGTCCACGATTTCGACGACCCGCCGGCCTAGACTTACCTCGCGTTGCACGAGCGCCGAATAGAAGTAGGTGCGGCCGACGGCGCGGTGCGTGAGCCAGCCTTTCTCTTCCATGCGTTCGAGCATCGTGCGAACCGTGTTGCGGGCCACCGGGCGACGCTGATTAAGGATCTGGCGGGCTTCGAATACCGAGACCTCGCCGTGATCCCAGACGATTTCCATGATTTCCCGCTGGCCTTGCGAGAGCGGAGTTGGCTTGGAACTGGACATCGGGCTCCCTTCTTGGCTACTACAGTTGTCATTATGGCTACAAGTGTCGCCACGTCAAGCTCTGGGCGGCAGAAAATCCGAAAAATGCTGCGGAGAGCCTCCCCCCTTCAGGATCGCGGAGGGACTGGGTGAGTGAGGCGGTCATCCAAACGCTTCGCATCCGCGGGGATGCTGGACACGGCGGTCGTGGCGCCATAGTTTGTTGGGTGCCGAGCAGGAGGACGTTTCCTGCAATGTTTCCGGGAATCTCAATTTCCGGACGAACACAATCATCCCGTGAGGACCCGCGATGAGAATGCATGCACTGGTTTTTGTTCTGGGGATCTTGTCGAGTGGAGTTTGCTCGGGGGCGGAGGAGGGTCCGCTTCCTCAAGCGCTGGACCTGGTCGGCGTGCATTCATACGCGCAGAAGATCGTTTGTGCGGGCGAGACGCTGCAGTTTCGCACCAGCGCAACGGTGCCGTACGAGCTTTCGATCTGCCGGCTGGGCCCGGAGATTGACGATCCGGCGGGCGATCAAGTGTTGAAGACGTTTCCGATCTCCGAGCCGACGCCGCAGCCGATCCATCCCGGGTCTTTCGTGCACGTGGGCAACCCGCTTGCGGCCGATGAGCCGCTGACGGCTTTGACGCTGGAGGTCTGGGTCCGTCCCTGGTTTCTCGGTGGATGGCAGACCCTGGTTTGTCAACACAACTATCCGGGCAACTGCGGCTTCGGCCTGTTTCTCGGGCCCGAAGGCAAAGCACAGTTCTATCTCGGCGACGGGGCCGATTATAGGTCTGAATGGGCGCTTATCGGACCGCAACTGGAAGCCCATCGCTGGCAGCACGTGGTGGGCACCTGGGACGGCAAGACCAAGCGGCTTTGGATCGACGGCAAGCTGGTGGGCGAGCAGCCGTTCGAGGGACCGGCCAAGCCGGGCCCGGCGCCGCTCTGGCTGGGGGCGTGCGGACACGACGGCCCTGCCGTGAACTTGCTGGAGGGCGATTTGGCGATGCCCGTGATATATGGGCGAACGCTTTCGGCCGAGGAGATCCAAGCCCGATTTCAGGAGCAAGGCCTCAGGCCGGCCACGGGCGAAAGTGTGCTGGCCTGCTGGCCGCTGGCCGAAGAGCGGGGCCGACGGATCGCCGATGTCTCGGGGCACGACCGCCACGGGCAGATCGTTAACTCGGGCACATGGATGATCGGAGGGCCGAGTTTCGACGGGGAAAAGGTGCCGCGCTACTCGGACTATGATCCGGCCAAGGACCCGCGGCGCGGACATGGGCTGCGGCTGGCTTCGGACGACTATTACGACTGCGGCTGGAAGGTGACGGAGGAGTACCAACTTCCCAAAACGGCCAAGCCGGGGCTTTATGTGGGCCGGTTTCGTTTCGAGATCGAGGGCGTGCCTCGGTTGTATCACGTTACGTTCGTGGTGAAGAAGCGGCCCGAGGCGGCCAAGGCCCCGATTCTGATGATCGCTTCGACAAATTCCTGGCTGGCGTACAACGCAACGTCGTTTCCGATGTCGCCGCCGGGGCTGCTTTATCATTGGGGAACCGGCGGGATTACCAACAGCGCCGGCAATCCGCCGGCCTATTGCATGTATCGCAACCATCGGGCCGGGCAGCCGGCGTACAAGTCTGGGGTCAACATGCCATGGCCCAACGCCGGCCCCTACGTGCTCTATGCCCAGGGAGGTTCTGGATACAGCCACCTGGCCCGGGCCGAGCGGTTTGCCCTGGTCTGGCTGGAAGAAAACGGATACGAGTACGACATCGTGGGCGATCTGGACGTGCATCGCGATCCGGATCTTCTGTCGGGCTACAAGGTGGTGATGATCAACGGGCACGGCGAGTATTGGACTCAAGAGGCCTATCGCAATATGGACCGCTATCTCGAAGGCGGCGGCAACGTGATGGTGTTGTCGGGCAACGTGATGCTCTGGCGGGTCAGCTTCAATGACGACGAGAGTATCATGGAGTGCCGCAAGCTGGACACCGCACTCGGAGGCAGGGCGGGGTGCACCGTGGGCGAAACCTGGCACGGTCAGGACGGTCTGCGCGGCAGTCAGTTGCGCGAGTGCGGCACGCCGGCCTGGAAGCTGATCGGGCTGGATACGTTCGGTTGGGCCAGCATTGGCCCCAACGATTTCGGTCTCTATCACGTCGAACACCCGGAGCATTTTCTCTTCAACCGGCCCGAGCGCGTGGGGCTCGAAAAGGGCGAGACGTTCGGCGGCGCGCCTGGGGGCGGACTGCCGATGGCCGTGGGACACGAATGCGACGTGCGGCTGAGCCGGTTGCTAGAGGTGACCGCCGACGTGCCCGAGGGGGCCACGTTGCCCAAGGAACCGGGCGGCATGGTGACCCTGGCCAACGGCGTGCTTCCCGCCTACGCCGGGCTGGATTATTTCACTCGCAAGGTGGCTTTGAAGGACGCGGTCGTGGCCCAGATGCTCTATTGGGAGCGTCCTCAAGGCGGCCGCGTCTTCCATGCGGGCTCGCTCGGGTCCGGGTGGGGGCTTTCGGTGGATCCCAAGTTTCAGACGTTGATCCGCAATGTGCTGCATCATTTTGGCGTGCAGACGGAGAAGTGAAAGGGTGACCCGACGGTCTCTGCCGGGAAACGTCCGTCGTAACCCGAAGCGTAAGCGAGGGAACGGCCTGCCATCATGACCGTCCCTGTCTTACGCCTTTCGAAGTTGCGCTCTCGGTGCAAGTAGCGTCGGCATACTAACCCGAAGCGCAAGCGAGGAAAGAGAGGCCTGCAACCCCTCCCTTCGCCTGCGCTTCAGGTTAGTGTACACGTTTGAACAGTTGACGTCGGACACACAGGCAACGACAATTGGGTCTGAATAGGCCCGAACGGCGAACAGATTCGCGTGGTCCAAGTGCCTCGTTTGAGGGCCGCTCCTTCTATGTTCCGGATAGATTCATCTCGTGGAGATTGTCATGACCAAACGTGTATTCCTTCTTGCCTGCCTGTTGTCTGTTTCGTTGTCGGCATGCACGGCCGAAGCCGCCGATGACGGCTTCGTTTCGCTCTTCAACGGCAAGGATCTTACCGGGTGGAAGGTCAAGATCACGGGCTACGACCTGGGCGATAACTTTGGAGACACTTTTCGCGTCGAGGACGGGCTCTTAAAGGTGGCCTACGATCGGTATGAAAAGTTCGAGGGCAGATTCGGCCATATCTTCTACCGGCAGCCTTTCTCGAACTACATTCTGCGCGTCGAGTACCGGTTTGTGGGCGAGCAGGTGCCTGGGGGACCGAGCTGGGCTTTTCGGAACAGCGGGATCATGATTCACGGGCAGGCGCCGGAGAGCATGAGAAAGGACCAGGACTTCCCGGTCTCGATCGAAGTCCAGCTTCTGGGCGGGAGCGGTTCGGGGGAGCGAACGACAGGCAATGTCTGCACGCCCGGCACGCACATCGTGATGGGCGGAAAACTGATTACCCAGCACTGCAACAGTTCCAGTTCCAAAACCTATCACGGCGATCAATGGGTTACCATGGAGGTGGAAGTGCGGGGTGGCAAGCTTATCAAACATATCATCGAGGGCAAGACGGTGATGGAATATACCGAACCGCAACTGGACGAAAAGGATGCCGACGCGAAGAAGCTGATCAAGAACGGCGCGAAGCTTTTGACGGGCGGTTCGATCTCGCTGCAGTCGGAGAGCCATCCGGTGGAATTTCGCAAGATAGAGATTCGCAAGCTGGAAGACTGAGTCAGAGGGCCCCCGAACGTCACGGATTCATTCGGCAATGGCCACCGGGCGCCCGCCGGCCCCTGGTCGCCAAGAACAGGACAAGTGCCATGAAATGCCCTTCGACTTCTTCGCGATCGATGGCAGTCTACCCGGCTCTGCTCTGCTCGGTATTGTTGCTCTTCACCTCGAATCTGGCGGCCGCCGATGATGTTCGACGTCCCAACATCGTTGTTATTCTGGTGGACGACCTTCGCTGGGACGAGTTGGGGTGCATGGGGCACCCGTTCGTCAAGACGCCGCAAATCGACCGGATCGCGAGGGAGGGTGCCGCCTTTCGCAACGCCTTTGCCACCACGCCGCTCTGCTCGCCGGTTCGAGCTTCGCTCTTGACGGGTCTCTACGCTCACGGTCACGGGATCGTGGACAACACCAACCGCAGCCAAGACAGCCACCGGCTAAAGACGTTTCCCCGCGAGTTGCAGAGGTCTGGATACGAGACGGGCTACGTGGGTAAATGGCACATGGGCAACGACCCCACGGCCCGACCGGGTTTCGACTATTGGGTCAGCATCAAGGGCCAGGGAGCGACGACCGACCCCGAGATATATGAAGACGGCCGTCTGGGGCGGGTACCCGGCTATATCACCGACATCTTTACAGATCGGGTGGTGACGTTCATCAAGAGGCCCAGGACGAAACCGTTCTTCGTCTACCTGGCCCACAAGGCGATTCACCCCAATCTGGTCCAGTACGACGACGGCAGCATCAGCGACCCCGCGGCGGCGGTCTTCATTCCCGCTGCCCGTCACGAGGGTCTTTACGCGGACGCGGCGATCGATCGCCGTCCGAACGCGGCCGATGATCTCCAGGGCAAGCCGGCCCTGCAGCGAACCATTGCCGGGGTGCCGCCGCTGGGGCCGGCGACGGGTTCGTCGGAGACAACGATCCGAAACCGCTTGCGGATGATGGGGGCCGTCGACGAAGGCGTGGGGCGGATATATCGGGCACTCGAGGAGATCGGTCAGTTGGACGACACGATCTTCGTCGTCACCAGCGACCACGGCTATTTCAACGGCGAACACGGCCTCAGCGTTGAGCGGCGACTGGCCTACGAGGAAACCGCCCGGGTGCCGCTTCTGGTTCGGTATCCGCGAGTTGTCAAGCCGGCCTCGGAAATTGACCAGATGGCCCTAAGCGTCGACTTGGCCCCCACGCTTCTGGAACTCTCGGGCACGGAAGCCGGCCACAAAATGCACGGCCGTTCGCTGGCCCCCCTTTTCGAAGGCGAGACCCACGGCTGGCGGAAATCGTTCCTGATCGAGTATTACAGCGACACGGTCTTCCCCCGCGTGCTGAGAATGGGATACAAGGCCGTCCGCACCGAACGGTACAAGTATATTCATTACCTGGAACTCGACGGGATGGACGAGTTGTACGATCTCGAAACGGATCCGTACGAGATGAAGAACTTGTTTTACGATCCCGCTTCGCAAGAGATTGCGGGGCGGATGAAGAAGGAGTTGGAACGGCTGCTGGCGGAGACGAAGTAGACCTGGATGGTACATTGTTTCTAAGCACGGTGCGCGGAGCGCACCCTACCCTGGAAAACAACAAGGAGCTTGCGCGATGACCCAAGAGAACAAGAGGCAGCGATCCGGCGACACGCATGCCTGCTGTTCGTGCGGCATGCAAGGCCCCACGACGGGGCACGGTATCTCGCGACGCGGGTTTCTCAGCGGGGTGGGGCACGGGGCGGCGGGCGTCGCGTTGGCAAACATGGCCGTGGCGGGGGCATCGGCGGAGGGACGCGAATCGGAAGGCGGGGTGGGAACTTCGTTGCCGCCAGGGGCCACGCTCAAGGTGCAGCCGGCCCTGATCTACCAGATTCCGACTCCCCAGGAAAAGACCAGTTGGCGTTGGTACGGCGGCATTCAGACGATGGAGCAAGTCCACGCCGAGGCCAAACGGCTCGACCATGATCTAAAGGATTTGGCCGTGAAGTCGGATTTCCCCGTCGAGTTTCTGCCGGTTGCCCTGGTAGGCGAGGCGGGGGCGGCCGCCAAAGTCGCGGCCACCCAATGCGACACCATGCTGATGTTCGGGGCCTGCGGATACGGAGCAGAACTGCCCCATATCCTGGCCGGCGGGGAAAAGCCGGCGGTGATGTTTCTGCGGCACCGCACCGAGCCGAACTACTGCCAACACGTCTCCACGCACGCCATCTTCCTGCGAACCTGGACCGACACTCGAACCGAGCCGAGGATGGACGTTCACGACGTAGCCGTGGACGACTATCAAGAGGTGATCTGGCGGTTGCGGGCCTTGTACGGCCTGAAGAATGCCAAGGGGACGACCATGCTGGCCATCGGCGGCCTTCAGCACTACAGTCCCGAGGGCACCAAGCACGGCGAGAAACATGCCAGGGAGCTATGGGATTATCGGATCGAGACGATCTCGCTGGAGGACTTTGGCAAGCGGCTGAACCAGGCTCGAAAGAGCGCCGACGCCGTGAAAGAGGCCCAGCGCCGGACCGAGGCCCTCTTGGCCGAACCGGGTGTGACGCTTGCAACCGATCGGAAATTCGTCTTCAACAGCTTCCTGGCCCTAAATACGGTCAATCGAGTGATGCAAGAGACGGGGGCCACGAATTTTGGCTTCGGCGGTTGCATGGGCCGGCCGGTGATCGAGATGCTGGATACGCCGCCGTGTCTGATTTTGGCGCTGGCCAACGACACGGGGTCCACGGCTTTCTGCCACGCGGACCTGACCCACACCGTGCCCGGGGTCCTGCTGCGGTGGATTTCGGGCAAGCCGACCTTTGTGGCGAATTCGCATTTTCCGCATAAGGGCATTTTTACGGTGGCCCACTGCGCCGCCCCGCGAAAGATGAACGGCCGCCAACCACACCCGACCGCGATCATGACGCATTACGAATCGGACTACGGCGCCGCTACGAAGGTCGACTACCCCAAGGGCCAAGAGGTGACCGTGATCTGTCCGGCGGTCGACTGCTCGACCTGGCAGGGGTTTCGGGGCAAGATCATCGAGTCGCCGTCCCGCCCCGCGTGTCGCTCGCAGATGGACATCGCCATCGACGGCAACTGGCGGAGGCTGTTGGAGGAACAGGTTGGGTTCCACGTGGATATCTGCTACGACGATTACCTTCGCGAAGTGGGCTACGCGCTGAAGAAGCTGGGGACCGTCTCCTGGACGAATTTCAGCGAGCCGGCATAGCGGCCCTTTGTTGCACGCGGTCGAAGCTTCCGTTAGGCTAATCCACTACGGGCCGTTGGTCTGTTGACTCTGACCTGACGGGGGCCAGGAGCAGCTTGTCTGCCCCTGATCGGGCCGGGTCGGGCAAGCCTCCCGTGGCGCCCCGTCCGGCCATCCACGTCTGACAGAACAACACGGTCGCACCACTTCTATACAGAGGAACCCCACGCCATGAAACGCTTCTTCCGACTAACTCCCCTGCTGGTTGTCGCGACCGTGATCTGTCAAGCGGAATCCCGTTTGAGGGCTGCGGAACCTCCGGCACCGCGAGCCCGGGCCGAGGTCGAGGCCGTGCTGGCCAAGGCGCCCGCTCCGCCGGCTGAAGACAAACTCAAGGACCTGAACGTGGTTCTCTGGGCCGACGTCAAGGACCACGGTCCGGGCGAGCACGACTATCCCCTCTGGCAGAAGCGCTGGGCGGTGCTCTTGGGCGGCAAGGGCGCCGGCGAAAGCGACGCCGAGCAAGTCAATCTGCACGGCCCGGCTTGCGACGCGGACGGCCGAGCGACGTCGGGTGCTCCCAAGGTGAACGTCGAGTTGGCCTGGAAGTGGCCGGGCAACGATCAGGTGGAGCGGTCCGACGTGATGGTGATGTTCTGTTACCGCTCGGGCGGCGAGCAACGTTCCTGGACCGACCTGCGAATCAAACGAATCCAACGCTACGTGGCCCAGGGCGGCGGCTTGGTGGTGATACACCCGGCGACCTTCACCGAGCGCCATCTGGCCGAGACGGGAAGAGAAGACATCGCCGGCGTGACCGGACTGCTCTTCGATCGGGCCACGATTGTATGGCGTCACGGACCGATAGATCTCAACATCGTTGCCCCCCAGCACCCGATCTGCCTCGGCCTGCCGTCGAAGATCGGCCTCTTCGACGAACCCTACTGGCCGCCGGTGGGCAAGCTGGCCGACGTGACCGTTCTGGCCACCTCGGATGAGTCGGACAAAGACCGCAGCGGAACGCCCGGCCCCCAACCGATGTTCTGGACGGCCGAATATGGCAAAGGGAAGGTCTTCGGCTGCGTGCCGGGGCACTTCAACTGGACGTTCGACGATCCTTACTTTCGCATCCTGCTCTTGCGGGGGATGGCGTGGGCGGCTGGGGAATCGCCCTACCGGTTCGATCTGCTGGTGACGCGAGGGGCCACGATGAAGTGAGACAGTCGCCAAACGGTGGCGATGTGCGGACACCGCACCATCAATTTGCGCTAGAGCCGATTGAGAAGCGCGGCCAGGAAATCGCGATTGTCGCACTGCAGGTAGTCGAGCGTTCCGCCCATCCGGGCAAAGCTCTTGCAATAGCGGAGGTAGTAGGCCGGGTTGTCCGACGGTGGTTCGCCGGTGGTCCAGTCCCAGCCGCCGGCGTCCTGGATGTCGACGATCGCCAGGTAGTGGTCCTTGATGTAGGGGCGGCCGTCCTGCTCGCGGATGTTGTTGACGGCACTGAGGGCCTTTTCGAACACCTGCGGGCTCATGATCGCCGAGCCGACCGAGATGTAGACGCCGCCGTCGAGCCGGTCGACCTGTTGGGCGAAGATTCGGGCGTCGGTTTCGGCGGCTCGTCCGATAGCGGCGCCGTGATACATCGGATGATTGACGATAATGTCGTAGCCGATGCCGGGATGTACGGTCAGGGGAATCTCTCGTGCGAAGGCTGCGGCCAGGATCGAGTACTGTCTGAAGGGATGTTCGACTTCGAGCCGGCCCGGGGGGAGATGGAAACGTTGGATGGAGTGGAGGAGGTCGGCCCGGGCTGCGGTGAGCGGAGCGGCGGGGTCCGCCAGGATCTGTTGGCGCAGAGTGTTCGCGTCGGGTAGGACGAGTTCATTCTCGGTGATCAATTTGCCAACGGCTTCGCCGAAGCCCATTCCGACGGCGGCGCCGGCGATCACCGCCAAGTTGATCCAGCGCCCGGTCTCTTCCCAGCTACCGAAGCGGCCCAGAGGGGTGTTTTCGCGAACCGACTCACCGGAAGCGGCCTGATAAGCAAACTCCCAGTCGTGGATTACGCCCGCCCCCTGGGTGGCCAGGTGGGTAACATGGCCCCCGTCAATAAGCGCGTTGACCAGCGGTGCGCAGCCGTTCTTGACCAGGTGTGCGCCGTAGGCGAACATGACGGAGGCCCCCGTTTCGCGGGCGGCGCGGATCCGTTCAGCCAACCGGTCGACCCGCCCCTGCAACTGGGTGCCGATCTTCGGCGGGGGTCGGTTGGGATCGATCGCCAGCTTGCGGATGTCGAGCAGGTTGCGGCGCTCGGCCAGAGGAAACGCTCTTATCCGTCCGGCGTCAAGCTTGTCGAACGTCACGGGATACCTTTCTGGATAACAAGAACGGTTCGTTTGGAGAATGCCGACGGTCACGGACGACGGGAGGACGGTCGCGGATTTCGTGACGGTGCCGGTTTTCCAAGCCGGGGCTTGGGAACGAGGCGATTTGGCGTTGGCCGGGTCGGCCGGCGGGTTGCTATCTGGGCCGCGAGCCGGTGGCTCTGAGTTCATCCGGCACGCTTGAGTGACGAAGCCCTCCGTCGATGGCGGCATCCGTCAATTTGCGCAGTCTCTCGTCTTGAGGTCTTCGCCGCGAGCACCACTCGAGGTGCTTCCGGGCCTGGTCGAAATCTCGGGCCTTGAGGAAGCACTCTCCCAGCACGAGACGCGTGCGGAAGTGGGTGGAATCGCAGTGCATGGCCCGGCTAAGACAACGGAAGGTCTGCTCGAGCATGTCGACGTTCTGGTAGTGGTCGGCCGCCGACGTCCAGCTATCCGCGGCCTCCTTGCCCTTGAGGGTGGCGGCGTGTTCCTCGAACGCTCCGGCCAAATGGCTCTCCACGATCCGCGTTTCGTCCGGCAGGCCCGCTTTCTTGTAGTGGGCGTACATTACTTTGAGCGCCGCCAGATCGGGCTCGAAGAGTCCAAGCAACTGGGTAACCGGCAGTTCGCCGGCAAGAATATCGAGCAATTGTCTCTGACTGACCGGACCGGACGCGAAGGACGCTTTCCAGTAATCGTTCGAACGTTTCTGCGCTTCTTCGATCAGGCTTCTGTCGTTCCTGAGCTCGGCTCGCAGTTGGTTTGCCCGGGAACTGAGTTCGGCCTGATTGATTTCACCGGTTAGGAAGGCGGTTTTTAGAGCCTCTTCAGACTCTTGCATCGCCTTAACGCGGTCCTGGGCGACGACGCCCGCAATACAGAGCACGTCGCCGTGAAAGGGTCGCACGGCAAGAGCCTGTTCGATATACGCGGCCCGGGCGGGCATTTCGGCTTGCGGTCCATCCAGAAATGCGAATTGTATCAGGGGCAGGTAGGCTTCTCCCTGCAAGGGACACAGAGCGACGGCTTGACGCGCGTGTTGAATTACTCCGACCAGAAATTCGTAGCGCGGTCCCAGCGCGGCCGATGCCCAGCGCATGGCGTCGGCCGACGACTTGAAGGAGTTTGGGCGGTCCGGGGCGTAGGACGAGAGTACCACGCCGCGCAGGTCGTCGACGGACCCTTTCCAGTAGTCGCTCGATCGATTCCGGGCTTCGTCGCCTAACAGATCAACTTCGGAACCATGGTTGTCGAACAATTGATAATAGAGACCCGCAAGTCGGGCATGAGCGCGGGCGTGGGTGGGTTGCAGCCGGACGACGGTCGAAAGTTCCCTCGCCATCGACTTCAGCGAGTCGGCGCGGTCGGCGCCCTCGAGGTTGCGCGAGAGCTTCTCCTGAAGCAAATAGTTGTACCAATACGGTTCGGCCCGGGCAGCTCCAAGCCGGTCTTGCACCATACAAAAACCAGCCATCACTATGGAGCCGGCCGCGAACAACCAAGCAGCACGAAGGGGGCCGCCGAGCGGCACGGGTACTCGGGCCCGGTCACGGGTAAGCTGGCACAAGCGACACGCACACGCCCCAAGGATAACCGGGGCGATCATGCATCCCGGTACATACCAGGTGAAGTCCCAGAAGGATTGCAGAAAGCAGGCCGTAAGAGTGGCCGAGATTGCTGCCATGCAGGCCATTACCCTCGCGTGTACCGAACGGAGCAGGGTTGCAGTGCACCAATACACCGAGAGCCCGATGGCAATCAGCACCAACGACAGGCCGGGCATGCCGGCCTCGAGGGGGACCTGCACGTAGCCGCTTTCGGCGTGGGTGTTTTCCTTGTGTCGCCAGTCTGGTTGATCGGAGAGGTACATCGAGTAGACGTGCCGATGACTGCCCAGCCCGGTACCCACCAGTCGGTAGTCCGCGGCACCGGCCATGTCGGCCTTCCAGAGCTTGCGTCGTATTTCGCCCTTGTCGAGTTCGGCCAGCGAGCCGAAATCCTCCAACTCCGAGGACAGCATTTCGTACCCGAATATGCAAAGGCACGCTCCCACGAACAATCCGGCGCCGACCATACCCAAGAGAGCCCCTCGGCCCAAGAGAGAGCCGCGGTATAGAATCAACGCGCAAACCAGGGCTGCCAGGAACATGGCCAGGGCACCACCCCGAGATAACGACATCAGACCGATGAAGGCACAGCAGCCAACCAGCAAGACCTGCAGCCAGGTTCTGAAGTCAGTCGACTCGGCGTTGGGTCGAAAACGGTGTTTTCTCGCCGTCGGCCGCCGCCGTCTGCTTTGCCATCCATTGACCGCCCACCAGATCAGCGGCCCAATTCCCAGGGCAACGAACTGGGCGAAATGATTGCCGTTGGTGAAGCATCCGGTGACGATCCGGGACGTTTCCGCATGCGGATACTCGAAGACCCAGAAGAACTTGCCGTTGCTGGTGCAGGACTGGACTATGGCGAAGCCTGCCACGGCCAGGGTGGAAAGGGCAATCCAGCGCAACAAGCGTTCGACGTCCTCGATCCGGCGGACTCGCTGCACGGTGGTCATCAGCAGCAGCCCAAAAGCCAAGACTAGAATGAGCGTGGTTTGCGTGGCGCTAGGGGTGAACGACAAGGTCGTCCAGGCGCCCAGCGTCGCAGTGTCTTCGGCCCCGGCAGTCCAGGCGGGCAGGACCTCGTTCATGTGTGGAGAAAGCGTTTCCAATAGCGACGGGGGCAACGCGACCAGTTGCAGCCCGCCCAAGGCCAGGACGGCCACCAGCAGGAGAGAAATCGGGGAGCGAATCCATGTGGCCTGACCGGCGAGGAACTGGTGCAGGCACCAACATACGGCGATCCAAAGCGTGAGGCAAACGAGGACTAGTTGTCCGGAAGCCGTGCGGCCGCCCATGATGAAGGGCACAACGAAGATCAGGGCCGCAAACCCCGCATCTACGCACCCCAGCAGGAGCCTGCTGATCCGCGGGCCACCGGAAGGATGATCGTGTGTCCGCCGGGAATGCGACGAATGCGTCCGGTGCCTCGTATCGCTATTGCCGTCCATAGCCATCGTATACGACCCCCTGAAATTCCGTTTGGCGGGAGTGAAGTGGTTTCCAACGCCACAACTACCTGACCCCTTTTTGAACCCTGCCCATTTTCGCACGTGAAGAGATAGCCTATGTCCGCGGATTATGTCAATGTCAGTTGATACGGTAAGATGGAAAAGCCTTCCGTGAGATCCCCAAGACACCCAAGCTTTCCCACCTTGAAGTGGTTCTGCCGGCTCTCGACCCACAATAATGGTCCGCTGGTGCCTCATGCCCTCGTTCTGCGCCATGCCCCGTGGACTGGCATACTCACCCATCTTCCATACTCACCCATCTTCAATCGCGACGGGAAGGAGTGCCCGTCCTACGGGCTTCACGCCCAATTGGACCTTCAGAGGGGTGCAAACGCAGCCCCTACCCATTACACTGGCCAAGACGATCGCGCCTGGGCGTTCTTCCCGAGCATCAGCCGGAGACTTGCCCTGGGAACGATCCTGGTCGCGGCCCGAACCATTTGGGAGACCCAAAGATGTTAACGCAGCTACTGTTGATTTTCCCTGGCCTGTTGTTGGCGGCCCCTGCCACGGACTCCGGTGAACTGTTCAAGGACGGCTTTGACGGGCGGCTGCAATCGGGATGGCAGTGGGTTCGAGAAGACAAGGACGGGTGGCGGATTCGCGACAACGAACTCCAGGTACACTCGCAATTCGGGCGAATCTGGGGCGGCAACAACGCCAAGAATCTGCTCCTGGTTGCCAAGCCGCTGAAGGCCGCCAAGATGGCGGCCAGCGTGAGCGTGGCTCATAAGCCGAAGGAGAAATACGAGCAGGCGGGCCCGCTCTGGTACGTCGACGACGACAACTTCGTCAAGCTGATCAGCGAACAGATCGACGGCAAGATGTACGTCGTAACCGCTCGAGAGATCGAGGGACGCGGCAAGGTCGTCGGCAAGTTCGAGGTGCCCTCGGCCAATATTCAACTTCGTCTCAAGGTCGAATCGAACCGCATCACCGGTCAGTGGCGGCTCAAGGCAACCGACAAGTGGTCCGACGCGGGCAGTTGCGATTTCGTGTTCAAAGGCCAACCCCGTTTCGGTCTCTTCACCCAAAACGGCCCGGAGAACAAAGTTCGCTGGGTTCGGTTTGACGATTTCTTGGTGGAGGAGTTGAAGTAGGGCGAGGAGAGCCGGCACGTTTCTCGGCGTGGCAAGGTTGCAGAGTATTTTTTCCCCCGGATATAAATGATGAAAACTGTGCCCGCGAAGACCGTCTATTTGGAGATGCTTGAACCGCCGGAGCAGGTGGCGGCGGCGCCGATCGAAGGCGTCGAGGTGATTTGGTCCAAGAGGCCCGAGATCGAGTTCTATCGGACGCTGTACGATCTGGTGGGCCGAGACTGGCATTGGCTGGAGAGGACGCGGATGACGGACGGTGAACTGAGCGCCATCATCCACGATGATCTGGTCGAGTTTCACGTGCTCTACGTCAACGGGGAACCGGCGGGGTTCTGCGAACTCGACTGCCGGACGCAGAACCAGGTTCAGGTGATGTACTTCGGCCTGGCGCCCCGGTTCATCGGACAAGGGCTGGGGAAGTACTTTTTGAACTGGGTGGCCCGCAAGGCCTGGTCGAAGGAACCGCAGAGGGTCTGGCTGCACACCTGCGACATGGATCATCAAGCCGCGCTGCCAAACTACAAGAAAGCCGGGTTCGTGGTTTTCGACGAGAAGACAATCGACCACGTAATCGCGTAGCGCCAGCGCGGAAGCTCCAGCGATATCGCGGCTGACCTATGCGTACTACCCCCAGATGCCTTCCTCGTCGGCCATGGGCAGATCGACCGGCCGGCCCAACCTGTCGGACTTGTACATCGCCAGGGCCAGTTCCAAGGTAGGTCGAACGGCCCGACAGGGGATCACCACCTCGCGGTTTTGGGCGATGGCGTCGACACAATCGTCGATCACTATCTGATGGTCGATGCTGGCCAGGGCGGTGGGCGAACTCCCGGCCGTGGCCTGCTCGGCGTCGCCGGCTCCGCGGATCGTCTCGTCCTCGGGTAGTTCGTCCTGAAATTTCCAGAGGGTGAACGCGGCTCCCTCCATGATGGCGGCCCCCTTTTCTCCATAGATCTCGATGCGGACATCGGTGCCGGGCCAAAGGGCCGTGCTGGCATTGACCGATCCGACCGCGCCGTTTTTGAATCTGATCGAGGTCTCGAGAGTGTCTTCGAGTTCCACGTCGGGGTGGGCCAGATTACACATTTGGGCCTGGACGGACTCGGCCTGGCCGGCCAGATACGCCACGAGGTCGATGTAATGGAAGGCGTGCTGGATGGTCACGCCGGCCCCGCTGCGGCGCTGGGAACGCCAGGCGTCGGTAAGGTAATACTCGGTCGAGCGGAACCATTTCATCACGGCATCGGCCCTCAGCAGCCGGCCGAAGCGGCCCTGTTCGATCGCTCTCTTGATCTGTTGGATCGGTTCGCGGACGCGGCATTGGACGAAGATCCCGAACTTGCGATCCGCCGCGTCGCAGGCCTCGATCATGCGGTCGGTGTCGGCCAGCGACATGGCGGGCGGCTTCTCGCAGAGGACGTGTTTGCCGGCGGCCGCCGCGGCCAGCACGGCGTCGGCGTGCAAGTGGTTGGGCGTGACGATACTGACGACCTCAACTTTGGGATCGGCCAGCATGTCGTCCAGCTTGGTGTAGACCTTGGCAGCGGGGGCATGGTCGGCGGCCAGTTTCGCAGCCCGATCTTGGGCCACGTCGCAGACGGCGACGAGGTCGGCCTTCTGCGAGTTTTTCAGAGCGTCGCCGTGGAGGCCGGAAATCATGCCGGCGCCGAGGATTCCGAATCCGATTGTCATTGGGAGATCCTGTTGGGCTGGTTGTTAGTGAGCCGGTTGGTGTCAGGTTAGGGGTGGAGGATGACTTTGAGGGCCCGGAGGGCTTCGATTTCCGCGAAGGCTTGTTCCCAGTCCGCAAGCGGCAGGCGGTGGGTGATGACTTCCTGGGCGGGGATCCGGCCGCTGGCGATCAGGTGGATGGTGCGATCCCAACTGGTGTAGCTGGTGGAGAGGCAGAAGTGGATGTCGGCCACTTTGAAGGCGGCCTGTTCCCAGGGGAAGTCGACGTTCTTGCCGCCGGTGAGCCCGATCGCACAGATTCGCCCCTTCTTGCGAATTAGTCCCACGGAGGCAACGATCGCGGCCGGCGCACCGGAACACTCGACCACCAGATCGGCGCCCACCCCGCCGGTGAGATCCATTACGGCCTGCTGGACGTCGTCCTGAGCCACGTTGAGGACCGTCTCGAAGCCGAGTTGGCGAGCCTTATCCAGACGGAGTCCCACGTCGGGCGGGGCGCCCACCATGACGACGTGACGAGCACCGGCGGCTCGGGCGGTCAGGCCGGCCAAAAGGCCGATCGGCCCCGGGCCCAGCACCACGACGAAATCGCCCGCCGTAACGCCGGCTCGTTCGAGGACGTCGTGTACGGTGTTGGCGGTCGGCTCGACCACGGCCGCCGTGTCGAAGTCCATTTCGTCGGGGATGCGGTGGAGGAGTTGCTCGGGCATCACCAGGTACTTGGCCATCGAGCCATGGATGCCCCAGCCGGGGCTCCGCTTCTGGGCACATATCTGGACGTTGCCGGTGCGGCAGAGATAGCACTGGCCGCAGTGCCGGGTGTGCGGTTCCCCGACGACGCGGTCGCCCTCGGAGTAGTGTTTGCAGTCGGCCCCGGTCTCGACGATCACGCCGGCGAACTCATGTCCCAGGATCACGGGCGGCCAGTAGGGGAAACGGTCGTGCTTGACGTGGACGTCGGTCCCGCAGATCCCGCTGGAGTGGATCTCGATCAGGACTTGACCGGCGCCGGGGGTGGGCTCGGGCATGTCCATCAGGCGAAGGTGGCCGACGCCTTTTTCGGTTTTGACGAGGGCTTTCATTGGCGTGATCCCTTCGGTTTCATGCATATCGAATCATCTCGCCGGGCTCCTAGTTGGAGAGCGCCATTTTGGCCCGAATCCGCGGCGTTCGCCACACTAACCGGAAGCGCAAGCGAGGGAAGCAGTCGCTGGTTTCCCTCTCCTCGCTTGCGCTTCGGGTTAGTGGGGGCGCCAAAGTGGCACTGTTCAACTAGCCACACCAGCCGGCCGCGAAATCGCACAGTACGCATCCGGCCTTGGCTATCTCGTCCAGGGCGATCTGTTCCTCGTTGGTGTGAGCGTAGGCCAGGGTGCCGGGGCCGTAGACCACGGCGGGAATTCCCAACTGGTTGTTGTAGAACCACGAATCGCAGGAGGCCGTCATGGCGTCGACTTCGACGGGCAACTCCCACTGGCCGCAGGCCTGTTTGAGGGCTCGCACCAGATCATGTTCCGGGTCGAGCACGTGGCTGTCGTGGCGGTACATGAACTCGAGTTGGACGCGATCCTTGAGCCGCGAATCGCCGCAATTGTCCAACGCCAAGCGGACCTCGTCCATCACCTGGTATCGCGTCTTGTTGGGCAAGAGTCCGAGCACCCCCTCGACCACGGCCCGCGCCGGAGCGATGGCCGGCCAGACGCCCGCCTCACAACGGCCGAAGGTGATCGGCATTGGGTTTTCGTAGGCGTCAAACAGCGGGATTCCCCGCGATGCGGCCAGGAGATCGGCGTGGTAACCTTCGAGCACGTCCATCGCCTTTCTGGCGAGGGTCAGGGCGCTGACGGTGTCGCCGGCCCGGCCCGAGTGTCCCGGCTTGCCTTGGCAGAGGATGCGAAACCAGACGGCCCCGCGGACGCTGCTGTAGATCTTGTTGGTGGTGGGCTCCATCACCACGCAGGCGTCGGCCTCTTCGCCGGCCCGAACCATGGCCAGGGTGCCGTTGCCGCCGTTTTCCTCTTCATTGACTATATGGGCGATCAGGTCTCCGGCCAGCGGCAGGTTCAGTCTCTTGAGGACGGCGAGAACCAGGTAGATGGCGGCCACCTGCCCCTTGGCGTCGCAGGCGCCGCGGCCGTGGATCACGCCGTCAATCTCTTGGGGCTCGAAAGGTTTCTCTTGACCTTGCGAAGGCGGGACGACGTCGACGTGCGAGTTGAGCAAGAGGCGTTTGCCGCCGCCGGTTCCAGGCAGGCAGAGCCGGAGGTTGAAGCGACCGTCGTAGTCGATATTCGCGATCGGGCTGGAGTAGTCCTCGTCGTCCTTGAGGGCGTTGGAAAGCGGCACGCGGCAGACCTCGACGCCGAGCCGCTCGAAGGCACCCTCGGCCCAGCAGATCAGGTCGTGCTCTTTGCCGGACGTGGACGGAAACGAAATCAGCTTGCAGAGAAACTCCGCGGCGGACGGCATCAGTTCGTCGACGGCGTTGCGAATCGTGTCCTGGTTGGGCTGCATGGGTGTTCCTTTCTCACAACGAGAGCAATACTTTTTCCATGATGTCGCAACTCTCGTGGACCTCGGCCTCGCCGATCACCAGGGGCGGGGCCACGCGGATGACGTTTCCGAAGATCCCGACCGAGCCGACCAGGAGGCCGTTGGCGGCGCAGGTGTCGATGATCGGGCGGATCAACTCGGGGGCCGGCTGCTTGGTCTTCTTGTCCTTGACGAACTCCAGGCCCATCACCAGTCCACGGCCGCGGACGTCGCCCAGGTATTTGCATTTCTCCTGGATTTGTCGGAGTCGCTCCATGATCAGGGCACCCTGCTTGACGGCGTTCTCGGCGAGCTTTTCCTTCTGCATGATTTCGAGCACGGCTATCACCGCGGCGCTGCCGACGGGGTTGCCGCCGGCGGTGCTGCTCATCTCGCCTTTGGCGAGGCAGCCGAAGACGTCGCTGGTGCCCGCAATCGCCGAGACGGGATAGCCGGAGCCGATGCCCTTGCCGATACACATCAGATCGGGCGTGAGCCCTTCCTGGGTGTGTGCCCATTGAGAGCCGGTGCGGCCGTAGCTTGACTGGACCTCGTCGACCGTGAACAGCAGGCCTCGATCGTGGGCCCAGTCTTCAAGTCGTTTGAGATATCCGGCCGGCGGAAAGATGAATCCGGCGGCGCCCTGGTAGGGTTCGACCACTATGCCGGCCAGGCTGTTGCAGGAACTGGCCCGGACCTCGTCGTCGAGGGCTTCGAGGTGCTTGTCGGCGCACTCTTCTTCGGTGCTGGAGCCGAACCGGCAGCGGTAGAAGTAGGGGAAGGGCGCTCGAATAACGCCCGCCATCGCCGGGCCGTAGCCCCGTTTGGGACCTCCCATGCCGCCGATCGAGGCCGCGGCGTATGTGCGTCCGTGGAAACCACCGTGGAAGCCGATGATTTCGAAGCCGCCGGTCTTTCGCTTCATGATGCGGACGGCGGCCTCGACGGCCTCGCTTCCCGTCGAGAGGAAGAAGCACTTGTCCATGTGGGGAGGCAGGGCGTCGACCAACTTCTCGGCCGCCAGAACGCGATAGCGGCTGGGGCACTCGTAGTTGTTCAACAACCGCCGCGAGGACTGCTGCACGGCTTCGACCAGATGAGGATGGGCGTGGCCGACGTTGGTCACCAACACGCCGCTGGTCCAGTCGAGAAACGTGTTTCCGTCGACGTCGGTCACGGTGCAACCGCGTCCCTCTTCCCAAACGATGGCCGCCTGATAGCCGGTCGAATCGGCCTCGACTTTGAGCCAGCGGTCGATCAGTTCTTTGGAGTTGGGGCCGGGGACGGGGGTCTTCAGGTTGACTATGGGCATGGGAGTATTGGTTAGTTGGTTAGTTGTTGGTGGTTAGTTGTTGGTGGTTAGTTGTTGGTGGGCTGTGAGCAGTCGGGGAATGTGTCGCACCTTCGGTTCACGACATGGCTGGGGCTGACGCTCTACAACTCGCATCGCAACGCTCAAAGCTCAAGGCTCGTTGCTCACGGCTCATTGCTCAAGGCTCACCGCTTATTACTCACCCGCCTTGAGCACCTCTTTGTTGACGCAGTAGCGGGGTGGTTTGCCGTCCAGCCCCAGGTTGATATCCTCGACGATCTTCTCGCGGATGGTCCAGGCGGCGTCTTCACTGTACCAGGAGAGGTGGGGCGTGAGGATGGCGTTGTCCATATCCAAGAGCGGATAGGTATCGGTCGGCGGTTCCGTGTCGTAGACGTCGATTCCGGCGCCCGCGATCGTGCCTTCGCGGAGGGCTTCGGCCAGGGCTTCGTGGTCCACCATCGGTCCCCGCGAGGTATTTATCAGGTAGGCGGTCGGCTTCATCAGTTTGAGCGTATCGCGGTTGACCAGATGCCGGGTCTCGTCGTTCAGGGGCGTGTGAATGGAGATGAAGTCGGACTCGCGGAAGACCTGTTCGAGCGGGACCGTATCCGTTCCCAGCCGCTCCAACCGGGTTGCGGAAAGATAGGGATCGCAGATCAGTATCGTCTCGAAGCCGAAGCTTCGCATCTTTTCGAACAAGGTGCCGCCGATGCGGCCGCAGCCGATGATTCCCAGGGTCTTGCCGGTCATGCGGTAGCACTTGGCCAGCGGAGTAAAATCCCACTGGCCCCGGGCAATGGAATCATCGAGGATCTTGCGGCTTTGGGGCACCTGTCTGGCACAGGCGAAGATCAGCGAGATCGCCTGCTCGGCCACCTCTTCCATGCAATAGTCGGGGCAGTAGGCGAAGGGGATACCCCTGGCGGTGCATGCGTCCACGTCGACGTTATCGTAGCCGGCACCGTGTCGGATGAGTCGTTTGCACGCCTTGAGCGAGTTGATCACGGAGGCGGGGAAAGGCACCATGTTGACCACGATCACGGTGGCGTCCTCGACCGCGGCGATAACTTCCTCCTCGGGACGGAACTTGAGTTGCAGAGCGGTGAAGTCCACCCCGCGCCGTTCCATCTGTTCGGCTTCCCAATCCATGTCCGGTTCGATATAGTCGGTCACCACGACCTTGGGTCTTGGACTCATGTGCTTCTCCATTCGGCTCGTCTGATTGCGTTTGCTGATTGTTGTCCGCCGGTCGAGGTCGTGTGTGGGGTCGGTTCCGGTGCGGCGGCGAAAGGCGGGCTTGGCGGGGCTATTTCAATTCGACCGCTTGGCCGCTCTGGGACGATTTGTAGATTGCCTCGACCACCTGCAGGGCCTTGACGGCGTCGTCGCCGCCGATTTGCGGTTTGCGGCGACGGCGGACGTCCTGGGCTATTTCCGCCACATACTCCAGCCCCAGCGAGCCGCAGTAGCCGGGCAGGGCGTCGAGTTCGAAATCGATTGTCTTGCGGGGGGCGCCCCCGAAACGGGGATCGTTGCTGCATACAAAGAGAGTCTGCCGGGTGCCTTCGAAGGCGGGCGCGTAGTTGATGCAACCCTCGGTCCCGCGGAGCGAGAGGTAAAGGTCCCGCCCGAACGGATAGCTGTCGGGCACGGTATAGCTGATGTCCAACGAGAGCGTGGCGCCCGTGTTGAAGGTACAGATAGCGAAGGAGTTGTCTTCGATGTCGTAGTCTGCATTGACTTGGACATTCTTTCCAATCACCTGGGTGATTTCACCGTCAAGCAGCCAGCGGAAGAGGTCGATCCAGTGGACGCCCAGATTGTACATCGGTCCTCCGCCGCTTTTTTTGCGATCCAGCATCCAGGCGGCGTTTCCCTCGATGTAGCGGTGCAGCCCACCCGCCGCACAGCGCCCCTCGCAGCCTACGATTCGGCCGAGGATCCCCGAATCGACGATCCGCTTCATCTCGCGACAGACGGGGTGATAGCGCCAGAGATAGGGCGTGCTGAAGAGGACCCGGTTCTCGCGGCAGGCTTCCACGATCCGCTTGGCCCGCAGTGCCGTGTTGGCGACGGGTTTCTCGACCACGAGGTGGATTTCTTGTTTGGCACACGCAATTGCGGCGGCCGGGCACTCGTCGTGGGGCAGGAAGATGTAGGCCAGGTCGAGTTCTTCCTTCGTCAGCATCTTCCGCCAGTTGGCGTAGGCCGAGACGCCGAAGTCTCGTTTAAACCCGGCGCGGAGTTCCTCGGTGGGGTCGGCGACCGCCACGACCTTGGTGCTCGGCGTGGCGTTGAAGTGCGGCATGTAGGTCCGCGGATGCAGATGTCCCAAACCGATGATGCCGACTTTCAGCGGACTTGCCACGGGGTCCGTCTCCTGCAAAAAGAGGAAGCGCTTGACGATCAAGCCAGTAAGAATAACCCGCCAGGTGGGAAGCTGGCAAGGACTGCGGACCGGCGGTGACGGAGCCGCATGGTTCCAAGATGGGGCGACGCCGGAGGGTTGGTGTCCGTCTGGGCGGCGAGAGATATATCGTGAAATCTCCCGAGGGCACGGCTGGCAAGGGCAACCCCCTTGTTTGAGTGGGGTATTCCGAGGCTATCGCACCCCCTCTGCTGAGTTGAACCGGCGTGGACTCGCATTTCTCACCAGCGCGGGACATGCTGGAGTCAAGACTACTTCGAGCGGGGCATCATGGGGTGGCTGGAGAAGTAGAGGCTATTGCCAAGTCCCCAGAAAGCACGCTTCGGCGCTAGACACGGATAGGGGGGGGTGGGATAGAATGGTTGGGATCGAAAGACTGAATCGGCGTTACCTGTTGCGTGTTTCCGGTGTTGTATAGCCTGTAACGACATCCACCGGTTGGCGAATGCAACGTGGTGAGCCACGTACGGGAGTGAAGGGGTTCAATGAAGACATTAACGGCATGGGCGATTGTTCTGCTGACGTTGGCGGGCAGCGCGGCGTTCTCAGAGACGACATCAAACATTTACGAGAGCCCCGTCCCTCTGAAGCCCACGGGTCAGATAGACAAGATCGTGCTTGCCAAGCTGGCATCGATGGAGATCAAGCCGGTCCGCTGCTCGGATGCGGTGTTCCTGCGACGAGCCTATATGGACGTGATCGGTACGCTGCCTACCGCGGAAGAGGCCAGGAAGTTCATTGAAGACACGGCCAAGAACAAGCGTCATGCCTTGATCGATGACCTGATGGCGCGGGATGAGTTCGCGGATTACTGGTCGATGAGATGGGGCGACGTTTTGCGGATTAAGGCTGAATTTCCCATCAACCTTTGGCCCAACGCGGCGCAAGCTTATCACCGCTGGGTGCGGGCGTCGATCGTCCAGAACAAGCCGTACGACCAGTTTGCCCGGGAAATGCTGACTTCCAGCGGCAGCAATTTTCGCGTTGGACCGGTGAATTTCTACCGCGCCGTACAGAACAAGACTCCCGACGGCATCGCCACCGCGGTGGCCCTGACGTTCATGGGGGCGCGAGCCGAGTCTTGGCCCGCGGAGCGTCTGGCGGGCACGGCGGTGTTCTTTTCACAGATCGGCTACAAGCCGACCAGCGAGTGGAAGGAGGAGAACGTCTTCTGGGATCCTCTCCATCTGGCCGGTGTGGCGGGCAACGTGGCGCCCGGCCAGGCGGCCGTCGATCCGTCTTTGCCGGCCGGCGGCGAAGAGCCGGCCGAAGTGCCGGCCAACAATAAGCCGCTGGCGGCGGTCTTTCCGGACGGCACCAAGATTCAATTGGCCCCCAACCAGGATCCGCGGGAAGCTTTCGCCGATTGGCTGATCGCGGAAGATAATCCCTGGTTCAATCGGGCCATCGTGAACCGCGTCTGGGCGTGGCTCTTGGGACGGGGAATCGTCCATGAGCCGGACGACATCCGGGACGACAACCCGCCGAGCAATCCAGAGTTGCTCGCCTATCTGGAGAAAGAACTGGTCGAGAGCAATTATGATTTGAAACATCTCTACAGGTTGATCCTGACCTCCGAGACATATCAGTTTTCTTCCATGCCCCGGTTTACCGAGCCGGAGGCCGTGGCCAATTTTGCCAGCTATCCGATCCGCCGATTGGATGCGGAAATACTGATCGACGCGGTCAACGATATCACCGGTACGACGGATCTCTACACCAGCGCCATCCCGGAGCCGTTTACATATATTCCGCGGGATATGCCGGCAATCGCCTTGGCGGACGGGAGCATCACGAGTTCGTTCCTGGCATTGTTCGGCCGATCGGCGCGAGCCACGGGGATGCAAAACGAACGGGATAACGACCTCGTTCCCGCCCAGTGGCTGCACATGCTCAATTCGAGCAATATCCAGTTGAAGCTTGAACGCGGCCCCAAGCTCAAGACGGTCTTCGCATCCGGCAAGCAACCGGCCAGGATGCTGGAGGATCTTTTCCTGACGATTCTCTCGCGTTTCCCAACGCCGGAGGAGGCGCAGACGGCGGCGGAGTACGCCGAAACCCCGGGAGCCAAGGGCCAGGCTGCGCTTGACCTTGCCTGGTCTCTGATCAACAGCACCGAGTTTCTCCATCGGCACTGATTTCTTTCAAATTCGCAAGAGGGTTTTTGACCCCTTGACCACCGATACGATCGGACCAATACAGAGGAAGCCGAAAACATGAGCACGAACCGCAGATCGGACAATGGAATGCAAATCTCTCGGCGCGAGGCGATCCGCCGCGGGCTTTGTGGGGCGGGTGGAGTGTTGCTGGCGGATCGTCTGGGCTCGAGTGCCTCGGCGTTCGTGGCGAAGCCTGAGAACGCCCCGCCCAAATCGAAGTTTCCGGTCAAGGCCAAGTCGGTGATTCAGATCTTCTTGTGGGGCGGGATGTCGCATAACGACACCTGGGATCCGAAGCCGGATGCGGGTCCCGAGTATATGGGTGAGTTCTCCAAGGTGATCGACACGAACGTGACGGGGATCCAACTCAACGCGATCTTTCCCAATCTGGCCCAGCAGGCCGACAAGTATTCGCTGATCCGCAGCATGACCCACGGCGTCAACGGCCACGAGACGGCGGCCTATCTGATGCAGACGGGGCATAGCCGCGGCGAGCGTTTGGCATATCCCAGCGTGGGAGCGGTGTTCGCGTTGTCCAAGGGTCCGGGCTACAAGGGATTGATTCCCCCTTATGTAGTCCTGACGAAAGCTCAGGGACGTTTTTCGGAGGAGGGTTTTCTGGGGCCGAATTTCAAACCCTTTGCCACCGGCGGCGACCCTAACGCGACCCGGTTCGAGGTGGAAGGCGTGGTTGCCAAGGGCATTACCGACGATCGCCAGAAGAGACGTCGCGAATTGCTGGGCAAGATGAACACCATGGGCAATACGATGGCGGTCGATCCACGATTGAAGTCGGCCGAGGAGGCCAAAGACGCGGCCTACGAATTGATTTTGGGGCAAGGCAAGGAGGTCTTCGATCTGGGGAAAGAGAAGAAGGAATTGAGAGATCTCTACGGACGTCACACCTTCGGGCAAGACTGCCTGGCGGCTCGACGGCTGGTGCAGGCCGGCGTTCCCTATGTTGTGATCAACTATCCCGGGGGCTGGGACACGCACAAGAACCACTTCCAGACAATGAAGCGGCAGGTACCGCAGCTCGACCAGGGTCTGGCGATGTTGCTCAAGGATTTGAGCGATCAGGGGTTGCTTGACAGCACGCTGGTCTGGTGTTGTGGCGAGTTCGGGCGAGGCCCCAAGGTGGACTATCAACCGCCTTGGAACGGTGGCCGCAACCATTACGGCAAGGTCTTCTCTGTTCTGGTGGCCGGGGGTGGATTCAAGGGTGGCCAAGTGGTCGGTTCGTCGGACGAGACGGGTGCAAACGTGAAGGACCGGCCGGTCTACCCGGTCGATCTGCTGGGCAGCATCTATCAGTTGGCCGGGATCGACTCCAGCGCCACACTACCCCACCCCTTGGGCCTGGAGGCGCACATCCTGCCCACCGAAGCGGAAGGCGCCAAGTCGGGGGGGCGTCTGACCGAGATTATGTAGCGAGCGGTGGCGAAACGGTGGATTCCGGCGCGTGCCGGGTTCCACGCATCGCGCTACCGTAACCTTCCTGTACGATATCTGGCTGAAGAGACAATGGAGCGGATCATGAGGAAAGTTATCTGGCTTCCAATTCTGGTGCTCACCGGGTTGATGGCAATGGCATCCTCGGTGGCGGGTCAGCAGACACCGTACATAGGTTTTGTCTATCCGGCCGGCGGCCAGCGGGGCACCACGGTCCAGATCCGCTTGGGCGGACAGCGCCTCACCGGGGTCAAAGATGCCGTCGTCACCGGTCCCGGCGTCTCGGCCAAGCTGAATAAGTTCTATAGGAGGCTCAGCAATCAGGAAATCCAACTGCTGAGGGAGCAGGTGAGGGAGTTGAGAAAGGGGGCGGTCAGGAGGGGTAATGGCAGGGGCAAGGGCAAGGTGCAAGATCCCAAGAAGCAGGAGTTGATCGAGAGGATCGAGAAGAGGATGAAAGAATGGGTCAACCGGCCCGCTTGCACCGCGCTGGCCGAGATTGCCATTTTCGACGTAACCATAGACCCCGACGCGGAACCCGGCCCGCGCGAGATACGACTGGTGACGGCCCGCGGGGTCTCGAATCCGATGGTGTTTTACGTCGGTCAAGTGCCCGAGGTTGCCAGAAAGCCGATGAGTACGTGTGTCTTTCAGGTGCTCGGCAAGGAGAGTCTGGCCCAGCGGAAGAGACCTCCCGAAGAGGAAGAAGAGACGATCGCGGTGCCCTGCACCATGAACGGCCAAATCGCATCGGGCGAGGTCAACCGGTATCGTTTCGAGGCCAAGAAGGGTCAACGATTGGTTGTCACTGTGAGTGCGCGGGAATTGATACCCTATATTGCCGACGCCGTGCCCGGCTGGTTTCAGCCGATCTTGTCGCTTCACGACGCGGACGGGAAAGAGGTGGCGTTTAGCGACGACTTCCGTTTCAAGCCCGATCCGACTCTCTACTGTGAAGTGCCCAAGGACGGCGAATACGTTTTGTCGATCACCGACGCCATCTACCGGGGCCGCGAGGATTTCGTCTACCGCATCACGGTCGGTGAAGTGCCGTTTGTGACCAGCATTTTCCCCCTGGGGGGCCGAGTGGGAGAGCCTGCAAGCATCGAGATGGAGGGCTGGAATCTCACCAAGGCAGAGCTGGCGCCGCCTCCCAAGGACGCTCAAGCGGGCGTCTACCAGCTTAGCGCCAAGGCCGGCAAATTCGTTTCCAACCGTATGCCGTTTGTGCTGGGCACGCTGCCGGAATGCCTCGATCAAGAATCCAACAACGATCAGGCCCACGCGCAGAAGGTCAAGCTGCCGATCGTTGTCAACGGGCGGACCGACAAGCCGGATGACTGGGACGTGTTCCAGGTGGACGGCAAGGCCGGGGATACGATCGTGGCGGAAGTCAGTGCCCGACGGCTGGATTCTCCGCTCGATTCGATTCTCAAGGTCACCGATTCGGCCGGCAAACTCTTGGCCGTCAATGACGATTGCACGGACGTGGGATCGGGTTTGAACACCCACCACGCAGATTCCTACCTGATGGTCAAGCTGCCCGCGGACGGAGCTTACTACGTGCACCTGGGCGATACGGCCCGTAACGGCGGCAAGGAGTATGCCTACCGACTGCGGATCAGCCCGCCGCGTCCCGATTTTGAGTTACGGGTAGTGCCGTCCAGCGCGGCGCTGCGGAGCAGGGCGGGGACCGCCGTGACCGTCTATGCAATCCGCAAAGACGGGTTCTCGGACGACATCAAGATCAATCTGAAGGACGCCCCCAAGGGGCTGAAGTCGTTCCCCGTTACGCTGAAGAATGACAAGAAGAACGTGCGGCTGTGGGTGAAGACGACCTTGGCCCAGACGTGGAAGCCGATGGCGCTTGCGATTGAAGGCCGGGCCAAGGCTGGAGAGCAGAAGTTGGCCCATCAGGCGGTGCCGGCGGACGACAGGATGCAGGCATTCCTCTGGCGGCATCTGGTTCCGGCGGCAGACCTCAAGGCCGTGGTCTATAACCCGTCGTACCAGCCACCGCCGACCCGCGTGGCCCCGCCGATGACCGACGAGCAGAAAGCCGAAGCGGAGGCCAAAGATCCGAAGACGACACGCAAGTTCACCAAGCGCCAGGTGGCCGGACGTTTGCGACAACTCAAGGGCCTCTTCGAGGAATGGCTGATCACAGAGGATTTCTACAATCGCAAGGTTGCGGAGTGCGAAGCGGCGCTTTGAGTCAAGTGGGATACCGGAAACGCACCGTGTGGATTCGGTGGATTCGATCTTCCCGCCGCGTAACGGCGAGTCTTGCGCAGTCTTCCTGACTTGCGTTCGAGTAGAGCAGCTTGTGCTTGAGCATAACAGCCCGCTCGGAGACGCACACAGAACTAGGAGCCGTCCATGAACTCTCGCCTGGTCATGCTCTGTTCGTTTGCCGTCCTCTTACAGGCAGGTCTATCGGCCGCTGCCGTCGAGGCGGCTCAGGCGGTTGAAGTGGCCGGGGCCAAGCTTGCGTTCGTCGACTATCAGGGACCGGCGACCTTCTCGGTCGAATCGCCCGAGAAGCACAAACTGCTAATCGACTTCGACCCGCGAACCGAGCGAGAGCCGCCGGTTCTTCGCATCGAACTCGCCCAGAGCGGGCCCAAGACCTGGCCCTTTTTCGACGTCGAGGTGCTCGATGCGGACGGTCGGGCCATTTCGGTGCGGCGGCCGGGTATCGAGTGGCATACGCTGTTCCTCAAGCTGCCGGTGGAGCGGGGCAGGTTTGTCGTGCATGCGGTCGAGCCACCCGCGGGTCGCCCAAAGCGATCTTCAAGCAAGGAACGCCAGGCTACGGATCCCGCCACCGGTTTGAGTGTCGCGATCGCCGACTGGTACGGCGGGCGCCGCGCGGCCCTCAGCATTCGCTTCGACGACTCGCATCCCACGCATCTGTCAAAGGTCGTTCCCACGCTGGATGAGTATGGATTCCGGGGCACTTTCATGGTCAATCCGGGTGAACATCCGCCCAACAGCCGGCGGCGTTCCGCCTTTCATACTCAGCGGAGCGAATGGGAAGCCGTCGCCCGCCGCGGCAACCACGAGTTTGCCAACCACACCCTGCACCATCAAGGGGCGCAAAACGACGAGGAGATGGAATACCAGGTCGGTGAGGCTTGCGAGGCCATCTGGAGACTCTTTCCGGATAAGAGCAAGCTGCTGGCCCTCAATCTTGGCGGCGGCACCTACTGGGAAACTACCAGAACCTTGCGCTACTACCTCGACAAGTATCATCTCTTCGACATCTCGGGGTCCCTGGGGATGGATGACGTCTACGGCAATCGCGTCGAGGCATTCCGTCAACATCTCCAGCGGCACCTGGACCGGTCCGGCTGGTGCAGAATGCACTATCACGACATCGGCGATGACCACGGCGCCAGCGAAGCCAACTTCCGTGCCGCTTTGGACATCGCCAAAGAACACGAAGCGGAATTGTGGATCGCCGGCATGGCCGATATCCATAAGTACCAGACCGAGCGCGATCAGGCCACGTTGGCAATCGCCAACCGGGGCCCCCGCCGGGCCGCCGTGACTCTCTCCTGCTCCACCGATGCGAAACTCTACGACCAAGACCTGACGATCGAGCTTGCCTTGCCGCAGGGCTGGTCGCCAGAACAAGTCACGGTCAGCCCGATCGAGCCCGGCCGGGTTGTTTCGCCGGCTTCTATCTCGGATAATACGGCGATTCGTTGCGATCTGCCCCCGATCACCGCGACGTACATCGTCGAGAAGACGCAGTGACCGGGACAAGGTGGTAATCCGTTACGCCCAGGAAAGCTTAGGTGAAGTGAGATGAACCAAGAATCCTGTTTGAACGACGCGAAGAGAAAAACCGGATCCGCGAACAGGCGACGTTTCCTGCAATCGGCGATCGGTGCCGGGCTGACGCTGGGGGCGGCAAGCGGCCGGGCGGCACTCGGTAGATCGAAGGGCGAAGGCGACAAGATCCGCGTGGGTCTGATCGGGACCGACGGGCATACGGGCGTGATTCTGGGGAGCATTCAGAAACTGCCGGGAGTGGAACTGACGGCCTTTGCCAAGAGCCTCCCGGAGGACGATGCCTCGGGTATCCGACGCAACAAGGCGTTTTCCCAGAAGGCTCGCGTCTACGACCGGTTCGAGGAGATGTTGGAGAAGGAAGAGCTGGACGTGGTCGGTGTCTGCCTGCCCTACTACCGCAATCACGAGGCCTCGATTGCGGCGGCCCGCAAGGGGATCCACATCGTCTCGGAGAAACCGATAGCGACCACGCTGGCCGGTCTAGCGGAGTTAAAAAAAGCGGTGACCGAGTCGGGCGTACGGCTGACGTCGTTGATGAACATGCGCTGTTTTCCGCCCTATCGAGCGGCTCGAAAGGCGGTCCAAGAAGGTTTGATCGGCGAACCGATTCTGCTCACCTCGCAGAAATCGTATCGGTTCGGGGCCCAGAGGCCTTGGTTCTACAAGAAAATGGAGACTTACGGCGGCACCATCCCCTGGGCGGGAATCCACTCGATCGACTATATGCGCTGGACTACCGGTCGAGAGTACGTCGAAGTGTCGGCCTGGCACGGGAATCGAGACCATCCGGAGTATCCCGGTTTTCAGGACCACGCCGGTGTTCTTTTCAAGTTGGACAACGGCGGCACCGCGATGAGCAACCTCGACTATCTGCGGCCCGACAGCGCTCCCACGCACGGGGACGACCGCCTGCGGATTGCCGGGAGCGAAGGCGTGCTGGAAGTGCTGGGGGCCGAGCGGCGCGTTAACGTGATTACCGCTTCGGGTGGATCCCAGGGGTTGGAGATGCCCGAAGAGGTCGATTTCTTCGCGGACTTCATCGCCGAACTTGCAGGTGAGGGTGAACACCTTATCAGCCAGGCGGATGCTTTTCGCTTGACGGAGGTCTGTTTGAAAGCCCGGGACGCGGCGGAGTCGGGGAAGTGGACCCGGGTTTGATCGAGAGGGCAATTGGGTGAATAACGATCTACGCTCCTACGTACGAGAGTTGCCGGTCTTCGACGTGCACGAGCACCACATGCCGGAGGTATTGGGCGATCGAGAGGTTGGCCTGTTGGACCTTCTGTGGCAGAGCTACGGGGGCTGGACCCAGGCTCGGCCCTATCCGTTGTCGTCGGAGGCCGGATTCGAGGACCCAATGTTTGCAGGGCTCGGCCCTGAAAGCTGGGAGGAGGTGTCCAAGTTCGTTGAAGGTAGTGGGTCGAATGCGTTCGTGCGGAACATGATCCGGGCGTTGACCGAGCTGTATGAGCTGGACGAGGGCGGGATCACGCCGGGGAACTGGGAACGTCTGGACGCGGAGATTCGCCGGCGTCACGGGGACGATGGCTGGCGGGCTGAAGTGCTGGACCGGGCCGGAATCGAGCGGATCATCACCGATCCGTTCAAAGAACCCTTGCTCGACGCCCGCCAGGCACTGGGCGAGCGGTATTCTTCGGTCTTGCGGATCAACGCCCTGGCTTTTGGCTGGCATCCCGAGTCGCTGGACCACAACGGCAATAGCGCCCATCGATTCGCCAAACGGATCGGGTGCCGAGTTGAAACCTTTGACGATTACCTGGCGATGTTGGAAGTCGTGCTGGTTACGATGGCCGATCGGCATCAAGTCGGGCTCAAGAATGCGCTGGCCTACGATCGGTCGGTCGATTTCGACGACGTGGACGAGCGCCTGGCGCGGCGGGCCTGGGGACGGCGAGACCCCGCGGCCGACGAGCGGAAGGCCTTCGGAGACGTGGTCGTGGATCGTCTCTGCCGCCTGGCCGGCGAACGGGACGTGCCGTTTCAGATGCACCTCGGCTCGGGGCAGATCCGCGGTTCGCATCCAATCAACGCGGCGGGGCTGATCGAGCGCCATCCGAAAACCCGGTTCTTGCTGATGCATCTGGCTTTTCCCTGGAGTCGGGATCTGCTGGGGATGGCGTTCGTCTACCGCAATATCTGGATCGATCTGACCTGGTCGGCGCTTCTGAGTCCAACGTATTTCAGACAATCGTTGCACGAAGCGATCGAAGTATTGCCGGACGAATCGCGGATGATGATCGGCGGCGACAACTGGCACGTGGAGGAGACTTACGGCGCTATCGGCACGTTCCGCCGACTGATCGGCGAGGTGCTCGAGGAGAAGGTCGACGACGGCTACTTCAAAGCGGACGACGCCCGGCGTTTGGCGCGGAAGATCTTGGGCGAGAACGCGGCTCGGTTTTTCGCTTGGCCGGAGTAAGAGACAAGAGAAGGCGGTTGGGGCATAGCGAAGTGTTACGCGGCCGCAAGTCTGTCCGCCTTCAGCGACAGTGCATAAGGCAATACTCTTGAACAGAATCGTATAAGACAGGTCTTTTGTTGCGTCCAGCCAGCCACCGCTCGGTTGCTGTCGATCACACTTCAATATGAAAAGCAAGGCTGGAGGAATTTCCAGTGAAGAATGCCGTCAAATACGCGGTTGCGGGAATGGCTCCGATACTGGCCAACCTGGCGGCGTGGCCGAGCGCGGCGGCGGAGCAGAAGGCTTTCGAGGTTCCCACGATGTGGGAATATAGTGCTCCGCTGATCGCGCCCGAGAAACGCGAGCGCCATCCGAGCCATGCCCAAAAGGACCCCACGGTGGTCTTTCACGGCGGGAAGTGGCACGTCTTCATGACCGTGAAGTTGCCGAAGAAATCGGCCATCGAGTATTGCTCGTTCGAAAAATGGGAAGACGCCGACCGGTCCCAGCGCACGATCCTCAAGATCAGCGATAGCGACTACTACTGCGCCCCGCAAGTCTTCTACTTCACGCCGCAGAAGAAATGGTATCTGGTCTACCAGATGGGGGTCGAAGGGGCGCGATTCATGTGGGTGGCCTATTCCACCACAACCACGATCGACGACCCGGATTCTTGGACGCAAGCCAGACCAATCCTTGATGGTGGCGAGAACGATCCTCGCGAGGTGGGAGGTCTCGATTACTGGATCATTTGCGACGCCGAGCGGGCGTACCTCTTCCTCACCAGTCTGAACGGCAAGATGTGGCGGCTCTGGACGAGCCTGGAAGAGTTCCCCAAGGGTTTCGACCACTGCGAGCTTGCCCTGGAGGCCAAGATCTTCGAGGCCAGCCATACCTACAAGCTGAAGGGCAGTGACGAGTATCTCACGATCATCGAAGAGAACGGGCGGCGCTACTACAAGGCATACGTGGCCGACCGGCTGGACGGCGAGTGGACACCATTGGCAGACACGGCCCAAAAACCGTTTGCCGGATGGAAGAACATCCGCCCCGCCGCCGGCGTGTCCCCCTGGACCGACAACATCAGCCACGGTGAACTAATCCGCGACGGATTCGACCAGAAGTTGACGGTCGATCCGGGCAGCTTGAAGCTACTGTTTCAGGGGATGCTGGACAAGGACAAGGGCGGCAAGGGTTACGGACAGTTTCAGTGGCGGCTGGGGATGCTGCGGCCGGTCGAGGGCGAGTAGGCCGTGCATCACTCCAGTTGAGCGGGTAGGATTTCGATCCCGCTCAAAATCTGCTCGCCTCGACGTGGTTGTAGTCCGATTTTCAGGGAACCGTCGATCTCGATCTTCTCGAATTCTCGAACGACGGTTCGCATCCGCCCGCCGCCGGTTTGGGCGACGTCGAAACTCCCGGCTACGGTGCGTTCGTTTAGAGCAATGTCGAATTGCCGGAGCCCCGGTTTGCCGTGATCGGGCTCGGCGAAATAGAGACGTATTGTGAAGGTTGCCGGTTTGAGCCCGGAGATGGTGATTTCCGAGGCTCCCCGGACTCCCGACGCGGCCACCCAGGGCCAACCGGTCCCGCCCTCGATCCAGAGCGAATGATGGTAGTAGAACTGGGCCTCGGGAGGATGGACTCTGACGTTGAGTTTGGGCGATGGTCCTCCGCGGCTGGGGTAATCCAGCCAGAGAGTTCCGGTTTCGGTCATACGGTCGCCGGGTGCTCCCAGGTTCACGCCGATTTGCCGGATGTTGGCGGCTTCACCCGCTCCCCACGCGGCCCATTGTTCGTGCTCGGGAGGCATGTTAACCAGAGCGAGCCCCACGGGCAGCGGATAGCTGCAGGTGCAACCCTCGAAAAAGTAGGGAACGTTAAGCAAACCGCAGGCGGGTATGACACTGTTAGTACAGCCCGACCTGGTGCCGCTGATGTAGCAGGTGCCGCTTTCGATGCGTTTGTCGTAAAAGGCGGCAGTTCCCGATCGCATGGCGTAGACGTGCCCGTAGTCGACACCTCCATCGCAGCCGTAGCTCTTGGGGAAGGAGCGCGGTTGCTTCTCTCCGGTGAGCGGGTTGACGCGATCGCCGGCGGCGGGCTTTGCCGGCTTCCAGTCGTCCGTTTGATAGGGAGGCCGATATTGGTTGGGCTGGGGAGCCTCTCGATCGCGGCTGGGCAAACTTGCGGCGGCCGCACGCGCTTCTTCCGGAGCCAGAACCCGGCCGGTGTATACGTCACTGAGGACGGGCGGCAGGAGCGCGTAGGGAGTCTTCTTCCCTTCCCGATGCCGGGCCATCCAATCCTTGGAATACGAAATCATTAGGCCGTCGACGAACATCGGCTGCGGAGACCGCTTGAAATTCCCCACCGCGTCGTCAAACCACAACACTCCGAGCGGCGCCTTGACGCGTTCGTCCGGACTGGACCATCCACCGGTGTAGTTCACGCTGCCGGGCAATGCCCCGTGGCGACGAACGATCGTGAGCGGGCCGGCTCGCTCAACTTTCATGCCCTGGGCCGGTTTGAGCAACTCCACGAGGCGGGCATGGTCGGCGTCCGAGAGTCTCAGGCAGGCCGTGCCGCCGTAGGGGCGGAGCATGTCGAGATCGGCGGCTTCGATCCGGGCACCTTCTCGGTCCGCCAGCCACTTAAGGTGGCTGACCACGGCCAGACCGGCCATGTACGGCGGAAACTCGATTTCCCCCGGTTCGGCCACCTGAAACGCAATTCGATCGCCGTAGAGGCCGGCCGCGTCAAATCGGCGCCGAAGGGTGTCGATCCTTGCGGCGTCCGAATCGACCGCGATTACGTGGAACTCGGTCTGCGCGACGAGCGTATCGAGCAGAACCGAACCGGGAATCCCCAACACCAGCGCGTAGCCGTGACGATCGTCGAGCGTGCCGATTACTTGCCGGCTCAGAGTCAAGTCGCCCTCGGGCTGGGCACCCATCTCCTTGCGCTTGAGCGGATGCCGCGCCGGGGACACCGGCGGTTGTGGCCCGAAGCAGTGAAGCATTCCATCCAGGGAGACGACGAATAGCTTGTCGTCGGCCGCGAGCAGGGAGTGGACCTTGCCTTCGACGCCGGGGTAGCCGTCGCTGAGGCGATGGACGCGCGAGCCGACCCGGATGCTGTTGCGTACCTCCGCTTTTCCGGGGCCCTGGTAGATCTTGTCTTCATGAAGGTCGCGGTTGATCTCGGCGTCGAGCACGACCTCACCGCGGCGAACGTCGGCCGAGGCGAACCAACCGCCCGGCTGGCGACCCGGCGTGGGAAGCTCGAAGGACAAGAGCTTGCCGGTTTCTAGATCAAAACTGGCGGGCACGGCCTGTCCGCAAGGGACGATGAGTTGATTTCCGGCGACGACCAGATATCCTTGCGGGGTAATTCCCCCCAGCGATTCGGCATTGTGCGGCTGTTTCCCAAACAGATAACCGCACTCATCGTTCAGCCAGACGACTTTGCCCGTCCGGGCGTCGAGCGAGTAGACAAACACGCCTTCAAACGGCCAGACACCGGCGGCGAAGTAGAGCCTGCCTTCGTGCAAGACGGGGCCGCCTCGAACGGGCCAGAGCGAAATTAGACGTCCGTTTCCCAAGACTTGCCGGCTGGACGGCACGGCCCTGAACTTCCAGACCAAGCGACCGTCGGACGCGGCGAGGCAGTAGACATGCCCGTCGTCGCAACCGAAAAAGACCCGATCTCTCCAGGCAACGGGCGCCAGGCGTATCGGACCGCCGGCGTGGAATCGCCACTTTTCTTGGCCGGTTTGTGTGTCGAAGGCCGTGAGGCTGTCGTTGCAGGAAGAAGCGACGAAGATCGTGCCGCCGAGCACGACCGGTTCGTAACCGGCATCGAACTGCATTCGCTTGGTTCGATATGTGGGCTTGTGTTGTGGAAACTGCCGCGTCCAGAGAAGATGCAGTTCTTCCGGCAACTCTTGCGGAGTATGAGCGCTGCGAGCTGCGTCATATCGCCACATCGGCCAATCGTTGGCGGAGGCGGTTGCGGTGAAGGTCAAGAGAGGCAAGCAAACCACGAGCAAAACGGCTTGCGGTGCAGTTGGGCGAAGGAGGCTTGCGATTCGGTCCATGGCTTACTCCTAAAGCAGCGGAAGAGCTTCTGTTTCGAGGGGGATTTCCCGCCACGGGCAATTCGTGTTTGCACAAACGACCAAGTTGACGCTCCGGCCGCGCCCCGACGGTCGTCAATCTATTGGGACGCGTCTGCATGTCATCTCCTCGCTTGCACCACCCTCGTCTGCGGGGATGTACGGAATCAGCCCTTTCTGGAAAGCCGCTTCCTGCAACTCTCTCGGACAGGTGCGAATGTCCATCATGAAGCCGTTGACTTCCAGCATCCAGACTCTGGGATTGTCATCCATCTTACTTGGCAAACACCAGTCAGGGTCGAACCGCCCGATTCTGAGCATCTTGCGGATTTCTTTCGATTTGCCTTGCCCCGTGCTCTGGCCAACACCAAACGTCCTGTCGATGGCCGTCAGCTTAATATGCGGCGACTGGGAATGGTCGTCTAGGAAATTCGCCCAACCGATCGTACGAACGATGCCGCAAGCCCAAGTTGCCGGCTTGCCGCGCAACAAGGGCGACGGCCGTTTTCGGGCAAGTTTGTCGGCCAATTTGCGGCAGAGAGTCAGGTATTCTTCGTTGAGATGGTCTCGGCAGAACTGATCGGTCATTCCGACGATGACCTCTCGCCTTGACTTGACGTCTTCCGATGCAGGGCTTGCCCCTTTGCGTTTTGTGGCCTTGGGCGTTCTTTGGGGGGCCATGGGCGTTGACCCGATGGGAAGTGACGTGACGATACCAAGCCGGTCCTTCGCTTCACGGTAGGTATCGTTCAGGCTGCGTTTGATTCCACCGCCGAAGGAGACGTTGTAGTTGCCGAGTAGACCGTCGTAGATGATGCAGTCCCGGAAGGGCAGCAGCATGGCGTTCACCATGGTCGGCAGACGAGGGCCGATCACATCCTCGAATGGCTCCGTCAGCGCCAAGACCCCATAGGCCGTTGCCGGGGCATCCGAGGAAAGAAAGACCGTGTATTTCTTCAATTGACGAAAGATGATGAAGCGGCCGGTCACGTGATGGCGCCACGACAGGACAATCTCAAGTTTGTCTTCAGGTAATCCGGCCGGATTCTCATCCACAAACGACTCAATCAAGTCGACTTCTTCGAGGAGTGCATTTCTGAACTCCAATCCGATTTGCGGCTGCAACCCCGAGAAGTCTTCGGGGCCGGCAATCTCGGGAACAATCCCCAGACGTTGGTTGACGAAGAACATCAACGAACGATGCAACTGGAAGAAAAGGCCGGCATCTTCTGGTGAAAGGAGCATCCTCACAAACCTCTCTTGTGTCTTACGGCTTGCATCCGAGCGAAAAGTTGTCCAAGTAGAACACCGTCGTGTCGGCGGCCAGGCTGGTGAAACCGAGCCAAGTGAGCTTGTCGAATTTGGGATTGGCATAGGGCAGATCGTCGAAGACCCGTTCGGTCCCGTCGGGCAAGGTGACGCGGAGCGTCCAGGGATGCGTCTCTTCACCCCCCAGGGTGGCGACGATTTCGAAGCGTACCCATTGGGCAACGGGCAGGTCGAGCCGGGCTTTGCCGCCCAAGAGAAGCTTGCCGTCTCGGACGGTGAACTCGGGACCGGTCAGATAGGGCGATACGCTCCAATCGCGCCATTCGAGTTCCAGCATCGCCCCGGCGTCGACGCGCAAGTCAAAGGAGTTTCGCACGCGACCTTTGAGGTAGTTCATGTCGCGGTATGCGAAATGCGGGTTGTAGACCTGTTTCAGGCCGGGCGCGTCGGTGATCTTGAGGCTCTTCTTCCCGCCGGAGGCCGTCTGGTCGGTGATTACGATCAAGTCGTCCTTGTTTTCTACTTGGCTATAGATCCCCGCCGGCGGTTTGCCGACCGTGCCGGCTTCGAAGTCGTCTTGAATCGATAGCGGCGGCGGGTCGGGGGCTTCTTCCAGAGGTGGATAGGTGACGGAGCTGGCCTTCTTGATCCACGCGGCGTCGCCGTAGACGCCGGCTTCGGTATAGTCGAACGGTTTGAACTCCAGTTTTAACGCGGGCGACTCGGGCTTGAGACGAAAGACGCCCTCTTGCGGATCGGTCAAGAGCGGATCGGCAATGATCGAGCCTTGCTCGTGACCGGCGGCTTGCCAGTCGGCCAGCGAGTGCCCCAAGAAGGTCACGTCCTCGCCGCCCGCATGCCAGAAGCAGTTCTTTCCGCTTTGGTGTTTCACTTGGTCCCAGCGTCCAGAGAGCAGGACGCCGCTGTCGAAGTAGACGATGTTGTTCTCGAAGGTAAACGAGAGGTGGTCTTCGACTCGCGTGGCCTGGACCTGGTAGAGCTTGCTGAAGGCGAGGATATTGTTGCGGACGACGTTTTCCTTGCCGTAATGCTGGTGGAAGCCGCCGGTCTTGACGTTGTAGACGAGATTGTTCTCGAAGAGGATACCGGTGCTGCCTTCGTCGGTATAGAGGCCCCAGCCGCCGTACGTGTAGGCGTAGACGTCGTGAAAGACGTTGTTGCGGACGACGGTGCCTTGCGACGGACCGAGCGTGTAGATGCCGCCCATGTCGCTGAGCACGCCCCAGCCGAGATGGTGGGCGCGATTGAAGGCAATCGTGTTTCGCTTGGAGAGGCTCTCGGCATATCCCCAGCGCCAGCCGACGGAAATGCCGGTGTAGTAGAGGTCGGCGATCTCATTATGGGTGACGGTGTTGTCGCCGCTATGTCCGATCCAGATGCCGACGGCACAGGGGAAGATGCGGCCGCCGTGGCGAATGATGTTGTTGTCGACGGTAATGTGACTGGTCCGCTCGGCCTCGACCGACGCGATTCCACTTTCGCCGATCCGCACTCCGCCGCCGCCGAAATCATGGAGATATGAACGGCGAAGCGTGCAGTTGCGGCAACCCTTGCGGAACCAGACCACGTAGGTGCCGACGTGTCCGACTTCGCAGTCCTCGATCGAGACGTGTCGCGCCCCGTCGGCCATCACCACGGCGTCGATCGGCGAGGCCGCCTGGGCGGCTTCGAATCCGCCGGGGGGAGTAAGCCACTGGGCATGCTGAAACGAGAGCCCCTGAAAGGTGACGTGCTCGACGAATTTTCCGCCCGCCGCATCACCCTCCAGGACGAGGAATTTTTCGGCCACCGGAGCCACCACTTGGGCCTTGCTCATGTCCTCGTCGGGGAGAGGTTTGTAGTACAAGCGGCCGTCGCGGGCCAGGAACCATTCGCCTTCGGCGTCGAGGGCCCCGATGAAGTTCTCCAAATGGTAACGAGTGTTGCGACGCCAGGCGTTCCACGACTTCATCCCTGCTCCGGTGGTGATTAGGGCTTGCCGAGCCGGGTCGAGGCGTTCCACGAAACGGCGGGTGTTGTCCCATTTGTGATAGACGACGAAGTTCACGTCCTTGAGTTCGTCGGGGGCCAGGCCGGCTATCGTGTCAAAAGCGTCCTCGCGCATGCGAACCGTTTGCCGGGCACGCTTGGGCCGCCGGGGTGAACCGGCCTCCAACACCTCCTGGCGGACGTCCTGGATGTAGAAGTAGAACTTATTCGGCGTGCGAGCACGCGAGGCACGGCGGCCGTTGACGAAGAGTTGCTCAAAATACCATTGCCCGGCGGCCACTTCGGGGATAAGCACGCTCCAGACGCCGTTCGGCCCGGGTTGCCAGCCGCTAATGGGACGTCCGCCAGAGAATATCGGTCGCTCACCGGGCAGTGCCCGATAGGTCACCGGGGCCGTAGGCGTGCCACTGTCTTCCGGCGAGAGCACCAACGGCTCGGTAATCGAATAGACGCCGCCGGAGACGTTGATTCGGACGGGTTCGGTCAGCGGACCGGCGGATTTGAGTTCCCGCACTGCATCCCGAGCACGGCTCAGCGAGGCGAAGGGCTGCTCTTTGGAGCCGGGATTGGCATCGTCTCCGGACGGAGCGAGGTAGAAATCGGCCGCCATGGCAGTCCCATTCACTCCTAGTAGTATCAACAATGACAGAATGTGGATGGTTTTCATGATGAGAATCCGATGGGGGGGAATCTGACGGTTGAGGGCAAGAACAACGGCCGGTCGCCATACGGGGGGCGGACATCAGTATACCAGGCATGAATAGCGGGCGCCCAGAACGGCGGTAGCGGACGGGAAACTGTGGGGCAAGTCCGTAACCAGCCGGTCTCGACGGGCTCGGAGGCCCATCGTACGGATCGATTATCAAGCCGAAACGCGTGTCAAAATACCTTCGGAAAAAATGCCTCGACGGACGGGAATAGTCTGCTTGTCTCGTGCGTCTAGCATATTGCCCGTCATGTCGGTCGGTTGCTGGAATAGACGTTTTCTCCAAATCCGGAGAGTTCCTCGAACCTTGCAGTGAGTTGCGTCGTCTATCTTGTGGTGGACATGGGGCTGACGACCCCGGCCCAACAACCAGACAAGATTCTACATACCGTACCACTTGCCGAAGAGAAGAACGATGTTGTCCAGGCCAAGTATCACATGTGAATGCGGGAGCGTGGGGCCATTTGCCTATCAATCGGCGAATCCGCTGCCCATGCATCCTTTGCGCTTGTGACACTCGGCCGCAAACCTACGGGGAACAGACAAAACCCGGTGTCATGAGCGACACCGGGTTTTTTTTATTTCAAAGGTAGTCGAGGCTTCTGGTTGCCCGAATCCGGCCGATAACCTGGGTTGCGCTGAGTTCGATTCTCAGGGCTACCACTAATCGTGGACCGAACCAAAAGGAGACGAGTCATGTCGACCTTGCGGCGATTGAAACGGATACACCAGGCCGATTCGGGGCCGTGGTGTAACGGTTGCACACGGGGACTTTTAATCCGGCGGGTGTGAATCCAGGTTCGAATCCCGCCGGCCCCACTTCGCGATCTTGTGACAATCCAGTAGCCCTTCAAGCGTTCATGGCGTAATGGTAGCGCACTTGCTTGCCATGCAGGGGGCACGGGTTCAACTCCCGTAGACGAGCGCTCTTGGTCGAGACACTACTAATCAGGACGTAGGAAAGCCTGGCCATTCCGCCGGTTTTGGGCACCGGAAATCGCTGGTTCGAATCCAGCCGTCCTGACTTGATGATCACTGCGGTGGGGCCCGTGTTGGTACGGGCAGGCGGCTGTTAACCGCATCGACGCAGGTTCGATTCCTGCCACCGCAGCCTTTTGTGCGAGAAAGGACAAGCTTGCGCGATTCGGGGATCGGCTAGCGATAGGCCGCCTGGCTTTGAACCAGGCAACGAAGGTTCGATTCCTTCTCCCCGAGCTTTAACCGGCAGCGACGCGAACATTTCAGCGCGGCGCGTGTCACAAGTAAACAGCAGGCAACGGAAGGCATCCGGCCGGATGAGGAACCTGTCTTGAAAACAGGCGGCGGCGCGAGTCGCTTGGGGGTTCGAGTCCCTCGCCTTCCGCTGCAAGAAACATCGCTTTGAAACCAACATGATAGTCCTGTGGCCCAGTGGCGAAGGCAGCTCCCTTACAAGGAGATCATCGGGGGTTCGAGTCCCTCCAGGACTACTTGACGCGGCGAAGTGGTGAAATTGGCAGACACGCGACGCTCAGAACGTCGTGCCCTCGATGCGTGGGAGTTCGACTCTCCCCTTCGTCACCTTTTGGCAGGCTCAGCGGGAGCCTCAACCGAAACCCATCGCGGGTGGGCCAGTGCTCAGCGAGGCCTCATAAGCCACGCCTGCCGGGTGCGACCCCCGGACCCGCAACTCGACTATAACCGCGTACGCAAACTGGCATAGCAGGCGGCGACCAACCTTCGCTCGCTGCCTGGAGCCTGGTGATTCTGCGGGTTCGACTCCCGCCACGGTCATTGAGGAAATGATCAAAGCGTCGGGCTGCTGGTCCAATGGGAAGACGCCTGGTTTGCACCCAGGTAATCGGGGTTCGACTCCCCGGCGGTCCACTGACACTGATGGAAGGTAGCCGGATACGGTTTGCCGGGCCGGTTTGCTAAACCGTGCGGCCTTCGGGCCGTGTGGGTTCGAATCCCATGCCTTCCGCTCGTCGCCACTACGGCGGAGTTTGCCTCGATAGTGAAATGGATGATCATGTCTCGCTTCGAACGAGACGCAGGTTCGAATCCTGGTCGGGGTGCGGCGGAGTTCGCTGAAGAAGCTGCCGATGCGCAGCCAAGAATTCGAACGATACCATGATGCCCCTAATCGACTCAGCCCATGATGACCCTAATCGACTCAGCCCAAGACGGCAGATTGGCGAAGATCCTCGGCGCCGAAGATATCCACATCGGAGACGTCGTCGCGATCCTGGACGTGGTCTACGAGTACCCGTCGTTCCTCTGGTGCGACGACCCTCACGTGCTGCCGCCGCAGGAGCCCGTCTACGTGCGATGGAGGAGCCAGCACACCAAGAAGCCACTCAAGGTGAAGGCCATCTGCTTGCCGTACATCCTGGTCAAGACGCCCAAGGGACGTCACAAGACACTCGACGTGCGGCAGTGCCGACTGGTGCGGCTGAACGAGTTCTATGCCAAGCAAGCATGGAAGCGGCTTCGCAAGGCGCATAAGAAGAGTGGATAGTGAGTAGTGGATAGTTGATAGTACCGACAGTGGTCGCGAGAAGGAGACTCCCCACTCTCCACTCACCACTCTCCACTACTCATGGTGTTCGTAGTGTAGCGGTCACTGCATACCCGGCTGTGAACCGGGAGGTAAGGGTTCGACTCCCTTCGGGCACCCTGATTTGGATTGGAGAACGAGATGACTGCCAGATTACTGCAAAGACCGACGCTGGTCTTGAACCGCAACTGGCAGCCGGTGCACGTTGCCACCGTGGCCCGGGCGCTGGTGCTGTTGTGGAACGAGACGGCTCGCGTGGTGGACCCGGCCGACTATCAGGCCTACACCTGGGACGACTGGTCGAAACTCCGTCCCGGTGACGGCGAGCGGTTCATCCAGGCCGTCCGGTTTCGTCTGCGGGTGCCGGAGGTGCTCACGCTCAACGCCTACGACCGGCTGCCCGCGGCGGCGGTGACCTTCAGCCGCCGGAACATTTTCAAGCGCGACCGTTTTGCCTGCCAGTATTGCGGCGTGCAACCGGGGAGCGAGGAGTTGACCCTCGATCACATTGTGCCTCGCGCCCGGGGCGGCGAGTCGCGCTGGGACAACTGCGTTTTGGCCTGCGTGGAGTGCAATAAGCGCAAGGCGGACCGCACGCCCGAGCAGGCGGGGATGCGGCTTCGCAAGCGGCCGGTCCAACCGATCTGGCGACCGCTGTACGCGGCGCACGATGTGAGGATCGAAAGCTGGTCGAAGTTTGTCAGCGAGGCGTACTGGAACGCCGCGCTGGAGAAATAGCTGGGAAACGCCCGGCGCGGTGTCTGGGTGCCGCGCCGGGCCCGGGTCGGCACGAAGAGGATAGAAACATGGCCGGACGAATCAGATTCAGCCAGACGCCGCCGGGTGCGACGCGGAGGCACTACCTTTCTCCGGATGACATCGAGGTTCTGCTGGAACGTCTTCCGGAGAGGGTCTTCGAACGTTTGCGCGCGGTCCATTTCAATGACCGTTCGGGCGGAAGACGGAGATACGGATACGTCAACCGTGGCCATCGAGAGATCGCCCTTTGCGCCTTGCCGGTCCGGGTTAGCCTGTCGGCTTGCTTCACGCGGCGGTCGAGTCGCGGGCGCATACACGGCTCGCCTCGGCAGTTCGGCGCGGTTCGCGGAGCGCAGTGGCCGGAGACGGCCGTACGACGTTTCATGCTCTACAACGGCTTCCTGCACGAATTGGGACACTTGCAGATCGTCGATCCCAAGGCACGCAACGTGTGGCGAAAGTTCGCCAGCGAAACGAAGGCGCAGGAGTTCGCCGACGAGTGGCGGGTCCGGCTCTGGTCGGAACCGTTCGAGCACCCCGACCCGATCCACAATCCGCCATCGGACGCGGAACTGGAAAGGCTCGGATATGAACTTCTCGCAGTGACAGATGGATAGGCTTTCGGCTTCCAGTTGGTCCCGCAGTTGTACCGCCGGACCTCCGCAAGGCAGCAGTACAACCTCCACCCCAACAGATTGTCCCTTACCAAGGAATGAACGAGTGTGCTCCTGGGAGGGCAGCCAGCCTCCAAACCTGGCGTACGGGGTTCGAATCCTCGCACTCGTGCTTTGTGATCAATGAATGCCGACGTGGCTCGACAAAGAAAGGCGCCGGCCCCGTAAACCGGATCATGCTGGTGCGAATCCAGTCGTCGGCTCTTGATCGCAGATCAAGGTATGGATAGACAATAGGTCCTCGGAGTGTGGCGGATCTCGCACGCGACCCTGCGAAGGTCGAAGGACCAACGCTGCGCGTCGGTGCCCGGCTCGATTCCTGGCGGGGACACTTTGGAAAGCGGAAAGCTGGGAACGGCTTGCAGGAGGTGTTCGGCTTTCAGCTTTCAGCTTTGCGAAGACGCTGGAGCCAGACGGCAAGGCGATCGGTTGCAACCCGATTGAAGTGGGTTCGACTCCCACCGGCGTCTCTTACCAATAGCTCAAGAGAAACTTGAAGAAAGGACGAGTGATTCCGCCTTTTCCAGCGGCGCGCTCGGCCCCGGATTAGTTCGGTTGGTCGGGTGTGTTCCGCGAGTGGGTTCTAAGGAGGCGTTTCACGCGTGGCTAGCTCAGTTGGCAGAGCACCAGACTGAAAATCTGGCTGTCGCGGGTTCGATTCCCGTGCCGCTCGACAGGCTAACAACCTGTCTCCACCAGGACCGACGCGAAAGCGTCACCAGGGTAAGCCCGAGGGAGGTGGGCGCCGGATCGATCGGCCGCTCTTGGCATGCATGATTGCCGAGCCCGGTGATTTCCAAACGGCTGTCATCTGTCGGTCGCGGATTGAACCCGGACGAGGCGATATGTGTCCGACAGTGGCGGCACAAACGAGTGCCATGTAGTGCGCGGATACCGCCTCCGGCGGCCTCCGGCAAAGCGATGGCGGAAACGCGGTGAAATCGGTGCCGGGTCTGGGCAATCAGCCTCGACCATGGCTGCCGGACAACCGCGAGGAGTCCGTCGCCGACCCGGGGGCGCGCCGGATGCTCAAGCCGCACTCCGCACTCCAATGTGTGATCGGCCTGCGTTCCACCGCCCGAGGGCGTTTTTAACCACAATCGGCAGTTACGATAGACGGCAACGACAAGTGAAGCGGAAGCCGAGGAGGATGACAATGTTGAACATGTTGGTTATCAAGACGATCAAGATCAAAAGCTACGAGGTGGGCCTCTACTTCCGTGACGGTGAGTTCAAGGGCCTCTTGAGTAAGGGTCGGCACTGGCTCTTCGATCCGCTGGGCAAGGTCCGCGTCGACGTCGTCTCGACCCGCGACGCCTGGCTAATTCACGACAAGCTCGACATGATCGTCAAGTCGGGTGCGCTGGTGGACCGCGCCGTCGTGCTCGATTTGAAGGACTATCAGCGGGGCCTGGTCTGGATCGAGGGCCGGTTCAGCCACGTATTGCCGCCGGGCCTTTACGCCTACTGGACGACCACGCGCGAGATCGAGAGCGACGTTGTCGATGCCCGCAAGGTCCGCTTCGAGCACGACGACCTACCGGTGATTCTGCGTTCGAAGCTGGCCGAGCGGGTGCTGGAAACCTGTCAGATCGAGCAGGATCACGTGGGCGTTTTGTTCACCGACGGCGAGTACGTCGAGACCCTCTCGCCGGGCCGCTACGCCTTCTGGAAAGACACGGCCAAGGTGAGCGTTCTCCGCGTCGATATGCGCGAGACGATCGTCGACGTGGGCGGCCAGGAGATCATGACGGCCGACAAGGTGACCCTGCGGCTGAACGCCCTGGTGACCTACCGGGTTGTGGACGCGCGGCAGTCGGTCAGCGTGGCCGATGACGCCCGGCAGGCGCTTTATCGCGAGGCCCAGTTGGCCCTGCGAGCCGTGATCGGGGCCCGCGAGTTGGACGACTTCCTGGCCGCCAAGGACGCGGTGGCCGAGGAGGTGGAAGAGATCCTCCGCGAGCGGGCCAAGGCGTTGAGTCTCGTGATCGCATCGGTGGGTATCCGCGACGTGATCCTGCCGGGCGAGATGAAGGACCTGATGAACAAGGTCACCGAGGCCAAGAAGGCCGCCGAGGCCAACCTGATCGTCCGTCGCGAGGAGACGGCGGCCATGCGCAGCCAGGCCAACACGGCCAAGCTGCTCGACGCCAGCCCGACCTTGATGCGGCTCCGCGAGCTGGAGGTCCTGGAGAGGGTCGCCACCAGCGGCAAGCTGAACGTCGTCTTGGGCGAGAAGGGCCTCGCCGAGCGGGTTGTCAACCTGCTCTGATTAACGGAAGGTAACTTGGGGGTCGGGCGAGAGCTCGGCCCCCAAGATCCTGACCACGATCAGATTCCAACGCGATGGACTCCAGGAGCGGGCAAAACTACAATGGCGTTTCCGGCCTTGTTCTAATGAGTATCTCCAACGGAATCGCTCCATGCTTCGCATCACGCCTTGTCTCGTGTGCCTCTTGTTGTCTCTTGCAGTGTCGCACGGCGCCGAGCAAGAGAATCTCATCGTCAACCCGGGCTTTGACGACACGGCCAAGAGCGGCTGGCTTGCTCGCGGCAGGCCGATCACCCTCGATCCGGAGGGAGCGTACGGCACGCCATGTCTCCGCGTGGTGACGCCGGAAGCCGACAAGTATCCCGGTTTCTACTTCGTCAGCACTCGCGATATTCCCGCGCTGGCCAATCGCTCGTACACCTTCAAGTGCCTCGTCAAGACCGCCCACACAGCCGGTACGGCCCAGGCCGGCGTCCGCTTGGTGAATGCCGAGGGCAAGAGCGTCGGATACCGGATGGCCGAGGAGATCGAACCGGGCCAGCGCGACTGGCACGAACAGAAGGTGACGTTCACCACGCATGAAACTGTCGCCACGATGCAGATCTACCTGATCCACCGGGACATGAAGGGGACTGTCTGGTACGACGAATGCGAGCTTCGGCCACGCCCGCCCAAATCGGTGCCGCCGATCGGTGACGGGGCGGCAGTAACTTTCGACGGCGGACCGGGTGGGCTCGAGATGCGGGTGGAGAAGGTCGATGAGCACGACGGAAAGATCCGTGTGCAAACGACCGGTGCCGAGTACCTCATCGACCCGACCGCAGGGTCCATATTGGGATCGCAGCGAATCGGGATCGAGCGTCCGGTGGTCAAGATCGCTTTTCCCCAGGGGGCTTGCCGGACTGCGCGTGATCCGAAATGACGACACGGTTTGCGTACTTGTCGACCGGCCAACTGGATATCGGCATCCAATGCGATTCGCTGATCGTGGTGGCGGCCGCCGAGGAGCAGCCCGTGGTGTGCGAAGGCCGGATCGGCGGTACCTGGGCGCGTTTCGAGGAGGGGCACGTGCTGGCGATCGACGACCGTGGCGGCGTAGGCGTCTATCCTCACGTGATGCAGGGCTCCGGTATCAAGGCCGGGGCCCTCGAGCCGCCCGTCGACCTTTCCAAGCCCGGCTGGAGATGCACGCATACGATCGGTTCTAGCGCCCGTCTGGGCATTTCCGTCTTTCCGCCGCGCGAGTTTGACTGGGAGAAATCGTTCCAGTGGCGGCTCTGCCACACGGGCGGAGAGTTTCCACCGGACGAGGTGCTCGATCGCTGGAGCGAGCACGCCACCCACATGTGCCTGCATGCCAGTTCGATGTGGGCATCGGAACATCCGTGGATGGGACCGTATGAACAGAAGGACCCCGACGGCTTCCGGCGCGTGATTGCCACCTGCAAACACAACGGGATGACGGTGATGCCGTACATGAGCCCCTGGTACTTCAACGTCCGCGATGCCGACACGTTCATCAAGCAGCTTGCCACCCAGAAAGCCGAGTTCGGCTTCGGCGGAATTTACTACGACGGGCTCTGGTACGACGACTGGATCGAGTCGTACCGGGTGATGCGGATGACGCGCGAGCTATTCCCCGAAGGATGCGTGTATATCCACAGCACGATCGGCCCGCCGATTTTTTCGAGGACGATCTGGTGCCCTTTTCTGGATACTTATGCCGACTTAGTTCTCCGCGGAGAGGGGCAGCCGTGTCAGGGGCCGGAGGATCCTTATGTCCGCTACGTGGCCGCGGGATATGGCACCTCGAACGCGATCGGCATGATGAAGGGCGACAAGTGGAACGTGGACGCCAAGACGCAGAAGCAAGTAATGCTCGGCTACAATGGACGCGGACGCTGGGGGACCTATCCCCGAAAGGACAAGGACGGGAACTACGTTTTCCCCGGACAGGAGGGCCCGCCGACCGGCTTTTTCGTCGACTGGTACTATCCGGAACTGGATCGGCTTCAACAGGAGTGGCGTGCAGGCCGGCGGAAGCCTTGATGGGCTTGCTCATCGACCGCCGACGGACGAGCCGATCCTACCTGTCGTGCACCACGATTTCCAATTCTTCCGTGTAGGGCGGTTGCCGGTCATCAAGCGGCGATGTCAGCGTCAGTCCCAATTCGTTGTCACCGCGAAACGGCGGGCAGTCGGCCAGCGAGATTTCAAAACGCACGCCCGGCAGGCCGCCGCGGCGCTCGCCCGCCGGGTAACGATCGACCTTGGCTCGATCAACCGGCTGTCCGTTGACGTCAACGGAGATCTCGTCGGTCGCCGAGAGGTGGTAGACCCAAAACGTGAGCCGACCCGAGAGCATCTCACCGCCCTGGCCATCGGCCATGCGGAACGGAAACGCTAGCCGTTTGCCCGCGTGATTCGCGTCGAAGGTCAGGACCGGGCTGTTGACGTGGCCCAGCGGGCTGCATCCTTCGTCGTACCAAGGATAATTGCGTGCCGGCGGCTTGCGACTCGAAATACCTTTGCCCATTGGCAAATAGCGATACGTTCGTGGCCCGGCGAAGACGTCTTCCTTCGATTTCACGGCCCCAGTCCAGCACGCGATGCGCGCCTGTTGCTCGGGGGCGGCGGTGGCTTCGCCGCCAAAGTGAATTCCCACGTTCCAGAACGAGATGCTGTCCGCTCCCCAAGCATAGTAGTTCGCAGCGGCTCCTCGGGCTTCCGGTTCGGTGATCAACATGCCGAGGTAGCTATCTGTCTTGTGTTTAGCCGACATGGCGATCGGCCGGTCAAGGATACTGGGGGGTCCGCTGTAGATCGAACCGATCATGTTGCCCATCACCACGATCGTATCGACGCCGGCCGGTTTGGTGAAACGGGCGAACTCGCCAACCGGCAGTTGCGGATCGGTGTTGTTCCACGTCGAGATCACGACATAGTTGATCCAGCCGCGCCGAACCCAGGTTTCGATATCCACGCCGGCGAGCCAGCAGGCGTCAACCGATTCCGGTACGCGGACGCCGAGAGTCGGACGCTTGCGCCCTCGTTTCTTGGTTGCCGCGTCGAGCATTGCGCGGATCCGGCCGACGAAGTCCGTCATTACGGCCGCCTTCTCGCGGCCCTTGTCCCGGGGGAAGTGCTTGGCCCAGCGGACGAAGTTCAACTCCAACCCGTCGACTTCGTACCCTTCTACGATTTCTCGCATGATAGCCAGTCGATGCTCGCGGACCTCCGGATGCGAGTAATCCAGAGCCGTTTCGTTGGTGCGGCCGTCCGGCTGCTGGATCACGTATTCGGGATGTTCGATCGCGAAGAGCGAGCAAAGCGGGTGGTTGCGGTCGAGCGACCTGTGATGGGTATCGTTCATGCGGATCGCGGCCAGCACTTCCTTCCCCTTGGCCCGCATGTGCTCGGTGACGATCCGGAGGGCATCGGTCCCTTCCGCGCGGAGGCCGCGAATGCCAGGCGCCCAACCTTGTGAGAAACCTGGGGCAAAACGGTCGCCATAGACCTCTCCGGCCTTCGAGTCGAATGTGCAGACGTCCGGGGTGGCTGCGAGAAAGACAAAGGTCGTCATCGTGACCGCCTCGGCCTCACGATCGAGCCAATCCCGTACGAAGCGGGACGTTCCGTCTGCGGGGGCTTCCATCAGCATCTGAGCGTCGTCATTGAATACAACGCGAGGAATCGGCTCGGCCGCCGGAGCCAACAAGTCGGAGCCGAATAGGAGAAACAGAGCCAGCGCCGTGCCCAGCCCCAGGGGCCGCCTCGCCAAGGCTCCGCCCATCGGTCTGTGGCCCGCCGCGCCGAATGCCGGAATATCCATGGAGTCTCTCGCTCAGAAGCCATATTGATGGGCAGGTTCCCAGGCGTCTATTGTAAGTGCCGCCGGTCCCCATACAATGCGGCAAGACTGCCCAACCCGAATAGCCACTTGGTTTTCGAGCGCAATTGCGGTCGCATGCTCGGTCGCCGCCACAACCGGCGGATCGTGGTTTCCTCACAGGTGAGGCGGGTGTATAATCGGTGTCTGACGGTGGGGGGGTGGGCCGAGACGCCCCGCAGATTTTGTTTTTGTCCTGCCTAGACACTCTGGAGGTCGTGCAATGCGATTCCGTGGAAGGCTGATAGCGCCGAGATGTCGGTGGTTAACCGTTGTGTGTGGTATCACGCTACTGGCACTTGCGACTGCGGCCTGGGCCCAGAGCCCGATCGTGCCGGACAGCGACGTTTCGCTGAAGGCAATACCTGTCGGCCAGTCTACACGGCAGTTGATCGAGGCGGACTGGATCGATGCCGATCGCCGATACGCCGAGGTGAACGTTCCGGGTGTTTCTCCGGCGGCCGTCACGTCGGGCAAGATAAACGAGTACGGCGTGACCACCGCCCAGGACGCTGCCGGCGGTTGTGACGGCGTCAAGAATGGCCGCTGGGGATTCCACACCGCCAGCGGAGAGAGCGAACCGTGGTGGCAGGTCGACCTGGGCGGCGACGTCCGCTTGGATCGGGTGGTGATCTTCAATCGTTGTGACGGCGGCACCCCAGCGCGAACCAAGGGGATTCGCGTCTTGGTATCGAAGGGAGCCGACTGTGAGAACTTCGAGGTGGCATACGAACACGACGGCACGGTCTTCCAGGGCGTCAAAGAGAAGAACCCGCTGGTGGTCGGCTTGAAGGATAAGAACGTCACCGCACGAATCGTACGGTTGCACATCCCGGGACGGTGTTCGTTCGCACTGGACGAGATCGAGGTGTACGCCGCCGACAAACCCGAGTTGAACATCGCCTTGGGAAAGCCGGCCGACCAGAAGAGCGTGAGCAAGTATTCATACCCGGGCACGCTGCCCGACGGGGTCATGTCCGCCAAGCCGCCGAGTTCGACAACCACGCCGGACGGCGGTTTCCAACTGGCTCACACGCGCGAGGTGCTGGATCGCGGCAAGCAACTGGCTGCCCGGCTTGCCCCCAGGACAGCCAAGGCCCGCCTGGCACCATTGAGCGAGGAACTGGCGAAACTCGATGCCCGGCTGGCCAAACTGGAGGCGGCCGACGAGGTGCCGAAAGACGTTCGCCGGGAGATCTACCTTCAGTCGCGGAGCATCGTTCGTAAGATCGCCCTGGCAAATCCGCTCTTGAAGATGGACAAGATGTTGTTTGTCAAACGGCACGATCCGGGCGGGATCTTTCACATGTGCGATCAGTACTACGGCTGCAACGGCACGCCGGGTGGAGGGCTTTACGTGCTCTCGGATCCGTTCGGGCCCGAGCCGAAGGTGACCAACCTGTTGGAGAACTCGGTGGTCGAAAACGGCCGGATGAAGGGCAGAAAACTCGAAGGCGGGACGTTCCTGTCGCCCGAACTCTCCTACGATGCCAAAACGATTCTCTTCGCTTATAGCGAATGCCAGGGCACGGAACCGTACCAATGGGGACCGACCGTCAGCTATCACATCTTCAAGGTCAATGCCGACGGTACCGGCTTGGTTCAACTGACCGACGGCGCCACCGACGATTTCGACCCTTGCTTCCTCCCCAACGGGCGGATCGTCTTCGTCTCCGAGCGGCGCGGCGGCTATCTCCGTTGCGGGCGGCATTGCCCGGTCTACACGATGTTCACGATGGAACCCGACGGCAGCGACGTGATCTGTATCAGCTACCACGAAACGCACGAGTGGCACCCCAGCGTAAACAACGACGGGATGATCGTCTACTCGCGTTGGGACTACGTCGATCGCGACACCAACGTGGCCCATCATATCTGGACCTGTTACCCGGACGGCCGCGACCCGCGCAGCTTCCACGGCAATTACCCGATCAAGCGCGAAAGCCGGCCGTGGATGGAGATGAGCACCCGGTCGATTCCCAACTCGAACAAGTACGTGTTTTCCACGGGCGCCCATCACGGTCACGCCTTTGGTTCGCTCTTGCTTTTGAATCCGCGGATCGAGGACGACCGGGCAATGTCTCAGCTTACGCGGCTGACGCCCGAGGTTGTCTTCCCCGAAGCGGAGTCTCCCAAGAGCCAGATCAAAGACTACATGATCTACGGTACGCCGTGGCCTTTGGACGAGGACGACCATCTCTGCGTCTACGACCACAAGGTCAGCAACCGGGGGATTTATTGGATCGACCGTTTCGGCAACAAGGAGTTGATCTATCGCGACCCCGAGATATCCTGCATCAGTCCGATACCGTTTCGTGCACGGCCGATGCCGCCGGTGATTCCCTCGGCCACGACCCAGGCGGCCCGCGACCGGAAGAATCCAGAGGACGTCAACCGTCCGGCGACCGTGGCGGTGATGAACGTCTACGACAGCGATTTCGAGTGGCCCCAGGGGACCCGGATCGAGGCCCTGCGGATCATGCAGGTGTTGGCCAAGGCAACCGCTCCGCCGAACAGTCCGCGGATCGGCATCGCCAACCAGACCAATGCCCGAGCCGTCTTGGGCACGGTGCCGGTCGAGAAGGACGGCAGCGCGTACTTCGAGGTTCCGCCGGGCAAGGAGATCTACTTTCAGGCCGTCGACGCCAAGGGGATGGCGGTGCAGTCGATGCGCTCGGGCACCTACTTGCACCCGGGCGAACGGATGCAATGCCAAGGCTGCCACGAGCGAAAGCACCGTCCGCCCAGCCAACCGGTGCAAACGCCGCTGGCCCTGCGACGGGCGCCGTCGAGGATAGCGCCCGAGGTGAGCGGCTCCAATCCCTTCAACTATGTGCGGTTGGTGCAGCCGGTGCTGGACCGCAATTGTGTCGAGTGTCACGTGGAAAATAAGGCTCTGGATCTCTCCGGCAAGCTCGACGCCAACTACGGCTGGTCGCGATCGTACGCAAATCTGGCCGCCGAGTACGGTTTCTACTTCCACGTCACCAACGGCTCGATCAACACGGGCATTCACGGAGGCTCGCGGACTATTCCAGGAGCCTTTGGCGCCAAGGCTGCCAAGCTGATGGAGTATACCGACTCCCGACATTACGACGTCAAGTTGTCCGACGAGGACCGCCACCGCTTGATCCTCTGGCTCGACAGCAACTCGGAGTTCTACGGCTCGTACGAGAACATCGAAGCCCAAGCCCGGGGCGAGATCGTGCTGCCGTCGCTGGAGTAGGGTGAACGGTGTCAGACACTCTGGGGACCGCTCCATGAGAGTGCTTGCCTGCGGTCCGAACGGCGGGAAAGCCCGCCCGCTCACGGGTGTTCCCCCGAGTTTCACCCCGCGACGTGACAATTGATGCGTCAGCCTGTATAGTGACACCCTGCCTCATTACGCCTCGTATGTCCCTTCCTCGGAGACCAACACGATGAAGATATGTATCAAACGAATCGTATGTCGCGCGGCAATCCTGTCGATTTGCCTATCCTGCGTGTCGCTGTCGGTCGCCGAGGACCGGATGGTCAACGAGTCGGCCAGGGAGATTCCGGTTGCCTATGAAGTCGACGTGGTGGTGGTCGGTGGGAGCACCGGAGCGGTAGCAACCGCCGTAGCGGCCGCCGACGCCGGAGCCAAGGTCTTTCTCGCCGCCGAACGACCCTACCTGGGCGACGATATGACGGCCACTCTGAGATTGTGGCTGGAAGAGGGTGAAGAGCCCGGCAGCGATCTGGCCAAGCGGATCTTCAGCGACCCGGGGCAGACGGAGTTCAGCCGCGACCCCAACGCACTCGATTTCACTTACGAGGCCAACCAACCCAGCGCGGCGGCGCATCGCGACTCCGATCCACCCGCCAAACTCGCCGACGGCCATTGGGGCAGCGCTTCGGCGATGAGCGTGCAGTATGACGGCGATGTCGAGATCGTCTGCGACCTGGGCGAGCCGAAGGCGGTCGAAAAGGTCCGCCTGATGGTCTATTTCCGGGGAAGTTCCAGCGATCGCAAGTCGAATTTCATCGTCGGGAGCATGGACATATCCACCCGAGTCGGCGACGGGCCCTGGCAACCGGGTGGCTCGGTCGAGAATAAGTCGACGCAGGATTGCAGCGTTATCACCGCCGGCGTAGAGAAGACGGCCCAATTCGTGAAGCTTTCGGTGAAGAAATCGGCCGACGTGGATCGGATTCTCTTGGGCGAAATCGAGATCGTCGGTCCGGCACCTGAGGAAGTAGTCCGCAATCCCGACTATCCCACCCCGCGACCGATGCACGTCAAGAAGACCCTGGATGAGGCCTTGTTGAAGGCGGGCGTCCAGTTCCTCTACGGTTGTTATCCGACGGACGTATTGCGCGACTCCGAAGGACAGCCGTGCGGTATCGTGATGGCCAATCGGGCCGGCCGGCAGGCCGTGGTGGCCAAGACAATCATCGACGCAACCGCGCGAGCCACCGTGGCCCAACTGGCGGGGGCCGAGTCCGAGCCGTTCGCGCCCGGCGTACAGAAGTTCGGCCGTGTTGTGATTGGCGGCGAAGTCAAAGAGGGGCCCGGCATTTCGGCCCGGGTAATCGAACCGCCGTTTCGCGGCCCGTATCCAAATCCCGCCAAGACGCCCAGCGGCAACTTCGATATCATCGAGTACACGCTTGAAATCCCCATGGACGATGCGAGTGCCGCCTCGTGGGCCAAGGCCGATCAATTGGCTCGATCGATGACCTATCATCCCGATCAGCAGTTCACCTCGGACAAGCTCTATCATATCCCCAACGACTCGATCAAGGGCCGGGCAGACGGCGATGCGGCCTGGCAGGGCGTTGGCCGGCTCCCGCTGGGTGCATTCCAGCCGGCCGGCGTTGCCCGATTGTACCTGCTCGGTCCGAGGGCCGATCTTTCCGTCCAGGCCAAGGAGGGGCTCTCACGCCCGCTGGCCCTGATCGACCTGGGAACGCGAATCGGAAAATTGGCCGCCGGTGAAGCCAAGAAACTGAAGACTCTGGCCGGCGTTCACTTGCCCGGTGAGCCGGTGGCCGACCCGGTCGCGAAGGGAGATGTGGGTGAATTTCTCATCGGCGTACGACCCACGCAAGAGCTGTCGACAATTCAGCAGGCCGCCCGGGCCCTGCCCGTCTTGGGCGAATATGACGTGGTGGTGATCGGCGGTGGAACGGCGGGCGCGCCGGCCGGAATCGCGGCCGGTCGGCATGGGGCCAAGACGCTGGTGGTCGACTATTTGCACGCCCTGGGTGGCGTGGGCACGGCGGGAGCCATTTCGAAGTACTACTGGGGGAACCGGGTCGGTTTCTCGGCCACCGTGGAAGAAGCCAGCGCTTCCTGGGTAATCGAGCAGAGAATCGAGTGGTGGCGAAACAACCTGCTGGAAGTCGGCACCGATATCTGGTTTGGCACCATCGGCTGCGGTGCCTTTGTCGATCAGGGACAAGTCAAGGGCGCCGTCGTGGCTACTCCCGAAGGACGCGGCGTCGTGCTGGCCAAGGTGGTGATCGACACCACCGGCAACTCAGACATCGCGGTGGCCGCCGGATCGCAGTCGACCTACACCGATGAAACCGAACTGGCCATGCAAGGAACCGGGTTGCCCGGGCGCAAACTGGGCTCCACCTATACCAACACCGATTTCACCATCACCGACGAGACCGATATGGTCGACGTCTGGCACCTCTTCGTGTACGCCAAGAACAAGTACGCCGACGCCTTCGATCAGGGCCAACTGATCGACACCCGGGAACGGCGGCGGATCAAAGGCGAATTCACGATGTCGCTTCTGGACCAAGTCAACAATCGCACCTATCCGGATACCGTGGTGGTCTCCCTAAGTAACTTTGACTCCCACGGCTACACCGTGGAGCCCTACTTGGAACTCACGCATCCCGGCAAGTCCGGCTTCCAGATCAACGTGCCCTATCGTTGCCTTCTGCCGGCGGGCTTGAAGGGGATTCTGGTTGGCGGGCTGGGGATGAGCGTGCATCGCGACGCGGTACCGATGACCCGAATGCAGCCCGACCTGCAGAACCAAGGCTATGCCGAAGGCGCCGCCGCGGCCATGGCGGTGAAGGACAACGTGCCATTGCGGAAGATCGATATCCGCAAGCTCCAGAAGCACCTGATCGAGATCGGCAACCTGCCCGATCGGGTTCTCACCGACGAGGATTCGTACCCCATGCCGATCGAGCGGATCCGCGAGGCCGTGGCAAGCGTGAAGGACGAATACAAGGGTGCGGCCGTGATCCTGGCCCAGCCGGCGGATGCCCTGCCGCTCCTGCGCCAGGCCTACGACAAGGCGGAAAACGACAAGGCGAGGCTGATCTATGCCCACGTGCTGGCAGTGCTTGGCGACGCGACCGGCGTGGAGGTGCTGATGGCCGAAGTAGAGGGCATCGAGGAGTGGGACGAAGGCTGGGACTACCGCGCGATGGGGCAGTTTGGAAGCGCCTTGAGCCGCCTGGACCGGCTGATCGTGGCCCTGGGCCGTGCCGGGGAACCGAAGGCGCTGGCCGCGATCCTCCCCAAGATGAAGACTCTGACTGCCCAGAGCGAGTTCTCCCACCACCGGGCGGTCGGAATGGCTTGCGAGTTGATCGGCGACGCCGGCGCCGCCAAGCCGCTGGTTGAGTTGTTGACCAAGCCCGAGATGTCCGGATACGTCCACGACTCGGTCGAGAAAGCCCGACGGTTGGATCAAGCCAGCCCGGGTGGCACGAACGCGGTTCAGACGCGGCGCGACTCGATCCGAGAATTGGCGTTGGGTCGAGCCTTGCTCCGTTGTGGAGACTATGGAGGTGTGGGCCGGTCGGTTCTGACGGCGTACACCAACGACCTCCGAGGGCACTTCGCCCGGCATGCCAAGGCCGTTCTGGAGGCCGAGGAAAAGCCACCGCGTTAGGCAAGAAACAACCAAGCGACCCTGGCTCGGTGGCAAGGGTCGCTTGGTGCATTCTGAAGCGATATCAATCGGCCGTATCGTCTGGATGCGGCCGGGCTTCGTTCTATCTAGCCGCCGCAGCCGCATCCGGCCGGTTCACAGGCGGACTCGCAGCAGACGGGCGCACAGCAGGCGCGGGCAGCCATACGAGCTCGGAGGCGGGCGAAGATGCCACAGCGCGGCGTGCAGCACGGGTCGCAGCACGGGTCGCAGCAGGGCTCGCAGCAAGCGGGCTCACAGGCGGGCTCACAGGCAGGCTCACAAGCAGGCTCACAAGCCGGTTCGCAACAGGCGGGCTCGCAGCAGACGGGCGCACAGCATCTGCGAGCAGCGATACGGGCTCGGAGGCGGCTGAGGATGCCACAACGTGGCGTGCAGCAGGGGTCGCAGCAAGGCTCGCAGCAGGCGGGCTCACAGGCGGGCTCACAGGCGGGCTCACAGGCGGGTTCACAAGCCGGTTCGCAGCAGGCGGGCTCGCAGCAGACGGGCGCACAGCACATGCGAGCGGCACAACGGGCCTTCAGTCGGGCCAGAAGACCACAACGCGGCGGGCAACAGGGATCGCAGCAGGGCTCGCAACAGGCGGGCTCGCAGCAAGCGGGCTCACAACAGCCACCAAGTTTGCTGAACAGCCCGGCCTGGGCGTTTGTGGCGCTTACGGCAAACACCACAGCACTCGCGGCCATCACCGAGAGGAGGACACGACGCTTCATGGGAGACACTCCTTGTTAGGAAGAACCAAGTGGAAGACTTACATAGTCTAAGGCAGCTACGTACTCTACTGCCAATCTAGCGAATGCTATCGACTCAGCGGGAAGCGTTTCTTTACCAGACGGCCTAGTTTCGCCATAGCTCTCAGATTATTCCGCCTGTTATGAGGGCAGTCACGATCACAATGACTATGTCGATGTTGACGATTCACGACGCATCGGTGACTGATCGCCCTAGATAAGGCGGGAAACGGTGTTGGATTCGAGCGATCGCGATGCGGCGATCGTCGAGGAAGACTGGGCCGGCCGCGGAAATGGTGCAGAATGCCTCGGCAATCGTGGTGCCGGGGAGGTATCCATGGACATCCGCTGGATGTATGAGCATGTTGCGTCCATCCTCCCAAAGGGCGATCCGGCAATCGCTATTGACCCCGGCGCGAGGTGATTCCTATACTTCCGATCCCGCGACAGTGCGTATGTAGGGAGACATGCGCCCAACAGTTCATTGCACAACGGTTTACGGAGGAACCGAAATGGCCCAACCCAATCCCACGACAACGCCCCCGCGTCCATCCCGTCGCCGACTGCCGGCAAGAGCCCTGCTGGTTGGCTTTCTTCTGATCGGTGGCTGTTTGGCCATCCGCTATTTCTGGCCCAGCGAGACGGCCAGCGCCGACTCGGCCAGGGCTTCGAGACCACCACGGACCACGGTCCAAGGCAGTCCCGCCGCCCAGCAGCCTTCAGGAGGAGTGCCCCAGATCGTAGCCAAGGTCAACGGGGAACCGATCCGGAGGAACGAGTTGGGCAACGAGTGCCTCAGGCACTATGGCAAAGACGTGCTGGAGCGAGTGGTCAACAAATTTCTCATCATGCAGGAGTGCCAGGCCCGGGGGATCACCGTCAGCAGGGCGGAAGTCAGCGCGGAAATTGAGCGGATGGCGACCAGTCTGGGTTCTTCGGTGGATCGCTTTCTGAAGATGATCGAGGAAAGGCGAGGCGTGGATCTCGATCAGTACTCGGGGGACATAGTCTGGCCGTCGCTGGCGCTAAAGAAGTTGGCGGGCGACCGTTTGACGGTCAGCGCGGAAGAACTGCGAACGGAGCACGAGAAGCAGTTTGGCGCCGCGGTGCGGGCCAGAATGATCGTTTGCGAGACTCCCCAGACGGCCCAGTCGATTCATGCCCGGGCCCTCGCCAATCCGGACGATTTCGGAAATCTGGCCAAAAACGAATCGGTGGATTCTATCAGTGCTAGCGTAAAAGGTCTAATCAATCCGATTCGCAAGCACATGGGTTACGAAGAACTCGAGAAGGCGGCCTTCAGCCTCGAGGAGGGTCAGATCTCGCCCGTCGTCCAGGTGGCGGGACAATACGTGATTCTGAAGTGCGAGGGCCTGGTGCCGGCCCAATCGGTATCGCTGGAACAGGCCAAGCCGATGTTGGAAGAGACGGTCAAGAGCCGGAAACTGGAAGCGGTCGCCAACGATGTGTTCGGCGAACTGCAGGCCCGCTCCAAGATTCTCAACGTTCTCAACGATCCGGTGGAGAGCGCCAAGAGACCGGGCGTCGCGGCCGTGATTAACGGCCATGAGATAACCCTGGGGGAACTGGCCGAGGTATGCATCGAGCGTCACGGTAACGTGGTCCTGGAAGGAATGATCAATCGTCGCTTGTTGGAACAGGCATGCCGCAAGGCGGAGATCTCGGTATCCGCGGCCGACGTCGACCGGGAGATAGCCAGGGTGGCGGCGGAGAACCTGCCCTTGACCGCCGCCGGAACACCCGACGTCGCCAAGTGGGTAAAACTGGTAACCGAGGAGCAGGGCGTATCGGAAGAGGTATACCGTCACGATTCGGTTTGGCCCTCGGTGGCGCTTCGCAAGCTGGTGGGCGACAAGGTGACGGTGACCGAGGACGACCTCAAGCGAGGCTTCGAGGCCAACTACGGGCCGCGAGTCACCTGCCTGGCCATCGTCTTGAGCGACATGCGGCGGGCACAGGAGGTCTGGAAGAAAGCCAAGGATAACCCCAGTCGGGACTACTTCGGCGACTTGGCGGAAGAATATTCGGAAGAAACGGGCAGCCGGGCGCTGCGCGGCGAAGTCCCGCCGATCCAGAAGCATGGCGGGCAACCCGTTCTGGAGAAAGAGGCGTTCCAGTTGGCCGAGGGCGAGCTGTCGGGCGTGATCCAGGTCGGGACGGGCCAGTTCGTGATTTTGCGGTGCGAGGGCCGGACCAACCCGGTGCCCGTGGAATTCGCCAAGGTCCGGGAAGCGATCCATGCCGACATTCATCAGAAGAAGCTCTGGTTGGCGATGGCCGACCGTTTCGAGCAGTTGCAGCGCGACGCGGCCGTAGACAACGTTCTGGCGGGCACGACGCGATCTCCGAAGCGATCGCCGGCGGTCCAACAGGCCAGTAGACCGGCGGCGAAGATTCGTTGAGGCAGTCGGGAAGCCGGTTGCTGTCTGCGGCAACACTTTGGCCGCCTGCCGTACGATGGGCCTTCGAGCCCGTCGAGGACCGCTATCCAAGATCGACGGGCTCGGAGGCCCATCGTACGGGCAGGTTCACCACTTGGCTGAAGTGTTACCCCGATTAGTCTTTCTTGGGCGTCCCGTAGAACTCCGAGATGTCGATCCCGCCTCGGAGTTCTTCCTCCAGCAGCTTGATTCGCATTTCCATGCGGTCCACGCGGCCCCGCAAGAGCGGCAATAGACTCGCCTCGTCGTCGGGCGGTTTGGGCCTGGGCACGGACGGATATCCAAGGTGCCGGGCCAGCGCCGCGAAGAGAAACGCGGGGTTCTTGCGCCGATTGGCCAGGGCGATTCTGCCTTCTCTCTCGCCGAACAAGACCGCTGCGTCGGGGTCGTCCGCTTTCCGTTTGTAGTAGTGGCTGCGGACGTAGATCATGTCGGCGAAGTCGATGATGCCGATCTGACGCCGCACGGTATCGAGCCATTCTCGCCAATCTTCGTTGTAGAGGGAGTCTCCGGCCATGGCGTCCAGCCCCGGATCGTAGCGAAGGCGGTTGCGGCAGAGAGTCTCGAACTGATAGAAGAAAAGCCCCTGTAAAGGCGCGCCCTCGGCCCGATACTCGGCCTCGTGCTCCAGGATCTCCAGGGCAATACGGAAATCGAAGCGGCCGGTCGATTCCTCGGCGGCTTGAATCACGTAAGTCTGAAAAGGCGAGAAGTAGTGGCTCAATCGGGCCATCGCACTGGCAAACCCGCCGGTGGCCTTGAGTTCGGTGGCCATGAATTGCAGGGCCATCGGCAGTTTTGTCGTCGAAAGGACCTCGTGGCTGATACCGATCAGCAGTTCCTGAGTCGACATGCCGTCCTGCATCCGCTCCCGCAGGGTGCGGTAGTAGTAGGCCTGTTCGACGTATTCCTCGGCATCCAGCATCTTGTAAGTCCGCATTATCAAGAGTGTAGAATTTCAACTCAAAGGCGACACAACACTAACCCGAAGCGCCAGCGAGGGAGAGCACGGAAGGAATCCAGTGATTTGTGTTCCTCGCTTGCGCTTCGGGTTGGTGTGCCGCGGGTCTCTTGGAACCGGCCATACGGGAGGTTTCCCTGTGAAGCCGTCTATTTGGGCATCTTCCGACCGGCTTTTTTGGCCATTTCGGCCACCTTGGCCACGGCGACTTTCTCCGCCTGGGGAGAAAAGAACCCGGCCTGGGGTATCAGGCCGCGGGTTTCGTAGCCGCCCTCTGAGATTATAGCGGCCGAGGGGAGATAGCCGAAGGTGTCGTTGGTGTAGGCGGCGATCCACAATTGTTGCGGTCCGACGGCCTGGCCGATCAGGGGAACGAAATCGGAGACCACTTCTCCGGACAATCCTACCAGTGTGAGGTCGTCGCCGAACTGCCAGAGCGCTATCGGGGCGAGATATTCTGTCAAGAGCGGCTTGCCTTCGTCCATGTCGGCCAGCATCCGTTGGGCGTTGTATTTCAGGTAGCCGGGGCCCTTGAGCATCACTTCAAGCTTCTCCCGGGGAACGGTTTCGAGGGGCAGCCTAACGCGATCCAGATCCACCCGTAGCGGCCCGCCGACCGGCTGCATTTTGCCGGTGGCCACGCGAACGACCTCGGCGGCCAACGATTGACCGTTTTGCCGGGCGGCCTCAACCGTACCGCGGGGATAGGGGTTGGCCGCGCCGCCACAGCCGATAATGAACATCGCCCGGGCGCCGGGGAGTTGCTTCTCGATTTCCGCTTGGGCAAAGCCCGCATAGTCGCCGCAGAGCTGAAAACATTTGCCCGTCAGCGTGGTGTTGTGGCAGGCACAGCCGAAGATCAGGCCGCGGAGCTTGCCGTCGGGGGCATCGATTCGCAAGACCGGCACCACGTCGTCGATGTGTCCTTCGCGATTCACGCCCAGTTTGACGCCTCTGTCGGTGAATTCGCGGCGATTCATCACGATCTCGGTCTTGCCGCTCGCCCAGGAGAGCCTGGCCGGTTTCATGTCGGTGATCGCGGCGGCCGAGAGTTCGACCAGTTGCCCGAAGAGCCGCTCGGTGTAGTCGAGCGAGCGGCGCCGGTGAACGCCCTCCAGGCCATAATCGTTGAACTCGGGCAGAGCCAGCACCGGACCGGTATGCGTGTGTGAGGGGCAAAGCAGAATTTGCCGGCGAGCCAGGCCCGTCTTGGCGATGATTCTCTCGCAGAGGGCCTCGGCCACGGCACCTCGAAAACCGATCACGTCGGCGGTAATCAAGAGGGCGGGCCGGTCGCCACCGCTTGCGACTGCCATCGCCTTGGCGTGGAGATCGGCCAGCACACCCTCGGAGAGTTGTTTTCGCGAAGAGTAGCCGGCCATGCGGATTGGCTCGGTGGGCGTGATATTGGCGCTGGCCAGACCGATCCGCCAGTCCGATTCGGCCGCAATCGCGGGGGAGAGCGAGCTTGCGAGAAGCCCGACGGTCGCGGCTAGCATGGCAACTAGCCCAAGATGCGATCTACTTGCGGAGGTGCGGTGCATTTTTTAGGCTCCAGATGGAGGAGGGACTCGTCACAGAAGGTTGACTGGGAGATTTGACGACGCCACGCGCGGGAACAAGGTTGAGCGAGATTTCTCGCTACGATTTCTTGCCGGTCTTTTTGGAACGGTCGCCGGGCCATCGATAGCCCTTCTGCAATTTCGTCGTAGTCAGCGAATAGAAGGGGTCGTTGTTCTTGCGAATCCAGCGATCTAGTTCGGCGGCCAGTTCCTGCTTGATTTTGGCACGGCTCGGATCGCCGGCCAGGTTCACGATTTCCTCGGGATCGTCGACCAGATCGTATAGCTCTTCGCCGTGGTCGATGTAGCGGTTGTACTTGAACTGGGCGGTGCGGATCATACGGATGGGGTTTACCCACTGCTGTTTGCTGTAGTATTGGCCGATCACGTAGTCTCGCCGGGGAGGGTTCTTGTCTCCCGTCAGAAGCGGCTTGAGGGAGATTCCGTCGGTGGGAATGGGGGCCAGACCGGCAAAATCGCGGATGGTGGGCACCAGATCCACGTTGACCGCGTCATAATCCGCGATCCGTCCCCGCAGGCTGCCGCCGAAGGCCTTGGGCACGCGGACCATCAGCGGCACCCTCACCATGTGTTCGTACATGAAGGGGCCTTTGAAGATCAGGCGGTGATTGGTGTCCATGTCGCCATGATCGGAGCCGAGGATCACGATCGTATTCTCCGCCTGGCCGCTCTTTTCGATCGCCGCCAGCACGCGGCCCACGTAATCGTCGTAGAGGCGGACCTTGCGGCGATAGAAGTCGTGGTAGGCCTCCCAGACCGCCTGGGGATGCTTCCAGATTTTGCTTCCCTGGTCCCGGGTCATGAACTCCTTTTGAACCGGCGGCTTGTTCTCGAACGTCTCGCGGTGCCACGATTGGGCCAGCACCACGTCGCCGGGTGCTTTGTCCTTTTCGGGGTTGAAGTGGTAGACGTCGTGAGGATCGAGGTAGGAGACGATCAGCCCGAAAGGCCCCGTCTTGACGCGCTCCGATTCAAGGAACTCGACGGCCTTGTCGGTAGTGGCCGGGTCGCGCTGTTTGCGGGCTTCTTCGTCCCAGCCGGCGTTACCAGCCGGCTCGTTGCCCAGATGCCACTTGCCGAAGTATCCGGTGTAATAGCCGGCCTCCTGCAACATCGAGCCGATCGTCTTCATGCCCAGGTTGTCACCGCCGGCGGCCCCAATATTTCCCATCACGCCGGTCTTGCTGGGATACAGACCGGTCAGCATCGACGACCGGCTGGGCGAACACTGCGGCGTCGTGCAGAAAGCCCCGTTCGAAGAGTGCGGCGTCAGTGGCGAATTGGTCTTGGCTCGGGGTATCGAAGAATGGATCCACGCAACCCAGCGCCTGGTAGTGCTGCTGGTCCGACATGATGTAGACAAAGTTGGGGCGATCCCGGTCCGCCCAGCCGAGGGCGTTTGGTGTCGATCCCACGCCGGTCGAGAGAGCCCCCGCGCCGATTGCCGACGACCGCAGAAAATCACGCCGAGAGATATTGTCGGGACGCATGTCTATTCTCCACTCTCCACTCACCCCTCTCCACTCTCCACTCACCCCTCATACGGATGCTTCCAAGGGCTCCCGGTACTCTCGTTTAAGCAGTTTGGCGGCCTCCGGATTGTCGATGATCTGTTCGGACGATTCTTCCCAGCGGACCACGCTACCGGTTTCCTGGGCGATCATCGCAAGCTGGACGGTGGCGGTGTGCTGCGGTAGGCGTCGTCGATTTGGCAGACGGGCTTGCGTCGCGTGCGGACGCATTCCAGGAAATCGGCCATGTGCAGGGTGCCGGCGTCGGTCTTGACTTCGTGTACCTCACGCTTGGCCTCCCGACCCTTCGGTATCACGACCCAACTCGAATCGGCCGCAAAAAACGGTGGCTTCGTCGCCGTAGAAGAGGATGCCGTTGTTGAGTTCGGGCGTGTACTCGGTGGCGCCCCAGAGCCGATGCCGCCAGACGACCGGACAGCGGTCGAACTCGAAATGCACGGTAAGCGTGTCGGGCGTAGTGATCTTGCCGGCGTACTGGTAGAGGCCGCCGGCCGCGACGATCTCCTTGGGCATCGAGAGGCCGAGCATCATCCGCGTGGCGTCGATCAAGTGAATCCCCCAGTCGACCAGATGGCCGTGCCCGGAGGTCTTTTCGAGCCGCCAGCTCTTGTGTGAAACCTGTGGACTGTAGAGGATTTTGGGGCCCGGTCCGCACCAGAGGTCCCAGTCGAGTTCCGGGGGCGGGTCTTGCGGGGTGTTGTCCTTGGTACCGGCGCGGTAGTGGATCTGGGCGTCGACCTGCACGATCTTGCCGGCCCCGCCCTCGGCGATGAATTTCTTGGCCTCGTTGAGAGCCTGATTCTGACGGCGTTGGAAACCGATCTGCACGACCGAGTCACTGGCGGCTGCGGCCTTGACCATCGCCCGGCCCTCGCGGATGTCGTAGGCCAGCGGTTTTTCGCAGTATACATCGAGGCCCTTTTTCAAGGCGGCGATGAAGATCAAGGCGTGCCACTGGGGCGGTGTGCCGATGAATCACCGCGTCGAGTCCTTCGCTATCGATCAGTTCCTGGTAGAGCTTGAAGGTCTTGGGCCGAAGGTGCCTTGAAGTCTTTCGAGTTCGTCGGCCGCGTCGCTCAAATGCTTGCTATCGACGTCGCAGACGGCCGTGATCTTCGCGCCGCCGGCCGCTCAGGGCTGCCTTGGCGTCGACCATGCCGTACCAGCCGACGCCGATGACTCCGATCTTGAGCAGTGCGGTTTTCGTCAGCCCCGCGGGCAGCCCGGCCCAGGGCCAGGGAACCGGCCGCGGCGGGTACCGATAAAAGTGCGTCGGTCGGTCTTCATGGGACTCCTCCGAATGGGTCGTATTCTGTATGGGTGGTATTTGCGGAATCGAGCTGCGAGTGGGCGAACTCATCTGAGACTACCCGGCGAGGGTGTTGACGTCAAGAAACCCAGAAGACTGGCCTTTGCCCTCGGTCTGCCTACAATATGGCCGGGCACCAGAAAGAGGCTCTTGGACCGTCCAGAAGCCGATCGCAGATCAAGATATAGGGAGGATACCGCCGTGAAGATCGCGTGCGCACTTACTGCTATGATGCTTGGGCTGTCGGGGGCGGGCGAGGCCGCGGGAGAGACGCGGTACGCGCGTCCGGAGCTTCTCTTGGAGCCGTCCGTGTTGGCCAAGCCTGAGGCGTCAAGGAAATTCGTGATTCTGGATGTCCGTCCCCAGGACGAATACGTCCGAGGGCACGTGCCTAAGGCACACCGAGTGGATCACGACGCCTGGAAGAAGGCTTACGCCGAGGACAAGAGCTGCCAAGGGCTGGGGCAAGCGGATCGGCGAACTGGGCATCGGCCGCGACTCCGCAGTCGTGATCTACGACGACGAGGGAATGAAGGACGCCGCGCGGATCTGGTGGATTCTCAGAGTACTGGGGCGTGGAGGACGTGCGCTTGCTCAACGGCGGTTGGAAGGGCTGGAACGCTTCTGGACTGCGCACGAGCGGGTGGCCCTCGCCGCCTCCGGCTCGGGTCGAATTCGAGGCCGCGCCTCGATCCAAACGTCTGGCAACGATGGAGCTAAATCCTGGCTCGCCTGCAGGGCGACAAGCTTGCAAATCGTGGATGCCCGGTCCGACGACGAGTTTTTGCGGGATCGACAAGGAAGACAATAAGAAAGGGGGAGCCATCCCCGGGGCAAAGCACCTCGAATGGAGCGACCTGATCGATCAAGATACGCAGAGATTCAAGGGCGCCGATCAACTGCGCCAGCTGTTTGATGAAGCGGGTATCGATCTGAATCGGCCGACCGCCAGTCACTGCAACGGCGGAGGTCGAGCCGCCGTGATGGCCTTCGGGCTGGAACTGATGGGGGCCAAGGAAGTCCGCAACTACTATCGCGGCTGGGGCGAATGGGGCAATTCGGACGATGCCCCGGTGATGGTGCCAAAAAAGTAGTGATAGGCTATAATCCGGTCGACGGAACAGTCTCGCGTTGCTAGCTTGCGCCATTCTCGGACCCTCGCTCTGCGATGAGGGTGTGGATACTGCGGTCGACAAATCGGCGACCACGCGATTGAAGACGCGTTTCCCGCGACCGGAGGCTCCCGCCTCCGCAAGCTGGAGCATCGCTTTCTGCCGATTTTTGCGGCCCTGCTCGCGATGGCGCTGGCTTCATCGTCCCTGCAGAATGGGTTTATTCCGACTACTTCCACCGGGCAATCATGCTCGGCGGACCGTCGATTTTCTCGGCGGGCCGCAAGATGTTCCGCTTTCTGCGAGGCGACCCTGAACAGAATCACGCGGCGATGGAGACCGGTTTCTTGCCCTTGGACCTATCCCGGCATCAAGGCGGAGTTCCTGCAGTTCCTCACCGTTCAGACGCACGTGCTGGACTATGCCCTCTGGCCGAACAGCCCCTCGCTTGATGCACTTCACAATCTCGTCTGGCTGGCCGTCTTGACGTTCATGGTCGGTCTATTCTACCGCCGCATCCTGGGCCCAACCTGGGTAGCCGGCCTGGCGACACTCCTCTTTGCGGTTGAAGACGCTCACGCCTTGCCGGCCGGATGGATCTGCAATCGCAACGTCCTCCTGGCAGCTACCTTTGGCATGGCTTGCGTTCTGGCGCACGACAGTTGGGCCCGGCGACGAAAGTTGCCGTGGTACCTGCTGGCGCTGGTTCTTTGGACGGCCAGTCTTTGCAGCAAGGAGGCGGGCATCGCCACCAGCGCGTTCGTGTTTGCCTACGTCGTCTGGTTGCAGGAAGATTCCTGGGGACGCAAATTCCTTACGCTCGTGCCCTACGGCGCGGTACTTGTTGTCTGGCGGATCATCCGCGACAGCCTCGGCTACGGCGTGCACGGCATCGGCCTCTACGTCGACCCTCTCGGCGACCCGTCGGGATTCGCGGCCTCGATGGTGAATTGGGCACCCGCGTTTCTGGCCGGACAATGGGCCCTGCCACCGGCGGACGTGTTCGCCTTCTTGCCTCCGCCGGTGGCCGTCCCGGTTTGGTGGTGGACCGTGATTCTACTGGCGCTCTTGGCCCTGTTGTTCTGGCCGCTTCTGCGAACCGATCGCGTGGCCCGGGCGTTCACCTGTGCGATGTTACTGGCCGTAATCCCGATTTGTGCCGGGTATCCCGACCAATCGCCTGCTGACGTTCACGGGCATTGCCGCCTTTGGATTGATGGCCCAGTTCGTCGAATTCGCCTTCTCCGGAGAGAAATCCGGCCCACGCGGCACGATCTACAGCCGCGTGGCGAAGTTCGCGGCGGGCGTCTTGCTGGTTTTGCATCTCGGATTGGCACCGCTTGGCTTGTGGTATGCAGCGGGCAATACCGTTCGGGCCGCCGAAGGCAATGGGGGCGTTCTATCTGCCGACGGAACTGCCCGACGAAATCGTGAACCAGGACCTGATCGTGGTCAATCCGCCCAGCCCTTTTCACGTCAGCTACTCCCTGATCATGGCCGAACTCGACGGTCGTCCAATACCCAGGCGGCTTCGTTGTCTGGCTACGGGCGTAACACCGATGACAATGCATCGCGAGGACGAACGAACGATCGTGATCCGGCCCCGGGCCGGTTTCATGGCCATGTTTTCTGTCACGGCTAGTGCGAAGCGAGCGACACCCGATGCGCGTCGGCGAGAGAGTCGAATTGACCGGTCTCGGGATCGAGGTCCTGGAAGTACCCGCCAACGGAGATCCCACCGCGGCCCGCTTCGAGTTCGACGTTCCGCTGGAAGATTCCTCGCTCCGCTGGCTTCGCTGGCGAGAAGGACGGTTCGAACCGTTCGCGCCCCCACCTATCGGCGAGGAAACGACTCTTGTTCCGCCGCCGGGGAGGCGGATCTTGACCGGCGACTATCGGCCGTAGAATCCCGTTAACAAATGCGGAGGCATGAAGGCATCCAGAAGGGTGATTACACGGTCTACATTCGCAAAGTCATCCTCTCCGACGGATCCGACAGAAGCTACGGTTCCAACGTTGCTCCCGCGGAAGAAAGTCCGTAGGGAGACTGCGGAGGCTATCTGCGATCGACTCTTTAATAGTAGTGGTTCAACTGGAGGGAGAACTCACCGTCGAAGTCACGATCCGTACCGCGTCTCAGCGGAGCCACGCCGGACACCGTCAAGATGGTGGACCGCAGCAATTGGAAGTGCAGACCACCGGTGATGTTCAACACGTCCTGCCTGCCTGACGGGTTGGTGATCTCCTCGATCTCATACCCGAGGGGAGTACTGCCCGTCGACGCGAAAGGCGTCGAGTCCGAAGACTGCATCGTAGTCGAATAGTGGAGTTTCGACCACCGGAGCCACGCCTTTGAGGAATCGGGCACAGCGATTCTTGTAGACCCAATAGCCGGCGCTGACGTCCATGAACAGCAAGGCCTGATCCTGGAGCCTGCCCGAAACGCCGCGTATCAACGTCGGGTTTCCGTTGGCGTCGAAGTCGCACTGGGCAAAGGACTGGACGAAGAGGCGATCGTTGGGCGTCCACAAATACCCCAGGAACGGTTGCAGATGGACCGCTTCATTTTCGATCGCGGCAAGCGAAGAAACACCGACGCCGCTGTCATAGAGCACCTCGGAATCGGAGCCTGTGGGGAAGACGACTCCCAAGCCGGCCGAAAACGTGCTGCACTGGCGTTGGAGCAAGACGGCTTTTACGGCCATGGCCAGGTTTCCAAATTCGGTGCCGGTGACACTTGCCCCCTGTCCGACAACTTCGCTGGAGCGGAATCCTCCCGCGAACGGGACGCGAAGTTCCAGCGAAAACATGTCATCCCAAAAGGTCTTCTCAATGCCGAAGTTGTAGCGATCCAGCGGCAACGACGAGCCGTCAAAGGCATCCAGTGCGTTGGCGAAATGGTGGTGATTGAAGAAGACTCGGTCGGCGGGAATCGGGCTGTTACTCTCGACGATCTTGTAGTTGCGGTCCCCCCCGGCGATGGAAACGTTGGACGCAGCGCCCCCGAACGTCATGTAGCTGTAACCGCCCCCGAAGAAGTCGCCGATCATGTTGGGGGCCGCACTGGCCGGGCCTGCAGCGGCCCCGAAGGAACCGGCTAAGTCACCCAGCGAAGCCAGGGATTCGTCCGGGCCGCCCTCTGTCTCCGGAAGCGGGACACCCTGCTCGTCGACCAGCGGTTGCGTCGCGCTCGATGAACCGGGGCAAGTCGTCGCTTGCCGGCCACAGCCGGGACAACGCCCGAAGAAACCTCTGCACGCCGCGCCGCACGAGCCACACGCCGGACTGCGGTAGGTGGCGCCGTAGGTTAGAGCCGTTTGGTTAGTCGCCGGCACCGTTAGCCAAGAGGCCAACACGGCCAGAGAAAACATCGTACGGAGGAAATTCCGTTTCATGGTACGACCTTTTGAAGGTTCTGCAAATCCAGGCGTCCTAGCCATGCAGCGGCAGGGATGCAAATGGCCGGAAGAGCGCCCCGCGGATCTGCCGGAAAGCGAAGCCGCGTGGCAGAACGATAACCTCCGACATCAATTTTCATCGGTGCTATCAGCGAGGCCCCTTGACAATGATTGCGCGAAATTCCCCTAAGACTGTTAGGCGCCGCCCCCGAGATAAGGGGGGCGTCGGCAGATCGCGGGAGTTTTGGGCGATCTGTGCTGGGGAGACCAGGCTCACGGGTCCTTGCGGTCCGCGTCAGCCACTCGGGTCAGGGGAACACGCGTATACGAAAGCACGTGGTCCGGAGCAACGGTCGGGTTCTGCGGGGCCCCGGCTACCTCCTGGGCCCGCTCGGGAACCACCTTCTGAACGTAGGCGACCACCTCGTTGAGCGTCACCACTCCGTCGCCGTCTCCCATCTTGTCCGCCTCGCCCGTCAGACCGTCCAGCAGCGTCCTGGTGAAGACCCCGTGTTGCCACTCTCCACTTTCGGCGGCCAGTTGCTCCCGGGTGGTGGCTGCCATGGTGAAGATGGCGCTTTCCTGACAGGAGCGAACGGCCGCCTTGGGATCTCGTGAGCGGGAGAGTCTAATGGCGCCGCTGTGGCAGGTGTCGAGGATCACCAATTTGCGGCAAGCAACGTCATCCAGGATCCGCAGATTCCTCCTCGAAATGCAGTCTGAGTAGTCCGGCGGCTTATCGGCCAGACTTTCGACGCGGAACTCGTGGCCCAAGAAGTAATACTCTTTCGATCGTGCGTCGGTAATCCCGTGACCGGCAAGGAAGATCACCAAGAGGTCGTCGGCAACCGCCCGGTCTTTGAGCCTAGACTTTATTTTCTCCAACCCTTTGCCCCAATCTGCCGGAGTAACCTCTTGCTCGGTCAAGAGGGTGGCGGTGTCGAGGCCGTACAAGCCGGCCGATCCCGCGCGAAGCGACTGGAGCGTCGATTCCGCGTCGGCTACCGAGAACCGCAACGAGGGAACGTTCGGGTCGCCATATTGGTTGACACCCAACGAGAGAAGATAGATCTTGGGCCGTTTCGGTTCGCCCTGGGCGATTCGTCGCACGACCACGTTGCTGGTGGCTATGATGTCTCCGTCGGTTTTGACGATCAGTTCGATCAGGCTCCGCCGGTCGCTGGTCAGGGGCACTTCCCATTCGTAGGTCAGTTCCTTTCCGCCTTCGGTCTCCTTCTCGGTAACCAGGGCTCGCCGAGTGGCCACGACGCCGTTGGCGTACACGTTGGTGTCGGTCAGGGTGTGGCCGGCCGGGACGTCGATCGTCGCAATCACCTTGGTCGCATCACCGCGAACCTCCACGTCGTTTGCCGGTTGGATGATATTCACGGTTGGCGTGGATACAATCAACGTGGACAAAGCCTCTTGCGGTTCCACCTCCGTCTGCACGTTCGCTTGCCGCAAGGCCTCTTGCAGACTGCCGGCCTCAAGCAGCCTCTCCATCACGGTCGGTTGCTCCAACTCCACGTAGAACTGATCGGCCCGGTAGTAGTCGGGCAGTCTATTCATGCCCCGGTTTACCTGCCAGCCAAATAGCCTGTAGCCGTTGATCGAGGCGTCGTAGTATCCCTCGGGCGTCCAGAAAGCCCACTCCCGATCCGCGGCGACAAACAGCGTGGCCAAAGGCCGCCAAGCAGGCAGAATTTGGAAAGCGGGGCGGGCGGTGCCGTTCCTGGTGGTGCGAAATGCGACTTGCGTGCCCCAGGGCATTTCACGAAGGCTGCGGAGAATCGCCTCGGGTTTGGTGTCCGTCCGTATCGCGTTGCTGGAGGAATCGGGGATCCAGTCGATCTGCGTGATCACGTCGCCCCACACGCACGCCTCGCGAATAGAGCGGGCCGCCCGCTTCTATGGAACGCACGGCCAGTTGCCCGGCGGTGAAACGGCGCCGGACAAGATCTCGCGTGGACATCGCCTGAAGTTCTTCTTCGGTCACAACGGACAGTCGGGCCCCGAAGCGACCTTCGGCCTGCTGGTCCTGCTCGAACCCCAAAAGCCCCCAGACCTTGATCGTACCGTCGGCAGACCCGGAGACGAGATACCGCGCGTCGTGTGAGATACCGACCGAGGTTACGAAGTCGTTGTGACCGCGGAAATGCCGCAGCAACGGGCAGGTTCCCTCCTCGACCAGCCGGAAAACGTAAAGGCTGTTCTGCCGATCCGTCCCCACAACGATTGCCCGCGGTTTCCCGTCGTCAGCGGGGATCCAAGCGTAGCAGCGAATACGGCCTTCCAACAGGGCCGCGTCTAGCACCACACTCCCCTTTGGTTCACCACTCCGGAAGAGCTGGAGCGAGCCGTCGGGCTGGGGCGTGGCGGTCCACTCGCCGTGCGACCGGTCGGCAGTCAGCCACTCGTCTGAATCGGGCGTCGCGACGTCGCCGAGGACCAAGCTGCTCGGTATCGAACCATTGCTCCAGGCCGGCCTTGTCGTTGAATTCGCCGTCGCGGTCCCGGGTCCCAAAAGCGATCCGATACGGCGCATCCTTGGCGAATGCGACCTTGATGACTTTGCGGCCCTTGCCCTCAAGTGTGATGCGTTGGCCGCTGCCGTCCAACGCTTCCACCACGGCCGCATTCACGCTGCTGTCGTCGTAGGCCAAACGCCGCCCGTCGGGGCTGATCGAGCAGGCGTTGACGTGATCGGACAGTTCGCGCCGCCGGGTGACGACCTGCCGGTCGACGTCCCAAACCTGAAGCTGGCTCTTGGCCGTCCCACGGTCCACAGCCGTTCCGACGACCAGCGTCTTGCCGTCCGGGCTGAATGCCAGGCTGAGCACCACGGCCCCCGGCTGCAACCGCCGCACGCCACTCGCGCCAGCCGTGTCCCAGACAAACAGGTTTCCCCGCAAATCGGCCGAGGCAATCCGCGAGCCGTCGCGACTCGTGGCCAGGGCGGTCACCAGGCCTTCGTGGACGACATCATAGGTGTCGGCCACTTCAAGATTCGAGAGACCGATTCGCTGAAGCTTCCAGGCTAGCGAACCTCGGTCGTTGGAGCCGGTGCAAACGGGCATGACCGCGTCGCTCGTGCCCAGGATCGCGGCCGGCCGGATCTTGGGTAACGCCTGGATCCGCTCGGTAGTCGCCGCTCCATACGTTTCGCTGTCCCGTTCACAAAGAGAAGTCGGCGTCCACTGCGTTCGGCCGTCCCAGAGAACGGCCGCGCCCTCCACGTCGACGGACAGGAGCCAGTTGCCGTCGGCCGAGAAGGCCAACGAGCAGACAGTCTGTTGGTGCCAGATCTTCTCTTCGTCGGTGTTGAGGGGACGGATCAATGTTCCGTCGATCGGATTTACCAGCAGTATTTCCCCCAGCCTGCCCATCGCTCCATAACCGCCAAAAGCCAGCAGGTCGTCGGTGGGGGACGACGCCGTTGCATAGATGCTCCCACGCAACGATCGAGCAACCTGCCAGCGAATGGTCCGCTCGCGGAGGTATATGCCGCGCAGATCACGGGTGACTGCCTCGAGGTTCCAAACCTGAACCACCTTGTCCAGCCCCGCCGAGCAGAGCCGCTTCGAGTCGCGCGTGAAGGCCAGGGACCGAAGACCGCCGGTGTGTCCTCCGGCGTTGATTCGCAAGATCGGATCCGGCTCCTGCTCATCTTGCACGTCACCAACCATGGATGAGTCGCCGCGCGCCGCGTCTTGGGCTAGCGGGACACCGACAATCCATCCCACCGACGCGACAATAAGGAGTAGGGCGGCCGGAGGTAAGTGAATCTTTCGCATGGACTTCTCACAATTCGACACGGCGCCGGGACCGAAAAGCCCGTCGTTCTATTGCTCGGTAACGGCGCAGTTGATGGGTAGCGCCCTTTGGGATAGGTGCAGGACACTGCGAACTGGACTTATTGAGCAGTGTGTCCGATATCAGGGGTCGGCCGGAAGAGACGGGGCCCGCCAGTCGCTCGGTTAATACTACGCTCCCGCTCAAGCCGTGGCCAGTTGCGGTGAGGCAAGGGCCTTGTGCCGCAAATCCTACCTCAGACGGCACCTGTTCGGAAACCTCTGACCTACCGTTTCCGGCATCAGCATCAGTTACCAGTCATTTGCCACCTGATTCAGGGGGGCTGACTGTCATCGCCAGTCATTCGATAATGGGGGGTATTGTGAGACGTTCCGCAAAAGGCAAGAAGCGTCCGTCCTGTCCGTTGGGGGGCACGGCGGTGAAGAGCCGTGGGCAGACGGAAGGAAGGCGCTATTTGGAGCGGACTCGGCGATGGGCCCGGCGGGCGCGAGTGCGGACGGCTCGGAATCGGGATTCTTCCAGACGATGAGTGAGGATCGCGTCAGGATGTGCCGCGGCCCAGCGGTCGGGCAGCATTTCTTCCAGACGCGGGGCGTCCGCATGCAGGCTGAGTAGAAGGTCGCGGACGTGATCGACCGCACCGGGTTGGCAACTCGTGCCCCCATATTTCGGGCCCTCTTACCCACGATTCGGACTTCTTGGAGACGGAAGCAAGCTAGGCTTGATTGGGGCCCTGAACGTGTTCCCTCCAGGCCGAAAGGAGCATCCGATCATGCGGGACCGCACGATGCTGGCGGTTGGGAAGATCAGTCTGGTGGTCTTCGTGCTGCTGGCAATAAACAACGTCGAGGCAGCCACCTACTACGTCCGAAAGAGTGGCAGGAACAACAACTCGGGCACCTCACCGTCCGATGCATGGAAGAAGATCCAATCGGCTGCCGACGCGATGGTCGCGGGAGACACGGTCTACGTGGGCGCCGGCACGTACAGCGAACGGGTCCGGCCCGCCCATGACGGGACCTCGGGGAGCCCCATCCGCTACATCGCCGACGGCGACGGAGGCATGACCGGAGACGCCGGCGAGGTGGTGATCCGCAGGAACGGCCAAACATCGCTGGAAGTCTCCGGCGACAACTACATTCACGTGGTGGGATTCAAGATTGCGGGGAACAACGACGCCGTCCTCTGGAGCAATTCCCGCGGTGGGCTGCTACAAGATTGCGAGATATCCTGCGGCAGGAACGGCGTCACGGTCGACTCGAACGTCACGCTGCGCGTTCTGGACTGTACCGTACGAGAGAATGGAGGCTTTGGGATCCTCGTCAGGCTTGCGTTGTTCAACACCGACATCGTCGTCTCCGGGTGCACGTTCACCAGCAACGGCGGCGCCGCAATCGGTTCTCTGTTCGCACCTTGGGAAAACGTAACGGCCACGGTCAAGAATTGCCTTATTCACGACAACCTCGATCGGGGCATTCAGATCGGCAATGCGTCGGACCAACTGTCGCTGACCGTTTGGAACACGACGATCGCCCGCAACACGGGCGCTGGAGTCGAGCAGAGGGAAGGCGACCTGACGATCACTAACTCGATCATCGCTTTGAACAACGGCCAAGGGCTTCTTCGTGACAACGGCTCGATGAGCCACACCTACAATCTCGTTTTCGGCAACGGTGGGGGGGATTTTTCGGGGACCTCCCAGGACTCAACGGAACTCTCCAGCGACCCGTTGTTCGAGAATGTCTACACCTTCGACTATCATCTGAGCGAGGGGTCTCCCGCGGTGAATGCGGGCGTCGACGCCGCGGGAATCGTCGACGACGATCTCGACGGCAACCCGCGACCGCTGAGCAGCGGCTGGGACTTGGGGTGCTACGAGTCGTCCTCGAGCGGCGTCTCGTCCGGAAGTTGGCGAGTAATCAAGTGGATCGAGATCGACAAGCCGGGCGGCTGAGGGACGCAAACGACTCGCGGCGGCGGCCCGTGGTGGTCGCGGATTGAGGGATGGAGGCTACGCCGTCTGCTCCCAGTTTTCACTGGATGATTGGCCGGCCGGCGTGGCCATCCGAACCAGTTCGACGACGGAGTTCGCACCAAGTTTTTTCATCAAGCGGGCCCTGCGATCCTCGACCGTGCGGATGCTCAAGTCAAGTTCGACGGCGATTTGCTTGTTGAATTTCCCGGCCAGGATCATCTCGAGCACTTCCTGTTCACCGCTGGAAAGCGAGGCCATGCGTTCTTGGTATTCCGCCTGCTGCATCCGTTCGAGGCGGTTTCTCGCGTCGACCTTGAAGGCCTTTCGGATGCTGTTCCAGAGATCGTGTTCTTGAAAGGGCTTCTCGATGAAGTCGACCGCCCCGGCTTGCATGGCACCGACCGCCATTCGCACGTTGGCATGCCCCGTGATGAAGATCACCGGCAACTGAATGTCGGCGTCGATCAGTTTTTCGTGCAGTTCAAGTCCGCTCATGCCGGGCATGGCCACGTCGAGGACCAGGCACCCCGGTCTGGCAAGTCCGTAGCCGTCGAGAAAACCACTGGCGGACGAATAGGTTTCCACCCGGGGAAAGATGGCCCCAATCAGTCTGGCCATCGAGTCCAAGGTGGCAGAATCGTCGTCCACAACGAAAACGGTTGGTTCACTGTTCAACGTTCAACTCCTTGGAGCGGATCGGCAAGACGATCCGGAAAACTGTGCCGGATCCGGTTGCAGACGCAACCTCCAACCGACCGCCCAGATTCTCGACGAGCGATCGGCTGACGGGCAGCCCGAGCCCCAAACCGCCCGGCTTGGTCGTGTATGACGGAGAACAGAAAAGGTCGAAATCGTCTCCCGCCAGTCCGGGGCCGGAGTCCTCAATGGTGATTTCAACCGTCGATTCTTCGTTGCGGCGAGTGCCTACGGTGACCAGACGGCGGTCGGGCCGGTTCCGGGAGACCGCTTCCATGGCGTTTTTCAATATGGCGGCGATCACCTTTGTCGACTGTACACGGTCGGTGGCTATCTTGGGAAGATGGCCGTCCAGCTTAAACTGCACGTCGACGCCGAGCAACCGGCGTTTCGGCTCCAGCACCGAGACCACTTCTTGGACCAGGTCATCCAGATCAACCGGGGCCCGCTCGGGGTCATTGCCGGCAATCAGGCATTTCAAGCGTTGGGCGTACCGGTTGGCTCGATTGGATTGTTCGGCGATTCGCCGGACCACCTCGATTGCTTGAGCTTCGTTGTCTCCAGTGTCCGAATTATCAGTCAAATAGTGAAGGCACACCGCGGCATAGTTGGCTATAGCGCCGAGCGGCTGACTGATTTCGTGCGTCATACCGTTGAGCAGGTCGACATCCGGCGACTCCTTTGCGAGACGAACGAGAATCTCCGCGTCTTGTCCCGTGGGCCAAGAGAATGGACGGCCACGCCCGGTCGCGGGCGCGTCCCGAAGTGTGGAAGCGTCGCTGACAGAAGCCTGAAGTCGCTCTCGGCCTGACATGGTTGAAACCACTGGGAGGCTGCTTCACCGCGCCTCGAAATGCGAGCAGGATGCGGGGCTTTGAATCCGAAGACAATATGGGCGACAGGGAACGCGGACTAGCCAACCTTTGTTGATGCGACTCTGCCGAACACAGACGACGACCCGCCACTTGCCACACGGCGGCCGGCACAGAGCGACCGGCTGGGTGCAAGCGGAAAAAGTAGGTTACTATTGACGATCAGTGAGTATACCTAATAATGGCCCCTTAGGCAAATGTCTACTTGGCTGATGTCATTTGATTCAACGGTCGCCATGATCCAGTGAATGGCAACCGCCGGGGCACTGAAGTGAAGCCGCCAGCCGGATGACCGGTAGCGAATCCCCTCTGTGGCGACGAGAAGAAAGCCGTTTGAAGTGAGGGGCTGGTGAATGGCAACACGGAACCTCAAAAACTGGTTTTTTCTGGAAGCGGCCCCGGTCGCGCACGAAACTTCATCCACCGGCTGCCAGGCCGCATGGTGTGACCTAGAAAGAGGAAAGTTATGTCGACGTTGAAACGGATTCTGGTGACCGGAGGAGCAGGGTTTCTCGGCTCGCGGCTATGCGAGCGACTAGTGGACGATGGCCACGACGTAATCTGCCTGGACAACTTCTTCACCAGCCAGAAAACCAACGTTGTGCAACTCCTGGATCGGCCGAACTTCGAGCTGATACGGCACGATGTCACGCTGCCAGTCTATCTTGAGGTAGACGAGATATTTAACCTCGCTTGTCCAGCCGCTCCCGGCCATTATCAATACAACCCCATCAAGACCATGAAAACGTCACTCTCGGGGGCGATCAACGTGTTGGGGATGGCCAAACGGTGCCGGGCAAAGGTGCTTCAGGCTTCGACCAGTGAAGTATATGGGGAACCCGACGTGCATCCACAGCCGGAAACCTACCGGGGGTCGGTGAATCCAATTGGCCCCCGGGCATGCTACGACGAGGGAAAACGGGCAGCCGAAGCGCTCTTCATGGACTACCACCGTATGAACCGCGTCGAGGTACGGATAGTACGGATCTTCAATACCTACGGCCCCCTTATGCACCCCTTCGATGGCAGGGTTGTTTCGAACTTCATCCGCCAGGCTCTCCAAGGTGAGGACATCACGATCTTTGGCGACGGGTCTCAGACGCGATCGTTCTGCTATCGCGACGATATGGTCGAAGGGCTGATCTTGATGATGAACAACGCCCAGGGCTTCATCGGGCCGGTGAATTTGGGAAATCCGGAGGAGTTTACGATTCTAGAGCTGGCGGAACTGGTGCGGGAACTGGTTGGCGGCACGTCGAAAGTGGTCTACCGGGCTCTCCCGGCCGACGATCCGACCCAGCGGAGACCCGACATCGCCTTGGCTCAAGAGAAGCTTGGTTGGGCCCCCACCGTGCAACTCCGCCAAGGCCTCCAGGACACCATTGACTGGTTCAAATCGATCGATATCGGACACTATCGCCCCCCCACCCCGGACTACTAGAAGCTTCTTGCTGCAAGGGTCGACAACGGCCCGGCGGGAAGATAATCTGGATGGCGGGGCTGGATATGAAATTCTTGGAGTCTTACGATGCGGCGTCCGCGCGCCGTGCGAGGATGTTCGTAAGTCCTTTCAGGTTGTGGGCGTGGCCCGCTTTAGGAAAGCCAACGGGAGGTTCCGTTATGAGACAAGGCACGGTCGGTCTTGCTGTGGTGGTGATTTTCTGTCTGTTTGCGGCTGGGCCGGTGAGTGCCCAGATTGAGCCGCCACAGGACCTCTTTTTCGCCAAAATGCCGGAGGACGTGAAGCTTGAGACCCAAAAGCTGTTCTCGGCCGATCAGGCCGAACAGGTCGCGGCCGCCAACAAGCTGGGCACAATGGGAGCCAAGGCGACGCCCGCCATCAAATACATGATCGGGCTGATGGGGGAGAAGGTCAGCAACTCGCTACGCCAGGCTATCGTGGACGCCTTGGTAAAGCTGGGCGACCCGGCCAAGACAGCGCTGGCGGACTCCTTGACGCACCCGATTCCCGAGATCCGAAGAATGGTGGTCGTGGCCCTGGGGCAACTGAAGGATCCCAGCACGGTGGACGCGCTGGCGGCTGCCGTGCTTGAGGACTCGGACCCGGCCGTGAGGGAGAGGGCGGTCCAGGCCCTGATGAAGATCGAGGACGCCGGGCTGGTAGAGAAACTGATGGCGGCCATGGAGGACTCCAAGCAAAAACCGGAAATCACGGCCCGGGCCATCAAGGCCCTGGGGATGACCGGCGACGCGAGCGCCGTCGAGCCTTTGACGGCCCTGCTGGAGGACAAAGATAAAGACATCAGGGTCCGTTGCTGTGCGGCCGACGCCTTGGGACGGATGAAGCACAAGGTACCGAGTGTGGTCGAGCCACTGGTTGCGGCGTTGAAGGACAAAAAGCCGGACATTCGCGTTTGGGCCGCCTGGGCGCTGAACGGGGCGCAAGCCCCCGAAGTCGTCAAACCTCTGAGCGACGTCCTGGCGAAGGATGAAGACCACAGGGTCAGGATTCGGGCGGCGGACGCCTTGGCCTTAACCCAAGACCCGAGCGCGCTGAAACCGTTAATCGACGCGCTCCAGGACGATCACGCCGACGTGCGGCTCTGGGCGACCTTGGGCCTGGGCGGATTCATGGACCCCAAGGCGGTCGGCCCCTTGAACACCGCACTGATGGATTCGGACAACAGGGTCCGCCTGCGAGCCGTCGAATCGCTGGGAAAAATCGGCGGCGACCAGGCGATGATGGTCCTCATCGGGGTGCTCAGCAGTGTCACCACCGATGCCGAAATTCGCGGTCAGGCCGCCCGGGCGTTGGGGCAACTCAAAGACGGCCGTGCAACCGGCCCACTGATCGTGGCGCTGAAGGACCGGGCGCCGGAGGTCCGCCGCTGGGCCGCAAGTTCGCTGGGACGCATCGGCGGCGACAAGCCCGTTGAGCCGTTGATCGGGGCTCTGAACGACAAGGATCCCACGGTCCGTGGATGGGCCGCGTTGGCCCTGGCGCGAACCGGAGACTCCCGAGCGACGGCACCGTTGATCAAGGCGCTCAAGGACGAAGACGCCTCCGTCCGCGGCCAGGTGGCCTCGGCGTTGGGGCAACTAAAGGACCCGACGGCCAAAGCCGCCCTTACGGCCGCCGCGGCGGATGCCGATCCGAAAGTCAAGGCACGCGCGGAAGCCGCTCTCAAGCGTCTCAAGTAAGCGTTCGGTCACCTCGAATCGCGTCGGATCGGCCGGGAGCAGTCTACATTAGGCCCCGCGTTGGAATGGTGAAACGAGGCGTGAACCGGCCGAATGAACCGCCGATGCCGGAGCCGCTGGCATACTTCCTCACTTGGGCAACGTACGGTACTTGGCTCCCCGGTGATGAACGAGGGTGGGTCGAGTATCGACACGGATGGAAACTGCCCGATCCGATTCGCGAACTGGAGGCGGAGTCTCGCATGGCCGAAGACGCCTGCGTCCTGGACGGCGAGCAACGTCGTCTGGTGGAAGAGACCATCGGGGTTCATTGCAGGATTCGCGGCTGGGGACTCTACGAAGTCAACTGCCGCACGAATCACCTCCACGTTGTCGTCGGCGCCGACCGGCATCCCGACGACGTCCGCAAACAGTTCAAGGCATGGTGCACGCGCCGATTGAACGAACTCCAGCGGAAACGCTCGTGCGGAACGGTCCGCGAGAACTGGTGGGCCCAGCGCGGCAGCCGCCGCTACATCAACGACGAAGAAAGCCTCGAAGCCGCAATCCTCTACGTCCGAGACGGACAAGAAAGACACTGAACCCCACACTAACCCGAAGGTTGTACTGCGCCCCCCCCGCTGGAAATTATTTCCCGTTCTTGTCGACATAATCGTTGACTTCCCACCCCCCGGGGAATAGTGTGTACGGAAGAGACGCGATAGTAGTGCGGTGGTGGGGACGCCAGAATTCCCAGCCGGAGTTGTATGACGAGTTGCCCCGACCGCGATCAGGACCCTTTGACGAAGCAACGTTTTCTATCTCTTGATCTGGAGGTTGACCATGCATAGGCACGCGAGAAGAAGTATCTTCGTTTTGGCGGCGCTAGGGTGCGTTGCCGTGATGATGATTTGCAGTCCGATGGCCCAGGCGGAGACGTGGGACTTCGGTGTGACGTTAGACGACACCACAGTCACCGACGCCGACGTATGGGCATTTGCGCCGGCCGAGGACGCGCTTATCGAATTTAGCCTGCCCAAGGTGGCAACCGGCGAGCCGCAATACGAATGGTCATGGGAAGTCACCAAGGTGCACCTCCGGGCCACACTTCTGCCGAATGTATATCTTTGGCAAGGAGTCGATGCAGACTATGGTGATGCAGGTACTCACGTGGGTTCTCTTCCGTTCAATTTGGCCAACGAGGCAGTTGACGACGGTTCGAGTGGTGCGATCATCAAAGCGAACCTCCATCTTCATGTGACCGCTGACGGAAAGGGGAACTTCGATCTCACCAACATCGAATGGGGAACATATTCAGGGTATGACGTGACGGGGATTGCCGTCGAGGGCCAGATGACAGTCAACGCGGTTCCCGAGCCCACGGGACTCGCCTTGCTGCTCAGCGGTGCCTTGCCGTTGGGTCTGGTCGCCCTGAGGCGTCGTCGCCGGCGCTAGACCGGAAACCTCAAGCATAGTACAACCTCAACACGGCCGAGCAGGCATACCTGTTCGGCCGTGTTTTTTTGCGCCTGGCTTGAAAGGAGTTAGCTTGGGTTATTCATCAGCCGCGACGCGCTAGCGTCCGGTTCCCGATTAGCGAACCGGACGCTAGCGCGTTGCGGCTGATTGAGAACCGGACGCTAGCGCGTTGCGGCTGATTGAGAACCGGACGCTAGCGCGTCGCGGCTGATTGAGAACCGGACGCTAGCGCGTCGCGGCTGATTGAGACAATGCATTCAGGGCGTTTTGCAGGAAGGAAGAGTTGACCTGCGCGCATAAAAAAAGATGGGAGAGAACTTCGCACCCCGAGAGGCCCGATGTTCTCACGGTCGAGTCATTCGACCGTCCCATCCTTGTTGCGTGGCTGCCCGCGATTAATCGCAAGGCAGCGGCCCTTTGAGGTCGATTACGCCAGCGGCGCGGCCTCGCAGGTATCTGATAAAATTATCCGTCGCGGGGGTCTGCCGCAACGGTTTAATTGAATCGGCGATATCGACACAGGTTAGCATACTCCCCGGAATATGAGGAGTGTCGTCTCAAACGAGTTCCTTCTTCGCACCAATCAGAGTGCGAAGGCGTTCGGCCAAAAGTGCGGCGTCGAACGGTTTCTTGAAGGTCTCGTTGATACTCGAACGATCGAAGCTTGTCGAACTTCCGTCGTCCGGAAGCAAGGCAATCAAAATCACTTCGGCGAACTCGCTGTTGCGGCGCAGATTTTGGCAAATCTGCAGCGCTTCAGTTCTACCGATCGAGAAATCAACGATAATACAGTCCGGGTGAAAGCTTTCGGCTTGAATCCCGGCATCGAAACCGCTGGCGGCAACCGCGACTTTGAACGAACGTTCAAGGGGCAGTTCTCGTTTAAGATTCTCAATCAACACTTGGTCTTGTGCCACGATCAGCACCTTAGCCATGGCCTCGTCTTCGAGGTCGCCCAGGGGCATTCCGTGTTCCTTAAGGAACTTGATCAGGTACTCTCGCGGAATACGCCGGTCCTGTGATCCTGGAATGCGATAGCCCCTCAGCCGGCCCGAGTCGAACCACTTGCTAACGGTGCGCGGGGCCACCTTGCAGATCTTGGCGACCTGACCAGTTGTGAAAACCTTCATTGCAGGCTCTCCGATATCTCACTCGCTAAGTTTCGACTCCGCCTTAACCAGACTACGATTTCCGATTAAGACTTCATGGCCCCATGCTTGCAAACATTCGGTCACTCATCGTTCCATCACGACGGCTAGTTGTCGGTTGACCGTTCGCAAACAGCTGGGTCGGGGCCCGACGGTACTCACTTCGTCTTGGCCGTGGCTCAGCTCCCTCTGATCCGCGCCGTACTAATCACATCGGCAACCGGGCTATCCGGAAGTCAGTGAAAATCCGTAAAATAGAGAAGGCGTGTTTCAACCATTCCATCACGAATCTCACGTTCACCCAGCACAATTGCCCTGGGTTGCCCGCTCGCAGGAAGAGACCTGCAGAAAGTCCACACTCGGTCCGGATCGCTAGACCCGGCCCCAGATGGTCTTTTAGACACGTTTCCCCCCACAAGCTCTCTCCTTTCGCAGTGCTTCGACAATCGAAGCCAGCGAAAAAAAGAGGGCTCCCGAGTACTAATGTCGAGTCGAATCGGGGGGATACTTTAGACAGTTTCTCTCGTCGTAGCGATAGGAGCACTTCTGCCGACATTGACGGCGTGACCGAATCTGCCACCAGCCACGCCCGCTAGACCGAAAGGCAAGGGGCCTGTGCGGCGAGGGCTTGCCGCCGGGAGCCTGCTGAAGAAGAGCGCGATTTGCAGATCGGTTGCCTGCTCGACCGAGAGGTGGGACCCTTGGGAGGCAACCCCACCACAGGGGCAAGACCGCCCCGCAACGCAGAATCAAGATCCGTCAAGCTGAAGCGTTGTTCGGTCTTCTTCCCCCGAGCGATGTCGAGCCATTGTCTTGGCAGCCGATCAGGGTATAGGCGATCGAGGCCAGGACGGTGTCGAGTCCGTCGACGACGTGAACCAGCTCGACAAAGCGAGCCGTGTCGATCCACGGCGAGGTTCACAAGGTGTTCAATAACTACTTTGCCGATCTCACCGGGGACGACTAGCGAACTGCCCTGACCTTGATGGAAGGCATCCGCGATTCCAAACTGAGCGGCTCTTTTAAGGCTACTAGTGCCCTGGGCAACCACCGTCCCCGTGAGACTGGCAACTGGCCCCCGAGTCGTCTACCTTGCCGGCCAGATACGACTGAGCCACATCGCGCACGTTGCCGGCGCAACCGCGAATAACCTCGATCCCGTTTTCCCCCAGAATATTCACGGCACCCTGGCCCATATTGCCGGCCAGCATCACCGAGACACCCATCCCGGCAAGTTGCGGAACGATGCTCGACTTGCACCCGCAACCGGGTGGTGGTGTGAGCGTTTCCTCGGAAACGATCTGGTTCTGGTCATCGACGTCAAAAATACTGAAGCACTGGCAATGGCCAAAGTGCTCATCGACCTCGGTGCCGTTCGACGGTAGCGCGATTTTCATGCGTTTTCTCGTTATCTCGACTCGTATTGGTGGGCTGTGGGATAGACCAGATTCAGATTCTACCCCATGCCGGCCTGTCTTCGGAAGTCCAAAGCCGACTCTCCTGACGGGATCACGTGACCTAGTTTGTCAAGAACTTGACAATTCGCGCGGCGTGCCCCTTGCTATCGACGTTCTTCCTGCTAGTCGTGCGGAGAGTCAGTTCGTGTTCCCCCTGGGGGAGATCGGCCTCAAGGAGATATGCCCAGGGGATGTGGAGCCGCCCGCTCCATTGGGTGAACTGGTCGACGGCCCGGTACGGTCCACCGTTGATACGGTATTCGAGCACGCCCACGTCGGGACCGGCCACCACCAGGAGGCCCACGGCCGTACCCTTGAAGTAGAGTTTCAGGATGGCCCCGGGTTCGGTGGCCACCAGCATCGGCACGTCGCGAAAACGGGGCCTGGTGCCCGCGTCCTTGGCGTTCCACGAGTCGACGTATTTCCAACCGTCGACCACCACGGCCTGGTCCAAGTCGATGTAGCGTGCCCGTTGGTAGTTGAAGGGATCGATCGGTTCCGGCAGGGGGCACGGCTTCGGCACGGCGCCCTCGGCAAGCGGTTTCTTCCAGGCGGTGTCGAACAATCGTTCGATCGTGTCGGCGTAGATTTGATGTCCGAACTTGGCCGGATGCAGGCCTCCGAAATCGTCCCAGGTGTAGCGGCCGGCCTGGATATCGTGGGTCACCTGCCGGGCCAGATCGATCGAGGTGATCTTGTAGTGCGCGGCGACCTTCTCGTGGCTGACGATTTCGGGCGGCGTTTTGCCTCGCTTGATGTCTTCCATCTTGTCGGGCTCGACGAAATGCATCATCACAATATCGATTAGCGGATTGCGGGTGCGTGCCTGGCGGATGATCCCCTCCATGCCGCGGATTCGCTCGAGCTCGGCCCGGCTGTTGTGATGGTCGTTGACGGCGAACTCGACGAACAAGAGGTCGACCTGCCCCCGGCCAAAGACGTCGTCACCCAGCCGAAAGGGTCCCAGAGTGGAATCGGTCGACGAGATCCCGGCGTTGACGAAGTCGAAGCGGGTTCGGGGGAACCGCTTGGCGAGCCGCTCGCACGTCATGTCTCGCCAGCCGTTGGGGGCCCAGGTGATGGAGCCACCGAGAAAGGCGACGCGGGCTTCTTTGTCTTGAGTGAAGCGAAGCCGAGAGTTGGTCAGATCACTGCGGAGGGCGATACAAGCGGCGGCCTTACTCTTGGTGCGCTCGCCATCGGCGCTCTTGGCCCGTGCTGGCGACAATAGGCAGCTTGCGATCGAGACCAGCAAGGCGATGTTCCTCATGGTATCCATAGCTCCGGTGTCCCTGCAATTACAGTTGTCTATTCGGTTGCCCGTGCGACTCGCGAGTCAGCGTCGGTTTGGCAGATTACCCGAAACCCCACGTCGTACACCTTCTGGTCCGGCCAAAATGCCAGCCGCATGGCGGACCGGCATCGTATGGGCCGATCATACCATGAGCCGCCGCGAACCACCTTCCGGTCCGGTCCCGAAAAAGGGGACATTCTACTTGTTTCGCGCAATAAAGTAGAATGTCCCCTTCTTTCGGAGTGAGTCCATTCGGCGGCGTTGCCGTGCATGTCGAAGAGACCCCAGGGGTTGGGGAGAAAGCTGCCTGCCGGGGAGGATACGCGGAAGCCGTCGTTGAATCGCTCGTCGGCGGGGCGCCAGGGCGGGATGGCACCGGAGGGAAGCGACCAACCCAGCGTATCGACCGACCGGTTGGTGGCGTCTGATAGATTGGCGAACGGCGAAAAATCGTCGTCCAGGGTCCCGTACCAGAGCGGCGTATCGGTCCCGGCCCGGCAGGCATACTCCCATTGGGCTTCCGTCGGCAGGGTGAAATGCCGGCCTGTGGTAGCGGAAAGCCACGCGCAGAACTCCATTGCCCGGTTCCAGGAAACGCGAACCACGGGTTGGTCCGGTTGGTTGACGGGGTAGCCGCGTTCCAGATGGCTGAATTGGAGAAAATCGCCATGCTCCAGCCGGCTGTCGTGAGCAGGATCGAAGCAGGCAAACTGCCGGTTGGTGATCTCGAAGCGTCCCATCCAAAACGGCCTCCCGATCTCGACTCGGGCGACCGGCTGTTCGTCTGCGTAACCGGTCGCATCACCCATTATGAACGCTCCGGCTGGTATGCGAACCATTTCCAGTTCGATGCCCTCACCCAAGTCGACCGAGAAACTGGCTTCTCCGCTCGCCGCGTCCGCCTGTCGCCGCCGGGCCTCTTCAGCGTCAAACGGCCAACCCGGGCAATCGGGTCTTGCTCGATCGGCACCGGCGATCTGTTCTGGAACGAACGCCTCGACGGAAGGCGAATACGGATTGGGCACCGCCTCGGGATCCTCGTCCACGCCCGAATAGAGCTTGCGCATCTCGCGTCGCCGGTCACGAAGCTTGTCGACCCGGCTCGGGCCGCAAACGTCGGTCCAGTTACCATGGGCCGGCGTGTGCAGATCGATCCAGGTGACGATCCGGTCCCAACTCTCCTGGCCGAGCGTCACGCCATGGTGTCCCTTTTCAAGCATCTGCACCAGCTTGGTCGTATCGGCATGAAACTCCCGCGGCGGCAACATGTGCAGGTCGCTCTCGATCGTCGGCGAGCGGACGAAGCGCCGCAGTTGATAATAGGACGGCGAAAAGTGAGCCCCTTGGTTGTAGGTGTCGCTACGTCCTTGCATGTTGATCTCGGGACGATCGGTCAAGTCGGCGATCTCCGGGCCGTCGGTTCGAGGTTGGCCGTTGTGGCAGCCGGCGCAGTGTTTGTCCAAGACCGGTTGAACCTCGCGGCGGAAACTGAAGCCGCGGGCCGGTCCGTACCAGGGCTGGATCTCGGACGGCCGCCTTGCGGACGCGCTTCTCGCGTTGACCGGCGGCGAGCTGTTCTGCCGCTCGTGACAGCCGACGCACGATAGTGTTTCGCCCGGCATGGCCGTGAACCAACTCCGCATGAGCTGGACGGCCTTGCCCTCGGCGTCGAGCGGTTGCAGGGCGATCGGCGTATAGGCCGGCACGCGAAACTTGGCGGAGCCGTCTTCCTCGACGGGCACGGTTCCGATAATCGTCTTGACGTCCCAGGGCCCGTCCAAGCCCACGCGATCGACTTGGCCTCCCATACCGTGGTAGGCGTAGTGATAGCCGATCAGCCGCAGTCGTTTGACCGTACCGCGGGCGACGCCTTTCAGCCCCCGCCGGCGTATACGTCGGCCATGAAGACCAGTGGCGTCCTTTCGATCGAGGTCTACGCGATCGGGCACGACCGGCGGCGTGGGCGTCCTCTTGAGTGGAATCGGCTCCAGCATGGCCCAGCCCGGCTGCTCGGCCAGGAGGACAGAAATTATCGAACACGTCGACCAGGTAGATGCCCCAGAGCGATCCTTGGCGCGGCTGGCAGGAAACCAGGAAGTACTTCTCCGAGAGCGGATACGGATGGAGAAACTTGGGCCAACTCTCTTTGGTCAAACCGTCCAACAGGATCGGTTCGACCGGCTCGCCGTGCCGGGAATCCGCTGCACGGCGCCGTCCGCCTCGTGCCGTCCCAGGGCGGGGTCGAAAACCACCAATTCACCCATCCGCGGATTGTCGTGATGGCCACCCACCACCGCCACCACCTTGGTCGCATGCCCCGGAACCGGCCGGGCATAGAACATCGCGTTGGGCCAGTAGGAGTTGCTGCCATAATACTCCATCTGCTCGGTGCCGTCCGGATTCATGTGGAAGAGGATGCGGTAGAAGGCGTGCGGCATGTCGCTGTATTCCCAGCGCAGGTAGAGCACCCGGCCGTTGTTCAAGACCGTGGGGCACCAGTTGTGTTCCTGGTCCACCGTGAGCTGGCGGATCGAGCCGTGGGTGTCGAGCACGTAGAGATTGGTGACGTGTGACGAGCCGCCGCACGCAGGGCACGCCCACGAACGGCGCGGTCGAGGAAAAAACGATCCGCCCGTCCGGCAGGTAGCAGGCGTCGTAGTTGTCCACGTCCGGCTGGTGAATCAGGGGCAGTTCGCGGAGGTCCGATCCGTCGGCATGGATCTCGAAAATTTGCCAACGGCCGTTGGCTCCCGGCATGGAAAAGAGCATGCGACTACCGTCGAAGTGAAGGTCGACGTCGCCTACGAAGCGTCCCCCTTCGGGCTGGTAGAACGTGCTCACAGCCCCACCGGGGCGAACCGGCGAAAGCAGGGCGATCTCGTTGGCATAGCCCGTCATTGGCAAACTGGAGTTGCTCTGCCAGTTGGTCGGGAGCCCCAGTTTGTTGGCCCCGCGTTTGACCAGCAGCAGCCGGTCGAAATCCAAGAGCGGATTTCCCAAGAGGGCTTGGTCGTGAAGCTGGTTGAACCGGTCCACGACCGCATCGAGGGCGGCTTTTCGCTCGGCGTCGAGTTTGTCGCCGTCACCCAGGAGCCGGTCGTGCGTTTTCCTCAATTCGGCGAGACGTTTCAAATAGACGTTGCCCTGGGGATATCGAGCGTCGAACGTGTCGATCAGGTCTCTGACGGCCAGTTCGAGCGAACGCCAGCGATCGTCCCCAACGCCCGGCTTTACTTCTACCGGTGTGGCCCCCGGTACCGGCCGGATGACGACCTTCTGCCAAAGGGTTTCGTGGGCCAGGTAGTTGAGAATGTTGCCGGTAAGCCGCTGCAGATTCGCCTTGAAGGGGTTCGCCGCATGACCGTAGTGGGGCAGTCGCCAGCCCATCGCCACGATCCGCCCGGAACCGAGTTCGTAATCCACCAGCGGGTTTTCCGATCCGCCGGGCGTTCGGGCCAAGAGCATCCCGCCGGCCGGTCCTCCGGAGGCGTGAAAATCGGAGAAGGCGGGAAAGCCGGCGTCGCTGACGGGTATCGGTCGGCCTTGGGAGCCCATGCCCTTGAAGATCGGATGCGACTGGACGACCGGGACCAGTGTCGCGGGATTGGCGTCCTGGCCGGGTCCGCCAAGTCGCGTGGCAATCGGTTCCACGCCCAGGGCATGTGTCATGGCTAAGGCCGCGCCGGAGAGGAACAGCCCGCCGCCGTCGGAGACATATTTGCGGAGCGATTCAAGCCTGGCCGGATCGTGGATCGGCCCGGTCAGGTCGGTCGAGTCGCCCTGATGGATCCAGAGCACGTCAAAACGGTCGAGAGATACTTCCTTTCCGCCCTGGTCGACGAAGGTCCCGCGCTCACCGACCGTCACCAGCGCGGCTGCCGCCAGTTTGTTCGCCAACTGAAACGCGGCCTTGCCCTCGCCGCCAAGCGCTTCTGATGACGCTCGCGAGGCCACGAACCCAACGGACACCTCTTCGCCGGCAACCAGCGGTGCGCGAAGAAATGACGGCCCGATCGCCGCGACGAGCAAGCCATATTTCACTATGCCAGACGCAAAACTAGGCGATCTGAAATCCATGCGAGTCTTGTCCTCAGCGCTGAATAATCAACTGCTGTCCAACTTCACCCCTGCCTGACAAGCGGGCTGTGGAGCTATTGCATTGCCTGCCGCGTCGCTCGCATTGGGGGGTGTGCCAAGGCTGTATCAAGAATATGTTAAACCATCTGCACGATTCGCGATACAGGACGAGAAGTGCTTCTGGGGGGCGGAAAAGACGGAAGGCTACGGCAAAGAGCGGACTACCGGGCCGAGGCGCCCATGAATTGGGAGTAGACGGACCTGCCTGCTCCCACGCCGAGTTCGATGATCAGCGAGGGCGCCCCGCTTGAGTCAGTGGATGAACAGGACGGGGACCCCATTCCCTACCAACCCCCCTTCTACCCCGCTACAATGACCTCTCGGCTAGCCACCCCAAACCGCTAGCGGAGATCCATGCAAGGTCACCATACTCCAACTGGCCCCGACGTCCGTGAAGCTGAGAGCGACCCATCGATCAGGCTTATCTGGGGCATAACCGGTAACAATCCAATGTTCTCCCAGGAGTCCTAACTCATGACCCCACACCTCACCAGACGCAGCTTTCTCGCCACCGCCGCCGGAGCCGCCATGACCGTTCCGGCCGTAGCCTCCGCCGCGGCGAACGCCCCAACACCCGGCCCCTTCGCCGGACGCATCTACAAGGCCGTCAAGGGCTCGATGATCCAGGGCGAGATGCCGCTCTTGGAGAAATTCAGACTCTCCAAGGAAGTCGGCTTCGACGGCATCACCCTCTTTGCTCCCGACCGTGAAGACCTCAAAGAAGCCTTGGAGGCCCAAGACAAGACCGGCCTCATGATCCACAACATCAACAACGCGGTCCATTGGAAGCAGCGGCTCTCCGATCCCGATCCGGCCGTGCGGCAAGAATCGCTCGAAGCCCTCATGGCGGCGCTGCGTTTCGCCCATGCCGCAGGTGCTTCGTCCGTGCTGCTGGTGGTGGGCAAGGTGACCGACCCCGAGCACGAAAACCACGACCAGGTCTGGGAACGCTCCATCGCCGGAATCCGCCAGGCCATCCCCCTGGCCGCCAAACTGGGCGTGCGAATCCTCTGCGAAAACGTGGGCAACGGCTTCTGCGAAACGCCCCAAGAGTGGGCCCGATATCTGGACGAAATCGGCGACCCCTGGGTAGGCGCCTTCTTCGACATCGGCAACCACCATAGCCGCGGTGGGGCGGCGAACTGGATCCGCGTCCTGGGCGAGCGAATCGTCAAGCTCGACGTCAAAGGCCACGATACAACCATCGGCCGCAACTGCAATATCTTCGATGGCAATCTCGACTGGGCCTCCGTCCGCGACGAACTCGCCAAACTCCAGTTCACCGGCTGGGCAACCGCCGAAGTCAAAGGCGGCGGCCGGGAACGGCTCCGCGAAGTGGCCGAACGGATGGATAAGGCGCTGGGGATTGCTTGAGGGGAGCGGTTAGCGGTTGGCCTGGATAATTCATCAGCCGTGACGCGCTAGCGTCCGGTTCCCGATTTGCCCCACAAGAACCGGACGCTAGCGCGTCGCGGCTGATTGACACACTGCATTCAGACCTGGTTGGAAGCTGAAGCCTAATCGCTGACAGCCAGCTGCCCACTGGCCACTTCATGTCTACTTCAGCGTCAGCGCATAGAGCGTAACCGAACAGGCAGCCACCGGAAGCGAGTCACCAACCCCCGACACCGAATCCTGCTCGATAGCCACCGCCGCCGGTTTGCCAGGCTCGTTGTAGGCCATCGAATCGTCGCCGGCGATCTGCCAGCGGCGGCCCGTCCCCGTCAGGGTGATGCCGGATACGTCAAGCGAGACGTTTAGCTTCCGCATGGTTGGATTGACCACGGACACGGTAAGAGTCTTCTTGTCCTCGCTCAGCGCGGCCGCCACGTCGAGCGGTTCATCCGCCGTGACCTCGACCGGCACAACGCCGAACCGCTCGCGATAGAGTTTTAGGGCCAATCCGGTGGTGGCAAATGCCGCGTCGGTCTTCGAGGTCTTGATGCAGCCGATCACGTTCACCGTCTGGGCGTAGTTGGCCATCAAGAACATGTCGCTATGGCGGCTGAATTCGTTCAGCCCCGCCGCAATCCCCAGGGCGTCCTTGAGAAAGTACCGGGTGCCCAGTTCTCCGAAAGCGTGCTGACCGTACCAATAGTTCCACTCATCCAAAGCGATGCGGATATCCTTGCCCGCCAGCGACGCGATCTCCTCTCGATAACGCCGATGGGCCTCGGCCTTGTGACGCACGGCGTCGGGGATCTGGCGGACGTGGGCGATCAGTCCGGGGGCTCCGTGACAGTAGAAATGCTCGCTAATCAGGTCCATCTGATCGGCGCAATGGGTCATCATTCCTTCGCTCCACGGTCCGGTAGCGCCCACGGCCACCAGCACGATCGCAGGATCCTTGGCCCTAAACGCCTCGGCGAACGTGTTGTGCTTCTTGACGTACTCTTCCAGCGGCATGTGACCCAGTTGCCAGCCGCCGTACATCTCGTTGCCGATCCCCCACCACTTCACGCCGTACGCTTCAGGATGGCCGTTCTTGGTCCTCAACCGGCCCATCGGTGAATCGGGGCCGCCGTTGGCATACTCCAGTTCGTCCACCGCGCTCTGAACGCCCCCCTGGCCGCTGTTGACCGCGATGTACGGCTCGGTATCCAGAATCCGGCAGAAGTTGATGAATTCGTCCAGACCGAAGTCATTATGCTCCACGCCCGTCCAGGCCGGGTTCTTTCGCGGCGGACGGCGGTCGCGATCACCGATACCGTCTCGCCAGTCATATCCGCTGACGAAATTTCCTCCCGGCCAACGATAGACGGGCGAGTCGAGTTCCTTCAAGAGTGCCAGCGTATCGGCCCGCATTCCGTCGACGTTATCGGCCGGCATCAGCGAGAGGGTGCCCAGCAGGCAGGGCCCTCCGTCGGTCACGCCGATCTCCAACATGCCCTGATCGGTGGTGGCCCCGGCCGTAAAGCGGAACGAGTATCTCCCGTAGCCGTCCGTGGCGTTAGTGATCGTGGCACTATCGGCGGCGTCCTCGCCCCAACGCAAGGCGACCTGCACGACGGTGCTGTCTTGGCTTGGCTTGATCCAGACGTACCCCACGTAGTCGCGGCCCTCGATCAATCCCAGGTCGCGCTGCCGGATACCGCCGCCGGGCGCCATCAGCGGGGTATGCTCGCCCACGAACGGGTCTTCCTTGACCATCGTGACCGAATCGTCGGCCCCCATAATTTGCCAGGGCGAGGCCCCGACGATTTGAAAGGGCGTGCCTTCGACCGCTCGCTCATTGGCGAGGTAGGGATTGTATTCGGCCGTGACCGGAAAGTAGAACTTGCGATCGTGGAGCATCTCGGCCCAAATGCCGCCGTCGATGCAACGGCCCAAGTGTTCGATGAACTGGCCGTAAATGTACTTCGAGATCGGCTCGCCGGTCTTGCTTGCGTCGACGGTGATGCCCGGTTTCCAGTCCTTCAACGCTACCGGCTCCAGTCGCAGATCGTCGAACCAGGCCTTTCCGGTAACCGTCCCCCAGCCGCCGAAGAGGCAGTTGATCCAGACCTGGTCCCGGTCGCCAGAGTCGAAGAGGATTTCGACCTTGGTCCAATCGTTGTTGCCGACCACGGCCTTGGTCTGGATAGGCGCGAGATTGTGAAGGTTCAAGAGAACTCCCTTGCCCCCTTTTCGCTTGACGCCCTCGGTCTTGATCCAGCCCGAGAGCCGGTAGACGGCGTGCGGCTCGACCGGCACCTCGGCGTACCAGGATGCGTCGGCCCCTTCCGCGGAAGTGATCATCAGGCTCCGCTTGCCCGTGCGTCCCGTCTCGACATACTCGAACTCGGCCTTCCCAGCCCAGGTATGGGGCTTCCACTGTTGCGGTTGATCGCCGGCGGCCTCTTCAAACGAAGCGTTGGGCAACAAGTTGGCCGCATCTTGGGCAGCCACTGCAAGTTGGCCGAGGAGAGTCCCCGCTACGAAAGCCACGATTGTCAGACTTGCACGTTTCACTTTCATGATGATTCGATCCTCTTGTGGACGTAGTGTGTAAAGGAAAAAGGGAGAAGGGGGGAAATGGGAAGCCAATGCGTGGAGCGGACAATCTTGGTGTCCTCTCTTCCCATTTCTCCCCTTTCCCGTTTTCCCTCCTTACACACTGGAGTAGAACCGGTCTATGGGAAGATGAACCGGAAAGACGTCTCCGATCACTCTTCCGCAGGTTTCACATCGCTAATCCCCACGTCGATATACTGTCCGCCCCGAGTTTGTCGACAGTGCACCGCGAGGACGTTCCTACCCTTCTTGAGCGCCGCGGCCAGTTTCTTGCCGGCGTGCGCGAGGACATAGTCGGTAGTGTATCCGGTCAATTCCGCCACCAAACGGCCGTTGACGTAGACCTGGGCGTCCTCGTCGTGATGTACCATGAGGGAGAGTTCGTTGAAGTCGGCGTCATCCAGGGTGAAGGAACGCCGCAGCCAGATGTCCGGAGATTTCCATTCCGTGCGGACAATCGCGCCCGGCGTATCCTTGGCGCCGAAACCGCCGGGCCCTTCCTGCCAGGAAGAATCGTCATGGTCCGGCTGCTGCCACCCTTCGTCCGGTTTGGTGGTGCGATAACGCCACGATTGGGCCTCCTGTTGGGAGGTGGGCACAACCTGACTGACCACCGGGGGCGGCCCGTGCAAGCGGCGATGGGCCTCGGCCAGCCGCTTGGCGTCCATTTTGACCACGGCCCGGTCGTAGGTCATCAGGCCGTTGACTTCGATTTCGACGTCGGTGGTTTGGGTGTAGACGGCCGCCGAAAGACCTTCGCCGATCATCGGATGGAGTCGGTGCATCAAAGATATATAGGCTTCAGTCAGATCCTCCCGGGTCTTGTACGATCGGTATCCCCAGTTCTTTTCGGCCTGCCAGGTGTGCCCCTCCAGCGGCAGCCCCAATCCGCCGAACTCGCCCAGCACGATGGCCCGATCGGCCTCCGGTTCCGGCCGGCCGGGCCCGGGATAGCGGTGCACGTCGTTCATGTCTCCCGTGCCCCGGTCGGTCCAGCCGCTGGTCGAGTTCACCAGCCGACTCGGGTCACGCTTGCGGACCCAATCGGTGATTCGCCCCGTATCGTACTGCCCCCAGCCCTCGTTGAACGGCACCCAGATCACGATCGACGGATGGTTCCGCAGGTTGTCCATCACGCGGCCCAACTCCAATTCAAACTGCTGGGCCGATTCGGGGCTCCGCTTCAAGTCGGGCTCATTGCCGCGAATGTACTTGTCGCCACTTGGCATGTCCTGCCAGACCAACAGCCCCAGCTTGTCGCACCAATAGTAGAGCCGCCGCGGTTCCACCTTGACGTGCTTTCGCAGCATGTTGCAGCCGAGGTCCTTGAGTACCTCCAGGTCGTAGCGGAGGGCCTCGTCGCTGGGGGCCGTATAGAGACCGTCCGGCCACCAACCCTGGTCCAACGGCCCATATTGAAAGAGGAACCTGCCGTTGAGCATGATCCGCGTGATGCCGTCCTTGTCCTTGCCCAGGGCGATCTTCCGCATCCCGAAATAGCTATCCACCGCGTCCAGCGTCCGGTCGTTCCGGATCAGCTCCACTTTCAGATCGTAGAGGAACGGCGAATCGGGAGACCAGAGCTTGGGCTCCTTCAGCTTGATCTCGAGTGGCTTGCCGACCGGGCCGACCGAGCCCATGAAAACGTCGTCCTCGGCCATGCTTACGGCCTTGATCGTATCGCCCTTCTGGGCGCCGCTGGTCTCCACCGATAACCTTAGCACGCCCGCATCAACGTCAGGCACCATCTCCAACGCCCCAATCGAAGCCTCCGGCACCGGCTCCAGCCAAACCGTCTGCCAGATACCGGTCACCGAGGTGTACCAGATCCCCTTCGGCTCCTTGACCTGCTTGCCCCGCGGCTGCGTGCCGTCGTCGGTCGGATCCCAGACCGAGAGCACTAATTCCTGCTCCCTGCCCGGTTTGAGGGCCTTGGTTATGTCAAACGTAAACGGATCGTATCCACCTCGATGGCTGCCCAGCTCCTGGCCGTTGAGCCATGCCGTGGCATCCCAATCGACGGCCTCGAAATGCAGAAGCACCCGCCCGGCGGGCCAGTCGGCCGGCACTTTGAAGGTGCGGCGATACCAGAGCCGGTTGTCGGGACCTACCTTCTTCATCACGCCGGAGAGGGCCGATTCGATCGGAAACGGCACCAAAATCCACTCGTCAAACGTCTCGGGCCGATCGGCCTCGCGAGTTGCAAGGGTGCACTCCCAAAGACCGTTGAGGTTCAACCACTTATCGCGTACCATCTGCGGTCGCGGATACTCGGGATGGGCCTTTTCGGGCGAGACCTCCTGGGCCCACCGGGTCATCAACGGACCGTCGGCCGCTTGCCATTGCCCGTGGCAGCAGAGCGTGCCACCAATAGTCAGCATCATGGAGAGAATTAGGAGTCTCGTTTTCATCGGATTCTCCGATAGCCTGTTGTAAGGTTGGTTACAGCACACGCAAATGAGCCTATCGGCAAAGAGCCCCAATTTCAAGCCGTCAGGATCAACGCAGGGTGAATTGACGCCGCTGCCCGGGGGGCACTATCATGTCGAGCACGGTCGCGGTAAGAATCTCGTGCCCCACGGCGAGACTCCTCCTCAAGAGAACAGCAAGGAACTACGCCCATGAACGGCCATCTTCTCCGGCACTGCGTTTTCACGCTTCTGGCATTTGCCTGGACTGCAACCGAAACGCCGATCGTGGCCGACGACTTGGCCGACGGATTCGCCGATCCACCCCCCGCCGCTCGGCCCGCCGCCTACTGGGCCTGGCTCAACGGCAGCGTCGATCGGGCTCAACTCACCCGCGAGTTGGAAGAGATGAAGGCCAAGGGCGTCAGCAAATACTACATCTTCGAGTGCGGGGCCAAGGATCCCGACGGCGTTATTCCCGCCGGCCCCGCGTTCATGGGAAAAGAGTCGCTCGAAGACATCGGCCACGCCATTCGCGAGGCCGGACGGCTGGGGATGGAACTCGGCTTCACCACCTCCAGCAGTTGGAACTGCGGAGGTTCCTGGGTAGAGCCGAAACATGCCAGTATGGGCCTCTTTCAAGCGGAGGTGAAGGTCGAGGGAGGCAAACGATTTTCCGACGTGCTGCCGTTTCCCAAGACGCCGGCCAAGGCACCCAAGCGACCCGACGGGCTGCCCAAGTTCTACAAGGACGTGGCCGTGCTGGCGGTACCCGATTCGGACCGGGTGCCCGGCTACGAGTTCGTGCTCGAGTTGGCTCCACCGGGGCCGCATACGATCGAGCGAGTGGTGCTCTACAACACCCAGACCGACAAGCCCGACCGACTGGGGCCGATGCAGCGTTTCGCCAAGGATTTCTCGGTCTCCGTCTCCGCTACCACGCCCGATCATGAATCCTCTACCGAAGTGCTCCGCGCGACTCTCAAACCGACCACCGCAGCCCAGGAGTTCAAGTTCCAGCCGGTCGAAGCCCGCCACGTGAAGCTGACGATCCTCTCGGGGCATAACCCCAAAGACGGCCGAATCGAACTGGCCGAGTTCGAGGCCTACGATCCGGCAGGCAAGAACGTCGCGCTAAAGTATTTCACCGACGGTTCCGGCAGCGATGCCACTTTGCTGCGATTCACTTCCGAGGCGTCGAAGTCGGGAGATTGGTCGGCCGGCAATATCCACGACGGGGCCAAGTCCAGCCCCGACGGAAGTTGGCGTTCAGGTCCGCCTCCCGCCGTGATCGAAAATATTGGTTCGGTCGTGAATTTGACAGACCGAATGGATGAGGATGGAAGACTGACCTGGGACGTTCCCCCCGGAAAATGGACCGTGATGCGGTTCGTCTGCACAAATACCGGTCAAGGCCTGGCAGTTCCCAGTCCCAATTCGCACGGGCTGGCCATCGACCACTTCAGTGCCGACGCCACGCGAATGCACTTTCAGTACCTGATCGACAAGCTGCAAGGCGAGGTGGGACCGCTGAAGGACACGGCCCTTTCGACGATGTACGTTTGCAGCTACGAACTTCGCGGAGCCGTCTGGACGCCCGATTTCATCCAACAATTCCAGCAGCGCCGCGGATATGACATGACGCCCTATCTGCCTTGCCTGTTCGGCTCGACGCTACAAGACCGCCAGATAGCCGGGCGCTTCGACTACGACTATCGCAAGACCCAGGGCGACCTCCTGGTCGACGCCTTCTACAAGACGGCCCGCGATATGTCCAACAAGTACGGCCTTCAACTCTGCGCCGAGGCCGGAGGACCGGGCCCGCCGACTCATAACGTGCCGGTCGACGCCCTCAAGGCCCAAGGCGTGATGGACATCCCCCGGGGGGAATTCTGGACCGATCTGCACCTTTGGGTGGTCAAGGAAACCGCCTGCGCCGCGCACGTCTACGGAAAGCAATTCGTCGACATGGAAGCCTTTACCAGTTGGCGGCACTGGCAGGACGGGCCGTTCGATCTGAAACCCTGCGCCGACCGGGCCATCTGCGACGGAACCAACCATTTCACCTTCCACACCTCGCCCCACGTGCCGCCCGCCGCCGGAATGCCCGGTTGGGTCTATCACGCCGGCACGCACATGGGCCCCAGTCTGGCCTGGTGGCCCAAGGCCGGCGCCTTCCTCGACTACCTCGCCCGCTGTTCATATCTCCTGCAACAAGGGCTCTTCGTCGGCGACGTCTGCTATTACTACGGTGACCAGGCCTACAACTTCGTGCCGCCGAAGCATGACGAACCGTCGCTGGGACCGGGCTATGATTACGACGTGGCCAACGCGGAAGTGATCCTCACGCGAATGGCCGTCAAAGACGGCCGCATCGTGTTGCCCGACGGGATGAGTTACGAACTGCTCGTGTTGCCCAACCGGCCCGACATGGATCTGGATGTGCTGCGGAAACTCGAGCAACTGGTCCGGGCCGGAGCCACGATCGTGGGCCCCAAACCGATCCGATCCAACGGCCTGGACGATTTCCGGACGCGCGACGCGGCGGTTAAGGAATTGGCCGACAAACTCTGGGGGCCCTGCAACGGAACCACCGTCACCAGTTACGACCATGGCCGGGGCCACGTCATCTGGGGACGCACGCTCGGCCAGATTTTCGAGGCCCGAGGTATCGGTCCCGACTTCCAATTCCACGCCGCCGATGAAACCGAACTGGATTTCATCCACCGCCGAGTGGGTGAGAGCCACGTCTATTTCGTCAGCAACCAGACACCCCGCTGGGCGAACGCCGACTGCGAGTTCCGTGTCCGCGGGCGTGCTCCCGAACTGTGGTTGCCCGAAACCGGTGAAATTCGACCGCTGGTCGTCTATCGAGACGCACCCCAAGGCACCGTCGTTCCCCTGCGGCTGCCGCCGTCGGGATCGGTCTTCGTGGTATTTCGCCGTCAGGCCCGCGAGCCATACGTGGTCCTCGTGGGCGGTCGCCCGGACGTCTGCCAAGTGTCCCGCGGTGGGCAAAACACGGCCAAGCTCTTGGCCTTCGAGGGCGGAACCTACACCCTCAAGACCGACCAAGGCAAAAAGATTCGCGCCGAGGTGAAAGCCGTCCCCGCAGAGCGGCAAATCTCCGGTCCCTGGAAAGTCAGCTTTCCCGAGGGCCTGGGTGCGCCCAAGTCGGCCACCTTTGACAAGCTCATCTCCTGGACCGACTCAAAGGTCGACGGCATCAAGTATTTCTCCGGCATGGCCATCTACGAAAAGGAATTCGACGCACCGGCGCAACTGTTGACCGACGACAGCCGGCTCTTTCTCGACCTCGGTCAAGTGGGAAAAGTAGCCGAGGTAAACCTCAACGGCCAACCGCTCGGCATCGTCTGGAAACCGCCCCACCGGGTGGACATTACGGACGCCGTACGGACCGGCCAGAACCGCCTGGTAATCGAAGTCGCCAACACCTGGTCGAACCGCCTTGTCGGCGACGCCAACTCGCCCGACGCCAAGCCGTTCTGCTCGACGAACATGAAGAAATCCCTAACCTGGAAAGTATCCTGGAAGGACACGCCGCTGCTGCAATCGGGCCTCATCGGGCCGGTGCGGTTGATCTCGGCAAGAGAGGTATCGGTTGAACTGCCGCCGTAGCCCTCCACCGTGATCCTGAAGCCCCCCTTTGGTCAGTAATCCGAATCACGGTTCCCTACATGAACGCCTGGCGGCTGGTCTCTTATCTGATATGCTATTTGGAGTTGGATGCATGACCGCACTCAACCCAGAAATTGCTGGATTCCGAAAGCGGTGAAGCCATGGACTACGATGCTGATAAGATCGACGAAGCGGTTCTCGCGCTGCTTATTCTCACGGTTCATCAAGAAGACAAATACGGGGCACGTGCGTGGAAGGGACACGATTGGGAAACGCTCAATCGATTGCACGAAAAGGGATTCATATCCGATCCCGTCTCCAAGGCGAAGTCGGTCGTGGTCTCGCCGGAAGGCTTGGCGGCCGGCCGTGAATTGTTCGCAAAGCTATTCTCAAGAGACACATGATAGCGGCAAGAGCCCCTGAAAAGATGCCCACAACCGGACCGACATCTGCCTCGCCCCGCCCGAGGTCGAGCAGCCGCACGTCGATCCGGCATCGCTCCCCGGCGCAACGCCCGCCGGTTCGGCCGGCCTGTCATTCAGGACCTGGACCGACGATGGCGGCACCTTCACCATCCAAGCCAAGTACGCCGGCATGGCGGGGGAGAGTGTCCGCCTGCTGCGCGAAGACGAAAAGGAACTCAAGGCCCCCCTGGCACGGCTTTGCGAAGCGGATCGAAAACACGTCGAAGAACTGCAGGCCGCCAAGCCGACAAACCCGTTCGAGTAACAACCAGGGTACTCCGCAGAACCTTGTTCCCACGCTTCGCGTGGGAACAGATCGCTTCGAGGACCCGCTTGGCAACGTGGGGCACGTTTCCAACGTGCCCGTAGTCCGTGGTAGATTTGGCACGATACAATCGTGCCCCAAGCGTCCCCCAACCGGCCCTGACATCCGGCAGTTATGCTGCCGCGCCTCCCGGCAGGCACCATCGGCTTTGCCTGTGCTGGCCGCCAATCGTGGAGATGCCGTAATGTTGGACGATCCGCAACCCGTTCTGGAGTACATGAAGCTAGTCGCCGAGGATCCGTTGGCGCACGCGTTGGTTCTGGAGGAAGCGGAGGGGAAGCTTCTGGCTTTGGGTCCTGTTGCCATTTTCGCAGGAACCGAGCGGCCTTATCTGTGGTGCTGCGGATGCTCGCTGCAGTTGGAGCGCAAGGTCACCAACACTGTCAATAGTTGTACGGGTGTAATGCTCTGCGAAGACTCTCCACCCCCGGGTTGCCAGACATGCGGAGGTCCTCCACCCCCGAAGTACCGGTCATCCGTTGACACGTTCTCGAAGAACGCCAAGCGGTTCATTGATCTCATCCAGGCCGTTCTTGACTCTCCACTTTCCCCCGGCGGTGAGGCGGGTGACCTATCGATTTTGGAACATACCAAACATATTGCCAGTCGCCCGGCAATGTATGGAGTGTTTCCACAGGACTGCGAGGGTCAGCTTGTCGGCCTTGCCATGGCTCTGATTGCGATGGAGACCGAACGCTCACTTGACGAAGCGGCCAGCGTTGTGGCGGATTTGATTGCCGAAGTTGCGAAGGACACTCGCCAACCGGACACGCAGGTACCGATGTTGTGTGAAGACCCCACAGTGGCGCGTAGCCGCTCAGCCTTCGCAAGCTTTTCAAAGAATGCCGAGAGATTCGTTGCGCGGCTGGAGGCTTTTTTGGAGTCGTCATAGTTGAAGGCGAGAAAAGGGCGGGCGATATCCGCTTCAGACCGCCAATCCTGGAGATGCCGTAATGTTGGACGATCCGCAACCCGTGCTGGAGTACATGAAGCGAATCGCCGACAACCCATTAGGGTATGCGTCGCTTCTGGAGGAAGCAGAGGGGAAGTTTCTGGTTTTAGGGTGGGCAGCCCTTCTCGCGGGAACTCAGCAGTCTTCCAGGTGGTGCGGCCGAACTTCGCAGCAGTTGCAGCGGGAGGTTACCAACACTCTCGATCGTTGTGTGCTTTCAATGCTCTGCCAAGATTCTCCCTCCTCTTGCCCGACATGCGGAGGCCCTCCGCGACCGAAGATCCGGAGATCCGTTGGCTCGTTCTCGAAGAACGCCAAGCGGTACATTGATCGCATCGAGACCGTTCTTGACACTCCACTTTCCCCCGAGGAAGAGGAAAAGGAAGACGCCCCATCCTTATTGGTGGAGTGTATTGAAGAAATCGCCACACACCCCTTTCGCTATGCGGGTCATGTGCAGGACTGCGAGGGTCAGTTGGCCGGGCTGGCCATGCTTCTGATTGCCGCGGAGATCCGACTCTCGCTTGACGAAGCGGCCGGCGTCGTGGCGGATTTGATTGCCGAAGTCACTAAAGACACGCCCCAACCCCCGTCGCAGGTCCCGCTGTTATGTGAAGACCCCATATTGGCGCCAAGCTGGCCAGCCCGCCGTTTGGCCTCCAAGACATTTTCCAAGAATGCCGAACGGTTCGTTGCGCGGTTGAAGGTTTTTTTGGAGTCGTCGTAGGCGCGGCTGGTACCGTCGATTTTGCGACAGAGATCTCGCGAAATCGACGGTGCTACCCGGTGATTCCGCATCCTCACCGCGAGTAAGAATCCGCCGTCACCGGTCCCAGGACCGACGACACATCGTCGTTGAGAACCCCCGTATCCAACTCGTCCAGCACGATCACCCCGTCGATCGAACCGGCCCGTTCCGGGTCGTGCCACGTCCAGACGACTTTGCCTTGCGGATCGAACTCGAGAATTTGCACGCCCTTGGTACTGTCCTTGGGGTCATGGCCCGACCAATTCGAGGTGACGAGGTTACCGTTCTTCAAGATCTGAAACCCGGCGAATAGGTGCAGTCCCAGGTCTTTGCCCTGGTCCGACTGCGGGAGGCCGATCGTCTTTACCACTCTGCCGTCGGCGTCCAACTCGAACATTCTTGGGACGTAGCCGCCGGATACCAACAGGTGACCGCTGGGTAGGCGGACCGTCTGATAGGCCCAAACCTTCCCCTGCCCTTCGATCGTGTGCCGCTTGAGAATATTGCCGTCCAGATCGCCCTCGAAGACTTGGTTGGCATTGCCGAACAAAACCGTCTCTTGGGGAGTCATGCGGACCACGCGCGTTTGGGGCACGTCAAAGTTCGACTTGCGGAGCACCTTGCCGTCGGCGGCCAACTCGACCAGAATCACCCCTGGTGGGTTAGTCTCGTTGCGGACCAAAATCGTCCGGCCGTCCGGCAATCGCCGGGCCGAGACCGTGCCCGGGTAGCCCGTGACTTCCTTGACCATCCGCCGGTCGGCCAGATCGTATTCGTGAAAACCCTCCAGCGAACTCAAGAGCAAGATATTGTCGCCCACAAGCTGAATGTCGCGGTGCTTGATCGGCAGTTTCAGCGTCCAATCCTTGGACGAGTCGGACTGGTCGACGTAAACCAGTTGATGGCGCGATTCATCCACGGCCAGAAACCGATGTTTCACCTCCGCGGCCTTCGAGAAATTCTGCGTCGCACAGATTGCCAACACGGCCAGCACGATCGTCACTTGCTTTCTGTTCATTTCGGACTCCCTGATTGCAGTCTGAGGACGTACATCATAACCCGGTGCCGCACATTATACACCAAACGAAATCCGTCTGTCGTCGATTTGCCACTCATATTCACCAGGCTCCGCTGTCTTGACGGTGCAGCAAACGGCGATTAGATTCAAGCCCGGCGAGGGGCACAAGTTGATTGCCGCCATTTCGCACGGTAGTGGCCCAGCAGCCATCCAACCATCGGAGAGCACGCATGCCGTTTCAAGTAATTCGATTCCTGCCACACCTGGTAGCTGCTGCCGTGACCCTCGCGGCGACCGCGGCCGGCGGCCAAGATGCGTCGGACAAGGCCCGGCAACCGAATCTCGTTTTCGTAATGAGCGACCAGCACTCCTGGGACATGCTGGGGTGTTACGGCAACCAGGATATCATTACCCCAAACTTCGACCGTCTGGCCGGCCAGGGCGTCCGCTTCGACCACTGCGTTTCGAACTCGCCGGTCTGCACGCCCTATCGCGGGATTCTGATGAGCGGCCAACATCCGCTCTATTGCGGCTCGATGCAGAACGACCTGCAGATCCTGCCCGGCGAAGGCAACTATCTGGGCGAGGTCCTCCGCGATGCGGGCTATCGGATGGGATACTACGGCAAGTGGCACCTCTACGGCGGCGACCGAGTTCGACCCGTCCCGCCGGGACCCTTCCGTTACGGTTTCGATCACGAATTTCTCACCAACAACTGCACGCTTCGCTTCGACGCCGAGAACGCCTACTACTGGGACCAAGAAGGCGAGCGACAGCTCTACGGCGATTGGGAGCCGTACGCCCAAACACGACAAGCGATCGATTTCGTCGACAAACATGCCGAACGGCCGTTCGCCCTCTTCCTTTCCTGGCACCCGCCGCACAACTGGGGCCGAGATCACGAGGGCTATCTGGCTCCGGAAGACTGCCTGGCGCTCTACGATCCGGCCAAACTGCACTTGCGTCCAAACGTGCAGGATACGCCCGAGATTCGCCGCAAGTACCAAGGCCACATGGCGATGATCAGCAGTCTCGACCGGGCGTTCGGCCAGCTAATGAAGAAGCTCGACGAGAAGCGGCTGGTCGACGATACGCTGGTTATCTTCACCGCCGACCATGGCGACATGCTGATGTCGTACGGCTGGCCCAACCATAAGGGCCGCGCCGAACACGGTTCCTGCCGCGTGCCGCTGCTGGTTCGCTTTCCCGGACGGATCGAGCCTCGCACCAGCGACCTGCTGATCGGCACACTTGACTTGATGCCCACGATTCTCGGACTCCTCGGTATATCGGCGCCCAAGACTTGCCAGGGCCAAAATCTGGCCGATGCAATCCGCGAGCAGCGCGACGACGCGGTCCAATCGCAACCGCTGTTTCTACTTGCGGGCGAGTGGCGAGGTGTCTACACACGGCAACACACATATTCCTTCTCGGTTAATCCCGACTCGTCCCACGGCAAGTTGCGATCCGACAACCTCCTCTTCGATCGCCAAGAAGACCCCTGGGAGATGAAGAACCTGTTCGACTCGGCCCAGCACGAAGAAATCCGCCGGCAATTGCACGCACAGACTCTCGATTGGATGGCCAAATTCGGCGACAAGGGCTTGCGGTTCCAGACCCTGCTGGATTGCGCCGTCCGCGAGCAGGATTGGCCCGCCGTGACCTCTCCCCCTCGATATCGTCCCCAAGGTTGGCAAGGCCGGCTAAAGGGACGGCCGGTCGATCTTCAGCCGCCGAAGAGAGAGGACGTACGTCGCGAGTTGCTGGATGGCCTGGAGGTGAAGCCGGCCGAGATCGTGGTCGTCAAGGCCGAGCTAACCAAGCTCTCGGCCAAGCCACCCCGAGTCTGGGCCGAAGGGACGAAGCTCCGGCGTTTGCGGCCACTGGGGCCCGACGCCGGTGTGCCCGCCCCCGATGCGGTAGATTCCCAGAGCATCATCGTGCGACACCAGGGTCGCGAATTGAAACGGGACGTCGATTTCCTGGCGGACCCGGCCTACGGAACCCTGGGACTGACGCCCCAATCGAGCGTCACCGCCCAGGACGACGTCGAGGTCGATTATCGCTTTTCGCTCCGCCGGATCGATTCGATCGTGTCGACCGCCGACGGCCGCCGCGTGCTCCGCGAGGGCACGTCCGACCTGACCACGCCCGTGCCACCGTCTTTGGAAGAGGGCGAGAAACGTCTGGCCAACGTGTTCGTCGACTACTTCAACGACGGCAACGCCCCGGAGGTCTTTCCCATCGAAAAAAACGCCGCTGATGCGGCCACCTTCACCACGCCTGGGCGGATTCCCCGTACGTTGGCCAAGATCCGCCAGGGCAAGCCGGTCAAGATCGTCTGCTGGGGAGACAGCGTCACCGTCGGCGGCGATGCCAGTTCGCCCCAGACCCGATACCCGGCCGTTCTCCAGACCCGGCTGAAGGCGAAATTCGCTTCGGCCGACGTGACCGTGCAAACCGTGGCCGTGGGCGGATCGAATTCCCAACAGTGGCTCTACCCCGACCGCTTCCCCGGACGGGCTCCCAATCAGACCGTCTGGCAGCGGGTCGTCGACGCCAAGCCCGACCTGGTGACCATCGAGTTCGTCAACGACGGGGGCATGACCCCGCAGCAGGTCGATCTGGTCTACGCCGACATTCTCAAGCGGCTCAAGACAATCGGTGCCGAGGTGATCCTGATCACTCCCCATTTCACCAGGCCGGCACAGATGCGGATGCAATCGCTCCGCCAGCCGGATCGCCGGCCCTATGTGCTCGCGTTGCGCGGGTTCGCCGAGCGCCGCCATCTTGCCCTGGCCGATGCGTCCTCGCGTTGGGGACATCTCTGGCGAGAGGGCATCCCGTACGTGACGCTCCTCCGCAACGGAATCAACCATCCCGACGATCGAGGCCACGCCCTCTTCGCCGATGAACTGATCAAGTGCTTTGAATAGCCAAAAAACAGAGTTCGTTCTACGTCCACCACAACAGCCGACGTAGTTTCGCCAGGTGATTCAGACGCAGTGCGGCCTGTCTCGTAACGGACCACACGGCGGTATGTCCGGCCGATCTCGATTGAGTTTGGCAAACCAGTCTGCCGGCGTTCCAATTGGCCTGACGGTCACGTATCACACATCGCTGGCGAGCTTGGCCACCGCGGCTGCAAACGATGCACGTTGATCGGCTCCCTTCACTTTGAGGTGCAGAAGGGGAGAATGGACAAGAGGAGAATTGGGAAGAGGTCCGGATTGCACGGCCGACCGACATGCCGGTTTTCCCTTTCCCCTCGTCTCCGGTGCCCCCTGTAAACCTTTCGTCTCCTTTCAGCGGAGAGTGCAACATGAAAAGCCTGCTCTTCTTGGTCATGATTTGTGCAGCCCTGCTCTCAATCGGCACAACTGCATCGGCGGACGGTTATTCACCTCGGGTGGGAAGCCCACATCCCGACTTCACCCTGCCCGACATAGACACCAGGGAACCGGTCTCGCTTTCACAATTTCGCGGTAAGAAAGTGCTCTTAATTCACTTCGCCTCCTGGTGAGCTGGCTGCCGACGGCACGTGCCGGTCTGGCACGAAAAGACTCGCGAGTTGGTCCGCCAAGGCAAGCTGGTCTTGCTCGCTGTTATCCAGGAACAGCATCCCCAGCGCTGCCGACTCTTTGCCCAATGGCAGAAGTTTGATTGGCCCATCCTCCACGATCCGATCAACCTGCTGGGGCTGGGAGGCGTGCCGGTCATTCTGGCCCTCGACGAAGATGGCATCGTGCGAAGCATCCGGCCCAAGATGGACACCTTCGAGGCCGACTTCATCGACCGGTCGTTCCCCTCGCCGGAATCCGCACCCCAAGCGGTGGTCAAACCGACCGTGCCCGATCTCTCCAAACTGCAAGAGCGAGCCAGACAGGCCGGTTCCGCCGAAGGCTGGCGAGAATTGGCCGACGCGCTGGTGCTCTGGGGCGGAGTCGATCGGATCAACCAGGCCCTGGCCGCATACACCAAGGCGGCCCAACTTGCCCCCAACGACGGCGATACGCAATTCCGCCTCGGCGTAGCCTATCGGATGCGCTTCGAATCGCCCGACCGCCGGGCGAACGATTTTCAGGCCGCGGTAGACCATTGGACCGCAGCCCGGGCCGTCGACCCGAACCAGTACATCTGGCGGCGCCGCATCGAGCAATACGGCCCCCGGTTAACCAAGCCCTACTCCTTCTACGACTGGGTCAACACCGCCAAGGCCGAAATCACCGCGCGAGGCGAAACGCCGATAGCACTCGCCGTGGAGCCGTCGGGAGCCGAGTTCGCCTATCCGGAAGAGGATTTTGCCGAGGACGATTCCCCCGCCCAATCGCCCGACCCCAAAGGCCGCATTCTTCGCGACATCCAGGGCCTGATGAAGACCGAGGTGGCGGTAGTTCCGCACCGCGGATTAAGCCCGGCAGATCGGCCCGGGTACACGTCACCATGCGACCCAACGAAGAACTCAAGGCCCATTGGAACAACGAGTCCCGGCCGCTGGTGCTCTGGGTCGACGCGCCCCAAGGATGGCAAGTAGGGAAGCGACTGATCGCGGCCCCGCAAGGCAAAGAACCGGAAACCGACGAGCCGCGGCACTTGGAGTTCGAGGTCCGCGCGCCGGCCGATTTTCACGGAACCGCGAAACTGCAAGCCTATGCGTTATATTACGCTTGCGAAGACGTGGGCGGAAGTTGCCGGTTCGTCCGCCAGGATATTTCGGTCGACGTCCCCGTCGGCGATTGAGATCGTTTCGCACGATGCCCAATCGTTCAGGGTTCGGCGGCTTCCGACGAACGTTCCATGAACGTCATCCCGAGAATCGTTATCCCCACGCCGAGTACCAGAAACCAGCTCGGCGGCTCGCCGAACAAGAGCAGCCCGGCCACGGCACACATGGCCACTTGCGACGCGTTGATCAAATTCACCCGGATCACGGCCGTCGTTTGCAGCCCCCGGGCCAACGCCAGGTAGGCTACCAAATTGAAGAAGCCTGCCGCCAGCATAAAGCCCAAGTCGTCGGGGCGAGTCTCAAGCAGTTTGGGCGTTCCCAAGCGGTAGACGCTGAGGGCGCCCATCGCGATCATGCCCACCGACGTGGTCACGAACACCACCCATGTCGGCGGAACGGCGGTCGAGACGGCGCGGCGGATCCCGGTCGAGAGCATGGCGTAGCAGACGCCCGACAGACAGGCGGCCCCGATTCCAAGCGCAACCCAAACCGGGCCGACCATGGCTTGGACTTCGTCGCCGACGGATTGATTCGCCGCCCCAGCCCCCAGACCCAACAAGACCATGGCACCGATCAAGAGCCCAATTGCCCCCACCGAGCGTCCGGATACGCGCTCGCCCAGCACGATTCGGCCCAGCACGGCACTGGCAACCAGGATGAAGCCGAACACGGTTGGAATCGTGATCGTCAACCCCAGGGTGGCGAAGGCGAATTGGAGGTTGAGATTGCCGCCGAATTGGCCGATCAGACCGAGCAGAATCAGGAACGCCAACGCTTTTAGGGGGAGGACCATTGTCCGTCCCCTGGCAGTCCGCCAGAGCAGCCAGGGACCGACCAGGACGACCGCTACCGAAGCCTTCACGCAAGTAACCCAAACGGCGTCGCAATCGACGGCCAATCGGCGCAGGCAGATATTGGCCGCGGTATAGCCGAGTGCGGAGACCAAACAACAGGTAGTTCCCAGGAGAGCCGGAGCCAGACGCGGCGTCGCGGTAGGGAGATCGGGGGCAGAAGTCGTCACCCCGTCCATTGTATAGGCAGGCCCGCCCGTTGGCAACGAGCAGCAATTGGCAGTCGTCAAACCATGTTCCGCCTGCCGTCAACGGCCCGCTGAAAAACGAACGTGCGAACGTGCCACTGTCTTGCCTGCAAACAGTGCGATTGTTTCCCGGCAGAAGCACGGCTAACAAGTAAGCCGTGGCACACATAACAGGCAAGCTGCTAACGGCCCGCTTGCGTCAAGCGCGCGAAGCATCCCCTCATACCGGGGGTCAACGTCGGGTTCACCCCCATCTTGTGGAAAGCCCAGACCGTTCAGGCTATCATGATGACAGACAAAGACACCCCTGTCGCTTGGTGCAGTTGCTCGCTTTCGCTTTCTGCGAGGGCGATCTCTTGAGAGTACTATCCGGAGAAATCGTCCCCATGACTTCCACGATCGCTCGTCACTCGACGCGAACTCTGCTCGCCGCGGTCCTTGGTACGTTTGTTCTCGCGACTGCCGCACACGCCGCTCAACCGGCCGTCGAAGGGTACGCCGACTATGCCGCGTACCAGGTGGCCGTCAAGTCGATCGCCAAGAGCAAGCTGGCCACGCTCGATTCGTTGGGCACAACCGAGGGCGGCCGCGACGTCTTCCTGTTGACCATCGGCACGGGCAAGACCGACGAGAAACCGGCCCTCTTGATCGTGGGCAACGTACACGCGCCGCACCTGCTCGGCAGCGAACTGGCCACCCGGCTTGCCAAGCGAATCGTCGACGAGGCGTCCAAGGATGCCGAGGCCCGCAAGCTGCTCGACCGGGTTACCATCTACGTCATCCCCCGTCCCGCGCCCGACGCCTCCGAAGCGTTCTTCCAGAGGCCGCTGGCCGAACGCTCCGTCAACCAGCGACCCGTCGACGACGATGGCGATGGGCAGGTCGACGAAGACGGACCCGACGATCTCAACGGCGACGGGCTGATCACCATGATCCGGGTGGCAGACACCGGCGGACGGTACATCGCACACCCGGATGACGAGCGCGTTATGATCGAGGCCGACCGCGAGAAGCACGAAGCCGGCCGCTGGACCCTTTACGTCGAAGGCCGCGACAACGACCGGGATGAGAAGTCCAATGAGGACCCTCCCGGCGGCGTAGATTTCAATCGCAACTTCACCTTCGCCTATTCATACTTCGGTGCCGGCGCCGGGCCGCATCAGGTCTCGGAAGTTGAAAGCCGAGCGGTGGCCGATTTCGCCTTCTCGCATCCCAACATTGCGGCCGTGCTGTCTTTCTCGCCCGAAGACAACTTGATGGAGGTCCCGAAAGCGGACGAGTCGGCCGAGGAAGAGAAGATCAAGACTACTTTGCTTGCGGACGACGTCCCGACGATGGACTTGGTGGCCGAAAAGTACCGTCAGATTCTGGAGGCGGAAGATGCCCCCGAGTCTCTCGACGGCAAGGGGTCGTTCAGCGATTGGGCCTATTTCCATTACGGCCGCTGGTCGCTAGCCTGTCGCGGATGGTGGATTCCGAAAGTCGAGACGGAGGAAGAGGACGACGAGGAAGGTGATGAACACGACGAAGACGCTGAAGAGTCCAATGAAGACGAGCGAGGCGTCGACGAACTGGACGCCCTGATCTGGTTCGACGAAGAGGGCATCGATGGTTTCGTCGACTGGACGCCGATCAAGCATCCCGACTTCCCCGACCGGAAGGTGGAGGTGGGCGGGTTCAAGCCGTTCCTGCGAACCAACCCGCCGGCCGACCAGCTTGAGCCGCTGGCCGAGAAACACTGCCGTTTCGTCCGCGAGTTGGCCGAGATGTTCCCTCGGCTGGAGATAGCTGAACTGAAAGCCGAACCGCTGGGGGACGGGGTATGGCGAGTAACGGCCGCCGCGGTCAACCGGGGCCGGCTGCCCACCATGTCGCAAATGGGACGCACCAGTCGTCAGTTGCAGGGGCTGCAAATGCAGATCACTCTGCCCCGCGGCGCCGCGCTGGTGACCGGTTACCCCCGGGTCGGCATATCGGCCCTGGCCCCCGACGGTGGTCGCCAGGAGAAGAGTTGGCTGGTCACGGCGCCGCCGGGAAAACCAACCTCGGTCAGCGTCCGCGTCTGGAGCCCGTTGGCGGGCTCGCACGCCAAGTCGATCAGGCTCGAACGGCCCAAAAAGTAACTGCACGCCGTCATCCGGCATGAAACAGCATGGAGAGTATCCCGTGAGAATCCGTCCCATACACTCGTCTCGTTTGGCGGTGGCGGTCGCGCTTGTCCTGGCTAGTGCAACCCTCGGTCTGGCTGGGGAGCAAGCGCCCTATCAGCCGATGGGTGCTCCCGCCGATCCCAAGGTGGCCGTCCATTGGAACCGCTATCACGACTATGCCGAGGTCACCCAGATCTTGAACCAGTTGGTCAAGGCCCATCCGGATCGGGCTCGGCTGGAAAGCCTGGGCGAGTCGTTTGGCGGTCGGCAGATGTGGCTCCTGACCGTCACCAATTCCAAGACCGGCAACGACCGCGCCAAGCCCGCCTTCTGGATCGACGGGGCCATCCATGCCAACGAGATCCAAGGCGTGCAGGTCTCGCTCTACACGGCCTGGTATCTCTTGGAGATGTACGGCCGCACCCCGTTCATCACGCGGCTGGTGGACGATCGGGCCTTCTATTTCCTACCGATGATGAGTCCCGATTCGCGCGACGCCCACATGTACGAGCCCAACACCAGCAGTTCGCCTCGCAGCGGGCAGGTGCCGGTCGACGACGACAAGGACGGCCTGGTCAACGAAGACGGGCCCGACGACCTCGATCGCGACGGCCAGATCACCCAAATGCGGATCCGCGACCCCAACGGCCGCTACAAACCGCATCCCGACTACCCCAATCTGATGATCGCCGTCAAGCCCAACGAACGGGGCGAGTATCGGCTTCTCGGCTCCGAAGGCTTTGACAATGACGGCGACGGCCGGGTCAACGAGGACGGCGACGGCTTCTACGACCCCAACCGCGACTGGCCCATCCAATGGCAGCCACGCTACGTCCAATACGGCGCACACCGGTATCCCTTCTCCCTGATGGAGAACCGTCACGTGGGCGATTTCGTCCTCGATCATGCCAACATCGCGGGCGCCCAGTCGTATCACAATACGGGCGGGATGATCCTCCGCGGTCCGGCCAACCCGGTCGACCCCGAGTACAGCAACTCGGACAAGGCCGTTTACGACGCCATCGCCGCCAAGGGCGAACTGATGCTGCCCTACTACGACTACAAAATCTGCTCCACCGGTCTGTATCCGGTCTACGGCGGCGCCTTCGATTGGTTCCACGGGATGCGGGGGATCTTCGCCTTCAGCAACGAACTCTTCACTCCGGAGAACTACTTTCGCCGCACGGTCCCTAGCAGGTCCGAAGAGGTTGAGCAGTTCGACAAATACCTCCTCTTCGGCCAGGGCACGGTTCCCTGGAAGGAAGTCAACCATCCACAATACGGCAAGGTGGAAGTGGGCGGCAAGACCAAGCAGTGGGGACGGCAGCCGCCCTCGTTCCTCTTGGAGGAAGAGTGCCACCGCAATATGGCCTTCACCCTCTATCACGCCGACCAGATGCCCCAGGTGGCCATCCAATCGGCCGAGGCAAAGCCCCTGCCTGGCGGGCTGATCCAGGTGACCGCCGCCGTGATCAACCAGAAGCTCACGCCCACGCATTCCTCGGCCGACGTCAAGAACCACATCACCCCGCCGGATCTGGTCTCCGTCGCCGGCAAGGACCTCACGGTCGTGGTCGGCCTGCGCGACGACGACCCGTTCTTCCAGAATGCCAAAGAGCAGAAACACCACCCGGGCCAACTTCGCGTGCCCACCATTGGGGGCATGGGTGCCGTTCACGTCCGCTGGCTAGTGAAGGGTAACGGACCGTTTACGGTCTCCGTCCGTTCAATCAAGGGCGGCAGCGCTAATCGACGAGTGGACGTGACAAAGTAGCAAAGCAGGGTGACACGCACCATGTAGATTACCCAGTTCAACCGCCAATTGGTGCGTTGGCACGCACCCTACTCGCCTCAACGCTTCGGCTGCACCTTCTCCGTTTTGCCCGCGGTCTCCAGCCAGAAGTCCACGGCCGAGATACTCTCCAAATCGACCGGGGAGCCCTTGGTGGTGACGAAGATGCCGTACTCCCGGACCACAAAACGAACTTCGGGGCAAGCGTCCTCGATTGCCTGGATGGCCGCGACCAGCGGGACCTCGGGCAAAGATAGGGTTACGACGTTCTCTTGTCCACATTCGATGTCGACCAACATTTCGCCCATGGTCACCCTATCCTTGAAGTAGTCAACCACGTAAGCAAGCGGTTCTTCGAGAAAGTCTAGTTCGACCGGCTTGGCCAGTGCTTCCCGGATCTTCTCCGCCATCGGGCCCTGGGGAATCCGGTGAACCGGCGAACGCGGTTCGGTCGCGACCGTGCCGGAGGGACTCTCGGCCGAATCCGCGAGCAACTGTCGGATCTCCGCTTCCAAGGCCGCCAGCTTTGCCTGGGCTTCGATGGCCGGCCCGGCAGGTGCCGCCTTGCTCCGATAAAGCGCGTCGGCTTCCTCAAAGACATGGGTCGCCCAGGACCAGTTGTTCCAAAGCTCAATCTGCTCGCGGGCCACCTCGAATCGGGTCATTTTCAACTCCGCCTCCGCCAATTGAACCTTCGACCTCGCCGCCACAATCCGGGGATGCCCCGTCAGCGTGCGGGCCAGCAGTTGTTCCAGGCTGGGGATCGGTTGCTTATCCGCGGTGGCCGGTGCAGTAGGCTTCGTCGGCTGCTTGGCCGCCGCAGCGCGGGCGGCCGGGGCTACACTGGCCGGCTGTACAGGCTCGCCGAACGGGTCTTGCGCGACGGCCCAGCTTCCGCAGATCAGCATTCCAGTCAGCGCTACCGGGATCAGCCTCGGCGTAAGGGCGGCAAGGTCAACTTTCGCGATTGTCATGTTTGGCCTCCTCGATTCGAGCAAGTTTGATGGCCCTTAGAAGCCAGCTATCCTCATCCGAGAGAGTGGCCAACTCTTCCGGTGTGGCCCTGTCCAGGGCCTGGCCGTAACACCGAACCGCATGTGTCAGGTCTCCTTCTTCGTTCAGATAACGATCGCTGACGCGGCGAATGTTCGCGAAGTTAGCGGGAACCAACGGGTAGTCCTTGACAATATCACGCTCGGCGGCCGACTTGCCTTGACGATCGACGGAATCAACCGCAACCCCTCCCCCACCCGGCTCCGCCGGAAGCTGCCAGAGCTGCGTGGTTGCGATCCCTGCCAGATAGCACCCCGCCAAAGCGACGGAAAAGACCGCCCGTCGCACCGTCCGCCGCCGCCGGACAACGCCCGTGGTCTGTCCCAGCAGGTTTCGCCGAAAACCATCATCGGGCACCGGCCGGCGGGCATCCAACAAGGCTTCAACAGAATCAGACTCCGGTCGATTGGTGGAAGACATGTGAATCTCTCTTTCAATGGACGGGTCAAGGGAATCTGCAACATGCGTTGTCCGCACATACTAACCCGAAACGCCAGCGAGGGAGGTGCTTGCAAAACTCCTGCGCATCGTGTTCCTCGCTCGCGCTTCGGGTTAGTGTTTGGCCATACCTTTCTACGTCTCCAGTTTCTCGTATTGCTCTCGAAAGCTCTGCCGGGCGCGGGTTAAGAGCGATTCTACCGCCTTCTCTGTCCGGCCCCACGACTCGGCAATCTCGGCCACCGCGTCACCGTCAAGGTACTTGGCTCGCAACACGGCCTCGTGGCGTTGGGGCAGGGCAGCCAAGGTGGCCGCGACGGCTTGGGCCCGCCGGTGTTCGATCCGCCGGGCCTCCGTCGAATCCGTTGCCGACGGCTCCTCGTCGAGCGGCTGCAATCGTCGAGCCGGCCGCCGGCGTCTAAAGTGGTTCCGCAGCACGTTGGCCGAGATGCCTCGCAGCCAGGCCAAAAAACTCCCTCGGCGGGGGTCGAATTTCCGCATCCTCCGCACGGCGGTCAGCCAGGTCTCCTGGACGACGTCCTCCGTCTGGTCCTTCATCCCCCCACATCGCCAATCGACGTAAGCATAGAGATCGTCGTAGCTCTCCTCGTACCAGGTCTGCCATGCCCCAGCGTCACCGGCCAGCACGGCAGCGCGGAGCAGTCGGTCTCTCTGAGTTCGCTCGGCGGAGTCCATCAAGCCCCCTGCTGGCCGGCGGTTGGATCTGCTACCAGTATATTGTCCGCCACAAGGAGAATCCTTCGCAAGTTTTTTGGGCGGGTGGTGCGTGGACTCCGGGCTGGACGGTCAGTCGATGGAAGAGATCCGGCTGAAGATGGCCGAGCAGATTGTCTCGCTGCGAGAAGCGCTGGAGATCGAGACAACCATTATGGACGCCCGATAGACGACTGCCCGTCAGTCCGCAACGGCGTAACTGAAGAGCTTGGCATTTTTCAGATGGAAACGCAGGCGTAGCGGCCCATCGCTTGGCAGTCGCTCATGCTCTTTCCATTGCACCGCATGCCGAACGGCGTCGGCTTCAAGCGGGATACAATCGGTCGAGTCGTAGCCGGGCAGCGGACGGCCTTCCGCGTCGAGGACCGCGACGTTTATTCGCCCGCCGGAGGCGTCGGCGTTGATCGTCAACCGATCGCCCGAGCACGCCAGCGGCACGGTTTCAATCACTCCCTCTTCCTCGCCCGCCGCCAGCGAGACGAACCCTTCGCGCCGCCATTTGGCAAGTGCGATTGTGATTCTCTTCTTGGGGACATACCCGCCGTGCGTGGTGGTGATGGCCGTGTAGTAGAACCAGATTTCGTCTCCAACCACAACCGGGAAGTTGCTCACTCCCAAGATGCAGCCGGCGTCGTAGACATGAGGACCGTTGGGGATTACCGCGGACCGGTCTTCCAGGCGATGCCAGACGCGACCGTCGCGACTGTGGACCAGTTGCACGTCGATGGGACCGTCGTGGGAACTCTGAAGCGGCCCTTTCTCCGGTGGTGGACCCGTGTAGCGAAAGTGGGTGACCAACCCCAGGAATTGCCCGCCGCAGGGGAATACCGACATATTGTAGAACTGCGAAAACAGGCCACCCTCGGCTTGCACCCGTTGATCGTCGACCGTGTCGGGGGCCATCACCAACTCGGGCTCGGACCACTCCTGCATGTCCCGGCTGGTCGCCAGGTAGACCAGCCGCCGCTTTTGGCCGCGATGGGTACCGTAGCGCTTGTGAAACGCCAGATACTCCCCCGTCTTGGGATCCAGCGCCAAGGTGCAAGTGTCGCCGCTGGATAGCACGGGGTTCTTGGGGTACAACTCCCAACGGAGTCCGTCTGCCGAATGAGCCACGTGGTAGCCCCGGCCGGATGCTCGGCCGTATCCCAGCATGTTGTACCGCTTCGCCGGATCGGCCTCGCGCGGGTTGAATACCACACTGGGACTGTGGAACTGCGAGAAGACGATGTTATTGGCGGTGGAGCCCTCGAACTCGCGAAGCCCAAGCTCAGGCCGCGTCCATTTCAGCCCGTCGGGCGAAGTGGCGTAGAGCACCAAATCATTGCGGTTGTACCACAATCGGAACCGGCCGGTCGACTCGTCTCGAATCGCGCTACCGTAGACATAGATTCGTTGATCGTCACCTTTCCATTCCCAAGGCGTCTCCGGCACGATCACCGGCTTGGCGAGCTTCTGGCAGGCATGCACTTGCCTGACCACTCCACTCTTCCGGCCAATCAGCACGTCATCCACCAGCAACTGGAACTCCGTGCCGATCGATCGAACCGATCGCGGGGACGATCGTCCGGCCTCCACGTCGTGTTCGGCCGAAAACACGGGCGCCCAGCAAATACAAAGCAGGACGCCAAGAATCGCGGACGTTGGCAATCGGTTCATGATTTTCGGCTCCCTATGCTTCGTGGCCATTACAATCGCGAGAGAGTATCCTCGCGCACGTACATAGACTACGCGACCCACGAGCCAACCGCAAGCCAAGGCTCCGGACTGCAACTCCGCACCCCACGGTCGGGAACCCTGCTTGCAGACCCGGCCGGTTCCGCGATGCTGTGATGTTCACGGCCCGGAATTGATAGGGCATTAGATTGAGGTGCACGACCATGAGCGACTACATTTCTAAGGAGGAACCGCTCATACGGAATAGACGACACGCTGAATACCTCTGCTATTAGCGTCCATCAGTGTTCATTAGCGGTCAACCGCTTCAAGATCCGTGAACGGGCACCGAATTTCTGCACAACGATTTCGTCGTTCGACTGCCCGAGCGCAGGCTGTTAGGTGTTTAGGCTGATAGGTTCGTCCTCATGACCATACCAGCCGCGTAGAACTCCAGCACAGTGAAGCATCACATTCCACGGAGAATGGGGCAAGAAAGTCTACGCTCTGCGGACGAGGTCACTACAGCTCGCGCACCCGGACCTCGGCGATCCAAATCTGGCTATCCGCGCCGCCGAAGCCGAGCTTCTGAATCTTGCGGCCCTGGTCCAGCGCCTCCGGAGGCAGGGTGAACGAGAGCGTTTGCCACTCTTCCTTTTTCACCAATCCCTTCTCGGGCCGCACCCTGGTCCAGACGTCGGGCGACGTATTGACCACCACGCTGGTCAGGGGAGACATGCCCCAGACGTCGATTTCGACGACGACCGGTTTGCTCGGATCGGGCGTGGTGACCAGAAAGGTGGCCCAGCCGTGGGAGTTGTCGCCGGGGCCGGTCTCGTCGGAGTTCCAGCACTTCCGCCCGCCTTTGGTTTCCGCCTCGCCGAACGCCTGGGCCGGGACCCCGAATTCGCGAATCATCCGGTTACTTTCGATCCAGGAGTCGACATGTTTGGCCGCATCGCGGACTTTCACGTAGCCCAGTGCCTTGCGGGCCCCGGCCACTGCCGAATCGAACGCCGCCACGTCAAAGTCGGTCTGGTATCGCTGGTAGTCTTCCAACGCGAGGACCATCCGGTATCCGTAGTGAAACGTCTGAGCCACTTCGGCCACGCGCTGCTTGACGACTTCGTCGGCCGGCACTTCTTGGGCCCGCTCGACGGCCGCCAGCGCCTGGTCCAGCAGTTGCCGGTCAAACAGGCCGGGGATTTGTGTTCGTGGATTGCCGGCATACGACCGGCCCGTCTTCTTCGCGGCGGCGTCCACCGCCCGGTAAAACGTGCCGATGTCTTCCGCGGCCGGCCCGAACATGGCCCGGGTCCACTCGTCGGCAATCTCCTGGGGGTCGCCCGAGGGGTCCCAGAGCAGTTTGGCGATCACGTAATAGAGCGGTCCGTCCAGGGGCCAGTCTCTCAGCGTGCTTTGACAGTAATAGCGTTTGACGCCCAGCGAATGATAGTACTTCACGTCGGCCGAGAAACTGCCCAACACGGGCCGCGGCAGCCGCCACCATTGCGACTTGCTCACGTAGTTGTACATCAGGATCTCGGGCGTCACGTCGAGCCAACGCAAGAGCGAATCGTTGAACTGGCGGTTCGACTCCGACTCCGGATCGTTGACCGGCCGGGAATAGTCTGCCGGCGCGTAGTGGCACAGATACGGCACCACGTTGGGCAGCGGGCGGACCGTGTCGGGCGGTTCGGCGTAATTGATATACGCCAGCACCAGTAGCTTCTTGTCGGGATACTTTTTGGCCACCCGGGCCGCTACTTCGTTGGCGAACCAGAATACGCGATCGCCCAGGAACGGCCGCTCGGAGATCAGTCCTTGCTTGGTGGTCCGCCCCCCGCAAAGCCGTTTGTCCAACTCGAGGCAAGCGTCGCATTCACACCAGCCCCGGCCATCGTTGGGGCTGATCGAAACGATCTGGCAGGCGGGATCGTCGTCGAAGAAACGGATTACATTGGCGGCGAACTCGTCGGCCAGTCCTTCCGCGGTGACGCAAAGCTGCCGGCCGTGAAGATCGCTGGGCCGGCGCTCGCCGGACAGGAACGGAAACCACTCGGGATGCTCTTTGAAGTACGGCTCATTGGGGATGATCTTGAAATAGGCGTGCACCCCACTGCACGCTTCCGGGTAGTAGATCGAGTTGCCGTTGGTTGGTGCCGTTTGAGGAGTGTAGAAGCCGTTCAGGCCCAGTTTCAAGCCCCACTTCTGGAACTCGGGATTGCCCTGGCCGTTGAAAAGCCGCCACTCGAACGCCGGCCGGGTATCGATCTCGAGCCGGCCCACAGTCAAGGTTGGCTGCCGGGGCACGACGTCGATTTCCGGTGCCAGCCAACGGCAGCCCAGCGTCTCCAGGAACCGGTAGACGGCAAACAGGGTGCCCCGCTCACCTCCGCCGCAGATCGAGACGCCGCCCGAAACCGATCGAATCATCACCCGCTCTTCGTCGCCGATAAATCCATCGGGCAATCCAGCGAGAGTCTTCTTGGTCGGCCCCACGTCAATCCGCGTTCCAGCGGCGGAACCGCTCTCGCCTTCGGAGACAACCGCCAGGGCCGGCCCCGACATTCTCTCTCGATGTACACGGCCAACTCGCCGGCCGCCGCGGTGACGGTTTGGCCGGCGCCGTCGGGGATCACAATCGAGCACTTGGGCTGCCCGCCGTCCACCAGCACGAGTTGTCCATTGGCGGGAACCGTGACCGACAACATGACCGTCAATGCAATCAGATTCATTTGCTTGTCTCCTCATTCCATTGCTTGATGCGATTCTTCAGCCGGGCAACGACGTCGGCAACGATCTGGCCACTCAATTCACCCAAATCGGGCTCGAGATGGCTTCCTCGTCGTTTTCCTGAACGATCCGCACGTAATAGTAGCTCGTTTCGCCGGGCTTGAATTCCGGATCTTGCCACTTGAGTTTGACAGCCGTTTCACCCGGCTCCAGCGCGTGGACGATCCGGCTGTTCTTCTTAATCTCCACGCGGGTGACGGGCGCCGTGCCGACCGCCTCGATCTCGAGCGTGGGCGGCTTATCGGTTCTGTATTCCGCGCCCATGGGACGGCCGTCGGCATGGAATTCCAGAATGATCCGGTCGCCGCTGGTGGCGTAAACACTCCGGTCGTAAAGCGAGTGAAAGATCGACTCCCGCGTGTGACGGGGCGTACGGACGGCCAGGGCCGCCATGCCGATCTCTTGTTTGTCCCAATCGTAGCTCGGTTTCAAGTAGCCGTGGCCCGGGTTGCCGTAATGGCCGTCGGTGCTGGCCATGATGCCCAGGCGGTGTCCCCGGGTAAGATACTTGGTGGCCCAATCTTCGCTGCGGCGGTGTTCGCTAAAAACCTCGATCAGCCGCTGTACCTTGGGGTCGTGCATGGCCGGGTTGCCCGACCGGCCGCCGAAGTGTGGAATGCAGAAGACGTCCTTGTTGCGAAGGTGCTCCCGGAGCTTGGCGAAGACGTCGTTGATCTTCTCCTGCATCGGGTCGGGGCCGTGGTACATTTGCAGGTTGCTCGGGGTGTAATAGTTGGTCGAACGATAGAGCGGCGGGTCGTCGTCGAGGAAATAGCAGTTGTGGTCGCCGCCCATCTTCGACGTGCCGCTCCACTCGTAGGCCTGAAAGGTCACGAACCGCCCCGGCCGGTTGACCCGGTTGGTGACCAGCTTGGAGTGCTCCCACATCTCGTCGATGAGTTCGAAGGCGTGATCCGAGACGGCGCAGAAATCGAGCCCCGCCACACGTTCGGCGAAGTCGTAGAACTCCTCGATCGTGCCCCGGCCGTCGGAAAAGAGCGTATGGCCGTGCAGGTCGCCCCAGAGCAGGAGCGTCTCGGGGCGCTCGGCGGTCACTCGTACCGGGTTGGCCGTTTGCCGCAACGTCCCATCGGAGGCGCTTAGCGTACAAGTGCCGGGCGTGCTGAACACGACGCCCTCGAAACGGCGTACGCCCCGGTCGGGCTTCCGTAAACGTATGTGCCCGCGGCAAGGCGGCCGCCGCGTCGGACGAGACCACTTTGACGGTGCCTCGATACGTAGCCGCCGGGTTTCCGTAGCGATCCTCGGCCCTGACGATACACCAGGTCGGCTTGCCCGCGACCGCGTCCGACGGCATCACCATCTGAAGCCGAAACGGTTGGGCGGCCACGACTTCGATGGCCGGGCTTTTCGTAAGCGGCAGATAGTCGCCGGATCCCTTGGCGTCGACGTAGGTCTTGAACGTAAAACACGCTTCGTCGAAGGGCTGCACGCGAATGCCCGGCGAACCGCCGCTGGTGTCACCGAAGGTGACCTTCATGGTTTCGCCGGGGGCCAGTCCCTTGCCGGGCAGGACAACTTCGACCATGTTGTGCCAGGCAAAATACTGGTGGAAATACCGGCTGCGGAAGTCGACCACGATTTCGACCGGCTGGTCGCGCTGGGTCTTGGCCGAGAGATAACTCTCGGCCTTTGGGTCCTCGGTCTGTGGTAGCGACCATTGCGAGAGGTGCCCGCAAACCGACGCGAATCCCGCCGCCCGGCTCAATGCCCGCCTTGCCGGCCGTGTAGACCAGTTGTGAACGTCTGGTGCGAGAGCGCCTCGACCTTGTCGGGCCCTTCCAACGTGGCGGATCCGATGCCCAGTCTTCGCCCTTCGGCCGCGGCCGCTTCTTCGTAGTTATTGGGAACCAGGCCGCGAAGCTCGGCGCCTGCCAGAGTACTCGGCACGAACAATACGATGGCCGTCAATGCGGCGGCAACTCTGGGTGGATTGGAGATTCTCACGAAGGCACCCCCTTCGGACTGGTTTGAGTGGTGTTATCTCAGAACATATTTTGAAATGCATTTCGGCGTGACAATCAACCCGTACGATGGGCCTCCGAGCCCGTCGAGGACCGCTATCCAAGATCGACGGGCTCGGAGGCCCATCGTATGGATAAACACATTCTCCAAACAGTCTAGCGGGTGTCCGGGCGGAGGGAAAAGCATTTTATCGGCAAGTCGCCGTTGGTGCGGAAGAGGCGGCCGATGGACAACTGCCGGACCAACTGATCTAGCCACGCGAAACAACCCGATCGCGGCTTCCGCCGGCCGGGAATCGTTTGCTAAAACAGTCAGCTTGTTCACCGCCCGATGGCCGTTCGTAAGCTATACTACAGATGGAGCGTCCGTGCGGGCGCGGGTCTTTTTCGACGGCCGTTTCTCCCGGCCGAAGACCCCGCTACAAGCCGTCCGGCGCAGTATTGGATCGAGGTCCCGCGTGAAACCATTCTTTGAAGCGAGGGTGTTTTGCCATGGCCTTGGGAACCGTTCTACATACAGCACTTAGCGGTGTGTCGGCCGCGCAGTTTGGCGTGGGCGTGATCGGTAACAATCTGGCCAATCTGAATACCAACGGCTTCAAAGCATCCAGCAGATCGTTTTCCACACAAGTTTCGGCCACTCGCGGGATGGGTTCTTCGCCGAGCGATTTCTCCGGCGGGACCAACCCGCGCCAGACCGGCCTGGGGGGTGATGCCCGGTGCGAGCCTCGCCGATTTCGGCCAGGGCACGATTGCCGTCAATTCCAAACCGACCAGCCTGGCCCTACAGGGTGACGGATTCTTCGTCCTGGAAGGTTCCCGGGGCGAGAATCTCTACACCCGCGACGGCAATTTCGGTTTCAACGGTGCCGGCGAATTGGTCGGCTCCGACGGACGAGGAGGGTGTTGGGAGCGGGCGTCAACAAAGACTTCGAGGTCCAATCCGGCAAGCTCTCCCCGCTGAGTTTCAGCCAGGGCATGCAGGTCGAAAGTGAGGACGGCTCCGTGGCCACGCTGACTGCGGTCAGCGTGGCCGAGAGGACGGCTCGCATCCAGGGCTCGTTCAGCGACGGAGTGCGTCGCGATCTGGGACAGATTCAAGTCGCCCAGTTCGCCAACCCCGTCGGGCCTCGAACAGCGCGGAGGTACCGCCTGCATACGTGCTCGAGCTCTGTCCCGTGCTGCCGCAGCCGGAGGATACGTTGGGAAGGATCGCTTTTGCCAAGGCACTTGCTGCAGGGGAAGGCGGCGCAAGTTCGGAACTGTGGGGCGATGCGCGGACACATCTTCACAATGCCATCTCTCTAGGCGCCCCGAACCAGAGCGAGCTGCTTCGCATGCTGGCCCGTGTCAATCTCGAGCTGCATGAACCGGCCGAGGCAGAGCAGGCCCTGACGCGGGCCGTCCAATCCAAGCCGGAAGATTTGGCCACGTGGCCCGTCTACTTCGAGTACGCAAGGGAACACGGCCGGATGCCCGCGCTCGAGGGCATCCTGGAGGCGCAGATTTCTCGCTTAGCGGCGCAGGATGGGCCGCGCCCGGAAGCCGTGGCCGCGGCCTACTTCTGGCTGGGGCGCGTCTATGGGGAGGACGGGAACTCGGAGGAAGCGGCCGCCGCCTACGTGCAGGCCGCCCAGGCCGCGCCATACACGCCTGAGGTATGGCGCCGACTTCTGCGTCTTGCCGCGGATGAAACGGGAGTGGGCGCCCTCCGCGATACACTGGCGTCACTCTTCCCCGAGCCGGCCAAAGTCGAGCGTTGGCCTCTGGCGGCTATGGAATCCATTGCGCGGGCGTGGGAGGGAGGCCCCTCCGCCCTGGGCGACGCCACGCAGCGTCTTGCCGTGCTTATTGCAGGCCGAGCCGCTTCCGAGGAGGAGGAAGATTGGGGCGAGTACCTTTCCGTGGCCGAGTTGCTCTCCAAGGAACTGTCGAATGCGGGGCCAGCCACGCCCGGCCTGATGACGGCCCGTGTCAATCTCGCCTATGCTTACCTCGAACTGGGCCGTATTGAAACTGCGGATGAACTGAGTCACGACTTCCAAGCAGGCAGCGGCGCACCGGAGGAAGAGCAGATCTTCCTTCGCGTTCGCACCGGCATACTCGTGTACCGGGAGCAATACGCCGATGTCGAGACACTCTTGAAAGATGAAGCGCCGTTGGTGCGCAAGGATCTCTTTCTCAGTGAGGCGTTGGCCAATGCCTTGGCCCACAACGGCAGGACGGCAGGGGCGCGCCTGCGGTATATGACGATTCTACGGACCTTCCATCTGTCCCAGGCCAAGCGTGAGGAGATTGAAGCAGAGGTTCGTGCTCTCGGAGGCGTTAATTCTGCCCCGGGCGACACCGCCGAGAAGGAAGGGTCTTAGGACATATGGCGCGGCAAGACACGCCCATGCAGTCGGTAGGAGACGGGGACGCCCGGATTCGAGTCGCCTTCTGTCATTTCACGGCCGATGTCGGCGGCGGCTCGGATCGCTCGCTTTTCGACCTGGCCACCCATCTCCCGCGGGAGCGGTTTCTACCTTCCATGATCCTGAAAATCGGCGACCCGATGGCCGCGAAATACCGCGAGGCCGGCGTACATGTGATTGAGTTGCCGCTGATACCGCCCAGGAAGGCGTTTGAGCCCGCCAAACTCGCCCGCTTTTTCCTGGCCTACTGGCCGTCGGTATGGCGGATCGCTAGGGCCGTTTCGAAACTGCACGCGGATGTCGTCCACGTCAATACGCTGTACAACTTGCAGGGGCCTGTGGCGGCGCGCCTGGCCGGCCGGCCCCTCGTTTGGCACGTGCGCGAGATCGCTTCCGACTCGCGCGCCGCGCGCATGATGGTGAGGTTGGCATCGATTCTCGCCACGAGGGCCGTCGCAATCTCCGGCACGGTAGCGGAGACGCTTGCCGTTTGCGGCGATAGGCGGCGCGTGGTTTTCAACGGGATTGACTTGAGTGAGTACAAGGCCCTGCCCGACGCGCGTGGACTTCGTGAAGAGTTGGGCGTTCCGCCCGGCGCTCCATTGGTGTCCTGTGTGGGGCGTCTGGAGCCGTGGAAGGGACAGCACGTCCTGGTGGAGGCGGCGCCGGCCATTCTCAAGGCGCATCCCGATGCCCGCATTGCCATCGTGGGCCGCCCTGCCGTGAACAAGCCCGACTATGGGCCCGCGTTGCAGCAGCGATGTCGTGAAATGGGTATCGAAGGTTCCGTGATTTTCACGGGGCCGAGGAGCGATGTGCCGGTTCTGCTGGCAGCGTCCGATGTTTTGGTGCTGCCGACCGCGACGGCCGAGCCCTTTGGGCGGACGGTTGTCGAAGCCATGGCGGCCGGCTGTCCCGTGGTGGCGACGGCCGCGGGCGGCCCGCTTGACACCGTCGTCGATAGTGAAACGGGATGGCTGGTGCCGACGGAAGATCCCGGCGCGTTGGCCGAGAAGGTGATCGATCTCCTGAGCGAGCCTGAACGTGCCCGCGAGATGGGCAAGAGGGGCAGAGCCCGCGCGTATGAACGCTTTGACCTTACGAGGGTGGTAACGGATATGGCCGCCCTCTTTGAGGAAGTCGTCGCCTCGATGTGACGTGTTCCGCGTCCTTGGCGTCGCGGCTACCGAATGACTGGCGTGTCGGGAAGGTCATCTGCTAATGTTGACGGTGGGGCGGTTGCTTCCGGCAGGCCAGGATGGGACGGCATGCGGGGCCGCCTGTCGGAGTCGTCAATGCGCTGTAGGGTGATGTCAACGGGAATGCTTCATCGGCCGCGCCCACAATGCCTTCGCGTTGTGGACACACCTCCTGCGCCCATTTGGAATCAGTGCGAATGACGGCCGCCACGCGCCAGGAGCGCCAAGTTCTCTTCCTCTATATTCTGACGGATGCCTTTCTGTTCTTTGCCGCGCTTAACCTTGCTTCTCTGGCACGCCTGAGCACGCTCTATCAGATTGATATCGCGCCTTTGCAACGCGACAGACTCGTCTGCCTCGCCGTCTTCATGGTGGCCTGCACGCTGGCCGGTTCCTATAAGTCGACGCGGATTGTCGATCGGTTTGACGCCGTCTACTACACCCTCATAGCCTCCGCCGCGACGGGATTCGTCTTAATCAGCATAACGGGCTTGCTACCGGTGCGGATGCGTGCGATCTCCCGCCGCGAGATTGTTCTGGGTGTTATGCTCGCCGGCCTTCTAGTGCCTGCGTGGCACTACGCCGGCGCGTCGCTTCTGGCTCGTTTGAGGCCCCTGCATCGCTTCTTCGATGTGTTCGGCAGCGAAAACGAAGCGAGGCGGATTGCCGCAGGAATCAAGGATGATCACACCGCCACCGCGAACGCCCGCTATGTGCCGCTGGAGGAATGCGCTCGGGAAGACCCCGGCCGGGGCGGAGGCATGGAGGCGATCATCACCCTTGCCGAGAAAGACAGTGGCCAATTGATGCCGCTGCTCGAGTGGTGTGAGAAGCATTACCGGCGCATTTTCCTTCATCCCAGTCTTTACGACACGCTCCTGCTGCCGCATACCCACTTGATGGCCGTGGCGGGCATCCCCTTGCTTGAGGTTGGCCATAATCAAGTCACGCCCTACCTATTCGTCAAGCGGTGGATAGACTGCGCCATCGCGCTGATAGGACTCGTGCTGACATTGCCCGTCTGCATCGCGGCGGCGGCGGCGATCAAGCTGAACTCGCCGGGGCCGGTGTTTTACACCCAGGCCCGGATGGGGCAACACGGCAAGGAATTTAAGCTCTACAAGTTCCGCTCGATGGTGGCCGACGCGGAGGCCCAAACCGGCCCGGTGTGGGCGACTGATGACGACGCGCGCATCACGCCGGTGGGCCGCTTCATCCGCAAGCACCGCGTCGATGAACTTCCTCAGTTGTTCAATGTTCTCGCCGGTGACATGAGCATCGTCGGCCCGAGGCCGGAGCGGCCGCATTTCCACAAAGAATTCTGCCGGAAGTGGCCTCTTTTCGACAGGCGACTCCAGGTACGCCCCGGTGTGACCAGCCTCTCCCATGTCCTCGGCCGGTACTCTTCCGAGCCGGTCGACCGACTGCGCTACGACCTGATTTACATCAGCAGTTTGTCCCTGTTCACCGACCTCAAGGTTATCATTGCCACGGTACGCGTCGTGCTCGGCGGGAAGGGGGCTAGGTAAATGACGGCCCCCGTGATTCAGAATACCCGCCGCTTTCTGGCGCTCTGGGCGCTGCTCCTGTTTCTTATGATGGTAGCCGCCGTTCTTGCACACGTTGTGACCGGGCGGGCCATCATCCGGATGAGAGAGAATCATCCTTACGCCTATCTCAAGGAAGCGGATCGCCTGATGAAGCAGGGCGATTTCACTGGTGCACTGGCCCAAGTCGAAGAGGCGCGCAGGCGTGCGCCCAAAAATCCGGATGTGGATGTTGCCGCCGGACACGTCTATGTCCGCTTCAAGCGCTGGGAATCGGCCCTGGAAGCCTACGACAAGGCCATAACGAAGGGCAGCGAGAATCCGGGCATGCGCACCAACGTGCTCTGGGCGCTTATCGAACTTGATCGCTACGACGAGGTGTCCGAGCGGGGGAAACAGTGGATTGCGGAGGGAAGCACCGATCCTACCATCGCGCGTTGTGTCGCCGAGGCCTGCATTTCTAGTGGCGACGCAGCCGGGGCCATCCCCTATCTGGAACTCGCCCTCAAGAGCCGCCCCAAGGATCTTGCCTTGTTGGATAGGCTGGAACGGGCCTACAGAGCGGCCGGCGCTGCGGAAAAGGCGGAGCAAGTGCGCGAGAAGCGGAGAGAGATCGAGGCCGATAGGACGCCCTCAGGCTAGTTGCCTTGCCGCCCGTGGCTCGGATCACGCTCCGAGCGCTTTCCTACACACTTCGTTAAGCGTCTTGCCATCCGCTTGATCGCCGAGCTCCTTCTTCATGGCGCCCGTAAGCTTGCCTGCATGCGTCACTTCGGGATGCGACTCGAGATAGGCCCGGACCTTTTCCTCGAGTTGGGCCGCCGTCAACTGCTGCGGCAGGAACTCCTCGATGATCCGGATCTCGGCCTCCGCCTCGGCCGCGTCGTCTTTCTTGCCGTGTGAGAGAAACACATCGATGCTGTCGCGGCGTTTCCGAAGCTCACTGCGCAGCACGGCAACGGCCGACCCGTCATCGAGTTCGCCTCCGGACTCCTTCTCCTTGAGCGTCAGGGCGCCCTTGAGCAGTCTGAGGCACTCCAGCCGCTCATGTTCTCGGGCCTTCATCGCCGCCTTCATATCTTCTTGAATGCGCTGCATCATCCCCATGGATTGTCCTCCTCGACCATGAATTACTCTAGCCGTGAAGGGCGGTGAATGCAATGCTTTGGGATGTCTGCTCTTGGCTTTCCAACGCGCCGGATTTGTTCGGCCAGGAGGGGCGGCCGGCCTCTCACGAAAACCTAACAGTAGGTTCGCTATTTCCTCATGCGTCGCCAACTTTCCCAAAACAACTCCTTGCTAATCTTCGATTGCGTCGGCATGCGGCACGTGCGGGATATCCCGAGGCACCGTGTCGTGAAATGCATAACGGCCCCGGCACTGGGCGTCGAGGCCGGCCCGACGTGAGCGTTTTCAAGCATGTCAACGAGGAGGAACGACACTATGTTACGGCATCTAGAGGTACCTTCCATCAAGTGGCTTGGAGCCATGGGTGGCATTTGTCTGGCCCTGCTGGCTGTTTCCGGCGCAGCGGCGGCCCAGGACAACGCGAACATTGTTGTGGATGGATCCACAACCGTAGGGCCGATTGCCAAGGCTTTTGCGGAGTACTACATGGGAATGCATCCCGATGTGAACATCACCGTCAGCGAGTCGGGCAGCGGCAACGGCGCCAAGAGTCTGATTAACGGCACGTGCCAGGTGGCCGACATGTCCCGCTTCATGAAGGACACCGAGTTTGCGGCCGCCATCGAGAAGGACGTGTTGCCCGTGGCCCACGTCGTCGCCATGGACGGTATCGCCATGGTCGTCCACCCCAGCAATCCCGTCACCGGATTGACGGTTGAGCAGGTGCGCGACGTCTACTTGGGCAAAATCAAGAGTTGGAAACAGGTGGGCGGCCCGGATGTGCCCATCATCATCATCAGTCGTGACACGAACAGCGGCACATACGAGACCTTTGAAGGTCTTGTGATGAAAAAGGAAAAGATCGCCGAAGGCGCGGAATATGTGGGCAGCAACGGCGCCGTCCGGCAGCGTGTCCAGAGTACACAAGGCGCCATCGGTTACGTCGGCCTCGGTTTTGTGGACCGCACCGTGAAGGCCGTCGAGATCAACGGGATTTCCGCGACGAATCAGACGGTCGCTTCCGGCCGCTATCCCATTGCGCGACCGCTCTTCATGTTCACCAATGGCTATCCCAAACTGGGCACCCCGATTCACCATTTCGTGACGCTTCACCTGAGCAAGCAGGGCCAGGAGATCGTTCAGGGCATCGGATACGTCCCAGTGACCAATTACTAGCCGCGACAAGCGAACTTGAAGCGGAGGAGCAAACAGATTATGAGCAACACACGTATTGGGGTGCTGAGTCTAGCAGTCGCAATTGCCCTGGCATTGACCGTGCAAAGCGCTGCAGCTCAGCCTCTTACCGAGCGAGAGCGCACGCTGTTGGAAAAAGTCGACACACTTGAGAAACGCGTGGCGGATCTGGAGCGGAGCCAAGCGGCCGGCCAGGCCGTCAGGTCTGTGAAAGAGGACCAGAGCCGCGTGCAGCTCGAGAATCGTGTCTCCGAGATTGAGGAGAAAATCGACCAGGATGCCTCCTCGGCAGCCACGGACTTCCGAGTGTTCTGGAAGGAAGGTTTGCGATTCGAGAGCGGCGACGGCAACTTCAAGCTCCGCGTCGGTGGGCGTATCCAGAATGACTGGGCCTGGTACAATCAAGACGACAGTCTTAAATGGCCCGTCGGGGATGAACAGGATGGCACGGAGTTCCGGCGCGCCCGAATCTACCTGCAGGGCGACATCTACGAGGACATCTTCTATAAGGCGCAGTACGACTTCGCCAGTGATAATCCGACATCCTTCAAGGATGTATACGTCGGCCTCAAGAACGTCCCGCATGTTGGCAAGCTGACTCTCGGGCATCGCAAGGAGCCGTTCGGGCTCGAGCAACTCACCAGCAGCAAGTACATCACCTTCATGGAGCGCTCTTTGGCTGATGCATTCACGCCCGGCCGAAACGTGGGCGCCATGATTAGCAACGACGCCTTGGACGAACGCATCACGTGGGCCTTGGGCGTCTGGAAAGATGTCGACGATTGGCCTTCTTCCAATGACTCGGATGAGGATCAGGGCGTTGCCTTCACGGCCCGTTTAACCGGACTTCCCTGGTATGAGGACGACGGCAGGAAGCTGCTCCATTTGGGCGTGGCTTACAGTCATCGGAATCCTGACGGGGCCAACTACCGCTTCCGTGAGCGTCCTGAATCCCACCTGGCCAATCGCTACGTCAACACGGACGGCTTCGTCGGCTTCCGGACACGTGACGGCTCGGTGGACGGCGTCGACCTCTGGGGATTCGAGTCCGCCCTCGTGTACGGCCCGTTCTCCCTCCAGGGCGAGTACATGCTGGCTGATGTAGACACCGAGTTTGCGGGCAATCCTGACTTCGACGGGTACTACCTGCAGGCCAGTTACTTCCTCACGGGCGAGAACCGGCGCTACAAGCAGAGCTCCGCCGCGTTTGACCGTGTGAAGCTCAACAACAACTTCTCGCCGGGGAGCGGTAACTGGGGCGCCTGGGAAGTCGCGCTCCGCTACTCATCCATCGACCTGAATGACGGCATCATCCGAGGCGGCGAGGAGGACAATTGGACTGCCGCCCTGAATTGGTACCTCAATCCAAACACTCGAGTCATGTTGAACTACATCCTCGCCGATGTCGAACATGACCTGTACGAAGGCGATTTGGACATCCTTCAGTGTCGTTTCCAGGTGGACTTCTAGGCGACGCCGCCCTCGGCAAGAAGCTTCACTCGCATTCGGTGTGGAAGAACTGGCCGCAAGGCAAAAAACAAAAGACAAGGAACGAGGAGGAAAGACCATGGTATCTAACAAGAAGCACACGCTGCCCGCAAAGGCGAACCTACTGGTCCTGGAAAATCAGGTGGGGATCTTCGGCAGCATCGTCGATGTTCTCATCAGTATCGTCGCCTTTCTTAGCGATCTGTTCAGTTTCCTGGGCGACGCGAACGACTAGCAGGCATTTGCGTGACGCCCGCGAAGTGTGGACGTTAGCGAATGTCTCACGGGTACGTTGAGGGAAGGGGGCGCCTGTCGCGAGGCAGGCGCCCCCGGACTTTGTGGAGGCTGCGGGGACTTAAGCCACGGCCGCAAGGGAAACCAAGACGAGGCCATGGAATCCCTCCGGCTCGCTGGTTCTAATACGTCGCTTGCGCGGCCCTAACACTAATCTAACGTTGACTTGATACGCTCATGCTCCAGTGGCGCTTGTTAGGTATCCAGCCGCTCTTAATCGACTCGTCGCGATGAGATTCCGAGGCGGCCTGTCCTGCGGCGCGTGCCGTCAAATCACGTTCAGTAAGAGGAGTATGTGCCCTGTCCAGACTGGCCACACCTGGCTCGGAGTCTCCGGCGCCTGAGCTCGAAGGAGAACTTGCCAGCCGCGCGGGCCTCAGCTTGTCCAAATGGGCCAGCACGCGGCGGCGCTTGATGTCCCTTTTCGGACAACTGCTGCTGCTTCTGATCACCAGCACCTCCGCCGTGGCCGTCCTCTTGATCGTCGTCTTCATCGTGAAGGACGCCGTTGTGTTCTTCAAGATGTGCGGCTTCAAAGAGTTCCTTACCAGCACGCGATGGTATCCCACCGGCGAGCCGGCCGAATTCGGTACGCTCGCGATTATCGTCGGCAGCGGCCTCGTCACCTTGGGCTCGGCGGCCTTTGCCGTGCCGTTGGGCGTCGTGGCCGCCATGTGTCTGAGCGACCTATTGCCCTTCTCCGTCCGCCAGATTGTCAAGCCGGTGATCGAGGTCTTGGCGTCGATTCCCTCCGTAGCCTACGGTTTCTTCGCGCTGGTGATCCTGGCGCCGATGATGCAGGAGCAAGGGGGGCGCTTGCTGGCGATCGCGACATGGGCCGCCGGAGCGCCCGCCGCGCTCTTGTTTTCCCTGCTCATGGCCGAAGTCTTGCTGCGTCCCTGTTCGGAGAGTCAGCGCCGGCGCTTCCGATGGCCTACGGTGCTTGTTCTAGGTGTGGCGGCGCTCATCCTGGTCTACTTCGCCGCCGGCGCAGCGGGGCGGCTGCAAATCCCGAGCGGGGCAAATGCGCTCAATGTGTCCATTATCCTCGGCGTCATGGTGTTGCCCACGGTGGTAAGCGTGTCCGAAGACGCATTGCAGGCCGTTGGGCGGGAACTGCGAGAGGCCGGCTACGCTTGCGGCGCCACGCGTGCCGAGATGATGTTCCGCATAGTGCTTCCCGCGGCGAGCAGCGGCATCTGCGCGGCCGTGATCCTGGGCATTATGCGCGCCGTCGGCGAGACCATGGTTGTCTGGATGGCTTCGGGCAACGCGGCGCAGATTCCCAAGCCTTGGTTCAACCTCTTGGAGCCCGTGCGCACACTTACGGCGACGATTGCCGGAGACATGGGAGAGGCGGATCACGTCACAGGTTCGGCCCGTTACCACGTCTTGTTCGCCATGGCCGCGTGCTTGTTGACGGTCTCCTTCATCTGCAACTTGGCAAGCGAATACGTAATGCGCCGGCAACGCCGCAAGCTTCACGGAGGATGAGATGATTTCCGGCACGCGCAAAGTCATCGACAAGTACTTCTCCGTGGCGGGTGTCGCGTCGATCTTGCTCATGGCTGCGGCGCTTGTCGTCCTATTGACGCCAATCATCTACCGCGGTTCGAAGGCGTTCATTTTCCGCGCGACGGTGGAGCACCGGCGCTTCATGCTTGAGAAATTCGAGCGCGGAAATCGAGACGACGTGGAGGGGGAGGTCGCGGAGGCAAGACAGGCCCGCGAGCCGGTGTACGCCATGGTGGATGCCTTCCGGAAGGACGTTGCTTCCATGGGCTTCGTGGAGCGGCGTAAATACGCCCCGCTGGTGGACGAGCTCGACGCGGGCCTGACGCGGTTGCTCGGGCCGTGGCCGGGAACTCAGCGGCCGGTGTTGATACGTGAGCAGTATGGGCCAACCCGTTGGGACAGGGCGCAAGTCGCCTTGCATGAGGTGCTGTATGTTGAAGGCTATGACTACAGCGATCCGACGCGCATGGGAACGAAAGTCTATACGCCGCGCATTGAGGAGTTCCGAGGCACCTCGCTCGAGCCGTTGTTTGGCTATCTGGAGGAGCACCTGGACGACATGCTGCACCCCCGACTCACCGCCTACTGGGGATTTCTCTTCGATCCCTCCATGGACGCCCACATGTTTGGCGGCATCTGGCCCGAGGTGCTCGGCACGGTCTATCTGACGCTCGGGGCCATGCTTTTTGCCGTCCCCTTCGGCGTCATTGCCGCCATCTATCTCGTCGAGTACGCCGGGGAAGGCCACCTTATCGGCCTGCTGAGAGTATGTGTCAGCACCTTGGCCGGCGTGCCCAGCATCGTCTTCGGTTTGTTCGGCTTGGCCTTCTTCATCAACACGATGCACGTGTCGCCGTCCAAGAGTGTGCTTGCCGGGTCGCTCACGCTGGCCCTGCTCGTGCTTCCGACGATTATCCGCGCCTCCGAGGAGGCCGTTCGCGCCGTTCCGCATACCTACCGCGAGGCGGCGCTTGGGCTGGGGGCTTCGAAGTGGCGTGCCACTGTCCGAGTGATTCTCCCCGCCGCGCTTCCCGGCATCCTCACCGGTATTGTCATCAGTATGGGGCGAGCGGCCGGTGAAACGGCCCCCATCATCTTCACCGCCGCGGTGAGCGTCGGAAAACCGTTAGCGCTCTGGCAGACGCTGACGGAAGCTACACCGGCGCTGCCCTGGAACATCTATAACCTTTGCACCGAGCACGAAGCCGTCGATGAGATTCGCCATGTCCAATTCGGCATGGTGCTTGCCCTGGTCGCGCTTGTGCTCCTGCTCAATCTCTCCGCCATTGTGCTCCGGGCCCGACTGATGGGAAAACTGCGAGGATCGGCTTCATGACAGGCGCCACTCTGATCGACACCCCTGAGATTGAGACGCGGCAGCGCTTCCGAGAGACGCGGGGACGCGAGGAGGAACCGCTTGTGTCACACCTCGTAACGGACAGGTTCTCTATCTTCTACGGCCGCCATGAGGCTGTGGTCAAAGTCTCCACGAGCGTTCCCCGCGGGAAGGTTACCGCGATCATCGGGCCGAGTGGGTGTGGCAAGAGCACGTTCCTGCGCGCCATGAACCGGATGAATGACCTTATCCCGGATTGTCACGCGAAAGGGAACATGGTGATGGACGGTGTCGATCTCTATGGCCCGAATACCGATATCGTGGCGCTGCGCCAGCGTGTAGGCATGGTCTTTCAGAAGCCCAATCCCTTCCCGAAGTCGGTGTTTGAAAACGTAGCTTTCGGTCCCCGCCTGCAAGGCATTCGCAGTCGGGCCGCGTTGTCTGAAATTGTCGAGAAGAGTCTCGAACGCGCCGCGCTCTGGGACGAGGTCAAGGATAGGCTGCGGCAGAATGCCCTTGGCCTCTCCGGCGGACAGCAACAGCGCCTGTGCATTGCGCGCGCCCTTGCCGTCGATCCGGAAATCCTCCTCATGGACGAGCCTACCTCGGCGCTTGATCCCCGCTCGACGGCCCGCGTGGAGAACCTCATCGGCGAACTGCGCGGCAACTACACCATCATCATCGTCACGCATAACATGCAGCAGGCCGCAAGAGTGTCCGATCTGACGGCCTTCTTCTACGAAGGCGTGCTGGTCGAGACCGGCGTTACGAAGGACCTTTTCACGAATCCGCGTGAAAAGCGAACCGAAGACTACATTACAGGCCGCTTTGGATAAGGGAGCGGAGATGCCATGGGCAAACACTTGGAACGAGCAGTCGATCACCTGAAAAGCCGCATCCTCGTCTTGAGCGCTCGCGTCGAAGAGGCGGTTAGGGGCGCGGTTCTATCCGTCGAAGAGCGCGATACCGCACTGGCCCTGCAAGTGGTTGACGGTGATTACGCCATCGACAAGATGGAGGTCGAGGTCGAGGAGGAATGCCTCCAATTGCTGGCGCTATATCAGCCCGTGGCGGTGGACCTGCGCTTCATCATCACCGTACTGAAGATCAACGGCGTTCTGGAGCGCATCGGCGATCTCGCCGTAAACATCGCCGAGCGCAGCGTCTTCCTCGCCGAGGAGAGGCCGCCGAACCTGGTGTTTGATCTCCACGCCATGGGGAAGAAGGCGCAATCCATGTTGAGCCGCAGTCTGGATGCCTTGGTTCGGCTGGATGCCCAGCTCGCCAGAGATGTTTGCCGTGCAGATGATGAAGTGGACGCCATGAACCGCGAGATGTACACTCAAGTCAAGGCGGCTATCCGGCGTGACGTGAGCGAGGCGGAGACGCTCATTCATTTTCTCGGCGTGGTGCGTGACCTCGAACGCACAGCGGACTTGGCGACAACTATTGCGAACGATGTCATCTACCTGGCCGAGGGCGAGATTGTCCGCCACCATGCGGAAGACTTCAGAACTGCTTCTGACGGTGAGGACTCCGGTGCCTAGTGCTTTCCAGCCGGGCGTGAGGAATCGGAACAGTGGCAAACAACCGCATACTTGTCGTTGAAGACGACGAAGACATCCTTGAGCTGGTTGGGTACAATCTGCGCCAGGAAGGTTTTGAAGTCGAAACCGCCATGGATGGCAAGAAAGCGCTAGGGAAAATAGCGCATCGGCGCCCGGACCTCATTGTTCTCGACCTGATGCTGCCGGAGTTGGATGGGCTGGAGGTGTGCCGGCGGCTCAAGCGCGATCCCGACATGCTGGACATCCCCATCCTTATGCTGACGGCCAAGGGAGAGGAGGCGGACATCGTCGCGGGACTGGAATTGGGCGCGGATGATTATGTTACCAAGCCCTTCAGTCCCCGTGTCCTCGTCGCCCGCGTCAGGGCCGTGCTGCGCCGTCAAGGGCAAGCGGAGCCGTCCGACAAGGACACCATCACAACACGGCGTCTCGTGATTCATCCGGGGCGTCATGAGGTACTCGTCGATGGCGAGCTTGCCGACCTTACTTTCACCGAGTTTCGTGTTCTCCATTTGCTTGCCCGCCGCCCGGGCTGGGTGTTCACGCGATACCAAATCGTGGACGCCGTTCGCGGGCCCGATTACCCGGTGACGGAACGCGCCGTGGACGTGCAGATCGCGGGACTTCGGAAGAAGCTGGCCGACGCGGGGGGCTGTGTCAAGACGGTGCGGGGAGTCGGCTACAAGTTTCAGGAGTAGCAGCGCGATGCCGCGATGGCGTTTGGTATGGCGGATATTTCCGAGCCATCTGTTCGTTACTTTGGCTGCCCTGGCCGCTTTCACGGCCTATACGGCCCATGTGGCGGGCCAGTTCCATTTGACGCGCGTCAGCAGAGAGCTGGAAGCTCGCGGCCGGCTAATGTCGGACGCGGCCCGGGAGACGCTCGCAAGAGGCGTCGCCGGGGAAATCGACGCCCTCTGTCGCGAACTGGGAGAAAAGGCATCCTCGCGAGTTACGGTGGTTCTGCCGTCCGGCGAAGTCGTCGGTGACTCGGAAGAATCGCCCCAGAGTATGGATAATCACGCGAATCGGCCTGAGATTGTCACGGCCATGTCGGGAGACGTGGGCCGCGCCATCCGGTTTAGTCGTACCCTCCAACGTGACCTTATGTATGTAGCTCTTCCCGTATACGATGGGACGACGCTTGTTGCCGTGCTGCGTGTCGCCCTTCCCCTTACGACGGTTCAGTCCGCCCTGTGGTCCAATCGTACGGATGTCTTTCTCGGCGCGACCGTTATCGCGCTTCTCGCGGCAATAGCAAGCTGGCTTGTGGCAAGACAGATTGCCCGGCCTCTGGAAGAACTCAAGCAGGGCGCGGAGCTTTTCGCTCGAGGCGACTTCAAGTATCACCTGCGCATTCCCGCTTCGGAAGAGATCGCGAGTCTGGCGCAAGCCATGAACCAGATGGCCGACCAGCTCGACCAGCGCATCAGGACCATCGTCAACCAACGAAACCAGCAGGAGGCCGTTCTCTCGAGTATGATTGAGGGCGTCATCGCCGTGGATGTTAAACGCGCCATCATCAGCCTCAACCATGGCGCGGCGCGTATGTTGGGCGTTGCCTCACAAGACGTCCAAGGGCAAAGCATTGAAACTGCCGTAAGGAACACCGCCCTTCAGGAATTCGTCACACGCGCGTTGGACAGCCACGCGCCTATCGAAGACGAATTTGTCTTACACACGCAGCAGGAGCAGGTTGTTCAAGTTCACGGCACCGTCCTTCGCGATGCTCACGGGAATGGACTTGGCGCCGTGATCGTGTTGAACGATGTCACCGCGCTGCGCCGGCTCGAGCAGGTTCGGCGGGATTTTGTCGCCAACGTCTCCCACGAGCTTCGCACGCCCATCACGTCCATCAAAGGCTTCGTCGAGACTCTTCTCGGCGGGGCGTTGGAGAAGCCGGATGATGCGCGGAGGTTCCTGGAGATTGTCGCGAGGCAAGCCGATCGGCTCAATGCCATTCTCGAAGACCTGCTCATCCTGTCCCGGACGGAGGCCGGTGAGTGGCAAAAGGAGATACGGCTCGAGCGTCTACCTATCCGCGAGGTCATCGACGCGGCGATCACCCTCTGTCGGCCCAAAGCGTCCGTTAGGGGAATCGAAATGACGGTTACCTGTCCGGAAGATCTGGAGGCCCGAGTCAACGCGCCGCTTCTCGAACAAGCCGTCGCCAATCTCGTTGATAATGCCGTGAAATACAGTGAGCCCGAGAAAAGCGTGCACGTTGAGGCCAGTCAGGTGGAAGGGGAAGTCGTCATACGCGTCGAGGACCACGGCGCAGGGATTCCCTCCGAACACCTGCCCCGGCTTTTCGAGCGTTTCTATCGCGTGGACAAGGCCCGGAGTCGCGGCCTTGGCGGTACCGGGCTTGGACTTGCCATCGTCAAGCACATCGCCCAAGCCCACGGGGGCCGCGTGGGAGTCGAGAGCGTTCCGGGCAAGGGCAGCACCTTTTCCGTCTATCTTCAATCCTGAGAGCTGTGTCTCTTTCGTGCCCCCTCGCCGGATTCATAAGCCATTATGCTCTAACGCCTTAGCTCGCCCCTCGCTTTCCCGTGACATTTCAGCCTGGATGTGGTAGAGTTTGCCCCTACTTCCAAGTGCTTTCGTGGGCCTTTTCGTGTGTTGAGGGGAAGTCATGCGGGGTTCAGACAATCATTATCATCTCACCGAATCGAGCATGGGCATTTTGCAGGATCTGTCCGAGGCCCTGGGGGAGCTTGCCGACAGAATCGACCACATCGCTGTGGGCATGTTCGACGCCAACGCGGACACCAGAGCGCTGACGCAAATCGGGCAGAGTCTCGAGAGAAATCACAGGGCGTTGTGCGCGGCCTGGGGCATCAGCGGCTCGCAAGAGCCGCCCGAACGGGGCCTCAACTAGGACGGGCCCAGTTCCTGCATCCGCTGGAGATCCGGGCTGCCAAGGCCATTCCCCTCTCCTGCCGTACCTCTCGTCGTATCGATCTGTCATCGCGGCGAACATGCCGCCCTTTCCGCCTTTTCCTTTTCTTTGCTGTTCGGGTTGTTGAGCGAAGGAATCTCACCGATTTTCCGTTATCCGGCCAAAAGTCTCTCAGTGTGTCCCGCCTCTAGGATGTGTTCAGTGTCTTCGTGCCGACCTGGGACACGGAGGTCGTTGAAGCACTGAGAACTGTCGCATGGCGCGGGAATGGATGGGAGGTAGGACGATGGCCGAGAAGAAAGAAGCAAACGACAGGAGCCGGGCACAACGGTTCGCCGTATCGGTGGATCCGATGAGGCTGGCAACGTTGGGCCAGGCGCGCGGCGCGTGGTTCGAGACGGAGGAGGAAATCGAGGCCGGGCTGGCGTGGGGCCGCGAGAAGGCCCGGCTGCTCCGGTGGGTTCGCAAGCGGATGGCGACACGCCTGACACGGCGGGAACGCCGCTGCATCGAGCTGTGCTTCTTCCAGGGCCTTAGCCACCGGGAAGCCGCTACTGCCACCAAAACGAATGCGTCATCCGTGCAGCGTGCTATCCGGCGCTCCATTGATAAGCTTCGTGCGGCCGCTCGCGAGGACGGCCGCCGAAGCGGGAGATTTCGCCTCAGGCGCCGCCGCGCGATCCGCACAAGGACGCCGAAGAGCCGGCCGTAAACAAGGCGCCTCAGAGATAGCCGGCGGTTACGGATGGGGCCCGCCGTTTGACTTCACCGAGTGCGGGACATAGACTCGGAGGAGAAGCGAAAGAGCTGGGAAAATCAACCGACGGGGAGGCGCTTTGGACTGCCCGGTGTGTCACGAGCCGATGGTTGTTCTGGAATACGACCAGGTGGAAATTGATTACTGCGTTTCCTGCCGCGGCATCTGGCTGGACGCCGGGGAATTGGAGTTGCTCTTCGGGGATGAGCAGACCTGTGCGGCTTACCTTGCCTCGGGAGATCCCAAAGAAGCCGGGCACGAAGCGCCGCGACGTTGTCCCATCTGCCGCAAGAAGATGGCGAAAGGTATCACGGCCGGCGAGGACCCCGTGACGTATGATCGGTGTGTTCGGGGCGACGGCCTCTGGTTCGATGACGGTGAGCTGCAGCTTGTACTTCAGCAAGGCGCGGGACTGGATGACGCGGGCAAAGTGGGCGGTTTTCTTCGTGAGGTATTCCCCGGCGCCGGAGGACAGGGGCCGGGAAGTGCGGTCGAGGAGCCTAAGGATTAATACTCCCTGCCCAATGGTGAAAAGGGCGTGGGGGCATCTTTCCAGGCAAACGCGGAGGTGATTAAGGCCATGGGCGTGGGCATAGTTCTTCTCATCTTGTTGGCGATTCTCTTTTTCGTCGTTATCGCCGTGATTGGCATATTCAACGGCCTGGTGCGCCTGCGTAACCAGGTCAAGAATGCCTGGTCGCAAATCGACGTCCAGTTGAAACGGCGCCACGACCTGATTCCCAATCTGGTCGAAACCGCCAAGGGCTACATGCAGCACGAGCGCGATACGCTCGAGAACATCACCAAGGCGCGTAATCTCGCCGCGAAAGCCTCCGGCGTCAATGAGCAGGCCCAGGCCGAAGGCCAATTGGGCCAGGCCCTGAGCAGCTTCTTCCTTGTGGTGGAGAACTACCCTGACTTGAAGGCAAACCAGAATTTCCTCGCCCTTCAGGAAGAGTTGACCTCCACCGAGAACAAGATTGGCTTCGCCCGGCAGAATTACAACGACCAGGTGCTTGGCTTCAACAACAAGATCCAGATGTTCCCGAGCAATATTGTTGCGGGCATGTTCAATTTCACCCAGGCCGACTTCTTCGAGATTGAGGACGAGGCCGAGCGCACGGTTCCCAAGGTCAGTTTCTCCTGAGTTCCGGTAAGATGCCTTGAGCCTGCGCGGTTGGTTCACAGCAGACGATGTGGGAACAGATCCGGGCAAATAAGCGCAAGTCCCTCATGCTCGTCCTAGCGATGGCGCTCGTGCAGATGGGCCTTGGCTTCATCATCGGCGCGGCCCTTTTTCAGAATATGAGCGGGGCCGAGCAAGTGGGCGCCGCAGCGGCAACCGGCGGCCTGTTGGGACTGATGGTCGCCGGATTCATCTGGCTTGTGTTGAGTCTGGTCGCCTATTTCCAGGGCGGTCAGATCCTGATGCGCGCCTCGGGGGCTCATCGGATTGAGAAGCGGGATCACCCCCAGCTCTTCAACGTCGTCGAGGAGATGACCATCGCCGCGGGGCTGTCCAAGATGCCCGCCGTCTACATCATCGACGACATGTCCCTCAACGCCTTCGCCACGGGGCGGAGTCCCGACAACGCCGCCGTGGCCGTCACCGCGGGGCTGCTCGGAAAGCTGAATCGCGATCAGTTGCAGGGCGTTATTGCCCATGAAATGTCGCATGTTATCAACCGCGACGTGCTCTTTATGCAGATGCTCGGCATCATGCTGGGCACCATTGTGATCATCTCGGACGTCTTCCTTCGGGGCATGTTCTACAGTTCGGCCGGCAGTTCCCGGCGCTACCGCTCTTCATCCCGCCGTAGCGGCGGCGGAGGCGGGCCCGCGGGCGCCATTCTGATGATCCTGGCCGTACTGATGGCGGTCCTCTCGCCGATTATGGCGTATCTCATCTTCTTCGCGGCCTCTCGCCGGCGCGAGTATCTTGCCGACGCCAACGCCGTCGTGCTGACACGCTATCCCGAAGGATTGGCCTCAGCGCTCGAGGTCATTTCCCACGACACGAAATCCTTGGCCCGGGTGAATAAAGCCACCGCGCCGATGTTCATCTCGAATCCTGTCAGGAAAGCCGTCGGCGCCGGGGCCATGAACACCCACCCGCCCATTGACGAGCGCATACGCATCCTGCGTTCCATGGGGGGAAACGTCTCCTATGGCACGTACCAGGCCGCGTGGGCCAAAGTGGGAGGTGCGAAAGCGGGCCGGCTGCCCGCCTCGGCCCTGGCGGACAAGAAGCAGTTCGCCGCGCGCGAGGCGCATCCAGACGCGCTCAAGAAGAAGTCACAGAAGGAGCAACTGCGCGAGGCGGGCGATCTCCTGAGGAAGGTCAACCAATTCGCCTTTGTGGCGTGCGCGTGTGGACTGCGCATCAAGCTGCCGCCCGACTTCAAGAGGGACCACGTCCAGTGTCCCCGGTGTCACCGCGACATCGCCGTGCCCGCGGCACAGCTTGCCGCGGTAGCCACAGTCGGCCAGCAACTGAGTGGGGAGGGTGGCCTCGGGGCGGTTGCTCCTCAACAGGCCGCTCCGGCGGCCCCGCAGGTTCTCGAATTCGCCCGAAAAGGCCAGGACTGGACCTCATTCAAATGCGCCTGCGGCGGAACGGTGACACTCTCGCCATCCTTCGCCGCGGACCGCGTCACGTGCAGCTCCTGTGGCCGCGAGATCCGCATCAAGCGCGCGAGCAGCTAATCGGCGAGTTCGGCGCGCGCCTCCTGCAGCGTCTCCTTCTTCCTATACACCATCCCGTGGAACGTCGCCACCGGCGCGCCCTCATCATCCGTCACCTGAATGAGATACGTCGCGATCTTGGGATTCAGCGAGATCTCCTCCGCTTCCGCGAATAGCGTGCCGCCGCGGATGGCTTTGACGAAGGTCATCGAGGCGCTTATCGCTACCGCCACCGTGCCATGGGAATTGCTGGCCACCGCGAAAGCGAAGTCCGCCAGCGAGAACAACGCGCCGCCATGCACGATGCGAAGGCTGTTCATGTGGCGCTCCTCGACGGCCATCCTGACACGGGCCTTGCCCTCGGAGACTTCCAGCAACTCCATTCCCAGGCATGCGGCCAGTTTGTCATGACTGAAATGCTCGCGCACGTGCTCCATCACTTACTCCTTCTTGCGTAGCCCATGAGCCTTGTGCCGTGAGTGTACATGCTCGCGCCTTGATTGTGAACTCGTGGAGTTCTTTCATCCCTTGACACAGTAGAGGGATGGATCCAAAATGATACAGGTTCTTGGTGACATCCTTCACTCGAAAGGTAAGCTGCATGCAGTATCCAACTACCACCTGTACGAGAACCTTCCTGTGTCTAGTTTTCTCTGCGCTACCGGTAGTCGCACTGGCCGGTTGCCCACACGGGTGGCCTGCCCGGCCTAGGGCGTCATTCATCGTAACGCCCACAGCCGGCGCGGTGCCCATGGATGTGGCTTTCACCGATACCTCCAGCTCCGGTAGGTGCGCAATAACGGCTTGGGCCTGGGATTTTGGCGACGGTGAGACGAGTTCGACGCAGAGTCCTTCACACACTTACGCTGTCGCAGGAACCTACACGGTTTCCCTCACCGTTACCACCGCCCTCGGCAGAGACAGGGCCACTGCCACGGTTACTGCGCTGGACGTTTGGTATGTGACGGAGGGAGGCGCTGGGGACGGCTCTTCTTGGGACGAAGCGTTTGGCACCATTCAAGAAGCCGTTGACGCCGCCAGTGCGGCCGGCGGGGGTGATGTCTGGGTGGCCGCCGGAACCTACACGGCCCTTGACGGGGGTGTTGTTACTATGGCGGAAGACGTTCATCTCTACGGTGGCTTCGCCGGCACCGAGACGGCCCGCGATGAGCGTGACTGGGAAGCCAATGCAACCATTGTCGACGGCGAATGCGCCCATTGTTGCGTCATCGGTGCAAGCAATGCCACGCTCGACGCCTTTGTCGTCCAACACGGCTCTCATTCCAACGGCAACGGCGGTGGGATGTCGAACTATGAGGGCATCTCGCCGACGGTGGCCCATTGCACGTTCCAGAGGAACACGGCCAAGTCCGGAGGGGGGATGTACAATGGCATGTACTCCTCACCGACGGTGGTTGGCTGTACCTTCTCCGGAAACACGGCTGATGACGGCTACGACGGCGACGGGGGTGGCATGTTCAGTGATGATCTCTCGTCGCCGACTTTGAGGGAGTGTGTATTCAGCGAGAACTTGGCCACGGGCGACGGTGGCGGTATGTACGCCGCTGGTGCGCCGATGTTGTCCAACTGCGTCTTCAGTGAGAACCTGGCTCAGGACCAGGGGGGCAGCGTGTACGTCCCTGCCGAAAGCTCGCCGACGCTGCTCAACTGCACGTTGAGAGGGAATTCGGCGGGAATCGGCGGCCAGGGAGCGTATAGCGCCGGTTCGCTGACGGTGACCAACTGCATCTTCTGGGGCAATTCAGGCATCGCCTGCAGCGATGAGATCTGGGATGCCGGTTCCGCGGCGGTGGTGACCTACTCCTGCATCCAGGGGGGCTACGACGGCGAGGGCAACATAGCAAGCGATCCTCTGGTGACGGATACGGACGGCGACGGGATCTCCGATGGCGACGAAGTGGCGCGGGGGTGGCACCCGGCGCTCGTGTCGGGCATACGGCGCGTGGATGTCGCGAACACATCGAGCACGCAGGACGGCCTGTCCTGGGCAACTGCGTTCACGTCGATTCAGGAGGCGATTGACGACGCTGACGCACTCGGCGAGTGCGAGGTATGGGTGGCCGCTGGTACGTACACATCCCTCGACGGGTGTGTCGTTACCATGGCCGAGAACGTCCATCTCTACGGAGGCTTCGCCGGCACGGAGCAGGCCCGCGATGCGCGCGACTGGGAGGCCAACGCGACGATTATCGACGGTGAATTCACCTGTTGCTGCGTCATCGGCGCAGACGATGCAACGCTCGATGGATTTGTCATCCAACGTGGAGCCGGCGGGATGCTCAACAGGTACGGCTCCTCACCCACGGTGGCCAATTGTACCTTCAGCGACAACAGAAGAAACTTCGGCGGCGGGATGTACAACTGGAGAGGCTCCTCGCCGACGGTGATCAATTGCATCTTCAGCGATAATGTGGCCACCTACGGCGAAGGCGGGGCGATGAACAACGAGTTCGGATCCTCACCGACAGTGACGAACTGCACGTTTACGGGCAATAGCGCCAACCACGGTGAGGGCGGCGGCGCGATTTTCAGCGGCGATTCCTCGCCCGCTGTGACGGGCTGCGCGTTCTTCGGGAACACGGCCGACTACGGCGGCGCGATATCTAGTTGGAAGAGTTCGGCGACGTTCACCAACTGTGTCTTTGCCGGGAACAACGCTGATGAAGGTGGGGCGATGCGGAATTACTGGAGTCCCTCGCTTACCTTGATCAACTGCACGTTCTTTGGAAACAAGGCCGCTTACGGCGGAGCGATACGGCATTTCGTCAGTGGCTCTCCGGTAGTGACCAACTGCATCCTCTGGGGCGATTCCGCGGCCATCAGGGGCGCCGAAATCGACAATGACAATTATCCCTCGCCTCCCTGCACGCCGCTCATAACTCATTCGTGCGTACAGGGAGGATACGAAGGTGAGGGCAACATCGCGGATGGTCCGCTCTTTGTGGATGCTGCCAACGGCGACTACAGCCTCCAGTCCGGTTCCCCGTGCATTGATACCGGCACGCCCGACGAAGCGCCGGATACCGACATCCTTGGCGTCGCACGCCCGCAGGGCAGCGGCTACGACATGGGCGCGTATGAGTACGCCGGAAGATAGAGAGGATTCCCGGCGGGGAGCGGCTGGTTGAGCCGCGGCCGCTAAGGTGCTGACCTGCGGCGCCTTCGCATGCGGCGCTATGGCGACTCCGACAGTGGGAACGTGACGGAAGAATGGCGTCGGCCGGGCCGCGTGTGGCATAATACTCAATGTAGCCTACGCTTTCACCCAGTTACCCTACCGGCCGACCCCGTGGGGGCGACAAGGTTTCGACGGGGGTGATGGAGCGTGAGTTGCGTGCCGAGGACCCCGGTGGCCTCGTAAAAAACCGGGAAAAACATAACTGCCAATCAACCATTGGCAATGGCGGCCTAACTTAGGCTACCCGTCTTACCTCTGATTGCCTGCTAGGGGGATAAGGCGCCGACAGCGGGCCTCGACGTTGGAGCGCGACGGAGACTCCCTCGAAGAGTACCGACTCCGCCTAGCGGCCTGAAATAGCGAGCCCGACGCGATTCCAGGCGGCGAATCCTAAAGGACGGGCTACGCACGTAGATGCTCACGTAACCACGCTTCCGGACGCGGGTTCGATTCCCGCCGCCTCCACCATAGTTAACCAGTATAGTGTCTACAAAAGAGCCAAGCGGGCTTGGCTGAAAGCGGCGTCGTTGCACATCCCATCGAGGCGCCCTTTTCAGCACGGGAGCAAAACGGGAGCATTCCAGGCGACGGCGCCATGCGTGTTCGCGCCGAACATTTTTCGCCGTGCCGTCCGTTTCCAAGCATATTCCTGACAATTCCGGTCGGCCAGGCGCTTTCCCCCGCCATCCCTCAACTTCCGTCTCCCCTAATCCCTTGCTGTTCTTGATCTTACATTTGTGCGTCCGGCGAGGGGTGATAGCCCGGGTCAGCCAGCACGGTTTGGAGAGCGAAGCGTTGGCCTTACCGGGCGACGGGCCGGAATCCACAATCGCGTAGCTGCATGTCGCACGTCTTGCTGATTCCCGCGTCCCCTGGTCTCGACTAGAGACACGGCCCTACGATGTAGTTCGTCAACGCGGCAATCAGTGGGAATCGTGTCGGCGCAGGAATGGCTCCACTGATTCGGCGATCTACCGGAAGGAACGATATTCCCCCGCCGTTGCTTGCTTCCGCGCATTTGGATTGAGCCGCGATTCGTGTGCGATAATTGTTGCGCATGGGAGATCATGCGCGGTGCGCGAAACCGTCCAGAACCAGTGGCGAGCCCCTGGGTACCGTGAGAGACAGGAGGAAGCCGAGTGCCAACGATTTCAGTGTTCTACGGCATTCTGATCCGGATGTTCTTTCATGACACGGACAAGCATCATCTGCCGCACATTCATGCGGATTACCAGGGAGAGGTCGCCGTGTATTCGATCGAGGATGGCAGCGTGCTGGCAGGCAACCTGCCGCCGCAGAAGCACAAGCTGGTTGTTGCCTGGATCGAGATACACAAGGAAGACTTGATGGCGGATTGGGAACTGGCCGTGAACGGCCAGAATCCGTTGCCCATCCGAGGACTGGATCAATGAAGATAGCAGAAGTCACATCGCGGGAAGACGGCACCCTGCACGTGCTCGCCGAAGACGGGCGTGTCGGGACCTTTGATGTTCGTCCCTATCTGGAATCGCCTGCCTTCTTGCCATTGAAGGACTGGGCTGAGTTCTCTCAGGTTCGCAATGGCGGCTACTATGTCGAATGGCGCTGCGGGGCCGATCTGTCCGCCGATACGATCGAGGCGCGTTGGCAAGAAAGTGCCGCGTAAGACCTCGAGAGCCCCCGGCTCTTGACAATCGCAGGTAGGAGGGTGTGGGCTGCGCCATCGGCCGCCAGATGGCACTTCCCGAGGCCAAGTCGGATTCCCTGCGTATCGATTGGCCCGGCGTGACAGCGGGAGTAAGCACCAACCTGTCAGCAAGGTTAGCTGTTGATGCGGATTGACCTACTGCTGTTTGCTCCGGTCTGACGCTTGTGGCTCTACTCCCGTGTGCCCTTCCTCATCCGTTCCGGCCTCGTTTCCGCTCGCCGCACTTTCTTGAAAGGCCAGCATTCGATGGGGATGCGCTCAAGGTCATCTACGGGGATTGGGACAAGCATGATGTCGTCAGCATTACCGGGGTCCCGCTCGCAAGCGCATCCGCGGGGATTGCCGCGATACGTGTCGAGAAGCACGATCACGGAACGCCCTACGTCCTTTTGAAGTCCCCTTAGAGAATCCATCCGTGTTCCGGCTGTAACCGGAGGCGTGACCACGCGGAAATACAGCGTCCCCGGGCCATCGACAGCGCATAGCATTGTCTGAGCAGGTCCGACATGATTCGGCTGTGTCGGCAAAGGCTTCTCGTCGAACAGGAAAACCCGGACCCTGCATTTTCGGGCGAGTCGCTTGATTTGGGGCAGATCGCGCAGATACCACAGGGCCAGCTGCGATGTCTCTTCGTCGTAGCTGGCGTTCGCATCCGTTTGGGGTTGCGGTCCGATGAAACCCCATTGCCGCATCCACAAGGATACGGTCATCGCCGTGACCGAAAGGCCGAAGTCTCGAAGCAACAACGCGCGAATTGCCTGATTGCTCCACAGCTCTGTGCCAAACGCCCTTTCCTTGGGCGTGCAGCTGCAGACCGCGTCGAAGAGCCGCCGCTTCTCCGTGTCCGTGAGCAGGCCCGTTCCGAATGGTCTCCCACGGGGTTGCGAGGAAAGCGCTTGGGCGCCGCCCGAGCGATAGGCCCGCATCCACCTGGCCACCGCCGAGCGGGAAACAGCAAGCTCACGGGCAGTTTCCGTCTGCGGTTTGCCACTCCTGACAAGAAGCACAGCCTTCTTGCGGAGCAGCGCTTGCTCACGTCGGCTGAGCTTTCGTGCATCTCCTCTCTTCACGAACCCAGCATAGCGTACTGACTTGCAGCATGTCTACTATATAATTTTGCATCTCGCCATTGCTTGTGTGCCTTGGTCTCCCTAAGCCCTTACGTTGAAGTCGCTTGTGGCGTTCCAGGGAGACGGACGAAGCTATGTTGTAGAGACACACGGCGCATGCGGGCAATGACATTCTGGCCTGGAAGGGAGAAGACACGTGAGGGAAGCGACACGGAATCGCCTTAGGATCACACACGTGAATCCAAGGGCACTCAAACCTTGGGAAGAGAATCCGCGACTCAACGACGAGGCGGTTGAACCCGTTGCGCGGAGCATCAAGCGGTTCGGCTTCAACGTCCCCATCGTCTGTGACACAGAGCTTCGAATCATAGCTGGGCACACCCGCTGGCTGGCAGCCCAAAGGCTGCAACTCAAGACCGTGCCCGTTGTGCGGCTGGAGATTGAGAATTCGGATGCGATCGCATTTTCCATTGCGGACAACCGGTTGTCGCAGATCGCCGAATGGGATCACGACAGCCTTCGCAGAGTGCTGGAAGCCCTGCGGGACGAAGACATCGCACTCTCAGATCTTGGCTTTTCTGAACTTGACTTGCGTCGCATATTTCAGGATCTTCGGGAAGACGAATTGCCGGAATCCTGCGCACCTGAGGTCGCGGAGATGCAGCTCGGGGACAGAAGTCTCTTGGGACGGCATACGCTTTACTGCGCGAACTCGTGCAGACAGAACGCGGCGGTGGACTCGATTGAAGCAGAGACCATTTCTCTCTGCTTTGCCGGGCCTCCGTGCTTCAACCAGCGTGGTCTTGGCCAGTGGGAGAGTATTCTGGATTATAATGCAGACATGATGGAGGTCATGAAGACAATCTCAAGAAGCCTGAAACAAGGGGGCATTTGCGTCTGGCACGTCGGCAACGACAGCAGTAATCATTGCGATCTCATGGGAACGCACTCGGGACTCCTGGAAAAGGCCGGTCTCCAGTATCTGGACACATTGATTTGGGCCAAGAGTACACCCAATTACGGAACGAAGCGAAGCAGGCATATTCAAACACTAAGTGATCCCCAGTTTTGCGATAGGTGCATGAATAAGGGCCAAACACGAGTTTCCGACCTGTATACTGGCGAAAGTCGACCAAAACCGTCGTCAGCAGGAGGATTTTTCATGTTTGGCCCGAGCAAGATTATGAAGTGGTTCGACCGGAATCTGCAAGAGGTGCGACGGTCGCGACGCAAGACGCTGGCCCATATCGCGGCAGGAGCCATGAAGATGAAAGGGGTCGGCGTGTTGGCGTTGGGACGCGCCATGGATGGCCCGGCACTCGCAAAGCACCGTATTAAAAGGGTGGATCGCTTCTTAGGCAATGAGCAGGTGGAAGCCTTCGCCATTGCCAAGGCGTTGTTCAACATCCTGCGAGGCCAAGACCGACGGCCCTTGGTCCTGGTCGATTGGACGGATCGCGGTGCCTTCGAACAACTGGTTCTCTCCATTCCCCAAGACGGCCGCTCTATGCCGTTCCACGCCATCTCCATCGATTCGACCAAATTCGGGACGGAAAGTGAAGGGGCTCTCATCCAAGCTGAACGAGAGATTCTGCGAGACCTGCACGCCATGTGTCCGCCCGGCGTGACTCCGATTATCGTGGCCGACCGGGGCTTCGGAAACGAGCGCTGGATACGCGATGTCACAAACTGGGGATGGTGCTTTGTGCAGCGTCTGTCCAAGAATCATTGGGTCGAAACCGAGCACCACATCGGCACCCTCCCCGAACTGGGGATACGGCGAGGCTATCGCCCCAAAGACTGGGGCTGGGGCACGATGGGAGAAAAGGACGCCGACAACAAGACGCCCTTTCGGCTGGTCACCGTCTTCGGTTGGGAGGCCGACGAGCCGTGGTATCTCATTACAAACATTGAAGATCGCGAGGCCCGGGCCATCACATCCATCTACGCGAAGCGCTGGTGGACTGAAATGATGTTTCGAGATCTGAAGAACCGCAAATGGGGGCTCGGCATGGACGAAGTGAAACTCACCTCCCGCCAGCGCACCGCTGTGCACTTCATCATCGTCATGCTTGCCTTCATTCTTCTGTGCGCCTTCGGCGCCTTCGCCGAAACCAAAGACTTCGGCGAACAACTCAAAGCAAACACCGCCGAGAACAGAGCCCTCTCCCTCGCCGCCACAGGAAACCACTTCATCGAATTCATCGGACGAACCACCGTTGCTATGGCCATCGCTAGATTGGTCTACGCACCTACATAGAACCAAACTGGGGAGTACTCAGATTCAAACAAGCCGACACTACTACCCCGCCTTTCAGTGGGAGGGGCTGCTCGTGTATCAGAAGCCCGGCCCGATGCCCAAGATGGCCAAAGAGGCAGCAGACTACATGATGGATTATCACACAAATCTGTGGGAGATTCCGACGTTGACCAACCAAGCTCGTTCCTTGGGGCATCCAGCGGCTTGCCCTGTTGAGCTTGTCTACCGATGTATACTGGCTTACTCACGCCCGGGGGACCGGGTCTTGGATCCCTTTGGTGGTTCAGGAACAACGCTGGTTGCAGCAGAGAAGGCGGGGCGAACGTCGGTACTCATCGAGGTGAACCCGGCGTTCTGCGACGCGATAATCCACCGCTGGAAGAAGTTGTTCGCGAAAAATGAGTGAGGCCTACGCGGAGATGATAATTGAACATGTGCATCGCAAGTCCGCGGTCCTGACTCCGTCGGACCTCCCATGCTTGAAGGGTGTGTGCAGTGTAAACATCAGCTCAGGCTGCGCTCACGGGTGCGTCTACTGCTACTCGAGGTCGTACAGCCAGGCGCCGCCAGAAGGAACGGTTCGTTTCTATGTAAATGCACTGGAAAAGACGAAGGCCGAATGGCCGCGGAAACGGAAGAAGCCGGAACGCGTCTACTTCTGTCCTTCCTCCGACCTGTTTCAACCCGTGCCGGAAATCCTTGCCGCGGCGTACGAGATGCTGGCCTTCATTCTGGAGCAGGGCGCGCGGGTGGCCATTACCACGAAGGGCCGGATCCCCGAACGACATCTGGCGCTACTGTCTGAAAACGCAGATCGTGTTCATGTGCAGGTGGGGCTTATTACACACCGGGACGATGTTAGCGCGGTACTCGAGCCACATGCTGCGTCGGTTTCTGCGCGCATAGCACAGGCGAAGCGGCTGCGGGAAGCGGGTGTGGCGGTCAAACTGCGTATTGCACCGATCCTGCCCGGCGTCACCGATGACGATGAGAGCTTGTCTGCCTTGTGCGAAATCGCTACGCGATGCGGGATAACGGATGTCATCATCAACGCGCTGCATCTGCGGCCGGTGATCCGGCGTTCGCTCGAGCGCAAGCTGCCGCCGGAAATGCTTCACCGGCTCTTGGCGCGGTATGAGAACGCCGAACCGTTGCGTGTCTTCGGGCGCTACAGTCAAACGCCACTACCGGCGGGCGAACGAATAGCGCTTTTCAAGCGCGCAAAGCGAATCGCTGAAGAACATGGACTTCGGGCACATGTGTGCGGGTGCATGAATCCGGACATCAGCAAGGAGCGCTGTTTCCTCGCAGGCGAGGAACGACCTGCCGCGCGCGAAGAAGCAACGCAGATGACTCTGTTCAACGAGTCGGGGGAGGACGTATGAGGAAGGACAAATGGTTGGAGACCCTTGAGCAATTCAAGAGTGATGAGCGGCCGGAATGCGTCTTGCTCGTCTCCGGAAGCCCGTCGCTCATCCGGATCGTTGTGGCCTGGATGGGCATGCCGGTTGAGCGCCGAAGGCGCTTGACCGTTCAGCCGGAAGACAGGGAGCAACAATGGGAGTGGCTCTGGCAGAACACCGTGTACTCACCGGAGAGATTTGTGGGGCGTCTGCCGTTCTCCGACAAAGACGTCGAGCAGAAACTGCGCGGATTGATTGCGAATAAGGTGCTGTATCCCGATGGAACGGTTAACGGCTATGTTGAGCGTTTTCTTCGGGCTCGAATTGTGAAGAGCCTTTCGAGCGCGGGGCATCGGCTTCGCAAGGCCGGTTGAGCGCAGTGGCTACGGGTCAATTGCAGCGGACTTGAAGCACGTTGAGGCAGCAGAGCGTTGCGTTCGCGCGGGAGCAAAACGGGAGCATTTTGAGACAATAACGTGCGCAAGTGTGATAAGTCGTGATAAAACCTGAGACTCACGGAAGTTCTTACAAAACAGCGTCTTAGGCCGTATCTCATAGCTTGTCAAGGGGTTACGAAAACACCCCTTCCCCGGCTTCGATTCCCGCCGCCTCCACTATAAGTATATGTGACTAAAAGAGTTACGACGATTCTGTTCAGATCGTCTCGCCAAATCAGCGAGTCTCATATCTCCTTCTATTCCAAGTATTTGCGCGATTAGCGACGAACCATGACGCGGATGAAGGACGGTGAGGAAGCACAAAATCAGCATAACGGATTCCGGTGCCTTCTTGTAAATAGTTATCTTCCCAAGGTTTACCCCATGCGGGGCTCCTGCTTCGCGTCTAGGTCACTCAAGAAACAAGATTCATAAAACATCGTATAACAATAGGTTAAGCTGATAGGGTCATCTGCTGAATGCCCGCTGCCTCCCGTCATTCCGTTGTGTCGTCCGGTACCGTATAATCGAGACGGGATATGCATGCTGGCGTGCCGTGTGGTGACGGAGAAGAAGGCAGCTACGGCACAGGTTAAGCGAAACGGCCAAACAGGCGTCCAATGAGGAACAGCCGTGAGCGAGTATCAGTATTTTGAGTTTCAGGCCATTGACCGTCCACTGACGGACTCGGAGATGAGAGAATTGCGGCGGTATTCCTCGCGTGCGACCATCACGCCCACCAGCTTCGTCAACGTCTACAACTGGGGCGACTTCAAAGGCGACCGGCGTGCATGGCTGGAGAAGTACTTTGACGCGTTTCTGTATGTGGCGAATTGGGGAACTCACCGGCTCGAGTTCAGGCTTCCGAAACGGTTACTCGATCCCGAGACCGTATCGGCATATTGCACTGAGGAGAGCTTGGCTTGCTATGCCAAGAGCGACTTCGTGATTGTCGCATTCGATTCGGAGGACGAATCGGGCGAGTGGGCGGAAGGCGAAGGCTGGCTGGCTTCTCTGGCGCCACTACGAACGGACCTCATGAACGGCGATCTCCGTTGCCTCTATCTCGGATGGCTTGCGGGCGTCCAAGGGAATTGGGTCTGTGAGGAGGGTTGCGATAAAGACGAGAGCGAACCGCCCGTCCCGCCGGGGCTTGGAGCGCTTAGTTCCCCCCTGCAGAGCCTCGCGGATTTCCTGCGTATCGATCCCGATTGGATTGCCGCGGCAGCGGAAGACAGCGGGGAGGCGCACGCCATGGCACTGACGCACGACGAAATCGCCAGCTGGGTGGCCAGGATGCCGCCGGAGAAAAAGGATGCGGTGCTTATGGCCTTGATTGATGGGAGCGATATGCACTCTGCAACCGAACTCAGACAACGCGCTGTCCGGGAGATTCGCAACGCCAGAAGCACCGATAGCAGCGGGCGCCTCAAACGCAATGGAAGAAGCATCGACGACCTCGCGGCCCGCGCCGACGCCATCGCGCAAGAGCGACAGGCACGGGAGGCAAAGATCCGTGCCCGCGCGAAGGCCAAGCGCGAACGGGAGGCCGCCGAGGCGCGCAAGAAACACATCGAATCGCTTGTCGGCAAGGAGGACAGCCTCTGGCCCAAGGTTCGCAGACTCATTGCTACTCGGCAACCAAAGCGTTACGACGAGGCAGTCTCACTCCTTGAGGACCTGCGGGATTTGGCGGCCATGGGCCAGCAGGATGTTGTGTTTGCGTCCCGCATGGAAGCCCTCTGCCGTGAGCACGCCAGAAAGCCGACGTTTCTTGAGAGGCTTCGGAAGGCCAACCTGATGCGCGCCTCAAGCCCGCAAGGCGACGAGCCGTCGGGAAAGCTGGAAGGCTGAATCCGGAATCCCACACAATCCGGCATCCCCTACCTTGACAACCCGGGGTCAAACTGCGTATATTTGTTCGCAGATGGAAGTAATATCGGGAAATCTCGCGACAAGATTGGGGCTCATGAAATGATGGAGATGATAAGAAGCATCATCCTGGACTTCCAGGAGGCTCAACTGGAGACCGGCGTGCCCCGTCGTTTGCATGTAGAGTCGGCCCCGGGCAAAGCCACGGTATGCATTGGCGTGCGCCGGAGCGGGAAGTCCACCTTCCTATTCCAGCTTATTCAGGCTCTGCTGGACGGCGGGGTTTCGCGACAGAACATTCTGTATCTGAATTTCTTCGACGACCGCTTACACAATTTGCGGCAGGAGAACCTGGCTCTGATCGCCGAATCCTACTATTCCATCTACCCCGAGAAGAAGGGCGAAGAGACGATCTACTGTTTCTTCGACGAGATACAGGCCGTTCCTGGTTGGGAACCTTTTGTCGATCGCATGATGCGCACGGAGAAATGCGAGGTCTATCTCACGGGCTCCTCGGCCAGAATGCTGTCGAAGGAAATCGCTACGCAGATGCGCGGACGAGCGTTGTCTTGGGAACTGTTCCCGTTTTCCTTCCGTGAGTTTCTTGACGGCAGAGGAGTGGACAGCGAGGGAGCCATGTCCACGAAGAAGCGGCTTCTCATCCAGAAGGCCTTTGAGGACTACTGGGTAACCGGCGGCTTTCCCGAGGTAATCGGCCTCAGCGAGAACTTGCGGATCAAGACACACCAGGAGTACTTCCAGGCTGTTCTGTTTCGTGACCTTGTGGAGCGTCACGACATTGCGCACCCGAAGGCGGTGAGCGATCTTGCCCATTGGCTGGTGGATAACACGGCATCGCTTTATTCCATCAACCGCCTGACCGGATATCTACAATCATTGGGGCATCATGCGCCACGGACGGCCGTGTCGGACTACCTCGAATGGTTTGAGGACGCCTACTTCCTGTTCACCGTGCAAGTATTCGACGCCTCGCTGGCACGACGCAACACGAATCCGAAGAAGATCTACTGCATCGACCACGCCTTAGTCACTTCGGTGTCGTCGGGCATGCTCATCAACTCCGGACATCTTCTGGAGAACCTTGTATTCACGGCGCTTCGGCGCAGCCATCCGGACGTCTACTACTACAAGACGAAGACCGGCAAGGAAGTCGATTTCATCGTCCCGTTGCGTGGCCGCTCCCGACTCCTGGTGCAGGTGTGCGAGTCACTCGCCGAACCGCAGACACGAAACAGAGAGACCACTGCCCTTAGCGAAGCGATGGCAGAACTTGGCGCCAAGACTGGGATGATCGTGACCCGCAATGAGGAGGAACAGATCGACGCCGAAGGCGGAACCATCAAGGTCGTGCCGGCATGGCGATTCCTGCTCAATATGGCGGAATCGGCGGAGTAGTCCCCATTGTCTCAGGAGACAAACGGAAGTGCATACGGGAAGAGCGCGAGAAGCTAAAGCGATCGTCGCATACGAAAGGGCTGTCGAGGTCGCGAACCTCATTCTCGGCAAACTGAATCGTCCTATGAGGCGTATAGTCGTTGACGACTATTCCGAGCTTCCCAGGCGAAATCTCAAAGCGGGGCAGCGCGATGTGAAGACAAGGCGGAAGGAAGTGGATGATTTTTGCCGACAGAACTTCGTGGGTGCCTCGCTCAAGAAACTCGCAGCTTTCTATCAAGTAGTCTACGATCACGGCTCGCCGTTCCGACTGCCCCTCACGGATTTCGTGAGTCGTGTAGGTGAGCCGCGCGACGGACGACTAAAAGGCGCCCCCCTGCATTCCACGGTCTGCATATCTCCTTGGGGGCTGCAGACAGAGTTTCCTGAGATGCATCTCGGTCAAGATCTTGCCGTCGCATACAATTCCGCGCTTGACCTCAATAGGCAGATTGGGAACCTCGAAGGACAGAGACTTGGTTGGTCGGAGACGAAGAAGCGAAAGAGCGAGATAGCCGCACTCTTTTCAGAGAAGAAGTACCATATGCGGACGTGTCTCATCTGCTGTTTCAATCTGCTTGAGGCCTACATCAACGGTCTTGCATGGGAGTATCGGCAGCGAGAGGACGTCACGCACCTGTCGAATAGCCAGAAGAAGATGCTTGAGGGAGACCAGACAAGTATTCTGAAGAAACTCGTCGAGGTGCCAAAGATCGTTGCTGGAACCGAGAAGGCGCCTTTATCAACTGGGCAACCTCCCTTGGCGGACTTGCGCGACCTCGTCAAGCCATTCCGGGATTCAATAGTGCATGCATCTCCCTACTCTGCCCCGGAGCAGTTCGGGGGGTACGACAAGTTGTCCAAGGTGTACAGCCTTGAATTCGAGACTGTCGAAGCGGCGGTAGGCCTTTCCCTCGGGATCATCGGCATCATCCATAGATTTGCTGGTGGAGAAGGGGAATCCCCACAATGGCTTCCGAAGCGAGAAGAGGATGGCCGCTTCGTGCCATAGTGTGACGTTGTGGTCTTCTGCAGGTCAAAGTTGAGTTCACACCTGGGATGCCACGCAACCGGTCGCTACATCGGCGAGGGATTCGACAATTCCCGTGTCCTGGCGTGGCACCCTCCGGCAATATGTGGGACGCTTTCATCGTCTTCATCACGACAAACTCGAAGTCCGCGTATACGACTATGTCGACCATCAAGTTCCCATGCTCATGCGGATGCTCACCAGACGTCTTCGGGGATACCGTGCCTTGGGATATGCCATTGATGGCCAAATGGTGATCCCCGAGACCGTCAATCCATCCGGCTGAGCGTATGGGCGTTCTTGTCGAACAGAAGAAGAGCGCTCACGGCCCTCCGCACTGCAGGAGTTGTCCAGCGTTTGTGGGCCGCAGTGTGGTAGCATGAAGCAGACGAACAGAGGGCCGAGTCTTCCCTAACATCGAACGCATATTCTGAAATGGCGCACGTATTCCGAACAAGAGACAAGAGCGGAAAGCTCCATCCCAGATGGAGGTTCCAGTACATAGACTGGCAGGGCAAACGCCACACCAAGACCGGCACCAGATCCAAGAAGGAGACGGAAACGCTCGCCAAGCGTACCGAGTCGTATCACGAGGAGATTCGGTGTGGTTTCCGGCCGCCGCCGCGGGAAGCAAGCGTTGCGGAGAGACGTCCATTCGCAGAAGTCGTCAACGAGTATCTGGATTGGGGAAGGGCCCAGGGAGGGCGACGCGGAAGGCCATGGTCGACAGGCCACGCACGGATGCAGCGATCTCGCCTAACCTGGTGGCAGAAGAAGCTCAGGTTGAAAACACTCAAGGAACTGACCGGTTGTCTTGCCAGAGTCGAGAAGGTGCTTCGTGGACTACAGAAGACAGGGGCGTCTGGCAAGACCCTCAACGACTATGCTGCCTCGCTCAACAGCTTCTGCAACTGGTGCATCGATCGCGACTACATGGAAGAACATCCCCTAAAGAAACTGAAGCGCTTCGATGCCACACCGAAGACGGTGCGCCGTGCCATCACGCCGGAGGAGATCATGCGGCTCCTGGAAGTCGCCCCGGAGCATCGGCGGATTTTTTATGAGACTGCCTTCTGTTCAGGACTGAGGGCCAAGGAATTGAAGTCGCTCACGGTTCATGACCTCGACCTGCGGCGTGGGGGTCTCCATCTTCACGCGAAGTGGACAAAGAATCGGATGGCGGGCTTTCAGCCACTGCCATCGGCAGTCTTGGAGCATCTGAACGGCTTCGTTGAATCTGGCCAAGCTGCAGCACTCTACAGGAGAAACTACATCAGGCACGACACGAAATACGAGTATCCCGAAGAGCCGTTGCTTTACGTCCCTTCGAACACATCTCGGATGATTGAGCGGGACCTGGAAGCGGCCGGCATTCCAAAGTGGACGGAGGAGGGCAAAGTCGACTTTCACGCGCTTCGCGTCTCGTATGTATCCCTTGTGGTTGAAACCGGCGCCGACCTCAAAGCTGCCCAAAGTCTCGCTCGACACACTACGCCGGAACTGACGATGAACGTCTACGCGCGCGTGCGCGGAAGCAAGCTTACTGAGGTCGCTGAAGCGGTCGGCCGGATAATCCTGCCCCTCGCGAACATTAGATTAGCAGAACGGAATTCGAGAGGCCATGTAACTCATTTATCAACAACTGGTTACACGGAATCCAGATCTGCTTCGATTCCCGCCGCCTCCACCATTAACTGTTTGCGCATCAATATGTTACGAGTGACAATTTTGGGCGCGGGAGCATTTTGGGTGAAAACACTGGGGAATCGGCAGTCTTTCGTCCCGGTTCTCTTGCCAATCCGGGCCTTTCTCAACGGGCTGTTCCGCGGGATCCACCTGAAGCGCAGTCTGACCTGCGGGGAAGATGGGAGTACATCGGGACACCATCCTGCCGGGCGCGTTGCGGAGCACAGCGTTGCTTCACAACGGCTCTACGGATGTTTGGCCTCTGGCCGCATCTTCCTGAAAGGCCAGCATTCGCGGGGAATGTGTTGAAGACCGCGCACGGGGATCGGAGCGAGCGTGACGTCGCCGATATCCTGCTGTCGCCATGCGCGTGTGGACGGGCTGAGATTGCTTCGGCGGCCATCGAGCAGGACGAGCAGGGGGCGTCCGACGTCCAACCTGAGCCGGCGCAGGAAATCGATGCGCTCCTCGGTTGCGACGGGATGCGTGACGATGCGAAAGCGCAATGTGCCGGGGCCATCGACAGCGCATATCATCGGCAAGATCGACGGTTCCGAATCTGGTTGTTCAGGCAGGAGTTTCTCGTCAAGCAAGACTATCCGGGCCTTGTTTTTCCGCGCGAGTCGCTTGACCTTGGCGTATTCCTGCAGATTCCAAAGGGCCATCTGCGATGCTTCCTCGTCGTACTGAGTGAACGTATCTGCGGCCGGTTGCGGCCCAACGAAGCCCCACTGCCGCATCCATAAAGACATCGTCATCGCGGTCACGGTGATCTGGAAGTCGCGAAGCAGCAGACGCCGAATCGCTTGGTTCGTCCAGAGCTCTTCGGCAAGCCCCACTTGCTTTGGCAGACAACTGCACACAGTCCCGAAGATTCGCCGCCGCTCAGCGTCCGTGAGCACTCCCGTTCCTGGTGGCCGCCCGCGCACTCGTGCGGCAAGTGCCCTTTCTCCGCCTTCGCGGTACGCACACATCCACTTGGCGACGGCCGATCGGGAGACACCAAGCTCCCGAGCAACCTCTGTCTGCGGCGTGCCTTTGCGGACGCGCAGCACAGCTTTCTCGCGAAGCGCCTGTTGCTCACGCGCAGCGAGTTTCCGTCCATTGACTTCACGCATTGACGGAGCATAGCGCAGTGAAGACAGTCATGTCTACTATATAATTTTGCATCATGAATCTGCGCAATTGCGCAATCGACGTTAACGCCTTACGCAAAGAAGACTTGCGGCATTTCGGCGAAAGAGCGCGAGCTATCCTGTAGAGATATACCGCGATCATGGGGATCGCTGTTCTCGCGTAGCTGGGGGAGAGATCGTGAACGGGGCAACGGGCAGTCGTCTGAGGATTCGGCACATAAGTCCGGGCAAACTCAAGCCTTGGGAGAAGAATCCCCGGAAACTGAAGTACGCGGTTGGGCCGGTGGTCAAGAGTATCGAGCAGTTTGGCTTCAATGTGCCCATTCTATGCAACGCAGACTTGCGTGTTATCGCGGGACACGCACGCTTGGAGGCGGCGAAGCGTCTGGGTATGGCGAGGGTGCCCGTTGCAGTCCTGCCGTTGGACGGCAACGACTGCGATCTCTTCGCCATCGCGGAGAACAAGACGGGGGAGTTGGCGGATTGGGACACGCCGAAGCTCAAGGAGATTTTGGATGACTTGCGTTCTGAGAAGTGTGCGTTGGAGGCCCTAGGCTTCTCATCCCATGAGTTGCGCCGGTTGCTGCGCGAGGAAGAGGACAAGGAGAACGCAGTTCCGAGGCTGCCTTCAAAGGCACGTACGGAATCGGGCACATTGTGGCGGCTGGGCAGGCATCGTCTGCTTTGCGGCGACTCATGCCTCAAGAAGACGTTCACGCGGCTGCTTGGGAAGGCAAAGGTGGACCACGTTTTCGCGGGGCCGCCCTACTTCAATCAGCGCGGCTACTCCCACTGGGACGATTACACGCGCTACCTCGAAGACATGAATGCGGTTATCGAGCGATGTCACGCCGTCTTGAAGGACGGGGCCATCGTGGTATGGAACGTGGGTAACGGTTCCGCCACAAAGCACGCGCACGTGGTCCATCATGCCGGCTTGCTCGAGGAAGACGGTTTTCGGTTTGTTGACATGATCATCTGGAAGAAGAGCGTGCCGAACTTTGCAGTTCCCCGGCACGCAAACATCAAAGGAAACAGACACTACTACCCGGCGCATCAGTGGGAGGCGCTTCATGTTTACCAGAAGCCCGGCAGCATGCCGACGATGAACTCGGAAGGCGCCCAGTACATGTGGGAACACGCCACGGACGTTTGGGAGATTCCTATAGTCCCCCACCAACAGCGCGATTTCGGCCACAGCGCGGTGTGCTGCATATTTCGGGCGCGGCCACCTTGTGAATTCGGCTGAGCGCGGCCGGGCATGACGGTTCTGCGCGGCCGTTCATTTCGGTTGAGCACGGCCGCCGAATTCGGGCGCGGCCGCTTCTCTGGGGGAGTTTCATCCACCACCTTCCTGGGTATGGTGTGTCGTTTTCCAGCCATGAGGGCTGGGAGTCAATCGGCACATAGTGCCCAGGAGTTCGAGTATGCGACGAATCAGAGAAGTGTTGCGTCAACGGTGGGAATGTGGCTTGAGCGAACGGACGGTGGCAACCAGTTGTTCGCTGGCGCGTAGCACGGTTGCCAAGTACGTCAAGCGCGCCGAGGAAGCGGGGCTGTCTTGGCCCCTGCCGGAAGGGATGGCGGACGAGGAGCTGGAGCGGTGTCTGTTCCCCCACGTCCTGTCTGAGGAGAGCGGGCCACGATTCGTACCAGATTGGGCGGAGGTGCGCCGGCAACTCGCTCACAAGGGCGTGACGTTGCGCCTGGTGTGGGAGGAGTACAAGGAGGCCCACCCCGACGGTTTCCAGTACACCCAGTTCTGCGTCCGCTACCGCGCCTGGCGCGAGACTTTGGACTTGCCTATGCGCCAGGAGCACAAGGCGGGCGAGAGACTGTTCGTGGACTATTGCGGGCAAACTATGCCCATCACAGACCGCAAGACCGGCGAAGTACGCCAGGCCCAAGTGTTCGTGGCGGTCTTGGGCGCGAGCAATTACACCTACGTCGAAGGCTGTTGGACCCAGAGTCTGCCGGAGTGGATCATGGCTCACGTCCACGCTTTCGCCTTCTATGGCGGCGTCCCGGCCCTCGTGGTCTGCGACAACTTAAAGGCAGGGGTCACCTCCGCGCATCGTTACGAACCCGAAGCGAACCGCACGTACGAAGACCTTGCGGAGCACTATGGCTGCGCAGTGCTGCCCACACGGGTGCGTAAGCCCAAGGACAAGGCCAAAGCGGAAAAGGGCGTGCAGGACGTGGAGAGGCGCATTCTCGCCCCCTTACGCCATCGCACCTTCTTCTCGCTGTCCGAACTGAATGAAGCTATTGAATGGCGACTGATTCAGTACAACGAGCAGCCTTTCCAGAAGCTGGAGGGTAGCCGCCGTTCCCTGTTCGAGCAACTGGACAAACCGGCTCTCCGCCCGCTGCCGGCTGAATCTTACGAATACGCGGAGTGGAAGAAAGCGCGCGTCAACATCGACTACCACGCGGCCATCGACGCCAGCTACTACAGCGTGCCCTACCAACTGGTGAACGAATCCATCGACGTCCGCATCACCCATACCGGCGTGGAGTGCTTCCACAAGAGCAAGCGGGTGGCCAGCCACCTGCGTCTACAGCGCAAAGGGCAATACGCCACCGTCGCGGCCCACATGCCCAAGAACCACAAGGACTACGCCCAGTGGACGCCGGAACGGCTGGTGCGTTGGGCCGAGAAGACCGGCCCTCAGACCGCCCAAGTGGTGGAGACCATCCTGCGGGCACGTCCCCACCCTCAGCAGGGGTTCCGCGCGTGCCTGGGGCTCATGCGCCTAGGCAGGGAATACGGCCCGGAACGGCTCGAAGCCGCCTGTACGCGCGCCTTGGCCACCAAGACCGTGACCTTCAGAAGCATCGAATCCATCCTCAAGCGCAAATTGGACCGGAGGCCGCTACCTCAGAAGGCCCCGGAGAATCCTCCCGTGGAGCACGACAACATCCGTGGCCCCGAGTACTACCGCCAAAGCGCGCAGGGAGGTGAATCATGCTGAAGCAACCCACCATCGACAAGCTTTACGAGTTGCGTCTCTTCGGGATGGCCAAAGCCCTGGAAGAACAGGACGGGTCCTCCAAATACGAACGCCTGGATTTCCTGGACCGGCTGGCTTTGCTCGTGGACCGCGAATCCGCCGAACGCGACAGTAACCGCCTTCGGCTTCGGCTCAAACAGGCCAAACTGCGCCTGACGGCCACCGTCGAGGATGTGGATTTCCGCCATCCCCGCGGTCTCGACAAATCCCTCGTCCTGGCCCTGGCCGGCTGCCGATGGATACGCGAGCACCATAACGTCATCATTACCGGGCCTACCGGCGTGGGCAAGAGCTATCTGGCCTGCGCTTTGGCGCACAAGGCATGCCGCGAAGGCTTCCGCGCCCTTTACCTGCGAGCCCCCAGGCTCTTCGACGACCTCGCGCTGGCCAAAGCTGACGGCCGCTACCGCAGGGTCCTCGCCGCCCATGCCCGGATCGACCTGCTCGTCATCGACGACTGGGGGCTGGCCAGCCTGACCGAGGAGCAGCGCCGTGATGTCCTCGAGATCCTGGAAGACCGCCACGACCTGCGGTCCACTCTGATCGCCAGCCAACTCCCCATCGAGAAGTGGCACAAGGTCATCGGCGACCCTACTCTGGGCGACGCCATCCTTGACAGACTGGTACACAATGCCCACAAACTCGCGCTCAAGGGAGATTCGCTCAGGAAGAAACGGAAGAAGATACAAAGCTGAAGCGGCACACCGTCGCTACGCTCCGAGGGGAGGCCACGCTTCAGCGTGGTTTCCCCTCTCTTACCTCCGGTGGCCGCATCCCATCCTACCATACCCACCAGCACTTTCCTTCGGACTACTCGGCCGCGACCGTAACAGGTGGCCGCGCACTGCCGAATTCACTGGCCGCGCTCAGCCGTATCCGGTGGCCTACTCGTGCCGAAATATGCAGTGTGCCCTGTGGAAATCCCGTTTCGCAGTCTCCAAGCCTATACCGAGGAAGGGGGGACCGTGCTAGATCCCTTCGGCGGCTCGGGGACAACGCTTATTGCCGCAGAGCGTGCGGGACGGAGGGCATTTCTCGTCGAGAAACGTCCCGAGTACTGTGACCGGATCGTGAAGCGCTGGGAGGAGTTCACGGGGAAGCGGGCAAGGCGAGAAGTATCCAGATAGACGCGTATTGGGGGAGCGTCGCGATGAAAGGGAAAAAGGAAATGGACATTGGCATGACTCGGAAGCATACAGTTTCAGCACTTCCGCAGGATTTCGTTCCGCATGCTGTCGAACACTTTGATGTCAGGAGAATCATCCTGAGCAAAGGTAGTCTGGATACGCCAGAACGCGCGGTATTTGTTCGCCGAATATGTGAAGTCTACCCCAATGCGACGATTCAGGAACAGCTGGGACATGCCCATAACCATGTTAGCCTTGGCGAAGGAAGTCGCTCAACACGCATTCAGAACGGAAAGAAGACCCTTGTCTTTGGTGAGCTGAAGAGCGCCGTTAGGTCAAGCTCGGGTGAAAGCAATACTTGTCCCTCCCACTGGTCGTTCTCGGTGTACGGATTCTGTCCGTATGGCTGTAAGTACTGCTATCTCCCGGGAACCCAAACCTTCTGGTTTTCACCAGCCGTTCGAGTTTATGTGAACCTCCCCGAAATCCTCGCACAAATCGACCGCGTGGCCAATCGCTCCAGGAAGCCTACCGCTTTCATTTTAGGCAAGCTGCAGGATGGCCTTGCCCTGGATCCCTTGACCGCCTACTCGACGACCTTGGTACCATTCTTTGCCGGACACAAGTATGCACGACAGATCATTATGACGAAGTCGGATTCCGTTGAGCGATTCCTTGATTTGGAGCACGGTGGAAACACTATCCTCTCTTGGAGCCTCAACCCGCCAGAGATAGCCGCTCGATACGAGAAAAACGCGCCTTGCATTGAGGCGCGAATTGAGGCCATGAAGCAATGTGCCGATGTCGGCTATCCGACACGCGCTACGATCATGCCGTTTGTTCCCTGTGGCAATTGGCGAGCCGCATATACTGGCTTGGTGCAGAGTCTGCTTTCTCAGGTTCGTCTACAGCGTCTTACTCTAGGCGGGATTTGCATGTCGCCCAGAGCCTTATCGGCAATGAGGGAACGTGCCAGCGGCGAGGATGGTGTTTCCGATATTCTTGCCAAAGAAAGACATTTCGAAGGAGGGCGCATTTGGTATGACCACAGACTATGCACGGAAGTCTTCGAGTTCATTGCAGCGACCGCCCGGGCGGCCCAGCCTGACTTGCCTATCTCGTCGTGCCACACTCTCTAGAGGATTGCCTGGAAAGCACCTCTTAAACCTAAGAAATCACTGGATATATATTCAGTCTTGCGATATGCTAGTTGCAGACAAGAGGGTCCAGCATTACAGCGGAAGAAGAAACGTGAGTGAACATGGGCAACTTGAGCTCTTTTCGAAAGGGGCAAGCGTTTCGTTACCGGATAGGTATGTGCCGGTTCCGGCGCAGGGCTTTGAGGTCGAACGAATTCTGCTGGGCAAGGGCAGCATAGATACGGCGCAACGCGAGGCGTTTGTGCGGAGGATCTGTTCGGCATATCCGGATGTGCCGGTGGAAGAACACCTGGATTCATCCGCCGGTGCGGTGGACCTGGAGGAAACGAATCCCCTACGCCGTCAGTTGAAGGGGAAGCGAACACTGGTGTTTGGACAGTTGCAGGCCAGAAGTGCCGTACGATGCACACGGGTGGCGGACAAGGAGTACTCGTACCGTTGGCATTTCTCGGTATATGGATATTGCTTCTACAGATGTGCGTATTGCTATCTGGCCGGGACAAATGGTGTGTGGCATTCGCCGACTGTAAAGATCTATGTAAATCTCCCGGAAATCGTAACAGCGATCGAGCGCCATGCCAATCGGTTGGACACTCCGACGTTCTTCTGCCTGGGCAAATTGCAAGATGGTTTGGCATTGGATCCGCTCACGGCGTATTCGAGAGTTCTGATACCTTTCTTTGCCGAACATCCCCACGCAAGGCTGCTTATCCAAACGAAGTCGGCCGACGTGGAACGATTACTCAACTTGGAGCATGGTGGTCACACGACGTTGTCGTGGAGTCTGAATCCACCGGAAGTCGTTCGTTGCTACGAATCACATGTTCCAAGTACCGAGGACCGAATTGCCGCCATGGAGCGTTGTGCCGCGCACGGCTACCCGGTGCAGGGTCTTATCCAACCGTTCATTCCCGTTGGAGACTGGGAAACCACCTATGACTCATTTGTGCGTGAATTGATGGATCGAGTGCCACTACAGGAGCTATCAATCGCCGGCGCGTGTATGGGACTGCGCACGCTTTCACTGTTGGAGCGCCGAATGGGGCGGGAGAACGCGATCAGCACACATCTCGCAAGTTCAACGCCGACAGGACAAGTCGGCACATATTACCGGACCGCTATTGAGCAGCGATTCTTGGTGAGAATTGCGGAGATGGTTCGGAGGCGCAAGCCGGGTTGGATTGTAACGATGGGGAGGCAACATCCATCAGCCCTGCGAGTGCTAAGAATGGGGCCGCGGACGTGCTGAAGTTGGGGAGTACGCCACACAGCATGGTCAACTCGATTGAAGGGCGAGACTTCCTGTTGGAGCTGGCAAGATGGGATGTCCTGATAGAATGAGAAGTCTCTTCCGTTTACATGAGCGAGGAAAGGGGCCGGGGCATGACCATTGACAAGGACGATAAAGAGTTGGATGGGAGATCGGGCGAGAGACTGATTGCCCATTTCTTTGACCGCAATTTTTCGGAGCAGTTCTCTTTTGCGAATCCAAAAACCAAGACAAATGCCGAAGTCGGCGACGTTCTCGTTTGGTTCAATCGAGTTGTTCTACTAATCGAAGTAAAGACCCGGTGCGATGGAGGGAAGAGCGTAGATCAATGGGCGGCTGCGGGTATCTCGAAAGGTGTTGAGCAAATCAGAAACAACATTTCTCGGCTCAACGATCGGGAAGCCATCAATCTTCACAATCGACACTATCACCTTCCTCTTCAGTACGAGGGCCTAAGCAGTGTGATCGGAATGGTGGTTCTTGTCTCGGAAGAGAAACCAACCATCCGTCCAAGCGATGTGGTGTCCGATATCTACCAACAGGATTCCCCTATCCATGTCTTCACGTGGAACGACTTGCTGCAAATGACCGCTGAGATAGACTCGGTGCCGGACTTAACCTACTATCTTCAAGATCGTCTCGCCCTCGTTCTCACTGGTTTCGATATTCCTCTAAGTAGGGAGATGCATGCGCTTGCATGCTACAAGCTCCACCATAATCGTTTCCCAACACCATTGCCGGATGTCGCTTCTTCAGACGTATTGGATGACTACAGAACTTCCATGCGTGAATCCATTGCCGAAAGGGAGAGGCACAATCGTTTTGCTGAACTCTATGATCACATAGTCACTCTTATCCCCGAGAGACGAAAACTGCACCATGGACTACCGACTGGCTTGTACTTTGCCTGGGAGATGGCAGCCACGACAAGACGTCAACGCGCCTACTATGGAGAAATGCTCGCGCGCACACAGAGAGATTTTCAAGACGGCAGAATGGCGGATCGTAGGTATGCGTTATACAATCCGGCCACAGGCAATTGGCTGGTGTTTCTCTTTTCGAAAGACGGGACGCAAGAGCTGTGCGAGAAGTTGATCCGCGCCGTTGACCTGAAGCTAATAAAGGAAGTAGCCAAGAGCCAATTCGAATATGGAGTGTATGGTCTAGGTTTCCAGATCTCACAGTTTCCTCTCCTAAGATTCAGTCTTTGCGTGGCCACCTTCAACGGCGCGGCGGAGGTGGCTGGTTTCACGGAGGAGCAACTTCAGGAAGCACTCACACTTTGGGGGAGTGAGTCGGGCACGAGGCGCCGGACAATAGAAGAATTCCCCAGTGCTTAGAAATGGATATGCGTATGAGATGAGTTCAAGACTCTGAATGCGGCAACTGGAGTTGTTCGAGAAGGATGATGCGGGCAGTTGGGGGTTGCCGAAGGGTTATCAAGTATGCACAAGCCGCCACTTCTCTTTCGACCGCATCATATTGAGCATTTGATGGCGACAAGACTGAGGCAGAATACACAGGTGAGATCGCGCACTCTCTTGCTATCGTCGCCGAGCAAGCCGTGCTGCGCCATTCATGGCCATTGGGTGCCTCCCGCTTGGAAACTCCGGTGGGCAGGAAGAATGCTTGATGAGATCTTTTCCAGTATGGCTGTGTGTTTACTCCCGTGGGACGAGTCTCGTATGCGAGGTATTGGGCATAGTGAATGAGCAACTGGACCTGATTCCGCGGGAGAATGTCTGGGAGTTGCCTCGGGACTATGAGCCTGTGGCACCGGCCGGATTTGACGTACGTCAGATCTTTCTTTGCCGGGGTAGCTTGAGCACCGCGGAACGCGATAGTTTCGTCCGTCGCATCTGTTGTGCATTTCCAGCGGCGGAGATCGTTGAACAACTTGACACCGTGCATAATCGCGTGGAACTCCATGAGCCGGAGCCTGCGTGCCGTGTGGCTCGTGGCAAACAGACGCTCGTTTTCGGGGAACTCTCACCGAAGCATGCGGTGTGGGATGGCGGGGGCCGAGAGGCCCCGTATTTTCATCGCAGGCGGTTGTCATTGTGTGGCTTCTGCTTCTACGCATGCCGATTCTGCTACCTGGCGGGCCGCGACGCCGTGTGGCATTCGCCGACGGTGAAGATATTCGTGAATCTGACGGAGATTATGGATGAGGCAGAGCGCCACATCCGGCGCGCGGAGCAGCCTCTCGAGTTCTGCATTGGCGAGTTGCAGGATGGGCTTTCGTTGGATCCCCTTACAGCCTATAGCTCAGTGCTGGTGCCCTTTTTCGCGGAGCAGCGGGATGCTTGTCTCGAGGTCCGCACCAAATCTACTGCCGTCGAGCGACTGCTTTCACTGAACCATGGCCGGCGCATCCTATTGTCGTGGACACTAAACCCACCGGAGGTTGCACGGGTCTTTGAAGTGGGTGCGCCTCCCGTCGAGGAGCGCATCGCGGCCATGCAACGCTGCGCGGAGGCAGGATATCGTCTGCGGGCTAGCATCATGCCTGTTATCCCCCTTGGCGACTGGAAGCCGAGCTATCTTGACTTCATCGCCCGCGTGTTGGAGCAGATTCCGCTCGAACGTTTGGCGCTGGGGGGGATCACAATGGATGAGCGGACACGCCACCTGCTGGAACTCCGGATAGGAACCGAGAACGCAATTTCAGCCCACCTTCGGGAGTGTAGCGACGGGCAATGGCATTATTCGCCGGCGCTTTGCCGGGAGTTGTTTCAGCAGATCAACAAGCTGGCCAGGAGGATACAACCAGACATTGAAGTTGAGGTCGTTATCCCGTGAGTGCCCCATCTCATCCCGCCGCCTCTGCCATAACATATTCATTCCTAATGGCTTATGTGCGTGATTGCCCCCCGAGGCTTTCCCGCCGACCTCAGAATCGCAAGGAGCTGTAAGTCCACGCCTTGCATCAGTTTAGGATGCGTATCTCGGCTTACTCGTGTAGTGGGCCACATAATGGCCGGAACGAGGTGACGATTCTCGCCTCGGGCAGGGGGGAGCAAAAGATGAGCCGGATTGGTCGGCATGCCGTCTCACACATGCGAGTTTGCCTGTGGCTGCGGCAGGATGAGGATCTTTCTCTACTGGCTTGTCTCTGGCACCGCAGTGGTTTAGGCTTCGCGAACCTAATGCGAAGCTGGAAACCAGCTTCGCGCCATTTGGCAACGCGTCTCTCTCTCGCTGTCGCAGACTGGAGTGCCGTCGGAATTCCCTTCCGCAGCCCCTCAATAACCAACAAAGGAGAAGTTTCTGTGAGTGCATTACCAGAGGTTGTCGCCGAAGCATTGGATAACCGGGAAGGCCCGGCGGTTTTCACGACAGTGAACAAAGCAGGCATTCCGAACACCATCTACGTAGGATTCCTTCATCGATTCGGGCCGGACAAGTTGGTCGTTCCCGACAACTATTTCCACAAGACGCGCGAGAACATCCTCGCGGGGAGCAGCGGTTCCCTGCTTTTCATCACCAAGGAGCGAAAGGCGTATCAGATCAAAGGCGCCATCGACTATGAGAAGAGCGGCGAGATCTTTGACGATATGAAACACAACTGGCTAGACGCCAAGTACCCAGGCCACGCCGCGGTCGTTGTAAATGTAGAAGAGGTCTTCAGCGGAGCAGAGCAACTCACATAGCATCCAGATTGACATGAGCGCCGACGCGTGAGGCGCATGCAAACGGCGAGATGCAGACCCCCTCCATGCACGCCTGCTCCAATGCGACATGAAGCTGGTGATGGTTCTCCCAAGACGGGCCCGCCAGGTGCTTGAGAGAATCGAGTGTTCTCATAAGTCCTTGTAGGTCAATAAGTAGGGGCCTTCTGGAGTGACAGGCGGAGCAAGGCTGGTGATGGCCGAACGCGCTACTCCCCTGAACTGGCTATTAACGTGTACGACGCCATGATCGCCGTAGGTCGGAATGCAGGCCAACTGTCAGCACATGGGCGGATTCCTCAGTGCCTAGCCGCGCTTTATATTTGATTCAGCACTCAGCCTCTGGTTAACTCACTGAAAGCCATCGCGAGAGCGAGTGTAAAGCAGTGGACATACTCCGTATCTGGCTTCTCAGGAGGGATATTGGGCGGCGAACACCAGGAGCGAACGTTCACTATCCCCTGCCCGAACTGCGGCGGCCGACTCAGGATCCTTGAAAGGCACGCGGGCAGGCCTGGGAAGTGCGTTCAGTGTGGCGGAAGCTTCACGGCTGTCCCGGGGCACGGCGCAACTCCTGACTCGTCGCCACCGTCCCGCTGGAAGCGCATTTTCGGCGGGAAGCGTGCCGCAGTTGCCGTCCTCTTACTTGCCGGCGTCTCGGTGCTCTGCGCTCTCGTGTTCTTCGCCGCTGTTGGCAGAACCCAAGACGCCACGCCGGCTCGAACGCTGGCAAAACCAGCAGTGTCCGAAGGAGGCCAGAGTGGCGAAGCCCAAGGGGCCAAGGCGCCGGAATCCCAATCGGCTCTCCCGGAGCATGTCATCATGGACCCGAGCGGGGATGCGTCGCCGGGTGCGCCTGGACATGTGGATATTCAGCGGCTTGCGGTGAAACAGTCGGGATCAAACATCCTGTTCAAATGGGATTTGGGCGGCAACCCTCGGGAGAACGAACGCCAGTATTACTTCCTTGCGTTCGACACGGATCTCGACGCAGGAACCGGACAGCGTTGGGGCGATGTCGGGGCCGAACTCAAAGTGCGCATCCACAGCGCGGCAGACTTGGTGTATTTCACGCCCCGCGGCGAAGTGTTCAAGGAGATACTCGGTCGGCCAGTTAGTTTTGACAGGCACAGCATATACCTTTCATTGAAGCGAGAGGACATACCGGCCTGTCGGTTTCGACTCTATTTCGAGTCTTCCGGGGAGACGCCCTACGCCGATCGCGGTTCAACCACGACACTCGAGCTTGACGCCGCCGCGTCCGATGCTCGTCTTGTGGTAGAGGCCGACGGAATCGTTTTGAAGGCCGCTCCCCCGCTCATCAACATTCCCCAACGAGGCGAATCCGTTCAGCTTCATTGCTCCGTCGAGGCCGCGGGAGGCAGGACCCTCCTGTCACCGGAGCAGGTGGAATACGAGGTCTTCCACCCCGTTCAGAAACCCGGCCTCGGCTCGGCTTCGTCCGTCATTTCCGTGGATCAGAATGGCATGGCGCGCTACCACAAGGAAGGTTTTGTCTTTGTCCGTGCGCGCCTCAACGATTTCTCCCTGATGTCGGAGCGCGTCATCATTGCAACGGGAACAGTCTTGGGGAATCCCGGAAAGGATCGCGTGATAGGCGTGTTTCCGCTGGACTATGTGCCCAGTGGCTCTCAGCACTCCTTCGGGTGGATGGTTGAACACTATCCGGATTTCATCACCACCCTCAACACGGCCTATGACGTCACAAGTGAACTCTACGCAGGTTTCAGGCCGTTTGGCGGAGAGACTCAAGTCCTTGCCTTGCTCATCCTCGATAGGCACTGTGGAGGCAACAACAACCCTCTCGAGACAGCGCCCTCCGGCTACATGGAGCCGGCGCGCGGCACGCCACAGTATACGCTCATCATGCACGAGCTAGGGCACAACTTCGCTCTTTCCCAAGGTATGTGTCGACTATTGCAGGCGAATGGCGGGAAGCTCGCCAGGGCCGGACTTGCCGAAGCCGTCGCTTCCCTACCCGTCATCTACATCGCTCGCGAGTTCCAGCGCCGGCCCGAGTCCTACGGCATCTCAAGAGACTCCTTCGAATGGCAGTACTTCGATCAGTTCCTCCAGCGCGACATTCCCTACGCGCGAAACCAGTTGGCCGAGTTCGAGGGACTCATCTCCAGGGGGAAGGCCAAAGGGCTCTCTGACGGCAATGCCCCCTTTGACCACGTCGCCGCCTTCGCGGCCATCTTCCAGATGCATTCCTACGGATTCGCGGACGAGCCGAGTCCACATGGCAATCAAATGATACGTCGCTTCCTTGGCCTGTTCGGCGGCCGCGAACTCGCGGACTTTGACGGCCTCAAGGTCGAAACCTACTTCGCGGCGGCGTACTGCCACGCCGCCGGACTGGACATGAGAGGCCGCCTCAGGTTCTGGGGCTTCGTAGTCGATGACATCTACTTCGACAGACTGAGCCATACCATGGATCGAGGCCCGTCAGGCCTCGGTTCGCCGCATGCCGGCAGATGAGCAGGCGCGCTCGAGCTTGCGCTCTAAGGTTTCTCACAGAAACGCAGCATCGCGGGCAGGCAACGCGCTGCGCCCCCGGCCCAAACGGTGCATGACTCTTCACTTAGACTCGCTTGTCGCGCCAGCCGACACCCCGGCTCTCGATTCTGCCGAAGAGCCCCCCGCCGACATCAGGAATTCCCGGCCGAATGACGCCGTTTCGGGAGTATGGATTGCATGATCCTGTGTCGCCCCGTCTTATCCGACAATGGCGAGCCATCGAGGCCGCCTTCGGCGGGGTGGGGGACGCGAAAGGAGCGTTAGGGAATGCCTATGCAGGCGGTGGTATACAGCAGGTTCGGGCCTCCCGAGGTCCTCGAGGTGAAGGAGGTGGCGAGGCCGGTTCCCAAGGATAATGAGGTGCTGGTGCGGATTCATGCGACGGCCGTCGTGAATGAGGATCCGGGAATGCGCCGCTCGCCGGGCCTGAACGGCTTCGTTGAGCCGAAGCACCCGATACTGGGCCAGGAACTGGCGGGGGAGGTCGAATCGGTAGGCAGGAGCGTGACGCGATTCGAGGCGGGCGACGAAGTCTACGGGGAAACCGGGATGCGCCTGGGCACCTATGCCCAGTACACCTGCATGCCGGAAGACGGGGCGCTGGCGCTCAAACCTGCGAATCTGAGTTATGAGGAAGCCGCCGCCATTCCCAACGGGGCATTGACGGCCCTGGCCTTCCTCAGGGACAAGGCGCGCATCCGCAGCGGACAGGAAGTCCTCATCCATGGCGCTTCCGGCGCCGTCGGCACCGCCGCAGTGCAGCTTGCAAAGTACTTCGGGGCGGAGGTGACGGGCGTGTGCAGCACGGCCAATCTGGAACTGGTGCAATCCCTTGGCGCCGATAGAGTTATCGACTACACGAAAGGGGACTTCACCAAGGCCGGCCGCACCTGCGACATCATCTTCAGCACGGTGGGCAAGACCTCATTCACGCGCTGCAAAGGCTTGCTGAAGCAGCGGGGCATCTACCTCGCGACGGTGCTCACGCCGGGCATTGTCCTCCAAACGCTCTGGACTTCGATGGTAGGCGGCAAGAAGGCGCTCATCACGTTCGCGGGATTGAAGAAGCCGCGCGAAAAGGCCAAAGACCTTGCCTTTCTGAACAGACTCATCGAGGCGGGGGACATGAGGCCCGTCATCGACAGGCGCTATCCCTTGGACGAGATCGCCGAGGCCCACAGGTACGTCGCCAAAGGCCACAAACGGGGCAACGTCGTCATCACCGTGAACCACAAATGATCCGCCCGAGGCCCGTGCGTTCTTGGACAGGATAGACGAGATTTTCAAGATTTCTGCGTTGAATCCTGCGATCCTGTCAAGCGACTGCCCGAGACTCTGCCAGGGCCTTTCCTCAACGTGTGCTATGCTGCTGCGAGCCAGGCCGGGGGAATCTGTGCAGTCAGTGCACGACCGCCATTTCCGTCGCAGTTGCGCGGCTGCTGGCCGGCTGCAGGGAAGACGAGGAAGAGAGATGCTTCATTTCGGCAAGGATGGACAGGCTGTCAAGGGATGGTTCGCGGGGCCGTGGAACTCCGGCCTTCCCGTTGCCGTTGGATACGCGAATGCGGGCGTGGATGAACGGCACTACCATGCCGAGATGTATGAAGTCTACTTGGTTGCGCAGGGCAAGAGCACGGCCATCGTTGATGGCCAAACGGTGATGCTGGAAGCAGGAGGCGTGCTGATCGTCGAGCCAGGCGAGGTCCACACCTTCGTCGAGAGCACGCCTGATTACTATCACTTCGTCATTCACACACCCTTCGTCAAAGGGGACAAGCACTGCACACAGTGAGGCAGGCGTCGTGGGCCTTTGCCAACTCCACAGCCCGATTCGCCGGCAGGTTGCGGTGAATGAGTCCGAGTCTGTGTCCGTCCTGGCCTACTTTGCAGCCGCGTTTCACACAGGCCGACAGATACGGCTCGCGAGGCACGAGCGAACGCATCGATAGGTCGAGCGCTTGTGCTCGCTGGTGAGGAGGCAAGCCAGAACGAGGTCCTCGTCCGCCTGCTTCCGGCCAACGATACCGAGTTGGTTCAGAATCATGGTACTATCCCCCTCATTCCCAAGAAGCCCGCACCACGCAGGTTTTCATCTTGTATGGATTTGGTTGTGGCGCAATGAAAGCACAGATGGAGCTGAAGAGTGAGACCGAGAGATGTCGTGAAGGAGTTTATTTCCGCATTCAATAATGCTGATGTGGTTGCTCTAAGTGACCTATATGCTGAAGACGCTGTTAACCATCAAGTGGCCGAGGAGCCTGTGAAGGGCCGCGAGGCTATACGCAAGATGTTTCAAGACGAGTTTGCCCGGGCGAAGATGACCTGTATTGTCGAGAACATATTTGAAGACGGGGAATGGGGCATGTTGGAGTGGCGTGACTCCCTTGGCTTACGGGGATGCGGCTTTTTCCATGTGGTTGACGGAAAGATAAAACTCCAGAGAGGATATTGGGACAAACTGTCCTTCCTAAGGCAACAGGGGTTGCCACTGCCTCAAGAATGAGCGACAGTGATCCGACCGCCATGACTGACGCTATCGTATGTCTCAAATCGCCGCGTGGATGCATAGTGACCCACTAAGAATCCAAGAGAGGACAACTTGAATGATGGACCTAGTCTTTGAGCTGCCTATGGATGAAGAGAGGTTGAGACAGAGGCTATTGCCTAGGAAGGTACTATTTGACCGATCACTGATACAATCCGTCTCTTCAATATTCCAGGAAGTGGAGGAATCCGGAGACCATGCAATCAAGGCGGCAACTCAACGGTTTGACCTTATCGACATCCAGGCCGTGAAGGTGTCTGAGGAGTTCGTCGAGCGGAGTGTCTCTGGTCTTTCGCCACAATTCCGAGACGCCGTAGACGTGGCGATCAATAACATTGCCGAAGTCAACAGGGCACTAATGCCTGACCTAGATTGGCGAAGAGAGATTAGGCCTGGGACTGTGATTGGAGAAAAGTCTACACCACTGGAATCTGTCGCGCTATACGTCCCCGCTCGAAAGGCCCCCCTAGTTTCAACTGCGTTGATGCTCGTAACAGCAGCGCGAGTTGCGGGAGTACACCGGATTGTCGTTGGAATGCCTCCTCAGCAGGATGGACAACCCAACGCGTCTACCGTTGCGGCTGCAAAGCTCGCCGGGGCAACCGAATTCGTTGTGGGCAATGGCGTTGCTGTGATCGCTGGATTGACGATCGGCACAGAGTCAACACAAGAGGTCAATGCAATCTATGGGCCCGGGCCGGCGGGAATCGCGGCAGCGATGAGCGTGGCTTTCTCCTATGGAAAGCGAACCGTTGTGGGAATAGGACCCACTGATTGTGCCATCATCGCTGACGGAAGTGCAGATCCTGAGTGGATTGCCCGGAACCTGATGTGCGAGGGGGAACATGGTCCCGATTCGTCAGTTCTGCTTGCTACCACGTCACGTGCCCTTGCCGACAACGTAGCTCAGGTTCTCGAACAGCGGATTCCTCTCGTACGAGAAGATCGGCGAGACGTTCTCACTGACGTGTTTGGCGCCCAAGGAATGGGATCCCTGGTTGTTTGCCCCGACACAAGTGATGCTTGTCGGGTAATCAATGAGTTTGCCCCGGAGCATCTGATGTTGGCCTGTCCTGAAGGGGAGCAGGAGAAGGTACTGTCGATGGTTGTTAACGCTGGCGAAATCCTCCTTGGACACTTCACACCCTTCTCTGCCGCCAACTACGCCATTGGAATCACTGCCGTGCTTCCAACCAATGGGTTTGCCCGGATCTTCTCCGGAATCACGTGCAAGGATATGCTCAAGACCTCGACGGTCGGAGGCCTGAATGAGTCCGCGCTCATGCAACTCGGCGTCTGCATCAATCAACTTGGCGAGCACGAAGGGCTTCCCTGTCACGCAGCGGCAGCGGCGAGATGATCGTCTTCAACTAGCCTGGCACGACACATTGCGCCAAGACTCGTGAGTTCCGGTTGGGCCCGCTCGCCTTCCACCCGAATCATCCAACGCCTGGCGAGGCGTCTGTATCCCCGAGGCCGAATATAGGCTCCTTGGGGGTTGAACCGGGGACGGCTTGCAGGACTACCTCCCCGCCATATGCGGGGTCGATGAGGAGGATGGTTTGCCCTTGCTCTAGCGGCAAGCGCCAGCAATGGTTGTCGAGGGCCTCCACACTCCCTTCCTCCGCCCCCTCAACCACGGGCGGGCCACTGAACTCGGCCTGGATGCGACAGGGCTCGCCCGCGAGGCTTGTCACTTGCGCCCATGCGATACGCCCATCCACGCGGGCCGCACTCACGAGGAACGCTCCCTCGGCGCGCCACTGATGAAATACCACATCCGACCACGCCTTCGGGACGGCCGGGAAGAGCCGGATCAGCGGCCCGTCCGGGGCGTCCCAGCTCTGGATGAGCATGTCGTGGATGGCTTGGGCGGCGGACAAGGGCGTCTCGATGACGGGGCCCGCTTCCTTGTACATCGTATTGGGCTCGACGAACTTCTTGAATCCATTCAAGTAGTCCAAGGCGAGGTCGCCGTCGCGCAGGATGGCAGCCATCGAGGCGCCCCCGGTGAAGGAGTAGCCAAACAGGGCCTCGGGGAAGCTGTGCCAGTGTTCCAGCGAGCGGCGGATGCGCTCCGCGCCGCCCGGCTGCTCCGGATTAACGAGGTGCAGGGGATATACCATCAGCAGGTGCGAGAAATGCCGGTGGCTCGAATCCAGCGGCACACCGCGCGCGATTAGGAATCCATCTTCCCCGTCCTCTGGATAGGGCGTCAGCTTATCCAGGATGTTTCGCCATTCAGGCGCAAGCGGATCTTCGAGCCCCAAGCGCTCTGCCGCTCTCAGCAGCGTGCCCACGCCCCAGCGCAGGAGGGCGAGGTCGTAATTGCAATCCGGCCCATCCTTGTACTCCGGCGAATGCGTTGGGGGCAGATGAAGGCGCCCGTCCGGCCCTTCCTTGAGAAAATGCCGGTGGTAATTCACCGCGCGGCGCAGCACCGGAAACAGCACGTCCCGCAAGAGCTCCTCGTCCATCGTCATCCGGTATTGCAGCCAAACATCGTGGCAGGCCCAAAGGAGGTTGCCTACCTCCGCCCTCTCTTCCCCCGGAATCGGGACAAGGCCGGGATACCACGTGCCCCCCACGATGCGCGTAGTGGTCGAGCGCGGGATTCCCGCCGAGTCCTCACGGTATTCGGGCCGCACATTGTTGATGAGATTAGGTAGATACTTCTTGAGGCTATGCGACAGAGGCTCGGCCAATTCCAGATGGTTTCCCGTGTACATGGGCCAATAAGTCAGCGCCACATTTAGGTTCCACCATGTCCCCGGCCAAGGCGTTTCTTGAGTCCATGGGCCCTGCAAGTCCAAGGTGACGCCATCCTGCCGCGTGGCCGAGCCCAACTTGTAGATCTGGTTCCAATAGAAGCTCTGCCAGTACGGATCGGACACCGAGAAAAAACTCTTCGCGAAGTAACTGCGCCACCAGGTCCGGTGTGTTTCCAGGAACGTGTTCATTGGCGTGGCGGCGGCTTCGTTGATTGCGCGCGACGCTTCTGCGGCGATATTGGCGACGTCGCCCGGCCATGCGTAGGCCACGCTCACCCACAACACCCGCCAGTCATCCTGCGTCGTCTCGCGCCATGCCGTGGCGTACCCGCCCTCTTCCAACGGCTGTATCCACACCGGATTGCCCGCCGCTGTGTCGCCATGGCCCGCCGGATTTGGCCGCCAATCCTTGATGAGCGGATAGTCCGGACGCGTCACGCGATGGACAGCGAGTCGCGGATGAACCGCCTCCTGCGGCGCCCACGTGAAGCCGCTTTCCGCCTCGCCTCTCTCGCCCTTCCAGAGAATCGCGATGGCCATCTTCTCGGCGTGTACCAATGTGCGATAGCGGATCGTCCCCTCGGTGGTGTAAAGTACGCCTTCGGCTTCCGCCTTCAGCAATTCGAGGCGCATATCGCATTTTGTCAGGTCGCCCGCCGTCGATAGCTCGAACGCGCCGATAGGCAGACGCCCCATCCCGTATGGAATGGCGCGGTGATCCTCGACGTCGCAGCGGCCTATCTGCCATTCCATGACCCGAGCGCTTTTCTTGCGGATGACTGTCCCCAGCATGCCGTTGCCCAGGTAGGGGGCCTCCCACCAGTCCTCGGGCAAGCGCGTCCACACCGGGTCGTGGGCCGCCATGAAGGCATTCCAGTCGATGGCGTCTGTGATGGCGCTATGCTCCTCCGGGGCGCTTGTTTGGGCGACGGCGCCCGGGGCCAATAGAACCGCTGCAAATACAATTAAGGTGCATCCAAGACTTCCAGCCACTGATGTATACTCCTTCCCGTTTCTCGCAAGACGAAACGATTGTGCGCCAAGATCTTCCGAGGCGACTCGCCGATGCCCGCGGCGCAATCGGCAATCCGGCCACCGGGGGCATGGTAAACATTGCGAACAGCCTCATCAACACGGCCGCCGGCAAGGGAGGGAGGGGAGCACCGGGCTCTTGATAAATGGCGAGCGCGCCGGAGATTGTGGCGCGGGCATCCTGCCTGCCTCCGGCGCGCGTGCTTGGGATGCAGGACCACGCTTACGTGTGGATTCTGAGTCAGCCATCTGCCCTTGCCGATGGCCGCGAAACCGATTACAATCCCCGCTCAAGGAGTTGGGAAAGCTGCGGCACGGTTCATGGACATGGGCAGGAAAACGACGGACACGCCTTGTGTCCCTGTAGCGGCGGCTTGGCGAAAGTCTATCAAGAGTGAAGGGAATACCATGTCGGTTAGCAACAACGACCGCCGCATTCTGAGAGAACTCGCGCAACGCGTCGCGGAAATCGCCGCGCTCCCGGTGCAACAGGAGACCATCTCGCTCTGGAAGGCCCATAACGGCCTGAAATCCGTGCGCCCGATGGTGATGATCGACCAGATCCCGTGGCACGAGATGGACGTTGAAGGCGAACTGACGCTGCAGGCCGAGGACAGTTTCTGCCGCAGGATGGAGAGAGGTCTTCGGAGGTCCCTCTACGCCTGGAAGCATATGCGCGCGGACATGGTCGTCGAGCCGGTGGTTGACGTCGCCAAGGTTATTCGCGGCGATGACTACGGCATCGAGATCGTTGAAGAAACCGCGCAAACCGATCCCACCAGCGATGTGCTCGGACACTTCTACATCGACCAAATCAAGACGGACGACGATATCGAGCGGATAAAGACGCCGCAATTGAGCCTTGACGAAGAGGCCACCAAACAGGCGCAGGAAACGGCGGAAGACCTGTTCGACGGCATCCTCACCGTTAGGATGCAGGGCAGAACGCCGGGCTTTGCGCCGTGGGATCGCATCGTCATGTGGCGCGGCGCCCAGAATGTGCTATTGGATCTGGCTGCGCGTCCCGACTTCACGCACCGGCTCATGAGACGCTTCACGGATGCCATTCTTGCCTCGCTCGATCAGCTTGAAGCGCAGGGACTTCTCGGCCGTGATCAGGGCCGAATTCACTGCTCTGGCGCCTACACCGACGATCTCCCCGCGCCGGGCTATGACCCCGAACATACACGCCCCAAAGACCTCTGGACATGCGGTATGGCTCAGATCTTCGCCTCTGTCTCGCCCGCCATGCACCAGGAATTTGAGCTGGACTACGCGGCCCCGTGGTACGAGCGATTCGGCCTCGTTTACTATGGGTGCTGCGAGCCTTTGGACGGCAAGATAGACATCATCCGCAAGATCCCCCACGTGAGGAAAGTCAGCATGAGTCCCTGGGTGGATGTCGAGAAGGCCGCTGAACAGATGGGGCGCGACCTCATCTTCTCACGCAAACCCAACCCCGCCTTCGTCGCCGGCAACTCGTGGGATCCGGGCATCGTCGAGCGGGATCTCCGCGACACATTCGAGCGGTGTGCGCGGCACGGATGCCCCCTCGAATATATCCTCAAGGACATCAGTACCGTCGGCTACCAGCCACAGCGGCTCTGGGAGTGGGCGGACATTGCCATGCGCATAGCCCAGGGATAGAGCAATCCGGGCAAGTGGGCGGGGCCGCGATGGTGAATGCTCGGTTTGGCTCGCGCCCCGTCTTGTTTGGGATGCAGGGGCAAAGGCTGTTTCGCTCGCGATGGAGGCGTAGGCAGGCCTCGGAGGTGGTTCTATGGCCAATCAGCATGACGGTGCGGAGTTTCCTATCGACAGTTCGTCCCCTGAGGGGCCATCCGTCGGGGAGCAGTTCCTGGCGGAGATGCGCTGGCGGTTCGAGCACGATGCATGGAAGATTCGACGCTGCCTGGAGCAGTTGAACGACGACGAATTGGACTGGCGTCCCAATGACGCTTCAAACAGCGTCGCTACCATCATCGTCCACTTGTGCGGCAGCACCATGCAGTGGATGTCGGCCCTCGGTGGAAGGCAGCACGAGCGGGACAGGCCGGCGGAATTCGCCGCCGACAGAAGCGTCGGACGGCAAGAACTCCGGTGTCTTCTTGACAGCACGCTAAAGGATTCGCTCGAAAAGCTGAGTGATCTTGAGCCGGCTAGGCTACAGGACTCGATCGTGATCCAGGGGTTTACCAATTCCTACCTTACAGCCCTCTACTGCGTCGAAAGACATCAAGCGGAGCACATAGGCCAGATCGCCTACATTGTCAAGCTCAAGCGCGGCAGCGCCTTCGAGTCGCTTTGGATTCCAGAGAACAAGGAGCAGGCCGCTTCACCCTACGGTTACGGCTTCCATGCGCCAGGGATTGAATAGGCGGCCAAGGAGCGAGAAGTGTTCCTTGTGCCCTTACCCGCTTCATTTCGGCTTGGATTGCTCCGAGCCGCGGTTGAGGCTCTCCGCATCATCCGCGCGGTAGGGAGTGTGGGGGAGGGAGAGAACCTCTTCCCAGCGGCTCTGCTCGTCAAGATACAGAACGGCAAACGAATCGCCGCGTCTCTTGACGGCCCATCGAGATGACGGCGTCCTCCACGCATGCTCAGGCGCCGTCCGCGCCGCGGCGTCTTCTGTCACGTCATCCACGGCCACCGTCTTCGTCACGCACCAGTTGCGCCCGCCGTCTTCAGTCCTCATCCGCCAGAATGCCACTTCTTTTTCGAGATTCCCCTCAAAAGGAACCGGGGCCATTGCCGCCGCGACGCACTCGCCGTTCCATGGGGAGGAAAAGGCCCAGGCTTCCAAGATGCTGACGGCGCCAACGTCATGGAAACGCGATTCCTCCCACGTCGCGCCGCCGTTATAGGTGCGCAGCATCCCGAACGAAGGATCCTCGATGTGGTTTTGCCAAGCGAGCCAACCGTGCGTATCGTCAAAAAACCTGAGTTCGGATACGTCGCCCACGCGATGCCCCACCGGATCAAGCACCTGTGTCCATGTTCGGCCTCGATCCGTCGTTTTGAGGAGCAGCGCGTACGCCCGCGGGATATGGGCGAAGCCGCTGTCCGTGATGACGTGGTAGTTCCCGTAGACGATGGCCTTCTTGTCTTCCAGCCCATACACCCTTGGCTCGACAATGTGGATGGCGAATGCGCCGCCCTGATCATCGAGCAAGCGCTCGCACGCATGGGCTATCACGTGTTGCGGCGCGTAGGCCAAGCTTCGTACGTGAGCGCATGCTGATATGGGCTCCTCACGCAGTCCGAGTCCGCCGCAACCGGCCAAACAGAAAACGCCCCAAAGGGAGAAACTCAGAACCGGAAGATGCGCGGCCAAAGCGTTAGAACACCTCAAGATAAAGACACCCCCATGGATCTGAAGCCCGTCCAGGCTCGGTGTTGCGTGCGGTGCGCGAGTACACGCCTCGCACGCCGTCATCATAGCATCCGTTCTCGGCTATCCTCCTCAAGGGGCGAGATTCACCTCGCCTGAAGGCACCGAACCAGCACGGCGTCGGCCGTGCGCAGTTCCTCGCCGCCTGGCAGCGACACGTGTACGTTCTGGCAGTCGGGATTGGCGATGACGACGTACGACGCGCCTTTGCCTGTGACGACCTCACACGCGGCCGCCGCGCCCTGTGGGAGGGGCCGGCCATCGGCGCCAACCACGGGGAGCGCCTCCAAGCGGACGGCCTCGCCTTTGAGCGACACGCACCAGAGGAAGGCGGTTGCCTGGGCCGTGCGGCGGAAAAGGAGTACGGGGACGGCGTCCGTGACGCGCTGCCCCGGGCCTGTCGCCATGATCAGTCTCGTGGGCCCGTTGCCCGCCAAAGTTGCGGTTACCTCGCCTCCGCTTGCCGCGCGCGTTCCCAGCGTGACGGCGCCGCTTATCTCCCTCGAAGTGGCCGCACGAAGGCGGGAGTATCCGGCCTTGCGCGGAGCATCCCAAGGGGCGCCTCCGAGCGGGGAGGTCCATTGCCCCGTCTGATGGTACGCCAAGTCCAAGCAGCGTGGCCGATCGCACTGCACCAAGTCGAGAAACAGCACAACATCCTCCGGAAGGGACACGGCCGTGCGAATGAAGCGGACGCCCTTGTAGATGGGCCCGGCCTCGGCCGCGATATAGGGCGTCGATGCATCGGCGCTGAAGGCTATGCACTTCCCCTCGGCGGGGGCTTGGGAAGTCTCGTCCACGACAAGCGTGTTGTGGGCGAGGGCGGTTCGATACCATTCCTCCTGCACCGCTGCGCCGTAGAGCGCCGTGCCGGGATCCGGTGCGATCACCCTCCCGTGGTTATAGAGGACGAAGCTGAGCTTGTCCGGATGCCCATGGCCGCCGCCATGCGGGCCGTACTTGAGGCAGAACCAGGTGCTGTCCACCGCGCATCCCTGCCTGAGGATGGCGTAGCCCGAGGCCGTGTAGTTGGTGCTGTGACACGGAGCTGGTGTCGGCTCGGGCAGCGTTTCCGCGCCGAACCAGAGGGCCATTTCATCCTGCCGATCGGAGTCCGTCAGTATTGCTGCTAGCTCAGGGGCCGCAAAGCGTTGGTAGGCCAACTCGTAGAGCCCGTGCCAAGCGGCATTCCCCAGGAGATCCACCTCGGGACTGTCGTTGAACGCGGGCAGGTGCCCATCCGGCATGGCCATGTCCAGCGGGAAGGTATACATCTTCCGCAGCGTGTCCATGTAGAGGTCGAGTCCGCAGTTCCTCGCGGCCTCCGTCAAGGGCCAGAGCGCGGACAGCGTATAGAAATGGTAATGCCACGACCCCTCCCACCAGAGGCCGTCCCCGTCGACACCCTCCGCCATCTGCTTCCAGAAACCGTCCGAAGGATCGTAGATGGCCTCATGGACAAGCTCGCCATCGCCCAGAAGGAGGCCGGTAAGGCCGAGCGCACTGTTGTTCCAGCACTGGATATTGTGCACCCCGAGGCGATGTTGAAGCACCACCTCGCGGGCCGCGGGGACCAGCACGTTGTCGGTGAGCGTTTGGCGTTCTTCATGCGAGAGCACGTCCCAGAGCATGTCCACGCCCTGACACACGTCGATGAGCCAGAGGGATTCGCCCAGTGAGCTGGCCATGACGCGCCCCGCGTTTACCGTAGCCTTCCCGTTCTTGTCATGAAGAGCGTACGTCGGATAGCGCTCCGCGTACTCCATCAGGATGGCGCGCGCCTTGTCGGCGTACCGCGGATCGCTTGATACCTGGTATGCCAGGCCCAGATCGCGGATCATAGCGGCGAGCTGTTCGTGTAGCGTCGCGATGACGCACCCATCGTAGTCGCGGTCGGCGCGGGTGGGGTCGCCTCGATACGTGGCTCCATCCACCGGGCATAGGTGTTGCCATTGCCACTCCCCCACCGGATCCCCCCGCTGGAGCGCCGCACCGTGCTTGGGGCAGACGTGCCAGTGCCACCAGTTTCCCCCTCTCGGCGGGACGCGAGTCTCTTCCTGCAGCGAGGCGTCAAGCCGGGAGAGAAGGGCGTGCCACGCCTCGTTTGCCCACGTTTGACCCTCAATCTTGCGCTTCAGCGACTCTATGCCTTCCTGGTCGAGCAGCAGCCTCGGATGGGGCGGCAATTCGACCTTTCGCACACATTGTGCCTCCTTTTCCGTCCGAGTATCGGGATTTCCCTCGATTTCCACCCAAACCGGAACAGTGATGGCCTCAAAGGGCTTCAACGCGTCAAGGCGTGATAGGTCGGCCAGCGCTCGAAACTCAATATTTGCCTCATCCTGCGCCGGGACCTCCACAGTCTGCGGCGTTTCCTCCCCGGCCCTGCCTTGGATCCGGAACGGCTGTTCGGTTGGATTCGTGACAGTGATCACGACCTCCAGCGTCCTCTCGCGGACCTTTGCAGATGCCACGCGCCATTCGACGCCGGCCGGTACGGCTCTCAGGTCGTCAACGGACAGCCGGACATCCGCGCCCGGCTCCGTTTCGAGCCTAAAACCGAGGTAGCGGGCCTCCTTATCCACCTGTTTGCCCCAATTGTCGTAGCGTGGCTGCGCCAGGATGATCGTCGACCTGTGCCACCCCTCCGGCGGGGGAGAAGATCCCGATTCCCAGACCGAGTAGACAGCCTCTAAACCGTCGGCAATAGGATAGTTGCGGACCTTTATCATGAAGCTCTTCAACCCCGCGCCCTCAACCTTCCACCACAATGAAAGGGCGGAGAAACGGGACAAATCGACGCCGGTGTCTGCGTAGTCAAGCATGAAGAAATCGAGAGAACCCGGCTTCAGCGCCTTTGTAATCGCGTGCCGGCCCTCCTGTGCATCCGTGCTTAGCCGGAGTCCGCCTTGCCATCCGGCGGGGGTTTCGCAGTCCGACAGGATGCTGCTGAACGCGTCTTTAGCGGTAGCCCAGGAGGCGACGCTGACAAGCCCGAGGCAGGCCAATACCCTCCAAAGTCGTTTTCCCAAGTTCCTTGCTCCCTGGAATGTAATTTCGCGTCCTATGCGTAACCTACTGTGAGCAAAGCCGACACTTCAAGCTGACGTGAAGCCGGTAGGCTCGAGGCCTATCGTGCGGTGTCGCTCCTCACAGCAAGGGCTTCGATTGTAAATGAATGTATACACCGTGCGTGGATGTTCTGCGAACTTTGCTCGTCCGACGCGGGTCAGGCGGCTGGCACTTGGCTATCGCGCATCCATTGCTTTTATGGGGTCTTTCTGCTACGCTAGAAGTGGCTGTGGTACGTTAACTTGTGAAGGGACAAGTTGTGCAATCCGGTGTGTTGCGGACATTTCGCAACGCGCCCGCGTGGAAGAGTGGTGTAATTCCGCGCGAGTAATGGGGAGGTGACACGTGTGTCTCGATGTCCCGTCGTTTCCCCTGGGGCTGCCTGAACTGTCTATTGGGGAGCGCTCCACCGTGCTCTGGGGTAAGATCTCTGTCAAGACCAGGAGGACATCAATGGCCTCGAACGGGTCGTCTCGGTTTGGCGCATTTCATAAGCTGGCTGTGTTGCTGGGCGCTTTGTTTGTGGTGGCAGGCTGCGCGACCTCTCCGCGGGTACCGTCGCTTGCGGCCGACCCAATGCCCCCAGGGCCACAGAAGCTGGTGCTTGCGTCAGGAGACACAGTTTCGCTGCAGTTTGTCTATTGGCCGGAACTGGATATTACACAGACAATCCGGCCGGACGGCATGATCACGGCGAAACTGATAGGCGAGGTCGAGGCAGCAGGACTGTCGCCGGAAGAACTACGGCAGAAACTGCTGGAATTGTATGCCGATAAACTGAGGGACCCCGAGATCACGGTTGTCGCCGACTTGGCTGACAGCCGGAAGGTGTACGTCGGGGGAGAGGTTGACCTGTTCCGCAACACGGACGGCCTTGTCGAAGTCCCCTTGGTGGGCAAACTGACGCCTTTCCAGGCGGTGCTTCAGGCGGGCGGATTCAGGAAGCGCAGCGCCAAGCTTTCTCGGGTGCTCGTGATTCGTCGCATCGACGACACGCAGTATGCCCGCACGGTGGACCTCAGGAAGGAGTTCAAGACTGCCGAGAGCGAGCTATTCTATCTGCAGTCGGATGACATCGTTTTCGTGCCTCGCAGTAGGATTGACCGGGCCGACGCGTGGGTGGACCAGTATATGAATCAACTCGTGCCCGATTGGATAAACGCGAATTTCGGTTATACCGAGACCCGCACAAAGACGGTGGGGACGCGGTCGACGGTGACGGCGTCGCCCACGGGCTTTACCGTGGAGCGAACGAGGTAAGTACAGCGCAAGGCCGCAGGTATGAAGGTCGCCTTGTAGGACAAAGAATGGCACGCCTTTGAGAGCGTGCGCAAGATAAGTGCGCGCGGGGCGTGTCCCGGGATGAGAAAGGGAGGCAATGGCCGCTATCAGCGACAGTCTGCACAACTCACTGCGTGATATCGTCGACGTATTCTTCCGTCAGAAGCGGAAGATCGCGCTTGTTTTCATTCTCGTCTTCGCCGGAGTGAGTGCCTACAGTTTCGTGGCGCCGGCGGTTTACCAGTCCGAGGCGAAACTCCTTGTCCGCTCCGGCCGCGAGAACTACTCCGTCGACCCGGCCGTTGAAGGGGCCACCATCAATGTTTCCCAGACCCGGGAGGGCGACGTCAAGTCCGAAACCGCCGTCCTTTGTAGCCGCGAGCTTGTTGAAGACGTTGTAAACGCCATTAGCCCTGACGTGTTTCTCGCTAGTCCGTCCTCAGTGCCGTCCCTTGTGCAATGGATGTACTCCGACGAGGGGAAGCTTGTGCCGGCCGGCCAGGAGGTCCGCGAGGGGGAGGTAGATGAGGGACTGCGGAAGAGGGGGGCCGTGCAGTCGGAGCCTTATCGCCGGGCGGTTAAGAAGGTGTCGGACAACCTCGCCGTGAGCGTTGAGAACGGGACGAACATCATTCAGGCCAGTTTCGAAGCCCGGGACCCGGCTCTCGCGCGCGGAACCCTCCAGATGCTGCTTGATTCGTACATGAAACGGCACATCCAAGTCCATGCCGCCAAGGCGTCCCCGGACTTCTTCGAGGCGGAAACGAGTGAGATGCGTATGGAACTCCAGCGGCGTGAGGAGGCCCTCAGTGCTTTCCGTAAGGAGCACGGGATCGCGCAGTTGGAGCAGCAGACGCAGACGCTCCTCACGCAGATCGGTGAGGTGCAGCGACAGATCGCCGAGGAGACGGGCGACATAAGCGGCAGCCGCGCCCGCGTTGCTTCGTTGGAAGAGACGCTGGCCGAGCGTTCCGAGACGATGGAACTCGAGCGAACCACGGGAAAGACCAACTGGGCCGCGGATGACTACAAGAGCCGGCTGACGGACCTGCGTATGAAGGAGGCTGACCTGGCGGCGCGCTATGCGGATGATTACCGCCCGCTCGTCGAAGTGCGCGAACGGATCAGCGAGATTCAAGCCCTCCTGGCAAAAGAGGGTGACACCCACACCGAGGTGACCGTCGGGCTCAACACAAGCTATCGCGAGTTGGAATTGTCCCTGGCCAACGAGCGCGCCCTATTGGAAGCCGGCCAGGCGCAATATGACGCGCTAAAGAAGGATCTCGCCGATCTGGAGGCGCGCCTTGATGAATTGTCCGGTTACCGAGTGGAACTGGAGCGACTCGAACGCGAGGTAGAGCTCGCCGACGAGGAGTATCGCGAGTACCGGAAGAACTGGCAGCACGCCAGAATCTCCCAAGCTCTTGATGTGAATAAAGTTTCGAACGTCAGTATCGTCCAATACGCCACCATGCCCCTTGAACCCGTCCGCCCGAAAAAAGTGCGCAGTATGGTGCTCGGGGCCCTGGTGGGTATCCTGGGAGGCATTGCCCTGGCCTTTCTCTCCGACTACCTCGATGACACGTTCAAGACGGGCAGCGATGTTGCTCGGAGGCTTGACCTCCCCGTCTTGGCCACGATTTCGGATAGGGAATTCAAGGGATGTACCTGAAATACTACCGGCTGAGAGCCGCGCCCTTCGCCATGCCGCCCGATCCGGCATTTCTCTATCTGAGCAAGAGCCATGAGGAGGTCCTGGCCTCCTTGCTCTATGCCCTTGAGGAGAGAAAGGGCTTCGTAGCGCTCACGGGCGATGTGGGAGCGGGAAAGACACTCCTGCTGCGGGCGCTGTTGGAGAAGATAGATGTCAATCGCGTCGAGGCCGTGTATCTTTTCAATCCCGAGCTATCATTTGCTCAACTGATGCGCTCCATATTTCTGGAGATGGGGCAGCCTTTTCCACAGCAGGATCTGGACCTGGCGGTGCGCCGTCTTCATCATCATCTTATCGAGCGCTACAGGCAAGGGCGCCATGTGGTGCTCCTTATAGATGAAGCTCAGCGAATGCCTGCCGAGACACTCGAGCGGCTGAGGATTTTGTCTAATCTCGAGACTGCGAAGCATAAGCTCCTCCAGATTGTGCTTTGTGGCCAGACTGAGTTGGACAAGGTCCTCGACCGGCACGACCTCAGACAGCTTCGGCAGCGCATCGCTCTGCGTGCCTTCCTTGGCCCGCTCAGCCGCAAAGAGAGCGTTGCCTATTTGGAGCATCGCCTGGCTCGCGTGAGTTACAGCCGAACGCCGATTTTCAGCCCGAAAGCGTTGGCGCGGATCGTCCGCCACGCCCAGGGGAATCCCCGCGTCCTCAATTCATGTGCGGAATATGCGCTCATAGCGGGGTATGCGGAGCAAGAGCGCCCCGTTTCGGCCAAGACTGCGGCCGTTGCCATCGCCGAGCAGGCGCGCAAGAGACGGCCGGCGCTGATATCGCGCTGGAAGGCCGTCGCTGCGGGCGCTCTGGTCGTACTGTTTTTGCTGGCATTCTGGGGCCGCAGCGTGGCATTGCGACCGCATCCAGCGGGCGAATTGGGCCGTGCGCCGCGCGCGCCGGTATCCAAGCCGAGCGCGGCGCAAAACGCTTCGACGACCTCGAAGGGCCGGACGCAGGAGCGGGTTCTTGCGCGGAGGCATGACGCCGCCGATGTGGCTCAAGCTGAAGCTGCTATTCCGGCCTACCCCTCCTTGTTTCCGCTGCTTACGCCGCCTCCTGATGCTTTTGACTCGCTCGGATCCGGCGGCCACGAGGGGATAGAAGCGGCCACGCCGATCCCGCTTCCGGCCATGCACGAGGTCCCCGATGCGGAACTCCTCGAATGCGAGAAGGAAGGCGCCGCTCAAGAGGCGTCGGCGGTGGCGGGGCCGGACGCAGGCGAAACATGGAAGATTGCGCCCGGGGAGTGCCTCGGGGACATACTGGCTCGGGTCTATGGTTATCAGGACGTGAATTTGCTCAAACGTGTCCTGGAAGAGAACCCCCACATTCAGAACCCGGACCAGATTCACGCCGGAGACACGATCCGGTTGCCCACAATGCGGCGGGACTCAGCGAGCACGTATGAATAGAGCCTTATCTTGCTCTGGTCGATTCCGTAGGAGGACCACATGACGAAGATGTACGAAGCACTCAAGCGGGCCCAGGAGGGCGGAGGGGCCGCCACTACCGGCGAGTCGTTCGGAACGCCTCCTCGCAAGGCCGGCGATGGAGCCCTTCGCCAGAAACTGGTGGCCGTCTACCAGAGCATTGAAGCACGTTTGGACGCGGAATCCGCGCCGGGCCCATGCAGGATGGTGACGTTCGTGGGGGCTCGACGCGGTGAGGGCACTTCGACGCTTGCCCGTGAGTTTGCCAACGTTGTGAGCACGGAGTTCGGCAAGAAAGTACTTCTCGTCGATGTGGAAGGCGGTATGGGAGGCCACCATGATCGCTTCGGCGTGACGTTGGAGGCAGGTTTGGACGCCGTGACGGCCGGCCGTGCCCAGTTGGTTGACGTGCTCAAGCCGGCGGGTTCCGACTCTCTGTTTCTGGCCTCTCTAACCACGGGCAGTACCGCCGCCTCGACGGCCGTCGGCAGTCCCGGCTTTGAACGGACTCTTCAGGAGCTTCGAGAGGCCTTCGACTATATCCTATTTGACGCTCCTCCCTTTTCGCACGCCTCCGATGTGCTGCTTCTTGTTCCCGTCTCGGATGGGCTTGTTCTTGTGACGGAGGCAGAGAAGACGCGGTGGCAGGTTGTGGACAACATGCGCGAGCGCATTGTGCTCCAGGGCGGCCAGGTACTCGGAGTAATCCTGAACAAGAAGCGATTCCATATACCTCAATTCATCTATAGGCTGCTCTAGAGGGAGGTCAGAAAGCCACCAGATAGTGGAGACTGAGCATTTTCGGTGCTGACACAGAAAGACTTACAAGCGCTTTCTGGCCGGGTTCCCAGGTGTGCGGTGTGTTGGACTGGATCGCAGAACGGACGCAGAAGGCTCACTAGGAGCTACATTTCTGTACAGGATGCGTCCCTATGTGACAAAAATGGGCGCTTAATTGGCGCCATGTTTGGCTTCGGGCTGCGCCGATTCCACGAGGTCGCTGTGGAGTTCCTTGGTAGCACTGGACTTGGGATGATGCGGCTATATGGGCACGCTTCGTGCTTAATACGCCGGAAGTATGGGGTCGCAAGGCCCCCTGGTTTCTCGGGCAGGCACGGTGTTCCTCAGGACCTCCGAATGCGTTGGGTCTGCATAGGCTCTATTGTCCTGGGCTTGCCTAACGCGGCCTTGGCCGCAAGAACCGACGATTCTTATTACTTGTTGAGACGGAAGTGGATACAGAAACGCTGCAAAGTGTGACAATGGGGAGAACCGATGGCTATTACGGGGCATTCGTACCGACTCGAAAATGAGCGGTGGCCGAGTACCGCCGGTACCGTCAGTTCGGCGGCGGAGTTTCATCAGACCCTTGAAGATGCGTGGTCTCGTGCCGCTAGTGGAGGCCACGGCTGTTCTCTCCTCACATTCCGTGTGGGAGGCGGGGCGTCCGCCGGTAGGCTGACCAAGGATCTTGCCTGCGTCGCCGCCGAGAGGATCTGGCGTTCGCACGAAGTGGGCTGGCTCGATGACCACCATGTCGGCCTTCTCCTGCACGGTGCTTCAGGAGAGAAGGCGTCCGCCTACGCCGAACACGTTCGCTCGCAGCTCGCCACATCCGGCGTCGTGCCTCAATGGGCCGTGTGCAGCTACCCCGTTCCCTGGCGAGTATCATTGTCCGCGCAGAGTGCTTCAGCGGAGGCTTCGCCGTCAGAGTTCTCAGGTTCTGAAATCCAAGGGATCCGCTCTCCCATGCCGCGCTGGAAGCGCGTCATGGATGTCGTCCTGTCGTCTATGGCGTTGGTGGCTCTTGTCCCCCTTATGATCCCCATTGCCATTGTCATCAAGCTTACATCCAAGGGCCCTGTTGTTTTTAGGCAAAGCCGCGCGGGACTCAATGGGGAGTCTTTCACCTGCTACAAGTTCAGGTCCATGGTGGACGACGCCGAGAAGCGCAAGGAAGACCTCATGAGGTGTGGCGATGGGGCAGGGGCCACCTTCAAGATGCTCGACGACCCACGCGTTACCAGATTTGGCCGGTTGTTGCGCCAGACGAGTCTGGACGAACTCCCGCAATTCTTCAACGTTCTCAAGGGTGACATGAGTTTGGTCGGCCCACGCCCGCTGCCTCTGGAAGAAGCCCTGAAGCAGGACACCTGGCACCGGACCCGGCTTCTGCTCAAGCCCGGAATCACGTGTCTTTGGCAGGTGTATTCCCGGCATGATCGATCACTCGAAGCGTGGTCCAGGCTGGACATTGAATATGCACGGCGCCGCTCCTTCTGGCTGGATGTCAAACTGCTGCTTTTGACGATCCCTGCTGTCTTGTCGGGAAACGGCGCGTGTTAAGGGCCGCCTAAGCGAGATAAGCAACGCGTTAGGCGCCGAGAAGATCGGCGCCATCGCTGTGTGGCGTCGCGCGGGTTCAACTTGTGTCGTGGGCCACCAGCGGCACTCGTCCATTCTGATATACTTGTGTACACAGTCTGCGGCATGCGGAGCGTAGAAAGGGAGACGGCAATGAGCACGTTAACATCGACATGGGGTGGCGCCTTGCGCATTGTGGGAGTGGCGTTGCTGCTTGTCTGCCAAGCTGCCGGCGCTCAGTCGCCGGAAGCCGCGCCCCTCAATCCGGAGTTCGTATCATGGCTTGAGGGGGAGGCGGTTTCGGACCTCGCAATGCGGGAGGCCGTTGGCGCGTCTGGATACGGCCTGGGCCACATTCCGCCCCCCGTGGATCTCACGCATGCTCAGTACGAAACCGCTACGCTCCTCAGAGAAAGCGTAGCCGCCGCGCTGCCCACCAGTTTTGACCTGAGACTGGAGGGGGATGTCACTTCCGTCAAGGATCAAGGATCATGCGGCTCTTGCTGGGCCTTCGCGACCTATGGCTCTCTCGAGAGCTGGGTTCTCCGCAACGACGGGGAAGTCTGGGATTTCTCAGAGAATAACCTGAAGAACTATCATGGACTTGATTGGGGGCCTTGCGAAGGAGGCAACACCTTTCTAAGCATGGCCTACCTGGCGCGTTGGGCAGGGCCCGTTGACGAGGCCGATGATCCCTACAACGACTATGATGACCGCCCCTCGCCTGGTGGGCCGAGCCAGAAGTACTTGGAGAGTGCGCGCTATTTCTTCACGGTGGAAGACATCAAAAATGCGCTTATGACGTACGGCGGTCTGTACGTTTCCTTGTATTGGAATTCTGCATATTACAATTCCGGTGACTATACCTACTACTACAGCGGCGGTTCCTCGACGAATCATGGCGTGACCCTCGTCGGATGGGATGATGAGATGGCCGTGGACGGGGCGCCCAGCGATGGCGTCTGGATCTGCAAGAACAGTTGGGGGAGCGGTTGGGGTGACGACGGGTATTTCTATATCTCATACGACGACGCACGAGCGGTTACGTATGCGACGGCATTCTGCTACGCGGTTCCGCCCGAATCGTATGTCACGAACTACCAATACGACCCGCTGGGATGGTGCAGTGAAGTGGGTTATGGGTCCTCGACGTGCTGGGCCGCCAACATATTCTCGCCTGAAGCCGATGAGCGCCTCGCGGCGGTGGGCCTGTACGCGGTGGACAACAATGTCTCGTACCAAATCTATGTCTATGACACTTTCAATGGTACGAGCTTCTCGGACCTTCTCGGCTCTACGTCGGGCGCGATGAGCGACATGGGCTACTACACGATCCCGCTGCCGGATCTGATCGATCTGACCACGGACGATGAATTTGCGGTTGTGGTCAAATTCACGACCACTGGATACACTTTCCCCGTGGCCATGGAGAAGGACTACGCGGGATATTCCTCGGATGCTACGGCCAATTCTGGTGAGAGTTATCTCAGCAGCACCGGGAGCAGCTTCACCGATATTACGTTGTACAGCGGCTTTGGAAACACCAACGTCTGCATCAAGGCCCTAACGATAGCGTCGGCGCCCGCGTTCACGGGAACGCCGGATGAGTATACCTACGTGCTCGAATCCAATGGCGATGTGACAATCACGGATACGGTTTCCGCCCGTGACGGCGTTACTACGCTCACTCCGGTGGGCACGCCGGACGTCATTTTTGCCGGCGTTACCTACAACTTCATTGTGGGCACGAATGGATACGACGAGATCATGGGGACATCGGAACCGGATCTGATGCTCGGATTCGACGGTATGGACACTTTCTGGGCCGGCGCTGGCGATGACTATCTCTTTGGAGGCGATGGCCGGGATGTTCTGGGCGGCGAGGACGGAGATGACTGGCTCTCAGGCGAGGCCGACGACGACCGTCTGCACGCGGGTGAGGGCAATGACATCTGCTACGGCGGGGCCGGTGAGGACTACATCTTCCTCAAGGATGTGGACGGTACCGATGTTCTCGAAGGCGGCGCGGGTACTCGCGACGTGTTGAAAATCAACGATCCGTCGTACACTTCGTATTCCCTCACCGGAAGTCACGGTTTTGAGCGTTTTGTCGGTGGCGTCGGCGATGATACCGTTGACTGGGCTGACGCAACTGGAGCGACGCAGATGAACGGCAACGGTGGCAATGATCAGTTGTCCGGTGGGCCGTTCCGAGATATCCTTCGCGGCGGGGACGGCGACGACACGCTGTCCGGCGGGGCCAATAACGCAGGCCAGAGAGACTTGCTGTACGGCGACGACGGCGAGGATGCATTGTACGTTTTCGGTGGCAACACGAACTGCTACGGCGGCCTCGGAGCGGACACCGCGTGGTTTACCGGAGATCCGAACGACCCGAACGAGTACAGGAACCGCTGGTATCCGGCCACCGGCAGGGGAAGCATATGTGACTTGGTCGCGGATCGGGATTACGGCAACTATCTCGTCGACGTTGAAGCTATTGCCCATTAGAAGCAGCGGATTGTATCGGTAATGCTAGTGCCTGAGCGGCGGCGGGAACCTGTGCCCCGGACGATAGAGTCGCCCAGAGAGAGGAGTCGCCCTGCGTTTGGGCCGGGGAGCCTGCTGGCCTTCGTGCACATCGAGAAGGCCGCGGGGACGACGCTCAACCGTGTCTTGCGTCGTAACTTCTTTCTACGGCACATGGACGTGCGCCCCCTCTCTCGCGACGCCAACAAGCTGTTTCGCGCCGAGGACCTACGCATCGTCCTTCGCGTCAACCCGTGGATTCGTTCGATTTCGGGGCACTCGGTGACGGCGTCGACTGACTTGAGTAGCGTTGTCCCGGATGTGCGGTACATCACGCTCTTGAGGGAGCCGGCCCGACGCTATGTCTCCCATTACATCTACAGCAAAGACCGAACGCAGAAACACAGGGATTTTGAGGAATTCCTCGCTAAGAACGTCTACTCCAACTTCCAGGTGAGAGCCCTTACGGGACCAAAGTTCGCCAAGCCCGGCCGCGTTGTTACGGAGGCGGACTTGCACGCCGCCCGAGAGAGCCTCTTGAAGAGATTCTGGCTGGTGGGAATTGTCGAGGAATTCGATGCCTTCATGCTTCAACTCAAACAGAAACTGGAACCCATGGCCTTCAATCCAGCCTACCGGCGGAGGAACGTGTCCGCACAGCGGCCGGGCGTGAACGCGGGCGAGGCGCAACGCATCCACGAGCAATACCGGGACGCTATCGCCGAGAACAACGCTCTGGACGAGCAACTCTATCGCTATGCGCGTGACACACTCCTACCGGCACAGAAGGCTGCCTACGGCCCTCGCTTTGTCGATGAGGTAGCTGCGTTGAGGGCCGCGCGGCGGCCTGGAGAAGCGCACCCAGTGAGAGCATCCGTGGACTTCGTCGCTAGGAAAACCTACTATGATCCGGCGCTCGGCTTGGTACGACGGCTTAACGGCCTGCCCTATCGCGGCACCTACTGAGTAACGCCTAGAACATCCGAGGGGGCCTGGATGGGCGTATTCCTCAATGCTCCGTGAAATGCCCCCTCATACGGCGGCGGTGAATGACGGCCGGAACGGGATTTCGCGTGTGTTGGCGCGGCCGGAGCGGAAAGGAGAGGACAGTGGAAGAACGGAAATGCCCGGGTGCGCTCCAAGGATGGGAAGCGCATGGCTGACGGACTGAGACTTCCGGATTTCATTATCGTAGGGGCGCAGAAGGCGGGTACAACATCCTTTTATTTCGCACTGGCGGAGCATCCACGCGTATTTGCCGCGGAGCCAAAGGAGTTGGATTTTTTCCAGGACGACACGAACTACGCGCGCGGTGTGGAATGGTACGCGGCCCACTTCAAAGACTGTCCCCCAGGGTATATTGCGGGGGAATCGAGTCCTGAGTACCTCCACTATGAACACGTGGCGGAGCGTATGGCCGAGGTTATCCCGCGGGTGAAGGTGATTGCCATCCTGCGGAATCCCATCGATAGGGCCTATTCCGGTTACTGGCACGGCGTTCGCGCGGCGGGTGAGAATCTCCCGTTTGAGCGTGCGGTCGAGCTCGAGAAGGAACGTACGGCGAACGACCCCTTCGCGTTGCGTTACTTCTCCTATGTTCAACGCGGGGAGTATGCCCGGCAGCTTGCCCCCTTCCTCGCGCATTTCGAACGCTCGCAAATTCTCGTCTTGCTCGCAGAGGAGTATTTCGCCGATCGCCGGCGCGCAATCTCCCAAGCTGCCGACTTCCTGGGCCTTTCATGTGACAACGACTTCCTGGAGCGCGCGAGCCGGGTGCATCTCAACAAGGGTGTTGTGCCCAGGGTGCGCAGGTTGCAGGAGTTATTCCCGAAGATCAGGTGGCGGTTTCCTCGCTTGGCCCGGATGTGGTACCGACTTAACACGAAGGAGAAAACGGCCGCCGTCGCGATGCCGGCCGAGGTCCGTGCGCGGCTGGCGGGATTCTATGCCGAGGGCAACAGGGAGCTGGCATCCATGTTGGGCCGTGATCTTTCCGTCTGGGATGAGCCTGTCGAAGGGTCTTGATGTTGAGTTCTCTATTCATATGACGGCGCCAATCGAGCGTACGCGAGCCGAAGGGCGCTCCTTGAGAACCGCTGGACAGAGAGGCGTGGCTGTGCTGGCCGACCAAGCTGTTTTCAGCGCGACACGACTTCTTACCGGCGTGGTCATAGGACGCGCCTGCAGCCAGGAACAGCTAGGTTTCTATCTCCTTGGACTAAGCGTCATCGTCCTCGTTTCGGGCGTCCAGCGCTCGCTAATCAGTACGCCCTATACCGTCTTCTGTCAGCGCCTGAAGTCGACGGAGCTGGCGCGGTACACCGGCAGCGCCCTGCTTTGCCACCTGGCCCTTTCCGCGGTTTTCACCGTCTGCTTGGGCATGGCGAGCATAGTCCTTCACATTGCCGCTGCCCCCAGGGGGCTCGTTATCGTCTTGTCGGCGCTTGCCGCCGTGGTGACGCTTGTTCTCCTTCGTGACTTCGTACGGTATGTCCTTTTCGCCAGACTGCGGTTCGGGGCAGCCTTCGTATTGGATACGCTGGTTTCGCTCCTTCAACTGGGCGTTCTCTCGGCGCTGGCTTTCCGGGGCCATCTATCAGCAGGGAGAGCCGTTTGGGTGATCGGTGTTAGTGCTGGCGCAGTCTCGCTGGCCGTATTGATGCATGGACGAGGGCGTTTCACGTTCTCTCGCACGGCGGTGGCGGAGACATTTCGACGGCACTGGGCCTTTGGGCGATGGCTTTTCGCGGGCAGCATGTTCTACCTTCTGAGTTGGCAACTCTATCCGTGGCTGCTCACATTCTTCCACGGTGCGGCTGTTACGGGGGTGTTTGCCGCATGTACCGGTGTGCTGGGCATGTTGAATCCCCTTCTTCTGGGGATGCAGAACTACCTTAGCCCCGTGACGGCACGTGCCGCGCTTCAAGGGCCCACGCGTCTCAACGCAGTGGTTTGGAAGGCTACGGCGGTTCTCTGCGTCGCCATAGGCCTATGGTGTTTGGTGGTGCTCGTGTTGGGGGATATCCCCGTGGTTCTTCTCTACGGGGAGAAGTTCAGAGGTAGCGCATCGGCCTTGAGGGTGTTATCCTTTAACCTACTTGCCGCGGCCCTAGGCTCGGCGCCTAGGTATGGGCTCCTGGCGATGGAGCGGCCGGGCCTCAATCTCCTCGCAAGTCTGGGAGGATTGGTGGCGACGCTCCTGCTGGGGCCGTTCTTGGTGAAGTACTTCGGCCTGCTGGGCGCCGCGTATGCGGCCCTTTTCAGCAGTGTCGTCGTGATGGGAGTCAGATGGACGGCTTTTCACATAGTGTTGAGGCCGCACGCAACGCCGTAGCACGGCGGGTGACATGATGGTATGCCAGGATAGAGAGGCTGTGCCGCGTACAGACAAGCGGCCGTGGCTGTCCTTTGCGTTTCTCACACTTGCCATCTTCCTGGCTGCGCACAACCTCAGCATCTCGATTCAGGAATCATTCGGGCGGGGCACCGCGGAATCCATTGCTTCACGAACCGCCGAAGGCAATCCTGTTCGGCGTGTCGTATTTCTATTGCTGGGCGCTTGGGGGCTCGTCAGCCTGTTCCGCGTAAGGCGAGGCGCTTTTCGTGTGCGCGGCTTCCTAGGATGGGCCATTCTGCTGTATGTGCTGTGGTGTCTTGGGAGCTATATCTGGGCTCAGAATGAGTCCTTGGCTCTTCGCAGACTCGTGGTTTTCGCCATGTTCCTGCTGGCGGCCCTGGCGGTGGCGGGGCGCTTCTCCCGTCGCGATATTCTGATGTTTCTGCTTGTCGCCTCGTTGTCCTATCTTGTTGTGGGCTTCCTTGCGGAAGTCGTGCACGGCACTTTTCAGCCGCTTTCGCAAGGCTATCGCTTCAGCGGGAGTGTTCATCCCAATGCCCAAGGGCGGAACTGCGGCCTTATTCTGCTTGCCGGTTTCGCGGCGGCGCATGGCGCGGCGAAATGGCGGCGCCTGCCGCTTGGGATCGCGTCGGTCGCGCTGGTCTTCCTTGTCCTCACGGGATCGCGTGCGGCCTTCAGCAGCGCCATTGCCGCCTCGTTCTTCTATCTCATGCTCGTCTTCACGGGCCCCCGCAAGTTCTCTCTTGTGCTAGCGATTTCGCTGGTGTTAAGTATCTTATTGCTCATTGCCGGCGAAGCGTCCCTGAGAGAAGGCGTTCTCCTGGGGCGTGGAGATTCGCCCGAGTCCGTGGCAACGCTAACCGGGCGCACGGCTATCTGGAAAGACTGCCTGCCCTATATCGGTGAACGGCCTATCCTTGGCTACGGATACGCGAGCTTCTGGGGGCCTCGTGAGATCGATGAGATCTCTCACGGCCAGCAATGGGCGCTCCAAAACGCCCACTGCAACTATGTGGACATGTTGCTTCAGTTGGGCGTGGTGGGCTTGGCGCTCTTCCTCCTCGTTTGGGGATGCGGGATTGCACGCGCCTTGTTCCGCTTCCAAAGAAGTCGCGACCCTGTCTACGCTTTCTTTGCCGCCTTCCTGCTTTTCTGCATGATGGTGTGCGTCTTCGAGTCCATCTACCTCAGCGTTTCGCACATCGTGTTTGGCAGTTTCGCCGTCTTGGCTTACCTCGGTTTCCGCGAAGACGAGGAACTGCGGCGCGGCGCGGAGGAATTGCCCGATGCTCATGCCTGAGTACGCCCCATGGCTGCCGCGGCTACGGGGGGCGGCCCCGGGCTTCGTAATGCGCGAAGCGGACTAGTCCGATGGAAGTCCCGCTCATCACCGTGCTCATCCCCACCTACAATCGTGCAGGGATGCTCCACGACGCCCTCGAAAGTGTCATGGCGCAAAGGCACAACGGCCGGTTCGACTACGAAATTGTCGTGGTGGATAACGCTTCGACGGATGACACGAAGGCGGTTGTCGAGGGTATGGCGCAGGGCTCGCGCGTGCCGGTTAAGTACGTGCACGAGCCCCAACCGGGTGTTGCCCAGGCCAGGAACACCGGACTCCGCAGATCGCAGGGCGCCTGGATAGCCTTTATGGATGATGACGAATATGCCGAGCCTGATTGGCTTGGCGAACTCTACGATGCGGCCGCGGAAACGGGTGCGCCCCATGTCGGCGGGGCGGTGCACCTCGATTTGCCCGAGGCCCAGTTAAGGCAGATCGCGCCCGGCTGTCGAAGGACTATTCTCCGTGAGCGCGCGGCCTCCGAGGAGAGTGGCACGCCCCGGCTTTTTGGCCGTCGCGAGTTCCCCGGCACGGATAACCAACTTGTCAAGCGCGAGGTGTTTGACGCCGTGGGCGATTTCGACGGAAACATGCGCTGGGGGAGTTCCGATATGGATTTTGCCTTGCGCGTGCGCGCCGCGGGCTATCAGCAGTGGCTTGCGCCGAAGTCGGTTGTGTACCATCGGACACCGCCGAATCGATTGACGCGGGAGTACTTTCGATTCAGCGAACTCAAGACAGGACTTGGGCTTGCCTACTTCGATCACCGGTACCGAGGCCCTGTGCGGATGCTTCTGCTGTGGCTCGCGCGCACGGGACAGGCCTTCCTCGTTTTCTTGCCGCGCTATCTCATGTGGACTGTCGCCCGAGATCACGTCCGGACGCTTGAGCAAAGGTGCCTATTGTGGCGTTTCGCTGGATACTCGCGTGAAGCCTTAGCGTTGCTCGGCCCGAAACTCTTCAAGCAGCGAAGATTTTTCGAGTCAGTGGAGTTCAGGAAAGGCGTGACAAAGGGCGTTCCCGCTGAAAAGGGTTCCTCGTCATAGGTATGGAAAGCTGGCAATGATACGCTCTTATCAAGATTACTTGTATTATCTCGAATGTGATCGCTTATCGCTCGAGCAGACACGAAAACGGCCCAGACTGTTTCGTGATGAAGAATGGCGCTACCAAAGAGCCCTAAGGCGCGTCGAATATCTCCAGAACTGCAAGCACGGCCCCTTCGGCGGACTGCTTCTGGTGATGGCGAAATTCCATCTGCATCGCCTCTCCGTGATGACAGGTTTTCACATCCCCCTGAACGTTTTCGGTCCCGGCCTCTCTCTGGCCCACTACGGCAGCACCACGGGAGCCAATACGGGCTCCCGAATAGGGGCAAACTGCAGGATCCAGGCGGGGGTCATGATCGGCACGGAGGCCGGAGCGCAGGACCACGCCCCGCTCATCGGCAACAATGTCTATATCGGCCCGGGGGCCAAGATCTTCGGCCCCATTCGCATTGCCGATGGCATTGCCATCGGGGCCAACGCCGTTGTCAACAAGTCCTTCGAGGAGCCGAACATCACCATAGGAGGCATTCCCGCGAAGAAGATAAGCGATAAGGGTTCGGAGGGACTGATGATCCGCGGATGCGGGGACGAGGAGCGTATGAAGGAATGGGCGATTCCCTGAGGCCGGTCCCTTGAAGATACTGTCGCTTTACAACGACTACCGGAGTGTTCACGGCGGGGAGAAAGCCGTCGTGGATACCACTGCGGCCCTGGCGCCGAAATACGGCATGCAGGTTGAAGTGGCCACTCGCTCGAGCAAGGACCTCGGGGAGAGCTTTGCCGGCAAGGTTGGGGCGTTTTTCAGCGGCATCTATAGCCGCAAGGCATACGCCGAAATGGATGCGCTCCTGGCGCGGGAGCGCCCCGATGTGGTCCACGCGCACAATCTCTACCCTCTCTTTTCCCCGTCTGTACTGGTGGCCGCACGCCGCGCGGGCGTTCCTACCGTCATGAGTGTCCACAACTACGGGCTGGTTTGTCCACACTGGGCGCATCTTCGCAAGGGCCAAGTCTGTGAGCGCTGCGTTGGGGGGCGTCCCTACTGGTGCGCCCTGCTGAATTGTCGGGAGAACATGGGCGAGAGCATCGGTTATGCTCTCAGGAGCGCGTTTGCCCAGGCATTCCACCTCTTCCGAGACAACGTGACGATCTTCATTGCCCTGACCCATTTCGCCAAAGAGCGGCTGGCCGCTGCTGGATACGCCAAAGAGCGAATCGAGGTGCTGCCGAACATGGTGGCTCTCCCCGAGTCGGTGGCCGACCCGGCCACTGGGGAATACGCTGCCTTCGCGGGCCGCCTGAGTCCTGAAAAGGGAGGGAACACGCTGCTGGCGGCGGCCCATCTGCTTCCTGATATCCCCCTGCGTCTTGCTGGCGATGGGCCCAGCAAAGGCGCGTGGGAGTCCCTGGCGCCGGCAAACGCACGTTTCGCGGGAGTGCTGCGCGGGCCGGAGATGGCGGACTTTTATCGAGGCGCGCGGTTTCTGGTGGTGCCCAGCCGGTGGTTTGAGATGTGCCCGTTGGTCATTCTCGAAGCGATGGCCAATGGGCTGCCTGTAATTGCCTCCAATATCGGCGGTTTGCCAGAGCTGGTGGACGATGGCGTCACGGGGCTTCTCTTCGAGCCCGCGGAGGCAGAGGACCTGGCCGCGAAGATGAGGAGGCTCTGGGAAGATCCTGACATGTGCCGCGCCATGGGCCGGGCGGCCCGCGAAAGAGCCACTCGCGAGCATGGGGAGGAACACTACTTCAAGCGGCTGCGCGCCATCTATGACCGCGCCGTTTCATATGTCTGAACTGCTGCTATGGGCGTGATGTATTGGGAAAGAGCCGCGGCGGCGCGACGGCCACGAAAGCATCAGTTCATCCAGACGCCGGCATGCAGGTTTTCGATGGAGCCGCATTTCGACGTTTTCTTCCGGTAGCATCTTCCCGTTCCGTTGGGCGTGTACCCGCATCAGAGGCACAGGATGGGATAGCTGAACACGAGCGTGACAAGGCCCGCGCGGAAAACACGTTGAGGCGCGCGAATCTGCTATCCTGTAGGCGGCGCCTGGCCGCGTGGTGATGATTGCGGCGTGTGTCAGACTCAGGAAGTTGGGTGAGGGTCTCCAAGGAGACGAGAGGGAGGGCAATGGACGTACGTCAACCGCTTAACCTCCTCTGCGTAACGAATCACCGCCGCTTCAAGAGTGTCTTCCGTGCGCAGCCTTGGGCGCGCGAACTGGCCGTGCGTGGGCACCACGTCGATGTCATCTGCCACGCGGACACGGAACGCTGGCGCACAAAGATCGAACACGTCGACGGCTTTCGAGTTGTCGAAAGCCCGGATCTCATGGTTGGCTCGCTGCGCCAGGGGTGGGATCCTGTCTGCGCCTTTCGCCGCCGCCGGTTTCTTTTCCGCGAAGACAAGCACTACGACCTGATTCAATGTTTCGACACGCGTCCCGCCGTCGTCTGGCCCGCACTAGCCTATGCCCGTGCGAAGCACATACCCATCGTCAGCGACTGGAGCGACTGGTGGGGAAGAGGGGGCCTCATCAGAGAGCGGCGCCCCCTTTGGTATCAGTACTTCTTCGCTTGGCTCGAAGTCTTCTTCGAAGAGCACTACCGCAAGAAGCTTGACGGACTCAGCGCTATCAGCCACGCCTTGCTTGATCGAGCGCTTGAGCTTGGCGTGCCTCGCGAGCGATGCCATCGCATTCCCGGCGGGGTTAACCTCGATGTGTTCTCAGAAGTCTTTCCCAGAGACGAGAGCAGGGCGCGGCAGGGGATTCCCCTGGATGTTCCCGTCCTCTGCTTCTCCGGCCTTGACGTTCTCATCGATCTGGGGATGGCCGTAAACGCCTATGAGATTGTCCGCAGCTCCTTCCCGGGGACCATCCTGCTGCTCACCGGCGGCGCCACGGAGCGGGTGGTGCGGCGAATGCTGCGTGACCCCGCTAACATGTCTGGGGTCAAGGTCTTGGGCGTGCTTCCGTATAGGGAATTGCCGTCGCATCTCGCTGCGGCGGATGTGTTCCTCATGCCCTTCCCGGACAAGATAGCCAACGTTGGGCGCTGGCCCAACAAGATCGGTGACTACATGTGCTTGGGGCGTCCTACGGTGTCCAATCCCGTCGGCGAGGTCAAGTGGCTTTTCGAGCAATACCATGTCGGCCTCCTCGCTGAGGCGACGCCGGAAAGCATGGCCGATGCGGCGCTCCGCCTCTTGCGCGATCCGGAGCTTGCTCGCACGATGGGTGAGACCGCGCGCAAGACGGCCGAAGAAGGCTTTTCGTGGAGCAAGCTCGTGGATGACCTGGAAGATTGGTACTACGAGCTTATTCGAGCCGACGGGAGTGTCGACCCCGAGGAATGAGTGGGCGTCCTCGGGGGACCTGTGGGGAAGTCCAAACAAATTGTCGGCCGTGCAATAGGCGCATAAAGCGCATTATATTTAGTCTTGTGAAGTAATAAATATGCCAAAAACATTTACAAAAACCGTCGCACCTGCTATAGTCTCCTAGGCTTATTCTGGCGCATTTGCAGGTGGGGTTTCGGGCAGGAGTGATTGAATGTTCCTCAAAGATGGCCGGCTACGTAAGTGTTGCTCTTCCGTGGCCCGGGGGACGCTCTCACCGGCTGGGATTGAATAGGTTATCGCAAGAGCTGGACCTTTCGCGGTCCAGGTGAGGGGCTCGTAAGCTTGCTTCAATTGGCTGTATCTTCATCCGCGTAAGCCGCGGGTTGAGGAATCGTTGATAAAGACTAAGAGGGACTGACGATGAATCGGGCTAGTTTCTGTCTGTGTTTACTGTTCTCATTCCTTGCTTTTGCCCTATGTGCCCGGGCGGACGCAAGTGGCCCACCGGCATCTCATATTCCTGCGTCAGCGCTCTCGGTAACGGGTACGTTTTTTGAGGGCCGGGGCGTGGCTTTGGAGTCACAGAGCTCTGTGGCGGTTGCGGACTCCATCCCACCGAGCGATGACCTGGCCCTGCCGTTTCCCGCCGTCGAGGCTATGGACAGCCTCGCGGCGACGGTGTCCATCTACAATACAAGCGCGGCATTCCTGACGATCACGAGCATCTACAGCATCGACGCCATCTACACCACTTACGGAGGCACAAACGCCTTTTCGCTCGAGGGATTGCCGGAACTGCCCCTGGAACTGCCGCCCGAGGGGGAAACCAGTTTCGACGTGCGATTCGCCCCGATAGCGACGTGCCTGTCGGAGTTCTTCCAAGATGGATTGATCATCATCAGCGACGACCTTGTCATGCCCATGATATCTCTCGCGCTGAGCGGCACAGGTACGAATGCAGCGGCCGACTGCGATGGCGATGGATTGACCGACCTCGAGGAAATCAGCAACTACGGTACCGATCCGAACAACCCGGACACGGACGGCGACGGTTGGTCGGATGGCCGCGAAGTCGCCGCAGGCACGGCCCCGCTCGACCCGAATGATTATCCTCCGCTTGGCGCGGGCTCGCTGGTCTGGGCCCGAAGTGACGGGGCGGTTAACGATGACTGTGGCTTCGGCATTGTAGCGGCGGCGGATGGACGAAGTGTCGCCACCGGGTACTTCACAGATGGCGCTACATTTGGTGCTGGTGAGCCGGGCGAAACGGCATTGGTCGCGGCGGGGCAACAAGACATTCACATCGCCGGTTACGACGCAGACGGGACGCTAGAGTGGGTGAAGCGCGCGGGCGGGACGCTCACGGATTATGGACGGCGTGTCGCCATCCTGACTGACGGTAGCGCCTTGATCCAGGCCCGGTTCTCGGGGACGGGAACCTTCGGCCCCGGTGAGCCGAATGAAGTCACGCTGGTGGGGGCAAGCGACGGCGCACAAAATGCCCTCGTCAACTACTGCATGGATGGCACTCTGGCGCGAGTAGTCTACGCCGGCAAGAGCTACGGCACCGCTTTTGGACGCGCCTTCGACCTCACCAGTACCGACGACGTAGTACTTGTCGGCTATTTTCAGGGCGAGACGGTGTTTGGGGAAGGCGAAACCAACGAGACCGTCTTCCTGCCGGACGGGGACAGTCAGTACGGCTTCCTCGCAAGGTACAATTCGGACTGGTCCCTTGCCTGGGCTAGGGAGGCTGTCTGCGATGGCCGTCTGTACCCGCATGATATGGCCATATTGAGCGATGACAGCGCAGTAGTTGCTGGGTATTTCCTTGGCGCGGCAACGTTCGGCGCGGGCGAGCCCAATGAAACGTCCCTTGCCGCAGTGTCCTATGATAGCTTTGTCGCGCGGTATAACGCCGACGGCACATTCGCGTGGGTCACACAAATCGAAGGTGATGATTACCAACGCGGTTACGCCGTTACGGTCCTCGAAGACGATTCCGTCATTGTCACCGGCTATGTCGAAGGCGCCGCTACCTTCGGTGCAGGGGAGCCTAACGAAACAACGCTCAACTCGGATGGCCGACGGATGCTATTGGCTCGATACGGCGCGGACGGCGCGTTGGTTTGGGCCAAGGAACCCGTCAACGGTGCGGGGGTGCTTGCGGGATTCTCCACAGGCCGTGCTGTTCGAGGTTCGGAGCATGGCAGCTTCCTGGTGCAGGGCTATTTTAGCGGTGCGGTGACATTTGGGCCGGGAGAAGCCAATGAAACGACGCTCTCAACGGGCGACGTTTCCCGCCAGTATGGGTTCCTCGCCAAATACCGTTGGGATGGCACGCTTGCATGGGTGACCTGGTTCGGCGGTGCGGGACACACGATGAGCGGCTACGATCTGAGTGTCTTGGGCGACGGTACGGCGCTTATCACGGGCTCTTTTACAGGCGGCGCGGCTTTCGGCGCCGGGGAACCCAACGAAACCTCACTTACCAGTGCCGGAGGACGGGATGCGTTTCTCGCCAAGTACGTTGTCTGGACCGACAGGGATGCCGATGGTATGTCCGACGATTGGGAAGAGGACCAGGGTCTCGACCCGGACGACCCCTCAGATGCCGGCCTCGATCTCGACAACGATGGCCTGACAAATCTCCAGGAGCACAATAACAGCACGGACCCAGACAATCCTGACACCGACGGCGACGGCTACACCGACGGCGACGAAGCGGCCGCCGGTACCAACCCGCTGGACGCATCCAGCTACCCTGTCGAGGGGCGGGAGCTGATTGGGGCGCGTCGGGACGGCGGCGCGGCCGAGGAGTATCCTGTCTCGATAGCGTCCTTCGACGACGGCTCGATGGTTGAGGCCGGACGCTTCGAAGATGCCGCGACGTTTGGCCAAGGCGAACCGAACGAGACCACGTTGGTGTCCGTTGGGGATAGGGACCTCTATCTCGCCAAGTACGCGGCGGACGGCAGCCTGCTTTGGGCCACCCAAGCGGGCGGCGCGGACTATGACTACCCGTATACCGTCGAGGGCCTTCCCGATGGTAGTTTTATCGTTCAAGGCCGGTTCTCAGCCACCGCCACCTTTGGCTCTGGACAACCCAGCGAAACCGTCGTCGATTCCCCGTCTCATGACGTGTTCTTGGCCAAATACGACGCCGATGGCGCCTTGGTCTGGGTTCGGCAGACGCTTTCCATTGACCACATGGCCTTAGGCGCGGACATCTCTCTCTCGGAGGATGGCTCCATTCTTGCCTTGGCTCGGATTCAGGGCGGAGTCTGCTTCATTCCAGGTGATCTGAGCCAAATGATGTTTGTGTCGAATCTGGACAACGAATACGACCTTTGTCTCGCCAAATATAATCCCGACGGTTCAGTCGCTTGGGCGGAACGCCTGGCTGTCAGCCATGAGGCGGGGAGCGATATTACAGGCCAGGTTGCTGCGTGTGAGGATGGCGGCGCGTATGTGGTGGGCCATTTCAGGCGCGAGGTGGCCGTGGTCGGCGGCCCGCTCTCGACCGTGCTAACGCCCGCTGTGCCGGGTGTCTACGAAACATTCGTGGCCAAGTACAACGCCGTCGGCGTCCTTGAGTGGGTGAAGCGCGTCTATGGCTCAGGGCGAGTCGAAATAGACGACTGTCGCACTGCGCCCGGGGAGGATGGTGTCCTTGTCGTTGGGTCATTCCAGGGTGTTGCCACCTTTGGGGCGGGGGAGCCCAATGAGACGAGCCTTAACGCGGGCGTTTTCGGGCATATGTACCTGGCCAAGTTCAATTGCGATGGCACGCTGGCATGGGCAAAGCAGGCCGCCGGCGAGGAAGGCTTCACCTGCGGGGAACTGACCCTGACGCCGCGAGGAAACGCGGTTGTGGTCGGACCGCTTTTTGGAACAGTGACCTTTGGCGAAGGAGAGCCGAACGAGACGGTGCTTGCCGCCGTGGCCGAGCAGAGGATATTCGTTGCTGACTACGGTGTTGACGGCACCTTGGCCTGCGTCAAGTGCATTGCCGCCGCCTACAGCACATATGCAAGTATCAGCGCAGCGTGCGCTTTCTACGACGAGAGTGTGGCCTTCACGGGCTATTTCGATAGTACCCTTGCATTTGCGCCAGGCGAGCCGGGAGAGGTGTCACTCGTTTCAGAGGGTGACCGAGACGCTTTCCTGGCGCGGTTCTCCGTGGGGCAGGATTGGGATGGTGACGGGATGCCCAATAGCTGGGAAACTGCTCATGGGCTGAACCGGAACGACGCGGTGGATGCTGCGGGGGATGGCGATGGTGATGGCCTGACCAACCTTGCGGAATATGAGAGCAACACGGACCCCAACGATGCCGATACCGATAGCGACGGACTGCCCGATGGCGACGAGGTGTATAGCTCCAACCCGTTTATTCCTGATACAGACCATGACGGATTGTCGGATGGTGAGGAAGCGTTAGGCTACCTTACCCACACGGAAGTTCCTGACTCGGACGCCGACGGCTGGTCGGATGGCGAGGAGGTTGCCGCAGGCACAAGCCCGCTCGACCCAGATGATCATCCACCGCTCGAGATAGGTTCGCTGACCTGGGCCCGAAGAGACGGGGGCCTGAGCGATGATCGGCTCTACAGTATGGTTGTGGGTTCGGATGGCCGAGCAGTTGGCGTCGGTTGCTTTGAGGGTACCTCGATTATGGGGGCCGATGGTCCTAACGAAACGGCGTTAGTTTCTGACGGCTCGATTGATATCTGCGTCGCCGGGTATGAGACCAGCGGCGCCCTTGCCTGGGCCAGGCGCGCCGGCGGGCCCAACATTGACTACGCACGTTGGGTGACCGTCCTGCCCGAAGGTAGTGTTTTGTTCCAAGCGCGGTTCACGGGAACGGGAACCTTTGGCCCCGGTGAACCGAATGAGGTCACGCTTGTCGGCCCAAGCACTGGCGCCCAGAACGTCCTCGTCAACTACAGCATGGACGGTACCCTGGCCCGGGTGACCCATGCAGGCAAGAGTTACGACTATGCTTATGGGCGCGGACTAGACATCTTCGACGACGGCAGTTCCGTCATCTGCGGCTATTTCCGAGGTCAGTTGGTCCTTGGCGAAGGCGAGCCGAACGAGACCGTGTTCCCTGGCACTACGCACTATCACGGGTTTCTCGCCAAGTATAATCCAGATCTAACGTTGGCTTGGGCTAGGCAAGCTGTTTCTGATGACCGCCTATACCCTTATGATGTGACCCTTCTGAGCGATAACAGCGCAGTAGTTGCCGGGTACTTCCGAGGTGCGGCAACGTTCGGCCCAGGCGAGCCCAATGAAACAACCCTTATCGCTGATGACTATGACCTTTTTGTCGTTCGCTATCGCGCGGACGGTGCCCTGGCCTGGGCCAGGCAGGTTGGCGCGTCGAGTTCTGATTACGGATACGCCGTAGCAGCGTTGCCCGACGACTCTGTCATCGTGACGGGGCGTGTTGACGGAACAGTCATGTTTGGCGCTGGCGAGCCCAACGAAACAACGCTCGCCTCGGATGGCCTACGGATGTTCCTTGCCCGATACCGTTCAGACGGCTCGTTGGTCTGGGCCAAAGAAGCCTTCAACGATACGGGGGCTTTTGCGGGCGCCTCTGCGGGCCGGGCTCTTGAGTGTTCCGAGCCCGGAAGCTTCGTGATTCAGGGCTATTTCAGTGGTACGGCAACCTTTGGGCCGGGAGAGCTGAACGAGACGTCACTCTCAACGGGCGACGCGTCCCTCCAGTATGGGTTCCTCGCCAAGTACCGTTGGGATGGAACGCTTGCGTGGGTCAGGTGGATCGGCGGTGCGACCCGGGCCTGGTCCGGTTACGACCTGAGTGTCTTGGGCGAGGGTACGGTACTTGTTGCGGGTTACTTCAACGGGGCCGCTGTCCTTGGGAAGGGCGAACCCTTTGAGACCTTCTTGACGAGCGCCGGGGACAACGACGCCTTCGTCGCCAAGTACGTTGTTTGGACTGACAGTGACGGCGATGGCATGTCAGATGATTGGGAGGACTGGCGTGGCTTGGATCCGGATGTGAATGATGCGGCTGACGATCCGGACGGGGACGGGTTGAGCAACCTAGCCGAGTACAACGCGCAAACCGACCCCGGCAATCCCGATACGGACGGCGACGGATACACCGATGGCGACGAAATCCGCGCCGGTACCAACCCGCTGGACGCATCCAGCTACCCCGTCGAGGGGCGGGAACTGTTGTGGGCGCGTCGGGACGGAGGGCCGGACAGAGACCAGGCGCAGACAATGGTCTCCTTTGACGACGGGAGCATGGTCGTGGCCGGGATATTCGAGGGGTCGGCGACATTCGGTGAAGGTGGCCCGAATGAAACCACACTGGTGTCCGCTGGGGCGTTGGATGTCTATGTCGCCAAGTACATTCCTGACGGCGGTCTTCTTTGGATAACCCAAGGGGGAGGCATCGGGCACGATTACCCGCTTGCCGTCGAGGCCCTTGCGGACGGAAGTTGTGTCGTTCAAGGCCGGTTCTCTTACACGGCCGTCTTTGGTCCGGGTGAGCTGAACGAACGCACGTTGATGTCCTTAGATCACGATATGTTCCTGGCCAGATACAACCCCGACGGTAGTCTGGCCTGGGCTACGCAGACTTCCTCGCAGAGCTACGGCGATGAGACGAATCCATGGTCAGGCGGGCGCGACATTGCGTTGCTTCCGGACGGCAACATTCTCGCCCTTGTTCGCTGTCAAGGCCGTGTAGAGTTCATCCCCGAAAGCCCTGGAGCAATGACGGTCTATTCTGCCTTTCCGGGGCACTGGGATCTTGCTTACGCCAAGTACCGTTCCGATGGTTCGGTCGCTTGGGCTCAGCCCATTGTCGTCACCCGCGAGATCCACCCCAGTTCTTGGGGGTACGTGACCGCGTGCAGCGACGGCGGCGGATACGTGGCGGGGCAGTTCCGAAACCAGGTCACCGTTGTGGGCGGCCCCCTGTCGACCCTGTTCACTCCTGCGGCCCCGAATGTCTACGAGGCCTTTGTCGCTAAGTACAACGCCGCAGGCGTCCTCGAGTGGATCAAGCATACCTGCGGTACGGGGCAGGTCGAGGTGGACGACTGTCGGACTGCGCCCGGGGAGGATGGTGTACTGGTGATCGGCACCTTCGACGGCGTAGCGACGTTCGGCGAAGGTGAGGATAATGAGACGATCTTGGACGCCGGCGTCACCGCGGACGCGTACCTCGCCAAGTATGACCGCGACGGGACGCTCGCATGGGTGACAAAGGCTAGCGGCGAAGAAGGCAGCACCTCCGGAAGAGTGGCCGTTACGCCACGCGGGAACCAAGTTGTGGCCGGGCTGTTCTCGGGGACGACCACCTTTGGCGAGGGAGAGTCGAACCAAACGGTGCTGAGCGCCACGGCTGACCAGAACCTTTACCTTGCCGACTTCGGTGTTGACGGGACCTTGAACAGCGTCAAGTGCATCGCCGCTGCCTATAGCTCCTATGCAAGTCTCGCTGCTATCTGTGCGTTCTACGACGAGGGTGTGGCGTTCGCAGGTAATTTCGACGATTCCCTTACGTTTGCGCCAGGCGAGCCGGGAGAAATCTCACTGGTTTCGGAGGGCGGTCGAGACGCCTACTTGGCGAGGTTTTCCGCCGGGACTGATTGGGACGGTGACGGGATCCCCAACGACTGGGAATATGCCCACGAACTCGACCAGAACAACCCGGCCGATGCTACGGATGATGGTGATAGTGATGGCCTTACAAACCTAGAAGAATATGAGAACAACACTGATCCTAATGACGCCGATACAGATGGCGACGGAATGCCCGACGGCGACGAAGTACATGTATACACCTCGAACCCGTTCATCCCTGACACTGACCATGATGGGTTGCTGGATGGTGAAGAAGCGCTAGACTACCTTACCTACACGGACGCTCCTGACTCGGACGCCGACGGCTGGTCGGATGGCGAGGAGGTTGCCGCAGGCACAAGCCCGCTCGACCCAGATGATCATCCACCGATCGAGGCGGGCTCGCTGCTTTGGGTCCGAAAAGACGGGGGCACAAGTGATGACCGTGGCTACAGTGTAGTTGCGGGCGCGGATGGCCGCCTAGTCGGCGTCGGTACCTTCGAGGACAGCTCGACCTTCGGCGCCGACGAACCCAGCGAGACCGAACTGGTTGCTGGCGGGGGGTTAGACATTCATATCGCCGGGTATAACGCCGACGGTTCTTTGGCTTGGGCCAAGCGCGCCGGAGGGTGGTACACAGATTACGCGCGCCGCGTGATCACACTCCCTGACGATACCGCCCTGATTCAGGCACGGTTCTCCGGGATAGGTACCTTTGCGCCAGGCGAGCCCGAAGAAACGACCCTGGTGGGGGCAAGCGCCAGCGCCCAGAACGTCCTGATCAATTACAGTCTGGACGGCACTCTGGAGCGGGTAGTCTACGCTGGAAAGAGCTACGACTGCGCCTACGGAAGAGGTTTCGACCTTTGCGGCGACAGCAGTCTGGTCCTCGTCGGCTATTTCCGGGGGGAAACGATTTTCGGTGAAGGTGAGCCCAACGAAACAACGCTAAACAGCAGTGGATATAGCCTTTACAACGGTTTTCTCGCCAAGTACAACCCGGACTGGACCCTGGCTTGGGCCAAGGAGGCACTGGCGAACGACAGACTGTACTTCAATGATGTGGCTGCGTTGAGCGATGGCAGTGCCATGGTCGTCGGCTACTTCAGAATCAATGCCACATTTGGCCCGGGCGAACCTAACGAGACGACCCTTGTCGGTGACGACTATGACGGCTTCATCGCACGCTACCACCCCGACGGCACGGTTGCCTGGGCGGAAGGCTTTGGAGCCAGCGGAACCGACCGGGCGTATGCGGTCACGGCACTTCAAGACGACTCCATCATTGTGACAGGCTACATTGATGGCCCGGTGACCTTTGCCGCCGGGGAGCCTAACGAGACGACCCTGACGTCGGATGGCCCGCGGATGTTCCTGGCGCGCTACCGCGCCGACGGCTCGTTGGTCTGGGCTAAGGAGGCCGTCAATGATACAGGAGCGTTTGCGGGGTCATCTGGTTCCCATGCCATTGAGCGCGCCGAGCGGGGCACCGTGCTGATTCAGGGCTATTTCCGCGGCGAGGTGACCTTTGGTCCGGGAGAAGCTAACGAAACCACGCTCTCAACAGGCGATGCCTCGATCCAGTATGGTTTTCTCGCGAAATACCGTATGGACGGGACGCTTGCCCGTGCAAACTGGGCTGGTGGAGCGGGCACTACGAGCACCGGGTACGACGTGAGTGTTCTGGACGACGGTACGGCGCTTGTCACGGGATGCTTCACGGGCGGCGCGGCTTTCGGCTTTGGGGAACCTAACGAGACCTCACTTGCCAGTGCCGGAGGACGGGATGCCTTTCTCGCCAAGTACGTTGTTTGGACTGACAGTGACGGCGATGGCATGTCAGATGATTGGGAAAACTGGCGTGGCCTGGATCCGGATGTGGATGATGCGGCTGACGATCCGGACGGCGACGGGTTGAGCAACCTGGCAGAGTACAACGCGCAAACCGACCCCGGCAATCCCGATACGGACGGCGACGGATACACCGATGGCGACGAAGTCCACGCCGGAACCGATCCTAACGACCCATCCAGCTCTGCGCTGGGGGATGCCGAGAATCCGGCGCAGTTGATCTGGAGCACGTTTGTGGGCGGACTCGATTGGGATGAGGGATGTGCGCACGTCGTGGACGCGGAAGGCAACGTCTATCTGGCCGGGGACACAGAATCCCCTGATTTCCCGACCACAGCGGGCGCTTACGACGATACGCTCGACGGCAGCGAAGATGCCTATGTGGCCAAGTTGAACAGCACGGGCGACGCGCTCGTGTTCTCGACGTACCTGGGCGGCTCGGGCGAGGACCGGGTTTGGGACATCCTGGTGGACGACCTGGGTGACATCTTCCTCATCGGCAGCACGACCTCCGAGGATTTTCCGACGACCTCCGGCGCGTATGACACGACCTTCAACGGCGATGAGGACGTGTTCATTGCGAAGCTCAATTCGACAGGCGATACACTGCTCTTCTCGACGTTCTTGGGCGGGTCATCGCGGGAGTATCCATACGAGGACCAGGTTCTTGTATTGGATGCGTCGGGCAATTTGTGCTTTGCGGGCGCGACGGCTTCAGCTGATTTCCCGACGAGCCCGGATGCCTACGATGGAACGCACAATGGGGACAATGACGCCTTCGTGGTGAAACTATCGAGCGATTGCGGCGTCCTGGTGTATTCAACGTATCTCGGGGGCAGCGGCTCCGAGGTGGCCCATTCCTTGGCCATCAGCGCCACGGGCGAGTTGCACGTCATCGGCACCACGAGTTCATGGGATTTCCCGACCACTCCGGGGGCGAACGATGCGGTTCTTGATGGCCCGGACGATACATTTGTTACGAAGTTCAACGCGTCATGCACGGCTCTGGCATATAGTACGTTTCTGGGCGGAAGCGCCGGCGAACACGGGAATCGGGCGACCGTTGATGGAAGCGGCGGCCTTTACGTGTCGGGGAGGACGGAATCCTGGGATTTCCCGGTTACACCGGGCGCCTATGACAAGTCCTTCAACGGAGACAGGGACGCGTTTTGCGCGAGACTTGACGCCAGCGGCCAGTTGCTTGCGTCGACGTATATCGGTGGGTTCTTGCGCGATCAGGGCCATACGGTTCTCGTTGACAGTGTAGGAAACGTCTGGCTCTCCGGCTTCGCGTATTCCTCTGATTTTCCGACGACGCGCGGTGCGTTCGACCGGACGCTGAGTGGCGAATACGACATGTTCTTGGTGAGTTTTGATGGCCTGCTAGGCCATTTGCTGTATGGCACGTTCCTCGGGGGCAGTGACGGCGAGGGTATGGACAGTTTCACCGAATTCGGCCCAGACGGTAGCCTCTTCCTACTGGGACGGACCAAATCAGCTGACTTCCCTGTTACGCCGGGGGCGTACGATACGCAATACGCAGATGGCGGGGACCTCTTCATTACGAAGCTCGACCCGGCGGCGGGCATGGGGGATAGCGACGGGGACGGGATGCCCGATTGGTGGGAGAACCTTTACGGCCTGGATCCGGGCGTGAACGACGCTGCCGGCGACCTGGATGGCGACGGGCTAAACAACCTCGATGAATACAATCGCAATACTGACCCGGATAATCCGGACTCTGATGGCGACGGCTATAGCGACGGCGACGAGGTGGCGGCGGGGAAGGATCCCAACAGCGCGTCAAGTTCCCCTCTGGGCGATGCGCAGAATCCCGCCCAGCTTGTGTGGAGCACCTTCTTGGGTGGGACGGACATCGAAGAGGCATCGGGGCTGGCGGTGGATACCTCGGGCAACAGCTACGTGGCCGGGCGGACATGTTCTACCGACTTTCCCGTCACGCCGGGCGCCTACGATGAGAGCTTCAATGGCGGAACGGACGATGCCTATGTGGCCAAGCTCAACGATACCGGCGACGCGCTCGTATTTGCCACGTTCTTGGGCGGTTCGGGGGATGACTTTGCGTCGGATCTCTGCGTGGATGACGCAGGAAACATCTACGTGGTTGGCAGCACGACTTCAGCGGACTTCCCAACAACACCGGGCGCCTACGACACGACGTTCAACGGCTCCGAGGATGTCTTTGTAGCGAAGCTGAACGCTACGGGAGATACGCTGCTTTACTCGACGTTCATTGGCGGAGCCAATGACGACAGCCCGAGGGAACGCAGCGCAATCGTGCTGGACGAGGCAGGGTCCCTCTATATCGCAGGGCGAACCGCTTCATCGGACTTCCCGACCACTTCCGGCTCCTACGCCCCCACGTTCGGCGGGGGCGGGTCGGACGGCTTCATCACAAAACTCAGCGCTGACGGGAGTGCGTTGGTTTACTCGACATTCCTGGGGGGAAGCGCGGATGAACTGTGCTCCTCTCTGGCGGTCAATGCCGCTGGCGAAGTATACGTCGGAGGAAATACGGATTCGATAGATTTCCCGACGACCTCGGGCGCTTTCGACACAAGTCACGGGGGCTGGGGCGACGCCTATGTGGCGAAGCTTAGCGCGGATGGAACGGCTCTCCTCTTCTCAACGCTCATCGGCGGGAGTGGCGACGACACAGGCCGGCACGTGGCCTTGACGGACACTGGCGAGGTCTACCTGTCTGGCTGGACCGACTCGCTGAATTTCCCTGTCACGTCCGGTGCCTACGGCGAGACGTTCAACGGCGACCGGGACGGTTTTGTGGTGTTGCTTGATGCCACAGGCAGCGCCGTGCTTGCCGGGACGTATCTGAGCGGCGCCGAGTTCGACACGGTTCACGAACTTGAGCTTGACGGCAGCGGCAACCTCTGGGTGTCCGGCATGGTGCGGTCGGAGGATTTTCCGAACACGCCCGGAGCCTTTGACCGAACCTATAACGGTAACACGGACCAGTACGTTGCCGAGTTCGACGCCTCCCTGACGACGCTTCTGTACGGCACCTTTGTGGGAGGGATGTATTTCGAGGGAGATTACTTCATGGCCTTGGGCCCGGCGGACAACATCTATGTCTACGGCCGGACTCAGTCGAAAAACTTCCCGTTCACACCGGATGCCTACGACACCACCTACAACGGGAATCGCGATGGATTTGTCCTGAAGCTGGATCCGGCAGGCGGTACGGGGGATGCTGATGCAGACGGGATGCCCGACTGGTGGGAGAGCCTTTACGGCTTGGAGCCGAACGTGGACGATGCCGCCGGCGACCTGGATGGCGACGGGTTGAGCAATGTCGATGAATACAACTGGGGCACCCGCCCGGATTATTCGGACACGGACGGTGACGGATACACGGACGGTGACGAGGTCCACGCGGGGACCGATCCTAACGATCCGTCCGACTCCCTCATCGGCGACGCCGAAAACCCGGCAGCGCTGGAGTGGGGGACTTTCCTGGGCGGCAGCGACCAAGAGGAAGCGCGTGGCCTGTACATCGATGGAGATGGCAATACCTACGTTGTCGGGAAAACGGTGTCTGCTGACTTCCCGGCGACGGCCGGGGCCTTGTCTGAGGCATTCAACGGCGGCTCTGAGGACGGATACGTGACGAAGTTCAACAGCACGGGCGAAACCTTGCTGTTTTCCACGTTCCTGGGCGGCTCGGGATGGGACCGCGTATCCACTGTCGTGCCTGACGGCCTAGGCAACATCTACGTGCTCGGGGATACGGACTCGGCGGATTTCCCGACAACGGCCGGGGCGTACGACACCACGGCGAACGGCGGCGCCGATCTGTTCGTGGCGAAGCTCACCGGCACGGGGGACACCTTGCTGTGGAGTACGCTGCTCGGGGGCAGCGGAGATGAGGAGATTTACGACCGGAGCGTGCTCATAGTCGACGGTTCAGGCGACCTGTGGCTCTCGGGCTGGACGTATTCGGCGGATTTCCCGACGACATCGGGAGCGTATGACACGACGCCGAACGGCGGGGCCGATGGGTTCGTCGTCAAGCTGGCCGGTGACGGCAGCGCGGTGCTCTACAGCACGCTGCTGGGCGGCAGCGACGATGACAATCCTCACAATCTACAGCTCAACGGTGTGGGTGAAGTCTACGTGGTGGGCGAGACGTGGTCCGGGGACTTCCCCGTCACCTCCGGGGCCTACGACGAGACATTCAACGGCGACCGCGATGTCTTCGTGGCGAAACTCAATGCGGTTGGCGATGCCTTGCTTTACGGTACCTATTTTGGCGGCACAGGCCGTGACACATCGGCGGACTTTCTCCTGCTGCCGGCTTCGGAGGAGGTGTGCATATCCGGTTACACGGAGTCGTGGGACTTTCCGACCACCTCCGGTGCTTATGATGAAACACGGGACGGTGATCGTGACGCGTTCTGCTCGATTCTGGACGCCACGGGGAGCAGTCTGACCGCTTCGACTCTTGTCGGCGGATCGGCCCGCGAGAGTGGGAACACACTGGCTCTCGATTCCGGAGGGAATATATGGCTATCCGGCTCGACGGAGTCCGTTGACTTTCCGACTACCCCTGGAGCCTTCGACGTTTCGCTCAATGGCGGCTGGGACGAGGTCATTGTGCAGTTTGACCCCTCGTTAACATCCCTTTTATACAGCACTTACGTGGGCGGGGCAGCGGCCGAGGGCGACTACTACGTGGCGTTGGATTCAGCCGACCATGTGTACGTGTACGGCCGGACGGAATCGCTGGCATTCCCCGTTACGCCGGGCGCCTATGACACAACATTCAACGGCTATCGCGACGCGTACTTGCTCAAGCTCGATCCCTCAACCGTGAACCTCGACAGTGATGGCGACGGGATGCCCGACTGGTGGGAAAACCGGTACGGCCTCGACCCGGGCGTCTACGACGCGGATGACGACGGCGACGGTGACTGGTTGACCAACCTGGATGAGTTCAACGCGGACACCGACCCGAGCAGCTCGGATACCGACGGCGACGGTTGGAACGACCGGGCCGAAATCGAGCGCGGCGCCGACCCGCGTGACAACGCCGACTTTCCTTACGCAAAGAGGTCCCTGCGGTGGGCCACTCAAATCGGTTCCGCCGGTTATGTTTCCCATCCCCAAGTGGCCTGCCTTGAAAGCGGTGTGACGGTGGTGTTTGGCCGGTTCGAAGAAGCCGTCACGTTTGCCGCGGGGCAGCTGGGGGAGACCACCCTGTACTCGGTGGGCGAGCGAGACCTCTTCATCGCGCTCTACGGCCCCGATGGCGCGTTTGCGGGCGCTCTGCGGGCGGGTGGGCCGTACAACGACGTGCCCTGGGATGTGATGGTGCTCCCGGATGGGACTGCGGTCATTACGGGCGAGTTTACGGGGGAAGCGACGTTCAACGCCGGCGCACCGGATCAGGTCACGCTTGCCTCTTTGAACGGTGACATGTTCCTTGTCAAGTATAACATCGATGGTTCCATTGACTGGGCCGCCCAGTCCTCGGCGGTTGATGCGGGAAGCCGTGCGTATGGTCGAAACATCGCGCCCCTCGGCGACGGGAGCATGATCGTCTGCGGCCGTGTCCAAGGCACGGTGGTCTTTGGCGCCGGCGAGCCGAACGAGACGACGCTTTCGGGCATCTACGACACCTTCTTCGCCAAATACAACCCGGATGGCTCCTTGGCGTGGGCCCGGGTTGTTGGACAGTTGGCCGACGCGAGTAGTTCCCTAACCGGCTATGTAGCCGCGTTGGATGACGGCAGGATGTACTTGTTTGCCGAATTCCGAGGCGAGATAACGGTAGTCCCCGGCCCGAATGCCACGACACTGACCTCCTCCCCCTACGACGTGTACGACCTTGTGGCCGCCGGCTTCAACGCTGACGGAACTGTCGCCTGGGTTAAGCAAGCGGGCGGGACGGATCGTGAGGACGGCGACCACGATATTGTTGCGCTAGACGATGGCAGCTTGCTTGCGGTAGGCCAGTTCAACGGGACAACGACTCTTGGCGCGGGGGAGGCGAACGAGACCGTGTTGGTGTCGGCGGGTGACTACGACATGTACATCGCCAGATACAACCCGGATGGGTCGCTCGCGTGGGCCAAACAAGCAGGCGGACCGGGGCGCGAGAACAACAACAGGCTCTCAAGTTTCGGCGACGGGACGATGGTCGGCGCCAGTGTCTTTGACCAGGCAACCACGGTTGGACCCGGCGAACCGGGAGAGATGACGCTCGAAGCATGGGATATCGAGAACGCCTTTCTTGCCGATCATTGCGCCGACGGTTCCCTGGCCTGGGCCAAGCGCATCGCGTGTTCTGATGTGGCGATGAGCGTGACGGACATCGCTGCCCTGTCGTGCCGGGACGTAGCCGTTGCCGGGACATTCGAGGGCGCCCTGGCCCTCGCCCCGGGCGAGCCGGAACAAACCACGCTTGCCGGCGGGGCCGTGCGGGGCGCCTACATTGCCGTCTTTGCCGAAACGGATCACGACGGCGACGGCATCTCGGACCTCGCGGAGGGAGACGGCGACCCGGATGGGGATGGCATTCCGAACTACCTGGACCCTGACAGCGACGGCGACGGTATGCCGGATGCCTGGGAGCACCAGCACGGCCTTGATCCCTATATGGATGACATTGCGGGTGATCCGGACGAAGACGACCTCAACAATCTTGAGGAATACCAAGCCGGTACAGACCCTCAGGATAGCGATACCGACGATGACGGTTTTCTCGACGGCGCCGAGATCACTTTCGGTACTGACCCGTTGGATCCAAACGACGTGCCGGCGGCGGATTTCTCCGCAAGTACTACGCTCGGGGAGCCTTCGCTTCGTGTTCTGTTTGCGGCAACATCCGAGGTCGATGGCGAGCCGGTTACTGCGTGGTCATGGGATTTCGGTGATGGAAGCCCCGCAGTTGGAGAACAGAACCCGGAGCACATCTATACGGTGTCCGGCAGCTTCGATGTGACTCTCACCTTAACCACGGCGACTGGCGACGCAATCCTCAGCAAGCCCTCTTTCGTGAATGTGGCGGACACCGCCAATTTGGCTTCCGGGACGGTGGATCTGACGGACGCGGTGATTGTAACGCGCCCCGGTAGTCTCCCAAGCGCCGAGCAGATGGCCGCGGCCATGTTGATGTATGAAGTCGAGACGCGCACGGGCCTCACGTGGCCCATCACCGACACATGGCCCGCTACGGGCACTGTCATCGCCATTACTTCGCAATCCGACCCTGGACCCCCGGTTAACGAGGAAGGCTATCACCTCTTTGTCGAGGCAGGAGGTCCTGGGCCAGAGGTGGTGTGGATTATCGGTGGTGGCCCGCGCGGCGCGCTCTACGGCGCCGGCAAGCTGCTGCGGAGCCTGGATTGGGCCACCGAAACGGCGCAACTTGACCAGGCGCCGGGCGTCACCACCGAGCCGGCATACCCCCTGCGGGGCCACCAGATTGGTTATCGCAATCTGGCCAATACTTACGACGCGTGGGATCGCGACCAGTATGAGCAGTACATCCGTGAACTCGTGATCTTCGGCGCCAACGCTATCGAGAACATCCCCTTTGAGACGGTGGATAGCGTGCATTTCCCCATCGCCAAGGAGCAGATGGCCCTGGAGATAAGCGCGATCTGCGCTGATTACGGCATTGAGCACTGGATCTGGACGCCCGCGCCCGACCTCTACAATTCCACCGCACGAGCGGCCTCGCTTGCCCAACATGAGGCGTTCTACCAGCAGTGCGAGCGCCTGGACGGTGTGTTTGTTCCTGGAGGAGATCCGGGCAGTAATCCGCCGGACCTTGTCATGACCTTCCTGGAAGACCTGGCCAGCCTGTTGTCCGTTTACCATCCAGATGCAGGTATATGGGTGTCCAACCAAGGCTTCGAGCAGGACGAGAATGACTGGTTCTTCGACTACCTGCAAACCTACGAACCGGATTGGCTCGCAGGCGTTGTGTACGGCCCGTGGACCAAGCTCTCCCTTGAGGAGGAGCGCAGTCGTGTGCCGGCCAAATATCCCATCCGCCGGTATCCTGACATCACGCACAACGTGCGGTGCCAGTATCCCGTGCCTGAATGGGACGGCGCATTTGCACACACCCTTGGACGTGAGGCAAGCAACCCGAGGCCGTTGGATGAGGCCCATATCCACAATGTGTTCGCACCCCTGGCCGACGGCTTCCTCGCCTACTCGGATGGCGCCCATGACGACCTGAACAAGGCGGTCTGGAGCATGTGCGGGTGGGAACCGAGCACGCCCGTCGACGAGATTGTCGAGGACTATGCGCGGTTCTTCTTCGGCCCAGACGTCGCTGAGGATGCCGCCGATGGCCTCTTCGCGCTCGAGCAGAATTGGGTGGGCCCTGTCGCGGGCAACGCTGTTATTGCCAATACGCTTGCCCTCTGGGAAGGGCTCGAAGCGCTTCGGCCCGAACTGGCGTCGAACTGGCGCTGGCAGCTGTGCTTGCTGCGTGCCAATTATGATGCATACATCCAAGAGCGCCTCACCTATGAGACGACCCTCGAGGAGCAGGCCGATACCGCTCTCGCCACGGCCTCTTCCATCGGGGCGGATACGGCCATGGCCGACGCACAGGCGGCGCTCGACCTGGCGGATACGGTGCCCGTGCGTCCCGATCTGCGGACTCGCATCGTCGACTTGTGTGACGACCTGTTCAACACCATTGGTATGCAGACTAGCGTACCCCTGTACGGCGCCAAGAACTACGAGCGCGGCTGCGTTCTTGACTTCGTTGATCACCCGCTGAATAACCGCTGGTGGTACGAGAACGTGTTCGCTGTTGCAGCCGGCTCGGGGACGGAGCAGGAGAAGCTCGATATCCTGAACGGCTGGATCCTCGATTGGGAGGACCCGGGCCCCGGCGGGTTCTACGATGACCTAGGCAATCTGACTAAGCAGCCGCACCGAGTGCAGCAGTTGCCTTGGGCGGACGACCCGGGGCGTGTTGACTCAACGAAGAACGGGTTCCTCTGGCACAACGGAAGCCGGGATTTCGACCGCGGCGGCGGCCCGCTCTCGTGGCAGAGGCAGGCCGAGACACTCTACGGCACGCCCGTCGAAATGCACTATGACGGGCTCGACCCGTTTGCGGAATACCGCCTGAAGGTCTTCTACTTCGGCCGGTATTGGCCCACAATGACGCTCACCGCCGACGATACCTACCTGATCCACGATGCTGAAGGTAGCGGCGTATTCCCGCCGCCCGAATATGACATCCCGACGGAACTCACCGATGATGGTGTGCTTGACCTGAGATGGGACCTCGTGGATGGCCGTGGCTGCCAGGTGGCGGAAGTCTGGCTGATGAAGATAGATGCTGATGGCGACGGGCTGCCTGATGGCTGGGAATCGGACCACGGGCTCGATCCCAATGATGCCACCGGAGACAATGGCGCTGATGGCGATCCGGACGGCGACGGCCTCGTCAATTTCGATGAGCTTCTAAATGGGACGGACCCAGGGTGTGCCGATACGGATGAGGATGGGCTGAACGACGGGGACGAGGTCCATACCTACGGTACCCAGCCCACCGATTCCGATACGGATGGCGACGGACTGCTCGATGGCGACGAGACGCGCGACCTCGATCCGTCGACGCCGGGAATCCAGAATCCATTCGACCCCTTGAATGCGGACTCCACCGGCAACGGCGGCGCCTCCGGTGCAGACGGCATTCTTGACGGCGAGAACGATTACGACGACGACGGCGTCAACAACCGTAACGAGTTCTCCGATGGCACCAATCCAACCGATGCCGATAGCGGTATGTTGTATGGCGGCGCCGACAATCCCGATGCCCTCGTGTGGAGCACCTTCCTGGGCGGTGTCGAAATAGACGCCCAGAAAGATCTTGTGGTGGACGCCGCGGGGAACGTCTACGTCGTCGGCTTCACCAACGCGCCCGATTTCCCGACGACCCCCGGCGCGTTCCAAACGAGCTTCATTGCCGGGGAGGACACGTTCCCTGAGCGTCGAGGCGGCGACACCGCCTACCTCGTCAAGTTCGACGCAACGGGATCGGGCCTCGTATTCTCGACCTTCCTCGATGGCAGCGGCGATGAGATGATCATGGGCGTTGCGCTGGACGGCGCGGGCGACGTCTGCGTGGTCGGCACCACGTCGTCGTCGGATTTCCCGGCCACCTCCGGCGCGTACGACACCTCCTACAACGGTGGCCACGACGCGTTTGTGGCGAAGTTCACTTCCGACGGCGCCCTCGTATTCTGCACCTACATCGGCGGCAGCGGCGATGATGATATTTACCTCGTTGACAACGGCGGATGCATCGCCGTTGACGGGGACGACAACATCTACATCACCGGCCGCACCTCCTCGGGCGATTTCCCGGTGACCTCCGGCGCCTTCGACACGACACACAACGGGAATTACGACACGTTTGTGGCCAAACTCGACGCTGATGGAAGCACGCTTGCCTATGCCACCTTCCTTGGCGGCGGGAGTACGGACCAAGGACATGATATTGCCGTCAACGCCGCCGGAGAGGCCTTTGTTGCCGGACAGACAATTTCCTCCGACTACCCCGTCACGTCAGGAGTGGTCGGCCCGGCCCTTCTCGGAGCCAGGGATGGCTTTGTCACGCGGGTGAGTGCGGACGGTGCCTCACTGGTGTACTCGACATACCTCGGCGGCAGCGGTGTGGATGATGCCAAAGGCATCGCCGTGAATGCGTCGAGCGAAGTCTTCGTTGTCGGGGCAACACAATCCGCCGACTTTCCGATGGCCCCCGGCGCGTTCGATGACAGCTACGACGACGGCAATGACGCGTACGTTTGCCGGCTGGACGCAACAGGCGGCACCGTGCTCGCGTCAACCTATTGCGGCGGGAGCCGGGGCGAAGCCTTCATGAACGTCGAGTTGGACAGCGCGGGCAACGTGTGGGCGGCCGGCGATACCGGCTCGACACTGCCCACGAGCGCCGGAGCCTTTGACACCTCGTACAACGGCGGCCACGGCGCCGGCGACGTGTTTGTGGCGCACTTCGATGCTGCGCTTGGGACACTGCTCTATGGTTCCTATCTGGGCGGCGCCAATCAGGAATGGGATGGCAAAGTCGCCCTGGATGATGCCGGCTGCGTCTATGTGTCCAGTTTCACCGCTTCGGGCGATTTTCCCACGACGGTGGGCGCCTTTGACACCACCTACGACGGCGACGGCGAAACAACCTGGGATGTCTTCGTAACCAAGCTCGACCCGGCTGTCGGCGCGGGAGACAGCGATGGCGACGGCATGCCCGATTGGTGGGAGAATCTCTACGGGACAGACCCCGCCGTAGACGATTCCGGCGAAGATCCCGATGGTGACGGGTTGAGCAACTTCGACGAGTTCCTGAACGGCACATGGCCACTCGACGCCGATCCCGATGGCGACGGCCTGACGGACGGAGACGAGATCATCCTGCACGTCACCGACCCGTTCTCCTCGGACACCGACGGGGACGGTTTGTCGGACTACGACGAGGTCCGCGACCTCGATCCCGGTACGGCAGGCGTACAGAACCCATTCGATCCCAACGATATGGACTCCACCGGAGACAGCGGAAGCACGTCTCCGGACGCTCTTAGAGACGGGGACAACGACTACGACGGCGACGGCGTATCCAACCGCGTCGAACTGTCCGACGGTACCAGCCCTCTCGATCCCGACAGCTTCGTGGTCCATCCTCACGCGACCTATGTTCTGGGCTTGCCAATCACCATCGTTTCGGGAGAGTCCGGGAGTTTCTACCGTTACCTGAAGTGGTCGCACGACGGCACGAAGCTCGGTTATGAGGACGAGACCACCGGACAATCCTACAGTGTGCCCTCCGACGGCTCGGAAGCGCCGCTGGCGGTGAGCACGTGGGGTCTCAACGGTGACTACGTCTGGGGCTGCGGCGATGACTCCTGGTGGCGTTCGGATGCTGCTGCCTGGAAGCTCCGTGAGATTCGCCTGGAAACACAGTTCGAGATCCAGCGCGTCAACAGCGATAGTGGGGCGTTGCTCGCTCCCGACCTCACGAATCGCTCCGGGACGAACTACCTCCTGTACTACAAGGATGACCCAGAGAGAAACCTCGAGTGTATCGCCTACGACCCGCTCGGCTTTGCTTACAGCACGAGCGTGGCCATCCGGCTGACCGACCTCGATCTTGGTTCGGACGGATGGCTCGAAGCGCCGCGCTGGAGTCCCGACGGGAAGAAGATCGCGCTCTGGTACCGGGATTACTCGGGAGCGCCTGTCGACGCGGTCTTCGTTTTGCAGAACTCGCTCGAGATCGTCGAAGGCCTCACCGATCCGCCGTTGGATGAAGGTGATTCTCGCTTCACCTACATCGATGGCGGCGCGGAGTACGTCTCCTACCCATGCTTCAGCCAAGATGGGAATACCGTCTTCTTCACCAAGGACGCAAGTGGACTCTTCCAGGAGGATTTGGCCAACTTCGACGAGAGCGACTTCGATATCGCCTACGCGCCTGCCGATGGCGCCGGCCCCGTCACCACCTTTGCCATGTCCGGCAACCAGGGCCTAGCAAACGTGTCGCCGGGAGGCATGCGCATCGCGTATGTCGACGATAGCCTCGGAACTTGGGACATCTGTGTGGCCTCGCTTCAGGCCGTGAGCGAAGTCAGCGGTACGCCCGCCGCTCCTGGGCAGGGAGGCGCCTCCAATGACGGCGTTAATGATCTGCTTGTCGAGGACGCCACCCAGGTCGAAGACGCGTCCGGCACGGTTCTCGAGATCGCACAGGACACTGTGATCGATTTTCCGGACGGCGTGGATCAGACCATTACAGTCGAGACGCCGATAGATCCCGTTGAAGAGCCTCAACTTCCACCGGGAGTCGAGGGGATACCTGTTGTCCGCGAGTTTGGGCCCGAAGGAACTCAGTTCTGGCCGGCCATTCTCGTGACCATCTCGTACACGGACGCCGAGATCGGCAACATGGATGAATCGACGCTCAAGATATACCAGTACAATGACGCCACCGGGCTGTACGATATCGAGGTGACGACCATTGTAGAACGCGATCTCGAGAACAACACCATCACCTTCTCGGTGGAGCATTTCTCGAGCTTCGGTATCGCCAAACAGACGGATACCGATGGCGATGGCCTCCCCGACGTCGTGGACACGGACGACGACAACGATGGGCTCGATGACACCGACGAGGCCGCGGCCGGCTCCGACCCGCTCAATCCGGATACCGACGGCGACGGGTTGACGGACGGCGATGAAGTCCATGTCTACGAGACTAGCCCCACCGATGTGGACTCCGATGACGACACCCTCGAGGATGGCTGGGAGGTGGACAACGGCCTGAATCCCGCTACAGACGATACCGACGCTGACGGCTTGACCGACCCCGACGAACTCTATACGCACTTGACCGACCCGACCGATCCCGACACCGATGGCGACGGGATGCCGGATGGGACGGAAGTCGACGGAGGAACGGACCCGCTGGACGAGTTCTCGTTCGCCAGCGATGTGTACGTGGACAGCGCCAGCGGCAGCGATGCAACAGGCTTCGGCACACAGGCCCATCCGTGGGCGACCATCGCGCACGCAGTGGCCTTGGTCGAAGGAAGCGCGTCCAACCCGATCTCCATCTACGTGGCAGAAGGGAGGTACGCCACCGCACTCAGTCTTGATAGCTACGAGAGCCTTTACGGCGGCTATGAGGCTGTGGACTGGACGCGGGATATCGCGCTACACCCGACGGTGATCGATGGCAGCACGGCCGACGCCGGCGGCCCGGCGGATCACGTGGTGGTCATGGATAATATCTCCAACGCCCGCCTCGACGGCTTCACGGTAACCGGCGGCGTGGCAGATGGGGTCTGGCCCGAGTGCTGCGGTGGTGGTCTCCACTGCGAGAGCCTTGACGATACGAACGCCATCGCCACCTGCGCCTTGATCGGCAATGCCGCAGACTACGGCGGCGCAGTGTTCTGTGATCTTTCCTCGCCGGCCTTCTTGAACTGCACGATAAGCGGCAATAGTGCCGTGCACTACGACGGCGGCGGCATACTCTGCTTGGCCTCCTCACCGACGCTCATCAATTGTACGGTGAGCGGGAACGCGGCCAGTGAAGACGGGGGCGGGCTCTTCTGCTTCGTTTCCTCGCCGACGCTGACGAACACGGTCTTCGAGGGCAACGGGCATTTCGCCATCTGCGAGGCCGACGACGCATCCGATCCGCTGGTGACCTATTGCCTATTCCACAACAACCTGGACGGGGATTATTTCGACGAGGGCGCGACAGGTTACACCGGTGCTGCTGCCATCAACAGCAACGTTCCCGAGGCGAGCGACAACGTTGACGGCGATCCGTTGTTCGAGATGGGCCCCTCCGGTACATGGACAGCCATGCCGAGCTATGACCCCGGTACGAACCGCACGACGCTGACGGACGCGAGCGCCGTATATGTCCCCGATGCGCTTGTGGGTGGGCTGATCAATCCCAATACCGCTCAATACCTGCAGGCACTGATCGTGGAGAACACCGCCACGAGCATTGCGGTTGCCGGCGCGTGCTACGCATCGGTGGGGTCGGGCGACTCATACCAGGTGATTGACTACCACCTCAAGCCCGGTTCGGCGGCCATCGACCAAGGTTGCGACGTGAGCGTCCCGGTCTTTGGCGCCGTGACGGAGGACTTTGATGGTGAACCCCGCGGTATGGACGGCGACGGCTTGGGCGCGGCCACGGGCGACGGGTCGGACTATGACATCGGTGTGGACGAGGCCCCCGACCCGACGGCGCCCGTGATCTTCACGGGCAATCCTTGGGAATACACCTACGATGTCGTCGATGACGAGGTGCTTGTCACGGATACGGTATTCGGCCGCGACGGGACGCGGACAATCACCTACGCGCCGAGCGTGACCTTCGCCAACGGTATCACATACACGACCGTAATCGTCGGCACGCCCGGCAACGACAGCCTTCTGGGCACCTTGGGCAACGATATCCTCATCGGCCTTGCCGGTAACGACAAACTCAACGGGCACAACGGCGACGACCTGCTGGTGGGCGGCGATGGGGCCGATTACCTGCTCGCCGGGACCACTGGCGACGACGTATTGCTTGGCGAAGGCGGCAACGACCACCTCCACCCGGTAACGGGCAACGATGTCTGTTTCGCGGGCGAAGGCGAAGACTACGTCTATCTCAAGAGCGTGGCTGACGCAGATATCCTCGACGGCGGGCCGGGCATCCGCGACGTCCTGAAGATCACGGATTTGACCTACACGACCTATGAGATGACGGGTAGCCACGGATTCGAGCGCTTCGTGGGCGGCGCAGGAGCGGACATTGTTGACTGGTTCGACCTGGGCACCTCTTCGCAAATGGCGGGCAACGGCGGCGACGACGTGTTGTCCGGCGGGCCCTATCGCGACATTCTTCGGGGCGGCGCCGGAAGCGACACGCTGCAGGGCGGCGTTAACAGCGGCGGCCAGCGCGATCTGCTGTACGGGGAGGTTGGCGATGACCTGCTCATCGCCTTCGGCGGGAACGCTAACTGCTACGGCGGCGACGGCGAGGATACTGTACAGTTTTCCGGCGACCCCTTCGACCCGAGCGAATACAAGAACCGCTGGGATCCTGCTACCGGCACAGGAAGCGTCGTCGACCTAGTCGCCGACCGCGACGGCGGCAATTATCTCATTGAAGTGGAGAACCTGAGCCACTGATCGAGCGGACATTCTGGACAAATGACGCCGCACGGGCCCCCAGAACTCAGGGCAGGTGCGGCGATGTGTCCAACTGTGTAGAGAGCCGTCTACACTCTTGACATTCACTCACATGCAGAGTATTACATAGAGACACGGCCTTGGAGTTGATCTGGCGGGGGAAGGTGGCCTTGTGTTGAAGGGTGAGCGGGGTCGAATACTGTGGGCGTGTCGCAATGCAATTCTGATCGTTCAACGTAATGTGCGTCATCCATCTGAGGATTTCGGAACGTTACTGAGGTGACAACGGCGAAATGCCGAAAGGGGTCCTTTCTTGGAGAAGCTGTCCGACGTTAATCTTCAGGAGGTGCTCCAGCGTTTTCGCCGCACCGGCGAAAGTCTGGGGAAGTGTCTAACGGCCCTTGGCTGGCCCGACGAGGAATCCGGGCTCCGTGCCCTTGCCGAGAGCGCGGGAATCCGCTTCTTGGATCTGTCAAAGGTGGAGATCGACCGCGCCGCCGCAAGCGGCATACCTCCTGAGCTGATCCATCGCGCCCACATCATTCCCGTGTCCCTAGAGGACGGCCGCCTGCTCCTCGCCATGGAGAACCCCTTCGACCTCCAAGTGGCCGATCACGTCGAGATACTGACAGGGAAGAAGGTTGATCGCGCCATCTGCACCGAAAGCAACATGGCCGCGGCCATGCAGAGTTTCTACGGCTTCTCCGTCGAACGCATGATCGAGAACCTCGAGATTGCCGATGAGAATGGCTCGGCCGACAACATACAGATCGGCCACCTGCGCGAGATCGCCAGTGAGCCCACCGTCATCAACCTCGTAAACCTTATGATTGGCCGGGCCATTCGCGACCGTGCGAGCGATATTCACATCGAGCCTTTCGGAAACGTTCTGAAGGTAAAGTACCGGATCGACGGCGTCCTGCACGACATGCCCTCGCCGCCGAAACATCTTCAGGACGCCATCATCTCCCGCGTCAAGATTATGGCCGACATGGATATCGCCGAGCGCTACGTCCCGCAGGACGGCCACATCGAGCTAGGTTTCGAGGGGCACGAGGTGGATGTCCGCGTTGCCACGGTGCCCACGATCTTCGGTGAATCGGTGGTTATGCGTCTGCTCGACAAGACGTCCTTCCTGTTCGGACTCGAAAAGCTCGGTGTTGAACCGGAGACACTCAGGCGCTACAAAGCGCTGCTCCGCTCGCCCCACGGCATTGTGCTCGTATGCGGCCCTACCGGCTCCGGCAAGACGACCACTCTTTACGCCTCGCTCAGCGCCATCTGGACGACGGAGCGGAAGTTCATCACCATTGAGGACCCCGTCGAATATGAACTCACGGGCGTCAATCAGATACCTGTACGCCCCAAGCGCGGCTTGAGCTTCGCCAACGGCCTGCGCGCCATCGTCCGGCAGGATCCCGACGTGATCATGGTTGGGGAGATCCGGGATACCGAAACGGCTGAAATCGCGATCCGCTCCGCATTGACGGGCCATCTAGTTCTCAGTTCCCTGCACACGAACGATGCCCCCGAGTCCATTTCGAGGCTCCTGGATATGGGCGTCCCCCCCTATCTGATCGCCTCTGCGGTACGGGGCATCTTGGCGCAACGCCTTGTCCGGACCGTATGTTCAGCGTGCCGGGAGCGTGTGGAACCAAGTCCGGCCTTGCTTGAGCAGATCCGTTCCGAATTGGGGGCGGACGTCCAACCGGTGCTCTATCGCGGCAAAGGGTGTTCTGACTGCAATGGCACCGGATACCGGGGCCGGACGGCCATTTTGGAGCTCATGAGCGTTGATGACGGGCTACGCGACCTTATCCTACAACGTTCGCCCGGCTCAACAATCGCCAAGTACGTCCGGAGCAACATGCAGCCGATGCGGGAGGCCGGCTGGCTCAAAGTCGCTCAAGGGGTTACGACCCCGGAGGAGGTCGTAAGAGTCACCCAGACGACGGGCCTCACCGACAGTGATGAGCTTGTCTAACCGCATGACGGGATCCATATTCTCCGACGCCTTATCGGGGCTACGTCATTTTTTAGTCACCAAATACGAGTCTTTTTCGTCTAATTAAGAATAGGTGTGTCGTTGAGGCGTATGGGATGTATGGATACATGTTCGATCTAGGCAGGCGTGTGGCCAGCGGGAAGGGCCGTCCGTGCGGACAGGGGACGTATGTAGCCCGTTGGCGTGAGAGGCTCTGAGGCCCGTGCCGACGTATTGGTACAAGGCCCTCGGGCAGCAGAACAGTCTTTCTGAGGGGACGATGACCGCGGCTAACCGCCGCGAGGCGCTGCAGCGGCTTATCGACAGCGGGCGTCAGCCCGTTGACTTGCGCGAAGAGCAGGCCAAGAAGGCGGGAATGCCGCGCCAGTTCTCCTTTGGCCGGCGGCCTATTCGCCTGGCGACCTTCACCCGACAGCTCGCCACCCTGTCCGCTTCCGGTACGCCCATGGTGAAAGGACTCAACGTTCTTTCCGAACAGCTCCGAGACCCGCGGGCCAAGCAGATTCTGGCCCAGATAAGTGAGCGTATCCAGGGCGGAAGCACCTTCGCGGATGCCCTTGCTGAGAACCCGCGCATCTTCCCGAAGCTGATGACGAGTATGATACGCGTCGGCGAGAAAGGGGGGACGCTCGACGAACAACTCCTGCAACTCTCCGAACTCTACGAAAAAGAAGAAGCACTGAAAGGCGAGGTGCACGCGGCGCTCGCCTATCCGGTGCTCGTGCTGATCCTCGGCGTTCTGTCAGCCATCGTACTCGTGGCCGGCTTCATCCCGCGACTCGCAGGTCTCTTTGATGACGTTGGGCAGGCGCTTCCCTTGCCTACGCGGATGCTGCTCGGCCTATCCGACTTCATCACCGGCCATGCATTGGCAATCATCATTGTCGTGGCCGTCCTCGTGGTCGCCGCCAGATGGGCGCTGAAGCGTGAGGGGGTCCGGTTTCGCATGGACAGTCTGAAGCTGCGGATACCTTTCGTGGGCTCGCTACTACGCAGCCTCGAAATAGCCCGGTTTACGCGTCTGCTAGGCACGCTTACCCGTTCCGGCATCACCATCGTCGAAGCGCTGGGCATCGTCGAGCCCGTCTTGGCCAACGCCGCCATCGCCGCGACCGCCCGCGACATGACCTCCCGCATCCGCACCGGCGAACGCCTCGCATCTCTCATGAAGGAGTCGGGCATTTTTCCGCCTCTTTCCGTGCAGATGGTGGCCACCGGTGAAGAGACGGGACACCTCGACCAGATGCTAATCCGGCTGGCTGATGCCTACGACCGGGAAGCCACGACTGCGACGAAGGTGGCCACCTCGCTGCTTTCGCCTGCCCTCATTCTAATTGTGGCGGCGGTCGTTGGTTTCATTCTGATATCGATGATCATTCCCATATTCCAACTGAGCACGGTAATGCGATAGGAGCAAGGAAGATGACTCGGGCACAAATACGGCGACGACAAGGATTTACGCTTATCGAACTCATGGTGGTGCTGGTGATACTGGCCCTTTTGGTGTCGGTGATTGTGCCCAATGTTGTGGGCAAGTCCGATGAAGCCAAGGTGACCAAGGCCAAGACCGATATTGCCATGATCGAGGCGCTGCTGGACTCATTCTATCTCGACATGGGGCGTTATCCCACCACCGAGGAAGGCCTGCGCAGCCTATACCATGCGCCCGAGGAAGACAGCGAGGCCTGGAAAGGACCCTATTCAAAAAAACCTATCTCCGCGGACCCGTGGGGCAATCTCTACGTTTACGAATGCCCGGGGACGCGCTCGGGACAATCCTACGAAGTCCTCTGCTTAGGCAGCGACGGCCAGGAAGGCGGTGAAGGCTACGAAACGGATATCGTAAGTTGGGTGGATGTAGAGGATGAGCTTTACTAGGCTGTCAAGGCATAGCGATTCTGCCGATGCCCCTCTGGTAAACACGCCGCGCGGGGCAATAGACGGCTTCACGCTCATCGAGTTGATGGTGGTTCTCGTCATTCTCGCCCTGTTCTCGTCCGCCATCGCACCTTCCGTGGTATCCGCCGTTCGCAAGAGCGGCCTGAGCGCGGAGGCGCAGAAACTCGCCGACACGCTCGACTTTGCCTGTGTGTCCGCCATCACGCGGCACCGGGCCGTTATCGTCAATATCGACCCCGCCCGCAAGCGCTGCTGGATTACCGCGCCGAAGGCGACACTGCCCTGGCTCGAGGAGGACGAGGAATCGAAGACGCAGGTTCTTGCCGCCATGGCATTTGGCGAGCGTAGCGATATCGCGGTTGTTCTTGGGGAGGAAGGCGCCTATGACGTGTCGTCATCCGGGCCGTGGACTACCCTCACCTTCAACAGCGACGGCAGCACCAACGACGCGGTCATCAACTTGAGCGATCTCGATGGCCAACGCTGCGTCGTAGAAGTCTTCGGCGCCACTGGTGAGGTACATCTGAGGGAGGGAGCGCCGTGAGCCCAATGCCGAGTTCTCGCGGTGCCCAAGGTTTCTCGCTGATTGAGATGTTGGCGGCGTTGACGATTTTCGGAGCAGGCGTCCTGGCCACCCTGGAGCTTTTCGGCGTCTGTCTCCGCTCGACCTCGGACTCGCTCGACTACACCCAGGCCGTACTGCTGGCCGAGGGTTTGATGGAGGAAACCCTCGCGGAGGGCATCTCCTATGCAAGCACGGACAGCGGCGACTTCGGCGATGACTTCCCCCGTTACTCCTGGGAACTCGAAGTGACGGATACGGAGCAGGGGGGGCTTCGAGAGGTCGTTGCCATCGTCAAATGGCGCGAACGCGGCCTTGAGAAGGAGTTCCGACTGACCACGCTGGCGGCGGACAGGGATTTGGCGGAACTGGCGGATGAGTAGGCACTCAGGCTTTACCCTTATCGAGCTGCTTGTCACCACGACGATGCTGGCCATCTTGGCCAGCGCGGGGCTGGCTGCCCTGTCCGTGGGGACGCATTCCGCCGCCAAGGCCAAGCGCTACGGCGCGATGATGGTGCATGGCAACGCGGCGCTCAAGACCATGGCCCGCGATATCCGTGCCGCCGTTGAGCACGATGACGTTCGGCTCGTCTCGCTTGACGCGGAATATGAGGGCATGGACGCCGACACGCTCGATGTCATTGTGGCCACGCGGCCCAGACTCGACGATGACAGCCTCGGGGTCTCCGGACGGTGCGAGGTGGGATACTACATTGAGAACGACCCGGACACGGAGGTCCGGTGGCTTTTGCGGCGTGAAGACGCCACGCTCGACGATGATCCGCTGGAAGGGGGGGCCGTGTCGTTGGCAGGCCCTTGCGTTGCCGAGATGGACCTCCAGTTCTATGACGGCCTCTTCTGGAATTCGGGCTGGGATGACGAGGATGAATCCCCGGAGGCCGTCTATATTCGACTTGTGGTGGTGGATGAAGATGGAATCGAGAATCCAAAGGTGTTTTCGACTACCGTGCCCCTCATGGCCCGGTGAGCCCGCGCGAAACGAGGGTGTAGCGCTCGTGTTCGTGCTGTGGATTACGGTGCTCCTTTCTGCGGTGGCGCTGAGCGTGAAGTTCTCCACGCACCTGCGCTCACAGATCGCGGCAACGAGCGGAAGGACCACCAAGGCATTCTTCTTGGCCCGGGCCGGCGTTGAGAGGGCCATCGCGGATCTTGTCGAGGACGTGAATGAGGTCCCCACGCAAGAGAGATTGCGTGAGAATAGTGAGAGAACCTACCGGAACCTGGAACTGGGTGGTGGCACGTACACGCTATATGCGGGAATGGAAGACGGCGACCCCGTCTACGGGATTATGGACGAAGGGGCGAAGCTCAACCTGAACCAAGCGGACGCGGACATGCTCGGCGGCCTTCCAGGCATGGATCCCAACCTTGCGGATACGGTGGTGGCCTTTCGCGAGGGCCGCTCCTATCACGACGTCGATGATCTGCTCCTGCTTGAAGGGGTGGACGTTCTCAAGCTCTACGGTGAGGACCAGAACCGCAATGGCCTGCTGGATCCAAACGAAGACGATGGAGAAGCAAGCTGGCCTCCGGACGATGCCGACGGGACGCTCGATACTGGATGCGCGGCCTACCTCACCGTGTGGTCGGCCGCACGCGATGTGGCCTATGAGGGCAAAGCGCGCGTGAAGCTTAACGAAGCCAGTGCCGAGTCTATCCAGGAAGACGTGAAGGGCATCACCTCGCAACAGGCTGAATCAATCGTCGCGCATCGGGACAAGAACAAGTTTACGTCGATCGCGGACCTGCTTGATGTGGAGCTTGTTGAGAAGACAACAAACAGCGGCGGACAGAAGCCGCCCGGACAGCCTCAGGGCAAGCCGCCGAATCAGGAAGGGCAGTCCCAAGCGGACGGACAGCCGGAGCAACAAGCTGAGAACGGGAAGAACGCCGGCGAAGAGGCCGAGAAGCCACAGAAGAAGGAAGAAAGTCCGCCGAAGCAGCAGCCTGAGGAGAACAACAACACGACGGAGACGAAGGGCACGGGCGCCAAGGCGTTCGCGATGGAGGATTTCCGCAAGTTCGCCGATGCCTTCACGCTTGCTGAAGAAGAGGTGCTCAAAGGTGTTGTCAACATCAACACCGCGCCCGCGGCAGTGCTTGCTTGCCTGCCAGGCATCGACGAGGGTGTCGCCCTTGCCATCGTGCAGGAGCGACAAGGGCGTCCCGAAGGATTCACCACTGTGGCGGATCTTTTGGATGTCAATGGGCTGACTATCAAGATATTCAAGCAAGTGAGCGGCCTCGTGAGTGCACGTTCCGATGTCTTCCAGGTTCGCTCCTTCGGAGTAGTGGACGACGGTGATATATACGCCTGCGTCAGCGCCGTCATCGATCGCACCGAAGACGAGGCCCACATTCTGTACTGGCAGGAATATGAATAAGCTGAATCACGCAGGGATCTGGAGGTGCACGCGTTGTCATTCATAAACACACTGGCGGGCGGGGGCCAAGCTCTGATGAAGCTTATGGAGCGTCAGGAAGCGCGAGGAAGTGTGCACCGGCGGGTTGTGGCGCTGGAGCTAGGACACAACGGCGAATGGCGCGGACTCGAGGCGGAACTCGGCGGAGAGAGCATCGCTGTCTCAAGAGCGTGGATGCTGGACGGCGAGGCGGCGCCTATTCCCAGCAAACAGGCCGAAGCCACGATAGTATTCAACTCGCGCCGCGCCGTCTGCCGTCTGCTGGAATTGGCCGATGCTCCGGCCAGCCAAGTCAACAGCATGGTTTCGCTGCGCCTGGAGCTGGAACTGCCGTTCCCCGTCGAGGAAACCACCTGGGTGTGCAAGCCCGTGGAGAATGGCCGGGCGACGGTATCCCAGGGCCTGCTTATTGCCGCCGTCACTGCCGATGTCGCGGAGGCCGAAGACGCCCTGCGCGCCAAGGGCATACGCCCGGGTGCGGTTGAGTTCGCTCCCGCCGGCCTGGCCGAACTGGCGCTTGCCTCCGGCGGCGGCCTCGAGGACACCGTTGCGGTGGCGGACCTCGGCGTGTCCGGCGTTACTCTGGCCATCTTGCATGCCGGCACACTGCGCTACGCGCGCCATATGGAGACGGGCATCGACGGCCATGACGGCATGGCGGAATGGGTGCCCCGTGTGGTGAGTGAGTTGAAGCAGTCCATGTGCGACTACCTGCTGCGCACCGACGCCGGACCTCCTTCGCGTCTTATCGCCTCCGGCCAAGTTCTTCGTATTGAGGGCCTTCTAGATGAACTCGGGGAGGCTCTAGGAATGCCCGTCGACAGGGCGCCTTGGCCTGACGTGGTTCAGGTAGCCGGCGAGGTGTCCTCGACAGACGACCTGCTCGCGGATTATCCCGCGTGCCTGGGCGTCTTGCTCGCGGCCCACCGGCGTCTCCGAAATGAGTCGACGGTGGCGCCTCCCTTGCGTACCGAGGTGCAGCGTTTCCGGCTCGAAAAACTTGATCTGCGCGGCAAACGCGCCGGCCTTCTAGCCGCCAATATCGTTGCCCTCGTGGCGTTTGTCGGCGCTCTTATGGCGGGGCAGGCCCTTCGGCTCAGAGCGGCGGAGCGCGTTATCGAGGGGAGTCGGCCTCTTCTGAGCCAACTCGATCGTCTGCAGGAGGAGGTAAGCTTGCTGCAATACGAGGGCAAGCGCCAGCGCCCCATGCTCGATGCGCTGCTTGCCCTCTCTGAGATTTTTCCCTCCGAGATTCAGATCGAGACGCTCTCCATCGACGCCAAGGGTAAGGTGAGCATTGCGGGGCAAACCAAGTCCGTCGAAACAGTCTCCGATGAGGCTGTGGCCGCGATGGAGGCGTCACCTCTTTTCGCGAGCCCTCAGTTTCTTGGCGCTACCAAGAAGAAAGATACCTATAGCTTCAGCATGACTTGCAACCTCAGAATGGGAGGAGGCGGCACGTGAGCCTCACGGCAAGAGACAAGAAGACCTTGGCCATTGGCGGCATTGCGGCGGCCCTCATCGTCGTGGTCGGATACGGGATCCTGCCCTTGGTACGCGGGGGCGACGGCGTGTCCGGAGGTAGTGCCTCAACGCTCGAGCGCGCCGATGGCATTCGAGAGCGTATCCGCCATCAAAAGGCCGTGCTCAAGCGGCGCAATGCTCTTGCAGGGCGCCTCGGCTCCCTCGTGAGCTTTGAGGCGTCCGAAGGGAACACGTCCGCTCAAGGAACGCCTGAGCAAGGCGCAGATGTGGACGCGTCCGGTGATAAGGAGGATGCCGGAAAGGCGGCAGCTCCAAGTCCTGTTGGCCTTGCAGCCTATATCGAAAGGAGTGCCGCGGGGACGGGTGTGAAGATCGGCAAAGTCACCCCCAGGAAGAGCGCGAAGGAGCATAAGGGGGGCAAGCACTTCGTGCCGGCCATGCTCCAGCTCACCATGGAGGGGAATATCGAGAGCCTGCTCAAAATGCTCCATGTCCTTGAGAAGGGGGAGAGGTTCGTGAGGATTGAGCAGATTCAAGTCGGGCGAAAGGGAAACGCCATCAACGCCACCCTTGTGGTGGCCGGATACGAGGATGCTGCCAAGTGAGTATGGACGTCTACAGGGACAAGACCTTGGCCTGGCTTAGGCACTGGCCGCTGGAAACGTATCTCGTGGTTTCCCTCTGCGTGTTGGGTTGCTTGCTCATGTTCCAGGGCGCGCGGTGTGGCGTAGCGGGTATTCGTGCCGTCTTCTTCGCTCGCTCCCTCGACATAGATCCCCATGCCGTGCCTCCCCGGGTGCACGCCAAAGCGCTCGACGCCTACGACGCCATTCTCGATAAAGGACTGCTTGGCAAACGCGTGAAGCAGGCGCCGCCCGAGGTCAAGTTGCTCGGCGTCCTTGGCCGTCAGGCCCTCCTTGGGCCCTCCTCCGAGGGCGCCAAGGCCTACGAGGTAGGCGGAGAAGTGCCCGGCGGCGAGAAGATTGTTGAGATTACTTCCAATAGCGTCGTTCTCGAGAAAGAGGGCAAGCAGCGCACCCTTAAGGTGTTCCCCGATTCCGGCGCTGGACCTGCGAGGAAGGAGGAGCCGCCTTCGGCGCCCGAGCCTTCGCGCGCAGGGGAGAAGAAGGAAGTACCGCCCGTTGAGGATCCGCCGCCCGCGCCTGAACCGGCCGATGAGGACGCCGCGCCGGAGGAGGAGGCAAGCGGCGGCCTAGCCGGTTCCTCCTGGTCGGCAGACGGCGCCACGATATCCTTCTCCGCTGACGGCACGATGACGATCTCTCAAGGCAGCCACAGCATGCAGGGATCCTGGAGCGTAAGCGGATCAACAATAACAGTGACGATAGGCAACGAGACGGCCACGGGGCAGATTGACGGCAATACGATGACGATTGAGGGCAAGCAACTGCAACGCGTCAGCTAACCGCGTAGGCAGCCTTTTCTCTTGAGTGGGATATTCCGCGCTGTAATTAGGAGGATTCGCGATAATGAGGCACCGCAACGACCACCGTCGAAGTACCTTGGCAATTCTGGCTGCGGCCTGGCTGTGCATGCTGATAAGTCCCGCCTTCGCGCAGGCCCCACCGCCTGCCGAGGCCGAGACGGTGGCGCCGGGGGAAGATGCCGCCGCTCAGGAAGGCGCTCCCGAGGCGACTGAGGCCGAGGATGACGGGAAGGTCGCCATCAATCTGAACAATGTTGACGTGGACCAGGTGATCAAGTTTCTTGCGGACATCACCCACAAGGTGGTGGTGAAACACAAGGACGTCAAGGCGCAGATTACGGTGTTGAGTCCTGGAGAGGTCGAGCCAAGGACCGCCTTTGCCCTTATCTGCGATGCACTACTCATGGAGAAGGTCGCGGTAGTCGAGGACGAGGACACGATCAAGTTGATGCCGGTGGACCTGCTCAGTGAGGTCGTGATCGATCTGCAGCCCGGCGTGGCGAGCGAGATTTCGGCCGGGATCATCCGGCGCGTTGTCAACATCCGCTTCGCTTCCGTTTCCGAGATTGAGAAGCTTGTGAAACCGCTGCTCAGCAAGAACGGTTCCGTCATCGCGGATCCTTCCTCCAAAAAGGTCATCATCACCGACACCGCCAGTCGCGTCACGAGTATTGAGGAAGTCATCGCCCAACTGGACATTCTGGATACCGACGAGCGGCAAGTGAAGATATTCACGCTCAAACACGCCGATGCCGAAGAACTGGCGCCCCTGCTCAAGAGTGTCCTCGGCATTCTGGCGCAGAAGGATGACGCGGGCGGCGGGCAGCAGCAGAAGGGCAAGCCTCCACAACCGCAGCCGCAGAAGAAGGGCCAGCAGCCTTCCCCCGGCCAGGGCCTTCTCGACGTGGTGCCTTACAAGATTGCCAATTGGCTTGTTCTTGTGGCTCCCAAGGAGCTTATCGGGCCGGCCCAGTCCCTGGTTGAGGAGCTTGATCGCGAGAGGCCGCCCGAACTGACGCTTCGTGTTCTGCCTATCCAGTTCGCCGACGCTTCCGAGATCGCCGGGCAGCTCAAGCCAATTTTCCAGAAGCGTCCGGAGAAGCGCCTCGAAGAAACCGTCGAAATCACCGCCCACGACCGCTCCAGCTCACTACTTATTCTCAGTTCGCAAGCGAACTTCGACCTTATCAAGACCGTTGTCGCGGAACTCGATACCGAGGAATCCGTTCAGGTGACTACCAAAACGTACCAACTCGCGTTTGCCGACGCCGAGGACATTTCCGAGCAGATGAACGAGTTGTATACGGGCCTCGAGCAGGAGGACGGCTACCGAGGCTATTACTATTGGTCGTACCGCTCCAGAATGCAGGACACGAAGACACGCTTTGTGCCCGAAACGCGTACGAACTCCGTGATCGCTATTGCGCGCCCCACCGAGTTTGCCAAGATCGACGACATGATCGAGAAACTCGATACGCCCATCGACTCCGAGCAGGCCGCGCCGAAGATCTTTCGCGTCAAGTATGTCGACGCGCAGGAACTTACTGAGGTGCTGAACCAGATCTTTGGCGTCGAGGATAGCAGCTCCAGTGGGGGCTATTACGACTACTGGTATGGAAATTACGGCAGCAAGGATGTTGAGGTCGGCCGCCTGTACGGCAAGGTAAGATTTGTTCCTGAGACGGCTACCAACGCCATCATCGTCACGACAAACAACAAAGAGAACTTCCCGGTTATCGAGCAGTTTATCAGGGAACTCGACCAGTTCAATCCGGACGCCGCCAACACGATGGTCGTCCCGCTCCAAAACGCGAAAGCGGAGGAACTCGCTGAACAACTCAACACCCTCTTCGCTCGTGAAGGCGCCCGCGCGCCCACGCAGAAAGAAGGCGAAGAGCAGCGCTCCTCGTTCTACGCTTGGCTTACGGGTGGGCAGAGCAAGACGGAGGAACGCGCCATAAGTAACCTCATCGGGCAAGTTCGCGTCGTTCCCGACGCACGAACGAACGCGCTCACCATTACGACGGCCGTGCAGAACTTCGAACTTCTTCGGGAGATCATCGACAAACTGGACGTCGAATCGCCCAAAGTACTTGTGCGCGTCCGGCTTATCGAGGTTACCACAACGAAGGTGTCGCGAATCGGCACACGGTTCAGTTCCGACGAGAGCGTGTTTGAAAGCGATGATTTCGACAACGGCCTGAAGTCAACGTTCGGACTGAATTGGGAAGAGATACACCGTGACGGCACGGTTGCGGCGAACATCGACATCGGCCTGCTCGTCCAGTTCATGCAACGCCACGCCGACACGCACATCCTCTCCGAGCCCACGCTCGTCATGAACAACAACCAAACCGCCAATATCTTTGTCGGTTCCCGTATCCCGTTCATCACCAAGAGTCAGTCGACGCCGGAAGGGACGCTGAACCAGTCTTTCGAGTACAAGGACGCGGGCACCACCTTGAAGATTACGCCGAACATCAACACGGTTGACAAGGTGGTGATGAAGGTGGAGTTGGAGTCCTCCCAAATCCGCCCTGGTGAAGTGCTCTTCGGCGGATTTATCATCGACTCGCGGCAGTTCAACACCGAGCTTGCCGTCGAGAGCGGTGAAACCATCGTGATAGGCGGGATCCGGCGTGAGAGCGACTCCGAAGCTGTTCGCCGCGTGCCGGTGTTGGGCCACATACCGATCGTGAACCTTGCCTTCCGCAAGAAAGACACAAAGCGTGAGGCAACCGAGCTGATCGCGTTCATCACACCGAGCGTTCTGCGCGGTGGCGATTCGGACCGGGAGGTAACTCGAGAAGCGGTTGACCGCCTCGAAGTCATTCAGGACTGGCGAAATCCCCTTGAGAACATCACTGTCGACCCGAAAGATGGAGTAGCGGAGGAATTAGAACTGTCTGCCGAGGATTCCGACACAGCGCAACAGCGGCATAAGGGCAAGGGGCGGCGCAGATAGAGGCAGAACCACTGAGAGCCGACGGACGTTCCGATTGTGCCGCCGTCTGTGTCGCGCCCTTGCCTATCTGCGTCTCGTGAAGTTTGCCGTCCGCCAAACCGCCGGGCCGGCCGATCCCGCCTGCGGCGGCCTGGCGCGCGGCGCCATGGGCTGGCCGGCAAAGATTGATATGCGCACGGAAGTCAGCAAGAATGAATTGCTGCATTCTGCGGCGGAGACGCCCTTGTCGCCGCTCAAGGACTGTCTTCCCAGAGAGGAACTCCAGGATGAAATGGCTTGTGCAGTGTGTCTTCTTGTGTGTTGTGGCCCTTATTCACGCGGCGCCGTGCTCTTTCGCGGCGCCGCCGCTGCGTGACCTGGACGAGTCCGGCCTCGGAGAGTCTATCGTTCCGGACACTGCGCTGGGGGCTGTTATCATGGACCGCGAGATGCGGCTCGCGGGCGAATACTCACTGCGCTTCGAGTTTGCCCAAGGAGAGCCCGTGCTCTGGCAATTGGCTGAGCCTGTCACTTGTCAGCCGGGCTCCCTGTACCTTCTCGAAGCGCGGATGCGCTGCTTTCTGCTTGGCTCCGCAGGATTCAAGCTGTTTGTCGAATGGCTCGACGCCGATGGCCGCCCAATCCACGTGAAGACCTTGTTCTGGGGACAGAAGGAGTACGAAGACACCAGCGACTGGATAGGCGCTACCGCCGGGTGGACTCCGGAGCGCCTTGTAGTTCGGGCGCCGGAGGACGCAGTGCGTGCCCGGATTGGATGCCGTCTCGAAAGCGTTCGTCCGGGACTGGAGCGCAAGAACCGGCGCTACGGGTGGGTGGACGCCTTGGCGTGGGGCGAGACCGTCGAGATGGACTTGCGCGGGGCCGCCGTTGGCAACGTCTTTCAGGACGAGGCTGTAAGCATGACTGCTACCGCCGGACATAGGCCGCCAACAAAGGTAGCCTTCGAACTCTTTGACTTCTGGAACCAGTCCTTCGGCCGGTTTGAATGGGAGCCCGAAGGCTCCGGCGCGTCCTACCGCCTCCCACTGCCCGCGCTGGATCCCGGCTACTACGAACTGCGCTGGAGTGCCGATGCCCCGGATAATCTTCTGCCTCGCGCCGGCGTCACGAGCCTCTGCGTGCTGCGCCCCGCTGACGATGCAATACGCCCTGCCGCAGTAACTGTTGACGGCGCCCTCTCGTGGTTCTACCGCGGTGAGGACCTGGAAGAGGCCAGCGCCCTCTGCCGGAAGATAGGCATTCAGGTTATCCGCGACCGCATGAACTGGGATCAGGTGGAGAAGAAACGTGGCACATTCGATCCCGACTTCCTTGATGACAGCGCTACGATCCAGCACGATGCGGGCCTTGACGTCTACCAAGACTTCACCAGCACGCCTCGCTGGGCCCTGAGCGACAATCCCCCCGTCAAATCCTTGCCCGACGATCCTCTCGACCTCTACCGCGTCATGGAGAACCTTACCCGTCATTTCCGCGGGCGGGTGGACTACTGGGAGCTTTGGAACGAGCCCTATCACGAGGCGAGCTTCCTGGGCCGCCCCGACGAGTACGTCACCTACCTGAAGGCAGCCTACCTCGGCTGCAAAGCGGGCAATCCCGATGCCGTCGTGCTTACGTGCTCGTTCAACACGATTCCCACCCTCTGGTGCAAACGTGTCGTCGAAAACGGTGCGCTCGAATACGCCGACATCTACAACTTCCACAGCTACTCCCGTACCGACAACCTCATCCGCGATATCGGCCTCCACAAGGAGGAAATGATCCGATGCGGCATCCACCTGCCGATGTGGCTCACCGAAGACGGCTGTAAGTCCCGCCGCAATGTTCAAGGCCTGCGGCTGGCCGGCGAGCAGAAGAGCGCCCGCTTTCTCGTTGAGCACGCCGCCATGTCTCTTGCCGAAGGGGTCGACCGCTACTTCTACTTCGCCCTGCCCAAGATGTGGGAGGGGGCCGAGGGACCTTGGGGGATCCTGCGCGATGACCGGACGCCTATGCCGGCCTACGTCGCCCTCGGCGTGGCCCGGGAGATGCTCGGGCGGGGCCTGTTCCTGGACCGTGTCCATCTGAGGCCGGGCGACCTCGACGCCTACCTTTTCGATCGCGGAGATGGCACCGGCGTCCTTGTGGCTTTGCCCGACAAGCAGCGCCATGTCCGCGTGCCCGGCGCGGGCCCCGATTCCCGCGTCGTCGATATTATGGGCAACGACAAAGCCCTTCCCTTCATCATCAACGAAAGCGGCGCTCTTGAGGTGGAAACCGGGCTCTTTCCCTTGTATGTCACTGATCTCGACACGCGTGCTTTCGATATCGATGAAGATGTAGACGCGTGGCCTCGCTTCGACCCCGCCGCTCGTCAGAATCCTGATGAGCGGAAAGTGTGGTTCCGCGTCGATGTGCGCGGGGCGGAGATGAAACCGGAAGGAGTGCCACTCAGTGGCGAGCGTCGGGACGCCGTCTGGGCCTTGCGGGATCGGGCGCCCATCCCGTTTTCCATCATCGCCTACAACTTGTCTGACGATGCCGCGCCTTTTACCGTGGATCTGGCGCCCGAAGAGGGCCTTGGGATCGCGGGGCCTGTAAGCCTCACCATGACAATACCAGCGGGGCGAACGGCTACCTGCGCGGGTAGCGTCTTGACGGAGCACATGGCGCCCGGCGTCGAGTACCGCCTGGAATTCGCGGGAGAAGCCCCCGGTTTTCGCGTCGCCCCCGTGTACATCTATTTTAGGCTTCCCCCGGGCGACGAGCCTGCCGAATGAAGAATCCCCAGCGCTGACAACTCCGTGTGAGCCATTCGAGAAAGCCGCGGCCGCTCAGTTATACTCTTACCCGTACGCGCGTGAATTGCGACTGCATAAGGCTGGCACAACCAGGCTGCGAGCGACATCTGAGGCCATGAATTGTTGAGATTGTGGCGATATATCCTGCCTGCGCTGCTTCTTCTGGCGCCATTCGCCGCTTCGGCCACCGAGACGGATCAGTATCTTACTTGGGGCGTCGAACTCGCCGATTCCACGGAGCCATTCAACCGCTTCCTGAATGAGCAGGTGGAAGCGTTTCTTGTCAAAGCCAACAAGCGCGGCTGGAAGAACCGCTCCCGCGAGGAACTGACGCAAGATCTCTATCTCTACCTGTTTCAGGGCCTTCACATGTCGCGCCTGCGCGGGTGGCTCAGGCATTCCGAAGAGGTCGACCGCTATCCCGACAAGTCCGTGTCATACCTCCGGTACCAGCGCATGAGCATCTACCGGGCTCCTTCCTTCCCCTACATACTTCCCATGGCACGCACCGTCCGCCTTAACAATGTCTACCTAGGCATCGACAAGATAGGCCATGTGTTCGGCTTTGGGCGCCGCTACTACAAGCGTTACCTGAGGTATCGCGCCAAAGGCCTGTCCGATGAAGAGGCGACCGAACGGGTTATCCGCTGGGGCATTCACCTTGAGACGACCTTTGTGGGAACCCTTGTCGATGGTATTTTCTCCCGAGGCGACCTGGAGGCCGATTACCAGGGCTTTCTGCTGGCCAAGAATCTATGCGGCGGCGACGACCCCCACGTCGTCCAACAGGATGGCCGCTGGACGCTCGTCAGGCCCATTGACATTCGGCCCTACATTACGCCCCAGTTCGATGAATCCTATAACCGTTCTAGTTACTGGGGCTTACGCCGAAGGCACGTGCTCAGGGTGATGAAGAAGGAGTATTGGCCGAAGTTGTTTCAACCTGATGTGCAACAGCGATTTGCGGCCTACGATGAATGGGAGCCAAGCCTATCCAGCCGCATTCTTGCCGCGTACTACAGGGAGACGCCTAAACGTTTGAAATACAAGCAGTTCCTTGACGCATTGAGCGCCGCTTTAAGCTCGCGGGAGACGTCAGGCTGAATATCGTGCCACTGCACTGCCCCGGGGCATGGCCCAGAGAGTTCCTCATCTGAAACGAGACATGTCCCAAGTAAACTGGCTCCTAACATGTCTTGCTCCAAGGGATTATGACGTGCCATCGGAGGTTTTGGCCGGCGGACTTGAATAGAACCTGACGCAAATGTGTTATATTCTGTCGTCCGAGAGTTCAGGAAAGCGCCGCGAGAGCCCTATGAAGACATCGACACAGAAAAGAGGCGTTTGGCTTCTTGCATTGCTCTTGCCGACCTTGCTCGTTACGGCCGGCGGGTGTCCTTCCAACGGCCAAAGTGACTCCGGACGCCGTATCTTTGTCATAAACCTTTTGCCGGGTGATATTTCGGCGCTCTATCTGGCTGCGCAGGATGACAACATTTGGGGTGAAAATCGCCTTGAGGCTCCCGTGACGCCCCGCGGATACGTGGACTTCGTTCTTTTTGGCGAAGGGCCTCGGAAACTCAGGATTGTGTGTGACTCTGCCGTTAGCGAGGACCTGGCCAAGAGAGTTTTCACGCTTCACAATATGCGTGTGCCCCAGGAATGTACCCGCATCGTATACGTGTGCGGGCCTGATACTGGCGGCAGGCGCCGTGCTGCCGACGAGATAGCCATCGACAGCGAGACGGCGCGAACCTGGTGGTGGTACGACGTCGCCAATGTCTCCGGCATCGTCGAGTCACAGCCCACGCTAAGCCACCCCTGATCCTTCCCGCGTTAGTGCACTGACGGGCCTTACATGGCGGGATTCTGGGGCGCGAAGGCGCCCTGGGACTCGTACGAAACCTGTCTAACCGCCGCGGCAGCGCCCTTGCCGACGCCCCACGAGATATACGAGCCCCGGGCCGGCTGCTTCCAGTCGATGATGAGGTCCGTGGGCATCGTCCCCAGCAATTCTGCGTCCCGGTAGATCTGCACGGCGGTGTCGGCACGAACGGCCATCCGGTAGGCATGCGAAACGAACCCGTTCCGAAGCCCTTCTGCCAGCGTTACAAACGCGCCGTCGTACCAGTAGCGGACGGCGTCCGGCGTCACCGTCAACAGGTAGTGATTGGACGTCAATGCCCCGCCCCTGGCGAATGCTTCGAGGATGAAACCGGTGCCGTCCGGTGCGCCGTTGTTGATATCCACCTGTGCCTCTACGGTGAAGCCCGTCCGTGCATCCAGCGCCGGCCAGCCGGAAGTCCGCTCGTTGGACCACTGCCCCGGGAACTCCTCATCAACCAGTATGCCGCCTCCCGCGCCCCCCATCACAGCGCGTTGCACGGCCTGCTCGTCGCCCGAAAACCACCATGGGGGAGAGGCTTCGTGCGGTAGCCTTCTCTGGGCGTCATAGCATTGCGCTAGAAGTTCCCGACTCGGCAGCGATTTCGGCTGCGGGCCTTTGGGCGGCTCCGTTGTGCCCTCTTTCAGCCAGGCCAGGTTGAAAGCGTAGTGGTTGATGCTGCTTATCAGATGGATCACCCCGTCCGCGTCCTGACACGCCGAGAGATAGCCCTGTGGCTCGGAGCTGTCCGCGCTCATACGAATCGGCCCGTCGTCGAGGGTCTTGCCCGCGTGGTCAGGCCCGCCATCGGTGATGATGCGGCGCACGGGCCATGTCTTCCCCTCGTCGAAGGAGACGGCCCCGAAGATGCTCGATATGTGACGGGGCGGGCGCTGATCATCCGGCACCGGTTTCGGGTCGTTCAAGTTGGCCGTGAAAGACGCGAAGAAGAGCGGCCCCTCCCGCAGGCGAAGCAGCGTGGGGCGTTGCCCGCTCGTGATGGGCGGCAGAACGCTTGGGCCGGCAGTCCACGTTTTCCCCATGTCCGAGGAGACGCTGGCGGGCATCCACCCATCCACATTCTCGCCTCGGCCCAGCGCGAAGAGACGCCCGTCGCTGAGTTCGGCGATACCGGCGTGGATACCGCGAATGTGGCCCCCCGGATCGCTCCAGGTTGCGCCGCTGTCCCGGCTCACCCACACCGTAGAGCCACTCCCCGCGTCCGCGCCGAACACGAGCGCTCCTGATGCCGTCCGGAAGACCGGTTCACTGACCATCTGCCGGTAGCCGTGTTCCGGGACGATCAGCCGCGCCTTCGACCACGTCGCCCCGCTGTCTCGTGAGGTGCGCATCACGATGGCCAACGGTTCCCACTTGCCCGCGACGCTCAGGCCGTTGAAGTGGTAGATGGTGTCCTGGCCGTCGTACCACAAGGCCGGGCAGTGGTCGTCTCGATCCGGTACATCCCAGAACGTTGAGGCCGGCTCCCATTCCTCCTCGCCGTACCTCAGCCGGCTGGCCGCGACCGCCAGTTCACGCCCTCGCTCCTCGACACATGTGTACCAAACGGCCAGCAGGTCGCCGTTAGGACAATTGGTAATGGCGGTGTCGTGATTGTGGTGCGCGAACAGCGGCCCGTGCGCCCCCACCTTGATCTTCACATACTGCCGCGGCCCCTTGAAGTAAGGCTTGTCGCTGTCCAACCCGTGCGTGCGCGGCCTGGACTCCTGCACCACGTTCAACTGATTCCGCGGCTTCGGGGGCGGCGGCAGCGGCGTGGTTGAGGGCGTGTCGCCGAGGGCCACGCGAAAGCCGATGAGCCAGTGCTTGTTCTCCGGCAAGGTGGCCATTCGATTGGCCGACCTGAGGAAATACAGGTTGGTTCCGTGGCTGCCTCCGCGCGTCACCTTGAAGTCACTGGCCGCCCGCCCGATCGGATCCGTTTCAGTCCAACCTGCGTAGGGGCCGTACCAGTCCAGGCACCATTCCTCCACGTTGCCGTGCATGTCGTATAAACCCCAGGGATTCGGCGGCGTCTTTCCCACCGTCAAGGGCACTCTGTCCTCGGCCTCCTCAAACGAGGTCCGGCGCGCGTTCCTGTGAAACACCGTCGGCAGCGAATCCCCCGTCCAGAACGCCGACGTCGTGCCCGCGCGGCAGGCGTACTCCCACTCCGCCTCCGTAGGCAGCCGGTACGTCCGCCCCTCCTTCTCCGAGAGCCACGCACAGAATGCCGCGGCGTCATTCCAGTCCACGTAGACGACCGCTTCGTCATCCTCATTCGAGAAGCCCATCTTCCCGCGCAGTGCTCGATGCGATGGAGCGAAACGCTCGAACTCGGCATTCGTGACCTCGTGGGCGCCCATGAAGAACGACTTCGAGATCACCACCTCGTGAACCGGCCGCTCATCGAAATCGCCGTTGCGCACGTGGTCCAAGGTGAGTACGAACTGATCCGGATCCCCGCCGGGGAACTGCTCCACCATGGTTTCTCTGGTGGGATGACTCAACATGTCCGTTAGCGCGTGGGGGAGAGGTACGCTCTGTTCTCCCATGGTGAAGCGCCCCGCCTCGATGCGGACGAACTCCATCCCGAGGCTGTTGGTAAACTCCTCACCCGTCGGCAACTCTGCCGCGCACGCCCCAAACGCCCAGAGGCCCAAGGCGGCGGATGCAAGGACAATGTTTGACTTCGCTGCTTCTCCAAAGCGCATCATTCTCTCCTGTTCTCAACTGCAAGCATCCGGTGCAAGGCTTGCGCTGCGATGGGCGCATCCGTAAGCAATGCATAAACGATCAGCACGAAATGTGGAATGGTTACCAGCAGCTCCAGAAAGAAGAAGGCCATGCCTGTCTGTGCAAACGGCAGCAGCGCTACAAAGGGCAACGTCATCGCCAAGACGGCATACGCAATTCGGTGCTGCCGCCTGCCCATGCTCGCGCGGCATAGATTGCCCAGGCGCAGAAGATACCAGACAATCACCAAGTCCGCCAGCGTCCACGCCAGGCCTTCGACCCGCGTCCAAAGGAGGTACTGCTCAGGCGTGAACCAGCCGCCCGCCTTGGCAAGCCATTCCGTGAGCATCAGTGTATCCCCCGCGAAGCGGCGTGGCGGCGGAGAAGGCGGTAGCAGCGCCACAGCATGATCGCCGCGAACCATTCCACGCCCACCCAGACTATCCCCGCGATGCGCAGGTAGAGTCCAAGGGCATTGCGCAGCGGCGCGTCGGCCCGAACTGCGGCGTCCAGAGCATCGGCCAACGCGTCCGCCTCCGCTCCCACCGCACGGAGCATCAGCAGGCAGGCCAACACGACGGCCAGTGCGGGAATGCCCTTGGAGCCGGGCGGCCTACCGAGATTCGGCAGCGCAGTTCTCATCTTCCACTCCATGTGTGAGGACGTGCCTGAGTCGCCTATATGCGCGCCAGCCATGGAATACAATCAGGATTTCCAGTAGCACCCATCCCGTGACGAAAACCGCCCAGACACCCATATGGACGTGCGCCCGAAATGTGTATAGAGCCGCCACGCGCGCGCCAAGGTCGGCCGTCTGCGCTACGTCCAAGCGCGCCAAGACCGCATCCAGCCGAGGAATGAACCAATGCCGGCCGAAGGTCAAGGCCGTGAGCAGAGCGAGGCCAAAGGCCCACACCCATGCCCGGCGGCGTTCCCGGCGTGTGAATCGAAAGCCTTCGGTGAGCGGCGATGTCTCGACAAAACGGCGCGCCGCCAGCACAAGATGAAGGATGCCGACTTCCGCGGCGATCCAGAAGATGCCCGCTCCCTCGACGAGTTGTTGCCATCGATGGTAGGCCTGGGCTCGCGTGACCGCGTCGATCCCGGGCGAGGCCGCGTGTGCGTCCAACGCCCACACGGCGGCCAGACAGCATGCAATCCAGCAGGCATGATGTAGATAGGCTAAACGTGCCCCGCGGGAACGGGCAGGATGCCCAAGATCAGTCCTGTCAATCTTGTCAATCCTGTCCAAGAACGGCTCTTCCTACTTTTTGAGGAACGCTCTCAAGCCAACGGTAATACGTGCTCACTGACGATGCGTCGCCATTGTAGTCCATTCCCCAAAGATTACAAGCCTCGATTCGAGCAACGGCGAGTTGTGCGATGTTGTGTGTCAATGTAACATGCCTTACAATACTGATGTCAGTAGGGAGGCAACCATGGCCTTGAGTGAATCATTTGTAGCTTCCGTGCGCTGTCTGGAAAGGAAGTATCGAGAACGGATTATCCAAGAGCAATCGGCCTTTTCATCGAATATGTCTGCGATCAATGCAGTGATGAATGCTCAATTCCCTCAAGGAATGGCAGATATAGCCAGGAGGGCGGCTCTCGGCTTTGTTCGCGATGCGGCCGCCGAGTGTGAGGCATTACAGGATCTGGCTCAGGCCGAGGATTTTGACGCAGCACTCAAGACTATCCTTGACGCCGCTGTGGGATTGCTCGCCAGCGGCTCTCAGAACATGCTGGGGCCGCAGGTGAATCGGCCAGCGGATGTAGCGCGTGGATTTGCAGCCAGCGAGTTGACGGGCGAAGTGCGAGACCGCTTGTTGGTTGCTCAAGACAAGAGAAGGGCAAGAAGAAAGGACTCCATGCTTAGTTGGAAACTCTTGTTCCTGCAATCGAATCCACGAGATGCAGACTCTATCGACACGAATCGAGAGCATCGCGAAGTCCGCCAAGCGCTGAGGGAAGCCGACTACAGAGATCAAGTGGATCTGGTGCCGGAACCGGCTGCAAGGATTCGCGATGTTTTCCGGGCCATCAACGAGCATCGGCCGCGCGTAATTCATTTCTCTGGCCATGGACACGACTCTCGTCTTGCGCTACTTGACGACCGCGACGAGGCGAGACCTTTTGATGGCCAGGACTTGGCCGACTTCATAGCCGCTAATGACGATCAAGTGCAGTTGGTTGTCCTCAACTCGTGTGGTTCCCTTCCACAAGCGCTCAAGGTTCTGCAAGCTGTCCCGCACGTCATAGGTACGAGCGACTCCCTCGGTGACGAAGCCGCGGTAGTCTTCTCACGAGCTTTCTACAGCGCCGTAGCGCATGGTCGAGCAATTTCGTCAGCGTTCAGGCAGGCGACGGTTGCCGTACGGGCTGAGATCAGCCCTGCGGCGGCGTCCGTCTATGAATTGAAGTCCCGCTCCGACAGTGATGCCAGCGTAGCGTCACTGGTCGTGCCAACCCTTGCGGAGCAGAAGAGTGGGCAGGAGCCCCTATCCCAAGAGGAGCAGGATTTGCTCAAGGCTGTTCCTAGGACAGGCGATGTTCATGTCTTGAAGACCGACCAGAAGGGAAAGTGGGTGAGAGCAGGAGCGGCCGAGTTCTTCAATCACGATGACCCGAGTGAATCGGCGAGATACATAGAGGCGCTTGATTCACTTGTCAGTAGGCAGCTCGTACGGCACGAGGGCGGAGCACACTTCGCGCTTACCGGAACAGGTTGGGAGCTTAAGAGGGCATTGGAATAGCGAGGCAAGATTGTAGCACTCTCTCCAGTGCCACGCCGTCATATACGATCACGCGAGTGAGCTACGCGAGGCTGTGCTGCACAGTCTACGGCGTTACATGCGAGAGGAGGCCGCCTCCGCTTCCCTAGAACCATCACATGCTTCTACAAAGTCGCGGAAGTTCTTGGAATTTGCCTTACCGAAGTGCCGTTCGATATTCCTTCTCGAGCCGACTACTCGGACGCGCACCTCTTTGGCTTCGGATAGGAGTCGAATGAAGTCAAGCGTTGTTGGATAGACTGCGACTTCGCTAACGTTATCGCCGAGCACCTCCCGTGAACCAAGACTGCCACTACCTGAGAGTGCCTTGCGCTCTCCGTCAACCACAAAGAGTAGAGACGCGCCTTTCTTGATGAAGCACCAGCCATTACTGTTGCCATATACGATCACCCGCAACATGTATGACGGAATTGAATCTTTTGTTGTTGCGCAGACGGCCTGAAGACGAACCTGTGATGTATCAAGAAGTGAAGAACCTGCCAGAGGATTGTAGGTCATGTCCGTGCGCTTCACGGCGGTGAACTCATCATACTCGGACTGAACCGAGGACATACCAGCGCAGCTGACACCTAAAAGCAGCACTCCAATGATTGCACGATTAAAGCAAGTCGCGAACATGCTAGTAGTCTCCTTTCATCCGTGTGGCACTAGAAAGAAGCGATTCCTGTGGAGTACTCGTGGTAATTCATGCCAATTATTCTATACGAGTGCCCCCCGCCGTATCCAAACAATGACGTAGGCGTGCCCGTTGAGGTGCTTCCGATTGTCAATGTCTTGCAACGAATGATAGGCAGAGGAGCGGTGGGCCGGCGCGGAAGTGAATGTGCGCCAAGGCGCCAATCCCGACAGCCCGGAATAGGATTAGACGCGATGGCCGTTCCTATTCTGCGGCCTTGGTGCAGTATTCCCGCAGAAGGCGCAGAAAGATGTGGTAGTCTTCGAAGGAGACCCCCGGCGGCGTCTGGTGATCCACGGAAGGAATGAATCCCCCCTGCCGCATCACGGGAAGAAGCCGCTCGAACTCGGCCCGCATCGCCGCTTCCCCTCGGTTCATCACCATCTTGTCGTAGGCGCCGATATAGCGCGTTTTCGGATGATCGCGCCGGTATTGCGCGATGTCGCATCCGGCCTGGCGCTCGAGCGGCAGAAAGCCGTCTACGCCCACCTCCACGAACCACGGGATCAACTGGCCGATCTCTCCGTCCGTATCGACGAAGCGATAGATCCCGTACTCCTCCAGCCTGGGGACGATGCGCCGGTAGAAGGGCGTCTCGAATTGCTCGAATAACTCACGCGACACCATAGGCCCGTTGTTGTATGACATGTCCTCGGCGAAGGTCATGAAATCCGGGACGCAAATCCGGCAGAACTCGTCCAGCACCGCCAGGTTGAACTGCGTCAAATCCTCATTCATCGCCATGATGAGTTCCGGCGTTTCATAGAAAGCATACAAGTGCCGCTCGATTCCGAGCAGCGTGCGAGGAAACCAGAAGTAGCCTTCCAGCGAGATCCAGACGACCATGTCCCCCTTTGCCTGACGCTCGGCCCACGCTTCGATCATGGCGTGATCGAAGGCGTCTTGGGGGGCGGGATAAAGGCCATGGGCTTTCAGGGCCTCGTACTCGTCCATGTTCGAGACTACACCCGCGCCGTGCGCCCGTGCCGGTGGACGTTTCGGCGCGATCCAGTGCTGCCGGTAGCAGTCCAGGCCAAGGTAATCGCGGATCTCCTGACGATCTTCAATCGTGTCGGTGAGGCCCTCTCTCCGCCAACGCTCAACCGTCTTGTCCCAATAGCCGGCCCACTCGATCGCCGGTAGCCGATCGACCGCCTCGAACTGCATCAGCTGGTGAAAACGCGTACGGTTATCCATGGAGACTCCGCCAAGATGGCCACCGCCCCGGTTAGGAATAGAACTCGAGAACGCGCATCACGCAATCGTAGGCCTCGAGCTTGAGCACGTCTTCGAGGCACTGCATGGCGGGATGATCGTCCGCTAAGACTTCGTACTTGCGCTTCACGGAGCCGATGACCATGTCCAGCCCGCGTGGCATGGCCTTCGTGAGAAACGCGCTCTCTAACGGACTCTTTACGGGCGACCCATCGGCCCGCTTCGGCGGCAGCATCACCGTGAAATTGCTCAGGCCCACCGACATGTGGACCCCTTTGAAATCCGGATCGTCATGAATCAACTGCATGCTGTCCAGGACCATCTTCGTAAGTCCCTCGGTGTCGCTGCCGATGGGGGGGATGCCCGGATCGAAGATGCAGTGCTCATTCGCGATGCCGTGTCCCGAGTCGCGGACGGCCTTTAACATCGCCTTGGCCGTCTCATAGGTTTCGGCGCCCGTCTTGTTCGGCTTCGATTCCCCCGATTCCTCTCGTTCCGACACCAGCAGGATCGGCATAAACGGTTGGATTTTGTACAACTCAAGCATCTCGATCCGCTTCATGGCGATGGAGTTCAGTATGGGCATTTCTCCACCGGCTCGTTCCGCATCGTAAGCTTCAAGACCGGCCGCGGCCATCTCAGGATCGGGCGTGTCAATCGAGAGCGGCTTTGCCGTCACTTCCTGTACTGTCTTGATCAACTCCGCCATGAAAGCCGGACCTCGTAGACCCACATTGACGTCGATGTAAGTGGCGCCGCGCTCATCCTGCATCTGGGCCAACGCCTTGATGCCTTCGATGTCCCCCGCCTCGAATAGCTTATTCGTCGATGGAACGGAGTCGTTGATAGATTCCCCGATGATGGCCAAACCTTCGATTGCCACGGTGCTCTCTCCTCAATTCATCGTCTTCCCAAGACCTCGGAATCCCACCACGAGGCCATGTCATGCTAAACGGGCCGGGCCAAACGGCCCGGCCCGCTATGCTTCAACCACGCTCTCAATAGGTACACCTGCGAACGCTGCTTCGTGCTCGACTCAGCGCTCCGCCGCACCGACAATGACGCTAGTTGCTCTTGGAAAGGTAATTCAGTGCGCCCTGCGGATCCGGCGAATAGGCGTCCGCGCCGATCTTGTCCGCGAACTCCTGCGTCAGCGGCGCGCCGCCCACGACGACCTGTGTGCTGCCGTCGTTATCTTTGATTGCCTTCACCGTCTGTTCCATGTTCACCATCGTCGTGGTAAGCAGCGCGCTCAGTCCCACGGCGCAGCCCGGATTCGCCTTCACGGCTTCCAGGAACTTGTCCGTCGAGACGTCCACACCCAGATCAACGACATTCCAGCCGCCGCCTTCCATGACCATGCAGACGAGGTTCTTGCCGATGTCGTGGAGGTCGCCCTGTACCGTCCCGATGATGAACGTGCCTTTGTGCGCGGCTTCGCCGGACTCAAAGAAAGGCTTCAGGTGGGCCATGGCCGCTGACATCGCCTTCGCTGCCATCAGCAGATCCGGGACAAACACCTCGTTCCGGCTGAACTTCTCGCCGACGTTCCCCATGCCGATCATGCAGCCCTTTTCAAGAATTTCGCTCGCCTTGACGCCTTCGTCCAAAGCACGCCTCGTCAACTCATCCGCGCCGTCCTGCCCCTTCATGTCCGGGGGATACGGAGATGATGCGTTTACCTTCCCGCGCTCGATGCACATCGCAATCTGTTCTACGATATCGGCCATGACTCCTTCTCCTTTTCAGACTCGTCTAGTTCTTGCCGGCCCGAACCTCAAACCCTGCCAGGGAAAAACGCTAGGTCAAACGCACCACCCGCTCGGGGAGCGCCCCATCGGGACTCAGCGCGTGTAGGGGATTCCTTTGCTCCCCAGGGACCTTCCGCTCCAACTTCCCATCGATGCGGCCCCTATTATTGCTGTTATGCCCGCCAAGGTCAATATCTGAAATCGACGGCTATGTCAAGGTGTCTCGCGCCCGGATACGGCCTCAATATCGCCCCAGTTCCAGCCCGCGCTCCACGAAGTAGCGGTAGCTTTCATAGGACACCTGATTGGGGATGGAGTGATCGGAGTGCAAAACGTACCCGTTGTTTCCCTTCACCACCGGGATTTTCGTTGACAATTCCTTGTCGATGAGCGCCCTGTCGTTGGTGTAGAGCACGCGCACGTCGATGCCGCCCATGAACGACAGCCGATCCCCATAATCTTGGTAAAGCTGAAGCAGGTCCATGCCCGCCTTCACCTCGATCACCTGTAGGCAGTCCATCCCGGCCTCGATGAGTCCCGGCACAAGCGGCGCCACGTAGCCGCACGAGTGGACGATCACCGGAAGATCATGGCTCTTCGCCAGCGCCATCGTCTTCTTGTGCCCTGGCTGAATCAGTTCGCGGTACATGTCCAATGATACGAAGGGCCGCCCTTTGAAGCCCATGTCCTCATAGAACCAGATGCCGTCCGGCCAGCCTTCCTCCGCGAAGAGGATCTCCTGGAGGGCTACCGTCAGTTCGGCATACGTGTTGACCATGTCCTTTATCCAGTCCGGATCCATGGCCGCGCCCATCAACATATACTCGTGCCCGCACACCGGATGCATCTGCTCGAAGACGTTTGTCCCCGACCATGCGAAAAAGAGGTTACGCTCCGCCGCGCGCTGTTTGGCCTCGCGATACGCCTCGAAGTTGATCCGCGCCCGATCAGGCGTCAGATACGGCTTGATATGCTCCTCCCAGCCGGCCCGATCCTTCACGGTGAAGTCAACGTGTTCGGGCGTGCCGTCATGCAGTTTGTGACGGCGAAGCAGCGCGCCATTGCCATCGCGCGATAGGATCGTCTGCTCCGTCTCCTCGACGACAACCGGCTCGAAATCCAGCTTCGCTACCATCTTCAGCGGCCAGCAAAGCTGAAGGTCGAAGCCGAAGTGATCATCCAGTGATTCTCCCTCGGCGATGTGGCCTTGCTCGGCCCAAAGCTTGTGCGTATCGCCCCAAAAATGCTCCAACAACCCGATCCGATCGACCGGTTTGCGGCGGAGAATATTGCCGATTCGCTCGATGGGAAGCATCTCAGTCATGCACTTACCCTCCCGTGGCAGCGAGATGTACTTCGACCCCGGCGGTGAATCCTTCGAGGACCACTGCTCAAGGTCCGGGAATGGTAGCATCGCCATCCTCAGACCGCAAGCGCGTATTGGGGGCTGCAGATGTCACGCGGTTAACGTCTTCTCACTTGCTCATACCTATCTGCGTCTGTCTTCCGTGACTCAAGACCTGCCACGCTTTAATGAAGGGGCAATGCACGAGATCTAGGCTTGCACTCTCCCCGCGCCGCAGTCTACCCTATCGCCGCCCGGTGGGACACCGCCGGATGAAATCGCATAGAACGCAATGGGAGTCCGACATGACATCACGCGAGCGTGTCATCAAGACGTTGGAATTCGATCACCCCGACCGCGCCCCGCGGGACCTGTGGGCCCTGAAAGGCGTTGGCATGTTCCGTAAGGACGAGTACGAGGATGTTCTCCTGCGGTTTCCGTCCGATTTCGCGGGGCCGAAAGTTACCTACGGCACGTCGCCCATAGCCACGGGAAACTCGGGCGAGGTCGGCCACTACACCGACGAATGGGATTGCGTCTGGTACGTCGGCGAGCCGGGCGTCGCCGGAGAGGTTAAGCAATCTCCCCTGGAAGACTGGAGCAAACTCGCCACGTTCAAGGCGCCTTGGGAGTTGCTGGACAACGCCGATTTCAGTGAGGCCAACGCGAGCTGTGCCGCCACCGAGAAGTTCGTCAAGGGCGGCGGCGGCATCCGTCCTTTCGAGCGTATGCAGTTCCTTCGAGGCACCGAGAACCTGATGATGGATCTCCTTTACCAGCCCAAGGAACTCTTCACGATGTTCGACATTGTGCACGAGTACTTCCTCAAAGAGGCGGAGCGCTGGGCCGAGACGGATATCGACGGCTTCGGCTTCATGGATGACTGGGGCGCCCAGAATAGCCTGCTTATCGACCCTGACCTCTGGCGCGCCCTCTTCAAGCCTATGTATAAGGACTACTGCGACGTCATCAAGAAGTCGGGCAAATACGTCTTTTTCCACAGCGACGGCCACACCATGGCCATCATTCCCGATCTGATCGAAATTGGCATTGACGCCCTCAATACACAGATCTTCTGCATGGATATTGAGGAACTCGGCCGCCGCTTCAAAGGCGAGATCACGTTCTGGGGAGAGATCTCAAGGCAGGACATCTTACCCTTCGGCACCGTCGAAGAGGTCCGCGAAGCGGTTCGGCGCGTCCGGCGCGCCTTCGACGACGGTTCAGGCGGCGTGATCGGACAATGCGAGTGGGGGATACGCGACCCCAAAGAGAACATTGAGGCCGTCTTCGAAACCTGGCTGGAACCGATGTAACCTGCTTCTGTCACCAAGCCCATTCTCGCGGGCCAATAGGTGAGAAGAGCAGGGCGTAGGTAGCTACGTGTGAGTTTATTCGATGCAGCCTGTGCGTGGCGCCGCGCCTAGGCTCCCGGCGCGTCCACCAGCCGAGCCGTTTCGCGAGCGATGACAAGCTCTTCGTTTGTCGGGACAACAAGCACGGAGACCTTCGCATCGGCTGTTGAGATATCTCTCTCGTTCCGCGCGTTCTTCTCGGCATCGATGGCGACGCCCAGGTAGCCCGCCCGCTCGATCACCCGCGCCCGCACCGTCGGTGAGTTCTCGCCGATACCGGCCGTGAAGACGATCGCGTCCACGCCCCCCAATACCATTGAGTACATACCCACGTACTTCGATATGCGGTATGTGAACATCTTCAGCGCCAACTGGCAATTCGCGTCGCCGGCTTCCGCCCCCTCCTCAACGTCGCGCATGTCCGTGCGTCCGCAGATACCTTTCAGGCCGCTCTCTTTGTTGAGCGTGCGATCTACCTCATCGATGCTCATGCCCAGCTCGCGCTGCATGAAGATCGGCACGTAGGGATCCAGATCGCCTGGCCGCGTGCCCATCATCACGCCGCCCAAAGGCGTCAGGCCCATGCTTGTCGCCACGGCCGTCCCGCCCTTCACCGCCGTGATGCTGCTGCCATTGCCCAGGTGGCATGTGATGATGCGTGTGTCCGCCGGATCTTTGTCCAGCATCTTCGCGGCTTCCTGCGACACGTACATGTGCGATGTGCCGTGGAAGCCGTACTTCCGAACCTGGTGCTTCCTGTAAATATCGATCGGAATGCCGTACATATAGCATTCGGGCGGAATCGTGTGATAGAAGGCGGTGTCGAACACGGCCACTTGCGGGATATTCGCAAAGATCTTCGAACAGGCCCGGATCCCGAGCAGGGCCGGCGGATTGTGAAGTGGCGCGAGCCGCGCGCATTCCTCGATGCCGTGCACCACCTCATCGTTAATGAGCACCGAACCGGTGAATCGCTCCCCGCCGTGCACTACCCGGTGTCCGATGCCCGCCAACTCGGAAAGATCGCGGATCACTCCGCATTCCTTGCTCAGGAGATACCTGCAGATCACATCGATCGCGGCTTGATGATCCGCGATGTCCGGATGCGGATCCACCAGATCGCACGTCCCCTTCGGCTTGCGCGGGCAGGAGCAGGACAGTTCCGGCTCCTCGAGACCGATGCGCTCGGCCACGCCTTTGGCAAGCACTTCATTGCCGCCATCACACTCGAACAACTGGAATTTCACCGAGGAAGAGCCGCTATTGAGTACCAAAACCTTCATCGACAAGCATCTCCAATACTGCTTCGGGCGGATACCCGAATCACTCCAAGGGGCGTTTACGCCGCCCCCATCTGGCTCTGAACCACAGTGATCGCCGCCACGCCTACAATGTCCGACGCCGAGCACCCCCGGGAGAGGTCGTTCACCGGCGGAGTCAGGCCCTGGATGATTGGCCCATACGCCTGCGCCCCTCCCAGCCGCTCAACAAGCTTATATCCAATATTTCCCGCGTTGAGATCGGGGAATATCAACACCTTGGCTTGGCCCGCCACCGCGCTGCCGGGAGCCTTCTTCGCTCCCACCTTCTCGACCACGGCCGCGTCGAGCTGAAGCTCCCCGTCAATCTGCACGGGCGAGTCCTGGCCAAACCGCTCCAACGCCCCGGCTTGCGCAAGCCGCGTGGCCTCGACGACCTTCTGAGTCAAAGGACTGTCCGCTGAACCTTTCGTCGAATAGGAAAGCATCGCCACGGAAGGTTCGATGCCGAAACTCATGGCCGACTGCGCCGTCTCAAGTGCTATCTCGGCCAACTGCTGCTCATTCGGATTCTCCATCAGGCCGCAATCCGAGAAGAGATACACCGTCTCATCGCACACCATGAAGAAGAAGCTCGAAACCAATGCTCGCGAACTCCGTAGGATCTGCAGAGCGGGGCGTAGCGTGTCTCCCGTCGAATGGATTGCCCCCGCCACGAGGCCATCGCCTTTCTTCGTCCGAAGCATCATGACCCCGTGATAGATGGGGCCACTCAAGAGCTTTGCCGCATCGTCCTTTGTAAGACCCTTGGCCTTCCGCAGCTCGTACAGGGCCTCAATGAACTCCTCGCGCCATGCGGCCTTGGCCGGATCTACGATAGAGAACTCCTTGGCGATGCCTGCCTCTCCCAGCTTGGCCCGCACCATGTCCTCGTCACCGATCAGTGTGACGGATGCTATCCCCTTCTCCTCGATCTCGACGGCGGCGCGCAACGTCCGCTCGTCCTCCGGCTCCGGCAATAAGACCCTTCTCGGATCCTGTTGTGCCTTCTCGATGACGCAGTCTATGAATCCCATAATCTCACCTATAGTTGATGCGGCGACAAGGTTGGAATGGCGCTCCCGGGGGGCGCCCCGCGAAAGATGCGTGACGAAGACGCTCAGGCAAGTTCATTCCGTCCCATCCAAGACATACACCAAGTGCGCCATATGATAGCCCTCGCGGCGGGCATTGGCAAGTCGGAGTCCTCGCAAGTACCTGATGACGTCGCCAAGCCGCGAAAATCACGGCTATTACACCCGCGTCGGCGCGATCACTCCCTGGAGTCTTGTCGGGGCCGTGCGCCTTAGCACGAGATGTTGACGCCCTTCCGGGACCTAACCTAAACTACGTGAAACTGGACGAAATCAATCCAATCCAACCGAAGAAGCGAGGGTTATGTGATGAGAACCGTGTCCAAGACAACCTTGATCGTGGCCATGATGGCGGCAACGCTAGCGTTTCTGTGTGTCGCTTCGGCTCGTGCCCAGGAGCGTGAAGATGTATTAGCCGCCATGAAGAAGGCCACCGCCTTCATGATGGATACCGTCTCAACCCACGGCGGCTTCCTCGACAAATACACGGAGGATTTGTCTGATCAATGGGGCGAAGTGCCTGCACGCGACACGATGATCTGGGTGCAAGATCCCGGCACCGTCACCGTCGGCAACATGTTGCTAGACGCGTACAAGGCTACCGGCGATCCCGCCTTCCTCGACGCCTCGAAGCGTGCCGCCAACGCCCTCATCTGGGGGCAGCATCCCTCCGGAGGATGGCACTACTTCATCGATTTCGACCCGGCCGGCACGCAGCAATGGTATGACGAAGTCGGATCCAAAGCGTGGGGATGGGAGGAGTTCTACCACTACTACGGCAACTGCACCTTTGATGACGACACCACCACCGCCGCGGCCGATTTCCTCCTCGATCTCTACACAACGACCCTCGAGCCCCAGTACCGTGCCCCTTTGCTAAAAGCCCTTGATTTCATTCTCGACTCACAGTATCCCGAAGGGGGATGGCCTCAACGCTATCCGCTGCGCTACGAGCACGTAGTCGAGGAGCGGCCCGACTACACCTCCTTCTTTACCTTCAACGACGGTGTTATCGCCAACAACATCTATTTCCTCCTCAAAGCGTATCGACGCCTGGGCGACGAGGCGTACAAGCGGGCCGCCATGCGCGGCATGTACTTCGTTGTGATCTCCCAGCTCGGAACGCCCCAGGCCGGCTGGGCGCAGCAATACGACATGGATCTTCAGCCCGGTGCGGCAAGGAATTTCGAGCCAAAGTCCCTTTCTCCCAGCACGACCGTCTCCAACATCCACGACCTCATGCGCTTCTACAAGATCACCGGCGATCGCCGCTTTCTACGCGGCATTCCCGACGCCATTACCTGGCTCGAGAATTCCTATCTTCCCCCGGGACACTCCGACGAGGGCCACACCCACGCCCAATTCGTCGAACTCGGCACTAACCGGCCCCTCTACGCGCACCGTGAGGGCACAAGCATCGACGACGGGCGCTACTGGGTGGACTACGAGCCCGGAAACTTCCCCGGCCACTACGGCATGCAGGGCCGCATCGATGTCCCCGCGCTCAAGAAGGAGTATGAGCGCGTCTATGCTCTATCCCCGGAGGAGGCCATGGCCCAATACCGCGCCGGGCAAGACGCCGAGGCGCCCATCTCAAGCGTAACTGCGGAGACGGCCCAATCGCTCATTGATTCGATGGACGCGCGCGGCGCCTGGATCGAGGATCTCAAGGCCAAGGACCACACCGACTGGAAGAACAAGCCGCAACGCGCCTTCCGCGGTATCAGCACCCGTACCTACGTGCGGAACATGTACGCCCTCATGAACTACATCCGCGCCCTCGACAACTAGTCCGCGGCTCAGACAAGGCGGCGCTCTTTACCGGCCCCATCGACAAGCCGGAGCGGCTGAGGGAGTGACGTGGGGAGTCTCGGCTCAATCGCGGTGGCCTGCGCCGCCCGTGAGCTCCGGAGTTGCTTCATCGCCCCCTGCACATAGCCGGGCGCCTTGCTCGCCGCAAGCCAGAGGGCCAGGCACAGACTGCCCGCCAGAAATGCATTTCGCCACACATTGGCGCGGCGATCTCCCATGAGCGAGCGCTTGTTGATCAGGTAGATCATGATGATGATCGCCATGGGCACGATGACGATGTTGAGCCCCATCAGCAGGACCATCTTCAGCAAGGGCGGGAACTTCCAGAACGTCGACAACACCGCCGGCACGCCTACCCAGAACACCAGCAGCCACCGGAACTTCGAGTTCTCCCTCGTGTAGTGCCAGTCCTGACGGAAGGCATCCAGGCAGAAGTAGCACATGAGCTGCGATACCACCACCAGTGTGTTCAGGCCGCACGTGAACAGGCCGACGGCGAAGACCTTCGGCGCCAACACGCTCAGGGCGGCCGGGAAGGCCCGTGTGAGCACCTTGCCCGCCTCGTGAACCGTCTGGATGCTCGCGTGGTTAGGCAGCGTGTGCAGCGCGAACCCGCCTGCGACAAGGACGAATGTCGAGTACAGCCCGAACATCAGTCCTAGCGTGAACACGGATTTCCAGAAATACCGCGGCATGTCCTCGGGGCGTGCCTTGTCATCCGACGTGAAGTACGAAAAGCTGAGGATGGGCGCCGCGGCCAGCCCGCCCCCCGCGATGGCGACGATAGACGAGTACGTCTGGCGCTTTACTTCCGTGCCCGCTACCGCCAGATCCTCCGGGATACTCGGGATGAGGCCCATCGCGATGGCCCCCATATCCTTCAGGCCGCGCAGGGCGACGACGAAGAAGCAGATGAACACGAAGAACAGCAGGCCCGTCATCACCTTCTGCACACGCTTGTAATTGCCGGTGAGGAGTACCGAAAGCACCGCCGCCGCGAACACCAGCGAGAGCACCGCCTGGGCCGTCGTATAGCCTGAAGCCGCTGTGCCTTCCGGAGGATAATGGCCGAAAATCGACAGAAATGATGCGCTCATCACCGAAAACATGCCCATATTCACGAATACGTTGAAAAGCACCATCACCACCAGGACAAACCACGTCACGGCGGGATGAATCTCGTCCCGTATCACCGCCAGCATGCCTTTCCCGCCCGACATGATGCCGACGCGCGCCCCCGAATCCAGGCATACTACGATGGCCGGCAGCGAGATCATCGCTATCCAAAGCAGATCATAGCGAAACCAAGCCCCCGCCAAAACCAGCGAAGTGGTCGATCCGGGCCCCATGATCCCCGCCGTCATTATGGCCGCCGGGCCGACAATCGCGGCAATCGGCGCCAACCAAGGCGGCAACTTGCTCCGTCGATGCTCTTCTGACACGTCCGTGACTCCTTCCGTCCTCCCGGCTTACGTGTATCCCTCGACCCCTGCCGCGCATTCTAGCACGAAAACGCCGCTTCTAAGGAAGAACGGGGGGTATTGTTAGATATCGAATGGGGAGGAGTACACCGCCCTTGCAGTTGCTCGAACGCGAAGAGAGTCCCGGAGCCGATGTGTCAGTTGAGTTCCTGCAAGCCTTGTAGGCTGGCTTCGAGGTCGTAAACCGTCACGGACGACTCTCTGGTTACACACGCCAAACGCCGCCCGTCCGGAGAGACATACGGCGTCTCAGACGTCCACGCCCCACCCAGCCGCCCCATAACGCGCTTCGGCCCCAACGACACACACCAGTAGTCGGCCTGCTCGCCGTCCGTAGTTCGCACGCACGCAAAACACCACATACCGTCGGTGCTGAACGTCCCGACGGTGCAGTAACGAAGCGGCGTGTCATATAGCGGCCCGAGCAGTGCCTTCAGATCAACCAGGAGGGTGCAACGGCCTGAGTCCAGTTGGCAATCCCAGATCTCCCAGCGTTTTTCCCTTCCATTTGGCCCGCTGTCCTCGACTTCATAGCGCACGATGCCGCCACGCTCGGCGTACGCCCCGAAGGCGGTGAAACTGTCCGGCAACTCCGCCAGCACCCTCGGGCTCGCCCCCTTTTCAAGAGGGTGAAACGTCAATTCATCGCATCTTTGGCCGGCGACGTGAATGCCCAGGATGGAGCGGCTCTCATTACGGTACGTCTTGTAGACGAGAGCCGTATCATCATAACTCCATTGCGGCAGTGTGAAAGAGCTGCGCCCGGCCGCGATAACGTCAATAGTGTTGTCGGGATGAATCAGCAGCGTCTTCCGCGATTCCATGAACTCCCGCAGCGCGTCCGGATCCGGCCACATCCCGAGTTCTTCCCTCGGTTCAACAGTAACAAGGAGTTCCTTGCCGCTTGGCGAGTATTGCGCCCAGTTCGGATATCCGCCCAGATCTCTCGGCCCGAGCGTTCGGATGACGCTGAGGTCGGCGTCGTCGATTTCCATCAGCAGCTCGGCATAGGTGGGCAACTTAGTCAAGGGAATGCGCCCGGATTTCACATAGGTGCCGATAAGGAGGCGGCGTCCCTGGGGATCCCAAGTTGTGGATGTATAGTGAACCTTTGCGTCTATCGGCAGCTTCTGGCAGGTATGTTCTGCTACCGTGAGGATCGTCAGCAGTGTCTCCGGGCCTTCCGTGGTGAACCACGCGAGCCGCTGGCCGTTGGGGGACCAGAAGACGGCAAGGCCATCCCGAGGGGCCCCCGTTACGCTAATCGAACAGATCTTCTGCAGACTACGCACGTCTCGCCGTTCCCAGTGTGACGCCTCGGACGCGAATCCCGGGGTGCGTCCGCACTGGCCGCAAGAAGCAACAATCCAAACCGGCAGTGTCAAGAAGGCGAGTCTTCTGGCCATTATCATGGCGGCTCCCATCCTGTGTCCCCAATAACCGAGGTCTCATATCTGTCTACAGCCAACCCCGTGGGACTATTCGCTGGCTTGGAGAACGCTAGAGCACCCGACGTTGCCTCCTGAGGGCCCACGCCACCCGCAGTCGGAGCCGGGCGTATAGATGGAAAGATGGGGGAGATGCTCCCCCTAATCCGGCCAGCCATCTTCACCGATGAGAGGCACGAATACGCACCCGATGCCGTGCTCCTCCTCGAAGCCTCTATCCGTTCGGATGATCCTCTCGAGCCGCTGGATATCGCGCGCTCCAGAAGGGCAGACGAGGCGGCCCCCGACCTTGAGTTGCTCCTCCAGGGCACGCGGAACGTGCGGCGCCGCCGCCGTTACGATCACGGCGTCATACGGCGCGTACTCCGGACAGCCGAGCGTACCGTCTCCCACCACGACAGTGACGTTACCGTAGCCCAGTTCTGCGAGAAGGGCTCTCGCGCGCTGCGCAAGGGCCTCGTGCCGCTCGATGGTGATGACCTCGGCCGCCAGCGTCGCCAGAATCGCCGCTTGGTAGGCCGAGCCCGTGCCGATCTCCAAGACCCGATCCGTGGGCGCCAATTCGAGCAGCGCCGTCATGAAAGCGACCATATAAGGCTGCGAGATCGTCTGGCCGCAGCCGATATCCAGAGGATGATCCTCGTAAGCGCTGGCTTCGTCTTTCTCGGGGACGAACCGGTGCCGCGGCACCGTACGCATCGCGTCGAGTACGCGCTCATTCGAGACGCCCCGCGCCTCGATCTGCGTCCTGACCATCCGATGCCGCCTCTCGGTGAATCGGCCGGATGTCATGGCGTCCCGCTCCTGTCCCGCTACTCGCCGTAAACCTGTTGAGTGACGAAGTTGAGTAGGATGGTTAGGGATACGAGTTTCACGACCCAAACCGCGAAAAGCGCCGCAATAGGGGCGAAGTCGAAGGGCCCCATGGGAGGGAGGATGCGGCGCGCAAGACGGATAAGGGGATCCGTGGCCCGGCCGATCCAGCGAAGCCGCCCCGCGCGAACGTCAATATCGATCCATGAGCCGAGCCAGTTCAGCAGGATCAGCAGCATGTACAGGGAAAGCGCGCTCCCGACGAGGCGGATCACGATGTCTGGGACTTGCATGAAAAAGGACACTCCTGCACGCAGGTGTAAATCGGCCCGTGCGGCGTCAACTGACTTGAGAATAGTGACATACCCCGAGCGTGGAATTCACCCCCATCAAAGTTGGCTTCGCTACGCAAGCACTCCATCAGCGGCTCCGCATCGCGGGCGTCTCGAATCCGCGCCAAGGTGACATGCGGATGGAATGGCTTCCTGTCCGGGTGTAGTCCAATGGCCTCCGCCGCCTCCTCGGCCACTGCGTGTGCGCCTTTCAGGCCACCCTCCAGCGGCCCTATCCCGGCCCACATCACGCTCGGGCGGCGGAGGTTGGGGAATGCTCCCACGCCCGAAACATGAAGGCGGAATGCGTCCAGGCCGGCCGCCCCCTTAAGCAAGTGCTCGCCCACGCGCCCTGCGGCCTCGTCCGAAATGTCGCCCAAGAACCTGAGCGTGAGGTGCATGCGATCGGGCCTCGTCCACGAAGCCCGGACGCCGCACCGCCGCAGGCGATCGTTCAGCACGCCCATGCCCTCGCGGATCGCTTCCGGCAGTTCAATGGCCACAAAAGCCCTCATCTGAGCTCCTCAAGAAGAAGCGGAAAACGGGGACTGACACAAGCGGAGCGAAGCGAAGACGTGTCTGTCCCTGCTTTTAGCGGCAAAGATGACGCACGATTGGCGAGAGTCATGCCACTATCCCCGTCGCATCAGTTGCGCCCAAGCTGCGTCGTCGGCGCACGCCGGCGGGATGCCGATGTCCGCCACGACCAAGCGGCCTAGGTACGCCGCTGCGGACGGATTCTCGAAGCCACGCTTCGCGAACTGGAACGTCACTGTTGTCTCGGCGCGGACGCAGCAGCCGCATGGCTCGCCCGTATCCGTGTCCAAACCTGACGGCAAGTCCACGGCCACGGTGCGTACCGCCGGCCAATGCTCGATGGCTGTACGCACAATGCCCCGGACCTCGCCCCGGACGCCCGTCCCAAGCACCGCGTCCACGAGTACTGCGCAGTCGGCCAGGCCGCCGAGTTCCGTTATCACCGCGGCGTCGTCCTGAGCGACTCTGATCACCCCGCCCACGCGTTGATACGCGCGCAGGAACACCGCCGCATCGCCCACAATGCTCCCCGGCTCCGCCAGCACCACCACACGCGTGTCGAATCCCGCGAGCAACGCCAGACGCGCCACCACGAAGCCGTCCCCGCCGTTATTTCCCTTCCCGCAGACGACTCCTACCGGGCCGCCGTCAATCTCACGAAACACCGCCGTTCCGGCGTTATTCATCAGCACGGCCCCGGGGATGCCAATCTCCTCGATGCACCGCCGATCCGCCTCACGCATCTCCGCCGCCGTAAGTGTTCTCATGCCCATCTCACTAAGCTCTCAGGATGTGATTTCGCTACAATCGTTCTACCATGTTGACTGGTTCCGGTTCCATTGTCGATCTGGCGCTTAGAGAGAGACTTTTGGCCAGAACGGGGCCGCAGTCTCGCACGCTGCTGCTTAGCACGTCACCCTGACGCTGTACGTGATCGTCACTTCGCCATCCTTCGGCACCGGCACGCTGAACACGGCCGTCCGCGCGTCACGCTGCTCGTACTCGTGTGACGCGTCGAACACCCGCCAGTCGCCTATGAACGGCTCGACCACATCGACCACGATATCCGAATCCTTGTGATTCCGCAGCGTGATCTCGTAATCCGACTCGTGCGTGTTAGGCGAAATACGCCGGTAGTTTTTCTGGACGCGATCCCCGATGACATCGAAGGCATTGCCCATCCGTAACGTGACGTTCTCATCCTTGGGCGTATGCTCGATACGATCCTCGCCCGCGAATTGGAGCATGCCTTCGCTGTCTTCCTGGTAGATCCGCATGACGCCCGCCGGCAGAGGAATGCCCAGGCCGTTCTGCTCCTCGTTCTCGAACTCGAGAAACACCCCGACGTGCTGCGCGAGCATCGGCGGCACCTGGGTGCTGTGAAAGTGCTCATGTCCCCGAAACTCGTACTTTTTCGCGCACTTCACCGCCGTTGCGTCGAGCAAGGCCAATTGCTTCGACTGGTTCTGTTTGATCGTCGTCCGCCGCGGCATGGTGTAGAGATGATACTCGGCAAAGGCCTCCTCTTCGGGAAGCTCTTGCTCAAGAGCATCGGCAAGAAAGTACTCGACAGCGCCGCTAGTACCCGCCGCGCGCTCCACAGTATTCACGTCCCCAGCCACGAGTTTCAGCTTGGCATTTGTGTACGTCGCGCCGGACTGGTTGTTCATGGTGACCCATCCCGCCAAATCGAGCGTCCGCTCATCCCGCGCGAGCGTCACCACATAGTCCGCCTGCCAACTCACTCCGTTTGTCAGATACGTGGCCTCGAGCGTTTGTTGGCCCGTCTTGTTATCGATGAGCCAGATGAGCGAAGGTGTGGCGATCAGATCGTCAGGAATCTCCGGCAGCACGACATTTCCCGCGTGGCCGAGGTAGATCTCATCGCCTACTTTGTAGATGGGCCCCTGATCAACGCTCAGTAACTCCGCCGCCACTTCGCCGAATCCAATCTCCTCGCTGAAGTTCACCAGTTTCACCTGTTTTCCGACGTATTTCTCCATCAGCTTCGCCGGACTCATCAAGTCGTATTCGTAGTTCTGTTCGTATATGACGACGGATCCCGGTTTCGACAGCGAGCGTAGGCTCACCGTCTCCGGCCGGATCTGCTCTGCCACGTCCATGAACTTGAGATGCAGTTCCCCGGCGGGAAGGCTCACCTGACGCGTATCCCTCACCAACGCCAATCCATTGTTGTACGCCGTCACCGCCACATCCGTCTGATCGCCCAGCGTTGTCTCGCTGACGGGCGTTTCTCCTAAGGCCGCCGCGCATAGCAGGGCCGCTGCCAAAATGACTGCTTGTATCCTCATCGTACATCTCCCACGACGGCGCAATGCCGCCACGCTGCTCAGTACGTCACCCTGACGCTGTACGTGAGCGTCACTTCCCCGTCCTTCGCCACCGGTACACTGAAGATTGCCGTCCGCGCGTCCCGCTGCTCGAACTTCTGCGACGCGTCGAATACCCGCCAATCCCCCGAGAACGGCTCGACCACGTCGACCACAATGTCCGAATCCTTGTGATTCCTCAGCGTGATCTCATAGTCTGACTCGTGCGTGTTGCTCGAGATGCGCCGGTAGTCCTTCTGGACGCGATCCCCGATGACGTCGAAGGCGCTGCCCATCCGCAGCGTCACCTTCTCATCCTTCGGCGTGTGTTCGATACGATCCTCGCCCGCGAACTGGAGCATTCCCTCGCTGTCTTCCTGATAGATCCGCATGACGCCCGCCGGCAGGGGAATGCCCAGGGCGTTTTCCTCTTCATTCTGGAATTCAAGGAACACCCCGACGTGCTGCTCGAGCATCGGCGGCATGGCGTTGCTGTAGAAGTGTTCCTGGCCCCGGAACTCGTATTTTTTCAAGCACTTAACGGCCGTCGCGTCGAGCAGGGCCAATTGCTTCGACTGGTTCTGTTTGATTGTTGTCCGCCGCGGCATGGTGTACAGGTGATACTCGGCAAACGCCTCCTCTCGTGGCATGGGCGCCGCGGCCATCTCCGCCCGGAATAGGCCGCCCTTCCGTTCAGCCATTGGGCGGCTCGCCGTATGTACATCCCCGGCCACGAGTTTCAGCTTGGCGTTCGTATACGTCGTTCCGGACTGATTGTTCATGGTTACCCACCCGGCCAAGTCCAGCGATTGATCGCTCCGCGCGAGTGTCACCACGTAATCTGCCCGCCAACTCACCCCATTCGTCAGATACGTCGCTTCGAGCGTTTGCTGTCCTGTCCTGTTTCCGATAAGCCAGATGAGCGACGGCTTGGCGATTAGGTTCTCCGGAATCTCCGGCAGCACCACGTTGCCTGGATGGCCAAGGTAGATCTCATCGCCGACTTTGTAGATGGGCCCTTGATTCACACTGAGCAGTTCCGCCTCGATCTCGCCGAAGCCAATCTCCTTGCTGAAATTCACCAGTCGCACCGGCTTCCCGACGTATTTCTCCATCAACTTCGACGGGCTCATCAGATCGTACTCGTAGTTCTGCTCCAGAATGACAACCGAACCAGGCTTTGATAGTGACCTCAGGCTCACCGTCTCCGGCCGGATCTTCTCGGCCACGTCCATGAATTTTAGATGCAGTTCGCCCGAGGGAAGGCCTATCTCGCGCGTGTCCCGCACCAGTGCCAGCCCGTTGTTGTACGCCGTCACCGCCACATCCGTCTGATCGCCTAGTGTCGTCTCGCTGACGGGAACTTCCGCCAGTGCCGCCGTGCTCGCCAGGATGGCCGCCAGAATCATCAATTGCGTCTTCATCGGATTCCTCCTGTTGTCATCAGTACGTCACCCGCACGCTATAGGTAATCTTTGCTTCTCCGTCCTTCACCACCGGCACGCTGAAAACCGCCGTCCGCGCATCGCGCTTTTCATACTCCTGTGACGCGTCGAACACCCGCCAATCCCCCGAAAACGGCTCAACCACATCGACGACGATATCCGAGTCTTTGTGATTGCGCAGCGCAATCTCGTAGTCCGACTCGTGAGTCCTCGACGAGATCCGCCGATAGTCCTTCTGGACGCGATCCCCGATGACGTCGAAGGCGCTGCCCATGCGCAGCGTCACCTTCTCATCCTTCGGCGTGTGTTCGATGCTGTCCTCACCGGCGAACTGGAGCATACCCTCGCTGTCCTCCTGGTAGATCCGCATCACGCCCGCCGGCAGGGGAATGCCCAAGGCGTTTTCCTCTTCATTCTGGAATTCGAGAAACACGCCGACGTGCTGCTCGAGCATCGGCTGCATTTGGCTGCTGTAGAAGCGCTCCTGCCCGCGGAACTCGTATTTCTTCAGACACTTAACCGCCGCCGCGTCGAGCAGGGCCAACTGCTTTGACTGGTTCTGCTTGATCGTCGTCCGCCGCGGCATCGTGTACAGGTGATACTCGGCAAAGGCCTCTTCTTTGCGGAGGCGTTCCTCAAAGGCGCCGCCAAAGAAGAACACGGCGCCACCTTCGCCGTCGATATCATAGTCGCCCGGCACGACGTTCACGTCCCCAGCCACGAGTTTCAATTTGGCGTTCGTGTATGTTGCCCCGGACTGGTTATTCATGGTTACCCACCCGGCCAAGTCCAGCGACCGATCATCCCGCGCGAGCGTTACGACGTAATCCGCCCGCCAGCTCACCCCGTTCGTCAGATACGTAGCTTCTAGAGTCTGTTGGCCTGTCTTGTTTCCGATCAGCCAGATGAGTGACGGCTCTGCGATGAGATTGTCCGGGATCTCAGGCAGCACGACGTTCCCAGGATGGCCAAGGTAAATCTCATCATCCACCCGGTAGATGGGGCCTTCGTTGACGCTCAGCAACTCCGCTTCCTCGGACTTGAAGCCGATTTCCTTGCTGAAATTGACGAGTTTCACCGGTTTCCCGACGTATTTCTCCATCAACTTTGCCGGGCTCATCAGGTCGTACTCGTAGTTCTGCTCGAATATGACAACCGATCCCGGTTTCGATAACGAGCGCAGGCTCACCGTCTCCGGCCGGATCTGCTGCGCTACATCCATGAACCTCAGACATAGTTCCCCGGCAGGAAGGCTTATCTGACGCGTGTCCCGTACGAGTGCCAGCCCATTGTTGTACGCCGTCACCGCCACATCCGTCTGATCGCCCAGCGTTGTCTCGCTGACGGGCGTTTCGCCGATGGCGCTCGACGCCGCCAGCACCGCAGCGATCCATATCGACAGAATCTTCATAACCCCGCTCCTCCCTTTGATTTCGACCCGGATCGTGCTTATCCACCATTATAACGCTTGTGTCCTTGTGTTCTTAGACCCCATCTCCGGCGGCGGGTTCGAATCAGGGCCGCGATTCAGCAGACATCCCGCCTCGAAGGGAGTGTGCAATGAGTTCCCGCGGCAAGTATCATTGGACTTGTCCGCAGGGAATGGCAGAAAGAGGAGACAAGATGAAGTACGAAGCAGTCCGAGGATTCAACTACCAGCCGAGCTACGGGAGTCACGGCCTCGAGACATGGGGCGATGGATTTGACGTGGCCGTTTTCCGTGAGGAGATAGGACGGGGAAAAGAGTACTTCCCGGGAATGAACGCTGTTCGCCTGTGGCTGTCTTTTGATGCCTATGTGCGGGATCCGAAGGCCGTCGCGGCGCGCTTCCACGAGGTCGTCGGCCTTGCGGACGAGTTGGACGTCCGGTTTATCCCGACCCTATTCAACGGCTGGCACAGTTATCCGGACTTCGGCGGGATCTCACTGGAAGTAGTCTCGTTTTGGGGCGGGGACGAGCTGTTTGACGAGGTCTTCTTGCCCTATCTGCGGGAATTTGTGGAGCCTCACGCCGATGACAAGCGCATACTCCTTTGGGATCTCTGCAATGAGCCGTTCAACAGCGCGTGCTGCGAACGCTCACAACAGGTATTCTCGGACTGGCTTAAGCGCGTCTACGAAGCATGCAAGACCCTCGGAGCCACGGCCCCCATCGCGGTGAGTTCCGTGCCGGACATGCCGTCCATCAAACGGCTGGAACCGATATCGGACGTGCTGACCTTTCATCCGTACTTCGCCTGGAACACCTGGATGAAGAAACCGGAACAATTTCGGTGCTTCGTGGACGAGGTCGTGGCCTTCGGGCGCACGACGGGCAAGCCCCTGCTGGCTACAGAGACGGGCTGGGGCGCCCTGGACGACAAGAAGCGCGCCGAGGTGCTTGCCGTGGAACTGGACACCCTCGCGGGGCGGGGCATTGGCTTCACCGCGCACCTCCTGCACCATACGCTCGTCGCCGATGGCCACCGGCCGGAATACGGGCCTATCACCAAGGCGGGCTATATGGCCTTCGTCGAAAAGGACGGATCTCTGAGGCCGTATCACGAGATCTTCAACGATTTCTAGGCAGGGCACTCCGGCAGCCAGGTGTGCTTGTAGGGGCCGCCCGCATCTCACATCTTGAGCGCTATGCGCTCACGGCCGCGATGATGCGATTGGTGACGCCGTTTCGCAGCCTCACGGTGGCGGCGGACTCGCCGGGTGATGCGGACGTGATGAATGCGAGCGCAACACCGCGTGTTGGATCGGCAACGCCGATCACCGTGTCGATGCCGGCATGGCCGAATGCCTGCGGAGACGCGAGATCTCCGAAGCCGAACCAGCTATCCTTCGCATTGCCTCGATGCAGCCAGCCAAGCCCCCAGTACTCATGGGTAGGTTTCCGCCCGGCTTCGATGGCGTCGTCCATCTCTTCTCTATATTGTATGCGATGCATTTCTTCAAGGGCGTTCGGTTGGAGGAGCGCCCTGCCCTTCCACACACCGCCGTTCAGATTCATGTTCAGAAGTTTCAAGATGTCGCGCGTCCGGCCAAACGCCCCGCCGGATGGGTGACGCAGGAGCCGGAAGTGCTCTCCATCAATGGGATGGGGAAACGATTTGGGAGGCGGCGCCACGGCCACGTTGGTGTTGGATGACACCGGCAAGAAAGTGAATCCGTCCGCCTCCAAAGGGGCAAACAGGCGCTCCCGGCAGATTTCCGGCCATGGCTCGTTGTCGGACACGCGGCGGACGATGTCGGCCATGAGAAGCATCCCGCTGATGGCGTGGTAGCGAGTCCGGCTTCCAGGCGCCCATTCGAGAGGCGCCTTGCACAGGCCCGCGATAGCCTTCTGCCAACCTTCCTCATCGCCCACATATTCGAGCGTGATGCTTGGGATTCCCGCGGCATGCGTCAGCAGATGCCGCACTGTGACGGCGCTCTTCCCTTCGGCGACAAACTCAGGGATATACTTGGCGACGGGATCATCGTAGCCGATGAGCCCGTCCTGCCGTGCCATAACGGCAAGGGTTGCCGTGATCGACTTCGTGAACGAGTAAAGGGGAAACTGGACGTCGCGGTTACACGGCAGGCCGCCCCGCTCCGTTCCGGCGTATGTTCCCCAGGAGTGCTCAAAGAACGTCTTGCCGTACCGTGTCGCGGCCAGGACGGCGCCCGGACATGGGCCTGCTTCGAGTTCCTTGGCAACGAACGACACGACTTCTTCGAGAAGCGCCGAGTCGACTCCCACGGATTCGGGTGGTACGGTGCCCGCCACGTCAAACGCGTGGCTTGGCGACTTCATGGCGGCGTTCTCCTCGCCGTGTGCCAAAGGCAAGCACATGCTCAGTCCGCCCGCGAGAATACCGCGGCAGAAATCTCTTCGGGCAATACTCCTTTTCGGCACCTTCCTACCTCCTCAACGGCTGTGGCGCGCGCCCTACTTGGCCTTTGGCCGGAGCCATCGGCGCCAAGGTTTGGCCCTCGCGCCCGGTTCATTGGCGTCAAGGCGCGGCGTTTTGTTCGCCTCTTGCCATCCCTGCGGGATGGTGGCGACGCAGACATTGGGATTGCCCAGCATGTGCGAAGTGAAGATGACTTGGCATCCCGTGGGATCCCAGCCCACGTGCGGGTGTTGCCCGCTGCCGTAGGTGCGATGGCCGCACGTGAGGATATGCGGGCGGCAAGTCTTCCCCTCGAAGAGGGTGATGTCGCCGTGCCAGTTGTCCGCGGCGACCCAGCGGCAGTCGTCGCTGCCGGAGCAATGCCAGTAGTTACGCTTGGAAATCGTCTTCGGCGTCGCATCGGGCCACCAGGAACCGGGGCCGATGATCCGCACCATGCCCGTCCGGATGTTCACAACCTTGACGTGGGCGTCCTCCGTCGGTTTGGGATGCAGTCCGCCGCAGAAGACCAACTGATCCTGTCCCCACCAGTGCTCGTGTGTAACGAGTTCTCCCTCCAATTGCTCGTAAACGTTTCGGGCGCTCCCATCACGCGTGTCCACGACCCACAGGCGCTGTGGACGTCCCGCGAAACTCAGCAGGAAGGGATTGGTGTGGCTCCACTGGACGTGGCCGCCGTAACCCAACGTGCCCGGGACGGTGTACACCCGCTTCACCTTGCCCGACTTAATGTTGATGGTGACGATGGTGGGAGGCAGATCCTCATCCCCGCCCTGGATCCCGAGCGCGAGATGTTTGCCGTCGCAACTCGGATTGAGGGATGTGCCGTGCGCGCCTTTGGGTAGGGAGGCGATGACGCGTTCAACGGCCATCACTTCCGACGGGTCATCTGCCGGGGAATCCGAAAGGTGGACATCCAGGCGCACCTCAAGGACATCATCGCCGCGTCTCCCGTAGACACTGTTGCGGTCGACAGCGGCGGTGGCCGCGCCCACCCCGCCGGCCGGCCCCGCGATGCGGATAAGTTCCCCCGTGCCCGTGAGATAGCCCATGAGGCCGCCATTCTCACGGGAAGAGTTGAAGATGATGACAGAGCCGTCAGGCAACCACGAACGCTCGTGGAAGTATAGATTCGTGTCGGCGGCGGAATGGGTGGTGAGGAACGTGAGTTCGGCCCCGGTTTGCGGGTCGATGATCGTCTCATGCTCGGCCGGAGACACCTCGAGCCTATAGGGCGTGCCGCCGGTGTCGGCAAATAGAGGCGCACTGAATGCGAGATACAGAACGACTGCGAGGTTACCTGTGATAGCTAGAGCACTTGAGCGCACGGGATTTTGCTCCTTATGGGATGGCATCTTGGCGATAGGCCATAGGTATCGCGACGGTACGAGGTCGCTTGCCTCCGGTTGCCGGTTTGACTCATTTGTTTCAGGCCAATAGACTACCAACGCGCATGGCGGCTTAACAAGATTCCTGATGCTCCCGTTGGCCGCGTTGGCCGCTGTGCCGTGTCTGTAGTTGCTTTGGATGTTTCGCGAGGAGAAATCGGATGAATATACGACGTATGCTTCCCATTCTGGGATTTCTGGCGGCGCTATCGATGGTGGGCTGCGGCTCACGGGCGCTGAAGATCGGGCCGGTTCCCGTGACTTTGCCCGTGATCACGGGCCAGCGGATTTCGCCGCTCGATTTCGTTGTCAGCAAGGATCTAGGCGAGGTTACCTATGAGGTCTCCCTGCACGACCTGCCGACCGCCGATGCCATTCGGCAGATGGTGGCGGATTATGCCGGCGACTTTGTAGCATCACATATTGAATTGACCTCCTTGGAGTTAGCCGAGGTCGTTGCTACGGCCACTGAGGGAGACTTCAGCACGCTTCAGTCCATAGAGCTTGAGTACATTCGAGACGAGGGGGGGGCGCCCGTAATCATTGGCTCCGCATCCTCCGATCAGGGCCTCGGAACGACGATTGACTTCGATGTGCCGTCTGGCGTCGACCTCCTTGAGATGTTGCCCGAGGGAGATGAAGCGTCAGGTTATCCGAAGCTGGTGGCCACGCTGAGCGGCACGCCGCCGACGGAGGACATTGTCTTTGACGTGGACTTCTTTGCCGATGCCTATGCGAAGGTGACGCTCTGAGGCCTCGCTCCGTCCCAATAGGATCTAGGAGAGAGTAAGCGGATCGGCTGCGCCGTGTCCGGGCGTCGCCCTGTTGGAAAGACCAATTATGAAAGTCGGTATCCTGGGTTTTCCCCGCTCGGGCAAGACCACTATATTCAACTCGATGACGGGCGCGCACGCCGCCGTGGGCGCTTTCGGTAGCCGCGATGCGAACGTGGCGGTCATTAAGGTTCCTGATGCCCGGATCGATGCGCTTGTGGAGGTCTATAAGCCCCGCAAGCACGTCTACGCCGAGATCCAGTTCGTCGATATTGCACCGAATGAGAGCGGGGGAGAGCGCAAGATCCTTGATAGCGCCGCGCTTACACTGCTTCGGAACGTCGACGCTCTCGTCCACGTGGTGCGGGCCTTCGCGAGCGAAGAGGTGGTTCACCCGTTGGATGCGGTGGATCCTGTGCGGGACTGCAAGACCCTCGAGGAAGAGTTGCTCTTCTGCGATCTGATTGTCGTCGAGAAGCGGCTGGAACGCCTCGAAAAAGAGCATCGCAAAGACCTCGAGTATGACGCACTCACGCGCTGCCGGGATGCCATCGAATCGGGCACGCCCCTCCGAAATGTTGAACTCACGCCCCAGCAGGAACAGGCCGTTGCGGGCTTTGGCTTCTTGTCCCGGAAGCCGCTTCTGTTGCTCGGAAACTACGGTGAAGAGGCCATCGGCACGCCCGATCCCGCCGGAATCGAGCAATACGCCGCCGAGTGCGGGCAGGTAGGCATTGCCCTTTGCGGCGCCATGGAACTCGAAGTGGGGGAACTCCCGGAGGAGGAGCGCCAAGCCTTCCGGGATGACCTCGGACTGGGGGAGGAGTCGCGGGTCCGGTTCATTCACGCGGCCTACGATGCGCTTGGCCTGATGAGTTTTCTCACGGCGGGCGAGCCGGAGGTGCACGCGTGGACCATCCCGAAGGGCTACACCGCCGTCGAGGCCGCGGGGCGCATCCACTCGGATATTCAGCGAGGCTTCATTCGCGCCGAGGTGGTACATTTCGACGATTTCATGGCGGCGGGTTCGATGGCCAAAGCCAAGGAGCACGGCCACGTCCGCCTCGAGGGGAAGGACTACATCGTTCGCGACGGAGACATCATCCTGTTCCGATTCAACGTGTAGCCGAGGAACTCATGGCGACAGCGCTTGACCTGGCACGCTCCGCGGGCAATCTTGAGCGAGTCCTGTCCATCTGCCGGAAGCGGGGCCGGATCCTGGTGTTGATGCAGAACAATCCCGACCCGGATGCGGTCGCCAGCGCGGCGGCGCTTCGAGACCTTGTGCATGCCCGTCTTCGTAAGCGAGTGACGATTGGATATGCGGGGGTGTGCGGCCGGGCGGAGAACCGGGCCATGCTTCACGTACTTCACGTCGATGCCAGGCAACTGACGCCGGATGCGCTCGATCGATATACCACCCTCTGTCTGGTGGATACCCATCCCCGCTCAGGCAATAACGCGCTGTATACCTCGCGGCGGGCAGATGTGGTTATCGATCACCACGAGCCTGTTAGGGGGCGCCGGTGGGCCGCGCGATTCGCCGATATTCGACCCCACTACGGCGCGACGTCGACAATCCTGTATGAGTATGTGCTGGCGGCCGGGATGAAACCCTCCGCCGACCTGGCCACGGCCCTCTTCTACGGCATCCAGTCGGACACGCAGTTCCTGGATCGTGATGCCGGCCCTGCCGATGCCGCGGCCTACGAGGCCCTTTTCCCGCTGGCGAACCGCAAGAAGCTCGCCCGTATCCGTCGGGCGCCTCTTCCGCCTGACTATTTCCGAATGCTGCACGACGGACTCGAGAGCTGTGTGTTGGTGGGGCGACTTGTCTTGTGTGCGCTACAAGATTGCGATACCCCCGACATGATTGCCGAAGTGGCCGACGTGATGCTTCGTCTGGACGCCGTGAGGACGTCGGTTTGCTACGGACGCTACCGGGACAGAATACACTTCTCCGTGCGGACGGTGGATGCGCGGGGAAACGCGGCGGGCCGTGCCCGGCGTATTGTGAAAGGGATAGGGACGGCCGGTGGCCATGGTACTATTGCCGCGGGCCAAGTTCCGGCAGGCGAGGATGCCAATCCAAGGATGGCTGAGCTGCGCCGCAGAATACTTGCTGTTTTCGCGCCGCGAGAATCTGCCCAGCCGCTTATTGAGTTGGACGGCCCGGTGTTGAATGTACCAAGGAGTGAAGGTGAGGTTTCGTAATGATCATTGACGCCCATAGCCACCCTGACTGGCACAAGCACGATTTCAATGCCTTCGTGGCGAACATGGACAAGTTCGGGATCGAACGCTCCTGGCTGCTCACATGGGAGTGCCCGCGCGATGAGTATGATCCCGTCTGCAATGCGGTCATTCCGCAATTCAGCACCACGGGGCCGATTCCCTTTCCCCGCTGTCTGGCATATGTCGAGCGCGCTCCGGAGCGTTTCGTTCTCGGATATGCCCCCGATCCCCGGCGGCCTGAGGCCATCGATCTGCTGAATGCGGCGATCGATACGTATGGAGTCCAGGTATACGGGGAACTGAAGGTGCGGATGACGTACGATAACCCGGACGCACTTCGGATGTTTCGCTTCTGCGGAGAGCGGGGGCTGCCGGTGGTAGTCCATATTGATTACGAACTCGACCGGAACACGCGCTACCCCCGCCCGAATTGGTGGTATGGGGGCGGTATCGACGCGTTGGCCCGCGCCTTGCAAGCTTGTCCGGATACCGCGTTTCTAGGACATGCGCCCGGTTTCTGGGCTCACATCTCCGGCGATGACAAGTATGACAAGATAGCCTATCCTGAAGGCCCCGTTGTACCGGGGGGCAAGGTGGTCGCCCTATTGCGGGAATTCCCGAACCTGCATTGCGATCTATCGGCAGGATCGGGGATGCGGGCGTTGAGCCGTGACCCTGCATTCACCAAGGAGTTTCTCCTTGAGTTTCAAGACAGGTGCCTCTACGGGCGAGACTATTTCGACAACCAGCACCAGGAATTCCTGAATGGCCTCGGCTTGCCCGACGGCGTCCTCGAGAAGATCTATTCGGGAAATGCCCTCAGGTTGGTTCCGCCAACCTAGTGCGCGGCTTGAGGGTGAAGCAAGCCCTCTTCCGTCAAAGCCATCCGTCGCTCACCTTGAGTGGCCGCAACAGCTCCCGAAGAATTGAGCCATGCGCGGGGAGCTGCCACCGATGACGCACGGCGCAGCACGCCTATTCTCCTGTTTCGGCGTTGAGCAGCTCCTGCCAGACCGTTTCCGCAACTTTGTTGACACCGGCCTCCTGCTTTCCCGTGCGCACCTGCTGCACCATCGATATCTTCCCGGCAAGTGCCTGTTTCTCACCCCTGACCATGTCGAGAAGTACCTCAGGATTTCGCGTGACGCCACGAGCATAGTCCGTTCGCGGAGGCTTGCCCATCACGCTCTTCATCGCAGCTTCCGCCGCATCATAGCGGGCCGTCATGTCGCGGGCAACACTCTCTTCAACAGCAAGAGCCCGCTCACTGAAAGCCGCCTTCTCCGCCTCCGTCTTTAGGTTCTTTCCCTGTTCGATTGCCCACTTGCCAGTCAGCGTGTCGAGCGCACCTGCATAGTACTTCAGCGCAAAGACCACATACTTCTCCTCTGGATCTTCAAACTCGAAAATGGGCTCCATCGCTTCCCTTGTCATTTGCAATCGCTCGGCCATCGGCCACGAGAACTGCTCATTCTCGACACGACTGTACACATGCGCGAGGTAGCCCCTGAGATATACGTTCGCGTTGATTTCGTGGTAATGCCACTCCCGCCAGTCCTCCGGCAGGTGTTTCCAGTCGGTCGGGTACCGCGTCAGCCACTCGCGCGCCACGGAATTCATTTCATCCGGCAGGTTCAGACTTCCAGCCAGGAGTACATGCTGCAAGACGATCCAGCGTTCCAATTCGAAGGGGAGATCCGTCAAGGGCCGGAGGTCGCGACAGAGCTTGAGCCGCTCCTCGTAGCCTTGGTCTGCCATATCTGCAAGAGCCATACATTGCCCGTACACGGCGTCGGAAATCGCCCCGTCCATGAACAATTGTGCGAGATTGGGCTGGAGATTCACTATGTGCGTGTAGTCCAAAACAGGATGTGTGTCCCATACTGTTGGGGGAGGCGAAGGCGACAGAGACTCGATGAAGGGGTCCGAATAGAGAACAACATCAACAGCATCTGGATGAGGCGACCTCCCTTCGGAACGCGCGACTGCTCCCTCCAGAATCCACTCCATGTACGACCGATAGGCGGCATTGTCTTCCTTCTTTAGAATGGACTGAATGAACGAAACGCCCGCCTCCGGCTGGCTCAGGGCCAAAGTCCACGGCGCTTTGCTACGAAGGGACAGCACCGCAGTGTCCGGTTCGTTCTTGAAGAGACTGCCAGCGCCAGGGTCCTTCATCGTGCAGTGTGCCGCTCTGCTGGCCCAGAACTCGGCCCTCTCCGTCCCCAACACGAATTCCAGATCTTCCTCACGTCCCGTCTCCAGAAGTGCTACCAGCGCCGGGGCTAGGACATTCTCGTGAGGAATGAACTTGATGACTTCCGGCAGATCGGCCTGCAGTATGTCTTTGGCCACATCCGCGACGCGTGGAGAGCCAGGTAAGGCCTTCAGGAGAATCCCGAACGCATCGTGCCACAGTTCCCAGCGCTCATCATCACTCAGGGCGCCAGGTGACTCAAAGAGAGCAAAGAGGGCCTCCACAAAATCTCGCTCAAGTGGGATCTCGGCGCCCGGATAGGGCGATACAACGCGGCCCCTCCATGCCTCCTGTTCTGGGCCTGGGAGCCGTCTATAGTGCGGCAGAATTCTTCTGTTTATTCGGGCCAAGGCTTGTTTTGTCTCAGCCAGTCCCTCGCCTCGAATATCGAGGGCGGGTTCCATCGAAACGAAGTCAAACTGCGCAACGGCATTGAAGCTCACGCATAATGACAGAAAAGGAACGGCGCAATAACGTCCAAAGGTAGCCATGGTACGTGCTCCTTGTATGCTTCGGACTCGCCCAAAACCGTCAGTTGATCTGACTATGTTAGGCAAAATGAACGTCATCGTTATCAGAATACGCCAACCTGCGATTGGTCTGCTGCGGATTGGATCGGGGGGCCGGTCTCCGTGGTTACGTTGACGGTCGAAATCCATGCCTTGTCCGATCCCCGATCGCCACTGTACCACATTGCATTGTTCTGGAAGTTCACGTTGGTGCTGGTGCGATCAATGTGTCGCAGGCCCTTGCTGTGGCCAACCTCATGGACAAGCGTACGCCCGCAGCGCACGAAATCGTCGCATCAGGGACTGCTGGGCGACATCGCCGACGGCGGCGCGGCGCCGAGATGCGCTGTTAACAACCCGCGCCACGAGTTCCTACGACGAGCAGAGCTGGCTGTACAGTCTGCTCCAATCGTCGGCACAACAGCTTACCCTCCGGGCATAGCCCAAGTACCCTCGGAACGCGGGGAGGGATCCTCCCTCCCCGCCCTATCTAATTCCGTTGCAGAAAAGTCCGGGATTTCACGCCTCGTGAGTGTTCTCGTGCAATTCCCGGAACTTCTTGAGAGAGCGATGCAGTCTGACTCTCACCCGTACCACGTTCCAGCCTAGGAGTTGCGCGATTTCGGTGGCCTTAAGTCCTTGGACGTATCTCATCTCCACGAGCGCTCTGTCGAAAGTGCTGAGGCGGGAAAGCAGCGCGTGGAGGTATATCGCTGCGTCACGTTGATGTGATCTTGCCGTGCTGGTAGGACGACTGCGTCACAACTCCACGTACGCCTCCCTGGCTCGGGCGTTTCTTAATCGCCGACTCCAATGACGGTAGCCTACGCGCGTAGCAATACGCCCAAGCCACCTGGAGAAGATTCCTTGTCGCCTGTAGCCATTAGCTGCCGCGCCCTGACCTACAAGATAAGGGCGTACCGCGAGCAAGGCTACGACGTCGCCCCGCCGGAATAGTCGATCCTCAGGCCAATGCAAACGCCCCGCCTCCCCATTCGGGGAGGCGGGGCGGCTCTTTCGATGCGTGCGCAGCCCTACCGAGGGCTACGCAGTGATTGTTAGTACGTCAGGTTCTCCACGTCGACAAGGAAGTTGCCCCCGTCGCGGTCAGCAACAAGGTCGGTGACGCTGCCACGGCCCGTGGCGGGATCCCAGCGATTCCTGTACTCGTTTGGATCGAATGGGTCGGCCGAAAACCGGACCGTGTCGTCGCCGTTCCCACCGTAGCAGTTGGCGTTGCCGCCGAAAGCGGAGATAGTGTCGTCCTCGTCGTCGCCGTACAGCAGGTCGCGCTGGCCGGGATTGTTGACGCCGCCGCTCAGGATGTCCTCACCGGCGCCTCCGCGGATGGTATCGCGGTAGGGACCGCCGGAAAGCACGTCCGCGCCGCCGTTGCCCGCCATTTGCGAAGAAGAACCCAGGTCGGACCAGTCAACGACGTCGTCGCCGGCGGCGCCCACGAACTGCTCAAACCCATGACATCCGATGAGTTCATAGTACGTGTAGCTGGAGTCCGTGATCTTCACCACATCCCGCGTTCCCGCGCCGCCGTCGATGACATCCAGGTTGGCCACCTCACTGAGGAAGACGAAGTCGTCCCCGGGGCCGCCGAAGCAGGCGTCGCTCCCGGCGCCCGGATGTAGCTGATCGTTGTCGCCGCCGCCGAGCAATACGTCATCCCCGGTCGTGCCGCCCAACAAGTAGTCATACCCGGCGCCACCGACCAGAATGTCGTGTCCGTTATGGCCGTTCAGTTTGTCATTCCCCGCAAGGCCGATGAGAATGTCATTGCCCAGCGTACCCAGCAGGCTATCCTTGCCGGTAGTGCCCACGATGAGCGTATCGTAAGTAATCCCGTTGCCGAAAGTGACGTCCGGCGCGTATCCGATGGAGCGTATCCCGTCGCGCCCGGGCACCGTGTCGGCGACACGTACATCCGCGCCGACCACCAGGTACTCGTACTCCCAGGGCTGGCCTGTTAGGACAACCGACGCATACACGTCCGGCCCCTCGTCGGCGCCGATGTCATAATCCGACCCGTCGCCCGTGGCCGCTCCGAGGCCGTCGCCATCCGCGCCGCGCGCTTCACCGTCCAGGTCCGTCACAACCGAGCCAAGCCCCGGGGCGCTTGTGTCGACGCCGGTGTCGATGGCCGGAGAACCCGCCTGCAGGTGGTAGTCAACCATGGTGTAAACGTCGCCGGTTACCACCAGCGCCTCGAAGCCGCCGTCAACCACAACCGTGGTTGCCGTGTTGGCCACAACGTAGGCCTGAAGCGCCGGGTCGGCCCAAGGATTGATCAGCCGTCCCACAAGCGCGCCGTCCGCAAACGACGCGAGGGCGTCGGTGAAGGTCGTTCGGTTTGTTGCCGCATCGTAACTCGGTGCTGCTGTCCAAGCGCCGGACACTTCCGTCAAGAAGACGGGATCGCCGCCCACGTTTTCGCTTGCCTCCGCTATGGACGCGTTGATCTGTCCGGCGCCGGTGTAGAGCATCGGCGTCACGTCGTCGAAATCAAGATAGTCGCCGTCCGGGTTGCCATAGAACAAGCAGCAGGTTACGAGCGGGTCTGAGGATGCGTCGAACTCGACGATGGCAACGCCCGTATTGCCCACGAAGATACAGTCGGTGATAGTGGGTGCGGCGTTCCACATGCCTATGCCGCCGGAGGCCGTCGTCGCCGCGTTGTGCGCGATCGTGCAGTTCGACACGATGGCGGTCGCGTCTACCATGCCGATTGCGGCGCCGAACGTAGCTGTTGCGGCGTTGCCGCTGATGACGCAGCTAGTGACTGTCGGCTGAGCGCCCAGCGAGACAAACAGGCCGCCGCCGCCATTGCTGCCGTCGCCATACGCCTCGTTGGCGCTGATGGTGCAGTCCGACAGCACGGGATAACACGGATCGATGACGCATACGCCGCCGCCCGCGTCCCACGAGACATTTCCCGCCACCGTGCATCCGGCGATGACCGGCGCAGCGCCGCCTGCGATGTATATGCCGCCGCCGCACGAGGTCGCCGAGTTGTTGTGAATGGTGCAGCCCGATACGGTCGGTGTGGCATTGACGCAGGCCAACCCGCCGCCCCCGTAGGCCGCATTACCGGTAATCGCGCAATCGGAGACGGAGCATGAGGAGTCGATATCCCTGCAGAGAATGCCGCCGCCGTTGTCTTCTGAGCCATATTGTGTATCACCACCCGTTACGGTGAAGCCCTCGATCAGTGACGCTACGACACCGTCCATGACCACCACATTCCCTGCCGGTGAGCCCTCCTGGGAGGTGCTCCCGTCGATGATCGTGGGATGCAGTGCCGTATCCCGTGTCCAGCCGCCGGCCTCGTAGCCGCCAAGGAGGCATTCGTAGCTGTCCAGAATGAGGGAATACACGCCGGGCGACTCGCTCAATTTCGTGTACGTACCCTCGGCCACCTTGATGCAGATCAGGTTCGCTACGTTGCCCTCCACCAATTCAACGGCGTGGGCGATTGTTGCCCAAGGATGGGCCTGTGTGCCGAAGCCTGAGCCGGTTGCATCGCTGCCGCCGGCGGCATCCACGTATACGTCGCTATTGAAGGACGATGCGTCCAGCGGAAGCGTACCTCCGTCGACCTCAGTGCCGTCCGGTATGCCGTCGTCATCCGAGTCCTTGTCGCTTGGATTGGTTCCGAGCCCTATCTCGTCGATATCCGTTAGGCCGTCACCGTCGCAGTCTGCGTTGATGTTGGTTCCCGTGCCGCTCAGTGCGACGGAAACGGACGGCGTATCCGCGTCATTCGTAGCGACAAACACGTCGTCCAGGAAGGGGACTGAGAGGCACGTCGCCATCGGCGCGAACCGGACGGTAAGCACTACCGATTCGCCGGCGGGCAAGTAGGCCGGCAATCCCGGTACGCCCTCGAGCGTAAATGCGCCTGTGCTTCCGTAAGTCCCCATGCGCGCGTCAACGCTGTAGATGTCCACGATCCTGAGCGGGCCCGTGCCGGTGTTCTCGACGGTTACGGTGCCCGCAACGTTGAACGTGGCCTCGACCACCGGAAACGCCATGGCGTGGTCGTCAGCGGCGGCGATGGAATCCGTCACCACAACATCCCCGTACTCTCCGGGATAGCCGACGTATTCATACGCGCCGATGTCGTACTCGGCGCCCGTGCCGTCTTGGCCTTGCCCGAGAATGTCCGCCGGACGTGGATTACCGTCCGCATCGGCCGCGGGCGCTTCCGTATCAGCCCCCATATCGATACAAGGGGAGCCATTCGCGATGTGATAATCGACGATTTGGTAGGCCGTTGCCGCTGCGGCGGCAACTTCGCCTACCACCGTCACGCTGTCTGCCGTATTCGCAACGACCAGCGATTGAAGATTGCTCGCGGAATCGGCCTGGAGCAGACTCCCGACGAGGGCTCCCGCCGTGAACGTTGCCGAAGCGTCGACAAGCGTCGTCCGATTCGACACGGTGTCGTACGACGCGGCCGCCGTCCACCCGCCCGATGCGGGGGCTAGATACAGCGGGTCGCCGTCCACGTTATCGCTAGCTTCGGCCACATTGGTGTTGATGGCGCTCGCGCCCGTATGTGAACCCGTCTCGTTGTCGTAGTAGTCGCCGTCCGTGTTGTCGTTGAAGAGACAGCAAGACGTGAACGGATCCGTCAGCGGATTGGATTCGTAGATTCCGTAGCCTGCGTTGCCATCGAAGACCGTGTTAACGAAGAAAGCGGGGGACAGCAGCGAGGAGTAGTCGCAATACGCGCCATCCCCGGCATTGTCGCCAATAGTGCAATTGGCCACCGTGGGCGACGAGTAGTAGAAGTGCATCCCGTGCCCCTGATTCCCACTGATAACGCAGTTTATGAAAGCCACCGCCGAGTAGTAATCGTCGGAACAGTAGATGCCGTTAAGCGCATTGCCGGCTACGGTGCAGCCGGAAATCGTCAGGAACGGATCGCCGCCCGTCCACCAGTCCATGTCGAGGAGCAACCCATTGCCCAGGTTCCCCGCCACGATGCAGTCTGCAATAATGGGCGGCGTGCTGCCTTTGCCCCAGCCCCACCAATGGTACTCCGCACCCGCCAAGGCATTGCCGCTGATGGTGCAGTCGATCAGGGTGAGCATGTCATAGCCGAAGCAGTACACACCCGCCGCTTCGTTGTCCATGATGACGCAATCCGTGATGGCGGTCGAGCTGTATTGGCCGAAGATCCCGTGCCCGAGATTGCCGCTGATTGTACATCCCGCTATCATGTTTGTGTTGAGCGCGTTGACGCAAAGAACACCTGCTGTGTCTGCGCCTGTACACGTCAACCCATCCAAGCGCGCGTCGGACACATTCTCCAACGTCGCCGCGTAGTCCATCCCTGACGCGTCCAAGACCGTGACGTAGGCCGACGGATCGCGCTCGCTCAAGAGCGCTTCAGTCCCTGCGAAACCGCCGTATACCGCCACCGAGGAAGGCACTTCGACACACTCGGGATACGTCCCTTCCGCCACCCAGACCTCTGGAACGGAGAAGACCGCTGCCACCGTCAGCGCCGGCCCGATTTCCTCAAAGGCGTTCGGCCAGTCGGCACCCGTGCCCGCGCCCGTAGCATCCGTGTCCACGTAGACGTGCGTCCCTGGGAAGGCGCTGACCACAAGCGTGCTGGCGTCTGCTGTTGCAGGGGCCGCCTCCTCATTCGTCGCCGCGTCCGTCGCGATGGTGTAGAACTCGTACCGGCCATCGCCGCCCGTCGTCGTGCTGTCGAATGAGATAGGACTGCTGCTGTAGCCGCTTCCGTACTCCGTCCACGGGCCGCCGTCCTTGCTGAAATGCAGACTCACATCGGCCACGCCGCTGTCCGCGTCGGATGCCGTGTAAGCGATGTCTAACACCGCCTGCGTCGTGAGCGGGGCAAGGTCCAGAACACTAGACTCGGGGGGAGTGGTATCAGTCCCCACAATAGCCCATGCCGACCCGCAGAGAACACATAGTGCCAGAAACAGAGTTGTCCTTGAGATTGCCCGAATCATCGTGCTGTCTCCCCAGGGCGCCACGTACATCGACGTCTCCCCTTTCGTCGACCTTAGTGGCGCAGCCAAAGTAAAGCGAACGCAGCCTATCAGAAACTTCCACCCAGAATGGTGTGCCGCCAACACGCCAACCCAAGTTTGTGTACTCTACACCCTCTAAGAGGAATCTTCAACCCTTATAGATGTGTATTATAGGCATTTGTAAACAGATATCCCGCCGGCCCAGGTCTTCTTGGCCACCTTTCTTGGTAAATGCCAGTTAACATACAGGAATCGCGTCCTAATGTTGGTTCTTTCCGGCGTGTTTTCGGCGCGGTGTTACGTGGAGAGACTGCTCTGCAGCGCGTCGCGCGAGGGATCATCCGCCCTTCACAGCTAGTGGAGTTGCAGATGGTCCTCTTTGATGATGCGGTCTAGATACATCTTGGCTGCGGTGAGCGACGGCACGAGAGGGTGGATGGTGAGAGCTTGAAGGGCGTATTCATAAGACTTGTGCATGGCGGCTTCGACGGTGAGGCGGTCGCTTTCCTTTACCTCCAGAAACAAGCCCTTGAGAAACCGCGGACAACTACCGATCTTGCGTGTCTTGAGGCCCTTCTGGCTGACACGGACGGGCACCTCGACGCTGGCGTTCTCCGGGAGATCGCGGATAGCCCCTGCATTGCGCACGCAAAGAACGCGAGTTCGTTCGGACTTGCTTTCGAGGGCCTCGATCAGGGGAACCACCGTTTCCTCATACCACACGGCGCTGCGTTCGCGCGTGAGATCGGGCACCTCCGTGAGCTGCCGATCCTCATAGATCTTGAGGATCTGCTTTTCGGCCTCGTGAAGGACCTCGGCGCGGAAGCGCGAGCAAGCCTGCTGCCTTTTCAGCACCTCGTCCATGTGAAAATATAAACTCACATCGCGCGTTGGGATGATCCGGAAGAGTTCGATGAGGTCGCAGTCGAAGCCATCCTCCCGGCATCGCTCAATGCGCTCCAGCAGCAGCGGCATGCAACTCCGCGCCCCCATTCGGACATCCTGAATCCAGCCCATATGATTGAGGCCCAGATAATCAACCGTGAGATCAGAGGGGTCCTGGTGGAGAAGCACCGCCAAGCGCTTGATGTAGGCGCCCGGCCTATCGCAGACGCCGACGACGTTAAGCGACGAATGGTTGAGCAGAGCCTCGACGATGATGCCGACAGGATTCGTAAGGTTGATGATCGTGGCGTCGGGATTAACCCGCTCGATCTCCTCGATGTATTCGAACACGACGGGCAACGTCCGCAACGCGTTGGCGAACCCGCCGGCCCCGAGGCTCTCGTCGCCGATCATGCCGTACTTGGGCGGTAGCTTCTCATCCCGAAGGCGGGCGCGCATCCCACCGACTCGCACTTGGTTCAAGACATACTTGGCGCCGGCAACGCCTTCCGCGGGCTCCGTCGTACCCGTGACCTTGGCCGGGAAACCGCTCTTATCAAGGAGCCGCTGGCAGAAGTCCGCTACGAGTGGGAGCTTTCGCCCTGGCCGACCGACGAGCACGATCTCCTTGACGTTGATGTTGTGCGAAATGAGGGATAAGACGAACTCCGGGATATAGACACTACTCCCCCCCAAGACCGCGATTCGGTCGATCATATCCCTCCGACCTCCTCCGTACTGCAGGTTCTAAATGCTATGAAAACATACCTCTGGCCGCGCATGCCATTGCCGTGGCTGTGTTGACCACGGAACGCGGCCGGGCCACGATCTGAACGCGCCCGGAACGTATCGCCTCGATGACGCCCCGGATAGTGGGCTCCGCCTTTATCCATGTCCATGCGTTTGCGACGTACGGAAACGTGTGCACATCTGAGGTTGCCACCATTGACAGCCCATAGCGCCTGGCGGTTTTCGCTGCTCTTCGATTGAGGTTAATGCCTCTGCAAAAGAGGCTCGCGTATTCGACCGCGTCGAAGAGGTCGATGTGCCTGACAAGTAAGGCCCCCAAGCTGCTTGGGATTGGGTAGAAAGGATGCGCGGCGATCAGGGCCGCGTCCCTGTGTCCCAAGGATCGCAGTTCTCGAAAGGTACGTGCTTCAGCAAGCCTATCGTCCGGGTTGAGTATGACAACATGCTTACCGTCAACAAGCTGCTCGATGCCCGGGATTAACAGGATACCGCGGCGTTTGGCGTATTCCTCGAGCCGTTTCGAGTACCGGACCACCTCATGACACGTAATGGCCAGTACGTCATAATTCAACTTTGCAGCCGCATCAATGAGCATCTCCGCGGAGTATGGGATGGGATCGTGGAGATCGCCCGCTGTGTGTGTGTGGAGGTCCGCCTTCAACCGTATTGCCGCGCTCAACCTCCATCTCCAGTTACTGCACACAAGTCACGCCTCTGAAACTATCCAGAGCGATGATCCAATGTCAAGAGTAACCCCAGATACCAGACGCAATGGCGTGGACCTGTGCGACACTCAAAGCGGGAAAAGAGGCAACCGTGCATCGCGTGTGCACGTTCACCATAACCCTACCCAGACTTCACATCCGTCATCATAACAACGTCGCCGGAGCGTTTCAACGAGGCGAGAGGACCACAATCGCCGACGGATTCGACAATGCCGCGCACTTGGCCTCTCGGCTCGACTTCTCCTCTTGAAGTCTGCTCACCAATTAGGTGGCGCCGCCTATCTTGTGGACGCCTTTTCTTCTAATGACTTGAAGCGCGGCATAATGGGCAACGCGGTCACCGGGAGAGGGCAAGCATATGCGCATTCGTGCAAGTGCTCCGGGGCGAATCGGTTTTACAGTCCGTTGACGGAAATGCACGCCTCGGCGATCTCGCGGCGCGCCTGTTGGATTTGTCGAGTCGCATCGCGATACGCAGGCACGCTATCAGGCGTTAAAGGTAGGCGGCGCCCCAGCCGGTGAAGGTTGGCCTCGATCCGCGTAGGTACCTCGCGGAGGATCTTGCGCGCTTCTTCGAGTACTTCGCCTGAAACGCCGCGCTTCTCCGCATTGCGGATGGCCTCGCGGAGGAGGTAGAGGTACTCGTAGTCCTCGATACCCTCGCGCGCCACTTCCCACCGCTTGCTGCTCACGACCTGTCCCTCACTACCGTCGTACACGGTGGCGAAGAAGTCCCCGAACGAGGTGATGCCCTCCCAGCGATCGGCGTTCGCATTACTCGCGTAGCACCACCAGCCCGCGCCGGTGAATCCCATGTCCCAGGCGAACCAGAAGCGCCGGCGGTAGATGCCCAGGCACGACAGCGTCTTGGCGCGTCCTGCCGCGTCGTAGAACCACACCTCCTTGCCGACTTGTTTCGCGAAGGGAATAATCTCGTCCGTGAAGCGTTCGAGTAGTTCCGAGGACGGGCACCAGATATCGATGAGTCCGTCAAGCATCTCGAGGGACTGCCTATTCGTGCCGCTCGTGGGATCGGTGTAGATGAGAATGTTGGGATCGGCCCGGCGGATGAGCTTGGCCACCTCGACGAGGTTCAGCGTTGTGTCAGCAAAAGGTGAGGAAGGCTCATCGTAGGGATAGAGCGCCCAGTCCCCGTAGTCCAGTCCCAGCGCCTTGCTATGTGCCACCCATCCGCGGAGGAAGGCAACAAATCCCTTCTTCCAGGCGGCCGAACGAAAGGGCTGGCCTTTCAGGCCGCCCTGCGGCCCCGTGAACAACAGGATACCGTGCTGCGCCAGGCGCGCCACGGACTCATCGTGCGCGGAGAAATCGATCGGCCCTTCAAGTCGCCCCGTGCTGTCGCACGCAGCCTTCGGTGTTCTGCCGAAGAACACCGAAGCCCCGTGTTCGATGAGGTCCTCCAGGGCATTGGGATTGTCGGCTCCAAGATCGCCGCTGTCGTGCGCCCACAAGCAGAATCGCAGTGGCCGCGGGCGGGGGAGGGCCAGAGCCAAGACGGATATCTTGAGCGTGACGATTCGCTCGGTGGGATCGGGCTCAAGGCTCTTGAGGCGTAGCGCGGCCGTGTACGCGCCCGGCTCCATGCCCTTCGCGTTAAGCGTGAGCCAGAGCTGTTCTGTTTCAAAGGGCGCCACGGCGATAAGGCCCGCCTGATCGAGTTTGGGCAGGGCGTCCGCAACTAGTTCACGCCGGTTCGTGGGCACCGCGACGGCCCGCCGAAATGCCAGGTGCTCATTCGCGGGATAGCTAGTCTCGCCTTCGATATCGCCCGGCAGCACACGCACCTCCAGCGTCCGGCCGCCCAGGTTGGTTAGGTTCAACGCTAGTGATTCGTATTCGTCTACGCACAACGTGATGTCAAGCGAGTCGGTGCGCTCCTCGGGCGTGGGGAGGGTGTCGCGGGAGTCGAAATACGCCCAAGGGTCGAACGCCCAGGCGATGAAGCTGCCTGAGGGGGCCAGAGAGGCGCCGGCGGCGGATAGATCCCGCAGCCGCAGCGCGGAACGTCGGAGCGGCGGCAGCGTTTCGGAACGCTCCTCCGGAGTGGCATCCTCGACGGCTTCGAGCGTGCCCCTGAGCGCTACGAGCTGCTGACGCATCGCATGCACAGCGCCGGGATTCCCCGCCCGCCACGAGTCCAGAGCCATTGCCGTCTGCTCAAAGGCTACGTTGTTGAGAAAAGCCTTGTCGCTCTTGAACCCCTTGAACTTGAGCACCTCCTCCTCGTGCGTGGACACCTTCAAAGCCTCGGCCTCAACGAGGTTTTGAGTCACGCGGTATGCGCCCTTCCGGCCCGTAGTGAAGGGCAACGTCACGCGCTCTTTCGCACTGAGGACATGGCGCGCTATGCGGCGCGTGCTTCCGTCGGGGGCGACGATCTCCGCAAGAAAGACTAGACGCTGCTCATCGGGATTGCTCACGTCGTAACGCCAAGTATTCGGCCCGCTCAACAGCAGCGTTTCACTAGCCGGTGTGAGACTGGCGCGTTCCTCGCCGGGAGCTTTCTGAGGTGTGGGAACGAGGAGATAATCCTTGGTGGACGGGGGCAAGCCGCTCCGTGCCCGATTCCCCGCGAAGAACACCCGGTTACGTGGATCCTCCTTGTACGGCACAGACAGGTTGCCCCAGACAACGCGGGCAGGCGCACGAAGGCCGGCGGGCGTCGTGCTGACGATATCCAGCAAGCCGTCGCGGTCGAAGTCGCCCACGAGGGGGGCGGTGGTGGGGCGTGTCCCAGTCGCAGCGGAGAACGTGGGGGAGCCGTCGCACTCAAGAACGTCAAGGCCGACGCCCGCTTGATCGTATAGAATGACTTCAAGCTCAGCGTCATTGTCGAGGTCGACGAACGTGGGAGCCGCGTAGAAGGTTCTGTCCGTCATCCCAAGGCTCCACCGGAACCCGCCGTCACCGTAGCACCAGGCCCCGCCTCCCTTATTGCCGAAGACCACCTCATCCTTCCCGTCGCCGTCGAGATCCGCCGCCTGGATGGCGTTGTTGACGTGCATGAAGACATTCTCTTCAACGACGATGCGGCGACTGGCCGGGTCGATCCGGTAGAAGTGGTGGAGTCCGCCGCCGATGTACAGTTCCGGTGTATCGTCGCCATCGACATCGGCGAGGAGGGGCGTGCTATTGGGAAACAGATCATCCGGCCGGTAGATGTCCCAGAGCCACTCGCCTTGCGCACTCAGGGCGTAGATGTGGCGGTCGTGCGACGGCAGGATGATTTCGCGCCCAGGCAGGTCGTAGATGTCGGCTACGAAGACGGGCCCCATCTTCGTGCCGTCTCCCGTGAACTGCCACAAGGCGTGGCCGTTATGCGCCAAACACGAAAGCGTGCCCGACGTGTCGCCCACGAGGATCTCGGGATGCCCGTCGCCATCGAGGTCGGCGATGGCGGGACACGCGTCGGCAATCACCCCGCCGGGGAGCTGCGCCTTCCACACCAGGGCGCCGTCGGCCCGCAAGGCGGCGAGATTACCCTTGCTGTCCGCGGCAACGATCTCCTCTTGGCCGTCCCCGTCGAGGTCGGCGATGGCCGGCGTGGCCGTCACGGGCGGCGCCATGGCGTGAGTCCACATGCGCTGCCCGTCGAGGTCGAAGCAGACCACGCCCTGGGCGCTTTCGCAGACGACGATAGCCACGGCCTGTCCTGTCTCCGGATCCAAAAGGACGTTCGGCGTCGAGAAGCCTCCCTCGCCGGGGGCTTCCCAGCGCGTTGTGTATGCGAGATCGGCCGAAGCGGCCGCGCCACATACGAGAATCGCTATCGACGCTATAAGAAACTGCGGCGGCACTTTCATAACTCTCTCCTCTCCTCAGCCCTCTCAGGCCTTTCACGCGAGGCGGCCCCAGACTATAAGTCACGAAGCTTGATGCACGCGGCGACAATCCGCTGCCGGGCGTCATCCAGCCGTCGAGTTGCCTCTTCATAGAGCGGCACGCCATCCGTATTCAGGGGTAAGCGCTCTTGCGTGGAACGAAGGGTCGCCTCCATCCCTACCGGCATCTCCCTGAGCAAAGCGCGCGGCCCGGCCAATTCCGCCTCGGGCACGCCGCGCTCTTGGGCGCTGCGGACGGCCTCCCGGAGCATATAAAGGTATTCATAATCCTCAATGCCCTCGCGCGTGACCTCCCACCGCTTGCTTGTCACTACAGCGCCTGGCCCGTCATACACGGCGAAGAAGGCATCGATTTCATTGGGCCCATCCCAGCGATCCGTTTTCCCGTGATGCGAATAGCAAAACCATCCCGCGCCTTGGAATCCAAGGTTCCATATATTCCATAGCCACCAGCGGTAGTGCCCCAGCGTAGACAGCGTCTTGGCCCGCCCGCGCGCGTCGTAATTCCAGACTTCCTTGCCCCATTCCCGGGCCACGGGAAGGAACTCCTCCCCAAACCTATCGAGCAACTGGTTCGACGGGCACCAGATATCGACCAAATGCTTGTACATATCGAGGCTTTCCTCGGTGGTGCCGTTGGTGGGATCCGTGTAGATGAGGATATTGGGATCGGCCTCCCGGATGAGCCCGGCGATCTCGACGAGTTCAATAGTGTGTTCAGCGAACGGACTCGACGGCTCATCGATGGGATACATGGCCCACTGGCTGTATCCGAGGCCCAGATCCTGAAGATGGCGCGCCCAGGCGCGCATGTAAGGCACGAATGCCTTCCGCCACGGCTCCGAGAGCGTCGGCTGGCCCTTCAGGCCACGATGGCCTCCCATGAAGAGAACAAACCCATGCGGGGCGAAGCGCCTGATGGAAGCGTCATGTTTGGTGAAGTCCATAGTGACGAGCTTGCCCTTGTCGTCGCATGTGGCGTCAGGACTCTCGGCAAGAAAGACGGTGTTGCCATGCTCGACAAGGTCCTCCAGCACATAGTCTTCATTGATGTTGAGGTCGCCCACGGACAGCGCCCACGTGCAGAAACGCAAGGGCCGCGGACGCGGCAGAGCGAGGTCGTGAACCGTGAGGACAACCGGCAGCTCGACCTCCGTGGAATCGGCCTCGATGCTCTTGAGATGCAGGTTAATGGTGTGTTCACCGGGCGTGAGCCCCTTCGCGTTGACGGTGATCCACACCTGTTGAGTCTCGAGCGCGGGAATGGTGATAAGGCCCGCTTCATCCAACTGAGGCAGCGCATCGGACACGTGTTTGCGCCGGCGTGTGGGCACGGTGACCGCCCGCCGCAGCGCCATGTGCTCCGTGTCGTCGCAGCGCACACGCACATCGAGGCCCCGGCCGCTTACATTGGTGACGTTAAGCGCCAGCGATTCGTACTCGCCCTGGCAGAGATAAGCCGCCAGTTGCTCCGTCTTGTCATCTGGTGTGGGGAGTGTATCCCTTGTGTCGAAATAGGCCCAGGGACAGCACTCCCACGCCACGAAGCTCCCCGAAGGGGCGAGTTCGGCGCCCGCGACGGCCAACGTGCGCAGTCGCTCCGCGGAAAGTCGGAGGGAGGCGAGCATTCCCGGCGCAGCGGCGCCCGCATGGCCCAGTTCGGCCAGCATGCCACGCAAGGCTGTCAACTCTCCCCGAAAGTAGGCCGCACTCCTGGCATTCGTCTCATGCCAAGTCGCTAGGATGGCGTCGACGGTGTCAAAGAGCCCCTGCAAATAAGCCCTATCGCTCTTAAGCCCCTTGAACTTCGCTGACGATTCGACGGCGGGCGTCGTGCGTAGCGCGTCTGCGTCGACGAGGGAGGCGGCGAGCCCATACGTGCCCCGCTCGCTCACCGCAAAGGGCAAGGAGATGCTCGCGCTGGGGCCGTAGACGTGTCGCGTCCATCGCCGGACGGACTTATCGGGATAGGTGACCGCAGCCATAAGGGCGAGCCGCTGACTCTCCGGATTGTCTACGCCGAATCGCCACGTATTCGACCCGCTCAAGAGTTGGAAGTCCGCCGGGCACGCCAGCGAGGCGCCCGTCAGGCCGGGGGTGACGTGGGGGGCAGGAAGCAGAGGGAACTGCCGCGCCGATGGCGGGCGGCCCGAGTGTGCGCGATCGCCCGCGAAGGCGACTCGGTTCCGGATGTCCGCCTGATAGGGCGCTCCCAGTTCAAACCACACCAGCTTGCCGACGCCCCGATAGCCTCCTTCCTCTGTCACGACCATTTCGAGCATGCCGTCGTTATCAAGATCGCCGGAAAGGGGCTGCACAAGGGACGTATAGCCTATTTGCCCGGAGGAGAGAGGCGTGCCGTCCGCATCGAGGACCTGCACATCCCTCGTGCTGGACAGGCAAATGATCTCCATGCCGGGATCATCATCGAGATTGACGATGGTCGGCGCGCCGTGAAAGCCGCTTTTCGGGAACTCCTGCGTCCATTGCATGCCGCCCTCGCCATAGCACGAAAGCGCGCCTCCCTTCATGCCGAAGAGCACTTCATCCTTGCCGTCGCCGTCGAGGTCCGAGGCAATGATGGCGGTGTTGACGTGCATGTAGGTGTTTTTCTCGAAGGCGAGCGTGTGGTCGGCGAGGTCGATGCGGTAGAAATGATTCAGGCCGCCGCCGACGTACAGCTCGGGGACGCTATCGCCGTCCACGTCCGCGAGGATTGGCGTGCTGTTGGGGAAGAGGTCTTTCTCGAAATAGAGGTCCCAAAGCCATTCCCCGCGGGCTGACAAGGCGTAGACGTGACGATCGTGTGACGTAACGATGACCTCCTTCCCGGGCGTATCGTAGATGTCCGCCGCGAGAATAGGGCCCATCTGCGTACCATCGCCCGTGAACTGCCAGCGGAGGCGGCCCTTGTGATCGAAGCACGACAAGGTGCCTGACGTATCGCCCGCAAGGACGCACGCACTCCCCGCTCCGTCCAGATCGACAATGGCCGGGCAACTATGCGCGTCGACGCCGGCCGGTACGCGCGCCGACCACATTAACGCCCCGCCTCCAGTGACGGCGACGATGTTGCCTTTGCCGTCTGCGGCGGCGATGTCTTCCCGTCCGTCCCCGTCGATATCGGCCACGGCAGGGGAGGCCGTGGCGGGCGTTTCGAGAGGATACTCCCAAAGGCGTTTCCCGCTCAGGTCGAAACAGACAATGCCCGTGTTCATCTCCACCGTGACGAGAGCGACAACCTCGCCGTTTTCCGGATCACACAAAGCATTGGCTGCGGAAAAGCCGCCCGCGCCTTCCACGTCCCACCCCACGTCCAAAGAGAACGCGGCCCAGCACGTGCATGGCGCAAATAGAATAAGGATGACGGCGCAGAAAAGGTGAGATCTCATGAGCGTTGCTCCTATGACTGCGGGGAATCTTCCAAGGATGGTGGCAGCACCATGCCTATCATAACGGCTTGTGAAGGCAATTTGAAGGAAGGATTCAGGGGCGGCGGGGAGGAAAAAGGTCAGGCAAGTCCCATCAATCCGGCGAGGCGCGGTATGTGTTCGCCTGCGCGACTGCGCCCGGCAAGATCCCAGAGCGATAGGCCCAGCCGGCGCATAGCGAACACGGCTGGGATCCAGCCCATCGTCCAGCCGGCCTCGATGCACCAAGCGCCCCATCCCAAGTCTGCCGAACTGCCCCAGAATTCCCAACGACTGTAGTCGAACGCCCTGAACCACCCGCCATCGAGGTAGGGATGCGCGTCCGATCGAACCTGGATGCGGCACAGAAACTCGGCTAACTTGTTCTCAGCGGCGCGAAGCCGGGCGTCGTTTGTCGCGGCGGCGGCCTCGTGCAGGCCGAGGAAAGCGAAGTTGCTTGTGTACAGCAAGTCGCAGACGGGATCGCCATCCTCCTGAATCAGGGGCGCCTCACGTGAACCGTACTCCTCGTTGGAGGCGAGTGGGGGATACTTGCCCGTCCCCGGTGGGCCGAGACGCTCCCGTAGGGCGCCGCAGGACTCTTGTTGGGCGAGCAAATCATCTGCGATACGCGCCAACCAGGCCCTGGTTTGCCCGGTATCCTCGACGCGCACCAGCCACGAGAGGCAGAGCAGCATCCGCGCCTGTTCCTGCAGGAAGCCGTTTGTCCACCGCCACCCGTCCGGATACGCATCCATGGTGGCGCGAATTGCCTCACGGGCACGCTGTACGAAGAGGTCGAGCCCGCTGAGTCGCCAGGCAAGTAGATAGCACGCCCAGAGATAGGACTCGTAGTGAGGTGCGGGATTGATGATGTCGCGCTCATGGTAGTGCCGCCACCCATGGCGTGCCAACTCGTCAATATCAATGCGATTACCCCGAAAGCCATGGATGCCCGTGGTGCGCAAGTTCGCCAGCAGCGCCTTGGCAACGCCCTCATCCCATCGTCTTGAACCGAGCAGCGCGCCCGCGGCCAGTATGGCCAGTATGGCCCGGGCGTTATCGTCGCCGTAGGTGGCCTTCTCCCAGGCGGGCGTAGTGACGCCCCAAGCCATCAGGCCGAACGCGGGATGTTCCGGGTCGGCACGCTCGGCTTGCTGAATGCGGGAATCGAAACAGACGAAATCGAGCAAATTAGCGGCCATTACGCCGGTTCCGGGAAGCGACTCCGTTGCAGCGGCGAAGGCCAGAGCCATCGCACTCTCACTGTTGCAGTCGCAGCGAACGGGCAAGCGCCGAGGTTGGCTGCCATCGGCCTGGATATTGGCCGCGTATCCTTCGAGAATGCCAAGACGGCCGTTGCCAAGCGGCTCTGAGGGGCTTGGCGCCCGACACACTTCCTTACCGTCAGCAACGAGGCCGGCCAAGGTGCGTGTCCGCGAGGAATGGACGAGCAGTCTAGAACGAATGTGCCATCGTGCTGCACGCTGTAGGGCCTTTTCCTCGCAATCCGCGGCAAGAAGCTCTTCACGCCCGTACGCGGCGTTGACGGACGGTGTCCAGAGAAGCGCCGGAACGGGAAGGCCCGGGCATAACCAATGGAGAATACGCTGCCACAAAGCGCGCCACGCCTCAACGGGCGCGTACCTTCCCGTAACGAAATGACTGAGCTTCGTGGCGGCAAGAAGCCGCCCCCCTGCGGGCTCTCCATAGAGGACGGGCCACGAATCGACTGGCAGGCCGAACATGGCACGCTCGAAGCCCGCGACCTTTCCCAGCACAAGGTGGGAGGGAGGAGGGGCCTTGTATGGCATGATAACGCAGCGGCAGTCATGAATCGACAGAATGCGCCCCGCGGATAGCCCCTTGCCGAAGAAATCCGACGCCACAACGAGCCGCCGGTGCCCGCTTTCCCGTATTTCACACCCCGGCTCGCCCAAGAACTCGCCAAAAACACGAATACCTTTGGCTGAAATGGCTTCCCAATCCTGTGAACGAACCACAACCGGAGCATCGGGATAGGTGTCGGCCAGGATTAGAAGGCCATCGCTTGCTTCGGCGAAGGACAGTGCTTCTTGAATGCTGTCGGCACGCTGTCTGGACTCCGCCGGAAGAAGGCCGTAAAGGTCGTTGTCCTCAACGCAGCAACATATCCATTTCATGCCGCAAACCCACCTCTCTGCCCGCGCGCCTTGCCAAGTTGCGCTCCAAGGGACACTCAAGGCGTGTCTACGCCTCTTGCTTCTCCTCAGTGCCTTCAGAGGCCCGCTCCTCGAGGAACGCCCTGGCTGCTTCCTCAGAGGAGCGAGGCACAAGGATCTGCACCTCGCCCAAGCCGTCTGTAATTATTGGCAAGACCGTGTGCGCTATATCCGAATTCGCCCGGCCCCGAATGCCGTGTGCCGCGAGAAACGACAGAATTACCTCCGCCTCACCATCGCGCCAGCAACTGTGAACCGGTACAAATACATCGCCTGAAGCCTCTTCTGCCATATCGAAGACCTCGCAGGTTGATGTTGTCTAACTGGTATCGTTACCTGAGGCTATTGTAAGCCATTCCGGAGCACCGGCCAACCCCGCCTCGAAACATGGCGAGAACGCCTCCATAAACGGCCGTTGACAAGGTGGGGGAGGGGTGATAGAATGCTGACCACCGGAGCGGGACTAACTCAGTTGGTAGAGTGCCAGCTTCCCAAGCTGGATGTCGCGGGTTCGAACCCCGTGTCCCGCTCCATTCTTGTGTCTACCCCTTGCCTCAAAGTCCCGCCATTTCCGCCGTTTCATTTTGATTCCAGCGGCCCAATCAGAACCTAAAACGTTTCTTTTTGAGATCTGAAATATGAAATCCTCCAGCCTTCTTCATTCCTGAACGCCTTGCGGAAACCACTGAAAATCCGACCAACACAAGATCGTTAATATGGTGCATCAGGGACGAAAGTAACGTGAAATGAGAGGGTTATCACTAAGAGTTAAGGCGTCGAATTAGGTCAACATATGACAAGCTTCAGGTTGTGGCTCTCAAGAGGGCTTGCGCTTGGGTGGGGTGAGCCTGTCTCAATACCCCAATAGGCGCCCAAGTGAGGGAGGTGCGCCGGCCATCCCCCGGAGGCGAAGCGTGAGTATATCCGACTCGGATAAAACATAATATATATTATCGGACGCTCTACGTGTAGGCCTGGCGAGGAGGGCTTTGCGTTTTCTCTGGCGCAGCTTGGCCCTAGGAAGGCGCTGTAAGGTCTTCTAGGAGGTCTTGGAGGCTTTGCTGGATCCTGGCGAGGGCTACGAGGATATCTTTCGTGTCTTCCTGAGCGGCGGCCTGCTCGTCCGCGAGGGCGGCTGCGAAGGATACGGCTGTGAGCAAGGCGAAGGCTTGAGTGTCAATACGGTCGCTGGATGCCTCAATCTCGCGGAAGCGGTTGGTCACCTGCTCGACAATCTCGGATGTGGCGGCGGCGTCGCCATAGATGGGGACGTGAAGGGTTGTTCCGGCGACCTTGATGAGGATTGTTTCTTTGGTCATGGGCGGAACTCGGCTTTGAGGGCCTTTATGGCGTGCAGGAGGTTTTCGAGTGCGTGGCGGGCGTCGTGTAGGCGCTTGAGATCTTGCTGGTGTTGTTCCTGGAGGTGGTCGGCGAGGTCGGCGTTTCGGCGGAGCGTGGCGAGTTCCTTGCTTTGGCGCCAGGTGTCCTGAAGGAGTTTATCGCGGTGCTGAGTCTGCTCGTCGGTTTGGTGGCGGGCTTCGGCGGCGGCGTCGCGGATATCGTGAATGGCAAGGTTGATTTGTTGAAGTTGCTTTCGGACGAGTGGATTCACCGGAGGGTGGCTCCGAAGTTGCTTTCGAGGGTGCGGAGTATTTTCTTGCAGAGCTTGTCGGTGTTCTTGTCGGTGAGGGTTTTGTCGGGGGCCTGGAAGACCAAGGACAAGGCGATGCTCTTTTTCCCGTCGGGGACCTGTTTACCCGTATAGACGTCGAAAATGTCGACAGCCGTGAGGAGCTTGCCGCCGGTGGAGTGCGCGGCTTCGACGAGGTCGCCGGCGGGTGTGTCGGCGTCGACTACGAGGGCCAAGTCGCGGAGGGACGGCGGGAAAGGGGCGATGGGCTGGTACTGATGGACGGACGGGGTGCCCTCTAGGGCGGGGTCCAGGCAGAGATTAAGAACATAGGCCGGGCGGTCGAGCTCGTAGGCGTTGAGGGTGGCGTTCGCCACCTCCCCGAGATGACCTAAGTGTTGGCCGGATAATAGGATAGCTGCACATTGGCCTGGGGCGTAAGGGGAGATATCGGCCGTTTCGAGCGCCAGTGGTAGACCGAGGAAATCGGTGATCGCCTCGGCGAGCCCTTTAAGATCGTAGAGGTCAGCCGGGTGCGGTGGACGGCTCCAGTGCTTCGGGGTGTAGGCGCCCGAAAGGACGATGGCCAGATGGGCTGTCTGGGAAGGCAACGTGTTGTCAGATGCAGGGGTATATACGGGACCAAGTTCAAAGGCGGCGATGTCGTGGGAGCCGTAACGGGCGTTGCGTGAGACAGCGGCCAGGACGCCGGGCACGAGGGATGAGCGCATGGCCTCATGGTTTTCGCTGAGGGGATTCTGAAGGGAGACCATGTCCAGATACGAATCAGGCAGGCCAGCGCGCTTAACCTCTGCGCGCGAGCTGAAGGTCCAGCTGAATAGCTCGGTGAGGCCTTGCGCAACGAGGAAGGCACGGAGGTCGTTGAGGCGCTTCTCGCCCGGGGCGAAGTCCTGTTCGGAGCGGCGGGCCTGAGGGACTGTAACGGCAATGTTGTCATAACCATAGAAGCGAGCCACCTCCTCGATGAGGTCGGCTTCCTGAGAGACATCGTGGCGCCAGGAAGGGGGCTGGACGGTAATGCTGGTGTCGTCTTCCAATACAAGGTCGAAGCCCAGGCCCGTGACGACGCGCTTCTGCGTTTGCGCGGGGACTTCGGTTCCCAGGAGAAGGCCGGTCCTTTCATAGCGGAGTTTGACCTGATTAGGGGTCGGCGGGTTGGGATATTCGTCCAAGATACCGTCGGCAATCTCAGCGCCGGCAAGTTCTTGCATTAGAGTTGCCGCCCGGTTGGCCGCGTAGAGGGCCATGTCGATGTCAGCGCCGCGCTGGAAACGGGCCGAGGCCTCTGTCTGCATGCCGAGAGCGCGGGCGGTGCGGCGAATGGAGCGTGGGTCGAAGTAGGCGCTTTCGAGGAAGATGTTGGTGGTGTTCTCCCCCACTTCACTGGCTGCGCCTCCCATAACGCCGGCAACGGCAACCGGGGCGGAAGCATCGGCAATGACAAGCATATCTGGATCAAGCCGGCGAACTTGTTCGTCAAGTGTTTCGAGTGTTTCGCCATGTTTCGCATTTCGCACAACAATCCGGTTCTCAGATAACTTCGCCAGGTCGAAGGCATGGAGTGGATGTCCTGTCTCCATAAGGACATAGTTCGTTATATCGACCACGTTGTTGATGGGCCGTTGCCCTGCCGCGATGAGCCGTCGACAAAGCCAAGCCGGCGATGGCGCGATCTTGACGTTGGTAAGGACCCTGCCGATGTAGCGTGGGCAGAGGTCGGCATTCTCAATGGTGACCGAGGAGAGATCGGCCGCCCGTGTCTTGGACTCGGTCAAGCGGAGTTCTGGGAGGCGGTAATTGCCTCCGAAAAGCAGGGCAAGCTCTCGGGCGACCCCAATCATGCAGGCCCAATCGCCTCGGTTCGGCGTGACCTCAATATCGTAGACGACATCGTCAAGACCGAGAAGTGGAATGATGTCCTCGCCTACCGGCGTGTCCTTGGGAAGTATCATCAATCCGGCGTGGTCGTCGCCGAGCCCTAACTCCTTGGGGGAGCACATCATACCGCATGATTCGAGCCCGCGCATCCTCCGCTTGGTTATCTCGAAACCGCCCGGCAACGTTGCGCCGACGAGGGCCGTAGGCACCCTGTCCCCCACGCTCATGTTCTTTGCGCCGCAGACTATCTGAAGCGTGCCTCCGGCGGCGACGTCGGTCTTGCACACAACCAACTTGTCGGCGTCGGGGTGGGGCTCGATGGACTGAATCTCGCCGACGACGACCGACTTGATATCGGCCCCGGGCCGCTCGATGGCCTCGATTTCAAGGCCGAGCATGGTAAGTTGATGGGCGAGTTCATCCACCCCGATGGGGATATCGACATAGTCTTTCAGCCAATTCAGGGAAACGCGCATATCAGAACTGCTCCAGGAAACGCAAATCGTTTTCGTACAAGTGGTTAATCGTGTCTATAGCGTGCCGTTGCATTACAATGCGATCGATTCCGAAGCCGAAGGCGTAGCCGGTGTACTTCTCGGCGTCGTAATCGACGCGGCGAAACAGCGAAGGATGCACCATCCCACAGCCCAGGAGTTCCATCCATCCGGAGTTCTTGCAGGCCCGGCAGCCGCTGCCTGCACATATCGAACAAGAGATGTCCAACTCCGCTGAAGGCTCGGTGAAGGGGAAATAATGCGGGCGAAAGCGGACTTTTCTATCCCGGCCGAAGAAGCGGTGCACAAAATACTGCAAGCTTCCCTTCAAGTCGGCGAATGTGACGCCTTCGTCCACGAGCAACCCCTCGATCTGGAAGAACATGGGACTGTGGCTGGCATCGGAATCCACACGGTACACCCGGCCCGGCGCCACCACCGCCACCGGTGGTTTTGTTTGCTCCATGACCCGTATCTGCACCGGCGAGGTCTGTGTGCGCAACACCACCCCCGGCTTCACGAAAAACGTGTCGTGGAGGTCCCGGCTCGGGTGATCGGCGGGCGTATTGAGGGCATCGAAATTGTAATATTCCGTCTCGATTTCCGGCCCCGTGGCGAACGTGAAGCCAAGCTCCACGAAAATGCCTACGATCTCCTCCGTCACCTGGTTGATAGGATGCATGTGGCCCTGGCGCGGTCGGCGTCCCGGCAAGGACAGGTCGGCCGCACCCTTCGCGGCGCCCGTCCCCGACGCTTCAGCCTCCAGCGCCTTCTTGCGTTCGTCAAGGGCCTCAGACAGCCGCTGTTTGGCCTGGTTCGCCGCTTGGCCGAGGACCGGCCGCTCTTCTGGAGCCACCTGCCCGAGATTTCTCAAGACCTCCGTAAGGGCGCCCTTGCGCCCTACTATCTGAACACGGATGGCTTCGAGCGCCTTCAGATCGACTGCCCCGGCGATGTCAGCCAGCGCCTGCGTCTCGATCTGCGCGAGTTTCTCCTTCATGAAACGTGTTCCTTCCGTACTACGATGCGAAAAGCGCGGTTCCGACGCGCACCTGCGTGGCGCCTTCCTCGACCGCGACCTCGAAATCATTCGTCATGCCCATGGACAGCTCTTTGAGGCCGTAATTCTCGGCCAGTGCGCGCAACTTTGCAAACACGGGGCGCGTAAGCTCCGGATCGTCAAAGAACGGCGCCATCGTCATCAGCCCGTCCAACTGGAGATGAGGCATTTCCCCGATAGCCTCCACAGCGCGGCCTAGATCTTCCGGCTCAAAGCCGTGTTTGGCTTCCTCGCCCGACACGTTCACCTCGACGAGCACGTGCAGGCCCTTCTCCTGCTCTGCACAACGCCGTTCGAGCGCCTCGGCCACCTCGATCCTGTCAACCGAGTCCACGTAGTCGAACATAGCTACCACACCGCGGCACTTCCGGCGCTGAACGCTGCCCACCATGTGCCAGAGGACCTTCGCACCCAGGGCCTCCACTTTCGCGCGCGCCACCTCGATCCTGTTCTCGCCGAGGTGTGTGACGCCCGCATCGACAAGGGCTTGCGCCTCCCCCACGCCCACGGTCTTCGTGACAGGTATGAGAAGCACCGACTCGGGCGCGCGTCCGGCGCGGCGCGCCGCATCCGCGATGCGTCCCGTGACGGCTTCGAGATTCCTCTTGATAGTGCTTGCTTGCATTGTTTCTGGGGATCCTTCTCAACGCAGCCGTATGATAGGAGCGTGAGCCGCGCTATTCAACCCTGTCTCTAACCATGATCACCTAAAGGCGCGACTTATAGGTGTTGTGAGATCCCGTGCGGCGGCCGGAAGGCTACCTAGCGAAATCCAATGCCGAGTGTGAGCCGCCTTGCCCCCTAGCTCACTCCGCCCCGGCCGGGGCCACGGCTGTTGTCTCTGGCGGTTGTGTTTGCTGAGTTTGCGCCGCCGAGAGCTTCTCTTCCTGCTCACGGCGAACAAGGGCCTTTAGCTCGGTGACATTCAGCGGAATGCCGGCTTTTTGCTTGATATCGATGATCATATCCGAGCCCTCTTTCCAGAAGTCGTTGCTCTGGTAGCGGGCGTGGTCAAGCAAGGCCACCGCTTCGAGGTAATTCCCCTCTGCGACAAGTTCAACCGCGCGCATTCGGAGTAGGCGCGCCAGCGCGAAGAAATCGGGATGTTCGCCGGCGGACAGTTTCTCCCAGATAACCCTGGCCTGAGCATACTGCTCTTGCCTCGCTTCCTCGGCCGCCTGCGCCTCGCCATACGCCTCGGACGCACGGGCCTCTGCCTCCTCCGCTTCGGCGTCGAGGCGAGTGGCCTCCTCGGCATTGCCGGCTGCTCGGGCTTCTGCGGCGGCTTGCCGGGCCTCCTCGGCCGCCTTTCGGCTGCTTTCGGCGACTTGGTGCGCTTCATCAGCGCGCTTGTCGGCCGCTGCGCCGTCGCGTTCGTGAATGAGGCCGCGGTTGATCTCGATGAACCGGGGCGCGAGGTCGTCTGCCACGGCAGTGCCCGCGAAAGCGCTTATGTAATCCTGCCAGCCCTTGATCGCCTCTTCGTATTGGCCGTTCTTTGTGTAGCAAGAGTAAAGCATGCGCCGGACGTAGCGCTCATGACGGTGGCTTACCGCGTGTTCGAGGTATTTCACGGCGTTCGCGTGATCTCGCAGCTTGTTCTCGTAGATCCCATAGCCGAGATCGAAGTACAGCTTGTAATTGCGGAAGTTCTTGCGGATACCGTCCCGAAGGAAGTCGATGGCGATGTAGTAGAATAGCTCCTTTTCGCCAAGCCGCGCATTGAACTTCGGATAGTACTTCTTCAGATGCTCCGGTGTGTCGGGCAGATGGGCGGTCGCGTTATAGGCCAAATGCCAGGCGCCGATAAGGTAGGCCTGAATGAAATGCGGATCCAGAGCCACGCATGTCCGCATGAGTGGCACCATCCGGTACAGCAGGCCTTGGTGCCAATACCTGTCGACCTGAAGCCATGTGAAGTTCGCGGCCATCTTGCGGAAGCCGAAGAAGAGACTTCCTAAACTAACGTCGCCGGACTTGCCCGGCTGGCCGAGGCCAGCGTCGTCGGATTCACTGGAAAAGTACATCGAGCCCGCTGCAAACTGGGTGCCTACGCTGGCAAGCTTCTTATTGCTGAGAGCTGTGAGGAATTCCTTGCGCGGCTCCGCCAAAGCCCGGCCCGAGGCCAAGCGCCAGATTAACTTGTCCGCCGTACCTCTTCGCACCAACCGGATGAGCCTGGAATGGAGTGTCCCGTTCTCGTCGTAATCCTCCTTAGCCGGCTCCCCATCGGGCTCAGGCAGAAGGGGCTCAATGGCCTCGGCCATGTGCTGGTACACGTCTTCATCCTTAAGAGCGTACCGTTCGGCGGCTTCTCGATCCGGTGTTACCGAACCGAACACCCACACCTGGTTTGCCGCGCCGAGAATCCAACGGTAGAACACCTCCGATTCCCGAAGGTGACGCACGCGATACCCTTGGTAGGTCGCCACGCCGAGGAGGAAGGCGAGCAGCAAACCCAGGCAGAGGTTGGGGCGGTATTTCATCTGAACCTCACAACTCTTTGCGGCGGAAGACCCAATACGCCATGAGGAAGCCGCATACCGCGTAGAGAAGTCCGTAAAGAATCAGATTCGGAACCTGAACGTCTTGAGGAGGATCGTTCGGCGCTTGGTAAAGGATCTGCGACTTCAGACTGAAGTTCTGCAGATTCGGAAGGACCTGGTAAAGGAAACGGGCCGTTTTTCCGATGGCCTCATCCAGCCACATCCCCGTCTGGCCCGAGCGGCGAACGACATCCTTCAAGTACTCGGTAAGATTGCCGACGAGGTAGATGAAGAGCCCGGCGATAGTAGGCAGAACGGCTGAAGTCGACGCGCACGAAACGGCAAAAGTGAAGGCCGAGACGATGAGGAACTCGAAGTACGTAAGCAGGATCGACCACAACAGCAATGTCGGAAGAATGCGTGTCTTGACGTAGAGGGCTATGAAGAAAAGCGCGCCCATGAGCACAAGATTGATGATGACGATGAGCTGGATGCCAAGGAACTTGCCGAAGAGATACTGCAGTCGCCGTACGGGCTTCGATAACACCGTGTAGATGACCTTATTCTCCACCTCCGTCGGCACCGCGGAAGCGGAGATGAAAATCGTGATGAGCACGCCGAAAATCGAGATGACCGTGACGCAGATGTCCTTGATCAACTTGACGTCGACGTCCGCCTCGACCTCGCCCACGGTGGACTGCGACATGAAGGCCGCCATGAGATTGGCCCCGAAGATGAATAGAAGGCTCAGGATCAGGAAACCGATCAGTATCCTTTTCCGCATGCCCTCGCGCCACGTGTAGACGGCGATAGCCCACGGGCCCCGAATCAATCCGCTCCGTGCTGTCATTTTGGACCTTCCTGCTGCTTTGCGGCGTCACCCACTACCCGGACGAAAAGCTCCTCGAGTGTCTCACGCCGAGGCGCCACGCTGACTACTTTGAGTTGCGCCGCCTTGCACCGCTCCAATGCATCGAAGAGGTCGAGAGCGCTTGGCACGCGCAGGACCACGGTGCCACGGACGCTGTCCTCGGCGGCGACGCCCGCAGCGGTGACTTCTTTCAGTTTTTCGGGCGTAGCGTCCGCGACGCGTATCGAGAGGTCCCGTTCGGTGAGGAGTTCGTCGATCGTGCCTAAAGTCTGCAGATTCCCCTCGAAAAGGATGCCGACGCGGTCGCTGATCAGCTCCACTTCGAGAAGCTCATGGCTTGAGATAAAGAGGGATTTTCCCCTGCTTCTCAATTCGGCCAGGATATCCCGGATCTCCTTGCGGGCAATTGGATCCAGGCCGGTTGTCGGCTCGTCCAGGATCAAAATCTGAGGATCGTTGATGAGGGCTTGGGCAAGGCCAATGCGCTGACGCATGCCCTTCGAGTAGCCCCGAATAAGGCGCTTGCGCGCGCGCGTCATCCCAACAGTCTCCAAGACCTGAGCGATGCGCCTCTTGAGTTCCGAGCCCGTCAATCCATAGAGCTGCCCGTAAAACCGCAGGACTTCCTCCCCTTTCAGGAAATCCGGGTAGTAGGCGCCTTCCGGGAGATAGCCGATCTTCTCGCGCACGGCAGGCTTGCCGATGTCCTTGCGCCCCAGTATCTCGAGGTGGCCCGAGGTCGGGAAGATCAAACCGAGCAACATCTTGATGGTGGTGGTCTTCCCCGAGCCGTTCGGGCCGAGGAAGCCGAAAATCTCACCCTCCTCAATCGAGATGTTCAGTTTGTTAAGGGCGAGGACATCCTGTCCTTTCCACGCGCCCTCATAAACCTTGGTTAGGTCATGGGTTTCAATAACAGCAGCCACGGGCGAGTGCCTTTCGTGCTTGTTCCGCCCCAGAGCGCGGAGCGCCGAGTGCAATCGAGTGATCTGGAAAGGAGAACTTCATCACATACATATCAACTTCGACAAGAGAGGCGGATAATAACAAAGACCCTCACCCGTGTCAATTCCCCGATGCGTCGCCTTCCGAAAGCGCGCCGAGGATTATCTCAGGTTCGGGGACCTCTTCATCCCAGCCTACCAACGCCTCGCCGTCGCGGACAACGTAGAACCGAGGCGGCGAGTTCTCGATCAGCCCGTAGAAAGTCCGGATGCCGATGATCTGGAGCGGAAACTGCGGCCCGGTCGCCAATCTGAACTCCTCTATCGATTCCTCGGTGCCTTCACAGAGGCCTATCACCGGCGGCAGTTCCGGCAGCAGGGCCAACTCATTAAGCCTCTCGACGGATGCCATGCAGTGTTCGCACGTCGCGTTTAACATGGCGACGATGTACTCTCCTTGGCCCAGGTCCCACAGCTCGCCGTCGGCCTCAAACACGAACTGGGCGAACGGCCGATACTCTTCCGGGGATGCCTCGATATCGCTGGCGGCGTAGGCGGCCAAGACCGCGCTCAGACAAACGCAAACCACGGCCTTTGCTATGCCCCCGCGCCGCAAGGCAGGCCGGGAGGACGACGCTTGCCCCGGGAAGACCTGGCCTTTGGCGGCCAAGCCGGCCCAAGCCATAGCGCAGAGCAATCCCAGGCCGGCGTTCTTCAGCATGGATATTCCAGGCGACATCTCAAGGCGGCCAAAGCAGCCGCAGTCCTGGAGGTCGTGAAAAGCCCAACCGTAGGCGATGAGCGCCGTGAAGGCCAACAACAACGCCGCGACGACGGCGAGGATGGCCCCGCGAAGGCGCCACCCAAGCAATAGGGCCGAGCCGAGAAGGGTCTCGACGCCAAGTGTGCCCAGCGCCGCGACGACCGTCAGCGGCGAATCGCCCGGCAGCACGCCATAGTGGCCCACCTGAGTGATGAACAAGTTGATCTCAATGGCCTTAAGGAATGCCCCCGTAAGAAACACAAGGCCGAGAATGATCTCGGCCGGCCGCGCGAAAACCGCGGCAACCTTACCTATTGACTGTACCAAAGCCTACACTTCCCTTACTGCTTCACCGCTTTTCGGACAAGGCGACAGACAAGGCTTGCGCGTCAAACCATTGGTTTCGCCAGAGCTATCGCTTTCAACGAATTGCCGCGCGCCGCCATCCGCAACCCCGGCCACTGGGGACCCGCCAACCCACAGGCTCAGAAATCCCAAAGCAAGCTTGCGCCAACCGAGGTCTGCCACTCGTCGACGCGAAGGTATTCCGGCTCATTATCGTAGTCGACCGCAACGTCCAGGCGCAGCTTGATGCGTGACCACAGCGGGAACTGCACGGCCGAACTCGACCGAGCGCGCAGATCGCCCAGTTCCGTCAGGCTCGAGTACAGCACCAGGTCCTCCGTCAAGGCGCCGTTAAGGAAAAGGTCCTGTCGATAACGCATCTCGACGCGCAGGTTCAACTCCTGGTTATCTCGCTGGATGTCCGTCCCGGAGACCTCGCTCAAGGCCCGCCATGAGCGTGCCCCGAGGATGCTGTAGGCTCTTGCAAAGCGCCCTTCTCCGCGCAATGGCTCCAAGTCGTAGTATTCAAAAGTTGCGCCCAGCCCTACCGACGCGTCGAGTTGTTGTGATTCCCCTTCGAGGAAGGTCCTCCCCACGCCCAGCGACAAGTCGCTTCGCAGGTCGAGCGCCCTGTCCGTATTCCTTTCCAGGTCGAGTGTCAAAAGGGGATGTGCCCTATCCGAGGGCTTCCCCTCCAACCGCGCGGCCACGTCGAAGTACCTGAGCGTGTCTCGTTTCACTGCGTAGTCCCAGGAGAGGACCGATGAAAAGGAGTGCTCCTCCCCCGCTCCGAAAAGGCGGAGGCGCGTGAAGGGGGCCGCGTAATCCGTTGTGCCGGACCGCCACCGAACACCCATTTCCACGTCGCCGTGGACAGCGGGAGATTCTGCCTTGGCGGAGTCCGCTTTCTTAGCGGGGAGTTCGACGACGGGCGCAGTTCTCACCACCTCGGCGAGGTCGATTGGCAGCGGCTCATCGCTTGTCGACGGCCGCACTTGCTGGACTCCATTGACTACGGCAAGTCTGCCCTGGCACACGGCGCCGTTGGCCAAAAAGAACTGCATCGGAGACTCGGTGGTGGTGGTTTCCACCTCGTCAAGCGGTAGCAAGATCCTGCCTACAAAGGAATTGTGCAGTTCAACCGTGCCGCTCGAGATCCCGACGAGCGTACCGGACAGCGCGTCGCCGTCGCGAAGGACCACCGTATCGGCGCACGCGGCGGCCGCGCCCACGAATAGGCAGAGGATGCCGAATGTAAACTGATAAAACCTCATCATAGTTGTCCGTAATGCTAAAATATGCGGACATGCCATTGCAACGAGCCGCAGATGCTTGAGGCTCGCGACGCTTTCTGTATGTAGTATAACGTACCCAAGCGCAAAAAGGAGAAACGACATGCTGAAGACGGTCTTTGAAAACCCTTGGGTCCGTGCGGCGGGACTGGTCGTTACGCTCGCCGTGGCCGTTGTCCTGCTTTATCTTCTTAGCCCCGTGCTGGTTCCGCTGTTCTTCGCGTTTCTCGTGGCCTACATCCTTGACCCGGTTGTGGATTTCTTCGAGGCCCGGAGAATCCCCCGCGCGGCCGCCATAGGCGCCCTGGGTGTTGTGGCTGTTCTCATCATACTCAGCATCCCCCTCTTCGTGATACCCGGCCTGATCTCAGAGGCCAAGAACTTGACTGAGGCTACTCCAGCGGCCCAGGTCAATGGAGACAATACCCAGAACCCGGCCCGTGGGGAATCGCCTGAGACGGATGGCCAGAGCTCGCCCCGCAGCCGGCTGACGGGCCTGTTCGACAACCTCCTGGAAATGCTGCCATTGGAGAAACTTGTGCGGTCGCTGGGATGGGCCGACCCCGGACAGCCTATTGACGCCCGAGCCGTTCTTGCGCAGCGCATTGGCGCCTTCGTCGAGGACAACGCCTCGAGTTTCCTTAAGTCCTATGGTATGCACATTGTCGCCGCTGGCCAAGGCGCCGGCAAAGGTTTGGCCTATCTCATGGCCGCCGTCGGCAGGCGCACGTCTGCTTTGCTCGTCTTTCTGGGCAATATGGCGATCTTCGCTTTTGTCGCAGGCTATCTGCTCAAGGATTTCGACGGGTTGCTTGCTGGCGCCCGTGAACTGGTTCCTCCCCGATACCGGCCCAAAACGCTTGATATTCTCGCCAAGATCGACGTCCAGATACGGAGCTTCCTGCGTGGCCAACTCATTGTCTGCATTTGTCTTGGCTTGATGTACGCCCTTGGATTGCGCCTTTCCGGCGTGCCCTTCGCAGTCCCCCTCGGCCTCTTCGGCGGCGTGGCCAGCTTCGTGCCCTACCTGGGCGTCATGCTCACTGCCGGCCCGGCGCTCCTGCTGGCTTGGCTCCAGCACGGTTTTGACTGGCACGTCATTGGCGCACTTGCCACGTTCATCATTGCCCAGTCCATCGAGGGCACCATCCTGACGCCAAAGATCGTGGGCGACAAAGTGGGCCTCAACCCGGTGTGGGTCATCCTGGCCATCATGGTGTTCGGGAACGCCCTTGGCTTCCTCGGCCTGCTCCTGGCCGTGCCCGTGGCGGCGGCGCTCAAAGTACTTGTCCTCGAAGCCCTCGCGCGCTACAAGGCGTCGCCCGTCTTCGAGGGGGAAGGCTCCGAGCGCGGCTCCTCTTCCTGAGAAGCTTTGTCGGCGGCGCCTTTCGCCCGCTCGCGCCGGCTCTTGCGGTAGTGCTCATAGGCCGTCTCGAAGAGTCCGAACAGGACGTACGCGACGCACCCAGGGAATAGCACAATGGCGGGCGAGCGGCTGCTGGCGTAATGGAAGATGCCGATGCCGATGGCGAAGAAGGCGAGCAGCCGGAAGGCATTGCGCGGCCGCAATAGAAACATCTTGAGCTTGTCTTTGGGATACCGAACGGAGCTTACCATGAGATAGGCCAGCACCAGAGCCAACGGGCCGAGCACCCAGAAGCCCACCGTCCGCTCGAAGTAGTGCATGAAGAGCACAAAAGTGGCCACCGTTCCCCCCGCTGCCGGGATCGGTAGGCCGATGAAGAAGTCCCGAACCTGGCTCTGGTACACGTTGTACCGGGCCAACCGCAGGGCGCCGCAGATCACGAAAATGATCGCCAGAAACGGCCCTATTCCCTCGATAATCGGGCGTCCCTGGACCTCTTCATTGAGATAGGCCGCGTAAATCAGCACGGCCGGGGCGACGCCGAAGGACACCAAGTCGCACAGGCTGTCCAGTTGCTTGCCGAATTCCGATATGCTGTTGGTCATCCGCGCGACGGACCCATCCAAGATGTCGAACACAATGGCCGCCAGGATGAGGTAGGCGGCCTTGGTGTAATCGCCGCGGATACTGGCGAACAAGCTCGCGATTCCGCAATACAGCCCGAAAGTCGTCAGGGCGCTGGCGATGACGTTGATAGGACGGCGCTTGATGTCCCGCCGCCTTCTGGGTTTTCTTAGTTTTATCTGCTTCATGAGAAGTGCCCTACCGGCGAACTGCCGGCCTTCACCTTATCCTTAAGTTTCACGCAGATGTCAGTGTCCGGTGGCAAGTAAAGCTCCGTCCGCGATCCTAACTTGATCATACCGAATTTCTGGCCCTTTTCAAGCCGTTCCTCCGCTTTCGACACGCAGACGATCCGCCGGGCGATGGCCCCGGAGATCTGGCGAACGGTAACCGGCCCGAATTCCGTGTCCATCCAGACGGCGTTTGACTCGTTCGTCTCCGTGGTTTCCGGGCGCATGGCGTTCTTGAATTGCCCAGGGGCGTAGAGGATTTTGCGGATCGTGCCCGAAGCCGGCGCGCGGTTCACATGGACGTCGAGGACCGACAGAAAAATGGACACACGTCGGCAAGGCCCATCGTAATGAGGGGTCTCCTCAAGGTCCTCGATGCCGACGATGGCCCCATCAGCAGGGCAGACGATTCCCTGCGCGTCAGACGGGATGGCCCGCGGCGGGTCACGAAAGAAGTAAAGGGCGAACGCCCCCAAAGCCGCGACAGGTGTCCCCACGTACCACCACCCAAAGGGTGTGCCGACAAGACTCAGAACACCTCCCACAAGGAGCAGCGGGAGATAAAACCGGGAACCTTCCCGCCACGCGCTGAAGCCTGGACTCACAATACATTCCTCTCTTTAAGGCTCACATGGCGTCCGTCTCCGAAGACGATGTGGTCGACCAGGCTGATGCCCAACAGCGCGCCCGCCTCCGCGAGGCGCTTTGTCAGCGCAATATCATCGCGGCTCGGCTCGGGATCGCCACTGGGATGATTATGGCACACAATCGCCGCCGCTGCGCCCTCCCGGACCGCCTGCCGGAACACATCGCGCGGCATGGCCACGGTGCCGTCGAGTCCGCCGCGCGATACGGCAACCTGCTTCAGCAGCTCGTGCTTCGTATTCAGGAGTAAGATACGGAACTCCTCCGCCTCGCAGTCCTTGAAATGAACCATCAGCAGCTCGACCACGTCCTCCGCGCCGCGTATCTTGGTGCGGTCGCTGACACTATGAACCGCCAGTCGCTTGCCCAACTCCAGGGCGGCCTTGATCTCGACCGCCTTGACCTTCCCCAGGCCCTTGACCTGTTGCAACTCGCTTACCGAGGCCCGCGACAGGCCGCGTAGACCCCCGAAATGGCGGAGTACGGCATCGGCCAACGCCACGGCCCCGGCCTCTCTCGTGCCCGTGCGAAAGAGCACGGCAATAAGTTCGGCGTCCCGGAGCGCTTCCGGGCCGACACGCGCCAGCCGCTCTCGCGGCCGATCCTCCGGCGGCATCTCCCGCACTTTGGACGACAGTCTGGGACCTTCACTCATGCCCAGTTCCTGCCGCAATCGCCGAGTAATTCGACAGTGCCGCGCACTCAGCGTCTCTAACAGACCTCATCTCTTGAGGCATACTCACCCATTAGGTTAGGCCGCTCATCGTGCCAATGTCTCTGCTTCCAATGACTCGACGCGCGGCACAATTGGCAACCCGGCCACCGGGGAGCCTGCCGATAGCGACCCGCTCAATCCCCGCCAAATCCTTGCGGAAGGCCACCTCGGAATACCCGTTCTCCTCAAGTAAGCCGCACACCTGCCTATACTGCCCCATGCCGATCTCAAAAGCAAGGAGTCCCCCCGGCGTAAGTCGCCTCCGCGCGCCCGCTACAAGCCTTCGGATCACCGCCAGGCCGTCATGCCCGGCAAGGAGCGCGCGCGGATCCTCGTGAAGGCGGATCACCGGTGACAGTTCCGGCCAGGCGTCTTCCTCGATATACGGCGGATTCGAGCAGACTACGTCGAAGGCAGGGGCATTCTCCGGAACGGCGTCAAATAGATCGCCCACTGCGAACGCGATGCGTCCCGTCAGGCCGTGGAGAGCCACATTGCGCCTGGCAAGGGCCAACCGCTCCTCGCGGATATCCGTAGCAAGCACCGAGCATTCCGGCGCATTGTGTGCGATGGCCGCGGCTACACAGCCCGTTCCTGTGCCCAATTCGAGCACTCGCGAGGCGCGTCCGCCGATGGATTCGAGGACACACTCGACAAGATGCTCCGTTTCAGGCCGGGGAACCAATGCCGGCGGCTCGACGAAAAACCGGAGGGAGAAGAACTCCCACTCACCGAGGATGTAGGCAATGGGCTCGTAGCTGAGGCGGCGGTCGAGCAAGGCGTCGAAACCCGTCAAGTCGCGGCTTTCCCCGAGTCGCGCAAGAAGCTGGGCTCGTTTGAGCTCCAAGAAGTGTGCCAGGAGTATCTCGGCGTCAATCCGTGGCGTGTCAGTGACTTGTGCGAGGACCTCTTCCGCGCGTGACAGGGCCTCTGCGAGGGAAGGAGTCCGGCCTGAAAACACGGTTCCTGGTGGCGTGCGGCCAGAAAGCACTTGTAAGTCCTTCTGTGTCAACACCTGGAACTCGGGGGCCCCGTTATTCGGCGGCTTTCTGGCCGCCCCCCTAGGCATCAGGCGGACGCGGCGAGTCGTGCCGCGCGATCCGCTGCGACGAGAGCCTCGACTAACTCCTGGAACTCGCCCTGCATCACGGCATCGAGAGAGTGGAGGGTCTTGTTGATACGGTGGTCGGTTACGCGATTCTGCGGGAAATTGTACGTGCGAATGCGCTCGCTTCGATCTCCGCTGCCGACTTGGCTCTTGCGGTCGGCGGAGCGCTGAGCGTTTTCTTCATCTTGTTTGAGGGCCAAGAGCCGCGCCCTGAGCACGGCCATAGCCTTGGCTTTGTTCTTGTGCTGCGACTTCTCATCCTGGCAGGTGACCACCAGCCCCGTCGGCTTGTGAGTGATACGGACCGCCGAGTCCGTCGTATTGACGCTCTGCCCGCCGGGGCCCGACGAGCGATAGACGTCGATCTCCAACTCACCTGGGTCGATGTGGAGGTCCACCTCTTCCGCCTCGGGCAGCAGCGCCACCGTCACGGCCGAAGTATGGATGCGCCCCTGCGCCTCGGTGACGGGAACACGCTGCACGCGGTGGACGCCGCCCTCGAACTTCAATCGGCTGTAGACGCTCTCCCCCACTACCCGAAAGATGATTTCCTTGAATCCGCCGATCCCCGTCGGATGGGAACTCAGGACCTCTACCTTCCAGCTCTGTAGTTCCGCGAAGCGACTATACATCCGGAACAGGTCGGCCACGAAGAGGGCCGCCTCATCTCCCCCGGTTCCCGCCCGAATCTCGACGATGGAGTTCTTCTCATCATTCGGATCTTTGGGAAGCAGGAGGATCTTGAGCCGGCTCTCGAGGCGTTCGAGTTCCGCCTCATGCTCCTCCCGCTCATGCTCCGCCATCTCCCGGAGTTCCGCGTCGCTCTCTTCCTCGAGGATCTCCCGCGCCTGGCGCGCGTGATCCTCATGCTCCCGGTACTCCCTGAAACACCGGACGACCTCCTCCAACTCCGCCTGCGTCTTGGCGAGACGCGCGTACTCACGCGGATTCGAGGCGATCTCGGGCTGGGACATCTGCTCAGACAGGCGCTCGTACTCCTGCGCCACGTTGCAGAGCTTCTCTCGTACTACCGGCTCCATGAGGATCAGGTCTTGGTGGTTCTGCCGTACTTGCGGTTGAACCGCTCGACGCGTCCCTCACTGTCGATGAACTTCTGCTTGCCCGTGTAGAACGGATGGCACGCGGAGCAGATTTCCACGTTGATCTCAGGCTTCGTCGAGCGTGTCTCGAAGGTACTGCCACACGCACAGGATACCTTCGTGGTGACGTACTCCGGGTGGATTTCCTTCTTCACAATGCATCTCCTTGCTATGGATATCGGCCCGCGCGACGCGGCACGCGTCCGGGCCGTCATAAGTCACCTGGAATCAGGCAACAACAGAACCTCCCAAACCGCGAAACTATACCATATCTCCGCAAATGCCCGCAAACGTTCTTAGCGGCGCATACTCGTACATGTTCTCGTAGTCGCCACGCTCATGAAATACCGCGCAGGAACAGGCACGACGAGCGGTGTTTTCAGGTGCCCTGAAAGGGCAACGCATGCCAGCCCGGCGCAACGCGCCGGGACCGTTCAATCACTATGGCCGAGCCCTGAAAAGGGCGTGACAACCTGTTGCCTGTGCCGAGGACCTGCTTCAACCACAGGTGAACACCGATGAACTCAGATCACTGCCCCCATCCGATCCTGCGAATCCCGTCCAGGGAACACATCGCAAGGAACCTCGGGCTCTACCGGGGAGTTTTCACCTGATGCCGTGCTCTGTGCAGACGTTTCATGTCTTGCCATCACCACCGGCGACTGTTATCATTTCGCTACGTCGCGGCTAGAGCCCGGAACTTTTAGCCTCTGTTATTCGGTGACTTTCTGGCCGCACCCCCAGGGGAGGAGTGGAAGGTGCAGATCAAGAAAGCAGTTATAACGGCGGCCGGGCGGGGGGTCAGGATGTATCCCGCGGCGGATACCGTCCAGAAGGGCATGCTGCCCGTCGTGGATCGGGACGCTCTGTCCAAGCCGGTGATACAGATCATCGCGGAAGAGGCTATCGAGAGCGGTATCGAGGAGATCTGCATCGTCTGTGCTCCTGACGACGAGCGGCACTACCTGCGCCAGCTCAAGTCGCTGCGGGAGAACCTCCTTGTGGCGTACAAGGGCATTGACTGGGCGCAAAACCAAGCCGAGAGGCTCGATAATGTCTTGCGCCGGTTGCGCTTCGTGGCCCAAGCCGAGCCGATGGGCTACGGCCACGCGGTCTACTGCGCGAAGGACTTCGTCGGCAAGGAGCCCTTCCTCCTGCTCTTGGGCGATCACCTCTACGTCTCCGACTTACCCGGCGAGCGGTGCGCGGAGCAGGTGCTCAGGCTCGCAACGCAGCAGGAATGCGCCGTTGCCGCCGTTCACCCAACGCGCGAGCACCTCGTGGGGCGCTACGGCACCCTATTCGGGAAGCGCGTGCCGGAGCATCCCGGCGTCTACCAGATCGAAAAGATCATCGAGAAACCTTCCCTGAGTGTCGCGGAATTGGAGCTCATCACGCCGGGCCTCCGGGCGGGCTTCTACCTTTGCTTCTTCGGGATGCACGTCCTGCCCCACACGCTCTTCACTCTCCTTGAAAAGCAGATCTCCCGGAAAGAGAGAGCTAATGGCGAGTTCCAGTTGACGCCCGCCCTCCAGGACCTTGCCCGCCAGGAGAAATATCTGGCGCTCGAGGTGCAAGGCTCGCGCTACGACATCGGCGCGAAGTTCGGCCTATTGCAGGCTCAGATTGCCTTGGCGATGGCGGGACGCGACTCGGAGCAAGTCCTCACTACCATCGTGGAACTGCTCGCCGAGGCGCAGGCAAGACGGGGCGGTGACGCGAATGGCTGAGTCATCACCCTTCGTCGAGACGATTACCACGGATAATCCGGAGCGGCGCAACCAGCCGTTTCTTTCCCTATGCGAAGGCTTCTCCGCGGCCCAATTGCTTGTCCAGTGCGACGCCCTCGAGACCTTTCGGCGCGGCTCAGACAACCTCTACGAGCGCGTTCGGGCCTGTCTGTTCCTTTACGGCATCCATCGCTTCCGCCTCATGGAATCGCCCGACGTAAGCACCGTCGGCACAATACCCTACGAAGGTTTCGAGGACCTATTGGCGCGGCGCTTCGAGGAAGCGATTCACTGCTTCCGCGTCGCCCTGAGCGCGAATGGCCCCAATGGAGCCCTTTGCAGCGCCCTCGCCGCAAGTTACCACGAACTGGCCTTTCAGACGCTGGCCGACCAGGTGCGACGGAGCGTCCGGGCGAGCCGGGGCAACCAGTGGATGTTCCGCGTCGGCCACGCCGAAGACCATCCCGTGCGCGTCCGGCCCGAGTTGCTCGAACGCCCCGAAGGGGCGCTTCTCTATCCGATTCTCGTCGAGAAGACGCCTGTGCGCCTCGACCTGAGCCACAGCGGGTGGTCGGACATCTTCTTCCTGGGGATGGACTTCCCGGAATGCGCCCGCGTCCTCAACATCTCGGTGGATCTCGGCGTACATGGACGCGACACAGTCTGTCGCCCCCCCGTCGAAGCTTATGTCCGAGTGATCTCGGAGCCCGTCCTGCGGCTGACAAGTGTGGACCTGGGCTGCACGAAAGACATTCGCGACCTGAACGACCTCTACAACTTCGGCAACGATTACCTCGGCCTGCTCAAGGCGGGCGTCATTGCCTCGGGCGTCATTCCGCCCTCCTTCGAGGGCACGAATCAACCGATCGACGCCATCCTTTCCCGCGTGGTGGGGCCGCGCATGGGACTCGAACTCGTTACCAAGGTCAACGACATTCCCAAGGGCTCGCGCCTCGCCGTCTCCACGAACCTCTTAGCCTGTATCGTGGCCGCTCTGATGCGCGCCACCGGCCAGACGCAGGCAATGACGGGCGGACTCACCGAGAGCGAACGCCGCCTCGCCGCCTCGCGCGCTATCCTTGGCGAATGGCTTGGAGGCTCCGGCGGCGGCTGGCAGGATTCGGGCGGCGTGTGGCCGGCGATGAAGGTTATCCAGGGCGCGGCGGCGAAGGAAGGCGATCCGGAGTACGGCGTCAGCCGTGGCCGCCTCCTCCCCGAACACAAGATCCTGGGAGATGCCGAGCTGCACCCCGAGATCGCCGCGCGGCTGACGGCGTCACTCGTCCCCATCCACGGAGGCATGGCGCAGAACGTCGGCCCCATCCTGGAAATGGTTACTGAGAAGTACCTCCTGCGCGGCAAATCCGAATGGGAAGCGCGTTTGGCCATGCGCGGAATCTTCGACAACATCCTTGAAGCGCTTCGCTCCGGCGATGTTCGCACCGTCGCGGCCAACACGATGGACAACTGGATCGGCCCGCTTAAGACGATCATTCCATGGATCACAAGTCGCTTCACCGAAACCATCATTGAGCGGGCCGCGGCCAAGTACGGCCGGGATTTCTGGGGATTCCTGATGCTTGGCGGCATGTCGGGCGGCGGCATGGCCATGTTTGTGGCCCCCGAGCGCCGCGATGCCTTCCGCGACGATGTCCTCGGCATCATGCGCACCACCAAGCGTGAACTCGAGGACGCCCTTCCCTTCGCCATGGACCCGATTGTCTACGATTTCAGCATCAACGAGACCGGCACATCGGCCTCCATGCTTCACGGGGAAGACGCCATTATGCCCGCGCGCTACCACGCGGTGCAGATCCCCGAACTCGTTCATCACGATCCGGGCGCTCTTCCCTACTTGCGCCGCGTCGAACTCGACCATTTCACGGCCCACTGCGATAAGCCGGAGGACACATTCACCATCCTTCGTACCATGGTGGGCCATCTATTCCGCGTCACCAATCCTGCCACGCAGACCGAGCGTCTGCAATGGGACAGGGAGGCGGCGCGCATCAAGGAAGAGAACGGCTTCGACGCTATCCAGCACGGCCAATTCCGCGCCGACCTGCGCAGCGGCCGCATCGGCCTCGCCCGCAACCGCCTCCCGGTGGACACGGATATCGAGGATGTACGCGAGGGCGACGTAGTTGTCATGCGCGGCGATTCCCATGCCCGCGCCTGTGGCGAAACCGCTCTGCGCGAAGGCCGCGTTGCCGTGCTTTCCCTCGGCGGCGGCGTCGGCAGTCGATGGACCACCGGCGCCGGTGTCGTCAAAACGGTGAATCCCTTCGTCTCGCTGGCGGGAAAACACCGAAGCTTCCTGGAAATCCATCTCGCCAAGACCCAGCGGGCGGCAGCGCGATATGACGCCGTCCTCCCCCATATTGTCACCACGAGTTTCCTGACAGACGCTCCCGTCAAGAAACACCTGGCGCTGAATGATAACTACGGCTATGCCGGGCCGCTATACCTCTCCCCAGGCCGCTCGATAAGCCAACGCTTGGTGCCCATGGTTCGCGATCTCGTCTTTCTCTGGGAGGAGATGCCGCAGGAGACGCTTGACGAGCAGAAGCAGAAAGTGCGCGAGGCCATCCGGGGCGCCCTCATGGAGTGGGCCCGCGACAAAGGCGAAGGTAGCGATTACGAGGACAATGTCGCCGTGCAGCGCTTCAATCCGCCCGGACACTGGTACGAGGTGCCCAACCTTTTCCGCAACGGCGTGCTCGCCGAGCTGTTGACGGAGTGCCCCCAGGTCGAAACCATCATGCTCCACAACATCGACACCCTCGGCGCGGACCTCGACCCCGAGCCCCTGGGCATTCACCTTGAACGCGGCAACGTACTGACCTTTGAGGTCGTCCCGAGGCGTATCGACGACCGCGGCGGCGGTCTCGCCCGCGTCAATGGACGGCCACGGCTTCTCGAAGGATTGGCCCAGCCCCGTGAAGAGGACGAGTTCCGGCTGCGCTACTACAACTCCATGACGACTTGGATTCAGGTCGACCCGCTCCTGCGTGTGTTCGGCCTCACCCGCGACGATCTTACGGGGCCGCAGGGGAAGGTGGCCGAAGCGGTGAGGCGCGTTGCGGCGCGCGTGCCGACGTACGTCACCATCAAGGACGCCAAGCGGCGCTGGGGACATGCCCAGGAGGATGTGTATCCCGTGGCGCAATTCGAGAAGCTGTGGAGTGACATGACCGGCCTCGCCGACGTGGCCTGCGGCTACATCGCCGTGCCCCGCTTGCGCGGTCAGCAGCTCAAGGATCCGGCCCAACTCGACGGCTGGGCGAACGACGGCAGCAAGGAATACGTCGCCCACCTGTGCTCTTTCGCGTGAATAAGGCTCAGGTCGCTTTCAGGGCAAGGTACTTGTTGACCGCGTTGACGTAAGCCTGGATGGCCGCTTCGATGATATCCGTGCTCGCGCCCGTGCCGTAGTACGCCTTCTCGTCGAACTCGACCGTCACGTGCGCCTCGCCAAGGGCGTCTTTCCCCGGGGTGGCGGCGCGGAGCGAGAAATCGAGCAAGCGCCCGCTGATATCCACAATGCGGTCGATAGCCATGAACGCGGCGTGGATGGGGCCGTCGCCCGTAGCGGTGTCGAACATCTCCTCGTCGCCCTTGCGGAGTTTCACGAGGGCCATGGCCGGATCGGCCCCGCTCGTCCGGGCATCAACCAGGTGATACGTCTCGAACGACTCGTTCTGCATCGAGGCGATCAGAACGCGTAGGTCGTCCTCGAACACCTCCTTCTTGCGGTCGGTAAGGACGATAAAGCGCTCGTACAACTGCGCGACCTCATCTTGATCAAGCCGGTAGCCAAGTTCCTCGCAGCGTTTGGCCAAGCCGTGCTTGCCCGAGTGTTTGCCGAGCACCAATTCGCTACGGCTGCGGCCCACGGATTCCGGCGTCATAATCTCGTACGTGATGCTGCTCGCGATCACGCCGTGCTGATGGATGCCCGCCTCGTGCGCGAAAGCATTGCGCCCCACAATGGGCTTGTTGTACGGAACGGCGAGTCCCGTCAAATCGCTGAGCAACTTGCTGGAATGGACGATCTCCTCCGTGACGATATTTGTCTCGAAGGGGAACACATTCTGCCGGACCTTCATGGCCATCACCACCTCTTCGAGGGAGGCGTTCCCGGCGCGCTCGCCGATGCCGTTCACCGTACACTCGACCTGCCGCGCGCCGCCCAGGATCGCCGCGAGCGCATTCGCCACCGCCAGCCCGAGGTCATTGTGATTGTGTGAGGAGAAGATGACCTTGTCGGCGCCGCTTGCGTTCGTAATGACGTGGTGGAACATCGTGTGGATCTCGTTCGGCGTCGTGTATCCCACGGTGTCGGGGAGATTGATCACGTCGGCCCCGGCTTCGATGGCCACATTGGTGATCTCCACGAGGTAATCGAGGTCGCTTCGCGTCGCGTCCTCCGCGGAGAACTCGACGCGGCCGATGCGGCTCTTCGCCAACCGGACCGCCTCGCCTGCCCGCTCGAGCACCTGCTCCCGCGACATCTTGAGCTTATGCTCGAGATGGATGTCCGACGTCGCGATGAACGTGTGCAGTACCGGAGACTCCGCCACTTCGAGAGCCTCCGCCGCGCGCTCGATATCGCCCTTCACCGCACGCGCCAACGCCGCCACCCGCCTGCCCTTGACTTGGCGGGCGACGTTCTGGACGCTCTCGAACTCTTGCTGCGAGGCGATGGGGAAGCCCGCCTCGATGATGTCCACGCCGAGCCGCTCGAGTTGAGCGGCCATGCGCAGTTTCTCCTGATCATTCATGCTTGCGCCCGGCGATTGCTCGCCATCGCGCAGCGTGGTGTCGAATATCTGAACTTGCTCTGCCATGGATCCTCCTCGCACGTGCAACGTGCTTAGATCGCAGAGCTTAACAAAGGCCGAAAAACGAGTCAATCCGAGGAGGACGCAGAACTGAGCCGCGCCATGCCTGGCTCAAACCCTCCCTGCATCGCTGGCCACAGCTTGACCACACCGCGCAACGCGCGACTCGGCCCCGCGTTTGGCGGAGCGATATCGTGTTGCTATAATCGCCGCCATGACTGCGGAAGAGACATATGGCGGAGAGACGGCCGCTTCATCGCCCCAGAGCCGCCTCAGCCCAAAGACCATGCGGCGAATCATCCTCCGGGCGCTGTACGACCGCTATCTCGAATCCCCGCTCGACATGTTGACGCCCGATGACTTGGCTGACGCCACCGAATTCGACGTCAAGACCTTGTTGAGCAGCGTGCACTATCTGCACGAGCGCGGGTTTGTCGAACTCATGGCGGGCTACAACCCGAGGACCTTCGCCGCCGTGCGGATCACGACCGATGGCGTCGACCTCGTCGAGAATCCCTACGAATTTGACCTGCGGTTTCCCTATGAGAACGCTGCGGATCGAGCGGTTCTCGGCATTCCGCAGCTTCTGGAACGCCTGTCGGCCGAAGCGAACCGCGTTCCCCTCGATGGCTGGCGTCGTCAGACCCTTGTGCGCGATGTACAGTATCTCCGCGACGAGCTTCTCCGCCCGGCGGGGCACTGGCGGGGCGAAGTACTCCGCACCGTCATCGGATGGATTGCCGCCTGCTTCGACGAGCCCTACGCAGCCCTGCCTTCCCTGAAGGAGCTGCAAGACGCCCTCGAAAGGGAACTCGCCTAACCCGCCTCTCTCACAGCCGCATAGCGAGACTGCGCGCACCTCACGCAGAACGGGCGCATGGCCCCACAAGCCTGCCGTTAGTGTGCTGACTCATCATTGAAATTGTTTATCTGGAGATGAAGAAGCGTCAAGAAGAAGCGAAAAACGGGGACTGACACAAGCGGAGCGAAGCGAAGACGTGTCTGTCCCTCCTTTTCGCGGCAACAACAAGACATCATTAGTGTGAGTTATGCCACTAGCGTCCACCGCCACGGCCCCGCTACTGCCCAAACGACTTGATAAGCTCCTCGATCCGCTCCCGCGCACTCTCGACGTGTTCACAAGCCGCGATCACCTGGGCGCCGGTGAGGCCCAAGGCGGTTATGGCATATTCAGGCGCGTCCGGCGAGCGCCCATTGCTGATCTCGCCGAATCCGGCCTGATAGGCGATGTAATTGGCCAACGCCGCCAGCGACGCGAGAGGTGGCTCCTCGCTGCTCAAGCCGGGATCGTGATGATGGCGGATGGCGTCGACGATGTCCGGGGGAAGATCCCAATGTTGGGCCAAGAGTGCGCCGCACTCGCTGTGATCCATGCCGAACGCCTCCCGCTCGACCTCGCGGATGAACCGCTGCTCGAGATTGGCCCGATCGGCGGCCTGCAAGTACGTGCCGGGATAAAGCGTATCAAGCGCGATCTTGCCGATATCGTGCAAGAGCCCGACAACGAAACACCCTTCGGCTTGAATGCGCAGCTTGCCCGCCGTGTATTCCGCGGCCAGAGCGGCCGCGCTCGAATGACACCAGAGCTGGATGCGGTCGAACTCGCTCAACCCTTTTCCGAGAACGTGGAACGCCGTCGCCGCGAGGGCGATATTGCGGACCTCGTTGAAGCCGAGAATGACGATGGCGCTTGGAATGCTCGTAATCTGTCGGTAGAAGCCGTAGTAGGCGGAGTTGACAACCTTGAGCACCGAGGCGGAGAGGCTGGGATCCGACGCGATGTACTTGCCGAGGTCCAGCGCCGATGACTCCGGATCCGCCACGACCTCGAGGATCTCCATCAAGACCGTGGGCAGCGTAGGAAGCTTTTCAATACGGCTGACGGCATCGCCTACATTCGGTGTCTCCAACAGCTACACCCTCCTGCCGGCTTCGTCCTGGCCCTCAGCTCGTAGGCCCAGCCGCTTGCCCTGGCGTCACTTGACGTCTCCCCGTCCCGTCTCTCGTTTGGAGTTCCAGCTTTAGCTGGCCGCCGGATCTCCGCAGGAACTTGAGGCCACGAGGCGGATTGTAACCCGCCGACTTATTCTGTCAGTCATCATACGCCAACACCCGACAATGGACAACACCCACAAGGCCAAGATACGAGCAATAGGCCTATCTCACCCCGCTTCCCTTCCACACCGGCCCCGGCGCCATCGGACGTCTCCCTGTCCTGTTGCTCGTTCGGAGTTCCAGCTTCAGCGGCCCTCCGGCCTTCCGCAGCCGCCGCCTGGCCTCCTTGAGGACGAGTGCTCGGCATTCCGCCGCGACTCCGCCACTCCGTGTTCTCCGCGAACTCCGTGGTTTGCCTTCTGGGACAGTTTCACGCCACCCCACCATCCGCCAACGCGCGGCCTTCCCGAAGACGATTGCTTGGCGTTCTTTGCGGCTTTGCGTGAGGCATCGTCGCGAGGTCACATCCCCTCGGCGCGTTTGATGTGCCCTATCAGGAAGTAGTTGAAATGGCTTCCATTCGGCCCCTCGGCCCCGAGCACGTAGATGTCATCGCCGATAACGGCGACACCGGGATCGTTGAACACCGCGCCCGGCGGAAGAACGCCGTCGATCCGTAGCCACTGATCCTTCTCGATATCGTAGGCCATGGCGAGATCCGACCACACAATCGGCACGGACGCGTCGGCCTCATCCCGTAGCACGCCGCCCACCATGATCGCGTAGCGCCCGGCGTAGAGACCGCCCTCCCACGCCGTGATGCTGAGCGGCGGCGGCGCGACGCGATCCCACGTATCCTCCTTCGGATCATAGCGCAGACTTTCCCTGAGAGGCGTAGTCTCGTTCGCCTCATTCCACGTGAGCCCGCCGAAGAGATACAGTTTGCCGCCCGCCGACACCGATGCAGCCCATCCCCGCCCAGGGCCCGGAATCGGCGTTCGTGTTTGCCAGCCCTTCTCCGGTTGAGCTGGCTCTGACACCTCGACGGTGTCGCGGATGGTCTGGTGACTGTAGCCCTTCTCGGCGAAATCATACTGGTTGCCGCCCGCGACGACGACGTAGCCCCCGGCGTATCCCACGGCCATGTGCGTTCGCGGTACGTTGAGCGCGCCGAGAGCCTGCCAGCCGTAAGGCTCGCCTGACGGGTTGATGAGGGCGACGCATTGGCCGTGCGCACGATAGCGAGGCTCCTGGCCCTTATACTGGCACGCCCCGCCGACAACGTAGATGCGATTCTCCGCCGCGATGGCCCGCACGTACTCCCGGCGAATAGGCAAGTCCGGAAGCCTTTCCCAGGCCACGCTTGCCGCGTCGTAGCGCCAGCCCCAGCGCGATGTCCTTCGACTGGCGGCGTCCTCCGAGCCATCGCCGCCGGGGATGAATCCCCCGCAGACGTAGACTTTCCCCTCCAAAGCCACCATACCTACCCCGCTGATGCCGGCGTAGGGGCCGTCGTCCACCCATGGCAGCTTCGTCGTGCGCCATTCGATGGCGCCGAATAGCGGCAGGTCAGCCAGGGCCGGAAGATCCTTCGTCGAAAGCGGCGGCGCGAAGGTCGTCCCCTCCTTCGGCTTGGCTTTCATATCCGGTGCGCCTGGCTCCTCGGCCTGCGCCCAAGTTCCTGCCAACAGAACCAAGCACACTACGGCCATCGCCGAGGCGCGCAGGCGTCCCCCGCTCCCATTCGATACATCCATCGTTCACCTCCCCTCTTGTGGCCGTGCCGACAGTGCTGGCGGCCTTGGAGATTCTTCTATCGCTGCACGCAGGCCAGGCATCAATCCGGGAGGTCCCATATCACCGCCCTGGCCGAGTAGGTGCCCGCCGCCTTCGCGTAGAACACCGTCAGAATGCGCCCGTCCTCGCGCTCAAGGCTGGACGGATACCCGCCATCCCATTCCGGCATGGAAGCCACATACACCGGCTTGTCCCAAGACTTGCCTCCGTCCGCGCTCACCCGCGCCACGACCCCCAAGTGCCCGGTTCTGCGATCGCCGTAAGTCAGCAAGATGTTTCCGCACTTCAGGCGCAAGAGGTGCCCGGGGTGCTGCAAACGTTCAGCTACTTCGCCTTCACTACGCCACGTCACACCGTCATCCGTCGAGCGGAGGAGCCTCATGGCCCCAGCCTTCTCACGCGAGGCCGCAAGCCACTCCCCATCACCAAGATTCAGCAACGCCGTCTCATTCAGATCCGGCGCGATCTTCGAGCGAAGCTGCCACGTCTTACCGTCATCCTCGCTCACCAAGAAACACGCCCCCCAAGGATCCGGCTTGTCGTGATACGACGTGGTATACGCGGACGCGTTGAGGCGCCCGCCTTCCGACAGCACGATGTCGCCGAAGGCAACAAACGCACATCCGTTCGGATCGGTGGCGGGAAATCCATCGCTTCGCTCCCAAGTCCTTCCCCCGTCCGTTGAACGGCACACCCAGGGCGGCAAGATGGCGTCCCGGAAAGGATCGCGTTTCGGTGCATCAGGCTGCTGTACATCCGTCCATCCGCCGACGAGCGCAACCAGATGGCCATGGCCGTCGAGGCCGATAGAATGGTTCATCCGAACCGTCTTCGGCTCGTGGGCCGTAATTGTGCCGCGCGGCGTCCACGTCGTGCCTTCGTCCTTGCTCGCCCAGCAGGCCACATCGCCCTCTACCTGGCCGTGGCTCGGCTTGTCGAAACCGGCTAGCAGAATCGTGCCGTCCGGCAGCCGCGTGAGATTGGGCCAAACCGTTACGTCCGGCACGGCAGTGAATGACTCGGCCACCGGCGTGTCGCTGTCCTCGACGGCCTCATCCTTCATGACTTCACCCTCTCCTTCCGCAAGAAAACCAAACGCACAAAGCGCAACAATGCTCAACGGCATCATCCCCAAACGTCTGTTGCTCGATCTCATTGCTCGTCCCTCTCGCGGGTGATCCACCCGGGGGCTATTCGTCTTCCAGCAAAGCCGCCGCCATTCTAGTGCTCCTGTATCCGGCCGTCAACGCGTGGCGCTCCAAGCCGCATGTCATGCAGTCTCAGCCGAACTCTCACACGGACTTCGCTGGAGACGAGGCTCCGGCTATAATGTCCCCCTGAACGAGACGCTTGACCATAGAAGCTCCCGGCCAAGGTCGGGGCCTTTGCAGCGAAAGGGAAGTGATGTCTAAGGATGCGGCCGGAAAGCCACCGAATAACCGGCCACAGGAGATCTTGGTGTTGAAAAAGAAGAACTTACAAATGCTTTCTGGCCGCATCCCACCCGGAGCGGCGCTTTCAGGCCAGATTTCTAGCCATTCTCCAAGAAACGCCGGCTATATCCTACTGATGCTTGTCGCGCTTTCGGCGGCAATCGCGCTCTCGGCGGGCGCCGCCGCGCCAACCATCCAAGCCGTCACCTTCGAGTCCCCGAACGACGCATTCCGCTTCTATCACATTCGCGTGGCCTTGAGCGCCGCCGATGACGCCTTCGATGTCAAAGCCGTCGAGGTCGCCGGCCAAGAGCGGCTCTTTGTAGCGACCGTCGACGGCAAACTGCGTCAGATCGAGGACAACGGGCGCGTCCGCCGGGCGTCGAACGGCAATGTCCCCGCCGCATCCCCCTCGGCTATGCACATTAAGTGCCCCTGGAAAAACGACGCGACCTACCCCCTCATTCTGCATTGCGTGCCGCACAGCGGCGGCGATCCCTTCGACCTGAACGCCGCGGCAGCGGCCCCCGCTGCGGGTGGATTTCCCTATCCCGGCTGGCGTGAACACCGGATGCTGGCGCTGCGAGAGGACGCCGGAATCGCCCGCGCGAACGAGCCCTTCCTCTTCTTTCTCTCAGACAACGGACGAAACATCCGCTCCTGGCAAGAGGAACTGCGTATCGCCCGCTACGACCTCGCTTCCCATAAGACGGAAGAGATCCCGAGCCAAGTGCTCTACGAGAAGCGGCGCTTCGACACGCCGAAACAGGAAGCGGCCTATGCCACCTGCCAAGTGGCCATGCTCGCGGACGTCCCCGCCGGCGGGAAGGCGTATTACCTGATCGCCTATGGCAATCCCGACGCCGAGGCGCCCGACTACTCCTCGGACCTTTCGATAGAGGGACGCGAAGACGGCAGTCAGTGGATTGAGAACGACTTCTATGAGCTTCGCCTGGACCCGGCCTCCGGCCAAATTGCCGGACTTCGCTCCAAGCAATTCGGCGCCGGCGAATACCGCGGCTTTGGACTGCACGAGGACTCCAAATACGTCCTGCATTACAACCCCGACGTGTGGGTGAAGGGGCGCAGTTGGACCCACACCCACGGATGGAATCCTCCCCCTGAGACCACCACAGTGAGCGGGCCCGTGGCCGTCGTTACGCGGCGCTGGGGCCATCTGCCACGCGCTCCGGAGGTCGAGGTCGAAGTCACATACCATTGCTTCAGCCATTCGCCCTACTGCCTTGTCGAATCCACCATGGACGTGCTCCACGACCTCGTCGTCAACGCCTTGCGCAACGAGGAAGTGGTTTTCCTGCCGGCCGAAGTGGACCACGCTGGCTGGCGGCGGCCTAACGGCGAACTCGGATACAAGCCGATGACTCAGGAGCCCGGCCTTACGCCCGGTATGGTGCAGATCGTCGAGCCCGACGCTCCGTATGTTTGCATGGTGCGCGAGGCCAACGGACTCGGAATCGCCAGCTTCCGCCTGAGCCAGCACGCCGGATCGCGGAGCGACCAAGACCCCGTCATCGTCGCGAGTATGACCATCCTCGCCGACTACAACTGGGGATTCCGCTACTGGAGCCGTGCCCTCGTGTATCCCTGGGGCGATCACCTCCCCGACCAGCCCACGATTCTCAACGAAGGCACGTACTATGGCGAGAAAAGCGCCTTCTGTCTCTTCCCCCTAGGCGATGGCGACAGCCCGGCCGAACGATTGGCCTACGTCGAAGCGTTGTACAAGAAGCTATGCTGCCCGCTCCGGATCGATCATCAAGGCGCCGGCCCCTGGTGAGTGGCAGAATGGATAGCCTGTCCCGCCCCGTCAGCTTTCGCCGTCAGAGGCTCTCTCGTATCTGGTGACGGTTTGGCCGCCTCTAACCTATCGCAGAAGCATGCCCTGCTCAATAGCCACTTCTTCGTAGATGAGCCGGCTGCCGTCGTCGTAGTTGATGGCAGGTTCAGCAGGTACGAGGCCGGGCACTCGATTGCGTCCACGTCCGCCCCCGTGCCCTCCGCTACGCAAAGTAGCACAAAGTCCCCGAGCACGCTCAAAACGCGTGTCATTCCTCACAAAAAGCGCATAATCCGCACGTCATTTGCGCGCTTTCGCGCGAAGCATCTATTGACAACGCCCCCGCATTCTGAACAGAATAAGATGCAAACATGATCAACTAACGTGGGGAGCTTAACCATGCCGTCCAAATTCCACGCAGTGTCCCGCGGGGGCATTATCCTCGTGGCGTTCGTCATTCTCCTCGGATGCGCCACAGGGCGCCAGTCCGTTGCCGACGAGCCCAATACGGAGATGCCGGCCACGACGATGGAAGAACCTGTCACTCCTGCCGAGCCCCTGATGCAAAAGCCCGCTCCGGTTGCCGCCGCGCCGGCCGTCGCCGCGCCGAAGCCCAAACCCGGCCCGCGCGTCCGCGTCGTCGGCAGCGATCTCTCGTTGGCGGAACTTGCCGGGAGCGACGCCCTCGTCACCGTCGTGCTCAAGAGCGGCAATGCCAAAGATCCCAACCTGCGCATTGTCGAGGTGACGCCCGCGTATGTCTCCGTCGTCGGCTTGGACGGCGAGATGAACTCCTACTTGATCTCAGCCATCCGTGAAGTCCGAGTACAATCCCGCGAGGTTGAGGCGCGCGTCTACAGGCCCGACATCGTCCGTGCCATGCGCGCTGACGAGCGAAGCGTCCTCGATCGCGCCTTTATTCGCGTCGGCGACCTCGTGACGGCCCTCGCGGGCAATCAGGCCCTGCTCATGCGCGCCAACACCCTCATCGCCGTGGGCGGCGGCGAACAAGGCAGGCAGGCCGCCAACTACCTCCGGCAATTGGCGCAAGGGAATGACCTTCATACCTCCATCGAAGCCTACATGTACCTTTACCTCATCGGCGACAAGGACGGCGACGGCATCCCTTCCGCCGTCGAGGGCAAGGCCGATCCCGATGGCGATGGCATCCCGAATGATCTTGATGGCGACAGCGACAATGACGGCATTCCGGACAGCAAGGAAGGCATGATCGACGAGAATGGCGATGGCGTGCCCGATGCCTTGGGACAGGGCCTTCCCGACAGCGATAAGGACGGTGTGCCCGATTTCCTTGACAATGATGCCGCGGCCGAAGAAGAACCTGCCGAACTTGCCGTCACGCTCCAGAATGGCGTGCCCGGCTTCGTTGATCCCAGCCGCCCCTTGCTCAACGTTATCGAAGACGGTTTGGCCAGTCCCAATCGCGGTATACGGGCCGCCGCCGCGAAGCTGGCCGGGCTGGCCGAGGATCACGAGGTCGAACACATCCTGCGTGAGATGGCCAAAGACCGCGCTGCCGATATTGGCGTCCCTGCGGCGTGTGCGTTGGCCCGTCTTGGCGACCGCGACATCATTCCTCAATTGTTGAGACTGCTCTTCGACAATAGCCCCGAGAAGGGCGCGGCCGCCGTGTTTGGCCTGACCCGCCTGGACGGCCCCGAGGTCATTGTCACCCTCAAGTCGAGGCTCGATGCCGCCACAAGCACCGAACGCTTCCGCATCGCCCGCATCCTGCAAGCGTTGGGCGATCCGATGGGTGTCACCATCCTCAAGGAAGAGGTCATGGATGTTCCCACGCTCGCGCCGCAGGCCGCGATCATCCTTGCTCGCGAGGGCGATTGGGAAGCCATACGCTATCTGCGCGACCGCTTGGCCGAGCGCTATAACACCGTGCAGCAGGTGTTCCTTTACCGCGCCAAGGCCGTTGCGGCCCTCATCGCCGGCGGACACCCCGCCTCCGTTGCCGAGCTCCAGGCGCTGCTGAGGACGGAAGATCCCCTCGTCCACGTAAGCGTGTGCATTCACATTGGCGAGATTGGAAAACGCAATCTGCTCACCATTTTGCACCCTGCGATTGAGAGCACCGATCCAAACGTTTCCCTTGCTGCCTGTGAAGCCGCTATCGCCATCGCCGAACCCGATTTCCGGGAGCGCCTTATCGAAATACGGGAATAGCGCCCATGGCCGACCGACTCCACGTGCTCATCCATGGCAGGGTGCAAGGCGTGGGATTTCGGTATGCCACCCACAGGCAGGCCGCCCTCCTCGACCTCAATGGCTGGGTGAAGAACCTCTACGACGGCGGCGTCGAGGCCGAATTCGAGGGACCCCGAGACCGGCTTGATACCATGCTCGAGTGGTGCCGCGTCGGCCCTGCGTACGCCAATGTCACTCATGTCGACGCTTCGTGGGAGTCCGGCCCCCCCCGCCATGAGCACTTCTCAATCCGCGGCTGAGGACCACTTCCGGCCGCCTATGCTTTCCTCAGAATCCAGATCCGCTCCGTGGACGACTCCGTCACCGGCCCGCAGTCGAAATCTCCGCAGAGCGCATCGACGGTGAAGCCGCAATCCCGAACCAGCTCCCCCATATCCCCCCGACTTGGCCAGCCCCTTTCCATCGAAAGGAGACGCCGCCGCGCTCTCACGCCCACGGCCACCGGCCCTGCGATCTGGTACTCCTCCTCCAGCCGCTGTGCCGCCAAGTCACAACGCCACCGATGACGCACCACGACCTCATCCCCCGTGCCGGACACGGCGTACCGCTCCTCAGTCCATGTCGCATCCTCCAGGACCTGCGACGGGAGCTCGGGCTCCTCATGATCCCGCGGGGGCGACCAGTAGTTCATCATCAGCACCCCCCCGGCCGCCAGATGCCTGTGGACGGCGCTCAGGCAGGCCCGCCGCTCCTCATTCGTCAAGAGATGCATGAAAGTCCGGTAGGCTATCACGGCCAGCTCGAAGCATCCGGCGAAGGCAAACGCCCGCATATCCCCCTGTACCAAGTCCAGTCGCCCCGGCGTGTCCCCGATCTCGGCCAACTTCTCGCGGCAGCAATCCAACATCGCCTTCGAGTTGTCCAGGCCGACCACGTCCACCCCCGACATAGCCATCGGAATCGACAGCCGCCCCGTCCCGCACCCCAGCTCAAGCGTCCTGCCTCCCTGGCGCATCGCATTGCCGACATAGAACTCCGCCTCGCCAGGCAATCCCTGGTGAATCAAGTCGTAATACTCGGCCCAACCGTCAAAAACCGCCATAGTATTTCCTGTGTCACGCTGGCTGCACCCCGCCAGAGATACCTCTTTGAGGCCAGACTCCTACGTGTACCCTTTTCCGGCTACCGCTGCCTTCATAAGCGCTCACTCGGCAAGGTACTTGCCCAGAAACGCCGCAATCTCGCCAAAATGCTCCTTGCGCCACGTGCGGTGTACGCGATCCAACGCATGGCCGTAACCTGGCGCCGCTAGCAGCCGCGTCGGCACGCCCAATGCCTCAAGGCGCGCGTGCATCGCCTCCGTCTGCTCGAACGGCACGATCCGATCGTCTTCACCGTGGATGAAAAAGATCGGGCAGGTGGACGCATCTGCGTGCGTGAGCGGCGACGCCCACGCCAGCGGCTCCATGCCGTTCGCTGGATGCTCTTCCCCCGCGAACTCAGTCACGTACTTCTTTGCCACCTTCGGGAGCCGGGCCCGGCCTATCGGGCGCCGGTACGAGGTCAGGTCCGTCGGACCGTAGAAGCTGACCGCCGCGCGGATAGCGCTCGACGTCCCCCTGTTGGCATGACCCTCGAGGCCGTCGGCGGGGCCCGTCGTCGCCAGCATCAGCGCCAGGTGAGCCCCCGCCGACTGGCCCAGCGCCCCGATCCGCTCCGGGTCGATGCCGTATTCCTCATTGTGAAGCCTGAGCCAACGCACCGCCGCCTTCACGTCATACAGGCAGTCCGGAAACGGATGCCAAGGCATTTTCCGGTATCCCGCCGACATCGCGACGTAGCCTTCCCGCGCCAGTGCCCGGCCGTAGCACCTCATCTGGTGCCGGGTGCCCGCCAACCAGCCGCCGCCGTGAATCAAGAGGACGGCGGGCCTGAGCCCCTCCATCTCGCCGGCGGGAAGGTAGACTGTGGCCTTCAGTTTGCCGGAGTCCGTCTCCGCGTAGACCACCCGTTCAGCGGCGATTTCTTCCCCCGCAAAAACACGAGACGCCGCCCCCACCACGCAAATCAACACGAACCAAGTACTTCTCATCATGGACTATTCCCAATACCAATACCTCCACAGTGCCGCGCACACGGCTCCTGGGAATGGCATCACCAACCGAGATCTGCCTTTTGGAGTGAACGAGTGGGCCGGGATGGCAAACATCGCGGCTCCAGGAGACCTGGAGCGCGGCACAATGGGCAACCCGGCCACCGGGATTACCGCTGATACGTCCCCATCAACTCGGCCCTCGCCAAAATGTGACCTTCCATCGCCCGCTCCACATCCTTCTTCGTCATCCGCGGCCCGAGCGTTAGTTCCGTATCAAGCGCATAGAGCTTGAAGAAATACCGATGCGGCTTACCCGGCGGCGGCGCCGGCCCGCCATAGCCCACGCTTCTGAAATCCGTGATTCCCTGCTTCGCGCCCGACGCCGGCGTCTCCGTCTTCGGCACGCCCTCCGCCAACGCCCGCGTCTCCGGCGGGATCCCGTACACCACCCAGTGCACCCACGTGCCCATGGGCGCATCCGGATCATCACAGATCAGAGCGAAGCTCCTCGTCCCTTCCGGCGGCTCCGTCCACGCCAACGGCGGCGAAACATCCGGCCCGTCGCCCGTGTACTTCTCAGGAATCATGCCGCCCGGCTCAAAAGCGGAACACGTCAATGTCATATCCATCACCTTGCCTCCCGTCGCCTCCGGCGGCTGCGAAACCGCGCCCGGCGGCTCCACCGCCGGCGTGCCCTCCTCCGGCGCCGTCGAAGTGTCCCCGGAACAAGACGCCAGCGCCATCACGAGCGCGAGCACAAGACAGCCCGCCGCCCACGGGCCCATCCCATTCAAGGCTCTTTCAACGCCCATTGCCCCGCTCCTCACGATATCAGCCGCCCAGATGCCCGCCAATCATTATACTCCCCAGAACCATCCTCAAAACACACACCTCGCCTGAGTCACGCGGAAAACGGCAAACTAGCGCCGGTATCTTGCCGGCAGTGCCCTGGGCCTCTCCCCCGCCCCTGGAAGTGCCGCGATATGCCTCTGCGTTTCTCTGCGCCCTCGGCGTCTCCGCGTTGAAATGTTCGGCTCTCAGTGCGCCCGCCGCTTTCCCCCTCCCCACGCCCGCGCCTCGTCTGGAGTTCCAGCTTTAGCTGGCGCCACTTCTCTGCGCGGCTCTGCGTCCTCTGAGGCCTCTGCGTTCCATTTCTCCCGCTGGGATGGAGAGGGCAGAGCACAATCTGCCGGATTTATCTGCGTTTATCCGTGTCCATCTGTGGTTCAACATCCCCTCCGCGGCCCCCAACCCGTATCAGACGCCTATGCAGGCCCACGTGGCTGCTGTCCTTGTGCTACACTGGCAGGCCTCAAAGGATGAGTGCAAGCCATAGGTGGCGGACAGCGAAGGAAGAGAGAAGCCTAGACAATGCGAAACACCGTTCTCGCGAAATGGGCAGCCGCGGCGGCATGGATGAGCGGCGTATGCGCGCTGAGTTCCTTGGCCTGGGGCGCCGACCTCTCAGGCTTACCTATCGGTTTCCTGCGGATTACCGAAGACGAAGAGGGCCAAATCAATGTCGTGGCCAGATGCGTGCCGGCGGAAGATCTATTGAAGGAGCTTGCCGAACGCGCCGGCCAAGTTCTGGACTTCCCCGTTCCATTGCGCATCTGTATCAGTCTCCCGCGCCAAGCATCAAACACGCTCTTCAAATCGCCGCAATTTTGGCTCGAGGAAGCAATCACCGCCGGAGGACTTGCCCCGCGCCTTCCGGACGGAGCCTCGATTGTCCAGATTGCCTCAGAGAAGGCGGAACGCTATGACGCCACGCTGGATGAAAGCGAAGTGATGGACAAGTGCAAGTGGCCTACTGCCGACGCCGCGACGGCCGTGGAAGGAAGAATCACAGGCGCCGTTCTGATACTCAGGGGCAAGTTCATTCCCCCTCCGTACCATGTGGCCGTGGGCGCCCCCTATCGCCTGGACGTACAGGGCGTCAGTGTGCCGGTGGCCGAGGTCCTGGTGAACGGCGCCGTTTGGACAATCGCTCAGGGCATGGACGAGCTGTCTGTGAAGGCGCCCAAGTCAGAGCTCCCCGCCCCGGGCCAATTCAGGAGTAGGAAAGCGCTGAGGGACTATGTGTGGAAGGTCCTGTATCCAACATCGCTTCGTGAATCCGGCGTCGTGGTGGCTCGGGAGAAGGTGGTTGAATTCCTGCGGGGACAAGATCTCATCAAAGAGGTTGTGGATCCGATCGAGCTTGAGGTTATCTATAGTGACGATCCTCACCAGCGGCCGCATCGGCTCAAGGCCATTAACTACAACCTGCAAACGGCTCAGTACGAAGACGACGGGATGGGCATTAACGTTGGCAAGACGGCCCCTAGACTCGGCGAGGAAAAGGCCGATGAGTTGCGCCATGCACTGGCCCGTGAGCAAGTGATCTTGAAGGGAACACACGGGCGTCTTCATCTCTCGGGCGCCGATGCCGTTGCCAAGTTTCGGCGTTTGGTTGTTGAGGCCTACCCGTTGCCCCTGCCTGAGAAGGAATGTGTTCTCGCCGAGATGATTCTTGACAGGGAGCCGGCGCGCGAGTTCGCGGCAAACCTATCCTCGGACTATGAGGCATTAACCAACGCCCTGGACGGGCTCCTCGCCAAGCTACAACAGGCTCGCGTAGAGAGCAAGAACTGATACGAGGCTGAGATACTCGGGCCAAGAGCGCCGTTCCTTCCTGTACTGGAACCCATCATTGCGGCTGCCTCGACCCTCCCCCTTTTCCTCTCGCCCGCGCCTCGTTTGGAGTTCCAGCTTTAGCTGGTGCCACTTCTCTGCGCTGCTCTGCGTCCTCTGAGACCTCTGCGTTTCGCTTCTCCCACCGGGAGGCGAGTGCGGACCACAACCCGCCGAAATGATCCGGGCCTATCCGCGTCCATCTGTGGTTGAAGCATCCCCTCCCCGTACTCGCCCCGTTCCAGTTGTCCTCACGGCCTCAACACTTTGTGCTCCAATATCTTGGAACGCTCAAGCCCGTCGTCCCTCCCCTCCCCCGGTGTCAACAATTTATTGACTTTCCTCGACGCCCCGTGCTAAGTTTAAATGCTGGTAAAACTGTTCAAGCGCTGGCTCGCGGATGGGGAGCGAACCGGCGAGAGGAAGACCTGTTGCGACTGATCGAGGAGCAAGCGGTTCCCAAGCCGCGCGCGGCCAAGCCGGAGATCATTGTCGTGGGCGGCGGCAAAGGGGGCGCGGGCAAGACCTGCTTCGCCGTCAATACGGCCGTCGAGATCGCCCGCAAAGGCTGGAAAGTCATCATCGTTGACGGTGATCTCGGCTGCTCAAACGTCGAGACCGTCCTCGGGACGCATTCCGACGTGCGCCTCGATGACTTCTTCCACCAGCAAGGCGGCAAGGACTTGACGCGCCTCGTGTGCGAAACCCACTACGAGAACCTGGGCCTTATTCCCGGCACCACCGGCTTGCTCGACGTGGCCAATCCCCGCTACCAGCAAAAAGCCGCCCTCATCCGGGAACTCCGCAAGCTCGACGCGGATCTCATTATCGTTGACCTGGACGCTGGAGCCCATTTCAACACCCTTGACCTGTTTCTCCTTACAAACACGAACGGCGTTCTGGTGATTACACCCGAAAAAACGAGCATTGACAACGCCTTTAAGTTCTTGCGGGCCGCGCTCTTGCGGCGCATCGAGCGCTTCTACCGAAGCCCTGAGGTTCGCTACCTTCTGAAACGAAATGAAACATTGCCCGAGTTCATTGAATGCGTCCGGGGGTGCGAGGATTTTGAGCAACCCATGCGCGACCAAGTCTGCCGTGAACTCGTCGGACTCGCCCGCTCAATCAAGCCCAAGATCGTCGTAAACCGGGCCCGCAATGCCTACGAGGCCCAAATCGCCGCCAATATCCTCTCCAAGTACGCGCGTCAGCATCTACTCGTCGCGCCGGAAACCCTTGGCTTCCTCTACTACGACACCTGCGTCCCCGAGACCATCAACGCCGGCGTACCGTTTGTCGTGAGCAAGCCCAAACAAAAGATATCGATGTGCATTGCTGACATCGCCAACCGACTTGGATACGTCTGACATGCCACAAGACGATCAGCATGACCGCCAGATGCCCCCCAAGAAGAAGCCCCTCGACTTGGAACTTGAGGCCAAGCGCGACCCCGAGACGGCCCGCTCCCTGGAAGAGCTGGAAAGGGCCAGAAGCGGCGGGTTGATGGGACGGTTCAATACCGCCCTGCGCGACGTGCTCCAGACCTCCCGCGGCGGAGAACGCACCCGCCACGCCGTTGAAGAAGCCGGCGAAAGCCCCCACGTTACCGCCGACGACCTCGCCATACGACGCGCCAAACACGTCAGCACCACACGTATGGTCGTTCCCGAAGGCGTCATCATCAACGGCTCCATGACCAGCGGCTCCGAAACCGAGATCAATGGCCGTATCGACGGCGATGTCAATGTGGACGGCCGCCTCTACCTGGGCCCGAGTGCCCTCGTGTCGGGCAACGTCAGGGCCACCGACTGCCAAATCGAGGGCCTTGTCGAGGGCAAGGTCGAATGCTCCCAATCCATCGAGTTGGGCGAGTCCGGGCGCCTGAACGCCGACGTTGTCGTCGGCAAGCGCGTGACACTGGCCGGACACGTATTCGGCAACATCTCCACCAGCGGCGTCCTGTACCTGGGCGCCTCGGCCAAAGTCAAAGGCAATATCCAGACAAGGCGGCTGAACATCGAAGAAGGCGCCACCTTCAACGGCCACTGTCTCATGCGCTCCAAAGCCCAGGACAGGGCCTCGTAAGTGTATCTCGGCCAGACATTTCCTCTGCTGCTCCTCGCCTTTGCCTTTACCCTCTATGCGCAGCACAAGGTTCGCTCCACCTACGCCAACTATTCCCAGGTGCAGGTACGAGCCCGGATGACCGGCGCCGATGTAGCCATGCACATCATGCGCGACGCAGGCGCCCAATGCGATATCGAGGCCATACCGGGCCAAATGACCGACCACTACGATCCCAGAACCCGGACCCTTAGGCTGTCCCAAGATGTGTATTACGGCCGTAGCATCGCGGCCTTGGGCATCGCGGCGCACGAGGTCGGCCACGCCATACAGCACGCGCGGGCCTACTCCCCCCTCATGCTGCGCAATGTCGTCTATCCCGTATGTAGCCTCGGATCTACCTTGGCGTTTCCCCTGTTTTTCCTTGGCCTGTTTGCCGTCCCGGCACTCATCAACGTGGCTATCATCCTGTATACGCTTGCCGTCTTCTTCACGCTGCTCACGCTTCCCGTCGAGTTCAATGCGAGCCGCCGCGCCCTGGCGTCTCTTGAGCGGGGAGGATACCTCGACACGGACGAGTTGGCCGGTGCGCGTCAAGTGTTGACCGCCGCGGCAATGACCTATGTCGCCGCGGCCGCCATGGCCGTACTCCAGCTCTTGCGCATGATCATGTTCGCTCGAGGGCGGGACTGAATAGCCTAGAGCGTTGTCGTTGAATTGCAGGTGAGATGAGCGAACTGCGGATGACTTTGCGTGAGTTGTTCAGATCGGACTTCCGAGCGCAGCGGGGCTTTCTACATGTCGCCAAACGACATACGTGATGCCGGCGGGTGGCCGCCATGAGGGTGGCCGCTGTGATGCTGCTCCTCTGGGCCGGCGCGGCCGTCCAGGATGACGACGTCGAGCGGCTTCGGGGCGAGGGATTCTGCCTTGGCGTGGGCCCCGTGGCGACGGCGGGCGCCGTCGACAACGCGCAGCAGAGCATGATCGTCGACTTCCTAGAGGCCCTGGTCGCCTCAGGTGATCTGACGCCCTTCGCTCCCATGCTCGAAAGCCCTGGCCAATACATCCACTCTTTCAATGTCGTCGACCAGTCCGTTGACGACGGCGCCACGCGCGTTACCATCGACGCCTACCTCTTGGCAAACAGACTCCGCCGTGACGCCGCCACGCTCATGCTCCGAAGCGGCGCGATTCACTCCTCCGTGGTGCTTCTCCTAGGGCAGAGTTCGGGCCTCAAGGAGCCCCTTGTACTGAGCCCGCCGTCCATGGCCGAGACGATCCTCGCCGAACGCCTTGCGAAAGCACGCCTTGCGGTTACAGATCCCGCCAAACTGCGCGAATGTTATACGGATTCCGAACTCAAAGCGGTTGTTCAGGGAGACAAGGATGCCGTGGGCCGGTTCGCATACGAGAACTTGACGGATCTGGCGGTGGTTGGCGCCGCAACCTGCTACGTCGACGAAACCCAAGGCGCCCCTGACCTTCACCCCTGCACCGCAGTAATCGTCCTCCGCGTGGGGCGGGCCAGTGATGAGCGCGACGTCGGCGAATTCCGTGCCAAGGCCACCGTTCATGGCTTGGCCGAGGAAGGTTTGCATCAAGCCATCGAGGACGCCTGCGATAAGCTGATAAGCGAGCTTGTCACCTCTTGCGTCGTGGCGGCCGCCGGCGCGCCGCCTTTGGATGGTATCCGGCTGACCCTTGAACGCCCGGGACGTCTGCACCGCCTTGATGAAATCGCGACACGCCTTGCCTTGACACCCGGCGTGGCCTCTGTCGAGACCCTTCATTTCTCCCCGCGCGAGGCGTATCTTCGTCTGCGCTACACCGGCCCCCCGAGGCCCCTTGTCAAATCGCTCGAAGACGGCCGCTATTCTGATTTTCGCGTCGAAGCCCGCCAGGTTGTGGCGCAAGACATGGTTATGGCCGTCATCGAATCCGGCGAGGGTGAAACGGAGCCGCAGGTAGACCCGGCCGGTACGGATTCACCCAAAGAAGAAGCCGGGGCGTGACAAACACACCCCGGCCCAAAAGGTCGGTTGATACGAGACGAGACTACGACGCGACGGGCTTGACCCGCTTCGGGGCCTTCGTGAACTTCCCCGCCTTGATATAGCGGGCGCAAACCTTCACGCGACGCACCGTGCCGTTCTCGTCGATGATGCGAATCTTCTGAAGGTTGGGCTTCCAACGCCGCGTCGAGATACCGGTGACATTCTGTCCGATACCGCCCTCGCGCTTGGCCTTACCGCGCCGTACGACTCTTTTGCCCTTTTGCGGCCGCTTGCCGCTGTAATCACAAACTCTAGACATGATCCTCTCCCATCGAAATCCCCGGATGACCCAACGCCGCGAACACCTTGTAGGCTAGTGACTTGGAGCGCATCACGGCTGGTGACTTCGCCACCGGGCTTCCACACACGGGCTTGGTTCGCCCATCGGCTGGTGCTATACTTCGCCCAACAAACCGGCGAAGTCTACCACATGATCACTCCCAATTCAACACACCACACGGGAAACCGGGGACTGTCCCACGCGAGCGAAGCGAAATGGGACTGTGAGGCTGTTGAAGAAGTCGCATTCGCTCCAGAGGTTGAGCGAAAGACCTTGACTGTCCCAAGCGGAGTCCGCCGAGGGCGGACGCAGACGGGACTGTCCCAGGTCTCTTTGCGGCCTGCGTGCAGCAACTCCGGACTCTTTCAACGGCTCCACTGTCCCAGTTTTCCGAAAGCCGCCCTCGCGTTTCTTGTCTGTGCCACATTGACGGCCTGCGCTCACCTTGCCCCCTCCCGCAGGCTGCAACATCCACCCGGTTCCCGGCCGGTTCCACGCGAAATCCTCGCCGTTTTGGCGGAAAACGACGCCAAGATCATCGATTTCCATGCTGTCGGCACGTTTACCATCGCCGCCCCCGAGTTCGCCGCGAAGAAACTGTGCACCGGCGACGTCGTCTACCGAAAGCCCGCCTCGCTGCACATCACCGGGCGGCACAGAACCTGGGGCAACGTCGTCTTTCTCCTCACCTCCGTCGGCAAGGAGTTTCTTCTCACCTTCCCGGGCGAAGACGCGCAGCCCTACTACTACCACGAAGGCGCCGCCGTTGAGGGCGTTGATTTCAGCGTCTCGCCGTCCGACATCGTCCGTGAGATGTACTTTCCCGAGTCCTGGGGAGAATTGCCTCTCCGGGAGGTGCGCGTGGCCGATTACGACTCAGCCGCACACATTGCCGTCCTCCTCATCGGCCCCGCCGGCCGCCCCCGTCGGCGCGTCGAAGTGGCTGGGCCCCACTGGGATGTCGTCCGCAACGAGCTTCTGGGTGAGGACGGACAAGTGACGGCCGTCACGCGCTTGGCTGGCTACGATACCTTCGACGGCATCCGCTTCCCTATGGAGGTTGAGTCCCGGTTCCCCGCCAAGGAGACCGAGATGAGCATCCGATTGCGCAAGATCGACTTCAATACCGGCGTGGCGGACTCCGCCTTCGCCTTTGATTGGCCCGAGCCCTATGACCAGCCCGCTGACTGACCTGAACCCCTTTGAGATCGCGTCCGAATTGGGCCTTAAACCCTTTCAAGGCAAGCAGATATTCCGTTGGCTGCACGCCCGGCGCGTGTTCGATCCCGAAGCCATGACCGACCTCTCCAAGGCGCTTCGCGAGCGCATGCGGGCCACTTGCGTCTTCGCGCAACTTCGCCAAGAGCACGTGATGCAGTCGGCGCGCACGGGCGCCAAGAAGATCCTCTTCCGCCTGCTCGATGACGAAACCGTCGAATCCGTTCTTCTGCGCGACCGCGACCGCGTCACGCTGTGTCTGTCAACGCAGGTGGGCTGTGCGCTGGGCTGCGCCTTCTGCGCCACGGGACAATCCGGTTTCGTTCGCAATCTCCGCGCGGGAGAGATCGTCGAGCAGGCCCTCCACCTGCTTGAAGGTGAGGAAATCGCCGGGCGCACGCCGAACATCGTCTACATGGGCATGGGAGAGCCCTTCCAGAATTACGAATCCGTCATGCGGAGCCTTAGGCTCCTGATGGACCCCGACGGCCTGGGCATTGGCGCGCGCAAGATCACCGTTTCCACCGCCGGCGACATCCCAGGAATAGAACGCTTCGCCCGGGAAGACCTCCAGGTTCGTCTTAGCATTTCCCTTCACGCCGCTGACGATGAACTCCGCTCCCGCCTGGTGCCTCTGAACCAGCGCTACCCCCTGCGCCGACTCTTCGAGGCCATTCGACGCTACATCTCACTCACCGGGCGGCACGTTTCCTTCGAGTGGGTCCTTTTGAAGGGAGTGAACGACTCCGCCCGGGACGCGCACGCCTTGGCGCGGCTCATTGCAGGCTTGAACGCCACGGTGAACCTCATCCCCTACAATCCCGTCGAGGGCCGCGGCTTCGCCTCTCCCGGCGCCGCGGCTGTTGCCGCCTTCCGCCAGATCCTTGCCGAAGACGGCGTCAAAACAACCCAACGGCGCGAACGAGGCCAAGACATCGACGCCGCCTGCGGCCAGCTACGTGCCCATCACGCAGGGCCGTAGCCTATTACCCGGCCTCATCTTCCAACGTTGCGTGAAGGGCGTTCAGCTCCTGCTCCATCCGTACGCGCATGGCCTCGATAGTCTTTGAGGACGCCTTCTCGGGTGGAGGAATGGGCGTTCCGATGGAGCAAATAACGCGCGAAAACGGCCTTGGGACGATGAACCGATCCCAGGAATGCAGTCGCCATCCCGAACAAGCTACGTGGGCCATAGGAACCACGGGCAAGCCGCTTCGCGCTGCAATGATCGCTGCTCCGGGCTTGGCGACCCGCCGCGGACCTCGCGGGCCGTCGAGCGTCAATCCTACGGCCGGCACGATCTCGAGCGCCTTCTTCATCTGCTGGAGCGCCTTCACGCCGCCCCGTGATGACGAGCCGCGCAGTGCCTCGATCCCGAACCAGTTGACCACGCGCGCCGCAATCTCCCCGTCGTAACTGAAGCTGGTGAGCGTGTGGTAGTCCCTGTCGCGAAAGCGATACGCCGCCATCCCGAGCGTTTCATGCCAGAATCCCAGTACGCCGTGGCCGTATTCCGACAAGGCCCGCTCCCAATGCTCCTCCCCACGGATCTCCACGCGGCAGGTGTGCATTAAGAGCTTGTACGCCGTTGCCGCTGCCGCCGGGATGATGGCGAGCGCCAGCCGCTGCTTGCGGCTGAAGATGACGGGACTCGCATATTCGAGGCCGGGGTGTTTCACCGCTTCTCCAGGCTCTTGATCAGTTGCCACACCACCCGTGTCCGCGGCGCCGGCAGCCCCGCGCACTCGGCGCGCCGCGCAATCTCCCCGCTCAATGCGTCAATCTCCGTCTGTTTCCCCGCGCGTACATCCTGCAGCATCGACGAGATATTCGGCCCGGAATCCCGGCAGATCTGTTCGGTATACTCCACTAGGCTTTGCTCGAACCGGTAGCCCTCCGTCGCAGCCACCTTGGCCGCCTCCGTCACCAGGTCTCGCGTCAGCATCCGGGCCTCGGCTATTTCCGGTAGCCGGCCGTTTGGAACGTCAAGCAGCGCTGTCACCGGATTGATACCCGCGTTGACGACGACCTTGCGCCAGATGGCCTGCCCCGGCGCGTCCGTGCCCTGTACGTCGAAGCCCGCCTGGCCCAGTGCCGCGAGCGCAGGTTCCGCGGGGCACGTTGTCCACGCGCCGAGCACCGTCACACCCGGGGCCGCGTGCCGCGTGTGCCCTTCACCGAGCAGCGTTGCCCCTTCGGATGTTGCCCCGGCCAGTACGAAGGCGCTTCCCACAAGCGAGCACAGCGTCTCCACGTTGCCCAAGCCGTTTTGCAGCGTCAGGATCGGCGTGTCGTGAGGAAGGGCAAGCGCTGTCGTGCTGTAGGCCTTCGTCAGGACGATGCAGAGGTCCTGCCCATCGGGCGCTGCCGTGGCCACCGTGGGCGTCGCCTTGTACTCCCCCTTATCGCTCACAACGGTGATGCCGGACTTTCTCAGGCGGGCCGCACGCGCGGCGTCATGATCGACCAGCGTCACCGCTGCCCCGCTCTTGGCAAGCCGGGCGGCAAACAAACATCCCATCGCGCCCGGCCCGATCACGGATACCTTCATCTAGGCATCCCTCGCTCGCCACGCGCCATCACCGGCTTTGCACGAAGCAGTCGGCGAACCCCTTGCGCTTGCGCAGCTCATCACGTGCCTTCGCCGCCGCCCCCTTCTCCGCGTAGTCCCCGATCAGTACGCGGATATACTTGCCGTCTTTCGAGGCAACAAGGTCCGCCCGCAGTTCCGTGTTCGCTTCCAACCGCGCCTTATATTGTTCCGCCGCCTTGCGCTCGCCCGAGGAGAATGCCACTACCTGAACGCCATACCGCCCCTTTTTCGACGCCTCTCCCCCGGACGTATCGCGTGCCGGCGTCGTGGTTGCCGGTTTGGATTCGGCCTGCCGCGCTGCCGAGGGGGGCTGGCTCGGTTCAGCGGGCTTCTCGACCTTCGCCGGGGCGCTTGGCGGCGTTGCGGCCGGTTTGTCCTTCTTGGTGTCCGGTTCCGATTCCTTTGCTGGAGCGGGAGGAGGTGTAGACCCCTCTATATCCGCGGCCTCCGCCGGTTTCTTGGGAGCCTCATCCTTCTCTTCGCTCTTGGCGGCGCTCGTCGGCGCCCGTGATGAACGCGCCGCCGGGGCCGGAGGAATCGTCTCCGGAAACGCTGGTTTCGAGTAGTCTATGCGCGCCGCCGCCGCGGGCGACACCTGCTCGTACTTGACCGGTGAAACCTGCTCGCCTTGGCCCTCGCTTTGGGACTTGCTAGGTTCTCGGGACGGCCTGGACGCCACCGGTGTCCGGGGGCCCGGTGAGGTCGCCGGCGCGGTTCCGTTGGCCACTTGCGTCCCCTTCTTCGGCTCCTCGAACCGGCCCACAATGACCCCCATAAGGAAACACGCCAGGGCCACAATGAGCGCGATGCAGATCGCCACAATTAGCTGTCCCGACGAAAGCTCCGTGGCGTAGGTCTTCTTGCCTTTAGGCGTTCTCGTGAACCTCTGATTGGCCATCTTGGCCCCCCTCTTCCATCGGTTCCGGGGCCTCCAACTCCGCCAGACGCGCCATCAGCGCTCTGCGCCCCTCTTCCAGGTTCTCGTGCGAGAGGTTTGGGTCGCGTACCTCGATCAGCCGGTTGCCGATGCGATCCGAGAAGAGCGCTACGCGCTCGTCCGTCTCCGGGTCCTCAGACTCCTTAATCAAGCGAAAAGCCTTCTGGCGACGCAGCAATTGCGCCGCAAGGTACGCCACAGCCAATTCCACGTTTTCGGTGCTCTCGACCGCCTCGTAGAACACTTGGCGCAGCGGCGAGAAGGCCTCCGGCGGCTGCTCGGCTACCACTTTCGGATCGCAGAACGTGGGCGTCCACACCGAATAGCTGTTGGCCTGCCGCGCCGCGTCCCAACACGCCCGGCAGTAGTCTTCCCGGAGCAACACCCGGTTCTCCACGCGCACCAGCGACGTCAACTCCTCCTCATGCTCAAACGCCCGCTCGCACACACAACAACTATGGGCGGATTTACCGATCTTAATCTCCATAAGGACCTTGAAAAAACCCCTTCCTGCCTATACATACAATCGCGTCTCGGCCCTCGGAAGTTCCCCTAACTCGACTTTGTCTCAGCCGCATAACGAGACTAAGACAAGTCAAGCGGAACGGGTGTCGTGCGTCGCAAGCCCATCCTTGAGAGTCTGCATAGTGCTTCACGACTTCCTTAGCTGCTTGTCATCACCAGGCCCGCTCCGATAGGTGAGAAACGCGGGATACCGGTGACTATGTGGGAGCCATTCGGACTAAGGCGACTTTCCGGGACCCATCATACCACCGCCGATTCTAAACAAATCGGACAAGATCTTTCTAGGGATATCGATGATCTCGCTCGTCAACTCGAGCGCGCCGCTCACCAGTGTCACGCTTCGCGGGGGCAGCCCCGAGACCTCGCTGCGAGGGCTGAACGTCGGCCCCGTCACTTTGAAGGCCAACTCGATATCCTGTTGAGCCAGTCGATGCCCCTGGATATTGAAGCTCTCCCGCAGCACCGCCACCTTGTTCGCCACGTCCGGGCTCAAGGCCACCTTGATGTCATAGTCCATGTCGCCGTCACGGACGAACTGGCCCGCTCCTTCGAGCCGCAGCCCCTCGGCGTTCAAGACCAGGTCAGGTGTGCGTACCAAGTCCTTCTCAAAGGCTACGGACGTTTTCAATGAAGAAAACGCCAGTGACGGCCCAAGGGCCGCGGCCTCGTCGCCAAATTGCGCTAAGAGAAAGTCGGCGTCAAACGCACCGTCACGTACCTCGAACTGCCCATCGCCTCTGAAGGTGTTTGGATCATCGCGGTCGACGCTGTACGCCACCTCGCCCGTGATGCGCCCCCGCACCACGTCCGGATAGTTCAAATGGGCCAGGAAATACGACACGGGCACATCGCTCCACTGAGCGGTGGTTCTGTAAGCGTTCTCAACGCGATCCCGCGCGTAGGAGCCCTCGATATGCCCGCCGTCCACCGTCGCCGCGTACGACGACAGCCCCGCCGTTTCCGGATTGAAATAGCCTGTGCCCGTGAAATCGCTGCCCTTCCAGGGCGGCGTATCCAAGGACCCGACCTGGAGCTGATACGTCCACGCCCGATCCACCGGAGGATATTCCTTCATGATCTCCGGATCCGAGTCGACCATCATCCGCACCGGCTGAAACCATAGTTCCCCAAGTCTGGGCGCAACCGCTTCGGCGGCGCTCAACGCCAGCGTGCCCGTCGGCGAATCGCCCTTCGTGACGGTTCCCTCGATCCGAAGCTCCTTTGCCACGAGAGGAACCTCCCCTCCCACCGGCAGCATCGAGAACTCGTCCAGCACGCACCCGAACTCGGCGACCCAGGCATTCGGCGCCGGATCCGTCTTGCTTCGCTGCCAAGTGTAATGCCCTTCCCGGCCCGTCCCGCCGCCAAGCTTGTAGGGGATCCGAAGGCACCTTCCAACGTTGACGGGATCGAGACTGCCGGACGTCGCTTCCGCCGTCAAGAGCTTCCATTTCCGCTGCTTCGCCGGCGCATAGGCAAGGCGGCACGTCGATTGGACTTTCGAGGACGCGATATCCGCGTCTACCTCGAAAACCATTGACCGCTTGGCCTTGATCACCCCTTTGATGAGGCCCCGCGCCGTGATCCCCGGCGGCTTGTCGAACCACCAGTTGTATCCCAGGTGCGCCTGGCTCATGTCGATCTCGGCCTCCAGGTTCGTACTATCCGGGCCCTTCCACACGTCGCAGCGGAAACTGGCCGATCCCGCCAGCCGCGTGTGGCGGATCGAATCCGCCCAGATCGTGTCCTCGAGACCCGAAACCACCCCTGTAAGCGACAGGCGCCCCTCTTTGCTCTCGAAATCATATCTTCCGCTGCCCACCAGCGCGTGGTTTGTCAGGAACGCCGTGAGCGGCGTCACGGTAATCCGCTTGCCCTGCACGGCCACCGTCCCGGACACCCCTTCCACGAACAGCCCGCTCGACGCGTGCCTCACGTCGCCGCCGACCACCAACGCCGTTGCCGTAGGCACGCGCGCCTCCGAATCCCACGACGCCGTCAAGCGACTGCACTGCAATTGCCCAGACGGATACCGCTTGTCGTTCGCCTCGAACGCGATGGCGGCCTCGTCTACCGAGGCGTTCACGGCAATGAGCGGACTTGTCAGTGTTCCCTGCAGCCCCACCGTGACCTCCGCCGGGAGCGGCAGCGTGACGCTGACCTCCCCGTACGTCTCGACCGTTTCCGGCAGGCTGGACGCCACCACGCCCGCAAGGTCAAGCTCCGTAGCCCTCACTTGAAGATTGACGCTGACGGGCGAGCTGGAGGTGTCAATCGTCCCCTCTGCCGTCAACACGCCGCCGATCGGGCCGAGCGCACCGGACGCTCGCCGCACGACCAGGTCCTCGAATGGCCCCTCCGCTGACAGCGTCGCTCCCATCCCCGGCGCACTTGTTAGGCGTGCCGAGAGGCCGGCGTCCCCTGACTCAACGAATTCCATCGTCGCCGGAGCAAACACGCCCAGGTCTTCGGCCGTAATGTGGTCGCAACGTGCCGTCAAGTAGAAATCGTCAAACGACGAAAACCGCAGGTCGACGGCCAAGCGTTTCCGCGCGTCCGCGTTCAGGTTTCCCGAGACTTGCGCGGCGATGTCCTCCGACTCGGGAAGCCGCGCCACGTCGAAGTCCAGTTCCTCGAGCGTCATGTGAGTGTTGCCCACAATATTCAACACGTCCAGCCGGCAGGCCCTGCCGAGAATTCTGAACGAGCGTAATAGGCCAAGGTGGCGCATCCCCGGCGAGCGGCGTGAGGCGTCGAACCAGCCCCCCTCCCCCCGGCGTTCCAACCGAATGACCGCGTCGTCCACCTGGATGCTCTCTATATTCATCTGGCCGTAGACGAGGTCAACATAATCGATGTGGACAAGGGCGACCGGCACCTTCACGTCTACCGTCGGCCCGCCCGGCAGATCCAGCGTTGCTTCGAGTCCGTTGACTCGCAGTCCCCGTAGTCCGTTCACGACCACCGATTCCGCCTTGAGGCGCATCCCCGTGATCGATTCCGTCTTGCGCTGAAAAAGCTCCCGGAATGTCTCGAGCTGGTGTTTCGCAAAGAGGAGGCTGACAGTAAACACGGCGGACAAGACGAGGAGCAGCAGAAACCCCGTCCGTGCTCGCCTGCCGTGCTGTGAATTACGCGCCGACAGAATCCGCCTCTTTCGCTTGAGCTGCCTCATCTCCGGTGGGCTGAGCCCACGGAAGGTTCCTTGCCTCAACGATCTTCTTCTTCAGAAGTTCGGCCGTCTCCGGATTGCTTCTCAGGTATTGGCGCGTTGCTTCGCGGCCTTGGCCCAAGTTCTCCCCATCCATCGAGTACCAGGACCCGCTCTTCTGAACCAGCTTCTCCTCGACCGCCAGGTCCAGAAGGTCTCCCTCTTTCGAGATGCCCTCACCGAAGAGGATATCGAACTCAGCCAGCTTGAAGGGCGGGCTGAGCTTATTCTTCACCACCTTGGCCCGCACGCGGTTGCCTACGTTCTCTTCCCGCTCCTTGATGGTGGCCACCCGCCGGATATCGATGCGCATGGAAGCGTAGAACTTCAGCGCATTCCCGCCCGTTGTCGTCTCCGGATTGCCGAACATCACGCCGATCTTCATACGCATCTGGTTGATGAAGATCACCAGCGTCTTGGAGCGGCTGATAGCCGCCGTCAACTTCCGCAGCGCCTGCGACATCAGCCGCGCTTGCAGCCCGACGTGCGCGTCGCCCATCTCCCCCTCGACCTCCGCCTTCGGCACCAGCGCTGCAACGGAATCCAGCACGATCACGTCCACCGCGTTGCTGCGCACCAAGGTTTCGCAGATCTCGAGAGCCTGTTCGGCGGTGTCCGGCTGTGACACCAGCAAGTTGCCGATATCCACCCCGATCTTCTCTGCGAATGCCGGATCCAAAGCGTGTTCCGCGTCGATGTAGCAGGCTATTCCGCCGTTCTTCTGCGCATTTGCCACAACGTGCAGCGCCAAGGTCGTCTTCCCCGAAGATTCCGGCCCAAACACCTCAACCACGCGGCCGCGGGGCAAGCCCCCCAGGCCCGTCGCGATATCAAGAGAAAGGCTTCCCGTCGAAATCGCGGGAACGCGTTGAGTGAAATGATCATCTCCGAGGCGAACCAGCGTCCCCCGCCCAAACTGCTTTTCAAGTTGACCAACCGCGATATCAAGCGCTTTGGTCTTCTCGTCGCCCTTGCCTGCCGCCATGTTCTATGCCCTCCCGTATACCTGAACGAATATTCAGAACTTCCCCATCATGCCAAACTTGGGCCGGCGTGTCAAGGGGAAGGAAATGCCGCATTCGCCGACTAATTCGGCAGTGCCGCGCACTTGGCGCCTCTGCTCGACCTCAACGCTTGGAACCTGCTCTAACTTGCCCACTCTACCGCCCCATGCCCTCCCCGTTCAATCCTGCGCCAGCCGGGGCCGCACCTGGGGCCCACATCACCTCACTCCGTCCCCACGTCTCAATCCGCCCACCTTGCGTCAGACTCCGGAATTTCCCAAGGACGGCGCGAACTCCAGCGAAAGACCCAGAAAGCATTGAAGTAGCCCACCGCCACAAATCCCTTGAAACATGTGTTAATATAAGCCCATTCGCTTCTCAGATTCCACCACAGAACGAGAGGGCGAGATGGCGCACCGAAATCCTATCAGGTCCTTTGGAGTGCTCCTGGGGGGCGCAACGCTCTTGGGCGTCGTTCACGCACTGGCCGAGTTGCTCTTCTCCAGCGCCAGCCAGCTGTTGCCGTGCGGGGACGCCGCGGATCGGCTCCAAGTGCTTGCGGGTTTTGCTGCCTACCCCATCATATTCTTCTCTGTCGGCGCTGTTTTGTGGGGGGGACTTCGCTTGAGTGTGAGACGCGCTTGGGTGGACTCCTATGGCCCGACTCTGTGTGTTACGATGGGCGCTTTGGCGGCTGTGAAGACGCTGTGGATCCTTGGGGATTCCCCCGGCTACTTCCAGGAGGTCGTCACACTTCTGATTTTCCTCGGCGTGGGTGTTGTCGCAGTCCTGCTGAACGCGCTCTCGGCGATGACGCCCGGCCGTTTCGCCCTTGTGTGGTTGATTGCCTGTATGGGGGGGCTTGCCGGCCTGTGCTGCGCGTCGCGTGTGTTCTTCCTCCACGGCGACCGCCCTTTGGTGGCCGGCGCCGTGGCCGTGCTCGACACGGTGGGCGTGGGCCTCTTTGGGATGGTGCTCGGGACTGTCCTCCGCCGCAAGAACACAAGCGCTCTTACCCTTGCCGCCCTGGTGACTTTCGCCGCGGCGCTTCTACCGACTATTCTGGGCGTCGTGCGGCTCGTACCGTACCGCCCTTCACAATCCTTCGCCCGGCAGCTCGTTGTCGTCACGTGCGATGCCCTGCGCGCCGATTACTGCTCTCTTCACGGCGGGGCCGTACCAACGCCGAATCTCGAAGCGCTCGGCGCGGAAGGCGCCGTCTTTGAGTCTTACTACAGTCTGGCGCCTTGGACCGTCCCCTCCCTCTGCGGCATGTACGCTTCAAGATACCCCATGAGCATGAACCCCGGCGCAAGCTACGACGAATGGCTTGCCGTCCTCGGAGCTCAGGCGCACGCTATGGCCTATTGGCTCGATGACGACGGACGCTCTTTCCCCGAGAGGCTTACCGGACGCGGCATCGCCACCGCTGCCTTCCTCGCTAACCCGCTCCTTGGCCGGGAGCAATGGCTTGTGCGGGGCTTCTCGCGCAAGGTCGTCGTCGATTTCCTTGCGGAGGAGCGCTGCGGGCCTCTGTGGCGTTTCCACTCCCTGCATGCCGTGCTCGGGCGTTTCTGCCCCTCCGTGCGGCGCGTGCGCCCCTGCGACAGCACGCGCATCCTTATCCAGTACGCGATTGAATACATCCGCCGGCAAAGGAACCGCTCGTTCTTCCTCTGGATTCACCTCATGGATCCTCACGCTCCGTACGACCCGCCCAAACGCTACCGGACAGAACAGGGACGTTGGCCTTTGTTCTGCCCGACCAAGCCCGAGTACGGATCGGTAGGCCTGGAGGCGGTGAAATCCGGCGCTTTGGACGAGCAAGATCGCGCGTTTGTCCGCTCGCTCTATGAAGGAGCCGTTCGCTACGCCGACGAAGCCGTAGGACAAATTCACCGCGCCATGAAGCGACTGCCCGAAGGCACAGCCCGGTTCCTCTGCGTGACGGCCGATCACGGCGAGGAGCTATGGGATCGAGGCCGTTGGGGCCATGGCCAATCCTTGTACGACGAACAAGTGCATGTGCCCCTAATCCTCTGGGGCGCCGACATTCCCCCAAATCGAATCGCTGTGCCCGTATCGGGAATCGACGTGTTGCCCACACTCGCCGAACTGATTAGCGTGTCCCCTCGCTCCGAATGGCGCGGCACAAGCCTCGTGCCGTGCCTGCGCGAAACCAATGTGCCACCCCACGCGCGCCCCTGTTTCGTGCAAGGGACCAGCTTCTCCAGCAATCCCAAACGAGGCGTCGTGTCGGCCAATCACAAGCTTATCCAGGACTTGGCTACCGGCGATACCGCACTGTTTGACCTCGCCGCCGATCCCCTAGAACGCGTCGACATTTCGGCTGACGAACCTCAGCGTGCCGCAGCCCTCGAGACGCGGCTCGAAGAATGGGCGGGCTCCTTCCCCTCACTGATCGGCGATTTCACCCGGAAAGGCATCGACGACAAGGCCGCCGACGAAAGCCGCGAGCAAATGGAAGCCGTCGGATACCTCTAGCCCGAGCCGCACATCCCGGGAGGGTCACGCTCCCGCGTGACCACGGAGGTGTAAGGCCCCCCCTTCCTTCTTGGCCATTCGTCCTGTCAGGCGCGCGACACGCCCGCCTGGGACGACGCCCCAGGAGAATACCCTTCCCCTTGGCAGCCCTGAAAGGGCGTGACATAACAAGAAGCAGCAACACCCCCGGTGTCACGACCCGCGGACGAGAACAAACTCTGCCAAGTCCATCATCGCTCGGCGGCAAGGACTGTCAGGCACCTCATCGAGCGCCCGGCGCGCCTCCTCTGCGTGCCGCCGCGCCACCGCTTCCGTGAGTTCTCGTGCGCTCGTGTCCTCGAGAAGCGCGGCCACCCACGCCCGATCCTCATCCGTGATCATTCCCCCGCGCATAGCGTCCAACCGTCGCCGGGCATCCGTGTCCGCCTGGCGCCGCATGAACATGATGGGCAGCGTTTGCTGCCCCTCCATGATGTCGCCGCACGACGGCTTCCCGAGCATCGCCTCATCCTGACACAAGTCCAGCACATCATCGATAAGCTGAAACGCAATACCGAAGTTCTCCCCGTAACGCCGGAGCGGCTCGCGAAGGGCGCTCTCAATGAGAAAGGTTGGGCCTGTGCATGCGGCCGCGAAGAGACTCGCCGTCTTCTGCCGTGCAAGATGGATGCAATCCGCTTCATCTGTCGAGCCGTTGGCGCGAATCAGGTTGTTCAACTCCCCCTCGGCCATCTGCCCAATGGTTCTGACCGCACAATCCATCAGCCCCCCGCACGCATAGTCGTTGAGCACGCCCAGAGCCAGGGCAACCGTGTAATCGCCGCCCAAGACGGCTGTGCGGTCATCATGCAAGGCATTCACCGACCTTGCCCCTCGCCGGAGCGGAGCCCGATCCACCACGTCGTCATGCAGCAGGGCCGCCATGTGCAGTAGCTCGAATGCCCCTGCCAGCGGCACATACTCGTGTAAGTCCTCAGCGCCGGCCGCCCCTGCCGACAACAGGCATAGCGCCGGACGAAGCAGCTTGCCTCCCGGCGGCTCCTCGGCCGCCACGCCGGGATCCAGCAGAGTCAGCGTCTTAGTCCAGAGGGCGCGTATGGCCTCCCGGAGAAGGGCCATCTCCCCTGCGATGGGCTTGTAAAGGGCCTCTAGCGTCGTTTCCATAGCCATATCTTCCCGAATCTTATCACACGGATTATAGGACCTGCGAACGCCCTTGCATATTCCCGTTTCCCCTGCCCTGCTCCGGCCGACGGCCTCCAGGGCCTCAGCGTGGAGAGCCGCCTGGCCACAACAAGTCCCCGCGCCTAACTGGAATCCCCCTCAAACGCGCGCTAGAATGCGCCCCGTCTACGAGCGTGAGAAGCCGATAGAACGAGATGCCGCGCCGCGCGGCTAGATTGGAGTGCGATTTGCTGCGGGTGTGTGTGATAGGCATGGGACCGATTGGCAATCTCCATGCGGATTGTTATGTTGCTGCCCCCGGTTGTGAACTGGTGGGAATCTGCGATCTCATCAAAGAGCGGGCCGATGCCGGCGCCGAACGCCTGGGCGTGCCGGCGTTCTACGACGTGGAAGACATGTTGCGTCAATTGGCGCCCGATGTCTGCAGCGTTGCTACAGGCGGATACGAGTACGCCAGCGACCACTACCTCCCCACCATGCAGGTCCTGGAAGCGGGATGCCATGTGCTCGGGGAAAAGCCGATATCGAACGAGATCGGCAAAGCCGTCGAGATGGTCGAACTGGCAAAGCGGAAGAAGCTGTGCTACGGCATCAACCTGAACCACCGCTTCACACCGCTTGCCCGGCAGGCCAAGACGTGGGTCGAGGAAGGGCGGCTCGGTACACTCCTCTTCGTCAACATGGCCATGTGGATCAAGAACCCCGCCGAGAGTTCTCCCTGGTTCCAGCTCAAGGCGCTCCATCCCCACACCGTCGACGTCATGCGCTATTTCTGCGGCGACATTTCCGCCGTCCAGTGCTTCGCGCTCAAAGCGCCCGGGCGAAGCATTTGGTCCACCGCCCATTTCAACATGCAGTTCGCCAACGGCGTCGTCGGCGGCCTCACCGGGAGCTACGACATCCAGCGCGGCCATCCCATGGAGCGGTGCGAAGTCGCGGGCACCGGCGGACGCTTCGTCCTCGATGACATGTTCGACGAACTGACGCTCTATCCCGCCGGCACGATGGAGAAGACCGTCATCACCAACACGGTCTTCGGCGATATTAAAGAGAAGACCTTCCCCGACACCTTCAAGAATCGCATTGCCCGTTTCATCGAGCAGGTGGGCGAGGGCTGCTCGCCCGACGATATCGACGGTAGCGGCGCCGACGGCCTCGCGGCTCAGAAAGTCCTTGCGGCGGCCATCGAATCCATCGAGCAAGGCGCCGTGGTTCAGGTTGCCTGACGCTCCCGACTCCGGTAGCGGCTACGCGAGTCCGCAGAGGATCTCCACGCCCTGGGCGATCGTCTCTTCCGTTGCGGCGAAACTGATCCGGAAATGTGACTTGCGCTCGCTGAAAACGCTGCCCGGGATAATAAGCACATTGCTCTCGATGGCCTTCTTCACAAAGGCATCCCCATCGCCGCCGGGCGCTTCCGGGAAAATGTAGAACGCGCCGTTCGGCTTGACCACGTTGAACTTCTTGCTAAGACCCTCGAAAACGAGATCCCGTTTCCGCCGGTACGAGGCGATCTGCTCCGAATAATCCGTGCGCAAGGCCACCACGGCCGCGCCCTGTGCGAACGAAGGCGCGCAGACGAACGTATACTGCTGAAGCGTGTTCATCTGCTGGATGATCTCCTCCGGCCCCGCCGCGAGGCCCACGCGCCAACCCGTCATCGCAGCCATCTTCGAGAAGCCGTTCAGAAGCAACACGTTTTCGTACATCCCGACGATGCTCGCCGGTTCGGCGTCATAGCTGAACTGCTCATAGATCTCATCGGCGATCACCAGCAATCCATGCCGCTTCGCCACATCCGCCAGCGCTTGGAGTTCCGGCTTCGCCAAGGCTACGCCCGTGGGATTCGCCGGCGAGTTGATGATGAGGATCTTCGTCTTCTCATTGACGGCCCGCTCCACGTGTTCCGGACGCAGCTTGAAGTCGGGATACGTGTCCACCGGCCGGCACACCCCGCCCAGCAAGTTGACGAGATGCTTGTACATTACGAAATACGGATCGCCGCAGATGACCTCATCCCCCGGCCCCACCGTCGCCATCAGCGCGAGGAACAACCCCCCACTGACGCCCGAGGTCACCATCACGTTCTCCAAAGGGACCCCGAAACGCCGCTGGTAGTAGGCCGAGGCCTCCTCCCGCAGCGCCTCGATGCCCCATGTCTGCGTGTACTTATTGAATCCGGCCTGGATCTGACGGACCGCCTCCTCCTTCACCGGCTCCGGAACGTCGAAATCAGGTTGCCCGATGCTCAAGTTCACGGGATTCGTCATCTTCGCGGCAAGCGCAAAAACCTTCCGGATCCCACTCGCGTCGATGCAGCCCATACGCTCGGCGATAAAACGCATATGACCTCCTTGTGAGTTTATCTGTGGGTGCCGTGGGACTCATTAGGCGACGTCCCTCAGGCGAGACTCATCTTATACATCCCGGCCGCTATGCGCAAAGCCGCGGCTTGCGGAGCAACCGCGGCCCGCCGAACTGCCTGGCTTGCGGCGATAGCCGCAAACAACAGGTAAGGCATCCCCCTCTTCACCCCGTCTTGGCCCCTCATCCCCGCAAGGGTTCCATGCCACCCCACCGCCTGCGACACGTTTGGAGTTCAAGCCTGCCGCGGCTTGCGGAGCAACCGCGGCGCGCCGAACTGCTTGGCTTGCGGCGACAGCCGCAAACAACAGGTAAGGCATGCCTGTCTTCACCCCGTCTTGGCTCCTTTGCCCGCAAGAATTCCACGCTACCCCATTGCCGGAGACGTGTTTGGAGCTCAAGCTTCAGCTTGAGTCCATCCCCAGCATGTTTGACCTCTCAGGCAACGACATCTATCATGCCCTTGAACGTGCCTTCGGGACTCACAGGCACGTTCGGATCGGGACGATCGGTTCAGTAGCTGCCGTAAGGAACGGCCAGGTAATGCGTGACGAGCACTATCTCAAGTCCCTCAGTACCGCCCACTACGCCCTTGGTTTAGCTACGGCATTGCTGGGGCCATGGCCCATCGCCTGGGGCGTCTTGCGATTCACGCTACTTCTGGCTCCCGCCAGATCGGCACATTGGAGTAGCCCCTCTCCCGGCTTCTACGGCTGGTTCGCCGTTATCCTCGCGGAACTGCTCATCGCGTTGGCCCTGCTCTTCGCCGGAAGTCTCATCCGCGCGGGCCGTTCCCTGAAGCAACGCACGGACTACGGATTTTGCCTTCTGCTGGCGCGCATCGAACTCGTCCTCATTCCCTTCGGAACCGCCCTGGGGCTCTTCGCGCTCGATGTGCTTAGACGCCCCGCCGTGAAGGCCCTGTTTCCGCCCGAGCCGTGTGTCCGGCCGGAGCCGCAAGCTTCGCGTGACGCGCCGGCCACCGCCCCGGCCGGGGGGGCAGGATCCTACATGCCCGCTTACGAGCCCGACTTGAACTCCCCGACGTTTCAAGGCGCGCCTCTCCTACGCTCCGGCATCGGCCTCAATCCCTACGCCATCGGATACATCGTGATCACCCTCTACAGTTTCCTCTCCTTCGGATATCTCGGCGTCGAGGATGGCAGCTCAGGCCTTTCGCCCGTCGCCTGGCTGCTATATGGCTACTTCCTGCCGGGTGCATTTCTCCTAAAGGGACAGGCTATGTCCAACGCCCGCATACCCCTCCTCGTCATGTTCTCTTGGACCATCTACATGCTTCTCCTTTCTGCTGTTCTTCTCGTCCGGACGCGTCCCCGCCAATGGCCCAGCCGCCCGGGAGCCTAGCCCCATGTCTCCGGAACTACTAGGCCTGTTGGCATGTCCCATCTGCCACGCTCAATCGCTTAAGACGGCGGCAGCCGACGCCGGCCACATCGAACACGGACAGGTCGTATGCGCCGATTGCGGCCGGGCCTATCCCGTGCGCGAAGGTATCCTGGACCTGCACCCGAGTCCTAGCGAAGCGGCCCAACAGGAAATGGACGCCCACCGCCAACTCGGCGCCCAGTGGTTTACCGAACAAGTCCCCGAGCGCTTACGCCATCTCTTTGAAGGCGAGCAGGGCGTCCAGACCGCCCTCGGCCTACCCCGCTCTAGTAACGCCGAACTGGCGCGCGAAGTCGAAGCATTCCGCCGCATGGCGGCCCTTGCCGACGATTACTTTGAACTTCTGGACTGGCTGGACCTCCAGGGAACCGAAACCGTCGTGGAAGTGGGCGCCGACACCGGATGGAGTGCGCGCCATCTCGCGGAGAGGGCCGGGCGCGTCGTGGCCACCGATATCAGTCACCAGCTCGCGATGGCGGGGATCTACGTTGAGCGCGCGCGCTATTTCGACCGCGTTTTCTGTGATATGGCCGTCTTTCCCTTTCGGCCGGAGTCCCTCGACTTGGTTTTCGGCGTTGCCGTCCTGCACCATGCCGGCGACCTTTGCCACGTGCTCGGACGCTTCCACGCCGCCCTCAAGCCTGGAGGCCGGGCCATATTCTTCGCCGAGCCCGTCGCCGGCCGGTGGGACGCCGCGGCCAAGGAGGCGTTTGGCGCTGACGAGAAGGCCCTTGGCGTGCAGGAGCATATCTACACCGTGGTCGAGTACCTCCGCGCGTCCCGCGCCGCGGGCCTGCGCCCGAGCGTCATCCCCCTCAGCGGCCTGCTTCACGACACGACCCGGCGCTGGCGTTTCATGCGCCGCCTTGCTCTTCTCTCGCTCAAGACGGGCCTTGGATACACCCGCCCATGTACCAACGGCCTCTATCCCTTCCTACTGCAATTCTATCCGCGCATCCCCTTCCCCCAGTTCGCGCTCGTCTTCGAAAAGGTATAAAATGAGACTGCGCCCTAGCCTGTAACCCGTCCGCTTTGTTCGCCAACTGCGCAACGGCGCGGCCAACCGGCCCGCGCCGATGTAGTGGGCCGCTTCCGAATCGCAAGTCCAGGAGAGATATGGACACACTGAAGTTTTTCCAGCAGTACGTCGCTTCGCCGCAGAAGGTGGGCGCCGTTCTCCCGAGTTCCATGGCCCTTGCCAGAGTCATGACGCGTCTCGGCAAGGTGAGTGAAGCCTCCGTGGTTGTCGAGTTCGGCCCGGGCACGGGCGCCCTAACGCGCGCCATCGTCCCGGAACTGCGTGATGACGCCGATTTCCTCGCCATCGAGATCAATCCTGAATTTGCCGAAGCCCTGCGAGCCCGATACCCGAGGGCTCGCGTCGTCCAGGGATGTGCGACACAGGTGAAGGCCTACCTCCGCCGGATGGGCCACGAAACCTGCGACTGCATCATCTCCGGCCTCCCCTGGACGCTCTTCGATGCCGATCTGCAACATGACCTCCTCGACGCGGCCCGCGAGGCCCTCCGGCCCGGCGGCGCATTCCTCACATTTGCCTATGTCCAAAGCCCCTTCCTTCCAGGAGGAAGACGCTTTCGGCAGAAGCTCCACGAACACTTCTCCGAGGTCTCAGTCAGCCCCACGGTATGGGGGAATGTGCCCCCGGCTTTCGTGTACCATGCCGTGAAATAGACCGTACTTCGGTGGAGTTCAGAACCGTTTGAGGGAGATAGAATATGAAATCTGCATTGTTTGTCTGGGGAGGCTGGAACGGGCACGAGCCGAAACAGTGCGTGGAACGGGTGGCCCCTTGCTTGGCCGACGAGGGCTTCGA